>NZ_OZ409873.1:0-3637500 GCF_979258655.1 Pseudomonas sp. AC242
CAGATTTCAGATGTCTATAATTCGCCCCACTTCCGGCGCAGTCGAAACGGAAAACTCCTTGAGATTCAATGAGTTATGTAGGTTTCGGCAGTGAGCTGCTTCAGTTTATCGAAGCCGAAAGGAAGTTGAAAAAGAGGTGTTGACAGCAGCGTGTAACGCTGTAGATTCGCCTCCCGCTGACGAGAGATCTGAAGCGCAAGTGGTTGAAGTTGTTGAAGAATTCTTCGAAAACTTCTGAAAATAATCACTTGACAGCAAATGAGGCTGCTGTAGAATGCGCGCCTCGGTTGAGACGAAAGATCTTAACCAACCGCTCTTTAACAACTGAATCAAGCAATTCGTGTGGGTGCTTGTGGAGTCAGACTGATAGTCAACAAGATTATCAGCATCACAAGTTACTCCGCGAGAAATCAAAGATGTAACCAACGATTGCTGAGCCAAGTTTAGGGTTTCTTAGAAACCCAAAGATGTTTGAACTGAAGAGTTTGATCATGGCTCAGATTGAACGCTGGCGGCAGGCCTAACACATGCAAGTCGAGCGGATGAGAGGAAGCTTGCTCCTGGATTCAGCGGCGGACGGGTGAGTAATGCCTAGGAATCTGCCTGGTAGTGGGGGACAACGTTTCGAAAGGAACGCTAATACCGCATACGTCCTACGGGAGAAAGCAGGGGACCTTCGGGCCTTGCGCTATCAGATGAGCCTAGGTCGGATTAGCTAGTTGGTGAGGTAATGGCTCACCAAGGCGACGTATCCGTAACTGGTCTGAGAGGATGATCAGTCACACTGGAACTGAGACACGGTCCAGACTCCTACGGGAGGCAGCAGTGGGGAATATTGGACAATGGGCGAAAGCCTGATCCAGCCATGCCGCGTGTGTGAAGAAGGTCTTCGGATTGTAAAGCACTTTAAGTTGGGAGGAAGGGCAGTAAATTAATACTTTGCTGTTTTGACGTTACCGACAGAATAAGCACCGGCTAACTCTGTGCCAGCAGCCGCGGTAATACAGAGGGTGCAAGCGTTAATCGGAATTACTGGGCGTAAAGCGCGCGTAGGTGGTTCGTTAAGTTGGATGTGAAATCCCCGGGCTCAACCTGGGAACTGCATTCAAAACTGTCGAGCTAGAGTATGGTAGAGGGTGGTGGAATTTCCTGTGTAGCGGTGAAATGCGTAGATATAGGAAGGAACACCAGTGGCGAAGGCGACCACCTGGACTGATACTGACACTGAGGTGCGAAAGCGTGGGGAGCAAACAGGATTAGATACCCTGGTAGTCCACGCCGTAAACGATGTCAACTAGCCGTTGGGAGCCTTGAGCTCTTAGCTGGCGCAGCTAACGCATTAAGTTGACCGCCTGGGGAGTACGGCCGCAAGGCTTAAAACTCAAATGAATTGACGGGGGCCCGCACAAGCGGTGGAGCATGTGGTTTAATTCGAAGCAACGCGAAGAACCTTACCAGGCCTTGACATCCAATGAACTTTCCAGAGATGGATTGGTGCCTTCGGGAACATTGAGACAGGTGCTGCATGGCTGTCGTCAGCTCGTGTCGTGAGATGTTGGGTTAAGTCCCGTAACGAGCGCAACCCTTGTCCTTAGTTACCAGCACGTCATGGTGGGCACTCTAAGGAGACTGCCGGTGACAAACCGGAGGAAGGTGGGGATGACGTCAAGTCATCATGGCCCTTACGGCCTGGGCTACACACGTGCTACAATGGTCGGTACAAAGGGTTGCCAAGCCGCGAGGTGGAGCTAATCCCATAAAACCGATCGTAGTCCGGATCGCAGTCTGCAACTCGACTGCGTGAAGTCGGAATCGCTAGTAATCGTGAATCAGAATGTCACGGTGAATACGTTCCCGGGCCTTGTACACACCGCCCGTCACACCATGGGAGTGGGTTGCACCAGAAGTAGCTAGTCTAACCTTCGGGAGGACGGTTACCACGGTGTGATTCATGACTGGGGTGAAGTCGTAACAAGGTAGCCGTAGGGGAACCTGCGGCTGGATCACCTCCTTAATCGACGACATCAGCTGCTCCATAAGTTCCCACACGAATTGCTTGATTCATTGAAGAAGACGATAGAAGCAGCTTTAAGCTCCAAGCTGATAGCTCCAAGCTAACAGTTACGCGCTCGAAATTGGGTCTGTAGCTCAGTTGGTTAGAGCGCACCCCTGATAAGGGTGAGGTCGGCAGTTCGAATCTGCCCAGACCCACCAATTTTGTTATGGGGCCATAGCTCAGCTGGGAGAGCGCCTGCCTTGCACGCAGGAGGTCAGCGGTTCGATCCCGCTTGGCTCCACCATATAACTGCTTCTGAAAGCTTAGAAATGAGTATTCCTTGAGAATATTGATTTCTAGTCTTTTGATTAGATCGTTCTTTAAAAATTTGGGTATGTGATAGAAAGATAGACTGAACGTTACTTTCACTGGTAACGGATCAGGCTAAGGTAAAATTTGTGAGTTCTCTTAGTTGAGAAATTCGAATTTTCGGCGAATGTCGTCTTCACAGTATAACCAGATTGCTTGGGGTTATATGGTCAAGTGAAGAAGCGCATACGGTGGATGCCTTGGCAGTCAGAGGCGATGAAAGACGTGGTAGCCTGCGAAAAGCTTCGGGGAGTCGGCAAACAGACTTTGATCCGGAGATGTCTGAATGGGGGAACCCAGCCATCATAAGATGGTTATCTTGTACTGAATACATAGGTGCAAGAGGCGAACCAGGGGAACTGAAACATCTAAGTACCCTGAGGAAAAGAAATCAACCGAGATTCCCTTAGTAGTGGCGAGCGAACGGGGACTAGCCCTTAAGTGGCTTTGAGATTAGCGGAACGCTCTGGAAAGTGCGGCCATAGTGGGTGATAGCCCTGTACGCGAAAATCTCTTAGTCATGAAATCGAGTAGGACGGAGCACGAGAAACTTTGTCTGAATATGGGGGGACCATCCTCCAAGGCTAAATACTACTGACTGACCGATAGTGAACTAGTACCGTGAGGGAAAGGCGAAAAGAACCCCGGAGAGGGGAGTGAAATAGATCCTGAAACCGTATGCGTACAAGCAGTGGGAGCCCACTTTGTTGGGTGACTGCGTACCTTTTGTATAATGGGTCAGCGACTTATTTTCAGTGGCGAGCTTAACCGAATAGGGGAGGCGTAGCGAAAGCGAGTCTTAATAGGGCGTCTAGTCGCTGGGAATAGACCCGAAACCGGGCGATCTATCCATGGGCAGGTTGAAGGTTGGGTAACACTAACTGGAGGACCGAACCGACTACCGTTGAAAAGTTAGCGGATGACCTGTGGATCGGAGTGAAAGGCTAATCAAGCTCGGAGATAGCTGGTTCTCCTCGAAAGCTATTTAGGTAGCGCCTCATGTATCACTGTAGGGGGTAGAGCACTGTTTCGGCTAGGGGGTCATCCCGACTTACCAAACCGATGCAAACTCCGAATACCTACAAGTGCCGAGCATGGGAGACACACGGCGGGTGCTAACGTCCGTCGTGAAAAGGGAAACAACCCAGACCGTCAGCTAAGGTCCCAAAGTTATGGTTAAGTGGGAAACGATGTGGGAAGGCTTAGACAGCTAGGAGGTTGGCTTAGAAGCAGCCACCCTTTAAAGAAAGCGTAATAGCTCACTAGTCGAGTCGGCCTGCGCGGAAGATGTAACGGGGCTCAAACCATACACCGAAGCTACGGGTATCACCTTCGGGTGATGCGGTAGAGGAGCGTTCTGTAAGCCTGTGAAGGTGAGTTGAGAAGCTTGCTGGAGGTATCAGAAGTGCGAATGCTGACATGAGTAACGACAATGGGTGTGAAAAACACCCACGCCGAAAGACCAAGGTTTCCTGCGCAACGTTAATCGACGCAGGGTTAGTCGGTCCCTAAGGCGAGGCTGAAAAGCGTAGTCGATGGAAAACAGGTTAATATTCCTGTACTTCTGGTTATTGCGATGGAGGGACGGAGAAGGCTAGGCCAGCTTGGCGTTGGTTGTCCAAGTTTAAGGTGGTAGGCTGAGATCTTAGGTAAATCCGGGATCTTAAGGCCGAGAGCTGATGACGAGTGTTCTTTTAGAACACGAAGTGGTTGATGCCATGCTTCCAAGAAAAGCTTCTAAGCTTCAGGTAACCAGGAACCGTACCCCAAACCGACACAGGTGGTTGGGTAGAGAATACCAAGGCGCTTGAGAGAACTCGGGTGAAGGAACTAGGCAAAATGGCACCGTAACTTCGGGAGAAGGTGCGCCGGTGAGGGTGAAGGACTTGCTCCGTAAGCTCATGCCGGTCGAAGATACCAGGCCGCTGCGACTGTTTATTAAAAACACAGCACTCTGCAAACACGAAAGTGGACGTATAGGGTGTGACGCCTGCCCGGTGCCGGAAGGTTAATTGATGGGGTTAGCTAACGCGAAGCTCTTGATCGAAGCCCCGGTAAACGGCGGCCGTAACTATAACGGTCCTAAGGTAGCGAAATTCCTTGTCGGGTAAGTTCCGACCTGCACGAATGGCGTAACGATGGCGGCGCTGTCTCCACCCGAGACTCAGTGAAATTGAAATCGCTGTGAAGATGCAGTGTATCCGCGGCTAGACGGAAAGACCCCGTGAACCTTTACTATAGCTTTGCACTGGACTTTGAATTTGCTTGTGTAGGATAGGTGGGAGGCTTTGAAGCGTGGACGCCAGTTCGCGTGGAGCCATCCTTGAAATACCACCCTGGCAACTTTGAGGTTCTAACTCAGGTCCGTTATCCGGATCGAGGACAGTGTATGGTGGGTAGTTTGACTGGGGCGGTCTCCTCCTAAAGAGTAACGGAGGAGTACGAAGGTGCGCTCAGACCGGTCGGAAATCGGTCGTAGAGTATAAAGGCAAAAGCGCGCTTGACTGCGAGACAGACACGTCGAGCAGGTACGAAAGTAGGTCTTAGTGATCCGGTGGTTCTGTATGGAAGGGCCATCGCTCAACGGATAAAAGGTACTCCGGGGATAACAGGCTGATACCGCCCAAGAGTTCATATCGACGGCGGTGTTTGGCACCTCGATGTCGGCTCATCACATCCTGGGGCTGAAGCCGGTCCCAAGGGTATGGCTGTTCGCCATTTAAAGTGGTACGCGAGCTGGGTTTAGAACGTCGTGAGACAGTTCGGTCCCTATCTGCCGTGGACGTTTGAGATTTGAGAGGGGCTGCTCCTAGTACGAGAGGACCGGAGTGGACGAACCTCTGGTGTTCCGGTTGTCACGCCAGTGGCATTGCCGGGTAGCTATGTTCGGGAAAGATAACCGCTGAAAGCATCTAAGCGGGAAACTTGCCTCAAGATGAGATCTCACTGGAACCTTGAGTTCCCTGAAGGGCCGTCGAAGACTACGACGTTGATAGGTTGGGTGTGTAAGCGCTGTGAGGCGTTGAGCTAACCAATACTAATTGCCCGTGAGGCTTGACCATATAACACCCAAGCAATTTGCGTCGAAGAGACCAGATTGCGGTGTGTGAAGACGAAACGAACCGAAAGTTCGAAAGACTCACAAAACACCAGCTGTCACATACCCAATTTGCTGAAGCGAGGCCACAGGCCACGACTCAGTACCCGAATTTCTTGACGACCATAGAGCGTTGGAACCACCTGATCCCATCCCGAACTCAGCAGTGAAACGATGCATCGCCGATGGTAGTGTGGGGTTTCCCCATGTGAGAGTAGGTCATCGTCAAGATTAAATTCCGAAACCCCAATTGCGAAAGCAGTTGGGGTTTTGTTTTGCCCGCAGGAAAGTTCTTACAGCATTCACGGACGCCGTCCGGCTGTCATACCCTGCCGACAATGCTAAGGTTCTGCCCTGGCTTTTGTACTTCTCCAAGGAAACCCTTATGCCGGACGCCCAGTCCCTCAACGCTGCATTCATGGTGGTCCAGAGCAATAGCCTGGACGAGCTGCGCAGCCTTGTGATCAGCATAATGCGGCGCTATCCACTGGCCCCGCTGGAAAACGAAATCGCTCTGGTGCAGAGCAACGGTATTGCCCAGTGGCTCAAATTCGCTTTGGCTGAAGATCCAGAGGACGACGACCTCGGAGGTTGCGGCATTGCGGCGGCGATTGATGTGCAACTGCCGGGCAGTTTCATGTGGCAGCTTTATCGCATGGTATTAGGCCGAGATGAAATTCCTCCCAAATCCCTGCTCGATAAGGCCCCGCTGACCTGGCGTCTCATGCGCCTCCTCCCACAGGTCATTGATCGCCCGCATTTCGAGCCATTGCAACGCTTCCTTACCCACGACGCCGACCTGCGCAAACGCTATCAATTGTCCGAACGCCTGGCGGATCTGTTCGACCAATATCAGGTGTACCGGGCCGACTGGCTTGAAGACTGGGCCGAAGGTCGGCATCAACTGCGCAACGTCAGGGGAGAAGTAAAGCCACTGCCCCCGACCAGTTGTTGGCAGGCAGAACTGTGGCGTGCGCTGCTGGATGACGTGGGCGAGCAAGGTATGGCGCAGAGTCGTGCCGGCGTTCATCAACGGTTTATCGAACGCATCAACAACCTCACCGAAGCGCCTGCGGGATTGCCATCGCGAGTGATCGTTTTCGGGATTTCTTCACTGCCAGCCCAAGTGCTTGAGGCGCTGGCCGGGCTTGCGCGTTTCAGTCAGGTCCTGCTGTGTGTACACAACCCCTGCCGGCACCACTGGGCCGATATTGTCGCCGACAAAGATCTGCTGCGGCATCAATACAAACGGCAATCGCGCAAGACTGGAATGCCCGCAGTGCTGGACCCTGAAACGCTGCATCAACACGCCCATCCACTGTTGGCTGCGTGGGGCAAACAAGGCCGGGACTACATAAACCTGCTCGACAGCTATGACGATCCCAATAGCTATCGGGCGGCTTTTCGCGATGGCCGCATAGACCTGTTCAGCGAAACTCAACCACACAATCTGCTCAATCAACTACAGGACGATATCCTGGAGTTGCGCCCACTCAACGAAACACGTGAACATTGGCCTGCTGTCGATCTGGCAAAGGACGAGTCGATCCGTTTTCACATTGCCCACAGCGCTCAACGTGAAGTTGAAATACTGCACGACCAGCTTCTCGCGCGCTTTAGTGCCAACCCGCATCTGCGTCCGCGCGATGTGATCGTGATGGTGCCTGACGTCGATAGCTACGCACCGCATATCCGCGCAGTATTTGGTCAGCTTGATCGCCATGATCCGCGATTTATACCCTTCACATTGGCCGATCAGGGGCAGCGCGGCCGCGATCCACTGCTGATCGCAGTCGAACACCTGCTCAAGCTTCCCGACAGTCGTTTCCCGGTCAGTGAAATCCTCGACCTGCTCGACGTTCCCGCACTTCGCGCGCGTTTTGGTGTGGAAGAGCGCGACCTGCCAACACTGCACCGCTGGATCGAAGGTGCGGGCGTGCGCTGGGGCATGAACGCCGAGCAACGCGCGGGCCTGGGGTTACCCGACGAACTAGAGCAAAACAGCTGGCATTTTGGTCTGCGCCGCATGCTTCTCGGTTACGCCGTCGGCAGTGCCAATGCGTGTGAAGGAATTGAACCCTACGATGAGATCGGCGGACTCGACGCCGCACTCATCGGGCCGTTGGTGGCTCTGCTCGATGCCCTGGAACTTGCCCACCAACAGCTCACCCAACCCGCTCAACCCAAGGAGTGGGGATACCGTTTGCAGGCGCTGATGCAACTGTTCTTCAAGGCTAGTAACGAGCATGACGATTATTTGTTGACCCAACTCGAGGAACTGCGCGAAACCTGGCTGGAAACGTGTGAGGCCGTCGGTCTGACGGATGAGCTACCACTGACCGTGGTTCGTGAAGCCTGGCTCGCGGGGCTGGACCAAGGGCGATTGTCTCAGCGGTTTCTGGCTGGCGCCGTGAACTTCTGTACGCTGATGCCCATGCGTGCCATTCCGTTCAAACTGGTCTGCCTGCTGGGAATGAACGACGGCGACTATCCACGGGCGCAGCCGCCGCTGGACTTCGACCTCATGGGCAGCGACTACCGTCCGGGAGATCGTTCGCGGCGTGAAGATGACCGCTATCTTTTGCTCGAAGCACTTTTGTCAGCGCGCAATCAGCTGTACATCAGTTGGGTCGGCCGCAGCATTCGCGACAACAGTGAACGACCGGCTTCCGTGTTGATCGGCCAGTTGCGCGATCACCTCGCCAGCGGTTGGCGATTGCTCGACGAAAGCGGTGATCTGTTAAGTGCCATGACGCAAGAGCATCCGCTGCAACCGTTCAGTGCGCGCTATTTTCATGACGGCGATCAACTCTTCAGCTATGCCAGCGAATGGCAGGTTCTGCATCAACAGCATGAGCCTCAAAACGAAACTCAGCTACTTACCCCTTATGTGCAGGAGGAGCCGTTGAGCCTGGCTTTGTTGCAGGATTTTTTACGCAATCCGGTTCGGCATTTTTTCACCCAGCGCCTCAAGGTGTATTTCGAGGCTGCCGAAGCACCGCTGGCTGACGAAGAACCCTTCGTATTGGACGCATTGCAGCGCTATACGCTCAGCGACAGCCTGCTCGAAGCCGCTCTCAGGCAGCCGGACAATGTCGATCAGGCTTTGACTGCCCAGGCCCGCCGTCTGCAGAACAGCGGTCTGCTGCCAATGGCCGGGTTCGGCGAGTGCCTGCAACGAGAGCTGATCGAACCTTTGCCGGATTTGCTGCAGCGTTATCAACAATTGCTGACACTCTGGCCGACCCCTCTGAACAGTGCGATGCCGATCAATCTAGAGTTGCAGGGTTTGCGTCTTGAAGGCTGGCTTGCCGGTTTGCACCAGCGCACCGACGGTGGCCTATTGTCGGTCACGACCATTCCCAACAACATTGGCTCGATCAAAAGCCGCAAATGGCATCGCCTGACCAAGCCTTGGATCAATCATCTGGTGGCCTGCGCCAGTGGACTTTCGCTGACGACAGCGTTGGTCGCCAGCGACGATACCTTGCTGCTTGAACCCATGGAGCCAGCGCGGGCGATACGTTTTCTTGGCGACTTGCTCCTCGCCTGGCAGGCAGGCATGCGACAGCCACTGCCAATCGCGGTAAAAACCGCTTTTGCGTGGCTTTCCCAGACCGACCCTCTGAAGGCCGAAGCCGTGGCACGTAAAGCGTATGAAGGTGACGGGCAGACCAGCGAAGGTGAGCGCCGCGAGAGCCCGGCGTTGTCCCGGCAATACGCCGACTTCGATGCATTGCTGGAGGACGAAACATTCTCCGGTTGGTGCGACGCGTTGTATCGCCCACTGTTTGAAGCGCCTTGGCGTTCGCTGTCCACCGAAGGGACTCGCGCATGAGTACAAAGACTCCCCTCGCACTGGCCTTTCCCCTACAGGGCAGCCAGTTGATCGAAGCCAGTGCCGGTACCGGTAAAACCTTTACCATCTCGGCTTTGTATCTGCGGCTTATCCTCGGGCATGGTGATGAGGCGAGTGGATTCGGCCGCGAATTGCTGCCACCACAGATTCTCGTGGTGACCTTCACCGATGCCGCGACCAAGGAGTTGCGTGAGCGCATACGTACGCGTTTGGCCGAGGCAGCTCGATTCTTTCGTGACGAAACGGCTGCGCCCGATGCATTGATCGCCGAATTGCGTGACCAATTCGACACCCAACAATGGCCCGGTTGTGCCAACCGCCTCGATGTCGCCGCGCAGTGGATGGACGAGGCCGCCGTCTCAACCATCCACAGTTGGTGTCAGCGCATGTTGCGTGAGCATGCGTTCGACAGCGGCAGCTTGTTCACCCAATCCCTGGAAACCGATCACAGCGACTTGCTCGGCGAAGTGCTGCGCGATTACTGGCGACTGTTCTGTTACCCGATGCAGGGCGATGCCTTGAATTGGGTTCGCAGTAATTGGGGGGGCCGGCGGCGTTATTGCCTCGCGTGCGCGGGCTGTTCGCCAGTGAGCGTGACAGCGACGAGGGCAAGGCGCCTGCGGAGCTTATAGATGAGTGTCTGCAAGAACGCCGCGTGGCGTTGATCGAACTGAAAATGCCCTGGCGCCAGTGGGCAGACGAATTGCTCGCCATTTGCCAGCAAGGCGTCGCGAGCAAAACCGTCGACGGGCGCAAGATGCAGGCGCGTTACTTTGAGCCGTGGTTCGAAAAGCTCAAGGCATGGGCCGAAGACGAGACCTTGGAGCAACTGGATATCGGTACTGGTTTCACTCGACTGACCCCCGACGGGATGGCGGAAGCGTGGAAAGGCCAGGCTCCAGGTCACCCGGGTCTGGATGCCATGTCAAAGCTCAAGTCGAGCCTCGATGCATTGCCGACCCCCGATGCCGCTGTGCTGCAACATGCTGCCAAATGGGTAGGCGCACGCTTTGAAGAAGAGAAGCGGCGTCGCGCCGAGATGGGCTTCGACGACATGTTGTTGCGCCTTGATGCCGCTCTGCAATCCGATGGAGGCGAACGTCTTGCGACGTTGATTCGCGAGCAGTTCCCGGTCGCACTGATCGACGAATTCCAGGATACCGATCCGGTGCAGTATCGAATCTTCGAAAGCATCTATCGCATCGAAGTGAACAGTCCCGAGACCGGCCTGTTCCTGATCGGTGACCCGAAGCAGGCGATCTACGCTTTCCGCGGTGCAGACATCTACACCTACCTGCGCGCGCGTCAGGCCACCACTGGCCGACTGCATACACTGGGCACCAACTTCCGCTCCAGCCATGGCATGGTCAACGCGGTCAATCATGTATTCGAGCGCGCCGAGTCCCGAGAGCAGGGACGCGGCGCGTTTTTGTTCCGCGAGAAAAACGGCGACAACCCGGTGCCGTTCCTGCCCGTGGAATCTCAGGGCCGCAAGGAACGCCTGCAGGTTGCCGGGCAGGAAGTCGCAGCGTTGAATGTCTGGCACTTGTCCAGCGACCAGCCACTGTCCGGCGTGGTCTATCGCCAGCAATTGGCAGCGGCGTGCGCCAGCGAAATCACCGCGCTGCTCAATGGCGGACAAAGCGCTGACGCGGGGTTTGTTCAGGACGGCAAAGACTTCAGAGGTCTGAGGCCGTCCGACATTGCGATTCTCGTGCGCGACGGCAAAGAAGCCCAGGCCGTTCGCGCTGAACTCGCCGCCCGAGGTGTGCGCAGCGTTTATCTGTCGGACAAGGATTCGGTATTCGCGGCTCAAGAAGCTCACGATCTGCTGTCCTGGCTCAAGGCCTGTGCCGAGCCGGATGTCGAGCGCTCCCTGAAAGCCGCATTGGCCTGTATCACCCTGAACCTGCCATTGGCCGAGCTGGAACGTCTGAACCAGGACGAACTGGTCTGGGAAACCCGGGTCATGCAGTTCCGTGGCTATCGCGAGCTATGGCGCAAGCAAGGTGTGCTGCCGATGTTGCGCCGCCTGCTGCACGACTTCCACCTGCCGCAAACCTTGATGAAACGCACCGATGGCGAGCGTGTACTGACCAACCTTTTGCACTTGTCGGAGTTGATGCAGCAAGCGGCTGCGGAACTGGACGGTGAACAAGCGCTGATTCGCCATCTGGCCGAATTGTTGGCAGTGTCCGGCCAGGCCGGCGAAGAGCAGATTCTGCGTCTGGAAAGTGATGAGCAACTGGTCAAGGTCGTGACCATCCACAAGTCCAAAGGCCTGGAGTATCCATTGGTGTTCTTGCCGTTCATTTGCTCGGCAAAACCCGTGGATGGCAGTCGCTTGCCACTGCATTATCACGACGCCGAGGGCAGGGCTCAGGTGAGCCTGAAACCAACTGCCGAGTTGGTAGCGCAAGCGGACGATGAGCGTCTGGCCGAAGACTTGCGCTTGCTCTACGTTGCGTTGACTCGCGCACAACATGCCTGCTGGTTAGGCGTGACGGATCTCAAACGAGGCAATAACAACAGCTCGGTGCTGCACCTATCGGCGCTGGGTTATCTGCTTGGTGGTGGCGCATCGCTTGGCGAGTCCAGCGAACTGAAACGCTGGCTGCAAGACCTGCAACAGGATTGCCCGGCTATCCATATCGATGAAATGCCCCAACCCACCGACGAGCATTACCAGCCCCCGCGCAACGATGCCGTGCTGAGTGCGACACTGTTGCCCAAGCGCAAAGCCAGCGAAAACTGGTGGATCGCCTCCTACAGCGCTCTGCGCATCAGCGATGTGTTGAGTATCGGCAGCGATGAAGCACCGGACAGCCCGCAAGCGCAAAAGCTGTTTGATGACGAACGCCTTGATCCCGACGCGCCGCGCGACATCATTGCCGGCGGTGCCGATATCCACCGCTTCCCGCGCGGTCCCAATCCGGGAACGTTTCTTCACGGTTTGCTGGAATGGGCCGGTGACGACGGCTTCGCCGTTTCCCGCGAAGCGCTGGAAGATGCGATTGCCCGGCGCTGCAATTTGCGCGGCTGGGAGGGCTGGATCAATACTCTGAGTGACTGGCTGCAACATTTACTGCAGTCGCCATTGCCGATTGCAGGTGGGCAGCCGCCAGTTGTTCTGGAGCAACTGAAGCAGTATCGGGTCGAGATGGAATTCTGGTTCGCCAGTCATAAAGTCGATGTAGTCAAACTCGACGAACTGGTGCGTCAGCACACGCACAGGGGCGTGGCCCGTGTGGCGGCAGAACCGGTGCAACTCAACGGCATGTTCAAAGGTTTTATCGACCTGACCTTCGAACACAATGGCCGTTACTACGTGGCCGACTACAAATCCAACTGGCTCGGCGTGGACGACCTGGCCTACACCGAGCAGGCCATGGAACAGTCGATCCTCGACAATCGTTATGACCTGCAATACGTGCTGTACCTGTTGGCGTTGCATCGCCAGCTCAAGGCACGACTGCCTGATTACGATTACGACCGGCATGTCGGCGGCGCGTTGTATCTGTTCCTGCGTGGCACACGTGCTGACAGTCGCGGGGTGTATTTCGCCCGGCCGCCACGTGAGCTGATCGAACGTCTCGACCGAATGTTTCAAGGAAAACCTGAACCCAAGACCGAGCCCGCCTGGGAACAGGGAGTCCTGCTATGAGCCGCACCTTTGCCGATCTGCTCCCCACGCCGCTGGCAGCCGACAGCCTGTCGAGGCTTTCGCCGCTGACCAGCGCCGATGATCTGTTGATCTTGCTCACTCGTTGGGTCGAGCGTGGCTGGCTGCGTGCGCTGGACAAAGCATTCGTCGCGTTCCTTCACGAACTCGAGCGCGATACGGATCCGCTGGTGCTGCTCGCTGCCGCCCTGACCAGTCATCAACTTGGCCACGGTCATGTCTGTCTCGATCTGTATGAAACCCTGAAAGCTCCTGACTTCGCGCTGTCGCTGCCCCCCGAAGGAGACGTGCAAGGTGGTGTGTTGCTGCTGCCTTCGCAATTGCTCGAGGCGCTCGATGGCGCTCACTGGTGCAAGGTTCTGGCGAGCAGCTCCCTGGTCGCACTGGCGGCGGACACCCGTGATAGCGCAGAGCAACGCCCGCTGGTGCTGTCGGGCAAACGCCTGTATCTGCGACGCTACTGGACCTACGAACGGCGCATCGACACGGCGTTGCGCGAGCGTCTGCAACAAGTCGAGCCGACTCCGGACGATCTGCCGCAGCGGTTGAATGAGTTGTTCGGATCAGCGAGAACCGGTGAGGTGATCGACTGGCAGAAACTCGCCTGTGCCATCGCGACCCGTGGCGCCTTCAGCATCGTCACCGGCGGCCCGGGCACTGGCAAGACCACCACAGTGGTGCGGTTGCTGGCTCTGCTGCAAGCGCCGGCAGTCGCCACCGGTCATCCGCTGCGGATTCGTCTGGCGGCACCGACGGGAAAGGCTGCGGCGCGGCTGACCGAGTCCATCAGCCAACAAGTGCAGTCGCTGAAAGTCAGCGAAGAGGTGCGGGCGAAGATCCCTTGCGACGTCACCACCGTGCACCGTCTGCTGGGCAGTCGTCCCGGCACCCGGCACTTTCGGCATCATGCAGGCAATCGCCTGCCATTGGATGTGCTGGTGGTCGACGAAGCTTCGATGATCGACCTGGAAATGATGGCCAATCTGCTCGATGCCTTGCCAGCCCATGCACGACTGGTGTTGCTCGGTGACAAGGATCAATTGGCTTCTGTTGAGGCCGGCGCAGTGCTAGGCGATTTGTGCCGGGATGCCGAGGGTGGCTGGTACAACCCGCAGACCCGACAGTGGCTGGAATCGGTCAGCGGTGAGTCGCTGCAGGACAGTGGCTTGCATGAAGACGTCGAGGGTGCTCACCCGCTGGCCCAGCAAGTGGTCATGCTGCGTCACTCCCGGCGTTTCGGCGAGGGCAGCGGGATCGGTCAGCTCGCGCGTCGGGTCAATCAGCAGCTGCCGGATGAAGCGCGTCAGTTGCTCGCGGCCGGGCACTATGACGATGTGTATTCGTTGCCGCTCAAGGGCGAACAGGATCATAAACTGGAGCGCCTGTTGCTGGAGGGGCACGGCGACGGCCCGCAGGGTTACCGCCATTATCTGAGTGTTCTGCGTGATCAGCGTCCACCGTCGGGCAGACCCCTCGAACATCCGGACTGGATTATTTGGGCCCGCGAAGTCTTGCAGGCGTTCGATACATTTCAGCTGTTGTGTGCAGTGCGCAAAGGGCCATGGGGCGTTGAAGGTCTGAATCAACGGATCACCGCCGCGCTGCTGAGGGCCCGTCTGATCGAAAGCGATCAGCAATGGTACGAAGGTCGGCCAGTCCTGATGACTCGCAACGATTACGGTCTGGGCTTGATGAACGGCGACATCGGGATCGCCCTCAAGCTGCCCGAGCGCGAAGGACCCGACGCGGGCAAACCGGTGTTACGCGTGGCGTTCCCGCGCAACGATGGCCAGGGCGGCGTGCGTTTCGTATTGCCCAGCCGGCTCAATGACGTCGAAACCGTCTACGCCATGACGGTGCACAAGTCCCAGGGCTCGGAGTTTGCCCACACCGCGCTGATCCTGCCCGACGCCTTGAACCCGGTATTGACCAAAGAATTGATCTACACCGGCATCACCCGGGCCAAGCATTGGTTCACCCTGATTGAATCCCGGCCGGGGGTATTTGAGGAAGCGGTGCAGCGAAAGGTCAAACGCCTGAGCGGGCTGATGCTGGAACTGGAGGAAGGGGGCGTGCCCGCGAGGTGAGAATCCCGACGATGGGTGGCGATTACTGACCAACCGGTCAGTGGTCACTGTCTCGCTGGTGTTTCACTGCTGTGCTATCGTTGCGGCATCATTTCGCTACGATCCAAGAGAATCCCTGCATGAAGGTGTCTGTCTGGGCGACAGGGCGCGTAGTTGTCTGCAAGCACGCGTTGCTTGTCGGTCTGCTCTGGTTGTTGACGGGGGCGGCTGTCGCACAGTCGCAAGCGCCGACGGGCATGGCCGAACAACGGGCCAAATCTGTCACTCAGGTCGTTCTTGGCATTCTCAGCTACGCGCGCTGGCCGGTGGAGCCGGCGCAATTGCGCCTGTGCATCGTTGGCCCGACCGAATACACCGACGACTTGGTCAAAGGCACCACGCAAGCCACTGGCCGGCCGGTCACCGTACGTCGCCTGCTGGCCGACAACCCGGCCATCGTCAGCGAATGCGATGCGGTTTACATCGGCAAACTTACGGCGGATGAACGCACTCGCTTGTTCGCTTCGCTGATTGGTCATCCAGTACTGAGTATCAGCGAAGGTGGCGATCAATGCACGGTCGGTAGCCTGTTCTGCCTGCGCGTTGGCGATGAGCAAGTGTCCTTCGAGGTCAATCTCGACTCCGTTGCCCGCAGCGGCGTGCGCATTCACCCCAGCGTGCTGCAATTGTCGCGTCGCAAACCGGCGGCACCATGAACCTGTTCAGATCGAATAGCCGCCCAACGCTGGGCTCGGTCATTGGCCGAGGGCATTTGACGGTCGCGCTGGTGGGCGTGGCGATGGCCAGTGTTTCGCTGACGTTGCTCGGCGTACTGGCGTTACGGGTTTATGCCGATCACAACCTGCATTTGATCGCCCGTTCGATCAGCTACACCGTGGAAGCCGCAGTAGTGTTCAACGACAAGACGGCCGCCAACGAATCGCTGGCGCTGATTGCTTCTGCCGAAGAGGTCGCTGATGCCCAGGTACTGGACAGCCAGGGACAACTGCTCGCGCATTGGCAACGCCCGGAAAACGGTTTGTTCTCTGAGCTGGAAATGCAGATCACCCGCGCCGTCCTGGAAAAACCCATCAGCCTGCCGATCGAGCATCAGGACCGTGAAATCGGTCGTGTACTGCTCACCGGTCATGGCGGCAGCCTGATGCGTTTTCTGCTCAGCGGTCTGGCAGGAATCATCCTCTGTACCGCGATCAGCGCCTGGGTCGCGCTCTACCTGGCGCGGCGCCAGTTACGCGGAATCACCGGCCCCCTGCGCAGCTTGGCCGCCGTGGCCCACGCCGCACGCAGCGAACGAGCGCTGGACCGCCGTGTACCACCGGCGCAGATCGCTGAGCTGGACAACCTCGGCAATGACTTCAACGCCTTGCTCGACGAACTGGAGTCGTGGCAAACCCATCTGCAAAACGAAAACGAAACCCTCGCTCACCAGGCCAGTCACGACAGCCTGACCGGTCTGCCAAACCGAGCGTTTTTCGAAGGACGCTTGATCCGCGCGTTGCGCAATGCCAGCAAACACGATGAGCGCGTTGCCGTGTTGTTTCTCGACAGCGACCGCTTCAAAGGCATCAATGACA
This sequence comes from Pseudomonas sp. AC242, assembly GCF_979258655.1. NCBI lineage: Bacteria > Pseudomonadati > Pseudomonadota > Gammaproteobacteria > Pseudomonadales > Pseudomonadaceae > Pseudomonas > Pseudomonas sp. AC242. The sequence continues at coordinate 16,665 of NZ_OZ409873.1, forward strand.
ACTTCGGCCACGCCGCCGGTGATGCGGTGCTGGTGGCGGTGGCCAATCGCGTTCGTGCGCAGTTGCGCGAAGAGGATCTGGTGGCGCGGCTGGGTGGCGACGAGTTCGCCGTGCTGCTCACGCCGCTGCACAAGGTCGAAGATGCCGAGCGTATTGCCGACAAGATCCTCGCCAGCATGGACATGCCCATCGCGCTGCCGGGCGACACCAGTGTGGTGACCTCGCTCAGTATCGGCATTGCGGTTTTTCCCGATCATGGCGCTACGCCCGGGGCCTTGCTCGATGCTGCCGATGCGGCGATGTATCAAGCCAAGCGCCTGTCGCGCGGCGCCCAATTCACGGCCGGGGCGGAGCACCCGGTCGATTCCGTTCAAACCAGGAGCTGACTCTCGTGTTCACACTGTCGATTCGATCTTTTTACGCTGTGCTGTTGATGGCCGTTCTGGCCCTGACCGGTTGCCAGACTGCGCCACAAAAAGGCCTGAGCCCGGCGCAAGTCGCGGTCCTCAAACAACAGGGCTTTGAACTGACTGACGAGGGCTGGGAGTTTGGCCTGTCCGGCAAAGTGCTGTTTGGCAGCGACGTCGAAAGCCTGAACCAGCAAAGCACCGAGATCGTCGAGCGCATCGGTAAGGCCCTGCTGAGTGTCGGCATCGAGCGCGTGCGCGTCGATGGTCATACCGACGCATCAGGCAAGGAAACCTACAACCAGCAACTGTCGCTGCGCCGTGCCAAGAGTGTCGCCAGCGTGCTGGGCACGGTCGGCATGAAACAAGAGAACATCCAGTTGCAGGGCTTGGGCAGCAAAGAGCCGGTAGCGTCCAATGATACGGCGGCCGGTCGCACGGAAAATCGCCGGGTCTCGATTGTGGTCAGCGCCGACTAGTCGGCGAACTGCATTTCGCGCGTCTTGCCCATCAACAGATCCTGATTTCGCTCAGTCACCTCACGGATGTAGTCCCACAACAGGGTGATCCGTTTCAGCTTGCGCAGATCCTCCCGGCAGTACATCCAGAACTGCCGGGTGATGTCGATTTCCTCCGGCAGTACCGGCAGCAGGCGCGGATCCTGAGCGGCGAGGAAGCACGGCAGAATCGCTAGAGAACGCCCTTGCTGCGCGGCGACAAACTGTGCGATCACGCTGGTGCTGCGCAAGTTGGCGCTGGCACCGGGCAGCACATTCGCCAGGTAGAGCAGCTCCGAGCTGAACGCCAGGTCATCCACATAACTGATGAATTGATGCTTGCCCAAGTCTGCCGGGCGGCGGATCGGTGGGTGTTGGTCCAGATAGTCCTGGGTTGCGTAGAGCTGCAAACGGTAGTCGCATAATTTGCAGCAGACGTACGGTCCATGCTCCGGGCGTTCCAGAGCAATGACGATATCGGCCTCGCGCTTGGACAGGCTGATGAAGTGCGGCAGCGGCAGGATGTCCACCGAGATCGCCGGGTAGGCGTCGACGAAATGGCTCAGCTGCGGGGTGATGAAAAAACTGCCGAAGCCTTCGGTGCAACCCATGCGCACATGCCCAGACAACGCTACACCGGAGCCTGACACCTGCTCGCAGGCCATGTGCAATGTGCTTTCGATCGACTCGGCATAACCGAGCAAACGCTGGCCTTCGGTGGTCAGGACGAAGCCGCTGGTTCGCGACTTCTCGAACAGCAAAGTGCCCAATGCCGCTTCCAGCGAACTGATCCGCCGCGACACGGTGGTGTAGTCGACAGCCAGCCGTTTGGCGGCGGTACTGGCCTTGCGGGTGCGGGCGACTTCGAGGAAAAACTTGAGGTCGTCCCAGTTCAGCGAGCCTAGCGAGGTGATGTTTTTTTGCATGATGGACGGGCTTATATGTGCGTTCTTATTAGAAGTTTGCACATCTATACTCCAAAAACAGTCCGACAACCAATTCGTGACACACGCCTCATCTCAAGGCGAACCTTTCGCCTTGGCTCCTACGATAAAAACAAGTTTCGGAGACCAGCATGAACGCATCGCTTACGCCCAACGAAACCACGGTCCAGAAGGTCAAGCTGCTGATCAATGGCGAATGGGTCGAGTCGCAGACCACCGAGTGGCACGACATCGTCAACCCGGCGACCCAGCAAGTGCTGGCCAAAGTGCCGTTTGCCACTGCCGCAGAAGTGGATGCCGCCGTCAGCGCTGCACAGCGCGCCTTCCAGACCTGGAAACTGACCCCGATCGGCGCGCGGATGCGCATCATGCTCAAGCTGCAAGCGCTGATTCGCGAACACTCCAAACGCATTGCCGTGGTGCTCAGCGCCGAGCAGGGCAAAACCATTGCCGACGCCGAGGGCGATATTTTCCGTGGTCTGGAAGTGGTCGAGCACGCTTGCTCGATCGGCAGCCTGCAAATGGGCGAGTTCGCCGAGAACGTCGCCGGCGGTGTCGATACCTACACCCTGCGCCAGCCAATCGGCGTGTGCGCCGGCATCACGCCGTTCAACTTCCCGGCGATGATTCCGCTGTGGATGTTCCCGATGGCCATCGCTTGCGGCAACACCTTCGTCTTGAAGCCGTCCGAACAGGATCCGCTGTCGACCATGTTGTTGGTCGAGCTGGCGATTGAGGCCGGCGTTCCGGCGGGCGTGTTGAACGTGGTTCATGGCGGTAAAGATGTGGTCGATGGCCTGTGCACGCACAAGGACATCAAAGCCGTGTCCTTCGTCGGTTCGACCGCTGTCGGTACCCACGTTTACGACTTGGCCGGCAAGCACGGCAAACGCGTGCAATCGATGATGGGCGCGAAGAACCACGCCGTGGTGCTGGCCGACGCCAATCGCGAGCAAGCGCTGAATGCGCTGGTTGGCGCCGGTTTCGGTGCGGCCGGGCAACGTTGCATGGCCACCTCGGTGGTGGTGCTGGTCGGCGCGGCGAAACAATGGTTGCCGGATCTGAAAGCGCTGGCGCAGAAACTCACCGTCAACGCCGGCAGCGAGCCGGGCACCGATGTCGGTCCGGTGATCTCGAAAAAAGCCAAAGCGCGGATTCTCGACCTGATCGAAAGCGGCATCAAAGAAGGCGCCAAGCTCGAACTGGACGGTCGCGACATCAAGGTGCCGGGTTACGAGCAAGGCAACTTTGTCGGCCCGACCCTGTTCTCGGGCGTGACCACCGACATGCAGATCTACACCCAGGAAATCTTCGGCCCGGTGCTGGTGGTGCTGGAAGTCGACACCCTCGATCAGGCGATTGCGCTGGTCAACGCCAACCCGTTCGGCAATGGCACGGGTCTGTTCACCCAGAGCGGTGCGGCGGCGCGTAAATTCCAGACGGAAATCGACGTCGGTCAGGTCGGTATCAACATCCCGATTCCAGTGCCGGTGCCGTTCTTCAGCTTCACCGGTTCGCGCGGTTCGAAACTCGGCGACCTCGGCCCGTACGGCAAGCAAGTGGTGCAGTTCTACACGCAGACCAAAACGGTCACGGCGCGCTGGTTCGATGACGACAGCGTCAACGACGGCGTGAACACCACTATCAACCTGCGCTGAGGAACTGCCATGAAAATCGCATTTATCGGTCTGGGTAACATGGGCGCGCCGATGGCGCGCAACCTGATCAAGGCCGGCCATTCGCTGAGTCTGGTCGACCTGAACAAAACCGTGCTGGCGGAGCTGGAGCAACTGGGCGGCAGCATTCGTGCTTCGGCGCGTGAGGCTGCCGAGGATGCCGAACTGGTGATCACCATGCTGCCGGCCGCTGTGCATGTGCGCAGCGTCTGGCTCGGTGAGGACGGTGTGTTGGCTGGTATTCGCCAAGGTGTGCCGGCAGTGGATTGCAGCACCATTGATCCGCAGACGGCCCGCGATGTGGCAGCGGCTGCGGCGAAACAAGGCGTAGCCATGGCCGATGCGCCGGTGTCCGGTGGCACTGGCGGTGCAACGGCGGGGACGCTGACCTTCATGGTCGGCGCCACTCCGGAACTGTTCGCCACCCTGCAACCGGTGCTGGCGCAAATGGGCCGCAACATTGTGCATTGCGGTGAAGTCGGCACCGGGCAGATCGCCAAGATCTGCAACAACCTGCTGCTGGCCATCTCGATGGTTGGCGTCAGCGAGGCGATGGCGCTGGGCGATGCACTGGGCATCGACACGACTGTGCTGGCCGGGATTATCAACAGTTCAACCGGGCGCTGCTGGAGTTCGGAAATGTACAACCCGTGGCCGGGCATCGTCGAAACGGCGCCGGCCTCGCGCGGTTATACCGGTGGATTCGGTGCGGAACTGATGCTCAAGGATCTGGGTCTGGCGACCGAAGCGGCGCGTCAGGCGCACCAACCGGTGGTGCTCGGCGCGGTGGCGCAGCAGTTGTATCAGGCGATGAGTCAGCGCGGGGACGGCGGGAAGGATTTCTCGGCGATAATCAACAGCTATCGCAAGCCTGCAATAGAAGGACAGCGCTGAACGAACTGTGGGAGCTAGCCTGCTAGCGATGGCTGAGTGTCAGGCAACTCATTTTTGCCAGATTGATCGCAATCGCTAGCAGGCTAGCTCCCACAGGGATTTGAGTGAATCTGGGACATTTGCCGGGAAATCACGTCGGGTGATCTCCCGGCTTTTTTGCATCAGGCAAACACGAAATATTTGCGCACGGTCTCGACCACTTCCCACGTGCCTTTCATGCCCGGTTCAACCACAAAGATATCGCCAGCACGCAGGTGAATCGGCGCCATGCCGTCCGGGGTGATCACGCAGTAGCCTTCCTGGAAATGGCAGTACTCCCACTTCACATAATCAACGCGCCACTTGCCTGGTGTGCAGATCCACGTGCCCATGATCTTGCTGCCGTCTTCGCTGGTGTAGGCATTGAGGTTGACGGTGTGCGGGTCGCCTTCGAGTTTTTCCCATTTGCAGGCGTCGAGTATCGGCAGCGGGTGGGTGTCGCGCAGAACGGTGATAGGGGCAGTCATGTGTCGGCTCCAGACAAGGCGATCAAACGGAAGCTGCACCCTATAGCGCCGTGCCTCTGCCCAGATGTCTGTGCTCGACATTCAGATATCCATAAACGCTGCCAGCGTTTTACGGATGGAAGCGTAAACCTTCCAGCAAAATCAATTAACGGCAGTACTGATCTAAAACAAAGGTTATGAAGTTATAACTATTTTACTTGTCTGGTTTTTGCTTTTAGTACGTCGGTTCCGTTGTGTCCTTAGTTGCTTTCGATAGTCAGCCTGCCCGATAGCGCGGGCGCCCCACCATACCCCGTCTTTGTTAAGTAAATAAGTCGTTCGCCGCACCAAGGAGGTGCGGTGTCTGTGGGGTTTTGCAGACTTTTTTCGAGTTGTAAAAAAACCTTGAATAGTTCGTTGACTCTCCCCTTAAGGGCAGAGTTTAGATTCCCGCCGCGTGAGAAGTTGCTGTGGGAAAAGTTACTTTTCATAAGTCGAATTCATGAAGTAGTCACGACATATAGGGAGATAGAAATGAACAATCCATTGGACTTGGAACATGTCGTTGCCAGCACTCGCGAAATCCTCGCACAGCTGTTGGTGATGGATGCGAATGACATCGAAGAAAACAGCAGCATTGTCGAAGACCTCGGTGCCGACTCGCTGGACATCGTCGACCTGAGCTTCCAACTGGGCCGCCAATATGGCTGCACACTGCCGAAAACCAGCGTGCTCGACCATGCAGTGGCGGTTTGCGGTGATGCCAGCGAGTTTCTCGCCAACGGTCGCATTACCGAAAGCGGCAAGCACCTGCTTGAGCAAAGCCTCAGCGCCTACACCCCGGATCAACTGAAGGCGGGCATGCAGCCGGCTCAGGTGTTCGCCGCGACCACCGTGCGTAACTGGGCCAACCAGTGCCGCAATCTTTTCAACTACCTGCCGGCGACCTGCCCGGATTGCAACGCCCACCAAGCGATTCTGAACGAGCGCCAACAAGTGGTCTGCGGCGCGTGCAGTGCGCGTCTGGTGCCGGCGGATGGCGATGAAGTGTCGCGTCAATTGGTTGAGCAGTTTGTTACCACTCACACCAAAGAAGCGGTGTAGGAGTTCTCATGCGGGCACGAGAAGTCTATGTGAGCGGGTTCGGTCTGGTGGCGCCCATGGCGCTGGACGCTGCCACGTTGTTCGAGCGGATTTGCCGGAAGCAATCCTGTGTCCGCGAACATCCCCGGTTCAAGGCACTGGGATTCAACAACAGCGCAGCCGGGTTTATCGACGATACGCAGTGGCAGCGGATCGGCGCCGGTTTCGGCGGCAACGCGGCGCTGCACCCACGGCAAAGTGTGCTGGCCGAATACGTTGCCCGGCAGGCGCTGGAGCATGCCGGCCTGACGCCGGCAGACTTTGCCCACAGTCGCAGCGGTCTGTTTCTGGGCGCCAACAAATACTGTGCCGACAGCCACGACCTGCAGCGGCTCAGCCGTTGCATGGACGAGGCCGGCCGCGTCGACCTCGACCGTCTGCTGGACAGTCCGGCAGCGTCCAGCGTGCCCTTCATCCGGCGCGTCGATCAACAGACGCAACACCTGGCCGATCGGCTCGGCATCCGCGATCACATCTCGACCCATTCCGATGCCTGTGCCGCCGGCACCATGGCCATCGGCAGTGCTTACCGGGCCATTGAGCGCGGCGAGATCGATCTGGCTATCTGCGGCGCCGTCGAACTGATGGCCAATGAATTGCCTTATTACATGTTCAACAGCCTCGGCGCGCTCTGTCAGGCCGACTTGCCGGCGAGCGAACAGAGCCGCCCGTTCATGCCTGACCGTAGCGGTTTTGTCCTCAGCGAAGGCTCGGCGATGCTCATTCTCGAATCCGCTGAACACGCGCAGCGGCGCAAGGCCGCGCCACTGGGCCGGGTGTTGGGTTACGCGAATGTCTGCGAGGCGCAGAAAATGACCTCCAGCAGCCGCGATGGCAGTAAATACGAGGAATGCATGGAAGCAGCAATCGAGGACGCCGGGCTGCTGCGCAGCGCCGTGCAACACGTCAACACCCACGGCACCTCCACGCAGGCCAATGACAGTTGTGAAGCGTTGGCGCTACAGCGTCTGTTCGGCGGATGCCAGGACTTCATGACTTTCACCGCCAACAAGTCCGCCATCGGCCATTCACTGGCAGGCAGTGGTGCGATCGAAGCAGTGCTGTCACTGATGAGCCTGCGTGACGGTGTGCTGTTGCCCACTCTGAATTACGCCCCCGAGCGTGCCGAATACCCTTCGCTGAAGTTCTTGAGCGAGCCGGTACGACAGCCGATCAGCGTGGTGATGTCCAACTCGTTCGGCTTCGGCGGCATCAATAGCTCGCTGATTCTGGGGAGGGCATGACATGAACCGAGCCATCTATCTCAATGCCGCTGCGGTGCTGAACGTGGCGGGCGGTGAATGTGCTGAATTGCTCGGCACGCCCTGCGCGGCGCAACCGCTGGCATTTGATGCACAGCGTCAGGCGTTTGCCTTGCCGACGCCGCGACTGGCCAGTGACCTGTTTGATCGCAAGATCCAGCGCAGTGTCGAACCGCAGGGCTTGCGCCTGTTGCATTGCGCCGCACGGCTGGCGCCAGCACTGGCGGCGCTGCAATTGCCTGCCTCACGCATTGCCCTGACAGCGGCCATTCCTGAAGTCGATGCGCCGAGCCCTTGCTGGGATGCGGTGCAGGCGATCATCGAACAGCCACACAAACAACTCAGCCAATTGTTGGCCAACACACCGCCCCTGCATGCGTTGACCCTGCTCAACAGCAGCGTCATGGCTTATGTCGCCGAAGCATTGAGTTGCCACGGGCCAATGGGCGGATTTTGTTCTCAGGACAACGCCGGACTGGATGCGCTGATCGAAGCCTGCCAGCAGATTGGCGAGCGGCATGCCGACGCCGCGTTGGTGGTCAGCAGCAGTCCGAACCTGACGCCGGCCCTGTACCTGCGCGAGCCCGATCAGGCGAGCGAACCGATTTTCGGTGAGGGCGCCGCGGCGCTGTTGCTGGCGTCGACACCTGCGCCGGGTGCGGCACACGCCGTGCGCATTGCCGGGTTTGCCCGTGGTTACAGCACCGATCCGCAACGGTCTGTGGCGGTGGGGCGGCGCGTGATCGACCAGGTCCTGAGTGTCGAGAAACTGCGAGTCGGCGACGTCGAGCATATCGTCGGCAATTGCGCTGACGGGCAAGTGATGAAGTTGCTCGAAGCTTTCCCGCGCGAGATTCGCAGCACCCGCACCATGACCGGTGAACTGGGCGCCAGCGGTTTGCTGACAGAAGTCGCACTGACACTGCACCTGAGCTGTGAAGTAGCGGCGACGCCGGGCTACACGTTGCTTGTCAGCCACACTCGCGCCGGTCACTGGGGCGCATTGCTGTTGGCCAGTGAAACCATGGAGAAGCACGCATGAGTGCGACACGGATTGTGATCACCGGCATGGGCGCCGTCACCGGTTTCGGTTTCGAATGGCAGACCCTCTGGGAAAAAATGCTCGGCGCCGAACATTGCGTGCGGCCATGGCAGCCGGACGACGTGCAAGAGGCGTCGTTCGCGGTGCGCTACGCGGCACCGGTCGACATGCGCCTGTTGCCGGAAAAACTGCAAAGCCATCCGGCCTGGACGATGCCGCTGGAAAAGCGCAGTCGGTTTGGCTGGGTGGCTGCCACGCAGGCAGTCGGTGACAGCGGCTTGCAGCCAGAACAGTTGCGGGGCGCGGCGGTGCTGTGTGCCTCGGGAGCACCGCAGCACATGCTCGCTGACATGCTGCTGACCGAAGCCCCGAATGGCGGCACCCCGAGCTGGTCATACCTGATGTCACGGGCTGGGCAAGTGAATGCCGATGGCTCGCTGCGTCAGAGCAACGACCGTCTGGCGCGGGTAATCGCCGACGACCTGGGCTGTGAAGGGCCGGTGATCAACATCAGCAGTGCCTGTGCCGGCGCTTCACAAGCCATTGGCAACGCCTTTCAGATGATTCGTCGCGGAGAAGTCAGCGTTGCGCTGGCGGGTGGCGCCGACTCGGTGCTCAACCTCGACACCATGGCCGCGTTGTATCTGTTGGGTGCCGCGTCGGGCGAGCAACGCTGGGGCGCTGATCTGTGCCGTCCGTTCGATCGTGACCGCAGCGGTCTGATTGCCGGCGAGGGCGGTGGTTTCGTCGTGCTGGAAAGCCTCGAACATGCCTTGGCTCGTGGCGCCACGCCGTATGCCGAGGTATTGGGTTTCGGCAGCAGTCTGGACGCCTACAAGGTCACCGCACCGCAACCCGAAGGACGTGGCGCGGCACTGGCGATGCAGGCCGCGCTCGACGACGCCGGGCTGCGCCCGCAGCAGATCGATCTGATCAATGCCCACGGCACCTCGACGCCGCTCAACGACGTTGCCGAAACCCTCGCGATCAAAAGTGTGTTCGCCGAGCACAAGCATTATCGAACCCTGGCCGTCAGCGCCAACAAATCACAGTTCGGTCACCTGATCGCGGCCGCTGGCGCACCGGAATGCATCGTCACCGCGTTGGCCTGCCTCAACGATCTGGTGACGCCAACGGTGAACCTGCATGACGCCGACGAACAGTGCGATCTGGATTACTGCGCCGGTCAGGCGGTCAGCCGCCGAGTGGATTACGCGCTGAGCAATTCCTTTGGTTTCGGTGGCCTCAATACCTCGCTGGCCCTTGGCAAATATCGGGAGCATGGACAATGACTGACGCCACTGGACGTGTCGCGATCGCCGGCAGCGGTTGTGTATTGCCCACCGGTTGGGGCGTGGAGGGTTTCTGGTCGGCGGCCCGCGAAGGACGTAGCGCGATCTCGCCTCTGAGCTCTTCGCTGTTCCACAGCGAGCGTGTCATTGCGTTCGGACACGTCGCTGATCGAGATCATCAACGTAGTCGTCAGGACGTTGCACAAAACCTCCAGCGTTACTGTCCGCCGGCGGTGATCTGGGGCGTCAGTGCGGTGCGCCAGGCGTTGGCAGAAGCCGGGCTTGAACCGGGTCGCGACAACGTGCGTTTTGGTCTGTATTGCTGCCAGGGCGGTTACACCCATCCCTCGCTCGCGTCTTACGGCGAACTGCTGCACGAATGTCAGACCGAGACCGGTGCCGACATGCAGCGTCTGGCCAAACGCGTGTTGCAGGAGCGCGCACTCGATCCATTCCTGGTGCTCAAGAGCCTGAGCAACGGTCTGCTCGGCGTCGTCAGTCTGGCCTTGAAGCTTGAGTGCGAATGCAACGCCTACATGCAGGGCGTGGCCGGCAATCTGGCGGCGCTGCGCGAAGCCTGCGCGGCGTTGCAGAGCGGTCGGATCGACGCGGCCATTGTGGTGGGCGCGGGCAGTGAACTGGATCCGCTGGCGCTCGCCGCACTGGCCGAGGCGGGGGTCATCAGCACCGAAGGATCGCCAAGCCTGCGTGCCTTTGATCGCCAGGGCAGTGGCGGCATTGCCGGCGAAGGTGCGGCGGCGCTGGTGTTGCGTCGCGCCGATGACCTGCCGGCAGGCCCGCAAACCTGCCTGACCGCACTGTTCGCACACCCGCGTCTGGATTCGCTGAACCTGCCGGACAAACAGGTCGATCTGCTGATCAGCAGCGCCACTGGCGAGCCGCAAAAAGATGCCGATCTGGCCCGCACGCTGGCACGAACCGGTGCCGCGCACATCACCAGCAGCACATCGCTGACCGGCATTCTGAGTGGTGCACCGAGTCTGGTTGATCTGATCTTCGCCCGGCAGGCCTTGCAGGCGCAAAGCATCCCGCCGGTCAGTGGCCTGGAGCAACCGCTGGATGCGCATCTGCCATTTGTCATGGCTGAGCCGCGCGATGCCGTGCTGCACGATTGCCTGGTGATCAACCGTGACGACAACGGCTTCAGTGCCGGTTACCACCTCGAATTTCACGCGGCCGACTGACCGTCGGCACGCAACGAAACGCAGCTGATTTTTTACTCAAGGGATAGAACTGTCATGGATTACCGCGATTACGTACGGCCGAAATTCGTTGAATTGATGCAGGCCCTGGGCCTCGAATGCCAGTTCCACAGAGCGCTGGGCAGCAAACTGTTTTACCGCGACCGGCAGGGCGAAGAGGTGACGGTCACTGACTTCCTCGGCGGTTACGGCGCCGCGCTGTATGGTCACAACGATCCGCAATTTGTCGATCAACTCGTCGACCTGTTGCGTGCCGATGTACCGTTCAACGCGCAGATGTCGGTGCGCGGTGCGGCGGGGCAGTTGGGGCGTGAACTCAGTGAAGCGTTCAACCGTGAGCTGAACAACAGCGAACGCTACATTTCGACCTTCTCCAACAGTGGCGCCGAGTCGGTGGAAATCGCCGTCAAGCACGCCGAATACCGCCGTCAGAAAAACCTGCAGAAGCAATTCGACGAGCGCGATTTCGCTCTCGCCAATCTGGTCGCCAGCGACAAGGCTTACGTCGAACTGGACATTGACGATCTCGATTTACCCGCCGGTCTGTTGCCGCAGAATCTGTCCTGCGTCACCGTGCGCCAAGTGGCCGAAGCGGTGCGTCAGCACAACCTGGCGCAACTGCATGTTGAGCCGGTGTTCCTCGCTGTGCGCGGCAGCTTCCACGGCAAACTGGTCAACACCGTGCAACTGACGTACGGCAAGCAGTACCGCAAGCCGTTCGCCCGTTTCGGCCTCAACGTCGAGTTCATCGACCCGCAGCAACCCCAGCAATTGCAAGAACTGCCGGCCCGTCACGTACGTCACTGGCTGAGCCTGGAATGGAACGGCGAAACCCTGCAAGTGCGCCGCGAAGCATTCAGCGCGATCACCGCGGTATTGCTGGAGCCGATTCAGGGCGAGGGCGGCATCAACGAGTTCGCCAATGAGTTCTATCTGGGCCTGCGGCGCCTGTGCAACGAGCAGCAATGCCCGCTGATCATCGACGAAGTGCAATCGGGTTTCGGCCGCACCGGCACTTTGCTGGGTGCCAGCCATTTCAACTTGCAGGGTGACTACTACTGCCTGTCGAAAGCGCTGGGCGGTGGCCTGATGAAGATTGCCGCGACGGTGATTCGCGCCAGCCACTACGAAAACGATTTCAGCTACATCCACAGTTCGACCTTTGCCGAAGATGATGCGTCCTGCCATATCGCCCTGTCGGCCCTGCGCCGTCTGTTCGAGAACGACAGCGCGATGCTCAGGGACGTGAACAAGAAAGGCGAATACCTCAAGGCTTCGCTGCTGGAACTCAAGGCGGCCTATCCGGACGTCATCGCCGACGTGCGTGGCCGTGGCTTGCTGCTCGGTTTCGAACTGCACGACCTGACCGGCACCAGTTCGTTGGTTCAGGCCTCGGCGCAGTACAACGATGCGCTGGGCTACATCATCGCCGGCTACCTGCTGCAATTCGAATCCCTGCGCGTGGCGCCGTCGGGCAGCAACGCCAATGTGATCCGACTGGAACCGCCGGTGTGCATCACCTTCGAAGAGATCGATGGACTGATCGCTTCCTTGCAGAAAGTCTGCGACATGCTGCGCCGCCGCGACGCCTTCCCGCTGGCCGCCGGTGTGTGCGCCGACAGCATCGCTGACGTGCCCGCGCGCGAGGTCAGCTTCAAGGAGAGCGAAACCCGCCCAAAGTCTGACGAGAACGTGCGTGTGGTGGCTCGCGTGGCGTTCATCAACCATTTGATTGATTCGGACATGCTCAGCGACGTCGATCCTTCACTGTCGACCCTGAGCGCTGAACAGAAACGCGAGTTCATCAAGCGCATGGCGCCCGAGCGCCGAGCCGCGCCGATCGGCCCGGTGCAGATTCGCTCGAAACTCGGCACTGCCGTGGAGTTCACCCTGTACCCGCTGTGCATGGATTCCGATGCCATGGCGGCGTACATCGCCAGCGGCGATCTGCAGACCATCCGCGAAGAAGTCGGCAATCGCATCAAGGATGCCCGCGCCGATGGCTACACCGTCGCCGGCCTGGGCATGTACACCTCGATCGTCACCAACAACTGCCAGGCGCTGCAGATTCCTGACATGGCGCTGACCTCCGGTAACGCACTGACCATCGGCATGGGCCTGGAAGCCATCGAGCAGGGCTGCAAGCAGCAAGGCCTGGAACTGAGCGAGCAGACCGCTGCGGTGGTCGGTGCGGCGGGCAATATTGCCTCGACCTACGCCTCACTGCTGTCGACCAGCGTCGAGCACCTGATCCTCATCGGCAGCGGCCGCGACGGTTCCCTGCGTCGTCTGGAAAAAACCGCTCACCAGATTTACGCCGAAGCCGCCCGCGCGATCCTCAAGGGTGTCGCCGAACACGATCGCCTCGCCCGTCGCCTGCAGCAAATTGATGGAATCGATGGGATCTTGCAGTCCCACGGCAGCAGTGCCGATCTGGGGCAGCGCGTGGCAAAACTGGTCGAGGAACGCCTGGGCGCGAACGCCTTTATCACCGTCAGCAACGATCTTGATGTGCTGAAACAGGCGCGCATCGTGCTCTGCGCGGCTAACGCACCGCAGCCGTTTCTTTTCGCCGAGCACTTCGCCGAAAACAGCGTGATCTGCGACATCGCCGTGCCGCTGAACGTTGACCAGAACCTCGCCAGCCAACGCTCCGACGTGCTCTACATGCACGGCGGCATCGTGCAGACGCCGCTGGGCGATGGCCTGGTGAAAAACGTTCGGGCCTATCTCAAGCAAGGTCAGTTGTACGCGTGCATGGCCGAGTCGGTGCTGATGGGCCTGTCCGGTATGAAACAGCACTACTCCTACGGCGACATCAGCCGCGAGCAAGTGCAGCAGATTCGAGCACTGGCCGCGACCCACGGCTTCAGCCTCGCGCAATTCAAAACCGATAACTCGCTTTAAGGAACGGTCATGCCGAATAAAGTAGCAGTGGTGACCGGTGGCAGTCGTGGCATCGGTCGGGCGATTGTCCAGACCCTGGCCGGGGCGGGTTATCAGATCGCGTTCAGTTACGTACGCGATGAAGTCGCGGCGATGGCCTTGCGCGATGAGGTTCAGGCGTCGGGGATCGATTGCCTGGCGTTGCAGTGCGATGTCAGCAGCGGCGACAGCATCAAGGCGTTTTTCGAGCGGGTCGATCAGCATTTTCAACGTATCGATCTATTGGTCAATAACGCCGGCATCACCCGCGATGGTTTGCTGGCGACGATGTCAGCGCGCGACCTGGTCGAGGTGATCCAGACCAACCTGATCGGCACGATGCTCTGCTGTCAGCAGGTGGTGCCGGGCATGTTGCGCCAGCGTAGCGGTTGCATCGTCAACATCAGTTCGGTGGCGGCACAGAAGCCCGGCAAAGGCCAAAGCAACTATGCCGCTGCCAAGGGCGGGGTCGAATCCTTGACCCGTGCCTTGGCGGTGGAGCTGGCGCCGCGCAACATTCGCGTCAACGCGGTCGCCCCGGGCATCGTCAAGACCGAGATGAGTACGGCGCTGATCGGCAGTCAGGAAGAAGAAATCCAGTCGCGTCTACTGATCAAACGCTACGCCGAACCGGAGGAAATTGCCGAAGCGGTGCTGTACCTCGCTGATCGCGGTTTGTACCTGACCGGGGAGGTCCTGTCGGTCAACGGCGGGTTGAAAATGCCATGAGCCGGACCATTCTGATCACCGGTGCGGCCAAAGGCATCGGCCGCGCGGTTGCCGAGAACTTTGCCGCCGACGCCGACAATCGCTTGATCCTGCTGGATCTCGATCTGGCCGAATTGCAGCGCTGGGTCGACGAGCGACAGGAGCAGATCAAGGCGCGGGTCGAAACCCATGCGGCGAACATTGCCGACCTGCCGGCCATGCAAGCGTTCTTTAAAACCCTCGGATCGCAAGTCGAATACGTCGATGTGCTGGTCAACAGCGCCGGCATCTGCAACGAGAACGAGCCGGAAGACCTGCACAACTGGCACAAGGTGATTTCGGTCAACCTCAACGGCACGTTCTACGTGACCTCGCTGTGTCTGGCGCTGATGCCGGACCGTGGGCGAATCATCAACATGTCGTCGATCCTCGGCCGTGCCGGCAAGGTGCGCAACACCGCGTATTGCGCCTCCAAGCACGGCATCGTCGGCATGACCAAGGCGCTGGCGCTGGATCTCGCTTCGCGGCAGATCACCGTCAACGCGATTCTGCCGGCGTGGATCGATACGCCGATGTTGCAGGGTGAGTTGGCGACGCAAGCGGCGATTGCCGGGTTGACCCAGGAGCAGATCGTGCGCAACGCGAAGAAGAAACTGCCGATGCGCCGTTTCATCCAGAGCGAAGAAGTGGCGGCGATGGTGCGTTACCTGGCCAGCCCCGAGGCTGGCGGGGTCACCGCGCAGAGTCTGGTGATCGATGGCGGTGTCGGGTTGGGAATGTAGCGATGCCTCGATTTCACAACAGTCACATCGTGGGTGCGGTGTGGGCGTGCATGGCTGCGCCCGGCGCGATGGCCGAATTGACCGTCGCTGATCTCAAGCCCGATTACGCCGACGGTGAAGTCGGCGTGGCCACGGCCGTGCGTCTGCACGGTGACGATCAGGTCACGCAGAAAGCCGTGTATTTCAAGGCCAATCTGGAAGACAACTGGGAGGGTGGTTACTACAAGGCCAAGGGCCGCGTGCGTTATGACGCGCGCTATGACGGCAACAATCCGTACAGCGAGCGGGCGCGGGACAAGTACCGTTTCGACGCCGATTGGCGGCACCTCTACGTCGGCCATTCGCTGGGTGACGGAGAGGTGACGGTGGGCTGGCAGCAAGTAGTCTGGGGCCGCGCGGATGAATTGCGCGTGCTCGATCAGATCAACCCGCTGGACTATCGCGATGGCCTGACGCCGCTGCTCGAAGACAGCCGCATCGCCGTGCCCATGGTGCGTTTTGCGCAACCGGTGGGCGAGTGGGAACTGGAGGCGCTGTGGATCACTGACTTCGTGAAAAACCGGGCGCCGGTAGAGGGCAGTGAATTTGCCGCGCCACTGTTTGCTACGCCGGACCCGCAGTATTTCCTGCTCGATTCCAAACCCGGCTATGACGGCGACAAGGGCTATTCCTATGGCTTGAGCGCCAATGGCCGGATCGGCGCGGTGGACACCAGTTTTGTTGCCTTGAGCGCGCGTCAGCAGGACCCGGTGTACGCGGTCGAAGGCCTCGCCGACGACGGTCGAACGCGGCTGGAACGGCAGTTTCCCCGATACACCATGGGCGGTGCCGGGCTGGCGATCGACGCCGGGCACAGCATCGTGGTGCGCAGCGAGGTGGCGTATTTCGACAACTGGCGAGTGACCAATCCGACCCGCGCCTACGGTGCCGACAGCACGCCGATGGTCAAGTCGCTGCTGGGTGTCGACTACCTGTTGCGCGACTGGCTGATCTCCGCGCAGTGGCAGGAGCAGGTGTTGCTCGACTGGCAGGACGGCATGTTGCAGGACAAACACGAACCGCTGTTCACCCTGTCAGCCGAAGGCACTCATTGGCAGGACCGCCTCAAGAGTCGTCTGGTGGTCGCTGGCTCACCGCCGTTTCAGGACGACGCCTTGTTGCAAGGCATCTTCACCTACAAGCCGGTCGACTACATCAAGCTCGGGCTGGAGGTGGACGTGTTCTTCGGCAAGCCCGAGAAGACTTTCGGCGAGTACAGCAAGCGCGATCAAGTGCGGCTGTCGGCCGGTTATCTGTTCTGACCCATCACGCCTGCCGCTCTTGCGCGCAGGTGCATTCATCCAACGAAAAGGAAGTTGTCATGTTGCCGTTTTTGAAAAGTCTGACCGCCGCCGCATTGATCCTCGGTAGCGCCTGCGCCAATGCCGCCGAGGCTGGCAATGCCGATGAGATCATCCGTCAGGTACGCGATCGCAATGACGGGAACAGCTTCATGTCCCAGGTTTCGCTGATCCTGCATGACAAAAAAGGCAATACCCGCGTTCGCGAGTTCACCTACCTGCAAAAGGATTACCCGGACAGCGACAAGTTCAGCATGTACTTTTCCGCACCGACTGACGTGCGTGACGTTGCCTTCCACATCGAAAACCCGCACGAAACCCTCGGCCTGGAAGACAGCCAGTGGATGTACCTGCCGGTCAGCCGCCAGACCCGCCGCATCTCCACCACCGACAAGCGTGGCTCGTTCATGGGCAGTGAGTATTCGTACGCCGATCTGGACAAGATTCGCGTCAAGGACTACTCGCAGAAACTCGTCGGCGAAGAACAGATCAAGGGCCGCGACTGCTACGTGATCGAGCGCGAACCCGCCTCCCCCGAAGTGCTGGCCAAGACCGGTTACAACAAGCTGAAGGTGTGGATCGACAAGCAGAATTTCCTGGTCATGCGTCAGGACTTCTTCGACGTCAAAGGTGTGCTGATCAAGCAGATGCGCACGCAGAAAGTCGCGACCATCGATTCGATCGACAGCATTGTGCTCAGTGAAACCGAGCACTTCATCGACGGCACGCGTTCGGAAATGCGCTTCAACCAGTTGCAATACAACGTTTCTCTGGAAGACCGCCTCTTCACCCAGACCGCCATCAAACGCGGGCTGAAAACCGGTGATCTGCCGGACTTTGCCGTGTCTGCCCGCTAAGCGCCGACCCCGACGACCTGGAACCGCATGATCATGGAAAGATATCTGAATTTCGTCGAGCGCTATGCGCGGGCGATTGTTTTCCTGCTGGTGGCGATTACGGCGTATTTCACTTATACGCTGGGCGCGCTGGTGTCCGACACCAACCCTTATCTGCTCAAGGAAAGCCACCCGGCGCGCAAGACCATCATCGATTTGCAGGGTGAGTTCACCGGCACGTTCGACTCGGTGATGGTGGCGCTGAACAACCCGCAAACGGTGTTCAACAAATCAACACTCAACGCGTTGTTTTCGATGTCGCAGTCGGTGCGCAAGATGATCCTGGCCAACGATGCCGACAAGGAGCAGTTGGCGCAGATCGTCGCCCGGCATCCAGACGACAGCCGTGCGCAGTTGTTGACCCGGGACATTCTCGAGGGTGGTTTTTCGCAGAACGATTACGCCAACGCCAAGGCATTGCGTGATCATGCTCAGAGCCAGAACTGGGATTCCCACGATCAGCTGTTCCTGACCTTTCTCGCCGAACGGATCAATCCGATTCGCGAAATGGCCTCGATGGGCGATCTGGAAAACATCGTCCTGACCGACGACGGCGAACTGTTGATCCACAAAACCCTGAATGCCTATGACATGGACCCGGCGCTGGTCGAGTCGCAGATCATGGGTAACGAGTTGATGGTCGACGGGGTGGTGTCCAAAGACAAGAAAGTCGCGATGCTGGTGGCCGAACTCGGCACCAAGCAGGACGACGCTCAGGCGCAACTGCGGGCTTATCAGATCGTGCGCGGCATCGTCGCGCAGTATCAGGCCGAGCACCCGGAGTACAAGGACGAAATCTTCATTGCCGGCATGCCGATCTTCATCGCCGCGCAGCAGGAAATCATCGATCACGACTTGGCCGTGCTGTTCCCGATCGTGTTTCTGCTGATTACCTTGCTGCTGATTTTCTTCTTCCGCAAACCGCTGGGCGTGCTGCTGCCGCTGTTCAACATTCTGTTCTGCACCATCTGGACCTTGGGCCTGATGGCGCTGTTGCGGGTGCCGTTCGACCTGCTGACCAGTGTGCTGCCGGTGTTCCTGTTCACCATTTGCTGCTCGGACGCCATCCACGTGATGGCCGAATATTACGAGCAGAAAAACGCCGGCAAGAGCAATCGTGAGGCCAACCGCGAAACCCAGCGCTTGATGGTGGTGCCGGTGGTGTTGACGACCGTGACGACCATCGCCACGTTCATGATTTCCACCACCAACAACATTGTCAGCATCCGCAATTTCGGCGTGTTCATGTCGATCGGCCTGACGGCGGCGCTGATTATTTCGCTGTTGCTGATTCCGGCGTGGATCTCCATCTGGGGCAAGGATCAGCCGCAGCAGGCCAAGGCTGAGGTGCACAAGGAATCGATCATCTCGCGGTATCTGGTCGCGTTCTGTGCCTGGATGATCCGCTTTCGCAAACCGATCCTGATGGTCATGCTGCCGCTGCTGGCGCTGGCCACCGTGTTCACCTTCCGCGTCGATATCGAAGACTCCGGCATTGCTTACTTCAAGCCTGAGAGCCACATTCGTGTGTCCGATCAGTTCATCAACCACGCCAAAGTGGCGGGCACGGCGCCGGGCTGGATCGCGATCGACAGCAAAGAACCACGCGGCGTGCTGACCACCGAAGTGGTGCAGTTCATCGACAAGCTCGACCACTTCATCAAGCAGCAACCGAACGTCAGTTACGGCTACTCGCTGGCCACCTACGTCAAGCGCATGAACCTGGTGCTCAACGACATGAACCCGGAATATCTGCGGGTACCGAGTGCCGTGGAGAAGGTGACATCAGTCAATGACGACGGGCAGGTCGAGCGTTTTGAAGTGCCGGGCAATTCGCTGATCGAGCAGCACGTGATGCTGTTCGAAAACGGTGGTGGTTCGGACCTGAACAACGTGCTCAACGCCGATTTCTCCAAGGCCTTGACCCTGTACACCATGACCTCGTCGGTCGCCAGCGACTATCAGGGCATGCTCGATCGCCTCGATGCCTGGTTGCTGGTGAACAAACCGGCGAACCTGGAGGTGACCCACGCGGGCACGCCGTTGATCTGGACGGGCGTTCTGCAGGAAATCACTCAGGGCCAGGTGCTGAGTTTTTCCCTGGCCTTGCTGGTCGTCACGCTGATGATGATGTACTGGCTCAAATCGGTGCGCCTCGGGGTGCTCGGCATGCTGACCTTGCTGACCACGTCGGTGACGGTCTACGGCTTCATGTTCCTGTTCGGTATCGAGCTGAACATCGGCACGACGCTGGTGACGTTCCTGGTGGTCGGGGTGGTGGATTACGCGGTGCACCTGCTGTCACGCATCAAGTTGCTGGTGCAGCAAGGCATTGAAATCGACGCGGCCATTTTGCAGGCGATGCACAGCGTTGGTCGTTCGACGGTGATCAACGTGGTGATCTTCTCCGTGGGTTTCATGGCGCTGCTGTTTTCCGACTTCAAGCCGATTGTCGATCTCGGCGCACTGGTGGCGATGGCGCTGTTTTCCAGCGGGGTCATGACCATTGTCCTGGTGACGCTGGTATCGCCGTGGTTCTTTGCAGCGATTGCGCCGGTGCATGCGCCGGCCCCAGCAGTGCGCACAGAGGGGGAGCCGGTGCCGGGTTGATTCGCCAACGCGCGGGCGCGCCTGCCCTGAGACGGCAGGCGAGTCTGGTCATGCGGCGCAGCAGGGTTTTCAGTTCAGTGTATTGACCGGGTTTTTTTCGCCATAACGGGCGATGCGTTCGAACTGACATTCCTGGCGGGCGTCGTTGAGGTTGTGTTCAAACGCCTCGAGGCCATCATGCAATTGCTGCAAATCGCCGATCTGGGTTACCAGTTCGGCTTTTTTTTCGGCGATGGCTCTTTGTGCCATGTCCCACGGGAATTCGTCGCCGCGGTAGTTGTTGAGGATCACCTGCAGCTCTTTGAGCTTGAAGCCCAGTTGCTGGGCGCACTTGATGAACGTCAACACTTCGACACTTTGCTGGCTGTAGATGCGGTATTTGCCTTCACGCTTGGGCTCGGGCAACAGGCCGATTTCTTCGTAATGGCGAATGCTTTTGACTGTGGTGCCCGACAGCTGGGCGGCTTTGCCGATATACATAAAGGTCCGTCTCGATGGTCAAACATAGCTAGCGCGATCAGGCGTCATGCCGGATCGGCGGCGATTATATGTCCAATACCATCTGAAAATTGCAACTGCGCGTAAATGACGTGCACAGGCGACGGACGGGCGCGTGAAGGGGAGCCCGAAGAGGCACTGACGGCGGCTTGTGCGCCGTCAGCTGAGGCGGCTGGAAAGCCTTAGACGGCGGCGGTCACGCGCGCCTGTTCCAGCCAGGCATCGCGCTGGTTTGGCTTGGAGCCGAGGATCGGCCCGAAGGTCAGCGTCTTCAGTGGCTTGATGCCGCAGAATTCCAGCGTGGTCTTGCGCATCTGATGCAGCCCGGGCATGCCATAAATCCATTTGTAGTACCAGTACGGCGTGTCCATGGTCACCAGCAAATGCGCGGTGCGGCCCTTGAGCAGCTTGTCGGGGAAGGCTTTGCCTTCGCGGTATTTGAAGGCGAAACCCGGCAGGAAAATCCGGTCGACGAAGCCTTTCAACAGTGCCGGAATCCCGCCCCACCAGATCGGATAGACAAATGTCAGGTGCTCGGCCCAGGTGATATCGGCCTGCGCTTGCAGCAGGTCCGGCTCCAGTGGCTGCACCTTGTTGTAGCCTTCGTGCAGGACCGGGTCGAACTCCAGCGCATCCAGACGCAGCAACCGCACGTCATGCCCGGCGTCTTTGGCGGCCTGAACATAGGTTTCACTCAATGCCCCGCAAAAGCTGTCGGTGGAGGGGTGACCCAGTATCACGAGCATTCGTTTGCTCATTGTGTGTACTCCTGAAATGAAGCGCACAGGATAGAGTCTGCCCCTAGCGGTAGAGTCAAGGCGCCAGCGCATCAAACAAGGCCCGGGCGTAACCGGGCAGGTGGTCGAAGTCGCGTGCGCACAGTTGCAAGGTGCGATGCGCCCAGACTTCGTCCAGCGGCCGGCACGTTACCGAGTGCACCGCCGCCCAGCGCTCGATGGCCACCTTGGGCACGATGGCCAGCCCCGCACCTCGCGCCACCATGCGCATGACGCCCTCGAAGCCATCGGCGCGGATCCGGATCGACATGCGCTGGCCGATGTGCAGCGCTTGTTCCTCCAGGTGAATCGCCAGCGCGCTGTGGCTGCCAAGCGCTACGTAGTCGTGCGCCAGGGTTTCACCAAACGTCAGCGACGGCCGACTCGCCAGAGCATGGTCAGGGGGCAGGATCAGTACCAATGGATCGTCGCGAAAGGGCCGGGTTTGCAGGCCATGGGTGTCGACCGCATCGGAGACGATCCCGAGGTCCGCCGCGCCTTGGCGCAAGGCGTGGGTGATGCGCGCGCTGGGCAGTTCCTGCAAGTCGATGTCGAGATTGGGATGATCGCGCAGGAAGTCCGCGAGTACTTCCGGCAGGTATTCGGTGATCGCGGTCGTGTTGCACAGCAAGCGCACCTGACCTTTGACGCCTTGGGCATAGTCGGCCAGATCCTGCTGCAGGCGTTCGGCTTGTTGCAGAAGGATGCGCGCATGCTGGGCGAGGGCTTTGCCGGCCGGTGTCGGCGTGACGCCACGGCGGCCGCGCTCGAGAAAATCGGTGCCAAGTGAGGCTTCCATGGCACGGATCCTGGCGCTGGCGGCGGCCAGGGATAAATGGCTGCGGGCGGCGCCGGCGGTGATGTTGCCGGTGTCGAGGATGTGCAGGTAGAGGCGCAGGTCGGTGAGGTCGAAGTGCATGATTGGCAGCCTCTGGTTTTTGTGGTGTCTGGGCTGGCCCCATCGCTGGCAAGCCAGCTCCCACAGGTTTCAGTGTTGATCTCAAAATGTGTGAACAACAAAAAAACTGTGGGAGCTGGCTTGCCAGCGATGAGGCCAACAGCTTCAAAAAAATATCAGCCTCTTGTCAGGAGAGAGGCAGCCTCAGTATATGGCAGATTTTCAGCCAACCCTGACTGGCGCAGAGTAGCGCCATGCACACACTCACAGATTTCTACCAACACCTCGACCTGGCCCTGTCTATGCTGGTCATCGCGACCTTCATCCTCGCAGGCCTGATCAAAGGCGTGATCGGCCTCGGCCTGCCGACCGTTGCCATGGGGCTGCTCGGTCTGGCTATGGCGCCGTCGCAGGCAGCCGCGTTGCTGATCATCCCGGCCACCCTGACCAATGTCTGGCAACTGGCATTCGGCGGTCATCTGAAAGGATTGATCAAACGCCTGTGGCCGATGTTGCTGATGATCTTCTTCGGCACCGCAATCGGCACGTTATCGATCGGTATGGCGGGCGGGCATTGGCTGGTGCGCGGGTTGGGCGCGGCGCTGGTGCTCTATGCGTTGAGTGGCTTGTTTCTGCCAACGCTGAGCATAAATCCGCGCCATGAAGGTTGGCTCGGCCCGGTGTGCGGGTTGATCACCGGCGTCATCACCTCGGCCACCGGCGTCTTCGTGATTCCGGCGGTGCCGTACCTGCAAGCGCTGGGCTTGAGTCGCGATCAACTGGTGCAGGCGCTGGGCCTGTCATTCACCGTTTCGACGTTGGCACTGGTCGCTGGATTGCTCTGGCGTGGTGCCCTCGGTGGCGGCGAACTGGGTGCTTCTCTGCTGGCGCTGATCCCGGCCATTCTCGGCATGTTGCTTGGCCAATGGTTGCGCGAACGCATCAGCGCGGTGCTGTTCAAGCGGGTGTTCTTTGTCGGTCTGGGCGCGCTCGGCGCCCATTTGTTGATCAGCGGTTAGCCGAGGCTTCGCTGAGCATCTCGATCTGGCGGATATCAAAATCACGCTCCAGATAATCCATGCGCCGTTCAAAAAACGCCCTCATGTGCGGCAGATTCGAATGCACATCCAAGTGCGCCTGCGACGCCCAGATCTCGTAGAAGATAAACAGCGACGGATCTTCCTTGTCGCGCAGCATGTGGTACTCGATGCAGCCCGGCTCCGCGCGGCTCGGCTCAATGTAAGCGCGAAACAGCGCTTCAAACGCCTCGGCTTTTTCCGGGCGGGTCTTGGCGTGCAGGATAAAACCCTGGCGTTCAATCATCGCAGCAACTCCTCAAATTCTGATGGCCGCAAATGCTATGGCAACAATCGGCATTCAATTCGTGCTTTTTGATCAAATGTATTTTGCGCAAAACCGGCTTATTCCGCGCGAGGCGGATCGTTAATCTGCCGCCATTCCCATTTCTCTTCTCCACCCAGCCCAATGGCTGCGCCGAGGCTTTCTCATGAAAAAAGTGCTGTTGCTCAATGGCGGTAAAAAATTTGCTCACTCCGACGGTCGCTACAACACCACCCTGCACGAGGCTGCACTGAGCGTGCTCGATCGCGGCGGTGTCGACGTCAAAACCACCTTCATCGACGAGGGCTACGACGCTGCCGAAGAGGTGGCGAAATTTCTCTGGGCCGACGTGATCATTTATCAGATGCCGGGCTGGTGGATGGGCGCGCCATGGACGGTGAAAAAGTACCTCGACGAAGTCTTCACCGAAGGCCACGGCAGCCTCTACGCCAGCGATGGCCGCACCCGTTCCGACGCCTCGCAGAAGTACGGCAGCGGTGGTCTGATTCAGGGCAAGCAATACATGCTGTCGCTGACCTGGAATGCACCGCAGCAAGCGTTCGATGACCCGACTGACTTCTTTGAAGCCAAAGGCGTGGATGCGGTGTACTTCCCGTTTCACAAGGCCAATGAATTTTTGGGCATGACCGGGTTGCCGACCTTTTTGTGTGTGGACGTGATGAAGCGGCCGAACATTGAGGCTGATGTGGCGCGTTATGAGCAGCATTTGACCGAGGTGTTTGCTCTCAAGGCCTGAATGGTTTCGGGCTACTATCGGTGGTAACAGCAAAAGATCGCAGCCTGCGGCAGCTCCTACAGCGCGTTGCAGTCATCTGCGATCTTGGCGATTTCAAAGAGGACACCCGTGAAAGCCAGATCCGATGAGTTGCAGATTTTCGTCTGCGTGATCGAATGCGGTTCGATTTCCGCCGCCGCCGAACAGGTCGGGCAGACGCCGTCGGCGGTCAGTCGCACGTTGTCGAAGCTGGAAGCCAAGCTCGACACTACACTGATCAACCGCACCACGCGGCGCATGGATCTGACCGAAGAGGGCAAGTATTTCTTCGAACAGGCCAAGCTGATTCTCGATCAGATGGATCAACTCGAAGAACGCCTGTCCTCGCGCCAGCAAACGCCGTCCGGGCGCTTGCGGATCAATGCCGCATCGCCGTTCATGCTCCACGCGGTGGTCCCGTATATCGACGAATTCCGCCGGCTCTATCCGGACATCCAGCTCGAACTCAACAGCAACGACCTGATCATTGACCTGCTGGAACAAAGCACCGACGTCGCCATCCGCATCGGCACTCTCGCCGATTCGACGCTGCACGCGCGCTCGCTCGGTTGCAGTCCGCTGCTGATCGTCGCCAGCCCGGCCTATCTGGAAAAGCACGGCGCGCCGCAGCAAGTCGCCGACCTGAGCGAACACACCTTGCTCGGCTTCACCCAGAACGAAGGCCTCAACCAATGGCCGCTGCGCTACGTGCACGGTGACCGCTGGCCGATCACCCCGGCAATCAGCGCCTCCAGCGGCGAGACCGTGCGCCATCTGGCGCTGGAAGGGCAGGGCATCGCTTGCCTGTCGCACTTCATGACCATCGATGACATTCGGGCCGGGCGCCTGAAAGTCCTGCTCGGTGAATTCAACAGCGGTTATCGCCAACCGATCAACGCCGTGTACTACCGTAACTCGCAACTGGCGCTGCGCATTCAGTGCTTCCTCGATTTTATCCAGAGCAAACTCGCCGCCTACGCCAGCGCTGATTTCAAGGGCTGATTCGTGACCTCTGCGCAAGAGTGAATTGGGCGGGGGCGGGTTTTTCCCTTCGGCTCGCGGGCCGATACTCGTCCCATCACTTACTCACGCAGGGAGTTAATTCATGAACGTATTCGTCACCGGCGCTGCCGGATTTATCGGCGGTTCGATCGCTACCGGTCTGGTTCAGGCCGGGCATCAAGTCACCGGACTGGTGCGCAGCGCCGAGCAGGCTGCTGAGTTGAAAGCGCTTGGCATCACCCCGGTCATCGGCACTCTTGATGACAAAGCACTGCTCGTCGAACAGGCCCGCGCTGCGGATGCGGTGATCAACGCCGCCAGCAGCGACCATCGCGGTGCGGTCGAAGCGCTGCTCGATGCCTTGCGCGGTTCCAATAAAGTATTCCTGCACACCAGCGGTTCGAGCATCGTCGGCGATGCCTCGGGCGGCAAGTCCAGCGATGTCATCTACTTTGAGGACAACCTGCCAGAACCGACCGTCGACAAGGCCGCACGTGTGGCCATCGACAACCTGATCCTTGCAGCAGCGAAGGACGGCGTGAACTCCGCCGTCATCTGCAACACGCTGATCTACGGCCATAGCCTGGGCGTCAATCGCGACAGCGTGCAGTTGCCGCGACTACTCAAGCAAGCACGCAAAAGTGACGTGGTGCGCCATGTCGGCACAGGCCAGAACATCTGGTCCAACGTGCACATCGAAGACGTCGTCGCCCTGTATCTGCTGGCGCTGACCAAGAACGTTCCGGGTACTTTCTACTTCGTTGAAAGCGGTGAAGCATCGTTCATCGACATGACCACCGCCATGGCCGAAGCCCTGAACCTAGGTCAACCAAAAGACTGGCCGTTGAAAGACGCTGAAGCCGAATGGGGCTACGAAATGGCCAACTATGGCCTCGGCTCCAACAGCCGCGTACGCGGCAAACACGCCCGCGAACTGCTGGGCTGGGTGCCGAAGCGTACGTCGGTGGTGGAATGGATTCGTAAAGAGATGGTATGAGCGGCTCCTCTGACGCTGTAAGTCGTATCGGGCAGAGTAATCTGCCCGATGCTGCTCAGACGCCTGCGCCATGGTATGAACCGGTACAGGACGCTCAGGCATTAACCAGATATAAGCCTTCGGCGAGAGCCCTCGGCATGGCGCCCTAACGGCAGGATGCCGGTAGCAACAGTGACCGTGTCAGGGATGATGCCAGTGCAGTTGCCACAGGCAGGGAAGGCCTGATTGAGTCCAGGTTTAGTCAGTTTGTGTACAAAAACGACGGTGTCCGACAACGCATTCCTGAAGCCTATCGAATCGAACTTACCTTTATCATCGAGAGGCAATTTATTGGCAATGTCGTTGATGGTCTGCACGTCAGCATGCAAGCCGGCAACGCCTGCGCGGATCGGAAATTCGGAATGTGCCCGAACATGATTCATGATCAGTTTCATTGTTTCGGGATGCAGAAATACCCCGTTGCGTCTGTATTCTTCACGCAGGCCCTTCTTGAATCGTCTTCTCGACGCCACGGTATACGTACCCAAATCACCCGGGGGCAGAAAGTCACTGTCTATCCTGTCTTCCTTCTTCTTCTTGGCGCCTTCCATAGTTGGAACTTGAAATTCCCGGTATCTTTCTGTCGGGTACGAGTTAATGCCTAGAAAGACATCTTTTCCCGCTGGGCTGCCTTGAAAGTTATGGAAGGTGGTCATCTCTGAAGAACCGCTGCGCATGACGTAACTGGCATGTGCGATGTACTGTTTCAGAGTTTTTCCGCTGGGCGGGCCAGGGTCAGACTCGGACCGCTTTTGCGCTTTTCTCCTGGGTTTGCCTTTAGCCTTGGGCTCGGGCATGGCATTTTCGGCTGGCGTGCCGGTCAGCCACCGGGTTTTTGTCGAGAACCTGCCGTAGGAAGTGTTCGGTTGATCTATCAAATGAGCGAAAGGGGCTCTTGCAATCGCGCTGGCTGGAATGTCCAGATGGTTCAACGATTCGTACTTCTGCAAGCCGCCCTGATCGCTATATCTGATCGGGTTGTTGCCCACCATGCAAAACAGGTTCAAGCCATCGACGGTTCCGGCTGGGTCCGCGCTGATCCAGCGTTGCAACCAAGGGGCGTAGTAGCGGTGTCCGTAGTAATACAGGCCGCTGCTGTCGCGTTCCTTGCCCGAGTGGCGCACCGTTGTGTATTGCGCCTCGATTGCTGACCGCGCGGCGCTCCAGGCCGTGCCTCCAAAAGGGTAGTACGCTTCCTGGCTGATCAGATTTGCGTCGTCATCAAGTTCCAGCATGCAAGATCCACAGGGTTCGTCCAGGCTATAGCGCAGTTGCTGGCGGGAGCCCATGGCTGCAGGTTTGCCCTCAGTCCAGTGCAGATAACGGATGTTGCATCGACCGGCCTGCAGAGTAATGACTTCCAGACGCTGCTTGTTCTGCGAACGCAATTCCAGTCCCGGCAGATAAACCACCTCATCGCGATGGGTGAGCGTCCCGCCGTGAAACGTGCGGGATTTGCGCACCCGCTGACCGCTGCCATCATAGGTGTAGCGTTCCTCGTCATTGGCGCCGTTGGCACGGCTGACCAGTGTCACGCCAGCCAATTGGTTCAAGGCATTCCATTGCAGCGGCTGACCGGGCTGCAAGGTCAGCAGATTTCCATGGACATCCCAGCCCATGGCCGTGTCGGTGGCCGGATCGCTCTGGTTCCAGGCAACAAGACGATTGCTGTCTTCGGCAATGTGCAGGTTTCTCGTGTATTGATTGCCATCGCGAACATGGCGCAAGGTCGTCAGATTGCCGCCCGTGTCGTAAGAAAATTGCTGGGTGTAGTTGAACAACTCTCCGACCGCAATGGTCATGCTGGCAGCGGGCACCAGTTTCGGCTGGGTGATTGCTGCCTGTGCCTCGCGGCCGGTGGCGCTGGTCAATTGGTAAAGGCTGTCATACGTGAAGCGGCTGACGGCCTGTACCTGTTGATTGTTCGCGAAGCTGGCGGGCTGGGCCTTGTCGGCAATGGACAAGACGTTGCCCACTGCGTCGAAGACATACTGCAAATCCTGCAGGACCCGGCCAGCCTTCGAGGCACTCAGCTCACAGAGACGACCGCTGGCCATATCGTACTTCGCGCGGTTGATCACGCCGTTTGCGGCCCGTTGGGACTGGATCTGCCCAAACGCGTTGTACTCGATGTCGCTGATGATCACGCGTTCGGCGGGCTGGTCGGCGATCTTCAGGTGCAGCGTTTTGAGCTGCCCGGCGACATTGAAGCTGTAGCGTTGGGTGTGGCCTTTCGCATCGGTTTGTTCGAGCATCGTACCGCTGCTGTCGTACTGCCAATGTGTGGTATGGCGTCGATCCTCAAGCAGGGCGTCACGTTTTTCGACGGTGTCTGGCCAGTCGGGCAATTGTGCAGCGATTAACAGTTGCCGTGTTTGGTCGGACGGTTCTCCGCACAGCGCATAGGCATTGCTCGACAACGTGCCCGCACTGTCATCGTGACGCACCAGTCGGGCGCAGCAATTGCGCTGTGCCGAGTCGACAGAGCTGTCGCCATAGGTAAAGCGTTCGGCAACGCGCATGGCTTGACCGGGCGATTGTTCATCGACCCTCACCGGGCGTAACTGGCGATCATATTCCATGTTCCAGAGGTTGCCGCGTTGATCCCAACGCCTGCCAGGCTGGCCGGTGGCCTGAGCCAGTGACAGGCTCCATCCGGAATCGACACAAACCACGCCCAATGGCGTGCCGGCCAGCGAGTAGGACATCGTGCGATTAGGCACGAGTTTTCGTGCGTCCTGTCTGGCATCCCACTGCTCGATCAGGTGTCCGGCAGTGTCGTAGGTATGCCGCGTGACCCTGGGGGTTGCGGGTACCTCCGATTCACTGCTGCGGTAATAAGCGATGTGGCGCACCATCAGTCCACGGCTGTCGATGACGCTGACGTCAGGTGTCTTGTTGTGCAGGCGGGCGCTCATGCTTGCACTCCTTTCGAGGTGGCGGACATGACTTCTTCAAGGGTGTCGTTCTCGTCTTCCATGACTGAATACCAAGGGTGATAACGGTGGCGACGCAGGTATGAAATCGCGCCCTGTTTTGCCAGAAATGTTTCGGTCGGTCTGCCCAGTGCGTCGTAATGCTGGAGGTCGTAATGGTCCAGTGTGCGCATCGACGTGTCCTTGACGTAGCAGTGACGATCGGCGAAGTACGGTCGATAGATGCGGATTGGCAGGCCCTTGTTGTTGTATTCCTGCCTGCCGGTGACGCACCAGCGTGTGGTGGTGGCGCTTTCGTGCGCGACGTCGTTAACGAGGACGAGTCTGTTGTCGTCGCCGACGAGGTATGCCAGTCCCGGATCGACCTTTTGTTTGCTTTGCAACTCCCGCCCGAAGCCATCAAGGCAGCTCAGGGAAATATGGATCTGCTGCTGATCGTCGGGATAACGGTCCGCACTCAACAAGGCTGTGTGCACGGGCTCGCGATGTGCCTGCTGAATCAGTGCTGCAAGTTGTTGCGCATCACCGCTCAGCCGAGCGCCACTGGCGGCAAGTTCGCGGGCGCGTGTGCAGATGTGGCCGTCGGGTAACAGAAGACCTTGTGCTACGCAGCGCTTCAGCCATTCGATATCGCGCCGTGCGTTTTCTTTAATGCGGCCCATCCAGCTGAACACATCGTAGGCGGCGACACTTGCAGCTTTCTGCAGTGCGCCCTGCGGATCGGCAATTGCGCTCGACGGTGTGAGCGAGTCCGGTCGTCGGTAGCTGCTCAGCCTGGCGAATCCGACCGGTCGGCCCTGCTCGGTTCCATGCACACTGCTGGCCAGTACCTGACCGAAAGGGTTCATCAGCACTTCATTGATGTTGCCATTGGCGTCGGTGATTTGCGTTGGTGCCATGACACGGTAATCGTATCTGGCCTGGGTGGTGCAGCCATCCTCCTGACGAATGGCGAGCACACAGCAGTGATACGCATCATGCTCTACGGTCACCCGACTCTGGAGTGCGGTGGCTTGCAGGGACTCAGGTTTATGGAAGCCTTTTCCTGAGGCCACGGTCACGAAGCCGCTCTTGACCGACCAGAACGTGTTTTGCGCCCCGGCGGGCGCGAGCCAGTCGCTCATGCGCTCATAGCCAAAACGGCTCAGCAACGCGTCGTCTGGCCGAAGATCGGGCGCCAGGGTATCGAAGGCACGCAGGGCTGATTGATCAAATTCAGCTGTTTCGACGTAGGCGCCAATGCCGGCGAATTCAGCCACGCCGTCGGGCAATACCAGGCCGCTCCGGGCGTTTTGATAGCGTTGTACAGACAATCCGGTCAACACTCCCGTCTTCGCAACGCCAGAGTCGACAAGCCATTTCGCGAACTTTTCGTAATTGATGTCACTTGGGTTCAACCCATCGACTGCCGTTGACTTACCTGCTTCGTATGCCTGGCTGCGCTGGCGCCATGGCAGGCCGAGACGCCAGCCCTGATCATCGCTGAGATGAATGTATTCGGCACAGTGCTCACTGATGTAGAAGCGCTGTTGCGCCGGGTCATGGGCGTCTTTCCACCAGTCGCTTTCATGGACTTGATCGAAGGGGGCGGTGTCACTGGCGGTCAGGCGTCGCGCGTAATGGATCTGGAAACTCTGCTCTACGGCACCGAACCGGTCCCGGCGGGCATTGATCGTGTGCAGGCATTGCGGATCTGCAACGAAGCCGTCGTAGTTGTAATTAATCGATTCGAGTTCCAGAGGCAGTACACGGACGTGGTTTCGCGCAACCTGTTGTGGTGTCAGCAGGCGCACGTGATAACGGTGTTCTTCAACCTGCAGCAGCTTGCGCAATTTCGACCCTGCGCCGAGATCAAAGACCTCGCGCCGCAACAGGCGCCCGCACAGGGCCCTGGCAATCGCCCGGCGGGTGGCTTCATCGGTCGCTTCGACGGCGAGGTCTTTTGCGTCCTGATACCGACTCACATAGACATTGCCCAAGGGGCGCGCGTGTTTGTCGGATATGTCGTAGCCGCGGCGAGATGGCTCGCTTGGCTGGCCGGTATGAAACCACTGGCGGGTTCTGCTCGGCGGCATGAGGTCGGCACTGGACAAGCGTTCGCTGCTGCTTTCGATCAGCAGCCCAAATCCGCGCAGTTGCCGCTCCTTGCTGTCGTAGTAGCCCTGGCGATAGTTGAAGCGTTGAGTCAGCTGATTTTCAGTGATTTCATCCCGTTGCGTCTGACTCCTGACCAGATGCAAGGCAAAGGGCAAGTGGCAGGTCAGGTCGACCTTTTTCCCCTTCAGGCGCTCGGTTTTTTCGTCCAGCCATTCCTGCGCGGAACTGCGGTAAACAATGCTCGTGGACTGCCCCATGTTGTTGTTTGAGGTGGTCAGCAGGTAGGGCTTGTGCGGGACGAAGTCATAGCGCCAGTGATGTGGGGAGTTTCGGGGCGCATGGAGCACCAGGCTGGAGCAGCCCAGACCACGGGTGTCGACCAGATCGACACGGCACAGATCGTCGAAGCGCCAAGTCTCGGGCCAGGTCAACGTCACTGCTGAATCGAAGCCGTGGCCGGCGCGATTGACGAAAATCATCGCGTGTTCAGCTGTCAGGTAAATCAGGTCTGCGGCGCCCGAACCGTCCAGATCCGCAAGACGAATGCGCGAAGCGTCGAAAGTTTCGCGCGCTAGACCGGGCCAGGTTAAAACCCGGCCCGTGCCAAAACGCCCGCGACCAAGGTTCGGCCACACCTTGATTTCATCGTGACGGATGCGCACCAGATGCTGCTGGCCGCTGCCAAGCAGATCGCTGAACGCGACCAGCTCCTGCTTCGAGTCGCTGAAAATCGGAAGGTTATCTTCGTCATCGGAGCGGGCGACTTCATGTGCAGCGCTGAACCCGTCACTCCTCTGGTTGGCGTACAGCCGGACGCTGCGTGGCCCGATCATTGCCAGATCGGCCAAGCCTTCGCCGCATCAGATCGGCCTGAAGGGCCTTGTTGTTGAAGAAGTCCAGAGGAAACGCATTGAAAGCGTTGAAGTCGGTCCACGACCGATTCGGCGACATGGAGAAAAAACCGCTCATGGCCGGTTGCGCAATGACCCAGTCCAGACGCCCGTCGCCGGTCAGGTCGGACAGCGATTGCCGGGATGCATTGTTCAGCGTTGGCAGGGCGGGCAGAAGCTGCCCTTCGCCGTACACGACGTGGTCGGTGTTCGGCTTGCCGCGTAACGGCTCACGGTAACGCCAGTGGTCTTGGTGTCGGTAGAGCAACCCTGGCAAGCCTTCGCCATACAGGTCGACCCACTCCATGCGGTGGCTCTCGACCGTGGGCATCTGGCTGAAGGATGTCCAGGCAGAGGCCGATGGTTGCGAATTGAATTCGCTGTAGCTGAATTCAACAGGCGGATGGCTTTCGGGCTCGGGCGCCGCGTCGAATGCCTGCTGATGAGCGGCTGACAGCAAATGGTAACCCGCCTCGGTTTGCTGATAGTCGAGCAGCAGGCGCCTGACTAGCTGCGGGTCGTCTCCCAGTTCGGTGGGGAACCAATGGAACATCAGAATCTGCCGGCACAAGCGCTTCGTGCGCAACTCAAACCCGTAAGCGTAATTGAGAACTTCATCTTCGCGATGGACTGCATTGCCAGCGACATATCCGGGTTTTTGCGAGTACCCGGTATCGCGTCCGCCGTAGTCCAATACCAGTTCAAAATGCCAGCGCACGGACTCCAGGCGCTTCGGATGCCACAGATACAGGTGTTGCTGAGATTTTTCGTTGCCGTAGCAGACACGGCTCAGATAACGCTGTGCCGTCGCTTTACCAGCAGCAACGTCGGCCTGATATTCATAGTAGATGTGCTCGCCTGAAGCGTTGACGCTTTCTTGCAGCAGCCATTCGCCGACGCGCTGTAGATCCGCAGGGTCGGCCCGTCGTGCAATGGCCTGGCGGCCGAACAGGTGAAGGGTGCCATCGGCGGCATGAACCAGCCAGAAACCGGCGGGGTCATCGTCGGTAGACCAGTGTTCAATCCGGTCGAAAGCGCTTTCCACTCGAGCCAGATAGCGCGTTACCGTGTAGCTTTTTTTCAGATCAAGATTATTGTACTTGTCGTGTCGGCTCGACTGCGCCGGATACCACTCGACGCCGTCCGGGCCGGCAACTTCGTCTTCGCTGGTGTAAGTGGGCGCCCCTTTGCCGGTCACGCGGGTCACTGCCGGTGTCGGCAGATTCCATCCGATGCCGAACACGCCGTTGCCTGCCGAGCTCGAATAACCCAGGGTCATGGCCGGGTCAAACCCGCGCCCCGTCGAGATCGGCAACGCCAACTGGAAACTGGAAGCGCCGGTCGGTCCTACAGGCCCCCAGCCTTTACCCACGCTTTGAATGGCACCACCACCCTTGGGCAGCGCCGGAATATTGATGGAAACGGACTCAGGGCGACTCATTGCTGGCCTCCCGTCGACCTGGCCGTGTAGCTGATGTGAACAAGCACGTCAGTCAGCGAGTCGATGAAAGTCGTTCGCTCTTGTTGATTGGAAAGGCACAGACTCCAACTGGAAATGGCGCCGGTGAATTCGAATGGCAGGTAGCGCTCGTCGTTGAAATTAAGAGTGAACAGGCCGTTATCGTCAACGCCGGTCGACAGCGCGATCATTTCGTTGACCCGTTGGTTTTTCAGGGCTGGCGAGTCCGGTGCGGATGTCAGCTGGACTTCGCTGGAGAGCTGCATCAGGGTCGCCCGAACGTTTTCATACGGCGCGAGAACTGCCGGGAAGGAAACGCTGATGGTTTTGATCCGGCGCAGATAGTGCTTTTTGTAATCCTGCTCGAACAGTTTTTTTGTAAAGGCGAAATTGCACTTGCCCGTGGATTTGAAATCACTCAGGACTTTGCTCCAGTCCTCATTGCTGGCGGCTTTGAGCTGACGCAACGATACCGTTTTGCGAATCTCCAGTTCCCTGCAATTGCGCTGCAAGTAGTCTGCATGCATTTTCATCAAGGCCAGCTTTAGCGGCTCCCCCGGCTCCAAGCCCACGCCGGGAATTTTGCCACGTGCCATGCGGCAGGAAGACTGTGCTGAAATCGGCAATCTCGTACTGCCAGGCTGCCTCGGCGGCCTTGCACAGTACCAGGGTCATGTCGTAAGCCTGACTGTAGATAGGGGCGAGTTGAGTGCCAAGCCACTGATACAACTGTGCCTGGGAGAAGCGCGTGCTGAGGAAGTCGTAGTTGCTCTTGGCCTGGGACAAAGCTGTTTGCGCCTGACGCATCAATAGCTCTGTGGCTTTCTGCTGTTCCTCCAGCGATTTCAACTGGGCGTCGATCTGGGTCAGCTCCAGTGCGGCTTGATCACGCGCAAGTGTCCATTCTTCACGGCGCCGGGTGAATTGTGCCGTACGATCCAGGTGGCTGGCGGCCGTTCGGTCAGCGGCCGCTCCCCCTTGGGCGATGGCGCTCAAGGCATGCAATGCGCCCTCCCAACGCATGCCGCCATTGGCCAGGCCGAAAGTGTTCGGCGCCAGCATCAGGGCACCGGCACCGGCCTGGGAGGCTAAAGCCAGTTGTTCGGCTACACCGCTGCGCAAGTACAACTGACTGGCATTGGTCTCCTCGGCACTGAGGTCCTGTTTGAGCAACGTTTCAAAATGCTCAAACCGCTGCTGCACGATCGCTTTGCCCACCTGCAACGCTTTGAGATTCTGCTGTTCGCCGCGCAATGCCTGTGTCTGTAAGTCAACCGCCAGCGATGCCTGCGCCCAGGCCTGCTGTTGCTGCACTTCCTGAAATTGCGATTGTTCCTGACGCTCGATCAGTGAGAGGAGCGTAAAGCCGAACTGAATCAGACTGTCAACGGCGCTCAACGCCTGTCCATGCATCACATTGAAGCGGTAATGCGGGATTTGCGTCGAGGCAAGGGCCGAAGGCGTGCCGCTCTGGCCACCGGAGTTGGCTGTCAGCAACAGCGTGCGTGGGTCTTGAGGCGATTCGAACAAGCGAACGGACTGGCGTTTACCGGCGATGTCCAGACCATGCCTCAAGTTATACAGGCGACTGTCCACCTGATCCCAACGCTTGAGTAAATCCGGATGGAATGGAATACGCAGATGTTTGATCGCCGGGAGCTGCAGTTGTACCGGGTTTTTTTGCCTGTTCAGATGCAGCGGGACGTTGCCATCCTTCTTGATGAGCTCCTGTTCAAGCTGTTTCATCTCCGTCAGGTCATCGTTTGCCAGTGTCTCAAGTGTGATCGGCTCCCAGAGGTCTTTCCGCCCGTTGATCACCGGGCGATTGCCAAGCAGATGACGCGCTTGCAGATAGAGCGACTTCGCCTGGTTAAGACTCTCGGTTGTCAGGCGGCGATAAGCCTCGTCAGCGCGATTGAGCAGAATGTCGATATAGAGAAAAAACACCGCCTTGCGAAAATGCACGCGATGGCTGAGCGCAATCTGATGCGGGTCGTAGGGGTTTTTATGCGCATAGGAAGGCTCTTCGACAGGATTCAGGGGTTCTGATTTCCAGAGTTGTTGCTGGCCATTGTTATCCTGGCCCCAAGGGTCGAAGAGGTAACTGACCCATTTTATCGCTTCTTCGTAACGGTGCTCGGCATTCAAGCGACTCGCGAGCAGCCATGGGACGTACAAAAACAGTTCTGTGAAGTACTGTCCGTAAGCGCCATGAAAATCCAGCGCCTTATCCCTCGTGTGGGCTGAACCTGGCGCGGACAGTTCGGATGTCGGTGAGTCGAGGTTGAACAGTTCGTCCAGACTGTTTTCCGCGCGGCGAATCATTTCGGCGGCAAAACCGGTGTCGAGACTGATCATGTTCTCATGGGATAGAGTCGTTTCATCCGGTTGAACGGTACGTTTTAATAGTTGCGATGAGTCTTCATCAACGATATCCCAGTAAGTGTTTTCATTGTTTTTCGTCATTACGCGTCGAGGGTTAACGGCCTCTAAAAGGGCCTTCAATTTCTCTGTTTGTGCTTTGGTAAAGGTACTTCTATCCGCTGCTTTAACAAAAAAATTCTTATCGATATGGCCAGTCAGGCTAACGTCACCCAGTGACAGGCCTATTGCGATCTGATTATCTTGTTCATAAGCGTAGATCGAGACACGTTTATTAAAATCCTCGGTTTTTGTGTTCGGGTAACCTTGGAAAAAGCCCTCGAGACATGTTTTTGGCAGGCTCCAGGTGCCGTCGATTTTACGCCACGCATAAATAAGTTTAAGTTGTGGGTTGCTTTGTCCTCTTGTGTTTTTATCCGTAAGCTGGTCAGGATGCTGATGGTGACTCTCTGCCCAGAATACATATAGTCGATTGTTGAACCAAACGGGCCGAATGGTGTGTTGAATGGCATTTTGTGAAATCGGAACATCTGCTTTTTCCCATTGACTCCAGGCTAGAGGATCAGGGCGCTTGAGTTTCTCGGCTCCCTCAGTGGTGAGCCTCACTGGCCGCTGCGACATATCGAGCGAGCGCCAATAATAGCGATCAGCTGAGCGCGATTTGGCCAGCACATAATGAACACCGTTGTCGACGTCATCACCATCGATATAACCATTGAGGATACTCAGGTTCGCCACTTCTTCAAACCGGGTCAGATAACCCAGTATTGCTTTTTGCGCGGTCGCTGAGTCGATCCGTCCCTGTGTCAAATCGTTTTCCAGTTGGCAAAAGTTTTCGCTTTTATCGACCCGCAATGCTGGATCAAGATAAAGCGAAGGGAAATACATCAGTTGCTGGTGGGCTGCCCAAGTCGGGTAATGACTCAAAACATTGTGCCAGTAAGAGCGCTGCTCCTCGCTCTTTGAATAACCGGACGAACCGCGAGTAAAAATCAGTTCGATGTGATGTTGAAGGCTGGAGATGGCAAAGCTGACCGGCGTCGCCGAAACATCGTTGCTGATGAGTGCATCGAGCAAACAGTGATCGTAAAGCGCTTCGGCAGTCTTGACTTCCGTTTTGGGGTTTGCAGACACTTCGAGGTGGAGATAATAAGCTACCTGGGCATCGCGCAGCCCCTCTTCCAACTGCTTTTGAATTTCTATGTTGTTCACGTTTATTCCCTTAAACATTTGCATTGTGGAGAAGTTCGGCAGCGACGGTACGCCATTCATTCATTGAGCTTTCGCTGTTCAACTTCAAGATGTCACGCAGTTTTTTCAACGAAAGCCCCGTGTTTTTGGATAATTCAAGGTGGCGGATGATCCAGTCCAGTTGCTGCATGTTTTCAACTTTCTCCGTGGGTAACTCCTTGGTCAGAGTGGTCAGGGATTGCTCGGTAACAAGAAAATTTGCCAACGCGTCGTTGGCTGTTTTTGAATCATTGGTACGGGAAAGTTTTAGTAAGCCGAGAAGCTCGTGACTCGCGCCTGGATTGTGCCGGCTGTAATTGGCGAAGCGTTCGAGACAATAGAGGTCTTGCAGTTTAAATGCGCTTCCCCAGTCCGATTTGATTAGTTTGTAATCGCTCAGCAAGTTGAGCAATATTTCGCTGCTTATGTTTAATGCCTGGCAGATTTCAGCGGCGGCCAGTGACTCGCGTAATAGCAGGGATTTTCCTTTCTTGATTTCCTCACATATTTTTTGCTCGGTGGTATTGGCCATTTTCATGACGCACGGAACGTATTGCACCGAAAGCCCTGCGACGTCCTGCAGCAACTGGTGCACAGCAAGGGCCTGTTCTTTTTCAGCGGTGGTATCTCGCATGGCACTTATCGCAGCGACATGCACGGGAAGTGTTTCACGAGCAGAAGGCAAGTGGCGTTTGAGCATGCGCAACAGTTGTGCGACTGTAAGGCCGGCTGATCGTAACCAAGTCATCACCCCGTCCAATGCCATCAACAGATGGAGGATGTCGGGTTCGCATTTGCTGCTCAATTCTCCTGATACCAGCAATCGCTCGAATGCTTTGCCCCCCAGTAAATTGACTAGCTCCGTGCATTCAAGGGGGGATAAACCAAACAGCCGCGCTATGCGTGCCTGACGATAAAGAGATGAAGCGGTCTGTAAGTTTTGATGCAGGCTTTTCAAGTGGGTTGTGGCCAATTTTATGCACAAGTCGCGCGACTCTTGCGTAATTTGAAGATCCATACCGTCGGCAAGGCGGATGGCAGATATTTCAGGGAGTCCTCCTTCTTGTTTAAATAAATTGGCTGCCGGGAGATCGCGGTGGAAAACACGATCAAACAAAGAAGCCCGGCCGTTGACCGACTGGGTGGGTAAGCGGTACAGAAGGGCTGCGAATTCCTCTGCCTCAATCCCATAATGTTGATTGAGATATTGATAAACACCCACGGCGCGCAGCGTGGACCTGGGAATAAATGTGTCACTGCCATCGCTGTAAATTGCACTGTAGACCAGAGTGTCGAGTTCCCCCGGTGAAATGTTGCTCCACCTGTGCAAACGTATCATGCGCTGGACACGATCAAGGGCAGTAAACATATGTGCGTCTGGATTTTCGTAAGTCAGCGAAATGATTTTTTCTTCGCTGTCGGGTGCTTTGTCCACTACAAGGTGCTTATCGCTTGATGGGTATGATCTGGAAATTTGAAGATCAATGAATTGTTTGATTTCCGACGGCGAGCAATGGGTTTGGGAGGCAAACAGGTTAAGGTCGTAGCGACCTTCGTTTATCATCGATCTATCTACAACGCTGTGTATAGCACCTGTCTCCGTGTCTGTTGGACTGCTATATTCCGCGAGCTTGGCCGTCAGGATTTTGATTTGCCTTTCGCTCAGATTCGACATCTTTATCTGAGCTTTACAAAGCAGTTCCACGTTTACCTTGTCAGAGTCCTGAAAAAACATATTTGGCAATTGCAATTTATAGTCAAGAATGCCCAATCCAAGGTTCTTCGCAGCGAGCGCTACTACACATTGTCGATGAGGGTGATGGTAGGGGAAGAAAAGAGGTTTAGACTGTATGGACATTATCTCCTGAGACGTCTTGTCGTTGTCGTGCTTTGGGTGATTTTTTATTTTATCGCCCAGCACCCTGTTGACGAGTTGCAATGCCGGGAGTGGTTCAAAAACACTGGAAGCATCTATCTGTTGAGTGGCAATATCTGGACGAATCGCGCTTATTCTGCGCGCGTATTTTTCTTCCGAATCAAGCTGGCCCGAAAAAATGTACAGGGCGCGCAGATAAGCTGCTGGCGAGTCGATAGCATTTAAATCGTTTTGGGCGCAAAAACTATTCCAATTTTCTTCAAATAGTTTTTCATAAGTTGGCGCAACGCCATTTAGAGCGCGCTTATCGCGTTTTTTATCTGTCTTGTGAAGCTGGCGCTCCATTTGCTCCCGTGTTATTTGCCGGGCAAGACTGCTGGCGTAGTCGTGAGCTATTTCGGCATTTAGCTTTTTACCGGGGGTTTCTTGTATTTGCTTGTATTGGTCTCTGGACAGTTGAGCCACGCTGAGAGTGGATTCCATAGCTATGTCATGTATTTCAAAAGTCTGAGGGGTTGCAGTTTTTGCAGTGCCTGC
Source organism: Pseudomonas sp. AC242 (assembly GCF_979258655.1). Classification (NCBI taxonomy): domain Bacteria; kingdom Pseudomonadati; phylum Pseudomonadota; class Gammaproteobacteria; order Pseudomonadales; family Pseudomonadaceae; genus Pseudomonas; species Pseudomonas sp. AC242. The sequence continues at coordinate 56,524 of NZ_OZ409873.1, forward strand.
AGTGGCAGTAAGTATTTTGAGTTTGTTAAGTTTTATGTCGCTCATTGTTTGGCTTTCCGGTTAATATTGTTTCTTTCGGGCAATGAACATAACTTACTGCGGGGAGTTCTAATTGTAGGAATTTTCTCTATTGCAGGTAAGGCGAAAAAATTTGAACTAAGTAGTTGGTAGGTAAACTTCTGAAAGGATTATTCTGCTTCGGCTTTATTGTTCTTTGCCTGGTTTTTGCTGGTTGTTTGTTTCCAGACATGCATTGGAATCGTCTGCTTGATTTTTTATAAAAGGTTTCGCTGACGAAAATATCAGGGTGTGATTTTCATTAATCACGACAAAACATACTCATTAGCGACACGACTTACCTCTCCACGAAAATTACTTTCATGGAATTTGAAATCTCGATCTCGAAATGATTTATGAGTTTCAAAACCCATTCGAACGTGACCCTTTCGAGGAGTACCGCATGACACCTTCCTTCGGCTATTGGCTGCTGGTCTATGCTGCCGTCGCCATCATTGCGCTGATCGTGTTGATTGCCCGTTACCGGCTCAACCCGTTCATCGTCATCACCCTGATTTCCATTGGTCTTGCGCTGGTCGCGGGGATGCCGCCGTCGGGTGTGGTGGGGGCGTATGAGGCCGGGGTGGGCAAGACGCTGGGGCATATTGCGCTAGTGGTCGCGCTGGGGACGATGCTCGGCAAGATGATGGCCGAGTCCGGCGGCGCCGAGCAGATGGCGCGTACGCTGATTGACAAGTTCGGCGAGAAGAACGCGCATTGGGCGATGGTCTGCATCGCCTTTCTGGTCGGGCTGCCGCTGTTTTTCGAAGTCGGTTTTGTGTTGCTGGTGCCGATTGCGTTCACCGTGGCGCGGCGCGTTGGCGTGTCGATTCTGATGGTCGGTTTGCCGATGGTCGCCGGCCTGTCGGTGGTGCATGCGCTGGTGCCGCCGCACCCGGCGGCGATGTTGGCAGTGCAGGCTTATCAGGCGTCGGTCGGGCAAACCTTGCTGTATGCGATTGCCATCGGCATTCCGACCGCGATCATTGCCGGGCCGCTGTACGCCAAATTCATCGTGCCGCGCATTCAATTGCCGGCGGATAACCCGCTGGAAAAACAATTCCTCGACCGCGAACCGCGCGACAAACTGCCGGGTTTTGGCATCACCATGGCGACCATACTGTTGCCCGTGGTGTTGATGTTGATCGGCGGCTGGGCCAACCTGATTTCCACGCCGGGCAGCAGCTTCAACCAGTTCCTGTTGTTCATCGGCAACTCGGTGATTGCCTTGCTGCTGGCGACCTTGTTGAGTTTCTGGACGTTGGGTATCGCCCAGGGTTTCAACCGCGAATCGATCCTCAAGTTCACCAACGAATGTCTGGCGCCGACTGCCAGCATCACTTTGCTGGTCGGTGCCGGTGGTGGCTTGAACCGCATTCTGGTCGATGCTGGCGTGACCGATCAGATCGTCGGCCTCGCTCATGAATTCCACCTGTCGCCGCTGATCATGGGCTGGCTGTTCGCGGCGTTAATGCGCGTCGCCACCGGTTCCGCGACCGTGGCCATGACCACCGCGTCCGGCGTGGTCGCACCAGTGGCCATTGGTCTGGGTTATCCACACCCTGAGCTGTTGGTGCTGGCGACAGGTGCCGGGTCGGTTATCTTTTCCCACGTCAACGACGGCGGCTTCTGGTTGATCAAGGAATACTTCAACATGACGGTCGCGCAGACGTTCAAGACCTGGACCGTGCTCGAGACGTTGATCTCGCTGGTCGCATTCGGCCTGACCGTCGGCCTTTCTTATCTGCTGTAACCGGAGCCCGCCGCCCATGGACATCCTCTACCAGATCCGCGCCCGCCAGGATTCCTTCAGCGCCGGTGAAGGCCGCATCGCCCGTTTGATGCTCGATGACGTTGGTTTCGCCGCCAGCGCCAGCCTCGAAGACCTCGCGCAACGCGCCGAAGTCAGCACCGCCACGCTGTCGCGTTTCGCCCGCACCGTGGGCTGCCGCGACCTGCGTGATCTGCGCCTGCAACTGGCCCAGGCGAGCGGCGTCGGCAGCCGATTTCTCGACCCGGCGGGCACGCCTGAGCAGTCGGCGTTTTACGGGCAGATCGTCGGCGATATCGAAACCACGCTGCGCCAGCACCTGGCCGGGTTCGACGAGTCACGCTTCGCCGATGCGGTGAAATTGCTCGGTCAGGCACGGATGATTCACGCCTTCGGCATGGGCGGTTGCTCGACGCTTTGCAGCGACGAATTGCAGGTTCGGCTGGTGCGCCTCGGCTACCCGATTGCGGTGTGTCATGACGCGGTGATGATGCGCGTCACCGCCGCCAGCCTCAACGCCGAACAAGTGCTTATCGTCTGTTCGCTGACCGGCATCACCCCGGAATTGCTCGAGACTGTCGAGCTGGCGCGCAACTACGGCGCGCGCATTCTGGCGATCACCCGCGCCGACTCGCCACTGGCAGAACTGGCCGACATCGTCCTGCCGCTGCAAGGTGCAGAAACCTCGTTCATCTACAAACCGACGGCGGCCCGCTACGGCATGCTGCTCGCCATCGATGTGCTGGCGACCGAGCTGGCACTGGCCAATCCTGAAGACAATCAAGAGCGTCTGCGGCGGATCAAACTCGCCCTCGACGAATACCGTGGCGGCGACGATCACCTGCCGCTGGGAGACTGACATGCTGTACGACACCTTGATTCGCAACGCCCTGATCATCGATGGCAGCAACGTGCCCGGCTACCACGCGGACGTGGCGATTCGCGATGGCCGCATCGAGCGTATCGGCGACTTGCACGATGCCACTGCGACCGAGGAAATCGACGCGGCCGGGCGCGTGCTGGCGCCGGGTTTCATCGATGTACACACCCACGACGACACTGTGGTCATTCGCCAACCCGAGATGCTGCCCAAGCTCAGCCAGGGCGTGACCACGGTGATTGTCGGCAACTGCGGGATCAGCGCTTCGCCCGTGACATTGAAGGGCAATCCGCCGGACCCGATGAACCTGCTCGGCACGGCGGCGGCATTCGTTTATCCACGCTTCAGCGACTACCGCGCGGCGGTCGAAGCGGCCAATACCACTCTGAACGTGGCGGCACTGATCGGCCATACGGCGCTGCGCAGCAATCATCTCGATGACTTGTTCCGCACCGCGACGCCAGAAGAAATCGCTGCGATGCGTGAGCAGTTACGCGAAAGCCTTGAGCACGGTGCGTTGGGTTTATCCACAGGTCTGGCGTACGCCAGCGCCTACAACGCTTCCACCGATGAAGTGATGCAACTGACCGAAGAGCTGACGGCATTCGGCGCGGTGTACACCACGCATTTACGCAGCGAATTTGCCCCGGTTCTAGAGGCGATGGACGAGGCGTTTCGGATCGGTCGACATGCGAAATCGCCAGTGATCATTTCCCACCTCAAATGTGCCGGCGTTGGTAACTGGGGGCGCAGTCCGCAACTGCTCGCGTCATTGGAAGAGGCCGCCAAAACTCATCCGGTCGGCTGCGATTGTTATCCGTACGCGGCGAGTTCATCGACACTGGATTTGAAGCAGGTCACCGATGCGCATCGCATCACAATCACCTGGTCGACGCCGCACCCGGAAGTCAGCGGCCGAGACCTGATCGACATCGCTGCCGAATGGAATCTGCCGTTGCTTGATGCCGCGAAACGCCTGCAACCGGCGGGTGCGGTGTATTACGGGATGGACGAGGCGGATGTACGAAGAATCCTCGCTCATCCGTTGTCGATGGTCGGGTCTGACGGACTGCCGGAAGACCCGTTCCCGCATCCGCGCCTGTGGGGTGCTTTCCCACGGGTTCTCGGACATTTCAGTCGTGATATCGGGCTGTTTCCGCTGCACACCGCCGTACACAAGATGACCGGTCTGTCGGCGGCGCGATTTGGTTTGAAGGAACGCGGTGAGATTCGTGAAGGGTATTGGGCGGATCTGGTGTTGTTCGATCCGGCGACGGTGCGTGATGTCGCGGATTTCAATGAGCCGCAACGGGCCGCGCAGGGCATCGACGGCGTTTGGATCAACGGTGTTTTGAGTTATCGCAACGGACAGGCGAATGGTCGCAGGGAAGGGCGGTTTCTCGCTCGCCACGGTGATCTGCGCGACAACTTTCACTGAGGTTTCGCGGACTGCGTCACAGTGGTGGCACATTGCGACTAAAGAAAGCCATCAACAGGCCGAATTGCTGATATCCACCCCGTCTACACTGTGGGGCCAATCAGTCAGGGAGCACCCCATGAGCTTCGGCAAAACCACCCCGATCCTGCGGATCTTCGATGAAGCCAAAGCTGTCGAGTTTTACGTCGATTTTCTGGGTTTCAAGATCGACTGGCAGCATCGTTTCGAGGCGAATTTTCCGTTGTATCTGCAGGTGTCGCGTGGGGAGTGTGTGTTGCATTTGTCCGAGCATCATGGCGATGCGTGCCCGGGTTCGGCGCTGCGGATCGAGACGGATGAGCTGGAGGCGTTTCAGCAGCAGTTGGTGGCCAAGGATTACAAGTTTTCGCACCCGGGCATTCAGGCGATGCCGTGGGGGAGTCAGGACATGACGATCGTTGATCCGTTTGGTAATCGGCTGGTGTTTACCAACGCGATCTGTCTCTGAACTGAACAGCCCCTCACCCTAGCCCTCTCCCAGAGGGAAAGGGGACTGACCGAGGTGTCTGGCGCTGTACATCGACCTGAAAGATCTGCAGCGATTATGGATTTACGGCAGCACTTTCAGGTCGGTGTATCTAGTGAACATCCCACGGTCGGCCCTCACCCTAGCCCTCTCCCGGAGGGAGAGGGGACCGATCCGGAGATGCTTGAGAGATACACCGACCTGAACCTGCTCGGTCGAATCCATAATCGACTCGGTCATTCAGGTCGATGTATAGCGCCAGACACCTCGGTCGGCCCCCTCTCCCTTTGGGAGAGGGCTGGGGTGAGGGGAAAATGGCCCACCGAAAAAAGGAGCCCGCCACCTAACCATCACAGTTTGGGTCGCGGGCTTTTTCGTTACTCGGTCGGCACGAACTTATCGAGCACCTGATTGACGGCCATTTCCGCCACCATCACCACTTGCGCGATGCCTTGCAGGGTCTTGCGGTGCGAACCTTCGAGCACGGCGGCGAAGTCGTTGAGCATCACCGAGGCAGAACCCAGTGTTTCGCAGGCGTCGACCAGCAAGGGTTCAGTCGCGGATGCCGGGTTGGCCATGTAGAGGCGGTTGGGTTGGTAAGGCGTGGCCATGATCTGCGCGGTGGGTGGGGCGAGATAATGGTCGAGCGCGCGCTCGGCGGCTTCGTGGAATTTCTTCGAATCGGCGGATTCGTAGGGGGAGGCCGGGTCAGTGACCGGCGGGTTTGGCGTTACTTTGAACATGGGAGCGTACCTTTTAAAGCCGCATCCATTTCGCCGCTAAGCAAAAGGGAGGCAGCTGTGCGCAAGTTAGCGGACCGGTCGCATCCCACCCCGGCGCACCCGAAGGTGCCATGCGCACAGCTACCATTAAGCGCAGGCAAATACCTGACTGGATGATACTCGTGCAGCGGGGAGCGAATGTAGCCGAGCCGCTAAGCTCGATCACTGGGAATCAGTGACGCAATCAAGTTACGCAGCATGCTCAGGGCGCACAAGCCGGCGGATTCTGGCGCAGGCGTAGGCAGCGGCGCAAGGATTTGTGGGCTGTTTCGCGTAACGCTGAGTGTCTTTAAACACCTGTGGTGCGGGATGTTTATTGCGCTCAAGTATCGAGGATTTACCTGTAGGAATTGGGTGCTGCGACTGACGTCTTCGCGAGCAGGCTCGCTCCCACATTGGGTCCGCGGTGAACATCGAATTTGTGAGCAGCCGAGATCAAGTGTGGGAGCGAGCCTGCTCGCGAAGGGGCCAGAACATTCACCCCCGATGCATCTGCCGAAACTCCCCCGGCGGCATCCCGCGTCGGCTCTTGAACGTGCGGTGAAACGACCTCGGTTCGGTAAACCCCAGATACTGCGCAATGTCCTGAATCGGCAACGTGCTGTTGAGCAAATAATGCTCAGCCAACTCCTGACGCAGATCATCGAGAATCTGCTGATACGACGTCCCCGCCTGATGCAACTGCCGCTGCAACGTGCGCACGGAAACAGCGAGCTGTTCGGCGACCTGCTCCTTGCGTGGCAAGCCTTCCTTGAGCAACTGCCGCAGGATGTTCTTCACCTGCTGCTCCAGCGACGCATCCTCCAGCGTTGCCATCAAGCCCAGCGCATGTTCTTCCAGCGTGCGCAGCAACTGCGCATCGGCCTGACGCAACGGCAACTGCAAATACGCCAGCGGCACGACCAGCGCCGAATACGGCTGATCGAACAACACCGGGCAATCGAAAAACCCTTCGTACTGCGCTGGCGTGGCCTCGGCCGGGCATGGATGTTCGAGCCAGACTGCGGCCGGCGACATCTGCGTATCAGCGATCCAGCGCGCATAGTGCAGCCATGACCCCAACACGTTTTCCACCAGATGCCGACGAATCCGTGGACGCTGATACCGGCACGTCCAGATCAGATGCACGTGGCCATCCAGCACCTCGGCGCGGCTGACGCCCATGTCGCCCACCAGTTTCTCGAACGGCATGATCCGGCTCATCGCATCGCCCAGCGTCGCGCAGTTCATGGTGATGTAACCGAGCACGCTCCACGAATTGGGCAGGACGAAATTCGCCGCGTTAAGCCCGAACAGCGGATCGCCCGAGTGTTCGCAGAAATAATCCAGCAACCGTTCATGCGCCTCACCGGGCAAACGCAGGGTGTTGTCGCTCAACTGCTGCGCCTGCAAACCCGCTGCCGCCAACGCCGGCTCGATGGCCATGCCCAGCTGTTCGGCGTGGCGCAGGTATTTGAGCAGCGGCGGAACCGAGGTGAAGCCAAGCGATTGCATGATCCCATTCCTTTGATCAATGGCGGCGGAGGCTGACGAATAGCCTGAAAGGTAATTTGAAACCCCGACTAAAGTAAATGGCTGACGCTTGCGCGACGTTTGACTCAATTGGCTACACGAACTGGCCGGATGCGACCGTGACACTTTGCGGCCGCTGGCTAGTATGGGGGCCTGAAATATCACTGATCCGACGGTTAGAAGGACACACGCATGCGACGCTGGAACGGCTGGGGAGATGCAACCACGGTGGTCGAACTGCCGGCCCAGGGCGCGGAATTTCTTCATGAGCGACTGGGCGAGGGGCGCGCGCTGCCCGATGCTTCGCTTGAGGCCGCATTGGCGCGCGTGCCTACATCGCGATTGCAAGCACATACCTTGTACAGCGTCGATGCCAATGACCGTTTGCTGCATGCGCGGGGCCAGAGCCTGCCGGACTGGCTGGCGTTGCGTGAAGGTGCTTTGGGCAATTATCCCGATGCGGTGGCGTTCCCCGAGACCGCCGAGCACATCCGCCAATTGCTGGCGCTCGCTCACGAGCAGGACCTGTGCCTGATCCCGTATGGCGGCGGCACGTCGGTGGCCGGGCACATCAATCCGCCGGATTCGGCGCGGCCAGTGGTGACGGTGTCGCTGGCGCGTATGAGTCGCCTGATCGACCTCGACGAACAGAGCCTGCTGGCGACGTTTGGTCCCGGTGCGAGTGGGCCGCAGGTGGAAAGTCAGCTGCGGGCGCGGGGCTACACCCTGGGGCATTTTCCGCAGTCTTGGGAGTTGTCGACGCTGGGCGGTTGGGTGGCCAGCCGTTCGAGCGGTCAGCAGTCGTTGCGCTATGGCCGCATCGAGCAATTGTTTGCGGGCGGAACCTTGGAAACCTTTGCCGGGCCTTTGGAAATTCCAACCTTCCCGGCCTCTGCCGCCGGGCCTGATCTGCGCGAGGTGGTGCTCGGTTGCGAGGGCCGTTTCGGGATCATTTCCGAGGTCAAGGTGCGGGTCAGCGCATTGCCTGCTGATGAGCGTTTCTACGGCGTGTTTCTACCCAACTGGCCGCAAGCGCTAAGGGCGATCCGCCAATTGGCCCAGGCACGCGTACCGCTGTCGATGCTGCGCCTGTCCAACGCCGTGGAAACCGAAACGCAACTGGCGCTGGCCGGTCATCCGCAACAAATCGCCTGGCTGGAAAAGTACCTGAAGCTAAGGGGGGCGGCAGAGGGCAAATGCCTGCTGACCTTCGGCGTCACCGGCAATCGCCGGCAAAACGCATTGTCGCTGACGCAGGCGCGGCAGCATCTGAAGGCGTTCGGCGGCGTGTTCACCGGTACCTTGCTCGGCAAGAAATGGGCGCAGAACCGCTTCCGGTTCCCCTACCTGCGCGAGAACCTGTGGAACGCCGGTTATGTGGTCGACACCCTCGAAACCGCTACCGACTGGAGCAACGTCGACAACCTGCTCAACCTTATCGAAAACAGCCTGCGCGAGGCCTTGGCCGCTGAGGGCGAGCGTGTCCATGTGTTCACCCACCTGTCCCACGTCTACGGCGAAGGTTCGAGCATCTACACCACTTACGTGTTTCGCCCGGCGGCGGATTACCCGGCGACGCTGGCACGCTGGAAAGCGCTCAAACACGCGGCCAGCCAGACCATCGTCGACAACCACGGCACCATCAGTCACCAGCACGGCGTCGGCAAGGATCACGCGCCGTACCTGTTAAGCGAGAAGGGCGCATTGGCGATGGATACCTTGCAGGCGTTGAGCAAACACTTTGATCCGGCCGGGCGCCTCAATCCCGGCACGCTGCTGCCGGAGTGACGGCGATGAATCCGGACTGGAACGCCGCATGGCGTCAGCAGATTCTGCCGACGCTGGCCGAGGAAAGCTGGGACCTGATCGTCATCGGCGGCGGCATCAGCGGCGCCGGAATCCTGCGGGAAGCCGCGCGTCGAGGCTGGCGCTGTCTGCTGCTGGAACAGCGTGATTTTGCCTGGGGCACCTCTAGCCGATCGTCGAAAATGGTCCATGGCGGTTTGCGTTACATCGCCAAGGGCCAGTGGCGCCTGACTCGTGATTCGGTACGTGAACGTCAGCGCTTGCTCGACGAAGCGCCGGGGCTGGTCGAGCCGATGAGCTTTATGATGCCGCACTATCGCGGCGGCTTTCCCGGGCCTCGGGTGTTGGGTGGCTTGCTGAGCGTTTACGACGCCCTGGCCGGACGGCGCAGCCATCGCTTTCATGATGCGCAACAACTGCGTTATCTGGCGCCGGGTGTGAAGGAAAACTACTTGCTCGGTGGCACCTGTTTTGTCGATGCGCTGACCGATGATGCGCGGCTGGTGATGCGTGTGTTGAGCGAAGCGCGGGCCGATGGCGCTGTCGTGGTCAATGGTGTGCGCGTCGAACATCTGCTGCGTGAAAACGGCCGAGTGTGCGGCGTTGAAATCGAAGATTGCGAGGGCGGCGCTACCCTGCAATTGCGCTGCGGTGTGCTCGCTGTGGCGACTGGTGCGTGGGCTGAGCGTTTGCGGCCGACTGAGGCACCACGGCAATTACGCCCATTGCGTGGCAGTCATGTATTGCTGCCGGGTTGGCGTTTGCCGGTGGCGCAGGCGTTCACTTTTCTGCATGAGCGCGATCGGCGTCCGGTGTTTGTTTTTCCGTGGGAGGGCGCGACGGTGGTCGGTACTACAGACCTCGACCATCGCGACGATCTGGATCAGAGCGCGAGCATCAGCGCTGAAGAACTCGGCTATCTTCTGGCGGCCTGCACACAACAGTTTCCCGGCGCCGAAGTGAGCGCGGCGGATGTGTTGTCGACCTGGTCCGGCGTACGTCCGGTGGTGGGCAGCGCGGGTGCGCATCAAGACAAGCCGTCGAACGAAACCCGCGAGCATGTGCTGTGGCAGGAGCCCGGTTGCGTGACGTTGGCCGGCGGCAAGCTGACCACGTTTCGCCCGCAAGCCATCGAAGTGCTCAAGGCCTGCGCGAGCATGCTGGGTCGCACGTTTGTCGATGACGCCGCGCCAGTGTTTGCTGCTGTGCCTGCGCTGTCGATTGCTGAATTGAGCAGCCAACAGTGGCGACGTCTGGCCGGACGGCATGGCCGAGAACTGCCAAGGCTGGCGCAATTAATCAAAGAAATCGGTCACGCCACGGTCGGCGCCACGGACACCTTGTGGGCGGAATTGGCCTTCGCCTGCGAAGCGGAAATGGTTTTGCACCTCGACGATCTGCTCCTGCGCCGCACGCGTCTGGGCCTGCTGTTGCCGCGCGGTGGCGAAGAATATTTCACCGCCATTCGCCAACTCTGCCAGCCACGACTGGCCTGGCGCGACGAACACTGGCAGCAGGAAGAACAGCGTTATCGGGCGTTGTGGCAACGCCATCACGGTTTGCCGGATGCCACGCCTTGATGCCCCTTGAAGAGAGCTCCATGGATAACCACCCGAACAAGCGTTACCTGCTGGCCATCGACAACGGCACCCAGAGCGTGCGCGCGCTGCTTTTCGATTTGCAGGGCAATCTGCTCGGCAAAGGCAAGGTCGAGTTGCAGGCGTATTACTCGACGCAGCCGGGCTGGGCCGAGCAGGATCCGGAGTATTACTGGGCGAAACTCGGCGAGGCGTGCCAGCAAGTGTGGGCGCAGACCGGCATTGATCGTTCGCAGATTGCCGGGGTGTCACTGACCACTCAGCGCGGCACGGTGATCAATGTCGATGCCGAGGGCAAACCGCTGCGCCCGGCGATTCTGTGGCTCGATCAACGGCAGAGCGAAGTCGAAGGCGGGATCAAAGGACCGTGGGGCTGGTTGTTCAAACTGGTCGGCGCGCAAGGCACCGTGGATTATTTTCGCGCTCAGGCAGAGGCGAATTGGATCGCTCAGCATCAGCCAGAAGTGTGGGCGGCGACGGATAAGTTTTTGCTGTTGTCCGGGTTTCTCACGCATCGCCTGTGCGGGCGCTTTGTCGACTCGGTGGGTTGCTGCGTCGGCTATCTTCCGTTCGATTTCAGACGGCTGAAATGGGCTGCGCCGAGTGACTGGAAATGGCAGGCGCTGGCGGTGCGCCCCGAGCAATTGCCGAGCCTGCAAAAACCCGGTGAAACCCTTGGCTACATCACCGCTGAAGCGGCTCGCCACACCGGTATTCCCGAAGGCTTGCCGCTGATTGCAGCGGGGGCTGACAAGGCTTGCGAAGTGGTCGGTGCCGGTGTGGTTGATGCGAGCACGGTGTGCCTGTCTTACGGCACTACGGCGACGATCACCAGCACCCGCTCGCGCTATCTGGAAATCGTCCCGTTGATTCCGCCGTACCCGTCAGCGGTGCCCGATCAGTTCAACTGCGAGGTGATGATTTATCGTGGTTACTGGATGGTCAGCTGGTTCAAGAACGAGTTCGGGTTGCGTGAAATGCAGCAGGCCAAAGAACAGGGCATCGAGCCGGAGCAGTTGTTCGATGCACTGGTCGATGCCGTTCCACCGGGATCGATGGGTTTGATGCTGCAACCGTACTGGTCGCCGGGGATTCGCGAGCCGGGTGTCGAGGCGAAAGGAGCGATGATCGGCTTCGGCGACGTGCACACCCGCGCGCATATTTACCGGGCGATTCTGGAAGGACTGGCGTATGCCTTGCGCCAGGGCATGGAGAATATCGAGCGGCGTTCGAAGGTCTCGGTCAAGCGTCTACGCGTTGCCGGTGGCGGTTCGCAGAGTGATGCGGCGATGCAGCTCACGGCGAATATTTTCGGCCTGCCGGCGGAGCGTCCGCATGTGTATGAAGCGTCGGGTCTGGGCGCGGCGATTTGTTGTGCGGTGGGATTGGGGCTGCATGCGGATTTCCCCACGGCCATCGCGGCGATGACCCGGGTCGGCGCGGTTTTCACACCGCAGCCCGAGGCCCGGAAAATCTATGAGCAACTGTACAAAGAGGTCTACCTGCGCATGTACCGCCAGCTGAAACCGCTGTATCAAAGCATCCGCAAAATCACCGGATACCCCGCCTGAAAGAACACCATCAATCCCCTGTAGGAGCTGCCGAAGGCTGCGATCTTTTGATCTTGTTTTTTAAGATCAACGTCAAAAGATCGCAGCCTTCGGCAGCTCCTACAGGGAGCGTATTGCGATTCGATGTGGCGCCATCGGAGAACTTTTCTGGTGAGATCGGACAGTGTCAGCGCCGGGGTCGGTTGTTAGGCTCATCCCCCTCGGCACCGCCAATAAGAACGACAAGCAATGAAGCTGACCTTCCTCCTGTTGCTGCTTTGTGCAACAGCCCCGAGCGCCTGGGGCTGGTCGAACCATACGGTCGGCAGCTATCTGGCGTTGCAGGATCTGCCGGCGTTGCGTGATGCACCGCAGGTTGAAGTCGAGCCGCTGGAGCGGTTTCTCACCGAGCAATACCCGGCCGTGCTGGCGCTGCTGGAGCAACAGGAAAGCTTCGCCCGCGCGCACTTCACTCAGTACCCGCCACGCCCCGACAATCTGAAATTGCCCGCAGTGCCGAGTGACAATCTGCGCCACGACTTCCTCACGGCGCTGCGCATCAATCCCGAAATACATCTGGCAATGGTCATCCAGCCATTGCCCGGCAAAGACCTGCCCGAGCGTGAGCACTTGCAGGCCAATCAAGTCATGGTCGAGCAAACCCTGTCACCGTGGAATCGCCAGCGTTTCATCGTCGTTACCGAGCACGAAAAAGTCGCGCCTCTCGTGGTGCTCGCCAGCGCCGCCGACGAACCGGATTACGGCCACGACATCAACCTGTTCAGCGACAACCCCGGCGCAGTCGGCGCGGTCTATGGCTTCGGCCCGCAGCCGTTCGGCGACGCGCGTTTCCAGTACAGCTCGCAGGCGCCGTTCCACATGGGCTTCTTCCATGAAAGCGCGGTGGTGTATGCCGCTGCTGGTTTCCTTGAACGCAGTTGGCCGGACTGGCGCGCCTATCAATACATGGGCCTGGCGCGATTGGCGTTTGCCAGCGGTCATCCGTATTGGGGTTATCGCTTTCTCGGCTGGGGCCTGCACCACATTCAGGACCTGACCCAGCCGTATCACGCCAAGCCGTTGCCCGGTGTCGACCTGGCCAGTCTTCTGTTGCTGGAAGGCAAGGCAATCGCCGGTTTCGCTGAGGACAAACAAGCCTCGATCGAACGCGTCGCCACCCGGCACATGGAAGTGGAGAAGTATCAGTCGACCTGGCTGCGTCGCGTACTGCGCGCCGGTCAGCCGCACCCGATGCTGGCGGCTTACGCCGATGTGGCTCAGGACAAAACCTACCCGCCGTACTCGGTCGACTACCTGCGCGAAGTGGTCAGTGCCGAGTCGGTCAACGATTCCGCAGCGTTCGACGAGGCCATCGGCCAGTGGCTGGAAACCGCGCCCGTCAGCAGTGATTTCAGCAGCGGCAATCAACTTCATAGCGAAGATTTCGATCACCCGGCACTCAATCAGCAGCTGTTGAAGTTGCTAGGGCATTTCGGCGCGCACAGCCGGATTTACGTCAGCGCGGGATTGGCGCCGTAGCGCGGTAACGAACACCAAAACAATAAAAACAGGGAAGGAGGAACACATGATCAACTCTCGATTGCGCCTGACGGGCGCCGCGCTCCCCGGTGTCGGCCTGGCCGGGCTGCTGCAGTTGTGCGCAGTCGATGCGGCGCACGCGGTGGAGTTCAGCCTGATGGACAAGCAGGTCACCGGCTCCCTCGACACGACCTTGTCCTACGGCCGTTTATGGCGGGTGCAGGGCCGCGACAAGACTAACGATGACGTCAACACCAACGACGGCAATCGCAACTTCGACACCGGGCTGGTTTCCGAGGTGTACAAGATCACCTCCGAGCTTGAAGCCAACTATCAGAATTACGGTTTGTTTGTGCGCGGCACCGCGTTCTACGACACGCAACTGATGGACAAGCGCAACGACTACTACGACAACAACAGCCCGTCGCAACCGAGCCAGAGCTACCCGCAGGACGATCATTTCACCAGTCAGACCCGCGACATCGCCGGCAGCCGCATCGAGATGCTCGACGCCTATGTGCACGGCAGTTGGGACGTTGCGCAGATGCCGGTGACGGCGCGTGTTGGTCGCCAAGTGTTCAACTGGGGCGAGGGGATTTTCTATCGCGGCGGGATCAACACCACCAACCCGGTGGACGCCGCCAAGTACCGCTTGCCTGGCGCGGAAGTGAAGGAAGTGCTGGTGCCGGTCGAGGCGCTGAGCTTCAACATCGGCCTGACCGACTCGCTGACCCTGGAGAGTTTCTACCAGACCAACTGGAAGGAAACCCGCATCGATCCGGTCGGCACCTTCTACTCGCAAACCGACTTGTTCGCTGACGGTGGCAACACCGGTTACAACAACTTCAGCGGCACAGCGCTCGACACGCCGGTTCCGGGGTTTGGCAACGTCATCGGTTTGTACAGCGCGTTGGGCAATAACCCGTTACTGAGCTCCGCCCTGCAAACCACTGGCCTGTACGCCAACGGCGTGACGCCGGCCTATGGCAATACGTTGAAAGTGGCGAGCATCGGCAAGGACTACAACGCGCGCAACGATGGCCAGTTCGGCTTTGCCTTTCGCTACATCGCCGAGCAGCTCAACAGCACCGAGTTCGGGTTGTACATGGTCAATTACCACGCCAAGGAACCGACCATCGCTGCCGATCTGGGCGGGTACAAAGGCATCGACATGGATGCGCTGACCAACCTGTTGTCCGGTGTCGCCGGCAGTCAGGCCGGGGCGCTGGCCAACGGTCTGGCGACGGCCGATGTGATGGGCAATATTCAGGCGCATCGGCGCTACGCCGAAGACATCCGCATGTACGGCTTCAGCTTCAACACCACGTTGGGTGAGGCTTCGGTGTTTGGTGAAATTGCTTATCGGCCGAACCTGCCGATCGGTGTCGCGGCCACTAATGATTTGATTGGTGATTTGGCCAACGGTGCGGCAGTGGCGGTGACGGGGCGGTCGATCAACGTCGGCGGGCAGATGGTCAATCTCAACAGCGAGATCAACAACGCCGAACGCGTCGAAGCGTTCAACACCTCGCTCGGCACCATTTACAACTTTGGCCCGACCGCTTCGTTCGACTCGCTGTTCGGTATCTTCGAACTGGCCTCGGAGCACCTGCGCGGCAGCAGTCTGCAATACACCGCGTATGACGGCAGCCGTCGCTTCTACGCCGGCACCGGTAACTATTCCTATGTCTCCGGCGGTGATCGCGACGATCAGGTCAATCGCAACTCCTACAGCTATACGGCGATGCTCAACGGCACCTGGAACGACGTGTATGCCGGGGTCAACGTCTCGCCGTACATCGTCTACAAGGACGATTTCGAGGGCAACAGCTATCAGGCCGGCAACACCATCGAAGGGCGCAAGGCCTACACGCTGGGGATCAAGGCCAACTACCAGAACAAGCTCGAAGCCGAACTGCAATACACCGAGTTCTATGGCGGCGGGCAAAACAACGGCATTCGCGACCGCGACAACGTCGGGTTCAACCTCAAGTATTTCCTTTGATATCCAGAACACAGGTGTACCCCTTGTAGGAGTGAGCCTGCTCGCGATAGCGGATTGTCAGTCGCTGTAGGTGTTGTCTGACACACCGCTATCGCGAGCAGGCTCACTCCTACAGGGGATCTACGGTGATTTGCAGACCTCACTCCCGTTTCGGAGATTGATCATGGTTCACACTTCAAGATTGACCAAGGCTTCGCTAGGGTTTGTGTTGGGCCTGGCTGCCAGCTCCGCTCTGGCCGCCATTACCCCACAACAAGCCGAACAACTGAAAACCACGCTGACCCCCATGGGCGCCGAGCGCGCGGGTAACTCAGCCGGCACCATCCCTGCGTGGACCGGTGGTATCACCCAGGTGCCAGCCGGCTACAAACCGGGCCAGCATCACCCCGATCCATACGCGGCCGACAAACCGCTGTTCACTATCACCAAAGCCAACCTCGACCAGTACAAGGCCCACCTCAGCCCCGGTCAGATCGCCCTGTTCAACAGCTATCCCGACACCTTTCAGATGCCGGTCTACCCGTCCCGCCGCTCCGGCTCAGCGCCGCAATGGCTGTACGACAACACCCTGAAAAACGCCACCTCAGCAAAATTGCTCGAAGGCGGCAGTGGCTTCTCCGATGCCTACGGCGGCGTACCTTTTCCGGTGCCCAAGGATGGCGTTGAAGTGTTGTGGAACCACATCACTCGCTATCGCGGCATCTACGTCGTGCGCCGCGCCTCCGAAGCACCGGTGCAGCGCAACGGCAGCTTCGCGCTGGTGACCTCGCAGCAGGAAGCGCTGTTCAACTACTACCGCCCGAACGGCCAGTTCGCCGACCTGAAAAACATCCTGTTCTACTACCTCGCCTTCGTGAAAAGCCCGGCGCGACTGGCCGGCGGTGCTGCACTGGTGCACGAAACCCTCGATCAACTCAAGGACGCACGCCAGGCCTGGATCTACGACGCCGGCCAACGCCGCGTGCGCCGCGCACCGAACCTCGCTTACGACACGCCGATCGCATCCTCCGATGGCCTGCGCACCGCCGACGACACCGACCTGTTCAACGGCTCACCGGATCGCTACGAGTGGAAGCTCAAGGGCAAACAGGAAATCTACATCCCCTACAACAACTACAAAGTCGCCAGCCCCGAGGTGAAATACGCGCAATTGCTGACCCCCGGCCACCTCAATCCGCAATACACCCGCTACGAGTTGCACCGGGTCTGGGTGGTGGAAGGCAACCTGAAACCCGGGTCGCGGCACATCTATTCCAAGCGTGTGCTGTTTCTCGATGAAGACAGCTGGGGCGCGGCACTGGTTGATCAATACGACGGGCGAGGGGAGTTGTGGCGGGTGTCGATGGCTTACCTGAAAAACTTTTATGACCTGCCGACGACGTGGAGTGCGCTGGATGTTTTCCACGATTTGCAGGCGCGGCGTTACTACGTGCAGAACCTTGATAACGAAGAAGCGGAGACTGTCGATTTCGCGCAACCGGTGCCGGAGGATGCGTATTTTATGCCGTCGGCGTTGCGGCAGCGGGGTACGCGGTGATGGCCGAAGTCTAAGTCCATCACTGACAGAAAAAGCCCGAAGCCACTGATACATTTGGCTTCGGGTTTGTTTTGTGAAGCTAGAAATATCTACTTTACAGATATCTGTATTTGAGATAATTTGGCCGCATGTAGGGATACCAGAACCGAAAATTGTATGAGAGTGATCACAAAAGCGGCGGTTGCGCGGGCCATTGAGACTCATGGCCAGTGGAGAGATCCTCTCACCTTGTGGCTAACCATCTTCGACAGAGCATCGCTGCGCTTCGAGTCGTTTGAGAAGCTTCGTCAAGACTGGGCCAGCGCCTCAGGTTGGAACGTTGATCGTATCCCTCACTCGAAGCTGAGGCTGACGAGCAAGAAAGGTCCGCTTGATATTTACGTTTTTGATATCAAGAAAAACGAGTGCCGTGTCATTACGTGGATCAACACGAAGACTGGCACTATCTATATCAAGGACATTCTTCCCCATGCCGGATATGACAAATGGTGGAAGGGTGATGTCAAGTAGTTGGCCAGAATGAAATACGCTATTTATGTTTAACGAAAATAAAGGTGATCTCAATGAAGCGTAATAAAGTCGAAGCGACAGGACTGGATTCCTTCATAGCCGATATTTCACCCATGCTTGAGGGGCTGGGCGATCAGCTAGCGACTTTGTCCAAGTTGTTGTCTGCCTGCCATGATCCGATAAAAAATGATGACGATCTGCAAGTGCGAATGGCCCTGATTGATGAGCTTTATTCCCACTCGAACACCGAGGATCATGCTGCGGCACGGTTTGCGGAGTTTGTGGCTGATCGGGTTTATGAGTACGAAAATGAAACGGTGTTGATTGCTTATTCGTCCCAATCTGAAGCGCTGGCGTTTCTGCTGTCGGAAAGAGGCGTTAAACAGAAGGACTTGTCTGAGATTGCGACCCAGAGTGCTGTTTCAGAGATATTGAATAACAAGCGAAAAATGACCGTTGCCCAGATAAAGGGATTCGCCGAGTTCTTTAAAGTACCGGTTGAGTTTTTTATGCACGGTGTGGTTTGACGGGATGCCGTGACAGGTCTAACGCAATCGCGAGCAGGCTCACTCCTACAGGGAAATTGGCGTCGCCCACATAATCTGTGATCGACGCGTTACCTGTAGGAGTGAGCCTGCTCGCGATGCGGTTGTAGCGTCAGCGCTGAATCAAGATCAAACGCGGAAGTGGCTGACCATCTGCTGCAACTGACCACCCAAACGCGCCAGTTCAACGCTCGACGCTGCCGTCTCATCACTCGCCGCTGCGGTCTGTTCCGACACGTCGCGTACGTTGATGATGCTGCGGCTGATCTCTTCGGCCACGGCGCTCTGCTGTTCAGCCGCTGCGGCGATCTGCTGGTTCATCGACTGGATGTTCGACACCGTGCGGGTGATGTTTTCCAGTGAGGCGCCAGCCTTGCGGGTCAGCGCCACGCTGCTGTCGGTCAGGGCGCGGCTGTTGCTCATTACCGCTGAAACCTGCTGGGTGCCGTTCTGCAGACCGGCGACCAGGCCTTCGATTTCTTCGGTGGATTTCTGCGTACGCTGGGCCAGACCACGAACTTCATCGGCAACCACGGCGAACCCACGTCCGGCTTCACCGGCACGCGCGGCTTCGATTGCAGCGTTGAGGGCCAGCAGGTTGGTTTGTTCGGCAACGGCCTTGATCACGTCCATGACGCTGCCGATCTTGTCGCTTTCCTGTTGCAGCACGCTCATGGCTTCGGTGGAACGCACCACTTCGCTGGCCAGACGTTCGATCTGCGCGATGGCTTCGTTGACCACTTTGTCACCTTCACGGGCTTCGCCGTCAGCGGCGGCAGCAGCTTGCGAGGCTTCTTCGGCGTTGCGCGCGACTTCCTGCACGGTGGCGGTCATCTCGTGCATGGCGGTGGCGACCTGATCGGTCTCGACTTTCTGGCTGTTCACACCGGCGCTGGTCTGCTCGGTGACGGCCGACAGTTCTTCAGCGGCGCTGGCAATCTGGGTGACGCCGTCGCGGATGCCGCTGATCAAGTCACGCAGGGTCACACCCATGCGGGCGATGCCTTGTTGCAGCACGCCGAGTTCGTCGCGGCGGGTGACGGTGACGTTCTGGGTCAGGTCGCCGCTGGCGATGCGCTCGACCACGGCCAGGGTTTCCTGCAACGGACGGGTGATCTGACGGGTGATGATTACCGCAGCAATCACGCCAACCAGCAGGGCGAGCAGGGTGCTGATCAACTGGAAGGTACGCGCCTGGGCGCTTTCCGCGTCACGGCGATCGAGCTGGATCTGATACAGCTGCTCGCTCAGGGCGACGATGGTGGTGCCCTGGTCGGTCATTTCCTTACGCGCCTGCACGGCATCGGTGTTGGCGTTCTTGTACGCCATCAACGCGCTGCGATAGCTGGTCAACGCAGATTCCAATTGGCGCAAGGCATCCTGCTGAGTCGCAGCAAATTGCGCATTCAATGACTTGAGGCTGGCGATGGCCGCGTCGATCTGGCCGACGGCTTTCTGTTCGGTTTCGGCGTTGGTGGTGGCGGTGTAACCGCGCACTTCGTAGCGCGCGAGGATGAACGCTTCCTTGGCGGCGGTGATCGCCTGGAACTGTTCGAAACGCTGCTCGCTCATGTCCATCTGCTGCACGCGTTTGCTGATCGATTCGATCTGGTTGTACGCGGTCTCGGCACTCACGCTCATGCTGTCGCGGGCGCTGTTGCCGGTGCGATAGGCGTTACGCATTTTGTTCAGCGACGTCTGGTATTCAGCGATGGTCGCTGCCTGCTCCTTGAGCAGTTTGACGTTTTCCGGGCTCTTGAAGCTGTTGATCAGCTTCTGTTGCTGCGCGGCGAAGCTTTCGAGGGTGGTCTGCACATTCTGCGCGGCGGTTTCATCGCCATTGGTCAGCATGTACTGCAGGCGCACCACGCGTAGTTTGGTCAGACCGGCATTGAGCTGGGTGATATCGCTCATCCAGTTGCTGCGGTCGATCAGGCCACCGAGGCTGGTCCAGCCTGTCAGGGCCAGCACGCAGGTCAGGGCCAGCACCAGGCCGAAGCCCAGGCCCAATTTCATGTTCACGCTGATGTTGCCGAACCAGCTATTCATCAAAAATCCTCCAGAAACGTTGGGTTTCTTGTCGTCAGTTAGGCTGGAAGATTGTTGTTTTTTTGAGCCAGCAAGGGTGTTAGCAGGTTTGTATCGGCCGCATTTCCCAGAGCTGAAAGGATTTTGTCCTACGGAATTTGTAACATCGGATCCCAAGACTTTTTTCACATGGGTTTCACTGGCTGCCCACGCCCGCCTCTGTACCTTCGCCGCATCGAATGAACCCGTGATGCAGAGTGGCGAGGCGGTTTTTGTGGAATTGAGACTGAGTCTGTTCGGCGTCAAACGCTCGATCGATCTGAGCTTTTTGGCGCGTTTTCGCAACACTTGGGTGGTGTTGGCGGCATCGGTATTGGTGATCCCGCTGACTCTTTGGTTGCTGGCGCCGGCGGCGGTGCCGGACCTGGCCCACGGCAACGTGGCGGGTGCGCAAGTGTTGGCGACGGGCTGGGCCAAGGGCGACATGATCGTTCTGGTGCGGCACGTTGAACGTTGCGATCACTCCAAAGCCGCGTGCCTGAGTGGCAATGACGGCATCACCGATCGCTCGCGCAGTGTCGCGGTGGCGGTCGGTGCACAGTTCGAACAACTGGGCCTGAACAACGCCGACATTTATAACAGCCCGTCGATGCGCACGGTGCAGACCGCCGGTTACATGTTCAACCATGCCGCCAGCGGTGACGATTGGTTGATCAACTGCCGTGGGCGCATGTTGCAGGATGCGCTGGCCCACAAGCTGCCCGGTCGCAATCTGGTCCTGGTGACCCACAGCGAATGCATGGCGCAAATCGAGAAAGACCTCAAAGTGCCGACCTCGGACGTGGGTTACGGCTCGTCATTGTTTGTTTCCGCTGCCAGCCCAGCGGCTCCCAAGATGCTCGGCTTCATTGAAGCCTCCGACTGGCGCACGGTGAATACCCGATGAAATCCCGCTTCTACGCTTACAACTTTGGTATTCCGCTGGCCTGTGCGGCGCTGGTGTTCCTGATGTTCGACATGACCAAGATCGACATCGCCTTCAGCAACCTGCTGTTCGATCCGCTGACGCAGACCTTCCCACTCGACAAAATCCACTTCTTCGAAAAGCTCACGCATAAATGGGCGCGGATCATTCCCAACTGGACGGCAGAAATCGCCCTGATCGGCGCGCTGTTATCGCTGGTCTGGCCATTGGTCAATCCGCAGAAACGTCCGCGACTCGGTGCAATGCTGGAGCGCAGCAAAGTCGCGCCAGTGTTGCGATTTGCCGCTGATCACCGTAGGGATTTTCTGTTTGTGGTGGTCGCATTTGCGGTCTGCACCGGGGTGATTCATTTCCTCAAATCCCACACCAGCGTTTACTGCCCGATCGAGACCACGTTGTACGGCGGCAAAATGGCTCACGTTGAGTGGTACAGCAATTTTCAACTGTTCCATGAAGCCGGGAGTGGCCGGTGCTGGCCGGGTGGTCATGCGTCGGGCGGCTTCACCATGCTGGCGCTGTATTTCGTGGCGCGACGTTATCAATGGCGTTTTTCCAGTGCCATCTTGTGGGGCTCGCTGTTGCTGGGGTTCGTTTATGGCACTACTCGCGTCCTGCAAGGCTGGCACTACATGTCCCACACGTTCTGGGCCGGAATCTTCGTGTGGCTGGCGTGTTTACTGACGGCGTTGGCCTTCTACGGGCGGGCGCGGCTGGATGTGCCGGTGCTGGGCAAGCGCAAACAGAAAGCTTTCAGTGCGCAGCCTGAGGGTTCTCTCTGAACCCGTTCAGATGAAATGAAAACCCGCCATCACGGCGGGTTTTTTATGAGCCTGCGCAGGTCTCAATAGCCGACGAAGTAATACGCCTGTCGTCCGACCATCATGGTCTTGAGCACTTTCAGTGGGGCGGCGGGTTCGCTGTCGCCAGCCATCACCACGACATGGGATGGCGAGGCCGCGAGGAAATCTCGCAACTGCACTTCGGTATCCAGGCCTTTGAGCACTTGCTGGGTATAGAAGACCGTAGCGCCACCGACCCGCTCATTGGCCTGAAACAGCGCGACTTGATGCCCAGCGGTTTGCAGCGTCTGAATTTCAGCGCTCAACGGCAGGAACGAAAGCTTTTTATCGGCATGAGGCAGTGCCCACTGCGCGGCCGCGAGGTAACTGCCGATCACCAGCGTGAGCACACCGACTGCCAGTGTCTGACGCTGCCGGGCGATTCGGCCTACGAATCCATTACCGGATTCATACTGCTTCAAGCGCTCGAACAGCACGCCTGCATACTCCGCTGCGATCACCGCGGCGGCCGGTGTCATCGACATCAGGTACACCGTGCGTTTGCTCGACGCCAACGTCAGCATGATGAACTGCGCCACGATCCACAGGCTGAAAAACAGCAGGTAACGATTGGCCTTCAGGTGTTTGCGGAAATGCCAGAGCCCCAGGTACACCAGAATATTCCACGGCAGGAAGGCTTCCGGCAGTTTGGCCAAGTAGTAATAGAACGGTTCATAGTGCCCAGCCTCGACGAACGAACCGCTGAAGCGCCCGACGCTGTTGGTCAGCAGCACCTCTTTGACGGCCTGCGCACCGCCGTGCTGGAAGAGGATGACGAGCCAGATCAGCAGCGGAATCAAACCGACCAGTGTCAGTAAACCCGGGCGTAACCAGTCGGCGATTTTCAGGCGCTTGTCCATCAGGTTGTCGGCCAGCAGATAGGCGAAAATCACCACGCCCGGCATGGCCAGCCCCAGCACACCCTTGCTCAACGTGGCGATGGCGATCCCGACGACAAACAGCAGCGAGTTGCCCAGAGTCGATGCCCGCTGCGCCTGATAAAAGGCCAGCAGCGCGGTGGTCACGCCGAGTGCGAGTAATGCATCCTCACCGACCCCGCGCACGTTGCTCCAGTAACTGGCCATGGTCGCGAGCAGAATGCCTGCGGTCCAGGCAATCATTTTCGGCCGCTCGAAACGCCGCAACATGCCGTACAGCAGCATCACGCTGAGCAACCCGGCAACTGCCGACGCCAGCCGCACGGCCCACGGTGAAACGCCGAACACACGCATGGCGCCCGCATCCAGCCACAGGCTCAGCGGTGGTTTTTCCAGAAACGGTTCGCCGAACAAGCGAGGTGTCACCCAGTCGTCGTCCAGATGCATCTCCATGGCGATGCCAGCCACGCGGGCCTCGGTGGAGCCTTGCAATTGATGGCCGCCCAATGCGAAGAAAAACAGCAGGACGGCAAGCAGAAACAGCGAAGTGACGGCACGTGACATGGGGTTCAGGCAACCGGAAGGGGCGGGAGGCCTGAGCATACGTCGGCAATCCTGAACAAATTGTGAAGCTAGGCCAGTTGTCGTGACCAACGCTTCTCCGGCGTTTCGAACAGCGGATTGACCAGCGCCGTCAGCACATGATCCTGCCAGCGTCCGGCAATGTTCAGATACGCCTTGGCGTAACCCTCACGTTCGAAGCCCAGGCGTTCAAGCAAGCGCTCACTGCGCTCGTTGCCGGGAATGTAGTTGGCCATGATCCGATGAAGGTTCTGGGTATCGAACATGTAAGCGATGCCAGCCTCTAGCGCTTCCTGCATCAAGCCCTGACCCTGTTGGGCCTCATCGATGTGATAACCCAGATAACACGCCTGAAAGGCACCACGAATGATGCCGCTGAAGTTGCACGCGCCGATCATCTGCTGGCCATCCGGCGTCAACAGCGCAAAATGCATGGCCAGCCCGGCCTCGAATGCGCTGGCCTGCACGTCGAGTCGCCGGCGAATCTGCTCGGTGGAAAAATACTCAGTGGTGCGGATCGGAGACCATGGCGCGAGGTGGCGCTGGTTGCGTCGGTAGAACTCGCTTTCCAACTCGGCCTGCTCCGGTGAAAGTATCGCGAGCGTCAGGCGTTGGCAGGGCAGGGTCAACAGCGGCATCGGGCGCTCCGGCTTGTGGGGTCTGCAGGCAGAGTCGCGCAATCACCGGGGTTACGGCAAGTCGTGGCGAAGACAGGACTTTGTTTCAGGCAAAAAAAAGCCCGCAGGAGCGCGGGCGAACCGTAGTTTCTTGAATGAGCGAGCGGACTGTACAAGGGTTGGCCGCGCAGCTGCAGTGAAGAAAAATTCATCTCGATGGGCGGCCCCAATGCAGTCCGATGCGCAACCGAGCGCCGGGGTTTCGCCCGTCAATGGCGGGTTTCAGGCCCGGTAGTGTTCAGCGGTTTCTGCGGATCAAGATTGTCCCGTGCCCGACAAATCAGGATCTCGGCCAGTGCGCTCAATTGCTTCATGGCCACCGCCACATGGCGTTTTGAGCCGTCGAACTCATCGGCAAAGGTTGCGCTGATGGCCGCGAGGGAATCGAGGATCTCGCTGGCGTGGGTGAGCAGGGTCAGGGTGTCGACATCGTCGCGCACCCTGATGAGTTGATTGAGCGGGATGCTACGGCGCCGTTTGTGCGCTTCGCTGTGTGCGCTGTTACTCGATTGCGGTTGGGTGCTGGACGTTGGCGCGTCGGACGGTGCCGGGCCAACCAGCGAAAGACGGGGAATTTTCTTCATGACGTAGCTCCGTGGAGTGAACATTCACTGCAATTGCGGCTGCCAAACCGTCCGCTGGATGGCAGTGGTCGTGGAGCGTAACGCCCTGAGGAACTGTGCACCAGTTCATCAAAGTCGACGCGTGTTGCAGGAATTTTCCTAGGACGTTCGATGTGCGAAGGCGGGCGTAGCGATAAAACCAAACGGCAGTCGCGGTGATCACGGATAGTCCTTTCAAGACGTGTGGTCCGGACGGGAACTCAATACTCCGCCACCTTATCTTCGCGCAGAACCCACCCGGCCTCGCCCGTCACCAACGTGTATTGAACCTGGCGCATCTTCCCCGTGCGGCCTGCGCCTGCATCAGTGCTGTCATACACCGGGAAGCGCTGCACCAAGGCGTTTTCCACCACCGCAAACGAATCCTCGCCCTGATAGCCCTCGGCGATTTTCGGATTGTCGCTGACCGGGCGCAGGTAGATTTCGCTCAGGGATTTCTTGTTGTTGGCTGAATAGGCAATCAGATCGCCCGGCATACCGCGTCCGGGAATGCGGGTGAAAACGTAGATTTCGGGCGAGCCGTCGTTGTTCAGGTCGCCAATCTCGGCGCGAACGATATCGCCCTTGAGCGGCCGGGTGATCGCGCTGTTGTCGATTTCCAGGCCTTTGGGTTCAATGCGCAAAACGGCTTGGCCATCGCCCTGTTCACGGCTGACATGAAAGCGGATGCCCTGCAATTCCAATGTCTGCTCGAACGGTTTCGTCCCGTCCACCGCATCGGCAGTGGCGAGCCTCAGAGACAACGCATAGTTGGCGACTTCATTGCGCCGTGCCGCATTGCGCATGAGGTATACCTGAACGGTGTACTCGCCATCGGAAGGTAAGGTGCCGGAAAAGTGATTGCCCATGATCGAGCCGTTGAACAGTGCGTAATCCGCGCCCTTGGCAGTAATGTTGAAGTAAGCGGAGGTGTTGGATGGTTTGAAATCGACGGTGAGCATCTGGCCGGTCCTGGCGTTGAATCGGTACTCCGCCGTTTGGTCACCCTTGATCGACTGTTTGCGCTGGACACTGTCCGCGCTGGTTGTGAAAGCGATCGGTTCGACGCGCACAGCGCCAGCATCTGCTGCGTGGACAGGCAGGGAAATCAGTGCCGCCAGCGTGGCGGCGATCCAGATCTTCATCTTCAACTCCATTCATCTCGATGTTTGCAGCATAGAGGCTGCGTCGAGCCAGCGTCATGAAGTGCGAGGATTAAATGTTGCTGGATTTGAGCGTGTGCTTGAAGGGGCGGCCAGCGTTGGATGTTCGATCCATCAGGAAACCGTTCACATAATTCTCACCTGAGTTCTGCCATGATCATCACCGGCATTCCATCAGCCCGAGTGAGTGATTCCGTCATGAATGTGAGCGTTCTCTACGCTTTGGTTGCGGCAGCATTGTTTGGCGCCAGCACGCCACTCGCCAAGCTGTTGGGGGTACAGATTTCACCGATTCTATTGGCCGGGTTGCTCTATCTGGGCAGCGGGCTGGGTTTGACCGTCCTGCGTTTTGCCCGCGATCGAGGCTGGCAGCGCTCCGGACTCGGCACCGGCGAATGGCCGTGGCTGGTCGGCGCCATCGGCTTCGGCGGTGTACTGGCGCCAGTGGCATTGATGTTCGGTTTGACCAGAACGTCCGGCGCGAGCGCGTCACTGATGCTCAATCTGGAATCAGTGCTCACGGCGCTATTGGCGTGGGTAGTGTTCAAGGAGAACGCCGATCGGCGAATCGTGATCGGCATGCTCGCCATCGTGGCCGGCGGTGTCGTGTTGTCATGGCCGCAGGAGGCCGTGTCGGCGCAGGACTGGACAGGGCCGCTCGCCGTCGCCTTCGCCTGCTTTTGCTGGGCCATCGACAACAACCTGACGCGTAAAGTGTCTGCCTCGGATGCACTGTTTATCGCGGGCAGCAAAGGTCTTGTGGCGGGGTTGGTCAATTGCGGCCTCGCCTTGTTCATCGGCAAACAACTGCCCGCAGCCGACTCGCTGGTGCCCATCCTGCTGGTCGGGTTTCTCGGTTACGGCGTCAGCCTGGTGATGTTCGTCCTCGCCCTGCGCGGGCTGGGCAGTGCGCGCACCGGCGCGTACTTTTCCACCGCGCCGTTTCTGGGCGCAGCTATCTCGATTCTGCTGCTGGGCGAGTCGGTGTCGCTGATGTTCCTGCTCGCAGCAGCGTTAATGGCTGTGGGGGTGTGGATTCACCTGATGGAAAACCATAGTCATGAGCATCAGCACGAACGGCTCGAACATGAGCATCGCCATACCCACGACGAGCATCACCAGCATACGCACGGGGCTGACTGGGATGGAACGGAGCCGCACAGTCATCCGCATGTGCATACGCCGATGCGTCACCGGCATGCGCATTTTCCGGATGTGCATCATCGGCATGAGCATTGAGGTGTGTGGGGAGGGATTGGTTTTTGGCGGTAGGGGCTGGATGGGACGGCCAGATGCGACAAAGCCCGCACTTGGCGGGCTTTGTCGTTGAGAGTTGGTGGGCCGGGGTAATCTGAAACAAGTCGGTATCTATCTGTTTTATCTAGGTAATAATTTATTGTTCAACCTGCTTGGAATACCAGTTGGAACGCTGTGTGGTCTGGATTCCGATGGACGGTGCTTTTTTTGAGCTCAAAGTTAGATTCCCTATCCGTCCAGCTCCCGAAGAAACCCGGCCTACCGAAAGGTCTGCCGGGTTTTGCTTTTCAATGGCTTCTTCTAAGCCATTAGTGCATCCGTTACCTCGAAACGCTCCATCCCGAAGACAAAGCCTCAGCCTGCTGCAGCACCGTTTGCACTGCCATGTCTTGGAGGTCTGGCGGGTAGCCGTACTTGCGCAGAATGCGCTTTACCAGCACTCGCATTCTGGCGCGGGCTGAATCCCGATGCGCCCAGTCAACCGAGACGTTCTCGCGCAAGCTCATCAGCAATTCGTGGGCGATCAGCTTGAGCTTGTCGTCACCCATCATCTGCACCGCGCTTTCATTCTCGGCCAGCGCGTCGTAGAAAGCGATCTCTTCATCTGACAGACCGCACTCTTCGCCACGCTGGCGTGCCGCGCGGATGTCCTTGGCCAGTTGGATTAGCTCCTGCAGCACTTCGGCGGTGGTGATGGCGTTGGCGTGGTATCGCGCCACCGCGTCCTCTAACCGCTCCGAAAACGCCTTGGTCTGCACCACGTTCGTCTTGCTGCGCGAGCGAATACCGTCGTTGATCAGCTTGCGCAAGGCTTCCAGTGCAAGGTTCTTCCTCTCCATATGCTGCACTTCCGCGAGGAACTCGTCCGAGAGGATGGAGATGTCCGGGCTCTTGATGCCCGCAGCAGCCAGGATGTCCACGATCTCGGTCGAAACCACCGCGCGGCTTACGATTTGCTGGATGGCCAATTCGCGTTCTTGCTGAGTCACTCCGGAGCCCGTGCTGCTCTTGACCAGCGCGGCACGGATGGCCTGGAAGAAGCCGACGTCTTCGCGAATGTCGCGGGCTTGGTCGGAGGCGGATGCCAGGGCGAATGCCTTGGACAAAGCCAGCACAGCGTCCTGATAGCGGCGGTGAGCGTTCTTCTTGCCCTCTTTAGTCTCCTCTTTTTCAGCCAGCTTCTGTTGCAGGTCGAGAATCCACTCGATGGCTCCTGCCATCATCGCCAGACGCTGCTGCGGCGTGCCGTTCATTGCGGAGACGTAGTCGTAGCCGTGGTACATGTCCCGCACGACTTCATACTTCTCCATCATCACTGCAATGGCCTGTGCTTCGTCGACGCCAGTGTTTTCCTGGTCGTTCTTGGAGTACTGCTGCAGAGCAGACTTCAGGTTTTGCGCAATGCCGATGTAGTCCACAATCAGCCCCGCAGGCTTATCGCGGAACACGCGATTCACTCGTGCAATCGCCTGCATCAGTCCGTGCCCCTGCATCGGCTTGTCCACGTACATCGTATGCATGCAAGGTGCATCAAAGCCGGTCAGCCACATATCGCGCACGATCACAAGCTTGAGCGGGTCTTTGGGGTCACGGGCACGCTTGGCCAGCAGATCGCGTCGGGCTTTTTGGCCTATGTGCTGCTGCCATTCTTGCGGGTCGCTCGCTGCGCCCGTCATTACGATCTTGACTGCGCCCGCGTTGTCATCGGTGCTGTGCCAGTCCGGCCGCAGCTTGACGATCTCATCATAGAGCTTGACGCAAATGCGGCGGCTCATACACACCACCATCGCTTTGCCGTCGAGGGCTGCCACGCGATCCTCAAAGTGGGCGACCATATCTTTGGCCACCAGAGCCAGACGCTTGTCGCTGCCGACTAGGGCTTCGACCGTTGACCACTTCTTCTTAAAGCGCTCCTGATCGGCCTCTGAATCTTCCTCGGTTAATTCGTTAACCTCAGTGTCGATCTTTGGCTTTTCTTCCTCGTCCAGTTCGATGCGCGCCAGCCGCGATTCGTAGTAGATCGGTACGGTCGCGCCGTCCTCGACCGCACGGCTGATGTCGTAGACATCGATGTAGTGGCCGAACACCGCCGGCGTGTTGACGTCGTCAGCCTCGATGGGCGTGCCGGTAAAGCCAATGAAGGACGCGTTCGGCAGTGCGTCGCGCATGTATTTGGCAAAACCGTAGGAAATTTCACCGGTCTTCGCGTCCACCTTGGCATTGAAGCCGTATTGACTGCGGTGTGCCTCATCCGCGATAACGATTACATTGCGGCGCGTAGTGAGTGGCTCGGCGATCTCGCCGAACTTCTGCAAGGTCGTGAAAATCACGCCTCCCGATGCCCGGCTCAAGACCTTCTGCAGATCTTCTCGACTCTCGGCCTGAATCGGAGTCTGGCGAATCAGGTCACGGCACATCGAAAAGGTCGCAAATAGCTGGTCGTCGAGATCGTTGCGATCGGTCAGCACCACCAGCGTCGGGTTGGCCATAGCCGGATGTTTCACCAGTTGCCCAGCATAGAACGCCATCAGGAAACTCTTGCCGGAACCTTGAGTGTGCCAGATTACCCCGGCGCGTTTGTCACCTTTTCCCTGCGTTTTCACGCTCGGAAAACCGTAGTAGGAAGGGTCTTCCGCCACGCCCTGCACGGAGGCCGAAGCACGAATAGTCGATGCCACTGCATGACGCACCGCGTGAAACTGGTGGTAACCCGCGATGATCTTGGTCAGCCCCGAACCTGTTTCGCCAAATACAGTGAAATCGCGCAGCAGGGCCAGCAGGCGGCGATGCTCGAACACACCTTCAATCAGCGTTGAGAGTTCAGGCGCGCCTTTCGGGGCAACGTTTGTGCCGTCCGTAGTGCGCCATGGCATGAAGCGCTCTAGGTCTGCTGACAACGAACCTACCCGCGCCGCAATGCCGTCCGAGGTGACCAGCAAAACGTTGGTGTGGAACAGCGCCGGAATCTGTTGCTTGTAGGTCTGCAGTTGGTTGAAAGCGCCCAGCAGATGCGCCCCCGCGCTGCCCGGCGCTTTTAGCTCGATCACACCCAGCGGCAAGCCGTTAACGAACACCACCACATCGGGCCGCCGCTTGTTCTGGCCGTTGATCACAACGAATTGGCTCACCGCCAGCCAGTCGTTTAGTTCCGGACGCTCGAAATCGATGAGCGCGATTTTGCCAGCTGTCAGCGTGCCGTCATGGGCGTAGTATTCGACGTCTACACCCTCCGTCATCAGCTGGTGTAGACGTCGGTTCTCTTCGAGCAATGAGGGTAGCTCGGCTTGCGTCACCTTCCGAATCGCATCCTGGCGCGCCTCCAATGGGAGTCCAGGGTTTAGGCGCGCTACCGCGTCCTCTAACCGCTTCTTGAGCACGACCTCATCGTGGCTCTCGCGCTCCGGTCGCTTGCTTTTGGAAACGTCAGCATCGGGGCCGATGTCCTCCTCAAGTTCGATGCGGTAATCGAGCGCGCGCAGCTGATCCAGCAGCGCTTGCTCCACGGCAGCTTCAGACAGAAACGCCATCAGGATTCTCCTTGTTCTTCGACAGGCTCCACCGCCGGAGCCCCGCGCGCTGCGTTCAGCGCCTCGACATAGGCGTCTCGGTCAAGCTGGTACAGCAAGCGGCTAACCTCGATATTGATCGTGATCGGCACCTCATTGCGCCCCGGCAGCATAAAAAGCAATGAGCATAAATCGCCGCTCTCTGCATCCACCGCCAGCCCGACGCGCGCGTCAATCAGGGCGTTCTCTTCCGCAAATCGCTCCCACGGCTCGCGGGAGCTGATCGGATCGAGCTGCGCATCCAGGTAGGCCTGATACAGAAATGCCACGATTGCATCGGCAGCCAGAACTGCGCTGCGGCGGTGGTGCTCTGCTAACCGTTCCAAATATGGATCTCTGCCGTGACTGGCGGGACCTGCCTTGTTACGAAGATCGTTCAGTGCGTCGGCCAACTTGTGATGGCTGGACACCAGCTTCTTGAACCGGTCATCACGCACATCGCCTAGTTTGAGCGCACGGATTGCAGCGGTCAGCCAGTCCGAAAGCGAAGGAGTTTCCTGCACAGGCTTGAGCGGGGTTTGAAGTGTGTGGAAACTGTCCACTACCACGCGGCAGACTACCTCGACAATGGTTTTAGCGCAGTCGATGCACGTGTCGTTGTTCTGCTCCAAATTGCGCTCCATCGCCTCGAAGGTTTGCTGCAACATCGGAGCGTCGCGCCAATGGCCGCATGCCTTGCGAATACTAGGGCACCAATCCAAGGTCATACCGTTGCTCCGACGATGAGCTCGGTGTCCGGAATGCGCAGTTCGCCAGAGATCAGCTTGGGCAGCAGCGTGTCGCGCAGCTTGGCGAGGGAGCGGGACTCATGTTCGTTTTCTGCCAACTGTCGATAAAGAGATTCAGCAAACCTTGTGAAACTTGTCAGCACTGCGTCGGAAGGAACTACTACGCTAAGTGGCCGGAAGTTGCTTTTGCTGATTTCCTGGAAAGTCGAGCCATTAGCGTTGCCGACGATGGCATCCATGTTTTCCCTGCACCACGGCAGCACGTAGACATTCGGCAGAACGCCTTCACATTTCATCGCGATGAAGCCTTGATTGATTGCCGTTGGAACCTCGGCAATCGCCAAATATCCGATTGGTGCCCGTGAAGAGAGCAACACCGTGCCGACTGGCAAGAGGCCAGAACTGATCTTTGCAAGGCCGGCGTCCGTGATCTTTCGAGCCGTGCCTAGCAAAACGGGAAACTTCAGGGCGGACAAGTCTTTCGGCGTTGCCCAGCAGTGCTGTCCACCTTCCCAAAACTTCGGTTCCTTGGTGCTGGGCGTGGACCCGCCGCAGACCTTCACTTCTTCGCCAATCGTAGAGTGACGCCACCCGTCCGGAATCACCCCCAACTCCGATTCGACGAGTCGGTCGGGGAAGAGGTCGTAGAGGTGCGCAGGTAGACCAGGAAGGGATTGTCCGCGCTGCCAGCGGCCTACCATCTTGGCGCGCACCGGTTCGAAGTCCACGAACCACGCCTTGAACAAGGTGCGCGCCATCGACTCCAGCGTTTCGTTCGCGCGCCGATTGAGTTCGATCTTGTCGTCCAGCGTACCGAGGATGTGGGCGATGGCGCGTTGTTCTGCGGGATCGGTCGGAATCCGAACCCTAGCCTGGTGCAGGTGATTGCGATTTAAACCGGGAACAGCAGCCTTGTCTGAATAGACGAAGAAATCGATGTCGCGCAGGAAGTAACTGATGAAACGGGGGTCGTTCCCCTTGAAGTCGCGTACGTAAAGCGTGGTGTTGAGCGGCCAAAAATCCTGCTCAACATAAAACACTTGCCCTAATGTTCCGTATCGTCCGGTAACTACCCCCGGGCCCTTGACCATTGCTATTGCGTGGGAGTCCGTAACGCCGGAAGACGAGACCAGCGGAACGTCACCGGGCAAGCGTTCTTTTTGCGGCAGGTCGTAACCACGCTTCAACTCGACTACATCGCCGAGCGAACAGTCTTTCCACTCATTTGCCATACCCAAGCTCCTTCAGGTTGGCCTCAATCGCTGCATCCAGCTTGGTCGCTGCCGTCCGCTGCTCACACCATTGCGCAGTCAGCCGCAGCATTTTTTCTTCAAAGGGCTCGCCGTCATCTTCCTGTTCGGCCGTGCCCACGTAGCGCCCCGGTGTCAGCACATTGTCGTGCTTGCGGATGTCCTCCATCGATGCAGACTTGCAGAAACCCGCCAAGTCGGCGTACTCCACAGCACCGTCCTCACCGCGCCAAGCGTGGTATGTGTCGGCTATTTTCTGGACATCTTCGTCGGTGAGTTCACGCCGGGTGCGATCCACCAGCACGCCCAGCTTGCGGGCGTCGATGAACAGTATTTGCCCGCGCCGGTCGCGCAGACCCTTGCCGGGGTTCTTGTTGCGGGCCAGGAACCACAGGCAGGCGGGAATCTGCGTGGAGTAAAAGAGCTGCCCGGGCAGCGCGACCATGCAATCCACTGCGTCGGCCTCGAGCATCGCTTTGCGGATGTCGCCTTCGCTCGACTGGTTAGAGCTCATCGAGCCGTTGGCCAGAACCACGCCCGCCGTGCCGTTGGGTGCGAGGTGGTGGTAGATGTGCTGAAGCCACGCATAGTTGGCATTGCCCACGGGCGGGGTGCCGAACTTCCAACGCACGTCTTCACGCAGGCGATCACCGCCCCAGTCCGAGATGTTGAACGGGGGATTGGCGAGGATGTAGTCGGCCTTGAGGTCGCGGAGTTCGTCCTTATGGAAGCTTCCCTCGTTGTTCCAGCGGATGTCGGAGTCGATACCCCGCACCGCTAGGTTCATTTTGGCCAGTCGCCAGGTGGTGTAGTTCGACTCTTGCCCGTAGATCGCGATGTCGCCTATGCGACCGCCGTGCTCTTGAACGAACTTCTCCGACTGGACAAACATGCCGCCCGAGCCGCAGCAGGGGTCGTAGACGCGGCCTGCCACGCCCCGCGCGGGATCAGGCAGCGGTTCGAGCATTTCAACCAGCACACGCACAACTGAGCGAGGGGTGTAGAACTCGCCGCCGCGCTTGCCTTCGGCGCCTGCGAACTGGCCAAGGAAGTATTCGTATACGCGCCCGAGAATGTCCTTGGAGCGGTCGCTTTCCGCGCCCAGCGCAATGCCGGAAATCAGGTCGATCAGCTCACCTACCATCACCTTGTTGAGGGCGGGTCGGGCGTAGTCCTTGGGCAGCACACCTTTGAGTGACTCGTTGTCCTTCTCAATGGCGCGCATGGCGTCGTCGATCAAAGTACCGATGGTGGGCAGCTTGGCGTTGGCCTGCAGGTGCGACCAACGTGCCTCCTTCGGTACCCAGAACACATTGTCCGCGAGGTACTCGTCCTTGTCCTCGGCGGCCTGTGCGTCTTCGGCCAGCAGCGCCTTGTGCTTGGCCTCGAAGGCGTCGGAGATGTACTTCAGGAAGATAAGTCCGAGAGCGACGTGTTTGTAGTCGCTTGGTTCCATATTGCCGCGCAGCTTGTCAGCGGCCTTGAAAAGATTAGCCTCGAAACCGAGGTTGCCACCGTTGCTGTTTTTAGCAGTGTCGTTCTGTGCCATCGAGATCTTATCCGTTGCGTAATGTCTTGACTGCCCCCAGCGAGCTTTATGTTCTCAACGCCGTACAGCGCTAGTGGGTCGCTGAGGCATGGCGGGAATGGCAGTTTTTGGTGCGATGGTCGAGTGAGCTGCCCTCATTATCAACGCATCAGCGTGTAGCGTGATTACGGCGAAATTTATGCTCGTATCGCCTTATCCTCCATGCCCTTGAGCTGTTTGGGGGGTGGTTTACAAGCGCAATAAGCTAGCAGCAATGCCTACTGCCATGAGTCGAGCAAGGCTTGCCCTACTTCTGAGTCAGGGCACGTTAATAGCAAGGCTATGGGACCAGTGCCATAGCGGTCACTGGATTCGAATGATCTGGTGCACCGGCCATAGCTGTGGCCATATACAATCATGATGCCAGAAATGGAGAAGAATCATGCGCCTAAGTAACGATCGTCGTCCTCGGGAAGTAGTCGGTGCTGACGGCCCTAAGCGGGATCGCTGCAAGTAGTCGGAATAGAGCCGGGCGGCGATTAGCGCTTGCATCCGATATTTCGGAGGCCATGAGGCTTTCTGCGACGATCTGAGAGCCTTCTGATGTCCTGCGAGCAAGGCCTGTGAGATTGATCTGCTGGCGCTGCATCCATGTGTGCTGAGCCAGCCAGCGCAACGTGTGTTTCGTATAGATGACTCGCCTTCGGTTTTACAGATCCGCGATGACTGTTTAGTGCCGGTTACTGCACTTTTTGGCGGGCAGCTTACGTTGATGGTATTCGATCTCGATGGGAGCTACATGTGCGCAAAGGACGAACTGCCATGACGCTTTCAAGCGCCGAACGATCAATTTGACGGTGAGCAGATAATAATATCGAGTGATCCCACTATGCTGCTCCAAGCGATGCTTGAGGAACCATTCCAAATGCTTCCGCTTCCAACCCTAAGGTGTTTCCCGCTGCCACCGCTCAGCTATTGCAGCCTGGATAACCCTTGCTTGTCGCAAATGCCGCTGCCGTGTCGCATACGATCCAATCAACACGCCAGCCAAGAAAACCTCCATATCAAACTCTTTGCTCATACCCGCCCCCCAATATAAGCAGCAACCACATCGATCCGGCCATGCCCGAGCTCTCGGCTGATCTGCTTGCGAGCCTCACAGTCAAGACTCCGTTCTATGACGTGGCACCGCCCACCATTGATAGGCGCAGAATGCTGGGTGACCTGCTCATAGCGCTCGCATGCAAAAGCTGCCCTCAGCTCGTGAAATCCCTTCAGGTTGTTAGCGTGCAAGACCTCCCGAGCGAGCCGGGCGATTCCTTGCAGAACGTCCCGATAGCTTTCGGTAGGCGCAAGCAGGTTGCGGCTATCCGCCGGCGATACCTGCGCTGCAAATGCCAAGGCATCTCGAATGTGTTCATCTACCCTAATCCACCGAGGCGCCGAAGCACCGGCCCGGCCACCTTTGGTGCCGTCTTGGATGTTGATCTTGCCTAAGTGTTCGGCTTCACGACTTAACCGTGGTAGCTCCGCCAAGATGGCCTCACGCAGGCGCATGCCGGTAGCTCGCGCCAACAGAACAATCGCGGCGGCCCGTAGCTGATGCTGGTTGCAAAGCGCATCGACGATCTGCTTAACCTGTTCGCGATCTTGGCCTTGCGGAACCGAATGACGAACCCCGGTGCGCTGCATACCCAACGCCTGGCTCGGACTTGGCAATTTCACGCACTGATCACCGCGAAGTGCTGCCATGGTTCTGTTAAGGCTGGATAGCCGATTTTGTGCGGTGCTGACGGCGAGGTCACCGCGTCCAACCACGTCGCGCAGATACGCCGCATAGTCCGCTAATACCTTACGATTAATTTGCCGCGCATCATTGATGCCGGGCCCCTGTTCGGAACGGCACCATTTGACGAATGCCTGCCACCGATCACAGTGCGCCTTGACCGTGCCGTAGTGGCCACCGCCAAACATATCTTTCAGTGCCTGTGGTCCTGCATAGCTCAGTTGTCTGCCGTAGCCGAAATTCCGGCCATCGCGTCTACCCACCAATGCCATGTCGGTCACCTCATCGCTCGTTCTCCTATCCTCGCCCCACGTCATCCCGCCAAGAATGCTGAGTGTTATCAGGGATCAAGGCCCCTGCGACCTGTGAGGGTGTCCACTGACGCGGGACTGGCGGCTCCTTACGACCGGGAGCAAGGGCATCTCATGATCTGGCCTCCTGAGCACCGTTACCGGTGGGCGGGTGGAGGCTGCACTGGCTGACGAGACCAGCGCCTGAAGATCCTGAGCCGGGTGAACGCAGCAATGCGATGACCGGGGCATGCCTGACTGTCAGTCAGGTGCAGTCCATTCCTTGGTCTGCGGCACCATCATCTACAGCGCTGTTGCTGGTGACTCGGCGTTTGTCACGCCGATTGTCACGAGGGGGATTGCCGCAAAACCAAGTGCGATGAGGGCTGCAGCAGTGGTAGAAGTGCCCGTCTCTTTCCAGAAGAAAGAGACGGGCACAGGTTGGCGCAAGATTCGGCCAAGCGGATAAGTTGCTGCAGGGCAGCGAAGTAGGAGGTGTTGTCTGGCGCACGAGGGCCAAGATGTGAAGTAGGCATCCATCACCGGGGAGGTGACCGGGCGAGCTGCCGGATGCGAATCGCCATTTGGGGGAGAACCACCGCGACAGCGGCGTGGCCTTCAAGGTTCGGGCCACCTGGGTTGCTGTCATCGACAGCGTTCGCACGGCCAGTTCTACGCCTGTGGATAAACGCGGTCAAGGTTCGAAATTCAGCGCCACTTTGGACTTTAAGAGCGGTTATCCACCGCTGGAATTCCGTGGCAAACCCCGGACAACGTGATTGCTTTTAGCTCTTCAAAGTGAGGTCCTTCCAAACAGGGCGGCTTTGCAGCCCTGTTTGGAAGGACCCGTGCTGAGAAGCGGATAAGCGAGGCTGCTTGCCCCGAATTTTGAACGTTCAGTAGTTGCGGCAATTATTGCGCCTGCACAGAGCTAGCGGATCGGCACCACGTTCTTGTCTCTAACTTGGCCGTACGCTGAGGCGAGCAGGCTGCCGGTGGCGGCTTTCTGGATGTACTCACTCCACCAAGCCATCATCGGGCGCCGGCGCTCGATGTAGTCGGCTCGGTTGTAGGCGCTCCTCACCTCATCCTTGTCGACGTGCGCCAGTGCCACTTCGATGAGCTCCGGGTCCCACCCATGTTCATTCAAGATGGTGCTGGCCATAGAGCGCATGCCGTGGCTGACCAAGCGGTCCTGAAAGCCCATGCGTTTCAACGCCATGTTGGCCGTTTGGCTATTGGCATGAGTGCGTGGATTCCTGTCTGCCGGGAAGACGTATTCGCGGTGGCCGCTGTGAGTCTTCAGTGACTCCAACAGTGCGACAGCGTGATCACTCAACGGGATGCTATGTGGGCGGCGCTTCTTCATCCGCTCTGGAGGGATTGTCCAGACACGCCTTTCGAAGTCGATGTCTGTCCAGCGAGTAGTTGCCGCCTCGGCGGGGCGAGTCATCGTGTGCAACTGCCATTCGATCAGGCAACGGGTGGTCCGTTTGATACTGGCGTTCGCGATCTCCAGCATGAGCTCGGGGAGTTCTTCGGGCGGAAGCGCAGCCATATTCTCTTTCTTGGGCTTCTTGAATACTGCCCTGATGCCGCTGAGCGGGTTGGCGAAGATTAGTCCGGAGTTTACGCCGTAGGTCATGATCTCGTTCAGCCGCTGGCTAAGACGTTTGACCGTCTCCAGGCTGCCTTTCGCTTCGATTGGACGAAGCAATGCGATCACCATTGGCGCGGTGATTTTCGTAAGTGGTGTCGTTCTCAAGTCGGGGAACACGTGCAGCGTGAGCGACCGCCAAATGTCCTCGGCGTAGGCCGGGGTGACCGAGTCTTTCTTGAGCTCGAACCAGGCGGTGGCCACGTTCTCGAAGGTGTGTTCCGTTTCTGCGCGCTTGGCTTCATTCAACGTATTGCGCTGCACCTTCGGATCGATGCCCTGGGCGAGCAGCTCGCGCGCATCGACTGCCAGCTTTCGTGCATTCGCCAGTGACAGTTCGGGATAGGTCCCGAAGCCAATGTTGATGCGCTTCTTGGTCACCGGTTCGCGGTAGTTGAAATTCCACAGCAATGAGCCGTTGCTGCGTACGCGGAGCTGCAAACCGTCACCGTCCGTGAGGACATAATCCTTGGACGCGGGTTTGACTCCCTTGAGCTGTCGATCGGAGAGGCGGAGGTTTTGAGCAGGCATGAGATTCTCCTCAGGCACTGATTCGGTATTCCAAAGATTAGCACCGGGTGAGGTGGAATACCTCCTGGAATACCCGAACGGTTGGAACTCAAAAACTCTCAAAAGACCGCAAAAGCGCTGGAGACCGCGTATTTGCTGGATCGCAGACACAAAAAAAGACGTCCGTGGACGTCTTTGATTGATCATTTGGTGGAGCCGGGGGGATTTGAACCCCCGTCCGCCAGTACTCCGCTGTCGGTACTACATGCGTAGCCGTTTCTATTAAGTTAACCCTCAGCGACCCGAAGGGCAGGGTGCTTTGGGCGAGTTGTGTAAGTTTTAGCCGCTTCGTCCACAACGTACTGCACGGCGATTCTGTTCTATATGACAATCATTTTGGGTTTACAGACATCCCCTGATGATTGCTGGACCCGAAGGTACCAGGAGCATTGTCAGCTGCAATTAAGCAGCGAGAGCAACACCGTATTGGTCGTCATTGGCAACTATAAGTAGTTGCAACAGTGGATTTACGACTTCTGTTACCAAGTCGGCATGCACCTAAAGTTTCGCAACCGGCGTCGAATCCTAAACGGCCCCGAACTCATTGCTCAGTACATCTGTTTGAGCAACAAGCCTGCGCAGTGTACGCCAATCAGCCCGCAAGGCCAACCCGAAGGTTGGCCGGGACGCTGATCAGTTGTTGGTGCCGGTGGCTTTGCGCAGTTCTACGATGGTTTGCGAGGTTTCCGCAACACAGTCATCGATCTTGCCCTCGGCCTTGAGCGACTGGGCTCTGGTCACACTGGCTTCAGCGCGCTGGCTCAGTTCTGGGTTCGCAGACAACTGCGCCTTGCCACTTTGAATGGTTTGAATATTCGCATCACACAGGTCAGCAGGCTTGTCCGCGGCGAACGAAGTGGAAACCATCATCGATGCAGTAACGAACAGACCTAACAGTACAGAACGTTTCATGTGTATCTCCTTGAACCGAGTGGGTCCAGACTTCGCTGGCCGTCAGGACGGGCAACCGTATGGAAGAAAAACCCCGATCAGTCGGGGTTATTCTGTGGACTACAGTCGAACTCAAGGGTTCTATTTTTCTTCAGCAGGCCTTCGCCCGGGTCACGCGATCCACCAGATAGACCAGCCCGTGGTAGTCGATTCCGCCGTGTTGCGTCAGGCCGATCTCACAGGTGCGACTGGTGGAAATCCCCTCGCTGCAATGCTGCACCGCATCCTTTAGCGTGCGCAGCGAGTGGCTGTTCAGCTCCGGCGTGGTGAAGCCTATGTCGCCGGCAAACCCACAGCAGTGAATGCCTTCCGGGATCACCACGTTATTGCTGCACTTGCGCGCCAGATCGATCAACGCCTGGCTTTCGCCCAGATGCTGCGTGCTGCAGGTCACGTGTACGGCAATCGGTGCGTCTTGCGGAGTGAAGTCCAGTCGATCAAGAAGGTGCGTACGGATGAAGCGCACCGGGTCGTACAGATCCAGACGGGTTTCTCCTACGTCCTGAACCAGGCGCAACGTACACGGACTGGTATCGCAATAGATTGGATCAAGTCCGCCGCGACTGGCGTGCAACAGGGCGCTGATCAACTCCTGACGCTTGTGCTCGGCCTGTTCGGCGTAGCCCTTGGAGGCGAAGGGCTGACCGCAGCAAAGGTTGTCCAGATTGTCCGGGAAGACCACTTGGTAGCCGGCCTTTTCCAGCAATCCACGGGTTTTGTCGTAGAGCGACATTTGCTCTTTATCACCCGCCGCCGGACCCATGACTCGCGAGACACACGCTGCGAGATACACCACACGCGGACGTTCGTCCGACACGCTGGGGCTGAAGCGAATCGCTTTCTCCGGTTGCGGCATCGCATTCGTCCACAACGGCACCTGGCCCTTGGACAGGCGCGTAATCGTTGCCGAAAGTTTTGCCAGACGCGGTGCGCCGAGCATCATCCGCGCGCCGTTGGCCACGTGCAGAGTGAAGCGTGCGCCTTGCAGGGTCTTGGCGAAATTTCCTTCGATCCAGTCAGCGGTTTTCTGATGCGTCGCGTGTCGGCCACGGAGCTTTTTCACCAGCTCACCGGTATTGATGCCTACGGGACAGCGTTGCGCACACAGCCCCGTCGCGGCGCAGGTGTCGATGCCTTGATATTCGTAGGCTTTTTCCAGTTCGCGGGTATCGACACCGGCACGTTTTTTCGCCTGAATATCGCGCCAGATGACGATGCGCTGGCGCGGGCTCAGGGTCAGTCCTTTCGACGGGCAGACCGGTTCGCAGAAACCGCATTCGATGCA
Source organism: Pseudomonas sp. AC242 (assembly GCF_979258655.1). Taxonomy (NCBI): domain Bacteria; kingdom Pseudomonadati; phylum Pseudomonadota; class Gammaproteobacteria; order Pseudomonadales; family Pseudomonadaceae; genus Pseudomonas; species Pseudomonas sp. AC242. The sequence continues at coordinate 97,181 of NZ_OZ409873.1, forward strand.
CTTATCGACAATCTCGTCGGCCGCCGGCAGCGGTTTCAGATGCTTGAGATGGATCTGTGGATCTTCGCTGAGCACCACGTCCGGGTTGAGAATGCCGTTCGGATCGAGCAGCCGTTTGAGTTGCCACATCAGTTGATAAGCGTCGCTGCCCCATTCCAGTTCCACGAACGGCGCCATATTGCGCCCGGTGCCGTGTTCGGCTTTCAGCGAGCCTCCGAATTCCACCGCGACCAGTTGCGCGACATCGTCCATGAACGCTTGATAGCGTGCGACTTCTTCCGGGTTGTTGAAGCCTTGGGTGAAGACGAAGTGCAGATTGCCTTCCAACGCGTGTCCGAAAAGGATCGCTTCGTCGTAGGCATGTTTGTCGAACAACTCGATCAAGCGATTCACGCCGATGGCCAGTTGTTCGACGGGGAAAGTCACGTCTTCGATGATCACCGTGGTACCGGTTTTGCGCACCGCGCCGACAGCGGGGAAGGTGTCCTTGCGGATGGCCCAGAGCTTGGCATTTTCCACAGGGTCTTCGCTGAAGTCGACCTGCTTTTCCACCGGGAAGCTACTGAGCGACGCCATGATTTGCGCCAGTTGTTCCTGCAACAAAGTAGAAGACGCGGCGCGGGATTCGATGAGCAACGCGCAGGCATTGTTCGACAGCTGCTGTACGAAAGCAGGCATGCCCGGTTTGTCCTGCACCGAACGCAAACTGCGGCGATCCAGCAGTTCTACGGCGGATACCGGTTGGCTCTTCAGTACGGTGACGGCGTTGCAGCAGGTTTCCACATCCGGGAAGACGATCAGCGCCGACGCCTTGTTCGGGTGATCGATCACCGTGTCGTAAGTCACCGCGCTGATGAAGCCGAGGGTGCCTTCGGAGCCGACCAGCAAGTGGCTCAAGATATCCACAGGCTCATCGAAATCCACCAGGGCATTGAGCGACAGGCCGGTGGTATTTTTCAGACGGTATTTGTGGCGGATTCGTGCAGCCAGTTCGGCATTGGCGCGGGTCTCGCGGCCCAGCGTCGCCAGGCGTTCGAGCAGATCACCGTGGCTGGTGTGAAATGCCGCGACACTCGCAGCGTCCTCTGTATCGAGTCGCGTGCCATCGGCCAGCACCAGCCGAATGCCGGCCAGCGTGTGATAGGTATTTTGCGCAGTACCGCAGCACATGCCGCTGGCATTGTTGGCGACGATGCCTCCGATCTTGCAGGCGTTGATCGAGGCCGGATCCGGGCCGATCTTGCGTCCAAACGGTGCTAGCCAAGCGTTGGCCTGTGCGCCTATCACTCCCGGTTGCAGACGGATTTGCGTGCCTTGGCCACGAATCTCCCGCGCGTTCCAGTTATCCCCAAGCACGATCAAAACGGAATCACTGATCGCCTGACCGGACAGGCTGGTGCCGGCCGCGCGGAACGTCACCGGAACATGGTCGCGCTGAGCCAGCTTCAGCAGGGCCACGACTTCGTCCTCCGATTCGACGCGGATTACCAGTTGCGGAATCAGTCGATAAAAACTGGCGTCGGTGCCGAAGGCCAGAGTCGATAACGGATCGTCAAAGCGGCGTTCAGCCGGAATCAGTTGCTGCGCATCACGCAGGAAATTAGCCGGAAGCGTCATTGGTCCTCCAGAATCAGAACCACCAGATCTTTCGGACCGTGGGCGCCGTAGGCCAGCACTTGTTCAATGTCGGCGGTTTTCGACGGGCCGGACACCAGCAACGCGTTGGTCGGCATGCCTTGCGCCCATTCGAATTCCTGCTGCACCTGATAAAAGTTGTCGCGGATTTCACTGGCCTTGAGCAGGGCAAAATGCACCGGTGGCACCAGACTCATCAAACGCGGTTCTTCGCGGGTCGGCCACATGATCAAGCTGCCGGTAGCGGCGATCGCGCCGAGGGTGCCGGTGAGACTCGCCGGAGTGTCGTTGAACAGCTCGGCTTTCCACTCTTCCATCGGCCGGTCGTAGGATTTCAGTGCTGGCAGATCAGGATTGTTCGCCCAGTGCTGTGTGATTTTCTGCCCGTGCGCGGTAGTCGGTGCAATCAACAGGCTCGGCAACTGACGGTCGCGCAGTAATTGCGCAAGCAACGCCGGCCATGCTTCGCCCGAGGTCAGGTGGATTTCGGTGTGCACCGCTTCCATCAATTTGCGCAGTTGCGGGATGCGTTGTTCGGCGGTGTAGGTGTAGGGCTGCGTCACCAGATCGACATCGAAGTTGTCGGCAATCGGCGTGGTGCCAGTCAGACTTTTCCGCAGCTTGCCGAGGATATTTTGCTTGGCGCTCATCAGCGGTCTCCCTGTTTGGCCAGATGCTCGCGGGCCATGTCGTGCAGTGAGCGCGCGGCGGGTTTCGGCGCGCTGTGATTTTGCGTCCACGGGCCGACGTTGCTCGGGGTCAGCGCACGCAGGCGCGTGGCGAAGAAACCGAACAACCGATACAGCGTCGGAGAACTGTTGAGTTTCGCCCAGGCGTTCCAGATGAAGCGTTCTTTGCGCGAATATTTGCTGCCCTGACCGCGCATCACTTGATTCGGGCTGTCCGGGGCTTTGACGTTCTCTTCGCGCAGACGCCGCAGGATCGCCGGAATCGGAATTTTTACCGGGCAGACTTCACCGCAGGCACCGCACAGCGAAGAGGCACTCGGGTGATCCGGAACCTTGGCCAAGCCAACCATGTGCGGGGTGATGATTTTGCCGATCGGCCCGGGATACACCTCGCCATAGGTGTGACCACCGACGCGGGTGTAGACCGGGCAATGGTTCATGCAGGCGCCGCAGCGGATGCAGTTCAACGTCTGGCGTAATTCACTGTCGGCGAAAGCCTGGCTGCGACCGTTGTCGAGCAGTACCAGGTGCACTTCCTGAGGGCCGTCGAGTTCGTGTGCCTTGCGCGGGCCGGAGATCATGTTGACGTAAGTGGTGATCGGAATACCCAGCGCCGAACGTGTCAGCAATGACAGCAACGGCACCACGTCGCGCAGGTTTTCCACAACCTTTTCGATGCCGGTGACGGCGATGTGCACTGGTGGCACGGTGGTGGTCATGCGCCCGTTGCCTTCGTTTTCCACCAGCAGCAGGGTGCCGGTTTCGGCCACGGCGAAGTTGACGCCGGAGACGCCGATGTCCGCTTCGAAGAATTTCTGCCGCAGGACTCTGCGACCGATCTGAATGAGTTGGTCAACGTCCTTGGTGTATTCCACGCCAAGTTTGTCGTGGAACAAGGACGCGACCTGACCGGCATTCTTGTGGATCGCCGGCATAATGATGTGTGAAGGCTTCTCGTGGTCGAGCTGGACGATGTACTCCCCCATGTCGGACTCCAGACATTCAATGTCCCGAGCCTCGAGGAAATGGTTCATCTCCATCTCTTCGCTGACCATCGATTTGCCCTTGATCACTTGCCGTGCCTCGTGAGCGCGGATGATCGATAAGACGATGCCATTGGCCTCGTCCACCGTTTCCGCCCAGTGCACTGTCACACCGTTGCGGGTCAGGTTCTGTTCCAGTTGCTCGAGCAGGTCGGGCAGCTTGGAGAGCGCGCGGGCCTTGATCGAATTGCCCAGTGCGCGCAAATGTTCTCTTTCGTGGGCATCACTGAAAGCGGCTACCCGCTTGGCCATCAGTGAGTCCATGGCAGTGCGGAAGTTGTTCCGCAGCTGCTGATCACCCAAGGCATTGTGTGCCCGGGTGCGGAAATCTTCTTCTACGGCGACCGTAGGGATAATCGCGGAAGTGCTCATTGCGCACCTCCGGTTCGTTGCCACAAGAAGCTGGCGAGATGTTGCCCGCGTAGCGCTTCTTTTTGTTTCTCCAATGCGCCGTTGATGTTCATCAAACAGCCACAGTCGGCGCTCAACACCTTGTGCGCGCCGGAATCCTTCAACGCTTTGGTCTTGTCAGCCACCATCGCGCCGGAAATGTCTGGCATACGGACGCTGAATGTCCCACCGAAGCCACAGCATTCGCTTTCGTGGTCGTGGTTGACCCGTTCCACGTTGCTCAACTGCGCCAACAACTCGCGACCGTGCAGGTGGGTGTTCATTTCGCGACGTGCCGAACACGAAGTGTGCAGCGCGACTTTGACCGGTTCGCCGCTGTCCTTGAGCTGCACCTTGCAGACGAACAGCAGAAATTCGGCCAGTTCATAGGTGCGGGCCGCGAGGGCCTGAACCTGTTTTAACGTCTCCGGCTCGTCCTTGAACAAGTCGGCGTAATGCTCGCGCAGCATGCCGGCGCAGGAACCCGACGGCACCACCACCGGATAATCTCCGGCAAACAGCGCCAGTTGCGAGCGCGCTACCGTCCGTGCCTGCTCGGTGTAACCCGAGGTGTAGGCCGGCTGGCCGCAGCAACTCTGCCCTTGCGGATACTCGACCCGGATCCCTTCACGCTCCAGCAAGTGGATCGCGTCCATCCCGGCTTCGGGGTAGAACAGGTCGACCACGCACGTGCCAAACAGGTAGACCCGCGACGGTTTCTCGCTGGGATATTGCCGAGGTTCGGGCAGTGGCGGTGCCACGCGGGTCGCGTTTGGCACGGCGTTATAAAAAAGCTCGCTCATCAGGCGTGTCTCCGGGTGGTCCCGGTTATCCGTCCGCTGAGGCTGCTGAATATAGAGAGCGTTGCTTTCAGCAGCCTTACAGACCGGGTTGTGAATTGCTGACGCCGGCATCACGAACCGGCGTCGGTTTTTTCTGTGTTTCTTGTAGGTTTAGTGCACCAGCATGCCGGTGAACCAGTAAGCCTGAGCCAAGGTGATCAGACCGACAATCGTTGCAAAGAATAGGCTGTGCTTGAGGGTGAAGCGGAACAGATCCGATTCCTTGCCCACCAGCCCGGTCGCGGCGCAGGCCACGGCGATCGATTGTGGCGAGATCATCTTGCCGGTCACGCCGCCGCTGGTGTTCGCCGCCACCAGCAGGGTGTCGTTGACGCCGATCTGGTGTGCGGTGGTCGCTTGCAGCGAACTGAACAGGGCGTTGGACGAGGTATCCGAGCCGGTGAGGAACACGCCGAGCCAGCCCAGGAACGGCGAGAAGAACGGGAATGCCGCGCCGGTTCCGGCCAATACCAGGGCCATGGTCGAAGACATGCCGGAGTAGTTGGTGACGAAGGCGAACGCCAGCACCATGCCGATCGACAGGATTGGCCAGCGCAGTTCGTAGAAGGTTTCTTTCAAAGTGGTAAGACCAGTTTTGAAATTGATCTTCAGTACCAGCATCGAGATCAGCGCGGAGAAGAAAATTGCCGTGCCGGTCGCGGAAATCGGGTCGAGTTTGAACACCGCGGGTATTGCTGTTGGAGCAGCCACGATCGGTGCGGTTTTGATCACCAGTTGGTCAAGATGCGGGATCGCGAAGTTGAACACCCAGCTGTACATCGAGCCGCCGGCGGCGAACATCGCTTTGAAAGGTTTCAGTGTCCAGATGGTCACCAGCACAGTGAGAATCAGGAACGGCGACCACGCTTTGAAAATTTCCCCGAGGCTGTATGGCGAAGCCACGGTGGTGCGCTTTTGACCGAAACCGCCGACGCTGGCAGTCACCACCGAGGCGGAAACGGCACCGGCGATGTGTTGGCCGGCGGCGCGTTTCGGCTGCCAGACTTTCAGGAACAGGGTCAGGGAAATCAGGCTGGCCAGTGCCGAAGTGATGTCTGGCAGCTCTGGGCCGATGAAGTTGGACGTGAAGTACTGAGTGACGGCGAAGCTCAGGCCCGCGACCAATGCAGCCGGCCAGGTTTCACGCACGCCGCGCAGGCCGTCCATCATGAACACCAGCCAGAACGGCACGAACAAAGACAGCAGTGGCAGTTGGCGACCGGTCATAGCGCCGATCTTGAACGCGTCGATGCCGGTGACTTGGCCGGCAACAATGATTGGAATCCCCAAGGCGCCGAACGCCACCGGCGCGGTGTTGGCAATCAGGCACAGGCCGGCGGCGTACAGCGGGTTGAAGCCCAGGCCGACCAGCAGCGCGGCAGTAATCGCCACGGGCGCGCCGAAACCGGCGGCACCTTCCAGGAACGCACCGAAGCAGAAACCGATCAGCAGCACTTGCAGGCGCTGGTCGTCAGTAATCGATAACACCGAACTGCGAATGACCTCGAACTGACCACTTTTCACCGTCAGTTTGTAGAGGAACACCGCCGCGACAATGATCCAGGCAATCGGCCACAGACCGTAGGCAAAGCCATACCCGGCGGCGGCGAACGCCATGTCGACCGGCATCTGGAACGCGAAGATCGCTACGGCAATCGACAGGGCGAGGGTGATGCTCCCGGCCACGTGGCCTTTGAGGCGGAACACCGCCAGCGCGAGGAAAAAGAAAACGATGGGAATGACGGCCGCAAGTGCGGACACGCCGAGACTGCCGAGCGGGCTGTAGAGCTGTTGCCAGGTTTGCATATGGGTGGCCCCTAATTGTTGTTGGTCAGGCACTGTCAGCGTTCTTGGATAATTGGTAAGACCAATTTACAATCGCTGTTGGCTAGGGTAAAAGCCTTGATGGCGGTGTGTCAATTTGCCGCCCTAAAACTTTTGTCGAACAAGCGGTGCAGATCGCATCTGATCCGGTTTCGGCAACTGGCGTCTGGTAGGTGTCGAGAAGGCGCCGATAGGCCAGAATAGAGAGCCCGGCGAGCGGTCGGGATCGTGGAGAAATGAGTTATGGGGTTTGATCAGATACGTCAGCGCCGTTTGTCTGACGATATTGTCGAGCGACTTGAGGGGATGATCCTTGAGGGCACGCTGAAGTCCGGCGAACGGCTGCCGGCGGAGCGCACGCTGGCCGAACAATTTGGCGTATCACGGCCATCTCTGCGTGAAGCGATTCAGAAACTGGCGGCGAAAGGGCTGCTGGTCAGTCGCCAGGGCGGCGGCAATTATGTGGTGGAAAGCCTGGGCTCGACGTTCAGTGATCCGCTGCTGCAATTGCTCGAAAGCAATCCCGAGGCGCAGCGCGATCTACTGGAATTTCGCCACACTCTGGAGGCATCGTGCGCCTATTACGCGGCATTGCGCGCAACTGATGTTGATCGTGAAAGGCTCACCGCAGCCTTCGAAGAGTTGCAGGATTGCTACTCGCGCCACGATGAAGTCAGCCGGGCGGAGGAGGGCGCGGCGGATGCGAAATTTCATCTGGCAATTGCCGAAGCCAGCCATAACGCGGTGTTGCTGCACACCATTCGCGGGCTGTTCGATCTGCTCAAGCGCAACGTGGTTACCAACATCGGCGGCATGTACAAGCAGCGCACGGAAACCCGTGACATGCTGATAACCCAGCATCGGGAATTGTATCTGGCGATTATTGAAGGTCGCGCGGAGCAGGCACGGGAAGTCTCCAGCCGACATATTTTGTATGTGCAGGAAGTGCTGGAGGAGGTGCGGCAGGAGGTTCAGCGCATGGCTCGGGCAGAGCGGCGCAAGGGAATGTGATTCTTTAAAGGAAAAGATCGCAGCCTGCGGCAACTCCTACAGGGAAATGCGAATCCCAGTGTAGGAGCTGCCGAAGGCTCGGGCCGCGATCGGACGATCTTTGCTTTCAAGGTCGGAAGATCAGTCTTCCTTGCCCTTATTGCGCACCGCGCGCTGCAGTTCACGACCGGCATCGCGCTCGCGCTCGGTATCACGCTTGTCGTATTCCTTCTTGCCCTTGCCCAGAGCGATCTCGCACTTGACCATGTGCTTGCTCCAGTACCAGGACAGGCAGACGCAGGCGTAACCCTTTTGCTGCACAGCGGCGGCGAGTTTTTCCAGCTCGCGGCGGTTGAGCAGCAATTTGCGCGTGCGCACCGGGTCGGCGATGACGTGGGTGCTTGCGGTCATCAGAGGCGTGATGTGGCTGCCGAGCAACCACGCTTCGCCATCCTTGAGCAGCACATAGCTGTCGACCAGCTGTAGCTTGCTTGCCCGCAGACTTTTTACTTCCCAGCCGGCCAGGACCAGACCAGCCTCGAACTTATGTTCGATGAAGTAATCGTGTCGCGCCTTTTTGTTCTGCGCGATGGTCCCTGTTGGGTGTTTCTTCTGTTTAGCCATAGGGGCGGCATTATATGGAGATAAACGGCTGTCGGCTACGGTGATGCTGCGTGCTTGAGCAGGTTGAGTGAATCCCGGACAATGCGGCCTCTTTTTCTAACGCTTGGGCGTGATAAACGATGTCGACAGACAAGGTTTCTGTCCACGGCAGTTGGGCTAGCCGCTGGGTTTTCATACTCGCCGCGACCGGTTCGGCCGTGGGACTGGGTAGCATCTGGAAGTTCCCCTACATGGTCGGGGTCTACGGCGGCGGCGCCTTTGTGCTGATGTTTCTGGCGTGCATCGCGCTGATCGGCATCCCGGTCATGCTCGCTGAAACCCTGATCGGCCGGCGCGCCCGGCAAAGTCCGGCGAACGCCTTGAAGGTGCTGGCGCTGGAAGCCGGGCACTCGGGCAAGTGGTCGTGGGGGGCATTTGCCGGGATGATCACGGCATTGCTGATCCTGTCTTTCTACAGTGTGGTCGGCGGCTGGTCGCTGGACTACATCGTCGACATGGGTCGCGGCGACTTTCAGGGCGCCACGGCCGATCAGGTCGGTGCTTATTTCGGCAATGTCATCTCCAATCCATGGCGCCTGACACTTTGGCACACGATTTTCATGCTGCTGTCGGCCTTCGTCATCGCCAAAGGCGTGGTCGCCGGGCTTGAGCGCAGCCTGCGCATCATGATGCCGCTGCTGTTCGTGATGATTCTGGTGTTGCTGGGTTACAGCATGACCACCGGGCATTTCATGGAAGGCGTGCATTTCATGTTCGATTTCCACCCGGAAAAAGTCCTCGACGGCTTGTTACCAGCGATGGGGCACGCGTTCTTCTCGCTGAGCGTCGGTGTCGGTTCGATCATGATCTACGGCGCTTACATGCCGAAGAGTTCGTCGTTGTCCGGCACGGTTGTCGGTGTGGCCCTGCTCGATACCTTTGTTTCGCTGGTCGCCGGTTTGGCTCTGTTCCCGATTGTGTTTGCCGGCGGCCTGAACCCTAGCGAAGGGCCTGGCTTGATGTTCGTCAGCCTGCCATTTGCCTTTGGTAACGTGGCTTTCGGGCAACTGATGGGCGTGGTGTTCTTTGTGCTGGTGGCGATTGCGGCCTGGAGTTCGGCGATCTCGCTTCTGGAGCCGATGGTTGCCTATTTGGTTGAGCGCACGAAAGTCAGTCGCGCGTGGGTGACGTTCTGGCTGGCGTTCATCTGCTGGTTCGTCGGTCTGGGCACGGTGTTCTCCTTTAATATCTGGAAGGAAGCCAAATTTTTCGTGAACGAAGGCGGGATGTTCCACCTCTACCAATGGGGTGCGCCGAGCGGTCTGGACTTCTTTGGCGTGATCGATTTCTTCACCTCGCGGATCATGTTGCCGCTCGGTGGCCTGTGTTTTGTGCTGTTTGCCGGATGGGTGATGGGGCGTGAAGCGGTACGCGACGAGTTGTCGATCCGCAATCCGGCACTGTTCGCCCTGTCTTTGTTTTTGATGCGCTACGTGGCGCCCATCGGCATTCTTGTAGTGTTTGCCGCTCAGCTCTGGAAGTAACGCTCACATGACGACACATATTCAACGATCGGCATTACTGCCGTACCCGGCGCAATTCCTCTACGACCTGGTCAACGACGTGGCGCGTTACCCGGAATTTTTGCCGTGGTGCTCAGCCGCTGAAGTGCTGGAAAGTTCGCCGGAGCATATGCGCGCCAGCGTTGGCGTGGCCAAGGGCGGTCTCAGCCAGCATTTCGTGACGCGCAACACGCTGGTGCCGGGACAGTCGATCGAGATGAACCTGGAAGAAGGTCCGTTCAATCAATTGCACGGCGTCTGGGTGTTCAAGGCCTTGAATGAGAAGGCCTGCAAGATCAGTCTGGATCTTTCGTTCGATTACGCCGGGCCACTGGTACGCGCGACGTTGGGGCCGCTGTTCAATCAGGCTGCCAACACGCTGGTGGACGCGTTCTGTCAGCGCGCCAAGCAGATGCATGGTTGAGCCGGTGATTGAGATAGAGGTCGTTTACGCCGCCGTGGACCGTCAGGTTTTACGCACTGTCAGCGTGAAAGAGGGCGCGACGGTTCGCGCTGCGGTTCTGGCGTCAGGTATCGGTAGCGAATTCCCTGAGCTGAATCTGGCGGAGTGCCCGTTGGGTATCTTCGGCAAAGTAGTGGCTGATCCGGATACGCGGGTAATTCAGGCGGAAGATCGCATCGAGATTTACCGCCCATTGCTTGCCGACCCCAAAGAAGTTCGACGTTTGCGTGCTGCCAAGGCTGCGGAAGCCAAGGCTCGAAACGCGTAAAAAGACAAATTGTAGGCAATAAAAAACCCGGAATTTCCGGGTTTTTTATTGCGTCGCAAATTATTGCGGCGAGGTGTCCAGCGGCTCTGGTGTTGGAACCGGAACGGTTTCTACCCCATCGACGTCCTTCTGGATCTGATCCAGCAAGGAACCTGGCTTGACCGGTTTTTCCGGTGTTGGCTTCTCGGCGTTTTCAGCAGGAGCGGTCACCGTAGTGCCACTGTCCTTGCCGAGAATGGCTTCGTCACGGCTTACGCCCGGCATAAAGTCACCGGACAGGCTGACAAGCTGGTCGTTTGAGTTGAAAATAACGCTGATGCGTTCCTGTTGGCGTTCACCGCCACCCGGTTGCAGGCTGTACAGATAATCCCAGCGATCGGCATGGAACGTGTCGACAAGCAGAGGGTTACCCATGATAAACCGTACTTGCGGCCGGGTCATTCCCGGGCGTAACTGGTCTATCATGTCCTGCGTGACGACATTGCCCTGCTGGATGTCGATTTTGTAAACCCCGGGGAATGAACAACCGGCGAGTGCGAGCAGTCCCACAAAGGTGAAACTGGTTAGCAAGAGCTTGGTGTTTTGCATCGGTGGGCGACTTCCACTATCTTGGCTGGGACAACGTAAACGCCGATCATACCCGCATTAAGAGAAGCTGCGAAGCAGCATCGCGAGAAAGCTGACCATGGTTGAAAATAGCGAACTACGCAAAGCCGGCCTTAAAGTGACCCTGCCACGGGTCAAGATCCTGCAAATGCTCGACTCTACAGAGCAGCGTCACATGAGCGCCGAGGACGTCTACAAGGCGTTGATGGAAGCTGGCGAGGACGTCGGTCTGGCCACGGTTTACCGTGTTCTGACCCAGTTCGAAGCGGCTGGCCTCGTGGTCCGTCACAACTTCGACGGCGGCCACGCGGTTTTTGAGTTGGCCGACAGTGGTCACCACGACCACATGGTTAACGTGGAAACCGGTGAGGTTGTCGAATTCGTCAGCCCGGAAATCGAAAAGCTCCAGAAGGCAATTGCCGAGGAGCACGGTGTCGAGTTGGTGGATCACAATCTGGTGCTGTACATCCGCAAGAAAAAGTAAGCATGTCGCGCGAATTTCACATTCGCGAAACGAACGAAGGCGACCCAAGGGTCGCCTTCGTGCTTTCTGTCGTTCCTAAACCTTGGCGGTAACGACCATTTTTTTCGCGTGAGCCAAGGACTCTTTGGTCAGATCGATGCCGCCGAGCATGCGCGCCACTTCTTCTATACGGTCGTTCTTGCTCAGTTTGGAGACGGCGGTGTGCGTTGCCTCTTCACCGCGCACCTTGTGCACGAACAGATGCTGATGACCCTGCGCTGCTACTTGTGGCAAGTGCGTCACGGTCAATACCTGGCCGCGATCGCCGAGACGGCGCAACAGTTGGCCGACAATTTCAGCCGTCGGGCCGCCGATGCCGACGTCCACTTCGTCGAACACCAGTGTCGGAACGCGGGAGGTCTGTGCGGTGATCACCTGAATTGCCAGGCTGATCCGTGACAGCTCACCACCGGAAGCGACTTTTGCCAGTGCCTTCAGCGGCTGGCCCGGGTTGGCGCTGACCAGCAATTCGACCTGTTCCAGCCCGTTGGGCAGCAACTCATCGCTGCTGTTAGCCTTCAATTCGATAGTGAATCGGCCGCCAGGCATGCCCAGTCGCTGAATCTCCTGCTCAACCGCGCTGGCGAGACTGCCGGCAGCCTGATGCCGCAAATCGCTCAGTTCCCGTGCCTTCTCTTGATAGTGGCGGGCATAGGAGGCCAGCTCTTCACCGAGGCGCTCGATGGATTCATCATTGGCGTTGAGGGTTTCGATTTCATCCAGCAACTTCTGCTGCATCTCACCCACTTCGGTCGGCTGGATCCGGTGCTTGCGCGCCAGGGTGTAGATCGCGTCGAGGCGTTCTTCCAGATACTGCAGGCGTGCCGGATCGGCATCGAAGTTATCGAGGAAGCGATTGAGTTCGCCAACGGCCTCTTCGACCTGGATCTGCGCACTGGTCAGCAGGCTGCTGGCTTCGCCCAGTGCGCCGACGGAGTTATTCACGCTCGACAGGCGGTTGAGGCTGGCGGTCAGTGCATTCAATACATTGCCAGAATCGCTTTCGCTGCATTGCTCGACCACTTGCCGGCAAATGCCCAGCAGCGTCTCGGCGTTGGTCAGGTTTTTGTGTTCCTGCTCCAGTTGCTCAAGTTCGTTATCGCCGAGACCGAGATTTTCCAGCTCTTCGAGTTGATAGCTCAGCAATTGGTGGCGCGCGCGTTGTTCGTCGCCGGAATTGGAGAGGCGTTCCAGTTCCTGGCGAGTCTGTCGCCAGCGCTGGGCGGCGAGCTGAACCTGGCGGGCCAGGTCGGTAGCGCCGGCGTACTCGTCCAACAGGCGACGATGGGTATCGGTTTTCAGCAGGGACTGGTGTTCATGCTGGCTGTGGATATCGATCAACAATTCGCCCAGCGACTTGAGGTCACCGAGTGGGCAAGGGGTGCCGTTGATGTAGCCACGCGAACGACCCTCCGACGTGATCACCCGGCGCAGAATGCACGGGCCATCCGTTTCCAGGTCGCGCTCGGCCAGCCATGCGCTGGCTTCAGGGATGTCCGCCAGATCGAAGGTCGCGAGGATGTCGGCCTTGTCGGCGCCGGGGCGAACCACGCCGCTGTCGGCACGATCACCTAGAGTCAGGCCCAGCGCGTCGAGCATGATCGACTTGCCGGCGCCGGTTTCACCCGTGATCACGCTCATCCCGCGATCGAGTTCGAGATCGAGATGTTCAACGATGGCGTAGTTATGTACGGACAGGTGCACCAGCATAAAGGCCGCTCCCAAGCTTTAGGTCTGGTTATTTATACAGTGTTTTGTTTCAGGCTGACAATGCCCGCCCTTAGCTCGATTTGCTTGAAGGTCAAATCTGCTTAGCGCATTGAGGAATGAATATTCGACACTTTTTTGTAGGGTTAATGCTTGAAGGCCCTTGAAGCCTGATTTTGCGGCCCCATATATCGGGGCAGAAGCGCGAGTCAGGCTCGCGGACGAAATTGAAAGGAGAATTCTATGGCTGACGAACAGACAGTAGATACGCAAAACCCAGAAGCCAATCAGGCGCCCGAAGGTTCGGGTGATGACCTGGCGACCCGTGTACAAGTGCTCGAAGAGCAATTGGCCGCCGCGCAGGATCAATCTCTGCGTGTTGCTGCCGATCTGCAGAACGTCCGTCGCCGTGCCGAACAGGACGTCGAGAAGGCGCACAAGTTTGCCCTGGAAAAATTTGCCGGCGACCTGCTGCCGATCGTCGATAGCCTGGAGCGCGGCCTCGAGCTGTCGAACCCGGACGACGAAAGCATCCGCCCGATGCGCGAAGGCATCGAGCTGACGCTGAAAATGTTCCACGACACCCTCAAGCGTTATCAGTTGGAAGCGATCGATCCGCATGGCGAACCGTTCAACGCCGTTCAACATCAGGCGATGGCCATGCAGGAAAGCGCCGACGTAGAACCGAACAGCGTTCTGAAGGTGTTCCAGAAGGGCTACCAGCTCAACGGTCGCCTGTTGCGCCCGGCCATGGTTGTGGTCAGCAAGGCGCCTGCGCCAATTTCGCCTTCGATTGACGAGAAGGCTTGAAATTAGCCGCAAGGCCCCCATTTAGAAGTCAAGCGTTTAAGTATTACCGCAGACAGCCACCACTGCTGCGGCAAAAAAATCCAAAGTTTCGGGAGAGTTAACATGGGCAAAATTATCGGTATCGACCTGGGGACTACCAACTCCTGCGTCTCCGTGCTGGAAAACGGCAAAGCAAAAGTTATCGAAAACGCTGAAGGCGCGCGTACCACGCCGTCGATCATCGCTTACGCCAACGATGGCGAAATCTTGGTAGGTCAGTCGGCCAAGCGTCAGGCTGTGACCAACCCGCACAACACTCTGTACGCGGTAAAGCGTCTGATCGGTCGTCGTTTCGACGAAGAAGTTGTGCAGAAAGACATCCAGATGGTCCCTTACAAGATCGTCAAGGCTGACAACAACGACGCCTGGGTTGAAGTGAACGGCCAGAAAATGGCACCGCCACAAATCTCGGCTGAAATTCTGAAAAAGATGAAGAAAACCGCCGAAGACTACCTCGGCGAGACCGTGACCGAAGCGGTGATTACCGTTCCGGCCTACTTCAACGACAGCCAGCGTCAGGCGACCAAAGACGCCGGCCGCATCGCGGGTCTGGACGTAAAACGTATCATCAACGAACCAACCGCAGCTGCTCTGGCTTACGGTATGGACAAGGCCAAGGGCGATCACACCGTGATCGTTTATGACCTGGGTGGCGGTACTTTCGACGTTTCCGTGATCGAGATCGCTGAAGTTGATGGTGAGCACCAGTTCGAAGTACTGGCCACCAACGGTGACACGTTCCTCGGCGGTGAAGACTTTGACATTCGTCTGATCGACTACCTCGTTGACGAATTCAAGAAAGAAAGCGGCATGAACCTCAAAGGTGATCCGCTGGCCATGCAGCGCCTGAAAGAAGCCGCTGAGAAAGCCAAGATCGAGCTGTCTTCCGCTCAGTCGACCGACGTCAACCTGCCGTACATCACTGCAGATGCGACCGGTCCTAAGCACCTGAACGTGAAAATTTCGCGTGCCAAGCTCGAAGCACTGGTTGAAGACCTGGTTCAGCGCACCATCGAACCTTGCCGCATCGCCATGAAAGACGCCGGTCTGGACGTTGGCGCGATCAACGACGTGATTCTGGTCGGTGGTCAGACCCGTATGCCGCTGGTACAGAAGCTGGTTACCGATTTCTTCGGTAA
This sequence comes from Pseudomonas sp. AC242, assembly GCF_979258655.1. NCBI lineage: Bacteria > Pseudomonadati > Pseudomonadota > Gammaproteobacteria > Pseudomonadales > Pseudomonadaceae > Pseudomonas > Pseudomonas sp. AC242. Next base: position 112,314 of record NZ_OZ409873.1, read on the forward strand.
AGAAGCTCGCAAAGACGTTAACCCGGACGAAGCTGTTGCCATGGGTGCTGCGATTCAGGGCGCCGTTCTGGCCGGTGACGTGAAAGACGTTCTGCTGCTCGACGTTAGCCCGCTGACCCTGGGTATCGAAACCATGGGCGGCGTGATGACTGCGCTGATCGAGAAAAACACCACGATTCCTACCAAGAAATCGCAAGTGTTCTCGACTGCCGACGACAACCAGGGCGCTGTGACCATTCACGTGCTGCAGGGCGAGCGTAAGCAAGCCACTCAGAACAAGTCCCTGGGCAAGTTCGACCTGGCCGACATTCCACCAGCTCCACGTGGCGTGCCGCAGATCGAAGTGACCTTCGACATCGACGCTAACGGCATTCTGCACGTTGGTGCGAAAGACAAAGCGACCGGCAAGACCCAGTCGATCGTGATCAAGGCCAACTCCGGTCTGTCCGACGAAGAAATCGAGCGCATGGTGCGTGACGCCGAAGCTAACGCTGAGGAAGACCGCAAGTTCGAAGAGCTGGCCGCTGCCCGTAACCAGGGTGACGCACTGGTTCACTCGACTCGCAAGATGATTGCCGACGCGGGCGACAAAGTCACCGCTGAAGAGAAGACTGCGATCGAAGCTGCTGTGGTTGCTCTGGAAGCCGCTGTCAAAGGCGACGACAAAGCTGCTATCGAAGCCAAGGTTGAAGAGCTGTCGAAAGTCTCCGCTCCGGTTGCTCAGAAGATGTACGCCGAACAGGCTCAGCCAGCTGATGGCGCGGCCCCGCAAGGCGAATCGGCTGAGAAGGCTGACGACGTTGTCGATGCAGAGTTCGAAGAAGTCAAAGACCACAAGTAAGTTGTTGGTCGGCCGGTTGACTGCCTTCAGGCAGTGACTGGTAGGATGTCGCCGCGCGGGAGCTAGCTCCCGCGTTGGCGTATCTGGAATACGCGAATTTTTACAGCATGCGACAAGGTTCGGATGTTGGCGGTATGGCCGGGAATGCTCCTGCTTTTCGTGCCGAAAGTACCGCAAGAAACAAAGACCAGGATCGTTGAATTGACGTGAGTTGGGTCCGGGCCTGTATTGGGGCTCAACGAGTTTGGCCATCCTCAGGAGGGGTTTGCCGAACGTCCTCAAGAGTGCAGAAGACTTATGGCAAAGCGTGACTATTACGAAGTGTTGGGTGTTGAGCGCGGCTCAAGCGATGCGGACCTGAAGAAGGCTTACCGTCGTCTGGCGATGAAGCACCACCCGGACCGTAATCCCGATGACAAAGCGTCGGAAGAAATGTTCAAAGAGGCCAATGAGGCCTACGAAGTGCTGTCCGACTCGAGCAAGCGTGCGGCGTACGATCAGTACGGCCATGCCGGCGTCGACCCGAGCATGGGTGGTGGTGGCGCCGGCTTCGGTGGTCAGAACTTCTCGGACATCTTTGGTGATGTCTTCAGTGACTTCTTCGGTGGCGGTCGCGGCGGTTCCCGTGGCGGCGCTCAGCGTGGCAGCGACTTGCGCTACACCCTGGAGCTGAACCTGGAAGAAGCGGTGCGCGGCACCACCGTGAATATCCGTGTGCCGACGCTGGTCAATTGCAAACCGTGCGATGGTTCCGGCGCGAAAAAAGGCTCGTCGCCATCGACGTGCCCGACCTGCGGTGGCATCGGTCAGGTGCGCATGCAGCAGGGCTTCTTCTCGGTGCAGCAGACCTGCCCGCGTTGCCATGGCCAAGGCAAGATCATTTCCGATCCGTGCGATTCCTGTCATGGTGACGGTCGCGTTGAAGAGTACAAAACCCTGTCGGTCAAAGTGCCGGCTGGTGTCGATACCGGCGACCGCATTCGTCTGTCCGGCGAAGGCGAGGCGGGTACGCAAGGTGGTCCGACGGGCGACCTGTATGTAGTCATCAACGTCCGCGAGCACGACATTTTCCAGCGCGATGGCAAGCATCTGTTCTGCGAAGTACCGATCAGCTTCGTTGACGCAGCACTGGGTGGTGAGTTGGAAATCCCGACCCTCGACGGTCGCGTCAAACTGAAAATCCCTGAGGGTACTCAGACCGGCAAGCAGTTCCGCGTGCGTGGTAAAGGCGTGGCGCCGGTACGTGGCGGCGGTGCGGGCGATTTGATGTGCCGTGTGGCGGTCGAGACGCCGGTCAATCTGAATCGTCGTCAGCGCGAGCTGCTGGAGGAGTTCCGCAGTTCGCTGGCAGACGACAACAGTCATTCGCCGAAAACCACTGGCTGGTTCGATGGTGTGAAGCGCTTCTTCGGCGATCTCTAAGGAGTCGGCATGCGACGTATAGCTGTGATGGGCGCTGCTGGGCGCATGGGTAAGATTCTGGTCGAGGCCGTGCAGCAGAGTGCGCCGCTGACCGGTTTGACCGCCGCGGTGGTTCGTCCTGGCAGCACGCTGATCGGCGTCGATGCCGGTGAGCTGGCCTCGCTGGGTCGCATCGGCGTGCCGTTGTCCGGGCATGTCGAAGCTGTGGCTGAAGAGTTCGACGTATTGATCGACTTCACGCTGCCGGAAGTGATGCTGAAAAATCTGGCGTTCTGCCGCAAGGCAGGCAAGGCCATGGTTATCGGCACTACTGGGTTGGACGCTGCGCAGAAGCAGTTGCTGGTCGAGGCGGGCAAGGACATTCCTATCGTCTTCGCGGCCAACTTCAGTGTTGGTGTCAATCTGTCGCTGAAGTTGCTCGATATGGCAGCGCGTGTGCTGGGTGATGATGCCGACATCGAAATCATCGAAGCTCATCACCGTCACAAGATCGATGCGCCTTCGGGTACGGCGTTGCGCATGGGTGAAGTGATCGCCGGTGCGCTGGAGCGTGATCTGCAGAAAGTCGCGGTCTACGGTCGTGAGGGTCATACCGGCGCTCGTGAGCGTGAAACCATCGGTTTCGCCACCGTGCGTGGTGGTGATGTGGTGGGTGACCACACCGTGCTGTTCGCCTGCGAAGGTGAGCGTCTGGAGATCACGCACAAGGCGTCGAGCCGCATGACGTTTGCCAAGGGCGCGGTGCGTGCGGCGGTGTGGCTGGATGGTCGCGAGCCTGGCCTGTATGACATGCAAGACGTGCTCGACCTGCGTTGATACACTGCTGAACCCAGCGCAAACGCCCTGTTTGCGCTGGTTTTTCTCCGCTTGGCGACGACCTGTCGCATTCTCCGGCCTTTTAGGCTCTTTAGCGGTGGACCAAAAAAGCCTTTTTCTGTAAGCTACAGCTTTAGTGTGTCCACTAAAAGCGCGCAGAATAATTCAGTGAAGAAGCGGGGTGACGTGTCCATACGTCACTCCGCTTTTTTACAACCTGCGATCGCCCTTTCATGCGTTATTTACGGGAGGTCTTCTTGACTAAGCCAGCCATACTTGCCCTTGCTGATGGCAGCATTTTTCGCGGCGAAGCCATTGGTGCCGACGGTCAAACCGTTGGTGAGGTGGTGTTCAACACCGCAATGACCGGCTATCAGGAAATCCTTACCGATCCTTCCTACGCCCAACAGATCGTTACCCTGACTTACCCGCACATCGGCAACACCGGCACCACGCCGGAAGACGCCGAGTCCGATCGCGTCTGGTCCGCTGGCCTGGTCATCCGTGACCTGCCGCTGGTAGCGAGCAACTGGCGTAACACGATGTCCCTGTCCGACTACCTGAAAGCCAACAACGTTGTGGCAATCGCCGGTATCGACACCCGTCGCCTGACCCGCATCCTGCGTGAAAAAGGCGCACAGAACGGCTGCATCATGGCCGGCGACAACATCTCCGAAGAAGCGGCAATCGCCGCTGCGCAAGGCTTCCCGGGCCTGAAGGGCATGGACCTGGCGAAAGTCGTCAGCACCAAGACTCAATACGAATGGCGTTCGACTGTCTGGGATCTGAAAACCGACAGCCACGCGACCATCGACGCTTCCGAGCTGCCGTACCACGTGGTTGCCTACGACTACGGCGTCAAGGTCAACATCCTGCGCATGCTGGTCGAGCGCGGCTGCCGCGTCACCGTGGTGCCTGCCCAGACTCCAGCTGCCGATGTACTGGCGCTGAAGCCGGACGGCGTGTTCCTGTCCAACGGCCCTGGTGATCCGGAGCCATGCGACTACGCGATCAAGGCGATCAAGGAAGTCCTGGAAACCGAAATTCCGGTATTCGGCATCTGCCTCGGTCACCAACTGCTGGCACTGGCCTCAGGCGCCAAGACCATGAAAATGGGCCACGGCCACCATGGTGCCAACCACCCGGTGCAGGATCTGGACACTGGCGTCGTGATGATCACCAGCCAGAACCACGGTTTCGCGGTAGACGAAGAAACCCTGCCAGCCAATGTGCGTGCGATCCACAAATCGCTGTTCGACGGCACCCTGCAAGGCATCGAGCGCACCGACAAGAGCGCGTTCAGCTTCCAGGGTCACCCTGAAGCGAGCCCGGGCCCGAATGATGTTGCGCCATTGTTCGACCGCTTCATCAACGAGATGGCCAAGCGACGCTAAGCGTTCGCCTTGAGACTGTAGAGAGAAGCCCCTCGAGGGCGGCCCCGACACCGGCGGCCCCCTCGAGACTTCAGAAATCGATCAAGACGGCTTGCCGACTGACCTGCGGATTTGAGTGACAAACCCATGCCAAAACGTACAGACATTAAAAGCATCCTGATTCTCGGCGCTGGCCCGATCGTTATCGGCCAGGCCTGCGAATTCGACTACTCCGGCGCCCAGGCCTGTAAAGCCCTGCGCGAAGAGGGTTACCGCGTCATCCTGGTGAACTCCAACCCGGCCACCATCATGACCGACCCGGACATGGCCGACGCTACCTACATCGAGCCGATCAAGTGGCAGACCGTTGCCAAGATCATCGAAAAAGAGCGTCCGGACGCGGTGCTGCCAACCATGGGCGGCCAGACCGCTCTGAACTGCGCCCTGGACTTGGAGCGCGAAGGCGTTCTGGAGAAGTTCGGCGTAGAAATGATCGGCGCCAACGCCGACACCATCGACAAGGCTGAAGACCGTTCGCGTTTCGACAAGGCGATGAAATCCATCGGCCTGGCGTGCCCGCGTTCCGGTATCGCCCACAGCATGGAAGAAGCCAACGCGGTTCTCGAAACCCTCGGCTTCCCGTGCATCATCCGTCCGTCCTTCACCATGGGTGGCACCGGTGGCGGTATCGCTTATAACCGTGAAGAGTTCGAAGAAATCTGCGCCCGTGGTCTGGACCTGTCGCCGACCAAAGAGCTGTTGATCGACGAATCGCTGATCGGCTGGAAAGAATATGAAATGGAAGTTGTCCGCGACAAAAAGGACAACTGCATCATCGTCTGCTCGATCGAAAACTTCGACCCGATGGGCGTGCACACCGGTGATTCGATCACCGTGGCTCCTGCGCAAACCCTGACCGACAAGGAATACCAGATCCTGCGTAACGCCTCCCTGGCGGTACTGCGCGAGATCGGCGTCGAGACGGGCGGTTCCAACGTTCAATTCGGTATCTGCCCGAACACTGGCCGCATGGTCGTGATCGAAATGAACCCGCGTGTATCGCGTTCCTCGGCACTGGCTTCGAAAGCCACCGGTTTCCCGATCGCCAAAGTCGCGGCCAAACTGGCTGTGGGTTACACCCTTGACGAACTGTCGAACGACATCACCGGCGGCAAGACCCCGGCGTCCTTCGAGCCGTCGATCGACTACGTCGTGACCAAGCTGCCACGTTTTGCCTTCGAGAAATTCGCCAAGGCCGACGCACGCCTGACCACGCAAATGAAGTCGGTTGGTGAAGTCATGGCCATCGGCCGTACTTTCCAGGAATCCCTGCAGAAAGCTCTGCGCGGTCTGGAAGTGGGCGTTTGCGGTCTGGACGAGAAGCTCGACCTGAGCAACCCGGAAAGCATGAGCGTGCTCAAGCGTGAACTGACCGTGCCGGGCGCTGAGCGTATCTGGTACGTGGCGGATGCTTTCCGCGCCGGCCTGTCGGTCGAAGACATCTTCGGCATGAACATGATCGATCCGTGGTTCCTGGTGCAGATCGAAGATCTGATCAAGGAAGAAGAGAAGGTCAAGACCCTCGGTCTGTCCGCTATCGACCGCGACCTGATGTTCAAGCTCAAGCGCAAAGGCTTCTCCGATCAGCGTCTGGCCAAGCTGCTGGGTGTGACCGAGAAGAACCTGCGTACGCACCGCCAGAAGCTGGAAGTGTTCCCGGTCTACAAGCGCGTTGACACCTGCGCCGCCGAGTTCGCCACCGACACCGCTTACCTCTACTCGACCTACGAGGAAGAGTGCGAAGCCGCACCGTCGGGTCGCGACAAGATCATGATTCTGGGTGGTGGTCCGAACCGTATTGGCCAGGGCATCGAGTTCGACTACTGCTGCGTTCACGCTGCCCTCGCTCTGCGCGAAGACGGCTACGAAACCATCATGGTCAACTGCAACCCGGAAACCGTTTCCACCGACTACGACACTTCCGATCGTCTGTACTTCGAGCCGGTAACCCTGGAAGACGTGCTGGAAATCTGCCGCGTCGAGAAGCCGAAAGGTGTGATCGTTCAGTACGGCGGCCAGACTCCGCTGAAACTGGCTCGCGCTCTGGAAGCCGCTGGCGTGCCAATCATCGGCACCAGCCCTGACGCCATCGACCGTGCTGAAGACCGTGAGCGCTTCCAGCAAATGGTTGAGCGCCTGAACCTGCGTCAGCCGCCTAACGCCACCGTGCGTAGCGAAGACGAAGCGGTTCGCGCTGCCGCGAAAATCGGTTATCCGCTGGTGGTGCGCCCGTCCTATGTACTGGGCGGCCGCGCGATGGAAATCGTTTACAAGGAAGACGAGCTCAAGCGTTACCTGCGTGATGCAGTGCAAGTGTCCAACGACAGTCCGGTGCTGCTCGACCACTTCCTCAACTGCGCCATCGAAATGGACGTGGATGCGGTCTGCGACGGTAAAGACGTGGTAATCGGCGCGATCATGCAGCACATCGAACAGGCTGGCGTTCACTCCGGTGACTCCGCGTGCTCGCTGCCGCCGTACTCGCTGCCGGCGCATATCCAGGACGAGATGCGCGAACAGGTCAAGAAAATGGCCCTGGAACTGGGCGTTGTCGGCCTGATGAACGTGCAGCTGGCTTTGCAAGGCGAAGACATCTACGTCATCGAAGTCAACCCGCGTGCTTCCCGTACCGTACCGTTCGTATCGAAGTGCATCGGTGTCTCCCTGGCGATGATCGCTGCCCGCGTAATGGCCGGTAAGACTCTGAAAGAAATCGGCTTCACCAAAGAAATCATCCCGAACTTCTACAGCGTGAAAGAGGCGGTGTTCCCGTTCGCCAAATTCCCTGGCGTTGACCCGATCCTTGGCCCAGAGATGAAGTCGACCGGTGAAGTGATGGGCGTCGGCGACACCTTCGGTGAAGCATTCGCCAAAGCCCAGATGGGCGCCAGCGAAGTGCTGCCGACCGGCGGTACTGCGTTCATCAGCGTGCGCGATGACGACAAGCCACTGGTTGCAGGCGTAGCCCGCGATCTGATCAACTTGGGTTTCGAAGTGGTTGCCACTGCCGGTACTGCCAAGCTGATCGAAGCCGCAGGCCTGAAAGTGCGCCGTGTGAACAAGGTGACCGAGGGGCGTCCGCACGTGGTCGACATGATCAAGAATGACGAAGTCACCCTGATCATCAACACCACCGAAGGTCGTCAGTCGATCGCTGATTCGTACTCCATTCGTCGTAATGCCTTGCAGCACAAGATCTATTGCACCACCACCATTGCTGCTGGCGAAGCTATCTGTGAAGCGCTGAAGTTCGGTCCGGAAAAGACCGTGCGCCGCTTGCAGGATCTACACGCAGGATTGAAGGCATGATCAAATACCCAATGACTGTCCAGGGCGCTAAAGCCCTGGAAGAAGAACACGCTCACCTGACCAAGGTCGTCCGTCCGAAGCTTAGCCAGGACATCGGTACGGCCCGCGAGTTGGGTGACTTGAAAGAGAACGCTGAATACCATGCCGCCCGCGAACAGCAAGGCATGGTCGAGGCGCGGATTCGCGACATCGAAGGCCGGATTCAGAATCAGGTCATCATCGATGTCACAACTATTCCGCACACCGGCAAAGTGATTTTCGGTACCACCGTCGAAATCGCCAACGTCGAGACCGATGAAAGCGTCACTTACCACATCGTGGGTGAGGATGAGGCTGACTTCAAACTCGGCAAGATTTCGGTCGGCTCGCCTTTGGCCCGTGCCTTGATTGGCAAGGAAGAGGGCGATGTGGTCGCCGTGAAAACGCCAAGCGGCGTGATCGAGTACGAGATTGTCGAAGTCCGTCACATCTGAAAAAGGGCGCCCGCTGCATGCGGGCGCCATGCTTTGGCAGCTGACTCAGATGCTCTGGGTCGGCGGTCTATGGCTGATTCATCTCGGTTTGCAGCCGGCGCTGGGCCAGATTGGCCTGGCACCGTTGCTGATCGATGAAGTCGCCAGTGCATTTGAAGTGCTGGTGGTGGGGTTTTCCGCCGCATGCGTTATTTTTCAGGCTTTGGTGCTGGTACAGGCCGAGGGCCTTGCTAGTCTATGGCGAGATTTTCGCGGACAGGTTCTGTTGATGGCGATGTACGCGTGTGCGATGTTTGTCGCAGTGCGTGTCGGCTGGCCGGATGCGCAGCGCTGGCAGGTATTCAGTTATCTGGTTCTGGGGTTTTCCGGGCTGGTGCTGGTGATGCAGCCTGTGCCGGGATGGAGTGGCAGGGTGCGCCAGGCACACCCTTGACCCCATTCATCACTTGAAGCGATGAACGTTCGACAGCTGCTTGTTGACGCTGAAGTTCTTGCGGTAAATCAGTGCCATCTTGCCGATGACCTGCACCAGGTCCGCTTTGCCAACCTTGCACAGTTCTGCGATGTGCGCCAGGCGCGACTCGCGATCGAGGATGTTGAGCTTGATCTTGATCAGCTCGTGATCCGCCAAGGCGCGTTCAAGTTCGGCTAAAACACCTTCAGTCAAACCGTTGTCAGCCACCGTCAAAACCGGTTTCAGGTGGTGGCCAATGGATTTGTACTGTTTCTTCTGCTCTGGAGTGAGCGGCATAATCTGACCCTTTCGTCTGGATTCTGTAAAATGGCGGCCATTTTACCCGAGGGCTCGTGGATCCGCCCAATTAATCACGACCCTTATCAACGAGGTGCCCAATGGCGCGTTCCAAGACAAGCCTTGGTTGGCTGAAAAGACATGTCAATGATCCTTATGTGAAACAAGCACAGAAGGATGGCTACCGCTCGCGTGCGAGTTACAAGCTTCTGGAGATCCAGGAGAAATACAAGCTGATCCGTCCCGGCATGAGCGTGGTCGACCTGGGTGCAGCGCCCGGTGGCTGGTCGCAGGTCACCAGCCGGCTGATCGGTGGTCAGGGGCGTCTGATCGCCTCGGACATCCTGGAAATGGACAGTATCCCTGACGTGACCTTCATTCAGGGAGACTTCACCGAGGACGAAGTGCTCGGGCGGATTCTTGAGGCTGTGGGTAATTCGCAGGTGGACCTTGTGATTTCCGATATGGCCCCCAATATGAGTGGTACGCCTGAAGTGGATATGCCAAAAGCCATGTTCCTTTGCGAGTTGGCGCTTGATCTGGCTGAACGGATACTCAAGCCGGGTGGTAATTTCGTGATCAAGATTTTTCAGGGTGAAGGGTTTGATGTTTACCTGAAGGATGCTCGCAAGAAGTTCGACAAGATCCAGATGATCAAGCCGGACTCCTCTCGTGGCAGCTCCCGCGAGCAATACATGCTGGCTTGGGGTTATCGCGGGCGTAGCGAGTAAAACGAGGTTTTTGTGCGGGGTGATAGGTTTTTAGTATTTCGCCCGGCTAGCATTAACGAATATTGTGTAGAAAGTGTTTCACAAAGGGTTACAGACGGCGCCTGCCAGAGTCGTAGGTAATGTAGTAAGTTAGGCCGGTGAATATCATGCGAAGCGCGCGCCAGTAGCGGAGCTTGCTTCAGAGGGTAGTTAATTGAACGATATGGCAAAGAATCTGATCCTGTGGTTGATCATCGCGGCTGTCCTGGTGACGGTGATGAACAACTTCTCCAGCCCTAACGAGCCGCAGACCCTCAACTATTCCGACTTCATCCAGCAGGTCAAGGATGGCAAGGTCGAGCGCGTAGCCGTTGATGGTTATGTGATTACCGGCAAGCGTAACGACGGCGACAGCTTCAAGACCATTCGTCCGGCAATCCAGGACAATGGCCTGATCGGCGATCTGGTCGACAACCACGTTGTGGTTGAAGGCAAGCAGCCTGAGCAGCAAAGCATCTGGACCCAGTTGCTGGTAGCCAGCTTCCCGATCCTGGTGATCATCGCGGTGTTCATGTTCTTCATGCGCCAGATGCAGGGCGGTGCCGGCGGCAAGGGCGGACCGATGAGCTTCGGCAAGAGCAAGGCGCGCCTGCTCTCCGAAGATCAGGTGAAAACCACTCTGGCTGACGTTGCTGGTTGCGACGAAGCCAAAGAAGAAGTCGGCGAACTCGTTGAGTTCCTGCGTGATCCGGGCAAGTTCCAGCGTCTGGGTGGCCGCATTCCTCGTGGCGTGCTGATGGTCGGCCCTCCGGGTACCGGTAAAACCTTGCTGGCCAAGGCGATTGCCGGCGAAGCCAAGGTTCCGTTTTTCACCATTTCCGGTTCTGACTTCGTCGAAATGTTCGTCGGTGTCGGTGCCAGTCGTGTTCGTGACATGTTCGAGCAGGCGAAGAAGCACGCGCCTTGCATCATCTTCATCGACGAAATCGACGCCGTCGGTCGCCATCGTGGCGCCGGCATGGGTGGCGGTCACGACGAGCGCGAGCAGACCCTCAACCAATTGCTGGTTGAGATGGACGGCTTCGAGATGAATGACGGCATCATTGTTATCGCTGCAACCAACCGTCCAGACGTACTCGACCCTGCGCTGCTGCGTCCGGGCCGTTTCGACCGTCAGGTCGTGGTCGGTTTGCCGGATATCCGTGGCCGCGAGCAGATTCTCAAGGTTCACATGCGCAAGGTGCCAATGGGTGACGACGTCGCTCCGGCCGTAATCGCGCGTGGTACTCCGGGCTTCTCGGGTGCTGACCTGGCCAACCTGGTCAACGAAGCGTCGCTGTTTGCTGCGCGCAGCGGCAAACGCATCGTTGAAATGAAAGAATTCGAACTGGCCAAAGACAAGATCATGATGGGCGCCGAGCGCAAATCGATGGTCATGTCCGAGAAAGAAAAGCAGAACACCGCTTATCACGAAGCTGGCCATGCCATTGTTGGTCGCGTCGTCCCTGAGCATGATCCGGTCTACAAGGTGTCGATCATTCCGCGCGGTCGTGCGCTGGGTGTGACGATGTTCCTGCCGGAAGAAGACCGCTACAGCCTGTCCAAGCGCGCGCTGATCAGTCAGATCTGCTCGCTGTACGGCGGCCGTATTGCGGAAGAAATGACCTTGGGCTTCGACGGTGTGACTACCGGCGCTTCCAACGACATCATGCGTGCCAGTCAGATTGCGCGGAACATGGTGACCAAGTGGGGCTTGTCGGAAAAACTCGGTCCGTTGATGTATGCCGAAGAAGAGGGTGAAGTATTCCTCGGTCGTGGCGGTGGTGGGCAGGCTGCCAGCTTCTCCGGTGAGACAGCCAAGCTGATCGACTCCGAAGTGCGCAGCATCATTGATCAGTGCTACGGCACGGCCAAACAGATTCTCACGGATAACCGTGACAAGCTCGACGCCATGGCTGATGCCCTCATGAAGTATGAAACGATCGATGCTGAACAGATCGATGACATCATGGCAGGTCGTACACCTCGCGAGCCTCGCGACTGGTCGGGTGGCACAGGTACTCCGCCACCACCAGTGGTTCGGGACGAGCGTCCGGAAACACCGATTGGCGGTCCGGCTGCTGACGTTTAAGGTTTGAAATGACTTCTGTACAGTCCCTGACCCGGTTGCCTTGCGGCAACCGGGTTCTTGATTTGGCCCAGACGCATGTCATGGGCATTCTCAATGTCACCCCCGATTCTTTCTCCGACGGCGGCCAATACAGTCAGCTGGATGCGGCCTTGCGTCACGCCGAAGCTATGGTTGCAGCCGGTGCGACGCTGATTGATGTCGGTGGCGAATCCACGCGTCCCGGTGCGCGAGCTGTCTCTCCGCTTGAGGAGCTTGAGCGCGTCGCGCCGATCGTTGAGCTGATCAATCGCGAGCTTGATGTGATCATCTCGGTGGATACGTCTACTCCTGCCGTCATGCGCGAAACTGCGCGGTTGGGCGCCGGGCTGATCAACGACGTGCGCTCGCTGCAGCGCGATGGTGCGCTGGATGCGGCGGCAGCTACCGGTTTACCGGTGTGCCTCATGCATATGCTCGGTGAGCCCGGTGACATGCAGGACAATCCGCAGTATCAGGATGTCACGCGCGAAGTGGGCGAATTTCTCGCTGAGCGCATGGCACAGTGTGCGGCGGCAGGTATTCCTGCCGAGCGCATCATCCTCGATCCGGGTTTCGGTTTCGCCAAAACCCTGCAGCACAATCTAAGCTTGTTCAAGCACATGGAAGCCCTGCATGCGTTGGGTCGGCCGCTGCTTGTTGGTGTTTCTCGAAAAAGCATGATTGGCCACGCCCTGAATCGTCCTGTGGGCGAACGGCTGCACGGTGGATTGGCATTGGCGGCATTGGCATCGGTAAAAGGTGCGCGAATTTTGCGTGTCCATGACGTGGCGGAAACGGTAGACGTGGTGCGGATGATCGCGGCCGTGGAATCAGCCGAATAAGAATGATGGAGCACTTATGAGCAAGAAATACTTTGGTACTGACGGCATTCGTGGTCGAGTCGGTGAATACCCGATTACTCCTGACTTCATGCTCAAGCTCGGCTGGGCGGCCGGCATGGCCTTTCGCAAGATGGGCGCCTGCAAGGTGTTGGTCGGCAAGGACACGCGGATTTCCGGTTATATGTTCGAGTCGGCACTCGAGGCCGGCCTGACATCGGCGGGCGCTGATGTGATGCTGCTAGGCCCTATGCCGACGCCGGCTATCGCATATCTGTCGCGCACCTTCCAGGCTGAGGCCGGTATCGTGATCAGTGCTTCGCACAATCCGCATGACGATAACGGCATCAAATTTTTCTCCGGTAAGGGCACAAAGCTGCCGGATGAGCTGGAGTTGATGATCGAGGAATTGCTCGACACTCCGATGACCGTGGTCGAGTCGAGCAAAATCGGCAAGGTTTCGCGGATCAACGACGCATCGGGTCGCTACATCGAATTTTGCAAGAGCAGTGTGCCAACCGGTACCAGTTTCTCCGGCCTCAAAATAGTCATCGACTGTGCGCACGGCGCGACCTATAAAGTGGCTCCGAGTGTCTTCCGGGAGCTGGGTGCAGAAGTCGTCGTACTGTCGGCCCAGCCTAACGGTCTGAACATCAACGAGAATTGCGGCTCGACCCATATGGGGCAGTTGCAGGCGGCGGTACTGGCTGAACATGCTGATCTAGGTATTGCCTTTGATGGCGACGGTGATCGGGTTTTGATGGTCGATCACACGGGCGCCATCGTTGATGGCGACGAATTGTTGTTCATCATCGCTCGTGATCTGCATGAGCGTGGCAAATTGCAGGGCGGCGTGGTCGGTACATTGATGAGCAACCTGGGTCTGGAGTTGGCGCTGGCCGATCTTTCGATTCCGTTCATTCGTGCCAATGTCGGCGACCGCTACGTGATCGCCGAACTGCTTGAGCGCAATTGGCTGGTCGGTGGCGAGAATTCGGGGCATATCGTTTGCTTCAATCACACCACAACCGGTGATGCGATCATCGCAGCTTTGCAAGTGCTGATGGCACTGAAGGCCCGCAATGAAGGACTGGCGCAAACACGTCAGGCTTTGCGCAAGTGCCCTCAGGTGCTGATCAATGTGCGTTTCGGTGGTGGCGAAAGTCCGCTGGAACACCCGGCTGTCAAGGAAGCCAGTGCGCGCGTCACCCAGGCAATGGCAGGACGCGGACGCGTGCTTTTGCGCAAGTCCGGGACAGAGCCTCTGGTGCGCGTAATGGTCGAAGGCGAGGACGAAACCCAGGTTCGCAACTACGCCGAAGAGCTGGCAAAACTGGTAACTGAAGTTTCTGCCTGATTCGGCTTGCAAGCCATGATTGTGTTGGGTAACATCTGCGCCCACTTTGACCGACGAGGTACAGCATGCGTCGCCCTATGGTAGCTGGTAACTGGAAGATGCACGGTACCCGCGCCAGCGTCGCTGAGCTGATCAACGGCCTTCGTCATCTGGCCTTGCCAAGCGGTGTTGATGTCGCGGTATTCCCGCCTTGCTTGTATATCAATCAAGTGATTGATGGCTTGAAAGGCAAATCGATTTCGGTCGGTGCGCAGAATTCTGCGGTGGAAGCCATGCAAGGTGCATTGACCGGTGAAATTGCTCCGAGTCAGTTGGTGGATGCAGGTTGTTCCCTGGTACTTGTCGGGCACTCCGAACGCCGCCAGATAATGGGCGAGCGAGACGGTATGCTGAATCGCAAGTTCGCAGCGGCACAGGCATGCGGCTTGATTCCGGTGTTGTGCGTAGGGGAGACTCTCGAGCAGCGCGAAGCCGGTAAAACTCTTGAGGTTGTCGGGCGTCAGCTGGGCAGTATCATTGAGGAGCTGGGTGTAGGTGCCTTTGCCAAGGCAGTCATTGCTTACGAGCCTGTCTGGGCCATTGGTACCGGACTGACTGCAACGCCGCAACAGGCTCAGGATGTGCATAAAGCCATTCGCGAGCAGTTGGCGGCAGAGAATTCTGAAGTCGCACGAGGTGTGCGGCTTCTATACGGCGGCAGCGTGAAGGCGGCCAATGCGGTCGAACTGTTCGGCATGCCGGATATCGATGGGGGGCTCATTGGTGGAGCTTCCCTGAATGCAGATGAGTTCGGTGCGATCTGTCGCGCCGCGGGAAACTGAAAAAATGCTGGAAACAGTCGTAGTCGTTTTTCATCTGCTGGGTGCATTGGGCGTAGTTGCTCTGGTTTTGCTGCAGCAGGGTAAGGGTGCGGACGCTGGCGCGTCTTTCGGAGCAGGTGCTTCAAATACTGTGTTCGGAAGCCAAGGTTCCTCTACCTTTCTTAGTAAGTTTACTGCTATACTTGCCGCCGGTTTCTTCATAACCAGCTTGGGGTTAGGTTACTTTGCTAAAGAGAAGGCTCATCAGCTGACTCAGGCAGGTCTCCCAAATCCAGCAGTGTTGGAAGTGCCTAAGCAACAACAACCGGCTTCTGATGATGTCCCGGTGCTTCAAGAGCAAAAGTCGGCTACTCCAGCGACTGACGTACCTCCAGCTCAAGAGCAGAAGTAAGAAGGTTTCAAACGTAGTTTTGCCGAGGTGGTGGAATTGGTAGACACGCAACCTTGAGGTGGTTGTGCCCATAGGGTGTAGGGGTTCGAGTCCCCTTCTCGGTACCAATTAGTCAGGAGAGCCCGCTGTTGCGGGCTTTCTTGCAGGTGGAAGGTTACATTGACCCTATAAGGGATCGGTCGTATACTTCCGCCCCAGCTTTGTCGCGGGGTGGAGCAGTCTGGTAGCTCGTCGGGCTCATAACCCGAAGGTCGTCGGTTCAAATCCGGCCCCCGCAACCAGTTTAAGGAGCCCCTTTTAAGGGGCTTTTTGTTAGCTGGACACTTTCAACGCCGCTGTTCGACGGCGTTTCAAGGATGGGCGTTTCGCCCATTTTTTTATTTTGCAAAGCATGCACATATCATGCACTAGGGGGTTCAGGTGTCGAGCAAGCTAGAAGAGTTGCAGGCCTTGCTGGCCCCGGTGGTCGTGGCCCTGGGCTATGAATGCTGGGGTATCGAGTTTTCGGCTCAGGGTCGTCACTCGATGTTGCGCGTTTATATCGATAAAGAGGGCGGCGTGCTGGTGGACGATTGCGCCATTGTCAGCCGTCAGATCAGCGGTGTACTGGATGTTGAAGATCCTATCTCCGTTGAATACACCCTCGAAGTTTCCTCGCCTGGCATGGAGCGCCCACTGTTCACTCTTGAGCAGTTTGCAAAATTTGCCGGTGAACAAGTGAAGATCAAGCTGCGCTCGCCTTTTGAAGGTCGACGCAACTTTCAGGGCCTTCTGCGCGGTGTAGAAGAACAGGATGTCGTGGTGCAGGTAGATGACCATGAGTTCCTGTTGCCGATCGATATGATCGACAAGGCCAACATTATTCCCAGTTTTGACTGAGACGCGGATCCCGCGGATCCAATGGCTTGCGAAAGGCGAGGCGTACGATGAGCAAAGAAGTACTGCTGGTTGTTGAGTCGGTATCCAATGAAAAGGGCGTACCGGCGAGCGTAATTTTTGAAGCGCTGGAGCTGGCTCTGGCCACTGCTACCAAAAAGCGTTTTGAAGACGAAGTTGACCTGCGTGTGGAAATTAACCGCCACACCGGTTCTTACGAAACTTTCCGTCGCTGGACGGTCGTCGAAGAGAATGATCTCGACGATCCGGCCATCGAAACCTGGCCAACCAAGGTTGCTGAAACGCATCCAGGTGCCAAGGTTGGCGACGTCGTTGAAGAAAAGATCGAATCCATCGAGTTCGGCCGCATCGCTGCGCAGACTGCAAAGCAAGTCATCGTGCAGAAAGTTCGCGAAGCCGAGCGCGCTCAAGTGGTCGACGCTTATCGCGAGCGCCTGGGAGAAATCATCTCCGGCACCGTGAAAAAAGTCACCCGCGACAACGTGATCGTCGATCTGGGTAACAACGCTGAAGCGTTGCTGGCCCGTGAAGACATCATTTCTCGCGAAACTTTCCGTGTCGGCGTGCGTCTGCGTGCGCTGCTCAAGGAAATCCGCACCGAGAACCGCGGCCCGCAGCTGATCCTGTCGCGTACCGCGCCGGAAATGCTGATCGAGCTGTTCCGCATCGAAGTGCCGGAAATTGCCGAAGGCCTGATCGAAGTAATGGCAGCGTCCCGTGATCCGGGTTCGCGCGCCAAGATCGCCGTCCGCTCCAAGGACAAACGCATCGACCCGCAGGGCGCTTGCATCGGTATGCGCGGTTCGCGCGTCCAGGCAGTGTCGGGTGAGTTGGGCGGTGAGCGTGTTGATATCGTCCTCTGGGATGACAACCCGGCTCAGTTCGTGATCAACGCCATGTCCCCGGCTGAGGTTGCGGCAATTATCGTTGACGAAGATGCCCATGCAATGGACATCGCCGTTGGCGCAGACAATCTGGCTCAGGCCATCGGTCGCGGTGGTCAGAACGTGCGTCTGGCCAGCCAATTGACTGGCTGGACCCTGAACGTGATGACCGAATCGGACATCCAGGCTAAGCAGCAAGCAGAAACCGGCGACATCCTGCGCAACTTCATCGACGAGCTGGAAGTCGACGAAGACCTGGCACAGGTGCTGGTAGATGAAGGCTTCACCAGCCTGGAAGAGATTGCCTACGTACCGTTGGAAGAAATGCTCAACATCGACGGCTTTGACGAAGATACCGTCAACGAGCTTCGCGCTCGTGCCAAGGATCGTTTGTTGACCAAAGCCATCGCTACTGAGGAAAAGCTGGCAGACGCCCATCCGGCCGAAGACCTGCTCTCGCTTGAGGGTATGGACAAGGATTTGGCGATGGAACTGGCGGTGCGCGGCGTAATTACCCGCGAAGACCTGGCCGAGCAGTCTATTGACGACCTGCTCGACATCGACGGCATTGACGATGATCGTGCCGGCAAGTTGATCATGGCCGCCCGAGCCCACTGGTTCGAGTAATTAGGCGCGGCCTGAGGAGAGAAGTGCATGACGCAAGTCACGGTGAAACAACTGGCCGATGAGGTCAAAACACCGGTAGAGCGCCTGTTGCAGCAGATGCGTGAGGCAGGTCTGCCGCACACCGCCGCCGAAGAAAATGTGACTGACAGTGAGAAGCAGTCCCTGCTGACTCACTTGAAAAGCAGCCACAAGGCGAAAGTGGAAGAACCACGCAAGATCACGCTGCAGCGTAAAACCACCAGCACCCTGCGTGTGGCTGGTAGCAAAAGCATCAGCGTAGAAGTTCGCAAAAAGAAAGTTTTCGTACAGCGTAGCCCGGAAGAAATCGAAGCCGAACGCAAGCGTGAACTGGATGAGCGTCGCGCAGTAGAAAATGCTGCTCGTCAGAAGGCTGAAGAAGAAGCCAAGCAGCGCGCCGAAGAAGAAGCGCGCCGCCAGCCTGCTGCTGCGCAGACCGCTACCAGCGACGCCGTTGCGGCGCCGGCTGCAGCTGCCGAACCTGTTCGCGAAAGCGCGCCGGTGGTTGCCGCTGCTCCAGCTCCGTCTGCTGATGTTCGCAACAAGCAGAACGAACAGCGCCGTCCTGACAAGCCGCGTGCCGACGACAACAATCGTCGCAGCGGTGGTGGTGATGGCGAGCGCAAAAACGCTCCGCATCGCGCATCGGTCAAAGAAAAAGCGCCGGCTCCACGTGTGGCGCCACGCACTACCGACGAAGAAAGCGATGGCTTCCGTCGCGGTGGTCGCGGCAAGGCCAAGCTGAAGAAACGCAACGCCCACGGTTTCCAGAGCCCAACCGGCCCTGTCGTGCGTGATGTGCAGATCGGCGAGACCATCACTGTTGGCGATCTCGCCAATCAGATGTCGGTCAAGGCTGCTGAAATCATCAAGTTCATGTTCAAACTGGGTACTCCAGCGACCATCAACCAGGTGCTTGATCAGGAAACTGCTCAACTGGTAGCCGAAGAACTGGGCCACAAAGTGACCCTGGTCAGCGACACCGCTCTGGAAGATTCCCTGGCCGAGTCCCTGAAGTTTGAAGGTGAGTCGTTCTCCCGTGCGCCAGTCGTGACCGTAATGGGCCACGTTGACCACGGTAAAACTTCCCTGCTCGACTACATCCGTCGTGCCAAGGTAGCTGCTGGCGAAGCCGGTGGTATCACCCAGCACATCGGTGCATACCACGTTGAAACCGAACGCGGCATGGTCACCTTCCTCGATACCCCGGGTCACGCTGCGTTTACCGCAATGCGTGCTCGTGGTGCCAAGGCGACCGACATCGTGATTCTGGTGGTTGCAGCGGACGACGGCGTGATGCCGCAGACCATTGAAGCTGTTCAGCACGCAGTAGCGGCTGGCGTTCCACTGGTTGTTGCAGTGAACAAAATCGACAAGCCGGGCGCCGATCTTGATCGCATCCGTAGCGAGCTGTCGGTTCACGGCGTGACTTCCGAAGAGTGGGGCGGTGATACGCCGTTCGTACCGGTGTCGGCGAAAGTCGGTACTGGCGTGGACGAGCTGCTTGAAGCCGTTCTGCTGCAAGCTGAAGTTCTCGAACTGAAAGCAACTCCATCGGCTCCTGGCCGTGGCGTTGTGGTTGAATCGCGTCTCGACAAAGGTCGTGGCCCGGTTGCAACCGTTCTGGTTCAAGACGGTACCCTGCGCCAAGGCGACATGGTCCTGGTCGGTTCGAACTATGGCCGTGTGCGTGCCATGCTCGACGAGAACGGCAAGCCAATCAAGGAAGCCGGTCCTTCCATCCCTGTCGAGATCCTCGGCCTGGACGGTACTCCGGACGCTGGCGACGAGATGAGCGTGGTTGCCGACGAGAAGAAAGCCCGTGAAGTGGCTCTGTTCCGTCAAGGCAAGTTCCGCGAAGTCAAATTGGCTCGCGCTCATGCTGGCAAGCTGGAAAACATCTTCGAAAACATGGGTCAGGCCGAGAAGAAGACGCTCAACATCGTCCTCAAGTCCGACGTCCGTGGTTCGCTGGAAGCGTTGAACGGTGCCTTGAATGGCCTGGGCAACGACGAAGTACAAGTGCGCGTAGTGGGCGGCGGCGTTGGTGGTATCACCGAGTCCGACGCTAACCTGGCACTGGCTTCCAACGCTGTACTGTTCGGCTTCAACGTGCGTGCCGATGCTGGCGCACGGAAGATCGTCGAGCAGGAAGGTCTGGACATGCGTTACTACAACGTGATCTACGACATCATCGAAGACGTCAAGAAAGCCCTGACCGGCATGCTCGGCAGCGATGTTCGCGAGAACATCCTGGGTGTGGCCGAAGTGCGTGACGTGTTCCGTTCGCCGAAGTTTGGCGCGATCGCTGGTTGCATGGTGATCGAAGGTGTTGTGCACCGTAACCGTCCGATCCGTGTACTGCGTGAAGACATCGTTATCTTCGAAGGCGAGCTGGAATCCCTGCGCCGCTTCAAGGATGACGCTTCCGAAGTACGTGCCGGCATGGAATGCGGTATCGGCGTGAAGAGCTACAACGACGTCAAAGTCGGCGACAAGATCGAAGTCTTCGAGAAGGTTCAGGTTGCTCGCAGCCTCTAACTCGCGCACTTCAGGAGCCGTGATGGTCGGCCGCACTCAACAGTGTGGCGCATCACCCGGACTCTAAACGCAACGCCCGGTCTGGCTTTTGTCAGGCCGGGCGTTTGCCGCTTTCAGACCTTGCGGGTTTCGCCGCGGGGCAGTAACAGGTAACAAAATCATGGCAAAAGAATACAGCCGTACCCAACGTATCGGCGATCAGATGCAGCGCGAGCTGGCTCAACTGATCCGTCGCGAAGTCAAAGACCCGCGCGTCGGCCTGGTCACCATTACCGCAGTAGAAGTCAGCCGTGACGTCGGTCACGCGAAGATCTTCATCACCGTGATGGGCCAGGACAACGCCGAAGATATCGCGCAAAGCATCAAGGTGCTGAATGCCGCCGCAGGTTTCCTGCGGATGCAACTGGCCCGTGAAATGAAACTGCGCAGCGTGCCGCAATTGCACTTCCACTACGACGAATCCGTTGTCCGTGGTGCGCACCTGTCGGCCCTGATCGAGCGTGCCGTGGCTGAAGACAATCAGCATCCGGTCGCTGCTGAACCTGAAGACACCAAGGAGTAATTCGGTGGCTCAGGTCAAACGTATCCGTCGTAACGTCAGCGGTATCATCTTGCTCGACAAGCCGTTGGGGTTCACTTCCAACGCCGCGTTGCAGAAGGTTCGCTGGCTGCTCAATGCCGAGAAGGCCGGTCACACCGGCAGCCTCGATCCATTGGCCACCGGTGTCTTGCCGTTGTGCTTTGGTGAGGCCACCAAGTTCTCGCAGTACCTGCTCGATTCCGACAAGGCTTATGAAACCCTGGCGCAGCTGGGCAAGACCACCACCACGGCGGATGCCGAAGGTGAAGTTTTGCAGGAGCGCCCGGTGACCGTTGGTCGCACCGATATCGAGGCAGCATTGCCGAAATTTCGTGGGCAAATCAGTCAGATACCGCCGATGTACTCGGCGCTCAAGCGTGATGGCCAGCCGCTGTACAAGTTGGCGCGTGCAGGCGAAGTAGTGGAGCGCGAACCGCGTTCTGTTACTATTGCGCGCTTGGAATTACTGGCCTTCGAAGGCGATACTGCGCGACTTGCGGTGGATTGCAGCAAAGGCACCTATATTCGCACCCTGGTGGAGGATATCGGTGAGCAACTCGGTTGTGGTGCGTACGTCGCTGAATTGCGCCGTACCCAGGCCGGGCCTTTCACCCTGGCGCAGACCGTGACCCTCGAAGAGCTTGAAGCGGTTCATGCCGAAGGCGGCAACGAAGCGGTTGATCGCTTCCTGATGCCATCGGACAGCGGCCTGCAGGATTGGCCGCTGCTGCACTTCTCGGAAGCGAGCGCGTTCTACTGGCTCAACGGCCAGCCGGTGCGTGCCCCGGATGCTCCGAAGTTCGGCATGGTGCGGGTACAGGATCACAATGGTCGCTTCATCGGTATCGGTGAAGTGAGCGAAGACGGGCGCATTGCGCCACGTCGACTGATTCGGTCGGAATGACCGAAACCGGTCTGTGTCAAAGCAGGCTGGCGAGGGTGGCTGTTAACAGGCACGGTCACTACTCATTTATAGATACAGGGATTTGTCCCTGGCCTGTTGAAGTTGTTTCTTTGAAACAGCTTCCTGATAAAAGGATTGCCTCATGGCTCTCGACGTTCAAGAAAAAGCTCAAATCGTTGCTGACTACCAGCAAGCTGTTGGTGACACTGGTTCGCCAGAAGTGCAAGTTGCACTGCTGACCCACAACATCAACAAGCTGCAAGGTCACTTCAAGGCCAACGGTAAGGATCACCACTCCCGTCGTGGTCTGATCCGCATGGTAAACCAGCGTCGCAAGCTGCTGGACTACCTGAAAGGCAAGGATCTGGGTCGTTATCAGACTCTGATCGGTCGCCTGGGTCTGCGTCGCTAATCAGCGATTGCGCTATGAGGTTGGTTGTCTGTCGGACGTCTGCGGTTTACCGCCGACGGCTTGCAGGCTCCCAGCCTCAAGTTTTATCTGGATACACGTTTTACCCTGGACAGGCGTCGGGCCGATTCCCGACATTGCCCAAGAATTCGCAAGAAACCAGTTCCCCCAAGAGCCACAAAGAAGGTAGGACACCGTGAACCCGGTAATCAAAAAATTCCAGTTCGGTCAATCGACCGTTACCCTCGAGACTGGCCGTATCGCCCGTCAGGCCTCCGGCGCAGTATTGGTCACCGTTGACGACGACGTCAGCGTATTGGTGACTGTAGTCGGTGCAAAACAAGCCGATCCAGGCAAGGGCTTCTTCCCTCTGTCGGTTCACTACCAGGAAAAGACTTACGCTGCCGGTAAGATCCCTGGCGGTTTCTTCAAGCGTGAAGGCCGTCCTTCCGAGAAAGAAACCCTGACTTCCCGACTGATCGACCGTCCGATCCGTCCGCTGTTCCCAGAAGGCTTCATGAACGAAGTGCAGGTTGTCTGCACCGTCGTTTCCACCAGCAAAAAGACCGATCCGGACATCGCTGCGATGATCGGTACCTCGGCTGCCCTGGCCATCTCGGGCATTCCGTTCGACGGCCCGATCGGCGCCGCTCGCGTAGCTTTCCACGAAAGCACCGGCTACCTGCTGAACCCGACTTACGAGCAGCAAGCAGCTTCGAGCCTGGACATGGTCGTTGCCGGTACTTCCGACGCCGTACTGATGGTTGAATCGGAAGCCAAAGAGCTGACCGAAGACCAGATGCTGGGCGCGGTACTGTTTGCTCACGACGAGTTCCAGGTTGTGATCAACGCGGTTAAAGAACTGGCTGCCGAAGCTGCCAAGCCAACCTGGACCTGGGCTCCTGCGCCAGAAGCCACCGAACTGCTGGGCGCTATCCGTGCCGAGTTCGGCGAGGCGATCTCCCAGGCTTACACCATCACCGTCAAGGCCGACCGTTATGCGCGTCTGGGCGAGCTGAAGGATCAAGTCGTTGCCAAGCTGTCCGGTGAAGAAGGCCAGCCTTCTTCCAGCGAAGTCAAAGCCGCTTTCGGCGAAATCGAATACCGCACCGTTCGCGAAAACATCGTTAACGGCAAGCCACGTATCGACGGTCGCGACACCAAAACCGTACGTCCGCTGAACATCGAAGTCGGCGTTCTGCCGAAGACTCACGGTTCGGCGCTGTTCACCCGTGGTGAAACCCAGGCTCTGGTAGTCGCGACTCTGGGCACCGCCCGTGACGCACAGCTGCTGGACACCCTGGAAGGCGAGAAAAAAGACCCGTTCATGCTGCACTACAACTTCCCTCCGTTCTCGGTGGGCGAGTGTGGTCGCATGGGTGGCGCTGGTCGTCGTGAAATCGGTCACGGCCGTCTGGCCCGTCGTTCGGTTTCGGCCATGCTGCCAGCCGCTGACGTGTTCCCGTACACCATCCGCGTGGTTTCGGAAATCACCGAATCCAACGGTTCGAGCTCGATGGCTTCCGTTTGCGGCGCTTCCCTGGCCCTGATGGACGCTGGTGTGCCGATGAAGGCGCCGGTTGCCGGTATCGCCATGGGTCTGGTTAAAGAAGGCGAGAAATTTGCCGTCCTGACCGACATCCTCGGTGACGAAGACCACCTGGGCGACATGGACTTCAAAGTAGCCGGTACCGCCAAAGGCGTTACTGCGCTGCAGATGGACATCAAGATCAAGGGCATCACCGAAGAAATCATGGAGATCGCTCTGGGCCAAGCCCTGGAAGCGCGCCTGAATATCCTCGGTCAGATGAACCAGATCATCGGCCAGTCGCGTACCGAACTGTCGGCCAACGCTCCGACCATGATCGCGATGAAAATCGACACCGACAAGATCCGTGACGTTATCGGTAAAGGTGGCGCGACCATCCGTGCGATCTGCGAAGAAACCAAGGCTTCGATCGACATCGAAGACGACGGTTCGATCAAGATCTTCGGCGAAACCAAGGAAGCCGCTGAAGCTGCGCGTCAGCGCGTTCTGGGTATCACCGCTGAAGCCGAGATCGGCAAGATCTACGTGGGCAAGGTTGAGCGCATCGTCGACTTCGGCGCATTCGTCAACATCCTGCCGGGCAAGGACGGTCTGGTGCACATCTCGATGCTGAGCGACGCTCGCGTAGAGAAAGTGACCGACATCCTGAAAGAAGGCCAGGAAGTGGAAGTGCTGGTACTGGACGTGGACAACCGCGGCCGTATCAAGCTGTCCATCAAAGACGTGGCAGCGGCCAAGGCTTCGGGCGTTTAATCAGCCCAAAGCGTTAGCGCAATAAAAATGCCCCGCCGTGAAAACGGTGGGGCATTTTTTTGTCTGTGAAATACCCGGACATTCTGCGAAGTTGCCGGACTTCAAGACCGGTGCTAGGTTTAGCCCACCGCCCGTGTAGCTCAGCCGGTAGAGCAGCGCACTCGTAACGCGAAGGTCGCAGGTTCGATTCCTGTCTCGGGCACCACCTCTCTTATTTCACCTTGCGGCTTAGATCCTCGACGGTGCGTTTGAGCTGATCCATCGCCCGATCCTGATCGTTGATTTTCTGCTTCAGATTCGAAATCTCGCTGCTGTTCGAGTTGGAACTGGAGCCACTGTTGCGCTTGAGGTCTTCGACCTGACGACCTAGCGTGTCCAGTTCACGGTCCTGGTCTTTGACCTTGTTTTTCAGATCATCGATTTCCTTGCCGCTGGAGCTGGAGTTCGAACCGTTGCTGCGTTTGAGCTCTTCGATCTGCCGCGACTGGTCACTGATCGTGTCGCGCATTTTTTGCAGTTCGTCGACGCTGATGTCGCTTCTGATGACGACATCTTTGCCGTAATCGTTGTGAATCAGGGCAACCTTGTCGCCGTAGGAGGAACTGCTACTGCTCAACTCGACAGCCATTGCGTTTGCAGGCAGGGCCAGAACAGCCATCAGCGCGGTAGCGGGCACAACAGAGAGAATCTTCGAAAAGCTGCGCATCACTGGTTTTCCTTGTGAACAGCGGAGACGTGCCGAAGTGGCACATCGCTATGACTCGAAATCCGCATTTATGTTCCGCAGGTCAACTTTTTGTGCGAGAGATGTAAAGAGCCGTGTAATTCGTCATGCAAACGTCCTATATTCGGTGCCTGCATGAGCATCGCCCAGCAGTTTTCAGATGATCCCGAATGGTTCCGAAGGCCGGACAAATCCGCGTCAGAGAGATCCTTGATGATCCAGATCCATCCTCCATTCTTACGATCAGCGAGAACGCCATGACCGAATTAACTCAAGAGCAACGTCACGAACAAGCGCTGGAAAAGTACAAACTCGACGCGCCGCAGCTGCTGGAAGAGATCAAGGATCTCAGTCCCGACGATCAGAAAGACCAGATCCAATGGGCCTTCGAAGACGAAGCCGAAGCCCAGGGCTTGCAGCCGTGGGAGTTGACCCTCAAGTACACGAGCACGCCGGAAGAGTTCGAGGCGCAGCGCCTCGTGCTGCACAAAGAGGCGGCCGAAGTGCTGGGTGTCGAGTGGGACGAGTACTGCGAGATGAATAATCTGGTGGTCTGAAACAAAAACGCCAGCCTCAACCGGGCTGGCGTTTTTTATTGCGTAAATCCTTCAGAGGCTCAAGCGCATCGACAGGTCCACCGCTTTGACATCCTTGGTCATCGCGCCGATCGAGATGTAGTCCACCCCGGTTTCGGCGATCGGCAGCAGTGTGCTTTCGTTGATGCCGCCGCTGGCTTCCAGTTTCGCCTTGCCGCCGTTCAGGCGCACGGCTTCGCGCATGTCATCCAGGCTCAGTTCGTCGAGCATGATGATGTCGGCGCCGGCGGCCAGTGCCTCTTTCAGCTCCTCCAGACTTTCCACTTCGACTTCCACCGGCTTGCCCGGCGCAATCTTGTGCGCGGCGGCAATGGCCTGCGGGATGCCACCGCTGGCGGCGATGTGGTTTTCCTTGATCAGGAACGCGTCGTACAGACCGATGCGATGGTTGTGGCAGCCACCGCAGGTCACCGCGTATTTCTGCGCCAGCCGCAGGCCTGGCAGGGTTTTTCGGGTGTCGAGCAACTTGACCTGAGTGGTGCCGACGAAATCGGCCAAGTACTGCGCGCGCGTGGCCACACCGGACAGCAGTTGCAGGAAGTTCAGCGCACTGCGTTCACCGGTCAGCAGCGAACGGGCCGGGCCTTCCAGATGAAATAGCGGTTGATTGGGCTTTACCCGCTCGCCATCGATCACTTGCCAGTGCACCGCGACCCGCGGATCAAGCTGGCGAAACACTGCATCGACCCAAGCGGTGCCGCAGATGACAGCCGCGTCGCGAGTGATGATGGTGGCTTTGGCCAGACGTTCGGCCGGGATCAGTTGCGCGGTAATGTCGCCGCTGCCGATGTCTTCGAGCAACGCACGGCGCACGTTGGCTTCGATTTCGGCGGTCAAATCGGCGAGACGTAGATTCGGCATAACGGGCTCCACAAACAAAGTGGTTCGATTATAGGGGCATGGCGCGAGCCAACCCAAGGCGAGAACGCGCGTGGCAGCCTGCATCCGGTCGATTTTCTTTGAGCAAAACCGGCCAGGCGTGGTCACTGAAAGGGGCGGTATAGGGGAAACCCTGACGGCTATGGCGCCGGGTGCAAGTTATGAAAGATAATTCGCCTTGCATTTGACGTCATAGCTTTGACGTGCAGAGCGGCCAAAGTTGTTGAGACCTGTGGGAGCGAGCTTGCTCGCGAAAGCGCAGTGTCAGTCACCAACAATGTCACTGACAGATCGCCTTCGCGAGCAAGCTCGCTCCCACAGGAGGCTTATGTTGAAAGTGACCGAACGAATCACCGTTTCAGGAGGCTTGGATGCACAACGACGGGAAAGTAGTGCCTTTGCACAAGGTTGCTACCGATCAGGCGAATCATTCGCCGCTCGCCCGCCTGCCTGTGATTCTGCTTCAGGTTCGCGACAAGGCTGCCCAGCAACTGCGTCACGGTTTGCAGGAACTGTTCGATAACGCCGACGACACACTGTTTGAAATGGCCGACCGGGCGCGCAACGACATTGAGCAGAACATCTTTTTCGAAGCCATGCGCGACCTGCGTCTCAAGCGTAAAAACATCGAGCGCGGCTTTCTTGAGCAATTCTTCGAAGCCTTCGTCGGTCTGACGCAATACGATCCCACGCACAACACGCTGCCCCATGCCTTGATATACGACGAGTTGGCCCCCCGCAGCGACGACATGGAGCGCAGCGTGGCGGTCGAGACCATGGTCGGTCGCGTACTCAAGCGTGACGGCTTCGCGCTCGATCAACTGACCGCGCGGCTTAACGCGCTGCTCGGCAACACCCTCGACGATCAACACAACCCGCTTGGCCCGGCGATGCTTTGCGAGTTTTTCCTGCAGGCCGGGCGAAACCTGGGCGTGGAGATCAAGGTCAAGCTGATCCTGCTCAAACTCTTCGAGCGTTATGTCTTGACCGACACCGAGCAGCTTTACGCCGAAGCCAATCAATTGCTGCTCGCCACCGGAGTGTTGCCCGAGCTGAAAGCGGCCCCGGCGCGCCGTGCGATTGATCGTGCGATCGCCAATGTGAACAGCGATGAAAGCGACGACACGCCGCCCGTCGACGAAGGCGTGCAGGAGGTTTTCGCCGCACTGCAGCAACTGCTCGCGCACGTCCGTGGCAGTGTCGCGCCGACGCTGGAATCCAGCGTTGCGGCGCAGCCGATTTCCACTCGCGACCTGCTGCGCCTGCTCTCGCACTTGCAACAGTACGTGCCGACGCTGGCGGCTCAGGATGACTTCGATCTGCGCAATCAGCTCGAACAACTGCTGACCCGGGTCAGCGTCAGAAGTGGCAAATCGCGGATCGTGGGCGATGCGGACGAAGACGTGATCAATCTGATTGCCATGGTCTTCGACTGCATTCTTGAAGATCGCAATGTGCCGGATTCGCTCAAGGCGCTGATCGCCCGGTTGCAGATCCCGATGCTCAAGGTCGCGGTGCTCGACAAGAGTTTCTTCAGCCGCAGCAGTCATCCGGCGCGGCGCCTGCTCAACGAAATCGCCGAGGCGGCCATGGGCTGGGGCGGCTGCGACGGTGAGGCGCGCGACAGCTTGTACCTGCGTATCGAACAAGTGGTGCAGCGTCTGCTGACCGATTTTGTCGATGATCCGGCGATTTTCTCCGAGTTACTGGCTGATTTTCTCGCCTTCACCAGCGATGAGCGCCGCCGCAGCGAGTTGCTTGAACAGCGCCTGCGTGACGCCGAAGAGGGGCGAGCGAAAACCGAGCTGGCGCGGCGCCGGGTCGAGCGGGCGTTGAATCAAGCGCTGCTGGGTAAAGTACTTCCACCGTCCGTGGTCACCTTCGTACAGGACGCCTGGAGCAAAGTATTGCTGTTGACGTGCCTCAAGCATGGTGATCAGTCAGCCGAATGGCAGGCCGATGTGCAGACCATGGAGCAATTGATCTGGAGTGTGCAGCGTCATGAAGACGCTGAATCCAGCTTGCGCTTGCTGGCACTGGTGCCGGGGTTGCTCAAGTCGCTGCGTGATGGTCTGAGCAGTTCGGCGTTTGACCCCTTTGCCACCAGCGAGTTTTTCAGTGAACTGGAAGCCCTGCATGTGCAGGTGCTGGAGCGTTCCGTTGCGGCTGATCAGGCCGCGCCCATGATCGAGGTGTCGCAGCAGATCGTGCTGCAAACCGCCGACGACAGCAGCATGGCATTGACGTCGGTACGCTTGCCCCACGATGCCGCCGGTCTGCGCCAGGTCGAGCAACTGCGCCTGGGCAGTTGGGTGGCGTTTCAGGAAGACGATGAACACAGTCTGCGCTGCAAACTGGCGGCCATCATCGAAGCCACCGGCAAGTATGTATTTGTCGATCGCACCGGCATGAAGGTGCTGGAGCGCAGCTGCAGCGCGCTGGCCGTGGAATTCGAGCGCGGCGCGGTACGTGCGCTGGATGACACCTTGCTGTTCGACCGCGCGCTGGAGTCGGTGCTGGGCAATCTGCGGCGACTCAATCGCGGCAAGTGATCGCGCGCCGGGGGCTGATCGCGGCATACTGGGCGCCTACACAGTCGGCGTTGAAGGAATCGGTATGCAGTTGGATCCCGCTAGCGGGTGGTGTCACGGGGTGCAGGTCTGCCCATCGCCCAACTTCAATGAACGCCCGGCGGGCGAAATTTCCCTGTTGGTCATTCACAACATCAGCCTGCCGCCGGCGCAGTTTGCCACGGGCAAGGTGCAGGAGTTTTTCCAGAATCGTCTGGATGTCACCGAACACCCCTACTTTGCAGGGATCGCTGACCTGCGCGTCTCGGCTCATTTCCTGATTGAACGTGACGGCAAGGTCACCCAGTTTGTCTCCTGTCTTGAGCGGGCGTGGCATGCCGGCGTGTCGGTCTTCGAAGGACGGGAAACCTGTAACGATTTTTCCGTGGGCATCGAGCTCGAAGGCACTGATGATCTACCGTTCACCGACGCGCAGTATCAGGCGTTGACGGCGTTGACCCGCCAATTGCAAAGCGCATTTCCGGCCATCACCGGCGCCCGCATTTGTGGGCACAGCGATATAGCACCCGGGCGTAAGACCGATCCTGGCCCGGCATTCGACTGGGCGCGTTATCGCGCAGCCCTGGCACAAGAGGAAGGACAATGAGTTTTCTGGTGTTACTGCTGGCGTTGTGGATCGAGAAGTTTTCGGCCCTGCGCCATCG
Organism: Pseudomonas sp. AC242; assembly: GCF_979258655.1. Classification (NCBI taxonomy): domain Bacteria; kingdom Pseudomonadati; phylum Pseudomonadota; class Gammaproteobacteria; order Pseudomonadales; family Pseudomonadaceae; genus Pseudomonas; species Pseudomonas sp. AC242. The sequence goes on from NZ_OZ409873.1 coordinate 142,222, forward strand.
GGTTCAACGCGATGGCGGATGGATCCGCGAACTGAACAAACTCGAAACCAGCGCGCGGCTGGCCAAACAGCCCTGGCTGGTGCTGACGATTCTGGTGCTGTTTCCGGTGGCGTTGCTGGCGCTGTTGCTAGTGGTGCTGGAACCGGTGGCCTACGGCTTGCTGGCGTTGCCGGTGCATTTGCTGGTGGTGATTTACAGTCTGGGGCGCGGCGACTTGCTTGGCGGTCTTGGGCCGTTTCGCGATGCCTGGCGCCGCGAGGATCTGCAAGCGGCGGCACATGTGGCCAAACGCGATCTGAACATTTGCGCCGACAGCGGCGAGCAGTTGCTTGAAAGCGTGCAGGGGCATCTGCTGTGGCAGGCTTATCAGAGCTTTTTTGCGGTGATCTTCTGGTATTTCGTGCTCGGCCCGGTGGCGGCATTGGCGTATCGCCTGCTGGCGCTGGCGCAGGAACACGGGCAGAACCCGGCATTGGTCGAGCGTGCCGCGCAACTGCGGCATGCCTTTGACTGGCTGCCGGTACGCTTGCTGGCGGCGAGTCTGGCGCTGGTCGGCAACTTTGTCGCGGTCAGTCGGGTGATGCTGCATGAATTGCTCAACTGGAACATCAGCGCGGCGCAACTGATCAACCGGGTCGGTCTGGCGGCGGGGGAGATTCCACCTCCCGTGGTCGGGCCGGACGGCATCAACACCCTCGATTGCCTGTGGGAACTGCTGCTGCGCGCGGCGGTGCTGTGGTATGCCGGGTTTGCCTTGTGGACGGTTCTGGTTCACTGATTCAGGAAAGATCAAAAGATCGCAGCCTGCGGCAGCTCCTACGAGGAGGTCTGTGTGTCGCGGGCTGCGATGTCGTTAACCTTAAGTTACAAAACCTCCCTTCGATTTGAGCTATACAGAGATGGCGCCCGATAGTGGCTATCTGCTGTCGCCCCGCGCCTGCCAATAAAAACAAGAAAAACCAAGGGAGACTTCCAGTGAAGAGCTTGCTCTATCCCGCCGTCTCGCTGATGAACCGTCTGAGCTTCGGCATGAAGTTCAGCCTGATCAGCGTGCTGTTCCTGGTGCCGATGCTGGTGACCAATTTCTATCTGGTGCGCGATTCCTATCGCGAATTCCAGGGCACTCGGGTCGAACTGCAAAGCCTCGATCTGCTGGGCAGCAGCCTGGCCCTGCGCCGGGATCTGGAAACCCTCAACAATCTGGTGCAGATCAACGTCACCCTCGGCCAGTCCGGCAAGGCCGGCAATGTCGAGGCGCAGATCACCACCCTCGAGCAAGCGGTTTTGACGCGCTTGCAAGGGCTGACGGCGATGACCGACGATCCCGAACAGATTCAGGTGTTCGACGGCAAACGCGATGAAATGATCGTCGCGTTCAAGGCCCAGCAAACGGAAAACTCGCTGCAAAGCAAAAGCGCGCTGATCGGCAAATTGTTGGCCAGTGCGCAGATTTTCAGCCAGATCATCAGCAGTCAGGCCGGACTCAGCCGCGATAATCAGAGCGATATCCGTCAGCTCAGCGAACTGGTCACCCTGATCACGCCGACCGTCACGCAAACCCTCGGCGAAGGCCGGGCCATGGGTTCGTATTCATTGGGCCAGGGTTTTCTTAACAGTTCGTCGAGCACGCGTTTTGATGAGCTGATGGTGCAGATCGAAAAACTCCAGGCCGAATACGGCCTGAAGCTGCAGGACGCCCTCGGCTCCAGCAAAGCCGCGCGGGAAAACCTCAGCGCGGCGGCCGAGAGCAGCAAGGGCTCGCTGAAACAGGCCAGCGAACTGTTCGAAGAACAAGTGGTGATGGCTGACACGCTCGATGCACCGTGGCAGGCGTTTTACGATCAGGTCACCGGGCTGATCGACCGGACTTACCAGCTCAACGAAGCCACGTTGAAATTCCTCGACACTCAATTGCAGCAACGTCTGGCGCAAAACCGCACGCACATGGTCTTGCAGGCGGTGGCGCTGTCGGTGGTGTTTGTGCTGATTTTCTACCTCTATGGTGGTTTCTACGCCTCGACCCGCACCACGCTGAAACGCTTGGGCGCGATGATGGACAAGGTCGCGGCCGGCGACATGACGGTCAACTTCAAGGCCAACAGTCGCGATGAATTGGGTGAGTTGGGCGAAGTGTTCAATGGCACGGTGCGCAAGATTCATGACTTGATCGAGCGCGTGGGGCAGACCGTCGCCGAGGTGGAGCGCCAGGCCGGGCAGGTTGAAAACGTCTCGGCGCAAAGCAACCAGGCGGTCGCCGGACAGCGCACGCAGATTGAGCAAGTGGCGACGGCGATGAATCAGATGTCGGCAACCTCACTGGAGGTGGCGCGCAGTGCCGCCGCAGCGGTGAGCAGTGCCCACAGTGTGAATGACGAGACTATCAGCGGTCGCGGTCTGGTCGAATCACAACAGGGCAGCATTGCCGCGCTGGCCAGCGAAATCGATCAGTCGGTGTTGGTGATCAACCAGTTGGCCAGTGACAGCCAGGCGATCAGTCGCGTACTGGAAGTGATCAAGAGCATCGCCGAACAAACCAACTTGCTCGCGCTCAACGCCGCGATCGAAGCAGCCCGTGCTGGCGAGCAGGGACGCGGTTTTGCTGTGGTTGCCGACGAAGTGCGCACCCTGGCCAGACGCACCCAGCAATCGACCGAAGAAATCGAACAGATGATCGCCAAACTGCACGGCGGTGTCGGCGCGGCGGTGAAAGCCATGGGCGTCAGCCATCAGATGGCCAATGGCACGGTCGGGCAGTCGGAGAAGGTCCAGCAGGCGCTGGAAAACATCCTCGGTGCGGTCGGCATGATCGTCGATCAGAACCAGCAGATCGCCGCTGCGGTTGAACAGCAAACGGCGGTGGCCCACGACATCGACCAGAACATTGTCGAGATCAACCGCGCCGGCGAACGTACGGCGCAAGGTGCGCACCAGACCGAAGATGCCAGCCGGGCGTTGTCGGCCCAGGTGGTAGAACTCAAACAGCTGATCAGCGCCTTCCGCGTCTGAGGCACGCACGAAACCTGTGGGAGCGAGCCTGCTCGCGAATGCAATCTGTCAGTGACATCTCTGTCACCTGACACATCGCCTTCGCGAGCAGGCCCGCTCCCACCGGGTTCTGGGTTTTATCAGAACCTTTTGTAGTACTTTTTCACTTCGGCCCGTAAGCCCAATCCTGTTTCTCTGCAGACTCTGGCATTTCCCCTGCAATGAGCCAGTATCCATACCCAATCGTTCGGTAGAGGAGGCCGCTCATGTCTGCCGCAACTCTGGGAGTCCAGGGCCGTTGTGCTCATTGCCAGGCCACGCTGCTGCTCAAACCGTGGCAACTCAATGCCATCTCGATCAATGAACCGTTCAGCTGCGAGCATTGCCACCAAGCGCTGGAGCTGCGTTGCCCGCAACAGATCAAGCGCTTCAAGTCCCTCGATTCACTGGCGCTACTGCGTTTCAGCGCTTCAGTAACAGTCTGCACCGCGCTGCTGATGGCGTTGGTGATGGAATGGGTGGGATTGCTTAGCGTCACCGAGCAACTGAACGCATCACTGATCACGATCTTCGTGTACTTCGTGGTCGTCCGTTACGCGCGCCAGCGTCAGCATCTGACGCTGGTTCTGGAGGCCGCCAAGGCGCACGCCGACTGATTTGTAGGCGCTGTCGAGTGAAAAGAGGCTGCGATCTGTTGATCTTTTCTTCAAGCCAGGATCAAAAGAGCAATCACTCGATGCATGCGTAACGCCTGCGGCCACCTCAACGCTATCGGTGGGCTGAGTGAATGTTATCGGCAGGAAATAATTGGCAACGGGAACAGTTGAACGCTATGTGATCAGGTATAAAAAACACCGCAAGATCAGCGATAGCCGTTTGTCGGGACTGTCAGGTTTGACAGTAGAGCATGATGAAATAGTCAGATTTACTAATGTTGGCCTAACAAAGGCTGCACTTATATTTCGACTATTGTTGATCCCGATCCATGGAGCGATCATGAAAGATAAAGATGCTACTCCCGGCTCTACAAAAAACATCGAGAACGTCACTGAGAAAAATATTCTCACGAGCGAGGAGATTGATAAGTTATCCAAAGGTGCAAAAACCTACGAGGGGGTTTTGATTGCGGATAATAGAGTCTATCGTGGGCAAATTAAATATACTTACTGGTGGGGTAATGACGGCGGAATGTTTTATTGCTATGCGTCCCACTACACCATTAATGATCCAGACGGTTTTAGCCGGCATAAGGCGAACATCCATTTCAGTTTTGATTCAAACCAGTGGTGGGGAATCGACTCTCCAGACAGCATGCGCCAAGACAATCAATGGAATCCTTGGCGCGTCGGAGGTTATATAGGGGCAAATAGACGAGCCCGCGTTTATGTCAGATTCGTTTTTGACCTTCCCTTCGCAGATGTGAGTGGAGAAAACTCCATTTATTATACGTACCCTTGACAGCAATATACTGTGTGAGGGGTAAGTCGAAGTCTGGTTGTCTTGCTCGATATGTAAGGAAGCAGTCAGGTATGCGAGCGGCTGTTGTTGGGTTTGTGGTGTCGAAGCAGTCGTTCGTTTTGTTTTTTATTTTTATAAAGTTTTTGTTAGAGTCGCGGGCCTTTTAAGGTTAATGGTTGGGGCATTCAAGGCTATTCGCGTTTACAAGAGCTGAACCCGATATGGTCTAATGCCAATCAAATAATTCCTCGATATTAGCGGTACTTTGTCTGGCCAATTGCTGGGTTGTGATGCTCATCAACTCGGCCAGCACCTCACAAATCGCCGGCAAATGCGCCGGGCTGTTGCGCTGACCGGGAAACATCGCGGGCGCCATGTCCGGCGAATCGGTTTCCAGCACGATCGACTCCAGCGGCAATTGCGCAATCACTCGATGCATGCGCAACGCCTGTGGCCAGGTCGGCGCGCCGCCCAGACCCAGTTTGAAACCCAGTTTGATGTACTCCCGCGCTTCTTCACGGCTGCCGGCAAAGGCGTGGATGATTCCCGCGCGTTTGAGCTTGAAGCGTTTGAGCGTTGAGATCACTGCCGCATGACTACGGCGAACGTGGATTAATGCCGGTAATTCGAAATCCGCGGCCAGTTGTAGCTGCGCCTCGAACAGCGCCTGTTGCCGCTCGCGGTCGAGGGTTTCGATGAAGTAATCCAGACCGATCTCGCCCACCGCACACAACTGCCGATGACCGCGCAATCGCGTCAGCCAATCTCCGAGTGCCGACAAATCTTCGGGGCGATGCTGATCGAGATACACCGGGTGCAGACCGAATGCCGCGTATAAATCCGCATCGCTCTGCACCAGATCCCACACCCGTTGCCAATTACCCTCATGGACACCCAACACCACCATCCGCCGCACCCCGAGGGCGCGGCTTTCGGCGAGCAACGCCGAGCGGTCGGCGTCGAAGTCGGGGAAGTCGAGGTGGGTGTGGCTGTCGATCAGCTCCACGGCTCAGTCCCGGTGAATACGCTGCTTGAAGGTGCGCGCAATGGCCTGCACGCCAGGCTTGTACTCCGACTGCTCGACAGCGGCCAGCGCCAGTTCCAGCGCCTTGTCGGCGATCAACTGGTGTTGCTGGGCCATGGCGTTGACCGGCAGCGGCAGGAAATCCAGCAACTGCGTATCGCCGAAGGTGCCGAGGCGCAGCGGCCGCGATTTCAGCGGGAAGTCATGCAGCGCATCGAACACGCCTTGTAGCAGCACGTAGGAAGTCGTCACCAACGCGTCGGGCAAATGTCCCAGACGTTGCAGGAGTTCTTCCATCAGTTGCTTGCCGCACTCACGGCTGAAGGATTCGGCGTGTTCGACCAGCACTTCGCCTTTGAAGTCGACCAGCGCCTCTTTGAAACCGGCGGCACGTTCCTGGCTGATGCTCAGTTCCGGGCGCGCGCCGAGCAGCACAATCTGCTTCGGTTGCGGATCGAGCAGGCTCTGGGTCAGGTGCAGGCTGGCTTCGCGGTCGTCACTGATCACCGAGCAGAAATGTTCCGGCTCCATGACCCGGTCGATGGCGATGATCGGCAGCCCTTTGGCCTGCAACTGCCGATAGCTGTCATCGCCGGCGGGCAGGCAACTGGCGACGATCAACGCATCACAACGACGCGCGCGGAACAGTTGCAGCAACTGCCGCTCGCTGTCCGGCGCATCGTCGGAGCTGGCGATCAGTAATTGATAGCCGCGCGCTCGCGCACCTTGTTCGAGCAGCTTGGCGATCCGCGCGTAACTGGGGTTTTCCAGATCCGGCAGAATAAAGCCCAGCGTGCGCGTATGCCGACTGCGCAGCCCGGCCGCTTGAGGGTTTGGCGTGAAGCCGTGCAGATCGACCACCGCCCGCACCCGCTCGACGGTGGCGTTGCTGATGCGTTGCTGTTCGGCCTTGCCGTTGATGACGTAGCTGGCGGTGGTCACGGACACTCCGGCCAACCGCGCGATATCACTGAGTTTCAACCCGGGATTTCCTTGTTTTTTCGAGCTTGCCGCGACATTTTCGCCAATCCTACCCGATTAGGGCAGGCGACTATTGTCGCAGCGCATCCGACAAGTTGGACTTCAAGGATGGGACATTATCGAGTAACGTGCCGATCAATCTAGATTAAACGTTTCAGCAAGCGTATTTTCTACGTTTTAGACGTCTTTGGCCGGTTCTGCCGTGAAACCGCCAAAACTGCCGCTGAAAAGCAAAGCGGTAAAGCGCCTAAGCTGCAAACCATCCAAAACAATACCTGGCACTCATAAAGCGCCAAAAAGGAGATCGCATGCTCGAGCTCACTATAGAGCAGATATCCATGGGCCAATCGGCTGTGGATAAACCCGCTGCCCTGCAACTGCTCGCCAATCACCTGGTGGCCGATGGTCTGGTTGCCGACGGTTACCTCGCTGGATTGCAGGCACGGGAAGCCCAGGGCTCGACCTTTCTCGGTCAAGGTATTGCCATTCCCCACGGGACCCCGGAAACCCGCGATCAGGTGTTCGCCACTGGCGTGCGCCTGATGCAGTTCCCGGAAGGCGTGGATTGGGGCGATGGCCAGATCGTTTATCTGGCGATTGGCATTGCCGCCAAATCCGACGAACACCTGCGCCTGCTGCAACTGCTGACCCGTGCCCTCGGCGAGACCGATCTGGGCCAGGCCCTGCGTCGCGCCAGTTCACCTGAGGCGCTGCTGAAATTGCTGCAAGGCGCGCCGCAGGAACTGGCGCTCGATGCGCAGATGATTGGCCTCGGTGTCTCGGCCGACGATTTCGAAGAACTGGTCTGGCGTGGCGCGCGTCTGCTGCGTCAGGCCGATTGTGTGAGCAACGGTTTTGCCGGTGTGTTGCAGCAGGTCGAAGCGCTGCCGCTGGGCGATGGTTTGTGGTGGCTGCACAGCGAGCAAACGGTGAAGCGTCCGGGCCTGGCGTTTGTTACGCCGGACAAACCGATGCGCTACCTCGGTCAGCCGCTTAGCGGTCTGTTCTGCCTGGCCAGCCTCGGCGAGGCACATCAAGCGTTGCTTGAACGCCTGTGTGCGTTGCTGATCGAAGGTCGCGGCCATGAATTGGGCCGCGCTACCAGCAGTCGCAAAGTTCTCGAAGTGCTCGGCGGTGAATTGCCCGCCGACTGGCCGAGCGCGCGTATTGCCCTGGCCAACGCCCACGGTCTGCACGCGCGCCCGGCGAAGATCCTCGCGCAACTGGCGAAGAGTTTTGATGGCGAGATTCGCGTGCGCATCGTCGACGGTCAGGACAGCGCCGTGTCGGTGAAGAGTCTGAGCAAACTGCTCAGCCTTGGCGCCCGTCGTGGTCAGGTGCTGGAGTTGATCGCCGAGCCGAGCATTGCCGCCGACGCTTTGCCGGCACTCTTGGCCGCTATCGAAGAGGGTCTCGGCGAAGAAGTCGAGCCGCTGCCAGCGGTGAGCCAGCAACGCGAAGTCATCGCCGACATCGCCGAAGTGCTGCTCGCCCCGGCCTCCGGCAGCCAGTTGCAAGCAATCCCGGCGGCACCCGGCATCGCTATCGGCCCGGCACACATCCAAGTGCAGCAAACCATCGATTATCCGCTGCGGGGCGAGTCCGCTGCCATCGAACGCGAACGTCTCAAGCAAGCGCTCAGCGATGTGCGCAGCGATATTCAGGGCCTGATCGAGCGCAGCAAAGCCAAAGCCATCCGCGAGATCTTCATCACCCATCAGGAAATGCTCGACGACCCGGACCTCACCGACGAAGTCGACACCCGCCTCAAACAAGGCGAAAGCGCCGAAGCGGCATGGATGGCGGTGATCGAAGCGGCGGCCAAACAGCAGGAATCGTTGCAGGACGCCTTGCTCGCCGAGCGTGCGGCGGATCTGCGTGACATCGGTCGCCGCGTGCTGGCGCAACTGTGTGGCGTGCAGACCGCGAGCGAGCCTGAACAACCGTACATTCTGGTGATGGACGAAGTCGGCCCGTCCGACGTCGCGCGGCTGGACCCGGCGCGTGTCGCGGGGATTCTCACCGCACGCGGCGGCGCCACCGCGCACAGTGCAATCGTTGCGCGAGCGCTCGGGATTCCGGCGCTGGTTGGCGCTGGCGCGGCAGTGTTGCTGCTGCAACCGGGCACGCCATTGCTGCTCGACGGCCAACGCGGTCGCCTGCACGTCGACGCCGATGCCGCGACTCTGCAACGCGCCACCGAAGAACGCGATACCCGCGAACAACGGCTGAAGATTGCCGCCGAACAACGCCATCAACCGGCACACACCACCGACGGTCACGCCGTCGAAGTCTTTGCCAACATCGGCGAAAGCGCTGGCGTGATCAGCGCGGTGGAGCAGGGCGCCGAAGGCATCGGTCTGCTGCGTACCGAACTGATTTTCATGGCCCATCCGCAAGCACCGGACGAAGCCACACAAGAAGCCGAATACCGCCGCGTCCTCGATGGCCTCGCCGGTCGACCGCTGGTGGTGCGTACGCTGGATGTCGGTGGCGACAAACCGCTGCCGTATTGGCCGATTGCCAAGGAAGAAAACCCGTTCCTCGGCGTGCGCGGCATTCGCCTGACCTTGCAGCGTCCACAGATCATGGAAGCGCAACTGCGCGCCTTGCTGCGTTCGGCGGATAACCGTCCGTTGCGGATCATGTTCCCGATGGTCGGCAGCGTCGAAGAATGGCGTCAGGCCCGCGACATGACCGAACGTCTGCGTCTGGAAATTCCGGTCGCCGATCTGCAACTGGGGATCATGATCGAAGTGCCGTCCGCCGCGTTGCTCGCGCCGGTATTGGCCAAGGAAGTCGACTTCTTCAGCGTCGGCACCAACGATCTCACGCAATACACCCTGGCGATCGACCGTGGTCACCCGACCCTGTCGGCACAGGCGGACGGCTTGCACCCGGCGGTGCTGCAACTGATCGACATCACCGTGCGCGCGGCCCATGCCCATGGCAAATGGGTCGGCGTCTGTGGCGAACTGGCGGCAGATCCGCTGGCAGTGCCGGTGCTGGTCGGTCTCGGTGTCGACGAACTCAGTGTCTCCGGGCGCAGCATTGCTGAAGTGAAAGCGCGCATCCGCGAACTCAGCCTGACCCAGGCGCAAACCCTTGCTCAACATGCCCTGGCCGTGGGCAGCGCGAACGAAGTGCGCGCATTAGTGGAGGCCCTGTAATGGCCAAGATTCTTACCCTGACCCTCAACCCGGCGCTCGACCTCACCGTCGAACTGCCACGCCTGGAGGCCGGTCAGGTCAATCGCAGCGACGAGATGCACACCCACGCCGCCGGCAAAGGCGTGAACGTCGCGCAAGTGCTGGCCGACCTTGGTCATCAACTGACGGTCAGCGGTTTTCTCGGCGAAGACAATCTGCAAGCGTTCGAAACCCTGTTCGCCAAACGCGGATTTGTCGACGCGTTTATCCGTGTGCCGGGCGAGACGCGCAGCAATATCAAAGTGGCGGAGCAGAGTGGGCGCATCACCGACATCAACGGCCCGGGACCGGTGGTCGATGCCGCCGCGCAGCAGGCGTTGCTGGAGCGTCTGGTGCAGATCGCACCGGGTCACGATGCGGTGGTGGTCGCCGGCAGTTTGCCGCGTGGCGTCACGGCGCAGTGGTTGCGTGAACTGATCGAACGGCTCAACCAGCTCGGTCTGAAAGTCGCCCTCGACTCCAGCGGCGAAGCGTTGCGCGAAGCTTTGAAAGCCAGTCCATGGCTGATCAAACCGAACACTGAAGAGCTCGCCGATGCACTCGGTTGTGACGTGGTTTCACACGCAGCGGAAGCGCAAGCGGCGGCGCGTTTGCATGCCCAAGGCATCGAGCACGTGGTGATTTCCCACGGTGCTGACGGTGTGAATTGGTTCAGCGTCGGTTCGGCACTGCACGCCACGCCGCCGAAGGTCAGCGTCGCCAGCACGGTCGGTGCTGGTGATTCGCTGTTGGCCGGCATGCTTCACGGTTTGCTCAGCGCCGACACGCCTGAACAAACCCTGCGCACCGCCACCGCGATTGCGGCGATGGCGGTGACCCAGATCGGTTTTGGCATCAACGACGCTGCGCAACTGGCGCAGCTCGAACAGGGCGTGCGCGTGCGCCCCCTGACAGAACAATAAGAGGGTTTGTCATGAAATTAGCCATTGTTACGGCTTGCCCGAACGGCATGGTCACCAGTGTGCTGTGCGCGCGTTTGCTCGATGCGGCGGCGCAGCGTCAGGGCTGGAGCACCAGCGTTGAAGTGGTCGATGCGGCGCACCCCGAACGCGAATTGTCGGCGGCGACCATTGCAGCGGCCGAGTGGGTTTTGCTGGTCGCCACAGGCGCGGTCGACATGACGCGTTTTGTCGGTAAACGGGTTTTCCAGATTGCCCCGGCACAAGCGCTGCAGGATGTCGAAGCGGTGCTGCGTCGTGGAGCTGAAGAGGCTGAAGTTTACGTCGCCGGCGCTGCTGAACCGGTTGCTGATGCGCCGCGCGCGCCACGTCTCGTCGCCATCACCGCGTGCCCGACCGGTGTCGCCCACACCTTCATGGCGGCCGAAGCCCTACAGCAAACCGCCAAGCGTCTGGGTTACGAACTGCAGGTCGAAACCCAAGGCTCGGTGGGCGCGAAAACCCCGTTGAGTGCAGCGGCAATTGCCGACGCAGACGTGGTGTTGCTGGCAGCGGACATCGAAGTCGCCACCGAGCGTTTCGCCGGCAAGAAAATCTATCGTTGCGGCACCGGGATCGCCTTGAAGCAGTCCGAAGCCACACTGAAAAAAGCCTTGGCCGAAGGTGCGGTGGAAAGCGCGGCGGCTGACGGCAAAGCTCCGGCGAAGCAAGAGAAGACCGGCATCTACAAACACCTGCTGACCGGCGTGTCGTTCATGCTGCCGATGGTGGTGGCCGGCGGTTTGATGATCGCGCTGTCGTTTGTGTTCGGCATCACCGCGTTCAAGGAAGAAGGCACGCTGGCCGCTGCGTTGATGCAGATCGGTGGCGAGACCGCGTTCAAATTGATGGTGCCGCTGCTGGCCGGATACATCGCTTACTCGATCGCCGACCGTCCGGGCCTGGCGCCGGGGATGATTGGCGGCTTGCTCGCGAGTACGTTGGGTGCTGGTTTTATCGGTGGCATCGTCGCCGGTTTCATCGCCGGTTATGCGGCCAAGGCGATCAGTCGATATGTCGCCTTGCCGCAAAGTCTCGAAGCACTGAAACCGATTCTGATCATCCCGTTGTTCGCCAGTCTGTTCACCGGTCTGGTGATGATTTACGTGGTCGGCAAACCGGTCGCCGGCATGCTTGGGGCGCTCACGCATTTCCTCGACAGCATGGGCACCACCAACGCGATTCTGCTCGGTGTGTTGCTCGGCGGCATGATGTGCGTCGACCTCGGCGGGCCGATCAACAAAGCCGCGTATGCGTTCTCGGTAGGACTGTTGGCGTCGCAGAGTTATGCGCCGATGGCCGCGACCATGGCCGCGGGCATGGTGCCGCCAATCGGGCTTGGTATCGCCACGTTTATTGCGCGGCGCAAGTTCGCTCAGACTGAGCGCGAAGCCGGTAAAGCAGCGCTGGTGCTGGGGCTGTGCTTTATCTCCGAAGGGGCGATTCCGTTTGCCGCGAAAGATCCGTTGCGGGTGATTCCGGCGAGCATTGCCGGTGGTGCGCTGACCGGTGCGCTGTCGATGTATTTCGGCTGCAAACTAATGGCGCCGCACGGTGGCTTGTTTGTGTTGGCGATTCCGAATGCGATCAACCATGCGTTGTTGTATTTGCTGGCGATTGTCGCGGGGAGTTTGTTGACCGCTGTGGTCTATGCGACGGTCAAACGCCCGGAAGCCGTCGAGCTGGCGCTGGAACCCGCCAAGGCCTGACTGACACCGCAAACCCCTGTAGGAGTGAGCCTGCTCGCGATATCGGTCTGTCAGTGACATGAGTGTCGGCTGATACACCGCTATCGCGAGCAGGCTCACTCCTACAATTGGTTCTGCGGTGTGTCTGGTGTCATGTGTGTTTCATGATTGCGTGCTTAAGTTTTCCTTTTTTCAGGGAGAACACCATGAGCGATTTCAACCCCGGTCGACGGCGTGTCATGCAAGTCGTTGGTGCCGGTCTGCTGATGCCAAGCCTGGCGCCGGCGGTGATTGCCTCGGTCAAGGATCGCCCGCAGTTGACCGACGGCGTGCAGTCCGGCGACCTGCAAGGCGACCGCGCGATGATCTGGAGCCGCAGCGATCGCCCGGCGCATATGGTGGTCGAGTGGGACACTCGCAGCCAGTTTCGCCATCCCCGCCGAGTGGTCTCGGCGCTCGCCGATGCGCGCACAGATTTCACCGCTCGGGTCGAGCTCACCGGGCTGCCCGCCGATCAGGCGATTTTCTATCGCGTGTATTTCAAGGACGCCCGCACCGGCGTCGCCAGCGAACCATGGTTGGGTCATCTGCGCAGCGCTCCGATGGCGCGGCGCAATATTCGTTTCGTCTGGAGCGGTGACACCGTCGGCCAGGGCTTCGGCATCAACCCGGACATCGGCGGCATGCGCATCTATGAAGCCATGCGTCTGCGCCTGCCGGACTTCTTTATCCACAGCGGCGACACCATCTATGCCGACGGCCCCGTACCCGCGCAGCTCACGACTGAAAACGGTCGCATCTGGCGCAACCTCACCACCGAAGCCAAGAGCAAAGTCGCACAGACCCTCGACGATTATCGCGGCAACTACCGCTACAACCTGATGGACGAAAACATCCGTCGCTTCAACGCCGAAGTGCCGCAGATCTGGCAGTGGGACGACCATGAAGTGGTCAACAACTGGTCGCCGGGCAAGCAGCTCGACGAGCGCTATCAGGAGAAAGATATCCACACCCTGGTCGGGCGCGCACGCAAGGCGTGGCTGGAATACTCGCCGATGCGTTTGCAGGCTGCCGACGGCGGCGGGCGGATTTATCGCAAGATCAGTTACGGCCCGATGCTCGATGTGTTCGTGCTCGACATGCGCAGTTATCGCGGCGCCAATGACGACAACCTCGGCGCGGCGAAACCGTTCCTGGGGCGTGAGCAACTGAACTGGCTCAAGCGCGGTTTGAAGAAATCCAAAGCCCAGTGGAAGGTCATCGCCGCCGACATGCCGATCGGCCTTGGCGTGCCGGATGGCGAGGTCAGCCCGGGCGTCGCGCGTTGGGAAGCGGTGGCTAACGGTGATCCGGGACCGGCGCAGGGGCGCGAGGTGGAAATCGCCGAGTTGCTCGGCTATCTGCGTGCGCAGCAGGTGCGCAATTTTGTCTTCCTCACGGCAGATGTGCATTACTGCGCGGCCCATCACTATCACCCGGATCGCGCGGCGTTTCAGGATTTCGAGCCGTTCTGGGAGTTTGTCGCCGGGCCGTTGAATGCCGGGAGCTTTGGGCCTAATCCGCTGGATAAAACCTTTGGCCCGGAAGTGGTGTTCGAGAAGGCACCGCCAGCGCAGAACACTTCGCCGTTTGCCGGGTTTCAGTTTTTTGGCGAGGTGAATATTGAAGGGGGGAGTGGGGAGATGAGTGTGGTGTTGCGGGATTTGAATGGGGTGGCGGTTTTTGAGAAAAAATTGCAGCCCGCTTGAAGATCAAAAGCTAACCCTCACCCCAGCCCTCTCCCGGAGGGAGAGGGAGCCGATCGAGGTGTCTGAAGAGGTACGTCGACCTGAAAGACCGAGTTGATTATGAGATCAGCACAAAGCCTTTCTCGATTATGGATTCGGTGAGGGACGTTCAGGTCGGCGTATTGCGTGAATCTCCCCCAATCAGTCCCCTCTCCCTCCGGGAGAGGGTTAGGGTGAGGGGCTCTTTAATAGACATCACGCCGATATCGACCCTGCTCAATCAACCGCTCCACTTCGGCGCTGCCGAGGATATCGTTGAGCACTTGATCAACCCCCGAAGCCATCCCCTGCAAGCTGCCACAGATATAAATAACCGCCCCCTCCGCCAGCCATCTCTTCAGCTCATCAGCCGATTCACGCAAACGATCCTGCACATAAACCTTCTCCACCTGATCCCGCGAAAACGCCAGATCCAGCCGTTCCAGATCGCCATTGATCAACCACTCTTCCAGCTCCGCGCGGCAGAGGAAATCATGTTCGCGATTACGCTCGCCAAACAGCAACCACTGGCGCTGTTGACCATCGGCAATCCGCGCCTTGAGCAAGCTGCGCAACCCGGCCAGACCGGTGCCGTTGCCCAGCAGAATCATCGGCACGGGTTCGTTCGGCAGATGGAAACCACTGTTGCGCCGCACCCGCAAACTGATGCTGCCGCCCACCGGCGCATGCTCGGTCAGCCAACCGGAACCGATGCCAAGGGTGCCATCGGCATGCTGTTCCTGACGCACGATCAACTCCAGCACACCGTCGGCGGCAATCGAGGCGATCGAGTATTCGCGCATGGCCAGCGGCACCATCGCATCGACCAGCGATTGCGCATGCAAACCCACCAGATGTGCGCGGTGCTCGGGCAATTGCCGCGACGCCAGCGCGACTTCCAGAGGTTCGTCGAGGCCGTTGATTTTTACTGTGGTCTCGCCACGAATGCCGAGGCCGTCGAGGAAGTGTTCGATGGCCCACGGGCAGTTGCGTGGCAGTACTTCGACCAGGTCGCCGGCCAGCCAACTGCTGGTGTTCGGTGCGCTCAGGCCCAACAAGTAAACCGGCGCACCGCTGCTGTCCGGGTTCAACAGTTCGCGGCGTGTCAGCGTCCAGTTGTCGTAGTTCGGCGCTTGCCAGGTATCGATGGGGGCTTGCCCGGTGAGCAGGCCGAGTTGGGTTTGCCAATGGCGCAGCGCGTACGGGTCGCCACTGTCGACTTCCACCGGCGCGAACAGGGTCTTGCCGCCGTGCTCGCTCAGCCACTGATGCAGTCGCTTGGCGAAGCCGCAGAAGTGCTGATACTGACGATCACCGAGGCCGAGCACCGAGTAATTCAGGCTATCGAGCGTTGCCGCCTTGCCCAGCACTTTGCGCTCGAACCCGCGCGCGCTGTCCGGTGCTTCGCCGTCGCCAAACGTGCTGACCACAAACAGCGCGTTGTTCGATTCACGCAAATCCTGCTCGCTGACATTCGCCAGCGGCTGTACCTTCACCGGCAATCCGGCGGCCTGCAATTGCCCGGCGGTCTGCCACGCCAGTTGCTCGGCAAAACCGCTCTGGCTGGCGAAGCCGATCAGCCAGGCCGACGCATCGCCCGCCGGTTGAGCGAGACATTTGCGCGCATCCTTGATCTGCTTTTTCTTGCGTCGACGATCGAGGTACAGCAGCCATCCGGTAATGAAAAACAGCGGCATGCACACCGCCGCGAGCGTGATGATGATCCGCCCGACCAGACCGAAATAACTGCCGACGTGCAGCGCATAAATGCTGGTCAACAGTTGCGCCTTGAAGCTCTTGTCGGCGTAGCGGTCGAGGCGTTTGACGATGCCGGTGGCCGGGTCGAGGGTGATCTGGTTCAGCGCGCGATCATGCGGCGAGCTGTCAAGCAGGTAGAACACCGTTGCCGGTTGGCCCGCGACGGCCGGCATACGGATGTTGTAGGCGGCCAGACCCGGGCCGGCAGCGCTGTAGATGCTGCTCCACATCGCTGCGTAATCGGCGGTCGGTGCCGGGCCTTCCGGCGCCGGGCCGCGACCACCGCGCACGCGCTCGTTTTGCGGCGCGTCGGAGAGCAATTTGGTCAGGCCTTTGTTGTACCACTCATACGACCAGGACAACCCGGTCAACGCCAGCAGCAGATAGACCAGCAGACACCACGTGCCGGCCACCGAGTGCAGATCCCAGTTGAAGGCGCGACCTTTTTCTTCCCGTCCAGCGTCAGCCACACGCGCCAGCTGTTCCATTGACGCGGCCAGCGCAGGTACAGGCCGGAGAGGCAGAAGAACAGCAGGATCAGCGTGCAGGCGCCGGTGATGTTGCGACCGGTGTCGCCCATGGCGAGGAAGCGATGCAGTTGCAGCATCAGGCCGAAGAAATCCTGGCCGACGGCATCGCCCATGAAGTCGGCGGTGTACGGATCGAAATAGCGCATCTCACCGCGACGTTCACCCTTGGGCGGGGTGAAGAAGACTTTCGCCGCGTTGCCGCTGTCGGTTTCGACCCAGAGCATCGAAACCTTTTTGCCCGACGTGGCTTCGATGCGCTCGACCAGTTCGACGGGCGGCAGCACGCCGGCGACTTGTTTTTCCACCTGCAGAACGGAAGGATTCAGCGCCCGCAGGATTTCGTCCTGAAACGAATAGGCCGCGCCGGTGATGCCCATCAACGCCAGCACGAGGCCTGCGGTGATGCCAAAAAACCAGTGCAACTGGAACAGGGTTTTCTTCAACACGTCACTCGCCGTCCATTCGGAAATTGTCTTCACGGCGCGCATTATGCCGTGGGTTATCGAGAAGCGTTCTTTCTTACGCACAAAAGCCCCGTTCAATTGAATGAACGGGGCCCGCTGTTTTTTGTAGGAGTTGCCGAAGGCTGCGATCTTTTGATTTTTTTTCAGAATCAAAAGCAAGATCAACAGATCGCAGCGTGCCGCAGCTCCTACAGGGTCAGAAGTGGAAGTTGGTGCTCAACAATGCCGTACGGCCCGCCGCCTGGTTGGCGAAGTGGGTCGAGAAGGCTTTGTCGTAGTAGGTTTCGTTGGTCAGGTTCTGCACGTTGAGTTGCAGGTCGACGTTCTTGGTCAGCTTGTAAGCCGCCATCGCGTCGTAGCGAACATACGAGTCAACCATGGTGGTGTTGGCCACGCTGCCGTACACGTCGTCGACGTAGAACGCACCGCCACCGATAGTGAGCTTCGGCGTGACCTGGTAAGTGGTCCACAGGCTGGCGCTGTTTTTCGGCGTGTTAGGCAGCTCGTTGCCATCGTTGGCCCGGCCCAGTGGACCGCCATCGACTTGTTCGCTGTCCATGAAGGCGTAACCGGCGAACACTTGCCACTTGTCGGTGATCTTGCCGCTGGCCGACAGCTCGACACCTTGCACACGGGTCTTGCCGGCGTTTTCGTACGAGGTGGTGTCGACTTGCACACGAGCGTTTTCTTTCTCGGTGCGGAAGATGTCAGCGGTCAGCGACAAGCGATCGTTGAGCAGATCCCACTTGGTGCCGATTTCATAGTTCTTGGTGGTTTCCGGCTCCATGTCGCTGCTCAGCAGGTTGCCGCTGCGATCCGGGGTGCCGCCCAACGGGTTGCCTTCCTGACCTTCGCCCAAGGTGTTGCCCGGTGGCGTGGCCGAGGTGGCGTAGGAAGCGTAGATGCTGCCGTTTTCCGCAGGCTTGTAGACGACGCCGAACTGACCGGTGACGAACTCGCTGGTGTCATCGCCCTTGGACGTGGTGGTGCCAGCGGCGTTGTAGGTCTTGTAGTCGGTGTCGAAGTGGTCGTAACGCAGGCCCATGTTCACCAGCCACTGCTCGTTCAGCTCCAGGGTGTCGAACACATACAGCGCGTAGGTGTTGGCCTGGGTGTCGGTGCCGGCGTAGTTGCGCGAGATTGCGCCGTTCCACGGATCGTTCGGGTTCGGGTTCGACAGCGAGGTGCAGTTGTAGCCACTGGCTGCGCCGATCAGGCCCGGGTTGCAGTTAGTGGTCACTGCGCTGGTGCGCGGCGTGGTGTCGGTGTTGACGTTATACGAAGACTTCTGGCTTTCCTCACGGGTGTACTCGACGCCGGTGGAGAAGCTGTTCTTGAAGCCGGCGACGTAGAAATTGCCGAACAGGTCAGTCTGGTTGGTGGTGGTTTCGGTGTTGCTCACCCGCGTATTGGCACGACGCCAGAGGCTGCCATTGTTGACGTTGCCCTTGCTGTCGTCCGGCTGGGTCAGGATGTAATCCTGCATGCTGGTGCCGTGGCGCAGGGTGTTCTTGATCGTCAGCGAATCGCTCAGGTCATGCTCGATGGCGAAGGTCGCAGTGTCGGTGCGGCCCTTGCGGAAGTCGCGATCCAGACCGTAGAAATTGCTGTGGTCACCGCCGGCGTACGGCTTGTCCGGATTGGACTTGGTGCGTGCAGCGGAGCCGCCAGCAGGAATGGTGTACGGCACGCCCGAATCCGGGGTGTCGTTGCTTTCGAGATGGTAGTAGTCGAGGTTGACGCGGGTGTCGGTGCCCAGGCCAAAGGCCAGGGACGGGGCGATGCCCCAGCGGTCGTAATCGACTTTGTCGCGACCGGCGACGTTGCTCTCGTGGCTCATCAGGTTCAGACGGCCGGCGGCGGTGTCGCTGAACTGGTAATTGCCGTCGAGGGTGTAACGCTGGGTCTGATCGGAACCCCAGGTGAAACCACCATCGAACGAGTTGCCCAGGTGGGCTTTCTTGCTCACCAGGTTGATGCTGCCGCCTGCCGCGCCGCGACCGCCGATGGCAGAGTTCGGGCCCTTACTGACTTCAATGTTTTCCACGGCGAAGATCTCGCGGCTCTGCGAACCGGTGTCGCGCACGCCGTCGAGGTAGGTGTCGCCCTGCGCGTCGAAACCACGAATGAACGGACGGTCGCCCTGTGGGTTGCCGCCTTCACCGGCGCCGAAGGTGATGCCCGGCACGGTGCGCAGCGCGTCCTGCATATTCAGGGCGCCAGTGTCTTTGAGCACTTGTTGCGGAATAACGGTGACCGAGCGCGGCGTGTCGACCAGCGGCGCGGTGTACTTGGGCGAGGAGGCTTTTTCGACCTGGTAGGACGTCGAGTCCTGGGCTTCGCCGGTGATGGCGGTGGCGTCCAGGGCGATGGCATTGCCGGCGGCTTTGCTGTCGGTTTTTTCCGCGGCGAAGACCATCTGGCCAGCGGAGCCGGCGGTGATTGCCACACCGATTGCAGAGGCGAGCAGACGTGGTGAACTGACCGGTAATTGTGCGTATTGACGTGCCATTTTTATTCCCCTCCCCAAGGATTTGAGGCGGCGGAATATAGGGTAAACAGGTATTCGTATCAATTGCGAAACATTGTTATTCGCACTGAATTTACATTCTTTACAATTTAACCTTACGGTTTTTGCCAGTTCATTCGTCTCTCGGGTTTTACAGAGACAATAAGAATCAATACCATTGCCGCCTCTTTGCCATCAGGTGTCATTGCCATGCTGTTGCACATCCCCGGGCTGTTCGCGAAAGACGAAGTGCAGCGCATCCGCGAGGCACTGGAGCAGGCCGATTGGGCCGATGGCAAGATCACCGCCGGCTTTCAATCGGCCAAGGCCAAGCACAATCTGCAACTGCCAGAAGGTCATCCGCTGGCCAAGGAAATCGGCGCGGCAATGCTTGAACGGCTGTGGAAAAACCCGCTGTTCATGTCCGCCGCGCTGCCGCACAAAGTCTTCCCGCCGTTAGTGAACTGTTACACGGCCGGTGGCAGCTTCGATTTCCACATCGACAACGCCGTGCGCCAGCCCAAGGGCAGCATCGAGCGCGTGCGCACCGATCTGTCGGCGACGTTGTTTTTCAGCGAGCCTGCGGATTACGACGGCGGCGAGCTGGAAATCCAGGACACCTATGGCACCCAGCGGGTGAAGTTGCCGGCCGGCGACATGGTCTTGTACCCGGGCACCAGCCTGCACAAGGTCAATGCGGTCACGCGGGGTGCTCGCTATGCATCGTTCTTCTGGACCCAAAGCCTGGTGCGTGAGGACAGCCAGCGCGCGTTGCTGTTCGAGATGGACGGGGCGATTCAGCAACTGACTCAAGACCTGCCTGATCACCCTTCGCTGATCCGCCTCACCGGCACCTATCACAACTTGCTGCGGCGCTGGGTCGAGGTATGAGTTTCCAGCTGCGCCGCGAGGAAGTCCTCGACGGCGAACAACTCAGCGTCATGCTCGGCGAAAGTCCGGCCCGTGCTGCGCAGGCGATTTTGCTGGCGGCGGGGGAGGGCGAAGTTGAAGCGCAGGCGTTGCTCGGACAAATCCTGCTCGACGGCCAAGGCATCGCCCAGGATCAAGCGCTGGCGCTGCGCTGGTTCGGCATCGCCGCCGGGCGCGGGCATCTGATGGCGCGCAATATGCTCGGGCGTTGTCATGAGCATGGTTGGGGCATTGCTGCGGATGCGTCGGTTGCTGCGCAGCATTACCGGATCGCAGCGGAGGCGGGGCTGGATTGGGCGATGTACAACCTCGCCAATCTGCTGGCGACCGGGCGGGGAGTGGCGGTGGATCATCAACAGGCGCTGGCGCTGTATCGGCGCGCGGCTGAATTGGGCCATGCGAAGTCGATGAATCTGCTGGGGCGGTATCTGGAGGAAGGGCAGGTGTGCCCGGCGGATCCGGTTGCGGCGCGCGATTGGTATCGGCGTTCGGCCGAGGGTGGGGATTTTCGTGGGCAGTTCAGTTTCGCTGCAGTTTTAGCGGATGAGGGGCGGATTGATGAAGCGGTTGTTTGGCTTGAGAAAGCATTGGCCGGCGGCAATCTGAATTTTCTGCGGGTGGCGAGTCAGACGCTGGCGAGTGCTGTAGATCCGAAGATTCAGGCGTTGGCTGAGCGGTATGCGCTTCGGTGCCAAGAGCCCTCACCCTAACCCTCTCCCAGAGGGAGAGGGGACTGACCGAGTTGGATGTTCCGGATACACCGACCTGAGATATCCGGTCGAACTCAGCTTTTGAAAGGCCCCCGATCTACTCCCTTTCCCCCTCGCCCCCTTGGGGGAGAGGGCTGGGGTGAGGGGGATAGATCGAAAGCACACCACAAATCTCAAAGCCAGACACAAAAAAGCCCATGACACGTCATGGGCTTTTCACTTGCAGCTAGCAGCTTGAAACTCGCAGCTGCGCTTACACGTAAAACGATTTCAACGGCGGAAAGCCATTGAACTCAACCGCGCTGTAACTGGTGGTGTACGCCCCGGTCGACAGCCAGTACAGACGATCACCGATCGCCAGGTTCAACGGCAGACCGTATTTGTAGTTCTCGTACATGATGTCAGCGCTGTCGCAGGTCGGGCCGGCGATGACGACTTCTTCCATCTCGCCTTTCTTCTCGGTCCAGATCGGGAACTTGATCGCTTCGTCCATGGTTTCAATCAGGCCGGAGAATTTGCCCACATCGGTATAAACCCAACGTTCAACAGCGGTGCGCGACTTGCGTGCAACCAGCACCACTTCGCTGACCAGAATCCCGGCGTTGGCGATCAGCGAACGGCCCGGCTCGAGAATGATTTCCGGCAGGTCATCACCGAAGTCTTCCTTGAGGAAACGGATGATTTCTTCGGCGTAGGTTTCCAGGCTGTTGGTGCGGGTGATGTAGTTGGCCGGGAAGCCACCGCCCATGTTGATCAGCTTCAGGTGAATGCCGTCTTCTTCTTTCAGGCGCTCGAAGATCACTTTGACCTTGGCGATCGCCGCGTCCCAGACGCTGATGTCGCGTTGCTGCGAACCGACGTGGAAGGAGATGCCGTAAGGCACCAGGCCGAGGTCGCGAGCGAGGATCAGCAGGTCCATGGCCATGTCGGTCTGGCAGCCGAATTTGCGCGACAGTGGCCAGTCAGCCGTGGTCGAGCCTTCGGTGAGGATGCGCACATAGACTTTCGAACCCGGGGCAGCCTTGGCGATGTTGCGCAGGTCGGCTTCGGAGTCGGTGGAGAACAGACGCACGCCCTTCTCGTAGAAGTAGCGGATGTCCTTGGATTTCTTGATGGTGTTGCCGTAGCTGATGCGGTCCGGGCTGACGCCACGATCCATCACCTTGTCCAGCTCATAGATCGAGGCGATGTCGAAGCTCGAACCTTTCTCTTTGAGCAGGTCGATGATCTCGACGGCCGGGTTGGCCTTGACCGCGTAGTAGACCTTGGCGAATTCGAAACCGGCGCGCAGGTCATCGTAGGCCTGGGCGATCATCGCGGTGTCGATCACCACGAACGGGGTTTCCTGTTTGTCGGCGAACGCCTTCATTTTGTCGAATGTAGCGCGCGCGAAATAGTCTTCGACCTGGATCGACATGCTGGGAACTCCTACTGGCAAACTGAAATTAACAATGGGTGCAAATGAACGTCCTCCGTATCCCCACTTTGGTTCGCCTACTTCCCAAGGCATGTCGCCGAAAGCAAAAAGGCCATGTGATGTGCAGCTTTCCCTTGGCCTTGCTGTCTCGTCGTCAGTACTTGAGCCGGATGGATCGTTTCCAGCATGGACGTTCGGCGCGAACTTTAGGGCGTGAGGGGCGTGAGATCAACTAAAAATGTCGCGTTTTTGCACGCTTCTGACGTGCGTCGCGTTCATCACTCTTTGTAGCCGACCGAGATGACGGGCAGATGTTCCCCGAGAATTTTCCAGTGTTAAAAATACCTGCACGTTCGCGGATTTTGTCGGCGAATTCGCGGGTAAGTGTGATGGGCGCAACATCGGCGACGATGGCCGCGAGAGATGGGGGTGAGGGGGATTTTGGCTGTTTGGACGGCTGTCCAGCGCATGCTGTCTGGTTCTCAGGTGTTGAGATTCTTTTCCGCCTTGTGAATGACTTGGTAACACCCCCGGTCCAGTAGGAGTGAGCCTGCTCGCGATGACTTTTTTCAGCCGACATCTTCATTGACTGATATTGCGCTATCGCGAGCAGGCTCACTCCTACAGGGTTTTGTGTTTTTACCGGTTAATCAGGCGACCACCGCCTCAGCCGGCGAGACAATACTGGTCTTCATCCCACGTGAACGCCCCGAACTCAGATAAGCCGCAATCGACTCCTGCGTCACCTCACCGAGGAACACCCGTTCGGCATCCATCACTGGCAGCCACGAACGATTGAACTCGTACATGCGTGACAGCAGGATGCGCAAATGTTCGTCGTACGCTGCCGTGGCATTGAACTCGCGCAGGAACTGCGCGCAGGTGCCGGTCTGACGGTGCAGATCACGACGGCGCACATAACCCAGCGCCTTGTTCTCGGCACAGGTGACCACCACGTAGCGACGGTCATGCTCGTCCATCAATTCCAGCGCATCAGCCACCGGCGTCTCCGGGCTCACCGACGGCGCGTTGTCCGCCGCATCTTCTGCCTTCACCAGCAACAGACGCTTGAGCGTGCTGTCCTGGCCGACGAAGTTGCTGACAAAGTCGTCCGCCGGGTGCGCGAGCAGCGTGTCCGGGTGATCGATCTGCAGCAGTTTGCCGGCGCGGAAGATCGCGATCTTGTCGCCGAGTTTGATCGCTTCGTCGATGTCGTGGCTGACCATGATCACAGTCTTGTTCAGCGCGCGCTGCATCTCGAAGAACTCGTTCTGGATCATCTCGCGGTTGATCGGGTCGACCGCACCGAACGGCTCATCCATCAACAGCAACGGTGCATCAGCGGCCAGTGCGCGGATCACGCCGATGCGCTGTTGCTGGCCACCGGACAGTTCACGCGGGTAGCGATGCAGATATTGCTTGGGCTCCAGCTTGATCATGCTCATCAACTCGCGGGCGCGGTCGTGGCATTTCTGTTTGTCCCAGCCGAGCAGTTTCGGCACGACAACGATGTTCTCTTCGATGGTCATGTTCGGGAACAGGCCGATCTGCTGGATCACGTAACCGATGTTACGGCGCAGGGTCACTTCGTCGAGGTCGGTGGTGTCTTCGCCGTTGATGAGGATCTTGCCCGAGGTCGGTTTGATCAGGCGATTGATCATCTTCAGCGTGGTGCTTTTACCGCAACCCGATGGCCCGAGGAACACACAGATTTCGCCTTCATTGACGGTCAGGCTTACCGAGTCGACGGCTTTGACGTCTTTGCCGTTGCTTTGGAAAGTTTTGCTGAGGTTTTGAAGTTCGATCATTTGAGCAGTCCTTTTGGAGTCAACGAGCGTTGCAGCCATTGGAGAAACAGGTCAGCGAAAATGGCCAGAAGACTGACCAGCAGTGCGCCGACGATGAGCATCGACATGTCACTGCGGCTGATGGAAGCGAGGATCAACACACCGAGGCCGCCGGCGCCGATGGTCGCGGCGATGGTCATCACGCCGATGTTCATCACCACGGCGGTACGCACGCCGGCGAGGATCACCGGCACGGCGATCGGCAACTCGACCATGCGCAGACGCTGGCCGAAGGTCATGCCGATGCCGCGCGCGGCTTCACGGATGCCCGGTTCCACGCCAGTGAGGGCGAGGTAGGTGTTGCGCATGATCGGCAACAGTGAATAAAGGAACACGGCGGTGATCGCCGGCATCGGGCCGAGGCCCTGGCCGAACTTGGAGTAGAACGGCAGCAGCAAACCGAACAGGGCAATCGACGGCACCGTCAGCAGCACCGTGGCGCTGGCTTGCAATGGGCCGGCGAGAGTCGGAAACCGCGTCATCAGAATGCCCAACGGCACGCCAACGACAATCGCCAGGGTCACGGCAATGCCGACGAGGGTGATGTGCTGCCAGGTCAGGTGCATCACCTGCTGCCAGTCGAGGTGGGAAAAGGCGTTCAGAAATTCCATGACTTTTCCTCCTTAGTTAAGTGGGTGCTGGCGCAGGAAATCGGCGGCCACTTTCGAAGGGCTTTCGTGATCGACGTCGACCCGCGCGTTGAGCTGGCGCATGGTTTCGTCGTCGAACAGTTCGGCCAGCGGCTTGAGTTGCTCGGCCAATTGCGGGTGCGCGTCGAGGTAGGCCTGACGCACTACCGGCGCGGCGGTGTAGTCGGGGAAGTAGTGCTTGTCGTCTTCCAGCAGTTTCAGGCCGAAGGCGTTGAGGCGACCGTCGGTGGTGTAGACCAGACCGGCAAACACCTGGCCGTTGCGCAACGCGGTGTAGACCAGGCCCGCGTCCATCTGGCGGATATTTTTGCGGGTCAGGTTCATGCCGTAGAGATCGACCATGCCGATCAGACCGTCGGAGCGGTTGGCAAACTCGGTATCCAAAGCCACCAAGTGATTGGTCTTGGCCTCGGCGCGCAGCACGTCGTTCAACTGGCTGATGTTGTTGATCTGCGGATATTCCTCGGCGACCTTTTTAGGGAGGGCGAGGGCATAGGTGTTGCTGAATTTCGACGGGGTCAGCCAGACCAGACCTTTTTTCGCGTCGAGTTCTTTCACCCGGGCGTAGGACTGGGCGCTGTCGAGTTTTTCCGTGACATGGTTGTAAGCCACCAGCGACACGCCGGTATATTCCCAGAGCATGTCCAACTGCCCGCTTTCGTGGGCGCTGCGGGCGAGGTTGCTGCCCAGGCCACCGGTGATCTGCGCGTCGTAGCCTTTGCTGCGCAGGTACTGCGCGGTGATTTCCGCGAGCAGGGTCTGCTCGGTAAATACTCGTGCGCCGAGGCGGATAACCGGTTTTTCAGCGGCTTGGGCGACGCCTGCGAACAGCAGGATACAGCCCAGAATCAAGCTCAATCGTTTCATAGGTATTCCTTCACAAAGCCTTAAGACGGGCGCAAACCGCGTTCCAGCCAGAGACGGCTGGCGAGGGTGACGACGCCATCGAGCAGCAAGGCCAGCAGCGCGGTGCACGCGGCGCCGAGCAGCAGTTGCGGCTGATTGTTCAGGGCGATGCCAGGGAAGATCAGGCTGCCGAGGCTGTTGGCACCGATCAGGAACGCCAGCGGCGCGGTGCCGACGTTGATTGCCAAAGCCACGCGCACACCACCGACAATGATCGGCACAGCGTTGGGCAATTCGACTTTCCACAGCACCTGGCGCGGGGTCATGCCGATGCCGACGGCCGCCTCTTTCAGCGAGCCCTGGACATTTTTCAGGCCTTCGTAGGTGTTGCGCACAATCGGCAACAAGGAAGCGAGGAACAACGCGAAGATCGCCGGGCCACTGCCGATGCCGAGGACGCCCAGGGCAATCGCGAGCACGGCCAGCGGAGGCACGGTGTTACCGATATTGAAGATCTGCATGAAGCGTTCAGCGCGGCCGACCATGGTCGGGCGACTGAGGAAGATGCCGGCGGGGATGCCCACGACCAGGGCGGCCAGCATTGAAGCGAGGACGAGAATCAGATGAGCTTGCAGGTAAAACAACAAATCGTCGCGGTAGTGTTCGATCGTGTTGATGCCGATCCAGTGGACCAGCAGGGCCAGGAGCGCGATCACCACCGCACCTCCCATCAGCCCTTTGCCATAGCGGATAGCCACAGGCGGACTCCTTTTTTTGTAGTCGGCGAACGCCCTCCCGTGTGGCATGCCATACATGGCTGCCGGGAATAAACGTTCGCGAGAAGCAGCTCCCTCAGCACCGGCAAAAAGCGGTCTGAAAGCGAGCCATGAGCGCAGCCTCGTCAGGCTAACTTGCTGATTTTTCAGCCCCTGACGAAAATTCGTAACAGGGGATGGACGTCTCCGTGCTTCAAAAGGTTCCCATCTGCGGCAGCATTTGGCCACCCTTAATGTGCTCAACGGTTCGGTTATTGCATCGAGTTGGGCTATAATCGCGGCCCTTTTTTGAATCACCGCCAGGCGATTTCCCATGACCAACCAGGCCGCCGAAGTCGCGAAACGCCGCACTTTCGCCATTATTTCCCACCCCGATGCCGGTAAAACCACGATCACCGAAAAGCTCCTGTTGATGGGCAAGGCGATTGCAGTGGCCGGTACGGTGAAATCCCGTAAATCCGATCGCCATGCGACATCCGACTGGATGGAGATGGAGAAGCAACGGGGTATTTCCATTACCACGTCGGTCATGCAGTTCCCGTATCGCGAACACATGATCAACCTGCTCGACACCCCGGGCCACGAAGACTTCTCCGAAGATACCTACCGCACCCTGACCGCGGTGGACTCGGCATTGATGGTTCTCGACGGCGGTAAAGGTGTAGAGCCACGGACCATTGCGCTGATGGACGTCTGCCGTCTGCGTGACACGCCGATCGTCAGCTTCATCAACAAACTCGACCGTGACATCCGCGACCCGATCGAACTGCTCGACGAGATCGAAGCCGTGCTGAAGATCAAGGCCGCGCCGATCACCTGGCCGATCGGTTGCTACCGCGACTTCAAGGGCGTGTACCACCTGGCCGATGACTACATCATTGTCTACACCGCCGGTCACGGTCACGAACGCACCGAAACCAAGATCATCGAGAAGCTCGACTCCGACGAAGCGCGTGCGCATCTGGGGGACGAGTACGAGCGTTTCATCGAGCAGCTGGAACTGGTTCAGGGTGCCTGCCACGAATTCAACCAACAGGAATTCCTCGACGGTCAGTTGACCCCGGTGTTCTTCGGTACCGCACTGGGCAACTTCGGTGTTGATCATGTGCTCGACGCCGTCGTTGATTGGGCACCGCGTCCGCTGGCCCGTGTCGCTAACGAGCGTACCGTCGAGCCGGTGGAAGAGAAGTTCTCGGGCTTCATCTTCAAGATCCAGGCGAACATGGACCCGAAGCACCGCGACCGCATCGCCTTCATGCGCATTTGCTCCGGCAAGTACGAGAAAGGCATGAAGATGCGCCACGTGCGTACCGGCAAGGACGTGCGTATCGGCGACGCCCTGACGTTCTTCTCCTCAGAGCGTGAGCAGCTTGAAGAAGCCTTTGCCGGCGACATCATTGGTTTGCACAACCACGGCACCATCCAGATTGGCGACACCTTCAGTGAAGGTGAAACCCTCGGTTTCACCGGCATTCCGCACTTTGCGCCGGAGCTGTTCCGTCGTGTGCGCCTGCGTGATCCGCTGAAATCCAAGCAGTTGCGTCAGGGTCTCCAGCAGTTGGCTGAAGAGGGCGCGACGCAGGTGTTTTTCCCGGAGCGCAGCAACGACATCATTCTTGGCGCTGTGGGTGTGCTGCAGTTTGATGTGGTCGCCAGCCGTTTGAAGGAGGAATACAAGGTTGAGTGCTCGTATGAGCCGATTACTGTGTATTCCGCGCGCTGGATTGAGTGCAGCGACAAGAAGAAGCTTGAGGAGTTTTCCAACAAGGCTGTGGAGAACCTGGCGGTCGATGGCGGTGGGCACCTGACCTATCTTGCGCCGACGCGGGTTAACCTGGCGTTGATGGAAGAGCGTTGGCCGGATGTGAAATTCCGCGCGACGCGTGAGCATCACTAAGCTCTGAGTTGGTTTGTCCGAAGCCCCCTCGGTGTGTGCCTAGGGGGCTTTTTTTGCTTTGGTTTTGGGGGTATATCCGTTTTTTGGGTGATGGCGGCTTAGGGTTCCGCCCTTACGGCGGGTCACCTTTTCCAAACGCCGAAAAGGTAACCCAAAAGGCTTGCTCCTACGTGCGGCCCGCTGGCTGGAGCTCGGGGTTCCTTCGCTGCGGGATCGATCCGGGCGCAGCGCCTACGGTTTGCTTCGCTGCACCTCCTCTCGCTGTGTTTGGCTGTGCCAAACGGTCGCTGCGCTCCCACGCCCGGATCAATCCCTCCACTCAGCCTTCCGACGTCGCCCTACAGATCAAGAGCTGCAGCCGAGCTAACGCTCATCCTGTTGAGTGGTGAAGAGCCAAGCGGTGTTCGGCTGTTGATTTGTGTTGTGGCTACCCCTCACCCCAGCCCTCTCCCGAGGGAGAGGGAGCCGATTTGTGGGCTTTTCAAGATCTGAGTTCGACTCGGTATTTCACGTCGGCGTATCTCTTCCAGCCCACGCGGTCAGTCCCCTCTCCCTACGGGCGGTCCGACGTTTCGGGAGGGCTAGGGTGAGGGGCTTTTGACCTGTTTCAGAACCTGCGCTCAACTCGGTATTTCACGTCGGCGTAGCTTGCAGTGGTCAACTAATTCCGGACACCTCGATAGGTGGTTTTGACGCCATCGCTCGTTCATAAACGGTCGGTGGCAGATATCCCAGTTTCGAGTGCAGCCGTTCGTTGTTGTAAAACCCAACGATGTATTCGGTAATGTCGCGGATCGCTTCAGCGTGGTTCGCGTAGTCACGTCGCCATACCCGCTCCATTTTCAAACTCAAAAAGAAGCGCTCCATCACTGCATTGTCCCAGCAATTACCTTTACGGCTCATGCTCTGCTGCATGTCGTTTCTTGCCAGTAATTCTCTGTAAGCTGCACTCGCATATTGGCTACCCCGATCTGAGTGGGCAATCAAGCCTGGTGGCGGTTGACGTTGCGCGATAGCCAGTTGCATCGCAGTGCACACCAGCTCTGCCGGCATGTTCGGAGCCATCGACCAGCCCACTATCTTGCGTGAAAACAAGTCCAATACCACGGCCAGATACAACCAGCCACTGCGGGTGCGGATATAGGTGATGTCGGCTACCCAAGCCTTGTTTGGCGCCACTTGGTCAAAATTTCTGCTCAGTACATTCTCTGCAATCGGCAGGTCATGATTACTATCGGTTGTGTGTACAAACTTGCGCTTCCAGGCTGAACGCAGTCCGTTAGCCCGCATCAATCGACGGATTTTATACAGCCCGACAAGCATGCCTTTACCGCGCAAAGCGTCGCGCAAAGGGCGGCTGCCGTAGCAGCCTCCACTCTCGGCGAAAGACGCCTTGAGTTGCACAAGAACAGGACAACTCTGCCGAACAGGCGCATCAGCACGCTTCTGAGACTCATAGAAGCCTGAACGACTGATGCTCAGCAACCGACAGACATGTGCCACTGAGTAAGCCTTCTGTTGCAGCTGCCGAACCAGTCGATACCTTACTTCAGCTCGCGGGCAAAGAAGGCGGTAGCCTTTTTTAAGATGTCGTTGTCCACCTTGAGCTGACGATTTTCCTGTTCCAATTGCCGGATGCGCTGTTGCTCTGCCGTTAATGGCTTGCCGATTCCGGCCTGCCCCAGTTGCTCTGCCTCGTATTGCTGAACCCAGCGTCGAACGGCTGTCTCACCAATGTTCAGATCCTGGCAAACCTGCGTAACGGTCAGTCCTTGATCCTTGATCATCTTCACGACTTGCAGCTTGAAGCTGTCGTCGAATGCCCTGCGTTTTTTAGTCATGAATAACTCCTCGATAGATGTATTTTCCACCTATCGGGGTGTCCGGGGAAATTAGACCACTGCAGCTCTCCCAAACACCTCGGTCAGTCCCCTCTCCCTTTGGGAGAGGGATAGGGTGAGGGGCTTTTGATCTTCGGCACGGTTTTATCGTGCGCAATGGCTGTAGTACGACTCCGTTTTTTGTGATCTCGCTGTTCTCGAACGCGACAACCAGCCTGCTGGCCGTTAGTGTTCCAGCTCCACGCAAGTCGCTTTGAGAGGTCAATGGAATGACGAGTCGACTGACTCAACTGCTGCGGCTCAACGGTTATTTCAGCGTAATGGCCTGGGTGCTCGCGGCGCTGTTGTTCATCAATCGCTTGAGCAGCATGGTCAAGCTGTTCATGGCACTGTACCTGCGTCAGGAGCTGGGGCTGGCGATCGAGACGGTTGGCTGGTTGCTGTCGGCGTACGGTGCGGGTTTGCTGGTCGGTTCGATGCTCGGTGGCTGGCTCAGTGATCATGTGCGCACGGCGCGGCTGACGGCGGCGTTGTTCTTTGTTTCGGTGTGGGTGCTGTTGCTGCTGGGGCTGGTGACGCAGGTGCCGTTGCTGGCGGCATTGTTGTTGCTCAGCGGAACCCTCGATGGGGCCATTCGCACGCTGCATCAGCGCCTGATCATGGAATATTGCGAGGTGGCGCAGCGCTCGCGTGCGCAGGCCTTGAGCCGGGTGGCGCGCAACCTCGGGATGGCCGCTGCCGGGGTGGCGGGCGGGGTTTTGGCGCAGGCTGATTTTCGCTGGGTATTTTTCGCCAGTGCGGCAATGACGTTGCTGGCCTTGCTGTGGTTTGTCCGCACCACGTGGCAGCGTCCGGTGCTGATCAATGACGAAAGGCCCACGGATGACGCAGGTTCCGGGGGGCCGTATCGCGACAAACCGTTCCTCTGGTTGCTGGCGGCGACGGCTGTGCTTGGCATCGCGTTCGACACGGTCTACAGCACCCTGGGCAATTATCTGCGTGATTACTATCACTTGAGCACCGAAGCGATCGGTTGGCAGTTTGGCCTCAATGCGTTGTTGGTGATCGCCCTGCAGATTCCGTTGTCGCATTGGGGCGAGCGATGGGGCATGCGTCGACAAATGCTGCTCGGCAGTGTGTTGCTGGCCTGCGGGCTCGGCATGTTGCCGTTCGGTTCCGGGCTGTTTTACGTCTGCCTGTCGACGCTGATCTGGACCTTGGGCGAGGCGTTTTTCATGCCGCCGCTGAATGTGCTGGCGATGCGTTTTGCCCAGGGCGGCAAAAGCGGTCAGTACTTCGGCCTGTTCTTTATGAGCTGGAGCGCCAGTGCGATGTTGTCACCGGTGCTTAGTGGCCAGTTGTATGGTCAATTCGGGGGCCACAGTGTGTGGCTGGCGAGTGCGCTGATGGTGTTGATTTCCATCCCGCTGACTTGGCAGGCCACGCGCGTGCGCCCGGTCGCTTAGCTGATCCAGCTATTGGCATTATTCGAAAGCAATCTGTCTGCCGAGGGCATTTCTGCGCGCTCGTTAGCGTCCTATCTGGTGAACCCGATGGATCGGAACTAGATTTCACACAGCGCCAGTCAGGCACGAATGTCTCACCTGAAAATGGATGGAGTCGGCTATGAAAAGCAGGTTGCTACGGGTTTTATTGCTGTTGAAAGTGATGGTCATGCTGTCCCTCGGCACCGCGACGGCCTGGGCCGAGTGCGAGGATCACGATTCTCAGGCGTTCAACGGGCAGGCCGGGCATAGCGGTTTGATGCTCGCCAAGTCTGAATCCGAGCCGGGCGATCAGGGGCAGGGTGGCAGCGCCGATGACGACGACTCGACCACCGATGAGCCGGACTCTGATGATCCGGACGACGAAGGCGATAGCCAAACGTAAATCGCAGGCAAAAGAAAACCCCTTCGGCCTCGACTGATGCGCAATCGAGGTGGAAGGGGTTTGCTCAACACTTTATCCCTGAATAAACATGATCCCTGTAGGAGCTGCGGCACGCTGCGATCTTTTGATTCTGATTCTGACAATGAAAAGATCGCAGCCTCGTTTCACTCGACAGCTCCTACAGGTTTCGTGTCGCTCTCCAGATTTGCTTATGCCGCGCCGTCGAGGAACTGCTCGGCGTAGTGGCAAGCCACCTGCCGGCTGTCGAGCTGGCGCAACGCTGGCTCTTCCGTGCTGCAACGCTCGGTCGCATACGGGCAGCGCTTGTGGAAAGCACAGCCCGGTGGCGGGTTCAGCGGGTTAGGCAGTTCACCGACGATCTTGATTTTCGGCTTGTTCGGGTCCGGGTGAATGGTCGGGGTTGCCGACAGCAGCGCCTGGGTATACGGGTGCAGCGGACGCTCGTAAATGTCGTTCTTCGGACCCAGTTCCACCGGGCGACCGAGGTACATCACCATCACGTCATCGGCCACGTGTTGCACCACCGCGAGGTTGTGCGAGATGAACACGTACGCGGTGTTGAACTCCTGCTGCAGATCCATGAACAGGTTCAGCACCTGCGCCTGAATCGACACGTCCAATGCCGAAGTCGGTTCATCCGCCACCAGCACTTTCGGTTGCAACATCATCGCCCGGGCCAGGGCGATACGCTGGCGCTGACCGCCGGAGAACATGTGCGGATAGCGCTGATAATGCTCAGGGCGCAAGCCGACCTGCTTCATCATCGCCTGGACTTTCTCGCGACGCTCAGCGGCGGAGAGGTTGGTGTTGATCAGCAGCGGTTCGCCGAGCTGGTCACCGACTTTCTGCCGTGGGTTCAACGAGGCGTATGGGCTTTGGAAGACCATCTGCACGTCTTTGCGCAGTTGCTTGCGCTGGGCTTTGTCGGCGCCGGCGACTTCCTGGCCGGCGATTTTCAAGGATCCGGACGACGGATCTTCAATCAGCGTCAACGCGCGGGCGAGGGTGGATTTGCCGCAGCCCGACTCGCCTACCACGGCGAGGGTCTTGCCGGCTTCCAGTTCGAACGACACACCGTTGAGTGCGCGCACGGTCGCGTGGCCCTTGAACAGACCACGGGAGACTTCGTAGTGACGGGTCAGGTCGCGGGCGGTAAGTACGACGGCCATTACGCCACCTCCTGGTTCAGCGGGAAGAAGCAGCGCGCGAGGCTGTTGCTTTTCGGATCAAGGCCTGGACGCTGCGTGCGGCAGCTGTCCTGCACGTACGGGCAGCGCGGTGACAGCAGGCAACCCTGCGGACGGTCGTAGCGGCCCGGAACGATACCCGGCAGGGTCGACAGGCGTGAGGCGCCGAGGCTGTGCTCGGGAATCGCCTTGAGCAACGCTTCGCTGTACGGGTGCGCCGGGACGTCGAACAGTTGCGGTACCTGACCGACTTCAACGGCTTGCCCTGCGTACATCACGCAGACGCGCTGGGCGGTTTCCGCCACGACCGCGAGGTCGTGAGTGATCAGCACCAAGCCCATGTTCTGTTCTTTCTGCAACGCCAGCAGCAGATCCATGATCTGTGCCTGAATCGTCACGTCCAGCGCAGTAGTCGGTTCGTCGGCGATCAGCAGTTTCGGCTCGCCGGCAATCGCCATGGCAATCGCAACACGCTGGCTCATACCGCCGGACAGTTGGTGCGGGTAGGCGTCCATACGGCTCGCGGCGCCCGGGATTTCAACTTTTTCCAGCAGCTCGATCGCACGTTTGCGCGCTTGCTTGCCGGACATTTTCAGGTGCAGACGCAGCACTTCTTCGATCTGGAAACCGACGGTGTAGCTCGGGTTCAGTGCGGTCATCGGGTCCTGAAAGACCATTGACAGGTCTTTGCCGACGATTTGCCGACGCTGACGGTTGCTCAGCTTGAGCATGTCTTTGCCGTCGAAGCTGAGCGAGTCGGCGGTGACGATGCCGGGGTGCTCGATCAGGCCCATCAGCGCCATCATGGTCACGGATTTACCCGAACCCGACTCGCCCACGATGGCCAGTACTTCGCCTTTGTCGACTTTCAGGTCGAGGCCGTCGACCACCGGGGTCGCGGTCTTGTCGCCGAAGCGAACGTTGAGATTCTTGATTTCTAGCAGTGACATGGGAATCTCCTCAGGCGGCGTTCTTGAGTTTCGGGTCGAGCGCATCGCGCAGACCGTCGCCCATCAAGTTGATTGCCAGCACGCTGAGCAAAATGGTCAAACCAGGCAGGCTCACCACCCACCAGGCGCGTTCGATGTAGTCGCGGGCCGAGGCCAGCATGGTGCCCCACTCAGGGGTTGGCGGTTGTACGCCAAGGCCGAGGAAGCCCAACGCGGCGGCATCGAGAATCGCCGAAGAGAAGCTCAGGGTCGCCTGAACGATCAGCGGCGCCATGCAGTTCGGCAGCACGGTGATGAACATCAGGCGTGGCAGACCGGCACCGGCCAGGCGCGCGGCGGTCACGTAGTCGCGGTTCAGCTCGCCCATCACGGCGGCACGGGTCAGACGCACGTAGGACGGCAGCGAAACCACAGCAATGGCGATCACGGTGTTGATCAGGCCAGGGCCGAGGATGGCGACAATCGCCACAGCCAGCAGCAGCGACGGCAGGGCCAGCATGATGTCCATCAGACGCATGATGGTCGGGCCGATCATCTTCGGGAAGAACCCGGCGAACAGACCGAGGAGGATCCCCGGAATCAGCGACATGACTACCGACGACAAACCGATCAGCAGCGACAGGCGCGAACCCTGGATCAGGCGCGATAGCAGGTCACGACCCAGTTCATCGGTGCCGAGCAGGAATTGCATCTGCCCGCCTTCCAGCCACGCCGGCGGCGTCAGCAGGAAGTCACGGTATTGCTCGCTCGGGTTATGCGGCGCGACCCACGGCGCGAACAGCGCGCAGAAAATGATCAGCAGCATGAACAGCAGGCCAGCAACTGCGCCCTTGTTCTTCGAGAAGGCTTGCCAGAATTCTTTGTACGGCGACGGGTACAGCAGGCTTTGATCCGCGTTGGCGGCGGCGGTGGCTACTGAGGATGTTGGAGTGCTCATGGTTATTGACCTCAGCGCTGATGACGGATGCGTGGGTTGGCAAAGCCGTAGAGGATGTCCACTACGAAGTTGACCAGAATCACCAGGCAGGCGATTAACAGGATGCCGTTTTGCACAACCGGGTAGTCCCGGGCGCCGATGGCTTCGATCAGCCATTTACCGATGCCGGGCCAGGAGAAGATGGTTTCGGTCAGGACCGCACCGGCCAGCAGGGTGCCGACTTGCAGACCGACCACGGTGAGTACCGGAATCAGCGCGTTACGCAGGCCGTGGACGAACACCACGCGCGACGGCGACAGGCCCTTGGCCTTGGCGGTGCGGATGTAGTCTTCGCGCAGCACTTCGAGCATCGACGAACGGGTCATCCGCGCGATCACTGCCAGCGGAATGGTGCCGAGCACGATGGCCGGCAGGATCAGGTGATGCAGGGCATCGAAGAACGCACCGACGTCATCGGCCAGCAGCGTGTCGATGAGCATGAAACCGGTGCGCGGCTCGATGTCGTAGAGCAGGTCTATCCGTCCGGAAACCGGGGTCCAGCCCAGGCTCACCGAGAAGAACATGATCAGGATCAGGCCCCACCAGAAGATCGGCATCGAATACCCCGCGAGGGAGATGCCCATCACCCCGTGGTCGAACAGCGATCCTCGCTTGAGTGCCGCGATCACCCCGGCCAGAAGGCCCAGAATGCCGGCGAACAGCAGGGCGGCCATGGACAGTTCCAGGGTCGCCGGGAAGAGAGAGGTGAACTCGGTCCACACGCTTTCGCGCGTACGCAGGGATTCGCCGAGGTCGCCTTGAGCCAGTTTGCCGATGTAGTCCAGATACTGGGCATACAGTGGCTTGTTCAGACCTAGGCGTTCCATTGCCTGAGCGTGCATTTCGGGGTCGACCCGACGTTCGCCCATCATCACTTCCACGGGGTCGCCCGGAATCATGCGAATCAACGCGAAAGTCAGCAAGGTGATGCCGAAAAACGTGGGGATCAATAACCCCAGTCGGCGGGCAATAAAACTAAACATCTTGTGTGGTACCTCATCAGCCGGTTAGGCGTGCCCGGTGTCCCTGGGGTCAGGAACACCGGGAGTTTCTTATCTACTTCACCTGGGTGGTGGCGAAGTTATTAGTGGTGAGAGGGCTGATGTGATAGCCCTCTACGTTGTTGCGCATTGCAGTAAACATCCGCGTGTGGGCCATGCTGATCCACGGTTGATCCTGATTAAACAGGACCTGAGCCTGCTCGTAGAGTTTCGCGCGTTCGGCCGGATCTACTTTAGCCCGTGCTTCGTCGAGCAGTGCCTGGAATTTCTCGTTGCACCAGCGCGCGTAGTTTTCGCCGTTCTTGGCAGCTTCGCAACTGAGCATAGGCGTCAGGAAGTTATCCGGGTCGCCGTTGTCGCCCGCCCATCCGGCCGAGACCATATCGTGCTCACCGGCCTTGGCGCGTTTGAGCATTTCGCCCCATTCCATCACGCGAATGTCGATCTTGATCCCGACTTTCGCCAGGTCAGCCTGCATCATTTGTGCGCCGAGCATCGGGTTGGGGTTGGTCGGGCCGCCGCCGTTGCGGGTAAACAGGGTAAACACGGTGCCTTCCGGAACCCCGGCTTCCTTGAGCAGGGCGCGGGCCTTGTCGAGGTCGCGCGGCGGGTTCTTCAGGTCGTGGTTGTAGCCCAGCAGCGTGTCCGGGTACGGGTTGACCGCGACGGTCGCATTGCCCGGGCCAAACAGCGCGTTGACGTAAGCGGCTTTGTCGAAGGCGATATCGATCGCCTTACGCACGCGCACGTCGCTCATGTATTTGTGCTGGGTGTTCATGGCGATGTACGAAACGGTCATCGCGTTCAGTTCATCGACCTTGAGCTTGGCGTCTTTCTTGATGCTCGGGATGTCATCCGGTTTTGGATACAGCGCGATCTGGCATTCGTTGGCCTTGAGCTTCTGCAGGCGCACGTTGTTGTCGGTGGCGATCGCCAGGATCAACGCATCGGCTGGCGGCTTGCCACGGAAATACTCCGGGTTGGCCTTGAAGCGCACCTGCGCATCCTTGGCGTAGCGCTGGAAGATGAACGGGCCGGTGCCGATCGGCTTGTTGTTGAGGTCGCCGGTCTTGTTGGCTTTGAGCAATTGGTCGGCGTATTCGGCCGGGTAGATCGAGGAGAACGCCATCGCGATGTCGGCCAGGAACGGCGCTTCGCGGCGGGTCAGGGTGAACTTGACCGTGTTGTCGTCGACTTTCTCGACATTCTTCAGCAGTTCCTTGAAGCCCATGCTTTCAAAGTACGGGAAGCCCACGCTCGACAGTTTGTGCCACGGGTGATTCGGGTCCAGTTGACGCTGGAAGCTCCAGACCACGTCGTCAGCGTTCATGTCGCGGGTTGGCTTGAAATATTCGGTGGTGTGAAACTTGACGCCTTTGCGCAGGTGGAACGTGTAGGTCAGGCCGTCTTCGCTGATGTCCCAGGACTCGGCGAGAGCCGGGATCACTTCAGTGGTGCCGGGCTTGAAGTCAGCCAGGCGGTTGAAGATGGTTTCGGCCACAGCGTCCGCCGTGACTGCAGTTGTGTACTGGACCATATCGAAGCCTTCCGGACTGGCTTCGGTGCAGACCACCAAGGGTTTGGCCGAGACGCCAACAGCGACACTCAGCAACGCAGCCGCGATGGCCGCACGTAGGGGAAGCATTTTCATCGATAACCCTCTGCAATCGGTTGAAGACAAAAAACCGAACGGCCGACTCATCATGAGTCAGCCGTCGGTTGGCGTTTTTTACAGGATGTTGAATGGAATCGTGGTCACGAGACGGAACTCGTTGATGCTGCCGTCAGCCTGGTTTTCGCTGGCGCGGTGAGCGGTGTAAGTGCCGCGAATCGTGGTGGCTTTGAGTGGCCCGCTCTGTACGGCATAGGTTGCACCGATGCCGTATTCATAGTGGTGCTCGCCGTCCATCGATTGCACACCGTCGTAGCCGCCACCTTTGTAGTGAGTGCCGTCGATGCCCCAGCCGCGCGCCTGGTAGATGTTGAACTTCAGGCCCGGTACACCGTATTCGGCCATGTTGATGCCGTAGGAAACCTGGAAGGACTTCTCGTTCGGGCCGTTGAAGTCCGAGAGCAGGGAGTTGGCCAGGTAGATACCGTTGGTTTCGTGCAGGTAGTCGAAGTACTCGTTACCGTTCACTTCCTGATACGAGAAGGTCAGGGTGTGTGCCAGGTGAGTCAGGCCGAACGACAGCGAGTAGGTGTCGTTGTCGATGTCGCCCAGCAGTTTTTTGCCTTCGTCGACAGTCTTGTAGTAGTTCAGGCCGGTGGTCAGGCTGAGGATCGAGCTGTCACCCAGCACGTGGGTGGCGCCGAAGTAGTACTGGTTCCACAGGTCTTCAGCCTGGGTGCCCCACAGGCTGGTGGTCAGGCTGGCGAACGGCTGGTACGAGATACCGGCGGTATTCACGTGGTCAGCTTCGGCGTCGATGTTGCCGTATTCGGAGCGGAACTTGCTGAGGCTCTCTTCGGTACGAGGCGAGACGCGGTCGAACGTTGCCAGGTCGAACGAGAGGTTGTTCAGCTCTTCGCTGTGGATCGCGATACCTTCGAAGCTCGACGGCAGCGGACGGTTGCCGATCACGTCGACCTGCGGGCTGCTGAAGTTCATGCGGCCGGCGGTCAGGGTGGTATTGGAGATACGTGCCTTGATGTTGGCCAGGCCCACTTTGCTCCATTGACCTTGAGCGTCACCGCCTTCTTTGGTCAGCGTACGGTTGTTGCCTGCGCCTGGACGAGTGCCCGGTGCGCCGCCGTTGTTGGAGGCGAGGTTCTCGCGGTCACGCTCAAGAGCGATGGCGTTGTAGGCCGCCACTTCGGTGCTGAAACCGACAGTACCTTCGGTGAAGCCCGAGTTGTACTTGATGATCGTGCCTTGCACCCAGTTGATGCGGCGGTCGGTTTCGGTCGATTGGCCGTTCTTGCGATAGGCGAACTTGCCGCCGCGCTTGAGTTGCTCGTTGGCGTACCAGTTGCGGGTCGAGCCGCTGATCGATTGACCTTCGAGGAAGCCGGTGGCCTCGGCCTGGGCGCTCTTCTCGTTGACTGTTACTGGAGTGAACGCCTGGCTTTGGGTTTCTGCGTACGCCGTGGCGGTGACGCTGCTGATGGCCAGAGCCAGTATCGCGGTGCTGCTCAGTTTCATGGGTGAAGCTCCTTTACTTTCTTTTTATGCCGGCTTTTTTTGGTATGCCGGTTATTGGTTTAGAACTCGTTCACACATCGCAAACGTTTGCAAAAAGCCGGATTGGCGAATTTCGGCAAAGCGCTTGCGTGAGGGGCTAGACAGCGCCCCCCAGCGTTGCGGCTAATCATCTGGTTTAATCGATACCGACACCCGAGAACACGTTGCGACCGAACGGGCTGACTTTGAACCCTTCGATCCTCGCGCTTAACGGCTGGTTGACCGTCGAGTGGGCGACAGGCGTGATCGGCACTTGCTGTTTAAGCAATTGCTGGGCCTGTTTATAGAGCACGGTGCGTTGGTCGCGGTCGGTGACGACCTTGGCCTGTTTGATCAGCTTGTCGTAAGCCGGGTCGCACCACATGGAGTAGTTGTTGCCGCCGATGGCATCGCAGCTGTACAGCGTGCCGAGCCAGTTGTCCGGATCCCCGTTGTCACCGGTCCAGCCGATCAGGCTGATGTCGTGCTCGCCATTTTTGGTGCGCTTGATGTACTCGCCCCATTCGTAGCTGACGATCTTCACTTTCAGACCGATCTTGGCCCAGTCCGCCTGGAGCATTTCGGCCATCAGTTTGGCGTTCGGGTTATACGGGCGCTGCACCGGCATCGCCCACAGGGTGATCTCGGTGCCTTCTTTAACGCCGGCAGCCTTGAGCAGCTCTTTGGCTTTTTCCGGGTTGTAGGCGGCGTCTTTGATGCTGTCGTCGTAGGACCACTGGGTCGGCGGCATGGCGTTGACGGCCAGTTGACCGGCGCCCTGATAAACAGCGTTGAGAATTCCTTGTTTATTCACCGCCATGTCCAGCGCCTGGCGCACTTCGAGCTGGTCGAAGGGCTTGTGGCGGACGTTATAGGCGATGTAGCCGAGGTTGAAACCCGGTTTGGAAATCAGTTGCAGTTTCGGGTCGGCCTTCAACGCTTCAACATCGGCAGGGCGCGGATGCAGGGTAATCTGGCATTCGCCAGCCTTGAGCTTCTGCACGCGCACCGAGGCGTCGGTGTTGATCGCGAAGATCAGGTTGTCGAGTTTGACCCGGCTCGGATCCCAGTAATGTTTATTACCGGTGTAACGAATGTTCGAGTCTTTCTGATAACTCTTGAACACGAACGGCCCGGTGCCGATCGGTTTCTGGTTGATGTCGCTCGGCTTGCCTTCGGCCAGCAGTTTGTCGGCGTATTCGGCGGACAGGATGGCGGCGAAGCTCATGGCGATATTCTGAATGAACGCTGCGTCGACGCTGTTGAGCGTGAACTCCACGGTCAGCGGCCCGGTCTTCTCGACCTTGGCGATGTTCTTGTTCAGGCTCATCCCGTTGAAATACGGGAATTCGGTGGGATAAGCCTTACGGAAAGGTTGCTGTGCATCGAGCATGCGATTAAACGTGAACAACACGTCGTCGGCGTTGAAGTCGCGGGTCGGCTTGAAGTACGGCGTTGTATGAAATTTCACACCTTCACGCAGGTGAAAGGTGTACTTGAGACCATCCTCGGAAATATCCCACGTGGTTGCCAGGCCCGGGACGACATTAGTCGCGCCTTTTTCGAACTCGACCAGTCGGTTGTAGATCGGTTCGGCGGCGTCGTTATCGGTGGCCGTCGTGTATTGCGCGGTATCAAAGCCCGCCGGGCTGCCTTCAGAGCAGAACACCAGACTTTTGCTGGCGGCGAAACTGGCGGACGAGGCGGCCAACAGGCCGGCCCCCAGCAATGCGGAATAAATCAAGGTATGGCGCATGACGCTCCCTCTTTTTTAGTGTTGTTCAATGCGCCGTCGTCTCATCCGGAGACGTTTTGGCTGCATCGAGCTCAATCCAGTGCGTACGGCAAACCGGTGGCCCACGCAGACACTGGTCAGTACCCGACGGTAGGGGCCGCGGTTCTGGCAGTAAATGCGTAAATGCCTTAAAGCTCGTAGGAAAAGGCGACGCGTCCTATACCGCTGCGGTAATCCACAGTGGAATTGGCTGTAGGCAATTTCCTAACTTCCCGGCAGGTAAAACAACGGCGACGTTATAAACGTCGCCGTTGCAGTGCCTTATTTGCTGACGCTGACGCCGTAGAAGGAATTCAAGCCGAATGGGCTGATCTTGAAATCCTGCACGTTGGCGCGCATGGGTTGGTACACCGTCGAGTGAGCGATAGGTGTCATCGGGACTGCATCTTTGAGGACGTGTTGC
This sequence comes from Pseudomonas sp. AC242, assembly GCF_979258655.1. NCBI lineage: Bacteria > Pseudomonadati > Pseudomonadota > Gammaproteobacteria > Pseudomonadales > Pseudomonadaceae > Pseudomonas > Pseudomonas sp. AC242. The sequence goes on from NZ_OZ409873.1 coordinate 183,832, forward strand.
GCCTGTTTGTACAGTTCGGTGCGCTTGGCCTGGTCGGTCGTGCGTTTGGCTTCTTTGACGAGGCCGTCGAACTTCTTGTCGCACCACTTGGAGAAGTTGTTGCCGCTGAGCGAGTCGCAACCGAACAGCACGTTCAGCCAGTTGTCCGGATCACCATTGTCACCGCTCCAGCCAATGATCATGGCCTGGTTCTCGCCACCTTTGGAGCGTTTGATGTACTCGCCCCACTCGTAGCTAGTGATCTTCACTTTCAAGCCGATCTTGGCCCAGTCGGACTGGAGCATTTCAGCCATCAGTTTGGCGTTCGGGTTGTACGGACGCTGCACCGGCATCGCCCACAGCACGATCTCGGTACCTTCCTTGACGCCGGCTTCCTTGAGCAGCTGTTTGGCTTTCTCAGGATCGTACTTGGCATCTTTGATGGTGGTGTCGTAAGACCATTGGGTCGGCGGCATGGCGTTGACGGCCAGTTGGCCTGCGCCCTGATAAACCGAATCAATGATTTGCGGCTTGTTCACGGCCATGTCCAGCGCCTGACGAACGCGCAGGTCTGCCAGCGGGTTCGCCTCGTTGCTGCCCTTGACCTTGTCCATCACGTTGTAGGCGATGTAACCCAGGTTGAAACCAGCCTGGTCAGGCATTTTCAGGGTTTTGTCTTCTTTCAGCGCTTTCAGGTCGGCCGGACGCGGGAACAGGGTGACCTGGCACTCGTTCTTTTTCAGCTTCTGAATACGTACCGACGGGTCGGTGGTGATGGCGAAGATCAGGTTGTCGATCTTCACGTCTTCAGGCTTCCAGTAGTCCTTGTTGCCGGTGTAACGGATGTTGGAGTCTTTCTGGTAGCTCTTGAACACGAACGGGCCAGTGCCGATCGGCTTCTGGTTGATGTCGGCAGCCTTGCCTTCCTTGAGCAGCTGGGCAGCGTACTCGGCGGACTGTACCGAGGCGAAGCTCATGGCCATGTTCTGGATGAACGCGGCATCCACTTCTTTCAAAGTGAACTTGACGGTGTGATCGTCGACTTTATCGATCTTGGTGATGTTGGTGTCCATCCCCATGTCGGTGAAGTACGGGAATTCGGTCGGGTACGCCTTACGGAACGGGTCATCCTTGTTAATCATGCGATTGAAGGTGAACAGTACGTCGTCGGCGTTGAACTCACGAGTCGGCTTGAAATACGGGGTGGTGTGGAACTTGACGCCTTCACGCAGGTGGAAGGTGTACGTCAGGCCGTCATCGGAAATGTCCCACTTGGTCGCCAGACCAGGAATCACGGCGGTGCCGCCGCGCTCGAACTGGGTCAGACGGTTGAACATGGTTTCGGCTGAGGCGTCGAAGTCGGTTCCGGTGGTGTACTGGCCTGGGTCGAAACCGGCCGGGCTGCCTTCGGAGCAGAACACCAGGTTAGTCGCAGCGGATGCGAAAGGTGCGGAGGCTAACAAGCCTGCGCCGACTAAAAACGGAATGACCGCGTGTTTAAGCATGTTGGCCTCATGATTTGTTGTCATTTTTTAGTTGTGAGGTACGACCTCGTGAGTCGTGCCTGCGGATACTTATGCAGGGGCCATACCCATTGCAAGATCCAGAGTGACTGCCGGCCTCAAAGCGTGGCACGAACGTACCTTAATGTCGCATCTGTATAACTTCTGACGCATTTGACCGTTTGCGGGTGGTTTTTACGGTGCAAATGAAGCCCCAAAACGGTGCGTTGGTCACGTTGTGCGCGCCGCCTTGGGGCTCGGTGTTACTTATTTATACCCACGCCATAGAAGGGGGTTAGACCGAACGGGCTGATCCGGAAGTCAGTAACTTCCTTGCGCAGCGGCTGAAACACCGTGGAGTTGGCAATCGGTGTGATCGGCACTTGCTGTTTAAGGATCAGTTGCGCCTGTTGATACAGTTTTACCCGCTGTGCTTTGTCGGTGGACAACTTGGCCTGTTGCACCAGTTTGTCGTAGGCCGGATCGCACCATTTGGCGTAGTTGCTGCCTTTTACCGCCGCGCAGCTGTAGAGCACGCCAAGCCAGTTGTCCGGGTCACCGTTGTCACCTGTCCAACCATAGATCATCGCGTCGTGTTCGCCATTTTTCGCGCGCTTGATGTACTCGCCCCATTCGTAGCTGACGATGTTGGCCTTGATGCCGATTTTCTCCCAATCCTGCTGGATCATCTGCGCCGACATCCGCGCGTTCGGGTTCGAGGCGCGCTGCACTGTCATCGCCCAGAGGTTGATGGTTGTACCCGGCGCAACCCCTGCTTCTTTCAGTAGCACCCGTGCTTTTGCCGGGTCGTAGGGTGCGTCCTTGATGTTCGGGTCATACGACCATTGCGCCGGCGGCAAGGCGTTTTGCGCCAACTGGCCGGCGCTTTGGTAGACGGCTTTGATGATTGCCGGTTTGTCGATGGCCATGTCCAACGCCTGCCGCACTTTGAGCTGGTCGAGTGGCGCGTGGGTGGTGTTGTAGGCGAGGAAGCCGAGGTTGAAACCGGCCTGTTTGAGCACGCGCAGGTTCGGGTCTTTTTCCATCACTTCGATGTCGGCCGGGCGTGGGTAGCCGCTGACCTGGCATTCGCCGGCCTTGAGTTTTTGCAGGCGCACGGCGGCGTCCGGGGTGATGGAGAAAATCAGGTTATCGATTTTGAGGTCTTCGGGTTTCCAGTAGGCCGTGTTGGCGGCGTAGCGAATTTGTGAGTCCTTCTGGTAGCGCTTGAACACGAATGGGCCGGTGCCGATCGGCTTCTGGTTGAGGTCGGCGGCTTTGCCTTCTTTCAACAGTTGGTTGGCGTATTCGGCTGATTGCACGGAGGCGAAGCTCATGGCGAGGTTTTGCACGAACGCGGCGTCGACGTTGTTGAGGTTGAAGCGCACGGTTTGCTCGTCGAGTTTTTCTACCGATTTGATCGTAGTGTTGAGGCCCATGTCGGTGAAGTATGGGGATTCGGCGGGGTAGGCCTTGCGGAAGGCGTTTTCCGGGTCGAGCAGGCGCTGGAAGGTGAAGAGGACGTCGTCGGCGTTGAAGTCTCGAGTGGGGGTGAAGTAGTCGGTGGTGTGGAATTTTACGTTTTGGCGCAGGTGGAAGGTGTATTGCAGGCCATCCGGGGAGATATCCCATTTTGTTGCCAGGCCGGGTTCGATGTCGGTGCCGCCGCGTTTAAATTGGGTGAGGCGGTTGAAGACGGTTTCGGCGGAGGCGTCGAAGTCGGTGCCGCTGGTGTATTGGCTGGGGTCGAAGCCGGCGGGGCTGGCTTCGGAGCAGTAGACCAGGGTTGTGGCGGCGTTGGCGATCGGGGCTATGGCGGTTAGTGCGAGGGAGATCAAGAGCGGTTTTAGGGTGGATCTTGGCATGGGGTCCCCGGGGAATCGGCGGTGGTAATCGTGGAAGAGTAGCTGGGGCGGGGGGGGGTGGCGGAAATATCGTTTTTCCTGTTGAAGCGTCTATCTCGGTATATCTAGCACTTGTGTGTATATCCGTTGCTGCGGTAACGGCTGCTTAGGGTTCCGCCCTTACGGCGGGTCACTTTTGACAAACGCCTCAAAAGTAACCAAAAACGCTTGCTCCTACGTACGGCCCGCTCGCTAGGGCTCGGGGTTCCTTCGCTGCGGGATCGATCCGGGCGCAGCGCCTACGGTTTGCTTCGCTGCACCTCCTCTCGCTGTGTTTGGCTGCGCCAAACGGTCGCTGCGCTCCCTCGCCCGGATCAATCCCTCCACTCAGCCTTCCGACGTCGCCCTACAGATCAAGAGCTGCAGCCGAGCTAACGCTCATCCTGTTGAGTGGTGAAGAGCCAAGCGGTGTTCGGCTGTTGATTTGTGTTGTGGCTCCCCCTCACCCCAGCCCTCTCCCGAGGGAGAGGGAGCCGATTTTTGGGCATTTCAAAATCTGAGTTCGACTCGGTATTTCACGTCGGCGTAACTCTCCCAAACAACTCGGTCAGTCCCCTCTCCCTACGGGCGTTCCGACGTTTCGGGAGGGCTAGGGTGAGGGGCTTTTGATCTGTTTCAGAATCTGAGTTCAACACGGCAATCGCACGTCGGCGTAACTCTCCCAACACCACGGTCAGTCCCCTCTCCCTCTGGGAGAGGGCTAGGGTGAGGGTTGGCTTTTGGCTGTTTAAATCTGTGTCAGATAACCAGAACCTTCCCACAAGGTTTTCAGGTTGTCCGTCGGACGTGGGCTCTCTAGTCTTTGGGCGTCGCTGAAGACTCGGCGATCGGGAGGTGAGATTCCCGGTTATTGAATTTGGAAACCTGCACAAGCCACCCCATAATCGCCGCCAGCTCATGCTGTCAGCAGTTTTTATGGCGGCTATGTACGGGCGGACTTTGTCCGGCCGGGTTGGTTTCCTTACCGGTAATCTCACTCCGTACATAGTTGCCACCTCATTTCTCGAGTGAGATCGGAAATGAATGGCGTCAGTTAACAAGGAAATTTTCCATGGATAAATTGATACCTGACCCACCCCTCGATACCCCACTCGAAGACGCCATCCGCGCCGACGACCAGATCAAAACCCGCGAAGCCATCAAACGCGCCCTGGATTTCTATCTCAGCCCCGACCCGGTCAAGCCCCGGCAACCCAGCACGATGTTCCTGATCCAGCCAAACATCGACACCGAAAGCCTGCTGGCGCATGCCTGTGAATCACTGGCGTCGGCGAACACCCTTATCGGTAACTTTGCCGATCAGTTGGGCCGGCCCGAGCGTAGTACGGCGTTGGCGATTCAGCAGATCATCATGCTGGCCGAGTTGGCGGTGAATCGGGCGCTGGATCGGGTTGATCCGCAGACCTGAGACCGCGTTATCGTTCTTCGCGAGCAGGCTCGCTCCCACATTTGGGACGCGTTCCCTTTGTAGGCGCGAGCGTGCTCGCTATGGAGCAGGTTCATGCACCAAAAATCCAGGTACAAGAATGGTGATTATCACCGGTAACGGCCCGGTTTTTTGGTTTCATAAGCAGATGAATGCTTGATTCAATGGCTTATTTCAATTCGATATGAAGCTCACCGCAAACCTGTAATTTATGACAGTAGATAATCTTTCCAATGCGCCTGAGTATTTCTTCAAGCCGAGTACGTTTCGCTACTGCAAGGAGCGACTTCGAGGCTTGAACGAAAACACATAAGGACTTGACCATGAGTTATCCGATTATTACTGACTACAAAGCCTTCAGGATTTACGAATATGAATGGGGCTTCTCCCGCTTTCAAGTTTTTTATAAGGACGGAACCCCTTATTCACAGTTATGCGCTACGAGGGAAGATGCACAGCGCATCGTCGATGAGATTGGGACTTAAACCTCTAGAACAGTAGAAGTCTTGTCTGACCTATCAACGTTGTCGCCTGCTTTGCGGGGGTTGTAGGGTGGAACCGGCGACCATGCTCTGATCGCCGGTTTTTCATTCAGCCCTCTTCAGATCACTGCATCAACACTTCAATCGAGCCATCAGCGGTCATGCTGACCTGACTGGTGCCCGCTTCAACTTCCGGCGTCACTGGCGCCGAGTCCATCGCCGCCGCTTTCATCATCATCGGTGCGCGCAGGTACGGTTGTGGATAACCGTTGCTGTTGAGGTTCAGGTTGACGATTTTGTAACCCTTGCCGCCCAGTGCATCGGTGGCCAGTTGTGCGCGGTTTTTGAAGGCGGTCACGGCTTCTTTGAGCAACTGGTCTTCGCTGGCCTTGCGGGTCGGGTCGGCGATGGCGAAGTCCATGCCGCCCATTTTCAGGTCGCCCAGCAGTTCGCCGGTGAGTTTGGACAGGGCGGCGAAGTCGGCGCTTTCCAGGCGCAGTTCGGCGCGTTCACGCCAGCCGGTGATCTTCTGGCCTTTGGTGTCGTAGATCGGGTAACTGTTGCGGCTGCCTTGGCGCAAGGTGATGTCTTTGACTTGCTTGGCCTGGGCCAATGCCTTGTTCATGGTGGTGCTGACGTCGGCGGCGAGTTTGGCCGGGTCGGTGTTTTGCTCTTCGGTGTAGAGGGTGACAATCATCAGGTCGCGGGCCACTTCCGTGCTGACTTCGGCGCGCAGGGAAATCTGGTTGTAGTGCAGCTCATCGGCGGCCAGGGCCGGAATGCTGGCAATGCTGCCGACGGTCAGGGCGAGAAGGGCGGCGCTGCGGCGGAATGTGTGCATGAAAGCTCCTTGATGAGGGCGCAGGTGATGGTTCGGGGGCCTGCGTGAAACCATCAGACTCTAGCTTTTATGATCCGGTTCGCCCAGTTACAACTTCTATACACATCGGCGGGTCAGCTGTGCAGCCCTTCGCGAGCAGGCTCGCTGCCACCTTTGAAATGCATTCCCCCCTGTGGGAGCGAGCTTGCTCGCGAAGAGGCCCTTATAGCCGCCGAAGATGTCTTCGCCATGTGGTCGTTTGCCGCACTTTCGCCTCTCAAGGCCGTGGCTTGGTTATACTCCGTGCGATCCGCCTGGAGCGCTCATCAGGAGAGCTCATGCTCGCCCCCGTACAATTGACTTCCGCCACTCGCCAGAACCTCTGGCGGCTGACTTTTATTCGCACCCTGGTGCTCGCCGCGCAGGCCGGTTCTGTAGGCTTGGCCTACTGGCTGCAACTGCTGCCGTTGCCGTGGGTGCAACTGGCAATGACCCTTGGCTGCTCGACGCTGCTCTGCGTGTTTACCGCGGTGCGTTTGCGTACCTCGTGGCCAGTGACCGAACTCGAATATGCGCTGCAACTGGCCTGCGATCTGGTGATCCACAGTGCGCTGCTGTACTTCTCCGGCGGTTCGACCAACCCGTTTGTTTCCTATTATCTGGTACCGCTGACCATCGCTGCGGTGACACTGCCGTGGCGCTATTCGGTGATCCTGTCTGGCATCGCGCTGGCGCTGTACACGGTGATGCTGACGCGTTTCTATCCGCTGGAAACCCTGCCGGTCGCCCGCGAGAATCTGCAGATCTACGGCATGTGGCTGAGCTTCGCGCTCGCGGCGGCGGTGATCACCTTCTTCGCGGCACGAATGGCTGAAGAGTTGCGCCGTCAGGAAGAATTGCGTGCGATCCGCCGTGAAGAAGGCCTGCGCGATCAGCAGTTGCTCGCTGTCGCCACCCAGGCCGCCGGCGCCGCCCATGAGCTCGGTACACCGCTGGCGACCATGAGCGTATTGCTCAAGGAAATGCAGCAGGATCACCCCGACCCAATGCTGCAGGACGATCTGAAAGTGCTGCAGGATCAGGTCAAACTCTGCAAGGAGACCTTGCAGCAATTGGTGCGGGCCGCCGAGGCCAACCGGCGTCTGGCCGTCGAGATGCAGGACGTCACCGACTGGCTCGACGAAGCGCTGAACCGCTGGCACCTGATGCGTCCGGAAGCCAGTTACCGCTTCCACCGGCTCGGCCAAGGCACCGTGCCGCGCATGGCGCCGCCGCCGGATCTGACTCAGGCGCTGTTGAATCTGCTCAACAACGCCGCCGACGCCTGCCCGGAAAACCTCAAGGTGACCCTGGACTGGGACGCGGAAACGGTGACCATCAGCATTCGTGACCACGGCGCCGGTGTGCCGCTGGCCATCGCCGAGCAGATCGGCAAACCGTTTTTTACCACCAAGGGCAAAGGTTTCGGCCTGGGCCTGTTTTTGAGCAAGGCCAGCGTGACACGCGCCGGCGGCTCAGTGAAACTCTATAGTCATGAGGAAGGCGGCACGCTCACCGAGCTGCGCCTGCCCCACGGCGCCCGAGGAGACCAACATGAGTGACGAAATCCAAGTCGAAGGCGAAGAACTGCCGCATTTGCTGCTGGTCGACGACGACGCAACCTTCACCCGCGTCATGGCCCGTGCCATGGCTCGCCGTGGCTTTCGCGTCAGCACCGCCGGTTCCGCCGAAGAAGGCCTGACCATCGCCCAGGCCGATCTGCCTGATTACGCTGCGCTCGACCTGAAAATGGACGGCGATTCCGGTCTGGTGCTGCTGCCCAAGCTGCTGGAGCTGGACCCGGAAATGCGCGTGGTGATTCTCACCGGATATTCGAGCATTGCCACCGCAGTCGAAGCGATCAAGCGCGGCGCCTGCAACTACCTGTGCAAACCGGCCGACGCCGACGACGTGCTGGCCGCGTTGCTCTCCGAGCATGCTGATCTCGACAGTCTGGTGCCGGAAAACCCGATGTCGGTTGACCGCCTGCAATGGGAACACATCCAGCGTGTGCTCACCGAACACGAAGGCAACATCTCCGCCACTGCCCGTGCCCTGGGCATGCACCGCCGCACCCTGCAGCGCAAACTGCAGAAGCGCCCGGTTCGTCGCTGAACCTGCGCTGAACGACTATCGCCAGCCCTCGCGATAAAACGCACCGATCATCTATGATCGGTGCGTGTCTGTTCTTTTCTATATCGAGCCTTATCCATGAATCAGAACGCTGAATATTCCGCGGTCAACGATGCTGTGCGCGGGCAGTTTTTTCGTAAAGTGTGGGCGATGACCACGCCTTACTGGCGCAGCGAAGAGAAGGGCAAGGCCTGGACATTGCTGATTGCCGTGATCGCGTTGTCGCTGTTCAGCGTGGCGATCTCGGTGTGGATCAACAGTTGGTACAAGGATTTTTACAACGCTCTGCAAAAGAAGGACGAAGCGGCGTTCTGGCAGTTGATCCTGTATTTCTGCGGCATCGCCACGGTGGCGATTCTCGGCGCGGTGTATCGCCTGTACCTGACGCAGATGCTGACGATTCGCTGGCGGGCGTGGCTGACCGAGAACCACTTCAAGCGCTGGCTCGGCCACAAGAACTACTATCAGCTGGAGCAGGGCGGTTACACCGATAACCCCGACCAGCGGATTTCCGAAGACCTCAACACCTTTACCGCCAACACCCTGAGCCTTGGCCTCGGGCTGATTCGCACGGTGGTCAGTCTGGTGTCGTTCTCGATCATTTTGTGGGGCGTTTCCGGCAGCATCGAAGTGTTCGGCATCGAGATTCCCGGCTACATGTTCTGGTGTGCGCTGATTTATGCCGCCGTCGGCAGTTGGCTGACGCACCTGATCGGTCGACGCTTGATCGGCCTGAACAACCAGCAACAACGTTTCGAAGCAGACCTGCGTTTCTCCATGGTGCGCGTGCGCGAGAACGCTGAAAGCATCGCCTTGTATAACGGTGAACCGAACGAAAATCGTCGTTTGAGCAGCCGTTTCGGGCTGGTCTGGCACAACTTCTGGGACATCATGCGCGTATCCAAGCGCCTGACGTTCTTCACTTCCGGCTACGGCCAGATCGCAATCATCTTCCCGTTCATCGTCGCGGCCCCACGTTATCTGGCGGGCAAGATCGAACTGGGTGAGCTGATGCAAATCAACTCGGCATTCGGCAACGTGCAGGAGAATTTCAGCTGGTTCATCAGTGCGTATTCGGATCTGGCCGCGTGGCGCGCAACCTGTGATCGTTTGCTGAGTTTCCGCCAGGCCATGACCGACAACGAAGAGCGCACCCCGGCGATCGACGTGCAGAATCAGGGCAGCGAACTGCAGGTGCATAACCTTGGTCTGGACCTGGCCGATGGTCGTCATCTGTTGACCAATGCCGACATGACCGTGGAGCCGGGTGATCGGGTCATGCTCAGCGGCCGTTCCGGCAGCGGCAAGTCGACGCTGTTGCGGGCGATGGGGCATTTGTGGCCGGCGGGGCACGGCAACATCCGCTTGCCGGCGGCGCGGTATCTGTTCCTGCCGCAAAAGCCGTATCTGCCGATCGGCACCCTGCGCGAGGCACTGAGTTATCCACAACCGGGTGACACCTACGCGTCTGAACGTTATGCACAAGTGCTGGAAACCTGCCGTTTGCCGCATCTGGTCGCGCGGCTGGACGAGGCCAATCACTGGCAACGCATGCTCTCGCCGGGTGAACAGCAACGCTTGGCCTTCGCCCGTGCGCTGCTTTACGCACCGCAGTGGTTGTACATGGACGAAGCGACTTCGGCGATGGACGAGGAAGACGAAGCGACGCTGTATCAGGCGTTGATTGATCAGATACCGGGGCTGAGCATTGTCAGCGTCGGCCATCGCAGCAGTTTGAAACGCTTCCATCCACGGCATGTGCGGATCGAGAGCGGGCATTTGGTTGAACAGACCGTGACTGCCTGATCAACACACATCCCATGTGGGAGCTGGCTTGCCAGCGATGGCGTCGGTTTAGTCGACATCTTCATCGACAGGTATGGCCTCATCGCTGGCAAGCCAGCTCCCACAGGTTTTGTATGGAAATGGAAAGTGATCGTACAACCCGCTTGAGCTATGATGCCCACAAGCCGAATTTTCGAGACTAGATGCACACCATGGAAAACCTGATCGACACCCCGCGTCTCCCGCGCAAGCGCCGCAGCCTGGCCCAGGAACTGGTGACGGTGCTGAGCGAGCAGATCCGCGATGGCCTGCTTAAACGCGGTGACAAATTGCCTACCGAGTCGGCGATCATGGAAGCCCATGGCGTCAGCCGCACCGTGGTGCGCGAGGCGATTTCCCGTTTGCAGGCAGCCGGCCAAGTGGAAACTCGCCACGGCATCGGCACCTTCGTACTCGACACGCCAAGTCCGAGCGGTTTCCGTATCGATCCGGCCACCGTCGTCACCCTGCGTGATGTGCTGGCCATCCTCGAATTGCGCATCAGCCTCGAAGTCGAATCTGCCGGCCTTGCCGCGCAACGTCGCAGCGCCGAGCAACTGGCGACCATGCGCGCCGCGCTCGATGCGCTTAATGAAAGCGCTGCCCATGCCAGTGATGCTGTGGCGTCGGACTTTGCTTTCCACCTGGAAATCGCCCTGTCCACCGGCAACCGCTACTTCACCGACATCATGACCCACCTGGGCACCAGCATCATTCCGCGTACGCGGCTGAATTCGGCGCGATTGGCCCATGATGATCAACAGCACTACATGAGTCGCCTGAGCCGTGAGCACGAAGAAATCTACGACGCGATTGCCCGTCAGGATTCCGATGCAGCGCGTGCGGCGATGCGTCTGCACCTGACCAACAGCCGTGAAAGACTGCGCCAGGCCCATGAAGAGGCGCAGGCGCAGGGTTAGTATTTATTAGTGTTTGAGGTAAACCCGCAGCTCCGGAGACTCAGCCGTATTACCTGACGATGTCTGCACGCTATAACTCAATTTAGCGGTGGCACTTGGTACGAGCTTTTCTGCAAATATCTTTTTCGGGATCTCGAATACAAATGGAGCATCGGCGGGTGACCCTACGGCAAGTTCCCAGCTGTATTCATTCCCTGTGGAAGTGCTGACCTTGAATGTGATCTTGTCTCCCTTGCTAACATTTGGATATGACTGGACTTCGCCGTGGGCAGGATCAACCAGGTTGTGAACATAGAGTGTGAACTCTCCATTGTGCTCGATGGCTTCGCGGAGGCGGGGGGTAGCGAGGGCTTTTACTTGAACATTCATGATCGAAATTCCTTTTATAACCAATCAAACCTTTGCAATCGCGTAGTGATGACACACTACGATCGGAGTCGGTTTGTTATCTCCTGAAGTCATTAGCTCAGGAATACCCATTCTTACGCACCTGTAAGAAATACCAGTCTCGACGAACGGTTATCACGCGAAGCGCCTGTGCCAAAGCGTTGTGAGCTGGTCAATCGAAAATCATGATCAAGTTTCGATCCGCAACCTCAACACTTGCGAAAACGGCTCCATGCTCGACTCGTCGCAAAACTTGTAGCGCAGTTCAACCACCCTGTTCAGGTACGGCCGCAGCGCCTCTTTAGGTATCTGCAACTCGATCCCCGTGAGCTTTTCCATCTCGTCCTCGGCATCGTCCCAAGTGCCCGTGTCCACTTCTTCACCAATCCATTCCGGCTGTTCCGGGTCGCCGCCGAGAATCGGGTAGACGCTCCAGTTCGCCGGAAAATCGCTGGAATCCGGGACTTGTACGATCAATACATCGGGTAGCGCGGATAGCTGAAGGGTGAGGGTGTCAGAGGCAGAAGAGGCGATTTGCGCGAGCGTTGGTGCAGCATAATTCAAAAACATTTCGGTTTCCTTCGAAGGTCCGCCACGATCCTTCGTGGCAGTCCGTCACACCTTACCCGGCGCTTCTCCAGCGCTCAGTAAACGAATCTTGACCAGACATTTCCGCGCTATAACCCTTTAAAATCGTGGCTTTGCGACGAGTTCGGCAACGCCCCGAACACTTTTGTCCGACAAAAAACCACCCACAACGATGAAATGCAGTTGACGGTTATCTTTTAAGTTGTACGATGACCTACAACTTCAGCGAAGGCTGAACGATCAACTCACAAAAAACGTTGCTACCAGGGTGTTCGAATAATGAATCCACAAGAACTGAAGTCCATCCTCTCTGCCGGCCTGCTGTCTTTCCCGGTGACCGATTTCAACGCGCAGGGCGATTTCAACCGCGCGGGCTATATCAAACGCCTGGAATGGCTGGCTCCGTATGGCGCTTCAGCCTTGTTCGCCGCCGGTGGCACTGGTGAGTTCTTCTCCCTCGCCGCCAGCGAATACTCGGAAATCATCAAGACTGCCGTCGACACTTGCGCAACGAGTGTGCCGATCCTAGCCGGTGTCGGTGGTTCGACTCGTCAGGCCATCGAATACGCTCAAGAAGCCGAGCGTCTGGGCGCCAAAGGTCTGTTGCTGCTGCCGCACTACCTGACCGAAGCGAGCCAGGATGGTGTTGCCGCTCACGTTGAAGCCGTGTGTAAATCGGTCAACATCGGCGTGGTCGTCTACAACCGCAACGTTTGCCGCCTCAACGCACCGCTGCTGGAACGTCTGGCCGAGCGCTGCCCGAACCTGATCGGCTACAAGGATGGTCTGGGCGATATCGAGTTGATGGTGTCGATCCGTCGCCGCCTCGGTGATCGCTTCAGCTACCTGGGTGGTCTGCCGACCGCCGAAGTCTACGCCGCAGCCTACAAGGCGCTGGGCGTACCGGTTTACTCCTCGGCGGTGTTCAACTTCATCCCGAAAACCGCGATGGACTTCTACCACGCGATCGCTCGTGAAGATCACACCACCGTCGGCAAGATCATCGACGACTTCTTCCTGCCGTACCTCGACATCCGCAACCGCAAGGCCGGTTATGCCGTGAGCATCGTCAAGGCAGGCGCGAAAATCGCCGGCTATGACGCAGGCCCGGTGCGGGCACCGCTGACCGACCTGACTGGCGAAGAGTACGAAATGCTCGCCGCGCTGATCGACAAGCAAGGTGCGCAGTAACACCCGATAAAAGCGAGGCCGCTGAGCAATCAGCGGCTTTTTGCGTGAAGGCTTTGAGATTTGAGGGCTGCCCCTGTGACAACTGCAAAACGCTACGACAACTACATCAACGGCGAATGGGTTGCCGGTGCCGACTACTCGGCCAACATCAACCCATCGGAACTGAGCGATACCATCGGCGACTATGCCAAGGCTGACCTGACTCAGGTTCACGCCGCCATCGACGCTGCTCGCGCGGCATTCCCGGCGTACTCGACTTCGGGCATTCAAGCCCGTCACGATTCGCTGGATAAAGTCGGCACGGAAATTCTCGCCCGTCGCGAAGAACTCGGCACCTTGCTGGCCCGCGAAGAGGGCAAGACTCTGCCCGAAGCCATCGGCGAAGTGACCCGCGCCGGTAACATCTTCAAGTTCTTCGCTGGTGAATGCCTGCGTCTGTCCGGCGACTACGTGCCGTCGGTGCGTCCGGGCGTCAACGTCGAAGTGACCCGCGAAGCACTGGGCGTGGTCGGTCTGATCACCCCGTGGAATTTCCCGATTGCGATTCCGGCGTGGAAGATTGCTCCGGCGTTGGCCTACGGCAACTGCGTGGTGTTGAAGCCCGCCGATCTGGTGCCGGGTTGCGCCTGGGCACTGGCGGAAATCATCTCCCGCGCAGGCTTCCCGGCCGGCGTGTTCAATCTGGTGATGGGCAGCGGCCGTGTGGTCGGTGATGCCTTGGTGCAGAGCCCGAAAGTCGACGGCATCAGCTTCACCGGTTCGGTGGGCGTGGGTCGTCAGATCGCGGTCAACTGCGTCTCGCGCCAAGCCAAGGTTCAGCTGGAAATGGGCGGCAAGAACCCGCAGATCATTCTCGATGACGCCGACCTCAAGCAAGCGGTCGAGCTGTCGGTGCAGAGCGCGTTCTACTCCACCGGCCAGCGTTGCACAGCGTCGAGCCGCTTGATCGTCACCGCCGGGATTCACGACAAGTTCGTTGAAGCCATGGCCGAGCGCATGAAGTCGATCAAGGTCGGCCACGCACTGAAATCCGGCACCGACATCGGTCCAGTGGTTTCGCAAGCACAGCTTGAACAGGACATGAAGTACATCGACATCGGCCAGTCCGAAGGTGCGCGTCTGGTCAGCGGTGGTGGTCTGGTGACGTGCGATACCGAAGGCTACTTCCTCGCACCAACGCTGTTTGCCGACAGTGAAGCGTCGATGCGCATCAGCCGCGAAGAGATCTTTGGCCCGGTGGCCAACATTGTTCGCGTGGCCGATTACGACGCGGCGCTGGCGATGGCCAACGACACCGAGTTCGGTCTGTCGGCGGGTATTGCGACCACTTCGCTGAAGTACGCCAACCACTTCAAACGTCATTCGCAAGCCGGGATGGTCATGGTCAATCTGCCGACCGCTGGCGTCGATTACCACGTTCCGTTCGGTGGCCGTAAAGGTTCATCCTATGGATCACGTGAGCAAGGCCGTTATGCGCAAGAGTTCTACACGGTCGTGAAGACCAGTTACATCGGTTCCTGATAAACGCAATAACCCTGTAGGAGCTGCCGAAGGCTGCGATCTTTTAAGATCAAAAGATCGCAGCCTTCGGCAGCTCCTACAGGGAATAGATGCAAGACCAAAGAAGATTCACCCGCGCATAAAAATAATCAGTGGGAGTACCTCTACATGCAATCGTCCAAGCCGACTCACGTCCGCTATTTGATCCTGCTCATGCTGTTTCTGGTGACCACGATCAACTACGCCGACCGTGCCACGATCGCCATTGCCGGCTCCAGCCTGCAAAAAGATCTGGGCATTGACGCAGTCACCCTCGGCTATATCTTTTCCGCATTCGGTTGGGCCTACGTGGCCGGGCAAATTCCCGGTGGCTGGTTGCTCGATCGCTTCGGCTCGAAAAAAGTCTATGCCCTGAGCATTTTCACCTGGTCGCTGTTCACCGTGCTGCAAGGCTTTGTCGGTGAGTTCGGCATGTCCACCGCCATCGTTGCGCTGTTCATGCTGCGCTTCCTCGTCGGTCTGGCTGAAGCGCCTTCGTTCCCCGGCAATGCGCGTATCGTCGCCGCATGGTTCCCGACCGCTGAACGCGGCACTGCTTCGGCGATCTTCAACTCGGCGCAATACTTTGCCACCGTGTTGTTCGCACCGCTGATGGGCTGGATCGTGTATTCCTTCGGTTGGGAGCACGTGTTTATCGTTATGGGGATTCTCGGGATCATCTTCTCGCTGGTCTGGCTGAAAGTGATCTACAGCCCGCGTGAACACCCGCGTATCAACGAAGCCGAGTTCAAACACATCGCTGAAAACGGCGGCATGGTCGACATGGATCAGAAGGGCAAAAAGTCCGACGGTCCGAAGTGGGATTACATCCGTCAACTGCTGACCAATCGCATGATGCTCGGCGTGTATCTGGGCCAGTACTGCATCAACGGCATCACCTATTTCTTCCTGACCTGGTTCCCGGTGTATCTGGTGCAAGAGCGTGGCATGACCATTCTCAAGGCTGGTTTCATCGCCTCGTTGCCGGCAATCTGCGGCTTTATCGGTGGGGTGCTCGGCGGGGTGATTTCCGACTACCTGTTGCGCAAGGGCCACTCGCTGACCTTCGCGCGCAAAGCGCCGATCATTGCCGGCCTGCTGGTTTCCAGCAGCATCGTTGCCTGCAACTATGTTGAAGTGGAATGGATGGTGGTTGGCTTCATGGCCCTGGCCTTCTTCGGCAAAGGCGTTGGCGCGCTGGGTTGGGCGGTGGTTTCCGACACTTCGCCAAAACAGATCGCCGGTCTGAGCGGTGGCCTGTTCAATACTTTCGGCAACATTGCTTCGATCACCACGCCGATCGTGATTGGCTACATCATCAGCTCCACCGGTTCGTTCAAATGGGCGCTGGTGTTCGTCGGTGCCAACGCACTGGTCGCGGTGTTCAGCTATCTGGTCATCGTTGGCCCGATCAAACGTGTGGTACTCAAAGAGCCGCCAACCAACGGCGGTGTTGAAGCCAGCGGTAAATTGTCCCAAGCGCATTCCTGAGGAGCGGCGTCATGCAGTTGATTGAACATTCCGACTCGCCGCGCCACATCCGCCTGCACGAGCGGGACAATGTGGTGGTCGTGGTCAACGACCAGGGCGCACCGGCCGGCACTGAGTTTGCCGATGGCCTGGTGACGCTGGAATTTGTGCCGCAGAGCCACAAGGTCACCCTCGAAGACATTCCCGAGGGCGGCCAGGTGATTCGCTACGGTCAGGTGATCGGCTACGCATTGCAGCCGATTCGCCGTGGCAGTTGGGTCAAGGAAGATCAACTGCGCATGCCGACCGCGCCGCCGCTGGACAGCTTGCCGCTGTCCACCGAGGTGCCGGACGCGCAGGCACCGCTGGAAGGCTTCACCTTCGAGGGCTATCGCAACGCTGACGGCACCGTCGGCACGCGCAATATTCTCGGGATCACTACGACCGTGCAGTGCGTCACCGGCGTGCTTGATCACGCGGTAAAACGCATCAAGGAAGAGCTGCTGCCGAAGTACCCGCATGTCGATGACGTCGTGGCGCTGACCCACAGTTATGGCTGCGGCGTGGCGATTACTGCCACCGACGCTTACATCCCGATTCGCACCGTGCGCAATCTGGCGCGTAATCCGAACCTCGGTGGCGAGGCGTTGGTGATCAGCCTCGGTTGCGAGAAATTGCAGGCCGGGCAGGTGATGCACGAAGACGATGCGTCGGTGGATCTCAGCGATCCGTGGCTGTATCGCTTGCAGGATTCCAGTCACGGCTTCACCGAGATGATCGAACAGATCATGGAACTGGCTGAGGTCCGTTTGAAGAAGCTCGACCAGCGTCGCCGCGAAACCGTGCCGGCATCCGAGCTGATTCTCGGCATGCAGTGTGGCGGCAGCGATGCGTTCTCCGGGATCACCGCCAACCCGGCGCTGGGTTATGCCTCGGACTTGTTGTTGCGTGCAGGGGCGACGGTGATGTTTTCCGAAGTCACCGAAGTGCGCGATGCGATTTACCTGCTGACTTCACGCGCCGAAAGCAAAACCGTCGCCGAGGAACTGGTGCGCGAGATGGACTGGTACGACCGTTACCTGGCCAAGGGTGAAGCGGATCGCAGCGCCAACACCACGCCGGGCAACAAGAAGGGCGGGCTGTCGAACATTGTCGAGAAGTCGCTGGGTTCGATCGTCAAATCCGGCAGCAGCGCAATCAACGGCGTGCTCGGCCCGGGCGAGCGGTTCAAGCAGAAGGGTTTGATTTTCTGTGCAACGCCGGCGAGTGATTTTGTTTGCGGGACGTTGCAGTTGGCGGCGGGGATGAACTTGCATGTGTTCACCACCGGGCGGGGTACGCCGTATGGTTTGGCGATGGCGCCGGTGGTGAAGGTATCGACGCGGACGGAATTGGCGCAGCGCTGGCCTGATCTGATTGATATCGACGCCGGAAGGATTGCGACCGGGCGCGCGACGATCGAGGAACTGGGTTGGGAGTTGTTCCACTACTACCTGGATGTTGCCAGCGGCAAACAGCAGACGTGGGCGGAGAAGCACAAGCTGCATAACGACATTACGTTGTTTAACCCGGCGCCGATTACTTGATGCGTGACCGGCTCGGCCCTCACCCCAGCCCTCTCCCGGGGGAGAGGGGGCCGATCCGGAGATATTTTAGAAGTACATCGACTTGAAAGTGCTTTGCCGAATCCATAATCGACTCGGTCTTGCAGGTCGATGTATGCCGCAAAACACCTCGGTCAGTCCCCTCTCCCTCGGGGAGAGGGTTAGGGTGAGGGGCTTTTCAAGCTTTTGGCTTATCATTAGCCCCCTAACGACGCTCACCCAAGGCTCCCCGGCATGCTGGCAATCTTCCTCGAAACCCTGAACATCACCGCGCCGGTGTTTGCCATGCTGTTTCTCGGTGTGCTGCTCAAGCGCATCGACTGGATCAACGACAACTTCATTCACACCGCTTCGTCGCTGGTGTTCAACGTCACCATGCCGGCGCTGCTGTTCCTCGGCATTCTGCATGCCGATCTGCACGCCGCGTTGCAACCGTCCTTGCTGATCTACTTCTCCCTCGCCACGCTGGTGAGCTTTGCCCTGGCCTGGGGCTGGGCGATTTTCCGTTGCCCGCGCGAAGATCGCGGCATCTATACCCAAGGCGCGTTTCGCGGCAACAACGGCGTCATTGGTTTGGCACTGGCGGCGAGCATGTATGGCGATTACGGGATTTCCCTCGGGGCGATTCTCGCGGCGCTGGTGATCCTGTTCTACAACACGCTATCGACCATCGTGTTGGCGGTGTACAGCCCGGTGATCAAGTCCGATCCGTGGAGCATCTGCAAAAGCGTGTTCAGCAATCCGCTGATCATCAGCGTGATTGCGGCGGCGCCGTTTGCCTATTTCAAGATCGGTTTGCCGGGATGGCTGGAGACCTCCGGTCAGTATCTGGCGCAGACCACCTTGCCGCTGGCGTTGATCTGCATTGGCGGCACGCTGTCGCTGGCGGCGTTGCGCAAGAGCGGCAGCATGGCGCTCAGTTCCAGCCTGGTGAAGATGATCGGGTTGCCGGTGCTGGCGACGTTAGGGGCGTGGTTGTGGGGTTTTCGCGGCGCGGAATTGGGGATTCTGTTTTTGTACTTCGGCAGCCCGACAGCGGCGGCAAGTTTTGTCATGGCCCGGGCGGCGCAGGGCAATCATGAACTGGCGGCGGCGATTATCGTGATGACCACGTTGATGGCGGCGATCACCACCAATGTCGGGATCTTTGTTTTGCAGTGGGGTGGGTGGATATAAAGGCAAGATCAAAAGATCGCAGCTGCGGCAGCTCCTACAGGAGACCGCATTTCCATGTAGGAACTGCCGCAGGCTGCGATCTTTTAGCTTTTCTCGTAACTGTCGATCACTTCCTGCGCCGCGCGAAACGCATCAATCGCCGCCGGCACGCCGGCATACACCGCGCAATGCAGCAACGCCTCACGAATCTCGTCCACCGTGCAGCCATTGTTCAGCGCACCGCGCACATGGCCTTTCAGTTCTTGCGGGCACTTCAATGCGGTCAGCGCTGCAAGAGTAATTAGGCTGCGGGTTTTCAGCGGCAGACCTTCGCGATTCCACACACCGCCCCAGGCGTGTTCATTGACGAAATCCTGCAACGGTTGAGTGAACTCGGTGGCGTTGCCCAAGGCGCGATCAACAAACGCATCGCCCATTACCTGACGGCGGACTTCAACCCCGGACTTCTTCGATTCGGTCATGGCATATCCCTCTTGTGGTGCTGGCGGCGCCAGGCGCGTATCGACGTGAACAACAAGAACGTCAGCAGCGTTGGCAGGACATAAAACAACATCATTCGCTCAAGCTTGCCGGCCAGGGGCATGCCGGTGGTGAACGACACCACGTGCAGCCCGTACGCCAGATACAAACCGAGCAGCAGCAGACCTTCGGCTCGCGTCACGCGGTAACCGGAATAAAACACCGGCAGGCACAGCGCGGCGACGCCGAGCATCACCGGCAGATCGAAATCCAGTGCGTTCGGCGACACCGACAGCGGCGTCGGCGCGATCAATGCGGTCAGGCCGAGTACCCCGAGCAGATTAAACAGGTTGGCACCGATCACGTTGCCGACGGCAATATCCCGTTGCCCGCGCAGTGCGGCGATCAGCGAGGTCGCCAGTTCCGGCAGCGAGGTGCCGACAGCGACAACGGTCAGGCCAATGACACGCTCGGAAAATCCAAGATCAGTTGCCACCACCACGGCAGCTCCGAGCAAAAGGTGCCCGGCAAATACCAGCATCGCCAAACCGACGATGATCATCAGCGAACTGCCGATCCACGACGCTTGGCTTGTTTCAATGCGCTCCGTGTGCGGCCGCGTCGAGTGTCGTGACTGGCGCAGCAGCAAGCCGAGATACAGCGCCAATGCGGCCAACAGCAGGATGCCGTCGAAGCGACCGATCTCTTCGTTCCAGGCCAATACGAACACCAGCAGACTGGCACCGATCATCAGCGGAATATCGAGGCGCACCAATTGCCGCGAAACGCGCAGAGGAATGATCAGCGCGGAAAGGCCGAGGGTGACAAGGATGTTGAAGATGCTGCTGCCGACTACGCTGCCAACGGCAATGTCCGGGTTATGCGCCAGTGCCGCTTGAAGACTGACGGCCATTTGCGGCGCACTGCTGCCGAGGGCGACGATGGTCAGACCGATGATCAGCGGCCGCAC
Organism: Pseudomonas sp. AC242; assembly: GCF_979258655.1. Taxonomy (NCBI): domain Bacteria; kingdom Pseudomonadati; phylum Pseudomonadota; class Gammaproteobacteria; order Pseudomonadales; family Pseudomonadaceae; genus Pseudomonas; species Pseudomonas sp. AC242. The sequence continues at coordinate 204,245 of NZ_OZ409873.1, forward strand.
ATGCAGACGCGCCGCCAGACGCACCGCCGCACGCACCATCAGCTCTGCGCCGAAGATCAGCAGGCACAGGCCGGCGAGCAGTTCGATCACGCTGATCAGGGGTAAGTCGGCTAATCCGAAAATGGTCAGCGCTCCATCAGTCGTCGAGGGCTTGCACGCGAACCCGTGCGGTGCCGCTGCGCAGCATGCCGAGTTGTTCGGCAGCCTCGCGGGACACGTCGATCAGGCGTCCACGGGTATGCGGGCCACGGTCATTGATGCGGACCACGACGGATTCATCGTTTTTCAGGTTGGTGACCTTCACCCGTGTGCCGAAGGGTAACTGGCGATGGGCGGCGGTCAGGGAATTCTGGTTGAACGGCTCGCCACTGGCGGTGCGTTTACCGTGGTGCTTGGCACCGTAATAGGAGGCGACGCCGGTCTGGTCGTAACCGTGCGGGTCGATGGTGTCGGTGCTGGCGCAACCGGCCAGCAAGGAGAGCAGGGCGCAGGCGCCGAGCAGACGTTTCATTCAGATACTCCAAAGTGATCGTTCCCACGCTCCAGCGTGGGAATGCATCCCGTGACGCTCTGCGTCACACCGCAATGGACGCGGAGCGTCCGGGGCGGCATTCCCACGCAGAGCGTGGGAACGATCCCCGAGCGCCGGGCCGGAATCAGCCTTCGAGCTTGCTTTTCAGCAGTTCGTTCACCTGCTGCGGGTTGGCTTTGCCTTTCGACGCTTTCATCGCCTGGCCGACGAAGAAGCCGAACATCTTGCCGCGTTTGGCTTCATCCGCCGCACGATACTGTTCAACCTGCTCGGCGTTAGCCGCGAGCATTTCGTCCAGTACCGCCGAGATCGCGCCGCTGTCGGTCACTTGCTTCAGGCCGCGTTTTTCGATGATCTCGTCCGCGCTGCCTTCGCCGTTGGCCATCGCTTCGAACACCACTTTGGCAATCTTGCCGGAGATGGTGTTGTCCTTGATGCGTTGCAGCATGCCGCCCAACAGTTCAGCGGAAACCGGCGACTCGTCGATGTCCAGGCCTTGCTTGTTGAGCAGGCTGCCCAACTCGACCATCACCCAGTTCGCCGCCAGTTTGGCGTCGCCGCCGATGGCTGCGACTTTCTCGAAGTAGTCCGCTTGCTCACGGCTGGTGGCCAGCACGTTGGCGTCGTACGCCGACAGACCGAACTGGCTCTGGAAGCGCTCGCGTTTCTGCGGAGGCAGTTCCGGCAGGGTGGCGCGCACCTCGCCGAGGAACGACTCTTCGATGACCACCGGCAGCAGGTCCGGATCGGGGAAGTAACGGTAGTCGTTGGCTTCCTCTTTCGAACGCATCGGACGGGTCTCGTCCTTGTTCGGATCGTACAGACGGGTCTGCTGGATCACTTTGCCGCCGTCTTCGATCAGCTCGATCTGACGCTGGATCTCGGAGTTGATCGCCTTCTCGATGAAGCGGAACGAGTTGACGTTCTTGATCTCGCAGCGCGTGCCGAATTCAACCTGGCCTTTCGGACGGATCGACACGTTGCAGTCGCAACGCAGCGAGCCTTCGGCCATGTTGCCGTCGCAAATACCCAGATAACGTACCAGCGCGTGAATCGCCTTGACGTAAGCCACGGCTTCCTTGGCGCTGCGCATGTCCGGCTCGGAAACGATTTCCAGCAGCGGCGTGCCAGCACGGTTCAGGTCGATGCCGGTGGCACCGTTGAACTCTTCGTGCAGGCTCTTGCCGGCGTCTTCTTCCAGGTGCGCGCGGGTGATGCCGACACGTTTGACCGTGCCGTCTTCGAGGGCGATGTCCAGGTGACCCTTGCCGACAATCGGCAATTCCATCTGGCTGATCTGGTAGCCCTTCGGCAGATCCGGGTAGAAATAGTTTTTACGCGCGAACACGTTGTGCTGACCGATCTCGGCGTCAATCGCCAGACCGAACATCACCGCCATGCGCACCGCTTCCTGGTTCAGCACCGGCAACACGCCAGGCATGCCCAGATCGATCAGGCTGGCCTGGGTGTTCGGCTCGGAACCGAATGTGGTGGAACTACCGGAAAAGATTTTCGACCGGGTAGTGAGCTGAGTGTGAATCTCCAGCCCGATCACGACTTCCCATTGCATGTGTGTCTCCTCAGAAGCCGGTTGGGGTGCGGGTGTGCCAGTCAGTGTTGAGCTGATACTGGTGGGCAACGTTCAACAGGCGACCTTCCTGGAAATACGGCGCGAGCAGCTGCACGCCAACCGGCAGACCGTCGACAAAACCGGCCGGCATCGACAGACCCGGCAGGCCGGCGAGGTTGGCGGTGATGGTGTAGACGTCTTCCAGATAGGCAGCGACCGGGTCGCTGTTCTTGGCGCCAAGCTTCCAGGCCGGGTTCGGCGTGGTCGGGCCGAGGATGATGTCGACTTCATTAAAGGCAGCCATGAAATCGTTCTTCACCAGGCGACGGATCTTCTGCGCTTTCAGGTAGTAGGCGTCGTAGTAACCGGCGGACAGCGCGTAGGCACCGACCATGATCCGGCGCTGGACTTCCGCGCCGAAGCCTTCGCCACGGGAGCGCTTGTACAGGTCGATCAGGTCTTTCGGGTGCTCGCAGCGATGACCGAAACGCACGCCGTCAAAACGCGACAGGTTCGAGGAGGCTTCTGCCGGCGCGATCACGTAGTAGGCAGGAATCGCGTGCTGCATGTTCGGCAGGCTGATTTCCTTGATCACCGCACCGAGCTTCTGCAGCTCTTTGATGCTGTTCTGAATTAGCTCGGCGATGCGCGGGTCGAGACCGGCGCTGAAGTATTCCTTCGGTACGCCGATGCGCAGGCCTTGCAGCGATTCGTTGAGGCTTGCGGAGTAATCCGGCACCGGCTCATCGATGCTGGTGGAGTCGTTCTGATCGAAGCCGGCCATACCTTGCAACAAAATTGCGCAGTCTTCGGCCGTGCGCGCCAACGGGCCACCCTGATCGAGGCTGGAGGCGTAAGCGATCATGCCCCAGCGCGAAACGCGACCGTAGGTCGGTTTCAGGCCGGTGAGGTTGGTGAATGCCGCCGGCTGACGAATCGAACCGCCAGTGTCGGTGGCCGTCGCCGCTGGCAACAGACGAGCAGCAACCGCCGCCGCCGAACCGCCGGACGAACCGCCCGGTACGTGTTCCAGGTTCCACGGGTTTTTCACCGCGCCGTACCAGCTCGACTCGTTGGCCGAACCCATGGCGAATTCGTCCATGTTGGTCTTGCCCAGGGTCACGGCACCGGCAGCGGCCAGCTTCGCGACGACAGTAGCGTCGTACGGGGCTTTGAAATTGTCGAGCATCTTCGAGCCGCAGCTGGTGCGAATGCCCTGGGTGCAGAACAAGTCTTTGTGAGCGATCGGCGCACCGAGCAGGGCGCCGCTCTCACCGTTGGCGCGGCGGGCATCGGCGGCTTTCGCCTGCTCGATGGCCAGCTCTTCGGTGAGGCTGATGAAACTGTTGAGCTGCGGATCAAGCTGGGTAATGCGCGCCAGCAGGACTTTGGTCAGCTCTTCGGAGGAAAACTTTTTATCGGCGAGACCGCGGGCGATCTCGGCCAGAGTCATTTGATGCATTGCAGGCTCTTTCCCTTTAGTCGATGACTTTCGGAACCAGATACAGGCCGTTTTCGACCGCTGGTGCGATGGACTGGTAGGCCTCGCGGTGATTGCTCTCGGTCACGACGTCGGCGCGCAGGCGCTGACTGGCTTCCAGCGGGTGGGCCAGAGGCTCGATTCCGTCGGTATTAACAGCCTGCATTTCGTCGACCAGACCGAGAATGCTGTTGAGAGCGGAAGTAATGTGTGGAAGATCGGCATCATTGAGGCCAAGGCAGGCCAGATGAGCGATTTTTTCCACGTCGGAGCGTTCTAGCGCCATCGGGATTCTCCTGTGGAAAACAGAACGGACGGCGTCCGTGTGTTAGATTGTCGGAACACTACCGCACTTCTACGGTCATAAGGCCGCGATTGTGGGGCTTGGTGCACAGAAAAGCGGCCAATTTAACATATTGGCGCCTTGCCCAAAATCCCTGTCGTTGTTAGAGTTTGCCGCACTTTTTTACCCACGCGTTGCCTAGGGTCCCTTTCCCATGTTCAAGAAACTGCGTGGCATGTTTTCCAGCGATCTTTCCATTGACCTGGGCACTGCCAACACCCTTATTTACGTGCGCGAGCGCGGTATCGTCCTGAATGAGCCATCGGTTGTGGCCATTCGGACACACGGTAACCAGAAAAGTGTCGTTGCTGTCGGCACCGAGGCCAAGCGCATGCTCGGCCGTACGCCGGGCAACATTGCTGCCATTCGTCCGATGAAGGACGGCGTGATCGCCGACTTCAGCGTCTGCGAAAAGATGCTGCAATACTTTATTAACAAGGTTCACGAAAACAGCTTTCTGCAGCCTAGCCCTCGTGTGCTGATCTGCGTTCCATGCAAATCCACTCAGGTTGAGCGTCGTGCCATCCGTGAATCGGCCCTCGGTGCCGGTGCCCGTGAAGTGTTCCTGATCGAAGAGCCGATGGCTGCTGCGATCGGTGCCGGCCTGCCGGTCGAAGAAGCACGCGGTTCGATGGTCGTGGATATCGGTGGTGGTACCACTGAAATCGCGCTGATCTCCCTGAACGGTGTGGTCTATGCCGAATCCGTGCGCGTTGGCGGCGACCGCTTCGACGAAGCGATCATCACCTACGTGCGTCGTAACTACGGCAGCCTGATCGGTGAATCCACCGCTGAGCGCATCAAGCAGGAAATCGGCACGGCCTACCCGGGCGGCGAAGTTCGCGAAGTCGACGTTCGCGGTCGCAACCTGGCCGAAGGCGTTCCACGCGCATTCACCCTGAACTCCAACGAAGTGCTGGAAGCTCTGCAAGAGTCTCTGGCTACCATCGTTCAGGCCGTGAAAAGCGCGCTGGAGCAATCGCCGCCGGAACTGGCTTCCGACATCGCCGAGCGTGGCCTGGTGCTGACCGGTGGTGGCGCGCTGCTGCGTGATCTCGACAAGTTGCTGGCCCAGGAAACCGGTCTGCCAGTCATCGTTGCCGAAGATCCGCTGACCTGTGTTGCTCGCGGCGGTGGCCGTGCATTGGAAATGATGGATAAGCACACCATGGATCTGCTCTCGAGCGAATAAGTCGCCGAGTGCAATACGTGGGTGAGCGCGCAGGCAGCACTTTGCAGTGCTGCCTGTTGGCGTTTATCTTCTGTCAGTCTTCATCCAGGCCGGTTTGATGCCGTATGAATAAACAGAACATTTGCCTGGGAGGAGCGGCTTATTAAACCGCTTTTCGCCAAAGGCCCTTCGTTGGGTGTGCGCCTGTTGGTGCTGGCCGTGCTGTCGGTCGCGCTGATGGTGGTCGATGCCCGCTTCGACTTGCTCAAGCCCGCGCGCAAACAAGCGTCGCTGGTGTTGATGGACGCCTACTGGATTACCGACCTGCCCGGACGGCTCTGGGAAGGGATTGCCAGTCAATTCGGCAGTCGCACCGAACTGGTCGCCGAAAACGAAAAACTCAAGACCGAAAACCTGCTGTATCAGGGTCGCATGCAGAAGCTTGCCGCCCTTACCGAGCAGAACGTTCGGCTGCGCGAGTTGCTCAATTCCTCTGCGCTGGTCAATGAAAAGGTCGAAGTGGCCGAGTTGATCGGCATGGACCCCAACCCTTTCACTCATCGCATCATCATCAATAAAGGTGAGCGTGATGGCGTGGTGCTGGGGCAGCCGGTGCTCGATGCACGCGGTCTGATGGGGCAAGTGGTCGAGTTGATGCCTTACACCTCCCGTGTATTGTTGTTGACCGACACCACTCACAGCATTCCTGTGCAGGTGAACCGCAACGGTCTGCGGGCGATTGCCAGTGGCACCGGCAACCCGGAGCGTCTGGAGTTGCGTCACGTCGCTGACACGGCCGATATCAAAGAGGGCGATCTGCTGGTCAGCTCCGGCCTTGGCCAGCGCTTCCCGGCCGGTTACCCGGTCGCCACGGTGAAGGAAGTGATCCACGATTCCGGCCAGCCGTTCGCGATTGTCCGCGCCGTGCCGACTGCCGCACTCAACCGCAGCCGTTACCTGTTGTTGGTATTCAGCGACAACCGCACCGCCGAAGAGCGCGCCAACGATGCCGCGCAAGCGCAGGAAAATCTTGATGCCTTTGGCGGTGGTCCGATTATTCCGGCCACTGTGCCGAAGTCCGTGACTGTGCCTGCGGCGGCTGCTCCGACGCCCGCAACACCTGCCGCACCGACCGCTGCAGCCAGCGCCACACCGGCCAAACCCGCTGCCAGTAAACCGCCTGCGCCTGCTAAACCACCGGCAGCTACGCCGGCGGCAACCAAACCTCCAGCTGCCCAGCCTGCTGCGCGACCTGCGGTCAAACCGCCTGTCAGTGCACCGGCGACAACCGGGAGACAAGAATAATGGTCGGGGCTACCGCATCGCGAAACGGCTGGATTGTCTGGCTGACGTTTCTCATCGGCATGTTGCTCAGTGTCTCGCCGTTGCCGCAATTCATGGAAATTCTGCGTCCGCTGTGGCTGGCGCTGCTCCTGACATTCTGGGCACTGTACATGCCGCAAACGGTCGGCATGGTCACAGCGTTTTGCCTCGGACTGGCTGAAGATGTGCTCTACGGCACGCTGCTTGGGCAGAACGCATTGATCCTGACACTGATCACCTTCCTCGTGCTCTCATTGCAACAACGCCTGCGAATGTTCCCGATGTGGCAGCAATGCCTGGTAATTCTGGTGATTTTCGGCCTCGCGCAGCTGGTGCAATTGTGGCTCAGCGCGTTGACCGGTAATCGTCAGCCGACCCTGGCGCTGGTACTTCCGGCGCTGGTCAGTGCCTTGCTCTGGCCTTGGGTCAGCTTTGCCCTACGCGGATTGCGCCGACGCTACAAAATCAATTGAGCCGGTGAAGCAGGGCACTGAACAGGGAGATGTTTTGATGAAGCCGCTTTACCTCGCCTCCGGATCGCCGCGTCGCCGTGAATTGCTCACGCAGATCGGCGTTCCGTTTTCCGCCATCAGTGCGGATATCGACGAAACCCCATTACCCGAAGAATCGCCGTCGGCCTATGTCGAGCGCTTGGCGCGCGGCAAGGCCGAGGCCGGGCGCCGTAGCGTCGTGTCTGCTCAGCCATTCTGCGTGCTGGGTGCCGACACCGCCGTGGTACTGGACGGCAAAATTCTTGGCAAACCGGTGGACGAAGCCGACGCATGCGCCATGCTGATGATGTTGTCCGGCAAGGAGCATGAAGTGCTGACCGCCATCGCTGTGCTGGAAGACGAGCGCTGCGAGTCGCGGGTGGTGCGCAGTCTGGTGCGGTTTCGCCCGATCAGCAGTGAAGAAGCCGCCGCCTATTGGGCCAGTGGCGAGCCACGGGACAAGGCCGGCGGTTATGGCATTCAGGGGCGCGGCGCGGTGTTTGTCGCCGGCCTCAATGGCAGTTACTCGGCTGTGGTCGGGTTGCCTGTTTGCGAAACCGCAGAACTGTTAGGCCATTTCGGCATACCCTGTTGGCAAAACCTGAACGCGCAATGAGCGTCGTACGAATCCAGATGCGGCCATTATCGTGAACATGCCTGAACGAGATCCTGCCATGAGTGAAGAGATTCTGATCAACATCACGCCGATGGAATCGCGCGTGGCGGTGGTCGAAAACGGTGTGCTGCAAGAAGTCCACGTTGAGCGCACGCAAAAACGCGGGATCGTCGGCAACATCTATAAAGGCAAGATTGTTCGGGTATTGCCGGGCATGCAGGCCGCATTCGTCGACATCGGTCTGGATCGCGCGGCGTTCATTCACGCTGCCGAAATCTCCCTGCGCGAAGGCCCTGCGGTGGAAAGCATCAGCGCGCTGGTGCACGAGGGCCAAAGTCTTGTGGTGCAGGTCACCAAGGACCCGATTGGCTCCAAAGGCGCGCGCTTGACCACACAACTGTCGATCCCGTCGCGCTATCTGGTGTACATGCCGCGTACTGCCCACGTCGGCATTTCCCTGAAAATCGAAGACGAAGCCGAGCGTGAGCGCCTCAAACAGGTTGTCAGCGATTGCGTGGCCAAAGAAGGCATCAAAGAGGCGGGCGGTTTCATTCTGCGCACCGCCGCAGAAGGTGCTGGCGCCGACGAAATACTCATGGACATCCGATATCTGCGTCGCCTGTGGGATCAGATCAACGAGCAGATCAAAACCATCGCCGCACCGAGCGTAATTTACGAAGACCTCGGTCTGGCGTTGCGTACCCTGCGTGATCTGGTCAACCCGAAAATCGAGAAGATTCGCATCGATTCCCGGGAAACTTTCCAGAAAACCACGCAGTTCGTTGCCGAATTGATGCCGGAAATCGCCGATCGTCTGGAACATTACCCGGGTGAACGGCCGATTTTCGACCTGTACGGCGTCGAAGACGAAATCCAGAAAGCCCTCGAACGCAAGGTGCCGCTGAAATCCGGCGGCTATCTGGTGGTGGATCCGGCAGAAGCCATGACCACCATCGATGTAAACACTGGCGCTTTCGTCGGTCATCGCAACCTCGAAGAAACCATCTTCAAGACCAATCTCGAAGCGGCCACCGCCATTGCCCGGCAAATGCGCCTGCGCAATCTGGGCGGGATCATCATCATCGACTTCATCGACATGGAAGATGAAGAACACCAGCGCCAGGTGCTGCGCACGTTGGAAAAACAGCTGGAGCGTGACCACGCCAAGACCAACATCATCGGCATCACCGAGTTGGGTCTGGTGCAGATGACCCGCAAGCGCACCCGCGAAAGTCTCGAGCAAGTGCTATGCGAGCCGTGCAGCAGTTGTCAGGGGCGCGGCAAACTGAAAACCGCGGAAACCATCTGTTACGAGATTTTCCGCGAGATCCTCCGTGAAGCGCGGGCCTATCAGGCCGAGGGTTATCGGGTGCTGGCGAACCAGAAAGTGGTCGATCGCCTGCTTGACGAAGAATCCGGTAACGTCGCCGAACTTGAAGGGTTTATCGGGCGCACCATACGCTTCCAGGTGGAAACCATGTATTCCCAGGAACAATATGACGTGGTGTTGCTCTGATCCCCTGCGTCACGTTTATTCCACCGCGGCTGGCCTCAGCTTTTCGCAGTATTTTTGCCATGGGAGCCATCTGACATGGAGCGTCTGACACGCATTCTGGCCGCACTCACCCGCTGGGGGCTGGGCCTGTGCGCGTTGGTTCTGGTGTTGATGGCGTTGTACGTCAGTCTTGGCCGTGAGCTGACCCCGCTGGTGGCCGAATATCGCGCCGACATCGAGGACAAGGCCAGCGCCGCCCTTGGCATGCCGTTGCAGATTGGTGAACTGGAAGGGAACTGGAGCGGTTTTGCGCCGATCCTGCTGGCTCATGACGTGATGGTCGGGGCCGGTACCAATGCATTGCGTCTTGATCACGTGCGGGTAGTGCCGGATTTGTGGGCCAGTCTGTTGGCTCGCGAGGTGCGCATTGCCCACCTGGAACTCAATGGTCTGAAGATCAGCCTGAAAGAGGCCGAAGACGGCAGTTGGGCACTGGAAGGCTTGCCGGTGCAGAACGATCAGCCGCTCGATCCGCAGCAGTTGTTCAATCGCTCGCAGATGATTCAACAACTGTCGGTGCTCGACAGTCAGGTGACTTTGCAGCCGCAGGATCACGCGCCGCTGACGCTCACCTATGTCGGCCTCAATCTGAAAACCGGCGCCAGCCGCCAGCGGCTCGATGCCCGTCTGACCCTGCCGGACGGCCAGCCCGTTGCGCTGAGCCTGCGCACGCGAATTCGTCCTGATCAATGGCAGGACAGTGTGGTGGAGGGTTACGCCAGCCTGCCGCAGAGCGATTGGTCGAAGTGGCTGCCGGAGCGTCTGACCCAACAATGGAATTTTTCCGAGATCAAGGCCGGCGGTGAGCTCTGGGTCAATTGGGCCAAGGGCACGCTGCAAAGTGCAGCGCTCCGTTTGAACGCGCCGCAACTGACCGGCGCCTATGCCGATCGCAAGCCGATCCAGATCAATAATCTGGCGCTGAATGCCTACTACGAGAACAGTGCCGAGGGCGCGACTCTCACCCTCGATTCGCTGGCGATGAATTTCGCTGAAAAACGTTGGGAGTCGCATGTACAGCTCAAGCAGACGCGCGCGACCGACAAGGTGGACGAGCTCTGGCACTTGCAGGCGGATCGTCTCGATCTGACCCCGATCACGCCACTGCTGAATGCGTTGGGGCCGTTACCGCAAGGTTTCGCTACGGCCGTTGATCATTTGAAAGTCACCGGTGGTCTGCGCAATGTGTTGCTGGATTTTCGCCCCAACGCTACCGACGGCAACAAATTCAGTTTCGCCACCAACCTGGATAACGTCGGTTTCGACGCCTATCACGGCGCGCCGGCGGCACGAAATGTCAGCGGCAGCCTCAGCGGCAACCTCGACGGTGGCGAACTGCGCATGGACAGCAAGGATTTTGTCCTGCACCTCGACCCGATTTTCGCCAAGCCATGGCAGTACCTTCAGGCCAACGCCCGTCTGACCTGGAAACTCGATAAAGACGGTTTCACCTTGATCGCTCCGTACCTGAAGGTGCTCGGCGAAGAGGGCAAGATTGCCGGCGACTTCCTGATTCGCCTGCATTTCGACCATAGCCAGGAAGACTACATGGACCTGCGGGTCGGTCTGGTCGAGGGCGATGGTCGCTACACGGCCAAATACCTGCCCGAAGTCTTGAGCCCGGCGCTCGACGAGTGGCTGCGTACAGCAATCCTCAAAGGTGCAGTCGACCAGGGTTTCTTCCAGTATCAGGGCTCGCTGAGCAAGAATGCCGGTGAGGCCGACCGCAGCATCAGTCTGTTCTTCAAAGTGCATGACGCTGAACTGGCCTTCCAGCCGGGCTGGCCGCACGTCAGCAAGGTCAGTGGTGACGTGTTCATCGAAGACAGTGGCGTGCGGATCTGGGCTGACAAGGGGCAGTTGCTCGACACTCAGGTCAGCGATGTGTTCGTCAATATCCCGCATGTGCCGGCTGGACAACACACGCACATGTATCTCGATGGCGGCTTTGCCGGCGGCCTCGGTGATGGACTGAAAATTCTTCAGGACGCACCGATCGGCACAGGTGAAACCTTTGCCGGTTGGGAAGGGGCCGGGGATCTGCAAGGCAAGCTCAAGCTCGATATCCCGCTGGACAAGGGTGGCGACCAGCCGAAAATCCTCGTCGACTTCAAAACCGCCAATGGGCGCCTGAAGCTGGCTGAGCCGAAGCTGGAGCTGACTCAGCTCAAGGGCGATTTCCGCTTTGACAGCGCCAAAGGGCTGAGCGGGCAGAACATCGCCGCGCGCGCATTCGACAAACCGGTGACTGCGCAGATCTTCGCCGATGGCAGTCCCGGCAAGCTCAAGACTCGGGTGGCGGCATCCGGGCAGGTCGAAGTGAAGAAACTCACCGACTGGTTGGGTGTCACGCAGCCATTGCCAGTGTCGGGGGTGATTCCGTATCAACTGCAGTTGAATCTGGATGGCGCCGACAGTCAGTTGATGGTCAGCTCCAATCTCAAAGGCGTTGCCGTGGATCTGCCGGCACCGTTCGGCATGACGGCGGATGTCGGGCGCGATACCGTGTTCCGCATGACATTGCAGGGGCAGGAACGGCGTTATTGGGTCAATTACGACCAATTGGCCAACTTCACCTTTGCGGCACCGCCGACCAATTTCGCCGAGGGCCGTGGCGAGCTGTTCCTCGGAGCCGGCGAAGCAGTGCTGCCGGGCGCCAAGGGTTTGCGGATTCGCGGTGTGCTCTCGGAACTGGACGTCGCACCGTGGCAGGACCTGGTCAACAAATATGCCGGGCAGGATCCGGGCGGCAGCGCCAAGCAATTACTCAACAGTGCTGATTTCAAGGTCGGCAAGCTCACCGCATTCGGGACCACGCTGGATCAGGCGTCGGTACAGCTCAACCGCAAGCCGGGCGCGTGGAATCTGGCGCTCGACAGCCAGCAGGCGAAAGGCTCGGCCAGTCTGCCGGACGCCAAGGGCGTGCCGATCGCGGTCAATCTGCAATACGTGAAACTGCCGGCGCCGGACCCGACGGTGCAGGCTGACGAGAATTCGCCGGACCCTTTGGTCTCTGTCGATCCGACGAAGATTCCGGCACTGGATATCACCATCAATCAACTGTTCCTCGGCCCGGATCTGGTCGGCGGCTGGTCGCTCAAGGTGCGTCCGACCGCCAAAGGCATCGCCCTGAACAACCTCGACATGGGTCTAAAAGGCATCCTGTTGCAGGGCAATGGTGGCTGGGAAGGTGCGCCGGGTGCGACCAACAGTTGGTTCAAAGGTCGCATTGGTGGCAAGAACCTCGCCGACGTCCTCAAGGGCTGGGGCTTTGCCCCGAGCGTAACCAGCGAAGAATTCCACATGGACGTCGATGGCCGTTGGCCGGGCTCGCCGGCGTGGCTGGCGACCAAGCGTTTCTCCGGCACACTCGATGCGTCGCTGAACAAAGGCCAGTTCGTTGAAGTGGAGGGCGGCGCGCAGGCGTTGCGGGTGTTCGGCCTGCTCAACTTCAACTCTATCGGCCGGCGTTTGCGTCTGGACTTCTCTGATCTGTTCGGCAAAGGCTTGAGCTACGACCGGGTCAAAGGTTTGCTGGTGGCAAACAACGGTGTGTATGTCACCCGCGAGCCGATTCGCCTGACCGGTCCTTCCAGCAACCTTGAGCTGGACGGTACGCTGGATCTGGTCGGCGACAAGGTTGACGCCAAGTTGCTGGTGACCTTGCCGGTGACCAACAACCTGCCGATTGCTGCGCTGATCGTTGGCGCACCAGCGGTTGGCGGTGCATTGTTCCTTATCGACAAGTTGATCGGTGATCGTGTGGCGCGCTTCGCCAGTGTGAAGTACACCGTCAAAGGCCCTTGGAAAGAGCCGAAAATCACCTTCGACAAGCCTTTTTAACTAGCAGACACTACGCCTTGGTAGGAGCTGCCGAAGGCTGCGATCTTTTGTTTTAAGAGTCAGATCAAAAGATCGCAGCCTGCGGCAGCTCCTACAGATTTATGTGCAGATTCCGAGGAGCGGCCATGTCTTTAGCGGTGATTCAAATGGTCAGCCAAAGCGACGTGCTGGCCAATCTGGCTCAGGCCCGACGCCTGCTCGAACAGGCTGCTGCTGGCGGCGCGAAGCTGGCGGTGCTGCCGGAAAACTTCGCCGCCATGGGCCGTCGCGACATCGCTGACATCGGCCGCGCCGAAGCATTGGGCGAAGGACCGATCCTGCCATGGTTGAAACAGACCGCCCGCGACCTCAAGTTATGGATAGTGGCCGGCACCTTGCCGTTGCCGCCGGTGGATCAACCGACGGCCAAGGCCAATGCCTGCTCGCTGCTGGTCGATGATCAGGGTGAAATCGTTGCACGCTATGACAAGTTGCATCTGTTCGACGTCGATGTGGCGGACAATCGCGGCCGTTACCGCGAATCCGATGACTATGCTTATGGCAGTGGCGTGGTGGTTGCCGACACGCCGGTAGGCCGACTTGGTCTGACCGTGTGTTACGACTTGCGCTTTCCCGAGCTTTACAGCGAGTTGCGCGCCGCCGGTGCCGAGTTGATTACCGCACCGTCGGCCTTTACTGCGGTAACCGGAGCAGCGCATTGGGATGTGCTGATTCGCGCCCGGGCCATCGAGACCCAGTGTTATGTGCTGGCCGCAGCGCAGGGCGGGAGCCATCCAGGACCGCGAGAAACCTTCGGTCATGCGGCGATTATCGATCCGTGGGGGCGCGTGCTGGCGAGTCAGGATCAAGGCGAAGCGGTGTTGTTGGCCGAACGCGACAGTATTGAACAAGCGTCCATCAGGGCGCGAATGCCGGTGGTGAGCCATCGGCGGTTTTTCTCGCAGGGCGCACAGCGGCCTGCTTCAGAACACGAATTTAAGGCGTAAACCTATGAGCGAGTTGTTGTCCTCAGTCAGTGATCACCTGTTGGCGCCCGGTGGCGTGACGATCGAGAGCCTGCAAGGCGTGCTCGGTGATCTGGCCGGTCCTGGTATCGATGCGGCCGACCTGTATTTCCAGGGCCAGATCTCCGAGTCGTGGGCGCTGGAAGACGGCATCGTCAAGGAAGGCAGCTTCAACCTAGACCAGGGTGTGGGCGTGCGTGCGCAGTCCGGTGAGAAAACCGGTTTTGCCTACAGCAACGCGATCACCCTCGAAGCGCTCGGCGCAGCGGCCCGTGCCGCGCGTTCGATCTCCCGGGCCGGGCAGAATGGCACGGTGCAGGCGTTCACCACGCAGGATGTCGCACAGTTATACGCGCCGGATAACCCGTTGGAAGTGCTGACTCGTGCCGAGAAAGTCGAGCTGCTCAAGCGCATCGATGTGGCTACCCGTGCCCTCGACCCGCGTATCCAGCAAGTCAGCGTCAGCATGGCCGGTGTCTGGGAACGCATTCTGGTGGCATCCACCGACGGCGGCCTGGCGGCGGATGTGCGGCCACTGGTGCGTTTCAACGTCAGCGTCATCGTTGAGCAGAATGGTCGTCGCGAGCGCGGCGGGCATGGCGGCGGCGGGCGTACCGACTATCGTTATTTCCTCGCCGAAGACCGCGCCATGGGCTATGCCCGTGAAGCGCTGCGCCAGGCGCTGGTAAATCTGGAAGCGATTCCGGCGCCGGCCGGCACCTTGCCGGTGGTATTGGGTTCGGGCTGGTCTGGCGTGCTGCTGCACGAAGCGGTCGGCCACGGTCTGGAGGGTGACTTCAACCGCAAGGGCAGCTCGGCGTACAGCGGTCGCATGGGTGAAATGGTTGCCTCGAAGCTTTGCACCATCGTTGATGACGGCACCTTGAGCGGCCGTCGCGGTTCGCTGAGCGTCGACGACGAAGGCACGCCGACCGAGTGCACCACGCTGATCGAAAATGGCGTACTGAAAGGCTACATGCAGGACAAACTCAATGCGCGCTTGATGGGCGTTGCTCGCACCGGTAACGGTCGTCGGGAGTCCTATGCGCATCTGCCGATGCCGCGCATGACCAACACGTACATGCTCGGCGGCGAAAGCGATCCGGCAGAAATCATCGCCTCTGTGAAGAAGGGCATCTACTGCGCCAACCTTGGCGGTGGTCAGGTCGACATCACCAGCGGCAAGTTCGTGTTCTCCACCAGCGAGGCGTACCTGATCGAAGACGGCAAGATCACCGCGCCAGTCAAAGGCGCGACGTTGATCGGCAACGGCCCCGAGGCGATGAGCCGGGTGTCGATGGTCGGTAACGATCTGGCGCTGGACAGCGGTGTGGGCACGTGCGGCAAGGATGGGCAATCGGTGCCGGTAGGTGTGGGTCAGCCGACGCTGAAAATCGATGCGATCACCGTGGGTGGCACGGGCGCATAAGAAGAGGTGGAGCTTCGGGTGGCGCGCAGGGCGGCCACCCGGTGGCGAATATCAACGCAGGCCGCGTTGAGTCTCGTCCAGCTCACGGATGTACTTGAAGATCTTGCGGCTGGAAGCAGGAGGTTTGTTTTGCGCAACCTCATGCTGAGCCTGACGGATCAGGGAACGCAGTTGCTGGCGATCGGCGTCCGGGTACTCGACGACGAATTTCTCCAGCACGGCATCGTCGCCTGCAATCAGGCGATCACGCCAGCGTTCCAGGTTATGGAAACGCTCGTTGTACTGACGAGTCGAGGCATCGAGTTGATCGAGCAAGGTCAGAATCGCGTCAGTGTCCTGATCGCGCATCAGTTTGCCGATGAACTGCAAGTGCCGTTTACGCGCGATGTTCGCGGTGTGCTTGGGCGCATCGGCCAGAGCCCGGCGCATAGCGTCGGTCAGCGGCAGTTTTGCGATCAAGTCTGGCTTGAGTGTTGTCAGGCGCTCGCCGAGGTCAACCAGAGCATGCAGCTCGCGTTTGACCTGAGATTTGCTTTTTTCTCCCGTATCGAGGGAGTCGTCGTAAGAATCAACCATGGTGGCAGTCCGCAAAGAAACGCCGCCATGATAACCAGTCGGGGGCCGCTTGTCCGGCCCGGTCGCTCGATGACCCCAGCCGAAAGCAGAATTTGAGTGGAGATGAGCATGAGTGCAGTTGAAAGCGTCGGCCCGCAGGCATTGCCGGCACTGCAAGAACAAGTCGAGCAGATCATCGCCGAAGCCAAGCGTCAGGGCGCCAGTGCCTGTGAAGTAGCGGTGTCGCTGGAGCAGGGCCTGTCGACGTCGGTGCGCCAGCGCGAAGTCGAAACCGTTGAATTCAACCGCGATCAGGGCTTTGGCATCACGCTGTACGTGGGCCAGCGCAAAGGCTCGGCCAGCACCTCGGCAACCGGCCCGGATGCGATTCGCGAGACCGTCGCAGCGGCACTGGCCATCGCTAAACACACCTCCGAAGACGAAGCCTCGGGTCTCGCCGATGCGGCGTTGATGGCCAAGGAGCAGCACGATTTCGATTTGTTCCACGAATGGGACATCACCCCGGAGCAGGCCATCGAGAAGGCCCTGCTCTGTGAAGCAGCGGCCTTCGACGCCGATGCGCGGATCAAGAACGCCGACGGCACCACGCTGAGCACTCATCAGGGCTGTCGCGTTTACGGCAACAGCCACGGCTTTATCGGCGGTTATGCGTCGACCCGACACAGCCTGAGCTGCGTGATGATCGCTGAGGCCGACGGCCAGATGCAGCGTGATTACTGGTACGACGTGAACCGTCAGGGCAGTCTTCTGGCCGATCCGGTGAGCATCGGCCAGCGTGCCGCGCAACGGGCGGCGAGCCGCTTGGGCGCGCGCCCGGTACCGACGTGCGAGGTGCCGGTGCTGTTTTCCGCAGAGCTGGCGGGCGGTTTGTTCGGCAGTTTCCTCTCGGCGGTGTCGGGCGGCAGTCTGTATCGCAAGTCGTCGTTCCTTGAAGGCACCCTGGGGCAGAAGTTGTTTCCGGAGTGGCTGACCATCGACGAGCGTCCGCACCTGATGCGCGCAATGGGCAGTGCTTCGTACGACGGTGATGGTCTGGCGACGTATGCCAAACCGTTCGTCGAAAAGGGCGAGTTGGTGTCGTACATCCTCGGCACGTACTCCGGGCGCAAACTCGGCATGCCAAGCACGGCGAACGCTGGTGGGGTGCATAACCTGTTCGTTACCCATGGTGATGAAGACCAGGCGGCGCTGCTGAAGCGTATGGGGCGTGGCTTGTTGGTTACTGAATTGATGGGCCATGGCTTGAACATGGTCACTGGCGATTATTCGCGTGGGGCGGCAGGCTTCTGGGTCGAGAACGGTGAAATCCAGTTCGCCGTGCAGGAAGTGACGATCGCCGGCAACATGCGCGACATGTTCAAGCAGATCGTTGCGGTGGGTAATGACCTGGAACTGCGTAGCAACATCCGCACCGGCTCTGTGTTGATCGAGCGGATGACGGTGGCGGGCAGCTAAACCTCATTCGTCAGAACTAAAAAGGCGCGCCACCCCACCGGGTGGCGCGCCTTTTTTATTGGCTCCACACAAAAACCTGTGGGAGCGAGCCTGCTTGCGAAAGCGATTTAACAGCCGACCGCAGCGGTGACTGACGGGACGCCTTCGCGAGCAGGCTCGCTCCCACAATGAACTCTGCGTAAATCGGAGCTCTTGTTTTGGTTCTCATTATCATCTAATAATAAATCTCATTATCGGATGAGCCCCGGATCATGAGTTCTGCCTTGCACGAGCAGCCGTATCTCGAAAGCTGGCGCTGGATGAGTCGCCAGATCCGTTGCGCGATGGATCCTGACGAGCCGCGCGTGATCGAACATTACTTGGCCGAAGGCCGGTATCTGGCCTGTTGTACGGCCACTTCTCCCTGGACCATCGCTGAAACCTCCTTCCGCCTTCTGCTCGACACGGCCACCGACATCGCCTTGCCGTGGCACTGGCGTAGCCTCTGTCTCGATCAAGCCTGGCGCCCATTGCGTGAAATGGAACGCCTGTCCCTGTGCAAATGCCGGCTCAAACGCTGGCAACGCTATACCTGGCAGCTCGCCACTTGCGAACTGCTTCCCTCGATTCCTCTTATTGAACTGGTGCAAGGATTTTCAGATGAACAAGACACGTATTGAGCGCGACAGCATGGGCGAACTGCAGGTGCCGGTGGACGCTCTCTACGGTGCGCAAACCCAGCGCGCAGTGGATAACTTCCCGATCAGCGGCAAACCGATGCCGACGCAATTCATTCGCGCACTGATCCTCGCCAAAGCCGCCGCCGCGCGCGCCAACGTTGAACTCAACCAGATCACAGCCGCGCAGGGCAAAGCCATCAGCGACGCCGCGCAAGGCCTGCTCGAAGGCGATTTCATGCGGCATTTCCCGGTGGATATCTTCCAGACCGGTTCCGGCACCAGTTCCAACATGAACGCCAATGAAGTGATTGCCACTCTCGCCAGTCGCCTGCTCGATGAGCCAGTGAATGCCAATGATCACGTCAACTGCGGCCAGAGCAGCAACGACATCATCCCGACCACCATCCACGTCAGCGCCGCGCTGGCCCTGCACGAACAATTGCTGCCGGCGCTGCTGCACCTGGTGCAAGTGATCGAGCGCAAAGCCGGGCAAGTGCATCATCACGTCAAAACCGGCCGCACGCATTTGATGGACGCCATGCCGGTGCGCATGAGCCAGGTGCTCAACGGCTGGGCGCAGCAAATCAAAGCCAACATCGCTCACCTGCAGGATTTGCTGCCAAGCCTGCAATCCCTGGCGCAGGGTGGCACGGCGGTCGGCACTGGGATCAACGCACATCCTGAATTCGCCGCGCGTTTCAGTCGTCAGCTCAGCCAACTGACCGACGTGCAATTCACCTCGGGCAAGGATCTGTTCGCGCTGATTGGCTCGCAGGACACCGCCGTCGCCGTCTCCGGTCAGCTAAAAGCCACCGCTGTGTCGTTGATGAAAATCGCCAACGACCTGCGCTGGATGAATTCCGGCCCGCTCGCCGGTCTCGGCGAAATCGAACTGGAAGCCCTGCAACCGGGCTCGTCGATCATGCCGGGCAAGGTCAATCCGGTGATCCCGGAAGCCACCGCCATGGTCGCCGCGCAAGTCATCGGTAACGATTCGGTGATCACTGTCGCCGGCCAGTCGGGCAATTTCGAACTCAACGTGATGCTGCCGATCATCGCGCAAAACCTGTTGAGCAGCATCGAACTGCTGGCCAACTCCAGCCGTCTGCTCGGCGACAAGGCCATCGCCAGCTTCAAGGTCAACGAGTCGCGCCTGAAAGAGGCGCTATCACGCAACCCGATTCTGGTCACCGCGCTCAACCCGATTATCGGTTACCAGAAAGCCGCCGAGATCGCCAAGCAGGCCTACAAGGAAGGCCGCGCGGTGATCGACGTCGCACTGGAACACACCGACCTGTCGCGCAGCCAACTGGAAGAGTTGCTCAACCCCGAGAAACTCACCGCCGGCGGCGTGTAAACCCTGCAACCGCTTTGGAGGAGGCTCACCATGGAGCACTGGAAACGCACGATCGAACGGGCCAATCGCTGCTTCATGCTGGGCGAATTGATCGACGCCCGTGAGGCTTATCTGCAAGCTCTGGCCCTGGCGCAAGTGTTGTTCGAACGCTGGGCCGATGCCGACGAAGCGGTGGCGGCCTGCGTCATCTCCCATCACAACCTGGCGGATCTGCACTTGCGCCTGAACCAGCCGGAGGAGAGTGCCGAATACCTCTGCGCCATCCACCAACGGCTGTTGCAGACCATGCAGGACGAACGTCAGCGCCTTGCATTACGTGAAGCGGCGCTGCGCCAGAGCAGCAAGACCTACGTCGAGCTGCTGAATTTCATCAGTGAACACGGCGAATACCCGCGCACCCAGCGCCTGCTGCACCCGGATACCGGCAATGCGCGCCGCGCGCCTGTCCCACATCACCATGGAGTCCATTGAAATGGCTTTTACCTTGCCTGCCTTGCCTTACGCCTACGACGCCCTCGAACCGCATATCGATGCGCAGACCATGGAGATTCACTACACCAAGCATCACCAGACCTACATCAACAACCTCAACGCCGCCGTAGAAGGCACTGAATATGCGGAGTGGCCGGTAGAAAAACTGGTCGCCAGCGTTAAGGATCTGCCGGAAAAACTCCGTGCGGCCGTGATCAATCAGGGCGGCGGTCACGCCAACCACTCGCTGTTCTGGGAAGTGATGGTGCCGAGCGGCGGCGGTAAACCGGATGGCGCGCTGGCCAAGGCGATTGATGAGCAACTGGGTGGTCTCGACAGCTTCAAGGAAGCCTTCACCAAAGCCGCACTGACCCGATTCGGCAGCGGCTGGGCCTGGCTCAGTGTGACGCCCGAGAAAAAGCTGATCGTGGAGAGCAGCGGCAATCAGGACAGTCCGCTGATGAACGGCAACACGCCGATTCTCGGTCTCGACGTGTGGGAGCACGCCTATTACCTGCGTTATCAGAACCGTCGTCCGGAATACATCAGCGCGTTCTACAACGTGATCAATTGGCCTGAAGTTGCTGCGCGCTATCACGCCGCACTGGTTTAAGTCTTTTATAAAAACAATCCAAGGCTGACTATGGGCACTGAAACACTGGCGATCGGAAGTGGGCGTATGTTTCGCTACGCAGTGGGCTCGCTATTGCTGTTGGCGGGCATGACCTTGCTGGTTGCCCACGGACTGGAATGGCTGAATCTGGAACCGAGACTGTCACGGGCGCTTCAGGGCGGCGCGATCTGCGCCCTCGGCACGGCGCTTGGCGCTGTTCCGGTGCTGGTGATTCGGCGCATGCCGCAGGCACTCAGTGACACCTTGCTGGGATTTGGCGCGGGGGTGATGCTGGCGGCGACGGCGTTTTCGCTGATCGTGCCGGGCATTGCCGCCGCCGAAAATCTGGGTCTGACACCTTGGTCATCCAGCGGCCTGATTTGCTTCGGCATCATGCTCGGTGCATTCGGTCTGTATTTGGTTGATCGTCAGTTATCCGGAGCTTCGCCGGAAATGTTGGTCGGCACACCTGAGCATCCGGTAATTGCGCCGCGTATCTGGCTGTTCGTGTTCGCCATCATTGCCCATAACATCCCGGAAGGTATGGCCGTCGGCGTTTCCGCCGGCGGCGGCATGCCGGATGCGGACAGTCTGGCCATGGGCATCGCTTTGCAGGATGTACCGGAAGGTCTGGTGATTGCCTTGGTGCTGGCCGGGGCGGGGATGTCGCGGATCAAGGCGTTTCTGATCGGCGCGGCGTCTGGTCTGGTTGAACCGGTGTTTGCACTGTTGTGTGCCTGGCTGGTCAGTCTGGCGCAGGTGTTGTTGCCGTTAGGTCTGGCGCTCGCGGCAGGGGCGATGTTGCTGGTAGTGACCCACGAAGTGATTCCCGAGTCGCGACGCAATGGTCATGACAAGCTGGCCAGTCTTGGTTTGCTGATCGGGTTTTGTCTGATGATGGTGATGGATACGGCGTTGGGTTGAAGCAGAGCAAAAGATCGCAGGCTGCGGCAGTTCCTGCAGGGAACGCATTCCAGTGTAGGAGCTGCCGCAGGCTGCGACTTTATGATTTTGGCTGTCAGCCGCCTTCGTCGAAGTAGTTGTTGATCAACGCCACCAGCGCATCCAGGGCTTCCTGTTCCTGATGCCCTTCAGTACTCAGATAGATTTTGGTGCCCTTGCCAGCCGCCAGCATCATCATCGCCATGATGCTTTTGCCATCAATCGTGGTCTCTGGTGTACGACCCACTCTGATCGTGCAATCCGGATACTGCCCGGCCACTCCAACAAACTTGGCCGATGCGCGGGCATGCAGGCCCAGCTTGTTGATGATTTCGATTTCCAGAGCAGGCATCGCGGTGTGAATCCTTTAAGTGAGGTCGCGGTGGCGAACCTGGACGTTCTTCAGGGTTTTCTGCAGGGCCTGACCCAGGCGTTCGGTCAGGTAGACGGAGCGGTGATGCCCGCCGGTGCAGCCAATGGCAATGGTGACGTAGGCACGGTTGCTCGCGGCGAAGCGCGGCAGCCACTTGTGCAGGTAAGTGAAAATGTCCTGGAACATTTCTTCGACCTCTGGCTGCGCCGCGAGGTACTCAGCCACCGGCGCATCGAGACCTGATTGCGCGCGCAGTTCCGGCTTCCAGTACGGATTGGGCAGGCAGCGCACATCGAATACCAGATCCGCGTCGACCGGCATGCCGCGCTTGAAGCCGAAGGACTCGACCAGAAATGCGGTCCCCGGCTCCGGCTGGTTCAGCAGGCGCAGCTTGATGCTGTCGCGCAGCTGATACAGGTTCAGATTGGTGGTGTTGATCTTCAGGTCCGCGAGGTCGGCAATCGGGCCGAGCAGGGCGGTTTCATCCTGGATCGCCTCGGCCAGCGAGCGGTTGGCGTTGCTCAGTGGATGGCGACGGCGAGTCTCGGAGAAACGCTTGAGCAGGGTTTCTTCGTCGGCGTCCAGATACAGAACGTCGCACTGGATGTGCTTTCCCCGGACATCTTCAAGCAGCTCCGGAAAGCGCGTCAGGTGGCTCGGCAGGTTGCGCGCATCGATGGACACGGCCACCAGCGGTTGCGCCAGCTCAGTGTGAATCAGCGCGCGTTCGGCCAGTTCCGGCAGCAAGCCTGCAGGAAGGTTGTCGATGCAGTAATAGCCGTTGTCCTCAAGGACATCCAGAGCCGTACTTTTACCCGAGCCGGAACGGCCGCTGACGATGATCAAGCGCATGATTAATGCCCGTTCTGCTCGTCCAGGACAACCTGATACAAGGCTTCGTTGCTCGCGGCGCTGCGCAGCTTATCGCGCACGTCCTTGCGGTCGAGCATGCTGGCGATCTGACGCAGCAACTCCAGGTGCGCATCGGTGGCGGCTTCCGGGACCAGCAGTACGAACAGCAGGTCAACCGGAGCGCCATCAATGGCGTCGAAATCGATTGGCGTATCAAGGTGCATCAAGGCGCTGATAGGCGACTGGCAACCCTTGAGACGGCAGTGAGGAATGGCGATGCCGTTACCAAAACCGGTGGAGCCGAGTTTTTCACGGGCAATCAACGCCTCGAAGACATCTTGCATCTCCAGATCCGGCACTTCGCGGGCGATCAGGTTGGCAATTTGTTCGAGGGCTTTCTTTTTACTGCCGCCCGGCACGTTCACGAGGGAACGGCCGGGGGTCAGGATGGTTTCAAGTCGGATCATGGATTAGGGATGTTAACGACCGGTAGCGCCCTGAAGGAGGCTCTGGGTCTTTTCCTTATGCTTTTTGAGTTGGCGATCCAGCTTGTCGGTCAGTGAGTCGATCGCAGCATACATATCAGTATCTTCTGCGTTAGCGACCACTTCGCTGCCGGGTATATGCAAGGTGGCTTCAATTTTCTGCTTCAGCTTTTCGACGCACATCGTGACTTGCACGTTGGTGATCTTGTCGAAATGTCGCTCCAGTCGTTGGAGTTTTTCCTCGATGTAGGAACGCAGAGGTTGGGTCACTTCCAGTTGGTGTCCACTGATGTTGACTTGCATACAGCTTCTCCTTCGTTGCCAGTGCATAAAGCGGCAGGCCGAAAAGCCTGCCACTGGAACGCTGTAACGTGGCTTACATCAACCGCTTGCGTTCGCTCGAAGGCGCGATCCCGAGGGATTCGCGGTACTTGGCGACGGTGCGGCGAGCCACCTGAATGCCTTGTGCCTCCAGTAAACCAGCGATCTTGCTGTCACTCAACGGCTTTTTCTGATTTTCCGCTGCAACCAGTTTTTTGATGATCGCGCGGATCGCTGTGGACGAGCATTCGCCGCCTTCGGAGGTGCTGACGTGGCTGGAGAAAAAGTATTTCAACTCATAAATACCGCGCGGGGTATGCATGAATTTCTGTGTGGTCACCCGTGAAATCGTTGATTCGTGCATGCCGACCGCTTCGGCGATGTCATGCAGGACCAGCGGCTTCATGGCTTCGTCGCCGTACTCCAGAAAACCGCGCTGATGCTCGACGATCTGGGTGGCAACTTTCATCAGGGTTTCGTTGCGGCTCTGCAGGCTCTTGATGAACCAGCGGGCTTCCTGCAACTGATTGCGCATGAAGGTGTTGTCGGCGCTGGTGTCGGCGCGACGCACGAAACCGGCGTACTGGGCATTGACGCGCAGGCGTGGCACCGACTCCTGATTGAGCTCGACCAGCCAGCGCTCGTTGTCCTTGCGCACGATAACGTCAGGGACAACATATTCGGCTTCAGTCGACTCGATTTGCGAGCCTGGGCGCGGATTCAGGCTCTGCACCAGTTCGATGACCTGACGCAGTTCGTCTTCCTTGAGCTTCATGCGACGCATCAACTGGCTGTAGTCGCGGCCGCCGAGCAGGTCGATGTAATCGCTGACCAGACGCTTGGCTTCAGCCAGCCAAGGCGTCTTGGCTGGCAGCTGGCGCAATTGCAGCAGCAGGCATTCGCCGAGGTTGCGGGCGCCGATGCCGGCTGGTTCAAATTGTTGAATGCGGTGCAGGACGGCTTCGATTTCGTCCAGTTCGATGTCCAGTTCCGGATCGAACGCCTCGAGGATCTCTTCGAGGGTTTCATCCAGGTAGCCCTGATTGTTGATGCAATCGATCAGGGTGACGGCGATCAGGCGATCGGTGTCGGACATCGGTGCAAGGTTCAGTTGCCACAGCAGATGGCTTTGCAGGCTCTCGCCGACGGAGGTGCGTGTGGTGAAGTCCCACTCGTCATCGTCGCTGCTCGGCAGGCTGCTGGCACTGGTCTGGTAGACGTCTTCCCAGGCGGTGTCGACCGGAAGCTCGTTGGGGATGCGCTCGTTCCATTCGCCCTCCTCGAGGTTGTCCACCGTCGGGGCAGTTTCCTGATAGGACGGTTCCTGGATTTCGGTGGCGGGCTTCTGTTCGGCGTTGTCGGCCATGGGGTCGGAATTGTCGAAGTCGTCGCCTTCTTCCTGGCGTTCGAGCATCGGATTGGATTCCAGAGCCTCCTGGATTTCCTGTTGCAGATCCAGGGTCGACAATTGGAGCAGACGGATGGCCTGTTGCAGCTGCGGTGTCATCGTCAGCTGCTGGCCCATTCTCAAGACTAGCGATGGTTTCATGGCAGGGGCTTAACACCTTATTCGCCGGCGCTATGCGCCATCCACTACAGGGCGCCGAAGCGCCAAACTTAAGCAAATTATATGCCTGAAACTGAAGTGTTTGCCTAGAGCGCTGTAACAATTAAAGCGTATTAAATCCTGCTTGAATCGATACAGCGCCCGGGCGGCGCACCGGGCACTGTTGCGCTTACAGGCGGAACTCGTGGCCCAGATACACTTCCTTGACCAGATCGTTGGCCAGGATGGTTTCTGCATCGCCCTCGGCAATCAACTGACCGTCGTTGACGATGTAAGCGGTTTCGCAGATGTCCAGCGTCTCACGGACGTTGTGGTCGGTGATCAGTACACCAATGCCCTTGGCCTTGAGGTGGTGGATGATCTGCTTGATGTCGCCGACCGAAATCGGGTCGACACCGGCGAACGGTTCGTCGAGCAGGATGAATTTCGGTGCCGTTGCCAGCGCGCGAGCGATTTCCACACGGCGGCGTTCACCACCGGACAGGCTCATGCCGAGGTTGTCGCGGATGTGACTGATGTGGAATTCCTGCAGCAGGTTTTCCAGCTCTTTGCGACGGCCGGCCTTGTCGAGCTCCTGGCGGGTCTCGAGGATGGCCATGATGTTGTCGGCCACCGACAGTTTGCGGAAGATCGACGCTTCTTGCGGCAGATAGCCGATACCGGCCTTGGCACGACCGTGCATCGGCTGGTGGCTGACGTCCAGATCATCGATCAGCACGCGACCCTGATCGGCCTGTACCAGGCCGACGATCATGTAGAAGCAGGTCGTCTTGCCGGCGCCGTTCGGGCCGAGCAGGCCGACGATCTGGCCGCTGTCGATCGACAGGCTGACATCACGCACGACCTGGCGGCTTTTATAGGCCTTGGCCAGGTGCTGAGCTTTCAGAGTTGCCATTACTGGGTTTTCTCGTCGGTTTTCTTCTTCGGCTGGATCACCATGTCGATGCGCGGACGCGCCTCGGTAACCTTGCTGCCGGTAGCGCGACCGGCGCTGGCCAGTTTCTTCACGGTGTCATAGACGATTTTCTCGCCTTGCGTCGTGTTGTTGTCCTTGTCGACAACCTTGGCCTTGTCGATCAGTACAACGCGGTTTTGCGCGGCGTGGTACTGGATCGTTACGCCCCAGCCCTGTACAGGCTTGGCATCACCTTGAGTCTGCAACTGTTCGAAGTAGGCGAGGTTGCCCACCGACGTCACGACGTCGATATCGCCAGCCGGCGTACGGGTGATGGTCACCGTGTTGCCTTTAACGATCATCGAGCCTTGGGTGATGATCACATCACCTTTGTAGGTGGCGATGCCGTTCTTGTCATCCAGTTGGGCGTCGTCGGCCTGAATGCGGATAGGTTGCTGCTGATCGTTCGGCAGAGCCCAGGCGCTCACGCTTCCCAGTGCTGCGCCCAGACTGAGCAAAATAGGGAGGGTTTTAACGAGCCTCATACTGTCCTCTTACGTTCGATTGCAGGTGTATCCTGCTTTCCTTCAGGTACGCTTTCATTCCGACGCCAGTCGATACACCGCCAGCACCCTCGATTCTAACGGGTTGCTCGGTCTGCGCATATTCTTGCTGCGGGAACACGGTCATGCGGGTGCTGGTGATCAGAGTGCCGCGTTTTTTCTCATCGGTGCGCTGTACGCGTACCGAATCGATCAGTTCAACTTCGGTACCGCCCGA
This sequence comes from Pseudomonas sp. AC242, assembly GCF_979258655.1. Taxonomy (NCBI): domain Bacteria; kingdom Pseudomonadati; phylum Pseudomonadota; class Gammaproteobacteria; order Pseudomonadales; family Pseudomonadaceae; genus Pseudomonas; species Pseudomonas sp. AC242. The sequence continues at coordinate 230,948 of NZ_OZ409873.1, forward strand.
GTTCACTTCGCCGCGTTCGCTGGTTACGTGCCAAGGGAAGTCGGTGCCGCGATACATGTTCAGGTCCGGCTTTGTGACCAGGGTGACATCGGTAGCCTTGACGTGCTCGGCCTTGTCGGAGGTCATTTCATACTGCACTTTGCCGTCCGGCAGGTATTGCAGGGTGTGCGTGTTGGTTGCATACCAGTCGATAGGCGTTTCGACCGACGTCACCGGTGGCTTGTCGAGGAAGCGTTCCGGACTGATGTTCCAGTAGCCCACCGCGGCAAATATCGCCGCGATACAGCCGAACAGCAGGAAGTTGCGAAATTTTTTGCTAAACATGGTTTGGCTCACAGGTACGCGGCGTTGGCCGCATCGAGGCGGCCCTGGGCGCGCAGGATCAATTCGCAGAATTCGCGGGCGGCCCCTTCGCCACCACGGGCGCGGGTTACGCCATGGGCGTGTTCGCGGACGAAATCGGCGGCGTTGGCTACGGCCATGCCCAGACCAACACGGCGAATCACCGGCAGATCGGGCAGATCGTCACCGAGGTAAGCGACTTCTTCATAGCTTAGGCCCAGTTGCTCAAGCAGACCGTCGAGAACAACCAATTTGTCTTCGCGGCCCTGAAACAGGTGGGGAATCCCCAGGTTTTTCGCTCGACGTTCAACGACGGGTGTCTTGCGGCCGCTGATGATAGCGGTCTGCACGCCGGCGTTCATCAGCATTTTGATGCCTTGACCGTCGAGGGTGTTGAAGGTCTTGAACTCGCTGCCGTCTTCAAGGAAGTACAGGCGACCGTCGGTGAGAACGCCGTCGACGTCGAAAACCGCCAGTTTGATCGCTTTGCCGCGTTGCAGCAGATCGTTGCTCATTACATGACTCCTGCGCGCAGCAGATCGGAGAGGTTAAAGGCGCCGACCGGGCGATCTTCCTCGTCTACGACTACCAATGCGTTGATTCGGTGATCTTCCATGATTTTCAGGGCTTCGGCGGCCAGCATTTCCGGGCGGGCAGTCTTGCCGTGGGCCGTCATTACCTGGTCGATGGTGGCGCTGCGGATGTCGATGCTGCGATCCAGCGTGCGGCGCAAGTCGCCGTCGGTGAAGATCCCGGCGAGTTTACCGTCCGTTTCAAGGATAACGGTCATGCCCAGACCTTTACGGGTCATTTCCATCAATGCGTCTTTGAGCAGCGTGCCGCGTTGGACTTGCGGCAACTCTTGTCCGGCGTGCATGACGTTTTCCACTTTCAGCAGCAGGCGACGGCCGAGGGCGCCACCCGGGTGCGAGAAAGCGAAATCTTCGGCGGTGAAGCCGCGTGCTTCCAGCAGTGCCACGGCCAGCGCATCGCCCATGACCAGTGCTGCGGTCGTCGACGAGGTCGGTGCCAGGTTCAGCGGGCAGGCTTCGTGTTCGACGTGAACGTTGAGATTGACTTCGGCCGCCTTGGCCAGCGGCGATTGCGGGTTGCCGGTGACGCTGATCAACTGGATGCCCAGACGTTTGATCAATGGCAGCAAAGTCACGATTTCATTGGTCGAGCCGGAATTCGACAGGGCCAGGATCACGTCGTCGCGGGTGATCATGCCCATGTCGCCATGACTGGCCTCGGCCGGGTGCACGAAAAATGCAGGGGTGCCGGTGCTGGCCAGGGTCGCGGCAATCTTGTTGCCGATGTGCCCGGATTTGCCCATGCCAACCACGACCACACGGCCTTTACTGGCCAGAATCATCTCGCAAGCACGTACGAAATCGGCGTCGATATGGGGCAGCAAGCCTTGTACGGCTTCCACTTCGAGTTGGATGGTGCGTTGTGCCGATTGAATCAGGTCGCTGGATTGGCTCATGTCAGAAATCGTATAGCCCGATGAAAAGGCGGCGATTATAGCGGTTATGTTGCAAAGGCTCACGCAAGTTCGTCGTGCTTTGTCATTCCTCGTTACCAAAAGCCGGCAAAAGAGCCTGCGCACCTGTCATATCGCCGAACACAGGCTGGTACAAGCCTTGGGCGCTTAGCCTTTGCAGTGATATAGTTCGCCGCCAGTTCGGCCTGCCCGGGATGTACGTGCTTTTTAAGTAAAGACAGGCGTCCGAGTGAGAGGCTGCATCGCAAGGAGTTTAGATGAGTGCCGATAACGCCTACGCGGTCGAGCTGAAGGGAGTCTCCTTCAAGCGCGGTGCGCGCAGCATTTTCAATAACGTCGATATTCGCATCCCGCGCGGCAAGGTCACCGGCATCATGGGACCTTCCGGGTGTGGCAAGACCACGCTGCTGCGATTGATGGGTGCACAATTGCGCCCTGCCAGCGGCGAAGTCTGGGTCAACGGCCAGAACCTGCCTGCGCTTTCGCGCAGCGATCTGTTCGATGCGCGAAAGCACATGGGTGTGCTGTTTCAAAGCGGCGCGCTGTTCACCGATCTCGATGTGTTCGAGAACGTCGCTTTCCCACTGCGTGTTCATACCGATTTGCCGGAAGAAATGATCCGCGACATCGTCCTGCTCAAATTGCAGGCGGTCGGTCTGCGCGGTGCCATCGAATTGATGCCGGATGAGCTGTCGGGTGGCATGAAGCGCCGTGTCGCACTGGCGCGGGCGATTGCGCTCGATCCGCAGATCCTCATGTACGACGAACCGTTCGTCGGGCAGGATCCGATCGCCATGGGCGTGTTGGTCCGTCTGATCCGTCTGCTCAATGATGCTCTGGGGATCACCAGTATCGTGGTGTCCCACGATCTGGCTGAAACCGCGAGCATCGCTGACTATATCTATGTCGTCGGTGATGGTCAGGTGCTGGGTCAGGGTACGCCGGACGAGTTGATGAACTCGGACGAGCCGCGGATCCGCCAGTTCATGACCGGCGATCCCGATGGCCCGGTGCCGTACCATTTTCCAGCGACGGATTACCGCGCAGATCTTCTGGGGAAGCGCTGATGCGCAGAATTTCATTAATAGAACGCGTGCGCCGGTTCGGCGAGGCGGCGATCGACGCCGTCGCGGTGTTCGGTCGTGCGACGCTGTTTCTGTTTCATGCCTTGCTGGGGCGTGGCGGGATCAGCGGTGGCTTCAGCCTTCTGGTCAAGCAACTGCATTCAGTCGGCGTGATGTCGCTGGTGATCATCGTCGTTTCCGGGATCTTCATCGGCATGGTGCTGGCGCTGCAGGGCTTCAGCATTCTGTCGAGCTACGGTTCGGAACAGGCCGTGGGGCAGATGGTTGCGCTGACCCTGTTGCGTGAGCTCGGCCCGGTGGTGACAGCGCTGTTGTTCGCCGGTCGTGCCGGTTCGGCGTTGACGGCAGAGATCGGCAACATGAAGTCCACCGAACAGCTTTCCAGCCTGGAAATGATCGGCGTCGATCCGCTCAAGTACATCATTGCCCCGCGCCTGTGGGCCGGCTTCATTTCTCTGCCAGTGCTGGCGATGATTTTCAGCGTGGTGGGCATCTGGGGCGGTTCGTGGGTGGCTGTCGACTGGCTGGGTGTGTATGAAGGCTCTTATTGGGCAAACATGCAGAACAGCGTGAATTTCACCAGTGACGTGCTCAATGGCGTGATCAAAAGTATTGTTTTCGCCTTTGTAGTGACCTGGATCGCCGTATTCCAAGGCTACGACTGTGAGCCCACTTCCGAGGGGATCAGCCGTGCCACCACCAAGACCGTGGTGTTTGCCTCGCTGGCAGTGCTCGGCCTGGACTTTATTCTGACCGCTTTGATGTTTGGAGATTTCTGATGCAAAACCGCACCCTGGAAATCGGTGTCGGCCTGTTCCTGCTGGCAGGGATCCTGGCTTTGTTGCTGCTTGCTTTGCGGGTCAGTGGTCTGTCTCCGACGTCGACCACCGACACCTATAAACTGTATGCCTACTTTGACAATATCGCCGGTTTGACGGTCAGAGCCAAAGTGACCATGGCCGGTGTGACCATCGGCAAGGTAACGGCAATCGATCTGGATCGCGACAGCTTCACCGGTCGGGTCACCCTGCAAGTGGATAAAAAGGTCGACAACCTGCCGACCGACTCCACAGCGTCTATCCTGACCGCTGGTCTGCTGGGCGAGAAGTACATCGGTATCAGCGTAGGTGGTGAAGACAAGCCGCTGAAGGATGGCGGAACCATCCACGACACCCAGTCGTCACTGGTACTGGAAGACCTGATCGGTAAATTCCTGCTCAATACCGTTAGCAAAGACGCCAAATGAGGAGCTTTTGAATGATCTCTATCTTGCGACGCAGCCTGTTGGTGCTGTTGGCGGCCTTGCCGTTGATGGGTAACGCCGTGGCTGCTGCGACTTCGGCACATGATCTGGTTCAGGACACGACCACCCGGTTGCTGGCCGACCTGGCTGCCAACAAAGAGAAATACAAGCAGGATCCGACTGATTTCTACGCGGCGCTCAACACCATCGTCGGGCCGGTAGTGGATGCCGAAGGCATTTCCAAAAGCATCATGACGGTCAAGTATTCGCGCAAGGCCACTCCGGCGCAGATGCAGACCTTTCAGGAAAACTTCAAGAAAGGCCTGTTTCAGTTCTACGGTAACGCCTTGCTTGAGTACAACAATCAGGGCATTACCGTTGATCCTGCCAAGGACGAATCGGGCGATCGCACCAGCGTCAACATGACCGTCAAGGGCAGCAGCGGCGCGATCTATCCTGTGCAGTACACGCTCGAGAAGATCAACGGCGAGTGGAAACTGCGCAACGTGATCATCAACGGCATCAACATCGGCAAGCTGTTCCGTGATCAGTTCGCCGACGCGATGCAGCGCAATGGCAACGATCTGGACAAGACCATCAATGGTTGGGCCGGGGAAGTGGCCAAGGCCAAGGAAGCCACCGAAAAGAACCCCGCGCAATGAATGAGGCCGCAGTTCGTATGAGTGATGTCGACGAGCTTCTGCTCAGTGGCGTGCTGGACTATCGCACCGGTGCCGACCTGCGCAAGGAAGGCCAGGCGCTGATCAAGTCCAGCAAGGCTGCTTCGCTGGTGATCGATTGCTCGGCGGTGAAGAAGTCCAGCAGCGTCGGTTTGTCGTTGCTGCTGTGCTTCATGCGCGATGCGAATGCGGCCGGCAAGGCTGTTAGCATCCGTGCGATGCCCGAAGACATGCGCGAAATTGCTCAGGTCAGTGAACTGACCGAACTGTTGGCGCACCCCTGAACCCACATCTATAAAGAAGCCCCCCGTCAGAGTCCTGCCATGCGGGGTTCGCAGGCGCGGGGCTTTTTTGTATGATGTCCGACCCGTGCGCACAGGGCGCCGATTGAGGTTGAGCATGCAGGCCGTAGAAGTGAAGAGCTTCCTTGAAGGAAAGCTGCCCGGAACGTTGGTAGAAGTTGAGGGCGAAGGCTGCAATTTCCAGCTGAACGTGATTAGCGATGAACTGGCGGCGTTGAGCCCGGTGAAGCGTCAGCAGCAGATCTATGCCCATTTGAACCCATGGATCACCGATGGCAGCATCCATGCGGTCACTATGAAATTTTTCAGCAGCGCGGCCTGGGCCGAGCGCACCTGAGCCTAAGGGCGTCGAGATTCTTATGGATAAATTGATTATTACCGGTGGCGCTCGTCTTGATGGCGAGATCCGCATTTCCGGCGCAAAAAACTCTGCCCTGCCGATCCTGGCTGCCACCCTGCTGTGCGATGGCCCGGTGACCGTTGGCAACCTGCCGCACCTGCACGACATCACCACCATGATCGAGCTGTTCGGTCGCATGGGCATTGAGCCGGTGATCGACGAGAAGCTCAGCGTCGAAATCGACCCGCGCACCATCAAGACCCTGATCGCGCCGTACGAACTGGTGAAAACCATGCGTGCCTCGATCCTGGTATTGGGCCCGATGGTAGCCCGTTTCGGTGAAGCCGAAGTGGCACTGCCTGGCGGTTGCGCCATCGGTTCGCGTCCGGTCGACCTGCACATCCGTGGCCTCGAAGCCATGGGCGCGGTCATCGACGTCGAAGGCGGCTACATCAAGGCCAAGGCCCCTGAAGGTGGCCTGCGCGGTGCGCACTTCTTCTTCGACACCGTCAGTGTGACCGGTACCGAGAACATCATGATGGCCGCCGCTCTGGCCAAGGGCCGCAGCGTGTTGCAGAACGCCGCCCGTGAACCAGAAGTGGTTGACCTGGCGAACTTCCTCAACGCCATGGGCGCCAAGGTTTCCGGCGCCGGTACCGACACCATCACCATCGATGGCGTCGAGCGTCTGGGTTCGGCTTTCTATAAAGTCATGCCTGACCGTATCGAAACCGGTACCTACCTGGTCGCTGCCGCTGTGACCGGCGGCCGCGTCAAGGTCAAGGACACCGATCCGACCATCCTCGAAGCCGTTCTGGAAAAACTCCGTGAAGCCGGCGCAGAAATCACCTGCGGTGAAGACTGGATCGAGCTGAACATGCACGGCAAGCGTCCGAAAGCAGTCAACGTGCGCACCGCGCCGTACCCTGCATTCCCGACCGACATGCAGGCGCAGTTCATCTCGCTCAACGCCATTGCCGAAGGCACCGGTGCGGTAATCGAGACGATCTTCGAAAACCGTTTCATGCACGTGTACGAGTTGCACCGCATGGGCGCCAAGATTCAGGTCGAAGGCAACACTGCCATCGTTACCGGTACTGAAGTCCTCAAGGGCGCGCCAGTAATGGCCACCGACCTGCGTGCTTCGGCCAGCCTGGTGATCTCGGCACTGGTTGCCGAAGGTGACACGCTGATCGACCGCATCTACCACATCGACCGTGGTTACGAGTGCATCGAAGAAAAACTGCAGATGCTGGGCGCCAAGATCCGTCGCGTTCCGGGCTGATTGCTGGATTGGGACACAGGGACGTGTCCACTGATTTTAAGAGTCGAGCCGGTTTCCGGCTCGATGTGTGTCCGCCGCCGATTGCGACCGGACATGAGTACCTTGATAAGGACTGACGTTTCCCATGTTGACCATCGCACTGTCCAAGGGCCGCATCCTTGACGACACCCTGCCGCTTCTCGCCGAAGCGGGCATCGTGCCGACCGAGAATCCGGACAAGAGCCGCAAGCTGATCATCCCCACGACGCAAGACGACGTTCGTCTGCTGATCGTGCGTGCCACCGATGTGCCGACTTACGTCGAGCATGGCGCGGCTGACCTCGGCGTTGCCGGTAAAGACGTGTTGATGGAATACACCGGCCAGGGCCTCTACGAGCCACTGGATCTGCAGATCGCCCAGTGCAAGCTGATGACCGCCGGCAAGATCGGCGCGCCTGAGCCCAAGGGCCGTCTGCGCGTGGCGACCAAGTTCGTCAACGTCGCCAAGCGCTACTACGCCGAGCAGGGCCGTCAGGTCGACATCATCAAGCTGTACGGCTCGATGGAGCTGGCACCGCTGATCGGTCTCGCTGACAAGATCATCGACGTGGTCGACACCGGCAACACCCTGCGCGCCAACGGCCTGGAACCTCAGGAACTGATCGCCACGATCAGCTCGCGCCTGGTGGTCAACAAGGCTTCGATGAAAATGCAACACGCCCGAATCCAGGCGTTGATCGATACCCTGCGCAACGCAGTGGAATCGCGACACCGCGGCTGATTTACCTGCGCGACCCCAAGTCGCGCCGTCTATCCGCCTCATAGCCAGAATTCTCAGGTGCCCAAGCGGATCGAATGATAGTTTCGGGCGCCTGAGTTTTTGCCATTCCTATGAGGCTCTCGCTATGACCGCACCGACTGCAATTCGCCGACTCAACGCTGCTGACCCGGATTTCGCGCATCATCTGGATCATCTGCTGAGCTGGGAAAGTGTGTCTGACGACTCGGTCAATCAGCGCGTGCTGGACATCATCAAGGCTGTGCGCGAACGCGGTGACGCGGCGCTGGTCGAGTTCACCCAGAAGTTCGACGGCCTCGAAGTCGCTTCGATGGCCGATCTGATTCTGCCGCGTGAGCGCCTGGAACTGGCGCTGACGCGCATCACCGTGGCACAGCGCGAAGCACTGGAAAAAGCCGCCGCTCGTGTGCGCAGCTACCACGAAAAACAGAAGCAGGATTCCTGGAGCTACACCGAAGCTGACGGCACGGTATTGGGCCAGAAGGTCACGCCGCTGGATCGCGCCGGTTTGTACGTGCCGGGGGGCAAGGCGTCGTATCCGTCGTCGGTATTGATGAACGCGATTCCGGCCAAGGTCGCCGGCGTGACCGAAGTGGTCATGGTGGTGCCGACGCCACGCGGTGAAATCAATGAGCTGGTGCTGGCGGCTGCGTGCATCGCCGGCGTCGACCGGGTGTTCACCATCGGCGGCGCGCAAGCCGTTGCGGCGCTGGCCTATGGCACCGAAAGCGTGCCGCAAGTCGACAAAGTCGTTGGCCCGGGCAACATCTATGTCGCCACGGCCAAGCGTCACGTATTCGGTCAGGTCGGCATCGACATGATCGCCGGCCCTTCGGAAATTCTCGTGGTCTGCGACGGCCAGACCGATCCGGACTGGATCGCCATGGACCTGTTCTCGCAAGCCGAGCACGACGAAGACGCCCAGGCGATTCTGGTCAGCCCGGACGCCGAGTTCCTCGACAAGGTCGCCGCGAGCATCGATAAACTGCTGCCGACCATGGACCGCGCGACCATCATCGAAACCTCGATCAATGGCCGCGGTGCGCTGATTCACGTGAAGGACATGGCGCAAGCGATTGAAGTCGCCAACCGCATCGCCCCGGAACACCTGGAGCTGTCGGTTGCCGACCCACAGGCCTGGCTGCCGCAGATCCGCCATGCTGGCGCGATCTTCATGGGCCGTCACACCTCCGAAGCGCTGGGCGACTACTGCGCTGGCCCGAACCACGTGCTGCCGACCTCCGGCACCGCGCGCTTCTCCTCGCCGCTGGGTGTGTATGACTTCCAGAAGCGTTCGTCGATCATTTTCTGCTCCGAGGCCGGCGCTTCCGAGCTGGGTAAAACGGCATCGGTATTGGCCCGTGGAGAATCGCTGAGCGCCCACGCACGCAGTGCCGAATACCGCATCAAAGACGAAGACTTTCTAAAAGGGCAGGGGAACTGAGCGATGAGTAAATTCTGGAGCCCGTTCGTCAAGGATCTGGTGCCCTACGTGCCGGGCGAACAACCGAAGCTGACCAAACTGGTCAAGCTCAACACCAATGAAAACCCGTACGGCCCGTCGCCAAAAGCCTTGGCAGCGATGCAGACCGAACTGAATGACAACCTGCGTCTGTACCCGGACCCGAACAGCGACCTGCTGAAAACCGCCGTCGCCCAGTATTACGGTGTGCAGAGCAATCAGGTGTTCCTCGGCAACGGTTCGGATGAAGTGCTCGCGCACATTTTTCACGGCTTGCTGCAACACGATAAGCCGCTGTTGTTCCCCGACATCAGCTACAGCTTCTATCCGGTGTATTGCGGTTTGTACGGCATCGAGTTTGATGCGGTCCCGCTGGATGCGCAGTTCCAGATCGACCCGGCAGACTATGCCAAGCCGAATGGCGGGATCATCTTCCCTAACCCGAACGCGCCCACCGGATGCCTGCTGGCGCTGGACGCGGTCGAGCAAATCCTCAAGGCCAGCCCGGATTCGGTGGTGGTCGTAGACGAGGCCTATATCGACTTCGGCGGCGAAACCGCGATCAGTCTGGTGGACCGTTATCCGAACCTGCTGGTGACGCAAACCCTGTCCAAGTCGCGTTCGCTGGCGGGTTTGCGTGTGGGCTTTGCGGTGGGGCATCCGGACCTGATCGAGGCACTGGAGCGGATCAAGAATAGCTTCAACTCCTATCCGTTGGATCGTCTGGCGATTGTCGGTGCGGCAGCGGCGTTCGAAGATCGCGAGCATTTCGGCAAGACTTGCCGTCTGGTGATCGAGAGCCGTGAGTGGGTGATTGCACAGTTGCAGGCCAAGGGTTTTGAAGTACTGCCGTCGGCGGCCAACTTCATCTTCGCCCGGCACCCGCAGCATGATGCGGCGGGGCTGGCGGCTAAATTGCGCGAGCAGGGTGTGATTGTGCGGCACTTCAAGCAGGAGCGGATTGCGCAGTTCCTGCGGATTTCGATTGGCACGCCGGAGCAGAATCAGGCGCTGATCGATGGGCTTGGCGATCTATAAAAGCAAGAGCCCCTCACCCTAGCCCTCTCCCGGAGGGAGAGGGGACTGAATGGGGGATGCTGTTGAACTGCACCGACCTGATGCTGCTTTACCGAATCCATAATCGACTCGGTCTTCCAGGTCGATGCATGACGCCCTGCACATCGGTCGGCTCCCTCTCCCTCTGGGAGAGGGCTGGGTGAGGGTGTGCTTTTATTCGTGATGCGGTTCGCCAAGGAATGTTAGCGAACTGAACAACCCACGACTATCCACATCCACACTGTCCTTCACCGGCACCTCAACCTGCGCCGCAATCACATTCAACCCTTCATTCCTCACCAACACCTGCGCCCGACCATCCTTGTCAGTCTCGGTGCTCAATGTGTTCGGCGCGCTGCGGTAATCACCAATCAACTTCACCCCAGCCGCCGGTTTGCCATCGAGCAACACCCGCACCGGTAATGACTTGCCCGGCCCAACCGTCAGCGGATCAACCTCCGGCAGAATCAGCAGTTTGATCTGATCGAGTTTCGGCAACTTCGCCCCCGGCTGATAAATCGCCAGGCTGTACTTGAACGTCTCCGTTGCCCCGACAGCGCCCGGCACTTTGCTGCGGCCTTCGTTGACCCACTTCTTGTCGGCCGTTTGCGACCACATGCCATTGTTCAATGCCACGGCCATCACCGCCGGCGACTTCAAAGGTTCCAGGCGAGCATGATCCGCCAGGCGCTCGACGCTCACCGGAATCATCTTGCCGGCAACGTCGTAAGCCCAGGCGCCGCTGATCTTCTGCGCTTTGAACGCGTTGTCCTCAGCGCCGTGACCATAGACCACTTCGATATTGCCGCGACGCTCTTCGGTCCATAGGCCATGAGCCGAGACTTCGCCTGCGAACAGCGCGGCGATGAGCACAAGGGTTTTGCCGTATTGCATGGTGACGTCCTTTTACAGATTGAGTGTCAGGCTGACGGTGAAGTTGCGCGGCTCGCCGGGGTTGACCCAGTAGTTGCTGTAGGAGCGCTCGTAATACTTTTCGTCGAAAAGGTTGTTCAGATTGAGGCCGACGGTGACCTTGTCGCTGGCCTTGTAATGCGCGAGCAGGTCGACGGTGTGATACGCCGGAAGTTCGAAGTCGCTGCCGGACTCTCCCGAGCGGTCGCCGACATAGGTAAACGCTGCGCCGACGTCCGAGCCGCGCAAATGGCCATCCTGAAACTCGTAAACCCCGAGCAGGCTGCCGCTGCGCTTGGCCACGCCGAGGATGCGGCTGCCGGTGGGAATTGCCGCGTCACCCTGGGTCACTTCGGCGTCGATGTAAGCGAACGCGCCGATCACCCGCACTGCGTCAGTCACTTGCCCGGTGATTTGCAGATCGAAGCCGCGACTGCGCGCCTTGCCCATCGCGCGGCTGGTGTCGCTGGCCGGGTCGAGGGCGAGGACGTTTTCCTTGTCGATGTGGAAGAAGGCGAGGGTGCTGCTCAGGCGCTCGTCAAACAGCTCGTTCTTGATCCCGACTTCGTAACCGACGCCTTCTTCCGGATCGAAGGATTTGCCGGAGGCATCTAGGCCATTGTTCGGTTTGAACGAGGTCGAGGCGTTGACGAACAGGCCGGTGTTCGGCGTCAGTTGATAGAGCAGGCCGGCGCGCTGGGTGAGGGCGTCATGGCGCTGACTGGTCTTGGCGTTACGGCTGTGATCGTCGATGTGCTGGTCGAAATGTTCGAAACGTGCGCCGATCATTCCGCGCAATTTGTCGGTGAAGATGATCTGATCCTGCAGGTTCAGCGCATGACTTTCGACCTGTTCGAAGAAGTCAGTGCCCGAGCGTGCGCCATTGGGTTTTGGCTGGCCGTAGATCGGCTTATAGATGTCGATGGCGTAAGGGCCGCCGGCAATGGTGGTGACGCGTTCGTTCTTGCGGAAGTTTTCATACTCGGTGCCGATCAGCAGTTCATGCTGCCAAGGACCGAGGTCGAACAGACCGCGCAATTCCAGTTGGGTGATGCTGTCGTGCCAACTTGTATCGCGTTCGCGCAAGCGACGGTTGACTGTGTGGCCGTCGGCGTTCAGCGCCCGTTGTTCCGAGGCGTCGCCCCAGAGTTTGCCTTCCTTGTAGTGGCTGGCCAGGCGCAGTTTCCAGCTGTCGTTGAGATGATGCTCCAGCGTGGCTTGAAGAAGATTGTTGTGATTGTCGATGTTGCCGTCATTGGGTTCGCCGAGGAAAGTCGAACGCGAAACACCGCTCCATTTGTTGTTGGGCGCGACGATGCCGCGATCGAACGTCGAGCTGTGACGGACGATTTCGCTTTCCACCAATAGCGACGTGTCCGGGTTCAATTGCCAACTGATCGAGGGCGCAACGAACACGCGTTTGCTGTCGACGTGATCGCGAAAGCTATTGTTATCTTCGACCGCGAGATTGATCCGCGACAGCACATCACCCTGATCATCCAGCGGCGTGTTGACGTCCAGTGCGGTGCGATAACGGTCCCAACTGCCGGCGCTGGTTTGCAGGGTGGTGAACGCTTCGGGCTGCGGTTTCTTGGTGACGATGTTTACCGTGCCGCCGGGATCGCCTCGGCCATACAGACTGGCGGCGGGGCCTTTGAGCACTTCGATGCGCTCGATGCTGGCCGCGTCGGGTGTGCTCGGATAACCGCGATTGGCGCTGAAACCGTCCTTGTAGAACTCCGAAGTGGTGAAGCCGCGCACGCTGTATTCGTATAGCGTCAGGCCACCGAAGTTGTTCTGCTTCGATACACCGCCGGCAAAATCCAGTGCGCGCTCGACACTGGTGCTGCCCAGATCCTTGAGCACGCTGGCGGGCACCACGCTGATCGCCTGCGGGATATCGCGGATCGCGGTGTCGGTCTTGGTCGCGCTGGATGAGCGCGTAGCGCGGTATCCCTTGACCGGTCCGGTCGGCGATTCATAGTCGGAAATGACGCTGATGGCGTCGAGTTCAATCGGTTCGGGTTCTTCGGCGAAGGCGGGATCGACCAGCAAGCCGAGGCTCAGGCCGAGCAGGGAAACCTTTGTTCGAGACGACATGTTATGTTGTTCCAATTCTTAGAATTGAAACAATATAACATGCCTGTTGAGAATGTCTTTTATCCGCGCATTCCGCGCGAGCAAAGTTTTATTCTTCTTTTTCTTTCACCGGTGCCGGTGGCGGACGCAGGCCGATTTCAGCGGTGAGCTTGATCTCTTTGCCGTTGCGCATCACCTGAATCGTCACTTTGTCGGTCGGCTTGATCCGCGCGACCTGGTTCATCGAACGGCGACCATCGCCGGCCGGCTCGCCATCGATACTCAGAATCACGTCACCCAACTGCAGGCCTGCCTTCTGCGCCGGGCCATCGCGGAAGATCCCCGCGACGACAATCCCCGGGCGCCCGGACAAACCGAACGACTCGGCCAGTTCCTGCGTCAGCGGTTGCACTTCAATCCCCAGCCAGCCACGAATCACCTGACCGTGCTCAATGATCGACTTCATCACTTCCATCGCCAGTTTCACCGGGATCGCAAAGCCAATGCCTTGCGAGCCGCCGGACTTGGAGAAAATCGCCGTGTTGATGCCGGTGAGGTTGCCGTTGGCATCGACCAGTGCGCCGCCGGAGTTGCCCGGGTTGATCGCCGCGTCGGTCTGGATAAAGTCTTCGTAGTTGTTCAGGCCCAACTGATTACGCCCGGTGGCGCTGATGATGCCCATGGTCACGGTCTGGCCGACGCCAAACGGGTTACCGATGGCCAGCGCGACGTCGCCGATGCGGATGTTGTCGGAACGGCCGACCGTGATCGCCGGCAGGGTTTTCAGGTCGATCTTCAACACCGCGAGGTCGGTTTCCGGATCACTGCCGATCACGCGGGCGAGAGTTTCACGGCCGTCCTTCAGGGCGACCACAATCTGATCGGCGCCGCTGGTCACGTGGTTGTTGGTGAGGATGTAGCCTTCCGGGCTCATGATCACGCCGGAGCCGAGGCTCGATTCCATGCGTTTCTGCTTTGGCGAGTTATCACCAAAGAAGCGGCGGAACTGCGGATCTTCAAACAGCGGATGCGCCGGTTTGTTGATGACTTTGGTGGTGTACAGATTGACCACCGAGGGCGCTGCGATAGTTACCGCATCGGCATAGGACACCGGCCCCTGCTGCACGCTGGTGGTTTGCGGGGCCTGTTGCAGGTTGACGTCGAGGCTCGGCAGCCCGACCCACTGCGGGTAACGCTGAATAATCAACAGAGCGATAAGCACGCCGGCCAACAGTGGCCAGCCCATAAAACGCAGCGCCTTGAGCATTAAGCACGTCCTGGAAGAGTTGCAGGCGGGGTCAGACCGCCCATAATGTCGCGCATTATACGAGGCCGCGCGCGCCTCTGAACGGGATATTTAGGAGTCTTTCATGGCCGTTGCCCTCAGCACCCTCGTCGAAGAAGCCGACCGTTACCTCGGCAGTGCGAAAATTGCCGATTATTGCCCGAATGGATTGCAGGTTGAGGGCCGTCCGCAAGTGATGCGCATCGTCAGTGGCGTCACGGCCAGTCAGGCCTTGCTGGATGCCGCCGTCGAGGCCGGGGCCGATCTGGTGCTGGTGCACCACGGTTACTTCTGGAAGGGCGAGAACCCTTGCATCACTGGCATGAAGCAGCGTCGACTGAAGACCTTGCTCAAGCACGACATCAGTCTGCTCGCTTACCACTTGCCGCTGGATTTGCATCCTGATGTCGGCAATAACGTGCAGCTTGCTCGGCAATTGGACATCACTGTTGAAGGCCCGCTGGATCCGGATAATCTTAAAATCGTTGGTCTGGTCGGGTCTTTGAAAGAGCCGATGACCGCGCGCGATTTCGCCCGCAAGGTGCAAGAAGTCATGGGCCGCGAACCGTTGCTGATTGAAGGTAATCCGATGATCCGCCGGGTCGGCTGGTGCACCGGCGGCGGTCAGGGCTATATCGATCAAGCCGTCGCCGCAGGCGTCGATCTCTATCTGAGCGGTGAGGCTTCCGAACAGACCTTCCACAGTGCCCGCGAGAACGACATCAGCTTCATTGCCGCCGGCCACCACGCCACCGAGCGCTATGGCGTACAGGCGCTGGGCGACTACCTGGCAAAACGCTTTGCCGTCGAACACATCTTCATCGACTGCCCCAACCCGATCTGATTTCACGCCGTTCCGTGTGTAGGAGCTGCCGAAGGCTGCGATCTTTTGATCTTGTTTTTTAACAGACCAGATCAAAAAGATCGCAGCCTTCGGCAGCGCCTACAGGGGGCGGCGCCCAAACGAGTGGGCATATTCATATACCCTTTCGATCTAGTTGGCGTCCTGATTAGAAGAGGCCGCTGTGCTAGGATTCCCCGCTCGAACACGGCCCGCTGGCCGTTCATAAGAAAGTTTTCGTGAGTAGCCATGGTCGACAAACTGACGCATCTGAAACAGCTGGAGGCGGAAAGCATCCACATCATCCGCGAGGTGGCCGCCGAGTTCGATAACCCGGTGATGCTGTACTCCATCGGTAAAGACTCCGCCGTGATGCTGCACCTGGCACGCAAGGCGTTCTTTCCGGGCAAACTGCCGTTTCCGGTGATGCACGTCGACACCCGCTGGAAATTCCAGGAGATGTACAAGTTCCGCGACAAGATGGTCGAAGAACTGGGCCTGGACCTGATCACCCACATCAACCCCGATGGCGTGGCGCAGAACATCAACCCGTTCACCCACGGCAGTGCCAAGCACACCGACATCATGAAAACCGAAGGCCTGAAACAGGCACTCGACAAGCATGGTTTCGACGCAGCCTTCGGCGGCGCCCGTCGCGATGAAGAGAAATCCCGTGCCAAAGAGCGCGTGTACTCGTTCCGCGACAGCAAGCACCGCTGGGACCCGAAAAATCAGCGTCCCGAGCTGTGGAACGTCTACAACGGCAAGGTCAACAAGGGCGAATCGATCCGCGTATTCCCGCTGTCGAACTGGACCGAACTGGACATCTGGCAGTACATCTACCTCGAAGGCATCCCGATTGTGCCGTTGTACTTCGCCGCCGAACGCGAAGTGATCGAGAAGAACGGCACGCTGATCATGATCGACGACGAGCGCATCCTCGAGCACCTGTCCGATGAAGACAAAGCGCGCATCGTCAAAAAGAAAGTGCGTTTCCGCACCCTTGGCTGCTACCCGTTGACGGGCGCCGTGGAGTCCGAGGCCGAAAGCCTCACGGACATCATTCAAGAAATGCTCCTGACGCGAACTTCCGAGCGCCAGGGCCGAGTCATCGACCACGATGGCGCCGGCTCGATGGAAGATAAAAAACGTCAAGGCTATTTCTAAGGGGCTGTCATGTCGCACGTATCTGATTTGATCAGCGAGGACATCCTCGCCTACCTGGGCCAGCACGAACGTAAGGAACTGCTGCGCTTTTTGACCTGCGGTAACGTCGATGACGGCAAGAGCACCCTGATCGGGCGCCTGCTGCACGACTCGAAGATGATCTACGAAGATCACCTCGAAGCGATTACCCGCGATTCGAAGAAAGTCGGCACCACCGGTGATGACATCGACCTGGCGTTGCTGGTTGACGGCCTGCAGGCCGAGCGTGAGCAGGGCATCACCATCGATGTCGCCTACCGCTATTTCTCCACCGCCAAACGCAAATTCATCATCGCCGACACGCCCGGCCATGAGCAGTACACCCGCAACATGGCCACCGGTGCCTCCACCTGTGACCTGGCGATCATTTTGGTCGACGCGCGTTACGGCGTGCAGACCCAGACCCGTCGCCACAGCTTCATCGCCTCCCTGCTGGGGATCAAACACATCGTCGTCGCCATCAACAAGATGGACTTGAAGGACTTCGATGAAGGCGTGTTCGAGTCGATCAAGGCTGACTACCTGAAGTTCGCCGAAGGCTTGAAGATGAAGCCGACCAGCATGCACTTCGTGCCGATGTCTGCCCTCAAGGGCGACAACGTGGTGAACAAGTCCGAGCGCTCGCCGTGGTACACCGGCCAGTCGCTGATGGAAATCCTCGAGACCGTGGAAGTCGCGGGCGACCGCAACTTCACCGATCTGCGTTTCCCGGTGCAGTACGTCAACCGTCCGAACCTGAACTTCCGTGGTTTCGCCGGCACCCTGGCCAGCGGCATCGTGCACAAGGGCGACGAAGTCGTGGTGCTGCCGTCGGGCAAGAGTAGCCGCGTGAAATCCATCGTTACCTTCGAAGGTGAGCTGGAGCACGCAGGTCCAGGTCAGGCGGTAACGTTGACCATGGAAGACGAAATCGACATCTCCCGTGGCGACCTGCTGGTGCATGCCGACAACGTGCCGCCGGTCACCGACAGCTTCGAAGCGATGCTGGTGTGGATGGCTGAAGAGCCGATGCTGCCTGGCAAGAAATACGACATCAAACGCGCCACCAGTTACGTGCCGGGCTCGATCGCCAGCATCGTCAACAAGGTCGACGTCAACACCCTCGAAGAAGGCCCGGCGAGCGCGTTGCAGCTCAACGAAATCGGCAAGGTGAAGATCGCGCTCGACGCGCCGATCGCCCTCGACGGTTACGAAAGCAACCGCACCACCGGCGCGTTCATCATCATCGACCGTTTGACCAACGGTACCGTTGGCGCCGGCATGATCGTCGCGCAGCCAGTGACCCACGGTACCGCCACCCATCACGGCAAACTGGCGCATGTTGCCACTGAAGAACGCGCTCAGCGCTTCGGTCAGCAACCGGCCACTGTGCTGTTCAGCGGCCTGTCGGGCGCGGGCAAGAGCACGCTGGCTTACGCGGTCGAGCGCAAGCTGTTCGACATGGGCCGTGCGGTGTTTGTGCTGGATGGCCAGAACCTGCGTCAGGACCTGAACAAAGGCCTGCCACAGGATCGCGCCGGTCGCACCGAGAATTGGCGTCGTGCCGCGCACGTCGCGCGTCAGTTCAACGAAGCGGGTCTGCTGACCTTGGCCTCGTTCGTCGCGCCAAGCGCTGAAGGGCGTGAGCAAGCCAAGGATCTGATCGGCAAGGATCGTCTGCTGACGGTCTACGTACAGGCCTCGCCGGCCGTGTGCGCCGAGCGTGATCCGCAAGGTCTGTATGCCGCCGCTGGCGACAACATCCCGGGCGAATCCTTCCCGTACGACGTACCGCTGAATGCCGATCTGGTGATCGACACGCAGACGCTGAGTGTGGAAGAGAGCGTCAAGCAAGTGCTGGATCTGCTGCGCAAGCGTGGCGCGATCTAAGCACTGAAGCAGCGACTGGCTTCTAGCTTCAAGCTGCAAGAAAAAGCCCGCCGATGAGTGATCATCGGCGGGCTTTTTTGTCGCTTTGAGAGTGTCAAAAGATCGCAGCCTTCGGCAGCTCCTACATTGGATCGGCGTACACCCTGTAGGAGCTGCCGAAGGCTGCGATCTTTTGATCTTTAATTCGCTGGATATTCGCGGTGCATCTGTTCCAGCAGCGCATCCTTGTCCAGCCACAGCTGATTGATCCAGCCCTGAAACTGCAATCGATATTCGCCGTCCTGATCGTAATTCTTGCCAATGAACTGCTGCGGAATCTTCAGCTCCTCAAAGTGCACCAGTACATCGCGCACATTGCCGCACAGCAGGTCCCAGAACCCGGGACGCCCGGCCGGGTAGTGGATCGTCACGTTGACGATCGACTCCAGCTGTTCACCCATCGCATCCAGCACAAACGCAATTCCGCCAGCCTTGGGCTTGAGCAGGTATTTGAACGGCGACTGCTGCTGCGCATGCTTACCTTCAGTGAACCGCGTACCTTCGACGAAGTTGAAAATTCCCACCGGGTTATTACGAAACTTCGCGCAAGTCTTACGGGTGGTTTCCAGGTCTTTGCCTTTCTTCTCCGGGTGCTTGGCCAGGTACGCCTTGGAGTAGCGTTTCATGAACGGAAAGCCCAGCGCCCACCAGGCCAGACCGATCACCGGTACCCAGATCAGTTCCTGTTTGAGGAAGAATTTCAGCGGCTGAATACGGCGGTTGAGCACGTATTGCAGCACCAGAATATCGACCCAGCTCTGGTGGTTGCTGGTGATCAGATATGAGTGTTGATAGTCGAGGCCTTGCAAACCGCTGATGTGCCAGCGCGTGCGGCGCACCAGGTTCATCCAGCCCTTGTTGTTGCTGATCCACGCTTCATGGGTATGGCTCATCAGCCAGAGCGAAGCTCGCCGGGCGAAATCGAACGGCAACACTTTGATCAGCGCCACGCAGAACAGAAACGAGCACAGCAGAATCGTATTAAGTGCCAACAGCAGCGAGGCAATCACGCCGCGCAACGGTGCAGGTAGAAAATCCAGCATTTACACATCCATAGGTCGGTTGGCGGCTTGAATCGCGGTGAGGGCGATGGTGTAGACGATGTCATCGACCTGCGCGCCGCGCGGCAAGTCATTCACTGGTTTGCGCAGGCCTTGCAGCATCGGCCCGAGGCTGACGCAATCGGCGCTGCGTTGCACGGCTTTGTGCGTGGTGTTGCCGGTGTTCAGATCGGGGAACACAAACACCGTGGCGCGGCCGGCCACCTGACTGTTCGGCGCCAGTTGCCGGGCCACGTCGGCGTTGGCAGCAGCGTCGTATTGCAGCGGGCCGTCGATCAGCAGTGAATGCTGTTGTTCGTGGGCGAGCAGGGTGGCTTCGCGGACTTTCTCGACTTCTTCGCCGGTGGCCGATTCGCCGCTGGAGTAGCTGATCATCGCCACACGCGGAGTGATGCCGAATGCCGCCGCCGAGTCAGCGCTTTGCAGGGCGATCTCGGCCAGTTCGCTGGCGCTCGGGTGCGGATTCATCACGCAGTCACCGTAAACCAGCACTTCCTCCGGGAAGAGCATGAAGAACACCGACGACACCAGCGTGCAGCCCGGGGCAGTCTTGATCAACTGCAGGGCCGGGCGGATGGTATTGGCGGTGGTGTTGATCACGCCCGAGACCAGGCCGTCGACTTCATCCAGTGCAAGCATCATGGTGCCGATCACCACGGTGTCTTCCAGCTGCTGCTCGGCCATTGGTGCATTGAGGCTTTTGGTTTTGCGCAGGGCGACCATCGGCTCGACGTAGCGCTCGCGGATCAAATCCGGATCGAGAATCTCCAGCCCCGGCGGCAGCACGATGCCTTGGGCGCGAGCGACCGCTTCGACGTCTGCAGGTTTGGCCAGCAACACGCAACGGGCAATCCCGCGTTCCTGACAGATCGCCGCCGCTTGCACGGTGAACGGCTCGCTGCCTTCGGGCAGGACGATGCGCTTGTTCGCCGCCTGCGCGCGCTGAATCAACTGATAGCGGAATACGGCGGGCGACAGGCGCATTTCCCGTGGCGTGCCGCAACGCTGGTGCAGCCACTTGGCGTCGAGATGGCTGGCGACAAAATCAGTGATGATTTCCGCACGCTCGCGGTCGTCGATGGGGATTTCCTTGTTCAGGCCGTTGAGCAGGTTGGCGGTGTCGTAAGAGCCGGTGCTCACCGACAACACCGGCAAACCGGCCTGCAACGCGCCTTGGCACAAGTCCATGATGCGTGGATCAGGCAAGGTGTCGCTGGTCAGCAGCAGACCGGCCAGCGGCACGCCGTTGATCGCCGCCAGGCTGACGGCGAGGATGATGTCGTCGCGATCACCCGGTGTCACCACCAGCACGCCGGGCTTGAGCAGCTCGACGGTGTTGCGCATGGTCCGTGCGCAAATGATGATTTTGGTCATGCGCCGGGTTTCGTAGTCACCGGCATTGAGCACTTGCGCGCCCATCAGGTCGGCGACGTCACGGGTGCGTGGTGCGTTGAGTTCAGGCTGGAACGGAATGCAGCCAAGCAGACGGAAATCACCGCTGCGCAGCAACGGCGAATGCTCTTTCAGACGCGTGGCGAAGGCGTCCATGCTCTCGTCGGTCTTGACCTTGTTGAGGATCACGCCGAGGACTTTCGGGTCTTTCGGCCCACCGAACAATTGCGCCTGCAACTCGACGCGACCGGACAGCTCGGCAAGTACTTCGTTTTCCGGCGCCGAAACCAGAATCACCTCGGCATCGAGGCTCTTGGCCAGGTGCAGGTTGACTCGCGCGGCGTAGCTGGCGCTGCGGGTCGGCACCATGCCTTCGACGACCAGCACGTCTTTGCCGATGGCGGCTTGCTGATACAGGGTGATGATTTCTTCGAGCAACTCATCGAGCTGACCGTCGCCAAGCATCCGCTCGACGTGGGCCAGGCCCAGCGGCTGCGGTGGTTTCAGGCCATGTGTGCGCGCCACCAGTTCGGTGGAACGTTCAGGGCCGGTGTCGCCGGGGTGCGGCTGCGCAATCGGTTTGAAGAAGCCGACTTTCAGGCCCGCTCGCTCCAGCGTACGCACCAGCCCGAGGCTGATGGAGGTCAGACCCACGCCAAAATCGGTGGGCGCGATAAAAAAAGTTTGCATGCGAATTCTCTAAGGGTGCATGGCAATGGCGATCATCTTTTACTGACAATCTGCCGAAATTCAGTCGCCAAGGTTATCGCTAACCGAGCCTTGTGCGCACCAACCGCAGGCAAAGGGTTGGCCTATTTTTTCAATACGTTGCGCCGGGTCGAGCACCCAGGCACGTGATTGCCAGGGCGGCTGATGGCGCAGGTGTTGGGTGTGGCCACAGGAAAGCTCGGCCACCCAATGGCCTTCTTCGTCTTGATGGAAGCCTGCGATCGTTGAAACCCGTTTGTCCGGGTTGTGTTCGCTTTCGCGCGTTTGCTTCGCTAAACTTGGCCTTTCTATATTCTTATGCAAAAGGTCTCGCCCCATGCTGATCGCCGCCAATAAGGCTGTCTCCATCGACTATACCCTGACCAACGACGCTGGTGAGGTCATCGACAGCTCCGCCGGCGGCGCTCCGCTGGTCTACCTGCAAGGCGCAGGTAACATCATTCCAGGCTTGGAAAAAGCGCTGGAAGGCAAAGCTGTTGGTGACGAGCTGGAAGTTTCCGTTGAGCCGGAAGACGCTTACGGTGAATACGCTGCTGAGCTGGTCAGCACCCTGAGCCGCAGCATGTTCGAAGGCGTTGACGAGCTGGAAGTCGGCATGCAGTTCCACGCTTCGGCGCCGGACGGCCAGATGCAAATCGTCACCATCCGTGACCTCGACGGCGACGACGTAACAGTCGACGGCAACCACCCACTGGCCGGTCAGCGCCTGAACTTCAAAGTGAAGATCGTTGACATCCGTGACGCCAGCCAGGAAGAAATCGCTCATGGCCACGTCCATGGCGAAGGTGGCCATCACCACTGATTTTCTGCGCTAAGCTTCGAGTACTGGAGAGGCGCCTGCGGGCGCCTTTTTAGTCCGCGGCTGTCCTTGGTGGCCTCGCCAAGTGGCTGTTTCGAGTAGAACATGGGAATCCTGGAGTTCGTCATGAGTGCTTTTCACGACCTTAAGTTGACAGCCCTGGATGGCCAGGAGCTACCGCTGGCGCCGTTCAAGGGCCAAGTCGTGCTGGTGGTCAACGTCGCCTCCAAGTGCGGCTTGACCCCACAGTACGCGGCGCTGGAAAACCTCCATCAGCAATTCAAAGGCAAAGGCTTCAGTGTGCTGGGCCTGCCGTGCAACCAGTTTGCCGGTCAGGAACCCGGTTCTGAAAAAGAAATTCAGGACTTCTGCAGCCTTAACTATGGCGTGACGTTTCCGTTGTCGAGCAAGCTCGAAGTCAACGGCCACGAGCGTCATCAGCTCTACCGTCTGTTGGCGGGCGAGGGCGCGGAGTTTCCCGGTGACATTACCTGGAATTTCGAAAAGTTTTTGCTCGGCAAGGACGGCCGGGTGTTGGCGCGGTTCTCGCCGCGTACGGCGCCGGATGATCCGACCATTGTGCATGCGATTGAAAAAGCGCTGAGCTGAAACAGCAAGATCAAAAGATCGCAGCCTTCGGCAGCTCCTGCAGGTGACCTCAAAACCCCATGTAGGAGCTGCCGAAGGCTGCGATCTTTTGCTTTGCGTCTTTTAATCCTTAATCACCCAAATCAATAGTGCTGTTCAAAGGGTTCACGTCTCCATATTATCGCCGTCATAAAGCCTTCTCTGTGGAGCCCATCGATGCCCGTTCAAGCCTTGTTCAAACCGTTCCACCTCGGTGCCCTCGAACTGCCGACCCGCGTGGTCATGGCGCCGATGACTCGCTCCTTCTCCCCGGGCGGCGTGCCTAATTCGAAAGTCATCGAGTACTACCGTCGTCGCGCAGCGGCCGGTGTCGGCCTGATCATCACCGAAGGCACCACCGTCGGCCACATCGCCTCCAACGGTTACCCGAACGTGCCGCAGTTCTTTGGTGACGCGCCATTGGCCGGCTGGAAGAAAGTCGTCGACGCCGTTCACGCTGAAGGCGGCAAGATTGTTCCGCAGCTGTGGCATGTGGGCAGCGTACGCCGCATCGGCACCGAGCCGGACGCTAGCGTGCCGGCTTACGGCCCGTCGGAAAAACTCAAGGACGGTCAGGTCGTGGTGCACGGCATGACCAAGCAAGACATCCAGGACGTGATCGCAGCCTTCGCTCAAGCGGCCAAAGACGCACAAAGCATCGGCATGGACGGCGTGGAAATCCACGGTGCGCACGGTTACCTGATCGACCAGTTTTTCTGGGAAGGCAGCAACCAGCGCAGCGACGAATACGGCGGCAGCCTGGCCAACCGTTCGCGCTTCGCCATCGAACTGATTCAAGCGGTGCGTGCGGCCGTTGGCGAAGGTTTCCCGATCATCTTCCGTTTCTCGCAGTGGAAGCAGCAGGATTACACCGCGCGTCTGGTGCAAACCCCAGAAGCACTGGGCGAATTCCTCAAGCCGTTGTCCGACGCCGGTGTGGATATTTTCCACTGCTCGACGCGGCGTTTCTGGGAGCCGGAGTTCGATGGTTCCGAGCTGAACCTGGCAGGCTGGACCCGCAAGCTCACCGGCAAGCCGACCATCACCGTCGGTAGCGTCGGTCTCGATGGCGAGTTCCTGCAGTTCATGGTCAACACCGACAAGGTCGCGCAACCGGCCAGTCTGGAGAACCTGCTGGAGCGTTTGAACAAAGAGGAATTCGATCTGGTGGCGGTTGGGCGCGCGCTGTTGGTCGATCCGGATTGGGCGCAAAAAGTCCGCGAAGGGCGTGAACAGGATATTTTGCCGTTCAGCCGTGAGGCGTTGATGACGCTGGTTTAACCAGCGCCCCTACTGACGCTATCGCTGGCAAGCCAGCTCCCACAGGTTTCATGGGTGTTCACACGACCTGTGGTCACTGGAAATCCCTGTGGGAGCTGGCTTGCCAGCGATGGCGGTTTCAAACGCAACAATAATTCAAGGCAATGTCTGCGCATTCGGCACCACTTGCTCCCCCACACAAGCCCCGCGCAAATGCTTTTCAAACTGCTCGATAACCGCCGGCCATCCCTGGCGGCTCGCATGCTGCCGCGCATTCAAACGCACGCAGCGCAACGCCTCATCCTCTTCCAGCAACCACGCCGCCGCCTCGCAGAACGCCTGTTCATCACCGGGCATCGCCAGCACGCCGTTGTAACCATGGCGAATATGCTGCGCCGCTGCAGCTTGATCGTAAGCCACCACACCCAGCCCCGAGGCCAGTGCCTCCAGCACGACATTGCCGAAGGTTTCGGTCAGGCTGGGAAACAGAAATATATCGCCGGACGCGTAGTGCGCCGCCAACGCTTCACCACGCTGTGAGCCGCAGAAAATCGCCTCGGGCAAATCCTTTTCCAGCGCTAGCCGTTGCGGCCCGTCGCCGACCACGATCAGTTTCAGATTGCGCTGTGGATAAGTGTCCCGCAGTTTTTCGAAGCAGCGTTTGAGCAGGCCAAGGTTCTTCTCCGGCGCGAGTCGTCCTACGTGGATCACCGCAATGTCCTGCTCGGACAGGCCCCATTGCTCACGCAAGGCATTCAGCCGTTTGCTTGGATGAAATAGCTGGCTGTCGACACCGCGCGACAACAGCGCCAAGCGCTCGAAATGGCGTCGCTCCAGTTCCAGTCGCTGGCTGACGCTCGGCACCAGAGTCATGGCCGAGCGATTGTGAAACCAGCGCAAATAATGCGTCAGCATTCGCGTCAGCAGTCCGAGGCCGTACTGACTGGTGTATTGCTGAAAGTTGGTGTGAAACCCGCTAACCACCGAAATGCCCAAACGCCGCGCCGCACGCAGGGCCGATAAGCCGAGTGGGCCTTCCGTGGCGATGTACAGCACATCGGGACGCTGACGTTTCCAGCGTCGCAGCAGTTTGTGCATCGACGATTGCCCCCATTGCAGCCCCGGATATCCCGGCAACGGCCAGCCACGGCACAACAGCAACGCGTCGTCTTCACTGCGCTGCGGATCGCCGGCCTGACGCGGGCGCACCAGTTCCACTTGGTGGCCGCGCGCGCGCAGCCCATCGCACAAGCGGCCAAGAGTATTGGCCACCCCGTTGATTTCCGGTGGAAAGGTTTCGCTGATCAGGGTGATGTGTAGAGCTGTCGTCATGGCCTCAGTGTCGACTGAGGCCATGTCGTGCTTGTGACGTTCGGATGATGGATTTGTGACGTGCTCAGCGTTGAGTGACGAGATTCTCAGCACCGCGTTCACGCACCCAAAACAACGTCGCCCCGGCCACCGCCGCCGGCATCATCAGAATGTTGACCACCGGAATCAGCAGCACCAGATAGACGATCCCGCCAAAACTCATGCTCTGCCAGCGCTTCTGGCGCAGCCAGGCGAGCATTTCGTTCCAGCCCAGTTTGTGGTTGTCCGCCGGGTAGTCGATGTACTGGATCGCCATCATCCACACGCCGAACAACAACCACAGCGGTGCGGCGATGATGTTCACCACCGGGATGAACGACAGGATGAAGAGACCGATGGCGCGGGGCAGAAAGTAGCCGAGCTTGCGCATTTCCCGGGCGAGGGTGCGCGGGACCATCGCAATCAGTTCACCCCAGCTGAACGCCGGGAAATCATCGGTGCCACGCACCACCACTTCGACTTTTTCCGCAAGAAAGCCGTTGAACGGTGCGGCGATCACGTTGGCCAGCATGGTGAAGGTAAAAAACACCATCAGCGCCACCAGCACGACAAACAGTGGCCAGAGGATGTAGCTGAGGAAATTCAGCCATTCCGGCAGCGACGGCATCAGCGTATCGACCCACAGGCTGAACTGGTGGCCGGCCAGATAGATCAATCCGACGAACAGCACCAGGTTGATCACCAGCGGCAACAATACGAACAGGCGCAGGCCTGGGCTGAGGACCAGTTTCAGGCCTTCGCGCAGGTATTGCGGGCCGGACAGAACAGGGGCGGGCATAAGGTGCTCCGAGCAAGGGAAAACGCGCCGACCTTACCGACTTTGCAACGCCTGTGAAAGCGCGGCAGAGCGATCGACATTCACTGTAACAAAGACGTCCATCTCGTCAGTGTGACGGCATAGAGACCACCTATGAGCTGGATTGTTAAACCGTATTTCCTTAATCTTGCCCCCCTCGATACGCTGCACCCAACTTTTTACAGGACTGTCGAGCTCAAGCCTTCCCCAAGGTTTTCCACGGTCCTTTTTTATTCCCGCCGGCAGTCCGGCGATCCGTGCCCGTTTTTCGGCCCGGTCAACAGGAGCAGGTCATGTCTGAAGTCCGTCATTCGCGAGTGATTATTCTCGGTTCCGGCCCTGCCGGTTACAGCGCTGCGGTATACGCGGCCCGTGCCAACCTCAAGCCACTGCTGATCACCGGCATGCAGGCTGGCGGTCAACTGACCACCACCACCGAAGTCGACAACTGGCCGGGCGATGTCCACGGTCTGACCGGTCCAGCCCTGATGGAACGCATGCGCGAGCACGCCGAGCGTTTTGAAACCGAGATCGTTTTCGATCACATCAACGCCGTCGACTTCGCTGCCAAGCCTTACACTCTGACCGGCGACAGCGCGACCTACACCTGCGACGCCCTGATCATCGCCACCGGCGCCAGCGCGCGTTACCTGGGCCTGCCTTCGGAAGAAGCGTTCATGGGCAAAGGCGTTTCGGCCTGCGCGACCTGCGACGGTTTCTTCTACCGCAACAAGCCTGTTGCAGTGGTCGGCGGCGGCAACACCGCTGTTGAAGAGGCACTGTACCTGGCCAATATCGCCAGCACCGTAACCCTGATCCACCGTCGCGAAACCTTCCGCGCCGAGAAAATCCTGATCGACAAGCTCAACGCTCGCGTCGCCGAAGGCAAGATCATCCTCAAGTTGAACGCCAACCTCGACGAAGTCCTGGGCGACAACATGGGCGTGACCGGTGCGCGTCTGAAGAACAACGACGGCAGTTTCGATGAAATCACCGTTGACGGCGTGTTCATTGCCATCGGCCACACTCCGAACACTTCGCTGTTCGAAGGCCAGTTGACCCTCAAAGACGGTTATCTGGTGGTGCACGGCGGCCGTGAAGGCAATGCGACTGCGACCAGCGTCGAAGGCATCTTCGCCGCCGGTGACGTGGCTGACCACGTTTACCGTCAGGCGATCACCTCGGCCGGCGCTGGCTGCATGGCGGCACTGGACACCGAGCGTTACCTGGACGGTCTGCAGAACGCTTCGTTCTAAGATCGCAGGCATAAAAAAACCGGCTTCGGCCGGTTTTTTTGTGCCCGTTACTCCTGCTCCAACGCAATTCATTGTAGGAGTGAGCCTGCTCGCGATAGCGGTGTACCGGTCAACATATGAGTCGACTGATACACCGCTATCGCGAGCAGGCTCACTCCTACAGGGGGGGGGGCGTTGCAGCTGGAATCAGCGGCGAGTCAGGGGCTGTGCGGTGAATTTGACGCCGGCCAGACCGTGTTTGATCAACGCGCGAATATTGCCGTGATCACTGCCCTCAGGCGTCGCCACTACCGAGCGATAATGCTCGCCGAACGCCAACAGCGCTTCTTCATCGCTCAGACCTTCCAGCAACGCCAGACCCAAAGTCTTGCACGAACCTTCGTTCTGTCCGGCGGCGTTTTCCACACCACCGTTGTTGAAGGCTTGCGGCTGATAATCGTAACCGGCGGCGATGAACGCCAGGGTGTCGGCGAAAGCGTGTTCGCCGCTTTTGAGGCTGGTGCGCAGGGTGTTCAGATCACTCATGGGTTTTTCCTTTGGCGAACGCCGCTTGCTGGTCGGCGTTGGCTTCTTGCTGATATTGGGCTTTCCACTCGGCGTATGGCATGCCGTAAACCACTTCGCGAGCATCGTCGAGGCTGACCTCGATCTGGCGCTCGTCGGCTTCGGCCTTGTACCACTTCGACAGGCAGTTGCGGCAGAACCCGGCGAGGTTCATCAGGTCGATGTTCTGTACGTCCTTGCGGCTGTCCAGGTGGGCGACCAGCCGGCGGAAGGCGGCGGCTTCGAGTTCGAGGCGTTGTTGCTCGGTCATGATGGGCTCTGTGCAGTCAATTCGTGGCGCGGATGATAAAAGTCTGACGGCCAATGCGCCAGACGCACTCAGCGGCTGGCGGCGAGTGTGATCGAAACCGACTCGGCAAATCGCAACGCATGGGGCTTGTCGACTTCGACTTCGGCGTACAGCACCGAACCGTTGCTCATCACCAGATCGAGCAATTCCTGAGTCAGGCGTTCAAGCAGCGCAAAGCGATTGCCCTCGACGTGGGCGATGATCGCTTTGGTGATCGTGCGGTAATTCAGTGCGTGATCAATGTCGTTGTCACGCACCGCTTCCTGCGCGGCATACAGAATGGTCAGGTTGATCAGCACATCCTGCTTGTTGAGGATTTCGTCCTCGTTGATCCCGATAAAGGTGCGCAAGCGCAGATCCTTGACCCGGATGCGCGCCATTCCCGGCTGAAGTTGTGGCATTTACTTGCTCCGTCCAATCAATTGCAGGAACTCCTGGCGGGTGTTGCTCGACTCGCGGAACGCGCCGAGCATGACCGAGGTGTTCATGGTCGAATTCTGTTTTTCGACACCGCGCATCATCATGCACATGTGTCTGGCCTCAATGACGACGGCGACGCCGGCAGCATCGGTGACCTGTTGCACCGCATCGGCAATTTGCCGGGTGAGGTTTTCCTGAATCTGCAGGCGCCGGGCGAACATGTCCACCAGTCGCGCGATTTTCGACAGGCCCAGCACCTTACCTGTCGGAATATAAGCCACATGGGCCTTGCCGATGAAGGGCAACAGGTGATGTTCGCACAACGAGTACAACTCGATGTCGGCGACGATGATCATTTCGTCACTGTCCGAGGCAAACAGCGCGCCGTTAACAATCTCATCGACGCTCTGTTCGTAACCGTGACACAGGTATTGCATGGCCTTGGCCGCGCGCACTGGCGTATCGAGCAGTCCTTCGCGGTCGGGATCTTCACCGAGGCCGATGAGGATTTCGCGGTAGTTCTCGGGCAGTGAGCGGCTCATGGGCAGCCTCGCAGGCAGGTGTTATTTGACGTGCCTTCCGCCGTTGACGGTCAGGGTCGTACCGGTGACATAAGGGTTGTCGAGCAGATAGCGCAGGCTCTGATAGATCACTTCGCTGCCGGGCTCGATGCCCAGCGCGGATTTGGCCAGGGCCTTGGCGCGGTACGCCGCGTCGTCGTCAGGATTGAACAATAGCAGGGCTGGCGCGATGCCGTTGACCTTGATGGCCGGCGCATAGCGGGCGGCGAAGGACAGGGTCAGGCTGTCGAGCCCGGTCTTGGTCGCGCAATAGCCGATGTGCTTGCTGCTACCTTTGCGGGTGACATCGTCGCTGATGTGGATGATGTCGGCGGGCGTCGAGCGTTGCAGCAATTCGCCACAGTGCAGGTTGATCAGATACGGTGCGAGCATGTGCAGATTGAACATGCGCGTGAAGGCTTCGGCCTCGCTGCCCGGAGTTTCGGCCAGCCATTCGGAAGCGTTGTGCACGATGGCGCGCAGGCTCTCGGTGTGGGTTTTCAGTGCTTCGATAAAGGCGAGAATCCCGGCCTCGCTGGAAAAGTCGGCGAACAGGCCGATGGCGCCCAGATCACGCAGCGTTTGCACGCCGGGGCGTTCGCTGCGGTAGGTGAAGATGACGCGATGGCCGTCTTCGAGTAACCGTTGCGCGCAATGCAGGCCGACACGCTGGCCGGCACCGGTGATGAGGATCGGAGCGGAAGAAAGGGTCATGAACGGCTCGCGTCGCGGCTGGAGCAAAAACTATAACAGCGACGAGCCTGAAAAGATCGCAGCCTTCGGCAGCTCCTACTCTGGTCTGTATTCAGTCCTGTAGGAGCTGTCGAGTGCAACGAGGCTGCGATCTTTAATGTTTCTGAGGTGCTGCCGAAACAGGCAGTCGCACCGGCGTGCTGTTCAGCCAGTTCGCCAGCAAGCGGGTCGACAGCGGAATAAAGAAGTAAACCATCAGTGGCGTCAGGCACGCCGTGCTGATCAGCACGCGCGGCAACAAACTCATGTCGGCAAGCAACGGGCCGAGGACAAAGTTGAACAGCAGTGACACTGGAAAGAACGCCAGCCAGATCGCGACGGCCTGCTTCCAGCGCGGTGGACGCTGACCGGCCGCGCCGAACCAGCCTTCGATACCGCTGACCCGATGCTCTTTCGGGTGGGCAAACAGATCGCTGCCACGGCTCAACCACGCGGTGCGGGACGCCGAATGTTCCCACGCATGCAGCGTGTGTTCGTCGGCAAAGCGGAAAATGATCTGGAATTCGTTGTCGCCGGGGGGCGGAGCGAGCACGCCAGAGCCCAGGTAACCGGGGAAATCAGTGGCCAGTTGTTCGCCTTCGCGCAGCCAGGCGATCAAATCCTGATAACGGCCGTCGGCGACGCGACGGGCAACCATCAGCGTGACGGGGGAAGTAGACATTTTGTATCTCCGTATTTCGAGTGCGTCACTCCGGGTAGGAATTTCGCCTGACGCAGGACCGGGGTAGAGGCCTGCGTTTTTCAGCAAGCAAGGATTATTCCGTTTTTTCGCGAATAAACCAGCGACTTTCGTCGCATTTCATCACTTGAAACCCAATGGGACATAAGCGTTAGAATGGGATCCAATTGAACCGACATGGAAGTTGAGCGCCATATGCCTGTGATCACCGACGCAAGCCCTGCTTTGGAGGCATCTGTTGCGCTCGAGCGCGCCGATCTGTTCCCGATCCGCGAGGTTGCGCGCCTCACCGGTGTCAACCCGGTGACCTTGCGCGCCTGGGAGCGACGCTATGGTTTGATTCAGCCGACACGCACCGAAAGTGGGCACCGGCTCTACTCGATGACCGATATCGAGCGCGTGCGCGGCATCGTTGACTGGATTGATCGTGGTGTTGCCGTGAGTAAAGTCGGCAAGATCCTGGCTAAAACCGAACCGAAGAAAGTGCTGGCGCACATCATCCCCGATGATTTGGTGCAAGCCGATTACCTGCAATGGCAGGAGCAGATCCAGCAGGCGGTGAGTGCGTTCGACGACCAGCAACTGGACCGCGTCTATGGTCAGATTTTCTCTTCATACTCATTGCCGGTGGTGTTTCAGGACATCCTCATGCCGCTGTGGCTGCAATTGCTGCAGCGCCAAGACGCTTTCGGGCAGACCAGCGAGTGGCTGTTCTTCGACGGGTTCCTGCGAGCGCGGGTGTTGCAACGGATCGTCATGCTGCGTGGCACTCAACCGCGTCGTGTGATCGTCAGCGCGCTGGCCGGGCAATGTCGAGAGCTGGAATTGCTGGTGGCGGCGCTGTTTCTCAGCGATAGCAATTCCGGTGTTCGGGTGCTGACGACAGGTCAGCCGTTCGATGAGCTGACGTTGGTGTGCGAAAAGATCAAACCTGATGCACTCGTGCTGTTTTCCAATCACGCGCCCAGCACCGAATTGCCTCGACGTTTGAACCGGTTGGCATTGAGTCTCGATTGTCAGTTGATGCTGGCGGGCGACGCTTCGGATCTGGCGCAGGACAGCCTGGCCGGATCCTCTGTTGCCTGTCTGGGCAATGAAGGCGCAAACATGCGTCAACGCATGCTGCAATTTCTGGCCGGCAATCTGGATACCTGAAACTCAGGTGTGAAGGGCAGGATGCGTGAGGCGGTGTTGCTGCAGGATGAACTGGCGCAGACGTTCGGTTTCGTCGGTATCGGTCTGGCTCAACTCGTAGGCGTAGAACCCGCTTTCGGTTTCCCGTTCGAAATTACCGCGCAATGAAATCCGCTCGTAACCCGAAGGGCTGAACCACAACGCGAAATGTTTGGGCGGTTTGGTCTTGTTGCGCACTTCCAGCAGCACACCTTTGTGCGAAACCTCGTGTACCCACAACATTCCTGGCTGACCTTTGGCGTTTTCCAGGGCTACCGGCTCTTCGAGCGTCAAGCGCCATGGCCGTACCATCGGGCCGTCTTCGTAAATACTCGGCACGCCGAGGCGCAGATGCAGTGCGTGAAACTCATCTTCCACCAGGTGCAACGGGAAGGTCATCTGCTGGTTTTCGAAGTTGGCCTGAATGGTCACTTGCTCGTGCGCGGCCAGGCGCGTGAGCAAATCGCGGATCTGTGAACCGCCGTTAACCAGCAGACTCGACGTCGCATCCCGCACGTTCAGTTGCGGGTTGTGCTGCATGGTCTGGATGAAATCCAGCTCATCCTGAGTGAGGAGGGCGTCGCGCTGCATGGCTAACTCAAAAGATATAGTTACAAAGTCATTGGTGATTGTAGTTAATGACACTTAGTTCGCGATTTTGTTTTGACCGTTTGTCGCTTTCACCGTAGCCAGTTCGGCTTCGAGTGCGGCGACTTGCGCTTCCAGCTGCACCACGCGTTGCTGAGCCTTGACCTGAACAGTGACGTCCTTCTGCACGCCAACGAAATAAGTCTGCCCGTCATCGGCGTTTTTTACTGTGGAAAGCGACAGTTCATTCCAGAACGGCGTGCCGTCCTTGCGATAGTTGCGCAGGATTTCCCGGCACGATCCGCCGCCGCGCAACGTGTCGCGAATCAGTTCCAGGCTCTCTTGGTCGCGATCCCCGGACTGCAGGAAACGGCAGTCCTGATAGAGGATTTCTTCGCTGGTATAGCCGGTCAGACGTTCAAAGGCCGGATTCACATAAATCAGGATGTTGTCCTGCTCACCTTCTTTTTCGGCGACCACGATGCCGTCGTTCGACGCGTTGATCACCATTTGCAACAAGCTTGCGTTGATCATCTTTGAATCCTTTCAGAGTTGTCAGTGGCTCGCATTCTAGAAGAACCGTAGGCGCTGTCTACTGGCCATTACCGCCAATTGAGATCCAGTCGCAGCTTTGCATTGGAGGCTGTTACTATCGCCGCTCTTTTTTTCAGTTTCAGGATCAGATTGATGAAAGTCGCCATCCTCTCCGGTTCGGTCTACGGCACCGCCGAAGAAGTCGCCCGCCACGCCCAGAACCTGTTGAAAGACGCTGGCTTTGAAACCTTCTACAACTCGCGCGCCAGCCTCGCCGACCTTCAGGCGTTTGGCCCCGAAGCGTTACTCGCGGTGACCTCAACCACCGGCATGGGCGAATTGCCCGACAACCTGCAACCGCTGTATTCGGCGATTCGCGACCAGTTGCCAGCCGCATGGCGCGGTTTGCCGGGCGCAGTGATTGCCTTGGGCGACGCCAGTTACGGCGACACCTTCTGCGGCGGTGGCGAGCAAATGCGAGAGCTGTTCGGCGAACTGGGTGTGCGTGAAGTGCAAGAAATGCTGCGCATCGACGCCAGCGAAAGCGTCACCCCGGAAACCGATGCCGAGCCTTGGCTGGCGCAGTTGATCGACACGCTCAAGGGTTGATCGCCCGCTCGCGCAGCAGGCTCAGCCACGCCTGTGCGGCTTTCGACAGATACGCACCGCGACGCCAGATAAACGCGATATCCCAACGCAGATAATCCGGCGCTCGCAAGGTCAGACGCACCACGCCTGGCCGCACCAGGCCGCGTGCAACCACGCTGGGCAACAGCACCACGCCTTGCCCGGCGGCCACCAGCGCCGCAAGAAAATCCGCCTGACCGCTGCGTCCGCCTTCCTTCGGCGTGAAGCCCAATTGCTGGCATGCCTGCAGCAAGCGGTCGTTGAGCACGAAGCTGCGTTGATAGAGCAGGAATGGCGTCTCGGCCAATTCTTCCAGGCCGATCTCACCCCGACCTGCCAGCGGATGATCTGCCGGCAGCAGGGCGTCGAGAGGCTCATCACAGAACGGCTGACAGTCGAATTGCGGATCCTTCGGTAACAGACTGCCGCCCAACTCCAGTTCACCGCTGAGCACCGCTTGTTCAACATTGCGGCTGCCACCCTCAAGCAACTGAATGTTGATATTCGGATAGCGTCGTCGGTATTCGGCAAACAGCCCGGCGAACAGCGCGTCACTGCCCAGCAGTGGCAGTCCGAGGCGCAGTTCTCCACGCACCAGATGACTCAGATCATCCAGTTCTGCGAGCAATTCATTGCGCAAGCGCAGCATGCTCTCGGCCCGTTGCAGCACCACGCCGCCCGCGGCGGTCAGGCGCAGTTGCGAACCGAGCCGTTCGAGCAATGGCGTGCCGAGGCTCTGTTCCAGTTGCGCGATTTGTTTGCTCACCGCTGACTGGCTGATGTGCAGGGTTTTTGCGGCTTGGGTGAAGCCGCCCTGATGCATGACTTCGACAAAACTGCGCAGCTGTTTGAGTTCCATAGCCTGATTCCATTTTGGAATGGCATTGAGTCTAACAATTCGCTTCGGGGATGGCAGCGCGCTTCGTAAAATATGCCCCTGTCAGGAGCAAAATCATGAACGTCGTCACCCTCAAACATCTGTCTCGTCTTCTCGCCGAACTCGCGGTATTGCTCGGCCTTTACCTGCTCGGTTGCCAAGTGGCGGCCTGGCTGGCGTGGCCGATTCCCGGTGGCGTAGTCGGCATGGCGCTGTTGCTGCTGGCATTTGCCTTTGGCTGGGTGAAACCGGCGGCGCTGCAATTGGGCGCGGGCTTGCTGATGGCCGAGATGTTGTTGTTTTTCATTCCGGCGCTGATGAGTCTGCTCGACTACGGCGCGCTGTTGCGCAATGACGGCTGGCGGATCTTGTTGGTGATTGCCGCCAGCACCTTGATGGTGATGTTGGTAACGGCTTTCACAGTCGAGCTTGCCGTGCGCATGAGGCGGTCCCATGAAGCTTGAATGGATGCCGATGTTCTGGCTGGCCTTCACCCTGTTGGCGTACCTGTTCAGCCGCTGGTTGTATCGGCGCACCGGGCGCTACATTTTGTCGCCACTGATTCTGGTGCCGGCGTTACTGCTGGCGCTCGCGGTGCCGTTGCACACGGCTTATGCCGAATACTCCAGCAATACCCACTGGCTGATGCTGGTGCTGGGCCCGGTCACCGTGGCTTTCGCCGTGCCGATCTGGCAGCAACGGCGCTTGCTGATGCGGCACTGGTCGGCACTGCTGTTGGGCATGGTTGCCGGCAGTGCTGCCTCGATCGGCACCTCGTTCGGACTGGCCAGGGCGCTGGCGCTCGACAGTTCGGTGACGATGTCGCTGGTGCCACGTTCGATCACCACACCGTTCGCCATGCCGCTGGCACAGAACCTGGGGGGCGTGCCGGAGTTGACGGCGGTTTTTGTAATGTTCACCGGGGTGTTTGGCGCGATGCTTGGCGGCGTGTTGTTGAAGTGGTTGCCGTTGCGCAGTGCTTTGGCGCGGGGTGCGTTGTTCGGGGTTGGCGCGCACGGTGCCGGGGTCAGCCGGGCCCATGAGGTCGGCGGCGAAGAAGGCTCTGTTGCCGGGCTGGTGATGGTGCTGACCGGATTGCTCAATCTGTTTGCCGCGCCTTTGTTGGCGTCGTTACTTTGACATGGATCCAAGGAGTTTGCCTGGCTGACCCGCTCAGTCATCAAGCTGGCTGCTAATGCAACTACGCGATGCTCTGCGCCTGACTAGACTGCTGACACGTGCAGAACAATAAGAACGCAGAGGTGCATACAGTGAGCGTAGCCCCCGTCCAATCGTCCCTTAATGTCAAAGACCAGGTCAGTGCTGCGGAATGGCAGACCCGAGTCGATCTCGCCGCTTGTTATCGTCTGGTCGCCGCCCATGGCTGGGACGATCTGATCTTCACGCATATTTCCGCCAAGGTGCCGGGCACCGAAGATTTCCTGATCAACCCGTTCGGTCTGATGTTCCATGAGATCACCGCGTCGAGCCTGGTGAAAGTCGATCAGGCCGGCAACAAACTCATGGACAGCCCTTACGAGATCAACCCCGCCGGCTACACCATCCACAGCGCCGTGCACGAAGTGCGGCACGATGTGGTTTGCGTGCTGCATACGCACACCGCCTCAGGTGTCGCGGTATCGGCGCAAAAGCAGGGCGTGTTGCCAATCAGCCAGCAGTCGCTGTTCGTGCTGTCAAGCCTGGCGTATCACGCCTATGAAGGCGTGGCGCTGAACCATGAAGAGAAGGCGCGCCTTCAGGCGGATCTGGGCGAGAACAATTTCCTGATGCTGCACAACCACGGTCTGCTGACCTGTGGCGGCACCATCGCCGATACCTTTCTGATGATGTTTACCTTCCAGCGCGCGTGCGACATTCAGGTCATGGCGCAAACCGGTGGCGCGGAACTCATCGCTATCGAACCGCAGATTCTGGCAGGCGCCAAAGCGATGATCGCTGGCGTCACCAAAAGTGCTCAAGGCATGGGTGGCGCGCTGGCCTGGCCGGCGTTGCTGCGCAAACTCGATAAACAAGACCCCGGATATAAACTCTAATGCCTCTTGCCGAGATTCCTCTGTGTGTCTGGCGTAAACGCAGCCAGACGTTTGTCTTTCGTGGCCAGCCGATTCGCTACTGGACGGCCGGGCAGGGTGAGCCGCTGTTGTTGATCCACGGTTTTCCGACCGCCAGTTGGGATTGGCACTACCTGTGGCAGCCACTTGCCCAGCGTTATCGGGTGATTGCCTGCGACATGCTCGGTTTTGGCGATTCGGCCAAACCGCTCAATCACACCTACAGCCTGCTGGAACAGGCTGACCTGCAACAGGCCTTGCTCGCGCATTTGCAGGTCGAACAACCGGTGCATGTGCTGGCGCATGATTACGGTGACAGCGTTGCGCAAGAACTGCTTGCCCGACACTACGAAGACAAGATCGAGATCGCCAGTTGCGTGTTTCTCAACGGAGGATTGTTTCCGGAAACCCATCGCCCGGTGCTGATGCAGAAACTGCTGCTCAGCCCGTTGGGCTGGATGATCGGTCGTGCGTTCACTCGCGATGCTCTGGTGAAAAGCTTCCGGCAGATCTTCGGCCCGCAAACCCGGCCGAGCGAAAGCGAGCTGGACGATTTCTGGAGCCTGGTCGACAGCAATCGCGGGCCACGGATCATGCACAAATTGATCAGCTACATTCCCGAGCGCCGGGTGCAGCGTGATCGTTGGGTGAGCGCGATGCAGCGTGGCGAAATCCCCCTGCGGGTGATCGATGGCGAAGTCGATCCGATTTCCGGGGCGCACATGGTCGAGCGCTATCGCGAGTTGATCCCGGACGCGGACACGGTACTGTTGCCGGGGATCGGTCACTATCCCCAGACCGAGGCGCCGGTGCAGGTGCTCAAGCACTATCTGGCGTTTCGCGATCGTTTTGTGCTGCCGCCGCGCAAAGTGGCCTGCTCCTGAAAGGTTAAAAGATCGCAGCCTGCGGCAGCGCCTACACAAATTCAATGTAGGCGCTGCCGCAGGCTGCGATCTTTTGATCTTTTGACGCCTTCATCATCCCCCAACCTTATCGCGCACCATTCAGCCTCAGCCGTGTTCGTTGTGACCCAAAGCCCTGTGCCTGACACTCAGGATCAATACTGGCCTGCTGGAGTTGCTGCGATGAATGAGTCTGTGCGTTTCGAAGATAAAGTCGTCATCGTCACCGGAGCCGGTGGCGGCCTCGGACGCGCCCACGCATTGTTGTTTGCCAAACAGGGCGCCAAAGTGCTGGTCAATGATCTTGGCGGCTCGACTCAGGGCGAAGGCGCCAATGCCTCCGCCGCTGATCGCGTGGTTGCGGAAATTCGTGGGGCTGGCGGTATCGCCGAAGCCAACCACGACTCGGTCACCGACGGCGACAAACTGGTACAAAACGCCCTCGACGTCTTCGGCCGGGTCGATGTCGTCGTCAACAACGCCGGAATCCTGCGCGACAAGACCTTCCACAAAATGGACGACGCCGACTGGGATCTGGTTTACCGCGTCCACGTCGAAGGCGCCTACAAAGTTACCCGCGCCGCGTGGCCGCACCTGCGCGAGCAAAACTACGGCCGGGTGATCTTCACCGCCTCGACCTCAGGCATCTACGGCAACTTCGGCCAGTCCAACTACGGCATGGCCAAGCTGGGCCTTTACGGTCTGACCCGCACCTTGGCCATAGAAGGTCGCAAGAACAACATCCTCGTCAACGCCATCGCGCCTACCGGCGGCACGCGCATGACCGAGGGCCTCATTCCGCCGCAAGTGTTCGAGCAACTCAAACCGGAGCTGGTCAGCCCGTTGGTGGTGTATCTGGCCAGCGAGCAATGCCAGGAAACCTCCGGACTGTTTGAGGTCGGTGGCGGCTGGATGGGCAAGGTACGCTGGGAGCGCAGCCTCGGTGCAGGGTTTGATCCACGAGTGGGCTTCTCGCCGGAGGATGTCGCGGCGCACTGGCAGCAGATTTGCGATTTCGAAGGCGCGGCGCATCCGAAGGACAATATTGAGGCGCTGAAGGAAATGATGGCGAATTTGCAGAAGTATTCGCTTTAAGTGACGAGGCCACCAAGCTTGGGCTTGGTGGCCTGCATTGCTACTTAAGAATACGTGTTGTCAGTCATAAACCTAGGCGCTCGCCAGTTAGGCCCTTTGACGGCAACTGGTCCGCTGCCATTGGCCAAAACGCCTTGCTCGAAGAGTCGTGCATAGGTTTCAAGAAGTTCGCCGCTTGCAATAACTTCGTACCTGTAGCGCCCAAACATTCTGTCTAGGGAAGGTATGGCGGAGCCGAGTGCGAACACGGTTAGTACATCTTCTACAGATTCATTTTTTACTATTTGCTCGACGATGCTCATTGCTTACCTCCTTTCAACAGATTCTTGAAAAACAGTTCATCTTGTTTGTCTGCAGCGGCAATGGCGTCTTGGGAATAGAGCAAAGACTCATCGTCGCGAAGCTTGAAATCTTCTAGCGTGGCCGTATGCGCATTGTTCCAAAGAGGCGACTCTCTGTCTGGCTTGAAATCGTCACCCAGTCCCAGCGCGCGAAACCTCTCGAGTTCGCGTACTTCATGAGTGTAATAGCGTAAATCCGTATCGGTGAACTCCCAGTGCCCGCTTAGAATTTTTTCCAAGCGTTGAATCATGATTTCGTTGGCATCTGATTGGTCAAGCCTCGCGATATGCAGTTTCACAGCATCAATTCCGGCTTGAGTGATTACAGCCGTTCGCCAATCCAGGTCAAGTATTGGCCCACCAGCCTGCTCTGGATTGAAATCGCGGCCACTGTATTCACCCTTGGTGGTTGCCCCCGCATAAGGACTGCTGAACACCACATAAAGCGGAGCAATCCCTGAGTCATCGGGAAAGACGATGATAAATCGTTCCCAGCCCTCAATCAGCACGGGATGTAGATCCAGTCGTCCTTCAATCGGAACAATTGGAACGCCTGAATACGCTGGATAATCCGCATCAACCGCGGGCGATTCAGTCGAGCTGTCACCCGGCGAGATAGCGGGTGTCCAGGTCAGAAAGTCCGTCGGCGAATCTGGTAGCGCTACTTCATAAACATCATTCAGCAAGTCATAGGCCGCATTCAGAACCAGCACACTCGAGCGGATATGGAAGTCATCGCTTGTGGCGACGAAGATTTCCGCGCCAGCCCCGACCCGCCTTACGCCCAATCCCACGGGCAGCTCTAATGTGCCTTGCCGATCCGCTATTTCGCGCAATGTCTGAGGAGACTCCGGCGACAACTCCGCAAGTGGAACGCTCATGGAAAAGCGTTCGCCGTTGCCCAAGCGTGATGGCATTAACAGTGCCGCGAAACCTACCAGCACCGGACCGCTCATCAGCGCAGCGCCTGCCGCCCTCACGGCCAGTAATCCTGTGCGCATTGCGCTGAGAATCCCGGACGACGATGCCGGAGGAAGACGAATGGTTTTGGAGGCAAAAGACAAAACCGGACTAGTTGAAGCCACGGCTCCTGAAGCCGGATATACATGCTGGATCTCTGCTGAATGACCTTCCTGCTGGTTCGCTTCTACACGCTGCTCCATTTGCGCTTGAAGACGAGCCTGCTCGGCAGCAAACGCCTGTGCGGCTGCTTCAGCTTTTGCTTGTGCTTCGGCTAAAGCGCTCTTCAATGCCGCGATTCGCGCTTGTTCCTGAGCTTCAGCTCTCATTTCAGCAAGAATGCGTGCCAACTGGGCGGAGTATTTTGCCAGGTATGCATCCAGATCCTGCTTTTTCGCCAGCGTGGCAAGTCGCGCCTGTTCACGGGCACGAATTTGCTCCTGCTCTTGACGTGCAGCTTCAGCAATTTCTCTTTGACGTTGCTGTTCTGCGGCAATCCGTGCGTGTTCTGCAGCCAAACGCTGGGCCTCAGCCGCTGCCGCCTGAGCTTGATCCTGAGCCTGCACGGTGGCCAGCCAATTGAGTACGTCGGCCTGTTGCTGGTTGAGAAGCGCCAGTGTCTGGCCAAGCAAACGCGCTTCGTGAGCCGCTCGGAAGGACTCGCTCCACAACGCTCTACTCCTCGCCCCCGCGCCGCTGATTCGGCGGATAGCGGAGGCCTGATTCAGGTAATCCTGGAAGGTTTTCCCCAGCGGGTCGCTGCCAAAAAAGCGGTTTGCGATCGCGGTCTGCCTCTGAAACTCTGCGCTCTTACGGTGAATCAGCGTATTCCTGACGCCCACTTCGCGGGCCAGTGCAGCAGCGGGCGGAAGAGGATTTGTCGGGCCTTCCAGTCTGATTGCCGCCAGTTCCACTTCGATGGACTGAGGTATTGAGACGGATTTTGCGTTGAACTCTTGTTCAACGGTGGTTTGCGTCTCGAACATCAATTGGCGGGTTTGCGCATTGGCGCCGGCAGGTCCGAACGTTCCACTGTAGGTGTAACCCACATTGCTTTCTTTGAATGGCTCGTAATTATCGGGGGCGGGTGCCTCGATACGTGTTTCATCCAGTTCTAAGAATGGAGGTCTTTGCATATTCATGTCCTTTTGAATGTGCGTGATAGCTCGCTGGCAAGTTAGCGCGGCCGATAGTGACGTCCGTGTCACCAGCGAGGGGTTGAGGTGTTTCAAGTTACATCAGACTTGCGGTTACAAAATCTGAGAAACCCGTAAGTAACAGGGCGTTGTTTCGAGAGGGGTTTCGCAGGCTAATAACAAAGTAGGGAGAATTCTTCTGCGCCGCAGGAAAGGTCCTACGTTGTTCTCGGAAAGTGTTTGCAGGCAGTAGGGAATACGTTTTCAACGCCCATAAAAAAGGCCGCTGCAAACGCAGCGGCCAAGGTAAGACGTTGGATCAAGGAGCTACAAATCAACGTCAGTGAACACCGGGGCGATAAACCGAAGTCTTCGATTCATCTGAAATCTGTCAGCAATGGCCTGAGTCGCTCAAAGGCCAGTGCTTCGTGCTTTGCGGCGTGTCCCGTGAAAGCGCGTTCAGAATAAGGTGTTGAACACGTAGGAAAAATACCGATTCCGGACATGCACTGTTGCGGGGCACGTAACAGTCCCATGTGCTGATGTGCACCATGCGCGGCACTGATGATCTTCCATCCAGCCGATCCATGAACGGCGCAAAGCTCCGTCGTTCAAGGCCATTCATTCTTTCGAGCGACAACACGAATACCTCCTTGGTGCGCTTATCGACGCGGGTGCCCGGCAGTAGGGTGGGGCCTTCTGTCACTCACCGGGGAAGACGCATGACAAAAACAACAATGCGCGCCATCTTCACACCGCAGGCGCTGGCAGCCGCGGTAGCTCTGGGTTGCTGCGCCCAGGCGCAAGCGGTTGCGTTCAACATTGGCGAGATCGAGGGCACCTTCGACTCGTCGCTGTCGATCGGTGCGAGCTGGGGCATGCGCGATGCCGACAAGTCGCTGGTCGGCACGGTCAATGGCGGGACCGGGCAATCCTCGACCGGTGATGACGGGCGTTTGAATTTCAAGAAGGGTGAGACCTTCTCGAAGATCTTCAAAGGTATTCACGACCTTGAACTCAAGTACGGCGACACTGGTGTCTTCGTGCGTGGCAAATACTGGTATGACTTTGAGCTGAAGGACGAAGACCGCGAGTTCAAGCCGATCAGCGACAGCGGACGCAAGGAAGGTGCGAAGTCCTCCGGCGCGCAGATTCTTGATGCGTTCGTCTATCACAACTATTCCATCGCCGACCTGCCGGGCACCGTGCGCGCGGGCAAACAGGTGGTGAGTTGGGGCGAAAGTACCTTCATCGGCAACTCGATCAACAGCATCAACCCGATCGACGTTTCAGCGTTTCGTCGTCCCGGTGCGGAGATCAAGGAAGGCCTGATTCCGGTCAACATGTTGTTTGGCTCGCAAGGCCTGACCGATCAACTGACCGTTGAAGGCTTCTACCAACTGGAATGGGACCAGACCGTTCTCGACAACTGCGGCACCTTCTTCGGTGTCGATGTGGCGGCGGACGGTTGCAACAACGGCTACACCGTCGGCAACCCGGCGATCGCGCCGTTTGTGCCGCTGACCCAGGCCTTTGGCCAAGGGATTCAGGTGACCCGTGAGGGTGTGGTGATTCCTCGTGGTGGTGACCGTGATGCGCGGGATTCCGGGCAGTGGGGGACGGCGTTGCGCTGGCTCGGCGACGACACCGAGTACGGTCTCTATTTCATGAACTACCACAGTCGTACGCCGACCGTCGGCACCACCACGGCCGGCCTGTCGACGCTGGCGGCATTGCCGGGTATGGTCGGGATCGCCAATGGCCTGGCACCCGGCAGCGGTTCCGGACTGGCGCAGAGCGTGATGCTCGGACGCGGTGGGTATTACCTTGAATACCCGGAAGACATTCGCCTCTACGGCGCGAGTTTCTCCACCACATTGCCCACCGGTACCGCGTGGACCGGCGAGATCAGCTACCGTCCGAACGCTCCGGTGCAGGTCAACACCAACGACCTGACACTGGCGCTGCTCAACCCGATTGCGGGTGGCACGGCGTCTCCACTTGCGACGTCACCGGGAGCGGACAACAAAGGCTATCGGCGCAAAGAAGTCACGCAAATCCAGAGCACCCTCACACACTTCTTCGATCAGGTCTGGGGCGCTCAGCGCTTGACCCTGGTCGGTGAAGCCGCTGTGGTGCGGGTCGGCGGACTGGAGTCACGCGACAAGCTGCGTTATGGCCGTGATTCGGTTTACGGGCAGTACGGTTTTGGTGGCGACACCGACGGTTTCGTCACCTCGACCTCGTGGGGTTACCGCGCCCGGGCGATCCTCGATTACGCCAACGTGATCGGCGGTATCAACCTCAAACCCAACCTGTCGTGGTCGCATGACGTCGCCGGTTACGGCCCCAACGGCCTGTTCAACGAAGGCGCGAAAGCGATCAGCGTCGGCGTCGATGCCGACTACCGCAACACCTACACCGCGAGCCTCAGTTACACCGACTTTTTCGGTGGCGATTACAACGTCCTCGAAGACCGTGACTTCGTGGCTCTGAGCTTCGGCGTGAACTTCTGATCTGCCCGAGAAGGATGACTGCAATGCGCAAAACGATTCTGCAATGTGGTGTGCTGGCGCTGAGTCTGCTGGCGGCCAATGTGATGGCGGCGGTGTCGCCGGATGAAGCCAACAAACTTGGCACCAGCCTGACGCCACTCGGCGCCGAGAAGGCTGGCAACGCTGACGGTTCGATTCCGGCATGGACCGGTGGCATCCCGAAAAACGCCGGTGCGGTGGACAGCAAAGGCTTCCTCGCCGACCCGTTCGCCAACGAGAAACCGCTGTTCACGATCACCGCGGCCAACGTCGAC
This sequence comes from Pseudomonas sp. AC242, assembly GCF_979258655.1. Taxonomy (NCBI): domain Bacteria; kingdom Pseudomonadati; phylum Pseudomonadota; class Gammaproteobacteria; order Pseudomonadales; family Pseudomonadaceae; genus Pseudomonas; species Pseudomonas sp. AC242. The sequence continues at coordinate 274,929 of NZ_OZ409873.1, forward strand.
AAGTACAAGGACAAGCTGTCCGACGGTCAGGTGGCGATGTTCAAACGTTACCCCGAAACCTACAAAATCCCGGTTTACCCGACCCATCGCACCGTCGCCGTGCCAGCGGAGATCTATGAGTCGGCCAAACGCAGCGCGCTGAATGTCACCAGTATCAACGATGGTAATGGCCTGGCCAACTTCACAGGCAACCGCTACTACGCATTCCCGATTCCGAAGAACGGTGTGGAGGTGTTGTGGAACCACATCACCCGATATCACGGCGGTAACCTGCGGCGCATCATCACCCAGGTGACGCCGCAGACTAACGGCAGCTACACGCCGATCCGCTTTGAAGAAGAGATCGCCGTGCCGCAACTGATGAAGGATCTCGATCCGGAAAAAGCCGCCAACGTGCTGACCTTTTTCAAACAGTCGGTGACCGCGCCGGCGCGGCTGGCCGGTAACGTGCTGCTGGTGCATGAAACGCTCGATCAGGTGAAAGAGCCGCGTCTGGCCTGGATCTACAACGCCGGCCAGCGCCGGGTGCGTCGTGCGCCGCAAGTGGCCTATGACGGCCCGGGTACCGCCGCCGATGGTCTGCGCACGTCGGATAACTTCGACATGTTCTCCGGCGCACCGGATCGCTATGACTGGAAACTGGTCGGCAAAAAGGAAATGTACATTCCTTACAACAGCTACAAACTCGATTCGCCGAGCCTGAAATACGACGACATCGTCAAGGCTGGCCACATCAATCAGGACCTTACCCGCTATGAACTGCACCGCGTCTGGGAAGTGATCGGCACGGTGAAACCGAGCGAGCGGCACATCTACGCCAAGCGCCACATGTACATCGACGAGGACAGCTGGCAGGTGGCGCTCGCCGATCACTACGACGGTCGCGGGCAACTGTGGCGTGTCGCCGAAGGGCATGCTCAGTACTACTACGATCACCAGGCGCAGGCCTATACCCTCGAAGCGCTCTACGACATCATCGCCGGTCGCTACATTGCCCTGGGAATGAAGAACGAAGAGAAGCACAGTTTCGAGTTCGGCTTCGAAGCCAAGGCAGCTGACTACACGCCATCGGCCTTGCGTGCAGAGGGCGTGCGGTAACGGTTCTGATACATCGGCAGCGCAAAAGGCGACCGCATGGTCGCCTTTTTTATGGTCGTCAATCAGCGTGCTGAATACTCGTCAACAAGCGCACGGGAGAGGGCTAGGGTGAGCGCACAACGATAAGAAGGCTCACCCGATGACCGCCATGACCCCGTGCCTGGATCGACCCGGATTTCTGCCCAGACTTTCTTCACATCATCAGCCTCGCCCTCGCTTGAGTGCGCCTCTTCTGGCTTCGAACGCGCGGGTCAGGCTGTTGTGCGCACCCGCTGGCAGTGGCAAAACCGCACTGCTCAGCGAATGTCTTCTGCAGGTGCGTGCAGACTGCGAGACGATTTGGCTGCCGCTGGCGGGAGCAGCGCTCAGCTGCGAGGAGTTTTGCCTGCGTCTGACTCAGGTGCTCGGGCTGGTCGAGGACCTTGACGTTGCGCAACTGATGGCGGAGCTGGCACGTTGGTCCAGGACAACTTCGCTGTTTATCGACGATTACAGCCGTCTGCCGGATCCGGCTCTGGATGCTTTACTGGATCGCTTGTTGGCGGTCAGCAGCCCGGCGCTCACCTGGTGGATCAGCACTCGCCGCCGGCCACAGTGCAACTGGCCGCGCCTGTTGCTCGATGACGAACTCTACGAATCCGAGCGCGCCAGCCTGGCACTGACCCACGATGAGCTTGTACCGGTGTTGCGCCATTTGCCGCCAGACCAGGCGGACCGTGTCGCCGCCGGTATCATCCAGCGTACCGGCGGTTGGTGCGCGGGTGCGCGCATGGCGCTCCTGCAAAAGTGCGACTGGTCGCAAAAGCTGCAGCCACAACAGCGTGTCGACACCCTGCTCGATTATCTGCAGCACGAACTCTTCAGCAACCTGACGCCAGAGCAGGATGAGGCATGGCGTGTTCTGGCCCAATTGCCGCGGTTCAACGCGCCATTATGCGAGCATTTGTTCGGCCCCGGCGAAGGCGCACAGCTGTTGCATGACCTGCAAGTGCTGGGCTGCTTTATCGAGCCTTGGCAGGAGTCCGTCGATTGGCTGCAGGTTTTTCGCCCGCTGTCGCGAATCATGCAGGAGTCGCATTGGCCGTGTGCGCGTTCGTGGCATCGGCGCGCCTGTCAGTGGTTCACTGCGGTGCAGGATTGGCGAGCAGCGTTCGAGCAAGCGTTGTTGGCCGAAGAGTACGAAACGGCCGTAAGCCTGTTGCAGCATTTGAGCTTCGAGGATCTGCTGGAAGACCAGACGGTCGTCCTGCTGTTGCGCTTGCATGAGCAGCAAAGTTGCGAGCTGACCTTGATGACACCGCAATTGATCGGGCTGGTCACGGGGGCATTGCTGTTCGCCGGCCGATTCGAACAGGCCGCGCAATGCATGGCTCATCTCGTCCGCTTCATGCCGCAGCCGACGAAGCATCTGGAGCAGCAACTGCTGGCACGTTGGCAGGCGCAACAAGGTTGGCTCTGCCACTTGCAGGGGCAAATGGAGCCGGCGCGCGCCTGTTTTCAGGAGGCATTGTCAGCGTTGACCGACGATGCCTGGCAAGCCCGTCTGATGTGTCTGTCGGGACTGACGCAGCAGGCGTTACTGTGCGGTGAACTCGATCAGGCCCATGCTCTCAACCGCGAGGCGCTGTGCCTGGCGCGCGCGCATGGCTCCCTGTTGTTCGAAGGGTTGCTGGAGCTTGATCATGCGCAATGGCTCGAGCAGCGAGGAGCGCCCGCGCGTGCCGAAAGTCTGCTGGTGGACATTGAGCATTTGCTGCGTCAGCGCACCCTGGTGCCCACGCCGCTGCTGGGCCGAATTGCCCTGCGACGAGGTCGGCTGGCGCTGTGCATGGGTCTGGAAGAGCGGGCTGCGGATCTGTTCAGCCGAGGCCTTGAAGATTGTTTGCGCAGTGAAGACAAGCGGGTCTTGTATGGCTACCTCGGGCAGGCTCAACTGGCCGGCAATCGAGGCGATTATGCCTGCGCTTTCGAGCGCCTGCGCGAGGCCGAAAGGGTCATGCAGCAGCGGCAGATTCCCAATACGGTCTATCGCGGTGTCGTGCTTCAGGTCAGCAGCCAGTTCTGGTTGCAGCAGGGGCGACCGCAATTGGTGCAAGAGGCGTTGGGCCGGCTGTTAAGGCATTACCGTGGACCCTCTGCACTCCAGGCGCCGCCCGCCACTTTCGAGCTGATTATCCGCATTGAATACCTGCTGGCCTGCGCGCATACGCAGTTGAATCCGGATGAAAGCTGTCTGCCAACCATTGAACGATTGCTCAATCAGGCGCAGGCCAGAGGCATGTTGACGGCGGAAACGGAGTTGCTGCTGGCCTTCGCCCAGTTGGCCGAATCGAACGGTGACACAGAGGCAGCGCAGCAAGCTTTCCAGCGCGCCGGAATGCTGGTGGAGCGCTGTCAATTGCAGCATGCCATGCGGGAGTGGGAATTACGCCGGGGCAGTCTCGGAACAGTGTCTGCCAAGCAGATTCCTGCCAGGCAATGCGATAACCCTGATCTGGCGTCGGGCCTCAGTCGGCGTGAGCGCGAAGTGCTGATGTTGATTGCTCAAGGTGCTTCGAATCAGCAAGTTGCAGAACAACTTTTTATTTCGTTACATACAGTAAAAACACATGCGAGACGAATTAATGGGAAGTTGGGGGTGGAGCGCAGAACTCAGGCGGTGGCGAAAGCAAAGTTGATGGGGATATTGGCTTAGTGTTTTAATTTTTTTTGCTGGTGAAAATGATTTTGGTTGTTTGTTGGCATGTTTTGTAAATTGTTCGAACTTCATGTTGATTGAAAAAGAAACTACCTTGCGACCCTCTGCATAGCTGCACTCGCAGCTCTGAATAGTCAAGTAAGGAAGTGTTGTGGCCAAGTTATTTAAAAGTTTGATGCGTGGTTCGTTGGGTGAGCAAGTTACGTGGGCTGAAGAGTGGAAAAAGGCCAGCCAGGCAAAAGCAGGTCTATTCAAGATCATCGACGCCATGCCAAGCGTGCTGGATATTCTTCGCAACTTGCTTGGGAGTGAGTTAAAGCGCTTGGGTAAAACGGTCGATATCGACAAAGTCTATATCAATACGGATCCTGCTTTTCCCGCCAATGAAAACCGGCCTTCGGGCACTCTTTGGGACGTCACTGTTCATTGTCTGGATAACAACGTCAGCCCCGCTTACATAGTGGGCGGCGATGGTGTGTTTTTTCTGCCGGACACGTTCAGTGAGCAATTCAAAGTCAATGTTCTGAATACGTTTATTGTCGAGGATCTGATCGCGGCTGTAGCTGCAGGACTGGAAAAAACGTTGCGAACCGAGATCGCAAAGTTCTGGGCGGCGCCAGCGAAAACCATTCGCCCGGACACTGCACCTCTGTCGAATAAGCAGACTTTCATCGAAGCGTACGCCGTGGTCACGAGTGCAGAGCTGTCCCTGTCGGTCATGGCCAACAATTTTGATGCCCTGTTGGGTGAGAGATTCGCTCATCTTCTTGACGCAGACTCCGGTCGCGCAGCGTTTGAAGTCAACCTGCGCCCGACGCAGGATTACCTTCTGTCGCGTCAGCCCTGTTTCGTTCTGGACAACGCCGAGCGTCCGGATGCAGAAATGCCGCTGCTCAACGAGTCGACGTCCTATCTCGTGCACACGCCGGAATACGGCTTTGAGTTTTTTGAAAAAAATACCGATTTGCACAGCAAACTTCAGCAGCGATTGTCCTTGGGTAGTGACCAGATCAGATACCTGAAGGGTACGCGAAGTCCTCACGCCTTTTGTGTAGAGACTCATCTCAAAGGCCAGCTTGAAAGCGTGTCATCCTTGTTCAGTGGTCGGGAACAACTGGAAAATCCGCTTACCTCGGTGTTGCAGGACAATCAAGGCCTGCATGTTCTGCGCTACGGTATCAACACCCGCTTCTATCTGCTTCGGACTGCGTTGAAACGCACCGACTGGCCGGTTTGGCTCCATGGCGCTGGTAGCGATATTCAACAACGATATAACGAGCTTGAAGAATCCAAGGATCAATACCAGGCTGCGTTTTCAAGCGCGTTCGATGCGTGTTTTTCGTTTAAGGATTATGTGGTGCGTACGTTCGCTGAATGGGCGGACAGGGTTCTCGGTGAGCACCTGGATCCAGAAGCGATAAGTGTCCATAGCTCGTATACTCTGCAAGTTGCCGGACGTACTATCGAACAGGAAGAAACCCGCACGCTGACAGAATTTATCGTTTTCGGTCTGCATGACAATGGTTATAAAGCCGCCCTGACTATCATCGGCGTTCCCGACGCAAGTCGGCTGACGACGGTGGCGCTTGAGCAGTGGTTGGAGAGTCGCAACCTGCGACTGGAATTTACCAGCAGCCTTGCATCCTCGCCCTCGGTTGGTTACCAAGAGGCTTATCGCAACTACCTCTTCAGCCAGATGGCGTTTGCAGTTTTTGTTGCTCGCCACTCTGGAAAGCTGGACTCCACCGATGCGAATATCATCGCGCGAGCCATGGCCAATGACGCCACGGTGACTATTCAGGGATTGGGAATCAAATCACAAGTACCAGCGTTGAAAGATGTCCTGATCATTTCGGCCAGAGAATATGTACCGTCGCTGATGTTGGTCAAAACGCCTGGCGGTGAATTTGAACTGCAAAAATTTTCCGATGTTTATGCGGCGAACGTCTGGCTGGAGTCGGCATTGTCCGCAGATCGTGAATACGCTGCATTGCTGATCCATCCAGACTACCTGCACGAAGCAGGTAAGTTGCTCGGCAGCGCTCCCACAAAACTGAACTACCGCTACACGCTCGATGGCCGGCCGGTCGATCTTGGCCTGAATCTCAAGGCTCCGTTGGCAGACTACGTAAATATCGCTTACCGAGCCGAAGTTGCCCTGCACAAGGCCATTGCTCCGGCTGGTTATCGAGCACTGGGCATCGAAGGCCGCAAGCGCTATTCGCGTCTGACCACCGAACTCAAGGCACTGTCTACAGTTGATGCGCGAGACAATGGTTTTCCGACATTCGAGCAGTTCACTTATGACTCGGTGAAAGCTCAGATAGAAGACATTTTGCGTACTCGTGGCAGCAAGGTTTCGGTCAATCCCGACAAGATCATTATTCAAACCGAAGAGTTTCGTAAGAGCGTTACTGACGTTTTGCTTGAGGGACTCGCCTTTGAGGCCGTGCATCCGGGCTACGAAACGAAATTCAGCCCGAAATACTATTTGGTGAATGGCCATCCCAGCATTGAAAAACTGGATATCCGAGACCTGTCCTCACTGTCGAAAACTTTCCGTCCCGGCGACAGATATACCGCCATGCTGAAAGCGCAATACCAGAACAGCGCTCATCCTGACTACGCGTTCAAGCGCGCGGTACACGCCCGAAGAATCCGCTGTGAAATGTACCGCAATGCTTTTGCCGACTTTACCAATGGCAGACTGTCAGTAGAGTCTTTCTCTGCTATCCAGCGGACTATCGATAATCTGAAAGAAAGTGGCGGTTATCAGTCAGTTGTGAATAGCGTCGCCGAAGGTGACGTCGGATTGTATAAGTTCAACATCGTCGAGCCGGGTTTGACGGCTGCCTGGGACCGCACGGTTGGCGGCGTTTATATTTTCCGACTGAAGATGTCTTCAGGGTTGCTCGATTTGCTCTATACGCCTGACGCGCCGGATCTGGTCAGCTTCCGGCCCATCGCTGATTTCATTCCTTCGATTCGTTTTCGATACGGCCCGTTCAGGAATTACTACAGCCAGCGGATATTGCTGGTCGACCAAAAGGTGATCAACGACTATTTCGACAATCTGGTTGCAACCGCCGATAACAAACCGGTCATTCGCACGCAGCAGCGTTCGTTATTGCCTGATCTGTTCACTTTCCATGACGAGCGAGTGCGCCGTGTATTGAGCGATATCGACGAACGCACCACCAGTCTCAATGAAATAATCACCGGTATTATTTATGACAACCTGTTGAAGGCCGCGAACATCGTGAGCCTGCTGGTGCCTCCCGTGGGCACTGTCGTGGTGGCTGTGCAGATGATGAAAAGCATCTACGACGCCTCACAGTCGGACAAGCGAGGTGACTACCGCGCTGCCCTGGGACATGTCCAGGAAGCGCTGACCGGGCTGATGACGTTGGGCCAGGCCGCAGCTGCGGGTGCCCCCGTCAAGGAAATCACCCATGCACAACGGTCCTTGCTCAGTTTGTTCGAAGATGCGCGGACGGTCGCGGAGCTGGTCACTTACTACACAGGCCAGGAAGAGTTGAAAGAGATGCTGGTCGAGTTCTTCAACACATTGATGGAAAGTGCCAGTTCCGGACTGAGTAAAACAACCGTTCATTGACCGCTTTTGAGCACTTGCTGCTCGCTCAATGCGTAAAGCGTTTATCGTTCATAACCCATCCGCCAACTCACGGCCCGCGTCGCCGCCAGCAACCGCTGCGCCGCCGGGCCGTTTTCGTCGGCGTGGAACAGTGAGGTCGGGCCGACAATGGTCAGCACGGCGGCGACCTGGCCGACAGCGTTGAACACCGGTGCGGACAACGCATCCACACCCGGCATCAGCAAACCATGCACATGATGCAGACCGCGTTCGCGGATCTGTTCACACAGTGATACGTAAGTCTTCTCGTCCTTCAGCGGATGATCGGCAGCGGCAATCTCCTGAACGCGCAAATCATCGGTTTCGCGATGTGGCAGATAAGCGCTGAATACCAGCCCGGTTGATGAACTGAGCAACGGCAATACCGAACCCAATTGCGTCACCACCGTCACTGCACGCACCGCCGGCTCGATGTGCACAACGGTTGCGCCTTGGTTGCCCCACACCGCCAGAAAGCAGGTTTCGTTGAGTTCGTCGCGCAGTTCGGCCAACGGCAGGGCGGCGACTTTCAGCACGTCCATACTGTTGAGTGCGGCGAGGCCTACACGCAAGGCTTCGCGGCCGAGGCCGTAATGGTTGGTCGCGGTGTTTTGCTCGGCAAATCCTGAGGCGATCAACGCCTGCAGATAGCGATGAACCTTGCTCGCCGGCATTTGCACATGTTCGGCCAGACGCGACAACGAAGTGGACGGCGACAACTCGGCCAGGGCCTTGAGGATGTCGGTGCCGACTTCGGCGGAGCGGACTTTCTGTTTGCCGTTGCTGTCGCTGGTTTTTTCCATGGTGCGGCCGGGTTCCGAAACGAATGGGCGTCTTTATAGCTTGACGCTGGATAGCGAGCAAATTACGTTATGCGTAATCGAATTACGATAATAACAACCCCGGCGTGCCGAAACCTCTGAGCCAGAGCGATGGGCCACTGCCGACTCCCTGTTCAGGAGGCTCCATGAACCTCGATTCAACCGCTCAGGCGCTGGCGTATCAGTCCGGTTTCGGCAACGAATTCAGCTCTGAAGCGTTGCCCGGCGCGCTACCCGTCGGCCAGAATTCCCCGCAAAAAGCGCCGTACGGTCTCTACACCGAATTGTTCTCCGGCACCGCGTTCACCATGACCCGCAGTGAAGCGCGGCGCACTTGGATGTACCGGATTCAGCCTTCGGCCAATCACCCGGCCTTCGTCAAACTGGAAAGACAACTGGCCGGCGGTCCTTTGGGCGAAGTGACGCCCAATCGCCTGCGCTGGAATCCGCTGGAGATCCCGGCCGAGCCAACCGATTTCATCGACGGTCTGGTGAGCATGGTCGCCAACGCTGGCGCGGAAAAGCCGTCCGGCATCAGCATCTACAACTACGTCGCCAACCGTTCGATGGAACGGGTGTTCTTCAACGCCGACGGCGAACTGCTGCTGGTGCCGCAACTCGGTCGATTGCGCATCGCCACCGAACTCGGTGTGCTGGAAGTGGCGCCGCTGGAAATCGCCGTGCTGCCGCGTGGCCTCAAATTCCGTGTCGAATTGCTCGACCCGCAAGCACGCGGCTACGTCGCCGAGAACCATGGCGCGCCGTTGCGCCTGCCGGATCTGGGGCCGATCGGCAGCAACGGTCTGGCCAATCCGCGCGACTTCCTCACCCCGGTCGCCGCTTACGAGAACCTCCAGCAGCCGACCACGCTGGTGCAGAAATTCCTCGGCCAGCTATGGGCCACCGAACTCAATCACTCGCCGCTGAACGTGGTCGCCTGGCACGGCAATAACGTGCCGTACAAATACGATCTGCGCCGTTTCAACACCATCGGCACCGTCAGCTTCGATCACCCGGACCCGTCGATCTTCACCGTGCTGACCTCGCCGACCAGCGTGCACGGTCTGGCCAACCTCGACTTCGTGATCTTCCCGCCACGCTGGATGGTCGCCGAGAACACCTTCCGTCCGCCGTGGTTCCACCGCAATCTGATGAACGAATTCATGGGCCTGATCCAGGGCGAATACGACGCCAAGGCCGAAGGTTTTGTGCCCGGCGGTGCGTCGCTGCACAGCTGCATGAGCGCCCACGGCCCGGATGGCGAGACCTGCACCAAAGCGATCAACGCCGAACTCAAACCGGCAAAAATCGACAACACCATGGCCTTCATGTTCGAGACCAGCCAGGTGCTGCGCCCAAGCCGCTTCGCCCTCGACTGCCCGCAACTGCAATCCACTTACGACGCTTGCTGGGCCACGCTGCCCGCGACGTTCGACCCGACCCGGAGATAACCCATGACTCAGACTTCCATTACCCGCAGTTGGGTTGCCTCGGCCAACGGCCACGCTGATTTCCCGCTGCAGAACCTGCCGCTGGGTGTGTTCAGCAGCAACGGTGCGGCGCCGCGCGCTGGCGTGGCGATTGGTGAACACATCTTCGATCTGCAAGTGGCGCTGGAAGCCGGGCTGTTCGACGGCGTCGCGCGCAGTGCGGTCGAAGCCATGCACGGCGGCCAGTTGAACGCGTTCTTCGAACTCGGTCGCGAGGCACGTGTGGCTCTGCGTTCGCGTCTGCTGGAACTGTTCAGCGAAGGCAGCACTCACCGTGGCAACATCGAAGCCCAAGGCGCGAAATTGCTGCCACTGGCCGCCGATTGCCAGCTGCATCTGCCGGCACGCATCAGCGATTACACCGACTTCTACGTCGGCATCGAGCACGCGCAGAACGTCGGCAAACTGTTCCGTCCGGATAACCCGCTGCTGCCGAACTACAAGCACGTGCCGATCGGTTATCACGGTCGTGCCTCCACCGTGCGTGCGTCGGGCACTGACGTACGGCGTCCGAAAGGCCAGACCTTGCCGGCCGGTCAGACCGAGCCGACGTTTGGTCCGTGCGCACGCCTGGACTATGAGCTGGAGCTGGGCATCTGGATCGGTCAGGGCAACGAGATGGGCGATTCGATCGCCATCGCTGACGCGGCTGATCACATCGCCGGTTTCTGCCTGCTCAACGATTGGTCGGCACGCGATATCCAGGCTTGGGAATACCAGCCGCTGGGTCCGTTCCTGTCGAAAAGTTTTATCACCAGCGTCTCGCCGTGGGTGGTTACCGCTGAAGCGCTGGAGCCATTTCGCACCGCGCAACCGAAGCGTCCTGAAGGTGATCCGCAGCCGCTGCCGTACCTGTTCGACAAGCGCGATCAGGACGGCGGTGCCTTCGACATCGAACTGGAAGTGTTGCTGCTCACCGAAGCCATGCGCGAGCAGAACCTGCCGGCTCATCGCCTGACGCTGAGCAACACCCGTTACATGTACTGGACCGTCGCGCAAATGGTCGCGCACCACAGCGTCAACGGCTGCCAGTTGCAGGCCGGTGACCTGTTCGGTTCGGGCACCTTGTCCGGCCCTGAGAGCGGTCAGTTCGGTAGCCTGCTGGAAATCACCGAGGGCGGTAAAAAGCCGATTGAACTGGCGTCTGGCGAGGTGCGTAAATTCCTCGAGGACGGTGACGAAATCATTCTGCGCGCTCGTTGCGCTCGCGATGGTTTTGCTTCGATCGGCTTCGGCGAGTGCCGCGGCAAAGTGTTGCCGGCGCGCTGACAGGAGCGGCATATGGATCTCTATACCTATTACCGTTCGACCTCGTCGTACCGGGTGCGAATCGCGCTGGCGCTGAAGGGGCTCGACTATCAGGCGTTGCCGGTCAATCTGATCGCACCGCCGGGTGGCGAGCATCGCCAAGCGGCGTATCTGGCGATCAATCCACAGGGCCGGGTGCCGGCCTTGCGCACTGACGAAGGCGGTTTGCTGATTCAGTCGCCGGCCATCATTGAGTACCTGGAAGAACGTTATCCACAGGTGCCGTTGCTGCCTGAAGATCTGCTTGCCCGTGCGCAGGTGCGGGGTGTGGCGGCGGTGATCGGCTGCGATGTGCATCCGCTGCACAACGTCAGTGTGCTCAATCGCCTGCGTCAGTTGGGGCACGATGAGGCGCAGGTGGTGGAGTGGATCAGTCACTGGATCAGCCAAGGGCTGGCGACGGTGGAGCAGTTGATTGGCGATGAGGGTTTCTGTTTCGGCGAGTGGCCGTGCGTGGCTGATGTGTACCTGATTCCGCAGTTGTATGCGGCTGAGCGGTTCAATGTCAGCCTTGAGGCGTATCCGAACATTCGTCGGGTCGCCACACTGGCGGCTGAACATCCCGCGTTCATCAAGGCGCATCCTGCCAATCAACCAGACACCCCATAACCCTGTAGGAGTGAGCCTGCTCGCGATGAGGGAGTGTCAGTCACTCAGTTTCTGACTGACCCACCGCTATCGCGAGCAGGCTCACTCCTACAAGGGAATATCGCCATTCGCATAATCATAAAAACAAAACAGGTACCTTGCGATGCACAACCAGATTGCCAGCTTTCGGGCGGCACTCGACGCCCGTCCTGTGTCCCGCTATCAGTGGTTGCTCTTGATCCTGCTCGCCTTGCTGCTGGTCACCGACGGTTATGACGCTCAGGTGCTCGGTTACGTCGTGCCTGCGCTGGCGCAGGACTGGGGCCTGGAAAAGTCTGCGTTCGGGCCTGTGTTCAGTGCCAACCTGCTAGGCCTTACCCTCGGTTCCTTGGCGGTCACGCCGCTGGCTGACCGCTTTGGCGTGCGCCGGATTCTGCTCGCCTGCGTACTGATCTACGCCACGCTGACGGTGCTGATGGTCTTCGCCGACTCGTTGAACACGCTGATGATCGCGCGCTTTATTTGTGGCATCGGCATGGGCGGGGCGATGCCCAGTGCAATGGCATTGATGTCGGAATATTCGCCACCGCGTTTGCGCACCTTGATGGTAACGCTGGCGGCGTGTGGTTTTTCGTTCGGTGGCGCGGCGGGTGGTTTCGTCGCCGCCGGGTTCATCGACCAGTTCGGCTGGCAAGCAGTGTTTCTCGCCGGTGGCGTTACGCCGTTGCTGTTGTTTCCGTTTCTCTGGTGGATGCTGCCGGAGTCGCTGCCACGTTTGCTGCGTGATGAACCGCCGTATACGCGGCTGCGCAAAGTCACCGCGCGCATGCTGCCGGACTGGCAACCACCGCTGGCGACTGCCGAGCAGAGCGAACGTGAGCAGGGCAGCAAACTGACCGTGGTCGAATTGTTCCGTAATGGCTACGCGCGTCCGACCTTGCTGATCTGGGCAACGTTTTTCGTCAGCCTGATTCTGCTGTATTTCATGATCAGTTGGCTGCCGACGCTGCTGCTGGAAAGTGGCTTGAAACTCAACGAAGCCAATCTGGTGACGTCGATGTTTCTGTTCGCCGGCACCTTGGGCGCGATCTGCATGGCCTGGTTCGCTGACCGCTTGAAGCGCAAGGTGCGATTGTTGTCCGCAGTGTTGGCCGGTGCGGCGCTGTGCACGATTCTGCTCGGGCTAAATCACGACAACCCGCGTTATCTGGTCGCCTGCGTGTTCGCCGCCGGGTTCTGCATCATCGGCGGGCAACTGACGCTGAATGCGTTTGCCAGCAATTTCTACCCGGCGCATGTGCGTGCGACCGGCACCGGTTGGGCATTGGGCGTGGGTCGCTTCGGTTCGATTCTCGGGCCGCTGTTTGGCAGCCTGCTGCTGGCGATGCACATTCCAGTGACGCAGATTTTCTTCTTCTGTGCGATCCCGGCGGTCATCGCCGCGCTGCTGATTATTCAGGTGCGTTCGCCTTCCGAAGGAAATTCGGCAGTTGGAGTGGGGATATCTGTCAAATCCTGAAGAGCAAAAGATCGTAGCCTTCGGCAGCTCCTACATGGGAATGCATATTTCAATGTAGGAGCTGCCGAAGGCTGCGATCTTTTGCTTTTAATGGACGACTGAGTTGGGCGGCAGGTGTCCGAGGCGTTCAGTCAGCCGCAGACGCTGAATCGGGTCATCGCTGAGCATCAGCGCGTGTTCCAGATCAAAGCGCTCGGCATTCGGGCAGTCGAGCCGCTGATAAAGACTGGCTCGGGCCAGGTAATCAGCGGCGCCAGCGTCACCCAGTTCGAGCACGCGTTCGGCGTCGATCAGTGCGGCAATGAAGTCATCATGTGTCAGGTGCAACTGCCGCAGGTTGCGCGACAGGCGCTGAAGCATTTGCACCGGCGAGGCGGTCAACAGATGCTCGGCGTTGAGCTTCATATTCGGCCCATACTGGCGCTGCAACAGTTCGCGACAATCATTGGGGTACAAGCGCCGGCCGCCGCACGGATCAAGCAGGTGATCGGCGCCGGGCACGCGCAGCAGGAAGTGTCCGGGGAAGTTGACCCCGACCAGAGGAATCTCCAGCCCTCGCGCCAGCTCCAGGGCAATCAGCGCCAATGCTAACGGTTGGCCGCGACGGGTCTGCATCACTTTGTGCAACAGCGCCGCCTGCGGGCGCAGCGGCAGGAAGTCGTCCTGGGCAAAGCCCAGATCAGTCATGCGGCGCAACAGGGGCTGCGCCAGTTCACTGACCGGCAGCATCGGCAAGCCGTAACTGACGCGTTGTTGCAGGTCTTTGAATTCTAGTAACAGCGCTTCGGGATCGACTGCTTTTTCGTGCTCGGCCGCCATCCACAGCGCGGCTTCGAACAGCGCGGGCGGTGAACGGTGCAGGCATTCGAAAAAACGTTGACGCGCACTCATCGAAATCTCCGGGGAATGCCTCGTTTTAGCCCGGTCCGGGTCATTCGTCCAGTGCCTCGCAGCACCGCTGTCGGGTTATGCCGCAAAGCTGTTGTCGGCGCGGGCGCTTATTCCGGTGTGCTCCAGCAATTTTCAGGCGCAGGCCTATACTGGCGTTCTACAAGAAGTGATTCGGGAGCCCAACGATGTTTGCGCTCATGCAAAGCACTCGCCTGGAATCGCTGCACCTTAGCGTTGACCCGGTCTCCGGGTTGAAGGCGGTCATTGCCATCCATAACAGTCGCCTCGGGCCAGCCTTGGGTGGATGTCGTTATCTTGCCTATCCCAATGACGAATCTGCCGTCGAAGATGCCATTCGCCTCGCTCAGGGCATGAGCTACAAAGCCGCGCTGGCGGGGCTGCCGCAAGGCGGTGGCGTTGCAGTGATCGTGCGTCCGGTACACGTGGAAAACCGTGGTGCACTGTTCGAAGCGTTTGGCCGTTGCATCAATCAGCTTGATGGTCGCTACATCACCGCCATCGACAGCGGTACCTCGGTGGCGGACATGGACTGCATCGCTCAGCAGACCCAGCATGTCACCAGCACCACGTCGGCCGGTGATCCCGCACCACACGCAGCGATGGGCGTGTTTGCCGGAATTCGGGCGACCGCCATGGCACGGCTGGGGAGCGACAATCTCGAAGGTTTGCGCATCGCGGTTCAGGGCTTGGGCAATGTCGGTTACGCGTTGGCCGAGCAACTCCACGCCGCCGGGGCAGAACTGCTGGTCAGCGACATTGACCATGGCAAAGTGCAACTGGCGATGGAACAACTCAACGCTCACCCGATCGCTAACGACGCGTTGCTCAGTACGCCGTGTGACATCCTCGCGCCGTGCGGTCTGGGCGGGGTTTTGAACAGCCACACGGTCACGCAACTGCGTTGCTCGGCCGTGGCCGGTTCGGCAAACAACCAACTGACGCACCTGGATGTCGCCGATCAACTGGAACGGCGCGGGATTCTGTATGCGCCGGACTATGTGATCAATGCCGGAGGCTTGATCTACGTCTCGCTCAAGCATCGCGGCGAAGAACTGACCACCATTACCGCGCATCTGTCGAAGATCAGCTCTCGACTCACCGAAGTATTTGCCCATGCACAGGCGGAAAAACGTTCGCCGGCGCGGGTGGCGGATGAGTTGGCGGAAAAAGTTTTGTATCGCTGAAAAAGCAAAAGATCGTCCGATCGCGGCCCGAGCCTTCGGCAGCTCCTACAGGAAATACGTATTCCAATGTAGGAGCTGTCGAAGGCTCGGGCCGCGATCGGACGATCTTTTAGGGCGTTGCTTACTTCGCCGCTTTTGCTGCTTTGGCTGGCTTCGCCGGCGTTTCAGCGGGTTCCGCTGCTTGCGCATTATCGACCGGCTCGGCCGGTGCGTTGAGCAGCTCGGACAGTGCATCCGGCTGGCTCTTGAACGCCCGGGCGAACACATCGCGATTCTTCGCCATGTAGATCCCGGCTTCTTCCACTTGCTGTTCAGTCAGCGACGGAACGGCTTTTTGCAGCACATCGGCCAGATATTCGGCCAGTTCGAGCATTTTGTCATGACGGTCAGCTTCGGCTTTATCCATGAACAAGCGCTCCAGATCTCGGCTGCTGCGGTATACCACTTCGACGGCCATTCACCACCTCACATGCCTTCACATTAAGTTGTCTTGACGACTACTGTATCCATATACAGCGAAAAGGATAAGCGAATCCCTGCGCCATGGGTAGTGGCTTTTCAATGTAGACCGGATTTCGGGTTTGTCAGATGGACCTTATCGTCTGCATTCGCGAGCAGGCTCGCTCCCACAGGGATTGTGCATAACCCTGGGCCTGCGACCAAACGCCACGGCGCGGGTTTGGCGGCGTCTCGCCATGATGGCGTGGCCTCTTTTCTGCATGAAAACCGTTACGTGCAGAAAACCGTCACGTCCAACACGCATCATCCGCTCGCATTCGAGCTAAGGAACATCATCGTGAAAATCAACTGGGCCGAGAAACTGCGGCAAAACGTGCATCAACTGGCCGAGTCCCTGGGCAACCTCTTCGTCGAAACCTTCCACTATCTGGCGCTGTTCGCCATCGGTGCGGTGACGGCGTGGGCGGCGGTGATGGAGTTTCTCGGGATGCTCGAGGAAGGCCACATCAAGATCGATGACATTCTGCTGCTGTTCATCTATCTGGAATTGGGGGCGATGGTCGGGATCTACTTCAAGACCAACCACATGCCGGTGCGCTTCCTGATCTACGTGGCGATCACCGCGCTGACCCGCTTGCTGATCTCCAACGTCTCGCACCACAACCCGCCGGACATGGGCATCATCTACCTGTGCGGCGGGATTCTGCTGCTGGCGTTCTCGATTCTGGTGGTGCGTTACGCCTCGTCACAATTCCCTTCGGTGAAGATCGAGAAACCGCAGCGCAAACTTGGCGCCGGCTCCAGCGAGCATCCGGAAGTAGAGAAGGGCGAGCTTTAAAGCCCGGCCGCTTGCCCTGGCCGGCCGCTGACACGTGGCGGTGGCGGGATTATCCCGCTACCGCTGGTCATGGCTTCGAGGATCGCCATGGCGCTGTGGCCTTGTTCGATGGCGATGCCGAATTGAATGCTTTGCACCAGACGCTTGAGGCGCACGGGGTCGTTGCGCTGCTCGGCGCTGATCATGCGCTTGGCCACGATTCGGCCGCTGTTGGACAGGGTCAGCATGATGCTGCCGTCCAGGCCCTGAATGCTCAGGTTGATCTGATAGTCCGGCGCGAAGGCATCGGTAATGATCTGAAAAGGATTGTCCATGATGCGTCACCGCCTGATTGAACGTGCAGTTGTTGACCGGCCGTGATCGGGTTGGTTCGCCCTACCGGATCATCGGCCATTCCGTGGCCTGTATTTGTTGCTTCATGTAGGAGCTGTCGAGTGAAACGAGGCTGCGATCTTTTGCTCTTCGCTGTTTTGATTTCGGTCATCAAGAGCAAAGATCGCAGCCAGCGACAGCTCTCACAGGGGAGTAGCAAGGGCTGTGCCGGGAAAATTGTCGAACAATGAACACGGGCATAAAAAAGGCGAGCCACGTGGCTCGCCTTTTTTAATGGCGCGTTTTCAGGGCAGAACCGAGTAGATGATCGCTGACAGTGCAATCAGACCGATCAACACCACAAACACGTTGGACACCTGGCCCGAATACTGGCGCAACGCTGGCACGCGACGGATGGCGTACATCGGCATCAGGAACAACAGGCAGGCAATCACCGGCCCGCCGAGGGTTTCGATCATGCCGAGGATGCTCGGGTTGAAAGTCGCCACGGCCCAGCAGCTGAGGATCATGAACACGGCGGTCGCACGGTTCAGCCAGCTCGCCGACATGACCCGGCCACGGCTGCGCAGGCTTTTCACGATCATGCCCTGAAAACCTTCGCTGGCCCCGATGTAGTGGCCGAGAAAGGATTTGGTGATCGCCACCAGCGCAATCAGCGGCGCGGCGTAAGCGATCACTGGCGTCTGGAAATGGTTGGCCAGATACGACAGGATCGAAATGTTCTGCGCCTTCGCTGCCGCAAGATCCGCCGGCGACAGCGCCAGCACACAACTGAAGCAGAAGAACATCACCGTCACCACCATCATGCCGTGGGCCATGGCGAGGATGCCGCTGCTTTTGCGTTCGGCCTGCTCGCCGTAGCGTTGTTTCTGATCAACCGCGAACGCGGAGATGATCGGCGAATGGTTGAACGAGAACACCATCACCGGAATCGCCAGCCACATTGTCTTGAAGAAAACAGACATCGGCATGGCCTCTTGAGCGCTGGCGAAAAACGCGCCGTTCCAGTTCGGGATCAGGCTGAGCGCGAGCAGCAGCAACGCCGCAACAAAGGGATAAACCAGCACGCTCATGGCTTTGACGATGACGCTTTGCCCACATCGCACAATCGCCATCAAACCGAGGATCAACACCAGTGAGAGGATCGCCCGTGGCGGCGGGGCGATGTGCAATTGGTGTTCGAGAAAGCTGCTCAGGGTGTTGGTCAGCGCCACGCTGTATACCAGCAGGATCGGGAAGATCGCAAAGAAATACAGCAGCGTGATCAGCTTGCCGGCACCGATGCCGAAGTGTTCTTCGACCACTTCGGTGATGTCCCCGGAGCGCCCGGACAAGACAAAACGGGTCAGGCCACGGTGAGCAAAAAACGTCATCGGGAAGGCCAGTACAGCCAGAATCAGCAACGGCCAGAAACCACCGACGCCGGCGTTGATAGGCAGGAACAAGGTACCGGCACCGATCGCGGTGCCGTACAGGCCGAGCATCCAGGTGGTGTCGAATTTGTTCCAGCCCGTGTGGGCCGTTTCTGCATTGCGTGTGCGATCTACAGCGGGATTTTCGGCAGCAGGTGTACGTACATCGGTCATCGGTATCGCCTCGTTATTATTTTTGCTCGGGCTCACGGTTGGCAGACCGTCGGGTGCGGTCTGCCGGGGCGGTCAGGGAATGCGCCTCAGCATTCCACCCAGCTCACGGCAAGGCCGCCCCGTGAAGTCTCTTTGTATTTGTCGTGCATGTCGGCGCCGGTGTCGCGCATGGTGCGGATCACCCGGTCGAGGGAAATGAAGTGCTTGCCGTCGCCGCGCAGGGCCATTTGCGTGGCGTTGATCGCTTTCACGGCAGCGATGGCATTGCGCTCGATGCATGGCACTTGCACGAGGCCGCCGACCGGGTCGCAGGTCAGGCCGAGGTTGTGTTCCAGGCCGATTTCGGCGGCGTTTTCCAGTTGCTCCGGGGTGGCGCCGAGCACATCGGCCAGGCCGGCAGCGGCCATCGCGCAAGCCGAACCGACTTCACCCTGGCAGCCCACTTCGGCGCCGGAGATCGAGGCATTCTTCTTACAGAGAATGCCGACGGCGGCCGCGCCCAGGAAGAAAGCGACGACATCATCGTCAGACGCGTCCGGATTGAATTTCATGTAGTAGTGCAGAACTGCCGGAATGATCCCCGCTGCACCATTGGTCGGCGCGGTGACCATGCGCCCGCCGGCGGCGTTTTCTTCGTTGACGGCGAGGGCGAACAGGTTGACCCATTCCATTGCCGATAGCGTCGAACTGATCACGTTGGGCTTGCCGATCTCCAGCAGGCTGCGGTGCAATTTCGCCGCGCGGCGCGGCACGTTCAGGCCGCCGGGCAGAATCCCCTCGTGGCGCAGGCCTTGTTCGACGCATTCACGCATCACCGACCAAATGTGCAACAGGCCTTGGCGGATTTCCGCGTCGCTGCGCCAGGCGCGCTCGTTGGCCATCATCAGTTCAGAGACGCGCAGGTTGTGCTGCTTGCACAGCGCCAGCAGTTCGGCGGCGCTGGAGAAATCGTACGGCAACACCACGTCACCGGCCGGGGCTACGCCGGACTCGGCTTCGGCCGCTTCGATGATAAAACCGCCGCCAACTGAGTAGTACGTTTGCTCGAACAGTTCGGCCGTTTCGCCAAAGGCTGTCAGGGACATGGCGTTGGGGTGGTAGGGCAGGCTCTCGTCAAGCAGCAGGAGATCGCGCTGCCAGTCGAAGGCAATTTCTCTCTGACCGGCGAGGGACAGTTGGCCTGTCTCACGCAGTTGCTGGATGCGGGGATCGATGGTCGACGGATCGATGCTGTCCGGCCATTCGCCCATCAGGCCCATCACCGTGGCGCGGTCAGTGGCGTGACCGACGCCGGTGGCCGACAGCGAACCGTACAAACGGATTTCCACACGACGCACATCGTTCAACAGATGTTGATCGATCAGCGCCTGAGCGAAGGTTGCTGCCGCCCGCATCGGGCCGACAGTGTGGGAGCTGGACGGGCCGATGCCGACTTTGAATAGATCGAAAACACTGATAGCCATGCTAAACCCTTACAAGCAATGGAGTAGGAATCGCTGCCATTTTTTGTAGGACAAGCGCAATGTCGGCGATACTGCCTACCTCGGTCCTACGTGACTAACGAAACTTCCTAAGTAAGCCTTTAGCAGGACTAAACGATGAGTCGTCAATTGCATGCCCAGACCTATGTCTGGCTGCAGGTGTTTTCCTGTGCCGCGCGGCACCTGTCGTTCACCCGTTGCGCCGAAGAACTGCACATCACCCCGGGGGCGGTCAGTCAGCAGATTCGTCAGTTGGAAGAGCGCCTGGGTTTTCGTTTGTTTCATCGGCGTGCGCGCGGTGTCGAGCTGAGCGCGGAGGGTCAGCGGCTGGCGATTACCGTCAACGAGGCGTACGGCAGCATCGATGCCGAATTGCGTCGACTGGACGCCGGAATGATCAGCGGAATTTTGCGCGTGCGCTCGATTCCGTCGTTCCTCAGCAAGTGGCTGACACCGCGCTTGCCACGCCTGCAGCAGCGCTATCCGGACATTCAGCTGCGGCTGGTCGCCGAGGACAGCAGCGTACCGTTACACGAGGGTGACTTTGATCTGGCGATCGATCTGAACGACGGCAGTTACCCGGGATTGTTATCCACAGCCTTGCTCGACGAGCAGATTTTTCCCGTGTGTGCACCGAGCCTGTTGCGTGGGCGTCCGCCGCTGCATGGGCCGGCGGATCTGGTGCATTTTCCGTTATTGCACGACATCACTGCCTGGCGTGGCAGTTATGAATACGCAGAGTGGGAGTTTTATTTAAACGCGATCGGCTTTGAAGGCGCCGACGTACGGCGCGGGCATACCTTCAATCGCAATCACCTGACCATCGAAGCGGCGATCGCCGGCATGGGCGTGGCGATTGCCCGCCGCACTTTGCTTAACGATGAGTTGGAACGAGGGACGTTGATTGTGCCGTTCGGCCTGTCGGTACCGAATCACAAACGTTACGTGTTGCTGTATGCGCCGGGGGCGTTGAGCCATCCGGGCGTGCGTGCGGTGCATGATTGGCTGGTCGAGGAGGCGGGGATATTTCGCAGTTTGCACCCGTTGAATGACGGGCAATTGTGAGCGAATTTTGCAGGGTTGCGAGGCGACCCAACTCCCGACCTTACCAGTGCTTTGCCCGGTTGTCCGGCTTTTTTTGCGAATGAATATTTATCTTTTTTCAGGGGTTGAAATGTTCGGCAGTCGGGCCGATTGTTGTAACCAGGAGGTCAGGAAATTCAACTCAAGGCCTCTCACGAGCTAGCTGAAATAAGGGATGAACTATGCAAATCCAAGTCAACAGCGATAACCATATTCAAAGTAGTCAACGACTGGAGGAGTGGGTACGTACAACCATTGAGAGCACGCTCGAACGTTATGAAGAAGACCTGACCCGTGTCGAAGTCCACCTGAGCGACGAGAACGGTGACAAACCAGGTCCCCATGACTTGCGCTGCCAACTGGAAGCGCGGCCAAAAGGCCATCAACCGATTTCCGTGACCCACAAGGCCGATTCGCTGGAACAGGCGATCGACGGCGCTGCCGAAAAACTCGAGCACGCCCTGGAGCACCTTTTCGGCAAACTGCGAGGTAAGCCACGTGCCGCTGTGGTGCCACTCACCGGCAAGGCTAACGACAAGCTGTTGGCGGAAGAGTTTGACGAGAATGAACAGGCAGCGATCAACAGTTGATACGCTGATTTAATAAGCCAACCAATGAGAACGGGCCTGCGAAAGCAGGCCCGTTTTTTGTTTGTAAGCAGAAAAGCCCCTCACCCCAGCCCTCTCCCGGAGGGAGAGGGAGCCTACCGAGGTGTCTGAAGAGGTACGTCGACTTGGAATACCGAGTCGATTATGGATTCAGCAAAGCAATTTCAGGTCGACGGAAATTACGAGCATCTCCCGGTCAGTCCCCCTCTCCCTCTGGGAGAGGGTTAGGGTGAGGGCAATCTTCGAACTGCCGCAATTCGTATGATCTGCTCCAGTACTTCATCCATCTGCTGAAGTACCTCCAGATTACTGAAACGCACTACTTCAATAGCCTTTTGATTCAGATAGCGTGTCCGGCGTTGGTCATGAATCACTTCTCGCGTTTCATAGTGCTGACCGCCGTCCAGTTCAATCGCCAATTTCAGCTCGGCACAGTAAAAATCCAGCACGTAAGGCGGGCACGGAAACTGCCGGCGAAATTTCAGATTGGCGATTTGGCGAGAGCGGATTTTTTGCCAGAGCAGGTGTTCGCAGTCGGTTTGGTTAACGCGTAACTGACGAGCGAACTGGGCTAGGGTGGGGCGAGTTTGCATGCTTCACGATCCTTGTGAAGTTGGTTGGATATTTCACTGTAGCCGAGAACCCTCACCCCAGCCCTCTCCCAGAGGGAGAGGGGGCCGACCGAGGTGTCTTGCGGGCTACATCGACCTGAAAGACCGAGTCGATTATGGATTCGGCAAAGCGGTTTCAGGTCGAGTCGATTATGGATTCGGCACAGTACGTTCAGGTCGGCGTACCTCGCAAGCATCCCCCCAATCAGTCCCCTCTCCCTCTGGGCGGTCCGACGTTTCGGGAGGGTTAGGGTGAGGGGCTCTTCAACCCTCAGAACGCTACAGAAGTCTGCACATAAACCGTGCGCGGCTCCCCCACATACTTGCCCTTGTTGTTGTCATCAAACGACCGCGTGAAGTACTGCGTGTTGAAGATGTTCTTCACCCCCACCGCCACATTCAGATCCGACAACTGCGGCCCGAAGTCATACCCCGCGCGGCTGCTGAACAGCATGTACCCCGGGATCTTCCCGGTACTGCCATCGGCACTTTCCTTCGAAGTGTTGGCGTTGTCGGCGAACTGATCGCTCTGGAAGCTGCTGTCCAGATTCAGCTTCCATGGCCCCTCGGTGTAACCGACGCCAATCGTGCCCTTGTGTTTCGACGAGAACGGTACGCGGTTGCCCTTGTTCGGTCCGTCTTCGCGGATGGTCGCGTCAACGTAGGCGTAGCTGGCATAGACATCAAAACCGGCGAGCGCAGGGCTCAAGTCATCCAGCGCGTAGTTGATGCTAGTTTCTATACCCTGATGGCGGGTTTCACCACGGGCGATTACCGAGTCGTTGGTCTGGTTGCTTTCGTACTGGTTATCGAAGTTGATCAGGAACGCGCCGATCTCCGCGCGTAACGCACCGTTGTCATAGCGCGTGCCGACTTCCCAGGTGCGCGCCTTTTCCGGTTTCACTTCGCCGCTGGTCACACGGTTGGGCATCTGGCTGTATTGCACACTGCCGAACGAGCCTTCGGTGTTGGCGTACAGATTCCAGCTGTCGGTCAGGTGATAAAGCACGTTCAACGCCGGCAGTGCGGTGTTGTAGTCGCCCTTGTATTTGACGTTGGTCAGGTTGTTGGTCTGCTGTGATTCGATCATCTCGTAGCGCACGCCCGGGGTGATCGTCCATTTGCCGATGTCGATGCGGTCGTCGACGAAGAACGCATTGGCCTCGGTGCCGCCACGGGTGTCGCGGTCGTTGCGGCTGGCGGTGGTCGGGTATTCGTTACTGCTGATCGGCGTGCGATAGCGCAGCTCGTGGCCGGCCTCGTTGATGTAGCGATAGCCGACGCCGACTTCATGGCTGGTCGGGCCGAGGTCGAAGCCTTGGGCGAAACGGGTTTCCAGGCCGCGAACCCAATACTCTCGCGGCGACAGCGAAAGGAATGTGCCCTGATCCAGATAGCCGCTGCGCAAGGTCTTGGTGAAAAAGGTGTTGGCGGTGAATTCGCGGCGATCTTCCTGATAGCGATAGCCGAAGTTGAACATCGTGCGCCGGCCCCAGAACTGGTCTTTCGGACGCGTCGATTGATACGGATCGGCGTCGTAATCAGCGACGTTCAGACCGCCGGGCATGTCGGCTTTCCCTTCGTAATATTGCGCCATGGCGTTGAAGCTGTTGGCCTCGTCGAGCTGGTATTTGCCCTTGAGGATCAGGTCGTCGATCTCGGTGTCGCTGTGTTCGCGCCAGTCACCGCCACGGGTGCCGGAGTAGAGCAACGCGCCACCGAGGCCATTGGCGTTAGTGCCGCCGGCCAGCAGGTTGGCGCTGGTCTTGAAGCCGTCATGGCTCGACGATGGGCTGGTTTCCGTCTGGAAGCCGCCCTTGACCGTTGGCTCGTCGGGAATCCCCCGGGTCACGAAGTTGACCACGCCGCCGACGTTCTGCGGGCCGTAACGCACGGCGCCACCGCCACGTACCACGTCCACGGCATCCATGTTGCCCATGCTGATTGGTGCGAACGATAGCTGCGGTTGGCCATAAGGCGCGAACGGCACAGGAATGCCGTCCATCAATACCGTCGAGCGCGCGGCCAGGCGAGGATTCAAACCGCGAATGCCGAAGTTCAGCGCCATGTCGTGGCTGCCGGTGCCGTTGTTTTCCGGGGCATTGACGCCGGGGATGCGGTTAAGCACATCACGCGCCTGAGTTGCGCCCTGACGTTCGAACTCTTCGCGGCGGATCACGTCGCGAGCACCGGGATGTTCGAACACGTTGATTTGCGCGGCGTCACCCAGCCAGTCGCCGACGACTTTCGAAGTGTCCAGCTCCAGCGCGGCATCCGCCACCGGTTGCAGGCTGAACGCGTTGTTGCCTTCGGTGCGCGCTTGCAGGCCGGTGCCTTCGAGCAGCGCATTCAAACCTTGTTCGGGCGTGTAGCTGCCCTCCAGACCTCGACTTTGCACACCGCTGGTGACTTGCGAACCGAATGAAATCAACACGCCTGCTTCACGACCAAACTGGTTGAGAGCGTTTTCCAGCGACGACGGCGCGATGTGATAAGCCTTGGCTTCAGCAGCCATCGCAACGGGCAGGGCACTGAAACTCAGGCTGGCGCCGAGGACAAGATTGCGCAGGCTGCGAGCCAGTGGTGTGAGGCGGGTGGAGTGCATGTCGGATGATCCTGAGAAGGTTGAATCAAGGGGGCTTTCCTTCTCTGTCACGCCAGATCTGAAAAACGGCTCATTTATTTTTCAAGATCAAAGGATCGTCCGATCGCGGCCCGAGCCTTCGGACGATCTTTTGATTCTGCTGCTTTAAACCCGCGCTTCGACGCTCACCCAGTAACGGGTAAAGCGCTTCACCTTTACCGGCAAACTGATTTCCAGCAGATCGAGAATCCGCTCGCTGTCGTCCAGTGGATACGTCCCGGAGATCAACAGATCGGCGACGTTCTTGGCGCAATTGAGTTGGCCGCGACGGTAACGGCCAAGCTCATCGAGGAAGTCGCCCAATCGCATATGCGCGGCCACCAGCATGCCGTCGGCCCAAGCGCCACTGTTGGCATCCAACGGTTTGGCTGCGCTGACGGAGGTCGAGGTGAAACTCAGTTGCCGTGCAAGCGGCAACAGCATCGGCGCGCGTCCATTGCTGCTCAGTTCGACGCGACCTTCGAACAAGGCAACCTGCGTGCGATCGGCAAACTGACGCACATTGAGACGTGCGCCGTGAGTTTCAAGAATGCCCTGAGCGGTGCGCACTTCGAACGATTGTTTGGCCGTCAGGAGGATTTCGCCTTCGAGCAAGCGTATCAGTCGCGCCGAGGCATCGACATCGGCGGCACTGGCGGTGTTGAGTTGCAACTGATCGCCGGCACCAAGCGCCACCTTGCGCCGTTGCCCGATCGGGCTGCGGTAGTCGGCGAGGAACGACGGCAGTGGATTGTGCTCGCGCATGCCCCACGTGACGGCTGAGCCCGCGCCAAGAATCAGCAACAGTTTCAGTGCCTGACGACGACTGCCGGACTTCGCCCCGTTCAATGCCGCATGCGCCAGTGGTGAAGACACGCCGCGCAGACGCTGATTGACTCGTTGAATATGCTCCCACGCCCGCCGGTGTTCGCTGTGCGCCTCCAGCCATTGTTGCCAGGCGTGTTGCTGGCGCGGGGAGAGCGCGCCTTGCTGCATTTCCATCAACCAGTGCACGGCCTGTTCCGCCACCTGAGAGGAGAAGTCCGGTGTGCGGTTCATAGCGCGAAGTAGCAGCGCATTGCCGCTTTGTTCAGATGACGTTTGACCGTGGCCACGGAAATGCCGAGTTCGGCGGCAATCTGTGGATAAGTCAGGCCATCCACCTGCGCCAGTAGAAATGCGCGTTTGACCTGACGCGGCAAACCGTCGAGCAACTCATCCAGCTCCATCAGGGTTTGCAGGATGATCGCTTTGTCTTCTTCCGACGGCGCGACCATGTCCGGCATCTGCGCCAGGGTGTCGAGGTAAGCGCGTTCGACATCCTGACGGCGGTAATGATTGAACAGGACGCGCTTGGCCAACGTTGTGAGAAAGGCGCGCGGTTCGATGATCACCGGCGGCTCGCGGGCGGTCAGCACCTTGATGAACGTGTCCTGCGCCAGGTCTGCCGCGCTGTCCGGGCAACCGAGTTTGCGCCGCAACCAGCCTGTGAGCCAGCCGTGATGGGCCTGATAGAGCGATTCGACGGGATGGGCGGACGACAACGGTGAACTCCGGGCGCTTTCTTGACGCGGTAGAGAGTGTGCGTTAGAGAACAAGAACTGTTCGCATTGTAGGGGGTGAAGCGCTCAACCGGCAATCAGATGCTTTTGCGTATGAGAATATTTATCATTAATATTGCTCGCCTATAGGTTCGGCTGATCGGCCGGACGTTTTTCGTTTCAGGGTCGAAACATGAAAGGCAAACTCGCCACACTTCCCATGTCCTATCGTCTGGCCGTCACCTCACGGGTGTTGGCCGCGGTGTTTGGCGGCTATCTCGTTGCGGCGCTGGCCAGTGTCACCCTGACACTGTGGCTGCCGCTGAGTCGTGCCGAAGCGGTGGTGACCGGCATGACCATTTCCTTTCTGGTCTACCTGGTGGCGGTGCTCTGGTGTTTTGCCTGTCGTACGGCATGGTCGGCCTGGGTCGGTTTGCTGGTACCGAGTGTGATTCTGGCAACTGTCTCTGGCGCGGCACGCGGATTGGGCCTGGCATGAAAGAGGGCTTTCGTCAGGCGATGGCCTGGCTGCACACCTGGGCCGGGCTGCTGTTCGGCTGGTTGCTGTTCGCGATTTTCCTGACCGGGACGCTGGCGTATTTCAAAGATGAAATCAGCCACTGGATGCAGCCGGAAATCCCTGCGCGATCGGTGAGTGCCGAGACCAGCCTGGCGCTGGCCCAGGATTATCTGCAGCAACACGCGGCTGGCGCCTCACGTTGGCTGATCGATCTGCCAGATGCCCGTGATCCCGCTCTTACCGTGCGCTGGCAGGCCGCGCCGGCGAAGCCCGGCGAGCGCGGGCGCTTCGAATCGAAAACCCTTGATGCGCAAACCGGCGCAGAAGTGCAGGGCCGCGACAGCATGGGCGGCGAGTTCTTCTACCGTTTCCACTTCCAGTTGCAAATGCCTTATCCGTGGGGCCGTTGGCTGGCGACCATTGCCGCGATGGTGATGTTCGTTGCGCTGATCACCGGGATCATCACCCACAAAAAAATCTTCAAGGACTTCTTCACCTTCCGCCCGCGCAAGGGCCAGCGCTCCTGGCTCGACGGGCATAACGCGGTGGGTGTGCTGGTGTTGCCGTTTCACCTGATGATCACCTACAGCAGCCTGGTGATTTTCATGTCGATGGTCATGCCGGCGAGCATCGTTGCGTCTTACGGCAGTGACGTGCGCACGTTTTATGACGAGGTTTTCCCGGCCACGAAAACACCCGAGCGCGCCGCTATCGCTGCGCCGTTGGCGGCCATGGCGCCGCTGTTGAGCAAGGCCCGCGAGCAATGGTCGGGCGGCCACACGGCGCGCCTTTCCGTGAGCAATCCGGGCGATGCCAATGCGACGGTGGTGCTGTCCCGTGCCGGCGACCGTGTGGTGCATGATTTCGGCCGCGCCGTGACCTTCAACGGTGTGACCGGGCAGATGCTCGGCAGCACACCTGACCAGCCGCTGGCGATGGCGGTGGGTGGCGCGTTCTATGGTTTGCACATGGGCCACTTCGCCGGGCCGGTCTTGCGCTGGCTGTACTTCATCTGCGGGCTGGCCGGCACGGCAATGATTGGCACCGGGCTTGTCATCTGGCTCGGCAAGCGTCAACTCAAACACGCCAAGAGCGGCGTGATGCCGTTCGAATTGCGGCTGGTGGAAGTGCTGAATATCGCCAGCATGGCCGGGCTGGTGTCGGCGGTCGCGGTATTCTTTCTGGCCAATCGTCTGTTGCCGGTGAGTCTTGCCGGGCGCGCAGATTGGGAGGTGAACGCGTTCTTCATGGCCTGGGGCTTGAGCGTGCTGCACGCGATGTTGCGACCGGGGCGCAAAGCCTGGGTTGAGCAGCTTGTTTTCGGTGCTGCGCTGTTTGTTGCGGTGCCGCTGATCAATGCGCTGACCACCCCTTGGAACCTCGGCGTGGCTTTGATGCAGAGCGATTGGGCGTTGGCCGGTTTTGATCTGACCTGCCTCGCAACCGGTGTGTTTCTGGCGTGGGCCGCGTGGAAAATGCAGCGTGCTGGCAACACCGTCAGCATTAAAAAGCCCCGCCGCGAACAGGCCCGGCCGATCACCCTTGAACAAGGGGCGAACTGATGCTCTTGCCCTTGTTGCTCACCTACACCGGATTCACCGCGTTGTGCCTGTCGATGCCTCGTCACCACGATGAATTGCTCGGTCACAAACCGTCCACGCGTCGCCGCCAGGGCCTGAAAGTCGGCGGATGGTTATTGCTGTGTTTGTCGCTTTGGGCGGCGGTGAAGGCCAATGGCTGGAGCTTCGGTCTGGTCGACTGGTTCGCCGTGCTGATGCTCAGTGCCCTGGCGTTGGTATTGTTGCTGCCGTATCGCCCGCGTTTCGCATTGGCGCTGGCCGGGTTCAGCCTGTTGGCCAGCCCGGTCGCCGCATGGGCGCAGTGCTGAAGTGCTGATCGATCTGCCACCGGAATCCCGCGACGACGAGCCGCGTGGGGCGCGTGCGCATTTTCTTCAGGTGTTCCTGTCCCAGCGTTCGCAAATGGAAGCGCTGGTGAACCGGCGCGTCGGTTGCCGGGCGACGGCGGCGGATCTGGTCCAAGATCTGTTTCTGCGTTTCTGGCGGCGACCGCTGGTGCAGGTCGAAGAACTCAGCACCTATCTGCTGCGCTGCGCCGGCAACATCGCCATCGATCATCTGCGCAGCGAAGGCACACGCACGCGCGTCAACGAAGGCTGGCAACCGGAGGCGCCGGACAGCCACGGCAGCGAACCGCAAGCGGCGCTGGAAGCGGGCAATGATCTGAAGCATGTCGAAGCGGCGTTGCGCGCCTTGCCCGAGCGCACCCGGCAAATCTTTTTGCTCAATCGCATCCACGGTCGCAAATACGCGGACATCGCCAAAGCCATGGGCCTGTCCCAAAGTGCCGTGGAAAAACATATGATGCGCGCCCTCGAGGCCTGCAAGGCCAGCCTGCGCGAACCCGCGCCACGCCTGCCAGGGAACGCACCGTGAAGCCATCCGACTCCGTCATCCCCACGCCCGCGCAAGAGCAGGCCGCGTTTGCCTGGCTGAGCCTGTTGCATGATCGGCCGAGTGCCGGCGATCAACTGACCTTCAGCCAATGGCTGCGCGCTGATCCGGCGCATGCCGAAGCGTATGCGCAGGCGCAAGTGCTCTGGGAATTGAGCGAAGGCCCGGCGCGAACGCTGGCCGATGAAGAAGCCTCGGCGTTGCAGGGCTACCTCGATGCGATGGATCGCCCGCGTCGTCCAGCGCTGTTGCGATGGTCGGGGGCGCTGGCGATGGCGGCGTGTCTGTTGTTGATGGTCAGCCTCGGCACCGGCTGGCAGCCGCAGCGCTGGATCGATGATCTGGGCGCGGATTACGTTTCAGCGCCGGGGGAAATTCGCACCGTGACCTTGGCTGATCAATCGCAAGTAACGCTGGATGCTGACAGTGCGATTGCCGTGGATTTCAGCCGTGGCGAGCGGCATGTCCAGTTACGTCGCGGTGCCGGGTTTTTCACGGTTACGCACACCGGCGAGCCCTTTATGGTCGAGGCCGAGAAAGGTCAGGCGCGGGTGCTCGGCACGCAATTCGAAGTGCGACTGCAACCGCATGGCGCGCAGGTCACGGTGTTGTCCGGGCGCGTTGGTGTGACGGCGGATCGCGATGGCGAACAACAGATTCTCACCGCCGGCCAGCAAGTTGCTTACGCTGAAGGCACGGCAGAAAAACTTCATGCGGTGGACAGTGAGGCGCAGTTGGCATGGCGTCAGGGCTGGCTGACTTACTACAAGTCGACGCTGGCCGATGTGGTCGAGGATCTGCGGCGTTATTACCCGGGACGGATTGTATTGCTCAACGATGAGCTGGCGGCGCGCAAGGTCAGTGGCAGTTTTCCGAGCAAGGATCCGCAGGCGGTGCTCAGTTCACTGCAAGGGGTGTTGGGGTTTGAGCAGCATCAGGTGTTGGGGCATCTGATTATTTTGCGTTGAGGCAAAGTCAAAAGATCGCAGCCTTCGGCAGCTCCTACAGGGATCGCATTCCAATTTAGGAGCTGCCGAAGGCTGCGATCTTTTGATCTGCAAAAATATTTTCGGATTTGTGGTGAGGTAAACCCGAGCCCCATCCGTGTAGTGACTGAAACTGCGATTCATTCGCATCCGTTGCGGTTCTACACAGGTCATTGAGTCATGAAGTCCAGGGCAAAATCGGGTTCGGTCAAACAGTGGTTGGGCGTGTCGGCATTGAGTTTTTCGGCATTGGCATTGCTGCCGATAAGCGTGTCTCTGGCCGCTGAAACTACCAGCAGCCAGGCGCAAAAGCAGTTCAGTTTTTCCCTGGCCGCCAAGCCGCTGCCGCAAGCCTTGAGCGACTTCAGCCGCGTCACCGGGCAAAGTGTGGTCTACACCGACGAAGCGCCGTACGGCCTCACGGCGCCAGCAGTCAATGGCCAGATGAGTGCCGAGCAAGCGCTGCAACGATTGCTCAGTGGCTCTGGCCTGAACTTCCGCCGCACCGATAGCCACACGCTGGCGCTGGAGCCGAAACCCACCGAAGGCGCGTTGAACCTCGGCGCCACAACAATCACTTCGATGCGCGACGAGTCGATGAGCTACCAGCCGCCGCAAACCAGTTCGGTGATGCGCTCTTCGGCGTCGTTGCAGGAAATCCCGCAGACCGTCAACGTCATCCCGGCGCAAGTCATCCGCGATCAGGCGCCGCGCAATCTGGATGACGCGCTGGCCAATGTCAGCGGCATCACCCAGGGCAATACCTTGGGCAGCACTCAGGATTCGGTGATGACCCGCGGTTTCGGTGACAACCGTAACGGCTCGATCATGCGCGACGGCATGCCGATCGTGCAGGGGCGTGGCATGAACGCCACGGTGGATCGCGTCGAAGTGCTCAAAGGCCCGGCCTCGTTGCTGTACGGCATTCAAGACCCCGGCGGCGTGGTCAACCTGGTCAGCAAGAAGCCTGAACTGACGCAATACAACGCTCTGACCTTGCGCGGTTCGACTTACGGCGACGGCAAGAACGGCAGCGGCGGCACCTTCGACAGCACCGGCCCGTTGGGCGATTCCGGGCTGGCCTATCGCATGGTGCTCGACCACGAAGATGAAGATTACTGGCGCAACTTCGGTACCCACCGTGAAACCCTGATCGCGCCGTCGCTGGCCTGGTTTGGCGAGAGCACCAAGCTGTTGTTCGCCTACGAGCACCGCGAATTTCTCACGCCGTTCGACCGTGGCACGCTGATCGATCCACGCACCAATCACCCGCTGGATATCTCGCGCAAGGAGCGTCTGGACGAGCCGTTCAACAACATGGAAGGCCGCTCGGACCTGTATCACTTTGAAGCTGATCACGAGCTCAACGACGACTGGAAAGCGCACTTCGGTTACAGCTGGAACCGCGAAACCTACGACGCCAGCCAAGTCCGCGTGACCGCCATCGACACCAACAAGGGCACGCTGACCCGCAGCATGGACGGCACAAAGAACGCGATCAGCACTGACCGTTTCACCACCGCCAGTCTTGAAGGCAAGGTCAAAGTGCTGGGCATGCAGCATGATCTGGTGTTCGGCGTTGATGACGAGTACCGCAAGATCTACCGCGAGGACTTGATCCGGCAGAAAAGCCTGACCACCTTCAGCTACGTCAATCCGGTGTATGGCCGCGAAGTCGCCGGCACCACCGTTAGCGCTCCCGACAGCGCACAGACCGATGAACTGCGCAGCGATTCGGTGTTCATGCAGGACTCGATTCACCTTAACGACCAGTGGATTCTGGTCGCCGGCGGACGCTTTCAGGAGTACGACCAGTACGCCGGTAAAGGCGTACCGTTCAAGGCCAACACCGACAGCAACGGGCAGAAGTGGGTGCCGCGCGCCGGTCTGGTGTATCGCTACACCGACGCCTTGTCGTTCTACGGCAGCTATACCGAATCGTTCAAACCCAACTCGACCATCGCCCCGCTGAGCGGCAGCAGCACCGTGCTCGATGGCAGTATCGCGCCGGAAGAGGCCAAGTCGTGGGAACTGGGCGCGCGCCTGGACATGCCGGGGCGGGTGACCGGTAACATCGCGTTGTTCGACATCAAGAAACGCAACGTGCTGGTGGCCAACTCCGAAGGCCCGACCACGATTTACAGCGCCGCCGGCGAGGTGCGTTCGCGGGGTCTGGAAATGGATTTGACCGGGCAGTTGAGTGATCACTGGAGCATGATCGGCAGCTACGCCTACACCGATGCCGAAGTGACCGAAGACCCGGATTACAAAGGCAAGCGCCTGCAAAACGTGGCGAAGAATTCTGGTTCGTTGTCGGCGGTGTATGACTTCGGCAGCGTGATCGGCGGCGACCAGTTGCGCGTCGGTGCCGGGGCGCGTTATGTCGGGGAACGTGCGGGTAACGCGGTGAATGATTTTGATCTGCCGAGTTATACCGTGGCCGATGCGTTTGCCACTTACGACACCAAGGTTGAAGGGCAGAAGGTCAAGTTTCAGCTGAATGTGAAGAACCTGTTTGATCGCACGTATTACACCTCGGCGGCGAGCCGGTTCTTTGTGTCGATGGGGGATGCGCGGCAGGTTTCGCTGTCCAGCACGTTGGAGTTTTAAGGCAAGATCAAAAGCCCCTCACCCTAACCCTCTCCCCGAGGGAGAGGGGACTGACCGTGGGATATTCGAGAGATACACCGACCTGAAAGTAATGCTTGGAATCCATAATCGACTCGATCATTCAGGTCGATGTACAACGCCAGACACCGCGGTCGGCTCCCTCTCTTTGGGGGAGAGGGGACTGACCGGGGGATATTCCTGAGGTACACCGAC
The DNA here is from genome assembly GCF_979258655.1 of Pseudomonas sp. AC242. NCBI lineage: Bacteria > Pseudomonadati > Pseudomonadota > Gammaproteobacteria > Pseudomonadales > Pseudomonadaceae > Pseudomonas > Pseudomonas sp. AC242. The sequence goes on from NZ_OZ409873.1 coordinate 308,147, forward strand.
TTGAACGTGATGCTTTGAATCCATAATCGATTCGGTGTTTCAGGTCGATGTACAACGCCAGACACCTCGGCCGGCCCCCTCTCCCTCCGGGAGAGGGCTGGGGTGAGGGGAGAAGGGGTCAACGCAAAAACGCCTGCCGATACTCCCCCGGCGTCCCGCCCAAAACCTGCTTGAACCGATTAGTGAAATGACTGGCACTGGCAAACCCGCACGCCAGTGCAATCTCACCCAACGGCAACGCCGTCCCGCGCAACAACTCCCGCGCCCGGCTCAAGCGTCGCGCCAGCACGTATTGGTGCGGCGGCAGGCCGAAACTCGTGCGAAACATCCGCGCAAAGTGGTATTCCGACAGGGCACACAACCCGGCCAATTGTCCGAGGCTGATCGGCTCGGCCAACTGAGTGTCGATAAGATCCACCAGTTGCCGACGCTGGTGCGGCGCCAATCCGCCCTTCAAACGCAGACCCTGACGCGCGCCAACCTGACTGAGCAAGGTATGGGTGATCAATTCATGGGCGAGGCTGCTGGTCAGCAAGCGTTCGGCAGGTTCGTCCCAATTCAGCGTCAGCAACTGCCGGAAGCGCTGCGCCTGTTGTGGATCTTCGAGAAACGTCTGCTCGCGCAACTGCATCTCACGCGGTTCGCGATCGAGCAACGTGACGCAACCGAGGGCAAATTGTTCGGCGCTGAAATACAGATGCGCCAAGCGGATATCACCGTTGATCACCCAGCCTGACTCGTGATCGGCCGGGAGGATGCACAGCTTGTCCGGCCCGCCTTTCTGACCGGGTTGATCGCGACGAAAGGTACCGGTGCCACCGGCGATGTAGCAGGACAGGGTGTGATGGCTCGGCGCTTCATAATCCTGCGCATCGTGGTGGTTGGTCCACAAAGCGGCAGACAAGCCGTCGCCGAGCTCGGCGCTGTGCACAAGACGTGCGTTCGGCGAGCTGTTTAGCGCTTGAAAGACTTGCAGGGTATCGATGGCGGCCATGATCGGTTCTCTTCAACGCCTTGCATCCTACTCCGTAGACGTCTTGCTGCCAGCCTGCCGCCAGACAAAAGCGCAAGATTCTGCAAGCGCGCAAACCGGGCTCGGGCAGACACTCAAGGCCTATCGAGGAGTGTCTGCCATGAACCTGTCGTTGTATTTGTTGACCGTGCTGATCTGGGGCACCACCTGGATTGCCTTGAAATGGCAACTGGGCGTGGTGGCGATTCCGGTGTCGATCGTCTATCGCTTCGGCCTCGCCGCGCTGGTGCTGTTTGCGTTGTTGCTGCTCAGCCGACGGCTGCAACCGATGAACCGCCGCGGGCACTTGATCTGCGTGGCTCAGGGTTTGTGTCTGTTCTGCGTCAACTTCATGTGCTTCCTGACCGCCAGTCAGTGGATTCCCAGTGGTCTGGTCGCGGTGGTGTTTTCTACCGCAACACTGTGGAACGCGCTGAATGCGCGAGTGTTCTTCGGTCAACGTATCGCGCGCAATGTGCTGATGGGCGGTGCGCTTGGGTTGTTCGGCCTGGGAATGCTGTTCTGGCCGGAACTGGCCGGGCATCAGGCCAGCCCGCAAACCTTGCTCGGTCTGGGCCTGGCGTTGTGCGGCACCTTGTGTTTCTCGGCGGGCAACATGCTCTCGAGTCTGCAGCAGAAAGCAGGTCTCAAGCCGCTGACCACCAACGCCTGGGGCATGGCCTATGGCGCGGCGATGCTGTCGGTGTGGTGCCTGGTCAAGGGCATTCCGTTCGACATGGATTGGAGCCCGCGTTACGTCGGTGCGCTGCTGTATCTGGTCATCCCGGGCTCAGTGATCGGTTTCACTGCGTATCTGACGCTGGTCGGACGCATGGGCCCGGAGCGCGCGGCTTACTGCACCGTGCTGTTTCCGGTCGTGGCGCTGAACGTCTCGGCTTTTGCTGAAGGTTATCAGTGGACAGCGCCGGCGCTGGTCGGTCTGGTGTTAGTGATGCTGGGCAATGTGTTGGTGTTCCGCAAATCCAAGGTGGTCGTGGCGCCAGTACAGGGAAAGTTGGCTTGAAATAAACGAGCGCTGAACTTCAGCGCTCTACTTTCAAGGTGATGTAAATCATTACCGGGAAGATGAAATCAACGATATGTCGCGCCCAGTCCTTGGCATTCCATGATTGCGAAGTGTCCATGTCGAACCATTCCACACCCACGGTTTGCAAACAGACGTAATAAATGAAGATTGCCGCCAGTATGCCCATGATCGAGAACTTTTTTGCCTCGTGGAATACTTCTGCGGACGCATTTATGTGGCGATATAGCTGATACGTGCCTATCAGGCACAGCACGGTATACGTGACTTCCAGCGTGATGATGAACCAGTAGATCCGGTGATGGATCATCGGTGATTCAATGGCTCGGTACTTGATGGTTTCACTGGCCGTGGTGGTGTCCATACTCAGGATATGCGCCACGTAGGTGTAGTTTGAATTGTAGTCGGTAAAGTTGTGGATCATTACCAGCACGCCAAAGAAGCTGATGTAAGCCATTAATATGACTTTGCTGTAACGAATGAGTTTGTCGGTTGTCAGGGTGTTCAAGGTATTGGCTCTCCATAGCGTTTGTCGATTATTCGACAGGCAGGCAGAGCTTATAATGCTGTTGTTTGATTGGCTTTTTTGTTCAATTTCAAGTTGTGTAACGCGTAACTAACGGGCAAGTGCGATAACGCACTTGCCCGTATTTTTTTATCCGCGCCAGACTTGCGGGTTGACCAGATCCTGCGGGCGTTCGCCGAGCAGGGCACTACGCAGATTGGCCAGCGCACGATTGGCCATGGCTTCGCGGGTTTCATTCGTCGCGGAGCCGATGTGCGGCAGAGTCACGGCATTGCTGAGCTGGAACAGCGGCGACTCGGCCAGCGGTTCTTTTTCGTAGACGTCGAGGCCGGCGCCACGAATGCGCTTGTTTTGCAGGGCTTCGATCAACGCCGGTTCATCGACGACCGGGCCACGTGAGATGTTCACCAGGATGGCGTCGGGTTTCATCAGCGCCAGTTCGCGATGGCTGATCAGGTGGCGGGTCTTGTCGCTGAGCGGCACCACCAGGCAGACGAAATCGGCTTCGGCGAGCAGTTGATCGAGGCTGCGAAATTGCGCGCCGAGTTCCTGTTCCAGTTCGGTCTTGCGGCTGTTGCCGCTGTAGATAATCGGCATGTTGAAACCGAAGCGGCCACGGCGGGCGACGGCGGCGCCGATGTTGCCCATGCCGACAATGCCGAGGGTTTTACCGTGGACGTCACAGCCGAACAGTGGGGCGCCGACGCTGGCTTGCCACTGGCCGGCCTTGGTCCAGGCGTCGAGTTCGGCGACGCGGCGGGCGCTGCTCATGATCAGGGCGAAGGCGAGGTCGGCGGTGCTTTCGGTGAGCACGTCGGGGGTGTTGGTGAGCATGATCCCGCGTTGGTTGAAGTAGTCGAGGTCGTAGTTGTCGTAGCCGACGGAGACGCTGGAGACCACTTCGAGTTTTGCGGCGTTTTCCAGTTGTGCGCGGCCGAGTTTGCGGCCGACGCCGATGAGGCCGTGGGCGTGGGGCAGGGCTTCGTTGAATTGGGCGTTGATGTCGCCGTTCTTTGGATTTGGGACGATGACGTCGAACTCCTGTTGCAGGTGTTCGATCATGGGTGGGGTGATGCGGCTGAAGGCCAGGACAGTCTTTTTCATCGTTGTTGGCTCTTGTTCGGGCTTGATACCAAGCACGCTAACATTTCTGGCTCGGGGTTGTCTTGGCGGCCTCTGGGCCGACCATGTTGTGGGTGTGCTTGGTGAATATCCGTTGCTGCGGTAACGGCGGCTTTGGGTTCCGCCCTGACGGCGGGTCACCTTTTCCAAACGCCGAAAAGGTAACCGAAAAGGCTTGCTCCTACGTGCGGCCCGCTCGCTGGGGCTCGGGGTTCCTTCGCTCCGGGATCGATCCGGGCGCAGCGCCTACGGTTTGCTTCGCTGCACCTCCTCTCGCTGTGTTTGGCTTCGCCAAACGGTCGCTGCGCTCCCACGCCCGGATCAATCCCTCCACTCAGCCTTCCGACGTCGCCCGTGGATCAAGAGCAAGATCAAGAGCAGGCGAGTTGACACTCGGCCTATTGAGTGATGAAGAGCGGGGCGTGGTCGGCTTTGGATTTGTGGGCATTTCAAAATTTGAGTTCGACTCGGTATTTCACGTCGGTGTAACTCGCCCAAACACCTCGGTCAGTCCCCTCTCCCTTTGGGAGAGGGTTAGGGTGAGGGGCTCTTAGTTGTGTGCCGGGGATTTCGGGATTTCGTGGTTATCCAGCACGCGATTCACCGCCAGTTCGGCGAGCATGATGATCTGCTGAATCGCCAGGATCGTCCGTCGTTGCGCCAGGATCGTCCGTCGTTGCGCCAGGATCGTCCGTCGTTGCGGCAGGTCGATGTAGGCGGCGATGTCGCTGGTCATCAGGCTGGCTTGTGCCAGTGATTCGCAGGCGTGGACCAGCAGGCTTTCGCTGTACTGTTCGGGGGAGATCTGAAACACGGTGGCTTTGGGGAAGCGGTATCAACATTGGCTGATACCTGCTTGTGTCCGCACTTGGGTCAGACTTTGCGATCTACCTTTACACCTCGATAGTTTCAAGGCCTTTGACATCAATCTGACCATCATGAACTTGATGCAGCTCATTTGTGTCGAAATCTACAAAACTGAAGTTGAAGGCTGCCTTGAAAATGCCTTTGGCAATGTTGAACTCTTCTACAACAATGAACCCTGCATTTTTAGCGCTTGTATAGCCTTTTGTATGTGAGCCTGAGGTATATGAAAATCTGAACGGAGAGGGAAAGTGCTCCGTGCTGAATTCATTCCTCCCAAGCTTAATATTTGCGTCAAAAGTGAGGTTGATAGTGAATGAGGTGGTAGAGGATTTTTGGTAGGTTGCTTTTAGCGCGACTATCTTGTTATCGGTAATAAAAAGGTCGGGTTTTCCTTCGAACTTGTCGGTGATATAGTCTTTGTTTAGTTTGGCAATTACAGTGCCTTCACCTGATTTCTTAAGTTTGTCGAGTTCCAGATCTTTAATGGACATGTCTTGCTCCTTCAAGGTTAGGTTGGTGTGACGACATCCATTGTTCGGCTAAAGCGATAAAATGGGCACTGTCAGATCTGACAGGTCTCCTATATCGATTGGCTATTAAAAATTAATCTGAAGATGATTTTTGGAACTTGATTGCCCACTTCAGGTTTGCGTCCATTGGACAATGCTTAATTGTGTCAGGCCGTCATCCGGCATCATTCAAGGGAGAGGGAGCCGATTTCTGAGCCTTTCAGAGTTTGAATTCGACTCGGTATTTCACGTCGGTGTAACTCGCCCAAACACCTCGGTCAGTCCCCTCTCCCTTTGGGAGAGGGCTAGGGTGAGGGGCTTTTAGTTGTGTGTCGGGGAATGGGGGATTTCGTGATTATCCAGCACGCGGTTCACCGCCAGTTCGGCGAGCATGATGATCTGCTGAATCGCCAAGATCGTCCGTCGTTGCGGCAGGTCGATGTAGGCAGCGATGTCGCTGGTCATCAGGCTGGCCTGGGCCAGTGATTCGCAGGCGTGGACCAGCAGGCTTTCGCTGTCCTGTTCGGGGGCGACCTGGAACATGGTGCTGGGTTTGTGGAAGCGCAGGGTGAGGGCGTTGGGTTTGAGGTAGTGGTCGAGGGCGCGTTCGGCGGCTTCGTGGAATTTCTTCGAGCCGGGGAATTCGTAGGGGGTGGTGTCTTCCGCTTCAGGCGGATTGGGACTGTGTTTGATCATGGCAATATCCTTTTAAAGAGATGGAGCTGCCATGCTTCGTTTTCCAGGCGAAAGGGGTGGCAGCTGTACGCGGACTGGAAAAACCGGCAAAGGATCAAACCCGGCAGACCCGGAGGTCTCCCACGTACAGCCGCCATAACAAAACTTCGGCGCCGAAAAAGCGCGGCATTATGTCATGTGCTGTGATCCTGCGGGTTTTCCAGACCCGGTCGCTGATGCGTCAGCGACACCCAAATCCTAGCCACGGCACTTCCGACGGACAACCGTCAAAACCTGTCGGAAACATCCGCGAAATTGCCGTTTCTGTAGGCTCGGCCGTAGGCTGCGATTAAACAGCAAGATCAAAAGATCGCAGCCTGCGGCAGCTCCTACAGGTTTCGTGGTGTGTTGAAAATCAGTTGGCGACGCGCGCGCCGGCGAGGCTGCCGCTTAATTCGTAAGCGGCCAATTCCGCCTGATGCGCCGCGAGAATTTCCGGCAACGACCCACGCAAATACTCAACCCACGTCTTGATCTTCGCATCCAGATATTGCCGCGACGGGTAGATCGCATACAGGTTCAGTTCTTGCGAGCGATAGTTCGGCATGACCCGCACCAGCGTGCCGTTGCGCAAACCTTCGATCGCCGCATACACCGGCAGCACGCCCACCCCCATGCCGCTGGTGATCGCGGTTTTCATCGCGTCGGCGGAGTTCACCAAAAATGGCGAGCTGTTGATGGTGACCATTTCCTGGCCTTCCGGGCCGTCGAAGGCCCACTTCTCCAACGGAATCACCGGGCTGACCAGGCGCAGGCAAGCGTGGTTGAGCAGGTCGCTGGGTTTTTGCGCGGCGCCGTTGGCTTTCACGTAGGCCGGCGAAGCGCAGACGATGCTGTAGGTGATGCCCAGCCGTTGCGAGACAAAACCCGAATCCGGCAGTTCGCTGGCGAGCACGATGGACACGTCGTAGCCCTCGTCGAGCAGGTCCGGCACGCGATTGGCCAGGGTCAGGTCGAAGGTGACGTCCGGGTGGGTTTTGCGGTAGCGGGCGATGGCGTCGATGACAAAGTGCTGGCCGATGCCGGTCATGGTGTGCACTTTCAGTTGCCCGGCCGGGCGGGCGTGGGCGTCGCTGGCTTCGGCTTCGGCCTCTTCGACGTAGGCGAGGATCTGCTCGCAGCGCAGCAGGTAGCGTTTGCCCGCTTCGGTCAGGGCGATGCGCCGCGTGGTGCGGTTGAGCAAGCGGGTTTGCAGGTGGGCTTCCAGGTTGGAGACCGCGCGCGAGACGTTGGCGGTGGTGGTGTCGAGTTGCACGGCGGCGGCGGTGAAGCTGCCGGCTTCGGCGACACAACTGAAGGCGCGCATGTTTTGCAAAGTGTCCATGGGGTGCTCTCAAGGGAGATGGCAAATTGTGACACGAAGTTTCGGGGGCTGAGACCCCAGACTTAAGGATTATCTCGTTAACCGTAACAAAGATTCACAGAAATCCCAGCTTATCGCCGTACAGGGCGTTCCATAGAATTGCGCCGATCCCTGTAGGAGCTGCCGCAGGCTGCGATCTTTTGATTTTGTTTTAAGGGAATCAAGATCAAAAGATCGCAGCCTGCGGCAGCTCCTACATGGGTTATCGATCTACCCCTTTCTCAGGAATTCGCAGCTGTGCCGCGTCGCATCAACAGAGCGCTTTTGCCGCTCAGTGTTCTGGCTTTTACCCTGGGTCTTGGCGGCTGCATCTCAACGGACGGAATTGCTCCACAAGGCATGGCAATGGAGGCCAACTCGCTGGCCACCGACGATGCCATTGCTCACGCCGCCCGTGACGCCAACTGGCCCACCGCGCAATGGTGGCAAGCCTACGGCGACCCGCAACTCAATCGCTGGATCGACCTCGCCGTGCAGGGCAGCCCGAGCATGGCCATGGCCGCTGCGCGGGTGCGTCAGGCCAAAGCCTTGGCCGGTGTCGCCGAATCCGCCGAGTCATTGCAAATCAATGGCGAGTCAACCCTCAAACGCCACAACTGGCCGACCGATCAGTTCTACGGCCCGGGCGATCTGGCCAACACCACCACTTGGGACAACAACGCCGCGTTGGGTTTCAGCTACGCCCTCGACCTCTGGGGTCGCGAAAGCAATAGCAGCGAGCGAGCGGTGGATCTTGCGCATATGAGCGCGGCCGAGGCGCGATTGGCGCAGCTTGAATTGCAGAACAACATCGTCCGCGCCTACATCGAACTGTCGCTGCATTACGCCCAACGCGACATCGTTGCGGCGACGCTTAAGCAGCAACAGCAGATTCTCGATCTGGCGCAAAAACGTCTGAATGGTGGGATCGGCACACATTTCGAAGTCAGCCAGGCCGAAACGCCGTTGCCGGAAACCCACCGCCAGATCGATGCGCTGGACGAAGAAATCGCCCTGAGCCGCAACCAGATTGCCGCGCTCGCCGGCAAAGGTCCGGGGGCGGGCGCGCAGTTGCAGCGTCCGACGCTGTCGCTCGCTGCTGCGTTGAAACTACCGTCGGCTCTGCCCGCCGAATTGCTCGGTCAGCGGCCGGACGTGGTCGCCAGTCGCTGGCAAGTGGCGGCGCAGGCGCGTGGAATTGATGTGGCGCATGCCGGGTTTTACCCCAACGTCGATCTGGTCGGCAGCCTCGGCTACATGGCGACCGGCGGTGGCGCGCTGGAGTTTTTGACCGGCAAGAAACTCAACTACAACGTCGGCCCGGCGATCTCTTTGCCGATCTTCGACGGTGGCCGACTGCGTGCCGAACTCGGTGAAGCCTCCGCTGGTTACGACATCGCCGTGGCGCATTACAACCAGACGCTGGTGAATGCGCTGAAGAACATCTCTGACCAATTGATCCGCCGCGAGTCGATGGACAAGCAGCAAGGCTTCGCCGCCGAATCCGTTGCCACGGCGCAGAAGACTTACGACATCGCGATGATCGCTTATCAGCGCGGCCTCACCGATTACCTCAACGTGCTCAATGCGCAGACGTTGCTGTTCAAACAGCAGCAGGTGCAGCAGCAGGTGCAGGCGGCACGGTTGACTGCGCATGCCGAGTTGGTGACTGCGCTGGGTGGTGGCCTCGGGGCTGGCAACGACGTGCCGACTGCCGAGAAAACCCAAGCGCCGAAAACCCCGGTTCTCCTGCATTGAACACACATCAAATTGTAGGAGTGAGCCTGCTCGCGATAGCGGTGTATCAGTCAACAGAAATGTTGGATGTAAAATCGCCATCGCGAGCAGGCTCACTCCTACAGGGATCGCGTCTTGCCTGAATTCTTGAGCACAATTAAATGACCCCCTTGCCCGCACCACTGCGCTGGCTCTACTCCCTGGAATGGCGCCGTGGTTTTTTCGACTGGGCGCGCAGCGATGGCGTGACCTGGGTCTACATCTTCAAGGTGTTGATCGCCGCATTCCTCACGCTGTGGCTGGCCATGCGTCTGGAATTGCCGCAACCGCGCACGGCGATGATCACCGTGTTCATCGTCATGCAGCCGCAGAGCGGCCAGGTGTTTGCCAAGAGTTTCTATCGCTTCCTCGGCACACTGGCCGGGTCGGCGATGATGGTCACGCTGATCGCGTTGTTCGCGCAGAACACCGAGCTGTTTCTTGGCTCGTTGGCGATCTGGGTCGGTATCTGCTCGGCCGGCGCTGCGCGTTGCCGCAACTTCCGCGCTTACGGTTTTGTCCTCGCCGGTTACACCGCAGCGATGGTCGGGCTGCCGGCGCTGGCGCACCCGGACGGAGCGTTCATGGCGGCGGTGTGGCGGGTGCTGGAGATCTCGTTGGGGATTCTCTGTTCGACTCTGATCAGCGCCGCGATCCTGCCGCAAACCGCCAGCGCCGCCATGCGCAATGCCTTGTACCAGCGATTCGGCGTGTTCGCGCTGTTCGTTACCGATGGCCTGCGCGGACGCAGCAAGGCCGAGTCTTTCGAGGCGAGCAATGTGCGCTTCATTGCTGAAGCCGTGGGGCTGGAAGGGCTGCGCAGTGTCACTGTGTTTGAAGACCCGCACATGCGTCGGCGTAACGGTCGACTAAGTCGGTTGAACAGCGAATTCATGGGCATCACCACGCGGTTCAATGCCCTGCATCAATTGCTCGAGCGCTTGCGCGGCAATGGCGAAGAACACGTTGTCGCCGCGATCAAACCGGGCCTGCAGGATCTCGCCGAAGTGCTCGACGGCTTCAGTGGCCGCGCTCTGACCAGCCCCGATGCCGGCCGTTTGGCGACCGCACTGGCGAGCTACAAGGAAGGCCTGCCGGCCCGCGTGCGCAGCCTGCGCGCGATCTTTCAGGACACCGAGCCGAGCGAAGCCGAACAACTGGATTTCCACACCGCTTACGAACTGCTTTATCGCTTCGTCGACGACTTGCACAGTTATGCACAGACCCACGCGTCATTGGCCGATCACCGCCACGAACGCGAGCGTTGGGACGAACCATTTACCCCGCAAACCAATTGGTGGGCCGCCGCTGCGTCGGGCATTCGCGCCTCGTTCATTCTCATCGTGCTGGGCAGTTACTGGGTCGCCACCGCCTGGCCAAGCGGCGCGACGATGACGCTGATCGCTGCCGCCACCGTGGGCCTCTCGGCTGCTACGCCGAACCCGAAACGCATGGCGTTCCAGATGGCGTGCGGAACCTTCCTCGGTGCCCTGATCGGCTTCGTCGAGATGTTTTTCATCTTCCCGTGGATCGATGGTTTCCCGCTGCTGTGCGTGATGCTCGCGCCGGTGATCGTGCTCGGCTCGTTCCTCACCTCGCGGCCGCAATACGCCGGCGTCGGCCTCGGTTTGCTGATCTTCTTCAGCACCGGTTCGGTGCCGGACAACCTGACCATCTACAACCCTTACACCTTTATCAACGACTACATCGCCATGGTCATGGGCATGCTGGTCTGTGCCGCTGCCGGTGCAATTATTCTGCCGCCGAACAGCCGCTGGTTGTGGAAGCGTCTGGAGCAGGATCTGCGCGGGCAAGTGGTCTACGCGATCAGCGGCAAGCTCAAAGGCCTCGCTTCGAGTTTCGAGAGCCGTACCCGCGATTTGCTGCACCAGGCCTACGGTCTCGCGGCCGGTCAGCCGAAAGTGCAGAAGAACCTGCTGCGCTGGATGTTCGTGGTACTGGAAGTCGGCCACGCGATCATCGAGTTGCGCAAGGAACAGGCGATCCTGCCGGTGCACCCGGCCTATGCCGAGTCGCAGCCGTGGCGCCAGGCGATCCGCGTGATGGGCCGCGCGCTGGTGCGACTGTTCCTGCAACCTAACTCCAGCAATCTCGAGCGCGCACTGGTCGCCGTCGATCACGCAATCAGCCGCGTCGCGGCGACCGATGAACCGTTCGCCCCACACTTCGATACCTCGGCATTGCGGCGGGTGAAGAGCTATCTGCACTTCATCCGTACCTCGCTGCTCGACCCGCAATCACCGCTCGCTGCCTACGCCATCGCCAAGCCCGAAGGACTTGCCCATGCCTCGTGAAATCGCCTTCCACGGCGTGTACATGCCGACCATGACCTTGATGTTTTTTATCGCTGCGGCACTGGCCTGGGCGGTGGACCGGTTCCTGTCCGGGTTCGATCTGTACCGTTTTTTCTGGCACCCGGCGCTGCTGCGTCTGAGTCTGTTTACCTGTCTGTTCGGCGCCATGGCGCTGACTGTCTACCGTTGAGAACGTTCTGATGAAAAAGTTTTTCAGCCTGCTCGCGACCCTGCTGGTGCTGGCCCTGGCGTTGTGGATCGGCCGCACGTTGTGGGAGCACTACATGAACACGCCGTGGACCCGCGATGGCCGGGTTCGCGCCGACATCATCAACGTCGCCGCCGACGTTACCGGTGAAGTGATCGACGTGCCGGTGCGCGACAACCAACTGGTGAAGAAGGGCGATTTGCTCATGCAGATCGACCCCGAGCACTACCGCATCGCGGTGAAACAGGCGCAGTCGCTGGTCGCCTCGCGCAAGTCGACGTGGGAGATGCGCAAGGTCAACGCCCATCGCCGCGCCGATCTGGACAACCTGGTGATCTCCAAGGAAAACCGTGACGACGCCAGCAACATCGCCGATGCCGCGCTCGCCGATTACCAACACGCGCAGGCGCAACTGGAAGCTGCCGAACTCAACCTCAAACGCACCGAAGTGCGCGCGGCGGTCGACGGTTACGTGACCAACCTCAACGTGCATCGCGGTGACTACGCGCGCATCGGCGAGGCGAAAATGGCCGTGGTCGACATGAACTCGTTCTGGGTTTACGGCTTCTTCGAAGAGACCAAACTGCCCCACGTGAAAGTCGGTGACAAGGCCGATATGCAGTTGATGAGCGGCGAAGTCTTGAAGGGCCACGTAGAAAGCATTTCCCGCGGCATCTATGACCGCGACAACCCGGAAAGCCGCGAACTGATCGCCGATGTGAACCCGACGTTCAACTGGGTGCGGTTGGCGCAGCGGGTGCCGGTGCGGATTCACATTGATGAAGTGCCGGAGGGTGTTTTGTTGGCGGCGGGGATTACTTGCACGGTGGTGGTGCGGCAGGATGCTATGGATAACTGACCGACCGCGTTGACTGAATCGCGAGCAGGTTCACTCCTACACTGGATCTGTGTCACACCGAAGATCCCCTGTAGGAGTGAGCCTGCTCGCGATGGCGTCGACCCGGTCTCAGAGTTTGCCGCGCAAACCGAAGCGCCTCATCAACGTCGACTCCAGTAAACCCTTGGGCAGCAACGCCGCCAACAACGGCAACGCCCGGCTGCCATTGCCAATACGGATCAATCTTGGCGGTTTGTTCTGTTGCACGGCTTTCAGCAGCACAGCCGCAAATTCAATGGCCGGCGTCGGCTTGTCCTGCGACGCCTTGGCCCGCGCGCGAATACCTTCGCGCAGGGGAAACCACGGTGATTGTTCATTGATCAATTGCTCGGCCTCGTGCCCGGCGTTTTTGGCAAAACTCGATTGAATCGCCCCCGGCTGCACTTCCATCACGCGAATGCCGAACGGCGCCAGTTCCATGCGCAGTGCATCGCTCAAGGCATGCACCGCCGCTTTCGAGGCGCAGTAAGCACCGGCAAACGGCGTGACCAAAACCCCTGAAACACTGCCGATATTTACCACCAATCCTTTGGCCCGGCGCAGCACCGGGAACAGTGCGCGCGTAACGCCAACAATCGAAAATACATTGGTCTCGAACTGGCGCTGCATGGCCGCCACACCGCCATCGAGCAGCGGCCCCATGGCGCCGTACCCCGCGTTGTTGATCAGCACATCAAGGCCGCCGTGTTGCTGGCTGATCCGCTCGCCAAGTTGCTCCAGCGCCGCGCTGTCATTGACATCGAGTTGCACGGCGGTGAACCCGGCAGACGCCAGCAACGCCACATCTTCAGTCTTGCGCGCACTGGCCCAGACTTCGTACCCGGCAGCTTTGAACGCATCGGCGAGGGCGCGGCCGATGCCGCTGGAACAACCGGTAATCAACGCAACGGGCATGGCGCATTCCTTGTGCAAAAAAGTGGGGAAGGGAGGATCAATCGGAGAAACTACCCTGCAAGCGCTCGGCGCGAAACTCCAGGGTTTGCGGGCGATAACCGGGACGCAGCGGCGGCATCGGCAGGCAGTCTTCCCAGTCGCCGCCGGCCTGCAATTCGCCGGGACCGCGATAGCGCGGGGCAGTGTATTGGTTGTCGGCCAGATTCACCGTGTCACCCGGCGCATAGGCAGCGATGCGCCAGCGCAGTTCGGTCAGAGGCACGTCGTTGGCGTTTTTCATTTTCAGTTGCAGCGGACGATCCGCCGGGCATTGTTCGGGAGCGTAAGCGATACGCATCTCAAGGCGCGCCAGTTGCTTGACCTCGCGGTTGTCCAGCCACACCACCCACATGGCCACGAAACCCAGGCCAATCGCCGCCGCCACGGAAACCGGCAAGGCCTTGGCCGGATAGCGCAGCAGGAGGATCAGCCAGGTGATGACCAGCAAGATGCCGATGAACATGTGGGAACGCTCCGTGAGTTTGTGCGCACCATCCTACCGAAGGCTCAGCGCAATGGACATTTGTTGCGCACGGGATTTAACCGTTGGTCGGAACTGTAGTTTCTGACAGTAGGCGCATCGCCAAGCGTCTGCTCAGATCATTGCAGGCGCAGAGGACGCAGTTATCGAGCGGGGTGAGCTACATGGACATGTTCAGCAAAACACCGGTGCTGGCAGTGAACGACCCACGCGGGCTGGCCGTTCGCAGGGTCGATTACTGGCGTTGCGACGTTAATCAAGCACTTGAACCGCGCATCCATCGCACGGCCCACGATGCGGCGGGTCGCGCGGTGACGCAGTGGGACCCGCGATTGTGGGCGCTACAAAGCGATGATCCGCTAGCGCCGGCCAACCTAAGCACCGTTTACTTGTTGAACGGGCAGATTCTGCGCTCGAACAGCGTCGACGCCGGGGTGCAGCTCAGTCTGTTCGGTCTGGGCTCAGAGACATTGACGGATTGGGACAGCCGAGGCACCCGCCGGGACATTGAGCATGACCTGTTACTGCGGCCGACGGCAGTGTTCGAAGCTGGTGAGCTGCAACCACGCCGTTGCGCCGAGCGTTTTGGATATGGTCAGCCGGGTGATGCCGATCAGGCGCGTAATCAGCTTGGCCAACTGATTCGTCACGAAGACCCGGCGGGAAGCGTGCTGTTCGAGGTCTTCGCGATCACCGGGGAGAACGTTGAAAGTACCCGGCATTTCACCCTTGAACCCGTCTCCCCGGATTGGCCTGAGCCAATCGATGAGCGCCAGCGTTTGCTCGAGCCCGGTGAGGGCGCAATGACCCATTGGCGTTTCGGGCCCCTCGGGGCGGTGCTCGAGCAGATCGATGCGAAGGGTAACCGGCATGTCAGTGAGTTGACCCTCGATGGAGGCTTGCGCGCCCGCCGTCTGCAGTTGAGCCATCAGACTGAGTGGCGGGCGGTGGTCAGCGATATTCACTACAACGCAGAAGGGCTGGTCACGCAGGAACTGGCAGGCAATGGCGTGCTGACAACGCTGACCTACCGTGAAGAGGATGGACGTCTGATGACGCGTCACGCCGAAACCGGTCAGGGTGTGGTCTTGCAGAATCTGCTGTACCAATACGACCGGACAGGCAATGTGCTGAGCATCGAAGACCGGGCGCTGCCCGTGCGCTACTTCGCCAACCAGCGCATCGAACCGATCAGCCGCTTCACCTACGACAGCCTCTACCAATTGTGTGAGGCCCGCGGATGGGAGGCAGGGCCGGGCGATGGCGGCCCGACAGCGATCGCCAACTATTTGCAAACCTATGGTTATGACGCTGGCGGCAATCTGCTCAAGCTGACCCACGTCGGTGCACAGAGTCCAGGTCATGATCTGCAGGCTGCCCGCTACAGCAATCGCTGCCTGCCCTGGTGCAATGGCGTGCCCCCCGACGAGGCAGAGATCGCCGCAGCGTTCGACGCTCGCGGTAACTTGCTGCTGCTGGATCAAGGCCGGCAGTTGCAGTGGAATCTGCGCAATCAACTGGATGCGTTCGTGGCGGTGCAACGCGATTGCGCTGCGGATGATCACGAAGTCTATCTCTACGACGGCGCTGGTCAGCGTGTACGCAAGATTCGGTCGCTGCAGACCAGGGTTCGTGCTGTCGTTACGCAGGTACGCTACCTCCCTGAACTGGAATTGCGCACCGATGCCGGCACCGGCGAGGTGCTGCAAGTCATCACGGTGCAGACCGCCCTGAACAGTGTTCGTGTTCTGCACTGGGAGAGTCCGCCGCCAGCAGGCGTTAACGATCAGTATCGCTACAGTTTCAATGATCATCTGGGATCGATCAGTCTGGAACTGGCGGCAGATGCGCAACTGATCAGCCGCGAGCATTTCTATCCATTCGGGGCGACCGCGTGGAGTGAGGAAAGCGACATCAGTTACAAAACCGTGCGTTATTCGGGCAAGGAGCGTGATGCCACGGGTCTGTACTACTATGGTTTTCGTTATTACATGCCGTGGTTGCAGCGCTGGCTCAACCCTGACCCGAAAGGTTTTATCGACGGGCCGAATCTGTACCAGATGGTCGGTAACTCACCGATGCGGCATGCCGACAGCGACGGCGGTAAAAAGACCGATACGTCAGAGTTGGCTGACAGTGCACAAGAGCAGAAGGCATTGCTGGATTCGATGACTTCGGCTGCTGCGGATGTCAGAAATTCGTTACTCAATCACACGCAGGCGCGGCACCGCTTTCAGGCGCTGGTCAGGCGGGTGACGACGCAACTGAGCAGCAGTCTGGTCAGAACTGGAGCTAAGGCTTTGGGGGGCGCGGCAGGCACAGCGTTGGGGGGAACATTGGGGCCGGTAGTGGGTGCACTCGGGGGGCAGCTGGGTGAGAAGGCCGGCACCGCGCTGGCGAACGTCGTCATCGAAAAGGTCGTGGACACCTTTCAGTTGAACCGTCCTATCAACTTCAAGGGCAGCGAGATGAATCCGAAGGCGTTCGTTGAAAGCGTGGCGCCAAAAACGAAACCCAGTCTCGCCAAGGTAAAACTGGAGTTGGCCGCCCATGATCCGCGCACTGCCGACGGTCGATCACGTCTGGTGAAAATGGCTGGCACCAAGGCGGAGGACAAAGTAATCGAGATAATCGCCGACAAACTGGGACCGGAGGCACCGGGTCTGGTCCAGACGGTACGGGAGTTCGCCCATGCTTCGCGAGGTTTGAATGCCGAGGCGTTAAGTGAAGCTTACGAACATATTCCGGTAGACATCGACATGGCAACGTTCAGGATGTCAGCCATCTTGAACGAGTTGGCGACTGCCGGCAGTTCAGATCCTGAGCTTTTCGAAACGGTTGCAGGGCTTTCAATGCAAACATCGAACACTGTTCAAACGCTGGAACGGACTCAGGACTTCATTGGATTTATTGCACCGACGCCATACGCCGGGAGGCAGCAATCGCTGGGAGGAAGTTCCCGGCCAAAACTGATCCGACAACATTCGCTCGGCTGAAAAAAAGCCCCCGCCCAACCCGCTGCGGATAGGGGACGCAGCGGGCTGGACGGGGGCTTCTTGTTTTATCGATCAGTTACTGCGCGATGGTTTTCACCGACACGCCGCGTTCGATCGGGGTGGAGCGGCCGTAGATATCTTCGAAGCGTTCGATATCGTCTTCACCCAGATACGAACCCGACTGAACTTCGATGATTTCCAGCGGGATCTTGCCCGGGTTGCGCAGGCGGTGCACCGAGGCGATCGGGATGTAGGTCGACTGGTTTTCGCAGAGCAGGAACACGTTTTCATCGCAGGTCACTTCGGCGGTGCCGCTGACCACGATCCAGTGCTCGGCGCGGTGGTGGTGCATCTGCAGCGACAGGCACGCGCCCGGTTTCACCGAGATGTGCTTGACCTGGAAACGCCCGCCCATGTCCACCGAGTCGTACGAGCCCCACGGACGATAGACTTCGCAGTGGTTCTGGGTTTCGCTGCGGCCCTGCTCGTTGAGCGTGTTGACCATCTGCTTGACGCCCTGAACCTTGTCTTTGTGGGCGATCATCATGGCGTCTTTGGTTTCGACCACGACAATGTTTTCCAGACCGATCACCGACACCAGTTTGCCGTTGCCGTGGATCATGCAGTTCTTGCTGTCCTGAATGACCACATCGCCTTTGGTGACGTTGCCGTTGGCGTCCTTCTCGTTGACTTCCCACAGCGACGACCAGCAACCAACATCGCTCCAGCCTGCGGTCAGCGGCACCACGCAGGCGCGCTGGGTTTTTTCCATGACGGAGTAGTCAATGGAGTTGTCCGGGCAGCAGGCGAAGGTGGCTTCGTCGAAGGTGATGGTGTCGGCGTCCTGCTGGCTGCGCTCGAGGGTCAGCAGGCAGGTGTCGTAGATGTCCGGATCGTGTTTTTTCAGTTCTTCGAGGAAGCGGCTGGCGCGGAACAGGAACATGCCGCTGTTCCAGTAGTAACCGCCGGACTCGACGTACTCGGTGGCACGTTTGACGTCAGGTTTTTCAACGAAATGCGAAACGCGGCTGACGCCTTCGGGCAGCAGCGAGTCGCCGGTGGATTTGATGTAGCCGTAACCGGTTTCCGGTTTGGTTGCCGGCACGCCGAACAGGACCATTTCGCCGTTTTCGGCAGCAACGGTGGCGAGGGCGAGGGCGCGTTGCAGGGCTTTCTGATCTTCCAGCACGTGGTCGGCCGGCAGCACCAGCATCAACTCGTCACGACCTTCATTGACCAGCATCATCGCGGTCAGCGCCACGGCCGGCGCGGTGTTGCGGCCGAACGGTTCCATGAGGATGCGCTGGCATTCCAGCTTACGGTTGGCCAACTGCTCGTTGACGATGAAGCGGTGATCCTTGTTGCAGACCACGATCGGGGTGTCCATGCCTTCGAACACCAGACGCTCGAGGGTCTGCTGGAATAGAGTGTGTTCGCCGGTCAGGGCGAGGAACTGTTTAGGGAACTGCTTACGCGAAAGCGGCCAGAGACGCGAACCGCTACCACCTGACAAGATCACCGGAATCATATTGTTTACTCCATAAAATCGATTGGTTAGAGGCACGAACGCTGTGTCGTTTCACTCTTGTTTTTGTCTCGTGTCCGAACTCTCACCTCGGTCCCTGTGGGAGCCTGGCTTGCCAGCGATGGCATCACCTCGGTGTATCTGCAGAACAGAGGTGTCTGCATCGCTGGCAAGCCAGCTCCCACAGGGAGCCGGGTCAGTTCGGAAAATTCGTTAGCGAGTCGATACCGGGCGTTTCACCCAGACTGGCGACAGGCTGCTGCCGCTGCCGGTGACGTACAGCACCGCAGCTTCGCCGCGCTCAAGGGCGACCGGTTTCACGTCGCCGACTTTCTTGTCACCTTCGTACAGCGCCAGGCTGACTTTCACCGGGTTGATTTCACGTTCGCCACGGCCCTTGGCGGCCACGTTCGGCACCACGTCGGTCTTGCCGTCGGCGGTCTTCAGGGTCAGCGGCTTGTCGCTGAGGTTCTGTACGCGCACCAGGGATTTCTGCTTGTTCTTGAACGGCGGCTCTTCGATCAGTTGCGGCGCGCCGGAAGCGTTGTTGACCAGGGTGTAGTAGTGGTCACCAGCGAGTTTCACCGGCAGGGTCTGGCTGCCGACCTTGGCGCTGTAATCACCGCCCGGCATGAAGCTGAAGTCGCTGCTGGCCAGTGGTGCAACGTCGCTCAGGTTGGTGCTGCCGACAGTCGCGCTGACTTCAGCGTTGCTGGCGTTGTAGACACGCACAAAGGTCGAACCTTTCGGTGCGGTCGGGCCGTACAGGGCGGCGTCGCCACCGGCAAAGGCTGGGACGGAAAGCACGCTGAGGCCAGCAACCAGTGCGAAGCTTTTAGCGAGACGACGAGGAGTAGTAGTGAAAGTCATGGTGTACCTCTCTTTCAGTTTTGCGCCCGATCGGGCGTCTCGGATTTAGTGTTGATTGCTACGTCTTGTTGGCGCGCGCCGGCTTGTTTAAGCTCTGCGACCCACTGCGGGTCGGCGTCACCGATTTCGTTGTTCACAGGCAGATAACGTTCAGGAAACTCCCAGATCAGCACCTGCGGCGGGCTGTTCTTGAAGTCATCGCTTTTCAGGTAGCTGAGCATCGGCAGGATCGGGCCGTGGCCGTCTTCGGCGTAGCTCACCACGTCGCTGTGCAGCGCTTGTTTCAGTGCTCCGACGAAGTTCCAGTTAGGGTTGGCGCTATAGCTGGTGCCGACCAGTGCCACCGGCACTTCATTGCTGGCGAACAGCGCGTCGTCACCGGCAGGCTGATCGCCGGCCGCGACGGTGTTGCGCTTTTGCAGCGGCTCTTGCGCCGGCATCAGGTTTTCAAACAGCGGATCGAGCGGCAGGAACAAGCGCAGATCGCCCTTGTGCGTGACCTTCTCCGCTGGCGTGGTAACAAAGCGCTGCGGCTCGCCGCTGAGCGGGAACTTGTCAGCGATGGTTTTTGCCAGGGTGTTCGCGGCAATCTCGGCGCCTTCCGGCGTCCAGTGCGTGTCGGTGCGCAGGAACACTTGCTGACCATTCTGCTTGGCCTGTTGCAGTGGCTTGAGCAGGTCAGGGGCGAGGATCTTGTCCGCCGCGACGCGGTGGTGGAAATCCTCATAGAGGTTTTCGTGAATGCTCGCCGGTTTCACTTCACCCAGGTGCTCCGGGTACAGACGAACCTTGGCTGGCACGATCGCCATCACCAGTTTCACGCCTTTCTCTTTCAGGGTCTGGCGCACGCCTTCGACCAGCGCGTAGTTGCCTTGCAGGTTCAGCTCTTCGTTGACGATCGGGTTGAATTCCTCATCGCTGTACAACCACTGATCGCGACCGAGCACCACGCCCGGACGACCTTCGTTGAACAGTTTGAAATCCAGCGCGGCCCAGAGGTTGGTGCCCAGACGCTTGATCGGGAATTCTTCGTCGTAATGGGTTTCCACAGCCTTGGTCCAGCGGCCGTTAAGCACCGTCGCATCGGCGTTGGTGCTGAAGCCGAAGAAGCTGCGTACCGACCACAGACCCAAGACCAACAGGGTCACCAGGAACAGGGCGATGTAGAAGATGCGTAATGAGCGGGTCATGTCAGATCCCTCAGAACTGGAAGTAAAGGAACGGCGAGAAGCTTTGCGCCGAGAGTTTGAGAATCGAGGCGATGAACAGCAGCAGGATCAGGCCGCGCATCACGTAACGCGACCAGTCCGCGCTCCAGTAGGCCGGTTGTACCTGGGCTTCGACGCCGACGGTGTAGCCAGGCTCGTGGATGCTCGCCGGGTTTTCGCCGGGTGCGGCTTTGATCATTCCCGGCGTCGCGGTGGCAGGGCCGTTGGCCTCGACGTTGACTTCAGGTTTGCTCTTGGCTGGCGGTTGATTGGTGTACAGATCGCGCAGACCGAAGAACGCCAGCGTCACGTACGCAACAACCAAAGTCGCCACTTGCAGACCGGTGAGGCTGGCCTGATTGAGTTCCGACAGCGACCAGTCGCCGAAGCTGAACATTGCGCCGTACATACGGCCGGCAACGTGCAGGTTCTCGGCACGGAAGATCACCCAGCCCATGACCACGAGCAGGAAGGTCAGCGCCCAGCGGATCGGGTTGAGGCTGCGCGGCGAGGTGTTCAGGCCCAGCGCTTTTTCAATTGCCAGCCACATGCCGTGCCAAGCGCCCCAGACGATGTAAGTGATGTTCGCGCCGTGCCACAGGCCACCGAGGAGCATGGTCAGGAACAGGTTGCGGTAAGTCATCAGCGTGCCTTTACGGTTACCGCCGAGAGTGATGTACAGATAGTCACGCAGCCAAGTCGACAGGCTGATGTGCCAGCGGCGCCAGAACTCGGTGATCGACTGGCTGATGTATGGCTGTTTGAAGTTTTCCATGAAGCGGAAACCCATCATCAAGCCCAGACCGATGGCCATGTCGCTGTAACCGGAAAAGTCGAAATACAGCTGTGCGGTGTACGCCAGCGCGCCGAGCCAGGCATCACCCGTGGTCGGGTTTTGCAGGGCGAAGCAATGGTCAGCGACCACCGCGAGGGTGTCAGCGATAAAGACCTTTTTGATGAAACCCTGCATGAACCGCGTGCAGCCCTCGGAGAACTTGTCGAGGGTATGCGTGCGGTTGTTGAACTGGTCGGCGAGGTCGCGGAAACGCAGGACCGGGCCGGCAATCAGGTGCGGGAAGATCGCCACGAACGCTGCGAAGTCGATCAGGTTGCGCGTGGCCGGGGTATCGCCGCGATACACGTCGATGATGTAGCTGATCGACTCGAAGATGTAGAACGAGATCCCGATCGGCAGCAGCACGTGGGTGAGGATGAACGGCTCAAGACCGACCGAAGTCATCATCGCATTGATGCTGTCGACGCCGAAATTGGCGTACTTGAAGTAGCCGAGGATGCACAGGTCGACTGCTACGCCGAGCAGCAGCCAGCGCTGCGCCGGTTTGGTTCTGACGCCGGCGGCACCGACTTTGAGGCCGATCCAGTAGTTCCACAGCGTGACGGCGGCGAACAGCGCGAGGAAGTCCACACGCCACCAGGCGTAGAACACGTAGCTGGCGATCAGCAGCAGCAGGTTGCGATAGCGTTGCCCGCTCAAGTAGTACAAGCCGAGAAAGATCGGCAAGAACAGAAACAGGAACACGTTGGATGAAAATACCATCCCGATCTCTCCATGTTTGAACCAACAGTCAAGGGCCAAAGCCCCCCCAAACCCCCCGTGGTAGTGGAGGGGTGAAACGTTGTTTCTGTCAGGGTTGTGCAGGGCCTTGAAAACTTGCCCTCACCCCCCGCCCTCTCCCGGAGGGAGAGGGAGCCTGATCTCCATGGTTTTCAGAAAAGGAGATCGACTCGATATTTCTTTGCAGCCTGATCTCGATTGTTTTTCAACACCTGAGATCGGCTCGGTATTTCTGTACCGCCTGATCTCGATTGTTTTTCAACACCTGAGATCAACTCGGTATTTCATTTCGGCGTAACTCGTACAGCCACCTCGGTCAGTCCCCTCTCCCTTTGGGAGAGGGTTAGGATGAGGGGCTTTTGCTTTATGAGCCTTTGTTGCCCTTCTCATGCGACGGGTCGTAGACCTTGGTCAGGTCGCCACCCAGGCGGAAAGTCTTGAACGGTTGCATGCCGTGCTTCTTCTCGATCACATCTGGCGGGCAGGTGTAGAGCGTGCAGAACGGTTCGAGCCAGGCGAATTTCATGTCCTCTTTCAAGTCGGTCATGTCCTGCTCTTTACCGTTCTTCTTCTCGAATTCATCCGGGTCTTTCACCCCAGACAACACCCGATCACCCAGACGCTTCAGCGCGCCGTTGTTTTCCTGACGCAAATCAACACCATTGACCTGAGCAAAACTGGCGATCATCGCCAGCGGCGGCAGGGCGTAGTTGTGATAGGCGAGGGCGCGTTGCTGGCGCTTGAGTTCGTTGGGCAGGAAGCCGTCGGCATCGACTTGATTGACGCCAACCTTGTATTCCTTCACCGCCCAGTCAAACAGGTCGCGGCGGTTGGTCGCGACCGAGGTCGCCATCACCGACCATGCAGCCCAGTAGGAATGGTTGTTGGTTTTTTCCAGCGGCAGGTTGTCCCAATCGCTGACCACCTGATCAGCCATTTTGCTGAACCACGCCTCTATCAACTGCGCTTCCTGTTGATGCTGGGCCAGCGGATGCGAGTCGGAGAACTTCAGGCGAATGTAAGAAGAGGCCATGCTGCCCAGCGCCCATTTGCGCATCGACTTGCCGGTGTGGTTGAAGTCTTTCGACATCAACGCATCGGCCTTGGCCCACGCGGTCAGCCAGTTCAGCGTGCATTCGAGCTGCTCCGGACGCCCGTCGCGCATGAACTGCATCACCCGTTTGGCGGTGCCGCGTTCCAGCGTGGTGATGTCTTTGGTGGTGTCGCGAAAGGCTTTTTCCGACTGCACGTTCAGTGTCGCGCGGGCCTTGTCCGAACCTTCGTATTTGCTGCGAAATTGCAGCGGCCCAGTGTAGGGCGTCGGCATCGCATCGCAGCCTTCGCTTTTGTCACCGGTCTTGAATTTATCCACAGGCGCGAAATAGCCCTGAGGTGGACGCAGTGGCGCGGCGGCCTGCGCGGTGCCGGCGAAGATCGCCAGCCCGAGCAGCGTCGGCGCTAAAAGAGTTTTCAGTTTCGAGTTTCGCATAGCAGACCTCATTGCCCGACCTGAGCGGTTTGTTGCCCAGCGCCCGGGAATACGTTGCGTTTGCAGATTTTCGCTTCGACTTTCTGCGGCGCGGTGCCCGCTTCCGGGCCCTGGACTTCGACTGCCAGCAGGTTTTGCGAGGCCCAGTCTTCGTCCGTGCGCAGCTCAAAGGCGAAACGACCGTCGGTGTCGGAGGTTTCCGGTTTCTCGATCTTGATGTCCTCGTGGCGACCGTTCATGTACCAGAGGGTGGCTTGCAGGGTTTTCACCGAAGGGTCGGCGAAGCGGATGTCGACCTGATGGCTGCTGTTCTGCAGGTTCAGGTTCTTGCTGTTGACCAGCAGTTCTTGTTTGCTGCCCGGCTTGAGCGTGGTGCTCGCGGACATTTGCGCGTCTTTGCCTTCGCAGCCGTTGTCGAGAAGAGACATCATCTGGCGATAGATGGTTTCCTGGTCGAGGCGGTACAGCGGCGAGAATTCCCAGATGAGAATTTTCGGCGGGGTCTTCTGGAATTCGTCGCTGCCGAGGTACTGCAACATCGAACCTTCCAGGCCACCGCCGGGGAAGGCGACGTTGAGAATATCGGCGCCGATGGCTTCTTCGAGGAAGCCGGCGAAGTTGTAGTTCTTGCCGCTGTGCGAGGTGCCGACCAAGGTGATTTGTGGATTGCCGGAATCACCGAACAGGTCGCCGTCACCGGCCTCGCCCTTCGGCTCGGTGGTGAATTGATCCATGTACTGGATCGCGTAACTGGTGCCGCACAGTTGCCCGGCCATGTTGTGCAGGGTGCCGGTCTTGCCCATGCGCCCGGAGCGTTTGGTTTCGAATTCACGCTTGGGAATGTCGGCGAAGGCCGGAATCTGCTTGACCTTTTCGGCGACGATTTTCGCTGTGCGCTGAGCACCGTATGGCGTCCAGTGCTGGTCGCCGCGGAAGTAGAAATCGTGGGCGGGCAGGGTGTCCGGCAGCGATTCGTTGGTCAGCGGCGACAGGTCTGGCACCACGTAACCCATCTTGGCGAAACGGCCGAGCATGGTCTTGTAGTTGCCCAGCGCTTTCTCGTAATCGAACGCGGCTTTTTCCTGCGGATTGAGCTTGTTGCGGTTCACCAGACCACGGGTCGGCTGGTAAACGATCACCAGCTCAACGCCTTTGGCTTTGAACGCATCGTGCAGTTGTTGCAGGCGTTTGTAGCCGGCCGGGGTGGTGTTGAACTCGGTACGCAGGTCTTCCTGCGTCCGGAACAGCCAGTCACCTTGCGCCTGCACCAGGGTGGTGAAGTTCTGCTGATAGCGCGTGGTGTAGTTCTTCGCGTCATGGGCGGCCGGGCACAGGTTGCAGCACGGTTCAGCGCTGAACTTCGGCGGTGTGGCAGCCGCGTTTTCATCGGCGCGTGCGCCGTTGCTGGCCGCGAGAATGCCCACGGTCAGGGCCGACAGGCTGAGTAATCTGATCAAGTGTGGGTGCATAAAATTATCCTCAGTCCTGCATTTCGGTCTGGCGTTCGACAGGGTCGATCAGCACGGCTTTCTGCTGGCGTACCAGCAGGTCGAGAATTTCATCCTGGCGCTCGCCGAGGATGCCGTTGAAGCTGATGCCGCTGGATTTGGTCGGCGCCAGCATCGACACGCGATACAGCTCGACGCTCAACGGCGAATCGATCGACAGCGGGCCGCTGCCATTGGCCGCAAGCTCACCGCCAACGACGATCAGCGACACCTGCGCATCGAACGGGTCGAGCTTGATGTCACGGTCGGTGTCGGTGAGGTCCTTGATGTGGCCGTAGACGCCGGTCAAACCGTTGGCCATGGCGACGTTTTCGTAGAGGCGGATGTTCACGCTGTTACGAATGCGGATGCCGTGGCGCTTGTTGCTGATGACCTTGTTGCCCCACAGCAGGTTGTCGGCGGACTCATAGAGGGTGATGCCGTCGGTGTGGTTCTTGTAGATCTCGTTGTAGGCAATGATGTTGTTGACGCTGTTACGGTCGATCACCAGGCCCGAGAGATGGTTATCGAAGCTCTTGTTGTTGAAGATGAAGCTGTCGTTGACCTCACGGGAAATAATGATCCCGTGCTTCTTCTTCGTACCGTGGACGGTGTTCTCCGCGATGATCAGACCGTGGGAACGGTCGTGCGGGTCGATGCCGTAGACGATGTTGTCTTTGTAGGTGTTGCCCTTGACCACGAAGTCGCGGGTCTCGTAGCAGTAGAAGCCGTACCACATGTCGGAGAACTCGGAGCCGACGATCCAGCCAGTCGGTTCAGGACGCTTGAGGACCTTGGCCATGTTCGGCGTGTACTGGGAAATACTCACGCCGTACGACTTACTGTTGGCGTAACCGAAACTGGCCATCTTGCTGTTGACGATGTAGGTCTCGGTGCCGCCCCAGGCGAGCAGGAACGGTCGGAATTCCTTCGGCGAACGGAAGGTTGCCGGGCCGTTGTCCTTTTCGCGCCAGCCAGTGACTTTGGTGTCACGCACGAACAACTGACCGTCGTTGACCATGAACGCACCGGCTTCTTGCGACAGGCGCAGTTCCTGGGTCTGACCGTCGATTTCGAGGATGCCTTTACGGCCAACCACGATCGGCAGCTTCGACAGGTACACGCCCGGCGCGGTCTCGCTGAAATACTGCTTGGGCAGTTTCTGCGCCAGATCCTTGAGGTTCATGTAGCCGTCGTCGACGAAGATCGCCTGCGGGATACCGTGCTGACGCACCACCCATTCGGCCATCTTGTTGTCGCCGCCGATAAAGTCCTTCAGCGCGTCTTCCTGCATCATCCGGCGCACGCTGATCTTGCCCGCTTTGCTGCGGTTGATCTTCGCGGCGGCGGCTTCGGCGGTGTAGCCGGAAATGTCCGGCAGTTTCGGCGCGGCCAGGTTCAGCGCTTCGGTCGGCGCGCTGCTGACGGTGTAGGTCTTGGCTTGTTGCAGCTCTTTGGCGGTGGTCACCGGCTTAACCGGCTCCACAGTCGCGAAGGCGCTGGCGCTGGCCAGCAGCATCGCGCCGGCCAGCAGGCTGAGTGAGCCTGTCCTGGTGCTGATCATGTCGGGCACTCCCTTGGCGGTTTGCATCAGAAGCGCCAGATCACGTCGATGAACGCGCGGTGCATGTACGAATCAACCTGCTTGCCGTAGGCATCGCCCGGTTTGAACACACCGCCACGGAAACGCACGAGGGCCGAAGGCTCGTCGATCGACTGGCTCAGCGCCGCCGGCAACAGGCCTTGCTTGAAGTACTTGGTGACGACCAGATCCATCTCCTGACCGAGATCCTTGTTGCCGTCTTCAAGCGGCAGCGAAGTACTGGAGAGGATCGCGCCGGTGGCGTCGTCGGTGTTGTTTTCCACCGCGTTGATGCCGTTGCTGCCCACTGGCTTGTTGCCGTCGACGCGCCAGAACTTGTGGTAGATCAGGCTGGCGTCGTACTCGTCGTTGACCATCCACGAACCGAACAGGGTCGCGGTCTGCATGTTGTTCATTTCGCCACGGAAGGCTTCACCGAAACGGTGAACCCGCGAGCGCGTACCGGTGTAGTTGGAGCGGTTGCTCTCCAGACCGGTCTGCTCGTAATCGGCACTGGCACGGGCGTAGGCACCGCCGACTTGCCATTGCGGATCAAGGCGCAAGCGCACACCGATGTCGGTGGCCCAGCCGTTGACGTCTTCGCTGCGCTTGGCTTGTGCCGGGCGCGAACCATCGGCGTTGAGGGCGTTGACCGAGTCGCGGTCGCCGCTCATGCCGGTGATGCTGCCCCAGTAGTTGACGGTGTTGGTGTTGCGCCAGTTGTAGGCGTCGCTGTCGGCGGTCAGGCCGATCCAGCTGATGTCGCCGTTCTCGGTTTTATCCAGCGAGTCGCGCGGCACGCCCGGCTCGGCGTAATCGAGTTTGCCGTCGTCGTGGGTGTGATGACCGCGAATGCCGACCCAGTTGCCCGGGGTCCACTGATAGGCTGCATCGGCGTAAGCGTGCAGGCGATCCTTGTCTTTCGGCGCCAGCTCTTTGAGGTCGGTGCGGTATTCGCTGAAGCGTTCGGCGACACCGGCGTTGGCGCGCAACAGGGTGGTGTCGAAGGTCCAGTTCAGCGCTTCGATATTGGTGTCGCGCCATTGGCCGTCGTCATTGCGCAAACGTTGACGACCGAACTTGAGCATCTCGCCCGGGTACGGGGTGAGGCCGCTGTAACCGACCCAGAACTCGCGCATCGCCAGGTAGTTTTTCTTGGTTTTGCGATCACTGTTGTCGGTGGCTTGTTCACCGTCGGATTGTTGCAGGGTGTCGGTTTCGATGATGTCGGTCGAGGTCACGGCCTGGCCCATGGCGTAGGCGCTCCACGCGCCGCTTTCGCCGTAGATCCATGGACGCAGGTCGAGGCCGACGCCGTTGACGTCGCCGCCACCGGCGGTGCCGAGGTCACGGTCGTCTTCGGACTGGCCGGTGACTTTCACTTCGAGGCCGAAGTTCTTGGTTTCAGTCATCGCGGCCAGTGTCGGGCAAGACCAGATCAGCGCGAACGAAAGGCCAATGCCGGCCTTCACGAATGGATTCAGCTTCATAATTTTTCCTCGCCGTCTTCTTCTTGCAGGGCGTGCAGTTGCAGCGTGTTCGGGTTCAGAGCGCCACGGCTGGCTTGCTCCTGTTGCAGCAGACGTTGGGCTTCGGCCAGACGCTCGGGCGGCAGTTGCGCGGCGAGGGTGGTCGCCAGCTCATCGGCTTGCGGAGTGTTTTGCGCCTTGGCCAATTGGCTGAACACGTAGGCGTTGAGCGGGTCGGGCTTGGTGCCCTTGCCTTGGGAGAACAGTTGGGCGATGGCGAAGTCGGCGCTGTTCTGGCCGTTGCGCGCAGCCGTCAGCAAGTGGTCGAGAGCCTTCTGTGGGTAGACCTTGCCGAGGTAGCCACGGCGATAGATCTGGCCGAGGTAGTAGTCGGCGGCGACTTCACGGCCGACGGCTTTCTGGAAATGTTCTTCGGCGACTTTCGCGTCGGCCGGGACCAGCTTGCCTTCGTAGTAGAGCTTGCCCAGCAACAGTTCGGCGCGCGGTTGGTCGGCGGCACGGCCGTTGTCGAGGTACTTCATCATCTGATCGACGTCACCCAGTTCCGGGTAGTCGTAGAGCAATTGCGCGAGGGTGACCCACGACGCCGGGTAGCCCGGAGCGATCGGCTCAAGCAACGCCTGCGCGGTTTTCTCGTCAGTCTTGCCCAGGGTCGAATCGGCCAAGACACGGGCTACGGAGTCGACGCGCTGCGCGGTGACGGTGCCACGGCTGTAACCGGCCTGCAGCTGCTTGATCAACTCGGCTTGCTGTTCTGGCTGGGCACGTTTCTGATAGACCGTGGCCAGTTCGACGTAGCAGATGTCGGTGGTGTTGAGCGCGGCTTTGCAGATTTTTTCCACGTCATCCAGGTGCTGGTCGTAGGTGCCTTGGGTGCGATACAGCAGCACCTGCGCCAGACCCGCTTCCGGATAACCGGATTTGCGCCACTGATCGATCTGCTGCTGCGCGTTGATGTTAGGGAAGCTGTGCGGGTATTGCAGATACAGCATCGCCAGCGGGATCAACGTGTTGCCTTCGCCATTGGCAGCGGCTTTTTTCAGCAGGCTTTCGGCTTCGTGGTGCTCGGCTTCAGTGGAACCCGGTTTGGCCACCAGCAAGCGACCAAGACGCGCCTGAGCACGCGGCGAAACACTGGCAGCGGCGCGGTAAGTCGCTTCGGCCTGTTTCATTTGCTCAGGGTCGCGGCTGTCGACCTGGATATCGGCGAGGCCGACTTGCGCTTCGCTGTAACCCAGATCAGCCAGTTGCTGGTAGTTCTGCGCGGCGGTGGCGGTGTCGCCACGCTTGAGCGCTTCGTTGGCCAGACGCTGATCGGGCAGGCCGGCGCAACCGGCGAGACTGACTGCCAATGCCAGCGAGCACACCACTAGTCCCATGTGGGAGCCAGCCTGCTGGCGATGCAGGCAACGCGGTGTTCCAGCTGTACCGCGCTGATCCAATCGCTGGCAAGCCAGCTCCCACAGGGATCGCGGTGTTTTCAGGATGGGTGGAGTAGTCACAGGCATGTCCTCGACTTAAAGACCGGCAGCCATGGCTTTGTCGATCAGCCAGTTCAGGTTCGGGCCACGGTCGCTGTTCACTTCCACCGGGCGGCCGGCGAGGCTGCTGTCGAGCGGCTCGTCAGGCTGGATCTGTACGCGGATATCGGAAGACAGGTCGGCGCTTTTCAGGCTGGTGCTGCTGACGATCTTGCCGGTGCGGGTCTTGTCTTCGCCGGCAATCTGGAAGCTCACCGGGGTGCCTGGACGCACGTCGCCGAACTGGCGATAGGAGAAGCGTGCATCGACGGTGGCCTGGGTATTGCGCGGCACCAGTTGGAAGATCACATCGCCCTTGCTCGCGTATTGACCGTCGGCGACCAGTTGCTGGGCCACGGTGCAATCGCACGGCGAAGTCAGGGTGCCGGTCATTTGCTTGCCGAACAGTTCTTCAACCTTGGCCGGCGACAGTTGATCTTCTTCCAGATGGCCCTTGAGCACATCGAGCATGCTGGTGCTGAAGGTCGCCAGTGGCGCGCCTTTGGCCGCGACGCCGTCGGACTTGACCAGGCTCTGCACGGTGCCGTCACGCGGCATGGTGATGTTCATCCCCGGCACGCTGACCAGACCGGCCTGCGCGTGGCTGACGAAGTACATGCCGTACACCGATTTGAAAATGAAACCCGCCGCGACCAGACCGACCGCGAAGATACCGGCGCTGAATGTCACCGCTTTCAGGCGACCGAACGGGGTCATGCCGGAGCCGCCGTCCTTGACCTTGCGCGCCTTGGTGAAGTTGTCGCGCTGCAGGGTCGCCAGCACTTCACCGATGCTGACGATGTCGCCGGCCAGGTGCGAAGTGATCAAGTGGCGCAGGGTGGAAATGTCCTGCGGCTCCAGATTCTGGAACTGGCAGCCGGCGCGGCCGGTCTGGCGATCGAAGGAACGTACTTGCAGTTCAACGTCCATGGCGATGCCGAGGTTGTCGATGACGAATTGCAGACGCGCCTTGTACACCTGGCCAATGGTCAGCGGCAGCTGCCCGGCGTTGAATGCCAGACCACCGGCAGACAGGTCGATGACCCGCGCTTCGACCGGCGTCCGGTCGGGACCGAAGAAGCGCAGTTTGGCCGGGATTTTCACGCGGGCGTGTTGGCGCTGGGCTTCGGATTCATGCACTACGTTGGCGTTGACGGCGGTATTCATAGGGGCGATTTCCTTGTTAATTCAATAGGGGCGGGTCAGACCATCATCAGCAGCACGGCGACAAAAATGCTGCCGGCGGAGAAGGTCATGGTCCGAGACGACCAGGTGTTGAACCAACGT
Source organism: Pseudomonas sp. AC242 (assembly GCF_979258655.1). Classification (NCBI taxonomy): domain Bacteria; kingdom Pseudomonadati; phylum Pseudomonadota; class Gammaproteobacteria; order Pseudomonadales; family Pseudomonadaceae; genus Pseudomonas; species Pseudomonas sp. AC242. Next base: position 338,946 of record NZ_OZ409873.1, read on the forward strand.
TGAAAGCTGGCGAGATCACGGGTCAGGGATGTCGGTTGGCGAGTCCAGGATTGTTGGTCGAGGCGGAAGAACACGTAGATCTTCACCAGCGCACCGACGATCTGGTTGTAATACAGAATCGCTGGGTAAGCCGGGCCGATGCGGTGACCGGAACACGACAACAGCAACGTCAGGATCAGGCGGGTGATGCCGATCCACAGCAGGTAAACGAGGATGAACGCGGTGCCGTATTTGAAGCTGGCGATGAGCGCCACGGTCAGGCCGAGCAAGGAGGTCCACATCGACACGCGTTGGTCGAACAGCACCACCGAGGTGAACGCGCCGAGACGTTTCACACCCAGGCCCAGCGCTCGCGAGTTCTGCCGCAGGTTGTTGCCGTACCAGCGGAACATCAGTTTGCGGCTGGCCTTGATGAAGCTCTTTTCCGGCGGGTGTTCAACGGTGTTGATCGCTGCGTCAGGCACGTAGAAAGTGTCGTAACCGAGGCGCATCAGGCTGAACCAGCTCGACTTGTCGTCGCCGGTCAAAAACTTGAAACGGCCCAGACGCCAGTGTTGCAGCGAGTCGCTTTCAACGTCGGCGATGAATTCCGGGTTGGTCACCACAGTGGCGCGGAACACCGACATACGACCGGTCATGGTCAGCACGCGTTTGGACAGGGCCATCGAGCACATGTTGATGTGGCGCTGGGCGAAACGCAGCTTGTGCCATTCGCTCATGATGTAGCCGCCGCGCACTTCGCAGAATTCGTTGGTGGTCAGGCCGCCGACGTTGCCGAACAGCTGGAACCACGGCACGGTCTTGCGCACGGTGCCTTCGCCGAGCACGGTGTCGCCGTCGATCACGGCTACCACGGCGCGGTCGTCCGGCAGGTGACGGGAGATCGCGCGGAAACCATAGGCCAGGCCATCACGTTTGCCGGTGCCGGGAATGCGCACGAAGTCGAGCTTGACGCGGTCGGGCGGATTCATCCGTGCCCACAGCGCCTTGACCAGCAGCTCATCGGACATTTCGACGATCGAGCAGACCACGGTGGTCGGCAGTTCGCAGTCGATGGCTTCGCGGATCACCGAGCTGTAGACCTGCGCAGTGGTGAGCGCGTCGATCCGGAAACTGGTGACCATCAGGAACACATGCGACGGGTCCGCCGCCTTACCCAGCTTGCGCACTTTGCGGCGCAGGTGTGGGTAGACGATGTAGAGAAAAATCATGCCGCGCACAAAGTGCGTTGCACCCATCGAGTAGCGCCAGATACCCACGGCGCCAATCAGGAAAATGAAGTCCTTCGACTCGGAGTCGAATGTGGACGTGGGCAGCATCAAGGCCAGGCCCATCAGCAGACTGAGATAAAAAAGCCAGCCGGCTGATTGCAGAAAAAAATGTTTGAGCTTGCTCATCAGCGTCATCCGAAGGTAAGGGAGGCTTCAAGCTGCAAGCTCCGAGCTGCAAGTCCTGCAGCTCGAAGCTTGTCGCTTAGGTCTGCATTACCAGCAGATACCCTCGGTGCGCGTACCGGCGTCGGTGGCTTTGGCCATGAAGCCGACCAGGTCGATGACCTGTTTGCCGTGCGGCGCTTGCTGGGCCAACGGGCGGAACTTCTCGTCGCGGTTACCAAGGATGATCACGTCGGAGTTGTCGATCACCGAATCGAAGTCCGCGTTGAGCAGGGACGAAACGTGCGGGATCTTCGACTCGATGTAGTCCTTGTTCGCGCCGTGAACTCGGGCGTACTCGACGTTGCTGTCGTAGATGCTCAGGTCATAACCCTTGCCGATCAGCATCTCGGCCAATTCCACCAGCGGGCTTTCGCGCAGATCGTCGGTGCCGGCCTTGAAGCTCAGGCCGAGCAGGGCGACTTTGCGTTTGTCGTGGCTTTCAACGATGTCGAAGGCGTTCTGCACTTGCGATTCGTTGCTGCGCATCAGCGAGTTGAGCAGCGGCGCTTCGACGTCCAAGGAACCGGCGCGGTAGGTCAGGGCGCGCACGTCTTTTGGCAGGCACGAACCGCCGAAGGCGAAGCCTGGGCGCATGTAGTACTGGGACAGGTTGAGGGTCTTGTCCTGGCAGACCACTTCCATCACTTCACGGCCATCGACGCCGACCGCTTTGGCGATGTTGCCGATCTCGTTGGCGAAGGTCACTTTGGTTGCGTGCCAGACGTTGCAGGTGTACTTGATCATCTCGGCGACGGCGATGTCCTTGCGGATGATCGGTGCGTCGAGTTCTTCGTACAGCGATTGCAGAACGTCGCCCGAGGCCTTGTCGAACTCGCCGATGACGGTCATCGGTGGCAGGTCGTAGTCGGCGATCGCGGTGGATTCACGCAGGAACTCAGGGTTGACCGCAACGCCGAAGTCGACGCCGGCTTTCTTGCCCGAGCAGTCTTCGAGAATCGGGATCACCACGTTGGCAACAGTGCCCGGCAGTACGGTGCTGCGCACGACGATGGTGTGGCGAGTGGTTTTTTCACGCAGGACAAAACCGATCTCGCGGCATACCGCTTCGATGTAGTTCAGTTCGAGGTCGCCGTTCTTCTTGCTCGGCGTACCGACGCAGATCATCGACAGGTCGGTGTCGCGAATCGCCTCGGCGAAGTTGGTCGTGCCACGCAGACGACCGGTCTGGATACCCTGTTGCAGAAGTTCGCCCAGGCCCGGTTCAACAATCGGCGATTTGCCGGCATTGATCATGTCGATCTTGTCTTTGGCAACATCGACGCCAACTACGTCATGGCCCCGTGCAGACAGGCAACCGGCACATACTGCGCCAACGTAACCCAAACCAAATATGCTGATGCGCATCGCAATTACCTCTGTATATATCAGGCCTTAGAGGGCCGGAGTTAATGGTGTTCAGCGTTCATTAGTGCACTCGAAAGTGCGGCATACAGGCGCCACAATGCCGTGTGCAGGCATACTAAGTTTCGAGTGTCTAAATAAGTGCACTCAAGATGTGCGTAACCAGGCCTTGTTGTTATGACGTGCCCTGTTATGCATCCGATCTTCTTTGGAGAAGACTCTTGTGCAATCGTCTTGCGCGCTCGATGTCGGGATGAAAGTCCCGTAAATCAAGCGGTTGGGTGCTCAGGCGAGCACGTTTATAAGGGCGCGGCCATGGCCTTTGTAGGGGATATTAATGGTGCGTATCTCCTGTCCATCGTCTGTTTTGAGACTAGTTAGTCATCTAGGAAAGTTGCTGTGACAACTTGGTTACATGGCCATCTGCTCCGCGTAAGTTATCTCGTACAAACTCGGCGAGAATCGTTACCGGTGGTATGAGCTATGCATTCGGACGAAGTTCCTGTCCGCTCATCGCGAAATCTGAAATTTCTTGAAATATTGTCAGAGATGGCACTAGTCTCAATTTGATAGCACTTTCGTTTTCGACCTTTAATAACAGGCGAAAAATCACGTTAGATAGTTTTGTGCCACTACAGTGAAAAAATTTAGGTGCCACTACTGAAAAAAATGATCAGTGTCGAGTGAAACTAATCTTAGAAAAGACAGGGAGGTTTTTCTGACGCCAGTAAAATGGCGAAATGTGGCGAGGGTTTTTTGACATCGTGCGAGCTGCACGACTCTTGATATTAAGAGTCGTGCATTAGGCATGCCTTATTCGGGGGCGTGGTCGCGCAGAAATACCAGATTGTCCGGTTTCGAATGCTCGGCGCTGTAGCGATAACCCTGCACATCGAACTGCTTGAGCATGGCAGGATCGTTGATCTTTTCCTGGATCACAAAACGGCTCATCAGGCCCCGCGCTTTCTTCGCGTAGAAGCTGATGATCTTGTACTGGCCGTTCTTCTGGTCCTTGAACTCGGTGTTGATGATTCGCGCGTTCAGGGCCGTGCGTTTGACCGCCGAGAAGTACTCGTTGGACGCCAGGTTGAGCAGCACATCGTCGCCCTGATCGACCAGCGCTTCGTTCAGCCATTCGCTGATGCGCGTGCCCCAGAAAGCGTACAAGTCCTTGCCCCGGGCGTTGGCCAGTTTGGTGCCCATTTCCAGGCGATACGGTTGCATCAGGTCGAGCGGGCGCAGCAAGCCATAGAGGCCGGAGAGCATGCGCAGGTGTTTTTGCGCGTAATCGAAATCGGCTTCGCTGAAGGACTGTGCGTCGAGACCGGTGTAGACGTCACCCTTGAAGGCGAGCAGCGCCTGTTTGGCGTTGTCCGGAGTGAACGCGGGTGTCCAGCTGCCGAAACGCGCGGCATTGAGCCCGCCGATCTTGTCGGACACATGCATCAGCTCGCTGATTTGTGCAGGCGTCAGGTCGCGCAGTTGCTGGATCAGTTCCTGCGAGTGGTCAAGGTATTGCGGCTGGGTGAAGCGCTGGGTCGCCGGCGGTGTTTCGTAATCGAGGGTCTTGGCGGGGGAAATCACCATCAGCATGAAGTCGTCTCCTTTAATCGTGGGGGCGATTCTAGGGGGTTGTCCGAGTTGACTCCAGCTATGGGGGCAATAGGTGTGGGGAAGCTTGGGCATTTGCGACGGCTGGTGGATGTTTCCCTCACCCCAGCCCTCTCCCAGAGGGAGAGGGAGCCGATCTCACTGATTTCAAAATTTGAGTGCGATTCGATAGTTCAGATTGGCGGATATCGAAAGCGATACTCGGTCAGCTCCCTCTCCCCCGGGCGGTCCGACGTTTCGGGAGGGCTGGGGTGAGGGCGGCGTCCTTCAGCCTTGCACATCAGCTATAGTGCCGCGCGGGTTTTGTTATGGAGACATCCCTTTTGCGCATTGTTCTTTTATTCACCGCGTGGCTGTTGAGCGTCGGTGCCGTCGCGGCGCCGGGCGATGTGGCGACGCTGGATCGCAGTACCTGGCCAGAACAGCTCAGCAACCCGACGCTGTTTGACGTGGCCTCACGGGCGGAAATCCTCATGTTCGCCCGTGTCCTGCTGGGCACTGAGTCGATGGACGAGGCTGCTCTGGGTCCGCGTCTGGGCTTGCGCACGGTCAACATCGATGCGGTCAATATTCTGCGTCAACGCCTCTGGCAGCGTCTGCTGGCCAACTACAACTACGCCCAGCAAAGCTGTGATCAGGACGCCTCGTTCTGTTTCCTTGTCGAAGACCTGCCGACGCTGCGCGAGCAAGCCGCCAAGTTCGTGGTCAGCGACGACAGTTATTACACCAAGTGGGCCGAACCGAGCCGGATCTTCCATGTGCAATATCTCGACGAGTTGCTGCGCAAGGCCGCTCTGTCCCCACAGACCAGCAACGAATTCGATCGTTTCGGTGACTACGAGCGCAACGGCGACGAGATGCACGACCGCCTGTTTCTGCTGACGTTCGACAGCGCCGCCAACCTGCAACCGGACAACACCGGTTGGCTCACCGAATACCTGCGCAAGGCAAACCTGAGCGGCACATTCTTTGTGTTGGGCAAGGATATTCAGGCGCGGTTGGCTGATCGCTCGGTCAGCAGCCTGCAAGCAGAGTTCTCGAAACAGTGCGTCGGCGTTCAAGGCTGGGAGTTCCGCTCCCACAGCCACTGGCAGGACTGGCAGGATTCGGTGCGGCGTAGCGCTGATCTGGTGAAGAACAAGTTGCCGGAAAACTACGTGCCGCTGTTCCGTCCGCCGGAAGGGCAGCGCCGCAGCGATGCGCAAGGTTTCTTCAACACCCAGGGCCTGCAAGTGGCGCTGTGGGACATCGATGCCCAGGACGGCGCGGGCAAACTCAAGGGCGCGCCGAGTGCGCAGCGGGTGCTGACCCTGATGCTGTTGTGGCGCCACGGGGTAATCAATTTCAACATGAAACAAGACGCGGTGAAGACCTCGTTGCCGTGGCTGATCACGCAAACCGCGCAAAGCGGCATCGGTTGGGAGGACTGTCAGGACGCGTTTCGCTGAGAAACGGCAAAAGCCCGGAAACATTGGGCTTGGGGCGATTTTTTACGGAATTTCGGTGCAGGCGGACTTCCGACTTTAGCGGGCTATGGACAGTCCGCCAAGGGCTTTTCGTCACTCTGCAAAATAAACTTAAAAAAACCGTCAAAGTACTTTTTTATGTCATCGGTTTTGGAGTATTACGAAGACAGACCGCCGAAACCTGCAACACAGGTGGCGTCTTCCAAGACCCGTTTGTTTGCAGTCACTTGAATCTCCGCAGGTGAGATTTCGGCAGTCACTTCGAGGCGCAGCACCGCTCAGGTATTGCGTCTACTGGCTCTGACAAAGGTGACCGAGTATGGATGATCACGGACGTAGCCCTTCCTCCAACCAGCCAATCCTTTATGTACTCGATACCAACGTATTGATTCACGATCCAAACGCCCTGCTGAATTTCGAAGAACACCACGTCGCGATCCCGATGACCGTGCTTGAAGAGCTGGACAAGCTCAAGAGCGGGCATCACAGCGTGGCCGCTGAATGCCGTCAGGCCATCCGGCTGATCGACAAGACCCTGGGCGATGCGTCCCCGGAAGACGTCGAACTGGGTGTGCCGATCCAGCGCGGCAAGGGCGGGCCGAAGGGCTTGCTGTCGATTCTGATGAGCAAACAGGCCGAATCGAATCTGATTCTGCCGGAGCATCTGAACGACAACAAAATCATCAACCAACTGATCGACCTGCACACCCGCGACCCGAAAAAACCGGTGGTGCTGGTCACCAAAGACATCAACATGCGCCTCAAGGCGCGCGCCTGTGGCATCGATGCCGAGGATTACAGCACCGACCAACTGGTCGATGATGTGTCCCTGCTGCCCAACGGCTACCACAACATGACCGGCTCCTTCTGGGACCGCGTGAGCAAGGTCGACACCCGTCAGGATCACGGCCGCACCTGGCATCAAGTGCAACTGATCGACAACCTGCCGGCAGTGCATATCAACGAGTTCATCATTGACGAACAGGGCTTTGTCGGCTGGATCAAGGAGATCGATGAGGCCAAGCTGCTGATCCTCGACCTGCATCAGGAGCCGCTGCTGCATCAAGAGGCCTGGGGGCTCAAGCCTCGCGACATTTATCAGAGTCTGGCGCTGTACGCGTTGCTGGATCCGGACATTCATCTGGTCAATCTATCGGGGGCCGCAGGCTCCGGTAAAACCATTCTGGCGCTGGCCGCGGCGATCGAGCAGACCATGGTCAGCAAGCGTTATCGCCGCATCATTGCCACCCGCAGCGTGCAGGGTCTGGACCAGGAAATCGGCTTCCTGCCCGGCACCGAAGCGGAAAAAATGGAGCCTTGGCTGGGCGCCATCACCGACAACCTCGAAGCCTTGCACATGGATGACGAAAACACCCATGGCAGCGTCGATTACATCCTCAGCAAAGTGCCGTTGCAGTTCAAATCGCTCAACTACATTCGCGGTCGCAGCTTCCAGCAGAGCCTGATCCTGATCGACGAATGCCAGAACCTCACGCCGCACCAGATGAAAACCATCATCACCCGTGCCGGCGCCGGTTCCAAAGTGGTGTGCCTGGGCAACCTCGCACAGATCGACACCCCTTACCTGTCCGCGACCAGCTCCGGGCTGACCTACCTGACTGAACGCTTCAAGGATTTCCCCAACGGTGTGCACATCACCCTGCAAGGGGTGCCTCGCTCGATTCTGGCTGAATACGCCGAATCGCATTTGTAACCCTTCACCCAAAACCGGGCGGCCCCAAAAGCCGTCCGGTTTTTTATGCCCCTGCACAAATCCCAATGTAGGAGCTGCCGAAGGCTGCGATCTTTTGATCTTGTTTTTAAAAATCAAAGTCAAAAGATCGCAGCCTTCGGCAGCTCCTACACGATGAACACCATATTCGTGCGTGCGGAAATTTGACCCGCAGGTTTACAATCGTCGCTCCTGATCAGGAGTAATCCCGTGCTGACTCATCTCGATTCCCAAGGTCGCGCCAACATGGTCGACGTCACCGAAAAAGCCGTGACGTTCCGTGAAGCGACGGCCCAAGCGCTGGTGCGCATGCTCCCCGCAACGCTGCAGATGATCGTCAGCGGCGGCCACCCAAAGGGTGACGTGTTCGCCGTGGCGCGCATTGCCGGCATTCAAGCGGCGAAGAAAACCAGTGATCTGATTCCCCTCTGCCACCCGCTGATGCTGACGGGTGTCAAAGTCGAACTCAGCGCTGATGGCGAAGACACCGTGCGTATCGTCGCCCGCTGCAAACTGTCCGGGCAGACCGGCGTCGAGATGGAAGCGCTGACCGCCGCCAGTGTCGCCGCCCTGACCATCTACGACATGTGCAAAGCCGTCGATCGTGGCATGACCATCGAAAGCGTGCGCTTGCTGGAGAAGGTCGGCGGCAAGAGCGGCCACTTTCAAGCGGAGCAGCCATGAACCTGACCGTGAAGTTTTTTGCCCGTTACCGTGAAGCGCTGGGTGTGGACTCGCTGAAGGTTGAGGGTGATTTTGCTACCGTCGATGACGTGCGAGCACATGTTCTTCAAATGCAGGCGCAACGTGATGGCGCTGAGGTGCTGAGCGAACAAAACCTGATGTGTGCACGCAACGAAGACCTCTGCCAACTTGACGAGCCAGTGATCGATGGCGACGAAGTTGCGTTTTTCCCTACCGTGACCGGAGGCTGAACCATGGCGATTCGCGTGCAGGCCACGCCGTTCGATCCGGGCGCTGAAGTCAACGCGATGCACGCGGCCAATGTCGGCGTCGGCGCAGTGGTGAGTTTTGTCGGCTACGTGCGCGACTTCAACGATGGCCTGGATGTAGCGGGAATGTTCCTCGAGCACTATCCGGGCATGACCGAAAAAGCCCTCGGCAAGATCGCCAGCGAAGCCGAGCAGCGCTGGCCGCTGTTGAAGCTGGAAGTGCTGCATCGCATCGGTGCACTGGAACCGGGCGAACCGATCGTGTTTGTCGGCGCTGCCAGTGCCCATCGCCAGGCCGCCTTCGATGCTTGTGCCTTCGTCATGGACTACCTGAAAACCCGTGCACCGTTCTGGAAGAAAGAAAACACCAGCGACGGCCCGCGATGGGTTGAAGGGCGGGACAGTGATCATGCAGCGGCGGATCGCTGGAAAAAGTAAGTCTTGTAGCGCCTTCAAATAAGCTATCGCGAGCAGGCTCACTCCTACAGTTGGAATGCGTTCCCCCTGTAGGAGTGAGCCTGCTCGCGATGACGTCATCTGCAACACCAAAAACCTCTGTCTTTGCCTGATTGACTGCCTATACATATAAGTCCAATATGGATTTATAAGTACAAAAAAGTGTCTCCCTCCGTTTCAGCTCTTTCTTGCCAAACCAACAACAACCCGCGAGAGAACGAACATGAAGAAACTCCCCCTCATCACCGGTCTGGCCTTCAGCCTGTTGGCCTCCGCCAGCGTGTTCGCCGCCGAGCAAACCCTGCGTATCGGCATCGAAGCCGCTTACCCGCCATTCGCCTCGAAAACCGATAAAGGTGAAATAGTCGGTTTCGACTACGACATCGGCAACGCTCTTTGCGCGCAGATGAAGGTCAAGTGCGTGTGGGTCGAAGGTGAGTTTGACGGCCTGATTCCTTCGCTGAAAGTGAAGAAAATCGACATGGCGCTGTCCTCGATGACCATCAACGAAGACCGCAAGAAGTCGGTGGATTTCAGCCACAAGTACTACTTCACCTCGTCGCGGCTGGTGATGAAAGAAGGCGCCAGCGTTGACGATCAATACGCCAGCCTGAAGGGCAAGAATGTCGGCGTGCAGCGCGCGACCACCACTGATCGTTATGCCACCGAGGTGTTCGAGCCGAAGGGCATCAACGTCAAGCGCTACAGCAACAACGAAGAGATTTACATGGATCTGGCGGCGGGGCGGCTGGATGCGATTTTTGCTGACACCATTCCACTCAATGACTTCCTGTCGATGCCGCGTGGCAAGGGTTATGCGTTTGTCGGGCCTGAGTTGAAGGATCCGAAGTACGTGGGCGAGGGTGCGGGGATTGCGGTGCGCAAGGGCAATGCTGAGCTGGTTAGCCAGTTGAATGGTGCGATTGATGGCATTCGTGCGAGTGGCGAGTACCAGAAAATTTCCGAGAAGTACTTCAAGTCCGACATCTACGGCGACTGATAGTCCGCTATCGCTGGCAAGCCAGCTCCCACAAGGATTTGCGGCGTACACAAAACCTGTGGGAGCTGGCTTGCCAGCGATGGCGTCAGAGAAATCACCGCAAATCTCTAGCCTTTCAATTCCTTCAAATGCTTGTACACCGTCGCCCGCCCCATGTTCAGCACATTGGCCACATAGTTCGAGGCACTCTTGCCCTTGAACGCTCCCTCGGCGTGTAGCGCCAGCACCAGTTCACGTTTGTGATCGCGAGTCAGCACATTCAGGCTCAGTTGCCGCTCGCGCAGCCAAGCGTGGAGGAAGGTGTTGATGCGTTCCTGCCAGTCATCGCGAAACAGTGAATCCGGTTGCGGGATCAGTTTGCTCGGTGAGAGGAACAGGTCCAGCGCTGCCTTGGCATTCTCGAACAGCGAAATATTCAGATTGATGCACAGTACCGCCAGCGGCAGGCCTTCGCTGTCGCGCAGGACGCTGCTCAGGCTACGGATCTTCTGGCCATCCCAATTGAGCTTTTCGTACGGGCCGATATTGCGGTCGCTGACATCCTCGCTGAGCATGTCTTCCAGTGACGAGTCGTCGCCGATCTCGCGTTTGGACAGGTTGTTGGCGATGTAATCGACCTTCTGAGTGCGCAGGTCGTGCAGCACCACTTCGGCGTGCGGAAAGAACAGCGTGGCGATGGCATCGGCGATGGCGCGGAAGTTATCCAGCGCCGGGTCGAACTCAGGGGCGGTCATGACAGTGGAACTCCAGGCAGCGTCAACGCCCCCGTGATCAGGAGGCGCTGCGAGTGTGCCGCAATCCGTTGGGCGCGTCATCCGGATGGACGATCAGGCGAGGCGGGCAGGGGAGAGCATGGCGCTGCTCAGGCCGAACTGCAGCAAGTGCTCGGGCAGCGGCTGACCACGCACCAACGCCGCGCTGGCCTGGCCCATCGCCGGCGAAGTCTGGATGCCGTAGCCACCTTGCGCGGCGACCCAGAACAAACCTGGCACCTGCGGATCGAAACCGCTGAGCAGATTACCGTCGGCAACGAAACTGCGCAGCCCGGCCCAGGTGCGGGTCGGGCGGCGGATGGTCAGCGTCGTGGCTTCTTCGATCTGGTAGATGCCCATGGCGATGTCCAGTTCTTCCGGCTGCACATCGTGAGGTTCGACCGGGTCGGCGTTGGCCGGCGAGCCGAGGAACATGCCGGCGTCGGGCTTCATATAGAAGGATTCATCGAGGCTGACCAGCATCGGCCAGTGATGAATGTCGACGCCTTCGGGGCCGGCGAAAATAAACGCGGCGCGGCGTTTTGGTTGCAGGCCCAGGGGCTTGGCGCCGGCCAAAACGCCGATTTTGTCGGCCCAGGCGCCAGCGGCGTTGATGATCATCGGTGCGCTGAAAGTCTGGCCGTTGGTTTGCACGTGCCAGAGGCCGTCGGCGTCGCGGCTCAGGCCGAGTACTTCGCAATCGGTATGCACTTCACCGTTATTGCGACGGATGCCGCGCAGGTAGCCCTGATGCAGGGCGTCGGTGTCGATGTCGCTGGCGCTCGGATCGTAGATCGCGCCGTGGACTTTTTCCCGACGCAGGATCGGTAGCCGCGCGCAGGCTTCGTCGGCGCTGAGCAGTTGCATCTCCGGCACCGTGGCTTTGGCGCTGAGGTATTGGTTATTGAGTTCGGCGGCGTCACCGCTGAAGTCGACGGTCATTTCGCCGCGCGGGGTCAGCAATGGGTGTTCGCAGAAACCGCTTGGCGGATTGTCGAAGAACGCCCGGCTGGCCTGCGTCAGTGCACGCACTTGCGGTGTGCCGTACGCGGCAGTGAACAGCGCGGCGGAGCGCCCGGTGGAGTGATAGGCCGGGTGGGATTCGCGTTCGAGCACGATCACTTTGCCGTGCGGCGACAGCCAGAAACCGCTGGAAGCGCCGGCAATTCCGCCGCCGATGATGATGAAATCTGCCCGGCTCATGAAAAACTCCAAAACTATCGGGGTTCTCTGGGGATCTGTCATTGGCAACTCCCCAATCGGAATGCGATCCCTGTAGGAGCTGCCGAAGGCTGCGATCTTTTGATCTGGTTTTTTAAGATCAAGATCAAAAGATCGCAGCCTTCGGCAGCTCCTACAGTGGTCAGTTGTTCAGGTGGTAAATCGCATTGGCGAGGGCGATGTCTTCCAGGCCCAAGCCGATTGAGCGGAAAAACACGTGGCGGTCGTAATCCGGGCGCTGCACTTTTTCGCTGAGCAGATCGGCGAGGTCGCCGACAATCGAATCCTTGCTCCAGCCATGCTGTTCGCTGGCAATCAACATCTCGCCCGCCGAACCCGGCGTGGTCAGACGATAGTCGCAGAACACCTGCATGTCGTTGAGGCTCTGCGGTGGAACTTCGTGGGCGCGTGGGGCGTTGGTGCTGATCGAAGTGATCAGTGCCGGCTTGCTCAATGCGGCAGGATCGATCACCGGTCCGGCGGACGAGGTGCAGAGCATGATCACATCGGCCTCGGCAAGGGCGGCTTCGCGGTTGTCGGCAATGTTCAGATCGGCAACGATGGCTTTCAACCGTGCCTGAGTATCAGTGTCTTCGAGCAGGGACGGTGAATGCACGCTGATGCTCTGCCAGTCACGCAGCGATTTCACATAGTGCAGATGCGCCTGCGCAACCTTGCCACTGCCGATGATTGCCAGTCGTGTGGCATTCAGCGGTGCGAGGGCGTCGACTGCCACTGCGGTAGTCGCTGCAGTGCGCGCGGTGGTCAGTTCACCGGCATCACACAACAGCAACGGCTGCCCGGTTTTCATCGACATCAACAATGTCCACGCGGTTACCAGCGCACCTTGCTCACGAACGATGTACGGCGAGGTCTTCACGCCGTAAACCCCGTCCTCGGCCAACACGCCCAGATAGTTGATGAAGTCGCCGGCACCCTGCGGGAACTCCACCAGTTGCTGCGCCGGTTGCACGGCGTGTCCGGCAGCGAGATCGCGGAACAGCTTGCGCAGGATCTGCGGCACATCAATGCGCACCAGAAGCTCGCGGACCTGATGCTGGTCGATCACGTAGGGCGTACTGGACATGTCAGGCTCCGGAGTCTGTATCTAAACTAATTTGTCCATTATGGACATTTAGTTTTCTCTCGCAAGCACCTGATCAAATACCGGGCGAAAAAAAAGCGCAGTCCGTTGCCGGCTGCGCTTTTTTATTCGTATCGCTTACTGCGGACGCTTGCGCTCTACCGCACGCAACAGATGCGTGGGTGGCGTTTCACAGCTGATCTTGCGACCGAGCTTCTCTTCGATGGACGGCAACTGATAGGAGTCGTCTTCACCGGCGAAGCTGATCGACACGCCATCGGCGCCAGCACGACCGGTCCGGCCAATGCGGTGCACGTAGTCGTCCGGGACTTCCGGCAGGGTGAAGTTGATCACGTGGCTGATGCCGTCGATGTGAATGCCGCGACCGGCCACATCGGTGGCGACGAGCACGCGAATCTTGCCTTCGCGGAAACCTTCGAGGGTCTTGATGCGTTTGTGTTGCGGCACATCGCCGGACAACTGCGCAGCATTCACACCGTCGCGCACCAGACGCTCTTCGATACGGCGCACTTCGTCCTTGCGGTTGGCGAAGACCATCACCCGCTCCCAGCCATTATCGTTGACCAGGTTGTAGAGCAATTTGTACTTGTCGGCACCGGCCACGGCGTAGATGTGTTGCTCGACGTTTTCGCTGGCGACGTTGGTGACTTCGATTTCGACGATGGACGGATCGGTCGTCCATTGCTTGGCCAGGTTCATCACGTCTTCGGTGAAGGTCGCGGAGAACAGCAGGGTCTGGCGCTCGGACTTCGGCGGGGTCTGGCGAATGATCTGGCGTACTTGCGGGATGAAACCCATGTCGAGCATGCGGTCGGCTTCGTCCAGCACCATCACTTCGACCATGTCCAGGTGCACGTCGCCGCGCTGGTTGAAGTCGAGCAGGCGGCCTGGGGTCGCCACGAGAATGTCGCAGTGACGCGCTTCGAGGTGCTTGAGCTGTTTGTCGAAGTCCATGCCGCCAACGAACGTCATGACGTTGAGACCGGTGTACTTGGTCAGGTCAGCGGCGTCCTTGGCGATCTGCACCACCAGCTCACGGGTCGGCGCGATGATCAGCGCACGGGGTTCGCCCATGTAGCGTTCTTTCGGCGGCGGCGTTTGCAGCAGTTGGGTGATGATCGAGATCAGGAACGCGGCGGTCTTGCCGGTACCGGTCTGCGCGCGACCAATGGCGTCTTTGCCGGCGAGGGTGAAACCCAGCACCTGCGCCTGGATCGGCGTGCAGTACGGGAAGCCCAGATCCTGAATGGCATGCATCAGTTCTGGTGAAAGATTGAAATCGTGGAAGCGGGTTTTGCCTTCCTGTGGCTCGACAACGAAATCTTCGAGTTTCCACGGAATGACCGGGGCCTTGGGCTTTGGTTCGCGACGCGCTCTGGCCGGTTTCGGCTCTTCACTGCGCGCAGGCTCGGCGGCGATTGGCGCGGCCGGAGCGGGTTTCGTGTCTTGCTTCGGTGCTGCTACGGCAGCGGGGCGGTCGGCCTGGGGCGCATCGTTGCGATGACCGGGGGCGTGCGACGGCGCACTGGGAACTGGCGCGAGCTGCTCAGCCTCGCTTTTACCGAACATTTTCTTGAGTGCTTCGAGCACGGTCATCTCATCAATTGGTTAAGGAATGTACGCCGGCCAGTGTAATGCAAGAAACGGGCGCGGCGTAGTAGGAGGGATCAAAGGGTGATTTTAATCTCGACGCTTAGCGCAGGCGTTCGCTCAACCAGACGCCGATGTCGCGAATTTCCTCGGGTAACACTTCGTGCTCCATTGGGTATTCCTGCCATGTCACGGTGACACCATGCTTCACCAAATGCTCGTAGGCGCTGCGTCCCATCGAGTTCTGTACCACGCCGTCGAACTGACCGTGCAGGCATATCGCGGGAATCCGCTGCTGACTGGCTGAAAGCTGCATGTCATCGCTGAACGTCGGTGCATAGGTCGACAGAGCAAGTACGCCACCGAGTGCGCCTTGCCATTTCACAAAAGCGGTGTGCA
The DNA here is from genome assembly GCF_979258655.1 of Pseudomonas sp. AC242. NCBI lineage: Bacteria > Pseudomonadati > Pseudomonadota > Gammaproteobacteria > Pseudomonadales > Pseudomonadaceae > Pseudomonas > Pseudomonas sp. AC242. The sequence goes on from NZ_OZ409873.1 coordinate 354,029, forward strand.
AAACGACAGCGCCGCCCTGGGAAAAACCGGCAAGGAAAATCCGCGAGGCGTCTATTCCGCTGGCGCGCTGGTTTTCGATCAATTCGATGATGCGATCCGCCGACGCTTCCAGCTCATCACGGTCGATCGCTCGCGCCGGGCTCATGGCTTTAATGTCGTACCAGCTGGGCATGGCATATCCGCCATTTATGGTCACTGGACGCGTCGGCGCCTGCGGCAGCACGAAGCGTGTGCTCAGCAGGCTTTCCTGCAACGCTTCCGCTACCGGCAAGAAGTCGTAGCGGTCGGCGCCGAGGCCGTGCAGCCAGATCACGCAGGCGTCTGCGGGCTTAACAGGCTGAAGAATCAAGGGCTCGGTCATGTCTGCTCCAAATATGTGCGGGCGCTCTCAATAAGTGCGTGATTCGAGTGCGCGCCCGGTTGATCCGTTAAGAAGATGTCGCAAGGTTACAAGTTTTGCTATTGACCTGTCGCCGAATCGATTCCGTGACAGGTGTGGTACGGGCTTTGCTATGGAAGGTTCTGTACGAAGCATCCTACGCGTGGCGGTAACACTATCAGTGTACGACCCGCGACGGGATGGCAAAGAATCCGGTGATGGATGTTCGCCAATGGCCGCTACGGGCGCAGCGAACGTGAAAGGGCTACAGCCCGTTCGGCCGATTGGTGAGAAGTGAGTTGTCCATGATGTGGATTTTCTCCTACTAGACTCATAGCGAAGGTCTTACGTCGGTTGACCCCAAAAAAAGCCAACACGGGTCAACAACGCCTCAAAAGGGTGCGACTGGACTCAAGCTCCGACACAACAAGAGCAAAACTGGAGGTTTGAATGAAGATGTTGAAATCCACCCTGGCCATCGTGACTGCAGCAACAGTACTCGGTGTCAGCGGGTTCGCTCAGGCGGGTGCAACCCTGGATGCAGTGCAGAAGAAAGGTTTCGTGCAGTGTGGCGTGAGCGACGGTCTGCCGGGCTTCTCGGTACCGGACGCGACCGGCAAGATCCTCGGGATCGACGCTGACGTCTGCCGCGCTGTGGCCGCTGCCGTATTCGGCGACGCGACCAAGGTCAAATTCAGTCAGTTGAACGCCAAGGAGCGCTTCACCGCGCTGCAATCGGGCGAGATCGACATCCTGTCGCGCAACACCACCATGACCAGTTCGCGTGACGCGGGCATGGGCCTGAAATTCCCGGGCTTCATTACCTACTACGACGGCATCGGCTTCCTGGTGAACAACAAGCTGGGCGTGAAAAGTGCCAAAGAGCTGGACGGTGCAACCATCTGCATCCAGGCCGGTACCACCACCGAGCTGAACGTTTCCGACTACTTCCGCGGCAACGGTCTGAAATACACCCCGATCACTTTCGACACCTCCGATGAAAGCGCCAAATCGCTGGAATCCGGTCGTTGCGACGTGCTGACCTCCGACAAGTCCCAACTGTTCGCCCAGCGCTCCAAGCTGGCATCGCCGAAGGACTACGTGGTTCTGCCGGAAACCATTTCCAAAGAACCACTGGGCCCGGTCGTACGTAATGGCGACGACGAGTGGCTGGCCATCGTCCGTTGGGTTGGCTACGCGCTGCTCAACACCGAAGAAGCCGGCATCACTTCGAAGAACGTCGAAGCTGAAGCCAAATCGACCAAGAACCCGGACGTCGCCCGTATGCTCGGCGCTGACGGCGAATACGGCAAAGACCTGAAACTGCCGAAAGACTGGGTTGTGCAGATCGTCAAACAAGTCGGCAACTACGGCGAGATCTTCGAGAAAAACCTCGGCAAGAGCACTCCGCTGGAAATCGACCGCGGCTTGAACGCCCTGTGGAACAACGGCGGCATTCAGTACGCACCACCAGTGCGCTAATGGTTCTATCACCCGGCGGGCCAACCGCCGGGTGATGTTCTTGTTCCATTTTTTCCGGGGCACTTCATGCAAAATTCAATCGGCGCACCAAAGCAGAGGCTCAGCCTCAGCGATCCACGAGTGCGTGCGTGGCTATTCCAGATCATCACCGTTGTGGCGGTGGTCTCGCTGGGCTGGTACTTGTTCGACAACACGCAAACCAACCTTCAGCACCGGGGCATTACCTCCGGTTTCGGCTTTCTGGAGCGCAGTGCCGGATTCGGCATCGCTCAACACCTGATCGACTACACCGAAGCGGACAGCTATGCCCGCGTCTTTGTCATCGGTCTTCTCAATACCCTGTTGGTGACTGTAATCGGCGTGGTTCTGGCGACGATCCTCGGGTTCATCATCGGTGTGGCGCGGCTGTCGCAGAACTGGATCATCAGCAAACTGGCGACCGTGTATGTGGAAGTGTTCCGCAACATTCCGCCGCTGCTGCAAATCCTGTTCTGGTACTTCGCGGTGTTCCTGACCATGCCGGGGCCGCGCAACAGCCATAACTTCGGCGACACCTTCTTCGTCAGCAGCCGTGGCCTGAACATGCCGGCCGCACTGGCGGCTGATGGTTTCTGGGCGTTCGTGATCAGCATTGTGGTGGCCATTGTCGGCATAGTGCTGATGACCCGCTGGGCCAACAAACGCTTTGAAGAAACCGGCGTGCCGTTTCACAAGTTCTGGGTCGGTCTGGCGATTCTGCTGGTGATCCCGACCTTGTGCGCACTGATCTTCGGCGCTCCGCTGCATTGGGAAATGCCCGAGCTTAAAGGCTTCAACTTTGTTGGCGGCTGGGTGCTGATCCCGGAACTGCTCGCGTTGACCCTGGCCTTGACCGTGTACACCGCGGCGTTCATCGCCGAGATCGTGCGTTCCGGGATCAAGTCGGTCAGCCACGGCCAGACCGAAGCCGCGCGTTCCCTCGGCCTGCGCAACGGCCCGACCCTGCGCAAAGTGATCATTCCGCAAGCTCTGCGCGTGATCATTCCGCCGCTGACCAGCCAATACCTCAACCTGGCGAAGAACTCCTCGCTGGCAGCCGGTATCGGTTACCCGGAAATGGTGTCGCTGTTCGCCGGCACGGTGCTTAACCAGACCGGTCAGGCGATCGAGGTGATTGCCATCACCATGAGCGTGTACCTAGCGATCAGTATCAGCATTTCCCTGCTGATGAACTGGTACAACAAGCGCATTGCGCTGATCGAGCGGTAAGGAAAAGCGCATGAGTACTCATACTTTCAAACCCGACATGCCCCCACCGAACAGCAGCATCGGCGTGGTGGCGTGGATGCGCGCGAACATGTTCTCCAGCTGGCTCAACACCCTGCTGACGCTGTTTGCGTTCTACCTGATTTATCTCGTGGTGCCGCCGATCCTCAGTTGGGCGATTGTCGATGCCAACTGGGTTGGCACCACCCGCGCCGACTGCACCAAGGAGGGCGCCTGCTGGGTGTTCATTCAGCAGCGTTTCGGCCAGTTCATGTACGGCTACTACCCGACGGAACTGCGCTGGCGTGTCGACCTGACCGTGTGGCTGGCGGTGATCGGCGCGGCGCCATTGTTCATCTCGCGCGTACCGCGTAAAGCGATCTACGGGCTGAGCTTTCTGGTGCTGTACCCGATCATTGCCTTCACCCTGCTGCACGGCGGTTTCGGTCTGACCCCGGTGGCAACCAGCCAGTGGGGCGGCCTGATGCTGACCCTGGTCATCGCCACTGTCGGTATCGCCGGTGCGTTGCCGCTGGGGATTGTGCTGGCGCTCGGGCGACGTTCGAACATGCCGGCGATTCGTGTGGTCTGCGTGACCTTTATCGAATTCTGGCGCGGCGTGCCGTTGATCACGGTGCTGTTCATGTCGTCGGTGATGCTGCCGCTGTTCCTGCCTGAAGGCATGAACTTCGACAAGCTGCTGCGGGCACTGATCGGCGTGATCCTGTTCCAGTCGGCCTATGTCGCCGAAGTGGTGCGCGGTGGTCTGCAAGCGATCCCCAAAGGCCAGTACGAAGCGGCTGCAGCGATGGGGCTCGGTTACTGGCGTTCGATGGGCCTGGTGATTCTGCCGCAAGCCCTGAAGCTGGTGATTCCCGGCATCGTCAACACCTTCATTGCGCTGTTCAAGGACACCAGTCTGGTGATCATCATCGGCCTCTTTGACCTGCTCAACAGCGTCAAACAAGCCGCTGCCGATCCGAAATGGCTGGGCATGGCCACCGAAGGCTACGTGTTCGCCGCCCTGGTGTTCTGGATTTTCTGTTTTGGTATGTCGCGCTATTCCATGCATCTGGAACGCAAGCTCGACACTGGCCACAAGCGTTAGGAGTTCTGTAAATGAGTGAAGCAATCAAAAAGCCTGCAGGTTCTGAAGGCATTATTCAGATGCAGGGCGTCAACAAGTGGTACGGCCAGTTCCACGTGCTGAAAGACATCAACCTCAACGTCAAACAGGGCGAGCGTATCGTCCTGTGCGGGCCGTCGGGTTCCGGCAAATCGACAACGATTCGCTGCCTCAATCGTCTGGAAGAACACCAGCAGGGCCGCATCGTCGTCGACGGCGTGGAACTGACCAACGACCTCAAGCAGATCGAAGCGATCCGCCGCGAAGTCGGCATGGTGTTCCAGCATTTCAACCTGTTCCCGCACTTGACCATTCTGCAGAACTGTACATTGGCGCCGATGTGGGTACGCAAGATGCCCAAGCGCAAGGCCGAGGAAATCGCCATGCATTACCTGGAACGCGTACGCATTCCGGAGCAGGCGCACAAGTTTCCGGGGCAACTGTCCGGCGGTCAGCAACAGCGTGTGGCGATCGCCCGCGCCCTGTGCATGAAACCGAAAATCATGCTGTTCGATGAACCGACTTCAGCGCTCGATCCGGAGATGGTGAAGGAAGTACTCGACACCATGATCGGTCTGGCTGAAGACGGCATGACCATGCTTTGCGTGACTCACGAAATGGGCTTTGCGCGGACTGTGGCCAATCGCGTGATCTTCATGGATAAAGGTGAAATCGTTGAGCAGGCGGCGCCGAATGACTTCTTCGATAACCCGCAGAACGAGCGGACGAAGCTGTTCTTGAGTCAGATTTTGCATTGATGGTTTGTGTGTAAAAACAACCCGGCCTTGTGCCGGGTTTGTTTTTTGGAGTCAGGAAGCGGTGAGGGTTTCGTGTTCCTTGTGCACGGTGTACTTGAACGCACCTCTCAAGTCAGCCCCTTCGGCCAAGACTTTCGCATCGGCAAGCAAGTGCGGGTAACGATCCAGCAGCCGCATCAAAAGCATCAACGCCTTCGGCGGCAGCAATTCGCCTCGTTCGTACCTGGAAAATGCGTTGTGGCCTCCACCTGACAGCAGTTGCACCGTCTCTTTTTGCGTCAGGTGCAATTTGCGCCGGATGCGCTTCATCTCGGAACCGATCATTTGTCTTGCAGCGATAACCAGCTCATCGCCTGCTTCCGTGTAACGATCAGCGCTATCGGTGCCGTCATCCCACTCGATTTCCCCGCACTGCCGGCATTCCCAGCCAGCGAGATCATCTACGCGGCGCTCCATGCCTTTGACACTCAGGGTCTCACCGCGACCCTCGAAATGCCTCATTCCCTCACGGGCACCACAGCTGAAACATTGCCGGGTTTTCATGGGTTTTTCTCCTTGAAGGAGATTACCGGTGCGCCGCCGGCAGGGCGGTATGTCACCTTGATGTAAATCTCCAGGCCTTTTGAGTTGATGTGATACACGTCCTGCCAGACTCGATGATCGTCATAGGTGGTCATCGATTTGTACAACATCCTGTTCTGCAACCCGAAAACGATCTCCTGCATTTCTGCGAAGCTAAAACCGAGATCGAGACCGGTTTTTTCCGCGGTCTTGGTGAAAGCTTGTCTGCCAAGTCGTCTGACTTCCGCCTTGATCACCGCCAAGTCGTAATGGGGTGTGTTCTTTTCCATAAGAAACCAAAACCCTGTCCCTGAAATTACCCTTAAAGGGTAATTTTGACCAATCGAAAATACCGCTTCATGTGTCTCCGATTGACCCTAGGTGGTTGCCGTCCTACACGGGTCTGACTAACATGTCAGAAAATTCATCCTATGATTGGATGAAAGGGCGAATCCTATGTCAGACATTTCTCCACTCATTAAGCGATCTTTGGTCGATCAGGCCTTGGATCAGCTTCGTCAGCGCATCAACAGCGGTGCCTGGCAGGTTGGCGAGCGTTTGCCGACCGAACCCGAGCTGTGCGCCGAACTGGGCATCAGCCGCAACACCGTGCGCGAAGCCATGCGCGTATTGGCGTTTTCCGGGCTGATCGAGATTCGCCAGGGCGATGGCAGTTACTTGCGCGCAGTGGTCGATCCGATGGATACCTTGAAAGCGCTGTCGCAATGCTCGCTGGAACAGGCGCGGGAAACCCGCCACATCCTCGAAGTCGAGGCCATCGGCTTGGCGGCGTTGCGCCGCACCGACGAAGACCTCGTCGCATTGCGTGAGGCGCTCGGCACCAGCGGCAGCCACTACCACGGCGACCTCGACACCTACATCGCCTGCGATCTGGTGTTCCACCGTCGCTTGGTCGACGCCGCGCACAACCCGACCCTCAGCGAGTTGTATCGCTATTTCTCCAGCATCGTCGGCGCGCAGTTGCGCCAGACCCTGAACATCGTCCCGCGCCGTCAGGAAGTGTTCGACCTGCACATCGCGTTGCTCGATGCGGTCGAGCAAAGCGACCCGGAACGGGCCAAAGCTTTGTCGAGGCAGTTGATCAATGAACCTTGAAACCGAGAAATCCATGTCCCGCACCGAGATATCCACAGCCCCGAAGCGCACGGCAGAACTTGAAGAACTGCTGATCGACGCCGAGGCTGACGACGAGCAAGTCCAACAGAGCCATCCGCTGGTGCGCCGGCCGTGGTTGTTGCTGCTCGGCTTGATTCTGGTGGCGCTGAACTTGCGTCCGGCGCTGTCGAGCATGGCGCCGCTGCTCAGCGATGTGTCGAAAAGTCTTGGCTTGTCGGCGGCTCAGGCCGGTCTGCTGACTACGCTGCCGGTGTTGTGCCTCGGTTTGTTTGCGCCACTGGCACCGATTCTGGCGCGACGTTTTGGTGCTGAGCGGGTGGTGCTGGGGATTTTGCTGACACTGGCCGGCGGGATCATTTTGCGCAGCAACTTCGGTGAGATCGGCCTGTTCGCCGGCAGCGTATTGGGCGGTGCCAGTATTGGCATCATCGGTGTTCTGCTGCCGGGCATCGTCAAGCGCGACTTCGCCAAACATGCCGGCACCATGACCGGCGTCTACACCATGGCGCTGTGCCTGGGCGCAGCGATGGCGGCCGGTTCCAGCGTGCCGCTCAGTGAGCATTTCGGTGGTAGCTGGGCGATGGGCCTGGGTTTCTGGGTGATTCCGGCGTTGGTTGCAGCGTTGTTCTGGTTGCCGCAAGTCGGGCAGAAACATGGCGCGCACAACGTCGCCTATCGCGTGCGCGGACTGTTGCGTGATCCGCTGGCCTGGCAGGTGACCTTGTACATGGGCCTGCAATCGTCGCTGGCCTACATCGTCTTTGGCTGGTTGCCGTCCATCCTGATTGGTCGTGGACTGACGCCAACCCAGGCCGGTCTGGTGTTGTCCGGTTCGGTGATCATCCAGCTTGCCAGTTCGTTGGCTGCGCCGTGGCTGGCTACTCGCGGCAAGGATCAGCGTCTGGCCATCGGCGTGGTTATGGCGCTGACCCTCGGCGGTCTGTTCGGCTGCCTGTATGCGCCGATTGAAGGCCTGTGGGGCTGGGCGATTCTGCTGGGGTTGGGGCAGGGCGGTACGTTCAGTCTGGCCCTGACGTTGATTGTGCTGCGTTCGCGCGATTCACATGTCGCGGCGAACCTGTCGAGCATGTCTCAGGGCTTCGGCTACACGCTGGCGTCGATGGGGCCGTTTGCGGTCGGCGTGGTGCATGACTGGACCGGCGGCTGGAATGCCGTCGGCTGGATCTTTGGCATCATCGGTACAGGTGCGATCATCGCCGGGCTTGGCGCCGGGCGTGCGCTGTACGTGCAAGTGCAAAGCGAGAAGATCTGACGCGGTTCAAACTGTAGGAGTGAGCCTGCTCGCGATAGCTTTATACCAGTCAACGTTGCGCTGACTGACACTCCGCTATCGCGAGCAGGCTCACTCCTACATGGGTTTTGTGTACAGCGGGTATTCGGTTTGCGAATGCCGATAGTGTTTCTGCACATTGCAGACTATCGTGCTGGCAATCTGTACCTATCTTGGAGATTGCCCATGAGCGAAGCCCACGCCGCGTTGATCACCCGCTTCTACCAGGCCTTCCAGCGCCTCGACGCCGAAGCCATGGCCGCCTGCTACACCGACGATGTAGTGTTCAGCGACCCGGCCTTCGGCGAACTGCGTGGCCGCGATGCCGGCGACATGTGGCGCATGCTCACCACCCGCGCTAAAGACTTCTCGCTGACCTTCGACAACGTTCGTGCCGATGAACGCAGCGGCGGTGCACATTGGGTCGCAACCTACCTGTTCAGCCAGACCGGCAACGTCGTGGTCAACGATATCCAGGCCCGCTTCGTGTTCCGTGACGGCAAGATCTGCGAGCACCACGATCATTTTGATCTGTGGCGCTGGTCGCGTCAGGCGCTCGGTTTCAAAGGCCTGCTACTGGGCTGGACGCCGCTGGTGCGCAACGCCGTGCGCGCCCAGGCATTGAAGGGACTGAAGGCATTTCAGGCCGGTCGCTGATAAGATCGCCGCCTGTTTCCTACACGTCTTGATCCCGAAGTGACCAGCCTTAGCGAAAAATCTGTCGATGTCGCCGAACCGGTGAGCAAATCCTGGTTCGTCTACCTCGTTCGCGCCGCCAATGGTTCGTTGTACTGCGGGATCAGTGATGACCCGGTGCGCCGCTTCGCCAAACATCAAAGCGGCAAAGGTGCACGGTTCTTCCTCTCCAGCCCGGCCATGGCGCTGGTCTATACCGAGTTGTGCCGCGACAAGAGCGATGCGTTGCGTCAGGAACGCTTGATCAAAAAACTCAAGAAAAGCGCAAAGGAATGCCTAGTTGCGTCTTATCAATCTGACTGATTGGTTCCCATCAGGCAGATCTGTAGGCTGCTAAGCAAATGCGCGCTAAGCTGCTGGCTCACTATCTGAGCGGCGGAGCCGAGCATGTCCGAGTTGATTCTGCACCACTACCCGACCTCCCCATTTGCCGAGAAGGCCCGCCTGCTGCTGGGTTTCAAAGGCTTGTCGTGGCGCTCGGTGCATATTTCGCCGGTGATGCCGAAACCGGATCTGACCGCGCTGACTGGCGGCTACCGCAAGACACCGGTGTTGCAGATTGGCGCTGACATCTATTGCGACACATCGTTAATCGCGCGGCGCCTGGAGCAGGAAAAGGCTTTGCCGGCGTTCTTCCCTGAAGGTCAGGAGTTCACCTCCGCGAGTTTTGCCACTTGGGCTGATTCGGTGGTGTTCCAGCATGCCGTGAGTCTGGTGTTCCAGCCGGAATCGGTTGCCGTGCGTTTCGCCAAGCTGCCACCGGAAGCGATAAAAGCGTTTATCGCCGACCGTGCCGGTCTGTTCAGTGGTGGCAGCGCCACGCGTTTGTCTGCCGAACAAGCCAAGCATCAGTGGCCGACGATCATGGCGCGGCTGGAGCAGCAGTTGCAACGCGAGCAGGGTGACTTTCTGTTTGGCGAGCCGTCGATTGCCGACTTTGCACTGGCGCATCCCATGTGGTTCCTGAAAGCGACTCACGTCACGGCACCGCTGGTGGATGAGTATCCGGCGGTTGCAGCCTGGTTGGGGCGAGTGCTGGGCTTTGGTCATGGCGCAGCCAGTGCGATGACGTCGGAAGAGGCGCTTGAGGTTGCACGCAAGGCGACACCGGCAGCATTGCCGGATGAGCAGTTCGTTGATCCGAACGGTTTCAAGGCTGGTCAGCAGGTGGCGATTGCTGCGACGGATTACGGGGTTGATCCGGTGGTGGGTGAGTTGCTGTTTGCCGGCAGCGAAGAGCTGATCATTCGTCGTGAAGACGAGCGTGGCGGTGTGGTGCATGTGCACTTCCCGCGATTTGGTTTTCGTATCGAAGCCCGCTGATCTCTCAAGTCTGTAGCAAAACTTTGTAGGAGTGAGCCTGCTCGCGATAGCGGTGTGTCAATCGGCGGATTTATCGACTGACACACCGCTATCGCGAGCAGGCTCACTCCTACAGGTTATTTCAGGGCGGCGAGGATTTCGTCCGGGTCGAATCCGCGAATCAACGTACCGTTAACGTCAATCAGCGGAATCCCGCGCCCACCCAATGCCTCATACGCCTTGCGCGCCTCGGCATCCTTCTCGATATCGAACTCCTTGAACGCAATCCCCTTGCTGTCGAGAAAGCGTTTGGTCTGCTTGCAGTAGCCGCACCAGTCAGTGGCGTAGAGCACGACATTGGCCTGCGCCCGTGTCTGCTCCGAGACCATTTGTGACGGGTTGAACACCCGCTCGATCTTGCCCCAGTTCTGATAGACCACGACCACCAGCAGAACCAGAGCGACCTTCTTCAGCACATTGCCGAGCATCAGTTACGCCGCTTCAACTGATCGGTGAGCGACGTTGGCAGGCCTTTGATCACCAGGGTGCCAGCCTCTTCGTCGTATTCGATCTTCGAACCCAGCAGGTGCGCTTCAAAGCTGATCGACAGGCCTTCGGCGCGGCCGGTGAAGCGGCGGAATTGATTCAGGGTGCGTTTGTCCGCCGGAATTTCAGGCGACAGGCCGTAGTCCTTGTTGCGGATGTGATCGTAGAAGGCTTTCGGGCGTTCTTCGTCGATCAGCTCGGACAACTCTTCCAGACCCATCGGTTCGCCGAGTTTGGCCTGGCTGCTGGCGTAATCGACCAGGGTCTTGGTCTTCTCGCGAGCGGAGTCTTCCGGCAGGTCTTCGCTCTCGACGAAGTCGCTGAAAGCCTTGAGCAGAGTCCGGGTCTCGCCCGGGCCGTCGACGCCTTCCTGGCAGCCGATAAAGTCGCGGAAGTATTCCGAAACCTTTTTGCCGTTCTTGCCCTTGATGAACGAGATGTATTGCTTGGACTGCTTGTTGTTCTGCCATTCAGAGACGTTGATCCGCGCCGCCAGGTGCAACTGACCTAGGTCGAGGTGGCGCGACGGGGTCACGTCCAGTTCATCGGTCACTGCCACGCCTTCGCTGTGGTGCAGCAGGGCGATGGCCAGGTAATCGGTCATGCCTTGCTGATAGTGGGCGAACAGCACGTGTCCGCCGACCGACAGATTCGACTCTTCCATCAGTTTTTGCAGGTGTTCGACCGCGACTTTGCTGAACGCAGTGAAGTCCTTGCCGCCCTCCATGTATTCTTTCAGCCAGCCGCTGAAGGGGAACGCGCCGGACTCCGGATGGAACAGGCCCCAGGCTTTGCCCTGTTTGGCGTTGTAGCTCTCGTTGAGGTCGGCGAGCATGTTTTCGATGGCTGCAGACTCGGCCAGTTCCGTGTCACGGGCGTGCAGAACTGCGGGTGTGCCGTCGGGTTTTTTGTCGATCAGGTGGACGATGCAATGACGGATCGGCATGGGCTTCTCGGCTGTTGGAAGGGAGGAGGGCAGGCTCCCCCGAAAAAGCGCCCAGTGTACCGCAACCACTGGTTTTGGCGCGGGTTGTAGGGCAAAACCGGGGCGCGCTCTGGCGCTTATGCAGTTTTTTACCGATTTAGCGCAATAAAGCTGACCAAATGGGTAGCTAGAGGCGGATATTTCCCCGGCTCTGTGCTAGTTTTGCCCGGTCTTACGCGAAGTCACTGCGTTAAGCGTGCAATCAGCATTTGTCAGGTCGAACCAAACCCTGATTTCGGTATCTATAACCCGACTCGTCGTGGTTATCGCCGAGGGTGCCAGATCCAGAAGATCGGGCTCGATGGCTGACACTGCACTCTGCAATCCATATGAATTTGATAGGGAAGGAACACTACATGGCTCTTACTAAAGACCAACTGATCGCCGACATCGCTGAAGCTATCGACGCGCCGAAAACCACCGCGCGTAACGCTCTGGACCAACTGGGCCAAATCGTTGCCGATCAGCTGGAAAACGGCGGCGAAATCACCTTGCCAGGTATCGGCAAGCTGAAAGTGACCGAGCGTCCTGCCCGCACTGGCCGTAACCCTTCGACTGGCGCTGCCATCGAAATCCCTGCGAAGAAAGTGATCAAGCTGGTTGTGGCCAAAGGCCTGACCGACGCTGTGAACAAGTAAGACGCAGCGATAAAAAAACCGTGCACCGGAGCGATCCGGGCACGGTTTTTTTGTGTCTGCGATTTGGCGAGGAATGACACCGCCTTGTAGGAGCTGTCGAGTGAAACGAGGCTGCGATCTTTTGATCTTGTTCTTCAGGATCAAGATCAAAAGATCGCAGCGTGCCGCAGCTCCTACAGGGGCATCTGCGCAGCTATCAGCGAACCCAGCGCTCGCGGCGCCAGATCTGCTGCTCGGACTTGGTCTGGAAGGTCCAGGCGACGAAACGGCTTTGCTTCTGGCCCTGAGACATCTCCACGACCTGGCTTTCCAGCACTCCGGCCTTCTTCAGCGCGGTTTCAATGGCCGGCAGGTTCGAAGCTTTCGACACCAAGGTGCTGAACCACAGCACTTTATGCTGGAAATTCGCGCTCTCGGCGATCAATTGCGTCACGAAGCGCGCTTCACCGCCTTCACACCACAGCTCAGCCGACTGGCCGCCGAAGTTCAGCACCGGCAGTTTGCGTTTCGGGTCGGCCTTGCCCAGTGCGCGCCATTTGCGCTCGCTGCCCTTGGTCGCTTCATCCATCGAGGCGTGGAACGGCGGGTTGCACATGGTCAGGTCGAAGCGCTCGCCCGGCTCCAGCAAGCCGATCAGGATGTGCTTGCGGTTTTCCTGCTGACGCAGCTGGATAACCTTGCTCAGATCGTTGGACTGGACGATGGCTTTGGCTGCGGCCACGGCGGTCGGATCGATCTCCGAACCGAGGAAGTGCCAGCGGTATTCGCTGTTACCGATCAGCGGATAAACGCAGTTGGCGCCCATGCCGATGTCCAGCACGTTGACGATCGCGCCACGCGGGACCTTGCCGTCGTTCATGCTGGCCAGCAAATCCGCAAGGAAGTGCACGTAATCGGCACGGCCTGGAACAGGCGGGCAGAGGTAATCTGCCGGGATGTCCCAATGCTGGATGCCATAGAACGACTTGAGCAGCGCCCGGTTGAACACGCGCACCGCATCGGGGCTGGCGAAGTCGATGCTTTCCTTGCCGTACGGGTTGGTGATCACGAACTTCGCCAGTTCCGGCGTGGTCTTGATCAGCGCCGGGAAGTCGTAACGACCCTGATGGCGATTGCGCGGGTGCAGGCTGGCCTTTTCACGCGGCTCGACGGTCTTGGCCGGGGTCGCGGTGTCAGGCTTCTTGCGCGCAGGTTTGGGTGTGCGGGGGGCGTTCATGGGCGTGGTCGATTCGGGTATGGCTGAAAGTGACGGGTATTGTCCCACATTGATGAGCCATGCGCCGAACCTGTGACCCATGACCTTGGACTTGGGGATTTTGATTTATGTAGGAGCTGCCGAAGGCTGCGATCTTTTGATCTTGATCCTGAAAAACAAGATCAAAAGATCGCAGCCTTCGGCAGCTCCTACAGGGGAAGGTGGCGGGAACCATAAAAAAGGGAGGCCGCATGGGCCTCCCTTTTTTATTGCGATTTGCCGTTACAGGCTGGCAATCCGCGCATGTTGCTCGGCCAGTTTGCCCAGGGCTTGTTCAGCCTCGGCCAGTTTGGCGCGTTCTTTTTCGATGACTTCGGCCGGGGCCTTGTCGACGAAACCGGCGTTGGACAGTTTGCCGCCAACGCGCTGGACTTCGCCCTGCAAACGCAGGATTTCCTTGTCCAGACGCGCCAGTTCAGCGCCCTTGTCGATCAGGCCGGCCATTGGTACCAGCACTTCCATCTCGCCAACCAGTGCGGTGGCGGACAGCGGCGCTTCTTCGCCGGCCTTCAGAACAGTGATCGATTCCAGTCGCGCCAGTTTCTTCAGCAGCGCTTCGTTCTCGGTCAGACGGCGCTGGTCTTCAGCGCTGACGTTCTTCAGGTAGATTGGCAGCGGTTTGCCCGGGCCGATGTTCATTTCGCCACGGATGTTACGCGTGCCGAGCATCAGTTCCTTGAGCCATTCGATGTCGTCTTCGGCCGCGGGATCGATGCGCTCTTCGTTGGCCACTGGCCACGCTTGCAGCATGATCGTCTTGCCCTGAATACCAGCCAGCGGCGCGATGCGCTGCCAGATTTCTTCAGTGATGAACGGCATGAACGGATGCGCCAGACGCAGCGCCACTTCCAGTACGCGAACCAGCGTGCGGCGGGTGCCGCGCTGACGTTCAACCGGTGCGTTCTCGTCCCACAGCACAGGCTTGGACAGTTCCAGGTACCAGTCGCAGTACTGGTTCCAGATGAATTCGTACAGCGCTTGCGCGGCGAGGTCGAACCGGAACTGATCGAGTTGACGGGTCACTTCGGTTTCGGTGCGTTGCAGCTGCGAGATGATCCAGCGATCCGCCAGCGACAGCTCGTAGGCTTCGCCGTTCTGACCGCAGTCTTCGCCCTTGTCCAGAACGTAACGCGCGGCGTTCCAGATCTTGTTGCAGAAGTTGCGATAGCCTTCAACGCGGCCCATGTCGAACTTGATGTCGCGACCGGTCGAGGCCAGCGAGCAGAAGGTGAAGCGCAGGGCGTCGGTGCCGTAGCTGGCGATGCCGTCGGCGAACTCGTCGCGGGTCTGCTTCTCGATCTTCTTCGCCAGTTTCGGCTGCATCATGCCGGAGGTGCGCTTCTGCACCAGTTCTTCCAGCTCGATACCGTCGATGATGTCCAGCGGGTCCAGGACGTTGCCCTTGGACTTGGACATCTTCTGGCCCTGGCCATCGCGCACCAGACCGTGCACATAAACGGTCTTGAACGGAACTTGCGGCGTGCCGTCTTCGTTCTTGATCAGGTGCATGGTCAGCATGATCATCCGGGCAACCCAGAAGAAAATGATGTCGAAACCGGTGACCAGTACGTCGGTGGAGTGGAATTTCTTCAGGAACTCGGTTTTTTCCGGCCAGCCCAGGGTGGAGAAGGTCCACAGACCCGAACTGAACCAGGTGTCGAGTACGTCGTTGTCCTGTTGCAGCGCCACGTCCGGACCGAGGTTGTGCTTGGCACGTACTTCGGCTTCGTCGCGACCGACGTAGACCTTGCCCGACTCGTCGTACCAGGCCGGAATCCGGTGGCCCCACCACAGCTGACGGCTGATGCACCAGTCCTGAATGTCGCGCATCCACGAGAAGTACATGTTTTCGTACTGCTTCGGCACGAACTGGATGCGGCCATCTTCAACGGCAGCAATCGCAGGCTCGGCCAGCGGTTTGGTCGACACGTACCACTGGTCGGTCAGCCACGGCTCGATGATGGTGCCGGAGCGGTCGCCTTTCGGCACTTTCAGCGCGTGATCGTTAACGCTGACCAGCAGACCGGCGGCGTCGAATGCGGCAACAATCTGCTTGCGCGCTTCGAAACGCTCAAGGCCGGCGTACTCAGCCGGAATCGCGCCATCGATGCTGTCGTTCAGCGTACCGTCGAGGTTGAACACCTGGGCTGCCGGCAGCACGTTGGCGTTCTTGTCGAAGATGTTCAGCAACGGCAGGTTGTGGCGCTTGCCGACTTCGTAGTCGTTGAAGTCGTGGGCCGGGGTGATTTTCACGCAGCCGGTGCCGAATTCAGGATCGCAGTAATCGTCGGCGATGATCGGGATGCGGCGGCCAACCAGTGGCAGCTCGACAAACTTGCCGATCAGGGCTTGGTAGCGCTCGTCGTTCGGGTTCACCGCAACGGCGGAGTCGCCGAGCATGGTTTCCGGACGGGTGGTCGCGACGATCAGGAAGTCGTTGCCGTCAGCGGTTTTCGCGCCGTCGGCCAACGGGTACTTCAAGTTCCACAGGAAACCCTTTTCGTCGTGGTTTTCCACTTCGAGGTCGGAAATCGCCGTGTGCAGTTTGGTGTCCCAGTTGACCAGGCGCTTGCCGCGATAGATCAGGCCGTCTTCGTGCAGGCGTACGAAGGCTTCTTTAACCGCTTCCGAGAGGCCGTCGTCCATGGTGAAGCGCTCGCGGCTCCAGTCAACGGACGAGCCGAGGCGGCGGATCTGACGGCTGATGTTGCCACCGGACTGATCCTTCCATTCCCAGACTTTCTCGAGGAATTTTTCGCGGCCCAGATCATGGCGATTCTGGCCCTGGGCTTCGAGTTGACGCTCCACCAGCATTTGCGTTGCGATACCGGCGTGGTCGGTGCCCGGCTGCCACAGGGTGTTGCGACCCTGCATGCGGCGGAAACGGATCAGGGCGTCCATGATCGCGTTGTTGAAACCGTGCCCCATGTGCAGGCTGCCGGTGACGTTCGGCGGCGGGATCATGATGGTGTAGGAGTCGCCCGCGCCTTGCGGGGCGAAGTAGTTCTCGGACTCCCAGGTGTTGTACCAGGAAGTTTCAATGGCGTGCGGCTGGTAGGTCTTATCCATGCGCGGCGGGACCCTATTGGCATTAATTCAGGAAAAGCCGACGAGTATAGCGGGGCATGGGGCCGAGGGCGAGCGGGGTCAGGGTTCTTTGGGCAGTCGCATGAGTTCTCTGCTACAACTTTCCTGATGAGAGGCAGACTGAATGCACGTACCCAAAATGTCACTTCATGCCAACACGCCATCGATCACAGTATTCGACGCCCGTAACCTTCAGGTGCGGGATCTGCGCTACTACCGTCATCCCGACTTACCCACGGTGACAAGTGAACGGATTACCCGTCATCAATACGATGCCCGTGGCCTTCTGGCGCAGAGCGCTGATCCGCGCTTGAGCGAACTCCAATTGGCTAACTTTACCTATGTCACCAGTGTCTCTGGCAGCGTTTTGAGTCAGCAGGGCGGCGACAATGGCAGTAGCGTCACACTGGCTGACGCCGCCGGTCGTCCTTTTATGGTGGTGAGCAACATTCCCGACATTGGCGAAGGCGCAGGAAGAAGTCAGGTTGTGAGTCGCACCTTTCAATACGAGGGAAACAATCTTCCGGGGCGACTGCTGAGCATCACCGAGCAAGTGGCCGACGGTGCCCCTAACATCAGCGAGCGAGGGTGTACGCCGGAAACAGTCAGGCTGAAATGGCCCTGAATGTGGCTGGCCAGTGTGTGCGCCACTACGATACGGCGGGTCTGCTTCAATCAGACAGCAGAGCGCTGACAGGCGTGCCGCTTTCCATTACCCGTCGTTTCTTCAAGGATGCGAATGACCCGGACGAAGTAGTCGATTGGCAAGGGGAAGCCCCCATGGCCTGGAATGAATGGCTGGATGCCGAGCCGTTCACCTCTCTCACTGTGGCTGATGCAACGGGAGCGCTGCATACGTCCGCGGATGCGGCGGGTAACCTGCAGCGCTTCGCGTACAACGTGGGAGGCGCACTCGCGGGCAGTTGGTTGACGCTCAAGGACGGGGCGGAGCAGGTTGTCCTGAAAACAGTGATGTATTCGGCAACTGGTCAGATTCTGCGCGAAGAAAATGGTAATGGGGTAGTGACCGTATGGACATACGAGGAGGAAACGCAGCGTCTGTCGGGAGTCAAGACTGCGAGACCGCTCGGGCACATATCCGGGGCGAAAGTGCTGCAGGATTTGAGATTCGCCTATGATCAGGTTGGCAACGTAATCGGTGAGCGTAACGTTTCGCAGAGCGCGCGTTTCTGGCGCAACCAGAAGGTGGTGCCGGAAAACACTTATACCTATGACACTATCTATCAACTGGTCAAGGCTACTGGCCGGGAGATGGCAAACGCTGACGGGCAGGGCGGCACCCTTCTGGCCTGCGGGTTCGACGACGCCACGTACACAAACTATACGCGTGCATACAGTTACGATACGGCAGGTAATCTGGTTCAGATACGCCATTGTGCGCCGACCACCCTCAATAGCCACACCACACGGATTACGATCAGCAACCGCAGCAATCGCGGTGTTTTGCATACCCTCGCAACAGATCCCGATGATGTGGAGGCCTTGTTCACGGCGAGTGGGCAACAAAAAGTGCTACAGCCCGGACAGCTGCTTGCGTGGACTTCGCGCAACGAACTCCTGAAGGTGACACCCGTAGTGCGCGATGGCGCAGTGGATGACTGCGAGACCTACCGTTATGACAGTGCCAGTCAGCGGCTGCTGAAGTTCAGCAAGCAGAGAGTAAGTGGTCGCATGCAAGGGCTGCGGGTCGTTTATCTACCGTCACTGGAACTGAGGATGAAGAATGACGGCGACACAATAACGGGGAATCTGCAGGTCATCAGCGTGGGCGTGCCCGGTCAATCCAGGGTGCGAATACTTCACTGGGAGCAACCGAGACCGCGGAACCCTTTCGACGACCAGTTTCGTTACAGCTACGACAACTTGATTGGCTGCAGCGCGCTGGAAGTGGACGACGAAGGCAAAGTAGTTAGCCAAGAAGAGTATTACCCATACGGCGGCACGTCGGTGTGGGTGGCGAGAAGTGCAGTAGAGGCGAATTTAAAAACAGTCAGGTATTGCGCAAAGGAGCGCGATGCGACCGGACTTTACTACTATGGCTGGCGTTACTATCAGCCGTGGGTGGGGCGCTGGTTGGGTGCTGATCCGGCTGGAGCAACGGACGGGATCAATTTATTCGCCATGGTCGGGAATAACCCGGTCACATTTTCTGATTCCAATGGATTGTACAAGGAAGGGCAAGAAGCGAGGCGGCTGGTCGGTGAGACCTTCGTCCATCCTTTGCACATGCCAGCCTTTGAAAAGGTTTCAAGAGAACTCAATGTTGCAGTGAGTGTAAGGGAGTCCGGAAGTTACACAATCAAGGCGTTGGGCGAAGGCGCGGCTGCCAAAGGGCATAACATTCTCGAAAAGACCATAAAGCCAGCTTCTTTGCGGGCGGTCTATGGTGAGAGAGCCGAGGCGGTTCTCAAGCAGGCTGAAAGTATTGGGGTGGTCGGGCGAGTGGGGCAGTGGGGTAGGGCCGGTGTTCGCGGTCTTTATGCACGCAATAGCATAAGTGAAGAGGATGTTTCTTATCGCATCAACTTGCAAAACCCTATGGAAAACGAATTGGTTAATGCCTGGGTAAAATTTAAAGTCGTTACGCCTTACACGGGGGACTACGACATGCACGATATCATTCATATCAGAGCAGGAAAGGGTGTCGTGCCTGGTTCGGGAAGTAGCGAGGAAGCGCAAGTAATTGACTCGATAAATCATGGTGTTGCTGAGCTAGACCCGGCGAGGCCATTCAGTAATATCTCGATGAACATTATTCGCCATGGCCCGCAGGTGAACTTTGTTTCGCATATGTGGCGCCATGAGTTTGATAAGGTCAAACAAGATAATGGATATCTGGAGGCGGTGGCTCGTCCGGGGCCGTTTCCAATAGCAATGGTGCATCAAGGGCAGTGGTCGATTATCGAAAGCAGTAGCGAACTGTTTGATTTTTACAAGTCTGTGAATTCCAGTGTCCCCGAGCACTGGGCGCAAGAATTTGTGAGTCGAGGAAATGGAATGGTTGCCACCCCGCGGCACGCCAAAGCACTGGATTGGCATCGCAGTAATACCGTCTAGTAACCAAGGATACCGGGCTGCCAATCAAGTGCAGTCGAGTCGCAGGTCAGCACCGTTTATTCGTACTGACTCAGCAGCCGTTCCATCCGCGCATCGAGCCGGCGTTTGATTTCGGTTTCGATGTGCGGCGCGAAGTCGTCGATCACGTCCTGCATGATCAATTGCGCGGCGGCGCGTAGTTCGCTGTCGAGGTGGAGCAGGGCGTCCGGGCCTTTATTCACAGGTGCCACAGGTTGCGCGGCGGGTGTCGGGGCTGGCGCGGGTGATGGTTCGACAGCAGCCGGCTCGGCGCCGACAGAGTCAAACAACATCGGAATCTGTTCCTGTTCGCCGTCGTCGACCGTGTCGGTCAACAGCGGTGGTTGCAGGTTGTCGTCGCCGAGCAACTGGCGAATCGATTCGAGATCGTCCAGCAGGTGTGTTGGCTTTTGCTGCGGTTTCGGAGTGTCCATTGGAATGCTCAGAGTCGCTGTAAACGGTGATCTTGCAGAGGATAGCCCTGTTCGCGGTAGAAACGGAAACTCTCCCGCGCGGCCGCCCGAATCGTCGGATCTTCGACCACCACTTCCGCCACCCGGGCGAATTTGCTGGCGAAGGCCGGGACTTTCAGATCGAGATTGACCAGTAAATCCTGATGCTGACCGCAGTCGTCACCCAACCCCAGCACAATCAAACCGTCCGGTTCACTGTCAGCCGGGCCGTGAGGCACGAACGTTTCGCCCTTGAATGCCCACAGGCGCGCATCGAGATCGTCACGCTGAGCCGCATCGCTGCAATGCAGATAGATGCGATGGCCCATGCGCCAGGCTTTCTCGGTGAGTTTGCAGGCAAAATCCAGGCGAGCCGACGGGTCGGCGCTGGGCAGGATGTAAAAATCGACTTTGGTCATTGCGGTTCCAGAGCGGCAAGCGGCGTCACCCGAGAGTGACGCCGCCCATCAGCGGGTTCAGGCTTTGGCGCGATCCAGCAGGTACTGGGTCAGCAGAGGTACTGGACGGCCAGTGGCGCCCTTGTCCTTGCCACCGCTGGTCCATGCGGTGCCGGCGATGTCCAGGTGCGCCCAGTTGAGGTTTTTGGTGAAGCGTGAGAGGAAGCACGCGGCGGTGATCGTGCCGGCCTTCGGCCCGCCAATGTTGGCGATGTCGGCAAACGGGCTGTCCAGTTGTTCCTGGTACTCGTCGAACAGCGGCAGTTGCCAGGCGCGGTCGTCAGCGGCTTTACCGGCGCTGAGCAGTTGGCCGATCAGTTCGTCGTTGTTGCCCAGCAGACCCGAGGTGTGCGCACCCAGTGCGACGACGCAAGCGCCGGTCAGGGTGGCAATGTCGATCACCGCTTGTGGCTTGAAGCGCTCGGAGTAGGTCAGCGCATCGCACAGCACCAGACGGCCTTCGGCGTCGGTGTTGAGGATTTCCACGGTCTGGCCGCTCATGGTGGTGACGATGTCGCCTGGACGTGTCGCGTTGCCGCTCGGCATGTTTTCCGCGCAGGCGAGGATGCACACCAGGTTGATCGGCAGTTTCAGCTCAAGCACGGCGCGCAGGGTGCCGAACACGGAGGCAGCGCCGCCCATGTCGTATTTCATTTCGTCCATGCCGGCGCCTGGCTTCAGGCTGATGCCGCCGGTGTCGAAGGTGATGCCTTTACCGACCAGTGCGTACGGCTTCTCGGATTTCTTGCCGCCGTTGTATTGCATGACGATCAGGCGCGGCGGCTGCTCGCTGCCTTGGCCGACGGCGTAGAACGAGCCCATGCCCAGGGATTTGATCTTCTTCTCGTCGAGGACTTCGACTTTCAGATCCTTGAACTCTTTGCCGAGGTTCTTCGCTTGTTCACCGAGGAAGGTCGGGTGGCAGATGTTCGGCGGCAGGTTGCCCAGATCGCGGGTGAAGGCCATGCCATTGGCAATCGCGGTCGCGTGGTTCACGGCGCGTTGCACTTCGGCTTGCGCAGCCTTGATGGTCAGCAGGGTGATTTTTTTCAGTGCGCGGGGTTCGGCTTTCTGGCTCTTGAACTGGTCGAAGGTGTATTCGCCGTCCACCAGGGTTTCCGCCAGCAGACGGGTTTTACCGTAGCTGTCGCGGTTTTTGACAATAATTTCATCCAGCGCCAGCACGGCGTCGCTGCCGCCCAGGCCCTTCAGGGTGTTGAGGATGCCGGCAACGATTTTGCGGAACGGGCGGTCACCCAGTTCTTCATCCTTGCCCACACCGACCAGCAGCACGCGCTCGGCTTTCAGGTTTGGCAGGCTGTGCAGCAACAGGCTCTGGCCGACCTTGCCGGCCAGATCGCCACGCTTGAGAACGGCGCTGATCGCGCCACCGCTGAGTTCGTCGACCTGTTTGGCGGCGACACCGAGTTTGCGGCCTTCACCGACGGCAACCACCAGGGTGGCGGTTTTCAACGTTTCTGGGCCAACGCTTTTTACAACCAGTTCCATGTCCGGATCCCTGAATGAATGGTCAACACGCAGGCGTTCGACGGTGTCCGCAGTCGCCTGCTTATAGATAGAAGAGGCGCAGGCCAAAGCCTGCGACAAGGGCCGCAGTTTGAACCTCGCTCCCCGCGCCTGACAACCCTCAGGGGGCGTTCTCAATTAGTTTTCACACCGCGTTGTCGCCTTAAAGCCAGCCAGGCAAGGCGCAGGCCGCTGGGAATGGTTGTTCCCTTTCCAAGGCCTGCAACGCAGACTGGCCGGCTTTAAGGCACAACCCGAAGGGCCGGGCCTGCTGTTGTGCAGGGCTGCGTTGCTCGAAGCTTATTTGGAATGACCAAACCACGCTTCTCGCGCCTTGCCCTGCACAACAGCAGACCCGGCGCGGTGTGAAAACTGATTGAGAACGCCCCCTAGGTTGTACGATCTGCAAAGGATTACAGACATGGATGAGTGTGCGCAGTGACAGGCGCCTCCAATCACAGGATAATGCCGCATCTTTTTTCGACGGCTCTGCGTTGCGGGCCGGTCGATGTGTTTGCTTGTTTGGCCGCCTTAGCCTGACAACCCTGGAGTGTCTGGTTTGATCGTCTTCCGTTATCTGTCCCGCGAAGTCCTGTTGACCCTCAGCGCCGTGAGTGCCGTGCTGTTGGTCATCATCATGAGCGGTCGCTTCATCAAATACCTCGCTCAGGCCGCTGCCGGTCAGCTCGATCCGGGCTCGCTGTTCCTGATCATGGGCTTTCGTCTGCCGGGGTTTC
The DNA here is from genome assembly GCF_979258655.1 of Pseudomonas sp. AC242. Lineage (NCBI taxonomy): Bacteria > Pseudomonadati > Pseudomonadota > Gammaproteobacteria > Pseudomonadales > Pseudomonadaceae > Pseudomonas > Pseudomonas sp. AC242. The sequence continues at coordinate 376,787 of NZ_OZ409873.1, forward strand.
TGCAACTGATTCTGCCGCTGGGCCTGTTCCTCGGGATCCTGCTGGCCTACGGTCGTCTGTATCTCGAAAGCGAGATGACCGTGCTGTCGGCCACCGGCATGAGCCAGCAGAAGCTGTTTCGCATGACCTTGTTTCCAGCGACCCTGGTTGCGCTGGTGGTGGCATGGCTGAGCCTTGGGCTGGCCCCACAAGGCGCCAACCAGTTCCAGTTGCTGCTGAACAAGCAGGACGCGCTGACCGAATTCGATACCCTCGAGCCAGGACGCTTCCAGGCCCTGCGTGACGGCACCCGGGTGACCTACACCGAAACCCTGAGTGACGATCGCGTCAACCTGGGTAGCGTGTTCATTTCGCAGAAGAACCTCGGCGCCGATCAAAAGGATCGCGGGATTTCCGTGCTGGTGGCTGAAAGCGGTCGCCAGGAAGTGCGCCCCGACGGCAACCGCTATCTGATCCTCGATAACGGCTACCGCTACGACGGCAGTCCGGGTCAGGCCGATTACCGTGCCATTCATTACGAAACCTACGGCGTGCTGTTGCCCAAGCCGGACGTCAGCGAAGAAGTCACCGATCGCGACGCCATGCCGACCTCGTCTCTGCTGGGCAGCGATGACATTCGCTCGAAAACCGAACTGCAATGGCGTTTGTCCCTGCCGCTGCTGGTATTTATCGTGACCTTGATGGCGGTGCCACTGTCGCGAGTCAATCCGCGCCAAGGGCGTTTCCTCAAGCTGCTGCCGGCGATTCTTCTTTATATGGCTTACCTGACCATCCTGATTGCCGCCCGCGGCGCCCTTGAAAAAGGCAAGATCCCGCCGGCCCTTGGCCTATGGTGGGTGCACGCGATCTTCCTGTTCATCGGTCTCGGCCTGCTCTATTGGGAGCCGCTACGCCTGAAGATGGCCAGCCGTCGCTCCGCAGCGCTGGAGGTGGCCCGTGGTTAAACTCGATCGCTACATCGGCAGCAGCGTGTTCATGGCGATCATTGCCGTGCTCGCCATCATTCTCGGCCTGGCGACGCTGTTCGCCTTCATCGATGAGATGGGTGACGTCAGCGAAACCTACACCCTCGTTGATGTCCTGAGCTTCGTACTGCTGACCGCGCCGCGCCGTCTCTACGAAATGCTGCCAATGGCCGCATTGATCGGCTGCCTGATCGGCCTCGGCAGTCTGGCCAGCAGCAGTGAGCTGACGGTCATGCGCGCCGCTGGCGTGTCCATCGGCCGTATCGTCTGGGCCGTCATGAAGCCAATGCTGGTGCTGATGCTGGCCGGCGTACTGATCGGCGAATACGTTGCTCCGGCGACCGAAAGCATGGCCCAGGCCAACCGTTCGCTGGCGCAAGGCAGCGGCGACGCGCAGAGCGCCAAACACGGTATGTGGCACCGTCAGGGTGAAGAATTCATCCACATCAACGCCGTGCAACCGAACGGCCTGTTGTATGGCGTGACCCGCTATCACTTCGACAAGGAGCGCCATCTGCTGAGTTCGAGCTTCGCCAAGAAGGCCGAGTTCGACGGCAATAAGTGGCAACTCACCGACGTTGCCACCACGCTGTTCCATGAACGCAGCACGGAAGTCGTCAATACCCCGAGTGAGCAATGGGACGTGGCGTTGAGCCCGCAATTGCTCAGCACCGTGGTCATGGCGCCGGAATCGCTGTCGATCAGTGGCTTGTGGGGTTACATCCACTACCTGTCCGAGCAAGGCCTGAGCAACGGCCGTTACTGGCTGGCATTTTGGGTCAAGGTGTTGCAGCCGTTGGTCACTGCCGCTCTGGTGTTGATGGCGATCTCCTTCATCTTCGGTCCGTTGCGTTCGGTGACTCTCGGTCAGCGCGTGTTCACCGGTGTTCTGGTGGGCTTCACCTTCCGTATCGTCCAGGATTTGCTCGGCCCGTCGAGCCTGGTGTTCGGTTTCTCGCCGCTGTTCGCGGTACTGGTGCCGGCCGGGGTTTGTGCGCTGGCGGGTGTCTGGCTGCTGCGAAGAGCCGGTTGATGACAGGCGATTGACCTGTGCTTTAAACCTCGAAAACGCCTCGGTCGACAGATCGGGGCGTTTTTGCATGCAATCCGGGTGACAGGCGAACGTGACGCTTGCGCCGTGTATCAGGTACAATTCCCGGCTATTTTTCGGCGGGCTATGCCTGCAGCCTTTTTGAGTGTTGATCCGTGAGTGATTTGAGTCATATCCGCAATTTCTCCATCATCGCCCACATTGACCATGGCAAGTCGACGCTGGCCGATCGCTTCATCCAGATGTGCGGCGGCCTGGCCGAGCGTGAAATGGAAGCCCAGGTACTGGATTCCATGGATCTGGAGCGTGAACGCGGGATCACCATCAAGGCCCACAGCGTTACCCTCTATTACACCGCCAAAGACGGCATCAAGTATCAGCTGAACTTCATTGACACCCCGGGCCACGTCGACTTCACCTACGAAGTCAGCCGTTCCCTGGCCGCGTGTGAAGGTGCCTTGCTGGTGGTCGATGCGGGTCAGGGTGTTGAAGCCCAGTCCGTGGCCAACTGCTACACCGCCATCGAGCAGGGCCTTGAGGTCATGCCGGTGCTGAACAAGATCGACCTGCCGCAGGCTGATCCTGAGCGCGTAAAGGACGAGATCGAGAAGATCATCGGCATCGACGCCACCGACGCCGTCACCTGCAGTGCCAAAACCGGCCTGGGTGTCGACGAAGTGCTCGAGCGCCTTGTGCAGACCATTCCTGCGCCGACCGGCAACATCGAAGATCCGCTGCAAGCGTTGATCATCGATTCCTGGTTCGACAACTACCTGGGCGTTGTCTCCCTGGTGCGCGTGCGTCATGGTCGCGTGAAGAAGGGCGACAAGATCCTCGTCAAGTCCACCGGCAAGATCCACCTGGTCGACAGCGTTGGCGTGTTCAACCCGAAACACACCGCCACCGCTGACCTCAAGGCCGGCGAAGTGGGCTTCATCATTGCCAGCATCAAGGACATTCACGGTGCACCGGTCGGTGACACCCTGACCCTGAGCTCGACCCCGGACGTTGAAGTGCTGCCCGGCTTCAAACGCATCCAGCCGCAGGTTTACGCCGGTCTGTTCCCGGTCAGCTCCGACGACTTCGAGGATTTCCGCGAAGCGCTGCAGAAGCTGACCCTCAACGACTCGTCGCTGCAATACACCCCGGAAAGCTCCGACGCACTGGGCTTCGGCTTCCGTTGCGGGTTCCTCGGCATGCTGCACATGGAAATCATCCAGGAGCGCCTTGAGCGCGAGTACAACCTGGACCTGATCACCACGGCGCCGACGGTAATCTTCGAGCTGGTGCTGAAAACCGGTGAAACGATTTACGTCGACAACCCGTCCAAGCTGCCGGATGTGTCGTCGATCGAAGACATGCGCGAGCCGATCGTGCGCGCCAACATTCTGGTGCCGCAGGAACACTTGGGCAACGTCATCACCCTGTGCATCGAGAAGCGTGGCGTTCAAGTCGACATGCTGTTCCTCGGCAATCAGGTGCAAGTCACTTACGACCTGCCGATGAACGAAGTGGTCCTGGACTTCTTCGACCGTCTCAAATCCACCAGCCGTGGCTATGCTTCGCTGGATTACCATTTCGATCGTTACCAATCGGCTAATCTGGTGAAACTGGACGTGCTGATCAACGGCGACAAGGTCGATGCCCTTGCATTGATCGTGCACCGTGACAACTCGCACTACAAAGGTCGCCAGTTGACCGAGAAGATGAAAGAACTGATTCCTCGTCAGATGTTCGACGTAGCCATTCAGGCCGCCATCGGTGGTCAGATCGTTGCCCGGACAACCGTCAAGGCGCTCAGAAAGAACGTATTGGCCAAATGCTACGGTGGTGACGTCAGCCGTAAGAAGAAACTGCTCGAGAAGCAAAAGGCCGGTAAGAAACGCATGAAGCAGGTCGGCAACGTGGAAATTCCACAAGAAGCCTTCCTTGCCGTGCTCAGGTTGGATAGTTAGGTCCTATGTCACTAAATTTCCCGCTGTTGCTGGTCATCGCCGTGTTCGTCTGCGGCCTGTTGGCGTTGCTTGATCTGTTGATCCTGGCACCGCGTCGGCGTGCTGCCATTGCCTCTTATCAAGGCAGCGTCAGCCAGCCTGACGGGGTGGTCGTTGAAAAACTGAATAAAGAGCCGCTGCTGGTCGAATACGGCAAGTCGTTCTTCCCGGTGTTGTTCATCGTGCTGGTACTGCGCTCGTTCCTCGTGGAGCCGTTCCAGATCCCTTCGGGCTCGATGAAACCGACCCTGGATGTCGGCGACTTCATTCTGGTGAACAAGTTTTCTTACGGGATCCGCCTGCCGGTGATCGACAAGAAAATCATCGAAGTCGGTGATCCGCAGCGCGGCGATGTGATGGTGTTCCGCTACCCGAGCGATCCGAACGTCAACTACATCAAGCGTGTAGTGGGTCTGCCGGGTGACACGGTGCGTTACACCGCCGACAAGCGTCTGTTTGTGAACGGCGAGTCGATTGCCGAGCAGATGGTCGGCGCCGAGCCGGGCACGCTGGGCAGCGCCGAACTGTACAAAGAGAAACTGGGCGCCGCCGAGCATCTGATCCGCAAGGAAATGAGCCGCTACCGCGCCACGCCGGATCGCTCGTGGACAGTGCCTGCCGGGCACTACTTCATGATGGGCGACAACCGCGACAACTCGAATGACAGTCGCTACTGGGATGATCCGAACATTCCCAAGGATCTGCTGGGCATGGTTCCCGACCAGAATATCGTCGGCAAGGCCTTCGCGGTCTGGATGAGCTGGCCAGAACCGAAACTCAGTCACCTGCCGAATTTCTCGCGGGTTGGCCTGATCAAGTAATCACACACGGCGCTGTTGACCACAGCGCCGAATGCATTTCTGGAGTCGGCACAATCGGCTTCGCAATCGCCAGGATTTAATTTTTGAACACAGCGTTAATTGTCCCAGGCCTGCGCCGCATCCCGGCGATGGCAGTGGAATCCAGCCACGAACTCAGCGTGGGTAAACCGTGAGCGTTTCTCTAAGCCGTCTCGAGCGTCAGCTCGGTTACACCTTCAAGGACCAGGAGCTGATGCTGCTGGCTCTGACGCACCGCAGTTTTGCCGGGCGCAACAACGAACGCCTGGAATTCCTTGGCGATGCCATCCTCAACTTCGTTGCCGGCGAGGCGCTGTTCGATCGCTTCCCGCTGGCCCGCGAAGGCCAGTTGTCGCGTTTGCGCGCACGTTTGGTAAAAGGTGAGACGCTGGCCGTACTGGCGCGCGGTTTCGACCTTGGCGATTACCTGCGACTGGGTTCCGGCGAGTTGAAAAGCGGCGGTTTCCGTCGCGAATCGATTCTGGCCGACGCCCTCGAAGCCTTGATCGGCGCGATCTATCTCGACGCCGGCATGGACATGGCGCGTGAGCGCGTGCTGGCCTGGCTGGCCGGTGAGTTCGAAGGCCTGACGCTGGTCGACACCAACAAGGATCCGAAAACCCGCCTGCAGGAACACCTGCAATCGCGCGGTTGCGATCTGCCACGCTACGAAGTGGTAGATATCCAGGGCGAGCCGCACTGCCGAACCTTCTTCGTCGAGTGCGAAGTTGTCTTACTGAATGAAAAAAGCCGAGGTCAGGGTGTGAGCCGTCGTATTGCCGAACAGGTAGCGGCCGCCGCAGCACTGATTGCCCTGGGCGTGGAGAATGGCAATGACTGATACAAACGCAACTCGCTGTGGCTATGTTGCCATCGTCGGCCGTCCCAACGTTGGCAAGTCCACGTTGCTGAACCACATCCTTGGCCAGAAGCTCGCGATCACTTCGCGCAAGCCGCAGACCACTCGCCACAATATGCTCGGGATCAAAACCGAAGGTGACGTGCAGGCGATCTACGTCGACACCCCCGGCATGCACAAGGGTGGCGAAAAGGCCCTGAACCGCTACATGAACAAAACCGCTTCGGCGGCGTTGAAAGACGTCGACGTGGTGATCTTCGTGGTCGACCGCACCAAGTGGACCGACGAAGACCAGATGGTTCTTGAACGCGTGCAGTACGTGACGGGTCCGCTGATCGTCGCGCTGAACAAGACCGACCGCATCGAAGACAAAGCCGAGCTGATGCCGCACCTGAGCTGGTTGCAGGAACAACTGCCGAACGCGCAGATCATTCCGATTTCGGCGCAACACGGTCACAACCTCGACGCGCTGGAAAAGGTCATTGCCGATCATCTGCCGGAGAACGATCACTTCTTCCCGGAAGACCAGATCACCGACCGCAGCAGCCGTTTCCTCGCTGCTGAACTGGTGCGCGAGAAAATCATGCGCCAGATGGGCGCTGAGCTGCCGTACCAGATCACCGTCGAGATCGAAGAGTTCAAGCAGCAGGGCAAAACCCTGCACATCCACGCCTTGATCCTCGTTGAACGTGACGGCCAGAAGAAGATCATCATTGGCGACAAGGGCGAGCGCATCAAACGCATCGGCACCGAAGCGCGCAAGGACATGGAGCTGCTGTTCGACTCCAAGATCATGCTCAACCTGTGGGTCAAGGTGAAGGGCGGCTGGTCCGACGACGAGCGTGCGCTGCGTTCGCTGGGTTACGGCGACCTGTAAGCGATTCGAAGATCAAAAGATCGCAGCCTTCGGCAGCTCCTACAATGTCTTGTTTACACCTGTAGGAACTGCCGAAGGCTGCGATCTTTTTTTGCAATCCCGACCGGGAAAAACGTCATGTCGCAAAACCCGCCTCCTGCGCAACCTGCCTACGTTTTGCATTCTCGCGCCTACCGCGAAACCAGTGCGTTGGTGGATTTCCTCACGCCGCAAGGTCGGCTGCGGGCGGTGTTGCGCAGTGCGCGGGGCAAGGCCGGGACATTGGCGCGGCCGTTCGTGTCGCTGGAAGTGGAGTTCCGCGGCAAGGGTGAGTTGAAGAATGTCGGGCGCATGGAGAGTTCTGGTGCCTCTGCCTGGCTCAACGGCGAAGCGCTGTTCAGCGGTCTCTATCTCAATGAGTTGCTGATTCGTTTGCTGCCCGCTGAAGACCCGCATCCGGGCGTATTCGATCACTACGCCGCGACTTTGCTGGCACTGGCTGAAGGGCGACCGCTGGAGCCATTGCTGCGCTCCTTCGAGTGGCGACTGTTGGACGATCTCGGTTACGGCTTTTCGTTGAACACTGATGTCCATGGCGAGCCCGTCGCGCCAGACGGTCTCTATCGTCTGCAAGTGGATGCGGGGCTTGAGCGGGTCTTCCTGCTGCAACCCGGCCTGTTCAACGGCGTCGAATTACTGGCCATGGCCGAAGCCGACTGGACCGCGCCCGGTGCGCTGTCCGCCGCCAAGCGCTTGATGCGGCAGGCCTTGGCCGTTCATTTGGGCGGTCGCCCTCTCGTCAGTCGTGAGCTGTTTCGCAAGCCCTAAGGGTCTGTTTACGTCTGGAAGCGGCGCAACGGGATGCTGGCTGTGCGCAGGGCCGCGTTGCTCGGAACTCATTTGGCGCAACCAAACTTCGTTCCTCGCGCCTTGCCCTGCACTCAGCCAGCATCCCGTTGCCGCCGCGCCCAGACGTAAACAGACCCTTCACCGTGTATGCTGTGCGCCGAATCTTTTTCTTCAGGAGCGCGCATCCGTGACCACCAGTAATCGCATTCTTCTTGGCGTGAACATCGACCACGTCGCCACCCTGCGTCAGGCCCGTGGCACGCGCTACCCGGATCCGGTCAAGGCTGCGCTGGACGCGGAAGAGGCGGGCGCTGATGGCATTACCGTGCACCTGCGTGAAGACCGCCGGCACATTCAGGAGCGCGACGTACTGCTGCTCAAGGATGTGCTGCAAACCCGCATGAACTTTGAAATGGGCGTTACCGAAGAAATGATGGCGTTCGCCGAACGCATCCGTCCGGCGCACATTTGCCTGGTCCCGGAAACCCGTCAGGAACTGACCACTGAAGGCGGTCTGGATGTAGCGGGGCAGGAAGAGCGCATCAAGGCAGCAGTTGAACGTCTGTCGAAGATCGGCAGCGAAGTGTCGCTGTTCATCGATGCCGACGAGCGTCAGATTGCGGCGTCGAAGCGTGTTGGCGCTCCAGCCATCGAGTTGCACACCGGTCGTTACGCCGATGCCGAAACCCCGACCGAAGTGGCTGAAGAATTGAAGCGTGTGGCGGACGGTGTGGCGTTTGGTTTGGCCCAAGGGCTGATCGTTAACGCGGGTCACGGCTTGCATTACCACAACGTTGAAGCCGTAGCGGCAATCAAGGGTATCAACGAACTGAACATCGGCCATGCGCTGGTGGCACATGCGTTGTTCGTCGGCTTCAAGTCTGCAGTATCGGAAATGAAGGCGCTGATTCTGGCGGCCGCTCTCAAGGGCTAAGATCAAAAGATCGCAGCCTTCGGCAGCTACAGGTGTACGCATAACCCTGTAGGAGCTGCCGAAGGTTGCGATCTTTTGCTTTTAAAGCGGGGCAGGTTCTTGCGCGGGTTTTGACTTGTCGATGCCGGGCACATGCAAATTGCCTTCAGCCACTTGATCACCCTCAAGCTGCGGCTGCGTCACCCAGGTCAAAATGTCGTAGTAACGACGAATGTTCGCCACAAAATGCACCGGCTCGCCGCCTCGGGCGTAGCCATAACGCGTCTTGCTGTACCACTGCTTCTGGGAAAGGCGCGGTAGGATCTTCTTCACGTCCAGCCATTTGTCCGGGTTCAACCCTTCCTTGGCCGTCAGCTTGCGCGCGTCATCCAGATGACCGCTGCCGACGTTGTACGCCGCCAGGGCGAACCACGTGCGATCCGGTTCCTTGATCGAATCGTCGAGCTGGTCCTTCATATAAGCCAGGTACTTGGCGCCGCCCATGATGCTCTGCTTCGGATCGAGGCGGTTGGACACACCCATCGCCTGAGCGGTGTTCTGTGTGAGCATCATCAGCCCGCGCACGCCGGTTTTCGAGGTGACGGTCGGCTGCCACAGCGATTCCTGATAACCAATGGCTGCCAGCAGGCGCCAGTCGACTTTCTCTTTCTTCGCGTAATTCTTGAAGTGCTGTTCGTATTTCGGCAGGCGCTGCTGCAAGTGCTGGGCGAAGGTCGTGGCACCCATGTAGCCGAGGACATCGACGTGGCCGTAATAACGATCCTTCAAGCGTTGCAGGGTGCCGTTCTTCTGCACCTTGTCCAGATACGCGTTGATTTCGTTGAGCAGGCTATTGTCTTCTCCCGGGCCGACCGCCCAGCTCTGGCTGCGCGCATCGCCAAGGTCGAAGGCCACGCGAATATTGGTGAAATACACCTGGTTCATCGCCACTTCGTTGGAGTCGACCAGGGTCAGGTCAATCTGCCCTTCATCGACCATGCGCAGCAGGTCGACCACTTCAACCGCATCGGACTCTTCATATTCAATGCCGGGGAATTTCTTTTTCAGCTCCGCCAGTTGTTCGGCATGGGTACTGCCTTTGAGCACCATAATCTTCTTGCCGACCAGATCACCCGGGTCGGTCGGCCGCGACTGGCCGTTGCGATAGATGATCTGCGGGGTGACTTCAAGGTAGGAGTGCGAGAAGCGCACCTGCTGCTTGCGCTGTTCGCTGCTGACCAGACCGGCGGCAGCCAGCACCGGGCCATTCGGTTTGCCGATCTGGTCGAAGAGGTCATCGAGGTTGTCGGCGGTCTCGATCTTCAGCTCGACACCCAAATCGTCGGCGAAGCGCTTCACCAGCTCGTATTCGAAGCCGGTTTCACCGCTGCGATCCTGAAAGTAGGTGGCGGGGCTGTTACGGGTAATCACCCGCAGCACACCATCCTCCTTTACGCGCTCGAGTGTGTTGGGTTTATCAACACAGCCACCGAGCATCAGGAAGAGTCCGGTTGCGATCAGCCATTTGGCGTACCGCGGACGCAAAGCCGTTGGGAAAAACATCTGCGCAGTATACGCAAACGGCCACGGGCGCCATATCTCGACAGTGCAGGGCGAGTCTGCTAGCGATCACAAAACCGGACGAAACCCCACAGAAACGGGCCTTTACGGCTTTTTGTTACAGTAAAAATAAGCGGCCTCTGAATGGTTGATTTACCTGACTCTGAAGTCGGAAACACAGATTGATACCCGAGTGCAACCGTGCGTAGCGTTTCGGGTGATGTTGAGGGCGGTTTAGGCTAGAATGCACGGCCTCAAAGCACACCCCTTCCCGAGGCTGTCCCGAAGATGTTGATCCTGCGCGGCGCTCCTGCCCTTTCTGCCTTTCGCCACAGCAAACTCCTTGAGCAACTGAGCCAGAAGGTTTCAGCTGTCAGTGGCCTGTATGCTGAATTCGCTCACTTCGCCGAAGTCACCGGCGTCCTGACCGGCGACGAACAGCAGGTGCTAGCGCGCCTTCTGAAGTACGGCCCAAGCGTTCCGGTACAAGAGCCGACCGGTCGTCTGTTTCTGGTGTTGCCGCGTTTCGGCACCATCTCGCCATGGTCGAGCAAGGCCAGCGACATCGCCCGCAACTGCGGCCTGAGCAAGATCCAGCGTCTGGAGCGCGGTATCGCCTTCTACGTTGCCGGTCAGTTCAGCGAAGCCGAAGCTCAGCAGATTGCCGATGTACTGCATGACCGCATGACGCAAATCGTGCTGGCCAACCTCGAACAGGCCGCCGGTCTGTTCAGCCACGCCGAGCCGAAGCCGCTGACTGCAATCGACATCCTTGGTGGTGGTCGCGCCGCGCTGGAAAAAGCCAACACCGAGCTGGGCCTGGCCCTGGCCGAAGACGAGATCGACTATCTGGTCAACGCCTTCAACGGCCTCAAGCGCAACCCGCACGACATCGAACTGATGATGTTCGCCCAGGCCAACTCCGAGCACTGCCGCCACAAGATCTTCAACGCCAGTTGGGATATTGATGGCGAGAACCAGGAAAAAAGCCTGTTCGGCATGATCAAGAACACCTACGTGATGCACAGCGAAGGCGTTCTGTCGGCTTATAAGGACAACGCCTCGGTGATCGTCGGCAACGTTGCCGGCCGTTTCTTCCCGAATCCTGAAACCCGCCAGTACGGCGCGGTGCAGGAGCCGGTGCACATCCTGATGAAGGTTGAAACCCACAACCACCCGACCGCGATCGCTCCGTTCCCGGGCGCGTCGACCGGTTCCGGTGGCGAGATCCGTGATGAAGGTGCAACCGGTCGTGGCGCCAAGCCAAAAGCCGGCCTGACCGGTTTCACCGTGTCCAATCTGCAGATCCCGGGCTTCGAACAGCCGTGGGAAGTGCCGTACGGCAAGCCTGAGCGCATCGTTACCGCGCTGGATATCATGATCGAAGGCCCGCTCGGCGGCGCTGCGTTCAACAACGAGTTCGGTCGTCCGGCCCTGACTGGCTATTTCCGTACCTTCGAACAGTCGATCACCACTCCGCACGGTGATGAAGTTCGTGGTTACCACAAGCCGATCATGTTGGCTGGCGGCATGGGCAACATCCGTGAAGAGCACGTCAAGAAAGGCGAGATCGTCGTTGGCTCCAAGCTGATCGTCCTCGGCGGCCCGGCGATGCTCATCGGTCTGGGCGGCGGCGCGGCCTCCTCGATGGCCACCGGCACCAGCTCGGCGGATCTCGACTTCGCTTCCGTGCAGCGTGAAAACCCTGAAATGGAGCGTCGCTGCCAGGAAGTCATCGACCGTTGCTGGCAACTGGGTGACAAGAACCCGATCAGCTTCATCCACGACGTCGGCGCGGGCGGTCTGTCCAACGCCTTCCCGGAGCTGGTCAACGACGGCGACCGCGGTGGTCGTTTCGAACTGCGCAACATTCCAAACGACGAGCCGGGCATGGCCCCGCACGAAATCTGGTCCAACGAATCCCAGGAACGTTACGTTCTGGCGGTCGGCCCGGAAGACTTCGAGCGCTTCCAGGCGATCTGCGAACGCGAGCGCTGCCCGTTTGCAGTAGTCGGTGAAGCCACCGCTGAACCGCAACTGACCGTGACCGACAGCCACTTCGGCAACAGCCCGGTGGACATGCCACTGGAAGTGTTGCTGGGCAAAGTCCCGCGCATGCACCGTTCGGTGGTTCGCGAAGCTGAGCTGGGCGATGACTTCGATCCGTCGAACCTCGACATCAGCGAGTCCATCGAGCGCGTTCTGCATCACCCAGCCGTGGCGAGCAAGAGCTTCCTGATCACCATCGGCGACCGCACCATCACCGGCTTGGTTGCCCGTGACCAAATGGTTGGCCCGTGGCAGGTTCCGGTGGCTGACGTTGCCGTCACCGCTACCAGCTTCGACGTTTACACCGGTGAAGCCATGGCGATGGGCGAGCGCACTCCGCTGGCACTGCTGGACGCTCCGGCGTCGGGCCGCATGGCCATCGGCGAAACCCTGACCAATATCGCTGCTTCGCGCATCAACAAGATCTCCGACATCAAACTGTCGGCGAACTGGATGTCCGCTGCCGGTCACCCGGGCGAAGACGCGCGTCTGTACGACACCGTGAAAGCGGTCGGTATGGAACTGTGCCCTGAGCTGGGCATCACCATTCCGGTGGGCAAGGACTCGATGTCCATGGCCACTCGCTGGAACGATAACGGCGAAGAAAAAACCGTGACCTCGCCGATGTCGCTGATCGTGACCGGTTTCGCGCCAGTGGCTGACATCCGTCAGACCCTGACCCCGGAACTGCGCATGGACAAGGGCACCACCGACCTGATCCTGATCGACCTCGGTCGCGGTCAGAACCGTATGGGCGCTTCGATCCTTGCACAGGTACACGGCAAGCTCGGCAAACACGCGCCGGACGTCGATGACGCCGAAGACCTGAAAGCCTTCTTCGCCGTGATCCAAGGCCTCAACGCCGACGGTCACCTGCTGGCTTACCACGACCGTTCCGACGGTGGTCTGCTGACTTCTGTAGTGGAAATGGCCTTCGCTGGCCACTGCGGTCTGAGCCTGAACCTCGACAGCGTTGCCGAGTCCTCGTCCGAAATCGCTGCGATCCTGTTCAACGAAGAACTGGGTGCGGTGATCCAGGTTCGTCAGGACGCCACGCCAGACATCCTTGCGCAATTCAGCGCGGCCGGTCTGGGCGACTGCGTGTCAGTGATCGGTCAGCCGATCAACAATGGCCAGATCAACATCACCTTCAACGGTGACACCGTGTTCGAAGGCCAGCGTCGTCTGCTGCAACGTACCTGGGCTGAAACCAGCTACCAGATCCAGCGTCTGCGTGACAACGCCGACTGCGCCGAGCAAGAGTTCGACGTGCTGCTGGAAGAAGACAACCCGGGCCTGAGCGTCAAGCTCAGCTACGACGTCAACCAGGACATCGCCGCGCCTTACATCAAGAAAGGCATCCGCCCACAGGTTGCCGTGCTGCGTGAGCAGGGCGTCAACGGTCAGGTGGAAATGGCTGCCGCGTTCGACCGTGCCGGTTTCAACGCGATCGACGTGCACATGAGCGACATTCTCGCCGGCCGTGTCGACCTGAACGAGTTCAAAGGTCTGGTGGCCTGCGGTGGTTTCTCCTACGGCGACGTGCTCGGTGCCGGTGAGGGCTGGGCCAAATCGGCACTGTTCAACAGCCGCGCCCGCGATGCGTTCCAAGGCTTCTTCGAGCGTAACGACAGCTTCACCCTCGGCGTGTGCAACGGTTGCCAGATGATGTCCAACCTGCACGAGCTGATCCCGGGCAGCGAGTTCTGGCCGCACTTCGTGCGCAACCGTTCCGAGCAGTTCGAAGCCCGTGTGGCGATGGTTCAGGTTCAGGAATCGAACTCGATCTTCCTGCAGGGCATGGCCGGTTCGCGTATGCCGATCGCCATTGCTCACGGTGAAGGTCACGCCGAATTCTCCAGCGAAGAAGCACTGCTGGAAGCCGATCTGTCGGGTTGCGTGGCGATGCGTTTTGTCGACAACCACGGCAAGGTCACCGAGCGTTATCCGGCCAACCCGAACGGCTCGCCGCGCGGGATTACCGGTCTCACCAGCCGTGATGGCCGTGTGACGATCATGATGCCGCACCCGGAGCGTGTGTTCCGTGCCGTGCAGAACTCGTGGCGTTCGGAAGACTGGAACGAAGATGCACCGTGGATGCGTATGTTCCGTAACGCGCGCGTCTGGGTTAACTAAGGCCTGTGTACAAGCTCGCTTTTTTTGTTCCCGACAGTCATGTCGAAGTGGTCAAAGGGGCTGTGTTCGCTGCCGGTGGTGGGCGGATCGGTGACTATGATCACTGTGCGTGGCAGGTGCTTGGTCTGGGCCAGTTTCGACCTTTGGGCGGCAGTCAGCCGTTTATTGGCGAGGCGGGGCAGGTTGAGCGGGTTGAGGAATGGAAGGTTGAGCTTGTGGTGGCGGATGAGTTGATCGTGGCTGTTGTGGCGGCGTTGAAGCTCAGTCATCCGTACGAGACGCCGGCTTATGAGGTGTGGCGGCTGGAAGATTTCTGATCTTTCTTGCTGCTTAAACAGGAAACCCGCAGATGAGTGATTGTCTGCGGGTTTTTTGTTGTCCGCGATTTTTTGTGCGATGGGGTTCCAATGTGGGAGCGGGCTTGCTCGCGAAGGCTCCGGATCAGGCAATGATGTGCTGGCTGACCGGGTACATATCCGTTGCTGCGGTAACGGCTGCTTAGGGTTCCGCCCTTACGGCGGGTCACCTTTTCCAAATGCCGAAAAGGTAACCCAAAAGGCTTGCCCCAACGTTCGGCCCACTCGCTAAGGCTCGGGGTTCCTTCGCTCCGGGACTCATCCGGGGGCATCGCCTCCGGTTTGCTTCGCTGCACCTCCTCTCGATGTGTTCGACTTCGTCGAACGGCGCTGCGCGCCCACCCCCGGATGAATCCCTCCGCTCAGCCTGCCGACGGGGCCGGTGGATCAAGATCAAGAGCGGCAGCCGAGCTTGCGCTCATCCTGTTGAGTGGGGCGGCTTTGCCGCTTGGGTTGGACTCACATTGACGCTCTTGGGGGCGCCTGACAGCCGACCAATCTCCGAGGGGGTATTCGTTCCCCTGTAGGAGCTGCCGAAGGCTGCGATCTTTTGATTTTGATTTTGCTTTTGATGTTGAAACATCAAAGTCCAAAGATCGCAGCCTTCGGCAGCTCCTACACGAGGGAGGCGATTCGCGTTGTTTAATTGGATGTGAGATCACCAGAACCTTCCCACAAGGTTTTCAGGTTGTCCGTCGGACGTCGGATCTCTAGTCTTTGGCTGTCACTGAATCTTCAGTGATCGGGTGTGAGAACTCGGGTAAGTGTCATTCCAGCGCCAGTAGTCCCATAATTGCCGCCAGCTGATTCGCTGCTGCATTGTTATGGCGGCTATGTGCGGGCGGACTTCGGTCCGGCCGGAGGTTTGCTGGTCCTTGCCCGGTTTCTCACCCCGCACATAGTTGCCACCCACTCGCCGCGTGAGAAACGGTATTTGGATGGCTCCAATCAGTAAGGACCGATCCATGACCAAGCCCGTCCCCGATCCACCCGAAACCAAAACCCCACTCGAAGAAGCCCTGCGCGCCGAAGAGCAGGCCCGCAACCGTGAAGCCATCAAGCGCGCCCTCGACTTCTACCTGTGCCCCGAACCCGCAAAGCCCCGGCGACCAAGCACCATGTTCATGGTCTGCCCTCAGGTCGACACCGAAAGCCTGCTCGCCCACGCCGTTGAGTCGTTGGCCAGCGCAAGCAACGCCGCCAGCAACTTCGCCAATGAGCTAAGCGGTTCGCAGCGCAGTACGGCTTTAGGCATCCAGCAAATCGTCATGCTCGCCGAACTGGCAGTAAACCGAGCGCTGGATCGAGTCGACCCACAAACCTGACGAGCGCGTCATCGTTCATCGCCAGCAGGCTGGCTCCCACAGTTGAAACGCATTCTCTTGTGGAGCTGGCTTGCCAGCGATGAGGCACTGACAGGCGTCAGACGAGTTTCAGAGCGTCAGCAAACTCGGGAAATTTCCTACCATTCTTTCAGGTTGTCCCTCGGAAGTCGCATCCATACCTTGATCTGTCTCTGGCAAACAGCGAGCTGGGTAACAGGTTGTATCGCGTGAGCCATCGACATGACTCTGAGGTTCAAAAATGGAATTGCTACCCGTAGTCACTCCCCGCATCAACACGAATACTGCCTTGGGGAAGGCATTGGTTTCGATGTTCAAATCAGTCGAAGCAGAATTGACGCAGGAAAATACCGATCCGGGGGCAGTCAAAATCATCGTCTTTGGTGGTTGCGCCGTACATCTCTACACAAATCATCGTATTTCCATGGATGTCGATGCGGAGATTTATGAAGCTTGCCTTCCGCCAGGGTTCGACCTTCAAGCGCTTCTAGCTCAAGTTCCGGAGCCTTTTATCGACGAACGCTCCGCTCGAGTGATGGAGCTGAACTACGACCTTCAATACAACACTAGTTTTGGCCCGATCCATGAAGACTACTGGGTGCGAAGTATTCCCATGACTGAGTTTCCGGAGACGTCCCCGCTCCAGATTCACATCGCTGCTCCGGTGGATATTGCAATTACAAAACTTGGCAGGGCTACCGATCACGACGTTGCGGACATCAAGGCGCTTCTCAGAGCCGGTTTCATTCTGACGAGTGATTTCCGGCGTCTGGCATTGCAAGCAATTGATGTATATGTTGGCAACAAAGAGCAACCTGCCTCAGTGCTCTTCAATATCTTGCAGGACTACCTGGAGGAACCAGATGTCGAACTCTCTTGATGATCATGTCCTCTCTTCGGCATTGGATACGTTGGTCAGAAGACCGCTGGATCAAGCCGATGGGACGGCGCTGGTCGATGCAGCCAAAGAGGTCTGGTATTCAAAATCCGATCTTGAGAGTGAGATATCAACATTTCTCAAGTTTCACAGCGATGAAGTCGAGCTGCGGCGAGCAGCTTATCTGCTGGAGCGATTTACACGTTTCGCATGTGTATCGGATAGCCGCGTGTTGGAAACGCTCCATGCACTCGAGCTTTTCAACGCCAAAACACCCAAGCAACACGTCGTTTCTCAACCAGCTGTTTTATTACGCAATCGCCGCGACGAGTTGGCGGTTGCTTGGGGTTTGACGGAAAGTCTGGGTTTGAAGATTCAGGCGCTCATGCCGTACCAGACTCGGCATTACGAGGCGGAACAGCGCGCAAGAATGTCCTGAACTTGAGCAGCATGAAAAAACCCGGCCAACGCCGGGTTTTTGTATCAGTTGTTTCGAGTAGAGCCTGATGTAAAGGCTCAAACCTTGGCACTGACCTCACTGCGATTGACCAACGCCTCAAGCGCTCCGCTCAAACTCGCAGCCTTGTCACCCACCAGCAAATGCCAAACGCCACCTTCCAACTGGCTGACACCCTGACAACCCAATTCCTTCAACTGCGCCTCGGACAACGCCTTGCCATCTGCCAGCAGCAAGCGAATCCGGCTCATGGCAATGCAGTCCAGTTGCAGCACATTGTCGCCACCGCCCAGTGCATTCAGCCATTGCTGAGCTTCAGAACCCGCGACCACAACCGCTTTCGGTTCATCGACAACCGCAACAGGCTCAGCAAGAACCGCACGGCCCACCGCCGGCATCGCCAGGCGAATCTCATCTGCAATGCTGTCGGCCAGCGGCCCGACCACCACCTGCAAACTTCCACCTTTGCCCGGACGCACAACTGCCATCGCACCCAGCGCTTTCAAATCGGCATCGGAGGCCTTGTTGCGATCGACCATCTCCAGTCGCAGACGGGTAGTGCAGGCGCCAACGGTCAGCAGATTCTCCGCACCACCGAGGGCTTTGATGTAAGCACCGGCTCGTTGGTTTTCGGTGAGGACGGCTTTCTCAGCGGTCGCCACATCCTCACGCCCCGGCGTCTTCAGATTGAAACGACGAATACAGAAATCAAACACCACGTAATACACAACCGCGTACGCCAGCCCCACAGGGACCACCAGCCAGCCGTTGGTGGACTTGCCCCAGCCAAGCACCATGTCGATAAACCCGCCAGAAAACGTAAAGCCCAAATGGATGTTCAGCGCATTGGTGATCGCCATCGACAACCCGGTCAGCAGCGCGTGCAGCAGAAACAGCAGCGGCGCGAGGAACATGAAGGCGAATTCAATCGGTTCGGTCACGCCGGTCAGGAATGAAGTCAGGGCCATCGACAGGAAGATCCCGCCCATGACCTTGCGCCGCTCTGGCAGAGCATTGCGGTACATCGCCAGGCACGCGGCGGGCAGGCCGAAGATCATCATCGGGAACATGCCGGTCATGAACTGGCCGCCCTTCGGATCGCCGGCGAAGTAGCGCGACAGGTCGCCGGTCACCAGTGCGCCGGTGGTTGGGTCGGTGAAGTTGCCGAACACGAACCACGCCATGTTGTTGAGGATGTGGTGCAGGCCGGTGACGATCAGCAGACGGTTGAATACGCCGAAGACGAAGGCGCCGATGCTGCCGCTTTCCATCATCAATGTGCCGAAGCTGTTGATCCCGTGCTGGATCGGCGGCCAGATGTAGCCGAATACCACGCCTAGGCCGACAGCGGCGAACCCGGTGACGATTGGCACGAAGCGTCGGCCACCGAAGAACGCCAGATACTCCGGCAGTTTGATGTCCTTGAAGCGGTTGTACAGCGCGCCGGCCATCAGGCCGCTGACGATACCGGCGAGCATGCCCATGTTGATGGTTGAATCGAGCACCTTGAGCGTGGAGATCATCACCAGATAACCGATTACCCCGGCCAGACCGGCAGTACCGTTGTTGTCCTTGGCAAAACCGACCGCGATGCCGATGGCGAAGATCATTGCCAGGTTGGCGAAGATCACTTGACCGGCATCGTGGATGATCGCGATGTTCAGCAGGTCGGTGTCACCCAGACGCAGCAGCAGACCGGCAATCGGCAGGATCGCGATCGGCAGCATCAGCGCGCGGCCGAGGCGTTGCAGGCCTTCGATGAAGAGTTGGTACATGGCGGTTCTCCTTCTTGTTTTTATTAGCGCAGAGGCCAGTGTTGGTGGCAGGCGTGACGTACCGCCGCAGCGCTGCTCAGCTTGAGCAGGTCGCGGGCGAGGCGTTGGCATTCGGCTTCGTGCACCTGGCGCACGCGATCCTTGATTTCACCGATTTGCACCGGGCTGACCGACAATTCGGTAACGCCCAGACCAATCAGTACCGGCGTCGCCAGCGGGTCGGAGGCGAGGGCGCCGCAGACGCCGACCCAACGCTTGTGGACTGCCGCGCCTTCGCAGGTCATGGCGATCAGGCGCAGCAGCGCCGGGTGCAAGGCGTCGACGCGGGCAGCCAGACCTGCGTGATCGCGATCCATGGCCAGGGTGTACTGCGACAGATCGTTGGTGCCAATCGAAAGGAAGTCGGCGTGTTCGGCGAGTTGTTCGGCTTGCAGAGCGGCGGCGGGGACTTCGATCATCACGCCGATTTCCGGGCGCTGACTGACACCGAGTTCCAGGCACAGCGCATCGACGCGTTGACGAATGTGCAGCAGTTCGTCGACCTCAGTGACCATCGGCAACAGGATCCGGCAGCGGCGCAGCGGGCTGACTTGCAGCAGCGCGCGCAGTTGCTGGTCGAGGATCTCCGGGCGGGCCTGAGCCAGACGAATGCCGCGCAGACCGAGCACCGGGTTGGCTTCGATGGGCAGCGGCAGGTAGTCGAGTTGTTTGTCGCCGCCGACGTCGATGGTGCGGATGATCACCGAGTGTTCGCCCATCGCGTCCAGTACGCCTTGATAGGCCGCACGCTGTTCTTCGACATCCGGAGCGGTCTGACGATCAACGAAGAGGAACTCGGTGCGCAGCAAACCGACGCCATCGGCACCATTGGCAAAGGCGTCTGCGGCTTCAGCGCTGGAGGCGACGTTGGCGACGACTTCGATAGTCACGCCATTGCGGGTTTCTGCAGGCAGGTGAGCCTTGGCTTGCTGTGCGTCGCGGCGTTGCTGACGATCAATTTGCGCCTGCTGAACTTCAGCCAGACGTTCGGCATTCGGCGTCAGTTCGAGGCGTCCACCGTCGGCATCGAGCACCACCGCTTGGCCTTGCGGCTGATCAAGCAAGGCCGAACCCAACGCCACCATGCACGGCAGACCTTTGCCACGCGCGAGAATCGCCACATGCGAGGTCGCACCACCCTCGGCCATGCATAACCCGGCAACGCCTTGCGCGCTGAGCTGCAGCAGATCCGAGGGTGTCAGTTCGTGAGCGGCAACAATGGCGCCGGCCGGCACGTCGTAATGCCATGCTTCGCCGAGCAATGCCCGCAACACGCGTTGCTTGAGGTCGCGCAGATCGTTGGCGCGCTCAGCCAGCAGCGCGCTGCCGGTGTGTTGCAGGACTTCGCACTGCACATCGATCGACTGGCTCCACGCGTGAGTCGCCGCAGTGCCTTGTTCGATGGCTTGCTGCGCGGCGTCGAGCAGCGCTGGATCTTCCAGCAGTGCCAGATGCGCGGCGAAGATCGCTTCTTCATCGGCGTTCTTGTGTGTTTTCGCTTGGGCGAGGGTGCCGTCGATTTCTCTCCTTACTTGAGTCAGCGCCGTCTCAAGAATCTGCAGTTGTTGCAGCGGATCATGATGACCGGCATCCGCCGGCAAACTGATCGCGTTCAAGCGAAAGAGCGGCCCGCCGACCAGTCCGGGCGCGGCGCACACACCGTGCAGCACACCTGCTTCGGCGGGGCGTTTAAGAGGCGCAACACTGACCGGCGCCACCGCGTGATGATCATCCGGCAGCGCCGTGGCCAACGCGGTGAGCAACGCTTGCAACGCTGCTTCAGCGTCCGTGCCCTGACAACTGACTTGCACTTCATCCTGCTCGCCAACCGCCAGGCCCATCAAACCGATCAGGCTGTTGCACGGCGCCGATTTGCCAGCGAAGTGCAGTTGCGACTGGCTTTTGAAAGCTTGCGCAGTTTGCCGAATCAGCGCAGCGGGGCGGGCATGCAAACCACCGCGATGAGCCACCAGCACATGACCATGAACCTCAGGTCCGCCGACCTCCGCGACATTCGCCGCCACGCTGTTACGCGCAACAATGTGCAATAGCGGCTCGCCAACCTTCACCGCTTTCAGCGTAATCGGCCGCACTTGAAAATCCTGGCTGTTGGTCAGGATCAACAGGCTGACCAGGCTTTTGCATTGCTGGCCAACCTTGTCCAGGTCATAGCGCAACAACGGCTGACCCTTGCTGACGCGGGTGCCATCCTTGACCAGCATCGAGAAGCCTTCGCCGTTCAACTCAACGGTGTCGAGGCCCAGATGCAAAAGGATTTCCGCACCGTTGTCGGCGCGCACCGTCAGCGCGTGGCCGGTGCGCGCGACGTGAATGATCACCCCGGCGCACGGCGAATACAGCGTGTCGTTGATCGGGTCGATGGCAATGCCGTCGCCCATCGCGCCACTGGCGAACACCGCGTCCGGGACTTTGGCGAGCGTGAGCACCGGGCCGCTGAGCGGGGCGCTGAGGGTCAGCTCTTTATTGTTGTTGTGCATGGCTCGGTCTCATCGGTTAAATCTCGGTTCGATGTCCCTGTAGGAGCTGCCGAAGGCTGCGATCTTTTGATCTTGTTTTTTTGGATCAAAATCAAAAGATCGCAGCCTTCGGCAGCTCCTACAGGCTTGCTTCAATTAGTGCGTGCGGGTCACTTTGCTCAGGTGGCGCGGCTGATCCGGGTCCATGCCACGGGCCACGGCCAGACCTGCGGCCATCACGTAGAAACTCTGGATCGCCAGAATCGGATCAAGGGCCGGGTGTTCGGCGCGGGTCAGGGTCAGATCGCGTTCGCTCACATCGTCCGGCGCGGCCAGCAACACGCGGGCGCCGCGTTGGCGCATCTCTGCGGCGAGGCTCAGCAGGCCGGCCTGTTCGGCGCCGCGTGGAGCGAAAACCAGCAATGGATAGTGTTCGTCGATCAGCGCCATCGGGCCGTGACGGACTTCGGCGCTGCTGAACGCTTCGGCTTGAATTGCCGAGGTTTCCTTGAATTTCAGCGCTGCCTCTTGAGCGATGGCGAAACCGGCACCACGGCCGATTACCATCAAGCGCTCGCAATCGCGCAGGGCTTCGATAGCCACACTCCAGTCCTGTTTCGCCGCTTCGCGCAGACCTTCAGGCAGGGCGTTGCCGGCCTCCAGCAATTCGCTGTCCTCTTTCCAGTGCGCGATCAAGCGGGCGCTGGCGCTGAGGGTGGCGATAAAACTCTTGGTCGCGGCGACGCTGCTTTCAGTCCCGGCGAGCAGCGGCAGGCTGAATTCACACGCCGCTTCCAGTGGCGAATCGGCGGCGTTGACCATCGACACGCTCAGCGCGCCACGCTTGCGCAACAGACGCAGACTGTTGACCAGGTCCGGGCTCTGTCCCGATTGCGAAAAGGCGAACGCGACCTGACCGCTGACCTTCAACGGCGCCTGCTGCATGGTCACCACCGACATCGGCAACGACGCCACCGGCACACCCAGTTGCTGCATGGTCAGGTAGGCGAAGTAGCTCGCCGCGTGGTCGGAACTGCCGCGAGCGACAGTCATTGCCACTTGCGGCGGCTGCCGGCGCAGGCGCCCGGCGATCTCGATCATCTGCGGGTCGAGCTGTTGCAGTTGGGCTTGCACGGCCTCAAACGAGGACAGCGCCTCCTCAAGCATTTTTGAAGTCAATGTCTTCTCCTTCGACCATGACGGCGGTCAGTGTGAGTGAGCGATCGAGCCGCACGCAGTCGGCCCAGGCACCTGGTGCAAGGCGCCCGCGTTCAGTAATGCCGAGGTAGTCGGCGGGGAATTGCGAAAGACGTTGTGAGGCTTCGGCGATCGGCAAACCGATCTTCACCAGATTGCGCAGGGCCTGATCCATGGTCAGGGTGCTGCCAGCCAAAGTGCCGTCCGGCAGGCGCACGCCGCCCAGGCATTTGGTCACGGTGTGGCTGCCGAGTTTGTATTCACCGTCGGGCATGCCGGCGGCAGCGGTCGAATCGGTGACGCAATACAGGCACGGGATCGAACGCAGGGCCACGCGAATGGCACCGGGATGCACGTGCAGCAGATCCGGAATCAACTCGGCGAATTTGGCGTGGGCCAATGCGGCGCCGACGATGCCCGGCTCGCGGTGATGCAGCGGGCTCATGGCGTTATATAGATGGGTGAAACTGGTTGCGCCGGCATCCAGAGCGGCGACACCTTCCTCGTAACTGCCGAGGGTGTGGCCGATCTGCATGCGCACGCCACGGCTGCTCAGCTCACGGATCAAACCGTCATGACCGGCGATTTCCGGGGCGATGGTGATCACCCGGATCGGCGCCAGTGCCAGGTACTCTTCGACTTCGGCCATCAACGCGGTGTGGGCGAAGTTCGGTTGCGCACCGAGTTTTCCCGGGTTGATGTACGGGCCTTCGAGGTGTACGCCGAGGACCCGCGCGGCACCTTTCGGACGCTGTTCGCAGAACTCTCCTACTTCCTTCAGGACGCTGGAGATCTCGGCACTCGGCGCCGTCATGGTGGTGGCCAGCAGCGAAGTGGTGCCGAAACGCACGTGGGTTCTGGTGATGGTTTCGAAAGCGCTGGTGCCTTCCATGATGTCTTTGCCGCCGCCGCCATGGACGTGCAGGTCGATGAAACCGGGCAGCAGATACGGCAGGTCATTAGTTGCCGGATCGCAAGGCACGCCTTCGATCGACACGACTTTGCCGTGTTCGTGGATCAGCCGGCCGCGAACCCAGCCGCTGGCGGTGAGGATATTGTCTTCGGACATTTTGGTTCTCGCTTTGGGCCGCTCTCAGCGGCGCAGCTCTTTATCTACGAAGCTCTGCAACAAAGTCGTAGTAGTCGTTGCGGCAATAGGTGTCGGTGACTTCGATCGGCGTGTTGTCTTCCAGATAACCGACCCGGGTCATCAGCAGCATCGCGGTACCGGGAGCGATGCCGACCAGCGCGGCGAATTCGTCCGAGGCGTTGATCGCCTGAATGTGCTGCAAGGCGCGGACGATCGGTTTGCCGATGCCGTCGAGGTATTCGTAGAGCGAATCGCCGACCAGTTGCGGCTTGGGCATGATCGAGGCGGGCAGGGTGCTCATTTCGATCGCCATGACCGTGTCATCGGCTTTGCGCAGACGCTTCATGCGCGCAACCTTGTCGTTCGGCGACAGGCTGAGGCGGATCAATTCTTCATGAGTCGGCAGGGTGATTTCGCGTTCCAGCCATTGCGAGCTGGGCACGAAGCCCTTGAGGCGCAGCATCTCGCTGAAACCGGAGAGGCGCGATAGCGGTTGTTCGAGGCGTGGGGTGATGAACGTGCCGGAACCTTGCAGGCGACGGATCAGGCCTTGATCGAGGAGGACTTCCAATGCCTTGCGCGCAGTCACCCGGGAAATGCCCAGTTGCTCGCTGAGGTTGCGTTCCGAGGGCATCGCCTGCTCGGACTTCCACTGCCCGGCATGAATCGCTGCTTCCAGATTGCGTGCCAGTTGCAGGTACAGCGGCGTCGGCTGAGAGTCGTCCGGGCGTAAGGTATGGAGGTCGTTCATGTAGGGCATTTCCGTCGCGAGTATAGGATTGTTGTGGCTCGCTTGTGGGGCGGAAATTAATACCACTTGAATACCATGTCAACGCGATGAAACAGCGCCATATCTAATGAATTGGCGGTATTCAGGGGGTGTGGTTTCAAGTGGTATTAGTGGTTGGCCAGGAAAAGCAAAAGATCGCAGCCTGCGGCAGCTCCTACAGTTGAGAGTGGTATCACCCTTGTAGGAGCTGCCGCAGGCTGCGATCTTTTTGATTTATTTTTTAATGCCGACCAATGGTCGTGAGGAAGTTAAGGGCGGATTTCGACCATCGTGCCGTCCGGCACCAGATTCCACACTTCGCGCATGTCGACGTTACGCATGGCGACGCAGCCGTCAGTCCAGTCGAGGGTGTGGAACAGGTCTTCCGGGGTTTCTTCCGAATCCGGCGTGCCGTGGATCATGATCATGCCGCCGGGCTCGACGCCTTCACGTCGGGCGCGGGCCGAATCGCTGATGTTCGGGTAGGAAATGTGCATCGACAGGTTGAATTTGTCGCTGGTCTTGCGCCAGTCGATCCAATAGAAACCTTCTGGCGTGCGCTTGTCACCCTCTATCAGTTTCGGGCCTTTCTTCGCGCCTTTGCCCAGCGAAATGCGATAGGTCTTCAGCGGCTTGCCGTCAGCGATCAACTGCAGTTGATGAGCCGCTTTGAGCACCAGGACTTTCTCGATGAGCGGGGTATTCGAAGGCGTCACGGTGGTCACGAATGACGCTTGGGAGACGGTAACGAACGACAGGCAAAACAGGGCAAGCAACCAGCGCATTGAAACGATTCCCCAGGGAGTGACGCAGATAACCAACATTTTATATGTATGTGTGCATGTAGGAGCTGCCGAAGGCTGCGATCTTTTTGTCGGCCATCACGCCAATGTCTTGATTAAATAATGACCGGCTGCGCCAACGGAGGAATCGATTCCGACCGAACCGGATACACCTCGATACGCCGATCAGCGAAGAAGCATTCTAAGGTACGCCCCACCGTGCGGAAAGCCAGCTCGTCCCAGGGAATGTCGGCTTCGTCGAATAGTTGCACTTCGAGGCTCTCGGGGCCGGCGGCGAAGTCCAGATCGACCAGCTCGGCGCGGAAGAACACATGCACCTGACTGATGTGCGGCACATCGATCAATGTGTAGATGCTCAGGTTGCGCACGCGGGCGCAGGCTTCCTCGGCAGTTTCGCGTACGGCGGCCTGTTCGATGGTCTCGCCGTTCTCCATGAAACCGGCGGGCAAGGTCCAGTAACCGAGGCGCGGCTCGATGGCGCGGCGGCAGAGCAACACTTTTGTACCCCAGGTCGGTACGCAACCGGCGACGATATTGGGGTTCTGATAGTGAATGGTCTGACAGCTGTCACAGACAAATCGCAGCCGCGAATCGCCTTCGGGAATGCGTTGGGTGACCGGGTTACCGCAGTGGCTGCAAAATTTCATGCTGGGCTTCCTGAATGCTGCGCCTATCTTGGCGTGCAGCGGTGTCGGTCGGCAAGTTGTCGTTTCGCGACACGACGGGTTTCGGGGGCTTGGGCGCTCGCAACGATTGGTGCATGATGCAGAGTAAGGCACAGATCGAGAACACTCATGCTGGACGAGCTACTGCATAGGGTAAGCAACCACACACCGCGCACGCTGGAGACTGACACACGTTTCCCCGAGGCCGCCGTTCTGGTGCCGATCACCCGCAGTGACCAACCGGAACTGGTACTGACCCTGCGCGCCAGCGGGCTTTCGACCCACGGTGGCGAAGTCGCCTTCCCGGGTGGTCGCCGCGATCCGGAAGACCCGGATCTGATCTTCACCGCGCTGCGTGAAGCTGAAGAGGAGATCGGTCTGCCGCCCGGCCTGGTCGAAATCATCGGCCCGCTCAGTCCGCTGATCTCCCTGCACGGCATTAAGGTCACGCCTTATGTCGGCGTCATCCCCGATTTTGTCGAGTATCTGGCCAACGATGCCGAGATTGCCGCGGTGTTTACTGTGCCGCTGGAATTCTTCCGCGAAGACCCCCGTGAACACACGCACCGCATCGACTATCAGGGCCGCAGTTGGTACGTGCCAAGTTATCGATTTGGTGAATACAAGATCTGGGGGCTGACGGCGATCATGATCGTTGAGTTGATCAATCTGCTCTATGACGCCAAGATCAGTCTGCACCAACCCCCTAAAAGCTTTATTAACACCTGAGCCATCGTTCGAATGGCCATCACCGTGGGCGCTGAGGAAGACAAGATGAAATACCGTTTGGGCGACGCCCGTGTCGAGACCCACCCACAGAGCTGGGTCG
The DNA here is from genome assembly GCF_979258655.1 of Pseudomonas sp. AC242. Classification (NCBI taxonomy): domain Bacteria; kingdom Pseudomonadati; phylum Pseudomonadota; class Gammaproteobacteria; order Pseudomonadales; family Pseudomonadaceae; genus Pseudomonas; species Pseudomonas sp. AC242. Next base: position 403,535 of record NZ_OZ409873.1, read on the forward strand.
CGCCCAATGCCGTGCTGGTGGGCAAGGTCAAACTGGAAGAGGGCGCCAACGTCTGGTTCAACGCCGTGCTACGCGGCGACAACGAACTGATCCTGATCGGCAAGAACAGCAATGTGCAGGACGGCACGGTGATGCATACCGACATGGGCTATCCGCTGACCATTGGCACCGGCGTGACCATCGGCCACAACGCCATGCTCCACGGCTGCACGGTGGGCGATTACAGCCTGATCGGCATCAACGCGGTGATTCTCAACGGCGCGAAGATCGGCAAGAACTGCATCATTGGCGCCAACTCGCTGATTGGCGAAGGCAAAGAGATTCCTGACGGCTCGCTGGTGATGGGCTCGCCGGGCAAGGTTGTGCGCGAGCTGACCGAGCCGCAAAAGAAGATGCTCGAAGCTAGCGCCGCCCACTATGTGCATAACTCGCAGCGTTATGCCCGCGATCTGGTTGAGCAGGAAGAATGAACACGCCAGAAAGACCAGTAGCCTCGCCATGCGTGAATATTTGTGCGCTGGATGAGGCTGACATCTGCACTGGCTGCCAGCGTACGGTCGAGGAGATCACCCGCTGGGGCCGCATGAGCAATGACGAACGCCGGGTGGTGCTGGGGTTGTGTCATGAGCGGGCGAAGGCGAGTGGGTTGGTGTGGATGATCCCTTCGAAGTCGTGATCGGCTTGGGACGGCCCTCACCCTAGCCCTCCCGAAACGTCGGACCGCCCAGAGGGAGAGGGGACTGACCGAGTTGATGGTTCGAGTTACATCGACCTGAGCTACCGAGTCGAACTCAGGTTTTGAAAAGCCTCCGATCGGCTCCCTTTCCCTTCGTCTGAAGGGGGAGGGAATGACCGGGTTGATTGTTCGGTCCATACCGGCCTGCGTTCTCGAGTCGAACTCGGGATTCGATTCAACGAAGATCTGCTCCCTTTCCCCCTCGCCCCCATGGGGGAGAGGGCTGGGGTGAGGGGGTAGCTCTTGATTTGCCGGTCAAGTAACCTGTGCGCCAATCTGACAGGTCGCCTCCATGATTTTCCTCATCGCCTACATCAGCAGCGTTGTGCTGATCAACTTCGCCTTCTCCACCGCGCCGCACCTGGACATCATCTGGTCGGCCTGGGGCGGTCTGGTCTTCATACTGCGCGACATGGTGCAAACCCGCTTCGGCCACGGCGCAGTCGTGGCGATGCTGGCGGCGTTGGTGCTCTCCTACGTGACCTCCGATCCCTCCATCGCCTTGGCCAGCGCCACGGCGTTCGCGGTGTCGGAAATCATCGACTGGCTGGTGTTCAGCATCACCAAACGCCCATTGCGCGACCGCTTGTGGATCAGTTCGGCACTGAGCATTCCTCTCGATACCTTCATCTTCTTCGGCATGATCGACCTGCTGACGCCGCCGGTGATCATCACCGCACTGGCTTCGAAATTCGCCGGCGTCACTGCCGTCTGGCTGATCATGGCCTGGCGTGAGCGCAAACAGGCTGTCGCCGGCTGAAGCCAAACCCTCAGGTTCATGTAAAATGCCGCGCTTTCTCCCCATGGAAAGCGCGTCTGGCGCTGCTTTCCTCGATGATCCGCTTCTTTGAGGACCTGAGATGACCCGTATCGGAACTCCGTTGTCGCCAACCGCGACCCGCGTATTGCTGTGTGGCTGTGGTGAGTTGGGCAAGGAAGTGGTGATCGAGCTGCAACGCCTGGGCGTTGAAGTAATCGCCGTTGACCGCTACGCCAACGCGCCGGCCATGCAGGTTGCGCATCGCAGCCACGTGATCAACATGCTCGACGGCGCCGCCCTGCGTGCCGTGATCGAAGCCGAGAAGCCGCACTTCATCGTGCCGGAAATCGAGGCCATCGCCACCGCCACCCTGGTCGAGCTGGAAGCCGAAGGCTTCACCGTGATCCCGACCGCGCGCGCTGCGCAATTGACCATGAACCGCGAAGGCATCCGTCGTCTGGCCGCTGAAGAGCTGGATCTGCCGACCTCGCCGTACCACTTTGCCGACACCTTCGAGGACTACAGCAAAGCTGTTGAGGACCTCGGTTTCCCATGCGTCGTCAAACCGGTGATGAGCTCGTCGGGCAAAGGCCAGAGCCTGTTGCGCAGCACTGATGACGTGCAGAAAGCCTGGGATTACGCGCAAGAAGGCGGTCGCGCTGGCAAAGGTCGGGTGATCATCGAAGGTTTCATCGATTTCGATTACGAAATCACCTTGCTGACTGTGCGCCACATTGGCGGCACCACGTTCTGCGCGCCGGTCGGTCACCGTCAGGAGAAGGGCGATTATCAGGAGTCCTGGCAGCCTCAGGCCATGAGCCCGATTGCTCTGGCTGAATCCGAGCGCGTTGCCAAAGCGGTGACTGAAGCGTTGGGTGGCCGTGGCCTGTTCGGCGTTGAGCTGTTCATCAAAGGTGATCAGGTGTGGTTCAGCGAAGTCTCGCCGCGTCCGCATGACACCGGTCTGGTGACATTGATTTCGCAGGATCTGTCGCAGTTCGCCCTGCACGCTCGCGCGATTCTGGGCTTGCCGGTACCGCTGATCCGTCAGTTCGGGCCATCGGCTTCGGCGGTGATTCTGGTGGAAGGGCAGTCGACGCAGACCGCATTCGCCAACCTCGGCGCGGCGTTGAGCGAGCCGGACACGGCATTGCGTCTGTTTGGTAAGCCAGAAGTGAATGGCCAGCGCCGCATGGGCGTGGCGCTGGCGCGGGATGAGTCGATCGAGGCTGCTCGTGCCAAGGCGACTCGCGCTGCTCAGGCTGTTGTTGTAGAGCTGTAAACCGGGTCGCGTCCATCGCGAGCAGGCTCACTCCTACAGTTGGAATGCGTTCCCCTGTAGGAGTGAGCCTGCTCGCGATAGCGATCTGTCAGGCAACCTGATTCAGATCGTTATTGCGCGTTTCCTTCAGGCACAGCACCGCAATCAAACTCAGCACCGCCGCTGCCGACACATACCCGCCGACATAACTCAAACCACCCATCGCTACCAGCTTCTGTGCGAAGAACGGTGCCGCCGAGGCCCCGACAATGCCGCCCAGGTTATACGCTGCCGAAGCGCCGGTATAACGCACATGAGTCGGGAACAACTCAGGCAATAGCGCACCCATCGGTGCAAATGTCACGCCCATCAAAAACAGCTCGATGCACAGAAACAGCGCCACACCCCAGGTCGAACCCTGAGTCAGTAACGGCTCCATCAGAAATCCAGACAGAATCGCCAGCACGCCACCAATGATCAGCACCGGTTTGCGCCCGTAACGGTCGCTAGCCCAGGCTGAAAGCGGTGTCGCAGCGGCCATGAACAAAACGGCAAAGCACAGCAATCCGAGGAAGGTTTCGCGGCTATAGCCAAGTGTGGAAACCCCATAGCTAAGGGAAAACACCGTCGAGATATAGAACAGCGCATAACAGACCACCATCGCCGCCGCGCCCAGCAGTGTCGGCGCCCAGTACTGGCTGAACAGCTCGACCAGCGGCACCTTCACCCGTTCCTGACGGGCGATGGCGTTGGCGAACACCGGTGTTTCATGCAGTTTCAATCGCACATAAAGACCGACCATCACCAGCGCTGCGCTGAGTAGAAACGGAATCCGCCAGCCCCAACTGCGGAACTGCTCGTCATCGAGAGTCATGGCCAGGGTTAGAAACAAGCCGTTGGCCGCGAGAAAACCAATCGAAGGGCCAAGCTGCGGAAACATACCGAACCACGCGCGTTTGCCTTTCGGCGCGTTTTCCGTGGCCAGCAGGGCGGCACCACCCCATTCGCCACCCAATCCCAGCCCCTGCCCGAAGCGCAGCACGCACAGCAGAATCGGTGCCCACGCGCCAATCGTGGCGTAACCCGGCAGCACGCCGATCAGCGTCGTACACACGCCCATCAACAGCAAGGAGGCGACCAGTGTCGACTTGCGCCCGATACGGTCGCCGAAGTGGCCGAACAGCGCGGAGCCCAGCGGTCGGGCCAGAAATGCGATGCCGAAAGTAAGAAACGCCGAGAGCATCTGCGCCGTGCCGGACGTCTGCGGAAAGAATACCGGCCCGATCACCAGCGCGGCGGCGGTGGCGTAAACGTAGAAATCGTAGAACTCGATCGCGGTGCCGATAAAACTCGCCGTCGCCACGCGGGTGGCGGAGTTGGTCGGTTGGGCAGGCGCGGTGTCGCTGAAAGCGGTACTGGTCGTCATGCGGTGATCCCTGACAGTCATGAGCTCCGTTGGAGCGAATTATTATGGTCGAGCACCCAGGGATGTGGGATGAGGCGCGGTCGCTGTTTCAGGTAGGAACAGTCGCCGGATTGCATATGAAATGGCCGAAACCTGTCGGGTGCGGGGTAAGCACGCGGTTTGGCGGGGCTTGGGTAAGCTGATTTGATTATAGGAAGGGGGCTAACGATCAAACAAGAGCAAAAGATCGCAGGGTAGGAGCTGCCGAAGGCTGTGATCTTTTGATCTCTTACCTGGCCGGCACCAAAGCAGGCACAGACGAGGTATGCCAGATCAGCACTTTGCTCACCCGGTTCTCCTCAGTCTCAAGAATCTCCAGTCGATAACGCCCGATCTTCAAACAAACCGCACTCGCCGGAATCGTTTCCAGCGCCTCAGTCACCAACCCGTTCAGCGTCTTCGGCCCATCACTCGGCAAATGCCAACCCAGACATTTGTTCAATTCGCGAATCGAAGCCGTGCCATCAATCACCATCCGCCCGTCAGTCTGCGGATGAATATGCGGGTTATCCAGGCTGTGCTCGCTCTCAAATTCGCCGACGATTTCTTCGAGAATGTCTTCCAGTGTCACGATGCCGAGCACTTCACCGTACTCATCCACCACCATGCCCAAGCGCCGTTGCTGCTTGTGGAAGTTCAGCAACTGCATTTGCAACGGTGTGCTTTCCGGCACGAAGTACGGTTCGTAACTGGCGGCCAGCAGCGCTTCGCGGGTCAGATCAGCGTTGTTCAGCAGATGGCGGATCTGCCGGGTGTTGAGCACCGCTTCAACCTGATTGATGTCGCTGTGAAACACCGGCAGGCGGGTGCGCTTGTTGTGGCGCAGTTGTTCGATGATTTCTTCGATCGAATCGTCGAGGTTGATGCCGTCGACGTCACTGCGTGGCACCAGAATGTCATTGACCGTGATGTTGTCCAACGCATGAATACCGGAAACCGGGTGAGCGTGAACGGGATGCTCGGGATCATCGTGACGATCAGAAGGCAGATCGTCTTCGCTCTGCTGCACCACTTGGGTTTTGCGCGCAAACGGGCGCATGAGCAATCCGCTGACGCGGCTGAACAGCCAGGCAACCGGATAAATAATCTTCAGCGGCACCGCCAACAAGGTATTGCCAAATGCCAGCACCGCATCCGGATACCGTTGGGCGACGCTGCGCGGGAAATAATCGGCGAACACCAGCAGTATTGCGCCAACACCCAGGCAGGCTGCCCATGGGCCGTTTTCTTCGCAGAGGAAAATTGCCAGCAACGTCGCAATCACCACGGCAAGTGCGCGGCACAGGGTGTTGCAGAGAATCAGGCTGTCGAGCGGGAAGCTCAGCTTCGCCAGTGGTTTATCGCTGGCGCGCGAGGCGGTGCGTTGCGCGAGCAACTGCTGTTGCGCGATTTCGACGGCAGTAAACAGCCCTGACCATAAAATCAGCAGGACAAATACCGCGAGCATCGGCCCTATGGGCAAACCGTCCATTTATGCCGCCCGTCAGATGTGCAGGATGTATTCACGAACCAGTTTGCTGCCGAAATACGCCAACATCAGCAGGCAGAAACCGGCGAGGGTCCAGCGAATCGCCTTGTGACCGCGCCAGCCGAGACGGTTGCGGCCCCACAGCAGCACGCTGAACACGATCCAGGCCAGGCACGCCAGCAGGGTCTTGTGCACCAGATGCTGGGCGAACAGGTTCTCGACGAACAGCCAGCCGGAGATCAGCGACAGCGACAGCAGCGTCCAGCCGGCCCAGAGGAAGCCGAACAGCAGGCTTTCCATGGTTTGCAGCGGCGGGAAGTTCTTGATCAGCCCGGACGGGTGCTTGTGCTTGAGCTGGTGGTCTTGCACCAGTAGCAGCAAGGCCTGGAACACCGCGATGGTGAACATGCCGTACGCAAGGATCGACAACAGAATGTGCGCGAGGATGCCCGGCTCTTCATCGATGATCTGCACCGTACCGGTCGGCGCGAATTGCGCCAGCAGTACGGTGATGGCGCCGAGCGGGAACAGCAGCACCAGCAGGTTTTCCACGGGGATCCGCGAGCAGGCGATCAGCGTCAGCGCGATGACCGCCGCGGCAATCAGGCTGGAGGCGCTGAAAAAATCCAGGCCCAGACCGATCGGGGTCAGCAAATGCGTGAGCAGGCTGGCGGCGTGGGCCACCACGGCGAAGGCGCCGAGGCTAACCAACAGGCGCTTGTTCGCCTTGGCGCCAGTGGCCAAGCGGGTGCTCTGATAAAGGGTCGCAGCGGCATATAGAAGGGCGGCGGCGAGGGTGGTCAGCAAACTGGGTGACAAGGGGAGCATAAATCCTGTTAGGCAAGCCCGAAAGGGGCTGAGTTTGGCATAGAACCGCCATCGCACGAAAGACTCAGGAAGCTGACAGCGAGGTGTCCGCCAGCCGCAGTCTTCGCTATAATCCGCGACCTGCCCACGCCGCAGGCTCGCCGAGCACATGTTGATTCCGGTCTGGGCCGCCATTATCCCGGTCTACACAGGGCCTGAAAGGATCGCGCAATGTTTGAAAACTTAACCGACCGTCTCTCGCAGACGCTGCGCCATGTCACCGGCAAGGCGAAGCTGACCGAGGACAATATCAAAGACACCTTGCGTGAAGTGCGCATGGCGTTGCTCGAAGCCGACGTCGCCCTGCCGGTGGTCAAGGACTTCGTCAATTCGGTCAAGGAGCGCGCTGTCGGCACCGAGGTGTCGCGCAGCCTGACGCCGGGCCAGGCGTTCGTGAAGATCGTCCAGGCCGAACTCGAAAGCCTGATGGGCGCGGCCAACGAAGATTTGAACCTGAGCGCTGTGCCGCCAGCCGTCATTCTGATGGCCGGTCTGCAAGGTGCGGGTAAAACCACCACCGCTGGCAAACTGGCGCGCTTCCTTAAAGAGCGCAAGAAGAAGTCGGTCATGGTCGTGTCGGCGGACGTTTACCGTCCTGCGGCTATTAAACAGCTGGAAACCCTGGCCAACGACATCGGCGTGACGTTCTTCCCGTCCGACCTGAGCCAGAAGCCGGTCGACATCGCCACCGCCGCTATTAAAGAAGCAAAACTGAAATTCATCGACGTGGTCATCGTCGATACCGCCGGTCGTCTGCACATCGACGAAGAGATGATGGGCGAGATCAAGGCGCTGCACGCCGCGATCAACCCGGTCGAAACCCTGTTCGTGGTCGACGCCATGACCGGTCAGGACGCGGCCAACACGGCCAAGGCCTTCGGTGATGCCCTGCCGCTGACCGGTGTGATCCTGACCAAGGTCGACGGCGACGCCCGTGGCGGTGCCGCACTGTCGGTGCGCGCCATCACCGGCAAGCCGATCAAGTTCATCGGTATGGGCGAGAAGAGCGAAGCGCTCGATCCGTTCCACCCTGAGCGTATCGCTTCGCGGATTCTCGGCATGGGCGACGTGCTCAGCCTGATCGAACAGGCTGAAGCGACCCTCGATAAAGACAAGGCCGACAAACTGGCCAAGAAGCTGAAGAAGGGCAAGGGCTTCGACCTCGAAGACTTCCGCGATCAGCTGCAACAGATGAAAAACATGGGCGGCCTCGGCGGCCTCATGGACAAACTGCCGAGCATCGGCGGCGTCAACCTGTCGCAAATGGGCAATGCCCAGAATGCCGCAGAGAAGCAATTCAAACAGATGGAAGCCATCATCAATTCCATGACCCCGGCCGAGCGCCGCGACCCTGAGCTGATCAGCGGTTCGCGCAAACGCCGGATCGCCATGGGTTCCGGCACTCAAGTGCAGGACATCGGTCGCTTGATCAAGCAGCACAAGCAGATGCAGAAGATGATGAAGAAATTCTCCGCCAAGGGCGGAATGGCGAAAATGATGCGCGGCATGGGCGGTATGTTGCCCGGCGGCGGCATGCCGAAAATGTAAGGTGTCCCGTCTCACCCATTCTGCTCGTCAAAAGTGAGCGAAACGGGTGAGGCAGGACACCAAGACTTCGCCGGTCGTCGCACCGGCGCAGACCCTGCAAGGACGCAGGATCAACAGCAAACCCGCACTCGGCGGGAGCTGACTGGCCGTTTTCATCGACGGCTCTATATGCAGATCTGCACGGCATGCCATAGGCGCCGGAAAAAGTCATTTGCAAAAGTCCGGATATTCCTTAGAATATGCGGCCTTTCGGGCACCCATGCCCGCTGTGCATTTAGATTTGCAGCACCGACTACAGGAACGATGTTCACATGCTAACAATCCGTCTTGCCCTTGGCGGCTCCAAAAAGCGCCCGTTTTACCACCTGACCGTAACCGACTCGCGTAACCCGCGTGACGGCTCCCACAAAGAACAGGTTGGTTTCTTCAACCCTGTTGCCCGTGGTCAGGAAATCCGTCTGTCCGTGAACCAAGAGCGCGTAGCCTACTGGCTGAGCGTTGGTGCACAGCCTTCTGAGCGTGTTGCTCAGTTGCTGAAGGAATCTGCAAAGGCTGCGGCCTGAGCAATATGAACGCGACGCCTGCTGTTGCCGATGATTTGATCGTTATTGGCAAAATTTATTCTGTTCATGGCGTTCGCGGCGAAGTGAAGGTTTATTCCTTTACTGATCCGACTGAAAACCTGTTGCAGTACAAAACCTGGACGCTCAAGCGTGAAGGCAATGTCAAACAGGTCGAGCTGGTCAGTGGACGCGGGAGCGATAAGTTCCTGGTCGCAAAGCTCAAGGGTCTTGATGATCGTGAAGAAGCTCGTCTTCTGGCCGGTTATGAGATCTGCGTGCCGCGCAACCTGTTCCCTGAATTGACCGACGGCGAGTACTACTGGTACCAGCTGGAAGGTCTGAAGGTTATCGATCAACTGGGGCAAATGCTCGGGAAAGTCGATCATCTTCTGGAAACCGGCGCCAATGATGTAATGGTAGTCAAGCCTTGCGCTGGCAGCCTGGATGATCGCGAACGCTTGTTGCCCTATACGGCGCAATGTGTGTTGGCCGTTGACCTGGCCGCGGGCGAGATGAAGGTGGATTGGGACGCGGACTTCTAAGCGTGGCTAACTTGCGCGTAGAAGTGATCAGTTTGTTTCCCGAGATGTTTTCCGCCATCGGCGACTACGGCATCACCAGTCGAGCGGTCAAACAGGGGCTCTTGCAGCTGACCTGTTGGAACCCGCGGGATTACACGACGGATCGGCATCACACTGTGGACGATCGCCCGTTTGGCGGTGGTCCGGGCATGGTGATGAAGATCAAGCCCCTGGAAGATGCTCTGGTTCAGGCCAAGGCAGCAGCCGGGGAGGCGGCGAAGGTGATTTACCTGTCCCCCCAAGGCCGTCAACTGAATCAGTCGGCGGTACGCGAGCTGGCACAATCGGATGCATTGATCCTGATTGCCGGCCGTTATGAAGGCATTGACGAGCGCTTTATTGAGGCTCATGTCGATGAAGAGTGGTCGATTGGCGACTATGTACTGTCTGGCGGCGAGCTGCCGGCGATGGTCCTGATCGATGCGGTTACACGACTGCTGCCTGGAGCTTTAGGGCATGCGGATTCCGCTGAGGAAGATTCCTTTACGGATGGTCTGCTGGATTGCCCGCACTACACCCGACCTGAGGTGTATGCGGATCAGCGTGTTCCCGACGTGTTGCTGAGTGGCAATCACGCGCATATCCGGCGTTGGCGTTTACAGCAGTCCCTTGGTAGGACCTTTGAACGACGCGCCGATCTTCTGGAAAGCCGCTCGCTTTCTGGAGAAGAGAAGAAGCTGCTCGAGGAATACATCCGCGAGCGGGACGATAGTTAACAACGTATCGATGGTAGATCGAACGATTTACCTTAGGAGCACAGCATGACCAACAAAATCATCCTTGCACTCGAAGCAGAGCAGATGACCAAAGAAATCCCTACCTTCGCCCCAGGCGACACTATTGTCGTTCAGGTGAAAGTGAAGGAAGGCGATCGTTCCCGTCTGCAAGCGTTCGAAGGCGTTGTAATCGCCAAGCGTAACCGCGGCGTGAACAGTGCGTTCACCGTTCGTAAAATCTCCAACGGTGTTGGCGTAGAACGTACTTTCCAGACCTACTCCCCGCAGATCGACAGCATGGCTGTTAAACGTCGCGGTGACGTACGTAAAGCCAAGCTGTACTACCTGCGCGACCTGTCGGGTAAAGCAGCTCGCATCAAGGAAAAACTGGCTTAAGTCCAGCTTCCGATGCAGAAAAAAGCAGCCTACGGGCTGCTTTTTTGTTGCCCGCAATAAAACTGCCCCCATCCTGTAGGAGCTGCCGAAGGCTGCGATCTTTTGATCTTGCTTGTATTCGGAAGCCAGATATCGAGTCTATTTCATGACCACCCGCGACCAGGAAATCCAGCGCCGCACCGAACTCTCGGTGACTCGCGTAACCAAGGCTGTCTTCCCGCCGACCACCAACCACCACAACACCCTGTTCGGCGGCACTGCGCTGGCGTGGATGGATGAGGTGTCGTTCATTACCGCCACACGCTTTTGCAGATTGCCACTGGTGACCGTGTCCACCGACCGTATCGACTTCAATCATGCGATCCCGGCCGGGTCCATCGTTGAATTGGTCGGGAAGGTGATCAAGGTCGGCAACACCAGCCTCAAGGTCGAGGTAGAAGTCTTTGTTGAGAGCATGAGCTGTGATGGTCGCGAGAAGGCCATTCACGGGCAGTTCAGCTTCGTTGCCATCGACGACGACAAGCGACCGGTGCCGGTGCTGCCGGGGTTTGCGGCTTGATCTGATACCGCGTTGCGGCTATCGCTGGCAAGCCAGCTCCCACAGGTTATGTGTCGAGCATAAAAGCTGTGAACTACACGATATCTGTGGGAGCTGGCTTGCCAGCGATTCGATTTAAGCAGCGCCGCCGTTCTCAGGCTGAATCAACGCCAACAACGTCCACCCCGGCCCAGGTTTCACGGTAGTCTCCGGCGTCACCACATGCACCCAGCCACTGTCATCGCGCATGAACAACAACGTGGCGCGATTCCCGTGCAGTGCGCGGTAATCCTCCCAGCCAAACCCATCCGTCAATGTCGTGCTGTACAACTCGGCGCCCTGGCCCATCTGGCTGGCCAGTTTCGCGTAGGTAAACGCCTCGCTACCGAGCTGATTGCCTCGATGTTCCAGACTCGCCCGATGTTTATCGCTGCGCCGACTCTCATGACCACTGGCCAGACCAAACAAGCGCTGATGGCCGAAGTCATGCCGAAAGCGCATCGCTGCCAAGGTATTGAGTTCACCCGAAGGCGACAGCGCCAGCAAATGCCCGAGCCCGACCAGATCCAGATGCGCATCGGCATGTTGCGAGGCCGGGTTGCCGAAATACGTCGGCAAACCTTCCATGCGTGCGGCACGAATATTTTCCCAGCTCGAATCGGTCAGCAGCACGCGGCTGCCCAGTTGCTGCAGCGACTTGCCTAGCTCCCGCGCGGGGCCGTTGGCGCCGACGATCAGAAAGCCGCTCGGCGCCGGTTCGGCAACCTTCAACAGGCGAGCCAGCGGTCGTGCCGTGGCGCTCTGCAGCACGACGGTGCCGATAATCACCGCGAAGGTCAGCGGCACCAGCAGCAGCGCGCCTTCGTGCCCGGCTTCATGCAGACGAATCGCGAAAATCGCCGAGACCGCCGCCGCGACAATCCCGCGTGGCGCAATCCAGCACAGCAAAGCGCGCTCACGCCAGCTCAGGCTCGAACCAGCGGTGCTGAGCAACACGTTCAGCGGCCGGGCGATTAACTGAATCACCAACAGCAGAATCAGCACCAGCGGCCCCAGTCCGATCAGGGCATACAGATCCAGGCGCGCCGCCAACAGAATGAACAACCCGGAAATCAGCAGCACGCTGAGGTTTTCCTTGAAGTGCAGGATGTGCCGTACATCCACGCCCTTCATGTTCGCCAGCCACATGCCCATCAATGTCACCGCCAACAGTCCCGACTCGTGCATCACGGTGTTCGAAGCAATGAAAATCCCCAGCACCGCTGCCAGCGAAGCGAGGTTATGCAGATACTCCGGCAGCCATTGCCGGCGAATCACCGTACCGAGCAGCCAGCCACCGACAACGCCGAACACCGCGCCGCAGAGAATCACGCCGCCAAAGGTGAACAGGCTCTGCTTGAGGCCATGTCCTTCGGCGCTGGCAATGATGAAGCTGTAAACCACCACGGCGAGGAGGGCGCCGATCGGGTCGATGACGATGCCTTCCCAGCGCAGAATGTTGGCGATCGAGGCTTTCGGTCGCACCACGCGCAGCATCGGCACAATCACGGTCGGGCCGGTGACCAGCGTCAGGCTGCCGAACAGGATGGCCAGCATCCAGTCGAAGCCGAGCAGGAAGTGTGTAGCGACGGCGATGACGATCCAGGTCGAAATCGCACCGATGGTCACCAGGCGATGAACCACACTGCCGATCTCTTTCCACTCCGACAGGTGCAGGGTCAGGCTACCTTCGAACAGAATCAGCGCCACCGCCAGCGACACCAACGGCATCAGCAGCGGCCCGAACATTTCCTGCGGATCGAGCCAGCCGAGCACCGGGCCGACCAGAATGCCGGTCAGCAACAGAAACAGAATCGCCGGCAGCTTCAGGCGCCAGGCCAGCCATTGGCAACCCAGCGCCGCCGCGCCAATCCCGCCAAATGCCAAGAGAATTTGCTGCTCGTTCATTGATGCTCCCTGTTCCTTGAAATAGCCGGCTATGAAAGACTAGCGCCCATTCCTACAGTTCACTCTACATTTGCGCACAGTCCATGAGGCTGTGTGTCTTGAGCGCCCATGCCTGCCATCGACCATCCGCTGATTGACCAATTCCTCGACGCTCTATGGCTGGAGAAAGGCCTGTCCGATAATACCCGCGGCGCTTATCGCAGCGACCTGGCGCTGTTCAATGGCTGGTTGCAGGAGAAAAATCTGCAGCTGATCAACGCCGGTCGCGAGCTGATCCTCGATCATTTGGCCTGGCGATTGGAGCAGAACTACAAACCGCGCTCCACAGCCAGATTCCTCTCCGGGGTGCGTGGCTTTTATCGCTATCTGCTGCGGGAAAAGCTGATCAGCGTCGACCCGACGTTGCGCGTCGACATGCCGCAACTCGGTAGGCCGTTGCCTAAGTCCCTGTCGGAAGCCGACGTCGAAGCCCTGCTCAAAGCACCGGATCTGAGCGAAGCGATCGGCCAGCGTGACCGCGCCATGCTTGAAGTGCTGTACGCATGCGGTTTGCGGGTGACGGAACTGGTCAGTCTGACGCTGGAGCAGGTCAATTTGCGCCAGGGCGTGTTGCGAGTGATGGGCAAGGGCAGCAAGGAACGGCTGGTGCCGATGGGCGAGGAGGCGATTGTCTGGATCGAGCGTTATATGCGTGATGGCCGTGGCGAACTGCTTGGCGGCCGGCCAAGTGATGTGCTGTTCCCCAGTCAGCGCGGCGAGCAGATGACCCGCCAGACCTTCTGGCACCGGATCAAGCATCAGGCCAAGGTCGCGGGCATCGGCAAGTCGTTGTCGCCGCACACCTTGCGTCACGCGTTTGCCACGCACCTGCTCAACCACGGCGCGGATTTGCGCGTGGTGCAGATGCTGCTCGGCCACAGCGACCTGTCCACCACGCAGATCTACACCCACGTCGCCCGCGCTCGATTGCAGGATCTGCACGCCAAACACCATCCAAGAGGTTAACTCCATACCTTCCCCTGTAGGAGCTGCCGAAGGCTGCGATCTTTTGATCTTGAAAACAAAATCAAAAGATCGCAGCCTTCGGCAGCTCCTACATAAAGCGGTGTGATCTATGGCGACAGGCGCATTCGGCCACCGTGGCCTTATGTGTTAGGCTTTGCCGGTTTGCACGATGGACGGTTATGACCCGGTGTTCCGGCACGGGCGTTCTGATCGTTTCATTTGTCCGCCTTCAGGAGTTCTCATGCGTCTGACCCAGATTTTCGCCGCCGCAGCCATTGCGTTGGTCAGCACCTTTGCCGTCGCCGATGACGCGGCCGACAAAGCGATTCGTCAAAGCCTGGAAAAACTCGAACTCGAGGTTCCGGTAGAAAGTATCAGTGCCAGCCCGTTGCCAGGCATGTACGAGGTCAAGCTCAAGGGCAGCCGCGTGCTCTACGCCAGCGCCGACGGCCAGTACATCGTTCAGGGTTACCTGTTCCAGCTCAAGGACGGCAAACCGGTCAACCTGACCGAGAAGACCGAACGCCTGGGCATCTCCAAACTGATCAATGCCATCCCAGTGGCCGAAACCGTGGTTTATCCGGCCGTGGGCGAAACCAAATCGCACATCACCGTGTTCACCGACACCACCTGCCCGTACTGCCACAAACTGCACGCCGAAGTGCCTGAGCTGAACAAGCGCGGCATTGAAGTGCGCTACGTCGCGTTCCCGCGCCAGGGTCTGAACTCGCCGGGCGATGAGCAGCTGCAAGCCGTGTGGTGCTCGAAAGACAAGAAAGCCGCGATGGACAAAATGGTCGATGGCAAGGAAATCAAGGCCGCCAAGTGCGATAACCCGGTTTCCAAACAGTTCGCCCTCGGTCAGTCGATCGGCGTGAACGGCACACCGGCCATCGTTTTGGCTGACGGACAAGTGATTCCGGGCTACCAGCCTGCGCCACAAGTCGCCAAACTGGCGCTGGGCGCGAAGTAATTCGTATCGTCACGGTCAGCCGTGACGATCATGGTCCGGTAGCAGCATCGCCGGGCCATTAATAGAGAGCCGCGAGCACGCGGTTGTTTTCCGGCCGACCCCGCGTCGGCCGTTTTATGGGGAGTTCACAGTGAATCCGGTCAAAGTAGGCATCTGTGGGTTAGGGACCGTCGGTGGCGGTACCTTCAACGTACTTCAGCGCAACGCCGAGGAAATCGCTCGTCGTGCCGGGCGTGGAATCGAAGTGGCACAAATTGCCATGCGCACGCCAAAGCCTCAGTTCCAGACGACCGGTATTGCGATTACCAACGATGTCTTCGAAGTGGCCACGAACCCTGAGATCGACATCGTCATAGAGCTGATGGGCGGCTACACCGTTGCCCGCGAGCTGGTACTCAAGGCCATCGAGAATGGCAAGCATGTGGTCACCGCGAACAAGGCTCTGATTGCCGTTCACGGTAATGAAATTTTCGCCAAGGCACGCGAGAAAGGCGTGATCGTCGCATTCGAAGCAGCTGTGGCCGGTGGCATTCCGGTGATCAAGGCGATCCGTGAAGGCCTGTCCGCCAACCGCATCAACTGGGTCGCCGGGATCATCAACGGCACCGGTAACTTTATCCTCACCGAAATGCGCGAGAAGGGCCGTACCTTCGAAGACGTGTTGGCCGAAGCTCAGGCACTGGGTTACGCCGAAGCCGATCCGACTTTCGACGTTGAGGGCATCGACGCCGCGCACAAGCTGACGATCCTGGCCTCCATCGCGTTCGGCATTCCGCTGCAGTTCGACAAGGCTTACACCGAAGGCATCACCAAGTTGACCACCGCTGACGTGAATTACGCCGAAGCGCTGGGCTATCGGATCAAGCACCTCGGTGTGGCGCGCAGCACCGCCGCCGGTATCGAGTTGCGCGTACACCCGACGCTGATCCCGGCCGATCGTCTGATCGCCAACGTCAACGGCGTGATGAACGCGGTGATGGTCAACGGTGACGCCGCCGGTTCGACGCTGTTCTACGGTGCTGGCGCCGGCATGGAGCCAACTGCTTCGTCGGTGATCGCCGACCTGGTCGATGTGGTTCGCGCCATGACCTCCGACCCGGAAAACCGTGTACCGCATCTGGCCTTCCAGCCGGATTCGCTGTCGGCCCATCCGATCCTGCCGATCGAAGCCTGCGAAAGCGCTTACTACCTGCGCATTCAGGCCAAGGACCATCCGGGCGTTCTCGCTCAGGTGGCGAGCATCCTCTCGGAGCGCGGCATCAACATCGAGTCGATCATGCAGAAGGAAGTCGAGGAACACGACGGTCTGGTACCGATGATCCTGCTGACCCACCGTGTGGTCGAGCAGCGCATCAACGACGCCATCGCCGCCCTCGAAGCGCTGGCCGGCGTCAACGGTCCGGTTGTGCGGATCCGCGTCGAGCACCTGAACTAAGTTGTTGTCCTGCACCGGCCCCGTGAACGGGGCCGTTGTTGTGAACACTCTCCATTGGAGTCAGTCATGCGTTACATCAGTACCCGCGGCCAGGCACCGGCCCTGAATTTCGAAGACGTCCTGCTGGCCGGTCTCGCCACCGATGGCGGTCTGTACGTTCCGGAAAACCTGCCACGTTTCACCCAGGAAGAGATCGCTTCCTGGGCCGGCCTGCCGTATCACGAACTGGCCTTCCGGGTCATGCGCCCGTTCGTCACCGGCAGCATTCCGGACGCCGATTTCAAAAAGATTCTCGAAGAAACCTACGGCGTGTTCTCGCACAACGCCGTGGCGCCGCTGCGTCAGCTGAATGGCAATGAATGGGTGCTGGAGCTGTTCCATGGCCCAACCCTGGCGTTCAAGGACTTCGCTCTGCAACTGCTCGGTCGCTTGCTCGACTACGTGCTGGAAAAACGCGGCGAGCGCGTCGTCATCGTTGGCGCCACCTCCGGTGATACCGGTTCGGCCGCCATCGAAGGCTGCAAGCACTGCGAAAACGTCGACATCTTCATCCTGCACCCGCACAACCGCGTGTCCGAAGTGCAGCGTCGTCAGATGACCACGATCTTCGGCGAGAACATCCACAACATCGCCATCGAAGGCAACTTCGATGACTGCCAGGAAATGGTCAAGGCGAGCTTCGCCGACCAGAGCTTCCTCAAAGGCACGCGTCTGGTGGCGGTGAACTCGATCAACTGGGCGCGGATCATGGCCCAGATCGTCTACTACTTTCACGCCGCCCTGCAGTTGGGCGGTCCGGCGCGTTCGGTGTCGTTCTCGGTGCCGACCGGCAACTTCGGCGATATCTTCGCCGGTTACCTGGCACGCAACATGGGCCTGCCGATCAACCAGTTGATCGTCGCCACCAATCGCAACGACATTCTGCACCGCTTCATGAGCGGCAATCAGTACGTCAAGGACACCCTGCACGCCACGCTGTCGCCGTCGATGGACATCATGGTTTCGTCGAACTTCGAACGCCTGCTGTTCGACCTGCACGGTCGCAACGGCGCAGCAATCGCCGGTCTGATGGATTCGTTCAAGCAGGGCGGCGGTTTCAGCGTCGAGCAAGAGCGCTGGACTGAAGCGCGCAAACTGTTCGACTCGCTGGCCGTAGACGATGCGCAGACTTGCGAGACCATCGCCGAAGTCTACGAGCAGACCGGCGAAGTGCTGGATCCGCACACCGCCATCGGCGTCAAAGCTGCGCGCGAATGTCGTCGCAGCCTGGACATTCCAATGGTCATCCTCGGTACCGCGCACCCGGTAAAATTCCCGGATGCGGTGGAGAAAGCCGGTGTAGGAAAAGCGCTCGAGCTACCTGCACATCTTTCTGATTTGTTTGAGCGAAACGAGCGCTGCACCGTTTTGCCAAACGAGCTGAAAGCCGTGCAAGCCTTTGTCAGCCAGCATGGCAACCGCGGCAAGCCGCTTTGAGCCATTAAAAGCTGTCACATTTTGAAGCCCGTCTCCTGACGGGCTTTTTTGTTTCTGCTGCCACACTGCTCGGGTTTTCACCCATGAAGGACGGGTGAGTCGATCACGAAGGAAGTGGCAATGCTGTTTTATAGAGGTTTGAAACCGGCACTGGGTGTATTGTTTTTGTTCGGATTGTTGGCGTTGATGCGCTGCAGCATGGCGGCGCAATTGGCGCTGCACGCTGATGCCGTGACGTCCAGAGTCCAGCCCATCGAACTGGCTCCACACGAGCGTCAATGGATTCGCGACAACCCCAAGGTGACGGTGACGTCGGTGCAGTACCCGTTGTATCTGTTTCAGGATGAGCACGGGCAGTGGAGCGGCTTGAACAACGACGTGCTCAAGCGCATAACGGCGATGACCGGGCTGCAGTTTGAGCATCAGGAGTCGTTCTCAACGGATCACATGCTCGAGCGCCTGGAGAGCGCAGCGGCCGATATCAGTACAACCTTGGCCATGAGCGAGGAGCGCAAGGTGTTTCTGGATTACAGCCACGCCTTCGGTGGCGCGGGCTGGGTATTCGTCGGCCGCGCTGATGCGCCGCGGCTGGAGTCTTTCGAGCAATTGAGCAAACGGGTGCTGGTGCTGCCGGCCCGGCATGCGCTGGAAGACATGATCAGGCGTGACTTCCCCTCGATCGAGATCCGCTCGGTCAAGACTTACGCCGAGGCGCGGGCGCTGGTCGAGAGCGGCGAAGCCTACGCCACCATCGAAAACGAAATTGGCGCACAGCTTTACCCGCTGGGTTTGCTCAAGGTCGGCGGTCTGGTCGAAGGCAAATGGGAAGCGGATAACCTGGCCGTGCGCAAAGGCATGCCAGTGCTTCTGAGTATTCTCAACAAGGCCCTTGAAGCGTTTCCCGCAGCCGAACTGCGGGCGATCCGCCTGAAATGGCTGGAAGGTATTGCACCGGCGCCCGTACCTTCAGTCTGGCAGCAAATGCTTGAATGGGGTTGCTGGGGCATGGTCGGGCTTGGCGTGTTCGGCCTGCTGTCGCTGATATGGAATCGGCGTCTGGCCGCCGTGATCAAACTGCGGCGCGCGGCGGAAAAGGATCTCGGCGATCAACTGGCATTTCAGCATGCGTTGATCGACTCCATGCCGGATCCGGTGTTTGTCCGTGATCTTCAAGGGCGACTGATCATGTGCAATCGTAGCTATGAGGAGGCCCTGTCGGTTCGACTGGATCAGGTGCTGGGGCGCTTGCTGATCGAGGTCAACGCGCTGCCCGAAGCGACGGCGCTGATGTTGCACGATGAATTCATGGTGCAGTTGCGCACGCGCAAATCGCGTTTCAGCAAACGGCGATTGCAGTTCAAGAGTGGCCCCCGTGAGGTCTATCAGTGGACGGTGCCGTTTTACAGCGCCGACGGCAAACTGCGGGGGCTTTTGGGCGGTTGGACAGACATCACTCAGCGCCGTACAGAGAGCGGGTGTCGATGTCTGCAATGAAGATGGGAAATGTCCTATAAGACGCGACTACTTTTCCGATGGGAGGCTTAGGACGGCTGCCCTAGAGTGACAACAACTGCGGTGAGAGTCCGCGATTGTCGCTCCAGAGGTCGCTTATGCGCTCGCTTAAAGTCCTGATACTTGAACCCAATCCGTTCCAGCTGATGGCATTGCATCAAATGCTCAATGCCATTGGCATCTACGACGTACTGACGGCGCCGTCGCTGGCTTCGGCGCTGTCTTCGCTGGACCATCGCGGTGCGGTCGACATCGCTATTTGCGATCCGCAACTCAAGGGCGGCGATGGCCTGGCACTGATCCATCATCTGGCGGTTCAGCATGAGGCGCGTGCGCTGATCCTGCTGGGAACGGTGGCCTCGAGCTTGCTGAACGATCTCGAACCCTTGCTGTGCGAACACCACTTGCGGCTGTTGGGGCGCCTGCAAACGCCGGTGTCGGCGGTGTTGATGCGCGGTTTGCTCGACAGTTACCTGATCGCTGCTTCGCCACCCGTGCGGGGTTGACCGGGACGGTTATTTTTCTGTCATCTTCGCCGTGCATGCTCTGAAAGACCGGTGACACTCCAGGAACGGGGTAGTCGGTATGCAGAACTTTCTTCTCGGGCCGGTGGTCATTTATTGTGAACACGCCCCAGGCACACAGTTTTCGGACTATTGAGTGGAGATCGAGATGGAAAGTATCAGTCTATTGCTCGGTGAGGCTCTGAGCCCGTATCAGGTTTCGTTGTCTCCAAACGGGTCCCATGGCGAATGCCTGGTGACCTTGAAGAACAGCAGCGGCGCCATTGTGGTAGAACGCGAATTCAATCAGGCACAACTGAGCGACAAGCGCCAACTGACCGATGTCGTTGATGGTTTGCACCGCGACGTTCTGATTGCTGAAGGACGGCTGGAACCGTGTGTGATCGCGGCATTGCGCAACGCAGCACTGGACAAACGTGCGGCGTTGTAAAGATGAAATATTTTTTGTGGGAACCTTCCTGCATCCCTGTCAGTCAGACCCCATAACAGCAGGATCAAGCATTGTGCTCCGGTGCTTGTCGCTTGCTGCTACGGGTCTTTATGTAGGCCACGTTTAACCCCGAGTCGTCTCCCCACTTCTCGGGGTTTCTTTTGTCCGGCGTTTGCCTATTGCGCTGCCTGGTGCTCGAAAAATGTGCGGGCTTCTTCGAGATAATCCTCACGTCGGTCGGTGTCCAGCCAGGCGGCATAGAGCTGATTGAGATGGTCATGGGGCAGGGTGCGCAGCAGTTGGTTGATCTCGCTGATGGCCTGACGTCCCTGGGTGGTGTCGGAACACGCCACGTAGCCTGAGAGATATTTTCCCGTGCCGCGAATCGGATAAAACTCCAGCTCATCCTCGGCGATCTGCGCCTGCCTGGCCTGATAGCGGATTTCCGGCCAGTAACCCAGCACCACCTGCAACCGGCCCAGACGCTGCATCGACAGCAGATTGGTCAGCGCATCGTTACCGTAATGGGGCGTCAGTGCGCCGCTGGGGGCCTGATGCAGAATGTTGTCGATAAATTCGCCATAACTGCGCTCAGCGACCACGCCGACTTTTCTGTCGGTGGCGGCCAGCAACGCCGACAGGTCGACTTCGCCGTCCACCAGATAAGGTTCAAGGACCGAGCGATCTTGCTGGCGCACCACCAGGCCGTTGCTCACGGCGCGAATCGCCGGGATCGAATACGCCACCCACTGTGCGCGCTCTTTGTTCCACAGCAGCGCGGGGTCACAGGCAAACGGGTTTTCATGAAGCATCTGCAGACCACGGGCGCGATTGACCCGCATCAGCGTGTGTTCGTACTGCGGCATGCCGGCGATCAGCAACGGCATCAGTTGATCGATCACACCCTGGCCCTTTTTCGGGCCTTCGAAAATGGTCAGTGGCGGCAGGTCACGCAGCAACCAGATCAGCGTCGGTTTCGCCTGCGCGCCAGTCGACAGCATGAGCAAAAACAACAGGCCGAACAGCCGCCACGTCCACCAGTGATGGGCGCGGTTGGTGTGCGATGTATGCCGGTGTTTCAGCTTAAATGGCTCCGTCTTCGCGCAACTTGGCGATCTGTCTCTCGTCGTAGCCAAGGTCGTGAAGTACCTGCGCATTGTGTTCACCCAGTTGCGGTCCGACCCATTCTGAACTGCCCGGTGTCTCAGAGAGTTTCGGCACAATGCCCGGCATCTTGAAGTCTTTGCCGTCAGGCAGCTTGGCGTGCAGGAACATCTCTCGGGCCAGGTACTGTGGATCGTTGAACATGTCCTCGGCACTGAAGATCCGGCTGGCCGGCACCTCGGCCTGATTGAGCAGGTCGAGCACGCTTTGCAGCGGCAGCGAATTGACCCAGCGATCAATCACGCCATACAGCTCGTCGCGGCGATTATCGCGGCCGTCATTGCTGGCCAGTGTCGGATCGTTGGCCAGATCTTCGCGGCCGATGATCAGCATGAAGCGTTTGAAGATTGCATCGCCATTGGCGCCGATTTGCACGTGTTTGCCGTCGGCGCTGGTGTGAATAGAAGAGGGTGTAATGCCCGGCATGATGTTGCCGGTGCGCTCGCGGATAAAGCCGAACACGTCGAACTCCGGCACCATGCTTTCCATCATCGCAAAAATGGCTTCATACAACGCCACATCGACAACCTGACCGGTGCCACCGTTGACTTCGCGATGACGCAGCGCCATCAGTGCGCCGATCACACCCCACAGTGCGGCAATCGAATCGCCGATGGAAATCCCGGTACGCACCGGTGGCCGGTCCTCGAAACCGGTGATGTAACGCAAACCGCCCATGGACTCGCCGACCGCGCCGAAGCCCGGTTGATCTTTCATCGGCCCGGTCTGACCGAAACCGGACAGCCGGACCATCACCAGTTTCGGGTTCAAGGCGTGCAGGGTTTCCCAGCTCAGGCCAAGCTTTTCCAGTACGCCGGGGCGGAAGTTCTCGATGAGAATGTCGGCTTCACTGAGGAGTTTTTTCAGGATCGCCAGACCTTCAGGGTGTTTGAGGTTCAGCGTCAGTGATTTCTTGTTGCGCGCCTGGACGAACCACCACAGCGACGTGCCTTCGTACAGTTTTCGCCATTTGCGCAAGGGATCACCGCCGTCGGGCGATTCGATCTTGATCACTTCGGCACCGAACTCGCCGCAAATGCGCGAGGCAAAAGGCCCGGCAATCAATGTACCCAATTCAATGACTTTCAGACCCGAGAGCGGTTTGCTGGTGAACGGCATGCGAAATCCTGTAGGACAAAGGCTGAGCAGATACAGCGTTTTAACATAGCCGGCTGTCAGACGCCGCAGCTTGATCGCCATCAATTCGATGATTGCCTACCGCATCGGTTAGACTTGCCGACTTTCCTCGTATCAAGAAGCCCGTTCATGGCCCAGCCGTCCACTACCTATAAATTTGAACTGAACCTCACCGACCTCGACCGCAGTGTCTACGAGAGCGTCAAGCAGACCATCGCCCGTCACCCTTCGGAAACCGAAGAGCGCATGACCGTGCGACTGCTGGCCTACGCTCTCTGGTACAACGAGCAGTTGTCGTTCGGCCGTGGTCTGTCAGACGTGGATGAACCTGCGCTGTGGGAAAAGAGCCTGGATGACCGTGTTCTGCACTGGATCGAAGTCGGCCAACCAGACGCCGACCGTCTGACCTGGTGCTCGCGTCGCACCGAGCGCACCAGCCTGCTGGCCTACGGCAGCCTGCGTGTCTGGGAAACCAAGGTGATCCCGGCGATCAAGAACCTGAAAAACGTCAACATCGCTGCTGTCCCGCAAGAAGTGCTGGAAACCCTGGCCAAGGACATGCCCCGCGTTATCAAGTGGGACGTGATGATCAGCGAAGGGACGATCTTCGTCACCGACGACCGTGGTCAGCACGAAGTCCAGTTGCAATGGCTGCAAGGTGAGCGCGGCTGATCCCGCGTCACCACCGGAATAATCCCACGTAATCAAGAGAAGTCTCCGTCACCCCATGCGTATCGAACCTCGTCAACTGCCTGCCACTCTGCCTTTTCTCGGTGATCTGCCGCCGCTGTTGACCCGCTTGTACGCGGCGCGGGGCGTGCAGTCCGAGGCAGAGCTGGACAAGAGCCTGGCGCGGTTGATCCCGTTCCAGCAACTCAAAGGCATAGACGCAGCGGTAGACCTGCTGGTGACGGCGCTGGAACAACGTCAGCGCATCCTCATCGTCGGCGACTTCGATGCGGACGGCGCGACGGCCAGCACTGTCGGCATGCTCGGTTTGCGCTTGCTCGGTGCGGCGCACGTCGATTATCTGGTGCCGAACCGTTTCGAGTATGGCTACGGCCTGACCCCGGAAATCGTCGAAGTTGCGCTGACCCGCGAGCCGCAATTGCTGATCACCGTCGACAACGGCATCTCCAGCGTCGAAGGCGTGGCAGCAGCCAAGCGTGCGGGTCTGAAGGTCTTGATCACCGACCACCACTTGCCCGGTGATGAGCTGCCGCAGGCCGATGCGCTGGTCAATCCGAACCAGCCCGGTTGCGAATTCCCGAGCAAGGCACTGGCCGGCGTCGGGGTGATTTTTTACGTGTTGATGGCGTTGCGCGCGCGTTTGCGCAGCCTCGGCTGGTACGAGAACAAGCCGCAGCCGAACATCGGTGAACTGCTTGATCTGGTAGCGCTGGGCAGCGTTGCCGACGTGGTGCCGCTGGATGCCAACAACCGGATTCTGGTGCATCAAGGGTTGGAACGAATTCGCGCCGGACGCGCACGGCCGGGGATCAAAGCGATCCTTGAAGTGGCCAAGCGTGACGCTGCACGCATTACTTCCACGGATCTCGGCTTCATCGTCGGCCCGCGCCTCAACGCCGCCGGGCGTCTGGATGATATGAGTCTGGGCATCGAATGCCTGCTCACCGCCGACGCCAACCTGGCCCGGGAAATGGCCGCACAACTGGACGGCATGAACCAGGATCGCAAATCCATCGAGCAGGGCATGCAGTGTGAAGCGCTGGCGCAGCTCAAGGACTTGCCGGTGGAGTCGATGCCGTTTGGCCTGTGCCTGTTCGATCCGGAATGGCACCAGGGCGTGATCGGGATTCTCGCGTCGCGGATGAAAGAGCGTTACTTCCGTCCGACCATTGCTTTTGCTGATGCCGGTGATGGTTTGCTAAAAGGTTCGGGCCGTTCGGTGCAGGGCTTCCACATTCGTGATGCCTTGAGTGTGGTGGCGGCGCAGCATCCGAACCTGATCGCCAAGTACGGCGGCCACGCAATGGCCGCCGGTCTGACCTTGCCGCAGGAGAATTTTCCGCTTTTTGCCGAGGCCTTTGACGCTGAAGTGCGTAGGCAACTTCGCGAGGAAGACCTGACCGGGCGCATGCTGTCGGACGGCACACTGGCGGTGGAAGAATTCCACCTCGAACTGGCTCGCGCCTTGCGCCATGCCGGGCCTTGGGGGCAGCACTTCCCGGAGCCGTTGTTTCATGGCGTGTTCCAGTTGGTCGAGCAGCGCGTGGTCGGTGAACGTCATCTGAAAGTGGTGCTGAAGAGTGAATGTGGCTCGGTGAAGCTGGATGGCATCGCGTTTGGTATCGACCGGGATATCTGGCCGAATCCGACGATTCAGTGGGTTGAGCTGGCTTACAAGCTTGACGTTAATGAGTTTCGGGGTAATGAGACTGTTCAGTTGATGATTGCCCACATCGAACCGCGCTGAGAATCAAAAGATCGCAGCCTGCGGCAGCTCCTACATGGGAATGCGGTTTCCTGTAGGCGCTGCCGAAGGTTCGGGCCGCGATCGGACGATCTTTTCTTGAATTTCCCGCGATCCCCCGTTGTCGACTAGGCTCTAAGCACTGCTTGATTGGCCTTGTGACGTCTTGTCGAATTTTTTGCCCGCGGGGGCGGGTGCTGCGCCTTTTTCCTGTCACTCGTCGACTATTCAAACAGAACCCTGGAGCCTGCCCACTGATTTGAGAGGTGCCCCATGAGTCTGCTGCTTGAACCCTTCACCTTGCGCCAACTGACCCTGCCCAACCGCATCGCGGTGTCACCGATGTGCCAATACTCAAGTGTCGACGGCCTCGCTAACGACTGGCATCTGGTACACCTCGGCAGTCGCGCGGTAGGTGGCGCGGGTCTGGTATTTACCGAAGCCACGGCGGTCACGGCCGACGGGCGGATCACCGCCGAAGACCTTGGCCTGTGGAACGACGAACAAATCGAACCGCTGCAACGCATTACCCGATTCATCACGTCGCAAGGCGCAGTCGCCGGCATTCAATTGGCCCACGCCGGGCGCAAGGCCAGCACCCATCGGCCGTGGATCGGCAAGCATGGCAGCGTCAAACCGGAAGATGGCGGCTGGACGCCGGTCGGGCCGTCGCCAATTGCTTTCGATCCGCAGCACACGCAACCGAAACAGCTGGATGAGGGGCAGATTGCCGACGTCATTCAGGCGTTTGTCGATGCTGCCAAACGTGCTTTGACGGCTGGTTTCAGTGTGGTTGAGGTGCATGCGGCGCATGGTTATCTGCTGCATCAGTTTCTCTCGCCGCTGAGCAATCAGCGTCGTGATCAATACGGTGGTTCGTTTGAGAACCGTATTCGTCTGGTGCTGCAAGTTACCGAGGCGGTGAGGGCGGTCTGGCCTGAGGAATTGCCGGTGTTTGTCCGCGTGTCGGCGACTGACTGGGTGGAAGACGGCTGGAATCCGGACGAAACCGTGGAGCTGGCGCGACGCCTGCACACCCTTGGCGCGGATCTGATCGACGTGTCGTCGGGCGGGACAGCAGCCAACGCTGAAATTCCGGTGGGGCCGGGTTATCAGACGCGTTTCGCCGAGCGTGTGCGCAAGGAGTCAGGCATCGCCACCGGCACTGTGGGAATGATTACCGAGCCGGCGCAGGCTGAGCACATTCTGCGCACCTGTCAGGCCGACATCATCTTCCTCGCCCGCGAGCTGCTGCGTGATCCGTACTGGCCGCTGCACGCGGACGATGATCTGGGTGGGCGCAAAGCGGTGTGGCCGGCGCAGTACCAGCGTGCGACTCATCGGGATCAGCCGATTCATGAGTCTGATCTGCGCGATTGAGTTGGTAGCGGTAAAGCAAAAAGCCCCGGTCAGTGATGGCCGGGGCTTTGTTTTGTCTGATGATCTTTTGTTGAAATACTGCCGTCATCGCTGGCAAGCCAGCTCCCACAGGTTTGGCGTCGTACATAAAAATTGTGATCAACACCAAACACTGTGAGAGCTGGCTTGCCAGCGATGAGGCCCGTGCAGGCGCCTCAAATCATCAAGGGTACTTACGCTTGTCCGGCGCCGGCGGGAAGTACTGGTACAGCCAGGTCTCGCTCAACGTGCGGTCATTGGTGCGAATGAACAAGCGCAGCTCCACCGGCTCCACGCTGTCATTGGTCGGGTACCAGTCGAACAGAATCCGGTAACCCTTGATGTCATCCAGCACCAGCACGCTGAAGTCCTGCACCTTGCCGTTCGAGCAGGTCACCACCGGCTCGATCCCGGTGCCCTGCGGCAGACGATCCAGACCACCACCGGTGAAGTCCACGGCAAAGCGACGGGCCCAAACCGGCGGATAATGCTCGCCCGGTGCCCAGCCCTCAACGAAACCGCCCATGCCGGAACGGGTCGCGTGCACCCGTGCCAACGGCGTACCCACTGGCGGTAGCGCGCTCCAGTACAGCTTGTAGCCGTAGTTCAACGAATCCCCGGCAGCCACCGGTTTTTTCGGTGTCCAGAACGCCACGATGTTGTCGAGGGTCTCGCCGGTGGTAGGAATTTCCAGCAGATCGATAGAGCCTTCGCCCCACGCCGTGGTCGGTTCAACCCACAGGCTCGGACGCTTGCTGTACCAGTCGACGGTGTCCTGGTAGTTGGCGAACTCGTGGTCGGTCTGCACCAGACCGAAACCTTTCGGATCGGTGTCGGCAAACGCGTTGAACTGCAGAGTCGCCGGGTTGTTCAGCGGACGGCAGATCCACTCGCCGTTGCCGCGCCACATCGCCAGACGATCCGAGTCGTGGATCTGCGGGTGGATGGTGTCGCACATGCGGCGCTCGTGGGTGCCGCAACTGAACATACTGGTCATCGGCGAGATGCCCAATTGCTCGATCGCCGTGCGCGCATTGATGTGCGCATCGACTTCCATTACCACGCGCTCGGCCTGGCAATCGATGTCGAAACGATAAGCGCCAGTGGCACTTGGCGAGTCGAGCAGGGCATACACCACAAATCGGGTGGCGTTCTTGTCCGGGGTCTCGAACCAGAACTTGGTGAAGTCAGGGAATTCTTCGCGTTTTTTCGCGTACGTGTCGATCGCCAGGCCGCGCGCCGAGAGGCCATATTGGCCAGTGGCGTCTACCGCACGGAAATAGCTGGCACCGAGGAACGACAACACATCGTGACGATCCAGCTCTGGCGCTTTGAACAGCTTGAAGCCGGCAAAACCGAGGTCACCCTTGAGCTGCTGGGTGTCGACTGACGTGTTTTCATAGTTGAACAGTGCCGGGCGGAAATGCACTTCGCGGGCAGTGCGCGTCTTGGCGTCGACGCTGTACATGCGCACCGGCTGACGGAACCCCATGCCGACATGGAAGAACTGCACGTCCAGTTGGCCCTTGTTTTCCTTCCACAGCGAATGCTCGCCGTCGTAGCGGATCGCGTTGAAGTTCTGCGGGGTCATGGTCGCCAGGGTTGGCGGCAGCACCTGTTTGGTGTCCTGATAGGCGCTGCCAGCCAGTTGCTTGGCCTGGCGCTTCAGCGCTTCGAAGTCGAAGGCCTGCGCCTCGCCATCGGCGGCGCCGCCATTGGCCGCCCACGCACGGCTGGCCAGCAGGCCAGTGGCCGAAAGACCGGTGTAAGCCGCAATGGCCATGGACGCTTTGAGCAAATTCCTGCGATGCATAAATACAACCTGTCGTGTGCAATCCCGCGCCGTTCCTGGCACGTGCTGGATCAGAAATAACGGTTCGGACAAGCCTTCGGCCAAACGCAACGGACTATTAACAGATGCCCGCTAGCTTAAACGGTTCGCTCGCAATGCAAAATTCGTTGATTCACCGCGCCAGTGTGTCAATGAAACAAGACATGTCGGTTAAAAATCTGACAGGGCGTTCTGATTTACACGGCATATCTGCTTTTTTCGACTAATTACTCTAAAAACCGCTTTTCAGCGCCGATTTAATTTCTATTCTATGGGCATGACCGGTGCTGACCGGTAG
The DNA here is from genome assembly GCF_979258655.1 of Pseudomonas sp. AC242. Taxonomy (NCBI): domain Bacteria; kingdom Pseudomonadati; phylum Pseudomonadota; class Gammaproteobacteria; order Pseudomonadales; family Pseudomonadaceae; genus Pseudomonas; species Pseudomonas sp. AC242. The sequence continues at coordinate 431,998 of NZ_OZ409873.1, forward strand.
GGCACACGGCGCTGCTGTAAGGGGCAGGGCGATGTGGTGGTTTAGCAATTCTTTGAAGTATTGAAGGACATCGTCCATGGCAAAAATACAAGGTATCACCGACATGCTGGGCATCTTTCCCTGCCTCGGCAGCGGCCGCAAAAGGCGTCGGCTCAGCTCTGACGAAGTGAAGCTGGTTGAGCGATATCGGGAGCTTTCGGAGAACGACCGGATTGCGATGCGGTACCTGGTGGATGCGATGCGGAGTGTTTCGCGGTTTTAACGCTGGGGTGGGCACCGGGAAAGCCATTTGGCTTTTACGCTGGCCAGGTCAATCAAATTGCCTGCGTCGGCATCGTCGATGCCGACGGCAATGGCTTTCTGAAGCTCGGCACTGTCGTTTAGTTTCAGGTAAGAGATCGCAAAGCTTTCATCACAGGGAATGACTTCCTCAATCTGAGGACATTTGAGAACAGTTCTACTCATCTGAATTCAACTCGCTAGAGGGGACACGCTAAACCTGTGGCGAGGGAGCTAGCTTCCTCGCCACAGGTTTTTTGTTTATGAGCCTTAGCTGCAAGTGCCCAGAACCGGATACGGCCGTTGGCCGTGCATTAACTCCGGCACATCCCGCCATTTGACCCACGCCTGCTGTTGCCAGTGCAGCAACGGCACGGTGACGCCTGCCCAATGCATTGAGCTCAAGCTCGGGTGGTTTTCCACAGGGCTTGATTGAGTTTCGCGCAGCATCGGGATGACTTCATGGCTCAGCCATTGGCGCAGGTGTCGGTTTTCCGGGACGAAGTGATGGACGAGCAGGGCGAACAGGCCGGATTCGCTGACCATCGCGCAATCGATGATTTCGCCGTCCCGACGCAGAAGGACATGGCGACGCTGGTCGGGATCGAGTTTCAGAGTAAGGCGTTCGTTCAGCGGATAGCCCATCAAGCGACCGAGATCCTGAACACAGAACCAGGTTTCGTGATCTTGCATGAAGGCGTGGAGGAAACGGTTGTGGCGGGTGAAGACGACGGGGGTGAAGAAAGCGGAGCTTTCAGAAGGAATTTGTACGTGGTTAGGCATTTTTCGACTCCAATATTGAGAATAGAGCCGCCACTCAAATGAGTGCGGTCACGCCGTTTTGATATTTACTCCGGCTCCGACACCGGGCCGCTGATTTCGCTGCCGAGAGAAAGCCTATCGGCTAGCCACCTACTACGCCAAGTCGGCTCTATCGATACCTTCTGTAGGAAAGAGGATTTATCTCTGAGGGTCGTATCTGTAGGAAATGCCTGTTTTTGCATAGGTGCCAGCGAGCCCGCCCCTAACCAGTGTTTTTTCCGTTATTTGTTTGAATCTTGCGCATCGCTGCAGATGCTCGGCCCTTGGTTTCAGGGCTCAAAGGATTGTTAGGAATAACGGAGAATTCAATGAAGGTGTCTCTCAAGCAGATCAACGGCCCTTGGGATCAGGGCTGGGTGCTGGACAAACACATGGTAAGTAGTACCTTTCTTGGCAACGATGATCGCGGACACCCATGCTTCGATAATCAGCGCACTGAGATTGGCGAGGCGACCTACCGGCTCAAATACCAGAAGGACTGGACTCAGGTCAGCCCACTTGCTCAGGCAGTAGCGACAAATGTCTTCCCAAAACTGGATCAGGTCGGGTTTGTAGTGCCTATGCCTGCTTCAAATATTCGTCAGCGACAACCGGTAACTGAGGTTGCCCAGGCGTTGGGACGAATTATCGGTCGGCCGGTTTTCTCGGATTTGCTTCGAAAAGCGACCACGGGAAAGTCGCTCAAGGATTTGCATTCGAAAGCAGACAAGGTTGCTGCGATTGGAGACAGTTTCAGCGTCAATGATGAAATCACCACTGATGGGCGCTGGAATGTTTTGGTTGTAGATGATTTGTTTGATAGCGGGGCGTCCATGGACGCGGCCTGCGCTGTTTTGCGTAAATATCCGAAGGTAGGGAAAATTTACGTCGCAGCGCTAACTTGGAAGTGAATTCAATGACGACTGTATTTATTGCCGGCTCTATCAACATCAAGAACCTTGATCCGAAGGTTAAAGAGCGCATCAATAATATCGTAGCGTCAGATTTTGAGGTGGTGGTGGGTGATGCTGGGGGCGCCGATACCTCCATTCAGGAGTACCTGCTGAGTCTCGAACGATCCAGAACCACGGTGTTCTGCAGCGGTTCGGCGCCGAGGAACAACCTAGGGCACTGGCCCGCCAGAACAGTCGACTCCAAGCATTCCAAAGGGTCGAGAGCTTTCTTCACCGAGAAAGACGTCGTCATGGCCGAAGCGGCTGACTACGGCTTGATGATCTGGGATGCAAAGAGCACCGGTACGCTCAGCAACGTCATTGAATTGTTGTCGAGAAAGAAGAAGTCGCTTGTTTTCGTCAACAAGGAAAAGCAATTCAAAGTAGTCGGAGACGTTAGTCAGCTCGAAGAGTTGATTGCATTCATGTCCGATCACGCCAAGCAAAAAGCCAATGAAAAAATCAAACTGTTCGACCGTATTTCCCTGTTGAAGCACGATCAGGCAGAGCTTTCTTTTTGATGATGTTTCACGGCTTGCCTGTGATCCCGGCACCTTGTCGGTGCCGGGATCACAGGCTCTTAGCGACTCACCTTCCACGCATCCCCAGCCGGCGCCTTGCCATGGTCATACGGCTTGCCAATCCACATGTAAACCAAGCCCAACCCAATCACGATCGCAGTACTCAACACCATCGCATAGTTCACATACCAAGCCGCATCCGGCGTACGTGGCCAGGCCATGTTGATGATTGCGCCAACGCCGTACACCAGCGCGCCGATGTTCACCGGCCAGCCCCACGCGCCGAGGGTGAATTTTCCGCTTGGTTTCCAGCCTTTGCTGCGGGCGTACAGTGCAGCCAGGACGATCATCTGGAATGCGAGGTAGATGCCGATGGCGGCGAAGCTGACGATGGTGGCCACGGCGTCTTGCAGGAAGAAGCCGAGGGCGATGATCAGCGCGGGCAAGACGCCGGACACGAACAGTGCGGCAACCGGCACTTGGGTGGTAGGAGAAATCTTTTTCAGCAGTCGGCTGCCGATGACCATTTCATCGCGAGCGTAGGAGTACAGCAGACGGCTCGCCGCGGCCTGTAGGCTGATGACGCAGGAGATGAAGGAAATCATCACCACGCCCATCACCACTTTCGAGCCGACCGGGCCGAAGGCGTTGTTGAGGATGGTGGTGACCGGGTCTTTGTCGGTGCCGTTGATCACCGCTTGCATGTCCGGCACGGCGAGGATCAGCGCCAGGCAGGCGAACATCGCTGCGATGCCGCCGATGTAGATGGTCATGCGCATGGCCACCGGGATTTTTGCGCTCGGGTTCGGGGTTTCTTCGGCGACGTCGCCGCAAGCCTCGAAGCCGTAGTAGAGGAACATCCCCGCCAGCGAGGCAGTGAGGAACGCCGGCAGGTACGAGCCGTCGACGCTGATGTCGAAGGTGTTGAACAGCACGCTCAGCGGTTGATGGCGTTCGAACACCAACAAGTAAACACCAACGATCACTGCGCCGACCAGTTCGCAGAGAAAGCCGAACATGGCGATGCGCGCCAGCACTTTGGTGCCGCTGAGGTTGACCAGTGTGGCGAACAGGGTCAGCACCAGGGCGATGACGATGTTGGTGTTGTTGCTCGGCTCAAAACCGAGCATGGCGGCCAGGTATGGGCCAGCGCCGACCGCAACGGCAGCGATGGTGACGCAGAGGGCGATGGAGTAGATCCAGCCGACCATCCATGCCCATTTTTTACCGACCAACCGGCGTGCCCAAGGGTAAACACCTCCGGAAATCGGGAACTGCGAAACCACTTCGCCGAAGATCAGGCACACCAGCAATTGGCCGCAACCGACCAGCAAGTAGGCCCAGAACATCGGTGGGCCGCCAGCGGCGAGGCACAGGCCGAAGAGGGTATAAACCCCTACGACCGGTGACAGATAAGTGAAGCCCAAAGCGAAGTTTTCCCACAGGCTCATGCTGCGGTTGAAGTTCGAGGTGTAGCCCAGTTTGCGCAGTTGTTCGGCATCGCTGTCGGCAACGGCTGTGGCGAGATCGGGTGAGGCACTCATGTGTGTTTTGCTCCGTGAAATCGGCAGATTTCGGATGGCCGAAGCCGTGGCGAGGCTTTGCAGGCGCCGCCCGGTTCGGTAGTTATTGTTTTGGTTTCTGTGAAGCCTGGTGGTGAATCGCCGACATCGTCCGTGTGTCGCGGAAAAGATCGCAGCCTGCGGCAGCTCCTACAGAAGAGCGGTGTCCATCATGTAGGAGCTGCCGCAGGCTGCGATCTTTTCGCTGTTAATGCTTGAACATCACATGCCGAACCGTGGTGTAGTCCTCCAGCCCATACATGGACATGTCTTTCCCGTAGCCGGACAATTTCTGACCGCCATGGGGCATTTCGCTGACGAGCATGAAGTGCGTATTCACCCACGTGCAGCCGTACTGCAAGCGCGCCGACATGCGATGGGCGCGTCCGACATCTGCCGTCCACACGGAGGAGGCGAGGCCGTAATCCGAGTCGTTCGCCCATTCCAGCGCCTGCGCTTCATCGGTGAACTTAGTCACCGAAACCACCGGCCCAAACACTTCGCGACGGACAATCTCGTCGTCCTGCTGCGCATCGGCCAAAACGGTTGGTTCAAAGAAGAACCCGTTACCGTCGACAGCCTTGCCACCAGTGATCAAACGAATGTGCGACTGCGCCACGGCACGCTCGACAAACCCGGCAACACGGTCGCGATGTTGTGCAGTGATCAACGGCCCCAGTTCGGTCGACGGATCATCCTGCAAGCCATACTTGATGCTGCTGACCGCCGCGCCGAGTTTCTCGACGAACTTGTCGTAGATACCTTGCTGCGCATAAATCCTGCACGCGGCGGTGCAGTCCTGCCCGGCGTTGTAAAAACCAAAGGTACGAATGCCTTCCACCGCCGCGCCGATATCGGCGTCATCGAAGATGATTACCGGCGCCTTACCGCCCAGTTCCATATGCATGCGTTTGACGCTGTCGGCAGTGCTGGAAATGATATTGGCGCCCGTGGCGATGGAGCCGGTCAGCGAAACCATGCGCACTTTCGGGTGTGTGACCAACGGACTGCCTACGGTAGGCCCACGACCAAACACCAGATTGAGTACGCCAGCCGGGAAGATTTCTGACGCCAGTTCGGCCAGACGCAACGCGGTCAGCGGGGTTTGTTCCGACGGTTTGAGCACTACGGTATTACCCGCGGCCAGCGCCGGGGCGATTTTCCAGGCGACCATCATCAGCGGATAGTTCCACGGCGCGATGGAGGCAATCACGCCGACCGGATCGCGGCGGATCATCGAGGTGTGGCCGGGCAGGTATTCGCCAGCGGCCGAACCGCTCATGCAACGGCTGGCGCCGGCGAAGAAACGGAACACGTCGGCAATCGCCGGAATCTCGTCGTTGAGCGCGGCGCTGTAGGGTTTGCCGCAATTATCGGATTCCAGTTTGGCCAGTTCTTCGCCGTGGGCTTCGATGGCGTCGGCGAGTTTGAGCAGCAGCAGCGAACGGTCTTTCGGCGCGGTTTGCGACCAGTCGGCGAAAGCGTTGTCGGCGGCGCGCACGGCGGCATCGACCTGGGCTTCGCTGGCTTCGTTGATTTCTACCAGGACTTCGCCGAGCGAGGGATTGAGCACCGGTTGCGCCGGGCCTTCGCCGTTGACCAGTTGGCCGTTGATCAAGAGTTTGGTTTGCATGTCTGTTGTCCTCACTAATACTTTTATTGTTCTGCCGAAACCGTTATTCGGTTATTTGCCGCCGCTGCCGGCGACGCTCTCGCCACCACGCGTCAGGTAATACGCGCCGAGGATTGGCAGCATCGTCACCATCATCACCAGCATGGCGACGACGTTGGTCACCGGTACATCCCGTGGCCGGCTCAGTTGGTTAAGTAGCCACAACGGCAACGTGCGCTCATGCCCGGCGGTAAACGTGGTAACGATGATTTCGTCGAACGACAGCGCAAACGCCAACATGCCGCCGGCCAGCAACGCCGAGCCGAGGTTGGGCAGGATGATGTAGCGAAAGGTCTGCCAGCCATCGGCGCCGAGATCCATCGAGGCCTCGATCAAACTGTGCGAAGTACGGCGCAGGCGGGCGATGACGTTGTTGTAGACGATCACCACGCAGAAGGTCGCGTGGCCGACGATGATGGTGAACATCCCCGGCTCGATCCCCAGCGTTTTAAACGTCGCCAGCAGTGCGATCCCGGTGATGATCCCCGGCAGCGCAATCGGCAAAATCAGCATCAGCGAGATGCCTTGTTTGCCGAAGAAATCCCGGCGGTACAACGCTGCTGAAGCCAAGGTGCCGAGGACCATCGCAATCAACGTGGCGATGGCTGCGATCTGCAACGAAAGCTTGATCGCCTCCAGAACATCCGGCCGCGAAAACGCCACGCTGAACCAGTGCAGCGTGAAGCCCTTCGGCGGAAAGCTGAACGCGGCTTCTTCAGTGTTGAAGGCGTAAAGGAAGATGATCAGGATCGGGAAGTGCAGAAACACCAGCCCGCCCCAGGCTGCGATTCGTAGCCCGATTGAAGCCCTTTCAGAGCGCATCGAAGGCCCCCAGTCGTTTGACGATGGACAGGTAAACCGCGATCAACACAATCGGCACCAACGTAAACGCGGCGGCCATCGGCATATTGCCGATCGCACCTTGCTGCGCGTACACCATGCTGCCGACGAAGTAACCTGGCGGCCCGACCAGTTGCGGCACGATGAAGTCGCCCAAGGTCAGCGAAAACGTGAAGATCGAACCGGCGGCGATGCCCGGAATCGACAGCGGCAAGATCACCTGCATAAAGGTCTGACGCGGCTTGGCCCCAAGGTCAGCGGAGGCCTGCAACAGCGACGGCGGCAGACGTTCCAGCGACGCCTGAATCGGTAGAATCATGAACGGCAGCCAGATATAAACGAACACCATGAACCGCCCCAGATGCGAGGTCGACAAGGTGCTACCGCCCACTCCGGGAATCCCCAGAATGAACTGCAACACCGGCTCCAATCCAAGGTGCTGCACGAACCACTGCGCCACGCCGCCCTTGGCCAGCAGCAACGTCCACGCATACGCCTTGACGATGTAACTGGCCCACATCGGCATCATCACTGCGATGTAGAAAAACGCCTTGGTTTTGCCCGTGGTGTAGCGCGCCATGTAGTAGGCAATCGGGAACGCAACGATGGCGCTGGCGATCGACACGACGATGGCCATGCTCAGCGTGCGCAGGATGATGTCGAAGTTCGACGGCTGAAACAGCGCGGCAAAATTCGCCAGGGTCAGGTCCGGCGTGACCGCCATGGTGAAGTCGTCGAAGGTGTAGAAACCCTGCCACAACAGCACCAGCAGCGAGCCGAGGTAGATCGCGCCAAACCACAGCAACGGCGGCACCAGCAGCATCGACAAGTACAGGTTGGGCTTGCGGTAGAGCAGGTTGGAAAACCGGCGCAACGGCGGCGATGCAGTCATCGCGAGCGTGCTCATATCAAACCCCGCTCGTCACGGTGTCGTGCAACGGAATCATCGCTTCCCGCGCCCAACGCGCACTCAGACGCTGGCCGGTCTGGTGCTGTGCGCTGCTGTCGATCCATTGATTGTTGGCGTGGCTGATGCTCAGGGTCTGACCGTTATCCAGCTTCAATTCATAACGCGTGGCGCTGCCCTGATACTGGATGTCATGGAGCAGACCGCTGACTTCGATTTCGTGACTGGCCAGCGGGCCTTCGGCAAAACGTACATGTTCCGGACGGATCGAAAACGGCTGCGGATGGCCGCTGATTTGGCGGGCCAGATCGCCGCGAATCACGTTCGAGGTGCCGACGAATTCAGCCACGAATGTGGTGGTCGGTTTCATGTACAGATTGCGCGGCGTGTCGACTTGTTCGATGCGCCCCTTGTTGAACACGGCGACGCGATCGGACATCGACAGCGCTTCGGTTTGATCGTGAGTGACGAAGATGAAGGTGATGCCGAGCTGGCGTTGCAGCTTCTTCAATTCACTTTGCATTTGTTCGCGCAGTTTCAGATCGAGTGCCCCCAACGGCTCATCGAGCAGCAGCACACGCGGACGATTGACCAGAGCGCGGGCGAGGGCCACGCGCTGGCGCTGACCGCCGGACAATTGCACCGGTTTGCGCGCGCCATAACCGCCGAGGGCGACCATGTCCAAGGCTTCTTCGGCACGTTTGTGGCGCTCGGTTTTACCGACACCTTTGACCTTTAATCCGTAAGCGACGTTGTCGAGCACGTTCATGTGCGGGAATAGCGCGTAATCCTGAAACACCGTGTTTACATCACGTTGATACGGCGGCAACCCGGCCGCTTCGGCGCCGTGGATGCGGATCGAGCCGGCGCTCGGTTGTTCGAACCCGGCGATCAGGCGCAGGCAGGTGGTTTTGCCCGAGCCGGAAGGGCCGAGCATGGAAAAGAACTCGCCGTCCTCGATATCGATGGAAACCCGGTCAACGGCCTTCACCTCGCCGAACTGCCGGGAAACGTTGGTGAACTGGACTGCAAGCGTCATGGTGCGGTGCTCCGGTAAAACGGGCTTTCAAAAAAGTCGTGTGTGCGTCGAAAAGATCGCAGCCTGCGGCAGCTCCTACAGTAGGTGTGCAGGGCGCTGAAATTGCTTTTAGCTCCCTCTCCCTCCGGGAGAGGGTGGGGGGTGAGGGTGGCTTTATTGGCCGTTGCCCTTCAATCAAGAGCAAAGGCAAAAGCTACCCCCTCACCCCAGCCCTCCCGAAACGTCGGACCGCCCCCAGGGGGGCGAGGGGGAAAGGGAGCTAGACCGAGGTGCTCCCGGGCTTAGCGGCCACCCATGATCGCGATGTAGTCCTGGGTCCAGCGGCTATACGGCACAAACTTGCCACCTTCAGCCTGCGGGGTTTTCCAGAAGGCGATCTTGTCGAACTGGTCGAAACCGTTGGTCTTGCAACCTTCAGCACCCAGCAATTCGCTCTCCTTGCACGCCGCTGGCACCGCCGGCAACGAACCAAACCACGCCGCCACATCACCCTGGACTTTCGGTTTCAGCGACCAGTCCATCCACTTGTACGCGCAGTTCGGGTGTTTGGCCTCGGCGTGCAGCATCGTGGTATCAGCCCAACCCGTAGCGCCTTCTTTCGGAATGGTCGAAGCAATCGGCTGCTTCTCGTTCATCAAACCGTTGACCTGATACGGCCAGGCACTCGACGCCACCACGCCTTCGTTTTTGAAGTCGCTCATCTGTACCGTGGTGTCGTGCCAGTAGCGGTGGATCAGCGGCTGCTGCGCGCGCAACAGGTCGAGCACGGCTTTGTACTGATCTTCGGTGAGTTGGTACGGATCCTTGATGCCCAATTCGGGCTTGGTCGACTTCAGATACAGCGCCGCATCGGCAATGTAGATCGGCCCGTCATAAGCCTGTACGCGGCCCTTGTTCGATTTGCCGTCGGGCAAATCCTGCGCGGCGAACACCACGCTCCAACTGCTCGGCGCGGTCTTGAACACGTTGGTGTTGTACATCAGTACGTTCGGGCCCCATTGATACGGGGTGCCGTAAGTCTGCTGGTTGACCACGTACCACGGCGCGTCTTTCAGGCGCGGGTCGAGGGTGTTCCAGTTTGGGATCAACGCAGTGTTGATCGGTTGCACACGTTTGCCGACGATCAACCGCAGCGAGGCATCGCCCGACGCGGTGACCAGGTCATAACCGCCCTTGGCCATCAGGCTGACCATTTCGTCGGAGGTTGCAGCGGTCTTCACATTGACCTTGCAGCCGGTTTCTTTTTCGAAACCGGTGACCCAGTCGTAAGCCTTGTCGCTCTCGCCACGTTCGATGTAACCCGGCCATGCAACGATATCCAGCTGACCTTCGCCAGCGCCGACAGCCTTCAGCGGCTCGGCGGCTGAAATGCTTGCGCTGGCCAGCAGGGCCGTGGTGATTGCACTGAGCAGTGTGGTCTTGTGCACGAACATGGTTGAACCCTCTTCTTTAAATTATGGTCGGGGCAGTTGTGAACGCGGTGAAGCATACCGTTGGCGGCTTGTTATTAGCGTAGTCAGAGATGCTGGCCGTGGCGGGCCATGATGTGCCGCACCACGCTGTAGTCCTGCAGCGAATCACTGGATAAGTCTTTGCCGTAACCGGAGCGCTTCAGCCCGCCGTGGGGCATTTCGCTGACCAGCATGAAATGGCTGTTGATCCAGGTGCAGCCGTATTGCAGACGCGCGGCGACCTGCATCGCCTTGTCCAGATTCTGTGTCCACACCGACGAAGCGAGGCCGTATTCGGAGTCGTTGGCCCAGTCGACGGCTTGCGCGAGTTCGTCGAAACGGGTCACGGTGACCACCGGGCCGAACACTTCGCGCTGAACGATTTCGTCGCTCTGTTTGCATCCGGCGAGCAACGTCGGTTGATAGTAGAAACCGGCACCGGAATGCACCGCCGCACCGGTCACCCGCTCGATGTGTGGTTGGCCGAGGGCGCGCTCGACAAAACTGGCTACGCGGTCGCGTTGGCGGGTGCTGATCAGCGGGCCGATCTCGTTGTCGGCATCACGTTTGCCGGCGAAGCGCAGGCTGCTGACGGCTTGGCCGAGTTCGGCGACCAATTTGTCGTGAATCCCGGCCTGCGCGTAGATCCGGCATGCGGCGGTGCAGTCCTGGCCGGCGTTGTAGTAACCGTAAGTGCGCACTCCGTCGACCACGGCCTGGATGTCGGCGTCGTTGCAGACGATTACCGGGGCTTTGCCGCCGAGTTCGAGGTGCGTGCGTTTCAGGGTTTTCGCGGCGGCCTGGAGGATTTTCTGCCCGGTGACGATATCGCCGGTCAGCGAGACCATGCGCACTTTGGCGTGACCGACCAAATGGCTGCCGACGCCTTCGCCACCCCCGCAGATGATGTTGATCACCCCGCGCGGAAGAATCTCGGCGAGCGCTGGCGCCAGCGCGAGGATCGACAGCGGCGTGTGCTCGGAGGGTTTGAACACCAGCGTGTTGCCGGCGGCGAGGGCCGGGGCGATTTTCCACGCGGCCATCATGATCGGGTAATTCCACGGCGCAATCGAGGCGATCACGCCAATCGGATCGCGACGAACCATGCTGGTGTAACCCGGCAGGTATTCACCGCTGAGCTGACCGGTCTGGCAGCGCACGGCGCCGGCGAAGAAGCGGAATACATCGACGGTCGCGGTCAGATCGTCCTGACGCGCCAGGTGCAGCGGCTTGCCGCAGTTCAGCGATTCGAGGCGGGCGAGGTGATCGGCGTGTTTTTCCACGGCGTTGGCGATGTCGAGCAGCAGGTTGGAACGTTGCTGCGGTGTGGTGCGCGACCATTCGGCAAAGGCGCGGTGGGCGGCGAGGATGGCGGCTTCGACTTGCTCGGTGCTGGCCTCGGCGATGTGCGTGAGGATCTCACCGGTGGCCGGGTTAAGAATCGGCTCGACAAAACCTTCCCCAGCGACCAATTCGCCGTCGATCAACAACGCGGTACACATCGGGGTCTGCGCGCCAGCCATTTTCCGCGATCTCTTTTCTTGTGTGGCCATTGTTGCTCCCTGAAACCGGGAGCCGACCGTCTTATAGATGCAGCAAGACTAGTGCGCGGCTCCGAGGTCGACAAATTCTAAATACTGAAGGCTGCGTTCGATTAAATAGATGGCTTGCGTCCGCCGTGGGGTTGTTCACGGGCTACGGTCAGGAATGGGTCGACCAATGCCGGGCGCGCGGTGCCACGACGCCAGGCCAGACCAACGTCGAGGGTCTGGTTGAGGTCGGCGATCGGACGCGCTTCGATGATGTCGCCCTCCAATGACCACGGGCGATAAGTCATGTCCGGTTGAATCGACACGCCCAAACCGGCGGCGACCAGGCTTCGCACGGCCTCGGTGGACGCGGTTCGCAGAGTGATCTTCGGTTGCAGCCCGGAACCGCGCCAAAAACGCTGGGCGTTGCGATCCATCTCATCGACGTTCAGTTGAATCAGCGGCTCGCGGGCGACGTCGGCGAGGTTGATGCTGTCGTGCTCCAGCAGTGGATGCTGGGCTGGCAGCCACAAACGGTGCGGTGAGTGGGTCAGTACTTCAGTTTGCAAAGCGTGGCGATCTTCGAGGTTGGAGAGGATCAGCACGCCGACATCAATCTCGCCGCTGACCAGCAAATGCTCGATGTAAGGGCGCTCGTCTTCCATCACACGGATCTCGACATTGGGATAGGCGCGTTGGAATCGTGTGAGCAAATCCGCTAGGTAATAACCGGCGACCAGACTGGTCACGCCGACGATCAACTGCCCGGCGACCTGATCGGTACTCTGTTGCAGGCTGCGCTTGGCGTTGTCGACGGTCGCGAGAATCAGGTGCGCCTGACGCAGGAATTGATGCCCTTGATGCGTCAGGGTCATGCCCTTGGCGTGGCGGCTGAACAGGCTGACGCCGATTTCCTCTTCCAGTTGCTGGATCGCCAGCGTCAGAGTCGATTGGGAAATGAATGCAGTTTGCGCGGCGGCGGAGATCGAGCCGGTCTCGGCCACGGCGATGAAATGACGAATCTGACGCAAGGTCATCATGAGAAGGGGTACCCAGTGGGCGGTTTTTATAGATTGGCCTGAGTGTATATCTATTTTCGCGAACGGCTCGGGCGTACTGAGCAACATCTGGAAGCACACTCGCGGGCCGGGCAGGGGCACTTTCGAACTAGGCTGAGGGCCTTATAGATCCGGATAACCCCTGTTTTGGAGGCGGAACATGAACACCCGTGGATTGCTCGATCAACTGCTTAAATCTGGCCAGGATCTGTTGCAGAACAAGGCTGGCGGAACGCACAACAAACCGGCGGCCGGTGGCTTGGGCGGTTTGCTCGGCGGTTCTTCAGGCACTGGCGGCCTCGGCAGTCTTTTGTCCGGCGCAGGTGGTGGCGCGTTAGCTGCTGGCGCGATGGGCTTGTTGCTCGGTAACAAGAAAGTGCGCAAGGTCGGCGGTAAAGTCGCGATCTACGGCGGGCTGGCCGCGCTGGGCGTACTGGCCTACAAGGCCTACGGCAACTACAACGCGCAAAAAGGCACGGCCCCGCAACGCGAACCACAGACCCTCGACCGTCTGCCTCCGGTGCAGGCCGAACAACACAGCCAGGCCATTCTCAAGGCGCTGGTCGCTGCCGCGAAGGCCGACGGCCACATCGATGACCGCGAGCGTCAACTGATCGAAGGCGAATTCACCAAACTCGACAACGATCAGGAGCTACAGAACTGGCTCCACGCCGAACTCAACAAACCCCTCGACCCCACCGACGTCGCACGGGCCGCGAGCACGCCGGAGATGGCGGCAGAAATGTACATCGCCAGTGTAATGCTGGTGGATGAGGAGAACTTCATGGAGAAGTCATATCTGGATGAACTGGCGCGCCAGTTGAAGCTGGAGCCAGGTTTGAAGGTGGAACTGGAGAAGCAGGTGCGGCTGGCCTCTGTGTAGAGACGGCGTGCTTTAACAATCGCAACCCCCTGTGGGAGCGAGCCTGCTCGCGAAAGCGCCGGGTCAGACGACATCGATGTTGACCGTTCCGGCCTCTTCGCGAGCAAGCTCGCTCCCACAGGTTATTCCGGCGTGCACGGAGCCTGCTCGCGATGATGTTTCAGCCTCACTGCATACGCCATGGCCGATCTATCGCCTCCTTTTGCCATTACCCCACTGGCACGCCCACCCGCAATTGTCGGACAGTCCCAGCCCAGAGCCCTCCCGCGACCCAGGCGGACAGGCCCGAGGGTTACAAAGCGTCTTATAAATGAAACACCGCCCTCGGCTATACTCCCCGCATTTCGACTAGGCACGAGGAATCACTGTGAAGAACTGGACGTTGCGCCAACGCATTTTGGCGAGCTTTGCGGTGATTATCGCCATCATGTTGCTGATGGTCGTCGTTTCGTATTCACGGCTGTTGAAGATCGAGGTCAGTGAAAACAGCGTGCGTGATGACGCGATTCCCGGCGTTTATTACAGCTCGATGATTCGAGGTGCGTGGGTCGATAGTTATCTGCAGACTCAGGAACTGCTCGGGCTCAAGGAAGGTCAGGGGATTTCCAGCGAGGACGCGGCTGACTACAAGGCGTTCGAGGCGCGTCTGCAGGAGCAGATGGCCAACTATCGCAAAACCATGGCGACCGACGAGGATCGTCTCGAGTTCGCCGCGTTCGAGAAGTATCACGACGCCTACATCCAGATTCAGGATGCCGTGCTGGATCTGCACAAACGCAACCTGGAAGCGGACGCGGTCAGGATGTTCCACGACAAGCTCACGCCTGCCTGGTATTCCGGGCGCATGAAGCTCAACGACATCATCGGCGAAAACAAGACAGTCGCCGATCAGGCCATGAACAATATCGACGATGCCGTGGCCGCAGCCAAAGTCAGCATGTTCATTTCCCTGTTGGTCGCTGTCCTCGCCGCTGGCCTGTGCGGTCTGTTGCTGATGCGCGCAATCATGGCGCCGATGAACCGCATTGTGCAGATCCTCGAAACCATGCGCACCGGTGACCTCAGTTCGCGTCTGAACCTCGATCGCAAGGACGAATTCGGCGCCGTCGAAACCGGCTTCAACGACATGATGACCGAGCTGACCGCGCTGGTGTCGCAAGCCCAGCGCTCCTCGGTGCAGGTGACCACTTCGGTGACCGAGATCGCCGCCACCTCCAAGCAACAACAAGCCACCGCCACCGAAACCGCTGCCACCACTACCGAAATCGGCGCGACGTCGCGCGAGATCGCCGCCACCTCGCGCGACTTGGTGCGCACCATGACCGAAGTGTCCACCGCCGCCGATCAGGCCTCGGTGCTTGCCGGTTCCGGGCAGCAGGGTCTGGCGCGGATGGAAGACACCATGCACTCGGTGATGGGCGCGGCCGATCTGGTCAACGCCAAACTGGCGATCCTCAACGAGAAGGCCGGCAACATCAATCAGGTGGTGGTGACCATCGTCAAAGTCGCCGATCAGACTAACCTGTTGTCGCTCAACGCAGCGATTGAAGCCGAGAAGGCCGGCGAGTACGGACGCGGTTTTGCCGTGGTCGCCACGGAAGTTCGGCGTCTGGCGGATCAGACCGCCGTGGCCACTTACGACATCGAGCAAATGGTTCGCGAGATCCAGTCGGCGGTGTCGGCGGGTGTGATGGGCATGGACAAGTTCTCCGAAGAAGTACGCCGTGGCATGTCCGAAGTGCAGCAGGTTGGCGAGCAGCTGTCGCAGATCATCCATCAGGTGCAGGCGCTGGCGCCGCGGGTGTTGATGGTCAATGAGGGCATGCAGGCGCAGGCCACCGGTGCCGAGCAGATCAACCACGCGCTGGTGCAGTTGGGGGATGCCAGCAGCCAGACCGTCGAGTCGTTGCGTCAGGCCAGTTTCGCCATCGACGAACTGAGCCAGGTGGCCGTCGGGCTGCGCAGCGGCGTTTCGCGATTCAAAGTCTGATGAGTGAAATCATCGCCAAACGCAGCGCCGCGCAGGTGGCGAAGCCGGCGTTGTTCCTGCTGTTTCGCATCGGCAGCGAACGTTACGCCCTGCGCGCTACTGAAGTTGCCGAAGTGTTGCCGCGCCTGCCGTTGAAGCCGATCGCGCGGGCGCCGCAATGGGTTGCCGGTGTGTTCGCTTATCGCGGTGCGGTAGTCCCGGTAATCGACCTCAGCGCATTGACCTTTGGCCATCCCGCTCAGGCGCGTACCAGCACGCGTCTGGTGCTGGTCAATTTCCAGCCTGATCAGTCGCAACCGGCGCAATGGCTTGGGCTGATTCTGGAACAGGCCACCGACACCCTGCGTTGCCATCCGCAAGAGTTTCAGCCTTACGGCCTCGACAACCGCGAGGCGCCTTACCTCGGCCCGGTGCGTGAAGATGCGCAGGGATTGGTGCAATGGGTACGGGTCAATGATTTGCTCGATGACGCCGTGCGTACTTTGCTGTTCCCCGATCCGCCGTTGAATCCGGCGCAGCTTGAGGCGCAGCCATGAGCGGCGATCAACGTTTTTTCGACTTTCTCAAGGAGCGCATCGGCCTCGATGTGACGTCGGTGGGCCCGGCGATCATTGAGCGCGCGGTGCGTCAGCGCACCACGCTCTCGCAAGCGGCGCATGCCAATGAGTATTGGCAGTTGCTGCAAGGCTCGCGGGATGAACAACAAGCGTTGATCGAAGCGGTGATCGTTCCCGAGACATGGTTTTTCCGCTACCCGGAATCTTTCGCGACGCTGGGCAAACTCGCCCGCAAACGCCTTGGCGAACTGAACAACATGCGTGCCTTGCGCATCCTCAGCCTGCCGTGTTCCACCGGCGAAGAACCGTATTCGATTGCCATGGCCTTGCTCGATGCCGGGCTCAAGCCTCATCAGTTCAAGGTCGACGGCATGGACGTCAGTCCGCTGTCGGTGGAGAAGGCGCGGCGCGCGTTGTACGGAAAGAATTCGTTTCGCGGTCAGGATCTGGACTTTCGCGAGCGGCACTTCACGTCTGAGCAGGACGGTCATCGAGTCAATGAAAACGTCCGTGAGCAAGTGCGTTTGCAGGTCGGCAACGTGCTCGATCCGACGCTGCTGGCCAGTGAGCCGGCGTTCGATTTCGTGTTCTGCCGCAACCTGCTGATCTATTTCGATCAGCCGACGCAAAAACTGGTGTTCGAGGTGCTCAAGCGCCTGACGCACTTCGATGGCGTGCTGTTTATCGGCCCGGCCGAGGGCAGTCTGCTCGGGCGGTTGGGCATGCGTTCGATCGGCATCCCGCAATCCTTTGCCTTCAGTCGCCACAGTGAGCCGCATCCCGAACCGCTGCCGACAGCCAAACCGATCGCGGTGCCGATCAGCCAACCGCAGCGCAGCACGCCGCCAGCGCCGGTGCGCAATCGACCGTTTGCTGCCGTAACACCACTGCCAATCGCCAGCAAAAGCGCGAACCCGGACGCGGCGACGTTGCTGGCCAACATCGCTGCACTGGCTAACGAAGGCAAAAGCGCCGAAGCCCGGGCGGCGTGCGAACAGTATTTGCGCAGCCACGAACCGGTGGCCCAAGTCTTTTACTGGCTCGGCTTGCTCAGCGATGTCGCCGGCCTGACCCTCGAAGCCCAGGGTTTCTACCGCAAGGCGTTGTACCTCGAACCGCAACATCCCGAAGCGTTGATGCACCTGGCCGCATTGCTGCAGGCCCAGGGCGACAGCGTCGGTGCCAGACGATTGCAGGAGCGCGCCGCCCGCAGCGGGCGCACCGCCGACAGTGAGCGTAAACGATGATCCCGTCCGACACCTTGAACGTCACCCACGAAGACGCCCGGGCCATCGACGATTGCTGGAACCGCATCGGCATCCATGGCGACAAATCCTGTCCGCTGCTCGAAGAGCACATTCATTGCCGCAATTGTTCGGTGTATTCCGCCGCCGCCACGCGCCTGCTCGACCGTTATGCGTTGCAGCAGGACGAGCGCGACCCGGTGGCGACTGCCGTAGAAAGCGATGTGAAAACCCGCTCGTTGCTGATGTTCCGTCTCGGCGAAGAATGGCTGGGACTGGCGACGCGCAGCCTTGTTGAAGTGGCGCCGTTGCAGGCGATTCACTCGTTGCCGCACCAGCGCTCGCGCGCCTTGCTCGGTGTGGCCAATGTACGCGGCGCGCTGGTGGCGTGCCTGTCGCTGGTTGAGTTGCTTGATCTGGATGGCAACTCGGCGCCAGCCACAGGCGCGAGAATCATGCCGCGCATGTTGATCATTGCCGCCCATGGCGGACCGGTGGTGGTGCCGGTGGATGAGGTCGACGGCATTCATGCCATCGATGAACGCATTCTCGATGCGGCTTCGCAATCCGGCGCGCAAGCCAGTGCCAAATACACCCGTGGTGTTCTGCAATATCGCGGTCGCAGCCTGCGTTGGCTGGATGAAGAACAGCTGTTGTCCGCCGTGACCCGGAGCCTCACATGACCCCCGAGCAAATGCGCGACGCCTCGCTGCTGGAGCTGTTCAGCCTCGAAGCCGAAGCGCAGACCCAAGTACTCAGCGCCGGGCTGCTGGCGCTGGAGCGCAACCCGACCCAGGCCGATCAGCTGGAATCGTGCATGCGTGCGGCGCACTCGCTCAAAGGTGCGGCGCGAATTGTCGGCATCGACAGCGGTGTCAGCGTTGCGCATGTCATGGAGGATTGCCTGGTCAGTGCGCAGGAAGGGCGGTTATTGCTGCGCCCCGAGCACATTGATGCGCTGTTGCAGGGCACCGATTTGCTGATGCGCATTGCCACGCCAGCGAATGCTCCACAACCGGCTGACATCGAAGCGTATGTGGCGTTGATGGCGCAGTTGCTGGATCCATCGTCCTCGCCTGCTGTCGCAGCGCCAGTCATGGCCGAATTGCAACTGCAAGCTCCGCGAGTTGAGCCGACGCCGCCAGCGCCCGTCATCGACGTTGCGAGTGAGACGCCAGAGCCAGCGCCACGCAAAAACAAACGCACTACCGAAGGTGGCGAACGCGTCTTGCGCGTTACCGCCGAGCGCCTGAACAGCCTGCTCGATCTGTCGAGCAAATCGCTGGTAGAAACCCAACGCCTGAAACCGCACCTGGCGACCATGCAACGCCTCAAGCGCATGCAGAACAACGGCCTGCGCGCGTTGGAAAACCTCAACGTGCACCTCAAGGAACACGCGCTGAGCCTTGAAGCGCTGGAAGCCCTGGAAGACGCGCGCCGTTTGCTCGCCGAATCCCAGCAACTGCTGAGCGAGAAAAACGCCGAACTCGACGAATTCGCCTGGCAGGCCAGCCAACGCGCGCAAGTGCTTTACGACACCGCGTTGGCCTGCCGCATGCGGCCATTTGCCGATGTGCTTACCGGCCAGGTGCGCATGGTCCGCGATCTGGGCCGCAGCCTCGGCAAACAGGTACGCCTGGAGATCGAAGGCGAGAAAACCCAGGTCGACCGCGACGTGCTGGAGAAACTCGAAGCACCGCTGACTCATTTGTTGCGCAACGCCGTCGATCACGGCATCGAAACCCCGGAGCAACGGCTGCTCAAGGGCAAGCCTGAAGAGGGCCTGATCCGCCTGCGCGCCTCGCATCAGGCCGGTCTGCTAGTGCTGGAATTGAGCGATGACGGCAACGGCGTCGACCTGGAAAAAGTCCGCCGCAGCATTGTCGAGCGGCAGTTATCCCCAGCGGAAACGGCGGCGCAGTTGAGCGAGGAAGAACTGCTGACCTTCCTCTTTCTGCCTGGTTTCAGCCTGCGCGACACGGTCACCGAAGTGTCCGGGCGGGGCGTCGGCCTCGATGCCGTTCAACACATGGTTCGCCAGTTGCGCGGCGCCGTAGAGTTGGAGCAGACCGCAGGCGAGGGCAGTCGCTTTCACCTCGAAGTGCCGTTGACCTTGTCGGTGGTGCGCAGTCTGGTGGTGGAGGTCGGTGAAGAGGCGTACGCCTTCCCACTGGCGCACATCGAACGCATGTGCGACCTGGCCCCGGAAGACATCGTGCAGGTCGAGGGCCGTCAGCATTTCTGGCACGAGGGCCAGCACGTCGGCCTGGTCGCGGCCAGCCAGTTGCTCAACCGCCCGGCCAGCCAGAACAGTGGCGAAACCCTCAAAGTCGTGGTGATCCGTGAGCGCGATGCGGTTTACGGGGTTGCCGTGGAGCGCTTTATTGGCGAGCGCACGCTGGTGGTCTTGCCACTCGACGAGCGGCTGGGCAAAGTGCAGGACATCTCCGCCGGCGCCCTGCTCGACGATGGCTCGGTAGTACTGATCGTCGACGTCGAAGACATGTTGCGTTCGGTGGACAAACTGCTCAATACCGGGCGCCTTGAACGCATCGCCCGTCACGGCAATCAAGCCGCCGAAGCCGCGCGCAAACGCGTGCTGGTGGTCGACGATTCGCTGACCGTGCGCGAACTGCAACGCAAACTGCTGCTCAATCGCGGCTACGACGTTGCGGTGGCGGTGGACGGCATGGACGGTTGGAACGCACTGCGTTCGGAGGACTTCGATTTGCTGATCACCGACATCGACATGCCGCGCATGGACGGCATCGAACTGGTAACTCTGCTGCGCCGCGACAATCGCCTGCAATCGCTGCCGGTGATGGTCGTGTCGTACAAGGATCGCGAAGAGGATCGCCGCCGTGGCCTCGATGCCGGCGCTGACTATTATTTAGCCAAAGCCAGTTTTCATGACGACGCCCTGCTCGACGCAGTGGTCGAGCTTATTGGAGGAGCGCGGGCATGAAGATCGCAATCGTCAACGACATGCCCATGGCGGTGGAGGCCCTGCGCCGGGCGCTGGCCTTCGAGCCGGCGCATCAGGTGGTCTGGGTCGCCCGCAACGGCGCCGAGGCGGTGCAACTGTGCGCCGAAAACACCCCGGATCTGATCCTGATGGACCTGATCATGCCGGTGATGGACGGCGTCGAAGCCACCCGCCGGATCATGGCCGAAACCCCGTGTGCCATTGTCATCGTGACCGTTGACCGCCAGCAGAACGTGCATCGGGTCTTTGAAGCCATGGGCCACGGCGCGCTGGATGTGGTCGACACTCCGGCACTCGGCGCCGGCGACGCTCGGGAAGCCGCCGCGCCGTTGCTGCGCAAGATCCTCAATATTGGCTGGCTGATCGGCGAGAAGCCCACGCGTTCGCGGCCGGCGCCACCGGCCCAGCGCAGTTCCGCTTCGTGCCAGCGGCTGGTGGCGATTGGCTCGTCGGCTGGTGGGCCGGCGGCGCTGGAAGTCCTGCTCAAAGGCTTGCCGAAGGATTTTTCGGCAGCCATTGTGCTGGTGCAGCACGTCGATCAGGTGTTCGCCGCCGGCATGGCCGAATGGCTGGCCAGCGCCAGCGGCCTCGATGTGCGTCTGGCCCGCGAGGGCGAACCGCCGCAAGCCGGCGCGGTGCTGCTGGCCGGCACCAATCACCATATTCGCTTACTGAAAAACGGCACGCTGGCCTACACCGCCGAGCCGGTCAACGAAATCTATCGGCCCTCGATCGATGTGTTTTTCGAGAGTGTCGCCAGCTATTGGAATGGCGACGCCGTCGGGGTTTTATTGACCGGGATGGGGCGCGACGGGGCGCAAGGGCTTAAGCTCATGCGTCAGCAGGGTTACCTGACCATCGCGCAGGATCAGCAAAGCAGTGCGGTGTACGGCATGCCCAAGGCTGCTGCGGCGATTGATGCCGCGGTTGAAATCCGTGCACTGGAAAAGATAGCGCCACGATTGCTGGAGGTTTTCCCAAAATGAACAGGTTTATCGGCAATCCTGGCCCCCGCAGTACACAGGTGACCGCCCATGAATGACTTACAGATCGACGACATTAAAACCGACGAAAACGCCGCCATGGTGTTGTTGGTGGACGATCAGGCGATGATCGGCGAAGCGGTGCGCCGTGGGCTGTCGAATCAAGAAAACATCGACTTTCACTTCTGCTCCGACCCGCAGCAGGCCATCGCGCAGGCCGTGCGGATCAAGCCGACGGTGATTCTCCAGGACCTGGTGATGCCCGGCCTCGATGGCCTGAGCCTGGTGCGTGAATACCGCAATCACCCGGCGACCAAGGACATTCCGATCATCGTCCTGTCGACCAAGGAAGACCCGCTGATCAAGAGCGCGGCGTTCTCCGCCGGCGCCAACGATTATCTGGTGAAACTGCCGGACACCATCGAACTGGTGGCGCGCATCCGCTATCACTCGCGCTCGTACATGACGCTGCTGCAACGCGACGCGGCGTATCGCGCGCTGCGGGTCAGCCAGCAGCAATTGCTCGACACCAATCTGGTGCTGCAACGGCTGATGAACTCCGATGGCCTGACCGGGCTGTCCAACCGTCGGCACTTCGACGAATACCTGGAACTGGAATGGCGCCGCTCGTTGCGCGATCAGAGCCAGCTGTCGTTGTTGATGATCGATGTCGATTACTTCAAGTCCTACAACGACAGCTTTGGCCATGTTGAAGGCGACGAAGCGCTGCGCAAGGTCGCCACGGCGATCCGTGACGCCAGCGCGCGACCGTCGGATCTGCCGGCGCGTTATGGCGGGGAAGAGTTTGTGCTGGTGCTGCCGAACACCTCGCCGGGCGGTGCGCGGCTGGTGGCGGAGAAACTGCGGCAGACCGTGGCATCCTTGAAAATTCCGCACAACACCCCGGCGGAAGGGGCGAGCCTGACCATCAGTATTGGTCTGGCGACGATGGTGCCGCAGGCGGGTAGTGATTGTCGCTTGCTGATTTCGGCGGCGGATCGTGGGTTGTACCTGGCCAAGAACAATGGGCGTAATCAGGTCGGGATCGAATAAACGCTTACCCTCACCCCAGCCCTCTCCCAAAGGGAGAGGGGGCCGACCGAGGTGTCTGGCGCTGTACATCGACCTGATCGACCGATTTGATTATGGATCTTCAAGCTCAACATTTCCGGATTCAGCTAAGCCCTTTCACGTCGGCGTACCTCCCGAACATCCCCCAATCGGTCCCCTCTCCCTCCGGGAGAGGGCTAGGGTGAGGGCAGGCCCATACGCCAATTTCTGCTTGAAATCCTTGGCGATCATGGAATCGGCAAAGCCCTTTCAGTTCGGCGTATCTCTCAAATATCCCCCAATCGGTCCCCTCTACCTCTGGGAGAGGGTTAGGGTGAGGGCAAAGGTTTTAATGATCCCCACACCCGCCAGACGGGCTGCCGTGACAGCCTGATTACGTTATACTCGCCGGCTTTCAAAAGTTCGCCAACGAGTGCTGCCCGTCATGGAAATCAATCCGATCCTGAACACCATCAAGGACCTGTCCGAGCGCTCCGAAACTATTCGGGGGTATCTTTGACTACGATCAAAAGCATGAGCGTCTGACTGAAGTCAATCGCGAGCTTGAAGATCCGAGTGTCTGGAACAAACCTGAATACGCCCAGGAGCTGGGCCGCGAGCGTTCGGCGCTGGCGCAGATCGTCGATACCCTCGATGAACTGAACGCCGGCCTGGCCGATTGCCGCGATCTGCTGGACATGGCCGTCGAAGAAAACGACGAAGGCGCAGTGGGCGATGTCGTCGCCGAGCTGGCCCGTCTCGAGGAAAATCTGGCCAAGCTGGAATTCCGCCGCATGTTCAGCCATGAAATGGACCCGAACAACGCCTACCTGGATATCCAGGCCGGTTCCGGCGGCACCGAAGCCCAGGACTGGGCCAACATCCTCCTGCGCATGTACCTGCGCTGGGCGGATAAACGCGGTTTCGACGCGACCATCATGGAACTGTCGGCCGGTGAAGTCGCCGGTATCAAAGGTGCGACCGTGCACATCAAGGGCGAATACGCCTTTGGCTGGCTGCGCACCGAGATCGGCGTGCACCGTCTGGTGCGCAAGAGCCCGTTCGACTCCGGCAACCGTCGCCACACCTCGTTCTCCGCGGTGTTCGTCTCGCCAGAGATCGACGACAAGGTCGAAATCGAAATCAACCCGGCAGACCTGCGAATCGACACCTATCGTTCTTCGGGTGCCGGTGGTCAGCACGTAAACACCACCGACTCGGCCGTACGTATCACTCACGTACCGACCAACACCGTGGTCAGCTGCCAGAACGAACGTTCCCAGCACGCCAACAAGGACACCGCCATGAAAATGCTGCGGGCCAAGTTGTACGAGCAGGAAATGCAGAAACGCAACGCCGCATCGCAAGCGCTGGAAGACACCAAATCCGACATCGGCTGGGGTCACCAGATTCGCTCGTACGTGCTCGATGCGTCGCGGATCAAGGATCTGCGCACCAACATCGAACGCAGCGACTGCGACAAGGTACTCGACGGCGACATCGACGAATACCTGTATGCCAGCCTGAAATCGGGCCTGTAAAAGACGCAATACAGCATCGGCTGCTTCAACCCGATCCCTGTAGGAGCCAGCCCTGCTGGCGATCCCCGGGCCGCAAGGTCCGGGGGCAACGAACCTGATGGAATATCTAAAGACATGAGCGACCAACAACTCGACCCGCAAGCCCTGCAACAGGAAGAAAACTCCCTGATCGCCCTGCGCAAGGAAAAGCTGGCTGCCGAGCGCGCCAAGGGCAATGCCTTCCCGAACGACTTCCGCCGCGAAAACTACTGCGAAGAACTGCAGAAGAAATACGCGGACAAGACCAAGGAAGAGCTGGCAGAGGCTGCAATCCCGGTCAAGGTTGCCGGTCGCATCATGCTCAACCGTGGTTCGTTCATGGTGATCCAGGACATGACCGGTCGCATCCAGGTCTACGTCAACCGTAAAACCCTGTCGGAAGACACCCTGGCCGCGGTGAAAACCTGGGACATGGGCGACATCATTGCTGCCGAAGGCACCCTGGCGCGTTCCGGCAAGGGCGACCTGTATGTTGAAATGACCAGCGTGCGTCTGCTGACCAAATCGCTGCGTCCGCTGCCGGACAAGCACCACGGCCTGACCGATACCGAACAGCGCTACCGTCAGCGTTACGTTGACCTGATCGTCAACGAAGACGTGCGTCAGACCTTCCGCGTCCGTTCGCAAGTGATCGCGCACATCCGCAGCTTCCTGATGAAGCGCGACTTCCTCGAAGTCGAAACGCCGATGCTGCAGACCATTCCGGGCGGCGCTGCGGCCAAGCCGTTCGAAACCCACCACAACGCGCTGGACATGGAAATGTTCCTGCGTATCGCCCCTGAGCTGTATCTGAAGCGTCTGGTGGTCGGTGGTTTTGAAAAGGTTTTCGAGATCAATCGCAACTTCCGTAACGAAGGCGTCTCGACTCGGCACAACCCTGAATTCACCATGTTGGAGTTCTACCAGGCTTACGCCGACTACGAAGACAACATGGACCTGACCGAAGAACTGTTCCGTGAGCTGGCGCAGCTGGTGCTGGGCAGCACCGACGTGCCGTACGGCGACAAGGTGTTCCACTTCGGCGAGCCGTTCGTGCGTCTGTCGGTGTTCGACTCGATCCTCAAGTACAACCCTGAGCTGACTGCCGATGATCTGAACGACATCGACAAGGCCCGCGCCATCGCCAAGAAGGCCGGTGCCAAGGTGCTGGGCTTCGAAGGTCTGGGCAAGCTGCAGGTGATGATTTTCGAAGAGCTGGTCGAGCACAAACTGGAACAGCCGCACTTCATCACTCAGTACCCGTTCGAAGTCTCGCCGCTGGCTCGTCGCAACGATGACAACCCGAACGTCACCGACCGTTTCGAGCTGTTCATCGGTGGCCGTGAAATCGCCAACGCCTACTCCGAGTTGAACGACGCGGAAGACCAGGCCGAGCGCTTCATGGCGCAGGTGGCCGACAAGGACGCCGGCGACGACGAAGCCATGCACTACGACGCCGACTTCGTTCGCGCGCTGGAGTACGGCATGCCGCCAACGGCCGGTGAAGGCATCGGCATCGACCGTCTGGTGATGTTGCTGACCAACTCGCCGTCGATCCGCGATGTGATCCTGTTCCCGCACATGCGACCGCAAGCGTAAACGTTTCAGTTAAAAAGCCGCCTAAAACAGGCGGCTTTTTATTGCCTGTCTGGTACAAATGTATCAATTGGTTAATTTTGCAATAGCAGAGGAAGTTCTGTCGTGATGGGTGCAATAGCTCAAGAGGGTGCAGCGGGTATCGCCACTGCGGTCGCTGAAAGTGTTCAGTACCAGGGTCGCAAGGCCAGCCGACAGGGCAGTGAGCAGCGTCGCCAGGACATTCTCGACGCCGCGATGCGCATTGTCGTGCGCGACGGCGTGCGCGCCGTGCGCCATCGTGCAGTGGCCGCCGAGGCAGGTGTGCCGCTGTCGGCGACCACGTATTACTTCAAGGACATCGATGACCTGCTCACCGATACCTTCGCCCAATACGTTGAACGCAGCGCGGCGTACATGGCCAAGTTGTGGGTCAACAATGAAGGTCTGTTGCGTGACATGGTCGTCAGTGGCGACGGCAGCCCGGAGTCGCGCTCGCAACTGGCGGACGATATTGCGCGGCTGATGGCCGACTATGTGCACCGGCAGTTGATTAACCGGCGTGAGCATTTGATGGCCGAACAGGCATTCCGTCAGGAGGCGTTGCTTAACCCGCGCCTGGCGATTTTGGTGCGTTCACATCAGCAGATTCTGTTGCAGGGTACCTGCCAGTTGTTCCAGGTGTTGGGCTCGCGTGAACCGCAGCAAGATGCCAAGGTGTTGACGGCGATTATCGGACGGATGGAATATCAGGGCCTGCTCAACGACGCCGAGCCTTTGGCCGAAGAGGACATGCTCGGCATTCTGACGCGGTATATGCACCTGGTGCTCGCGTCGGTCTGACCACAAGATCGTTCCCACGCTCTGCGTGGGAATGCCGCCGGGGACGCTCCGCGTCCCTTCGTCGACATGACGCAGAGCGTCAGTGAATGCATTCCCACGCAGAGCGTGGGAACGATCGATCACCATGAGGGCGGCCAATGTTCATAGGGAGTATTGAATGAAAGCCTGGCGTGGCGTGCTGATCGCCTTGTCGTTCCTGCTGCTCAGTGGCTGTCTGGTGACGTTCAAGGAACCGCTGACCGCCAGCGAACCGGCGCCCAAAGGCCTGCTCGGCAAATGGTCGAGCACCAATGCCTGGGGCGAGCCGATGAACCTTGAGCTGACGCGCCTGGGCAACGATCGCTATCAGGCCGTCACGTACTTCAAGGCCAAACCCCACGAGCGTGAAGCCTATCCCTTCACCGTGTCGCGCCACGGCAGCCGCTGGTATCTGTCGGCGAAAGTGCCGGCGCGCTTCGGCGGCCACTTCACCATCGCCGGCTTCGAGCTCACCGACAAACACGAACTGGTGGTCTACAACCTCGATCTCGACCAGATCAATCAAGCGATCAACCAGAAAGCCCTCGACGGTCAGGTTTTCCAGACTGACGATGGCGACGGCGTGCAGGTCGACAGCAACCTCGACAAGGTTTTTGCATACCTCGATGATCCGGCCAATTCCGATGTTTTCGTGGAAGCCGTGCGCTACCAGCGTCAGGCCCGCGCCAAATAATTCAGTTTTCTACAGGAGTTTCGGGTGGACGATTACCAGCAGACGATACGCATGTTGTCCGACCGCATTGTGCTGGCGCAGACGCCGATCCGTGTGCTCGACGCGGTCAAGTGGGACGAGAACATCCGCAAGGGTTTCCTCAAGGCCAAAGGCAAGGAAATGCCCGCCGTCGATCGCGACTACTACCTCAATCGGCCGCTGAGTTTCGATTCGAGCAAGGTCAAGCTGGAGTTCCAGAACATCGAGCGCGACATCACCCGCCAGCTCGGCCAGTTCAACCCGGTCGGGCAGATCATGCGCCGTATGTGCAAGGAATACCGCATGGTGGTGCGCATGCTTGAAGCGCGTGGCACCGAGGATTTCGGCCTGATTTCGCAGGAACTGTACGGCGCCGCCTCCGATGCATTCCACGCCGGTGACCCAACGCTGGCCGACCTCGGCCTGATGATGTCCGACTACCTGAACAACATTGATGGCCGTGGCGACCTCAAGGACGAGCCGAAAATTCTCACCGCCAAAGACGCGGTGCACTTGCTGCAGACCCGTCTGAACAAAGTGTTCGGCGAGGCCGAGGAAACCATCCGCGTGTTCGAGTCCGACGGCATCGTTGCCGACGCGGCGGCCGGCGCCGACTACATCAAGATCCGCACCGACGCGATGTTCAACGATCGCGACGTACGCGCGCTGGAAGTCCACGAAGGCCTGGTGCACGTCGGCACCACGCTCAACGGGCTGAACCAGCCGATCTGCACCTTCCTGTCCAAAGGCCCACCGTCGTCGACGGTGACCCAGGAAGGCCTGGCGATCCTGATGGAAATCATCACGTTCGCCTCCTACCCGAGTCGCCTGCGCAAACTGACCAACCGCACCCGCGCCATTCACATGGTCGAGGAGGGCGCCGACTTCCTGCAGATCTTCGAGTTCTTCCGCGAGCAGGGCTTTGAGATGGCGGAAAGTTACGGCAACGCCAGTCGGGTTTTCCGTGGCTCGACGCCGACCGGGCTGCCATTCACCAAAGACTTGTCCTACCTCAAGGGCTTTATCATGGTTTACAACTACATTCAGTTGGCCGTGCGTAAGGGCAAGCTTGAGCAGATTCCGTTGTTGTTCTGCGGCAAGACCACACTGGAAGACATGCGGACCTTGCGCCAACTGGTGGATGAAGGATTGGTGGTGCCGCCGAAATACCTGCCGGATCAGTTCCGCGATTTGAATGCGTTGTCGGCGTGGATGTGTTTCTCCAACTTCCTCAATCACTTGAGCCTGGACCGGATCGAAGCGGATTACTCCAATATCCTTTGAACAACCAATATCCCCTGTGGGAGCTGGCTTGCCAGCGATTGCATTCTGTCAGTCAATATTGATGTTGGCTGACCCACCGCCATCGCTGGCAAGCCAGCTCCCACAGGGTTATTTGTTTTTCTCTGAATCGTTTGTTTGCCAATTTCTTTTACGAGGTTTCACCGGATGAGAATCCTCGGCATCTTCTGCCTGCTCCTGACCCTCGGCGGTTGCAGTTCGCTGTTGTTCTACCCCGAGCCGGGCCAGATCTTTACCCCGGAAAAAGCCAAGCTCGAATACCGGACGGTAACTTTGGTTACCGCTGATGGCTTGAAGCTCAACGCCTGGTGGCTACCGGCGAAACCCGGTGTCGAAGTCAAAGGCACCGTTCTGCACCTGCACGGCAACGGCGGTAACCTGCCGATGCACCTCGGTGGCAGTTGGTGGCTGCCGAAAAACGGCTATCAAGTGCTGCTGGTCGACTATCGCGGTTATGGCCTGTCCGAGGGCGAGCCGAGTTTGCCGGCGATCTATCAGGACATCGACGCCGCGTTCGCCTGGCTCGACAAGGCGCCCGAGGTCAAAGGCAAGCCGCTGATTCTGCTCGGTCAGAGCCTCGGCGGTTCGATGGCCGTGCATTGGCTGGTGCAGCATCCCGAACGGCAGAAACAACTCAAGGCTTTGGTGCTCGACGGCGTGCCCGCGAGCTATCGCAGTGTCGGCCAATATGCTCTCAGCACTTCGTGGCTGACCTGGCCATTTCAGGTACCACTGTCGTGGCTGGTGCCGGATGGCGACAGCGCGATCAACTCGATGCCGCTACTCAACGGCGTGCCGAAGCTGATCTTCCACAGCATCGACGATCCGCTGGTCCCGCTTTCCAACGGCATCCGTCTGTATCAAGCTGCGCCGCCACCGCGTGTGCTGCAACTGACCCGTGGCGGTCATGTGCAGACCTTCGGCGACCCGGTGTGGCGTCAGGTCATGCTGCGCTACCTCGACGATCCGGAGCATTTCAACGGCCTGCGCCGTCTCGGCGAAATCCCCAATTACCCGACACCCCCGAATTCTGAAGATGAGAGTCCGCAATGACTGAAGAACGCAACGCCATCCCGCTGATCATCACCGGTATCTGCAGCATCCTCGGCACCGTCGGGGCGCTGTGGTACTACGGCTACCTGCACTTCGCCAAACCCGAGGATGCGTTGCTGCTCAATGAATTCACCATGCTCAAGACCGTGCCGGGCGAAGACTACAAGGTCTCGCTCGACCCGGCGGCGCAAGTGGCGCAGTGCATTGATGGCGTGTTGGTGTTGTTCGATACCGAGCAGAAAGGTTTGACCGGTGTGCTGATTAACGCCCAGAAGAAAGCCGTGCGTTGCATGGGTGAGGAGACTCCGCAGAAGCTGGAACAGTGATTCTGCAGGTTCAGCCCTCACCCTAACCCTCTCCCAGGGGGAGAGGGGACTGACCGAGGTGTTCTTTCGAGTTACGCCGACCTGATCCACCGAGTCGAACGCAAATGTGAAAACACCACAAATCGGCCCCCTCTCCCTCGGGAGAGGGCTGGGGTGAGGGGCTGCGATATCAGCCAGCACAAAAAGCCCCGCCTGATCCATCGTGTCGAACACAAATTCTGAAAGCACCACAAATCGGCTCCCTCTCCCTCGGGAGAAGGCTGGGGTGAGGGGGCGCGATTTCAGCCCGCACAAAAAAGCCCCGCCTGATCCATCGTGTCGAACACAAATTCTGAAAGCACCACAAATCGGCTCCCTCTCCCTCGGGAGAGGGCTGGGGTGAGGGGGCGCGATTTCAGCCCGCACAAAAAAGCCCCGCCTGATCACTCAGGCGAGGCTTTTGCGTTACAGCAGGGCGCTTAGTTCGAGCTGACCGCCGAACGTGGCATCACTGGCTGGTTGTCGTTGGAAATGGTCACTTCCACGCGACGGTTCATTGCACGACCGGAAGCGCTGCCGTTTTCGGCAACCGGGTATTCCTTGCCGTAGCCTTGGGTGACGATACGCGCTGGATCAACGCCCATTTTCACCAGTGCGGTGCGCACGGAGTTGGCGCGACGCTCGGACAGCGACTGGTTGTGGCTGGCTGTACCGGTGCTGTCGGTGTAACCCTCGACGATCACTTTGCGATCCGGGTTTTCCTGGAGGAATTGCGCCAGTTTGTTGATGTTCACCAGGCCGCTGGATTTAAGGTCGGCACGGTCGGTGGCGAACAGCACGTCACCGAAAGTCACCAGCGTACCGCGATCGGTCTGCTTGGCGTTCAGGCTGTCCTGCAGCTGTTTGATCTGCTGATCGCGAGCATCCAGACGCGCTTGAGCACGTTGGGCAGCTGCGTTCTTCAGATTGTTTTCAGCGGTGCGCAGGGCGATGGTCTGCTTGGCCACTTCCACACGCTGGTTGGTCAGGTAAGCCAGTTGGTCAACTTTGGCCGCGTCTTGTTTGTCCAGGTAAGCCTTGTCGGCCTTGTCCAGGTAATCGCTGGCGTCTTTGGTTTCCAGCGCCGCGACTTTGCTTGCCTGCGGGTTGGCTTGCAGGCCGGCGTAGTTGGTGCGCGCGTTTTCCAGATTCGGGTTAGGCGGAGTGGAGCAGGCAGCCAGAGCAACGCTTGCGGCCAGAAGAGCGGGGATCATCAGTTGCTTACGCATAATTTTCGTCCTTTCTATCGATAAGAGATTCAGCTTTGCGGTCGGGATGCGCGCTTACTGCACGGTGCGCTGACTTTCCTGACGCAGTTCCTGAACACCTTTCTGGGAATCCTTCACAGCCTGTTCGGCTTTTGCGGCCTGAGCCTTGCGTTCGGCGACGCGAGCGTCCCACTCGGCTTGCTCGGACAGGGTGCGAGCCTCGTCATACTTCTTGTCGTGCATGGCGATTTCGGCTTGTTTCAGTTTGTCCTGCGCCTGCTTCATCTCAACCGCAGCGAACTCGGTACCGCCGGCGCTGACAGCGCTGTTCACGGCCGATTGGGTCACGGCGTATTGCTCGCTCGGTGGGTTACCGGCGCAACCGGCCAGCACGAAGCTGGTGCCGATGGCCAGAGCAGCCAGTTTCAGACCGCGCAGGTGGGTAAACGAGGTTTGGTTTTTCATGGTCTTCAACTCCATTAGGCATCTCCTGAATACATCTGAATCCATCCTGGTCGAGGAGCCGCAAGCGACGTGTGAAAGCGCGTTTTTGAAACGCTCGTTCCAGGCGTGGTTACAGGTTCCGACCGGCGGGATTTTTCAAAAGTTCAGAAAAGATGGCCTATCGCCAAAATAATTTTTGACTGAATGGACAAGGCTCTAAAGCGGGAACTTTGGCGGGATGAAGCGGTACGCGCGGGGAAAGAAAGACGTAGTGCTGGAGGAAAAATACATTCCCTGTGGGAGCTGGCTTGCCAGCGATGGGGCCATCAGATTCAACACATCGGTGACTGAACGGACGCCATCGCTGGCAAGCCAGCTCCCACAGGGTTAACGCAATGCCGGATCAGTGTTTTTGCTTGCCTGCCGCGGCCGAGAGGTCATGCAAATGCCGGCGCGAAAGCGCCAGAAACCGCGGCGTAGGCCCGACATCCTCATACAACGGATCACCTTCCTCATCCGTCGCCACCACCGTCGAACCCTTCACATACGGCAGGCTCGCCTCAAACTCTTCAAGCGCCGCGCCGATCAGTTCGCCGAGCAATTCTTCGACATGCCGTTTGGGGTACATCTCGGTAATCGCTGCCAGACGCGCAGCGGCTTCGACGTCCAGATGAATCGAGTAGCCAGTGTCGGTCAGGCGACCCTTGGCGTTTTCTTCCCAATGCTGGGCGAGTTCACGAATTTTCATGATGACCTCATTTCGCACCTGCTCATGGCAGGTCTGGGTGAGTGTCCGCCGGGGCCGGCGGCAAGCCGTTGTACGGCTTACTGTTGAGACTAGCTTTCGCCCGCAAGGTTTAACGTCCCTTGGTCGGATGCTTGTAAGAAGCGTCGTAGAGCGGCACTCTCTAGGTCATGCACTCGTTTCTAAGCCGTCCGGATTACTGCTGGGGAATTGCTGATGACCGATATTGATGCACGCTTGCGCGAAGACGTTCACCTGCTCGGAGAGCTGTTGGGCAACACCATTCGAGACCAGTACGGCGAGGCCTTTCTCGACAAGATCGAGCAGATTCGCAAAGGCGCCAAGGCCGATCGGCGTGGCTCGATGGACGCTGAACTGAGCGCCAGCCTCAATCAATTGAGCGAAGACGAGTTGCTCCCGGTAGCCCGGGCGTTCAACCAGTTTCTCAATCTGGCGAACATCGCCGAGCAGTATCAGTTGATCCATCGCCGCGAAGAGTCGCAGCCGGCGCCGTTCGAATCCCGCGTATTGCCGGAATTGCTCGCGCGTTTGCGCAGCGAAGGCCACAGCGCCGAGTCGCTGGCCCGGCAATTGGCGCGCCTGGAAATTGAATTGGTCTTGACCGCGCACCCGACCGAAGTGGCACGGCGCACGCTGATCCAGAAGTACGACGCGATCGCCGGGCAACTCGCCGCGCAGGATCATCGCGACCTGACCACAGCCGAACGCGAACAGATTCAAAACACCCTGCAGCGGCTGATCGCCGAAGCCTGGCACACCGAAGAAATCCGCCGCACGCGCCCGACGCCAGTCGATGAAGCCAAATGGGGTTTCGCGGTGATCGAGCACTCGCTGTGGCAAGCGATCCCCAACCATATGCGCAAGGCCGACAAGGCGTTGTACGAAGCGACCGGCCTGCGTCTACCCTTGGAAGCGGCGCCGATTCGCTTCGCTTCCTGGATGGGCGGCGACCGAGACGGCAACCCCAACGTCACCGCTGCGGTGACCCGCGAAGTGTTGCTGCTGGCGCGCTGGATGGCCGCCGATTTGTACCTGCGCGATGTCGATCATCTGGCGGCCGAACTGTCGATGCAGCAGGCCAGTGAAGCCCTCAAAGCCAAAGCCGGCGACAGCGCCGAACCGTATCGCGCGGTGCTCAAACAACTGCGCGAACGCCTGCGCGCCACGCGCAACTGGGCGCACGCCGCGCTGACTGCGCCAACCCCGGCGCCGGCCGATGTGCTGCACAACAACCGCGATCTGCTTGATCCGCTGGAGCTGTGTTTCAACTCGCTGCACGAATGCGGTATGGGCGTGATTGCAGACGGCCCGTTGCTCGATTGCTTGCGTCGTGCGGTGACCTTCGGCTTGTTCCTCGTGCGCCTCGATGTGCGGCAGGATTCCTCGCGGCACAGTTCGGCGATGACTGAAATCACTGATTACCTCGGTCTCGGTCGCTATGAAGACTGGGACGAAGAGCAGCGCATCACCTTCCTGACCCGCGAATTGAGCAATCGTCGGCCATTGCTGCCGGCGCATTTCAAGCCTTCTGCTGATACCGCCGAAGTGCTCAACACCTGCAAGGAGATCGCCGCCGCGCCGGGTGCGTCGCTGGGTTCCTACGTGATTTCCATGGCCGGCGCCGCTTCCGATGTGCTCGCCGTGCAACTGCTGCTCAAAGAGTCCGGCGTGTTGCGGCCGATGCGCGTGGTGCCGTTGTTCGAAACCCTCGCCGACCTCGACAACGCCGGGCCGGTGATGGAGCGGCTGTTGCTGCTGCCGGGTTACCGCGCGCGGCTGCAAGGCCCGCAGGAAGTGATGATCGGTTACTCCGACTCGGCCAAGGACGCCGGCACCACGGCGGCGGCCTGGGCGCAATATCGCGCGCAGGAGCGCCTGGTGGAAATCTGCCGCGAGCAGCAAGTCGAGCTGCTGTTGTTTCACGGTCGCGGCGGCACTGTGGGCCGTGGCGGTGGCCCGGCCCACGCGGCGATTCTGTCGCAGCCACCGGGTTCGGTGGCGGGGCGGTTCCGCACCACCGAGCAGGGGGAAATGATTCGATTCAAATTCGGCCTGCCGGACATCGCCGAACAAAACCTCAATCTGTATCTGGCGGCGGTGCTTGAAGCGACCTTGCTGCCACCGCCGCCACCGACGCCAGAGTGGCGTCATCTAATGGATGAATTGGCGGCTGACGGTGTCAGTGCTTATCGCCAGGTCGTGCGGGAAAATCCGCAGTTCGTCGAGTATTTCCGCCAGTCCACACCCGAACAGGAACTGGGTCGTTTGCCGCTCGGCAGTCGCCCGGCCAAACGCCGGGCCGGCGGTATCGAAAGCCTGCGGGCAATCCCGTGGATCTTCGGCTGGACGCAAACGCGGTTGATGCTGCCAGCGTGGCTCGGTTGGGAATCGGCACTGAGCAAGGCGCTGGAGCGCGGCGAGGGCGAGTTGCTTGGGCAAATGCGCGAGCAGTGGCCGTTCTTCCGCACGCGCATCGACATGCTGGAGATGGTCCTGGCCAAGGCTGACGCGGATATCGCGCTGTCCTACGATGAACGTCTGGTCGAGCCGGATCTGTTGCCGTTGGGCGCGCAGTTACGCGACCTATTGTCGCAGGCGTGCGCGGTGGTGCTTGGCCTGACTGGCCAGTCGCAGCTGCTGGCACATAGCCCTGACACCCTCGAATTCATCCGGCTGCGCAACACCTACCTCGACCCGCTGCATCTATTGCAGGCCGAATTGCTGGCCCGTTCGCGACAGCAGGATGTCGAGCAGGGCAGCCCGGTGGAACAGGCGTTGCTGGTGTCTGTGGCGGGGATTGCCGCCGGTTTGCGAAATACCGGCTAACGTTTTTGTCGTGGCGCGCGGCACCGCACACAAATGCCGGGTGCCGCTTTGCCTGACGGATGAAAATGCCGCCAGGCGACAGTTATTGATGGGGTTGCGACTTGGGTTACCGCGTCGCAAGGTCGCGGGGGGCGTCGGTTTCTCCGACTTTTGGCGTCTTGTGTGGGCGCAGCCTGCTGTGTATCTTGATCAGCCTTTGGCCGTTTGTGCGGCCACGACCCGTATTTTCAGGATTCGTCCCAAGAGGCGAATCCTTTGTTTTGTAAAAGCTTTTTATAAAAAAATTGAGGAGCACATCTAATGCGCGTCATTCTGCTGGGAGCTCCCGGGGCCGGTAAAGGTACTCAGGCTAAGTTCATCACCGAAAAATTCGGCATTCCACAAATTTCCACCGGCGACATGCTGCGTGCAGCGGTCAAGGCCGGTACTCCGCTGGGCGTGCAAGCCAAGAGCATCATGGATGCCGGCGGCCTGGTGTCGGATGACCTGATCATCGCACTGGTTCAGGACCGTATCGCTCAGCCAGACTGCGCCAACGGTTTCCTGTTCGACGGCTTCCCGCGCACCATTCCGCAGGCTGAAGCCCTGGTGACTGCCGGCGTCGAGCTGGATGCCGTGGTTGAAATCGCTGTTGAAGACGAAGAAATCGTTCAACGCATCGCCGGCCGTCGTGTTCACGAAGCCAGCGGCCGCGTTTACCACATCGTCTACAACCCGCCGAAAATCGCGGGCAAAGACGACATCACCGGCGAAGAGCTGGTACAGCGCAAGGACGACACCGAAGAAACCGTGCGTCATCGCCTGTCGGTCTACCATTCGCAGACCAAGCCGCTGGTGGATTTCTACCAGAAGCTGTCGGCTGCCAACGGCAAGCCGAAGTACAGCCACATCGAAGGCGTTGGTTCGGTTGATGCGATCACCACCAAGGTGCTGGCCGCGCTGAGCTGAAAAGTCTGATCGGCTGCATCATCCACGGCCCGCTTGCGGGCCGTAGTTGTTTATACTGACGCACTTTTTCCCACCCCTGTTTTGGAAACATCGATGAGCACCTTGCTGGCCCTGGACACCGCGACTGAAGCTTGCTCCGTTGCCTTGCTGCATGACGGCAAGGTCACGAGTCATTACGAGGTGATCCCGCGCCTGCATGCGCAGAAGCTGCTGCCGATGATCCAGCAACTGCTGGCCGATGCCGGCACCACGCTGCAAGCGGTCGATGCGATTGCCTTCGGTCGCGGGCCGGGTGCGTTTACCGGTGTGCGAATTGCCATTGGTGTGGTGCAAGGTTTGGCGTTCGCGCTGGATCGTCCGGTGTTGCCGGTGTCCAATCTGGCCGTGTTGGCGCAACGTGCGTTGCGTGAGCACGGCGTTAGCCAGGTCGCGGCGGCGATCGATGCGCGGATGGATGAAGTGTATTGGGGCTGCTACCGCGAGACGGCAGGGGAGATGCGTCTGGTCGGTGCCGAAGCGGTGTTGCCACCGGAAGTCGCCGCGCTGCCGGCCGATGCCAGTGGCGACTGGTTTGGTGCTGGCACCGGTTGGGGTTATGGCGAGCGGATCGCGGTCGATCTGACCGGCTCCGACGCCGGCATGTTGCCCCACGCCGAAGACTTGCTGACCTTGGCGCGTTTCGCTTGGGAGCGCGGCGAGTCGATCCCGGCGGATGATGCACAACCGGTTTACCTGCGCGACAAAGTCGCCACCCCCAAGGCTCGTTGAGCCTTTAAAAAGATCGCAGCCTGCGGCAGCTCCTACAAGGATCGCATTCCAAATGTAGGAGCTGCCGAAGGCTGCGATCTTTTGATCTTCTGCAGCCAATCGTCAGTTTCTAACCCCCCGCTTTAAACCTTTTGCGCTTTATGTGTTCTAGTTATCACTCGGCGGTTTGCTAAGTCGGTCAAGTGCCGCTAAATTGCCATCATCGATACCGAGCATGAAATTATGCGTATAGACGGCCTTTCCTCTCAGTCCTACCCCATCAAGCGCAAGCCTCGCAAAGGCAATGTGGCGCTGGATGAATCCGTCGACGATATCGACGGCGAGCTGGAATTCCCGACTGAAGAGCAATTGGCCGCCCGCGCTGCCAAAGCCTCGGCCCAACGCCTGAGCAATCTGCCTGCCCGTCAGCAAGACATGATCTATCACCGTGCGATGAAAAAGAGCGTAGCGATGGCCTTGGCCAGTTACTTGAGCACCGCCGGTTTTGTCGATTGGGATGCAGACGTGCTGGGCCTCGATCTGTACATCTGATGGATCTGCCTTACTACCTCGGTTGCCCGTCCTGGAGCGAAAACGCCTGGCGCGAATATCTGTACCCGGTAGATGCAAAAACCTCTGACTTCCTCGGTCTGTATTCCCAAGTGTTCAACGCCGTTGAAGGCAATACGACCTTCTATGCCAGTCCATCGCCCGCGACTGTGCAGCGTTGGGCTGAAGTTATGCCCGAGCACTTTCGCTTCACCGCCAAATTCCCCGGCGACATCAGCCACAGCGGAGACCTGCGCGAGCAACTGACCGCCGCCGAAACCTTCCTGCAATTACTCAAGCCGCTCGGTGAGCGTGTTTCGCCGCTGTGGCTGCAACTGTCGAAAAGCTTCACGCCGCATCGCCTGCCGGAACTGGCGGCGTTCATCGATGCGCTGGATTGTCCGTTGGCGGTGGAAGTACGGCATGAGCAGTTCTTCGCCAAGGGCGAGAGCGAACGTTTGCTCAATCGTCTGCTGCTGGATCGTGGTGTCGAGCGCATTTGCCTTGATCCGCGTGCGCTGTTCAGCTGCCTGTCGACCGAGTCGTCGGTGATCCACGCGCAATCGAAAAAGCCGCGAGTGCCGACGCGCCCGGCGGCGTTTACGCAGTTCCCGCAGGTGCGTTTCATTGGCCATCCGGAACTGGAAGCCAACGACTCGTTCCTGCTGCCGTGGGTGGCGAAAATCGCCGAATGGATCGAAGAGGGCCGCACGCCGTACATCTTCCTGCACACCGCCGACAACCTCCTCGCAGCGAAGCTGGCGCAACGTTTTCACGCACAACTGATGCAACGTTTGCCTGGCCTGCCGGCGCTGCCTGAGCTATACAGAGAACCCGCTGCGGAGCAACTTGGCCTGCTCTGAAGCGGATTTTTATCCTGCCCAGGAGCCTGCCGATGGATGCCCAAGCCGTTAAAGCACACGCCTTCAAAGCCCTGCATGAACGTCCGGGGATTTTCGTCATTCCCAATCCGTGGGATGCCGGTTCGGCGAAAATGCTCGCCAGCCTCGGCTATCAGGCGTTGGCAACGACCAGTGCCGGTTACGCGTTTTCCCAGGGCAAGGCCGATGGTGCGCTAGGTCTCGACGAGACCCTGGCCAATGTCCGCGCGATTGTCGCGGCCACCGATTTGCCGGTGGCGGTGGATCTGGAAAACGGTTTTTCCGATGACCCGGCCGAAGCCGCGAAAAGCCTGCTTCGCGCAGCAGAGGCGGGTGCGGTCGGTGGCTCGATCGAAGACGCCACGGGCCGCGCGGATGCGCCGATCTATTGCTTCGAACACGCCGTGGCGCGCATCGAAGCGGCCGTCGCCGCCGTGCGCACGCTGCCATTCCCATTCATCCTGACGGCGCGCGCGGAAAACTACCTGCACGGCAATCCTGATATCAACGACACCATCCGCCGCTTGCAGGCCTTCGCCGACGCGGGCGCCGACGTGTTGTACGCGCCGGGTTTGCGCAACGCCGAGGAAGTGCTGGCAGTGGTGCGCGCGGTGGCGCCGAAACCGGTCAATGTGTTGATGTCCGGCGGTTTGAAACTGACCGTGCAGGAGTTGCAAGAAATGGGTGTGCGGCGTATCAGCACCGGCTCGGCATTGGCGTTGGCAGCATTCGGCGAGTTCTTCCGCGCCGCTGAAGAGATCCAGCAATCCGGCACGTTCGGGTTTACCGCGCAGTCGATGCCGTACGCCAAAGCCAACCAGTTTTTCAAAGGCTGAACATGGGGCGGTGGATATTCTGGCTGGTGCTGCTGATGATTGGCGGCGCTGCGGTCAGTGTCTGGCGCGGTTGGCTGGACGTGCCGCCGCAATGGAATCCATGGGCGCCACTGGACGTCAAAGCCGCGCCCAATTGGCTGACCGGTTACAAGCTGATGCGCTTGCGCAGCGATCCTGAACTCTGTGCCCAGGCGTTGAGCAGCTCTGATCTGCGCGTCACGCGGCAATCCGACAGCCCCGACGCCAAGTGTCCACTGATCGGCGTCTTGCGCGTACAGGGTGGTGAGGTGGCGCTGAGCAGCAGCTTCCTCGCCAGTTGTCCGCTGGCGGTGGCCTACGCGATGTTTGAACACCACACGCTGCAACCCGCCGCGCAATCCGTTTACGGGCAAAAGGTCGCGCGTGTCGATCACCTCGGCAGCTTTGCCTGTCGCAATGTCTACAATCGCGAAAGCGGCGCGCTCAGCCGTCATGCCAGTGCTGATGCGCTGGACATCGCCGGGTTTCGTCTGGCCGATGGTCGCACGGTCAGCGTGCTCAAGGACTGGCCCAAGCAAAATCAGGACGCGCAGTTTCTGCGTCAGTTGCGCGACGGTGCCTGTGAGGCATTCAGTGTGGTGTTGAGTCCGGATTACAACGCCGCCCACCGCAATCACTTTCATGTCGATGTCGGGCGCTGGAGCGTGTGTCGCTGAGGTTTAGGCGGCGAGGCGCAGGTTCTGCAGAACGATCGGGCGGGCCCAGCCATTATCGAAGTCCAGCGCCTTCTGTTGCTCGACGATTTCTTCCGGCGGGAACGGCGGATAAGGCTTTTGCAGCAGATCCAGATCGAATTCGGCAATCGGCAGGTACAGCGGTTTCTTCTGCGGGGCCGGGCCAGGCTCTGGAACGGGCTGACCATTGTTGATCACCACCGGACGCACCCAACTGCTGTCGAAATCCTGTTGCTCTTGCTGAGCTTTCAGTTCTTCTGGCGGGAACGGCGGGAATGGTTTGTCCAGCAAGTCCATTTCGAATTCGGCGATCGGCAGGAACAGCGGCTCTGGCGGACGCACTTCGGTTTCCACCACATCGCACTCGCGCTGGCTGACGATGTGCGCGTGCAGCTCGCTGCCGATGGTCGGTTCTTCAGGGCTGCTCAGGTCAACCGGAGGGAACGTGCCACAGGCAGGCACCACTTCACTCGTCTGTTCGGCCATCGCCTGGGCAAAGAAATCCTGCCACAGGTGACTGACGCCGCTCAGTGCTTGAGTGTTGTGACGGCTAAAGTCGCCATGGGGCGAGATGTAGCCAATCGATGTGGGAAGAATGCCTGACATTTTTTTCGGTTGACGCTCAGCTCTGGCAAAATGCGCGTTGAATGAATTATCGGCGGTTTTTGCCGATCCTTGAATTTTTGAGCGTGTTTTCCATGATCGAGCAACCTGCGGCCTGCCGCATCCATGTTCAGGCCCTCGGCCCGACGTTTGAAGCGCAAGCCGGGCAGTGGGCCGAGCGCCTGGGCCTGCCGCTTGAAGTGGCGGACGGCGAGTTTGCCTTGCAGGTCGGCGAGCAGGGTTTGCAGCTGCAACAGCTCGGCCCGGATGCACCGGGGCCGGTGCGGGTCGACTTTGTTGAAGGTGGTGCGGCGCATCGGCGCTTATACGGTGGCGGCAGCGGGCAGATGATCGCCAAGGCTGTCGGCATCGCTCAAGGCGTGCGCCCGCGCGTGCTGGATGCCACGGCGGGGCTGGGCAAGGATGCGTTCGTGCTGGCCAGTCTCGGTTGCGAGATGAGCCTGATCGAACGCCAGCCGCTCATCGGCGCGCTGCTGGAAGATGGTCTGGCGCGGGCGGCGGAAGATTTCGACGTGGCGCCGATCGTGGCGCGGATGAAGTTGCTCAAGGGCAACTCCATCGAAGTCATGCAGAACTGGGAAGGTGAGGCGCCGCAGGTGATTTATCTCGACCCGATGTTTCCGCATCGCGAGAAGACTGCGCTGGTGAAAAAGGAAATGCGTCTGTTCCGGCCGTTGGTGGGTGATGATCCGGATGCGCCGGCGCTGTTGCAGGCCGCTTTGGCATTAGCGACGCACCGGGTGGTGGTCAAACGACCGCGCAAGGCACCGTGCATTGAGGGGCCGAAGCCGAGTCATGCGCTGGATGGCAAATCGAGCCGTTATGACATCTACCCGAAGAAAGCGCTCAAGGCTTGATACCGAGTCGCGCTCATCGCTGGCAAGCCAGCTCCCACAGGGTTTGGTGGTGTGTACACGATTTGTGATCACACCCAAATCCTTGTGGGAGCTGGCTTGCCAGCGATGGCGTCAGTGCCGACACCGCAGAAATCAGGCTTTGTACGCCCGCATAAACAACCCCACCACTTCCTGCACATGGCTTTCCGCTGCCTCTTCAGTCAACGGCTCCCCACAGCCATACAACAGCCGAAAATTCCCCGCACCCTTGATCAGGCAAAAGAAATGCTCGGCGGCATTGCGCGGCAGATCGATGCTCAGCGCGCCTGTCTCGTGAATGCGCGTCAACAACCGCTCCATGCCTTGCACCATGCGCTGAGGGCCGGCCTCGAAGAAGATCAGCGACAGCTTCGGATCCTGACTGCCCAGCGCCATGATCAAGCGGTGCAAGTTCACCGACTCATCACTGTTGATCAGGTGATGAAAGCCTCGCGCAATGTTCAGCAACACATTTTCCACGGCGATGCCTTCGGGCAATTCGAAGAACAATGGCGGCAATTGCTCCTCGCACTTGGCCACGACGGCGGCGGAGAACAGCGTCTCTTTGTCGTTGAAATGGCTGTAGACCGTCAGCTTCGACACGCCAGCCTCGCTGGCGACCGCGTCCATGCTGGTGTTGGCATAGCCATGACTCAGAAAAAGAATTTTCGCCGCGTCGAGGATCGCCTGGCGCTTGGCCAGATCCTTGGGACGGCCCGGACCGTTTGGAGCTGAAAGATTGTTCGACATTCTTCGCTTTTAATACTGGACTGGTGAGTTTGCTATTAATAACATACCCGCCAGTATAATTATTCCAAGCACCATTAGCGAAAGGTCCGTCACCATGTTCCGCCATGCGTTGTCCCTCGCGTTGCCAGTGAGTCTGGCGTTCCTTTTGTCAGCGTGTGGTCAGGAAGAGGCGACGCAAGTCACCGTGCGACCGGCCATGGTGGTGCAGCCAGAGCCTTCGGCGCAGACGATGGAAAGTTATCCGGGCGAGGTTCGCGCTCGCTACGAACCCGATCTGGCGTTCCGCATTGGCGGCAAAGTCAGCCGACGACTGGTCGATGAAGGTCAGCGCGTGAAGGCTGATCAGCCACTCGCCGAACTCGATCCGCAGGACGTGCGCCTGCAGCTGGAAGCCACCCGGGCGCAAGTCGCCGCCGCTGAAGCCAATCTCAACCTGGTGCGTGCCGAGCGCGATCGCTACAAGACCCTGATGGATCGGCAGATGGTCAGCCGCTCGGCCTACGACAATGCGGAAAACCTTTACCGCTCCGGTGAAGCCCGCCTCAAACAAATCAAAGCTGAATTCAACGTTTCGACCAATCAGGCCAGTTACGCGGTGTTGCGTGCGCCGCAGGATGGTGTGGTGGCCAAGCGTTCGGTGGAAGTCGGACAGGTCGTCGCCGCCGGGCAAACCGTGTTTACCCTCGCCACCGACGGCGAGCGCGAAGTGCTGATCAGCCTGCCGGAGCAGAGCTTCGGGCGCTTCAAGGTCGGTCAGCCAGTCACTGTTGAGTTGTGGACGCAACAGAACCAGCGCTTTGCCGGGCAGATCCGCGAACTGTCACCCGCCGCCGATCCACGCTCACGCACTTTTGCTGCACGTATTTCCTTCACCAGCGGCAAAGTCCCGGCCGAACTGGGCCAGAGTGCCCGCGTGTTCGTGCAATCGGCCGATAGCGTTTCCCTGTCGGTGCCGCTCTCGGCGCTCACCGCCGAAAACGGCGCGACCTACGTCTGGGTCGTCAACGGCAACAACACCTTGAAGAAAACCCTGGTGCGCATCGGTCCGTTCGGCGAGAAAACGGTGCCGGTGCTCGAAGGCTTGAGCGCCAGTGACTGGGTGGTGGCTGCCGGCGTTCACGTGTTGCTCGAGGGTCAGCAGGTGCGTCCGGTGGATCGCTCCAACCGTGTGGTCAATCTGGCGGACAAGGAGTAAGTCCCAATGCGCTTCAACCTTTCCGAATGGGCGCTGCGTAATCGCCAGATCGTACTGTTCCTGATGCTTTTGCTGGCCATCGTCGGTGCGTTGTCCTACACCAAACTCGGCCAGAGCGAAGACCCGCC
Organism: Pseudomonas sp. AC242; assembly: GCF_979258655.1. Lineage (NCBI taxonomy): Bacteria > Pseudomonadati > Pseudomonadota > Gammaproteobacteria > Pseudomonadales > Pseudomonadaceae > Pseudomonas > Pseudomonas sp. AC242. The sequence goes on from NZ_OZ409873.1 coordinate 475,199, forward strand.
GTTTACCTTCAAGGCCATGGTCATTCAAACCCGTTGGCCGGGTGCGACCGCGCAGGAAGTCTCGCGGCAGGTCACCGAACGCATTGAAAAGAAACTGATGGAAACCGGTGAGTACGAACGCATCGTGTCGTTCTCGCGCCCCGGTGAATCCCAGGTCACCTTCATTGCTCGCGATTCGATGCATTCCAAGGAAATCCCCGACCTCTGGTATCAGGTGCGCAAGAAGGTCAGCGATATTCGTCAGACCTTGCCGCCGGATATTCAGGGGCCGTTCTTCAACGATGAATTCGGCACCACGTTCGGCAATATCTATGCGCTGACCGGCGACGGTTTCGATTACGCGGTGCTCAAGGATTACGCCGATCGCATCCAGATTCAGCTGCAACGGGTCAAGGATGTCGGCAAGGTCGACTTGCTCGGTTTGCAGGACGAGAAGATCTGGGTCGAGCTGTCCAACGTCAAACTGGCGACCCTCGGCTTGCCGCTGGCGGCGGTACAACAAGCGCTGCAAGAACAGAACGCGGTGTCGACCGCCGGGTTCTTTGAAACCGGTAGCGAGCGCTTGCAGCTGCGGGTCTCGGGAAATTTTCAGACGGTCGAGGAGATAAAAAACTTCCCGATCCGCGTCGGCGATCGTACGTTCCGCATCTCCGATGTCGCCGATGTGCGCCGCGGGTTCAACGATCCACCGGCGCCGCGCATGCGTTTCATGGGTGAAGACGCGATCGGTCTGGCGGTGGCGATGAAGGATGGCGGTGACATTCTGGTGCTCGGTAAAGCACTGGAAGGCGAGTTCTCGCGCATCCAGAAAAACCTCCCGGCCGGCATGCAATTGCGCAAGGTTTCCGATCAACCGGCGGCGGTGAAAACCGGGGTCGGCGAGTTTGTTCAGGTGCTGGTCGAGGCGCTGGCGATTGTCTTGCTGGTGAGCTTCTTCTCACTTGGCGTGCGCACTGGCATGGTTGTGGCGCTGACCATTCCACTGGTGCTGGCGATGACTTTCGCCTGCATGTATTACCTCGGCATCGGCCTGCACAAGATCTCTCTTGGCGCGTTGGTGTTGGCGCTGGGCTTGCTGGTGGACGACGCGATCATTGCCGTGGAAATGATGGCGATCAAAATGGAGCAGGGTTTCGACCGTATCCGTGCGGCGAGTTATGCCTGGACCAGCACCGCGTTTCCGATGCTTACGGGGACGTTGATCACTGCCGCCGGGTTCCTGCCGATTGCCACGGCGCAGTCCGGTACTGGCGAGTACACACGCTCGATCTTCCAGGTGGTGACCATCGCGCTGCTCGCGTCCTGGGTGGCGGCAGTGATGTTCGTGCCGTATCTGGGGGAAAAACTCCTGCCGGATCTGGCGAAAATTCATGCGGCCAAACATGGCACTGGCGATGGTCAGGCTGATCCGTATGGCACGCCGTTTTATCAGCGCGTTCGGCGTCTGGTCGAGTGGTGCGTAATGCATCGCAAGACCGTGATCGTGCTGACGGTGGGGCTGTTTATCGCGTCGGTGATGTTGTTTCGTTTCGTCCCGCAGCAGTTTTTCCCGGCCTCGAATCGGCTGGAGTTGATGGTCGATCTGAAACTGGCTGAGGGTGCGTCGCTGGCCAATACCACCGGTGAAGTCAAACGTCTGGAAGCGATGCTCAAGGATCACGCCGGCATCGACAATTACGTCGCCTATGTTGGCACCGGCTCGCCGCGTTTCTATCTGCCGCTCGATCAGCAATTGCCGGCGGCGAGCTTCGCGCAGTTTGTGGTGTTGGCGAAGAACATCGAGGAGCGTGAGGCGCTGCGCAGCTGGTTGATCGAAACGCTTAACGAGCAATTTCCTGCATTGCGTTCGCGGGTCACGCGGTTGGAGAACGGTCCGCCGGTGGGTTATCCGGTGCAGTTCCGCGTGACCGGTGAACACATCGAAGAAGTTCGCGCGCTGGCGCGTAAGGTGGCAGCCAAGGTTCGCGAGAATCCGCATGTGGTCAATGTGCATCTGGATTGGGAGGAGCCGAGCAAAGTCGTGTATCTGAATATCGATCAGGATCGTGCCCGGGCGCTGGGTGTAAGCACGGCGAATCTGGCGAAATTTCTGCAGAGTTCGTTGACCGGGTCGAGTGTCAGCCAGTACCGCGAAGACAATGAGTTGATCGAGATTCTGTTGCGCGGCACGGTGCATGAGCGCACTGAATTGTCGTTGCTGCCGAGTCTGGCCGTGCCGACGGATAACGGTCGCAGTGTGGCGTTGTCGCAGATTGCCACGCTGGAATACGGCTTTGAGGAGGGGATCATCTGGCATCGTAATCGTCTGCCAAACGTGACCGTGCGCGCGGATATTTATGGCAAGGAGCAGCCGGCGACGTTGGTGAAGCAGATCATGCCGACGCTGGATTCGATTCGTGCCGAGTTGCCCGATGGTTATCTGTTGGATGTCGGCGGCACGGTGGAGGATTCCGAGCGTGGGCAGAAGTCGGTGAATGCCGGGGTGCCGATGTTCATTGTCGTGGTGCTGACGTTGTTGATGGTGCAGTTGCGCAGTTTTTCGCGTACGGCGATGGTGTTTTTGACGGCGCCGTTGGGGTTGATCGGGGTGACGTTGTTTTTGATGGTGTTCCGTCAGCCGTTCGGGTTTGTGGCGATGTTGGGGACGATTGCGTTGTCCGGGATGATCATGCGCAATTCGGTAATTCTGGTGGATCAGATCGAGCAGGATATTGCCTCGGGGCTTAAGCCTTGGCAGGCGATTATCGAGGCTACGGTTCGACGCTTCAGGCCGATTGTGTTGACGGCTTTGGCGGCGGTGCTGGCGATGATTCCGTTGTCGCGGAGTGTGTTTTTTGGGCCGATGGCGGTGGCGATCATGGGTGGGTTGATTGTTGCGACTGCGCTGACGCTGTTGTTTTTGCCGGCGTTGTATGCGGCTTGGTTCAGGGTTCGCCGGGAGGTTTGATCTGCGTTTGACGTGGCGGCCTTCGGGCCGACCATGTTCTTGGGGTTTTGGGTGTATATCCGTTTTTGTGGGTGCTGCCGCTGGCGGTTTCGCCCTTACGGCGAGTCACCTTTTCCAAACGCCGAAAAGGTAACCCAAAAGGCTTTGCCCTGACGTTCTGCCCGCTCGCTGGGGCTCGGGGTTCCTTCGCTCCGGGGTCGATCCGGGGGCATCGCCTACGGTTTGCTTCGCTGCACCTCCTCTCGATGTGTTCGACTTCGTCGAACGGTCGCTGCGCTCCCACCCCCGGATCAATCCCTCCACTCAGCCTGCCGACGGGCCTTCAGATCAAGATCAAAAGCTGCAGCCGAGCTAACGCTCATCCTGTTGAGTGGTGAGGAGCAGAAGCGGTCTGCTCTTGCTCTTCTGTGGGAGCGAGCCTGCTCGCGAAGGCGGCCTGACAGCCGACCTGTTTTTTGCAGATGTACGCAATCCAACTGTAGGAGTGAGCCTGCTCGCGATGAGGTCCTGACAGCCGCCCAATCTCTACCTGCATACACCCAAGCCAATTGTGGGAGCTGGCTTGCCAGCGATGGCGGGCTGACTGCCGACCAGTTTCTAGCTGATTACCCGTAGTCCGCTCTACCTCAGCCACTTCCTACATCTTTTTCAGAAACCTCCGATATTGAGCCTTGGTGCCTCGGATGCTGTACTCCAGCCTCTGCTTCCAGCGTTCCTGAGTTTGTCTTGATGAAAAAGCCGCCAGCATTGAAAGGCAGAACCGACCCCGTTTTCGACTTGTTGGTGCGCCCGCCCCACAAACATCGTCTGGAGGACTATCTTGCGCTGCTCAAGCCGCTCGATGATCAAGGTCGTTATCTGCCATTTGAAGCGTTGCGTTATCGCTGGGCGCCAGGGCTGGATGCCAAGCTCTGTTGGGCCTTGGTCAAGAAGGCACGGGCTGCCCAATACATCAACCTTCTGCCACTGGGTGAGCCTGTGCAGTGGGGGAAGTATCTGTTGACGCCGCTGGCGCAGAAGACCATCTCCATCGTCGATCGACAGGCCAGTACGGCTGCGCTGGAGTACATGACCAGCCAGATTGGCGAACGGGCGCATTTCAGTTATCTGCTCAATGATCTTATCGAAGATGAAGCGATTGCCAGTAGCCAGTTGGAAGGCGCTGCGACGACTACGCGTGTGGCCAAGGACATGCTCAAGCAGCAGCGCCAGCCCCGCACTCCGGATGAACGCATGGTGATGGGTAATTACCGGATGATGAATTTTGCCTGGGAGAGACGTTACGAACCCTTGAGCGTGGATTTGATCGCGGCGATTCATCGGGTGGGGGTCGAGGGTATCGATGACGAGCAGTATTCCCCTGGGGTGTTCAGGACCAATGACGAGGTGGTCGTCCAGGACGGGGCGGGCAATACGGTGCACCGGCCGCCACCTGCAGCAGGATTGGTGTCGCGGCTTGAGCGACTGTCGCACTGGATCAACCTGCCCGAAGGCTCACCGCAAGAGACGAGCTACCTGCATCCACTGATCAAGGCGATCACACTGCATTTTGCCTTGGGCTACGAACATCCCTTTCGCGACGGCAACGGGCGGGTCGCCAGGGCGTTGTTTTACTGGTTCATGTTCAAGAACGAATTTGCGGCGTTTCGCTACATTGCGATCAGTTTGTTACTGCGTAATGCTCCGGTGAAATATGGACGTTCATACCTGCATACCGAGGCGGATGAGCTGGATCTGACGTACTTCATCGAATTCCAGTGTTCGGTGATCCAGCGAGCGGTGCTCGGGTTTACCGATGTTTACCGCAAGAGCGTGGCCTACACCGAAGAGTTCGAGCGCTGGCTGACGAATTCTGGCTACTTCGATCAGATGACGGAAAAACAGCGCGCGGTGTATCAGGCGGCAAAAAGCGGGGAGGCTAAGGAGTTCACGGCAGGCAATTTGGCGGAAAATTTTGGTTGCTCGTATAACGAGGCGACTTCGGTTCTGGAGGGCTGGACCAATTGCAGCTTTTGGAGAGAAGGAAGATGGGGCGGGAGTGGGTGTTCTTTTTACGTAGTCCTTTACGTGGAGGGAAGCACGGGAGCGAATTGATTCGCCCCCGTGTCGTGGCTGTTTAGAGTGTGCCGAACACCTTCTTCGCCAGACTGGTCGCCGCAGCGGCCGGGTTCTGGCGGATGGTTTCTTCCTGTTTGCCGATCATCTCGAACAGGCCATTCAGCGCTTGTTCGGTGACGTAGTTTTCAACGTTGGCGCTCTTCGCATCGACAACGCCAAACGCAGCAGCCTGACCAGCGAACGAGTTGTACTTCTGCGCTACGCCAACCTTGTCGGTCGCCTGTTTGACGATCGGCAGGAACTTGGCGCGGATCTGTTCGCGGCTGGATTTGTCGAGGTATTGCGTGGCCGAATCCTTGCCGCCGCTGAGGATGCCTTTGGCGTCTGCCACGCTCATTTTCTTCACGGCGTCGACGAGGATTGGCTGGGCCTGAGTCACAGCGGATTCGGCAGCCTTGTTCATCGCGGTTTCCAGTTCTTCAACCTGGGCGCCCATGCCGAAGGCTTTCATCTTGCTCGCGGCTTTGCCGAGTTTGCCCGGCAGTTCGATCTTCACGTCGGGGTTGTTACTGAAACCGCCGGGTGTGCCCAGTTGTTTGACGGCGATTTGTGCGCCTTGGGTCAGGGCATCCTTGAGGCCTCCGGTGGCGTCTTTTTGCGACAGGTCACTGAGCGACAGCGCCAGCGCGCTGGCGGAGATCATCAGGCCTGCGCACAGGCCGGCGAAGCGAAGGGTAGGGCGGAGCATGGCGGCTTCCTTGTTGCGGAAAAGGGCTGCGGAAAATGAATTAACGAACGGCGTCGACGCGGATTTTCAGCGGCTGCGGGTCGTTACCGTCGAGTTGCACGGCATGGTTTTCGGTGGTGATGAACATCAGCTCACCATTGACTTCGATGCGCGCGCTGACCGAATAGCGATGGCCGGGTTTGACCTGCGCCGGGTCGTAGCTCAGGTGGAAAGGCAGCGGCACCTGGCCTTTGACCTGGCCTTTTTGCTCGTCCAATACGACGGCTGGCGCGTCGGCCAATGAAACGTCTTGCAGGCTGACGCTAAGGGTCGCGCTCGGTGGCAGAGCGATGCGCTGCAGGTAGAACACTTCACCGTCGAGGCCGACTTTGCCAGCGGGGGTGGTCGATTGGCAGGCGCTCAGCAGTGTGGCAGCGGCGAGCAGGGTGAGTTTTTGCATCGGAAGTTCTCCTTTTCATTGTGGGAGCGAGCTTGCTCGCGAAGGCGGTTTAGCATTCAACATTTCAGTTGTCTGACACGCCGTCTTCGCGAGCAAGTCGAATCGTCGCACCGTCACTCCCACCAGGTTTACATCAGGTCTCGGGTTGGGCGACGACCTGATCTGCAGCGTCTTCACTGCGATGCAGCGCGACTTGACGGATCGACAAACGAATCTCCGCCGGCAACACACGTTTGGCCGCACCTTCGGCGAGTTCGCCGAGCAGTTCGTGGTAACTCAGTTTGCCGGCCTCGTCGCGACGCAGCACGTCGAGGTCGAGCAGGGTCTGGATGAAGTGGCGGAACAGGCTCTTGTCGAAGAACTCCGGGGCGTTGAGGCCGTGGAGGATCGACAGGCGCTGGGCCATGACCGTGCAGAGGTCTTCCAGCTCTTCGGCGCTGATGCTGTTCTGGCCGCTGTTGAGCAGCAACGACACGGTCATGTAGAAGCGCTGCAAGGTCTGGGCGATGCTCTTCGACAGCAGCGTCAGCAGGACGAAATGTCGCGAACTTGGCGCCGGACGCAGGTACACATCTTTCTCGAAACGCAGCAGGCCTTGCTCGACGAACGCTTCCAGCCACTGATCGACCACACCGTCCAGTTCGTCCAGCGTCCAGCGAATGAACAGTTCCGATTGCAGGTACGGATACAGCGCGCGGGTGTAGCGCAGGATCTGCTCGCGGCTCATGCGCGAGGTGCTCTGGAAGAAGCTCGCCAGCAGCGCCGGCAGCGCGAAGATGTGCAGCACGTTGTTGCGGTAGTAGGTCATCAAGACGGCGTTCTGCTCGTCCAGATAGAGAATCTTGCCCAGCGCATCGTTCTGCTCGGCGAGCAGGTCCATGTCCTTCACATGCTCGATCAGCGCGCGGCCATCACCTTCCGGCAGTGTGGTGTGTGGCGAGTATGGGACTTTGCGCAGCAGCGCCAGATACAGATCCAGCACTCGCGCCATGGCGCGATCATCCAGCGCCAGGCGCGTAGTCGACAGCAGCGCCAGCGCCACCAGATTGACCGGGTTGATCGCCGCCGCTTCGTTCAAATGCTGTGCGACTTTTTCGCCGAGGCGATTGGTGGTTTCGTTGAGCCACGCCGGCTTGTACTGCGGCCCGAGTTCCTGCTGGCGCCAGTCCGGTTGCTCGGCGTCGAGGAATTCTGCGAGTTTGATCGGTTCGCCGAAGTTCACCGCGACCTGACCGAAACGCTGCTTGAGCGCGCCGATGACTTTGAAAATGTCGAAGATCGATTCTTTTTTCTTGCTTGCCCCGCGAAGTTCGCCCAGATAGGTACGCCCCTCAAGCACGCGCTCATAACCGATGTACACCGGCACAAACACGATCGGCATCCGCGACGAACGCAGGAAGCTGCGCATCGTAATCGCGAGCATCCCGGTTTTCGGTTGCAACATGCGCCCGGTGCGCGAGCGGCCGCCCTCGACGAAGTACTCGACCGGGAAGCCTTTGGTGAACAGCGTGTGCAGGTATTCGTTGAACACCGAGGTGTACAGCGGATTGCCCTTGAACGTGCGGCGCATGAAGAACGCGCCGCCACGGCGCAGCAGGCTGCCGATCACCGGCATGTTCAAGTTGATCCCGGCGGCGATGTGCGGCGGGGTCAGGCCGTTGCGGAACAGCAGGTAGGAGAGCAGCAGGTAGTCGATGTGGCTGCGGTGGCACGGCACGTAGATCACTTCGTGACCCTGGGCGACCTTCTGCACGCCTTCGATGTGGTTGACCTTGATGCCGTCGTAAATCTTGTTCCAGAACCAGCTCAGCACCACTTCGAGGAAACGGATCGCGGTGTAGGTGTAGTCCGAGGCGATCTCGTTGCCGTAGCGCAAGGCCTGGGCCTTGGCTTTCTCCGGGGAGATGTTTTCGCGCTCGGCTTCGTCGAGGATCGCTTGCTTGACCAATGGCTGGTTGAGCAGACCTTTGACCAGGTTACGGCGGTGGGAAATGTCCGGGCCGATGACCGCTGCTTTCAGGTTGCGGAAGTGCACACGCAGAATGCGCTGGGCCATGCGCACGGTGCGTTCGTGGCCCTTGTTGTGCTCGATCAATTCGCGCAGATGGATCGGCGCGGAGAACTGCACGCGGGTCTTGCGGCCGAGGACGATGATGCTCAGCAGTCGACGCAGGCGCCCGGTGACGGCCCAGCTGTCGGCGAACAATAGCTTCCACGGACTGTTTTCGCTGTCCGGCGACTGACCCCAGAACACGCTGACCGGGATGATCTGCGCGTCTTCGGCAGCGTTTTGGGTGAGGGCGCTGACCAGACGCGTCAGGGTCGGCGGTGCGCCGCGCTTGTCCTGGCGCCCGAGCCAGTCCGGATCCGGCGTCAGGTAGAAAAACGCCGCCGGTTCGATCAGCGAACCCACCGACACCGGCAGCACCGGACGCGGCAGGCCGGCCTTGGTGCACTCGGTGTCGAGCACGGCCAGATCAGTCAGCGAAGGGTTTTGCAGGACGTAGAACACCGGACGACTGCGGTCGAGGTTGAGGGTGAACGACGACTGGTTGATCGTCTCCGAGCGAACCCAGAGGTACAACAGTCGGCGCAGGGTGCCAAACACAAGACGGCGGAACGGGGAACGGGTCATACGGCTTCTGCGTGAGTGAATAAAACCGAGCGGTTGCTCGGGAGGTCGACAGTTTGCCGTATTCACCGAAAATCGGCAAAAAAGCGGCGAAGTAATCTCCTGTTGAGAGTTTTCGCACCTGTCATATACTCGGCGGTCTGTCGCCGGGGCCCTTTTATGGACGTCGGACGCAGGCTGACGTTCCGCAAAGGCTTTCCTGCGAAAAGCCTGTTCAATAATAAGAAAGGAGTATGAACAGATGGCAACCCGTGAAACCGGCAACGTGAAGTGGTTCAACGACGCCAAAGGCTACGGCTTTATCCAGCGCGAAGACGGGGTGGACGTGTTCGTGCACTACCGCGCGATTCGCGGCGAAGGGCATCGGTCGCTGACTGAAGGCCAGCAGGTCGAATACGCGGTGATTACTGGCGAGAAGGGTTTGCAGGCTGAGGATGTTGTAGGCCTGTAATGATCGTTCCCACGCTCTGCGTGGGAACGCCTCAACGGACGCTCCGCGTCCGCATTGGGACGCAGAGCGTCCCTGGCTGCATTCCCACGCGGAGCGTGGGAACGATCAGTATCAGGCGGTTTTCCAGGTGATTTCTTCTTCACCATCGGCGCTGATGCGCATCCAGCGATCCGCCGTTTCCTCGCCTTCTTCTTCAACCCACGTGCCCGGTGCGCAACGCACTTCCACGTTCAGCGCAGCGAATGCGGCGCGGGCGCAGGCGATGTCGTCGTCCCACGGCGTCTGGTCGCTTTCCAGGTACAGGCTGTTCCATTTGCCCACCGCTTTCGGTAGCCAGGTCACCGGCACGTTGCCGGCCTTGCACTTGTAGGTCTGGCCTTTCTGTACCCAGTCACTGCACGGGCCCAACGCGGCGCCCAGCCAGGCCGAAATGGCCTTGTGGTCGACGTCGGCGTCTTTCAGGTAAATCTCGATATCCGGTTGGCGCATGGATGTCCTCACTGCGGGTCTGAAAAATCCATTCGCGGATTTAGCCGGCCCCGGGCAATCGCCCGAGACCAAAAGTTATTGAAGAACGAAATAATCGTAGCGCATCGACACGGTGGTCTCGAACGGCTCGGCCTGTTCGATCACCGCCGCGCGACGCTCGGCACTGGCGCGCCAGCCGTGGGGTGTCATCGCCAACAGGTTGGCGCGATCCTCGGGCTTGTCCAGTGTCAGTTTGAATTCCAGGGTTTCACTGTGCGCCAGCGCCATGCCTTCCGGCACCAGGGCCAGGTGCTTGTCGTCGGTGTATTCGCGCACTTCGTCGTACAGGCGTTCGCGCAATTCCATCAGGTGGCCGCTGGTCGGGCCGACTTTCATCAGACCGCCGCCGACACTGAGCAGGCGCTTGGCTTCTTCCCAGTCCAGCGGACTGAAAACACTGGCGAGAAACTGGCAACTGGCCGACGCCAACGGCACGCGGGCCATGCTGGCGATCAACCAGCTAATCGCTGGATTACGTTTGCAGGCGCGTTTGACCGCTTCACGGGAAATATCCAGTGCGTAGCCATCCGCGTTCGGCAAGGCCTCGGCGATTTGCGCGGTGTAATAACCCTCGCCGCAACCGATGTCGACCCAGCGATCCGGCGCATAACTCGCTGCCAGTTCGGCCAGACGCTTGGCCACCGGCGCGTAATGGCCGGCGTTCAAGAAGTCACGGCGCGCCTCGACCATGGCCTGGTTGTCACCAGGGTCGCGGCTGTTCTTGTGTTGCACCGGCAGCAGGTTCAGATAACCCTGCCGCGCGCGGTCGAAGCGGTGGCCGGCGGGGCAGACCACGCCGTTGTCCACTGTATTCAGCGGTTCACTGCAAATGGGGCAAGCAAGCATCAGGCGAGCAACTTGATCAGAGTTTGGTAGTAGATCTCGGTCAGCACGTCGAGATCGGCTGCCAGCACGCGTTCGTTGACCTGGTGAATGGTCGCGTTGACCGGCCCCAGTTCAACCACCTGCGTGCCCATGGTCGCAATGAAGCGGCCATCGGAAGTACCGCCGCTGGTGGACGCTTTGGTCTCGCGACCGGTGATGTCCTTGATGCTCGCCGACACGGCGTCGAGCAGCGCGCCCGGTTCGGTGAGGAACGGCAGGCCGGACAGCGCCCAGTCGATGTGCCAGTCCAGATCGTGCTTGTCGAGAATATCGGCCACACGCTTCTGCAGGCCTTCAACGGTCGATTCGGTGGAGAAACGGAAGTTGAACACCGCCACCAGATCACCTGGAATCACGTTGGTCGCGCCGGTGCCGGAATTGACGTTGGAGATCTGGAAACTGGTCGGCGGGAAGAAATCGTTGCCGTGATCCCAATGCTCGGCGGCCAGTTCGGCCAGCGCCGGAGCGGCGAGGTGGATCGGGTTCTTGGCCAGATGCGGATAGGCGACGTGACCCTGAATGCCTTTGACCGTGAGCTTGGCGCCCAGCGAGCCGCGACGGCCGTTCTTAACCACGTCGCCGACCAGGGTGGTGCTCGACGGTTCGCCGACGATGCACCAGTCCAGACGCTCGTTGCGTGCCGCCAGACGCTCGACCACAGCCTTGGTGCCGTGGTGCGCCGGGCCTTCTTCGTCGCTGGTGATCAGGAACGCGACCTTGCCCTTGTGATTCGGGTAGTCAGCGACAAAGCGCTCGGCGGCAACGGTCATCGACGCCAGGCTGCCTTTCATGTCTGCCGCGCCACGGCCGCAGAGCATGCCGTGTTCGTCGATCACCGCGTTGAACGGGTCGATCTGCCACGCGGTCACCGGACCGGTCGGCACCACGTCGGTGTGGCCAGCGAAGCACAGCACCGGGCCGTCGTTGCTGCCGTGGGTCGCCCAGAAGTTATCCACATCTTCGATGCGCATCGGCTCGAGAGTGAAACCGGCATCGCCCAGGCGCTGCATCATCTGCTTCTGGCAATCGGCGTCGACCGGCGTCACGGACGGACGGCGGATCAGGTCGATGGCGAGTTGGAGGGTCGGCGAAAGGTCGGCGTGGGCCGTCATGTAAATAACTCCGGGTGCGCACGGTAAACCTGTAGGAGCTGCCGAAGGCTGCGATCTTTTGATTTTGTTTTTTAAAATCAACAGCAAGATCAAAAGATCGCAGCCTGCGGCAGCTCCTACCGAGTTTGTTGGCATTGAAAAAGGCGGTCATTCTAAAGCAAAACGGCGGCCCGAAGGCCGCCGTTTGACGTTATCCGTTACCGATTATGCAGCTGCCGGCTCAGGCTTGGCCGCAGGTTTCGGCAACGACGACAGGAACGCCATGATCAGTGCTGCCAGATACGGCAGCGACTGCACCAGCAACATCACCACCCAGAAACGCATGTCGTTGCTCGGCATGCCGTTGACCAAGAAGATCCCCAGCGCCGCGCCCCACAACAGCAGCATGATGAACAGCTCTTCCCGCGCCTCGGAAATCGCCACCCAGAAGCCATGGTTGTCGGCGTTTTTCGGCGTGCGGAAGAACGGAATGCTGCTGGTAAAGAAGCCGTACAGCACCGCTTTGGCGATGGTGTGCGACAACGCCAGCCCGGCCAACGCCGCGCAGAAGGCATCTTTCAGGTTCACGCCAACGGCGCGACGGTAGAGGAAGATGATCTTGCCGACCTTGAACACGAACAGAGCCAGAGGCGGAATCGCGAAGATCAGCAGCGGCGGATCGACTCGTTGCGGCACGATGATCATCGCCGCCGACCACAACAGTGCGCCGACGGTGAAGAAGATGTTCATGCCATCCGCGACCCACGGCAACCAGCCCGCGAGGAAGTGGTAACGCTGGCCGCGCGTCAGTTCGGTGTCCTTGCCGCGCAGCAGGCTGCCGGTGTGACGCTTGATAATCTGGATCGCACCGTAGGCCCAACGGAAACGCTGCTTCTTGAAGTCGATAAACGTATCCGGCATCAGCCCCTTGCCGTAGCTGTCGTGGTAATACGCCGCCGACAGGCCTTTCTCGAACACGCGCAGACCGAGTTCGGCGTCTTCACAGATGCACCAGTCGGCCCAGCCCAATTCTTCCAGAACCGAACGCCGGGTCATGGTCATAGTGCCGTGCTGAATGATCGCGTCACGGTCGTTACGAGTAACCATGCCGATGTGGAAGAAGCCTTTGTATTCGGCGTAGCAAAGCTTTTTGAAGGTGCTTTCGTTCTGGTCGCGATAATCCTGCGGCGACTGCACCACAGCGATTTTCGGGTCGGCGAAGTGCGGCACCATGTGCTTGAGCCAGTTCGGGTGCACGCAGTAATCGGAGTCGATCACGGCGATCACTTCGGCATCTTTGGCGGTGTGCGGGATCAGGTAGTTCAGCGCGCCGCCCTTGAAACCGGCCAGGGGCGAGACGTGGAAGAACTTGAAGCGCGGGCCGAGGGTTGCGCAGTAGTCGCGCACCGGTTCCCACACCGCCGGATCCTTGGTGTTGTTGTCGATGATCAGGACTTCGTAGTCCGGATAATCGAGGGCGGCGAGGGCGTCGAGGGTCTGTTTGACCATCTCCGGCGGCTCGTTGTAGCACGGCACGTGGATCGAAACTTTCGGCCGATAGCTGGAATCGCCCTCGACCGGCAGGAACTCGCGCCGACGCTTGTGAATCCACACCGCTTCGGCCAGCTCATGCGCCTCCGTCAGCAAGACGATAAACACCCCGAGCGCGCCGAGCGCCAAGAGGAATCCGACCGTCAAACTGAACCATGTGCTGTACTGCAGGCTGTAGTCGTAACCGATCCACACCAATACCGAACCGCAAAGAAACGCGATAAAGGTCAGGAAGATCCGCCCACGTTGACGCAGGGCCGAGCCGTCGATCATCAGCAAGGTCAGCGACAACAGCGCCAGCACCACCGAACCGATCGCCAGCACGCGCCATTGCGGGATCGCCACGACCGGGCCTTCGAAGTTGAATTTCTGCTGACGGGCGGCGTTGAACACGCCCCAATACGCGCCGACCGAGCCTTCGTCGCTGGCCTTCCACGGTTGGTCAAATGCTTCGATCACGAAGTAGTTGAAGCCTTGGCGGTTGAGCTTGTTGACCAGGGTGCGCAGGTAGATCGCTTGATCTGCCGGCGACGCATCGGCGCCACCGCGCATGCGACCGTTGCTCGGCCAGCCGACCTCGGAGAGCAGCAGCGGTTTTTTCGGGAACAGCTTTTTCAGGTCGCGGGCGCGGTCGAAAACGAACTGCCCGGCCTTGTCGACGGGGATGAATTCCCAGTACGGCAGAACGTGCGCGGCAATCAGGTCAACGTGCTTGGCCAGTTGTGGGTATTTCTCCCAGATGTGCCATTGCTCGGACGTGGTGACCGGTACTTTCACGGCTGCACGCACGCGATCGAGAAGAACGATCAATGCTTCTGGGGTGATTTCTTCACGAAATAGCGCTTCGTTACCCACGACAACGCGAACCACGCTGCGTGACGTATTGGCCAGTTCGATGGCTTTGGTGATTTCCCGTTCGTTGCGTTCCTGATCCGGACTGATCCAGATGCCGAGGGTGACCCGAAGGCCGAACTCTTCAGCCAGTTTCGGGATGTCTCCCAGCGAGCCGTCCACCGAGTAGATGCGGATGTTATCCGTCAGCTTGCTCATGATCTCCAGATCGCGGCGCATTTCGTCGTCAGTCGGATACTGATCCTTCTGCGGATATTGTCCCTGCTGGAACGGCGAGTAGGAGAAACCGGAGATCTGCTCCGGCCAGTTCGGCGCCGAAACCGGGCGATTGATCAGCGCCCAGAAACCGGTGAACAGGGCGGCGATTGCCAGAACCACCACCAGGTTGAGTCCAAATTTACGCGATGACATAGCTATTTCGGGTTCCAAAGGCTGTGGAACGGAGGATCGGTCGGCTAGACGCCCGAGGGGCGCGCATCCTACACCGGCAGTTCACAAGTCGTACATCAGACAGGGAAATGCCCGACATTGGGCAGCCGACTTTGACTTAAGTTCTTACACTTGTAGCGCGAAGCTTAAAACTTGTCGCTGTGTAGCCCTATAATGCGCGCCGGTTTTTGGGGTAATGGTCATGAGTACAGAAGATCCGCGGTTTGCAGGCATCGCCCGTTTGTATGGCATCGAAGGCCTGGCGCGTTTGCGCGCGGCCCATGTGGCGATCGTCGGCGTCGGTGGCGTCGGTTCCTGGGCGGCGGAAGCCATGGCCCGTTGTGGTGTCGGTGAGATTTCGCTGTTCGATCTCGATGACGTCTGCGTCAGCAACGCCAACCGTCAGTTGCACGCGCTGGACAGCACCGTCGGCAAACCCAAGGTCGAGGTGATGGCCGAGCGCCTGCGCGGGATCAACCCGGATTGCACCGTGCACGCCGTGGCGGATTTCGTCACCCGCGAGACCATGGCTGAATACATCACGCCGAACATCGACTGCGTGATTGACTGCATCGACGCGGTCAACGCCAAGGCTGCGCTGATCGCCTGGTGCAAGCGCCGCAAGATCCAGATCATTACCACGGGCGGCGCGGGCGGGCAGATCGATCCGACGCTGATTCAGGTGTGTGATCTCAACCGTACGTTCAACGACCCGTTGGCCTCGAAAGTGCGCTCGACGTTGCGTCGCGATTATGGTTTTTCGCGCACCGTGACTCGGCATTACAGCGTGCCGTGTGTGTTTTCCACGGAGCAACTGCGTTATCCGAAGCCGGATGGCAGCATTTGTTTGCAGAAGAGCTTTGTCGGCGACGGTGTGAAGCTGGACTGCGCGGGTGGATTTGGCGCGGTGATGATGGTCACGGCGACGTTTGGCATGGTCGCGGCGACCAAGGCTGTGGACAAGATTGTTGCGGGGGTTCGGCGTCCGGCTGACCGAGTTAAACCTCAGGCTTGATGCTGGGGCTTATGCCCTCATCGCTGGCAAGCCAGCTCCCACAGGTATTGGGTAAGTTCACTGCATCTATGAACACCATAGAACCCCGTGGGAGCTGGCTTGCCAGCGATGGCGATTAACCAGCCAACTCATTCATTCGCTGGAGCACTGCATTGAGGCCATTGCTGCGCGATGGCGATAGCTGCCGCGAAAGGCCGAGCTGATTGAACCAGTCCGGCAAATCAATTTGCTTCAGATCAGCGCCCGACAAGCCATTTACCCGCAACAAGAGCAACGCCACCAACCCGCGAATCATCCGCGCATCGCTACTCGCCGCAAATTGCCAGTGACCGTCACGCAACTCCCCAACCAGCCACACCTGACTCTCACAGCCATGCACCCGGTTAGCCTCGCACTTGTCCGCATCGCTGAGCGCTGTCAGACGATCACCAAACTGCATCAACAACCGCGCCCGCTGTTCCCAGCCGGCCGCGTTTTGAAAAGTCTGCAGCGCCTCGACGGCTTCGAGCGGCAAGCTCATCGCAACAACTCCAGCGCCTGATCCAGCGCTTCAAAAAAGCGCTCCAGATCTTCCGAATCGTTGTACAGCGCCAGTGACACACGAATCGCCCCGGCCAGCTCAAAGCTTTTCAGCAGCGGCATCGCGCAATGATGCCCGGCGCGCACGGCAATGCCTTGCTCAGTCAGCAAGTGCGCCAAATCAGCGTTGTGCACACCTTCAACGACGAAACTCGCCAGCGCCAATTGCGGCTTGCCGAGCAGACGAATGCCGTTACGCGCCGCGAGTCCATGCAGCAAATAGTCATGCAACGCGGCTTCATGGGCAGACACAGCGTCCTGATCCAGACCCGCCAGATAATCCAGCGTCGCGCCAAGGCCGATGACGCTGGCAATCGGCGGCGTACCGGCCTCGAAACCCAGCGGCGCAGGGCGAAAGCGCGAGTCGTGATAGTTGGCTTCCAGGACCATTTCGCCGCCGAACTGCCAGGGCTTCAACTGCTCAAGTGCTGCATTGCGCCCGAACAGCACGCCAAGGCCATCAGGCCCATAGAGCTTGTGGCTGGAAAATACATAAAAGTCGCAACCCAGCGCCTGCACGTCATGCCGACCATGCACCACGCCTTGCGCGCCATCGACCACGGTCAGCGCGTTCTGCGCCTTGGCCATGCCCAGCAACGCCGGCAATGGCTGCCACGCGCCGAGCACGTTGGACAACTGACTGACTGCCAGCAATCGCGTGCGCGGGCCTATCAAATGCACAGCGACAGCAAGGTCGATCAGGCCGTCGGCATCCAGCGGCAGGATCACCAGTTTGAGACTTCGCCGTTGGGCCAGTTGCTGCCACGGCAGCAGGTTGGCGTGATGCTCCAGGGCGCTAATGACAATTTCATCGCCCGGGTGGAAAAGATGTTCCAGGCCATACGCCAGGAGGTTCAGCGCACTGGTGGCGCCATGGGTAAAGATGATCTGCCCGCTGTCACCGGCATTCAGCCACTGGGCAACCTTCAGCCGACTGTCCTCGAACGCCTGCGTGGCATGGGCGCCGGGCAGGTGTTGCGCACGATGCACATTGGCCGCGCCGTTGGCGTAGTAATGCGTCAGTGCGTCGAGCAGGGCCTGGGGTTTTTGCGTGGTGGCGGCGTTGTCCAGATAGGTCTGGTCTTGCCGTTGCAGCGCGGCGATGGCCGGGAAATCGGCACGCCACGGGGAGGGAATCATCACAGTTTTTAGCCCTGGTGAAGAGGGGCGGGATGTACGCCAAATCCTGTAGGAGTGAGCCTGCTCGCGATGGCGTCCGTGAGGGCGCTAAAAGCATCGCGAGCAGGCTCACTCCTACAATGGATTATTCAAGCACTTAGTTGTGAGCGTGCAGCGCTTCGTTCAGTTCGATCGCCGATTTGTGGGTTTTGCACTCCACAGCACCGGTTTCCGAATTGCGACGGAACAGCAGGTCAGTCTGACCGGCCAGCTCACGCGCCTTCACAACCTTGACCAGATTGTTGTTTTCGTCGAGCAGCGCCACCTTGGTGCCGGCCGTCACGTACAGGCCCGACTCAACGGTGTTGCGGTCGCCCAACGGGATACCGATACCGGCGTTGGCGCCGATCAGGCAGCCTTCGCCGACCTTGATCACGATGTTGCCGCCGCCCGACAGGGTGCCCATGGTCGAGCAACCGCCGCCCAGGTCCGAACCCTTGCCGACGAATACGCCAGCGGAAACGCGGCCTTCGATCATGCCCGGGCCTTCGGTGCCGGCGTTGAAGTTGATGAAACCTTCGTGCATCACGGTGGTGCCTTCACCGACGTAAGCGCCCAGACGCAGACGCGCGGCGTCAGCGATACGCACGCCAGCCGGAACCACGTAGTCGGTCATTTTCGGGAACTTGTCCACCGAGAATACTTCCAGCAACTCGCCGCGCAGACGCGCTTCCAGTTGCATTTCCGCCAGTTCGCTCAGGTCGATGGCGCCCTGGCTGGTCCAGGCAACGTTCGGCAGCAACGGGAAGATACCGGCCAGGCTCACGCCGTGCGGCTTGACCAGACGGTGCGACAGCAGATGCAGCTTGAGGTAAGCCTCAGGTGTCGAGGTCAGTTGCGAGTCTTCTGCCAGCAGGGTGGCGACCAGCGGCTTGTGGCTTTCGGCCAGGCGGGTCAACAGCTTGCCTTGCACGGCGTCGATGCCTTTTACGGCTTCAGCCAGTTGCGCAGCCTGAGCGGTGGTGAAGGTAATGGCCTGGTTGCCTTCGGTATAACCGAGGATCGGCGCAACAGCGGCGACCAGTTCGGCCGATGGGTTGAGCAGTGGCTGTGCGTAGAACACTTCCAGCCACGCGCCTTGACGGTTCTGAGTGCCGACACCAAAGGCGATGCTGAACAGGGAATTGGACATGTAAATACACCTCTACAAAGAGTGACGGGCTGCTTACTTCAGAGCGGCCGCGTAGATATCTGGCTTGAAGCCAATCAGGGTTCGGTCACCGAGATCGAGCACCGGGCGCTTGATCATCGAGGGTTGAGCGAGCATCAGTTCGATGGCTTTCGACTGGTCGAGATCGGCTTTACGTTCGTCGTCGAGTTTGCGAAAGGTCGTGCCTGCACGGTTCAACACCGTTTGCCAGCCATGTTCGTCACACCATTGGGTCAGGTGCTCACGGTCGATGCCGGCGGTCTTGTAGTCGTGAAAGTCGTAGCTGACAGCGTGTTCATCGAGCCAGGTGCGCGCCTTCTTCATGGTGTCGCAGGCTTTGATGCCGAAAAGGTGCAACGTTTTACTTGAAACGGTCAAGGAATCGCCCCCTTTACAGGTGCTGGAGAAAAATGGTGTCGGATTATGCCATGACCAAACGGTTTCGTCGGCCACGGTTGTCGTAACGCTGCAAAACCTGTGGGAGCGAGCCTGCTCGCGAAGGGGCCGCTTCAGTCAATTGAGTGTTGATTGATCCACGGCATTCACGAGCAAGCTCGCTCCCACATTGGGGTGGCGTTGCGGGCGTGCGACATAGGTGCAACGGTCAGACACAGCCTAAGCGGCTAATATGGCAGTTCAACGCTGTCGATTGTCTGAGATTTCCGCTTTATGCAAACTGCTTACACCGTCCTCATCCTGCTGATGCTGGTCAGCGTCTCGCGTCTGGTCGGACGGGTCATCCCGCTGCCGCTGCCACTGGTCCAGATTGCCGCCGGCGCCTTGCTCGCCTGGCCGACGCTGGGTCTGCACGTGGCCCTCGATCCCGAATTGTTCCTGTTTCTGTTTCTGCCGCCATTGTTGTTCTCCGACGGCTGGCGCATGCCCAAGCGCGAGTTCTGGCATTTGCGCGGGCCGATCCTGACATTGGCGGTGGGGCTGGTGCTGTTCACCGTGGTTGGCGCCGGGTACTTCATTCATTGGTTGTTGCCGTCTATTCCGCTGCCCGTGGCCTTCGCCCTGGCGGCTGTGTTGTCGCCTACGGACGCCGTGGCGGTGTCGGCCATTTCGCAAAATCGCTTGCCGACCCCGCTGATGCATATATTGCAGGGCGAGGCGCTGATGAACGATGCCTCGGGTCTGGTGACCTTCAAGTTCGCCCTGGTGGCGGCCATCACGGGCGTGTTCTCGCTGACCAACGCCAGCCTGACCTTTGTCGTGGTGGCGCTCGGCGGACTGGCGGTCGGTGTGGCATTGAGCTGGCTGGTCGGGCGCTTGCGGGCGTGGATGATCGCTCGCGGTTGGGACGATCCCGCGACTCACGTTGTGTTCATGTTGCTGTTGCCGTTCGCCGCTTATGTATTGGCCGAACGTCTTGGCGTGTCGGGCATTCTCTCGGCCGTGGCGGCGGGGATGATGCAGAGCTGGCTCGATCTGCTGCCACGACAGACCAGCACTCGCTTGCTTAATCGCAGTGTCTGGTCGCTGCTGGAGTTCGCTTTCAACGGGCTGATTTTCCTCCTGCTCGGCCTGCAGTTGCCGGACATCATCAAAGCCGTGGTCAGCCACGAGCCGACGTTGTGGCCGACGTTGTTCTATCGCTGCCTCGATGTTGTGGCGATTTTTCTCGCGCTGGTTTTGTTGCGATTTATCTGGGTGCAGAGCATCTGGCGTTTATCGGTATTGCTGCGGCGTTTGCGCGGTAAAGGTGATCTGACGCAAGTGCCGACCGCGCGCTCCTGCTGGCTGCTGACCGTCGGCGGTGTGCGCGGTGCGGTGACGCTGGCCGGCGTGATGTCGGTGCCGATGTTGATGGGGGCGGAGGCGTTTCCCGAGCGTGATCTGCTGATCTTCATTGCTGCCGGGGTTATTTTGCTGTCGCTGATTTCGGCGTGCATCGCGCTGCCGCTGTTGTTGCGCGGCATCGAGAAAAGTCCGGATGACAAACGGCGCCAGGAAGTGCGCGACGCGTGGCGTAAAACCGCAGAGGCGGCGATTCACGCGCTCGAAACCGAAGAAACTACCCCGCAGGACGCTGCTCAAGCCGCTCTGTCAGCCGAGCTGAAGGCGCGGATCATGTCCGAGTATCGCCATCAACTGGATGTCTTCAACGATTCCGCCGAAGCGCAGGCCCTGGCGTTCCAGATGGATCTGCTTGAGCGTCGCCTGCGCTTGAAGGCGCTGAGGGCGCAGCGCCTGGAGCTCTATAGTCTCAGTCGTCAGCATCAGATAGGTGATGACGTTCTCCGAGAAGTGTTGGCCGATCTGGATTTGAGCGAGGCCAACTTGGGGCAGGTCAAATAACCTGAGCTTGATAATCAATGGCCGGATAACTTTGCTTGGCCAGGCGTTTGTCCCGTTCACTGAGTTTCAGGTTGAAGGCAATCTCGAAGTTGCCGTGGGTCAGAAAGTTGGGTACCGGATAATGCAAGATGGAAAGGCTGTCGTATTCTCCTCCGGAAGTAATGTCGCAACTGTCGAGGCGGAAGATATTCAGTTCAATTTCTTCACGGTTCCAGCCCTGAGTTTCGCTGAAGTACTTGTACACAGCTTCTATATCCCATGGAATATTGGCATCGGGATGCAGATGGGCATGATGAAACCCCAGTGCATGTCCGAACTCATGCAGCAGCGTGGCTTCAAACAGCGGGTGTTGCGGTTCAGTCTGGATGACCAGCGTAGGTTCTTCTGGATCGACTTCCAACGCTTCGGTGCCGATTTCCGACCAGTTCGCTTCGCCGTTCAGGGCGATACGGATCTGTCCCAGGCCTTGTTCGACCTGGGCAAATGTCAGGCTGACAAAGGGCTCCCATTGACGAATTATCCGTTCGACCCGGTAGGCCAATTCATCGGGTAAATCCTCCATGAACGAAAAAGTTACCGTACTGGCGTTGTCCCATAACCGGTTGGAACAGACGATAGAACGCTTGTGACGTTCTCCCGAGGTGAAGTTGCGACTGCGCATTTTGACGAAGGGGTAATGGTGCATGATCAATATCCATATTGATTGACAAGGTGCTTAGGGTGGTGCCCGGAAGTTTTTTAATCGATAGGGCGCGACGGATAGTTACAGTAACTGTTCATCTGAAGACTATCTTTGGAGCGGGCAGGTAGGAAGTCGGTAATTGCTTTGATATGTATCGCGGTGATAAAACCGCGCGCCAGATTGCCTGGCGCGGGCCAAATACTACTTATTGCTGACGGGTGATAAAGGCGCGAATCCGCTCGGCGGCTTCGACACATTCGGCCAGTGGCGCAACCAGCGCCATGCGCACACGCCCTGCGCCCGGGTTGACGCCATCGACATCACGAGACAGGTACGAGCCCGGCACCACGGTTACGTGCTCCTGCTCAAACAGATCGCGGCAGAACGCGGCGTCATCACCTTGCACGTTCGGCCACAGGTAGAAGCTGCCATCCGGACGCTGCACGTCCATCACCGGGCTGAGGATTTCCAGCACCGCATCGAATTTCTCGCGATACAGCGCACGGTTGGCGCGTACATGCACTTCGTCATTCCACGCCGCCACGCTGGCCAGTTGCGTTTGTACCGGCATCGCGCAGCCGTGGTAGGTGCGATACAGCAGGAAGCCTTTGAGGATGTCGGCGTCGCCGGCAACGAAACCGGAGCGCAGGCCTGGCAGGTTGGAGCGCTTGGACAGGCTATGGAACACCACGCAACGCTTGAAGTCCTTGCGGCCCAGTTCGACACAGGCTGTGAGCAGGCCCGGCGGCGGCGTTTGCTCATCGAAGTACAACTCGCTGTAGCACTCGTCGGCGGCGATCACGAAATCGTACTCGTCGGCCAGAGCGATCAGCTTTTTCAGGGTGTCGACCGGGATCAGCGCGCCAGTCGGATTGCCCGGCGAGCAGAGGAAGAGGATCTGGCAGCGTTTCCAGATGTCTGGCGAAACGGCATCGAAATCCGGATTGAAGCCGTTTTCGTCGAGACACGGCAGGTAATGCGGCTTGGCCCCGGCGAGGAACGCGGCGCCTTCGTAGATCTGGTAGAACGGGTTCGGGCTGACCACCAACGCGTCGTCGCCACGGTTGACCACGGTCTGGGTGAACGCGAACAGCGCTTCACGGGTGCCGTTCACCGGCAGTACGTTGCGCGCCGGATCGATCCAGCCGCCAGGCACACCGAATCGCCGCTCGCACCAGCCGGCAATGGCTTCACGCAGCGCCGGGATACCGAGGGTAGTCGGATACACCGCCATCTGATCCAGGCTGTTAGCCAGCGCTTCAGCGACAAAGCTTGGCGAGCGGTGTTTCGGCTCGCCGATCGACAGGGCGATCGGGCGTTTTTCCGGGTTTGGCGTTACGGTGCCGAGCAGGGCGCGGAGCTTTTCGAACGGGTACGGCTGGAGCTGGTTCAGAGCGTTGTTCATTGGGGCTGGGTCTCTCGCAAAGCCATTTGAATCCGGGGCGCCATCAAATACTGATGCGCGACAATTTGATATCGGGTTCCTGATTGACGCTCAGTTGCTCAACGATCGCATCCTGCAAACGGCTGCACAGCAACGGGTCGGACAGCGGCTGGTTGTGAGCGTCGGTGATGAAGAACACGTCTTCGACCCGCTCGCCGAGGGTCGCAATCTTGGCGTTCTGCAGCGACAGGTCGAATTCGAGGAAAATCCCGCCGATCCGCGCCAGCAGTCCCGGGCGGTCGGGTGCGGTCAATTCCAGCACGGTCACCGGACGCTGGGCATCGTTGTGAATCGTCACCTGCGGCGCAAAGGCGAAATGCTTGAGCTGGCGCGGCACGCGACGCTGGATGATCGTCGGGTAGTCGTCCGGATTGCGCAGGGCTTCGGTCAGGCCTTCGCGGATCTGCTTGACCCGTGCCGGGTTGTCGCCGATGGATTCGCCTTCGTTGTCGAGCACGATGTAGGTGTCGAGGGTGAACTGGCTACTCGAGGTGATAACCCGGGCGTCGTGAATGTTCAGGTTGAGCTGATCCATTGCCGCCACGGTCACGGCGAAGAAGTCATGCTGGTCCGGCGCATAAATGAAGATCTGCGTGCCGCCCTCGAATTCGCGCTGGGTGGTTTCCTTGATCAGCACCAACGGCCCGCCATCGACCGGTTGCTGCAGGATTGCATCACTGTGCCAGGCCACGTCACCGGCGGTGTGGCGCAGGAAATAGTCATCGCCCAACTGCGCCCACAACTGCTCGACATCGTCCGGATCGGTGCCACCACGCACCAGAATATCCAGCGCGGCACTTTGGGTCTGGCGGATCTGTTCTTCGCGATCCACCGGGTTTTCCAGGCCGCGGCGCAAGGCACGCTTGGTCTCGGTATAGAGCTGGCGCAACAGGCTGGCGCGCCACGAATTCCACAGCGTCGGGTTGGTCGCGTTGATGTCGGCAACCGTCAGCACATAGAGATAGTCGAGGCGGGTTTCATCGCCGACTGCCAGGGCAAAGTCGTGGATCACCTGCGGATCGGACAAGTCCTTGCGCTGCGCGGTCGTCGACATCACCAGATGGTTCTGCACCAGCCAGACAATCAGGCGGCTGTCCCACAGTGGCAACTGATGTCGCTGGCAGAACGCCTCGGCATCGACCGCGCCGATTTCCGAGTGATCGCCATGCCGGCCCTTGCCGATGTCGTGGTACAGGCCCGCCATGTAGATCAGTTCCGGCTTGGGCAGCTTGGCCATGAGCTTGGCAGCCAGCGGGAATTTCTCCGAGACCTGGGTGTACTGCAATTTGCGCAGGTGTTTGATCAGGTTCAGCGTGTGCGCATCGACCGTATAGATGTGGAACAGGTCGTGCTGCATCTGCCCGACGATAAAGCCGAACTCCGGCAGGTAACGCCCGAGAATGCCGTAACGGTTCATCCGGCGCAGGTTGCGGTGGATGCCGATCTTGCACTTGAACAGCTCGATGAACAGGCTGGTGTTGCGAATATCGTTGCGGAAGTTGTCGTCGATCAGGTGACGGTGCTCGCGCAGCAGACGAATGGTGTCGGCGCGTACGCCTTTGATCTCCGGCTGCTGCGCCATCAGCACGAAAATCTCGAGCATGGCGAACGGCGTGCGGCGGAACACGTTGTCGTTGCGTGCCTCGATATAGCCGTCGTGGAGCTGGAAGCGCGAGTTGATCGGCTGCGGCGGCGCTTCGTCTTCCGGGGCGAGGATGACTTCCTCGAAGTGCTGGATGATCAGGTCGCTGAGCTGGGCGATGCTCATTACCACGCGGAAATACTGTTGCATGAAGTTTTCGACGGCCTGTTTGGCGTCGTCACCTTCAAACCCGAGCAGCCCGGCGATGGTGCGTTGATGATCGAACAGCAAGCGGTCTTCGGAGCGGCCCGCCAGCATGTGCAGCGCATAGCGCACTTTCCAGAGGAACTCCTGGGAAGAGGCGAGCAGGGCGTTTTCGCTTTCGACCAGGAAACCTTCGCCGGCGAGGGCGCGCAGGTTCAGGGTGCCGTACTGACGCCGGGCCACCCACAGAATCGTCTGGATATCCCGCAAGCCGCCGGGCGAGCCTTTGACGTTGGGTTCCAGGTTGTATTCGGTGTCGTTGTACTTGTGGTGACGGGCCTTTTGCTCGGCACGCTTGGCCAGGAAGAACTCCTTGGCCGGCCACATGTGTGCGGTGCTGGTGACGTCGAGCATGCGCTGACGCAGACGCTCGGGGCCGCAGATGGTGCGGCTTTCCATCAGGTTGGTGACGACGGTCAGGTCGGCGCGGGCTTCTTCGGCGCATTCATCGACCGAGCGCACGCTCTGGCCGACTTCCAGGCCGATGTCCCACAGCAGCGTCAGAAAACGCTCGATAGAGTCACGGAAAACTTCGTGATCGGCGCTGTCCAGCAGGATCAGCAAATCAATGTCGGAATACGGGTGCAACTCACCGCGGCCGTAGCCGCCGACCGCGACCAGCGCGATGTCGGCGTCTTCGCTCCAGGTGAACTGCTCCCAGGCCTTTTGCAGGATGTTGTCGACGAACCAGGCACGGTCTTCGATCAGACGGCGAATGTCGCGGCCATTGCGAAAACGCGTGTCGAGTACTTCGCGAGCCTGGCGGATCGCCTTCTTGAACGCCGCGATGGGACTCGCTTTCAGGGCCAGTTCAGCCTGGAACTGGCCGCGGTCGAAGAGTTCGGGATCCACCTGCGGCATCGATTGGCTTTCCTTCTATAAGGCTGGGAGCGTTGTGTGGATCAGGCCGAGACGCGCGGGATGGTGTCATCGGCGCGCAGGGTGAAGATCTCGTAACCGGTGTCGGTGACCAGCAGGGTGTGCTCCCACTGGGCCGAGAGCTTGCGGTCTTTGGTGATCGCGGTCCAGCCGTCGCCCAATACTTTGGTGTCGGCCTTGCCCTGGTTGATCATCGGTTCGATGGTGAAGGTCATGCCGGCCTTCAGTTCCATGCCGGTGCCGGCACGGCCGTAGTGCAGGATCTGCGGTTCTTCGTGGAAGACCTTGCCGATGCCATGGCCGCAGAACTCGCGAACCACCGAGAAGCCGTTCTTCTCGGCGTGCTTCTGGATGACTTCGCCGATGTCGCCGAGGCGGCAGCCAGGTTTGACGATTTCGATCGCCTTGTACATGCATTCCTGAGTGATCTGCGACAGGCGCTCGGCCCACACCGGCACTTCACCGACGTGGAACATGCGGCTGGTGTCGCCGTGGTAACCGTCTTTGATCACGGTGACGTCGATGTTCAGGGTGTCACCGTTTTTCAGCGGTTTGTCGTTCGGGATGCCGTGGCAGACCACGTGGTTGATCGAGGTGCAGATCGACTTCGGGTAGCCCTTGTAGTTGAGCGGGGCAGGGATGGCTTGCTGCACGTTGACGATGTAGTCGTGGCAGATCTGGTTCAGCTCATCGGTGGTGGCGCCCGGTTTGACATGTTCGGCAATCATTTCCAGCACATCGGCGGCCAGTTTGCCGGCGACACGCATGCCAGCGATGTCCTCGGGGGTTTTGAGGTTGACGGTCATACAGGCTCTCTCTGCGCTCGGCGGCGCTTGCTGATACGAATAGGGTGGCAGGTGTGCGTTTTGCGACCCTGAAAAACGCGATTCTAACAGACGCACGGCGCAATTCAGCGCCCGCGTGCATCGCTTCTCTCTATACAATGGTGCGTTCGGGGCCGATTCCAAGGGGGCTGCGCCCATGTCCTTGGTGCGAATACAGATTCCGGGTTCCGTTTCTGCGCACCCTGTGGTATAAAATGCGCCGCTTTCCGGGGATACCCCGAAAAGCTTAAATCCACACACGTGTCGACACGATGACCTGGGTGCTTTTGGCTTTATGCCACTGGTTGGTCATTGGGATACGTGGAGGCCAAACCCGACTTATTAAGGAACTATCATGTCCCAAGTCAATATGCGCGATATGCTGAAGGCCGGTGTGCACTTCGGTCACCAAACCCGTTACTGGAATCCGAAAATGGGTAAGTACATTTTCGGCGCGCGTAACAAGATTCACATCATCAACCTTGAAAAAACCCTGCCAATGTTCAACGAAGCTCTGACTTTCGTAGAACGTCTGGCCCAGGGCAAAAACAAGATTCTGTTCGTCGGCACCAAGCGTTCCGCTGGCAAGATCGTTGCTGAAGAAGCAGCACGTTGCGGTTCGCCGTACGTCGATCACCGCTGGTTGGGCGGCATGCTGACCAACTTCAAAACCATTCGTGCTTCCATCAAGCGTCTGCGTGACCTTGAAGTTCAAGCCGAAGACGGTACTTTCGCCAAGCTGACCAAGAAAGAAGCGCTGATGCGCTCCCGTGATCTTGAGAAGCTGGATCGTTCGCTGGGCGGCATCAAGGACATGGGCGGTCTGCCAGACGCACTGTTCGTGATCGACGTTGACCACGAGCGCATCGCGATCACCGAAGCCAACAAGCTGGGCATCCCGGTAATCGGCGTTGTCGACACCAACAGCAGCCCGGAAGGCGTTGACTACATCATCCCAGGCAACGATGACGCAATCCGCGCTATCCAGCTGTACATGGGTTCGATGGCTGACGCAGTAATCCGTGGTCGCAACAATGTTGCTGGCGGCACTGTAGAATTCGCAGCTGAAGAAACTCAGGCTGCAGCTGAGTAATTAACGCCCTGGCGTTGACTCAGTAAGCAAAAAGGGGGCTTGGCCCCCTTTTTGCCACCTCGAAAACCATTTGTCGGCGGCGCAGCTACAGCTTCTGTAACGTGCAGCAGCTACAACGTGGGGTTTGGGACGAATTGAACGCCCGTTCGATCGGGTGGAATGGTTGAAAACCTATCCAAGAGGAATTTGAAAATGGCAGCAATTACTGCAGCGTTGGTTAAAGAACTGCGCGAGCGTACCGGCGAAGGCATGATGGATTGCAAGAAAGCCCTGGAAAAGGCTGACGGCGACATCGAAAAAGCCATTGATGACATGCGTGCTTCGGGCGCAATCAAGGCTGCCAAAAAAGCTGGCAACGTTGCCGCTGAAGGCGCCATCGCTCTGAAAGAAGACGGCAAATCTGCTGTTCTGCTGGAAGTGAACTCGCAGACCGACTTCCTGGCTCTGCAGGACGACTTCAAGGCATTCGTTGCTGAAAGCATTGAAAAAGCTTTCGCTGACAAGCTGACTGATGTTGCTCCGCTGATCGAAGCTCAAGAAGCTGCTCGCCTGGTACTGGTCGGCAAGGTTGGCGAAAACGTCAACATCCGTCGTCTGGTTCGCGTAGAAGGCGACGTTGTTGGTGGCTACCTGCACGGCAACAAGATCGGTGTTGCAGTTGTTCTGAAAGGCGGTAACGTTGAACTGGCCAAAGACATCGCTATGCACGTAGCGGCCAGCAACCCTGAGTTCCTGCTGCCATCGGAAGTTTCGGCTGAAGCTATCGAACGTGAAAAAGCTGTGTTCCTGCAGTTGAACGAAGAAAAAATCAAAGGCAAGCCAGAAAACATTGTTGAAAATATGGTCAAAGGCCGTATCAGCAAGTTCCTGGCTGAAGCAAGCCTGGTTGAGCAGGCGTTCGTCAAGAACCCTGAAATCAAGGTTGGCGAACTGGCCAAGAAAGCCGGTGCTGAAATCGTTTCCTTCACCTACTTCAAAGTAGGCGAGGGCATCGAGAAGCCGGTCGACAACTTCGCTGAAGAAGTTGCTGCCCAGCTGGCTGCCGCCAAGCAATAAGACGGTTTTTCAACTGTCGCCCGAAAGAGGCTGCCCGCTCACGCGCGCAGCCTCTTTTCAGATGGGGTTGCCAATTTTTTATTGGTTTCCACTTGGAACTGACTTACAAAGCCATGTTCCGATGGCGCTGAAGCAGCGCCAAGCTAGAGTGAACGCCAGCTGTAAACAGCTCGCAAAGAATTTTAAATACGCCGCAGGAGAGATTCGCAATGGCTCAGCAGGGCAGTGGTTATCAGGCTCGCTATAAACGCATTCTACTCAAGCTTAGCGGCGAGGCCCTGATGGGCTCGGAAGAGTTCGGGATCGATCCAAAAGTGCTGGATCGGATGGCACTGGAAGTCGGCCAGCTGGTCGGCATCGGCGTGCAGGTCGGTCTGGTGATCGGCGGTGGCAACCTGTTCCGTGGCGAAGCCTTGAGCAAAGCCGGTATGGATCGGGTGACAGGCGACCACATGGGCATGCTGGCCACTGTGATGAACGCCCTGGCCATGCGTGATGCGCTGGAACGTGCCAATATCTCGGCCATCGTGATGTCGGCCATTTCCATGGTTGGCGTGACCGATCACTATGATCGCCGCAAGGCCATGCGCCACCTGAACTCCAAGGACGTGGTGATTTTCGCGGCCGGTACCGGTAATCCGTTCTTTACCACGGATTCTGCAGCCTGCCTGCGCGCAATCGAGATCGATGCCGACGTCGTGCTCAAAGCGACCAAGGTCGATGGCGTCTACACCGCTGACCCGTTCAAAGACCCGCATGCCGAGAAGTTCGATCATCTGACTTATGATGAAGTGCTGGATCGCAAGCTGGGTGTAATGGATCTGACAGCTATTTGCCTGTGCCGCGACCACAAGATGCCGCTGCGCGTATTCAACATGAACAAGCCTGGTGCCCTGCTGAACATCGTCCATGGCGGCGCTGAAGGCACCCTGATCGAGGAAGGTCAACAATGATCAACGAAATCAAAAAAGACGCTCAAGAGCGCATGCAAAAATCCCTGGACTCTCTGGCCCATGCATTCGGCCAGATTCGTACCGGTAAGGCTCACCCAAGCATTCTGGGTAGCGTGATGGTGCCGTACTACGGTGCTGACACCTCCATCACCCAAGTGGCCAACATCACTGTAAAAGACTCGCGCACTCTGCAAGTCGTGGCCTTCGAGCGCAACATGCTCGCAGCGGTCGACAAGGCAATCCAGAGCGCTGGCCTGAACCTCAACCCGACCAACCTGGGCGAGTTGTTGCTGATTTCCATGCCTGCCCTGACTGAAGAAACCCGCAAGGGCTTCACCAAGCAGGCGCGCAGTGCTGCTGAAGACGCTCGTGTTGCCGTGCGCAACATCCGTCGTGACGCCTTGGGCGAGCTGAAGAAACTGGTCAAGGACAAAGAGATCAGCGAAGACGAAGAGCGTCGTGCCGCTGCCGATATTCAGAAGCTCACCGACAAGGCCGAGGCTGATATCGACACGGCTACCAAGCAAAAAGAAGCGGATCTGATGGCCGTATAAGGTTCGAGCTTTTAATGGACAAGACCAAGCAGACTGCGCCGTCCGCGGTGCCGCGCCATGTCGCGATCATCATGGATGGCAACAATCGCTGGGCGAAAAAACGCTTTATGCCGGGTGTCGCCGGGCATAAAGCGGGCGTGGATGCTGTGCGTGCCGTAATCGAGGTGTGCGCCGAGGCCAAGGTCGAAGTGCTCACCTTGTTCGCGTTTTCCAGTGAGAACTGGCAGCGCCCGGCCGATGAAGTCAGTGCCTTGATGGACCTGTTCTTCAAGGCCTTGCGTCGTGAGGCCAAGCGCCTCAACGACAACAACATCAGCCTGCGCATCATTGGCGATCGTTCGCGCTTTCATCCGGAGCTTCAGGCGGCAATGCGTGAAGCCGAGGCGATGACGGCGGGCGCCAACCGATTCATCCTGCAGATCGCTGCCAATTACGGCGGTCAGTGGGATATCGCACAAGCTGCGCAGCGTCTGGCGCGTGAAGTTCAGGCCGGGCACCTGCGTCCGGAAGACATCACCCCGGATCTGCTGCAAACCTGTCTGGCGACCGGCGATCTACCGTTGCCAGACCTGTGCATTCGTACCGGTGGCGAGCATCGCATCAGCAACTTCCTGCTGTGGCAACTGGCTTACGCCGAGTTGTACTTCTCCGACCTGTTCTGGCCGGACTTCAAACACGATGCCATGCGCAATGCGCTGGCCGATTTCGCTTCGCGCCAGCGTCGCTTCGGTAAAACGAGCGAACAGGTCGAAGCTGGAGCCCGGGTTTAATGCTTAAACAACGAATCATCACTGCACTGATCCTGCTGCCGATTGCCTTGTGCGGGTTTTTCCTGCTGGAAGGCTCCGGTTTTGCCTTGTTTATCGGTCTGGTCGTGACTTTGGGTGCGTGGGAATGGGCGCGTCTGGCAGGCTTCACCGGACAAACGTTCCGCGTGGGTTTTGCCGCCGTGGTCGCGTTCATGCTGTTTATCATGTACATCCTGCCCGGGCTTGCCCCGTGGGTGCTGGGTGCTTCCGTGCTGTGGTGGGCGGTGGCAACCTGGCTGGTGCTGACCTATCCGCGGTCCAGCGTGCATTGGTCCAGTGCGGCAACCAAACTGGTCATCGGCCTGCTGATTCTGCTGCCGGCCTGGCAAGGTCTGGTGCAGATCAAACAGTATCCGCTGGGTAACTGGCTGATCATGGCCGTGATGGTGCTGGTCTGGGGGGCCGATATCGGTGCCTACTTCTCTGGTCGCAAATTCGGCAAGCGCAAGCTGGCCCCGCAAGTCAGCCCAGGCAAAAGCTGGGAAGGTGTCTATGGTGGTCTTGCGCTGAGTTTGGTGATTACTGCCATTGTCGCGTTTGTTCGCGACTGGACGGTCGCCGAGTTGCTTAAAGGCTTGATTGGCGCTGCGCTGATCGTCTTCATCTCCGTGGTTGGCGACCTGACCGAAAGCATGTTCAAGCGTCAGTCCGGCATCAAGGACAGCAGTAACCTGCTGCCTGGTCATGGCGGTGTGCTTGATCGTATCGACAGCCTGACAGCGGCCATCCCTGTGTTTGCCGTGCTGCTGTGGATGGCTGCACCGTGAGTCGCCCTCAACAGGTCACTGTTCTGGGTGCGACCGGCTCGATCGGTCTGAGTACGCTGGATGTCATTGGCCGCCATCCTGAGCGTTATCAGGTGTTCGCGCTGAGTGGTTTCACGCGCCTGAGCGAGCTTTTCGCCTTGTGCGTGCGTCACGTGCCGCAATTTGCCGTGGTGCCGGAAGCTGCCGCTGCGCGCGGTTTGCAGGATGATTTGCGTGCGGCCGGTTTACCGACCCGCGTGCTGGTGGGGGAGGAGGGTCTGTGCCAGGTCGCTGCTGCTCCTGAGGTCGATGCCGTAATGGCGGCGATCGTTGGTGCGGCAGGTCTGCGTCCGACCCTGGCGGCCGTCGAGGCCGGCAAGAAGATTCTCCTGGCCAATAAAGAGGCGCTGGTGATGTCCGGCGCCCTGTTCATGCAGGCAGTGCGCAAGAGCGGTTCGGTGCTGCTGCCGATCGACAGCGAACACAACGCGATTTTCCAGTGCATGCCACAGGATTTTGCCCGTGGATTGAGCTCGGTCGGTGTCCGTCGGATTTTACTCACAGCCTCTGGTGGTCCGTTCCGACAGACACCGATGAGTGAGTTGGCGCATGTTTCACCTGAGCAGGCGTGTGCTCACCCGAACTGGTCCATGGGGCGCAAGATTTCGGTCGATTCGGCCAGCATGATGAACAAAGGTCTCGAACTGATCGAGGCCTGTTGGTTGTTTGATGCCAAGCCCTCGCAGGTCGAGGTGGTGATCCACCCGCAGAGCGTGATTCACTCGCTGGTCGATTATGTCGATGGCTCGGTGCTGGCGCAGTTGGGCAATCCCGACATGCGCACGCCGATTGCCAATGCCCTGGCCTGGCCGGAGCGCATTGATTCCGGCGTGGCACCGCTGGATCTGTTTGCTGTGGCGCGCCTGGACTTCGAGGCGCCGGATGAAGAACGCTTCCCTTGCCTGCGTCTGGCCCGGCAAGCTGCCGAAGCTGGCGACAGTGCTCCGGCGATGCTCAACGCAGCGAACGAAGTAGCGGTGGCAGCGTTTCTCGACGGACGGGTTCGTTACCTGGAAATCGCGAGTATCATCGAGGAGGTATTGAGCCTCGAACCGGTCGTAGCATTGGCAGACCTCGATGCCGTATTTACGGCAGACGCCAAGGCGCGAGTTCTGGCCGAGCAGTGGCTGAAGCGCCACGATCGATAGAATTTGCTACACAATGGCTACACGCGGCACTGAACAGGATTGCGGAGAAAATAGATGAGCGCGCTCTATATGATTGCCGGCACCCTGATCGCTTTGGGTGTGCTGGTCACCTTTCACGAATTCGGCCACTTCTGGGTCGCGCGTCGCTGTGGCGTCAAGGTTCTACGTTTTTCCGTAGGCTTTGGCATGCCGTTGTTGCGCTGGCACGACAAGCAAGGCACCGAGTTTGTGGTTGCCGCGATTCCGCTGGGCGGCTACGTCAAAATGCTCGACGAACGTGAGGGTGAAGTCCCGGTCGATCAGCTTGATCAGTCGTTCAACCGCAAATCCGTGCGTCAGCGTATCGCCATTGTTGCGGCCGGCCCCATTGCCAATTTTCTCTTGGCGCTGGTGTTCTTCTGGGTGTTGGCGATGCTCGGCAGCGAACAGGTGCGTCCGGTCATCGGTGCGGTTGAATCCGGCAGTATCGCCGCCAGTGCCGGTTTGAGCGCAGGTGAAGAGATCGTGGCGATCGATGGAGAGCCGACTACCGGTTGGGCGGCCGTCAATCTGCAGTTGGTCCGGCGCCTGGGCGAAACCGGTTCTCTGCAGTTGCTGGTGCGTGAGCAGGGTTCGACAGCGGATTCGCCGCGTGAGCTGAAGCTGGATAACTGGCTTAAAGGTGCTGATGAGCCAGACCCGATCCGCTCATTGGGTATTCGTCCGTGGCGCCCGGCTTTGCCACCGGTGCTTGCCGAGCTTGATCCGAAAGGCCCGGCTCAGGCTGCCGGTCTGAAGACGGGTGATCGCCTGCTGGCCCTTGACGGCCAGACGCTGAATGACTGGCAGCAAGTGGTCGATACCGTTCGTACGCGTCCTGATACCAAAATCATGCTGCGCATCGAGCGCGACAGTGCTCAAATCGACGTCCCTGTCACTCTGGCGGCGCGCGGTGAAAGCAAATCGCCAAGCGGATATCTGGGTGCAGGTGTAAAAGCTGTCGACTGGCCGCCGGAGATGATTCGCGAGGTCAGTTACGGGCCTCTTGCTGCCATTGGCGAGGGTGCTCGTCGCACTTGGACCATGAGCATTCTGACGCTCGATTCGC
This sequence comes from Pseudomonas sp. AC242, assembly GCF_979258655.1. Taxonomy (NCBI): domain Bacteria; kingdom Pseudomonadati; phylum Pseudomonadota; class Gammaproteobacteria; order Pseudomonadales; family Pseudomonadaceae; genus Pseudomonas; species Pseudomonas sp. AC242. The sequence continues at coordinate 509,215 of NZ_OZ409873.1, forward strand.
TAAAGAAAATGCTGTTCGGCGAGCTCTCGGTAAAAAACTTGAGTGGACCGATAACCATTGCTAAAGTGGCGGGCGCTTCTGCCCAGTCGGGCGTCGCTGATTTCCTGAATTTCCTTGCTTATCTGAGTATTAGCCTGGGGGTTCTGAATTTGCTGCCCATTCCTGTATTGGATGGGGGGCATTTGTTGTTTTATCTGATCGAGTGGGCGCGTGGTCGTCCCTTGTCGGATCGGGTGCAAGGTTGGGGGATACAGATCGGTATCAGTTTGGTGGTCGGGGTGATGTTGCTTGCTCTGGTCAACGATCTGGGTCGACTGTAACGCTTCGCTGAATTGCGAATCTGCCGCATTTTGCGGCAGTTTGTTTATTGCCAGTTGGAATAAGAAAGGACTTCATGAAACGTCTGCTGCTAACTGCGGTTCTCACCGTATTGATGATCGCCGAAGTTCACGCCGAGTCCTTCACTATCTCTGATATTCGCGTCAATGGCCTCCAGCGGGTCTCCGCGGGTAGCGTCTTTGGTGCCTTGCCGTTGAACGTCGGTGAGCAGGCGGATGATCGTCGCCTGGTGGAATCCACTCGTGCGTTGTTCAAAACCGGTTTCTTTCAAGATATCCAGCTGGGCCGCGAAGGCAACGTTCTGGTCATCACGGTCGTTGAACGCCCGTCGGTCGCCAGTATCGAGATCGAAGGCAACAAGGCGATCTCCACTGAAGACTTGATGAAAGGTCTCAAACAGTCTGGTCTGGCTGAAGGCGAGATCTTCCAGCGCGCCACCCTTGAGGGTGTGCGTAACGAACTGCAACGTCAGTACGTCGCGCAAGGCCGTTACTCGGCTACCGTTGATACCGAAGTGGTGTCGCAGCCGCGTAACCGCGTTGGTCTGAAAGTGAAGATCAACGAAGGCACCGTTGCGGCCATTCAGCACATCAACGTGGTGGGTAACACGGTTTTCCCTGAGGAAGACCTGACCGATCTGTTCGAGCTGAAAACCACCAACTGGCTGTCGTTCTTCAAGAACGATGACAAGTACGCCCGTGAAAAGCTTTCCGGTGACCTGGAGCGTCTGCGCTCCTACTATCTGGACCGTGGCTATATCAACATGGATATCGCTTCGACCCAGGTATCCATCACCCCGGACAAGAAGCACGTCTACATCACTGTCAACGTCAACGAAGGCGAGAAGTACACCGTTCGTGACGTCAAGCTCAGCGGTGATCTGAAAGTCCCTGAGGACCAAGTCAAATCCCTGCTGCTGGTGCAGAAGGGACAGGTGTTCTCGCGCAAGCTGATGACCACCACGTCCGAACTGATCACCCGTCGACTGGGTAACGAGGGTTACACCTTCGCCAACGTCAACGGCGTACCTCAGCCGCACGATGATGATCACACTGTAGATATTCTGTTCGCCGTTGATCCGGGCAAGCGAGCCTATGTCAATCGCATCAACTTCCGTGGCAACACCAAGTCCGAGGACGAAGTGCTGCGTCGTGAAATGCGTCAGATGGAAGGCGGTTGGGCTTCGACTTACCTGATCGACCAATCCAAAACCCGTCTTGAGCGTCTGGGCTTCTTTAAAGAGGTCAACGTTGAAACCCCGGCCGTGCCAGGTGTCGACGACCAGGTTGACGTGAATTACGCCGTGGAAGAGCAGGCTTCCGGTTCGATTACCGCCAGTGTCGGTTTCGCCCAGAGTGCCGGTCTGATCCTCGGTGGTTCGATCACCCAGAACAACTTCCTCGGTACCGGTAACCGCGTCAGCGTCGGCCTGACCCGCAGTGAATACCAGAGCCGCTACAACTTCGGCTACGTTGACCCGTACTGGACCGCCGATGGTGTGAGCCTGGGTTACAACGCGTTCTATCGCACCACCGACTACAAAGACCTCGACGTCGACGTAGCAAGCTATGCGGTCGACAGCCTGGGTGCCGGCGTGAACGTTGGCTACCCGATCAGTGAGACTTCGCGTCTGACCTTTGGCCTGTCGGTTCAACAGGACGAGATCAAGACCGGTACCTACACCGTTGACGAGATTTTCGACTTCGTTAACAAGGAAGGCGACAAGTACCTGAACTTCAAGGCTTCGGCCGGTTGGTCCGAATCGACCCTGAACAAAGGCGTACTGCCGACCCGTGGTCGTTCCCAGAGTCTGACCCTGGAAACCACCGTGCCGGGCAGCGACCTGTCGTTCTACAAACTGGATTACCGCGGTCAGCTGTTCCAGCCGATCAGCGAGAACTACACCCTGCGTCTGCACACCGAGCTGGGTTATGGCGATGGATACGGCGGAACCGATGGCTTGCCATTCTATGAAAACTACTATGCTGGTGGTTTCAACTCGGTTCGTGGCTTCAAGGACAGCACCCTCGGCCCGCGCAGTACGCCGAGCCGTGGCACCAACCCGGGCACATTGGCTGACCCGGACCAGGATCCACTGCCGTTCGGTGGTAACGTCCTGATCCAGGGTGGTGTCGAGGTTCTGTTCCCGCTGCCGTTCGTGAAAGATCAACGTTCGCTGCGCACCTCTGTTTTCTGGGATGTGGGTAACGTATTTGACTCGCAGTGCAAGGACACTACCAATGCAAACGGCTCGACGTCGAACACCAAGTGCAACGACATCAGCCTGAGCAACATGGCCAGTTCCGTGGGTGTGGGTGTGACCTGGGTCACCGCACTGGGTCCTCTGAGCTTCGCGTTGGCCATGCCGATCAAGAAGCCGGATGAGGCTGAAACTCAAGTGTTCCAATTCTCCCTCGGCCAGACGTTCTAAGCGTCTGACCCAAGATAACGACAATGGATTTTGTAGGAGTGCATCGTGCGTAAGTTGACTCAATTGGTTCTCCTGGCCTCCTTGATGGTGGCAGGCCCGGCATTTGCCGACATGAAAATTGCCGTTCTGAACTATCAGATGGCCTTGCTGGAATCCGACGCTGCGAAGAAGTACGCCGTGGATGCCGAGAAGAAGTTCGGTCCGCAACTGACCAAGCTGAAAACGCTGGAAAGCAGCGCCAAGGGTATTCAGGATCGTCTGATGGCCGGTGGCGACAAAATGCAGCAGGGTGAGCGTGAGCGTCTGGAGCTGGAATTCAAGCAAAAGGCCCGTGACTTCCAGTTCCAGTCCAAGGAGCTGAACGAAGCCAAAGCCGTTGCTGACCGCGAAATGCTCAAGCAACTGAAGCCGAAGCTGGATAGCGCAGTGGAAGAAGTCATCAAGAAAGGTGGTTTTGATCTGGTGTTCGAGCGTGGTGCAGTGATCGATGTCAAACCTCAGTACGACATCACGCGCCAGGTTATCGAGCGCATGAATCAGCTGAAGTAACCCATGACCGTGAATATCAAGCTCGGCCAATTGGCCGAGTTCCTCGGCGCCACCCTGCGTGGCGACCCTGAGACGAAAATTACTGGGCTAGCCACTTTGCAAGAGGCTGGCCCAGCTCAGTTGAGCTTTCTGGCAAACCCTCAATATCGCAAATACCTCGCCGGCTCGCAGGCGGCAGCACTGCTGCTCAAAGAAGCCGATGCCGAAGGTTTTGCCGGTAATGCGTTGGTGGTGCCGGATCCTTACCTGGCTTACGCGCGAATCTCGCATCTGTTCGATCCCAAGCCAAAAGCCACTGCGGGTATCCATCCGTCGGCGGTCATTGCGCCTGACGCAGTGGTTGATCCAGCCGCCAGCATCGGCCCATTCGTGGTGATCGAGGCCGGTGCGCGGATCGCGGCAAACGTGACACTGGGCGCGCATTGCTTCATCGGCGCGCGCAGTGAAATTGGCGAAGGCGGCTGGCTCGCGCCACGCGTGACGCTGTATCACGACGTGCGCATCGGCAAGCGTGTGGTTATCCAGTCTGGTGCCGTGCTCGGCGGCGAAGGTTTCGGTTTCGCCAATGAAAAAGGCATCTGGCAGAAAATCGCCCAGATCGGTGGTGTGACCATCGGCGACGATGTCGAGATTGGCGTGAACACCGCCATCGACCGCGGCGCGTTGGCCGATACCGTGATCGGCAATGGCGTTAAGCTCGATAACCAGATCCAGATCGCCCACAACGTTCAGGTCGGTGATCACACCGCCATGGCGGCGTGTGTCGGCATTTCCGGCAGCACCAAAATCGGCAAGCACTGCATGCTCGCCGGCGGTGTTGGCCTGGTCGGCCACATTGAAATTTGCGACAACGTTTTCCTCACCGGGATGACCATGGTGACCCACTCGATTACCGAGCCGGGTGCCTATTCTTCCGGTACAGCCATGCAACCGGCGGCCGAATGGCGCAAAAGCGCGGCCCGCATCCGTCAGCTCGATGACATCGCGCGACGTTTGAAACAGCTGGAAAAGCGCGTAGGGGAAGTGACCCCTGACGGCAATGCTTCATCAGATGGCTGATACCATTTCCATATCAAGTGTGCACAGCCTCTAGACTGCCTCCTTGATTTGCTAGAGGAGTGCGCGTCAGTCGCGCTCCCAATCTTTACATAGGCTTCCCCCCGAAATGATGGACATCAACGAGATTCGCGAATACCTGCCTCACCGCTACCCGTTCCTGCTGGTGGACCGGGTGGTGGAACTGGACACTGAAGGCAAGCGCATTCGCGCCTACAAGAATGTCAGCATCAATGAACCGTTCTTCAATGGTCACTTCCCTGCGCATCCAATCATGCCGGGCGTGCTGATCATCGAAGCGATGGCTCAGGCTGCCGGGATCCTCGGTTTCAAAATGCTTGACGTGAAGCCTGCCGACGGCACGCTTTACTACTTCGTCGGTTCCGACAAGCTGCGCTTCCGTCAGCCGGTGTTGCCGGGCGATCAGCTTATCCTCGAAGCCAAGTTCATCAGTTGCAAGCGCCAGATCTGGAAGTTCGAATGCCAGGCTTCGGTTGATGGCAAGCCGGTCTGCTCGGCTGAAATCATCTGCGCGGAACGCAAGCTATGAGTTTGATTGACCCTCGCGCAATCATCGATCCATCGGCCGTTCTGGCTGATGGCGTCGAGGTCGGCCCGTGGTCGATCATCGGCGCAGGTGTGGAAATCGGCGAGGGTACCGTGATCGGGCCGCATGTAATCCTCAAAGGCCCGACCCGCATCGGCAAACACAATCGCATCTACCAGTTTTCCTCGGTAGGCGAAGACACGCCCGATCTGAAGTACAAGGGTGAAGAAACCCGTCTGGTGATCGGTGACCACAACGTCATCCGCGAGGGCGTGACGATTCACCGTGGCACCGTGCAGGACCGTTCGGAAACCACGCTGGGCGATCACAACCTGATCATGGCCTATGCCCACATCGGCCACGACAGCGTTATCGGCAACCACTGCATTCTGGTCAACAACACGGCTTTGGCCGGCCATGTGCATGTGGATGACTGGGCGATCCTCTCCGGGTTCACCCTGGTTCACCAGTATTGCCACATTGGCGCCCACAGCTTTTCCGGCATGGGCACCGCCATCGGCAAGGACGTTCCGGCGTTCGTCACCGTGTTCGGCAACCCGGCCGAAGCGCGCAGCATGAACTTCGAAGGCATGCGCCGTCGCGGTTTCAGCGAGGACGCGATCCACACCCTGCGTCGCGCTTACAAAACCGTCTATCGTCAGGGCCTCACGGTCGAGCAGGCGCTGGCTGAGCTGGCCGAACCTGCAGCGCAGTTCCCGGAAGTCGCGATATTCCGCGACTCCATCCAGTCGTCGACTCGCGGCATCACTCGCTGATCATGGCCAATCTGCGTATCGCGCTGGTAGCGGGTGAAGCTTCCGGTGACATTCTCGGCGCCGGTCTCATGCGCGCCCTCAAGGCGCAGCATCCGGCGGTCGAGTTCATCGGCGTCGGTGGCCCGTTGATGCAGGCCGAAGGCCTGACCTCCTATTTTCCCATGGAGCGCTTGTCGGTCATGGGCCTGGTGGAAGTGCTCGGGCGCCTGCGCGAATTGCTTAAGCGCCGCAAGGACCTGATCGCCACGCTGATCGCCGAGAAACCGGATGTGTTCATCGGTATCGACGCGCCGGACTTCAATCTCAATATCGAACTCAAGCTGCGTCAGGCCGGGATCAAAACCGTGCATTACGTCAGCCCTTCGGTGTGGGCATGGCGACAGAAGCGCGTGCTGAAGATCCGCGAAGGTTGCGATCTGATGCTGACACTGCTGCCGTTCGAAGCAAAATTCTACGAAGAGAAAGGCGTGCCGGTGCGGTTCGTTGGCCACACACTGGCCGACACCATCCCGCTGGAGGCCGACCGCTCTGCGGCGCGTGCCGAGTTGGGCTTGCCCGACGGCCCGCTGGTGGCGTTGATGCCCGGCAGCCGTGGCGGCGAAGTCTCCCGTCTCGGTGCGCTGTTCCTCGATACTGCTGAACGCCTGCGCGCGATGCGCCCGGGTTTGCGCTTTGTCATCCCGTGCGCCAATCCGGAGCGCCGCGCGCAGCTTGAAGAGTTGCTTGCGGGGCGTGATCTGCCGGTAACCCTGCTCGACGGCAAATCCCATCTGGCACTGGCTGCGTGCAACGCCGTGCTGATCGCCTCCGGCACCGCGACCCTCGAAGCGCTGTTGTACAAGCGGCCGATGGTGGTGGCGTACCGCTTGGCACCGCTGACGTTCTGGATTCTCAAACGCATGGTCAAGAGCCCGTACGTGTCCTTGCCGAATCTGCTGGCCCAGCGTCTGCTGGTTCCAGAATTGTTGCAGGATGATGCGACGGTCGAAGCATTGGCGCAGACCCTGTCGCCGCTGATCGAAGGCGGCGAAGAACAGACCCGCGGGTTCGACGAGATCCACCGCACACTGCGGCTGGATGCTTCTAATCAGGCGGCGGACGCCGTCCTCAACCTGATCGGTCAGACACGATGAGCAAGGCAAGCATGCAGATGGGCCTGGATTTCACCCTGGTCGCCGAAGTCGAAGAACTGGTCGCCGGCGTCGATGAAGTCGGTCGTGGTCCGTTGTGCGGTGCAGTGGTCACGGCAGCGGTGATCCTCGATCCGAATCGGCCGATTCTCGGCCTCAACGATTCGAAGAAGCTCACCGAAGCCAAGCGCGAAAAGCTCTACGACGAAATCATCGAGAAATCCCTGAGCTGGTGCATTGCCCGCGCCGAAGTCGAAGAAATCGACGAGCTGAATATTTTGCACGCGACCATGCTGGCCATGCAGCGCGCAGTCGCCGGCCTGCACATTCAGCCGAAGCTGGCGATGATCGACGGCAATCGCTGTCCGCAATTGCCGATGCGCGCCGAAGCGGTGGTGCAGGGCGACGGCAAGGTGCCGGCCATTGCTGCGGCGTCGATTCTGGCCAAAGTCAGTCGCGACCGTGAAATGGCTGCATTCGAATTGATCTACCCGGGTTACGGCATCGGCGGCCATAAAGGCTACCCGACGCCCGTTCATCTGGAAGCCTTGGTGCGCCTTGGCCCGACGCCGATTCACCGGCGCTCGTTCGCCCCGGTGCGTCAGGCTTATGAAGCGCTGGAAGGTCTGACGCAGGTTTAGTCGCAAGGCTGATGTTTTGTTCGAGGCCCGGTACAATCCGGGCCTTGTTGTCTCTATGTAACTGGACAGGATCACTATGCCGGCTTCATTCGTTCATCTACGCCTGCACACTGAATACTCCCTGGTCGACGGGCTGGTGCGGATCAAGCCGCTGGTCAAGGCGCTGACCGCCATGAACATGCCGGCGGTCGCGGTCACCGACCAGAACAACATGTGTTCTCTGGTCAAATTCTATAAAAACACCATGGGCGCCGGCATCAAGCCGATTTGCGGCGCCGACCTGTGGCTGTCGAACAAAGACCCGGATGCACCGCTGAGTCGCATCAGCCTGTTGGTGATGAACGCCAAGGGCTATCGCAACCTCACCGAGTTGATCTCGCGCGGCTTCATCGAAGGCCAGCGCAACGGCATGATCATTGTCGAGCGTGAGTGGGTTGCCGAAGCCAACGAAGGCCTGATCATGCTGTCCGCCGCCAAAGAAGGCGAGATCGGCATGGCCATGATCGGCGGCAATCCGGCCGAAGCCGAAGCCCTGACGCGCGAATGGATGGCGGTGTTCCCGGATCGTTTCTATCTGGAAATCCAGCGCACCAATCGTCCTAACGATGAAGAGCAACTGCACGGTGCCGTAGCGCTTGCCGACAAACTGGGCGCGCCGCTGGTGGCAACCAACGACGTGCGCTTCATCAAGCAGGAAGACTTCGCCGCCCACGAAACCCGCGTGTGCATCGGTGAGGGCCGTGCACTCGACGATCCGCGCCGTTCGAAGAATTACAGCGATCAGCAATACCTGAAAAGCGCCGAGGAAATGATCGAGCTGTTCAGCGATATTCCCGACGCGATTGAAAACACCGTCGAGATCGCCAAGCGCTGCAATATCGAAGTGAAGCTGGGCACGCACTTTTTGCCCAACTTCCCGATCCCCGATGGCATGACCATCGATGAGTATTTCCGCAAAGTGTCCTTCGACGGTCTCGAAGAACGCCTGGCGGTACTGCTGCCCAAAGACACCACCGAAGACTACGAAGCCAAGCGCCAGGTCTATGTCGATCGCTTGAATTTCGAGCTGGATATCATCATCCAGATGGGCTTCCCCGGTTACTTCCTGATCGTTATGGACTTTATCCAGTGGGCCAAGAATAACGGCGTACCGGTAGGTCCTGGCCGGGGGTCGGGTGCCGGTTCGCTGGTGGCCTACGTGCAGAAGATCACCGACCTCGATCCGCTGGAATACGACCTGCTGTTCGAACGTTTCCTTAACCCGGAACGGGTCTCCATGCCCGACTTCGACGTCGACTTCTGCATGGACGGTCGTGACCGCGTGATTGATTACGTGGCCGAAAAATACGGCCGCAACGCGGTAAGCCAGATCATCACCTTCGGTTCCATGGCCGCCAAGGCTGTGGTGCGTGACGTGGCGCGGGTACAGGGCAAGTCTTACGGTCTGGCCGATCGTCTGTCGAAGATGATTCCGTTCGAAGTCGGCATGACCCTGGAAAAAGCCTACGAACAGGAAGAGATCCTGCGTGACTTCATCAAGGTCGATGAAGAGGCGGCGGAAATCTGGGAGATGGCGCGCAAGCTCGAAGGCGTTGTGCGTAACGTCGGTAAACACGCCGGTGGTGTGGTTATCGCGCCGACCAAGCTGACTGACTTCTCGCCGATCTATTGCGACGAGGCCGGTGACGGTCTGGTAACCCAGTTCGACAAGGACGATGTTGAAGCGGCCGGTCTGGTGAAGTTCGACTTCCTCGGTCTGCGGACCCTGACAATCATCGACTGGGCGCTGAAAACGATTAACCGCGACCGCGCCAAGGTCAACGAGCCGCCGCTGGATATCGCGTTTATCCCGCTGGACGACAAACCGACGTACTCGTTGTTGCAGAAAGCTGAGACCACTGCGGTATTCCAGCTTGAATCGCGCGGCATGAAAGAGCTGATCAAAAAGCTCAAGCCCGACTGCCTGGAAGACCTGATCGCACTGGTGGCCCTGTTCCGTCCAGGCCCGCTGCAGTCCGGCATGGTGGACGACTTTATCAACCGTAAGCACGGTCGCGCCGAACTGGCGTACCCGCACTCGGACTATCAGTACGAAGGCCTCAAGCCAGTATTGGCACCGACTTACGGCATCATCCTGTATCAGGAACAGGTGATGCAGATTGCCCAGGTCATGGCCGGTTACACCCTCGGTGGTGCGGACATGCTTCGTCGGGCGATGGGTAAGAAAAAGCCTGAGGAAATGGCCAAGCAGCGCGGCGGTTTCATTGAAGGTTGCGCGACCAACAATATTGACGCCGACCTCGCCGGTAACATTTTCGACCTGGTAGAAAAATTCGCCGGTTACGGCTTCAACAAATCCCACTCCGCCGCCTACGGCCTGGTCTCGTACCAGACTGCGTGGCTGAAAGCTCACTACCCGGCGCCGTTCATGGCCGCGGTACTGTCGGCGGATATGCACAACACCGACAAGGTCGTGACCTTGATCGAAGAAATTCGCACCATGAAGCTGCGTCTCGACGCGCCGGATGTGAATACTTCGGAGTTCAAGTTCACGGTGAACGACGATGGCCGCATCGTCTATGGCCTCGGCGCGATCAAAGGCGTCGGCGAAGGCCCGGTTGAGGCGATCACCGAAGCGCGTCAGGCCGGTCCGTTCAAGGATCTGTTCGACTTCTGCGCCCGTGTCGACCTCAAGCGCATCAACAAACGTACGCTGGACGGCCTGATCCGCAGCGGTGCGCTGGATCGTCTGGGCCCGTACTTCCACGACGAGCAAAAGGCTTACCAGGCCAATATCGACCGTAACCGTGCCGTGCTGCTGGCGGCGATGGAAGAGGCGATCAAGGCGGCCGAACAAACCGCGCGCACCCACGACAGCGGCCATGCCGACCTGTTCGGCGGGCTGTTTGTCGAGGAAGACGCCGATGTTTATGCGTCCCATCGCAAGGCCAAGGAGCTGACCCTCAAGGAACGTCTCAAAGGTGAGAAAGACACCTTGGGACTGTACCTGACCGGTCACCCGATCGACGAATACGAAGGTGAAATTCGCCGTTTCGCCCGCCAGCGCATCATCGACCTGAAACCGGCGCGCGACACGCAGACCGTGGCCGGGATGATCATTGCCCTGCGCGTGATGAAGAACAAGAAGGGCGACAAGATGGGCTTCATCACCCTCGACGACCGCTCAGGGCGGATCGAGGCTTCCTTGTTTGCCGATGCGTTCCACTCTGCGCAATCGTTGTTGCAGACCGACGCGATGGTGGTGGTCGAAGGCGAAGTCAGCAATGACGACTTCTCCGGTGGTCTGCGCCTGCGGGTCAAGCGGGTGATGAGCATGGAAGATGCGCGCACCAACCTCGCCGAGAGCCTGCGCCTGAAGCTGCAAACCCAGGACCTGAAAGGCGATCAGCTACGCTGGTTGGGTGATTTGCTCAAGCGTCATCGCGGCGCGTGCCCGATCACCATGGAGTACACCAGCCCGGATGCGAAGACCTTGCTGCAGTTCGGCGAGACCTGGCGAATTGATCCGGCGGATGCGTTGATTCAAGCCCTGCGTGACCAGTTCGGGCGAGACAACGTCTTCCTCCAATACCGTTGACCGGCAAGTGCCATCATTGCGCTTGCCCGCAACCTGAATTTTTAATCTCGACCTCAGCGCGCCTCTCCCTTAAGGTAGGGCGCGAATAGACAACCGGCCGGCCCAAGCTCATTTGGGACACGACCCAAGACGGACGCCTATGAACCCGAATTTTCTAGATTTCGAACAGCCGATCGCCGACCTGCAAGCCAAGATCGAAGAGTTGCGCTTGGTCGGTAATGACAATTCGCTGAATATCGGCGATGAGATCTCCCGCCTGCAGGACAAAAGCAAAACGCTGACCGAAGACATCTTCGGCAAGCTGACCAGCTGGCAGATCGCACGCCTGGCGCGTCACCCGAAACGCCCGTACACCCTCGACTACATCGAGCACATCTTCACCGAGTTCGACGAACTGCACGGCGACCGTCACTTCTCTGACGACGCGGCCATCGTTGGCGGCATCGCCCGTCTGGAAGACCAGCCGGTGATGGTCATCGGTCACCAGAAGGGCCGTGAAGTGCGCGAGAAGGTACGCCGCAACTTCGGTATGCCGCGTCCGGAAGGCTACCGCAAGGCTTGCCGCCTGATGGAAATGGCCGAGCGTTTCAAAATGCCGATCCTGACCTTCATCGACACCCCGGGCGCCTACCCGGGTATCGACGCTGAAGAGCGCAACCAGAGCGAAGCAATTGCCTGGAACCTGCGCGTGATGTCGCGCCTGAAAACGCCGATCATCGCTACCGTTATCGGTGAGGGTGGTTCCGGTGGTGCACTGGCGATCGGCGTCTGCGATCAGCTGAACATGCTGCAATACTCGACCTACGCGGTGATCTCGCCGGAAGGTTGCGCTTCGATTCTGTGGAAAACCGCGGAAAAGGCGCCGGATGCGGCTGAAGCGATGGGCATTACTGCCGAGCGTCTGAAAGGTCTGGGCATTGTCGACAAGGTGATTGGCGAGCCACTGGGCGGCGCTCACCGTGACCCGGCGGCTGCGGCGGCTTCGATCCGTGCCGAACTGAGCTCGCAACTGGCGATGCTGAAGAAGTTCGATAACGAAGCGCTGTTGAAGCGTCGTTATGATCGACTGATGAGCTACGGTCTCTAAGTCGAACGCAGTCCCCCTGTAGGAGTGAGCCTGCTCGCGATCGCGGTGTAACATTCAACCAACGTGTTGGCTGTCACTCCGCGATCGCGAGCAGGCTCACTCCTACATTTGTTTTGGGGCAAAGAGTTAGATATGGGTCAGTCCATGATTGATTTGCCTTCCCGGCTGTTGCTCAACCTTGAGCCTTGGCGCAGTGCCGCTCATTGGCGCATCGCCTTCTCTGGTGGTCTCGATTCCACCGTCCTGCTGCATCTGCTTGCCTCTCTGGCAAAATCTGAATCCCTCCCTGCGCTAAGCGCTGTTCATATTCATCACGGCCTACAGGCTGCGGCTGATGCGTGGCCAGAACACTGCCAGTCTGTCTGCGATGCGCTGGGGGTGCAGTTGCTGATCGAGCGTGTGAAGGTGCAAGCGGGCGCAAGCTTGGAGCGCGCGGCCCGGGATGCGCGGTACGCCGTGTTCGGTTCACTGACGCAAGCCAATGACGTGTTGCTTACTGGCCAGCATCGCGATGATCAGGCGGAAACGCTGCTGTTCCGGTTATTACGTGGCGCCGGTGTGCGCGGATTGTCCGGGATGCCGACGCAGCGGCCAGTGGGGCAGGGCACGTTGGTTCGTCCGTTGCTGGAAATCTCCCGGGCCGAACTGGAAGCGTATGCGCAGGCTCATCAATTGCGCTGGATTGAAGACCCATCGAATGAGGATCGGCAATTCTCGCGCAACTATCTGCGCCATCAGGTCATGCCGCTGCTGACCGGGCGCTGGCCGCAGGCGCAGGCGAGCATGGTCCGCAGCGCCGCGCATCTGCGTGAGGCCCAGGGACTGCTCGATGAGTTGGCGCAGATTGATCTGGCTCAAGCCGCCACCGCTCATGAATTCGAATGGCTGGGATTGCCGTCGCTGGAGCTGGCGCCACTCGCCGCACTGTCTGCCGCCCGCCAACGGAACGCGATCAGTCATTGGCTCGAGCCCTCCACACAACTGCCCGATAGTGACCATTGGTCGGGATGGACGGATCTGTGCGCGGCCGCTCACGATGCTTCACCCGTCTGGCGGCTGGCTGAGGGCGAGCTGCACCGTAGCGCCGGTCGAGTGTGGTGGCTGAGCGGCAACTGGTTGCGCACGCCAGTGATCGGTGCCGACTGGCAAGCGCCGTCGTCAGCGCTACGCTTGGCCGATAATGGCCGTGTCATGTTCAGCGGGCAGGCGCCTTCCGGGCCTTTGCAGATTCGCTATCGTCAGGGCGGCGAAGTCATGCACCTGGCGGATCGCGGTCACCGCGATCTCAAGCGCCTGCTCAATGAGCGCGCGGTGCCGGGCTTCGTCCGTGGCAGATTGCCGCTGCTGTTTCGCGGTGATGAATTGCTCGCGGTGGCGAACCTGCCGGGACTTGATGGACCTGTGCAGGGCGGCTGGAAATTGCATTGGCTGCCAACAGACGAAGATCAAGGTTTGAGCTGAAAGGAGCATTCCGGTAGACTACGCTCCCTTCTTGATACAACTTCTGTGGATTCGCCTGAATTGCAGGAGTTGCCGATTACCAAGCAGTCTTTGCTGGGCGATTCCAAAAAATGTGTAGCGAGCAACGTACCGGTGTTTCACCTGCCGGTCTGTCCCAACGCGGCGGTTTTTTTGAAAGGTGCACTGTGATTAATGCAGGTGATCGGGGGCTTCGGCCTTCCTTCGCTTTCCCCGGCGGCTCGTACCGCTTTAACGCAGACTTCTAGGGTTTTTCATGACGCGCTACATATTCGTCACGGGCGGTGTTGTTTCTTCATTGGGGAAAGGCATTGCATCGGCTTCATTGGCAGCCATCCTGGAGGCGCGGGGACTTAAGGTCACCATGCTGAAGCTGGATCCGTACATCAACGTCGATCCGGGCACGATGAGCCCGTTCCAGCACGGTGAAGTGTTCGTCACCCACGACGGCGCCGAGACCGACCTGGACCTGGGCCACTACGAGCGGTTCATCCGCACGACCATGACCCAGAACAACAACTTCACCACCGGCCGTGTCTACGAACACGTGCTGCGCAAAGAGCGCCGTGGTGACTACCTGGGTGCGACCATCCAGGTGATCCCGCACATCACTGACGAAATCAAGCGCCGCATCATCAAAGGTGCCGGTGACGCTGACGTGGCGATGGTTGAAATCGGTGGCACCGTCGGTGACATCGAGTCGCAACCGTTCCTCGAAGCCATCCGTCAACTGCGTTTCGAAGTCGGCGCCAAGCGCGCGATGCTGATGCACCTGACGCTGGTGCCGTACATCGCCACCGCTGGCGAAACCAAGACCAAACCAACTCAGCACTCGGTAAAAGAGCTGCGTTCGATCGGTCTGCAGCCGGACGTGCTGGTGTGCCGTTCCGATCACCCGATCGACATCTCGTCGCGTCGCAAGATTGCCCAGTTCACCAACGTTGAAGAGCGTGCGGTAATTGCGCTGGAAGACGCCGACACCATCTACAAGATCCCGGGCATCCTGCACTCGCAGGGTCTGGACGATTTCGTCGTTGAGCGTTTCGGTCTGCAATGCGGTAGCGCTGATCTGTCCGAGTGGGAAGCGGTGGTTGATGCCAAGCTGAACCCGGAACACGAAGTGACCATCGCCATGGTCGGCAAGTACATGGAGCTGCTGGACGCCTACAAATCGCTGATCGAAGCGATGAGTCATGCCGGCATCAGCAACCGCACCAAGGTCAACCTGCGCTACATCGACTCCGAAGACATCGAAAACCAGGGCACTGCGCTGCTCGAAGGTGTCGACGCGATCCTCGTACCGGGCGGCTTCGGTCTGCGTGGCGTGGAAGGCAAGATCACTGCCGTTCAGTACGCTCGCGAAAACAAGGTTCCATACCTGGGTATCTGCCTCGGTATGCAAGTGGCGGTCATCGAGTTCGCCCGTAACGTGATGGGCTGGAAAGACGCCAACTCCACCGAGTTCGATCGCGCCAGCGGTCATCCGGTTGTCGGTCTGATCACCGAGTGGGAAGACGCGACCGGTGCCGTTGAAGTGCGTACCGAATCGTCTGATCTGGGCGGCACCATGCGTCTCGGCGCTCAGGACTGCCTGCTCGAAGCCGGCTCCAAGGTGCACGACTGCTACGGCAAGGATGTGATCGTCGAGCGTCACCGTCACCGTTACGAAGTGAACAACAACCTGCTGCCACAACTGATCGAAGCCGGCCTGAAAATCTCCGGTCGCTCCGCTGACGCGGCGCTGGTTGAAGTGGTTGAAGCGGCCGATCACCCTTGGTTCGTCGCTTGCCAGTTCCACCCTGAGTTCACCTCGACACCACGCGATGGCCATCCGCTGTTCAGCGGTTTTGTCAAAGCAGCGTTGGCTCAACACCAGAAGAAGGCTTAATCCCGATGGCACAGAAGATCATCCGCGTCGGCGACATCGAAATTGCCAACGACAAACCCATGGTGCTGTTCGGCGGCATGAACGTGCTGGAAAGCCGTGACATGGCCATGCAGGTTTGCGAAGAGTACGTGAAAGTCACCGAGAAACTCGGTATCCCTTACGTGTTCAAGGCCAGTTTCGACAAGGCCAACCGTTCTTCTGTGACCTCCTATCGCGGTCCTGGCCTGGAAGAGGGCATGCGCATCTTCCAGGACATCAAACAAGCCTTTGGCGTACCGATCATCACCGACGTCCACGAGCCTGAACAGGCCGCGGTCGTCGCTGAGGTCTGCGACATCATCCAGCTACCGGCCTTCCTGTCGCGCCAGACCGATCTGGTCGTCGCGATGGCCAAGACCAATGCTGTGATCAACATCAAGAAAGCCCAGTTCCTCGCGCCTCAGGAAATGAAACACATCCTGAACAAGTGCGTGGAAGCGGGTAACGATCAATTGATCCTCTGCGAGCGTGGTTCGAGCTTCGGCTACAACAACCTCGTGGTCGACATGCTCGGCTTCGGCATCATGAAGCAGTTCGAGTACCCGGTATTCTTCGACGTGACCCACGCGCTGCAAATGCCGGGTGGTCGTGCCGACTCCGCCGGCGGTCGCCGTGCACAGGTTCTGGATCTGGCCAAGGCGGGCATGAGCCAGTCGCTGGCGGGTCTGTTCCTCGAAGCGCATCCGGATCCGGACAACGCCAAATGCGACGGCCCTTGCGCCTTGCGTCTGGACAAACTGGAGCCATTCCTGGCCCAGCTCAAAGCTTTGGACGAACTGGTGAAGAGTTTTCCGACGGTAGAAACCGCGTAAGCCTCAATTCTCCGGTAAAGTACCGCACGATTTGTCGCTCATGCCCTCGGGCATGAGCGTTATCGTCTGCAAGTCTGCCCGCTGCACACCCCTTGCCGACGGTAAAAAGATTTCCTCTAGCTGCGTCGTTTTCGTCAACTTTGGAGTGTTTACAACAATGGCAAAAATCGTCGACATCAAAGGTCGTGAAGTTCTCGACTCCCGTGGCAATCCCACCGTGGAAGCGGACGTGCTTCTCGACAACGGCATCATCGGCAGCGCTTGCGCGCCGTCCGGTGCATCCACTGGCTCGCGTGAAGCGCTCGAGCTGCGTGATGGCGACAAGAGCCGTTACCTGGGCAAGGGCGTGCTCAAAGCGGTAGCCAACATCAACGGTCCGATCCGCGATCTGCTGCTGGGCACCGACCCAAGCGACCAGAAAGCCCTGGATCACGCGATGATCAAGCTCGACGGTACCGAAAACAAGGCAACTCTGGGCGCCAACGCCATCCTCGCTGTGTCTCTGGCTGCGGCCAAGGCTGCTGCGCAGGACCAGGACCTGCCGCTGTACGCACACATCGCCAACCTCAACGGCACCCCGGGTGTTTACTCGATGCCGGTACCGATGATGAACATCATCAACGGTGGCGAGCACGCCGATAACAACGTCGACATCCAGGAATTCATGGTGCAGCCGGTTGGTGCCAAGTCGTTCTCGGAAGGTCTGCGCATGGGCACCGAGATTTTCCATCACTTGAAAGCTGTGCTGAAGGCTCGTGGCCTGAGCACTGCCGTTGGCGACGAAGGCGGTTTCGCACCGAACCTGGCGTCCAACGAAGACGCGCTGAAAGTAATCTCCGAAGCTGTGGCCAATGCCGGTTACAAACTGGGCACCGACGTGACTCTGGCCCTGGACTGCGCGGCCAGCGAATTCTACGAAGACGGCAAGTACAACCTGTCCGGCGAAGGCCAGGTGTTCACCGCTGAAGGTTTCGCTGACTACCTGAAAGGCCTGACTGAACGTTACCCGATCATCTCGATCGAAGACGGTCTGGACGAGTCCGACTGGGCTGGCTGGAAAATCCTCACCGACAAGATCGGCGAGAAGGTTCAATTGGTGGGCGACGACCTGTTCGTGACCAACACCAAGATCCTTAAAGAGGGCATCGATAAAAACATCGCCAACTCGATCCTGATCAAGTTCAACCAGATCGGCACCCTGACCGAAACCCTGGAAGCCATCCAGATGGCCAAGGCAGCCGGTTACACCGCAGTGATCTCGCACCGTTCGGGCGAAACCGAAGATTCGACCATTGCCGACCTGGCTGTGGGTACTTCGGCTGGCCAGATCAAGACCGGTTCGCTGTGCCGTTCCGACCGCGTTTCCAAGTACAACCAACTGCTGCGTATCGAAGAGCAGTTGAATGGCAAGGCCAAGTACAACGGTCGCAGCGAGTTTCGCGGCTAAGTACAAATCGATGGAAGGACACCGGATTGTGTCGAAAAAGTCGTGACAGCGATGGATTTGCCACTAATCTGGTGCCTTAACAGCACAAGCCTGGGTCTTCCAGGCTTCGTGCTATCAGATGCTTCAAAGTTTTGGCGTGGCTGTCTTTTTTCACTGGATACCTGATATTCGATGCGCAGTCCTTACTGGTTGTTTCTCGTTTTGCTCTTGCTACTGGCCGGTCTGCAATACCGCCTGTGGGTGGGCAATGGCAGTCTGGCGCAAGTTGCCGAGCTGAATCAGCAGATTGCTGATCAACATGCCGAGAACGAAGGTTTGCTGGAGCGTAATCGCGTGATGGACGCTGAAGTCAGTGAGTTGAAAAAGGGCATGGAGACCGTTGAAGAGCGGGCTCGTCACGAACTGGGCATGGTCAAGGATGGCGAAACCCTTTACCAGTTGGCCCAATGATCAATTCCCTGCCGGCCTTCTGGGCCGTGATTCCTGCCGCGGGCGTCGGTGCCCGAATGGCCGCGGACCGTCCCAAGCAATATCTGCAATTGGGCGGGCGCACAATTCTCGAACACAGCCTCGGCTGTTTCCTCGATCACCCAAGCCTTAAAGGACTGGTGGTCAGTCTTGCGGTTGATGATCCTTACTGGCCGAACCTGGCGTGCGTCAGCGATCCGCGCATTCAGCGGGTTGAAGGCGGGGCCGAGCGTTCTGGTTCGGTGCTCAATGCCTTGCTGCACTTGCATGCGCAGGGTGCCGATGATGAAGATTGGGTGCTGGTGCACGATGCGGCACGACCGAATCTGAGTCGCGAAGATCTCGACAAGTTACTCGATGAACTGGCGGATGATCCGGTCGGCGGTTTGCTCGCCGTCCCTGCGCGCGACACGTTGAAGCGCGTCGACAAGCACGGTCGGGTGCTGGAAACCGTCGATCGCAGCGTGATCTGGCAGGCGTATACGCCGCAGATGTTTCGCCTCGGCGCGTTGCATCGGGCGTTGGCGGACAGTCTGGTGGCGGATGCGCTGATTACTGATGAAGCTTCGGCGATGGAGTGGGCCGGTCTCAAGCCGCGACTGATTGAAGGGCGGGCGGATAACCTCAAGGTGACCCGGCCTGAAGATCTCGAATGGTTGCGTCAGCGTTGGGCTAACCGCCGCTAAAAGATCAAAAGATCGCAGCCTTCGGCAGCTCCTACATGGGTTCGCATGCCTTTGTAGGAGCTGCCGAAGGCTGCGATCTTTTGCTTTTCAACCTCGATATTCCGGCCGCTCAGCCAATCCCTCCTTCAAAAAATCCACCAACTTGCGCACCTTCGGCGACAAATGCCGCTGCTGCGGATACAGCGCCCACACCGCCGTGTTCGGTGGCTGGTGCGCCTCCAGCAAGGAAATCAACGCGCCACTGTGCAGATGCTCCAGCACGTAATAGTCCGGCAACTGACACAGCCCAACCCCCTGCAACGCCGCATCCAGCACTGCTTGCCCACTGTTGCAGCGCCAGTTGCCCTGCACCCGTTGGGAAAACTCCCGGCCGTTTTGCTCAAGCTGCCAGATGTCCGAGCTGCCGATCAGGCAATTATGTCGGCTCAATTCCGACAGGCTGTGTGGGCGGCCGTACCGCTCAACGTAGGACGGTGAAGCGCAGAGAAACATTCGCCGTGGCGCCAGGCGTGTCGCGACCAGCCGCGAGTCCTGCAAGCGACCGAGACGAATCGCCAGGTCCAATCCTTCATGCACCAGGTCGAGTTGGCGATTGCTCAGTTCGATATCGATGCGCAGCTGCGGATAAAGCCCCATGAACCGCGTTACCAGCGGCACGATAAAGCGTTCGCCGTAAGCCACGGCACAGGTCATGCGCAGCATGCCTTTCGGCTCACTGGTCAGGTCGCCCACCGCACGCAGGGCTTCTTCGCGACCATCCTGCAAGCGTTGGCAATGTTGCAGAAAGGTCTGCCCGGCCTCGGTCAGTGTCACGCGCCGGGTACTGCGATAGAGCAGACGCGTCTGCAAACGCTCTTCGAGTCGGACGATTTGGCGACTGATGTGCGAGGACGAAACCCCAAGACGTTCGGCAGCGGCGGTGAACTGGCTGCATTCGGCGACGGCGACGAACTCGTCGATGCCTTCCCAGCGGTTTTCGGACATGGGGATTATCCCTGTATGGCAATAATGTTTTGCTTTTGTCCGGATTATTCATCGTAAAGCCATGTATTACACTCCTTGTCTGGTTTTTTATTCATTGGATTCACTGGAGAGTCAGCATGATCAAGTCGCGCGCCGCCGTTGCCTTCGAGGCCAAGAAGCCGCTGGAAATCGTAGAAGTCGATGTCGCCATGCCCAAGGCCGGCGAAGTGTTGCTGCGCGTGGTGGCTTCCGGGGTTTGCCACACTGACGCCTACACCCTGTCCGGTGCTGATCCGGAAGGCATCTTTCCGTCGATCCTTGGCCACGAAGGTGGCGCGATCGTTGAAGCCATCGGCGAGGGCGTAACTTCGGTTGCGGTGGGCGATCACGTGATTCCGCTGTACACCCCGGAATGCGGCCAGTGCAAATTCTGTAAGTCGGGCAAGACCAACCTGTGTCAGGCAATTCGCGCCACTCAGGGTAAAGGTTTGATGCCGGACGGCACTTCGCGCTTTTCCTACAAGGGCGAAACGATTTTCCACTACATGGGCACTTCGACGTTCTCGGAATACACCGTGTTACCGGAAATATCCGTGGCCAAGATCTCCAAGGACGCGCCACTGGAAAAGGTTTGCCTGCTGGGTTGCGGCGTCACCACCGGTATCGGCGCAGTGCTCAACACCGCCAAGGTCAAACCGGGTGACACCGTGGCCATCTTCGGTCTCGGCGGCATCGGTCTGTCAGCGGTGATCGGCGCGGTGAAAGCCAAGGCTGCGCGCATCATTGCCATCGACATCAATCCGGCCAAGTTCGAAATCGCCAAGCAACTCGGTGCAACCGACTGCGTAAACCCGAAAGACTTCGATCGTCCGATCCAGGAAGTGATCGTCGACATGACCGATGGCGGCGTCGACTTCTCCTTCGAATGCATCGGCAACGTGCAACTGATGCGCGCCGCCCTTGAGTGCTGCCACAAAGGTTGGGGTGAGTCGGTGATCATCGGTGTGGCCGGTGCCGGCCAGGAAATCGCGACCCGTCCGTTCCAGTTGGTGACCGGTCGCGTCTGGCGCGGTTCGGCGTTCGGCGGCGTGCGCGGTCGTACCGAGTTGCCAAGCTACGTCGACATGGCCCAGAGCGGCGAAATCCCGCTGGATACGTTCATCACCCACACCATGGGCCTGGAAGACATCAACAAAGCGTTCGATCTGATGCACGAAGGCAAGAGCATTCGTACCGTCATTCATTTCTGATCAATCGTGGCGACATGGCTACAAGTCTTGAAGGCTTGTGGTCGTGATCACGTAGGAGTCTTCATATGAATCTGGAAAACATCTCCTGTCAGAAGAGTTTCGGCGGTTGGCACAAGCGCTATCGCCATCGCTCTGACGTGCTCGGTTGCGACATGGTGTTCGCCGTCTACCTGCCACCGCAGGCTGAGCAGGGCGGCAAGCTGCCAGTGCTGTATTGGTTGTCAGGCCTGACCTGCACCGATGAGAACTTCATGCAGAAGGCCGGCGCGATGCGCATGGCTGCCGAACTGGGTTTGATCATTGTTGCGCCGGACACCAGCCCGCGCGGCCCCGATGTCCCGGGTGATCCGGACAACGCTTGGGATTTCGGCCTTGGCGCCGGGTTCTATCTGAATGCCACCCAGGAACCTTGGTCGCGCCACTATCGGATGCATGACTATGTCGTGCAGGAATTGCCTTCACTGGTTGAAGCGCATTTCCCCGCTTCGGACAAACGCAGCATCAGCGGCCACTCCATGGGCGGTCACGGTGCGTTGGTCTGCGCATTGCGAAACCCGGGTCGCTATCAATCGGTGTCGGCGTTCTCGCCGATCAACAACCCGATGGATTGCCCATGGGGGCAAAAGGCGTTCTCCCGTTACCTGGGCGAAGATCGTTCGAAGTGGAAAGAGTGGGATGCCTGTGCGCTGATCGCCGAGGCCCACGAAAAACTGCCGCTGCTGGTCGATCAGGGTGATCGCGACGACTTCCTCGCCACTCAGCTCAAACCCGAAGCCTTGCAACAAGCAGCAAAACAAGCGGGCCATCCGCTGACATTGCGCCTGCAACCGGGCTACGACCACAGCTATTTCTTCATCTCAAGCTTTATAGACGACCACTTGCAGCATCACGCACGCGCCCTGCGCGGTTAATGCAGGTAGAATCACGCCCTGACAAAAATCGGGGCGTTTTTTTTATGCGTATTGGCCACGGCTATGATGTGCACCGTTTCGCTGAAGGCGATTTCATTACTCTGGGCGGCGTGCGTATCGCACACAGCTTCGGGCTGCTCGCTCATTCCGACGGTGACGTTTTGCTGCACGCCTTGAGCGATGCCTTGCTCGGCGCTGCGGCGCTGGGTGATATCGGCAAACACTTCCCGGACACCGACCCGCAATTCAAGGGCGCCGACAGCCGTGCGCTGCTGCGTCATGTGGTCGCGCTGATCCATGCCAAGGGCTGGAAAGTCGGCAACGTCGACAACACCATCGTTGCCCAGGCGCCGAAAATGGCCCCGCATATCGAATCGATGCGCGCGCTGATCGCGGCGGATCTTCAAGTTGAGTTGGATCAAGTGAACGTGAAAGCTACCACCACCGAAAAGCTTGGCTTTGTCGGTCGCGAAGAAGGCATCGCCGTGCACTCCGTTGCCTTGTTGCTGCGCGCATGAATGAACTGCAATTGCTCGGCCCGCGTGCCTATGGCGAAGCTCTCGGCAGCGCGATACTAAAAGCCATCGCTGAAGATTTTCAGGTCGATGAAGTGCTCGACATCCCGTTCAGCGGCGACGGCGAGCACTTGTGGATCTGGGTCGAAAAACGCGGCCTCAACACTGAAGAAGCCGCACGACGTATTGCCAAGGCTGCCGGCGTGCCGTTGCGCACCGTCAGCTATGCCGGGCTGAAGGATCGTCAGGCGCTGACCCGTCAGTGGTTCAGCGTGCAACTGCCGGGCAAGGCCGATCCGGATCTGTCAGCGGCGGAAAACGACACGCTGAAGATCCTCAAGACCACCCGGCACAAGCGCAAGCTGCAACGCGGTGCGCATTCGGCCAACGGTTTCACCTTGCGCCTGACTCAGTTCACTGGCGACAAAGACGCGATTGAACAGCGTCTGCAACTGATCGCCAAACAGGGCATTCCCAATTATTTCGGCGCCCAGCGTTTCGGCCATGACGGCGGCAACGTCGTTGATGCGCGTGCGTGGGCGGCGCGCAAGGCTTTGCCGGAGCAGCGCAATGTGCGCTCGCGCCTGCTCTCGACCGCGCGCAGTTTTCTGTTCAACAAAGTGCTGGCGGCGCGTGTTGCCGATGGTACTTGGCAAAAAGCTCAGGTCGGCGATCTGCTGGCGTTCACCGACAGCCGCAGTTTTTTCCCGGCCGGAGAAGCTGAATGCAGCGACCCGCGTCTGGCGATTCTCGATCTGCATCCGACCGGTCCACAGTGGGGCGAAGGTGACTCGCCGACCGCAGGCGTTGTCCATGAACTGGAGCAGGGGATCGCCGCCGATGAAGCAGAGCTGCGCGATTGGTTGGTTCATGCCGGCATGAGCCACGAACGTCGCATCCTGCGGCTGCCCATTGGCGGGTTGACGTGGCATTATCCCCAGCCTGACATTCTGCAACTGGAATTCGTCCTCCCGGCCGGATGCTTCGCCACCGTATTGGTGCGCGAACTCGTTGATCTGGTGCCGGTGGGGCAGACGGACAGCCCATGCGTATTCTGATTTCTAACGACGATGGGGTAACCGCACCCGGTCTTGCCGCGCTCTATGCTGCGCTGGCGGATTACACCGAGTGCGTGGTTATCGCCCCGGAGCAGGACAAAAGCGGCGCCAGCAGTTCGCTGACGCTCGACCGTCCGCTGCACCCGCAATACCTTGCCAACGGCTTTATCAGCCTCAACGGCACACCGACCGACTGCGTGCACCTGGGCCTGAACGGCCTGCTGGAACGCGAGGCGGACATGGTGGTTTCCGGCATCAACCTCGGCGCCAACCTTGGCGATGACGTGCTGTATTCCGGGACAGTGGCGGCCGCTCTTGAGGGACGTTTCCTCGAGCGTCCGTCGTTTGCTTTTTCGCTGGTCTCACGGCAGGTGGATAATCTGCCGACGGCGGCGTACTTTGCGCGCAAACTGGTTGAAGCCCATGCCGGGCTCGACCTGCCGCCGCGCACGGTGCTCAACGTGAATATTCCCAACCTGCCCATCGATCACATTCGTGGCATCCAGCTGACCCGACTCGGCCATCGCGCCCGCGCGGCCGCGCCGATGAAAGTGGTCGATCCGCGTGGCAAGGCAGGTTACTGGATCGCTGCCGCCGGCGATGCCGAGGATGGCGGCCCCGGCACCGACTTTCATGCGGTGATGCAAGGTTATGTCTCCATCACGCCGTTGCAGCTTGATCGCACCTTCAATGATGCCTTCAGAAGTCTCGATGGCTGGCTGGAGGGACTGCGCTGATGGCCCGTGAACACGAAGACAGGCTGCGCAGCGGCATCGGTATGACCTCGCAGCGTACCCGTGAACGTCTGATCCAGCGCCTGTACGAAGAGGGCGTGTCCAACGCCAAGGTGCTGGAAGTGATTCGGCGTACGCCGCGTCATCTGTTCGTCGATGAAGCGCTGGCACATCGCGCTTACGAGGACACGGCGCTGCCGATCGGCAATAACCAGACCATTTCCCAGCCTTATATGGTGGCGCGCATGAGCGAACTGCTGTTGGAGGCGGGACCGCTGGATAAAGTGCTGGAGATCGGCACCGGTTCCGGTTACCAGACCGCGGTGTTGTCACAACTGGTGGAGCGAGTGTTCTCGGTCGAGCGGATCAAGGTGCTGCAGGACCGCGCCAAGGAACGCCTGGTCGAACTGAACCTGCGCAATGTGGTGTTCCGCTGGGGCGATGGCTGGGAAGGCTGGCCGGCGCTGGCGCCGTATAACGGCATTATTGTCACCGCCGTGGCCACCGATGTTCCGCAAGCCTTGCTCGACCAATTGGCTCCGGGCGGGCGCATGGTGATTCCGGTGGGTTCCGGAGAAGTGCAGCAATTGTTGCTGATCGTGCGTGAGGAAAACGGCTTTTCCCGGCATGTTCTGGGGGCTGTTCGTTTCGTGCCGTTGCTCAATGGGCCGCTGGCCTGAGCATTTGTTTATGCACGCTGAATTCCTGTCGTTCGCCTGTGTCTTACTCCGGCAGCGATGGTTTAAACGCAGCAGATTGTCAGCTTGCAAACGTGTGCGCGAAGCGATTTCGCTTCATTAAAGGTAAAGCCGATCCGGCCCGTTATACTTGCGACACCTCATGCCGACATCCGGCATTTCACATTTTTCAGCCACCACAAAGGGAGCGGCGGGTGAGTCTCACAGTCATTGCGCAGCGTATGGGTAACACGAGCTTTCAGCGCCTGGTGACTGGCCTTGTCTTGAGCACCTTGCTGGTCGGTTGCTCCAGCACCAAATCGAGCAATGTGCGGGTGGTCGATCGCAATAATGCGGTGGCCCAGCGTCCTACCGTGACGACCGGACAGTATGTAGTCCGTCCCGGCGATACGATGTTTTCGATCGCGTTTCGCTACGGCTGGGACTACAAAGCCCTCGCGGCCCGGAACAATATTCCTACGCCGTACACGATCCATCCGGGTCAGACGATTCGCTTCGATGGCCGCACCGGTTCAACGCCGACGGCGGTGGTCGGCAACAGCAGTTCTTCGCCTTCTTCTTCGAGTAAAACCACGGTAATCCGGCGCCAGGCAAATGGCACGACGACCACCACAACCACCGGTTCTACTGGCGGTTCTGCGGGTGTTGCACCGTCCGTCGCCAACAAGCAAGCGCCCGCGCCACTGCCTCCGGCAGGCCCGGCCCCGACCGGCTGGGGATGGCCATCTAATGGCATTCTGATTGGAAAATTCTCTTCAAACGGTAGTTTGAATAAAGGAATTGATATCGCCGGAGATTTGGGACAGCCTGTTTTAGCTGCGTCTGATGGGACGGTGGTATACGCCGGGAGTGGCTTAAGGGGCTACGGCGAATTAGTCATCATCAAACACAGCGAAACCTACGTCAGTGCCTACGGACATAACCGCAGGCTGTTGGTTCGGGAGGGACAGCAGGTCAAGGTCGGACAGACAATTGCCGAAATGGGGTCAACGGGTACAGACCGGGTGAAACTGCATTTTGAGATTCGCCGCCAAGGTAAACCTGTGGATCCGCTGCAGTTCCTGCCAAGACGTTGATTTGTAAGCCAGCCTGTTCCGTCACGTAGAGGGGACAGGCTCCAGCGCTGCCAAGGATAAAGGCGTCGCTTGAGCTTGGGGTCGAACTCACCAAAGGACTATAACAATGGCTCTCAGTAAAGAAGTGCCGGAGTTTGACATCGACGATGAGGTTCTCCTTATGGAGACCGGCATCGATTCGGATTCGATGTCGAATGATGAAGGGGCTGCTCCACCTTCCGTTCGTTCCAAATCCAAACACTCCGCTTCACTTAAACAACATAAGTACATCGACTACACGCGTGCACTTGATGCCACGCAGTTGTATCTCAACGAAATCGGCTTTTCCCCATTGCTCTCCCCGGAGGAAGAAGTTCATTTTGCGCGCTTGTCGCAAAGTGGCGATCCGGCCGGGCGCAAGCGCATGATTGAAAGTAACCTGCGGCTGGTGGTCAAAATCGCCCGGCGTTACGTCAATCGGGGGCTGTCGCTGCTGGATCTGATCGAAGAGGGCAACCTCGGGCTGATCCGGGCGGTGGAAAAGTTCGATCCCGAGCGCGGCTTCCGCTTCTCGACCTATGCAACCTGGTGGATTCGTCAAACCATCGAGCGCGCGATCATGAATCAGACCCGGACCATCCGGTTGCCGATCCATGTGGTCAAGGAGCTCAACGTGTATCTGCGGGCTGCACGGGAGCTGACGCAAAAGCTCGACCACGAACCTTCACCCGAAGAAATCGCCAATCTGCTGGAAAAACCGGTGGGCGAGGTCAAGCGCATGCTGGGCCTGAACGAGCGGGTTTCTTCGGTCGACGTCTCGCTGGGTCCGGATTCGGATAAAACCCTGCTGGACACCCTTACCGATGATCGTCCGACCGATCCGTGCGAACTGCTGCAGGATGACGACCTGTCGCAAAGCATCGATCAATGGCTGTCGGAGCTGACCGACAAGCAGCGCGAGGTGGTTGTACGTCGCTTCGGCCTGCGCGGTCACGAGAGCAGCACGCTGGAAGACGTAGGCCTGGAGATCGGCCTGACCCGGGAACGGGTGCGGCAGATTCAGGTAGAAGGCCTCAAGCGCCTTCGTGAAATTCTTGAGAAGAATGGCCTGTCGAGCGAGTCGCTGTTCCAGTAAGCGCCTCTCACGTCCGCCCGCAGAAAGCCCCGACTGGTTCGGGGCTTTTTGTTGGCCTGGATTTGGTGGCTGTCCCTTACAACGCTGTTGATTGCCGGACGTACGGTTGGCAATTCCATCGTTTGTAGTCTCGCGGTGTAAGCCTTGGCTTACTCTTTCGTAGGTGTTCACTATTTTTATAGGACGGCAGACGTCGATTATCCTCGGCGAGGTTATTTAACTTATTGATTTATATATTTATTTTTTAATGTGAAGTGCTTATTACAGCGCTTCTACGGTCTCAGGGCCGATTGCTCTCGCCGGGGAATTCTCTAGTATCTGGTTTGTGTCGACGGACAGACACGCCCTTCAAGGATGAGGGGAACGGACATCGCAGGACGCGATTCATCAGGACGATGAAAAGGAATACAGGGAATAGGGAAAAAATGTGGGCGGGTCATACCGCCCCTTTTTTCGCCCGCAGAAAAGCAGAACACAGAAAAGCAAAAAGGCCCGCGAGGGGCCTTTTCATTCGAGCGCGGGGCAGATCAGCGTTCGAGGTCTTTGATCTTGCCTTTGACGCCGTCCCACTCTTCGGCATCCGGCAGCGATTCTTTCTTCTCGGTGATGTTCGGCCAGATTTCAGCCAGCTCAACATTGAGTTGAATGAACTCCTGCATCTCTTCCGGAACTTCGTCCTCGGAGAAGATGGCTACGGCCGGGCATTCCGGTTCGCACAGGGCGCAGTCGATGCACTCATCCGGGTGAATCACCAGGAAGTTCGGGCCTTCGTAAAAGCAGTCCACCGGACAGACTTCTACGCAGTCGGTGTACTTGCACTTGATGCAGTTGTCGGTGACGACGAAGGTCATTTCTAATTTTCTCCTCAGGCGGCGGCAGCGTTGCCCCTTCACGGTTGGGGTCGCCAGGTTCGGGAGCGATACCTGCTGGCCAGGCTATTAGCCAGCAGCATCCCAAACCGCGCGAGATTCTAACAGCTTGAAGCCGTTTGCGTTATATCCGCTTCTTCAGTGCTTATATCCGGTTCTTCAATGCATAGAGCATTTCGAGCGCACGACGCGGGGTCAGGTCATCCAGATCCAGTTTAGCCAGCTCATCGAGTACCGGATGCGGCAGGCTGGCGAACATGTCGCTTTGCTGTGGCGTCGCCGGTTTGCCCTTGGCCGCAGGTTTCGGCGCTTCATGCGGCAACGCGGTTTCTTCCAGTCGGCTCAAGTGCTCGCGGGCACGCACGATCACTTCACTCGGCACGCCGGCCAACTGCGCCACTGCCAAGCCATAACTCTGGCTGGCAGGGCCGGGCAGCACGTGGTGCAGGAACACGATGCGTTCGTTGTGCTCGGTGGCGTTGAGGTGGACGTTGGCCACCAATGGCTCGGCTTCCGGCAACACGGTCAGTTCGAAGTAGTGTGTAGCGAACAGTGTGTAGGCGCGCAAATGAGCCAGGCGCTCCGCCGCAGCCCACGCCAGCGACAGACCGTCGAAGGTGCTGGTGCCGCGACCGACTTCGTCCATCAGTACCAGGCTGCGCTCGGTGGCGTTGTGCAGGATGTTGGCGGTCTCGCTCATTTCAACCATGAAGGTCGAACGGCCGCCCGCGAGGTCATCGCTGGAACCGATGCGGGTGAAAATGCGATCGACCAGCGACAGTTCGCAACTGGCGGCCGGCACGAAGCTGCCGATATGCGCCAGCAGCACGATCAGTGCGGTTTGGCGCATGTAGGTGGATTTACCGCCCATGTTCGGGCCGGTGATCACCAGCATGCGCGTGTTGTCATCCAGACTGAGGTCGTTGGCCACGAACGGCGTGGTCAGCACCTGCTCGACCACCGGGTGACGACCCTGGGAGATGCGCATGCACGGCTCGCTGACGAAACGTGGGCAGTTCAGGTCGAGGTTCAGCGCGCGCTCGGCGAGGTTGCTCAACACGTCGAGTTCGGCCAGTGCGCCAGCGGTGTCCTGCAACGGTGGCAATTGGCTGATCAGGTCTTCCAGCAGCGCTTCGTAAAGCATCTTCTCGCGTGCGAGGGCGCGGCTCTTGGCCGACAGCGCCTTGTCTTCGAATTCTTTCAGTTCCGGCGTAATAAAGCGTTCGGCGCCTTTCAGCGTCTGCCGACGAATGTAATCCGCTGGCGCCGATTCGGCCTGCTTGCTCGGCAGTTCGATGAAGTAGCCGTGAATGCGGTTATAGCCAACTTTCAGGTGGCTCAGGCCGGTGCGGGCTTTCTCGCGGGCTTCCAGATCGATGAGGAACTGACCGGCGTTTTCGCTCAGCGACTGCAGTTCATCGAGTTCGCTGTCGTAACCGGTTTTCAGCACGCCGCCGTCACGGATGACCGCAGGCGGGTTGTCGATAATGGCTTTTTCCAGCAGCGCCGCCAGTTCCGGGTAAGTGCTGGTGGTGGTCGCCAGACCTTGCAGGTGCGGCGCTTCCAGGTCGGTCATGGCCACTTGCAGTTCTGGCAGTGCGCCAAGGGCGTCGCGCAGCCGTGCGAGATCACGAGGACGCGCGTTGCGCAGGCCGATCCGCGCGAGAATCCGCTCGATGTCGCCGATTTCCTTGAGCTGCGGTTGCAGTTTTTCGAAACGGTAGCGATCGAGCAGGCAAGTGATCGAAGTCTGGCGCGCCAGCAGCACGGTCAGATCGCGCAGCGGACGATTCAACCAACGAGTCAGCAACCGGCTGCCCATGGCGGTCTGGCAGCGATCGACCACCGATTGCAGGGTGTTGTCGCGGCCACCGGCCAGGTTGGTGTCGAGTTCAAGATTGCGGCGGCTCGCACCGTCCAGCACCACGGTGTCATCGAGACGTTCGTGGCGCAGGCTGCGCAGGTGGGGCAGGGCGGTGCGCTGGGTTTCCTTGGCATACGCCAACAGGCAACCGGCAGCGCCGATGGCCAGGGTCAGGTTCTCGCAACCAAAGCCCTTCAGGTCTTGGGTGGAGAATTGCTGGCAAAGGCTTTTCAGCGCCGAGTCGCGCTCGAAATCCCACGGTGCACGCCGACTGACGCCACGGCGTTTTTCCGCTGGCAGGTCCCTTGGCCAGTCGTCCGGGATCAGCAATTCCACCGGGTTGATCCGCTCCAGTTCCGCCAGCAGATTTTCCCAGCCTTTGATTTCCGACACGCTGAAGCTGCCGCTGGTGATGTCCAGCACGGCCAGACCGAACAGACGCTCATCACCCAACAGCGCAGCGATCAGGTTGTCGCGGCGCTCGTCGAGCAGCGCCTCATCACTGACCGTACCCGGCGTGAGGATTCGTACGACCTGACGTTCAACCGGGCCTTTGCTGGTCGCTGGATCGCCGACCTGCTCGCAGATCACCACCGACTCGCCGAGCTTGACCAGTTTCGCCAGATAGCCTTCCGCCGCGTGGTAAGGAATCCCGCACATCGGAATCGCCTGCCCCGCCGACTGCCCGCGCGCGGTCAGGGTGATGTCGAGCAGCTTGGCAGCCTTCTTTGCGTCTTCGTAGAAGATCTCGTAGAAGTCGCCCATGCGGTAGAACATCAGCTGATCCGGGTGCTGATTCTTCAGGCGCCAGTACTGCTGCATCATCGGAGTGTGGGAGGAAAGGTCTGAAATAGCTTTATTCATCAGGGGTTTAGCTTTACCGGAAAAAGTGACGAGGCCAAAACGGGGTCGTTCGCATCTTCAAAATGGCGAGTGTTTGCCAGCGATGCGGCCCGTGAGTTGATTCAGTGGGGCCGAGTATGAAGTTTTTTTGAAGTGGATGCAGCAACGCACCGCCGCTTGGGTTGGCATTGTGTCCTATAGTGCCGAAAAGCTATCGAATGATCGGAATTCGAGGATTGCAGATCAGTTGAGGACGCAGCTTGGAACAGTCAGAGGGCATCGGCTCAGGGATATCAGCGAGCAACTGTTACTACGATGCGGAAAAAATGACCCTCAGCCGGGCGCGGCAGTCAGCGGTGCTAGGCAGCAATGAAAGTGACCTGCTGCTGGCCCTGATAGCCGGCGTGACCGATAAGGAGCAGCTTATCTCCCGAGTCTGGGGGGAGCGCGGCCTGGTGATTTCCGACAGCAGTTATTACAAGACGCTGCACATGCTCCGCGCGCATTTCGCTGACGTCGGGTTACCGCGGGACAGTCTTAAGACCTTGCCACGCCGTGGCGTGGTGCTGTTGTGTGAAATCCGCTTGGTCAGCACGCAGACTCAAGCCTCTGAGTCGCCACCTGCGGTGGTAAACGATGCTGAACCATTCATCGTCGACGCTCCCATGGTGAAAAAGCCATTCAGTCGTTACTGGCGCTTCCTTTTGCCAGCAATCCTGGTGCCTGCGATTGCTCTTCCGGTCTTTTACACTTACCTGGTGTTTAAAAAGCCAGCCGATCTGGAAGAGTGGAAACTCATCTGGCAAGAGGGTGAAGCGAAGTTGTATGTAGAAGAAAGTGAAAGAATGTCCAAAGAGGATATTGTCAAGGCGCTCAGCGAGTTCGAACCACCGATTGTATTGTCCGATATCAACTACTATGTGCGAAAGCCACTCTCCCAATTGCTGGTCAAATGCATCAAGCCGGAAAGTAAGGGGGAGGCCATATGTGTGAACTACCAACTCGTTGGAAAAAAATAATCGCAGTGATTGCCGCTTTGTCGGTATTCGTCTTCGGTGCTCTGGTTATAAAACATTTTTATTTGATCAGTCGCGATATTCCGCGCGCACCTTGTTTTGCATCCATAGATTTTGTCCATACGAATGATCACAAAGTTCGTTGGCATGGCGTTGGTGATATGACGATCGACTCAGAGGAAGGCGCTCTTTATGTGTACTACGCTGTCAAAACCCCTGAGGGCAAAGTCTATACTTATGATCGCAAGTTTGAAATTGCACTCACCCATCTGGATACTTCCAGGTTTCTGTTCAGGACGCGTTCGATTGTAAAGTTTGATGCGGACACCGCCGGCGATGAACTTCCGTTTATGGAAAGAGGTTTTCAAGGCGGTATGGTGACGTTCAATTACTTCTCCGATACCGAGTACTACTACAACATCAATAACTTGATCAATGGCGTATGCCACGTCCCTCGCTAGCGAAAACCCCCGGGGTGCAAGGCCTCTGGGCGATTAAGTAAGACTGAGTAAGAGGCCTGTAAGGCCTTGACGGCCCCGGGTCGTTAATATGATTCGAGTCAAGCCAACAGCCCCTGCGACTACCCGAGAGTCAGCGCACTGCGGCTGTTTGGTTGCCTTGAATAATATGGCGATGTTTAAGCTGTTGAGGAACGTATAGATGCTCTGGTTTTGCGTGCGCAGTGCTCATGGGGCCAAGTCTCCCGTCTGGAAGCGATCAATTGCAATAAACAGGGAAGGTATCGTGTTTGTGCCGGCGGTTATGGGTGGAAAAGAAAAGGACGTCAGTATTTCCACGTTGTCTGATCGTACTCCGGTGTTGCTGTGCTTCGATCATGTTTACGTACCGGTGGCGTGGATGGTTGAACACTTCCCAATGTGTAGAACTCGCTGTTGCGAAATGATGAAGGCAGCACTTTTTGCTATACGGGAAACGTTAGTTAGTCGCGAGGCATGGTCTCGGGTGAGCTACTTTCATGGGCGCGCTGGAGAGAAAAACTATCTGGGGTTTGTCTGATGAGATCAAGTCTGTTGTGGAATCTGTCCTTGCTGATTGGCAGCGTTTTGATCATCGATAGTTCAAGGGCTGACTCGCGGGAAAGTTGCGCGCAGCGCCGCGCTGAACTTGTGTTGCAAATTGAGCGCGCTGACAAGGCGGACAATATATATCGCAAGTCCGGTCTGGAGCGGGCGCTGGCCAATGTCGAGCGTTATTGCCAAGAACCCTCCGCGCAAGATGACCGTTCTAGCTCCATCCAGAAGGCCGAAGCCGAAGTGCGACGCAGACAGAACTATCTGGAGGCCGCGCGTCAGTACGGCGATGTGAAAGTCATCAAGAATCAGGAAGCGAGGCTCGAACGAGCTCAGACAAAACTGCAAAAGCTCATGGATGAGTAAAGGGTCAACCACGGCCAACACACCGCAGCAGGTTTTCTTTTTTCAACTCTGCAATTCAACAAGCTCATCAGTGACACCGAGGAATCGAATATGAAAAACATCCTTATCTTTGCTTCAGTCTTTACTTCTGCTGTGCTGATCTCTGGCTGCACCGCGACCGACTGGGTGCATGCTGCCGGTGGAATCATGGGCGCCAAGGACGATTACGACAGGAAAGCCAGAACCGATCGACTAAAAAAAGCCAATGCTGCTGCGCGTCGCGTCAAAGGCTGACCACAAGTTGGAACCGGGCCGTTATCCAATACAAAATGATGGCTCGGCAATATCATTTTGCGGCTGAATTCATATTTATGCGTTAATTATGCAAATCAGCATTTGTCTTAACCAATAACTTCAAGCACTATGCGCGTTATGCAAAAACGCAACGTAGCCTCCGTCTTAAGAGCACTGCTCGACCAGCACGGGATCTCCCCCACGGAGCTCCACCGTCGCACCGGCGTGCCTCAATCCACTCTCTCGCGGATTCTCAGCGGGAAGATCGTCGATCCCTCGGATAAACATATCTCGAAGATCGCCGAGTACTTCGCCGTGAGCACCGATCAGTTGCGCGGGCGCGCGGATGTCGCGCCGTCGGCCGGTGCCGCGCGTGATGATGTACACGCGGAACTCAAGGACATAATGCTGTGGGACGACGATACGCCGGTCGATGATGACGAAGTATCGGTGCCGTTCCTTCGCGAGGTTGAATTGGCTGCTGGATCAGGAAGATTCGTCATCGAAGAGAGCGAACGCTCTAGCCTGCGCTTCGGCAAGCGCAGCCTGCGCCATAACGGGGTGCAGTTCGACCAGGCCAAATGCGTGACAGTGCGCGGCAACAGCATGTTGCCGGTCTTGCGTGATGGTGCCACCGTCGGCGTCAATGCGGGCAAGTGCGGCATCGGCGACATCATCGATGGCGACCTGTACGCGATCAATCACAACGGCCAATTGCGCGTGAAGCAGCTTTATCGCTTGCCTACCGGCATTCGTCTGCGCAGCTTCAATCGCGATGAGCATCCAGACGAGGACTACAGCTTCCAGGAAATCCAGGAAGAGCAGATTGTCATCCTCGGTCACGTCTTCTGGTGGGGCATGTACGCCCGCTAACCAGACCTCTTCCAGATAAACCCGCCTTCGTTGGCGGGTTTTTTTTCGCCTGGATAAAACCACCAAACCCTTTCGCTGCGGGGCTTTCATGCGTTTGCGCATTTCTAATGCATAAATAAATGCATTTGCGCATTGACTGGATATGCATACATGCATATTCTTGCCACCAAGCCGCTCGACAAAGCGGCTGGCAAGAAAGCTCTTTAGTTCCACAAGAACAGGCAGCGATGAACCGGCCTCAACGGTTCAGAGGGTTGGCAACTGACCCGGGTGTGCAGCGTAAAGCACCAGAAGCAGTTATCCGGCGGGCAGGGACCGCGGTCGGAAAAACAATTTGAATGGACTCGTACCGCGCCAGTAGCGCCGAACAGTCAGCTTCCTTCTCGAACACAGGATTTGAAGGAAGGCGAAGGAGCGCATTACTGAAAAGCCCGGGGTGCAAGCGCCGGGCTTTTTGGAATGCCTGCCTGATCAAACACGACATGCATTGAAAAACACACATCGAGGAATACACATGAATCTTTATGCACTGGTCGAATACAACAGAGTGGTCCAACTGAAAGAGAGCGAAATCGCTCCTGAAGCACCGGCTTCGCCAGCCTCCGTCTGGGTTGATGTCACCGGCTCGGATGTTCGAGTGGGGTGGGGAGCCACATTCAACGGAATCTGGACCTTTTCTCCACCGACCGAGGAAGACCTGCGAAATGAAGCCGAACAGCAGAAATGGCAACTGCTGAATGCGGCGGCCAACTGGCTGTTGATGAACTCGTTGCAGTTCAAGGTTGACCTGGCCATGGCCACGGCAGAAGAGCAGGCCCTGCTGCTGGCTCACAAACAGTACTGCATCGCTCTCAGCGACATCGATAAACAGTCGGGTTATCCGGCAAACATCATGTGGCCGGTCGCTCCTTACTGACGCATCAAGTCTGCTGTGAAAGCAGACCCATCGTGCCTGGTTCCTTGAGCCAGAAGACCACAACCAATTCCGAAATTTATCAGGGATGAAAAACAAACCATGTTGAACAATAAAATCGCTGCGCTTTTCACGACTTTTGTACTGCTCGGCACAGGTACCCACGCACTGGCTGCCAATCTGTTGGTGAACGGCAGTTTCGAGCAATCAACCTGCGGCGCAGGCTGCATTTTGGACACTCCCGCAAAAGCCAACGCCATCACAGGCTGGACGACATTTCTGTCTGGTGCCGAATATTTCAATATGCCTAATGCGATTGGCGGCTCTGTTGCAGCAGATGGCGTGATGATCGTTGACTTGGCCAACTACGTGTACGGCAACGGCGGTGGAATACAGCAGAACTTTGCAACGACCGTGGGCGCCAAATACCGAGTGACCTTCAGTGCGGGCAATTCGCGTTTTGCCAGCCGCTCGGGCGACGGCGTCATCCAGATGAAAGTGGCAGGTCAAACCGCGACCTTCAACACGCCGACCGCCAAAGGCGTTGCAGTTGAATGGGCCACTCTGACCTACGATTTCACCGCAACCACGCCGCAGACAACGCTGGCGTTTTCCAACGAGCAGAACCCGTACGCCAACTTTGCCTTTATCGATGACGTCATTGTCGAGCGTTTGTAACGCCTGTAGACGGGGAGCGCTGGTTTTACTCAAACGTGAGAGATGACCTCAATGCATCGGGTCTGCTCACAATTTCTTGGTTCCTCAACGCTACCCCGGAGGCGTGACATGACAAATGAGCAACAAGCCCTGGCCGACATGCCGATCTGGCTGGTCATCCTCCTTGCCGTCGTTGGCGGGGTGTCCGGCGAAATGTGGCGCGCCGACAAGGAAGGTGCCCGTGGCTGGTCACTGCTGCGACGCCTGGCCCTGCGCTCCGGCGCCTGCATGATCTGCGGCGTGTCGGCGATCATGCTGCTGTATGCCGCTGGCATGTCGATCTGGGCCGCCGGCGCCTTCGGTTGCCTGACCGCAATGGCCGGCGCCGACGTGGCAATCGGGTTGTACGAACGCTGGGCTGCCAAGCGCATCGGCGTCTGCGAAGTACCGCCTCGCGACCACCCTTAACTTCAGTACTTCTCCGTGCCGCCATTTTGGCGGCAGGGCTGCGCGTGGACGATTGAAAAGGA
The DNA here is from genome assembly GCF_979258655.1 of Pseudomonas sp. AC242. NCBI lineage: Bacteria > Pseudomonadati > Pseudomonadota > Gammaproteobacteria > Pseudomonadales > Pseudomonadaceae > Pseudomonas > Pseudomonas sp. AC242. The sequence goes on from NZ_OZ409873.1 coordinate 545,742, forward strand.
GGTCATGTATGCCCACACCGATCCAGCAGCCGTCGCAACTGTTCACAGCCATCGCGACGACACTGCGCAACACTACCGGACTCAACCTCAGCGTCGGCAATCATGATGATTTCACTGCACCGGGCGATCAGGCCTGGGTGCTGATCGACTTCGACCGCAATGGACCGGGAGTGCGTGCCGCTGACGGGCGAATTGCTCATGTCATGACGGTCACCCTGCAAGTCATCCCGGCCCTTGCCGCCAGCGCATTTGCAGCGTGCGATCTGATCGCGGTGCTGAAAAACCTGATTACTGACAACCGCTGGAACCTGCCCGGCGATCAATGCGATCTGCCGATGAATATTGATGGCTTGCCGTCATTGCTCATTCGCGGCGATCAGCAATACAAAGCCTGGACCTTGACGTTCAACCAGACCCTCTACCTCGGCCCGACCTTGCTGGACGATCCACTGGGCACGCCGAAATTCGCTCGCACCTGGGAGGTCAGCAATATCGACGACCCGGACCAATACACCGCGCTGGAGGCCTGACCGATGTTCGACGCATTACTGCGCATGCAACTCGGCCCGATCATCGAGCGCCTGGCCGAAATGGAAGCGGAAATCGACGACCTGCACCGCCGTGCCGAGAGCTTCTGCCGCATCGGCATTTGCCAGACCGTCGACGCCGCGAGCAACACCTGTCAGGTCAGTCACGGCGGCTTGCTCACGCCAGCCATCAAGTTCTTCAATCCCAGCGCTGGCGCGCAGAGTGAATCGCGGATTCCGACGGTGGGCGAGCAGTGTCTGCTGTTCAACTACGGCAGCGGCGAAAGCGGTGCACAAAGCGTGGCGTTGTTCGGTTTGAACAGTGACCGTTTTCCGCCAGCCTCTACGATCCCGACGCTGACCCGTCGCGTGCATCAGGACGGTAGCGAAAGCGGCTACGACGATGCTTCACACACCCTGCACTGGCAAAACGGCCCTGCAGCTTTCAACGGTTCTCGTGAATCGCTGGAGCTGAGCATCGGCCCGGCACGACTGGCAATGACACCGCAACTGATCACCCTGCAACTGGGTGCAGTCGGCCTGACCATTGACGCTTCGGGCGTGCACTTCAGCGGCCCATTGGTCGATCACCAGGGCCGTGTCATCAGCCCCTGAATCAAGAGCCTTCCATGATCGGAATCGATAGAGACAGCGGGGCCACGGTCGACGACTGGCTGCAATTTGTGCAGCGCGCGACCCGGGCCCTGACTACGCCGCTGGGTACCCGGCAAAAAAGGCCCTTGTACGGATCGCTGATCCCCTCGTTGTTGGGGCAGAACCTCGGCGACGACGTCCTGCTTCTGGCCCAGAGCCACGCGGCGCAAGCGTTCTACAACGCGCAGAACGGGATCAGCGATTTTCAGCCGCAAGTGATCGTCGCCAGCCGTCAGGGCGCCGGTCTGCTGCTGCGTTTCGCCGGCACCTGGAAAAACCGTCAACAAACCTTCGAGGTCGTGACATGAGCATGTTGATCCCCGGCCAGAACCAATTGGCCGAACCCGCGCTGATCACCGTTGAAGCCTTCGAAGACTTGCTCGCCGAGTTCAAGGCTTTCGTCATCGAATACGTCGGAGCGCGCTCGCCAGAAAGTGCCGCGAAACTCAAGACCAGTCTGGAAAACGAAAGTGAACTGCTGACCCTGGCGCTGGAGGCTTTCTGTGTCCGGCTGCAAACCCACGAGCGCAAATACAATGCCCGCATCAAGCAGATGCTGGCGTGGTGGGCGACGGGCAGCAATCTCGATGCACGCCTGGCGGACATGGGGCTTGAGCGGCAGTTGCTCGATCCGGGCGACCCGGCGGCATTCCCGCCGGTGCCGGCGATTTATGAAAGCGATGACGACGCACGTTTGCGTTATTACCTGGCGCCACATGCCCCGGCAGCAGGGTCGCGGATGCAGTATCGCCGTGAGGTGTTCACTCTTGGCGAGCGTCCAACGGTGCAGGTCGAATCCACCGAGGCGGGTGTGGTGAATGTCACCTACACATTCAACCCGGATGGCTTCGCCGCACAGGTCAAGGATGGCAATGGTCGACGCACTGCGCCGGGCGAAGTGCAGGTCACTGTGCTGTCCCGCGATGGCGATGGCACGCCTTCCCAGACATTGCTTGAGGGCGTTCGCCAGCACTTCGCACGACCGGATGTACGACCGGAAACCGACCTTGTTACCGTCAAGGCTGCCGACATTCAGCGCTACAAAATTCGTGTTGTTGCCAAGATCAATTCCGGCCCCGATTCGGGCCTGACCAAAGTCGCCGCGCAACAGCAACTGCAGGCCTACGCCGACAGTTGTCATCGCCTCGAAGGCCGGGTCGATCCGAGCTGGATCGACTACACGCTGCACAGCGCCGGCGCCGTGCAATTGCAGATTCTCGAACCGCTGGCGCCAATCGTGACCACGGCGTTTCAAGCGCCGTATTGCACTGCGGTTGAAGTCGAGGTGCTGACGCTATGAGTGAAAAAACTCAGCGCCCAACACTGCTGCCGGCCAACAGTTCGGCACTTGAACGAGGTCTGGATCTGGGTTTTGGCGCCTTGCTTGATCGCATCGCGCCGCCGTTCCCGGAACTGATGAACCCAGCAGAAACATTAGTCGCCTTCCTGCCATATCTGGCAGCAGATCGCGGTGTTGCTGAATGGAGCACCGCCGCACCAGAAGCAGAAAAGCGCCTGACCGTTGAACTGGCTTGGCCCACCGCGCGCCAGGCCGGCACTCGCAAGGCGCTGGAAAACGCCGCCAAGGGTTTGCAACTGCGCCCGGAAATCCGCGCCTGGTACGAACAGACACCGCCCGGTGCGCCGTACAGCTTTTCCGTTCGCGCCTTCAGCGACCAACCCTACAGCGAAGAAATCGATGCCCGTCTCGACCGACGCCTGGCGGATGCCAAGAGCGAACGCGATGTGCTGACGGTCTCCGTTGGCTTGAGCGCTTTCGGCAATCACGTCATCGGCGCCGCGACGTTCTGCGGCGAGCTGACCACGGTTTATCCGGTGTTCATCGAAGGGCTCGAAACCTCGGGAGAGGCGTTCATGGCTGCCGGCATGTACACCGTCGAAACATCCACTATTTATCCTCAGGGGGCCTGAATGGCTGACTATTACACCCTGCTCACCAACGCAGGGATTGCCTACGAAACGGCGTGCAAGGCCGCGGGCACGCCGATCAAGTTGACGCAGATTTCCGTCGGTGACGGCGGCGGCTCGGTCTACAACCCGGCCGCGACCGCCACTGCGCTGAAACGCGAAGTCTGGCGCGGGCCGCTCAATGCGCTGTTCCAGGACGAGAAGAATCCGAGCTGGCTGCTCGCCGAAGTGACCATTCCGCCGGATGTCGGCGGTTGGTATGTACGAGAGGCCGGGTTGTGGACTGACACCGGGATTCTCTACGCCATCGTCAAATATCCGGAGTCGTTCAAACCGGTTCTGGCCACGTCGGGTTCGGGTAAAGAGTTCTACATTCGCTCGATTTTCGAGACGAGTAATGCGTCGCTGGTGACGTTGTTGATTGATGACACCGTGGTTAAAGCCACGCGTGCCTGGGTCATGAGTTACCTCGCCGAAGAACTCGGCAAGCTCGATGGCAAGCAGTCGGTGCGTGTTGCTGCGACTGGCAATGTCGTGTTGAACGGTGCGCAGCAAATTGACGGTGTCGCAGTGATCGCTGGTGACCGCGTGCTGGTTGCGAATCAGACGCTGGCCAAGGACAACGGACTGTGGATCGTCGCCAATGGCGACTGGGTGCGGGCGACCGATGCCAATACCAGCGCCAAGGTGACGCCGGGCCTGACGGTGATGGTGGAGGAGGGCGCCACGAACGGCGATTCGCTGTGGCACCTGACCACCAATGCGCCGATTACCCTCGGCACGACCGCGCTGACGTTCAAGATGCTCGCCGGGCGCACCGGGATTGCCGCCGGGACTTACAAAAGTCTGACGGTTGATGAATATGGCCGGGCGACTGCCGGTGCGAACCCTGAAACGTTGGCCGGGTTCGGCATCAAGGATTCGTACACCAAGGCTGAAGTTGAAGCGCTGATTGCCAAGGCGTCGGCGTTGCCGGTGGGTTCGATTGTCGCGTTTCCGGTTGATGCACCACCGCCGGGTTTTCTGGAGCTGGATAACAGCGTCAAGAGCAGTGCTACGTACCCGGACCTGAGCGCTTATCTGGGCGGCAAGTTCAACAAGGGTGACGAGGGTGTTGGCAATTTCCGCTTGCCCGAGGCGCGTGGGGAGTTCTTGCGCGGTTGGGATCATGGGCGCGGAGTGGATGTCGAGCGAACTATTGGCAGCCAACAGGCCGCTACGGCGGTTTGCGCAGGGGATGCCACGAAAACATCGCAAGTTGTGGGCAGTTTTTATAACACTCAGGATGACAATGTAGCAGCCTTCAAAGCCCGATTGAATTCAGATGGTGATGCTTCTCTTACAGGTATTTCGCAGTCCTACGCCGCAGCTACCGGCAGCAACGACATTGCGAATACGGCAATCACTGTCCGTCCGCGCAACATCGCCGTCATGTGGTGCATCAAAGCCTGGAACGCCCCGGTCAATCAGGGAACCATCGATGTCGCCGCGCTGGTCAAGGAAGTCGAACGGCTTAAATCCGCTGTTCCAGTTGGCGCTGTTCTGGCATTTCCGACCGGCATCGTCGCTCCCGGTTATCTGGAACTGGATGGCAGTGTGCAGAGCATTGCTACCTATCCGGATCTGGCTGCCTATCTCGGCGCCACTTACAACAGGGGTAATGAAGGCGCAGGCAACTTCCGTTTGCCGGAATCACGCGGTGAGTTCCTGCGCGGCTGGGATCATGGGCGCGGTGTGGATGCCGGGCGGCAGATCGGAATTTATCAGGGGGATGAAGTAAAGTCCCACTATCACGATGCCCTGTTCGCAACAGGTCCAGTAGGCACTGGCTCCGTTCTGGGGATCACCAACTCGGCTGCCGGTGACAGGGTGGGAAGTGGTGCGCAATATGCGTCCAGCGGCGGCCCTCAAAGCTACATTGCCAGTACCGGAGGCGCTGAAACCCGCCCCCGCAACATCGCCGTCATGTGGTGCATCAAAGCCTGGGATGCGTCGATCAATCAGGGAAACATCGATATCACTGCGCTGGCGACTCTGGCGCAACAAGCTTCCGAAAGCAATCAAGGCACAGCAAAAATCGCCACCCAAGCCCAGACAGACGCGGGCACTGATGACAAAACTGTAGTCACCCCCAAAAAAATGCGTTGGGGCTTTTCAATTGGCATTTCTGAGAACTTGGGCAGTAGCTACGTCGTATTTCCGACGTGGCTCGGAGGTTTGATCATTCAGTGGGGGATGACGAACGCAATCGCATCCGGCGCAAATTACCTCCAGCCCTTTCCGGTAGCGTTCCCGTTGTTTGTGCCAGCAGTGTTTACGACTTATCCCAATGCTGCAGTGGATGCGCCGACGGGCTCGACCTATATCGGGCAGGTTCGAGCTCAGAGTAGGGCGAACGTGACCATTCGCAACATTGGCCCCACCCCGGCACAATTTTATTTTCTGGCTATCGGCCGTTGAGGCCGAGAACCAGTCGAGGGTTAGCTATGAAGTTTGCAACATTTAGTGAAACCGGTGAGTTGACCGGACGTTATGACTCGGCCCTTCACTCAGTCATTCCTGAACAAGCGGTCGAACTGAGCGATGAAGTTTTTCTCGCCACCAGAACCGATCAAACGGGTGAGTGGAGGCTGGTCGATGGCGAGGTCGTAAAAGTACCCTTTGCAATAGCGGAGCCGAATTACCCCGAACTGTTTGCGCAAACGCGGTTCTTGCATGAAACACACGGTATCGCCATAGAGGGATTGAATATAGAAACAACTCGCGACAGCCAGGCGCTGATCGCCAGCACAGGTCTGTCTGCCATTCTCGACCCCGAGTATCGCTGCAACTTCAAAACCCTCGATGGTTTTGTCGAGATCGGCGCCGAGCAGATTCTCGCCATTGCCAAGGCTGTGCGCAGCCATGTCCAGGCCTGCTTTGATCGCGAACTGGATTTGCTCCGGGCCCTCGAGGCGCGAACTTATAAAGATGAAATGCTCGCTGAAGGTTGGCCGCTCTCTCCACCGATCACCGCGCATCAGTAAACGCCCCATTCTCTGGGGCGTTTTCATATCTGACCACTCACGAGGGTGGTTTTAGAGTCGTCGTTAATCACACAAGGAAGAACCTATGTTTTACGCACCCTCCACGGGCGGTTTTTACGATTCCGCCTTTCATACCGAAATTCCAAGCGATGCAGTTGAAATCTCTCAGGAGTACTGGCTCGAGTTATTGAACGGGCTGTCTACCGGCAAGATGATTGTCATGAATGAAAATAACTATCCGGTGCTGGTTGATCGGCCGGGGCCAACGCCTGCGGAACTTGAGAGCATTGAACGCTACTGGCGCAAACAGCAGATCGCGCTCACTGATCCCGTGGTCAACCGTCATCGCGACGAGGTGGACCGTTGGCCAACCCAGCTGACCCCGGCGCAGTACATCGAGTTGCAGACCTATCGCCACGTGCTGCGCATCTGGCCGGAGGGCGGTGAGTTGCCCTTGAGCGAACACCGCCCGGCAGCGCCGGAATGGCTCGCTAGCCTGCCTGAATAAAAACGCCCCGCACTGACGGGGCGTTTTCTTATCCGCTGATCAGCAACTGATAGCCCCTTGTTGAAACCAAGGGGCTTTTTCGTCTTTGGAGAAACCCGAATGGCAACCCGCCAAACCTACACCGTGCTCGTCCCATTCCCCACCGGCGGTGGGCATTGGTCGAGCATCGGTCAAGACCTTGATCTGCTCGACGTCGAGGCCAGTGCCTTGCACTTCGCCGGTCGACTGGAACTGAAAACCCCAACCACCCAGGCCAAAAAGGCCGCTGCCAAGAAGGCTGACTGAATATGGCTGAGGTTCTGAACTTCGAGCACAACGGCATTACCGTCAATGCCACCGAATCCCCTGAGGCCATGGGTGGCCTGGGTGACAACGTCATCGGTCTGGTCGGCACTGCGCCGAAAGCCGATCCGCTGATTCCGCGCAACGCACCGTTCCGCATCAACAGCTTCACCACCCATGCGCTGCTCGATCCGACCGGTTCGGAAGAGGGCACTCTGTACCACGCCGTCTACCAGATCCTCAAAGTGGTCAAGGTGCCGGTCTACGTGGTCATCGTCGAAGCGGGCGCGACACCGGCCGACACCGTTAACGCAGTGATTGGCGGCGTTGATCCGCTGACCGGTCGCAAGCTCGGTCTGGCTGCACTGGGCAGTGTTCCGGAAGACCTGACCATCATCGGCGCGCCGGGCTTTACCGGCACCAAAGCAGTGGCCAGCGAGTTCGCCTCGTTCGGCAAGCGCATCAAGGCCCGTGTGGTGTTGGACGGCAAGGACGCCTCGGTCGCCGATCAAGTGCTGTACAGCCAGGAACTCGGCGGCGCCGATCTCGGTTTTGACCGTTGCCTGGTGGTGCACAACATGCCCGCCGTGTATTCGAAAGCGGCGAAGAAAAACGTCTTCCTGTCGCCTTCCAGCCTGGCGATTGCCGCGCTGGCCAAGGTCAAGCAGTGGGAGAGCCCGGGCAACCAGGTGACCTACGCCGAGGACGTTTCGCGGGTCGTTGAATACAACATTCTCGACACCTCCACCGAGGGCGACCTGCTCAACCGCTACGGCGTCAGCTACTACGCCCGCACCGTGCTCGGCGGCTTCTCGCTGCTGGGTAACCGCTCGATCACCGGCAAGTTCATCAGCTATGTTGGCCTCGAAGATGCGATCAGCCGCAAGCTGGTCAAGGCCGGCCAGAAATCCATGGCCAAAAACCTCACCAAGTCCTTCATGGATCAAGAGGTCAAGCGCATCAACGACTGGCTGCAAACCCTGGTCGCCGACGAAACCATCCCTGGCGGCAGCGTGTATCTGCACCCGGAACTGAACAGCGTCGAGAAGTACAAGAACGGCACCTGGTACGTGGTCATCGACTACGGCCGCTACGCGCCGAACGAACACATGGTTTATCAACTCAACGCCCGCGATGAAATCATCGAGCAGTTCCTGGAGGACGTTCTCTAATGTTTACCAACCGCGTAAGACAGGCCATCGCGGCCACTCTGCAAGGCCTGCCGTTGTCGGCGACCGTTGAAGAATTCACCCCGCCGAAAATCGATTTCGACATGGAAAACATGACGGGCGGACGCTTCATCGTTGAGGAAATGGCCAAGAGTGCCAAGCCGCTGAATGCTCAGATCAAGCTGCAGGGTACGGGCGCCGAAGTGTTGCTCGCCATGGGTGTGAAATTGGGCGATGACATTCTGCTGAACGTGCGTGAAGCCGGTCAGGATCAGGACGGAAACACCTGGTTCACCTATCACACCATCGGCGGCAAGCTCAAAACCATGGGGGAGGACGCCATCAAAATGGGTGGCAAAGCCCTGACGACGCTGGACTTCTCGTGCCGTACCTACAACCGCCTGGAAAACGGCATTCCGGTGATCGACATCGACGTGCGCACCCAGAAGTTCGTGCTCAACGGCGTCGACATCCTCGGTGATGCGCGTCGTGCGGTGCTGATGCCGTAACCCTCCCATCACCACAAAACCCTGTAGGAGTGAGCCTGCTCGCGATGAGGCCAGCACATTCAACATCAATGTGCCTGAAAGACCGCTATCGCGAGCAGGCTCACTCCTACAAGGGAATTGCTACACCCCTCAAGAATCACCAAGGAATTCATTCATGTCGTGGATGCCACCCCAGCATGACCTGCTGTCGCCGATCACCGGCGATGATGGTTCGCAGATCGAAACGATCCAGCTCAAGCCGCTGTTCTACGCCGCGCAAAAAGACGCGCTGGAGCGCGCCGGCGATGACGAAGACGATCAGTTCTTCGAACTGGCGCTGCTCGCCACCGGCCTCTCGGTCAAGGAACTCGACCAGCTCAAGCGCCCGGATTACGTGAGCATCGCCCAGTACGTGCACGAGATGTCGACACGTCCTGCGTCGTACTTTCTCGATCAGGTCGAAGACGCGGAAAAATCCGCCGATCCAGACCAGGTGCAGTTGCTGCAACCGCTCGCCGTGACCGGCCGCACCGTAACCTCGCTGTCGCTGGAAATGCCGGCACTGCGCGCGACCAAAGTGATGAAGAAACTGAAAACGGCCAAGGAACGCGCCGAGTTCATCACCGCCCATTGCACCGGCCTGATGATCCCCGATCTGGCCCTGATGACCGTCCCGGACTGGACGCAATTGCAGGTGCGCATCGACGATTTTTTAAACCAGCCGGCGGCCTACTTTCGGAACGCGACATCGAAGTAATCCTCGATATCGTCCCGCTCATTTACCCGGTAAGTGAAGCGGAGATTCTGGAATGGGACGCCGAAAAGGCGTTGCGCCGCTACGACATAGCGATCACTCGCCTTGGCGTGAAACAGGAGTAGAGCGGCATGGCAGAAACAAGGTATTCGCCAATGCTGGCCAGCGCGAACAGCAGCGTCGGGTTCAGCAACACTGGCTTGGCAGGTGAGAGGTCTGCATTCGATGTTATCGCCAATCCGCTGGCGGAGTTGAAGCTGGCGGTCTTGACCGCCAGTCAGGACATCCGGTTGTTGATCAAGGAGCAGATCAAGCTCCGGGAAGTCATGGTCGCGCTGCAATCGCTGTCGAAGGCCAGTTCGCCGACGTCGGCGCCAGTAACTGCGCCGAAGTCAAAACTCACGGCCGAGATCGAACAGCGTCAGCCTCCCGCGTTTCTGCAGCCGACCATGGCGCTTCAAACGGCCATGGCCAGGCTAAAGCAAGTGCCGGGCATGGACGGCGATCTCAAGAGCATGGAGATCGCCAACCTGGCAATGGCCAGCGAAAAAGCGGTGGCGGGCAGTGGTGCGACCGCGGTTAGCCTGGCCGAGGTCGAATATGCCGCGGGCAAATCCGGGGTAGGCGCCAATCTCACTGGCGACGCAAAGGAAAAGGAACTGCTGGATTTCGGCCGTGATGCCGCCACGAACGCGACAGCGTTTGGCATTGAGCTGAAAGCTGCTGGAGAAATGCTGACGGTCTGGAGAACCTCGCTCAAGCTTGATCGCGCGCAGGCTCAAAGCCTGGCCGACGCCAGTATTCATCTCGGGAAGAATTCGCTGAAAGCGACCGCAGCCGACATCGGCTCGGTGGTACAGAGTTCTGGCGAAACAGGAGTCGCGGCGGGTATTGCACCTGAGCAACTGGCTGCTCTTGCGGCCGCTTTGCTCAACGCAGATGTGAACACGTCTGGCGCCGCTACATCGGTGAAAAGCATCAGCGCTGCGCTGGCCAAAGGTACCAAAGGCTCTGTCGCCGAGCGTGCCGCTTGGGCAACACTTGGACTCCAGCCGGACAAGCTCACCGAGAATGTGCCGCAAACCGTTTTCAAAGCACTCGAGGCTCTTAAACAAAAGCCTGCGAGCGAACAATCGGCACTGATCAAGACGTTGTTCAACGGTGATGAAGGCGTCAGCAAACTGCTGGAGAAACCGCAGGATGTCGAAAAGACATTTGCGTTGCTGACCGCGAGAAAACCGCTTGATCCACAGACCGAGTTGCTGAAGACGTTGTCGACCGGCAGCGACGGTTTGCATCAGTTGATGGCGAAACCTGCTGATACGCCGGTCTCGCCGGTTCCCCTTCAAGGACCGACCCAAAGCATCGAGCCGCAGTACAAAGGTGCGGTGCAAAGGTCAGCCGATCCGGCAGGCGGGAGTCCTCAGCAGAGCTGGAATGCTTTGGAGGCCAGTAGAAATCGTTTGGCGACAGCGGTAGCTCCGGATGCACAAACGCTGGACTCGCTTACCAATACATTGAACTGGGCGGCGGAAAAAGCCGAGGCAAACCCGAAAGTCGCCACGTCTCTGACTATTGCGGCGGCGGGGATTACGGCGTTTGTGGGGGCATTGCTGGCAAAGGCCGCCGATAATTTCGTTGGCAAGCTTGTGAAGGGTATCGCAACGAAACTGCCGAAGGGACTTGGCAAATGGATTGCGGATATCGATGTTGCCGGCGATAGCGGTCAACCCGTTGAGAACTCGACTTTTGATGAGCCAGATCCGAAAAAGCCTGCCCAGAGAAAGCGTGGAGGACTGAAACCACGCAGGGTGAGCCTCGGTTCTTTGACCCAACGAAAGAGCCATCAACCATTGATAAGCTCCGGCAGCTCTGCAGCTCGCAATCCTCTCATTCGCCAGACCTCAGCGTGGCCGGCAAGCATGACGGCATTCGCCGGCTCATCGAGCGCCAGCCCAATGCACGCCGCGCCGCTGTCCGGCTCCTACGCCAAGGCCGGCGCGCTGCTGGCCAAAAAAGCGCCGCCGCTGCGCCTGCTCAGCGCAGGTTATGAACTGGTCAATGGTGTGAGGCACGGGGACACGCGTTCAGTGGTGTCATCCGGTGCTTCGTTGGCCGGGGCTTCAGCGGGCGCCGCTGTCGGTGCCGCGCTTGGCACGTTGATTCTGCCTGGCGTGGGCACTGCAATTGGCGGGTGGCTCGGAAGCATGGCGGGGGGAGCCATCGGTGAGTCGCTGGGCGACAAGCTGGGGACCCAAGTCGATCGTCTTGGCGCGCCTGCTCAGGTCAGCAAGGATCTGATCACGACCTCGGCGACCTCGGCGATCCCAGCCACCACAGCCGCCAGCCAGCCTGTCACGTTCAACTCAACAATACAGATCAATGGCCAGGATCTGGCCAGCGCCCAGGCGCTCGCCAATCTGGTGGTCCAAACAACCATGGGGCAGTTGGGTCAGATCATGCCAACCAACCCCCTCGCCACCCGCCGTGACGCAGCCCTGACCGATGGAGTCGCCTGATGAAACAACAAATGGCACTGGGCAATTTCATCTTCGGCCTCTCGCGTCAATTTGCGTACCACCAGTTGTTGCGCAAGTCCGATGGCGGCTGGAGCGAAATACAGATCCTCACCAGCAAACCGAAATCCAGCCAGACCGGCCAGAAGTCGGAAACCCTGACCATCACCGGCAGGTCGATGTACGCCGTGGCCATGGATCGGCTCGATGAACTGCGCGCCTTGCAGGCACTGCGCATACCGCTGCCATTGATTGACGGCATTGGTCGCAACTGGGGTCTTTGGCGGATCAACAACGTTCAGGAAACCCAGACCCAGATCATCGATGACGGTACGGCGATGGTGGTCGATTGGGTCATCGAATTGTCGGAGTTCAACAATGCGTAAGGTTCGAAGCGTGGCCGGTGATTCGGTGAATTTGCTGCTCTACCGCGAAACCGGGCGCAGCGACGATGCCGCTGAAGAAGCCCTGTGGAAACTCAATCCGATCCTGGCCGAACACGGCCCGGTTCTGCCCGCTGGCATCTGGGTCGTGCTGCCTGAACTCGACAGCAAACCTGCTGCGATCAAAGCGCTCACGGCCTGGGATTAAGGAGGTTGTATGGCATTGGGTTTTACCCCGGTCGTGCAGATTTATGGCGCAAACGCGGATCTTCTCAACCAGCGTCTGATCAGTTGGGAGCACATCGATGCCGCCGGCATCGAGTCGGATCAACTGACCCTGACCATTGATCTGGAGGGCCTCGAAGGGCTGCCGAGCCTCGGCGGGAAAATCGGCCTGCTGGTGGGTTACCTGGAAATGGAAGAAATGGTCGATAAGGGCCAGTTCAAAGTCACTCGCCTGACACCGACGCTGTTTCCGTTTCGCCTGACCCTGGTGGCCACTGCAGCGCCGTTCAGCAAGGATGATGAAACCGGCTTCAAGCAGCGCCGCACCGCCAGTCATGGACCGACGACGCTCGGTCAACTGTTTAGCAAACTGGTGTCGCAGCACGGTTTTTCATCGCGTGTCGCTGCGGACGTGTCGATGATCAAGATCGCCCACGTCGACCAGTCCAATGAAACCGATATGGGCTTTCTGACGCGGCTGGCGAAGAAGTACAACCTGGTCGCCAAACCTTATGGCGATGCGTATGTGCTGGCGCGACCCGGGCAGATCAAATCAATCTCGGGGCAGAAACTGCAGGATGTGACGTTGTCGGTCACCCACGACAATCGTCCCGGCGATCACGCCTTCATCAGCGCCACGCTGGAAGAGGCCGCCCGCGAACAGGCAAAGGGCTGCAAGACCTGTTTTGTCGATGCTGTTACAGGCGTTTTGCATTGGGTCGAGACGGGACTCGCGCCGTTCAAGACCATCCGCCAGAAGCAACCCAATGAAGCGGATGCCATCGCCGTCGGCGAGGGCGAAGTGCGCAAAATGCTCCGGCAGAAGTACAAGGTGAAGATCACCTGCCCAGGCGATCCACGATTGGCCGCCGAAGGCTTGGTGTTGCTCGATGAGACCTGGCCGGACTTCATGCGCGGGCGCTGGTCGATCGACAAGGTCACCGCCAGTGGCAATCGCGAGAACAGCTATCGCTGCCTGATCGATGCGTCGTGCCTCGACCCCAAAGCCGAGTCCAAAGACTGACCCACGAGCCCCCCCTGTAGGAGTGAGCTTGCTCGCGATAGCGGTGCCACATTCAAAACCAACGCGCCTGACACACCGCTATCGCGAGCAGGCTCACTCCTACAGGGGCCTGCGGTAACTCCCACTATTTTGGAACACCCCCATGAAGATCACCCCGATCCTCACGCAACTGCGTGGGCAATGCCCTGGCCTTGCCAATCACATTTCGGTGGGCCTCGATCTGGCCTTGCTGCAAGGCAACCCGGATCTGCCAACACCTTCGGCCCACGTGCTGCCAAGCGCCGATCTGGCCAGCAACAGCACCACACAAAACCTCATCGCCCAACCGATCCGCGAGCGCTTCGAAATCGTCCTGGTGCTTGACGCCAGCGACGCTACAAAAGCGCTGGATCTGTTGCACGACCTGCGCGCCGAACTGTGGCGCGCGGTGGTGGGGTTCAAGCCCGATTCCGACTACAGCGCCATCGTTTACGACGGCGGCGAGATGGTCTCGATCAACAGCAGCCGCGCCTTCTACCGGCTGCGCTTTTTTGCCGAGTTCCAGCTCGGCCGCAATCTGCCAAGTCAGCCTGCGGAGAGTTGGCACGAACGCGAACTGGACGGTTTGTCGTCCTTTACCGGGGCCACCGTGCGGGTCGATGCGATCGACCCGGCCGACCCCAACCTGAAACGCCCGGGCCCTGATGGGCGCGTGGAAATGACTTTCTCTGGAGACGTAACCCCATGAGCAATCGCATCACCGTACTGCCGGCCGAAGGCCGCGTTGTACCTGACCCGGAGGCCGGCGATCTGCTGCCGCTGGAAGGCCGTGAAGTGCTGGACAGCGCCTGGTGGCGCCGACGTCTGGCCGACGGCGATATCACCCTCAAAACCGCACCAGCCAAACAAAAGGGAGCCAAATAATGGCGATCGGATTCAGCAACATCCCTGCGGACATTCGTGTACCGCTGTTCTATGCCGAAATGGACAACTCGGCCGCCAATAGCGCGAGTTCGACTCTGCGTCGTTTGATCGTCGCTCAGGTCAACGACAACATTGCCCCGACCGAAGTCGGCAAACTGGTGTTGGTCTCCAGCGTTGCGCTGGCCAAAAGCATCGGTGGTCAGGGCTCGATGCTCGCCTCGATGTACGAGACCTTCCGCAAGGCCGACCCGATCGGTGAGATCTGGTGCCTGCCGCTGCACAACACCGAAGGCGCGATCGCCAAAGGCGTGCTGACCCTGACCGGCACTGCCACTCAGGCTGGCGTGCTCAATCTGTATGTCGGCGGCGTGCGTGTGCAAGCCACCGTGGTCAACGGTGCCACTGCTGCGCAAGCAGCCACCGCACTGGCACAGAAAATCAACGCTACCGCCGACCTGCCGGTCAGCGCTGCTGCTGCCGAAGGTGTGGTCACCCTGAGCGCCAAATGGACTGGCGACAGCGGTAACGACATCAGCCTGCAATTCAATCGCCTGGGCAAGAGCAACGGCGAAGATACCCCGGCCGGCCTGACCACTGCGATCACCGCCATGACTGGCGGCGCCGGTGTGCCGGATCAGGTTGAAGCCATCGCGGCGCTGGGCGATGAGCCGTTCGAATTCATCGCACTGCCATGGTCCGATCTGTCGACCCTCAACACCTGGCAAGCGGTCATGGATGACAGCACCGGTCGCTGGTCCTGGGCCAAGCAGCTGTTCGGTCACGTCTACAGCGCCAAGCGCGGCACTGTCGGTACTCTGGTTGCCGCGGGCCAAGCGCGTAACGACCAGCACATGACTATTCAGGCGTTGGAGCCGGGTGTACCGCAACCGTTCTGGGTACAAGCCGCCGCACTGGCTGCACGCACCGCCGTGTTCATCTCTGCCGACGCCAGCCGTCCGACGCAAAGCGGCAGCCTGCCGGGTGTTGATCCGGCACCGGCCAGCGAACGCTTCACGCTGACCGAGCGTCAGTCGCTGCTCAACTACGGCATCGCCACCGCGTACTACGAAGGCGGCTACGTGCGCATCCAGCGCTCGATCACCACCTACCAGAAAAACGCTTACGGTCAGGCCGATAACTCCTACCTGGACAGCGAAACCATGCACCAATCGGCGTTCATCGTGCGTCGTCTGCAAAGCGTGATCACCAGCAAATACGGCCGGCACAAACTGGCCTCCGACGGCACCCGTTTCGGCGCCGGCCAGCCAATCGTGACGCCAGCGACCATTCGCGGTGAGCTGATCGCCCAGTACGCCAAGCTCGAACTGGAAGGTCACGTGGAGAACGCCGAGCTGTTTGCCGAGCACCTGATCGTCGAGCGCGACGTGCAGGACCCGAGCCGCGTGAACGTGCTGTTCCCGCCGGATTACATCAACGGTCTGCGCGTGTTCGCGCTGCTCAACCAATTCCGTCTGCAGTACGACGACGCGGCTTGATCCGCGCGTTTGACGGCAAGTTTTCAGCCCACCTCGCGTGGGCTTTTTTATTCAAGGGAGTAACACCATGGGTCAACTGATTGCAGGCACCTGCTACGTCAAAGTCGACGGCGCACAACTGACCATCAATGGCGGCTGCGAAGCCCCGCTGATGGCGGTCAAACGCGAAACCGTCGTACCCGGCTTCTACAAGGAAACCGACATCGCGCCGTCTTTCAAAGTGACCGCGCTGCACACCGCCGACTTCCCGCTGAAGAAGCTGATCGAAGGCACCGACATCACCGTCACCTGCGAATTCAGCAACGGCAAAGTCTACGTGCTGGCCGGTGCCTATCTGGTCGAAGAGCCAGTTTCCAAGGGTGATGACGCCACCATCGAACTGAAGTTCGAGGGCATCAAGGGGACCTGGCAATGAGCGGCGCCGTGAAGCTTCAGGTTGCGATCGAAGCTCACGGCGAGCCCCTGACCGAACTCGTCCTGCGCCGTCCGACGGTGCAGGAAGTGCGAGCGATCAAGGCGCTGCCGTACAAGATCGACAAGAGCGAAGAAGTCAGCCTCGACATGGACGTGGCGGCCAAATACATCGCCGTGTGCGCCGGCATTCCGCCGTCGTCGGTCAACCAGCTCGATCTGGCTGACCTCAATGCGCTGAGCTGGGCCGTTGCGAGTTTTTTCATGAGTGCGGCGTCGGCGCCATCACCGACCTGATCGCCGTCGCCTATGACCTGGCCTGGTTCTGGAAGGTTGACCCCGAACAGATGATGGCCAGGCCACTGGATGTGCTCCGCGAATCGCTGGAGCACGCGCAACGGATCAATGCGATGCAGCAGGTGCAGTGATGGCAGAAGAAACCAAAGCTAAAGCGTCGGTGTTGCTTACCGGCATCGATGAACTGTCGCCCAAACTCGGCGCTTTGCGAGTCAAGGTCGAGAGCTTCAAGAACAACCTCGAACAGGCCGGCCTCGGCAAACTGGACATCAGTGGTCTGTTCAAGGGCGGCAGCGTGATCACGCCGTTTGTGGACGGGATCAAATCGGCCGCAGCGTTTCAGGGCAAATTGACTGAAGTCAGCGACACGGCAAAAACCGTCGACTTGCCCGCCACACCGAAAGTCGCTGCGCAAAACATGAACGTGTTCAGTGCGTCGATGGAAAAGGTTTCCGCAGCCGTGGACGCGGCACTGGTGCCGGCGGTGGGGGCGTTGGTGGTCGGGCTGGAACCGATGCTGACCCAGGTCGGCAGTCTGCTCGCCGACAATCCAAAACTGGTCGAAGGCCTAGCGGCGGGGGCGATTGCCTTCTCGGCGATGCAAACCGCCGTCACCGGCATGACCCAAGTGATGGACGTGATGAGCATGGTGCTCAAGACCAACCCGATCATGCTGATCGCCATGGGCATCGCGGTGGCGGCCGGTCTGATTTATGCCAACTGGACGCCGATCAGTGCTTTCTTCAAAGGCATGTGGGAGGGCGTGAAAAACATCGGTGCGAGTGCGATGGCGACGTTGCGCTCGATCCTCGATTGGCGACCGCTGGATGCACTGGCGGCGCTGTGGTTACCGGTCGCGGGGTTCTTCTCGGGCATCTGGGACAAGGTAAAAACCGTCACCGCCCCGGTGATCGACTTCTTCAAATCGGTGTTCTCGTGGACGCCCGCCGGCATGATCCTGGAAAACTGGACGCCGCTGACCGGGCTGTTTTCGGCGATCTGGGAATTGCTCAAGGCCTTGAGTGTGCCGGTGATGGCGTTTCTCAAAGGTCTGTTCGACTGGACACCGTTGGGCATGATCATCAATAACTGGGGGGCGATCACCGGGTTCTTTGCCTCGATATGGACGGCGCTGCAACCGGCGGCGCAAGCCATCAAGGACTTCTTCGGCACGTTGTTCGACTATTCCCCGCTGGGGATGATCGTCAACAACTGGGGCGCCATCGTGACCTTTTTCGAACCGATCTGGGCCGCGTTGCAAACGTCGGCGCAGCAGATCAAAAGTTTTTTCCAGAGCTTGTTCGAATGGTCGCCGCTGGAACAGATCGCCATGTACTGGCAACCGATCAGCGAAGTGTTTTCGGCGCTGTGGGGCGTGGTGCAAGCGTTGGCCGCGCCGGTGCTGGAGTTTCTGCACACCATGTTCGAATGGACCCCGTTGGGGCAGATCATCAAGAACTGGGGGCCGATCACCGAGTGGTTCGGCGAGTTGTGGCAAAAGCTGCAAACCGTGATCGCGCCGATCAAGGAGCTGTTCGACGGCGGCTTTGCCGGACTGATCGCCAAGGTTACCGGCAAGGTTGAAACGTTCACCGAAGCGCAACGCCAGACCAATGCCGAAGGCCAAGGAGAGCTGGCGCCGGCGTTCTTCGGGGCAAGTCCTCAAACATCGGCCAACGGTGCGCTGCAGGGTGGTTCGTTACCGCAAAGTTCTGGCGCCCTGATCCAGCAAAGCGCGGCCAACAACCGTACGCAACTCGAAGGCGGCCTGACCGTGCGCTTCGAAAATGCGCCGGCCGGGCTGCGTACCGATCAACCGCAAACCAATCAACCGGGCCTGGCGCTGTCTTCGCGCATCGGCTATCGCTCGCTGTCGATGGGAGGTTCCAATGAACTGGCGTGACCGCTTGTTGCCGGCATCCTTTCGCGGTGTCGGCTTCTGGATCGATCAGGCGAAAACCCCGGTCGGTCGCAAAGGTCAGTTGCATGAATATCCGCAGCGTGACCTGCCGTTTTTCGAAGATCTCGGTCAGCAGGCCAAGACCCACGACGTCACTGCATTCATCATCGGCGCCGATTGCCTGGAGCAGCGTGACAAGCTGCTCAAGGCATTGGAGGCGGGCAGTGGTGAACTGGTGCATCCGTGGCTCGGACGCCTGCAAGTCAAGGTCGGCGAATGCGACATGACCCACACCCGCCAGGACGGCGGGTTGGTGACCTTTACCCTGAAGTTCTATCCAGACCAACCGTTGCCGTTTCCGACCGCTACCGTCAGCACACAGAAAGTGTTGCTGGCCAAGGCTGACACGCTGTTGGGTTCGGCGGTGGCACGCTTCGAGCAGGCGATGACGTTGATCAAGGCTGCGCGGATCGGCATCGCCAATCTGCGCAACAGCCTCACCGGGGTTTATGAGGTGATCAAAGAACAGCTCAAGCCGCTGATCGAGCAGTACCGGCAGATCACCGAACTGGTCAAGGCAGTGAAAGAGTTGCCCAAGGAAGTGGCGGCTGAGTTCAAAGGTTTGCTCGGCGATATCAAAGAGCTCAAGGCATTCGCGAAGGAGGGCTACCGTGGCGTGATTGCCGACGTCTCCCAACAACTCGAAGCCATCCGCAAGGCGGATGCACCGAAGATCACCACCGGCAAGGACACCAACGCCGCGGCGCAGGCCATGGCCGATCTGGTGCAGGACACGATGCTGGTCAAAGTGGCGCAGTGGGTGGCGTCGATGCCAGTGGCGACCCCCGCGGTGAAACTGTCGTCGACACCTTCGGTGGCACATCAGGCGGATCAACCGGTGACCCGTCAGGAAGTACCGGTGACCGACGAAATGAAAGCGCTGCAGAAGGCGGTCGGGGTGGCCATTGATCCAATGCTGGACAAGGCCGATCCCAAGCACCACCAGGCAATCAACGATGTTAAGGAAGCGCTGCTGGCGCATCTCAAGGCAGTGGCGTCATCCGGTGTGCGACAGGTCACTAAATCGTTCCAGGAAAGCCTGCCGGCGTTGGTTGTGGCCTACAAGCAATTTGCCGATGCCACACGAGTGACTCAAGTGACTCAGAGCAACGCGATGAACCATCCGGGCTTTTCACCCAACGACGTGAAAGTGTCCAGGGAGTGAGCCATGAGCGAGATGGATAACCGCGTCACGTTGACCGTCAACAACATGGAATACGGCGGCTGGAAAAGCGTGGAAATCACCGCTGATCTGGAGCGCCAGTTCCGCACTTTCAAACTTGACATCACCTGGCAGTGGCCGGGGCAGACGGTGGACCAGCGGATCAAGCCGGGTGACCCCTGCGAAGTGAAAATCGGCCAGGACCTGGTGCTCACCGGTTATGTGTTCAAGGCGCCGATCCGCTATGACGGACGCCAGATCAGCCTGACCATCGAGGGCAGTTCCAAGACCCAGGATTTGGTCGATTGCGCCGCCAGGAACACGCCGAACCAGTGGCAGGAACAACCGCTGCTGAGCATCGTTCAGGCGCTGGCGATGGAGTACGGGCTGATGGTGGTCAATGAAATCCCCGAGACCGCGCGGCTGACCAAACACACGATTGTGCCGGGTGAAACGGTGTTTCAGTCGATCGACCGTTTGCTCTCGCTGCTGCGGGTATTTTCCACCGATGACGAGCAGGGCCGGCTGGTGCTGGCCAAGCCGGGCAGCGGTGGGCGGGCCAGTGATGCGCTGGAGCTGGGCAAGAATATTTTGTCCGCCAGCGCGTCGATGGATTACAGCCAGGTGTTCTCCGAATACCGGGTGATCGGCCAGCAAAAAGGTTCGGACAAGAAGAGCGGGGCGGCAGTCAGCGAGGTTGAATCCAGCGCGACCGATCTGAGCTTCAAACGTCGACGCACCACGATCATCAACGAGGGCACCGCGCTGACGTTCGAACTGGCCCAGCAACGCGCCCAGTGGGAAAGCGCCACCCGTATGGGGCGGGCGCAGACCACCACGTATCAGGTGCAGGGCTGGCGCCAGGCCAACGGTGATCTTTGGCGGCACAACACGCTGGTCAAAGTCACGGATCCGGTGCTTGGGTTTGATGGCGACATGCTGATTTCCAAGGTCACTTATTCGCTGTCGGCGCAAGGCTCGGTGACCACCCTGCAAATGGCCCCGCCGCACACCTTCGATTCCAATCCCAGCCCTCCTAAAACAACCTCATAGGCCCGGAAAAGATCGCAGCCTTCGGCAGCTCCTACAGGTGTACGCCGATCTTATGTAGGAGCTGCCGAAGGCTGCGATCTTTTGACCTCGGCCCGTTTCTTACAGGAACCAAGCATGAGCCTACTGACACGCCTGCTGGCGCGCGGCACTGTCGTGCTCGCCAATTCGGCATCCAAGCTGCAATCGCTGCAAATGCGCCTCACCGCCGGCGAAGTGAACGACGACATGGAGCACTTCGAACCTTACGGCTTCACCAGCCATCCGCTGGCCGGCGCCGAAGGTGTCGTCACTTTTCTCGGCGGCGACCGTTCCCACGCCATCGCCCTGGTCATCGCTGACCGCCGCTATCGCCTGCAATCGCTGGCGTCGGGCGAAGTGGCGATCTACACCGACGAGGGCGACAGGATTCACTTCAAGCGCGGGCGGATCATCGATATCGAAACCGCCACGCTGAACATCCGTGCCAGCAGCGCGGTGAACTTCGATACGCCGGTGATCAACCAGACCGGCAAGATCGTTTCCACCGGCGATCAACTCGCCGGTGGCATCAGCCAGATCAAACACGTGCACGTCGGTGTACAGGCCGGCAGCGGCCAGACCGGCGCGCCGGCAGGAGGCAAGTGATGCTGATCAGCCAAAACCTCCACGCCGCGCTGACCCGCGCCGTGCTCATCAGCCTGTTCACCTGGCGCCGCGCCGCCGATGACGACGCCCTCGACGACGAAGAGCGTTTCGGCTGGTGGGGCGACACGTTTCCCACCGTTGCCGACGACCGCATCGGCTCGCGGCTGTGGCTGTTGCGCCGGGTCAAGCTGACCCGACAAACGCAGATGGACGCCGAGTTCTATGCCCGCGAAGCCTTGCAATGGCTGATCGACGACGGCCACTGCAGCGCCATCGACATCATCAGCGAACGCCTCGACGCCCAGCGCCTGAACCTGCGCACGGTCCTGACCTTGGCTGACGGCGAACGTCTGGACATCAACCCCGATAACAGTTGGCAGGTGATCTATGCCGTTTGAAACCCCTTCGCTGCCGGTGCTGATCAAGCGCACCCAAAGCGACCTGGCCGGCGATTCGCTGCGCCAGTCCGATGCGCAAGTGCTGGCCCGTACCCTCGGTGGCGCGGCTTATGGTCTGTACGGTTATCTCGACTGGATTGCCGAGCAGATCCTGCCGGACAAGGCCGATGAATCGACCCTGGAGCGCATCGCCGCACTGCGTCTGAATCAACCGCGCAAACCCGCGCAAGTCGCCAGCGGCAGCGTCAGTTTTACCGCCACTGCCGGTGCAGTGCTGGACGTCGACACGTTGCTGCAATCGAACGACGGTCGCACCTACAAAGTCACCGCCGCGCGCACCACGGTCAATGGCAGCAACACCACTACCATCGCCGCGCTGGATGCCGGCAGCCTCGGTAATGCCGACGCCGGTCTGGCGCTGACACCGGTGCAGCCAATTACCGGTGTGGTCGGCACCAGTTTTGTCGTGCTGGCGCCGGGGCTCAGCGGCGGCGTGGCACGGGAAAGTCTGGAGTCGCTGCGCTCGCGGGTGATTCGTTCCTACCGCGTGATTCCCCATGGCGGCTCGGCCAGTGATTACGAGACCTGGGCGCTGGAAGTGCCGGGCGTAACGCGCGCCTGGTGTCGTGGTGGCTTGCTCGGGCCAGGCACGGTGACGGTGTTCATCATGCGTGATGAAGACCCGCAACCGGTGCCCAACGATGAGCAATTGGCGGAGGTTCAGGCGTACATCGAACCGCTGCGTCCGGTGACTGCGGAAGTGCACGTACAGCGGCCGATTCAAGTGCCGGTGGTGTATCGCTTCAAGAGCGTCAATCCGGACACCACCGCTGTGCGCGCCGCCGTTGAAGCGCAGTTGCGCGACCTGCACAACCGCGAGGCCGACCTGGGTGTGCCGCTGCTGATCAGCCATATCCGCGAAGCCATCAGCAGCGCCGGTGGTGAGTACGATCACACCCTGACCGCGCCGGCCGCTGACGTGCCTGCCGGGCAAAGCGAACTGCTCACCTTCGGAGGTTGCGTATGGGGGGCATAAGAACCGCCGCGCAATATCAGGCGCAACTGCGCGCCTTGCTGCCCAGTGGCCCGGCGTGGGACCCGGAGCGTGTGCCGGAACTCGAAGAAGTGCTGCAAGGCGTCGCCGTCGAACTGGCCCGCCTCGATGCCCGCGCCGCCGACCTGCTCAACGAGATGGACCCGGCCGGCGTCAGCGAACTGGTGCCGGACTGGGAGCAGGTGATGAACCTGCCCGACCCGTGCCTGGGCGCCACGCCGCTGTTCGACGACCGCCGCCTCGCCGTACGCCGGCGCTTGCTCGCGGTCGGCAGCCAGGCTGTCGGTTACTACCTCGACATCGCCAAAAGCCAGGGCTACCCCAACGCGACCATCACCGAACTCGAAGCCCCACGCATGGGCCGCTCGCGTTTTGGCTCGGCGCATTGGGGCACGTGGGAAGCGCAGTTCATGTGGACGCTCAACACCGGCGGCCGCTTGCTGCTCGGCCGGCGTTACGGCGCGAGCTACTGGGGCGAGCGTTTTGGCGTCAACCCGGGCTCGGCGCTGGAATGCCTGATCCACCGCAGCGCCCCGGCGCACACCAAGGTGCACATCAATTATGACTAGGGAGGCATGAGCCATGGATTATCCGAACAGTGTTCCCAGCGCCGGCTTGGTGAATGGGAAGTTTGTCGATGAGAACCCGATGACCGGAACCCCGGGATCGCTGATTCCGGCGGATTGGGGGAATGGGGTTACGCAGGAAATTCTCAATGTGATCAATGCGGCCGGGCTGACGCCGGACGAGAAGAAATACGATCAGCTGTTGCAGGCGATTCAATCGGTGACGGCCAAGGGCTGGAATCAGGATCTGGCGTTGCCACTGGTGGCGTTGCCGCTACCAACGGTAGCCACTGCCGATGGCCGGCTGACGGTCAGCCCGGCAGCTGCCGCTACCAGCGGTGGCAAGGTTTCGATCGCGGCGGGTACGTTTATCAGCCTGGGGCAGGAAGTGGTGAATGGCCAGTTGGGCCGCTCGCGCACTTTTGTGACATCGGCCTGGAGCAGCGTGGATCTGTTGCCCAGCAGCCATTACTTTCTGCGCGCGCAAATTTCCGGTGGTGCGCTGACGTTCTACGTGCAGCGTGGCAACATTCATGACGTGACGCCCGAGTCGTTGAAAGGAACGGTAAACGGTGCCGCCGGTGGTGGGTTCCAGTCAACGGCACTGGACATGTGCCTGGCCTGGGTCGTGACCGGCGCACCGGGTTCGGTGCCGACGGTGCGAACGATTTACAACCGTGCCCGCTTGACCTGGACCCAGACCGTCAACGGGACCGGCGCGATTTTCCTGCCGCTGGATCCGCACGCACGTTCTGCCCGATTGGTTGCCGGCAATCCAACGCCGTCCTCGACGGCAGTGACGTCGGTCGCCTTTCCGTCAACGGGATGGGCGGGCGGTAACTATTGCTTCCTTTCGCCCATTATTGCGGGAAGTTCCAACAACCCCGGGGGCTGGAACCCGGCAACGGTTTCCCCTTGTGTGTTGTTTACCAACAACATCGTTAACGACGTGACGGTTTCAACGCTGGCCGCCAGTTTCGACCATGCCAATCTGCGCTCGTTGTGGCAGTGCTATCAGGCAGAACACAACCTTGGTCAGTCGAACGCCGACAGTGATGAGCTGTTACTCAGCATGGGCATCAAGAGCCACCCCGTCACCGACTACAGCGTCGGGATTGCGATCAACTTTGCAGACGCCGTGAACGTCCAACTGTCGTGGGAGCTTATTCGATGATCGTGATTCAGGAACTTCATCAGTTCGACGGCGAAATGCGCCTTCCTCAACCTTCTGCCGCCCATGACTGGGACGGTGAGAAGTGGGTCGTGAACGGCGATAAGCAGGCTGTGCTGAACGAGCAGGAAACTGAACGTCTGTGTACCAAAGTCGACGCCACCGCCGACAACATCCGCACCGCGCTGGCCGGCGACCCCCTCAAAGCCTTGGAGTACGCCCAGGCCGCCGCTGACGCGCAGGCTTATCAGGACGCCGGTTACCCGAAAAAGGAAGTGCCGCTGTCAGTCGCCGCGTGGGTTGTCAAAGGGCGCACGGCTAAACAGGCCGCCGAGCAGATTCTGAGCAAGGCCGATCAACTGACCGACCATCTGCTGGCGCTGCGTACGCTGCGCCTGAAAGCCAAAGCGCAAATTCGCGCACAGGCCGCCAAGGGCAACATGGATCTGGCGCGCAGCGCGGGTGAGGAAGCTTTGGTCGCCATTCGCGAGCTGACCAGCGGCCTTTCCAACTAAGCCGAAAAGCCTCCGTTCAGCGTCACCCAAGCCCACTTCAATGTGGGCTTTTTATTTTCAGAAAACAGACCGCGGGCAGGCACCTAAAAGGCGCCGTGTCGACGCCGGTCATTTGTCATTTCAAAGGAACGAACAACCTATGGATTACCCAAAAAGCGTCCCCAGCGTCGGCTTGGTTGATGGCCGCTTCGTTGATGAAAACCCAGTGGCGGGTACGCCGGGATCGTTGATTCCGGCGGTGTGGGGCAACAGTGTCACTCAGGAAATTCTGAGTGTGATCAGCGGCGGTGGGTTGGTGGCCTCCGAGGCGGATACCAGCCAGCTATTCAAGGCGATTCAGTCGATTGTCAGTAATGCCAGTCCGATGCGCTCGGTGATTACCCGGCTTGCAGCTTCCAAGTCACTGACTGAGCAGGAACTCGGACTTGTTTTGATCGATGGCAGTCCCGCCCCCGTGACCCTGACTTTACCTCCGGCGGATGTTTCTCTGGGTGTACGCGATGTGATTCTTCGTCGTGTCGACAACAGCGGCAATCGCCTCGTTGTTCAAGCATCCGGCACCGACAGGATTCGCTTTCACACCTACTTGTCGGCCAGCGGTTATCCGTTTCTGGTGTTGATGGGGGGAGGTGACTGGTGGCATCTGCGCAGTGACGGAGCCGGGAGCTGGTGGCCGATAGGACGCTTCGACAATACCGCCTTGGGACGCCCGTTTTTGGAGACCACCACAACGCTTAACCCGGGAGGTTATGGCGTTCCCAACGGTGATCTGTTCAAGCGCGCCGAATGGCCGTGGCTGTGGGATTTTGCTCAGGCGTCCGGGGCACTGACGACCGAAGCGGCCCGAGCGGGCAGAGAAGGTGGCTGGACCAGTGGCGATGGCGCTTCGAACTTTCGAATTCCCGAGATTCGGGGTGAGTTTTTGCGGGTGCTGAGTGAGAGCAGAAGCGTTGATGCTGGACGTGTAATAGGCAGTCTGCAAATGCACGCCTTGCAAAGCCACAACCATTATCTGCCGACGGGAACCGGGGCGACATTCAAGCCTGCTCCAGCGATTCCGGATACCGCCTGGGACGTTACCACCAACGTCAATTTTTTACCGACTTCAGCAACGGTGGCAACGACC
This sequence comes from Pseudomonas sp. AC242, assembly GCF_979258655.1. Lineage (NCBI taxonomy): Bacteria > Pseudomonadati > Pseudomonadota > Gammaproteobacteria > Pseudomonadales > Pseudomonadaceae > Pseudomonas > Pseudomonas sp. AC242. Next base: position 571,963 of record NZ_OZ409873.1, read on the forward strand.
TATCCCAACCCAGCATTCGACAATGATGCCTACATCGGCAATATCGGCAATTTCGCTGGCGAAACCCGACCGCGAAACATCGCCTATCCCGCGCGAATCAAATTTATCTGAGGTGCACATGTTCAATTATTTGATAGATGACAGCGGTGCATTGACCGGGCCTGTCGAGTTTCCGCTGGTGCCCGGGATCGGTCTGCAACTGCCAAGCAATGCTGTGACGCTGAGCATCGAACTCTCCCCTGCGCCTGAGGGGTTTGCCTGGGCCTATAACAAAGGTTCGTTGCAACAGCAGATCGATTGTCGTGGGGATGTCTATCGCACTGACACAGGCATTCGGGAAACCTGGAACGCGCTTGGCGAATTGCCGGAGGGCTTCACCCGGTTGCCTTTTCCGGGTGGCTTTCACGTCTGGTTGGGCAACGCCTGGCAGGTCGATGAGGCCGCGCAACTGGCGGATCGCAAACGCATCGTCCTCGTTCAACGCGACGCGTTGCTTCGCGATGCGGTGCTGCGCATCGCGCCCCTGCAATACGCCGAAGACATCGGCGATGCCAGCCATGACGAACAACTGCTGCTGATCGAATGGAAGCTCTACAGCGTCGAGCTGAACCGCATCGAAAAACAGGCCGGTTTCCCCGATGAAATTACCTGGCCGGTCGCACCCGGCACATCCTTAGCCAACTGAATTCAGCACAGGGAGCAGTGCAATGGATTATCCAAAAAGTATTCCCGGGGTGGGGCTGGTCAACGGCGGCTTTGTCGATGAAAACCCGCTCGCCGGAACACCGGGATCGTTGATTCCCGCTGCGTGGGGCAACAGCGTCACGCAAGAAATTCTCAACGCGATCAAGGCGGCCGGGGTGACGCCTGATGAAGCCAAAACCGACCAATTGGCAACGGCCATCGGAGCCATGGTCGATTTCACCAAATTGAGAAACACCCCGACGACTTTGAGTGGCTACGGCATCATCGATGCGGTGGGACGACTGCTGGCGGTCCGGCAGATCGAGACGGTCGGGATCACAGTTTACAAGCCCAATCCCAAGGCCAAACGCATTCGTGTGAGGTTGGTGGGGGCGGGTGGCTCGGGAGGCGGGTGTGAGCCTGTGCCGGCAGGTAACCAAATTCTTGGTGGCGGTGGTGGCTCCGGTGCTTACGCGGAAAGCCTGTATGACGTCACCGCACAAATGCTCGCTGGCGTACCCGTTTCGCTGGGCGCCGGTGGTGCAATCAGCAACTCCACAGGCATGGCGGGCGGTGGCGCTTCTTTCGGCGCCTACATGAGCGTTTCGGGGGGAGGTGGTGGGCAAAAACTTGCGATCGTGACTTCGGCTACATCGTCTGGATTCATTCAGGGCGGAGTGGGCGGGACGATCACCGGGGGCAATCTTTGCAGCGCCCGTGGCATCACCGGAGGATTCGGGATGAGTAACGCCAATTGGGGACTGCTCTCGGGGTGTGGGGCTGCGAGTCCGTTCGACGGCGGGGCTTCTTTCACCGGCTCTAATACGGTTGGCAATGCTGGAAGCCGTGGCTCTGGTGGCAGCGGTTCATGCTCGGTCAACCCTTCGGCTTCAGTCGTCAGCGGTGCTGGCGGCAACGCCTTCTGTGAAATCTGGGAGTACGAGTAATGGCCCGTTATGCACGAGTGGAAAACGGTGTTGCGGTCGAACTGATCGATACGGGCGGCTACTCGATTACCCAACTGCTTGCCCCCGCTTTCATCGAGACGATGGTGCAGGTGCCGGAGGGCAAGCAGATCGAGATCGGCGCGCCCGTTGGCGAACTGCGCCAAGAGATTGCGCCGTTGCCGATAGTCGACAATCCGGTCGTTTCCACCGAAGCCATCGTCGAAGAACAGGAACCTTTGGCAGCAGCGCGCACTTGGCGTCAGTCCAGCCTGTCGGCCACAGAGTGGTGGGTGACGCGGCATCGCGACGAGCAGGCGCTGGGGCGTGGGACGACGCTCAAGGCCGCGCAGTATCTGGAGTTGCTGGAATACCGTCAGGCACTGCGCGACTGGCCTGATTCAAGCCAGTTTCCTTCGATAGTTTCCCGGCCTTCGGTCCCCGCGTGGTTAGCCGCACCCATTGGCTGAGACCCGCGCCAAAAATTTTTCAGATTAAGGAGATAAGCCTTGGACTATCCCAGAGTGTGCCCAGTGTCGGGCTGGACAATGGCCAGTTTGTCGACGAGGACCCGGTTACCGGAAAACCCGGTTCGCTGATCCCGGCGACGTGGGGCAACAGCGTCACGCAAGAAATTCTCAACGTCATTCAGGCGGCGGGCATGACGCCGAACGAGGTGTCGAATAATCAGTTGTTGGCGGCGTTGCGCAGCCCGGCATTGTTCATGACCGCGCCGCAGTTCGATGTTGGGCGCTCGGCAGCAACGTCCGAGTTTGTGCAACGGGCGCTGGGCAGTTATGCCAGTACTCGCAGTATATCCACCGCCACCCAATTGACTCAGGCAGATGTCGGCTGCTCGATCGGTCTGGGCGGCAACGCGGCGTACACCGTTACGCTGCCGGATGCCGCTGCGGTGCCGAACGGCGTCACGATCAGCCTGCATTGCCGTAACAGTGCGCCCGTCACGGTGGCCAGTAAAACCGGCACGCAAATCAGTCCGCAAGGGGCGTATCTGGCGTGGATCGTTTTGAACAATGGTGAGAGTGCGAACTTTGTCAGAGAGTCTGGAGTGTGGGTGGTTTATGGCACTGCCAGCCTCAAATATTCCTCCTCGTACGCTGCGCAATTCGAGACGGCGGGTTATCAAAAGCTCCCCAGTGGCCTGATCGTCCAGTGGGTGTTGGGATCTTCGGATGCAAACGGTGAGATGAGGGTAACGTTGCCTATCAGGTTTCCTAACGTCGTGTTGGGGGGTATCGCCAATGAAGGTAACCCGATCGGCTGGTCTACCGCGAATACCAGCGTTTGGGGGTTCGATTTGGGAAATTCGACTACTACGGTGGCTTTTGCGCGGGTCAGGAGCATTGATAGCAATGGTGTAAAAGTGTCGCCGGGAATTTCGGGTCGAGTATTGGTTTGGGGGAGATAACCATGGCTATTTACTTTTTTGCTCAGACGCTTGGATTCGATCATATCGAAGAAGCCGGCGCGGACTTACCTGAAGGTGCAGTAGAAATCACCAAGGCGCAATACGCCGAACTGTTCGCCGGGCAGGCAAGCGGCAAAGTCATCAGCGCCAGTGCCAGTGGTCAGCCCGTTTTGATCGACCCCGTCATTTCTCCTGCAACGCTTGCCAGCCACGAGCGCGCATGGCGCAACTACGTTCTGCAGAACACCCAGTGGCTGGTGTTTCGTGATGCCGAAGAACTGGAAGTGGGCGAGGGCACGACTTTGCGTTCCGAGGAATTCAAACAACTATTGGCGTATCGGCAGGCACTGCGCGATTGGCCGAATGATCCGGACTTTCCGAGTTTACCTTCCCGACCAGTTGAGCCTGACTGGCTGGAAGGCTTGCTTCGGACAGGCAGTTGAGGAACTAACGTGGATTATCCAAAAAGCGTTCCCAGCGTCGGGCTGGTGAATGGCAAATTCGTCAATGAAGACGTCGTCGCGGGATTGCCCGGATCGTTGATCCCTGCGACCTGGGGCAACAGCGTTACCGATGAATTGTTGAACGTCGTCAAATCCGCCGGCCTTGAGCCGAGCGAAGCCGATGCAACCCAGTTGTTGCAAGCGATGAAAAAGCTCAGTCAGGCAGGTGAAAACAAACATGCCACTGACATCGGCGCGGCCAATCTCTACATGGCCAATTATGTGCCTGCCGTCACCGCACTGAAGGACGGATTGGCGCTGCGCTTTACTGCCGGTAATGCCAATACCGGGGCGAGTACGTTTGCACCGAACGGGTTGATGCCCCGGCCGCTATTGAGCCTTGGGCTGAGTGCGTTGCGGCCAGCGGAGATTGTCGGCAGCAGTGTGTGTTCGGTGGTGTATAGCGCGGCGCTGGACAGTTGGGTGCTGGTGTATGCGAGCGGTGGTAGTGCTGCGAGCGGCCGGTTGTTGGGGGTAAAGACGTTTACCGTATCCGGTACCTATGAGCCGATAGCCGGGACGAAGCACGTTCTGGTCAAGGTTGTGGGCGGTGGTGGTGGAAGTGCGGGAGTCGGGGCGACCACAACTTCCCAGTATGCAACCGTGGGCGGCGGTGCCTCCGGTAGTTATGCTGAAGCGTGGTTACCTTCCGAGACTATTGGTTCTCGTCAGGTTGTCACGGTGGGGGCTGGCGGAAGCGCGGGACTCGCAGCGGCGAATGCCGGAGGTGGTGGTACCAGTTCTTTTGGCTCGCTGGTTTCTGCTGCCGGTGGTGGAGGGTCGCCGTGGATTGGCTTTGTCGCGAATCAGGGCATGGGGCTTTATACCGGAGGCTATCCCGGTCAGACGGCCAGTGGCGGCAACATCGTCAATAGTGCGGGAAATGCGGGCGCCCCCGGGATATCTGTCAACGGCTCAACCCTTGCTGGGCACGGTGGCAGCTCGCCATGGGGCGGAGGCGGTTTTGGCAGCAGCGCAGCAGGCTCTCTGGCTGCACCCGGTTCCGGTTTCGGCTCCGGTGCGGGAGGAATCGCCAACGCCCCCAATCAACCTGGCAGACCAGGTGGCGCAGGTGCCTCGGGCGCCGTGATCATCTACGAGTACGCCTGATGAAAACCTACGCACGCATCTTCAACAGCACCGTGGTCGAGCTGTTCTCCACCGATGGCAATATGGCCGAGATGTTTCATCCGGATCTGCTCTGGGTCGACATCACTGAAATCACTCCGGTACCGCAAATCGACTGGACCGCCCACTTCGGTACCCTCGGTTGGGTGTTCGACGTGCCCGAAGAACTTGCACCGGACAGCACGCTGAAAACTCTGGCAAAAAAATGGCTGACGGGCATTGGCCGCCAACCATGATTCAATCGGGGCAATATCCAGGGAGGATCAAGCATTATGCAAATAACTGAAAGCAACCTTATCGACATCATGCCGAACGCCCGCTCCCAAGCGGGCGTTTTTGTTTCTGCACTCAACAGCGCGATGGCGCGCCGTCATATCGACTCGCCCAAACGCGTCGCGGCGTTCCTCGCGCAGGTCGGGCACGAGTCCGGGCAACTGCGCTATGTGCGGGAGTTGGGCAACAACCAATACCTGAGCAAATACGACACCGGCACGCTGGCGCTGCGCCTGGGCAACACGCCCGAGGCTGACGGCGACGGGCAGAAGTATCGTGGTCGCGGACTGATCCAGATCACTGGTCGCAGCAACTATCGCCAGTGCAGCGTTGGCCTGTTCGGTGATGAACGTCTGTTGTCCCTGCCCGAACTGCTCGAACAGCCACAATGGGCTGCCGAGTCCGCGGCATGGTTCTGGGAGCAGAACGGCTTGAATGAACTGGCCGATCGCGATCAGTTCAACACCATCACCCGGCGAATCAACGGCGGGTTGAACGGCTTGCAGGATCGCCTGGAAATCTGGGCGCGGGCGAGGGCAGTGCTATGCCAATCCCCTGGCGAGTGATCGGCATCTTATTGCTGGCCGCTGGTGCTTTTGCTGCGGCCTGGCAGTTTCAGGGGTGGCGCTACGAACGGCAATTGGCCGAGCAGGCCCGGTTAAACGCCGAAACCCTCAATCAACTGACGCAGACCGCCGCTGCAGCGCAGCAGGCCGAGCAGGATAAACGTCTGGCGTTGGAGCAGCGGCTCGCGGCCAGTGAACAAACCCATTACCGAGCGCTGAGCGATGCCCAACGTGATCAGGATCGCCTGCGCGATCGTCTTGCCACTGCTGATGTGCGCCTGTCAGTCCTTCTCGACGCCAGCGACGCTGCCCCAGGCTGCAACGTGCCAGCCACCGCCGGCGCCGGCAACGTGGATCATGCAACCGTACGCGCCCGACTTGACCCGGCGCATGCTCAACGAATTATCGCCATCACCGACACCGGCGACCGTGGACTGATCGCCTTGCAGGCGTGTCAGGCGTATGTCAGAGCGCTCGCGCCCGAACATTTTGAATGAGTCTGTGTATTGAAAGCGCAACCGGCTCGTGTACGGTGGAGGCATTCCACACGATCCGGAGCACGCCGTGAAAGAGATCACTCAACTGGCCGCCGACCTTGGCCGACGTCTGCAACTGCTCAATGCCCACGTCACCACCGCTGAGTCCTGTACCGGTGGCGGGATCGCCGAAGCCATCACGCGGATCCCGGGCAGTTCGGCGTGGTTCGAGGCGGGCTACGTCACGTATTCCAATCGACAGAAAACCCAGCAGTTGAATGTGCCAACCGAGTTGTTCGAAACGGTGGGCGCGGTCAGTCGCGAGGTGGTTGAAGCGATGGTGCGTGGTGCGCAGGACAAAAGCCTGGCGCGATTTGCCGTGGCGGTCAGCGGGGTGGCCGGGCCGGACGGTGGTTCACCGAACAAACCGGTGGGCACTGTGTGGCTGGCCTGGGGTGTTGGCGAAACGGTCACCAGTGAGGTTCAGCACTTCCCCGGTAACCGCGATGAAGTCCGCCGACAAACGGTGAAGGCCGCGCTAGAGGGGCTCCTGCGACTAGCGGCACGAGAAATCGAAAATCAGGGGTAGGCGATCCGCGAACGCTGTGGAATAATACTGGCTACTTATACAGGTGTTGGCCGTCAGGCCTTATTGATTACGTGAGGACTTTAATGGACGACAACAAGAAGAAAGCCTTGGCTGCGGCCCTGGGTCAGATCGAACGTCAATTCGGCAAGGGTGCCGTGATGCGTATGGGCGATCAAGACCGTCAGGCGATCCCGGCTATCTCGACTGGCTCTCTGGGTCTGGACATCGCGCTCGGCATTGGCGGCCTGCCAAAAGGCCGTATCGTTGAAATCTACGGTCCTGAATCCTCCGGTAAAACCACACTGACCTTGTCCGTGATCGCCCAGGCTCAAAAAGCCGGCGCGACCTGCGCATTCGTCGACGCCGAACACGCCCTCGACCCTGAGTACGCCGGCAAGCTGGGCGTCAACGTCGACGACCTGCTGGTGTCGCAGCCGGACACCGGCGAACAGGCGCTGGAAATCACCGACATGCTGGTGCGCTCCAACGCCGTTGACGTGATCATCGTCGACTCCGTGGCAGCCCTGGTACCGAAGGCTGAAATCGAAGGCGAAATGGGTGACATGCACGTGGGCCTGCAAGCCCGTCTGATGTCCCAGGCGCTGCGTAAAATCACCGGTAACATCAAGAACGCCAACTGCCTGGTGATCTTCATCAACCAGATTCGTATGAAGATCGGCGTGATGTTCGGTAGCCCGGAAACCACCACCGGTGGTAACGCGCTGAAGTTCTATGCTTCGGTCCGTCTCGACATCCGCCGTACCGGCGCGGTGAAGGAAGGCGACGAAGTGGTCGGCAGCGAAACCCGCGTCAAGGTTGTGAAGAACAAGGTCGCTTCGCCGTTCCGTCAGGCCGAGTTCCAGATTCTTTACGGCAAAGGCATCTACCTCAACGGCGAGATGATCGATCTGGGTGTGCTGCACGGTTTCGTCGAGAAGTCCGGCGCCTGGTATGCCTATGAAGGCACCAAGATCGGTCAGGGCAAGGCCAACTCGGCCAAGTTCCTGGCAGACAACCCGGAAATCGCCGCGAAGCTCGAGAAGCAACTGCGTGACAAACTGCTGACGCCTGCAGTGATCGACTCCAAGGCTTCTGCAGTCAAAGAGACTGAAGACGACCTGGCCGACGCTGACATCTGATTGCAGCGATGACCACCGCCGTACTCGATACCCTCGTCGCTGTGCGGCGAACCGCCATGGACCTGCTCGCACGCCGCGAGCACGGTCGAGTCGAGCTGACGCGCAAACTGCGTCAGCGCGGCGCTGAAGCGGAGATGATCGAAACAGCCCTCGACCGTTTGACGGAAGAGGGGCTGCTTTCCGAAGCCCGTTACCTTGAAAGCTTTGTTTCCTACCGCGCCCGCTCCGGCTATGGCCCGCTGCGGATCCGCGAAGAACTCAGCCAGCGCGGTTTGCAACGTGCCGATATCGAACTCGCCCTGCGCGAAAGCGGTATCAGTTGGCAGGAGCAACTGCAGGAAACGTGGCAACGCAAGTTCTCCGGACATTTGCCGATTGATGCGAAAGAACGGGCCAAGCAAGGCCGGTTTCTGGCGTATCGGGGGTTCTCGATGGAGATGATCAACCGCTTGTTCAGCGGTCGCGGCATGGACGATTAAACCGCTTCAATAAAAACGGCCCGCTATGAAAATAGCGGGCCGTTTTTTTTTGCCTTCAAATTGCCTTTGACGGCTCGCGGCTGCGTTGCGCTGTTTGCGGTTTTGAATCGGCCCAGTTTTCCGGCAGATTGATGTAATCGATCAACTCCCTCAGACGCCCGTGCGTTCGGGCATTGAAAGCGAAGGCCAGTCGTGCCAGATGGCTGAACTGCGCTTCATCGTGTTCCTCGCCGGCGTAGGCGTGTTGATGAAACTGGTCACTCAGGCACAGATCGGCGAATGCTTCCTGCATGTGCGCCAACGCCTGATCGCTGAGCTTGTGATTCATACGAATCACGAATTGGCGCTTGAGCCAGCGGCTGGAGTGGAAGTTGCTGTAGAACTGGGCGATCTGTTCCACCGCTTCCTCAACGGAGTAAACCAGACGCATCAGTCTCATATCGGTCGGCAGGATGTAATGGTTTTCCTCCAGTTGCTGGCGAATGAAGTCCATCGCGCCTTGCCAGAATGTGCCGCCCGGCGCATCCAGCAGCACCACCGGCACCAATGGACTTTTCCCGGTCTGGATCAATGTCAGCACTTCCAGCGCTTCATCCAGCGTGCCGAAACCGCCTGGGCACAAGACCAGCGCGTCGGCTTCTTTGACGAAAAACAGTTTGCGCGTGAAGAAGAAGTGAAACGGCAACAGATTGCCGGTGCCGTCCACCGTAGGATTGGCATGCTGCTCGAAGGGCAGGGTGATGTTGAAGCCGAGACTGTGATCGCGGCCGGCACCTTCATGCGCGGCAGCCATGATGCCGCCCCCGGCGCCAGTGATGACCATCATCCCCGAGCGGGTCAACGCCGCGCCGAGTTCACGGGCCATCGCATACAGCGGATGCTCGACCGGCGTGCGCGCCGAACCGAATACCGTGACTTTGCGTCGGCCTTTGAACTGCTCCAGGACCCGAAACGCCTGCTCCAGTTCGCGCAGGGCTTGCAAGGTAATCTTGGCATTCCAGCGGTTATGGTCTTCCTGGGCCATGCGCAGCACGGTCAGGATCATGTCGCGGTAGATGGGGATATTCGGGCTGTTGGGTGAAACACGGTTGAGTTGTTCTTCGACCTTACTGATGAGGTCGGGACCGCTTTCCTGAAAATGACGGCTCAAGAGGTCATTCGGTTGGTAAGGCATTCAACGTCTCCTTCTGCACAGAGCGGATGGCCCTGACGAGCGGCGTCAGTGCCGCGCTGCAAAAAACACACGATCGGCAGTTCCTTGTCTGCCGTTGAAAAATGATCGGGAATACTCTGAATCTAGACCCTTGCGCGCATTTGCGCTGACTTGATCATTGCGCCGTAAAGTTTTGGCTGGCAATCGTTTGTTGATTTTCCGCGCGTTGCTTCACCGCTCGTCCGAACGTGCACCGAATGGCAAACCCTCTGATTAACTAACGTACAGGCGCCTTACGACAGCTTTAGGTCAATAACCGTACGCAAGGTGCACGCGATTCAAGGATTTGCGGGTGGCAAGGAGGCGGGACACATGGCCAGAGTGATTCTGGAGATCGATACGCAGTTGTATCGGATGTTGAAGGCATCAGCCGAGACCAATCAACTCAGTCTCGAAGAGGAGTGCTGCCGGCGGTTGGCGGGTGGCGAGCGTCGTTCGCACTATTTACAGGCTTTGCTGGCTGAACTGCGCGCCGAGGATGAACAGCGGCGCGCCAATTCGCGATAGTTACTTCTTCTTCGCCGGGGCGGCTTTCGGGCAATCCGATTCCTGATAGCTGGCGGAGCCGATCGCTTTGTTGGTTTTCACTTCCGTAAAGTCGTAACGCATGATCGCGCCCTTGGCCATCAGCTTGCGGTACGACGGGTTGTTGCATACCGAGGCGCCCAACTGGAAATACACGGCTTTAGGGTCAGCGCGCATTTTGTCGGCGTGGCTCTTCTGTACGCTCAGGTGGTTGATCAACTGAGTGCCTTCAACGGTGTAGCCTTGATCAAGAATGTCTTCATTGATTGCCCGAGGCGTGCCGACGCTGCTCTGGGCGGCGACGTTGCGCAGCTCTCGGTTCAGATTCTGCTCACTCAGGGATGCAGCCTGAGCGGTGAAGGACGACGCCAGCAGAATGGCAGCGGTAGGAACGATAAGGCGCAGCATGAAACTCTCCTGATTCAGTGACTGGTGGTTCGACCAGCCCTGTGGCTGTGCGTTCAGTGGCGCCGGATTATAGGGGAGCCGGTCGGGACGGTACAGGTTTGCACTCGCCGCTCTGGTAAACTGCCCGCCTTTATAGCCTTGCCGAGTGCTGTGCGTGTCGAGTTTTCCTGCCGTAAGGCGTTGCCCGTGACCCATCATGCCCCCAACGCCGTAGCCCGCTTGCGCGATCAGCGCGAGGACGAGGGCATCAAGCCGATTCAGGCCCGTGGCTTTCGCTCCGAGCGTTGCCGCGACTGCCGGGTGATCATCAGCCATTGTTTGTGCGCCTGGCGTCCGAGTGTCGAAACCCGATCGGGCGTGTGCCTGATCATGACCGGCAAGGAAGTGTTCAAACCGAGCAACACCGGTTGGCTGATTGCCGACGTGGTGCGCGATAACCATGCGTTTATCTGGTCGCGTACCGAGCCTGATCCGCAGATGCTGGCGCTGCTCAATGATCCGCAATGGCAACCGTATCTGGTGTTTCCCGGCGAATACGTCGAGCCGTCGCGAGTGACCAATACTGTCGCGATCGATAGCAGCAAGCGCCCGTTGTTCATTCTGCTGGATGCGACCTGGACCGAAGCGCGGAAGATTTTCCGCAAGAGCCCGTATTTTGATCGCTTGCCGATTCTCAGTCTGCTGCCCGACAAACTCTCGCGTTACCGCTTGCGCCGTTCGACCCGCAGCGAGCACCTGTGCACCGCCGAAGTCGCGGCATTGTGCCTGGAACTGGCTGGTGACAGCGACGCCGCCTCTGCGCTGGACGCCTATTTTGACGTGTTCAGCCAGCATTATCTGGGCGCCAAACAGCAACTGGACATGAATGAGTCAACGCCGGCTCACGCCGAGTTGTTGCCCTATATACGAAAGCCGCAGCCGGAGTTGGCCCAATAGTGGCCCATACTGTACAAGCCAGCGGCCGTGCTGCTTGACCACCCCGTCTTCGCTGGGCATGCTTGGCGCCGATTGGGGTGCGGCCAAGGTTTGAAACGCCGTGTTTGCTGTTGATTGGCGTTGAACGTGCCCCTGTAGATACCGCTTTCAAGCGGCATCTTGAGTTGCTTTGGCCAGACCGGAATGCACCGGGTCTGCCATCAAAAACAGGATCATTTGAAAAATGGCCACATACGACATCCTGATTGCCGATGACCACCCTCTGTTTCGTAGCGCCCTGCATCAAGCGGTGACGCTGGGCCTTGGCCCGGACGTCCGGCTGGTAGAAGTGGCGAGCATCGCCGAGCTGGAATCTCGCCTGACCGAAAAGGCTGACTGGGATCTGGTCCTGCTGGACCTGAACATGCCCGGCGCTTTCGGGTTTTCCGGTTTGGTCATGCTGCGCGGGCAGTACCCGCAGATTCCGGTGGTGATGGTTTCGGCGCAGGAAGAAGCTTCGGTGATGGTCAAATCCCGTGAGTTCGGCGCCAGTGGTTTTATCCCCAAGTCCAGCGACCTCAGCGTGATTCAGGAGGCCGTGCGCAAAGTGCTCGATGGCGATGTTTTCTGGCCGCCGCAGGCGTTCGAGGCAGTCGCCGTTTCCGATGAAGCCAAAGCCGCCAGCGATGGTCTCGCCAGCCTGACCCCGCAGCAGTTCCGCGTCTTGACCATGGTCTGCGAAGGCCTGCTGAACAAGCAGATTGCCTATGAGCTGAGTGTGTCGGAAGCGACCATCAAGGCCCACGTCACGGCGATCTTTCGCAAGCTGAATGTGCGCACTCGTACGCAAGCGGCTTTACTGCTGCAACAACTTGAGTCAATTCCGAGCCAATAAAGGCTGGCGTCTTCACGCTTTTTTGACTTTTGTTGCTCTAGCTTTCCCACTCCTTTTTGGTTGGTTTCTACTTTATGTCACCTTTCAAGGGCCAGACCGGCCTGAAACGCATCCTCAACGCCTCCGGTTACTCGCTGGACGGCCTGCGCGCAGCCTTCACCGGTGAAGCAGCCTTTCGCCAATTGGTACTGCTCAATGTGGTGCTGATTCCGCTGACGTTCTTCCTCAATGTCAGCCGCGTTGAGCAGGCACTGTTGATTGCCGTGTGCCTGCTGGCGCTGATCGTCGAGTTGCTGAATTCGGCGGTGGAAGCGGCCATCGACCGCATTTCGCTGGAGCTGCACCCGCTGTCGAAGAACGCCAAGGACATGGGCAGCGCCGCACAATTCGTCGCACTGAGCATGATTGCGCTGGTGTGGGCAGTGGTTCTGCTTTAAGCGATTGTCGGCAAAACGATCTCGTCGCTGCGCTGCACCCCGGCGGTGAAAGCGCGGCACAGCTCGAGAAATTCGCGCATGGCCGAAGTCTGGTACTTCTGCTTGTGCCAGATGAAGTAAAACTGTCGGGCCAGATCCAGGTCCGGCGTCTCCACCGGCACCAAGCTGCCGCGTCGGAACGCGTCACGCAGCGCCAGCCGCGAGATGCAGCCAATCCCCAGTCCTGATTCCACCGCGCGTTTGATCGCTTCGGTGTGTTCCAGCTCCAGACGAATATTCAGCGCACTGCGATGGTGACGCATGGCCTGATCGAAGGTCAGCCGCGTGCCGGAACCCTGTTCGCGCAGAATCCATGCCTCGTGCGTCAGCTCCTCCATGGTCGCCGTACCGCGTTGGGCCAGTGGATGCTGCGGCGCGCAGAACACCACCAGCTCATCTTCAACCCAGCTCTGCACTTCGATATCCGGGTGGCTGCAATCGCCTTCGATTAGACCCAGATCAATTTCGTAATGGGCGACTTGCTGCACGATATTGGCAGTGTTCTGCACGTGCAGCTTCACCTGACTTTCCGGGTGGCGTTGCATGAAACTGCCGATCAGCAGCGTCGCCAGGTAATTGCCGATGGTCAGCGTTGCGCCCACCGACAGCGAGCCGAAACCGGATTTGCCGTTGAGCAGGTCTTCGATTTCCTTGGCCTGATCGAGCAGCGCCACCGCTTGTGGCAACAGCTGTTTGCCGAGGGCGTTGAGGCTCAGCCGTTTGCCGGCGCGGTCGAACAGCTGGCAGCTGGATTGGCGCTCGAGCTCGGTGATCGAGGTGCTCGCGGCCGACTGCGAGAGGTTGAGCAGACCCGCAGCACGGGATACGCTTTCCTGCTGGGCGACGGCGACGAAGACTTGCAGTTGACGGAGAGTAAATCGCATATCGATATAACCGATAACCCTTATCTTAATAATCCAGTTAACAGATATTGTCGTCGCTATTAGAATGCGATGCAATTGCGCACCGTCGCCTTCAAAAGCCAGCGCAGACCCAATCTCCAGGAGTCAAACGTACATGAGCAACATGAACCACGAGCGTGTCCTCAGTGTTCATCACTGGAACGACACTCTGTTCAGCTTCAAGTGCACCCGCGATCCGGGTCTGCGCTTCGAGAACGGTCAGTTCGTGATGATCGGCCTGCAACAGCCCAACGGCCGCCCGCTTATGCGCGCTTACTCGATCGCCAGTCCGAACTGGGAAGAGCATCTGGAGTTCTTCAGCATCAAGGTGCAGGACGGCCCGCTGACTTCGCAACTGCAGCACTTGAAGGAAGGCGACGAGATCATCATCTCGAAGAAGCCTACCGGCACCCTGGTGCTGGACGACCTGAACCCGGGCAAGCACCTGTATCTGCTGAGCACCGGCACTGGCCTGGCGCCGTTCATGAGCGTCATTCAGGACCCGGAAACCTACGAGCGCTTTGAAAAAGTGATCCTGGTCCACGGCGTGCGTTACGTCAACGAAGTCGCCTACCGCGAATTCATCACCGAGCACCTGCCACAGAACGAGTTCTTCGGCGAAGCGCTGCGTGACAAGCTGATCTACTACCCGACCGTGACCCGCGAGCCTTTCGAGAATCAGGGCCGTCTGACCGACCTGATGCGCAGCGGCAAGCTGTTCAGCGACATCGGCCTGCCTCCGATCAACCCGCAGGACGACCGCGCGATGATCTGCGGCAGCCCGAGCATGCTCGACGAGACCAGCGAAGTGCTCGACAGCTTCGGCCTGAAGATCTCGGCGCGGATGCGCGAGCCGGGTGATTACCTGATCGAGCGTGCGTTCGTCGAGAAGTAATCCCCAAAACTGTAGGAGTGAGCCTGCTCGCGATAGCGATGGATCAGTCAAGATGGATGTCGACTGACACGGCCCTATCGCGAGCAGGCTCACTCCTACAGAAAAGCAAAAAGCCCGCGTTGCCTGTGAAGGCAGCGCGGGCTTTTTCGTTTCCGGGGTCAGGCCCCGGCAGGAATGACTTCCAGCACGCGGATCTGCTCCGGTGTCGGGTAATGCCAGCGCACGTCCAGATCCCAGAACTGTGCGCCATATTCACGCTCAGGCACCGGGGTTTGATAGGCCGGGCGCGGATCCTGCGCCAGGCACTGTTTAATCAGTTCAACCAAGGGTTCGCCAAGGCGCTGAGCGTGTGTGTGCGCCTGTTTCAGTGCTGAGTCCGTCCACTGCACGTCAATCAGCTGCGGTGCTGCACTGGCGATGCTGTTGGAAGCTTCGGGAATGATGTCGGCGTAAGGCACGTAGGGTTTGATGTCGAGAATCGGCGTGCCGTCGAGCAAGTCGATCCCGGAGATGAACAGCCGATGGGCTTCGACCTTGTCCAGTTTCACCACTGACTGACCGATGCCGTTCGGCCGGTGAGTCGCGCGGGTGGCGAACACGCCCATGGACTTGTTGCCGCCCAAGCGTGGAGGGCGGACTTTCAGGCGCGGCTTATCTTCGAGCGCCTGATGGAAAAGGAACAGCAGCCAGACATGGCTGACCTGTTCCAGACCCTGCACGGCGTCACCCTGATCGAACGGCGCCACCAGTTCCAGCACGCCACGGGCGGCGGGGGCCAGTTGTGGCTGGCGTGGGATGGCGAATTTCTCCTTGAAGCAGGAGCGCACGAAGCCGATGGGGGAGACGCTGTAAGTCATGGTTTGCATTCGAAGCGGGGCAGGGTGGGCATGATAACCCGACAGCCCTCAAGTCTGGTGGTGGTCGGGCGGCCGCCATCGCTGGCAAGCCGGCTCCCACAGGGTTATCGAGTGGCCACATAATCCAGGTACACCAAAAAAAACCTGTGGGAGCTGGCTTGCCAGCGAAGCCGCACCGCCGATCTCAGAGACTGAACCCGCCATCCAGCGGAATAATATTCCCGGTCATATAAGCCCCAGCCGTACTTGCCAGACTGATCGCCAGCGCCGCCATCTCTTCCTCCCGCCCCCAACGCTTCATCGGAATCAAAGCCGAATCCTCAGCCAGCGCCTTCTCATCATTACCAATATGCTGAGTCATCTTGCTCGGAAACCGCCCCGGCGCAATCACATTGACGTTGATGTGCTGGCTCACCAGCTCCCGCGCCAGAATCCGCGACAATTGATGCAGGGCGGCTTTACTCGGCCCGTAGGCGTACGCCTGCTCACCAAACGAAGAAATCCCCGCCACCGAACCAATGTTGATAATCCGCGCCGGATTCGCCGCTGAGCCAGCCTTGCGCAACAGCGGCAGAAATTGCTGGATGCAACTGAACACCGACGTCACGTTGAGCTGCATGACCTTCTCCCAGCCCTTGACCGGATAGCTCTCCAGCGGCGCGCCCCAAGTAGTGCCGGCGTTGTTCACCAGAATATCCAGATGCGTGATCTGCTCACCCAGGCGCGCGGCCAGCTCCTGTACGCCTTCTTCCGTCGCCAGATTCGCGGCGATGCCATGACATTTGCCCAGGGCACTGAGTTCTTCAGCCGTTTGATGGCAGGCTTCGGCATCGCGCGAGCAGACATAGACGCGGGCACCAGCCTCGACAAAGGCCTTGGCGATCATCTTGCCGATACCACGGGTGCCGCCGGTCACCAGAGCGGTGCGGCCTTGCAGGGAGAAATACGGGTGCATGGCGAGTCCTGAGGATTAGGGATCAGTACACCCTAGTCGTCAGCCGCACGAAGCGGAGCCATTATTTCTGGAGGGAATGAACAATCATGCGTTGCGGCGGCGACCATCAGTCGCCACCGCAGAAGGGGATCAGGCCGGGCGAACGCGCAGGGTCAGACCCTTGAGGAAGTTGCGCAGCAACTGGTCGCCGCACGGGCGATAGTTGGTGTGACCAACTTTGCGGAACAGTGCGCTCAGCTCAGGCTTGGACACCGGGAACTCGGCAGCCTTGAGAATCGCGTGCATGTCGTCTTCTTTCAATTCGAAGGCCACGCGCAGTTTTTTCAGAATGATGTTGTTGGTCACCGGCACTTCGATCGGCTGCGGCGGACGGCTTTCGTCCTTGCCACGCTTGAAGATCACCAGACCGTCGAGGAAGTGCGCGATGACTTCGTCCGGGCAGCGCACGAAACCTTCTTCGTCTTCTTCTTTCTTGTCGAGCCAGGTCACCACGTCGGCGAGCGCGACTTCCATGCCGCCGAGTTTGATGATCTCGACAACCTTCTTGTCGCTGATGTCGAGCATGTAGCGCACGCTGCGCAATACGTCGTTATGAATCATGTGAGTCATCCTGATAAGCGTTGTGGGCAGCACGCGGGCGCGCTACCGGAATGTGTGGCGGCAGTGGAAGTCTTAGAACTTCTCTTTGCCGGACAGGTAGCGCCATTGGCCGACCGGGACTTTGCCGATCGAGACACCGCCGATACGGATGCGGCGGATGCCGATGACCTTCAGGCCGACCGCTTCGCAGAACTGGGCGATGATGCCGGGCTGCGGATTTTTCATGGCGAAACGCAGACGGTTTTCGTTCTGCCAGCTGGCCTTGACCGGCGGCAGCTCCTTGCCCTTGTGGGTCAGGCCGTGCTGCAAACGGTTGAGGCCGTGAGCGACCATGTCACCTTCGACCTCGACCACGTATTCCTGCTCGATCTTCGCGGCGTCGGCGGTGAGCTTGCGGAGGATTTTCCAGTCCTGAGTGAACACCAGCAGGCCGCTGGCCTTGGCTTGCAAGTCGGCGCTGGCGGTCAGGCGCAGGAAGTGCCCGCGCAACGGGCGCTTGCTGAAACGGTGCTCTTCGCTGAGGGTTTCGGCGCTGAGCGACTGCATGGCAGTCTCGACGTCCATACCGGCCGGCGCGTTGAGCAGGATGGTTACCGGCTCCGGTGCGGTGGCCTTGGCGTCCTTGTCGAGCTCGACCTTCTGGTCGCCGACCTTGAATTGCGGCTCGTCAATCACTTCGCCGTCCACGGTGACCCAGCCGCCCTCAATGAACAGCTCGGCCTCCCGGCGGGAGCAACCGACCAGTTCAATGAGGCGTTTGGAGAGGCGAATCGGGTCAGTCATGACAGGGCCGTAACAAAAAAGGGGTGGGCATTGTACCTGTGTGGCGCCGGTTAAGTCCGGTTCCATTTTCACGGTGTCCGTATTCCCTGTGGGAGCTGGCTTGCCAGCGATGGCATCACCTCGGTGCATCTGTCAGACCGAGGCGTCTGCATCGCTGGCAAGCCAGCTCCCCCAGGGGGCCATGGTGTGTCAGCCGTTACTGGAGCGCTGCTGGTTCTGACGCAACCGCATATGCAGCAACGGATACGGCTGGCCCATGCCATCCACCTCCGAGCGGCCGATCACTTCAAAACCCTGCTTGAAGTAAAACCCCAGTGCCTGCGGATTCTGTTCGTTGACGTCGAGTTCATCAGCATTCAGGTGCTGCATCGCGTAGTCGAGCAGTTTCTTGCCCAAACCCTTACCGCGGTGGTCGGGATCGATGAACAGCATTTCAATCTTGCCCGCCGCGACACCGGCAAACCCCGTGATGCGCTGATTGGCGTCCTTGGTGCAGATCAGCATTACTGCATCGAGATAGCGGGTGAGCACCAGATTGCGCAGCAGCTCGATATAGCTGTCCGGCAGAAAATCATGTGTCGCGCGAACCGAGGCCTCCCAGACCCGGGTCAGTTCCTGGTAATCGCTGAGTTTCGGCGTGTGGATGACCGAATGGTGACGCATGCCCGTCTGCCTCTTGTCCGTTTCAAGGGAGTCCGTCCCCCGCTAAACGATAGCCGTAAAAAAGCCCCGCATCTCGTAAAAAGAGCGGGGCTTTCCGTATTTATTGCGGTGTCTGGCTGGCTATTTCTGTCGCCAGCAAGATCTCTCCCCCTCACCCCAACCCTCTCCCCCAGAGGGGGCGAGGGGGAAGGGAGCTGATCTTCGTGCTGTTCAGAAGCTGAGTTCGACTCGATATTTCAAGTCGCCGTCATTCTGAAGAGCACCTCGATCAGTCCCCTCTCCCCCAGAGAGGGCGAGGGGGAAGGGAGCTGAACTTCGTGCTTTTCAAACCTGAGTTCGACCGGATAGCTCAGGTCGATGTACCTCGAAAGAACAACACGGTCAGCTCCCTCTCCCTCTGGGAGAGGGCTGGGGTGAGGGGCTTTTGATCTTCAGATCAGATCTGCTCAGCCCACAGGTCGTATTCGTCAGCGTCAGTCACTTTGCACCAGACCTTATCGCCCGGCTTCAAATTGCTGCCGTTATCAATAAACACGTTGCCATCGATTTCCGGGGCATCGAAGAAGCAGCGGCCAACCGCGCCTTGCTCGTCGACTTCATCGACCAGCACTTCAATCTCACGGCCGATGCGCATTTGCAGGCGGGCCGAGCTGATCGCTTGCTGGTGCGCCATGAAGCGATCCCAACGATCCTGCTTGACCTCGTCCGGAACGATCTCCAGATCCAGATCATTGGCTGGCGCGCCGTCTACCGGCGAGTACTGGAAACAGCCGACGCGGTCGAGCTGGGCTTCGGTCAGCCAGTTCAACAGGTACTGGAAGTCTTCTTCGGTTTCGCCCGGGAAGCCGACGATGAAGGTCGAACGGATGATCAGGTCCGGGCAGATTTCGCGCCAGTTATTGATCCGCGCCAGTGTCTTGTCTTCGAAGGCCGGGCGTTTCATCGACTTCAACACTTTCGGGCTGGCGTGCTGGAACGGGATGTCCAGGTACGGCAGGATCTTGCCGGCGGCCATCAGCGGGATCAGCTCGTCGACGTGCGGGTACGGGTAAACGTAGTGCAGACGCACCCAGACGCCGAGGGTGCTCAGCGCTTCGCAGAGTTCGGTCATGCGGGTTTTCACCGGCGCGCCGTTCCAGAAACCGGTGCGGTATTTCACGTCAACGCCGTAGGCGCTGGTGTCTTGCGAGATCACCAGCAACTCTTTAACGCCGGATTTGACCAGGCGCTGAGCTTCGTCCAACACATCACCGACCGGACGGCTGACCAGTTTGCCGCGCATCGACGGGATGATGCAGAAGGAGCAGCTGTGGTTGCAGCCTTCGGAAATCTTCAGGTAGGCGTAGTGGCGCGGGGTCAGCTTGATGCCTTGCGGCGGCACCAGGTCGATCAGCGGGTTGTGATCCTGACGCGGCGGCACCACTTCGTGCACAGCATTGACCACTTGCTCGTACTGCTGCGGACCGGTCACGGCCAGCACGCTCGGGTGCACGTTGCGGATGTTGCCTTCTTCCACGCCCATGCAACCGGTGACGATCACCTTGCCGTTTTCCTTGATCGCTTCGCCGATCACTTCCAGCGACTCAGCCTTGGCCGAATCGATGAAACCGCAGGTGTTGACGACTACAACGTCGGCGTCCTGATAGGTGGACACCACGTCATAACCTTCCATGCGCAGCTGGGTCAGGATGCGCTCGGAGTCGACCAGTGCTTTCGGGCAACCCAGAGATACAAAGCCAACCTTCGGATTGGCCGGCGCAGGAGTGGTGGACATGTCTAACCTCGGTATTTTGTGACATCGCTTTCTTGGTGCGAAAGCCGACGGATGGGCGCTTAGGGCGCGCCTCTGATCAAAAAGTGCGCAATTCTAGCGGCGGGCAACGCAGTTGACCAGCTTTATGCAGGGAAATACGACGAGTGCTGCGCTATGCTTCGCGCCGTTGAGCTTTACCAATTTTTTACAGTCAACAAAACGTCTGTAACAACAGGTAAAACAGCGCATGCTGCACCACAAAGCATAGTGCTTCATTCAAGAAGCCGGTTCTGAGAAGTAGGAGTGTTGGATGGGTCAGGCAAGTAGTCATGCGGCAGGCGCCGAGGGTTCGGCCTCCAAGCCGCTGAGCATGCTGGTCGCGGCGGTCGGGGTGGTTTACGGCGACATCGGCACGAGCCCGCTGTACACCCTCAAAGAAGTGTTTTCCGGCGCTTACGGCGTATCGGTCAATCACGATGGCGTGCTGGGTATTCTGTCGTTGATCTTCTGGTCGCTGATCTGGGTCGTGTCGATCAAATACATGATGTTCGTGCTGCGCGCCGACAACCAGGGCGAGGGCGGCATCATGGCGCTCACCGCACTGGCACGGCGGGCGGCGGGGCATCGCAAGAAGCTGCGCTCGTTGCTGGTGGTGTGCGGACTGATCGGCGCGGCGCTGTTTTATGGCGACAGCATGATCACCCCGGCGATTTCCGTACTGTCGGCGATTGAAGGTCTGGGGCTGGCGTTTGATGGTATCGACCATTGGGTCGTGCCGTTGTCGCTGGTGGTGCTGGTGGCGCTGTTTCTGATTCAGAAACACGGTACGGCGCGGATCGGCATTCTGTTCGGGCCGATCATGGTCACCTGGTTCCTCGTCCTCGGCGCCCTCGGTGTGTATGGCATCAGCCACGCGCCAGAAGTGTTACATGCGATGAACCCGATCTGGGCGGTGAATTTCTTCGTCGTTCATCCGGGCATGGGCGTAGCGATTCTCGGTGCCGTAGTGCTGGCGCTGACCGGTGCCGAAGCGCTGTACGCCGACATGGGCCACTTTGGCCGCAAGCCGATTGCCCGGGCGTGGTTCATCCTGGTGTTGCCGGCGCTGGTGCTCAACTACTTCGGGCAGGGCGCTTTGTTGCTGGAAAACCCGGAAGCGGCGCGTAACCCGTTCTATCTGCTGGCGCCGAGCTGGGCGTTGATTCCGCTGGTCGGTCTGTCGACCCTGGCCACGGTGATTGCCTCGCAAGCGGTGATTTCCGGTGCATTCTCCCTGACCCGTCAGGCGATTCAGCTCGGATACATCCCGCGCATGTACATCCAGCACACCTCCAGCGATGAGCAGGGCCAGATCTATATTGGTGCGGTGAACTGGGCGCTGATGGTCGGCGTGGTCCTGTTGGTGCTCGGTTTCGAATCCTCTGGCGCACTGGCCTCGGCCTATGGCGTGGCGGTGACGGGCACCATGCTGATGACCACCATTCTGGTGTCGGCAGTGATGCTGCTGCTGTGGAAATGGCCGCCGATCCTCGCGGTGCCGGTGCTGATCGGCTTCCTGCTGGTGGATGGTCTGTACTTCGCCGCCAACGTGCCGAAGATCGTTCAGGGCGGTGCCTTCCCCGTGATCGCCGGTATCGCGCTGTTTGTGCTGATGACCACCTGGAAACGCGGTAAGCAGTTGCTCGTCGATCGCCTCGACGAAGGCGCACTGCCGCTGCCGATCTTTATCAGCAGCATCCGCGTGCAACCACCGCATCGCGTGCAGGGCACCGCTGTGTTCCTCACCGCGCGCTCCGACGCCGTGCCGCACGCGCTGTTGCACAACCTGCTGCATAACCAGGTGTTGCATGAGCAAGTGGTGTTGCTGACGGTGGTCTACGAAGACATCCCGCGTGTACCGCCATCGCGACGCTTCGAAGTCGAGGCCCACGGCGAAGGCTTCTTCCGGGTGATCCTGCACTTCGGCTTCACCGACGAGCCGGACGTGCCGCAGGCGCTGAAGCTGTGTCATCTCGATGATCTGGACTTCAGCCCGATGCGCACGACCTACTTCCTCAGCCGCGAAACGGTGATTGCCTCGAAACTTGAGGGCATGGCGCGTTGGCGTGAGGCGCTGTTTGCGTTCATGTTGAAGAATGCCAACGGCAACTTGCGCTTCTTCAATCTGCCGCTGAACCGGGTGATTGAACTCGGCACGCAGGTAGAAATGTAAGCCTCGCTTCAACTGAAAAGCCCCCGTCAGCCTAGTGGCTGGCGGGGGCTTTTTTGTGGGCGGCAACTTCAGATCAAAAGATCGCAGCCTTCAGGTATCTCTGCTTCAGACTCGGTCTTCGTCCGCGCAGGTCGTGGCATCAACGCCTGAATCACATCATCAATCAAGGCTTTGCCCATCACCGTCAGGTAATGCGCGGCCCAGGCATGGCGATCGGTGTCTTTGATGAAGGCAGCGTCCTCGGCGAAGGATTTTGCGAGGGATAGCAGGTCGGAGGATTGGGACAAGGCATCGATGATCGGGATGCCGGCGCGGACGTTGAAGAACGCTTGATCCGAGTGGTAGAGGAAAGGGGTGAAGCCGATGGTTGTAAGGTCTGAAGGCGTTGACGGAATTTCTTTGCTCATTGTTTTGCTCCCTAAAACGAGGAGCTGCCGCATTCGTTACCACACGAATGGGTGGCAGCTGTACGCAGGGTGGTAAACCGGGAGAGCAAAGAAACCGGCAGACCCGAAGGTCTCCCACGTACAGCTGCCATGACAGTAAATTACAGGCGTAAAAGAACGCCTGATGTCGTGATGGAGGCACTGTTGCACTTTGCCTAACCGGGTTACCACACCCGATCGCTGAATGGGTCAGCGACATCCGGAGAGTATCCCGTCGAAAAACAGCGCAATAGAGCGGCAAAGCGCCCCAACACGAGTTTCGGAGTTTGCCTACAAGGTCTGTGGGCGTCATCCGATATTGCGAGACTGGAAGTAAACGATACTAAACGTCACGCACGAACCGACGTGTGCAAAGCATTCAGGTACGTATGACGGCATCAGCGGAACAAGAATTACAGGATGAACCAAAGGACCTTCGGATCGAAAAGAAGGCCAGTGAACGACTGCTCATCTTTGATTTGGCCCACGCAATCAGCCATGACGATATGCGGGCAAGGTATGCAGCGATTAGTGATCGACCCAAGGGCTTGACGACCCGGCCTCGGCAGTGAGACAAGTGTCCACGTTTTATGGAATGTGGACACTTGAGGTTTTGAACTAAATGAAGAGTCAAGATATTTTGCTTTTGTTCAAAATGGCCAGTCTCCATGCTCAGGAAGAGAATCTCTTGGGGGAGATGGAGGCCGAGTCGAATTCGGACAGGGTCGAAGAGCTGCTCAGGCCTTATGTCGTCAGCCGAATGACCGCTGGGGCGAGTGTGGGGAAGCCATTGGTCACCTATTCCACTGATGGGGAAGACACACTCTTCCAGCGCCGCGAATTCGATTCGCCTTTCGCTGATGGGCCAGGCTGGGAGGGATGGGCGGAACCAGCATCTGATCCACCGCTGACAAGTTGGAGCGACCGCTACTCTCTGCGTGCGCTGTCCGCCTCTCTCGGGCTGAGCAAAAGCGAAGTCTCAAATGCTCTCGCCCGGTGCCGGGAATCTGGATTGCTCATTCATGACTACGATACCGGGCTTGCCAAAGTGCACCGCCGGGAACTGCTGAAAATTACCGAGCACGCGCTGAAGTACTTCTTCCCGGTCAAGCCTGGCGCGATGGTTCGTGGCATACCCACAGGCTTTGCGGCACCCGCGCTGTCCAAAAGCATCAAGAGTGCGGGTGGTTTGATTCCGGTCTGGCCGGATGCGCATGGAACCGAGCGAGGCCAAGCGATAGAGCCGCTTTACAAAACAGTGCCGGAAGCGGTGAAAAAAGACCGGATCCTTTACCACTATCTGGCGCTCGCTGATGCAATCCGTCTGGGTGGTCCGCGTGAGTGTGGTGTGGCAATCAGTATTCTGAAGGCAGGGATGGGGCTTAAATAACATGTCGTCAAACGCGGATCACAACTACGAACTTATTGAGTTCGTGGCTGAAGGCTTGGGCGAGGCGTTTCTCGCCGAAGTTGCTTTTGTTGGCGGTTGCACAACCGCCATGCTGGTTACAGATACAGCAGTGCTGGACGACATTCGTTTCACTGATGACGTTGATCTAGTGATCGAGTTGGCCGGTATCAGCGCCTGGAACCAACTCACTGAACGGCTGGCTGCCAAGGGATTCAAGATCACCGGTGAGGACGAGGTCAATTGTCGTTTTCGCTTCAATGACGTTGTTGTGGATGTCATGCCTTCCGACCCTGCAGTGCTCGGCTATGCCAACCGCTGGTTCGTCGAGGGGCTGGCGAGGGCGGATAAATTCACCCTACCCAGCGGCACTGTCATCCAGATATTCCAGCCCACATATTTTCTCGCGACGAAACTGGAAGCTTTCGCCGGTCGCGGAAATGGTGATCCTTATCACAAGGATGTCGAGGACATGATCATCTTGATCGATGGTCGGCCTGAGCTGTTGGAGGAGGTGGGCCAGGCTGACAGCGACCTTAAGGCGTTCGTCACAGATGGAATCCACAAACTGATGGCGCTCGACGGGGTTGGCTATGTGATCGAAAGTTCAGGCTCGGTGCAGGCGAATCCAGGCAGAGGGCAGATTATTCACCGGCGTTTGAAAGCGCTGGCCAGCGCATGAGATACCACTCCCGATCAATCACTGGGCAAGCCAGCAGGGCAAATAATGACTATGCCGGAGCTACCTGTGAAGGTGACAGTGGGTTTTTTGTTGTCGCGGATGGCACTTCCAGGCGCGGCAGTGGACAGCTGGCTGAAAGCTTCGTAAGCGGCATGTTGGCGGCTCATTCCACACAGATGGAGCAGGGGGGCTATCCTGCAGACCCCGCAGCTGTTGAGCGTCTATTGGGTTCAATACTGTCGGATTTTCATGCGTCGTTGCCTGCTGATCAGGCGGGAGCCATCTGTTACCTGATTGGCTTGGTAGCTCATGGCCGACTCGCCGTTGCGTACGAAGGTGACTGTTCATGCGGGATTGTGCCGCTGGCGGGAGCCATCGAGTGGATTACGCCACCTCACTGCAAGGCCAATTGGCGGCGCGACCGTTCGCACTGTGAATTGGCACAAGACCCGGCGCGAAATTCGGTAACACGATGCTTGAAGATCAATCGGGTCCCGAACCCTGACTTTGTTTGTTGTGCACTGGACGCTGTTGAGCGCTTGGTGTTTGTCACTGATGGCTTTTGGGCGGACTTGACGCAAGTGCAGCAAAGCAGTTTGTTGGCGGCGCGGGATAGCTACTTTAGCGTTGGCGACGATGATGTCACGTGGATAGATGTCCAGCTTGGCCAGCGAGACTGACGGGTTGTCTGAATCCAGCCCAATACCCCTGTGGGAGCGAGCCTGCTCGCGAAGACGTAGTGTCAGTCGACGAATCTGTAAACTGACCCACCGCTTTCGCGAGCAGGCTCGCTCCCACAGGGGATTTTCGTGGCTGCTGAATGTAAAAAGCCCCCGCAACTGCGAAGTTGCGGGGGCTTTTTGTGGGCGTGGCTCAGATCACTCTTCGGCGACCGAGTCCTTGCTCTGACGCTTCTCGATCAAATCCACCAAACGCTTGGCCAGCGCCGGATAGTTCTCGTCGAAGTGGTGGCCGCCTGGCAGTTTCACCGCTTCACCCACTGCAGTCTTGTCCGTGCAACCGCTTTCATCCGTCTCTTCTTCACCATAGATGCACACAACCTTGGCCGCTGGCAGTTTGGCCATTTCCGGGCCGGTGGCGGCTTCTTTGCCAGCGTTGCCCAGCCAGCCTTCGACTTCGATTTCGAAGCTGCCGGTGCGGGCGAAGGCCAACAGGATGATTGCGTCGACGCGTTGCTGCTCGGTTTCAGGCAGGCGATTGTAGATCGCTGGCAGGACGTCAGCGCCGAACGAGTAACCGGTGAGGATGAAGCGTTTGGTGCCCCATTTCTGCCGGTAGTGCTGCATCAGTTCGGTCAGGTCGAGCGCGCTTTGCTCCGGGCTCTTGTGCTGCCAGTAGTAGCGCAGGGTGTCGATGCCGACCACCGGGTAGCCGATCTTGGCCATTTCACCGGCCACGTCGCGGTCGAGGTCGCGCCAGCCGCCGTCACCGGAGAGGAACAGGGTCACGGTGTCTTTCGCTTGGCCGGCCGGCACTTCAACCACCGGGATCGCCAGACCGCCGTTGGCCTTGTCGCCGCCGACGAGGATCTTGCGCAGTTCGTTGTTCAGCACTTGCGGCAGGTTGATGTCGTAGTCGCTGATGCTGGTTTCGGCGTTCGGCTGATCGCGTACAAAACCCGCGCTGGCATCATCCGGGTTGTCGTTCCATGCCACCAGCCAGTGACCATGCGCGGCGGATTTCGGCAACAGGTGAGTGCAGCCAGGTTTTTCCAGCGCCAGGTCCACGGAAATCGCTTGGGCCTTGTCGTCCTTTTGCTCGGACAACCAACGCCAGGCCAATACCGCGCCGGGGCCGATACCGCTGACCAGCGTAGCCGGGCCGTTCAGTTCGCGCAGACCGGTTTGCAGGGCGCGGCTTTGCAGCAGGCAGTCCTTGGGCAGAATCACCTGAACGATTTGCGCCGAGGCGCTGCGGCTCAGGGTGGTCAGTTGTTTTTCAGAGAGTTTCTGGTCGTCGTTGACCGCGACCAGCACCTGCGCCTTGGGTTTGGTGCCGGGGATGACGCGGGTCAAAACGGTGCCGTCTGCCGCCGTAACAGGTTCGAGCGTCGGTTCTGGTGCCGGACGTTTGAGGTACCAGAAACCGCCGCCGGCAATCACGGCCAGCACGATCAGTGCGGCCAGGATGTACTTCAGGGAGCGTTGAATCATCAGCGTTTCACCAATCCAGTCAAGCCGCCCGCGATCAGGGCAGCAGTATCGGCCAGCGCCACCAGCGGATCGAGTCCGGCGGGCACGGCCATATAACGGGGTTCCCAGTCAGGCTGGAACTTGTCTTTGAAGCGGCGCAAGCCTTGGAAGTTGTACAGCTGCTCACCACGGCGGAAAACCATCGAGCCCAGACGCTGGGTCAGCGGTGCACCACGCCGGGGTTGCAACCCCGACAACGGCACCATGCCCAGGCTGAAGCGCGCGTATCCGTGACTCTTATAGTGTTGAATCAGGCCGACCATCATGAATTCCATGGTCAGCTTGGGGGCGTCCGGGTGCGCGCGCATCAGGTCGAGGCTGGCCAGATCATGGCTGTAAGTCTCGAGCAGGTTGGCGAACGCCACCGGGCGGCCTTCGAAGCGAATCACTGCGATGCGGAAATGCTTCAGGTAATCGTCGCTGAAACGGCCGAGGGAGAAGCCTTTCTCACGCACGTTCTTGCCGGTCAGCCATGCATCGGAAATCACTTTCAGCTCGTCCATCGGCGCCTGACCCGGCTCATGGATTTCCAGCGACAGACCGTCGCGGGTGCCACGGTTCCAGGTGTAACGCAGGTCCTTCATCTCTTTGCCCTTGGCTTCCAGGTCAAAGCGATGCAGATCGACCCGGGCTTCTTCGCCCAGTTTGATCGCGGTCAGGCCGATGTCCATGTAGTACGGCAGGTTCTCCGCGCGCACCTGGTAGAACACCGGGCGGGCGTGGTGAATGTCGCAGAGGTCGCGGAACTGCCAGATCATCTCGGCGCGTTGCTGGCCAGGGCCGATCGGGTCGTACAGCGCCACCAGACTGCGGCCACGGCGCGCGTACATCAGGAACGCTTCGTCGTTCTGGTGAAACAGCAGTGCCTTGTCACCGGTTAGCGCCAGGCCACCGTCGGGTTGCGACGACGCCATCAGGATTTTCGCCGCACGATCAAGTTCGTCAGGCGTCGGCAGGTGAATGACCGGGCGTGCGGTGCGCAGCAGCCAGGTCAGCGCGATTACCAGCAACAGCACCGCAGCGCCGAGCAGCGAACGCAGGCCGCGTGGCGCGTCAGCGTCGAGGGTGAACTGCCACCACAGTTGATGGCTGTACGGTACGTCTTGATAGGCGAACAGCAGCAACCACGTCGAGGCACCGAGGACGCACAGGCTGGCCACCAGATACAGCGGCGAGAAGGGCAGTTCGGTCAGGCGACTCGGGCGATAGAACGAGCGACGGAACACACCGAGCAGCGCAGCCGTCAGGGTCATCAGCGTTGCTTCTTCCCAGTCGAAGCCTTTAAGCAGCGAGAGCAGCGCGCCAACCAGCAACAGAATGGTGGTGAGCATCCACGCCGCCGACAGGCGACGACGCAGGCCCTGAGCGAGCATCAGGCAGAGCACGCCGATCAGGCTGGCGCCGAAGTGCGACGCGTCGACCAGCCTGTGCGGGATCAGAAAACCAATGTGTTCCAGACGTGTGTCGATCTCGGGCGTGGCGCCGGAAAACAGCAGCACCACACCGGACAAGAACACCAGCACCGCCAGAATCGGTGCCGCCAGACCAGACGCCGCGCGCATGGTCTGAGTCTGAAACAGGCGCTGACCTTCGTTGATCAGCAGGAATACACAGGCGACCAGCAGCGGCAGCACCACATAGATCAAGCGATACAGCAGCAACGCCGCGGCCAGTGGTGCGGCACCAAGAGTATCGGCGAAAGCGGCCAGCAGGATCGCTTCGAACACACCGACGCCGCCGGGGACGTGGCTGAGTACGCCGGCAGCCAATGCCAGCAGGTACACCAGCAGGAACGCACCAAACGGTGGCGCTTCCGGCAGCAACAGATAAAGGACAGTGGCGGCAGCCGCAACGTCGAGGGCGGTAATGATCAGTTGCAGGAACGTCAGGCGCCGACCCGGCAAGCGCAGCGTGCGGCGGCCAACCCTGACCAGCAGGTTGTCGCGCAACGGTTGTTCCGGCAGGCGCCGACGGTAGATGCCGATAGCCAGTACTGCGCCAAGCAACAGCACGACAGCGGCCACTGTGCCGAGCAGGCCTTCGGACAACCCCAGCGCCTGAGAGGCAGCAGGCAGGTCACTCAGCGTTGCCAGTGCAGCCAGCGGCGGCAAGGCGCAACCCAGCGACAGACTGGCGAACAAGGTCATGTGCGCGACTTCCGACGCCCCCAGACCCAGTCGAGCATATAAACGGTAGCGAACCGAGCCGCCGGACAGCAGCGACAGACCGATTGCATTGCCAATCGCAAACGCGGTGAATCCGCCCAGCGCCAATGTGCGCGGTGGCAAGGTCACGCCGGCATAGCGACTGGCCGACCATTCGTAGCCGAGCAGAATAATGAAACCGACCACGGTCGCAGCGAAGGCGCCGATCAGCGCGGGTTTCGGTACGTCGAGAATCGAGTCGTGCAGCGCATCGAGATCGAGTTCGGCGAGCAGATGACGACAGGCAATCAGCGCAATGGCAAACAGCAGCAAAGTCACCGCCAGACCAATCGGTTGTCGGTATTTGCTCAACCGATCCAGCAAGCGCAGACGCTCGGGTTTGATCGGGTGTTCCGCTGTGACGGTGTCTTGTGGATCAGACGAGTTGGCGCGCATCAATCACCTCTTGGATTGTGCGCGACAGGATGGAGGTATCCAGCCAAGTTACCAATCCCTGTAGAAAAAAATAATCACAAAATACTACGCCTCTCACCGGGTATCGGCGAGGGCAGTTCCTGGATTGCAGAGGCCTGGCCTGCGACTCAAGCATAGTCGCAACTCAGCACTTCTGAAGATCCCAAGCGGTTCACTGCACAGTGACAGATCATTGTTGCGAAAGGACTTTTTCAACAGATACAAAAAAGGCCACTCTTTCGAGTAGCCTTTTTTGATGTTTGGTTGCGGGAGCCGGATTTGAACCGACGACCTTCGGGTTATGAGCCCGACGAGCTACCAGACTGCTCCATCCCGCGTCTGTGTGGCGGCATTCTACAGGCGAACGGCGAGGTGTCAACCGCTAATCCCGTAAAGGGTCAAATAAGTGTGCAATCGCGTCAAACGGTCGCAGGTGGTGCGTTAAGTTTCGGAAATGCAAAGAATTCCTGTTTGGCGATCCTTCTCTATAAGAAGAGGAAATCTACAAAACAGACGCGCACAAAAAAGGCCACTCTTTCGAGTAGCCTTTTTTGATGTTTGGTTGCGGGAGCCGGATTTGAACCGACGACCTTCGGGTTATGAGCCCGACGAGCTACCAGACTGCTCCATCCCGCGTCTGTGTGTCGGCATTCTACAGAGGAACGCCGGGGTGTCAACCCGCAATCTGGATAAAAACTGTTGAGGTTCAATCGGTTAGCGCTTTTTCTCGGGTGTTTGTCACGCTGCAGGTCAGGCGGGGCAAGGCTTCCAGCTCTATTGGCGGCCACTCGTCGATTGAGAAAATAAATTCAAAGGACATTTCCTACCACCTGGAAAGAACATTCATACCACTGGTGCTATATACAGGTGTCAGTGAGATACTGCCGATCCGGTTCGCCACGTTTCCTTTTCTGACATGACTCAGCGAAAAATCATCCACATTGACTGCGACTGTTTCTACGCCGCCATCGAGATGCGCGATGACCCGCGTCTGGCCGGCAAGCCGTTGGCGGTGGGTGGCTCGGCGGACCGGCGCGGGGTGATCGCCACCTGCAACTATGAAGCGCGCGCGTATGGCGTGCGTTCGGCGATGGCGTCGGGGCATGCCTTGAAGCTGTGCCCGGACCTGACCATCGTCAAGCCGCGTATGGATGCGTACCGCGAGGCTTCGAAAGAGATTCATACGATTTTTGCCGATTACACCGACCTGATTGAGCCGCTTTCGCTGGATGAGGCTTATCTGGATGTATCGGACAGCGCGCATTTCGGTGGCAGCGCCACACGCATCGCCCAAGACATTCGTCGTCGAGTCTCCAATCAATTGCACATCACCGTTTCTGCCGGTGTGGCGCCGAACAAGTTTTTGGCGAAAATTGCCAGTGACTGGAAAAAGCCCAACGGCTTGTTCGTGATTACGCCGGATCAGGTCGAAGACTTTGTCAGCGATTTGCCGGTAAGCAAGCTGCACGGCGTCGGCAAGGTCACCGCCGACAAACTGGGCAGGCTCGGCATCGTCGACTGCCTGCACCTGCGCGAGTGGGACAAGCTCGCGTTGGTGCGCGAATTCGGCAGTTTTGGCGAGCGACTTTGGAGTCTGGCCCGTGGGATTGATGACCGGCTGGTGCACAACGACAGCCGGCGTCAGTCAATCAGTGTGGAAAATACTTACGACGTTGATCTGCCGGATCTACGCAGTTGCCTCGACAAACTGCCGGAGCTGCTGGAAACCCTGAAAACCCGTATGGCGCGGATCGACAGCAGTTATCGGCCGGGCAAGCCGTTCGTCAAAGTGAAGTTTCATGACTTTACCCAGACGACGCTGGAGCAGGCCGGGGCAGGGCGGGATCTCGGTAGCTATCAGTTGATGCTGACGCAGGCGTTCAATCGCGGCGGGAAGCCGGTGCGGTTGTTGGGGGTGGGGGTCAGGCTTGAGGATTTGCGCGGCGGGTTTGAGCAGATGGAGTTGTTTGAGCGGTAGATTTTTGCGGAATGTAAGGGCCTCCTCGCGAGCAGGCTCACTCCTACATTGAAATGCGTTCCAATGTAGGAGCTGCCGCAGGCTGCGATCTTTTAATAGGCCTTAATTCGGTCCTGGATCTGCCACCAGACGCCCGGCATCCTTGGTCAGCGACTTGAGAAACTCAGTCTGCAGCTCAGGATCGTTGCGTGTCAGTTCGATCAGGCTTTGTTCCAGCTCGCTGGCTTCTTCTTCCAGACCCAGTTCCGACAGACGTTTGACCCGGTGTACCCACTGGCTCACTTCGTCGTCTTCCAGGTCGTCGTAAATCAGCCCGTGCGCCTCCAGCAATTTGCCGCGCAGATGACTGCTGATCATCAGCGACGAATCAGAGTGCACGTCATCCTTGCTGTCTTCGACGCTGATCTGCAGCTTGCCGACATGATTGAGGTCATTTTCGGCAAACGGGCTGTCGAGCAGATTCAGACGCAGCACACCGTTACGATCGGTGGTCATGTCGAAGGTCTGCTTGCCAGCCTTGACCTGCACCGGGCGCTCGCTCCACGGCAGGCTCGAATACTCCGTGCGCTTGTCGCGCTGGACTTCATCGATACCCGCCAGGTTCTGCTGCGCGCGACCATTGGACTGCACGTTCATGAATGGATTGAGCCCGGCAAAACCGTAGCTCAGCCAGTCCTTGGTGACGCTGTCCGGCAGATTGCCGAGAGCGAAAACGTTGACCACGTTCGCGCCGACGCCGCCGACCACGGCCACCACGCCCAGCGGGATCTCGTAGACCTCCCGCCAAGGCTGGTAAGGCGTGTAGCGATCGTAGCGACGGGTGACTTCGAACTCGGTGACTTCGAAAGTCTTCTGTTCGTTGATCTTCACGCGTCGCTGCGGCAGCTCAAGCGCCTTAGGCTCGCCGACATCAATCTGCAGGCTATGGTCGAGCAACTTCCGCTCGACCCGCTCTTCGTGCTCGCTGCGTTGTGACATGTGATTGGCACAGCCGCTGACCAGCAGGGCACCGCACAGGGCGGTGCCACCGAGGCCTAAGGTGTTTCGCTTGAACATGACGTCTCTATCTGGTTTCAGCGGCGGATACGGGCCTGCAGGAAGGACAATACGTCGGCCACCGGCAATGCTTGCGCTTCGCCTTCGGTACGGCTCTTGTATTCCAGGTTGCCTTCGGCGAGGCCGCGGTCGCTGACCACGATCCGGTGAGGAATGCCGATCAGCTCCATGTCCGCGAACTTGATGCCCGGGCTGGTTTTCTTGTCGCGATCGTCCAGCAGCACTTCGAAACCGGCGGCCGTCAGTTCGGCGTACAGTTTGTCGGTGGCTTCGCGCACCTGCTCGGTTTCATAACGCAGCGGAACCAGAGCGATCTGGAACGGCGCCAGAGTGTCGCTCCAGATGATGCCGTTTTCGTCGTTGTTCTGCTCAATGGCAGCCGCCACCACGCGGGACACGCCGATGCCGTAGCAGCCCATTTCCAGGGTTACCGGCTTGCCGTTCTCGCCCAGCACTTCGCACTTCATCGCCTTGCTGTACTTGTTGCCCAGCTGGAAGATGTGGCCGACTTCGATACCGCGTTTGATTTCCAGCGTGCCTTTGCCGTCCGGGCTTGGGTCACCGGCGACTACGTTACGCAGGTCGGCCACGGTCGGAACCGGCAGATCGCGCTCCCAGTTCACGCCAAAGTAGTGCTTGTCGTCGATGTTCGCGCCGATACCGAAGTCGCTCATCAGTTCGACCGAGCGGTCGATGATGATTGGCAGCGGCAGGTTCAGCGGGCCGAGCGAACCGGCGCCGGCGCCAATGGCGTCACGCAGTTCGGCATCGGTGGCCATGACCAGCGGGCTGGCAACGCCCGGTTGCTGGGCAGCCTTGATTTCGTTGAGTTCGTGGTCGCCTCGAATCACCAGCGCGATCAGCTTGCCTTCTTCTTCGGCACGCACGATCAGGGTCTTGATGGTCTTCTCAATCGGCAGATTGAATTTTTCCACCAGCGCCGCGATGGTCTTGGTGTCTGGGGTATCGACCAAGCGCAGCTCTTCGGTCGCAGCGGCACGCGAGGTTTCGCGTGGCACCGCTTCGGCTTTTTCGATGTTCGCTGCGTAGTCGGAGCCGTTGCTGAAGACGATGTCGTCTTCGCCGGACTCGGCCAGTACGTGGAATTCGTGCGAGCCGGCGCCACCGATCGAACCGTTGTCGGCTTCAACCGGACGGAATTTCAGGCCCAGACGGCTGAACACGTTGCAGTACGCCTGGTGCATACGGTCATAAGTGACCTGCAGCGACGCCTGATCAGCGTGGAACGAGTACGCGTCCTTCATGATGAATTCACGGCCACGCATCAAACCGAAGCGTGGGCGGATTTCGTCACGGAATTTGGTCTGGATCTGGTACAGGTTGATTGGCAGCTGTTTGTAGCTGCTCAACTCGTTGCGCATCAGATCGGTGATCACTTCTTCGTGGGTCGGGCCCGCGCAGAAGTCGCGACCGTGGCGATCTTTGATGCGCAGCAGCTCAGGGCCGTATTCTTCCCAGCGCCCCGATTCCTGCCACAGCTCGGCCGGTTGGGTGCTCGGCATCAACACTTCCAGAGAGCCGGCGGCGTTCATCTCTTCGCGAACGATGGCTTCAACCTTGCGCATGACTCGCAAGCCCATCGGCAGCCAGGTGTACAGGCCCGAGGCGAGTTTGCGGATCATGCCGGCGCGCAGCATCAGCTGGTGGCTGATCACGACCGCGTCGGAAGGCGTTTCTTTCTGTGTGGCGAGCAAAAATTGACTGGTGCGCATGGTTGGCCGTTGTCGGTTGCTATGACTGGAAATGACTCCGCAGTGTACCGGCGAGTTTTGCCGACGTACAGGCGTGAGGTCAGTGGGGAGGCACGACGGCGAGATTCCTCCCGCCGTTGCCGAAACGTCTTACGATTCTTCTGCGACCGGCGTCGGCACAGGCTCGGGCGTTGGCGTCGGGCCTTCGCGGCGGCTTTCCTGAAACCAGTGCAACGCGATCAGAATCAACGTCGGCACGCCGAGCAGGGCAGTGATCAGGAAGAAGCTGTGGTAACCGAACTTCTCGACCAGAACCCCGGAATAGCCGCCCATCAGGCGCGGCAACAGCAGCATGATCGAGCTGAGCAGGGCGTATTGGGTGGCGGAGAACTTCAGGTTGGTCAGGCTCGACAGGTAGGCAACGAACGCCGACGTCGCCAGACCCGAACTGAAGTTATCGAGGGAAATGGTCACCATCAGCATCTGCAGGTTTGGACCCATGTCGGCGAGCATGACGAACAGCAGGTTGGTGGCGGCCGAGGCCGCGCCGCCGATGAACAGAATCGGCAGAATGCCGAAGCGCACGATCAGCAGACCGCCCATGCCGGCGCCGACCAGCGTCATGATCAGGCCGAAGATCTTGCTGACACTGGCAATCTGATCCTTGGTGAAACCCTGATCGATATAGAACACGTTGGCCATGACGCCCATTACCGTGTCCGACATCCGATAGGTGGCGATCAGGCCGAGCAGCAGCAGTGCCTGCCAGCGGTAGCGCAGAATGAAGTCATTGACCGGTGTCAGCACCGGTGCGAGGCCGCGACGACCCATGGTCGACAGACACAGACCGGTGAGCAGCGTATAGAGAATCGCGCGCAGGAAGGCGCGGTCTTCGAGCAGCAGGTCAAGCGGACTCATGTCGCCGAACAGCACACTGGCAAAATCGGTGTTGTAGAGCTGGGTGAACATCGCCGGTACCGAGACCAGCAAGATAATCAGCACAAACACCGACATCAGTTGATGCATGAAGGTATAGCGCCCGGCCTGCAATTGAGTGCGTAGCGGCACTGGCGGCTCGCGCATCAACAGCGTGGTCAGCAGGGCAGGAATCATCAATGCGCCGAACAGCGCGTAAGTGCCGGCCCAGGCCGAGTGCTGATAATTGAAACCTGTGGAGCCGAAGCCCTCAGCGAAAAACAGTGCGCCAGCGGTGGCCAGCAGCGCTGCTACGCGGTACCCGGACATATAACTGGCGGCGAGGGCGGCCTGGCGGTTGTCTTCGGCGATTTCCAGGCGATAGGCATCCACCGCGATATCCTGGGTGGCGGAGGCGAAGGCGACGACGACGGCAATGGCGATCAGCCAGGACAGATGCTTCTGCGGATCGCAGAAGCCCATGCCGACCAGGCCGAGAATCACCAAGGCCTGCGAGAGCACCAGCCACGAACGGCGACGGCCGAGTTTGCCCAGCAACGGCAGGCGCCATTGGTCGAGCAGTGGTGACCAGACCCATTTGAACGCATAAGCCAGGCCGATCAGGCTGGCGTAGCCGATGGTTTCACGGGCGACACCGGCTTCACGCAGCCAGACGGAAAGCGTTGAAAATACCAGCATGTACGGCAGGCCGGCGGCGAAACCGAGCAACAACAGCACGAGCGTCGAAGGACTGGCATAAGCGGCTAGCGCGGCGCGCCAGGTTTTACGGGGCATGGGCTGAAGTCTGCCTCAAGATTGCGAAAACAAAGCGCGCACTCTAACCGCTGTGCTCTACCGGACGCCAGCCATGGCGCTGAATATCCACACGATTGTTCAGGACGGTGATGCCTTCCATGCGCAATCGGGCCCGTTGTTCATCACCCGATGGGCTGCCCACCGGTAGGCTGATCCGACCGCCGGCGCCCAGCACTCGGTGCCAGGGCAGTTTGGTATCACCGGGTAGCTGGCTCAAGGTGCGGCCGACCCAGCGGGCGGCGCGCCCCAACCCGGCCAGTTCAGCTAACTGACCATAGCTGACGACTTTGCCTTCGGGCACTTGGGCGAGCGTCGAGTAGAGCGCCGTGCGTCGGATTTGCGCATCGTTTTCAACGCTGTCGAGCGGGTCTGTCACGTACGCGGTTCCTGAGCATGAACAGTTTGATGGCTTTCAGAGTAATCGGTGATCGCGCAATTGAGAAATGAACTCATCGCAAATCGTTCGGTCAGTCCTTGTCAGGGTCTTATTCCTACGGATAATGCCGACCTTTTTCGCAAACTTGAGCCTTCGATTCGCTTATGTTTTCCAGATCCTTGCTGTGCCTTGCTGTTTTCAGCGCGTCCACGCCCCTGCTTGCCGATACCGTCTGGTTGAAGAACGGTGACAAGTTGAGCGGTACCATTACGGTATTCGACGGCGGCAAGCTGTTGATCCAGACCAAATACGCCGGTGCGGTCACCATCGACTGGAAAGAGGTCAAGACGCTGGACAGCGATCAGCACTTGCTGGTCAAACAGGATGCCTACACCGGCGAAGTGTCCAAGTCGCTGACGGCCGCCGAAGATGGCAAGGTCACCCTGGCCAATGGCGAGGCGCCGAAAACCGTCGAGCTGGCGAGCATTCAGCAGATTCTCAAACCGAAACCGGTGGTCGAGGATCTGGTCTGGAAGGGCAATGTCGACTTGGCGCTGGATTATCAGCGCGCCGAGAAGGACACCGATGACTACGATGTCGGCTTCAAGACCACGGCACGTCATGGTCGCTGGCGTCATACCGCCGAAGGCGAGTACAACCGCGAAGTGCAGGACGACGAGACCACCACCAACAACTGGCGCGCCGAATATGCACTCGACCGCTTCCTGACCGATAAATGGTTCTGGCAGGGTCGTCTGAATTACAAGCGCGATCACATCGAAGAGCTGGCGCGTCAGCGCGTGGTTGGTACCGGTCCTGGCTACCAGTTCTGGGATGACGAGTTGGGCGCGTTCTCGCTGGGCTCGCTGCTCAACCGCACGGACTATGAGTACCGCGATGGCAGCAAGGACAACTTCTACTCTGTCGCCATGAAATGGGATTACAACCGTTACCTGATTGGCAAGAAAGTCGAGTTCTTCACCAACGGTGAAGTGGGCAAACCACTGTCCGGAGTTGCTGATTACGCACTGGATGCTGAATTGGGGCTGCGTTACAAGGTCACCGACTGGGCTTCGCTTAACCTCAAGGCTGAGCGCGACATCATCAGTGGCACCAACGATGCCGATCTGAGCAAGACCCGTTATACCGCCGGGTTTGGCGTGGCCTGGTAAGGCACAAGCAAAAGATCGCAGCCTTCGGCAGCTCCTACAGAGAATTGATGTAAATCCTGTAGGAGCTGCCGAAGGCTGCGATCTTTTTTTGCGAGCTGAAAAACAGACGCCCACAAAAAAGCCCCGCTTTTAAGGGCGGGGCTCTTTTCTAAAGAAGCTACAAGTTAGATAACTTGTACTTCTTCAGCTTGCATGCCTTTCTGACCGCGGGTAGCGATGAAAGAAACCTGTTGGCCTTCTTTCAGGCTTTTGAAGCCGTCGGATTGGATAGCTTTGAAGTGAACGAACAGGTCGTCACCGGATTGTGGAGTGATGAAGCCGAAGCCTTTTTCATCGTTGAACCACTTAACGGTACCGGTTTGGCGATTAGACATGGTGTAACTCCTTGAACAAAGATAACTGCGACTCAGGAAGAACCCTGGCCGAGACTGAGTGCAAAGAGCAGGAAAAATTCTTGTAGATGGTTGGATCGAAATTCAACATATCGTGTAGAGATTCTCAGTGACACAAGCAACACAGTGACGCCACCTTAACCCAGTTTCCGAGAAGTGCCAATGCTTCTTGCGAAGGTTTCTCTGTTTTCGGGATCGGCGGTGTGACGGTTCGTCGCCAAAGCTCGTATTTCATGGGTGTTCGGCGAGAATTGCACCGCGCACTTTGAACCCGGCGGCGCGCCCGGTAAGATGCCGGACAGAATTTTTCCACCTCGCTATTCAGGACACCCCGCCATGAGCATCAAATCGGACAAGTGGATTCGCCGCATGGCGCAGGAACACGGCATGATCGAACCGTTCGTCGAGCGCCAGATGCGCGGCAGCGATGACAGCCGTGTGATCTCCTACGGTGTATCGAGCTATGGCTACGATGTACGTTGCACCAATCACTTCAAGGTGTTCACCAACATCAACTCGTCCATCGTCGACCCGAAAAACTTCGACCCGGGCAGCTTCGTCGACGTCCACAGCGACGTCTGCATCATTCCGCCGAACTCCTTTGCACTGGCCAGCACCGTCGAATACTTCCGCATTCCGCGCAATGTATTGACCATCTGCCTGGGTAAAAGCACCTACGCGCGCTGCGGCATCATCGTTAACGTCACCCCGCTTGAGCCAGAGTGGGAAGGCCACGTGACGCTGGAATTCTCCAACACCACTAACCTGCCGGCGAAAATCTACGCCAACGAAGGCGTGGCGCAGATGCTCTTCCTTGAATCCGACGAGGAATGCGAAGTGTCCTACAAGGATCGCGGTGGCAAGTACCAGGGCCAGCGTGGCGTGACCTTGCCGCGCACCTGATCGGTCCATCCGACAGATCGCGGGAATTCTTTGGCGGGCAGACACTCTATGGGGTGTACTGCCCGTTTTTGCTTTCGGCAAAACGGGCCTTCGCGAGGAGTGCCCTATGAAGATCGATCCGCAAATCACTGCCGAACTGGCAAGGCTCGAGCCCAATCAGATTGGCGTATTGGCCTGGTCCTTGTTGGCGCATCCGCCACTGAGCATGGCCGGCGGAATTCCCGGACAGCCCGATCCCGATACCCCCAACGAACAACCGACCGAGCCGGGCGAACCGACCCTTCCAGACGAGCCGCCACCGGCACCGGTTGCCTGATCTGCATTGAAAACCAATGGCCAGTCAGATGAGGTCTGTGAAGACGTCAACTGACTGGCCATATTTCGTTGTCACCGATGACGAAAATTCTGCAGCTTTGCTCCTTCTCGACCGGATATCCCCCGGTAAACGCGCCAAAGGCCGGCAGCAGGCTGATGCCTTCGCTGAGTCTGAAACACGCCAGGCGCAAGCTTTGTCGGCCCTTGCCATGTAACCGATAGACCGGATGCACATGACCGGCCAGTACGTGTCGTTCAGGATGCGGGTCCGGTTCATGTTGCAGGGCGAATGGCCCGATCAGCAGCGGTTCGGGCACGACCCGGATATTCAGCGATTCCGGCGGATCGCCCGCCCGTTTGTCGTGATTGCCGCGGATCAGCGTCATCGGCAGATCAACATGGCGCGCACGCCATTCGGCCAGTTCGCGCAAAGTCCCCACGGCATGCGAGCCGGGTCCGTGGAGAAAATCGCCAAGGAATATCAGCTGTCGGCAGGGCATTTTCGCCAGCAATCGGTCAATCACTGCAATATTGCTCGCGGTAGTGCCTTGCGGGACCGGTTGACCGAGGCTGCGGTAGGCGGCGGCTTTACCGAAATGCACATCGGCAATCAGCAAGGCCTGTTGCGCCGGCCAGTACAGGGCCTTTTCCGGCAGCAACCAGAGGTCTTCACCCGCCAGTCGCACAGGGTAGGGCGCGTTCATCGGTGTTTGCCCTTGTCGGCGGATTTTTCCAGGTCTCCAACCATCCGTCTGATGCGGTCGGCGAGTTTCTCTGAACTCATGCTTTCGCGCATGCGCTCCACCAGCAGTGGAAACCCCAGGGGTGTAGGACGCTTTATCTGATGCACGTCGAGTTTCATCCGGTTGATGTGCTCCAGTGTCTGTTCCAGACGTTGAATATCCAATTCCTCTCGTAGGACTTCTTCCCCGGCCTGTGCGAGCAACAGGTTGTCGGCGTCGTATTGTTTGAACACTTCGAAGAACAAACCGCTGGACGCCTGTACCTGCCGGGTGCTTTTCGGCGCACCGGGGTAACCGGCGAAGACCAGCCCGGCAATCCGGGCGATTTCACGGAAGCGTCGCAACGCCAATTCGCCTGCGTTGAGGCTGGCCAGTACATCCTTTAACAGGTGATCGGCGTTGAACAGTTGTGTATTCAAATGCTCGGCCCAGTCGACGGGCGTGGCGCTGAGCAATTCCAGGCCGTAATCGTTCACCGCGATCGAGAACGTCACGGGCTGGCGCTGGCTGACACGCCAGGCCAGCAGGCTCGCCAGCCCCAGATGCACCTGGCGCCCGGCAAACGGGTAGAGAAAAAGGTGCCAGCCTTCGCGGGATTTCAGCACTTCGGCCAACAGATTTTCGGCGGTGGGCAAGCCAGACCAGTGCATCTGCGTTTCCAGTAACGGTCGCAACGCCTGCATTTCCGGGCCGACAAACTCACCCTGCGCGGCGGCACTGAAGCGCCTGACCACGGCTTCGGCCAACTCGTTGGAAAGTGGCATCCGCCCGCCATTCCAGCGCGGCACCGCGGCTTTCTTCGCCGTGCTGCGTTTGACGTAAGCGGTCATGTTTTCCACCCGCACCAACTCCAGCAAACGCCCGGCGAAGAGAAAACCGTCACCCGGTTTAAGCCGCGCGATAAAGCCTTCCTCGACACTGCCCAGCTGCTTGCCACCGCCGCCCTTGCTCCAGAATTTCAGATGGATGCTCGCGTCACTGACGATGGTGCCGATGCTCATGCGATGGCGCCGCGCCAATCGCGCATCCGGTACGCGCCAGACGCCGTGCTCGTCCGGCTCGACCCGGCGGTAATCCGGATAGGCTGTCAGAGACATCCCGCCATGGCGTACGAAAGCCAGCGCCCAGCTCCAGTCAGCGGGTGTCAGGTCGCGATAGGCCCAGGCGCCGCGGACTTCTTCGTACAACTCTTCAGGAGTAAACCCACCGCCGAGGGCCATGCTGACCAAGTGTTGCACCAGCACATCCAGCGGTTTGTGCGGTGACAGGCGTGGTTCGATGCGCCGTTGTTCGACGGCATCGCGGGCGGCGGCGGCTTCGATCAACTCAAGGCTGTGCGTCGGCACCAGCGTCACCCGCGACGTGCGCCCCGGTGCATGGCCCGAGCGTCCGGCACGTTGCATCAGGCGCGCGACACCTTTGGCCGAGCCGATTTGCAGTACGCGCTCGACGGGCAGGAAATCCACGCCCAGGTCCAGGCTTGAAGTGCAGACTACGGCTTTCAAATGCCCGTTCTTCAAGGCCTGTTCGACCCAGTCGCGAGTCTCGCGAGACAGGGAGCTGTGATGCAACGCGATCAGCCCGGCCCAGTCCGGCCGTGCCTCCAGCAGCGCCTGATACCAGATTTCCGATTGCGCCCGCGTATTGGTGAAGACCAAGGTGCTGGCGCAAGCATCCAGTTCGGCAACGACCTGCGGCAGCATCTTCAGACCGATATGCCCGGCCCAGGGAAAACGCTCGATGGCCGGTGGGAGGAGGGTGTCGACCTTCAGCGTTTTTTCGCTTTGCCCCTGAATGCTGATGCCGCCGCCCTGTGGGATCAGCACCTGCTCGGCGTGGGATTGATTACCCAGGGTGGCCGAGACGCCCCAGACGATCAGCTCAGGCTGCCAATGCCGCAGGCGGGCGAGGGCCAGTTGCAGTTGCACGCCGCGCTTGTTGCCGAGCAGTTCGTGCCATTCATCGACGACGATCATGCGCAGAGTCGACAGCGCTACCTGTGCATCAGCGCGGGCGAGCAGCAGGGTCAGGCTTTCCGGGGTGGTGATCAGCGTGGTCGGCAGGCGTCGGCTCTGGCGAGCGCGCTCGCTGCTGCTGGTGTCGCCGGTGCGCAGGCCGATGTTCCACGGGATCTGCAGGTCATCGACCGGTGTTTGCAAAGCGCGCGCGGTGTCGGCGGCGAGGGCGCGCATGGGGGTGATCCACAGCACGGTCAGCGGTTCGGCCGGTGATTTGCGTTTGCGCGGTGTTTCGACGGCAGGCTGCGAGCGCGCGAAGCGATTGAGCGCGGCAAACCACACGGCATAGGTTTTACCGGCACCGGTGCTGGCGTGGAGCAGGCCGGATTCGCCTT
This sequence comes from Pseudomonas sp. AC242, assembly GCF_979258655.1. Taxonomy (NCBI): domain Bacteria; kingdom Pseudomonadati; phylum Pseudomonadota; class Gammaproteobacteria; order Pseudomonadales; family Pseudomonadaceae; genus Pseudomonas; species Pseudomonas sp. AC242. The sequence goes on from NZ_OZ409873.1 coordinate 614,302, forward strand.
TTTTGACCGCCGCCCATACATCTTTCTGAAAGGCGAACGGCTTCCAGCCGCGGGCGCTGAACCAGATTTTTGCCAGGTCGGAGGATTTCGCCATGCGGGCTGCGCGCGCTCTGGAGGGGTTCTTCCAGTGACCACATCAGTTGGCGAAAGGTTTAATCAGGGTGACCGTGTAGGAGCTGCCGAAGGCTGCGATCTTTTGATCTTGTTTTGTAGAGATCAAGATCAAGATCAAAAGATCGCAGCCTTCGGCAGCTCCTACAGGGGAACGTGGGCTACTTGAGGTTTCCGCTGAGGAATTGTTTGAGGCGTTCGCTTTTCGGGTTGCCGAGGACTTCCTCGGGGGCGCCTTCTTCTTCCACCAGACCTTGATGCAGAAACAACACCTGGCTGGAAACCTTACGAGCGAAGCTCATCTCATGGGTCACCATGATCATGGTCCGGCCTTCTTCCGCCAGCCCTTGAATCACCTTCAACACTTCACCGACCAATTCCGGATCGAGCGCCGAGGTCGGTTCATCGAACAACATCACCTCAGGCTCCATCGCCAGCGCCCGGGCAATCGCTACGCGCTGTTGCTGGCCGCCGGAGAGAAACGCCGGGTATTGATCGGCCACTCGCGCCGGCAAACCAACCTTGTCCAGATAACGCCGCGCACGATCGTCGGCTTCCTGTTTGCTGCAACCCAACACCCGGCGCGGGGCCATGGTGATGTTTTCCAGCACGGTCATGTGGCTCCACAGGTTGAAATGCTGGAACACCATCGCCAGCCGCGTGCGCAAACGTTGCAGTTCATCGGCATCGGCGACGTGCATGCCGTGGCGGTCGGTGACCATGCGGATCGCTTGGCCATCGAGGCTCATGGCGCCGTCGTTGGGTTGTTCGAGAAAGTTGATGCAGCGCAAAAAGGTGCTTTTGCCCGAGCCGCTGGCACCGATCAGGCTGATCACGTCGCCGGTCTTGGCCTTGAGCGAAACGCCTTTGAGCACCTGATGGTCGCCATAGCTTTTGTGCAGGCCTTCAACGGTCAGTTTGTACATGGGACAGACATCCTCAAGGCGAAAGTAGGTAGCCGCTGCGATAGGCTTCAGCGCCCGCGACGTGGGCGATGACCATGCCGGCAGTGGCCATGCGTCGCAGCGAACGGGCGTACATCACGCCGGCGCTGGTGCAATGAATGGGGGTGACCCGGTCGTGGATAGGGTCGATGATTTCGGCGATCTGCTGCCCGGCTTCGAGGTATTGCCCCGCCGTGGCGGTATACACCAGCAGGCCGCCGACCGGGGTGGTCACCGGTTCCACACCGGCCAGCGGCGTGGCGGGGAACGGCAGCGGTGGTTGCGGTTTGGTCTCGCCGACGATCGCATCGGACTGGATCAGATAATCGATCAGTGCCTGGCAGTCGCGGCTGGCGAGCGGATGAGTAACGTCACCCTGGCCGCGCAACTCGACGGTCACGGAGAAACTGCCCAGCGGAATCTCGAAGTGTTCGCCGAAGCGCTCTTTCAATTGCCACCACAGCAGCGTGAAGCATTCGTCGAACGACTGACCGCCGGAGTCAGTGGCCAGCAGGCTCGCCTGGGCTTCGATATAGCGCGCCAGCGGTTCGACCTGCGGCCACGCTTCGGGCGTGGTGTAGAGGTGAACCACCGATTCGAAGTCGCAGTGCAAGTCGAGCACCATATCCGCATCACAGGCCAGCCGTTGCAGGATCAGGCGCTGGGATTGCAGTTGCGTGCTGGCAGTCTGGCGGGCGAGGGCATTGCGCAGATGGCTGCGGATCAGTTCAAGGTTGTGCTGTGCATCGTCATTCAGCCTGCCCTCGATAGCGTTGCCGATTTCCTCGCTGAGGTCGACGAACCAGCGGTTGAAGTTCTGCCCGCTCTCCAGTTCGTAACGGCCCAGCGGCACGTCCATCAGCACTTGTTCGAGGCCGACCGGGTTGGCCACCGGCACCAACACGATTTCGCTGCGCAGGCGGCCGGCGGCCTCCAGCTCGGCCAGACGCTGTTTGAGATGCCAGGCGACGAGCATGCCCGGCAATTCGTCGGCATGCAGCGAAGACTGAATGTAAACCTTGCCCTTGGCCTGTTCCGGGCCGAAGTGGAAGCTGTGGATCTGTCGTGCGGTCCCCGGCAGCGGGGCCAGCAAGTCATGAATCAGGTGGCGCATTGCAAAGGTGTCCTAGTGAGTCGGCCCGAGGAAAGCCAGCCATCGGCGTTCAGCAAGGCGGAACAAGCCGACCAGCGCAAAGGTAATGGTCAGGTAGATCAGCGCGGCGATGCCGAACGACTGAAAAGTCAGGAAGGTCGCCGAGTTGGCGTCCCGGGCGACTTTCAGGATGTCGGGGATGGTCGCGGTGAAGGCCACGGTGGTCGAGTGCAGCATCAGGATCACTTCGTTGCTGTAATACGGCAACGAACGGCGCAGCGCCGACGGCATGATCACGTAGGCATACAGCTTCCAGCCGGTCAGCCCGTAAGCCTTGGCCGCTTCGACCTCGCCGTGGTTCATGCTGCGGATCGCCCCGGCGAAAATCTCCGTGGTGTAGGCGCAGGTGTTGAGGGCGAAGGCGAGGATCGTGCAGTTCATCGCATCGCGAAAGAAACTGTCGAGCAACGGCTGCGCACGCACGGCGGCCAGGCTGTAGATCCCGGTGTAGCAGATCAGCAACTGGATATACAACGGCGTGCCACGGAACAGGTAGGTGTAAAACTGCACCGGCCAGCGAATGTAGAAGTGCGGCGAAACCCGTGCAATCGACAGCGGAATCGACACCAGGAAACCGAAGAAGATCGAGGCGCTGAGCAGCCACATCGTCATCGCCAGCCCGGTAATGTTCTGGCCATCGGTATAAAGGAAGGCTCGCCAATATTCCTGCAAAAGTTCGATCATCGTACGGCCTCCCGGGCACCGGCGGCGTAGCGACGTTCGAGCCAGCGCAGGATGAAATTCGAGGCACTGGTGATCAGCAGATAGATCAATGCGGCGAGAACCAGGAAGTAGAACAGTTGATAAGTGCTTTTACCGGCGTCCTGCGCGGCTTTGACCAGATCGGCCAGACCAATGATCGACACCAGCGCGGTGGCCTTGAGCATCACCATCCAGTTGTTGCCGATACCCGGCAGGGCGAAGCGCATCATTTGCGGAAACACCACGAAGCGAAAGCGCTGGCCGCGTTTGAGGCCATACGCGGTGGCCGCTTCAACCTGTCCGCGTGGCACAGCGAGGATCGCGCCACGGAAGGTTTCGGTGAAATACGCACCATAGATGAAGCCGAGGGTCAGCACCCCGGCGCTGAATGGGTCGATTTCGATGTATTCCCATTCCAGATAATCGGTCAGAGACGTCAGCCAGGTCTGCAGGCTGTAGAAGATCAGCAGCATCAGCACCAGATCCGGCACCCCGCGAATCAGCGTGGTGTAGAGCTGCGCGGGCAGGCGCACCAGTTTGACTTTTGACAGTTTGGCACTGGCGCCAAGCAGGCCGAGCAACACGGCCACCAACAGCGACAACGCCGATAATTTGATGGTCATCCAGGTGCCTTCCAACAGCAACGGGCCAAAACCCTTGAGGCTGAAGGCGGAGAGCCCCAGATTTTGTAAGAGGTTTTCGAACATAAATCAGCAACCTGAGCGGATGGAAAAGGCGCCCATCGAGGATGGGCGCCGGGGCATTATTTGCCGCTGTACAGATTCAGATCGCCAAAGTGTTTCTTTTGAATCTCGGCGTATTTGCCGTCATCGTGTAACGCTTTGATACCTTTATCTAAAAGCGCTTTCAGCTCAGTGTTACCTTTCTTAATACCGACAGCGGTTTTGGCTGGCAGCAATTCGCTGTCGACTGGCTTGCTGACGTCATAGTCGGCGCCCTGTGGCGACTTCAAAAAGCCCAGTTCGGCTTGCAGCATGTCCTGGATACCGGCGTCGAGACGGCCAGAGGTCAGGTCGGAATACACCTGATCCTGGTTCTGATAGGCCTGGGTTTTCACGCCGGCCTTGTCCAGCACGGCTTTGGCGTAGGCTTCTTGAATGGTGCCCTGCTCGTAGCCGACGGTTTTGCCCTTGAGGGATGCGACGTCTGCGGTGATACCGGAGCCTTTTTTGAACACATAAGCGGTCGGGCCGGAGAACAGCTCGCTGGAGAAGTCGATGACTTTTTCGCGGGCCGGGGTCACGGTCATCGACGAGATCACACCGTCGAATTTGTTGGCCTTGAGGCCCGGAATCATGCCGTCGAAGTCACTTTCGACCCACTTGCACTTGACCTTCAGTTCGGCGCAGATCGCGTTGCCCAGATCGATGTCGAAGCCCACCAGGCTGCCGTCGGCCGCTTTCGACTCGAACGGTGCGTACGAAGGGTCAACGCCAAAGCGCAACTCTTTGTATTCCTTGGCCAGCGCGGAGCCAGCGGCCATGCACAACGCCAGTGCAGAAAGGGTCAGCAATGCTTTTTTCATTATTCAATCCCTAAGAACCAATATGAGCGCTTGTGGCGCAGAATTATTGTTACTGGAACGCGTACGACCTATAGAAAGTAGCAATTTCCGAACCAGAGTCCCGAACAAGTGTTTTAAAAGGTTGGGCGCGGAGGGATGAGGGCGTTTGAATGCCCGGAAATGGGCATTGCAGAAAGCATGCACTGTTTTGTGGCTGATCGTTCCCATGCGCAGCAAAGGAATGCCTCAACGGACGCTCCGCGTTTGGCTTTTGGGGGGACGCGGAGCGTCCCAGGCTGCATTCCCACGCGGAGCGTGGGAACGATCAATGTCCGGGAGATTGGGGTCAGGCCAACAGATCTTGCAAGGTCGCGAGGCTATCCGCTTCTTCCACGGTTTTATCCTGCCGCCAGCGCAACATCCTCGGGAAACGCACCGCGATGCCGCTCTTGTGCCGCCGCGACAGGGCGATGCCTTCGAAGCCCAGCTCAAACACCAGACTCGGTTTCACGCTACTCACCGGCCCAAATTTCTCCACCGTGGTCTTGCGCACAATGCTGTCGACCTGGCGCATTTCTTCATCGGTCAGCCCCGAATAGGCTTTGGCAAACGGCACCAGCGCGCGTTGGCTGGACTCGGGTGGGCCGTCCCACACGGCAAAGGTGTAATCGCTGTACAGGCTGGCCCGCCGACCATGACCGCGCTGGGCGTAAATCAACACGGCATCGACACTGAACGGATCAACCTTCCATTTCCACCACACGCCCATGTCCTTGGTGCGGCCGACGCCGTACAGCGAATCCCGCGCCTTGAGCATCATGCCCTCGACACCCAAGCGCCGCGATGACTCGCGCTGGCGGGCGAGGTCGAACCAGTCGCTGCCGGTCAGCACCGGTGAGGGCAGTAATACCGGGCTGTTACAGCGGCCGATGACGTCTTCCAGTTGCGCGCGACGTTTGGCCTGCGGCTGGTTGCGCCAGTCTTCGTCCTGCCATTCAAGCAAGTCGTAAGCGAGCACCACCACCGGCACGTCTTCGAGGATTTTCTTGTCGAGGGTTTTGCGGCCGATGCGTTGTTGCAGCAAGGCGAAGGGTTGCACCGCCGCAGGTTCGGTCGATTGCGGATCGAAAGCATCTTCAGTACGCGGATGCGTGCTTTTCCACACGACGATTTCGCCGTCGATCACCGTGCCGTCGGGCAAGCCGTGTACCAGCACTTCCAATTCGGGAAAACGCTCGGTCACCAGTTCCTCGCCCCGCGACCAGATCCACAGCCGGCCTTCACGCTTGACCACTTGTGCACGGATGCCATCCCATTTCCATTCAATTTGCCAGTCGCTGGCCGGGCCGATCAGCGCTTCGAATTCTTCCACCGGTTGCGACAAGGCGTGGGCGAGGAAAAACGGGTAGGGCTGGCCGCCGCGCTGGGCATGCTCATCGCTGGATTCCGGGGCGATCAGTTTCAGGTAGCTGGCGGCGCTCGGCCGATTGGACAGGTCGGTGTAGCCGACCAGACGCTGCGCCACGCGTTTGCTGTCCAGCCCGGCCATCGACGCCAAGGCGCGGGTAACCAGCAGTTTCGAGACGCCGACGCGGAAACTGCCGGTGATCAATTTGATGCACAGCATCAGGCTCGATCGATCCAGTTGCGCCCACAGGGCGGGCAGTTGTCGGCTGAGGTATTCCGGAGTTTCACCGCGCAGCGGCAGAAGTTTGTCTTCGATCCATTCGGCGAGGCCGGCGTCGGAGCTGTGCAGGTTTTCCGCGAGTACCAGAGAAATGGTTTCCGCCAGGTCGCCGACCGCTTGATAGCTTTCCTCGAATAGCCACGGCTCGAGGCCGGAGACTGAGACGGCGAGTTCGCGCAGGATTCGGACCGGCACCAGTTGCCGGGGCCGCCCCCGGAGAGGAAGTACACCGCCCACGCGGCGTCATGCGGTTCGGCCTGGGCGAAGTAAGTTTGCATTGCCGCCAGTTTGGCGTTGCTTGACGTGGTCGCGTCGAGTTCGGCGTACAACTCGGCGAATGCTCTCATGCTGGCATCTCGGCGATGGTCGGTTCGGTGGCGAGGTTTTCTTCTTCGTCATCGCCGTATTCGGTATTGAAACCCTGGGCATCCAGACCCTGTTCGCGCAGATGCCGCACGAGCACGCCGATCGAGCCGTGGGTGACCATCACCCGCTCTGCGCCGGTTTGCTCAATGGCCCAGAGCAGGCCGGGCCAGTCAGCGTGATCGGAAAGCACGAAACCACGATCGACGCCGCGCCGCCGCCGGGTGCCGCGCAAACGCATCCAGCCGCTGGCGAACGCGTCGCTGAACTCGCCGAAGCGACGCATCCAGGTGCTGCCTCCGGCCGAGGGCGGAGCGATGACCAGGGCCTGGCGCATGATCGGATCGCTTTTTTTCAAGTCGCCGGCGTAGATCGTCGGCGGCAGGTACACACCAGCCTCGCGGTAGACCCGATTCAGCGGTTCGACCGCACCGTGGCTGAGGATCGGGCCGAGGGATTCATCGATGCCGTGGAGAATCCGCTGGGCCTTGCCGAACGAGTAACAGAACAACACGCTGGCCTTGCCGGCGGCAATATTCGCCGCCCACCACTGATTGATCTCGCTGAACACCTGCGCCTGTGGTTGCCAGCGGTAGATCGGCAGGCCGAAGGTCGATTCGGTGATAAAGGTGTGGCAGCGCACCGGTTCGAACGGGGCGCAGGTGCCGTCCGGTTCGATCTTGTAATCGCCGGACGCGACCCAGACTTCGCCGCCGTATTCCAGACGCACTTGGGCCGAACCGAGCACGTGGCCGGCCGGATGAAAGCTCAAGGTGACACCGTGGTGCGTCAGGCGCTGGCCGTAGGCGAGGGTTTGCAGGTTGATGTCTTGCCCCAGACGCGCGCGCAAAATCCCTTCGCTGGCGCTGCTGGCGAGGTAATGCTGGTTGCCGGTACGGGCGTGATCGCCGTGGGCATGGGTAATGACCGAGCGCTCGACGGGGCGCCACGGATCTATGTAGAAATCTCCCGCAGGGCAATAAAGGCCTTCGGGGCGGGCGATAACAAGGTCCATGTCGTTACCAGAAATGGGGGGCTTGTTAGCTATGAGGTTGGCGCGTGTCCGGAAGTTCTATCGACTTTGAAGAGCAACCCTCACCCCAGCCCTCTCCCAGAGGGAGAGGGGGCCGACCGAGGTGTCTGGCGATTGACATCGACCTGAAAAAACCGAGTCGAGCACAGATTCTGGACCAGATCAAAAGCCCCTCACCCCAGCCCTCTCCCGGAGGGAGAGGGGGTTGACCGAGGTGTCTGGCCAGCTACATCGACCTGTAAGACCGAGTCGATTACGGATTCGGCAAGGCACGAACCGAGTTGATTCTGGATTCGGCAGTGCACGTTCAGGTCGGCGTATGACTCAAGCATCCCCAGTCAGTCCCCTCTCCCTTTGGGAGAGGGTTAGGGTGAGGGGCTTTTGCCGTTCAGCTTATTTGCCGGGAGTTAGGGTCAAACGAGTTTTGCCATAGACCCGATCAAAGTTCTGCGGCTGCATCGGCAAGCCGATGTACTGGCCCTTCAGCCACGCATCGATGCCATTGAGGTAGTTCGGGCTGACCGGATTACCCGATTGTCCCGTACCGTTCTGGCCCATCAGCGGCTCAGCCTGACCGAAGTCAACGATGAAGCGCATCGACGGCGCGCGGGTGGTGGTGAAATCCTGACCCCAGGTGAACGCCGAAGTGTTCAACGTGGTGTGATCGCCACCCGCCGCCAGAGGCCCGCGCACGATCTGTCCATTGCTGTTCTTCCACGCATAGCTGTGCAATTTGCCCCACTGCCAGGCCCGGTGATCGCCGCCCAACTGACTGTCGCCAGCGCTGATCGCCGCCGCGAAGCTACGGGCAAGAGTCAGCGCTTTATCCTCTTTCTGCGGCGTGCGAATGTCATCCCAGAACGGACTGTCTTCGCGTCCCAACAGATGATCGGCCTGCGCTGCGTAGGACAAATCACCATTGGCAATAAACGCTTTCCACGCCGCGCTCGATTCCGGGCCGAGTTCGTCGAGGAAGATCTGCTTCATGCTTTCCTGCAGGAACAACTCATAGATCGCCGCATCCGCCGAGGTCGGGCTGAGCTTGCCGTCGAACGCCATCAACCGCGTGAACGCTTCACGCGCCTTGCTGCGATCCGCTTCCGGCAGAGCGTCAATCGCCTGTTTCAGCGGTTGTTTCATGCCCGGTGCTTCGAAGACTTTCTTCAACTTGGCGGCGAAGGTGGTGGTCTGGTCGTATTGCATGGCGATCACGCTACGGCTGTCGTGCTTGCCGCTGCCGGCCAGCTCCGCCAGACGCTCGCCACGCTCCGGCGCCGCCCAGGAGTTCGACAACTGCATGCCGTAACCGTGTGGAATCACGCGCTGGTTGGCGGTGCCGAGCCAGCCTTGTGCCGGGTCCTGATCGTACGGGTGCAGCATCGGGTCGGCGTAACCGTCCCAGTCATAGCGACCTTCCCAGCCCGGCGATGGCAGCAAACCTTCGCCTTCACGCCGATTGGGGAAACGCCCGGTGACTTGCCAGCCAATGTTGCTCGCATCGGCGAACACCAGATTCAGGGCGATGGCGCGGATTTCACGGCTGGCATCCGAGGCGCGCTCGACGGTTTGTGCGCGGGTCAGGTCAAAAAATGCGTCCAGCGATTTATCGTCAGTGAAGCTCGGGGTTTGCAAGGCCAGACCGAAACCGCTGCCTTGCGCCGCCGCTTGAGCGCTGTTGAGCAACGCGCCGTGACGGGTTTCGTACACCGCTTCGCGAATCGGCCGCTGGCCTTTGACGAAGTAGGTTTCGTTGCGCACGCCCAGCGGTTGCCATTTGCCGTTGACCTCGTAGGTCAGGCTGCTGCCCTGGCGACGGATTTTTTCCAGGAACAGATCCTGGTTATCGCCGAGCACGCTGGTCGTGCTCCACGCCACTTTGCCGTTGAAGCCACCGAGGACCAGCGGCAAACCGGCGACGGTGACGCCCGCCGCCTGATATTTCGGCGCGCGGATCTGCACGAAGCTCCACAGCGACGGCGCGGCCAGCGGCCCATGGGCGTCGCTGGCCAGCAGGCTCTTGCCGCTGCGGCTGCGTTGCGGGGCGATCGCCCAGTTGTTTGAAGACGTGGTGCCCAGCAGGTTCAGCGCCGACAGTTGCTGGCTGGCGTTGCTCAGCTCGGTCAGACCGGGGATTTGCCCGTTGAGCTTGAGGCCTTGCAGCTTGTCGGCCTCGGCCAGTGGCAGGTTTTCGTCCGGCGCGGACGGCGTCAGCCAGGCCAGTTTGTCGCTGGTCACGGTTTGCGCGAGCACCAAGGATTCAATTTCTTCCGGCAGGTTGGCCGACTGGCTGAAATTCAGCAGGGCGAAAATCAGTGCCGAATCTTCCGGCTTCCAGTATTCAGGCTTGTAACCGCTGGAGGCGAGATCGCCCGGCAACTTGTCGGCGTAGCGGAACAGGTAGGCGTTGACACCCCGCGCATAGACTTCGAAGAAACGCTTGAGGCGTGGCGACGAGGCTTTGTACAGCTCGCCGGCGCTTTTCTTCAGATTGACCGCGCGCATGTAGCGGTCGGCGTCGAGCATCGACGCGCCGGACATTTCCGCCAGACGGCCCTGAGCGAGCAGGCGCAAGGTGACCATCTGGTTGATGCGGTCGCTGGCGTGCACATAGCCGAGGCTGAACAGCGCGTCGTGGAAAGTATTACTTTCGATCAACGGCATGCCCATGGCATTGCGGCGTACCGACACGTTCTGCGCCAGGCCCTTGAGCGGTTGCACACCGGAGGTCGGCGGGAGGGTGTCCTGAGCGTTCCAGGTCTGGCAACCGGACAGGCCCAAAACACCGGCCACTGCTGCGGCAACGCCGAACCGGGGAAGAAAATGTGTGAGGGCTGGCGAGGCCATGGCAAAGCTCCTGCGGGGGGTAGCGTCAGTAAAGGCGCTACGTTAGTGAGCAGGAGGGTGCCGCGCAAGCGGGCGACAGAGTTATTTCTTCAGTTCTCGACGATCGTTTCAGCGCGCAGCAAAGGAATGCCTCAACGGACGCTCCGAGTTCGGCTTTGAAGGGACGCGGAGCGTCCCGGGCTGCATTCCCACGCAGAGCGTGGGAACGATCAGAATCACGGCGATTCAGGACTTCGGTGGATTGATTTTCTGCACCAACGCGTAGGCCTTCACTGTCGCTGGGCGATCCTTGATGTGGTTGAACCAGCGCTGCACATGGGGGAAGTCTTCGAGATTCTGACTCTGCCATTTGTGCGAGACGATCCACGGATAAATCGCCATGTCGGCAATGCTGTATTCGCTGCCGGCGACGAATGCGTTATCGGCCAGTTGTTTGTTCAATACGCCATACAGCCGCGCCGTCTCATCAATGTAGCGCTTGATTGCATAGGGGATTTTTTCCGGTGCGAACTGGCTGAAATGGTGATTCTGTCCGGCCATCGGCCCCAGTCCGCCCATCTGCCAGAACAGCCATTGCAGCGCCGTTTGCCGACCGCGCAGGTCTTTGGGCAGAAACTTTCCGGTTTTCTCCGCCAGATACAAAAGAATCGCCCCGGATTCGAACAGCGACAGCGGCTCGCCACCATCGGCCGGTTCATGATCGACGATGGCCGGAATGCGGTTGTTCGGCGCGATTTTCAGAAAGTGCGGCTGGAACTGCTCACCCTGGCTGATATTGATCGGATGGACGTTGTACGGCAGGCCGGCTTCTTCAAGGAACAGGGAGATCTTGTGGCCGTTGGGGGTGGTCCAGTAATACAGATCGATCATGGAAAACTCCAAAGCAGAAATGGACGTGTGTGCGGACAGCAAACGCCGGCGTCAGGTCGTCCCGTGTGCGTTCGATAGCTTGCTTAGTAGGAAGAGGTGATGCTGAACTGCGCAGAATTCAATGACCCCGCGTGAGAAAAATCGCCATGGAGCTTCAGGCCAACGCTGCACTGATCATCATCGACCAGCAAAAAGGCATCCTGCAGCCGCGTTTGGGGCGAAGGAATAATCCTCAGGCGGAGGAGCGAATCCGCGATCTGCTGGGGCTTTGGCGGCGTAGCGGTCGGCCGGTGGTGCATGTGCAGCATTTGTCGCGCGAGCCGGATTCGGTATTTTGGCCGGAACAGGAGGGGGTGGAGTTTCAGCAGCGGTTTTTGCCGCAGGACGGTGAATGGCTGATTCAGAAACAGGTGCCCGATGCGTTTTGTGCTAGCGGGTTAGAGGCGCGGTTGCGTGAGGCGGGGATCGGGCAGTTGATCATTGTTGGCGTGGCGACGAACAACTCCGTGGAATCCACGGCGCGCACGGCGGGCAATCTGGGGTTCGATGCGTGGGTCGCGGAGGATGCCTGTTTCACCTTCGACAAGGCCGACTATTTCGGCACGCTGCGTACCGCTGAAGAGGTGCACGGGATGTCGCTGGGGAATTTGCACGGGGAGTATGCGACGGTGGTCAGTGCTGCGCAGATTCTAAAGGCTGGCTGAAAAAATTTCGTCGTATGTGCCGGCCCCTTCGCGAGCAGGCTCGCTGCCACAGTGGGCCGTATTCCAACTGAAGGAACTCGATTGACTGTGGGAGCGAGCCTGCTCGCGAAAGCGGTCTGTCAGGCGAAGAGGGTCTTCGCCCCGAGCATCAAGCGCCGTGGCACTTCTTGAATTTCTTGCCGTTGCCGCATGGGCAAGGGTCGTTGCGACCGACGTCTTTCAGGGCGTTGCGCACCGGTTCCTGGTGGGCGTGGCCGCAGTTCGGGCCGTGAACGTGGCCGTGGTCATGATCGTGATGGTCATGATCATGATCGTGGTTGCAGTCAGGGCCATGGACATGAGGTTGCTGAGTCATCGGTGTTGCTCCGGAATTAAATCGGCGGGGATTATCACGCCATTGCGCTCAAGGTGCACGTAGTGAGCGATGAATAAACCGGTTTCCATCTCACCCTGCAAACGATAGGGAATCTGCTGATTCGGATTTTTCAGCATTTTCACCACGTCTTTTACCTTCGGCCACAGGTTGGTGCGGATCGGCACCTTGAAGTAGGCACTGCGTTTCGGCCCGACCGTAAACCAGTGTTCATGCTCGCCTTCGGCCAGCAGCATATCGGCCAGATGAATGCGGTAGTCCAGGCCGCGCACGGTCAGGTCGCTGTCGTTGGGGTTGTCGATGCGAAAGTGCAGGATGAATTTCTGTTCGAGCAGTTTGGCGCGCACCACTTCGACTTTGACCAGATGCACGGCGGGATCGACGCTGTCATCGCTGAACCACGACGCGCAACCGCCGAGATTGAGCATCAGCATCAGAATGAAGCATTGGCAGGTGCGCCGACGACCGAGCATGGTTTAACTCCCTTTGGTGCCAGTCTAGACGCTAAAAGATCGCAGCCTGCGGCAGCTCCTACAGGGGAAACGCAAATCCTGTGTAGGAGCTGCCGCAGGCTGCGATCTTTTGATCTTCAACCTCAAGCGCCGAAATACCCCGCACAGCACTTCTTGAACTTCTGCCCGCTGGCGCAGGGGCAACTGTCATTGCGCCCCAGCTTCAACTGCACCGTCGGATCAATGAAGTACCAGCGCCCGGCGTTCTGCACGAACGAGGAGCGCTCGCGGTGGCTGTGCTCACCCTGATCATCGTGCCAGCGCGCGGTGAAAGTGACGAAGGCGTGTTCTGGCTGACCGCCGAGCACTTCCGAACTCTCGACCTCAAGGCCAAGCCAGGTGCTCTGCGCGCTCCAGTTACTGATCGACTGGCGATCCAGTCCCGCTTGCTGAGCAGGCAGGGTGGTCGCCACCAGATAATCGATCAAACCCAGCACATAGGCGCTGTAGCGCGAACGCATCAGCGCTTCGGCGCACGGCGCCGGGTGGCCGTCGTGATAGTGGCCGCAGCAGGCCTCCAGCAGATTGCCGCTGCCGCACGGGCAAATGGCTGTACTCATTGCATTACCACCAGTATTTCCCGAAGTTTTCCGGATTGGCCCAGAACCGTGAGTTGAGCCAGTCGGGGACTTGTTTGTAGTCAAGCAGATCATAGGTGAACAGTGTCAGCACTTGATCGTCGCGTTGAAAACGTTCACTGGCTTGCAGCGCCAGCGAATAGAAGTCGGTTTCCTGCCAGCCGCTGGCTGACAGGTCTGCCAGCACGGCGATGCGGCTGGCGTTGAGATTGCGAATCCCGCCCAACAGGTTCAGGCCATCGCGTTTGGGCAAATGTTCCAGACAATCGACCACCAGCGCCAGGTCGAAACGCTGCGCCGCCAGTTCAGCAGGCAATGGGCCCGGCGCGGCATGGGCCACGGTGGTGTCTGGATGCGCCTGTTTAAAAGCGCTCAAGGCCGGAAACTCACTGGCGCCGATCAGCAGCAGACGCGCCGGGGCGTAGCGATCCAGCAAAGCGGCCAGCGCCTGTTGCGGCGTGCGGGAAGAAATGGCGACGTTCATCAAAGCTCCTCAATCAGACCGCCAAGACTAGCCTGCCTGACGGTGCGGGCAAAGAGCCCTGTTCCGCCCGTTTGCGGCAAATGTGCCGAAGTCCTGTGAACAGGCTCGCAAACAGCGGTGGCCTATTGCTGGCGGAGATTAAAACTCCGGTCTTTACTCCCTGAATCGGTTTTAAGCCGATCCCTCAGGAGAAAACCAGATGAGCATAGTTCGGACAGCATTACCTTTGATTCTGCTAACCAGTGTGTTGACTGGTTGCGCAGGTTTACAGAAAACCGACTGGCCGACCTGTGCGGCGGTCGGTGGTGTTGTCGGTGCCGGTCTCGGCGCGACCGAAAGTTCGGCGTGGGCCGGCTACGGTGCGTTGCTGGTCGGCGGCACGGCAGCGGCCTATTGCTGGGTTCACGGTGATGGCGACGAAGACGGCGATGGTGTGCCGGACAGTCGCGACAAGTGCCCGGGCACGCCTAAAGGCGTACAGGTCGACGCTGACGGTTGCCCTCCACCAGCCCCTGCGCCGGTGGTTGAAGAAGCGGTAGTGGTCAAGGAAGAAACCATTGTCATCCGTGATGTGCACTTCCAGTTCGACAAAGCGACGCTGACCGGCCCTGACAAGCAAGTGCTCGACAAGGTCGCCACCCGCCTGAAACAGGAATCCTCGACGGCGCAACTGACCGTGACCGGTCATACCGACAGCGTGGGCAGCGATGCCTACAACAAAAAACTGTCGGATCGTCGTGCGCATTCGGTGGTGGACTACCTGATCCAGCAAGGTGTGCCACGCGCCAGCTTCGTTTCGGTGTCCGGTCTGGGTGAAAGCCAGCCAGTGGCCGACAACAAAACCGCTGACGGTCGCGCGCAAAACCGTCGTACCGAAATCAAAATCCAGCGTTAAGCCCCTCTCGCATCCGCGGCTTGTGCAGTCGCGGATGCGGGTCTTTACTCCTGTGTAACCGGTATGGGCCGGTGACACAGGAGCTTTCACAATGACTGTTTTCTCAAGGTCCGTCTTGCCGGTGCTACTGCTTGGCAGCTTGCTTACCGGTTGCGCCACCCACAGCGATGGCACTGCACCCCTCAATCAACGTACGTGGCCGATCTGCAGCCTTATCGGCGGGCTGGTCGGTGGCGGTCTCGGCGCCATTGAAAGTGGCGGCTGGGCCGGTGGCGGCGCAGCGCTGGGGATTCTTACCGGCGGACTGATCTGTTATGCCCAGGACGGCGATGAAGACGGCGACGGCGTGTTCGACCGCCGCGACCGTTGCCCGGACACCCCGGAAAATACCCCGGTCGATCACCGTGGTTGCCCGCTACCGCAATACCCGGTCACGGAAAAAGTGCCGGAGCCTGCGCCGCAAACTGAAGTCATCACCCTCAGCGATGCCGGCAACGTGCTGTTCGATTTCGACAAATCCGACCTGACCCCGGCGGCGAAAGCCCAGCTCGATACGCTGATGGACAAGCTGCGCAATGCCGACGTGGTCAGCATCAAGGTCATTGGCCACACCGACAGCAAAGGTTCGGATGCCTACAACCAGGCCTTGTCGGAACGGCGGGCGAGTAGTGTCGCGGCGTATCTGCTGAGTCAGGGGCTGGCGCCGAACAAGCTCACCAGCGAAGGGCGCGGAGAAAGTGAACCGGTGGCCGATAACGCAACCGATGAAGGGCGCGCGCAGAACCGTCGCGTGGAGTTGCATATCAATCGCTAGGACGCCTCTGTAGGGCGCAGGCTAGAGCTGCCGGACGATTATCAAAGTCGTTCCGGCAGCCATTTGGCGGCGCGGCGAAGTTTTTTCATTTGTGCCTCTGGCTTATCCCCCGCAGAAGCCGTTACTGTGCGCCCAAAGAATAATTCGCAACACGGGGGAGCGTATGAAAGTGTTCTGGGGGCTGGGGCGGTTGTTGACCCTGCTGTTCTGCTGCGTGGTGCTGGCCAATCAGTTGGTGCCGTTCGTACATCCGCTGCATCTGCTGGTCAATCTGGCCGGCGGCCTGCTGTTGCTGATTCATCTACTCGAAGTGCTGCTGTGCAATCGCAGCCTCAAAGGCCGTCCGCACCCTTGGCGTGACCGTGGCCGCATCCTGCTGTTCGGCGTATTCCACTTGCAATCCATCCCGGCCCCGGCCGCTCCGGAGGCTTCTTCCCATGCGTAAACTTTGCCTGCTCGCTGCATTTATCAGCCCATTGGCCTGTGCCCAGGTGGTCAGCGTTGAAACCAACTCGCTGATGCGTTTGCCCAACACCGCCAGCACGTTGCAGCTGGAAAAACTCGAAGTGGCCGATTACGGCACGTTGCTGATTCCTGCCAACGTGACCGAACTGACCGTGGGCGAGTTACGTCTTGGCCATGAAGCCCGTATCGCGATCGTTCCGAGCGAGAACGCTTTGGAGATGAAGGTAGCTCGTGCAGAGCTGAGCGATGGCAGCCGGATTACTGCACGGGGTGCACCGGGGACTTATGAGAAAGCCGCCCGTGCCGGGCGCAATCTGAATCTGCAATTCAAAGCTTTGAACGCGCCGCAACTGTTGGTCGATGCCCGTGGCGGCACCGGTGCGCCGGGGTTTGTCGGCCTCGATGGCGGTAATGGCGAAGACCCGGGCTGCACCTACGGTTCGGCCGGGCACGGTTTTGATGGCAGTAACGGCAGCGACGGCCAACCGGGTGCACCGGGAGCGCTGGTGCGCCTTGAAGTGCCGCGCGAGTTTCCAGCCGAGCTGATCAAGGTCAATGTCGCGGGCGGTGCTGGCGGTCCGGCAGGCGTTGGCGGCAAAGCAGGGAAGGGTGGCAAGTCCAAGGGCTGCCTGGTGTATCGCGCCGATGGCGGCAAGAACGGCAAGGCCGGGGCGGATGGACAGCCTGGGCCAGTGGGGGCGGCGGGGGCTGTGACTGTGCAACGCCTTTAAAGGCAGACCCTCATCGGAACGCCGCCCGCCCAGCCCTCTCCCGGAGGAGAGGGGGCCGACCGAGGTGACTCAGGCTATCCATCGACCTGAAAAACCGTGTCGATTATGGATTCAAAGCTAATCCTTCAGGTCGGCGTAACTCTTCAATATCCCCCATTCAGTCCCCTCTCCCTCCGGGA
The DNA here is from genome assembly GCF_979258655.1 of Pseudomonas sp. AC242. Taxonomy (NCBI): domain Bacteria; kingdom Pseudomonadati; phylum Pseudomonadota; class Gammaproteobacteria; order Pseudomonadales; family Pseudomonadaceae; genus Pseudomonas; species Pseudomonas sp. AC242. Next base: position 631,269 of record NZ_OZ409873.1, read on the forward strand.
GAGGGCTAGGGTGAGGGGCTTTTGATTTTCAGATCATCGGTCTTGCCGCCGCAATCGCCACCAACACCAACCCGACAATCAGATTGAGCCCCACCACTCGGCGAATCCGCCCCAGCACTGCCGCACCCGCCGGCCAGTCTTTCGCGTCCACCGCCGTACGCAACTCCGGCAGCATCAGCCCCTGAATGCGGATAAACAGCGCCGTCATCACCACATACAAGCCCATCATCACCTGCACATATTTCGGCGCGGTCTCAAAGCCGACCTGCTGCAAATGCAACATGCCCACACCGCTGATCGGCAACAGGATCACCGCAACCCAGACCCAACGAAAAAAACCCTGAAACACTTCCACCCACAAGGTCAGGCGGGCTGGGCCGTCGAGGGCCTTCACAGCCGCCGGGCGCAGGACCATCCAGGCGAAAAACATGCCGCCGACCCAGACCAGGGCGGACAAGACATGCAGCGGGTAGACGAGGCTAAAAAGTGTCATTGGGTTACTCCGTTCTGCGCAGGATCGATTCGCGGGGTATGATAGCCGCCGATCCAAACCACTGAAAATTTATCCAGCGTTTTTTGCGCCCGACACTCAATGATCAGCACTGAACTCAAAACCACGATCCAGGGCGCCTACTCGCGTTTTCTAGAGGCCAAGAGCCTCAAGCCGCGTTACGGTCAGCGCCTGATGATCGCTGAAATCGCCAAAGTCCTCGGGGATATCGACACCGACGACGAAGGCCGGCGCAGTGGCGACCCCGCGATTGTTGCGGTGGAAGCCGGCACCGGTACTGGCAAGACAGTCGCTTACAGCCTGGCCGCGATCCCCACCGCGAAACTGGCCGGCAAGCGCCTGGTGATCGCCACCGCGACCGTCGCCCTGCAAGAGCAGATCGTCTACAAGGACTTGCCCGACCTGATGCGCAACAGCGGGCTGAATTTCAGCTTTGCGCTGGCCAAGGGCCGTGGCCGCTACATGTGCCTGTCCAAGCTCGACATGCTGTTGCAGGAAGGCCACGCGCAAACCGCCACTGCCCAGCTGTTCGAAGAAGAAGGCTTCAAGATCGAGGTCGATGAGGCCAGTCAGAAGCTGTTCACCAGCATGATCGAGAAACTCGCCGGCAATAAGTGGGACGGCGACCGTGACAGCTGGCCGAATGCGCTGGAAGACGCCGATTGGGCGCGCCTGACCACCGATCACAGCCAGTGCACCAACCGGCATTGCCCGAACTTCGGCCAGTGCGCCTTCTACAAGGCCCGCGAAGGCATGGGCAAGGTCGACGTCATCGTCACCAACCACGACATGGTCCTGGCTGACCTGGCGCTGGGCGGTGGCGCGGTACTGCCGGATCCGCGCGACACCATTTACGTGTTCGACGAAGGTCACCACCTGCCGGACAAGGCGATCGGTCACTTCGCCCACTACACACGCCTGCGTTCCACCGCCGACTGGCTGGAAACCACCGCGAAGAACCTGACCAAATTGCTGGCCCAGCACCCGCTGCCGGGCGACCTCGGCAAATTGATCGAGCAAGTGCCGGAGCTGGCGCGGGAGATCAAGGCCCAGCAGCAGTTCATGTTCAGCGCCTGCGAGCAGGTCGCCGATTTCAAACCGGGCGAAGACGTCGAGGGCCGTGAGCGTCCACGCCATCGTTTCGTCGCCGGGGTGATTCCCGAGCACATGCGCGAAATGGGCATCGAGCTGAAGAAAGGCTTTGCCCGTCTCAACGATCTGTTCACGCGCCTCACCGACCTGCTCAAGGAAGGCATGGACGGCGAGGTCAACATCGGCATCGCCAGCAATCAGGCCGAAGAGTGGTACCCGCTGTTCGGCAGCCTGTTGTCCCGTGCTTCGGGCAACTGGGAGTTGTGGACAGCCTTTACCGCCGAAGATCCGGAAGACAGCCCGCCGATGGCGCGCTGGCTGACGTTGGCCGAAAGCGGTTCGCTATTCGACATCGAGGTCAACGCCAGCCCGATTCTGGCGGCGGAAACCTTGCGTCGTAGCTTGTGGAACGTGGCCTACGGCTGTCTGGTGACTTCGGCAACGCTGACCGCTCTGGGTACCTTCGACCGCTTCCGCATGCGCGCCGGCCTGCCGAAAAAAGCCGTTACCGCCGTGGTGCCGAGCCCGTTCCATCACGCCGACGCCGGTGTGTTGCGCGTGCCGGATCTGAAGGCCGACCCGCGCGATGCGGCGGCCCACACGGCAGCGATCATTCGTGAGTTACCCGATCTGGTCGAAGGTTCGCGCGGCACCCTGGTGCTGTTTTCCTCGCGCAAACAGATGCAGGACGTGTTCGACGGCCTCGACCGCGACTGGCGCAAGCAAGTGTTCATTCAAGGCAACCTGTCGAAACAGGAAACCCTGAACAAGCACAAGGCGCGGGTCGATGGCGGTGATTCCAGCGTGCTGTTCGGTCTCGCCAGTTTTGCCGAAGGTGTCGACTTGCCGGGTGCCTACTGCGAGCACGTGGTGATCGCCAAGATCCCGTTCTCGGTGCCGGATGATCCGGTCGAAGCGGCGCTGTCGGAATGGATCGAAGCCCGTGGCGGCAATCCGTTCATGGAAATCTCCGTGCCCGATGCTTCGCTGAAGCTGGTTCAGGCTTGCGGGCGTCTGCTGCGTACCGAAGAAGACCGCGGCACCATCACCTTGCTTGATCGGCGCCTGGTCACTCAGCGCTATGGCAAGGCGATCCTCAATGCGTTGCCTCCTTTCCGTCGTGAAATATCCTGAGACAACGGTGGGCAGTTTTGCCCGCCGTGTTGTCTATCTCTCTGCTATCGCTTTTCCATTGGCCATTGTTGGTCGTTAGGGAGAACTCCGTTCTTATGATCCGCCGTTCGTTGCCTGCCGTATTCGCCTTGATCTTCGCCACGCCGCTGTTCGCGGCGCCTGCGGGTCAGCAGACCTTGTTCAACTTTGTCCGTCCTGCCGACGTGGTGAAAATCGCCACCGAAAACGCGGATCTGCCGCAGGCCAACGCCGAACAGACACCGGAAGGTGAAGTGCTGCGCCGGGTGACGTTCAATCCGGTGGCCCGCCCGACCTTGCGCCTGACGCCGCAGGCTGGCGCCTGGGACTGGTCGCAGTCAGGCATGATGACCTTGCGTTTGCAGAGCGCAATGGACTGGGCGGTGACGGTCTACGTGCAGATTCAGAGCAACGACGGTCGGACACTGGTCAGTCGCGTCGACTTGCCAGCAGGTCCTGCGCAAACCCTGTTGGTACCGCTAGTGGCATCGACGCCGCTGAGTCAGGGCATGAAAGCCGGGCCGCCGATGCCGATGACAGTCGATGGTCAGCGGATCCTGCTGGCCGCCAGCAGCGGCGAAATCGATCGCAGCCAAGTGGTCTCGGTGAGCCTGTCGATGGATCAGCCGAAAGTCGCCCAGAGCTTGCTGTTGGAGCGTTTCGGCGTGCAGGACGGCGATTCGGTTACCCAAGCGGTGTACGGCAATCTGGTCGACGCCTACGGGCAATCGACCCGCAGCAAGTGGCCGGAAAAGGTCAGCAACGATGAACAACTGAAATCCGCCGCCGCCAAGGAACAGCAACAGCTGAAAACCTGGCTGGCCGAGCGTGAGAAGTCCTCGCTGGACAAATTCGGTGGCTGGAACAAAGGCCCGGCGTTCAAGGCGAGCGGTTTCTTCCGCACCGAAAAACGTGATGGCCGCTGGTATCTGGTCACGCCTGAAGGGCATCCGTTTTACTCGCTGGGCGTGAACACCGTCAGCCCGCAGGTCAACCAGACCTACGTGGCCGGTCGTGAGTACATGTTCGAATCCTTGCCTAAACCTGAAGACCCGTTGGCCAAGCACTTTGGCGAGGGTGACAACCGTGGCGGCAATGGTGTTGATCAGGGTCGCGGTTATGGCAGCGGGCGCTGGTACGACTTCTACGGCGCCAACCTGCAGCGCGTGTACGGTGAGCCGTGCAAAGCCGACAGTGAAAGCAAGTCCGGGGTAGCGGAAGCGGCGAAGTCTGCAGCCGCTGAAACGGCCGCCGTCCAAGCCGCCGAGCCTGCCCCAGTGCCTGCCGAGCCGAAGTCCGGCGTCGCTGAAGCGGCCAAAACCGAAACCGTACAAGCGACAACAGAAAAAGCTGCCGAACCGTGCAAGGCCACCATCGATGAGCAACAGTGGGCCAGCCACACGCTTGATCGTCTGCAAGCCTGGGGCTTCAACACGGTTGGCAACTGGAGTGCCGATTCGCTAAGTGATGCAGATCGTGTGCCGTACACCTTGCCGTTGTCGATCGTTGGCGACTACACCAGCATCAGCACCGGCAGCGACTGGTGGGGCGGCATGCCAGATCCGTTCGATCCGCGTTTCGCCATGGCCACCGAGCGCGCCGTCGCCATCGCTGCCCGCGATCATCGCGATGATCCGTGGTTGATCGGCTATTACGCCGACAACGAACTGGCCTGGGCCGGTCCCGGTGACGATCCGAAATCCCGCTACGCGCTGGCCTATGGCACGCTGAAAATGACCACCGACGTGCCGGCCAAACGCGCGTTCCTCAAGCAACTGCGCGACAAATACCGCAATCAGGCCGGGCTGTCGAAGGCATGGGGCATCGATCTGCCGGCGTGGGAATTGATGGAAGACCCGGGTTTTGTGCCTCCGCTGCCGAGCCCGGAACATCCGGAAATCGAAGCGGACTTCAAATATTTCCAGAAAGTCTTCGCTGACACCTACTTCAAAACCATTTCCGACTCGCTGAAATGGCACGCGCCGAACCAGTTGCTGCTCGGCGGCCGTTTCGCCATCAGTACGCCGGAAGCCGTGGCGTCCTGCGCGCAGTATTGCGATGTGCTGAGTTTCAATATGTACACGCTCAAACCGCAGGATGGTTATGACTTTGCTGCGTTGGGCGCTTTGGACAAACCGGTATTGATCACCGAATTCAACTTTGGCTCAGCGGATCGTGGCCCGTTCTGGGGCGGCGTCACGCCAGTGGCCAAGGAAGACGATCGCGGCCCGGCGTACGCCAACTTCCTCAAGCAGGCCTTGAGCGAACCGTCGATTGTCGGCGTGCACTGGTTCCAGTATCTCGATCAACCGGTGACCGGGCGTTTGCTCGATGGTGAGAACGGTCATTTCGGTCTGGTCGGGGTGACGGATCTGCCGTATCAGGGCTTTGTCGAATCGGTGCGCAAGAGCAACTTGCAGGCCATTGATCAGCTTGGCAAAGAGGCTGAGAAAGCGGCCGCAGCGGCGGGGCATGAGGCTGAGGGCGGGCGCAAAGGCGAGGCCGGCAAAGGGCCGGGGGCAGGGCATGCCGGTGGGCATTCGGGGAATGGTCATTAACGCGTGACGCTTTAAAAAGATCGCAGCCTGCGGCAGCTCCTACTGAGAAACGCAATCCATGTAGGAGCTGCCGCAGGCTGCGATCTTTTGACTTGGCTTTTAACCGTCTGGCCCGCAGCTGTTCCCAAATCCCTCTGGGGCTGGAACAATGCGGGCCACTTTGTAGAGCGTTTTTGCGGGGAGTTGCGGGTGCAGATTCAGGGACATTACGAGCTTCAATTCGAAGCGGTGCGCGAAGCTTTTGCCGCCCTGTTCGACGATCCCCAGGAACGCGGCGCAGCCCTGTGCATCAAGGTCGGCGGAGAAACCGTCCTCGATCTTTGGTCCGGCACTGCCGACAAAGATGGTGCTGAGGCTTGGCACAGCGACACCATCGCCAACCTGTTCTCTTGCACCAAAACCTTTACCGCTGTCACCGCCCTGCAACTGGTCGCCGAAGGCAAGCTGCAACTGGATGTTCCGGTCGCCCGCTACTGGCCGGAATTCGCCGCCGCCGGCAAAGAGTCCGTGACCCTGCGCCAATTGCTTTGTCATCAGGCCGGTTTGCCGGCGCTGCGCGAGCTGCTGGCGCCGGCAGCCCTCTACGACTGGCAAACCATGGTCGATGCCCTTGCGGCCGAAGCACCATGGTGGACACCGGGTACTGGTCATGGTTATGCCGCGATCACTTATGGCTGGCTGATCGGCGAGTTGCTGCGCCGCGCTGACGGTCGTGGGCCGGGCGAATCGATCGTTGCTCGTGTTGCTAAACCTTTGGGTCTGGATTTTCACGTCGGTCTGGCTGACGAAGAGTTCCACCGTGTGGCGCACATTGCCCGCGGCAAAGGCAACGCTGGCGATGCCGCCGCGCAACGTCTGCTGCAGGTGACCATGCGCGAGCCCACCGCGATGACCACCCGCGCTTTTACCAACCCACCTTCAGTGCTCACCAGCACCAACAAGCCGGAGTGGCGGCGCATGCAGCAACCGGCGGCCAATGGCCACGGCAATGCGCGCAGTCTGGCCGGTTTCTACGCGGGCCTGCTTGATGGCAGCCTCCTCGAAAGCGACATGCTCGAAGAGCTGACCCGCGAACACAGCCTCGGCGAAGACAAGACACTGTTGACCCAGACCCGTTTCGGTCTGGGCTGCATGCTTGATCAACCGGATGTGCCCAACGCCACTTATGGTCTCGGCCCTCGTGCATTCGGTCATCCGGGCGCGGGCGGTTCCATCGGTTTCGCTGATCCTGAGCATGATGTTGCCTTCGGTTTTGTGACAAATACCCTTGGGCCGTACGTCTTGATGGATCCGCGCGCGCAGAAGCTCGCGCGGGTGCTTGCCACTTGTCTGTAAAGTTGCATCCGAGGTCCCAGGGTCGGAACCTCAAGCGGTTTTTCGTTTCAAAACGGCTGTTTATCCGGGCGAAAGAGCTCTGATTTTTCATTACTTCATTTTGTGGATTTTCAATGTCATCTAAAAAGACCCTCGCCCTGGCCCTGTGTGTAGCGATCACCGGTTGTGCACAGACCCCGAAAAACGATGCGGACGGCGGCAGTTGGTGGCCGTTCGGTTCTTCCGACAAGGTTGCGGCCAAGGAGCCAGCACCGGCTCCAGCCCCTCTGAAACCTGCGGCCACCGCACCCGTGGCCAAGACTGAAAGCAGCAACCCGTGGTACTGGCCGTTCGGTTCTGATGATGAAGCGGTCAAAGCCGACATGAAGGCTGAAGTCGCCCCGGAAGCGAAAAAACCGGCAACCGTGGCCAAAGCTGAAGCCGACGCGGGTGGCAAATGGTGGTGGCCGTTTGGCGGCAAGGATCAGCCAACCACCAAAGCCGTGCCGATGCCCGATCCGAAAGTCACTCAAGCCTGGCTCGACGACTACGAGCCGCGCCTGCGCGAAGCGGTCAAGGACAGCAATCTGCAACTCGAACGCCGTGACAACGTGCTGGTCGTGACTGCACCGGTCGAAGGCTCGTTCAACCCGGATCGTCCAGCCATGTTGCTGCCGGTCACCCTCGGCCCGTTCACCCGCGTGGCGAAAATCCTTGAAGCCGACCCGAAAACGGCCGTGCTGGTCCTTGGCCACAGCGATTCCAGTGGTGCTGCGCCTGCCAACATCAAGCTGAGCCAGGAACGTGCCCAATCGATTGCGGCGATCTTCCGTCTCAGCGGCCTGCAGCGTGATCGCCTGATGCTGCGCGGCATGGGTTCCGAAGCGCCGCGTGCCGCCAACGACAGCGTTGAGGGGCGTGCCCTGAACCGTCGCGTTGAACTGCTGGTGACCCCGCAGAACACCATGGTTGCCCTGTTGAGCAAGTACAACATGCCGGCACCGAAGCCAGTGACCATGGTCGCCGCGCAAGACGTCAAGCCAGCGGCCAAACCGGTGACCCCGGCCCCAGCCGCGAAAAAAGCAGCTGTGCCAGCGACCAAAAAAGCTCCGGTGAAAAAAGCTGCTGCCAAGGCGCCGGCTAAAAAGGCCCCGGCCAAGGCCCCAGCGAAAAAGACTGCGCCAGCCAAAGCCGCCGCGACCGACAAGAAAGTCGCCGCGACCGATGCCACCAAGAAGTGATCCGCTAACGAAAAGGAATGCGCCATGACCCAGGCTCTGGCAGATATGCGTCGTGATTACACCCGGGATGGTCTGACCGAGGCGCAAGCCCCGGCCGAGCCTTTTGCGCTGTTCCACCAGTGGTTCGCCGACGCGGTGAAAACCGAACAGGTGCCGGTGGAAGCCAACGCCATGACCCTGGCCACGGTCGACCAGGATGGGCGACCGCACTGTCGCATTCTGCTGCTCAAGGGCCTGGACGAGCAGGGCTTCACCTTCTTCACCAACTACGACAGCGCCAAGGGCCAGCACCTGGCGGCCAACCCGTTCGCCGCCATGACCTTCTTCTGGCCGACCCTGGAACGTCAGGTGCGCATCGAAGGGCGGGTGGTCAAGGTCACGCCCGCGGAGTCCGATGCGTATTATCAGGTGCGTCCGCTGGGTAGCCGTCTCGGTGCCTGGGCATCACCGCAGAGCCGGGTGATCAACGGGCGCGGTGAACTGGAAGATTTGCTCAGGGCCACCGAGCAGCGTTTCTCCGATACTCAGCCCGACTGCCCGCAACACTGGGGCGGTTACCGCTTGCTGCCTGAGCGCATCGAATTCTGGCAGGGCCGTCCGAGCCGTCTGCACGATCGCCTCAACTACCGTGTGCAGGGCGCCGACTGGATTCTTGAACGTCTGGCACCCTGAGCAGTCTACCGAGCGGGATAGTCTGCCGCGGCGGCCTCCAGCCACTTCGGCAGATCCCGGCGCTTGATCTTTTGCGCCTGAGCGCGAGCCAGTTGTTCGAGCATGAAGGCACGCTTGCCCTCGTCCTCGCCGGCCAATGACAGCGCCAGGTCGCGATCCATCCAGCGTTTGATCCGCACGTACAACCACCCATGGAAGTACAAACCGGCGGCAGTGGTGACGACGATGATGAAGTAATCCATGAAAATCCTTGGTGTCGGTGGCGCAGATTTGCCAATTTGGCGCTACTGTAGGGGCTACGTCAGGGAGAGCGTGCAGGTGTCTGTACAGCGCCTGAATGAAAGCCAATTTATCCGGGCAGTGTCGTGACAGGCGTCAAGCCACGGAGTTTAATGACTATATGTTTCTTTGGAGTTGATGCTATGCGTAAGTCTGTTCTGCTGGTTGCTTCCTTTTCCACGATGGCGATGTTGCTTACCGGTTGCCAATCGAGCCTGACCGGTGACTCCTACTCCCGTGACGAAGCGCGTCGCGTGCAGACGATTCGCATGGGCACCATCGAATCCCTGCGCCCGGTGAAAATCGAAGGCACCAAAACCCCGATCGGCGGCCTCGCTGGTGCAGCGGTCGGCGGCGTCGGCGGCAGCGCCATCGGCGGCGGCAAGGGCAGCATCGTTGCTGCAGTCATCGGTGCAGTGGCGGGCGGTTTGATCGGTTCGGCAACCGAAGAAGGTCTGACCCGTACCCAGGGTGTGGAAATCACCGTACGTGAAGACGACGGCAGCATGCGTGCCTATGTGCAGCAGGTTCAGGAGAATGAAGTGTTCCGCGTAGGCGAGCGCGTGCGCATCTCCACCGTTGGCGGGACCAGCCGCGTTTCGCACTAAGCGGAATTCAGGGTAAAGAAAACCCCGATCAGGTGACTGGTCGGGGTTTTTTAATGCGTTTCAACGTCCATTGCACGTCAGTTGGAAGGTGACCTTCGGATCGAAGACATTCCTTCCCAGCAGTTTCTCCAGCGCGGCAAGCTGATCATTTGAAAGATCGTAACCCTCCCAGCCTTCCTGCTTACAAGACCAATTCATGATGGCAGCCAAGTTCTCGTCACATCCGCTAGGCAGGTCTTCTTCAAAAACGAGAAACTCTGTTTTCCTATCGAATGCTTCAATCCTATAAATCATAAGAGACCGTCACCAGACATCGCTGTAGTCAAAAGAGATCTGATAATCGTAAGTTTTGAAGACGATGCCATGTTGAAAATACGGCTGAATGATTGGAACCCATTCTTCGAAAACATTGAAACCGCCATTGTTTATGTTGTTTTCCACCGGTATTCCCAAGGCATTCAAAACGCCCTCATCATCCCCTAAATCCTTGGAATACTCTTCGCCTTCGCACAGATCAGTTTGCTTGTCGTACCACTCTAGCCTCAGTTTTAATCCCATCATCAACCTCACAAATATTTTTTTCTGATGCTTCTTTCATCTTTCGCATCTTCGCGTCGCTCCCCCGTAAAAGGGTCAAACGCGCCTAGGTGAGTTCCGTCACTTGCTCGGTAAACCTCCAACTCTCCGTGCATCGAGTCCCACTCGTAGATTTTTCTACCTTTCGCATCTTTCCACCGTTCCCGAAGTCCTCCGCCTCCTTGTATAGGATTCTTTTTCTGCACCTTTATCAGTCCGGGAAATGCAGTGATTTCCTCTGCTTTTGGAGGCCTATGATAACTATGCCCCGCGGACGGTAAGCCTTTACGTGATGATGTACTGACTACGATGTATACCGGCCTAACACCCGAATTAGCCGGAAACACCAAAATGAAATCCCGATACTCTGGCGGATAAACCGGATTCACCAGAATTCCATCCGCCGCTTTCGTCGGCGGATAAACCCAGATGTGCGGTGCCTGCGGTGCAGCCTCCAGCGCGGGAATACCGAGGATGTCTGAGCCATCCACGGCGGGCGTCCAGATCAGCTCGACGCCTTCGCCCAGATCCGCAATGAACTGGCTGTCTCGCACGGTGAACTGCACGACATCAACCATTTCCCAATCGCGATTCTTGCCGGTGTAGAAGCCGTAGCCCTTCAGGCTGCCGTCGGCCTGCTGTTCGACCCTCAACCGAACACGCGTTCGCGCCTGTTCAAGTCCACGCAGTTGTTCGTCGGTATAGAGCGCGCTGTCACCAAGGCTCGATGGCATGAACAGCGCAACCAAACCAACTAAAGGCGCAACAGCCGCACTAGATACAGCTGCGGGCAGTGTTTCAAACACCGATCCCGCCAAAACCAGACTGCCAAATCCGGCGGGAATAGCAGTTGCGCCGATTTTCTTGAGAGGAACTGCGCCGCTTTCATCGGCTTCACGCGCGCCCAGCAGGATCAGGTCGCCGTAATCCTTCAGGCTGTCGGTCGGCACCATCCCCGAAGGACTGGAGTAATCGATAATCGCATCCGGCAATTTGCAGGACTTGGCGAATACGCAGCCGGCACGGACGGGCTCTGTCTTTTTGACCGCCACCTCACGGCTGCGCTCGAAAGCCTCCTGCCGCGCCAGCATGGCGTCGTAAGCGTTTTGTCTGGCGTCGCGCTCGGCCAGTTCAGTGGCCGTCATGTAGCGGTAGGTGACGTGATGCCCGTCGCCTTGCGGTGGGTTGGAAACCCGAGGAATGTCCTTGTTGCCAGCCACTGATCGTCCTTTTGCTCATCCATCGACAGCCCTTCGCAAAGGGCTGCGCAACGTTAACGAAGCAGGAAAATGGTGGCTGTAGGACTCGTCTCTAAAGACGTGGGGATTGTTCGACGGATGCTGATCTGTAGATAGGCTGTTGTTCGAGACTCAGAGGACTGAGCCCGCAGGAAAAATTTGTTCAGCGCACTACAGTAATTTGTCGAGCACGAACTCTTTGAACCAAGGTGGCTGAGTATCTGATTTGATCTCAATCAGCTCGCCATCGGTGATCTCCGCAACCTGCGTGAGGCCTTCGCTACCTTCATCCGAGTTGTCGAAAATGTAGGCTCTGTTGGAGGTCAGGATGGCATCAGACAGAAGCTCCAAAGATCTCCAGTACCGCGCCTCTATCTTTTCAGGAGGAACGCTGTGCCCACCTTGTTTAACACGATACGCAACCCTGGCAATGTTGATCTGAGGGTCGGCGGTAGCGACGTAGTAAACATAAACCCGGTAACCGGAAGCATGAGCTTCGGCGAGCAGTTTGACCTTGTCAGAGGACGACATGACAGTTTCAAACGTAAAGCTGATTCGCTCTTTGATCAAAGATCTTCGTATGAAGTCGGAAAGGGCTGATGCGACGTACGAGTCGATTACAGTATTTGCGAAGCTAAGCCGTTCACCGTCGATTGTCAGGGAATCCAGCTTTGCCAATGAGTGAGGGGATTTCTTGAGTAGAGCGTGCTCACGAAAGAATTCAAAGATGTCTTCTTTGTGAGCTTCGATGCGATAGGAGGTGAAGTCAAAATACCCTGTATCTTTGATTGAGCGTTCTATGTCATCAGGATTTATGTAATTTCCCAGCAAATGCGCTGGAACCAGTCGATTGAACGTGCTTTTTCCTGACCCGTTCGGGCCTGCGAATATCCGTATTCTCGGTGTGCTCAAGAATTAACCTGTTTCGAGGATTTGTTGATGTGCAGGCGGGTGCCGCTTTTCAGGTTTCCATAGGTACCGATTGTGCGCAAAACAACAGAACTCTTCTCTGTCACTTCAAATAGCTGACCATCTTTAGCAACGAGCACTGCAGCACCATTGGCGAGCGCCATTCTGTAGGCGTTGCTGAATGCCTTCAGAGCGATGTCCGGAATCCGAGACTCCTGTATGGAAATCTGATCGTCCGTCATTGGGCGTTTTTCTGCTTTACGTGACATGGATGACTCCAGAATCGGTGCTGAGAAGGTGCGGCTGTCGACCAAAGATATAGCACACTTGCGAGGTTCAGAGCCAAGCCCCTCTGGATAGAAGGGCCTCGACTTTTGTAGAAAAATGCGTCTCAAGCGTTTTTCAGAGTATTCCGGCGACTCGCCGCCGCCGTCACCGCATAACCAATCAGCGCCGCCAGAATCGAGCCGGTCAAAATGCCCATCCGGTCCATGCCAGCGTAGTCACTCACACCCGGCTCAAACGCCAGCGAACCGACAAACAGGCTCATGGTGAAGCCGATACCGCAAAGGATAGCTACGCCCATGACCTGGCCCCAGTTGGCGCCTTGGGGCAGGGTGGCGATGCCGATCTTCACGGCCAGCCATGTCAGGCCGAAAACACCGACCGTCTTGCCCAACAGCAGGCCCACCGCAATGCCCATCGGCACATGATGGGTGAAGCTTTCCACGGTGACGCCGCTCAGCGATAGGCCAGCGTTGGCAAAGGCGAACAGCGGCAGAATGCCGTAGGCCACCCATGGGTGCAGCGCATGTTCGAGGGTCAGCAACGGCGACGGCTCCGCGTTTTTCGTGCGCAATGGAATGCAGAAGGCCAGGGTCACGCCGGCCAATGTGGCATGGACGCCGCTCTTGAGTACGCAAACCCAGAGGATCAAGCCGATGATCATGTACGGCCCGAGCTTGACCACCCCGAGCCGGTTCATCGCCACCAGCGCTGCAATGCACGCTGCCGCCAGCCCCAGCGACAGAGTCGACAGTTCGCCGGAGTAGAAGATCGCAATGATCACGATGGCGCCGAGGTCATCGATGATTGCCAGGGTCATCAGAAACAGCTTCAGCGATACCGGCACGCGCTTGCCGAGCAAGGCCAGCACGCCGAGGGCGAAGGCGATGTCGGTCGCGGTCGGGATCGCCCAGCCGTCGAGGGCTGCCGGATTGTCACGGTTGAGGAACCAGTAGATCAGCGCCGGCACCAGCATGCCGCCGATAGCGGCTGCACCGGGCAGGACGATCTGTGAAGGCTTCGACAGTTGGCCGTCGAGGACTTCGCGTTTCACTTCCAGGCCGATGAGCAGGAAGAACATCGCCATCAGACCGTCGTTGATCCACAGCAGCAGAGGTTTAGCGATTTTCAACGCACCGATCTGCGCCACCACCGGGGTGTCGAGCAGGCCGGTGTACAGCCACGACAGTGGCGAGTTGTTGATAATCAGGGCGAGGACAGCAGCGGCGATCAATAACAGACCGCTGGCAGCTTCCAACTGAAAGAAACGCGTGAAAGTGCTACGCAGAGGCAAGGTCGCTCTCCATCGAATAGTCAAAAAGGTGGGACACCCTAACCCGTACTGTTAGTTGTTAAAACAAAAGTTATATTCTTTTTTGTTATATGGCGTTACAAGGCGTCTGGCTCAAGCCACGCTGAGCCTAGCAGTTGCCTGACATATTGAGACTCAGCTGTATCTGTGCGCGCTATAGGATTTTTCCTAAGCTGATGAGCGAGCCATTCGAATAGATTCCTCTCCTGCCCGATTCAACGAGAACCATCACCATGAGCGACAACCGACAGTGGGCCCGCGAAGCCATCCGCATCATCGAGGCGGATTTTCAGCGCAGCGCCGACACCCACCTGATCCCTTTGCCGCTGCCAGGTTTTGCGGGTATCGCGTTGTATTTCAAGGATGAGTCCAGTCATCCAACCGGCAGCCTTAAACATCGCCTGGCTCGTTCGCTGTTTCTCTATGCATTGTGTAACGGCTGGCTCAAGCCCGGCGCCCCGGTGATCGAGGCGTCCAGCGGTTCTACAGCCATTTCCGAGGCGTACTTTGCACGGATGCTCGGTTTGCCGTTTATAGCGGTGATGCCGGCGACTACCTCGAAAGAGAAGATCGCCCAGATCGCGTTCTACGGTGGTCAGAGCCATCTGGTGAAAGATCCGACGCAGATCTACGCCGAATCCGAGCGTTTGGCCCGCGAGCATGGCGGCCACTTCATCGACCAGTTCACCTACGCTGAACGCGCCACCGACTGGCGCGCGAACAACAACATTGCCGAATCGATCTTCCAGCAGATGCGTTACGAGAAGCACCCGGAACCGAGCTGGCTGATTTCCAGCCCTGGCACCGGCGGCACCACCGCAACTCTGGGTCGTTACGTGCGCTATCGCCAGCATTGCACCCGCGTGCTGTGCGCGGATGCCGAGCGTTCGGTGTTCTTCGATTACTACCAGACCGGCGACGCCGGCTTGCGCCTGGAGTGCGGTTCGCGCATTGAAGGCATTGGCCGGCCACGCGTTGAGGCGTCGTTCCTGCCCAAGGTGATCGATGCAATGGTCAAAGTGCCCGACGCCTTGTCGCTGGCGGCCATGCATTATCTGGCGCAGCGGCTGGGGCGGCATGTCGGTGGGTCGAGCGGGACCAACCTGATCGGCGCCTTGATGGCGGCGCAGCAGATGAAAGCGGCGGGGGAGTCGGGGTCGATCGTGGCGATTTTGTGCGATGGTGGCGAGCGGTATGCCGACACCTATTACGATCAGGATTGGTTGAAGGCGCAGGGGTATGAATTGAATGGGTTGATCGAAGCGGTGGCGGCGAGTGCCGAGCACGGTGAGGCGCTGCCGACTTCAGTGCTACGCGCCAACATCTGAAGAAATACACATAACAATGTGGGAGCTGGCTTGCCAGCGATAGCAGAGGGTCAGTCAACATCTATGTTGAATCTGATTCCTTCATCGCTGGCAAGCCAGCTCCCACAGGGTTTTGTGTCGGTTCAGATGATTAGTCAGTCAGGCCGAGGATGTCGCGTGCCACGGCTTCGGCAATGCGAATCCCGTCAACACCTGCCGACAGAATCCCACCCGCATAACCCGCGCCTTCACCGGCCGGGAACAAGCCCTTCACGTTCATGCTCTGCAGCGTTTCGTTACGAGTGATGCGCAGCGGTGACGAAGTACGCGTCTCGATCCCGGTCAACACCGCATCATGCAGCGAATACCCGCGAATCTGCTTCTCGAACGCCGGCAAGGCTTCGCGGATTGCCTCGATGGCAAAGTCCGGCAAGGCCAAGGCCAGATCACCCAGCGCCACGCCCGGTTTGTACGACGGCTCGACTTCACCCAGCTCGGTCGATGGAATGTCGTTGATAAAGTCGCCAACCAGTTGCGCCGGCGCCTTGTAATCGCTGCCACCGAGAATGAACGCGTGGGATTCCAGGCGTTCCTGCAACTCGATCCCTGCCAGCGGGCCACCCGGATAATCGACTTCCGGGGTGATGCCGACGACGATGCCGGAGTTGGCATTGCGCTCGTTACGCGAGTACTGGCTCATGCCGTTGGTGACCACGCGATTGGGCTCGGAGGTCGCCGCGACCACGGTGCCGCCCGGGCACATGCAGAAGCTATAGACCGAGCGGCCGTTCTTGGCGTGGTGCACCAGTTTGTAGTCGGCGGCCCCCAGTTTCGGGTGGCCGGCGTACTTGCCCAGGCGCGCACGGTCGATCAGCGATTGCGGGTGTTCGATGCGGAAACCCACCGAAAACGGCTTGGCTTCCATGAACACGCCACGGCTGTGGAGCATGCGGAAGGTGTCGCGGGCGCTGTGGCCGAGGGCCAGAACCACGTGTTTCGAATGCAGGGTTTCGCCGCTGGCCAGTTGTACGCCGACCAATTGGCCGTCCTCGATCAGCACGTCGGTGACGCGTTCCTGGAAGCGCACTTCGCCGCCCAGTTCGCGGATCTGCTCGCGCATGTTTTCAACCATGCCGGTCAGACGGAATGTACCGATGTGCGGCTTGCTGACGTAGAGGATTTCTTCCGGCGCGCCGGCCTTGACGAACTCGTGCAGGACTTTACGGCCGAGGAACTTCGGATCCTTGATCTGGCTGTATAGCTTGCCGTCGGAGAACGTGCCCGCGCCGCCTTCGCCGAACTGCACGTTGGACTCGGGGTTGAGCACGCTTTTACGCCACAGGCCCCAGGTGTCCTTGGTGCGCTGGCGGACTTCGGTGCCGCGCTCTAGGACGATCGGTTTGAAGCCCATTTGCGCCAGCAGCAGGCCGGCGAAGATCCCGCACGGGCCGAAACCGACGACGATCGGGCGCTGGCTCAGGTCGCTCGGCGCTTCGCCGACGAATTTGTAGCTGACATCCGGCGCCATGTTGACGTTACGGTCGTCGGCGAACTTGCCCAACACCTTGGCCTCGTCGCGCACTTCGAGGTCGACGGTGTAGATGAAGCACAGTTCGGAGGACTTTTTGCGCGCATCGTAGCTGCGCTTGAACAAGGTGAAATCGAGCAGATCATCGCTGGCGATGCCCAGACGTTGCACGATGGCAACGCGCAGGTCTTCTTCGGGATGGTCGATTGGCAGCTTGAGTTCAGTGATTCGTAACATGGCGAGGATCCGGGTTCGCGGGGCGCACAACTGCGCCAGGGCGTTTGAAGGCCGCGATTATAAGCCGCAAAGGCCGGATCCGGTGAGGCTAAAACGCTCAGTCGTTGCGCGATCCGCCGAAATACCCGCAACCGCGTTGCACCTGACCGTCGATGCGCAACTCGGCGCTCATGTGTTGCACGCTGCCGGTGCTGCTGTCGACGCAGCGCTGCGGCGCGACCCACAACTCGATGCGCTGGTTATTGGCTTCGCTGCTCAGATTGAAGCGACCGTCGCCCAATTGATCTTCAATATACGGCACGGCAAGTGGCGGCTGACCTGCGCGGTCGATGACCATGCCTTTGCCGCTGACTTTGACATTCCATTCCGGGCCGTGACCGGCGGCGCGCAGGATCAGCAGTTTGAAATTCGGATCATCACAGGCAGTGCCGGAACGCTCGACGCGATACAGTTGCGTCAGGTCGAGTCGATCACCGGTGACTTTGCCGCGGACGTCGGCAAACAGTTTGCCTTGCTCGTCGGCGAGGGTTGCAGCCTCTTGCAGAATGCTGGTGCCACCAATGTCATTGACGACGAGTTGGCGCTGATCCTGGCATGGCTGGAACACCAGTTTGCCGTCAGCGGCGGTCAGTTGACCCTGCATCCGTGTCTGCCCGACGTGCGAGGCACTTTCTCGCTGGCCATCGAGCAACTGGCAAGCGGCAAACAACGGCAGCAGGGCAACAAGGACTAACGAACGGGCAACACGCATCTTCGGCTCTCCAGACAAGTGCCGCCACGTTACGCAGCCTGACCGTTCATCACAAGGGTTTAGCCCACGTGAAATGTCTGACCTGTCTGCAGGCCTTCGACACTTTTCGCGTAGGCCAATGCCACATCTGCCGCAGGAACCGGCTTGTAACCACGGAAATACGGAGCATAGCTGCCCATGGCTTCGAGCAGTACGGTCGGGCTGATCGAGTTCACTCGCAGGCCACGCGGCAATTCAATGGCCGCTGCGCGTACAAAACTGTCCAGCGCACCATTGACCAACGCTGCCGAGGCGCCGCTGCGGATCGGATCGTGGCTGAGCACGCCGGTGGTGAAGGTGAATGACGCGCCGTCGTTGGCGAACTCGCGGCCAATCAGCAGCAGATTGACCTGGCCCATCAGTTTGTCTTTGAGGCCGAGAGCGAAGCTGTCTTCCGTCATCTCACCCAGCGGTGCGAAGGTGACGTTGCCGGCGGCGCACACCAGTGCGTCGAACTTGCCGGTTTTTTCGAACAGCTGGCGGATCGATGCGCTGTCGCTGATATCCACCTGCAAGTCACCGCTGTTGCGGCCGATGCGGATGACTTCGTGGCGTTGCGAGAGTTCTTTGTCCACCGCCGAACCAATGGTGCCGCCAGCGCCTATCAACAGAATCTTCATCGAGCTGTACCTCAAGTGATTGAACGAGGTTTCAGTCTAGAGTGGTTTTTTCTGTGGATAAGCGCGCTAATAGGCAACCTTTGGTTTTCAAATGGAAACAATCCATGAGCGAAATGGATGATCTGGCGGCGTTCGCGGTGCTGATCGAAGCGGGCAGTTTTACCTTGGCGGCGCAGCAATTGGGTTGTAGCAAAGGGCAGTTGTCCAAGCGCATCAGCCAGCTCGAAGCGCGGTTTTCTGTGGTGTTGCTGCAACGTACCACTCGACGCTTGAGCCTGACCGCTGCCGGCGCAGCATTGTTACCACAAGCGCAGGCGCTGGTCGTCCAGGTGGAAAGGGCGCGTCAGGCCTTGGCGCGGTTGAAGGACGATATGGCCGGCCCGGTGCGCATGACGGTGCCGGTTTCGTTGGGGGAAACCTTCTTCGATGGTTTGTTGCTGGAGTTCTCGCATCAATACCCTGAGGTGCAGATTGAGCTGGAGCTGAACAACAGTTACCGCGATCTGTCACGGGACGGCTTTGATCTGGCGATCCGCAGTGAGGTGGCCAATGACGAACGGCTGGTGGCCAAGCCGTTGTTGGCCTGGCAGGAAATGACCTGCGCCAGCCCGGCGTATCTCGAGCGTTTCGGTGAACCGCTGACGCCACAGGCTCTGGCCGAGCATCGCTGCTTGCTCAACAGCCACTACAGCGGACGTGAGGAATGGCTGTATCACCAGCAGCATGAATTGTTACGGGTGCGAGTATCAGGACCGTTTGCCAGCAACCATTACAACTTGCTGAAGAAAGCCGCACTCAGTGGCGCCGGGATTGCGCGGTTGCCTTCCTACTTGCTGCAGGCGGAATTGGCTGACGGCCGATTGCGCTGGCTCCTGCGTGACTTTCAGACCCGACGTATGCCGATGTACCTGGTGCATCCGTATCAGGGCGGATTACCAAAACGCACGCAAGTGCTCGCGGATTATCTGATCGGTTGGTTCAAGCGCAGCGGCGAGGCGCTGGATCGACTTCAGCACTGATCATATGAACATAAACCCCATGTAGGAGCTGCCGAAGGCTGCGATTTTTTGATTTTGTTTTTTTCAAAGCAAGATCAAAAGATCGCAGCCTTCAGCAGCGCCTACAGGTCGGCGTTCAGTTGGCGAAGTGGCGGGCGATCAGATGATCAATCGACAACTTGCCCGGCCCCGTCGCCATCAAATACAGCAACACCGCCGCCCAGGTGCCGTGAGTCGGATAGGCATCGGGATACACAAACAGTTGAATGGTCAGGGTCATGCCCAACAACGCCAGCGCCGAAAACCGCGTAGCGAAGCCAATCAGAATCAGCATCGGAAAGAAGTGCTCGGCGAACGCCGCCATGTGTGCGGCAATCTCTGGGGACAGCAGCGGTACGTGGTATTCGCTCTTGAACAACGGAATCGTCGAGTCGGCCAGACGTGGCCAGCCGAGTTGAAAGCTGCCGTCGATCAGGTCAATGGCCAGGCCTTCAACCTTGGTCTGCCCTGATTTCCAGAACACCGCGGCAATCGAGAAACGCGCAATGAACGCGATCAGGCTGTGGGGGATTTTTTCCAGCAGCGCGATGGCGCGGGTGATGAGCGTTTTCATGGCAGTTCCTTGTTATTCAATTGGGTAATGGCGTTGCGCGCGATCAATAAGCCGAGGGTTTGCGCGAGGTCGAATTCAGGGCTGTTTTCAGCCGCTGCCAGCAGTGGCTGGCCATCGATCAGGTTGCGGATAAACCTGCTGGCGCCGGGGTCGAGGGCAAACACTTCGACGTCCAGGCCGTTGCGCAACACCAGCGCGTGTTGCCTTTGGTTGATGTCGACGCCTTCCAGCGTCGAGTTGTGTTGATGTGCGCCCCAGATCGCGACTACGGCATAGGCTGAGTCGAGCAGGTGAAGGGAGGGATGAAGGTTGAGGCGCAGCTCACTCAGCGTTTGCGCATCAGCCAGTGCTGCCGTGATTTCTTCTGGCCGGACGGGCAGGGTGTCGGCCGCGTGATAGGCGAGGGTACGCAGGTGCTCAAGGCGCGCCACGTCTGCCAGATAAGGCACGCTGCCGACCGGTTCAAACGCTGCAATGAAGTCCGCAAATGCTTCTCCGTAGCGACTCATCAACGGACTCTGCGGCGGCAGCTGTTGTACGAAAACGGCCGCCATGGCGTGGAAGAATTCATCGCCGACCAATTGCGCAACCACCGGGCAACTGTCGCTCAACGCATTGATCAGCGAAGCCTGTACGTTGTTGCGATACACCGCGAAACGGCTCGCCGGATCAGCACCGTTGGCGCTGCACAGGCCTTCGGGGCAGGGTAACCGGGTGTCGATCAGCGCGGCAGCGAAAGCGCGTTGAGTACTCATGTGCGTGCTCCAGCATCCAGCAAAAGTGCATCAGCTTGCTGAGCTTCCGCCAGCAGCACCGCAAACGCCGGCACTTGATTGTCGCGCTCGATCAACGTCGCCACCGGACCGATGCGTTGCAGCACTTGCCGGTACAAACCCCAGACGGCTTGATCGATCGGCGCGCCGTGATCGTCGATCAGCAAACGGTCGCCGAGGTCGTCGCAGTCCTCGGCAAACCCGGCCAGATGAATTTCACCCACCGTGTGTAATGGCAGCGCATCGAGATACGCCAGTGGATCACGCTGATGGTTCACGCAGGAAACGTAGACATTGTTGACGTCCAGCAACAGTCCACAGCCGCTGCGGTGTACGACCTCGGCGATGAAGTCAGGCTCATCGATGGTCGAACGCTGAAAGGCCAGATAGGTCGCTGGATTCTCCAGCAACATGGGACGTTTGAGTGTGTTCTGCACCTGATCAATATGCTCGCAAACGCGGTTCAGCGTCGGCGTGTCATAGGCCAGTGGCAGCAGGTCATTGAGAAACACCGGGCCGTGGCTCGACCAGGCCAGATGTTCGGAAAAGGCTTGCGGTTGATAGCGCTGAATCAGCTCGGCAAGGCGTTGAAGATGTTGTTTATCCAACGGCCCTTCAGCACCGATGGACAAGCCAACACCGTGCAGCGACAGCGGATACTGCTCGCGGATCAAACCGAGAAAATGATGAAACGGACCGCCGGCCACCATGTAGTTTTCGGCGTGGACTTCGAAGAAACCGATGTCCGGTTGTGAGCCGAGCACTTCACGAAAGTGCCCGGTCTTGAGCCCCAGCCCGGCACGGGACGGGAGCCCGGTGCGGGCTGCCTGAGTGCCGGAGGGAACATGGTCGTTGATTGTGAGCATGATCGTCACTCAGGCAGACCAACGATCAGGACTTGGCTTTGAAGGCTTCCATCTGACCGAAACCGGTCGGCGAAGTCTTGCTCTCGGTGGTGGCGCAGGTGCCCTTTGGAACGAGTTTCCAGGCATTGGCCTGATAGTCCATTTTCGACGTGCCGGCACAGGTAGTGCCTGCACCGGCGGCGCAATCGTTATGACCTTTCATGGCCACGCCGAAGCATTTTTCCATGTCGGCGTCAGCGGCGTGGACGGTCGATACAGCAGCCATGCTCAGGGCAGAACCGAGGGCCAGAACCAGGGCGGTGGCGGACAGGGTGCGAGTGGTAGCAGTCATGATGTTTCTCCAGTCTTGGTCAGGGTTTTTACAAGCGCGTTTGCGCTTGCTTGTCCCTCTAGAGAAACGAGGTGGCGTTGCGTTACAGCCCGCTCATAATCTTTTTGGAAAAACGCAAAACCCTGTAGGAGTGAGCCTGCTCGCGATGGCGTCATGTCAGATACTGGCGATGTTGAATGACACGACGCCATCGCGAGCAGGCTCACTCCTACAAGGGATTTTTGGAGAATCTGAAAATTGTGCAGGCACAAAAAAACGGCCCGAAGGCCGTTTGTTTGTTTGGCGACATGCATCAACCGCCGAGATACGCCTCGCGTACTTTCGGGTCGGTCAGCAGCGCTTCACCGGTGCCTTGCATGACCACGCGACCGTTCTCCAGAACGTACGCCCGGTCAGCGATTTTCAGCGCCTGGTTGGCGTTCTGCTCGACCAGAAACACCGTCACACCATCCTTGCGCAGCATTTCGATGATGTCGAAAATCTGCTGGATGATGATCGGTGCCAGGCCCAGCGACGGCTCGTCGAGCAGCAACAGTTTCGGCTTGCTCATCAACGCACGGCCGATAGCGAGCATCTGCTGTTCGCCGCCGGACATGGTGCCGCCGCGCTGGTTGAAGCGTTCTTTCAGGCGCGGGAACAGGCCAAGGACCTTGTCCATTTGCTCCTGATAGTCGCCCTTGTCGGTGAAGAAGCCGCCCATGGACAGGTTTTCTTCAACGGTCAGACGGGCGAACACCCGACGACCTTCCGGCACCACGGCAATGCTCTTGCGCATGATCTGCGACGAGTCCTGGCCGACCAGTTCCTCACCCATGTAGCGGATGCTGCCGCTGTGCGCCTGCGGCGAACCGCAGAGCGTCATCAGCAACGTCGACTTGCCGGCACCGTTGGCGCCGATCAGGGTCACGATCTCGCCCTGACGGACTTCGACGTTGACGTTGTGCAGGGCCTGGATCTTGCCGTAGAAGGTGGAAACGTTTTCGAACTGCAGCATTTACGCTTCCCCCAGGTAGGCTTTGATCACTTCAGGATTGTCGCGGATCTGTTCCGGCGTGCCGTCAGCCAGAGGCGTGCCTTGGTTGATCACGACGATGTGGTCGGAAATGCTCATGACCAGTTTCATGTCGTGTTCGATCAACAGCACCGTCACGTTGTGCTCTTCACGCAGCACGCTTATCAGCGCCTTGAGGTCTTCGGTTTCTTTCGGGTTCAGACCAGCGGCCGGTTCGTCAAGCATGAGGATCCGCGGACGGGTCATCATGCAGCGGGCGATCTCCAGACGCCGTTGCTGACCATAGGCCAGGGTGCCGGCGGTACGGTTGGCGAACTCTTTGAGGTTGACCTTTTCCAGCCAGTACTCGGCAAATTCCATGGCCTCGCGCTCGCTTTTGCGGAACGCCGGGGTCTTGAACAGGCCGGACAGGAAGTTGGTGTTGAGGTGACGGTGTTGGGCGATCAACAGGTTCTCGACCGCCGTCATGTCCTTGAACAAGCGCACGTTCTGGAAGGTACGCACCACGCCTTTGAGGGCGATCTTGTGGCCCGGCAGGCCTTGAATCGGCTCACCGTCCAGCAGGATGCTGCCGCCGGTGGGCTGATAGAAACCGGTCAGGCAGTTGAATACGGTGGTCTTGCCCGCGCCGTTCGGCCCGATCAATGCAACCACCTGTTTCTCTTTGACGGTCAGGGCCACACCGTTGACCGCGAGCAAACCGCCGAAGCGCATGCTCAGGTTTTCGACTTTAAGGATCTCGCGGCTCATTTTCGCAACTCCATGTGTGGGCGTTGCATCGGCAGCAGACCTTGTGGACGCCAAATCATCATCAACACCATCAGGGCACCGAACATCAACATGCGGTACTCGCTGAACTCACGCATCATTTCCGGCAACAGGATCATCACCACGGCCGCCAGGATCACGCCCAACTGCGAGCCCATGCCACCCAACACAACGATGGCGAGGATGATCGCCGACTCGATGAAGGTGAACGACTCCGGCGTCACCAGACCCTGACGCGCAGCGAAGAAGCTACCGGCGAAACCGGCGAATGCAGCGCCGAGAGTGAACGCGGAGAGCTTGATGATCGTTGGATTCAGACCCAGTGCACGGCAAGCGATTTCATCTTCACGCAGCGCTTCCCACGCACGGCCGATCGGCATGCGCAGCAGACGGTTGATGACGAACAGCGCCGCCAGCGCCAGCAGTAGCGCAACCAGGTAGAGGAAAATCACCTTGTTGATCGAGTTGTATTGCAGGCCGAAATACTCGTGGAAGGTTTGCATGCCTTCCGCAGCCTTGCGTTCAAAGGTCAGACCGAAGAACGTCGGTTTCTCGATGTTGCTGATGCCGTTCGGGCCACCGGTGATGTCGGTCAGGTTACGCAGGAACAGACGGATGATCTCACCGAAACCAAGGGTCACGATCGCCAGATAGTCACCGCGCAAACGCAGCACCGGGAAGCCCAGCAGGAAGCCGAACGTCGCCGCCATCAGGCCGGCAATCGGCAGGCAGATCCAGAAGCTCAGGCCGTAGTAGTGCGACAGCAGCGCGTAGCTGTAGGCACCCACGGCGTAGAAGCCGACGTAACCGAGGTCGAGCAGACCGGCCAGACCGACGACGATGTTCAGACCGAGGCCGAGCATCACGTAGATCAGGATCAGCGTCGCGATATCCACCGCGCCACGGGAGCCGAAGAACGGCCACACCAGCGCCACCAGGATCAGCGCAATGATGAAATAGCGCTGGGTGGTTGGCAGGGTGAGGAAGTTGCTCGCCTTGGCCGGAATCAGCGGCAGGCCCGGCGACGCACGCCAGGCTTTGCTGATCTGCTGGTTGAACAGCACGCGCAGGAACATCAGCACCGAACAGATGGCGATGGTCGCCAGCACGGTCGGGCTGGTGTTGTGCACTTCCAGGTTGATGCCGACGATGGTCAGTTTCAAACCGAGTACCGGGTAGGCCACGGCCCACACCAGCAAGGCACTGAACAGTGCCTGTTTAAGATTCCTAGTCATACTTTCTCAACCTCCGGACGGCCCAGAATGCCGGTCGGACGGAACAACAGCACCAGAACCAACAAGCCGAAAGCCACGACATCCTTGTACTGGTCGCCGAAGATATCGGCACCAAAGGCTTCTGCCACCCCAAGCACCAGCCCGCCGAGCATGGCGCCGGGGATGCTGCCGATACCGCCAAGTACCGCAGCGGTGAAGGCTTTGAGGCCGACGAGGAAACCGGCGTTCGGGTTGATCACCCCGTATTGCATGCTCAGCAGCACAGCCGCAACGGCTGCCAGCGCGGCACCAATGACGAAGGTCAGGGCGATGATGTTGTTGGTGTTGATGCCGAGCAGGTTGGCCATCTTGATGTCTTCGGCGCAGGCGCGGCAGGCGCGACCCAAGCGAGAGCGGGAGATGAACAGCGTCAGGCCGAGCATGGCGATCAGGGTCACCACGAACACCACGATTTGCATGTAGGAAATCAGCACTTCTTGTGCACCACCTGGGCCGAAGGCAATGTTGCCCGGAATCAGGTTGGGGATAGCTTTGTCCTTGGAGTCTTGCGCCAGCAGAACCGTGTTCTGCAGGAAGATCGACATACCGATCGCGGAAATCAGCGGGATCAGACGGTTGCTGCCGCGCAGGGGGCGGTAGGCGATCCGTTCGATGCTGTAACCGTAGGAACTGGTGACGACGATGCTGGCGATAAACGCCGCCGTCATCAACAGCGGGACACTGTCGAGTCCCATCATGGTCAACCCGGCGATGGCGATGAACGCCACGTAAGAGCCGATCATGTACACCTCGCCGTGGGCGAAGTTGATCATTCCAATGATGCCGTAAACCATCGTGTAGCCGATGGCGATCAAGGCATACATGCTGCCAACGTTCAGGCCGTTAACCAGCTGTTGGAAGAAGTGATAGATGTCAGGCATTACAGCGCTCCTAAAAACCTGATACGCATTTCACTGGTGGAGTCATTTTCCCGCCCGGCCCCGTGGATCTTTATCCACTTCGAATCCGGGTTTTGCCAGCGAACCGCTGATGACGGTTTTGAGATTTTCAGGTGGGGAGACTGGCGGATCACGCCAGCGCGGCCCAATACATTCGTAAAACAAAGCCCACGGCACGCCGTGGGCTTTATTGGCAGTCAGTCAGGCAGCGCCTTACTGAGGCGATACTTCAGTTTTAGGTTTGCCGTTGTGCCACTCGTAGACCACGAATTTGAAGTCTTTCAAGTCGCCCTTGGCGTCGAAGCTCAGGTCGCCAGTCGGGGTCTTGAAGGTACCGGCGTGAATGGCTTCAGCCACTTTGGTCGCGTCTTCGGACTTGGCTGCCTTGATGCCTTCGGCAATCACTTCAACCGCCGAGTAGGACGGGAACACGAACGGACCGCTTGGATCTTCTTTCTTCGCTTTGAAGGCATCGGCCAGGGCGATGTTGGCTGGATCCTGGTCGAAGGATTTCGGCAGGGTCACCAGCAGGCCTTCGGACGCGTCCTTGGCGATCTGAGTGATCGAGTCGTTACCCACGCCTTCCGGACCCATGAACTTGGCTTTCAGGCCCTTTTCCTGGGCTTGACGCAGGATCAGACCCAGCTCCGGGTGGTAGCCGCCGTAGTAAACGAAGTCGACGTTGGCTTGCTTGAGTTTGGCGATGATCGCCGAGAAGTCTTTGTCGCCGGCGTTGACGCCTTCGAACACGGCAACTTTGGTGCCTTTCTTCTCGAGGGTCGATTTCACCGCGGTGGCGATGCCTTCACCGTACTGTTGCTTGTCGTGCAGGACGCCGACAATTTTCGGTTTCACGTGGTCGGCAATGTAGTTACCGGCGGCAGGGCCCTGGGCGCTGTCCAGACCGATGGTGCGGAAGACCATTTTGTAACCACGGGCGGTGATGTCCGGGCTGGTGGCAGCCGGGGTGATCATGATCACGCCTTCGTCTTCGTAGATGTCCGAAGCCGGTTGAGTGGAGCTGGAGCACAGGTGACCGACGACGAACTTGACGCCGTCGTTGACGACCTTGTTCGCAACCGCTACCGCTTGTTTTGGATCGCAGGCATCGTCGTATTCAACGGCTTCAAGTTTCTTGCCGTCGACGCCGCCCTTGGCGTTGATTTGCTCGATGGCCATTTTTGCGCCACTGAACTGCATGTCGCCGTACTGGGCTACTGGACCGGTTTTAGGACCGGCGATACCGATTTTGATGGTGTCAGCTGCGAACGAATGGCTGGCAACCCCGGCCAGAACCATAGCGGCAAACAGTTTGGAAATCTGCTTAGTAGCCTTAGTCATAGTGCTCCACTCTTACTGTTGTAATTTTTTTGAGTTCTGGCGCCGTAGCAGCAGAACCGGGTCAGATATCTTTGCGATACCCTCCGGAAATGCCCCCGGCAACTGTACCGGTACAGTGTAGAGCGCCGGTTGTCAGCCTGGGAAGCGGGCGCCGAGGGGCAAAACTTGGGGGTGTCGCATTTTTGAATGAAAAAGACAGAATTGCGGCGGGGCGTTCGTGGGCATATAGCCCAATCAGCAGCATTCCCTGGCGTTCCTGCTCTTTTCGTTCGGTACAGCCATTTGCAACCGGGTTTTGCTGACGGACCACCGACGTTATTATTCGCGTCGATTTCTTTTCCGGACAGCTCCCATGAATCAAGAACCTAGCACCCTCTATGCCAAGCTGCTTGGTGAAACCGCATCTATTACCTGGAAAGAGTTGGAGCCGTTCTTCGCCAAGGGTGCCCTATTGTGGGTCGACCCTATGCTCGATTTGATCGCCGCTGCCGAGGCCGTGGCGTCGGATGAAGGCGAGAAAGTGGCTGCCTGGCTGGCCGCAGACAAAGTCGCCAAGCTGTCTGAATCGCGGGCGCTGGATCTTTTCGAACGTGATCCACAGCTGTGGGCAGTGGTGGTTTCGCCGTGGATTCTGATCCAGGAAAGGGCGGTCGCTGCTGACGTCGCACCTTGATGGTGCGACCGGCCGTCAGCGGAAAGTGTGTAGCGGAGTAGCGTGATGGCACGTTGCCGTGAAGAATCGCCACAAGCGCGGGTGACCTCACGGTGACGTAAACGTAACGGGAACAGTTTAGTAAGCAGCCTAACGGCTGCTTAATTGTTTCTGGATATTGGAAAGGCTGAAATCTTCAGTGAATTTCAGGGCCTCTTCGCTGGCAAGCCAGCTCCCACAGGTTTTGTGGTTTACACAATAATTGTGTTCACCCGGACCCTGTGGGAGCTGGCTTGCCAGCGATGGCGGCGACTCGGCCTTCGATCAGACCGTAAACGACTTGCCGGTATGGTTATTCAGCGAAATAACCTTGGTCTTGCCAATCCGGTGGCGGTAGATCTCGCGCAGGTACTTGATCGACTTCTTCACGCAATCACGCGACAGGCGAATGTCATTGATCGAGACAAACTTCTCTTTGTCGTTGATCAGCTCGCGGTACTTCTTCTCGTACATCGGTTTGATCGCGTACCAGTTGGTGTCGAGGATCTTCGCCGGGTTCTCGAATTCGTTGAGCAGGTCGTCGATGCGATCTTCGTCGAATTCTTCGTTGATGATGAAATCAAGAATCGAGTTGTCGAGGGTCTCGTCGAAGCGGTACGGGTTCTTCGCGAAGCAACGCTTGATAAACGCGACGATCAGGGTCAGAAAGTCGTCCGACAGGCACGGGCTCTTCGCAATCAACGTGGTCAGCGACAGGTTGGCCGAGGCGCCGATTACCAGTGCGTAACGCTTGAGCGTGGTGTTGGGGAACAGGCTGTTGAGGTGCGTCTTCAACCGGTTCAGGTCCATGTACGACAGCTTGTAGTCTTTCGGCAGCGAAACGATCGAGACCACCGACGAGCAGTTCTTGAAGAAGTGCAGGTCGTGCAGGGCCGCGGCGTCGTAGCCGGAGTTCTTGTACTGTTCCAGCGAAGCGCGATAACGCTTGGACTCGATCGGCAGCAGACTGATGCCTTCGATGGCCTGAGTCACTTTGTTGAAATGCGGCAGATCGATCGAGCGGAAGAACAGGTCATCGATGTTCAGACGCTGCGGCTCTTTATCGAACACCTTGAATTTGTCGCTGCTCGGCGGCGGGGTTTCCGGTACCACCGATTCTGCGTAGGCAATCGCCACCGGGCCTGCCAGACTCATGAACAGGTCGTTGGCGTCGAGGCGAATGGTTTCGCCAATGTCGATGCCGGCGCGGCGGAAGTAGTTCTGGTCGTAGTCAGTGGTGACTGCCTGCGCCGTGAGAATGTTGAAGATCTGCTGCGAGATGTACTGGTTGGCGTGCTTCTCCATCGCATTGACATCAATGTTCTGGATGTTGCCGTCATCGCTTTCTTCGGCGTAACGCATGATGTCGTTGGAGATCAGCATCATTGCGTTCCATGGGCGGATACGGCCCATGACGCTGGCTTCGCTACTGTCTTCATTGGCGAAGTTGTAGGAGAAATCCCATTCTTCCGAAAGGTATTTGCACAGCAGGCGCCCGGCGTTGATGTGCAGCGCCTCGGACATTTCGCTGCGGTGATCGGATATGTTCGGCAGCACGCAGATGCCGCTGGTGAAGATCGGTTCGAACACAAACGAATGACCGCTCTTGCCGTCATGCTCGTCCATCGGTTTGGTGTCGAACGTCTTGTTCATGTACGAGTGCTGCTGGGCCAGACCGAATTCCGAAGCCATGCCGGAACCGGTACCGCCGCCGGCACTGAAGATCGAGAAATACAGGCGCGACTGGTTGGCCTTGATGCCGCAGCTGTCGATCAGGTACGAGTGGATCATTTTCCAGTCAGGGCTGGAGAAGCGCTGGGTGTCCTTGTTGAGGATGATCTTCGCCAGGTACTGGCCGAGGATCGGCGCGTTACCGGCGCCACCGGCGTGGACTTCGGACAAGTCCATGATCTTCATTTTGCTGTAGTCGCGCAGGAAGCCGCTTTTCTCGCCCTTGCGCGAGAAACGGATGCGCCCGGCGATGTCCTTGTCGAGGTCGCCGAGCATCACCAGCGGTTCGACCAGAAACACCGGTTTGGTCGATTTGTTCGGGCCGATGCGCAGGTTGTTCTTGATCCACTGCGCCGGGCTGTAACCCTTGTCGGCCAGTCGGCGATCCGCCGCGCGGTCTTCGTTATTGAATTCGTTGAGGTAGAACTTGCGCGCGTTGTACACCAGCTCCGCGACATCAAGGGCGATGTTCGAGCCGCAGCGACCGAGGCCGATCAGGCACACCGAGGGGAATTCCTGGTCGTTGTGCTGTTCGTTGTCGCCTTCCAGGTGCGGTGGGCGCGGGAACACCAGATCACGCAGGCCGTCGAGGTTGTCGAGGATGCGGTCGGTATTGGTTTCGGTGAAGTACAGGTATTGCTGGGTTGACAGCGGGCGCGACGGGACCAATGGCTTCGACGATGACGGGCTGTTGGCGGCGGGGCTCAAAGTCAGATCGGATACCGCAGTGGCGGGA
Organism: Pseudomonas sp. AC242; assembly: GCF_979258655.1. Classification (NCBI taxonomy): domain Bacteria; kingdom Pseudomonadati; phylum Pseudomonadota; class Gammaproteobacteria; order Pseudomonadales; family Pseudomonadaceae; genus Pseudomonas; species Pseudomonas sp. AC242. The sequence continues at coordinate 661,531 of NZ_OZ409873.1, forward strand.
TTATTTTTAGAAGTCATTGTGCGCCATATACCTGGACTGGTTGGCTCGCTGGCCAGTTGCCTGCGAACCTCACGGAATAAGATCTCGCGTCTTTTAATTGCGCGAATTGAGCCCGAGCGTCAGGGTTTTGGCCTGACTGTCGCTGGGGGGAATCCTTTCCTGATCGTTGATGAATCGGCCATTATTCGGCGATCTTTAATCGAAAAGAGGCAAAATGATGTCAACGCTACCTTCGTTGGGGTTCGCCGGAATCGGTCTGATGGGCCTGCCTATGTGCCGCCGTTTGTTGGCGGCGGGTTACCCGTTTACCGTGTGGAATCGCAACCCGGCCAAGTGCGCGCCACTGGTCGAGGCCGGTGCCCGGCAGGTGGCGACTGCCGCTGAATTGTGCGAACACGCAGAAGTGGTGATGTTGTGTCTGGCCGATACGGCAGTGGTTCGCGAGGTGGTGTTTGGCGCTGGCGGTATCGCCGAAGGCGCGAAAAACGGCCAGTTGCTGGTGGACTTTTCCAGCCTTGAACCAACGGCCACTCGCGAGATGGCGGCGCAACTGCTGGCGAAAACCGGCATGGCCTGGCTGGATTCACCGGTGTCCGGCGGCGTGGTCGGTGCCGAGGCGGGCAGTTTGGCGATCATGGTCGGCGGCGATGCGGCAAATCTGGAGCGTGTGCGCCCGGTATTGCTCAACCTCGGTCAGCGCGTCACGCACATGGGCGGCATCGGCGCGGGGCAGGTGACCAAGGCCTGCAACCAGATGATCGTCGCCTGCAACGCACTGGTGATCGCCGAAGTGGTGGCGCTGGCGGAGCAGGCCGGGGTCGATGCGAGCCTGATCGCCGAGGCGCTGGCGGGTGGTTTTGCCGATTCGAAACCGTTGCAGATCCTCGCCCCGCAAATGGCCGAAAGCCGTTTCGAACCGATCAAATGGCACGTGCGCACCTTGCTCAAGGATCTTGATACGGCAGTGAAGTTTTCCCGCGAACAGGGTTCGGCGACGCCGATCAGCGGATTGGCCGCACAACTGATGCGCCTGCATGGGGCGCAAGGCTATTTGGCGCAGGATCCAGCGACACTGGTGCAAATGTACCGCGCGCCAGAATCAACGGATTGACCGCGTGTGAATGTTTGCGCTGATTGATTTCTTCCAGCACCGGGCGCAGCTCGTCCAGCGGCACCGGACGGCTGAGCAGGTAACCCTGAATGAAGTCGCAGCCTGAGCGTTCAAGGAATTCGTACTGTTCCAGGCTTTCCACGCCTTCGGTGACCACTTGCAAATGCAGGGTGTGCGCCATGACGATGATCGCCTGGACGATCTCCATGTCGGCGGTCGCCGTGGGAATATCGAGGATGAACGAGCGGTCGATCTTCAAGGTGTTGAGCGGCAGGCGCTTGAGGTAGGCCAGCGACGAGTAGCCGGTGCCGAAGTCGTCGATCGATAGCGATACACCCAGGGCACGAATCTGCCGCAGTAACACCAGGGTGTTGGCGATGTTGCCCATCAGCGCGTTTTCGGTGACTTCCAGTTCCAGCCGCTCCGGTGCCACCCCGGCGGTGCGCAAGGCACCTTCGATTTCGTTGGCCAGCTCATCCCGGGTGAGATTGAGTGGCGAGCAGTTCCAGGCGATTTTCAGTTCTTCGCAGCCATGGCGCGACAGTTCACCCAGATCCTTGCACGCGCGGCGCAGCACCCAGTTGTCCAGTTCGGCGATCAAGCCGTTGTTTTCGGCAATCGAGATGAAACGATCCGGGGTCAGCAAGCCATGCAGCGGATGCTGCCAGCGAATCAGCGCTTCAAGCTTGGTGACGCGGCCGGTTTTCAGTTCGAAGATCGGTTGGTAATACAGCATCAAACCGTTTTCTTCGCGCAGGGCATGGCGCAGTTCTTCTTCCAGTTGCAGCTCGAAGCTGGCGCGGGTCTTGAGGTTGGAACTGAAAAAGTGCAGGCCGTTACGTCCTGCGCCCTTGGATTGATACAACGCCAGGTCGGCGTGCTTGAGCAGTTCTTCGCAGGTGGTGCCGTCCTCCGGAAACAGACTGATGCCGATGCTGGTGGTCATCACCATGCGGCGCCCGGCCAGCTCGATCGGCTCCTTCATCTTGAGCATGATGCGCTGGGCCATGTTGCGGGCCTCTTCGCGGTCATGCAGGTTGATGAGGATGCAGAACTCGTCGCCGCCGAAGCGCGCGACCACGTCTTCATGGCTGCGCACCGAACCTTTGATGTGATTGGCGATGACCTTGAGCAGCTCGTCACCAGCGTCATGGCCGAGGCTGTCGTTGATCCGCTTGAAGTGGTCGATGTCGAGAAACATCACCGCGAGCATGCCGCCCTCGGTGGCTTTCTGGCAGAGTTTCTCGGCAAAGATCTGGTTGAACCCGCGGCGGTTGATCAGGTTGGTCAGGGCGTCGTAGTTGGCCGCTTGTTGCAGCGACATGCGCGCCTGATCGAGCTGGCTGAGCAGGGCGTTGACGCGGCGCAGGTCTTCTTCCTTGTTCTGCAGTTTCTTGTCGGCCAGCGCCGCACTGATCGCGCTGCCAAGGATCAGCAAGGTAATCAGCGCTACGGTAAGGCCCAATTGCAGATGGTTGGTTTCGGCTACCGGTATCGGCAGGCTGCTTTCGGGCAAGACCAGATTCAGCGCGGCCATCCCGGTGAAATGCATGCTGAAGATGCCGGCGCCGAGAAGCAGTGCCGCGCTGTACCTGAGCATCTGATGGAACAGGCCACTGTTTTCACGCAAATATCCGGCGACCCACAGCGCGGCGAAACTGGCGCCGATGGCAATGGCGATCGACAGCACGAACAGCGTTGGCTGGTAGTAGGCCGTGGCGCTCGACTCCATCGCCGCCATGCCGACGTAATGCATGCCGGCGATACCCAGGCCGATGACGATGGCGGTTTTCAGGTACAGCAAAAGACTGGGCTGCGCTTCACTCAGCGTGTGCATGGCCAGCCATGAGGCGAGCAGGGCGATCAGCAGGGAGAACAGCGTGATGGACAAATCGTAATGGATTTCGATCGGCGCCTGGAAAGCCAGCATGCCAATGAAGTGCATGGCCCAGATGCCGCCGGCCAGGCAGGTCGCGCCGATCCAGCGCCAGAGCCGTTGCGAGCCGAGATCTTCTGCGTGCGCGACCCGTTCGGCCATGTCGAGAGTGGCAAAGCTCGCCGCCCAGGCGACCAGATAGGCCACCAGTACCAACAAGGGATTATGTGTGCAATCTAAAATGACCTGCCCGCTCTCCGGCAGCTCGGTAACAAACTGCAAACCAAGCCACTCCATAGCATGCCCCGTCTCTGAAGTCGTCCCGAGTGCGCGTTGAACGCAGTTGAATGTCAGGAGTATAGAGGCCGATTTCGGGGTGCAAGTGGTAGTGGCACATTGGCGCTAATGATTTCGGCATTAGCGCCATAGCGATTGGCGCTAAAGGCTTACGCGATCTGTTCGAAAGGGATTTGCGCCCAGTCCGGCTGCAGCGGCGGCAAGCCGAAACGTGCACGGGCCTTGTCGCAGTCGACATTCTGTTCGCCGTTTTCCCATGAAGATTCGAATTCACGGCAGGGGCTGGAGCGCAGTTCATAAATCGAGCACTTCACCTCGCTGCCGACTTCACCGACCAGCGCCGTGCAACGTGGCGATTTGCAGTCGGTGCCGTTCATCGCCACCCGGCTTGGACTGATCTGTGTGACCAGTTCATCAGGCACCGTGCCGCCGGAAGATGAGCACTCACCCCAAAAGAAAGACACGCGAAAATGGGAACAGCAGGCACCGCAATTCAGACACGGACTGACTTCAGACATGGGCGAGGGTATCAAAGGGATTGATCGGGAGATCCGGACGGATCCGGCGGCCATTCTAGGCTTTGCCGCGGACTTGGGAAGGGGGGCGCGAAACTATTTTTTTGTGGCAAGGTTTTGCCGCAAAAGCCCCGGTTTTCGGGGGATTACAGACTTATCAAGGGCTTACGTTTCGTTACAGTGCCATGGGCCGATATCAGGCAGACGAATGATCACAGACAGCCTTTGCGTGGCTGACTAGATTGCAGGTTCCGGGCTCGGATGCGTTGGCAGTGAAGCCCTATAACAATAAAGAGACGGACCCATGCAGAACTCGACCCAAGCGGCGAATGCCTGGCGCATTCTGTTCCTGCTGTTCCTCGCCAACCTGTTCAACTTCTTCGACCGCACCATTCCAGCGATCATCATCGAGCCGATCCGCATGGAATGGCACCTCAGCGACTTCCAGTTGGGGATCGTCGGCACCGCATTCACCATTGTTTACGCCATCGCCGGCCTGCCGCTGGGGCGCATGGCCGATACCGGTTCGCGCAGCAAACTGATGGGCTGGGGCCTGGCGACGTGGAGTGCGCTGACGGCGGTCAACGGTCTGGTCGGCAGTTTCTGGAGTTTCCTGATCGTGCGCATGGGCATCGGCATTGGTGAGGCCAGTTATGCACCGGCAGCCAATTCGTTGATCGGTGATCTGTTTCCGGCGCATCGTCGGGCGCGGGCCATGGGCATTTTCATGCTCGGTTTGCCGTTGGGCCTGTTGCTGGCTTTCTTCACCATCGGCTGGATGGTCAAGGCGTTCGACAGCTGGCGTGCGCCGTTCTTTATTGCAGCGGTGCCGGGTCTGCTTCTGGCGATTTTCATGTTCTTTATCAAAGAGCCGAAGCGCGGCGCAGCGGAGACCGTGCAGGTTTCGCAAGAGAAAGTCGACAAGCCGATCCGCCGGATTCTGGCGGTGCCGACCTTTCTCTGGCTGGTGATGGCCGGGTTGTGCTTCAACTTCGCCACCTATGCCTGCAACTCGTTTCTGGTGCCGATGCTGCAACGCTATTTCCTCATGCCGTTGCAGGAAGCGGCGGTGGCGACCGGGATGATTGTCGGCGTGACCGGACTGGTCGGTTTGACCCTGGGCGGCTGGATTGCCGACAAGATTCACCAGCGCGTGGCCAATGGGCGGCTGCTGTTTGCCGCGTTCAGTCTGATTATCTCGACGCTGTGTACGGCGTGGGCGCTGCATTCGGGGCGTATCGAGATTGGTGTGTTTGTCGCGCTGTTCAGTGTTGGCTGGCTGTTTGCCTACAACTTTTACACATGTGTTTATACAGCGATTCAGGACGTGGTCGAACCGCGCCTGCGGGCCACGGCAATGGCGTTGTTCTTTGCCGGGTTGTATCTGCTCGGCGGTGGGTTGGGGCCGGTGGTGGTGGGTGGTTTGTCGGATCATTTTGCGCACACGGCGATGCTGGCGGCCGGTGCGGAGCAGATGACCGAGGCCTTTAAGGCAGTCGGCCTGCATGATGCGATGTACCTGATTCCGGTGGCGCTGTTTCTGACCATGGTGTTTCTGTTTCTGGCGGCGCGGTGTTTTGTGCGCGATGCGCAGCGGATGAAGGAGGGCTTGGTTGCTGTGGTTGAGCCAGAGGTTGCTGCGGCGACCGCATAGCCGTCATCGCTGGCAAGCCAGCTCCCACAGTGACCGAGTCGTACACATAATCTGTAAACGACCCGAAACCTGTGGGAGCTGGCTTGCCAGCGATGAGGCCATCAGCATCAGCTGAAAAATCACAGGCAACAAAAAAGGCCCGCATCGCTGCGGGCCTTGTTGTTTTCAGCGCTGGAGCAGGGTGGTTTAACCCGCCACCAACACCCGAATCGCTTCCAGTCGCAACGCAGCCTTATCCAGCATCGCCAGACCTTGCTCACGCTGTTCACGCAGCGCCACCAGTTCGCTGTCGCGCACGGTCGGGTTGACCGCTTGCAACGCGGTCAGGCGCGCCAGTTCTTCGTCGGTGTCGGCCGCCAGACGGCGACGCGCCTCGGCCACGCGCTCGGCGTGACGCGGGGCGATCTTGTCTTCACCGGCGTTGATCCGTGGCGTCAGCTGATCGCGCTGGGCCTGGATGAACTTGTTGGCGCTGGCACGTGGCACGCTTTCCAGCTGATCGTTCAAGGTTTCGAACGAGACGCGCGCCGACAGGTCGTTGCCGTTGGCATCAAGCAGGCAGCGCAGGGCGGCCGGCGGCAGGTAACGGCCCAGTTGCAGCGAACGCGGCGCTACCACTTCGCTGACATAAAGCAGTTCGAGCAGCACGGTGCCTGGCTTCAACGCCTTGTTCTTGATCAGCGCGACGGCGGTGTTGCCCATCGAACCGGACAGCACCAGATCCATGCCGCCCTGCACCATCGGGTGTTCCCAGGTGATGAACTGCATGTCTTCGCGCGACAGCGCCTGGTTGCGGTCGTAGGTGATGGTCACGCCTTCGTCGTCGCCCAGCGGGAAGCTGGCGTCGAGCATCTTCTCGCTCGGCTTGAGGATCAGGGCGTTTTCCGAATGGTCTTCGCTGTCGATGCCGAACGCGTCGAACAGGGTTTCCATGTAGATCGGCAGGGCGAACTGATCGTCTTGCTCAAGGATGTCCTCGACCAGCGCTTCACCTTCGCCAGCGCCGCCGGAGTTGAGCTCCAGCAAACGGTCACGGCCGGTGTGCAACTCGGCTTCCAGACGCTCGCGCTCGCTGCGCGCTTCGTCGATCAGCGCTTGCCACTCGCTGTCGTCGGCTTCTTCGAGCAACGGCAGCAGGCGCGGGCCGAACTGATGCTGCAAGGCGTTGCCGGTCGGGCAGGTGTTGAGGAACGCGTTCAGCGCTTCGTGATACCACTGGAACAGGCGCTCTTGCGGGCTGGTTTCCAGGTACGGCACGTGCAGTTCGATGATGTGCTTCTGGCCGATCCGGTCGAGACGCCCGATCCGCTGCTCGAGCAGGTCCGGGTGCGACGGCAGATCGAACAGCACCAAGTGGTGAGCGAACTGGAAGTTGCGACCTTCACTGCCGATTTCCGAGCAGATCAGCACTTGTGCGCCGAACTCTTCGTCGGCGAAGTAAGCGGCGGCGCGGTCACGCTCAAGGATGTTCATGCCTTCATGGAACACCGTGGCCGGGATGCCGGAACGCACGCGCAGGGCGTCTTCCAGGTCCATCGCGGTTTCGGCGTGGGCGCAGATCACCAGCACTTTGGTGCGCTTGAGCATTTTCAGCTGATCGATCAGCCACTCGACACGCGGGTCGAATTTCCACCAGCGCTCTTCTTCGCTGGCGTCCGGCTGGGCCTGGAAGCTGACTTCAGGGTACAGCTCAGCGTGTTCGCCCAGCGGCAGTTCGAGGTATTCGTCCGGGCACGGCAGCGGGTACGGGTGCAGTTTGCGCTCCGGGAAACCCTGCACGGCGGCGCGGGTATTACGGAACAGCACGCGACCGGTGCCGTGGCGATCGAGCAGTTCGCGCACGAGGCGGGCGCTGGCTTCGGTGTCGCCATCGTTGACCGCGGTCAGCAGGGCTTCGCCTTCGTTGCCGAGGAAGCCGTGAATGGTTTTGTGCGCTTCGGCCGAGAGTCGGCCCTTGTCGAGCAGTTCCTGCACGGCTTCGGCCACCGGGCGATAGTTGTCGCTCTCGGCGCGGAAGGCAGCCAGGTCGTGGAAACGGTTCGGGTCGAGCAGGCGCAGACGGGCGAAGTGGCTGTCCTGACCGAGTTGTTCCGGGGTGGCGGTGAGCAGCAGCACGCCCGGGATGACTTCGGCGAGTTGCTCGACCAGCGAGTATTCCGGGCTGGCCTTTTCTTCGTGCCAGACCAAGTGGTGCGCTTCGTCGACCACCAGCAGATCCCAACCGGCAGCAAACAGTGCGTCCTGAGCCTTCTCGTCATCGACCAGCCACTCCAGCGCGACCAGCGCCAGTTGCGTGTCTTCGAACGGGTTGGTGGCATCGCTTTCGATGAAGCGTTCTTCGTCGAACAGCGCGACCTGCAGGTTGAAGCGGCGGCGCATCTCCACCAGCCACTGGTGCTGGAGGTTTTCCGGGACGAGGATCAGCACGCGGTTGGCGCGGCCCGAGAGCAGTTGGCGATGGATCACCAGGCCGGCTTCGATGGTTTTACCCAGACCCACTTCGTCCGCCAGCAGAACGCGCGGGGCGATACGGTCGGCGACTTCACGGGCGATGTGCAATTGGTGCGCGATTGGCTGCGCGCGAACGCCACCCAGGCCCCAGAGCGATGATTGCAACTGGCGGCTGGTGTGTTCGAGAGTGTTGTAACGCAGCGAGAACCACGCCAGCGGATCGATCTGGCCGGCGAACAGACGGTCGCTGGCCAGACGGAACTGGATGAAGTTCGACAGCTGGGTTTCCGGCAGGGTGACGGCTTCGTTCTGCCCGTTGAGACCGTGATAGACCATCAGGCCGTCGACATCGTCGACTTGCTGCACGGTCATCTTCCAGCCTTCGAAGTGGGTGATGCTGTCACCCGGCGAGAACCGCACGCGGGTCAGGGGCGCATTCCGTAGCGCGTACTGGCGGGTTTCGCCAGTGGCCGGGTAAAGCACGGTCAACAAGCGGCCGTCCTGTGCCAGAACGGTGCCTAAACCAAGCTCTGCTTCGCTGTCACTGATCCAGCGTTGCCCCGGTTGATACTGCTGCGCCATGCTGCCTGACTCCCACCTTGAAAAAGCGGGCTATCTTAACGGAATGAGGGCTTCAGGGCCAAAGATTACTGGCGTAGGAGCTGCCGCAGGCTGCGATCTTCTGATCTTTGAGAACCCTTGAGGTTTGAGCTGTCTGATAAAGATCGCAGCCTTCGGCAGCTCCTACACGTGCCAAGTGCGTCACAGATTTGCGACGGATGGCTCAAGGCGCCTTTGCCGCAGCCGATAGCCTGCTGACAGGAGACCCCATATATGTTGCCACCGATGCTCCCCCTGAGCGCTGTGCCGATCACTTCCCAGCAGGATCCGATCCGCCAGCGGCCGGACATTCCTCCGGTGGTGCCGGTGCAGGAAAGCTCCAACGAAAGCACGATCGATTTGCAAAAGCGCGATCCTGAAGAGGATCGACTGCTGGCGCGTGAAGAGCAGCGCCGTCAGCAAGAACGTGATCGCCGTCGTCGCGAAGCCGATGAAGACCCGGAAGAACACCTGGCCGTGCCCGGCACCGAATTGAATGCTGACAACACCGTGCCGGTGGTGCCGTTGATGGAAGATCAGCCGCGTCAGGGCTTGTGGGTCGATATCGAGATCTGATCTTCGGCTGGTCAGCGCTGGTGTGACGTTGCATTATTGGCGCAGTCCTGCCGGTGATGTGGCAGTTGTGATTCTTTCAAGTGATGTACTGACGCCATGAGCCAAGACGACAAACTGATTGACCTCAGTACTGAACGCGCCAAGCGCGTGCATGACATTAAAGAGAAGCGGCTGAACGAAGTGCGCCAGGCGTTCGAACAGGCGATGCCGCTGGGAAAAGCCAAGAAAAAGTCGAAAAACAAGCCGAAAAAGCGTTGATCTCTGCCTGCATCCGTTGATGCAGGTCATTTAATTTCCCTCCTTTACTCTCCTTCGTTGCTGGTATTGATCCCGGTCAATTTGTGCGCCTGTGTGTTTGGTAACTTAGTTCCATCGCAGCAGAGCAGAGGCCCAGGAGGCCAGTCATGTTTTTCGATAACGTGGTGTTTGCCGGGGTCCTGACTGTAGGGCTGATGGTTCTGTTTTTTGCAGGGTTTGGATTTTTTATCTGGAAGGATGCGAATAAGCGCAAGAAGTGATTCTTCTGGATTGATGAGCACGCAAGGCATTTTGGGGCGACTTCGGTTGCCCCTTTTTTTTGTGTCTTGGCGGCCTTTGGGCCGACCATGCTTTGGGTGTGCTTTGTGAATATCCGTTGCTGCGGTAACGGCGGCTTAGGGTTCCGCCCTTACGGCGGGTCACCTTTTCCAAACGCCGAAAAGGTAACCGAAAAGGCTTGCTCCTGCGTGCGGCCCGCTCGCTGGGGCTCGGGGTTCCTTCGCTGCGGGATCGATCCGGGCGCAGCGCCTACGGTTTGCTTCGCTGCACCTCCTCTCGCTGTGTTTGGCTTCGCCAAACGGTCGCTGCGCTCCCACCCCCGGATCAATCCCTCCACTCAGCCTTCCGACGTCGCCCGTGGATCAAGATCAAAAGCTGCAGCCGAGCTAACGCTCATCCTGTTGAGTGGTGAAGAGCGGGGCGTGGTCGGCTTTGGATTTGTGGTGGGTTTGCTGCAGTGGTCAACTAATTCCGGACACCTCGATAGGTGGTTTTGACGCCATCGCCCGCTCGTAAACGGTCGGTGGCAGATATCCCAGTTTCGAGTGCAGCCGTTCGTTGTTGTAAAACCCAACGATGTATTCGGTGATGTCGCGGATCGCTTCAGCGTGGTTCGCGTAGTCACGTCGCCATACTCGCTCCATTTTCAAACTCAAAAAGAAGCGCTCCATCACTGCATTGTCCCAGCAATTACCTTTACGGCTCATGCTCTGCTGCATGTCGTTTCTTGCCAGTAATTCTCTGTAAGTTGCACTCGCATATTGGCTACCCCGATCTGAGTGGGCAATCAAGCCTGGCGGCGGTTGACGCTGCGCGATTGCCAGTTGCATCGCGGTGCACACCAGCTCTGCCGGCATGTTCGGAGCCATCGACCAGCCCACTATCTTGCGTGAAAACAAGTCCAACACCACGGCCAGATACAACCAGCCACTGCGGGTGCGGATATAAGTGATGTCGGCTACCCAGGCCTTGTTTGGCGCTACTGGATCAAATTTTCTGTTCAGTACATTCTCTGCAATCGGCAGGTCATGATTACTATCGGTTGTGTGTACAAACTTGCGCTTCCAGGCTGAACGCAGTCCGTTAGCCCGCATCAATCGACGGATTTTATACAGCCCGACAAGCATGCCTTTACCGCGCAAAGCGTCGCGCAAAGGGCGGCTGCCGTAGCAGCCTCCACTCTCGGCGAAAGACGCCTTGAGTTGCACAAGAACAGGACAACTCTGCCGAACAGGCGCATCAGCACGCTTCTGAGACTCATAGAAGCCTGAACGACTGATGCTCAGCAACCGACAGACATGTGCCACTGAGTAAGCCTTCTGTTGCAGCTGCCGAACCAGTCGATACCTTACTTCAGCTCGCGGGCAAAGAAGGCGGTAGCCTTTTTTAAGATGTCGTTATCCATCTTGAGCTGCCGATTTTCTTGTTCCAATTGCCGGATGCGCTGTTGCTCTGCCGTTAATGGCTTGCCGATTCCGGCCTGCCCCAGTTGCTCTGCCTCGTATTGCTGAACCCAGCGTCGAACGGCTGTCTCACCAATGTTCAGATCCTGGCAAACCTGTACAACGGTGAGTCCCTGATCCTTGATCATCTTCACGACTTGCAGCTTGAAGCTGTCGTCGAATGCCCTGCGTTTTTTAGTCATGAATAACTCCTCGATAGATGTATTTTCCACCTATCGGGGTGTCCGGGGAAATTAGACCACTGCATGCCCCTCACCCCAGCCCTCTCCCGAGGGAGAGGGAGCCGATTTGTGGGCTTTTCAAGATCTGAGTTCAACGCGGTATCGCACGTCGGCGTACCTTCCCCAAACACCACGGTCAGTCCCCTCTCCCTCTGGGAGAGGGCTAGGGTGAGGGGCTCTTGCTTCAAGGCTTCAAAATCTGGGTTCGGCACGGTATTTCATGTCGGCGTGCCTCTCCCAAACACCTCGATCAGTCCCCTCTCCCTCTGGGAGAGGGTTAGGGTGAGGGGCTCTTGCTTCAAGGCTTCAAAATCTGAGTTCGGCACGGTATTTCACGTCGGCGTGCCTCTCCCAAACACCTCGGTCAGTCCCCTCTCCCTCTGGGAGAGGGCTAGGGTGAGGGGCTTTTGATCTTGCTCTGGCTTTGGCTTTTGATCTTTTGCCCCTTCGGCAGGCCGAGCGGAGGTGTTCATCCGGGGGTTAGGCGCGCAGCGCCGTGCGGCGCAGCCGCATACATCGAGAGGAGGTGCAGCGAAGCAAACCGTAGGCGATGCCCCCGGATGGACACCGTAGCGAGGGAACACTGAGCCTCAGCGAAGTGCCGTACGCCGGGGCAAAGCCTTTTGGGTTACCTTTCGGCGTTTGGAAAAGGTGACTCGCTGTAAGAGCGAAACCGCCAGCGGCAACACCCGCAGCAACGGATATGCCCCCCCCAATCCCAAACCCCCAAACACAAAAAAAGGCGCGATCCTCTCGAATCGCGCCTTTCTCATGTCCCGCTATCTATCAGCTACCCAACGCCTTCGAAGCCAGCCAGAACAACCCAGCGGACAGCGCCACAGTCGCCGGCAAGGTCAACACCCAAGCCAACAGAATGGTGCGAACCGTGCCACCCTGCAGGCCGCTCTTGTTGGCGACCATGGTGCCCGCCACGCCCGAAGACAGCACGTGAGTGGTCGACACCGGCAGGCTGAAGATGTTGGCCATGCCGATCAAACTGGCAGTAGTGATCTGCGCGGACATGCCCTGGGAATAGGTCATGCCCTGCTTGCCGATCTTCTCGCCGATGGTCAGCACCACGCGTTTCCAGCCAACCATGGTGCCCAGGCCCAAGGCCAGTGCAACCGCCAGAATCACCCAGAACGGCGCGTATTCAGTGGTGGTGGTCAGGTCTTTGCGCAGCTTGTCGAGGTCAGCCTTTTCACGGGCTTCCAGGCCAGGCAGCTTGCCAACCTTCTTCGCGGTGTCGTCCAGGCAGAGCAGGTAACGACGCACTTCGATGCGGCTTTCCGACGACAGCGAGTGGTAGTCCGCTACACCTTTAAGGGTGTGCAGCAGGGCGCTGATGGTCGGTTCGGTCTGCTGCGGGTTGCAGCGGAATTTCTCCGGCAGGTCGCCTTCCACGCTCTTGCCCAGGGCCAGGAATTCACCCAGCGAATCGGCGTTGCGCTGGTAGAACTGGCTCAGGTGCAGGGTCGCATCGCGGGTGCGTTCGATCTGATACGTGGTGCTGTTCAGGTCGAGGACGAACTGCGCAGGCACGATACCGATCAGCACCAGCATGATCAGGCCGATGCCTTTCTGACCATCGTTGGAGCCGTGCACGAAGCTCACGGCCATGGCCGAGATCACCAGGACCAGACGGTTCCAGAACGGTGGATGCTTCTTGTCGTCGATCTTGCGGCGCTGTTCCGGTGTCTTGTGCATCTTCGACAGCGGACGCCACCATTTCAGGCCGATCAGAATCAGCGCGGCGATCAGGAAGCCGGCCATTGGCGAGAACACCAGCGAGGCGCCGATGTCGATCGCTTTCTGCCAGTTCACGCCGTCGGCCAACGGAATGTCGTTGATCAGGGCGTTGGCCAGGCCAACACCGAGGATCGAGCCGATCAAGGTGTGCGAGCTGGAAGCCGGGATACCGAAGTACCAGGTGCCCAGGTTCCAGGCGATTGCCGCGGCGAGCAACGAGAACACCATCGCCAGGCCATGGCCGGTGTTCACATTGATCAGCAGTTCAACCGGCAGCAAATGGACAATGGCATACGCCACGCCAACGCCGCCCAGCAGCACGCCGAGGAAATTGAACACACCGGAAAAGAACACCGCCAGGTGGGGCGGCATGGCTTTGGTGTAGATAACAGTGGCTACCGCGTTAGCGGTGTCATGAAATCCATTGATGAACTCGAAGGCGAGGACAAACGTCAGGGCGAGCAAGAGGCTCACAAGCACCCAAGCATCCAGTCCGCTGAATAAATCGATCATGAAGGTTTTCTGACCCGGTCGTAAGGGGGCGCGATTATGCCAGAAAAGACTGGAAATCGATCCCCTACCTGCTCATCGGTTACACACTTCTTCGATTTAATTTGTTGCAGCGCATGAAAACCCAGCGCAGCACAGGGTTTTTCAAGTCATTGATTTATATGGTAAAAGGCTCATTTCGCAGGCGATTTCATCGTCGCGGAGAGGTCTCGAACGCTTGTCTGAAATATCTGTGAAACCTGTAGGACGCCCGTCCTCAGTCTGCCAGATCGGATGATGGCCGCTGCCCGCGGGTAGCGGGCGCGCAAGGCATCGTCGTTCCACCGCGCTTGTAACCGGTGTGGACGTAAAACCTTCAACGATCGAAAAACTGTGGCTCAAGGCTCTTCGGCTTTGAGTTCCTTTTCGATCTTTTCGATTTCTTGCTTGAAGACCTGATCCTGAACGGTCGGGCGTTTACGCCACGCTTTGCGTTCCGGTTCGGGCTGAGCGGCGTAGGTGGTGACTTCCCCGCCGTAAACTTCCTTGTAACGTTGTTCCTGGCGCTCAAGTTCCGCGCGCAGTTCGTCTTTCGTCACAGTGCTACCTGTATGAGTTGAGTTAAGTGTCTGGTGAAACGCACTGCAACGAATCGATTGAACGAAGCCACCGAGCATCCAGCACCTGAACAGGCATTGGTGTAATCGGTGGGGCGATCAAGACTTCCGTGTTACAGGCGGCTACGGCACCAGATAAAAACTGACGCAGCATCAGTTTCCTGTTTCAGCGAGCGCAGGCGTTGCATGAGTGATGCGCGTCAGGCGCTGGCCGGGCTGTTGGCGATGGACATCGCCGCAGCGGGTGACGACCTCGGCGTTTAAAAACGAGGTGCCACTGAGGTGCATTATAGCGGTCGATTCAGGAATGACTATCTTTGCCAAGTTAAAAACGGTTCTGAATGTGTGATTGTTTTGTGACTCGCAACTTTTCTCGCTAGTTGAAGTGCAGACGCCCACTATTTAGCGAGCGATCTGTTTTTGGCGCCATTTAGTCGAACAACTAAGGCCGTGATTCAGATAAAAGCCAAAGTTCAGCCGAACCCTTGGAGCGTTGACGCGAGCCGCATGGCTGATTGCGATTATCGGCCCGCGGTTCGATAATCGCCCAATCTTGCAGGTCCGACGCTTGTGCATTTGTTGGCGAGCCGCTTGTATAGCCCATTGATCCGTGCCGGATAAAAGGACAAGAAATGAACGATCAAATGCGCAACTCTTTCACCTCCGTGGCGCCGCCGATCGTCGCCTCGCCGGCCAAACGCATCCAGGCGTTGACCGGTGATCCGGACTTCATGACCTCGCTGGCCCGGGGCTTGGCGGTGGTGCAGGCGTTTCAGGAGCGCAAGCGTCATCTGACCATCGCCCAAATCAGTCACCGCACGGAAATTCCTCGCGCCGCCGTGCGCCGGTGTCTGCATACGCTGATCAAACTCGGCTACGCCACCACCGACGGGCGCACCTATTCGTTGCTGCCCAAAGTGCTGACCCTCGGCCACGCGTATCTGTCGTCGACGCCGTTGGCGGTGTCCGCCCAGCCCTACCTCGACCGCATGAGCGAGCAACTGCACGAAGCCTGCAACATGGCCACGCTTGAAGGCGACGACATTCTCTACATCGCGCGTTCGGCGACCACCCAACGGCTGATATCGGTGGATCTGTCGGTGGGCGGTCGGTTGCCGGCGTATTGCACATCGATGGGCCGGATTCTGCTGGCAGCCCTCGACGATACGTCGTTGCGTGAGTACCTCGATCACGCCGAACTGGTCGCCAAGACCAGTCGCACGATCCATACCCCTGATGCGTTGCTCGAATGTCTGCAGGAAGTGCGGCAGCAAGGCTGGTGCATTGTCGATCAGGAACTGGAACAAGGCCTGCGTTCGATTGCCGTGCCGGTCTACGATGCCTCGGGCCAAGTGGTGGCGGCGCTCAACGTCAGTACCCACGCCGGTCGCGTCAGTCGGACCGAGCTGGAGCAGCGCTTCCTGCCGGGCTTGCTCAGTGCCAGTCGCGACCTCAGCGCACAGCTGTTCGCCTGATGAAGCTGTTCGATAAACGCACAGTGTTGCGTTTATCGAATTGACGCTAAAACCCTCGGATCATTAATGTCGCGGCAGCGTCATCCGGCGCTGATGTGAATGAGCCCGCCGGACTGTCGACTCCCATAATAATGACAAGAGGCAACTCACCATGCGCACGCTCTCCGACTGTCTCCGCTCCACCCGCTGTTGCCGGGTTTCCCGCAACGCCTGATCCAGACCTTCTATTCTTGTGACCGTGCCGCTCTCTGGCCGGCCGCCGTTCGACTGCGTTTTTTGCGTGGAATAAAAATAATGAACCAGCCTCAGTCCGCTGTAGGTAACTGCCTCGACGTGCAGACCTTCATCAATGCCCAACCGATCTCGCGCTATCAGTGGCGGGTGGTGATCTTGTGTTTCCTGATTGTCTTTCTCGATGGCCTCGACACCGCCGCGATGGGCTTCATTGCCCCGGCGCTGTCGCAGGACTGGGGCATCGACCGCGCCAGTCTTGGCCCGGTGATGAGTGCGGCGTTGATCGGTATGGTCTTCGGCGCACTGGGTTCCGGTCCATTGGCTGACCGCTTCGGGCGAAAAGTCGTACTCGTCGGCGCTGTGGTGCTGTTCGGTGCCTTCAGTCTGGCGTCGGCGTACAGCACCAACGTCGAACAACTGTTGGTGTTGCGTTTCCTCACCGGTCTGGGTCTGGGCGCCGGCATGCCCAACGCCACCACGCTGCTCTCGGAATACACCCCGGAGCGCAAGAAATCGCTGCTGGTGACCAGCATGTTCTGCGGTTTCAACCTCGGTATGGCCGGTGGCGGGTTTATTTCCGCCAAGCTGATCCCCGCGTTCGGCTGGCACAGCCTGCTGCTGATCGGCGGGATCTTGCCGCTGATCCTCGCCGTGGTGCTGCTGTTCTGGCTGCCGGAATCGGCGCGCTACCTTGTAGTCCGCAATCGTGGCACTGACAAAATCCGCAAAACCCTGGCGCCGATTGATCCGCTCACTGTGGCCCAGGCTTCCAGCTTCAGCGTGCCGGAACAGAAAACCGTCAAGGCGCGAAACGTGTTCGCGGTGATTTTCTCCGGTACTTACAGCACTGGCACCTTGCTGCTGTGGCTGACCTATTTCATGGGCCTGGTGATCGTTTACCTGCTGACCAGTTGGCTGCCGACGCTGATGCGTGACAGTGGCGCGAGCATGGAACAAGCCGCGTTTATCGGTGCGTTGTTCCAGTTTGGCGGGGTGTTGAGTGCGGTGGCGGTGGGCTGGGCAATGGACCGCTTCAATCCGCACAAGGTCATCGGCACGTTCTACCTGCTGGCCGGGGTGTTTGCCTACGCGGTGGGGCAGAGCCTGGGCAATATCACGTTGCTGGCGACGTTGGTGCTGGTGGCGGGGATGTGCGTGAACGGTGCGCAGTCGGCGATGCCGTCACTGGCGGCGCGGTTTTATCCGACCCAAGGGCGGGCGACCGGGGTCTCGTGGATGCTGGGGATTGGCCGCTTTGGTGCGATTCTCGGGGCGTGGATGGGCGCGACGTTGTTGGGCCTGGGCTGGAATTTCGAGCAGGTGCTGACGGCGTTGGTGATTCCGGCGGCGTTGGCCACCACGGCGGTGCTGATCAAAGGCATGGTCAGTCATGCGGATGCGACTTGAGTATCTGCGCATGATCGTTCCCACGCTCTGCGTGGGAGCGCCTCTAGGGACGCTCCGCGTTCCGGCCTTTGAAAGGGACGCGGAGCGTCCCGGGCTGCATTCCCACGCGGAGCGTGGGAACGATCAAAACACGAACCGATAGGTTGACAACAATCTGTTCGATAAACGAACACTCAGTCGATTATCGGATTGTTTGGTGATTTTCCCAGGCTTAATCTTCAGTCACTCCGGCGCTGAACCTCGCGCCTTTTTATCACTGGCGATTCATTACAAAAACAGGAGCCCGCTCCATGGCTGAGATCCTTTCGCTGCACGACGCGGTGAAGCAATTCGTCAATGACGGTGACACCGTCGCACTCGAAGGCTTCACTCACCTGATCCCTACAGCAGCGGGTCATGAAATCATTCGTCAGGGCAAGAAAGATCTGACGCTGGTGCGGATGACGCCTGACCTGATCTACGACCAACTG
This sequence comes from Pseudomonas sp. AC242, assembly GCF_979258655.1. Lineage (NCBI taxonomy): Bacteria > Pseudomonadati > Pseudomonadota > Gammaproteobacteria > Pseudomonadales > Pseudomonadaceae > Pseudomonas > Pseudomonas sp. AC242. The sequence goes on from NZ_OZ409873.1 coordinate 679,273, forward strand.
ATCGGTGCCGGTTGTGCCCGCAAACTGATTTTCTCCTGGGGCGGCAACCCTGGCGTGGGTTCGCTGCACCGTCTGCGTGATGCGGTCGAGAAGCAATGGCCGCACGCTCTCGAAATCGAAGAGCACAGCCACGCCGACCTGGCCAATGCCTACGTCGCCGGCGCCTCCGGCCTACCGTTCGCGGTGCTGCGAGCCTACGCCGGTTCCGACCTGCCAAAGGTCAATCCGCTGATCAAAACCGTAACCTGCCCGTTCACCGGTGAAGTGTTGGCGGCGGTGCCGTCGGTGCGTCCGGACGTGACCGTGATCCACGCACAGAAAGCCGACCGCCAGGGCAACGTGTTGCTGTGGGGCATTCTTGGTGTGCAGAAAGAAGCCGCTCTGGCCGCCAAGCGCTGCATCGTCACGGTTGAAGAAATCGTCGATGACCTCAACGCGCCGATGAACTCTTGTGTATTGCCGACCTGGGCCTTGAGCGCGGTCTGCCATGTTCCCGGCGGCGCACATCCTTCCTACGCCCACGGTTACAACGAGCGCGACAATCGTTTCTATCAGGCGTGGGATCCGATCGCCCGAGACCGTGAGACGTTTACTGCGTGGATCAACGAATACATCCATGGCTGCGCTGACTTCAGCGCGTTCCAGGCCAAGTTGGCCGCTGCTTCGGAGGCCAAATAATGACTTACACCACCAATGAAATGATGACCGTCGCCGCGGCCCGTCGACTGAAGAACGGCTCGGTGTGCTTCGTCGGCATCGGCCTGCCGTCGAAAGCCGCCAACCTTGCGCGCCTGACTTCTTCGCCGGACGTGGTGCTGATCTACGAATCGGGTCCGATTGGCGCCAAGCCAAGTGTGCTGCCGCTGTCGATCGGTGACGGCGAACTCGCTGAAACCGCTGACACCGTCGTACCGACAGGTGAGATTTTTCGCTACTGGTTGCAGGGCGGGCGCATCGACGTCGGTTTTCTCGGCGCCGCGCAGGTCGACCGTTTCGGCAACATCAACACCACCGTGGTCGGCGATTACTTCTCGCCGAAAGTGCGTCTGCCAGGTGCCGGTGGCGCGCCGGAAATTGCCGGTTCGGCGAAAAGCGTGTTGATCATCCTTAAACAGTCGGCGCGTTCGTTCGTCGACAAACTCGATTTCATCACCTCGGTCGGTCACGGCGAGGGCGGTGATTCGCGCAAACGTCTGGGCCTGCCGGGCGCCGGTCCGGTCGGGATCATCACCGACCTGTGCATCATGGAGCCGGAAGAGGGCACCCACGAATTTGTGGTCACCGCACTGCATCCGGGCGTAACCCGCGAGCAAGTGGTCGCGGCCACCGGTTGGGCGGTTCGTTTTGCTGACAACGTCGAAACCACCGCTGAACCGACTGACGTCGAACTGACGGCGCTGCGCGATCTCGAAGCGCGCACGGCCGCCGCCCACGGCCAGGCACCGGGAGAAGCATGATGCGTGAAGTCTATATCTGCGACGCGGTTCGCACCCCGATTGGCCGGTTCGGCGGCGGTTTGTCTGCCGTTCGCGCCGACGACCTGGCCGCTGTGCCGATCAAGGCCCTGATGGAACGCAATCCGTCGGTGGACTGGAGCGCCATCGACGAAGTGTTCCTCGGTTGCGCCAACCAGGCCGGCGAAGACAACCGCAACGTCGCGCGCATGGCGCTGCTGTTGGCAGGCCTGCCGGACAGCGTGCCGGGCGTGACCCTCAATCGTCTTTGCGCTTCGGGCATGGATGCGATCGGCACGGCATTCCGTGCCATCGCCAGCGGCGAGATGGAGCTGGCGATTGCCGGCGGTGTCGAGTCGATGTCCCGCGCGCCGTTTGTGATGGGCAAGGCTGACGCAGCGTTTTCGCGCAACATGAAGCTGGAAGACACCACCATCGGCTGGCGTTTCATCAACCCGTTGATGAAGGCGCAGTATGGCGTCGACGCGATGCCACAGACCGCCGATAACGTCGCCGACGACTATAAAGTCTCGCGCGCCGATCAGGACGCTTTTGCCCTGCGCAGCCAGCAACGTACCGCCGCTGCGCAGGCTGCTGGCTACTTCGCTGAAGAAATCGTCGAAGTGCGCATCGCCCACAAGAAGGGCGAAACCGTGGTTAGCCAAGATGAACATCCTCGCGCCGACACGACCCTCGAAGCGCTGAACAAGCTGAAACCGGTCAACGGCCCGGACAAAACCGTCACCGCCGGCAATGCCTCCGGCGTCAACGACGGTGCCGCCGCGCTGATTCTGGCGTCCGCCGAAGCCGTAAAAAAACATGGCCTGACCGCCCGCGCCAAAGTGCTCGGCATGGCCAGCGCCGGCGTCGCACCTCGGGTGATGGGCATCGGCCCGGTGCCGGCGGTGCGCAAATTGATCGAGCGTCTTGGCGTCGCGGTCAGCGATTTCGACGTGATCGAACTCAACGAAGCGTTTGCCAGCCAAGGTTTGGCGGTACTGCGTGAACTGGGTCTGGCGGATGACGCCGCGCAGGTCAATCCGAATGGCGGCGCGATCGCCCTCGGTCATCCGTTGGGCATGAGCGGTGCGCGTCTGGTGCTGACCGCGCTGCATCAGCTTGAAAAGATTCAAGGCAAGAAAGGTCTGGCGACCATGTGCGTCGGTGTCGGCCAAGGTCTGGCCCTGGCCATCGAACGCGTCTGACGCAAGCCGTGACGAAAAAGAACAGAGGAAAGCGACATGTCTGACAAGCCTGGTTACCGTCGTCCGCAGGAAGGCACTCAGCCTGAGTACCTGCACCCGACGTATCAATCCACCAACCTGCGCTCGCCGTCGAAGCCGTTGGTGTTTCTGCCGCACTCGCTGTCGGAAATCACCGGCCCGACCATCGGCGCCGAGCACGTGGGCGACACCGATAATGACCTGACCGCGCAGCACGAAGGCGAGCCGCAGGGCGAACGCATCATCATTCACGGCCGCGTGCTCGATGAAAATGGTCTGCCGGTGCCGGGGATTCTGGTGGAGATCTGGCAGGCCAATGCTGCCGGCCGCTACAACCACAAGCGCGACCTGCACGACGCGCCGCTGGACCCGAATTTCACCGGCACCGGCCGCACCGTCACCGACGCCGACGGCTGGTATCAATTCCAGACCATCAAACCCGGCGCCTACCCGTGGGGCAACCACCACAACGCCTGGCGCCCGGCGCACATCCACTTTTCGTTGTTCGGGCCGAGCATCCTCACCCGTCTGGTCACGCAAATGTATTTCCCGGGCGATCCGCTGCTGGCCTACGACCCGATCTACAACTGCGTGCCGGATACTTCGGCCAAGGAACGCCTGATCGCCAGTTTCGATCTGGAAAAAACCATTCCGTCCTACGCCCTCGGTTATCGCTGGGACATCGTGCTGCGCGGGCGTGAAGCCACGCCGATGGAGAAATAAGATGACGCTGACTGCGACCACGTCCCACACCGTCGGGCCGTACTACCACATCGGCCTGACCTGGCTGAACCGCGAAAACCTCACCGTCGAACAGACTCTGGGCGAACGCGTGGCGATCACCGGGCAAGTGGTGGATGGCAACGGCGATGTCGTCAACGACGCCATGCTCGAAGTCTGGCAGGCGAATGCCGCCGGCAAGTACGACCACCCGGAAGACGAGCAGGACAAACCGCTCGATCCGCACTTTGAAGGTTTTGGCCGGGTGCCGGTGGATGCGGAAGGGCGCTTCCGCTTCACCACGATCAAACCGGGCACGGTTGAAGGCCTGAAGGGCTCGACCCAGGCGCCGCATCTGGTGGTGCTGGTGTTTGCCCGTGGCCTGGTGAAGCACTTGCTGACGCGGATCTACTTTGAGGGCGAGCCGGCCAACGTTGATGATCCGTTGCTCGAATGTGTGCCGGCTGAACGTCGCAGTACGTTGCTGGCCAAACAGGATGCTTCGGGTGTTTACCAGTGGAATGTGATTCTGCAGGGCACTGATGCCGAAACCGTGTTCTTCGATTACTGATCGCTGACAACTGATCGTTCCCACGCTCTGCGTGGGAATGCCGCCATGGACGCTCCGCGTCCACTGTGACGCGGAGCGTCACCGAATGCGTTACCACGCGGAGCGTGGGAACGATCGATATAGGATGTGGAACGGGACTGTTGCAAAGTATGTCTAGACTCTCACTGTCCCTATCGAGTGAAAAACAATGACAACCACTACCTCCCATTACACCGGTGAAGAGCGCAGCAAGCGCATCTTTGCCATTGTCGGCGCCTCGTCCGGCAACCTCGTCGAATGGTTCGACTTCTACGTCTACGCCTTCTGCGCGATCTATTTCGCCCCGGCGTTTTTCCCCTCCGACAACCCGACGGTGCAACTGGTCAACACCGCTGGCGTGTTCGCTGCCGGCTTCCTGATGCGCCCGATTGGTGGCTGGATTTTTGGCCGGGTCGCCGACAAGCACGGGCGCAAGAATTCGATGCTCATCTCGATTCTGATGATGTGCTTCGGCTCGTTGCTGATCGCCTGCCTGCCGACCTATAAAGACATCGGCGTCTGGGCACCGGTCCTGCTGTTGTTCGCACGTTTGCTGCAAGGCCTGTCGGTCGGCGGTGAGTACGGCACCACTGCCACCTACATGAGCGAAGTCGCCCTCAAGGGCCAGCGCGGATTTTTCGCCTCGTTCCAGTACGTGACGTTGATTGGCGGCCAACTGCTGGCCGTGTCGCTAGTGGTAGTGCTGCAGCAATTCCTCACCGAAGAAGATCTGCGCGCCTACGGCTGGCGGATTCCGTTTGTGGTCGGTGCGGTGGCGGCGTTGATTTCGCTGTTCCTGCGTCGCAGCTTGAAAGAAACCACCAACAAGGAAACCCGCGAACACAAGGATGCCGGCAGCATCGCCGCGCTGTTCCGCGATCACAAAGCTGCGTTCATCACCGTGCTCGGCTACACCGCCGGTGGCTCGCTGATTTTCTACACCTTCACCACCTACATGCAGAAGTATCTGGTGAACACCGCCGGCATGCACGCCAAGACCGCCAGCTACATCATGACCGGCGCGCTGTTCCTGTATATGTGCATGCAGCCGCTGTTCGGCATGCTCGCCGACAAGATCGGTCGACGTAATTCGATGCTCTGGTTCGGCGCGCTCGGTACGCTGTTTACTGTGCCGATTCTGTTGAGCCTGAAAAGCGTCAGCAGCCCGTTCCTCGCGTTTGTGTTGATCACCGTAGCGCTGGCGATTGTCAGTTTCTACACCTCGATCAGCGGCCTGGTTAAAGCCGAAATGTTTCCGCCGGAAGTCCGCGCCCTCGGCGTCGGTTTGGCTTACGCGGTGGCGAATGCGATCTTCGGCGGTTCGGCGGAATTCGTCGCCCTGAGCCTGAAGAACATCGGCATGGAAAACTCCTTCTACTGGTACGTGACGGCGATGATGGCGATCGCGTTCCTGTTCAGTCTGCGCCTGCCAAAACAGGCGGCGTATTTGCACCACGATCTCTAACCCGAAGTGCCCGGGCTGTCATGGCCCGCGCCGGCAAGGACTGTTTATGACTCAGCGACCGGGCAATCAATTGTTCGATGCCTACTTCACTGCCCGCGATATGCGCGAAGTGTTCTGCGATCAGGGCCGCGTGCAGGCGATGCTCGACTTTGAAGCGGCGCTGGCCCGGGCCGAGGCGCGGGTTGGTTTGATTCCTTCCTCTGCGGTGGCACCGATTGCGACGGCTTGCAGTGCCGGTCTGTATGATTTCGCGGCACTGGGCGAGGCGATTGCCACGGCCGGCAATTCGGCGATTCCGCTGGTCAAGGCGTTGGGTAAACAGATTGCCGCGACCGATGCACAAGCCGAGCGTTATGTGCATTTGGGTGCGACCAGTCAGGACGTGATGGATTCCGGGCTGGTGCTGCAATTGCGGCAGGCGCTGGCACTGATTGAAAGCGATCTGGCGCAATTGGCCGATTCCCTCGCGGTTCAGGCGCAACGTTACGCCGCCACGCCGCTGGCCGGACGCACCTGGCTGCAACATGCGACGCCGGTAACCCTCGGCATGAAAATCGCCGGATGGTTGGGCGCTGTCACTCGCAGTCGTCAGCGCCTGCGCGAACTCAAACCGCGTTTGCTAGTGCTGCAATTCGGTGGTGCATCCGGGACCCTCGCCGCGTTGGGCGAACAGGCCTTGCCGATTGCCCAAGCGTTGGCCGAAGAACTGCAACTGACCTTGCCCGAACAACCGTGGCACACCCAGCGTGATCGCGTGGTCGAGTTCGGCGCAGTGCTCGGTTTGATCGCCGGCAGCCTCGGCAAATTCGGCCGCGACATCAGCCTGTTGATGCAGACCGAAGCAGCAGAAGTGTTCGAGCCATCGGCACCGGGCAAGGGTGGCTCGTCGACCATGCCGCACAAGCGCAATCCAGTGGGTGCAGCGGTGTTGATTGGCGCAGCGACGCGCGTGCCCGGTCTGGTCTCGACGCTGTTCAGCGCGATGCCGCAGGAGCACGAACGCAGCCTCGGCCTGTGGCATGCCGAATGGGAAACCTTGCCGGAGATTTGCTGCCTCGTTTCGGGGTCGCTGCAACAGGCTCGGTTACTCGCCGATGGACTGGAAGTCGATGCCGAGCGCATGGGCCGAAACCTTGAATTGACGCAGGGGCTGGTGCTGGCCGAAGCCGTGAGCATCGTCCTTGCCCAGCGTGTTGGCCGCGACACCGCGCATCATCTGCTTGAGCAATGCTGCAAACGCGCGGTGGCCGAACAACGCCATTTGCGCGCCGTGCTCGGTGACGAACCGCAAGTCACCGCCGAGTTGAGCAGCGCTGAACTCGATCAACTTTTGAACCCCGCCCATTACCTCGGTCAGGCGCAAGTCTGGGTCGAGCGTGCGGTGGCCGAACACAACGCATTGTCTGTCTGAAAGGAGAGGGCTGTGGCTTTCGTTCAACTCGCCGATGGCGAACTGCACTATCAAATTGAAGGTCCGGTCGATGCGCCGGTGCTGGTGCTGTCCAACTCGCTGGGCACTGATCTGCACATGTGGGACGCGCAGATGCCGGCATTTACCGAGCATTTTCGCGTGCTGCGTTTCGATACCCGTGGCCATGGCCAATCGCTGGTGACGCCGGGGCCTTACAGCATCGAACAACTGGGTTATGACGTGCTCGGTCTGCTGGATGCACTGCATATCGAGAGTGCGCATTTCTGTGGATTGTCGATGGGCGGCTTGATCGGCCAATGGCTGGGGATCAACGCCGGGCATCGCCTGGACAAGCTGATCGTCTGCAACACAGCGGCAAAAATCGGCGATCCGTCGGTGTGGAATCCACGCATCGAAACCGTGTTGCGTGACGGCGCGGCGGCGATGGTTGCCTTGCGTGATGCATCGATTGCTCGCTGGTTTACCCCGGATTTTTCCGCTGCACATCCGGCCGCAGCCAAGCAGATTACCGACATGCTCGCGGCCACTTCGCCTGAAGGTTATGCGGCCAACTGCGCGGCGGTGCGTGATGCCGATTTCCGCGAGCAACTGGCGTCGATCAACGTGCCGTTGTTGGTGATTGCCGGCACTGAAGACGCGGTGACGCCGCCGGCCGGTGGGCATTTCATTCAGGAGCATGTACGCGGTGCCCAGTACGCCGAGTTCTACGCGGCGCACCTGTCCAACGTGCAGGCTGGCGCGGATTTCAGTGATCGTGTGTTGGCGTTTCTAAACGCCTGATAAGGGGATTTTCGTGGACGAGAAACAACGTTACGACGAAGGCATGCAAGTGCGCCGCGCGGTGCTCGGTGATGCGCATGTCGATCGCAGCCTGACCACGCTGACCGAGTTCAACTCGGAGTTTCAGGAGATGATCACCCGGCATGCTTGGGGTGATATCTGGACGCGTCCGGGTTTGCCTCGGCATACCCGCAGCCTGATCACCATCGCCATGCTGATCGGCATGAACCGCGAAGGCGAGCTGAAACTGCATCTGCGCGCGGCGGCCAATAATGGTGTGAGCCGGGGCGAGATCAAGGAAGTGATCATGCAGAGCGCGATCTACTGCGGGATTCCGGCGGCGAATGCGACGTTTCATCTGGCTGAATCGGTTTGGGATGAGCTAGGAGTCGAATCCCGGGAGTGATGTTGCCTGAGCTGACGCCATCGCTGGCAAGCCAGCTCCCACAGGTTTTTCAGGTGTGCACAAAATCTGTGTTCGCTGAAAATCCCTGTGGGAGCTGGCTTGCCAGCGATAGCAATAGTGGCCGCGACCAATCAAACCGTGGCAACAATAAATATCCGCTTGAACGCAAACAACGTATGCCCATCCCCCTCCTGCGGATAATGCTCATGCACCCGCATCAGGTAGTGATAAATAAACCGCGTCTGTTCCGCTGAATTCAGCGCCTGCATCACCGGCCGCAGCGCCGAGACCTTCACCCAGTCGTACACCGGTGATTTGCCGTCGACTACCTGCAACTGCTCGGTCTCCCAGATATCCAGCGACGAGGTCAGCGGCGCGAGCAAACGGTAGTAATCCTCCAGTGCCAACAACGGCCGTGCGGTCATGCGCTGACGCAGTTCTGGTGTGCCTATTGGCGTGCCGCCGGGGCCGCCGTCTTCGAGGGTGTCGAGCATCAGCCGATACCACAGCGCATCGCGCCAGTCCGGCATGTGCGCCGCCAGACAACCGCCGGGATTCAGATAACCGAGCAGGTGCGGCAGCAGCGTTTCATGGCCCCCGATAAAGTGCAGTACGGCGGCAGCGAGCAGCAGATCCGCTGGCTGCTCCGGCCGCCAGTCGAGCAGATCGCAACACTTCCACTGCGCCCGGATCGGCAGACAGCGCGCTTCATCGAGCATCTGCGTGGAGCTGTCGACGCCCTGCAACTGCGCGCGCGGCCAGCGTTCGGCCAGCAACTGCGTGGCAATGCCGGTGCCGCAGCCAAGGTCGTAAATACGTTGCGGGTTCGGCAGGTCGACACGGTCGAGCAATTCATTGACCGGGCGTTGCCTGAGACGGGAAAACTGCTGGTACGCCTTGGCGTCCCAGTCGGGTGTTGCGAGACGAGAGATCATTGAGGGGGTCCTCCGGTGATCGTTGGTGTCTTCCGATGACAACCTGGCTCCCAGCTTGAGGACCGACTACGACGACGGAAGCGGAAAGGTGAAGCACCTGAGTCCTTCAGGTTTTGTCACTTTACCTGCCGACCGGCAAAGTGCCACTTCTCCTGACCAGTGGCGAGAATTCCAATGTAGAGCTGCCGCAGGGGTGGATCGGTGTTTAGAGGAGGCTGATCGGGTAGCTGACGATCAAGCGGTTCTCGTCGAACTCGTTGTTGCTGAAGTCCCGGCGCATGGTCGAGTTGCGCCACCGGACGTTGAGATCCTTCAGCGCGCCGCTCTGCACGGTGTAGCCCAGTTCCGATTCGCGGCCCCATTCCTTACCGTCGGTGATCGTCCCGGTGTGCACGTTGTCGCCGCTGATATAGCGGTTCATCAGGGTCAGGCCGGGGATGCCCATCGCCACGAAGTTGTAGTCATGGCGCACTTGCCAGGAGCGTTCCTGCGCATTGTCATAACTGGCGTTGTAGCTGTCGTTGGCCAGCGTGCCGCCGCTGGTGCCGTTGACCCGCATCCAGGCGCTGTCGCCAGTGAGTTTCTGCAGGCCGACGTAGAAGGTGTTGCCGCCGTACTTCGCCGAGAACATGCCCGACCAGGTCTTGTTGTCGAGATCGCCGGCGCGGGCGCTACCATCGTCCTTGCCATAGAAGAAGCCGAGGTTAGCGCCGAGGGTCCAGTCGCCGAGTGGCTGGCTGTGAATCAGGTTGACGTATTGCTGGCTGTAGATGTCCTTGAGTTCGGCATTCCACAGGCCGATCTGTGTGCGTTTTTCGTTGAAAACGTATTCACCGCCCTGAAAGTTGAAGCGATCAGAGGTGAACGCCGCTTTGCCGGTCATCGACATGTCGCTCATGCTGCTGTCGTCGCGCGGGCTGTTGGCGCGGAACTGGCCGCCGTAGAGGGTCAGGCCGTCGATTTCTTTCGAGGTAATCTGCCCGCCACGAAAGGTCTGCGGCAGCGAGCGGCCGTCGTCCGAACGCAGGATTGGCAGCACCGGCATCCACTCGCCGACCTTCACTTCGGTCTGCGAAAGCTTGGCTTTGAAGGCGACGTTGGTGCGGCCGAAGTTGTCCGCTGGGCGTCCATCGCGATCCAGTGGCAGCAATTGGGTGCCGCCGGTGCCTTTGCCGCCATCGAGCTTCACCGAATACAAGCCGAGCACGTCCAGGCCGAAACCGACGGTGCCTTGGGTGAAGCCGGATTTCGCGTCGAGGATGAAGCTCTGCGTCCACTCTTCGGCCTTGCCCTGAGCTTTGGTCGGATTGGTGAAGTTGCGGTTGATGTAGAAGTTGCGCAGGTTCAGGTTGACCTTGGCCCCTTCGATGAAACCGGCCTCTTCAGCCGCAGCGGGCAGCGCCGCGCCGGCCAAGGCCAGGACGATCAGACCGGGAAATGCGTAAGGCGCAGGGGAGGTTGTCATAGCTGGGGTCTCTCTTGTTTTTTTAGGGCGAACGGGTGCGCTGCGGCCGTTTTTTACGGTGCAGAAATGCGATGAATTCAGGGGGTGAGGCGACGGCGATCAGCCGGTCGGAGCAGGGCGCGGGAGCATGGTGTCGAACCTGTTGTTATTGGTTTTGTTGATCGAATGGTGCGGGGGGCGGTGGTGGGGATTCAATCGGCAGAAGCGGTTTTTGGGCGATTATCGAACGCAAGATTTGCTCGGGGTTTTGGGTGAATGGGAGGGCCTCATCGCTGGCAAGCCAGCTCCCACAGGTTTTTGTGTCGTTCACAATGTTGGGTACACCACAGAACATTGTGGGAGCTGGCTTGCCAGCGATGGGGCCAGCCCAGACACCACAACTTTCAGACAGGCAACAAAAAGCCCACCAATCGGTGGGCTCCTTGTGTTCACCTGATGATCAGAACAACTTCATCTTCGGTGCTTCTTCTTTCAGCGGTTCGTTCTGCGCGGTTTGTGCATTCCAGCCACCGCCCAATGCCTTGTACAGGTTGACCGCACTGGTCAGCTGCGCGAGGCGGTCGGTGATCAGCGCTTGTTGCGCGCTGAACAGCTGACGCTGGGCATCGAGGAAGGTCAGGTTGCTGTCGACACCGATGCGGTAGCGACGCTCGGCCAGGCGGTAGTAATCCTGGTTGGCCTGCACGAAGTCACGCTGCGCTTGCAGCTGTTCGGTGTAGGTCTGGCGGGCGGCGAGGCCGTCGGCGACTTCCTGGAAGGCCGTTTGAATGGACTTCTCGTAGTTCGCCACGCCAATGTCCTTTTGGATCTTGGCGTAGTCGAGGCTGGCGCGCAGGCTGCCGGCGTTGAAGATCGGCAGGTTGATCTGCGGCTGGAACAGCCACGTCCCCGAACCACCCTTGAACAAACCGGACAGATCCGGGCTCAGGCTACCCGCGTTGGCGGTCAGGCTGATGCTCGGGAAGAACGCTGCACGGGCCGCGCCGATGTTGGCGTTGGCCGCTTTCAGGTTGTACTCGGCCTGCAGAATGTCCGGACGACGTTGCAGCAAGTCAGAAGGCAGACCCGGCGGCACGTCGCTGAGCAGGTCATCGGACAGCGGCTTGGCCGTTTGCAGATTGGCCGGGATACCGGTGCCGAGCAGCAGGGTCAGGCTGTTTTCGTCCTGAGCCACTTGGCGGGTGTAACGCGCCAGTTGTGCCCGGGCGTTTTCCACCGAGGTGCGCGATTGCGCCAGGTCCAGTGCCGAAGCGACACCGACTTCGTTGCTGCGGCTGGTCAGCTTGTAGCTTTCTTCGAAGGCACCGAGGGTGTCTTGGGTCAGCTTGAGCAGTTCCTTGTCCGCTTGCCAGGTCAGGTAAGCGTTGGCGACGCTGGCGACCAGACTGATCTGGGTGCTGCGGCGTGCTTCTTCAGTGGCGAAGTATTGTTGCAGCGCTTGCTCGCTCAGGCTACGAACGCGACCGAACAGGTCGAGTTCATAAGCGCTGATGCCGACGGTGGCGGAATACGAACTGCTGATCATCGAGTCGCCAGTCGTCGACGCGCGAGCCGGCAGACGTTGACGGCTGCCGCTGGCATTGGCCGAAACCGCCGGGAACAGGTCGGCGCGCTGGATGCGGTATTGAGCCGCATAGGCGTCGATGTTCAACGCCGCGACACGCAGGTCGCGGTTGTTTTCCAGCGAAACCTGGATCAGCTGTTGCAGCGCCGGGTCATGGAAAAACTGCTTCCAGCCTTGCTCGGCAGCGGCCTGCGCCGGAGCCTGGGCCGGCGAGTACGCCGGCCCCTGCGGGTACTGACCTGCGACCGGAGCCTCAGGCTGCTGATAGTCAGGTATCAGCGAGCAACCGCTCAGCACGAAGGCGGCGACTGCGATGGAGAGTAGCGACTTGCTCATTGGCCAGCCTCTTTAGGAGTTTCAGTAGCCTCATCCTCGTCAGCGATTTTACGCTGGCCCAGGGACGAAACCGTAACGAAGAACAGTGGGACCCAGAAGATCGCCAGGATCGTGGCCGTGAGCATACCGCCAATCACGCCCGTACCGATCGCATGTTGACTGCCTGAACCGGCGCCGGTGGAGATCGCCAACGGTACAACACCGAGGACGAAGGCCAGCGAGGTCATGATGATCGGTCGCAGACGCATGCGGCAGGCTTCAATCGCCGCGTCCCGCAGGCTGCGTCCCTGTTCATGCAGTTCCTTGGCGAACTCGACGATCAGAATGGCGTTTTTAGCTGCCAGACCGATGGTCGTCAACAGCCCCACCTGGAAGTACACGTCGTTGGACAGACCGCGCAGGCTGGTGGCCAGCAGCGCACCGATGATCCCCAGCGGCACCACGAGCATAACCGCGATCGGAATCGACCAGCTCTCGTACAGCGCCGCCAGACACAGGAACACCATCAGCAGCGACAGGGCGTACAGCGCCGGCGCTTGCGAGCCGGACAGACGTTCCTCATAAGACAGACCGGTCCAGGAGATACCGACACCCGCCGGCAGCTTCTTGGCAATCGCTTCGACTTCGGCCATCGCATCACCGGTGGAGTAACCCGGCGCCGGAGAACCGAGGATCTCCATCGCTTCTACACCGTTGTAACGCGCCAGTTTCGGCGATCCGTAGATCCACTCGCCCTTGGCGAACGCGGAGAACGGCACCATGGTCCCGGCGCTGTTGCGCACGTACCACTTCTTCAAGTCTTCAGGGCTCATGCGAGCACCGGCCTGACCTTGCACGTACACCTTCTTCACCCGACCACGGTCGATGAAGTCGTTGACGTAGCTACTACCGAAGGAGATCGACAGCGTGCTATTGATGTCGGCAATGCTCACGCCGAGGGCCTGGGCCTTCTGATCGTCGATTTCCAGGTGGTATTGCGGCTCGTCGTTCAGGCCGTTCGGACGCACCTGATAGAGCACCTTGCTCTGCGCTGCCAGACCGAGGAACTGGTTGCGCGCTTCCATCAGTTTTTCGTGACCGATACCGGCGCGGTCCTGCAGGAACACGTCGAAACCGGTGGCGTTACCCAATTCCAGTACCGCTGGCGGGGCGAAAGCAAACACCATCGCGTCGCGGAAGCTGAAGAAGTGTTGCTGCGCACGTTGGGCGAGGGCGAACACGCTGTTGCTCGCGTCACGCTCGTCCCACGGTTTGAGCATGATGAACGCCAGACCCGAACTCTGACCGCGACCGGCGAAGTTGAAGCCGTTCACGGTAAACACCGAGGCGACCGCGCCGGATTCTTTCTCCAGCAGGTAGGAACGCATTTCGTCGATCACGACTTGCGTACGTTCGGCACTGGAACCGGCCGGGGTTTGCACCTGGGCGAACAGTACGCCCTGGTCTTCTTCCGGCAGGAACGCGGTCGGAATACGGGTGAACAGCCAGATCATGCCAACAACGATCAGCAGATACGCCAGCAGATACGGGGCTTTGCGCGACAGCATGTTGCCAACGCCGCGCTCGTAGCTGCGAACGCCACGGTCGAAGTTACGGTTGAACCAGCCGAAGAAGCCTTTTTTCGGTGTGCCGTGCTCGCCTTTCGGAATCGCCTTGAGCATGGTTGCGCACAGCGCCGGGGTGAAGATCAGCGCGACCAGTACCGACAGGGCCATGGCCGAGACGATGGTGATCGAGAACTGCTTGTAGATCACACCGGTGGAACCGCTGAAGAACGCCATCGGCAACAGTACCGCCGACAGAACCAGAGCAATACCGACCAGTGCGCCCTGGATCTGGCCCATGGACTTCTTGGTCGCTTCCTTCGGTGACAAGCCTTCTTCGCTCATCACCCGCTCGACGTTTTCCACCACGACGATGGCGTCGTCCACCAGCAAGCCGATGGCCAGCACCATACCGAACATGGTCAGGGTGTTGATGCTGAAACCGAACGCCGCGAGGATGCCGAACGTACCGAGCAATACCACCGGCACGGTCATCGTGGTGATGACGGTGGCGCGGAAGTTCTGCAGGAACAGGAACATCACCAGGAACACCAGCACGATCGCTTCGACCAGGGTTTCAACCACACCTTTGATCGATTCGGTTACCACCGGGGTGGTGTCGTACGGGAACACCACTTCCATGCCTTGCGGGAAGAACGGCTTGAGTTCGTCAATCGTCTTGCGCAGGGCTTTGGCGGTGTCGAGGGCGTTGGCACCGTTGGCCAGTTTCACCGCCAGACCGGACGATGGCTTGCCGTTGAACTGTGCCGAGATGGTCGAGTTCTCACCGCCCAGACCGACATCGGCGACGTCGCCGACGCGCACTTGCGAGCCGTCCTGATTGACCTTGAGCAGAATCGCCTTGAACTGCTCGGCGGTCTGCAGACGGGTCTTGCCGATGATCGTCGCGTTCAGTTGCTGGCCTGGCAGCGCCGGCAAACCGCCGAGCTGACCGGACGACACCTGAACGTTCTGCGCCGAGATGGCGGAGCTGACGTCAGCCGGGGTCAGGTTGTACTTGTTCAACTTGGCTGGATCGAGCCAGATGCGCATCGCGTACTGGGCACCGAAGACCTGGAAGTCACCGACACCGGCGGTCCGCGAAATCGGATCCTGCATGTTCGACACGATGTAGTTGGACAGGTCGTCCTTGGTCATGCTGCCGTCACGCGATACCACGCCAATGACCAAGAGGAAGTTTTTCACTGCCTTGGTCACGCGGATACCTTGTTGCTGCACTTCCTGCGGCAACAGCGGGGTGGCCAGGTTCAGCTTGTTCTGAACCTGTACCTGCGCGGTGTCGGAGTTGGTGCCTTGCTCGAAGGTCGCGGTGATGGTCATGCTGCCGTCGGAGTTACTTTCCGAGGACACATAACGCAGGTTGTCGATACCGTTGAGCTGCTGCTCGATCACCTGGACCACGGTGTCCTGCACGGTTTGCGCCGAAGCACCCGGGTAGGTCACGGAGATCGCAATGGCTGGCGGCGCAATGCTCGGGTACTGGTTGATCGGCAGTTTCAGGATCGAAAGTGCCCCGACCAGCATGATCACCAGGGCAATTACCCAAGCGAAAATCGGACGGTCGATGAAGAATTTTGACATGGATTACTCCCCTTTGCCGCCGGCGGCTTTGTCAGCTGCCTGAGCGGGGGCCGGGTTCTTGTTGCCTACGTTAGTGGCTTCGGACGGGTTGACCTGAACACCTGGGCGCACGTACTGCAGGCCTTCGGTGATCAAGCGATCGCCGGCCTTCAGGCCGTCTTCGATCAGCCACTGGCTGCCGACAGTGCGGCTGGCCTTGAGCTGACGCAGTTCAACCTTGTTGTCGGGGCCGACGACCAGTGCGGTCGGAGTGCCTTTGAGGTCGCGGGTCACGCCTTGTTGCGGTGCCAGAATGGCGGCGGCGTTGACACCGGCCTGCAACTGGGCGCGGACGAACATGCCTGGCAGCAGGGTGTGATCCGGGTTCGGGAACACTGCACGCAGGGTCACCGAACCGGTAGTCGGGTCGACCGTGACTTCGGAGAATTCCAGCTTACCGTCGAGCTTGTACTGGCTGCCGTCTTCCAGGGTCAGTTTGACTGCTGCCGAGTTTTCGCCGGATTTTTGCAGACGACCGCTTTCCAGCTCACGGCGCAGTTCCAGCAGTTCAACCGAAGACTGGGTAACGTCAACGTAGATCGGGTCCAGTTGCTGGATCGTCGCCATTGCGTCGGCCTGACCATTGCTGACCAGTGCGCCTTCGGTGACCGAAGAACGACCGATGCGGCCGGAGATCGGCGCATAGACCTTGGTGTATTTCACGTTGATCTGCGCGCTCTGCAGCGACGCTTCCGATTCCATGCGGTTGGACACGGCCGTGTCGTATTCCTGACGGCTCACGGCCTGCTCGTCGACCAGTTGCTTGTAGCGGTCGGAGATCGACTTGGTCGAACGCAGGCTGGCTTCGGCGCTTTTCAGGGTCGCTTCATAGACCGCCGGATCGATCTGATACAGCTGTTGGCCGGCTTTGACATCGCCGCCTTCCTTGAACAGACGCTTGAGAATGATGCCGTTGACCTGCGGTCGAACTTCCGCAATACGGAACGCACTGGTGCGACCCGGCAGCTCGGAGGTGAGGGTAAAGGCTTGTGGTTGCAGGGTGACGACGCCGACCTGAGGCGGAGGAGCGGCCGGTGCCGCTTCTTCCTTTTTACATCCGCTGAGCAGCGATGCCAGGGCGACGGCAGTGACCAGAGCGGTAACAGCTGGCTTGAATTGCATGAAGATCCTCGGGTCAGGCGCGCAAAAAGCGCACAAGAAGTGTGTAAGGGTAAAAAAAGGATACCGGGTGGATAAGTAGCTTGCTAAGGAATATACTTACGTTCATGGTTGTTTGTAAATACCTTGGCGTCGTATCCACCCTGTTACAAAACTCGTCGCAAGGTTTGAAATTGTAGGCCGGGGAGCTGATCCGTGAGAGATCGCCCCCTCTTTATTCAGCGGATATTCAGCCATCCCTGAAACATCCTGTTTGAGGTTTTACTGTCATGGTCCGTCGTACCAAAGAGGAAGCTCAAGAAACCCGTAGCCAGATTCTGGAAGCGGCGGAGAAAGCCTTTTATGAAAGGGGCGTCGCTCGTACGACGTTGGCCGACATCGCGGCCTTGGCCGGGGTCACGCGCGGTGCCATTTACTGGCATTTCAGCAACAAGGCCGACCTGGTCCAGGCCATGCTGGATTCGCTGCGTGAGCCGCTGGATGAGTTGGCCAGGGCCAGCGAAAGCGAAGATGAACTCGATCCACTGGGCTGCATGCGCCAACTGCTGATTCATTTGTTTCATCAAGTTGCGCTGGACCCGAAAACCCGGCGTATCAACGAAATTCTGTTTCATAAGTGCGAGTTCACCGATGAAATGTGCGATTTGCGCCAGCAGCGCAGGGACGTCAGTCTCGATTGCAATGAGCGCATCGCTCTGACGTTGCGTAATGCGGTAAATCGCGGCCAATTGCCGGAAGATCTCGACACTGCCCGTGCGGCCATCAGCATTCACAGCTATATCGATGGCCTTCTGTATGGATGGCTTCTGGCGCCGGACAGCTTTGAGCTGCATGCCGAGGCCGAACGTTGGGTCGATACAGGGTTGGATATGCTGCGCCTGAGCCCCAGCCTGCGCAAATGAAACAAAATGCGTAATTGGCACAGCCTATGTCAATTGGCCTGCCTTTATATAGCTTCGCAGCGGGGGGAGTTTAAACGTAGCGAGCTACGCATTTTGTAGGGAATTTGTGTCTTCTGTGTGAATGAGTGTGAGCCGCTTGCCCTCACCCTAGCCCTCTCCCAGAGGGAGAGGGGACTGACCGAGGTGTTCTTGCAAGTTACACCGACCTGAAAAACCCAGTCGAACTCCGAATTTGAAAACTACACAAATCGGCCCCCTCTCCCTCGGGAGAGGGCTGGGGTGAGGGGCTGCGTACTCAGCCGCGCAATCAATCTCCCGGCGAACACAAAAAAGCCCCCGATTCTCTCAAGTCGGGGGCTTTATGTTTCTAGTGCTTACAGCGCTGGATAGTCGATATAACCCACCGGGCCTTTCGCATAGAACAACTCCGGACGCGCATCATTCAACGGCGCATCCGCCTTCAAGCGCGCCGGCAGATCCGGGTTGGCAATGAACGGCACACCAAACGCCACGGCATCAGCCTTGCCGCTGGACAGCCACTCATTAGCGCTGTCCTTGGTGAAGCGTTCGTTGGCGATGTACGGGCCGCCAAAGGCTTCTTTCAGTTGCGGGCCGAGGCTGTCGGCGCCTTCTTTCTCACGGGAGCAGATGAACGCGATGCCGCGTTTGCCCAGCTCACGAGCCACGTAAGTGAAGGTTTCTGCCAGGTTGTCGTCGCCCATGTCATGGGAGTCGGCGCGCGGTGCCAGGTGCACGCCGACACGGCCGGCGCCCCAGACTTCGATCGCGGCGTCAGTCACTTCCAGCAGCAGGCGTGCACGGTTTTCCAGCGAGCCGCCGTAGTTGTCGGTGCGCTGGTTGGTGCTGCTTTGCAGGAATTGGTCGAGCAGGTAACCGTTGGCGCCGTGGATTTCCACGCCGTCGAAACCGGCGGCCTTGGCGTTCTCGGCACCGGTGCGGTAGGCGTCGACAATGTCGGCAATTTCAGCGGTTTCCAGGGCACGCGGGGTTGGGTAGTCGGCCAGTGGGCGCACCAGGCTGACGTGACCTTTCGGCTGGATGGCGCTAGGTGCCACCGGTGCTTCACCGTTGAGGTACGACGGGTGCGAGACGCGACCGACGTGCCACAGTTGCAGGAAGATCTTGCCGCCAGCGCCGTGAATGGCTTTGGTCACGTTGGCCCAGCCGCGCACTTGATCGTTGGACCAGATGCCCGGGGTGTCCGGGTAGCCAACGCCCATCGGCGTCACCGACGTGGCTTCGCTGAGGATCAGGCCAGCGGAAGCACGCTGTACATAGTATTCAGCCATCAGCGCGTTCGGCACACGGCCTTCGTCGGCGCGGCAGCGAGTCAACGGGGCCATGATGATGCGGTTGGCCAGTTCGATGTCGCCCAGTTTGATCGGATCAAAAATAGTTGCCATGTCTACAACCCTCGTAGGTGAAAGTTAATCAGTTGGTAGCAGGGGCCAGATCGGCATTGCCGTTCTGACGGAAAGTAATCAGGGTCACCAGCAGAGCGAGCACGGCCAGCGCGGCGGCTGCGAGTGGCACGCTGGTCAGGCCGTAGCCGTGAGCGATGACACTGCCGCCGACCCAGGCGCCGAGGGCGTTGCCGACGTTGAAGGCGCCGATGTTCAGGGTCGAGACCAGATTCGGTGCGGCTTTGCCGAAGGTCACCACGTTGACTTGCAGCGCCGGTACGGCGGCAAAACACGCGGTGGCCCAGAGGAACAGGGTGATTTCGGTGGGGATCAGCGCGACGCTGGTCCAGGTCAGTACGGTCGAGACCACGGCCATGGCGATGAACACGCCGATCAGCGTCGCGGCCATGCCCTTGTCGGCGAGTTTGCCGCCGATGATGTTGCCGACAGTCAGGCCCAGGCCGATCAGCATCAGCGTCCAGGTCACGCCACGCGGCGACACACCGGTGACTTCGCCGAGCAGCGGGGCAACGTAGGTGAACAGGGTGAAGACGGACGCGGCGAACAGCGCGGTCATGCTCAGCGACAGCCAGATTCCGGCACCTTTGAGGGCGGCGAGCTCGGCGCGCATGTCGAGCTTCTCTTCGTCACGTTTGGCCGGCAGGAAACGGATCAGGCCGATCAGCGCAATCACACCAATGACGGTCACCGCCCAGAAGGTCGAGCGCCAGCCGTATTGCTGACCCAGCGCAGTGCCCAGCGGCACACCGAGGACGTTGGCCAGGGTCAGGCCGGTGAACATCAAGGCCACTGCCGAAGCGCGTTTATTCGCTGGCACCAGATTGGCCGCGACGACAGAACCGATGCCGAAGAACGCACCGTGGCACAGCGCAGTGATCACCCGGGCGAACATCAGCACGTTGTAATCACTGGCAATCGCACAGAGCAGGTTGCCGACAATAAAGATGCCCATCAACGCCACCAGTGCTGCTTTACGCGGCAGTTTGGCGGTGGCCATCGCCATGAACGGCGCACCGATGGCCACGCCGAGGGCGTATCCGGTCACCAGCCAGCCGGCGCCGGGGATCGACACACCGAGGTCAGCCGCCACATTGGGCAGCAGGCCCATGATGACGAATTCGGTGGTGCCGATGGCGAAGGCGCTCAAGGCGAGGATGAGGAGCGAGAGGGGCATGCAGGTTTCCTTGTCGGCTGGCTGACGTTAAGGGTCAGAGCTCTTTACTGAGGGTGCTGAGGAACGCCTGGATCACGTCCTCGTTTCGTTTGAAAAAGTGCCATTGACCGGCCTTCTGGCTGCTGATCAGACCGGCGCGTTGCAACGTCGCGAGGTGTGCAGAAACGGTCGACTGCGACAAACCGCAGCGCTGATCGATCTGCCCGGCGCAGATGCCGTACTCGTGGTTGTGCAACTGTTCCGGAAATTCGTTCTTCGGGTCTTTCAGCCAGTTGAGGATGTCTCGCCGTACTGGGTGCGCCAGGGCTTTTATTATTTCGTCGAGGTCGAGGTTCATGGCAGGGTGCTCACAATGTGTACAACGTTATATCGCGATGTGGCGAAATATAAATCGTTAGATCGCGATACACCAATATGATTTTGATCTGACGCCAGCATAAATTGGTATATCGCGTTATAACGATACATAGGTGTATGGCTTATGGGCCGCAGTGCTAAGCTGCGCCCATGAACTATCTCGCACATTTACACCTCGGTGGCCAGCGCCCCGGGCAACTGCTCGGCAGTCTGTATGGCGACTTCGTCAAAGGCCGGCTGCAAGGGCAGTTTGCGCCCGAGGTCGAGGCGGCCATTCAATTGCATCGACGGATCGATGTATTCACCGATCGCCATCCGCTGGTGGATATCGCCCTGGGGCGGTTTTCCGACACGCGCCGGCGTTATGCCGGGATTGTGCTCGATGTGTTTTTCGATCATTGCCTGGCGCGGGACTGGCGGCTGTATGCCGATCAGCCGCTGGAGGTTTTCACCGCTGACGTTTATCGGGTTCTGACCCGCGAGCGGCAACTGCCCGAGCGACTGGCGAAGATTGCCCCGCACATGGTCGCCAATGACTGGCTGGGTTCGTATCAGGAATTTGAAGTGCTGGAGCAGGTGTTGCGCGGGATCGCGCGGCGCTTGAGCCGGCCGGAGGAACTGGCGGGTGCGATGCAGGAATTGCGGCGGTTGTATGAGCCGCTCAGTGAAGACTTCCGGCTCTTCTACCCGCAACTCCAGGACTTCGCCCAATCCCCACCAACACCCTGAATCCCTGTGGGAGCTGGCTTGCCAGCGATGGCGTCAGCACATTCAACATTCGTGTCGGCTGGTCTACCGCTATCGCTGGCAAGCCAGCTCCCACAGGGGCCAAGGCGATTTCAGGATTTGTATTTCAGGCAGCGATTGCCGGACGCATTGGGGATTGTAGGGTTTCCGGAATTGCGCCAAACAACGCCTTCTGCACCGCCTGCTGCGCTTCAAACGCCAGCGCAGCACGCTCTCGTCCCTGACAGGCCATCGGCTTGAGCAAGTGCACTTCAACATCGCCGCAATCATTGCTGAACAGGCGCATCAGGTGCGAGAGCAGATCATCATCACCAATGAACGGTGCCAGCGAGTCGATTTCGCCGTCACGCAGATAACGAATCGCCACCGGTTGCAGCATCACGTCGGAATCAATCGCCGCCGCCAGCAAACGGCCGTGAAAGGTGCGCAGCGAACGGCCATCGGTGGTGGTGCCTTCCGGAAACATCAGCAACGCATGCTCGGTTTGCAGATGACGGGTCATCTGCTTGCGGATCAACTGGCTGTCGCCCGAACCGCGACGGATGAACAGGCTGCCAGCCTTCGCCGCGAGCCAACCGGCCACCGGCCAGGTGCGCACTTCGGCCTTGGACAGAAACGACAGCGGCGTGAGCATGCCGAGCAGCGGAATGTCGGTCCACGACACATGATTGCTGACCCACAGCATCGGCTGCTTCGGCAGCTCACCGTGCACCGTCACCCGAAAGGGCAGGGCGTTGCTCAGGCGCGCCATGAAGAAGCGCGACCAGCGCTGACGCCGCTCCATCGAATGCGCCAGGCCAATGCGTTCAAACACGCCAAAGACGCTGGCCATGGTCAACCCCAGCGCCACCACCAGCAGCACCCGCGCGATCCGCGCGTATACGCGCAACCGGCTCATCACACGGCCGCCTTGAAGTGCTTGGCGTAGCGCGGGCAGAGTTCGTCGCGTTTGAGCAGGATAAACACGTCGGCGACCTGGAAATCTTCGTCCCAGCACGGCTCGCCGCAGATCTTCGCGCCCAGACGCATATAAGCCTTGAGCAGTGGCGGCATTTCCGCGATCACGTTCGATGGAATATCCAGCGTCGGCAGCGGATTTTTCGGCTCGGCGCGCAGGTGTTCGGTGCACAGATAACGTTCGCGCAGGCGCTGCATGATCGCGTGGGCCTGGATGCCGCCGTCCTGCATGGGGATGCTCGCGCAACCCATCAGATAGCTGTAGCCGCCCTGATTCAGCACTTCGGCCAACTCGCCCCACAACACCGCAATGGTGCCGCCGTTGCGGTACGCCGGGTCGACGCAGGTGCGGCCGATTTCGAGGATCGGGCCTTGCAGATGGGCGAGGCCGTGCAGGCTGAATTCTTCTTCGCTGTAGAACTTGCCGAGGCTGCTGGCGGCGGTGTGATCAAGCAAACGCGTGGTCGCGACCAAACGGCCGGTGTTCAGATCACGCACGCCGATGTGGCTGCAGTGAACATCATAATCATCCATGTCCAGACCCAGCTCCGCGCCTTTCAATTTGGCGTTGAACTCGCCGCTGAAGACGTTGAAGCGCAGGGCCTGGGCTTGCTGCAAGGCCTCGGCGCCGATCAGGCGTTCGGCTTGCAGGCGGCGTTCATTGCCGGTGTCGCTGATGCGGGCGATCTGAGTCATGTGAATCTCCGTACGGGCCTTTAACCCGTCGTGGGTTGCAGCCGATCGACTTTCTTTATGCAGCCGTGTTGTGCAAAGTCAGGCTATGTAGCCCCGGTGTCATCGCCATGAACCTTTGGTGATGCTTATATGACAGACCACGAGGAGCCTCTTATGCCCTGGCCAGATCTGCTGCACAGCCCTGACCGATTGCCCGCCGTTGCTGACCTGGCCGAGGGTTTTGCGACGTTGTTGCAGCAACTGGGCAACGTCACGCCGTTCGAATTGGCGGTCGCGGGCGGGCGGCGGATGGCGACGCCGGGGCTGGCGTTTTTAGTCGGATATCAGGCGGCCTTGCGCATGTTGTGGCCGAGTGCGCCGCTGAGCCTCGGTGCGTTGTGTGCGACCGAACAGCGCAGTCTGCGTCCGTCTGACATGCTCACGCGGCTGAGCGATTTGCGCCTGAGTGGGCGCAAGGATTTCGTCACGGCCGGCGATGCGGCGGACTGGTTGCTGATCGCTGCGCGCAGTGAAGCACCCGGTGAAACGCCGCGCTTGAGTCTGGCGGTGGTGTATCCCGGCGAGCCCGGTGTGACGGTAGAGAAACTGCCGGCGCTGCCATTGATGCCGGACATCAGCCATGGTCGGCTGCAGCTTGATAACGCGTTGTGCGAGTTGTTGGCCGGCGATGGTTGGGACGCTTACGTCAAACCGTTCCGCACCCTGGAGGACGTTTATGTGCTGAGCGCGATGACCGCGTGGCTGTATGGCGTCGGACAGGACAGCGACTGGCCGCAAGCGCTGCAATTGCGTTTGCTGGCGCTGTTGGCCGGGTGTGCCGAGGCGAGCCGGCAACCGCCGAACAATCCCGCCGGACATGTGTTGCTGGGTGGGTTGTTTGCGCAGTTTGCGGCGCTGGAGGGGGAGGTGAGTCAGGCCTTGGCTGACGGGCCGGCAGAATGGGCGCAGATGTGGCAGCGCGATCAAGGGGTGATGCAGTTGGCCGCAGGGGCCAGGGCCAAGCGCTTGGCCAAGGCTTTGGCGGCGGGCTGAAGGGCCTCATCGCGAGCAGGCGAAGGCCTACAGTTGATCGAGTTTCGTCAGTTGAAATGCGAGCCCCTGTAGGCCTTCGCCTGCTCGCGATAGCAATCTAAATAACACCGCATACTTGTCATAAACCCCGACTAGTCTCAGCAGGTTCTTTCCATGAGCCCCCACCATGTGCAAAGGCCTGTCGCTGTTTCTGCTGCTGATCACCTTCACCGTTCACGCCGAACAATGGCCGGGTGAAGAATGGCCAACCGGCCCGAAGGTCACCGATACAGAGGCGCTGGATCATTACGCCTTCCCGCCCCGCGATGACAGCACCCGCCAAGGCATCCGCACCGACGCGCTGCTGATCATCCGCGACGGCCAGATCATCTACGAACGCTACGCCGGCCCGACCACAGCACAAACCCCGCACCTGACCTGGTCAATCAGCAAAAGCCTGATGGCCAGCGTGCTCGGTGTGGCCTACGGCGAGGGCCTGTTCAAACTCGACGATCCGGCCGCGAAGTTTTACCCGTTACTGACCAAATACCCGGCGATAAAAATCGCCGATCTGCTGCACTGGGCCTCTGGTATCGATTGGCAGGAAGACTACGAATACGCCCCGCTGAAATCCTCGGTGGTGGCGATGCTCTATACCCGTGGTCATCGCGACATGGCTGCGTTTACCGCCGATCACGATGCCTACGCCGAACCGGGGCAGGCCTTCCGCTATTCCAGTGGCGACAGCAATCTCTTGGCGGCAGCGTTGAAAACGATCGTCGGCCCGCAGCGTTATGCGGATTATCCGTGGGAGGCGTTGTTCGAGCCGTTGGGCATTCGCCACGCCGTTTGGGAGACCGATGCCAGCGGCACGTTTGTCGCGTCGTCTTACGCTTACCTGACGGCAAGGGATCTGGCGCGCGTCGGGCTGTTGATGGCCCGTGACGGGCGCTGGAACGATCGGCAATTGCTGCCCAAGGATTGGGTCGACTTCAATCGGCAGCCCTTCGCCGGTTACAAGGCTCATCAGGACGAAGCGGTGCCCGGCGGCCAATGGTGGCTCAATCGTCCGGCCGATGGCGCCTTGTCACCGTGGCCCGATGCACCGCCCGACACCTTCGCCGCGCTTGGCCATTGGGGCCAGGCGCTGTACGTAATCCCCAGCGCCAACCTGGTGATCGTGCGCTACGCCGATGACCGCGACGGCAGTTATCGACACAACGAATTGCTCAAACGCGTGCTGAAGGCGGTGCGGCCATGAAGCGCTTTTTGCTGTTGCTGCTGGTTTTGCTGCTCGGCTGGGTCGTCTACGAGCGCGAAAATCTGTGGGCCTTCCCCGACATCATCAGTGCGTACACCGCCAAGGAATATTGTTCGTGCCGCTATGTGATGAATAACGACGCGCAATACTGCCGTGGCTACGTAAAGCAGTGGCTGCCGACCAGCGGTTTCACCGATGACCCTGCCAGCAAAACCATCACGGTCAGCGGCATGGGCCGCAGCAACCGCGCCCAGTGGTTGAGCGAACGCTTGGGCTGCCGCCTGAACCCCTGAAAACCCGCAATCCTCCTGTGAACAGAGGCCCCCTGTGGGAGCTGGCTTGCCAGCGATTGCGTCGGCACAGGCAATATTTGTGTGACTGATACACCGCCATCGCTGGCAAGCCAGCTCCCACAGGGATTTTCATCAATTGATAGATTTGCGGCGACCGAGTTTGCAATAACGGCATAGGCGGTTAAGGTTCGTGCAGGTTTATCGGCCCCACGAGTGTTCAATGTTCAACCGCTCCCTCTGTGCAACCCTGTCCAGCCTGCTGCTCGCCGCCGTCGCGCTGCCGGCGCAGGCCAATTGGTATCTGGACGGCGAGTCGTCGCGGCTGTCGTTCGTCAGCACGAAAAACGCCAATGTTTCCGAAGTGCAGCGCTTTCTGGTGCTGCACGGCAAGGTCGACCCCAATGGGCGCGCCGAAGTCGAAGTCGAGCTGGATTCGATCAACAGCGGCATCCCGCTGCGCGATGAGCGCATGCGCAAGGAGCTGTTCCAGATCGAGCAATTTCCAGAAGCGACCATCACCACGCAGATTGATTTGCGCCCGATCAACGATCTGGCCCCCGGTGCGCAGCTGGAATTGCGCCTGCCACTCACCGTCAATTTGCACGGCAAACAACACGAATATCCCGCCGAACTGCTGGCGACGCGTCTCGATGATCGTCGTTTTCAAGTGGTCACCCTCGAGCCGCTGGTGATCAACGCCGAGGATTTCGACCTCGTGCCGGGGCTGGAAAGCCTGCGCAAACTCGCCGATCTGTCGGCGATCAGTCTGTCGGTGCCGGTGGGTGCGGTGCTGATCTTCACGGCGCGCTGACATGCGCGGCGCGGTGTTCCCGTGGCGGGATGGCAACCGGTTCGAACTGTTGATCGACGGCCCGCATTTCTTTCCGCGCATGCTCGAGCAGATCGCTGGCGCGCAGGAGCAGATCGAACTCGAACTGTATCTGGTCGAGGCCGGCGCCTGCGCCGAAACCATCGTGCAAGCGCTGGTGCTGGCGGCCGAACGTGGCGTGCGTGTGCGGTGCCTGTTCGATGATTACGGCAGCCTGGCGTTTACGCTCAATCTGCGTCAGCGCCTGACACACGCTGGAGTCGAACTACGTTTCTACAATCGCCTGAGCTGGCGGCGCTGGATCGGTAATTTCTATCGTGATCACCGTAAATTGCTGCTGGTCGATCAGCGTCTGGCCGTGGTCGGCGGTACTGGCGTCACTGACGAGTTCTGGACGCCGGGGCACGACACCAGCGAATGGCACGAAGTGATGGTCGAGATCAGCGGCCCGTTGGTGATCGACTGGCAATTGTTGTTTGATCGCCAGTGGATCGCCAACCGCTATCGCCGCGCCTGGCGCCCGGCCGCGCATTTTGGCTTGCCGCGATTACCGCGCGTACCGGACAAGGGCGAAGGCATGGGCCGCGTGGCGTATGCCGATGCCCGCCAGCACCGCGACATTCTGCAATCGCTGTTTCGCGCCTTGAACAGTGGGCAAAAACGCATTTGGATGGCCACACCGTACTTCCTGCCAACGTGGAAAATCCGCCGTTCCCTGCGCAAGGCTGCTGCGCGCGGTGTCGATGTGCGGCTGCTGCTCACCGGGCCGCGCACCGATCATCCGTCAGTGCGCTACGCCGGGCATCGCTACTACCCACGACTGCTTAAGGCGGGGGTGCGGATCTTCGAATACCAGCCGTGCTTTCTGCATTTGAAAATGGTGCTGGTCGACGATTGGGTGAGCATCGGTTCGTGCAACTTCGATCACTGGAACCTGCGCTTCAATCTGGAGGCAAATCTGGAGGCGCTGGATCCGTCATTAACGGCAGCGGTAGAGGCGAGTTTCGTCAAGGACTTCGGGCTGAGTCAGCAAGTGAGTCTGGAAGAGTGGCGGCGCCGGCCGTTGTGGCGGCGGGTCAAGCAGCGGGTGTGGGGCTGGGTGGATCGGGTGGTGGTCAATCTGCTGGATCGCCGGGGATAGTTGCTACACCAAAAAAACACTGTGGGAGCTGGCTTGCCAGCGATGGCGGAGTATCAGTCAACAGAGATGTTGAATGTGCCGGCCTCATCGCTGGCAAGCCAGCTCCCACAGGTTTATGTGTTGCCTGAAAAATTACAGAAGTTCAAAGCTCTGCTGCGTCACGTCCTGGGAATCCAGGCCGATCTGCACGTTGAACTTGCCAGGCTCTGCCGCATATTTGAGCTGGGCGTTATAGAACTTCAGGTCATCCTCGCTGATGGTGAAGTGCACGACTTTCTGTTCACCGGCCTTGAGCATGATTTTCTGGAAGTTCTTCAGTTCTTTCACCGGGCGGATCATCGAGCCGGTGACATCCTGGATGTACAACTGCACCACGGTTTCGCCGTCGCGCTTGCCGGTGTTTTTCACCATGACGCTGGCGTCGAGCTTGCCGGTGGCGTTCAGCGTGGTCGACGACAGCGCCATGTCGCTCAGGGCGAATTGCGTGTAGCTCAGGCCATACCCGAACGGGAACAGCGGGCCAGTCGTGTCATCGAAATACTGCGAGGTGTAGTTGCCCGGTTTGCCCGGCGTGAACGGTCGGCCGATGCTCAGGTGGTTGTAGTAGGTCGGGATCTGGCCCACGGAGCGCGGGAAGGTCACCGGCAGTTTGCCCGACGGGTTGTAGTCGCCGAACAGCACGTCGGCGATGGCGTTGCCGCCCTCGGTGCCGCTGAACCAGGTTTCCAGAATCGCGTCAGCCGACTGGTTCTCTTCGAGAATGGTCAACGGGCGGCCGTTCATCAGCACCAATACCAGCGGTTTGCCGGTGGCTTTCAGCGCGCGGATCAGCTCGCGCTGGGTTTCCGGGATGTTCAGGTCGGTGCGGCTGGAGGATTCGTGAGACATGCCACGGGATTCACCTACCGCTGCAACGATCACGTCAGCATCCTTGGCAGCTTTCACTGCTTCGTCGATCAGCACGTTGGCCGGGCGCGGATCGTCGACCACTTCCGGGGCATCGAAGTTGAGGAAGTTCAGGTAGTCGAGCACCTTCTTGTCGCTGGTGATGTTGGCGCCACGGGCGTAGATCAGGTTCGACTTGTTGCCGATCACCGAACTCATGCCATCGAACAGCGTCACCGATTGCGCAGGGCGCCCGGCGGCAGCCCAACTGCCCATCATGTCGATCGGGGCTTTGGCCAACGGGCCGACCAGCGCGACTTTCGCGTCTTTCTTCAGTGGCAGCGTTTCGTTCTGGTTCTTCAGCAGCACCATGCTGCGACGCGCCACTTCACGGGCCTCGGCGCGGTGCAGACGGCTCTCGGCGTAGGTGTCGGCCGGATCATCTTCAGCTTTGCCGATGCGCAGGTACGGGTCCTTGAACAGGCCCATGTCGTACTTGGCCGCGAGCACTTCACGCACGGCGTTGTCGATGTCTTTCTGCTCGATCTCACCGGACTTGAGCAGCCCCGGCAGCTCTTTGCCGTACAGGGTGTCGTTCATGCTCATGTCGATGCCGGCCTTGATCGCCAGCTTCGCCGCTTCACGACCGTCGCGGGCCACGCCGTGCTTGATCAGTTCGAAGATCGCACCGTGGTCGCTGACCGCCAGGCCTTTGAAACCCCAGTCCCTGCGCAGCAGATCATTCATCAGCCAAGTGTTGGCCGTGGCCGGAATGCCGTTGATCGAGTTCAGCGCAACCATCACGCCACCGGCGCCAGCATCGATCGCAGCGCGGTACGGCGGCAGGTAATCCTGGTACATCTTCACCGGACTCATGTCGACGGTGTTGTAGTCGCGACCACCCTCGACCGCGCCGTACAGGGCGAAGTGCTTGACGCTGGCCATGATGCTGTCGGCTGCGCTCGGGGTGGCGCCCTGATAGGCGCGCACCATGACGCCGGCAATGCGCGAGGTCAGGTAGGTATCTTCACCGAAACCTTCGGAGCTACGGCCCCAGCGCGGGTCGCGGGAGATGTCGACCATCGGCGCGAAGGTAATGTCGAGGCTGTCGGCGGCTGCTTCTTTGGCAGCAACACGTCCGGACTGGCCGATGGCGTCCATGTCCCAGCTCGAGGCGAGGGCCAGCGGAATCGGGAAAATCGTACGGTGACCGTGGATCACGTCGTACGCGAAAAACATCGGAATCTTCAGGCGGCTGCGCATCGCAGCGTCCTGCATCGGTCGGTTTTCCGGGCGGGTGATCGAGTTGAACGTACCGCCGATATTGCCGGCAGCGATCTCTTTGCGGATCAGCTCGCGGGGCATTTCCGGGCCGATGCTGATCAGGCGCAACTGGCCGATCTTTTCATCGAGGGTCATCTGGTTCATCAGGTTGCTGATGAACGCATCCTTGTTTTCCAGGGGTACCGGGGTCGTGGCGGCCAATACTTGATGACTGGCCAGGCTGACGAACAGACCCAGCAAACACAGCTTCTTCATGAATAGTTTTCTCAAGGGCCCAAGCGGCGATGCAACGCCGGCCAGCCAAAATTTAGGGAGCGACTATTGTTGTTCGGGTACAGGCTCAAAGAAACAGAGCCAAAAACGGCAGCCGACACTTGGCCGCATGATCACGCAGGGCACTTTTTAGCCCATTGCCCCGTCGTAATCCAGCGACGCGGCCGATTATGCCCCAAGAGCCCGCTGAGAATGTTTCGCGCTCGGTTTTTATAATGATATGTGCCAAGGAGCATCACCGCGATGAATGTAAGCCCAACCAATCGCTCACGTTTGCAGGTCGCCACACTGCTGGTGCTGGCCACGCTGTTGACCGCGTGCGGCATCAACAATATCCCGACCCTCGACGAACAGGCCAAAGCCGCATGGGGCCAGGTGCAGAACCAGTACCAGCGCCGTGCCGACCTGATCCCCAATCTGGTGGAGACGGTCAAGGGTTACGCCAAGCATGAAGAGGAAACTCTCACGGCAGTGATTGAGGCGCGGGCGAAAGCCACGTCGATTCAGGTCGACGCCAGCACTCTCGACAATCCCGAGAAGCTCAAGCAGTTCCAGCAGGCGCAGGATCAACTGAGCGGCGCATTGAGCCGTTTGATGGTGGTCTCCGAGCGTTATCCGGACCTGAAAGCCAACCAGAACTTCCTCGCCCTGCAATCGCAACTGGAAGGCACGGAAAACCGCATTGCCGTGGCACGCCGCGATTTCATTCTGGCGGTGCAGAAATACAACACCGAGATCCGCACCTTTCCCGGTCGCCTCTGGCACAGCGTGATGTACAGCGATCTGCCGATCCGCGAAACCTTCGAAGCCACCACGCCCGGCGCGGAAAAGGCCCCGGAAGTGAAATTCTGATTCGAGGTTGTCCATGCGCGTGTTGAAAATGGGCCTGGTGTTGGTGCTGTGGGTATTAGCCTTCAGCGCCCACGCCGAGTTGACGTTCCCGACGCTGAGCGGGCGGGTGGTGGACGAAGCGCAGATGCTCGAGCCATCGGTGCGTGCGCAACTGAGCCAGCAGTTGCAGGCCCACGAGCAGGCGACCGGCGAGCAGTTAGTCGTGGTCACGCTGCCGGATCTGCAAGGCACAACCATCGAGGACTTCGGCGTTCAGCTCGGTCGACATTGGGCCATCGGTCAGAAGGACAAGAACAACGGCGCGCTGCTGATCGTTGCCCGTGACGAGCGCAAACTGCGCATCGAAGTCGGTTATGGCCTCGAAGACCGGCTGACCGACGCGCAGACTTCAGTGATCATTCATCAAGTCATCACTCCTGCATTCAAAAGCGGCAACTTCAGCAAAGGCATCAGCGACGGCGTCGCGGCGATGCTGGTGGTGCTCGGTGGTAATCCGCTGGATGAGCCATCGACGGTTTATGAGTCCAGTGGTGATCCGTCCGATGATTTCATCTCGCGGCACCCGGGATTGTTCGTGTTTTTGGTGATGTTGTTCATCCTGACGGTGTTTGTCTGCCAGATGCTCGGTATCCTGCCTGCCGGCCGGGGTGGCTCCGGAGGAGGGGGCGGCTTCGGCGGTGGTGGCGGTTTTGGCGGCGGCGGTGGAGGCGGGGGCTTCAGCGGCGGCGGGGGCAGTTTCGGCGGCGGTGGTTCGTCCGGCGGCTGGTGAAATCAGAAGAATAATGAGCAGGCACTTTTCAACATGGCATTACTGACCGAACACGAACAACGCAAAGTCGCCGAGGCGATTGCCCGGGTCGAGCGCGACACCGACGCCGAACTGGTAACGGTGCTCGCGGCGCGCGCTGATGACTACGCGTACATCCCGCTGCTGTGGGCGAGCCTGTTGGCGCTGGTGGTGCCGGGCGTCGTGCACTACCTGACCGGCTGGCTGACCCTGCGCAGTCTGCTGCTGGTGCAATGGGGCGCGTTTATCGTGCTGTGCCTGCTGTTTCGTTTGCCGAAAATCACCACCCATCTGATTCCGCGCCGCGTACGGCACTGGCGCGCCTCCAACCTGGCGCGCCGGCAGTTTCTCGAGCAGAACCTGCACCACACGGTGGGCAGCACGGGAATGCTGATTTTTGTGTGTGAAGCTGAGCGGTATGTGGAGATTCTGGTGGATGAGGGGATTTCCAAACGGCTCGATAATAAATCCTGGGATGCGATTGTCGCGGCGTTTACCGAGCAGGTCAGGCAGGGGCGCACGCTGGAAGGGTTTGTGACGTGTATCGAGGCGTGTGGGGAGTTGCTGAAAGTGCATGTGCCGGTGACGCAGGTGAGGAATGAGTTGCCGAATCGGTTGGTGGTGTTGGGCTGAAGTACTTTTTTCCTGTTTTAGATCCAAACCCTCATCGGAACGCCGCCCGCCCAGCCCTCCCGAAACGTCGGACCGCCCAGAGGGAGAGGGGGCCGACCGAGGTGTCTTGCGCTCGACATCGACCTGAAAAACCGTGTCGATTATGGATTCAAGGCAAATCGTTCAAGTCGGTGTATCTCGTCAATATCCCCCAATCAGTCCCCTCTACCTCTGGGAGAGGGCTAGGGTGAGGGCCGCTTTTAAAACCGTTGGGTAAATAAGAGCGTGTCCCCAACCCCCATCCCCCCTAAAATACCCGCCATTCCCGATTTCGCCCGTCCGAGGCCGCTTTTCCATGTCCGTTACTGCACCTGCCACCAAGCCCGCGCCCGATCACCACGCCCAGTTCATCGAGCTGCTGCAAACCAGCCTCGACCAGAACGGCTTCATCAAACTGGTGCTGGCCAAGTACGTCGGTGACGAGGCGGATCTGCAGCGAGTCATCATCAAACCGGTGACGGTCAAGGCGCAGCCGAATCTGTCGTTCGTCTATCGCTACAAAACCCGCGACATCACCAAAAACCTGACCCTGGTCGACGGCGTGGCGGCGATTGCCGCGCTGTTGCCGGCCTCGTTCAAGAATGCGCATTTACTCGCGGTAACTGACGAAGCCCAGCTCGAATACAGCAAAAAGGGCAAGCCTTCGCTGTTCAAGAGCAAACCTCAGCAATTGCGCGAGGCGCCGTCCGCCGAGCACAACCGTGAAAAAAACCGTTTTCTTGAGTTGAGCCGACCGTTCCTCAAAGACTTGGGCGTGACCAACGCGCAACATGAGCTGATCCCGGCGATGTCGCGCAAGTGGAAGCAGATCAACAAGTTCATCGAAGTATTCAGCCATGCCCTGACCTCGTCGCCGCTGGCGCTGGACCAACCTGTACGCGTGGCGGATTTCGGTTCGGGCAAGGGCTATTTGACGTTCGCGATTCACGATTACCTGCGCAACACGCTTAAGGCGGAAGGCGAAGTCACCGGCGTCGAGTTGCGCGAAGAGATGGTCAACCTGTGCAACGCTGCCGCCGCGAAACTCGATCATCCGGGGCTGGTGTTCAAGTGCGGTGACGTGCGCAGCGTGGCGCCGAGCGAGCTGGATGTGATGATCGCCCTGCATGCCTGCGACATCGCCACTGACTACGCGATCCACACCGGCATCCGCTCAGGCGCGTCGATCATCATGTGCTCGCCGTGCTGCCACAAACAGATTCGCCTGCAGATCCAGAGCCCGGCGCTGCTCAAACCGATGTTGCAATACGGTTTGCACCTGGGTCAGCAGGCGGAAATGGTCACCGACAGCCTGCGTGCGTTGTTCCTTGAAGCCTGTGGTTACGAGACCAAGGTGTTCGAGTTCATCTCGCTGGAACACACCAACAAGAACAAAATGATTCTGGCGGTGAAACGCGCCGAGCCGGTCGACCCAGCGCAGTTGTTGGTGAAGATCGAAGAGTTGAAAGCGTTCTACAACATCAGCGAACACTGCCTGGAAACCTTGCTGCGCGCGGATGGCTATCTCGCCTGACTCGGTCCCTACAAGGTTATGTGTTCAAGCTGTGGCAGGTTGCGCCGGGCGCACCGCGGTTTTACGACCGAGCATGACCGTTGCAATCACGCCACAGGCAAACAGCCAGGTAATCGGCTCGACATGTTCACCAAAGAACAGCGCTGAGAATGCAATGGTGAAGAAGATCTGCAACAACTGGATCTGACTGACCCGGGCAATCCCACCCATGGCCAGCCCGGCGTACCACGCAAAGAACCCAAGAAACTGCGAAAACAACGCCACATACCCAAACGCCCACCAAGTCTTGGCCGATACCGCGCCCTGATGCTGAAGCGCCAGATACAGCACCGGCCCGATCAACAGCGGCGTCGACAGCACCAGCGCCCAGCAGATCACCTGCCAGCCACCCATCTCCTTGGCCAACCGGCCACCTTCGGCGTAACCCAAGCCGCCGACGGCAATCGCGCCGAGCATCAACAGATCACCGGCCTGAATACTGCCGGCCCCGGTGTACAACGCATAACCGAGCACCAATGCACTGCCCAACGCCGCACAGGCCCAGAAGGCTTTCGATGGACGTTCGTGGGACAGCCATGCGGCATAGAGCGCAACGCACAATGGTTGCAAGCCGTTGACCAGTGCACCGTGGGACGCGGGCAAGGTTTGCATGGCCCACGCCGACAACACCGGAAAACCTAGAATCACCCCGGCGATCACCAGGCTCAGGCCTTTGATTTGCTGCCAGGTTGGCCACTTTTCGCGCCGCCATAACAGAAGCAGCGCCGCCGGAATCGCTGCGAACAATGCGCGGCCCAAACCGTTGAGCAGCGGGTGCAGTTCCTGCACCACGATGCGGGTGAAGGGCAGGGTGAGGCTGAAAATCACCACGCCGAGCAGGCCGAGGGCCATGCCGGTGTTTTCGCGCGAGGACATGATGGGGACCGAAATTGAAGGTGGTTGGGAATGACCTTCATCAAGCCATAAACCGGGCGTTGCGGGCTGTTACAGCTAGGCACAGACTTATCCGTACAGTTTGCTGACGCCATCGCGAGCAGGCTCACTCCTACAGTTGAGATGCGTACCCCTGTAGGAGTGAGCCTGCTCGCGATGGCGTCAACTCGGTAGTAGCCCGTTGTTACCCGTCACTCTCGAATAGGTCTACCTTGAATACTCCCAAGCATTCCCCCAGAGGAGACCTCCCCATGGCCGCGAAAAAGATCCTGATGCTGGTCGGCGATTACGTCGAAGACTACGAAGTGATGGTGCCATTCCAGGCCCTGCAAATGGTTGGTCATACCGTTCACGCCGTATGCCCGGACAAGGCTGCCGGCAAAACCGTGCGCACCGCGATCCATGATTTCGAAGGCGATCAGACCTACAGCGAAAAGCCCGGTCACCTGTTCGCCCTCAACTTCGACTTCGCCAAGGTCAGCGAAGCCGATTACGACGCGCTGTTGATCCCCGGCGGTCGTGCCCCGGAATACCTGCGCCTGAACGAAAAAGTCCTCGACCTGGTGCGTGCCTTCGACAAGGCCGGTAAACCGATTGCTGCCGTTTGCCACGGCGCGCAACTGCTGGCAGCAGCGGGCATTCTGGAAGGTCGCGAATGCAGCGCCTATCCAGCCTGCGCGCCGGAAGTGCGACTGGCGGGCGGGACGTACATCGATATTCCGGTGACGGACGGCCACGTTCAAGGCAATCTGGCCACGGCGCCGGCATGGCCGGCGCATCCGAACTGGCTGGCGGGTTTCCTCGGCTTGCTCGGCACTAAAATCACCCTGTAACGAGGATCCGCTGATGTGCGAGCTCTACGTCAAGGCTGACCCGATTCTTTATGAGTCACGCTCGCGTTCGCTGCGCATCTGCGGCGTGGTGACGACGCTGCGCCTGGAGAATCAGTTCTGGGACATCCTCAGCGAAATCGCCGAGGTCGACGGCATGACCACC
The DNA here is from genome assembly GCF_979258655.1 of Pseudomonas sp. AC242. Lineage (NCBI taxonomy): Bacteria > Pseudomonadati > Pseudomonadota > Gammaproteobacteria > Pseudomonadales > Pseudomonadaceae > Pseudomonas > Pseudomonas sp. AC242. The sequence continues at coordinate 714,954 of NZ_OZ409873.1, forward strand.
AACCAACTGATCGCCAAGCTGTATGAAGAGGTCATGGATTATCGCGGTGAGGTGGTGAATTTTGCCTCGTTCCTGCGGGTGAGTTGTATGCGCTATCTGAGTCAGCGGCGGGTGAGTGCGCCGGAGTTGTCGGTGGTGCGGGCGGTGGTGAAATAGGCCAGACCGGGTTGACCCCATCGCTGGCAAGCCAGCTCCCACAGGTATTGTGATGCGGCACAGTTATAGGGCACACAACAGACCCCTGTGGGAGCTGGCTTGCCAGCGATTGGGCCGGTACAGGCGACAGAAGGCTGGGGCTGGTCTTTACTCATTTGCGCGAAATCTCTCAATCGCCAAGGAGCAACGAACATGTCCGGATGGTACGAACTCAGTAAAAGCAGCAACGGCCAGTTCAGGTTCGTGTTGAAAGCGGCGAATGCCGAAACGATTCTGACCAGCGAGCTGTACACCACTCGCGCAGCGGCCGAAGGCGGCATCACGGCGGTGCAAACCAACAGCCCGCTGGATGAACGCTACGAGAAGAAATCGACGAAGGACGGCCATCCGTACTTCAACCTGAAAGCGGCCAATCATCAGGTCATCGGCAGCAGCGAAGCGTATTCATCGGATGCGGCGTGCGATAAGGGCATTGCCAGCGTCAAGGTGAACGGGCCGAGCAAAGTGATCAAGGACAAGACTTTGCCGGTTCTCTAAACCCGCTTTCAAATCCAACACCATTCCTGTGGGAGCTGGCTTGCCAGCGATGAGGCCATTTCATTCAGCATTGATGTTGAATGATTCACCGCCATCGCTGGCAAGCCAGCTCCCACAGGTTTTTGCGTTGTCAGTGGATCAGCGCAGGGTTTTCAGGATTGCTTGCAGCTGCGTCTGGCCCGCCTCACTCAACGGGAATACCGGCAAGCGCGGATCACCCACCTCCAGCCCGGTCTGACGCAATCCGGCCTTGATCGTCGCCGGCAACCCACCCTTGAGGATGAAATCCAGCAGCGGCAACTGGCGGTAAAACAAATCCCGCGCGCGATCCAGATCGCCGGCCATGGCCGCGTCATAAAGATCCAGATTCAACTGCGGGATCAGGTTCGGCGCCGCCGTGCACCAGCCTTTCGCCCCGGCGGCAAACGCTTCCAGCGCCAGCGGATTGCAGCCGTTGTAGAACGGCACCTGACCTTCGCCGAGCAGTTGCAGTTTGTGCATGCGCTGAATATCGCCAGTGCTCTCCTTGACCATGGTCACGTTGTCCACGGCATTGACGATGCGCAAAATCAAATCCACCGACATGTCAGTGCCGCTGGTGGCCGGGTTGTTGTAGAGCATGATCGGCACGCCGATGCGCTCGCCGATGGCGCGGTAGTGGGCGAGGATTTCCGCTTCGCTGAGTTTCCAGTACGAAGCTGGCAGCACCATCACCACATCGGCGCCATGGGCTTCAGCGAAACGCGCGCGGCGTACGGCTTTGGCGGTGGTCAGGTCGGACACGCTGACAATGGTCGGCACGCGTTTGGCCACATGCTTGATGCTGAACTCGGCGACCTGATCCCACTCCGCGTCGCTCAGGTAAGCGCCTTCGCCGGTGCTGCCCAGTGGGGCGATGGCGTGGACGCCGCTGTCGATCAGACGATCGATAGATTGTCCGAGCGCTGGCAAATCCAGCCCTTCGCCATTGGCGCCGAACGGGGTGATGGTGTAGCCGATGATGCCGTGAATAGTGGACATGGGAATCTCTCCGTAACAGGTTTCAGTTCAGGCAATCGGCGTGTTGACGCAGGTTCTGCCGGGCGTAGTAGTTGAACGCAGCGGCGTGGCGCTTCGGCTTTGCGATCCAGTCGTGCGCCTCACGGCCCAGCTCAGGGATGATCGGTTTGATCGTGCCGGCGGCCATCGCCAGCAGTTGCAGTTTGGCCGCGCGTTCGATCAATTGAGCGATGACGCAGGCTTCTTCAATCGTCGTACCGGTCGACAGCTGACCGTGGTGCGAAAGCAGGATCGCGCGTTTGTCGCCCAGCGCACCGGCAATCAGCTCGCCTTCTTCGTTGCCCACCGGCACACCCGGCCAGCCTTCGAGAAATGCGCAGTCGTCGTACAGCGGGCACAGGTCCATGTGGGAAATCTGCAGCGGTACTTCCAGCATCGACAACGCCGCGACGTGCGTCGGGTGGGTGTGAATGATGCAATTCACATCCGGGCGTGCGCGGTACACCCAGCTGTGGAAACGGTTGGCCGGGTTGGCCATGCCGTGACCTTCGAGGACTTCCAGATCCTCGTTGACCAGCAACAGATTGCTCGCGGTGATTTCGTCGAAACCCAGGCCCAATTGCTGAGTGTAATAGGTGCCGGGCTGCGGGCCACGGGCGGTGATTTGGCCGGCGAGGCCTGAGTCGTGACCGTTCTCGAAGAGAATCCGGCAAGTCAGGGCCAGCTTTTGCCGGTCCGTCCACGTATTATCCGCCAGGCTTTTTTGCATCTGGGTCAGTGCTTGCTTGACCAGTTGGTCTTTGGGTAGTGCTAATGTCTTGGCCATGTCTGTGTCCTTTGGGTGATTGCAAATGACACGAAAGAGGCTATATGACACAAAGTGTCATTGGCAAGCACAAATCGTCGCTTCCTTGCTGGAATAACCGCCGCGCATGTCTATCCGTTTGAAATTGTTAAGAAAAAAACTTGGCGTAACCCTTGAGGCGCTGGCCGAAAAGTCCGGCATGACCAAGAGTTATCTGTCGAAAGTCGAGCGCGGGCTGAACACCCCGTCGATTGCTGCCGCGTTGAAACTGGCGAAGGCGTTGAACGTGAAAGTCGAGGAATTGTTCTCCGAAGACAACGTCAGCCTCGACAGCTACAGCCTGGTGCGCAGCCATGAGCGCCAGTCATTGGCGGCCAATGACCAGAGTCCGGGATATGCCGTGCTCGCGCATCAGGTCAGCGAGCGCAACCTGCTGCCGTTCATCATCTACCCGCCGAGCGAGTTCACTGACAAAACCTTCAAGGAGCATTTGGGCGAGGAGTTTCTGTTCGTCCACGAAGGGCAGGTCGAAGTGGATTTCATGAACGAGAAGGTGCTTCTGGAGCGCGGCGACGCGCTGCACTTCAATGCGCAGAAACCTCACCGGATCCGCTCGGTTGGCGAGGTGCAGGCGCAGTTGCTGGTGGTGGTACACAGCAGCGAAGAATGAACCTTAGAGTCAAAAGATCGTCCGAACGCGGCCCGAGCCTTCGGCAGCTCCTACAGGGGAACGCATTCCAACTGTAGGAGCTGCCGAAGGCTGCGATCTTTTGATCTTGCTTTAAACCTCGACCGGCACCGACAACTTAGGGCTGCCGAGCGCATGGCTCTTGGCATCAAAAAACCGCAACTCAACGCCCGTGCCTTCGAACACCTGCGCGTAATGCCGCTTCTGATGCTGAACGAACGCCGCACTGCGCGGATAAATCGAGATCGCCACCGTTGCAGGTTTCGCCAAGCGCAGCGCCCGAACGATGTGCGCATCCTGCTCGCTCAAGGCATGGCCAAAGATGCACAGACTGCCGCCATGCCCGAGCAACTGCTCATAACAGAACGACAGGTAATCCGAACTGCGAATAGTCTTGAGCTTGTCCGCACTCGGTCCTTCGGTGACGAACAGCGGCACGTCATCCAGTGTCTTGATCGTGTTGTTGATCGCAAAACTACCGAGCAACGTGCCCTCGGTTGAAGTCAGTTTGCGCGCCGTGCCGTCCTGATTGCGCACCAGATGCAGACCGCCGTGCAGGTACAACAGGCGCGGTTTGTCGGTGGCAGTTTCGCTCAGATCAAAACTCGCATTGGCGCCGTTGAACAGGTCGTCGATGGCGTCGCTTTGATGTTGCAGCGCCCAGTAATTGAGCAAGTCGTAGTTGGTGGTGAACACGGTGCGATAGCGCGCCAGTTCTTCGTTCAACGTCACCAGCGTCGAAGGCTTCACCAGTCGCCACGGAATGTGCACCGCGTGCACGGTGTTGATCAGCGCTTCCTTGATCGCGTAGTAACGATTGCGCGGCGCCGCCGAGCTGACAGCCAACGCCTTGTTGACCCGGCTGGTGGTTTTCAGTGCGCCGAGTACCTGCTCGAAACTGCGCGTCTGCATCGCGTCGAACACCGCCAGTTCCGACGGGCTCAGCGGTTTTTCTTCGACGGTGCGGGCGTTTTCAAACAGCGAGTCGTAGCCGAAGTCGTCCCACACCGCACGGCTGGCGCCATTGCCTACCAACAGACCGTTGAAGTCGGTCGCGGCGCGCAGGGTGTTCCAGTCTTCGAGGCTGGCGTCGACATCGAGAAAATCGGTCATTGCGTAGGCGGTCTCAAAACAAAGGGGCTGATGGACGGCGACTTTATCACGAGCCGGCATTGAGCCAGATCAAGATCGCTCGTGACCGATCGGTCGATGCTGTGTCTATCCGCCGAACCGGAGCAGTCGATTCGGCCCCTGTCAGGAGATGCGCGCATGACCAGCACCTTTTTCATTCCGGCGGTAAACATCATGGGCAACGGCTGCCTCGATGAAGCTATGGTCGCCATTCGCAACTACGGTTTTCGCAAAGCGTTGATCGTCACTGACACGGGGCTGGCCAAGGCTGGCGTGGCCACGATGGTTGCCGAGAAACTGGCGATGCAGGACATCGATTCGGTGATTTTCGACGGCGCCAAACCGAACCCGAGCATTGCCAATGTCGAGTCGGGTCTGGGGCTGCTAAAGGAAAGTCGCTGCGATTTCGTCGTCTCGCTGGGCGGCGGTTCGCCGCACGACTGCGCCAAAGGCATTGCCCTGTGCGCGACCAATGGCGGGCAGATCCGTGATTACGAAGGCGTCGATCAATCGAGCAAGCCGCAACTGCCGCTGATCGCGATCAACACCACCGCCGGCACCGCCAGCGAGATGACCCGGTTCTGCATCATCACCGACGAATCACGGCACGTGAAAATGGCCATCGTCGACCGCAACGTCACACCGCTGCTGTCGGTCAATGACCCCGAGCTGATGGTCGCCATGCCCAAAGGTCTGACGGCCGCCACCGGCATGGATGCGCTGACCCACGCCATCGAGGCGTATGTCTCGACTGCCGCCAATCCGATCACCGACGCCTGTGCGCTGAAAGCCATGACCCTGATCAGCAACAATTTGCGCCTGGCTGTGCGTGACGGCAGCGACCTCGCCGCGCGGGAAAATATGGCTTACGCGCAGTTCCTCGCCGGCATGGCCTTCAACAATGCCTCGCTCGGCTACGTGCATGCGATGGCGCATCAATTGGGCGGGTTCTACGACTTGGCCCATGGCGTGTGCAACGCGGTGCTGCTGCCTCATGTGCAGACGTTCAACGCGCTGGTGTGTGCCGATCGGCTGACCGATGTTGCTCACGCCATGGGCGCCGACATTCGCGGTTTCAGCGCCGAAGAGGGGGCGCAGGCGGCGATCAATGCGATCCGCTGCCTGGCCAAAGATGTCGAGATTCCCGATGGCCTGCGCGAATTGGGCGCCAGACTCAGTGACATTCCGCTGCTCGCCAGCAATGCGCTGAAAGACGCCTGCGGTCTGACCAATCCTCGGGCGGCGGATCAGCGCCAGATCGAGGAGATTTTTCGTAACGCGTTTTGAGCGGTTACGACGGGTCAGCCCTTGCTCTCAGAAGTCACCGTAAACGTTCGAACACGGCCCCAATCTGACAATTTTCCATTGATATTGTGAATGGCGGATATTCGATACCTGCCTTCCTTCAGGGGGAGGGTAGGTTGAGTATGCCATTGCTTTTCGCTGTCGACGTCGGCTCTGGCAATCTCCAGGTCGTTGTCCAAATCGATAATGCTAACGATGCCAGTGGGCTGCGTGACATCGCCATAAAAGTCCGGAACGGCATCTACCTCGGCTTCTTCCTCCGGTTCCATAACGACCGGAATGTTGATGGGGGGCCGCAAGTGCACCTTGTATTTGCGCTCCTCGCTCCAACCTGACTCGACGCCTTCCAACTCCTGGCGGGCTTTAATCCCATGCTCCCCCGAGGACTGGGCTCCGCTGAAGCTGAACGCCCATCGTCCATTTTTGCTGACCTGTCCTCCACCCAGCGAATGCGTCTCTTCAATGTTCCAAACCTGCACCAGAGCACCCGGTATACCGCTGCCGAGAAACAGTGTTGCAACCCCCGTGTTCTTGTCCTTTTCGGGGTACGTGATGGTCGGGGGCGGGACAGGTTGCGTGTTGGGCTTGTCGGGAGTGCTCATTGTGTTTCTCGTTTCAGGCTGATTTGAAACGAAACACTGGCACGGCGTGTCCCGTTTCGAACCTGTAAAAACTACCAGTTTTTTAGCTTTTTTTGCTTGATACGTAATTTCATTTTCTTCTAAAAAACTGTCATTTCTGTCAGTTGTCTGGCGTGGCTGCTTCGGATCGAATGCTCTGACAACGGGGGTCGACGTCGATCTCTCAAGGAGCACACGAACATGCCGAAAGCCACAGCACCCACAGTATCGAAAGCCCCCAAAACAGCAAAAGCACAATCAGCGGGAGAGCTGGATGATCGCTTTGGCCTGCGCACGCTGAATTTTCCCGGAGCGAGCAAGACCATTGGCCATGGGGTGGCGATAACGCCGTCAGGGCAAATCATGGTCAGCGCAACCGTTGAGGTATCGGGCCTTCCGTACTACGGCCTGGCGCGTCTGGATGCCAATGGCAATCCAGATCCGGGCTTTGGTAATGGCGGCTATCTTCGCGGCCGATTTGGCAATGGTCTGCTCTCGCAAGCCGGACAGTTGATCGTGGATGCAACCGGCCGGATCTACCTGTGCGGCGTGATTGGCGAGAGCAAAGACACCGCCATCGAATACCAACAGGTCATCGCTCGATTCATGCCCGACGGCTCGCCGGATACCGGGTTCGGCGACGATGACGATGACCATAAAAGCGGTTATCGGATTGTGCCCACGCGTATTCCTCTGCTGACAGGCGCCACGGGTGGCGGTCTGATTCTGGCGAAGTCCACGCCCCTGGCGGCGGAGCCGGACAGGCTGCTTTTCGTGACCTCGCAAAAGGGCAGTGGCTTGCTGACGCGCTTCCTACTGGATGGCTCCGACGACTCATCGTTCGCTGCCAACGGCTGGATTGTCCTGACGCTTAAGGAGGTGGCAATTTCATTGCGAGGGATCATCCAACTCGACGATGGGCTTATTCTGGTGCATGGCAAAACGGAAATAACCAATCAGGGATTGGTCATGGCGTTCGACAGCAGCGGAAACGTCGCAGAGGCGTTTGGCAACAAGGGGACATTGCTGTTGAACCTTGAACAGGATGACAAGCCGCTCGAAAGCTCGGTCGAGCAGGTCATTGTGCAAACGTCAGAGCGCTTGCTCTTGCTCGGTTCGGCGGTCGAAGCGTCGGCAGGGGACAAATTCCAGCACGCGTTTATCAGCGGCATCACCCACACCGGCGAAAAGGATGAAACATTCAATGGCAAATATCCGGTTATCACCCCTGCGACAGGGACCCTCGATCTCAGGAGCTGGACGGAAGGGTTCGCCCTGGATGACAGCGCCGGCCATCGAATCGTCACGGTTGGACAAACCTCGGGGGGCACACGAGGTTTACTGACGGGAGGCTTTTTGGCAAATGGCGCCGTGGATCCGGCATTCAACGTCGAGGGTGCGGCGCAGATCGAGTGGCCTGCGAAGAGTGCCTGTATGCAGAATTCATCGGTGCTGGTCTTGGGGAACAGAAATGGCAGGGTGCAACTGATTCGCTTGCTAACCGCATCGGTCAGTGATCTGTGAAATCCCCCCGTCGGTTGATTGGCAGAACGGCAATCCTCCGAGATCGGTGGCCTGCTGTGACGCGTTCGCAAACAAGCCCGCTCCCACATTGAAATTCGATCCCCTGTGGGAGCGAGCCTGCTCGCGAAGACTGACTTCCAGACACTGAAAAACATCGATTCAAACGATCATCCAGCAGCCACTGTATTCTTCTCAAACACCCCGCCAAACTGAATCAACACCACTCCGGCAATCAACAACAGCGCGCCCGATACCCGCGATACCGTCAGTTGTTTTTCAACCAGCCCGAACCACCCGAAGTGATCCAGCGCCATCGACGCAATGACTTGCCCTGCCAACGCCAGCGCGACAAACCCTGAAGCGCCAAGCTTGGGCAACAACGCTACCGCCAACGCAACAAAACACACACCAAACGCACCACCGGCCCACATCCACAACGGCGCCTTGCTGATAAACGCCAACGACGGCAACGGCAAACGCAACGCCAGAATCACCGGCAGCAACACGATCACGCTGACCAGCAACGACGCCAATGTCGCCCACAACGGATGTCCCAGCCCACGCGCAAGATTGCTGTTGATCGCACTCTGAAACGGCACCACCGCCCCGGCAAACGCGGCCAGCACCAGCAAACCGGCCCACTGCAACGTACTCATGTTCATCACTCCAAGAGGTTTTGCTGGACTCTAGGGTATTCGTCGAGCAGATTTAAATTCCGTTTCGTCATCCAGTACATGCATCAGATGAATGATCTGCGCCGTATCGACCTCAACCTGTTGGTGATCCTCGACACCCTGCTCAGCGAGCAGCACGTCACCCGCGCCGCCGAGCGTTTGCACCTCAGTCAACCGGCGGTCAGCCATGCGCTGGCACGGTTGCGCGATCTGCTCGGCGATCCGCTGCTGGTGCGGGCCGGCTCGACGCTGGTGCCCACCGCGCGAGCGCTGGAACTGGTCGCGCCGCTGGCCGAAGCGTTGGCTCAGGTGCAATCGCTGCTGGCGCCGAACACCTTCGATCCGGCGAGTGCGCGCAGGACGTTTCGCGTGGCGATGTCGGACTACGGCGCAGCGATCATTCTGCCTACGCTGATCCGCACCCTGCGCCGGGAAGCGCCGGGCATCGACCTGCAAATCAGCCATGCCAGTCGCGAAGGCATGCTGGAAGGCGTGCTCAATGGCGATATCGATGTCGCCGCCGGCGTCTTCCCGGAAATGCCCCACGAACTGCGCAGCTCAGTACTGTTTGAAGAGCGCTACGTCTGCCTGCTGGATCGCCAGACGTTGCCTGTCAACGGAGTTCTGGATTTGCCGACCTACCTGTCACGTCCACATGTACTGCTGGAAATGCGCGGCAGCGGCACGCCGGAAATCGAGCGCGCATTGACGTCATTGCGTGAGCGTCGCCGCGTCGCGATCAGCCTGCCGCACTGGAACGTCGCGCCGCAGTTCATCAGTGGCACGGATCTGATTCTTACGGTGTCTTCACGCAGCGTGCGCGAGCTTGATCAGCGCGAACTGATCGTGGTGCCGCCGCCGTTCGAGATTGCGCCATTCACGTTTGTGCTGGCGTGGCATAAGCGGCGGGGCGGGGATCAAGCGTTGAACTGGTTGAATCGGACGATTGAGGAGGGGATAGTGCGCGGCTGAAAAGGTACAAGGAGAAGGAAGTGACAGTGAAGTCTGGCTGGATCGGGTGTGCGGCATTGTGCGGGTGGTTGCTGGCGGGGCAGGCATTGGCCGATTGCACGCCACCCGCGGTGTCGGGAAACTGGGACTTTGGCCAGTGCAAGGATTGGCCTGCTTATCCAGGGCTGACCATCTCTTTGCTATTGAAGTTTGAGCCGGATCCAGTTGACACCGATGGCGGTAAGATTGGCTCTTACGATTTGGGTTTATCCGTTTTATCAGCAGACGACCCAACCCCCATCGCCACTTACCATCAACCTGTTGCATTTTTTTCTGATGCGTTCGCGCTGGATAGCGTGCAGATCGACACCGCGCGCTACAAACTCACGCCTGAACTTCGTGCTTTTGGTATTCGGGCAAATTTCAAAGGCTCGTCTCGCGTTAATCCATTGGATGAAACCGTGCTGTCGCTCTATGTGAAAGAGGGAAGCAAACTGCGTCCTGTGTTGGATCGATTAGTGGTTTACCGCTTCAGTGGTGAATGGGACGGCAATTGCGCGGGAGAACGCGCGACCACTGTTCGCACCATCGAAATGGGTAAAACCAGCTCTCATGGTTTTGCCGACCTTGTCGTTAAATCAGTCACCACCGGTCTCGTCGGAGAAGGATCGCCTGACAATTGCGAAATGAAGACTACGAACGACAAGCCCGTGCTGACCACGCTCCGCTACGACGGAAAAGCGTACGTCCTGCCGCAAGAATTCAAAGGCCTTTAACCGGCCTGCTTAACCCGACTTTTATCAAGGAAGAACAATGCTCACGCCCACCAGACTCCTTATAGCCCTCAGTATTCTGGCCCTCGTTCCTCAAGCCCAGGCCGCTTGCCAGACCAAAGACTTCGACGGCAAATCCCTGTCGCGCTGCAAAGTCTGGCCGGCCGTGCAGAGCCAGGCGATTTCGGTTAAATCCACTTACCTTGCCGACGCCGGCGACGATGAGGCCGGGGTGTTCGATCTGGATCTGTCGATCGTCAATGCGAGCACTTACAACCCCATCGTCACTTACCGTAAACCGGGGGCTTACAACTCCGATGCCGTGCGCTTTGAGGATCTGCGCATCGACACTGCCCGTTATCGACTGGCGCCGGAGGTTCGGGCTTTCGGCTTGCGTTCAAAGTTCGCGCACAGTTCCCACGCCATTCCCTACGAGAAAACCGATCTGGCGCTGTATGTTCGCGAAGGCAATGAGTTGCGTCCGGTGCTGGAGGGCTTGGTGGTTGCCAAGAGCAATGGCGAGTTCATGAATGATTGCGAAGGCTACACAAAGACGATTCGCCGAACCGTCGAGATCGGCTCTTCCAGTCATCATGGTCTGGCCGATTTGATCGTCACGACCAGCGGCAGCAAAATGAAAAACACCCAGTCGGGTAAAGAGTGCGTTTCCAATACCACACGTCTGAAGCAAAAACAGATCACCCTGACCTACGACGGCCAGCAATACATCGTCCCCGAAGACCTCAGAGGTTACTGACCGCATGCTCACCGGCCTCAACCACTTGACCCTCGCCGTCGGCGATTTGCAGCGCAGTCTGGCGTTCTATCGCGATGTGTTGCAACTGCGCGTCGAAGCCACGTGGGACGCCGGCGCTTACCTGTCGCTGCCGGGGCTGTGGTTGTGTCTGTCGCTTGATCCGCTGCGTTCAAGCGAACCGTGCGCCGATTACACCCATTACGCTTTCAGCCTCAATGCAGCCGATTTCTCAACGTTCGTAGCAAGGCTAAAAGCGGCGAATGTGCAGGAATGGCGCGATAACCGCAGCGAAGGTGCGTCGTTCTACTTTCTCGATCCCGACGGCCACAAGCTGGAAATTCACGTCGGCGATCTCGCTTCGCGACTGGGGGCGTGTCGGCAAAAACCGTACGCCGGCATGCGTTTTTACGACGAGTCATGATCAGACACATTTGTCTGTTATAGACTGGCGGCCACGTGTTCTGGCGCTTGCAGGTTTTCCATGACTCCATCGTTGCTAATGGCCGTGCTGGCCTCGGGTTTCATTTACGGCATTACGCCAGGGCCGGGGGTGCTGGCGGTGTTCGGCATCGGTGCAGCCCACGGGCGGCGGGCCGGGGCGGGGTTTCTTTGCGGGCACCTGCTCGGTGATGTGGTCTGGTGCAGCACGGCGCTGATCGCGATTGTCGGCGCCCGGGAAATCGGCAGCACCGCGTTTGATGTGCTCGGTGTGCTCAGCGGTTTGTACTTGTTCTGGCTCGGCTGGCGCGCGGTGCGCGCCCAGCGTCGCAACGGTGACGAGCCGCAGGGCGCGGCGCGCAATCCGTTCTGGCACGGCATTCTGTTCGGCTTGACCAATCCCAAGGCCTATCCGGTGGCGGTCGCGACCTTCACCGCGCTGTTGTCGAGCCGCGCCGAACTGCTCAACTGGTCGATGCTGCCGGCGTTGATTGCCCTGAGTTTCCTCGGCGGCCTGCTGGCCTACGCTATTCTGATTGGCGTGGTTGGCGCGCAACGGGTTCGCACGCTGTATCAGCGTCATGAGTTGCTTATCACCCGCTTGTGCGGCGTGATGTTTATCGGTTTTGCCATCAACGCGCTGGTGCATGCACTGCCGGGGCTGATGCCGAACAAGGCTTGAAAATGTGTGCAGGGAGGCGCAATAAAAAGGTCAGGGATGGTTGATCAGTGCTGCATTGTCCGGACACCCACGCTGAACCATGGAAAGCCGAAATTCCGCGCCGTTGGCGAGTTTTATCGATCTGTTGCTGGACGCCGTCTGCGCGGTCGACAAGCAGGGTCGTTTCGTTTTTGTCAGTGCCGCTTGTGAGCGTGTTTTCGGTTATTCGCCTGAAGAGTTGATCGGCCGGCAAATGATCGAGCTGGTGCACCCGGCGGATCGGCAGCGCACTCTCGCAGCCGCAAACGAAATCATGGGCGGCGAACCCAAGCTCAACTTCGAAAACCGTTACCTGCGCAAGGACGGCAGCGTCGTGCATATCCTCTGGTCGGCGCGTTGGTCGGAAGTCGATCAACTGCGCATCGCCGTCGCGCGCGACATCACCGAGCGCAAGCAGGCCGAGTCGCGCCAGGCAGCGTTGTACGCGATTTCCGAAGCGGCCCATGCGGCGGAAGATCTGCTGGCGCTGTTCAAGCGTATTCATCTGATCATCGGCGAATGGCTGCCGGCGATGAATTTCTCCGTGGCGCTGTACGACGAGCACTGCGCACAACTGAATTTCCCTTATCACGTCGACGATCACGAATTGCAGCCCGAGCAACCGGGCACCGTCACCGGGCGGCTGTGCACGGAAGTTATCCGTAGCGGCCAGCCGATTCTTCTGACACCGGACAGTGCGGATTCCCCAGCCGATTTCGCCGAGTTGGTGGCGGGGCAGAACGCGCCTTGCTGGCTCGGCGTGCCGTTGAACTCGAAAAACGGCACCATCGGCGCCTTGATCGTCAAAAGCCTGCCCGGCGGCGAGCGCTACACCGAGCAAGACAAGGAACTGCTGCAGTACGTTTGCGCCCAGGTCGCCACGGCCATCGAGCGACAGCAATTGCACGCCCGCCTGCGACGTATGGCGCAGTACGACCAGCTGACGCAGCTGCCCAATCGTGAATTGCTGCGCGATCGCTTGAAGGCTGCGTTGGCCAGCGCGCGCGAGCAATCCGGGCACATGGCCTTGTTGTATGTCGATCTGGACCGCTTCAAACAGGTCAATGACACCTTTGGTCACGCCGTCGGCGACATGCTCCTGCAAACCGTAGCCAATCGCCTCAAGGGCTGCGTGCGGGAAACCGATACCGTGGCCAGAATCGGCGGCGATGAATTTGTCGTGTTGCTGCACAGTGTCCAGGTCTCGGAAGATGCTGACGGCGTGGCGGAAAAAATCCGACAGGTGCTGGTGCAACCGATGCGTCTCGATGGCCACAACCTGCACATCGAACCAAGCATCGGCGTGGCCCGCTATCCAGAGCACGGCAGTGAAGAACAGCAACTGTTCCGCCATGCAGATCAGGCGATGTACGCCGCCAAACGCTTGAACCATCACGCGTTGAATAGTTGATCCGGGGCCGCCGTTCGTCGCAGCGACTGCAATTTTTCTAAACCTTTGCCGGCCAGAAAATTCTCAATCTAGGCGGGCACCTGCTCGCCACGATCATTACCAAGAGGTAGAGAATCATGCCTAACTCAAGAAACTCGAACTCGGGAAACTTCGCCAACGATCGAACGAAGGCCTCTGAAGCAGGTCGCAAAGGTGGGAAAACCACCACAACGACCGTCGACAAAGAGCCAAAACCAGACATGGGCCGCAAGCCCGCTCAGAAATCGAAGTAGTCGGTGAAGGTAGTTTTGATTGAGAGGCGGGGGCGTAAGCTCCCGCTTGAATTTTGCAAGTAAGGAGGGCGCGACCATGAGCCGAATGGCCACCCGTATACGCACCATGAGTTTTGCATCGCTATTGGGCCTCTGTGCCAGCAGCGCTTTTGCCCAGTCGCCCGCCGATTTCATCAACGATGCCTCGGCCAAAGGCATGGCCGACATCGAGGCCAGTCGTCTGGCCCACAGCAAGGCCGAATCGAAAGAGGTCAAGGACTACACCATCGTCGTCATCAACGACCGCACGACGGCCAACCAGCACCTGGCGAAAATCGCCAAGAAACTTGACCTGCCCGTCGCGCCTCGTGAAGAGCTGGCCGACAAGGCCAAGGAATTGATGCCGCAAGTGACCGACGGCGCCTCCTTTGATCAGGCCTACGCCGCCAGTCAGGTCAAAGCCACTGAAGAGGCCATCGAGCAGATTCAGCAGGAAGCGCAGACCACCGACGTGCCGGAGATCAAGGCGTTTGCTGACGAGACCTTGCCGAAACTGCAAAGCCATCTGGAGATGGCTCGCCAGTTGCAGGCCAGCCGCTAATCAAGAGCAAAAGATCGCAGCCTTCGGCAGCTCCTACTCAATCCCTGTAGGAGCTGCCGAAGGCTGCGATCTTTTGCTTTCAATCCTCAACACTCATTTAAATCCTGCTTCGACTTACTCTTCTCGCCCAATCCCTCAAGATTGAACACCTCACCCTCGCCCAGCGAGCGGTAGTGCCTGCGCAACGCCTCCAACTGCTTCAGATCCAGCGCCTCCAGCCCAAGCATCGCGTTCTGCGCCTCTTTGGTCACCAAGAGCAACTCATCGATCTTCAAATGCAGAATATCGGTATCGCGGTTCTGCGTGTTCTGGATCAGGAACACCATCAGGAAGGTGATGATGGTGGTCGAGGTGTTGATGATCAGTTGCCAGGTGTCGTTGTAATCAAAGATCGGCCCGCTCAAACCCCACAACCCGATCAAGATCAACGCGCCCATGAAGGTCTTGGGACTACCGGCCACCATCGCGAGCTTCTGGGAGATTTTTGCGAATTTCATAGCCGTGTTCCTTATTGGGGGAGTGCTTGAAATTCAGACATTGGCGGCGTTATGAAAATTCTACTGATGTGCAAGATGTCCCTGAAAAACCGGCCTCACGACCGGTTTTGGCATTGGTACTCTAAACCTCGAGTTCGACGTCGACGGTCCAGTGGAAGTAACCCACCACCTCACACTGCTGATTGACCAGCATGAAACTCAGTTCGCATTGCACATCGCCAGGTTTCTTCGGCGTGCAGGTCCAATAGTGGTCGTCAGCTTTTCGACTGCCCAGCGTGGTCGGGTCGTCCGGGTTGGGGGCGGGCACCGTCAGGTTGGTATGAATTTGCAGGTTCGGTTCGGAAAGCACACCGCTGTCAGCCACGGTCATGCGGTACACAACCACACTGTGTTCGGCGATCAGGCTGACGGAGCGTCCACGAACGTGCAGGTCGCAGCCAGTTTCGACCTGGATTGTTATTGAGCTGTCATTTATGACTATTTCTTTCGGATTGTTACCAGTTGCGAAAAAGATAAAACCATCGGTAATGCTCGTCGGCGCGGCGGCGTCCAGACTTGGATTTGGGTAATGCTTCAGTACTGATTCGGCATCGACGATCAGCAACACGTTGTGTGCGCTGCTAACGCCGGATGAGGGCGACGGGATCGGTTCGCTGGTCATCATGGATTCCTTTCATGATGTTGGCACAAAACGACAGCCGCTTCGGTCAAGGCAACACTTCCTGTTCCGGCCGCAGCGGCAGCGGATCGGTTGAGCCCCTTGTCACCAAAGGGCTCGACACATCATCAGTTATGAATGGAGATGAACGGATCCCACGAACAGCAGCCGATGATCTGGCAGTTGCGATCGACGATCAGGAAGTGGAAGTGATAGGTCACGCGACCACAGTCGAGGGTTTCGGATGACCAATAGTGGTTGTCGACTTTCTGGCAGCTTGGTACGGATGGATTGCTCGTGTTGGGCACAGCAACGCACGCTGTGGCCTTGCGCGGCGAGGGCGGCGAGATCAGGTTTTCTCCGGCGTTGGGGACGAATTTGTAGAAAATTACCGCCTGTTCGAAGCTCTGCGACAGGCTGGTTTCACGCCAGCGGATCAGATCGCCGACCTGAGCCTTGAGATCCAGTTCGCCACCGGCCTGACCACTGACGACGTTGTCCTGATTGGTGACCATGTACACATGTTTCCAATCAATCAGCGTTGGGTTCTTCGGATCCTTGCTGATGTTTGGATATTTTTTCAGAATGGTTTCGGTGTCGATGGAAACCAGAATATCCGTCACTCGAGACATGGTGATGCTCCTTTTTCATAGTGAACGTCGGACTGCAATCCAGGCACGACGACGCTTGCTTGCCGTATGGCTTTTGCGAGCACACTACTGGGGGGAACCCACTGATCACGAGAAATGAACAGGCCGTGCTCCTTGCACGAAATCGACTGATTCGGGTTCCTTCCGATTGCCGCTCCTTGACTATAGGTATGATTTTTTAGCTGTCAAAATCGCTTTTGTCTGGCTCGACGGACGGTCACCTGATTTATTAGAACCAACCCATTGGCGATAAGCCGATGGGTTGGTCCGACACCCTTTGCAATTCAGTCGCTCTGGAACTGTTTGCTGTGCGGCCTGTATCGTGACGAACCGCTGGTATGTCCCGACAGGAGAACGCAATGAGTTGGTCCGCCAAACAATACGTCGCTTTCGAAGATGAACGCACCCGCCCGGCCCGCGATCTGCTCGCCGCGATTCCTACGCCTGAAACGCGAACTGTGGTCGATATCGGTTGCGGTCCCGGCAACTCGACGGAGTTGCTGGTGCAGCGTTTTCCCGGGGCGAAGGTCAGCGGGCTGGACAGCTCGGCAGACATGATCGACGCGGCTCGCAAGCGCTTGCCGGATTTGCAGTTCGAGGTGGCCGAGATTGATCAGTGGGCTGATGCCGGGCCGTTCGATGTGATCTTCGCCAATGCCGTGTTGCAGTGGGTGCCGGATCACGCGACGTTGTTGCCGGCGTTGGCCAGCAAGTTGTCGGCCGGTGGCAGCCTGGCGATCCAGATGCCGGACAACCTCAATGAATCCTCACACCGCTTGATGCGTGAAGTCGCTGCGAATGGCCCGTGGGCGAGCAAGCTTTCCGGCGCTGCGGGGCAACGTACCGACATGGCCTGCGCCAGTGATTATTTCTCGATGCTGCGACCACACTGCGCGCGGGTCGATGTGTGGCGTACGACCTATCACCATCAGCTGTCCGGCGGGGCGGCGGGGGTGGTGGAGTGGTTCAAGGGGAGCGGGTTGATTCCGTTTTTGAGTCCGTTGAGCGAGGCG
The DNA here is from genome assembly GCF_979258655.1 of Pseudomonas sp. AC242. NCBI lineage: Bacteria > Pseudomonadati > Pseudomonadota > Gammaproteobacteria > Pseudomonadales > Pseudomonadaceae > Pseudomonas > Pseudomonas sp. AC242. The sequence continues at coordinate 732,093 of NZ_OZ409873.1, forward strand.
GAAAAGGCGCAGTACCTGGAGCAATATCTGGCGGAGGTTGAGAAGGCTTATCCGGCATTGGCGGATGGCTCGGTGTTGTTGCCATTTCCACGGTTGTTTATCGTTGCGACGCGCTGAAATAAATTGGCCCACTCACCCCAGCCCTCTCCCGAGGGAGAGGGAGCCGATTGGTGTCGCTTCCAAAACCTGAGTTCGACTCGATTTCGCACGTCGGCGTAGCTCGTACTGGCGCTGCGGTCAGTCCCCTCTCCCTCTGGGAGAGGGTTAGGGTGAGGGCTCAGCGCTGCACCGCCACCAACATCATCATCGGCCGCTCTCGCTCTTCTGCCAGAGCCGGTTGCGCCGCGACTTCAGCATCGCTCGGCCCCCATTCATTGACATGTCGAATCGTGAACCCAGCATCGATCAGCGAATTGAGCAATGTCCCCATCGTTCGATGCTGCTTGATCACGCCCTCAGCCAGCCAGTTCGTCACCCGCTCACCCTCCAACTGATAGCTGTCCAGCGGCCAACGCTTGTTGCCTTCAGCGTCAATCAACCAACCCGGATTACGTGGCGCCATAAAGATCGGATGCTCAATGGAAAACACAAAATGCGAACCCGGTTTCAGCGCCGCGTACAGGTGCGCAAACAACCCCGGCAGATCCTTGATGTAATGCAGCGCTAGCGAACTGTAAGCCAGATCGAAACTGCAGGCGGGCAGGTCGAGCTGTTCCAGGTCGCCGCGCTCATAGCGAATATTCGCCGTCGTGGTGGTCTCCCGTGCCCGCTCCAGCATCTTTTCCGAGACATCCAGCCCCAAGACACTGGCCGCGCCATTCTCAATGGCCCAGCGACTGAACCAGCCATAACCGCAGCCCAGATCCACCACGTTCAGGCCATGCATGGAGGGCAACAGCGCCTTGAGCGCTGGCCACTCCGGCGCCGCGTCGAGGCCGCCGATGGAACGGTTCATCTGGCTGTAACCCTGGAAGAATTCGGGATCGTCGTAAATATTTTGGGTCATGGTGAAGTGCTCTTTTGAGTTCGGTCGTCAGCGGCAATGTGGCCGCGATTGGAATCCCTCGAAAGTGATGGCGCGTATTCGTCGATGGCCGCGCAGGGGGAGGGTGGTGGTTGATGAGGAAATGCTAGTCGGTTGGGCGGGAGGTGAAAACCGGTGGAGTGTTGTGGATCTGTAATGTCGGGGAAATCGCTATTTGTTATCGCTTCATAAACATGTTCCGACTGAAGTGTTTAGAGGCGTGCGGTGTTACGTCCTGAAGCCTACAAATCCTTGCGCCGTTGCCTACCGCTACGCCAGAATCCGCCGGCTTGTGCGCTTGGGGGGCGGTCGGTAACTTGGTTCGCGTCACTGATTTCCAGTGATCGGGTTTAGTAGCCCGGAATCCCCCCTAAATGGCTGCACAAGTACCATTCAAACAGGCGAATGCTTGTACTCGATGGTGGCTGTGCGCATGGCGCCCTCGGGTGCGCCGGATTTAGGGTTTGGGGTCCGGTCTACTAACTTGCGCACAGCTGCCTCCCATCCGTTTAGTAGCGAGATTGGTTGCGGCCCCTATTGATAGGTACCAAGCCCATGTACAAAGTAACGCCAAATCCGCCGGAAACCGATCCGGCATCCCCCTACGAATCACCCAATTCCAAGAAATTCCACGAAGCCGCCGAACGCGCGCTCGACCACTACCTCAGCCCGACCGCGCAGATCATGGGTTCCACCCGCGAACCTGAACCGATGTACCTCGCCAACCCTGCCTATGACACCGAATCGTTGCTGGCCAACGCCAGCGAAACCCTCGGCTCGGCCACCACCATGCTCAACAACTTCGCCGCGCTGCTCGACACCTCGCACCGCAAGACTGCACTCGGCATCGCGCAGGTCGTCATGTTGGGGGAATTGGCGGTGAATCAGGCGCTGGATAAGGTTGTGCCGGCGGGTTAATCCTTTCGCTTCAAGAAGCCAAAGAAACCGGCCAATGAGTGCCGGTTTCTCGAGACGGCTACCTGGCAGCACGACTTCCGGCAAGTAGCCCGATGTTTTGGTCGATGCGTTGTTGAATGGTGCGCAAGGTTTCCTGGGTGATCACACCCGGATACAAACTTTCAGCCATGGCTGTGAATCGGCTAGCCACCTCGCAAAATCGGTCAATGATGTCGGCGGCCGTAGCGGCGTTTACTTCAGCCTCCACTGCAAGGTTGAGCAGGTGTTCTCTTCCAATTTCCAAGGCTTCACCCATCACGTCCATCTGGTGATAGCCTCCCGGCCCCTCGCAGAAAGTGACGTCATAGGCCGGCGCTAATTTCCAGTCTCCGCCAGGCGACATGATGTAAGCAAAGTTCTTCGGATGGTCGTCTCGGTTATTGAATGCGACATTGAAGACGACCCGCTCAAACGCTACGGCTTTCTCTCGTACGTCATTGCTGCACTTATGAGTCGCACGCAAGAAGTTGACGTAGTCCAGCGCCCCTGGGGATCTGAAGTCCGCACCGGTAAAGGCTGCAAGACTCTGCATGGGCACCCGCAAGTCGTTTTGTCGGTCAAAGCGTTTGGTGGCAAAAGCGGCCATTCCTTCAGACAGGCTGAAATAACGAGTGTCAGGGGTTTGGATACCGCACAAGCGTAAACATTCGGCATAGACCATTTCGATGGCGCACACCTCGGGATGTTCTTTCTGAGCCGGAAACTTCACCAACCAGGCTTCGAAACCGGGAGTGGCAGCCGTAGTAAAGGCGTCAGTGTGCGGATCGCGATACACCAGCGCTTTTGGTCGGGCGCCTTGTGGAGAACCTCCGACCAGTAGCAGCTTCTGGAGAAGCTCTCCACCTTTACCTTTGAGTACTTCCTGCACTTCGGACGCGAGCAACTCGATGGGAACATGCATTTGCGGTTCCAGCGCCTCGGGTGCAACAGGTTCAAACGACATGGCCCCCATGGCATTGTTGCCAATGTAGGCTAGCCGCTCCAAGGGGCCTATGCGCGCGGGGTTGAGGCCTCGACGTTTGAACAATCGGTCCATCAGCAACATGCCCCAGCCATCTGGCAGCGAGTCATAAACCGGCCCAGGCAGTCCCAACTGATGTGACGGGAAATCCCGGTTTAACCTGGCTCCCTGTAATGGAAGCCTCAAGGAGGAGAGTTCCAGCCCTCTGTTTTTTGCCTCATCGCTGTACTCAAACATGACCTGCGGGCGACCGGTCAGGGCTTTCGTCGAAGCAAGTGTGCCCCACCGCCAACGTTCACCCCAGCCCTCGTAGTAGACGTCCACTTGTTCAAGCATTGTCGGCTTTCCTTTTGATGCGATGACGCTTGGCCGTTTTTTCGTAGCGAATGATATCGTCTAGAGTTTCGAGCCTTGGCAGAAACAACCCTTCGAGTTCCTTTTCGCGCCCGAGAACCATTGCCACTCGCACCATGTTGTCGAAACTCACATTACGACCGGCTTCAAGGTTTGACACCGTATTCGTCGCAATGCCCGCGCGAGCGGCCACGTCTGCCTGTGTCATCTCCAAAGCCAATCGTTCTGTGCGCAGGCGGTGGCAAATCCGTTTGACGATCTCGCTTGCGGTGGTGAGGCTTAAATCCAGCATGTCGTGTGTACCGTCGGCGTTCAGTTTTGATTCTCAGTACGCAATATACTGTGGATTAAACCTGAAAATATCATTTAACTCACAAGAAAATGTAATTAGGTTTAATGGGTAGGATAGGCCAGCACGGGTTGACGCGCCAAGGTTCAACCCTGCTGCAAAACTTTCAGAGCCGCCGACGCCAGAAAGCCCGAGCGGCTTTTCTCTTCCGGGTGATGCAACACATACTCATCAATGCGATTGAGCAAATGGCCCGGCAGGGTGATGTTGAGCTTTTGGGCTTTGCCCAAATACTTGAGCACATCGATATCCACCACGGCCCATGCACAACCGGCGTATTTCGGGTTGGCCACGTGCAGGCTCAGTTTGCTGGCCGCTGGAATGGGGGCGTCGTCGTCCGCCAGAATCTCGAAATGACCTTCGATGGCTTCGCGAGCCATGGCGACGGCATCGTCCATATCCTCTCCGGCGGAAAAGCATCCAGGAATGTCCGGGACTTCTACACCCCAGGCGTGATGGTCATCGCCAATTGAAATCGCAATCGGGTAGAGCATATTCGTTGTCCTCCATGGCGCAACTGACTCAGAGAGTCAAAGCAGCGCCTGCTGCAAAATACTGATGGCCGTTTTCTTCAGCAGATCCTTTTTTGGATGTGGCACGGTGACCAGTCCTGGTTTGCTCGGGTGCTTGAAGTGATGGTGACTTCCTTTGATCCTTACCAGATACCAACCGTCTGCGACGAGTTGGCCGATTAAAAAACGGCTATTCACAACACCTCCCTGTGGTGTGCTTGGTGGGTACTATACCCATTGAACTAATATGATCAACACTATAACCACCGGGCGGTAGTGGTCCTCTGACGGGCGGGGTCGCTTAGCGCAGTCTAGATAAGGCAGAAGCGATGGTGAGGTGGGTGTGTTACCGGGTTTTGCTTATGTTCATGTGGCGATCTTCCGCTGCAAAATAATGGAACACATCTTTTTCTGACGTCACTGCTCGGGCTGCTAACGTTGAACTCTAATGGGCGAAGGTCATGGACCCTCAACGAGCCTGTTGAAAGGAAATCACCTCTCGATATAGCCAGCGTAGTTATGCATGGAATTTGCCCATGTGATCGTCAGAAGGGAGTGAAACGGATGTCGACTCTAAAATTCAGCTATAGAGATGCAAAGGGCGATTTAAGTCAGCGGGAGTTGATTCAATGGTCAGAGAATTCGGTTTACATTCAAGGACGATCGGCCAGCGATACCTTTCCTAAAACCTATCGCAAGGATCGCATCATCGAAGTATTGCTTGGGGCTGAGCTGCTCTTAAAGGAGGCCGCTCCTCCTTCTCCGAGGCTTCAGCACGATCGAAAGCCACCGGCGCTCGTTGCTTCAGAAGCCGCTTCGCAAACGCCTGATCCGAAAATGTCACCGGGTAGGATCAATCAAATTCTTTTCACTGGGTTCGCAGCTGCACAACGGGCTGAGCTTGAGCAAAAGGCAGTGGAATATGGGTTGAAGGTCATGAGTACGGCAGGCAAGACGCTGACGTTTCTTTGTTATGGTGAAAATGCGGGGCCAACCAAAGTTTCCAAGGCACTTGAGGCTGGAGCTTTCATCATCAACTCAGAGCAATTCTTGAATCTGATCACAACGGGAGAAATCCCCTGAAGTCATCACTTCGCTCAGCCTGCGCATTGAAACTGCACCAACCGCCGAATGCTTGTTACATGCAGCCAGCATCACCTCATTCTGCTTCTTGGTAGCTGCGGTCAGCACTTCACGGTAAACACGCTTTTTTTCATGGGATTTCGCATTACGGATGAAGTCTGCGAATGGGCTTGCGTACTCCCCTTCGAATTCGATTGTCATGGAATTGCCCCGTCATAGATCCCGAGCATGGGCACCATTTCGTGCCTCGCACGCTTCTCAAGGATTGTCGTTAGAGAGAACAAAAGCGTACAGGGGGAGAGCGCATCTTCAACTAGCGGAGTGTTTCTGAAAGGTTCCGAACTGCCCCATTTGGCCAACCTCAAATCCCAGCCACAAAAAAACCGGCCCTATAGGCCGGTTTTTTCTATCGCTGCATCCCCCGTCAAAAAAAACAACGTGAGACAAAATTTGAGTGGAGCGGGTAGAGGGAATCGAACCCTCGTCGGAAGCTTGGGAAGCTACTGTTCTACCATTAAACTATACCCGCTCAGAGCGGCTGACTTTGTACCAGACTCGGCCACGGATTTGAAGTTTTTCTTTTACTCATGAACGCTTTAAATCACTGAAAACGGTCAATCGCGGGCGAGCACTGCGGTGCGTAAAGCAAAATCCCAGCCCCGCAGCCTCGCGCGCGATGACACTCTTTCAAATAGCCAATGCATGTTGATCCTGAACAAACGAGTAACGCGTTCGGCTGGTCTGCTGTGCCGGTTTCAGAAAGCCGAGCAAGGCGTTCTGGCTATCGCGGCACGCAGCCTTGTGTTCCATGTCGAGAAAGTGCCCGGTGGCTTGCAGCGTGGTGAACGTGCTCTGCGCCACGTGGTTGCCGAACAGGCGGGCGTCTTCGGCAGCGGTGTATTCGTCCCATTCGCCGTTTAGAAACAGCACTGGCACGTTGATCTTTTTCGCTGCGTTCAGATAGCACTGCCGATCACTGTGCAGTACGTCGCTGATGTGGAAGTGCATCTGCCCGTATTCGTGCTCGGCGAGGCTGCTGACGTGGCGATAGTTGAAGCGCTTGAACAGTGACGGCAGGTGTTTGCCGATGGTGCTGTTGACCAGATGGCCGACGCGGTCGCCGTCGCGCTGGCCGAGGTAGTCGACGCCGCGCTCGAGGTAATCGAGCATGTGCGCGTTGATCACTGGCGAGAACGAGCTGATCACCGCCCGTTCAATGCGCCGTGGCTGGTGGGCGAGAGCGACCAGGGTCGCGGCGCCGCCCCAGGAAAACGACAGCACGTGTTCGGCGGCGAAGTGGTCGATCAGCTCGAGCAGAATCTGCCCTTCGACGTCCTTCGTCAGATGTTTCTCGTGGCGATTGTGGGCTTTTGACCGGCCCGCGTAGGGCTGGTCGTAGCAGACCACGTTGAATTGCGGGTGCAGGTTTTTCACAGTCTGTGCAAACGACGCAGTCGTGGCCATCGAGCCGTTGACCAGGATGATGGTCTTTTCTGCGGCGTCTGCGCGATAGAACTCCGTGTAAACCCGATACTGACCCTGTATATCCAGCACAGCGATTTCTGGCCTCATGTCATAAGACTCCTGGCAAGCAAGCGGGTATGCGCGCAAATAGAGATTGCACGAGCTTTGTGACAGGTAGGCATACGCCTGGAATTTGCTTGGCCCATGTCGATCCATGACTGCGGTCGACGGGTATTGTTATTGGCGGGCAGTCTGCCGGCTGAGGCGGAGCCTTGAAGGCTCTCTACCGGCAAAAAGTTTCTTGGATGTATGTTGTGACTCATCGGTCACAATCTGGCCGACGTCCTGATTCAAGCAGGGGAGTCGGGATCGCGCAAGTGCCGTTGGTAAATTGTTCGACAACTTCTGCTGAGCGGTCGCCGGCTTAGAACAAATGGATCTCTTCGGTGCGCAAAGCGCGGTACTCGCCCGGTTTTAGCGCGTTATCGAGGTGTAGAAGCCCCATGGATTCGCGGTGCAGGCGCAGGACTTTGTTGTTGAAGAAACCAAACATGCGCTTCACCTGATGGTAGCGACCTTCGACGATGCTCAGCCGCGCCGACCGTGGGCCAAGCAGCTCCAGCTGCGCCGGCTGGGTGGTCAGGTCTTCGAAAGCGAAGTAGATCCCCTCGGCAAAGGTGCTCGCATAGTGCGCGCCAATCTCCTGCTCGGTCTCGACGTAATAGACCTTCGGCAGTTTGGTCTGCGGTTGAGTCAGGCGCCGTGACCACGCGCCGTCGTTGGTGATCAGCATCAGGCCGGTGGTGTTGAAGTCCAGGCGTCCGGCGATGTGCAGATCGTCCTTGTCCGGCTCATCGAACAGGTCGAGCACGGTCGGATGTTGCGGATCGCGGGTGGCGCTGACGCAGCCCGGTGGCTTGTGCAGCATGAAGTAGCGCGCCGCTTTGCCGACTTGTAGCACTTCGTCATCGACTTCGACACGGCTGAATTCCAGCACTTCGCTGTGCGGATCGCTGACGACTTTTCCGTCAATCCGCACGCGCTTTTCCACCAGCAACAGACGAACCTGCTGACGATTGTAGCGGGGCAGGTTGCTGAGGAAACGGTCGACGCGCATGTTCAGGTTTCAGTAAATGAAGGGGCGCGCATCTTACGGGATCGGCCGCTTGGCTGCTTGCAGTTGCGCCTCGACCTGCGCGCAACGCGGGCACAGGCAGGATTGGTTGCGCAGTTCTGGCGGCAGCGCTTCAAGCACGGCCGGGTCGATGCTCACACCATAGCACCAGCATTCGCGGTCGGCGCTGCGCGGGTCGGCGAGGCTGCAGTCGTTGCGGGCGCCGCAGGCCGGGCAATGGTCGGGTTTAACGTTAGAATCAGGCATAAGTCGAGTGAGGCATTTCCACGCAGGTGCGATTGCGGCCGGTTTGTTTGGCCCGGTACATCGCATGATCGGCCCGCGACAGCAGGCTGTGCAAGGTGTCATCGCGTTGCAGGGTGGTGGCGCCGATGCTTACCGTCAGATGGAGGCGGTGGCCGTCGTAGGCATATTCGTGCTGTTCGACGTGTTGGCGGATCTTTTCGGCAATTTTCTGACCGGTGTCGCCGTCGGTGTCCTTCAGTAAAACGATAAATTCCTCACCGCCCCAGCGGCAGACAATGTCAGCGTGGCGCAGGCAACTTTGCAGGTCGCGGGCAAAACCGATCAATACCTGATCGCCGGCCATGTGCCCGTAGGTGTCGTTCAATACCTTGAAATGATCGAGGTCGAGCAGCAACGCCGTCAGCGGTTTGGTTTCGCGTTGGGCTTCGTGCAGAGCCTGCGCGGCGAGAATGTCGAAGCCACGGCGGTTGGGCAGTTCGGTGAGACTGTCGAGAATGGCCTGCGCCTGGATTTTGCTTTGATAACGCTTGATCACGCGGTTGAGCAGCGCCAGAACGATCAGCGTCACCAGCAGGCAGATCAGCAGATTCAGGTACAGCGACTGGCGAATCTCACTCAGCGCGCCGTCTTCGCGTTTATCGACAAACAGGTACCAGTTCAGCTCCGGAATAAACCGTACGTTGAGGAAATGCCCTTGCCCATGAGCGGAATATTCGTAGCTTCCGCTGTGCGGTTTCGGCAACTGGCTCACCAGACTTTTCATGCTCTCCAGTTCACTCAGGCTCTGACCGATGTGCGCGCCTTCAGGCCCGCCCTCGGCGCCGGTCAACACCAGTCGGCCGAAGGTGTCGACGAAGTACACGCTGCGTTGATAGCGCTGTTGATACTTGTCGATCAACTTGATCACCGCGTCCACGGTCAGACCGACCCCGGCCGCGCCGATGAAGCGATTGTGATAGTCGTAAACCTTGTAGTTGATGAAGAACGTCAGGTTGTCCTTGTTAGCCAGATCCGGGTCGACGTTGATCTCGTACGGGTCCTTCATGTCGCGCACGCGGAAGTACCAGGCGTCGCGCGGCTCATCGACCTTGACCTGCTTGAGCACGCCTTTGGCGTGGTAGTAGGTGAGGGTGCTGTTGGAGACGAAGAAAGCCGTGTAGGCGCCGTAATGGGTCATGACTTCGTCGAGGTAGCGGGTCATCTGCTCGGGATTTTGCTCGCCGTTGACCACCCAGTCGCGCATGAAGGTGTCGCGGGACATCATCGAGGAAATCAGGATCGGCCTGACGAGGTCTTTCTGGATTTCCGAGTAGACCGTGTCGGACGTCAGCGGCAGTTCGGTGTTGACGATGTTGTCGCGGATCGACTCGCGGGAGGCGTAGTAGCTGAGTAACGACGTGGCAAGGAACCCGGCGCCGAGCAGGGCGATCAGCGTCAGGACCAGTGAGCGTTGCGAGTACAGGGGAGAACGAAGCGGCATGGCAGATCCGTTAGCAGTGGCCCGATGGCATGCATTCTAGTGGGATGGCCGGGAAAAGACTGCGGGATTTATGCCTGAAATGGCGGGGGATATGACGTTGAGGGTGTGTCTGGAGGATCGCTCCCTCACCCCAGCCCTCTCCCGGAGGGAGAGGGAGCTAGATTGTGGTGATTTCAAAAATTGTGTTCGGCTCGGTATCACCGAATGGCAACTATCTTAAAGACACCCCGGTCAGTTCTCTCTCCCTCAGGGGTGAGGGCTGAATTGTGGTGATTTCAAAACCTGAGTTCGACGGATTATCACTGAATGGCAATCCCCTCACAGGCACCTCGGTCAGTCCCCTCTCCCTCCGGGAGAGGGCTAGGGTGAGGGCTGGTTTCTGGATCAACTCCGAGTTTCAAGATACGCCCGCCAGCCCCCCAAATGGCTGATGTCCAGCGCCCCTTCCAGACCATACGGCTCACAAATAAACCCGCTCTCCCAACGTCCATCCGCCAGTTGCACCTTGCCCAACCCAAGCGGTGCCGGAATCCCGCTGAGGAACGAGCCCAACTCACTGCTCGGCAATTCCCACACCTCCACCGCAATCGCCACACCGCCAGCCTTGACCCGCACCATGCCCGGACGCAGCGGTGGGCCGCCGGCCAACGCGTGCAGTTGATAGTCCGGCGAACTCAACGTCGTCTCCAGCAATCTCCCGCCACGCTGCGTCAGTTGCCAGTTCAACGCCAACCCTTGCAAATGCGCGCCACACACCACGATGCGTGCGCGATCATGGCGCGCAACGTTTGCGGGCGTGGGCAATGCCGAGTCCTGCTGACGCTGCAGCGCATCGGCCACGCTCAGCAGATATTGATCGGTGAACGCCCGGCCAAACAGCGTCACGCCCCACGGCAATCCATTGGCCATAAACCCGCTCGGCACGGCGACGGCGGCGTAGTCGAGCAGGTTCATGAAGTTGGTGTAGTAACCCAGTTCGGAGTTACGCAAAACCGGTTCGGCGTGCAGTTCGGCCAGTGTCACCGGGCGGCCGATAGTCGGTGTGAGTACGCAGTCGAGATCTTCGAGTGCCTGATCGCACAGCGCTTTCAAGGCTTGCAGCCGATATTGCGCACGGAAGGTCTGTACGCCGCTCACCGCCGGCGCCTTGGCCAGCACGGCACGAATCACCGGCAAAACCGCTTCGGGATTCTGCTCCATCAACTCGCCTGCCACGCTATAGCGTTCGGCGACCCACGGCCCTTCGTAAAGCAGGCGCGCGGCTTCAAGGAATGGCGACAGGTCCAGTTCAACCGCTTCGCCACCCAAGGCCTTGAGCCGGTCGATGGCATCGCCGAACAGCAGCGGGCCTTCGACGCAGCCGAAAAACTCGAGATCCTGCGCGCGCGGCACACCGAATCGAAATGCGCGTGGCGCACCAAACGCCGAGCCGTCATTCCACGATGGATTGCGACGGCTGTACTCATCGCGCGGATCAACTTTTGCCGTCAACGCGAGCAACTGACTGGCTTCACGCGCCGTCGCGGTAAACGTGGTCACGCAATCCAGCGTGCGGCATGCGGGCAGCACACCGGCCGTGGAAATCAGGCCTTTGCTCGCCTTCAATCCAACCAGATTGTTCAGCGCCGCCGGCACTCGACCGGAGCCTGCGGTGTCAGTGCCCAAGGCAAAACTCGCCACGCCCAACGCCACCGCCAGCGACGAACCGGCGCTGGAGCCACCGGACGGATACTCCGTCAGCACGCTGTTCGGGCACGCGCCATACGGCGAGCGGCTGCCGTTAAGTCCCGTAGCAAACTGATCGAGATTGGTCTTGCCCAGCGGTATCGCCCCCAAGGCGATCAACTGCTCGACGATGGTCGCCGAGCGCTCCGGCACATAAGCAAAGTCCGGGCACGCGGCGGTGGTGGCAATACCCGCCAGATCAATGTTGTCCTTGATCGCAAACGGCACGCCATACAGCGGCAGACTGTCGAGGTCGCGGCCGTCGAGGGCGGCAAGGTAGGGCTCCAGTTCAACGACGCTGAGCAGATGAATGAACAGGTGATAATCCGGGTTCAGCGCGGCAGCTTTCTCGCGCAGTTTCGCCAGCAGTTGACGTGGTGTTGTGTCGCCATTGCGATAGGCCTGGCGCAGAACATCGAGTTGCAGATTCATGAGTTGATCCTTATCCAATTGGCTTCAGTCGAGTTCCAGCACCACGACCCGTTGTCCGGCGCGCACCGCCGAACCGGGCTGCACGCGGATCTCGCGCACCACCCCGGCCATCGGCGCGAGTACCGGGATTTCCATCTTCATCGACTCGAGAATCACCAGCACGTCACCCGCCGCGACACGGCTGCCGGCCTCGACCTGCACCTGCCAGAGATTGCCGGCAATGTGGCTGTCGACGCTGTGCTCACCGTCGGCCAGTGGAGCGTCTTCGCTGGACTCCGCCACGGCTTCTTCGCTGTCGAAATGCGCCTGACCGCTGGCGATCCAGCGTTCGCGCTCGGCGTTGAATGCGCCTTGTTGCTGAGCACGAAACGCGTTGATGCTCTCGGCTTCACGGCGGAGAAACGCCTGATACTCGGCGAGGTTGAGCTGGCTGTGTTCGATGTTCAGCTCGAAACGCCCCAGCGGAAAATCGCGGCGGATGCGCAGCAGTTCTTCGGCGCTGACCGGGTAGAAGCGAATCTGATCGAAGAAGCGCAGCAGCCACGGTTTGCCGTCGAACGCGGCGACTTCGCGGTAGCGGTTCCACATCTGCAGGGTACGCCCGACAAACTGATAACCGCCGGGGCCTTCCATGCCGTACACGCACATGTAGGCGCCGCCGATGCCCACCGAATTCTCGGCGGTCCAGGTGCGCGCCGGGTTGTATTTGGTCGTGACCAGGCGATGACGCGGATCCAGCGGCGTGGCCACCGGCGCACCGAGATAAACGTCGCCAAGACCCATCACCAGATAGCTCGCATCGAACACCGTGCGCTGCACTTCGTCGAGGTTGGGCAGGTCGTTGATACGGCGGATGAACTCCAGATTGCTCGGGCACCACGGCGCGTCCTTGCGCACGGTGGTCATGTATTTCTCGATGGCCAACTGGCAGGCCGGGTCGTCCCACGACAGCGGCAAATGGATGATGCGCGACGGCACTTGCAGGTCGTTGGCGGCGCACACCGCGTCCCATTCACCGGCGACGATGCCGAGCAGATCGGCCAGCGGCAGTTGCTCGGGTTGATAGTGGATTTGCAATGAGCGAATGCCGGGGGTGAGGTCGATCACGCCGTGCAGGGATTTGTGTTCCAGCGCTTGCATGAGGGCGTGGGCGCGGAAGCGCAGGACGAGATTGAGTTCAGGTTCGCCGATTTCCAACAATAGGTGAGTATCGCCAGAGACCCGCCCAACCAAGCGCATATCACCCTGACCCAACTCCAGCACCACAGGCGACACAAGATCCTGTGGGAGCTGGCTTGCCAGCGATGAAGTTAATGCGGTGTCTGGACGGGCCCCATCGCTGGCAAGCCAGCTCCCACAGTTATCCCATTTCAGGGCGAGATCGCGGGCGGTTTTGAGGTCGACGGGGATGAACTGGATTTTATCGCCAGCCTTGAGCTGTCCAAGCTGCCACAGATCCGCCTCGATCACCGTCACCGGGCAGACAAACCCGCCAAGGCTCGGGCCATCCGGGCCGAGGATCACCGGCATGTCACCGGTGAAATCCACCGCGCCGATGGCATACGGATTGTCGTGAATGTTCGATGGATGCAACCCGGCCTCGCCACCGTCGGCACGCACCCATTCCGGCTTCGGCCCGATCAGGCGGACACCGGTGCGGCTGGAGTTGAAATGCACTTCCCACTGGGTTTGAAAAAAACTGCCGATGTAGTTTTCCGTAAAATATTCCGGTGCGCCGTGCGGGCCGTAAATCACCCTGATCTGCCGCACCGCTGGTAACGCGGTGATGTGCTGCTCGGTCAACTGCTGGCCAGCACTGCGGTCAGTCAGCGCAGGGATATGCAACACATCCCCGGCACGCAACGCCCGACCACCATGCCCACCAAACTGGCCGAGGGTGAAAGTGCTTTTGCTGCCCAGATAATCCGGCACCTGCAAACCACCGCGCAGGCACAGATAACTGCGTGCTCCGGCGCCGCTGATGCTGCCCAGATGCAACGTCGCGCCCGCCGGGATCAGCAGCGCGGTGTTCATCGGCACGCTTGTGCCTTCAAGCGTCAAGGCAATCGGCGCCCCCGTCACCGCGACCACTGCTGTGCAATTGAAGCGCAGCAACGGCCCGCTCATGGTGATTTCCAGCGCCGCCGCGCCGTCAGCGTTGCCGAGCAGACGATTGCCCAAACGCAGCGCGCGACTGTCCATCGGCCCCGATGGAGGTACACCGACAGCCCAATAACCGAGGCGACCGGGATAATCCTGCACGCTGGTTTGCGTGCCTGCGCTGAGCACTTCAAAAGTGTTGGCGCGATAGACCAGACCTTCCAGACAACGGGTCCACGGCTCACCGCTGGCGAACGGCGCGTCGAGGAGAATCTGCCGCAGGTAATCGCGGTTGGTTTCCACGCCGTACAACAGACTGTCGCCTAACGCTTGATGCAACTCGGCGCGCGCCTGTTCGCGGCTCGGCGCCCAGGTGATGACCTTGGCAATCATCGGATCGAAGTACGGCGGAATCTCGCAACCGGCCTCAACCCAGGTATCGATGCGCAGTTGAATACCGTTGGCCGGCGGGAATTCCACGGCTGTCAGCAAGCCTGGGCTCGGCTGAAAATCGCGGCCGGGATCCTCCGCGTACAGGCGCGCCTGAATCGCGTGGCCCTCGGGTTTCAGCTGACGATACAACTCGCTCAGCGGCGGTAAATCTCCCGCCGCCAGCTCAACCATCCAGCGCACCAGATCCACGCCCCATACTTGCTCAGTGACGCCATGCTCCACCTGCAACCGCGTGTTCACTTCGAGAAAGTAGAAGCGCTGCGCGTCGCTGTCGAAGACGAATTCAACCGTGCCGGCGCTGCGGTAGTTCACCGCCTTCGCCAGTTTGATCGCCGCCGCGCACAGCTCGTCGGCCATGCCGTCGGGCAGGTTCGGCGCCGGGGTTTCTTCGAGGACTTTCTGATTGCGCCGCTGCACCGAGCAGTCGCGCACGCCGAGGGCGATGACCTCGCCGCGTCCGTCGCCGAACATCTGCACCTCCAGGTGCCGGGCGCGCTGAATGTACTTCTCGATAAACACGCCGGCGTCGCTGAAGTTGTTCTGACCGAGGCGTTTCACCGCTTCGAACGACTCGCTCAGTTCGCTGGCGCTGCGGCACACGCGCATGCCGATGCCGCCACCGCCGGCGGTGCTTTTCAGCATCACCGGGTAGCCGACTTGTTCGCCTGCAATCAGCGCTGCGTCGAGGCTGTCGAGCAGTTCTGTGCCTTCGAGCATGGGCACGCCATGTTGTTTGGCCAACGCGCGGGCGGTGTGTTTGAGGCCGAACACGCGCAGTTGCTCCGGCGTCGGGCCGATGAAGGCGATGTTCTGCGCTGCGCAGGCTTCGGCGAACGCGGCGTTTTCCGAGAGGAATCCGTAGCCGGGATGGATCGCGGTGGCGCCGCTTTGCTTGGCGATGGCGAGGATTTTTTCGACCGCCAGATAGGTGCCGGCGGCAGCGCCTTCACCGAGGCTGTGCGCTTCATCGGCGTGCAGGATGTGCAGGCTGGCGGCGTCGGCTTCGGAATACACCGCCACGCCTTTGACCTGCAGTGCGCCGAGGGTGCGCAGGATGCGGCAGGCAATGGCGCCACGGTTGGCGATGAGGACTTTTTCGAACATGGCATAACCCCTGAAGGGGAAGCGGGCCGTCCCGCTGTTTTTCGACAGACATCCGGGCCGTCCCGGATGAAAAAACCACTTCAGATCACCACCGAGCCCCTGTAGGAGTGAGCCTGCTCGCGATAGCGTCGGATCAATCAAAACTGATGTGTCTGACACACCGCGATCGCGAGCAGGCTCACTCCTACAATGGGATTTGTGCTGGTTTCACTTTTTAAGGCATTGCCCGGAACGGGCCTGGCACAGGGCGAAAAGCCAACGGCGCAAACGGCTGATTTTCAGTTCCATACCAGCAGCTCCGCAGGTGTCGGGTTGTAGGCGTTGCACGGGTTGTTCAACTGCGGACAGTTGGAAATCAACACAATCACATCCATCTCCGCACTCAAGTCGACGTACTTGCCCGGCGCCGAAATCCCGTCCTCGAAGGTCAGCCCGCCATCCGCCGTTACCGGCACATTCATGAAGAAATTGATGTTCGGCCCGATGTCACCTTTGCCCAGTCGCCCATCATGGGCACAGGCGCGCAGGTAGTTGTCGCGGCAGCTGTGCATGTAGCGTTTTTCCAGGGCGTAGCGCACGGTGTTGCTCTCTTGCGCGCACGCGCCGCCGAGGGTGTCGTGGCGTCCGCAGGTGTCGGCGACGATGGTCAGCATCGCGTGGCCGAGGTTGGAATACAGCACGCTGCCGGTGCTCAGGTAGACGCTGTTCTGCCGACGCAAGGTGCGCTGCACGTCGTAGCGTTCCTTGGGGTTGGCGAGGCTGTAGAACAAGGTATCGACGGCCTGATTGCCTTCCAGGTCGAGAATGCGCAGGGTCTGGCCAGCCTTGACCTCCATCAGCCACGGTTCACCGGCCGGGATTGTGGCGCGGTACACCGCTGCGTCGGGTTGTTTTTGCGAAGTGGCGATAGCAACTGACATGGCAGCGATCCTCAGGCGAACAAACGGTCGGTGTTGATAAAGCCGCGCTCATTTTCCGGGCGCGAGGTGCGGCAGTGTTCGGCGACGCTGGCGTCGGCGTTCATCCAGCTCAGCTTCAGTGGTTTTGGTGCGTATTCCGGCGCCGGATCCATCGGGTGTTGCAGCGCGGTGAGCACCACCAGCGTGTCCATCGGCGCGTACAGTTCGATGTAGTCGCCGGCCTTGGAATTGCCCTCGACGAAGTGGAAACGCCCGGCCTCATCTACATTCACGCGGCTGAACAGATTGAGCGTCATCAGCAGGTCGGACAGGCCCAAACCCCACTTGCCGAGTTCCACCAACAGGTTGTCGGTGCCGTTGCGGAAGAAGCCGTTGCGCAGTTCCTGATAGCGGCCCTGGCCGTACTTTTCTGCGACTTCTTCGGCGCAGAGCACACCGCCGAGACTGTCGCTCCAGCCGCAGGTGTCGGCAGTGATTGCGGCGAGTACGCGGCCCATGTCCGAGTACAGGCAGTGGCCGCTGGTGAGTTTGGCGGTGTGTTGGCACTTGAGGCTGTCGGGCAGGTTCAGCCGCTCGGTTTTTTCATTGGCGTTGAGCAGGGTCAGGCTGACGTTGGCGCCACCGCGCAGATCAGTCAGGCGCAGCAATTGGCCGCGCTTCAACACGAAGGAACGGTGGCCGCCACCGGGGAGCATTTCTTCGGCAAACGGTGGGAACAGTTGGGTCGAATCAGTCATCGGTTTATTCATTGGAGCAGTCCTCTCAAGCGGTGCGAAGGGCGCCTGCCAGTGTCAACGGCAAGGCGTCGACGGCGGCGCGTTGGGCGCGGCGGTCGCTGTTCAAAGGGATGTCGTAGGTGATGCGTGCGCCATAGGCGCCGGGGGCGTGCGGGTCGAGGCGCACCTTGTCGAACACCAGCAGACGGGTGCCGAGGCTGAAACCTTCGGACAGGTCATGGGTGACCATGAACACGGTCAACTGGGTCTCGCGCCACAGCTCCAGCAGCAAGGCGTGCATGTCTTTGCGGATGCCCGGATCGAGTGCGCCGAACGGTTCGTCGAGCAGCAACACCCGCGGTTTCATGATCAGTGCCTGGGCAATCGCCAAGCGTTGCTGCATGCCGCCGGACAACTGCGCCGGGTATTTGTCGAGGGCATGGCCGAGGCCGACTTTATTCAGCAATGCCGCCGCTTGTTCGCGCGCCTCACGTTTGGCGCTGCCGAACAACCGACCGATCAGCGGCGCACGCGGCAATTCGAGGCCGAGGGCGACGTTGTCGAGCACGCTCAAATGCGGGAACACCGAGTAGCGCTGGAACACCACGCCACGGCTGGCATCCGGTTCGCTGGCCAGCGCTTGACCGTCGAGCAGAATCTCGCCGCGACTCGCTGTTTCCTGGCCGAGCAGCAGGCGCAGGAAGGTCGATTTGCCGCAACCGGACGCGCCGACCAGGGTGCAGAACTCGCCCTCGTTGACGCTCAGGTTCAAGCCTTCCAGCACCACCTGATCGGCGTATTGCTGCCAGACGTTTTTCACGGTGATGAAGCTCATTTGGCCGCCCCCTCATACCAAGGGAAGGCGCGACGGGTCAGGTATTTCAGGCCCCAATCCATCAGCCAGGCGAGGAGTGTGATCCACACCACGTACGGCAGAATCACGTCCATCGCCAGATAGCGCCGCACCAGAAAAATCCGGTAGCCGAGGCCGTCGGTGGAGGCGATCGCTTCGGCGGCAATCAGGAACAGCCACGCTGAACCGAGCATCAGCCGTAACGAAATCAGCAAGCGTGGCAGCAGTTGCGGCAACACCACCCGCAGCATCAATGTCCAGGTCGAGGCGCCGAGGGTCTGCGCCTTGATCAGCAGTTCGACGGGAATTTCCCGTGCGCGCTGTTCCAGATCGCGAGCGAGGGCCGGGGTGATGCCGATCACGATCAGCATGACTTTCGACAACTCGCCCAGACCGAAGACGATGAACAGAATCGGCAGGATCGCCAGCGGCGGCACCATCGACAGCACTGTCAGCAGCGGTGACAACGGCGCGCCGAACAACGGCAGCGTGCCGGCGGCGATGCCCAGGCACAGCCCGGCCAATGCAGCGATGCCGAGGCCGATGGCCAGACGCCGCAGACTCGACGCGGTGTCCTGCCACAACAGGTAGTCACCGGTGCGGCTGTCGGCATTGAAGGCCAGACGTTTGACCGCGTCGCTCATCTGCACGGCGCTGGGCAGCAGTTTGTCGTTGGGGTTGTCCGCCAGGCGCTCGGCCGAACCCATGAAGTAGGCGAACAACACCAGCGCGAACGGCAGGATCACCAACAGCAGGCGACTGGGGCGATCCGGGTGGCGATTGATCAGGCGCATGGCCAAATCCTCCGTGGCTTACAGCTTGGCGTCGGCGGCCATCTGCACGTAAGTCGGATCGAAACGCAGCTTGAGGTTGCCGGTGTCGCCACTGGTCACGCCGTTGGCGAAGGCCATGCCGACCGCGCTGGTGTCTTTCGCGCCTTCGCCGAGCAAGCCGTGCTGGAAGGAGAATTCGGCGACCTTGCGCATGGTTTCCGGCAGTTGTTTGCTGGTGGCGAAGTTCAGCGCTTCGCTTGGCGTGGCGAACAGTTTGGTGGTGTCGAGTTGTGCCTGGAATCCAGCGAGGTCGGTGCCCGAAGCTTTGGCCATGTGCTCCAGCGCAGCTTTGCTCGCGGCGTTCTTGGCGTTCATCAACTCGACCACTTCGAACCACGCACCGGTCAGCGCTTTGCCCAGCGCCGGGTTGTCTTTGAGGGTGGCGCTGTTGACCACCATCATGTCCATGATCTCGCCAGGAATCTGGCTGGAATTGAACACCTCGGTCACGCCCGGTTTGGCCTTGATGTCCGAGAGCATTGGGTTCCAAGTAGTGACGGCGTTGACCTGTTCGGTGTTGAAAGCGGCGGAGATATCGGCGTCGGAAGTGTTGACCACTTTCAGGTCTTTCTCGGTCAGGTCGACCGAATCCAGCGCGCGGGCCAGCAGGTAGTGCGAGACCGACAGTTCGACCAGGTTGACGTCCATGCCCTTGAGGTCGGCGACTTTCTTGCCGGCGCCCTTGAGGACGATGCCGTCGTTACCGTTGGAAAAGTCGCTGACGATCAACGCGGTGCTGTCGACGCCGCCGGCGGCCGGAATGGTCAGCGCGTCCATGTTGGTCATGGTGCAGCCGTCGAACTGGCCGGCGGTGTACTGGTTGATCGATTCGACGTAGTCGTTGAGCTGCACGACGTCGATCTTGATCCCGTACTTCTTCGCCCATTTGTCGACGATGCCCTGGCTGCCGGCGTATTCCCAGGGCATCCAGCCGGCGTAAATCGTCCAGCACACGCTGAAGTGGTCTTTCTGGGCGGCGGGGGATTGCGTGCTGATGAGCGCGGCGAAGGCGGCGGCGAGCAGGGCGGGCAAACGTAGTCGGGTCATGGTGGATTCTCCAGTTGATCAAGGGCGGACAGGAAGGCAACGCGGCACCGCGAACGGTGGCTTGTCTCCCGGGCTTTTGTCCCGCCGTGTAACCTCAACTGGAGGTCGCCAACTCTCGGACCAGCCACTCGCGATTGCGAGCCGGAACCCTAGTCAGCCATTGCAAATTGTGGTGCCGCGAACCTGTGATGACTCCTGCACAGGTTTGCTAAAGCGAGACGCGTGCCAAGTTGCGTCAGGCGCTCTGGCTCGGGCGCGCGGGTGGCATCGGTTTGCAGGTGAGGGCGATGTGGCGCTTTGTGTTGGTGCGCGGCTGCACCGTCATGCAGCGTGGTTGCCGCTGATCTGATGGTTTTGCGGTGTTGGCACTCGGCATGGCTTCGCCAGTCAAAACAGATGTCAGCCGGTCTGTGCCGACTGCTGTCGCGGGTCTTTCAGGAGGCCGCCATGCTCATTCAAAAAACGTTGCGAAGGGCGCTGCTGGGAGCGGTGCTCGGTTTCGGTCTGTCCGGTTGTTATTACTACGCCGGTCCCTACGATGCGTATCCGTCCACCTACTACTATCCCGGCTATTACTCGCCTTATTACTACGGTGGTTATTACGGGCCACGCTACTACGGCGGTGCGCGTTATTACCACGGTGGCTACGGGTATCGGGGTGGTTACGGACGGGGTTATCACGGCGGCGGATATCACGGTGGCCACCATTAATCAGCGGCTGAATGACAGCGTTTTCCAAATGAACAGGATTTCATTAATCACTTGTTTCAACTTGTTGCAGGAACGCACCAGATGCCGAAAACGCTGTCTGATTTTTCGACAGTCACCGATTAAATGACTGTCGCCTGCCAGCGTCGCTGGTGTGGCCAACCCGCGGTCCAGGAGGCCGCCATGTATAGACGAATTCTTCTGCTTGCTGCGTTGATGTTTTCCGTTGCCGGTTGCGTCCCGTACTCTTACGCGGACTCGTATTACAGCTCAGAGGTCTACACGTCACCCGCACCGGCCTACTACAACACAGGCGGCACCTATTACCGGGGTGGCAGCACGTATTACGCGCAGCCACGTTACTACCAGCCAGCCCCGCGGTACTACCAGCAACCGCGCTATTACCAGTCGGCGCCGCGTTACTACCAACCGGCCCCGCGCTACTACGAAAGCCGTCGCTGGCACGACAATGATCGCGGGCGCTGGAATGGCCACCGTCGCGGCGGTTGGGATAACGACCATCGCGGTCGTGGCAACTACGACCGACACAGTGGACGCGGCGATCACAATGG
The DNA here is from genome assembly GCF_979258655.1 of Pseudomonas sp. AC242. Classification (NCBI taxonomy): domain Bacteria; kingdom Pseudomonadati; phylum Pseudomonadota; class Gammaproteobacteria; order Pseudomonadales; family Pseudomonadaceae; genus Pseudomonas; species Pseudomonas sp. AC242. The sequence continues at coordinate 753,121 of NZ_OZ409873.1, forward strand.
GCGTGGTAACCGCTGGTAATCACCCGCAAATGAAAAGCGGCGCTTGAAGCGCCGCTTTTTTGTGCCTGAGGATATCGTCAGGATGAAGACCAACTGTTAAGCGCACTAAATGACTTAAGGCCGCGGTCGCTTTGGCGCTTGAATCTGATGATCAGCGACTAGGGTCCGGTTTGATCGCTATATCAGGCACCGGCTTGTAGGACAGGCCGTAATCCACCAGTAATTCATCTCCCTTGCGAATGTCATTCAGCGCCACGTAGAAGGTCAGGTTTTTCCCCGCGGCGATGGTAATGACGTTATTCGACCTCCATGCCGGGCCATTGCCCAGTTGCGAGGTATTGATCAGGCTCAGGGTATTGCCCGTGTGCAGCGCACTCACTGAGCGATTGCCCGAACGTGTGCCGAACAAATAGGTCAGTACAGCCCGTGAACCTTGTTTGCGTATCTCCCGAAACAATGACGCTTCTGATTCGTGGAATTTGCCCGCGTACGGTCCAAGCACCTCAAATTTGGCAATATCGCGGCGCGCCCATACCGACGCGCCGCGATTGGGTCCACCGTCATCCAGGGCCGTGAGCACTTCCAGAGTCTGATCAAACCTCGCCTGATGCTGCCCTTCGGTACGCAACCAGTCTTTGATCGATTCCTTGATCTGAGTTGATACGTGTTGTTTGCTTGCGCTATCGAGACCGTCAAGCAGGCCACTCCAGTTGGCGATACGGATGTCATCAATCGGCCCCTCTACGGATAAGGTCCGGCTGATTGTCGGGTTTTGCGGGTCTTGCAGGATCGGCAATGTGTTGTCGGCTTGATGAGGCAACGACGAGGAAGCCCCAGGTTCAATCTTGATGGTGACTGGCAAGATGTCGGAAGAGGGGCCTGGAATTTCGTCGACACGCTCTGGCGCCTCGGCGGGCTTCTTCGGTTGCGGTGAGTCCAGCGAGACCGGCGCCGGGCGCTTTTGTGGCGCAATCGTTTCAGGGGGCTGGTCTTCAAGGCGTGGCAGGGTACTTTGCCCCACTCCTTCGAGACGTCGCAAGGCTGTGTCTTTTAACGTGCCGTCAATGTTGACGTAGCTCATCCATTGGCGGGGATCGAGTCCGTTCTGGCGCCCGAACGCGGTCACCGAGACGGTGTTGTCCGCAAGCCTGAAAAGCACGTCCCAGCGGCGTAAATGTTCGTCGGTAATTGCGTTGTAAGTATGGCCTGCGGCCTTGTGCATCAAGGCCTGCCCCCGTGGCCCCAGACCTCCATCGGCCCGGACATAACTGTAAAGTGTATTCGGATGAAGATGATGATGACCGGCAAAACCTTCCACGGTCATTGTGTCTCGCTCCTGCTGAGACATCTTCTGCCAGTCACGGACATGTGTTTCATCCGGCTGGTTGAAGGCCAGGTCGGCAGGACGGTCACGTACTGATATGCCGGTCGCGCTCAACTCGCCGTCAGGTTTCACGTAGTACTCAAATGTTTTCCGCGGCAGATTGTTCTGTCGGGCAAAGCCTGCGCGGGTGAGGCTCTGTCGCTCCGCTTGCGGTAACGCCAGCCAGTTCCGCAAATGTTCGGTAGTGATCCTTTGTTTGCGCACTCTTGTGCTTTGTGCTCCGCTTTCGATACGCCGTAAGGCTGCGGTTCTGAGGGTTCCATCGATTTTGACTTTCGATTGCCATGTAGCAGGATTGAGTGAGTGCCGACGGACAAAATCTTCTGCCGTGAGGGTGTTGTCTTGCTGTCTGGAAAGCCCGTACCACTGACGCAAATGTTCATCGGTCAAAATGTTATAGGTGCCACCGGCCGCGCGGTGCAGTAGCGATTGTCCGGCTGGCCTCAAGCTTCCATTGGCGTACACATAGCCCGCAAAGGTCTCTGGTTGAAGATAATGATGACCGGAAAATCCTTGAATTGTGATGGTGTCACGCTCTTGCTGAGTCATGTTTTGCCAATCACGGACGTGCGTTTCGCTTGTCCGATTGAAGGTTTTGTCTGTCGGACGGTCGCGTACGAGTACGCCGGTTTCGCTCAATCGGCCGTCAGGCTTCACGTAGTACTCGAATGTTTTTCGCGGCAGATTATTCTGCAGTGCAAAGCCTTCTCGGGTTAGCTGCTGCTGTTCTGCTTGAGGTAGTGCCTCCCATCGCCGCAGGTGCTCGGCAGTGACCCTCTGGGTCTTGCCCTTCGGACTCTTGCCGGGCACCTCGATCTGCCGAATCACCTGCGCTTCTGCTTGCTGAAGCGAGACAGGCTGATCGATGTTTTGTCCCGCCTTATCGAGACGTTTGACAGCTTCCTCTGTCAGCGATCCATCTTGCTTGACGTGCTTCTGCCATATGAAGGGGTTGAGCTGATGTTGATGCATGAACTGCGTGGCTGTCATCGCGTTGTCCGGCTGCCTGAAGAGCGCATTCCACTGGTGCAGATAGTCATCTGTAAATGGGTTATAGGTACCCCCGGCCGCTCTGTGCAGCAGCACATCGCCAGCCGGCCCCAGGCGACCGTCGGCCCTGACGTAACTTCTGAAGGTTGCCGGGTTCAGGTGATGCAGACCGGCAAATCCGCCCATGGTCATTACGTCACGGGCGTTCTGCGTCATTTTCTGCCATTCGCGGACATGCGCTTCGCTCGGCAGATTGAATGGCGTGTCAACGGGGCGGTCGCGCACCAGCACGCCCGTGGCGTTCAATTGGCCATCAGGCTTGACGTAATACTCAAATGTTTTGCGAGGTAGCAGATACTGTCGGGCGAAGCCGCTGCGAGTAACTTGTTGCTGTTGCGCCGTCGACAATCCTTCCCATATCCGCAAATGCAATGCGGTAATCTCCCGCCCAGCCCCTTGCGCGCCCAGTCGTTGCCACTGCTCATCCCGGAGATGCTGAATCAGCAATTCGGTTTGCCGGTTATTGTGATAGACCCGCGCCTGCACAATGCCGTCTTCCGTGCGAGTGATCTGTCTGACCTCGTACACCGCCGATTTACCGCTGCTATCGGTATGGCGTATGTGGGAGAGATGCCCATCGGCGGCAACATATACCCCTTGGCTGTTACGAGAGAGCCCGGTGATTGTGGACTCGGGCACACCGTAATGCCCGAACAGATCATGGCTCAGCTCGAGTAACTCATCGACGTGTGAAGTGATCACTCTGCCGGCGACCGCCTGGGTGACGACCGCGAAATCCTCGATCGGGCTGCCATAAGGTCGCATCGTGTTGGCATCAAATGAATACCATTGACCATTCTTCAACACGGCGGCGCCTTCCACAGTCTGGCCAGCCACTTTTATGGTGCCTGTTGCCGCCGCATCATATTGTGTGCTGACAGCTTTCAATACGTCGTAGCTGTCAGCGGCGCCCCTGAGCCGGTTGACGGCTTTGGCACCTCGGGAGAGTAGATGAGCGCCGCCGGTAGCGAGGAGTCTGGCCAGATTTCCCAGGCCACCCACCGGGTTGAGCACCTCGATGGTGGCGACGCCGATAACATGAACAGTCTTCAGTGCCTTGGTCCCGGCGGAAAGAGCTGTCCTGCCGATCCTGATCAATTTTCCGGCAGTGGCGGCGCCCGCAGTGAGAAAACCGAATACATCCACTGTGAGATCAAATACCGCCTCGCCGTAGTTGCCCTTCTGAAAATTGACGATGGCGGACCTGAAGGGAATCAGGTTCAACAAAAACTCCCCCAGCGCCTTGGGCCGGTAATATTCGTCCATAGGCGTCTGCCCGCGTGCCAGCTCTTTGATTGTGGGGTCATCCAGATCAAGATGTTGTACAAAGGTATCGGCAATCGCACGGGACCGAGCGCTGTTGAAACTGTTCAAAAGTGATTCGCTGACGGTGCGCTCACGACCCAGTTCATTTGCCGCCTCACGGGGGACAAGCTCTCTGGTCGTAAAATATTTGTTGGCTTCCCTGGAATCCTGATGCTTTGCCTTGTGCGGGGCTATGCGTTCGATCGTGTCTTTATTGATGTTGATTTCATACGCGTGGAAGTGGCCGCTCAACTGCGTTCCAATGAGCAGTCCGGGCGCGTTCGGGCAGGGGGTATGGTTGAAAAAGCCATCTGACAAAAATGATCCTTGCTGGAAAAAGCTGATTTTTCCAAACTCGAAATTCTTTCGGTCCTCCCGTGGGAGCAGGGAGATCATGTGCCTGACCGTTGTATTGACAGCGGTTTTTTTAGCCTCGATGGCGCGCGTGAATTGCTGTTCGAATGCCTCTCGCACGCCAAATGTCGGGTTACTGTTCAATGCCTCCAAGGGAATACGCGAGTCACTCGATGCCAGCGGCCGTGGATTCGGCAAATCCATCATCGCGTAATCCAGTAGCGAATGAATGCCACTAAAACCCGTCTGACCACGCTCGCCGCGATACGTATCCGTGTGGAGTGCCTTGACGTCGAAAAGCGGACCCAAATCGCCAAATCGCTCCATCAATATGGCCAGGGCAATGTCTTTTCGTGTCGGTAATTCCTTGTCCAGTATTCTGGCGGCAGCAAGCCGCTCATCCAGCTCCTGGTTAAATGTCGCTCTTATCGTTTCAAGTTGTCCGGCGGTGTAGCTGTCATCGTTTATTTTCAGGATGATTTCGTTGGCCACGGCCCAATCGAGTACTGCAGCTGTCTGAATGCGCTGGGTAGACGCAGGGTCTGCCAGGCGGGCACTTTGCGCCATGCTCATGACCTGGGCAAACGTCAGGCCGGGGACTTTGCCCGGTGTTTGAGCTTCGATGGCCGTTGCTGCCATGGTCAGGTTGGCCCAAGCCAGACTGCCAACTTTCACATTCTGAGGAGTCTCTGCAATCAGAAACTGCGGGGCCAGCCTGGCCAACAAAAGGTACGCACCGGCTTTCGCCAAGTCAGCGCTGGTTCTACCTTCACGGCTTAAATGAGCAGCCAGTTCACCTGCAACTTCAGAGGCGTGCCGACCCCAATGCCGATCACTGGCCAGATCAAAGCCGGCTGTTTTGTGCCGATCAGGGGTTGTGATCGATTCGGGGTCCAGCTGCAGTGTGATGCCCGCCAGCAGGTAATCGATCGCACTGCTTGCGCTGTCAATGCCTTGCATTTTCTGTTGCAAAGCTCTGCCCATCAGTTGCCCTTGCGCACAGCCGAGCAGGGTTTCAAGTACCCGGGCAGGATCGTTCACGATGTTATCCGGGAGTGGGCAGCGATAGCGCAGAAACTCCAGCACACCGCCCTTGGTTTGCATCACCAGCGGCTGATCGCCCAAATGGTGCGCATGATTCATCGTGATCAGGCGCAAGCGCCGTTGTTCGTCTGGACTCAGTGGAATCGGCCAGGACAACGCCCCACCCGGATTACCCAGCGGTTGCCGGATGGCACTGCCGGTACCTGCGTTTGACGAGTCGATGTCGTCAGGTTCTGGCGTGGATTGATCGTCAAGGGGGAGCGGGTGAATCTGCGAAGGTGTGATTACGAGGGTATTGCCCGTCATGAGACTGTCCATAGTCAAAGAGTCGTCCTTGGGAAACGCGGGGTGCTTCCAGCGTTCACGAGAGTAAAAACACTCCGTGAACAAACGCCATAAACCAAGTGTGAGACTTTGCGTACAGGTCAGATGAGCCCAGTGTCGCGCGGCCGGAGAGGATGTAAACGGACTTCCTGTCCAATCCGGCGATAGGCTCAGTAAACCCTCAAATCCGCCAACGGGTGCCGCACCGCTTTTTTATGCCCGTCGAAAAGTCGTCCCATTAGCCTTCTCCTAGGGCATTCCCGGACGCTTCCTACAGTTTCATTTCCTTGCATTTGTTAGCGTTTGTTCCTGCCGATCGAGGTGAGCAAAACTCAGTTCATTAGCGGCGAATAAAAGGACGATGCCGCTATGAAGCTTCTTGTGATTCACCAAAACTTTCCGGGCCAGTTCCGTCACGTGGTGCTGGCGGCGATTGACAGGCGTCACGAGGTTTTGGCGATAGGTCGGGATACGGCGCCGGGTATCGCAGAGGTGAAAATATATCGATACCGCGCCGCCAGCAGAGCAGCGGGCGCTATTCACCCCTATCTGATCCGTTACGAACAAGCGGTGACTGATGGAGAGAAAGTTTTTCAAATTCTGAGCCGACTGAAACATTCGGGTTATCGGCCGGACGTGATTCTTGCTCATCCCGGATGGGGGGAAACGCTCTTCGTCAAGGATGTCTATCCTGACACGCCGCTTATTCACTATTGCGAATATTACTATCGAGCGCAGGGCGCGGACTCTGGGTTCGACCCTGAATTCCCGCGAGCCACAAGAGAGTCATCAAGGCTGCGAGTGCTCAATTCGCTGCATCTTTTGAATCTCGAACAATGTGACATTGCCATTGCGCCTACGCGGTGGCAGCGCAGTCTGTTTCCGGCCGCTCATCAGTCGGCCATTCGGGTTATTCACGAGGGCGTCATTCAAAGTTCTTGCTTGGCGAAAGTTGGGGCCGTCAGGTTGCCCAATGGCGTCGAGCTGAGAGCCGGGCAGCCGATCGTTACTTATGTCGCGAGGAATCTTGAGCCTTATCGCGGGTTTCACAGTTTTATGCGAGCGATCCCGCATATTCAGGCTGAGTGTCCCCATGCGCAGATAATCGTAGTGGGCGGTGATGACGTCAGTTATGGGTGTAAGCCGGTTGGCTATGCAAATTGGCGCAGCAGGATGCAGGCAGAGGTAAGTTTCGATCATTCCACCGTTCATTTCACTGGGAAGCTTCCTTACCGGACTTACCGCGCGATTCTGGACTGCTCAAAGATTCATGTTTATTTGACGTATCCGTTTGTTTTGTCGTGGTCGTTATTGGAGGCGATGGCGGCTGGGTGTGTGGTAGTAGCGTCAGATACGGCTCCGGTAAGGGAGGTGATCGTCGATGGTCACAATGGAATGCTGGTGGATTTCTTCGATCATCACGGTATCGCCAAACGTATTACCAAGGTTCTTGATTCCGTTGATGAGTACGACAGCCTGCGCAGCGCCGCGAAGTTGACGGCGAGCAGATTTGATGTGGAGTACGGCACTAAACACTACTTTGAGGTATTTGAAAGCGCGATGTCCGGACATCTCAAGAAACAGCCTGAAACTCAGTTTGACCGGGAGCTTTGAAATGCTCGGGATGTCGCGTAAGCAATGGGTTAAATGGTTTAAAAACTTGTTGAAATACGGCTTGTTTATTTATGTCTGTTACTGCGTGGTTGATTTTTATATCCGTAAAGAAGAAGTCGCCGAGGCAATGGCAATCTATTACGCGGATCAGGAGGCCTGTCAAAAGAAGCTGGCGAGCCTGAAGCAGGTGCCCATACTGGGCGGCAGCTATGTGGATAAGACTCTGGTCCCGGAGTTTTATGTGGGCATGCCTGAATTGGCGAATAAGAAAGCGTGTCTGGCCAATACGCTCAAGGGGCATTTCTGGTGGACCGGGACGGGCTTGCGCCGGTACCAGGATCAGAGCCTGAAGTCGATTCCTGAAAGTTGGCGTCTTTATAAACTGAACGCCGGGCTTTATACAAAAAAAGAAACCACCGAGCCTCATGAACGGGGCTATCGCCACATCAACTGGCCGGATGAGTTGATTGTGAAGTTGAAAAATTATCCGGGGTTAGAGATTTGGCTGGATGCTCCGCCGCCGCATTTCAAGAATGTGGATTCCGTCAGAACGTTTGTCATTACTGGCTGGCCGCGGCGTGATGGCACCCCTCGGTTGATAGACTGTGACGGTTTGATTCGCCCGGCTTCCGAGGAACAACTGACTGACGAGAAATTGGCAAGGCTCAGCAGAGCAGAATTGGAAAATCTGGATTTTGGCAAGTTGAACTTTTTCTGCACTGTCAATCTGGATAGCTTTGACTTTGCTGGGGGGCACGGCAGCGTAGACCTCGGTCTATCGTCACTACGCGAAGCACCTGAGATGCTCAAGTTTCTCAGTGATTATCTTTCACGCTCAGTTATTACAAGGAAGTAACGATGAGTTATGTTTTTAGCGATATGGAAAAAACAGCGATCTTTAACGCAGCCAATATTTGCAAAGGTATGAGGCTTCTCTCAAAAAAAATTGAGTACGAGGCACTGGGAATAGCGGGGGCTAACTGCGCTCCCCTGTATCAAAAGCTATTCGATATTATCGGCAAAAGAGTTTCTGAGGTTACCGCTGTCGATCAAGAAGCGGGAGAAATTCTGAAAAGTGCCAGGCTCTGGCTTGCCGTGGCCATTGATGCCAACGGTGGAAACGGTGCCTACTCCGCTCTGATTCGCGGTTATACGTCGCGGCAAGGTGAACTGAGATTGAATAAAATTTTCAGTGAAGAGCTGATGCAACTGTCATCGAATCAGGTCGCCGCCAATTTCATCAATACCTTGATCGACGGATCTCTCGCCGGTCGACTGGCACCCTGGACGGTGCCGTCCATCAGCCAGATTGCAGAGATTGATGCCAGTGCGATCGGCAAGGCACTGTTTAGTGAGGCTTGCGGAGAGAAAGATACAGCCGTGAGCCATAACGCCGGTTGGTCCGGGACAGTCGGGTTCAGCCTGCTGGGTGGAATGCCACCCTATGAAACCTGGAGATTAATCTCCGCTGGTGATGCGGAGCGGGAAGATGGCGGCCCACCAATTCAGGCACAAGCCAACAGGCTCGATGACTATAAAAATATTCTGTTCGCCATCGATTCATACAGTGTCGGCCTGCGAGCGGCGATCAGCAATTTCGGCATCAATCCATTGCAAAGTCTGCTTTCTGTCGTGCCGGAGCAAATCAATATCGCGCTCGCCAGTGGCAGCCTCAATCCCCTGATTCAGCATGTCGTGAAAGGCACGCCGGTTTCCGCCGTGGTCGACCTGATGTTGCGTTACGGCCAGAATGAATTTCTGGACATGTTCAAGCGCACCTACGACGGCGATTCAGCAGCGCCACCTACCACGGATGAAAGCTTCGCCACCAACGCTTACGCATTCTTCTCGGCATTTCCACCAGAGCAGAGCAGTCCTAAAGCATCGTCACCCGATCAATAGGTGAATACGGAAACGCGAATTCATGGGCAAAACTGGCTGGCGAGTCGACACCCATCGGCCTGGCGCTGCGCAATTCCCTGAAGCAACTCAGTGAAATCGTCCTTGAGCGAGCTGACGGTTACCCCGGACGCGGACTGGAGCTCTACGATCCGCTGACTGGCGAAGGTTTCATTACCGCGCAATGGCTCACCGATCGTGCGCAGATGTTGGCCCGTTTGATTGCCCGAACTCAGCGCTCGTTTGGAGAACACTCGCTGCAGAAGTTTTCCTACTCCGATCTCGCCTCAGCCAAACAGGTGCCGATGACCACGGGTGTGTTGAACTCGCTGGTCATGTTCGGTGATGACGGCGCGCGGTCTTTCGCGGGCGGTGCGAACACTGATCATCTTTATGGTGGCGCGGGCAATGACACGATCAACGGGCTGGCAGGTCACGATGTCATTGAGGGGGGACGCGGCAACGATTTGCTTGCCGGAGGCGACGGCAATGATGCGCTGCACGGAATGGCCGGTGATGATGTTCTGGTCGGAGGAAAGGGTAACGACTCTTTGATCGGTGGCGAGGGCAGCGACCGCTATGAGTTTTCCAGCGGTGATGGCATCGATGAAATCTTCGACGCCACCCCAAATGGGCAGCTATGGATCAACGGCTCGCCGATTCCTTCACTCAAACGTCGCGCCCCTTTGGGCAATATCTGGTCGACCGAGGATCAGGCCATCACCCTGACCCTCATCGAAGAACTCACTGAACCCACGCTCAACATCAAATATGGCCTGAACGACCTCGTCGTTATCAAGAACTTCCGCTCCGGGCTGCTTGGCATCCGACTTCCTGAATACCAAGGCCATACGGTCTCTGCTCCCGATCTGGTTCTTAAGGGCGACTGGAAAGCGAAAGATTTCGACCCCAATGTGCCCGGGGATCAGTTCTCATACGATGAGCTGGGCAACGCCTTGCTATTGGCCAACGTAAAACAGAGAAACAAGGCCGATGTGCTTTACGGCTCTGCCAAGGACGACGTCATTCTCGGACTTGGCGGTTCTGATCGATTGTTCGGCAAGGATGGAAACGATCAATTGTTTGGGGATAAACAGACGACGCTCGAAAAAGCCATGGCCGCTGGCGACGTTAAAGGGAAAACAGCTCGAGGTGATTGGCTTGATGGAGGAGCAGGTCACGATTTGCTCATCGGTACGGCATCCCAGGACGTGCTTCTGGGCGGTAACGATCGGGATACGCTGATTGGAGGTGCGGGGGATGACATTTTATCAGGCGATGAAACGACCGGCGCGCTGGAGCAGAAATGGGGATTCAAACGCGTCGACGTTCTTATAGATGGTGGTGTCACCAGTCACCGAACTGTCTTTTCAAGGGCCTCCTTCAACAGTTCGACGCAGGGTGATAACGATGTTCTCTACGGCCAGGGCGGTCGTGATGTTCTCAATGGTGGATGGGGCGAGGACCTGCTTGATGGCGGAACTGAAGATGATCTTCTTTCGGGGGATGGTGGAAATGACACGCTGGCCGGAGGAAGCGGTAACGACACAATGATGGGCGATAACCTCGACTGGGGCGGTGGCCTGCAAAGCAAACACCATGGCAACGATGTATTGGACGGTGGCAGTGGCGATGATTGGCTCACTGGTAACGGTGGAGCCGACGCGATTTATGGTGGCTCAGGCAATGACACTCTCAAGGGGGATGACGATGTACTGAACGGCGTTGCCGGGGACGCCGCCCACTTTTTTGGAAATGACCTGCTGGACGGTGGTGCAGGAGACGACAAGCTCTGGGGCGGTGGGGCGGATGATCTGCTGCTCGGAGGTGAAGGTAACGACGCGCTGGCCGGGGATTATGCTGAGCATCCGGTTCGTTATCACGGCAATGATTTACTTGATGGTGGAGCGGGCGATGACACACTTCAGGGAATGGGTGGCTCCGATACCCTGATCGGTGGGGCAGGAGCTGACGCGATGGATGGCGATGTGTCCAACCTGCAGTCAGGTGGAATCAACAATGATTACCTTCAAGGCGATGAAGGAAACGATACCCTTTTGGGCGGCTTGGGCGCCGACACGCTTTATGGCGGCGCTGATGATGACATTTTATCCGGCGACTATGAGCAGACAGCCGAGGCCGAACACGGCGCAGATTATCTGGACGGTGGATCAGGCAACGATACCTTGTTGGGCGGTGGTGGCAACGACACGTTATTGGGCGGGGAGGGCGTAGACCACCTTCGCGGCGATTCCGGCAATAACGTTTTTGATGGCGGTGCCGGTAACGACGTGCTGGAAGGCCATGACGGTGCTGATGTTTACTATTTCGGCGCTGGCGATGGTCTGGATACTGTTACCGATGCCGGCGGCCGCAACATCATCAGGTTCGGCGCAGGCTTTTCTGCACAAAGTCTGAAAGCCGACATTATTGAAGTTGCCGTCGGCACGGTATTGCGGCTGGCCAACGGCGCGGGCGACGCGATACTCATCAAGAGTCACGAGCAGTGGAAGGATTCCACATTCAGTTTCAGCGATGGCGTTGTACTTGATTATGAGGATGTCCTGCGTAAAACATTGCCGCCGATAAAGGTGCCCGAGTCACCTGTACCGGAAGTTGTAACCGCCTCAGGAATCCAGCAAAGCAAAGTTGAAGATCCGGTTCAGCCAGACGATGTAACCATCGCGGCGCAACGCCCTGTGGCATCTGATCACCCCGTTGACTGGACTGAAAAATTCCTCGCGCAAATCAAATCCAAGCGCTACGCCCGCAAACACGCCACAGGTTTCACCTTGAGTGATCAAGGCGTCTGGGTTCGCAGTCATATCACGACTAGCGACACCGGTTACATCACTCACACCGAGCTGAGCGATGACGGCGTCGAAACGGGAACACTGTCTGACGCGCCGCCATGGATGAAGGTTGATGCAGGGCATGCCGTGGTCAGTGAAAGGCAGTCGAAAACCACAACCCGTGTCGAACATAAGCAGGTGAAAGCCGATGGGGCGATAGCCTCTTCGAGTCAGGCGCCTCGCTATTATCGATCCGGCTCGGCCAACGGCTTTTCATTCAATACCGGAGATGTATTGGTTGAAGACCGTAAGGAATCCGGCACGCTTGAGGGCTGGTACATCTATCCGGCAGCAAGCTTCGGTTCGGGGGAAACGGTGCCCAAGGCGTTTCGCTGGGATGTCACAACTGAAACGATCAAACGCAAAATCGTCTCTGGCGACGATGCCGGCGGGCGAGTCAACGTCGAAGTGGAAAACGTTTTCCACGGCGGTGCGGGAGACGATCTGATTGTCGCTTATGCAGGCTCCCCACTTGACTACGGCACTGTCGGCGACAGAACACCGGGCGCGTTTTTATCCGCAGGTGCAGGTGACGATACCTTGCTGGGCTCCGAGGGCGCTGACTATCTGGTCAGCGGGGCAGGGGATGATTGGCTTTACGGTGAAGACGGTGCCGACACCTACATCGTGCAAGCGCACGCCGGAGCAACTACCACGATTGCGGATGTGCCGAACCCTTTTTTCCACCGAGCAGAAGTTGGCGCAGCGGGGTGGAAAGACAAGTACGGATTGATCGATCAGGACACGGTCGTCCTTCCAGCAGATGCGCAGCGCAATGCACTGCAATTGAGCTGGGGTGCTGCGCTGATAGAAACCACACATGTCGAGCTGGAACCCAACCCTGGTCGCGGGGCACACCGCAATCCGCCAAGAGCGAAAATGCTCCATCCGACACTCGATATCAATTGGGGTGGGATACAGAAAGTTCGCATCGTCCTGCCCCTCAACGGTGAACTTGAGGGGGCCGGGATTGAGCTCTTGAATTTCGCCGATGGGTCGGTCGTGAGTTTGAAGCAACTCTTGGAGTCAAGTCAGCTGGGCCCTGCGCCCGAGACTTTTCATACGGGTGTAGCCGTTAACAATTCAACGCGTTTTACGTCTCTACGAGACGGACGGGCGCTGCCGTTAGTCGGTGGTCGAGGCAACGACACGATAAGCGGCGCGGGGGAAATCCGAGGCATGGAAGGGGATGACGTGCTCACGGGCAGCCCCGGTGATGATCTGCTGTTGGGTGGGCCGGGCAATGACACGCTGACCGGCGGCGCCGGAAATGATATCTACCGATACGATGGCCTCGGCAGGGACGTGATCATCAATCGCGGAGACGGCCTTGACGGGATCGACTTTTCCGAACGCAGGCTGACGATCGACAGCTTGAAGTTTCACCGTGAGCGCGATGATCTGGTGATCGTGGTGGATTACGGCATGGCACCGAAAATCCGGGTTTCCAATCATTTTGCCGCAGGCGAAAGCGCAATCGGCTTCATAAGAGCCAGCGAAGGAACAGCGACTCAAGACTACAGCGCGATGCAGATTGCTGAACGTCTGCACCCGCTTCCGCCATTGAGGGATGTCGAAGACATTTTGATAAAGGGCGACGAAGAAGCGCAGCGGGCGATGACGGAGATCATTCAGTTTTACGAGCTGAATGTCTGAGTCGTATGGCGACTGATTGAGCCAGCTCGCGATGGGAATCCAGTCGTCATCGCGAGCATCGCGTCAGTTCAATACTGCGTCAAATCCGCCAACGGATGCCGCCCCTCCCAAACCTTGTGAAAGTGCGCGTCAACCACCGCATCCGGCACATTGTTGATATCCGGCCAGTGCCAGTGCGGCTTTTGATCCTTGTCGATCAACCGCGCGCGAACCCCTTCGCTGAACTCCGGATGCCGGCAGCAATTGAGGCTCAGGGTGTACTCCATCTGAAAGACTTCGGCCAACGACATGTGCCGGGCGCGGATGATCTGTTCCCAGACCAGATGCGCGGTCAGCGGCGAGCCTTCGCTCATGGTTTTCGCTGCTCGGGCAATCAACGGATCGCTGCTGTTGCGCTGCAGGCTGATGGCTTTCCAGGCGCAGGCCACATCGCTGACGTCGAGCAGTTCGTCGATCTGCTGCCGCCGTGGCAGCCACTGCGCCTCGGGCAACTGCGCCACGGCTTCCTGCTGCAGGGCCTTGAGCAGGCTGTTGAGTTGCATGTCGGTCTGTTCCTGCCAATTCAGTTGCAACAGGCCTTCGATCAGTTGCGGCTGTTGTTCGTCGAGCAGGAAGCGATCGGCCAGATCCAGATCGATCGCATCACGGCCGTTCATGTGCGCACCGGTCAGGCCCAGAAACAAGCCGAGCTTGCCCGGCAGCCGGGCGAGAAACCAACTGGCGCCGACGTCCGGATACAGACCAATGGTGATTTCCGGCATGGCCAAACGACTGCTCGGCGTGACGATCCGCGTACTCGCGCCTTGCAGCAAGCCCATGCCGCCGCCGAGCACGTAACCATGGCCCCAGCAGATCAGCGGTTTCGGATAGGTATGCAGGCTGTAATCCAGACGATATTCCGCGCTGAAAAACTGCGCGGCCAGCGGGGGTACCTCGCCGGGGTGGGCACGACAGGCCTCGACCAGGCTGCGCACCTCGCCGCCGGCGCAGAAGGCCTTGGCGCCGTTGCCGCGCAGCAGCACGCAGACGATTTGCGGATCCTTGGCCCAGGCGTTCAGTTTGTCGCTGAGGGCGTTGATCATCGGCAGCGATAGCGCGTTCAGCGATTGTTCAGCATCCAGGCTGGCGATACCGATGCGGGCGCCGTCGGTGCCGGTGAGTTCTTCGAAGTGCAGATTCATCGTGACCTCGATCGGGAATTTGAACGATCAGTATGATCGTTGTGTGGGAAAGTGCCGGATCTGCGTCAGATCAATTGACAAGCGTGGTCGGCTTTCCTAGGGTTCGCCCCATTGTTTTTGCCGGGTATGACCATGACTGCTGACGACCGTATCAAACTCGAACCGAGCTGGAAGGAGGCACTGCGTGCTGAATTCGACCAGCCTTACATGGCAGAGTTGCGCCAGTTTCTGCAGCAGGAGCGGGCGGCCGGCAAGGAAATCTATCCGCCGGGGCCGATGATTTTCAATGCCTTGAACTCGACGCCGCTGGATAAAGTGAAGGTGGTAATCCTCGGCCAGGACCCGTATCACGGCCCGGGGCAGGCCCACGGTTTGTGCTTCTCGGTGCAACCGGGCGTGCCGGCACCGCCGTCGCTGGTCAACATCTATAAAGAGTTGAAGCGCGACCTCAACATCGACATTCCCAATCACGGCTACCTGCAGAGCTGGGCCGATCAGGGCGTGCTGATGATCAACACGACCATGACCGTCGAGCGCGCCAACGCCAATGCGCACAAGGACAAGGGCTGGCAGTTTTTTACTGATCGGATCATTGAACTGGTCAGCGAGCGCCAGCCGCATCTGGTGTTCATGCTCTGGGGCGCCCATGCGCAGAGCAAGCAGAAGCTGATCGACGCGACCAAGCATCTGGTGCTGACGTCGGTGCATCCGTCGCCGTTGTCGGCGTATCGCGGGTTTTTGGGTTGTGGGCACTTTAGCCGCACCAACAAGTTTCTTGAGCAGAATGGCGAGACGCCGATCGAGTGGCGTTTGCCGCCGATCTAAAAAGCATCGCGAGCAGGCTCACTCCTACAGTTGAAATGCGCTCCCCTGTAGGAGTGAGCCTGCTCGCGATGGGGGCAACTCGGTCTTACTCGGGATTACGATTCCAGTATTTGAACAATGGCTCCGCCAGAAACAGCACAAACAGCAACCGCATCACCTGCATCGCTGTCACCAGCGGCACAGACAGTTGCAGCGTCTCCGCCGTCAGGCTCATTTCGGCGATGCCGCCAGGCATCATGCCCAGCGTCAGTGAACGCAGATCCAGATGAGTGAGCGCGCTCAAGCCCAACGCCGCCAGTGAGGCGATCAACATGGTCAACGCCGTGCCAATCAACGTCCGCCCCATAAAGGATGGCGCGCGACGGAAAAACTGCCGATTGAAGTGGCAACCCAAACCGCTGCCAATCAACCACTGGCCAATCTGACTGCCGCCATTGGGCAAGCCAATGTGCAGATCCCAGCCAATGCTCACCGCCGCACTCACCAGCAACGGCCCGAACAACCACGGATTGGGTTGGCGCAAACGCTGCCAGAGCCACGCAAGCAAACCACCCGCCGGAAATAGAAACGCCAGCCAGCGCCAATCGACGCTGCCGGCATGAGAAATCGGTGTGCCATCGCCAAGCAAATACTTGAACGCCGCCGGCACGCACAGCACCACCACCAGCACGCGCAAACTCTGCCCCGCCGCAACATGACTGAGCATCGCGCCGTTGCGCGCGCCGAGGTTGACCATCTCCCCCGACCCCCCCGGCATGCTGGAAAAAAACGCCGTGGCGCGATCCTCGCCAGTACGGCGCATCAACCACACACCGACCACCGCCGACAGGCTGGTGACCAGCGCGCCGAAGAAGATCAATCCGAAATGACTGAGCACCTGTTCCATCACCACCGGGGTGAAGTGCAGGCCGATGCCAATGCCGACAATCCACTGGCCGCACTTGCGGCCGCCAGGGATTTCCGTGAGTTGCCACGGGGTCAGGCAGCGCACGAGGATGATCGCCAGCAACGAGCCGACCATCCACGGCAGTGGCCAGCCGATCTGACTGGCGAGATAACCGCCGAGCAGACCGACCAGCGGGGTTCCCCACCAGGATTTCAGTGAGGCGCGATCAAACATCGGCGATGGCGCGACGCGCGACCGAACGTTTGCGCCAGATGCGCAGCAGCGGCATCAGCAGCATGATCGCGGTCAGCACCCAGACACCGAAGGTGATCGGGCTCGACCAGAGGATCTCCAGCGCACCGTTGGAAATCGACAGCGCACGACGCAGGTTCTGCTCCATCAGACCACCGAGGATGAAGCCCAGCAGCACTGGCGACAACGGGAAGTCGAGTTTGCGCAGGATGTAGCCGAAGATACCGATGCCGACCATCAGGAACAGGTCGAACGTGGTGGCGTGCACCGCGTAGACGCCGATCCCGGTAATGATCGCGATCACCGGCACCAGTGCCCAGTTCGGCACCGCGAGGATGCGGGTGAAGATGCGGATCATCGGAATGTTGAGGATCACCAGCATGATGTTGGCGATGAACAGCGAGGCGATCAGGCCCCAGACGATGTCCGGTTGTTGCTGGAACAGCAGCGGGCCCGGGGTGATGTTGTACAGCGACAGCGCGCCGATCATCACCGCCGTGGTGCCCGAACCTGGCACGCCCAGCGTCAGCATTGGCACCAGCGCACCGCAGGCCGACGCGCCAATGGCGGTTTCCGGCGCGGCGAGGCCACGGGCATCACCCTGACCGAATTTGCCGCTGGCGCCGGCGATGCGTTTTTCGGTCATGTAGGCCACGGCACTGGCCAGCGTCGCGCCGGCACCCGGCAATACGCCCATGATGAAACCGAGCAGGCCGCAACGGATGTTCACTACGAACACCGAAGACGCTTCCTTGAAGTTGAACATCATCCGGCCGGTAGCTTTCACTGCTTCCTGGCCGCGATGGGTTTTCTCCAGCAGCAACAGAATTTCACTGACCGAGAACAGGCCCAACACCAGCACGACGAATTGAATGCCGTCAGTCAGGTGAATGTTGTCACCGGTAAAGCGGTAAACGCCGCTGTTGGCGTCGATGCCGACGCTCGACAGGAACAGGCCGATCAACGCCGCGATAAAGGTTTTCAACGGTCGATCACCGGCCATGCCGCCGAGACAGACAATCGCAAACACCATCAGCACGAAGTATTCCGCCGGACCAAAGGCAATCGCCCATTTCGCCAGCAGCGGCGCGAACAACACCATGCCGCAGGTGGCGATAAACGCGCCGATAAACGAACTCCACGCCGACAGCGACAGCGCTACACCGGCCAGACCTTTGCGGGCCATCGGGTAGCCGTCGAGGGTGGTCATCACGGTCGACGCTTCGCCCGGAATGTTCAGCAGAATCGAGCTGATCCGCCCACCGTATTCGCAGCCCAGATATACCGCCGCGAGCAGGATCAACGCCGACTCCGGCGGCAGGCCGAGGGCGAAGGCAATCGGAATCAGCAGTGCCACGCCGTTGATCGGACCGAGGCCCGGCAGCAGGCCGACGACAGTGCCGATCAGTGTGCCAGTCAGGGCCGTGACCAGGTTGTACGGGCTCAGCGCGACGCCGAAGCCTTGACCCAAATAACCGAGGGTATCCATATCAGTTCTCCAGCACGTCGAGCAGGCCAAGGGGCAGCGGAACGTCCATCACACGGTCGAACAGCAGGTACAGACCGATGGCCATCAGCGTCGTCACCACGATGCTCGGCATCCAGCGACCGCCATACAGGCGCGCCATCGGAATGCCGATGAGGATGCTGCTGAGGATGAAACCCAGCGGTTCGAAGAGGCCGGCGAACACCAGCAGCAGTGCGACGCAAATAGCGATCTTGGTCAGGGTTTCGCGATCCAGTGGCGGCTCGTCTTCACTGTGTTTGATCGGCGCCGGACGGAACACCATGTACAGCAGCGCCGCGCCCATCAGGCCGAGCATCAGCAGAGGGAAGGCGCGCGGGCCCACCGGTTCGTAGGAAAAAGCCGCTTGGTACGGCCACGCCATCAATGCCAGGCCGGCGCAAACCAGCAACAACACGGAGGCGAAAATGCGTTGAATAAGCATGGGAGCTCCTGTGCTGCGTCCCCGTCAGCGGGAACGCAGCCGCTAGACAGGGACGATCACTGGATCAGGCCGAACTCTTTGGCCAGCACTTTGTAGTCAGCGACCTGCTTCTTCACGTAGGTGTCCAGTTCCGGGCCAGTCATGGCGAACGGGAACAGTTCACGCTGATCGCGCAGCTTGGCGAACTCCGGCGAGGCCAGCAGTTTGTCGAACGAGTCTTTCCACCAGGCGTAATCTTCGTCGCTGACTTTTGGCCCCAGGTAGAAGCCGCGCACTACCGGCCAGACGATGTCGTAGCCTTGCTCGCGCGCGGTCGGGATGTCTTTCATTTCCGGCTCGTCGAGACGCTTGTCGGCGAACACTGCGAGCAGACGCATGTCACCGCTCTGGATGTGCGGCATGGAGTCGGAGATGTCGGTACTGCCGACCTGGATGTGTCCGCCGAGCAGGGCGGTAGCGATTTCGCCGCCACCTTCGAGGGCGACGTAACGCAGGTCACGCGGGTTGATCCCGGCAGCCTTGGCGATCAGGGCGGTTTGCATCCAGTCCTGGCTGCCGACGGTGCCGCCGGAACCGATCACCACCGAGCTTGGATCTTTCTTCAGAGCCTGAACGAGATCGTCGAGGGTCTTGTAGGGCGAATCGCTTTTCACCGCGATGGCGCCGTAGCTGGTGCCAACCGCTGCCAGCCAGCGCACGTTGGTTTCATCGAAGCGCCCGAACTTGCCTTGGGCCAGGTTCAGCAACGAACCGCTCGACCACGCCACCAGCGTGCCGGCATCGGCAGGGCGCTGAGCGACCACGGCGTTGTATGCCACCGCGCCGACACCGCCGGGCATGTAGGTGACGCGCATCGGTTTGGTCAGCAGTTTTTCGTTGACCAGTGCGCTCTGCACCAGTTTGCAGGTCAGGTCGAAACCACCGCCGGGGGAGGCCGGGGCGATACATTCCGGACGTTTCGGTTCAGCCATCAGTTGGCCGGCAAACAGGATGCAACTGGCGGCCAGTGCAACTTTACGCAGTGACAGGTTCATTCGATTCTCCACGGGCATTGTTGTTATTCGACGTGTTTTTCTTCAGCCGGCCATTACCACAACGCAACGCTGTAGCTCACCAGCAAACGCACTTCGTCTGCATCGCGAGCCGAGTAGTTGGAGCGGTAAGTGGCATTACGCAAACGCACGGCGACATCCTTCAAGGCGCCGCTTTGTACTACATATTTGATCTCGGTGTTGCGTTCCCACTCTTTGCCTTCTTCGCCGTTCTTGAGCTTGATGTTGTCACCGCTCAAGTAGCGGCTCATGAAGCTCAGGCCTGGAATGCCGAGCTTGGCGAAGTCAAAGTCGTAGCGAGCCTGCCAGGAGCGTTCTTCTGCGCCGGCGAAATCGTTGATCTGCACGAAGTTGACCAGATACGGGTCGCTGCCATCGACATACGGGAAGGCGCTGTCGCCGGACATGTGCTGATAACCGGCGCTGAACTTGTGCCCGCTCAGCGCATAGCTGACCAGGCCGTTGAGCGAGCGGTTGTCGATCTCGCCGCCACGGGCTGCGCCTTGGTCATCGCTGACGGCGAAACGCAGGTCAGTGGCAAACGTGCCCGGGCCCATTGGCCGTGAGGCGACCAGGCCGAAGAAGTGCTGGTTATAGACTTCGTCGAGTTGAGCGAAGTGGTAACTGCCGGTGATCTTGTCGGTGAACTTGTAATCCACGCCGCCAAAATCGAAGTGCTTGCCGGCGGCGGTGCCGGCAAAACGGCTGTTCTTGTTATTGAGGGCGATGTCCTCGAAATCGGTGCTGTCGCGATCCTTGGCTTTCTCCAGACGGCCACCGGTGAACGTCAGGTTCTTGATCTCTTTGGAGGTCAGTAAACCGCCTTCAAAGGTCTGCGGCAGAATGCGTCCGTCATTCGGTTTGAGGATCGGCAGTTCGGGAATCAGGCTGCCGATTTTAAGTTCGGTGGCAGAAATTTTCACTTTTCCGGTCAGGCCGACTTTCGAGTATTCGTCAGCCGCGCGCCCATCATCGTGGGTCGGCAGCAGGCCGGTGCCGGTGCGGTCCGGACTCGAATCAAGTTTGACGCCAAGCATGCCTAACGCATCGACACCGAACCCGACGGTGCCATCGGTGTATCCCGATTGCAGATTGAGCATGAAGCCTTGAGCCCATTCGTCACGCTTGGACTGCTGGGCACTGGTGCCATCGCGAAAGTCGCGGTTGAAATACATGTTGCGGGTTTCGAAGGTGGCGCTGCTGTCTTCAATGAAGTCGGCAAAACTCAACGGCGAAAAACCGGCAAGAGCGGCGGCACTGACGAGGGCGGTGTGGCTGAAACGGGAAGGGCGAACAGGCGTGGACGCCTGAGGCTGCATGGACGGCATGCGGGTGTACTCCGTTTATTGTTCTTATTGGTCGAAAACGCTTCGAGGCGTTTTTCGTTGCGCTGTGTGGCATCAGCGACGGCAGTCGGAACTGTCCGTGGGCCGACTCTAACCAGCTAACCTTTCGCTAACCTTTCAGCAGACTTTCAAGGTTTTCGGGCTTCACAGCGGCGGTTGCGGCTGTAAACTCCGCGGCAAAGCGTGGCGTTGGCCATCACTCAATGAGGTAAAAATCCATGCGTGTTCTGCTCGTCGAAGACCATCTGCAATTGGCCGAAAGCGTTGCGCAGGCGCTCAAGAGCACCGGTCTGACCGTGGATGTGTTGCACGATGGCGTGGCCGCCGATCTGGCGCTGGGCAGTGAGGAATACGCCGTGGCGATCCTCGATGTCGGCCTGCCACGCATGGACGGTTTCGAGGTCCTCGCGCGGTTGCGGGCACGTGGAAAAAATCTGCCGGTGTTGATGCTGACGGCGCGTAGCGATGTGAAGGATCGCGTCCACGGCCTCAATCTGGGCGCCGACGATTACCTCGCCAAACCGTTCGAACTGACCGAACTGGAAGCGCGGGTCAAAGCCTTGCTGCGTCGCAGTGTGCTCGGTGGCGAACGCCAGCAGCGCTGTGGCGTGCTGGCCTACGACCTCGACACCCGACGTTTCACCCTTGGCGAAGAATTGCTGACGTTGACGTCCCGCGAGCAAGCGGTGCTGGAAGCGCTGATTGCCCGGCCGGGGCGGGTGATGAGCAAGGAGCAACTGGCCTCCCAGGTGTTCGGTCTCGACGAAGAGGCCAGCCCCGATGCCATCGAAATCTACGTGCACCGCTTGCGCAAGAAACTCGACGGCCAACCGGTGGCGATCGTGACGTTCCGTGGTCTGGGGTATCTACTGGAAAGCCGCGATGCATAAGCCCAGCAGCCTGCGCTGGCGCTTGCTGTGGAACCTTGCATTGCTGCTGGTGGTGCTGATGCTCGCCAGCGGCTTGAGTGCCTACTGGAATGGTCGCGAAGCCGCCGACACCGCCTACGACCGCACGCTGCTGGCCTCGGCGCGAACCATCGCCGCAGGCCTGTCGCAACGTGACGGCACATTGAGCGCCGATGTGCCTTACGTGGCACTCGACACTTTCGCTTATGACAGCGCCGGGCGGATTTACTATCAGGTCAATGACATCCATCAGAAGCTGATTTCCGGCTACGAAAACCTGCCCGGGCCGCCACCGGGGACACCACGCACCGACAGTTATCCCGCGTTGGCGCGTTTCTACAACGCCACCTACAAAGGGCAAAACGTGCGCGTGGTCAGCCTGCTTAAAGCAGTGACCGAACCGAACATGAACGGCATGGCGGAAATCCGCGTCGCCGAAACCGATGAGGCACGGGTGAGCATGGCGCGCAGTCTGGCGGCTGATACTTTGCTGCGATTGGGCATGCTGGCGATCGGCGCGTTGTTGTTGGTCTGGTTCGCGGTCAGTGCGGCACTGCGCCCATTGGAGCGCCTGCGCACGGCGGTGGAAGAGCGTCAGCCCGACGACTTGCGTCCGTTGCCATTGGTCGAAGTGCAGCATGAACTATGGCCGCTGGTGCGTGGACTTAATCATTTCACCGAGCGCCTGCGTGGGCAGTTTGAACGGCAGGCGCAGTTCATCGCCGATGCGGCCCATGAGTTGCGTACGCCTTTGGCAGCGCTGAAGGCGCGGCTTGAGTTGGGCCTGCGCTCCAACGATGCGGAAGTCTGGCGTTCGACGCTGGAGTCTTCGGCACAAAGCACTGATCGCCTGACTCATCTGGCCAATCAGTTGCTGTCGCTGGCACGCGTTGAAAACGGCGCCCGAGCGATTGCCGAGGGCGGCGCGCAGTTGCTCGATCTGAGTCAGTTGGCCCGGGAACTTGGCATGGCCATGGCACCGCTGGCGCACAAACGCGGGGTGGCACTGGCGCTGGAGGCGGACGAACCGGTCTGGCTGCGCGGTGAGCCGACGTTGCTGAACGAGTTGCTGAGCAATCTGGTGGACAACGCCTTGGCGCATACCCCACCGGGCGGCAACGTGATTCTACGGGTGACCGCGCCGGCGGTACTTGAGGTTGAAGATGACGGGCCGGGTATTCCGCTGGAGGATCGCGATCGCGTGTTCGAGCGGTTCTACCGACGTAATCAGCAGGTGGCGGGCTCAGGGCTGGGGCTGGCAATCGTCGGTGAGATCTGTCGAGCGCATCTGGCCCAGATCAGCTTGCATGATGGCGAGCAGGCGGGGTTGAAGGTGCGGGTCAGTTTTATAGCCGGGTGATTGTGGTGGTTTTGCTGGCCCCTTCGCGAGCAGGCTCGCTCCCACTCTGGAATGCATTTTCCTGTGGGAGCGAGCCTGCTCACGAAGGGCGCGCCTCGGTCTCGGATCAGTAAAACATCGTCCGCGACTCTTCCAGATCCGCGCACAGTTCCTTGTTCTCCTGGTCGATCCCTAGCTTCCTGAACGCCGGAACTGTCATTGGATCAATCCGCGCAAACGGATGATCAGTGTCCTTGTGGCAATACAGGCTCGCCACTTGCACCAGATCGACGTAATCGATGGCCGTCGAATCGCGCTTGAAGTCCTGATAGCGCCCCGGCAACTCCACCAGACGTTCCGGAAACTCCCAGACCCGCAGGAGCTTGTCGCCCAGCAACGGATGAATGTGATCGATCACATGGTTGAGGCTGACCGGATCCGACAGCAGCTCATAGTGATCTTCGGCGTAAGTCAGAATCGGCAACACGCCGATCTGATGCACCAGCCCGCCGAGCGCTGCCTGATCGGGTTTGAGTTGTGTGTAGCGGCGGCACAACGCGTAACTGACCCCGGCAATTTCCAGGCTCTTGCGCCAGACTTCGCGCATCTTCTGTTCGACCACTTCGGAGCGGGCGTGGAAGATCTGCTCCATTACCAGACCGATCGCCAGGTTGCTGCTGTAGTTGATGCCCAGCCGGGTGATGGCGGTGTGCAGGTCGGTGACTTCCTGTGCGGCGCGCAGCAGCGGGCTGTTGACCACTTTGATCAGGCGCGCTGACAGCGCCGTGTCACGGCCGATGACTTTGCTCAGGTCGCTGACGCTGATTTCCGGGTCTTCAGCGGCCTTGCGAATCTGCAGGGCCACTTCCGGCAACGTGGGCAGAACCAGGTCATCGTTATCGATGGCCTCAACCAAATCCTGTTGGACTTTTTCCGCCAGTTCGCTCATTTAAACTCTCTAGGGTGTTGCAACAAATGCTGCGATCAGCGCTGGATTTCGCGGTCGCGATCCAGTTCGTAAGGCAGGTCGAGCAGATGCAGCGCGGGACCTTCGAGGGTGCCCAGATGCAAATCACCGGCTTCGGCAGCTTCGGCCTGCAGCACCGCCAGGAGTTCAATGTTTTGCCCGGCCTTGGCGGCCAGCACCACTTCGCCGATGGAGCTGTTGTGGCTTGGTGCAAACAGTTGTGTGCCAGGTTCTGGCAGGTCAGCAGCGTCCAGGCTCAAGCGGTACAGACGACGCTTGAGTTTGCCCAGGTACTGCATGCGCGCGACGATTTCCTGGCCGGTGTAGCAGCCTTTCTTGAAACTCACGCCGCCAACGGCTTGCAGGTTGAGCATTTGCGGGATGAACAGCTCGCGGGTACTTGGCATGACCTGACCGATACCGGCACGAATCTGGCCCAGCAGCCATTGATTCAGCTCGGCTTCAGGCAGGGCTGAGGACAATTTGGCTTTGATCGCGTCAGCCTGATTGGCCGGTGCCCAGAGTTCGGCGCGATCCGGCGAGACGCGAATCGCGATCAGACCCTCATTACGCACAACGCTGTCGGTTTCCTCCGGCAGGTCCAGACCGAGGCTGGTCAAGGCGTTATCGCCATGCTCCAGGCCAAAACGTACCCAAGCGGCACTTTCGTCGGTCAGTTTCGATTTGGAGAACACCGCGTATTTTTTCAGGTCCGCCAGTTGCGGCTCCAGCAGCTCGCTGGCCATCGCCAGAACCACGCCGTCACCTTCGAGCAGAATGCGGAAGCTCGACTGCATCCGGCCTTTCTGCGTGCAGCGGGCGCCGAGGCTGGCGCGAGTGTCGCTGAGGTAATTGAGGTTGCAGGTCAACTGGCCTTGCAGGAATTTTCCGGCATCCGCGCCGCGAACCGCGAGAACGCCTTCATGAGACAGGGTGCAGAAAAAAGCAGAATCGGCCATGGGTCATCGCAGGGTAAATAGACTGGGGCACATCATAAGGGCGCGTTGTTGAAATGGGTAGTTGATAAAGGATCGGTGGTCCCCGACCAAAGCCGACTGTGCGACCTGTCTCGGGGCTGTATACTTGCCGCCAAATTTGAGGAGGGCTCCATGGTCGAACAAGTTGAACTGAATCGCCTCTTTTGGCACAGCCGTCGCGGCATGCTTGAGCTTGACGTGTTGCTGGTGCCGTTCGTGCAGGAGGTTTACGCGACGTTGAACCAGGTGGATCGCGATCTGTATGTCCGTCTGCTGACGTGCGAGGATCAGGACATGTTCGGTTGGTTCATGGAGCGCAGCGAGTCTGAAGATCCGGAACTGCAGCGCATGGTTCGCATGATCCTGGACCGTGTCCAGCCCAAGTAACACGTTCGAATGCCGCTGGCATGCCTCACGGCAGTTGCTGGCGGCGTATCTGCTGGCCCAGGCGTTCGCACTGGGTGCATTGTTTCTGCTATCGATTCCACTCTGGGCCAGTCTGCTCGGGGCTTTCGCCTGCCTGCTTCATGGCGTCTGGGTGTTGCCTCGGCAGATTCTGCTGAATCACCGTCGGGCTTTTCGCGGATTGCGCCGGGACGTCGATGGCTGGCAGTTGTGGAATCAGGCTGATGGTTGGCAGTCGGTGCAGTTGCGCCAGGACAGCCTCGCGCTGCCATTGATCGTGGTTCTGCGTTTTCGCCTGCGCGGCGAGTGGCGGGTCAGATCGATCTGTGTGCCCCGGGACTCGCAGGCGGCGGATCTGCACCGACGCCTGCGAGTACGGCTCAAGTTCAGCCGGCGTAGGTGGGCGGCACCAGAATAGTGTCGAGTGCCTCGGGCAGCAGATCAGGATAGTCGAGGGTGTAATGCAGGCCGCGACTCTCCTTGCGTTCCATGGCTGAGCAGATCATCAGTTCGGCGACTTGCGCCAGATTGCGCAACTCGATCAGATCGCGGCTGACTTTATAGTTGCTGTAGAACTCGTCGATCTCGTCCAGCAGCAGGCGCACACGGTGTTGCGCCCGTTGCAGGCGCTTGTTGGTGCGCACGATACCGACGTAGTCCCACATGAACCGCCGCAGTTCATCCCAGTTGTGCGCGATGATCACATCCTCGTCCGAGTCGGTGACCTGGCTGGCGTCCCAGACGGGCAGGGCGTTTGGCGCGGTGATATCGTCCAGTTGCGCGAGAATGTCGGCTGCTGCCGAACGGGCATAGACGAAACATTCCAGCAGCGAATTACTGGCCATGCGGTTGGCGCCGTGCAGGCCGGTGAAACTGGTTTCGCCGATCGCGTACAGGCCCGGCACGTCGGTGCGGCCATGTTGATCGACCATCACGCCACCGCAGGTGTAGTGCGCCGCCGGTACGACGGGAATTGGTTGTTTGGTGATGTCGATGCCAAATCCGAGGCAGCGCTCATAAACAGTGGGGAAGTGCGTCTTGATGAAGTCTTCGGGCTTGTGGCTGATATCGAGATAGACGCAGTCGACACCCAGGCGCTTCATTTCGTGGTCGATGGCCCGGGCGACGATGTCGCGCGGTGCCAGTTCGGCGCGTTTGTCGAAGCGATACATGAAGCGTTCGCCATTGGGCAACTTCAAATGCGCGCCTTCGCCACGCAGGGCTTCGGTGATCAGAAAACTCTTGGCCTGCGGGTGATACAGGCAGGTCGGGTGGAACTGGTTGAATTCCAGGTTCGCCACCCGGCAACCCGAACGCCAGGCCATGGCGATGCCATCACCGCAAGCGCCGTCGGGGTTGCTGGTATAGAGGTAGACCTTGGCGGCACCGCCGGAGGCCAGAATCACGAAGCGTGCACCGTAGGTGTCGACTTCGCCGGTTTTTCGATTTAGTACGTAGGCGCCGAGGCAGCGCTCGCCGTCCATGCCCAAACGTCGTTCGGTGATCAGATCGACAGCAACCCGCTGCTCCAGGAGCTCGATGTTCGAACGCTCTTTGGCCTGGGCCAGCAAGGTTTTGAAAATGGCCGCGCCGGTAGCATCAGCGGCGTGGATGATGCGCCGATGGCTGTGGCCGCCCTCTCGGGTCAAATGGAACTCGAACCCGCCGTCTTCAGTACCTGACTGATCGTCGCGGGTGAAGGGGACGCCTTGATCGATCAGCCACTGGATGGCTTCGCGGCTGTGCTCCACAGTGAAGCGCACGGCGTCTTCATGGCACAGCCCGCCGCCGGCGTTCAGGGTGTCGTCTACATGGGATTCGACAGTATCAGTGTCATCGAGCACGGCGGCGACGCCACCCTGGGCCCAGAAAGTTGAACCGTTGGCGAGATCACCTTTGCTCAATACGGCAATGCGCAAATGACCTGGCAGGGTCAGCGCGAGACTCAAACCGGCAGCACCGCTGCCTATGACCAGAACATCGTGTTGGAATTGTTGGCTCATTACAGGATTCCGCTCAAAGCGACCCGGGTCGGGGGTGGCGCAAGACAGCTGGATCGGCAAGTCAAGACAGCCACACAGCCCACTAGTATATAGAGGGGGGGGACGGCACAATAGCCGGGCCGATATGGCATTGTGAAACTACTGTGACGGGAAAAAGGTGTGCTTCGTCGGAAGTTTTTTTTCCCTGTTTGGGGGAAAGGCGACTGTATCGGCGCTGAAACAGACGTTTTCTGCACAGAGTCGCCCAATGTCGGGTGGCGACGGCTATAAATAATTGGAACTTTTGCCAAAGGCCCAAGATCAATAGTCGGTGCCAGAGATAAGGGACAGTGTCGGCTTCAGTGCGGAATCCGCGGTTGGATTCCTGCCGGCGAAACCGATGACAAGATTATTCGCGCAGCCGGTTTATCCCGAGCTGCGTTTTTCGTGCGTGCCAAATCAGAGCCCGCAGGAAACTTGCCTGGAGGGGGAGAACTTTTGCGAAAAGCCCGAGTCTATGTTTGCAAGTCTGGTCGTTTAGTTATGCAAGTCTCCTTCGGGCTTATCGAGGAGTGTTCATGCTAACCCAGGAAGAGGATCAGCAGCTGGTCGAGCGCGTTCAACGCGGCGACAAGCGAGCTTTCGATCTGTTGGTGCTGAAATATCAGCACAAGATTCTCGGGTTGATCGTGCGTTTCGTGCACGACACCCATGAAGCCCAGGACGTGGCTCAGGAAGCCTTTATCAAGGCGTATCGAGCACTTGGAAACTTTCGCGGCGACAGTGCGTTTTATACGTGGCTGTACCGTATTGCCATTAACACGGCGAAGAATTACCTGGTTTCACGCGGCCGTCGGCCGCCGGACAGCGATGTAAGTTCCGAGGATGCAGAGTTCTACGATGGCGATCACGGCCTCAAGGATCTCGAATCACCAGAACGTGCACTGCTGCGGGATGAGATCGAAGGCACCGTCCATCGAACCATCCAGCAACTGCCAGAGGATTTGCGTACAGCTTTAACTTTACGTGAATTCGATGGTCTGAGTTACGAGGACATTGCGAGCGTCATGCAATGTCCGGTGGGTACCGTGCGCTCCCGGATTTTCCGCGCCCGGGAGGCCATCGATAAAGCCCTGCAGCCGTTGTTGCAGGAAAACTGAGACAGCGGCGACAGCCAAGAGAGGAACGCCATGAGTCGTGAAGCCCTGCAGGAATCGCTGTCCGCAGTGATGGATAACGAAGCGGACGAACTGGAATTGCGTCGGGTGCTCAATGCACTGGACGACGTAGAAACCCGTGAGACCTGGGCTCGTTACCAGATCGCTCGGGCAGCCATGCACAAGGATCTGCTGCTGCCACGTCTGGACATCGCTGCGGCAGTGTCTGCTGCACTGGAAGACGAAACGGCTCCGGCCAAAGTATCGCGCAGCCCATGGCGTAACCTTGGCCGTCTGGCTGTTGCAGCCTCGGTGACTGTTGCCGTTCTGGCCGGTGTTCGCCTGTACAACCAGGACGAAATCGCTGGTGTCGAACTGGCTCAGCAATCCAATCAGCCAACTCTGGCGACCCCACAGGTCAAAGGCCCGGCTGTTCTGGCAGGCTATAGTGAG
Organism: Pseudomonas sp. AC242; assembly: GCF_979258655.1. Taxonomy (NCBI): domain Bacteria; kingdom Pseudomonadati; phylum Pseudomonadota; class Gammaproteobacteria; order Pseudomonadales; family Pseudomonadaceae; genus Pseudomonas; species Pseudomonas sp. AC242. Next base: position 782,282 of record NZ_OZ409873.1, read on the forward strand.
AGTTCGGAAGCCACTGGCCCGATGGCCAACGGCGTACTGCAAGGTCAGCCAGGCTGGCACGATCAGCGTCTGCCAGGCTACCTGCGTCAGCACGCTCAGCAGGCTGCACTGAAAGGTACTGAAAGCGCGTTGCCATACGCACGTGCTGCAAGCCTGGAAAACCGTTAAGGAGGATCATGCGCGCCATACCTCTACTTTCGCTTCTGCTCAGTGGCTGGTTCATTGTTCCAGCCCACGCTGATGAGGCCCAGGACTGGTTGACCCGTCTGGGCCAGGCCGAGCAGCAGCAAAGCTTTCACGGCACATTCGTTTACGAGCGTAACGGTAGCTTTTCTACCCATAACATCTGGCATCGCGTCCAGAATGGCCAGGTCCGCGAGCGTTTACTTCAGCTCGATGGTTCGGCGCAGGAAGTCGTGCGCATTGATGGACACACTCAATGCGTCAGCGGCACCCTGATTGCCGGTCTGGGGGATTCTCCCAACTCGGCCGCTCGTCCTCTCGATCCGCAAAAGCTGAAAAACTGGTATGACCTCGCCGTCATTGGCAAGTCGCGTGTGGCTGGGCGGGACGCAGTGATTGTTTCGCTGACGCCTCGCGATCAGCATCGTTACGGTTTTGAGTTGCATCTGGACAAGAAAACGGGCTTGCCGCTGAAGTCGTTACTGCTAAACGACAAGGGGCAGTTGCTCGAGCGCTTCCAGTTCACCAGTCTTGATACTGATGAAGTCCCGTCTGACAAAGATTTGCAGGCTGACGCTGACTGCAAGGCAGTTACTTTGGACAGCGACAAGGCTTCGGCGGTCAAGGCCGCTCAGGTATGGCACTCTGAATGGTTGCCGCCGGGCTTCGAACTGACCAGCAGTACTTCGCACAAAGATCCGGAAACCAAGACTCAGGTCAACAGCTTGCTGTATGACGACGGTCTGGCGCGTTTTTCGGTTTTCCTTGAGCCATTGAACGGCGAAACCGTCACTGACACGCGGACACAGCTGGGCCCGACCGTTGCCGTTTCCCGCCGCCTGACCACGCCTGAGGGCGAAATGATGGTCACCGTGGTCGGCGAGATCCCGATTGGTACTGCCGAACGAATTGCTCTGTCGATGCGTAATACCGATGGCACTGCAACCAGCAAGCAGTGAGCTGATTTCAGTCGTTACCACTTCTTTGTCGAGACGTAGATGAAATGTTTGCTGAGCATTTTCATTTGCAAATACCCTGAAAATTTTTTATAGGTCAGAGCCTCACGGCTCTGGCCTTGTTTGTTGTTGCCGGAACAAAAATGCCGGTCGGTGGTTTCCGGTGTTCCTTGCTCCATATCGCTTAACCCTGCTCGTCGTAACGGGAGCTGTATGTCGATACCAAGTTTGAAATCTTATCTCTCCATTTTCGCCACCGTGCTGTTGCTCGGTCAGGCTGTACCTGCTGCGCAAGCAGCCGATCTGCCTGACTTCACCCAATTGGTCGAACAAGCGTCGCCAGCCGTGGTGAACATCAGTACCACGCAGAAACTGCCGGATCGCAAAGTGAACCAGCAGATGCCTGATCTGGAAGGCCTGCCGCCGATGCTGCGCGAGTTCTTCGAACGTGGCATGCCGCCTCAACAGCGTTCGCCGGGCGGTGGTGGTCGTCAGCGTGAAGCGCAGTCGCTGGGCTCGGGCTTCATCATCTCTCCGGATGGCTACATCCTGACCAACGACCACGTGATTGCCGATGCCGACGAAATTCTCGTCCGCCTCGCCGACCGCAGCGAAATGAAAGCCAAGCTGATCGGCACCGACCCACGTTCCGACGTGGCGCTGCTGAAAATCGAAGGTAAGGATCTGCCGGTATTGAAGCTTGGCAAATCCCAGGACCTGAAAGCCGGCCAGTGGGTCGTCGCTATCGGTTCGCCGTTCGGCTTCGACCACACCGTGACCCAAGGCATCGTCAGTGCCGTCGGTCGTAGTCTGCCGAACGAAAACTATGTGCCGTTCATTCAGACTGACGTGCCGATCAACCCGGGCAACTCCGGTGGTCCGCTGTTCAACCTGAGCGGTGAAGTGGTCGGCATCAACTCGCAGATCTACACCCGTTCGGGCGGCTTCATGGGCGTATCGTTCGCGATTCCTATCGACGTGGCAATGGATGTGTCCAACCAACTGAAGAGCGGTGGCAAGGTCAGCCGTGGCTGGCTGGGCGTGGTCATCCAGGAAGTGAACAAGGATCTCGCCGAGTCGTTCGGTCTGGATAAACCGGCCGGCGCGCTGGTCGCCCAGATTCAGGATGACGGCCCGGCAGCCAAGGGCGGTCTGCAAGTCGGTGACGTGATCCTGAGCATGAACGGCCAGCCGATCGTCATGTCTGCTGACCTGCCACATCTGGTCGGCGCGCTGAAGGCTGGCGCCAAAGCCAATCTGGAAGTGATTCGTGAAGGCAAGCGCAAGAACGTCGAACTGACGGTTGGCGCGATCCCGGACGAAGACAAAGAACTGGATGCACTGCCAAAGTCTGGCGCTGAAACCACCAGCAACCGTCTCGGTGTTGCCGTGGGCGAACTGACTGCCGAGCAGAAGAAAACCTACGACCTTAAAGGTGGTGTGGTGATCAAGGAAGTGCAGGACGGTCCTGCAGCGTTGATCGGTCTGCAACCAGGTGACGTGATTACTCACCTGAACAACCAGGCCATCGGCTCCAGCAAGGAGTTCGGTGAGATCGCCAAAGCGCTGCCGAAGAACCGCTCGGTGTCGATGCGCGTGCTGCGTCAAGGTCGCGCCAGCTTCATCACCTTCAAGCTGGCTGAATAACCCAGCGGTAAGGTAAAAAAGAAACCGCCTCGAAAGAGGCGGTTTTTTTATGCCTGAAGCTTTTGTCTTGGTGGGTAACGATCAGCCCATCATGTCCTTGATCATCCGCTCCTGCTCCATCAGCTCACGCTGACGGGCGTCAATCCGCGAGGACAGCGGGAAGTTGCTGCCAGCCTTGCGCTTGGCGAAGTCCAGTTGCTGGATGGCCTGGCGGTAGTCGCCGACCAGTGCGAAATATTCTGCGCGCGCCTGATGCAGGCCGATGATATTGCCCGACAAGCCACGGGTCTCTGCGACCTGATACCAGACGTCCGGATCATCCGGACGTGACTTGAGTAATGCTTCCAGTGCTTTTTCGGCATCCGGCGCACGATTCTGTTTCAGCAGCAGATCCACCCGAACCTGATTCAGGGGATAGTTGCCCGGATATTGCGTGAGCATGCGGTCAACCCGCGATTGCGCATCCGGCAAACGATTATTGGTAATGTCCAGATCGACCTGAGCAAGGTTGTAGATGATTTCGTTAGGCGATGTTGCCAGCAATTGCTTGAGGTTCTCACGCGCCTCATTCAATTGGCCGCCCTTGATCTGTGCAATCGCCAGACCGTAGCGCGCCACATCGTTTTTCGGATTCTCATCCAGCTGCGCACGGAAACGCTTGGCGCCCAGGCCCGGGGTTTCTTCGTAGATCAACTGCACGCGCGCGCGGATCAACTGATAGCGCTTGGAGTCTTCAATGCCGCCCGGTTTGGCCTGTTCGGCGCGGTTGCGGGTGTCGGCGATACGCGATTCGGTCACCGGGTGAGTCAGCAGGAATTCCGGTGGCTTGGCGTCGAAACGATATTGACGCATCAAGCGTTCGAACATGGTCGGCATCGAGCGCGGGTCATACCCGGCCTTTTCCAGATTGAGAATGCCGATACGGTCGGCTTCCTGTTCGTTCTGACGGGAGAAGGTCCGCTGCGATTGAATCGCCGCCGCCTGAGTGCCGGCGATGGTCGCGATACCGGCGTCACCGCCGCCGGCTGCCGCAATGACGATCCCGGCCAGCAGCGCGGCCATCATCGGCACCTGCATCCGTTGCGAAGCCTCTACACCACGAGCAAAGTGGCGTTGCGACAAGTGCGCCAATTCGTGCGCGAGTACCGAGGCGTATTCCCCCTCGGTCTGTGCGTTGAGGAACAAGCCGCCGTTGACCCCGACCACACCACCCGGCGCGGCAAAAGCGTTGAGCTGCGGGCTGTTGATCAGAATGAATTCAAGGCGCCGGTCAGTGACCTGGCTGGTCTCCACCAACTTGTACACGCTGGATTCGACGTAGTCTTTGAGCTGCGGATCGTTGAGCTGTGAAACCTGGCTGCGCAACATCGCCAGCCAGGCGCGGCCGAGCTGGTATTCCTGTTGCGGCGAGACAATGGCAGAACTGGCGTCGCCGAGTGACGGCAGATCGTCGGCAAAGCCTGGTGAGGCGAGCAGGCAAGCGAGCGTCAGCAGGGTAGGGCGCAGAAAAGTCATGCACAAAGCCTTAGAAGACAAAGACCTTACTGTAGCCGGACACCGGAGCTGCGACCAGATATTCTAGGCAGCTCGACGACCCGAACCGGAGTGACGCAATGACTGACGCTGTAGCCCATGACGTGGAACTGGACGCCAGTGGCCTGAATTGTCCGTTGCCGTTGCTCAAGGCAAAAATGGAACTCAACAAGCTCCAGAGTGGCGCTGTTCTCAAAGTCATCGCGACTGATGCGGGGTCACAGCGCGACTTTCGCACCTTTGCCAAGTTGGCCGGTCATACGCTGCTGCGCGAAGAAGACGAAGCAGGCGTCTACCGTTACTGGTTGAAAAAGGCCTGAAACCGACAGCGTTAAATCTAAGGATTATTGATGTTCAAAGTGTTACGCGACTGGATTCAGCGCTACTTCTCCGATGAAGAAGCCGTGGTGCTGGCGGTGCTGCTGTTTCTCGCCTTCACGGCCGTGCTCACACTTGGCGGCATGCTCGCGCCAGTGTTGGCAGGGATGGTGCTGGCGTATCTGATGCAGGGCCTGGTGGTCACGCTGGAACGTCTGCGCGTGCCGGGTGGCGTGGCGGTAGGGTTGGTGTTTGCGCTGTTCATGGGCGTGCTGATGCTGTTTATCGTCGTGGTGCTGCCGTTGCTCTGGCATCAGTTGATCACGCTGTTCAACGAGCTGCCCGGGATGCTCGCCAAATGGCAATCGCTGCTGTTGCTGTTGCCCGAGCGCTATCCGCATCTGGTGTCCGACGAGCAGGTTTTGCAGGCGATCGAGGCCGCGCGCGGCGAGATCGGCAAGTTCGGCCAGTGGGCGCTGACATTCTCGCTGTCGAGTCTGCCGCTGCTGGTGAACATCATGATCTACCTGGTGCTGGTGCCGATTCTGGTGTTCTTCTTCCTGAAGGACCGGGCGATGATCGGCGAGTGGGTGCGTGGTTATCTGCCACGTGAGCGCGCGCTGATCACTCGGGTTGCGCAGGAAATGAACCGGCAGATCGCCAACTACATTCGTGGCAAGGTCATTGAAATCGTGATTTGTGGCGGTGTGACCTACATCGCCTTTGTCGCCCTTGGGCTCAACTATGCCGCACTGCTGGCGTTGCTGGTCGGTGTGTCGGTGGTGGTGCCGTATGTCGGCGCTGTGGTCGTGACCGTGCCGGTGCTGTTGATCGCATTGTTCCAGTGGGGCTGGAGTGATCAGTTCATCTATCTGATGGCGGTGTACGGCATCATTCAGACACTGGATGGCAACGTGCTGGTGCCATTGCTGTTCTCGGAGGCGGTCAACCTGCACCCGGTGGCAATTATCTGCGCGGTGCTGTTGTTTGGCGGGTTGTGGGGATTCTGGGGCGTGTTCTTTGCGATCCCGCTGGCGACGCTGTTCAAGGCGGTGCTGGATGCGTGGCCGCGCCGAGAGCCGGCGGTGGCGCCACTGCTGTAGCGGTTGATGCAAATTGTTTGGTGACACTTAGGGCCCATTCGCGGGCAAGCTCGCTCCCACATTGGGCTTGTGAGCGCCACAGATCCAATCTGGGAGCGAGCCTGCTCGCGAAGGCGTCAGTAAAAATGACGCAAAACCATCAGGCTTTATTCAGATCCTGAGCAGCAGCCAATACGGCATCCACATGCCCCGGCACTTTCACACCGCGCCATTCCTGACGCAGCACACCGTCCTTATCAATCAGGAACGTGCTGCGATCAACGCCCAGGTATTCCTTGCCGTACAGCTTTTTCAACTTGATCACGTCGAACAATTGGCAGACAGCCTCGTCCTTGTCACTGATCAGCTCAAACGGAAATTCCTGCTTGCACTTGAAGTTCTCGTGGGACTTCAGGCTGTCGCGGGAGATACCGAATATCTCGGTATTGGCTGCCTGGAACGCGGCGTACTGATCACGAAAGCCCTGACCTTCAGTGGTGCAGCCCGGCGTGCTGTCCTTCGGGTAAAAGTAGATCACCACTTGCTTGCCCTTCAGGGCAGACAGGCTGACGGTCTGCCCGCTAGTGGCAGGCGCTTCGAAATCGGCAACCGGTTGGTCGATGACAACGGCCATGAAAGCTTCCTTACATTGGGTTTTGTGGGCGCCAAGGCTCGATCAGTGCATCCAGGTTCATCGCATCGGAGAAATCGAGGAACTGGTCGCGCAGCCAGCTGATCTGGGTGCCGGCCGGCAGGGTCACGGTGAACGTGGCGTTGAGCATGGTGCCGCCGGTCTGCGGCGCCTGATAGGTGTCGCAGGTCAGGTTTTCCAGTTCGACGTTGTGATCCATGAAGAACTGGCACAGCTCATTGATGATGTCCGGGCGATACGCCGAACTCACATACGCCACGTACGGCAGCGCCTGCGGACGATTTTCCAGCGGCGCGCTGCGCACCACGTTGACGGTGAAAGCATGTTTCTTGGACAGGCCCGACAGACTGCCTTCCAGGCGAGCAAGGGCGTCCCAGCTGCCGGAGACCTCAAGGATCAGCGCACTGCACTCGCCATGGCGAGTCAGGCGCGAAGTAACCACGGCGCAGCGATTTTCATGGCTGGCGCGGCACAGGACGTTAGTCAGCTCCATGGGGTTGGCGCCGAGGGCACTGATGACAAGGAATTGTTCGCGAACTGTGGGGGTGGACATGCAGCATTCCTAAAGCGATGAGCGGTCGGTAGGTTTACGGGCGTTGGCTGCCGTGGAGTGCCTGTTCTGGCGGTCCGTACAAAGAGGCCCGGCAAGCTCGCGGCTCGCTCCACTATAGCGGGAGCGCGCCGATGCGACGCAGGAACGGGGTCTGGGAGGCCGAAAAGGGAGGCTGGAACCCGGCGTACAAGCTGATCAGTACCGATCAAAGTCTGAAGGGTAGCGAAAAGCGGCGCCAAGGGGAATGGCGGCAGCGCAGTACTTCGCTTGTGCAAGCATCTTGGCGCCAGTACCATTACCGCTCTCTTTTTCCGGCAGGAGCGGTTTCATGATTGCGGGCAGTATGGTGGCACTGGTCACTCCCATGGATGCACAAGGGCGTCTTGACTGGGACAGCCTCAGCAAACTCGTGGACTTCCATCTCAAGAACGGCACCCATGCCATTGTCGCGGTCGGTACTACCGGCGAGTCGGCAACCCTTGATGTAGAAGAACACATCGCCGTCATCAAAGCCGTGGTCAAACAGGTTGCCGGGCGCATCCCGGTCATCGCCGGCACCGGCGCCAACTCGACCCGCGAAGCCGTCGAGCTGACCCGCAACGCCAAAGAAGCCGGCGCCGATGCCTGCCTGCTGGTCGTTCCGTACTACAACAAGCCGACTCAGGAAGGCCTGTACCAGCACTTCAAACACATCGCCGAGTCTGTCGACATTCCACAGATTCTCTATAACGTTCCTGGCCGCACCTCTTGCGACATGCAGGCCGAGACCGTGATCCGCCTGTCCACCGTGCCGAACATCATCGGTATCAAGGAAGCCACCGGCGACCTGAAACGTGCCAAAGCGATCATTGATGGCGTGAGCAAGGACTTCATCGTGCTGTCCGGCGATGATCCGACCGCCGTTGAACTGATCCTGCTGGGCGGCAAAGGCAACATCTCGGTGACCGCCAACGTCGCTCCGCGCGAAATGGCTGATCTGTGCGAGGCCGCGCTGAAAGGCGACGCTGACACCGCACGGGCGATCAACGAAAAACTGATGCCGCTGCACAAAGACCTGTTCATCGAAGCCAACCCGATTCCGGTGAAGTGGGCTTTGGTTGAAATGGGCCTGATGCACGAAGGCATCCGCCTGCCACTGACCTGGCTGAGCACACCTTGTCATGAAACGCTGCGCTCGGCCCTGCGCCAGTGCAGCGTCCTGGTTTAATTGAGGAAGTACAACGCATGAAGCGAATGGCCGGACTTTCCGCACTTGCCTTGATTATCTCCAGCACCAGTGGCTGCGGATGGGTCTGGGGCCCGGAAGGTTATTTCCGTGACCGTGGTAGCGATTACCTGGAAGCGCAACAGACTGCACCGATGCAACTGCCACCGGATGTCAGCACTTCCAAGCGTCTGGATCCGCTGTTGCCGATCCCGCGCAACGTTGCTGATGACACCGCCAAGGGCGAATACATTGTGCCGCGTCCTCAGCCGCTGTCGGCCGTTGCCGATGCCAGCGATTACTCGCTGCAGAAGAGCGGTGATTCGCGTTGGGTCGTAGCCCAGCACCCACCGGCCGAAGTCTGGCCAGTGGCGGTGCAGTTCTTCCAGGACAACGGTTTCCGTCTGGATGAACAGCGCCCGCAAACCGGCGAATTCACCACCACCTGGCAGCATTCCGACGAACTGTCCGCGTCCATGGCCAAGCGCCTGAGCGCAGCCGGTATCGCCAGCGACAGCGAAACCCGCGTGCGTGTGCGTATCGAGCCGGGCGTGCAGCGCAACACCAGTGAAATCTACGTGGTCAGCGCCGAGCGTCCTGCCGGTAGCACTGCCGATGTGGCCTTCACCAACCGTTCGGTCAACACGGGTCTGGACGCGGCGCTGGTCGATGACATGCTCGCAAGCATGAGCCGGATCTCCGAGAAGGGCGGTTCGGTGTCGATGCTGGCCTCGCGTGATTTCGATACGCCGAGCCGTGTCAGCCTCAGCGAAGACGGCAGCGGTAACCCGGTGTTGAACGTCGGTAACGATCTGGACCGTGCCTGGTCGAGCGTTGGCCGTGCACTGGAACAAGGCGAATGGCGCGTTGAAGACATCAACCGCAGCCTCGGCCTGTACTACATCAACCTGGCCGAAAAAGCCGAGAAGAAAGACGACAAGCCTGGTTTCTTCAGCAGCCTGTTCGGCAGCGCGCCGAGCAAGGAAGAAGTTGAAGCCCGTGCCGAGCGTTATCAGGTTCGCCTGAGCAAGGTTGGCGAGAACATTCAGGTCACCGTCGAGAAAAACATCAACACCGTCGCGCCGGCTGAAGTGGCACGCAAAGTGTTGAGCGTGATTCAGGACAACCTGGGCTGATCAACCATGCGTTTTGCCGTTCTCGGCAGCGGTAGCCAAGGGAACGGCACGCTGATCGCCAGTGCTGATACGTACGTGCTGGTGGATTGTGGTTTTTCCCTGCGGGAAACCGAAAAACGCCTGTTGCGCCTGGGTGTAAACCCGGCGCAACTGAGCGCGATACTCGTAACCCACGAACATGCCGACCACGTGCATGGCGTGGGTTTGCTGTCTCGGCGCTACAATCTACCGGTCTACCTCAGTCGCGGCACACTGCGCGGGATGCGCAAACCGATTGAACCCGCGGGCTTTCTGGCCGGCGGCGAGCAACTGCAGATCGGCGCACTGAACATCGGGGTCATTGCCGTGGCCCATGATGCGCAGGAACCGACCCAGTATGTCTTCAGTGATCACGAGCAGCGGCGTTTCGGCCTGCTGACGGACCTGGGGTCCTACTGCGAGCGGGTGCTGGACGGTTATCGGGACCTCGATGCGTTGATGATCGAGTCCAACCATTGTCGTGACATGCTGGCCCGTGGTCATTACCCGTACTTTCTCAAGCAACGGGTGGGCGGCGAGCTGGGACATTTGAACAACCATCAGGCGGCATTCCTGGTGTCCGAGTTGGGCTGGCAGGGCTTGCAACATCTGGTCCTGGCCCACCTGAGCAGCAAGAACAACCTGCCGCAGCTGGCCCGGCAATGTTTTGTCGACACCCTCGGGTGCGACCCGGACTGGCTGCAACTGGCCGATCAAGATTCAGGGCTCGACTGGCGCCACATCGCCTAGCCCACCTACTTAGCAAGCGGAGCCCATCATGGAAAAACGTGAAGAACTCTACCGCGGCAAAGCCAAATCGGTTTACAAGACCGACGACGCTGACCGCTTGATCCTGCTGTTTCGCAACGACACCTCGGCGTTCGACGGCAAGCGCATCGAGCAGCTCGACCGCAAAGGCATGGTCAACAACAAGTTCAACGCCTTCATCATGCAGAAACTCGAAGCGGCCGGCGTACCGACCCAATTCGACAAACTGCTGGCCGACAACGAAGTCCTGGTGAAGAAGCTCGACATGATCCCGGTCGAGTGCGTCGTGCGTAACTACGCCGCCGGCAGCCTGGTCAAGCGTCTGGGTGTCGAAGAAGGCCTGAAGCTCAACCCTTACACCTTCGAACTGTTCCTGAAGGACGACGCCAAGGGCGACCCGTTCATCAACGAATCCCACGTTGTGGCATTCGGTTGGGGCACCGCCGAGCAACTGGTTCGCATGAAAGAACTGTCGCTCAAGGTCAACGAAGTCCTGACCAAGCTGTTCGACGACGCCGGCCTGCTGCTGGTCGACTTCAAGCTTGAATTCGGCGTGTTCAGCGACGGCTCCATCGTCCTCGGCGACGAGTTCAGCCCGGACGGCTGCCGTCTGTGGGACAAGGACACTAAGAAGAAGATGGACAAAGACCGCTTCCGCCAGGGCCTCGGTGATGTCATCGAAGCCTACGAAGAAGTCGCCAATCGTCTGGGCGTACCGCTTTAATCGACGCAAGCATCTGATAGCACGAAGAAATTTTCGAAAGAGGGTTTGCTTTCGGTAAAAGTGTTGTTATGATGCGCGCCGTTGGAGAGATGCCAGAGTGGCCGAATGGGACGGATTCGAAATCCGTTGTACCTTCACCGGTACCTAGGGTTCGAATCCCTATCTCTCCGCCATTATTGAACAAGACGAAGCCCCCGTAATCATTGCTGATTACGGGGGCTTTTTCGTTTTCGGGCTTTCGTTCAGGGCGTTTCCAGGGCAAAAGGAACCGTAAGGGCGCTTTGGGGTGTTGCGCGGTTCCCTACACTGCAGTCTGGCTCTGTTCGGCAATGAGCGACTGCTGCGCATCCCTGAGCTGCTTGAGGGGCTGCAAGGGGGCTCTGAGTCGGTCGCGTATATTGGGTGGCGTTCGAGCTGCACTCGCTGGCAGATCGGGAGGGGGCGAGGTTATCGCTCGTAAGACAGTGGTGGCCCCAATGGGCTGGCAGATTGACTGGAGTTATGGGGCATCAGAGACATCGGCGAACGGGGGCTGATTGCACCCCGTCTGTGCCAAGCTTTTATCAATGTAATCCGTTTGCACTCGCATTGATCATGTCAGTGCTGACCTGGCCAAAGACAGCGTGCATTCAGCAATCTTTCCCGAGTGCACGAAATTTCATATTGTCATCCTTGATTTCAGCCCGTTCAGCTCTGCCCGGGTCATCCATCCATATCGACTAAAGCTGCGTGGTGCGCTCATTTTTCTCGTGGCGCAGGGACTTTAGAATGTACGGAGCAACGTATTGCGAGCCGTACATAGATAGGTGGTTTCTGTCGTTGTATAGAACTTTTCCGCCCTTCGCAGCGTAGCAACTGTCGGAATCGCAGAACAACGACGCTAAGTCGATTATTTTTACGTTGGTAAAGTCTTTTGCCACGCGTTGAACAATTTCGTTATAGGCGGAATTTACGCTGTCCTGATCGTAAACTTTCCTTGGGAATGAGCAGCCATCATTCTTTTCGGTAATTCGGAAAGGGCGTGTGACACATGCCGATGGGTCAAACGGCAGGGTTGGGTTGTCTAGCACCACCACAATATTCTTCTTGGCTTCAGATAGCATTTCGAAGGATCTCCTCATGCCTGATTCCAGAACTTTTCTGAAATCCTTCTCGCCAGGGTTTCGAATGTCTACAGCGTCCTCCCAAGAACATTTTGGGTTATGCGCGAGAAGTACGTTTACTACGCTGCTGTCTTTTGAGGCGTAATCATATGCCTCATTGATGAGGCGATAGGCATTCGCGCGAACCTTCGCGGCGGCTTTGTCCTTTTGTGCAGTAGATGTATCGTAAAATGGCGCAGCGCAACTGGCCGGAAAAACAGCTAAACCCTTGTCGGCCTTAGAGTAGGTGCTTAGACCTGCAAACAGGTGTGCCGCATGTGAGTCGCCTATGACTGCGTTGGTAATCAAGCCATCCTGAATCAGGCACGGGTTATCAGTCATGGTGTTCCAGTCGGGAAATCTGGTTGCGCAGTTCGTCAGCGAAATTGCGGTATTTATCTCGATGGCTCGGGCTACTTCGTTTTTGGTCTCCAGCGGGGTAGCGGCTGGGTGTTTATAGGTTGCAAATCCGCCAATCGCGATAACTATCATCAACCCGACAAAAGCCGGGGTTTGGCGCGGCTGCTTTACTATTCCGGCGCGAAGCGGCTTCTCGATTAATGAATAAGTAATCCATGCTAGTAATATTGATGCTGCGACCGCCGCCGATCTTATCTCGATACTGGTTTCTTCACTTTGGACTATGCGGGCGAACGCAAGCAGAGGCCAGTGCCAGAGGTACAGCGGAAAGCTGATCAAACCTATGGCGACAGCCACCCGTGTTGAGAAAATTCTTCGGTTAATTACAGATGAAGGTCCTGCTGCTATTAGGAGTACCGACCCCAGCACAGGAAGTATTGCGCGCCAGCCGGGGAATTGATCGCTCGGCTTGAAGCTAAATAGTGCGAAGAATATGAGTGCGAGCCCGGCAGCGCTGAGCGCGTCATTGAGTCTGGATTGCTGTCCTTCGAACTTCGACGCCCACCACGGCTGTAAACAGGCCCAAGCCAGCAAGGTGCCTGCCAGCAGTTCCCATGCGCGGGTCGGCAGTAGGTAGAATGTGGCGTTTGGATCTACACCTATGAAGTAGAGATTCAAAATCAGTGATACTAATCCAATAGCCAAAATTAGCTTGATAGCGCTAAGTCTTACCTTCCAGGCCGCCCAAAGTATCATGGGGAAAAGCAGGTAGAATTGCTCTTCAATTGCGAGTGACCATAGATGCAGTAATGGTTTTAGTTCTGCTGCGGTGTCGAAATATCCACTCTCGTACCAGAATGCAAAATTTGCTACAAATCCTGCGCCTGCTGCGATGTGCTTGGAGAGTTCGGTCATCTCATTCGGTAACAAGACAAGCTTTCCAACAACCCAGCAGGTTATTAGCACCAGGGTCAGGGCTGGAAAGATTCGACGTATCCTTCTGGCGTAAAAATCTGAAAAACTGAAAGTGCCTCGGTCAATGCTTTTAAGTAGTATGGTGCCGATTAAAAAGCCGGATATGACAAAGAATATATCAACGCCTACGAATCCCCCAGGCACCAGAGTCGGGAATGCGTGAAAAATCACAACAGAAATAACAGCCAGCGCGCGGAGGCCGTCTATGTCTCTTCTGTATTTTAAATTGGGGTTTGTCATTGACGTTGGCTCATTTTCTTGCTAGTTGCAGGGTGAGGGCGGGAGGTCGCGATAGTGCCATTATTTCGTTGCCAAGGAAACTCCGGTCGAATTGCCGCGACGAGCAGCAAAAGGAAAACAGCTTAGGCGTTTAGCGAAATCTGCTGCGAAAGGGAGATTTCGTCAGGGGGTTAATAAGGGCGGCGAATCCCTACCTCTTCGCCATTACACGGAAAAAGCCCCGTAGATGAAAATCTATGGGGCTTTCTCATTTCAGCAGAAGCAACATCGCCTCCACATCAGGCATTCACGACTGCGAATGCACCAGCTTCCGTTTGATCAAGTCATACACATCGCTATGCGTCGAGTTATGCATCGCCTTGTCCTTGCATACCGATCTTAATAAGTTTTTTCACTTCTTCCCTGGCATGGGGACTAAGACTGCATCGACCCGCGCGGTTAAATCTCCTTAACCGGCGTCTCCCCCTGCACAGCCTTGATCAGTCCGATCACATGCAAACAATCCGCCTTGTTCACATAAGACTCGCCACTGGCGATGGTCTCGTGGTTGCCCGCCCTCAGTCTCCAGCGCCATTGTCCTTTGCCGGTGCTCGGGGTGCCTTTGGATTGCCTGTAAATCTCGAAATACATTCAGTTCGCTCCATGCGATTCATTGTGCGACAGCCTGTGTGGCGCATGGTCGCAAGCCTAGCGCAGACGGGTTTTTTGGCTATCGGACATTTGTTTCCAATCGTTGGCGGATGTTTCTGAAGAGCGCGGGCTAGAGCGCAGCAATAGGCCTGTGGATTGGCCAAAATGACGCCGTCTGATCCTTGCAACGTTGTCGACGCTGCTGCTTAATACGGAACGGCTCATGGCGTCGAATATCGTTCGGCGACCGACAATCACTATAAAAAGAGCACTCCTTTGACTGAGCACGGAACGCAGCAGGCCGGGCAGGTGACGTTATCGCTGGTGGTCCCCGTTTTTAATGAGGAGGACAGCCTCGACACGTTTTTGCGGCGCATCAATGAAGTCTTTCAGACGCAGACGTCAATCGATCTTGAACTGGTGTTCGTCAATGACGGCAGCACCGATACCACGCTCGAACGCCTGCTCGAGCATCAGCGTCAGGATGTGCGCCTGCGTATCGTCGACCTGAGCCGCAACTTCGGCAAAGAAGCGGCGCTGTCCGCCGGTTTGCAGATCGCGACTGGACAGATCGTGGTACCCATCGATGCCGATTTGCAGGACCCGCCGGAAGTCATTCTGCTGATGATCGAGCGCTGGCGAGAAGGCTTTGAAGTGGTGCTCGGTCACCGCATCAGCCGCCGCAGCGACACCTGGGCGAAGCAGACTTCCGCCCACTGGTTCTATCGCCTGCATAACAAAATTGCCGAACAGCCTTTACCCGAGAACGTCGGTGATTTTCGCTTGATGGATCGCTGCGTGGTCGATGCCTTGCTGACCTTGCCCGAATCCCGACGCTTCATGAAAGGCCTGTTCGCGTGGGTCGGCTTTCGCACCACCCACGTCGATTACGAGCGTCCGGAGCGGGTGGCGGGGCAGAGCAAGTTCAATGGCTGGCGGTTGTGGAATTTCGCGCTGGAGGGCATCACCAGTTTCAGCACCGAGCCATTGCGGGTCTGGACGTATGTCGGTGCGCTAGTGTCGCTGGTGTCGTTTGCCTTCGCCATTTTCATTGTCTTGCGCACATTGATCCACGGTGTCGACATGCCCGGTTATGCCTCGCTGATGGTGGCCGTGACCTTTCTCGGTGGGCTGCAATTGATCGGCATCGGAGTGCTCGGCGAGTACCTGGGCCGCACGTATATCGAATCCAAACGCCGGCCGGTTTTTCTGGTGCGTCGCGTCTACGACCCCAAGGACTGATACATGGATCTCAAGGAAACCGACATCCTCGGCGACGCCATCAACGAGCATTGGTATTACTGTTCGAAAGCCGCGGCCACCCGGCGTTTGCTGGGAGATGCGCCCATCAGCCGAATCCTCGATGTCGGCGCCGGTTCGGGGTTTTTCTCCCACCATTTGCTGAGGCACACCGATGCACGCGAAGCGTGGTGCGTGGATATCAGCTATCCCGCCGACTCCAGCGCGACCACCGCCGGCAAACCGGTGCACTACCGTCGCGGGATCGAAACCATCGATGCCGATCTGGTGTTGTTGATGGACGTACTGGAGCATGTCGATGACGATCTCGGTTTGCTCAAGATGTACGTTGATAAAGTGCCCTCGGGCAGTCGATTCCTGATGACAGTGCCGGCGTTCCAGTTCTTGTGGAGCGGTCACGACGACTTTCTCGAGCACAAGCGCCGCTACACGCTGGCTCAGTTCGAAACGCTGGCGCGTGATGCTGGTTTGACGGTGCAGCGCGGTGCCTATTATTTCGGCGCGGTGTTTCCGATTGCGGTGGCGTTGCGCTTGCTGCCGCAAGGCGCGCAAGCCCAGCCGCCGCGTTCGCAACTCAAGCGTCATCATCCGCTGGTGAACGGTGTCCTCAAGGCCTTGTGCCGCCTCGAACTGCCGTTGCTGGGCATGAACCGCTTGGCCGGGTTGAGCGTGTTCGTGCTGGCTCAAAAACCGTGACCTCGGCGCAAAAATCAGCCTTGATCCAGCGTGGTGTGCGCTTTGCCGTGACCGGGCTGTTCGTCACCGCGCTGCATGCGCTGGTGGCGGTGCTGTTCATCAACTTCATCGCCGCGCAACCGCCGCTGGCCAACGGCGTGGCATTTGCCGTGGCGACGGTGGTGTCCTACGTGATCAACACCACCTGGAGTTTTTCTGCCCGTTTGCACGGCCGAACGCTGCTGCGCTTCCTGCTGGTATCCGTGGGGGGCTTTTTCCTGGCGATGTTCGTTGCCTGGGCTGCGCAGATTGCCGGGCTGCACTATCTGCTGGGTATTGTTGCGGTGGCACTGACGATTCCAGCGTTCACCTTTGTCTTGCACAATTTCTGGACGTATCGATGAAGGCTTCACCAAACCATCCGGTGCTCGGTCTTTTGCCGTTGTTGCTCGGCGTATTGGCGTTTTTCTGCGTGATCGGGCCGCAAGCGCTGGATCCGCAAAACATTGCCTGGCTGGAGCAGGGCGATCCGGCGACGCATTATCTGGGCTGGGAATATTTCCGGCACTCCCCCTGGACCTTTCCGCTCGGGCTTAACCCGTTCTATGGTCTGGAGTTGGGCAATTCGATTATTTTCTCCGACTCCAATCCGCTGCTGGCGTTGCTGTTCAAACCGTTCAACGCGTGGTTACCGGCGACCTTCCAGTACTTCGGCCTGTGGCTGCTGGCGTGTTTCGTCTTGCAAGCGTGGTTTGGCTGGAAACTGCTGGGGCTGATGACGGGGAATCCGCTGATTCGCTTGCTGGGCACAGGTTTATTGGTGTTTTCGCCGCCGATGTTCCTGCGCATGGGCGGGCACCTTTCCCTGTCCGGGCATTTCCTGATTCTGGCGGCGCTGTACCTGGCGTTATTACCGAACCTGTATCGACGTCGTCTGGCCTGGGGTGCGCTGTTGGCGGTCACCGCCATGGTGCATGCGTACCTGCTGGCGATGGTGGCGCTGATCTGGGTGGCGGATCTGCTCGGCAAGACCTTCAGCCAACAATTGACGCGGCGACAGGGTCTGCTCGAAGGCGTTTCGCTGTTTGCCGTGGTGAGTGTGTGTTGCTGGCAGGTCGGTTACTTCGCTATTGCTGATGGCGCGCAATCCGGCGGTTTCGGTTTGTACCGGATGAACTTGCTGTCGCCATTGGATCCGGCAGGTTGGTCGTTGATTTTGCCGGACCTGCCAAAAGCCAGCGGCGATTACGAAGGCTTCAATTATCCGGGGCTGGGTGTGCTGTTGCTGGTGCCGTTGGCGCTGATTGCCTGGCTGAGAAACCGCCAACCGCTGAAGGATGAGCTTCGCGTTCGCCCTTGGCTAATGCTGGCGTTGATCGGTTTATCGTTGTTTGCGCTATCGAACCAGATCGGCGTCGGCGCACACACGTTCAGCTACCCGCTACCGAAAATCGCCATCAAACTGGCGAACGTTTTTCGCGCCTCGGGGCGGATGTTCTGGCCGGTGTTGTACGCGCTCATCCTGATGGTGATGTTCCTGCTGGTGCGCGGTTACCGGCCACGCATCGTCGTCGCGCTGCTGGCGCTGGCGTTGACGTTGCAGGTCGTCGACACGCGCAACGGCTGGATGGGCTTGCGCAACGGCAAGATGATGACGCCGTCCGCAGAATGGGCAACGCCGATGCGTGATCCGTTCTGGGCGAGTGCGGCGGCGCATTACCCGAATATCCGCAGTCTGATGCCGCAGAATCAGTCTGAGCGCTGGCAAGTGATCGCCGATTTTGCCGCGACTCACGGCCTGAAAACCGACGCCGTTTATCTGGGGCGCATGAGTTCCACTGCGCTTGAGCAGGCCCGGCAGAAAACGCAGCGCATGCTCGAATCAGGGCAGTACGATGCCGACTCGTTGTACATCCTCGACGATACGGTGCTCGCCGATGCCGCCAAAAGCGTCAACAGTGAAACGGATCTGCTGACCCGAGTGGATGGTCTGGTGGTGCTCGCGCCGGGCTGGAAGCGTTGTTCGCAGTGTCTGAGCATGCCGGATGAAGGGCGGCGGATGTCACTACTGGCATTGATGCGTCCCGGTCAGACGCTGATCTTCAACTACTCCGCCCGGCAGTTGGTCAGCGGCTGGTCGACCGCGGAAAACTGGGGAACATGGTCGGCGGGGCAGCAGGCGCAACTCGACTTACGGGTGACACCCGAGGCGCGCTCGATTGCGCTGGATGTCATGGCATTCGTTTTGCCGCAACACCCGGCGCAGCGAGTGATCGTCAGTGTGAATGGCGAGCAGGTGCTGACTACGCGCCTGGTGCAACATCAGGGTAATCATTTGGAGATCCCGATCAGTCCTGCGATCCGTCAGCATTTAGCGGACGATGATCGCCTGACAATCGAGTTTCATTTGCCCGATGCCATCAGTCCGCAACAATTGGGTCTGAACGACGATTCCCGGGTCATGGGGCTTGGCTTGAAGCGCTTGACGGTGAACTGACGCACCGTGGCGATGGACGCCGGGGCTTCGGCCTTTCTACACTGCCGGTATTCCGGGGGCAGGGGGCAATGGATGAACCGCAATGAACTTCGCAAGGCCGACATCAACCTGATGGTGGTGTTCGAGACCTTGATGCTCGAACGCAACGTGACCCGGGCGGCCGAGAAGCTGTTCCTTGGCCAGCCGACCATCAGCTCGGCGCTCAATCGTTTGCGCACGATGCTCAACGATCCGCTGTTTATCCGCGTCGGCCATCGCATGGAACCGACGGCCCGTGCCGAAGATATTTTCCGCCACCTCAAGCCGGCGCTGGATTCACTTTCGGTCGCGCTGAGTCTGACCCGCGATTTCGACCCGGCCGTCAGCACCATGACCTTCCGCATTGGCCTTTCCGATGACGTCGAGTTCGGCCTGCTGCCGCCGCTGTTGCGTGCGCTGCGCCAGGAAGCGCCGAACGTGGTGTTTGTGGTGCAACACGTTGATTACTGGCGCATCCCCGACCTGCTCGCGGCGGGTGATATCACGGTCGGCATCAGCCAGACCCGAGGTCTGCCGGCCAATGCCAAACGCAAATTGCTGCGGCACATCCAGCCGAGCATCCTGCGCGCCGACGCTAGCGATACGCCGCTGACGCTGGATGAATATTGCGCGCGGCCGCACGTGCTGGTTTCGCACACGGCCAACGTCAGTGGGTTTGCCGATGAGTGGCTGGCAGAGCTGGGGCGCACGCGTCAGGTGGTGCTGTCGGTGCCGCAATACAGTGCGTTGCCGGCGCTGCTGGCCGGCACCGACCTGATTGCCAGCCTGCCGGATTACACCGCCGCGGCCATGGCCACTTCGGGGCTGCTGTTCAAGGAACCCTTTCCGTTCAAGACGCCGACGCTGGATTTGTCGATGGTCTGGCTCAGCCATGTGGACAGCGATCCGGCCGAACGCTGGTTGCGTTCGCGGCTGGAGCAATTCATGAGCGAACGACCACTGACCCCATCCTGAGCCACAACACCGTGTAGGAGCTGCGGCACGCTGCGATCTTTTGATCTTCAAATCTCAAGATCAAAAGTTCGCAGCCTCGTTTCACTCGACAGCTCCTACAGGGATTGGTGATGAGCCACATGTGCTATATGTACGACCTTTCTGCCAACTCATCGGGGATCTGCAATGCCACACCTGCACATGGAATACACCGCCAACCTGCCGCAGTTGAACGCCGACGTCGCGTTGATGCGGCTCAACAACACCCTGGTGGGCTCCGGTCAGTTCGCGGCGGAGTTCGATATCAAGAGCCGTGCGGTAAAAGTCGAGACCTTCAAGGTCGGTACCGCTATGGCCGAGCGCGCCTTCGTCTATGTGAAGCTGGCGCTGCTCAGCGGGCGTTCGCCGCAGATCAAGAAGCAGTTGTCAGAAAGCCTGTTGGCAGTCTTGCAGGACCTGTGCGAATGGCCGGCCGGTGTCGAGGTGCAGCTGTGCGTTGAGCTGGTCGACATGGATCGCGAGTCCTACAGCAAAACCGCGATTGGCGTGTAGGACTCAGGCCGCTTCGAGTTCGCTGCACACCTTCACCACTTGCTCGCGCAACCACAGGTTGGCGCTGTCCTGATCAACGCTCTGGCTCCACTGCATGTCGAGGGTGAAGCCTGGCAAGCCGTTCGGTGCCTCACAGTGATTGAACACCGCTTCGTTGGTCAGCAAGCGCTGGATGCGGCGGGGCAGGGTGAGGATGAAGTCAGTCCCGGTGATCATTTTCAATGCCGCGCTGTAGCTGTTCGAGCGCGCGACGATCTGGCGTTTTTGCGCCTGCCGCGCGAGCCAGCCGTCGACCATGTTGGTGGTCGATGTCCACGGCGTCGGAAACACATGCCGACGTTCGGTAAAGGCCTGCAGGCTCAGGCGCGGTTCCAGTGGCGTGGCGCGTTTGTCGAAAACGCAGACCAGATCATCCTCCAGCAGCATCCGTGATTTCAGGTCAGTGTGATGGCGGTGGAAATTGGGACCGAAACTGATCACCAGATCAAGGCTGCCGTCGCGCAGTTCATCCGCCGGGACGTCGGTCTCGAACTTGTGCATGTTGACCATCACCGGTAAGTCATCGAAATCGAAACGTTTCAACAGGCGCGGCAGAATCAGTTGCTCGAAGTATTCCGGCGCGCAGATGTTGAAGGTGACGGCTTGCCGGGTCGGGTCGAACGTGGGGGCGCCGGCGTGGCACAGGTTGATGCTTTCGAGGATCTTCTGCACATGGCCATACATGGTGCTGGCCTTGTAGGTCGGACGCATGCCGGTGCGGGTGTTGATGAACAGTTCGTCTTCGAAACTGGTGCGCAGTTTTTTCAAACAGTAACTGACGGTGGACTGGCTGACGAACAGGGTTTCTGACACATCGGTAACGCTGCTTTGCTCATAAACAGCGATAAACACCATGAGATCCTGCATGTCGAGCTTTCGAAGCAAGTTACTGTTCAGCATCCGTTCTGTCTCGCTGTGCTCCTTGCGCTGAATCCGCGCAAACGTGTGCGAACGATCCTAACGGAACGATGGTGCCAGGACAAAGCCCTGTAGGACGTTTCACAGTCAGTTGTGGGACAGAAAGTTTTAGTAACACGACGTCGCTACTCAAACCGCTGAAAGATGGCCAGAAGCCTTTAGCTCGACGAGGGAAAGTGTCGGGCGTAATGCCTGGGATCGAAGCGCCACACCATCAACAGCATCACTCCCATCACAACGGTCAGCGACCACCAGGCCCACTCGAAACTCCCGAGCCAATCGCGGATCATTCCGGCCAGCAGCGGCGAAAGGCCGGCGATCAAGTAACCGATGCCCTGCACGAATGCGGTCAGCCCACCGGCACGTTGCGGGTTGTCGAGGTGATCGAGCGAGACGATCAGGCTCATCGGAAACAAACCGCCAATGCCCAGCCCTAACAGGCAGGGCCACAGCAGGCTGAGCTGTTGCGGGCTGAGGATCAGGCCGCAAAACCCGGCGATGATCAGCATCAGTAACGCCATCAGCATCACCCGCCGATCCCGGCTGCGATTGGCGATCGCGGGCACCACCAGGCCGGAAATCACCTCCATGGCCGTCAGAAAACCTAACAACAGCCCGGCGTTTTGTTCGCTCCAACCTTTTTCCACGTAGTACGGCGCGAGCCAGGCCAGCACGCAGGTGTAGGACGCCGTCCCCAGACCAAAGAAGATGGCCAATAACCAGGCACGGGAATGGGCAAACAACGAATCTTTCCTGGTTGCCGCCATCACCGTGGATGACAGTTGGCTGCGTTGCGACCACCAGAACAGCAACGCGAGTAATGCCAGAATCGCCCAGATGGCCAAACCGCTGCGCCAGCTCCCGGTCTGCACCATCACCAGCGGTGCGAACGAGGCCGCAATGGCGGCGCCGCCCATGATCGACGTGACATACAAGCCCATGCACAGAGCGACGTTGTCGGCGAAGCGCGATTTGATCAGCGCCGGCATCAATGCCTGAATCAGCGCAATGCCGAGGCCGGCGAACACGGCGCTGACGATCAGTTCGGCTGCCGATTCGATAAACAGCCGCGACAGCGTCGCCAGGCCAATGATCAGCAGTGACAGGAAAACCGTCCGTTGCTCGCCCAGCCGCTGACTGATGCCAATGCCGAAAAACATCGCCAGCCCCATGGCCATCACCGGCAGCATGGTCAGCAGTGACGCGACGCTGAAACTCAGCGGGATGTCAGCGCGAATGGCCGACAGTAACGGGCCGACCGCCGCCATCGACGGACGCAGATTGAGGGCGACGAGCATGATCGCGAGCATCAGCCAGACAGCGGGGCGAGCAGTGGCGCGGACGTTTTCCATCATCAGACCTTTGAGCGGGGCCGACGATTAGGCGCGGAACCGTCTGCTTCGGGCAAACCAGAAAATCCACAGCCCTTTTTAAAAATCAAATACCGATCCCTGTAGGAGCTGTCGAGTGCAACGAGGCTGCGATCTTTTGATCTGGCTTTAAAGATCAAGATCAAAAGATCGCAGCCTGCGGCAGCTCCTACAGGGGCCGCATTGTTTACTGAATAAAAGCTGAACCATTCTCAAATACTTCGCAAGTTTAAGCGCGTTGCCAAAAGCCAACTATTCGTTGGCGTCTTTTTCACAAAAAATTGATGCTTGCCTGCTTAAAGTTTCTCGTGCCTTAGTTAATGAAATTTTCACAATTGAAATTTCTTTCATGGACCGAGGCTCTTCTTTTCAGGAATTGCCCTTTCTATGTTGAAGTTAAAAGCCGTGCGCCCGGAATGGGTGACGTTGATTGCCAGTGCCTTTCTTTTAATCGGCTGCAATGTTGTCCTTTGGCAACACCTGTTCGAGATTACCGGCGCCGATGGCAAGGGCATCGCCATGCGCGTGGCGTTCGGGGTAATGATCCTCGCGGCATTTAACATTGTGCTGACGTTTCTGGCCTTTCGTCCGCTGCTCAAACCGCTGTTGACGCTGATATTCCTGGTCAGCGCCGGCGTGGCTTATTTCATGAGTCAATATGGCGTCATGATCGATGCCGGCATGTTTCGTAACTTTGCCGAAACCAATGCAACGGAAGTGCGAGATCTGCTCTCGTTAAAGTTGTTTGCTTATCTTCTGTTGCTCGGTGTCTTGCCTTCATTTTTGTTGTGGAAGTTACCGATTAATTATCGTCGCTGGCACCGTGAGTTGCTCAGTAAAGTTATTGTCAGTGTCGCCTCGGTCGCGGTAATTGGCGGCGTAGCCCTGGCCAACTATCAGGGCTTGTCTTCATTGTTTCGCAACCATCACGAAATTCGCCTGATGTTGGTGCCCAGCAATTACATTGGCGCTTCGGCTGGTTACCTGCGTGAGCAAGTGGTTTCGGCGCAGCAACCGTTCGTCAAGATCGGCGAAGACGCCCAGCGTAATCCCGATCTGAAACTCCAGCCGCGCAAATCCCTGACCGTGCTGGTTGTGGGTGAGAGCGCCCGTGCGGAGAACTTCGGCATTCTCGGCTACAACCGCGATACAACACCGCAACTCGATAAGGAAGCCGGGTTGATTGCCTTCACCGATGTACATTCCTGCGGCACGGAAACGGCTGTTTCGGTGCCGTGCATGTTCTCCAACATGGGTCGCAAGGATTACGACGCCAGCAAGGCGAAGAATGAAGAAGGTCTGCTCGACGTGCTCAAGCGTGCCGGTATCGACGTGATCTGGCGTGACAACCAGTCCGGCTGCAAAGGCACTTGCGATCGCGTCACCCTGCAAGATGTCAGCAACCTGAAAGACCCGGCGCTGTGCGCCAACAGCGAGTGCCGCGACGAAATCCTCCTGCAAGGCCTGCAGAGTTTTATCGATCATCTCGACAAGGACACCGTTCTGGTTCTGCATCAAATGGGCAGCCATGGCCCGGAATACTTCAAGCGTTATCCGAAGGAATACGAGCACTTCACCCCGGTATGTGAAAGTAACGCGCTGAATAACTGCAGCCGCGAAAGTATCGTCAACGGTTACGACAACACGCTGGTGTATACCGACCATGTGCTGTCGAGCCTGATCGATGTATTGCGCAGCAATCAGGACAAAGTCGATACCGCCATGTTGTACCTGTCGGACCACGGTGAGTCGCTTGGTGAATACAATCTGTTCCTGCACGGTACGCCTTACATGCTGGCGCCGGAGCAACAAAAGCATGTCGCGATGCTGGCGTGGTTCTCCGATAACTATCAGAAGGCTTATTCGGTCGACACCCATTGCCTGCAGATGAGCCGCGATAAACCGCTGAGCCAGGACAACCTGTTCCACTCGATGCTGGGTCTGCTGGAGGTCAAGAGCAAGGTCTATCAGTCGGATTTGGACATGTTTGCCGGTTGCCGTGGCGCGGTGATCGACGGCGTGCTCGCCAAGGAATGAGTCCAATCGGCTCCGTCGTGCTGACGCGTCGGGCCTGTCTGTTTCCACTGTCAGACTATTCTTGCTCTCTGGCAGGACATTTCGTTACAGCTCTTGCCCTTCACAGGCGCGTAAATCGCCGGTGGCGATATATACTGCGCGCCATTCTTCAAGGGAGAGCCGTGTGGCCATCGATATTCACTGGATTCGCGACAACGAAAGCCTCGCGCAGTTTTGCGTCGAGTGGCAGCAGCTGCCGTTCGTTGCCCTCGACACCGAATTCATGCGGGTCGACACCTTCTACCCGATTGCCGGCCTGCTGCAGGTGGGCGACGGCAAACGCGCCTACCTGATTGATCCGCTGACCATCAATGCCTGGCAACCGCTGGCCGCTCTGCTGGAAAACCCGGCAGTGCTCAAAGTCCTGCATGCGTGCAGCGAAGACCTCGAAGTGCTGTTGCGCCTGACCGGCAGCCTGCCGGCGCCGATGTTCGACACACAACTGGCCGCGGCTTACCTGAACCTCGGTTTCTCGATGGGCTATTCGCGGCTGGTGCAGGAAGTGCTCGGCATCGAACTGCCGAAGGGCGAGACTCGCTCCGATTGGTTGCAGCGTCCGTTGTCCGACACGCAAATCAGCTACGCCGCCGAAGACGCCGTGCACTTGGCGGAGGTTTTCGTACAGCTGCGGCCGAAACTGTCTGACGACAAATTCGCCTGGGTGCTGGAGGACGGTGCCGAACTGGTCGCCAACCTGCGCCGCGAAACCGATCCTTACGAGGTTTATCGCGAGGCCAAACTGGCGTGGAAACTCTCGCGTGCGCAACTGGCCGTACTGCGTGAACTGTGCGCCTGGCGGGAAACCGAAGCCCGCGCCCGCGATCTGCCGCGCAACCGCATTGTCCGCGAGCATTCGCTGTGGCCGCTGGCCCGCACGCAACCGGACAACCTCGCCGCCCTGGGCAAGATCGAAGACATGCACCCGCGTACCGTGCGTCAGGACGGCCAATTTCTGCTTGATCTGATCAAGCGCTCTGGCAGTGTGGGGCCTGATCAATGGCCGCCGGCCGTAGCGGAGCCATTGCCGATCGAAGCCGCTGCGTTGATCAAACAACTGCGCGCATTGGGTCAGGCGGAGGCCGAGCGTCTGGGCATTGCCCCGGAACTGATGCTGCGCAAGAAAACCCTCGAAGCCCTGGTCAAAAGCGGTTATCCCGAGGGTCCTTACCAATTGCCTGAGTCGTTGCGTGGCTGGCGCCGCGAACTCATGGGTCAGAAGCTGCTCGACAGCCTGGCCACCGCCGGAGAACAGCCTTGAAACGTATTTGTTCCATCTACCAAAGCTCCAAGCGCAGCGGCATGTACCTTTACGTGCTCAAGAGCGATGCGCTTGAGCGTGTGCCGGAAGCGCTGATGCTGGCGTTCGGCAAGCCGAAGCATTCCTTCGATCTGGTGCTGTCGCCCGAGCGCAAACTGGCCAGCGAAGACATCGTCGTGGTCCTGGAGAACCTCGACAAGCAGGGCTACCACCTGCAGATGCCGCCGGCCGAGGACGAGTACATCGAGCACTTGCCCGAAGAGTTGTTGCGACGCAACGACCCGGTCTGATCTGCGAGGCTCTGTTCTGAGTCTCGGTTTACCCTGGAACTGTTTTTACCGCGATGGCCGCCCGAATCCGGCGGCCGTTTGCACGGTTTGCGAAAGGTTTGAAGATGCGCGTTCTGATTGCTGAACACGACCACGCGATATACGCCCGGCTGCTGCGTCAGGCAGCGCCCGAGCTTGAAGTACTGACCAGCGGCGACTCCGCCGAGCTGGCCCGGCAGGCGGCCGATTGCCCGGTGTGGCTTGGGCAACCGGATCTATTGGCGACCCTGCTGCGCCAAGGGCACCAGCCACAGTGGCTGCAATCGACCTGGGCCGGCATTACGCCGTTACTCGCGGACGGTTTGCGCCGTGATTACCGCTTGACCCGTGCAGTGGGGATTTTCGGTCAGGTGATGGCCGAGTACGTGCTGACCTATATCCTCGGCCATGAGCGCGAAGTGCTGGCGCGCCTGGTCAGCCAGGTCGAACGCAAGTGGGACAATCGTAGCGGCCAGAGCCTGGTCGGACGCAAAGTGCTGATCGTCGGCACCGGTGACATCGGCCAGAGCGTGGCGCAGTTCCTGCTGCCGTTCGGCATCGAGTTATACGGCATCGCCAGCACTGCCCGCGAGCAGGCGCCGTTTGTCGAAGTCGGCTCGATGGCCGATCTGCCACGGCTGGTGGGCGAGGTGGATTACGTGGTCAATCTGCTGCCGAATACCGAGCACACGCACGATATTTACGACGCGGCGCTGTTCAAGCAATTCAAGCCGACCGGGTTGTTCATCAACGCCGGGCGCGGTGTCGCGGTGGTTGACGCGGATCTGGTGGAAGCCCTGAAGGAAGGGCATCTGGCGGGGGCGGTGATCGACGTTTGCCGTCAGGAGCCATTGCCACAGCGGCATCCGTTCTGGACCGCGTGGGGTTTGCTGCTGACCGGGCACAGTTCGGCGCCGACGTCACCGGCGTTGATGGTGCAGCTGTTTGTCGAGAACCTGAAGGCGTATCAGGCGGGTGAGGCGTTGCGCGGGGAAGTGGATTTCAACCGCGGCTACTGATCTCCTTGCTTCAGATCGTTCCCACGCTCCGCGTGGGAATGCAGCCGGGGACGCTCCGCGTCCCATTGGAACGCGGAGCGTCCCTTGAGTCGTTCCCACGCGGAGCGTGGGAACGATCATTTGCGCTGTGGCTTAGAGGGTGAAGTCGCCTTCCGCCGCCAGTTCGCTCAGCGGGCGACGCGGGCTCGGCTCTTCACGGGCCTGCAGGTATTCAGCCAGCGTTGCCTTGTCACCGAGTTTGCCAACGGCCACCGCTGCGTGCAGTGCATAACCTTCAGGAATGTTCAGCTCCTTGCGCGTCAGCTCCTGATCGAACCCGGCCATGCCGTGGGTGTGCCAGCCGCTGAGGCTCGCTTGCAGCGCCAGATGACCCCACGCCGAACCGGTGTCGAAGGTGTGCCACAACGCTGGAGTTTCTTCGCTGGCGCCCGGTGCAGTGAACGTGGTTTTCGAAATCACGATCACCAGCGCCGACGCATGCTGCGCCCAGCTACGGTTGAACTCATTCAACAGGCCCAGATAACGCTCCCAGTTTGGCGTATCGCGACGCGCGTACAGAAAACGCCAAGGTTGCGAGTTGTACGCCGAGGGCGCCCAGCGTGCCGCTTCGAAGAAGCTCAGCAGGGTTTCTTCTAGAATCGCTTCGCCGGTAAAGGCGCGCGGCGACCAGCGGTCGGTGAATTGTGGGTGAATGGCGTAATCGGCAACGCGAGGGTTGGCACTCATCGAGAGATTCCTTGCTACGTTTGAGTCAGGGATTTGAATGAAAACCCGGCGGGATCAGTTGCGCTGAACGATGGGGTTTTCCGAGCCTGAGGGTTCACCACAATGCAACGCGGTCGAGCGTTAATGGCTTGCGGGCAAGGCTCCTTGCGACTGGCAAAGCTACGCGCCGCCACAAAAACTGACAAGTCCCGCATAACCGGCAGTCGCCAACGCTTGGCCCGCAAGGCCTTGAGCACTAGACTGGCGGCCTTTTCACCACCTGATGTTGATGCTTGAGCCATGGTCGCCAAAGTCGAACCGTTCTGGATACGCAAAACCCTCGATCAACTGGATCACCAGGAATGGGAATCGCTGTGCGACGGCTGTGGTCTGTGCTGCCTGCAAAAGCTCGAGGATGAGGAAGACAACAGCGTTTACTACACGCGCATCGCCTGCAAACTGCTGGACCTGAAAACCTGTCAGTGCAGCGATTATCCGAATCGCCTGAAGTTTGTCCCGGATTGCATCCAGCTCACCCCGGGCCAGGCTGAAGAATTCAAATGGCTGCCGCCGACCTGTGGTTATCGACTGGTCAGCGAAGGCAAGGATCTGCCGCTGTGGCACCACTTGGTGTGCGGTGACCGCGATGCGGTGCACCATGAACGGATCTCCCAATCCGGGCGCATGCTCGCTGAAGGCAGCGTGCCGGAGGATGACTGGGAAGATCATCTGATTTTCCGCGCAGGCTGATCCCTGCGCACGCAAGCTTTACCAGGGAGTGTGTATGGCTGTCGGATTGCAGCGGGCGTTGATGATCGCGCTGCTGGCACTGAGTGCGCCGGTCTGGGCGGCGAAGAAAGTCGATCTGGATTATCACGTGCGCCTGTTGCCACAAAGTGATCAGGCCGAGGTGCGTCTGACCCTGGCCAAAGGTGAGGCGGTGCGCAGTCTCGATTTCGATCTTGGCGACGGCAGCCATTACAGCGACTTCAAGGCTGACGGCCAGTGGCTGCTGAGCCCGGGTAAACAGGCGCGCGGGGTCTGGCGTCCCGCCAGCGAAAAGTCCAGCCTGAGCTACCGCGTGCGCATCAGCCACGGCCGCAAGAACGGTAGTTTCGATACGCGCATGACCCCGACTTGGGCGTTGATGCGTGGCGACGAACTGGTACCGCCAGCCAAACTTGATCAACAGGACGGCACCGAACTGGTCGCGCGTCTGCAATTCGAATTGCCCGACGGTTGGAAGAGCATCGAAACCGCTTGGCCGCGCATCGGCAAAAACAAATTCCGCATCGACAACCCTTCACGCCTGTTCGACCGCCCGACCGGCTGGATGCTCGCCGGCCAACTCGGCAGCCGCCGCACACGTTTGGGCGAAACCGAAGTCACCGTGGCCTCGCCGCAAGGGCAGGGCATGCGCAGGATGGACGTGATGACGTTGCTGACGTTCGTCTGGCCGCAGGTGCAGGCGGTTTATCCGCGCCATCCGACCAAACTGTTGATCGTCGGCGCCAACGACCCGATGTGGCGCGGCAGCCTCGGTGCGCATGAATCCATCTACGTGAACACACGGTTGCCGCTGGTCAGCGAAAGCGGCAGCAGCGCGCTGGTGCGTGAGCTGGCGCAGGTGTTCGGGCGGATCAACGACGAGCAGCGCAGCGACTGGATCAGCGAGGGTTTTGCCGAGTATTACGCCATTGAACTGGTGCGCCGCGCCGGTGGCATGAGCGATGAGCGTTATCAAAGTTTGCAGGCGAAACTGGCCAGGGACAGCCAGAAAGTCATGACCTTGCGCGGCGAGCAGATCAGCCCGGCACAGGTTTCGAAGGCGGTGGTGGTATTGCAGGAGCTGGATCGCGAGATTCGCTTGAAGACGCGCAACAAGCGTTCGCTGGATGATGTGTTGCGTGGGGCGATGCATTTGGGGACGGTGAGTACCAAGGAGTTTTTGCAACTGGCCGAGAGCGTTCTCGGTGAGTCCTCCAAAGTCCTTGATACCGCGTTGCTACAGTAAAGATCAAAAGATCGCAGCCTTCGGCAGCTCCTACCTTTGGAATGCGTTTTTCCTGTAGAAGCTGCCGAAGGCTGCGATCTTTTGCTTTTTAAGCGATCAAACCCCGGCTTTCGGCGACTTCACCGAATCATTGCCGGTCACCGTAGCGGTGCTGGTCGCCGCCTCGGCATTCGCCTTCAGCTTGCTCAACTCTTCCCCAGCCCGCTCGATCTTCGCGCGCACATTGTTCATGTCCTGACGACTCTTCTCGATCAGGCTCTTCACCGAACTGTGCCCGGTAATCCCACGCGCCATCGCCACGCCGCCAATCGCCACCTGAATCAAGCCGAACACCCCGCCGCGGCGCAGGCCTTTGCCGACCATGATCACGCCGCCAGCCAGCGAGCCGATGCGCTCCCAGCCTTCGACGTTCTGCTCGGAACGGCTCTGGAACGGGGTGGATTCGATACGTTCGACGCGTTTGAGCTCGGTCATGATCTTTCTCCAGGCAATGAGTAATGGATAAATTAGCTGACTGCCAGAGCGGTCAGCTCGTTCCATCGAATATGCGATGTTTTAGCGGAATTTTGGCCCGGAGCGAGTGTTCAAGCCCTTGGCCATGCGGTCATAGAGCACGACGTTGACCGTCGCGGCGAGGTTCATGCAGCCGGTGGTCGGGATGTACACGACGTCTTCGCACCAGTCGCGAATCTCTTTATCCAGCGAGCCGTCTTCGGGGCCGAAGATGTACAGGGCGCGATCCGGGTGAGTGTATTCCGGCAGCGGGCGGGCGCCCTCGACCAGTTCCACGGCGACGGGCACGCAGTTGAGCGGGAGAATCTTTTTCAGATCGTCGATGCCGATCAGCGGGATGTCGTAGTGCACGCGTTTGGTGTCAGTGACGAAGTCGGCGGCGCGTTCATAACGCTTGCCGGTGTAGAACACCGACGCCACGCCATAGCAGCCTGCGGCGCGCATCACCGAACCGACGTTCTCCGGTGATTTGGGGTTATACAAACCAATGCAGCTGTACCGTTTGTCTGCCACGAGCGGGGTGCCTTCGGGAAAAAGAGCGCGATTATACGGGGATTGGGGCAGGGGTGGCAGGTTCGAGATCTGCGGTGTCTGCTCTGGCCCTATCGCTGGCAAGCCAGCTCCCACAGGGATCTCGGGTGTTCACAAAATTTGTGAGCGATCAAAATCATTGTGGGAGCTGGCTTGCCAGCGATGAGGCCAGTTCAGGCAATGAAGATCAGTCTTCTTCTTCATCAACCCGGCCAACGCGGCAAACGGGTTGTGCGTTGCCTTGGCAATCTTCGGCGTGCTCAGCGAGCCTTCGCTGAAATACTGCTGGTCGGTATAGCGCGAGTGTTCGTTGTCGTGGCAGTACAGGCAGAGCAGCTCCCAGTTCGAGCCGTCCTGCGGGTTGTTGTCGTGGTTGTGGTCGCGGTGGTGCACGGTCAGTTCGCTCAGGCGCTTGCCGGAAAATTCACGGGTGCAGCGGCCACAGACGTGCGGGTACATCTTCAGGGCTTTGTCGCGGTAGCCCATTTCCTTGTCGCGCTGGTTGTCGGCGAGGATGCGATCCAGCTTCGACGTATTGGTTGGGGTGGACGAACTCATGGGTTCACCTTTGTAAAAGACTGATGACGGTTATGGGCAGAGTTTAGCTCAGCCCTTGAGCTTCTCGGCAATCCAGATCGTGTGGCGCGTGCCCTTGTTGCCGTGGGCGAAGACCTGGACTTCTTCGGCCTTGAAACCGGCCTTCTTCAATTTGTCGGAAAACAGCCGGTCGGCGCTGGCCGACCATACGGCGAGCACGCCTTTGGGGCGCAAGGCTTTGGCGCAGGCATTCAGACCAGCGGCGGAGTACAGCCAACTGTTGGCCTTTTGCGTCAGGCCTTCGGGGCCGTTGTCGACGTCGAGCATGATCGCGTCGAAGCCGTTCGGCTCGCTTTGCAGCACCTTGGCCACGTCTTCCTGGCGGATCACCGTGCGCGGATCGAGCAGCGGACGACCGGACTTTTCCCCGAGCGGGCCACGGTTCCACTCGACCACGCCGGGCACCAGTTCCGCGACCACCACTTGGGCAGTTTTACCCAGATGCTTGAGCGCGGAGGCGAGGGTGAAACCCATGCCCAGACCGCCGATCAGTACCCGCGAATCCGGACGCCCGGCGACCTTGCGGCAAGGGATCTCGGCCAAGGCATCTTCAGAGCCGTGCATGCGCGTGTTCATCAATTGCCCGCCGTCGCCGCCCTGGATCTTGATGACGAAATCCTCGCCATATTCGAACAGGCACAGGGCACCGCCGCTTTCAGGGATCGGGGTGGTGTCGAGCAGAACGAAACGTTTCATGGAAATCTCTACAAGGGGGAAGGCAAGCAGGCCCGTTGGGAGTAGCCTGAGCGCAGACTAGAGGCCAAACGGAGCCCTTGATGAAGCGCACCATTCTAACGGTCATTGCCCTGGCCGCGCTCTCGATTACTGCAGTGCAGGCGCAACAGACCATTCCGGTCAGCCCGGCGCCGCAACCCGGCTCGCCCGGTACCGCAACGCCGACGCCGTATCCGCAGATCACGCCGATCAACATTCCCAAGTCCGGTGCCGGCAGTGGCAGTCCGCCGCTGGTGCCGATCGAAATGCCCAGCCCACCGAGCAAGGATCAACCGGTGCCGGGCATTGAACCGAGCGGCAGCAAGGCAAAATCTCCCGGCGGTTAAACCTGTTGCGCCGCCAGTTGGCCGTCGGCCATGCGCAGGCGTTTCGACAGGGAAACAGCGAGGGCGCGGATGATCTTCGCGGCGATCTTCGGCGCGTCGTTGAGCATTTTTTCCAGCGAATCCTTGCCGAGGTTCAGCAACTGGCAGTTGCTCGCGGCAATGCAGGTGGCCGAACGTCGCTCTCCATCGAGCACGGCCATTTCACCGAACGCCCTACCGCTGCGCAGGGTGGCCATGGTGATGACCTGGCCATCGGGCCCGGTTTTCTGCACGGCGACCTGACCGGTGTGAATGATGCACATGAAACTGCCGGCATCGCCCTCACGGAAAATCGCCTCGCCCTCAGCCACGGTGCTGATGCTGAAGTAGCCGGAAGCGGCCGCAAAGTCGGCCAGCTGCAATTGATCGAACAGGCCGCAGTCCATCAGCCAGTCGCGGATTTCGTTGTTCAGGAAGGTCGGTTCTGACATGTCGTCACGGTCTTTTTGTTTTCACTGTTTCAGGCTTCACACGTCCCTGGTAGGAGCTGCCGAAGGCTGCGATCTGTTGATCTTGCCTTTGAAAAAATCAAAATCAAAAGATCGCAGCCTTCGGCAGCTCCTACAGGGATCTGTGGGGTATCGGCCTCTTGGGTCTGCAATTAAGACCCAAGTGACCGTCGGAGTTCCTCAGGCCAGGCCCAAAACCTTGAAAACAAATGCGTATTCGAGTGCTACGTCACGTAATCCCTGATAGCGCCCGCTCATCCCGCCGTGCCCGGCGCCCAGTTCAGTCTTCAGCAGCAGGACGTTGTCGTCGGTCTTGGTCGCGCGCAGTTTCGCCACCCACTTGGCCGCTTCCCAGTACTGCACGCGACTGTCGTTGTAGCCGGCGATTACCAGCGTCGCCGGATAATCCTGCGCGCTGACGTTTTCGTAGGGCGCGTAAGCCTTGATCCGCTCGTAGACTTCCGGCTCCTCGGGATTGCCCCACTCGTCGTACTCAGTGACGGTCAGCGGCAGTTCCGGGTCGAGCATGGTATTGAGCACGTCGACGAACGGCACTTCAGCAATCGCCACGCCGAACAGATCCGGACGCTGGTTGAGCACGGCACCGATGAGCAAACCACCCGCGCTGCCGCCACTGATTGCCAATTTGTCCGCTGTGGTAATGCCGTTGAGGATCAGAAACTCGGCGCAGGCAATGAAGTCGCTGAAGGTGTTGTGCTTGTGCTCCTGCTTGCCGGCGCGATACCAGGCTTCGCCCAACTCGCCGCCGCCACGCACGTGGGCGATGGCGAAGGCCATGCCACGATCCAGAAGGCTCAGGCGCGCATGGGAGAACCACGGATCAAGGCTCGAACCGTAAGCGCCATAGCCATAGAGATAAAGCGGCACCGCTTTGCCGACCATTTCGCGCTTCATCACCACGCTGATCGGCACTTGCGTACCGTCCGGCGCCGTCGCCCACAGGCGTTGGCTAACGTAGGCATCGGCGTCGAACGGGCCGAGCACCGGGGTTTCTTTCAACACCGTTTGTTCGCCGTTGGCGAGGATCAGTTGGCGAACTTGTGCCGGGCGGTTCAACGCCTCGTAGCGCAGACGAATACGGTCGCTCTCGAACTCCAGGCTGTTTTGCACATAGAGGCTGTAGGCCGCGTCCGGCAATTGCACGCGATAAGGCGTCAGACCGTGTGGGTGAACTTCGATGATCGGCAGGCCACCCTCGCGCAGGCTCAGGGTCATGGCCTCGGTGTTGAGGCTGACGCCATCGAGCATCACCGTATCGCTGTGGGGGATCAGGTTTTGCCACTCGGCTTCGGTCGGCGCGATGCCGGTGTCCGGCGCCTGATACAAGGCATAGTTGATGCCGTCGCGGTTGGTGCGGATAAACCACGTCCACACGCCATCGAGCAGGCCGTGATCGACATCGTATTCATGGTCTTCGACACGCGGGGCCAGGCAATTAAACGGCAGGTGCGGTTGATTGGCATCCAGCGCCCAGACTTCACTGGTGGTCTTGCTGCCCAGCGAGAGCAGCAGTTGCTGCTCGGAGCTGGAACGGTAGCAATGCAGGAAGAAACGCCCGTCTGCCTCGTGAAAAACTTCTTCGGCAGCAGTGCCATCGAGGCGATAGCGGAACAACTTGTGTGGACGATGGGTGTCGTCGAGCACGCCGAAAAACAGGGTCAGGCTGTCGTTGGCCCAAGTCATGCTGCCGTCGCAGTCTTCGAATTCCAGTTCGCTGACTTTGTCGTTGGCCAGTTCCTTGACGAACAGCGTGTAAATCTCATCGCCCGAGGCGTCGACACTGTAGGCCAGACGCTGGTGATCGGGGCTGATGCTGAACGCACCGAGTGAGAAGAACCCGCCGTTGGCCAGCACATTCGGGTCGAGCAGCAGTTGTTCGCGGTTTTCATCGAGGGTCAGGCTATCGTCCGCCGGTCGCGGGCAACGGTAGTGCCGGGCGTATTCGTCGCCCGCCGTAGTGCGCGTGTAATACAGATACGGGCCCCAAGGTGAGGGCAGGGACAGGTCGGTTTCGAGGATTCGGCTCTTGATCTCTTCGAACAGGGTTTCACGCAGCTCGGCCTGATCGGCGGTTTGCGTTTCCTGCCAGGCGTTTTCGGCCTTGAGGTAATCGAGCACCGCGTCGGTGTCGCGCTCCTGCAGCCAGGCATACGGGTCGGCACCGGGCGCCTTGTGGGCAATCGGAGCACTGATGACGTTGGCGGATTGGGGCATGGAAGGCTCTCGGACAAATTACGGAATGGGGTTTTCGCAGCTTTTGAAACCGTCGCAGGCCCCTGTGGGAGCGAGCTTGTTCGCGAAAGCGGTGGGTCAGACAACAATGTTTCAACTGACAGTCCGTATTCGCGAGCAGGCTCGCTCCCACAGGTCGCATGTCTATTGGGACAAGCCGCACGGGCGAAAAGTCGTTACTATAAGCGCCTCTTTGCCTGCCTTGCCATGGACACCATGACCGAGAACGACTATCTGATCGCCTGGGGCCTCTACGCCTTTGCCGCTGTGGGCTGCCTGTTGGTATGGATGCGCCTGACCACCTGGATGTGGCGCTGGTTGCGCGAACCGCTGCGTGTGCTGATGGCGGTGTTGCTGTTCAGCCCGACCATCATCGACCCGGTGAAAGCCAAGGTTGCGCCGTCCATTGCCATCACCGCGCTGGACCTGGCCTTCAAGGTCGGCAACAACGCCTGGCGGGCGATCTCCGATCTGTTCATGTACAGCATGATCGCGTTCGGCATCTACCTGATTTTCGTGTTGATCCGCTTGCCGATCGAGCGTGCTTCGCGTGCGCGCCGCGAGCAGGCCGAAGCCGCGAAAGCTGCCGCCCGCGCCGATGACCGCGATGACGATCAACCGTTTGGCGGCGCCGGTGATGACCGCTACGGTCGTCCACCCTTGCCGAACAACCCGCAGCGCATGCGGGTCGAGCCGCGCCTGTAACCCGAGAGTCCGCACATGTGTGAATTACTGGGCATGAGTGCCAACGTGCCGACCGATATCGTGTTCAGCTTCACCGGCCTGATGCAGCGTGGCGGTCGCACCGGCCCGCACCGCGACGGCTGGGGCATTGCCTTCTATGAGGGCCGGGGTTTGCGTCTGTTTCAGGACCCGGCGGCGAGTTGCGAGTCGGAAGTCGCCAATCTGGTGCAGCGCTATCCAATCAAAAGCGAAGTGGTCATCGGCCACATCCGCCAGGCCAACGTCGGTAAGGTCTGCCTGTCCAACACCCACCCGTTCGTCCGCGAACTGTGGGGACGCAACTGGTGCTTCGCGCACAACGGCCAGTTGGCCGATTTCACCCCGATCAAAAGCTTCTACCGCCCGGTCGGCGATACCGATAGCGAAGCGGCGTTCTGCGATTTGCTCAACCGCGTGCGTGCAGCATTCCCGGAACCGGTCGATATAGAAGAACTGTTGCCGGATCTGGTCGCCGCGTGCGCTGAATATCGCAGCAAAGGCGTGTTCAACTGCCTGCTCAGCGACGGCGACTGGCTGTTCTGCTATTGCTCGACCAAACTCGCACAGATCACCCGTCGCGCCCCGTTCGGCCCGGCGCGCCTGAAGGATGTCGACGTTATCGTCGATTTCCAGGCGGAAACCACGCCCAACGACGTGGTCACGGTGATTGCCACCGAACCTTTGACCGAAAACGAAACCTGGACCCGCTACGAACCGGGCCAATGGAGCCTGTGGCGACGCGGCGAATGTGTCAGCCAAGGCAAGACCGAATAAGGATCTATCCCCGATGTTGCTCAGTTATGTACGGCTGGTGTTGTTTGCGGCGGGCCTGTTGATCGGTGTCCAGGTGCCGGGTTTCATCAACGATTACGCGAAACGCGTGGAGGCGCATCTGATCGAAGCGCAGACTGGCTTGCGCGGTTTTCAGGGCACCGCCGAGCAGTTCTTCAAGGGTGATATGCAGGCGCTGGTCGCGCATTATCGCGCCAGTGAAGACCCGGTATTTCGCAGCGATGCTGACAGCCTGAGCACCTTGCTCAGCCGCCAGATCGCGCTGGACAAGCAGTTCCAGGCGATGCAAGGGCCGTGGTACATCCGCTTCCTGCAAGTGGTGTTGGCCGCGGATCCGGATATCCGCAAGGAAACCTGGAACGGTTACAGCTATCAGATCCTGCTGACGCCGGAAGCGATGATCTGGGGCATGAGCGGCGCGTTGCTGCTGTCGTTCGGCATTGAATGCCTGTTCCGCTTGATCGACTGGGTCGTACTCGGTGGCCGGCGTCTGCGCCAGAGCCGGCCGATCGAAGACCGCGATGTGCGCGGTCTCTGATGATCGTTCCCACGCTCTGCGTGGGAACGCCTCAACCGACGCTCCGCGTTCGGCTTTCGAGGGACGCGGAGCGTCCCGGGCTGCATTCCCACGCGGAGCGTGGGAATGATCACGGTGTCAGGGCGATATAGTCAGTGCCCATCTTGATCGCATACCCCTCCAGCACCTGCTGACACAACGTCACAATCTCCTCGACCCACTCAACCCCCACCCGCCACGACACCACCACCTGCAGATTCGGTGGCCGTTGATCGATGTTGAGCAAGGTCAATTCGCCCCGCGCCAGCTCCTCCGCAACCAGCACCGGCGGCAGCACACCAATCCCAAATCCATCGCGTAACAAGCGGGTAATCGCCGACACCGAGTTCACGCAATTCAAGCGTGGCGCGAGTACGCCACTGGCTTGCATCAAAGCCAACAGATCCTGATGCGGTCGGGAGTTTTTCGAGTAGGTGATGATCCGTTCCTGCGCCAGTTCGGCAAGGTCGGCATAGTCGCGGTTGTAGATCGAATTGCTGGCGACGATCCAGCCGAGCGGATGGCTGGCCAGCTCCAGACTGCGCACGCTTTCATGGCGGATCAGATCGGTTTGCAGAACGATATCGAGAAAGCCTTTTTGCAACTGATCGCAGAGGTTCAACGAAGTATCCGCCACCAGCTCGATTTCCACCCGTGGATACAGGTCCGTCATCTGTGCCACCAACGGGCTGAGCCAGGTGTGAATCACCGTGTCCATCACGCCAATGCGCACGCGGCCGACTTTGCTCGAGCGGGTCTCGATCGACTGTTTCAGCGCCGACATGGTGTCGAGCATCTGCTCGGCGTACTCCAGCACTTTCAACCCTTCGGGCGTCAGGCTGACACCGCGTGAATCGCGCAAAAACAGCTTCACCCCCAGCTCGCCTTCCAGTACCGCAATGCGGCTGGAAATCGACGCCTGGGTGGTGAACAGCTTGTCGGCGGTCAGGCGAAAACTCTTCAGTCGGGCGACCCAGACAAAGGTCTCGAGAAACTTCAGGTTCATGGGCAAGGCTCGGGTGACAAATTTTTCTTATGGCTAAGGCGGGGTTTTATTCGTTGGACGCAGCAGGGCCGCGCGACGAAAAATCGACGCATCCGGTCCCCACGATAGGCGTCGTCGGGGCTACGAACAAGACCAATAAAAAACCTGCGGAGATAAGCCATGCGTGCTCCCGACACCCTAGAAGCATCCACGGCAACGGCGCGCCCCGGGCCGTTCGACTGGTATCGCAACATCAATCAGCAGGAGCGCCGTACGTTCTGGAGCTGCAAGATCGGCTACGGTCTGGACGGCATGGACACGCAAATGCTCAGCTTCGTCGTGCCGACGCTGATTGCGATGTGGGGCATCACCACCGGCGAAGCGGGGCTGATCCACACCAGCACGTTGATCGCTTCGGCCATCGGCGGCTGGGTCGCTGGGATTCTCTCAGACCGCATCGGTCGCGTGCGCACCCTGCAACTCACGGTGTTGTGGTTCGCTTTCTTCACCTTCCTCTGCGGCTTCGCGCAGAACTACGAACAACTGCTGATCGCCCGGACCTTGATGGGCTTCGGTTTCGGCGGCGAATGGACGGCTGGCGCGGTACTGATCGGCGAGGTGATCCGCGCCAAGGATCGCGGGCAAAGCGGTGGGCATGGTGCAATCCGGCTGGGCGTTGGGCTGGGGGCTCACAGCGATTCTATATGCGCTGCTGTTCTCGGTGTTGCCGCCGGAAGATGCCTGGCGTGCGCTGTTCATCCTCGGCATCGTGCCGGCGATTTTCGTGATTTTCGTCCGTCGACTGGTGAAAGATCCGGAGATCTATCGCGAGGCTAAAGCCCAACAAACGCCGGAGAATCAATCGAAGTTCTACGAGATCTTCGCGCCGGGCATGCTCTTCACCACGTTCCGCGCTTCACTGCTGACCACTGGCGCCCTCGGTGGTTACTACGCGATCACTTCCTGGCTGCCGACCTTTCTGAAAAACGAACGCGGTTTGAGCGTGCTCGGTACGGGCGGTTATCTGGCGATGGTGATTGTCGGCTCCTACGTCGGTTACGTGATCAGCGCTTATCTGACTGACCTGCTCGGGCGGAAAAAGAACTTCATCCTGTTCGCAGTCGGCTCGTTCACCATCGTTCTGCTCTACACGCAACTGCCGGTCAGCAATGGCGTGATGCTGTGGCTGGGCTTCCCGTTGGGCTTCTTTGCTTCAGGGATTTTCAGCGGCATGGGCGCGTTTCTGACTGAATTGTTTCCTACGCGAATTCGCGGTTCGGGGCAGGGCTTTTGCTACAACATCGGTCGGGCACTGGCGGCTTTGTTTCCGCTGCTGATCGGCTTGCTTAGCCAGAAGGTGCCGTTGAGTGTCGGCATTGGCGCGTTTGCGGCGGTGTCTTACGGCGTGGTGATTATCGCGGCATTGAGCCTGCCGGAAACCCGTGGCAAGCAACTCGATGCGCAGTAACTGATAACCTGCTTAGCACAGTCCTACAGATAAAAAGACAAGCACCTACAGGAGTGTTCACCGTGAGCCGCCTGCTATTGAATTGCGACATTGGCGAGAGCTTCGGCAGCTGGACCATGGGTCTGGATGCCGAGGTCATGCCCTTCATCGATTGTGCCAACGTGGCTTGCGGTTTCCATGCCGGCGACCCGAGCATCATGCGCAAGACCGTCAGCCTGGCATTGAGCCACGGCGTGCAGATCGGTGCACACCCGGCCTATCAGGATCTGGTCGGTTTCGGTCGCCGCTCCATGGCGTATTCGGCGCAAGAGCTGCAAGACATCCTGCATTATCAGATCGGCGCCCTTGATGGTATCTGCAAAGCCCAGGGCGGGCGCGTCAGTTACGTCAAACCCCACGGCGCGATGTACAACGACATGATGGCCAATCCGGCGCAATTGCGGGCGGTGATTCAGGCAGTGGCCGCTTATGACCGCAGCCTGCCGTTGATGCTGATGGCCACCCGCGACAACTCGGCGGCGCAGCAGATCGGCGATGAATATGGCGTGACATTGTGGTTCGAAGCCTTCGCTGACCGCGCTTACGACAGTGCCGGCAAACTGGTTTCACGGCAATTGCCGGGCGCGGTGCATCACGATCCGGAAAAAATCATCGAGCAAGCCCTGACCATTGCCCGTGGCGACAACCTCAGCGCCAGCGACGGCAGCGCCTTGCGCCTGCACGCCAACACCCTTTGCGTGCACGGCGACAACGCCAGTTCGGTAGCGGCCGTGCAGCGCATTCGCGAGGCCCTGAATCAGCAGAGCGCCTTATGAACCCAAGGATTGAAGTGGTGGCACTGGATTGCCTGATGCTGCGTCTGTTCGATGAAATCGCCGAAGCCAACATGCCGTGGATGCTCGCTGCCAGTGAGCGTTTGCGTGCGGTATTCGGTGAGCAACTGATCGATCTGGTGCCGTCCTATACGACGCTGATGGTGCATTACGA
The DNA here is from genome assembly GCF_979258655.1 of Pseudomonas sp. AC242. Taxonomy (NCBI): domain Bacteria; kingdom Pseudomonadati; phylum Pseudomonadota; class Gammaproteobacteria; order Pseudomonadales; family Pseudomonadaceae; genus Pseudomonas; species Pseudomonas sp. AC242. The sequence goes on from NZ_OZ409873.1 coordinate 823,020, forward strand.
TTTGACTGCACTGAGTCCGAGTCAGGCGCGGGAATTGATCGCCGAAGCGCTGATCGATCTGTCACCGAATGCGCGAACTGGCGGCCAATGTCATGTGTTGCCGGTCTGGTATGACTTGAGTGTCGGCCCTGAGTTGAGTTTGCTGGCCGAGCGCAGCGGTCTGGCGGTGGATGAAGTGATCCGTCGCCACAGCGGACGTGAGTATCAGGTATTCGCCCTTGGTTTCGCGCCGGGTTTCGCGTTTATGGGGTTGGTCGAAGAAGTGCTTGCCGCGCCTCGCCTGAACACACCACGCAAAAAAGTCGCTGCCGGTAGCGTCGGCATTGCCGAACGGCAGACGGCGGCTTACCCCGTGGTCTCTCCCGGCGGCTGGAACCTGATCGGTCGCACTCCGGCCAAACTGTTCGACCGCAATCGTGACGGCTACAGCCTGATGCAACCGGGCGACACCGTGCGATTCGAAGCGGTCAGTCATGCCGAATTCGTCAATCTGGGCGGTGATGACACGCCACTGGAGGCACTGGCATGAGCCGACTGACGATTGAAGCGAGTACACCGCTCTGTCTGTTGCAGGATGCGGGACGTTTCGGCGTGCGCCATCTGGGCGTGACCCAGGGCGGTGCGGCGGATTGGTGTTCGATGAGCTGGGCCAACTGGTTGCTCGGCAATAACCTCGATGCAACGGTGATCGAAATCACCCTCGGCGGGTTTGCCGTCGTCGCTGCAGAGGATTGTTTGCTGGCGCTGGCCGGAGCTGATCTTGGCGCACAGATTGATGGTCAACCGCTGGCGCCGTGGCGCAGTTTCAAGTTGGGTAAAGGACAGAAGTTGCTGTTCACGCAACCGCTGCTCGGTGCCCGGGCTTATCTGGCGGCGCCCGGTGGCTTCGAGGCCCCCAAGGTCTTGGGCAGCAGCGCGACGGTTGTGCGTGAAGAGTTCGGTGGTCTGGATGGCCTGGGCGTGCCGCTGGCCAAGGGGGCGGCGCTGAGTTATCGCGGTGAATCGCTGTTGCTTCGCGAAGTGCCTTTGGCATTACGGCCGGATTTGCAATCGAATGCACCGCTGGATCTGGTGCTCGGCGCGCAGATCGGCCAGTTCAGCGGGCAGAGCCTGTTTGATGTGTTCAACACGGCTTGGTCGCTGGACAGTCGCGCTGATCGCATGGGCATTCGCTTGTTGGGCAGCGCCTTGCACTATCAGGGGCAACCGATGATTTCCGAAGGCATTCCACTCGGTGCGGTGCAGGTGCCACCAGACGGGCAGCCGATCGTCTTGCTCAATGATCGTCAGACCATTGGTGGTTATCCACGCTTGGGGGCGTTGACGCCGTTGGCACTGGCGCGGCTGGCGCAGCGTCTGCCGGGTGACAAGGTTCGGTTCACCCCGGTCATGCAGGAACGTGCATGGCAAGACCATATCCACTACCTGCAGTCCTACTTGTAAGTGTCCGTACTTCGGACTGAAGACCGAGACGATTCCCCACGTTTAGGTAAGTCGCCCTACATCACTTGTCTAAGGGGTGTGGAACTATCGGTCTTCATCTTTTACAAGGAAGTTACAGATGCGTTTTATGACAGTAATGGCCCAATCAAAGGGCGAATGTGCGAACAGTGTCGATGGGCACATTGTCGGTTTTTATGAGGGTGTGGACTGCGTGCCGGTTTATCGGGCGAGCATCGATCGTTTCTACAATGTGCAACGACTGGACGCCGACCGGGCCGGTCATCAGGACATCGTTGCGCGTATCGAGACATTTATGTCCACCGCAACCGTCGACATGATGCGTATGTTTCACTGGAATCACCGCACGGAGGCGAGTGGTAACGCCATGGAGCTGATGACCGTGGAGACCAACGCGGGTGCTGAGGTGAAAAGCGTAAGGTTTCGCTTTCTGGCGCCAGAGGGCGAAATGAAGAGTGAAGTGACCCTGAGTCCTGAAACGGACATTGAAAAAAATCGCAGGGTAGCGCTGGAAAATGGCGGGGCGAAAGTTGTCGCCAGAGGGAAGAAAAAACGCCGCGGGCAAAAAACGACTGCTGTCGGCCCCGCGATTCTGGACACCTCTTTCATGGACCGGCTCTGCAAGTCTTATCTCGCGACAGATTGGTAAATTCGCGAGCCTGAAAGGCAGCCGCTTTCATACGGTCTGCCTTTCAGTATTTACCTTCGCAATCTTACTTGGACAAAAACCGCATCCCTTCCTCAAGCCCGCGCAACGTCAACGGATACATCTGATCCTCGATCAGATCGCGCACGATATTGGTCGACGAGGTATAGCCCCAGGTGTCTTTCGGATACGGATTGATCCAGATGAGTTTCTTGTACTTCTCCATGAAGCGCTGCATCCACACGTAACCCGGCTCTTCGTTCCAGTGCTCGACACTGCCGCCGGCCTGGGTGATTTCATACGGCGCCATGGCGGCGTCACCGATGAAGATCACTTTGTAGTCGGCGCCGTACTTGTGCAGCAGGTCCTGGGTCGAAGTGCGTTCCGAGGTGCGGCGCATATTGTTCTTCCACACCGATTCATAAACGAAGTTGTGGAAGTAGAAGTACTCCAGATGCTTGAACTCGGTCTTGCAGGCCGAGAACAGTTCCTCACAAATCTTCACGTGGGCGTCCATCGAACCGCCGATGTCGAACAGCAACAACAGCTTCACCGTGTTGCGGCGTTCAGGGCGCATCTGGATGTTCAGCAGACCGGCGTCCTTGGCGGTGTGGTCGATGGTGCCGTCGATATCGAGTTCTTCCGCTGCGCCCTGACGGGCGAATTTACGCAAGCGGCGCAGGGCAACCTTGATGTTGCGCGTGCCCAGTTCCACCGAATCATCGAGGTTCTTGTACTCACGCTGATCCCACACTTTCACCGCTTTGCCCTGGCGCTTGCCGGCATCGCCGACCCGAATGCCTTCCGGGTTGAAACCGCCGGAACCGAACGGACTGGTGCCGCCGGTGCCGATCCACTTGTTGCCGCCGGCGTGGCGTTCCTTCTGTTCCTCCAGACGCTTCTTGAACTCTTCGATCAGCTTGTCGAGGCCGCCAAGGGACTGGATCTGCGCGCGCTCCTCGTCACTCAGCGAACGCTCGAATTCCTTGCGCAGCCAGTCTTCGGGAATCAGCGCCTGCAAGTGATCATCGAGCTTTTCGAGGCCATTGAAGTAGGCGCCGAACGCGCGGTCGAACTTGTCGAAATGGCGTTCGTCCTTCACCAGAATCGCCCGCGACAAGTAATAAAACTCGTCCATGTCGGCGAAGGTCACGCGCTGTTTCAGCGCGTTGATCAGGTCGAGCAACTCGCGCACCGACACCGGCACCTTGGCAGCACGCATTTCATTGAACAGGTTGAGCAGCATGGCATCAGCCTCTTAGCGGGTGCCGCGACGGCTCATGAACGCCAGGCGCTCAAGCAGTTGCACGTCCTGTTCGTTCTTCACCAAGGCACCGGCCAGTGGCGGGATCGCTTTGGTCGGATCGCGTTCGCGCAATACCGCTTCGCCGATGTTGTCGGCCATCAGCAGCTTCAGCCAGTCGACCAGTTCCGAGGTCGATGGCTTCTTCTTCAGACCCGGCACCTTACGTACGTCAAAGAACACGTCCAGCGCTTCGCTGACCAGATCCTTCTTGATGTCCGGGTAGTGCACGTCGACGATTTTCTGCAGGGTCGGGCGATCCGGGAAGGCGATGTAGTGGAAGAAGCAGCGGCGCAGGAAGGCGTCCGGCAGTTCTTTCTCGTTGTTGGAGGTAATGATGATGATCGGGCGCTTCTTCGCCTTGATGGTTTCGTCGATCTCGTAAACGTAGAACTCCATCTTGTCGAGTTCTTGCAGCAGGTCGTTGGGGAACTCGATGTCGGCCTTGTCGATCTCGTCGATCAGCAGAATGACCCGCTCTTCGGACTCGAAAGCCTCCCAGAGTTTGCCCTTCTTCAGGTAGTTGCGCACATCGTGGACTTTCTCATTGCCCAGTTGCGAGTCGCGCAGACGGCTGACCGCATCGTACTCGTACAGACCCTGATGGGCCTTGGTGGTGGACTTGATGTGCCAGGTGATCAGCTTGGCATTGAACGATTCGGCCAATTGCTCGGCGAGCATGGTCTTGCCGGTGCCCGGTTCGCCCTTGACCAGCAGCGGCCGCTCCAGGGTGATGGCGGCGTTGACCGCCAGCTTCAGGTCATCGGTGGCGACGTAGGCCTGGGTGCCTTCGAACTTCATCTGCTAATCCTCGAACGGTAACGCCGACCTGACGGGCAGGGCGGGGGCGAAATAATCGGATGCCCGACTATAACGCGCAGCCCGGTCGACTGTGAACGCAGACGGCTTATTCAGTCTCTGAATGGGGCGTCACATGTTGACTCAGTCTCGGCCGATGGCCATTATTCAGGTATCGCCGATTTGGCGATAGCCTTCAGGATGTCCACTGAATCTGTGGCGAGGGAGCTTGCTCCCGCTGGGCTGCGAAGCAGTCCCCATCTGCCCGGAGGCGCTGAATTGATGTTATCCATGAAACGACCACGCTTGGCGGCAGTTACTGCGCTCTCTGATAGTCGGCTTGCACTCTGCTTTGTTGATGGTCGCGCGCTGACACTCGATTTGAGTCGAGATATTCAAACGTATAAGCAGTTGCAGCCCTTGCTTGATCCCCAAGTCTTTGCGACTGCCATCTTGGGCGATAACGGTTGGACCGTTGAATGGCCGGCCCCGGATATTCAGATTGGCGCCGATACTCTATATCTGGATGCTTTTCCAGAAATGAACCCTAACCCGCATCTGGCTTCGGCCGCTCATACCGGGCATTGAATGCCTGTACGAAACCATTGCGCAAAATCTGCAAAAATGCTTCGAACGCGCTGATGTTTTGCTGATGCACGTTGCCGCTGAGTTCGACCTTGGTGGCGAACTGGTTTTTCGCCTGATTCTTCAGCACGGTTTCAGTACCACCGACCAAAGCCTCCCAGACTGAGCGGAAGATGCTCTTGTTTTTGTTTTCCACGTCCTGCTGCCAGTTGAACACTTCGACGTCACGCAGCAGGGGTTTGATGTAGCCGTTGACCTGGGCTTTTTTGGCTTGGGCTTCGATCACCACATCACCGTGGCCGGCGTTGAAGTCGAATTTGCCGTAGGCCGAGGCGAAGTCGTTCATGCGTTTAAGTTCGATGTCTTTGGCGCGCAGGCGGAACTCGAAGTCTTCGAAATTGCTCAGAGGGTCGAACGTTGCGGTGGTTTCCAGCGGTGCATGACCCAGCAGCAGGGCTTTGCCTTCGAAGCGGGCGTCGCGCTTGCCCTGTTTGTCGACCACGTTGGTCAGGTTGTAGATGCTCGCGTCGACATTGGTCGCGTTCATGTTCACTGGAGGTTTTGAATTGAAGTTGCGGAAACTGATCTTGCCGTCCTGAATCTGTACTTCGTCGAGAGTGATCGGCAGCAATTTGCCCAGTTGCGCGCGCCAGTCGGTGCCTTGACCTGTTTGTGAGTTCTGTTTGTTAGCGCCACCATCGACGAAATTGACTTCAGGATTTACGAATCTCACCTGCGCCACGACGGCATGGTCGTACCACAGCGAATGCCAGCTGACTGCCAGATCGATCAGCGGTGCGTTGACGAACGGTACCGGTACCTTGCCGTCGACCTTGACGATCTTCAGCCCATTGATCTTGTAGGCGCCGCGCCATAGGGCCAAGTCGACATCAGTGATCTGGCCCCGATAGTCACCCATGTCCGCCAGTTTGCCGTTCAGGTAGTCGCGCACCATGTAGGGCAGGGCGATGTGCAGCGCGATCAGCAGCACAACGACGACGGCGAAAATCCCTAATGGCCAACTGTAGCGACGCTTCATGACGGCAATTCCCTGACGATGTAAGCGATTGACTGTTACGTCGCGCAGACGTTCGACCCGACTGGACTGTGATGGGCAACAGGCATACCTTTGAAGGCTGAATTCAATGCTGCATAAGGACCCAGCCATGAGCCGTATTTTCGCTGACAACGCCCATTCCATCGGTAATACGCCGCTGGTGCAGATCAACCGCATCGCGCCGCGTGGCGTGACCATTCTGGCCAAGATCGAGGGGCGCAACCCCGGTTATTCGGTCAAGTGCCGGATCGGCGCCAACATGATCTGGGACGCCGAAAGCAGCGGCAAACTCAAGCCGGGCATGACCATTGTCGAGCCGACGTCGGGTAACACCGGGATCGGTCTGGCGTTTGTTGCTGCTGCCCGTGGTTACAAGTTGATGCTGACCATGCCGGCTTCGATGAGCATCGAACGCCGTAAAGTCCTCAAGGCTCTGGGCGCCGAGCTGGTGTTGACCGAGCCAGCCAAGGGCATGAAAGGCGCCATCGAAAAGGCTGCCGAGATCGTTGCCAGCGATGCCGACAAATATTTCATGCCGGCGCAGTTCGATAACCCGGCAAACCCGGCGATTCACGAAAAAACTACCGGTCCGGAAATCTGGAACGACACCGATGGTGCGGTGGATGTACTGGTGGCTGGGGTTGGCACGGGCGGAACCATCACGGGCGTTTCGCGGTATATCAAGAATACCCAGGGCAAACCGATTCTGTCGGTGGCGGTGGAGCCGATGTCGTCGCCAGTGATCACCCAGGCGCTGGCGGGTGAAGAAATCAAACCGAGCCCGCACAAGATTCAAGGGATCGGCGCCGGTTTTGTGCCAAAGAACCTCGATCTGTCGATGGTCGACCGGGTTGAGCAGGTCACCGACGAAGAGTCCAAGGCCATGGCCCTGCGCTTGATGCAGGAAGAGGGGATTTTGTGCGGCATCTCCTGCGGTGCAGCGATGGCGGTAGCAGTGCGTCTGGCGGAGACGCCGGAGATGCAGGGCAAGACTATCGTGGTGATTCTGCCGGACTCGGGTGAGCGTTATCTGTCGAGCATGTTGTTCAGCGATCTGTTCACTGAGCAGGAGACTCAGCAGTAATCCAGTTGATTCAGGTCAGCCGGGGTTCAGGATCGTTATGCTAATAAATGCTTTGTTGCGCAATGCTTAACACTGAATCTTGTGTAAGGCGGGTTTTGTCCGAAGCCGGTAGTGTTTATCATGGCCGGCTGCCATGTCGGGTAAAGGGCATTGCGCAGCGTTGTCTTTATTCAAGGAGTCGTTGATGAGCTTTTCGTTAGCCGCCAAGGTGTCGGTGCTGCTGCTGTTTGTGGGCAGCATCCTCTATGTGCATTTGCGCGGCAAGGCGCGTTTGCCGGTTCTGCGCCAGTTCGTCAACCACTCGGCACTTTTCGCTCCGTACAATGCCTTGATGTACCTGTTCTCCGGCGTGCCGTCCAAGCCGTATTTGGATCGCAGCAAATTCCCGGAACTGGACGTACTACGCGACAACTGGGAAACCATTCGCGACGAGGCCATGCATCTGTTCGATGAAGGCTATATTCGCGCGGCGGAAAAGAACAACGACGCCGGTTTCGGCTCATTCTTCAAGAAGGGCTGGAAACGTTTCTACCTCAAGTGGTATGACAAACCGCTGCCGTCGGCTGAAACCCTGTGCCCGAAGACCGTGGCACTGGTCAGTGCGATTCCCAACGTAAAAGGTGCGATGTTTGCGTTGTTGCCGGGTGGCAGCCACTTGAACCCGCATCGCGATCCGTTCGCCGGCTCCCTGCGTTATCACCTCGGCTTGTCGACGCCGAACTCCGACGATTGCCGGATTTTCGTCGATGGTCAGGTTTACGCCTGGCGTGACGGCGAAGACGTGATGTTCGACGAAACTTACGTGCACTGGGTCAAGAACGAAACCGAACAAACTCGCGTGATCCTGTTCTGCGACGTCGAGCGTCCGCTGAGCAACCGCCTCATGACCCGCATCAACCGCTCGATCAGCGCCTGGCTCGGCCGCGCCACCGCACCGCAGAACCTTGACGACGAGCGCGTCGGCGGGATCAACCAGGCTTACGCCTGGAGCAAGAACTTCAGCGACAAGTTCAGTGGAGTGGTCAAACAGTGGAAACGCCGTCATCCGAAGGCCTACCGCGTGATGCGACCGGTGCTGGCGGTGGTGGTGTTGACGTTGTTGGGGTATTGGCTGTTTGGTTGAGGCTGGAGGTTGTAATAAAAAAACCGCTCCTTGTGAGCGGTTTTTTTATGAAGAGAAGGTGAACGAAGCGCCAGCGAGGACGCCTCCTGGCTCTTCCGCGGCTGGATTCACCAATGCTTCTCTGATTCGATGCAACTCCTGTTCAGACAACTTTCCAGAAGAGCGTTTTCTATCAGCTTTTATCGGCCTGGCGCCTGGCGCCTTTTTTTCAACGGCAGCCTTCATGGTGCCTCCGGCGTTGATCATTAAATGAGCAGTTGCCCGATACTAGTCTTACCAAATCAGCTTCACAAGCCTACCCTCCGAGTCGAATTCAAAACCCAGTTGCCGGTACAGGGAAATCACTCCAGGGAGAGGTTCCTGAATTTCAAGTTGGGTACTGCCGATGATTCGCGCGAAGTGAGTCACGGCGGTCAAGGCAAATGTCGCAACTCGGCTTTTGAGAGGGTGATCGTTATCGGGCTTTCCTTCCAGACGCACAATTTTCACTCGTAACCGGCTCTGATTAGGGTTCGCAAAGCAGAGTCCGCATAACTCCTGATCAAACCAGATTGCTAAATCGAAGCTAAGGGGTTCTTTGGCCTTCCACCTGACAACATCTCGCCAAGAGAAATGAGGATCAAACCATTCTTCATAGGCACTCAGCGCTTGAGCATCGATTGCTTCGAAACGAACTCTGGAGTGATCAACATCCACTATCCCTTGCTGCAACAAGTCTTTGTGCAGCTTTGCGAAAGTAACCCCAGCCTGTTTTCTGGCCTGTGATTTATACACTTGGTAGCGCAAATACGTCCGTTCCCTTGGCATGTGATCCCGTGCATTCCTTGTCCTCGATGGTGGGGTGTCGCAATTGCGATCCAGCCTATTCACCTTGCAGCCAACTGTCCCTGCCGGCCCTTTGCCCAAATCATTGCAATCGATGTCGCCCGCTGGTTATAGTCGGCGCTCGTGAGCCCCATGGTTCACCTTCCAGCCCTTCAAAAAAGATCTGCCCCTATGCCTGCATCCCTCATCAACGCGGTAGTCGATTCAGCGGTCAACGCTGGCGTCGTGCCGTGCGGGAATCAGCAGCCCCAGCAGATCAGTCATTACCCTCCACCTGTCAGTAGCACGCCGGTGTGCGCAGTCGTATCACCGCCGGGCGTTGGCGTTTCGGGCTGATCGGCAGTTTTTGCTGACCCCTGCGCCCGCCAGAAAAACCTACTGAATTTCAGCTTCGGCTGAGTTGGCTATTTGCCTGACTACAGGTGGTATTCATGTTTGTCCTGTCGAAAAAAACCGCGCTCGCGGCTGCGTCCACGAGCCTGTTCGTCCTGCTGTGGAGCAGCGGTGCGATCTTCTCCAAATGGGGCCTGGCCCATGCTTCGCCGTTTGCCTTTCTGTTGATTCGCTTTGTGATTGCCTTGTGCGGGCTGGTGCTGCTGGCGCCGCTGCTCAAACTGAAGTTGCCCAAGGGTCGACGGCCGATGCTGTTTGCGATCGCCACCGGCGTGGTGTTGTTGGGGGCTTATCAGATTTTCTATCTGCTGGCGCTCAACACCAAAGTCACCCCGGGGGTGATGGCAACCATCATGGGCGTGCAGCCGATTCTCACGGTGGTGTTGATGGAGCGGCAGCGCTCGGCGAGCCGGATGTTTGGTCTGGCGTTGGGTCTGGCGGGGCTGATCATGGTGGTTTACCAAGGCATCGGTCTGGCCGGGATGTCCTGGGCGGGGATGCTGTTTGGTCTGCTGGCGCTGGCGAGCATGACGCTGGGCTCGATCATGCAGAAGCGCATCACCGACAATCCCCTCGGCACACTGCCGGTGCAGTATCTGGCCGGGCTGTTGTTGTGCGGGATTTTCGTGCCGTTCCAGCCGTTCCACTTTGAACACAGCACAGGCTTTATCGTGCCTGTTTTGTGGATGGGGCTGGTGGTCTCGGTGCTGGCGACGCTGTTGCTGTATCGATTGATCGCGCGAGGCAATCTGGTGAATGTCACCAGTCTGTTCTATCTGGTGCCGGCGGTGACGGCAGTGATGGACTACTTGATTTTCGGCAATCGCCTGGCGACGTTAAGTGTGCTGGGTATGCTGTTGATCATTGTCGGTCTGGCGTTTGTCTTCCGTAAAACTGACTAGCTGACAGGCGGGCTCGCTCCCACATTGGAATGCATTCCCCTGTAGGAGTGAGCCTGCTCGCGATAGCCATTTCAGCAGCGCCAGAAGTCTAGCGGGCTGCCGCCTGCGCAGGTTTCACCGACGCCGGCTTCAACACCAGCCACAACGCCAGCGCAATCAATACCCCGCCATAAATGTGCGCCATCGACAACGGCTCATCCAGCAACAACGCCCCCCACAAAACCCCGAACGGCGGAATCATGAAGGTCACGGTCATCGACTTCACCGGACCGATCGAACTGAGCAGGCGGAAATAAATGATGTAGGCAAACGCCGTACAGCCCAACCCCAGGCCCAACAGCGACAGCCAGACATTCCAGCCGCCCCAACTGACTGGCGGTGCAGTGATTACGCTATAGCCGAACAGCGGCAACAGGAACAACGTCGCACCGAGCATGCTGCCCAGCGCCGACAATCGGCTGTCCAGTCCACCGGCCTGATCCAGCCAACGCCGCGCGAGGAAACCGGCGAAGCCATAGCAAGTGGTCGCCAGCAGGCAGGCGACGGCGCCCATCAACAACTGCAAGTCGAACGCCACGGGGCCGGCGCGGGTCAGCACGCCAACACCGAACAGGCCGAGGAACACCCCACCCAACTTGGCAGCAGTGAGTTTTTCACTGAAGAACAACCCGCCAATCAGCACGCCCATCAACGGCGTGGTGGCATTGAAAATCGCCGAGTAGCCGGCTGGCAACACCTGAGCCGCAACGGAATACAGCGTCGCCGGAATCCCCGAATTGATCACGCCCAGCAGCATCACGGTTTTCAATTTGCCTTTGAAATCCCAGCGCACGCGCATCAGCCCGAGGATCACCAGCAGGCCAACGGCCGCAATCGACACGCGAAAAAAACCGGTCGGGATCGTGCCAATCACCGGCGCAATAATGCGCATGAACAGAAAACTCGCGCCCCAGATGGCCGCCAGCGACAACATACGGAAAATATCGACAGGGCTCACGGCGGGTCTCCTTCCTTGATCGGGACGAGAGTGTTGCCGAGCGCCCTGACGATGGCAACCGCTATTCGGGCATTCAACTTTGCGCTCAGATCACAAAGCGTGTCACCAGACCGTTGAGATCGACCGCCAGACGCGACAACTCCTGGCTCGCCGCCGAGGTCTGAGTCGCCCCGGCGGCGGTTTGCGTGGAGAGGTCACGAATGGTCACCAGATTCTGATCGACTTCGCGCGCCACCAGTGCCTGCTGCTCGGCCGCGCTGGCGATCACCAGGTTGCGCTGGTTGATCTGCGAGATCGACGCGGTGATTTTCTCCAGCGCCTGACCCGCGCTGTTGGCTCGGCGCAACGTCTGGCCAGCCTGCTCGGCACTGCTCTGCAACGCGCCCACTGTTGCCCCGGTGCCTTGCTGGATGCTGCTGATCATCAGCTCGATTTCTTCGGTGGAATTCTGCGTGCGTTGTGCCAGCGAACGCACTTCGTCGGCGACCACGGCAAAACCGCGCCCGGCTTCACCGGCGCGCGCCGCTTCGATCGCCGCATTGAGCGCCAACAAGTTGGTCTGCCCGGCAATCCCGCGAATCACCTCCAGCACTTTGCTGATGTCCTGTGCCTGAGTGGCCAGGCCCTCGGCTTGTTCGGAAGCACCGAGTACCGCATCGACCAGCTCCTGAATCGAACTGATGGTTTCGCTGACCTGCACGTGGCCGTGCTTGCTGTCTTCATTCGACGCGGCAGACGCTTCGGCGCTGGACACCGCGTTGGCCGCGACTTCGTCCACCGCTGTGCTCATCTCGGTGACTGCTGTAGCGGCTTGTTCAATCTGATCGTTCTGTTGTTGCAGGCCGCGGGTGCTTTGCTCCATCACCGAACTCATTTCCTCGGCAGCGGAAGCCAGTTGCTGTGCCGATTCGCTAATTCCTCGAATGGTCGAGCGCAAATTGCCCTGCATCTCGGCCAAGGCGTCGAGCAGGTGCGCAGCCTCATCTTTACCAGTGCTGACGATCTGGCCGCTGAGATCACCGGCAGCAATGCGTCGCGCTACACCCAGTGCCTGATTGATCGGGGTGGTGATGCTGCGCGTCAACTGCCAGGCCAACAGCAGCGTGGCAATCAGGGCAATCACGATGATGGTCGCGACGATCCACAATGCCCGTTGGTACATGGCTGCGGCGGCATCGGCGGCGGCGTCGGCACCTTGTTGATTGAGGCTGATCATCTGCTCCAGCGTCTTGTCGAGCACAGTACCCTGAGGTGCCAGCTCGTTGCTCAAACGGGTGGCCGCCTGCTCGTTCTGACCGGCGTCAATCTGGCTGACAATCTGATCGAGAATGCTCAGGTATTTGCCGACGGCTGCGTTCAAGCCGTCGAGCATCGCTTGTTCCTGATCGTTGGCAATCAAGGCTTTGTGATCGTTGAGGCGTTTGAGCAACTCATCGCGTTGGGCTTTGAGGATGCCTTTGCTTCTGTCGCGCACGGCGGGTTGGGTGATGGCGATCAGACGCAAGGATTCGAGACGGATGCTGGCGATATTCGCCGCCGCGTCATGAATGCTCTCGATGCTGGGCATCCATGACTCTTCGATCACCGCTGCACTTTCACGCAGGGTTTTCATCTGGCCCAGCCCGAACAGGCCGACCACCACCAGCAGAGCGGCCAAAACGGCAAAGCTCAAACTGGCGCGCAAACCTATGCGCAGATTCCGGATAGACATCAGTGTGCTCCTTGATCTTTGAAGGGGGGGAGGTCGTCCTCGTCAGCGAGGATCTTGTTATGAGGCGGGTAATGGCGGGCTGTATATCAAAGTGCCACTATTTTGGTAAGACCAATCTGGAATCGGCACTGACGGTAAGTGCATTGGCAGCAAAGCCACGAACTAGACGCGCCTGATCAGTATTGGATCCGAAGCCCAGAGAATTCGCGGGCTGGCGCAGGACGGCCAGAGGGACCGACAAGGTGATTAACTGACCGAACGGTCGATTTAAAAAACTTTGCTAAAAACTGTGTCGCTGTACAACCCTGACGCAGATTTGGCAGAAATTGCACTTCACCTGCGCGCGTATCCGTGGCTAAGCTCAGGCACAGATTTCCCAATGCACGCCGAGGTCTTATCTATGCCGCAGCAATGGCCAGCCACCGACATCGCCCGCATGATCCTCGATGGCTTTGACGATTACCGCGAGCATTTCCGGCGCATCACCGACGGTGCCCGGGAGCGCTTCGAGCAGGCACGCTGGCAGGAGACGCAGACGGCGTCGGCGGCGCGGATCAATCTCTATGAAGAAAAGGTCGGCGAAACCATCGCCCGCCTGCGCGAGTACTTCGACGATGAAACGCTGATGAATGTCAGTTGCTGGCCGCTGGTGAAAAGCGCCTACATCAGCGTCATCGACCTGCGCTTCGATGATGAGCTGTCCGAGACCTGGTACAACTCGATTTTCTGCGGGCTGTTCAGCCATGACCTGATCAGCGACGGCTGCATGTTCATCCACACCACGCGCCCGAGCCTGCGCCGCGCCCGCGCTGCGCAAACCCGCACATACAAGCCGCAGGGACAACTGTCGGGGATGCTCGCGAGCATTTTTGCCGACTACCGTTTCAGCGAGGACTACGCCGATTTGCCGGGTGACCTGCGCCGGCTCGAAGCGCAACTGCGCGAGAACCTGCCGGACTGGGTGTGCAAGGACCCGGAACTCAGCGTCGAGCTGTTTTCCTCGGTGCTGTACCGTAACAAGGGCGCGTATCTGGTCGGGCGCATCTACACCCGCGACGAGCAATGGCCGCTGGTGATCCCGCTGTTGCACCGCGAAGGGCGCGGGATTCAGATCGACGCGCTGATCACCGACGAAGCTGACGTGTCGATCATCTTCTCGTTCACCCGTTCGTATTTCATGGTCGACGTACCGGTGCCGGCGGAGTTTATCGGCTTCCTGAGGCGCATTTTGCCGGGCAAGCACATTGCCGAGTTGTACACCTCGATCGGTTTCTACAAGCATGGCAAATCCGAGTTTTACCGCGCACTGATCAACCATCTGGCCAACACCGACGACCAGTTCATCATGGCGCCGGGTGTGCGCGGCATGGTCATGAGCGTGTTCACCCTGCCGGGCTTCAACACCGTGTTCAAGATCATCAAGGACCGTTTTTCGCCGTCGAAAAACGTCGATCGCGCCACGGTGATCGAGAAGTACCGATTGGTGAAAAGTGTCGACCGGGTAGGGCGCATGGCCGATACCCAGGAGTTCGCCGACTTCCGTTTTCCGCTGAGCAAGTTTGATCCGGCCTGTCTTGAGGAATTGTTGGAAGTGGCGCCGTCGACGGTTTCAGTCGAAGGCGACACCGTGTTGATCCGCCACTGCTGGACCGAACGGCGGATGACCCCGCTCAATCTGTATCTGGAGAACGCCAACGACGCGCAGGTGCGCGAGGCGCTGGAGGATTACGGCCTGGCGATCAAGCAACTGGCGGCGGCGAATATCTTTCCCGGTGACATGCTGCTGAAGAACTTTGGCGTCACCCGGCACGGCCGTGTGGTGTTTTATGACTACGACGAGATCTGCTTTCTGACCGAGGCCAACTTCCGTCACATTCCTGCGCCGCGCACGCCCGAAGATGAGATGGCCTCCGAACCGTGGTATTCGATCGGGCCGCTGGATGTGTTTCCCGAGGAATTTCCGCCGTTTCTGTTTGCTGATTCGGGGCAGCGCAAGTTGTTCGATCAGTTGCATGGCGAGTTGTATAACGCTGATTACTGGAAGAGTTTGCAGGAGGCGATTCGCGCCGGCAAAGTCATCGACGTCTTCCCGTATCGGCGCAAAGGCCTCGATAACGAATAACTCTTTTAAAAGCCCCTCACCCCAGCCCTCTCCCAGAGGGAGAGGGAGCCGACCGAGTTGTCTTGCGCCAAACATTGACCTGAAAGATTTTGGCGATTATGGGTTCGGCAAAGCTCTTTCAGGTCGATGTACCTTTGAAGCATCCCCCAATCGGTTCCCTCTCCCTCAGGGAGAGGGCTAGGGTGAGGGCCGCAATCCCCCTGACACGCCACAAATCCGCCAAATCTGCGACAATCCGCCCCCTGCACATATAGACGACCGAATTGCCTACCCGATGACCGACGAATCGCCCTCCATCGACAAACTGCTGAAAAACCTCGATCACGCCATGCTTGCCGACCGTCACCGGCTGCGGCGGCAGTTGCTTGAGCTGCGCAAGAAGCCTGACGAGGACAAACTGGCCCAGTGGGTGACGCGCATGCAGGCGTCCTGTGATCAGGTGCTGGCGCGCAAGGCCAGCCTGCCGGTGATTCGTTATGACGACAGTCTGCCGATTGCGGCCAAGCGCGACGAGATCAAGAAGGCGCTGGAAAAGCATCAGGTGTTGATCATCGCCGGCGAAACCGGGTCGGGCAAAACCACCCAGTTGCCGAAAATCTGCCTGGAAATCGGTCGCGGTCAGCACGGTCTGATCGGCCACACCCAACCGCGCCGAATCGCTGCTCGCAGCGTCGCCAGCCGCGTCGCCGAAGAACTCGGCACGCCGCTCGGTGCGCTGGTCGGCTATCAGGTGCGGTTCGAGGATCAAAGCGATTCCAACACCCTGATCAAGCTGATGACCGACGGCATCCTGCTCGCGGAAACCCAGAACGACCGCTACCTCGAACGCTACGACACGATCATCGTCGACGAAGCCCACGAACGCAGCCTCAACATCGATTTCCTGCTCGGTTACCTGAAAACCCTGCTGCCGCGTCGCCCGGATCTGAAAGTCATCATCACCTCGGCGACCATCGATCTGGAGCGCTTCTCCAAGCACTTCGATGATGCGCCGATTGTTGAAGTGTCCGGTCGCACTTTCCCGGTGGACACCTGGTATCGCCCGCTGACGTTGGAGCAGGACGAAGAGGGCAACCGCGTCGAGGATGACCTGACGGTGGATCAGGCGATCCTCGCGACCCTCGACGAAATCGCCGCTTACGAGCGCAGCGAGCGTCGCAGTCCCGGTGATGTGCTGGTGTTCTTGCCCGGCGAGCGCGAGATTCGTGACGCCGCCGACATGCTGCGCAAAGCGCAAATCAAACACACTGAAATTCTGCCGTTGTACGCGCGCCTGTCGCCGGCCGAACAGCAGCGGATTTTCCAGTCGCACCCGGGTCGTCGCGTGGTGCTGGCGACCAACGTTGCCGAGACTTCGCTGACCGTGCCGGGCATCCGCTACGTGATCGACAGCGGCACCGCGCGCATCAGCCGCTACAGCTATCGCGCCAAAGTCCAGCGCTTGCCGATCGAGGCGATTTCCCAGGCCAGCGCCAATCAGCGTAAAGGTCGCTGCGGCCGGGTCGAGCCGGGCATCTGCATTCGGTTGTACAGCGAAGAAGATTTCCTCGGTCGCCCGGAATTCACTGACCCGGAGATTCTGCGCACCAACCTCGCCGCTGTAATTTTGCAGATGCTGCATCTGCGCCTCGGCGAGATCACCGCGTTCCCGTTCATCGAGCCGCCGGATGGCAAGGCGATCAGCGACGGTTTCAACCTGCTGCAAGAACTCTCGGCAGTCGATCGCAACAGCCAGCTGACGCCGCTCGGTCGTCAGTTGGCACGCCTGCCGGTCGACCCGCGGATGGGCCGTATGCTGCTCGAAGCGGCGAAACTCGGTAGTTTGCAGGAAGTGCTTATTGTCGCCAGTGCCATGTCGATTCAGGATCCGCGCGAGCGTCCGCCGGAGCGTCAGCAAGCGGCCGATCAGGCTCACGCACAGTGGAAGGATGTCGATTCGGACTTCGCCGGTCTGGTGAATCTGTGGCGCGGTTTTGAAGAGCAGCGCCAGGCGTTGACCGCAAGCCCATTGCGCAATTGGTGCCGCAAGAATTTCCTCAACTACCTGCGTCTGCGCGAGTGGCGTGATTCTCACCGCCAGTTGAGCCTGATCTGCCGCGACATGCAGTTGAGCCTGAATAAAGAGCCGGCGGATTATCCGAAACTGCACAAAGCCGTGCTGGTCGGGTTGCTCAGCCAGATCGGCCAGAAAACCGAAGACGGTGACTACCTCGGTGCGCGTCAGCGACGCTTCTGGATTCATCCGTCGTCGGGCATCGGCAAGAAGCGTCCGCAATGGCTGATGACCGCCGAACTGGTGGAAACCACCAAGCTTTACGCGCGCATGGTCGCCAAGATCGATGCCGACTGGATCGAGCCGCTGGCCGGGCACTTGATCAAGAAAAACCATTTCGAACCGCACTGGGAGAAGAAGCGCGGTCAGGTCGTGGCGTTTGAACAGATCACCCTGTTCGGGCTGATCGTGGTCGGCCGCCGTCCGGTGCATTACGGCCCGGTCGATCCGGTGGTTTCGCGAGAGCTGTTTATCCGCGAAGGTCTGGTGCGTGGCGAGATTCAGTCGAAAGCCAAGTGCCTGACCGCCAACCAGCAACTGCTGGAACAGCTCGACGAACTGGAAGCCAAGGCTCGTCGCCGCGACATTCTCGCCGACGAAGAAACCTTGTATGCGTTTTACGATGCGCGGCTGCCGGCGGAGATTCACCAGACCGCGACCTTCGACAGTTGGTACCGGATCAACAGCCAGAAGAATCCGCAGCTGTTGATCATGCGCGAAGAAGACGTGTTGGCCCGCGAGGCCAGTGAAGTCACCGCGCGCGATTACCCGGACACGCTGCACATCGGCGATCTGGAACTGGCGCTGACCTATCACTTCGAACCCAATCACCCGCGCGACGGCGTGACCCTGCGCGTGCCGGCGCCGCTGCTGCCGATGTTGCCGCCAGAACGCCTGGAGTGGTTGGTGCCGGGGCTGATCGAGGCCAAGTGCATCGCACTCGTGCGCAACTTGCCGAAAGCGCTGCGCAAGAATTTTGTGCCGGTGCCGGACTTCATCAAGGCTGCCTTGCAACGCATGACCTTTGCCGACGGTTCGTTGCCGCAGGCGCTGGGCCGCGAGTTGTTGCGCATGACCGGCGCGCGGGTCAGCGATGAGGCGTGGGCAGAAGCTGAGCAAGGCGTCGAAGGGCATCTGCGGATGAACTTGGAAATCGTCGATGGTCAGGGCAAATTCCTCGGTGAAGGTCGCGACCTGGCCGAGCTGACTGCGCGGTTTGCCGAAGCCAGTCAGGCTGCACTGGCCGTGCCGCAGAGCGCGAAAAGCCAGCAACCGGTGGAGGCGAAAGTCTTCGCCCCGGTGGCGGAAAAGACCCAGCAGAAGATCGCCGGGCTGTCGATGACGGTGTATCCGGCACTGGTCGAAGAGGGCGGTACGGTCAAGGAAGGGCGCTTCTCGACCCCGGCCGAGGCTGAGTTCCAGCATCGTCGCGCCTTGCAGCGTTTGTTGCTGCAGCAATTGGCGGAGCCGGCCAAATTCTTGCGCGGCAAGTTGCCGGGGCAGACCGAACTGGGCTTGCTCTATCGCGAGCTGGGCCGCGTTGATGCGCTGGTTGAAGACATTCTGCTGGCCAGTCTCGACAGCTGCATTCTTGAAGGCGAAGACCCGTTGCCCCGTGATGGCGCCGGGTTGGCGGCATTGGCCGAGCGCAAACGCGGCAACTGGACCGAGCACGCCGAGCGCGTGGCCCGGTTGACGCTGGAGATTCTCAAGCTCTGGCACGGCCTGCAAAAGCGCTTCAAGGGCAAGATCGATCTGGCGCAAGCCGTGGCGCTGAATGACATCAAGCAGCAGATCAACAATCTGGTGTATCCGGGTTTCGTCCGCGAGACGCCGATGCAGTGGCTCAAAGAGTTGCCGCGTTATCTGAAAGCGGTCGAGCAGCGTTTCGAAAAACTCGGCGCGCAGGTGCAGAAGGATCGCGTCTGGAGCGGTGAGCTCGCCGGCCTCTGGGCGCAATACCAGACCCGCGCGGCGAAACATGCCCAGGAAGGCAAACGCGACCCGCAGCTTGAGCTGTATCGCTGGTGGCTGGAGGAATACCGGGTCTCACTGTTTGCCCAACAGTTGGGCACCAAAGTGCCGATTTCCGACAAACGCCTGAACAAACAGTGGAGCCAGGTCGAACCGTAACGCTGATCGTTCCCACGCTCTGCGTGGGAATGCCTCTGGGGACGCTCCGCGTCCAGTGACGCGGAGCGTCACGGGCTGCATTCCCACGCAGGAGCGTGGGAACGATCATCCGTGTTGATTTTGAGAAAGGCGCCAAAATCCTGCGTTTATGGCAAACTTCGCGACCATAAACGCCGGTTTCGCGACCCAGAGCCTTCGGCCGTGGTGCGAGATGGAATAAAGCGATGCCAGGTTTGCGTCCCCCGGATGGGAATAGACCCTTTGTGTGTTGGTACGACGGTTCCAGCACTTTCTGCCTGAACAGATTAGAGAAACGACCATGCATAACGTCGTCATCAGCGGCACCGGCCTGTACACCCCGGCCAACAGCATCTCCAACGAAGAGCTGGTGCAGTCTTTCAACGCCTACGTCGCCCAGTTCAACGCCGACAACGCCGAGGCCATTGCCAGCGGCGAAGTCCAGGCCCTGACCGAATCCAGCGCCGCGTTCATCGAAAAGGCTTCTGGCATCAAGAGCCGCTTTGTCATGGACAAGGACGGCATCCTTGATCCACAACGCATGGCCCCACGCCTGCCGGAGCGTTCCAACGACGAATGGTCGGTGCTTTGCCAAATGGCCATTGGCGCTGCCGAACAGGCCCTGCAACGCGCCGGCAAAACTGCCGCTGACATCGACGGTGTGATCGTTGCCTGTTCCAACCTGCAACGCGCTTACCCGGCCATCGCCATCGAGGTCCAGGAAGCCTTGGGCATTCAAGGCTTTGGTTTTGACATGAACGTGGCCTGCTCCTCGGCGACCTTCGGCATTCAGGCAGCGGCCAACAGCGTGCAACTGGGCCAGGCCCGGGCGATCCTGATGGTCAACCCGGAAGTCTGCACCGGTCACCTGAACTTCCGCGACCGCGACAGCCACTTCATCTTCGGCGACGCCGCGACTGCGGTGATCATCGAGCGTGCTGACACTGCGACGTCCAAGCACCAGTTCGACGTGGTCAGCACCAAACTGCTGACCAAGTTCTCCAACAACATCCGCAACAACTTCGGCTTCCTCAACCGCGCAGCGGAAGAGGGTATCGGTACCCGCGACAAGCTGTTCGTGCAGGAAGGCCGCAAGGTGTTCAAGGATGTCTGCCCGATGGTTGCCGAACTTATTGGCGAGCATCTGCAAGAGAACCAGCTCAATGTCGGCGATGTGAAACGTTTCTGGCTGCACCAAGCCAACCTGAGCATGAACCACCTGATCGTGCGCAAACTGCTCGGCCGCGAGGCCACCGAAGAAGAAGCGCCGGTGATTCTCGATACTTATGCCAATACCAGCTCCGCCGGTTCGGTGATTGCCTTCCACAAATATCAGGACGATCTGGCTGCCGGTTCGCTGGCTGTCTTGAGTTCGTTCGGTGCGGGCTATTCGATCGGCAGCGTGATTCTGCGCAAGCGTTGAAAAGAGGTTTAATTTCCTCTTAATCGCGCCGACCTTTCCTACATCCGAATCGGCTCAAACGCTGTAATTTTTCGGAAATGGCGGCAGGTGAAGACCTGCCGCTATCATTTTCGGAATCGGCACAAGGAAATTTCTGGATGGCGGCTGACGACACCCAACTGCTTGCGCGCCTGCTGGCGGGCGAGCAACAGGCTTTCAAGGAACTGGTAACGACGTATCAGAGCGCCATGCGTGCCGTGGCGTATGCGATTGTCGGCCAGCGTCACGTCGAAGAAGTGGTGCAGGACGCCTGGTTGTCGGTGGTGCGTCACATTGCCAGCTTCGAAGGCCGCTCCAGTCTCAAGACCTGGCTGTTGACCATCACGGCCAACTCGGCCAAAAGTCGTTATAAGCAAAATCGCCGGGAAGTGTTGATGGATGATTTGCCATCGCCTCATGGCACGATCGACGACGACCGCTTTTCTCCCGGTGACGGCCATTGGCTGGTCGCTCCATTCGCCTGGCACCAGGACACCCCCGAAGCGCTGCTCACTGAAGGCGAATTGCGCGACTGTCTCGAGCACACACTGCTGAGCCTGTCGGAACTGCAAAGCAGCGTTTTGCTGTTGCGCGAGCGCCAGGGGCTGGAGCTGGAGGAGATCTGTAATCTTCTGGAGATTTCGCTCTCCAATGTCCGTGTGCTGCTGCATCGTGCGCGGCTGAAAGTCTTCGCGACCGTGGAGCATTTTGAGGAGACCGGAGAATGCTGACCTGTAAGGAACAAGTGGCGCGCTCCAGTGATTATCTCGATGGCCAATTGAGCTTTCGCGAAAAGCTGATGGTGCGTCATCACCTGATGTTTTGCCCGAACTGTCGGCGTTTCATTCGTCAGATGCGTTTGATGCAAGCGACCTTGAAGGCGCTGCCGGAGAAACCGGAAGAAGGCGTCGAAGAACTGGCCGAACGTCTGGCCGAGCAACGACGAAAAGATAATCCCCTGTAGGCGCTGTCGAGTGAAACGAGGCTGCGATCTTTTGATCTTTTTTAAGATCAAGATCAAACGATCGTCCGATCGCGGCCCGAGCCTTCGGCAGCTCCTACAGGGGATTTTTGCATCCTGCAGAAATAGCCCGGCGCGAGCGAAACGAACGGATGATGGGGATCGTCCCGCCCGCACCGGGCTAAAGGGTGAAGCGTTTTAGAACTTGGCTTCCGCATCCAGCTGCAGGGTGTTGGCGTCAGCGTCACGCTGGGTACGGCTGGCGAAGTCGGCCTTGGTCAGGAAGTACGTCGCGCCAATGGCGAAGTTCTTGTCGATGTCGTAACCGACCTTGAACTTGTGGCCACGCGAACCGGTGGTGCCGTTGGCGAAGTCAGAGTCGGTGAAGGCGCCGACCACAGCGTTGCGCTGCACGTCACGATAGTTGTAATCGAGGTTCAGGCCGAAGACTTTCGACTTGGCACCCAACAGCCACGCGGTGTCCTGATCGGTTACGGCATCGTTGTTCTTCACGTACTGACCGTAGAACGACAGCGGCATCGGCAGACCGCCGATATCAACCTGGCTGAACCCTTCATACAGACGGAATTCGTTGTTGGCCGAGTTGCCGTTGACCGCCAGGGCGCACGGTGTGGAAGTGCCGGTGCAGCGGCTGTCTTCGTCGTTCTGGTAGGCGTAGACACTGCCGCCCAAGGTGACTTTCAGGTTGTCGGTGATGTTGAAGCGGCTACCCAACTGGCCAGCGGTCAGACGCAGGTCGTGACGGAATTGCACGCCATCGCCGTCGACGTTGTCCTTGAGGTTGTAGTTACCCAGGCTGCCGAACAATTCGGCGCTGCTGCCCAACGGGTATTTGTAGGTAACGGCCAGACCTTCCGGGTTGATGTCGCTGTCCCAGATCACGTCGCCCATGCTGACCCACGGCTGGAGCATCTTGCCGCCAATGATGTGCAGGTTCTTGATCTGATCAGGGTGGTAGTCGATGTAACCCAGGTCGAGCCAGATCTGCTTCTTGTCGAAGTAGTTGTCCTGGTCCTGGTTGGTCGAACGGGCATCATCGCCGCCGCCGGTGGCGATACGGATGCCGGTGTCGACTTGCGGGTTGATCTCGGTGTAGGCACCCAGACGGGCACGGATGCGCTGACGATCCTTGTCGCGGCCACCGTTGTTCGGTTCGCCGTCGATCTTGATGGTTTCCTGACGGATCCGCACATCGCCCTTGAACTGGGTCTTTGCGGCCCAAGCGAGTTTCTGGTCGAAGACGCTTTGCTCGTTGGTCTTCTTCGCAACAGCAGCGACTTGTTCGTTGGTCTCTTGTTGCGCCTGCTGCGCGATTTGCTGAGCCTTCTGATCCTTGGCCAGTTCAGTTTGCAGTTCGATGTACTGCGCCTGGGAAATGGAACCGTTAGCCTTGAGCATGTCGAGCAGTTTGGCGTCGACTGCAGCACTGGCCGGAACACTCATGGCCAGCAACAAGCCACCGCACAGGGCCGCCGCAGTTTTCGTGGAAGCAAGACGCATAGCAATCTCCGAAGATGAGAGGGGATGGCACAGCCATCCGGGGCACAACCGACGATTCGAGCGTCGGAAAACAGTGTCCGGGTAGAACCCGGCGCTCTAAAAACAGGCGCCAGTATCGCGATGGTTTATGACAGAGCAGTGGCACAGTGATGGCAGGTTGATGACGATATCGATTCGCCCTGAACTATTGATCTAGAGCGCTGTCGGCCGATTGCGGGTGTGCAATGCCGCGCAATCGGCGATACTCGCCGGGCGCTGAAGTCCTGTTGTGGAGAGCTTTTTGATGCCGTTGCAACGCCTGCAAAACCTGTCGCAAATCGCTCCCGCAAGCTGGGATGCGCTGGTGCCTGAAAACCAGCCATTTCTGCGCCATGCCTTTCTCAGTGCGCTGGAAGACAGCGGCAGCGTTGGCCCCCACACCGGCTGGCAACCTGAGCATTTGCTGCACATCGAAGATGATCGTCTGATCGCCGCGTTACCCAGTTATCGCAAGTGGCATTCCTACGGCGAGTACGTGTTCGATCATGGCTGGGCCGACGCCTGCGCCCGCGCCGGCATCGATTACTACCCCAAACTGTTGAGCGCCGTGCCATTCAGTCCGGTCAGCGGCCCGCGCTTGTTGGCGGCCAATGTCGAAGACGGTTTTGAACTGCTCAAGAGCCTGCCTGGTTACCTGGAGATCGAAGGGCTTTCAAGCGCGCACATCAATTTCACCGACCCGTTTACCGACGCGGCGATGGCCGAACAACCGGGCTGGCTGCAACGCATCGGCTGTCAGTATCACTGGCAGAATCGCGGGTATCGTGACTTCCAGGATTTCCTCGACGTGCTCAGTTCGCGCAAGCGCAAGCAGATGCGCAAGGAACGCGAGCAGGTGGCGGGGCAGGGCTTCGAGTTCGAATGGCTGGAGGGGCGCGAGCTGGACGAGGCGCAGTGGGATTTTGTCTACGCCTGTTACGCCAATACCTATGCAGTGCGTCGGCAAACGCCCTACCTGACGCGGGAGTTCTTCAGTCTGCTGGCCGAGCGCATGCCCGAGGCGATTCGCGTGGTGCTGGCCAAACAGTGCTCACGGCCGGTGGCAATGGCCTTCAGTCTGGTCGGTGGCGACAGTTTCTACGGCCGCTATTGGGGTTGTCTGGCGGAGTTTGATCGACTGCACTTCGAGACCTGTTTTTATCAGGGCATGGATTACGCGATTGCACAGGGTTATCAGCGTTTCGATGCTGGCGCTCAGGGCGAGCACAAGCTGATTCGTGGGTTTGAACCGGTGATCACCCACTCTTGGCATTATCTGCGGCATCCAGGTCTGAAAGCAGCAGTGAAAGATTTCCTGCATCAGGAACGCGCCGGCATCCTCGCCTACGCCGAAGAAGCCAAAACAGCCTTACCCTACCGTCAGACATAAATCCCCTGTAGGAGCTGCCTTCGGCAGCTCCTACAAAGGGATCTTAGGCCCCCCCTCAGGTTTCTTCCTTGCCCAACCAGCGATAAATCCCGCCACCGACCACCGCGCCAATCAACGGCGCGACCCAAAACATCCACAGTTGCGCGATCGCCCAGCCCCCGACCATCAGTGCCGGCCCCGTGCTGCGGGCCGGGTTTACCGAAGTGTTGGTGACCGGAATCGAGATCAGGTGGATCAGCGTCAGGCCCAGGCCGATGGCGATCGGTGCCAGTCCTGGTGGTGCGCGTCTATCGGTGGCGCCGAGGATGATGATCACAAACATCGCGGTCATCACCAACTCAGTGACAAACCCGGCGGCCATCGAATACTTGCCCGGCGAGTGTTCGCCATAACCGTTGGACGCCAGGCCGGCGGCGATATCGAAGCCCTCTTTGCCGCTGGCGATGTGCGCAATCAGCGCTGCCGCGAGAATTGCGCCGAGCACTTGGGCAATGATGTAAGCGGGCAGCTCTTTGGCCGGAAACCGACCGCCGACGAACAGACCGACCGAAACGGCCGGGTTGAGGTGACATCCGCTGATGTGGCCGATGGCGAACGCCATGGTCAGCACCGTCAGACCAAACGCCAGGGCCACCCCCAGCACCCCGATTCCCAACGGTGAAGACGCGGCGATCACCGCGCTGCCGCAACCACCCAATACCAACCAGAACGTACCCAACAACTCAGTGACTGAACGTTTGAACAGAGACATGAGAGGCGTCCTTGATAGCCCTGCTATCGAGACTGCATCGAGTTGTGCGTCCTTGCAGACTTACGACAGGCTCCGTTCCGGAGCCTTGGCTGAGTACAGCAGGCTTTTTGCCGATTTCCAGCGGCCACAAAAAAACTGCCAGCGCCCGTGGTTGGCGGGCTGTGGCGGTGATCGTTCCCACGCTCTTGGAGGGGTCAGTCGATGCCGACAAACCCCCCGGTCTGATGCGCCCATAGCCGTGCATACAGACCACGGTGGGCGAGCAATTCAGCATGGGTGCCGCTCTCGGCAATCTTGCCGTTCTCCAGCACCACCAGCCGATCCATGCGCGCAATGGTCGAGAGACGGTGGGCAATGGCGATTACGGTTTTGCCCTGCATCAGGGTTTCCAGACTTTCCTGAATCGCCGCTTCAACCTCCGAGTCCAGCGCCGAGGTCGCTTCGTCCATGATCAGGATCGGCGCATCCTTGAGCAGTACCCGCGCAATGGCGATGCGCTGGCGCTGGCCACCGGACAATTTCACCCCGCGCTCACCGACATGCGCGTCAAACCCGGTACGACCTTCAGCGTCCGACAACAGCGGAATGAACTCATCGGCGCGCGCCTTGTGCACCGCATCCCACAACTCGGCATCGGTCGCATCGGGTTTACCGTACAGCAAGTTGTCTCTGATCGAACGGTGCAGCAGCGAGGTGTCCTGCGTGATCATGCCGATCCGCGCGCGCAGGCTTTCCTGGCCGACTTCGGCGATGTTCTGACCGTCGATCATGATCCGCCCGCCCTCGACGTCGTAGAGGCGCAGCAACAGGTTGACCAGCGTTGATTTGCCGGCACCGGACGGCCCGATCAAACCGATTTTTTCGCCCGGTTTGATGTTCAGGTTGAGGTCGCCAATGATCCCGCGCTTCTTGCCGTAGTGAAAATCCACGTGCTCGAAACGCACTTCGCCACGGGCCACGTCCAGCGGTTTGGCCTGTTCGTGATCGGTGACGCTGACCGGTTGCGAGATGGTGCGCAAACCGTCCTGGACCATGCCGATGTTTTCGAAAATGCCGGTGACCACCCACATGATCCAGCCGGACATGTTGACGATGCGGATGACCAGGCCGGTGGCCAAGGCAATCGCACCGACAGTGATCAACGACTGCGTCCACAACCACAGGGCCAACGCGGTGGTGCCGACGATCAGCAGGCCGTTCATGGCAGTGATCGCCACGTCCATGCTGGTGACGACGCGGCCGGCCATTCGCGCTTTGACGGTCTGTTCTTCGATGGCTTCCTTGGCGTAGTGCTGTTCGAAGTTGGTGTGGGCGAACAGCTTCAGCGTGGCGATGTTGGTGTAGCCGTCGACGATGCGGCCCATCAGTTTCGAGCGCGCATCGGAGGCTTCCACCGAGCGATCTTTCACGCGCGGAACGAAGTAATACAACGCGCCGATGTAGGCGACGATCCACGTCAGCAGCGGGATCATCAGGCGCCAGTCGGCCTCGGCGAACAACACCAGCGAACTGATTGCGTAGATCACTACGTGCCACAGCGCATCCACCGCTTGCACCGCCGAATCACGCAGCGAGTTGCCGGTCTGCATGATGCGTTGGGCGATGCGCCCGGCGAAGTCGTTCTGGAAGAAGTTCAGGCTTTGCTTGAGCACGTAGCTGTGGTTCTGCCAGCGGATCATGCTGGTCATGCCGGGGCTCAAGGTTTGATGCACCAGCAGGTCGTGCAGGCCGAAGAAAATCGGCCGCAGGACGAGGGCAACCACCAGCATCCACGTCAGTTCGAGGGCGTGGTCGCTGAAGAAATTCGGGTTCGGTGTACCTTGGGCCAGATCAATGATACGGCTCAGGTAACTGAACAGTGCCACTTCGATCAACGCGGCGAACAGGCCGACGACGAGCAGGGCGGCAAAACTTGGCCAGACTTGTTTGAGGTAATAGGTATAGAAGGGCCAGACGCGATCTGGAGGGGACGCCGTCGGCGCCTCGCGGAATATGTCGATCAGTTGTTCGAAACGGCGATAGAGCATCAGATAACCGCCCGGAGTACGGGCTCTCCTTTTATCGGTGTGAGCGGCGCGGGATCAGGCCAGCGCCGCTCGATACGCCCTGTACAGCTTAGTCGATGACTTTGGCCGACTTGATGAAAACAGGGTCGGCAGGTACATCTTTCATGCCGCTTTTGGTGGTGGTTGGCGAGTTGACGATGATGTCGACAACGTCCATGCCTTTGACCACTTTGCCGAATACTGCGTAGCCGTCGCCTTGGTCGAGGAAGTCGTTGTCCTTGACGTTGATGAAGAACTGGCTGGTCGCCGAGTCAGGTACAGAGGTGCGGGCCATGGACAGTGTGCCACGGACATTATGCAGGCCGTTTTTGGATTCGTTCTTGATAGGGGCCTTGGTTTCTTTTTGCTGCATCTGTTGAGTGAAGCCGCCGCCCTGGACCATAAAGCCCGGGATCACACGGTGGAAAATGGTGTTGTTGTAGAAGCCGCTGTTGACGTAATCGAGAAAGTTTTTGGTACTGATCGGCGCCTTGACCGGGTCCAGTTCGATTTCGATCTGGCCGTTGGTGGTGTCCAGCAGCACGTGCGGTGCTTTGGCCGGCGTGGCAGCCATCAGGTTGGCGGCAAACAGCACAGTACCAGCGGCGAGGGCGAGTTTTTTCAACATGGGTCAGTGATCCTGAGATTGAGTATCGGCTGCGGCGAGGAACTCCAGCAGCGTTTGGTTGAAGCGTTCGGGTTGATCCAGCGGGGTGGCGTGGCGCGAATCGGCGATCACCACCAGCCGCGCATTCGGCAGCAGTTTTACATAGGTTTCTTTCAGCGAGACAGGCGTGTAGTCACGGTCGGCGCTGATGACGAGCGTTGGACAGAACACTCGGGAAAGTCGTTCCTGAACGCCCCAGCCAACAATCGCATCGAAGCTGGCGAGATAAGCACGTTTGTCGTTTTTTGCCCAGCGTTCGGCCATTTTCTGCCGCAGATCGGCTTGTTCCGGTTTCGGAAAAAGTTTGCCGCCAAGGGCTTTGCCGATGCTGGAGAGGCTCAGCAGTCGCATCAGACTCCAGCGTTTGAACCATTGCCAATAATCGTCGCGGCTGCGGATTTTGACTTCGGGTGCGCTGTTGACGATGGTCAGGCTTTTCAGCATTTGCGGCTGATCGACGCCGAACTGGAAGCCGATCATGCCGCCCATCGACAGCCCGACGTAGTGCACCGGGCCGAGGTTCAAGTGCTCGATCAGCGCCAGCATATCGGCACTGAAACCGGCGATGCTGTAGCGCTCGCGCGGTTTGTCCGAGCGCCCGTGGCCGCGAATATCCGGGACGATCACCCGGTAATGCGCGGCCAGTGCCGGGATCTGCATTTCCCAGTCCAGTGTGCTCGAACCGAGCCCGTGAACCAGCAGCAACGGCGTACCGTGGCCATATTCCTCGTAGTGCAGGTTGCAACCTTCGTGCTCGAAATACGCCATCGGTGAACTCCGTGTCAGGCTTGTTCAGGGGCGGCGAACGGTGCGTCCAGCGGCAAAGTGTCGAAGGTACGCAGCAGTTCGATGAGGATTTGCGTGGCCGGGCCCAAGGGTTTGTCCTTGTTCGAATACAGATAGAAGCTGGAGTTGCGGTTGCCGCCCCTGTCCAACGGTAGCAGCTTGAGCGAGCCATCTTTCAGTTCGCGCTCGATCATGTGCCGTGGCAGCCAGGCAAAACCGAGGCCGCTGCTGACGAACGTGGCAGCCGTGGCAAGGCTGCCAACGGTCCAGCGCTGTTCGGCGCCGAGCCAGCCGACGTCCCGTGGTTGCTGGCGGCCGGAGTCGCGAATCACCACTTGCATCTGGGTCTCCAGATCCTGAAAGCTCAGTTCGCGATTGAGTCGATGCAGCGGGTGATCTGGATGGGCGACGGCGACGAACTCGACGTCGCTCAATTCCGCACCGAGGTAACCGGGAATGCTCAGGCCAGTGATGGCCAGGTCGGCTACACCTTCGAGCAGCACTTCCTCGACACCCGACAATACTTCTTCACGCAGACGTACGCGGCAGCCGCGACTCTGCGGCATGAACGCGGTCAGTGCGCGAACGATGCGTGCGCTCGGGTAGGCCGCATCGACCACCAGCCGCACCTCGGCTTCCCAACCCTGTTCCATGTGATGGGCGAGGTCTTCCAGTTGGCTGGCCTGTTTCACCAATTGTCGCGAACGACGCAGCAACACGCCGCCGGCCTCGGTGAGCACGGCTTTACGCCCATCGATGCGCAGCAACGGCACGCCGAGCTGGTCCTGCATACGGGCGACGGTGTAACTCACCGACGATTGCGAACGGTGCAAGGCCTCGGCAGCCTGGGCGAATCCGCCGTGGTCGACCACGGCCTGCAATGTTCGCCATTGATCCAGGGTCACGCGGGGCGCTTTCATCAATAGCTCCTCTTGTCCTAAGCTGGCCGTCCCTCATGGAGACTGCCGAATGAAAAAATTCTGTTGTGTGCTGCTGGCGTTGCTTCCGCTGACTGCTTTTGCGTATCCGATCGATGTGCAGAAAGATCTCAATGGCCTGAAGATCGATTACGAAACCTTCGACACCGATAACGACATCGGCTCGATTCGGGTGGCCAACTACGGTGATGTCGATGCATCCTGCAAAGCGGTGTTCAGCAATGGTCCGGAAGCACCGCGCACCCGCACAATCGAGGTACCGGCCGGCAAACATAAAAACGCCACGGCCAAGTTCACCCGCGAGATCATCAAGCTGCGCATCAAACTGACCTGCAGCCCGAAATAACACCGATCCCTGTAGGAGTGAGCCTGCTCGCGATAGCGGTGTTTCAGTTAACACAGATGTAGCTGACACACCGCTATCGCGAGCAGGCTCACTCCTACAGGAGTATGGTTCAGCATCTAAACGAATTATTCGATACTTTGCAGCAAATATTTGCGCTTTTTCATCGATTCGACTCTGTTTAACCTTCACTCCATCGACCTACAACATTCTCGGATGGAGGCTACACACCATGTCCCGCGTTCTGATCATTGAAAGCAGCGCCCGCCAACAAGATTCGGTTTCCCGTCAACTGACCCAGACTTTCATCAGTCAGTGGAAGGTGGCGCATCCTAACGATCAGATCACCGTACGTGACCTCGCCGCGAACCCGGTGCCACACCTGGACAGCAACCTGCTGGGCGGCTGGATGAAGCCGGCCGAGCAGCGCAACGACAGCGAACAAGCCTCGCTGAACCGCTCCAACGAATTGACCGATGAATTGCTCGCCGCCGACGTGCTGGTCATGGCCGCGCCGATGTACAACTTCGCCATCCCGAGCACCCTCAAGGCCTGGCTCGACCACGTGCTGCGTGCCGGCGTGACCTTCAAGTACACCGAAACCGGCCCGCAAGGCTTGCTCAGCGGCAAACGTGCCTACGTACTCACCGCTCGCGGCGGCATCTACGCCGGCGGCCCGGCGGATCATCAGGAACCGTACCTGCGTCAGGTCATGGGTTTCATCGGCATCAACGACGTGACATTCATTCACGCCGAAGGCATGAATCTCGGTGGCGACTTCCAGGAGAAAGGCCTGAATCAGGCCAACGCCAAGCTGTCCCAGGTCGCTTGATAGGTTAATCGCCAGATAATCCCCGATTGTTTAAGTGACCTGGCGCAACCCCTTCAAGGCTCTACGCGCATCGAACCTCCCTTTGCACTTGTTGCTCCTGAGTGCTGTAGCCCGATTGAACGCATTAGCGAGATCGGGCTTTTTTTTGCCCGTAACTCACCGATCCCCTGTAGGAGCTGCCGCAGGCTGCGGCAGCTCCTACAGGGGGATTTTTGTTGGTTGCGGGGTGGAAAAACCGCTATCGTCGCCGCCATTCGATTTCGAGGCGAGCATGGGCTATCTACTTTTTGTCACGCTGATCCAGGCGTTTTCCTTCAGTCTGATCGGCGAATACCTGGCCGGTCATGTCGACAGCTATTTCGCGGTGCTGGTGCGTGTGGTGCTGGCCGGGCTGGTGTTCATTCCACTGACCCGCTGGCGTTCGGTGGAACCTTCATTCATGCGCGGCATGCTGCTGATCGGCGCCTTGCAGTTCGGCGTGACCTACGTCTGCTTGTACCTGAGCTTCCGGGTGCTGACGGTGCCCGAAGTGTTGC
This sequence comes from Pseudomonas sp. AC242, assembly GCF_979258655.1. Classification (NCBI taxonomy): domain Bacteria; kingdom Pseudomonadati; phylum Pseudomonadota; class Gammaproteobacteria; order Pseudomonadales; family Pseudomonadaceae; genus Pseudomonas; species Pseudomonas sp. AC242. Next base: position 854,460 of record NZ_OZ409873.1, read on the forward strand.
TGTTCACCATCCTCACGCCGCTGCACGTGACGCTGATCGAAGATGCGCTGAACCGCCGCTTCAACCCATGGGCGCTGATTGCGGCGCTGGTGGCGGTGAGCGGGGCGGCGGTGATTCGCTTCGACAGCATCAGTCCGGACTTCTTCATGGGCTTCCTGCTCCTGCAACTGGCCAACTTCACCTACGCCGCGGGCCAGGTGATGTACAAGCATCTGGTGGCCAAGCACCCGAGCGACCTGCCGCATTACCGGCGTTTCGGCTTCTTCTACCTCGGCGCGCTGGCGGTGGTGTTGCCCGCATTCCTGATGTTCGGCAAAGCGAATTTCCTGCCGGAAGCACCGTTGCAGTGGGGCGTGTTGCTGTTCCTCGGCCTGGTCTCGACCGCGCTGGGCATGTATTGGTGGAACAAGGGCGCGTGCATGGTCAACGGCGGCACGCTGGCGGTGATGAACAATTTGCATGTACCGGTGGGGTTGCTGCTGAATCTGCTGATCTGGAATCAGCATGAGGAACTTGGAAGATTGTTCCTCGGTGGCAGCGTCATCCTTGCCGCCGTATGGATCAGCCGACTGGGCATCCGCAAATCCCCAGCCACTGCATAACCCCTGTAGGAGTGGTGGGGTTACATGAGGTGTTTCTGCGGTTCAGGAATGCTGGCTGCGCCGAGCACCGCCGGCAGCAATCCAGAGCGCAAATCCCCACCACTCGGCTGCTGATACAGACTCAGCCCGAACTCCGGCAATACCGCCAGCAGATAATCAAAAATATCCCCCTGAATCCGCTCGTAATCGGCCCACGCCGTGGTGCGGGTGAAGCAGTAGATCTCCAGCGGAATGCCCTGCGCAGTGGTCTGCATCTGCCGCACCATGCAGGTCATGTTTGGCTGAATCTCCGGATGACTCTTCAGATACGCCAGCGCATAGGCGCGGAAAGTGCCGATATTGGTCATGCGTCGACGGTTGGCCGACATCGCCGCGACATTGCCCTGGGCCTCGTTCCACGCTTTTAATTCGGCTTTCTTGCGGCTCATGTAATCGGTGAGCAGATGCACCTGGGAGAGCTTTTCCTCCTCGTCATCACGGATGAAACGTACGCCGCTGGCGTCGATGAACAGGCTGCGCTTGATCCGTCGCCCACCCGATTGCTGCATGCCGCGCCAGTTCTTGAATGACTCGGACATCAGCCGCCAAGTCGGGATCGAGACGATGGTCTTGTCGAAATTCTGCACCTTGACCGTGTGCAGGGTGATGTCGACCACATCGCCGTCAGCGCCGACCTGTGGCATCTCGATCCAGTCGCCGACACGCAGCATGTCGTTGCTGGTCAACTGCACGCTGGCAACGAACGACAGCAGCGTGTCCTTGTAGACCAACAGAATCACCGCCGACATTGCACCCAGACCAGACAGTAGCAACAGCGGTGAGCGGTCGATCAGTGTGGCGACGATGATGATCGCGCCGAACACATACAAGACCATCTTCGCCAGTTGCACGTAGCCTTTGATCGAGCGCGTCCGGGCGTGTTCGGTACGTGCATAGATGTCGAGCGACGCATTGAGAAGGGCGCTGACCGAGAGCAGCAGGAAAAGAATGGTGAACGACAACGCCACATTGCCAAGAAAGATCATGGCGGTTTTGCTTAATTCCGGCACCAGATGCAGGCCGAACTGGATGACCAACGACGGCGTCATCTGCGCCAGGCGCTGAAACACCTTGTTATGGCGAAAGTCATTGATCCAGTGCAGCGCCGGCTGGCGGCCGAGCATGCGGCTGGCGTGCAGGATCAGGTAGCGCGCAACTCGTCCGAGCACTAGCGCGATGACCAACAGCAACATCAGCGCCAGGCCGGATTGCAGAAACGGATGCTGTTCCAGGGTGCCCCAGAGGTCTTGGGCTGTAAGCCAGAGCTGTTTGAAATCCATGGGAGAACGATTCTTCTGTGAGACGCGATGAGTAATTAGAGCATTTAAAACGCGCGGTATTGCCGTTGATGATAAATCAGGCAACAAAAAATGCGCCTGCATTGGTGTGTGGGGGGCTCGGCATAGCACTGTCCGGGCGCGCCGTACAAGGTTTGAATGATCGCTGTTCGCATAGATGAATTTGTGAATTTACGTCTTTTTTTAGATTGATTAATGACGTCAGAAAGTTGTCGGTTGGCGCGAAACCTGTAAAGCGCCTGGGAACTCGAAGCGTATCTATCCAGAACGTTAATTTTGGCAAGTCACAATAAATAAGTTTTGCACTGATAGAGGTCAGCAAAATGGACGTCGCACCATCCTGACTAATCGTTAGTTATGGGTTTTTAGCGCTTATTAGTAGTTTTAAGTTGATGATTTTGAAGTGCTTTAAATAATGTAACATTTAGTTACACTTCTACGGATTTACTTATCGTTCAGCGCAAATGTAGTCTGCAAAAACTTTCTACCTTGCAGACGGAACTTGCATGGAAAACAACTCTGGAGCTTTCTTCGGAAAGCACACTCTTGGCGAGCTTTATAATGTCGCTCCGAAAAAACTAAACGATCTAAGTTTTCTGACTGAGCTCTTGTGCGCTGCGGCGACTAAAGCGGGCGCAACAGTCTGTGGAACTGTGTCCAAACAGTTTGATCCGCAAGGCGTTACAGTTCTGGTTTTACTGGAAGAGTCTCATGCTTCCTTTCATACCTACCCGGAACTCGGCGCGCTATTTCTCGATATTTTCACTTGTGGGACGCAGTGCGATCCGGATAAGGCTTTCGAGTTTATCTGTGCTGCACTCGAATGTGATGAGCATCAAATAAAGACTGTGAGGCGTGGCTGTCAGTAAGTAAAGCTCAATGTAAGTCATCAATGGATGAGGATGTTACAGCATGAGGAGGGTAGTGAGGATGAGCGAAGTTTCTGAACCTATGTTGCTGCAAGAGCCTATATCGGATGGGGTCAGCAGAACGTGGCAGATATACAGAACGCATTTCCAGGGGCGCACGAGATTTCAGGATATCCTTATTGCGGATACCGCCCACGGTAGAACCCTGTTCTGTAATAACGAGCGGCAAAGCTCCGAGTTAAGCCAATTGGCTTATCATGAAGGGCAAGTAATGCCAGCGCTTCTCAGTATGCCAAATTTACCGCAGTCGGCGTTGGTTATTGGCTCGTCCGAGGGGGTGGCGGTAAAAATTCTTCAGGAAGCAGGGGTGAGTCAAATCACTCATGTAGATATCGACGAAGAGTGCATGCGAGCCTGCGGTGAACACCTTCCGTATGGGTACACCGAAGAAGAAATAAAAAGGTATGTCAGTGCCAATGATGACAGCGCCATAAAAATAATTATCGGTGATGGCAAGGAGTACATAACGAACTTGCTCGGCAAGGGAAAAACCTACGACCTCATCGTGATGGATATACCCGATGAAGGGCCGGAAACAGAAGGGCTTTATAATGAGTCTTTTTGGGCCGATGTAAAATCCTTGCTGAGTCCGGATGGCGCATTCATTACCCAGGCAGGTAACTCTTGCTTATGGCGGTGCAAGACCCTGAAAGAGTCTTACGAGCGGATGCAGAAGGTATTTCACCACGTCACCTACTTCGAAGTTGATGAACAGGATTGGGTCTGGCTGGTTGGCCATGCGGGGAAAGTAGAACTGTCTACTGAACAAATGCAGCGAAAACTCAGTAGCAGCAAATACGATCCACAGTACATCGACGCGGTATCGCTATCGAGATCGGTGATCGCCCCCAAAGTAATGCGCATGGATTATTGAAAATGGAATTTCAAAGTATTCAAAAGAGTGAATTGATCGAACAGGAAGTCACTCAATCACCTGTGAGTGTTTACACCGAGTGGGATCCGCTGGAAGAGGTCATCGTAGGTATTATTGATGACTTCAGGATTCCAGAGTGGGACACGAACCTGAAGGCAGTGATACCGCAAAGAACCCAGCAGTTTTTTATTGATAACTCTGGCAAGCGCTTTGACAAAGAACACGTGACGCGCGCTCGAAAAGAGGTTGATGGGCTGGCATCACTGCTCGAAGGATTGGGTATTACGGTCAAAAGGCCTAACGAACACGATCATTTCAGACCCATTGTCACGCCATTCTTCTCTACGAATGGAGGGTATTACAGCGCCATGCCTAGAGATGGCATGTTTGCGTTGGGCAACAAGATTATCGAAACACCCATGGCCTGGCGCAGTCGCTACTTTGAGACTTTTCCATTCAGGGATATTCTGAACGATTACTTTAAACGCGGTGCGCACATTACATCCGCGCCGAAGCCAATGCTCAGGGATACGATGTGGAAACAGGGGCACTCCTTTCCCGAGGAGTACTTTGATCAAGTGATCGAAGAGCATGAGCCTCTCTTTGACGCTGCCGATTTTCTTCGGATTGGTGCAGACATCGTCGGGCAACGCAGCCATGTCACTAACATGTTGGGGGTGCAGTGGCTGCAAAGAGAGCTTGGAGAAAACTATAAAATACATATTTATGAGTTTGATGACGCCTCACCCATGCACATCGACACCACAATCATGCCGCTGTCTCCCGGTCGAGTGCTGGTCAATAAGGCATGGGTAAGCAAACTGCCGGAGTTTTTCAAGGATTGGGAAATTTTGGTCCCGCCTCCCAGTACGATTCCAGACTCGCACCCGCTATATATGACCAGCAAATGGATTCACACCAACGTGCTCTCGCTGGATGACCGCACCGTTATTGTCGAACGGCAGGAAGCCGATTTTATTGCCGCCTTCAGACGTTGGGGATACGAGGTGATTCCTTGTGACTTCCGAAACTTTCAGTCATTCGGTGGCTCGTTCCATTGTGCAACACTGGATGTGAGAAGGTCAGGCAAATATCAACGGTACACTTGAATAGCGAAGGATCGCTTATGAATACTCAATGGGAAATGCTAGAACAGGGAATTGCTCAGTTCAAAGGAGGTAAAGTCTCCAGGCTGATGGCATGCGGTATTGCAATTATGCATATCTCCGCCGGTATCGTGGCTGCGGCATTAAGTTATTTTGTCTTTACCTATAGCCTGATGCTGGGCATGGTCTTGTATTTCCCGTTGATATTCTTCATTGGTACTCGATGGCGGGCAATAAATAACATGTCGCACGAGTGTTTTCATTTGTATTTCACTCGGGAAAGAAAATGGAACGAACGGATTGGAGTCATTCTCGGGATTATCGAGTTTGGCTCTTACTGTGACTTCAGAGAGGAGCATGCCAGCCATCACAGATATTTGGGAGACTACCAAGCGGACGGGGATTTCCGTGGCTTTGAAAAGTTTGGGTTCTCTCAGGCGGTTACGCCCGTCGCGGTATGGAAGCAATTGTTGTTTGCCATGTCGTTGCGACACTTGCGTGAATATATATTTGTGAAGATCTATGTGAAGCGAGATCCATTGTGGGCGAAAATTGTCCGGGGCAGCTATATCGTACTTCTCATTATCTTCGCAACCTTTTCCCCGCTGGTATTTTTTGCCTATTTTCTTGTGCCATTTGCCACTGCATACCAAGTTATAAAATACCTGACAGATTATCTTGATCATGGTGGCCTCCTTGATAATGTGGATGCCCTCTATAAATCCAGGAATTGCTATATCAAGAACCCGGTTATGCGATCTATAGCATTTCCACGACATGACTGTTTTCACCTGGTACATCACTTGTTTCCTGCTATTCCGAATAAAAGAATGCAGGAAGCTCATAACTGGTTGGTAGAAATGTGGCCAGAGTATGGACAGATGGAACATGGTTTTTATCATAAACTTGTCAAGCTGGGCGGGCATGCGACATGAAAGATGTCTTGATGGCCATGAACACTGAAGTTAAGACGCCTTATTATTTATGTGATTCGTCATTGCTCGAGCGCAATGTATCCATTATGAACATGATTGAGCAACGTGCAGGATGTACGGTGCTGTTTTCGATGAAGTCGTTCAATGCTGTCGGTATCCTCAATGAGTTTTTTGATGGGCGTGTGTCTGGTTACTCAACAGGTTCGTCTTTCGAATTCAGAAGTGTCACTGAAGGCGGGTTGAGAAAACCAGCGGTGCTGAGTATTTATAAGCCCGCATTTACCCAGGCGGAAATTCTGGAATATTCCGCGAAAGCTGATTTTCTGGTTTTTAATTCTGCAGAGCAACTTAAGCTTTTCCAGAGCTTGCAAGGGAGTCACGACATAAAGCTACATGCCAGAATCGGCGTGCGGGTTAATCCGGAAATATCCGTCGTGGAAAAGGATTTATATAATCCTTGCAGACCCAACTCTCACTTGGGAATCAAGCTTACCGAACTCGATGCTTTGGACACTGCCTACAGCGGGATCCTAATCCATAATATGTGCCAGTCAAGAGATGCACAGGAGTTCTGTACTAATCTGGACCTCATCGAGCAAAAACTCGACGTGGTCATACGAGGCGGGAATTTGACGTGGATAAACTTTGGTGGAGGAAGTTTATTCACCTCGCCGGGTTACGATCTGGATCGGATCATTTACCGACTAAAGACGTTTCGCGATAAGTATAATCTGGACATTTACTTGGAACCGAGCGAAGCATGGGTGCTGGACGCCGGGTACCTGGTAGCAGGGGTGCTGGATATTAACGGAAGGGAAAATAAAAACGCGATATTGGATATTTCCGTACCTGCGCACATTCCAGATGTGCTCGAGATCCCATATAGCCCGCGCGTCATCAATGGAAAAGTGGCTGCAGTGAGTCAGTTTTCATACACGTTATGTGGCTTGTCCTGCATGTCGGGTGATGTAGTGGGTACCTATGAGTTTGATGCCGAGCTCCATGTCGGCTCCAAAGTCGTGTTTGAAGACATGCTCCCTTATTCTATGGTTAAAAGCAGTTTTTTCAATGGTGTAGCCAAGCCGGATATTTACCTGTGGTCTTCGGATAACAAGATAAAAAATATCAAGGCTTATGCATTTGAGGATTACGTTAATGCATAGACTACCGTCGATAGTAGAGAATTATGAACTTTGTCATTCCAGCGAGAGCGTGATTGTCGATGGCGATTATGCAGCGTTGTCTGAACGCGACGGTGCACTGGGTCATCAGTCGGCATTGTTGGTCTGGAAAGAAGGGTTCTTGAACGAAGGGTTGAAGCGTCACTTCGCGCGCGCCGATTGGCCTATTGAGCTAGTCAAAGCGTTCGCACCTTCTGAATGGCGTTGGGTGATGAAGTATCCGGAGGAGGGCGATCTGGTCGCAGAATCAATGTCGATTCTGGAAAAAGCGGCAGGACTTAACGGCCGACCTGACGGGAATATTCATCTTACGCTGGAGTTGAGGAGCTACGATGTCCGCGACTCAGAGGTGGGAGGTCTGAGTTGGTGGCAAAGTCGTGCGCATTCTGTTCGCGGTAAAACTGAACTTGGCGACCTGTTCGTCAACAGGCTCCTTGACGTTTTGGCGGAGGTAGAACGTTCTGGAGCAAGCTTCTTCGTTGAGCAACTGTCGATCATCATCTCTAAAGACGAAATGGCGTCACAAGGAACACTAACGCCATTCCTCCATTCGGATATGTATTACGGTGTTCGCGAAACAGCCATTACTTCACTTCTCGAGACTGGCTGGGAAGGGCATGGCGGGGCGTTGTTCATGCCTGACGTGAAAATGGCTCATTTTGGCGAAGACGATGAATCGATAGGCCTGCAGGAAACGTTTGAACTTGCCTTTGAACACGCTCTGTGGAAGACATATTCGGGCGATATCCTGATCTACGATGGACAGATCAAGGACGGTGAGGCTTGCGGTAGCAGAGGCATTCCGCATATCTCCCCGGATCAACCTGGACGCTCATCCAGGCTGTGTGTACTGATGCATCATAAATCTTGCACGGTAGAGGATTAGTAACTTGAGCATGGATGCTGGATTGATGACATACGATTGTCAGAAGTTTACGAATGCGATCGAACAGATTGAAGAACTGGCGAAGAGCGTTTCGAAACCGGATACCGATTCCCGGGTCATACAACTTGATGCGTTGCGTTTTTGGTCAGCCAACGCGCAGGCGATGGAGAAGTTCCAGCATTTTTCTAAAGAAGATATCAATCAGTTCAAACTTGAACGATTGAAGCGCCTGGTTGATTTCGCTTATGAAAAAGTACCGTTCTATCGGCAGCTCTACACGAGCGTAGGGTATGAACCCGGGGCGATTGCTAGCCTTGAGGATTTTTCCAAGTTGCCGATCGTGACAAAAAGGCAGTTGCGGGAATTTGAGATGGTCGAACGAGTCTCCTCGCCAGATAAAATAATCAGTACACCCTCCACAAGGACTTCCGGCTCCAGCGGCACACCGTTTATCAGCTTTCACGATCAACCGGATATCTTGCGGGACTACTCAGAGGTGTTGCGGTTTTATAACAGCTGTCTGAAACGTCCGCTGGAGTCAGGTGACTGGATCTATTTGATCCACCACGCCGGGTTGTGGGTTTCTTCCTTTGACGGAACGTATCGAACATTTCAATTGCCCGATCTCTTCCCGGCCACACCGCTGGGTCAACACCTCGAGTTTCTCCGGCCACGCGTAATATCGACGTTACCGAGTTACCTGCCACTCATCAAAGAAATGGGCCTGCGGCTGAGCGACTATGGCGTAGAGGCAATAGTGACAAACTCTGAATACAGCCCGCAATCCGAGCGTGATTTTTACGCTAGGGAGTTGGGTGTCGCCGTGTTTGATGAGTACAGTTCCGAGGAGTTTGGTTTAATCGCCACTCAATGCAGTCACGGTATGTATCACGTGGTTGAGGACGGTGTGCATGTCGAAATTATTGATAAAGATGCCAGCGAGTTGGGGACGGTCATCTGTACAGATCTGAACAACTGGTTCATGCCCTTGATTCGATTTGAACACGGTGATCTCGCTCGCGAAGTTTCTGCTCATGAAGCTTGCAGTTGTGGGCGTCATGGGGCGCGGATTTCTGAAGTCAACGGCAGAAGTGATGACGCGTTTCTGACTGCGGATAATCGCGTAGTGCCCAGTGCATCGATTCTCGCAGCTGTCGATGATGTCCTGGTGGAACACGATCTTAATCTGAATGAGTTTCGCGTTATTCAAACCAGCGCTACCGACGTTTTATTGCAGACGATTTACAGCGGCCCGACATACTGCGAAATGCCGAAGTTGCTTGGTCATTTCAACGAAAGACTGATCGCTCTGTTTGGTTACTCTGTAAATCTGCATCATCAGGAAGTCGCAGCATTGGCCGATGTGAAATCATATAAAAGAAAGTGCCTGGTAAGAGACTGGAGTAAATCTAATCATGTCCCTGGTTAAACTAGAAGATTTATCTTTGGGTTACGGCGCAGAACCGGTATTTGAAGGCGTGGCGCTGTCTCTTGCCGAGGGTGACCGATTAGGCCTGGTGGGTAGCAACGGTTCCGGCAAGTCGTCCCTGCTCAAATGTATCTCCGGTAGTTCAGATGATTACAGCGGATCACTGACCAGACAAAAAGGTCTGAAATCCTTCTATGTCCATCAAGGTTTGATTGAGCTCGCTCAAGGTAATGTGACATGCGACGTTTTTCTGCGTGGTTATCTCACGGATGCCGTGGATGACTGGAAAATTGACTACACTTTTGAGTCATTGAAATTTCCGAAGAAGTATCGGGAGTTGCAAATCCGTGAGTTAAGCGGTGGCTGGAACAAAATGTTGATGTTTGCAGCTGCTCTGATATCCGAGCCTGATCTGTTGATCCTTGATGAGCCGACCAATCACCTGGATATGTACAGGACAGATATTCTCGTTGATGTTTTGCAAACCGTTGGCTGGGTCAATACGTTGTTGGTTGCCAGCCATGATCGTTTTTTTCTCGACGCTGTGACTCAGCAAACACTTTTCCTTGATCGGATAGGGGTATACAGATTTCCCTACTCGTATTCTCGTGCAAAAGGCTTTATGTATGAGAAGGAACGCGAACTCGAGAACTCCCTGCAGGACCGAAAGTCAGAAATTGAAAGATTGACTCAAAGTGCGAAATTACAACGTCAGTTGGGTGTCAATAATTTTTCTGACAAGGCCTCTCAGAAAGCCAAGCAGATCGAAAAAAAGATAAGAGTGCTAAAGACGACGTTACCCGATCGACAGACCGTTGATACTGTGCAAATCAAATTGGAAACCGAGTCGATCGAGGCGAAGTATCTGATCAAACTCTATGATTTCAAGGTGAATAATCCTTCGGGAGAGTTGTTGTTCACGGTTCCAGAGTTGGAAATAAAACGAGGTGACAGGATTGTTATCACCGGCGCCAATGGGTCTGGCAAGTCATCTTTTCTTCGTGTTATCGCGGGATTGTCGAGCGACGCGCTGGAACTGACTCCTAGCGCTCGAGTGGGGTACTTCGAGCAGAGCTCATCCAGGCTATCAGTTGATAAATCCATACTCGATTTTGTTTTAGAAAACGCTGAGCCCGATTCAACTCGGGCTGTTGCACTGCTGGCTTCGGCGGGTTTCACCTATCTTGATACAAAAAAAAGCATGCTGCGAACCAGCTTCGGCGAGAGGGCGCGACTGTCTCTGTTGGCGCTACGGCAGACCAAACCAAATTTTTTGCTGTTGGACGAACCCACGAACCACCTTGATATCAAGTCCCAGGAAATGTTGGAGGATGAAATCAGGCGCATGAACTCTGCGGCATTAATTGTTTCTCACGATCGACGTTTTGTTGAGAATGTCGGGAACAGATTTTTTTCAATAAAAGGTGGTGTTCTGGTGGAGGGGGCCTTTCATGGAGAGGAATCTTTTTGAGGATAAGATCAGACTGGATTTAAAGAAGTTAAGATCAGATGTGGACGCGTTGAAGTTGCGCGAGGATATCTCTGCTCTCATGCGTCAGTCGACTCTGAAAAGCATCTGCTATATCGCTTTGGAATATTTCATCATTGCGTTTTCGGTTTGCCTGGTGTTGAATTTCAGTTATTGGTTTATTCCGTTAAGCGTCATTCTTATGGGCGCGCGGCAGCGTGCACTCGTCGTATTGGTGCACGAAGGTTCACACCGTAATCTTTCCGCTAGTGCTTTACTGAATGACGTCATGACCAAGTTGTTTTGTGCATTGCCGATGATCATATCGCTTGATTCATATAGAAGTATTCACGGGCAGCACCATCGATATCTCGGTGATCCGGAAAAAGACAGTGACTATCTGCATGATCCCCAGTTGGTTGAAAAGGGCTGGATAAAGCTTTACTGCTCTGAGCTATTAAGCCTGGAGTCGTGGTTGGGTAATGCTTTTGGTTTGCCGGTGCAACTGAAGTTGGCATTGAATTGTTTGCTATGGTGGAGTGCAGTCCTTGGATTGATATTTTATTTTTCTGGTCTGGAGGCCGTTGCTGTTTTCGTCGGGCTCTGGATTATTTCCAGAGCAACCGTTTATCACGCGATCATCAGCTTTGTGATCATATCGGATCATGTTGGTCTTGTTCCCGGTGGAATCATGAGCTTCGCCAGAAACCATCCTTCCACGGGGTTCCTGAGGAAAATGGTTCATCCGCATTTCAATGGTTTGCATTTGACTCACCATTTATTGCCGACGGTGCCGTATCACAACCTCAAGAAAGTTCATGAGGTACTATTGGTAGTGCCGGATTATAACAAGGCAGAACACTGCTATACTTATTTTACCGGGACGCATAGCGTAATTGAGTCTTGGTGCAGGAAGATATCCAAGGGAGCGGAATCTTGATTACACCATGTATAGATAACGAATACGAAAAACTCGAAGCGGTTTTGTTGTCTCAGCCTTTGCTCAGTCACGCCTGTCCTGAGTTTCCGACCGAGAAGTCCTTGGGCCAGTACGCCAGGTTAGTCAGTGAGTTGGAAAAGCGGGATATTCACTGCCTATATGTAAAGTCTGAGCTTGATTTGCCCTATCAATGTTATACCCGAGATAGCAGCATTTTTACGCCGTTCGGCGTCTATGTAAATAACATGGGTTTTTGTGAGCGAGAGAAAGAGACGCAGTTGATCAAAGAGTTTGCATCTGATCATGGATGGCCTCTAGCACATGAGGCTCAACAAGGGACGTTGGAGGGCGGAGACGTCATCGTTGTACGAAACGGTCTGGTTGTCATCGGGACGAACCAATTGAGGACATCCCATTCAGGTGCGACTGAAATTCAGGATTTATTCATAGACAACGGCTGGAAGGCATTAATAGTCAATTACGACGTCACACTGAGGCATCTTGACGTCGCCGTGGGCGTTATTGATAAGCATACGATTGTCTATGCTGCTGGAAAGATTGATGAAGAGGAAATAGACCGATTAAGGACGGAAGGGATTGACTGCATTCCAGTGGACGTAACCGAAACGCCGTTTGCCTGTAATTTTGTCAATCTCGGCGACGGTGTGCTATTGACAACTGTACTTTGCCCCGCAACCAGGGCAGTGTTCCAGAAGCTCGGCTGTATGTTGGTCGAAGTAGATCTGTCTGAATTTATAATGGACGATGGTGGCCCTCATTGTTTAATACAGTGCATTGCCAGAAAGACGCTAAAGGACTATTGATGATTCGCTTGAGTAATATATTAGGTGTTTACCGACTGGCGCTGCCTCTGGCTGTTTCGAATTTGATCGTATTTGCCTCGGGAGCGATCGATTATTTTTTTATTGGGCGACTGGGGGAGCAAGAACTTGCGGCCGCTTCCCTGGCGTTTAACCTGTATTTTTTTATAAAAATTCTCGGGGATGGAATTATTCTTGCGATCATCCCGATGCTAGGGAAGTTGGTTGAGGCCGGCGCGTATAAAGAGGCCACGCAGGTTGTCCTGAACAGTGTAATCGCGTTGGCGGTTGTGTCATTGCTGGCGAGTCCCTTTTTGATAGGTGGCGAATGGTTGCTCAATGTTCTCGAGCAGCCGCGTGAACTGACCAGTCTTATGTTTCCGCTTTTTCTCTCTCTCACGATCAGTTTGCTGCCGTCTTTTGTATTTACCATTCTGGTTACTTATCTTTCTGTGCTGCATGCACCATGGGAGGTTTTCAAGCAATCGCTGCTGTATTTGTTGGCGAAGTTGCTTGTTGGCTACTGTCTGTTCACGGTGTTCGACGTGGGGCTTCCGAGTGTCGGGATTTCGACATTGCTCTGCAGCTTCATGGCGATTTTGGTGGCGGGTGATCATCTGTATCGAAAGCGGCGAATCGTGTTCTCTGCGAATAGATTCAAATTCAGTCGGCACTTGGTATCGCAGGTTCTTGCTATTGGCACACCGATCGGGCTGCTCGAACTCTCGACTATTGCCTCGACCATGGTTGCTGCGTTTTTCATGTCACCCTTCGGCGAGTCGGCGATTGCGGCCAATGCCTTGGCTGTGCTCTCTATAGAAATCGTCATCGTTTTGATGTTCGGCTTCAGTGACGCTTCTGCGATATTGGTTTCAAAGTCCATTTCGTTGTCGGAATCACGGCGCAACATCATTTCTGTCCTGTTTGCTGGTTTGTTGTTTTCGATCGTATTGCTGTTGGTTATGTTTGCTTTCAAAGGGGATATTCCCATTTTGTTTTTACCCGATTCCTCTGGGTCAGCTGATACCTTGCAGCTCACCGAAGACTTCATCGAGATTGCATTGTTCTTGTTTGTCTTTGATTCGGTAGCCATTATTTTGCGCGGAGTTATGCAGGGCTATGGTGAAACCGGAAAACAGCTTTTTATCAGCCTCTTGGGTAACTGGCCGATAGGTCTCGGTTTGGGACTTGCGCTGGCTTATGCGGGAGGTTTTGACGCCAAAGGGATATGGTATGGCATGGCAGCCGGCCATTTATTCACGTTTGCAGGCATGGTTTTGCTGGTGATTTTTCGTGATAAGGAACAGCGACTTGACTCAAAAGCTCGCTCTCTGACTTCCTGAGGTGTGCTGACAGATAGAAGATGTGTCGATGGCTCGGAAGGCGTTTTCAGGACGCAGTTGAGTCCACCCGATGGCGTTATTTTTTGCCGTTTGTATAAAGAAACTCGGCCTGAGCGCTCGAAACCGGTAACCTATGCAGCTGTTTTTTTGCATATCTTCGAGGTAGCACCCGTGTTTTCCCAATTCGCCCTGCACGAACGCCTGCTTAAAGCTGTGGCCGAGCTGAAATTTGTCGAGCCAACGCCTGTGCAAGCCGCGGCCATTCCGCTGGCGCTCCAAGGGCGTGATCTGCGGGTGACGGCGCAAACCGGTAGCGGCAAAACCGCCGCTTTCGTTCTGCCAATCCTCAATCGCCTGATCGGCCCGGCCAAGGTTCGCGTCAGCATCAAGACGCTGATCCTGCTGCCGACCCGCGAGCTGGCCCAGCAGACGTTGAAGGAAGTTGAGCGCTTTTCGCAGTTCACTTTCATCAAGTCCGGCCTGATCACCGGCGGTGAAGACTTCAAGGTCCAGGCTGCGATGCTGCGCAAAGTGCCGGACATCCTCATCGGTACCCCGGGCCGGATGATCGAGCAACTCAACGCCGGCAACCTTGACCTCAAAGAAGTCGAAGTGCTGGTGCTCGACGAAGCCGACCGCATGCTCGACATGGGCTTCGCCGAAGACGTCCAGCGTCTGGTGGACGAATGCCCGAACCGTCAGCAGACCATGCTGTTCTCGGCCACCACCGGTGGTTCTGGACTGCGCGACATGATCGGCAAGGTGCTGAACAACCCTGAGCACTTGCAGCTCAACGCGGTCAGCCAACTGAACTCGACCACCCGCCAGCAAATCATCACCGCCGACCACAATCAGCACAAAGAGCAGATTGTGAACTGGTTGCTGGCCAACGAGACCTACCAGAAGGCCATCGTCTTCACCAACACCCGCGCCATGGCCGACCGTATCTACGGCCGCCTTGTGGCTCAGGAATACAAAGCGTTCGTGCTGCACGGTGAGAAAGACCAGAAGGATCGCAAACTGGCGATCGACCGTCTGAAGCAGGGTGGCGTGAAGATTCTGGTAGCGACCGACGTCGCGGCCCGTGGTCTGGACGTGGATGGTCTGGATCTGGTGATCAACTTTGACATGCCCCGCAGCGGCGACGAATACGTGCACCGCATCGGTCGTACCGGCCGTGCCGGTAACGACGGTCTGGCGATCTCGCTGATTTGCCACGGCGACTGGAACCTGATGTCGAGCATCGAGCGCTACCTGAAGCAGAGCTTCGAGCGCCGTACCATCAAGGAAGTCAAAGGCACCTACGGCGGACCGAAAAAGGTCAAGGCTTCGGGCAAAGCCGTTGGCGTGAAGAAGAAAAAGACTGACGCCAAGGGCGACAAGAAAAAAACCGCTGCCAAGACGCCGACCAAGCGCAAGAGCGCCAACCGTCCGAAGCCGGACTCGTTGGTGAGCAGCGATGGCATGGCGCCGCTGAAGCGCCGCAAGCCGGCAGAACCTGCGGCTGAGTAAGGCGTTTCAGGCGCACAAAAAAACCCGGACACTGTCCGGGTTTTTTTTCGTCCATCAGTTGCCGAGCTGGCCACTGGTGTCGGCGTCAAAGCGCCGTTTAGCCTGATCGGCCGCTGGTTTCAATGCGGCAAGCAGTGCTGCTTCGCTGTACAACCCGGTACCCGCCAATTCCTTGGGCGTCGGCTCGATCGGGATCAGCACATCTTCCCCATCGGCATGCAGCCAGATCGCCACAACGTGCAGTGCCGAGACAAACAGCACGCGCAGCTCAACGGTTTTGCCCTGTAATTGCGGCGCTTGTTCCGCCAGTTTCAGCGCACCCACCGTAGCTGCGGCGTGATCGCCGTGATTCAGCGAGGCGAATTCAACATGCCCGCGCACCTCGGCCAATTGCGCATCGGCAATCGTTACGCCGTCGGCAAACACCAGGTAATGCCAGTCGCCGAGGCGGGCATCTTTCAGGCCTTTGCCTTGGCTCAGGTCATCCAGACTCAGCGAGTAGCCACGATAGGCCTCGCTCAGGCTGATCTTCGCAGGTGCTGCATTGGCGAACTGGCGATTGGCGCCAAAGCCATGGGTTTGCAAAGCGGCTTGCAGCGCCGGACGCAAGGTCTGTACGCCGTTGGAAGGCGCCTTTGGATAAGTCAGTTGCATGATGTCGCCCTCCTAGTTTTTCACGGTGAAGTAAGTGTGGGTCCAGTTGCCGCCGCCGTTATAGGCACGGGGGAACGCGTTCAGCGCGCGGGTCGAATAGCCGTAGATCGAGTCTGCAACCAATACGTAATCGCCATTGGTGCCGTAGATCGTCAGAAAGTGCGCACCGCCGCCGTACCAGGCGCAGCGCAAGCCGACCGGGCGGCCCATGCTGATCTGGTTCTGAATGGCCGACATCTGTAGCGAGCCCTGATTCATGCCGTTGTAACTGCGGGTGGTTTGCAGAGCGGAATCCAGATAGCCGTAGACGTTGCACGGTCCCGGCTGATTGCAGCAGTTGCGGTCGAGCTGGGTGCTGGCCACGCCGCACTGCGTCCAGTTTCCGGTGCCGTAATAGTTGCCAACCGAGGCGGACACGGCGGCCCAGCACCAGTTGGTCTGGGTCTGTTTCTGCATGTTGAAGTTGAGGCTGCCAGCGGCGAGGGCGCTGATCTGTTCAGCGGCCTCGACTTCGACCAGTTGCGGGTCGAGCAGATGGCTGGCCAGGCACCTTGGCAGTGATTCGCCGGTGAATCGTGTTGCTTCTGTGGTTAACATTTTTTCAATCCTCCATGAATGAAAACAAGCATCTTGCTTGTGAGGGTGTTGCGGTATTGCTGAGCGATCGGTGCTTAACGGTTGCCATCTTCTGTGGCCGGTTCCGATCTCCTTGCTCGAGGTAACCCTAGTCAGGGATATGCAGTAATGCAAATAAATAAATGCATTAATGCATTTTCAGGTGCAAAAGATCGCAGCCTGCGGCAGCTCCTACAGCGATCGATGCAGGAGTTGCCGCAGGCTGCGATGTTTTGACCTGGCTTTTAGCTTTCGGCTTTTTTCTCAGCCGTACTCAATTCTTTCAACCGCTGATCAATCAATTGGCACTTGTCCGGCAGGTCCTTGCTGGCCGTACCAAGATCCATTTTCTGCAACTCGGCATTGATCTCTTTGGCCTTGGCCGGATTCTGTTCGGTGAGCTTGGCGACTTCCTTGGCCAGTTGTTCACGTTTGGCGGTGGCCTCCTCCGGCGTACAGGCCCAGACGGGCAGGGCGCAAGCGAGGGTGGCGGCGAGGGTGAGCTTGATCAGGGTTTTCATCGGGGCAGGCCTCAGTTCCGGTTAAGGCGGGTTAACCGGTTGAGGCCTTGAGCGCGGGAAAAGTTCAGTGCTTATTGCTCTTCGTGGCAGCAACTCGATTTAGCACCTTGCTCATAACGATCATGATGCCGAACCCATTCCATGATCTCGTCTTCATTCCTGCCTTTGGGCGTGAGATCGAGGTAGTTGTAGGCGCCGACCAGCATGTCGAGACCGCGAGCATAGGTTGAGTAGGTGTGGAAAATGTCTCCATTCGCGTTGCGATAAAACACGCTCAGCCCGGGCATTTCTTCCTCGGCGCTGTCAGTTTTTTCGTAGTTGTACGTAGCCTTTCCCGCCGCGACATCTTCTGCCCGGGCGCAAACACCGAAGTCGTAGTTGAAGTCACAACCCTCTGACGACACCCAATCAAACTTCCAGCCCATGCGCCGTTTAAAGTCCTGGAACTCATTGAATGGGGCGTGAGAAACAGCCACAACGGCGATGTCGTGATGGGCCAGATGCTGATTGGCGCCATCGATATGGTCACTGAGGAACGAGCACCCCTGGCACCCTTCCTCCCAATCCTTGGCAAACATGAAGTGGTAAACCACCAGTTGGCTGTGTTTGCCAAACAAGTCAGCGAGTTTCAATTCACCGTTCGGACCCTGGAAGTGGTAGTCCTTGTCGACCTTCACCCATGGCAAAGCGCGACGTTCCGCGCTCAGCCGGTCGCGTTCCTTGGTGAAGGCTTTCTCGTGAATCAGATGTTGCTTACGGGCGGCGAGCCATTCTTCGCGCGATACCACCGGATGATTCTCAATGTTCATGATGATTTCTCCTGCGGGGGTTGAAACCGTCTGTTTCAGACTAGTCGTTTAACCCTGCTGAAAATCGACAGACCGCCGGTCGGTCGGCTCGGGAAATGCGGCTGAACGGCTGACAGCCACTCCGGTCACAACCTATGAACGCGCCATAAATCACGCGCACCGGAGGTTGTATCAGGATGACGACTTATAACTGGGATTTGATTGAACGCTTGCTGCACGAAGTGCAGAACAGCGCCGGCCACAGTCTTGCCCCACGGGCCTACGCCGAAGACTATGCCGCGGCGAAAGCCAGCGCTGGCGAGCCGATCGAGAATCTGGATCATCTGAAAACGCTGGCTTGCGACTATGAAAGGTTGCTGCTGTTGCGCGGCTACATCGCACCGCGTCCGGATGAGGAGGGCAGCACGGGTAACAATTTTGTCCTGACGCCGCGCGGTTCCAGCTTGCTGAGCCTGATCGACAGCAGCATTCCCGGCAACGATCACCCGCGTCAGGTGCTGGATGAGCAGGAGGATGCGCTGGCTGAGGCGACGTTTGATGGAGTGGCGTCAAAAGCCCAGATCGCCTGATTTTCCACAGGGCAAAAGATCGCAGCCTTCGGCAGCTCCTACAGAAATCGGTGTAGGAGCTGCCGAAGGCTGCGATGTTTTGATCTTCTAATTCTGCTTCGCGGCCTTGAGGCATTTGAGGTCGTTGAAGTCTTTGCGCACCCCTTCGATCTTCTTCAACAACCGCTGCCGCTGTTGCGGCGTGCTTTCGGCCATCAGATCCACTGCTAGCGAGCGTCCCTGCGCCTCAGTATCGGCAAAGGCCTTGCGGTAATCCGCTGTCCATAAGGTCTCGCGATTGACCAGAAGCGTCTCGATTCTCTGTGGGAATTCGGGACTTTTGCGTTGTGCGACTGCGGCACTGAACTGCTTCTGCCAATGGGCGCGATTGGCGATCCATTGCGTGTACTGATCGCCCAGCGCGGTCGACCACGCCATGACCCGCTGCTCCTGCGTGGCGCTCAGTGGCCCCAGCCAATCGTTCAGACGTTTAACCATGCGCGCGCCACGTTCGGCAATTTGCTGCTTAAGCGGTGGTTTCAGGTATTCCTGCTGACGCTTGCGCAAATCCTTGGCAAACGCGTCATTCATTTCCGCCACCTGTTTGTCGTCCAGACCTTGCAACAGCTCGACGGCGGACGGGGTGATTTCCCGCGCTGTTTCGGCGATGGCCTGCTTGGCCTCCACCGTGCGGGCCTGCAGCGCGGCATCGGTGACCTGATTGGTTTCGACCATTGTCTGCAGGCGATCAAGCCAGTCCAGGTAGCCCGGCAATTGCGTGGTGCAATGCCAGCTCAGGTGGTCCTTGAGGCGTTCGTTGAACCAGTCTTTCTGCTCGCCGTTCATGTCCAGGTAATCGCCGAGCGTCCATGGAATGATCACATCGAGATTGCGATAGGCCAGGCCGACGCGACTGCAGGCGCCGAGGGCGAGGGTGAAGATCAGTAGCGCGGCGATGTGTTTGAACCAGCGAGACATGGGCGAATCCTTGCGTGAGCCTGGCTTCGAGGGACTGATTCCTATGTGAACGCAGAATGAACCCGGCAGTTCAGCCGATCAATAGAACGCGCGTTCAGCCTTGAGGGTGACGAGGCCGTCGCACTGACTGTTGTGCCCGGAGTAGGCCGAGCAATCGCTGCCGCTGAGGCTGGAGTTGCTGTAGATCAGGTCGAGATCGACGCCCATGAATGGCCGGGACAATTTCACTGACCAATCGGTAAAGCTGCCGACATAACCACCGTCCACAGCTACCGGCGTGTTCAGTTGGTGGGTGGTGTATTTCATGCTGACGCCGATGCCGAACGGTTGATTGCCGCCAAGATCGGCAAACAAGGTGTTGTTCTGTTTATCCGGGTCGTTGCTGAAGGCCACGCCGAAGCGGCTGCCGAGCAAGGTCAAACCACCGAACAGCTCCTGGCTGTCGAGCGTTTCTACCTTGGGATAGCTGTAGTGGATCATCCCGACTTCGTAACCAAGGGTTTGATCGAAAGGCTGTTTAAAACCGACGTAGGAGTCGATCTCGAGGTTCTTGCCCGGCGTGATGCCCATGCTCGGCGCGTACTGGCCAACGTAGAGGCCACTGTCGTGGCTTAGGTCGAGGCCGCCGTGGAAGGAACCGATTGCCGCGGGTTTGACCAGACCCTGGGCCATGCTACGTGTCGGCGTGGTGCCGAGTTTGAGGTCGAAGTCGCCCAGTTCACGCTGGAAAATCTGCGCGTGCGCGGTCGCACTGGCCAATAGGCCTACGATTAATAAACAGGATGTTTTGCGCATGCGTCACTCCATGAACAGCGAGGGCAGGGCGGCGGGCCTGCTGAAACGCTTGATCTAGACGCGTGCAAGGATACCGGCGAATGCTCGGCGTTGAAGGCCGTTCGTCGATTTAAAGGGATTTTTGTTTAATGCGGAGGGTATGTTGCGCGGTGCCAGTCCAGACGCTTCGAAGCTCAAAGCGCCTCTGGACGGGTGTAAACCGGGTATTACTTCTTGCCCAGGCTGATCTGCTTGGACGGGCCGAATGTCTGGCCACTGACGCCTTTGGCAATTTGCTGAATCTCGCCGCCGGACTTGAGGAACGCTGCGATCTGATCGTTGATCGATTCGCTGGTTTCAACGGCTGGAGCTGGCTTTGCTTTGCTGGTGGATGCTTTTACACGCATGGCGGCCATTAACCTGTAGAAAAGTAACTCGGCCAGGCATCGTACAGGAATAACTTGACAATTGCTTGGTAAATATCCCCGGGAATAACCAACCTCATTGCTGCATTATTCTCGATTAAATGTTCGAAATATTCGGCTAACCTGCTGTTTTAAATAAGAACATTCAGGTGTTGCGGCATTCAGGTATTCACCCGCGAGCGCTTGTGCCTGCCTGACGAGCGGCACTCAAGCACTGGCGCGAGCAAGGAAAATCAAGGCGTTGAGCGGGTTTCAACAGCGTGCGGATCTGCCGCCCGACGGGCACGCCAAAAACGGGTAGAATGCCGCCCACGCAATGAGGGTTTCGGAAAATGGCTTTAGTCGGGCGTTACAACAGTTTGCAAGTGGTGAAACACACTAACTTCGGTTTATATCTGGACGGCGGTGCTGACGGCGAGATTCTTTTGCCCAATCGTTATATTCCGAAAGATATTCCTACCGAAGATGAAGATTGGCTCAACGTATTTGTTTATCTGGACAGCGAAGACAAACTTCTCGCCACCACGGAAAAACCCAAAGTTCAGGTCGGCGAATTTGCCAGTCTGAAAGTCGTTGAAGTCAACAGCATCGGTGTGTTCCTCGATTGGGGGCTGCCGAAGGATCTGTTGCTGCCGTATTCCGAAGAAAAGCGCCAGATGACCGCCGGCGAATACTGCGTGGTGCATGTCTACCTCGATAAGCACACCCGCCGCATCACCGCGACCGCGCGTCTGGATCGCTACCTCGACAAGACCCCGGCCAACTACAGCCAGGGCCAGGAAGTTGATCTGCTGGTTGCCGAAGCCACCGACATGGGCTTCAAGGCGATCATCAACAACAAGCACTGGGGTTTGATTCACAAGAACGAAATCTTCAAGTTCATGCGCGCCGGCATGATCGAGAAGGGCTATATCAAGGAAATCCGTGCCGACGGCAAGATCGCTCTGAGCCTGCAACCGGTTGGCCAGGAAGCGGCCAGCAGCCTGAACTCGAAGATCCTCGCCAAGTTGCGCGACAACAGCGGCACATTGCCGGTCAGCGACAAGAGCGATCCGGCATTGATCAGCAGCCTGTTCGGCGTCAGCAAAGGCAACTTCAAGAAGGCCATCGGTGCGCTGTACAAGGAAGGCAAGATCGTCATTCATGCCGATCGCATTGAACTAACCTGAGCCTTGGGTGGCCCATGTTGCATGGGGCACACACGAGGTCGGGTCGATGAAAAAAGCGCTGATTGCCTACGTTGCCACGCTGGTGACGTTTCTGTTGCTCGACGGTATCTGGCTCGGCCTGTTGATGGCGCCGACCTATCGCGAACTGCTCGGTCCGCTGATGCTCGAAAAACCGCTGCTGGTTCCGGCAGCGGTTTTTTATTGCCTGTATGTTTTTGGTTGTGTGGTGTTTGTGGTGCTGCCGGCCGTGACGTGGCAATGGGCGGCGAAGCGGGGGGCGTTATTGGGGCTGGTGGCGTATGGCACTTACGACCTGACCAATTGGGCGACGTTGCGCGGGTGGTCGGTGCAGGTGTCATTGATGGATTGGGCGTGGGGGACGTTTGCCACGGCAGTGGCTTGTAGCGTTGGGTTTTTGTTGGCTAAACGACTGCATTCAGATCCATGAGCAGGGTTGATTGAACTGACGCCATCGCTGGCAAGCCAGGCTCCCACAGGGTTTTGTGTCGAACAGTGGAATAGCGGACAACCTGTCACTGTGGGAGCGGGCTTGCCAGCGAATGGCGGCGCAGCCGACAGCCATTCACCCCTGCCGCCACTGAAGAACTAAATGTCTTTTCCAGACGGCTTTTTCCCTCTGACTGATTGATAATCCCTGGCACTGTTTTTGACCATTGGATGGCCTGCCATGTTGTGTGTGTTCGAGGTGTTGCGGTGAGTGTCGAGCGGCGCAATGCCGACAGTTTTGCCCTGCAAGTGATGATCGGTCTGTGCCTGATCTGGGGTGTGCAGCAGGTGATGATCAAATGGGCGGCGCCCGACATCGCGCCAGTCATGCAAGCGGCCGCGCGCTCGGGGATCTCTGCGTTGCTGGTGGGATTGCTGATCTGCTGGAAAGGCGGCTGGGATCAGGTTGGCTTGACCTGGCGTGGCGGGCTGCTGGCCGGTGCGTTGTTCGGTCTGGAGTTCTTCTTCATCGCCGAAGGGTTGCAACTGACTACTGCCGCGCACATGTCGGTGTTCCTCTATACCGCGCCGATTTTTACCGCGCTGGGCGTGCATTTCCTGTTGGCCAGTGAGCGACTGCGACCGTTGCAATGGTTGGGGATTCTGCTCGCGTTTATCGGCATTGCGATTGCTTTCGCTGGCGGCGTGTCCTGGAATGACCTTGATCGGCGCATGCTCCTGGGCGATGCCTTTGGTGTCTTGGCCGGTGCCTGCTGGGGCGCAACCACGGTGGTGGTGCGCGCCTCGCGATTGTCGGAAGCGCCGGTGACGTTGACCCTGTTTTATCAGTTGATCGTCGGTTTCCTCGGCCTGCTGTTGATCGCGCTTTTCAGCGGCCAGATCACTCATGTCAGCCTCACCACTGTGGCCGTCGCCAGTGTGCTGTTTCAGGGGCTCGTCGTATCGTTCTTCAGTTACCTGATCTGGTTCTGGTTGCTGCGCCGTTATCTGGCGGCGAACCTTGCAGTGTTCTCGTTCATGACGCCGCTGTTCGGCGTGACCTTTGGCGTGTTGCTGCTCGGCGAACAACTGAGCGTGAACTTCATCATCGGCGCGGTGCTGGTGTTGCTCGGTATCACCTTTGTCAGCGCCGAGCAGTGGTTGCGCCGGCGTTTGCGCAAAGCGCTCGGCCAACGTTAGTCGATTGCATCGCCAGGCCGCCGGCCAGCAGCAAACCGCTGCCGGCGATCACTAATGCGGGCTGCAAACCGCCGCTGAAATGGCTGCTCAACGCGGCCAGCAGCGGGCCGCTGAGCTGGCCGACCGCAAAGCATGCAGTGAGCATCCCGGCGTTGCGCTGGGTGGCGTGCGGCGCCAGTTCCCGCGAGCGCTGCATGACCAGTTGCATGCAAGCCAGAAACGGCATGCCACACAGGATCACACCCATTGCCAGGCCAAGTCCGCTGCCCAGCAGACAGGCAAACACCCCGGCCGCTTGCAGCCACAGCGTCGCCATCAACCAGTGACGGGTCGTTGCGCGATCTTGACGCCGCAGGCTCACCAGCAACACGCCAATCGCAGCGCCAAGACCGAAGCAGGGCCAGAACAGATCCGCCTGCCATTGCCCGTGAAACTGCGCATTGGCCATTTGCGAGAGGAAGGTCGCCGGAATGATGTAGCCGACGCCGTACAGCGCATAGATCACCGCCAGCCGGCCAATGCCCCGATTCGACGGACTGACCGGCGCAGCAACCGCCGTTGTCGTTGCGACAGGCGTTGGCAGCAGACGCCAGACACACAACATCATCACCAACGCCGCTGCGGCATAAATCAGCCACAACGTTGCGGACGTCTGATTCAGCAGATGTGAGACCAGCGCCAACACCCCCGTCAGAAAAATCCCCAGACCTGGCCCGGCAAATACCAGAGCACCCAAACCTGGGCGACCCGCTGCCGCCGCCAAGGGTTGGCTTAAAGACGTGATCATCACCAGCACCCAGGCGCTCGCCACCCCGGTGCCGAAGCGCAACAGCAAGTGCGACCAGAAGCCATTGGCCCAGAACGACGCCAGGGTCAGCAGCACGCACAACCACAAGCCGCCGTGCAGGCGCCGTTGCACCTGCTGCGGGCGATGCGCAAACATCGCGTCCACCGCGCCGAGCAGATAACCGAGGTAATTGGCCGCGGCAATCAGACCAGCGGCCGTCAGGTCGATCTGCCCTTCGCTGAGCAGGTGTGGCATTTGCGGGGTGAGGGCGAAACGCCCGATGCCCATGGCCATCATCAGGGCCACGAAGCAGGCGGATAAGCGAATCAATGGCGACATGGTCGGGATTCCGTTGAAGGATCAATGACCGTCAGGCTAGGACTGATTGACTTTCTTTAAAATTGAATAATAGTGAGTAACTTGTTCTGTTCTGGAGAAAGGTTGTGGAGTTCAGCCAACTGCGGATCTTTCAGGCCGTGGCCGAAGAGGGGTCAATCACCCGCGCCGCCGAACGCCTGCACCGCGTGCCGTCGAATCTATCGACCCGGCTCAAGCAACTGGAGGAGCAGCTCGGTGTCGAGCTATTCGTCCGTGAGCGTCAGCGTTTGCAACTGTCGCCTGCAGGAAAAGTCCTGTTGGACTACACCGCCAAACTCTTTGCCCTGCGCGATCAGGCCAGCGCGGCGGTGATGGGTGGCAAGCCGGCCGGTGATTTTGCTCTGGGCACCATGTACAGCACGGCGGCGATTCATCTGCCGGCGTTGCTGGCGCGTTATCACAAGCAATATCCAGCGGTGAATCTGCAGGTGCAGTCGGCACCGAGTGGTGAGTTGTTGGAGGGGTTGCTGACCGGACGCCTGGATGCCGCGTTGGTCGATGGCCCGCTGGAGTTGGCTGGCCTCGACGGTGTGCCGTTGTGCGAGGAACGACTGGTGTTGATCACCGAAATTGATCATCCGCCGGTGCGTGGCGCCCGGGATGTCGAAGGGCGGTCGGTGTTCACCTTTCGTCGCGGGTGTTCTTATCGCATGCGTCTGGAGGCGTGGTTTTCGCACTACCAGGCGACGATGGGCCGGGCGATGGAGATCGAGTCCTATCAGGGCATGCTCGCCTGTGTGATCGCCGGCAGTGGTGTGGCGCTCATGTCGGAGTCGATGCTGGCCAGCCTGCCGGGGCGCGAGAGCGTCGCCGCGCACCCGTTGGCCGAGCCATTCGTGGGTGCGACAACATGGCTCATGTGGCGCAAAGGCATGGTCGGCGCCAACCTCAATGCCTGGATCGAGGTGCAGCAGGCTGTCTATCCTGCGGCTCAGATCGAAACCCGCGAAACCGCCTGAACCAATGCCGGCGATTCCTGTTCAATTCAGTAACAGATCATTGCGGATTTGGCCGAGCATTGCGTAGGACTTCGGACTATTATCAGTGCGAAGCGGCCTCAGAATTCCGGCCGCTCAGCACCACCCTGAAGGGGGCATGACGATGAAAGAGAAAATTCAAAACTGGCTGCACGACTTGGGTGTTGCCCTCGGCTTGATCGAACCGCCTCTGCAACCTGTACCGATCCGCACCGATGACGAGCAGCGCCGCCGTCAACAACGGCGCCGGTAACGCCCCCGATCCGAGATCAAAGGATTCAAGGTCAAGAGATCGCAGCCTGCGGCAGCTCCTACATGGATTAATGCAGGAGCTGCCGCAGGCTGCGATCTCTTGCTTTTAATGACGGCCGATCTCCAGCAAAAACCGGCTCAAGTCATTCGCGGTCTTCGCGGTCTTGAGCATGCGGTCTTCCTCGGCGGTGAACGCCGTCAGTCCGAATTCATCTTCCAGATGAAAGATCAAATCTTCTATATCAGCTTTCTCCAGGCCCAATTGCACGAGGCTGGTGTTGTCGTTGAATTCATGGGTTTCCAGCAGACGCCGGATATATCGATGCACGGCGGCACGCACGGCAGCTCTTCTCATGGCAGATTTTCTGATTGTTGTTGTGCTTGAGTGAAGCAGGCCTCAGGCGTGGCCGCGTAACCACTCGTCAATCATCGAGCGCAAATGCTCCCCGGAAAAGCTGTCGAAGTGCCCGCCATGCACCGTGCGGATCGGCAACGCCCGCAAACGTCGCAGACTGGCGGCGTAATTCTCAAGATTGGAGTGGTAGGCGTCTTCGATCAGCGGCCCGTCGTAAATGATGTCGCCGCTGAACAGGGTTTGCGTCGCCGCCTCATACAGGCTGATGCCACCCGGCGAATGCCCCGGCGTGTGCAGCACTTGCAGTGTGCGATTGCCCAGATCGAGCACATCGCCGTCCTCGACAAACCCGGTGGCCGGCGCGGCTTTGACCCGGTATTCGGCGTAGCACAACGGGCAGTCCGGATGCGCTTCAAACATGTCGTCGCCGACGAAGGCGCGGCTCAAATCGTTTTCGCCATCCGGCGCCGCCAGAATGTCTGCCTCGGCGGGATGCACCAGTCGTTCGGCAAATTCATGGTGGCCGGCGATATGGTCGAAGTGGCAATGACTGGCCACTGCCACTAACGGGCGTTCAGTCAGCCACGGCAACTGCTCACGAAGGCTGACCAGCCCTGAACCGCTATCCAGCAACAAGTCTTTGTCACGGCCCTGAACGTGCCAGAGGTTGCATCGGTAAAACGGCCGAATATACGGCTCGTGAATCAGCCGAATGCCGTCACTCAGGTGTTGTACTTCGAACCATTTATCGCGAGAAACAATCTTCATCAGCACTTTCCTTCAGACGAAAAAAACGGGTGTGGCAACCGACGCCACACCCGTCGAAGAAAGCATCAAGTCGTTACATCAGAGCTTAGATCGCACTCGCCACGGTTGCCGGGCGAGGAGAGACCAGGCTCACCACCACAAAGCTCACCAGACCTACAGCCAGGCTGTAGTAGATCGGCGTGTTCGCATCCAGACCGTCCTTGAACATGAACAGCAGCGCGGTGGCAAAACCCAGGCCCATGCTGGCGATGGCGCCGGCGGTGGTCGCACGTTTCCAGAAAATCGCACCGATCAGCGGGACCAGCATGCCGCCCACCAACAGGTTGTACGCCAGCGTCAGGGCGCTGATCACGTCATTCACCACCAGCGCGATACCCAGCACGACCACACCGGTCAGCAGGGTGAACAGGCGGTTGATGCCCAGGCTCGACGGTTTACCGCCACGCAGTTTCGGCAGCAGGTCTTCCGTCAGCGTGGTGGCCGCGGCGAGCAGGCCGGCGCTGGCGGTGGACATCATTGCAGCGAGTGCCGCAGCGATCACCAAACCACGGATGCCGTCCGGCAGCGACAGTTTGACGATGGCGGCGAAAGCGTTGTTGACGTTGTCCAGATCCGGGATCAGCACGTGTGCAGCCATGCCGATCAGCGCGCAAGCCAGGCCGTAGAGGATGCAGTAGATACCCGCGATGCTGCCGGCGTATTGCGCGACTTTGGCGGTCTTGACGGTGAACACCCGTTGCCAGATGTCCTGACCGATCAGGATGCCGAAGAAGTAGATCATGAAGTAGGTGATGATCGTGTCCCAGCCGATGGTGGTGAAGCTGAAGGCAGTCGCCGGCAGTTTCAGCACCAGTTCGTCCCAACCGCCGACGCGGTACAGGCAGATCGGCAACAGGATGAACATCAGGCCCACGGTCTTGATGATGAACTGGACGATGTCGGTCAGGGTCAGCGACCACATGCCGCCGATCGCCGAGTAGATCACCACCACGCCACCACCGACGAGTACCGAAACCCAGAATGGCAGGTCAAACAGCACTTGCAGGACGGTGCCGATCGCCAGGATCGAGGTCACGCCGATCATCAGTGCGTAGGCCAGCATGATCGCCGCGCTCGCCGAGCGGGCCATCGGGTTGTAGCGCTTTTCCAGGACCTGGGTAACGGTGTAGATCTTCAGTTTCAGCAGCGGTTTGGCGAGGAACAGGTTCAGCGCAACGATGCCGCAACCCAGTGCCGCGCACAGCCAGAAACCGGAAATGCCATGCACGTAACCCAGACGTACAGTGCCGACGGTGGACGCGCCACCGAGTACGGTCGCGGCCATGGTGCCCATGTACAGGCTCGGGCCGAGGTTACGACCGGCAACGAGAAAGTCCTCGTTGGTCTTGGCCTTGCGCATGCCGAAGTAGCCGAGCAAGAGCATGCCGGCGGCGTAGATGAGGACGACGAATAAATCCAAAGCCATGATGGCGTGTCTCCGATTGTCTTTTTTATGTTGAGGCCAAAATCATTTCCCTTGTAGGCCTTCGCCTGCTCGCGATAGCGGTCTGTCAGTCACATCTTTATTGGATGTGCTGAAGTCATCGCGAGCAGGCGAAGGCCTACAGGGATCTGCGTCAGGCGGCCTGACGCAGTTGAGGTTTTACTGCGGCTTCACGCCGGGCATCCTTCGGGCCGAACACTTCGCGCGGTTCCGGGAACAGGCTCAGCAGCGTCAGGTACACCACCGAGGCAAGGCCCAGGGTCACCGGCAAACTGATGTCGATGCCGCCGGCCATTTCACCTAGCGGGCCAACGAACTGCCCCGGCAAATTCACGAAGCACAGGCCAACCGCCGCGCTCGGGATCCATGCACCCAGACCGCGCCAGTTCCAACCGTGGCTGAACCAGTAGCGTCCGCCCTGTTCGCCGCGAGTGAACACTTGCAGGTCATCCGGGCAGTAGAAGCCGCGACGCACCAACAGGCCGATGATCATGATCACCATCCACGGGGTGGTGCAGGTGATGATCAGCACGGCGAAGGTCGACACGCTCTGCACCAGGTTCGCCGCAAAACGGCCGATGAAGATGAAGGCAATCGACAGCGCGCCGATCAGCAGCGTCGCCTTAACCCGTGACAGCACCCGTGGGAACACGCTGGACATGTCCAGCCCGGTGCCATACAGCGAGGTGGTGCCGGTGGACATGCCGCCGATCACCGCAATCAGGCACACCGGCAGGAAGAACCAGCTCGGCGACACCGCCAGCAAACCGCCGACATAGTTGTTCGCCGCGATGTAGTCCGGCGCCTTGATCGCGACGATGGTCGCGGTGGTCAGGCCGAACAGGAACGGGATGAACGTGGCGATCTGCGACAGCACCACGGCCGCCATGATGCGTTGCTTGGAGGTTTCACGCGGGATGTAGCGCGACCAGTCGCCGAGAAACGCACCGAAGGAAATCGGGTTGCTCATCGCCACCAGCGCAGCACCGATGAACGCGGCCCAGAAGCCTGGCTGACCGAGGCTGACGGTGCCAGCGTAATGCGCGTCGAAAGGACCGGCGAAGGCGAAGATGCCCAGCAGGAACAACAGGCTGGCGCTCCACACCGCGATCTTGTTCACCCACAGCAAAAAGCGGAAGCCGTAGATGCACACGGTCAGCACCAGAATCGCGAACAGACCGTAGGCCAGGCCCAGAGTCAGATCAGTTTCCGGCAGACCGATCAGGCGTTTTGCGCCGCCGATCAGCGCATCGCCCGAACTCCACACCGAGAGCGAGAAAAACGCGATAGCGGTCAACAGCGACAGGAACGAACCGACGATCCGCCCGTGCACGCCGAAGTGTGCGCCGGACGACACGGCATTGTTGGTGCCGTTGAGCGGGCCGAACAGGCCCATCGGTGCGAGGATCAGTGAGCCGAGCAGCACGCCCAGCACAATCGCCCAGACGCCGGCCTGAAAAGACAGACCGAACAGCACCGGGAAACTGCCGAGCACGGCGGTGGCAAAGGTATTCGAACCACCGAAGATCATCCGGAACAAGTCCGTCGGACCTGCGCTGCGTTCGTGGTCCGGGATCTGTTCGACCCCGTGGGTTTCAATCTGCGTAAGGCTTTGGTCGTTGTTGTTGTTATTCATGATCTGCTCCGATCATAAAGGCGCGCTCATCGTGCGTGAGCGTCACCTGTCTTGGCTAAGGGGATGGCAGCCCTTCCGGCATTGCGGACAAATGTTCGTGGCAGGCCAGCCAATGGCCTTGTTGTTCTAGGCTCGACGCGTGTTTCTTGAACACAATCGTCTCGCGCTCCTGGCTGAAGTGTTGCTCCCCTTGCATGCGCAGCTCGGTGGCCACGTCATGGATGAAAATCGCCACGTCACCCTGCAGGCTGACGAAGGCGTTGCTCGACGTGCACGCAAGCACCTCGAAGCCATCCTCGGCGCGCCAACTGTCCCACAAGGCCTGATAGGCATCGCGCGACAGCAGCGGCTGTTCGAGGGTGTAGAAGACGAAACTCGCATCGGCGCTGAAGGCGCCGAAGTAAGCTTCGCGATCGTTGCGGGCGAAGGCGGCCACCAGCTCGGCGGCCGCTCGCAAAACCTGATCACGTTCGTTCATGACCCGACCCTCAGCGATGGACCACGCCAGGCAGTACGCAGAGCATTTCGTACAGCAGGTTGGCGGCCAGCAGCGAGGTGTTGCCGGTGGTGTCATAAGCGGGCGAGACTTCTACCAGATCGCAACCGATCAGGTCGAGGCCTTGGCAGCCACGGACGATTTCAATCGCCTGAATGGTCGTCAGACCACCGATTTCCGGGGTGCCGGTGCCAGGCGCCCAGGCCGGGTCGATGCCGTCGATGTCGAAGCTCAGATACACCGGACCACCGCCGACTTTCTCGCGTACTTCAGCCATCAGCGGCGCCAGCGACTTGTGCCAGCACTCTTCGGCTTGAACTACGCGGAAGCCCTGATCGCGGCTCCAGTTGAAGTCGTCAGCGGTGTAACCCTGCGCGCGCAGACCAATTTGCACCACGCGGTCGCAATCCAGCAGACCTTCTTCGACGGCGCGACGGAAGGTCGTGCCGTGAGCAATCTTCTCGCCAAACATGTGATCGTTGACGTCAGCGTGGGCATCGATGTGCACCAGACCGACCTTGCCGTGCTTTTTATGAATCGCGCGCAGGATCGGCAGGGTGATGGTGTGGTCGCCACCCAGGGTCATCGGGATCACGTTGTGCTCGAGGATGTTGTCGTAGGCTTCTTCGATGATGCGCACGGCGTCGAGCAGATTGAAGGTGTTGATTGCCACGTCACCGATGTCGGCGACCGACAGCGAGTCGAATGGCGCCGCGCCGGTGGCCATGTTGTACGGGCGGATCATCACCGATTCGGTGCGGATGTCGCGAGGCCCGAAGCGGGTGCCGGGGCGCAGCGAAGTACCGATGTCCAGGGGCACGCCAACAAAGGCAGCGTCCAGGCCGGCAGCGGTCGGTACATGGGGGAGTCGGAGCATGGTGGCGATGCCGCCGAAGCGCGGCATTTCGTTGCCGCCCAGTGGTTGGTGAAGAATCTTGTCCACGGGTAGGGCCTCATCGTCTTTGTTTTATTTATGTCGGCGCGCCGTAGAGCAGGGGGCGGACGCCGCTGTGGGGCCGATGATGCGAAATGTAGTGCGGCGGAAGAATCGCTACGGGCAAAAACTTAGTTCAGATTTTTCTAAACTAATGGCGAGGCTGGGATTAGACTTTGCGATCTTGAGATTCTTGCCTGGCTGAACATCGCGGCCCCCTCACCCCAGCCCTCTCCCGGAGGGAGAGGGGGCCGACCGAGTTGTCAGCGGAATCTGCAGCGACCTGAAAAAACGAGTCGAACTCAGGATTTGAAAGCCATGGAGATCAGCTCCCTCTCCCTCGGGGAGAGGGCTGGGGTGAGGGGCTTTTCCCACAGACACACAGTTGCAAAGCCCGGAGTAGACATGGCCAACGCTTTACCCGACCTGAAACTATTGCGCATCTTCGTCAGCGTCGTCCGTCATCAGGGTTTTGCCAACGCGCAACAGGAACTCAACCTGTCGACCTCGGCCATCAGCACTTACATGAGCCAGCTCGAAGCCGCGCTCGGCCTAGTGCTATGCCATCGCGGGCGCGGCGGGTTCAGCCTGACCAGCAAAGGTGAGCTGTTCCATCAGGAAACCTTACGCCTGCTCGCCGAACTCGAAGGTTTCGAGCAATACGCCGCCGCGCTCAAGGGCGAACTGCGCGGCACGCTCAACCTCGGTGTGATCGACTCCACCGTCAGCGACAAGGCCTTGCCGTTCGCCGAAGCCATCGGCGCCTACAGCCAGGAACACCCGGCGGTGCATTTGCACCTGTCGGTGATGAGCCCCTACGAGTTGCAACTCGGCGTGCAGGACAACCGTCTCGATCTGGCCATCGGTGCGTTTTCCACACGCATGAGCGGACTGATTTACATGCCGCTGTACCGCGAACAACATTGGTTGTATTGCAGTAGCCGCCATCCGTTGTTCAACGAGCGGCGGATTCCCGAGCAAGTCATCACCCAGCAGCGCATGGTTGGGCGTGGGTACTGGAGTCAGGCCGAATTGGCCCGCCACGGCTTCAAACACAGCGCCGCCACCGTGGAAAGTATGGAAGCGCAACTGATTCTGGTGCTGTCCGGCGCCTACATCGGTTACTTGCCAGAACACTACGCTCAGGCGTGGGCCGACAAGGGCGATTTGCGCGTGCTGCTACCGGCGACGTTTGGTTATCAGGCACCGTTTTCGATGATCATGCGCCGCGGCCGTAGCCGCGAACCGCTGATCCAGACCTTCCGTGATTTGCTCAAAGCACAGCTCAATCAGGCTTAAGACCGATGTCCAGAATTCAATGCCCGCGCTGCCTGCGCCCACAAACCCATTGCCTGTGCCCGTTGATCCCGAGCCTCGACAGCCGCACGCGGGTGTTGCTGTTGCAGCATCCAAGTGAAGTTAATCATGCGTTGAATACCGCGCGGTTGGCGGCACTCGGGTTGAGCAATGCCGAGTTGATTGTTGGCGAAGTGTTCGAGGATTTGCCGGCGCTGCTGAACCGTCCGGGCTATCGGGCGCGGTTGTTGTTTCCCGCTGATGATGCGCAGCCGATGCAGGCTTACGGCGAGTCCGATGAACCCCTGTTGCTGGTCGTTCCGGATGGCACCTGGCGCAAGGCGCGCAAGATGCTGCACCTCAATCCGCTGCTGGCAGCGTTGCCACGGGTGACGCTGGCCGAGGGTGGCGTGTCGCGCTATCGCTTGCGCAAGGCACCGGGGCCGGGGGCGTTGTCGACCATTGAGGCGATTGTGCAGGCGTTGCAGACGCTGGAAGCACCGACGTCATTCGAGCCGTTGCTCAAGCCGTTCGAGGCCTTGATCGAAGGGCAGATTGCGGCGATGGGGGAGGAGACTTTCCAGCGTAATCATGCTGAAAAATAGTCGGTGTTCTTGCTGGCCTCATCGCTGGCAAGCCAGCTCCCACAGGTTCTGAGGTGTTCACAGGTTTTGTGGCCGACACGGACACTGTGGGAGCTGGCTTGCCAGCGATGGGGCAAGTCAATTCACCACAAAATCCGGATATCTCTAGCGTTCACGCATCGCCTCGGTCCGGGCTTTCAGAACCGGTTTCAGCAGGTAATCGAGGACGCTTTTCTCCCCGGTAATAATGTCCACCGTCGCCACCATCCCCGGAATGATCAGCAGCGGTTTCACATCCCCGCCCAAATGGTTTTTATCGGTGCGCACCTGAATCAGATAGAAGCTGTTGCCCTTGTCATCGGTGATCGTGTCAGCACCGATCAGCTCAAGCTTGGCGCTCAGCCCGCCGTAAATCGTGTAGTCGTAAGCGCTGAACTTGACCATGGCTTTCTGGCCCGGATGCAGGAACGCGACATCCTGTGGGCGCACTTTGGCTTCGATCAGCAGGTTGTCTTCCAGCGGTACGATTTCGACCATGTCACTGCCCGGCTGGACCACGCCGCCGATGGTGTTGACCTTCATTTGCTTGATCACACCGCGCACCGGTGAAGTGACCGTGGTGCGGGTCACACGGTCATCGATGGCGATGCTGGTGGCGGTGATTTTCGACAGGTCGGTGCGTTTCTCATTCAGCTCTTTCGCCGCCTCGGAACGGAAGGTCTGTTCCGACTCGTCGATCTTGCTGCGGATCTCGGCAATCGCCGATTCGGCGCGGGGAATCGCCAGGGTCGTGGCGTTCAACGAGCCTCGGATTTCTACCGCGCTGCGCTTGAGCCGGAGAATTTCCACCGGTGACACCGCGCCGGTTTTTACCAGCGGTTCGGACATGTTCATCTCTTGTTGCAGCAACGCCAGGCTGGAACTGAACTGGCCCTGCTTGGAGCGAAACTCCGCCAGCTCTTGAGTCTTCTGTCGCAGTTGCTCGCTCAGCGTACGCTGCTCGCTGGCCAACCGACGCTGGCGCTGTTCGTACAGCGAACGTTCGTCTTCGGCGACTTGCGGCGCCTTGGCAATCACTTCATCAGAGAGCTTGAACGGCCGACCTTCGGCCTCTGCCGACAGCCGCTCGACCTGCGCCGTCAGCGCATAACGATCAGCCTCGCTCTCACCCTTGTTCGAGCGAAAGCGTGTGTCATCCAGGCGCAGCAAGGTATCGCCCTTGTTCACCATTTGCCCTTCGCGCACAAAGATCTCGGTGACGATCCCGCCTTCAAGGTTCTGGATCACCTGAACCTTGCTCGACGGAATCGCCTTGCCTTCACCCATGGTCACTTCTTCGAGCACGGCGAATTTGGCCCAGACCACCGCGCTGATCAGCAACGCTGCGGCCAGCCACACGGTGATCCGCGACCAGCGCGGCGAATCCTGCAAGGACGCGCCGGCGGTTTCCGGCATGAATTCGGCTTCGGCGCTTTTGCCGAAACTGTCGAAGTAGCCACGATCTTTGCTATCGGAGGAAGCAGACATGGGGCAACTCCTAGACCGCCGCCGAGCCGACACGGCCCTTGCGCAGTGCATCGATGACCGCTTCTTTCGGGCCGTCAGCGACGACCCGGCCGTTGTCCAGCACCAGCAAGCGGTCCACCAGGCTCAGCATCGAGGTGCGGTGGGTGACCAGCAGCAGCGTCTTGCCTTGCACCCAGCCGTGCAGCTTCTGCCGCAGCAAGTCTTCACTGCTGTTGTCCATGGCACTGGTCGGTTCGTCGAGCAGCATGATCGGCGGGTCGAGCAACAAGGATCGCGCGAGCAACACCGCCTGACGCTGGCCGCCGGAGAGCAATTGCCCGCGTTCGCCTACCGGCCGGTCGAAACCTTGCGGATGCTGACGAGCGAGTTCGGTAACGCCGGTCAGTTCGGCCACTTCGAGCATGCGTGAATCGCTGATGTAACGTGCGCCGAGCGTGAGGTTGTCACGCAGACTGCCGGCCAGCAGCGGCAGGTCGTGGGCGACGTAACCGATCTGCTGGCGCAGGTCAGCGACATCGAGTTGGCGCAGGTCGAGGCCGTCGAGCAGGAGCTGACCTTCCTCAGGTTCGTAAAAGCCCATGAGCAATCGCGCCAGGGTGCTTTTGCCCGAACCGCTGCGGCCGATGATGCCGACCCGCTCGCCGGGTTTCAGGCTGAAGCTGACATTGCTCAGCGCCGGCGCGTTCTGGCCGTTGTAGTGAAAGGTCACGCCGCTGACGTCCAGCGCGCCTTGCAGTTGCGTGCGTTCCAGCGGCCGCTGTTTGCCGTCGCGTTCCTGCGGCAGGGCCATCAATGCGTCGGTGCTTTTCATGGTCAGTTGCGCTTGCTGATAACGGGTGATCAGCCCGGCAATCTGC
Organism: Pseudomonas sp. AC242; assembly: GCF_979258655.1. Lineage (NCBI taxonomy): Bacteria > Pseudomonadati > Pseudomonadota > Gammaproteobacteria > Pseudomonadales > Pseudomonadaceae > Pseudomonas > Pseudomonas sp. AC242. Next base: position 890,293 of record NZ_OZ409873.1, read on the forward strand.
CCCAGCGGCGCGAGCACGCGGCTGCCGAGCATGTAACTGGCGACCAGCGCACCGACGCTGAGATTACCGGCGATGATGCTGTAGACCCCGGCGACAATGGTCGCCATCCCCGAAAACTGTTGAATGAACAGCGTGCCGTTGGTGGCCAGCGCCGACAGATTGCGCGCGTGGCTGTCGAGGCGGGTGAGGGCGCCGTGGGTGCTTTCCCATTTGTGCTGGCGCTCGCTTTCGGCGCTGCAGGCTTTGAGGGTCTCCAGGCCACCGAGGGTTTCGATCAGCACCGCTTGGCGTTCAGCGCCGAGGCTCAGGCTCTTCTGCACGGTGTCACGCAGACGTACCTGAATGATCATCGCGAAGACGATGGTGATCGGAAACGCCAGCAGCGGAATCACCACCAGCCAGCCGCCGAGCAGACCGATCACCACCAGCATCAGCACCACGAACGGCAGGTCGATCAGGCTGGTCAGGGTCACCGCCGTGAGGAATTCACGCAGGCCCTGGAAGTCATGAATGCTCTGGGCAAAACCGCCGATGGTTGCCGGCCGCGCTTTCATCGACATGCCGGTAATGCGCTCGAATAAAGTCGCGGAAAGGATCACATCGGTTTTCTTGCCGGCAGTGTCGAGCAGGTGCGCACGCACCACCCGCAACACCAGTTCGAAACCGGTGCCGATCAGCAGTCCGATCGACAGCACCCATAAGGTCGAGGTGGCCTGATTGGGCACCACGCGGTCGTAGGTCTGCATGACGAACAGCGGCACCATCAGGCCTAACAGGTTGATCAGGAAACTGGCGAGGATCGCATCGCTGTAGAGCCATTTCGACAGCTTCAGGGTGTCGCGAAACCATGCATGCACCCGCGGCACCAGCGGCGAGCGCAGGTCTTCGAGTTCGTGGCGCGGACGGGCGAACAAGGCTTGGCCGCTGTAGTGCTCGGCGAGTTCTTCACGGTTGATCCATTGTTCGCCGCCATCGGCTTCGCTGGGCAGAATCAGCGCTTTGCCGTCGTCGCCGAAACGCCGCAGAACAGCGGTGCGGCCGTCGTTGAGCAGCAGCAGAATCGGTAGATTGAGCGGCGAGATGTCTTTCAGATCACGCCGCAGAATCCGCGCCTGCAACCCGGCCCGGGCGGCGGCGCGGGGCAGCAGATCGAGGCTCAGGCGTTGTTTGTTGAGGGGCAGCCCGGCACTCAGGCTGGCCCGGCTGACCGTCGCGCCATGCAGTTTGCAGAGGATCAACAGACCGTCGAGCAACGGGTCATCGAAGCTCAGCCGCGGATCGACCCCGGAATGGCCGGGTTCCATGCTGGTCATATTGATCGCCTCTGTTGAACGGACTCAGGTTGATCGTTCCCACGCTCTACGGTCGATGCGTGATCGTTCCCACGCTCTGCGTGGGAATGCAGCCCGTGACGCTCCGCGTCACTGGACGCAGAGCGTCCCTAGAGGCATTCCCACGCAGAGCGTGGGAACGATCAGGTCAGGGCAAAGTCAGCTCCTGCACCGTTTATTTCAGCTCGGGCAGGCGCGCTTCGTTTTTCACTTCGGTCGCGGCGATCGCATCGGCCGGCAGCACCACCCGTTGCTTGCTCAGCAACTGGCCCATGTTCGCCAGCACGCGATACATCGAATATTCCTCGGTGTAGCGGATTTCGGTGTAACGACGGTTGGCGTTGTAGAGCTCGTTTTCACTGTCGAGCAGGTCGAGCAGGGTGCGTTGGCCGAGGCCGAACTGATCCTGATAGGCGGCGCGCACACGCTTGGTGGTCTCGGCGTATTCGCGGGCGGTCGGAGTCTGCTTCTTGGCGTTTTCCATGGCGTTCCAGGCCAGGCGAATGTTTTCGTTGAGCTGGCGCAGGGCGTTGTTGCGGATGTCCATCGCCTGATTGATATCGTGCGCGTTCGCCGCCAGACGCGCCTTGTCGCTGCCGCCACGGAACAGGTTGTAGTTCATCACCACACCCACACGCCATTCGTTGTCGTGGCCTTCATCGCCTTGCACGTTGTTGTTCGCGCCGACGGCGGCTTCGGCATCGAAGCGCGGGTAGAAGGGTGATTTGGCGACTTCATACTGGCTCTCGGCCGACTGCACGTCAGCCTGGGCGGATTTCAGATACGGGTTGTTGTCGACCATGCTCTGCTGGGCTTCACGCAATTCGGTCGGCAGTTCGCCACGGGTCGAGGCCGGCGTTTCCAGCTCATCGGGCATGCGCCCGACCACGCTGTAGAAATTGGCTTCGGCGTCAGACAGATCGACCTCGGCGGTATCGAGGTTGTTTTGTGCCAGCGCCTTACGCGCGACCGATTGATCCGAGTCGGCGGTGCTGCCGACGCCACGCTCGGTGCGCAGGCCGATCTGATCGTTGACCCGCAAGTGCGCTTGCAAGTTGTTGCGGGCCAGGGTCACCAGTTCGCGGCGCTTGAGCACTTCGAGGTAAACCTCGATGGTGCGCAGGGCCAGATCCTGAGCGGTACCTTGCGCGTAGTAAGCGCGCGAATTGGACACGCCTTTGGTGCGCTCGACCTCGTTGGCAGTGTTGAAACCGTCGAACAGCATTTGCCGCAGGCGCAGCTCGGACTGGGTGTAATTGAGGATTTCGGTGTGGTGATTACCGAAGGCCCGGGTGTTGGTGTTGTCGCTGTAGCCACGGCCATACGCAGCGTTCAAATCGACGGACGGATAGAAGCCGCCCTTGGCCACTTTGACCTGTTCATCAGCCGACAGGCGGGCGTCCACGCGCGAGGCCAGTTCCGGGTGAGTGGCGATGGTACTTTGAATCGCCTCGGTGAGGTTCATGGCCTGGGCTTGTGAAGTGCAAGCCATGGCCAGCAAAACCGCGCTGCAGAGGGGGGTTAGAACGCGCATGGGTGCATCTCCCTGAGTCCTGATGGTGTGTTACTGTCGCCAAATATTTGACGATATTTTTAGGTGTAGGCGTTTCACTCTTGTAACAACAGAGCTAAGAACATCCTGAAGCGTAGCTAAGAAAAAATTTTCATAAGGCTTATGCCGAAAAAAACTTATGCGCTTCGTAAAAACCAGCACATTGTTCAGCATGAAAGCCTTTGTTTTATGCGCTTTAGGGAGCGCAAAAAGGCTTGAGGAAAGTTCCATTCACTTTGCGACATACGGCGAAGTACTGCTGAAGGGGAGGGACGCGTAACCGCTGATGAGCGACAGATTTTTGTCACTCGAGTGATTCACCAGCGTTACGTAGCGTTAGCGGGCGTAGTGCTTTGATCAGGATGCGGAAGTGCTTGATAGCACTGATGTTTCCAGAAGAAGCCACCTGCGAAACGAACTGTTGAAGGTGCGAGCGTCACCTGCAACAACCCGATTGAGCCATGGGCTGCTTCGCTTACCAGTGCCGACGGTGGTCGGCAGCGGAGGATTTCACATGGCAACGCTCATCGGCACAGTCACTAAAGTCATTGGCCAGGTTTTCGCCCAGTCAGCCGACGGTACTAAGCGCGCACTGGTTGAAGGGGATCGCCTGTTTGCCGGCGATCAACTGATCACCGGCGCAGAAGGCGCCGTCGCCGTTCATCTGCAAAACGGCCAGGAACTGACTCTCGGACGCGGCAGCAGCATGACCATGACCGGTGAACTGCTGGCGGGTCAGGCGGCGCATGTCAATGCCGCGGAGGCCGTGACCCCGAGCGACGCGCAACTGACCGACGTCGAGCAGATCCAGAAAGCCATCGCCGCCGGTGATGACCCGACTAAAAGCGCCGAAGCCACCGCCGCCGGTCCGAATGCACCGGGTGGTACACCGGGTGAACTGGGCGGTGGTCACAGTTTTGTCTTGCTGACGGAAGTTGGCGGTCGGGTCGACCCGATCATCGGTTTCCCGACTGCCGGGTTTGGCGGTATTCCTGAATTCCCCGAAGAACGCCACAACGCGGTCATCGACAACGGTGACGACACCCCGCCAGTCGTGGTGCCGCCACCGGTCAACAATCCTGTAACCCTCACTGGCCTGAACGTGGCGGGCGGCGAACTCAGTCTCAATGAAGCCAATCTGCCTGCCGGCTCGGCGGCCAACCCTGGCGCACTCACGCAAAGCGGCAGCTTTACCGTGTCGGCGCCGGACGGTCTGACCAGCCTGAGCATTGGTGGCATCAACGTTATCGTTGGCGGTGTGGCGATCGGCTTTCCGCAATCGATCACCTCGCAACTGGGCAACACCCTGACCATCACCGGGTACAACCCGGCGACTGGCGTTGTCAGCTACAGCTACACCCTCAACGGCAACGAAAACCACGCGGCCGGCGACGGCGCGAACAATCTCAGCGAACAGTTCACAGTGATTGCCGGCGACAGCAATGGCGACACCGCGACCGGCACGCTCGACGTCAACATTACCGACGACGTGCCGAAAGCGTTCGATGACAGCAATGGCACGGCGTCAGAGACTCAGCTGACCCTGACTGGCAACGTCCTGACCAACGACGTGCAAGGTGCGGATCGCGTACCGACCGGACCGGTAACCCCTGGCACTTTCACCGGGACTTACGGCACCTTGGTGCTCAATGCCAACGGCACTTACACCTATACGCTGAACACCAACGACGCCGACTTCAAAAACCTGCACGGCGGCGGCAACGGCACCGAGACCTTCGCCTACACCATCACCGATTCCGACGGTGATACCAGCACTGCCAACCTCGTCCTGCAGGTCCACAACAACGACGATCCGGTGATCATCAACGGCCTTGACGTGAATGGCGGCGAACTCACCGTCTACGAAAAAAACCTCACTGACGGCAGCACGCCGGATGCCACGGCGCTGACTCAAAGCGGCACGTTCACCATCACTGCACTCGACGGCGTGACGACCCTGACTGTCGGCGGCATTGCCGTTGTCACCAACGGTGTGGCCGCAGGATTCCCGCAATCGGTCACCACGCCGTTGGGCAGCACGCTGACCATCACCGGTTTCAACGCCACCACCGGCGTGGTCAGCTACAGCTACACCCTGGCCGATAACGAAGCGCATCCAAACGCCAACGGTGCGAACAATCTGCCTGAGCAATTTGCTGTCACCGTGGTCGACGATAACGGCACCACCGCCAATGGCACTCTCGACGTGAACATCGTCGACGATTTGCCAAAAGCCGTGGATGACAGCAACACCGGCACCGCCTCTGAAACCTTGCTGACCCTGACCGGCAACGTGCTGACCAATGACGTGCAAGGGGCTGACCGCGTGCCCACCGGGCCCGTCACTCCAGGCACTTTCACCGGCACTTACGGCACGTTGGTGCTCAATGCCAACGGCACTTACACCTATACGCTGAACACCAACGACGCCGACTTCAAAAACCTGCACGGCGGCGGCAGCGGCACGGAAACCTTCGCCTATACCATCACCGATTCGGACGGTGATACCAGCACGGCGAATCTGGTTCTGCAGATCCACAACAACGACGATCCGGTGATTATCAATGGCCTGAACGTCGAAGGCGGGGAGCTGACGGTCTACGAGAAAAACCTCACTGACGGCAGCGCACCGGATGCCACCGCGCTGACCCAGAGCGGCACGTTCACCATCACCGCACTCGATGGCGTCACGACGCTGACCGTCGGCGGCATCGCTGTCGTCACCAATGGCGTGGCCGCAGGTTTCCCACAATCGGTCACCACGCCGTTGGGCAGCACGCTGACCATCACCGGTTTCAACGCCACCACCGGCGTGGTCAGCTACAGCTACACCCTGGTCGACAACGAAGCGCATCCAAACGCCAACGGCGCGAACAATCTGCTTGAGCAATTTGCCGTCACCGTGGTCGACGATAACGGCACCACCGCCAATGGCACTCTCGACGTGAACATCGTCGACGATTTGCCAAAAGCCGTGGATGACAGCAACACCGGCACCGCATCGGAAACCTTGCTGACCCTGACCGGCAACGTTCTGACCAACGATGTGCAAGGCGCCGATCGCGTACCGACTGGGCCGGTAACCCCTGGCACGTTCACCGGCACTTACGGCACCTTGGTGCTCAATGCCGACGGCACTTACACCTACACGCTGAACACCAATGACGCCGACTTCAAAAACCTGCACGGCGGCGGCAGCGGCACGGAAACCTTCGCCTATACCATCACCGATTCGGACGGTGATACCAGCACGGCGAATCTGGTTCTGCAGATCCACAACAACGACGATCCAGTGGTTATCAGCGGCCTTGACGTGAATGGCGGCGAACTCACCGTCTACGAGAAAAACCTCACTGACGGCAGCGCACCGGATGCCACCGCGCTGACCCAGAGCGGCACGTTCACCATCACCGCACTCGATGGCGTGACCACGCTGACCGTCGGCGGCATCGCTGTCGTCACCAATGGCGTGGCCGCAGGTTTCCCACAATCGGTCACCACGCCGCTCGGCAGCACGCTGACGATCACCGGTTTCAACGCCACCACCGGCGTGGTCAGCTACAGCTACACCCTGGCCGATAACGAAGCGCATCCAAACGCCAACGGTGCGAACAATCTGCCTGAGCAGTTCGCCGTTACCGTGGTCGATGACAACGGCACCACCGCCAATGGCACCCTCGACGTGAACATCGTCGACGATTTGCCAAAAGCCGTGGATGACAGCAACACCGGCACCGCATCGGAAACCTTGCTGACCCTGACCGGCAACGTTCTGACCAACGATGTGCAAGGCGCCGATCGCGTACCGACTGGACCGGTAACCCCTGGCACTTTCACCGGCACTTACGGCACCTTGGTGCTCAATGCCAACGGCACTTACACCTACACGCTGAACACCAACGACGCAGACTTCAAAAACCTGCACGGCGGCGGCAACGGCACGGAAACCTTCGCCTACACCATCACCGATTCCGACGGTGATACCAGTACCGCGAACCTCGTCCTGCAGATCCACAACAACGACGATCCAGTGGTCATCAGCGGCCTTGACGTGAATGGCGGCGAACTCACCGTCTACGAGAAAAACCTCACTGACGGCAGCACGCCGGATGCCACCGCGCTGACCCAGAGCGGCACGTTCACCATCACTGCGCTGGACGGCGTGACCACGCTGACTATCGGCGGCATCGCTGTCGTCACCAATGGCGTGGCCGCAGGGTTCCCGCAATCGGTCACCACGCCGTTGGGCAGCACGCTGACGATCACCGGTTTCAACGCCACCACCGGCGTGGTCAGCTACAGCTACACCCTGGCCGATAACGAAGCTCATCCAAACGCCAACGGTGCGAACAATCTGCCTGAGCAATTCGCCGTCACCGTGGTCGACGATAACGGCACCACCGCCAATGGCACTCTCGACGTGAACATCGTCGACGATTTGCCAAAAGCCGTGGATGACAGCAACACCGGCACCGCCTCGGAAACCTTGCTGACCCTGACTGGCAACGTCCTGACCAATGACGTGCAAGGTGCCGATCGCGTACCGACTGGACCGGTAACCCCTGGCACTTTCACCGGGACTTACGGCACGTTGGTGCTCAATGCCAACGGCACGTACACCTATACGCTGAACACCAACGACGCCGACTTCAAAAACCTGCACGGTGGCGGCAACGGCACGGAAACCTTCGCCTACACCATCACCGATTCCGACGGTGATACCAGTACCGCGAACCTGGTGCTGAACATCCATAACAATGACGATCAGGTCTACCTCAATGGCCTTGACGTCAACGGCGGCGAACTGACGGTTTACGAGAAAAACCTCAGCGACGGCACCAGCCCCAACATTCCGGCGCTGACCCAGAGCGGCACCTTCACCGTCACCGCCCTCGACGGTTTGCAAACCCTGACCGTGGGCGGCATCAACGTGGTCACCGGCGGCGTGGCCGCAGGCTTCCCGCAATCGATCGTCACGCCGTTGGGCAGCACGTTGACCATTACCGGTTACAACCCCGCCACCGGCGTGGTCAGTTACAGCTACACCTTGGTCGACAACGAAACTCATCCAAACGCCAACGGCGCCAACAGCATCACCGAGAACTTCAACGTCGTCGCCACCGACACCGATGGCAGCACCGCCAACGGCCAGATCAACGTCAACATCGTCGATGATCTGCCGAGCGCCCATCCTGACGCCGCATCGGTGGCGGAGGGCGGCACGGTCAGCGGCAACGTGCTGAACAACGACATTGGTGGCGCCGACGGTCCGGCCGTAACCGGTGCAGTGGTCGGCGTGCGCGCCGGCGCCGACACCTCGACTTCGGCCATCGGCGGACTCAACAGCAACATCAACGGCACCTATGGCTATCTGACCCTGGACGCCAACGGCAACGCCGTCTACCACAGCAATCCCAACGTCGTGAACGGCCCGGGCGCAGTGGATGTGTTCACTTACACCGTGCGCGATTCCGACGGTGATGAAAGCACTACCACCATCACCATCGATGTCGCCAACAGCAAGCTGTGCGCGACCAGCGACACCGACGTCACCGTCTTCGAGAAAGCCCTCGACCTGACCAAGGACGGCGCGGATCTGGCGCCCGGTACAGTCACCGGCAGCGACCCGACCAGCTCCGGCGAAACCGCGTCTGGCACGTTGGTCGGTTCGGTCACCGGGGCAGTCGGTGCGATCAGTTACGCGCTGGTTGGCAGTGCCACCGGCAACTACGGGCAAATCGTCCTCAACCCCAACGGCACGTATACCTACACGCTGACCTCGCCGGCGACCACCACGCCACATGCCGACGACGGCGCCAACAGCCTGACCGAAACCTTTACCTATCAGGCCACCGATTCGCTCGGCAACATCGTCACCAGCACCATTGTCGTCAGCATCGTCGATGACGTGCCAAAAGCTGTGAACGACAGCAACGCCAACAGCGCTTCGGAAACGCAACTGACCCTGACCGGCAATGTGCTGACCAACGATGTGCAAGGCGCCGATGTGGTGGCGACCGGACCGAATGCCGGGCCGATCACCGCCGGCACGTTCACCGGGACTTACGGCACGCTCGTGCTCAACGCCAACGGCACGTACACCTACACGCTGAACCCCAACGATGCCGACTTCAAAAACCTGCACGGCGGCGGCAATGGCACCGAGACGTTCACCTACACCCTGACCGATGCCGATGGCGACACCAGCACTGCCAACCTGGTGCTGAACATCCACAACAACGACGATCCGGTGGTGCTCAACGGCCTCGACGTCAATGGCGGCGAACTCACCGTCTACGAGAAAAACCTCAGCGACGGCACCAGCCCCGACACCCCGGCGCTGACCCAGAGCGGCACCTTCACCGTGACTGCGCTCGATGGTCTGCAAACCCTCACCGTCGGCGGCATCGCCGTGGTGACCAACGGTGTCGCTGCAGGCTTCCCGCAATCGGTGGTTTCGCCGCTGGGCAGCACCTTCACCGTTACCGGTTACAACCCGGCCACCGGTGTGGTCAGTTACAGCTACACCCTGGTCGACAACGAAGCCCACCCGACCGCCAACGGTGCCAACAGCCTCACCGAGAACTTCAACGTGGTGGCCACCGATACCGATGGCAGCACCGCCAACGGCCAGATCAACGTCAACATCATCGACGATCTGCCGACCGCCAAACCCGACACCGGCTCGGTGGCCGAGGGCGGCACGCTCAATGTCAGCGTGCTCGGCAATGACGTCAGTGGTGCCGATGGCGCGGCGACAGTGGTCGGCGTGCGCGCCGGCAGTAATACCGGCACTTCGGCCATTGGCGGCCTCAACAGCAACATCAATGGCAACTTCGGTTATCTGACCCTCGATGCGGCCGGCAACGCCGTCTATCACAGCAACCCGAACTCGGTGAGCCCACCGGGCGCCACTGACACTTTCACCTACACCATCCGTGACAGCGACGGCGATGAAAGCACCACGACCATCACCATCAACGTCGCCGACAGCAAACTGATGGCCTCGGTTGATCAGGACGTAACGGTCTATGAAAAAGCCCTCGACCTGAGCAAGGACGGCCAGGATCTGGCCGCCGGTACGGTCACCGGCAGCGATCCGACCAACACCGGTGAAACCGCGACCGGCACGCTGGTCGGCGCAGTTACCGGCGGTACGGGCGCGATCACTTACACGTTGGTCGGCAGCGCCACCGGCAGCTACGGGCAGATTCAACTCAATGCCGACGGCACCTATACCTACACGCTGACTTCTGCACCGAAAACCACCCCGAACGCCAACGACGGGGCGAACACGCTGAGCGAAAGTTTCACCTACAAAGCCACCGATGCACTGGGCAACAGCACCACCAGCACCCTTGTGGTGAACATCGTTGATGACGTGCCAAAAGCCGTGGCCTCGGATCGTTCGGTGGCGGCAGTGGAGATCGATTCCAACCTGCTCATCGTTCTTGATATCTCCGGCAGTATGGCCGACGCCTCGGGTGTGCCGGGCCTGTCGCGGCTGGACCTGGCCAAGCAGGCGATCAGTGCCTTGCTCGACAAGTACGACGACCTTGGCGATGTCAAAGTCCAGCTCGTCACCTTCAGCAGCAACGCCACTGACAGAACGTCGGTATGGGTCGATGTGGCGACCGCGAAGACGATTCTCGCCAGCCTGTCGGCGGGTGGCGGCACCAACTACGACGCTGCGGTGGCGGTCATGCAAACCGCGTTCAACACCTCGGGCAAACTCACCGGCGCACAGAACGTCGGTTACTTCTTCTCGGACGGTAAACCCAACGAAGGCGACATCAACGCCGCTGACGAAGCCGCGCTGAAAAACTTCCTCGATGCCAACAACATCAAGAACTACGCGATCGGCCTCGGCAGCGGCGTGAGCAACGCCAACCTCGACCCGCTGGCGTATGACGGCATCAGCCACACCAACACCAATGCGGTGGTGGTCACCGACCTCAATCAACTCAACTCGGTGCTGTCGGGCACTGTGCAGGGCGCGCCGGTCACTGGTTCGTTGCTGGGCGAGGGCGGCACCTTCGGCGCCGATGGCGGCTTCATCAAATCCATCGTGGTCGACGGCACCACCTACACCTACGACCCGAAAGCCCTCAGCGGCCAAGGCTCGCTGACGCCAAGTGGCGGCATCAATCACGGCACCTTCAACACCGCCAACAACACGCTGAGCATCGCCACCAATAATGGCGGCACACTGCTGATCAACCTCGACAGCGGCGACTACACCTACACCTCGCAGAAAACCACGGCGGTGGTCATCACCGAAAACATCGGCTTCACCGTCAGTGACAACGACGGCGATCTCGCCAGCTCGACGCTGACCGTGAAAGTGATCCCCAACGCGCCGCCAGTGGCGGTGGACGACCACGTCATCACCAACGTGCTCTCGGGCAATATTGTCGTACCGGGCGAACTGCTGCTGGCCAATGACACCGATCCGAACGGCGATACGCTCAACGCTACGCCCACCAGTTTCAACACCGGCTGGATCTCGAAAGCGGCGGACTTCACCGGCACCGGGGCGATCAACTTCACCGGCACCAACGTCAACACCGCCGCCAACCAGAACCTGGCCAACGTGCGTAATTCGTTCAGTGCCAACGCTGCGACCATGACTGCTGTGCTGGTGGTCAGTGGCTATCTCGGTGCGGTGACCAACAGCAACGCCAACGATGAAGACCGCATCACCGTCAACCTGCGCCAGGGCGAAACCCTCAACCTCGATCACAACCTGGCGGCCGGTCAAGTCAGCATGGAGTACTCAATCAACGGTGGCGCCTACATCGCGCTGGCGGATGGGCAAACCCTCACCGCGACGTCGGACGGGGTCTACCAGATCCACATCACCAACATCACCAACCCCACCGGCGGCGGTAACCCCAACGCGGCGGAAAACTATCAGCTGACCATGACCCTCAACTACGCCGGGGCTCACGACATCACCCCGGACTTCCACGGCAGCTACACCGCCAACGACAACCATGGCGGCAGCGACACCGCCAACGTCAGCATCAGCTATCAGGACGGCCACACCCTCACCGGCACCGCGGGGGATGACGTGCTGGTGGCCGGCAGCGGCGACAACATCATCAACGCCGGCGACGGCAACGATGTGCTCACCGCAGGCTCAGGCAACAACGAGTTGCACGGCGGCGCCGGTAACGACTTGCTCTATAGCGGCCCGGGCAACGATTTGCTCGACGGCGGTACTGGCAGCGACACCGCCAGCTACGCCCACGCCACGGCCGGGGTCACGGTCAACCTCGGCCTGCTCGGTGCGCAAAACACCCTCGGCGCCGGCACCGACAGCCTGACCGGCATCGAAAACCTCGTCGGCTCGAACTTCAACGACACCCTCACCGGCGATAACAATAACAACGTGATCAACGGTGGCCTCGGCAACGACATCCTCAACGGTGGCGGCGGTGACGACCTGCTGATTGGCGGCATGGGCAACAACACCCTGACCGGTGGCGCCGGGGCCGACACCTTCCAGTGGCTCAAGGGCAACAGCGGCCACGACCTGATCACCGACTTCACCCCCGGCACCGACAAACTCGACCTGTCGCAACTGCTGCAAGGTGAAAACGGCACCACCGCCTCACTGGATGACTACCTGCACTTCACCGTCAGCGGCAGCGGCGCCTCGGTGCTCACCAGCATCGACGTCAGCGCCATGGCCGGCGCCACGCCAAACCAGACCATCGACCTGGCCGGCGTCAACCTCGCCAGCCACTACGGTGTGACGCCAGGGGCTGGTGGCGTGGTTGCCGGTGGGCATGACACGGCGACGATCATCAGCGGCATGCTGAATGATCATTCGTTGAAGGTGGATACGGTGTAAGCGCAGTCTGAAACGACAAAACCCGCCGTCCCGTTCAACCGGGGCGGCGGGTTTTTTCTGCCTGTAGAGATGCATTGCCTGTCAGTCAGCCTTCGCAAGCAAGTCTGACGGTGCAACAGGGATTTGTGATCTGCGCAGATACCTGTGGGAGCGAGCTTGCTCGCGAAGGGGCCATGACTGTCACCCGATCAATCAGCAGGGATTCTTGATCCCAGCTTCACCCCGGCAACTCCAGATTATCCAGCACCCGATTCACCGCCAGCCCCCGAGCATGATCAATTGCGCAAGCCCCAGCAGCGTTCGGCGTTGCGAGGCCGGCAGCAGGGCGTGCGGAGGTAATGGTCGAGGGCCCGGTCGGTTTCGGGCGGGTTGGGTGTGGGTTCGATCATGGTGAAGCTCCTGGAATCATTGGCGCTGCCATCGTTGCTGCAGGCGTTCACGCAAGATCATATAGCTCGATTCGTTGTCTGCACATTTCTGAGAAGCGCACCTGTTTAACTTTCTCGGCACGAGCACTGAATCCGACGAGCGGTAGCAATACCTGTAATTTCTGACAGTAGGCAGGACGCTTCCAGCGTCGTTAAATCAATCACAGCAAGGACCCATAGATTCCTTGGTCATTTGCCCATTTCCTGCTTGGTTTGATGCGAGGGAGTTCGTTCAATGACACGCTCTGAACACAGGAATGATGAGCTGCTTGAGGTGCCAAGCGTACCTGCCATCCTCAAGGACGAAGAGGGAAAGGAGAGTCTCGACGGGCTGCTGCCGCGTGCCGCTTTGGCAGATGACCTGACGGTTATCGTTCCTGACTGGAGCACTCCTTTTACTGATCCCATCCCTTACATCGTAATTGTCAGTTGGGTACTGGCAGGCGGTCTGTTCACCGAGGTCTTTCGTCAGGAGTTCGATTCCCCCGGAGAGAAGACGCTTATCGTCCCGCGAGACAAGCTGGATCCCGGCACTTATTCCCTGTCGTACAGAGTCAACTACGGTGGCAACCCGTTGGACTCGGCGATTAAGCGAGTCACCGTCGACAGATCGCCGCCGAACGATAATCAGGAACCCGATCGTCTGATCATGCTGGATGTCACAGGCGATATCACTGATGACTACCTCTCCCGGTATGGCGAAGTCCGGTTCCAGGTACCGCTGTATGTCGACGTCAAAGCCAGGGATCGTGCGATCTATTACTGGACAGACAACCCGGATCCACCGGATTCGGAAACCGAAATTCGTGAGCAAGCGTTCAGCCAGCAAGACATCGACCAGAAGCGTCTGATCATCACGATGTATGAGGCAGATATTCGTGGACGTGGTCCCGGGCAACGCTACGTTTACTATCGGCTCCGTGACTGGGCGGGAAATCGCGGGCCGCGCTCAACGCTTTTGGCGGTTTTTGTCAATTTGAATCCGGCTCCGGGCATTCTCAAACCGCCGAGAGTGCCGTTGTCAGCCCGCGGCTTGATTGACCGTCAACATGCGCGTGAAGGCGCGGTGAATCAGCGGGCTGTCACTGTCGAAATTGATACGTATGAGAACCCGGATCCTTCCGACGGGGTCCTGATCCAGTGGAACGGGCATGATCTGGCCGCGCTTGACGTCGATCCTGGCAAGTTTCCGCAAGTCGCTACCGTGCCATGGCTGACCTTGATGGCAGATGGGCCAGGGCCATTGGACGTTCGAGTGAGCTACCGCATTCTGCGTGGCGGCACACCGACCTTGCCATCTGCCGAAACGCGAGTGCTGGTGAATCTGACAGTCGCCGGGCAGGATCATGCCAACGCCCCGGCCTTGTTGAATACCACATTGGCCCGGCTGGAAGTTTACGGTGCCATATCGAAACAACGGAACAAGCTGTTAACCGTAGATTACGGCGAGGCGGCCGAAGCACATCTGGCCCTTTATGACACTCCGGTGCCAGGTGAAAAGCTCTTCCTCTATTGGGGCGCAATTGGCACACCAGTCGCCGAGTACGAGGTTGAATCCGGTGACGTCGCCGGTAAGCCGATCAGGTTCCTCATTCCTTGGGAGGCAATCGAACAGGACAAAGTAAATCCCTCGCTGCTGACGTGGTACACCACCAGTAATGGTGTGAATCTGCAGCAGGCTGATGTGACGGCCGTTGAAGTGGCGATCATCGTGATCGAGAACATGCCGGAACCGACGTTTCCCCACGCCAACCGTGATGGAACACTTCACTGCTGCGCCAAACCCAGGTTGTGGGAAGGTGTCTGGGTACATATCAACGGCAATGCTTTCTTTGATGAAGACGATATCGTCGAATTGTCCTGGCAGGGGTGTTTTGGTCCGAATGGGACCAGTCCGATTGACGGAATCTACGACACATTCGAGACAAAACTCACTGCCAGTCAGGCTCGTGAAGGTTTTGATGTGCATGTCAGTGATTACGAGCGTCTGATTTCGCCAATGGTAAACGATGGCTCGGCGCTGTGTAGTTATCACCTGAGAAAAGCCAACGGTGGCATCGGCAATTCAAAACCTGAGTTTGTCATCATCAATCGAACGTTGCCGAGTGGTGAAGTGTGTGGTCCTGATAACGATCTTTGTGAAGAGTAAGTTGTAGAAGTGCTGGCGCTGTATTGGTCGAAGTTGGTTTCAGGTTCTATTTAAATTCTGTTTAACCCATGCAGTCATTGTGTAAAAACTCTGGCAAAGCGGCTGTTTGCCCTGTGTCAGTCAATCAAGTTGCTGAGAGGATGATAAAAGATGACAAGTTTTCACTCGTTGACACCGGCGCAGAATCGCGAACGTTTTTTTGGTGTTCGTTTTCGCAGTCCGAAAGCTGCAGCCCTACCACCGACACTTCATCCGGATAATCCGTTGCTGGATGATGAAACGGATGATAGTCCCAACCAACTGCATTCAAGCTTTCAAGGGTTTCCTCTGAAGGTACAAATCCCGCGATTTGCTGAGGCGGATGATCCAAACGGTGTTCAAGGATTTCTTGAACTAATGTGGGACGGCACCAATATACGTTCTACTCGAGTACCTTTCACTACCCCCGTTGATGCAAGTACTACCGAATTTGATCTTGTTTTGCCTGAAGGCTATACATCGGCCCCGGGGCCTCATGAGCTGAGTTATGTGTTGAACTTCGGTGGTAATCCGTCTGATGTAACACCCCTTGAAATCAATATTGATACAACAGCACCGATAGCTTTCGGCAAGGCGACTGTTCCCCCCGAAGTGGAAAGAGATGGTATTACAAAAAAATACCTCGATGATAACGGTTTTGTATTGATCACCATTCCGAACTATGGGAGTAAAAAGCTCGGTGACTTTGTTGAGTGCTATTTTGGCTCGAGTTTGCCAACCCCGACGCTGGTCGGCGAGTTGACCATAACGGACCCCACAGCTGCGATCACGTTTGAATTGACTCCCGCGCTGGTCGGTACCGAGGAAGGTTTAAGATCGGTTTTTTATTACCTCAGCGACCGCAAGGGGAACCGCAATACACCACAATATTACACCGAGCTTAATGTCACTCTGACCGACCCACCCGAAGGGCTTCTGGAACCCAGCATTCCGCTCTTTGATGACGACGCAGCTCCAAAACTGGTGGATCTGGCTGATGCTCAGGCGCCACTGGGGGTCGGTATTCTGGCTGAGTACACAAACTACCTGGAGGGTATCGATCAGCTGGAAGTGACATATGACGGTATCGTGCAACCTGCGCAGACAATCAATACTTTTCCCTTCTATGTGAACATTCCTTACCGGGATGTATTCAACGGCGACCTGGATGAAAAAAAGGTAGCCGTCAGTTATCGGATCAAACGCCATACCTTGCGCTACCCATTGGGAACACCGGCGCCTGCAAAAGATGTCGATGTCGATCTGCGCCGGCCTGGAGACGGTGACGGTGGAGAAAACCCGGATCCCAATCTGGCTCTGGTAACTGTGCAAGGTACGGGTGGTAATGGCCAGAACATTCTGACGGCTGCCGACTCGGTTGGTAATGTCGGTGTAACTGTAGCTGTTTTTGCTGGTGTCAAAGATGGAGACATCATGACGCTGATATGGAAAGGCGTCGAGGTCACGCAGGCGCAAGGTGGCGTTATAGAACTGAACGGTACGGAAACCGGGAATTTGACGTTCGATGTTCTTTGGGAAGTTGTGGACGCGGGCGGCAACGGTAACCCGCTGCCAGTCACCTATAAAATTACCAACCCTGATATCAATGATAATGAGGTCCGCTCACTGCCCCGAGATGTCGATGTAAATATTCGGCCCGGTGTTGTTCCTGAAATCAAATTTCAGCATCTTGATCCGGACTTCACAGACTGGTTCAACTGTGGCTCCCTGCGATCAGATCCGGTACTGGTCAAATGTGCAGAAGTGCTGATTTCTCCTGGTGAACCGCAGTTGGCCGATCAGGCACTGGAATTTATCTATCAGGGTTATACCGATTCGGCAGGTACTAATAAAAAACCTGGTACTGAAGAAAAGGTCACATATACGCCATCGTTACAGGAAGCGAATGCCGGGTTTATCGTGAAAATTCCCTATCAGAAAATTTTGGCAACGGAGAGTGCGTGGGGCGATATAACTTACACGGCAATGATTGACGGACGCCCGGTGCAAGCTCAGCGACACCTTGTCAGGGTGCACATGAAAAAGGGTGATGGATCAGTGTGTGATATCTGATATTCGAAGTCTGGGAGGCATTAAATGCCTCCCTTTTTCTTATAAGGATTACCAGGCGCTAGGACTTTTCTAATGTGTATTGAGGACTTTTCCTACATTTTCAGGGAGTAGGTAACGTTAATGTACGCCCGCTAACGCTACGGAGCTGCTTTGGCCTGTAATTATTTTGAGGTGAATCAATCATGAACATGTTGGATGTATCACACGTTCGCGTTTTTCCAACAGGCAGGTTCGGAGTATCGCTCTGCCTACCGGCCGTTTTTTTTTTCGCAGGTTTTGCACATTCGGCAACTATCGTCGATAACACCACGCTGGATATCGATTCATCGGCTGCGTCTACCGACTATCTGGTGCGCAACAATGGCGTATTGAACGCGTCCGGCGCCAATACCCGATCGATCACGGCGCAGTCCGGATCGTTGTTAAACCTCAATGGCGCCACCATCGTCGGTAACAACGGTGGTGATGGGGTAACAGTGACCAGCAGTCAGGCAACCATTGATCAAACGACCGTGACCAGTGATGAAATCGGGCTTGCGGTCAACCGTTCCAGTGTCGCGGCTGGCGGATCCAAGGTGACGGTCTCCAATAGCCAGGTCAGTGGACAACTGATTGGGTCACAGGTCACAGGGCTGAGTTCCCTGTCATTGAGCAATACGCAAATCATGGGCGCGGCCAGCGATGGCATAGGTGTAAATATCCTTGGTGGCGAGGTGAGTGCTTCCGCGCGCACGACCATCACCGGTCAAGCGACAGGTGTGCGGATGGTCAATGACGCTGTCAACGTGGGCGGTCCTACCTTGTCGCTGGATAACTCGACGGTGCAAGGTGTCAGCGGTTCTGCGATTCTGGTGGATCGCGGGACTCAGGCCACGATAGTCGTCTCCAACGGTTCCAGCGTTCTCGCTGGCAACGGCAGATTACTGGATGTTCAAGGCTCATCCACCGCCAGCATGACCGTTGCCGACAGCACGCTGAATGGCAACATCAGCGTGGCGGATAACAGCACGGCCAATCTCGTTTTCGACCAAGGGAGAATAACCGGGGACGTGCTGGTCGATGGCAGCTCTACCGCTACTGTCACGCTGGACAACCTCTCACAATTCACCGGTCGCCTCGACAATGTCGACAGCGTGAACGTCAACAGCAACTCCAACTGGACACTCACCGGCAACGATTCGATCGGTGCACTGGGCATGAACGGTGGCACCGTCACCTTTGGCGCCCAGGGCGCTCCCGGTACGTATTACACGCTCAATGTCGGCTCACTTTCCGGCAATGGGACCTTTGCAATGAAGGGCGATTTCGCCAGCGGTGAGCATGATTTTCTCAATGTCATCGGTGCTTCGGCGGGGGACTTTGCGCTGGCGGTTGCGGCCTCTGGCCTGGACGCCGCTTCACCGCAGGCGTTGACGCTGGTGCGTACCGGCACCCTCGACGGTGCGAATTTTGCCTTGGCCGGCGATCAACGGGTTGATGTCGGCACATGGTCTTACAGCCTGGCCAGTCGGGAAATCGAGGGGGGAGCGAAGGAGTGGTTTCTCGACCCGACCACCGAAGTCATCAGCCCCGGCGCGCGCTCGGTACTGGCCTTGTTCAACACAGCTCCGACCGTGTGGTACGGCGAGTTGAGTTCGTTGCGCAGCCGCATGGGCGAATTGCGTTTCAACGGTGGCCAGGCCGGCGGCTGGATCCGCACCTACGGCAACAAGTACAACGTTGCCGATGGCTCGGGCGTGGGCTATCAGCAGACGCAACAGGGTTTGTCCCTTGGCGCCGACGCTCGACTGGGCGAAAGCCAGGTGCTGGTCGGGGTGCTCGCCGGCACGAGTGAGTCCGATCTGGATCTGAATCGCGGTACTTCGGGTACGGTGAAAAGTTACTACGTCGGGCCTTATCTCACCTGGCTCGACAGTGATACCGGTTACTACTTTGACGGCGTGCTCAAGTTCAACCGCTTTCGCAACGAGTCGAAGGTCAACCTGAGCGACGGCAGCCGCACCAAAGGTGATTACGACAACTGGGGGGTAGGCGGTTCTGCCGAGTTCGGTCGGCATATCAAACTGGCCAACGACTACTTCGTCGAACCGTTCGCGCAACTGTCGGCGGTGCAGATCCAGGGCAAACACTACACGCTGGACAACGACATGGACGCCGACGGTGATCGTATGCGCTCACTGCTCGGCAAGGCCGGGGCCACGGTCGGACGCAACTTCGGTTTCGGGAACGGCGCAGTCGCCCAGCCTTATGTGCGTGCGGCGGTTGCTCATGAGTTCGCTTCCAACAACGAAGTGAAGGTCAACAACAACGTGTTCAACAATGACTTGTCCGGCTCCCGGGCCGAGTTTGGGGCGGGGGTGGCTGTGGCGATGTCCGAGCGGTGGCAGGTGCATGCTGATCTGGACTATGCCAAAGGGGAGCATATTGAGCAGCCTTACGGGGTGAATCTGGGGTTACGGTATTTTTGGTAAAGAGCCATCGGGATGACCCCAAGTGAAGGCGTCCCACGATTTGCGGGGCGTTTTTCATCCCTAAGGGTCAATGCAAACTCCCAAGGCAGATCCGTAGTACTGGACGTGCCCTTCTGCGCCATTGACCAGGTTTTTTAACCAGTACCGAGCTGGCCAGCCACCTGCGGAGTCAGCGGACCAGTACCAATAGTCACCCATCGGCCAACGACCACCCCAAGCGTTATGGATTTCCCGCAACTCACCCATTGATGGCAATCGCTTTCCTCGGGCTGCTGCCCTGTCTCTGATCGTGTTCCAGCTTCCACCGTCCAGCCCCCAAACGAATTTCACTCCTGTGACATGAACGTTGTAACTCTTTGATTGGCTTGCGTTGTCGATGACAGTGATCGTTGAGAGCCCATTACCTCTGACAGTCACCAACCCTGAACCGTCTACCGCGGCGACGTTGTTGTTACTCGACGTGTAACGATAGGGAGGAACTCCGCCGCTTGCCGTGTGCTGTACATATGTGCCAGGACCGAAGTTTGGATATGCAGCCCAGTTAGGTATGAGGTAACACCTGCCACTCAATGTCACGCTGCCCGTGTTGAAATTCAACGGCGGAATCGGTGAGATCACAGTGAAGGTCCGCGTATTTGAATCCTGCCCGGTACTCAACGCTTTTACTCTCAGCGAATGCCCGCCCAAACCCACCGACAAGGTAGTGTTCCAGGCGCTGCCCACGGCAGTCACCGTGTGCCTTGGGCTGTTGTTGTCATAAATCTGGACCTGACGATTCGGGGTGACCGAACCACGCAGGGTCACCGTGGCGCTTTTGGTTTGCCCGCCATTGCCTATTTCACTGATGCCGTCATGCACAGACGTCAGCGTCGGCGCGATGTGGGCGGCGACGTTGAAGTTTCTCGCCGGGCTCTCTACCGGAACCGCGTCATACATGGCCTTGGCCGTCAGACTGTGGGAGCGGATGGCCAGACCGGTGACAGACGTTGTCCATTGTTTATCGGCATTGACGCTGACCGGCGTACCGACGGGGGCGCCATTGTCGTACAGCTGAATCTGCTCGCGCGGGGTGGCTTCACCTTTGACGGTCACTGCAGTCTCATAGGTCGTTTCATTCGGTCCCACCGTACCGACCGAGTCGGTGACCGCGGTAATCGTCGGTGAAACAAAGGCTGCAACTGTAAAGACCCGGGGAGGGCTGGACTCCGGGTTACTGCCGTAATCGCCTCGCGCGGTCAGGCGGTAAGTGGTCAGGTTCAGGCTGCTGAAAACATGTTGCCAATCGCCGCTGCCGTTGACATCCACCGTTTCGACGTTCGCACCGGCATTGAGCAGAATGATCTTTTCGTTTGGACTGGCCTTACCCGTGAGGTTGACGGTCCGGTAGTAGGTCGTGCCATTGGCGGCGACTTCACCGCGCAGGTCATTCACGCGAGAGATCGTCGGCGTGACCGCTTGCGCCACGACGAAATCCCGCGGCGGACTGGTCGCAGAGTCAATCTCGTACAACGCCTCGGCAGTGAGGCTGTAGGAGCGAACTTTCAGATCGTTGATGCGGTGGTTCCAGTCACCTTTATCGTCGACATCAAGGGTAATGAGCGACTGTTTGTTTTCCAGCAATTTGATCTGCAGGTTTGGCGTCGCGCTGCCTGCCACCAGCACACTGTTGTCATAGGTGGTTGCCCCTTGGGCGACGTCCCCCCGTGAATCGCTGACCGCAAGAATTTCCGGGGTCTGGGCGAATTTCACGGTGAATGTTCGCGGCTCGCTGGACACCGGGTCGGCGCCATAAAGAGCCTTGGCGCTGATGCGGTAAGACTTCTCGGTCAATGGGCCGATCTCGCGGCTCCAGGTGCTGTCGGCGCCCACTAGCGCCGTACCCATCGATGTCGTCGTTCCATCGAACAGCTCGACCGTTTCGCCGCGCGTGGCCGTGCCGGTGACGGTGACTTTTTCGTCGCGGGTTTTGCCGTCCTCTGCCACCGGGCCCCGTGAATCCGTCACTTGCACCGGCTCGACCATCCCCGGAATCAGCAGGGGACGCAGCACCGTCAGTGGATTGTTGCCTTCCGTCAGGGGAGGGAAGCGGAAACGCTTGTGAGAAGGCATCAGGCAAGTCCTCTTGAAGAGCATTCAGGCGCTTTTTGATGACGACCGGTGCAGTTCTCACTCAGTGGGAATCAGTGGGAATTAGCGGGGATTAGCGGGGATTAGCGGGGATTAGCGGGGATTCCGGCTTGAGGTAGTTGACGAACACAGGAAGGCACTCCGGTCGGGTGATGGAGTGATTTGAACCTGTATTGATGGGTTAGCGCACCTGTCAGATCTGACAGGTATGCAAAGCTTTCAGATGAACGGTTTCGACGGGACGCTGTTTTTAGCCAGGCATTTACCGACGACTCAAGGTTTGTACAGCGTTTTCTGCCGCAAAATGTAAACCGTCACCAACACCGCGCTGGTCAACATGAACCCCCGCGCCCACGGCAGTGGCACCAGATAGCACGAAAACAGAATACTCGCCCACATCAGCCCGATCGCGTAGACCTTGCCCTTGAGCGGAATGCCGTTGCCATCGAGGTAATCGCGGATCCATGGCCCGAGTCGTGGATGCTCGACCAGCCATTGATAGAAACGCGCAGAGCTGCGCGCGAAACAGGCCGCGGCGAGCAGAAGGAAAGGGGTGGTGGGCAGGACGGGCAGGAAAATCCCGATCACCCCCAATGCCACGCTGAGCCAGCCGACGGCCAGCAGGAAGTAGCGCAACATCAGGGGGCGGTTGCCTATGGGATTGTCCATAGGCCGGATCTTAGTGGTGACGTGGCTTGAGGATCGCCGGTTTTTCGTCGGGCGCCTGGCACAGCAGGTACAGCGCGGTCAGGGCTTCCGGAATTTGCACGATCATGTCGTCCATCAGGTTGGCGTCCTTGGCGATGTCTTCGAATTCTGGCTGTTCGTCGAACAGGCCCGAACCGACCATGATCGGCAGCAACATTTCGCTGACTTCTTCTTCGGCGGTTTCAAACCAGGCCGCTTCACGCAGGAACACGCCTTCCATGAAACCGATGCACCAGCCGCGCAGTTCGGAATCGTCCGGCTCTTCGCCCAGATCCAGTTCGCATGGCAATTCGAATTCTTCATCCGAAGCCAGTTGACGGGCGATGTGGGCTTTGAGACCGATCAGGGTGGCTTCGATCTCTTCGCGCTGGGCGTCGCTGCTGTAATGCGGCTCTTCAGCGAACAGGGCGTCGATCCACTCACGCTCCGGTACGTCTTCGGCGCAGATAGACAGCGCGGTCAGGTAGCCGTGAGCGGCCACGTAATCCAGCGCCTCGTCATGCAGCTCGTCGGCGTCGAGGAAGACTTGCAGGCGGGTCAGTTGCTCAGCGAAGGACATTACGGGGCTACCTTGGGGAATAAACAATGCGGGAATTCTAGGCTTTCTTGCGCGCTCAAGCCAGCCGCATGGCAGATTTGACCTGCCATACCCTGCATACACCCTGTGGGAGCTGCCGAAGGCTGCGATCTTTTGATCTTGTCTTTATTAAAAGCAAATCAAAAGATCGCAGCCTTCGGCAGCACCTACACAGGTATCAGCGATTGTATCGACGGGTGTCGCCCTGTGCAGGGAAGGGCTCGGGTATACTGCCGCGTTTTGCGATCCCTGCCGCATTGCGGCTGTCATGCAATGCGCTCTTACGTTTTGTTTAAGCAGCCGTGGCTGTTCTGAACCAGCCTGAGCAGGGATGTATCGGTAGATTTTTGGAGTTTTTATGCTCGAACAGGCTCAGCGCGTCCTCAAGGACATCTTCGGCTACGACAGTTTCCGTGGCCGTCAGGGTGCAATCATTGAGCGCGTGGCCAGTGGCGGTGATGCGCTGGTACTGATGCCTACCGGTGGCGGCAAGTCGCTGTGCTTCCAGGTGCCGGCGCTGCTGCGCGAGGGCCTGGCGGTGGTGGTATCGCCGCTGATCGCACTGATGGACGATCAGGTTGCCACCCTCGAAGAGCTGGGCGTGGCCGCCGCTGCCTTGAACTCGACACTGAGCGCCGAACAGCAGCGCGACCTCGCCGCGCGAATCAAACGTGGCGAAGTGAAGATGCTCTACCTGGCGCCAGAGCGTCTGGTACAGCCGCGCATGCTCTCATTCCTGCAGAGCCTGAACATCGCGTTGTTCGCCATCGATGAAGCGCACTGCGTGTCGCAGTGGGGCCACGACTTCCGTCCGGAATACCTGCAACTGGGCCAATTGGCCGAGATGTTCCCTGACGTACCGCGCATCGCCCTGACGGCCACTGCCGACAAGCGTACCCGCGAAGAAATCGTCACCCGCCTGCACCTGCAAAATGCCGAGCGCTTCCTGTCGAGCTTCGACCGCCCGAACATTTTTTACCGCATCGTCCCCAAAGAGCAGCCGCGCAAGCAGTTGCTGGCGTTCCTCGCCGAGCGGCGCAGCGATGCCGGCATCGTCTATTGCCTGTCGCGCAAGAAAGTCGAGGAAGTCGCGGCGTTCCTGAGCGAGCAGGGCTTCCCGGCGCTGCCGTATCACGCCGGTTTGCCCAATGAGCTACGTGCCTTCAACCAGAAGCGCTTCCTCAATGAGGAAGGCCTGATCATGGTTGCCACCGTGGCGTTCGGCATGGGCATCGACAAGCCCAACGTACGTTTTGTCGCGCACCTCGATCTGCCGAAATCCCTTGAAGCGTATTACCAGGAAACCGGTCGCGGCGGCCGTGACGGCCTGCCGGCGGATGCTTGGATGGCCTACGGTCTGCAAGACGTGGTGATGCTCAAGCAGATGCTGCAAAACTCTGAAGGCGACGAGCGGCACAAGCGTCTCGAGCAACACAAGCTCGACGCGATGCTGTCGCTGTGTGAAGAAACCCGCTGCCGTCGCCAGACCCTGCTGGCGTACTTTGATGAAGACATGCCCGAGCCTTGCGGGCATTGCGACAACTGCGTCGATGGCGTGCAGACCTGGGATGCCACCGAGCCCGCACGTCAGGCATTGTCGGCGATTTTCCGCACCGGCCAGCGTTATGGCGTCGGTCATCTGGTCGACGTGCTGCTGGGCAAGGACAACGAAAAAGTCCGCAGTTTTGGCCATCAGCATCTGTCGGTGTACGGCGTCGGCAAGGCACTGAGCGAGAGCGAGTGGCGCTCGCTGTTCCGTCAATTGGTCGCGCGCGGTCTGGCGGATGTCGATCACGAAGGTTATGGCGGTCTGCGTCTGAATGACAGTTGCCGGCCATTGCTCAAGGGTGAAGTCACGCTGGAGTTGCGCCGCGATCTCAAGCCGCAGGTCACCGCCAAAACCGCCAGCAAGAGCCCGGCCAGCCAACTGGTGCGCGGCGAAGAGCGCGAACAGTGGGAAGCCCTGCGCGCGCTGCGGCGCAAACTGGCCGAAGAACATGGCGTGCCACCGTACGTCATCTTCCCCGATTCGACGTTGCTGGAAATGCTCCGCAGCCAACCGACTTCGCTGGCGGAAATGGCCCGGGTCAGCGGGGTCGGCGCGCGCAAGCTGGAACGCTATGGCGATGCCTTCCTCGAAGTGCTCGGCGGCGAGGTCGAGGCGCCGAAAGCGGTGGCCGACGTGCGCCACGAACTGATCACCCTGGCACGCGCCGGCATGACCCCGATGCAAATCGCCGGTCAGTTGCAGTGCTCGGAGAAGAACGTCTACACCATGCTCGCCGAGGCGATCGGCAAGCAGCAGTTGTCGCTGGAACAGGCGCTGGATTTGCCTGAAGAATTGATGGGCGAAGTGCAGGACGCGTTCCTTGATGGAGAAGGCGAGTTGCCGTCGGTCGCCGAGGTGGCCGAGCTGTTTGCCGGGCGTGTGCCGGAAGGCGTGCTGTATTGCGTGCGTGCTGCGCTGCAATCGGAATTCGAAATGTAATTTGGCCGTACCCTTCATCGGAACGCCGCCCGCCCAGCCCTCTCCCAAAGAGAGAGGGGGCCGACCGAGGTGTCTTGCGAAATACATCGACCTGAATGACCGAGTCGATTATGGATTCAGCGCCGATCTGCCACGTCGGCGTAATTCCCAAATATCCCCCATTCAGTCCCCTCTCCCTCTGGGAGAGGGCTAGGGTGAGGGGCTTCAAGATGTAACGATTCAGTACAGACCGCCACTTGCCTATAACTGCAGCTCATGCTTAGCTGGCTAATAATTAGAAATTCTTTATTTTCAGTCTAACCGTGAGTGTTTTATGCCGTTAACCGATCAACACCGCTTTGGCATGCAACTGGCCCAGATGTCCCGTGGCTGGCGTGCCGAACTGGATCGACGCCTCGCCGGGCTGGGGTTGTCCCAGGCGCGCTGGCTGGTGCTGCTGCATCTGGCGCGTTTTGAAGAAGCACCGACCCAGCGGGAGCTGGCGCAGAGTGTCGGCGTCGAAGGGCCGACCCTCGCGCGCTTGCTCGATAGTCTGGAAAGCCAGGGCCTGGTGCAACGCCAGTCTGTAATGGAAGACCGCCGGGCGAAAAAAATCGTCCTCTGCGCACCGGCCCTGCCGCTGATCGAGCAAATCGAAACCATTGCCACACAGTTGCGTCATGAGTTGTTCGAAGGCGTCGACGAGGCGGATTTGAAGGTGTGCATGCGGGTTCACGGGCACATTCTGGCTAACCTGGAAAAATCTTGAGGCACATCCACGTGCCGTATCTTTGAGAGATCGCGCTGCGCCGACTATAAGAACTACTGGGCAATATCGTGTTCGTACCGGATGTGCGAACGCATAGAAGTCGGTTTTGCTTATTTAAGGGATGCTCATGCTCGCAAGTCGGCACGTGGTACTGCGCGGCGGCGCCAAATGGCTGCTGGTCGCTGGTGTATTGAGTTATTCGGCCTGGTCGATGGCCTTGGGGCTGGGTGATATCACCGTCCATTCAGGCCTCAATCAGCCGCTCAAGGCCGACATTGCCTTGGTCGATGTCGGCGGGCTGACGCCAAACGATTTGGCCGCGCGCCTGGCCACGGCGGATGAATTCGCCGAGGCCGGGGTCGAGCGGGTGTTCTTCCTCAACGACCTCAAGTTCATC
Organism: Pseudomonas sp. AC242; assembly: GCF_979258655.1. NCBI lineage: Bacteria > Pseudomonadati > Pseudomonadota > Gammaproteobacteria > Pseudomonadales > Pseudomonadaceae > Pseudomonas > Pseudomonas sp. AC242. The sequence goes on from NZ_OZ409873.1 coordinate 917,219, forward strand.
CCGATCCTGCATGGCAATCGCCAGATGATCCGGGTGACGTCCAGCAAACCGGTCAACGAACCCTTTCTGAATTTCCTCGTGCAGCTCGATCAACCCAACGGCCGGTTGCTGCGTGAGTACACCGTGTTGATCGATCCACCGGGTTCGCCGGGTATCGTGCCGGCCACCGATGAGCCGGATCCACGTGCGCAATCCTCCGCGTTTCCCACTGTCGAGCCTGTCGTGGCAGCGCCACAGGCACCTCAAGCCAAGCGCGATACCGTGCCAGCACCCCCGCCTGCCAGCGATGCACTGGCCGAGCAGTTGGCCGCCAATGTGTTGCTGAATCAGCAACTGCAGAAGACCGTCGACGAATTGAACGCAAAACTGCAGACACAGGATGTGCAGATTGCCGACGGCAAGAAGCAGATCAGTGACTTGCAAACACGTCTGGTCGAGTTGCAGAAATCGCCGCCCCCGACTGTGGTGACCCCGGCACCTGCTCCTGCGCCAGTCGTTGCACCGGTCGAATCCAGCGATGACGGTTTGAACTGGTCATTGCTCGGCGGCCTGTTGCTGTTGCTGGGCGCATTGGCCGGGTTGTTTGTGCACCGTCGACGGCAACAACAGCGGCAGGTTGCCGAGCCGCTGCCACTGTTGCCGCAAGGCAATGAGCCGGAGGCGGCGGAGGCCGAGAACACCGAGTCGGTCAGAATTCACACATCAGACCAACACCGCGAAGAACCCGCCGCTGGTGATGTGCTGGAGGCGGTGGGGATCTATCTGGCTTATGGCCGATTGGGCGAAGCCGCCGGGCTGTTGCGCGATGCCTTGCACAAGGAGCCTGCGCGCACTGATATCGGTTTGCAGTTGCTAGAAGTGCTGGGACGTCAGGGTGACAGCGCCGCGTATGAACAACAGGAAAGTCATTTGCATGAGCTGGGTGTGGATGCCCGGACGTTGCAGGATGTTCGCGCGCGGCACCCGAAACTGGTGGGTGCAGCACCGTTGGCCGTGGTACCGCCGATTGTTGCAGCGGCCCCGATTGCCGCTGCCCAACCGGCGCCTGAAGATGATTTCGAACTGAATCTGGGCGAGCTGTCGATGGATTCCAGTTGGGATCTGGAAGACAGTCGCCCGGCCACCGCTGAACCTGCGGCAGACACCTCGGCGCTCGGCTCCGGTCTGCAGGTTCTGCCTCAGGACTTTGAATTGCCCGAGCCCAGCGAAGAGGCCGAACTCGAGTGGATCCCTGAATCGGAAGCCGGGCCGCTGGATGAAGATTTTCTCAATGAGTTTGCTGATGCCGAGCCGTCACTGGCGTTGCAACCGTTGGGTTTGCAGGAGCCGGAGCTGGTACACGACGCCAACTCCGGCAAACTCGAACAGGCGCAGACGTGCATTGATGACGGTGATATCGACAGTGCGATTGCGTTGCTCAATGAATTGCTCAAAGAGGGCGATGAACCTTTGAAGCAAACGGCGCGGACGTTGCTGGCGGGAATTCGCTGAAGCCTCCGATCCGATTTGCGGTTGAGCTGATACCGCCTTCGCGAGCAGGCTCACTCCTGCATTGGAATGCGTTCCCCTGTGGGAGCGAGCCTGCTCGCGAAGGCGGATTGTCAGGCGACCTGATCAGAAGGTCTGCCCAAGGTTCAGATAAACCGCCTGCTCATTCGCATCATTTAACCCATAACTGAAATTCAACGGCCCCAGCGGCGTGTCAAAACCGATGAACACGCTGGCCGCGTTGATATAGCCGCTGTCGAACTCATTGTCGTTGTTCCACGCCCGTCCACGCTCCAGCGAGGCGCCGGCATACAGCGGGAAGTCCAGTGGCAGATACGAGCGCGGCGTCAGCCGGCGATAGTACACCGCGCGCATCAGGCTGACGTTCTGCCCGGAAATCGCGTCTTCTCTGAACCCCGACAACTGCCGCGCACCGCCAAGCAGGAAGCTTGACGTGACCACGTTGGCATCGTCCAGCGTACGCCCGTAACGACCACCGAGAATCAGCGTATCCGGGCCACGGCTCATGGCTTTGTCGAGTTTGAATTCCCACTGTCGGTAGCGCGTATCCGAACCCAGGCCCGGTTCGAACTGCATCAGCGTCAGACTGACGTCCTTGCCTTCATGAGGGAAGTAGACGTTATCCAGCGAATCGTAGGAATACTTCAGCGCGTAGAAGCCTTCGTTGAAGTTTTCACTCGGCAGATCCTGATCGCCAATCCGCACATCGGCCTTGCCCCAGGCCTCGCCGACACCGAAACGCACTTCGCCGTTGTTGCCGATCTGTCGGCCGAAGTTGAGGCCGAAACCGTAGCGCTCGACGCGATACTGCGCGATCGGATCGTTGTCGAGCACCGCTTCAACGTTCTGCGCCTCGAACGAGGCGTACGGTGCGACGAAGTAACGCGAGCCGACGTCCAGCGGTTGATAGAACTCGGTGTACAGCTCTTGTTTGTCGCCAATCTGCGCGCGGGTCAGCCATTCCGCGCCGAGGCGGTTGATACCGTTGATGCGATAGCTGGCGCCGAGATTGAAGGCGCTGTCGCCGCGCATGTCGTCCGACAGATTGAGGCCGACCCGCAAGTAATCGGTGCCGCTGCGCTTGCCCCGAGCGCTGATCACCAGTGTGTGATCCTCGCCCTTGTGCACCACGCGGTACTGCACTTGTTCGAAGTAGTCGAGGCCGTACAAAGTGCCCATGTCCGAGTGCAATCGGGCCAGATCCAGCGGCTCGCCAATGTGCTGGCGTATGTAGTAGCGGATCACATCGTCGTCGACTTTCGAGTCGTTCTCGACGCGGATGCCCGTGATGATTGGTGTGCGTTGACCCGGCGAACGTGCGGCGTTGAGTTCGGCGTCCTGGGATTCTTTGGGTTTGAGGACGGCGAGGCGCGCATCGAGGATTCGCGTGGCGCGATAACCGGCATCGATCATCTCCTGAGCCTTGCCGAAATCAGTGACACCGAACGCTGCCAGCGCGGGCTGGATCAGCACATCGGAGGATTTCAGCGCGGCCAGTTGTTCTTCGGAGTTACTGCGGGTCATCAGGGTGATCGACTGGTTCAACACATCGACCACGGTGGTCAGTTGCTTGCGGTTGCGCAGCGGTGTACCGATGTCGACGACGATGGCCACGTCGACGCCCATTTCCCGCGCGACATCCAGCGGGATGTTGTCGGTCATGCCGCCGTCCACCAGCAGCCGGCCGTCGAGTTCGACCGGGGCGAACACCGCCGGGATCGACATGCTGGCGCGGATCACCTGGGGCAGATGACCTTTGCGGAACACCACTTTTTCGCCGTTGGAGATGTCGGTGGCGACAGCGCGGAACGGAATCGGCAGTTTGTCGAAATTCCGGGTGTCGCTGGTGTGGGCCAACAGGCTTTCCAGCAGCAACGAGAGGTTTTGGCCCTGAATCACACCCAGTGGCAAGCCAAGGCTGCCGTCGTCACGAAAGCTGAGTTTCTGTTTGACCAGAAAGTCGCGGTCATCCTGTTTACGCCGAAACGGCACATCTTCGCGCGGCGGCGCGTCGGACAGCGCGGCTTGCCAGTCGATGTTCAGCGCGAGTTTTTCCAGCTCATCGATCTTGTAACCCGAGGCGTACAGCCCGCCAACCACCGCGCCCATGCTGGTGCCGGCGATCGCATCGATCTTGATGCCTTGCTCCTCCAGCGCCTTAAGCACGCCGATGTGCGCCAGCCCGCGCGCCGCGCCGCCGGACAGCACGAGGCCGACTTTCGGTCGCGTCGCGTCACTGGCATCGACGCCGGCGTGAGCGAACAAAGGGAGGAAACCAAGCAGCAGGCAAAACAGCAGACGGCGCATTGTGAGTCTCGGGGCAAGCGATAAAGCCGGCTATTATAGCGGCGCCCTCTGTCTCAGGAGTTCCAGCGAATATGACTGTCGCAAAAGCAGAAGTTGTCATCACTTATTGCACCCAATGCCAGTGGCTGCTGCGCGCTGCATGGCTGGCGCAGGAGCTGCTCAGCACCTTCGGCGATGATCTCGGCAAAGTCTCGTTGGTGCCCGGCACCGGCGGGGTGTTTCACATCAGCTGCGCCGGCGTGCAGATCTGGGAACGCAAGGCTGACGGCGGTTTTCCCGAGGCTAAAATCTTGAAGCAGCGAGTTCGCGATCAGATCGATCCTGACCGCGACCTCGGTCACAACGACCGCACTCAGTGAGACGCGGCCTCGGCGGCGACGGTTTTCTTGTCGGCATGGCCTGACATCCGCGCCGACACAACGATGGCGACGATGATCAATGCGCCGCCGATCAACATCTTCGGCGTCGGGTTTTCATTGAACAGCAACCAGGCGACGGTGATACCGTAGACCGGCTCCATGGCAAACACCACCGCTGCCGTGCGCGCCTTGATCACCGCCAGACTGGCTACAAACAGGCTGTGTGCGACGCCGGTACAGAACACCCCGAGCAGCGCAATCCACAGCCAGTCGAGTGCGCGCACTTCGCTCAGTTGCGGTGCTGCAACTGGTAGTAGACACAGCGCGACCACGACGTTTTGGCACAGCGCCGCTTGCACCGCCGGAATCCGCCCGGAGCTGGCGCGGTTGGTCAGCGACAGCAGGGAAAACAGCAGCCCCGAAAGCACCGACCAGAGCAAGCCAATGGTCGCGCCGCTGCCGAGATCGAAGGCCGGGGTCACCAGAATCAGGCCGATGCTGACCAACACCACCAGCAGTATTTCATTGGCGCGGATGCGTTCGCGAAAGATCAGTCCTTCGAGAATCACCGTGAAGGCCGGGAAACTGGCAAAACCCAACGTCGCGATGGCGACACCAGCGATCTTCACAGACAGGAAGAAACTCACCCAGTGCCCGGCCAGCAACACGCCGCTGAGGGCCAGACGCCGCCAATCCACGGCCTGAAGTTTCTGCCAGCCGCTCTGGCTGGCGAAGCGGGCGAAGAACGCCAAGGCGACAACGGCGAAAGCCGCGCGACCGAACACGATCACAGCGGGGGAGGCGGCAGCGAGTTTGCCGAACACACCCGTCAGGCCAAACATCAAAGCACCGATATGCAGAGCGCCGAGGGCGGTACGCGGAGTCATTGCAATCCTTCTATCTCAAACACAATCTCAACTATTGATTGTTCCCACGCAGCAGCGTGGGAATGATCATTTACTGTAGGAGCTGCCGAAAGGCTGCGATCTTTTGATCTTGCTTTTGATCGTTCCCACGCTCTGCGTGGTAACGCCTCTAGGGACGCTCTGCGTCCAGTGACGCGGAGCGTCACGGGCTGCATTCCCACGCGGAGCGTGGGAACGATCAAAGATCGCAGCCTTCGGCAGCTCCTACATTTAAGCGTGTAGAGCTCAGTAAGTCTGTCGGCAGGCTATCGTCTTTTGTCGCAGGAATCGCGCCGAAGCTGGCCGGGTGACGAACCGAACTCGCGTAAGACGGCGGCCGAGAAAGCGCTCTGCGAGCTGTAGCCGACGCGACTGGCAACTTCGCCGATCGGCAGGGCTGTGTCGCGGAGCATTTGCACGGCCAGATGCAGGCGCCGACTGCGGATGTAATCCATCGGCGTCTGCCCGCATTCGGCCATGAAACGCGCATGCAGACGCGCGCTGGACAATCCTGCCACCCGTGCCAGATCGGCGACTTGCAGCGGATACGCGGCGTATTGCTCGATGTGCGCATCCAGCGCGGCATAGGGCAGGCGGCGAATGGCGTGTTCCGCAGGTTGCGCGTGATTCAGGCTGGCCAGCAGCAACACCGCGCCTTGCTGGGCAATCAATGGATCGCTGACCGGACTGTTTGCCAGCCAGCTGACCAACTGACTTTGCCCCGAATCCAGCGACAAGCGCGCCGGTTGATCGAGCAGACGATGGCTGGCGTCGGCATGCTCGCCCAGTGAATCCGTCAGCCATTGGCCGTCCGGGATATCCAGTACCAGACAGCGGCTACCATTGGGACTGCCGCAGGCATGATGAGCGCCGGAAGGGATAACTACAAAACTCTGCTGACGCACCTGACTGCCACAACCCTCGACCTCGAAATCCAGCGCACCGGACAGCCCGAACACCAATTGCGCGTGGTCGTGGCTGTGGACGATCAAATCGTGGGTGTACTGACGCAGGGTGAGGATCGGTCGCATGGCAGGTTGTCTCCGAAGTGGTCGCCAGTCTACACCGGCGCACACCGGATGCGTTGTCACAGGACTGACTCACGCTTGTCATGGTCGATTAACCGGGCAGGCGCAAAGTGGCGAAAACATCGCAGAGGGTTGCCCATGACCAGCGCCGAGCTCGCCAGACCCAGTCGCAAACAACGCGTGCGCACCCTGTGGATCTCCGACGTGCACTTGGGCACGCGGGATTGCCAGGCCGAGCACTTGTCGCAATTTCTCAAGGGCTACCATGCCGACAAGATTTATTTGGTCGGCGACATCATTGACGGCTGGAAACTGCGCGGCGGCATGTACTGGCCGCAAGCGCATACCAACGTGATCCGGCGTTTGCTGACCATGAGCAAGCGCGGCACCGAGGTGATCTACGTCACCGGCAACCACGACGAATTCCTGCGTCGGTATTCGAAGCTGATTCTGGGCAATATCCAGTTGGTTGACGAGGCGGTGCATGTCACCGCAGACGGGCGGCATCTATTGGTGATTCACGGCGATCAGTTCGATGTCATCACCCGTTATCACCGCTGGCTGGCCTTCCTCGGCGACTCGGCCTACGAATTCACCCTTACCCTCAATCGCTGGCTCAACCACTGGCGCGCGCGGTATGGCTACGGCTACTGGTCGTTGTCGGCGTACCTGAAGCACAAGGTGAAGACCGCGGTGAGTTTCATCAGCGACTTTGAAGAAGCCATTGCCCATGAATGCGTGAAGCGCGAGTTGCATGGCGTGGTGTGCGGGCACATTCACCATGCCGAAATCCGCAAGGTGGGGGAGGTGGATTACCTCAATTGCGGCGATTGGGTGGAGTCGTGCACGGCGCTGATCGAGCATTGGGACGGCACGATCGAGCTGTATCGGCTGGCTGACGCGCAGGCGCGCGAGGCGGAGCTGAAAGCGGCCAAAGTCGCCGAACTCGCCTGATTCTCGGGTGTTTTAGAGGGCCTCATCGCGAGCAGGCTCACTCCTACAAGGGGTACGCATTTCAACTGTAGGAGTGAGCCTGCTCGCGATGAACCGCGCAGCGGTTCCCGAAGACACTCAGGCCGGGCTGTGTTCTTCCATTGCCGCTTTGTAAATCGAGTTCTTCGGCTGCGCAAACAACCGTTCCATCATCGGCTCAAAGAAGCTCAACGGCAGCGTGTCATAGTCAGGATCAAACGCCGCCGCATCGTATTTGGCACAGAACTCGGCAGTCGCTTGATACTGCGGATGACCGGCGAACTGCTCGCGCAGATGCCGATCCATGCCCAAATGATGAAAAAAGTAATAACCCTGAAACACCCCGTGCTTCTCGACCATCCACAAATTTTCGGCACTGACGAACGGCTTGAGGATCGCTGCGGCAATGTCCGGATGGTTGTAGGAACCCAAGGTGTCGCCGATGTCATGCAACAACGCGCAAACCACATACTCCTCGTCGCGCCCGTCACGAAAGGCGCGGGTGGCGGTTTGCAGTGAGTGAGTCAGACGATCCACCGGGAAACCACCGAAGTCGCCTTCGAGCAGTTTCAGGTGAGTCAGGATTCGCGAAGGCAGTTGTTTGGCGTAGGCACTGAAGTCGGCGGCGATGATCGCCCAGTCTTCCTGCGTACCGTCCTTCATATGAGTGAAGCGGGCATTGGCATTCATTGGCTGACCCTCATTCAGAACGCCACGCGACCCAGAATCATGTCGCGGTACATGACGAAGTCGCCGAACAGGCTGTACAGCGGATGCTGGAAAGTCGCCGGCCGGTTCTTTTCAAAGAAGAAGTGCCCGACCCAGGCGAAGCTGTAACCGGCCAGCGGCACCGCCAATAGCAGAAGCCACGCGCCCTTGGCGATGGTCATCGCCAGAATGAAAATCACCAGCGTGGTGCCGATGAAATGCAGGCGCCGGCAGGTGCTGTTGCTGTGTTCGCTGAGGTAGTACGGATAGAACTCAGCGAAGCTGTTGAAATGCTTGATGTTTTCCACGACCGCGTTCTCTGTGGTTATTGTTCTGGCGACGAGTTGTTCTGCGGGTAGCTTATTTGAGTCTAGAGTGATCATTGGCGTGGGCCAGTGACAATCGGCGCCACTTTAGTATCCTTGGCAAATCAGGCCGTAGCATGCGGCCCCTCATGTAAAAGAAAAACGCCATGAGCGAACGAACGACTTCTGCAAGCTGGGCGATGGGGATTGTCAAAGCATTGGAGATGGACGGCCTGGATTGCCGGGTTCTGTTCAAGCAACTGGGGCTCGATTACACGGCTCTGGATGATCCGGATGCGCGCTTCCCGCAAGATTCCATGACCCGCCTCTGGCAACGGGCGGTCGAGTTGTCCGGTAATCCGGCGATCGGCCTGAACATGGGCAAAGTGGTGCGCCCGGCGTCGTTTCATGTCGCCGGTTATGCGCTGATGTCGAGCAATACCCTGGCCGAAGGCTTCCAGCGGTTGGTGCGCTATCAGCGCATCATCGCCGAAAGTGCCGACCTGAGTTTCCGTTTGCTGGATGAAGGTTACGCGCTGATTCTGACGGTGCACGGCGACCATCTGCCGCCGACCCGGCAAAGCGCCGAAGCCTCGCTGGCCTGTGCGCTGGGCTTGTGTGGCTGGTTGACCGGACGCACGCTGCACCCGGTCAAAGTCTTGGTGCAGGGCGCCGAACCGGATGACCTGGAACCCTATAAACAAGCTTTCCACGCGCCACTGATGTTCAACGCACCGTACGATGCGCTGATCTTCGAGCGTGCCGACATGGAAGCGCCGCTGCCCACCGCCAACGAGGCGATGGCGCTGTTGCATGACCGCTTTGCCGGGGAATACCTGGCGCGTTTTTCCGAAAGCCGCGTGACCCACAAGGCGCGGCAGGTGCTGTGCCGGTTGCTGCCGCAGGGCGAGCCGAAGCGCGATACCGTGGCGCAGACCCTGCATTTGTCGCAGCGCACTTTGCAGCGTCGTTTGCAGGAGGAGGGCACGAGTTTTCAGCAACTGCTCGACGACACCCGCCGTGAACTGGCCGAGCAGTATCTGGCGCAGCCGAGCATGACCTTGCTGGAAATCGCTTATCTGTTGGGGTTTGCCGACCCGAGCAACTTCTTTCGCGCGTTCCGTCGCTGGTTCGACACCACGCCCGGCGATTACCGGACGCGGTTGTTGCAGGCGCCGGGTGCGGTCAGTGACGCCAAAAGGCCGGAATACACAGCACAAACACCGTAATGATCTCCAGGCGGCCGAGCAGCATGCCGAACGACAGGATCCACTTGGCCGCATCCGGCAGGGTGGCGAAGTTGCCCGCCGGGCCGATGGTTTCGCCCAGGCCCGGGCCGACGCCGGACACGGTGCTGGCGGCGCCGGTCAGCGCGGTCATCCAGTCGACGCCAAGCAGCGACAGGAGCAGGGCGATCACGCAGATGGTGATGGCGAAGAAGAACGAAAAGGTCAGAATCGAACGGACGATCTCTTCGTCGAGACGGTGGCCGTTGTACTTCTGTTTGATCACCGCGCGTGGGTGAATCAACTGATTAAGGTTGGCCTTGAGGAGGATGTAGGCGACCTGGAAACGGAAGATCTTGATCCCGCCCGCCGTCGACCCGGAACAGCCGCCGACAAAACCCAGATAGAAAAACAGCATCAGCGAGAAGTTGCCCCACAGGCTGTAGTCGCCAAGGGCAAAACCGGTAGTGGTGACCACCGACGTCACGTTCAGCGCCACGTGGCGCAGCGCCTCCAGCCAATGCAGATTGGTTGTCCACCAGTACCAGGTGCCGAGCACCAGCCAGGTCACCAGCAACATCCCGAGCAAACCCTGCACTTGCTGATCCTTGATCAGCGCCTTGCGGTTGCCGCGCAACGTCGCCACGTACAGGGTGAACGGCAGGCTGCCGAGAATCATGATAACCACCGCGACCCAGTGCACCGCCGGTTGCGTCCACTTGGCCAGCGACTGGTCGGAGGTCGAGAACCCGCCGGTGGAAATCGCCGACATCGCGTGGTTGATCGCGTCGAACGGGCTCATTCCGGCCCACCAGAACGCCAGACTACCGAGGATGGTAATGCCGACATAAGCCGCCACGATCAGTCGCGCCACCATGTGCGAGCGCGGCATGACCTTTTCCGAACGGTCCGAGGATTCGGTCTGGAACAGGCGCATGCCACCGATCCGCAGCAGCGGCAGAATCGCTACCGCCATACCGATAAAGCCGATGCCGCCGATCCAGTGCAGCAACGAGCGCCACATCAGGATCCCGGGGGACATGTTGTCGAGGCCATTGAGCACGGTCGAGCCGGTCGCGGTAATGCCCGACATGCTTTCGAAAAACGAGTCGGTGTAGCTGATGTGCTGAGTCAGCAGAAACGGCAGCGCAGCGAAAATGCATACCACCAGCCAACTGCTGACGGTCAGCAGATACATATCGCGCGGGCGCAGATGTATGTGTTCGGGGCGGCCGGGAATCACCAGCGCGAGGCCGGCGACAAAGGTGATCATGCTCGCCCAGAGGAACGACGGCAGGTCGCTGGTGCGCTCGAAAATCACCAGGGTGGCCATGGGCACGACCATGGCCACGGCCAAGGTGATCAGGAAGATGCCGATGATGAAACCAATGATCCGTAAGGTCGGCAACGCCATGAAGTCCGCTCGGGCTGATGTGGGAAGGGCGCCATTCTACCCGTGGGGCAGGGCATGTAAACCGGCATCCTGTTGGCAGATGAAGCTAGAATAGCCGCACATTTTTCTCAGGAGGTGGCCGATGCAGGCTCTCGACGCGTTGCTCAACCGTGTTTCCGTTCCACGACTGGTCGAACCGGCCCCCACTGCCGAGCAGCGCGAAGCCCTGTTTGGTGCCGCGTTGCGCGCGCCGGATCACGGGCACTTGCAGCCGTATCGCTTTCTGACCATCGAAGGTGCGGCACGCGAGCAAATGGGCGAGTTGCTGGCCGAGGCTGCGCAACTGCAGGAAGGCGAAGTCACCGAAGCGATGATCGACAAGGCGCGCAACGGCCCGCTGCGTGCACCGCTAGTGGTTGTGGTGATCGCTAAATTGCAGGAGCACGTTAAATATCCGAAGGCCGAGCAGTTGCTCGCTGCCGGGTGTGCGGCGCACGGGATTTTGCTGGCGGCGTATGCGCAGGGGATTGGTGCGGTTTGGCGTACGGGGGATCTGGCTTACTCCCAGCATGTGGCCAAAGGCTTGGGCTTGGTTGAGGGTGAAGAAGTGATTGCGTTCTTGTACCTCGGCACGCCGCAGAAAGAACCGCGTGTGGCGGAGAAGGTTGATCTGGCTGAGTTTGTCAGCGCCTGGCCGGGTAAGGCCTGAAGATCAAAAGCCCCTCACCCTAACCCTCTCCCGGAGGGAGAGGGGACTGATTGGGGGATGCTGTAGAGGTACGCCGACCTGAAAGTGCTCAGCTGAATCCAGAGTCGATAACGGCTCCAATGCATTTCGAACTCGGAGTCGATAACGGTTCCGATGCATTTCGAATCCAGAGTCGGCGACGATTCACGTGCCTTCCGGATCCATAATCAACTCGATTCTTCAGGTCGATGTATTGCGCAAGACACCTCGGTCGGCCCCCTCTCCCTCTGGGAGAGGGCTGGGGTGAGGGGCTTTTCTGGGGTGAGGGTGGCTTTTAGGGTTGGACAACTGCACCGGGGACAAGCGGCAATTCCAGACTGGCAATAAACCCACCCTGCGGATGATTGGCCAACGTCAAACTCCCGCCATGCCGCTCCGCCGCCCTTCGCGCAATCGCCAGCCCCAAGCCATGCCCTGCCGCCGTCTGCCCCGGAGCACGGTAAAACGGCTCGCCCAACTGGCTCAAATGTTCGGCCTGCACACCCGGCCCATGGTCACGCACACTCACGATAATTTTTTCACCCTGACGCGAGGCCTGCATTTCAATCGCCTGACCTTCCGGATTGAAGCGCTGGGCATTGCGCAGCAGGTTATCGACGGCGCGTTCGATCATGGTCGGCCAGCCTTTCAGATTCAGTTGCGGTTCGGCATCGAGACGGACGATCTGCTCGGGCGATCCGAGTTTTGCGTCCTTCTGCAAAGTGCCGAGCAGCGCATTCAAATCCACGTCTTCGGCACTGGCGTTGTCCGCATCAACCCGTGCCAGCACCAGTATTTCACTGATCAGCGCTTCCAGCCGATCGCATTCGCGGGTCAGGCGTGGCCAGAGTTTTTCCCGTTCTTCAGGGTTGGCGCGTTCCGCCAGTGCCAAGGCAATGCGCAACCGAGCCAGTGGTGAACGCAATTCGTGGGAGACGTCCCGCAGCAACTGACGTTGACTGCCAATCAAGCTTTGCAGGCGCGCGCCCATGCGGTTGAAGTCATTGGCGAGCACGCCGAATTCATCACGACGGTTGGCCAGTTTCGCCAGGCTGTTTTGCTGGTAAGTCGTCTGCCCCAGATCATGCACCGCGCCGCGCAAACGGCTGAGCGGGCGGGTGATGGAGAAGGTCACCAGCAAACTGAACAGGGTTAGTACCACCAACGCGATGCCTAACGCACTCAATGGCCAAAGCAGGCTTTCGCGGTGCCATGAGTCGAGTTCCGGGTGCGGGATGCGGTAGATGAACAGGTAGGTGTCACCGGTTTTTTCGCTGGTGAATTCGTCGGTGAGGCGACGCCATGGCAGGCGTCGGTCATCGTTGTTCTGGCGTGCTTCGAAGGCGGCGGCGCGACGCGGGAAGGTGCCGCGTACTACCGGGTCGCCGCTTTCGTTGAGCACCTGAACGTCGATGTGATATTGGCGCTTGCGCTGTTCGAGGATGTCCTGGGCGGCTTCTTCGCCCTGGGCTTCGTAAGTTTGTGTCCATTCGCCGGCCAGCGTGTTGAGGCCCGGATGGCGGCTGAGGATCCACGCGTCCTGGTTGAGCATGTGCCCAAGCAGAATGGACAGGCCGGCCACCAGTGCGATGGCCAGCCAGAAGCTCGCGAGAATACGCCAGAACAATGAACGCACAGAAAATCCTCAGAACAATGCAAAACCCCTGTAGGAGTGAGCCTGCTCGCGATAGCGGAGGGTCAGACAAAAATCTGTCAACTGACACACCGCTATCGCGAGCAGGCTCACTCCTACATTTGGATCGATGAAAACAGGCCCGACGGGGTGAGCCGTCGGGCCTGAAGTTAGATCATTATTGCGCCTTTTGCGCCTGTTGCGCTTTCCACGCCTTGAACTCGGCCCATTCGGCGCGACGCTCGGCCTGCTTTTTCTGGATCTCGTCGAATTTCTTCTGTTGATCCGGTTTCAGCAGCGCACGCACATCGGACTCGGCTTTCTTGTGGTTGGCGGCCATCTCGTCTTTCATGGCTTTTTGGTCAGCCGGCGAGAGTTTTTCCAGGTACTTGTCGACCACTTGCTTACGCTCGTGCATCTGCTCGCCCATGATCTTGCGGATCTGCTCACGCTGCTCGCGGGACAGGTCGAGTTGGCTGTACGGACCTTTGCCGTGCATGCCGTGCATCTGACCGCCGTGGCGTGGACCGTCAAGCGGGCCACCCATCGGGCCGCCGTCTTGTGGCATGGCCATGGCGACGGTTGGCAGAGCGGCAGCGAACATCAGAGCGATAAGAGTCTTGCGCATGGTGTATCTCCTTGTCTCGTTCCCGGTACGTTCCGGATGAGTACAGATTACGGAGATCAAGGTCAGCGGCGGTCAGCACTGCGTAAAGCTTGGGTAAAGACGCTTCGCGTCCCACCTTACACATGCCCTGTGTAGGAGCAGCCTTCGGCAGCTCCTACAGTGGGAATGGGCGCGGTTCAGAGGCTATAGAAGTAACCGCGGCTGCGCAGAGCGACGATGCGAGGACGACCGTCCGGGTGCGGGCCGATCTTCTTGCGCAGGTTGCTGACGTGCATGTCGAGGCTGCGGTCGTACAGGGTCAGCTTGCGGCCGAGGGCGAGCTGCGCCAGTTCCTGTTTGTCCAGTGGTTCGCCCGGCTGCTTGAGCAGGGCTTCGAGCAGGCGGCTTTCTGAAACAGTCAGGGTCAGCTCTTTCTCGTCGATGCTGACCACGCCGCGCACCGGACTGAAACTCAGATCGCCCAGCTCAAGCTGAGTCGACACCGCTGCCGGATGGCTGCGGCGCAACACCGCGCGCAGGCGCGCGGTCAGTTCGCGCGGGTCGCACGGTTTGGCCAGGTAATCGTCGGCGCCCAATTCCAGACCGAGGATACGATCCAGCGGCTCGCCACGGGCCGAGAGCATCAGCACCGGCAGATCAGCGTGATCGTTGCGCAATTGCTTGAGCAGCTCCAGACCGCTGCCGTCGGGCAGCATCACGTCCAGCACCACCGCCGCCGGGGCGGTTTCGGCCAGCGCTTTACGCGCGCTCTGGCCATCGTGGCAGGCGCGCACCTGAAAGCCTTCCTGGCTCAGCCAACTACTCAGGAGTTCGCACAACTCCTGGTCATCATCAATCAGTAACAGCTCGCTCATGACTCACTCAATTTAGCCATTGCCGACGTTTTCGGCTTGCTCCACTGGCAAAGATACCGCAGAGCAGCGCCAATAGCGCTACTCCGGCGCCCGTGACGAACCACTGCTGCTGATCGGTCAGCAGACGCGGCAGCGGACTGGCCTGGGCTTCCTTGAGTTGCAGCTTCAAGCGCTGGTTCTCTTGGCGCAACCGGGCAAGCTGGGCGCTTTCGCGGGTATTGTCGGCATTTTGCAGTTGTTTGCTCAGTTCTTCCCGCTGCTGCTCACTGGCTTTGAGGCGCTGCTGCAACTCGGTGATCTGGCTGCCGGCGCTTAACGACAATGGCGTGGAGCTGCCGCCTTCGGTGGTTTCCTCACCATGGGCGGGCGCCATGATCGACAACGTGACCAACATCAGACACAACGGACCCTTGCGCATCGCGACACCTGCTTCCAAATGGATATTGGGCAGGTTGTCGGCAGGCAAACGAGAATAATGAGCGATTGAGAGCAGCAAGAACCAGGAAGGTTCATTGTCAGTGGCCGTGTCGCGAGTGATGAGGGGACAAATCCCCTCATCACGGGCATTTAAGGCAGGACTTGCTTGAACGGCTTCACGACCACATTGGCGTAGACGCCAGCGGCGATGTACGGATCGGCGTCAGCCCACGCTTGCGCAGCGCTCAGGGAATCGAACTCGGCGACGATCAGGCTGCCGGTGAAACCCGCTGCGCCCGGATCATTGCTGTCGACGGCCGGGTGCGGGCCGGCCAATACGATGCGGCCTTCGCCCTTGAGCGCTTGCAGGCGTTCCAGATGCGCAGGACGCGCGGCCAGGCGTGCTTCCAGCGAGTTGGCGACGTCGGTGGCAATGATGGCGTAGAGCATGTCAGTCCTCGGTTTTTGGTGTTGTTGTGGTATCGGCATCGTGCAGATGACGCGACAGGTAAATGCCCTGTGCGACCAGGAATACCAGGGTCATGCCCAGGCTGCCGAACACCTTGAAGTCTACCCAGTAGCTCTGGAAGGTGAAGGCGACGAACAGGTTGGCAGCGCCGCAGAACAGGAAAAAGGCGATCCAGGCGATGTTCAGGCGGGTCCAGACCGGGTCCGGCAGGGTCAGCGCGTGGCCCATGATGCGTTTGATCAGCAAGCGGTCACCGATGAAGTGGCTACCGATGAAGGCGACCGCGAACAGCCAGTTGACCACCGGCGCTTTCCACTTGAGGAAGGTCTCGCTGTGGAACGCCAGCGTCAGGCTGCCGAACACCAGGCAGGCGATCAGCGTCAGCCATTGGCTTTTTTCCAGCTTGCGCTGTTTGATGAACAACGCGCCGTACACCACCAGGGAACTGATGATCAGCATCGCCGTGGCACTGTAAATACCGCCTACAGTCACTTCATGGCCAGCGATGTCGACGACCCGTGGATCAAGTTTGTAAACGATGAAGAACAGCAGAAGCGGGATGAAATCGATGAATTGTTTCACAGTGAGAGCCAGAAGCTGGATGTGGCGGCATAATAACAAACATATGGGCGCGCGATAGCGCCAGCTGATTTGAGGTTACAACTCCCCGTGAATGTTGATTTGCACTGCCATAGCACGGCCTCCGATGGCGCCCTGGCGCCTGCGGTTCTGGTTGCGCGTGCGTTCGAGAACGGCGTGCGAGTCCTGGCGTTGACCGACCACGACACCCTCGAGGGCCTCGCCGAAGCGCGCACGGCTGCGACTGAGTTGGGCATGCAACTGGTCAACGGCGTCGAATTGTCCTGTACGTGGGGCGGCGCGACCATTCATGTGTTGGGCTACGGTTTTGATGTGAATGCCGCGCCGTTGGTCGAGGCGATTGCCAAATTGCACGATGGCCGCTGGCTGCGGTCGGAAGAAATAAGCCGCAAGCTCGCCCTCAAGGGCATGCCCGGTGCCCTCGAAGGCGCCCGGCAGGTTCAGCAGGAACTGGGCGACAGCGGCAACGCCCCGGCCCGTCCGCATTTCGCCGACTGGATGGTGCGTGAAGGTTTTGTAAAGGATCGCGCCGAAGCCTTCCGCAAATGGCTCGGCGCCGGCAAGCTCGGTGACGTCAAGTTGCACTGGCCGACGCTGGAAGACACCGTTGGCACACTGCGCGCCGCCGGGGCCTGGGTCAGCCTGGCGCATCCGTGGCACTACGATTTCACCCGCAGCAAGCGCCGGAAGCTGATTGCCGACTATATTCAAGCAGGCGGGCATGCGATCGAGGTGGTCAATGGCCATCAGCCTGCGGAACAGGTGGGCAGCCTGGCAATCCTTGCCCGTGAGTTCGGTCTGCTGGTCAGCGCCGGCAGTGACTTCCATGGCCCTGGCGGCTGGTCCGAGATCGGCCAGTACCGGCCGGTTCCCGAGGACCTTCCACCCCTGTGGTGTCGGTTCAAACATGACACAGATATTGCCGCCGTCTGAACAGGTAGAGAATGTGAGTCAATTTTTCCAGATACATCCGGAAAACCCACAAGCGCGCCTGATAAAACAGGCGGTCGAAATCATCCGCAAAGGCGGGGTGGTGGTTTATCCCACGGACTCTTCCTACGCCATCGGCTGCCAGATCGGCGACAAGACCGCCATCGAGCGCGTGCGCCGTTTGCGTCAACTCGATGAAAAGCACAACTTCGCGCTGATCTGCAGCGACCTGTCGCAACTGGGCAACTACGCGAAGATCGACACCGGCACCTTCCGTATTCTCAAGGCGCATCTGCCGGGGCCTTACACCTTTATTCTCAACGCCACCCGCGAAGTGCCGCGTCTGCTGCTGCATCCGAAGAAGCGCACCATCGGCCTGCGCGTGCCCAGCCATCCGATCGCGCTGGCGCTGTTGGCCGAACTGGGCGAGCCGTTGATGAGTGTGACCCTGATCATGCCCGGCGATGAAGACCCGCTGAGCGATCCGTACGAAATGCGTCAATTGCTCGAACATCAGGTGGACCTGATCATCGATGGCGGCTTTGGCGGCATCAAAGCGTCCACCGTGATCGACCTGACCGGCGATGACCCGGAAGTGGTCCGCGTCGGTTGCGGCGATCCGACGCCGTTCATGGTCGAGGCCTGAATGTCCGCAGTGGAAACCGTTGCCGATCCCCAGGCCGGCGCTCAGCAAGAGTTGCCGTTTGCCATGGTCTATGGCCAGGCGGTCATGGAAATGCCGCTCGACCTGTACATCCCGCCGGATGCGCTGGAAGTCTTTCTCGAAGCCTTTGAAGGCCCGCTCGACCTGCTGCTGTACCTGATCCGCAAACAGAACATCAACATCCTCGACATCCCGGTGGCGGAAATTACCCGCCAGTACATGGGCTATGTCGAGCTGATGCAGTCGGTGCGCCTCGAGTTGGCCGCCGAGTATCTGGTGATGGCCGCGATGCTCGCCGAGATCAAGTCGCGCATGCTCCTGCCGCGCGCCGAAACCGTCGAAGACGAAGAAGACGATCCGCGCGCCGAACTGATCCGTCGCTTGCAGGAATACGAGCGCTTCAAGGCGGCCGCCGAAGGTATCGATGGTCTGAGCCGCGTCGGCCGTGATGTGATCGTGCCCAAGCTCGACGCCCCGGAAGCCCGGGCGCGCAAGCTGTTGCCGGATGTCGCGCTGGAAGAGATTTTGATGTGCATGGCCGAAGTGCTGCGCCGTGGCGATATGTTTGAAAGCCACCAGGTCAGCCGCGAGGCATTGTCCACCCGCGAGCGCATGAGCGATGTGCTGGAACGGCTCAAGGGCGGCGGTTTTGTGCCGTTCGTCGAGCTGTTCACTGCCGAAGAGGGCAGGCTGGGTGTGGTGGTGACCTTTATGGCGATCCTTGAACTGGTCAAGGAATCCTTGGTCGAGCTGGTGCAGAATGAGCCGTTCGCCGCGATCCACGTGCGAGCCCGAGCCGAATAACGAGTCGAAACATGAACCTGACTGAACCCCGCGAGCTGGCGCCCCTGCTTGAAGCCTTTCTGTTGGCCTCGGGAAAGCCGCAATCCCTTGAACGCCTGTTTGAACTGTTCGAAGAAGGTGAACGTCCCGAGCCTGCGGTTTTCAAGAAAGCCCTGACACTGCTGGGCAAGTCCTGCGAGGGCCGCGCCTTCGAGCTCAAGGAAGTCTCGTCCGGCTATCGCTTGCAGATCCGCGAGAAGTTTTCGCCGTGGGTTGGCCGACTCTGGGAAGAACGCCCGCAGCGCTATTCCCGCGCCTTGCTGGAAACCATCGCGCTGATCGCCTATCGCCAGCCGATCACCCGTGGCGAGATCGAAGACGTGCGCGGTGTGGCGGTGAACAGCAACATCGTCAAAACCTTGCTTGAGCGTGAGTGGATCCGGGTTGTCGGTTACCGCGATGTGCCGGGCAAGCCGGCGATGTTTGCCACCACTAAAGGTTTTCTCGATCACTTCAACCTGAAGAACCTCGAAGATCTGCCGCCATTGGCCGAGCTGCGCGAAATGGAAACCGACCCGGTGCTCGATTTTGACGACGCGCCGGTGCCGCAGGGTTTGCAGGAGTTGGCCGACGCCAGCGCCGAGCCGGAGGAAGAGAAGGAGGAAACCAGTTTCCATACGTTGTTGCTGGAACTGGACAGCATGGAGGAGGGGATCAAGACCGACTTCGACGATTTGCTGCGGGATGCGGCGGATGGTGAAGTGCCGACGCCTGAAGCAGAAATCGAGACTGAGCCTGCGCCGCAGATCGCCGAGCCAACCATCGAAGTTGAACTTGAAGCTGAGCCAGAAGCCGAACCGGAAGAGGACATTCTTGGCGTCGCCGAAGCCCGCGAAAAGCTGTTGGCTGCCGTCGCCGCCCTCGAACAACCGGCGCCCGAACCCGAACCCGAGCTGAGCGAAGAAGAAGCCGAAGCCCGCGCCCTGGCCGAAGCCATCGAAGCCGAACGCCGCGAGTTCGAAGACTGAGGGGGCGCTGAAAAGATCGCAGCCTTCGACAGCTCCTACATTGCAATACGTCCCCTGTAGGAGCTGCCGAAGGCTGCGATCTTTTGATCTCCCAAAGGTATTCAAATGAGTTCAACAAAAGACCCGTGCATCAGCCTCTGCAAATTCACCGACGACATCTGCCTCGGCTGCGGCCGCAGCAAGCGCGAAATCAAGGCCTGGAAGAAACTCGACAAGGACGACAAGCGCACGGTGCTGGCCGAAGCCGCGCTGCGCCTGATCAAACTCGGTGGCGCCGGTCGGCGGAAAAAGAAATAACTGCCCATTGATCAGCTAGTCTCTGATGCGCGACGGCGCGCATCCGCGTATGATTCGCGACCCTTCGCCGATCCCTTCGGCTGAGTACCCAGATTTCAATGCTTCGGGCGCCGCCTGAACAGACCACACCGGGAGGTGCCCAGATGAGCGACATCATTCAGAAAGACGACCAGGAAATCGGCCCAGCAGGCGAAAAGCTGCAGAAAGTCCTCGCCCGTATCGGCGTCGGCTCGCGCCGTGACGTGGAATCCTGGATCAGCCAGGGCCGGATCAAGGTCAATGGCAAAGACGCCACCCTCGGTCTGCGCGTCGACATGCACGACGCCATCACCATTGATGGCAAGGTGATCAAGCGCGAAGAGGCGGCCGAATCGGTCCGCCGCGTGATCATGTACAACAAACCCGATGGCGAGATCTGCACCCGTGACGACCCGGAAGGCCGTCCGACCGTGTTCGACAAGCTGCCGCGTCCGAAAGAAGGCCGCTGGATCAACATCGGTCGTCTCGACATCAACACCACCGGTTTGCTGATGTTCACCACCGACGGCGAACTGGCCAACCGCCTGATGCACCCGTCCTACGAAATGGACCGTGAATACGCCGTGCGCGTACGCGGTGAAGTCGACGACGAGATGATCGAGCGTCTGAAGGCTGGCGTGGTGCTGGAAGACGGCCCGGCCAAGTTCACCGACATCAAGCAGGCGCCGGGTGGCGAAGGCTTCAACCACTGGTACCACTGCGTGGTGATGGAAGGTCGTAACCGTGAGGTTCGTCGCTTGTGGGAATCGCAAGGTCTGGTGGTCAGCCGTCTGAAGCGCGTGCGTTTCGGTCCGGTGTTCCTCAACTCCGACCTGCCGATGGGCCGCTGGCGCGAAATGAGCCAGTACGAAGTCGACATCCTCAGTGCTGAAGTCGGCCTGACGCCGGTGGCGATGCCGCAACTGAACGCCAAGAGCAAAGACAAGCTTGAGCGTATGCAGCGCAAATCGTCGCGCCCGATGGGCAAGACCGAGCGCGTCCGCACCCTGCGTCCAGCCGCTGGCGCGCCGACTGGCCCACGTCCAAGCCGCGAGCCGCAGATCGAAGGCGAACGTCCAGGTCGCAAACCAGTCGCCCGTGACGGCGAGCGCGCTCCGCGTCCGGCCAACGGTCGCACTGAGCGTGGCGAGCGTGGTGCACCTGCCGGTCGTGGTACGCCAGTGGCGGATCGTCCAGCGGACACCACCAACAAGCGCCCGGCCAAGCCTGCGCCGAAGCGTCCGGGGATCAAACTGGTTGATGGCGACAAGCCGTCGGGCAAGCGTCGTGGTGCACCGGCCGGTTCCGGTCAGCGTCCGGGGTTTGGTCGCAAGAAGCCGGAATAAGGCAGCTGTGAGCTTCTAGCGGCAAGCTTCAAGCCAAAGCAAAAACGCCAACCGCAGGGTTGGCGTTTTTTTTGTCTGGCGAAAGGTATGTGGTGCTTTTGAGGGCCTCATCGCTGGCAAGCCAGCTCCCACATGTATCTGCGGTGTTCACAGGATTTATGCAGCGCAACAAAAACCTGTGGGAGCTGGCTTGCCGGCGATGAGGCCAGTGCAGCCACCTAATTTTCAGGATCAGAAGACAAACCGTCCGTCAAACACCGGCTTGTCATCCAGCGCCAAAACGCCGCCCGAGAAGATCAGGTCCAGGTGATGACTGCCCTTGGCCCCACCGCCCAAACCAAGGTGCAACCCGCAGTGCCGCTCCTCAAACCCGGCATTGCGCGCATACAGATCTTTCACGCCTTCGTTAGTGCCAATCCCCAGCTCTTCAATCCGCCGGTTCGACGGATTGGCGTCCAGGTACTTGTTGAAATCATGCTCCAGCCCCGGCACGTCGGTGGCGATGCGGCTGATGGTCGAGTTTTCGATCCACAACTCCAGTGGCGATTCCAGAACTCCGTATTTGCGCGCAAACGGAATGGTGCTGAGGAATGTGCCCTTGAATTTCACATGGCCGTTGATGGCTTCACTGTGGGTCGCGATTTCGCCGGGGGCCAGGTCGAAGTTGCCGACGCCGTTGATGTCGGTCCACTTCTTGATGCTGCTCAGCGGCGTTTCAAACCATGAGCCGTCGTCGTCCTTGAAACTCAGCGTGGTCGCCTGTGACATGCGCTGGATCAGGTGACTGTTGAGCCCGGCAATCCGCTGCGGGGTGACGCTGAAGGTGTCGTAGAAATACTCGCCGTAGTCCTTGAACAGCAGCGACTTCTTCCAGTTTTCCGCCATCACGCCTTGCAGTGCACGGACGAATTCCGGGCCGTCGGGGCGTGGGTTGGGCAGGGTGGAAGAGTCGTAGAAGAAAATGTACAGATCGCTGTCGGTGATTGCCGAGGTCAGCGCTGCAGTGCTTTCCAGGTCCAGACGTCGGGCGCTGAAGTGGAAGCGAGGATGATCGCCGGCCTGTTCGGCGATCGCGCCGGTCAGCGCTGCGTAATCAGCCGTGTGGCCGAGCAATACCTTCGCCGAGTCGAGGCCGGCAAGGGCAGGGTGATGTTCGAGGTAGTAAAGGAAATGCGAGATCGCGCGGGGCTTATCCATGAGTCCTCCCTGACTGACCGTGAAGAAAGCGGCAGGCACGACCGGCCGGATCGTGCCTGCCCGGGGATGTCTACAGAGGCCACATCGCCGTGCCGAACGGAACTACCGCGTCGGCTTGCATCATTTCTACAGCCGCCTCGTGGGTCGGTGCTTCAAACCATTCGTCCAGTTGCAGTTCGGTATC
Organism: Pseudomonas sp. AC242; assembly: GCF_979258655.1. Taxonomy (NCBI): domain Bacteria; kingdom Pseudomonadati; phylum Pseudomonadota; class Gammaproteobacteria; order Pseudomonadales; family Pseudomonadaceae; genus Pseudomonas; species Pseudomonas sp. AC242. Next base: position 939,706 of record NZ_OZ409873.1, read on the forward strand.
CAAGTCTTTTTCCAGTGCTTGCATGGTCGATCTCCTAGATGACTTTCACGGTTGTGACTGGCCGGTCGAGGTGGCCGGCAAGACGTGAAGAACCTAGTTCAGGGTTTTTTGTAATGCAAAAAATTATTCATTTAATTTTTAAATAGACTTTTTATTCTGTTTTTACGCTCGGTTTTTCTTATTTAAAAACAAAAAACTAAGTCATGGTTTTCATTAGCAAGCTAGCTACCGTCAATTTGCAGACGTCTGACAGAATTTTCTGAAATGGAAACTCTGCGTTACGCGTCGTAAAGAAATGTTTACGAAAATGCCGCTAAAACCGAGTGAATCCAACCCGCCATGAGCGCTGTAAGGAAAAGCTGCCGCAGTCTGCTCCGCCGCAGGCTGCGCAGGGCTCTGGCGCGCTTGTTTCAGCGGCGTTTGCAAGGTGAGATGCGCCCCATGCCTGTCGTGCAGGTGCATAACAAGAAGGAGGCGCAATGAACGCCGTGACTGATCTCCACCTCTCTCCGTGGGACGGTTTTTTCCTCGTCCACGCCGATGGCCTGCAAAGGCCTGACTCATTTTTTGCAGCCGCTCGAGCATCTCGAAGCGGACACACGCAATCCCGGCAACCATCACGCTGATCCAGCGGGGTCTGGCAGCAGGGGGTTAGCGGTGTACAATGCGCCGCGTTTTAACTGTGACCCTCTGCGTAATCGCGCAAATCTCAAGGCTTTCCGCCTTGTTCACTCCGTCGCGCCACAAGCGTTTCGGGTTCGATTTCGTCACAGATAAAAACAAACAGGTGACGCATGACCGTTGTAAATAAGCTGAACTCCTGGTGCCTGCGCTGGGGTTTGATCGGGGCTGCTTGAAATCGCAACCTGGCAGCAACGTCTACTGAACATCATCAAACCTTGCGTGAGACCTTTTTCATGAGTGGACAACCCTCGCAATCAGGCGAGCTGAAACGCGGCCTGAAAAATCGCCATATTCAACTGATCGCCCTCGGTGGCGCGATCGGTACCGGATTGTTCCTCGGCTCGGCCGGGGTACTGAAATCCGCTGGCCCGTCGATGATCCTCGGCTACGCCATCTGCGGCTTCATCGCCTTCATGATCATGCGCCAGCTCGGCGAGATGATCGTCGAAGAGCCGGTGGCCGGTTCCTTCAGCCATTTCGCGCACAAGTACTGGGGCGGCTTTGCCGGTTTCCTGTCGGGCTGGAACTGCTGGATTCTGTACATTCTGGTGGGCATGTCGGAGCTGACCGCGGTCGGTAAATACATCCACTACTGGGCGCCGGACATTCCGACCTGGGTATCTGCGGCAGCCTTCTTCGTGCTGATCAACGCGATCAACCTGGCCAACGTCAAAGTCTTCGGTGAAGCCGAATTCTGGTTCGCGATCATCAAGGTCGTGGCGATCGTCGGCATGATTGCGCTCGGCAGCTACCTGCTGGTCAGCGGCAACGGCGGCCCGCAAGCCTCGGTAAGCAACCTGTGGTCGCACGGTGGTTTCTTCCCGAACGGTGTGAGCGGTCTGGTGATGGCTATGGCGATCATCATGTTCTCCTTCGGCGGTCTGGAAATGCTCGGTTTCACCGCTGCTGAAGCGGACAAGCCGAAAACCGTGATCCCGAAAGCAATCAACCAAGTGATCTACCGGATCCTGATTTTCTACATCGGTGCACTGGTGATCCTGCTGTCGCTGACCCCATGGGACAGCCTGCTGGAAACCCTCAACGCGTCCGGCGATTCGTATAGCGGCAGCCCGTTCGTGCAAGTGTTCTCGATGCTCGGCAGCAACACCGCCGCGCACATCCTCAACTTCGTGGTCCTGACTGCTGCGTTGTCGGTGTACAACAGTGGCACCTACTGCAACAGCCGTATGCTGCTGGGCATGGCCGAGCAGGGCGATGCGCCGAAAGTGTTGGCGAAAATCGACAAGCGCGGCGTGCCGGTGCGGTCGATTCTGGCTTCGGCGGCGGTGACGCTGGTCGCTGTGCTGCTCAACTACCTGATCCCGCAGCACGCGCTGGAACTGCTGATGTCGCTGGTGGTTGCGACGCTGGTGATCAACTGGGCGATGATCAGCTTCTCGCACTTCAAGTTCCGTCAGCACATGAACAAGACCCGGCAGACGCCGCTGTTCAAGGCGCTGTGGTATCCGTACGGCAACTACATCTGCCTGGCGTTCGTCGCGTTCATCCTCGGCGTGATGCTGCTGATTCCGGGCATTCAGATCTCGGTGTACGCGATTCCGGTGTGGGTCGTGTTCATGTGGGTCTGCTACGTGATCAAGAACAAGCGCGGTGCGCAGCAGGCCGTGCACGCGGCAGGTGCTGCCAAGTAAGCGCTGACGCAGAAACACAAAACCCGGCCTGAGTGCCGGGTTTTTTTATGGGTGCAAATATTGGTGCGCTATTGATAGTCGGCGAGAGGATAGTCCCTGCACAGGGTTTCGACCTCTGAACGAAACTGCGCGAGGAGCAGCGGTTCCAGGGTGTAATCCTGTTCGCCGAGCGGCGCTACCGTGTTCAGAATCCGCACGATCAAATCGACGATCTGGCGGCTGCCGTGGACATCGACCCGACGTTGCGCCAGCGCAGCGGTGCCGATACGCAGCCCGCTGGTGACAAGTGCCGAACGGGGATCGTCGGGTACGCGATGTTTGTTGACGATGATCCCGCAGTGCCCCAGCGCCGCCTCGGCGATAGCCCCCGTGATGCCACCCCGCAAGCGAACCAGCACCGTATGGTTTTCACTGCAGCCGCCGACCACTTCATAATCCTTGCCCTGAAACGCTTTGGCCATTTCATCCGCCGTACGGCGGATCTGCGCCATGCAGGCGTCGAATGCTGCGGACATTGCATAGCCTAGCGCGGCAGCCTTCGCAGCGATCATGTTGGCGGCCGGCGCGCCCTGCATTCGCGGGTAAACGGCTTGATCCAGCAGGCGACTGAAGGTGGTCCGCAAACCGGGAATCTTGGTGTTCGCATCAGCACCGCTGAGAATCACGCCACCGCGAGGCCCGGCGAGTTGCTTGTGCGTGCAGGTGACGGTGACGTGGGCGGCGTCGATCGGACTTGGGTGTCGTCCGGTGGCGACGAGCCCGGCGATATGCGAAATGTCGGCGAGCAGGATGGCCCCGGCTTCATCGGCAATTTCGCGAAACCGCTGGAAGTCCACCACGCGCGAATAGGCGGTGGCGCCGCAGAGGATGACGCGTGGGCGATGGGCGAGTGCGAGCAGGCGAACCTTGTCGTAATCGATCAGGCCGTCTGCTGTCGTGCCGTACTGGATCGCCTTGTAGTAGGCGCCGGAAAACGTGGCGAGGCTGCCATGCGTGAGATGACCGCCGTGTTCCACCGCCATGCCCAGCAAGGTATCGCCCGGCTCTAGCAAAGCTGTGAGCACTTGGTAAACGGCGTTCGACGCTGAGTGTGGCTGCACGTTGGCGTATTGCGCGCCGAACAGTTGCCGCGCCCGGCGGATGGCCAGCGATTCGACCAGCTCGACATTCTCGCACCCTGCGCTGTGACGCTTGCCGGAGACGCCTTCAGCGGTCACGTTGACCAACACGGAAGCGCAGGCCGCCAAGGTTCGCGGCTGGACTGCGCAGGAGGAGGAGACCAGTGAAAGCGTGTGCTGTTGGCGCGTCACTTCAGCGTCGAGAATGGCCGCCAGTTCGGCGTCTTCTGCGCGGAGATCTGCCAGGCCGCGTCGCAGCAAGTCAGCCTGGTTCTTGAGTGGTTCAGTAATGACTGCCATTGCTTATTCCTTCCCTGGTTTTGCGTGATTTGCGCATGTCCTTGCTTGCCAGATCTGTACAGGCGAATCCGTGTTTTGACCGCTGTGCGCGCAAAACTAAACCCTGTACAGGCCCCCCGTTTTTTCGTCCTTTCACTCTCGAGAATGGGACGCCGGATTGACGCATCATAAATTTTTCAGTGAGGAACGCCACAGAATTAATCAAAAAAATGAACATTCTTCAAAGAAAATGATTCTTTTTGTGGTCGCGTCGGGTGTAAAACAGGCATTGCCCGGTGCCGATTTTCCGGCCTTGGGTGGAAGTCGAAAGGAACTGACGAGTCCGTACGGAGGCTGAAATGACCCCCGCACGTTGGCGGAAGCAGCCTGTGAAAGCTGACTTTTTATACCGAACCCAGGGAGGGAGAATGCTATGATCCTGCGCGGCACTGACAGGGATATAACTGCAATTTCCTACCTCACTTGTGTATGTCCGGAATGATCATTCGGGATGTGACATTGATTGCAGTTAAAAATGGATGATAAGCATGTGATGCACAGAAGAGAAAGATCGGAGAATCTGAAGAACAACATCAAATACCTGATAAAGAGTCGCGGGGAGACGCAGTTGTCCTTGTGTCACTCCAGTGGTTTGACCCGCACGACCATCTATAACATTCTTGAAGGTAAAGTGGTCAATGTACAACAGTCCACTGTGCGCAAGATTTCTGATTTCTTCGGAGTGTCTTACGAGGAAATAGAGACGATTGATTTTGAAGAAAAGGAAATCATCGAAAGCAGTATTTCGCCACAGGGGAATATGAATCCGGCGGCGGTTCCGGTGATTAAAGAAAGTCTGCTGCTGCAAAGTCTGGATAAGAGAATTGGTGAGTTGGCCACGATTTATCCACTGACTTACTATTTTGGCGCGTCCTTTAATCTGATTGGCGTTTTGCTGGAAAATGAAATCAGCGGCATGAATGAACCCGGCGATCTATTGATCGTGCAGAAAGGAGCGTCGACCAGCGACAGGGAAAAGCTGGTGTATGACAAAATCACAGCGAAGTTATCTATAAGCCATGAAGGCAACTTTGATACGGATCGTGTATGCGTGATCGGAGATGTAATCGAGGAACGATTTAATGGATTGCAGTGTTGAGTTGGAAAACAGCAAGTACAAGTTGCTGGGATTCGAAAATGGAAAAAGCCTGGCCGTCATCATGGTCATCGCAACAGGCAAAATAATTAAAATAAAGCTAAGTGAAGTGTTGAATAGTGAGATTATGGATAATCTGAATAAAATCGAAGTGAAAAACCTCTACAAGAAGTTTTACTCCCAGGGCGGAGCACTCACCGCTTACGAAATCAATGACCGTCATGAGAGTTCCTGGATGATCTACATCATCCTGAACCTGATGCTGTTCACGCTTTACATTTTTACCAGTATTGCAGCGACAAAACCGATCTACCTCGAGTATTTCGATATTGTCGTAACGCCGGGCACTTTCCTCTATCCGCTGACGTTTCTGATCGTTGACTTGCTCAATGAAACGTTTGGCCTGAGGCTCGCGCGAAAAGCGATTCTGTTCGCGTTCATCAGCAACGCCGCGATTATCATTCTGCTGGCCATCACGACCCATCTTCCGGGATTGCCGGGCTGGAAACTCGATGGCGCTTACAATGATGTTATCAGTCAGTTGTCAGCAGTTCTGGTAGCGTCTTCTATATCGTTTCTGGTTTCCGAGAACATAAACTCGTACCTGTTGTGCAAGATTAAAGAGCTGACAAATTCCAGGTTTCTGTTTTTGCGAGTGTTTTTAAGCACGTTGTTTGCCGTGATCATCGACAGTTTTCTGTTCTGCTATATTGCGTTTTACGGAACAATGGAAAATAGCGCGATACTGGGCATGATCTACGTTCAGATCGCAATCAAGGTAGGTTTTGCGTTCTTTAATATCTTGCCGGCCTACGGCGCAAGATCATTGTTCAAGAAGTACCTGACGGGTGCGCAAACGCAGTAAGCAGAGGAGGGCGCTCACTCGGCACGTTGTTGCCAACATGCTTGAGTGAGCGCTCCTTGTTGCAGTATTACTTTAAGCCAAGTTTCTCTTTCAAGCTTTGAGTGACCTGCACTTTATTGTTCAGGAACTCATTCAAGCCTTTGGCGCGAAGATTACAGGCATCGCAATCGGAACATCCAGTGCCTTTGATGCCGTTGTAGCAAGTCAGTGTTTCTTCGCGAACCAGATCCAGTTGATGGTGGTAATCAGCCAAGGCCCAGGTTTCTGCCTTGTTCAGCCACATCAATGGCGTATCCAGTTGCAGCTTGTAATCCATGCCTAATTCGAGGGCTTTATTCAAGGCCTTGACGAACTCATCCCGGCAATCGGGATAGCCCGAGAAGTCGGTTTCACAGACACCGGTAATGACCGTTTTGGCCTGGACTTGATAGGCATAGATAGAGGCCAGGGTCAGAAACAGAATGTTCCGTCCCGGAACGAAGGTGCTTGGCAGACTCTCGCCAGAGCTGTTCACGGTCGGCACCGGAATGTTATCGCGGGTCAGGCTGCTGATGGCTAGCTCATTGAGCAAGGACACATCCAGCGTTTTATGCACGGTCACACCGAGCTTTTTCGACAGCTGCTGCGCCACTTCAATTTCCGCGTGATGACGCTGACCATAGTCGAACGTGATGCAGTGGACTTCATCGTAGTGGGTCAGGGCGTGGATCAAGCACGTGGTGGAGTCCTGCCCGCCGCTGAATACGATAACTGCTTTGTTGGTCATGGTTATGCTTCCTGCATTGAGGTCTTGAGGGCAAAGGTGGAGATGATACTCGAAATAGGGATGGAGTTCGGTGCAGAGTCCAGATGCGCGCGTGAGTCCGTGAGCGGCTATCTTAAAGTGGAGTGAGGCTAGTCCCCGAGGATTTCCTCTCCTTGCAGGTGCTCAAAGGTGCAAACGCTAGATCGCGGTTAGCGTGTCCCGTGGAGGATGCTCACGCGGGACGAAGTTCCGCAACGGTTCGATTTTTCGAAAACTAAACCGATAAAAATCAGTCTTCAATCTCGAGGATTTTTATCTGTCGGCCAATTATGTAAAGCTCTCCATCCTCGCGTATCTGGGCAAGTGAAGAGGGGTCGGCATCCATGTCGTAATTTCCATCAATTTCCACACACCAGACGTCGTCAAATTTCGAGATCCTAACCCCAGAGCATATTGAGTTAAACTGATTGCCTTTGATTTTTGCACTTAACTCCTCCACCGCCCCTACTATCACCTTTACTTTCTTCCATACGTTGCCTTTAACTCTATGATCTCTGGCATGGAATATTACTTGCGCGGCAAGGGGTTCGTTGGGAAGGTAAAAAAATTCGAAAGAAAGAATTAACCCATCTTCAAAACGATGAAAGGCCTCCGAAACCTTGCTTACTTGTTCCATAGACACTACCTATAGGTGGTGAGGATTGCATACCTGATTGGGTTACTCCTCATCTCTGATGGGCCGCACTTGGTTTGAGGTGGACGGCACCCCTGATCATGACTAGATGAGAAGTTGTCGATTCTACCAGGGACAGACTTCGTTTGTTTGATCTTCAATAACTTGGTCTTTTTACGAGAGATTCTTTGTGCTTGTGCACGAAAGTCAAATTAACCATTGGAGCGCGAAGAGAGTAATGCAGCTTTAGGATTTTCTTTATATCTAAAGCATACGCCGTCTCACGAAAGGAGTTTTAAGTATAAAGTCACGAGTAAACGGTGTTGGAGTAGGGGCGGAGTCGGCTTCAACCAAGTTATTCGCAAGCTCTGAAAATTCTACTATCTGTTCGGGAGGGTCAGAGATTAATATTGCTCGAGTATCAGATTGGTCTTCACCTAGCATGACGACAATGCATTTTTTCGAACATAGTACTGCTATCACTTTATGAAATAACTTTAATGAGGAGGCTTGAGAGAAGTCTGTACCTGAAGCTCTATAAATTTCACTAATTACACTAAGGCTCTCTTTTTTATCACTTTCATTCAATTCCGTCTCTGACAAAAATATTAACGCATTCCATCCTTTGTATATGGCTGTCAAAAGTGTTTTTATTTCTTCGCTACTGGATGTGGTTGAGAGGTCGCAGAAATTATGCCTCCCCTCAATGTCTAAGTTTAATTCGAGATGTCTTCTTTTGTTCGTCGCGGCCAAACCAAGCTTTCCAAATGCTCTTTTATGTAGGCCTAGTTTTTTCGCGATACTGCTACTTGAATCGAGTTCGGTAGCAAGTACGGTATATATATTATATCGAAAGAAAATTGGAGCCAAATAATCAAAGATCGACCCGTAATCATAGCCTGTAGCCAGATACCATAATGAGTCGCATGAGTTATCAAAGTGAAACCCACCAGATTTGGTAGCAAGAACAGACCCGATATCAACGATGGTTTTCATTGTGGCTACCCTTTTGAATCTTGGTTCTCATATAGCTAATGTTCTTCATTTAAAACGTTAGAAAAGGACGGGGTGACATTATCTTAATTTTTTCAGGGGTGGACTATATTCAAGAAATTCAATAAGCCAAGCTAGGCGACGTGGAGATTATCCATCCCAGCTATAAACAGCTAAATCAGCTTATGGGAATCAGTAGAAATCATATATGGGTCAGGGCTTTTTGTAAGCTAATATAGTGTTAGTTCGGGCGGATTATCAACCCTGACGCACTTTACTTGAATTAAAATAGACGGCTTGCGGATCAAGAACAGATGTTAGGGTGCCGATCTTGTTAGGGGTAGACGGTGTATGTTGGTTTTTTGACCATATGATCCACCCCCTATATGCTCCGCAAGATCTACTTTAAGGCCGCACAATCAAGGCTTTCTTTCTTTGTAATTACACTCCGCCACTCTTGCAACGTTCTCGCTTTCATCATTGAGCAGCTTTTCAAGAATTTCGATAGGTGTTTTTCTATTTGCAGCTATTGCACCTCTCACCACGGAGCAGGGATCCAGGGAAAGTCGCTCGAACAATGTAAGTGATAATTTTCGCTTGGATGCAACGAAACGTCGGGCACTGGCATCGAACGCACATAGCTCTTCAAGAATTTCCAGTGGTATTGTTTTATTGTGAGCCACCCATCTTCTATGCTCAGGAAATCTTTCAATTACTTCGCGCCACACTGAAAGAGGAGCCTCTTCCATTGCTGCTCGATCATAATCGACTTTTATTTCACTATCGCGCAGCGCGACAAATTCTTCAGCAGACGTAATCATTTAGCATTCTTGCACTTCAAAGATTTAAAGTTTATATTTTTCCTGCCCGCTCTTATGTTGCTCATATAGTCACCGTAGGTATCAGTGTCAGCAATCCATACTTTTTTTGATCGTGGACCTTTCCAATGAATTAAACCGTAATGCTGTTATTCAAGAACGCTAATAACTGTGTAAGGACGGGCTCACCAGTAGAGGCCAATATCACACCAATCTCGGCAGAATTTCCACTTGCAGATACTATTTTCCTACCAAGTACTTCTCCATCGGAGGTACACAAATCCAAGGAGTAATAAAGTTTTCAGCATCAACCTCCTCTCCGTCGAATAATAGCTCTACTTCACTTGGAAGAAACGTCAAGTAGGCACTGAATCTATCGCCCGAATACTCGTAGTGACCGTAATTTCTTTTTAATACAATATTTAGATGCCTCGAAGCCTTTTCGTAAATATCGCCTAAAAAATTATCAAGAACATCAAGTATTTCCTGTCGCTCACTCATATTTTTTTATACAGCATTCAAATATTTTCTCTCCGCAAATTTCACTATAATCAACAGAGATTTGCATAGAAAGTTCGGCGTCAATTAACCTGATCTCATCACTTTTGGATTTATCAAAATCAAAACTCGCACATAGGGAGGCGCCGCTTGCGAGCATGTAGGCTCCACAATATTTCCAGTCCTCATCTATAAATAAATAGTATTTCCGATTCTCGATTGCTGACGAAGAAAAGTTAATTGCTTCAGTGGATAACGAATATTCTTTGCGCACACAGGAGATCTCGCGCTTCGTCATTAGCGCTGCGATTACGCTATCTGTTTCCGGTAAACTTAAAAGCAGCGATCCATCAAAAGGTAGAGCTACAAGTGAGGCTAACTTTTCTTGATAGTGACTAAGCAGTTTTTTTCCTTGAGCCTTTCTATAAAGAACTTCTCTTTTATAAGGATCTATATTCATTTGCAGCACCCTTGTTTATAGAAAGCTTTCCCTTTACCGTTGCGTAACTGAGGGCGGCCATGTTTACTCATCCTTGGACTTCCGTTATCGTCAAGCTTTACTTTACCTGCTTCCCAATGTGGTTTGTCTGGATGACTTACGTCCATTGTTTGTTGTTGTACGGATGATTGTCCGTTACCTCCACCTGGTTGTGGTGAGTCGTAACGATATTCCCACCCGGATTTATTTTTGGATTGACCGCTGGGTTGCTGACTTGTGGGTATACCGGCTTGCCTCATGGCTTCGCGTCGAGCTGCTCTAGACGTAACAAAGGGATTATTTTCGCTACCCAGTGGTTCGTTACTTAGCCCCCATGGATCGGTCCACAGTACCGGGTTCGGCGCATAAGCATAAAGATTGATTCCCCCCGCGTAGCCAATCGGATCCTTACTAACAAACCGCCCAACCCCCGGATCATAGTACCGATGCCGGTTGTAATGCAGCCCCGTCTCATGATCGTGATACTGCCCCTGGAACCGTATCGGGTTCATCACGCCATGCTGCCGCGCCCACTCCGAGCGCTGCTCCGTCACCTGTCCCCACGCCTTGTATTGCGCGGTCCAGGCAAGGTTGCCTTGCGAGTCCGTCAATTCCTGCGGTGTGCCGAGGTGATCACACTGATACCAGGCCAACGCATCAAACGGTAAAGCCGTTGCCTTGTGATTCCACACCGGGTCTTCATCGAGGCTGTATTCACCGCTGTAATCCGGCAGCCCAATCAGATCGATTGGCGCGTGCCGTACAGCCTGTGCCACAGGGACAAAAGTGCCCGGTTCGAAGACGTAGTGCACCGTGCGACCCGGTTCACCATCGCTTTGCGCTGGGCTGCTTTCCCAGGCGAGGTTGTCGCCATCCCAGCCGTACAAGGTGAAGCCGCAGCCGAGTTCGCGTTGTTTGCGCGCGTGCTCGTTTCTGTTCCAGAGGGAACCTGCTTCAGGACGTTGTTTGTAATGCGCGCGGGAGTTTTTGTGCAGGCGGCGTCCCAGTGCGTCGTAGGCGAAATCCACGCTTAGGCGCGGGTCTTCGAAATGCACCAGTCGATCAAACAGGTCCCAGCGCAGGTCGCTGCGTTGGCCGTTGTGCCAGCGCTGGATCTGGTTGCCGCGTTCGTCGTATTCGTAGTGGGTGCCGGCGTATTCGCGCAGCAGGTTGTCGACCAGTTTGCTGCGTGGTGGGGTCAGGTCCAGTGGGCGGCGAATCTCTGTCGCCTTGTCGTCGAGCAGGTTGCCGGCCGGGTCGAAGGCGAAGGTTTCCACGCCTTGACGTGTGGTGGCGCTGAGCAGTCGGCCGACCGGATCGTAGCGATAGGCGAGCGGCCCGCGGCGGCTGTCGTTGATGTCGGTCAGTTGGCCGGCGGCGTCGTAGCTGTACTCGCGTTTGAGCAGGGTGGATTTGTCGTCGCTGCGTCCCAGCAACTGTTCCTGCAAGCGGCCGGCCGGGTCCCAGCTTTGGGTTTGCAGCAGGTGGTTGCCTTGATGGCGGGCGACTTCGCGGTGCAGGTCGTCACGCTCGTAGCCGATCAGTTCGTGTTCATCGAGGCGCAGGCCCAGCAGGTGGCCGCTGCCGTAAGTCAGCCAGCTGACGCGGTGGCCGTCGGGGCGAACGGTGGCGACTCGTTGGTTGAGCACGTCGTACTCGTGCTGCCAGATCGCGACGGTGGGCTTTTCCAGGCCGAGATAATGCTGGTGCTCGCGCAGCAGATTGCCGGCCGGGTCATGGAACCATTGCAGGCGGCTGTCGGCGTTGTCGGCCAGCACCAGATTGCCGTTGCCATCGTAGGCAAAGGTTTCGCTTTGCGACTGGTCGCCCAGAGTGGCGCGACGCTCGGTCAAGCGGCCCATCGGGTCGAAGCTCAAAGAGATGACGCGTTGGCCATTGATCGATTGCGCGAGGCGGCCGGTGAGTGGGTCGTACTGATAGCGCGTGCTGCGGCCGTCGAAACCGCGTTCCTCGAGCAGACGACCGACCGGGTCGTAGTGGAAGTGCGCGCGTTGTTCGTTTTCGTTTTCCAAAGCCGTTAACCGTCCGAGACGGTCCCAGCGATAGCGCAGGGTTTGTTCGGCTGCGTCGATGCGTTCGGCGATCAAACCGGCGGCGCTGTAGCTCCACGTGGTGCAACGATCAAGTCCATCAACGTGCGCCAACAACCGACCTTCGGCGTCTCGCTCGAAACGCTCTTCGGTCTTGTCCGGGTGCTTGATCAACACCAATTGGCCGGCCTTGTATTCGTATTCGGTGGCGTTGCCGGCAGCGTCGGTGAAGCAGATCATCTGCCCCAGTTCGTTGTACTCCCACGCGCTGGTTTTGCCCGAGCAATCGACGTACTCGACCAGTTGCCCGGCGTCGTTGTAGTCGAGGGTTTTTTCGTTGCCGTTGGCGTCCTTGATCGCGGTGGGCTGGCCGGATTTGTTGTAGGCGTATTCGGTTTTGTTGCCCAGCGGATCGAGCGCTTCGACCAGGTTGCCTTGATCGTCATAGGCGCGCTGCCACTGACCGCCTTCGGCATCGCTGATCTTGATCAGCAGATCCTGATCATCGTAGGCGTAATGCATCACCGTGTGATCGGCGCGGATGTGTTCGAGCAGGTTGCTGCGCTCATCGTAGCTGTAGCGATCAGTGCTGCCGTCGGCATTCACACGGCGCACGATGTTCTTCGCCTCGTCGCGGAAGAACCATTCCGAACGCTCGTCGGCGTAACGGATGCGGTAGGTATAGCCAAGGATGTCGTAGTAGTGCCAGGTCTCGTTGCCGAGGGCATCGGTGACGTAGGTCAGACGGATGTTTTCGTCCCACTCCAGGCGCGTGTCGAAGCTACCGTCATCGGCCCATTCGCGCACGGCTTTGGCCTTGGCGCTTGAACCGTTCCACTGCAGGTTCATGCCGCGCCCGGTGCGGTCGGTGTAGCGGGTGATCAGGTGGTGCTGGAACTGATACGCCCAGACGGCGCCGTTCTCGTCCTGCGCCTGAATCAGGTCGCCACAGGTGTCGTACTGATAGGCGCAGAGCTGGCGCAGCGGTTCGCCGTCAACGATCTGCCAGAGGCCGATAAACCGGCCGTGATCGTCGATCATCGTGCCGAGGTGCAAATGGACTTTGGTGAAGTCGTTTTCCTGATAGGTGATCAGGTCGGAGAGCACCGAGTGTTCGCCATGGCGATGCTCGTAATGCAGCATGATCCCGGCGCCGTTGCGCAGTGAGATATTGCTCAGCACGAAACGCTGGCCGCGGCGGACGTAGGTTTCTTTGCGCTCGAAACCACGGCACAGCAGCAACTGATCTTCGCTGTTGCGGACCAGGGTGATGTCTTCGATGGCGTCGTAGTGAAACAGGCCGACCTTTGGCAGTGGATAGCTGTGGTCGCGGCCGTCAGCGCCGTAGAACGTCAGGCCATCGTCCACGCAGTCGAAACGTGTGGTGAATTCGCTGATCCAGCGAGCGCCGAGTTCGCTCTGATCGTAGGCTTCGAGGCGCGAGTTGTAGGTGCGCGTCCATTCGATCGGGAAGGGGCCGGGCAGGCTGAAATCGGTATGGCTGAGGCTTTCCGAACCCAGGGCAAAGTTGATGCTGTATTCAGTGGCGCATTTACAGGGACCTTTCTCCGGATTGGGCGCGCTTTTCGCTGGGGCTTGCTTGTTGTTAACACCCAATTCGCCTTCCGCTGCCGTGTGGGTGGCCTTACCGGTCTTCTCCGTATGGACCGCGGCGTTCTGGCCATGGGCATTGCGCTTGCGCCACAGGGTCACGGCGCTGGAGAGGATCTGCAGCAGCCAGCCGATGGAGTTCTGCACATTTTTATCGTCGAGCTTGCTCAACTGCGTGCGCAGTTCCGGGCCCATCGCGCGCAGTTTGCCGGTCTCGGTGGTGATCTGTTTCTGGAGATCGTTTGGCAGCAGATTCTGCGCGACGCTGTTGACCATCCCTTTGCCTGCCGCTTTCAAGGCGCTGTTGGCGGCCGCTAAAAAGTTGTCGGCCGTCGCGAGGGGGTCGTTGAGCAGTTGGCCGCGGCCGACGCTTGCTCTTGCGCTGGCTTCCTCCAGATCACCCTTGGCATCCAGCCGGCCAAGGGCTGTTGTTTCGATACCGGTGGCAATCTCGTTGATGATTTGTTCGCCGAGCTTGCCAGCGTCCGCCAGAATCCCCGGTAACTTGCCTTTGGCTTGCTCAACAAAGTCATCGAGGGTGCCGATGATCGAGGCGTTCAGGTGACCGACCAGCACCTCGATCACCGAGGTGCTGAGCAACAACTTGCTGCTGGCCCTCATCTCCTGTCGCACCAGAAACAGCGTCGGCCGCAGGGTCATGCGCGCCGCCGCCATCGACGGCGGCAAAGGCAATACGCCAATCAGGTTGATGCCAAGGCTGGCCCACGTGAGCAAGTCGCGTTGCTTGGCGTCCGACAGGGTGACGATGTCACTCAGCGCATCGACCAGCGCCATGATGTTGCCGACCACCGGCAAGAAGCCGGCGTAGTTCTTGATCCGGTCAAGCGTAACCACACCATCGGTGGCGGATTGCAGCCAGGCATCGAAAGCCGCCGCACTGCTGGCGACGTCCTGAACGTCGATGGCATTGAGTGGAACGATGGCAGCTTGGGGCTCACGTTTTGCGACAGCAGTTTCAGTGGTCATTACGTCATCTCACCCGGCGACAAGGTCCGGGCTTCGCGGGCAAAAATTGAAGACCTCAACGAGCGGGCGAGAAAAAGCCGCCTCTCAGAGGTACGCATCAAAGTGAAAAAACGGAATTAGCTGACGACAGCGCCTTTCGGGCCACTGGCGATCAGTGCGGCGCCGCAGGCGGTTTTCATGCCGTCGAGTGCGATGGGGGTGCCATCGACGGTATAGGTGCTGCTGCCCTCGGCAATCGGGAAAACCCCTTTGCACAACGGGCAGCTGACCTTGTGCCCGACCCCGGCAATCGGCTTGCCGTTGAGGTCGGTGCGGGAGAAGGCTTCGAGGACTTTGCCACCGTGAGTGGTGGAGTCGCCCAAGCGAATTGCGTCTTTCATTGCGTCATTCCTTTGACCGAGGGTGGCTGGCTCGGCGAGCTACCCTGTCTTTCCTGCCTGCGTTCAGCAGGCGTTAGTGCCGATTTGATATCAAAATCCGTGCCAGCCACTATATGGCCATTACGCAGCAAGGGTTTGCGCCGGATGACTGCGGGATAAATCGATTTTTGCTGGGGAAAACGGTTCAAAGTGCGCAAGAAGTTGCGCAGTGCTGTGCAACTTCTTGCGCACTCGGCTACAGGGCCCGTGTGACATGGGCTGGAGACTATTGACGGGCGTTTTTTTGACGACAGGTGCGCAAGAAGTTGCGCAGTTGGGCGGCTGATCGATTTCTGACAAATCGATGGCGATTGCTTTGGCTTCATCGCGAACAGGGGAAGGCCGGCAGTGGATCTTCAGCAGGTTCGAGGTCTGTTTCGCGGTATCCTGCGGGTTCTGATTACGGACGCTTTTCCATGCTGGTGATTTCCAACAACGTGCATCTGCCGGATGCCGAGATCGAACTGACCGCCATCCGCGCGCAAGGCGCCGGTGGGCAGAACGTCAACAAGGTCTCCAGCGCCATGCACTTGCGCTTCGACATACCGGCCTCGTCGTTGCCCGAGTTCTACAAGGAGCGGCTGCTGGCGCTGCGTGACAGTCGCATCACCAGCGATGGCGTGCTGATCATCAAGGCCCAGCAATACCGCACGCAGGAAGCCAACCGCGCCGATGCGCTGGAGCGTCTGGTCGAGCTGATTCTCAGCGCGACCAAAGTCGAAAAGAAACGCCGTCCGACCAAGCCGACCCTCGGCTCAAAGAAGCGTCGGCTCGAATCGAAAACCAAGCGCGGCAGCATCAAGGCCGGGCGCGGCAAAGTGGACTTCTAGTCTTCGCGATACTTGGCGGTGTGCTTGTACAGATACACGCTCAGTGCCAATCCGCTTAGCGCGGCGAGGGCGGCGAACAGGAAGATGGACGCAAAACCGAAGCCTGCCGCAATCGCCCCGGCCAGCGGCCCGGTGATCCCCAGCGACAAGTCGATGAACAGCGAATAGGCGCCGACCGCTGCGCCACGGCTGGATGCGGGCACCAGATTCACCGCTTCCACGCCCAGCGCCGGGAACACCAGCGAGAAACCAAACCCGCTCAACGCCGCACCGGCCAGCGCCCAGTGCGCGTCCGGCGCCAGCCACAACAGCAGCAGACCAAGGGTTTCCACCGACAAACAGGCAATCGCCACGCGAAAGCCGCCGAGGCGGTTGATCAGGTTGCCGAACAACAGCCGCGCGCCGATGAAGCTGGCGCCGAACAGGCTCAGGCACAACACGGCGTTGTCCCAATGTTGAGTCGCGTAATACAGGGTGATGAAGGTGGCGATGGTGCCGAAGCCGATCGAGCCCAGCGCCAGACCGCAGCCATGGGGAAACACTTTACCGAGCACATGCATGAACGGCAGACGCTCGCCGGCGACAATCGGTGCCGGCGTTTTTGGCCAGGCCAGCAACAGGCCCAGCGCGGCGAGCAAGATGATGCTGACGCCCATGCTCCACAGACCCAACTGGCTGACCAGCCACACACCGAACGGTGCGCCGACCGCGAGTGCGCCATAACTGGCGATGCCATTCCAGGAAATCACTTTGGCGGTGTTCGCTGCGCCGACCCGGCCGATGCCCCAGCCGATCGAGCCGGAGCCGACGAGGCTTTCCGCGCTGCCCAGCACCAGTCGACCGATCAACAGACTGATCAAACTGAGCATCGGCATGCTCGGTGTCCACGCCGAAATCAGCATGAACACACCGCTCAAGCCACACCCGGCGAGGCCAATCATCACCGCGCGTTTGCTGCCCTGGTTGTCGATGATCTTGCCGGCGTACGGGCGGCTGAGCAGGGTGGCGAGGTATTGCACGCTGATCACCAGACCGGCGATCACCGCACCAAAGCCCAGGTCACTGTGGACATAGCCCGGCAATACCGCGAGCGGAATACCGATGTTCAGGTATCCGATAAAGGTGAAGAGGACGATGGAAACGACTTGCAGCGTAACCGCCAGGGGGCGCTGGGGTTCTGGCATAGAGGACGACATGGGTAACGATCCACGGGAACGGCAGATTAGATAGGCTGCTTATGATACCGACGCCGACGGATCTGGGGCGGGAAAAGTAAAACTATTTGCCGGGTGGACGCTTCAGGATTTGGCCGGGGCAACCAGTTGTGTGGTGACCAGCGCCGCCAGGGCATTTTCTTCGCTGCCGAAACGGGCGAGCAGGGCGGCTTGTTTCTCAGGCGAGAGACGATTCCAGATCTCGATCATTTTCTCGGTGGCGCCGATCAGTACGGCAGCTTGGCTTTCGGAGAATTCGTCGGTCATGGCGGGCTCTGGGTTCAGGCAGTGTGGAAAGCGCATGTTAGCGCTTTCCACACGGTCTGTACGACGGGTCTTACTCTTCGTTGTCGGCCGGGCGGCTCTCAACGGCTTCTTTCGGCTCGGGTTGCCCCGCGCCGGCTTGTTGCGTGGTCGTCTGCTCAGGTACGTGCAGGCTTGGGAAGGGGAGATTAGGAATCTCGTGCATGGTTGCGCTCCTCGCTAAGTCTGTTGATAGATCTGGTAGATCCGCGCTTCTTGAAAGCCTGCGCAGGATACAGCAGGAAAAATGACAATCAGACTTTTAATTCAAATTAATGCGACAGATGGCCGCAGGGGAGGCCCAGACGAGAGATTGATCGTTCCCACGCTCTGCGTGGGAATGCCTCAATGGACGCTCTGCGTCCGCTGTTGGGACGCAGAGCGTCCCGGGCTGCATTCCCACGCGGAGCGTGGGAGCGAGCAATGGGAGGGATTATTTGCAGACGTTGGCGATGGCTTCGGCCAGCAAGGCGAGGCGCGTTGCGTCGATACCGGCGACGTTCGCCCGGCCCGAGCTGACCATGTACACGCTGTGGTGCTCACGCAGTTGTTTCACTTGCTCCGGTGACAGGCCGGTGTAGGAGAACATCCCGCGTTGCACGCCAATGTGCGCAAAGCGTTCACGCAAGCCGTGCGGTTCCAGCGCTTCAACCAGGCCGCTGCGCAGTTGCGCAATGCGCAGGCGCATGGCTTCCACTTCATCGGCCCAACGGGCTTTCAGTTCTGGATCGGCGAGGATGGTCGCGACCACTGCCGCGCCGTGATCTGGCGGCGTCGACCACAGGTTGCGAGCGATGTTGGCCAGTTGGCTGCGGATGTCGATGAGCTTGTCGGCGGTTTTCGCGCAGACGATCAGCGCACCGGTACGGTCGCGGTACAAACCGAAGTTCTTAGAGCAGGAACTGGTGATCAGCAACTCTGGCACTTCTGCCGCGAACAAGCGGGTTGACCAGGCATCCTGCTCCAAGCCATCGCCAAAGCCCTGGTAGGCAAAGTCGATCAGTGGCAGCAGATTGCGGCTGCGCACCACGTCCAGTACACGCTGCCAGTCGTCATGATTCAAATCGAAACCGGTCGGGTTGTGGCAGCACGCGTGCAGCAGCACCACAT
Organism: Pseudomonas sp. AC242; assembly: GCF_979258655.1. NCBI lineage: Bacteria > Pseudomonadati > Pseudomonadota > Gammaproteobacteria > Pseudomonadales > Pseudomonadaceae > Pseudomonas > Pseudomonas sp. AC242. Next base: position 958,190 of record NZ_OZ409873.1, read on the forward strand.
CACCTTTCGGCACTTCGTTGAGCACCGCGAGCATGGCTTCGACGTCGAGGCGGTTGTCGCTGCCCACGTATGGGTAGTGACTGACCTTGACCCCGGCCGTGGCGAAAATGGTTTCGTGGATCGGCCAGGTCGGGTTGCTCAGCCACACGCCTTTGCCCGGCAGGCATTGGGCGATGAAGTCGGCGGCCAGACGCAGGGCACCGGTGCCGCCCGGGGTCTGAGTAGCGCCGGCACGTTGTTCGGCAATCAGCTTCGAGTCGGCACCGAGCACCAGCTCGTTGATGGCTTTGCCGAACAGCGGGTTGCCGTGGCCACCGATGTAGGTCTTGGTGTCCTGGCTTTCGACGAGGCGCGCTTCGGCGAGTTTCACCGCTTCCGGGATTGGCGTCAGGCCCTGAGCGTCCTTGTAGACGCCAACGCCCAAGTCGAATTTGCGCGGGTTGCTGTCCTGCGCATACGCCTCCATCAAGCCGAGGATCGGGTCGCCGGGTACCCGGCCGATGGCGTCAAAATGCATTACTTGCGTCCTTCTGCGGTCTTGGCCACTTCGTCAGTACGCGCGGCCATGATGAAGTCGTTGCGGTGCAGACCTTTGATCGAGTGGCTCCACCAGGTCACAGTGACTTTGCCCCACTCGGTCAGCAGGCCCGGGTGATGACCTTCGGCCTCGGAGATCTCGCCGACAGCGTTGGTGAAGGCCAGTGCGTGTTTGAAGTTCTTGAACAGGAAGACCTTCTCCAGTTGCATGATGCTGTCGCGCACTTCGATGTTCCAGTCAGGGATCTGCTTGATCAGGATCGGCAGTTCTTCGTCGCTGACTTGTGGCGCATCGGCGCGGCAGGCTTCGCAGTGGGCTTGGTTCAAAGTCGACATGGTGTATTCCTGAAATCGAGTGTGTTTTTTTTATTAAAGCGTTTGAGCTGTCAATGCCGTCACGCTAAACCAAACTGGCGGCGACTGACAGGCTCAATTGTCAGCAAAAGTCGCGGTTCACGCGGCTTTCGGTTTCGGCGGAAATTTCGGTGCGTGCAGACCCAGCTGCATGCCTTGGCGAACCATGGCCATGATGTCTTCATGGGCCACATCGAACAGACGCTTGAGGTTCGGCAGGACAAAGTACAGCGGTTGCAGGATGTCGATGCGATACGGCGTGCGCATGGCTTCGAGCGGATCGAAGGCTTGATGCTCAGGCTCGTCCGACAGCGAGTAAACGGTTTCTTTCGGTGAGGACAGGATGCCGCCGCCGTAGATGCGTTTGCCTTGTGGGGTGTCGACCAGGCCGAACTCGATGGTCATCCAGTACAGACGCGCTAGATAAACGCGTTCTTCCTTGGTGGCCTGCAAACCGAGTTTGCCGTAGGTGTGGGTGAATTCGGCGAAATACGGGTTGGTCAGCAGCGGGCAGTGACCAAAGATCTCGTGGAAAATATCCGGCTCTTGCAGGTAGTCCAGCTCTTCGCGGGTACGAATGAATGTAGCGACCGGAAATTGCTTGCTGGCCAGCAGTTCAAAAAACGTCTGGAAGGGGATCAGCGCCGGAACGCGGGCGACCTGCCAACCGGTGGTCTCGCCGAGCACCTTGTTGATCTCGCCGAGTTGCGGAATGCGGTCGTGGGGCAGACCGAGTTTTTCGATACCGTCCAGGTATTCCTGGCAGGCACGCCCTTCGATCACTTTTAGCTGGCGAGTGATCAGCGTGTTCCACACCGCATGTTCTTCGGCGGGGTAGTCGATAAAACCTTGCGCATCGGGCTCGCGGGCCACGTATTGCGTCTGCTTCATACTGCTCTCCTGCTAGGGGAATTCGTTCTTGTTATGTCCAGCGATGGATTCAGAATTACCTGAGAGCGGGTTGATGTGCAGCAGGTTGAATGGCCTGCGCGTAGGAAATTTCTCTTTAATTCGTAAAGTTATCGTTACGGTTTGACGGATATCTCGCTTTTACGGTGATTCACGGGTTTGAAAAGGCCGATGGCTGTCACATAATCTTGACAACTATCTGCGTGCCACCATAGAAAAGTCTGGCGCGGTCCCCTGTAGGAATGAGCCTGCTCGCGATAGCGGTGTATCAGTCAGCATCAATATCAACTGACCCAAAGCCATCGCGAGCAGGCTCACTCCTACAGGTTTCTCATCGTTTATTCGGGCGATTTATATGCGCATCAAAGTCCACTGCCAGAACCGCATCGGCATCCTGCGCGACATTCTCAACCTGCTGGTTGCCTACGGCATCAACGTCGCGCGCGGCGAGGTCGGTGGCGAGCATGGCAATGCGATCTACCTGCACTGTCCGAACCTGATCAATATTCAGTTTCAAGCGCTGCGCCCCAAGTTCGAAGCGATCGCCGGGGTGTTTGGCGTCAAGCGGGTAGGGCTGATGCCCAGCGAGCGGCGGCACATGGAGTTGAATGCGCTGCTCGGCGCACTGGAGTTTCCGGTGTTGTCGATCGACATGGGTGGCTCGATCGTCGCGGCCAACCGCGCGGCGGCGCAGTTGCTCGGTGTGCGCGTTGATGAGGTGCCGGGGATTCCGTTGTCGCGCTACGCCGAAGATTTCGACTTGCCGGAGCTGGTGCGCGCGAATAAATCGCGAATCAATGGCATGCGGGTCAAGGTCAAGGGCGATATCTTTCTGGCCGACATCGCACCGCTGCAATCGGAGCACGACGACAGTGAAGCGATGGCCGGTGCCGTGCTGACCTTGCATCGCGCCGACCGCGTTGGCGAGCGCATCTACAACGTGCGCAAGCAAGAGTTGCGTGGCTTCGACAGCATCTTCCAGAGTTCGAAAGTCATGGCCGCCGTGGTGCGGGAAGCGCGGCGTATGGCACCACTGGATGCGCCGCTATTGATTGAAGGCGAAACCGGCACCGGTAAGGAGTTGCTGGCGCGTGCCTGCCACCTCGCCAGTCCGCGCGGGCAGTCGCCGTTGATGGCGCTTAACTGCGCCGGCCTGCCCGAGTCGATGGCCGAGACCGAGTTGTTCGGTTATGGCCCGGGTGCGTTCGAAGGCGCGCGCGCTGAGGGCAAGCTTGGGCTATTGGAATTGACCGCGGGCGGCACGCTGTTTCTCGACGGTGTCGGTGAAATGAGTCCGCGCTTGCAGGTGAAGTTGCTGCGTTTTCTGCAGGACGGTTGCTTCCGCCGGGTCGGCAGTGATGAGGAGGTTTATCTGGATGTGCGGGTGATCTGCGCCACCCAGGTGGACTTGTCTGAGCTGTGCGCACGGGGCGAGTTTCGCCAGGATTTGTATCACCGCTTGAACGTGCTCTCCTTGCACATCCCGCCCCTGCGCGAATGCCTCGACGGGTTAACCCCACTGGTAGAGCATTTTCTTGATCAGGCCAGTCGGCAGATCGGCTGCTCGCTGCCGAAACTGGCGCCGGCGGCGATGGATCGCCTCAGTCATTACCACTGGCCGGGCAACGTGCGGCAGTTGGAAAACGTTTTGTTCCAGGCAGTTTCACTGTGCGATGGCGGCACGGTGAAAGCTGAGCATATTCGTCTGCCGGATTACGGCGTGCGTCAGCCGCTTGGCGATTTCTCGCTGGAGGGTGGGCTGGACGAGATTGTCGGGCGCTTCGAGAAAGCAGTGCTGGAGCGGCTGTATTCCGAGCATCCGAGCAGTCGGCAGTTGGGTAAGCGGCTGGGGGTTTCGCACACCACGATTGCCAACAAACTGCGTGAATATGAGGTCGGCAAAGATCCCGAAGCTTAAGATCAAAAGATCGCAGCCTTCGGCAGCTCCTACAGGAATACGCATTTCAAATGTAGGAGCTGCGGCACGCTGCGATCTTTTGATCTTTTGCCGCCAAGCGGCATAACACCGCCGGTTTTTCGACTTCGATACATTTCAAATTTCCCCTCGCCATCCCCCAAGTCCTTTGTTTACCGGGCCTTTGTGCGCCAGAAAAAAGTTGGTCTGCAAATTGCTTATGGCTCAGCAGTACAGCGGTGGGCGGCAAACGTCCGGCATGCAGAGGAAAGAGTGTGGACAAGTACCTTTATGTGGCAATGACCGGCGCCAGCCAGAATGCGCTGGCGCAAAAGGCGCATGCCAACAACCTGGCGAACATCTCCACCAACGGTTTTCAGCGCGACCTGGAGCAGGCGCGTTCGATGCCGGTGTTCGGTGACAGCTTTCCGGCGCGTGCGTTTGCCATGAGCGAACGGCCTGCAACCGACTTCACCCCGGGCTCGCTGGTGCAGACCGGCCGCGACCTCGACGTCGCGGTGACCGGCAACGGCTTCATTGCCGTACAGAACCCGAACGGCGGCGAAAGCTACGTGCGCACCGGCAGCCTCAACGTCGACGCCCTCGGCGTTTTGCGCGCCGGCAACGGCATGCCGGTGATCGGCAACGGCGGTCCGATCGCCGTGCCGCCCGAGCAGCAGATCGAAGTCGGTGAAGACGGCACCATCAGTATTCGTGCGATGGGCGAAGGCCCGCGCGTCATGGCGGAAGTCGACCGGATCAAACTGGTCAACCCGGACATCAAGAACATGAACAAGGGCCTCGACGGCTCGATCTACACCAAGGACGGCCAGCCTGCGCCGGCCGATGCCAACGTCAAACTGGTGTCGGGTTTCCTTGAGTCGAGCAACGTCAACGCCGTTGAAGAGATGACCTCGGTGCTGGCCTTGGCCAAGCAGTTCGAGTTGCACGTCAAAATGATGAACACCGCCAAAGACGACGACCAGGCCATGGCTCGGGTCTTGCAGATCAGCTAATTATCAGAACGTCGCGCCGTAAAACAGGCGCACGAGGAGAATCGAATGCTTCCGGCTCTATGGGTTGCCAAAACCGGTCTGTCCGCCCAGGACACCAACCTGACCACCATTTCCAACAACCTGGCAAACGTGTCGACCACGGGTTTCAAACGTGATCGCGCCGAGTTCCAGGACTTGCTCTATCAGATCAAGCGTCAACCAGGCGCCCAGTCGACCCAGGACAGCGAACTGCCGTCGGGTCTGCAACTGGGTACCGGTGTGCGCATTGTCGGCACCCAGAAAAACTTCACCGCCGGCAGCCTGCAAACCACCGAGCAGCCGCTGGACATGGCTATCGACGGTCGCGGTTTCTTCCAGATTCTGCAGCCGGACGGCACCACGTCGTACACCCGTGACGGTACCTTCCACCTCGATTCCAATGGCCAGATTGTTAACGCCAGTGGTTTCGCTCTGGAACCGGCCATTGTCATTCCGAACGATGCCCAGACCTTCACCGTCGGCCGTGACGGCACGGTGTCCATCACTGTCGCTGGCAACGCCGCGTCGCAGGTGATCGGCAACCTGCAAACCGCCGACTTCATCAACCCGGCTGGTCTGCAGGCCGTGGGCAACAACCTGTTCCTGGAAACCGCCGCTTCCGGCGCGCCGCAAGTCGGCACCCCGGGTCTGGCCGGTTTCGGTACCACCCTGCAGAACACCCTGGAAACATCCAACGTCAGCACCGTTGAAGAGATGGTCAACATGATCACCACTCAGCGCGCTTACGAGATGAACTCCAAGGTGATCTCCACCGCTGACCAGATGCTCTCGTTCGTAACGCAGAATCTGTAATCAAGTCTATGAGGCGGCCATGAGGTCGCCTGCAACACCGTGAGGTAGGGTCATGAATCGCTTTGTATCTGTTCTGGCATTGAGTGGGGTCGTCTCGCTCGCGGGCTGCGTCGCCCCGACGCCCAAGCCCAATGACCCTTACTACGCCCCGGTGTTGCCGCGCACGCCGTTGCCGGCTGCCGCCAATAATGGCTCGATCTATCAGGCCGGCTTCGAGCAGAACCTGTACAGCGACCGCAAGGCTTTCCGGGTCGGTGACATCATCACCATCACCCTGAACGAGCGCACGCAGGCGAGCAAGAACGCCAACTCGCAGATGGACAAGAACAGCGATAACAGTGTCGGTCTGACTTCGTTGTTCGGCTCCAGCCTGACCACCAACAACCCGATTGGTGGCGGTGACCTGAGTCTGAACGCCGGCTATAGCGCTGACCGTTCGACCAAGGGCGACGCCAAGTCCGGGCAGAGCAACAGCCTGACCGGTTCGATCACCGTGACCGTCGCTGACGTGCTGCCCAACGGCATTATCGCCGTGCGTGGCGAGAAGTGGCTGACGCTGAACACCGGTGACGAGCTGGTGCGCATCGCCGGCCTGGTGCGCGCCGATGACATCGCCACGGACAACACCGTGTCGTCGACCCGGGTCGCCGATGCACGCATCACCTACTCGGGTACCGGCGCGTTTGCCGATACGAGTCAGCCAGGCTGGTTCGACCGTTTCTTCCTCAGCCCGCTGTTCCCTTTCTAGGTGGCTACGTTGAATCTGAAAAGCTTCATGCTGGCGGCGACCCTGATGTCCGCCGCTTTTGGTGCCCACGCCGAGCGGCTGAAAGATATCGCCAGCATTTCCGGCGTGCGTTCCAACCAGTTGATCGGTTACGGCCTGGTGGTCGGGCTTAACGGCACCGGCGACCAGACGACGCAAACCCCGTTCACCCTGCAGACCTTCAACAACATGCTCTCGCAGTTCGGCATCAAGGTGCCGCCGGGATCGGGCAACGTGCAGTTGAAAAACGTCGCGGCGGTGTCGATCAGTGCCGACTTGCCGGCGTTCGCCAAGCCCGGTCAGCAGGTCGACATTACCGTGTCCTCGATCGGTAACTCCAAGAGCTTGCGCGGCGGTACGCTGTTGCTGACCCCGCTCAAGGGTATCGACGGCAACGTCTACGCAGTCGCTCAGGGCAACCTCGTGGTCGGCGGTTTCGACGCAGAGGGCCGTGACGGATCGAAGATCACCGTCAACGTTCCGTCGGCCGGTCGCATCCCTGGCGGTGCCTCGGTGGAACGTTCGGTACCGAGTGGTTTCAACCAGGGCAACAGCCTGACGCTGAACCTCAACCGTTCCGACTTCACCACCGCCAAACGTATCGTCGACAAGATCAACGACATGCTCGGCCCTGGCGTTGCGCAAGCCATCGATGGCGGTTCGATCCGCGTCACCGCGCCACTCGATCCGAGCCAGCGCGTCGACTACCTGTCGATCCTGGAAAACCTCGAAGTCGATCCGGGTCAGGCGGTGGCGAAAGTCATCATCAACTCGCGTACCGGCACCATCGTCATCGGCCAGAACGTGAAAGTGTCGCCAGCCGCCGTGACCCACGGCAGCCTGACCGTGACCATCACCGAAGACCCGATCGTCAGCCAGCCGGGCCCGCTGTCCAATGGCCAGACCGCTGTCGTGCCACGCTCGCGGGTGAATGCCGAGCAGGAAGCCAAACCGATGTTCAAGTTCGGCCCGGGCACCACCCTCGACGAGATCGTGCGGGCGGTGAACCAGGTCGGCGCGGCACCGGGTGACTTGATGGCCATTCTCGAAGCCTTGAAGCAGGCCGGCGCGTTGCAAGCCGACCTGATCGTGATCTGAGGCCGACCCTTATGGATATGCGCAAAAGCGGTCTGGTCAGCAGCAGCGATTCGGGTTCCTACTCGGACCTCAATCGCCTGAACCAGCTCAAGGTCGGCGACAAGAACAGCGATGCGAACCTGCGCAAAGTGGCGCAGGAATTCGAATCGCTGTTCCTCGGCGAGATGCTCAAGTCGATGCGCTCGGCGACCAACGCCTTGGGTGAAGACAACCCGCTGAACACGCCGGCGGCCAAGCAGTATCAGGAAATGTACGACCAGCAACTGGCCGTTTCCATGTCCCGCGAGGGCGGTGGTATCGGTCTGGCCGACGTGCTGATGCGGCAGATGTCGAAGAACAAACCGCTGGCGCCGGGAGAGGCTGCGGTCGCGTCCGCCGCCAAGCAGGAAGAGGCCAAGGCGAAAGCTGCGGCCGTGGTCACACCGGTTGCCGCTGGCACCGTTGCTACCAACGGCCCGTTGTCGCGGCTCAATGGCGAGCGTCCGCTGTGGGCTTCGCGTTCGGTGAGCGCGCCGAACACGCAACTGGCTCATCGCAATGACATGGAACTGATCAATCAGCGTCGTCTGGCTCTGCCACCGAAACTGGCCGATCGTTTGCTCGCAGGCCTGGTGCCATCGGCTACGCCGGCAGTGGCCACGCAATTGCCGCAACGCGCGACTACCGCGGCCACCACTGGCGCCGGCCCGCTGTACAACGGCGACTGGCTGGCACGCGCCGAGGGCGAAAAAGCCTCCGGCGGGCAGATGCAGATTTACGGTCGCGCCATGGCGCAGATCCCGTTGGCGCCGGCGAAGAAAGCCTTCAGTTCCGCCGACGAATTCGTCAACACCATGCTGCCGATGGCCAAGGAAGCGGCCGACCGCATCGGCGTCGATCCGCGTTATCTGGTGGCGCAAGCGGCGCTGGAAACCGGTTGGGGCAAGTCGGTCATGCGCGCCCAGGATGGCAGTAGCAGCCACAACCTGTTCGGCATCAAGGCGAGCAGCAACTGGAAGGGCGATTCGGCCCGCGCGATCACCAGCGAGTTCCGTAATGGCGAGATGGTCAAGGAGACGGCCGAGTTCCGTTCCTACGCCTCGTACAAGGACAGCTTCCACGATCTGGTGACTTTGCTGCAGAGCAATAATCGCTATCAAGATGTCGTGAAGTCTGCCGATAACCCAGAACAGTTTGTACGCGAGTTGCAAAAGGCCGGTTACGCCACCGACCCGAACTACGCAAGCAAGATTTCGCAGATAGCCAAGCAGATGAACAGTTTCCAAAACTACGCTGCGGCGGGTGTATCCACCACGCCTTTATAAGGCACAAGGTATAAGGTCTGAACCATGAGTTTGCTCAATATCGGGATGTCGGGACTGTCGGCCAGCCAGTCCTCTTTGGCTACGACAGGCAACAACATTGCCAACGTCGACACCGCCGGTTATTCACGTCAGCAAACCGTGCAGGGCACCAAATCCTCGCAGCAGTACGGCACCGTGTTCATCGGTACGGGCACCACCCTGGCTGACGTGCGCCGGGTGTACAACTCGTACCTGGAAAGCCAACTGCACACTGCTACTTCGCTCGACAGCGAATCGGCCGCGTTTCTGGCCCAGGCCACGCCGCTGGACTCCATGTTGTCGGACACCAACACCGGCCTGACCGGCGTGCTGCAAAAATTCTTTACCACGATGCAGGGCGTTTCGACCTCGGCGACCGATGACACTTCCCGTCAATCGGTGCTGACCGGTGCGCAGGCGCTGACCAGTCGTTTCAACACCATTGCCAAACAGCTCAACGACCAGAACACCACCCTCAACGGCAGCCTGGGCGACATGACGGCCCAGGTGAACAAGCTGGCCACCTCGATTGCCAACCTGAACCAGAAGATCGGCGAGATCTCCACTAGCGGTGGTGCGCCGAACGATCTGCTCGACAGCCGCAACGAAGCCGTACGCCAGCTCTCCGAACTGACCGGTGCACAGATCGTCGAGCGTGGCACCAGTTTCGATGTCTACATCGGCAGCGGTCAGCCGTTGGTGATCGGCAACACCACCAACACGCTGAGCATGGTCGCAAGCAAAGACGACCCGTCGCGCATGGCCATCCAGATGGATCGCGGTTCGAGCACCATCGACATCACCTCGGCGATGAGCGGTGGCGAAATCGGTGGCCTGCTGACTTACCGCAAAGAAGTCCTCGACCCGTCGCTCAACGAGCTGGGCCGAGTGGCGCTGGTGATCGCTGATCAGGTCAACAGCCAGCAAGCGCAAGGCATCGACAAGAACGGTGACTTCGGTGCGGCGATTTTCAACAACATCAACAGTGCCGCGCTGATCAGTTCGCGCAGCATCGCGCAGTCGGGCAACAGCACCGGTTCCGGAAACCTCGATGTCACCATCAAGGACACCGGCAAGCTGACCACCAGCGATTACCAAGTGACGTTCACCAGCGCCACGGACTACACCGTCAAGCGTTCCGACGGCACCGACATGGGCGCCTTCAGCACCACAACCAATCCGCCGCCAGTGATCGACGGATTCACCCTCGCCCTCAAGGGTGGGGCATTGAGCGCCGGTGACAGCTTCAAAATCACCCCGACCCGCAATGCGGCGGCGAGCATCCAGACGGTGCTCACCGATCCGAAGAAAATCGCTGCGGCCGGTCCGTTGACCGGTGTGGCCAGCGCCAGCGGTCTGGGCACCTTCACCCAGCCGACGCTCAACAGCAAGATCGATATTTACAACCCGACTTCCCAGGCTGACATGCAGGCGGCGCTGAAGAATTCGACGCCGGTGAAACTGGTGTTCGGTGCGGTCTCCGGGGGCAGCCAGTCTTACACTTTTGTGGATGCCAAGGGCGGCCTCATCAGCAGCGGCACTATCGTTCCCGGTCAATCGAACGCGCTGGAACTTAAAGTCGGCATCGTCGATGCCAGCGGCAACCCGGTGCTGGACACCAGCGTTACGCCGAACGTACAGAAAACCTTCTCCGTACAGACCACCGTTGGCGGCACGCCGAAGCCTGGCGAAACCTTCACCATGAACCTCACCGGTGCGGCGTCCTCGGACAACCGCAACGCGCAATCGCTGGTCGCCCTGCAAACTGCGCAGACCGTCGATACCGGTTCCGCCAGCAAAGGCATCAGCCTGACTGACGCTTACAACAAGCTGGTGACCAACGTCGGCACCAAGACCGCTCAAGGCAAGTCCGACAGCGCCGCGACCTCGGCGATTCTGGATAACGCCAAAGGCGCGCGCGATTCGCTGTCCGGCGTCAACCTGGATGAAGAAACCGGCAACCTGGTCAAATACCAGCAGTACTACACAGCGTCTTCGCAGATCATCAAAGCTGCGCAGGAAACTTTCGCCACGCTGATCAACAGCCTTTAAGGAGTCGTAATTCATGCGCATTTCCACCGCCCAGTATTACGGCACGCAAGCGTCGGACTATCAGCGTAACTTCAACAAGGCAGTCGCCACCGCCAGCGAGGCTAGCAGCCTGCAGCGCATCAACACAGCGGCCGATGATCCGATCGGTGCCGGGCGTTTGCTGCAGTTGGGCCAGCAGGCCGCGATGCTCGATCAGTACAAGACCAACGTCGACACCACCAAAAGTTCGTTGACCGTGCAGGAGTCGACACTGGACTCCATCACCACCGCATTGGCACGCGCCAAGGAACTTGCCCTGGCAGCCAACAACGGCACGGCCACCGACAAGGACCGCCAGGCTTACGCGTCGGAGCTGGGCCAGATCCAGCAACAAGTGCTGGGCCTGATGAACTCCAAGGATGCCAGCGGCAATTACCTGTTCTCCGGTTCGAAAACCGATACCGCGCCGTACTCGCAGAACGCCGATGGCACCTACTCCTACAACGGTGACCAGACCACGATCAATCTGGGCATCGGCGACGGCATGACTGTTGGCACCAACACCACCGGTTGGGCCGCTTTCCAGCAGACCATCAATACCGCGCGCACCAACGTCACCATGACTGCGCCGGCCGTGGACGACGGCCGCGTTGTGCTGTCCAACGGTACGGTCGGCACTGCCGCCACCTATGATTCCAAATTCACTGCCGGCCAGCCGTACACCGTCAGCTTCCTCAGCAGCACTCAGCTGAAAATCACTGATGCCCTGGGCAATGACGTGACCGCTGAAGCGAGCCAGAACGGTCTGGTCAGCAACAGCAGCGGCGCCAACCAGACGGTGAGCTTCCGTGGCGTCGACATGAAGTTGAATATCAACTTGAAGACCGGCGACACCAACCCGGACGCGGTGATAGCTGGCCACAGCTTCCAGTTGTCGACCGCGCCGGACTCGTTCACCACCACGCGCAGCCCGGGTAACCCGTCGACCGCCGTGATCACCGGCTCCAGCATCACCGACCAGGCCGCCTACACCGCGGCATTCCCGCAGGGCGGCGCCGTCCTCAAGTTCACCAGCGCCACCGCCTTCGATCTGTACGCAGCGCCGGTCACTGCCGACAGCAAACCCGTGTCCTCAGGCACTATCGTGGGTAACAACGCTACTGCGGCGGGCGTCACGTTCGCACTGGGCGCTGCCCCGGCTGCCGGTGATCAGTTTTCGATCCAGCCGAACGACCACCAGACCCAGAACGTGCTCGACACCCTGGGCCAGATGATCACGGCGTTGAACACTCCGATCGATGGGGATCCGGTGGCCAAGCAGAAATTCCAGGGCGCAATGGAAGCGGGCCTCGGCAACATCGACGCGGCCAACAATCAAATCGGCGCCGCGGTGACCGAGATTGGAGCACGTGGTCAGGCGCTGGATATGCAGGCCGTCACCAATGACAGCCTGAGCACCGCGAACACCACCACTCAAGGCTCCATTCGCGATTCGGATCCGGCTGAAGTGATGACTCGTTTGACCCTGCAGCAGACCATGCTGCAAGCTTCGCAGCTTGCGTTCAGCAAGATCAGCCAGTTGGGTCTGTTCAACAAGATCTGATCCTCAACGGGCGTGTAAGCGCCCGTTTGCCTTGTCCCTCAGTCATGTTTTTTAGCGGTATCAAGGGCTCGCTTTTCCGAGCGGGCTCGTACCGCCTGTGAGCCCGCCGTGAATTCACTTCCTCTTGTCAGCCTCGTTATTCCCGCCTTCAATCCGCGCTTTTTCGAGCGGACGCTGAACAGCGCCGTCAGCCAGAATTACGCCAATCTTGAAATCATCGTATGCGATGACAATCGTGGCCACGAGATCGAAGACATCGTTACGCAGGTGACAGAGCAGACCGGGTTTGCAGTGCGTTACGTGCGCAACTCACGAACGCTGGGCCTGGTTGGTAACCTGAAGGCCTGCCTTGAGCAAGCCCGGGGCGAGTTCATCAAATTCCTGTGTGACGATGATCTGCTGTATTCGGCCTGTATCGAACAGCAAGCCCATGAGATGCAGCGCGAAGAAGTCAGTCTGGTGGTCGCGCAACGGTTGCTGTGGGATGCCAACGACATCATCCTGCCCGCACGTCTGGAAAACAGCTCGTTATCGCCGGCCAGTGGCTTGCTCAAAGGCGACGACGTACTAAGCATCTTCGAAAAATTTCCAGTCAACGTGCTCGGCGGTTTCAGCAGCGCAATGTTCCGGCGCGCCGATGTCGCCGAACTGCTGCCGGCCCTTACCGAGGATGGAGCCTGCTTCGTCGCGACCCTGGATTTTGCTTTGTATGTCTGCCTGCTGCGGCGCGGCAACCTGGTGGTCTCCAACAATGTGCTGAGTGCCGAACGACTTTACCCCGAGCGTCTGAGCGCGCAGCAACCGATGAAAGACGCGGCGGAGATCGAGCGCGAGTGGATCTCGCAAATGCTCAAGGTCCGCAGCGGAGAGTCGGCGCCGGCGCCGGGATGGGTGCGCTATGTGCAATTGACCAAGGCCGACGAGACACCTCGGGTCTGGGAAGAACTGCCGCTGAGCCGTACCCTGGGTTCCAAGCAGAGCCGTCAGGAATTGGGGGTCGGTGTCGACAGCTTCAGTTTCGGCGAACTCTATGCGCAGTGGCTGGCGTGTCGGGTGCTGACCGCGGCACAGCGCAAATGGCTGCCGGAAACCCTCGCCGGCTGGTCGCATCAGCCGCGCATCGTGCCGATCATCATTGATGGGCAAGGCAGCCGCGATGGTCTGGAACGTACGCTTGATGCGCTCGCCGCTCAGGATTATCCGCCGGAGCTGGTGCTGGTGCTGTCCACGGTTTGCAGCGAAGCGAAGCTGGACGGTCGGGTGTTCCACATGCCGTTGCAGGGTGACGGCCTGGAGCAGATCAACGCTCTGCTGCCGCAACTGGAAGGCGCCGACTGGTTTTATCTGCTGCAGCCAGGTGACTGCCCGGTGGTGCCAGCGTTGTTGGTGATGGCCGATCGCATTGCGCACGCAAGCTCGTTGACATGCCTGTACAGCGACGAAGGCAGCCTGCGCGATGGCGAGTCGGCAGAGCCTGCGTTCAAACCTGATTTCAACCTTGATCTCATGCGTAGCTATCCCTACGTCGGGCGCGCCTTGGCATTCCAGCGCGAACGGTTTCTGGCCCTTGGCGGTTTTACCTCGACGTTCGCCGAACTGGCGCCCCACGATGTGCTGTGGCGCATGGTTGAAAGTGATGGCCTGCAAGTCGTCGGGCACATTGCTGAAGTGCTGCTGGAGTCGAAATACGACCTGTCGCAATGGCTTATCAATCCCGGCGTCGTCGAGCAAAGTCCGCGAATCCTCGAAGCGCATCTGCAACGCCTTGGCATCGCTCATGAAGTCCGTGTCGGTAATAGCGGGCTGCTCAATCGTGTCGACTATCACCATGCCCGGCGCCCGCTGGTGTCGGTGGTCATTGTCACGCAGGACCAGACCGCCGCGTTGCAGCGCTGCGTCGAGACCCTGCTGGAAAAGACTGCCTACACCGAGTACGAATTGCTCTTGGTCGACAACGGCAGCGAAAGCGCCGAAGCGCTGGCGTGGCTGGACGGTATGGCGCAAATGGGCAGCGAGCGGATACGTGTGCTGAGCTACCTGCAAAAGGGCAATGCGGCAGCGGTGCACAACTTTGCCGTCGGCCAAGCGCGCGGTGAGTATGTGCTGATGCTCAATGCCTTCGCGGTAATCACCCAGAGCGATTGGCTCGACGAACTGCTCAATCATGCGCAACGACCGGAGGTCGGGGTGGTCGGCGCCAAGCTGTTCAACCCGGACGGTGGCGTGCTGCACGCGGGTCTGATTCTTGGCTTGAACGGGCCGGTCGGGTTGCCGTTCTATGGCCAGCCGATGCAGTCGGAAGGGTACATGCACCGCCTGCAAGCAGTGCATGACCTGAGTGCCGTCGGTGGTGATTGCCTGATGATTCGCCGGTCGGTGTACGAAGCGGTCGGCGGGCTGGACGAGCAGGACCTCAAGCAAACGCTCAATGTCGTCGATCTGTGTCTGCGTGTTGGCCGTGACGGTTATCTGGTGGTGCTCAACCCTCATGCGGTGCTGGCCGTGGGGGCACGGCCAAGTGCAATGGCGACGCCTGAGGAAGAAGCGCAGCACACCGAGGAGAGGGAGACGTTTTACCAGCGCTGGCTGCCGCTCGTGGCGCGCGATCCGGCCTACAACGTCAACCTGACGTTGCAGGGCGTGGGCGCCACCAACTTCAGTCTGGAGCCTGGCCTGCGCACCGGTTGGAGTGCGTTCTCCAAGGCACAGCTGCCCAATCTGCTGGTGGTGCCGATCAACGCTTCAGCCATCGGCCATTACCGCATGAGCCAGCCGATGATCGAGCTGGAAGCGGCCAATCGGGCAGAAGGGCGCATTTGCTACGGTTTGCCGTCGATCATCGATATCGAACGTCAGTCACCTGATGTGATCGTTCTGCAAGGGCGCTACTCGGAGCACGCCATCGATGAAATCCCACCGTTGAAAAAGTACTTCAACGCTCGACGGATCTTCGAACTCGACGACTACGTCATTGATGTTCCCCACCGCAATGCGCACATCCGTAATATGCCGAGCAAGCAGGACATGGAGCGTATGGTGCGGCGTGCCATCGGGCTGTGTGATCGCGCGGTCGTATCCACCGCGCCGCTGGCCAACGTGCTGTCGGACATGCACCACGACATTCGTGTCGTCCCTAACATGTTGGCCAAGGACTTGTGGGGCCACCTGCGCAGCCAGCGTCGGACCTCGAAGAAACCGCGGGTCGGCTGGGGCGGCGGCACCAGTCACCACGGTGATCTGGCGGTGATCGCCGAGGTTGTTCGTGAACTGGCCAATGAAGTCGACTGGGTATTTTTCGGCATGTGCCCGGATGATCTGCGGCCGTACATGCATGAGTTCCATGGCGTCATCGGCCTGGACGTGTACCCGGCGAAACTGGCCAGCCTCAACCTCGATCTCGCGTTGGCGCCGCTGGAATTCCATATCTTCAACGACTGCAAGAGCAACTTGCGGCTGCTGGAGTACGGCGCCTGCGGTTACCCGGTGATCTGCACCGACACCGAGGCCTATCGCGGTTACTTGCCGTGCACGCGGATCAAGACCAACTCCACGGATGAATGGCTGCAAGCGATCCGCATGCACCTGGCGGATCCGGATGCCAGTTATCGCATGGGCGATGAATTGCGTGAGGTGGTGCTGCGCGATTACGTGTTGCGCGGCGATAACCTGCGCTACTGGGAATACGGCTGGCTGGCCGATTGATCGAGCCAGGCGTGATCTGAAAAAAACAGGCGACTTTTATAGTCACCTGTTTTTTTTTGCTTCTGAAAATCGTCTTTGCACCAGTTTCGATACAAATTTTTGCCGACGCTCAAGCTTCGCGTCTTTGCAGTCGATATCAACACATTCGTGGGTTTAGAGCGCTTGCCGCGAGGATGTTGATCGCCGCGCATGCCGGTACCGGTTCACAACAAGGCAAGGAAGAAGTAATGGCGGTTATTAACGGAACAAACGGCGCGGATACGCTGACGGGTACCAGTGGGGATGACGAGATCAACGGTCTGGCCGGTAATGATCTGATTAAGGGCAGTGCCGGTGCGGACAAGATTGATGGCGGTGACGGGACCGCTGACGTGGTGGATTACTCGGCGTCTGCGCAAGCGATCAACGTTGACCTCTCGGGTCTGGCCGGTACGGGGGGCGACGCTCAAGGCGATACCCTGACCAACATCGAGAAGGTTATCGGCACGGCGTTCAACGACACATTCACCGCGCAAAAGGGTGGCGCCACCTTTGAGGGCGGCGCAGGGAATGACGTTTACATCCTCAACAATGGCGGTACGGTGATCGAGCAAGCGGGGGGCGGCGATGATGAAGTGCGCTCCAGTTTTGGTCAGATCTATCTGAGCGCTAACGTCGAACGCCTGACGTATACCAGTACGGGGGATTTCATTGGCTGGGGCAATGCCAGCGATAACATCCTCACAGGTGGCGTTGGTAACGACTTGTTGTATGGCGGTGCGGGTGCCGATCAGTTTATAGGCGGCGCCGGTATCGACACCGCCAGTTATGGTGATAGCACCGTGGGTGTCAGCATCAACCTGAAAACCGGGGTCAATTCCGGGATCGCGGCGGGAGATACTTACGCTGGCATCGAGGTGATCAAAGGGTCGGGCGCGAATGACACGTTCATTGCCGACAGTCGGGTGTTCGCTTTTGATGGCAGTGGCGGAACTGGCGATGTGGTCGATTACTCGACATCGTCCGCAGCGATCAATGTTGATCTGGTTTCTGCAGGAACAGGTCGTGCCGGCATCGGTGGCGATGCTCAGGGCGATACGCTGACCGGTATCGAAAAAGTCATCGGTACGGCATTCAACGACACGCTCAGTGTCAATGGCGGTACGTTCACCCTGGAAGGCGGTGCCGGCGATGATGTGTACATCATCAATGGCACTCGCGTCACCACAGTGATCGAGCAGGCGGGTGGTGGCAACGATGAAGTGCGTACCAACTACGATATTCAATCGCTGGCCGCCGACGTCGAACGACTGACCTACACCGGTACAACGGCATTCACCGGTTACGGTAACGCCAGTGACAACATCATCACGGGTGGCATCGGCAACGATATATTGCTCGGCGGTGGCGGTGCAGACCAGTTCATCGGCGGTGCGGGCATGGACACCGTTGATTACACCGACAGTCCGGTGGGCGTGACGCTCAACTTCAAGACTGGAGTGAACTCCGGAATCGGCGCGGGTGATACCTACACGAGCATTGAGGCAATCAAGGGTTCGGGCGCCAATGACACGTTCATTGCCGACAGCCGAGTGTTTGCGTTTGATGGCGGTGGTGGAACCGGTGATGTGGTTGACTACTCGACATCTGCCGAGTCCATCAACGTCGATATCCGCAGCGGGGGAGCGGGTCGTGCCGGCATCGGCGGTGATGCTCAGGGCGATACCCTGTTCAATATCGAGAAGGTCATCGGCACGGCGCTCAACGACACATTCAATGTCGACGGTGCCACTGCAACGTTTGAAGGGGGGGGCGGCGATGACGTTTATGTCATCAATGGTGCCGGCGGTACGGTCATCGAACAGGCAGGTGGCGGCTATGACGAAGTGCGCAGCAACTTCGGCCAGATCTACCTGAGCGCCAATGTCGAGCGCCTCACCTACACCGGCTCCGGAGCATTCATTGGCTGGGGGAACGCCAGCGATAACATCATCACTGGCGGATCGGGCAATGATCTGTTTTACGGTGGTGCAGGTGCCGACCTGTTTATCGGCGGCGCGGGTATCGATACCGTCAGTTACAACGACAGTGCGGTGGGCGTCAGCATCGACCTGAAAACAGGGATCAATTCCGGTATTGCTGCTGGAGATACTTACGTCGGTATCGAGGCTTTCAGAGGCACAGCAATCAATGACGTTTTCATCGGCGCCGATACGGCCACCACTTTCGATGGTTTGGGTGGCTTCAATATGGTCAGCTACGAACACTCTGACGGTGCTATCACCATTGATCTGAAAACCGGTATCAATGCCGGCGATGCGGCTGGCGATACCTACGCCTCGATCCAGTTTTTCCAAGGCAGCAGCTTTGACGACACCTTGTCCGGAACGGCTTCTGGCGACAACTTGATCGGCGGTGCGGGCGCCGACCGGATTGACGGGCGCGAAGGGCATGACGTTGCCTGGTACGCCAACAGCACGGCTGGCGTGACGGTTAATCTGCAAACCAACATCAATCAGGGCGGGGATGCGCAAGGAGACGTCCTGCTCAACATCGAACGAGTCATCGGCAGCCAATACAACGACACATTGACGGGGACTTCAGCCGTTGATTTTCTCGAAGGCTATGCCGGGAGCGACGTTATTTATGGCGGTGACGGGGCAGACTACATCTACGGCGGTCTGGCGTCTTTGATCGGCCCTCTTACCAATCCAGGAGCCGATACCGGTGCGCAGGCTGACACGTTGTATGGCGGAAATGGTAACGACACCCTCCTGACTGCCGCCAATGACACCGGCAGCCGGGCTTACGGCGAGGCGGGCAGTGATGTTATTACAGTGAATTCCGGCATGGCCGATGGCGGTGAGGGCAACGATTTGCTCACAGGAACAGGTCTGGGCTTTGCTCTGTTTGGCGGTGCCGGGGATGATCAACTGGTGCTCAAATCCAGCGGTTTTGCCAATGGTGGTGAAGGTGACGACATTTACACGATCGGCACGCCGGGACTGGTGACGATCCAGGATGACGGTGTAAGTCATGGCGATAAGCTAGTGTTGTCGTACATCAAAAGCTCTGAATTGCAGATCGATCGTGTCGGCGATGATCTTTATCTGCACCGATTGAGTTTCAACGTGGGTGACACTCCACAGGAGGGTGTGCGGCTCAAAGACTGGTTCGCCGGTTCCGATACCATCGAGCAAATCCAGACGGCCAACGGAGAAGTCATCAACCTGCCGGCCAACAGTGACGCGTTTGCCATGTTTGGCTGATCGCTGAATCGAACACCATCGCTCCCGCAACGGGATTGAGGGTGTAGGCAATACTGCTGAGGGCGAACCCGATCTCCGGGTTCGCCCTTTCTTGTCTCTGGAGAAACCTTCTTACACACCCGTCGACACTTTCTCGTGTGCAGGCTCAAGGTTTGGGTTTTTGCAGTCGATACCTCTTTATTCGTTTACTCATCCGGCAGGGATTGCACGCTTGAACGGTCTCTCTCTGCCGACAGAACCGCTTTCAACAACAACGCAAGGAAGACGCAAATGTCAGTAGTGAATGGAACGAGTGAAGCGGATGTCCTCTTGGGCTCCGACGATAATGACGAACTCTATGGACTGGAGTCGGATGATGTACTGATCGGCAGTGCAGGTTCTGATGTGCTGGATGGCGGAGAAGGGTTCGACACGGCGACCTATTACGCGATGTCGTCGGGTGTCAGTGTCGAGTTCGGCAAAGATGCCACGACTGTCGCAGGGGCTGAAGGCAAGGTCGACACCCTCATCGGTGTCGAGAAAGTCTTCGGTACGTTCCACAACGATACGTTTACCAGTTCGGTCGGCGGTGTGACGTTCGAGGGTAGCGTCGGGGATGATCTGTACATCGTCGACAGTGAGGGTGTGGCAATTGTCGAGGAAGACAATGCGGGTTATGACGAACTGCGCACCAGCCTCAACACCCTCAAGATGGACCCGTTCATTGAAAAGCTGACCTTCACCGGCACCGGCGATTTCAAGGCTTACGGCAATGCCAGTGACAACGAAATCATTGGCGGTGCCGGTAACGACTGGCTGTGGGGTGGGGATGGTGCCGATCACTTCGTTGGTGGTAATGGCTACGATACGGTCAGCTATAGCGACAGTCTTGAAGGCGTGAGAGTCGAAGACTTTGCCAACTTTGACGGGCTGACCATTGCCTACGGTGACACCTTCACCGGCATTGAAGCGCTGCAGGGTTCGGGCTTCGATGATGTGATTTATCGTCACAAAGACTTTATGAGCATCGACGGTAGTGACGGCCATGACACCGTGAGTTATCGCTACGCTTTCGATCCGGTCAACATTTTGATCGGCGGCGGTGTCAACGCGGCGGGCGACACGCTGATTAATGTGGAAGAGGTTATTGGTTCCACCGATGCCGACCACTTCACCGTGAACACCAGTGGTGTGGTCGTCGCTGGCGGTGGCGGTGACGATGTCTACACAATCAACAGCACCGGTGTGACCGTCGAGGAAATCGAAGGCTACATGGGGGGGACCGATCGCGTGTACACCAGCCTGTCCGAGTTGAGACTGAGTGCGTTCGTTGAACATCTGACGTATACCGGCAGCGCTGACTTCGTTGGCTACGGCAATGACGAGAACAACACCATCGTCTCCGGCGCCGGCAATGATGTGCTGTTGGGCGGTGCGGGTGCCGATAACTTTGAGGGTGGCGCTGGTATCGACATCGTCAGCTATGACGACAGTAGCGAAGGCTTGAGCGCTTCGCTGAAATGGGGCGTGCAGAGTGGTATTGCGTTCCACGATGTTTACATCGATATCGAAGGCTTGCGTGGTAGCCAGTTCAATGACGTTCTTGAGGGCGACTGGGGCGATAACATTCTTGAAGGCGGCGCGGGCGACGACCAGATTCAGGGTGGCGATGGCAACGATCACATCTACGGCGGTCTGGCTTCAGGTCTCGACGTTGCGGGGCAGTCCGACAGCTTGTCCGGTGGTGCGGGTGATGATGTCATCGTTGCTGCGCGCGACGATCTGTTCACGTGGGTCAGCGGCGATGAGGGCAATGACATCATTACGCTCGGCCGTGGCCTCGCCCATGGCGGTCAAGGCAATGACGTGATCACCGGCACTGGTAGCCACTACACGTTGACAGGAGACGAAGGCGACGACCTGCTGATCCTCAATCTGGCCGGTCAGTCGACCTCCGGCGGCAGTGCCTATGGCGGTCAGGGCGATGACACCTACGTGGTCAACACCACCGGCCTGGTGACGATCCAGGATGAGGGCTGGGATCTGAACGACACCCTGATCCTCAACACGATCGCCAACGCCAGCCAGTTGAACGTTACCCGCATCGGTGATGACGCTTATTTGCACAGTGCCAATGACGGTAGCACTGGTGTGCCGGACAACGGCGTGAAACTGGCGGGCTGGTACGCCGGGTTCAACAACATCGAGCACCTTCAGACTGCCGATGGTCAGGCTTTTGAGGTGCCGGTTAGTGGTGATGGGTTTGCCATGTTTGGGTAATCGTCTGCATTGTTGATCTGGCTTGTGGAAAGGGATGAATCTTTGGGTTCATCCCTTTTTTTGTCTGGGGCTTGGCGGCCTTTGGGCCGACCATGCTCTTGGGGGTGGGTGTGTATCCGTTGCTGCGGGTGTTGCTGATCAGGGTTCCGCCCTTACGGCGGGTCACCTTTTCCAAACGCCGAAAAGGTAACCCAAAAGGCTTGCTCCTACGTGCGGCCCGCTCGCTGGGGCTCGGGGTTCCTTCGCTGCGGGATCGATCCGGGCGCAGCGCCTACGGTTTGCTTCGCTGCACCTCCTCTCGCTGTGTTTGGCTGCGCCAAACGGTCGCTGCGCTCCCACGCCCGGATCAATCCCTCCACTCAGCCTTCCGACGTCGCCCGTGGATCAAGATCAAGAGCAGGCGAGCTGACACTCGGCCTATTGAGTGGTGAGGAGCTCGGGTGTTCGGCTTTTGATTTGTGGTGGGTTTTCCCGCTGCCCCAGCCCTCTCCCGGAGGTCGAGGAGGCCGGTTTGTGTGCATTTCAAAGCCTGAGTTCGACTCGGTATCGCACGTCGGCGTACCTCGCCCAAACACAACGGTCAGTCCCCTCTCCCTTTGGGAGAGGGTTAGGGTGAGGGGCTTGTGGAGCTGGCGCGTTTCCTGCAAGTCCCCTGTAAATCGCCATAAAACGAGCGCTCGCGGTCACTCCAGCGGCGCACGGATCGGCAAAAGGTTTAGCCAGAAGGCCCGCAAAGCTCAAGAAAGCGGCGCGCAGCCCGGTGTAGAACAAGAGGGGAGACGATGAAGGCAGTTATTTTGGCGGGTGGCCTCGGCACGCGCATCAGTGAAGAGTCGCACCTCAAGCCCAAGCCGATGATCGAGATCGGCGGCAAGCCAATTCTCTGGCACATCATGAAGCAGTATTCCGCCCACGGGATTCATGACTTCGTGATCTGCCTCGGCTACAAGGGCTATGCGATCAAGGACTTCTTCGCCAACTACTTCCTGCACACCTCCGACGTCACCTTCAACATGCGCGAGAACCGCATGGATGTGCACCAGAATTACAGCGAGCCGTGGAGCGTCACGCTCATTGACACCGGTGAGGAAACCATGACCGGTGGCCGGCTGCTGCGGGCCGGCCGTTATCTGCAGGATGAAGAGGCGTTCTGCTTCACCTATGGCGACGGCGTTTCCGATATCAACATCGCTCAGCTTGTGGATTACCACCAAGCTCACGGTCGTCTGGCGACCGTCACCGCTGTGCAACCGCCGGGTCGTTACGGCGCGCTTGAGCGTCAAGGCGATCAAGTGCTGGGCTTTACCGAAAAACCTCGTGGTGACGGTGGCTGGATCAACGGTGGCTTCTTCGTGCTCTCGCCAAAAGTGCTGCCGTACATCGCCGATGACGCTACCACTTGGGAAGCCGAGCCGCTGGCGCGTCTGGCGGCCGACGAACAGTTGAAAGCCTTTGAGCACGAAGGCTTCTGGCACCCGATGGACACCCTGCGCGACAAGAACCACCTCGAAGCGCTGTGGCTGAGCGGGGAGGCCCCATGGAAGCAATGGGCCTGAGTGCGGATTTCTGGCGCGGCAAACGCGTTCTCGTCACCGGACATACCGGTTTCAAAGGCAGTTGGCTGACCCTGTGGCTGCAAAGTCTCGGCGCGCAAGTCAGCGGTTTCTCCCTTGATCCTTCGACCGAGCCGAGCCTGTTTGAACTGGCGCGCGTGCACGAAGGCATCAACGATCAGCGTGGTGATTTGCGTGATCTCGGCGCCTTGCTGGAAATCATCGCCGACACCGAGCCGGAGATCGTGCTGCACTTGGCCGCGCAGCCGTTGGTGCGCGAAGGTTATCGCGATCCACTCGGGACCTATTCCAGCAACGTCATGGGCACGCTGAATCTGCTCGAAGCGATTCGTCAGGTCGGTTGCGTGCGTGCCTGCGTGCTGGTCACCACCGACAAGGTCTACGCCAACAAGGAATGGCTGTGGCCGTACCGCGAAGACGAAGCCCTCGGTGGCCACGATCCTTACAGCAGCAGCAAGGCTTGCTGTGAATTGCTCGCACAGTCTTATGCCGCGTCGTTTTTCCCGGCGGACAAATACGCCGAACACGGTCTGGCCCTGGCCACGGCGCGTGCCGGCAACGTCTTGGGCGGCGGTGACTTCGCTCCTGAGCGACTGATTCCCGACGTGCTCAAAGCGTGGACCGCCGACGAACCGGTGACCCTGCGCTATCCGCAAGCCGTACGCCCGTGGCAGCACGCGCTGGAGCCGCTGGCCGGTTACCTGCAACTGGCCGCCGGCCTCTACGAACAAGGCCCGGAATACGCCGGGGCGTGGAACTTTGGCCCGGGCGAAGCGGACATGTGCAGCGTCGGCGAAGTGGTTGAATTGCTTGCCAGCCGCTGGCCGCAGGCGCGCGGTTTGCGCATCGAGAAAAGCGAACTGCACGAGGCCGGCCTGCTGCGTCTGGACAGCAGCCGCGCCCGCCAGGTACTCGGCTGGCAGCCGCGCTGGACCTTGCAGCAGTGCCTGACGCAGACCCTCGACTGGCACCTGGCGTGGCAGAACGGCGATGACATGCGCAGCGTCACCCTCGGCCAATTGAACCTGTACCGAGGCGCGCTGTGAGCGAGTTTTCCCTGAAGGCGTTGCCGCTGGCCGGGTTGTTCAGCGTTCAGCACAAACGTTTCGAAGACCAGCGCGGGCACTTCGCTCGGCTGTTTTGCGAAGGCAGCCTGAGTGCGTTCGGCGCTGAGTTCCATATCCGTCAGATCAACCATTCCTGCACCCGTGAAAAGGGCAGTGTGCGCGGTCTGCATTATCAGAATGCCAATGCGCCGGAAGCCAAATTGATCACCTGTCTGCGCGGTGAAGTGTGGGACGTTGCGGTGGATCTGCGTCCTGACTCCGAAACGTTTCTGCACTGGCACGCCGAGCACCTCAAGGCTGGCGATGGCCGCAGCCTGTTGATCCCGGCCGGTTTCGCCCATGGTTTCCAGACCCTCACCGAGGACGCCGAACTGCTTTACCTGCACAGCGTCGATTACGCGCCGGAGCACGAGGGCGGTCTGTCGGTGAACGATCCACGGCTGGCGATTGCTTGGCCGTTGCCTGTCAATAATTTGTCAGCGCGTGATTCCAGCCATCCCGCGCTCGATCAACACTTTGCTGGAGTGCGTCTATGAACTGCCGTGGGTGCGCCGCACCGCTGAGCCTGCCGCTGATCGACCTCGGCACCTCGCCACCGTCCAACGCCTACGTGCACGCCGATCGCCTGGAACAGGCCGAGCAGTGGGTGCCGCTGAAGGTCGCCGTGTGCCAGCAATGCTGGCTGGTGCAGACCGAGGATTACACCAGCGCCGATAGCCTGTTCGACGCCGAGTACGCTTACTTCAGTTCGTTCTCCAGCACCTGGCTGGCTCATGCCGAGCGCTATGTCGCCGAGATGGTCGAGCGCTTTGGCCTGACCGCCGATAGCCGTGTGGTGGAAGTCGCCGCCAACGATGGTTACCTGTTGCAATACGTGGCGGGCCGGGGCATTCCGTGCCTCGGTGTTGAACCAACGCGCAGCACCGCGCAAGCGGCTCGGGAAAAAGGCCTGGAAATTCGTGAACTGTTCTTCGGTCGTGAGACTGCTGAGCAGTTGCAAGCCGAAGGCTGGGGCGCCGATCTGATGGCGGCCAACAACGTGCTCGCGCATGTGCCGGACATCAATGATTTCCTCGGCGGTTTCGCGACGCTACTCAAGCCGACCGGTGTGGCCACTTTCGAATTCCCGCAACTGCTGACACTGATGGCCGGCGCGCAGTTCGACACGCTGTATCACGAACACTATTCCTACTTGTCGCTGACCGCCGTGCAGACCCTGTGCGAGCGCAATGGCATGGAAGTGTTCGACGTCAGCCAACTAACCACCCATGGCGGTTCGTTGCGTGTATTCGTCCAGCGCAAGGACGGCGAGCGCCGCGCGGTACAAGCGGCGGTGCAACAACAGTTGCAAGCCGAACTGGATGCCGGGGTGAAAACCGCCGAGTACTACGCGACCCTCGCGCCCGCCGCTGAACGCATCAAGCATGAACTGCTGCGTTTCCTGTTGCAGGCCAAGGCTGACGGTAAACGTGTGGTCGGTTATGGCGCGGCGGCCAAAGGCAACACCTTGCTCAATTACGCCGGGGTCAAACCGGACCTGCTGGCCTGGGTCGCCGATGCCAATCCGCACAAGCAGGGCAAGTTCCTGCCGGGTAGCCGCATTCCGATTGTGGCGCCGGCGCAGATTGATCTCGAAAAACCGGATTACGTGCTGGTGCTGCCGTGGAACCTGCTGCACGAAGTCAGTCAGCAACTGGCGCAAGTGCGTCGGTGGGACGGCCGCTTCGTGATCGCCGTGCCTGAGTTGAAAGTGCTGTGAAGGTTCTGGTCACCGGAGCCACAGGCTTTGTCGGCCGGCATCTGGTTGCCGCATTGCTGGCGCGTGGTTGTGAAATCCGCGCCGTGGCGCGCAACCCAGAAACGGCGCAAGGCATGCCGTGGATCAACGACGTCGAGTTCATCGCAGCGGATATTCACGCCGCCGATCTCGATATCCACGCGTTGACCGCGGGTATCGATGCACTGGCGCATCTGGCCTGGCCGGGCTTGCCGAACTACCGGGCGCTGTTCCATTTGGAGCACAACCTGATGGCCGATTACCGCTTTATCAAAAGCGCGGTCGAGGCGGGCGTGCAGCAGGTGCTGGTGACCGGCACCTGTTTCGAGTACGGCATGCAAAGTGGGCCACTCAGCGAAAGCACCGAGCCGAAGCCGAGCAATCCTTACGGTCTGGCCAAGCACACGCTGCACCTGTTTCTGCAAAACCTGCAGCAGGAGTTGCCGTTCACTTTGCAGTGGGCGCGCCTGTTCTATCTGCATGGCGAAGGGCAAAACCCCAACAGTCTGTTGGCCGCGCTGGACCGGGCGATCGATGCCGGTGAGGCGTCGTTCAACATGTCCGCCGGTGAGCAGTTGCGCGATTTTCTGCCGATTGAACGCGCTGCCGGCTACCTCGCCGCGATCCTGCAAAAAACCGACTTCAACGGCGTGATCAATTGCGCCAGCGGCCAACCGGTGTCCGTGCGCGCGTTGGTCGAACAACGCCTGCGCGAACGCGACGTGTCGCTGCATCTGAACCTCGGCCACTACCCATACCCAACCCACGAACCGCTGGCGTTCTGGGCGGTGACCGAGCGTTTGCAACAGTTACTGGGAGAGCCGCAATGAGGCACGAGTTGTATCGGGTTACTGACCTACCGGTGCTGCAGAACCGCACCTTTGCCGATCCCGCGTCGGCGCAGGCCTCGGCCAGTGCCGACATGCTGTTGGTGCAGGACGAGCGCAGCGGTCTGATCTTCAACGCCGCGTTCGACGCCGACAAGCTCAGCTACGACGCCGATTACCAGAACGAGCAGGCGCATTCCGGCCAGTTCCAGAAGCATTTGAGTGACGTCGAAGGCATCATCGCCAAGCACTTCAAGGGTCAGGAACTGATCGAAGTCGGCTGCGGCAAAGGCTATTTCCTTGAGCTGCTCAAGGGCCTCGGTTATTCGATCACCGGCATCGACCCGGCGTACGAAGGCGAAAACGCCGACGTGATCAAGGCGCCGTTCACCCGTGGTCTCGGGCTGGCGGCAGACGCCATCGTCCTGCGCCATGTGCTGGAGCATATTCAGGATCCGCTGAGCTTTCTCGCCGAAATCGCCAACGCCAATCAGGGCGGGCAGATCTACATCGAAGTGCCGTGCTTCGATTGGATTCTTGAGCACAAAGCCTGGTTCGACCTGTTCTACGAACACGTCAATTATTTTCGCCTCGATGACCTGCGCCGGCTGTTTGGCACGGTGCACGAGGCCGGTCACCTGTTCGGTGGCCAATACCTGTACATCGTCGCCGACCTGTCGACCTTGCGCCTGACTCCGGATCAACCGGTGCCGCGCCTGAGCCTGCCTGACGGTTTCACCGCCAGCCTCGATCGCGCCGTGCAGATCATTCAGTCCGCCCCCGAGCAGGGTTCGGCGATCTGGGGCGCTTCGTCCAAAGGCGTGATCTATTCGCTGTTCCTGCAACGTGCCGGTGTCGCGGTGGACCGTGTGGTGGATATCAACCCGGCCAAGCAGGGGCGTTATCTGCCGTTGAGCGGCGCGCGGGTGTCCTCGCCGCAAGAGGCGATGGACGCGTTGCCCGAAGGCGCCAACCTGTTTGTGATGAATTCCAATTACCTCGAAGAGATCAAGCGGATGACCGGTGGACGCTACGTCTATCACGCCGTCGACAGCGCTTCGTTTCAGTGACCCTTGAGATTATTAAAATGACCGACAACAGCATCAACCAAGCCTTCGAAGCCGAGTGCCGGGAACAGATTGCCCTGCAGGGTGACGACCAGAAACTCACCGGCCTGGCCCGCGATTTCTTCAACGAATCGGCCAAGCACAAGTACAGCTACCACTTCTCGTGGATGGGTCGTCCGATCATCCAGCTGCCACAAGACATGATGGCCATGCAGGAGATCATCTGGCAGGTCAAACCGGATCTGGTCATCGAGTGCGGCATCGCCCACGGCGGTTCGATCATCTACTACGCCTCGTTGCTGGAGCTGCAAGGCCACGGCGAAGTGCTGGGCATCGACCTCGACATTCGCCCGCACAACCGCGAAGCGATCGAAAGCCACCCGATGGCCAAGCGCATCAAGATGATCGAAGGTTCGAGCATCGACGCCGGCATTGCCGCCCAGGTGCAGGCTGCGGCCAAAGGCAAGAAAGTCATTCTGGTACTCGACTCCAACCACACCCACGATCACGTACTGGAAGAGCTGCGTCTGTACGCACCGCTGGTGTCGGTCGACAGCTACTGCGTGGTCATGGACACCGTGGTTGAAGACATGCCGGCCGATTTCTTCCCGGATCGTCCGTGGGGCCCGGGCGACAACCCGAAAACCGCTGTGTGGAAATACCTCGAAGAGAACCAGGATTTCGAGATCGACCAGCAGTTGCAGAACAAGCTGTTGATCACCGTGGCGCCGGACGGCTATCTGCGTCGCGTCCGTTAATTCGCAACATCACCAAGCGTTGTTTCGGCGAGTCGCCGGTTGTGGAGAGAAGTTATGCAAGGCAAGTACAGTTCTGAACTGGCGCTACCGCTCAACGAGCTATTGACGGTGGTGCTGATTACTCACAATCGTCCGGCGTTCCTGCGCCGGGCGGTGAAGTATTACAGCAGCTTGTCCTGCAGAATCATGGTGCTCGATTCGACCCTCGAACGACCTGAAGGCGACTTCTGCGCCGTCGATTACCACCATGTCCCGCAGTTCGCCTACTGGGGCATGCAGGCCAAACTGGCCTATGGTGTCGAGCATCTGACCACGCCATACATGGTGCTGGCGGCCGACGACGACTTCATCCTGCACGATTCACTGGCAGAGTCCGTCGGCTTCCTGCATGCCAACCCTGACTACGGCATGTGCCACGGCTATTGCCTGATGTACCTGTCACTGGCTCATGGCGTGAACTACTACCGCCGCGACAAGAAAGTCCAGGAAGACTATGCGTCCGAGCGCGCGCAGGATCGTGTCCTCGATTACATGAGCCAGTACATCCCGCCGTTCTACGCGGTAACCCGTACTGACCTGATGAAAAACTGGCATTCGGCGTTGCCGCCGGGGACCAATTTCCAGTGGCAGGAAATCGGACATGTCTACTACCTGCTGGCCAGTGCCAAGGCCCGCATCCTGCCGATTCCTTATGTGGTGCGCGAGATCAACTACGGCGTCTCCGAGCACAATACCGACGTGTATCACTCGCTGACCTACGTCGATGCCAAGTCGGTCGCCGAACGAGAGGCTTTTGCCGAGTTCCTCGTCTCGCTGCCTACCGCTATCGAAGGGCTGGATATCGCGCAGGCCAAGGCCTTTGCCCTGGAAAGTTTCGAGGCGATGGCCGACAGCCTGAAGTCCGGGCGTGCGCTGACTGCCGAGCTGATTTTCGAATCGACCTGGAACCAGGCGTTGAAGGCGCCAGATCGTCGTTTTGGCCCGCTGCAGTATGTCGAAATGCCGTTTTACAACCAGGCATTCTTCGATCGTCTGGAGCAGTTCGAATTCATGTTGCACGCGCTGCCGGCCGGTCGCATGCAACTGGAGGGGCTGGAAGGCGTGTGGGCCCGTCAGGCGCACCTGTTGCAGGCGCGCAATAACGACACGCCGGAAAGTGTGGTTGACCGGTTGTGGCAGGCCCATGATCTCAACGCCTTCAACCAGACTGTGGTCAAACGTCTGGCGGCGCAACTGGACGTTGTCGGTGACGAGAGCGCCGCGCAAGCCATGCACGAGTGGATTGCCCGTCTCGAAACGCTGACGGTCGACGATCATCAGCCGGTCTTCGGCAAAATGAAGTCCGGCCGCCTGTTGCAGTGGCTGGTGGCTCGCGCGCCGGCGAACGAACAGCTTGAGTCGATTGGCCGGCATCTGGCGACTGAAGGCGGCGGCCCGCAGTTCGGTATTTTCCTGCTCGACCTGGATAACGACATCGACAAGTTGCAGGTGTCGCTCGACAGCCTGCTCGAAGGTCACTGCAAAGCGTTCAGGATTGTCGTGTTCACCACCGGCGAAGCACCGGCCGCGACTACTGCACAAAACACGCTGCACTTTGTTCGAGTCTCCCAAAGCAACTTTGTCGACAAGCTCAACCAGGCCGCTCAGCAGTCGCCAAGCGATTGGTTGCTGCTGGGTGAGGCGGGTGATCAGTTCACCGCCAGCGGCCTGTTGCGCGCCAGTCTGGAATTGATGTCCGCCGAGGGGGTGCGTGCCGTCGCCACCGACGAGGTCCAGCGCAAGGACAATGGCGCGTTGGTTGACGTGTTCCGCCCCGGTTTCAATCTGGATCTGCTGCAAAGCGTGCCGTCACTGATGGCGCGTCATTGGTTGATCCGTCGTGAAGTCTTGCTCGAAGCCGGCGGTTATCAGGCTGACTTCAGTAAGGCGCTGGAATTTGACCTGTTGCTGCGCATCATTGAGCAGGGTGGCCTTGACGGCCTGGCGCACCTCGACGAGCCGCTGCTGATCACTCGGGCGGCGGAGCTTGAAGAAAATGCCCATGAACGCCAGGCGTTGCTGCGTCATCTAGGTAATCGCGGCTACAAGGCCAAGGTCACATCGACGGTGCCGGGTACCTGGCAGATCGATTACCGTCACACCGAACAGCCAATGGTTTCGATCATTGTGCCGGTCATCGACGATCTTGCGGTGCTGCGTCGCTGCCTGGAAGGCGTGTTGCTCAGAACCCGTTACAGTCGTTATGAAGTGTTGCTGGCGGCAAACGCCAATCAATCGGCAGCGGTCAACGACTGGCTTGGCACGCTGCGCCACGCCAAGGTCAATGTGCTGCGTGCCGATCAGCCGCTGAGCGAAGTCGCACTGTACAACGCCGCCAGCGAGCAGGCTCAGGGTGAGTATCTGGTGCTGTTGGCCGCAGACAGTGAAGTCGTCAACCCGAACTGGATCGATTCGCTGCTCAACCACGCCCAGCGTCCGGAAGTGGGTATCGTCGGTGCCAAACTGGTCGATCGCGACGGCAAGATTGCTCAGGCCGGTCTGATTCTCGGCCTGAACGATGGCGTGGGTTCGCCCTTCATCGGCGAAAAACACGCGGCAGACGGCTATATGCATCGTTTGACTGTCGAGCAGAATTACTCGGCCGTGTCGAAGGTCTGTCTGATGGCGCGCAAAGAGCTGTTCAACGCCCTTGGCGGACTGGATGAAGTGACGTTCGCCGAGGGTTATGCCGATGTCGACCTGTGCCTCAAGGCCGGTCAGGCCGGTTACCTCACCGTGTGGACGCCTTTGGTGCAGGTGCTGCATACCGGTGAGCTGCCGCAGGCGCCGCAAGCACTGGCGACACTGCGTGAAAAATGGAGCGGCGTCTTCGCGCAGGATCCGGCTTACAACGCCAACCTGGCCTTGACCGGCAAAGGTTTCACTCTGGGTGAAAATGCCTCGATCAATTGGGCACAGTTGCTCGCCTAAGCGTGCCGGACAGGAATCAACCTATGTTCAACGGTAAATCGATTTTCATCTCTGGCGGCACCGGTTCGTTCGGGCGCAAATTCATCGCCCGACTGCTCGAGCAATACCAGCCCAAGCGCGTGGTGGTGTTCTCCCGCGACGAGCTGAAGCAGTACGAAATGCAGCAGACGTTCAACGCGCCGTGCATGCGTTACTTCATTGGTGATGTGCGTGACGCCGATCGTCTGCGTCAGGCCATGCGCGGCATCGACTATGTGGTGCATGCCGCGGCGTTGAAGCAAGTGCCGGCGGCGGAATACAACCCGACCGAATGCATCCGCACCAACGTCAATGGCGCGGAGAACATCATCGCCGCCGCCATCGATAACGGCGTGAAAAAAGTTGTCGCGCTGTCCACCGACAAGGCGGCCAGCCCGATCAATCTGTACGGCGCGACCAAGTTGCTCTCGGACAAATTGTTCGTCGCCGCCAACAATATTGCCGGTGAGCAGGAAACCCGTTTTGCCGTGGTGCGCTACGGCAACGTGGCCGGCTCGCGCGGTTCGGTGGTGCCGTTCTTCAGCAAGCTGATCGCCGACGGTGCTCAAGAGTTGCCGATCACCGACGAACGCATGACGCGGTTCTGGATCACCCTCGACCACGGCGTGCAGTTCGTCCTCGACAGCTTTGCGCGGATGCACGGCGGCGAAGTGTTCGTGCCGAAGATCCCGTCGATCCGCATCGTCGATCTGGCGCGCGGTATGGCTGAACATTTGCCGCACAAGAACGTCGGCATTCGACCCGGTGAAAAGCTCCATGAGTTGATGGTGCCGCTGGACGATGCGCGGATGACCCTTGAGTTCGAAGATCACTACACCATCCAGCCGTCGATTCGTTTCACCAGTGTCGATGTCGATTTCGCCGTCGACAGACTCGGTGAGCAGGGGCGTGTCGTCAGCGAAGATTTCGAGTATCGCTCCGACACCAACCCGCATTTTCTTTCGGTCGGCCAGATCGCCGATCTGCACGCGAAGCTCTCGGTATGATTCCCTACGGTCGGCAGAGCCTCGATCAGGCAGACATCGATGCGGTCGTCGAGGTGCTGCAATCGGACTGGCTGACCCAAGGGCCGAGCATCGAGCGTTTCGAGCAGGCAATGGCCGAGCGTTGCCAGGCTGACTTCGCCGTCGCGGTGTGCAACGCCACGGCGGCGCTGCACATTGCCTGTCTGGCCGCAGGCCTGGGGCCGGGTGATCGGTTGTGGACGACGCCGAACACCTTTCTCGCCTCGGCCAATTGCGGACGCTATTGCGGCGCCGAAGTCGATTTCGTCGACATCGATCCGCTGACCTGGAACCTTGATGCCTTCGCCCTCGCAGCGAAGCTCGATCAGGCCGAACAGGACGGCACATTGCCGAAAGTGCTGGTAGCCGTAGCGTTCTCGGGGCAGAGCTGCGACATGCGCAAGATTGCCGAACTGGCCGAGCGCTACAACTTCACCGTGATTGAAGATGCCTCGCACGCCGTCGGCGCCAGTTACGCCGGACGTCCGGTCGGTTGCGGTGAGTTCGCGGCGATGACCGTGTTCAGTTTTCACCCGGTAAAAATCATCACCAGCGCCGAGGGTGGCATGGTGTTGACCAACCGCCCGGAGCTGGCCGAGCGCCTGCAACGCCTGCGCAGCCACGGCATGACCCGTGATCCGCAGCAAATGACCGAATCCAGTCATGGGCCGTGGTACTACCAACAGGTCGAGCTGGGTTTCAATTACCGCATCACCGATTTGCAGGCGGCGTTGGGCCTGTCGCAACTGGGCAAGCTGGACGATTTCATCGCCCGGCGTCGGGCGCTGGCGGCGCGTTACGATCGTCTGCTGGCGTACTTGCCGGTGACGCTGCCCAGCCCTCAGCCCGAGGCGCAATCGGCGTGGCATCTGTATGTGATTCGTTTGCAGAGCGATCGCATCGGCCTCAGCCACCGTCAGGTGTTCGAAGGCTTGCGTGCCGCCGGGATCGGCGTAAACCTGCACTATATTCCTGTGCATTTGCAGCCCTACTACCGTGATCTGGGTTTTGCCGAGGGCGATTTTCCCGAGGCCGAACGCTATTACGCCGAGGCCATCAGCTTGCCGCTGTACCCGTTGCTGAGTGATCAGCAGCAGGATTATGTAGTCGAACAATTGCGTCGACTGACCGAATGAATGCCGCCGTGGCGGTGGGTGAGACTGAGTCATGCGTGATCTGAGTGAGCAGGAAAAGTTCTGGCAGGGTGAGTTCGGCAACCAGTACGTCGAGCGCAATGTCGGCCAACCGCTGGTGGCGACGAATCTGGCGTTGTTTGCCAAAGCCCTGAGCCGTGCCGCAGGCATCGAGAGCCTGGTCGAACTGGGCACTAACGCCGGCAACAATTTGCAGGCGTTGCATCAACTGCTGCCGCGTTGCGAGCTGTTCGGCGTCGAGATCAATGACAGCGCCTGTGCTCAGGCACGGGCGTTGGATATTGCACAGATCTGGCATGGCTCGCTGTTCGATTTCCCGCGCGAGCGCCGCTACGACCTGACCCTGAGTAAAGGCGTGCTGATTCACTTGGCCCCGGAGCTGTTGCCGACCGCTTATGCGCAGTTGTACGCGTTGAGCCAGCGCTACATCCTGATCGCCGAGTATTACAATCCGGCACCGGTGGAAGTGTCCTATCGTGGCAACAGCGGCAAGCTGTTCAAGCGCGATTTTGCCGGTGAGATGCTCGATCGCTATGCCGATCTGCACCTTCTCGATTATGGTTTTGCCTATCACCGCGATCCGCAATTCCCGGCGGACGACATCACTTGGTTCCTGTTGGAAAAACGTCCTTGAGCAACGTTGCAATCATCCCGGCCCGTGGCGGCAGCAAACGCATCCCGCGCAAGAATCTCTTGCCATTCGACGGCGTGCCGATGATTGTCCGCTCGATCCGCACCGCGCTGGATTCAGGGTTGTTTGAGCAGGTGGTGGTCAGCACCGACGATGCCGAAATTGCCGATGTCGCGCGAGCCCATGGCGCGCAGGCGCCATTTTTGCGCCCGGCAGACCTGGCCGATGATTTCACCGGCACGGCGGCAGTGATCGTGCATGCCTTGCAGCAACTGCCAGCCTTCGATTACGCCTGCTGTGTGTACGCCACGGCGCCGCTACTGCAGGCGCGCTATCTGCATCAGGGACTGGAGTTACTGGAACAGCATCCCGACCGGTCCTTTGCGTTTTCCGTGTGCAGTTTCGGTTTTCCGGTGCAGCGTGCGCTGACGCTGGACGGGCAGGGCGCGCTGACCGCTTTGTATCCGGAATTTCGCAATACACGTTCGCAGGATTTGCCCGAAGCGTTTCAGGATGCCGGTCAGTTCTACTGGGGCCGCAGTGAGGCGTGGTTGCGCGGCGAGGTGCTCTATTCGCCAGCCAGCCTGCCGGTGATTCTGCCCCGGCATCTGGTGCAGGACATCGACACCCTTGAAGACTGGAAGCGCGCCGAATACCTATACGCCGCGCTCAAGGCGGGTGGAGAGCTGCAATGAGAGTGCTGATTCGTGCCGACGCCTCGCCAACCATCGGCAGCGGCCACATTGCCCGCTGCCTGACGCTGGCGCGAGTGTTGCGCGGGCAGGGCAGCCACGTCGCGTTTGCCTGCCGGAAATTGCCGGGGCATCGGCTCGATATGCTGAGCGCCGAAGGGTTCGAGACATTTGCGTTGCCGGATCTCTATTGTGATGAAGACCCACAGCAAGCCATCGAATCAATGCTGCCGTGGCAGGCCGACATCGACGCGCTGGATCTTTTGTTGGCCGGCCATGCCGGGTTCGACTGGATCATCGTCGATCATTACGGCCTCGATCATCACTGGCAAACCGCCGCCCGGCGCTGGGCGCAGCGCATAGCGGCAGTCGACGATCTGGCTACCCGGCGCTACAGCGTTGATCTTTTGCTCAATCAGAACTTGTCCGGCCTCAGTGAAAATTACTCACCGCTGTTGCCCGAGGGGTGCCGCACCTTGCTGGGCCCGCGCTACGCCATGCTGCGTGAAGAGTTCAATTGCCCGGCCATCGAGATCAAGCCCACGGCTCGCCGGGTACTGGTGAATTTCGGTGGCTTCGATGCGGCCATGCAGACTCATCACGCGATGCTCGCGCTCGCTGATTTCAAACAGTTGCAGGTAGATTTTGTCGCCGGTGCCGAGAACCCGGCGTGGGCGCAGATGCAGGCGTTGGCCGAGACGCGGCCGAACTGGCGCCTGCACAGTTTCGTCAGCGATTTCCATCAGCGCATGACTGAAGCGGATCTGTTTATCGGCGCCGGGGGCGGTACCAGTTGGGAACGGGCGGCGATGGGGCTGCCGACGATCTGTATTGCCGTGTCGAACAATCAGCAGGCCAACGGCGAAGTCATGGCAGCGGCGGGCGCACATGTGTTCATGGGCGCTCGTGAGCAAGTCAGTGTCGAGCAGTTGCGCGACGCCATCGGCTTTGTCACCGGCAATCATTATTTGCGCCAAAGCCTGGCCGAACGCTCGCGACAACTGGTCGACGGGCGCGGTGCCGAGCGTGTCGCGGTGGCACTGGCCGGTGCGGTGCTGAAGGTGCGTGCGGCGACCCTGGACGATGCGCAGTTGCTGTTCGATGGTCGTAATGCCGAAACGGTACGTCGCTGGTCGCTGGACAGCGGCGTGATCGACTGGCCGCAGCACCTGAACTGGCTGACGGCGAGTTTGCGTAATCCACAGCGCCTGCTGCTGATCGCCGAGGCGGATGACGGCGCGGTCGGCGTTGTGCGGTATGACCTGCGCGGGTTTGAAGCCGAAGTTTCTATTTACCTGCTCGAACGGCGGATGGGGCTGGGGTGGGGCAGGGCGCTATTGGCCAGTGGCGAGGCATTTGTTGTCGCGCACTGGCCGCAACTGACGGTCATCACCGCTCGGGTGTTGCCGGACAATCGTCCCTCGTTGAATGTGTTTCGTGACGCCGGGTTCACTCAGAGTGCCTGTGCGTTCACCCGTGTTTTGAAGGATCACCCGCATGACTAGTTTCAAGATCGGCAACCGCTTGATCGGTGCCGACGCGCCACCCTTCATCATCGCCGAGATGAGCGGCAACCATAACCAGTCCCTGGACGTCGCCCTGCAAATTGTCGAGGCAGCGGCCAAGGCGGGGGCGCATGCGCTGAAGCTGCAAACCTACACCGCCGAAACCATGACGCTGGATTTGTCTGAGGGCGAATTCTTCATCAAGGATCCGGGCAGTCTGTGGGCGGGTACTTCGCTCTACGATTTGTATGAAAAAGCCCATACACCGTGGGAGTGGCATGCACCGATTTTTGCTCGTGCCAAGGAACTGGGGATGCTCGCGTTCTCGACACCGTTCGATGACAGCGCCGTGGACTTTCTCGAAAGCCTCGATGTTCCGGCCTACAAGATCGCCAGTTTCGAAAACACCGATTTGCCGTTGATCCGTCGTGTGGCCGCCACCGGCAAGCCGCTGATCATTTCCACCGGCATGGCCAGCATCGCTGAACTCGATGAGGCCGTTCGCGCCGCGCGCGAGGCCGGGTGCAAAGATCTGGTGTTGCTCAAATGCACCAGCACTTATCCAGCGACACCGCTCAACAGCAACGTGCGCACGATTCCGCATCTGCGTGAGTTGTTCGGTTGCGAAGTGGGGCTGTCCGATCACTCGATGGGCGTTGGCGTGTCGGTGGCAGCCGTGGCGCTTGGCGCGACGGTGGTGGAAAAGCACTTCACCCTCGACCGTTCAGCGGGTGGCGTCGATGCCAGTTTCTCGCTGGAACCGGCGGAAATGGCTAGCCTGGTGGTGGAAACCGAGCGCGCCTGGCAAGCCATGGGCCAGGTGCATTACGGCGTTACCGAGGCCGAGCGCAAGTCGCTGGTCTATCGCCGCTCGCTGTATGTCACGGCCGACATGGCCGCCGGTGACACCTTTACCGGGGACAATCTGCGCGCCATTCGCCCCGGTCTCGGTTTGCCGCCCAAGCACACCGACGCCGTCCTCGGCCGCCGCGCCCGCGCGCCGATCAAGCGCGGCACGCCGCTGGACTGGTCGTTGGTCGAATAACCCGATCTGCACCGATTCGGCAAAATAGCGTGACCTGCGAGTCATAACGCGCATCTTCACTGTATTGTATTGATCGGGGAGATGGCGCCTGGCTCGTTTTCGATTCCAGTGATAGCCCTTTGCGCTCCCCGTGGCTGCCCGTTGTGGCGGCCGTTTTCTGTTTGTCGGCGCCCCTCGAAATCCTTGCGAGCGGTGGTCTTGGGCTGTTTTTTATTGGGAAGCCGTAATGATTGGCATAAAAAGCATTGCGAGCTACGTTCCTGTAGCCGGCGTGGACAATTACGCACAAGGTGCAAAATTCGAGAAGGATGAAGAATTCATCCTTGGCAAGATCGGTTCGGCATTCCTGCCGCGCAAAGACGCTGAACAAGAAACCTCCGACCTGTGCGTGGAAGCGGCCAATGCGCTGTTTGCCAGCAACCCGGATCTGAAACGTGAATCGATCGACGCCTTGATCGTCGTCACCCAGAACGGTGACGAAGAAGGCCTGCCGCACACCGCTGCAATCGTGCAGGACAAACTCGGTCTGCCGACCAACGTGGCAGCGTTCGACATTTCCCTGGGCTGCTCGGGTTATGTCTACGGCATCTACGCGATCAAGGGTTTCATGGAAGCCGCCGGCCTGAAGAACGGCCTGCTGATCACCGCTGATCCGTATTCGAAGATTGTCGATCCGGAAGACCGCAACACCACCATGCTGTTTGGCGATGCCGCCACCGCTACGTGGATGGGCGAAGATCCGACCTGGGCGCTGGGCAAGGCCAAGTTCGGCACCGACGGTTCCGGTGCGCCGCACTTGAAAGTCACCGATGGCGTGTTCTTCATGAACGGTCGTCAGGTCTTCAACTTTGCTCTGCTGAAGGTGCCGGCACACTTGCACGAACTGTTGGATGATTCCGGCCTCAAGGCTGATGACATCGATGCGTTCTGCATTCACCAGGGCAGTGCGGCGATTGTCGATGCGGTGGCGCGACGTTTCGAAGGCGAGCCGGAAAAATTCATCAAGGACATGGTCGAGACCGGCAATACCGTGTCGTCGAGCATTCCGTTGCTGCTGGAAAAACACGTTATCGATTCCGATTGGCAGCGTATTGCGCTGAGCGGTTTTGGTGTCGGTCTGTCGTGGGGCTCGGCGATCATCTATCGCCCTTAAGCCAGAGTAAAAACGGCGGATACAAAAATAGCGTTCAAGGTTAACCTTGAACGCTATTTTTTTGCCTGAAGAGGGAGCGCGAGGCGCCATGAGCGAGTTTTTTCAAGCCAATGCCGAGGTGTTGCAACGGCGCTGGCCGGCGCTGTTCGAACGACTGATGACGGAAGACAGTGCGGCAGTCCAGGCCGAACTGGTGCAGGGGTTGGGTTCGACGCTCAGCGTCAATGGTGTTCAGCTCACCAGTCGCCATGACCGCATCCATGAAGCCCGGATTCAGGCGGCAAGCCTGGCGGACAAGCCGCAATTGCATGTCTACGGTACCGGCCTCGGCGATTTGCCCAGCGTGCTACTGGAGCGTGAAGGGCTTGAGCGTCTGTACGTGCACATCCTCAATGGCGCATTGTTCGCGCTGGTGGTGCAACTGCTCGATCAGCGCCATTGGCTGGAAGATCCGCGCGTCGAGTTGTTTTACGCCGGCGACCATCCAGACTTTTTTACGCCGTTTTTTGCCCTGCCTGCCGAGATGCTGCTGGCCGACGATTTCAACGCGAAAGTGCGTGATCGCTTGGTCAGCGAAGTGCACCTGAGCTTCAACAATCGGGATTTCGATCCGCAGTCACCGCAGATTCAACAGCGTTTGCAGGAATGCCTGCCGGTGCTGCTCGCCGATGCGGATGTGGCGCAGTTGTTCGGCACCTGTGCCGGCCGGGAAGTCTATGTGATCGCCACCGGGCCGACGCTGGAGCAACACTACCAGCGCCTGGCGGCAATCCGTCAGCGCGCCGAACGCCCGTTGTTCATCTGTGTCGACACCGCGTATCGACCGCTGCGCGAACACGGGATTGTGCCTGACCTGGTGGTGAGCATTGATCAGCGCATCAGCTTTCGCCATCTGCCGTTCGAGGAGTCCGACGGCATCCCGCTGGTGTATCTGCCGATGAGCGATCCGTCGGTGTTGAAGGCGTGGAAGGGTAAGCGTTACGGTGGTTATTCCGCGAGTCCGATCTACGCGAATCTGCGTGAGCAACACCCGCGAGCGCAGTTGCACGTGGGCGGCAGTGTGATTCACCCGGCGGTGGATCTGGCGGTAAAGATGGGTGCCACCGGCATCACGCTGTTTGGTGCTGACTTCGCCTTCCCGATGAACAAGACCCATGCAGGCTGGAACGACGGCGAGCTGGGGCCACCGGTGAATCAGGCGCGGCATTGGGTGCGCGATGGCCATGGTCAGCGGGTGACCACACAGCTCAACTTTCGCGGTTATTTGTGTGTGCTGGAGCGCTATATCGCTGCACATCCACAGGTCGAATTTCTCAACAGCAGCCGCTCCGGGGCGCTGATCGCCGGTACCGGTTTCAACCCGGAGTTTGTGCAATGAGTACGCTGAGCCTCTGCAAGGATGAATGTCGCCAGTGTGCGGGTTTGTTTCGCCTCGGGCGCGATGTCGAGGCGGCGCTGACGATGGTCGATGTGTTTGAAAAGGCCCAGCAATGTTTAGCGTCTGCCCCGGCAGAGGTTCAGCAGGTGTGGGCGCAGCTGTTAATGCAAATGCTCGAATGCCAGGAGCGCCAGGACTGGTTGGGGCTGGCTGACTCTATGGAGTACGAGCTGGTGGATTTGCTGGGAAGTGTCCCGGTCTGAACACGCCGACAGCACTGGCCCGCAGGTTTGCGCGGCAGTCGGTTTTATGACGTCATTTTTTCGCGGTGGATGGGCTGCTAAGTCTTTGTTTTCTCGGGGGTGGCAGGGTGATGGCAAATTTTTTTCAAAAAGCCCTCAAGCAACCTGCAATCCCGACGATAACTATTACGAAGGTTCTCTAGGCCATACCCGGCGGTTGCCAGGGCCGGAAGCCGCAGTACCCAACCAACGAGGAATTCGTCATGGCTTTAACAGTAAACACCAACACCACGTCGTTGAACGTTCAGAAAAACCTGAACCGCGCTTCCGACGCTCTGTCGACTTCGATGCAGCGCCTGTCTTCCGGCCTGAAAATCAACAGCGCTAAAGACGACGCCGCTGGCCTGCAGATCTCGAACCGTATGTCCTCGCAGATCCGTGGTAACACCCAAGCCATCCAGAACGCCAACGACGGTATCTCCGTTGCCCAGACTGCTGAAGGCGCTCTGCAAGCTACTACCGACATCCTGCAGCGTATGCGTGAACTGGCTGTTAAAGCACGTAACGGTACCAACGGCACTGCTGACCAGACCGCTACCAACGCTGAATTCGCTCAGATGTCCGACGAGATCACCCGTATCTCGGCTTCGACCAACCTGAACGGCAAAAACCTGCTGGACGGTTCGGCTGGTACTGTGACCCTGCAAGTAGGCGCAAACACCGGTTCGGCTAACCACATCGACCTGGTACTGAGCTCCAAGTTCGACGCAGTAAGCCTGTCGGTAGGTAGCGGTACTCTGTCCCTGACCGGTGCTACCGTAACTGGCGCTTCGCAGAACATCGACAACGCGATCACCGCGATCGACGCTGCCATCGCTGCCATCGGTGCAACTCGTGCCAGCCTGGGTGCTTCGCAAAACCGTCTGACCAGCACCATCCAGAACTTGCAGAACATCACCGAGAACACCACTGCTGCACAAGGTCGCGTACAAGATACCGACTTCGCCGCAGAGACTGCTAACCTGACCAAGCAGCAAACCCTGCAACAGGCTTCGACCTCTGTTCTGGCTCAAGCCAACCAACTGCCTTCCGCTGTACTGAAGCTGCTTCAGTAATTTCGGATCGAGTTTGGGCGGGGGGGTGCGCTGGTCGCGCTCTCTCGCCTTTTTACGTTAAGAGGTGATGGGCATGGACATGAGCGTAAAGCTTAACGTGTCTTATCCGGCTCCCAAGCCAGTAACGCCGGTTGCTGACAAACCGTCAGAGACGCCTAAAGTTGCCAAGACTGAAGCGCCGGTCGCTGCGAAGAGTCAGGATTCGGACGACGCCAAATTGAAACTGGCGGTGCAGGAGATCGAAAAGTTTGTACAGTCGATCAAGCGCAATCTGGAGTTTTCGATTGATGAACACTCCGGGAAGGTCATCGTCAAGGTGATCGCAAGCGAGACGGGTGAGGTCGTTCGACAGATTCCCTCCGCAGAAGCCCTCAAGCTGGCAGACAGCCTCGCCAATGCGAGTCACGTATTGTTTGACGCCAAAGTCTGATAGCTGGCATGAATTATGTTTGTCCGTTCTCAAGATGCGTGTAACGGTCAAAAGAATGGCAACAATCTGAAGGGAGATGCACATGGCAAGTCCAATTCTACCGGGTTCCGGACTGGGTTCCGGCCTGGACATCGGCGCAATCGTGACCGCGCTGGTAAACGCCGACAAGTCGCCGAAGCAGACGCAGATCGATTCTGCGACCAAAACCAACACCCTGAAGATTTCCGGTGTCGGTGCGCTGAAAAACGCATTGGCGGCCTACCAGAAGGCAATGACCGATCTGGGCAGTAAGACCAACCCTGCGTTTGCCGGTTACGCGGCGACCTCGGCTACCCCGACAACGCTGACCGCTACTTCCGATAACACGGCTGTTTCGGGCACATACAGTGTCGTGGTAAATAACTTGGCCACCGGCTCGAAAGTAGCCAGTGCATCCTTTGCCGGCGGCGCGGCCAGTGCCATTCCGAGTGGTACCCTGAAAATCAGTCAGAATGGCACTGATTACAATGTCGATATTCCGGCCAATGCCACCTTGCAGACTACCCGTGATGCCAT
Source organism: Pseudomonas sp. AC242 (assembly GCF_979258655.1). Taxonomy (NCBI): domain Bacteria; kingdom Pseudomonadati; phylum Pseudomonadota; class Gammaproteobacteria; order Pseudomonadales; family Pseudomonadaceae; genus Pseudomonas; species Pseudomonas sp. AC242. The sequence goes on from NZ_OZ409873.1 coordinate 1,000,764, forward strand.
CAACAAGGCGCAGGGTGTCAACGGTGTTTCCGCCAACATCGTGACCGACAGCTCGGGCGCTTCGCGTCTGGTGATCAGCTCCAACAAGACGGGCGCGGGCTCCGACCTGACGGTCAGTGGTATTGCCGGTCTGGAAATCGATGGCACCAAGGTCATGTCTGCGACCCCGGCCGCTGGTGACTCAGGGGCTGTGGGCGATATTGCCAAGGATGCGAAGCTGACCATTGATGGTCTTGCCGTTACCAGCAAGAGCAACACAGTGAGCGGCGCCATCAGTGGCTTGACCATGAACCTGGTGGAAGCCAGCCCCACTGCGGTCAAGGTCTCTGTCGATACCAACACCAAGGGCTTGCAGGCTTCGGTTCAGCAATTCGTCGACGCTTTCAACACGCTCAAGACCACCATCGATAGCCTGTCCAAGGCAACGCCGGACGAAGATGGCAAGTTGACGGTGCAGGCCGCGTTTACCGGTGATTCTCTGCCGCGGACGTTGATTGCGGACATTCGTGCCCAATTGACCACTTCGTCGCCTGGCGAGCTGGGTGTGCTGTCGCAGATCGGCGTCATGACTGATCGCGACACCGGTAAGCTGACGCTGGACGCGACGGCTTTCAACAAGGCCATGTCTCAGCCAGGCATGACTGGTCAGGTGCAGCAGCTGTTCTCCGGCACCGACGACAAAAACGGTCTGTTGGCGCGAATGAGCAAAGCGGTCGATCCGTACCTCAAAGCTTCTGCTGATGGCAAAACCACCAGCGGTCTGCTTGATCAGCGTATGACCATTCTGAACAACAATACCCGCAGCCTCACGTCGCAGCAGTTGGCGCTGGATCTGCGCGTCGCCAACCTGACCAAGACGCTGACGGCCAAGTACAACGCCATGGACTTGCTGGTAGGGCAGATGAAGGCTACGGCGAGCAACATCACGTCGTTCTTCAGCTCGCTGAACGCTCAGCAGTCCGCGAAGTAACAGGCAGGTACGACAAAAACCCGGCTACGCTTCATCGGCGTGCGCCGGGTTTTTGTCTTTTGATCTAAAGTTCTGTGATTCGTTGGCGATACACTGGTTATACGAGTCATTGTGGCAATGAGGTAGAACATGAATCCGATGTTAGCCCTTCGGCAGTATCAGAAAGTCGGCGCACACGCTCAGACATCCGAAGCGAGCCCGCACCGTCTGGTGCAAATGTTGATGGAAGGTGGACTGGCCCGTATCGCTCAGGCCAAAGGCGCCATCGAGCGCAAGGACATTCCAAGCAAATGCACTTCGATCAGCAAGGCGATTGGCATTGTCAGCGGTCTGCGTGAAGGCCTCGATCTGGAAAACAGTGCAGATACCCTGGCTGATCTGGATGGGCTGTATATCTACATGATGAAGCGCCTCGCCGAGGCGAACATCAGCAGCGACCCGCGCATTCTTGATGAGGTTGCCGGCTTGCTGAGCACGGTCAAGGAAGGCTGGGATGCTATTGCCCCCGTGCCTGCTCCGCAGTTCTGAAGGAGATCGTCATGAGTCTTGTATTGCAGCGAATCGCCGATACCCGTGAAGCGTTGGTTACTGCCCTCGCCGAACGCAATTGGGAAGCCATCGGCGAGCTGGATCTGGCTTGCCGTTCCTGCATGGAAGACGTCATGGCTGAAGCTGCGCTGGATGAAGACGCGTTGCGCAACAATCTTGAAGAGTTGCTACACGTCTACAAAGAGCTTCTTGAGGTGGCGATGGGTGAGCGGCAGGCGATAGCCAACGAGATGTCGCAGATCACCCAAGCGCAGAAGGCGGCAAAGGTTTACCATCTGTTTGGTTAATTGCCCCCCAGTTAATCCAGGCATGTGCGCCATAAATTTGACTGTGCACGGTTTTTTGACTTAACTAGTGGCTGTTTTCAGATTTCAGGCGTCTACAGGCACATGGTGTCCTGCAAGCGTCTCGCTTGCCCCTAATTTCGGGCATTGAGTTGACTAGGGAAGTTGCTATTGCATGTGGCGTGAAACCAAAATTCTGCTGATCGATGACGATAGCGTCCGCCGCCGCGACCTGGCGGTGATTTTAAATTTTCTTGGCGAAGAAAATTTACCCTGCGGCAGCCATGACTGGCAGCAGGCAGTCGGCTCTTTGTCGTCTAGTCGTGAGGTCATTTGCGTACTGATCGGGACCGTTAATGCTCCTGGCGCGCTTTTGGGCTTGTTAAAGACACTCTCAACCTGGGATGAGTTCCTTCCGGTTTTGTTGATGGGCGATAATTCTTCCGTCGACCTGCCCGAAGACCAGCGTCGCCGCGTGCTTTCGACCCTCGAAATGCCGCCCAGCTACAGCAAATTGCTCGACTCCCTGCACCGTGCCCAGGTCTATCGCGAGATGTATGACCAGGCTCGCGAGCGCGGCCGTCATCGCGAGCCCAATCTGTTCCGCAGCCTGGTCGGCACCAGCCGGGCGATCCAGCACGTGCGTCAGATGATGCAGCAAGTCGCCGACACCGACGCCAGTGTGCTGATCCTCGGCGAGTCCGGGACCGGCAAGGAAGTGGTCGCGCGCAACCTGCATTACCATTCCAAGCGTCGCGATGCGCCATTCGTGCCGGTCAACTGCGGGGCGATCCCGGCGGAGCTGCTCGAAAGCGAATTGTTCGGTCACGAGAAGGGCGCCTTCACCGGCGCGATCACCAGTCGTGCCGGCCGCTTCGAACTGGCCAACGGCGGTACGCTGTTCCTTGACGAAATCGGCGACATGCCGCTGCCGATGCAGGTCAAACTGCTGCGCGTCCTGCAGGAACGCACCTTCGAGCGCGTGGGCAGCAACAAGACCCAGAGCGTTGACGTGCGCATCATCGCGGCGACGCACAAGAACCTCGAAAGCATGATCGAGATCGGCACCTTCCGCGAAGACCTCTACTATCGCCTGAACGTGTTCCCGATCGAGATGGCGCCGCTGCGTGAGCGCGTCGAAGATATTCCGCTGCTGATGAACGAACTGATCTCGCGCATGGAGCACGAGAAGCGTGGTTCGATCCGCTTCAACTCGGCGGCGATCATGTCGCTGTGCCGTCACGGCTGGCCAGGCAACGTCCGCGAGCTGGCCAACCTGGTGGAGCGCATGGCGATCATGCATCCGTACGGGGTGATCGGCGTGGTCGAACTGCCGAAGAAATTCCGCTACGTCGACGACGAAGACGAGCAAATGGTCGACAGCCTGCGCAGCGATCTCGAAGAGCGCGTGGCGATCAACGGCCATACGCCTGACTTCACCGCCAACGCCATGCTGCCGCCGGAAGGTCTAGACCTGAAGGACTACCTCGGTGGTCTGGAACAGGGCCTGATTCAACAGGCGCTGGACGATGCCAATGGCATTGTGGCGCGTGCCGCTGAGCGCCTGCGTATCCGTCGTACCACCCTGGTCGAGAAGATGCGCAAGTACGGCATGAGCCGCCGCGATGGAGATGAACAGGCGGAGGATTGACGCCTGTTTTTCAACTGCTTCATTTATAAGCAGTTTTTTTTAGGCACGGGTATTGCTACAGCCCTCGCAACGTTCCGTTTAACTGACGGTCAGCCAAGCGAGAAAGCACAATGCCCCAAGCCCAGATGTCTTCTGCCTCCAGTCCCGAGGGGCAGCCGTCCTCCGTAGAGCAGGCAAGCCGACAGGGCCTTGAGCAGGCATTCGAGCTGTTCAGCCAGATGTCCAGCCAGTTGACGGACTCCTACAGCATGCTTGAAGCGCGGGTAACCGAGCTCAAGGGTGAGCTGGCGGTGGTCAGCGCCCAGCGCATGCAGGAGCTGGCGGAAAAAGAACGCTTGGCCAACCGTCTGCAAAACCTCCTTGATCTGTTGCCCGGTGGCGTCATCGTCATCGACGGTCACGGCAGGGTGCGCGAAGCCAACCCGGCCGCCATCGAACTGCTCGGCCTGCCGCTTGAGGGTGAGTTGTGGCGCCATGTGATTTCGCGCTGCTTCGCCCCGCGTGAAGACGACGGTCATGAAATTTCCCTGAAAAACGGTCGACGCCTGTCGATTGCCACCCGCTCGCTGGACGCCGAGCCGGGGCAATTGGTGCTGCTCAACGACCTGACAGAAACCCGCCATCTGCAAGATCAACTGGCGCGCCACGAGCGTTTGTCCTCGCTGGGGCGCATGGTCGCCTCGCTCGCGCATCAGATCCGCACGCCGCTGTCCGCCGCTTTGCTCTATGCCAGTCATTTGACTGAGCAGGAGTTGCCGGTCGCCACTCAGCAGCGCTTCGCCGGGCGCCTGAAAGAGCGTCTGCACGAGCTGGAGCACCAGGTGCGCGACATGCTGGTGTTCGCTCGCGGTGAGTTACCGCTGACCGATCGCCTCACCCCCAATGCCTTGATGCAGGCGCTGCAGGCGGCGGCGCTGACCCATGTGCAGGATCTGCCAATCCGCTGGCAGTGCGACAGCCATACCGGCGAACTGCTGTGTAATCGCGACACACTGGTCGGGGCGCTGTTGAATTTGATCGAAAATGCGATTCAGGCCAGTGCCAGCGACATTCGTCTTAAAGTCCATTGCTACACCCGCGACAACACGCTGCGCCTGAGCATAAGCGACAGTGGCAGCGGCATCGAGCCCGCGGTTCTGGCGCGGCTCGGCGAACCCTTTTTTACCACCAAAGTCACCGGCACCGGCCTGGGCCTGACCGTGGTCAAGGCTGTGGCCCGGGCACATCAGGGAGAATTGCACCTGCGTTCGCGAGTTGGGCGTGGCACGTGCGCGCAGGTGATCCTGCCGCTGTTTTCCGCTGTACAGGGAGCTGAGTGAAAGACATGGGCATCAAGGTTTTGCTGGTCGAGGATGACCGCTCGTTGCGCGAGGCGCTGGCCGATACGTTGTTGCTGGCCGGCCACGATTACCACGCGGTCGGTTGCGCTGAAGACGCGCTGACGGCAGTGTCGCGCGAGGCGTTCAGTCTGGTGGTCAGTGACGTCAACATGCCCGGCATGGATGGTCATCAATTGCTTGCCCTGTTGCGTGCTCGTCAGCCGCAATTACCCGTGTTGCTGATGACGGCTCACGGCGCGGTCGAACGTGCAGTCGATGCGATGCGTCAGGGTGCGGCGGATTATCTGGTCAAACCGTTCGAGCCCAAGGCTTTGCTCGATCTGGTGGCGCGGCATGCACTGGGCAATATTGGCGTGAGCGAAAGTGAAGGTCCTATCGCTGTCGAGCCGGCCAGTGCGCAACTTCTCGAATTGGCCGCACGAGTGGCACGCAGCGATTCCACGGTGCTGATCTCCGGCGAATCCGGTACGGGTAAAGAAGTGCTGGCGCGCTACATTCACCAGCAATCCCACCGTGCCAGTCAGCCGTTCATTGCGATCAACTGCGCAGCGATCCCGGACAACATGCTCGAGGCGACGCTGTTCGGTCACGAGAAAGGCTCGTTCACCGGCGCCATCGCCGCGCAGGCCGGCAAGTTCGAGCAGGCTGACGGCGGCACGTTGCTGCTCGACGAAATTTCTGAAATGCCCCTTGGCCTGCAAGCCAAACTGCTGCGCGTGTTGCAGGAGCGCGAAGTCGAGCGCGTCGGTGCGCGTAAGCCGATCGCCCTGGATATTCGCGTGGTTGCCACCACTAACCGCGACTTGGCGGGCGAAGTGGCGGCGGGGCGTTTCCGTGAAGACCTCTATTACCGTTTGTCGGTTTTCCCACTGGCCTGGCGTCCACTTCGCGAGCGCACTGCCGATATCCTGCCGCTGGCCGAAAGGTTGCTGGCCAAACACGTCAATAAAATGAAGCACGCCGCAGCGAAACTCTCGCCTGACGCGCAAGCTTGCCTGATTGCGTATCCGTGGCCGGGTAATGTGCGTGAACTGGATAACGCCATTCAACGTGCGCTGATCTTGCAGCAGGGCGGTTTGATTCAGCCGCAGGATTTCTGTCTGGCAGGTCCCGTGACGTACACCGCAGTGCCTGTCGCCGCGCCGCTGACTGCGGTGATTCGCGAAGTGGAAATCGAAGCGGATTCGGCCGGTGCGCTGGGCGATGACCTGCGCCGCCGGGAGTTTCAGATGATCATCGACACCCTGCGCTCCGAGCGTGGACGCCGCAAGGAAGCGGCGGAAAAGCTCGGCATCAGCCCGCGCACCCTGCGCTACAAACTGGCACAAATGCGCGATGCCGGGATGGACGTCGAAGGTTATCTGTTCGCCACCTGAGCCGTGCTGCAAAACGTTGAAAACGCTTTTCTGAAAGGGCTGCCCATGAGCTGGCACCCTTGTTGCTAATACCTGTGTACCCGCCGAGTGAGTGTCAAAAAATTGCGGGCCGCCCAAGAGAGTAGACCATGAGCCAAGGTATTGAATTTAATCGGTTGATGACAGACATGAAGGCCATGAAGCTGGATGCCATGTCTGCGCCGAAATCGACGACCGCTGTCCCTGAGCTGGGAGGCAGCAGCTTTTCCGACATGCTCGGTCAGGCGATCAACAAGGTCAGCGATACCCAGACCGCGTCGACTCAGTTGGCCAATGCCTTTGAAGTGGGCAAGAGCGGCGTCGATCTGACGGACGTGATGATCGCTTCGCAAAAAGCCAGCGTGTCGTTCCAGGCTCTGACCCAGGTTCGCAACAAACTGGTTCAGGCTTATCAAGACATCATGCAGATGCCGGTTTAAGGACGAGATTGAGTCATGGCAGAAGCAGTCGCCGATAACGTTCCGGCCAAGGCCACCCCGATAGACGGCAAACCGCCGCTGTTCGGTCTGTCCTTCCTGGAAAACCTCTCCGAGATGACCATGCTGCGTCAGGTGGGCCTGTTGGTCGGCCTGGCTGCGAGCGTGGCGATTGGCTTTGCCGTGGTGCTGTGGTCGCAGCAGCCGGATTACCGTCCGTTGTACGGCAGCCTTGCCGGCATGGACGCCAAGCAGGTCATGGATACTCTGGCCGCCGCTGACATTCCTTACAACGTCGAGCCCAATTCCGGCGCCTTGCTGGTCAAGGCCGATGACTTGTCCCGTGCGCGGATGAAACTCGCTGCTGCTGGTGTCACTCCCAGCGACGGCAATATCGGTTTCGAAATCCTCGACAAGGAACAGGGTCTGGGCACCAGCCAGTTCATGGAAGCGACGCGTTATCGTCGCGGCCTCGAGGGTGAACTGGCGCGGACCATTTCCAGCCTGAACAACGTCAAGGGTGCCCGCGTGCATCTGGCGATTCCGAAGAGTTCGGTGTTCGTCCGTGATGAGCGCAAGCCAAGTGCTTCGGTTCTGGTTGAACTGTACAGCGGTCGTTCGCTGGAGCCGGGTCAGGTGATTGCGATCATCAACTTGGTGGCGACTTCCGTTCCCGAGCTGAGCAAATCGCAGATCACCGTCGTCGACCAGAAGGGCACCTTGCTCTCTGATCAGGCGGAAAACTCCGAAATGACCATGGCCGGCAAGCAGTTCGATTACAGCCGCCGCATGGAAAGCATGCTCACCCAGCGTGTACACAACATTTTGCAGCCGGTATTGGGCAATGATCGTTACAAGGCTGAAGTCTCGGCCGACATCGATTTCAATGCCGTCGAGTCGACTGCCGAGCAGTTCAACCCGGATCAGCCGGCGTTGCGCAGCGAGCAGTCGGTCAACGAGCAACGCACCGCCAGCAATGGCCCGCAAGGCGTGCCGGGTGCCCTGAGCAACCAGCCACCGTCGCCAGCCTCGGCCCCGCAAACTACCGGCGGCACCGCCGCGCCGGCCGCCATGGTCCAGCCTGGTCAGCCATTGGTTGACGCCAATGGTCAGCAGATCATGGACCCGACCACCGGTCAGCCAATGCTCGCGCCGTACCCGGCAGACAAGCGTCAACAATCGACCAAGAACTTCGAACTTGACCGTTCCATCAGCCACACCAAACAGCAGCAGGGTCGCCTGAATCGTCTGTCGGTGTCGGTGGTGGTCGACGATCAGGTCAAGGTCAACGCGGCCAACGGCGAAACCAGCCGTGCGCCGTGGAGCGCCGACGAATTGGCGCGCTTCACCCGTCTGGTCCAGGACGCCGTCGGTTTCGACGCCAGCCGTGGCGACAGTGTCAGCGTGATCAACATGCCGTTCTCCGCCGAGCGCGGTGAAGTGATTGCCGATATTCCGTTCTACTCCCAGCCATGGTTCTGGGACATCGTCAAACAAGTGCTGGGTGTGTTGTTCATCCTGGTGCTGGTGTTTGGTGTGCTGCGTCCGGTGCTTAACAACATCACCGGCGGCGGCAAAGGCAAGGAGCTGGCCGGTCTTGGCAGCGACGTGGAACTCGGTGGCATGGGCGGCCTGGACGGCGAACTTTCCAACGACCGCGTGAGCCTCGGTGGTCCGCAGAGCATTCTGTTGCCGAGCCCAAGTGAGGGTTATGACGCGCAACTGAATGCAATCAAGAGTCTGGTGGCCGAGGATCCGGGTCGCGTGGCTCAGGTCGTGAAAGAGTGGATTAACGCAGATGAGTGATAACCGAGCCGCAACCGTCAAACTGAACAAGGTCGACAAAGCCGCGATTCTGCTGCTGTCCCTGGGTTCGACCGATGCCGCACAAGTGCTGCGCCACATGGGCCCGAAAGAGGTTCAGCGCGTCGGCGTGGCCATGGCGCAGATGGGCAACGTCCATCGCGAGCAGGTCGAGCAGGTCATGAGCGAGTTCGTCGACATCGTCGGCGACCAGACCAGCCTCGGCGTCGGATCCGACGACTACGTGCGCAAAATGCTCACCCAGGCCCTGGGTGAAGACAAGGCCAACGGCCTGATCGACCGCATCCTGCTCGGTGGCAACACCAGTGGCCTCGACAGCCTGAAATGGATGGAGCCGCGCGCCGTTGCCGACGTGATCCGCTACGAACACCCGCAGATCCAGGCGATCGTGGTCGCGTACCTCGACCCGGATCAGGCCGGTGAAGTACTCGGCAACTTCGACCACAAAGTGCGTCTGGACATCATCCTGCGCGTCTCGTCGTTGAACACCGTACAGCCGGCGGCCCTGAAAGAGCTGAACCAGATTCTCGAGAAGCAGTTCTCCGGCAACTCGAATGCCTCGCGCACCACCCTGGGTGGCATCAAGCGTGCGGCGGACATCATGAACTTCCTCGACAGCTCGATCGAAGGCCAGCTCATGGACTCGATCCGCGAAGTCGACGAAGACCTGTCCGGTCAGATCGAAGACCTCATGTTCGTGTTCAACAACCTCGCCGATGTCGACGATCGTGGCATCCAGGCGTTGCTGCGCGAAGTGTCTTCCGACGTGCTGGTGCTGGCCCTCAAGGGTTCGGACGAAGGCGTCAAAGAGAAGATCTTCAAGAACATGTCCAAACGTGCCGCCGAACTGTTGCGTGACGACCTCGAGGCCAAAGGCCCGGTGCGCGTCAGCGACGTCGAAACCGCACAGAAAGAAATCCTCACCATTGCCCGTCGTATGGCCGAAGCCGGCGAAATCGTACTCGGTGGCAAGGGTGGCGAGGAAATGATCTAAGCCCATGGACAAGCACGACGACGATGTGACGGATCTGATCCGTGCCCGCGATGTCCGTGGTTTCGAATCCTGGGCCATGCCCAGCTTCGACCCGCCGAAGCCGGAACCCGAGCCTGAGCCGGAGCCCGAACCGCCGGAAATGGAAGAAGTGCCGCTGGAAGAAGTCCAGCCACTGACCCTGGAAGAACTCGAAAGCATCCGTCAGGAGGCTTACAACGAAGGCTTTGGCATCGGCGAGAAAGAAGGTTTTCACAGTGCGACCCTCAAGGTGCGTCAGGAAGCGGAGGTTGCGCTGGCGGCAAAACTTGCCAGCCTTGAGCAGTTGATGGCGAACCTGTTCGAACCGATCGCCGAGCAAGACACGCAAATCGAGAAATCGCTGGTCGACCTCGTGCAACACATCACCAAACAGGTGATCAAGCGCGAACTGGCCATCGATTCCAGCCAGATCGAACACGTCATGCGCGACGCCCTCAAGCTGTTGCCGCTGGGCGTCGAGAATGTGCGCCTGTACGTCAATCCGCAGGACTTCGAACAGGCCAAGGCTTTGCGCGAACGTCATGAGGAAACCTGGCGCATCGTCGAAGATGAATCGCTATTGCCGGGCGGTTGCCGGGTTGAAACCGAGCACAGCCGCATCGATGCCAGCATCGAAACCCGCGTGATCCAGGTCATGGCGAAGTTGTTCGATCAATTGCACGAGCAGGCTTTGCATCCGGCTGAAGCGGATCTGAGTCTGGACATTCCAGAAGACGTAAAACCGGCGGCCACACCTGAAGAGCCGCTCGCGGACGACCCCGATGCGCCTTGAACGCACCAGTTTCGCCAAGCGCCTGAGTACTTACGCTGAGGCCACCGAGATTGCCGGTGCGCCGATTCTTGAAGGTCGCCTGCTGCGCATGGTTGGCCTCACCCTCGAAGCCGAAGGCCTGCGCGCCGCCATGGGCACGCGCTGCCTGGTGATCAATGACGACAGCTATCACCCCTCCCAGGTGGAAGCGGAAGTCATGGGTTTCTCCGGCAGCAAAGTCTTTCTGATGCCGGTCGGCAGTGTCGCCGGCATCGCCCCGGGCGCCCGCGTAGTGCCGCTGGCTGATACCGGGCGCTTGCCGATGGGCATGAGCATGCTCGGTCGCGTCCTCGACGGTGCCGGGCGCGCACTGGACGGCAAAGGCGGCATGAAAGCCGAAGACTGGGTGCCGATGGACGGCCCGACAATCAATCCGCTCAACCGTGACCCGATCAGCGTGCCGCTGGACGTTGGCATCCGTTGCATCAACGGTTTGTTGACGGTCGGTCGTGGCCAGCGTCTGGGTCTGTTTGCCGGTACCGGTGTCGGTAAATCCGTATTGCTGGGCATGATGACCCGCTTCACCGAGGCCGACATTATCGTCGTCGGCCTGATCGGTGAGCGGGGGCGAGAAGTTAAGGAGTTCATCGAGCACAGCCTCGGTGAAGAAGGCCTCCAGCGCTCTGTGGTGGTTGCCTCGCCAGCAGACGATGCGCCGTTGATGCGCCTGCGCGCAGCGATGTATTGCACGCGCATCGCCGAATATTTCCGCGACAAGGGCAAGAACGTCCTGTTGCTGATGGATTCGCTGACCCGTTTCGCCCAGGCCCAGCGGGAAATCGCCCTGGCCATCGGCGAGCCGCCGGCGACCAAGGGGTATCCGCCGTCGGTGTTCGCCAAGTTGCCGAAACTCGTCGAGCGTGCCGGTAATGCGGAGAAGGGCGGTGGTTCGATTACCGCGTTCTACACCGTGTTGTCCGAAGGCGATGACCAGCAGGATCCGATTGCCGACTCGGCCCGAGGCGTACTCGACGGCCACATCGTGCTATCCCGGCGTCTGGCCGAGGAAGGTCACTATCCGGCCATCGACATCGAAGCGTCGATCAGCCGGGTCATGCCGGCGGTGGTCTCGCCGGAGCACATGCAACGCGCGCAATATTTCAAGCAGTTGTGGTCGCGCTATCAGCAGAGCCGCGATCTGATCAGTGTTGGCGCCTACGTTGCCGGCGGCGATCGCGAGACCGATCTGGCGATCTCCCTGCAACCGCAGTTGGTTCGCTACCAGCGTCAGGGGCTGAACGACAAAATCAACATGGGTGAAAGCCAGGCTTACCTCGCAACCCTGTTTGCCCCAGCGGCGGGCGGCTAACCGCTCATGGCCACTGTCAGTCGAGCCGCGCGTCTGGCGCCGGTGGTGGACATGGCCGAACAGGCCGAGAAAGCCGCCGTGCAACGCCTGGGCTATTTTCAGGGGCAGGTGAAAGTTGCGGAAAGCAAACTGGCCGACCTCAATGCCTTCCGTCTGGATTATTCCGAGCAATGGATCGTGCGCGGCAGTACCGGCGTGAGTGGGCAATGGCTGCTGGGTTTTCAGGGCTTTCTGGCGCAACTCGACACCGCCGTCGACCAGCAGCGCCAGAGTCTGGTCTGGCATCAGAACAAACTCGACAAGGCGCGTGAAGAATGGCAACAGGCGTTCGCCAAGGTCGAGGGGCTGCGTAAACTGGTGCAGCGTTATCGCGAAGAGGCGCAACGCCTTGAAGACAAACGTGAGCAGAAGCTGCTTGATGAACTGTCCCAGCGTTTGCCACGACAAAACCCGTTCTAAAACAAGATCAAGAGATCGCAGTCTTCGGCAGCTCCTACAAGGGATCGGTGTAGGAGCTGCCGAAGGCTGCGATCTCTTGATCTGGCTTCTAACCTTGCTGCAACCCTGTGCAGGTGCTAAACCTTGTACAGGTTCGTCAATGACAAGGAAGCCAGTTAATGTCAGTCGTTACAGAAGTCTCTCCGGATGGGAAAAAACTGACGATTTCGATCGAGGGGCGATTCGATTTTGGTCGGCATCAGGAGTTTCGCGAGTCCTATGAGCGACTCAATGCGAAGCCTGAGTCCATAGTGGTGGATCTGAAGAAGGCCACCTACCTCGACAGCTCCGCACTGGGCATGCTCCTCCTGTTGCGGGATCACGCCGGCGGTGACGAGTCGGACGTGCGTGTGGTCAACAGCAGCTCCGACGTGCGCAAGATCCTCGCCATCTCCAATTTCGACAAACTCTTCGACATCACTTGACGGCCATGCAGGCGCAAGAGCCGCTGACCCTCCTGATCGCTGAAGACAGCGCCGCCGATCGCCTGTTGCTGTCGACCATCGTCCGCCGCCAGGGCCATGAAGTCCTGACGGCGGCCAACGGTGCCGAAGCGGTCGACTTGTTTCGTCGCCAGCAACCCGATCTGGTACTGATGGACGCGATGATGCCGGTCATGGACGGCTTCGAAGCAGCGCAGCAGATCAAGGCGCTGGCGGGCGAGACGCTGGTGCCGATCATCTTCCTCACGTCGCTGACGGAAAGCGAAGCGCTGGCCCGTTGTCTGGAGGCCGGGGGTGACGACTTTCTGGCGAAGCCCTATAACCAAGTGATCCTCGCCGCCAAAATCAAGGCGATGGATCGCTTGCGGCGTTTGCAGGCAACCGTGCTGCAACAGCGCGACCTGATCGCCAAACACCACGATTACCTGCTCAACGAACAGCGCGTGGCCAAAGCGGTGTTCGACAAGGTTGCGCACTCCGGTTGCCTCAGCGCGCCGAACATTCGCTACCTGCAATCGCCCTATGCCTTGTTCAACGGCGACTTGCTGCTGGCGGCGTACACGCCGGCGGGCGACATGCATGTGCTGTTGGGCGATTTTACCGGTCATGGCCTGCCGGCAGCGGTCGGGGCGATGCCTTTGGCCGAGGTGTTCTACGGCATGACCGCCAAGGGCTATGGCCTGGCCGAAACCCTGCGCGAGATGAATGCCAAGCTCAAACGCATTCTGCCGGTCGACATGTTCTGTTGCGCCACGCTGTTGTGTCTGAGCTTTCAGCGGCGTTCGGTCGAAGTGTGGAATGGCGGCATGCCTGACGGTTATCTGCATCGGATTGCTACTGGCGAGCGTGTACCACTGGCCGCACGGCACTTGCCGCTGGGGGTACTGAGTGCGCAGGCGTTCGATGACCGTACGGAAGTGCATCCGATGGCCGTCGGCGATCGGGTGTTTCTGTTGTCCGACGGGGTGATCGACACCAGTGACGCCAGTGATCAACTGTTCGGTGTCGAGCGTTTGCAGCAGGTGTTCGCCGCCAACCGCGAGCCGGATCGCTTGTTCGAGGATATCGAGCAGGCACTGCGGGATTTTCGCGGCGAGGCGCGCGACGATGTCAGCATGGTCGAGGTCAGCCTGCTGGAGCCGGCGCAGGTCAAGCCGTCGGCGCCGGTGTATTCCGACAGCGGCCAATCCTGTCCGCTGGACTGGTCGGTGAGTTTCGAATTCCGTGGCGCCACGCTCAAGCGCTTCAATCCCTTGCCGTATCTGTTGCAGTTGCTGCTTGAGGTGCATGGGCTGCGGGCGCAAAGTGGTGCTTTGTACAGCGTGCTGGCCGAGTTGTATTCCAATGCGCTGGAGCATGGCGTGCTCGGTCTGGATTCCAGTCTCAAGCGCGATGCGGCGGGGTTCGCTCGTTACTACCAGCAGCGCAATGATCGGCTGGAGTCACTGCAGGACGGTTTCGTGCGCGTGCATTTGCAGGTGCAGCCACACGGCGAGGGCGGCCGACTGATCATTCGTGTTGAAGACAGCGGCAAGGGCTTTGATGTGGCGCGGGTCATGGAGCGGCCGCTGGATGGTGTCCGTTTGTCGGGGCGCGGCGTCAGTCTGGTCCGGCAATTGGGGCGTAATGCGAGTTGGTCGGACGAAGGTCGTAGTGCTCGCGTGGAGTTTTCCTGGGAGGTTGAGGCATAATCCGCGCAATTCTTGATCAAGGAGTGAACAAGTGACTGACACACATATTGATCGCGAGGCGCTGAGCGTACTGCGCGAAGTCATGGAGGAGGGTTATCCGGAGCTTCTGGATACCTTTCTGGCGGATTCCGAAAGTCGCTTGGGCGAGTTGCAAAAGACCTCTGATGCCAAGGTGTTGTCGGATGTTGCCCATAGCTTCAAGGGCAGCGCCAGCAATATGGGAGCTGTCCGCTTGGCGGCGCTCTGCCAGGAACTCGAATCGGACGCCAAAGACAAGAGCCCGGCGGAAATAGTCAAACTGGTCGCTGAGATCAGCGGCGAATTTGCTGAAGTTCGCCCGGTTTACGAAAGCGAAAAACATCCCGCTCACACGCACTGATCCCGCCGTCCGGCGCTTTTCTCAAGCGCCGGGCAAATCTGGCCCGGCACTTGCATTTATCTCTGCAACTGTACCTACGATCCCAGTGCAGCGGAGACCGTTTCATGCCTGCGACCCCCAACATCCTTCTTCAGAACGCCGCTCAGGCCAAGGCGCAAGCCGCCTCTGCGAAAACGTCGGCCATGGCCGTAGATACCGGGGATAAGGCCTCAAGCTTCGCTAAAGTGTTCGCCGACCAGGGATCGAGCAAGCCTGTCGCCACCGCTGACAATTCGCCCAAGTCGTCGCGTGACAAGGTCGCTGACAACAGCGGCAAAAAGGACATTGGCGAAGATCAGTCTGCCGCTGCGCAGCCGGCGGTTGCCGATAGCGGCAACGACTTGCCTGCCGATAAAACCGCGGCGACCGATGACAGTACCGCCAGCAGCGACGACAACACTGACACCTCCCAGACTCCAGTCGTAGACGCGACGCCGGTTGATCCGACACTCGATCCGGCATTGGCAACCGCTGTGCAGCCGGTGGTTGCGGCGCCGGTTGTGCAGACTCCGGCGGTCGTCGCGACTGCCCAGCCTGAAACCGAAACCCCAGCCGTTGCCGCGCTACCAGGTACGGTCAAAGATCCGGCACCGGCCACCGACAGCGATTTCGACCCTTCGGCCGATCCCCTCGATTCGATGCCGGCCGTGCGCATGGCGATGGAGCAGGGCGGGCACATTTCCGCTGCCAGCCAGGCGCAGCCGAAAGCGTCGCCAGCTCAGGCTCAGGCCGACGGCGAATTGACTGCGGCGCAGAACTTTGCCGCTGGCATGGCCAGCATGCTCGACGTACAAGCCGACAAGGACAGCACCAGCCAGGGCGGCGAAAAAGCCTTCAGCGGGTTGATCGACGATGGCCTCAAAGATCTCAAGACTGCGACCAGCGATACCCGTGTGGATGACTTCGCCAACCGTCTGGCGGCACTGACGCAGGCGGCTACGCCGAAGACCGCGAATGCGGTGCCGGTGAATCAGCCGATTGCCATGCACCAGAGCGGCTGGACCGAGGAAGTGGTCAACCGCGTCATGTATCTGTCGAGCGCCAATCTGAAGGCGGCGGACATTCAGTTGCAGCCAGCGGAGCTGGGACGTCTGGACATCCGCGTGAACATGGTCCCGGATCAACAGACCCAGGTCACGTTCATGAGCGCGCATCCAAGTGTGCGTGAAGCGCTGGACGGGCAGATGCATCGCCTGCGTGAAATGTTCAACCAGCAGGGCATGGGCCAGGTTGACGTCAATGTCTCCGATCAGAGCCGTGGCTGGCAGGGCCAGCAAGGTCAGGAGCAGGCGCAACAGGGCCAGAGTGGCCACACCCGCGCTGCCGGTGGTCGCCTCGATTCGGCGGATGAAGAACTGGCGCCTGCCGCCATTGCTGATGCCGCTGCGCAAACCACCAGCGTGATCGGCAGCAGCGCGGTCGACTATTACGCCTGATCAAATCAAAAGCCCCTCACCCTAGCCCTCTCCCAGTGGGAGAGGGGACTGATTGGGGGATGCTGGCGAAGTACGCCGACCTGATACTTCTGCTGTGAATCCATAATCGATACGGTCTCTCAGGTCGATGCATGAAGCAAGGCACCTCGGTCGGCCTCTGAAAACCCTCCCTAGCCGTCTCCCAGAGGGAGAGGGGACTGATTGGGGGATGCTGGGGAAGTACGCCGATCTGATACTTCTGCCGTGAATCCATAATCGATCCGGTCTTTCAGCTCGGTGTATGAAGCAAGACACCTCGGTCGGCCTCTGAAAACCCTCACCCTAGCCCTCTCCCAGTGGGAGAGGGGACTGATTGGGGGGATGCTGGCGAAGTACGCCGACCTGATACTTTTGCTGTGAGTCCATAGTCGACTCGGTACTTCAGGTCGACGTATCACGGCAAAATAACTCGGTCGGCCCCCTCTCCCTCCGGGAGAGGGCTGGGGTGAGGGTGCCTTTGACTTTAGCGTTGTCTCCACGACCTCCGACACTTCTGGCATAACACTTGCTCTTGCCTTGCCGTGCGACTGTGAAAACCCGAATAGTGACGGATTATTGGCATGGCGAAGAGCGAAACAGCAGCAGTGAAAGACCCCGCAACCAAAGGCAAACTCAAGCTGATCATTGTGATCGTGCTGGCGTTGCTATTGGCCATTGGCGCATCCGTGGGGGCGACCTGGTTCTTCATGCACAGTGCCCAGAGCAAGCCTGCCGAGGCCGCCGATGCAGCGCCTGTCGGCAAGCAACCGGCGATTTTCGAGCCGATGGCGCCGGCCTTCGTTGCCAACTACAACCAGAACGGCCGTCAGCGCTACATGCAGGTGAGCATCACCATGCTGGCGCGTAATCAGGCTGATCTGGAAGCGCTCAAAGTGCACATGCCGGTTATCCGCAACAACCTGGTGATGCTCTTCTCCGGTCAGGATTTCGCCACCTTGGCGACCCCGGTCGGCCAGGAGATGTTGCGCCAGAAGGCCACCGCCAGCGTCCAGGAAGTGGCGCAGAAAGAGCTGGGCAAAGTGGTGATCGAACAGTTGCTTTTCACTAATTTCGTACTGCAGTAGGAACACGACATGGCCGTGCAGGATCTGCTGTCCCAGGATGAAATCGACGCGCTGTTGCATGGCGTCGACGATGGTCTGGTACAGACCGATAACGCTGCCGAACCCGGCAGTGTCAAAAGCTACGACCTGACCAGCCAGGATCGCATCGTCCGTGGACGCATGCCGACTCTGGAAATGATCAACGAGCGTTTTGCCCGCTACACCCGCATCAGCATGTTCAACATGCTGCGCCGCTCGGCGGACGTTGCCGTCGGTGGCGTGCAGGTGATGAAGTTCGGCGAATACGTGCACTCGCTGTACGTACCGACCAGCCTCAACCTGGTCAAGATCAAACCGTTGCGCGGCACCGCGCTGTTCATCCTTGACGCCAAACTGGTGTTCAAACTGGTGGACAACTTCTTCGGTGGCGACGGCCGTCACGCCAAGATCGAAGGGCGTGAATTCACCCCGACCGAACTGCGCGTGGTGCGCATGGTGCTGGAGCAGGCTTTCGTCGATTTGAAAGAAGCCTGGCAGGCGATCATGGAAGTCAATTTCGAGTACATCAACTCGGAAGTGAACCCGGCCATGGCCAACATCGTCGGCCCGAGCGAAGCGATCGTGGTCTCCACCTTCCACATCGAACTCGATGGCGGTGGCGGCGATCTGCACGTGACCATGCCGTACTCGATGATCGAACCGGTGCGCGAAATGCTCGATGCCGGTTTCCAGTCCGACCTCGACGATCAGGACGAGCGCTGGGTCAACGCCCTGCGCCAGGACGTGCTCGACGTCGACGTGCCGATCGGTGCCACCGTCGCGCGGCGCCAGTTGAAGCTGCGTGACATCCTGCACATGCAGCCGGGGGATGTGATCCCGGTCGAGATGCCGGACGAAATGATCATGCGCGCCAACGGCGTGCCGGCCTTCAAGGTCAAGATGGGCTCACACAAAGGCAACCTCGCGTTGCAAGTGATCGAGCCGATCGAGCGCCGCTGAAACGGCGCCACACCCCCTTTTGCATTAACTGAATTGTTGCCCGCCGAGGACACATGATGAACGACGATATGAACGCCCAGGACGACCAGGCACTGGCTGACGAATGGGCTGCGGCCCTGGAAGAAACCGGTGACGGTCAAGCTGACATCGACGCCCTGCTGGCCGCCGACGCAGCCAGCGGCTCGCGTCTGCCGATGGAAGAGTTCGGCAGCGTGCCGAAGAACAACGATCCGGTGACCCTCGACGGCCCGAACCTGGACGTCATCCTCGACATCCCGGTATCGATCTCGATGGAAGTCGGCAGCACCGACATCAACATCCGCAACCTGCTGCAACTCAACCAGGGTTCGGTGATCGAGCTCGATCGTCTGGCCGGTGAGCCGCTGGACGTGCTGGTCAACGGCACGCTGATCGCGCACGGCGAAGTGGTAGTGGTCAACGAGAAGTTCGGCATCCGCCTGACTGACGTGATCAGCCCAAGCGAACGCATCAAGAAGCTGCGCTGAGTGAAACGGTTTCTCTGGGCTTTGCTGGCATTGCCATTGAGCGTGCTGGCCGCCGAACCGTCGACGACCACCACAGTGCCTGCCGCCACCGCGCCGATGGTCAACAGCGGCGTGGCCGGGCAACTGACGCAACTGGTGTTCGGCCTGTTGCTGGTGCTGGGGTTGATCTTCTTCCTCGCCTGGCTGTTGCGCCGGGTGCAGCAGGCAGGGCCGGCCGGCAAGGGGCAAGTGATCGAGTTGATCGGTTCGCGCGCGCTCGGGCCGCGTGACCGTTTGTTGCTGGTGCAGGTCGGCAACGAGCAAATTCTGCTCGGCTTGAGCCCCGGCACCATCACCGCGCTGCACGTGCTCAAGGAGCCGGTGCCAGTGCCGAGCACCAGTGAAAAAGCCACTCCGGATTTTGCCCAGCAGTTGCTGAAGATACTCGGCAAGGATCAGAAGGATACGAAGTAATGGGTGCGTTACGCATCGTCTTGACGCTGGCCTTGTTGCTGGCCGCGCCGCTGGCGTTCGCCGCCGATCCGTTGTCGATCCCGGCGATCACGCTGGGCACCAACGCCGATGGCGCGCAGGAGTATTCGGTCAGTCTGCAGATCCTGCTGATCATGACCGCGCTGAGCTTCATTCCGGCGGCCGTGATTCTGATGACCAGTTTCACCCGGATCATCATCGTCTTCTCGATCCTGCGTCAGGCCCTCGGCCTGCAGCAGACGCCGTCGAACCAGATCCTCACCGGCATGGCGCTGTTCCTCACCCTGTTCATCATGGCCCCGGTGTTCGATCGGGTTAACAACGATGCGCTGCAACCGTATCTGGCGGAAAAACTCACCGCCCAGCAAGCGGTAGAAAAAGCCCAGGTGCCGATCAAGGACTTCATGCTCGCCCAGACCCGCACCAGCGATCTGGAGCTGTTCATGCGCCTGTCCAAGCGCACCGACATCGCCACCCCGGATCAGGCGCCGCTGACCATTCTGGTGCCGGCGTTCGTCACCTCCGAGCTTAAAACCGCGTTCCAGATCGGCTTCATGATCTTCATTCCGTTCCTGATCATCGACCTCGTCGTGGCCAGTGTGCTGATGGCGATGGGTATGATGATGCTCTCGCCGCTGATCATTTCGCTGCCGTTCAAGATCATGCTGTTCGTGCTGGTGGATGGCTGGGCGCTGATCATCGGCACCTTGGCCAGCAGTTTTGGAGGTGTCTCGCCATGACGCCGGAAGTTGCGGTCGATATCTTTCGTGAAGCCCTTTGGCTGACCACATTGATGGTCGCGATTCTGGTAGTGCCCAGCCTGTTGGTCGGCTTGCTGGTGGCGATGTTCCAGGCTGCGACCCAGATCAACGAACAGACGTTGAGCTTCCTGCCGCGTCTGCTGGTGATGCTGGTGACGTTGATCGTCGCCGGTCCGTGGATCGTGCAGACGTTCATGGAATACATCATTCAGTTGTACAAAAACATCCCGATGGTCATCGGCTAAGCCATGCAATCGCTGCTTCAGCTGACCGACACCCAGATCAGTACCTGGGTGGCGTCGTTCATGTTGCCGCTGTTTCGCGTGGCGTCGATGCTGATGGTGATGCCGGTGTTCGGCACCACCCTGGTGTCACGCCGGATCCGCCTGTATTTCGCGGTGGCGATCACCGTGTGCATTGCGCCGAGCCTGCCGCCGATGCCGGCGGTCAGCCCGCTGGACCTCAGCGGTTTGCTGCTGATAGCCGAGCAGATTCTCGTTGGCGCGGTGCTCGGGTTTTCCCTGCAACTGTTTTTCCAGGCCTTCGCCGTGGCCGGGCAGATTGTCGCGATCCAGATGGGCATGGGTTTCGCCTCGATGGTCGACCCGGCCAACGGTGTCTCGGTGGCAGTGATCGGGCAATTCTTCACCATGCTGGTGACGCTGCTGTTCCTGTCGATGAACGGCCACCTAGTGGTCTTCGAAGTGCTCACCGAAAGCTTCACCACGCTACCGGTCGGCAGCGGTCTGATGACCGCGCATTACTGGGAGCTGGCCGGCAAACTCGGCTGGGTCCTTGGTGCGGCGTTGCTGCTGGTATTGCCGGCAGTTACGGCGCTGCTGGTGGTCAACATCGCATTTGGCGTAATGACTCGCGCCGCACCGCAACTGAACATTTTTTCCATCGGTTTTCCGCTGACCTTGGTCCTCGGTCTGTTTATCGTCTGGGTTGGTCTGGCGGACATTCTCAATCAGTATCAGCCGCTGGCCACTGAAGCCTTGCAGCTGCTACGCGAACTGGCACGGGCGCGCTGAGTCATGGCAGAGAGCGAAAGCGGTCAGGACAAAACAGAAGACCCCACGGACAAACGCAAAAAAGACTCCCGTGAGAAGGGCGAGATTGCTCGTTCCAAAGAACTCAACACCCTCGCCGTGATGATGGCCGGCGCCGGCGCGCTGCTGGTGTTCGGCGGCATGCTCGCCGAAGACTTGATGGAGCTGATGCGCCTGAACTTCACGCTGTCGCGTGAGGTGATCATGGATCAGGGTTCCATGGGGGCATTTCTGTTGAAGTCGGGTCAGATGGCGTTGTTGGCCATCCAGCCGTTCATGATCACCCTGTTGCTCGCGGCGCTGATCGGGCCGATTTCCCTCGGTGGCTGGCTGTTTGCGGCGGGTTCCATGGCGCCCAAGTTCAGCCGGATGAACCCGGCGGCGGGCCTCAAACGGATGTTTTCGTTCAAGGCTGTGGTCGAGCTGCTCAAGGCGCTGGCCAAGTTTCTGATTACCTTGGGTGTGGCGTTGGTGGTGTTGTCGGCGGACGTCGATGACTTGTTGCGGATCGCCCACGAGCCGCTGGAAATGGCGATCATTCACAGCGTCACGCTGGTGGGCTGGAGTACCTTGTGGCTGGCCTGCGGCCTGATCATCATTGCCGCCGTCGACGTGCCGGTGCAGCTCTGGGAAGCGCACAAGAAACTGCTGATGACCAAGCAGGAAGTGCGCGACGAGCACAAGGATCAGGAGGGTCGTCCGGAGGTCAAACAGCGCATCCGCCAGACCCAGCGCGAAATGTCCCAGCGCCGCATGATGGCAGCGATTCCCGACGCCGACGTGGTCATCACCAACCCGACCCACTACGCCGTCGCGCTCAAGTACGACTCGGAGAAGGGCGGCGCGCCGATATTACTGGCCAAGGGCAGCGACTTCCTCGCGCTGAAAATCCGCGAAATCGCCGTCGCCAACAACGTCATGCTCCTCGAATCGCCGGGGCTGGCGCGCTCGATCTACTACTCCACTGAGCTGGATCAGGAAATTCCCGGCGGGCTGTACCTGGCAGTCGCTCAGGTCTTGGCCTACGTCTACCAGATCCGCCAGTTCCGTGCGGGCAAGGGCAAACGTCCGGATCCGCTCAAGGACGACTTGCCGATCCCGCCGGATCTGCGTCGCGATTCCTGACGTTGCCTTGCGGCCATTGGTCTGAGACCTCCCTTTACTGTCAACTCTGACAGGTGCAGTCGCCGTGATTTTGCAGTTTGATGCAAGGTGCTGTCGCGCGCTGGCGCGGCCGGGCGGGCGAGTGAAAGGGAGCAAGGCAATGAAAGGTATTTTCAGTAGCTACGATGAAAAAACCGGTAAAGGCACCATCACGCCGAAGCCATCCGGACGATGCCTTTCCTTTGCTGAGGCCACGGGTTTTTTTCTGACCGCCAAAGAGTACCGATTCAGCATTCCATTGGCTGATGTCCTGCAGGCGAGCGTCAAGGTGGGCGGCGAGGTCGAGTTCGAATTATCCAAGAGCAAGAATGGAAAAGTGAAAATCCTGCGGTATTGACCAACTGTCCGCAAAGCCGCTGAAAACGGGCGGCGGTTTTTTATGATCGTTCCCACGCTCTGCGTGGGAATGCAGCCCGGGACGCTCCGCGTCCCTTCCAAAGCCGAACGCGGAGCGTCCGTTGAGGCATTCCCACGCAGGAGCGTGGGAACGATCATCGCGTGTCGCTACTGCGGCAACTCCAGATTATCCATCACCCTATTCACTGCCAGCTCGCCGAGCATGATCAGCTGCGCGATACCCAGCAGCGTCCTGCGCTGTGACGCGGGTATGAGGTGGGCGAAGTCATGGGCGATGGTTCTGGCCGAAGCCAGGGTTTCGCTGGCATCGGCCAGCAGCTCCTCGTTTTTGAAGTCCGCGGTGACGGCGTACATCCGGCGGGTTTTACGTGGCGGTGGGGTTGAGCCGGGTGGGCAGAGGTAGTGATCGAGGGCGCGGTCGGCGGCTTGGTGGAGCTTTTTTGAATCGAGGGATTCGTAGGGGGAGGCGAGATCGGTTTCGGGTGGGTTGGGTGTTGGTTTGATCATGGTGAAGCTCCTGAGGTTATGGAGCCACTCTTTCCCTGTCGCTAAACAAGTGAAGGTGGCAGCTGTACGCAGGTTAGCGAACCGGTCACAGGCACCCCGGTAGACCCAAAGGTCTCCCGCATACAGCCGCCATAACGTAATTGCGGGCGAAGAGTCCCACAACGAAGCCACGAACGCTGATGCACTGAGATGGTCCGGGTCGCTAAACCCGATCGCTGATTCGTCAGCGACCGACCCACAATAGAACCCGACCCCAAAGCGCACAAGCCGGCGGATTCTGGCGTAGCTGTAGGCAATGGCGCAAGAATTTGTAGCCTGTAAGGCGTGTCTGAAGGTGTCTTTTAAACAACCGAGTTTAAAACGCAATTTGCGCTGACTTCACTGACCCCTCGCGAGCAAGCTCCCACAGGGGATTAATACGTGGTCTGTCCCCGAGAGTTCCTTGGCGCGAGCTTCAAAAGCAAAAGATCGCAGCCTTCGACAGCGCCTACAAATAACCATGTAGGCGCTGTCGAAGGCTGCGATCTTTTGATTCGGAATGCTGGAAAAACGTAGGCTGGCCCCGTTTAGTCCCGGCGCGTTTTCTGAATGGCGCTGCTAGATCCGGATGCTGGAAAAGGAAAAACTTCCGAAATTCAGGCGTCGGTTCTCAGTTGGTCAGCTCGAAATTATCGTATCGGACAACGTCGCTAGTGGGGTTTTGAATATCTATACGCGCGATGCCATGGGCCGAGAAATCAAGCTGCTTAGGGCTGTTGCCCGGATTGTAATTAACCAGTTCTTTTTTTCCGAGTGGATTACCGGCTGTGTCGTAGAACATAGCGGTTGCAGCGATGTGCACGTCCTGGTACCAAAAGCGAACACGTGAATAGGTTGAGTTTAAGTCCAGCCTTAGTGTGGAAATGGTCCCATCTGTTACCAGCACTTTGTGCTCGATTTGTCCTGGGATGTAAATTGGGCTGGCATCTGTAAGTCTGACCAGTCCTTGACTGCCAAGGTTTGTGACTTTCATGCTCGCAAGATTGAAGCTTTGGCCGGGCGAGATAGAGCGATCAGAGTATGAATCAAAGTTTTCGAGCAGATCGGGTCCTGGTACCGCCTCGCCTACCCGCACCCTCAACACCTTCGAAAACATCAACCGCTCACCGCTTCCCGATTTGTACACGGTGTAATTGATCAGGGCATCGGCGCCGCGATTGTTTGTTCGCCAGTCAGAAGGAAGTGTAAAGACTGGCGTGACACCTGCCTGAACAGGTCGCGTATCACTTTCCCATAGCGTGTTGGCGGTAGCGCGCACACGTACCGTATAGCCCGTCGTCATGCCTGCGTAGTTGACGCTAACAGTTTTCTGATCACTCGACAGGGTCGGTGCCAGGAGATCGAATGACTGAGGGAGAATGTGCAGCAGCAAATAGCGCGAAGGAATCAAGGTCGTGCCCGGGGCCGTACGTACCGTGTAAAAGACCTTCACCGTATGGCCAATGCTATCGATCACCTCCAAGCGCGGAATGCGGATGTCGATGGTGCCAGGTGTCCCCACCGTGATCACTTCCGAGTGGTAGGTGTGCCGAGGGTTTTCCCATGTAATGCGAACCGTATGACCGCGGGCCATACCGGTGTAGTGCGGGACTTGAGCGGTGATGCATTGGGCGTAATAGACATTATTGAAGTCGAGTTGATCGCCCGCAGAGCCATGTGCTTCAAGTACTTTTGGCGCCGCTGGATCGGTGACTGCTGAAACTGAGTTCATGAGGTGTCTCCTGCGTTCGAGTGATTGCCTGGAAAGGCTCCATTTGATGCAGGAAGTACGAATTCTCGCCACTGTCAGATCTGACAGGTGATCGAGTATTTCCGATGAACGGTGGCTTTGCAGATGTCCTCTTTTGGCTGGCTAGTCGTCGAGAGACCGTTGGTCTGGAAGTGCCATTCACCTGTCAACTCTTACAGTAGACGGACGGCTGTCCATGACGTCGAGATAGGGGCGCAAGTTTACCGAATCAGGAGAGTGATCATGGCAGAGCGCATTTACCGAAAACTCGAGGGCATGAGCCTGGAATATGTGTCAGGGCGACTGGAACATAATCCGAAAGAGCGGGCCATCCGTTACACCGTCACTTTCGACATGGACCTGGATTTCACCCATTTCAAACAAATGGCCAATGCTTATATTCCGAACTATCTCGACAACCCGATCAATGCGATCAGGCCTGAACTGGATGGCCTGGCTGATCACTATTCCTACAACTACCTGTTCGGTGCAGCGGGAAACGTCCGCGACAATCAGACGTTGTTCGAACTCTTCACCTCACCCGGGTATTACAACGATCAATGGGCGACCGGCCCTCGTCGGCAGGTGCGTTATGGCAAACCGGAGTTTGCCCTGGTCGGGCACAAGTTACGCGTGACTGCGCGCAGAGATTTCAGATCGCTGGATGACACGGGTCAGATCGAAATCGGAGATTTGCCGGTCATCCAGTTTCATTGGGCGCTCAATCTGCTGCAAAGTGATCTGACGGTCCCGGGAGTCATTGCGCCAGTGACCAAGGTCGTGCTGATGTACATGGATGAGGACTTCGTTGAGGTCGAAGGTGAGCAAGTTTTACGGGGTACGCGCTATGTTGGCCGCGACCAGCTCGGCTTCGGCAATATTGCGCCCAAGCAGATACTGACCGCGAAGTAACCGGCGTTAAAAAACCGCCGTCCCGATTGCGCGGTGCGGCGGTTTTTTATGCCTGGAAACACGGGTTGCTCCGAGCGGCGATCCAACGAAGACGTCAGCAGTCACAACGCCTCACTCAAGGCGTGCCACCGAGCCGTGCTACTGCGGCAACTCCAGATTATCCAGCGCCCGATTCACCGCCAGCTCGCCAAGCATGATTAATTGCGCGATCCCCAACAATGTCCTGCGCTGTGATGCGGGGATGAGATGGGCGAAGTCATGGGCGATGGTTCTGGCGGAGGCGAGTGTTTCGCTGGCATCGGCCAGCAGTTCCTCGTTCTTGAAATCTGCGGTGACGGCGTACATCCGACGGGTTTTACGTGGCGGCGGGGTCGAGCCGGGTGGGCAGAGGTAGTGATCGAGGGCGCGGTCGGCGGCGTCGTGGAGCTTTTTGGAATCGAGGGATTCGTAGGGGGAGGTGGGGTCGGTTTCGGGTGGGTTGGGTGTTGGTTTGATCATGGTGAAGCTCCTAGAGTCATTGGAGCTGCCAACGTTCGCTGCGAGACGAATGAGGGTGGCAGCTATACGCGGGTCGCAGACCGGGACTCTAGAACCGGCAGACCCGAAGGTCTCCCACGTACAGCCGCCATAAAAAAGCGGGTGTTGTGCGTCCAGAGATCGACGGGCTGCGAGACCCGATCGCTGATTCGTCAGCGACCGACCCACAATAGAACCCGACCCCAAGACGCACAAGCCGGCGGATTCTGGCTTGGCTGTAGGCAATGGCGCAAGGATTTGTAGCCTGGAAGGCGTGTCTGGAGGTGTCTTTTAAACGCCTGAGTTTAAAAGGCGATTTGGCGGACTTCACTGGCCTCTTCGCGAGCAGGCTCACTCCCAGAAGAGACTGCATTCCAAATGTAAGAGTGAAATGCACACCAAATGTAGGAGTGAGCCTGCTCGCGATAGCGGAGTGTCAGTTGACGAATTTTTTGAATGACACGCCGCTATCGCGAGCAGGCTCACTCCTACAGGGGGCATGTTTCTCTCCCGATTTCATTCCCCGGCAAAAGTTGGAAAGCTTCTTGCAGTACCCGCCGTGAGCCCGCTCTGGGCGTCAAAAGTTTGCTTTAAAGGAACGGGGAAAACCGGTGGATCGCTCTCAGTTATTCAACACTGCTCGCACAAACGTTGCCGACCTCAGTCGGGGCAATCTGGGCGTGCCGTTGTTGCTGCTGGTGATGCTGGCGATGATGATGTTGCCGGTGCCGCCGTTCCTGCTCGACGTGTTTTTTACCTTCAACATCGCGCTGTCGATCGTCGTTCTGCTGGTCTGCGTGTACGCGCTGCGGCCGCTGGATTTTGCGGTGTTCCCGACGATTCTGCTGGTCGCGACGTTGCTGCGGCTGGCGTTGAACGTAGCTTCGACGCGGGTGGTCATGCTGCACGGTCAGGACGGCCACGCCGCTGCCGGTAAGGTGATTCAGGCCTTCGGTGAGGTGGTGATCGGCGGTAACTACGTGGTCGGTATCGTGGTCTTCGCGATCCTGATGATCATCAACTTCGTCGTGGTGACCAAGGGTGCCGGGCGGATTTCCGAGGTGAGCGCGCGCTTCACCCTCGATGCAATGCCCGGCAAACAAATGGCGATCGACGCCGACCTCAACGCCGGTCTGATCGACCAGAACCAGGCCAAGATGCGCCGTCAGGAAGTCGCCCAAGAGGCCGAGTTCTACGGTTCGATGGATGGTGCCAGCAAGTTCGTCCGGGGTGACGCCATCGCTGGTCTGTTGATTCTGTTCATCAACCTTATTGGCGGCATGGCCGTCGGTATCTTCCAGCACAGCATGAGCTTCGGCGATGCCGGTCGGGTTTACGCCTTGCTGACCATCGGTGACGGTTTAGTGGCGCAATTGCCATCACTGTTGTTATCGACAGCGGCGGCGATCATGGTGACCCGTGCTTCCGGTTCGGAAGACATGGGCAAACAGATCAATCGCCAGATGTTCGCCTCGCCGAAAGCGTTGGCGGTGGCGGCCGGTTTGATGGCCGTGATGGGCTTGGTGCCGGGCATGCCGCACTTCTCCTTCCTGAGCATGGCTGCGCTGGCCGCTGGTGGCGCGTACCTGTTCTGGAAGAAGCAGAACGTGGCCAAGGTCGTGGCGCTGGAAGAGGTCAAGCGCCAGCAGGAACTGCTGCCGTCGCCGGCCCGCGCCATGGAAACCAAGGAGCTGGGCTGGGATGACGTCACGCCGATCGACATGATCGGTCTGGAAGTCGGTTATCGCCTGATCCCGCTGGTGGATCGCAATCAGGGTGGGCAATTGCTGGCGCGGATCAAGGGCGTGCGCAAGAAGCTTTCGCAGGATCTGGGCTTCCTGATGCCGACCGTGCACATCCGCGACAACCTCGATCTGGCGCCGAGCGCCTATCGCCTGACTCTGATGGGCGTGATCCTCGCCGAAGCCGAGATCTACCCGGATCGCGAGCTAGCGATCAACCCGGGCCAGGTCTACGGCACGCTCAACGGTATCAATGCCAAAGATCCGGCTTTCGGTCTGGAAGCGGTGTGGATCGAAATCAGCCAGCGTGCCCAGGCACAATCGCTCGGTTACACCGTGGTCGATGCCAGCACCGTGGTCGCCACGCACTTGAACCAGATTCTGTACAAGCACTCCAGTGAGCTGATCGGCCACGAGGAAGTGCAGCAACTCATGCAATTGCTGGCCAAAAGCTCGCCGAAACTGGCGGAAGAGCTGGTGCCGGGCGTGGTTTCGCTGTCGCAACTGCTCAAAGTGCTGCAAGCGCTGTTGGCCGAACACGTGCCGGTGCGCGATATCCGCAGTATTGCCGAAACCATCGCCAACAACGCTGCGAAGAGTCAAGATACCGCCGCGTTGGTGGCTGCGGTGCGCGTCGGCGTATCGCGCGCCATCGTCCAAAGCATTGTAGGCACTGAGTCGGAGCTGCCTGTGATCACCTTGGAACCAAGGTTGGAACAAATATTGCTCAATAGTCTGCAGAAGGCAGGACAAGGCTCGGAAGAGGGCGTTCTGCTGGAGCCAAGCATGGCCGAGAAGCTGCAGCGTTCGCTCATCGAAGCGGCGCAGCGTCAGGAAATGCAAGGTCAGCCGGTGATCCTTTTGGTCGCTGGCCCGATCCGCGCGATGCTCTCGCGCTTTGGCCGCCTCGCAGTCCCTGGATTGCATGTGCTGGCCTACCAGGAAATACCGGACAACAAGCAAGTGACCATCGTTGCGACAGTAGGGCCCAACGGCTGAGGTAGTGGTTTATGCAAGTTAAGCGTTTCTTTGCCGCCGATATGCGTCAGGCCATGAAGCTGGTTCGTGATGAGCTGGGCGCTGATGCCGCCATCATTGGCAACCGCCGCATTGCCGGCGGTGTCGAGCTGACGGCGGCACTGGATTACAAATTGTCGGCGCTGGCGCCACGGGTTCCGAACATGGAGCTCGAAGACGAGCTGCGCAAGACCCAGTCGCGCATCGTCACCGCTCAGGCCGAGTTGAGCCTGCGTGGCGAAGCCGATGGCAACAGCAATCGCCAGATTTTCGCCGGCCTGCCGTTGACGGCCGGCCTGCCGCTGACCGCAGCTGAACCGCTGACCGAGCCGACCTACGCCGCTCCGGCGCGTCCAGCCCCGGCACCTGCGCAGTCTTCCGGCGGTGTTGATCCGCGCGCACTGGATTCGATGCGTTTTGAATTGAACAGCCTGCGCGAGCTGATGGAAGTCCAGCTCGGTACCCTGGCCTGGAATCAGCTGCAAGGCAGCCGTCCGGCGCAAGCCAATCTGTATCGCCGTCTGCAACGTATCGGCCTGTCCGGCCCGTTGTCGCGCGATCTGCTGGCGATGATCACCGATATCGAAGAGCCGCGTCAGGCCTGGCGCATGTTGCTCGCGCACCTGGCACGGATGATTGCCGTACCGGAAGTCGAGCCGCTGGAAGAGGGCGGTGTGATTGCCATGGTCGGCCCGGCCGGCATGGGCAAGACCACTACGCTGGCCAAGCTTGCCGCGCGTTATGTGCTGAAATACGGCGCGCAGAATGTCGCGCTGGTGAGCATGGACAGTTTCCGTATCGGCGCTCAGGAACAGCTGAAGACGCTGGGTCGCATTCTCAATGTGCCGGTGACCCACGTCGATCCGGGCCAATCGCTGGTGCAGGCGCTGGATCCACTGCTGCGCAAACGCGTGGTGCTGATCGATACTGCCGGCCTGCAAGCCAGCGATCCAGCCCTGCGCATGCAGCTCGAAAGTCTGGCCGGGCGTGGCATTCGGTCAAAAAATTATCTGGTCTTGGCAACCACCAGCCAGAAACAGGTTCTAACCGCCGCTTATCACAGTTACAAGCGTTGCGGGCTTGCCGGCTGCATCCTGACTAAACTGGATGAAACGGCCAGCCTTGGCGAAGTGTTGAGCCTGGCGATCAGTCATGAATTGCCGGTCGCGTACCTGACCGATGGCCCACGGATTCCGGATGATTTGCATCTGCCGCGTCGTCATCAACTGGTCAGCCGCGCCGTCAGCGTGCAAATGCAGGAAGAACCCAGCGAAGAAGCCATGGCTGACATGTTCGCTGATATCTATCACAGCCCGACCAAGCAGGTAGGCTGAGGTATTCATGAACAGTTTTTGTACCTACATCGATGGTCTGCCATGCATTGTTCCGGTTGTGAACGCGCAGCCAGTAATGTGGCCTCCGTCTATGCAAGACAAGGTAAAGAAATAACATGGGCAGCATGCATCCCGTACAGGTGATCGCGGTGACCGGCGGCAAAGGTGGCGTCGGCAAGACTAACGTGTCAGTGAACTTGTCGCTGGCGCTGGCAGAGCTTGGCCGTCGGGTCATGCTGCTGGACGCCGACCTCGGTCTGGCGAACGTTGACGTATTGTTGGGGCTGACCCCTAAGCGCACGCTGGCCGACGTCATCGAAGGCCGTTGCGAATTGCGCGACGTGCTGTTGCAAGGCCCCGGTGGCATTCGCATCGTGCCGGCGGCGTCCGGCACGCAGAGCATGGTCCACCTGAGTCCGGCGCAACACGCCGGCCTGATTCAGGCGTTCAGCGACATCGGCGACAATCTCGACGTATTGGTGATCGACACCGCTGCGGGTATTGGTGACTCGGTAGTCAGTTTCGTGCGCGCAGCCCAGGAAGTGTTGCTGGTGGTCTGCGACGAGCCGACGTCCATTACCGACGCCTACGCGCTGATCAAATTGCTCAACCGCGATTACGGCATGAACCGCTTCCGCGTCCTCGCCAACATGGCGCAGAGCCCGCAGGAAGGGCGCAACCTGTTCGCCAAGTTGACCAAGGTCACGGATCGCTTCCTTGACGTGGCCCTACAATATGTCGGCGCCGTGCCTTACGACGAAAGCGTGCGTAAAGCGGTGCAGAAGCAGCGTGCGGTGTATGAAGCCTTCCCGCGTTCCAAGTGCGCACTGGCGTTCAAGGCGATCGCGCAGAAGGTCGACACCTGGCCGCTGCCCGCCAACCCGCGTGGCCACCTTGAGTTTTTCGTCGAGCGCCTCGTGCAGCAAACGGCAGGGCCCGTGCTATGACCGCAAGCGGTATGAACTACTACAAGAAGTCGGCACGTGACGCGCAGTACGAACTGATCGAGCGTTACGCGCCACTGGTCAAACGCATTGCCTACCACTTGCTGGCGCGTTTGCCGGCGAGTGTGCAGGTCGAAGACCTGATCCAGGCCGGAATGATCGGTCTGCTCGAAGTCTCGACCAAATATGACGCCAGCAAAGGCGCCAGTTTTGAAACGTACGCGGGCATTCGAATCCGCGGCGCGATGCTCGACGAAGTGCGCAAAGGGGACTGGGCGCCACGCTCGGTTCACCGCAATACCCGTATGGTCAGTGACGCAATTCGCTCAATTGAAGCTAAAACCGGCCGTGACGCTAAAGATCACGAGGTTGCAGCCGAACTCCAATTGAGTCTCGACGATTACTACGGGATTTTGAATGACACCTTGGGCAGCCGCCTGTTCAGTTTCGACGACCTGCTGCAGGACGGCGAACACGAAGGGCTGCACGAGGATGGCGCGAGTGCTCATCTTGAGCCGTCGCGCGATCTGGAAGATGAACGTTTCCAGGCTGCGTTGGCGGACGCGATTGCCAATTTGCCGGAGCGTGAGCGACTGGTGTTGGCGCTGTACTACGACGAAGAGCTGAACCTCAAGGAAATCGGTGAAGTCCTTGGCGTCAGTGAATCGCGGGTCAGCCAGTTACACAGCCAGTGCGCGGCCCGTTTGCGGGGGCGTTTGGGGGAGTGGCGAGCGCGCTGAAGGCGGTGTGGGGACACTGCGAACGAGGCTGGTGCGGTGATGAACGGCACCGGTCTTGCTCTGTTGTGCTCCAGACAGTCTTCGAGTGCTAAGCCGATTGATTGAAGTGGCGCGTCCAGGTGCTGGGCGCGTTTAAGACTGCTTGGAGGTCGAATTGAACAAAGACATGAAAATCCTCATCGTTGATGACTTCTCAACGATGCGGCGGATCATCAAGAACCTGCTGCGTGATCTTGGGTTCACCAACACCGTCGAGGCTGACGATGGCGTGACTGCCATTCCAGTGCTCAACAGCGGCAGCATCGACTTTCTGGTAACGGACTGGAACATGCCGGGCATGACCGGTATCGACCTGCTGCGCCACGTGCGTGCCGATGAAAAGCTCAAGCACCTGCCAGTGCTGATGGTGACTGCAGAAGCCAAGCGCGAGCAGATCATTGAAGCCGCTCAGGCCGGTGTAAACGGCTACGTAGTCAAACCTTTCACGGCTCAGGCGTTGAAAGACAAAATCGAGAAGATTTTCGAACGCATCGGCTGATGAACGCGCGGGGGAGCTATGGAGCATAACGAATCTTCACAGGGCGATTTCGAGTCGACCCTGAAAAAACACGCGGTCGAACTGGTCGAAAGCCTTGAAAAAGGCAGGTTCGGCGACGCTGTGCAACTGATCCATGAGCTCAATCAGACCCGTGACCGTGGCCTGTACCAGGAAGTGGGCAAGCTCACACGTGAACTGCACAGTGCGATCGTCAACTTCCAGATCGACCCGAACATGCCGCAGGCCGAGGAAGTGTCGCAAATCACCGACGCCACCGAACGCCTGGGCTATGTGGTCAAGCTGACAGAGGCCGCGGCCAACCGCACCATGGATCTGGTGGAAAGCGCCACGCCGGTGGTCAACAGTCTGGCTGATGAAGCCCAGACCTTGAGCGCCGATTGGGGCCGCTTCATGCGTCGCGAGGTCGGGGCTGAAGAGTTCCGTGAACTGGCGCGCCGGGTCGACGGTTTTCTGTCACGCAGCAGCACGGACAACCGTGCGGTGTCGAGCAATCTCAACGACATCCTGCTGGCCCAGGATTACCAGGACCTGACCGGTCAGGTGATCAAGCGTGTGACCCAACTGGTCACCGAAGTCGAAAGCAATTTGCTCAAACTCGTGCTCATGGCCAGTCAGGTCGACCGCTTTGCGGGCATCGAACATGACCGCGCCGCGATGCTTGCAGAAAAAGATCCACAAAAACATCTCTCGCAGGGTGAAGGTCCGCAGATTCATGCCGATAAACGAGAAGACGTTGTGTCCGGTCAGGACGATGTGGACGATTTGTTATCCAGCCTCGGGTTCTAGAGTTTTGGAATTTTAGGTTTTTTGGGTTTTTAGACCTGTAGGAGCACCCCATTAATGAGCTTCGGCGCCGATGAAGAGATCCTTCAGGATTTCCTGGTTGAGGCCGGCGAGATTCTTGAGCAACTGTCCGAACAACTGGTCGAGCTGGAAAGCCGTCCGGATGACGCAGATCTGCTCAACGCAATTTTTCGCGGTTTCCACACTGTAAAAGGGGGCGCCGGCTTCCTTCAGCTCAATGAGCTGGTGGAGTGCTGTCACATCGCCGAAAACGTGTTCGACATCCTGCGCAAGGGTGAGCGTCGCGTTGATGCAGAACTGATGGACGTTGTCCTCGAAGCACTGGACGCGGTGAACAGCATGTTCACTGAGGTTCGTGAGCGTGCTCCGATCACCGCCGCCACCCCGGAACTGCTGGCCGCCCTGGCGCGTCTGGCCGAACCGCAATCGGCGGACGAAGCCCCGGCTTCGCCAGTGGCCGAGATGATCGAAGAGCTGGTCGTCGAAGGCGACGCGTCGGGCGACATCACCGATAACGAATTTGAACAGCTGCTGGATTCGCTGAACGCCGTCAAGGCTGAAGCGGAAGCCCCGGCCGCTGCTGCACCTGCGCAAACGGCCAGTGAAGCTGCGAGCGATGAAATCACCGATGCCGAGTTCGAGTCGTTGCTTGATCAGTTGCACGGCAAGGGCCAGTTCGCGGTGGACGCGGTTGCGCCAGCGGCGGCAGCCCCAGCGGCACCGGCGAAGGGCGACAGCTCTGATATCACCGACGACGAATTCGAAGCCTTGCTCGATCAGTTGCATGGCAAGGGCAACTTTGCCGTGGATGCGCTGGAGTCGGCGATTGCTTCGGCACCTGCGCCGGCACCTGCGCCGGCTGCTCCAGTGGCCGCCGCTGCCGGCAGCGATCTGATCAGCGATCACGAGTTCGAATCGCTGCTCGACGAATTGCATGGCAAAGGCAAGTTCTCCGAAGTCGGCACCGCCGCTGCTGGCAGTGCTTCGACCGTCGCCACACCTGCCGCCAAGGCACCGGCCGCTGCTGCAGCGCCCAAGGCTGCCGCCAAGCCTGAGCCAAAAGCCGAAGCGCCAAAACCGGCTGCCGCTGCTGCACCGGCTCCGGCCCGTGCGCCGGCGACACCGCCACCGGAAAAACCGGCGAGCGAAGCCGAAACCACCGTGCGCGTCGACACCGCACGTCTCGACGAAATCATGAACATGGTCGGCGAGTTGGTGCTGGTGCGTAACCGTCTGGTGCGCCTGGGCCTGAACAGCGGCGATGAAGCCATGCAAAAGGCCGTGTCGAACCTCGACGTGGTCACCGCTGACTTGCAGACCGCGGTCATGAAGACGCGGATGCAGCCGATCAAGAAGGTCTTCGGGCGCTTCCCGCGTCTGGTTCGCGACCTCGCGCGTCAGCTCAAGAAAGAGATCAACCTGGAACTGGTGGGTGAAGAAACCGACCTCGACAAAAACCTTGTCGAGGCCCTGGCCGACCCGCTGGTCCACTTGGTGCGCAACGCCGTCGACCACGGCATCGAGTCGCCAGAAGAACGCGAAGCGTCGGGCAAGGCCCGTGGTGGTCGCGTGGTGCTGGCAGCCGAGCAAGAGGGCGACCATATCCTGCTGTCGATTTCCGATGACGGCAAAGGCATGGACCCGAATGTCCTGCGTGCCATCGCGGTAAAACGCGGTGTGATGGACAAGGACGCGGCCGATCGCCTCAGCGATACCGAGTGCTACAACCTGATTTTCGCCCCGGGTTTCTCGACCAAGACCGAGATCTCCGACGTGTCCGGCCGCGGTGTCGGCATGGACGTGGTGAAGACCAAGATTTCCCAGCTCAACGGCTCGATCAACATCTACTCGACCAAGGGCCAGGGCTCGAAGATCGTCATCAAGGTGCCGCTGACCCTCGCGATCATGCCAACCCTGATGGTCATGCTCGGCAATCAGGCGTTTGCGTTCCCGCTGGTCAACGTCAACGAAATCTTCCACCTCGACCTGTCGACCACCAACGTCGTCGACGGTCAGGAAGTGGTGATCGTGCGGGACAAGGCGCTGCCATTGTTCTACCTCAAGCGCTGGCTGGTCAGCTCCGCCGCTCACGAAGAGCAGCGTGAAGGCCACGTGGTGATCCTTTCGGTGGGCACGCAGCGGATCGGCTTTGTCGTCGATCAACTGGTCGGTCAGGAAGAAGTGGTCATCAAGCCATTGGGCAAAATGCTGCAGGGCACTCCGGGCATGTCCGGCGCCACCATTACCGGTGACGGCCGCATCGCGCTGATTCTCGATGTTCCAAGCATGCTCAAGCGTTACGCCGCACGGCGTATTTGAATCCGGGGCGGCGGGGCGACAACGTCCCGCTGCACCTAATGGAGTGTTTATGGCAGTCAAAGTCCTGGTGGTGGACGATTCGGGTTTTTTCCGCCGCCGCGTCTCGGAAATTCTTTCAGCGGATCCGAGCATTCAGGTGGTCGGCACCGCCACCAACGGTAAAGAGGCGATCGATCAGGCGCTGGCACTCAAGCCGGACGTGATCACCATGGACTACGAGATGCCAATGATGGACGGCATCACGGCAGTGCGGCACATCATGCAGCGCTGCCCGACCCCGGTGTTGATGTTCTCCTCGCTGACGCACGAAGGCGCCCGGGTCACCCTGGATGCGCTGGACGCCGGTGCGGTGGATTTCCTGCCGAAGAATTTCGAAGACATCTCGCGTAACCCGGAGAAGGTCAAGCAGTTGCTGTGCGAAAAGGTGCATAGCATCTCGCGCAGTAACCGTCGTTTCAGTGCTTACAGTGCGCCGGCTCCAGCCGCAGCGCCGGCACCGACGCCTGCTCCGGCGCCATCCAGCTTCAGCAGCCACAGCACCAGCGCACCGGCACGTCCGACACCCGCGCCTGTGCATGCACCTGCTCCAAGCCGTGCTCCGGCTGCCAGCGCTTCGTCGCCGGCACCGAAACGCAAAGCCTACAAACTGGTTGCCATCGGTACGTCGACGGGCGGCCCGGTGGCGCTGCAACGCGTGCTGACTCAGTTGCCAGCGAATTTCCCCGCGCCGATCGTGCTGATCCAGCACATGCCGGCGGCATTCACCAAGGCATTTGCCGAACGTCTCGACAAGCTCTGCCGCATCAGCGTCAAGGAAGCCGAGGATGGCGACATCCTGCGTCCGGGCCTGGCGTTGCTCGCGCCGGGTGGCAAGCAAATGATGATCGACGGCCGTGGCGCGGTGAAAATCCTCCCGGGCGACGAACGTCTGAACTACAAGCCGTGCGTGGACATCACTTTCGGTTCGGCGGCGAAATCCTACGGCGACAAAGTTCTGGCGGTGGTGTTGACCGGCATGGGCGCTGACGGCCGTGAAGGCGCACGTCTGCTCAAGCAGGGCGGCAGCGCGGTGTGGGCGCAGGACGAAGCCAGTTGCGTGATCTACGGCATGCCGATGGCCATCGTTAAAGCCGACCTCGCCGACGCGGTATACAGCCTCGACGACATCGGCAAACACATTGTCGAGGCGTGTCTCTGATGGATGTTTTAAGCCTTATCGGGATCATCATGGCGTTCGTCGCCATCATCGGCGGTAACTACCTTGAAGGTGGTCACCTCGGTGCGCTGGCCAACGGCCCGGCGGCATTGATCGTACTGGGCGGCACCATCGGTGCCGCACTGCTGCAATCGCCGATGAGCGCGTTCAAACGCGCCATGCAGATCCTCGCCTGGATTCTGTTTCCGCCACGGGTCGATCTGGCCGGTGGCATTGATCGCGTGGTCAACTGGAGCCTCACCGCGCGCAAGGAAGGCCTGCTGGGTCTGGAAGGCGTAGCCGATGCCGAACCGGACAACTACTCGCGCAAGGGCCTGCAACTGCTGGTCGACGGCGCTGAGCCGGAAGCGATCCGCAGCATCCTCGAAGTGGATTTCTACACCCAGGAAGCCCGCGACATCGAGGCGGCGAAAGTCTTTGAAAGCATGGGCGGCTACGCGCCAACCATCGGCATCATCGGTGCGGTGATGGGCCTGATTCACGTGATGGGCAACCTCGCCGATCCGACGCAACTGGGCAGCGGCATCGCCGTGGCGTTCGTCGCGACCATTTACGGCGTGGCCAGTGCCAACCTGGTGTTGCTGCCGGTGGCGGCCAAGCTGAAGTCAATCGCGTTGCGGCAGTCGCGTTATCGCGAAATGTTGTTGGAAGGGATCCTGTCGATCGCCGAAGGTGAAAACCCTCGCTCCATTGAGTTGAAGCTGCAAGGCTTCATGGATTAAGGGAATAACCTCATGGCTCGTCGTCGCCACCAGGAAGAACACGTCAATCACGAGCGCTGGCTTGTGTCCTACGCGGATTTCATCACGCTACTGTTCGCGTTCTTCGTGGTGATGTACTCGATTTCGTCGATCAACGAAGGCAAGTACAAAGTCATTTCCGAAGCGCTGATCGGGGTCTTCACCGACTCCGACCGCTCGCTCAAACCGATCCCGATTGGTGATGAACGACCGAAGACCGTGACCCCGGCCAAGCCGCTGGTCAAGGACGCCGAACAGGTCGACGCCGGTATCGCCGGCGCCAGCGATCCACTGAAAAGCATTGCCGATGACATCAGCGCCGCCTTCGGTGACTTGATCAGCTCTAATCAGATGACCGTGCGTGGCAACGAACTGTGGGTCGAGATCGAACTCAACTCCAGCCTGTTGTTCGGCAGCGGTGACGCCATGCCAAGCGACATCGCCTTCAACATCATCGACAAGGTCGCGGCGATTCTGAAGCCGTTCGATAACCCGATCCACGTCGAAGGTTTCACCGATGATCAGCCGATCCGCACCGCGCAGTACCCGACCAACTGGGAGCTGTCTTCGGCGCGTTCGGCGAGCATCGTGCGCATGCTGGCGATGCAGGGTGTCAATCCTGGCCGCCTGGCCTCGGTCGGTTACGGTGAGTTCCAGCCGGTCGCCAATAACGCCACCGCTGAAGGCCGTGCGAAAAACCGTCGTGTGGTGCTGGTGGTGTCGCGCAATCTCGATGTGCGCCGCAGCCTCACGGGCACCGGAACCGCCAATGCGCAACCGGACGCTGCATTGAAGCGGGCTGGCACACAAACTGCACCGACCCCGGTCAAGACGCCGGGACGCGAGAGTGCCGTCAATTCTCCGTCACCCGCATTAACACGCTGAGCTATGTCTCGGTCGAGCATATCGGCCGGGAGGAACGAACCGAATGAGAGTCTGGGCAGTCGCCAATCAAAAGGGTGGTGTCGGTAAAACCACATCTTCCATCGCTTTAGCCGGATTGCTGGCCGAGGCGGGCAAGCGCGTGGTTGTGGTCGATCTCGACCCGCACGGCTCGATGACCAGCTATTTCGGCTACGACCCCGACAGCCTGGAACACAGCAACTACGACCTGTTTCTGCACAAGGGCAGCGTGCCGCAAGGCCTGCCGGGGCAGCTGCTGTTGTCGACCAGTGACGAACGTATTTCGCTGCTGCCATCGAGCACCGCGCTGGCAACCCTTGAGCGTCAGTCGCCGGGGCAGAGTGGCCTGGGTCTGGTAATCGCCAAGAGTCTGGCGCAGCTGTGGCAGGACTTCGATTACGCGGTGATCGACAGCCCGCCGTTGCTCGGCGTACTGATGGTCAACGCCCTTGCAGCGAGCCAGCAACTGGTGATCCCGGTGCAGACCGAGCATCTGGCCGTCAAAGGTCTGGAGCGCATGGTCAACACCCTGGCGATGATCAATCGTTCGCGCAAACAGGCGTTGCCGTTCAGTATCGTGCCGACCCTGTTCGATCGCCGTACGCAGGCATCGATGCATACCTTGCGTGTGCTGCGCGACAAATTCCCAGAAGAGATCTGGCAGGGTTATATCCCGGTCGATACTCGTCTGCGCGATGCCAGTCGTGCCGGTGTCACGCCTTCGCAATTCGACGGCAAGAGCCGTGGCGTGCTGGCGTATCGCGCGCTGCTCAAGCATCTGTTGGCGCAACAACTTGTTCCGCAGGTGGCTTGAATGACGTTGAACCTTGTAGGAGCTGCCGCAGGCTGCGATCTTTTGATCCGGCTTTTTGGCGTTCCTG
Source organism: Pseudomonas sp. AC242 (assembly GCF_979258655.1). Taxonomy (NCBI): domain Bacteria; kingdom Pseudomonadati; phylum Pseudomonadota; class Gammaproteobacteria; order Pseudomonadales; family Pseudomonadaceae; genus Pseudomonas; species Pseudomonas sp. AC242. Next base: position 1,040,146 of record NZ_OZ409873.1, read on the forward strand.
AAAAGATCAAAAGATCGCAGCCTGCGGCAGCTCCTACATGGGGTTGCGTATGAATCGGCCGGTCAAGTTGACGTCGAAGCCGCAATTGGCGCTGCAGTCTTATCTGGATAATTTGCTGCAGGAAATTCCTGAGGAGCTGCCGCCGGTCATTGAGGCGCAGCCTGAAGTTGTGGAAAGCAGCGAGGCGCTGGACGAGTTTCAGGCCGCGGTACTGGAAGAGCAGGCGCGTGACGCACAGAAAGCGGCCAGGCCTGCTGCGCCGGTTGCCGCGCCTGCCGTTGCAGCGGTTGCCAAAGCGCCGGTGGCTTTGATCGAGGAAGCAGCGCCGGTTCGTGCATCGGTCTCGACGCTCGCTCCGCTGCTGCAAACCCAATTGCTGAAAACCGCGCCGGAACCGGCCGTGGTCGAACCGGCTCCGGCACCAGTCGCACCCGCGCCCGTCGAGCAAACGCTGGTCCCGCCGCTGGTGGAAGTGCATCTGCCGCCGAACAACACGCCGCCACCGGTGGAAACCGATGGTCGTCCGGCGTGGGCCTCGGAAGCCTTCGAATGCCTGCTGTTCGACGTCGCTGGCCTGACCCTGGCCGTGCCGCTGGTGTGCCTCGGCTCGATCTATTCGCTGGCTGGCCATGAGCTGACGCCGTTGTTCGGTCAGCCGGAATGGTTCCTCGGGATTCTGCCGAGCCAGGCCGGCAACCTGAAAGTGCTGGACACCGCGCGCTGGGTCATGCCCGATCGCTATCGCGATGACTTCCGTCAGGGCCTGCAGTACGTGATTTCGGTACAAGGTTACGAGTGGGGCTTGGCGGTGCATCAGGTCAGTCGCTCGTTGCGTCTGGACCCGAATGAAATCAAATGGAGAAGTCACCGGGGTCAGCGGCCATGGCTCGCCGGCACCGTGATTGAGCACATGTGTGCATTGCTTGACGTTTCCGCACTGGCCGAGTTGATCGCCAGCGGTGGGGCAAAGCACCTCGGCGGCCACAAGCCGCTACATAAACCGACATAGCTGCCGACATAACAATCAGGCGACGGCATTGTTGAATGCCGCCACACAGAACACACACCGCTCAGAGCGGTTTTTTCGAGGGGTCAGGGTATGAGTAGTCAGGCGACGAATGCAAAAGGTTCTGAAGATCCGATCCTGCAATGGGTAACCTTCAAACTGGACAACGAAACCTACGGCATCAACGTGATGCGCGTTCAGGAAGTGCTGCGCTACACCGAGATCGCTCCAGTGCCAGGTGCACCGAGCTACGTGCTGGGCATCATCAACCTGCGCGGTAACGTGGTCACCGTGATCGACACCCGTCAGCGCTTCGGCCTGAACAGCGGCGAGATCAGCGATAACACCCGTATCGTCATCATCGAAGCCGATAAGCAAGTCGTCGGCATCATGGTCGACAGCGTGGCCGAAGTGGTTTACCTGCGTCAGTCGGAAATCGAGACGGCGCCAAACGTCGGCAACGAAGAATCGGCCAAGTTCATCCAGGGCGTGTGCAACAAGAACAACGAGTTGCTGATCCTGGTCGAGCTGGACAAGATGATGAGCGAAGAAGAATGGTCGGACCTGGAGAATATCTGATTGATTCTCGAGGTCGCGGTCATTGTCCTGTTCCTCTTCTGGGCAGGCACGCTGGCAATGTTTGTGTCGTACATCAAGGCGCAGCGCGTCATCGCTGCGCAACAGGCCCAGGGCGATGCGCTGCGTGATCAGCGCATCAAGGAACTGGCCAAGCGTGTCGACGATTACCAGAACGGCAATGTGCGCATGGGCGACGCCCTGCACGAGTTGCGCGCGGTGGTGAGTCCGTTGCCGGACAAGATTGTCGCGCTTGAACAACGCGACCCGTCGAGCCTGTCATTCGCCCAGGCGGCGAAACTGGTAGGCATGGGCGCAAGCGTCGATGAACTGACTCAGTCCTGTGGGTTGACCCAGGCTGAGGCGGAGTTGATGCGCAAGCTTCACAAGAACTAGAAGCAAGATCAAAAGATCGCAGCCTTCGGCAGCTCCTACAGGGAAACGCATTCCAATGTAGGAGCTGCCGAAGGCTGCGATCTTGTGCTTTAGGGTTTAATAATCATCGCCGCGCAGGGTCACATCCTTCTCGACCATCGGCGCATTCGGGTCCTGCCCCTCGGGGAATTTGCCCTTCAGATTCCACGCAAACGCGATGATTTCGGCGATGGTGCGGTACAGCTCTTCAGGAATGCTGTCGCCCAATTCCATGCGCGCCAACAACCGTACCAGCTCGGCGTTCTCGTAGATTGGGACTTCGCAATCGCGAGCAATGCGCAGGATTTCTTCGGCCAGTTCATCATCACCCTTGGCGGTGAGGGTCGGGGCGTGGTTGCCGTCGTACTTGAGGGCGATGGCCTGGCGTGGGGCAGTGGAATCGTTCATGCGGTTTCGTCGACCCAGCGGTGTTCGAGGCGGGTTTGGTTGCCCTGCGGCGGGGTGCCGAGGTGGCAGTCGAGGTCGCCGACGTTGAGCCCGCGATCTAGCAGGCGTTGGCGCAGGGCGAACAGGTTGTTGCCGATCAGGTCCGCGGTGTACGGCCGTTCGGCCCACAGTTGGCTGGACAGGCTGCCGGCGATCAGTTGCGCCTGAATCTGCATCGGCCCGAGCGGCTCCATGTCGAACGCCAGATCGACGCGCCACAGTTGCTGCTTGGGTTCGCGCTCGTCGCGGCGTTCGTTGGGTTGCGGTTCTCGCTCCGGCGCTTCTTCACGCTGAAACTTGACCTGCAACGGCACGATGTCCTGCAGATTGCGCATGGGAATTTCCAGTTGCCAGGTGCTGAGCAGGCGCCCATCGTCGGTGACGCCGGTCTGCTCCAGGCTCGACAGTTGATGGCTTTGCAGGCGTGAAACAGCGGCAGCAGCGAGGCGCAACAATTGCTCCAGATCGCCTTCGCCGTCCTGACTTTGCAGCAAACGCTCGGGCAGCGGGAAGCTGCTGGGCACCGGTTTGGCGCTGACCTGGCCGAGCATGCCGAGGGCGTTACGGACGAAGCTCGGCAGCGCTTGCGCCAAGGTGTTGGCGGCGATGATCGCGTTGAAACTGGTGCTGCTCGGCAGGCCCGGGGTCAGTTGTGCGATCAGCTTGAGCAGATCGGCTTTCATGTCCGGAGCCAGCGTCGGGTTCTGGCCGGTCAGCAGTTTTGCTTCGAGGAACGCGCCGCTGTTGGCCAGCGCCAGCGCGACGCCTTTGGCGGTGCTCAGTTGTTGCACGTCCGGCAGGCTGGCAAGGAGTTTGTCGACCACCGCGCGCAAATCCTGCGATGTCTGATCGGTATCGCTCGGCAGATTTTGCAAAGCATTCAACAACCCTGTCAGGGATGCCTGACGACTTTGCTGGCCGAGCAGTTGCTGACTGACGGCCAGTTGTTCCTGGCGGCTGCTCATCGGCAGAAACTTGAGGGTTTGTGAGTCTTCCACCAACGCCGACAGCAAGGTGCCAATGCGCAGCGGCTGCGGGCTGTCGATGGTCAATGTGCTGCCGCTCTGTGCGGTGTTGAGCAGGCTGACCAGCGAGCGGAACACCGCTGCCTGCCCCGGCGTCTGCGGTAGCGCCTGCGAGGTCAGCACTTTGCCTTGCAGCAGCGTGCCGACCGGCAATTGCGCGGTGTCGATGCGGGTGAGGGTGGCGACGCTGCTGGCAATCGCCTGCTGCACGGTAATCGCCAGGTTGCCCGCCGAGGGCTGGGTGATCGCCAGGCTGGTGCCTTGGGGCAACGGCAGATTGCTGGTCGCCTGCACGGTGGTTTGGCGTCCGCCGTCGACGGTCACCTTGAGCAATAACTGAAAAGTCTGATCCGCCTGTTTGAGCGACAACACCTCGGCTTTGGCGCTTTGCCCGGCGCCGATCAGGCCTTCGACCGGGGTCAGCAGCTTGAGCAGCTCACCGACCTGCGGGCGAACGGTCGCCGGGGTGGTGGGCGGGAGCGGGAGGATGTTCATTTCGCCTGTCATACGCGGACACAACCTGAGGAAATTGCACTCTTGAGAGTAAGGCACGACATGTATAATGCCGCCCGTCTTGCGCTTCGAACAAAAAACATAGCAATTGTTTGACCCAGCTCTCTAGATCGAGCCGTCAATGCATCTATGCTGCATCTCTTTAACGGCCGCGCCAGAGCCGACTTGAACCGTATAAGGCCCGTGATCCCTTGACCAGTCCTGTCCTGCAAACCGTTGCCCTCGCGTGTGAACGTGATCTGCGGCTGCTCTTCGAAAATCTCGAATTGAGACTCGCCAGTGGCGATATGGTGCAGATCAGCGGACCCAACGGCAGCGGCAAGACCAGCCTGTTACGCCTGCTATCCGGGTTGATGCAGCCGACCGCCGGGCAAGTCCTGCTCAATGGCCAGCCGCTGAGCGAACAACGCAGCGAACTCGCACGCAACCTGCTGTGGATCGGCCACGCCGCCGGGATCAAGGATTTGCTGACCCCGGAAGAAAACCTGTCTTGGCTCTGCGCGCTGCATCATCCCGCCGAACGCGAGGCCATCTGGCAAGCGCTGGCAGCTGTAGGATTGCGCGGTTTCGAAGATGTTCCCTGCCATAGCCTGTCCGCCGGTCAGCAGCGCCGCGTGGCGCTGGCACGCTTGTATCTCGACAGCCCGCCGCTGTGGATTCTCGATGAGCCGTTCACCGCGCTGGACAAGCAAGGCGTGGCGCAGCTCGAAGAACATCTGGCCGGGCACTGCGAACGCGGTGGTCTGGTGGTGTTGACCACGCACCACACGCTGAGCCGGATGCCGGCCGGTTATCGCGACATCGATCTGGGGAACTGGTCAGTATGAGTGTGTTTGGCCTGCTGGTTGCCCGTGAATCCCGATTGCTGTTTCGCCGCCCGGCGGAACTGGCCAATCCACTGATTTTCTTCGCCATCGTCATCGCATTGTTCCCGCTGGCCGTCGGCCCGGAAACTCAAGTGTTGCAAAACCTGTCCCCCGGGTTAGTCTGGGTGGCGGCGCTGTTGTCGGTCCTGCTCTCGCTGGACGGGCTGTTCCGCAGTGATTTCGAAGACGGATCGCTGGAACAGTGGGTCCTTTCGTCGCACCCGCTGCCACTTCTGGTCTTGGCCAAGGTGCTGGCACACTGGCTTTTCTCCGGTCTGGCACTGGTTCTGCTCTCACCGCTGCTGGCGTTGATGCTCGGTTTGCCTGCCGCCTGTTTGCCGGTTTTGCTGCTTTCGTTGCTGCTGGGAACACCGGTGCTGAGCTTGCTCGGCGCGGTGGGCGCGGCGCTGACGGTCGGTTTGAAGCGTGGCGGCCTGTTGCTGGCGCTGCTGATTTTACCGTTGTACATCCCGGTGTTGATCCTTGGCAGTGGCGCCTTGCAGGCCGCTCTACAAGGCATGCCGGCGACCGGGTATCTGCTGTGGCTGGGTAGCCTGACCGCCCTGGCGATCACCCTGACACCGTTTGCAATAGCTGCTGGCCTGAAGATCAGCGTCGGCGAATAATGAGGTCTGGTTAAAATTTAACCAGCAAAGACCCTGAGACTGCTCACACCGATGAGCGGCACCCGTGATGGAAACAGTATGAACTGGACCTGGTTTCACAAGCTCGGCTCGCCCAAGTGGTTCTACGGCATCAGCAGCAAGTTCTTGCCATGGCTGAGCATCGCAGCGTTGCTGCTGATTGGCGTCGGCGTCGTTTGGGGCCTGGCCTTCGCGCCGCCGGATTATCAGCAAGGCAACAGCTTTCGCATCATCTATATCCACGTACCTGCCGCGATGCTCGCACAGTCGATCTACGTGATGCTGGCGGTGTGCGGTGTGGTCGGGCTGGTGTGGAAGATGAAACTGGCCGACGTCGCCCTGCAATGCGCCGCACCGATCGGCGCGTGGATGACCGCCGTAGCGCTGGTCACCGGGGCGATCTGGGGCAAACCGACGTGGGGCTCGTGGTGGGTCTGGGACGCGCGTCTGACCTCGATGCTGATTCTGCTGTTTCTGTATTTCGGCGTGATCGCGCTGGGCAATGCCATCAGCAACCGCGACAGCGCCGCCAAAGCCTGCGCGGTGCTGGCCATCGTCGGTGTGATCAACATTCCGATCATCAAATACTCGGTGGAGTGGTGGAACACCCTGCACCAGGGCGCGACCTTCACCCTCACCGAAAAACCGGCGATGCCGGCGGAAATGTGGCTGCCACTGCTGCTGACTGTGCTGGGTTTCTACTGCTTCTTCGGCGCCGTGCTGTTGCTGCGCATGCGCCTTGAAGTGCTCAAGCGCGAAGCCCGCGCCAGTTGGGTGAAAGAAGAAGTGCAGCACAGTCTGGAGGCCGCTCGATGAGTTTTGCTTCATTCGGCGACTTCCTCGCCATGGGCCATCATGGCCTGTATGTCTGGTCGGCCTACGGCATCTGTCTGGCGGTGTTGGCTCTTAACGTGGCGGCACCGATCCTGGCCCGCAAGCGCTATCTGCAACAAGAGGCGCGTCGTCTGCGCCGGGAGAACAGCAAGTGAATCCGCTGCGCAAGAAACGTCTGATCATCATTCTGGCCATTCTGGTCGGCGTCGGCGCTGCCGTCGGCCTGGCCCTCAGCGCCCTGCAGCAGAACATCAATCTGTTCTACACGCCGACCCAGATCGCCAACGGCGAAGCGCCGCAAGACACGCGCATTCGCGCCGGAGGCATGGTTGAGGCCGGTTCGTTGCAGCGCTCGAAAGATTCGCTGGACGTCAAATTCGTCGTCACCGACTTCAATAAATCCGTGACCATCGCCTATCGCGGCATCCTCCCGGATCTGTTCCGCGAAGGGCAGGGCATCGTCGCCCTCGGCAAGCTCAACGCCGACGGCGTGGTAGTGGCCGATGAAGTGCTGGCCAAGCACGACGAGAAGTACATGCCGCCGGAAGTGACCAAAGCCTTGAAAGACAGCGGTCAATCGGCACCAACGCCTGCGAAGGAGGGTTGATCGATGACATCGGCAATTTTTATTCCTGAACTCGGTCATCTGGCGATGATCCTGGCGCTGTGTTTTGCGCTGGTGCAGGCCGTGGTGCCATTGATTGGCGCCTGGCGCGGCGACCGTTTCTGGATGAGTCTGGCCCAGCCTGCCGCGTGGGGGCAGTTTGCGTTTTTGCTGTTCGCGTTCGGCATTCTGACCTACGCGTTCATGACCGATGACTTCTCCGTCGCCTATGTGGCGAACAACTCCAATACCGCGTTGCCGTGGTACTACAAATTCAGTGCAGTGTGGGGCGCTCACGAAGGGTCGTTGCTGCTCTGGGCATTGATTCTCGGCGGCTGGACCTTTGCCGTATCGGTGTTCTCGCGGCAGTTGCCGCAAGTCATGCTGGCGCGAGTGCTGGCGGTGATGGGCATGATCAGCACCGGTTTCCTGCTGTTCCTGATCCTCACGTCCAACCCGTTCAAACGCATCCTGCCGCAAATGCCCAGCAATGGCGCTGACCTCAATCCACTGTTGCAAGACATCGGCCTGATCGTGCACCCGCCGATGTTGTACATGGGTTACGTCGGCTTTTCGGTGGCGTTTGCCTTCGCCATCGCCGCGTTGATGGGCGGTCGACTGGATGCCGCGTGGGCGCGCTGGTCGCGTCCCTGGACCATCGTCGCCTGGGCCTTCCTCGGCATCGGTATCACCCTCGGTTCGTGGTGGGCGTACTACGAACTCGGCTGGGGTGGCTGGTGGTTCTGGGACCCGGTGGAAAACGCCTCGTTCATGCCATGGCTGGTCGGCACCGCGCTGATTCACTCGCTGGCGGTCACGGAAAAACGTGGCGTGTTCAAGAGCTGGACGGTGTTGCTGGCGATTGCTGCGTTTTCGCTGAGCCTGCTTGGTACGTTCCTCGTGCGTTCCGGCGTGCTGACTTCGGTGCATGCGTTTGCCTCCGATCCGGAGCGCGGCGTGTTCATCCTGATCTTTCTGTTGTTCGTGGTCGGCGGCTCGCTGACGCTGTTCGCCCTGCGCGCACCCGTGGTCAAGAGTCAGGTCGGCTTCAACCTGTGGTCGCGGGAAACCCTGCTGCTGGGCAACAACCTGGTGCTGGTCGTTGCTGCGTCGATGATTCTGCTCGGTACGCTGTATCCGCTGATTCTTGATGCCCTGAGCGGCGCGAAAATGTCGGTCGGCCCGCCGTACTTCAACGCGCTGTTCATTCCGTTGATGGCGCTGCTGATGATGGTCATGGCGGTCGGCGTGATCGTGCGCTGGAAAGACACGCCGGTGAAATGGCTGGCCGGCATGCTGACCCCGGTGCTGCTCGGCAGCGTCGCGCTGGCGGTGGTGGCCGGTGTCGCTTACGGCGATTTCAACTGGGCGGTGATCGCGACCTTCCTGCTCGCTGCGTGGGTATTGCTCGCCGGTGCGCGCGACATCGTCGACAAGACTCGCCACAAAGGTTTGATCAAAGGCCTGCCGACCCTGACCCGCAGTTATTGGGGCATGCAGATCGCGCACCTCGGCATCGCCGTGTGTGCGCTCGGCGTGGTGTTGTCGAGTCAGAACAGTGCCGAACGCGATCTGCGTCTGGCACCGGGCGAGTCGATGGATCTGGCCGGTTATCACTTTGTCTTCGAAGGCGCCAAGCACTTCGAAGGGCCGAACTTTACCTCGGACAAAGGCACGATTCGGGTCATTCGTGACGGCAAGGAAGTCAGCGTGCTGCACCCGGAAAAACGTCTGTACACCGTGCAGAACTCGGTGATGACCGAAGCCGGTATCGACGCCGGTTTCACCCGTGACCTTTACGTCGCCCTCGGTGAACCGCTGGACAACGGCGCCTGGGCGGTGCGCGTGCACGTCAAACCGTTCGTGCGCTGGATCTGGTTCGGCGGCTTGCTCACTGGTTTTGGTGGATTGCTGGCGGCGCTGGATCGACGTTATCGGGTCAAGGTGAAAGCCAAGGTGCGTGAAGCACTGGGCATGACGGGAGCGGCTGCATGAGACGTTGGTTGATGCTGGTGCCACTGGCGATTTTTCTGCTGGTGGCGGTGTTTCTTTATCGCGGTCTGTATCTCGATCCGGCGGAGTTGCCGTCGGCGATGATCAACAAGCCGTTCCCGGAGTTTTCCCTGCCCAACGTGCAGGGCGACAAGAGCCTGACCAAAGCTGACATTCTCGGCAAACCGGCGCTGGTCAACGTTTGGGGCACCTGGTGCATTTCCTGCCGGGTCGAGCATCCGGTGCTGAACAAACTCGCCGAGCGCGGCGTGGTGATCTACGGCATCAACTACAAGGACACCAACGCTGATGCCTTGAAGTGGCTGGCCGAATTCCACAATCCGTATGCGCTGGACATCCGTGACGATGAAGGCTCGCTGGGCCTGAACCTCGGCGTCTACGGCGCGCCGGAAACCTTTTTCATCGACGCCAAGGGCATTATCCGCGACAAGTATGTCGGCGTGATTGATGAACAAGTCTGGCGCGAAAAACTCGCAGCCAAGTATCAGGCGCTGGTCGATGAGGCCAAGCCATGAAGCGCTTTCTGGCTGCGCTGATATTGGGTTTGAGTCTGGTCGGTGTCGCCCATGCCGCCATCGACACCTACGAGTTCGCCAAAGAAGGCGATCGTGAGCGTTTTCGCGAGTTGACCAAGGAACTGCGCTGCCCCAAGTGCCAGAACCAGGACATCGCTGACTCCAACGCACCGATTGCCGCGGACCTGCGCAAAGAGATTTTCCGCATGCTCGGCGAGGGCAAGGACAACCAGCAGATCATCGACTTCATGGTCGATCGCTACGGAGATTTCGTTCGCTACAAACCGGCGCTCAACGCCAAGACTGCGCTGCTGTGGTTCGGCCCGGCCGGCCTGCTGCTCGGTGGTCTGGTGGTGATCGCGGTGATCGTCCGCCGTCGTCGCGGCCAGCGTGCCGAGACTCCGCAAGCGCTGTCCAGCGAAGAGCGTCAGCGCCTCGACCAACTGTTGGATAAAAACCAAGAATGATTGATTTCTGGCTTGCCGCAGGGCTGTTGCTTCTGGTCGCCCTGAGTTTTCTGCTGATCCCGGTTTTGCGCGAACGTCGCGCCCAGCGTGAAGAGGATCGTACTGCCCTGAACGTTGCGCTTTATCAGGAGCGCGTCGCCGAGTTGCAATCGCAACAGGCTGAAGGCGTGCTCGACGCCGCGCAAATGGACAGCGGTCGTGCCGAGGCGGCGCGTGAGTTGCTGGCCGATACCGAAGGGGTTGCCGCACCGCGTATCTCGAAACTGGGCAAACCGTTGCCGCTGCTGGCGGCAGTCTTGGTGCCAGTGCTGGGCCTCGGCCTGTATATGCACTTCGGTGCTGCCGACAAAGTCGAGCTGACCCGCGAATTTGCCCAGGCACCGCAGTCGATGGAAGAAATGACCCAGCGTCTGGAACGTGCTGTTGCGGCGCAACCGGATTCTGCCGAAGGCCTGTATTTCCTCGGTCGTACCTACATGGCGCAAGAGCGTCCGGCGGACGCGGCGAAGATGTTCGAACGCGCTGCCAATCTGGCCGGACGTCAACCGGAGCTGCTCGGTCAGTGGGCGCAGGCGCAGTATTTTGCTGATGGCAAAAAGTGGTCGGCGAAGATTCAGGCCCTGACTGACGAAGCGCTGAAGGCGGATCCGAAAGAAGTGACCAGCCTTGGTTTGCTCGGTATCGCTGCGTTTGAAGGCGAGCGTTATCAGGAAGCGATCGATTACTGGAACCGTCTGCTGGCGCAACTGCCGCCTGAGGATAGCTCCCGCGCCGCGCTGCAAGGCGGGATCAAACGCGCCGCCGAACGTCTGGAAGCCAGCGGTGGCAAAGTCGCTCAGGCACCGGTAGCCGCGAAAGCCGCACTGTTGAAAGTCAGCGTCGATCTGGCCAGCGAACTCAGAAGCAAAGTGCAACCGGGCGACAGCGTGTTCATTTTCGCCCGCGCCACCTCCGGTCCACCGGCACCGCTGGCAGCCAAACGCCTGACCGTGGCCGATCTGCCGGTGACCGTCGAACTGGGCGATGCTGACGCAATGATGCCGCAGTTGAAACTGTCGAACTTCCCTGAAGTCCAACTGGTTGCGCGCATCTCCCGCGCCGGCCAACCGACTGCCGGCGAGTGGGTCGGTCGCAGCGGCCCACTGGCCAGCAGCACCACTGCGCTACAAAAACTGACCATCGACAGCCCGGACAAATAGCCGGACACAACAGGAAAGCATCGCCATGCACACCATCGCCCGAATCACAGTCCTCACACTGGCCCTGGGCTTGAGTGCATGTGCGGTGCAACGACCGGAACCGACGACGAATTTGCCGCCAATTCCGCCGTCGCAGCCAAGCCCGACCCCGTCGACTTCGCCGACGCCTGGCAAAAGCATCCCGGCGAAACCGGCCAAACCGGTGCCGCGCACCTCGGCCAGCTTCGCCCCGCCACCGGGCGGCAACAGCCACTGGGACCAGAAACTCGGCGTCTACGTCCTCGACGACCAGACCAACACCTTCTACCGCCAGCGCACCTACTACCGCTGGAACAACGGTTGGAGCCGCTCCGTCGGCCCTAACGGCCCGTGGGAAGACACCAACATCCACGGCGTGCCACCGGGGTTGGGCAAGCAATTCGGGCAGTAAATGAAAACGGCGATCTTCGGATCGCCGTTTTGCTGTGTGCCTGCTGGGTTCTCACAGAAATTGCTCATGGAAGTGCTGCACAGCGCTCAGGGTTCAGCAGTTTCAATCACACCCTGTAAAACAACCAGACGTCGTTCTGCCAATTTCTGTGCTTGAGTAAATATAACCCTAGAGTTATTTTTGTGAGACCAAGGCAAGGAGGCGGTTGGTGCAGAGCAGGCTATTGATCAAGGAGCTGGAGGAGGCAGGCTGGACGCTGGATCGGGTCACCGGCAGTCATCACATCTTCAAGCACCGATACAACCCGTACACGATTCCCGTCCCACATCTGAAAAAGGATTTGCCGTTGGGAACGGTCAAAAGCATCAGGCGGCGTGCCGGGTTGTACAACCCGCCAGCCAGTTTCGAAGGAGATCCGTAATGCAATATCCAATCTGTATCGAGTGGGGAGACGAGAACACTGCCATCGGTATTCAGATCCCCGATATTCCCGGCGCCGTTACGGCAGGGGACAGCTTTGAAGATGCCTACAAGGCGGCGGTCGAAGTCGCCCACATCATGCTGCAGGAGATTGCGGCGGACGGGGAGTCGATTCCTATGCCGACTTCGGCATCCGCTCATCGCAGTAATCCAGAATTTGCCGAGATGGGCTGGGGCATGCTTGAGCTGGATATTTCGCCCTATCTCGGCAAAACCGAAAAGGTCAACGTAACGCTGCCCGGTTACGTGATTCAGCGCATCGACCGTTACGTGCGCGAACACAACGTCAAAAGCCGCTCCTCCTTTCTGGCGGATGCGGCGATGGAGAAACTGGTTCGTTATTAAGCTTCATCGCTCCCCCAGGCTCAGTGAATAGCCTGTGGGAGCGAGCCTGCTCGCGAAGCTTTTGCCGCCTTACGCCGCTGCCAATGAACCACGCTGCGAAACACTCAAAAACCGCAACAGCGCCAACAGCGGAAAAACACTGCCGACAATCACGATCCACAACCAGCCGCCATGCTCGTACACCGCACTGGCCACCGACGAGCCGAAGGCGCCACCGATGAAGATGCTGGTCATGTACAGCGCGTTCAGCCGGCCACGGCTTTTCGCGTCCAGTGAGTACACCGCGCGCTGGCCTAGGACCATGTTCATCTGTACGCAGAAATCGAGCACCACGCCGGTCACGGCCAGGCCGATGACGCTGTAGGCCGGGTGGATGAAGGCGGGCAGGAAACTCAGGCTGGCGAAGAGCATGGCCAGCAGCGAGGCGATGCGGGTGTGGCCGGCGTCGGCCAGGCGTCCGCTGATCGGCGCGGCGATGGCACCGATGGCGCCGACCAGGGCGAAGATGGCGATTTCGCTTTGCGACAAACCATGGTTGCGCGCCAGTTCCAGCGGCACGGCGGTCCAGAACAGGCTGAACGTGGCGAACATGCAGCCCTGATAAAACGCCCTTTGGCGCAGTACCGGTTGCTGGCGCAGCAGGGTCCACAGCGAACCGATCAACTGACCATAGGTGGCGCTGTGATCAGGCTGGCGTTTGGGCACGGTCAACGCCAATACAACGCTGATCGCTGCCATCAATGCGGCGGCAATCATGAACATCGCGCGCCAGCCCAAATGGTCGGCCACCACGCTCGACACCGGCCGTGCCAACAGAATACCCAGCAGCAAACCACCCATGATCCCGCCGACCACACGACCGCGAGACTCTTCCGGCGCGAGATGCGCTGCCAGTGGAATCAGAATCTGCACCGACACCGAGCTAAAACCCACCAGCAACGAGATCAGCAGAAAGACATTTGGCTGATCGGTAAACGCCGCCGCCAACAGGCTGGCAATCGCCACCACCGTGGTGATGATCATCAACCGGCGGTTCTCCAGCAGATCACCCAGCGGCACGAGGAAAAACAGGCCCAGCGCATAACCGATCTGCGTCAGCGAGACGATGAAGCTGGCCATGGTGTCGGAGAGACCGATGTCCGGCGCGATCAGGCCGATGATCGGCTGCGCGTAGTAGATGTTGGCAACGATGGCGCCGCAGCAAAAGGCGAACAGCAGCACCATGCCTCGGGTCATTGCGTGAGTGGTGGCGGTCATAAGGTTTCTCGATCCAGCGAAAGGGAATGCGGTGAGGCTATGGGACAAACCCGATGGGCAGAAGGCGCCTTCGGTCGATATCAGTTATTCCGTTGCGGAATGACCGTGGCTGTCGCATGTCATCCATCGGCGAACCTTGCGTCCGACCGTCAGGGGGCGATGATACATTCACTTACATCCTGTTCGATAGCGTGCTTATGTTTGCATTGGCTTGTACAACATTGATGACCGGAGGATTGCAATGAAGCTTCGCCTTACTGCAACGATTGTTCTGATCAGCCTGCTGGGCGCGACGAGCGTGCAGGCCGCTGATGCACCGGGGATGCGCCTCGGCGTGCGCGGCGAGATTACCGGGGTCAGCGCCGATTCACTGAAAGTCCACGTCAACAGCGGCGAGAACGTGGTGATCCAGTTGACAGGCGACACCAAGGTTCGCGCGGTCACCCTGGCCAATATCGAAGACATCAAACCCGGCAGTTACATTGGTTCGGCGGCGATGCCACAGGAGGACGGCACGCTCAAGGCGCTGGAAGTGCATGTGTTTCCGCCGGAATTAGCCGGAAGTGGCGATGGTCATCGACCGTTCGATCTGGCCAAGGGCAGCAGCATGACCAATGGCAGCGTCGGCGATCTGGTGGTGAGCAACGGGCGGGTGCTCACGGTGAACTACAAGGGCGGGCAGCAGAAGATTCTGGTGCCGGAGGATGTGCCGATCGTGAATCTCGAGCCGGGGGATCGGAGCTTGCTGAAGGTTGGGGTGAAGATTGTTACGTTCGTCACGCAGGGTGCGGATGGCACGCTGACGGCGCAATCGATTTCTGCGGGTAAGGATGGGGTGACGCCGCCGATGTAAAAGCCCCTCACCCTAGCCCTCCCGAAACGTCGGACCGCCCGGAGGTAGAGGGGACTGATTGGGGGATGCTTGAGAGGTACACCGACCTGAACTTGCTTCAGTGAATCCATAATCGACTCGATATTTCAGGTCGATGTCTGACGCCAGACACTTCGGTCGGCCCCCTCTCCCTCTGGGAGAGGGCTGGGGTGAGGGTAAAGCGGCCACAAAAAAAGGCGACCTCAGTGGATCGCCTTTTTCACGCCTGCTTAAACCTTACTGCCCGCTATAAATCTGATCAAAAACCCCACCATCATTAAAGTGGGTCTTCTGCACCGTACGCCAGTCACCAAAGGTCTTCTCCACCGAGAGGAAATCAACTTTCGGGAAACGATCGGTGTACTTCGCCAACACCGCCGGATCACGCGGACGCAGGTAGTTTGCCGCCGCAATTTCCTGACCTTCCGGCGACCACAGGTACTTCAGGTACTCATCCGCCGCCGCGCGCGAACCTTTCTTGTCGACCACTTTATCGACCACCGATACCGGCGGCTCGGCCTCAGCCGAAACACTCGGGTAGACGACTTCAAACTGATCACGACCAAACTCGCGAGCAATCATTTCCGCTTCGTTTTCGAAGGTCACCAGCACGTCGCCGATCTGGTTGGTCATGAAGGTCGTGGTGGCGGCGCGGCCACCGGTGTCCAGTACCGGCGCTTGCTTGAACAGTTTGCCGACGAAGTCTTTGGCCTTGTTCTCATCGCCACCGTTCTTCAGCACATAACCCCAGGCCGACAGATAGGTGTAGCGGCCGTTACCCGAGGTTTTCGGGTTTGGCACGATCACTTGCACGCCGTCCTTGAGCAGATCCGGCCAGTCTTTCAGGGCTTTCGGGTTGCCTTTGCGCACAATGAACACCGTGGCCGAGGTGAACGGCGCGCTGTTGTTCGGCAGACGCGTGACCCAGTTCTCCGGCACCAGTTTGCCGTTGTCGGCGAGGGCGTTGATGTCGGTGGCCATGTTCATGGTGATGACGTCAGCCGGCAGGCCATCGATCACCGAGCGCGCTTGCTTGCTCGAGCCGCCGAAGGACATTTGCACGGTGATGTTTTCGTTGTGCTCGGCCTGCCAGTGTTTCTGGAACGCAGTGTTGTAGTCCTTGTAGAAATCGCGCATCACGTCGTAGGAAACGTTGAGCAGCGTCGGGGCTGCCTGAGCGATGTTGGCCAAGGCCAGACCGGCGGCGAGAAGTGAGGCGCCAAAGAGTTTTTTCACTGCGCATTCCTTGTTTTATCTGTGTAGGAGCAGGGGGTGATGTTCAATTGCCACTGACTATAACGGGGTGCGCATAGTCGTTTAAAGATTAAAAAGCTCTTTGCTTATTCCAGTTTCTTGAACAATGCATTGCCGCATCGCGAGCAAAACGCCGCACCATGTTCATGGCTGTTTTTCTTGCACACCGGGCAGTCGTGTTGCAGCTGTTCACCGCGCATGGCGTTGGCCAGTTCGGCGGTGAAAATCCCCGTCGGCACGGCGATGATCGAGTAACCCGTAATCATCACCAGCGACGAAATCACTTGGCCCAGCGGGGTCTTCGGCACGATGTCGCCGAAACCCACGG
This sequence comes from Pseudomonas sp. AC242, assembly GCF_979258655.1. Taxonomy (NCBI): domain Bacteria; kingdom Pseudomonadati; phylum Pseudomonadota; class Gammaproteobacteria; order Pseudomonadales; family Pseudomonadaceae; genus Pseudomonas; species Pseudomonas sp. AC242. Next base: position 1,056,234 of record NZ_OZ409873.1, read on the forward strand.
TGGTCAGCGTGACGATCGCCCAATAGATGCCTTTGGGAATGCTGGTGAAACCATGCTCCGGGCCTTCGATCACGTACATCAAGGTGCCGAACACCGTCACCAAGGTGCAGACGCTGACCAGAAACACAACGATTTTCTGCTTGCTGCCGCGCAGCGCCGACATCAGGTAATTGGCTTGCTTGAGGTACGGGCTGAGCTTGAGCACACGGAAAATCCGCAACATGCGGATGATCCGGATAATCAGCAGGTACTGCGCATCGCTGTAATACAGTGCGAGGATGCCGGGCACGATTGCCAGTAAATCCACCAGCCCGTAAAAGCTGAAGGCGTAGCGCAACGGCTTGGGCGAACAGTACAGGCGCAGGATGTACTCGCCGAGAAAGATGATCGTGAAGCCCCACTCGATGTAGGCCAGCACGTCGGCGTAGTTCTGGTGAATGCTGTCGATGCTGTCGAGCATCACGATCACCAGACTGGCGAGGATGATCAACAGCAGGATGCCGTCGAAGCGACGCCCGGCGCGGGTATCGCTCTGGAAAATCATCACGTAAAGCCGTTCGCGCCAACTGTTGCTGCTGTCCATGGATAACGCCTGAATCGAAGATCAGCGCAGCCTAGGTTGATTCTCCCCATGAGCGCAAGGCGCACGCTCGACGACGGCTTTGCCAAGCATCTGGATGCCGGCGCGGATCAGCCAGCAAGCGAGGATGAATGGCGCGGTCAGAGTGGCGAGGCCGACGGCAGCAAATAGCGGAGTGACCAGCAGCGCCAGCACGATGCCGAGTAGCGGCAGCCACGGTTGTTGGCGTTGCGAGGAGAAGGCGAGTGCGGCGAGCACGGCGTTGTAGCTGCCGAGACCGAGCAAAGCGGAGCTGGTTTCGTGATGCAGCAGGTTGGAGGCGAGGCCGATTGCAGAAGCCAGCATCGCCCAGCAAAACGCGCGACGATCAGCGATCAGCAATCCGGCAGCAATCAGCGCGCCGGCCAGCGGATGACCGAGGAACATCACTTGGCCCAAACCGCGTAGTTCGGCAGCGAGCAGATTGACCGTATTCATCTCGATGTGCGCTATCGGTGCCGAAGGTTCGGCAAACAGCAGCAGAACCCAGCTCATCGCCACGAACGGCGAGGTATAGGCCGGGATCGATCGGCTGCTGTACACGTATTTAAGCCACTGCTGCGTGATCATCGCGCTCAGGCCGCCAGCGGCGAGAATCAGCGGCGGCAGCAGCGGCGACCACGGGAAATACAGGCTCAGCAACAGACCGAGCAAGATGCCGTTGTAGCTGAACAGTCCAGCCTGGCGATCAGCCTTGGCGTAGTTGCGCCGTTGCGCCGTGAGCAATCCGGCGACGGCACCGAGCAGCGCACCGGCGAACAGCACCGGTGCGGTCAGCAGGATCGCCAACAGGCACAGCAGGCCGCACAGCGGATGGCGCTGGAGGAATATCTGACTGAAACCGTTGAGCAAAGCCTCGGCCCAGTCGGGGCAGTGGGTGTTGAAATGATTGGCAGGCATGTTGAGAAAATCTGGGCAGATGATCGTTCCCACGCTCTGCGTGGGAATGCCTCAAAGGACGCTCTGCGTCTGCTCTTGGGACGCAGAGCGTCCCGGGCCGCATTCCCACGCGGAGCGTGGGAACGATCATGGTGGGCGGTTAAATCAATGTTTCGATCCGCAGCGAGTTGGTCGATCCAGGCTGGCCGAACGGCACGCCGGCAGTGATCAGCAGTGTGTCGCCACGCTCCGCCATGCCTTGGGCCTGGGCGATTTCCAGCGCGGTTGAGCAAACCTCATCGACCTGACGCAGACGATCGTTGACCACCGAATGAATCCCCCACGCCACGCTCAAACGCCGTGCGGTTTGCAGGTTCGGCGTCAGGTTGAGGATCGGCGCTTTCGGCCGTTCCCGCGCTGCACGCAGACTCGAGGTGCCCGATTCGCTGTAGTTGACCAGCACCGCCACCGGCAGCACGTTGCTGATGCGCCGGATCGCGCAGCTGATCGCATCGGAAACGGTCGCTTCAGCTTTCGGCCGGCTAACGTCGAGTTGAGTCTGATAGTCCGGGCCGTTTTCCACTTGGCGAATGATTTTGCTCATCATCTGCACAGCTTCGAGTGGGTATTCGCCGGACGCGGTTTCCGCCGACAGCATCACCGCGTCAGCGCCTTCGGCCACGGCGTTGGCAACGTCCGTCACCTCAGCGCGGGTCGGAGCAGGGGAGAAGCGCATCGATTCCAGCATCTGCGTCGCCACCACCACCGGTTTGCCCAGTTCGCGGCAAGTGGTGATGATGTTTTTCTGAATCTGCGGCACGCTTTCGGCCGGCACTTCGACGCCGAGGTCGCCACGGGCAACCATGATCGCGTCGCTCAATTCAGCGATTTCGCGCAGTTGTTCAACGGCTGACGGCTTCTCGATTTTCGCCATCAGAAAGGCTTTGTCGCCGATCAATGCGCGGGCTTCGATGATGTCCTGTGGGCGCTGCACAAACGACAGCGCGACCCAGTCCACACCCAGTTCCAGGCCGAAGCTCAAATCGCGGCGATCCTTGGCGGTCAGCGGGCTGAGGTCGAGCACCGCTTGCGGCACGTTGACGCCTTTGCGGTCCGACAATTCGCCGCCGTTGAGCACGGTGGTGTCGATCGCGTCGGCGTATTTGGTGACCACGCGCAGACGCAGCTTGCCGTCGTCGAGCAGCAGATCCATGCCGGCTTCCAGCGCGGCAATGATCTCCGGATGCGGCAGGTTTACTCGGCGCTCATCGCCCGGTGTCGCGTCCAGATCCAGACGGAAGGCCTGACCGCGATGCAGTTGCACCTTGCCGTCGGCGAACTTGCCGACGCGCAGTTTCGGCCCCTGCAAGTCCATCAGAATGCCCAGCGGATAGTTGAGCTGACGCTCGACTTCGCGGATCCACTGATAGCGCTTGGCGTGGTCGGCGTGATCGCCGTGGCTGAAGTTCAGGCGGAAGATATTCACCCCGGCCTCGACCAGTTCGCGGATGTCTTCGATGCCATCGACAGCTGGCCCGAGGGTGGCGAGGATTTTGACCTTTTTATCAGGCGTCATGATTTGCAGCTCTCAAGGATCAGAATGGCGCGGAAGTCGTTGACGTTGGTGCGGGTCGGCTCGGTGACGATCAGCGCATCGAGCGCCGCGAAATAGCCGTAGCCGTTGTTGTTATCCAGCTCGTCGCTGGCGCTCAAACCGAGGGCGGCGGCGCGGGCGTAGCTGTCCGGGGTCATGATCGCGCCGGCGTTGTCTTCCGAGCCGTCGATGCCGTCGGTGTCACCGGCCAGCGCATAGACGCCGGGCTGGCCCTTGAGGCTGTCGGTGAGGCTGAGGAGAAATTCGGCGTTGCGTCCGCCACGGCCATTGCCGCGCACGGTCACGGTGGTTTCGCCGCCGGAGAGAATCACGCACGGCGCCGCCAGTGGCTGACCGTGGTTGATGATCTGGCGGGCGATGCCGGCATGGACTTTCGCCACTTCGCGCGACTCACCTTCGAGGTCGCCGAGGATCAGCGTGCTGAAACCGGCCTGACGGCATTTCACCGCCGCCGCATCCAGCGATTGCTGAGGACGGGCAATCAACTGGAAGTGGCTGCGCGCGAGCGACGGATCTCCGGGTTTGACGGTTTCCGACTCAGGGCTTTGCAGCCAGTTGCGCACGGAAGCTGGGATCTCGATGCCGTAGCGTTTGATGATCGCCAGCGCTTCAGCGGAAGTGCTTGGGTCGGCCACGGTCGGGCCGGAAGCGATGACCGTGGCGAGGTCGCCCGGTACATCGGAAATCGCGTAGGTATAAACAGTGGCAGGCCAGCAAGCCTTGCCCAGACGCCCACCCTTGATCGCCGAGAGGTGCTTGCGCACGCAGTTCATCTCGCCGATGGTCGCTCCGGATTTGAGCAGGGCTTTGTTGATCGACTGCTTGTCGGCGAGGGTGATGCCTGCGGCCGGCAACGCCAGCAGGGCAGAGCCACCACCGGAGAGCAGGAAGATCACGCGGTCGTCTTCAGTCAGGTTGCTGACCAGTTCGAGCACGCGTTTGGCTACGGCCAGGCCGGCAGCGTCCGGTACCGGATGCGCGGCTTCGACCACTTCGATTTTTTCGCAGGGGGCGCCGTGACCGTAGCGGGTTACAACCAGGCCAGATACTTCACCTTCCCAGCAGCGCTCGACCACTTGCGCCATCGCGGCGGCAGCTTTGCCGGCACCGATGACGATCACCCGGCCGCTACGATCTGCAGGCAGATGGGCTTCGAGGACCTGGTTCGGATGGGCCGCGTCGATGGCTGTGGCAAACAGCTCGCGCAGCAGTTGTTGCGGATCGACCGACATGGCGGGCTCCCAATCTTATTGTTCTTGGTTTAGTGCTGATGATCGTTCCCACGCTCTGCGTGGGAATGCCTCAATGGACGCTCTGCGTCCGCTTCGGCAGGGACGCGGAGCGTCCCGGGCTGCATTCCCACGCAGAGCGTGGGAACGAGCGACGGGGCAGGGCTTATTTGTTATCGCGAATCGAGAAGTTGGCCATGTGTTCCAAGCCTTTGATCAGCGCCGAGTGGTCCCAGTTGCTGCCACCGATCGCTGCGCAGGTGCTGAACACTTGCTGGGCGTTGGCGGTGTTCGGCAGGTTGATGTTCAGCTCTTTGGCGCCTTGCAGGGCCAGGTTCAGGTCCTTCTGGTGCAGGCTGATGCGGAAGCCTGGATCGAAAGTGCCTTTGATCATGCGCTCGCCGTGCACTTCGAGGATCTTCGAAGAGGCGAAACCGCCCATCAGTGCTTCACGCACCTTGGCTGGATCAGCACCGTTTTTCGAAGCGAACAGCAGGGCTTCAGCGACGGCCTGAATGTTCAGCGCAACGATGATCTGGTTGGCGACTTTGGCGGTCTGACCGTCGCCATTGCCACCGACCAGAGTGATGTTCTTGCCCATGGCCTGGAACAGCGGCAGGGCGCGTTCGAAGGCATCGGCGTCACCACCGATCATGATGCTCAGGGTCGCGGCTTTGGCGCCGACTTCACCACCGGAAACCGGTGCGTCGAGGTACTGCGCGCCTTTCTCGTTGATCTTCGCCGCGAAAGCCTTTGTGGCGGTTGGCGAGATCGAGCTCATGTCGATAACGATTTTGCCTTTGCTCAGGCCGGCGGCAACACCGTCGGCGCGGAACAGTACGTCGTCGACCTGTGGGGTATCCGGGACCATGACGATGATGAATTCAGCTTCCTGCGCCACTTCGCGCGGGTTGGCCAGAGCGACGGCGCCAGCGGCGACCAGGTCGGCCGGGGCGGCGTCGTGGTGCGCCGACAGGAACAGGCTGTGACCGGCTTTCTGCAGGTTCGAAGCCATTGGGTGGCCCATGATGCCGGTGCCGATAAATCCGATTTTAGCCATGAGAAAATCCTCTTGTTTTTATAAACAGCCGTAGGAGCTGCCGAAGGCTCGGGCCGCGTTCGGACGATCTTTTGATCTTGATCTGTAAAAACAAGATCAAAAGATCGCAGCCTTCGGCAGTTCCTACAGGGTCATGTGTTCGTTCAGATTGCGTTGTGGGTTTTCAGCCAGCCGAGGCCTGCTTCGGTGGTGGTCAGCGGCTTGTATTCACAACCCACCCAACCCTGATAACCGATGCGATCAAGGTGTTCGAACAGGAAGCGGTAGTTGATTTCACCAGTGCCGGGTTCGTTGCGGCCCGGGTTGTCCGCGAGCTGCACATGGTTGATCTCGCCCAGATGCGATTGCAGGGTGCGGGCCAGATCGCCTTCCATGATTTGCATGTGATAGATGTCGTATTGCAGGAACAGGTTGGCGCTGCCGACCTGCTCGCGAATCGACAGGGCTTGCGCCGTGTTGTTCAGGTAGAAACCCGGGATGTCGCGGGTGTTGATCGCTTCCATCACCAGTTTGATGCCCGCTGCCTGCAGCTTGTCGGCGGCGTATTTCAGGTTGGCGATGAAGGTTTTTTCTACCGTGGCATCGTCAACGCCTTGTGGACGAATACCGGCCAGGCAGTTGATCTGGGTGTTGCCCAGCACTTGCGCATAGGCAATCGCCAGATCGACACCGGCGCGGAACTCTTCGACCCGATCCGGCAGGCACGCGATACCGCGCTCGCCCTTGGCCCAGTCTCCGGCCGGCAGGTTGAACAGCACTTGAGTCAGACCGTTGGCGTCGAGCCTGGCCTTGATTTCGGCAGAGCTGAAGTCGTACGGGAACAGGTACTCGACACCGCTGAAACCAGCCTTGGCGGCGGCGTCGAAACGGGCAAGGAAATCCTGTTCGGTAAACAGCATGGACAGGTTGGCTGCGAAACGCGGCATGGTGGTCTCCTAAAAACGGATGTGACACGGTGGGTCAGATTGTTCGCGATCAGTCCCCTCTCCTGGGGGAGAGGGTTAGGGTGAGGGGGACCCTGAGTCTGATCCGAATTTTGCGAGCACCGCAAAACCTTTCCCTCACCCCAGCCCTCCCGAAACGTCGGACCGCCCGGAGGGAGAGGGGGCTAGCTACGTTCAATCAAGCAGCGAAATCGCCGTTGGCGCATCGTTGCCGACCAGCGCCAGGTCTTCGAATTCGTTGACGGCGTTGATCTCGGTGCCCATGGAGATGTTGGTCACACGCTCCAGAATAATCTCGACGATCACCGGCACCTTGAACTCTTCGATCATCTGTTCGGCCTTGCGCAGGGCAGGGGCGATTTCCGATGGTTCGAACACACGCAGTGCCTTACAGCCGAGGCCTTCAGCCACTGCGACGTGGTCAACACCGTAACCGTTGAGTTCCGGCGCGTTCAGGTTATCGAAGGACAGCTGCACGCAGTAGTCCATTTCGAACCCGCGCTGGGCCTGACGGATCAGACCCAGGTACGAGTTGTTCACCACGACGTGGATGTATGGCAGTTTGAACTGAGCGCCGACCGCCAGTTCTTCGATCATGAACTGGAAGTCATAGTCCCCCGACAGGGCCACGACTTTCCGGCTCGGATCGGCCTTGACCACGCCCAGCGCAGCCGGAATGGTCCAGCCCAACGGGCCGGCCTGACCGCAGTTGATCCAGTGACGCGGCTTGTAGACGTGCAGGAACTGCGCGCCGGCAATTTGCGACAGACCAATGGTGCTGACGTAGCAGGTGTCCTTGCCGAACACCTGGTTCATTTCTTCGTAAACGCGTTGCGGTTTTACCGGCACGTTGTCGAAGTGGGTCTTGCGATGCAGGCTGGCTTTGCGCTGCTGGCAGTCTTGCAGCCAGGCACTGCGGTTTTTCAGCTTGCCGGCGGCTTGCCATTCACGGGCCACTTCGATGAACACGGTCAGCGCAGCGGCGGCGTCGGAAACGATGCCCAGATCCGGGGTGAACACACGACCGATCTGCGTGCCTTCGATGTCGACGTGAATGAACTTGCGACCTTCGGTGTAAACGTCAACCGAACCGGTGTGACGGTTAGCCCAACGGTTACCGATCCCCAACACCACGTCGGATTTCAGCATGGTGGCGTTGCCGTAACGATGCGAAGTCTGCAGACCGACCATGCCGACCATCAACGGGTGATCGTCCGGGATGGTGCCCCAGCCCATCAGGGTCGGGATCACCGGAATGCCGGTCAGTTCAGCGAATTCAACCAGCAGATCGCTGGCGTCGGCGTTGATGATGCCGCCGCCGGCAACCAGCAATGGACGCTCAGCTTGATCAAGCAGCGCCAGAGCTTTTTCAACCTGAACGCGGGTCGCGGTCGGTTTGGCCAATGGCAGTGGCTGGTAGGCGTCGATGTCGAATTCGATTTCGGCCATCTGCACGTCGAACGGCAGGTCGATCAGCACCGGGCCTGGACGGCCGGAGCGCATTTCGAAGAAGGCTTTCTGGAACGCGTAAGGCACTTGGCCCGGTTCCAGAACAGTCGTTGCCCACTTGGTCACTGGCTTGACGATGCTGGTGATGTCGACAGCCTGGAAGTCTTCCTTGTGCATACGGGCGCGGGGTGCCTGGCCGGTAATGCAGAGGATTGGAATCGAGTCGGCCGAGGCGCTGTAGAGCCCGGTGACCATGTCGGTACCGGCAGGGCCGGAAGTGCCGATGCACACGCCGATGTTGCCGGCCTTGGTGCGGGTGTAGCCCTCGGCCATGTGCGAGGCGCCTTCAACGTGGCGAGCAAGGACGTGATCGATGCCACCGACTTTCTGCAAGGCGGAGTACAGCGGGTTGATGGCAGCGCCCGGGATGCCAAAAGCGGTATCAACCCCTTCACGGCGCATCACCAGAACGGCGGCTTCGATTGCTCTCATTTTGCTCATGGTTTTGTGCCTCTTTACGTTTTGTAATTGTATACAAGTGGCTTTGCGCAGAGTGTATTCACGGCGGACGGCGCAGGTCAATCCATTTTCTCAAGCGCCTGTTTCATTCGTCGGAAGCCTGTCTGAGTGTGGCTTTTCGTCGCATGTGGCGCTTTTCGAGAATTATTGTATACAAAAAAATAACTCATTGTGTTCTATTTGTTGCATCGGCCTGCGGCACAAAACCGCAGGCCCACGACTTTCCCTATAACAAAATGAGGACGGCACCATGAGCGCTTTAACCTTGAAAGTCGCAGTCAACCTGGTCAATCAGGCCATCAATGCAGGGCGCGGCATCAACGCCGCGCCGCTGACCATCGCGGTACTCGATACCGGCGGCCACCTGATCACCTTGCAACGCGAAGACGGCGCCAGCCTGCTGCGCCCGAACATCGCCATCGGCAAAGCCTGGGGCGCCATCGCCCTGGGCAAAGGCTCACGCCTGCTGGCACTCGACGCCCAACAACGCCCGGCGTTTATTGCCGCGCTGAACAGCATGGGCCAGGGCAGCGTCGTGCCGGCACCGGGTGGTGTGTTGATTCGGGATCAGGCGGGGAACGTGCTGGGCGCGATCGGGATTAGCGGGGATTTGTCGGACATTGATGAGCAGGTGGCGATTAAAGCTGTGGAGGCGCTGGAGTTGCGGGCGGATGCGGGGGTGGCTGCTTGATCTGTAGCGTCTGACCGAAAGTCATCGCTGGCAAGCCTGCTCCCACAAGGTTCTCTGTCGTATTGAGATTTTGTAACCAATACAAAACCCTGTGGGAGCTGGCTTGCCAGCGATGGCGGCCTGACTGACACATCATGAAAAAAGACATGTCCAGCCAAATAGATCACTGAGGTCTAGCCTTTTGATGAACTCATCATGAAGGGGCAATGGATTGCCTGATCTTCCTGCTTCACATCGTCTGCGTGCCGGCCGCTATGCCGAGCCTAATAGAATCTATCTACTGACCACTAACACACTTGATCGCGAACCGATCTTTGCCGATTTCGTTTTGGGCAGATTGGTGGTTCATCAATTTCGGCGGGCACAAGACCTCGGATTAGCGAACTCACTGGCTTGGGTTGTCATGCCCGATCATTTTCACTGGCTGGTCGAACTGGAAAATTGTTCGCTCAAAAAGCTGATGCGCGAAACCAAGTCGTTGATTACGCGGGAAGTGAATATTTCTATCAACAGGAAAGGTCCGCTTTGGCAGCAGGGCTTTCACGATCGTGCGCTGCGGCGGGAAGAGGATCTGGTGAAAATGGCGCGATATGTCGTAGCCAACCCTTTACGGGCGGGACTCGTCGAAAAGATTGGCGACTATCCGCTGTGGGATGCCGTTTGGCTTTAACAATTTTGAACCGAGTTGCCTCCATCGCTGGCAAGCCAGCTCCCACAGGTATTTGTGTTGTTTGCCAAATCTGAATTCAACACATAAACCTGTGGGAGCTGGCTTGCCAGCGATGGCGTCACCGCAATACTTCAGTCCGGCTCACACCCCTTCAACACCAACCGGATAATCGTCTGTGCCGCCGCTTCATAATCCGCCTCGTCCAGCTTGTCTTTGCCGGTCACCGCAGAAATCTGCCAGTCGAAGTCGGCGTAGGTCTGGGTCGCGGCCCAGATGCTGAACATCAGGTGGTTGGGGTCGATCGGGGCTATTTGCCCGCGGTCGATCCAGCTCTGGATGCAGTTGATGTTGTGCTTGGCCTGGCCGTTGAGTTGCTCGACCAGATCGGCGCTCAAATGTGGTGCACCGTGCATGATTTCGCTGGCAAATACTTTCGAGGCGAAGGGCAGGTCGCGGGAGATGCGGATCTTCGAGCGGATGTAGCCACTCAGCACTTCGCTCGGTACGCCGTCCGGATTGAACGGGGTCGAGGCCTGCAAAATCGGCACGATGATGCTTTCCAATACCTCGCGGTAAAGGTTTTCCTTGGACTTGAAGTAGTAGTAGACGTTGGGCTTGGGCAATCCCGCCTTGGCGGCGATGTCGCTGGTTTTGGTCGCAGCGAAGCCCTTGTCGGCAAACTCCTCACTGGCGGCACGCAGGATCAGTTCTTTGTTGCGCTCGCGGATTGTGCTCATAAACCCGGTGGTTCCTTGCCTGTTCTGGCGGTTGCGCATGGTAGCACCGGCCTCGCGCAGCGCTCAACAATGCCCCATGTGGCCTGCGGTCGCGTTATGCTTCGCAACATTCATACATAAAAGGAAACAGGATTCATGGCAGGAAGCAGTTTGCTGGTGCTGATCGACGATATTGCCACCGTGCTGGACGACGTGGCGTTGATGACCAAAATGGCTGCCAAGAAGACCGCCGGGGTGCTCGGCGATGATCTGGCGCTCAACGCCCAGCAGGTCTCCGGCGTGCGTGCCGAGCGGGAAATCCCGGTGGTCTGGGCTGTGGCCAAAGGTTCTTTCGTCAACAAATTGATCCTCGTGCCGTCGGCGCTGGCGATCAGTGCGTTCGTACCGTGGCTGGTAACACCGTTGTTGATGGTGGGTGGTGCGTATCTGTGTTTCGAAGGTTTCGAGAAGCTTGCGCACAAGTTTCTGCACAGCAAGGCTGAAGACGAGGCCGAACATGCGCAACTGACTGAGGCGGTAGCTGATCCGGCGACCGATCTGGTGGCGTACGAAAAGGACAAGATCAAAGGCGCGATTCGCACTGACTTTATCCTTTCGGCAGAGATTATCGCCATCACTCTGGGCACCGTGGCAACGGCCTCGCTGACTCAGCAAGTGATCGTGATGTCCGGCATTGCGATTGTGATGACGGTGGGCGTTTATGGCCTGGTGGCGGGCATCGTCAAACTCGACGATCTCGGCCTGTGGCTGACGCAGAAACCTGGGCAGTTTGCCAAGAAAGTCGGCAGCGCCATCCTGAGTGCGGCGCCGTACATGATGAAAACCTTGTCGGTGGTCGGTACGGCGGCGATGTTCCTGGTCGGCGGCGGCATCCTCACCCATGGCGTGCCGGTAGTGCATGACTGGATTGAAGGCGTTGGTGCGGCAGCCGGTAGTGCCGGGTTTGCGGTGCCGATGTTGCTTAATGGTGTGGCGGGGATCATCGCTGGCGCGGTGGTGCTGGCGGTGGTTGCCGTTGTCGGCAAGATCTGGAAAGCCCTGAAAAACTAATCAACAACACATAACCTTTGTAGGAGTGTTGTGCCATTGAAAAAGGGCCATTCGACTCGCATCGAATGGCCCTTTTTTGTACCTGCCAAAAACTATTCGGCGATCTGCAACTTGCGCGCTTCGGTGTACACGTAACGCACCTTCTCGTACTCGAACGGCGAGTTCATCTGGCCGTAACGGAAGCTGGTCTGATAACGCTTGTCGACTGCACGCAACGCCCAGACTTCCGGATGGTTGGAGCTGACTTCCGAGACGTTGAGGAAGTTGATCGCCGATTCGGCGGTGTAATCCACGGCAAGACCGGCAGTGTCACGGATGTTCGACGGTCCGAAGATCGGCAGCACGAAGTAGGCGCCGCCCGGTACACCGTAGAAGCCCAGGGTCTGACCGAAGTCTTCGCTCTGGCGCGGCAGGCCCATGGCAGTAGCCGGGTCCCACAGACCGGCGATGCCGATGGTGGTATTGAGCAGCAGGCGCGCGGTGGTTTCCATCGAGCGCTGGCCTTTGAACTGCAACAGGCTGTTGACCAGATTCGGCACGTCACCGAGGTTGTTGAAGAAGTTGCTTACGCCGGTGCGCACGAAGCTCGGCGTGATGTAGCGATAGCCATCGACCACCGGCAGGAACACCCATTGGTCGAAGCGATAGTTGAAGTGGTAAACCCGGCGGTTCCACGACTCCAGCGGGTCGTAGACGTTCAGCGCGTTGAGCGTCGAACGCTCGAATTCGCGCTGATCCAGCCCCGGATTGAACTTGAGTTTGGACAGCGGCTCTTTGAAGCCGTCGCTGTCGACCACCACGGGCGCGTTGGCTTTACTGTTGTCGGCCTGGGCCACGCCTGCGCAGAGTAGCGCTGCAATCAGCAGGAGATGTTTAGCCACGGAAGAACTCCAGCATGGCGTCGCTGTTGACGCGGTAGTTAAGGTTGCCGCAATGGCCGCCGAGTGGATAAACGGTCAGTCGATCACCGAAGGTCTTGCGCAGGAAACCGAGGTCGCCCGGACCGAGGATCACGTCATCGGCGTTGTGCATCACGGCGATTTTCGGGCTGTCGTGCAGGTAATCCTTGAGCGCATACAGGCTCACCTGATCGATCAGTTGCAGCAGGCTGCCGCCGTCGGTGCGTGCACGCCACATAGGAATGACCTGTTCGGTCAGGTAGCAGTCGAAGTCGCACTGCAACGCACGCTTGAGAAACGGTGTGAGGCTGGTGCCTTCGGTGATCGGGAATTTCGGCGGGGTGATCAGGCCGCGACGGTTGATCAGGTCCGAGGTAAAGGCAATGTCGGCCGCCGAGAAACGGAACGAGGTGCCAATCAACATCGCCATCTGTTCGTTGGTCAGGTGCTGCTTGGACTGCTGGAAGTCGTAAAGCAGCGCGTCATTGAGGTCGATGTAGCCTTTCTGCTGGAAGTAGCGGGTCAGCTTGGACAGCACCAGCTCGTAGAATGTGGTGCTGGTGTTGATGCCTTTCACCTCGGTTTGCACGAGCTTGTCGAGGTTGGTCACCGAGGTGTAGAGGTTGACCGGCGGATTGAGCAGCAGGACTTTCTTGAAATTGAAGCTGCGGCGCGTCTCGTCCAGATGCGCAACGAAAGCAGCATCGAGGGCGCCGAGGCTGTAACCGGTCAGGTAGTACTCGGTCACCGGCAGTTTCGGGTTTTGCGCGCGCACGGCTTGCATCACCCGGTACATGTCTTCGGCATCTTCCTTGGTCACGCCCGGGGTGGCGAAGCGTGAGGCGGCGCTGATGAAGTCGAAACTGGTCGGCGACGACAACTGCACGACGTGGTAGCCGGCCTTGTAGTAGAGCTTTTTCAGGTATTCGTTGAGCGTGCTGTCATAACGTGCGCCGGTGCCGGCAATCAGAAAGATCAGCGGGGCCGGTTTGTCCTGGGTGGCGATGCGGTAGGTGAGCTTTTTCACCGCCCAGAAGTTGTCCGGCAGGATGAACTCTCGCTCCGGGCGCAAGGTCAGGCTGCGGTCCGACTGATTGATGTCGTCGTCCAGCGGCAATTCCGGGCGCAAGTCCGGCGGCGTCGTGGCGATGGTCGCCTCGAACGGGTTGGTCAGGGGGTAGCCATAACTGGCGGCGTCGATATCCACCGCCAGTGCGGACGCACTCAAAATAAGGCCGCTGAACAGCGCGGCGAAGCGCAAGGAACGGAGCATGACTAGATCCCTTAGAGGAAGGTGCCGAATGAAGTTCGCAGGCTATGACCACCGGGGTTGCGCCAAAGTGCCATGCTGCGGCACCAAACAGGCAGAATTCGGAGTAATAGTAGCTGGACGATACACTTTGCACGCCCTGAATGAACAGTTAACAGTTGTTAGTTCTTGCACACGGCTGGCGGCAGATTAAGCTGGCCGCCGATTTCCGAAGATTGGAGTGTTTCATGTCCCGCCGTTTGCCCGTGATTTTACTGCTCGTTCTGTTGCCGTTGTGGCTGGCCGCCGGTTATGGCGCGCGGTATGGCTTTATGGAAGACGGCAAGTGGGTGGGCATCTGCGTCGACGAGGCCAGCCGTTGGGAATGTCAGGTGCGGTCGAACCTTGGCTTGATGATTCACTTCAAGGTGTTGGGCTGGACGGCGCTGGGTGCGGCGTTGATCGGTTTTGTCTTGCCGGGGCGGGCAGGGTGGTGGCTGGCGGTGCTGGCGCTGGTGTTTGGGATGCCGGCACTGGCGTTGTACAACACCACGTTGGCAGTGTTTGCGCTGGTGATTGCCGGGTTGCGTTTGGTCAGGGAGTCTCGTCGCGTCTGACAGTCAGTCATCGCTGGCAAGCCAGCTCCCACAGGTTTTTGTGTCGTACACACATGTTGTGTTCAATCAATATCCTGTGGGAGCTGGCTTGCCAGCGATGAGGGCTTGGAAGGCGCTAAAGATCAGGCCTTGCGAACGCGGAGGCAGCGCCACAACGCAGCGACCATCAGAGCGCTGACCAACGCCCAACCCCACGCCTGCTGATTCTGCAACCCTTCCTGATACAACTGCGGCGCAACCCCCGCGCCGACAATAAACGTCAGCAACGCAATCTCGCGACGCGGCACGCTGACCGGCCGGCACAGATAAACCAGCGCCGGCAGCACAAACGCCATGCTTGCAAAGCTGCGATAACGCGGATCAAACACCATCTCCAGCATCATCACCGCTGCGGCAAAGCCTGCTGCCGCGACCAGCCATCCGGCGCGCCGCTCCAGCAGATAGAACACCCGCTCACGCCAGCCAGTTCGCGCGCTCAGCGTCAGTGCCGCGTGTGCCAGTACCAACAGATTCAGCGCCGTCAGCAAACCGACCCACAGCCACTCACTGGTGAACCGCGTGGTCACCCGCGCCAGATCACCCCAGGCGCCAATCGAGCAAGCGGCGAGGGCGCCCAGCAGCGGCAACACCAGCGCCGAGCGCGTGGTACGAACGCGACCGCCAAGGATCAGCGTGCCAAGGAAAATCAACCCGCCGACCGCCAGCCATTCTTTCCAGAACGGTACATTCGTCACCGGTCCGGCGAGTACGCCTTTGTCCTGACGATCAGCATCGAACAGTCCCCAGTAACCGCCCACCGCGCCTTCACTGCCGCGCTTCCATGGCTGGTCAAACGCTTCGATCAGGTTGTAATGCCAGCCTTCTTTCTCGGCCATCGCGACAAAACCACGAATGAACCTGGCCTCGTTGACCCGGCTCGGCAGGGCGGTCTCGCGCTGGCGGCCTTCGCTCGGCCAGCCGGTTTCGCCAATCATCACGTCTTTCGGCGCGAATTTATTGCCGAACACCTGACGCACATCCGCGACATGTTGCAGGGCGACGTCAATGTTCGACGGATCATCCTCCCAGTACGGCAGCAAGTGGATGGTCAGGAAATCCACCGCCGGTGCGATTTCCGGATGCTTGAGCCAGAACTCCCAGACATCGGCATAGGTGACCGGTTGCTTGACCTGGCCCTTGACCTTGTTGATCAACCGGGCAAGTTGCGCGCCAGTGACTTCCTTGCGCAGCAGCGCTTCGTTGCCGACGATCACCGCGCTGACCACGTCCGGGTTGGCGTTGGCTGATTTGATCAGCAGGTCGACTTCTTTCTCGGTGTCTACCGGGTTGCTGTTGACCCACGCGCCGATCATCAATTTCAAGCCGTGTTTGCGCGCCAGATCCGGCAGCGCCTCGAGGCCGGTCATCGAATAGGTGCGAATGCACTCAAAACGTGTCGCCAGCAGCGCGAGGTCAGCGTCCATGCGCTCGGGGCGCAGCTTGAACGGCACGTCGAACGGCGACTGGTCTTTATCGAACGGGGTGTAGGAGGCGCATTGCAATTTATGCGTCGGCGTAGCGGCGTCCGGCAGGATCACCGGTTGGCCGAGGCCGTACCAGAAGCCAGCGAGTGCAAACAGCCCCAGCAGGCAGGCGAAGAGATAAGGCAGAAAAGGGAAGCGGGAGGTCGCGGACATGGTCAGGCCGAGTGGCTGCAAAGCGACGCATGTTACCTGCATTTATAGAGGGGTTGGTGGCTCGCATGATTTTGACATGCAAAGTTCGGGCGGATTGTCTGGCGCCAAATATTCAGACGTCATTAATGGCCTTGTGATGTCGTTTCTCGTTGTCTTGAGGTCGCTGGCAGAGCAGGTCGACTGCCGCCTGAGGTTGATGATCAAGCCATCAGTGCTCCGCTGATGTTCTAACGAGTTTGCGGTCAGGCGTGATGGGGGCGCCGTGCACCATAACAATACGTTGACGCCGCCCGTCATCCGTCGGGCGCAGCATTTCGGGGAAGTAACGATGAAGATGCGACGACTTTTAGGCGCAAGTGCTGCTCTGGTGCTTGCGATGAGTTCCACTTTCGCCAGCGCAGAAAAACAGACCCTGAACATCGGTTACGTTGACGGCTGGTCCGACAGCGTGGCGACCACTCACGTGGCGGCCGAAGTGATCAAACAGAAACTCGGTTACGACGTGAAACTGCAAGCCGTCGCCACCGGGATCATGTGGCAGGGCGTTGCCACCGGCAAGCTCGATGCCATGCTCTCGGCCTGGCTGCCCGTGACCCACGGTGAATACTGGACGAAGAACAAGGATCAGGTCGTCGATTACGGCCCGAACTTCAAGGATGCGAAAATCGGCCTGATCGTGCCGGAGTATGTGAAAGCCAAGTCGATCGAAGACTTGAAAACCGACGACACCTTCAAGAATCGCATCGTCGGCATCGACGCCGGTTCAGGCGTGATGCTCAAGACCGATCAGGCGATCAAGGACTACGGTCTCGACAAATACAGCCTCAAAGCCAGTTCCGGCGCCGGCATGATTGCCGAGCTGACCCGTGCCGAGAAGAAAAACGAATCCATCGCGGTCACCGGTTGGGTGCCGCACTGGATGTTCGCCAAGTGGAAACTGCGCTTCCTCGACGACCCGAAAGGCGTGTACGGCGCAGCCGAAACCGTAAACAGCATCGGCAGCAAAGAACTCGCGACCAAAGCACCGGAAGTGGCCAAGTTCCTGAAGAACTTCCAGTGGGCGTCGAAAGACGAAATCGGCGAAGTCATGCTGGCGATTCAGGACGGTGCCAAGCCTGACGCAGCGGCCAAGGATTGGGTAGCCAAACACCCGGATCGCGTGGCTGACTGGACTAAATAACCGCCTCACCGCTGTACCCCTGTAGGAGTGAGCCTGCTCGCGATAGTGTCCTGTCAGTTGATGAAAATGTCGACTGATACGACGCCATCGCGAGCAGGCTCACTCCTACAGTTGTTTTGTGGCGTACCGGAAATTGGCAAAAGTGTCATGGCGTTCTACTACTAAGGTCGTCTGTTACCACGCTCGCAGCCGCATACATTAGCTACGTTCCAACAATAATCTGTGCTGCGAGGATAAAAACAATGAACGACAGCATTTACCTCTCGATTCAAAACAGTCCCCGATTCAAGGAGCTGGTGCGAAAAAGGGAAAAGTTCGCCTGGATACTCTCGGCGATCATGCTCGGGCTTTACTCTGGCTTCATCCTGTTGATCGCTTACGGGCCACACATTCTGGGCGCGAAACTCAGTCCGGAATCCTCGATTACCTGGGGAATTCCAATCGGTGTCGGACTCATTCTTTCTGCATTCATCCTCACCGCTATCTACGTGCGCCGCGCCAATGGCGAGTTCGACGACTTGAACAATGCGATTCTCAAGGAGGCTCAGCAATGATCCGGCGTCTACTGGCTTTATTGAGTGTTGCGGCGTTCGCGCCGAGTGTCTGGGCGGCTGACGCGTTGACCGGTGAAGTGGCCAAACAGCCACTGAACATTCCGGCGATCCTGATGTTCGTCGCGTTCGTTGGCGCGACCTTATACATCACCTACTGGGCCTCGAAGAAAAACAATTCGGCGGCCGACTACTATGCGGCGGGCGGCAAGATCACCGGTTTCCAGAATGGTCTGGCGATCGCCGGTGACTACATGTCGGCGGCGTCCTTCCTGGGGATTTCCGCGCTGGTGTTCACCTCCGGCTACGATGGCCTGATCTACTCGATCGGCTTCCTGGTGGGCTGGCCGATCATTCTGTTCCTGATCGCCGAGCGCCTGCGTAACCTGGGTAAATACACCTTTGCCGACGTGGCGTCCTACCGCCTCGGGCAAACCCAGATCCGCACCCTGTCTGCCTGCGGCTCGCTGGTGGTGGTGGCGTTCTACCTGATCGCGCAAATGGTCGGTGCCGGCAAGCTGATTCAGCTGTTGTTCGGTCTGGACTACCACGTCGCGGTGATTCTGGTGGGTGTGCTGATGTGCATGTACGTGCTGTTCGGCGGCATGCTGGCGACCACTTGGGTACAGATCATCAAGGCTGTGCTGTTGCTGTCCGGCGCCTCGTTCATGGCGCTGATGGTGATGAAGCACGTAGGCTTCGACTTCAACACGCTGTTCTCCGAAGCGATCAAGGTTCACGCCAAAGGCGAAGCGATCATGAGCCCGGGCGGTCTGGTCAAGGATCCGATTTCGGCGTTCTCGCTGGGTCTGGCGCTGATGTTCGGTACGGCTGGTCTGCCACACATTCTGATGCGCTTCTTCACCGTGAGTGACGCAAAAGAAGCCCGCAAGAGCGTGCTCTACGCAACCGGTTTCATTGGCTACTTCTACATCCTGACGTTCATTATCGGCTTCGGCGCGATCCTGCTGGTCAGCACTAACCCGGCCTTCAAAGATGCTGCTGGCGCGCTGTTGGGCGGCAACAACATGGCGGCGGTGCACCTGGCCAACGCGGTCGGTGGCAGTATCTTCCTCGGCTTTATCTCGGCGGTGGCGTTCGCGACCATTCTGGCGGTAGTGGCAGGCCTGACCCTGGCCGGTGCTTCGGCGGTTTCTCACGACCTGTACGCCAGTGTGATCAAGAAGGGCAAGGCGAACGAGAAGGACGAGATTCGTGTCTCGAAGATCACCACCATTGCCTTGGCGGTGCTGGCGATTGGCTTGGGCATCCTGTTTGAAAGTCAGAACATTGCGTTCATGGTTGGCCTGGCGTTCTCGATCGCTGCCAGCTGTAACTTCCCGGTGCTGTTGCTTTCGATGTACTGGAAGAAGCTGACCACTCGTGGGGCGATGATTGGCGGCTGGTTGGGTCTGGTGAGTGCGGTTGGCCTGATGATCCTTGGCCCGACCATCTGGGTGCAGATTCTGCATCATGAGAAGGCGATCTTCCCTTACGAGTATCCGGCGTTGTTCTCGATGATCATTGCCTTTGTGGGGATCTGGTTCTTCTCGATTACTGACAAGTCGGCGGCTGCGGACAATGAGCGGGCGTTGTTCTTCCCGCAGTTTGTGCGTTCGCAGACGGGGTTGGGGGCGAGTGGGGCGGTTTCGCATTGATGGTTTGATGGTTTTGTAATGTTTGCTGAATGCCCCGGTTGAGAGATCGGGGCATTTTTTGTGGGCGGTTATCGGACTTTGGTGTGTTTTTTATTGGGTGTATATCCGTTGCTGCGGTAACGGCTGATTAGGGTTTCGCCCTTACGGCGACTCACTTTTTTTCAAACGCCAAAAAAAGTAAGCAAAAAACGCTTGCTCCTACGTCCGGCCCGCTCGCTGGGGCTCGGGGTTCCTTCGCTGCGGGATTGATCCGGGCGCAGCGCCTACGGTTTGCTTCGCTGCACCTCCTCTCGCTGTGTTTGGCTGCGCCAAACGGTCGCTGCGCTCCCACGCCCGGATCAATCCCTCCACTCAGCCTTCCGACGTCGCTTACAGATCAACAGCTGCAGCCGAGCTAACGCTCATCCTGTTGAGTGGTGAAGAGCGTGTGTTCGGCTTTGGTTCGGTGGTGGATTTGCCCCTCATCGGAACGCCGCCCGCCCAGCCCTCTCCCGAGGGAGAGGGAGCCGATTTGTGAGCTTTTCAGAATCTGAGTTCAACGCGGTATCGCACGTCGGCGTACCTCTACCAAACCACTCGGTCAGTCCCCTCTCCCTCCGGGAGAGGGCTAGGGTGAGGGGCTCTTGATCTGGCTTTTGATCTTGCTTTGGCTTTGGCTTTGGCTTTTGATCTTTTGCCCCATCGGCAGGCCGAGCGTAGGTGTCCATCCGGGGGTAGGCGCGCAGCGCCGTGCGGCGTAGCCGCATACATCGAGAGGAGGTGCAGCGAAGCAAACCGTAGGCGATGCCCCCGGATGGACACCGTAGCGAGGGAACACTGAGCCTCAGCGAAGTGCCGTACGCCGGGGCAAAGCCTTTTGGGTTACCTTTTCGGCGTTTGGAAAAGGTGACTCGCTGTAAGAGCGAAACCGCCAGCAGCACCACCCGCGGCAACGGATATGCCCCCAATCCCAAACCCCAAATCCCAGACAAACAAAAACGGCCCCTATATAAATAGAGGCCGTTCCCGGTAAAGCTAAGACTTCATCGCAAGACAAGTCTTATTTGCGGTCTTCCAGCTTGGAAATGTCACGCGACTCGTAACCAGTGTACAACTGGCGCGGACGGCCAATCTTGTACGGGCTGGAGAGCATCTCTTTCCAGTGGGAGATCCAGCCAACCGTACGTGCCAGCGCGAAAATCACCGTGAACATGCTGGTCGGAATGCCGATCGCCTTGAGGATGATCCCCGAGTAGAAGTCGACGTTCGGGTACAGCGAGCGCTCGATGAAGTACGGGTCGGTCAGCGCGATCTCTTCCAGGCGCATGGCCAGTTCGAGTTGCGGATCGTTGTTGATGCCCAGTTCCTTCAGCACTTCGTCGCAGGTCTGCTTCATTACAGTCGCGCGAGGGTCGCGGTTCTTGTAAACGCGGTGACCGAAGCCCATCAGTTTGAACGGATCGTTCTTGTCCTTGGCCTTGGCGATGAACTTGTCGATGTTCGAAACATCGCCAATCTCGTCAAGCATGGTCAACACGGCTTCGTTTGCACCGCCGTGGGCAGGGCCCCACAGTGCAGCGATACCGGCGGCGATACAGGCGAACGGGTTGGCACCCGAAGAGCCGGCCAGGCGCACGGTAGAGGTCGAAGCGTTCTGCTCGTGGTCGGCGTGGAGGATGAAGATCCGGTCCATGGCCTTGGCGAGCACCGGGCTGATCGGTTTGATCTCGCACGGGGTGTTGAACATCATGTGCAGGAAGTTTTCCGCGTACGTCAGATCGTTGCGCGGGTACATCATGGGTTGGCCCATGGAGTACTTGTAAACCATCGCTGCCAGGGTCGGCATCTTGGCAACCAGACGGATCGCGGAGATTTCGCGATGCTGCGGGTTATTGATGTCCAGGGAGTCGTGGTAGAAGGCCGAGAGGGCGCCGACTACACCGCACATGACGGCCATCGGGTGGGCGTCGCGACGGAAACCGTTAAAGAAGGTTTTCAGCTGCTCGTGAACCATGGTGTGGTTTTTCACGGTGCTGACGAACTGGGCCTTCTGTTCTGCGGTCGGCAGTTCGCCGTTGAGCAGCAGGTAGCAGGTTTCCAGGTAGTCCGATTTTTCAGCCAGTTGTTCGATCGGGTAGCCGCGGTGCAACAGAATGCCGTTGTCGCCGTCGATATAGGTGATCTTCGATTCGCACGAGGCGGTCGACATGAAACCAGGGTCGAACGTGAAGCGGCCCGTGGCCGTCAGGCCCCGAACATCAATTACATCGGGACCAACGGTGCCGGTTAAAATGGGCAGCTCGACGGGGGCTGCGCCCTCGATGATCAACTGCGCTTTTTTGTCAGCCATGTGGCCTCCTATTTATGCTTGAACCATCAGACAGACCCCCCACGCAGGGCCCGCACCACTATAGTGAGATAAATTCGAATGTCAATTTGCCTAAAGTCTTGCTCCAGAAGGCTTTAAGCGCACTTTTTCCTCGAAATTGACTGCCATTTACGCCTTTTATACGACTTGTGCAATCAGCTATTTGGGGTAGGTGATTGCGTTGTCATTAGTAACCTAACTGTCTATACTCGGCCACCGACCGCCAAGGGCTTTTGGGCCAGCTTTGTTGGGGGTCGCATCCCTGGGTGGTGGTTACCTGACCAGTGCACTCCCCAACAACTTTGCCCTGATTGTTAGGGGCTCTTCAGTGTGAAAAAAAAGCCGTGAAAAGCCAACGACCTGTAAACCTAGACCTAAGGACCATCAAACTCCCCATCACCGGCGTTACGTCGTTTCTTCACCGTGTTTCCGGCATCATCCTCTTCCTGGGTATCGGCTTCATGCTTTATGCATTGGGCAAGTCTCTGGGTTCCGAGGAAGGTTTTGCCGAAGTGAAGGCATGCTTGACCAGCCCGCTGGCCAAGTTCGTAGCATGGGGCCTCCTGTCCGCTCTGCTGTATCACCTGGTAGCCGGTGTGCGCCACTTGATCATGGACATGGGCATCGGTGAGACGCTGGAAGGCGGCCGCCTGGGCTCGAAAATCATCATCGCCATTTCCGTGGTGCTGATCGTTCTGGCAGGAGTTTGGATATGGTAACCAGCGTTACGAACCTTTCGCGTTCGGGCCTCTATGACTGGATGGCGCAACGTGTGTCTGCGGTTGTTCTCGCGGCTTATTTCATCTTCCTGATCGGATACCTTGCAGCGAATCCGGGCATTGGCTACGACCAGTGGCACGGCCTGTTCGCTCACAACGGGATGCGTATCTTCAGTCTGCTGGCCCTCGTTGCCCTTGGCGCTCACGCCTGGGTCGGCATGTGGACCATCGCGACCGACTACCTGACGCCAATGGCGCTGGGCAAGTCCGCGACTGCAGTACGTTTCCTTTTCCAGGCAGTTTGCGGCATCGCGATGTTCGCTTACTTCGTCTGGGGTGTGCAGATTCTCTGGGGTATCTGATTCATGGCTAACATTCCAACGATTTCTTTCGACGCCATCATTATTGGTGGTGGCGGTGCCGGCATGCGCGCTGCGCTGCAACTGGCGCAGGGCGGTCACAAGACTGCCGTGATCACCAAGGTTTTCCCGACCCGTTCGCACACTGTGTCCGCCCAGGGCGGCATCACGTGCGCAATCGCGTCCGCTGACCCGAACGATGACTGGCGCTGGCACATGTACGATACCGTCAAGGGCTCCGACTACATCGGTGACCAGGACGCTATCGAGTACATGTGTCAGGAAGGCCCGGCCGCGGTTTTCGAGCTGGACCACATGGGTCTGCCGTTCTCGCGTACCGAGCAAGGCCGTATCTACCAGCGTCCGTTCGGTGGTCAGTCCAAGGACTACGGCAAGGGCGGTCAGGCTGCACGTACTTGCGCGGCGTCCGACCGTACCGGTCACGCACTGCTGCACACCCTTTATCAGGGCAACCTGAAAGCCGGTACTACGTTCCTGAACGAGTACTACGCTGTTGATCTGGTGAAAAACCAGGAAGGCGAATTCGTCGGTGTGATCGCGATCTGCATCGAAACCGGCGAAACCACCTACATCCGCGCCAAGGCCACCGTACTGGCTACCGGCGGTGCAGGTCGTATCTACGCTTCCACCACCAACGCCCTGATCAACACCGGTGACGGCGTCGGCATGGCTCTGCGTGCTGGCGTGCCGGTACAAGACATTGAAATGTGGCAGTTCCACCCGACCGGCATCGCCGGCGCCGGTGTACTGGTTACAGAAGGTTGCCGTGGTGAAGGTGGTTACCTGATCAACAAGCACGGCGAGCGTTTCATGGAGCGTTATGCTCCGAACGCCAAAGACCTTGCCGGTCGTGACGTGGTTGCTCGTTCGATGGTTAAAGAAATCATCGCCGGCAACGGTTGCGGTCCGAATGGCGACCACGTAATGCTCAAACTCGACCACTTGGGCGAGGAAGTGCTGCACAGCCGTCTGCCAGGCATCTGCGAACTGTCGAAGACGTTCGCTCACGTTGACCCTGTTGTTGCGCCGGTTCCGGTTGTTCCGACTTGCCACTATATGATGGGCGGCGTTGCCACCAACATCCACGGCCAGGCGATCACCCAGAACGCCGAAGGCGTGGATCAGATCATCCCTGGTCTGTTCGCAGTAGGTGAAGTGGCTTGCGTATCGGTGCACGGTGCCAACCGTCTGGGCGGCAACTCGCTGCTCGACCTGGTGGTATTCGGCCGCGCTGCCGGCCTGCACCTGGAAAAAGCGCTGACTGATGGCATCGAATACGACGACGCTACCGAAGCCGACATCGAAGCTGCCCTGTCGCGTCTGAACGCGCTGAACAGCCGTACTGATGGCGAAGATGTGGCAACCCTGCGTCGCGAGCTGCAAAGCTGCATGCAGAACTACTTCGGCGTATTCCGTACCGGCGAATACATGCAGAAAGGTATCGCTCAGCTCGCTGACCTGCGTACCCGCATCGCCAACGTGAAGATCAACGATAAGTCGCAGGCGTTCAACACTGCCCGTATCGAAGCGCTGGAACTGCAAAACCTGCTGGAAGTGGCTGAAGCTACCGCCATCGCTGCCGAAGTCCGTAAAGAGTCGCGCGGTGCTCACGCCCGTGAGGACTTCGAAGATCGTGACGACGAAAACTGGCTGTGCCACACCCTGTACTTCCCGGGTGACAAGCGCGTCACCAAGCGTGCCGTGAACTTCTCGCCGAAGACTGTTCCGACTTTTGAACCTAAAGTCCGGACTTATTAAGGGTGACCGCCATGTTGAAAGTCAGTGTTTATCGCTACAACCCTGATCAGGACGCTGCGCCGTTCATGCAGGAATTCCAGGTCGATACCGGTGGTAAAGACCTGATGGTGCTGGACGTGCTGGCCCTGATCAAAGAGCAGGACGAGGGTTTCTCCTATCGTCGCTCTTGCCGTGAAGGCGTCTGCGGCTCCGACGGCATGAACATCAACGGCAAGAACGGTCTGGCGTGCATCACGCCGCTGTCCGCCGTTGTAAAAGGTAACAAGTTGATTGTTCGTCCGCTGCCAGGTTTGCCGGTTATCCGTGACCTGGTCGTCGATATGAGCATCTTCTACAAGCAATACGAGAAGGTGAAGCCTTACCTGCAGAACGACACGCCGGCTCCGGCCATCGAGCGTCTGCAGTCGCCAGAAGAGCGCGAAAAGCTCGACGGTCTGTACGAGTGCATCCTGTGCGCTTGCTGCTCGACTTCGTGCCCGTCCTTCTGGTGGAACCCGGACAAGTTCCTGGGTCCAGCTGCGCTGCTGCAAGCTTATCGCTTCCTGGCAGACAGCCGTGACACCAAGACCAACGAGCGTCTGGCTTCGCTCGATGACCCGTTCAGCGTCTTCCGCTGCCGGGGCATCATGAACTGCGTCAACGTATGTCCGAAAGGCCTGAACCCGACTAAGGCCATCGGTCACATCCGTAACATGCTGCTTTCGAGCGGCGTGTGATTCAGCTGCTGTAACCGCTGCACCGTAGAGGCTGTGGCGCGGGCTTCAACCCGCGTCATGGCTATAACCAGAGCAGTAGCCACAAGCTGCCGCTCTTATTTTGAAGAAATGAGACAAGCAGGGGCATCCGGGCTGGTACCCGGACTATCAGTGTGATCCTAAGTGGCTTGTTTTAGTCGCTGCATTCGGACTTCTGCAAGTTTGCTCGGTGTCGACATCGATGGTGTTCCCCTAACCGAGGGTGACCAAGCATGCAAGAAAGCGTGATGCAGCGCATGTGGAACAGCGCCTACCTTTCAGGTGGAAACGCTGCCTATGTGGAAGAGCTTTATGAGCTCTACCTGCACGACCCTAACGCTGTGCCAGAAGAGTGGCGCACCTACTTTCAGAAGTTGCCTGCCGACGGCAACTCTGCCACTGATGTTTCGCACTCCACAATTCGCGATCATTTCGTGCTGCTGGCAAAGAACCAGCGCCGCGCCCAACCGGTTTCCGCCGGCAGCGTGAGCAGTGAGCACGAGAAGAAGCAGGTTGAAGTGCTGCGATTGATCCAGGCCTACCGTATGCGTGGCCACCAGGCAGCCCAGCTTGACCCGCTGGGACTGTGGCAGCGTCCTGCACCTGCAGACCTGTCGATCAATCATTACGGCTTGACCAATGCCGATCTTGATACGACCTTCCGTGCCGGCGACCTGTTCATCGGCAAAGAGGAAGCGAGCCTACGCGAAATTCACGAAGCGTTGCAGCAGACATATTGCCGCACCATCGGCGCTGAATTTACGCACATCACCGATTCCGAGCAGCGCCAGTGGTTCCAGCAGCGTCTGGAAAGCGTGCGTGGTCGTCCGACGTACTCCGCCGACATCAAGAGCCACCTGCTTGAGCGCGTGACTGCCGGTGAAGGCCTGGAAAAATACCTGGGCACCAAATACCCGGGCACCAAGCGTTTCGGTCTGGAAGGCGGCGAAAGCCTGATTCCGATGCTCGACGAACTGATCCAGCGTTCCGGTTCCTACGGCACCAAGGAAGTCGTCATCGGCATGGCCCACCGTGGCCGTCTGAACGTGCTGGTCAACACCTTCGGCAAGAACCCGCGCGAGCTGTTCGACGAGTTCGAAGGCAAGAAGAAGGTCGAGCTGGGTTCCGGTGACGTTAAATACCACCAGGGCTTCTCGTCCAACGTGATGACCGCCGGCGGTGAAGTTCACCTGGCCATGGCGTTCAACCCGTCCCACCTGGAAATCGTTTCCCCGGTGGTAGAAGGTTCGGTTCGCGCCCGTCAGGATCGTCGTAACGACCCGACCGGTGAGAAGGTTCTGCCGATCTCCATCCACGGTGACGCTGCATTCGCAGGTCAGGGCGTGGTCATGGAAACCTTCCAGATGTCGCAGACCCGCGGTTTCAAGACCGGCGGTACCGTGCACATCGTGATCAACAACCAGGTCGGTTTCACCATCAGCAACCCGCTGGACTCGCGTTCCACCGAGTACGCCACCGACGTTGCCAAGATGATCCAGGCGCCAATCCTCCATGTGAATGGTGATGATCCGGAAGCCGTGTTGTTCGTGACCCAACTGGCCATCGACTACCGCATGCAGTTCAAGCGTGACGTGGTGATCGACCTGGTCTGCTACCGTCGTCGCGGCCACAACGAGGCCGACGAGCCAAGCGGTACTCAGCCTCTGATGTATCAGCAGATCACCAAGCAGCGCACCACCCGTGAGCTGTACGCTGATCGTCTGACCCAGGGCGGTGTACTGGACGCAGAGCGTGTTCAGGCGAAAGTCGACGAATACCGCAACGCGCTGGACAACGGTCTGCATGTAGTGAAATCGCTGGTCAAAGAGCCGAACAAAGAACTGTTCGTGGACTGGCGTCCGTATCTGGGCCACGCCTGGACTGCGCGTCACGACACGCGTTTTGATCTGAAGACCCTGCAAGAACTGTCCGCCAAGCTGCTGGAAATTCCGGAAGGCTTCGTGGTTCAGCGTCAGGTCTCGAAGATCTACGAAGACCGTCAGAAGATGCAAGCCGGCGGCCTGCCGATCAACTGGGGTTACGCCGAAACCATGGCGTACGCGACCCTGGCGTTCGAAGGTCACCCGATCCGCATGACCGGTCAGGACATCGGCCGCGGTACGTTCTCGCACCGTCACGCTGTTCTGCACAACCAGAAAGACGCGGGCACCTACATTCCGCTGCAGCACCTGTACGACGGTCAGCCACGCTTTGACCTGTACGACTCGTTCCTGTCGGAAGAAGCGGTACTGGCCTTCGAATACGGTTACTCGACCACCACGCCGGATGCGCTGGTGATCTGGGAAGCCCAGTTCGGCGACTTCGCCAACGGTGCACAGGTTGTTATCGACCAGTTCATCACCAGCGGCGAGCACAAGTGGGGCCGTCTCTGCGGTCTGACCATGTTGCTGCCACACGGTTACGAAGGTCAGGGCCCTGAGCACAGCTCGGCACGTCTTGAGCGTTACCTGCAACTGTGCGCCGAGCACAATATTCAGGTCGCCGTACCGACCACGCCAGCGCAGATCTACCACTTGCTGCGTCGTCAGGTGATTCGCCCGCTGCGCAAGCCGTTGATCGTGCTGACGCCGAAGTCGCTGCTGCGCCACAAACTGGCCATCTCGACCCTGGAAGATCTGGCCGAAGGTTCGTTCCAGACCGTGATCCCGGAAATCGATACTCTGGACCCGAAAAAGGTCGAGCGTGTTGTTCTGTGTAGCGGCAAGGTCTACTACGACCTGCTGGAAAAACGCCGTGCCGAAGGCCGTGAAGATATCGCCATCGTGCGGATCGAGCAGCTGTATCCATTCCCTGAGGACGACTTGAAAGAAGTCCTGGCTCCGTACACCAACGTCAAAAATGCCGTTTGGTGTCAGGAAGAGCCGATGAACCAGGGCGCCTGGTACTGCAGCCAGCATCACTTGCGCCGTAGCATCGGTAACCTCGACAAGTCTCTCGTACTTGAGTACGCGGGCCGTGAGGCTTCTGCTGCACCTGCTTGTGGTTACGCATCGATGCACGCCGAGCAGCAGGAAAAACTGCTGCAAGATGCTTTCACTGTTTAACGCCTTCGCGCTGACTGAAACCGAATTTTAAGGACCCACAGATAATGGCTATCGAAATCAAAGCCCCGTCATTCCCGGAATCGGTTGCCGATGGCACCGTTGCCACTTGGCACAAGAAACCAGGTGAGGCCGTCAAGCGTGACGACCTGATCGTCGACATCGAAACCGACAAAGTCGTACTCGAAGTCCTGGCTGAAGCTGACGGCGTGCTGGGCGCAATCGTTGCCAACGAAGGCGATACCGTTCTTTCCAACCAGGTACTGGGCTCGATCGAAGAGGGCAGCGCTGCCGCTGCTCCAGCCGCCGCTGCTGCTCCGGCTGCTGCTGCCGCCGCTCCAGCTGCTGGCGAAGGCGAAGACGATCCTGTTGCTGCTCCTGCTGCGCGCAAGCTGGCTGAAGAAAACGGCATCAACATCGCTTCCGTTGCCGGCACCGGCAAAGGTGGTCGTGTGACCAAGGAAGACGTGGTGGCTGCTGTTGCTGCCAAGAAAGCCGCTCCGGCTGCCGCGCCTGCCAAGGCTGCTGCTCCTTCGGCTGCCGCTCCTGTGTTCGCCGCTGGCGACCGCATCGAGAAGCGCGTACCGATGACCCGCGTTCGTGCCACCGTGGCCAAGCGTCTGGTTGAAGCACAGTCGAACATGGCGATGCTGACCACTTTCAACGAAGTCGACATGACTGAAGTCATGGCCCTGCGTTCGAAGTACAAGGATCTGTTCGAGAAGTCCCACAACGGCGTACGCCTGGGCTTCATGTCGTTCTTCGTCAAGGCTGCTACCGAAGCGCTGAAACGCTTCCCGGCTGTCAACGCGTCGATCGACGGCGGCGACATCGTTTACCACGGCTACGCGGACATCGGCGTTGCCGTTTCCAGCGACCGTGGCCTGGTTGTTCCGGTTCTGCGTAACGCCGAGCTGATGAGCCTGGCTGAAATCGAAGGCGGCATCGCCACTTTCGGCAAGAAAGCCCGTGACGGCAAATTGTCGATGGACGAGATGACCGGTGGTACCTTCACCATCACCAACGGTGGTACCTTCGGTTCGATGATGTCGACCCCGATCGTCAACCCGCCGCAGGCAGCGATTCTGGGCATGCACAACATCATCCAGCGTCCTATGGCCATCAACGGTCAGGTCGTTATCCGTCCGATGATGTACCTGGCACTGTCCTACGATCACCGTCTGATCGATGGCAAAGAAGCTGTGACCTTCCTGGTGACCATCAAGAACCTGCTGGAAGATCCGGCTCGTCTGTTGCTGGATATCTGATAGAAGCAGTCGCGGGCTTCAAGTTTCAAGCTGCAGGAAAGGGCAGCTTGGCTTGGGGCGCGCGGCTTGAAGCTTTTCGCTAAAGAGGATTTTTTGAATGTCGCAGAAATTTGACGTAGTAGTGATCGGTGCTGGCCCTGGTGGCTACGTGGCTGCCATCAAGGCCGCGCAGCTGGGTCTGACCACTGCCTGCATCGAGAAGTACACCGACGCAGAAGGCAAGCAAGCCCTGGGCGGCACCTGCCTGAACGTGGGCTGCATTCCTTCCAAGGCGCTGCTCGACAGTTCCTGGAAATACAAGGAAGCGAAAGAAAGCTTCAACGTTCACGGTATCTCGACTGGCGAAGTCAAAATGGACGTCGCTGCGATGGTTGGCCGCAAGGCTGGCATCGTCAAGAACCTGACCGGCGGCGTTGCCACCCTGTTCAAGGCCAACGGCGTTACTTCGATCCAGGGCCACGGCAAACTGCTGGCTGGCAAGAAGGTCGAAGTCACCAAGCCAGACGGCTCGGTTGAAGTCATCGAAGCTGAAAACGTCATCCTGGCTCCAGGTTCGCGTCCGATCGACATTCCACCAGCTCCGGTTGATCAGAAAGTCATCGTCGATTCGACTGGCGCTCTGGAATTCCAATCCGTACCTAAGCGTCTGGGCGTGATCGGCGCTGGCGTGATCGGTCTGGAACTGGGTTCGGTGTGGTCGCGTCTGGGTTCGGAAGTGGTTGTCCTCGAAGCTCTGGACACCTTCCTGATGGCTGCGGACACCGCTGTTTCCAAGGAAGCGCTGAAAACCCTGACCAAACAAGGTCTGGACATCAAACTGGGCGCTCGCGTAACCGGCTCGAAAGTGAATGGCGACGAAGTCGTTGTGAACTACACCGATGCCAACGGCGAGCAGACCATCACGTTCGATAAGTTGATCGTAGCCGTTGGTCGCCGTCCGGTGACCACTGATCTGCTGGCTGCCGACAGCGGCGTGACCCTCGACGAGCGCGGTTTCGTGCACGTTGACGATCACTGCGCGACCACCGTACCGGGCGTTTTCGCCATCGGTGACGTGGTTCGCGGCATGATGCTGGCGCACAAGGCATCCGAAGAAGGCATCATGGTTGTCGAGCGCATCAAGGGCCACAAAGCCCAGATGAACTATGACCTGATCCCTTCGGTTATTTATACTCACCCGGAAATCGCGTGGGTTGGCAAAACCGAGCAGGCCTTGAAAGCTGAAGGCGTTGAAGTTAACGTCGGCACCTTCCCGTTCGCCGCTTCCGGCCGTGCCATGGCCGCCAACGATACCGGTGGTTTCGTCAAGGTCATCGCTGATGCCAAGACTGACCGCGTATTGGGCGTGCACGTGATTGGCCCGAGCGCTGCAGAACTGGTTCAGCAGGGCGCGATCGGTATGGAATTCGGCACCAGCGCTGAAGACCTGGGCATGATGGTTTTCTCCCATCCGACCCTGTCTGAAGCCTTGCACGAAGCTGCTCTGGCTGTGAATGGCGGCGCCATCCACATTGCCAACCGCAAAAAGCGTTAACAGACAATAAGAAACCACGGCGGTAACGGCCCGTCGTGAGCCTTGCGAGCAAGTCTCACCGCGGAATGTCCGCTGGACGCAGTCTTGCGTAGCTGCACCGGTTATCCGGAAAGGCTACGCAAGCAGCAGTCACAGGTGGCGCGGCACTCAAACGAGCGCAGCGCCGAATGCGCAGTACCTAACGAAGACGGTAAAAAGCATGAATCTTCACGAGTATCAGGGTAAGCAGCTGTTCGCTGAATACGGCCTGCCAGTTTCCACTGGTTACGCAGTAGACACCCCGGAAGCAGCAGCAGAAGCTTGCGACAAAATCGGCGGCAGTGAGTGGGTTGTCAAAGCCCAGGTCCACGCCGGTGGTCGCGGTAAAGCGGGCGGCGTCAAGCTGGTTCGCAGCAAAGAAGACGCCAAAGCCTTCGCACAGCAGTGGCTGGGCAAGCGTCTGGTGACTTACCAGACTGACGCCAATGGCCAGCCAGTCACCAAGATCCTGGTTGAATCGTGCACTGATATCGCTAAAGAGCTGTACCTGGGCGCTGTCGTTGACCGTTCGAGCCGTCGCATCGTGTTCATGGCTTCCACCGAAGGTGGCGTGGACATCGAGAAAATCGCTCACGACACTCCAGAAAAAATTCTCAAGGCCACTATCGATCCACTGGTTGGCGCTCAGCCATTCCAGGGTCGCGAGCTGGCATTCCAGCTGGGTCTGGAAGGCAAGCAGGTTGCTCAGTTCGCCAAGATCTTCGTAGGTCTGGCCAAGCTGTTCAAGGATCACGACCTGGCTCTGCTGGAAGTGAACCCGCTGGTGATCAAGGCTGACGGCGATCTGCACTGCCTGGACGCCAAGATCAACATCGACGCCAACGCAATGTACCGTCAGCCTAAGCTGAAGACTTTCCACGATCCGTCGCAAGACGATCCGCGCGAAGCGCACGCTGCCAAGTTCGAACTGAACTACGTAGCACTGGAAGGCAACATCGGCTGCATGGTCAACGGTGCTGGCCTGGCCATGGGTACCATGGACATCGTCAACCTGCATGGCGGCAAGCCAGCCAACTTCCTCGACGTAGGTGGTGGCGCTACCAAAGAACGCGTAACTGAAGCGTTCAAGATCATCCTGTCCGACACCAACGTCGCTGCAGTACTGGTCAACATCTTCGGCGGCATCGTTCGCTGCGACATGATTGCCGAAGGCATCATCGGCGCTGTGAAAGAAGTCGGCGTGAAAATCCCGGTTGTTGTTCGCCTTGAAGGCAACAACGCTGAGCTGGGCGCTAAAGTACTGGCAGAAAGCGGTTTGAACATCATCGCTGCTACCAGCCTGACCGACGCTGCTCAACAAGTTGTCAAAGCTGCGGAGGGCAAATAATGAGCGTCCTGATCAATAAAGACACCAAAGTTATCTGCCAGGGTATTACCGGTTCGCAAGGTAGTTTCCACACCCAGCAAGCCATCGAATACGGCACCAAAATGGTTGGTGGCGTTACTCCTGGCAAAGGCGGCACCGAGCACCTGGGTCTGCCAGTGTTCAACACCGTTAAAGACGCAGTAGCGGCCACTGGCGCTACCGCCAGCGTGATCTACGTTCCGGCTCCTTTCTGCAAAGATTCGATCCTGGAAGCGGCATTCGGCGGCATCAAGCTGATCGTCTGCATCACCGAAGGCATTCCTACCCTGGACATGCTGGACGCTAAAGTTAAGTGCGACGAGCTGGGCGTAGTCCTGATCGGCCCTAACTGCCCAGGCGTGATCACTCCAGGCGAATGCAAGATCGGCATCATGCCAGGTCACATTCACTTGCCAGGCAAGGTCGGTATCGTTTCCCGTTCCGGCACCCTGACCTACGAAGCTGTGAAGCAGACTACTGACGCCGGTTTCGGTCAGTCGACTTGCGTCGGCATCGGTGGTGACCCGATCCCGGGTTCGAACTTCATCGACATCCTGAAGCTGTTCCAGGAAGACCCGAAGACCGAAGCGATCGTAATGATCGGTGAGATCGGCGGTTCGGCTGAAGAAGAAGCGGCTGCCTACATCAAGGCACACGTGACCAAGCCGGTTGTTTCCTACATCGCTGGTGTGACTGCTCCTCCGGGCAAGCGCATGGGCCATGCTGGCGCAATCATCTCTGGCGGCAAAGGCACTGCAGACGAGAAATTCGCTGCGCTGCAAGACGCAGGCGTGAAAACCGTGCGTTCGCTGGCAGACATCGGCAAGGCCCTGGCCGAGCTGACCGGTTGGGCTGTCAAGTAAGCCTCGCGCTTAGCTTGCAACTCTGCTGACAAAGGCCACCTTCGGGTGGCCTTTGTTGTTTCTGCAATTTGGAAGATCAAAAGATCGCAGCCTTCGGCAGCTCCTACAGAGAATTGCGATCCCCTGTAGGAGCTGCCGAAGGCTGCGATCTTTTGATCTTTGCCGTACCAACGAAAAATAGATACGTAAACGCGACACAGAAACGTCGCGTATCGGATAGTTCGCCCTCTAACAGTGCGTTTGCAGGCCAAATTCGTTAGGCTAGCAGCCATTTTTGCGTCTGCCGCCCACAAGGCATGCAACGCGCTTTAAGGGTCAGTCCCATACGGATCGACAGCATTTCCCTAATTACACAGGGCAATCCCCCTCTAAATTCCGATTCAGTAGTGTGGTATTACCTTAATGAAAGTTTTGAAAGGTCAGGACATCCTGGCACTTGGCTTTATGACATTTGCCCTGTTCGTTGGGGCTGGCAACATCATTTTCCCGCCGATCGTTGGCTTGCAGGCCGGACCTCACGTCTGGATGGCCGCGCTGGGCTTCCTGATCACCGCGGTGGGTCTGCCGGTGATCACCGTCGTTGCATTGGCCAAGGTCGGTGGGGCAATGGATGCGCTGAGCAGCCCGATCGGCAAGATCGCTGGCGGCATTCTCGCGGCTGCGTGCTACCTGGCGGTCGGCCCGTTGTTCGCCACCCCGCGTACTGCGACCGTATCGTTTGAAGTAGGCTTGGCGCCGCTGACCGGCGAAAGCCCGTTGGCACTGTTCCTCTACAGCTCGGTGTACTTCCTGCTGGTGTTCTTCATCTCGCTCTACCCTGGGCGTTTGCTGGACACCGTTGGCCGCTTCCTCGCGCCGCTGAAAATCATCGCACTGGCAGTGCTCGGCATCGCTGCATTCGCCTTGCCGGCGGGTGATATCGGTCACGGCACGCCTGAGTATGTGGCGGCACCGTTCTCCCAAGGCTTTATCAATGGTTACCTGACCATGGATACCCTCGGCGCGCTGGTGTTCGGCATCGTCATCGTTAACGCGATCCGCTCCCGTGGCGTCGAGTCGCCGGCGCTGATCACCCGTTACGCGATCATCGCTGGCCTGATTGCCGGTGTCGGTCTGGCGCTGGTGTATGTCAGCCTGTTCCGCCTTGGTTCCGGCAGCCACGAAGTAGCAGCGGGCGCGACCAATGGCGCGGCGGTATTGCACGCGTATGTGCAACACACCTTCGGTTCGCTGGGCAGCGGTTTCCTCGCAGTGCTGATCTCGCTGGCGTGTCTGGTGACGGCGGTCGGTCTGACTTGTGCGTGTGCCGAATACTTCAGCCGTGTGCTGCCACTGTCCTACAAGACCCTGGTGATCATTCTGGCGGCATTCTCGCTGCTGGTGTCCAACCTGGGCCTGACCAAGCTGATTGCGTTCTCGATTCCTGTGCTGACCGCAATCTATCCGCCGTGCATCGTTTTGGTCGCGCTGAGCTTCTGCAAAGACTTCTGGCATGAACACGGCCGCATTCTTGGTCCGGTGATGCTGGTGTCGTTCATCTTCGGCACCATCGACGCGTTGAAAGGCGCCGGTCTGGCCGGCTGGATGCCATCGCAGTTGTCGCACCTGCCACTGAGCGAGCAGGGTCTGGCCTGGTTGGTGCCGTGTGTGATGACGCTGGTGGTTGCAGTGGTTTGCGATCGCATGCTGGGCAAGCGCAGCGAAGCGGTTGCCTGACGTTGCCTGACCCGCCATAAGCGGGTCTTCAACGCTTAAACAGAAATGCCCCGTATCAATCGATACGGGGCATTTTTTATGCGCGTCAGGCAGTGTCTTTTTCCCTGAGCTAACGTCGAAGGGTTGCATCGCTTTTATGTAGGCCTTCGCCTGCTCGCGATAGCGGTGTGTCAGGCAACTTCAATGGTGATTGACACACCGCTATCGCGAGCAGGCTCACTCCTACAGGTACAGCATCTATATCCACAGGGAATTGCATGTCGTTCATCCAAGCCAACCTGATTCACTTGCTCGCCGCCATCTGGTTTGTCATCTGCTGGGGTGGTTATACCCGTTATGCCTCCTGGAAAGGCCGCGATACAGCGTGTCTGGCCAGCGTGCTGCACCTGTACCGCGAAGACTGGATGCGCCGCATGCTGTTGCGTGACAACCGTATCGCCGACGCCAGCGTAATTGGTAATCTTGAACGCAACGCCTCGTTCTTCGCCTCCAGCACATTGATCATCCTCGCCGGCATTCTCACCGTGCTTGGTGCCTCGGAGCGGGCGGTGTCGTTGCTGGCTGACATCCCGATGGTGCAGCAGGCATCGCAGGGCATGTCGGAAATCAAGTTGCTGTGTCTGGCGATGGTGTTCGTCTACGCCTTCTTCACCTTTAGCTGGTGTATGCGTCAGTACAATTTTGCGGCGGTTTTGGTCGGGTCGGCGCCAATGATCGGTGAGCGACATGTCTCCGAACAGGAGCGCAAGGCGTTCGCGGCGCGGGCGGCGCGGGTGATTTCGATGGCGGCGAACCAGTTCAACTTCGGGCTGCGCTCTTACTACTTCGGCATGACCATGCTGGCGTGGTTCGTCAGCCCGTGGCTGTTCATGCTGATGAGCGCCGGGGTGGTGTTGGTCTTGTACCGCCGCGAGTTTCATTCCGACGTTCTCGATGTCATGGTCTATACCCCTACAGAAGCTCCCATTCCCGAGACAAACAAAGAGGTCGCTTGATGAGTATTCCGTTCTGGTGTGTGTTTATCACTGCGCTGTTGATTTATATCGCGCGTATGCCGGTGGGCAAGGCGATGAAAGAGCAGGGCGGTTACAACAACCACCTGCCGCGTCAGCAACAGGCGCAACTGACCGGCTACGGCGCGCGGGCGCTGGCGGCGCATCAGAATACGATTGAAGCGTTCATGTTGTTCGCGGTCGGCGTGTTGATGGCGCACACCACTCAGACGGCAGGATGGCTGATCGATACATTGGCGATCGTTTTTGTTATCGCGCGGATTCTCTATGTGTGGCTCTATCTGGCCGACCAACCCAAGCTGCGCAGCCTGGTTTGGGTAGTTGGCGTACTGTGCTCGTTGCTACTGATGATTAGTCCGACTTTTAGAACTGTCTTGCTCTAAGACGAGCCTGGCGCTAGATGACAGGCAAAAGAAAACCCGCACTTGGCGGGTTTTCTTTTTTCTGCAGCAAAAAGCGAATTATTGCTTCTTGGCAGCTTCTTCTTGTGCAGCAGCGTTCGATTCAGCCTGAGCTTTGGCAGCTTCGGCGTTTTCTTTCGCAGCGTCGTTCACTTTATCCTGAGCTTTGTTCATGTCTTGCTGAGCTTGTTCAGCATGTTGGTTGGCATCTTGAGCTTTGTCCTCGGATTTTTTATCGCAGGCAGCGAGACCGAGGGAAGCGGTCAACATCAAGGCAATAGCAAAAGTCTTACGCATGGGGTGTTTCTCCTTATGGAAAATAACTACTGGCCTTAAGAACTCGGCGCTACAGGTTAAGTTCCTCATTTCTTTCAGATATATAAGTTTGTTTTTACACGGAACTTTTGCTGTATTGCTTACTACTGGCAAAAGGCTCTAACGAGAGTAATTATCAAATGGATGGAAACCCCGTTTTTGAGCGCGCGACGCGGTTTCTCTCCGCGCTGCGACACTGTCAGGTACTCGGATTGCGCGTGCACAGCGCGTCCAGCGAAGGGCTTACGGTGATCCTTCCGTACAGCACGAAAATCGTAGGTAATCCACAGACCGGCGTGATCCACGGCGGCGCAATCACTTCGTTGATGGACACCGCCTGCGGAATGTCCACGCTGTGCGTTTTGCCGGAATTCGAGGTCTGCCCGACGCTCGACCTGCGCATCGACTACATGCATGCCGCCGAACCCGATAAAGATGTGTATGGCTTCGCTCAGTGCTACCGGGTGACCACCGACGTGATCTTCGCTCGCGGTTTCGCCTATCAGGACGATCCCGAGCAGCCGATCGCCCATGTGGTCGGTACGTTCATGCGCATGGGCAAGGCCCTCAAAGGCACAAAAGGCTTTGGCGGTGTAATAAAGGGAGAAGGGCAATGAGCGATGACCTCAAGCAGCAATTGCTCAAGGCTCACGCGCAGGGCGATTACGCGCCGCTGTTGCAGTTGATTCCCTACGCCGGGCTGATCGGCATCGAATGCTCACGCGTCGGCGATGAATTGCTGTTCAAGCTTCCTGCGAACAAGGACAACATTGGTAACCCTTTATTGCCGGCAATCCATGGCGGGGTGATCGCCGGGTTCATGGAGCTGGCCGCCGCCCTGCATCTGTTGATATTCACCGGTGCGCCCGGGGTGCCGAAGATCATCGACTTCTCTCTCGATTACCTACGCGCCGGGCAGTTTCGCGACACTTGGGCCAAATGTCAGGTGTGTCGCCAGGGCCGGCGTGTAGCCAACGTCGCCATCACCGCCTGGCAAAGTACCGAAAGCGAACCGATTGCCACCGCTCGCGCGCACTTCAAAATCGATGAGCCCTTGAAATCCTGAACAGCGCCCCAAACTCACAAGACAACCCGCCGCCGACCATTTCGGGTCGCGGCCACTGCCATCTGATTGGAGTTTGATGACCATGAGTGTGGAAACTCAAAAGGAAACCCTGGGCTTCCAGACCGAGGTAAAGCAGCTGCTGCACCTCATGATCCATTCGCTGTATTCCAACAAGGAAATTTTCCTTCGCGAATTGATCTCGAACGCCTCTGACGCTGTCGACAAACTGCGCTTCGAAGCCCTGGCCAAGCCAGAGCTGCTTGAAGGCGGCGCTGACCTGAAAATCCGTGTGAGTTTCGACAAGGACGCCAAGACCGTCACCCTCGAAGACAACGGTATCGGCATGAACCGTGACGATGTGATCACCCACCTGGGGACCATCGCCAAATCCGGCACTGCCGATTTCATGAAGAATCTTTCTGGCGATCAGAAGAAAGATTCGCACTTGATCGGCCAGTTCGGTGTGGGCTTCTACTCTGCCTTTATCGTTGCCGACCAGGTTGACGTGTACAGCCGTCGCGCCGGCACCCCGGCCAGCGAAGGCGTGCACTGGTCGTCGAAAGGCGAGGGCGAGTTCGAAGTCGCCACCATCGACAAGCCAGAGCGCGGCACCCGTATCGTCCTGCACCTGAAAGCCGCCGAAGACGAATTCGCCGATGGCTGGCGTCTGCGCAACATCATCAAGAAGTATTCCGACCACATCGCTTTGCCGATCGAGCTGCCGAAAGAAGCGGCAGCTGCCGAAGGCGAAGAGGCTCCGGCCGTTGAATGGGAAACCGTCAACCGCGCCAGCGCTCTGTGGACCCGTCCGCGCACTGAAGTGAAGGACGAGGAATACCAGGAGTTCTACAAGCACATCGCGCACGACTTTGAAAACCCGCTGGCCTGGAGCCACAACAAAGTCGAAGGCAAGCTCGAATACAGCTCGCTGCTGTACGTGCCGGCCCGCGCACCGTTCGACCTGTACCAGCGTGAAGCGCCGAAAGGCCTGAAGCTGTACGTGCAACGCGTGTTCGTCATGGATCAGGCCGAGTCGTTCCTGCCGCTGTACCTGCGCTTCATCAAAGGCGTGGTCGACTCCAACGACCTGTCGCTGAACGTGTCGCGGGAAATTCTGCAGAAAGACCCGATTATCGATTCGATGAAGACCGCGCTGACCAAGCGCGTGCTCGACATGCTGGAAAAACTGGCGAAGAACGAGCCTGAGCAATACAAGGGCTTCTGGAAGAATTTCGGTCAGGTCATGAAAGAAGGCCCGGCAGAAGACTTCGCCAACAAGGAAAAAATTGCCGGTCTGCTGCGTTTCGCATCGACCAATGGCGACGACGGCGAGCAGATCGTCGGTCTGGCCGACTACCTGGCCCGCGCCAAGGAAGGTCAGGACAAGATCTACTACCTCACCGGCGAAACCTACGCGCAGGTTAAAAACAGCCCGCACCTGGAAGTCTTCCGCAAGAAAGGCATCGAAGTGCTGCTGCTGACCGACCGTATCGACGAGTGGCTGATGAGCTACCTCAGCGAGTTCGACGGCAAGACCTTTGTCGACGTGGCACGTGGTGACCTCGATCTGGGCAACCTGGACTCGGAAGAGGACAAGAAAGCCGCAGAAGAAGTCGCCAAGTCCAAAGAAGGTCTGGTCGAGCGTCTGAAAACTGCGCTGGGCGATTCCGTGGCTGAAGTACGGGTTTCGCATCGTCTGACCGATTCGCCGGCCATTCTGGCCATCGGCGAACAGGATCTGGGTCTGCAAATGCGTCAGATCCTCGAAGCCAGCGGACAGAAAGTGCCGGATTCGAAGCCGATCTTCGAATTCAACCCAAGCCACCCGCTGATCGAGAAACTCGATGGCGAGCAGAGCGAAGAGCGTTTTGGCGACCTGTCGCACATCCTCTTTGATCAGGCAGCCCTGGCTGCCGGCGACAGCTTGAAGGATCCGGCCGCCTATGTGCGCCGTCTGAACAAGCTGCTGGTTGAGCTGTCGGTTTAACCAAGTCGTAGAAAAACCCGCTTCGGCGGGTTTTTTCATTCTGGTGTTTAACCAATCAGGAGTCAGAAATGAGCCAAGTCACTGTACGTTCCGTGGTCTATCAGATCGACGGCCAGCCTTATGAAGGTCGTTTGGCATTCGACGCCGAGCACAACGGCGCGCTTCCGGGTTTGTTGATGGCGCCGAACTGGATGGGCGTCAGCGCCGCTGCAGAAGAAATCGCCAAATCGGTCGCGGCCAAGGGCTACGTGGTGTTGATTGCGGATGTCTACGGTCAGGCGGTGCGTCCGCAAAACGCTGATCAGGCTGGCTCGGCGATGATGCCGTTGAAGGATGATCGCGCGCTGCTGCGCAAACGTATGCAAGCGGCGTTCGAGCAATTGCAGAAGCAGGGCGAAGCAGCGGTCGATACGTCGAAACTGGCGGTGTTCGGTTTCTGCTTTGGCGGTTGCTGTGCGCTGGATCTGGCGCGCACTGGCGCGGCGGTGAAGGCTGCGGTGTCGTTCCACGGTACGCTGGATTCGCCGAATCCTGCCGATGCGCAGAATATCAAGGGTTCGGTATTGGTGATGCACGGTGCTTCTGACCCGTTGGTGCCGAAAGAACAGTTGCCGGCGTTTGAAGACGAGATGAACGCGGCGAAAGTGGACTGGCAACTGCTGAGCTACGGCGGTGCGGTGCACTCCTTTACCGATCCGCATGCCAATGTGCCGGGCAAGATGATGTACGACGCGAAGACCGCCAAGCGTGCGTTCAAGTCGATGCATGATTTGCTGGATGAAGTGTTCAAGGGCTAAAAGCCTGAAAAGCAAAAGCCCCTCACCCTAACCCTCTCCCAAAGGGAGAGGGGACTGATTGGGGGATATTTCAGAGGTCCGCCGACCTGAAAATGCTTATGTGAATCCGAAATCGTCTGCTGTGTTTAGCTGAACCTATAATCGACGCTATATATCAGGTCGATGGATGACTTAACACACCTCGGTCGGCTCCCTCACCCTCCGGGCGGTCCGACGTTTCGGGAGGGCTGGGGTGAGGGTGGCTTTTCAGCGCGGCAACTCGATCCGCTCAACTTCCCCTGGCACCGTCGGCCAGTCCCCGGTCGCCCACTTGCGCCGCGCTTCATCGATCGCCGCCGGATCGCTCGCCACAAAATTCCAGTTGATCCGCCGAGGCCCGTCCAGCGGCGCGCCGCCAAACACCACGGCGTGAACATCACTCTCGGCAAACAGACTCATCTCTTCCCCGGCCGGCAATACCGCCAGCGCATGCGGTTCAAGCGCTTCACCGTTCAGTTGCGCATCCCCACTCAGCACATAAACCGCCCGCTCTTCATGCTCGGTCGGAATCAGCAACGTGGTCGCCGTTTGCATCTGCACTTCCGCATACAACGTAGGAGAAAGCACCGGCACCGGCGATTCCAGGCAAAAGCCTGACCCGGCAATCATCCGGATCTGTACACCGAGGTTATCGCTGACCGGCAACGTCGCTGCCGGGTGATGGCTGTAATGCCCCGGGCCTTGCTCGTGATCCTTGGGCGACGCCAGCCAGATCTGCAAACCGTGCATGGTGAAGCTTTTGTCCCACAACGGCTCAGGCGTGCGTTCAACGTGAGCAATCGCGCTACCGGCAGTCATCCAGCTGACATCGCCAGCGCTGACCACCTGATCCGAGCCAAGGCTGTCCTTGTGCTGGATCTGTCCTTCGAACAGATACGTGAGCGTCGACAGACCAATGTGCGGGTGCTGTCGGATGTTCATGCCTTTGCCCGTCGGATAAACCGTCTCGAGCATGTGATCAAAAAACACGAAAGGCCCGACGCTGCGGCATTTGGCTGACGGCAGCGGGCGCAGAATCGGCTGGCCTTCGACGTCTTCGGCGCGCGGGCGGATGATCAGAGGTTGCGTGTCCATGGTGCATTCCAGGCTGAGCGGGTGATGCCAGAAGCATAACCCGCCGCTGGCATGAGGAGGATTACTGGCTGTCGAAGCCTTGCGGGGCGTGGGTTTCGATGCTGACGTCGGTTGTGGTCATCAGTTTATGGATCGGGCAGCGGTCGGCGACGCGCAGCAGTTCCTCACGCTGGGCATCGGTGAGTACGCCTTTGAGGGTGAGGGTGACGTGCAGGACGTATTTGCCTTTTTGTTCTTCGCTGTTGTCGCGTTTGACGTCGACCCCGACGCCGGTCAGCGGAATGTCTTTCTTCTTCGCGTACATCTTCAGGGTCAGCGCTTTGCAGGCGCCGAGGGCGGCATCGAAATAGTCGTGCGGCTCAGGCGCCGAGCCTTCGCCGCCGGCGGATTTCGGCACGTCGGCAAACAGTTCGTGGTCATCAATCTGTACGGTGTGACGAAAACCTTCAGCGGAGACGGTATTGACGGTAACGGTCATGGGAACCTCACTGGCAGTAGGAAAAGTCGTTCGATCAAAAAAGACCTTGCAGTTATAGAGCATTCCCACTGGCACGCGTTCCACTTTCCTGCGGGATGAACCCTTGTCGTCAGGGCGGGGTCTAGGCTATGCCTACTTGCCGGAGATTACTTGTGTCCCTGTATCGTTTGAGTCTTGCCTGTCTTCTGCTGCTTGCCGGCAACGTCAGCGCCCGCGAATACACCTACAGCGATGCGCACCTGCATTACGTGGATTTTTTCCAGGAAAGCGCAGGCATGGCGAAACTGCTGACGGCGATGAAGAACGGTTCCGTCGAGCATGTGATGATTTCTGGCATTCCGGTGGCGAAAAAATGGCATGAGGACGAACCCAAGCGTCCGCGCTACTACGCTGGCGATGACGCTGATGCCTATTGGTACAGTGCGACCGACGTGATTGTCGCCGACGCCGTGCAAAAGCTGAGCGCCGAGCAGCGGCCGTACTTTCATCCGTTTCTGTCGGGCTTCAACCCCAACGACAAGAACTCTGCCGCACACATCCAGCGCATGCTCGATCTGTATCCGGGGCTGTGGCAGGGCATCGGCGAGGTGTTCACCCGGCATGACGACCTCACGGCGCTGACGTCCGGCGACACGCCGCGGGCCAACAACGAGGCGATGACCAAGATCTATCATCTCGCCGCCGAGAACGATCTGCCGGTGATGCTGCATTCCAATATCACCTCCAAGCGTGAGAAGAATCCGCTGTATCTGAAGGAAGTCGAAGAGCCGCTGCGTAATCACCCACACACGCGATTTATCTGGGCACACGCAGGCACCAGTGCTGAAATTCATCGGCATCAGACACAGTTGCCGTTTTTGCTGCCGACCCTGACGCGCATGCTCGAGGCTTACCCCAATTTGTTCATTGATTTGTCGTGGAGCATGCTCACGCCGTATCTGCTGGACGAGCAGGGCAAGCCGCGCCCGGAATGGCTGGCGCTGGTCGAGAAGTACCCGGACCGCTTCATGCTTGGCTCGGACGTGGTAGGGCGTTTCAACAAGCTCGGTGAGGAAATGCATAGCTTCAAGCCGTTCCTTGATGCCTTGCCCGAGGACGTTGCGAAAAAAGTCGCTCGGGATAATTTCCTGGCGATCTTGCCGCGAACGGTGCTCAAGTCCGGCAAAACCGCGCTGAATCGTTAATGCCCACGGTTCGGAGTATTAAGGCCTTTTGATATCACGTTTTGGTCTTACGCAAATTTTCGCCGGGCCGATACCTTCTAAAGCAACCAGCTGCAGGGTTGATGCAGCGCTTTTGGAAGGAACCAGAGCAATGAGTATCCGTAGTCTCAATATTGCCCCGCGCGCCGGCCTCGGTTTTGGGCTGTTGGCGCTGATGGTGTTTGCCCTCGGGGCGTTCGCTTTGCTGCAAATGTCGAACATGCGCGCCCAATCTGACGAGGTCGATAACAATTGGCTGCCCAGCGTCATGGCGGTCGGTGAGATGAGTCAGGACATGCTGCGCCTGCGCGCATTGACCATGCGCCTGTTGCTCAATCGCGATCCGCAGGCGCTGGAGCAGAATGTCGTCAAACTCAATGAGCTGCGTGGGGTGCTGAGTGAGGCTCAGCAGCGTTACGACGTGCTGATCGTGCTGCCCGAAGAGCGCAAGCTGTTTGATCGCTTCAAGGTTGCCGAGCATCAGTACCTGGAGTTTCAGGCGCAGGTCATGCAGTTATCTGCGCAGAATCGCGTGGAAGAAGCCGCGACCATTCTCAACGGCCAGATGAGTCCGCTGGCCGACGAAATCGCGGTGCTGCTGCGCGAGCTGGTCGAACTGAATAAACACAATGCCAATCTCGCCACTGAAGCGGCGCGACTGGTGTTTATCAATTCGCGGGTGTGGGTCGGGGTGATGATCGGCGTGACCGCGCTGATCACCATCGGCCTCGCCCTGCTGCTGACGCGCAGCATTGTGCTGCCGCTGGCGCAGTCGTTGGGTGTCGCCGAGGTGGTGGCGGGTGGGGACCTGACCGGTGATATCAGCATCAGCGGCAAGGACGAACCAGCGCGACTGCTTCATGCGCTCAAGAGCATGCAGCACAACCTGCGCGACACTATCCGGCAAATATCCGAGTCTTCCAGCCAATTGGCCTCGGCCTCGGAAGAGCTGAGCTGCGTCACGGAAGACGCCACGCGCGGGCTGCATCAGCAGAGTCTGGAAATCGAGCAGGCCGCTACTGCGGTCAATCAGATGACCGCTGCGGTGGAGGAGGTGGCCAGCAATGCGGTGGCCACCTCGCAAGCTTCGC
The DNA here is from genome assembly GCF_979258655.1 of Pseudomonas sp. AC242. NCBI lineage: Bacteria > Pseudomonadati > Pseudomonadota > Gammaproteobacteria > Pseudomonadales > Pseudomonadaceae > Pseudomonas > Pseudomonas sp. AC242. The sequence continues at coordinate 1,100,754 of NZ_OZ409873.1, forward strand.
GTGAGTCCGATCGCATTGCTCAGCATGGCCGTGAACAAGTGCGCCAAACCGTTTCGTCGATAGAGTTGCTCGCCGAAGACGTGACCAACAATGCGTCGCAGGTCGAAGATCTGGCGCAGAAGGTTCATGGCATCAGCAAAGTATTGGATGTGATTCGTTCGATTGCCGAACAAACCAATCTGCTCGCGTTGAACGCTGCGATCGAGGCTGCACGGGCCGGTGATGCCGGGCGCGGGTTTGCCGTGGTGGCGGATGAGGTGCGGGCCTTGGCGCATCGCACCCAGCAGTCGACGCAAGAGATTGAACAGATGATTGGCGGCATTCAGCAGGGCACTGATTCAGCGGTCGGTTCGATGCAGCAAAGCAATGTGCGGGCGCGTTCGACGCTGGAATTGGCCAAGGCTGCCGGGACTGCACTTGAAGAGATCGCCTCGGCATTCACACTGATCAACGAGCGTAATCTGGTGATCGCCAGTGCCTCGGAAGAGCAGGCAGCGGTGGCGCGGGAGGTGGATCGCAATCTGATGAACATTCGTGATCTGGCGATGCAGACCTCGGCGGGGGCTAATCAGACGAGTGCGGCGAGTCAGGAGCTGTCGCGGTTGGCGGTGGATCTGAACAGCATGGTGGCGAAGTTTTCGGTTTGAGGTTCGCCTTCAAAAGCCCCTCACCCTAACCCTCCCGAAACGTCGGACCGCCCAGAGGGAGAGGGGACTGACCGTGGAGGATTAGCGAGTTACGCCGACCTGATCTTGCTTTGGGGAATCCATAATCGATTCGACTTTACAGGTCGATGCATGGCGCCAGACATCTCGGTCAGCTCCCTCTCCCTCGGGAGAGGGCTGGGGTGAGGGGCGAGCCAGGTACAAATCTCCAATCCAGCACGCAAAAAAAAGCCCCGCATTTCGCGGGGCTCTTTGATGTAGCGGCGGATCAGCTGCCTTTAACGGTTTTGCCGTTGACCGTGCCGTCCTGGAGCATGATGTTGTACTCCTTGCCGTCGGTTTCAACCTGTTGCAGGCGAACCAGCAGGTAATCCCAATCCTTGGCGAACCACAGGACGGTGATGCGCTTGCTTTGTGTCGGGTCGCGTACGCGCTCGACCTTGATTGCATCGATCTGACCAGCCTTGGTCTCGACTTTTTCCGAACCCAGCACGCGGAAGTCATAGGTATCGACTTCGCCGTCATCGACCACTTGATAGCTCATGGTCTTCTTGCCGGCAGCGACATCATGCTGCAGCGCCAGTTGATAGGTGGACTTGTCGACCATGCCACGGTTCAGTGGGATTTTCACCGCGTCGCCACGGTCGGTGCCAGTGACCATTTTGCTGTTCCAGTCAAAATCCAGATCAGCCTTTTTCGCTTTGCCCAGGCCGCCACGTTCGAAGTGGTAGGACTGCGGCAGCAGGGTGTCCTTGTCCAGGGTCAGGGTGCTTTCTTCAGTCAGGCTGGCGATCATCATCGAGGCCTTGAAGCTGAGCTTCCAGACGCCGTTGGCTTCCTTGACCAGACTGCGCTCGGCGGTGCCGCTCATGGGCAGTTGCTTCCAGTCGGCGGTGTAGCTGGCGGAGAACGGTTGAAGTTCGGCTGCCTGCGCGAAGGGCAGGGCGAGCAGAGCGCAAGCGAAGAGCAGGGCGCGACGCATAATATCTCCTAGTTTCGAATCAAGTGGCCGCTGGCCGCGAGTAACTGGCCATCCAGTAAAGCACCGTGTTCACCGAGTGCCAGCCTGCCTTCGGCAAACCAGCGTACTGCCATCGGGTAGATCAGGTGTTCCTGAACGTGTACTCGCTGCGCGAGACTCTGCGGCGTATCGTGCAACTCTACCGGTAATACTGCCTGTACGACCAGTGGTCCGCCATCGAGTTCCTCGGTGACGAAGTGCACGGAGCAGCCGTGCTCCGTGTCGCCGGCTTCCAGCGCGCGCTGATGAGTGTGTAACCCTTTGTATTTGGGTAGCAGCGACGGGTGGATGTTGAGCAGGCGCCCCTGGTAGTGGCGAACGAAATCAGCGCTGAGAATGCGCATGAAACCGGCCAGCACCACGAGTTTCGGTTGGAATTCGTCGATCAGTTCGATCAGAGCAGCATCGAAGGCCTCGCGGCCTTCAAATGCCTTGTGATCCAGCGAGCGGGTGGCGATACCCGCGTCACTGGCGCGTTGCAGGCCGTAGGCGTCGGCGCGATTGGAAATCACTGCAGCGATGCGGACCGGGCTGTCGCCGGTCCGCGTGCTGTCGATCAAAGCCTGCAAGTTACTGCCGGTGCCGGACAACAGCACCACGACATCACAGGTTGCGGACATTAATGAGCCTTAAGGTTCTGCAGATCAACCTGGGCAGCGCCTTCGGCAGCGGCAGCGATCTGACCGATGACCCAAGGCTGTTCGCCGGCGTCACGCAGGGTGTTCAGGGCAACTTCTACGTGTTCCTGAGCCACGCAGATAACCATGCCAACGCCGCAGTTCAGCACGCGGTGCATCTCGGTTTCGTCAACATTGCCTTTTTCTTGCAGCCAGTCGAACACTGCCGGGCGAGTCCAGCTAGCCACGTCAACCACCGCCTGAGCGCCTTTTGGCAGAACGCGCGGGATGTTGTCGAGCAGGCCACCACCGGTGATGTGGGCCATGGCTTTGACGGCGCCGGTGTCTTTGATCAGCTTGAGCAGCGGCTTCACGTAGATGCGGGTCGGGGCCATCAGCAGGTCGGTCAGCGGTTTGCCGTCAAGCTGGATGTTTTCGATGTCGGCGCCGGAGACTTCGATGATCTTGCGGATCAGCGAGTAGCCGTTGGAGTGCGGGCCGGAGGATGGCAGCGCGATCAGGGCGTCACCGGTGGCGACTTTCGAGCCGTCGATGATTTCCGATTTTTCCACGACGCCGACGCAGAAACCGGCCAGGTCGTAGTCTTCGCCTTCGTACATGCCAGGCATTTCAGCGGTTTCGCCGCCAACCAGCGAGCAACCCGACAGTTCGCAGCCAGCGCCGATGCCGGTGACCACCTGGGCAGCGGTGTCGACATTCAGCTTGCCGGTGGCGTAGTAGTCGAGGAAGAACAGTGGCTCAGCGCCGCAAACCACGAGGTCGTTGACGCACATGGCAACCAGGTCGATACCGATGCTGTCGTGCTTGTTCAGGTTCAGCGCCAGACGCAGTTTGGTGCCGACGCCGTCGGTACCGGAAACCAGTACGGGCTGCTTGTAGCCGGCCGGGATTTCGCAGAGGGCGCCGAAACCGCCCAGGCCGCCCATGACTTCCGGGCGCGCAGTGCGCTTGGCGACGCTCTTGATGCGTTCGACCAATGCTTCACCGGCGTCGATGTCTACACCGGCGTCCTTGTAGCTCAGGGAGGGTTGCTTGCTCATGATCCAGGCCTTTAGGGGAGGGGATTCAGGGGTAACGACCGAGTTCAGCGGGAACTTCGAAATCGACGGGGCGATGGCCTCACGCGAGTTTCGAGGTGCCCGGCTGTTGCCGGTCTGCGAAGGCGCGCGATTTTATCAGGCTTGAGGGGCAGCGGCCATCCTCGCACCGACGGGCAGGGCCATATCTCGGGAAATTTTTTGCAATTAAGGCCTGCGGGTGCCTGTATAAGGTGTGGCGATTAACCGTCTATCGTTATCACTGTGCAAAAACTTACCGCTGTCGTGTGAATGTTTGGTGCTGGCAGATTGTCACAGCCTTGCTCAACCGATTCACGCGGCCTGTTCCAGCCGCTCCTGTCGACGGGAATTTTCCATGCGTTTTTGTAAATTGTTGTTTGTGGGTTGCTTGTCGCTGATCAGCCTGGCGAGTCACGCCGAAAACCTCAAAGGCCTCTATCAAGTACGTGAGCCGGTCAATGGCCAGGCACCGGAAGAGCGTGATCGCGCCACGCAGGCGGCGCTCGACACGTTGGTCTTGCGTTTGACTGGTGATCCGAAGGCTGCGCAAAACCCGGGGCTGGCGGCGATTCGCAAGGATCCGCAGCAGATCATCAGTCAATTCGGTTTTGATGCCGGGCCGCCGGAGGTGCTGAAAGTCGATTTCGATCCGGCGACCACCGAGCAGGCGCTGCGGCGTGCCGGGTTGTCGGTGTGGGGTGCGAGTCGCCCGTCGATTCTGAGCTGGTGGCTCAACGATTCGGCTGAGGGTTCCAGTCTGGTCGGTGATGGTCAGGCCGCTGCGGCGCCGTTGCGTACGGCAGCTCAACATCGCGGCTTGCCATTGCGTTTGCCGCTGGCGGACTTGAGTGAGCAATTGGTTGCCACGGCGCCAGCGCTGGAAGGCACCGATCCGGCGCCGTTGCGCGGCGCGTCCGAACGCTACAACGCTGATGCCTTGCTCGCGGTGCATGCCCGTGAAGAGGGCGGGCAGTGGCAGGCCAAGTGGCACTTGTGGCTGGGCGATCAGAAAGAGGCGGGCAGTGTGCAGGGCGCCGATCAGGCTGCGGTCGCTGACGCGGTGATGCTGGCGGTGGCTGAGCGGCTGGCGCCTCGGTTTGTTGCCAAGCCGGGCGCTTCGGGGCAGCAGACTCTGGAAGTGCAGGGGATGAATCTTGAACACTACGCGGCGCTGTTGCGGTTACTCGAGCCGTTTGGCGTGCGTCTGCAAAGTGTTGATGGCGATCGCATCGTCTATCGGGTCAACGGCAGTGCAGATCAAATGCGCGCGCAATTGTCGCTGGCGAAGTTGCAGGAGTTGCCGGCTGAAGCCCCGGTGCCGGTCGCAGTACCACAACCTGCGGTTGCGGGCGCAGCACCTGTCGTGGCTCCGGCCCCGGCACCAGCAGCACCTTCGTTGCGGTTTCGCTGGTAAGTCTTTCCTTATATAGAAGCTACAGGAGTGGTACATGGCCGATACGCGGCGTTGGTTCTGGCTCGGTGGGGTAATCCTGCTTTGCGCGTTTGTATGGTTGCTGCACCCGATCCTCACGCCGTTTCTGGTGGCGCTGCTGCTGGCTTATCTGTTCGATCCGCTGGTGGATCGCCTGGAAAGACTCGGGCTGTCGCGTACGTGGGGGGTAATCGCGGTATTTGCCTTGTTCACCCTGATCGTCACCGCGCTGTTACTGGTGCTGGTGCCGATGCTCGCCAAGCAGTTGCTGCGGTTATACGAACTGGCGCCGCAAATGCTCGACTGGCTGCAACACACGGCGTTGCCGTGGGCGCAGGCGAAGCTGGGTCTGTCGGATGGTTTCTGGAAGTTCGACAAGGTCAAAGCGGCGATCAGCGAACACATGGGCCAGACCACCGACATCGTCAGTGTGGTGCTCAGTCAGGCGACCGCGTCGAGTCTGGCGCTGATTGGCTGGCTGGCGAATCTGGTGCTGATTCCGGTGGTGAGTTTCTACCTGCTGCGTGACTGGGACGTGATGATGGCCAAGATCCGCAGTCTGCTGCCGCGCGATCGGGAGGAGACTATCGTATCGCTGGCCGATGAATGTCATGAGGTGCTGGGCGCGTTTGTTCGCGGGCAGTTGTTGGTGATGGTGGCGCTGGGCGTGATTTACGCGGCGGGCCTGATGATTATCGGGCTGGAGCTGGGGCTGTTGATCGGTCTGATCGCGGGCCTGGCGGCGATCGTGCCGTACATGGGCTTTGTGATCGGTATTGGCGCGGCGTTGATTGCCGGTTTGTTCCAGTTCGGTGGCGATCTGTACCCGATGGTCGGGATCGTCGCGGTGTTCATGGTCGGTCAGGCGCTGGAAGGCATGGTGCTGACCCCGCTGCTGGTGGGCGATCGCATCGGTCTGCATCCGGTGGCGGTGATCTTCGCGATTCTGGCCGGTGGCGAGCTGTTCGGTTTTACCGGTGTGCTGCTGGCGTTGCCGGTGGCGGCGGTGATCATGGTGCTGGTGCGCCATGTGCACGACTTGTACAAGGATTCCGACATCTATAGTGGTGTTGACGATCCGCAGTTGTAATGGCGCAGGGGCGGCCCGGCAAATCGCCGGGTTGGCCCGTGTCCTGCAGGCGCTGGCGCCAAGGAATCTGTCATAAAACCGGTGCGTTAACGCAAACCTTTGATTTTGCTTGGACTCTGTCGCATTGTGCGCTCAGCTTCACGGGTATAAACTTCGCAAACTTTACACAGAGGCCACTAACGGTTCCTTGAGAACTGTTCAGTCAGCATGAAACCGATTCAGCTGCCCCTAGGTGTGCGTCTGCGTGACGACGCCACCTTCATCAACTACTACCCAGGCGCCAATGCCGCTGCACTCGGCTATGTCGAGCGTCTATGCGAAGCCGACGCCGGCTGGACAGAAAGCCTGATCTACCTGTGGGGCAAACACGGCGTAGGGCGTACGCATCTGTTGCAGGCAGCGTGTCTGCGTTTTGAGCAAATGGGCGAGCCGGCGGTGTACTTGCCGTTGGCCGAGTTGATGGATCGCGGCGTCGAAATCCTCGACAACCTTGAGCAGTACGAACTGGTTTGCCTGGACGACTTGCAGGTGATTGCCGGCAAGGCTGACTGGGAAGAGGCGATGTTTCATCTGTTCAACCGTCTGCGTGACAGCGGTCGGCGTCTGCTGATCGCCGCGTCAACCTCTCCGCGTGAACTGCCGGTCAAACTGGCTGACTTGAAATCGCGCCTGACTCTGGCGTTGATTTTCCAGATGCGCCCGCTCTCCGATGAAGACAAATTGCGCGCCTTGCAGTTGCGCGCATCGCGTCGCGGTCTGCACCTGACCGATGAAGTCGGGCATTTTATTTTGACGCGCGGCACCCGCAGCATGAGTGCGCTGTTCGACTTGCTTGAGCAGCTCGATCAGGCCTCGTTGCAGGCTCAACGCAAGCTGACCATTCCCTTCCTGAAAGAAACCCTAGGCTGGTAACGGCGCGGCTTTCAGCGTGTTTCGGCATAATTCAGGCGCCAGAAAATCCGCTTTCCTGCAAGCTGTGCAGGCCGCGTCTCGGTTCAAATGGGCTTAAGCGCTTAGATGTAAACGAGAAACCGAGAAGTCACAAAAAGATCGATTGAATTTGCAAATGAGGCTGATAGCGGGCATAGTCTCGGCTTCTTTACAACTATCAGCCACGGTCGTGCCCATGCTAAAGCGCTTCGCACCCCTCGTGCCTCTCGCACTCGTCACCCTGTTGTACGGTTGCGCTGCTCATTCTCCAGTTCAAGAGCAGCCTCAACAGGTTAAAAATTCTGCCACGGCCCAATCTTCCGTTATTTATCAGGAAGAGCTGGACACCGAAAAAGAACTCAACGAATTCAATGGCAAGAAGCCTTATCAGCTTCCTGTTCTGGCCGACAGCATCCTCGAACGCGGCATGTCCCTGATCGGTACCCGTTACCGTTTCGGCGGTACCTCTGAAGCCGGTTTCGATTGCAGCGGTTTCATCGGCTACCTGTTCCGCGAAGAAGCCGGCATGAACCTGCCACGCTCGACCCGCGAAATGATCAACGTTGATGCGCCGCTGGTCTCGCGCAGCAACCTTGAGCCGGGCGATCTGCTGTTCTTCGCCACCAACGGTCGTCGCGGTCGTGTCAGTCACGCCGGGATCTACCTCGGTGACAACCAGTTCATCCACTCCAGCAGTCGTCGCAGCGGCGGTGTTCGCATCGACAGCCTGGGTGACAGCTACTGGAGCAAGACCTTCATCGAAGCGAAACGCGCTCTGGCCAACGCTCCAACTGTAGTCACTGCTCGCAAGTAATCCCTTGTTGTCGCTGCGTTCGCGGCGACAATCAGGCTTGCGGTAACGGAGTAGACTTAGACTTTACAAGGTGAAGTTAAAGTCTTACTTGAAGTTTGCCGCGTAGCCGCTAGAATCCTGTATCTATATTGATGGCAAACCGCCTGCGTGCTCACGCAGGCGGTTTTGTTTTCTGTCCATCGGCAGAAAAAGCCGCAGCCAGATCAGGATGTTCTGCTTATGACGATGTCGGCCCGCCTCACTTTGATCTTCTTCGCAGCGCTGCTCAGCGCCTGCGCCAGTCGCACACCGCCTCCTGCGCCGGTGGTTCGCGCACCGGTCGTGTTCGGCCCCTCCCAAGCTTTTTCGCCTGCTGCTGAAGACGTGCTGTTTCGCGCGCTCGGTCTGGTCGGCACGCCCTATCGTTGGGGCGGCAACACGCCGGATTCAGGGTTTGATTGCAGCGGGCTGATCGGTTTTGTCTACCGTGATGCGGCGGGCATCTCTTTGCCGCGTTCGACGCGTGAGCTGATCGTCATGCAGGCACCGAATGTCGGCAAAGAAGGCTTGCAGACTGGCGATCTGATCTTCTTCGCCACCAATGGCGGCTCGCAGGTCAGTCATGCGGGGATTTACGTCGGGGAAGGGCGCTTCGTGCATGCGCCGGCCACGGGCGGCACGGTGAAGCTGGACAGCCTGTCGAAGGCGTACTGGCAGAAAGCTTATCTGAGTGCCAAGCGGGTGTTGCAGCCGGAGCATCTGGCGCATAACCCGTAATTCAAGCAGCCCACAATCCCATGTAGGAGTGAGCCTGCTCGCGATAGCGGTCGTTCAGTCAATGATGATGTCGACTGATACGAAGTTATCGCGAGCAGGCTCACTCCTACAGTTGTTTGTGCATGGCGAAAATTATTTGCTGGCCGACACTCGCCACACCTTGTTGCCGACATCATCCGCCACCAGCAAGCCACCTTGCTGATCGATCACCACGCCCACCGGGCGACCGAGTGCATTCTCGTCCTTGTCGAGGAAACCGGTCAGCACATCCACCGGTTTGCCACTCGGCTTGCCACCGGTAAACGGCACGAAAATCACTTTGTAGCCACTGTGCGGTTTACGGTTCCATGAACCATGCTGGCCGATGAACGCGCCTTCCTTGAACTGCGCCGGCAGCGTGTTGCCCTCGGCGAAGCTCAGACCCAGTGAGGCGGTGTGCGGGCCGACTGCGTAATCCGGGGCGATGGCTTTGGCCACCAGGTCCGGATTTTGCGGCGACACACGCACATCGACATGCTGGCCGTAGTAGCTGAACGGCCAGCCATAAAAACCACCGTCCTTCACGGAAGTGATGTAGTCCGGCACCAGATCACTGCCGATCTCGTCGCGTTCGTTGACCGCTGTCCACAGCGCGCCACTGACAGGCTCCCAGGCCAGGCCATTGGGGTTGCGGATGCCCGAGGCAAAGATGCGGTGATTGCCGGTCGCCCGATCGACTTCCCAGATCGCCGCGCGGCCTTCTTCTTTATCCAGACCATTTTCGCCGACATTACTGTTCGAGCCGACCGTGACGTACAGTTTGCTGCCGTCCTTGCTGGCGATGACGTTTTTGGTCCAGTGGTGATTCAGCGTGCCGCCGGGCAGATCGACGACCTTGATCGGCTGCGATTTGATCTCGGTCGCGCCGGGTTCGTAGTTGAAACGCAGCAGGCGATCGGTATCGGCGACGTACAGGTCATTGCCAACCAGGGTCATGCCGAACGGCGAGTTGAGGTTTTGCAGAAACACCGTGCGGGTCTCGGCGACGCCATCGTGATCGGCGTCACGCAGCAGGGTGATGCGGTTTGGGCTTGGCACGCCAGCGCCAGCCTTGCCCATGACCTTCTTCATCACCCAGCCGCGAATCCCGCTGCTGTCATCCGGTTTCGGTGGGGCATTGGTTTCCGCTACCAACACATCGCCATTGGGCAGCACATAGAGCCAGCGCGGATGATCGAGGCCTTCGGCGAATGCCGCGACCTGGGTGCCAGCCGCCGCTGTCGGTTTGCCGCCGTCGGGCCAGCCGATCGCCGGGGCGATATTCACCGTCGGGATCAGGGTCTTGTTCGGTTCGGGCAGCTTCGGTGACGGGCCGGTGCCGTCGGAGACTTGCAGGCTGGAGGTTTCACCGCAGGCGGCGAGTCCTCCGGCGAAGGCGATGACAAAAACGAGCTGGGGCTTGCGCATTGCTGATCTTCCCTATGAATGCATTCCTAATCATAGAGGAGGGCGCAAGCCCGATGGTTCAACTGCTCAACCGCGCGCTTCCTTGAACAGCACGGCGATGCCCGGGTGATAATTGCCGGCTTCGCTGCGTAACTTGCGGTAGGCGTAGGGGAAATACCAGGCGACCGCGCAAGTGTGTTCCTTTTGCAGGTCGTCGACCATGTCCTGCAGCTCTTCGGGGCTGGCGCTGTGCTGGGCTTTTTGCGGCGCGACAAACAGGCAGCCGAGCTTGAGGTCGCTGGCGTAGCTGATGCGTTTGGCGTCGTTGGTGATGTCCAGCAGGGCTTGGGTCAGATTGAGGTTGGTAACCTTTGGCCAGCGCTGGGTGGCCTGGATAAAGGCGCGGTCTTCGGCGCCGGCCAGAAACAGATCAGCGCGGGCATTGCGCTCGCCTTCTTCATTCTGCTTGCGCGTGGCAGTGCCGTTCAAAGTCACCAGCTCAGCCATCCAGGCTGCGGCCGAGAGCAATCCGAGATTGGCTTTCTCGTCATGCCAGTAAGGGGTGTCGCTGTCGCCGCGCACGGCGTTGTAACGGTCGATACAGTCAAACCAGCGTTCAAGCACCGGGCGCAGGAATTCCAGGCGCGGGTTGCTGATGATCATGCCTTGCATCGTCATCATCCTTTATTGTTGTAGTGGGCTTTTCGGTAAAAGCATGGCTCTTTGATATCATTTGTATCAGTGTGGCACAAGATTGGCGTCAGATAATTGATCGGCGGCAGTTATTCGCCCGATGACCGCCTCTTTAATTGACGCTCCACCCCCAACCCTCTAACCTTCGCGGCTTGTTTCAGGTGCTCTGTGACCTGCGTCGACAGAGTGAAACAGGGAAGCCGGTGAGGGTTGTCTTCAAGCGAAGAACCACCACGATCCCGGCGCTGCCCCCGCAACGGTAAATGAGTGAAAACTGCGCCTTGAGCCACTGCCTCGAAAGAAGCGGGAAGGCGCGCAGTCAGGCGAAACGCCGCTCATGAGCCCGGAGACCGGCCTGATCCATCCAGCGGCATCACGGTGGGCGATGCCAGGCTTTTTGCCGTCTATTCTTGTGCCTGCCCGCCGTTATCCAGCCTCAACGGAGAGCTCCCCCCATGACCGATTCCCCCGAGCGCGACGAACGCCATCTGGCGCGTATGCAGCGCAAAAAAGCCGTGATCGACGAACGCATCGCCAACTCGCCTGACGAGTGCGGGCTGGTGCTGGTGCTGACCGGCAATGGCAAAGGCAAAAGCAGCTCGGCGTTCGGCATGCTCGCCCGCGCCATGGGCCACGGCATGCAGTGCGGCGTGGTGCAGTTCATCAAGGGCCGCAACAGCACCGGCGAAGAGCTGTTTTTTCGCCGCTTCCCTGAGCAAGTGCGCTTTCATGTGATGGGCGAGGGCTTCACCTGGGAAACCCAGGATCGTCAGCGCGACATCGCCGCCGCCGAAGCCGCGTGGGCCGTGTCCCGCGAACTGCTGCGCGATCCGTCGATCGGTCTGGTGGTGCTCGACGAACTCAACATCGCCCTCAAACATGGTTACCTCGATCTCGATCTGGTGCTCAGCGATTTGCAGGCGCGTCCGCCGATGCAGCATGTGATCGTCACCGGTCGCGCGGCCAAGCCGGAAATGATCGAAATGGGCGACACTGTGACTGAAATGGGCATGCTCAAACACGCCTTCCAGGCTGGCATCAAAGCGCAGAAAGGCGTCGAACTTTGAATCAGCCACGTCACTGCCCGGCGGTGCTCATCGCCGCGCCGGCTTCCGGTCAGGGCAAGACCACCGTCACCGCCGCACTGGCCCGTTTGCATCGCAATCAGGGGCGCAAGGTGCGCGTGTTCAAATGCGGCCCGGACTTTCTCGATCCGATGATTCTCGAACGCGCCAGCGGTGCGCCGGTGTATCAACTGGACATGTGGATGGTCGGCGAGCAGGAAAGTCGTCGTCTGTTGTGGGAAGCCGCCAATGAGGCGGATCTGATTCTGATCGAAGGCGTGATGGGCCTGTTCGATGGCACGCCGTCCAGCGCCGATCTGGCGCGGCACTTCGGCGTGCCGGTGCTCGGCGTGATCGACGGCACGGCCATGGCGCAAACCTTTGGTGCGCTGGCGCTGGGCTTGGCGAAGTATCAGCCGGACCTGCCGTTTGCCGGTGTACTGGCTAATCGCGTCGGCACCTTGCGGCATGCGCAATTGCTCGAAGGCAGCCTCACGGAAGGTTTGCGTTGGTATGGCGCGTTGTCCCGTGAGACCGGTATCGAACTGCCGAGTCGTCATCTCGGCCTGGTGCAGGCCAGCGAACTGAATGACCTCGATGTGCGTCTCGATGCCGCCGCCGATGCATTGGCCAGCAGTTGCGAGGTAGCGCTGCCACCGGCCGTGGAATTCGCCGCGCCTGATGTGATCGCTGTAGAGCCGCTGCTGAAGAATGTGAGAATCGCCGTTGCCCGTGATGAGGCGTTTGCCTTCACCTACGGCGCGAGTCTCGATCTGTTGCGGGCGATGGGCGCCGAGTTGAGTTTCTTCTCGCCGATCCGCGACACGCAATTGCCTGAGGCGGACAGCCTGTATTTGCCCGGTGGGTATCCGGAATTGCACCACGTTGCGTTGTCGCAGAACACCGCGATGCTGGAGGCGATTCGTGCGCATCACGCAGCGGGCAAACCGTTGCTCGCCGAATGTGGCGGGATGCTGTATTTGCTGGATTCTTTGACTGACGTTGAAGGCTCTCGCGCTGAGTTGGTTGGGCTGCTGAAGGGCGACGCGGTGATGCAGAAGCGTCTGGCTGCACTGGCGCTGCAAGCAGTGGATTTGCCGGAAGGATCGTTGCGTGGGCACACTTATCATCATTCGTTGACGACGACTGAGCTGACGCCGATTGCGCGTGGCTTGAGTCCGAATGGCGGACGCGGTGCTGAGGCGGTTTATCGTGAGGGGCGGATGACGGCCTCTTATGTGCACTTCTACTTCCCGTCGAGTCCCGCGGCTATCGCAGCATTGTTTGCACCCGACCTCCATGCCGCCATCGCTGGCAAGCCAGCTCCCACAGTGGGCGGTGAGCTTCCTGAAGAAATGCAATCCCCTGTGGGAGCTGGCTTGCCAGCGATGGGGCCATGACAGACAACGCATTTTCCGAAGCCGAACGCCAAGCGGTCTACAAAGCCATCGCCGAACGCCGCGACATGCGCCACTTCACCGGCGGCACCGTCGAGCCGGAATTGCTGCGCCGACTACTGGAAGCCGCCCACCAGGCCCCGAGCGTCGGCCTCATGCAGCCGTGGCGTTTCATCCGCATCAGCGATAGAACCTTGCGTGGCCAGATCCAGAACCTCGTGGAAGAAGAACGCATCCGCACCGCAGAAGCCCTCGGCGAGCGCAGTGACGAGTTCATGAAACTCAAGGTCGAAGGCATCCATGACTGCGCCGAAGTGCTGGTCGCCGCGCTGATGGACGATCGCGAAAAACACATCTTCGGTCGCCGCACGCTGCCGGAAATGGACATGGCCTCGCTGTCCTGCGCGATTCAGAATCTGTGGCTGGCCTCGCGCGTCGAAGGTCTGGGCATGGGCTGGGTTTCGCTGTTCGAGCCGCAGGCACTGGCGGATTTGCTGAAATTGCCCGCAGGCGCCAAACCTCTCGCCGTTTTGTGTCTGGGCCCGGTCAAGGAATTCTATCCGGCGCCGATGCTGGTACTCGAAGGGTGGGCGCAGGCGCGGCCGCTCAATGAGTTGCTGTATGAAAATTATTGGGGAGTGAGTCAATGAGTGTGGCGTTGTTGAGTGTCGCCGCGGTCGCGCTGGATGCGCTGCTCGGTGAACCGAAACGCTGGCATCCGCTGGTGGCGTTCGGCAATTTCGCCGGGCGCATCGAACAACGTTTCAACGCCGGTGGTCGTGGCTGGCGCAGTCATGGCGTCACAGCGTGGGTGATCGCGGTGCTGCCGCTGACCTTGCTCGCCACCGCATTGTCCTGGGCGCCGTACGTGGGCTGGGTTGTCGAGATTCTTGCATTGTATTGCGCCCTCGGCATGCGCAGCCTCGGCGAGCATGTCGCGCCGGTGGCCGCTGCTTTGCGCGCAGATGATCTGGACGAGGCGCGCAAACGCGTGGGCTATCTGGTCAGCCGCCAGACCGATGAACTCGACAGCACCGCCGTCGCCCGCGCCGCCACCGAGTCGGTGCTGGAAAACGGCAGCGATGCGGTGTTTGCCGCGCTGTTCTGGTTTGTCGTGGCGGGTGCGCCGGGCGTGGTCCTCTATCGCTTGAGCAACACGCTCGATGCGATGTGGGGTTATCGCAACGAACGCTTCGAGCGCTTTGGTTGGGCTGCGGCGAAAATCGACGACGTGTTGAACTACATTCCTGCGCGTCTGGTGGCGTTGACCTACGCGCTGCTCGGCAAAACCCGACTTGCGTTGAAGTGCTGGCGTACACAGGCGCCGAAGTGGGACAGCCCCAACGCTGGCCCGGTGATGGCGGCCGGCGCCGGTGCGCTGGGCGTGGAATTGGGTGGGCCGGCGATTTACCACGGCGAACTTCACGACCGTCCGCAACTGGGTGAAGGCGTTCCCGCCGATGCAGATTCCATCGACCGTGGCTGGCAATTGGTTCAGCGCGGGGTATGGTTATGGCTGCTGATTCTCTGCGTGGGGGCTGAATTCTATGCTTGAGCACGGTGGCCGGCTGCGCAAGGCTGCACTCGATTACGGCATCGCTGAAGCTGACTGGCTCGACCTGTCCAGCGGTCTGGCGCCGTGGCCGTTTCCGATCCCGGAGATCCCGCTGCGCGCCTGGGCACGCTTGCCGGAAACCGATGACGGTCTGGAGCAAGCTGCGTGTGATTACTACGGTGCTGCGCAAGTGCTGCCGGTGGCGGGTTCGCAGATGGCCATCCAGTTGTTGCCGCGTTTGCGTCGTGCCGGCAAGGTCGGTGTGTTGTCGCCGTGTTATGCCGAGCATGCCGAAGCCTGGCGCCGCAGCGGTTACATCGTGCGCGAAGTGCTGGAGCAGGAAGTCGAGTTCTTTCTCGACAGCCTCGACGTGCTGGTGGTGGTCAACCCGAACAATCCGACCGGCCTGAGCCTGACCCCGGCACGCCTGCTTGACTGGCATGCGCGGCTTGCCCGGCGTGGCGGCTGGCTGGTGGTCGATGAAGCCTTTATGGACAACACGCCGCAACTGAGCCTGGCACCGCATGCCCATCAAGTCGGGCTGATTGTGTTGCGTTCGTTCGGCAAGTTTTTCGGTCTGGCCGGGGTGCGTCTGGGCTTTGTGCTGGCCGAGCGCAAGTTGCTCAAGCTGCTCGCCGAACAGGTCGGGCCTTGGGCGGTGAGCGGACCGACGCGGGTGCTTGGTCAAGCGTGTCTGCAAGACACCGAAGGGCACACACGCCAACGGATTCGCAGCGATGAAGCCAGTGAACGACTGGCAGCGCTGCTTGAACGCTACGGCTTCAAGCCGCAGGGCGGTTGCGCGCTGTTCCAGTGGCTGATCACCGAACACGCCGAGGCGTTGCACGCGTTCATGGCCCGTCGCGGCATCCTCCTGCGCATCTTTACTCACAACAGCAGTTTGCGTTTTGGCCTGCCTGCCGACGCGGCTGAAGAGGCGCGTCTGGAACACGCTTTAATCGCTTTCGCCAAGGATCACGCATGACCACCCTGATGGTGCAAGGCACCACCTCCGATGCCGGTAAAAGCACACTGGTGACGGCGCTGTGCCGCTGGGCGACGCGTCAAGGCGTGGCGGTCGTACCGTTCAAGCCGCAGAACATGGCGCTCAACAGTGCTGTGACCGCCGACGGCGGTGAGATCGGTCGCGCGCAAGCGGTGCAGGCGCAAGCGGCATTCCTCGATCCGCACACCGACATGAACCCGGTACTGCTCAAGCCCAACAGCGACACCGGCGCGCAAGTGATCATCCACGGTCGCGCGGTGACGTCGATGAACGCCGTGGCGTATCACGATTACAAAGCCATCGCGATGAAAGCGGTGCTCGCGTCCCACGAGCGGCTCAGCGCTGCGTATCCGCTGGTGATGGTCGAAGGCGCGGGTTCGCCGGCGGAGATCAATCTGCGCGCCGGTGACATCGCCAACATGGGCTTTGCCGAGGCGGTGGATTGCCCGGTGCTGCTGATTGCCGACATCAATCGCGGCGGGGTTTTCGCGCATCTGGTCGGCACCCTGGAATTGCTCTCGCCGAGCGAACAGGCGCGGGTCAAGGGCTTCATCATCAACCGTTTTCGCGGTGACATCGCCTTGCTGCAACCGGGTCTCGACTGGCTCGAGCAACGCACCGGCAAACCGGTGGTGGGCGTGTTGCCTTATGTGATGGATCTGCACCTTGAGGCCGAGGACGGCATTGATCAACGCCAGACCGACAAGGCCGAACAAGTGCTGAAAGTGGTGGTGCCGGTGCTGCCGCGCATCAGCAATCACACTGACTTCGATCCACTGCGTCTGCATCCCCAGGTCGATCTGCAATTTGTCGGGCCAGGGCAGGCGATTCCGGCGGCTGACCTGATCATTCTGCCGGGCTCGAAAAGCGTGCGCAGCGATCTGGCCTACCTGCGCGCCAGTGGCTGGGATGCGGCGATCTCTCGGCACTTGCGTTACGGCGGCAAGGTGCTGGGGATTTGCGGCGGTCTGCAGATGCTTGGCGAGCAGGTGCATGACCCACTCGGCCTCGAAGGCGCGCCGGGCACGAGTGCCGGTTTGGGCTTGTTGGCGTTGGAAACCACGCTTGAGGCCGAGAAGCAGTTGCGCAATGTGCGCGGACGATTGGTGCTGGAAGATGCCGACGTCAGCGGCTATGAAATTCATGCCGGCGTGACCAGCGGACCGGCGTTGGAAAACGCTGCGGTGCATCTGGATGACGGCCGTTGCGACGGTGCGCAGAGTGCTGACGGGCAAGTGTTCGGCACCTACTTGCATGGCTTGTTCGAATCGCCGACGGCGAGTGGGGCGTTGCTGCGCTGGGCCGGGTTGAGCGATGTGCAGGCGGTGGATTATCACGGCTTGCGCGAACGCGATATCGAGCGGCTGGCGGATCTGGTGGAGAAGCATCTGGATACCGAGTTGTTGCGACAGCTCTGTGGGATTTGAGGTGAATTTAATGGCCTCATCGCGAGCAGGCGAAGGCCTACAGGGTTATGTGTTTTACACAAAACTCTGGGTTGCTCGAGATCCCTTGTAGGAGTGAGCCTGCTCGCGATAGCGCCTATGGCTTCAACACATAATTTTCAGGATGTCCCCCATGCTCCAACTGATCCTCGGCGGCGCCCGCTCCGGCAAAAGTCGTCTGGCCGAAAAACTCGCCAGCGACAGCAACCTTTCGGTCACCTACATCGCTACCAGCCAACCTCTTGATGGCGAGATGAGCGACCGCGTCGCCCATCACCGCGCGCGCCGACCTGCCGAGTGGGCGCTCATCGAAGAGCCGCTGGAACTTGCTCGCGTCCTGCGCGAATCCGCCAGCGCCGAGCGTTGCCTGCTGGTCGATTGCCTGACGCTGTGGCTGACGAATCTGCTGATGCTCGATGACGCCGAACGCCTCACCGCCGAGCGCCAAGCCTTGCTCGACTGCCTGGCGTCCTTGCCGGGTGAAATCATTTTTGTCAGCAACGAGACCGGAATGGGTGTCGTGCCGCTGGGCGAATTGACTCGCCGTTACGTCGATGAAGCCGGTTGGCTGCATCAAGCTCTGGCCGAGCGCTGTCAGCGTGTTGTCCTGACCGTCGCCGGCCTGCCCCTGACTCTGAAAGGACCTGCGTTATGACTCAATCCTGGTGGCTGAACCCGTGCAAACCAGTCGACATCAACGTCGTTGAACAAGCGGCGGCGCGGCAGCAGCAACTGACCAAACCGGCCGGTTCGCTCGGTCGACTGGAATCGGTAGCGGTGCAACTGGCCGGTCTGCAAGGCCAGGTCAAACCGACTCTGGAGCAGGTGTGGATCGCGATTTTTGCCGGTGATCACGGCGTGGTGGCTGAAGGTGTTTCGGCGTTCCCGCAAGAAGTCACCGGGCAGATGCTGCTCAACTTTGTCAGCGGTGGCGCGGCGATCAGCGTGCTGGCGCGTCAGCTCGGCGCGCAGCTGGAGGTGGTCGATCTGGGGACAGTGAATCCAGCGCTGAACCTGCCGGGTGTGCGCCATTTGAACATCGGCGCGGGCACGGCGAACTTCGTGCAGGGCGCGGCGATGACTCAGGCCCAGGGCGAGCAGGCATTGCAGGCGGGTCGCGACAGTCTGCTGCGCGCAAAAGTGGCGGGCGCGCAGTTGTTCATTGGTGGCGAAATGGGCATTGGCAACACCACGGCAGCGAGTGCCTTGGCCTGTGCCTTGCTCGATTGCCCGGTGGCGCATCTGACCGGTCCCGGCACCGGACTGAATGCCGAAGGTGTCAGCCACAAGGCGCAAGTGATCGAGCGGGCGCTGGCATTGCACGCCGCACAGCGTAGCGATGCGTTGCAGATCCTGTTCAATCTGGGTGGTTTTGAAATCGCCGCGCTGGTCGGTGCCTATCTGGCCGCGGCTCAAGAAGGTGTTGCGGTGCTGGTCGACGGCTTTATCTGCACGGTCGCGGCGCTGGTCGCGGTGCGCTTGAATCCGGCCTGCCGCGAGTGGTTGTTGTTCGGTCATCGCGGTGCCGAGCCGGGCCATCGCCATGTGCTGGAAACCCTGCAGGCCGAGCCGCTGCTGGAACTCGGTCTGCGTCTGGGCGAGGGCAGTGGCGCGGCGCTGGCGGTGCCCTTGTTACGTCTGGCCTGTGATCTGCACGGGCAGATGGCGACGTTCGCTGAAGCGGCGGTGGCGGATCGTCCGGCATGACATTAAATCTGGATCTGCTGCGCCATGGTGAGACCGAACTGGGCGGTGGCCTGCGTGGCAGTCTCGATGATGCACTGACCGAAAAGGGCTGGGCGCAGATGCGTGCGGCGGTGGTCGAGGGCGGGCCGTGGCAGCGGATTGTCAGTTCGCCGTTGCAGCGTTGCGCTCGCTTTGCCGCCGAACTGGGTGAGCAGTTGGATCTGCCAGTGCAATTGGACAAGGAACTGCAAGAGCTGCATTTCGGCGCATGGGAAGGGCAGAGCGCAGCGGCGTTGATGGAGACGGATGCCGAGGCCTTGGGGCTGTTCTGGGCTGATCCGTATTCCTTTACGCCGCCGCAGGGTGAGCCGGTCAGCGAGTTTTCCTCGCGAGTATTGGCAGCGGTTGCGCGCCTGCACACTGCATACGCCGGTGAGCGGGTTTTGCTGATCAGTCATGGCGGCGTGATGCGTCTGCTGTTGGCGCAAGCGCGAGGGCTGCCACGCGAACAACTGCTCAATGTTGAAGTCGCTCACGGCGCGTTGTTTGCACTGAAGGTTGAACCCGGTGGTTCGCTCAAGGAAGGTCACTGACATGTTGCCGCTGTGGATCGCCCTGCAATTTCTCAGTAGCCTGCCGATTCGTTTGCCGGGGATGCCTGAGCCGGAACAGCTTGGGCGATCGCTGCTGTTTTATCCGCTGGTGGGGCTGTTGTTCGGGCTGATCCTGTGGGCGCTGAATCTTGCCTTGAGCGGCGCGCCGTTGCTGCTGCATGCGGCGTTGCTGCTGACGGCGTGGGTGGTGCTCAGCGGCGCACTTCACCTGGATGGTCTGGCCGACAGCGCCGATGCCTGGCTCGGCGGTTTTGGTGATCGCGAGCGTACGCTGACGATCATGAAAGACCCGCGTAGCGGGCCGATTGCGGTGGTCACGCTGGTGTTGGTGTTGTTGCTCAAGTTTGCTGCGCTGCTGGCGCTGATCGAACAGCAGCAAGGTCTGGCACTGATCATCGTGCCGTTGCTCGGGCGTGCGGCGTTGCTCGGGTTGTTTCTGACCACGCCCTATGTGCGTGCGGGCGGATTGGGACAGTCGTTGGCGGATCATCTGCCGCGCAAGGCCGGTTGGTGGGTGCTGGGCTTGAGTGCTCTGGGCTGCGTGTTTATCGCCGGGTTTGGCGCTGTTGTTGCGTTGGTGATTTCGGTCGTTGTGTTTGTCTGGCTGCGGCAGGTGATGATGCGGCGGTTGGGCGGGACGACAGGCGATACGGCGGGGGCGTTGCTGGAATTGCTGGAGATGGTGGTGCTGGTGGGATTGGTTTTGGTCTAAGAGATTATTGCTGGATGGGCTGGCCCCATCGCGAGCAGGCTCACTCCTACAATTTGAAATGCATTCCCCTGTAGGAGTGAGCCTGCTCGCGATAGCGGTGTGTCAGGCGCCACAAATGTTATGGGTAAACTCATCTGTAACTTGATTTAACACAGTCGCGGGTATATACACGCATCATGCTTCCTTCTCAGTGTTTGTGCACCAACCTGCGTCGCGCCGCTCGTGGCGTCAGCAGGCATTACGACGGCGCTCTCGACGGCTTCGGGATCAACGTTGCCCAGTATTCTTTGCTGTGCAACCTGCAGCGTCTGGATCAACCGAGCATCTCGGAACTCGCCGAGGCGATGGGTCTGGACCGCAGCACCCTCGGGCGCAATCTGCGGGTGCTGGAAGGTGAGGGGCTGGTGGCGCTGGCCGAAGGCGAGGACATGCGCAATCGCATCGTCAAGCTCACCGAAACCGGCGTACAACGCCTGGCAGCGGCACTGCCGGCCTGGGAAGCGGCGCAGCAGCGATTGATCGACAGACTGGGCGCCGAGAAGCGCGAAACCTTGCTCAGATTGCTGGATGAACTGGCCTGAGGCCGGTTTTTTCCAAACTCAAGCGGGTATATACCCGCAAGCGGAGAACAATAATGACATCGATGTGGCGTACGTGCGGTTGGGTGTTGGTCGGGAGTGCGCTGATCCTGGCGTTGTCATTGGGCGTGCGGCATGGTTTCGGCTTGTTCCTGTCACCGATGAGTGCGCAGTTCGGTTGGGGGCGTGAAGTGTTCGCCTTTGCCATTGCCTTGCAGAATCTGATCTGGGGCCTGGCACAACCGTTTACCGGCGCACTGGCTGACCGTTTCGGCGCGGCAAAAGTGGTGCTGGTCGGTGGGATCCTCTACGCGGCGGGCCTGGTGTGCATGGGCCTGTCTGATTCGGCGGTGACGCTGTCACTGAGTGCCGGTCTGCTGATCGGTATCGGTCTTTCGGGCACTTCGTTTTCGGTCATTCTTGGTGTCGTGGGTCGTGCTGTGCCGCCAGAGAAACGCAGCATGGGCATGGGTATCGCCAGCGCCGCCGGTTCTTTCGGCCAGTTCGCCATGTTGCCGGGCACGCTGGGCCTGATCGGCTGGCTCGGCTGGTCGGCCGCGCTGCTGGTGCTGGGCCTGCTGGTGGCGCTGATCGTGCCGCTGGTGAGCATGCTCAAGGACAAGCCGCTGCCGGTGCTTGGCCATGAACAAACCTTGTCCGAGGCCCTGCGCGAAGCCTGTTCGCATTCGGGTTTCTGGTTGTTGGCGTTCGGCTTTTTTGTCTGCGGTTTTCAGGTGGTGTTCATCGGTGTGCACTTGCCTGCGTATCTGGTCGATCAGCATCTGCCCGCCAGTGTCGGCACCACGGTGCTGGCGTTGATCGGGCTGTTCAATATTTTCGGCACTTACACTGCCGGCTGGCTGGGCGGGCGCATGTCCAAACCGCGTCTGCTGACAGCGTTGTACCTGTTGCGCGCGGTGGTGATTGTGCTGTTTCTGTGGCTGCCGGTGACGACCACGTCGGCCTACCTGTTTGGCATGGCGATGGGTTTCCTGTGGCTGTCGACGGTGCCGTTGACCAACGGTACGGTGGCGACCTTGTTTGGTGTGCGAAACCTGTCCATGCTCGGCGGCATCGTGTTCCTGTTCCATCAGCTCGGCTCGTTTCTCGGCGGCTGGCTGGGCGGGGTGGTGTATGACCGAACCGGGAGTTATGACTTGATCTGGCAAGTGGCGATTCTCTTGAGTCTGCTGGCGGCGGCGCTGAACTGGCCGGTGCGCGAGCGTCCGGTCGCACGTCTGCAAGCCGCTGCGAGCGCCGTATGAGTCAACTCTGGTCACGAATCGTCATCACCGCACTCGGCG
The DNA here is from genome assembly GCF_979258655.1 of Pseudomonas sp. AC242. Taxonomy (NCBI): domain Bacteria; kingdom Pseudomonadati; phylum Pseudomonadota; class Gammaproteobacteria; order Pseudomonadales; family Pseudomonadaceae; genus Pseudomonas; species Pseudomonas sp. AC242. The sequence continues at coordinate 1,122,637 of NZ_OZ409873.1, forward strand.
CCGCATTGCTGGCGCTGGTGTGGTGGGGCTGGCATCAGGGTGGCCTGGCGCTGATGCAGTTGGGCATGAGCATTTGCTAGAACGAGGCGTGGCGAGTAACGTCGAAGTCTGACGATTGCTCAAGGATGTTCGACATGCTGATGCGCTGGTGTGCTGTTCCCGCGTTGCTGATGGCGATGGCTGGCCTGGTCCAGGCCGCTGACTGTCCCGAATTGCTGCAAGGCTCGTTGCCCAAGTTGCGAGCCAAGGAATCCATCGATCTGTGCAAGCAGTACGCCGACAAACCATTGGTGGTGGTCAATACCGCGAGTTTCTGTGGTTTTGCGCCGCAGTTTGAAGGGCTTGAGGCGCTGCATAAGCGCTTTGAGCCGCAAGGGTTGCAAATGCTCGGTGTGCCCTCCAACGACTTCAAGCAGGAATCGAAGGATAGCGCCGAGACCGCCAAGGTCTGCTATGCCAACTATGGCGTGACGTTCGCGATGACCGAGCCGCAGAAGGTTCGTGGCGATGACGCTACGCATCTGTTCCAGGTGCTGGCGGCACAGAGCAGCGCACCGAAGTGGAATTTCTACAAATATGTGGTTGATCGCCAGGGCAAGGTGATCGCCAATTTCTCCAGCCTGACCAAACCCGATGATCCGGAGTTTATCGCCGCGATCGAAAAGGCGATTGCCTCGAAACCGCTGAAACCCTGATTTGTAGGAGCTGCGGCACGCTGCGATCTTTTGATTTTAAAAAAACAGATCAAAAGATCGCAGCCTCGTTGCACTCGACAGCTCCTACGAGTCGCACAAAATTCAGGCATTAAAAAGCCCCGCTTTCTGTAAAGAGAGCGGGGCTTTTTTGTGGGCGAAGGGCTTAGCCTCGCCGCGCAGCATCAGAAGCGGTAGGTAGCGCCGACACCGAAACCGTTTGCCGAGTTTTCATACTTCGAGTTGTAGCTCTGGCCACGATCGTTCTGGTTGCGGATGTTGACCGACTCTTCCTTCAGGTACGAGTAGGCCACGTCGATGGTCAGATCTTCGGTCGGGCTCCAGCCGGCACCGATGCTGAAGATCGTCCGGTCGCCGGTAGGAATGCGTGGCGAGCGGTCGACGTTGTTGGTCGGCGACTGGTCGAAAGTCAGACCGGTACGCAGTACCCATTCCTTGTTCAGCTGGTACGAAGTACCCACGGCGTAAGCCCAGGAGTCGTGCCAGTTCTGGTCTTCGGTGATCTCGCCGAACTGACCGGCCAGCAGCGGCTGCACACCGGAGTTCTTGACGGTGATTTTCTCCAGCTGGCTCCAGCGGGTCCAGGTAGTACCGGCATAAACGTTCCAGCGATCGTTGATCGCCTGGGTTACCGAGAGGTCGACCGATTCAGGGGTAGTGATCTTCAGCGAAGCGTCGTACTTCTGGTTGGCGCCCACACCGACCAGGGCCAGTGCGCCGTAGTTGACCTTGGTGTCGCCTTCGAGCTTGTAGTCGACTTTCGAGTGGTACGTCAGGCCGACGCGAGTGCTGTCGGTGGCTTGTACCAGCAGGCCGACGTTGTAGCCCAGTGCGGTGTCGTCACCCTTGATCTTGACCTTGCCGTCCGGCAGGGCTTGAGTGATCGACAGGTTGGACTCCAGCGAGCCGTCAATGCGGTTGATGGTTGGACCGAAACCGATCGATACCTTATCGTTGAAGGCGTAGCTGACGGTTGGCTGGAAGGTGATCACTTGTACTTCGGACTTGCTGCCGAAGTAACGGCCGGCAAAGCCTTTTTCGTAGTCGGTAATCAGGCCGAATGGCACGTACACGCCAAGGCCGAATGCCCAATGATCATCGATCGGTTTGACGTAGAAGCCCATAGGTACTGAGGTGAAGGGCACCATGTCGCCTTTGTTGCTGCCGCCGTTAGGGCTGGAGCTGGCATCGCTGATATCGGTTTTTGCATCGAGGAATGCAACGCCGCCAGTGACTTGTTCGCGCTTGAGGCGCGACATGCCGGCAGGGTTGCCATAAACAGTGCTTGCGTCGTCGGCAGAAGAAGATCGCCCAGCGTAACCAGTGCCCATCCCGCTGATGCTGTGTTCGTTGATGGCAAAGCCAGCTGCGAAGATCTGGGTGGATGCCATGGTAACGGCGAGGCTAAGGGTGGTTTTGAGCATGACTTTTTTCATTATTAGAACTCCTGGTGATCACCGGGGCGAAAATTACCAACATTTTCGCCCCAGCGCTATAGTCCGTATGCCTTGAGTTAGAGCGGTTTTGTAGGACAATCCGACCAGATTCGCGACCTGTTGGCAGATCTTTTGAAACCCGGCGGTCAGCAAGCGACCTGATTCACCGTTGAAACACAGGTGTGCCAGGCATAAGTGAAGTCGCGCAGACGACCTTGGGGTTGAAAGGTCTGGCGCCAGATACGCGCCATCCCCAGCAAATCGTTGGAATCGGGGAGAGTGGGGTTTTGTTCTTCTACCAGCAGCCAGGCAATCGCTGTGGCGTAACGCAGATTGACCGTAAGTTCCAGGTGGGGGCCGCTGAGGAAAGCGTGTTGACTGGCGAGGCCGCGCACCAGGCTCGCGCGTTCCGGGTCGAGCGCCAGATAATCATCCCAGAGGGCCTGATGGCGATGCTCGGCGATGCGGTAGAGGCCGTGCCCACGGCGGTCATGCAGGGCGGAACCCAAGGCTGACTGGCTGGCGGCGATGCCCAGCAGCAGAGATTCGGCAGTCGCGCTGTGACGTCCCAGGTAGATCAGCGTAGGACGGATCACGTAGCGGCACAGTTCGCTGGCAGCGATACCCATAAAACCCTCGGTTCTTGTTATTAATGGCGAGTCCTGAAGGGGGGCTTGGCAGCTGTGGATCGGTTCAGGCTCGCCGCAAGCGGATCACGCCGCTTGAGTTGAAGTGTAGTGTCATATTCGCGACGTAAAGGCCTGTTTTTAAAATATTTCCGGCTGCGGGGAATATTCGTTATATCCGATGGTGCTTAGCCGCTGAGGGGTAAAAGCGAAACATCGGGCAATAAAAAGCCCCGCATTTTGTGCGGGGCTTTTGCTTTTGCAGCCTTTTCGGCTTTCAGGCAACCAGTGCCTGACGGGTACGATCGATCACGGCCTGCAGCGGTTCAGCGCTGGAGTACTGATCGGGGTACAGACGCTCGCTGTGGCGGGCGATACCGTGTTCGTTGACCAGTGTGAAGCTGAAGCAGCCTTTGCGAGCGGCCATGATCAGGCAGTTCATTGGTGCAAAAGCATTGGTTAGGGTGCGAATGGCATCCTGAGTATGGATTTGAGTAGACATAGTTATTAGGTGTTCCTACAAATGACACGGATAAGAACCGTGCAACGTTAAAACGTTCCAGTAACGTCGACCACCATTGGTCAAACGAAGAACCCGACTGGAACAAAGCAGCCAGTTTGAAGCGCTGATAAGTTGGCGCGCTTGGGCTGGCAGGTAGGTACTTAGGAGGGCAGGCATCACAACGAGGGCAAAGGTTCTGGGCCCGGGGTGAAGATCCTGATCAATTTGCAGGTTGGTTCGGTCAGAGTAAGTGTTCTTCGCAACACCCTTCGCATCATTCGAAGGCAGTGTCGTCGCAAGATTTACCTGGAAACCATCGAGGGGTCGTTCCCGCTTTTTCGGTAGGGCTTCTTGGTAGAAGGCTGACCGTGGGGATGTGTTCGACCGGAATTGACTTTCAGCTTGGTACTAACGCCGCGGATACTAACGGATCGAAACGGGTAAAGCAAACTTCGTGTAGAAAAACATCGCAGCCACAGCTTGAGGCTGCTTGGCGTGTTTGCTCAAATGCCCGGAATTGGCGCATTGATTGACCGTCGGTCGGTGAAGATATTTTCATCGAGGCGCGCGCCAGACTGGTTTATCCCCCCACTGATCGCCAAAACGACCCGAAAAAGCGCAGCGATATAACCAGGTAACAGGTACTTGTGCACATTAGTTGCGCAGGCTGTAACGGCGCTGTCATACCAATCCTGACCCCGATGGCTGCCTGCAACGAAAGTTTAAGTCAATGAAAAACATCGCTTTTTTTTGTTGGTGAAAAAATCGTCAGTTTGACTGCGAGCCCCATTCCATAAGGCTTTGCGAGGGTTGGAGGGCGGTTGTCCACTGAGTTATCCACAGCTTCTGTGGATTGTCCCGAGCGCTTGCTCTAGGACGGGCGTGCCGGGTTGTTTTTCGACTTTACCTGTAAGAAAAAGAGAGTAGAGTGGCGCGCCTTCCGATTCGTCCCACAGTGCTTTATGAAGTTTCGCTCAGTATCAGACTCTGTTACCTCACAGCCTTCTCCTGTTACCCCGCCCAAGCGATTTTCCGTTCGCGTTGCCGAATGGCTGCTCGACAGCCCGCGCCTGAGCGACAGTCACAATGCCAAACACCTCGCTGGCCGCCTGCTCAAACAACCGGCGCGTGATGGCGTGGTGGTTGCGCAAAGCCGTCTCGGCCAATTGATGTGCCGCGAATGCGGTAACGCACGGGACCGTCGCATCGGTCAGGATCTGTTGCGCCAGGCTGCTCGCGCCGGCGACCGTCGTGCGCAGCAGGAACTCGGTCTGCTCGAAGACTGAGCTGTCCAAGACCTGACACCTTGGTTAACCTTCAGGCTTTATAAGATCGGCGGGAGTGGCTATGGCTATGGACTTGACCAGCGTATTGCTGGGGCTTGCAGCAGCGGGATTGCCACTGCTGGCGCTGGCCTGGCAACTGCAACGCCGGGCGAGCAATGGGCAGGCCGAGGTGGCTCTGCTCGAAGAACGTCTGGCCATGGCGCAACTGGCACAGGACGGGCTCAACGCGCAGCTCGACGCCAGTCGCGATGAGATCGCCGATCTCGGTCAGGCCAATGCCGCCAAGCAAGCTGAACTGGCGGCTCTGCGCCGGGAAGTCGAACTGCTGCAGATCGAACGCGACGACGCTCGCGATGCCTCCCACGCCTGGAACCTCGAACGTGCGAACAAGGAAGCAGAACTGCGCCGCCTCGACGCACAGGCCGCCTCACTGAACGCCGAACTGCGCGAACAGCAGGAAAGTCATCAGCAACGCCTCAGCGACCTGCAAGGTTCGCGCGATGAACTGCGGGCGCAGTTTGCCGAACTGGCCGGGAAGATCTTCGATGAGCGCGAGCAGCGTTTTGCCGAGACCAGTCAGCAACGGCTCGGACAGTTGCTCGATCCGCTCAAGGAGCGCATTCAATCCTTCGAAAAACGTGTGGAAGAAAGCTATCAGGCCGAGGCCCGCGAGCGCTTCTCGCTGGCCAAGGAACTGGAGCGCTTGCAGGCGCTCAATCTGCGTCTGAGCGACGAAGCCACCAACCTGACCCGTGCCCTCAAAGGCCAGAAAACCCAAGGCAACTGGGGCGAGCTGATTCTTGAGCGTGTGCTCGAACACGCCGGTCTGGAAAAGGGCCGCGAGTACCAGACCCAGGTCAACCTCAAAGGCCCGGACGGCGAGCGCTTCCAGCCTGACGTGATCATTTACCTGCCGGGCGACAAGCAAGTGGTGGTGGACTCCAAGGTGAGTCTTACCGCGTATCAGCAATACGTGGCTGCCGACGACGACACCCTCGGGCAGATCGCGATCAAGCAGCACGTCCTGTCGTTGCGCAATCACGTCAAAGGCCTGGCCGGCAAGGATTACAAACGTCTGGAAGGCCTGCACAGCCTCGACTTCGTTTTACTGTTCGTGCCGATAGAAGCTGCGTTTTCGGCGGCGTTGCAGGCTGAGCCATCACTGTTTCAGGAAGCCTTCGACCGCAACATTGTCATCGTCAGTCCGACCACGTTGCTGGCAACGTTGCGCGTGATCGACAGTCTGTGGAAGCAGGAGCGCCAAAGTCAGAACGCTCGGGAAATCGCCGAGCGCGCCGGGTGGCTGTACGACAAGTTCGTGCTGTTTATTCAGGATCTCGATGAGGTCGGCAATCGACTGCAACAGCTGGATAAAGCCTACAGCTCAGCGCGTAACAAGCTGACAGAAGGGCGCGGCAATCTGGTCAGTCGCAGTGAACAGCTCAAGTTGCTCGGTGCACGGGCGAGCAAGAGTTTGCCGGCGGATTTGCTGGAGCGGGCGATGACCGATGTCGATGGTCTCGTCGAGCTCCCTGAATAAAGATCAAAAGATCGTCCGAACGCGGCCCGAGCCTCCGGCAGCTCCTACAGGGTGTACGCCATACCCATGTAGGAGGTGCCGGAGCTGCGATCTTTTGCTTCTATAGCGGCAAATACCGACTCAACAACGCCCGCAACGCCGCCGGCTTCACCGGTTTCGGCAGATAATCCAGGCCCGCCGCGTGCACCAGCGCGATCATCTCAGGTCGCCCGTCAGCACTGATCACCACCCCCGGCACCGGTTCGCCCAGGCGTGTGCGCAACCACGCCATCAACTCCGTACCGGTATCCCCGTGATCGAGGTGATAGTCGACCAACGCCAGTTGCGGTCGCACGCCGTCACTCAGCAGCGCCGCACACTCCTCACGATTGCGCGCCGTCCACACCTGACAGCCCCAGCGGCTCAGCAGGCTGTTCATGCCGATCAGAATGCTGTCTTCATTGTCGATGCACAGAACCTGCGCGCCGCTCAGCAACTTGCCATTCAATTCAGCGACGGCGCTGGCCGGCACGGCTTGTGAGCGAGCCAGCGGCACGCTGACGCTGAACACACTGCCGCGCCCCGGCCACGAGCGCACACGCAAGGTGTGGCCGAGTACACGGCACAAGCCATCGGCAATTGCCAAACCCAGCCCGAGGCCTTTTTCAGCGCGGGTCTGATGACTGTCGAGGCGTTTGAATTCCTCGAAAATCACCTGCTGTTTATCTTCCGGAATCCCCGGCCCGCGATCCCACACTTCCAGGCACAGTTCGCCGCCGCGTCGACGCACCCCGAGCAGCACCGGGCCCTTGGCATAGCGGAAAGCGTTGGTAAGGAAATTCTGCAGAATCCTGCGCAGCAATTTGATGTCGCTGTCGATGCGCAGATGACTGCCGCGCACACGGAAGGTCAGACCTTGTTCCTGTGCCAGTGCCTTGAACTCGGCACCGAGAGTGTCGAACAGCTCATTGACGGCGAACGGCTTGCGATCCGGGTTGATCTTGCCGTTTTCCAGTCGGGAGATATCCAGCAGATCGCTGATCAGATCCTCGGCCGAGCGCAGCGAACTGTCGAGGTGCTGCACCAGTTTCTGTGCCTCGCCGCTCAAGCCGTCGTCCTGATGGGAGAGGGCGGCGGAGAACAGCCGGGCGGCGTTCAGCGGTTGCATCAAGTCATGGCTGACTGCCGCGAGAAAACGGGTTTTCGACTGATTGGCCGCCTCGGCAGTGCCCTTGGCTTCGGTCAGGGCGACGTTGAGTTGCGACAGTTCCTGGGTACGTTCGCTGACCCGTTGCTCCAATCCTTCATTGGCTTCGGTCAGCGCCTGTTCGGCTTCGCGGAATGCGGTGATGTCAGTGAAACTCATGACGAAGCCGCCGCCCGGCATCGGGTTGCCGATCAACTCGATCACCCGGCCGTTGGGGAACAGCCGCTCAGACGTATGCGCGCGGCCCTGGCGCATCCAGTGCAAACGACGAGCAACGTGGACTTCCGCTTCACCGGGGCCGCACAAACCGCGCTCGGCGTTGTAGCGAATAATGTCGGCAATCGGTCGGCCGACACTGATCAAGCCGTCCGGGTAGTTGAACAGCTCTAGATAACGCCGGTTCCACGCCACCAGTTTCAGCGACTGATCGACGACGCTGATGCCCTGGGTAATGTTCTCGATTGCACCCTGCAACAGGGCGCGGTTGAACTGTAGGACCTCCGAAGCTTCATCGGCGATTCGGACTACATCCTCCAGTTGCATTTCCCGACCTTCGATGGCGGCTTTTACCACCGCGCGGGTCGAGGACGCGCCAAGCACACCGGCCAGCAAACGCTCGGTATGGGCGATCCACTCGCCGTCGGCATTTTGGTTCGGGTTGAAGCCTTTGCCTTGACGGTAAGCGAAACGAATAAAGCTCTGCCGCGCACGTTCCTCACCGACGAAACGCGCGGCCAATTGCAGCAAATCGTCAATCTGCACCGCCAGCATCGAGCGTGCACTCGGCCGTGCGCTGATTTCCTGACCGATGAAACGCCCGGCCTGCCAGTGCTCCGACACGCGCGTGCGGGATAACACCGAAACCCAGGCAAACAAGGTGAAGTTACCGGCCAGTGACAACACCACACCTTGGGTTAGTGGGGTGATCGGCAGGTTCAGCGGATTGCTGTGCAGCCAAGCCAGTCCCGGAAAACTGCTTAGCGACCAGCCGAGGCTGTGCGCGGCAATCGGCAGGATCAACGTGTAGAACCACAGGAAAGTACCGGCGGCCAGGCCTGCGAAAACACCGCGGCGGTTGGCCTGTTTCCAGTACAAGGCGCCGAGCATGGCCGGTGCCAGTTGGGTCACCGCAGCGAAGGCAATCTGGCCGATGGTCGCCAGACTGGCAGTGGAGCCAAGCAAGCGATAGCTGACGTACGCCAGCAGCAGAATCACCACGATGCTCACGCGGCGCACCGAGAGCATCCACTGGCGGAATACTTCGAACGGGCGCTCGGCGTTATTTCTGCGCAGCAACCACGGCAATAGCATGTCGTTGGAGACCATGGTCGACAGCGCCACACTGGCGACAATCACCATGCCGGTCGCCGCTGACGCGCCGCCGATAAACGCCAGCATCGCCAGCGCCGGGTGCGCCTGAGCCAGTGGCAGGCTAATCACGAAGGAGTCGGGCAAGACGTCACTTGGCAGCATCATCTGACCGGCTAAAGCGATCGGGACTACAAACAAAGCAGCCAATGCGAGGTACGCTGGAAACACCCATTTGGCCAGGCGCAGATCCTGCGGATCAATGTTCTCCACCACCGTCACATGGAACTGCCGGGGCAGGCAGATGATTGCCATCATCGCCACGCCGGTTTGCACCACCATCGATGGCCAGTTGATGGTTTCTTTCCAGTATTCCTCGAGGCGTGGGGCGAGCATGGCTTGGTTGAACAGGTCTTCGAAACCGTCATACAGGCCATAAGTGACGAAGGCGCCGACGGCGAGAAACGCGAACAGTTTGACCAGCGATTCGAAGGCAATCGCCAGCACCATGCCACGGTGGTGTTCGGTGGCATCGAGGTTGCGCGTGCCGAAGACTATGGTGAACAGCGCCAGCACCAGCGACACGATCAGCGCGGTGTCCTGGGCGCGGGTACCCATGGCGTCGGCACCGGCGCCGATCAGCAGGTTCACGCCGAGGACAATGCCCTTGAGTTGCAGGGCGATATAAGGAAGGACGCCGACCAGGCAGATCAGCGCAACGACCACCGCCAGCGATTGCGATTTGCCGTAACGCGCGGCGATAAAGTCAGCGATGGAGGTGATGTTCTCCTGTTTGCTGATCATCACCATCTTCTGCAGGACCCACGGCGCGCCCACCAACAGCAGGATCGGTCCGAGGTAAATCGGCAGGAATGACCACAGTTGTTCCGCCGCCTGACCGACTGCGCCGAAGAACGTCCAACTGGTGCAGTAAACCGCCAGCGACAGGCTGTACACCCAGGCACGCATGCGCGGCGGCAACGGCGCGCTGCGGCGGTCGCCGTAGAAGGCGATGGCGAACATGATGGCCATATAGGCCAGGGCGACGGCGGCGATCAGCCCGGTGGACAGCGACATGCAACACTCCCGACAAATGACTCCCCGGCACTCCTGCCCGGGCGGACAGTCTCGCATGCGCGGGGCGGTTAGTCAGTGTCGACCAAGGTCGTGGCGTGGCGGGGTGTCGCAGGTTGAATGGAGGCGTTGTGCGTTGACATTGCCAGGCATCGAACCCTGTAGGAGCTGTCGAGTGAAACGAGGCTGCGATCTTTTGATCTTTCAAAATCAAGATCAAAAGATCGCAGCGTGCCGCAGCTCCTACATGAATATCGGTGTCAGTCCTGACGCAGCGCAATATCAATCAACCGATGCAACTCATCCACCTCCAGCGCCGCCGCCGAAAACAGAATGCGGAACACCACCGGCGCGACCACCAGATTGATCAGCCGATCGACACTCGGTGCCACTTCATCCGGATGCCGCTCGATGATCGTCTGCAACTGCGCGCCGATGATCGTCACGCAATACCCCGGCGTCGCGCTCGCTTGCACGTCACGCATCATGTTGCGCCCAGGCTCGGAGCTCATCTCGTCGAGATACTGCTCGGCCCACGCGCGGATATCGCTGCGCAAGCTGCCGGTTTGCGCCGGCTCGCTGTCCGGGCGCATGCGGGCAAGGGCGACGTCTGCCAGCAACGCCGACAGATCACCCCAACGCCGGTAAATCGTCGACGGCGTCACCCCGGCGCGCGCGGCAATTTGCGGGACGGTCACGGTCGAGCGCTCCTGTTCTTGCAGGAGCGCTCGAACTGCCGAATGAATTGCATCTTGCACCCGGGCACTGCGGCCGCCGGGGCGTAAACCTTCTTTAATAGCCATGCGGCAGACCTTAACACAAAGAATTTGCTTTAAGCGCGAGGCAGTAGCACACTCCGCAAAAGCAAAAAATTAGCTTTTGCGGAGTGTGCCCATGACCAGCCTTGCTAACAACCGATCCAGCCTGTGCTTTCTGGCGATGACTTTACTGAGTTTTCTCGCCGCCTCCACGGCGCCGACGCCGTTGTATCACCTCTATCAGGATCAACTGCACTTCTCGGCCGCGGTGCTGACGCTGATCTTTGGCGTGTATGCACTCAGTCTGTTGGCGGCGCTATTAACAGTCGGCTCGCTGTCTGATCACCTCGGGCGCAAACCGGTGATCTTCACCGCTGTGGTGCTCAACGCGTTGGCGATGCTGCTGTTTATCTACGCCGACAGTGTGACTTGGCTGATCAGTGCGCGTGTACTCCAAGGTTTTGCGACCGGCATGGCCACCGCCGTTTTAAGCGCGACGTTGCTCGACACCGACCGTCAGCAAGGACCGTTGATCAACAGTGTGGCGCCGTTGCTTGGCATGGCATTGGGCGGTATGGGCTGCGGTTTGCTGGCCGAATTTGCGCCGGCGCCGTTGCAACTGAGCTATTGGCTGCTGCTCGCACTGTTTGTATTGCAGGGCATTTATGTCTGGCGCTTACCGGAAAGCGTCACTCCGCTAGCGGGGGCTTGGGCCTCGTTGCGGCCGACATTGCACGTGCCGATTCAAGCGCGGGCCACCTTGTGGCGCGTGTTGCCGCTGAATACGGCAACGTGGGCGCTCGGCGGTTTCTACGCCTCGTTGGCACCGTCATTGGTGCGCACCGCCACCGGTTCGACGTCCAATCTGATCGGCGGCGCAACCGTGGCCGCCCTGACAGTGACCGGTGCATTGATGATTTTCACCCTGCGCAATCGTCCCGCCGCACGGGCATTGCAGCTAGGCGCGAGCCTGCTGCCGATTGGTCTGGTGTTGATTCTGCTGGGTGTGCACAGCGCCAGTCTGGCGCTGTTTTTCCTTGGCACGCTGGTGGCCGGTTGCGGCTTCGGTGCAGGATTTCTCGGTGCGGTGCGCAGCCTCGTGCCGCTGGCCTTGGCCCATGAGCGCGCGGGGTTGATGGCCGCGTATTACGTGCTCAGTTATCTGGCGTTCTGCCTGCCGGCGTTGCTCGCCGGGCACTTGTCGCGCAGCTACGGATTGCTGGCGACCACCGATGGTTACGGGGCGATTTTGATCGTGTTGGCTGTCGCCGCGTTGTTGCTCAGCCTGCGTCCTGCGCCAGCCAAAGTGTGCCGCGCTCCATAATCACTGCGGTTTCGGTTAGCCTTGGCGCGCCTTCTTCTCACGGATTGACTCATGAAGATTATTCGCAGCAAAACCTTCACCGCCGAGCGCGCCTGGGGTGCGCTGGACATCGCCAACATGAACGGCATCACCACGCGCCTGCACTGGACCGATCAGCCGTACAAATGGCACATCAACGACGGCGAGGAAGTGTTTGTGGTGCTGGATGGGCAAGTGCTGATGCATTACCGCGAACTGGGCGAAGAAAAACAGGTGCAGCTGGATGTCGGTGACATCTTCTATGCGAGCGTCGGCACCGAGCACGTCGCCCATCCGCAAGGCTCTGCGCGGATTCTGGTGATCGAGAGCGAGGGCAGCGTCTGAATGCTTATTGGTAAAACAGATAACAGTTAGAGATATTACCCGTTATATAGATATTCGATTCGGTTCTACCATGGACTCAACCTCACCGGAGGACAGGAGTTCATGATGATTTGCCCCAATAGCGCCAAACCCGGCATCAAGCCGTTCAGCCAGCTTCAGCATCCACGCGAAGTCATCCGTCAGTTCACCCCGAACTGGTTCGCTGCCACCATGGGCACCGGTGTGCTGGCGTTGGCGCTGGCGCAATTGCCTTTGGCCATTCCAGGCCTGCACGCCATCGCTGAAGGTTTGTGGTTGTTCAACATTCTGTTGTTCAGCGTGTTTGCCGCTGCCTATGCCGCACGCTGGATCTTGTTCTTCGATGAAGCGCGGCGGATTTTCGGCCACTCCACCGTGTCGATGTTCTTCGGCACGATTCCCATGGGTCTCGCGACGATCATCAACGGATTTCTGCTGTTCGGCCTGCCGCGCTGGGGCGACGGTGTGATTCATCTTGCCGAAGTGCTGTGGTGGATTGATGTGGCCATGTCACTGGCTTGCGGCGTGTTGATTCCGTACATGATGTTTACCCGTCAGGAACACAGCATCGACCAGATGACCGCCGTTTGGCTGCTGCCGGTCGTGGCGGCAGAAGTGGCAGCGGCCAGCGGTGGTTTGCTCGCACCGCATCTCACCGATGCCCACTCGCAACTGGTGGTGTTGACGACGAGCTACGTGCTCTGGGCTTTTTCCCTGCCGGTAGCGTTCAGCATTCTGACGATTCTGCTGCTGCGCATGGCCCTGCATAAACTGCCCCACGAAAACATGGCCGCTTCGAGCTGGCTGGCCCTCGGTCCGATCGGTACCGGTGCGCTGGGCATGTTGCTGCTCGGCGGTGATGCGCCAGCGATCTTCGCGGCAAACGGTCTGCCGGGCATCGGCGAGATCGCTTCGGGTCTGGGCCTCATTGCCGGCATTACCCTGTGGGGCTTTGGGCTGTGGTGGATGCTGATGGCGCTGCTGATCACCGTGCGGTACTTGCGTGACGGCATCCCATTCAACCTTGGCTGGTGGGGATTTACCTTTCCGTTAGGGGTTTATTCGTTGGCAACCTTGAAGCTGGCGAGCACCCTGAACCTGACGTTTTTCAGCGTCGTCGGCACGCTGTTGGTGATGTTGCTGGCGGTGATGTGGCTGATCGTCGGTAAACGCACCGTGCAGGGCGCCTGGCGTGGCGAGCTGTTTGTCTCGCCGTGCATTGCAGGTTTGAAGAAATAACCTGAAAAGTTTAGGTAAGGTGTGGCCTGGATCGCGCTTCGAGAATCCAATAAGCAGTACCCAGGCCTCTCTACCTTAAACATCAGGGAAACACGGAAGATGAGTCACCCCTCACAGTTCAACCTGCTGCGCACCCGGCGCTTCTTGCCGTTCTTCATCACGCAGTCGCTCGGCGCCTTCAACGACAACGTGTTCAAACAGTCGCTGATCCTCGCCATTCTCTATCGGCTGACCATCGAGGGTGACCGTTCGATCTGGGTCAACCTGTGTGCGTTGCTGTTTATCCTTCCGTTTTTCCTGTTCTCGGCACTGGCCGGGCAGTTTGGCGAAAAGTTCGCCAAGGACGCGCTGATTCGTCTGATCAAACTCGCGGAAATCGCGATCATGGCCGTAGGATCGGTCGGCTTCCTCTTCGATCATTTGTCGCTGATGCTGGTGGCGCTGTTCGCCATGGGCACGCATTCGGCGCTGTTCGGGCCGGTGAAATATTCGATCCTGCCGCAAGCGCTGCGCGAGGATGAACTGGTTGGCGGCAACGGCCTGGTGGAGATGGGCACGTTTCTGGCGATTCTCGCCGGGACGATTGGCGCCGGGGTCATCATGTCTTCCTCGCACTACGCGCCGCTGGTGTCCTGCGCCATCGTCGGGATTGCCGTGCTGGGCTATTTGGCCAGTCGCAGCATTCCCCGTGCAGCGGCATCCTCCCCGGAAATGCGCCTGAACTGGAACATCTTCAGCCAGTCGTGGGCGACGTTGAAACTCGGTCTGGGCCAGACTCCGGCGGTGTCACGCTCGATTGTCGGCAACTCGTGGTTCTGGTTTGTCGGGGCGATTTATCTGACGCAGATTCCGGCTTACGCCAAGGAATGGATGCACGGCGATGAAACCGTTGTAACGCTGATTCTCACGGTGTTCTCGGTCGGTATTGCGCTGGGTTCGATGCTTTGCGAGAAGCTGTCCGGGCGTAAGGTCGAGATCGGTCTGGTGCCGTTCGGCTCATTTGGTCTGACTGTGTTCGGCCTGCTGCTCTGGTGGCACTCCGGCGGAATTCCCGACAGTGTCACTGGCCATAGCTGGATTGAGGTGCTGGGCTTCGTGCACACCTGGGCGGTGTTGGTCGATATTCTCGGTCTCGGCATCTTCGGTGGTTTCTACATCGTGCCGCTGTATGCCTTGATCCAGTCGCGCACTGCCGAGAATGAGCGGGCGCGGGTGATTGCCGCCAACAACATTCTCAACGCGTTGTTTATGGTGGTTTCGGCCATCGTTTCGATCGTGCTGTTGAGCGTGGCCAAGCTGTCGATCCCGCAGTTGTTCCTGGTGGTGTCGCTGCTGAATATCGGCGTCAACGCCTACATCTTCAAAATCGTCCCCGAGTTCAGCATGCGTTTCATGATCTGGCTACTCAGCCATTCCATGTACCGCGTCGAGCACCGTAACCTTGAGGCGATTCCCGATGAAGGCGCGGCATTGCTGGTGTGCAACCACGTTTCGTTCGTTGATGCGTTGCTGATTGGCGGCGCGGTGCGTCGGCCGATTCGCTTTGTCATGTACTACAAGATCTACAACTTGCCGGTGCTGAACTTTATCTTCCGCACAGCGGGAACAATTCCGATTGCCGGACGTAATGAAGACATCCAGATTTACGAAAAGGCCTTCACGCGCATTGCTCAATATCTGAAGGATGGTGAGTTGGTGTGCATCTTCCCGGAAGGCAAGTTGACTGCCGATGGCGAGATGAACGAATTCCGCGGTGGGCTGACGCGGATTATCGAGGAGACGCCGGTGCCGGTGATTCCGTTGGCGTTGCAGGGGTTGTGGGGGAGTTTCTTCAGTCGCGATCCGAATAAAGGTGTGTTTCGGCGGTTGTGGTCGCGGGTGACGTTGGTGGCGGGTGCGCCGGTGGGCGTGGATGCTGCTGAGCCGGCGCAGTTGCAAGTGTTGGTGGGGGAGTTGCGCGGGGCCGTCAGATAGTCGGCGATTTTAAGGGCCTCTTCGCGAGCAGGCTCGCTCCCACAGTTGATCGTATTCCTCTGACGGAACGCGGTTTAATGTGGGAGCGAGCCTGCTCGCGAAAGCGCTAGTGGCTTAAGCGCTGACCTTGAGGCCAATCAACCCGGTAATGATCAACGCCACACTGGCCAGCCGAATCAACGCCATCGACTCGCCAAACAGAATGATCCCGGCAATCACCGTGCCCACGGCACCGACACCGGTCCAGATCGCATAGGCCGTGCCCAGCGGCAATTCCTTCATCGCAAGGCCAAGCAGGCCAAGGCTGATGGCCATGGCCGCAACGGTCAGAACGGTGGGCAGCGGGCGGGTGAAGCCGTCGGTGTATTTCAGGCCGACGGCCCAGCCGACTTCGAACAGGCCGGCGAAAAACAGAATGATCCAGGACATGCAAGACCTCCATCGATTGACGGGGTCGTCCCCAGATTAATGACTCGATCGAGCCGCAGGGTCGTCCCCGCGTTGCGCGCTAGTTTGACCAGCATTAACCCGGGGATCAAGTTTCGAGGTCAGTCAGCCGCTTGCTGCGCCAGGGTCTCGCGATCTTCTTTTTCACTCATGCGCCGGAAGTAGGTCGACAGCAGCGCGCCGGAAATATTGTGCCAAACGCTGAACAACGCGCTCGGCACCGCCGCCAATGGCGAAAAATGCGCACTGGCCAATGCAGCGCCCAATCCCGAATTCTGCATACCCACCTCCAGCGCCAGCGACTTACGCTGGGCCAGCGGCAGCTTGAATAGACGCCCGGTGAAGTAGCCCAGCAAATAACCGAAGCTGTTGTGCAGCATGACCACGGCCATGATCAGCAGACCGGATTCGGCGATCTTTGCCTGACTGGCCGCCACCACGGCGGTCACGATAATGACGATGCTGACCACCGACACCAGCGGCAACACATCGACGGCGTGACGAACCTTGTCGCCAAGCAAACGCTGGGCAACCACGCCAAGAATGATCGGTAGCAACACCACTTGCAGGATCGACCAGAACAGCTCCATGAACGATACCGGCAGCCATGCCGAAGCCAGCAGCCAGATCAGCGCCGGGGTCAGCAGTGGGGCGAGGAGGGTGGTGACGGCGGCAATGGCCACCGACAACGCCAGATCGCCGCGAGCCAGCCAAGTCATGACGTTGGACGAAGTGCCGCTCGGGCAGCAACCGACCAGAATTACTCCGACGGCAATTTCCGGCGGCAGGTGGAACACTTGGCAGAGCAACCACGCCACACCGGGCATGATCACGAAATGCGCGACTACGCCCAGCGCCACGCGCCACGGATGGCGGGCGACGGCAGCGAAGTCGTCAAGTTTGAGGGTCAGGCCCATGCCGAACATCACCAGGCCCAGCAACGGTACGATCGCGCCTTTGAGGCCGAGGAACCACGCCGGTTGCAGGAACGCAATCACCGCGAAAATCAGAACCCAGTAAGCGAAGGTATTGCCGACAAAGCGGCTGAGTGCAGCCAGTGCGCGCATGGCTTGATCCTTATTATGTGAAAGCGTTAGGAAGCTAAGCATACGTCGCCAGCAAAAAGATCGCAGCCTCCGGCAGCTCCTACAGAAAAACACGTCCTTTGTAGGAGCTGCCGAAGGCTGCGATCTTTTAAGCGTTCACACAAAAAACCGATCAGATCCCCTGCGGAGTCTCTTCCCCACCCAACGCTTCCACCAGCGCCGGCAGGAAATCGCCAAAGGTCAGCATCATCAGCGTGAAGCTGGCATCCAGTTGCCCCAGCGCTTCATCGCCACCGTCCTGCTCCGCCTGATCCTGCAACAGATCTTCGAACTTCAGACGTTTGACAGTCATCTTGTCATCGAGCATGAACGACAGCTTGTCCTGCCAGGCCAGCGACAGCTGCGTAACCACTTTGCCAGTGCTCAGGTGCAGCTGGATTTCTTCGCTGGTCAGGTCCTGACGCTTGCAACGGACGATGCCGCCGTCTTCGTGGGTGTCGCGCAGCTCGCATTCGTCCAGCACATAGAAGTCGTCGGCAGCTTTCTGCGTGGTGACCCATTCGGTCATGGTCGCGGTAGGCGACATTTTTACCGTCAGCGGACGGACGGGCAGGGTGCCGATCACTTCACGCAGGGTCGACAGCAGGTCTTCGGCGCGTTTCGGGCTGGCCGAGTTGACCAGAATCAGGCCCTGTTTCGGCGCGATGGCGGCGAAGGTCGACGAGCGACGAATGAAGGCGCGCGGCAGGAACGCCTGGATGATTTCATCCTTGATCTGATCGCGTTCCTTCTTATAGACCTTGCGCATCTGCTCGGCTTCGATCTCTTCGACCTTTTCCTTGACCGCGTCACGCACGACGCTGCCCGGAAGAATGCGTTCTTCTTTACGGGCGGAAATCAGCAGGAAGTCACCGCTGACGTGCACCAATGGAGCATCTTCGCCTTTGCCGAACGGCGCGACGAAACCGTAGGTGGTCAACTCCTGGCTTGCACATGGACGCGCCAGTTTGGTGGCCAGTGCAGTTTCCAGCGCCTCGGCATCGACAGGCAGGTCTTGGGTCAGGCGATAGATAAGCAGGTTTTTGAACCACATGGGGTGAGTCTCTCCTTTATACAAAGGGGGGCATTATTGTCTTCGCCGTCTCATAGGCCAACCCTTCTCTAAGCCTTTGGAAGGCCTGAGAAAATTATTTAAAAAAGTGCTTGCCAGAGGTTGGGTCGCTCCGTAGAATGCGCGCCACACCGAAGCGAAGGGTGATTAGCTCAGCTGGGAGAGCGTCTGCCTTACAAGCAGAATGTCGGCGGTTCGATCCCGTCATCACCCACCATTCGTTTCAAGTGTTTAGCGCAGCGGTAGTTCAGTCGGTTAGAATACCGGCCTGTCACGCCGGGGGTCGCGGGTTCGAGTCCCGTCCGCTGCGCCATATTCGGTAACCTGGACCACTGAACGCCAGGTCACCACGGAAAAACCCGCCAAGGCGGGTTTTTTTCTGCTCCAAGGTTGTACCCGCGGGATGTGTCGTTTTACCGGTTTTCGGATTTATTTGAAAAAAACTTCAATTAAATCAACACTTTACGAAAACTTGTGGCATAATGCGTCCCGTAACGAAGCGAAGGGTGATTAGCTCAGCTGGGAGAGCGTCTGCCTTACAAGCAGAATGTCGGCGGTTCGATCCCGTCATCACCCACCATTCGTTTCAAGCGTTTCGCGCAGCGGTAGTTCAGTCGGTTAGAATACCGGCCTGTCACGCCGGGGGTCGCGGGTTCGAGTCCCGTCCGCTGCGCCATATTCGGAATCTGGAACACTGAACGCCAGATTCCACAGAAAGCCCGCCTAGTGCGGGCTTTTTGCTGTCCCGGATTTGTTGATTTCAAGTTTCCACGGTGTCATGACACCGTGCTACTGCGCAGCATTTTGGCTGTGTCGATAGTCGCTCACTGCCTCATATACCGTTTTACGCAAGCGGTTGATCCCGCCAATCGGCCGATGCGCCTCAAGCCCGAACCACGGATTAAACGAAAGGTTGTCACACGCCAGATTTAGCGCCGGGGTATCGAAATCCTGCGGCGGCAGGGTAATCCGCGCGACCGTTTCAAAGGGTGAGTCCTGCTCGCGCCATTCGATGCTGGTGTCTTCGATCGGCATGTACTTGTTGGCATCCTGGCGCTGGATCTGCAGTACGAAACAGGCTGGTATCCGGTCCGTCGACAACTGCTGAGTCAAAGCGCTGCGCAGGAAATTCGGCAGGTCGTGGTTCTGTTTGGGCAGTGTATAGGCAGGGCAACTGTCCGGATCGGGTGCAACACGAAACTTTGCATTGGCTTCCCCGAACTTGTAGGGCGAAACCGAAAAGTATGTCGTCGCTGTCGGGCTGTCCGGTGGCGGCGATAGCGTTGCCAAGGCAATAAACAAATGGCGGATCTGCCAGCTGCGCGGATCCCAGCCGGGGAAAAACGCCATGACCTTTTTGCCGTCAGCCTGCGCCGCCACATTCTGACGGTACTCGGCGACATCGCTGACAAAAAAGTTCGGGTGGCTGAACATCACGAAATCCTGCTCAGGCTGTGACTGGCGATTGCCAAGCAGCTGTTTTCCCGATACGTCCAGCAGTTTGATCGCCATGCCCCGCGCGTCGCGGAGGCTGTCGAACTGTGGGTAGGCATTGCCATTGGACAGGCGAATCATCGCTTGCCAGGTTTTGCCGGGCTCACTGAACACGCCTTGTCGCAGCGACTGCGCGAGTTGCGGCAACACCTGCACCTGAGCTTTTACACAACCATGAGCCTTGGCATGGGCGTCGCGCAGATACCGTGTGCTTTCTCGATGTTGATCGACGATGCGTACGGCGGTCTGGACCACGTCCTGGGTCATCGCCGCTTCGCCGGTGGGAATCTGCTCCTGCGCCGACACCGGGCCACGGTGTTGCCAGGCAAACCAGACCGTAGCGATGGCCCAGCCGAGCAAGCCGATGACAAGCGCTATCAACAGAACCTTGCCTAGCAAACGACCCAGCCACAACCAGATTCTGGCCAGCAGCGACTGTTCTTTCTTGAAGGTTGAGATCATGGCAGTTGCGCCTCCAGTGGGCCGCCGAGGACTTTCAGGTACTCAAGAAGCGCCCAGCGTTCTTCGGGCTGCAATAGCCGGCCAATCACGCCGTTGCCACGTTCGCCGGCGCGGAACTCATGGCCGCTGTTGTGGTTGCCGGTGATCCGCGTATCGAACAGGAAGCCATTGGTAAACGCTTCGGTGCGATACCCCAGATGTCGCGGATCGTATTCAAAGGTGCCTTTGAAGAAGGTTGTGGCGCGCTCATCCTGCGGCGACAGCAACTGATAGATGTTCGGTACCGAACCGTTGTGCAGGAACGGAGCGGTGGCCCAGATACCGGCCAGCGGGCGGGCCTTGTAAGCGACTTTTTCGCGAACGCCGATCGGCAGGCCAAAGCCGTCCATGCGTGGTTTTTCCTGCGGCGTGACGTTGGCTTCGCGATAGGCGCGGTCTTCGACGAAAGCGGTGACGTAAGCCAAGCCCTTGGCCACCGATAACTGGCTCAAGTCCAGTGGCTCCTTGGGTGTCGGATGCAGCTTGACGTCCATTTTTTCCAGTTCTTTCAGATCCCACTGCAGGGCTGTCAGGTCGAAACGGTGGTTGGCGATATTGTCGGCAGCGGTCGGGTCGGTGCCGATGACATTGACCGGCAGCATGTGCAAATGCTGCACCCAGCGCTCACCTTCCTGAGTCTGGCGCGGTACGTGACAACCGGCGCAGTTCTCGACAAATAGCGTGCGGCCCTTGGCTGCCAAGGGTTTGTCGATGGCGCCAAACAGATCCTCTGGCCAGGCTGGCGGCTTGAGCCTTTGCAGGGTTTCTTCGATTTTGTGCAGATCACGCACGCGCACGCTGGAGGCATAACGTGCTTCGCCTTGCAGCGGCTGGCCGTTGGCATCGAAAAAATTCAGGGTGGCGCCGACGCCTAACGCTTCACCGATATTGCGCGCCATTGGTTGCTGCGCCGAGCCGTTCCACTGCACCCAATCGAACGTCCACATGTCCCAGAGCTGCGGGTAATCCACCGGAGCATTGGCCACGCGGTAGTTGGCGGGGGAAATCGCATCGCCAAACGTCGCATTGGCAATGCGTCCGAAAGCATCGGCGCGGCCGGGACCTTCTTCGGTCGGGTAGAGGCCGCGATGGGTATCGTTCCAGGCGACTTTGAGGAATGTATTCAGTGAGGTTTTGAAGTCTTTGCGCAATTGCTCGTGACGCGTGTCGTATTCGTCGCCCAGCACGGTTCTGGCAAAACGTTCGAATTTCCATGGGTTGTAGTAAGTCGCGGTCAGACTTGCCACCAATGCCTGTCCGAAACTGCCACCACGCAAAGTAGGAACACTGGAAGGCAACACATGTTGCGCGGTACCCCCGTCAATTCGCACGGCCTGGCCGTTGATGCGCAATTCGCCGGTGTGGCAAGCGGCGCAAGTAATGTCCAGATATTGCTCAGAGCTGCCGGGATTCTGATGGCGGGCAAAACCGACGGGGAGGTTGCCGGGGTTGTTCGCCGTGGCTTTGTGCTGCGGATCAATCAGAAAACCGAAGCGCGCGAGGTAATCGGAGGACGCGAAACGCTGTTCAGAAAAAGGCAGCTCCAAGGCCTGGAACCACTCGTAGCGAAGGCCTTTGACCTGCGTACCCTGAGGCGTGAAATAGTAGGTTTGCCGGTCTTCGTCACTCCACTGATCGAGGTAATGCACCTGCTCGGCGGGGGTGTAGAAGGGCAATTTCGGGTTGGCGACGTAATACAGGACCACGGCAAGAACCAGTCCCAGCAGCACGACGATCAGGGTCAGCACACGGAATAAGAGGCGCAAGATAAACATCCTTGTCGATTTGTTCCGCTGTTATGCCTGAGCACGCCCCCATGCGGCAAGTGGCCATTACGCCAGATGATGCGAGAAGGAACGACGCTGATTGTCGGGACAAGATGACAGAAGCTTCATCGTCGCTTCGCCTCGATGCGTTTTAATCCCTGAACTTATCGGAAGTTTCCTGCTCTCATGCCGGTAGCCATTGGTCGTGGCGGCCTGATAAGCTCGCGGCTTTACTCGATTGCCCTTTCGGCGCATGAACAAGGAAATAGCATGAAACAGCATCGGTTGGCGGCGGCGGTTGCCCTGGTTAGCCTGGTCCTCGCGGGTTGTGATTCGCAGACCAGCGTAGAGCTGAAAACCCCGGCGCAAAAAGCTTCCTACGGTATCGGCCTGAACATGGGCAAGAGCCTGGCTCAGGAAGGCATGGATGATCTGGACTCCAAAGCGGTAGCCCAGGGCATCGAAGATGCCGTCGGCAAGAAAGAACAGAAGCTGAAAGATGAAGAACTGGTCGAAGCCTTCGCCGCGCTGCAAAAGCGTGCTGAAGAGCGTATGGCCAAAATGAGCGAAGAGTCGGCTGCGGCTGGCAAGAAGTTCCTCGAAGAAAACGGCAAGAAGGCGGGTGTAACCACCACTGCTTCCGGCCTGCAATACGAAGTGGTCAAGAAAGCCGACGGCCCACAGCCCAAGCCGACTGACGTAGTGACTGTTCACTACACCGGCAAGCTGACCAACGGCACCGTATTCGACAGCTCCGTCGAGCGCGGCAGCCCGATCGATCTGCCGGTAAGCGGCGTGATTCCGGGTTGGGTTGAAGGTCTGCAACTGATGCACGTTGGCGAGAAGTACAAACTGTACATCCCTAGCGATCTGGCTTATGGCGCTCAGTCGCCAAGCCCGGCAATCCCGGCCAACTCGGTTCTGGTCTTCGACCTGGAACTGCTGGCCATCAAGGATCCAGCCAAAGAAGCCGCTGCTGCCAAGTAATTGGTAAAGGCTTCAACAACAACGCCTCGCTTATGCGGGGCGTTGTTGCATCTGGACCCTGGCAAGGGTAAACAGAGCGAACCGATGGCGGTCGGGAGAGTCATAGCCAATGAGACTGCCATCGCTAGCCGCCCTGAGCAGCCAAGTCAATGAAATATTGGGGTTTTTTATGTGAGTAAAAAACGCCCGATCTGAGCGCAGCCCTTATGAAACGGGGCTTTCAGCGCTGAAATGCAGCTCTGTTCACAAGGTTATCCACAATTTGTGTGGATAACATTTCAACGGGAGGAATAGATGAAAGCTCCGTGGAATTTTGCTCGATTCCTGCCCTTGGCCGGCCGCCTGCTCGCACGCGGCCGTTTGCCGACCTTATTGTTTGCGGTTGCCAGCAAAGGCGCTGCGCAGGGCAATCGCCTCGGTAAACTCAAGGACGATTTACGTTTACTCCAGGCTTTGTGCCTGGCCTATTGGCGCGGCGAGTACCGCGCCATCAGTGGCAAAGCGCTGGTGTCGGTGGTGGCGGGTTTGATGTATTTCCTCAGCCCGGTGGATGCGATTCCGGATTTCATTCCCGTATTCGGCATGCTCGACGACATCGCCGTCCTCGCCTGGCTGATGAAAACCCTCGACGATGAGCTCAATGCCTTTCGCCTGTGGCGCAATCGTCAGCAACCGGAAAAGCTCGCAGTCGTCGAACGCCTGCCGGATACCCCCGAGCAACTGCAACTTCAGGGGCCGAAAAAAACCTGATTCCTCAACACCCGCCTACAGATAGATACCCCCCGCGACCTTGGCCGCTGTTAGGATTACACTTCTAGGGAAAAGTGCCGACTCGCTAAGTGTTGTTGTCCTACGGGGTAGTCATGGATATTCAGATAATTGCACGCGATGGCGAACCCGAATACGCGGTTCTGCCGTGGGCTCAGTATCAGGCTCTACTAAAAGCAGCAGGCATTAATGAAACACCGTCGCGTCCGGCACCTACGCCGCTCGCGGCCTCACCAGACACGATTCTTCCAGGTCTGGATCAACTACGCAGTTTGCGCGAAGGGAAGGGCATCGCCATTGAGGCGTTGGCCCGCACGGTAGGCATCAGCCCGTCTTATCTGGCCATGATCGAAAGTGGCGAGCGTCAGCCCGACGCCGCGATTCGCCGCAGCCTGGCCTGGGAATTGACGGTGCCAGGGTGGAGGGATGAATCGTGAGCGTACGCATCAGTCGTCAACATTGGGACGGATTGCTCGGAGAACTGGATCAAGCGCGCCGTCAGCGCCATCTACTGACTTATCGGGCCTTGCTCGAGCGTTTGCAATTGCCGACACCGGCCATGCAAACCTTGACCGCCGCGCTTGAGCATCTGGCCGCGCTGGATGCCAAGGCCGAACAACCGTTGCGCAGTTCACTGGTGATCAGCCAAGGTGCCAGTCGCCTGCCGCGTACCGGTTTCTTTGAGTGTGTTGAACGTCTGGGGCGTTTTTCCGGGCCGTCCGATGGTGTTGCTGCGGCCTCTTGGCATGCTTCGGAAGTTGTCCGTGTTTTTGAATACGAGTACCCGGAATCGGCGGAGGCCTGAGTGTTTTTACGACTCAAGGCGCGGGCCAGTTACTGGCTGGCCCGTCGGCTGTTTCACTGGTCATGGTTCGTTCGACAACCGCGTGGCTGGCGCTGGCTCGAAGGGCAGTTTGCGCGCATGGCCAACTTTGGCGATGTCGGTGCGCAGAGCTTCTATGGGCACATCCTGACCTTTCGCGGTGTCGGCTTGGGCGCGCGTGAAGAAGGTGTGCGCCTGTTGCGCTTGGCGGCGCTCGCAGGCGATGGCAAAGCGGCTTATCAGGTCGGTGTGATCAGTCTGGCCGGGACGCTGGGTAAACTCCCGGACCCTGTCGAAGCCGCACGCTGGTGGGGGATGGCTGCCAAAGCCGGGCATCCGTTGGCTGAGCTCAAATTGAAAGAGCTGAGCGCTCGGGATTCAACGCAGTAAATCCATTTGTGTCCGCACGATAAACGCGGCGTGAGGTTTTCCTCACGCCGCGTTTGCGTTTCTGTGCACCTGTTTAGCTGCTGGTGATGCTTTACAGATAAGTCCTACAGTCATCGCCTACTTGCCTGACTTCTTTCCTGATTGATCCCCCGCACAGTTCCCGCGCCTAATTTTTGCGCGAGGGAACGCTCATGTTTGATCCGCTTATTCAGTCCACTTCGCACACCCGCGTGCGCTGATGGACGCCGTCACCCGCATCGAGCAAGCACTCGACAGCTTTCCCGCCACCCTCAGTATTTACCGCGAACAGCTCAAGCATTGGGCCAGTCACGCGGCGGACAAGGTCAGCCACGCTGCGGATCTGCCGTCGCTGATGGGCATGGAGCGGATCATTCGCTTCGGCTCCGATAGCACTGCCGTCAGCAGCACCGACAACGAATTTTTCTCAGGTGTCGTCCAGTGCCCGAAGGGCGGGTTGATGCAGATCGAGAGCAAGTTCGAGTCGGTCTACGACATTCCGCTGGGCAACATCGTGGTCGATGTGATCGCCATGGACGGTGGCGTAACCACCCCTATCACCCTTGATGAGCAAGGCAAGGGCTCTTTCAAAGGAATACCTGGCAGGTTCTACCGGGTGCAGGTGCACAGCGATGTCACTCCGGATCAGGTCGAGGACCTTTTCAAAGCTTATGACGGCCTGACCGCTGAGCTGGATGGCTGGCTACGCAGTGAATGGAAGAGTTTCAAGCCGCAGTGGTCGCAGTCGGTGGCGACGGCGGCAGGCAACGGCATGCTCGCCGGGAGCTGGGCGGCCATCGAGGGGGTGTGGGACAGCATTGGTTTGCTCTCGGACATTCTCAAGGATCCCGGCCAGTTTGCTGAGCGCTTGGGCAGTGGCGCGGCAGATCTGATCGAGCTGGCGAAAACTGCGCCCGAGGTCATGGAGAAGCTGCAACTGCTGGTCAGTGACGAAGCTGCACTGTGCTTATTGCTGCGCACTGCCAGCCTTTGGCTTGAGATGCTGCCGCCCAGTGAAGTCGCCGGCAAAACTGCTGAAGCGGCGTCGATGATGATGGTGCAGTTGCTTATCGATGTGCTGATCAGCGTCGTCTTGACGTTCGTCAGTGGTGGCGCAGGCATCGCTTATCTGACGCTGCGTCTGGCGGATCGCGCCGTGCAATTGCTGTCGGCGGTGAAGCGTTTGGTGAAGGCGATGTTCGGCATCGTCGAAGGGTTCATCAAATACGTCGATCAATACAAAAGCGTTGCCGCCCGAGGCATCGCCACCGGGGTGAAAAAGGGCCGGATGCAATTGCGCTGGAATGCGCAGCGCAACACCTTGTTGAAGAAAGACGAGCATCACGACGACTCGCCGGATCAGGCGAAAAACCCCAACGGCGACAGCGCCGATTGCGTGCCCTTCACCTGCACCAATGGCTGCCCGGTATCGATGGTCACCGGTGAAGAACTGCTGACCCTGACTGATGCGGTGCTCGATGGCGTGTTGCCGTTTGAGTTCACGCGGTTGTATCGCAGCAGTGCCGCCGAAATCGATGTCGGGTTGGGGTTTGGCTGGAGTCATTCGCTGGCGCATCGGCTGGAGTTTTTCGCTGATGAGGTTGTTTGGGTCGATCACGAAAACCGGCGTACGCGGTTTCCGTTGCCGAGCGTTGAAAGACCGGCGATTCACAACAGTCTGTCGCGGGCGGCGATCTTTCTGGGGGATGAACCGGAGGAGCTGATCCTCGCGCTGGCCGGGGACACGGCGCGGTTCTATCACTTTCGCGCAGGACGGCTGACGGCGATCAGCGATAGCTATGGCAACCGTCTGACGGTGCAGCGCGATCGCTCTGACCGGGTGCAGCGACTGGACAACGGCGCCGGGCGTTCGCTGTTGTTGCGCTATGACCGCGCGCAGTTGCTCGGTGTGGATTACCAGGTGTTTCGCGACGGTGCCTGGAGCACTGAACAGGCGCTGGTCAGTTACCGCTACGACGCTTATCAACACCTGATCGAGGCCAGCAACGCCGTCGGTGACAGCGAGCGTTACGACTACGACGACGCCCACGTGATCCTGCAGCGGCAACTGGCGGGCGGGGCGAGTTTCTTCTGGGAGTGGGAACGCTCGGGGAAATCGGCGCGGTGCGTGCGCCACTGGGCATCGTTTTCGCAGATGGACACGCGTTACGTCTGGAATGACGACGGCAGCGTCGCAGTGCATTACGTCGATGGCACCGAAGAGACTTACGTGCACGACGAGCGTGCGCGGCTGGTGAGTAAAGTCTCGGCGGATGGTGGCGAACAGCTCAAGGCCTATGACGCTGCGGGGCGGTTGATTGCCGAGCAGGATGCCTTGGGGGCGGTCACCGAATACCGCTACGACGAGGTCGGACGGCTGAGCGCGCTGATTCCGCCGGCTGACGCGCCAACGTCCTACGAGTATCGCAACGGTTTCCTGCATAAACGCTCTCGCGGTGACGCGGTGTGGATCTACCGGCGCAATGCCGAGGGCGATGTCACCGAAGCGGTCGATCCCGATGGCCAGGTCACCCATTACTACTACGACACTCGTGGCCAGTTGCTGTCGATCCGTTACCCGGACAGCAGCCGCCATCGGTTGGTCTGGAACAGCCTCGGTCAGTTGATCGAAGAGACCTTGCCCGACGGTGGCGTGCGGCGTTTTTCCTACGACGCGCTGGGGCGGCGGACCACAACCGCCGACGAACACGGTGCGGTCACCCGTCAGCATTGGGATGCGGTTGGCCGACTGATCCAGACGACATTTCCTACCGGCAGCACCCGCGCCTACAGCTACGGCGCCTACGGTCAGGTCACTGCCGAGCGCGATGAACTCGGGCGCATCACCCGCTACGAATACGACGACGATCTGCACCTGGTCTCGCGGCGGATCAACCCCGACGGCACGCAGGTGCAGTACCGCTACGACCATGCGCAACTGCTGCTCACCGAGATTGAAAACGAGTCCGGGGAAAAGTACCGGCTGGATTACACGCCGACCGGGCTGATTCGCCAGGAAAGTGATTTTGACGGTCGGCGTACAGCGTACGCCTATGACCTCAACGGCCATCTGCTGGAAAAGACCGAGTTCGGTGATGACGGCTCTTGTTTGCTTACCGCTTATGAGCGCGATGCTGCCGGGCGTCTTCTGGCCAAAACCCTGCCCGACGGCATCAAGGTCACCTACCAATACGACCGCCTCGGCCGTTTGATTGGGGTCGACGACGGCCAGCAACACCCGCTGGCCTTCGAGTACGACCGTCAGGACCGCTTGATCACCGAGCATCAAGGCTGGGGCTCCCTGCGTTACCGCTACGATGCCTGCGGCCAGCTCAAGCGCATGCGCCTGCCGGACAACAGCGTGCTCGACTACCGCCACGCCAAGGGTGGCGCGCTGACCGACATCGACCTCAACGGCACGCCGCTGACCCGTCATGTCTATCAGTCCGGACGCGAACGGCAACGCCAGCAGGGTTTGCTGCTCAGCGAATATACCTACGACGATCAGGGCCGATTACTCGCCCACGCCGTAGGCCATCAGCGTGATGCGCTGTACCGCCGCGATTATGCCTACAACGCCAACGGCAATCTCGCGCACATCGCCGACAGCCGCCACGGCCAGCGCACCTACGGCTACGACGCCCTCGACCGCCTCATCCGCGTACGCCACTCGCGCGACGAACTGCCGGAATCCTTCGCCCACGACCCGGCCGGCAACCTGCTGATGCAGGACCGCCCCGGCCCGAGCCAGATCAAAGGCAACCGCCTGCTGATGCAGGGCGACCGCCACTACGACTACGACGCCTTCGGCAACCTGATCCGCGAACGTCGCGGCCGCGCCCAGACACTCGTCACCGAATACCGCTACGACAGCCAACACCGCCTGATCGGCCTGACCCGCCCCGACGGCCAAACCGCCAGCTACCGCTACGACGCCTTCGGCCGGCGCATCAGTAAAACCGTCGGCGGCGAGACCACCGAATTCTTCTGGCAAGGCGAGCATCTCGTCGCCGAAAGCAGCGAAAGCGAATACCGCAGCTACGTCTACGAACCCGGCACCTTCCGCCCGCTCGCCTTGCTCGACGGCAAAGGCCCGCAAAAAGCCTGCCCGTTCTACTACCAACTCGACCACCTCGGCACCCCGCAGGAACTCACCGACTACAGCGGCGACATTGTCTGGTCCGCGCAATACGACGCCTACGGCAAAATCGCCGCACTGACCCTGGCCGGCGAGGATTACCTGAACCAGCCGCTGCGCTTTCAGGGGCAGTATTTCGATGCGGAAAGTGGCCTGCATTACAACCGGCACCGGTACTACGACCCGAGGCTGGGGCGGTATCTGACGCCGGATCCGATCAAGTTGGCCGGTGGGCTGAATCAGTACCAGTACGTGCCGAACCCGACGGGGTGGGTGGATCCGTTGGGGTTGAGCTCTAACTGTCCGCCGCCCCAAAAAAATAAGAACCAGAAGTGCTCAGTACCAATTCAAGCTAACAGCCCTAGCGCAAATCAAGGGTTGCCTATCGTTCCGGCTATTGGCAAAGATGGGCCGAAAAATGAAGCTGAAGCTAAGCGTCAGGTACTAGCTTGGAACAGACAATACAGAATGCACTCAGTAGAAAAACATGGGCCAGAAATTGATGATGCAGCTTTAAAGCAGAGGTCAATAGACGGCTCGCATCCAACAAAAAAAGGCGTTAGGGGAATTGTGGGGCCGAGTTCTCAATTCAGTAGTTGGATGATGCAGTTTCGAGCGTTGCATTTTGCTTTATCTAGAATGCATAAAAAAAATCCTGAGCCGACAGGATATGATGCTGACCAAAACCCTATTGTTAGGATGAAACTGCCAGGGGCAGGCCGTGGCTACAAGCCCAATACAAGAGATCTAAGTAATCCTCGTTATATAGATAGCTTGGATGGGGCAGAAGTGAAGTTTGATAAGAGAGATGTTACACGACCATTTACTGGCTTTCCAAGATAGGTGAACTTATGTTGATGCTACCATTTACAAGGTTGCCATATGAGCCCCGGCTCTCTAACGTTCTGAGTGGGATATCGATTTATGATCGGGAAGAGACGCTTGGTCAGGTATTGTGGGATTACGATCCAAATAAGTATGATGATCGACAAGAAATAATTAAAAATTTCATTGTTCCTGAGCTTGATTATTTAACCTATCGTCATAGATATTTGATTTACAATCTCATTGAAAGCCATTTGCAGGATGCTTGTTTTGATTTTTCTGGAGAGTTTGAAAGTGACTATGAAGATCCGAGAGTGCTCGCATGGGACGAAACACAAATAATAGACGCTCGTGGTTTTTTTGAACATATATACGAAGTCGTAAGTGAGTCATGGAAGGATGATTTACTTCGGGCGAGTCTTGAAGATCAAACACAATGGTGATTTTTATTGATCTGGCTAATTCGCGAAGTTGAAGAAATCAACGTTGGCCGGCTAGTTGCGATGGATGGAGGTCTGGAGCAGTGAGACTATCAATCACATGCACGCTATACCCCGGAACATTCTTAGCATGATGCTTCGCCTGCGAAGCCATCTCCGCGAGTTGGCTAGCATCAAGGTGTGCGCAGGCTTCGGGGTGCAAATGCACCACGCCAATGGACAGTGACAACAGCGGAAACTCCTGCCGCACCCCTTGGCGATTCGGCGCAATAAAACATCCCGCCTCAAGGTGTTCGGGACGGTAGAAACGTCGGCATTGGCTCTGAAAGTCATCAAGCAGTTGATTGAGGCGTTTGCGCCAGTCGTCCGGACCGAGGACAAGGAGGAAGTCGTCGCCACCAATGTGACCAACGAAGTCGCGGGACGGGTCGACGCGTTCGTTGAGGCATTGCGCCAAACACAGCAGAACTTCATCGCCGCGCCCGTAGCCATAGATATCGTTGAAGGGTTTGAAACTGTCGATGTCGACATAGCAGATGACCGACTCGCGCCCCTGCTGCAGCAACCGCGTCAGGCATTGCTGGATCGGCACATTCCCCGGCAACAAAGTCAGCGGATTGGCATACCGCGCCTGTTGAATCTTCAACTCGGTGATCAGTTTAAGCACGTCGATCACCCGGCCAAGACCCAGGTAGCCGCCGTTAAGAGTAATGATGAAGTCTTCTTCAATGCGTTGCCGCGCGCGGCTGGTGATCAGGCGGCTGACTTGTTGCAGTGACTGGCTCATTTCCACGGCGAGGAAATCGTCGTTCATCAGACGGCTGATCGGTTTGCGTGCGAACAGGTCGGTGGCGAACGGTTTGAGCAGGGCATCCGATAACGAGTGGCGGTGGACGATGCCGCAGGGTTGGCCTTGTTCGTCGAGTACCGCCAGTGAGTTGAGGTTGGCCTGGCGGCGGAAGGCTTCCAGCACAGTGGCGGTCGGTGTGTCGCGATGCACGGCCGGTTGGTCGTTGAGCAGGGCGCTGAGATCACTGCCTTCGTCGTTCAGCGCAACGCTGCTGCTGTCGTGTTTGGGCATCAAGGCGCGGGCGTCGCGGGGCGGGTGTTCTTGGGGGCGGCCAAGCAGGTAGCCCTGCACCAGATCGACGCCCATTTCCGTCAGCACCGCGAGTTCTTCCGGCAACTCGATACCTTCGGCGATGACTTGTGCGCGAGAGGCTTTGGCGATTTGCAGGATCGAGCCGACGAACTCGCGCTTCAGCGCGTCCTGATGAATGCCATCGATGAAGTGCCGATCGATCTTCACGTAATCCGGGCGCAATTCCGACCATAACCGCAGGCTTGAGTAACCGGCACCGAGATCATCCAGCGCAATGGAAAATCCCATCGCCCGATAGTGATGCAAGGCGGTTTGCAGCAACTGGAAATCGTCGATGGGCGTCTGTTCGGTCAGCTCGATGACCACCTGACTGGGCGGAATGCCGAAATCCTGCAGCAACTGCAACGTGCGCCCCGGTTGATGGGCGGCTTCAAGCAAGGATTCCGGCGAGACGTTGAGAAACAGTTTGCCCGGCAGTTGCTGCTCGTTGAAGCGGCGGCAAGCGCTCTGGCGGCAGGCGATCTCGAGTTCGCTCAAACGCCCGGCCTGACGGGCCACGGCGAACAGCGCGATGGGCGAGTGAAGAGGGCTATTTGACGGGCCGCGCGTGAGCGCTTCGTAGCCGAGAATGCGGCGTTCGGAGAGACAGATGATCGGTTGGAACAAGCTGTGTAATCCGCTTTGAGTCAGGATCGAGCTCAAGGCACTCAGCTGTTCGGTCGTGGTCATGGCTATCTCTGGCGATAAAAAAGGACTGGGAGCGCTCTCGATGAAGAGAGTGGCTCCCAGTCCTTTATTGCACGACAGAATGATGACTGTTCGATGACGATCCGGGGATCGTCAGCATTAAATTGCCATCACCTTACTTCTTGGCCACCTGATTGCTCAGCTTCAGGTAATCCAGCAGTACTCGCCCGGTTTCGCTCAGGTAGGCATCGTCTTCTGGTTTGACCTTGTCCGGCTCGGCGGCCGCGAGGGCGTCGTCGTCTTCTTTCTTCAGCTCTTTGAGCGGCTCTTCGCCTTTGGCTTTGCGACGGATGTTTTCCATGGCCAGTTGCTTGGCGTCGATATCGGTGTGTTGCGCGCGACGCTCGGCTTCGTTAAGGCTGACGGTTTTTTCTTCCATCAGTTTCTGCGCCAGGGCCAGCTTGTCACGGATGAACACGAACTCGGCATCTTTGGCGGTGCGTGTGTCATGTTCGGACTTGAGCTGCGCCAGGTACGGCTTGAACGGATCGGCCGCCGGTTTGATTGCCGCGCGGATGGTGTCCCACGGCATGGCTTCCGGCAGTGCGCTCTCGCCGATTTCCTTGGTGTCGATCAACGACGGGTAGTCGATGTCCGGCAACACGCCCTGATGCTGGGTGCTCTGACCGGAAACCCGGTAGAACTTGGCCAGGGTCAGTTTCAGTTCGCCATGGTTCAACGGCTGAATGGTCTGCACGGTGCCTTTACCGAAGGTCTGGCCACCGATGATCAGCGCGCGGTGGTAGTCCTGCATGGCGCCGGCGAAAATCTCCGAAGCCGAGGCGGACAAGCGGTTGACCAAGAGTGCCATCGGGCCTTTGTAGAACGCGCCCGGGTTTTCATCTTCGAGTACGTCGACACGGCCATCGGCATTACGTACGAGTACGGTCGGGCCTTTGTCGATGAACAGGCTGGTCAGCTCGGTGGCTTCCTGCAGGGAACCGCCGCCGTTGTTGCGCAGATCGATGACCACGCCGTCGACTTTGTCTTTCTGCAGCTCGGTGAGCAGCTTCTTGACGTCGCGAGTGGTGCTCTTGTAGTCCGGATCACCGGCACGGAACGCCTTGAAGTCGAGGTAGAAGGCTGGAATCTCGATGACGCCGAGTTTGTAGTCCTTGCCGTCCTGTTTCAGGTTGAGCACGGACTTCTTCACCGCCTGGTCTTCGAGCTTCACCGCTTCACGGGTGATCGGCACGATCTTGGTGGTCTGGTCGTTCGGTGCATTGCTCGCCGGAATCACTTCCAGACGCACCACGGTGCCTTTCGGACCACGGATCAGCTTGACCACTTCATCCAGACGCCAGCCGACCACGTCGACCATTTCTTTGTTGCCTTGGGCAACGCCGATGATCTTGTCGGCCGGGGCGACCTGTTTGGTCTTGTCGGCTGGGCCTGCCGGCACCAGACGCACGACTTTCACCTGGTCGTTGTCGCTCTGCAACACGGCACCGATGCCCTCGAGGGACAGGCTCATGTTGATGTCGAAGTTTTCCGCGTTATCCGGCGACAGATAGTTGGTGTGCGGATCGTACGACATGGCGAAGGTGTTGATGTACGCCTGGAAGATGTCTTCCGGACGGGTCTGGTCCAGGCGCGCCAACTGGTTCTTGTAGCGCTTGGTCAGGGTTTCCTGAATCTGCTTCGGCTCTTTGCCGGCGATCTTCTGGCGCAGGACTTCGTCCTTGACGCGTTTGCGCCACAGGTCATCCAGCTCTGCGGTGGATTTCAGCCAAGGGGCGTCCTTGCGATCGATCAGCAAGGTCTCCTTGGTGTTGAAATCCATCTTGTCGACGCCTTTGTTCAGCTCGGCAAGGGCGAAGTCCAGACGCGCCTTGACGCGGTCCAGGTAGCGCTTGTAGATGGTGAACCCGGCGTTGAGGTCGCCGCTTTTGAGGAAGTCGTCGAACTGGGTCTTCCACTTGTCGAACTCGGCGATGTCGCTGGCCATGAAGTAGCTGCGCGACGGATCCAGCAGCTTTATGTAGCTGTCGTAGATGATCACCGAGCGGGCATCGTCAAGCGGCGGCTTGCTGTAGTGGTGACGCTTGAGCAACTCGACGACGTTCAGACTGGCGATGACTTCATCGCGATCAGGCTGCAATTTGTCCCAGCTGTTGGCTGCGAATGTATTGCCCGACACCGGCAACAAACCGATACCGATGAAAAGAGCGAGGGCGGTGCTGGGGAGCAAATGCTTCATGCTGATTCGACGCGGGGACAATTGATAACGCATATTAGGCCGTCTTTGAAGTCGCCGGTTCTACGAGAGCCGGTCGCATAATGCAAAAAGCCCGGCGCTACAGCTTCGGGCTCAGTCCAGACTCACTATGGAGGCACTGTGAAGGCATTGCAAGGCGTTGACGGTCAAGTGGCATGGGTTGAAGAGCCGAGTCCTACGTGTGATGTAGGACAAGTCCGCATCCGAGTGGCGGCAGCGGGCCTCAATCGCGCCGATTTATTACAGAAAGCAGGGCTTTATCCGCCACCGCCAGGGGCCAGCCAAGTGCTCGGTCTTGAGTGTTCCGGGGTGATCAGCGAGGTCGGCGCGGGCAGTGCGTGGCAGGTCGGCGATCGGGTTTGCGCCTTGCTGGCCGGGGGTGGCATGGCCGAAGAGGTGGTCGTCGACGGGCGGCACGTGCTGCCGGTTCCCGAAGGCGTCTCGCTGATTGAGGCGGCCGCATTGCCCGAGGTTTATGCAACAGTCTGGCTGAATGTGTTTCAACTTGCGGCGCTCAAACCGGGTGAGAAAGTTCTCTTGCACGCCGGCGCAAGTGGAATCGGTTCAGCCGCGATTCAGTTGTGCAAGGCGTTTGGCAATCCATGTTGGGTCAGCGTCGGTTCGGCTGAGCGTTTGGCCTACTGTGAAGCGCTGGGTGCGCAGGGCGGGGTGGTGCGCACCGATGATCTGGAGAGCCTGCGCGATTTTGGGCCGTTCAACGTGATTCTCGACCCGGTCGGCGGTAATTATTCGGCGCTGAACCTGAAGCTGATGGCGCTGGATGGACGCTGGGTGTTGATCGGTTTGATGGGCGGGCGTGAGGCGAAGCTGGATCTGGCGCAGGTGTTGGCCAAGCGTGTGCAACTGCTGGGCTCGACGTTGCGCAGTCGTGACGATCAGTTCAAGGCGGATCTGTTGAGTGATCTGGGTCAGCAGGTGTGGCCGTTGTTTGCTGAGGGGCGCTTGAGTCCGCAGTTGGCCAAGGCGTTTGCGGTGAAGGATGCCGAGGCGGCGTTTGCGGAACTGGCGAGTAATACGGTGGCGGGCAAACTGGTATTGGTGATTGACGAAAGTCTGAGCTGAGATCAAGGCAAAAAGCCCCTCACCCTAACCCTCTCCCAAAGGGAGAGGGGACTGACCGGGTTGTTCTACCGGGCTACATCGACCTGATGCATCGGGTCGAACTCAGGTTTGGAATATCAGCCTGCCTGTGCAGATTAAATCTTTGTCATTTCCAGAGATGGATTGGCCAGTTGGCCTTTTCGGCATGTTCCAGCAGCACTGGATCCGGATTCACCACGTGCGGGAAATCCACCTTCAGCAACAACGGCAAATCATTACGCGAGTCGGAATAGAAACTCGCACCTTCCAGGTTCTCTTCTTCAGCATCCAGCCATTCCAGCAAGCGGGTGATCTTGCCTTCGCGGTAGGTCAGGGTGCCAACGGTATGCCCACTGTAAACGCCATGGGCGACTTCCAGTTCAATCCCCAGAATTTCATCAATGCCCAATCGATCGGCAATCGGTCTGACCAGGTGCGTCCCCGACGCCGAAATCACCAGAATGCGGTCGCCGGCCTTGCGGTGGGCGGCGATGGTTTTGGTCGCGTCGCTGAAGATGATCGGTTCAATGAAGTCTTCCACCCACGGGCCAACCAGATGCTCGACTTCTTCCGGTGTGCGGCCGATGAGCGGTTCCAGGCTGAATTCCATGTAGTCTTCCATGCGCAATTTGCCATGGCTGTAGGCGTCCATCAGTTCGTTGTTCTTGCGCATGAACGATTCAGGATCGACCCAGCCCAGGCGCCCCATCTGCTCGCTCCAGAGGGTGGCGCAGTCGCCGTGGATCAAGGTTTCGTCCAGATCAAAAATTGCCAGAGCCATCAGTGCAGTTCTCTCTTCAACGTCAGCAAAGTCATCAGGCTACCTCACACAGGGCCGTCGGATCGATGGAAAGCGCCAGACGCTGACCGTCGGGATGCAGATCGGCCGCCGAGCGGTTGAGCACATCCACCACCAGTTCCACGCCCCGCGCTTCGATGCGGTAACGGATGACGTTGCCGAGCAGACTGTGGCTGCGGATCTGCGCGTCGAGTTCGCCTTCCAGGCTCAGCTCGATGGCTTCCGGGCGAATCGCGATGCGGTGGTTGATCGGGCGCTGCAACAGCTTTGATGCGTCGTCGGCATCGAGCAGGTTGTAGTTGCCGATGAAGCCGGCGGCGAACACATCGACGGGGGCGGTGTAGAGGGTTTCGGCATCGCCGCTTTGTACGATTTTTCCTTGATTCATCAGGAAAATGCGATCAGACATCGTCAGCGCTTCTTCCTGATCGTGGGTAACGAAAATCGTCGTCAGGCCCAGTTCGCGCTGAATCTGGCGGATCTGTTCGCGCAGGTGTTTACGAATCCGTGCGTCGAGCGCCGACAACGGCTCGTCCAGCAGCAACAGACGCGGACGCGTGACCAGCGAACGGGCGAGGGCCACCCGCTGGCATTGACCACCGGATAACTGATGCGGATAGCGGCTGGCGAAGTCGTTCAGTTCAACCAGTTTCAACACATCGGAAACGCGTTTATGGCTGTCGTCGGCATTGACCTTCTGCATGCGCAAACCGAAGGCAACGTTCTGTTCCACGGTCATGTTGGGGAACAGCGCATAGCTCTGAAACACCATGCCGATCCCGCGTTTCTGCGGACTCAACGGCACGATATCGACGCCATCAAGGAGGATCTTGCCGCCATCGACCGGTGTCAGGCCGGCGATGCAACGCAGCAGTGTGGATTTGCCGCAACCGGAGGGGCCGAGCAGGGTGACGAATTCACCCTTGTTGATTTCGCAGTCGATGTCGCTGAACACGGTCGTGCCGGCGTAGCTTTTCTGCAGGTGTTGGACGCTGACATAGCTCATTCGCTTTTGTCCTTGTTCAAGATGTTGGCGATCCAGGTCAGGACCAGCACGAAAAAGAAATACGAGATGACCAGCGCACTGGTGAAGTGACCGCTGCTGTTGCGCATGTTGTTCAGATAAACCTGCAGGGTTTCGTAGCGCGTGCCGACCAGAATGTTGGCGAAAACGAACTCCCCGAACAGGAACGAGAACGACAGCAGCAACGCGACCATCAGGCCTTTGCGCAGATTCGGCAGCACCACCAGAAACGCCGCTTGAAAGGTGCTGGCGCCAAGCAGTTGCGCAGCGTCCATCAGGTCGCGCAGGTTGATCGCTTGCAGGTTGTTGGTGATCGCCCGGTACATGAACGGCAGCGCCACGGTGAAGTAGCAGCCGATCAGAATCCACGGTGTACCGACCATGGCCATCGGCCCGGAACCGTAAAGTTGCAACAGTCCCACCGACGACACCACCGGCGGCACCGCGAAGGGCAGCAGGATGAGGATGTTCATCAGCGCATCGAGTTTCGGAAAGTGGTAATGCACGACGAACAGCAGCGGCAGGATCAGCACGACTGAAAGCACCAGCGCGCCAACGCAGACCAGCAATGACTGGCCGAATGCGTGCAGGAAACGCGGATCGCTCCACAACTGGATGTACCACTTGAAGGTGAAACCGCTGGGCAGGATGGTCGCTGACCAACTGCTGGCGATCGAATAGACCAGCGTGCCCACGAGTGGCAGCAAGAGGATGGCGAACAACAGATAAACCACGACGCGGTGGTAGAGGCCGGCCGGGCCGGATTCAGCGCGAGACATGGTAGCTCCTCTTCAACAGCAGTTGATGCACGACGGTGACGATGGTCATCAACGCCACCAGCACCACGGCCAGGGCGCTGGCCAGATTCGGGTCGAGGGAAATGTCACCGGAGACCATCGCTGCAATACGGATCGGTAGCACGTTGAAATTGCCGGTAGTCAGCGCATAGACAGTGGCGTAGGCGCCGAGGGCGTTGGCCAGCAGAATCACGAACGTCCCGAGCAATGCAGGCGTCAGCACAGGCAAACCAATATGCCGCCAGAACTGCCAGCCATTGGCGCCAAGCAGTGCGGCGGACTCGCGCCAGTCTTCACGCAAAGCGTCGAAGGCCGGGTAGAGCAACAACACGCCGAGGGGAATCTGGAAGTAGGTGTAGAGAATGATCAACCCGGTTTTCGAGTACAGGTTGAAGTCCTGAATGATCCCCGACTGCTTGAGCATGATGGTGATGCTGCCGTTGAAACCGAGCAGGATGATGAACGCGAAGGCCAAGGGTACGCCTGAAAAGTTGCTGGTCATGTTGGCGAAGGCATTCACGAAATTGCGCAGTTTCGAGTCGACCCGGCGCAGGGAATACGCACCGAGTACGGCGATGATGATGCCGAACAAGCTCGACCAGAAGCTGATTTCGAGGCTGTACTGGATCGCCTGCAAGTAGAACTTCGAACTGAAGATCTTGCTGAAGTTGGCCAAGCCCCAGCCGAACTCTTCCGATTGCAGACTGCTGATCATCACCCAGGTCAGCGGGGCGATTTCGAAGACGATAAAGAACAGCGCGAAGGGCACCACGCACAGCGTCGCCAGCCATTTGCCGCGAATTATTGAGTTCACTTGAGCAACTCCCGGCACACAGGTTTGTCGTGGGGCACGCCGAGTAGTTCGCAGACGGTGCCGCAGATTTCCGTCTGTTTCGGTGCGGCATCGGCGTTGAGGCTGAAGGCTTCACCGAGGACAAACAGCGGCACCTGGCGTTCTTCCGGCAGCAGGCCGTTGTGTGAGCGATCGTTGTTCATGCCGTGGTCGGCAGTTACCAGCACTTGATAGCCAGCGTCGAGCCAGTTCTGCAGATAGTCGGCAAGGATGATGTCGGCGAAGCGCGCGCTGTTGCGGTATTGCGAAGAATCGAGACCGTGTTTGTGCCCGGCGTCGTCGATGTTCATCGGGTGGATCAGCAGGAAATTCGGATCGTGGCGCAGGCGCAGGTTTTCGGCGTCGGCGAACAGGTGCGAATCCGGGTAGTGATCGCTCCAGTAGAAATGCCCGTGCTGGATCGGCAGCGACAGATTATCGGTATGGCGGTCGCGCGCGGCTACGAACGGTGAGCGGTTGTACAACTCGCTGACCCAGTGATACGCCGCTGCTGCGGTTTTCAGGCCGGCGTCGCGGGCGTAGTGATAAATGCTGCGCTGGTTGGACAGGCGCGAGACATTGTTGTGGACGATGCCGCTGTCGATCGGCGGCACGCCGGTGAGGATACATTCATAAAGCGGTCGGGACAGGGCCGGCAGTTCGCACTCCAGTTGATAGAGCGCGGCGCGTCCTGCGCCAACATAAGCCTGCAGATGCCCCATGGCGTGACGCGCGACCTCGTAGTTGAGGCCGTCGAGCACGACAAGGATGACGTTGTGCTTCATAGGGGCAAAAACTCCGAAAACAAAACTGGAACCAACCCCTGTAGGAGCTGCCGCAGGCTGCGATCTTTTGATGTTGCTTTTAAAGGGCAAGATCAAAAGATCGCAGCCTGCGGCAGCTCCTACAGATGAAGGATTACTTCATCTCTACGATGACTTCTTCGTTCCACTGCTGTGGCAGGGCCTTGGAAGTCTTCTCCCACGCATCGGCGTCTTTGATCGGGGTGACCTTTTTGTACTGCTCGTTCGGCAGCAGTTTGGCCTTGACGTCTTCCGGCAGTTGCAGGTGCTCGGCGCGGATCGGACGGGCGTTGCCGCGGGCGAGGTTGGTCTGGCCGGCGTCGCTGAAGATGTATTCGCGGGTCAGCTTGGCGGCGTTAGGGTTTTTGGCGTACTTGTTGATGATCGTGGTGTAGCCGGAAATCACCGAACCGTCGGACGGGATCAGCACCACGTAGTCATCCGGGTTGGCCATCTTGGCTTTGTAGCTGAGGCCGTTGAAGTCCCAGACCACACCGACTTCGATTTCGCCTTTTTCCATGGTGGCGATGGTCGGGTTGGCCATCGACAGGCGACCTTGCTTGGCGATGTCTGCAAACAGCAGCAGGGCGGGTTTGATGTTTTTCTCGTCGCCACCGTTGGCCAGTGCCGCCGCGAGAACGCCGTTGGCGGCTTGGGCGGCGGTGCTCACGTCACCGATGGAAACCTTGTATTTTCCGCCCTTGAGGTCTGCCCATTTGGTCGGAACTTCGGAACCGTGCAGGAGCTTTTTGTTGACGATGAAGGCGATGGTGCCGGTGTAGGCCAGCGCCCAGTTGCCATCCTTGTCCTTGGCCCAGTCCGGGACTTGATCCCAAGTGCTTGGCTTGTACGGTTGCACCACACCTTGCTTGACCGCGATCGGGCCGAAGGCCGCACCGACGTCGCCGATGTCAGCGGTGGCGTTGTCTTTTTCGGCGGCGAACTTGGCGATTTCCTGGGCCGAACTCATGTCGGTGTCGATGTGCTTGAGGCCGTAGGTTTTGGCCAGGTCTTCCCAGGTGCCTTTCCAGTTGGCCCAGTCATCGGGCATGCCGACGCTGTTGACGGCGCCTTCCGCTTTCGCAGCGGCTTCGAGGGTTTTCAGATCGGTGCCGGCCGCCATGGCGGAGGTGCACATTGCAATGGTCGAGCCTAACAGTGTTGCCAGGAAAAGCTGTTTCATTCCGAAGCTCCTTGGTCGTGTTCAACGCTGCGATTGCGGTGTGTGTTGGTCTAGGTCAGCAATACCTGAGCCAATTTAAGGGGGCTGGATGACACTTTGATGTCGGCGGCCTTGTTTCAGGCCTCTTGTTTGCCCGGTATTGGCGGCTGCCAGATAAGCGTAGACCATGCTCAAAGGCCCGCAGAGCAAGGGACTTGGCCGATGTATTGCAAGTCGTGAGGACGACCGTTCGGTAGTTTTGTCATCTCTCGGTCATCTGCACTGCCTAGGCTTGCAATATCAGGAAACGGCTTGATCGCCGTGCGGTTTTGCCCCGAAACAGTGCTGGTCTAGTCCAGATAGGTAACGTTGATGCGCGATGAGGCAACAAAAGCGGTGACAGCGATTGGCCAGGTGTTGCAGGAGCAGCTTGATCACGGGTTGTTGGCGGCAGGCAGCAAGCTGCCGGCCGAGCGCAAGCTCAGTGAGTTGTTCGGCACGACGCGGATTACTGTGCGAGAGGCGTTGTTGCAACTGGAGGCGCAGGGGCAGATTTATCGTGAGGAGCGCCGTGGCTGGTTCGTCTCGCCGCCGCGTCTGGCCTACAACCTGATGCAGAGAAGTCACTTTCACGCGATGGTCAGTGCGCAGGGGCGGGTGCCGTCGACTGAGGTGATTTCGGCGCGTTTGCAGCCGGCTTCGGCGGCGGTGTGTGCGTGGTTGCAACTGCCGGCGTTGTCGAGCGTGATTCAGATTTGCCGGTCGCGGCGCATTGATGGGCGGTTGGTGTTGTATGTGGAGCACTATTTGAATCCGCAGTTTTTTCCGGGGATTCTTGAGTTTGATTTGAATCAGTCGATGACCGAGTTGTATGCGCGGCATTACGATTTGCACTATGGGCGGGTGCGCTTTGAGATTGTGCCGACGTCATTGTCGGTGGATGCGGCGGCGGCCTTGCGAGTTTCTGTCGGGAGTCCGGGGTTGCGGATTGCTCGGGTTAATTATGATCAGCATGAGCGGTTGATTGATTGTGATCTGGAGTTTTGGCGGCATGATGCGATTCATGTCGGGGTGGATGTTGTTTGAGCGTTTTGGGGGTATATCCGTTGCTGCGGTAACGGCTACTTAGGGTTCCGCCCTTACGGCGGGTCACCTTTTCCAAACGCCGAAAAGGTAACCCAAAAGGCTTGCTCCTACGTGCGGCCCGCTCGCTGGGGCTCGGGGTTCCTTCGCTGCGGGATCGATCCGGGCGCAGCGCCTACGGTTTGCTTCGCTGCACCTCCTCTCGCTGTGTTTGGCTTCGCCAAACGGTCGCTGCGCTCCCACCCCCGGATCAATCCCTCCACTCAGCCTTCCGACGTCGCCCGTGGATCAAGATCAAAAGCGGTACTCGAGCTTGCGCTCATTGTGTTGAGTGGTGAGAAGCAGAAGCGATATTGGTTTGCCGGTTGGACTCAATCCTTGTGGGAGCTGGCTTGCCAGCGATGGCGGCCTGAGAGCCGACCTGTTTCTTGCGGATGTACTCGATCCCTTGTAGGAGTGAGCCTGCTCGCGATGCGGCCTGGGAGCCGACCAATTTCTGGCAGACTGCACACGGTCCAAATGTGGGAGCGAGCCTGCTCGCGAAGGCACTCCCACAGTCACCTCATCTCTACTTACCTGCCCCCGCATTGGCATACAAATAATCCGTCGCCAGCGACGCCAATGTCCTCACGCCCACCACCAGCGCCGACTCATCCACAAAGAACCCGGGATTATGATTCGGCGCTGCCTTGCTCATGTCCTGGTCTCTTGGTGTCACGCCGAGAAACACAAACAGCCCCGGCACTTCCTTGGCAAAGAACGAAAAGTCTTCCGCGCCCCCCACCAGCGGTGCATTCACCACATCATCCTTGGCCGCCCACTTCAGCGTCGGCAGCATCTTTTCCGTCAGCGCCGGGTTGTTGATGGTCGGGTCGTATTTTTCGATGATGGTGACATCCGCTTTCGCACCGCCGCTTTCGGCGATTTTTTCCACGGTCTGGCGGACGTCGGCATGCAGTTTCTGGCGGATGCCGTAGTCGTAGGAACGGATCGTGCCGGTCATGTCGACGGATTCGGGAATGATGTTGTAGCGCGTGCCGCCGTTGATGGTGCCGATGCTGACCACTGACGGATAAGAGGAGATATCGGTGCGGCGGCTGACTACGGTTTGCAGGCCGACGATGGTTTGTGCGCCGACGGTGATCGGGTCGATGCCGTCCCAGGGGCGGCCGGCGTGGGTTTGTTTGCCGAGGATTTTGATACGCAGGTCGTCGGAGCTGGCGAGGGTGGCGCCTGGGCGGTAGGCGATCTGGCCGGCGGGGACGCCGGCCCAGACGTGCAGGCCGAAAACGGCGTCGGGTTTCGGTGATTTCATCACGCCTTCCTCGACCATCATTTTTGCGCCCCAGGTGTTTTTGCCGTCGGGAATGAAGTCGCTTGGGCCTTCTTCGGCGGGCTGGAAGTAGAACACCACGGTGCCGGGCAGCGTGTCGCGCATGCCTGTGAGAATTTTCGCCGTGCTCAGCAGGATCGCGGTGTGGGCGTCGTGGCCGCAGGCGTGCATGACGTCGACTTCTTTGTCGAGATAGATGCCTTTGGCTTTCGAGGCGAACGGCAGGTCGGCGACTTCCTTGACCGGCAGCGCATCCATGTCGGCGCGCAGGGCCACGGTCGGGCCGGGCAGGGCGCCTTTGAGGATGGCGACTACACCGGTGCGGGCGACGCCGGTTTTGACTTCCAGGCCCATGGCCTTGAGTTGTTTGGCGACCAGTTCGGCGGTGCGTTTTTCAGTATTGCCGAGCTCCGGATGGGCGTGGATGTCGCGGCGGGTTTCCAGCAGTTCCGGCTCGAGCTTTTGCGCTTGTTCGGCGATTTGCGTGCGGGTGCTTTCCAGCGTCGCGGCGCCAGCGTGGCTGGCGAACAGGGTGAATAGAACGGCTTGGGCAATGCGCGTCAGTTGCATCGGGTTCTCCTTGATTATTGTTGTCGGGCTTCCCTGCCTGTGACTGCAACCGCGCGCCTGAGTGCTATTCCTTCGGCTGACCGCCACCGGCAGTGAT
This sequence comes from Pseudomonas sp. AC242, assembly GCF_979258655.1. Classification (NCBI taxonomy): domain Bacteria; kingdom Pseudomonadati; phylum Pseudomonadota; class Gammaproteobacteria; order Pseudomonadales; family Pseudomonadaceae; genus Pseudomonas; species Pseudomonas sp. AC242. The sequence continues at coordinate 1,166,406 of NZ_OZ409873.1, forward strand.
CACTTGCACGCTCATGCGCGGCGTCGCCAGATCGAGTCCGGCTTCGTCGAGATGGCGTTTGAGCGAAAGGTTGAAGGCTCGGGACACTTCCCACTGTTTGATCGGCGCGGTCTTGAACCGCGCGCGCAGGATCGCGCTGCCGGATTCGAAACTTTCGACGCCCTGTATCTCCAGCGGCGACCAGATGTTGCGTCGCTGCAATGGATCGGTGCGCATCTTCTGCCCGACTTCGCGCATCAGTTTGATCGCGTCGTCGATTTCCATGTTGTACGGCACCGCCACACGGAAGATCGCGTAGCCGAATTCCCGCGAGTAGTTCTTGATGCTTTTGATTTCGCTGAACGGGATGGTGTGGACGATGCCGTCGATGTCGCGCAGGCGCACGGTGCGGATGGTCAGCCCTTCGACGGTGCCGAGGTGGCCGCCGACATCGACGTAGTCATCGATGGCCAGCGAGTCTTCGATGATGATGAACAGGCCGGTAATCAAGTCCGCGACCAGTGACTGCGCGCCGAAACCGATGGCCAGACCGATCACGCCGGCACCGGCCAGCAGTGGCGTGACGTTCATGCCCATGTTCGCCAGCGCGACGATCAGCGCAATGATAAAGATCGCCACGAACAGCACGTTGCGAATCAGCGGCATCATCGTTTGCGCACGGGCATTCGCCAGGCCTTTGCGCGAGCGGGTGAGGGCGTGGTGCACGGCGGTGTCGGCGAGGATCCAGATCAGCCAGGAGAAAATCAGTGTGCCGATCAGGCTGAACAGTTTGACGCTGACATCATGCCCTTCGCCCTCGGCGAAACCGATCAGCGACTGGCCCCAGACGCGCAGGCCGAGTTCGATAAAGACCAGCCAGACCACCAGGTGCGCGAGGGTGTAGAAGAAGTTTTTCAGGCGTTCGGAGTACAGCGCGTGGCGTTTCGGCCCGCGTTGCGGTTTCAAGGAATGGCGGCGGACGAGACCGTTGATCACCATGCACATCACCAGCAGCACGGTGCAAATCAGCGACTGGCGCAAGGCGGTGCTGGTGTCGCCGGCGGAGACGAAGGTGGCGAACAGCGAGATGCCGACCAGTACCAGCGCTGGCACGTACCAGAAGGTGCCGAGGATTTCGATGGTGTCGCTGAGCGCGCGGCGGGTCAGGCGCCGTGACAGCGGCTGATTGCGGATCAGGTGCGCAATCGGTCGGCGGAAACGCAGGATAAACAGACCGGTCGACAGCGCCGCGAGGACATTGGCGATGGTCGCGGCGGTGTGAGCCAGATGCACGCCGAGGCTTTCGATCAGGCGTGGATCGTTCAGCGCCTCACCGAACGCGGCGAAGCTGCCGATCAGCCACAGCGGCCGGAACGCCTGATGACGCAGAATGTACAGCGCGCGATGGCGGTGCGGGCCATCGAGCAGGGAAAACGCGATCACGCAGATCGCCGAAAAACAGGTGCCGACCACCAGCGCATAGGCCAACACCATCGCCAGGCTTTTGCCCAGTGACGACGGCAAGGCGTAGCTCATGTAGACGGTCATCACCAGTGCGATCAGCCACGGCCCGAGCTTGCGCAAAGCGAAGCGCAGCATGTCGAGGGCTTTGGGATGTTGCGGCAGTTCTTCGGTGAGGCCGAAACGCATGCGCACCCGATGGCCGAGCCAGATCAGCGCGGCAGCGAGCAGGCTCCACACTGCGAGGATCATGGCGAAGCCGAAGATGATCGGCAGCCACTCGTTGGCCGGCAGCATCATCGCGCTCAGTTCGTCCTTGGCCAGATCGAACTCGTTGCCCCAGCGGTTGAGCGGGCTGTCAGCGCCGGTAAATTGTTTTTCGAAGTTGGACAAAGTGCCGCCGATCAAGCCGAGCACGCCTTCTTCAGGGCTGGCCTGGGCTTTTTTGGTGGCGTCGCGCAGCTTTTTCAGATCGCTCAGCAACTGTGCGCGTTGCTTGTCGTTTTCCAGCGACTTGATGACTTCGTCGAGGGACTGGCCGAGCGGCTCCTGCGCTTCGGGCTGCGCTTTGTTGGTGTTGAGCAGACCGGGCAAGCCGACCGCGTGGGCGGGGGCCAGCGGCAGCAGCGTCATCAGGCAGACGAGGAACAAACTGGGCAAAGCAAAAAGACGAGCGAACACTAGGCGGTCAACCTCGCAAGGGGCGGATTCGCTGGAGTGTACGAGGCCCACTAAAGCAATGCGAGCCGGGCGCGGATTTATTCGTTGAGTTTGGCGAGGATCTTGTAGACCACGGTGGCGAGGATCGTGAGCATGCCGATCCACATGGCGAATACGCCGGCGTTCTTGTCACGGAAGTTGAAGCCGATGGCCAGCAGGATCATTCCGCTCAGAATCGGAATGAGCATGGCGTGGAACGAAGACATCGAGATCATGGAGACTGCCTTGTCGAAATGAATGATGTAAGTCTAGGTCGGTTTCTGCCGGCCGGTATTGATCTGAGTAGGAGCAACCGAAGGCTGCGATCTTTTGATTTTGTTTTTAAGATCAAAAGATCGCAGCCTTCGGCAGCTCCTACATTGAATCGCATTTTTGCCGAAGTTTTTATGGCAACTCGCGGCAGGCGTAGAACGCACTCAGCACTTTGACCAGATGTGCCAGGTCGTGGCTGCCGCACAGTTCGCGGATCGAGTGCATGGCGAAGGTCGGCAGGCCGATATCGACAGTACGCACACCGAGGTGGCTGGCGGTGATCGGGCCGATGGTCGAGCCACAGCCCATGTCGCTGCGCACCACGAAACTTTGCACCGGGACTTCTTCGGCCATGCACAGATGGCGGAAGAAACCGGCGGTTTCGCTGTTGGTGGCGTAGCGCTGGTTGCTGTTGACCTTGATCACCGGGCCAGCGTTGAGTTTCGGGCCGTGGTTGGCGTCATGCTTTTCTGCATAGTTGGGGTGCACGCCGTGGGCGTTGTCGGCCGAGACCAGCAGGGATTTCTGAATGGTGCGGACGAATTCGTCACCTTCCGGCAGCAGACGGCGCAGGGTCTGTTCGAGCATCGGGCCATCGGCACCGCAGGCGGAGCAGGAGCCGACTTCTTCGTGGTCGTTGCACACCAGCACACAGGTTTCGTCGGTTTCGGCGGTGAGCAAGGCTTGCAGGCCGGCGTAGCACGACAGCAGGTTGTCGAGACGCGCGCCGGCGATGAAGTCGCCATTGAGGCCGATGACTGCAGCGCTTTGCGTGTCGTAGAAGCTCAGCTCGTAATCGAGCACGACGTCGGCGTTCAAGCCGTGTTCGCGGGCCAGTTGATCGGTGAGCACGGCGCGGAAATCGACGCGCTCGTCACCGGCAAATTGCGCGAGGATCGGCGGCAGTTCGGTCTGCGCGTTGATCGCCCAGCCCTGATTGGCTTCACGGTTGAGGTGAATCGCCAGGTTGGGAATGATCGCGATCGGCGCTTTGAAGTCGATCAACTGGCTTTCGACCTTGCCGTCGCGGCGGAAGGTCACGCGGCCGGCCAGCGACAGATCGCGGTCGAACCACGGTGCCAGCAGCGCGCCGCCGTAGACTTCAACGCCCAGTTGCCAGAAGCCCTGACGCTGCAGTTCCGGTTGCGGCTTGACCCGCAGGCACGGGCTGTCAGTGTGCGCGCCGACCAGGCGGATGCCGCCGTGCAGTGGCGAAGTGCGGCCCATTTTGATCGCGACGATCGAGGAGTCGTTACGGGTGACGTAATAGCGGCCGTTCGGCTCGGTGGCCCATGGCTCGCGCTCGTCGAGGCGCACGAAACCGGCAGCCTCCAGACGCTGTACCAGACTGGCAGTGGCGTGGAACGGGGTAGGGGAGGCCTTGAGAAAGTCGATCAGGCCTTGGTTCAACTCTTCGCGCATAAGAAACTCCAGACAGCAGTGGGCGGGAGTTTAACGCATCGGCCGGACAATTGAATCCGAACCGGAGCCCTTGTAGGAGTGAGCCTGCTCGCGATAGCGGTGTGTCAGATCATTATTGATTGACTGACAGAGCGCTATCGCGAGCAGGCTCACTCCTACAGGGGACGGTGATGTGGTCAGAACGGTGCAGGGCACTCGAAGCGCAGGCGTTCGCCGGTTTGCGGATGGGTGAAGCTGAGCATGCTCGCGTGCAGGCACAGACGTGGCCAGGCGGCCAGAGCCTGCTCGTGGGCGTAGAGCCCGTCGCCGAGCAGCGGATGCCCGATCGACAGCATGTGCACGCGCAACTGGTGCGAACGGCCGGTGATCGGCGTCAACTCAACGCGACACCAGTCACCGCAACGCTCCAGCACACGCCAGAAGGTCAGCGCGTGTTTGCCGAATTCGTGGTCGACCACATGACGCGGCTTGGTCGGTGGGTCGTAACGCAGAGGCAGGTCGATGCTGCCACTGTCGAGTTCCGGCTGACCCCAGGCCAAAGCGGTGTAGGCCTTTTCGGTTTCGCGGTCGTGAAACTGGCGCGACAGTTCGCGGTGCGTGTCGGCGTCACGGGCGAGCAGAATGATGCCGGAGGTTTCCCAGTCCAGGCGATGGACGATGCGCGCTTCCGGGTAGCCGTTTTCCTGCAGGCGGGTAATCAGGCAATCCTTGTTGTCGTCGGCGCGACCCGGCACCGAGAGCAGCAATGTCGGTTTGTTCACCACCAGTACGGCGGCGTCCTGATGAATGATGTGGATGTTGGACAGCGGCATTAAAACAGCCTCGTAACAAATGCCAACGGCGGCTCGGAACTGCTGATAACCCTGTAGGAGCTGCCGAAGGCTGCGATCTTTTGACTTTGAAGATCAAAAGATCGCAGCCTTCGGCAGCTCCTACACAAGCATCAATAGTCCGAGCCGCCGTAGCGACTGCCAAATCGACTCAGCGATCAGGCAGGGTGATGTTGAGTTCCAGAATCGAGCAACTGCCCTGGCTTTCCAGTGCAACATGTACGTCGTCGTTGCCGATGTTGACGTACTTGCGGATCACGTCGACCAGTTCCTTCTGCAAGGCTGGCAAGTAATCCGGCGTGCTGCGCTGGCCGCGCTCATGCGCCACGATGATCTGTAGACGCTCTTTCGCTACCGAGGCGGTACTTGGCTTTTTGTTGGCACGAAAGAAGTCAAAAAGGTTCATTACCTACCTCCAAACAGGCGCTCGAAGAATCCCTTCTTCTCGACATCGAGGAAACGGTGGGCTTTTTCTTTGCCCAGCAGGCGGTCGACGGTATCGCTGTAAGCCTGACCGGCATCGCTCTGGTCGTCGAGAATCACCGGGACGCCCTGGTTGGATGCCTTAAGCACCGCCTGGGATTCCGGGATCACGCCGAGCAGGGTTACCGAGAGGATTTCCTTGACGTCTTCAACGCCCAGCATCTCGCCCTTTTCAACACGCTCTGGATGGTAGCGAGTGATCAGCAGGTGTTCCTTGATCGGGTCTTCGCCACGTTCGGCGCGACGCGATTTGCTCGCCAGCAGGCCGAGCATGCGGTCCGAATCTCGTACCGAGGACACTTCCGGGTTGGTCACGACGATCGCTTCATCAGCGAAGTACATGGCCAGGTGTGCACCTTTTTCGATGCCGGCCGGGGAGTCGCAGACGACGAACTCGAATTGTTCCTTGAGCTCCATCAGGACTTTTTCCACGCCTTCGACAGTCAGCGCGTCTTTGTCGCGGGTCTGACTGGCGGCCAGTACGTAGAGGTTTTCCAGGCGCTTGTCTTTGATCAGCGCTTGTTGCAGGTTGGCTTCGCCGTTGACCACGTTGACGAAGTCATACACCACGCGGCGCTCGCAACCCATGATCAGGTCAAGGTTACGCAAGCCCACGTCGAAGTCGACGATCACTGTTTTGTGGCCGCGCAGAGCGAGGCCGGTACCGATAGCGGCGCTGGTGGTGGTCTTACCCACACCACCCTTGCCGGATGTAACCACGAGAATCTTGGCCAAGGTGTTTCACCCCTAAGGAAGAAGGACTTTTTAGCCCCTGAAAAACATCTCTTGAAAACTACTGCAGTCGGACAGCCTTGGCTGGAATTCGGCGTTGAGCCTTTTTCCTACTTCGTTTGAGCCGTTTTCGCTACGTTTTAGAGATGCTTGGAAAATGCGGCAGTATCCGTTAAAGCCGAATGATGTTCAACACGTCGCCCGACAGGCTGACCTGTACGCCCGAGCCCCACATCGGGTCGCGGCGCAAATCTTCGGAGACCTTGTAATGACCGGCGATGGAGATCAGTTCAGCGCTCAATTGCTGACAGAAAATCCGTGCCTTGGTGTCACCCTTCACGCCGGCCAGCGCCCGACCACGCATCGGGCCGTATACATGGATGTTGCCATCGGCGAGAAGTTCCGCCCCCGGACTGACCGAAGACACCACGACCAAATCGCCACCCTGGGCATATATCTGTTGGCCACCACGTACTGGCGTGGTGATGACGCGGGTCGGTTTGACCGTTGGCTCAGGCGGTTTTTCCGGCTTCTTTTTGACTTCGGCTTCCGGTGTTTCCAGCGGCCGTTCACGGGCGCCCGACGGCGGCAGCACCGGAATATCGATGGCGATGGCGGCGGCGATGTCTTCGATGCGGCTGGCGCGAATTGCCAGGGTGCGCAGGCCATGTTGACGGCAGACGCGCATCAGGCCCGGCAGATCGACGGCGCCTTCGCTCGGCGGCAGTTTGTCCAGCGCCAGAACCAGCGGCGCGTTGCTGAAGAAGTTCGGCGCCTGGGCAACTTTGGCGGCCAATTGCCGATCGAGGCTTTCGAGGTCGTTACGGGCCAGTTCCAGCACAGTAATGGCCAGCATGCTGCCCTTGAGCTGGAATACGGGATCTTGGTCTAACGGTTCGGTTTGGCTCATGTCGGCATACAACGGCTTGTCACTAAAAGTGCCGAGACTTATAACGAGAACGCCCGCAGGCCGCAAGCCGGGTCGAACGATGTAGAATGCGCGGCCACTGTATTTACGGAAGCTTTAATGGATCGCCCGCGTTTTCGAAAAGCATTTTTATCGCCACGCTTCTGGCCGCTCTGGTGCGGTCTGGGGCTTTTGTGGCTGATCGTGCAGTTGCCGTATCCGGCGTTGCTGACCATCGGTCGAGTTTTGGGCGCCTTGATGTATCGCGTGGCCGGCGACCGGCGGCGCATTGCCAAGCGCAATCTAGAGCTGTGCTTCCCGGAAAAATCCGCCGCCGAGCGCAAACGCCTGCTCAAGGAAAATTTTGCCTCCACCGGCATCGCTTTTTTTGAAATGGCCATGAGCTGGTGGTGGTCGCGTGAACGTCTGGCCAAGCTGGCCCACGTTGAAGGCCTGGAGCATTTGCAAAAGGCCCAGCGCGAAGGCAAAGGCGTGATTCTGATGGCCGCGCATTTCACCACGCTGGAAATCGGCGCGGCGCTGCTCGGCCAGCAGCACACCATCGACGGCATGTACCGCGAACACAAGAATCCGTTGTTTGACTATGTTCAGCGTCAAGGCCGCGAGCGGCACAACCTCGATTCGCTGGCAGTGGAGCGTGACGACGTGCGCGGCATGCTCAAGTTGCTGCGCTCCGGTCGCGCGATCTGGTACGCACCGGATCAGGACTACGGCGCCAAACAAAGCATCTTCGTGCCGTTGTTCGGCATTCAGGCAGCGACCGTGACGGCGACGACGAAATTCGCCCGTCTGGGCAAGGCGCTGGTCGTGCCGTTCACGCAGGAGCGTCTGGCTGACGGTAGCGGTTATCGCTTGGTGATTCATCCGCCGCTGGAAGACTTCCCAGGCGAAACCGAAGAAGCCGACTGCATCCGCATCAATCAGTGGGTCGAGAGCGCCTTGCGTGCCTGCCCTGAGCAGTATCTGTGGGCGCATCGACGCTTCAAGAGCCGCCCACCGGGCGAGCCGAAGTTGTACGCCAAACGCGGTTGATTGACCCACCCCTATAAGCACCATGGAGCGTTGCGATGAGCCCAGCTGAACCGGTCACAGGTTTGATTCTTTCCGGCGGCGGGGCTCGGGCGGCGTATCAGGTGGGGGTTCTGGCGGCGATTGCCGAATTGCTGCCGTTGGGCGCGGACAATCCGTTTCCGGTGATCGTCGGCACCTCGGCCGGGGCGATCAATGCGGTCAGCCTGGCCAGTGGTGCCACGGACTTTCGCGCCGCCATCGAACGCCTCACCTTGTTCTGGCAGGGCTTTCGCAGCCATCGCGTGCTGCGCAGTGACTGGCCCGGTGTTATCCGTCAGGCCAGCCGCTTTGTCAGTCACAGCCTGCTCGGCCTCGGTCGGCAACTGCCGGTGGCGCTGCTCAACAGTTCGCCGCTGCGCGAACTGCTCAATGAAAAACTGCACATGCCCGGTATCGCCGAATCGATCGCGCGCAAGCAATTGCATGCCGTGGCGGTAACTGCGTTCGGCTATGAGTCGGGGCAAGCGGTGACGTTCTATCAGGGCGGCGGCAAGATCGATTCATGGCTGCGCCATCGACGTATTGGTGTGCCGACGCAACTGTCGGTGGATCACTTGCTGGCCAGTTCGGCGATTCCGTTGTTGTTCGCGCCGGTGAAAATCGGTGATGAATATTTCGGTGATGGCGCGGTGCGGCAATCGGCGCCGATCAGCCCGGCGCTGCATTTAGGGGCGAGCCGGGTGCTCGTGGTCGGTGTCAGCGGCAACCCGCGTGGGTTTGATCCGCAGCAGCCGCTGGAGCGCGCCTACACCGGGCAACAACCGACGCTGGCGCAGATTGGCGGGCACATGCTCAACAGCACGTTCATTGACAGCCTGGAGAGCGACATCGAGTTGCTCCAGCGTCTCAACCAGTTCAGCCACTTGATGCCTGCCGGCACGCCGACGCGCGAGTTGGGTGTGGCACCGGTGGAGGTGCTGGTGATTTCGCCGAGTCAGCCGATCGATGAGATTGCGGCACGGCATCGCCAGGAGCTGCCGGCGGCGTTGCGTTTGTTTCTGCGCGGGCCGGGGGCGACCAAGACCAGTGGGGCAGGGGTGTTGAGTTATCTGCTGTTCGAGGCGGGGTATTGCAGCGAGTTGATTGATCTGGGACGGCGCGATGCGTTGGCCAAGCGCGAGGAGTTGTGCCGGTTTCTCGGGGTCTCGATACCTGAAGTCGCTTGACCTGTCAGGTTTGACAGTAGACGTGTGTGCGTTTACCTCTATAAGTTGAAGCCCTTGCCCAGAGGGTTTGCCAATGACGACCGCACAATGGACTGATGCTCACACACCGTCACTGTCGGTAGTGGATTCGCGCGGTTTTGCTGTGCGCAATGTTGGCTATTGCCGGAGTCCGTTGAATCCGGCTGTTGAGGCTCGGATTACGCAAAATCGATTTGATGCGGTCGGTAGGCTTGCGGCTTGTTGGGACCCGCGATTGCGGGAAGCAGCGTCGAAACCGAACCTTGAAAACACCTTTGATTTGCAAGGCCGGCCTCTGCTGATTGATAGCGTCGACGCTGGCTGGCAGTTGAGCTTGTTGAATGAGACAGGTGAGACGTGTTCATTCTGGAATGGTCGTGGCAACCAGCGGCATACTCAATACGATGAGCTTCAGCGTCCGACAATTGTCTCGGAACATCTGATGCACGAGTCACCTAAGGTTTGCGACCGATTTATCTATGGCAGTGCGGTTGGCGAGTTTGCCGATCACAACCAATGCGGTCAGCTCATCCGACACTACCATCCTGCCGGCAGTCGCGGCCTCGACGAGTACGGTGTGACGGGTTTGCCGCTGTCAGAGCAGACGCGTTTTCTGCGCGATCTGCAGGAGCCTGACTGGCTTGACGAAAGTACTCACGCTAACCTGGAAGACGAGGTTTTTGAGACTGCGCACCGCTACAGTCCGTTGGGGGAGCTGCACAGTCAGACCGACGCCAAGGGTAACATCAGACTTTTCAATTACAACAGGGCGGGTCAGTTGAGTGACACCCGACTCAAGCTTGCCGATTCTGGCGACGTACCAAGCTTGCTGGTCAGCGAAATCCACTACGACGCGCTAGGCAACAACGTTAGCGAACGAGCAGGCAACAGCCTCTTGAACACGGCTCGCTTCGCTGCTGACGATGGGCGTTTGCTGCAATTGCAATCCAGCGATGCTAATGGCCAAACGCTGCAGGATTTTAATTATGAATACGATCCTGTCGGCAACGTCACCGTAATCGAAGACAAGGCTCAACTCGCCCGGCACTTCAACCAGGAGCGTATCGATCCGCTTTGCCGATATACCTATGACAGCCTTTATCAACTGATCAAAGCGATCGGCAGTGAAGTCAGCCAACTGAGTTACGGCCCGGCGCTGCCGATCTGGCAAACCACGCCGCTGGACCCCAATCAGTTACGCAACTACACGCAAATCTTCAACTACGACGCCGCCGGCAATCTTCAAACACGACATCACTCTGGTGCGGAAACCTTCGAGATGTTCACTTCGTTGCACAGCAATCGCAGCGTTGCAGAAGAAAGCAATCTGACTGGCGGCTTTGATGCAAACGGCAACCAGTTGGAGCTTTCACGCGGCCAGCAAATGACGTGGGACGTTCGCAACCAGTTAAGCAGCGTGACGATGGTCAGTCGTGTCGACGGTCCGGATGACACTGAAAGTTATCGCTACGAACGCCCGGGTCAGCGCTTGCGCAAAGTCCGATCGACGCAATCCGCTCGTCGCACGCTGCTCTCTGAAGTTCGCTATTTGCCGGGGCTGGAAGTCCATCGTGACATGGCCACTGGAGAGGAACGGCACGTTGTAAGTGTTGACGCTGGACGATGTAAGGTTCGTGCATTGCACTGGGTAACCCGGTCGCCTCGGGATACTGGTAGCGACCAGTTGAGGTTTAGTCTGAGCGACCATTTAAACTCGCGCACTCTGGACCTGGATGAGCGGGGTGCGTTGTTGAGTCGGGAAGTCTATTACGCTTATGGCGGAACGGCTATATGGGCGGGCACTAGTGAGATCAAGGCCAAATACAAAACGGTCCGTTATTCGGGGAAGGAGCGTGATGCGACTGGACTTGTTTATTACGGTTATCGGTATTACGCGCCTTGGTTACAGCGATGGCTAAGTGCTGATCCTGCGGGTGATGTAGACGGTTTGAATTTTTTTATGTTTTGTGGGAATGGACCGGTATCAAAGGTTGACCATCAAGGATTGCAGTGGAGCGAATCAAGGTTTCGATCGAGGTATGGCCCGACAACTTATCTCGATGAGCAAGAGGGTAGTGCCGGAGAAAGAATAGTTGAAACTGTACAAGGTGGGCTGGATGCCGCAATTGCTGCTATTGCAGTTGTGGAGTCTTCACTGGGTTCAGAGGGCGAGAGGGGGATTGACCCTTTGGCATCGTACTATGTTGATAACACTTTTGGGCCGCAAGCGGATTTCTCTGCATTAGTTGAGACATTGGGCAAAATGAAGGAAGTGCTGACTTTTTACTCCTTGCTCCCGGGGAATGTTCTTTTTGTTAATCGACCTTATGTCAAACGTGCGACGGGTGAGGGACGTGATGCCGAGAGGCTTTATGCCGGCGTTCGTATTGTTCCCAAAGATCCCATGGAGCGTATGGTGATCACTGAAGATGAACTGAATAGCGAGGGCACACTTGATATTGCTTTTATTCACGCTGCGGCAATAGGTCTTGGCGCTCACGAAGTGATGCCCTACACGAGGGGGTATCCGATGATTGCACCGGATGCCACTGCCTATTTCGGAGAGGACCTGATAAGTGGCGAGTTTGATGGTGTGATTGTTTCTCGTGCCATTGATCGCCTTCGACTACCAGACATAAAATACTTTTTTGGATCAAAGGGTTTGTCTGGTCTGGAGGGTAAACTCAAGGAAGACCCAAGCATAAGAGCCAGCATTTTGATGCAGGACGCGGGAGTATTAAGTTTCTTTGTTAAAACTTTATCGTTCGCGCTGAATGGTTCACCACCGCCGCCATATCCGCGAGAGCTAAGAGAAACAAAAGCGAAAGCTTATCCGTCGAAGGGACTATCTTAAAATTGGTCCGTGCAGGCAGGCTTTTCACGGTTGTCGTGATAAGCCTGCCTGCAACGATATCAATCAGAAGTGGAACTTCACCAGGAAGCTCGTGGTGCTCTGATTGGTCTTGAACGCACCGGTGTCGTCGATGCCGTACTTGTCTTTCCAGTAGTCGTATTCAACACCGACATACAACTGCTTCTCGCCGAAACTCAGCGCCTTGCCCAAGTCGTATTTTATTTGCGGGTTGAAGTGCAGGTTGGCGTGGTAATCGCCTTTGGAGTTGGAGTCGTTGTCGGTGACCCAGTCCATGAAGCCGTCGATCAGGATGTCCGACTTGCCGACCGGGATGGTGTAGGACCAGACCGGAGTAATCTGCCAGACGTTGTCACCGGCGCGAGCACCTTGGGTGTGACGCTGGTAGAAGTTCAACTGGAAGTAGTCGAAGCCCGGGATTGCCAGGTCGAAGCCTGGACCGATCAGGTACGACTCGGTATCGCCTTCGCCGAACTCGTAAGTCATCGCCACCAGGACGTCTTTGATCGGGCCGAACTCGATCTTCTGGTCGAGCACTTTGCCCAGCGAGATGCGCGGGCTGAACTCACCGTAGTAGGTGTTCGGACCGTTGCTGAAGTCCTTGCCACCGTTGTAGAAGATCTTGTCGAGGAAGAAGAAGTTATCCCCGTACTTCCACGCATCGGCGTGCTCGAAGGTGACGGTCTGCTGGATGCGCGGGTTGACCTGGAAGTCCTTGCCATACAGGTAGGTCAGGCTGTTGTTCTGCCACTGCAGCAGGCCTTCGGCCATGGCCTGGCCGCCGGCCAACATCGATCCCGCGAGCATCAGGCTGGTGCACATACGTTTCATTCGGTTGCTCCCAAAGTAGGTGTTCCACGTTATTTTTTTTAAGATCGGCGCTCTGGTGTGGCGCCTTTTTTCGTTGCTGCAAAAGTCATCCGATCGGTCAGCTTCGTTGCTGTTAGCAAGAGCCGAGCCAAGGCTTTCGAAAAGCAAAAAAACACCCGCTCGGCTGCTGAAAAACAGTCGATTGAGTGTGTTTTCGGGATGCCTCGGTACTGACCGGGCCGGGATAAGTTGGCTTTTCGGTCAGGAATTAAATTCGGGCTTTTTTTTAGACCGAATTCAAGAGGCCGCGGAGAATACTGACTCAACGGCCAGGTCTCAAGTGCCCCGCAACAGAGCACCGACGACAGGTATGGGGCACGGTTGCGGGCCATCTTAAAAGTGCACCTTGACCAGCAGGCTGGCGGTGTTCTGGTTGGTGTCGAAGTTGTGGGTGTTTTCGACGCCGTATTTATTTTTCCAATAGCTGTATTCGGTGCCGACATACAGTTGCTTGTGGCTCCAGCCCAAGGCTTTGCCCAAGTCATATTTGATCTGCGGATTGATGTGCAGGTTGGCGTGGTAGGTGCCGCGCGAGTTCTCATCGTTGTCGACCACCCAATCGAGGTAGCCGTCGATCAGCACATCGGAATTGCCCAGGGGAAAGCTGTAGGACCAGCCGGGGGTGATCTGCCAGACGCCGTCACCGGGGCGTGGGCCTTCGGTCTGGCGGCGGAAGATGTTCAGGGTGACGTAGTTGAAGCCGGGCACCTTGAGGTCGAAGCCGGGGCCGATCAGATAGGCCTCGCTGTCGCCTTCGCCGTATTCGTAAGTCATCGCCAGCAGGACGTCTTTGATCGGGCCGAACTCGAGCTTCTGGTCGAAGATCTTGCCGAACGAGAGGCGCGGGGTGAATTCACCGTAGAACGCGTGCGGGCCTTTGTTCGCGTCTTCCTTGCCGTTGTAGAAGATCTTGTCGACGAACAGGAAGTTGTCGCCGTATTTCCACTTGTCGGCGTGCTCGAAGGTCAGCGTCTGCTGGATCGACGGGTTGATCGCGAAGTTCTTGCCGTACAGGTAGCTGAGGCTGTTGGTTTGCCACAGCAGCAGATCGCCGGCCATGGCCTGACTCGCGGCCAGCAGGCCGCCACTCAACAGAACGTTGGTTTGCGTGCGAATCATCTGTTGCTCCCTCTTGTTTTTATTGTTTGAGGCGCAGAGCTGTTGCGCGCCCTTGTAGGAGTGAGCCTGCTCGCGATAGCGGTGAATCAGTCAACGAATCTGTTGAATCTGATAACGACATCGCGAGCAGGCTCACTCCTACAGGGGGATAGCGTTTTTCAGTTAATGCTGGTGGGCGTGGCAGTCGTTGATCGCCGCACGCTCTTTGCCGCCGAGAATGTTGAACAGCAGGTTCAACGTCAGCGCGCTGAGCGTGGCCATGGCGATGCCGCTGTGGGTAATCGGGCTCATCCACAGCGGCAGGTGCGCGAAGAATTCCGGGCGTACCACCGGGATCAAGCCCATGCCGATGCTCACCGCCACCAGCAACTGGTTGCGACGGTCACCGATGTCAGCTTCCTGGAGAATCTTGATCCCGGTCGCGGCGACCATGCCGAACATCGCAATTGCTGCGCCGCCGAGTACCGCCGGCGGAATCGACGCCACCAGAAACGCTGCTTTCGGCAGCAGGCTCAACACGATCAGCAAGCCACCGGCAACGATGGTCACCGAACGGCAGCGCACGCCGGTCATCTGCACTAGACCGATGTTCTGCGCGAAAGAGGAGTGGGTAAACGTGTTGAAGAAACCAGCGACAAACGAGGCGCCGGCATCACACAGCAAGCCGCGACGTAGCATGCGCGGGCAGACTTCCTGGCCGGTGATCTTGCCTAGGGCGAGGAACATCCCGGTGGACTCGACGAAGATGATGACGACTACCAGACACATCGACAGGATCGGTGCCAGTTCGAATTTCGGCATGCCGAAATGCAGCGGAGTGACGAACTGAACCCATGGCGCGTTGGCCATGCCGCTCAGGTCGACCATGCCAATCGCGCCGCATAGGATGTAGCCGAAGCACATGCCGATCAGTACGGAAATGTTGACCCAGAAACCGCGCATGAAGCGGTGGACCAGCAGAATAGTGCCCAACACCAATGCGGCGATGGCCAGATAAATCGGTGAGCCGAATTGAGCAGCAGCGGCGCCACCACCGGCCCAGTTCACGGCCACGGGGAACAGCGACAAACCGATCGAGGTGATGACCGTGCCGGTCACCAGCGGCGGGAAAAAGCGCACGACCTTGGACATGAACGGCGCGATGAGCATGCCGAAGAAACCGGCAGCGATCGTCGCACCGAAGATGCCTTGCAGACCGATACCGGGCATGCCGGCCATGGCGACCATGCTGCCGACTGCAGCAAAACTGGCACCCATCATCACCGGCATGCGAATGCCCATCGGGCCGATGCCCATGGACTGGACGATGGTGGCGATACCGGCGACCAGCAGGTCGGCGTTGATCAGGAAGGCAATTTCTTCACGACTCAGGCCAGCGGCCTGTCCAATGATCAGCGGCACCGCGATGGCACCACCGTACATCAGCAGTACATGTTGCAAACCGACCAGGATCAGTTGCAAAAGGGGCAATCGCTGAATGGCGGGTGCGTCGGGGATGCGCGCTTTGGACAGCTCGGACATGCAACACCTCGGATCTTTTTATTCTTGTGATTAACAGCTGCCGGGTTGCTCACAGCTGTTTCTTTGCATCAGGTAGAAACCGCGTTGCGGCGAATCGCTGGCAAGCCAGCTCCCACACAGGCAGTGCAAAACCCTGTGGGAGCTGGCTTGCCAGCGATGCTTTTACTGCTTAGTTGGTCTGTGCTCCCTGGGCGATCCATGCACCGATCAGGTCACGTTCCTGCTGGGTCATCTGCGTGATGTTGCCCAGTGGCATGATCTGCGTGGTGATGGCTTGCGCCTGGATGCGTGCCGCGTTCTGACGGATCTGCTCAGGGGTGTCGAGCATCACACCCGCCGGAGCTGCGCTGAACAACGGACTGGTTGGTTTGGCCGAGTGGCAAACCGCGCAACGTTCTTGAATCACGTTGTGCACTTTGTCAAAGGCCGGACCTGCGTTGGAGGCTTGCGCCGGTGCTGCGGCAGGGGCTGCCGGAGCAGCAGGTGCCGCCGCTTCAGCCGGTTTCAAGCCACCGCCCAATGCCGTTTCCGGCAGCGGTTGGTACTCGATTTTCGCTGGCGCCTTGGCCACTTCCGGCGCGGTCGACATCGGCATTGGGCCGGTGACGTACGCCAGACTGATCATGCCCACCGCTGCCACTGGCAGGGTCCAGGCAAACTTGTGGCTGTCATGACGGGTGTTGAAGTAGTGACGCACCAACACCGCCAACACCGCGATCCCGGCCAGGATCAACCAGTTGTACTGGCTGCCATAGGTGCTCGGGAAGTGGTTGCTGATCATGATGAACAGCACCGGCAGGGTGAAGTAGTTGTTGTGACGCGAACGCAGCAAGCCTTTGGCTGGCAGCGCCGGATCCGGCGTGCGGTTTTCGGCAATCGCCGCGACCAGTGCGCGTTGCGCCGGCATGATGATGCGGAACACGTTGCCGACCATGATGGTGCCGATGATCGCGCCGACATGCAGGTACGCACCACGACCGCTGAACACTTTGCTGAAGCCATACGCCGCGCCGATGATCAGCACGAACAGAATGAAACCGAGCAGAGCAGGGCGTTTGCCCAGGGCCGAGTCGCACAGGAAGGAGTAGATGAACCAGCCGATAAACAGCGAGCCGATACCGATGGCCACGCCTTCAGGGCCGCTCAGGGTGCTGCCCGGAGCCAGCAGGTAGAGCGTTGGATTGGAGTAGAACACCACGCACAGCAGCGCGATACCCGACATCCAGGTGAAGTAGGCTTCCCATTTGAACCAGTGCAGGTTTTCCGGCATCGCCGGCGGGGCCAGTTTGTATTTTTCCAGGTGATAGATACCGCCACCGTGGATCGCCCACAGGTCACCGGCCAGACCGGTTTTCGGGTTGACGCGGTTGAGGTTGTTCTCCAGCCAGACGAAGTAGAACGACGCGCCGATCCAGGCCACGCCAGTAATCATGTGAACCCAGCGCACGCTCAGGTTCAGCCATTCCAACAGATGTGCTTCCACAGTCTTTACCTCTCGCCTGTCACTCTTGTTGTCGAGTGATCAGACCTTCTCTTATTGGTGGGGGGCGAGGATCAAACGCTCATCCTCTTTGAAAAAATGCTCATCGCAGTTATTGCCTGTGCCACTGCGATCAACCACCAGGAAGTCATCCCGCTTTTCGATCGTCAGCACCGGATGGTGCCAAACGCCGCGATGGTAATTAATGCCCTGCCTGCCGTTGGTGACGAAGGCGCGGACCAAGCCTGATACAGGTTCATCGCCAAGTGGCGCGACCACGATCAGAAAGGGGTTGCCGAGCAGCGGAATGAAAGCCTGGCTGCCCAGCGGATGGCGTTCCAGCATGCAAACGGTCAGCGGC
The DNA here is from genome assembly GCF_979258655.1 of Pseudomonas sp. AC242. Classification (NCBI taxonomy): domain Bacteria; kingdom Pseudomonadati; phylum Pseudomonadota; class Gammaproteobacteria; order Pseudomonadales; family Pseudomonadaceae; genus Pseudomonas; species Pseudomonas sp. AC242. Next base: position 1,183,691 of record NZ_OZ409873.1, read on the forward strand.
ATGTCCTGCGCGTCGGCGCGGAAAATGCTGATGATCGCGTTGTCCTCAGGCTGAGCGGTTTCGACCGTCGCCAGTTTATGGAAGCGCATGGTCGAACCGTTGTTGATCATGAAGTGATCGCTGCCGTCGGTTTCGATGACGTCACCGAAAGGGGCGAAGGCTTCTTTGGTCAGCGGTTCAATCTGTAGTGTGCGCATGCTGTTCTTCTTTTCGTTGAGTGATCGTTCCCACGCTCCGCGTGGGAATGCAGCCCGTGACGCTCCGCGTCACATCCAGAGTGGACGCAGAGCGTCCAGTGATGCATTCCCACGCAAAGCGTGGGAACGATCATTGCGTTGTTATTTAGCGACCTTGCCGAGAACGCGCAGGCGGCTCACACCACCATCCGGGAACACGTTCAGGCGGATGTGAGTGATCGGGCCCAGTGCCTTGATCTGCTCGACGAAGGTGTGTTCGGCGTGCATCTCCAGCTTCTGGCTTGGCAGCAGTTCACGCCAGAACAGCGATTGGGTTTCGATCTGGCTGTCAGTACCGCCCTTGACGAACGCGCCCTGGATCGAGCAAGTGTCTGGGTAGTTGCCTTTGAAGTGCAGGGTGTCGACGACGATCTTCTCGATCTCGCCCGGGTGACCCAGCGCGACGATCACCCAGTCATTGCCCGGCGTGCGACGACGTGCAGTTTCCCAGCCGTCGCCCATGTTGATGCCACGGCCCGGGTTGAGGATGTTGCTCATGCGGCCGAAGTGTTCGTCGGAGCAGGCGAGGGCGCGGCCACCATTGAGGGCTGCTGCCAGATCGACTTGCTCGTTGTCGCCAACCGCCGACCAGTCGCGGAACGGAATGCCGTACACGCGCAGACGGGCGACACCGCCGTCCGGGTAGATGTTGAAGCGCAGGTGGCTGAACGCTTGGTCGTTGCTGATTTCGTGGTAGTGGTGGCTGTTGCCCTGCAGCTCGACGGCCGACAGCACTTCCGTCCACTGGGTGTTTTCATCAGGCTCGCCCGACGCCAGGAAGCACGCTTCCAGAGAGGCCGATGGCGGGAAGTTGCCGGTGAAGAATGAAGTGTCGATGTCCACGCCTTTGATCGAGCCCGGTACGCCCAGACGGATCACGGCGCTGTCGAAGCCTTCGAAGCGCTTGCGGCGCGATTCCCAGCCGTCCATCCACTTGCCGTTGTCATCGAACACGCCCTCCTTCCATACGGCCGGAGTCGGTTGGAACAGACGATTGGCGTCTGCGAACCAGTCATCGGTGACCGAGATGATTTTGGTGCCCAGACGGGCATCGGCCAGGTTGACGAATTTTTCGAAAGGTACGGCGTAAGCTTTCATTCTTCTTGTCTGCCTTTAAAAAAGTGGCTGGGGATGCTTGCAAGACCCTGGGTGCTCTCCGCGTCTGATGCACTCGGGTCAGGCTTCGCTAAAGAGTCAGTAAACGGAACAGGGCGATCTTGTTGATCTCCGCCAGCGCGCATTTGAACTCGGTGTCGACCGAATTGTGAATACGCGTTTCGAACGCCGCGAGGATCTGATGCCGGTTGCTGCCTTTTACCGCCATGATGAAGGGAAACTTGAACTTGGCTTTGTAGGCGTCGTTCAGCTCGGTGAAGCGCTGGAACTCTTCGGCCGTGCATTGGTGAATACCGGCGCCAGCCTGTTCATTGGTGCTGGCTTCGGTCAGTTGGCCCTGGACGGCAGCTTTGCCGGCCAGGTCCGGGTGAGCGTTGATCAGCGCAAGCTGGCTGGCGTGATCGGCGCTCAACAGGATGTCGCTCATGCGCTGGTGCAGGGTTTCGATCTCGTCGATCGAGGCATCTGCGCCCAGGTCGTAGGCCTTCTCGGCCACCCATGGCGAATGTTCGTAGATGTCGGCAAAAGCTTTGACGAAGGCGTCGCGGCTCAGGCTCGACGGTTGCAGGGTTTGAAAGCGGCTCATTTGGCGGCCCCTTGGTACGGGTGGGTTTCGTGCCAGTGACGCGCGATGTCGACGCGACGGCTGAACCACACCTGTTCATGACTTTTGGCGTATTCGATAAAGCGTTTGAGCGACGCGAGGCGACCCGGACGGCCGATCAGGCGGCAGTGCAGACCGATCGAGAGCATCTTCGGTGCTTCAGCGCCTTCGGCATAGAGCACGTCGAACGCGTCTTTGAGGTATTCGAAGAAGTCGTCACCCTTGTTGAAACCCTGCACTTGGGTGAAGCGCATGTCGTTGGTGTCGAGGGTGTACGGGATCACCAGATGCGGTTTGCCGGTCGGGTTGTTCGGTTCCCAGTAGGGCAGGTCGTCGTCGTAGGTGTCGCAGTCGTAGAGGAAACCACCTTCTTCCATGACCAGGCGACGAGTGTTCGGGCCGGTGCGGCCGGTGTACCAACCCAGTGGGCGCTCGCCGGTGATTTCGGTGAGGACGCGGATCGCTTCGAGCATGTGCTCGCGTTCCTGCGCTTCGTCCATGTACTGGTAGTCGATCCAGCGGTAGCCGTGGCTGCAAATCTCGTGGCCGGCATCGACCATCGCACGGATCACATCCGGGTGGCGCTGAGCGGCCATGGCCACCGCGAAAATGGTCAGCGGAATATCGAACTCCTTGAACAGTTTCAGGATCCGCCAGACGCCGGCACGGCTGCCATACTCGTAAAGCGATTCCATGCTCATGTTGCGCGCGCCTTGCAGCGGCTGAGCGGCAACCATTTCGGAGAGGAAGGCTTCGGACTCTTTATCGCCGTGCAAAATGTTGCGCTCGCCGCCTTCTTCGTAATTGAGTACGAAGGACAGGGCGATGCGGGCATTGCCCGGCCAGTGTGGGTGAGGAGGGTTACTGCCGTAACCGATCAGGTCGCGTGGGTAGTCAGCGCTCACTGCAGTCTTCCTTCTTATTCGTTGACAGATTGGTGTGGCGGCCTGGCGGTGAATTAACAGGCTGGCGTCACAGCGATGGGCTGATTGTATACAACTTTATTCGCAATTTGTAAGCCTGAATTTTCGCATTTTTCACCGACTGTCATCTTTTCCTGCTATTGGCGTGAGCCTGCAAGAAACCTGCCTGACCAGTCAGCTAATGGATAGGAGGTGCAATGAATAGGCGTATTGCTGGCTCATCGGCAGGAAACCCCCGAATGGCGGGGGTGATGTGAAAAATGTCGTTTTTATTGTGTACAATTTTTTTGAAAAGTGTCTTAATCAATCGCTCGCCGCAGCTTTTCGTGCTCCGAATCGGTGCGGTTTCCTTTTTATCTGACTTCGGGAGGCGCGAAGTCTGACTGCTCCGTGCAGGCAGGCGCGCAGAATCAATGGGACGTTTGACTACACACGTTTTGGACGCTGCACACGGTTGCCCGGGCAGTTCGATCAAGGTCGAGCTGTACCGCGTTGAAGGATCGCACCTGGAATTGGTCGCCAGTGCCGTCACCAACAGCGATGGCCGGGTCGATGCACCGCTGCTGCAAGGCGATGATTATCGTACCGGCGTTTATCAGGTTCAGTTCCATGCGGGCGATTACTACCGCGCCCGTGGCGTTCAGTTGCCGGAACCGGCATTCCTCGACGTGGTTGTGCTGCGCTTCGGCATCTCTGCCGAACAGGATCACTACCATGTGCCATTGCTGATTTCGCCGTACAGCTATTCCACGTACCGGGGCAGCTGACCCCCAAGCAGCTGCCCCCACCGGGAAGCGACTGCGCATATAGCTTCTTTGGTCTTTCGCCCGCTCACACTGCGGGCTTTTTTTATGCCTGTATTTTGTGCATGGCCGCGCGCCCCGGAGAACTCTGGAGCGCGCGGCTTCGCGTTCGGGTAAGCATTAACGATAAGGTTATTCAGCTGTGTCGGCTGACGACAAGGTTGTATTCGTGAGTGGGGAGAGGCTCGTTGGTGCCCAGCAAAAAAATGATCCTGTTCGTGTGCAAGTGTTCCATCAGGTCGTTGTTGATATGGGCGTCCATGTTGTCGACAAAGACTCTTTTTTTGAGCCAGGCAATTGGATCTGGGAGAAAAACAGTTTTGTTCTGAATCCTGTCCATGAACATGATGAAGATATGCTCAACACCCGTTCGCTTGATCAGTAAGGCGTTCCCCTGGTTGGCGCCGAAATCATGGGCAATGTAGTAGCCGTGTGCGTTGAGAAGATCTTTGAACAGTGTCCGCGTTGTTCGCCGACCTCTTTGATGTTGTGAACCGGATAACAGCTTCGGATTGAAGTCGATTCTGTGCAGACCTTCAGCGGAAGGGAGCGGCATACGCGTGTAGTCATTTACGTCGGCTGCAAGCGGCGAGAGAAGCATTAGCGGGTCGCTCAAGTCTTGACGAACGACTCGGTTATCGCCCACGAACTTAGAACGATTTTCCCAGTACTTGAAAGTCTCGACCAATGCACTGATCCCGGACCCGCTCAGTTTATTGGAGTGACTGGCCCGATTGAACATCTCCCGTGCGGTTTCGCTTGCGGAGTGATCAGAAAGGAAGGGGAACTGATCGCTGACATATTGAGTGAGGCTTTTTTCAAATGGCCGACTCCCTGCAATTTTCCATGCTTCACTGCCTTGCGCCGTCCTGTCCGCCGACTTCACCACCCCCCGGGGTTGTAACTCAGGATTGGTCAGCAGTAATTGTTCAAAAGCATCGAAACGATAAGCAGAGAACTGAGGAGGCTTGATGAAGGCAAAACCGTCAACGGCGTGGGTCGCCTGGTCAAGCAGCGCAAAGTGCTTGCCGCCTATTTCCACGGAGTCGCCGGCTGGCGGTTTCGTTGTTCCCCAGGCTTTCCATAGTTCACTGATGCCCATGAGTACGAAGGGATCGAGAGGATCACTGTCTTCTGACAGTCGAGGGCGCTTGCTTGGGCTGGGGCCGGGCTTTTCTGGCTGAGTGAGGTGGCGAGAACTGCCTGGCTGCGGATCCTGCTGCGTATTTGCGAAGGCCTGCAACTTGCGGCGCCAGACGAATTGCCCAGGGATCTGCTCGAACGTGATATCCGGCACATTGGTCGTTGTTGCAGACGCCAGTTTGTATTCGCCTTGTTCATTCCTGCGAACCAGGATGGTGCCGTCGGCGATATCGATATAGGTTCTCCCGCGCGGTCCTTTGCGGATGCCGTCCGGGGAACCTTGCGCTGCAGGAAGAAGCGCCGCCAGGTGCGGGTCGACGAAAGGAATCGCGTGTGACGGTTCGTTAATCCGTTGCGCCGATCGCTTCCTCTGTCTGGATTGAGCCGTGTACCACTGGGCCTCGACTCGCCACAGTGGCAAACCGTCGATTTTTTTCAGGATCGGTGGTGTCACGCCCGGCGCTGCTGGCCAGGGAATCTGATAGTCCCCGGTTGTGTTGCGTTCAACCCGGTAATGACGGCCGTCTTCCAGGTGCGCGTAAGTCTGACCGCCCGGGGCCACGAATAACCCGTCGATGGTTTCGTGCGGTTGTAGCAGATGGGTTTGTAAAACCGGCAGGGATATCTCGGCCAGTCTGGCATTGGCTTCGGTGATCACCGGGTCCGTGATGTGACTCACCACGACATGTGGGTAATCAGTTACTTCGCTGCCAGATGGAGCGGAAATGGATGGCCCCGGCAGTCGATTCGTACCTGGCGCAAAAATGTTGGAGCCGCCAGGATTCGTTCCGCTGCCATTGCCAGCGTTAGACCTGTTGGTCGTCGAGGTATCGGGCAACGCAGGGCGAATGGTGGTCTTTGTGGGTCTGGTCATTCAACTTTCTCTGAGCGATTCATGGTGCATTCCTCTCTGTTCTGCTCAATCACTGGTCTTTGAAAATGAACAGCGTTGTTTGCCCCAGAACATCTGTCTGTGTTCCACCCAGCAGATAGCTGATCTTTTTATCTTTGCTGTAAGCCGACAGAGGCTTTGGTTCGCTGCTGGATGTTTGCACCACGGCCTCACTGCGTTCAAAGCGCTCAGGCTGAAATCGCTGCAACCTCCCGTTAATAAGAGGAGGCAGTTTCAGCACGAATACGTGGTCGATTTTCTCCCGGTAAAAGAGCAATTCGTTCTCGGCAAGCGTATTTGTCGAGTGGTTCAGCACGTACCCGTCATCCTCCAGAAGCTGACTGAACAGCTTGCGCAAACCGGGCCCGTCTGGCGTCGCGGCGTACTCGTTCCAATGCCGGGAGAAGCGTCCGGGGTCAAAATCCAGTCGCATCAAGCCTTCCCCCAGTGAGGAGGGAATCGCCAGGTTTTCTTCCGGTCCGTAAAGAGGCCGTAACATCAGTAACGGGTCAGCCAGTTCTCGACGCGGCGCTGTGTGCTGATCCCTGTTGGCCCAGTAACGAAACACTTGATTCATGAGCGCCAAACCGGGGGCAATGATGATTTCAGATCGGTTTGCCTGATTGAACATGGCTCGGGCGAGTGAGTTGACCGATTGATCCGACAGGTATTTGAAGGTTCTGGAAATGTATTGAGTGAGCGGCATCTCAAAAGGCACGACACTGTCCAGCACTGTCCATTGGTTGTTCTGTTTAACCGCCCACTTGGGCTGCAACGACGGGTTTTCCCGCAGCATGTATTCGAAGGTGTCGTACAAGACGGGTGAGAACAACGGATGTTGCAGATAGACCAGTCGCGGGTTGGCACTCATGTCCTGTTGCATCACCCGGTAATACTGCCCGTCTATCTCGATATGATGGCCCACCTGTGGACGGACACTCTGTCCCCAGTTTCGCCATAACCCGAAACTCAAGTTGATCGCCTCGGGATTGGCGGACAGCAAGCTATCGGTCAGCGCTTGGCTGGCATCTGTCCCTTCTTCCTGATGCAGACGCTTGCCCGGGACGGCCATGGGCTCCGGCGTATCGGTTGAGGCTTTGCGTTTTTCCTGTAGCGAACGCTCCGGTTCAGAACCGGTTTTGCGGCGCCACAGTCGCGTCCCGGGAATCTGTTCGAACAATAATGCGGAGGCATCGCGCACGGTCGCAGAGCTTTGCTGATACTCACCGTTGGCGTTTTTTCGCACCATGACGGTTCCTTCGGCCGTATCGATGTAGGTTTTGCGGTGCTTGTCGTAGCGGATTCCGTCTGGCGTCTGCCGGGAGGGGGAGAGCAGGGCCGCTGCATCGGGTGCCAGGTAGGTTGGCTGTTCCGCAGCAAGACTCTCGGCGGCTGCATTTCGCCGGTCACTTTCCGAGTTGTGCGCCAGCCAACCCGGCCGTTCGAACGTCCAGACGGGCTGGCGTTCTGTTCTGATCAAGAAGGGGCCAGGCAGACGCGGGGAGAAATTGAAGGGAATCTGATAGCGGCCATCGTGCTGCATCTCGACCAGCAGATGGCCTTCATTCTCAACACGGGCATATAACTTGCCATCCGGACTGGTGAACAGACCGCTGTCGTGATCCAGCCGTTGTAGCAGATGGGCTTGATCGGCAGGCCAGGTGATTGCTTGCAGTGCTGAGGCAACTTGCGCTGAGTAGGATGCAGGCATGTCGTTGACCTGCACTGACGGGGGCTGCGCCGAGGCGTCCGGCAGCGCTGCGGGGAGTGTTGTGGTTGCCGGTAGTCGGGGAGATGTGTTTGCCATATTTGGGCGAATATCGGGCGCAGTGACCCCGGCCACGCGCTTCGGTGGTTTGACCATTGATTTGAACTCGGTGTATGGAACAAGAGGTTTTATTGAGGCTTGTCCACAAAAATCTGCGGACAAGTTGCGGAGATGCCGGGTTGTGTATTCACCCTTCTCTAACAATGAACAGGGTCGAGTTATCAGGGGAAATCTGTTGTTTGCCGCCCACCAGATAAATCACTTTGTAACTTTTGAGATGTTCGGCCAGCGCCTGTCTGTCCGCTTCGCTGAGTCTGCTCTGGAACTGCGGGCTGGCAATTTCGGAGCCGACAACGGAGTAACGAGGTACAGGCGTCTGCGTAACAGGGGTCAACTTCAATACGAAAACAGCAGCGACGCCTTCTCGGTGAAAAATCATCACGTCTTCGCCACTTGGATGCGGGTGTCTGTTCGGGTTGATGCTGTAACCGCTGAGGCCAAGGATTCTTCCGAATACGTCGCGTGTGCTTGAAGCACTCGGCATCGAATCCAGTTGCTGGACGTCGAAGTCCAGACGCTGCAAACGGCTCGAAACAGGCGCCGGCAAAGCGAGCAGCCCTCCGGCGTATTGGTCATTGTGCCGGGCGGGCAAAATGGGCAGTAGCATCAAGGGGTCTGAAAAACTGGGGTGGGGCGAGGTGTTGTTGACTCTGTCGGTCCAGTGGCGGAGCGTCAGCGTCAATGCTGAAAGTCCACCGGCATCAATCCCTTGAGGCGTGGACACACGCTCAAATACAGCTCTGGCGAGGTTATTTGCCGAGCGTTCGGACAGAGAGTTCAGGGCGCTGGATACATATTGCGTTGCCGACATTTCGAACGGCGCGTGGTTGTCCAGAACCTTCCACTGGCCATTGCGTTTCAGCGCCCATTTCGGCTGTATCGAAGGGTCATTGCGCAGCATGTTTTCGAATTCGTCGAAACCTTGAGGTTTAAACCTCGGGTGTTGCAGATAAACCAGATCGGTGTCGGCGCGTAGAACCTGCCTGACCAGCGGATAGTGCAATTTTTCTATTTCTATCGACTCGCCTGTTTCCGGTTTGGTGGTTTTTCCCCAGTTTTTCCACTGTGCTACCGACAGATCCAGTGCAGCCGGCCGCTGGGCTGACAGACGTTCGATCAGCACGCCTGTCGTCGATGCGACGTCGCTTTCCTGGACCGGGTATGGGCGATTGCTCGGACCGGGTAGAGCGTCGGTCGTTTCGGTGGGCACTGGGTCGGTTGCGGCTTGAAGGCGGTGTCGCGGCTCGTCGATTTCACGCCACTGTTTTGTCCCCGGAATCTGTTCAACCCATTTACCTGTCGGAGACGCTTCCCCGGCGTGTGTCTGACGCCAGCCATCCGCGGTTTTGCCGACCATGACCATGCCGTCGTGCATTTCGACATACGCTTTCTTGTACTTGTCGTAGCGAAAACCTTCTGCGGTGCCTTCCTGAAGTTTTAGTTGGCTTGCCGATTCGGCATGGATGAACACCGGATGTTGCACACTCGCGCTGGTGGCGGTGCTTGCGGCGGCTGCCTGCTGGCGTTCGCTGAAGTGCAGGGATACCCAATCGGCGGCACGTGATGAACCTGAGCTCTCAGGGAAGTGGTGGACGGTGATTGTGGGGCGCGGGGAAGTCACGTCCGCCAAGGGGTGGATAGTGACCGTTTGGGGTGACGTTACTGCCGGTAAGGCAGTTGAAGACGCGCCGGCTGCGCCAGGCACATTGTCGCCGCCTGGGCCAGGATGAATGATTTCCCCGGCCGTAGCTCCGAGAGGATTGCCTGACAGTTCGACGGGGGTTGCGGACGCGTCGGGCGAAAGCGTACGCGGAATTTTCTTCGGTGGCTTGGCCATTGAATGACTCCTTTGGATTGTTTATCCAGTCGTTTGCATCGGGGTGGGGAGCCATGGTCGGGAAAAGATCATCCGGATGTGCGGTACATATGTAATGTCCTGCCAGCATTTGCCGCAGGATGTTGCGCAATCCGTCGGATGTGTAAAAAACTCTCATCGACGCGCTGCCGACGAGAGTTTCGCATCGGCCTTTACCGCTCTCTGAAAATGAACACGGTTTCGGGATTCGACTGCACCCTCAATACGCCACCGATCAGCCACACCACTTTGTTCTGTGCCGTGGCGGTTGTCAGGGCTTGCAACGCGTCGGTGCCAATCCTGGCCGGCAAGCTCGGGTCTGCCAGCTCATTGCCTGGGGTGTGGGAAAAGCCGACATGTTCCACTGCGCCCAGTTTCAGGAAATAGATCTGGTCATGGGAGTTGCGCCGGAAAACCAGAGTGGGCATGCGATGCTCATAAGTCAGAGGAAAGACGTCGTAGCCGCTGCGTACCAGCAAGGCGCCAATCAGACGCCTGAGGTTCAGATCTGTCGGATAGGTTTTGTAGTGATTCCATTCGACGGGAAAACGTGTTGGATCGAAATTGAGCCGTTGCAGCTCGCCGTCGACCTGGGAGGGCATCCGGATGATTTTTTTTCCGTCGCGATCAATGGAGGGTGCCACCTTCAGCATGTTTAGCGGGTCGGCGTACGCTGGTGTCGTGGGAAACGGCCGTTGCTTCCACTGATGCAAGACGGCCTGAATATTGATCAGTCCGGTGCCGGTAATCACAGGTGAGTTGTCCGCGAGTTCAAACAATCTCTTGGCGACGGCATGTGCAGTGGCATCAGAAAAGTCGGGAAATGCCTTGGCAACCGACCGCGATATCGGTTCAGTAAAAAAACGTTTACCGGGGTTTATTTCTCCCGGATCGTTACCTAGGCGAAACGTTGCAACGGGCTGCAACAAGGGCGCTGTATAGAGCATTTGGTCGAACGCCTCGAAGCCTGCAGGCGTAAAGTCTGGATGTTGGACAAAGTAGACTTTGGGTGTGCGGTTGGAGCCGACAGGCACAATCGGATAATGAAACCAGCCGAGTTGCACGGACTCCACCAGCGGTGGTTTGTTCAGATGGCCCCACGGTAGCCAGAAAAGCGGTGTTTGCTCGGTCGGGGCGCTCGCGTCAAGGCGCATTGGCAGAACTGGATCTACAGGTGCGTCGAGCCGTGGTCGTTTGCTTGGGCCTGGTTGCGCTTCGTCCGGTTCGGCAATCGGTCGAGACGTGCCGGCAACAGGGTTTTCTTTGGTGGGTGAGTTCGGGCTCTTGCGGCGCCAGAGTACTGTTCCGGGAATCTGTTCAAAAAAAATATCGGGAGATTCCCTGCTCGTCGGCGAGGCCAGTTGATACTCACCTTGTTGGTTTTTACGGACCATGACCGTGCCTTCTGCCGTATCGACGAAGGTATGGTTGAGCTTGTTGTAACGCAGTGCATGCGCTGAAAGCTCTGCACGGGTCAGCGTATTTGCGTCTTCGGGCGCAAGGTAGGAGAGGGGGGGCGGGGTGACAGGTGTTTCGGTCCGAGACACTGTCGATTGCCAGCCAGGGCGCTGGATAAGCCAACTGGACTGGCCTTCTGTCCTGGTCAGTACTGGCCCGGGAACACCGGGCGCAAAGGTCAGAGGAACGTAATAATTGCCCTGCAAATCCCGTTCGACGACGAACCGGCCTTCGCTGCCGATTTGTGCGTAGGTCCGCTGATCCGGTCCGGTGAACAAGCCGGTATTTTCTCCAATCGGCGTCAGTTCGTGCAATCGGTCCTGAGGCCAGGCAATTGCACTGCGGGCGGTCCTGTAAGTGTCGGGTATTTCGTTGACGATGACGGCGGGCGGTCGATGGGTGGAGGTGCCAGTGGCGTGTGCCCCGCTGGTTGAATCGACGCCAGACAATGGGGTGTCGGGCAAGGTTGGGGTGACGCGGGTGCCCGAGCCTGGCTGCGCAGGTCTTGTTGTAACCGTTGTATCGGCTGGTGCTGTCACCGGAACTTTCTTGGGTGGTTTCGCCATGTGAAATTACTCATTGAGGGATGATGCGTAACGCACGGAAGTGCCTCGCCGCATTTTTCAGGTGCACTCGTCTGCATCCCGGAAAATCCAGGTTGGGAAAACGATGGAGAGGTTCGATGACTTACACTTCGGTGCGCGCGCATGTTTTCGGGTTTGCCTGATGTACGGCGTGCAAAGTTGCAGGCCTATGCATCAAGGGCGGCGGCGTGAAGAGGGTGAGATCTTGATGGTTACAGCGGACCGAACACTGAGTCGGCGAGCTTCAACTGATCTACTTTGCTTTTGGTTTTTTTGCTCGTTATTTCATCAGTGCTGTGTTTGCGATCAATGGTCGAAGCATTGTGCTCATCGCTTTCAAAGCGCATATCTGTGATGACGACGGCGTCAGTAATTTTTGCTGTTGCCAATGACGCTTTGCGTACGGTGGTGGCCATCTGAACTTCCTTGTTCTGGCAGGTTTTTGTCAGGCGAGGCGTGATAATACGATCGATTTTTGAACGCTGTATATCAACGGGTTGTTGCTGTGTATTGCGCGCGGCGGGTGCTGCTGGAAAACGCAGCCTGAAAACAATAAACCGGCCCGAGGGCCGGTTTATTCAGGCGCTGACGTCGTTTGGCCAGTGGTCAATTATCGGGCAGTGACAGTGGCGGCACCCGCTTTGACTTATGGTTGCAACGATTGAAAATTTCCAGCTGCGAATAAGTTATTTGCCGAGATTTGTTACTGTCCAGAATCCATTTACGGTTCGCCAGATTGTACTTCAACCTACCTCGAGTACCGTCGCTCAATGCAATGTTGCGCACGTACAGTTCGCGTTGAGCAAGCGCGGAAAATTCCTCGGGCAAATCTTCCATCGTAGGCGGTTCAAAATATCTGGCGTCGAGGCTGTCGATATAAACCCGGTCGAAAGTCAGGTCTACGGTATGTATCACGCCTTTTGGTCCGATGACAAAAATCTGATCAATCAGATCGTCAGGACCGTACTGCGGTAGATGCAGAGTGACCGTTCCGATGTACAGCTGATTGCCGGACAATACGATCTTGAAATCTTTGATTTGCGTCGCATCGATTTGCCAGGTGGATGAGTTGTTCAACCGAACTTTGGCAGTTGCCAGGCCGCCCGGCGTCGAAATCCGTATCACCCTGTTTTCGCGCAAATGCATCGTATAGGTGGCACCTGCACCCGCAAAGTTTTCGATTGCAGTTTGTTCGGTTAAAGGCAAGAACCTGACGCAGGAAGAAACGTGATCCAGTTTCTCCGTGAGGGATACGGGTAATTCGAAAACCGCTTTGTCGTGGGTTCTCAGCGGGAAACGCAAGTCATGACTGGTCAGTGTATTGGCGACAACGCTGTGTTTATAGTGTGCCGGAGGTACGGCGTACTCTTTCTCCAGGATCAGCGTATGGGATTTTCCATCGCGAAATACCAGCTGATAGCCATGGGTAGAGACGCTGGCTGCGAGGTTTTTCAGGGCAGCATCGAGTGTTGTTTCTGAATACTGGCCGACGCCGGCGATCTGCAACAGGCTCTTGCCGAAGTAGAACAGAAAATCACACGAGACATTGACCTTGTCTTTGTCCGCCGCTTCGTTCATCAAAATGGCGGGGGTGGTGGCAAAAGCAACATGTGCACTGGTCATTTCGGCATAGTCGTAATCAAGAAAGATGCGCGTGCCGTAATTGGAATCGGCGGAGCTGCCGGTTATGAATTGAGTGTGCAGGTTGTAGCGCTGAACGTAATAGTGGGTGTTTTGTCGGGTGGGTACATTGCACACTGTTGCGTGGACAAAGGTCGTTGGTTCAGGGCGTCCCCCTTTGGTTTTTTCTGTGTGTATCTTGACGGGATGGTCGTGTTCGATTGTTTTGGGCAGATCCGGTTTCAGGTGATATCCATCGCGAGTAATGATTATTAATTTGTCATTGTGCAAAACCCGACGGCCGTCGGTTTTTTTGTACACGTTATCGATGACTATTTTGCTTCGGCGACCGTAATGAAAGTCGAAGCTCACTTCGATGGAAAGACGGCATCTGTCCACCTCCCATTTCTCGATCTGGTCCATTCGCCAGCCCAGCGATATCTTGCTTTCGTCTACACCATCTTCCGAGATGAGAACTGAACCCTCCGCCAATTCCACGTGATAAAAATCCACTCCCGATTCACCGAATGCGGTGGCGTTTGCCTTGTACATATAAATCGAGTCGTTACCGGCGCCAGCATTAATGGTGTCTGCGCCTCTTGAGGAAATCACGTTGGGTGCTGCGGTGCCCGTGACAATGCTTCTTCCGTTTTGCAGCGTCTGAACGTTTTCAACGCTTTCGAGTAGTGTCTTGAGCGAGTACGTCTCGCCATCCACTACAGACGCATCCGGGTTCGGCGTATAGATGCGCAAGGTGCCCGCCGCCAGATCGATGGCGTAGCCACGGCCGGTGATCGGATGCGACTGGTTGCCATCCAATATCAAAGTGTCGCTGCCGGCACCGCCGTCGAGTCGGGAAAATTCACTGCTTTCGATATATCTTGCCAGGTCATCCGCCGCATCCTGGGCAGTGAACCTGTCATCTTTGTCGCCCCCCGTGAGATCCTTTATGCCTTCCGTGTAATAAAAGGCATTAGGCTTTTCCGCGACACCGGTGATGGTGTCTTTGCCACTACCGATCAGCCACAAAATGCCTTTGGTTTTCCCCGGCGTTCCCAACACGGCACCAGGGGTTTGAGCCGTTACGCCGTCGCGAGCGTCAATGGTATCGTCAAGACCGACTACTTCAGGGACGTAGTCAATCGGCATGGTTTCGACTCCCCACCAGTGTTTTACGCGCTTGCGTCTTTTCGTCAGGCGGTCTTCATAACGGCCATGCACGACGGCTTCGATGGTGTCCTTCTGCGTCTCGTTGAGTATCTGGCTGGCGCTCGCTTGCATTCGTTTGGCGGTTTCGATTTTGGCTTTGGCCAGTTCGTAACGATTTTTGATGTCCTGGTCTATGTCCTTCAATGGCAGAAAGGAAAACCATCCGGTGCGCCAGCGCTCTTCAACGGTGAGTTCGATGTAGTCATCGATTTCATCCACCATGCGTACGGCACCGTAGACCTGCGATCCTATCGCCATCAGCGCACCCGCCGCGAGGCCGACCGGGCCGGCGAAGGAAAAACCGGCCATGGCGGCGCTGCCGAGAATGACGGTCATAGCGGCACTGGCAATGTTCAAACCGCCGCTGACGTAATGATCCATGGCCTCTTTGCCGGTTTTATTGCTGGCGGCGTTGAATTCTCTGACGGCGCTGTAGATATCGAACGGTAATGTCAGTGCACCGCCAATGAGTCCGCCGGAACGGCCCAGGCGGATCCCGGCACGGGTTTTGGTGAAGTCGCTCAAGGCGCCACTGCCTGCCTCGATCATGCGCTGGCCGACTTTGGTCACAGCTACGTCGGTGATAATCGAGGCCACCTCGGTGCCGATCCCGATGCCATTGAAAATGATTTCATCCTGATCATTATTCTTCACGGCATCGTAAATGCCGCGAATTCCCATGAATATGCCAAAAGCCTGAATGCCGACACTGGCGCCGATCATGGAATGGTTCTTGATGATGAGCCAGTCCGGATTGCTGCGCTTGCTTGAATAGACCAAGTGCAAATCGAGGGTCTGCGCCGATTTCAACAGGCGAGCCATTTTTTTCGCGTATCCGCCATCCTCGACACTTGTCCCGATGTCTTCGCTGATGACCGGAAGGGCAGTGGAAGGACGCAGACTGGCGAGTTCGAACAAAAAGGAAGGCAGCAAATAGTCATCACCGAAGGTGGAGACTTTCATGCGCTGTTCGATGGCGGCATAACTGAGTTGCAGGGCGTTGACGAACGATCGACTTGGCCGGCGGAACTGGGTGTTATGACCGGTTAGCGGCTGGCCATCGATGGTCGCTCCCATAGCATCCAGCGCTCGGCGTGTCACTGTGTATGAACCTATTTTGAACGGTCCGAACAGCTCGTCGAGCATCTTGAGCTGACCGGGCTTTCGTTGGCCAGTCGAGGCAGGCGTCTTTCCCGCATCATCGGCGCCCGTCGCTTCGAAGTCGATTGTCTCGGCGGTGCGTTCATTGGTTTGCACGCCGATGTCCAACACTTCGAAGGTGTCAAACTGGGCATAGTGGCTTTTAACCGGTATGGGTTTTAACATTGAAACATCCTTGTTCAATATAGTCTGCAGCATGCAGGGCAACGTTGCAGATAGAGATATAACTTCATGTAGTGCGAGTAAAGAACTGATGTGTTGCAATTAAATAAGTGAAAGGAAGTCAGCGGTTTGAATAACTATGAATCGTCTTGTTTCAAATGAGAGTTACTTGTTATTCCATCCAGAACACACTAAAAAATCAAGTCGCCATCGTGATACGACCTTGTCGTCGGGTTGACGCAGTAACTTTTTGTTTCGCAGGCAGGGTACACAAGTGGCGACAGCGACCTGACGCCAGCGGGATTTTTAAACAGACTTGTTGAATCGGCATCCATGAAAGCCGGATGTGCAACGTGGCGCCGAGTGAACTCGGCAGTCAGGGGGGCGGAAAAGTCAGTGGCCGCGTGCGGTACATATGTCTTGAAGCGAAGGCAAACGAGGCAATACGTTTGACGTAACTGGAGGAGAGCGATTCTCCAGGCTGCGTGTAACACGGCGGGCTGATTCAGTGAGGATGAGCCCGCCAGCGTTTCAGTGGCTACTAAGCAAGGACGCCGCGCCGGCACCGCCAAACAAACCGGCACTGATCCGGTTGAACCAGCTCTGGCCTTTACCACTGCGCAGATAACGGGCAGCGCCATGGGCACCCAGTCCGTAGGCCAGCTTGCAGAGTAGATCGAGCACTGTCCAGGTTGCGATCATCACCAGCAACTGCGCAAGGAACGGTTGTTCGGCGTTGAGGAACTGCGGCAGGAATGCGGCGAAGAACAGGATGTCTTTCGGGTTGCTTGCGCCCAGCACAAAAGCGCGGCCGAACAGCGTGCGGAAACGTGGCACCGGCGCTGCTTGTGGTACTTCGGCGCCGACCGAGGGCTGACGCGATTGCTGCCAGCTCTGCCAGGCGAGGTAGAACAGGTACAGAGCACCAACGATCTTCAGGGCGCTGAAGAGTTTTTCCGACGCGAGCAACAATGCACCAAGTCCCAGGGCCGAGGCGCTGAGCAGGCAGATTGAAGCGCTGACGCCGCCGAGAAATGCCGGATACGAGCGGCGCAACCCATAGTTCAGACTGTTGCTGATCATCAACAACGACAGTGGCCCCGGAATCAGGATCACCACCAGCGCAGCGCCGCTGAACAGCAGCCAGGTTTCCAGACTCATCACTTTCCTCCTTTTTTTGTTGTACTCAAGAATGTGCAAAAGCCCCACCGGTCAGGGTGAGGCTGTGTTGAAGCTTGAACCGCGTGACGCTTACAAGAAGATGAACTTGGCGATGAAGATCGCGCAGAGCACCCACAGGCTCACGGAAATTTCCTTGTACTTGCCGGTACCGGCCTTCAACGCCACGTAGGTGATGAAGCCCAGCGCGATGCCATCGGCGACCGAGAAGGTCAGTGGCATCATGATCGCAGTGACGATGGCCGGAATGGCGTCAGTGGCTTCATCCCATTCGATGTGGGCCATGCCGCCCATCATCAGCATCGCTACATAGATCAGTGCACCGGCGGTGGCGTAAGCGGGAATCATGCCGGCCAGCGGTGCGAAAAACATCGCTGCTATAAATAGCACACCTACGGTAACTGCGGTAAGACCAGTCCGACCACCAGCGGCCACACCGGCGGCACTTTCTACGTAACTTGTGACGGGCGGGACACCGACCACGGCGCCGAAGACGCTGGAAGCACTGTCGGCTTTCATCGCGCGGGAGAGGTTTTCGATACGGCCGTCGGCGTTCACCAGATTGGCGCGCTGGGCAACGCCCATCAACGTGCCGGCGGTGTCGAACATGTGCACAAAGAGGAAAGCCAGTACGACGCTGATCATGCTGACGTTGAACACGCCGGCCACGTTCATCGCCATGAAGGTCGGCGCCAGGCTCGGCGGGGTCGACATGATGCCTTCATAGTGAACGATGCCCAGGCCCCAGCCGGCCAGGGTCACGGTGATGATGCTGATGAGGATCGCACCGAACACGCGGTGGTAGCTGAGGATCGCAATCATCAGGAAGCAGATGGCCGCAAGCAGTGGGCCGGGTTCGCGCAGGGAGCCGAGTTTGATCAGGGTCGCTGGACTGTCGACGACGATCCCGGCGGTTTTCAGACCGATCAGACCGAGGAACAGACCAACACCGGCACCCATTGCAAAGCGCAGACTGACCGGAATGCTGTTGAGCAGCCACTCACGAATCCGCGAGAAGGTCAGGATCATGAACAACACACCGGAGACAAATACCGCACCCAGCGCGGTTTCCCAGTTGTAGCCCATGGTGCCGACCACGGTGTAGGTGAAGAAGGCGTTGAGGCCCATGCCCGGTGCCAGGCCCACCGGCCAGTTGGCGTACAGGCCCATCAACAGGCAGCCCAATGCCGCGGCGATACAGGTGGCGACGAAGGCTGCACCGTGATCGATCCCGGCATCGGCCATGATGTTCGGGTTGACGAAGATGATGTAAGCCATGGTGATGAAGGTTGTCAGACCGGCAATCAGCTCGGTCTTCACCGTGGTGCCATGCAAGCTGAGTTTAAACAGACGTTCCAGCAAGCCACTGCGTAATGGCGGCGAGAGGTCCAGCGTCGATGCTTCGGATTTGCGGCTTTCCACAGCGAGTACTCCTCAAGAGTTTTATTGTTATTTCCAGGGCCGGACCCATGAGGGGTGGCAGCGGCCCTTTGAGGCTTACGCGAATTTGTTGACCATGCGGTCAGGAACTCGCACGCTGTGGATTATGCTTTTGTGTACAAATAAAGCAAATATTGTTTTTGGTTTTGTTTACGAAAGTTCCGTCAATAGGGATATATCGCCTGTGCCGGCCCCTTCGCGAGCAAGCTCGCTCCCCCATTGGTATGCGTCCCCCTGTGGGAACGAGCCTGCTCGCGAAGAGGTATTCCCATTCAATCGAGAGCCGTCTGAGTTTTCCCCAATGCCAGATTCACCGCCAACCATCCATTCACCGCCGCTTCCCCGGCCTCGGCAAATACCCGCTCCAGCAACTTCACCTGCTCACGGCGCAACGCCTGCTCGAACTTCGCGCCTTCCGCTGTCAACTCCAGCAGGCGCTTACGCTTATCAGCCTCCGAGGCGACGCTGTCCACCAGATGCATTTCCTGCAACTGCCGCAGCGGCATGTTCAGCGCTTGCTTGCTCACACCGAGCAAGGCCAGCAGCTCTTTCACGCTCAAATTCGGATAGCGCGCGATGAAAAACACAATGCGCTGATGCACCCGCGACAAGCCACGGCGTTCCAGCATTTCATCAGCTTTGGCGGTGAACGCCTGGTAGCCGAAGAAAAACGCTTCCATGGCCTGTTGTTGGCTTGCAGGGTTTTTAAGGTCAAGCATGTTGACGTACTCGCTCAGGCTGTCGTAATTTCAGTCAACCAGTTTGACTTATTTTTTGCATCCCTTGCTACCGGTGACCGCCATGGCTTTTTCCGAACGTGTCTCGCGCCTTAAAAGTTCTTTGATTCGTGAAATCCTCGCCGCTGCCCAGCGTCCTGAGGTGATGTCGTTCGCCGGTGGCTTGCCGGCCGAAGCCATGCTGCCGAAGGTCGAGTGGGCGGACATGCCGCTGGCGCTCGGCCAATACGGCATGAGCGAAGGCGAGCCGGCGTTGCGCGAAGCGTTGGCGGCGGAGGCGCGGGCGCTGGGCCTGGAGTGCGAGGCCAGTCAGGTGCTGGTGGTCAGCGGCTCCCAGCAGACCCTCGATCTGGCGGCCAAGCTGTACATCGACAAAGGCACGGAAATTCTGCTCGAAGCGCCGACCTATCTGGCCGCGTTGCAAATCTTCCAACTGTTCGGCGCCGATTGCCTGACCGTGCCGCAAGAGTCTGATGGGCCGAACCTGGCGCAACTGCGCGAGCGTCTGGAGCAGCATCGTCCGGCGTTCATCTACTTGATTCCGACGTTCCAGAACCCGTCCGCCGTGCGCTATAGCGAGGCCAAGCGTGCTGCCGTCGCCGCATTGCTCGATGAATTCGGCGTCACCCTGATCGAAGATGAACCCTATCGTGAACTGACTTTCGATGGCGGTAGCGCCAAACCGATTGCCGGGCGCCTGAAGAAGGCGAGTTGGATTTACACCGGCACCGTGTCGAAAACCCTGCTGCCTGGTTTGCGTGTTGGCTACCTGATTGCCAGTCCCGATCTGTTCCCGCATCTGCTCAAGCTCAAGCAATCGGCGGATCTGCACACCAACCGCATCGGTCAGTGGCAGGCGCTGCAATGGATCGGCACTGAGAAATATCAGCAGCACTTGAGCGAATTGCGTTGCTTCTATCGGCAGCGGCGCGATGCTTTCCAAGCAGCGCTGGAAATGCACTTTTCTGATCTGGCGCATTGGAACATGCCGCAGGGCGGGCTGTTTTTCTGGCTGAAACTGAAGCAACCGCTGGACACGCGAACGTTGCTCAATGAGGCGTTGGCCAATGACGTGGCGTTCATGCCGGGGGAGCCGTTCTTTCCGGAGCCGGATAACCATCATGGGCATTTGCGCTTGAATTTCAGCCACATCGATCCGGCGAGGCTGGATGAAGGTTTGAAGCGTCTGGCGGCGGTGGTACGTCGGGCGCAGCTAGAGAAAGCGGCCTGAAAACAAATAAACCGGCTCAAGGGCCGGTTTATTTTTGACTGGGATTTGCGGTGGCTGAGAGGGCCTAATCGCTGGCAAGCCAGCTCCCACAGTGATCTGTGGCGTTCACAAAACCTGTGGGAGCTGGCTTGCCAGCGATGAGGCCATCAGCATCACCACATAATCTCAGACAGCAGCAAAGCGCTTGTCCAGATAATCAATAATCACCTTGGATTCATACATCCAGGTGGTCTGGCCATTCTCTTCAATCCGCAGGCAAGGCACCTTGATCCGGCCGCCCTGATCCAGCAGCGTCTGACGATCCTGCTCATTGTTTTTCGCATCCTTCAACGCCACCGGCACATTCAGGCGACGCAGCGTGCGGCGGGTTTTCACGCAGAACGGGCAAGCATGGAACTGATACAGGGTCAGGCCTTTCGCGGCGGCGTTGACCTGGGCCTGAGTTTCGGCAGGACGCTGTTTCTTGCCCGGGCGGGTGATGAAGTCGATGAAGATAACCAGTTGGCCGAGGCCGACACGAAGCGCTTTGACGAACACGTTTAAAGCCTCACGGTGCAAATTGAGAAGGCGCGCAGCTTACCCGATTTTTCACGGACGAAAAAAAACCGGCGATGAGTGCCGGTTTTCTTCGTGGCGCAAATTACTTGATGAGGCTGAGGAATTCGCTGCGGGTCGCGGCGTTTTCACGGAACTCACCGAGCATCACCGAAGTGATCATCGACGAATTCTGCTTCTCGACACCGCGCATCATCATGCACATGTGCTTGGCCTCGATCACCACGGCCACACCCAACGCGCCGGTGACTTGTTGCACAGCATCGGCGATCTGACGGCTGAGGTTTTCCTGGATCTGCAGGCGACGGGCGTACATGTCGACGATCCGCGCGACCTTCGACAGGCCCAGCACTTTGCCGCTCGGGATGTAGGCGACGTGTGCCTTGCCGATGAACGGCAGCAGGTGGTGTTCGCACAACGAGTACAACTCGATGTCCTTGACCAGCACCATTTCGCTGTTGTCGGAGCTGAACAGGGCACCGTTGGTGACCTCTTCGAGCGTCTGTTCATAACCGCGGCAGAGGTACTGCATGGCTTTGGCGGCACGCTTTGGCGTGTCGAGCAGGCCCTCGCGGGACACGTCCTCGCCCAATTGGCCGAGAATCGCGGTGTAATTCTGTTCCAGGGACATGAAACTACCTGTGGGGATTTTCGCAAAGGGCAAGGGTACGGTGGCGGACACAACCCTGCAAGTTCGGTGTAACGGGATTATTCGTCGCGGCCTTCCATCATGGTGCGTTTGAGCATCACATAAACCGCGCCGGCACCGCCGTGTCTGGCTTGGCACGAGCAGAAACCCAGCACTTGGGCATGCTGGCGCAACCAGGTGTTGACGTGGCTTTTGATCATTGGTCGCTTGCCGTCCAGGCGTACAGCCTTGCCGTGGGTAACGCGCACGCAGCGAATTTCGAACTTGGCCGCTTCGGCAAGAAAAGCCCACAAGGTCTCGCGTGCCTTTTCCACGCTCATGCCGTGCAGGTCGAGACTGCCTTCGAACGGGATCTGCCCGACCTTGAGCTTGCGCATCTGACTTTCCTGCACGCCGTCACGAGACCACATCAACTCGTCTTCCGGGCCGACATCAATCACAAACTGATCGGACAACCCATCGACGGTCGCGGTATCGGTGCGCACGGTGGCGGACTGGCGCAGCTTGGCGATCTGAGCGCGGTCAGCCTTGGGTTTACCGGTGTCGGCGCGATCGTGCTTGATCGGCTTGACGCCTTGGATCGCACTTTTGAACAGGGAAAAATCGTCGTCTTGCATGTCAGCCTCCGCGAAGGGCGGCCAGTTTACCCAAGTCGAAACAAAACGGCCCGGCAAAAAGCCAGGCCGGTGAGTCAGTCGTGTTTTTTCATCAGGTGCGGGGACATGTTCAGTTCCCGCGATTGCCGTGCGCGACGGCGGCAGCGACGCCACAGGGCGACACCGAAATACAGAAACAGCAAACCGACTGCCAGAATGATCGCCGAGCCCATCGGCGTAGCGTTCAAGTCACCGAGTGCCGGTGGGCGCCCGAGCAGGCTGGCCGCTCCGGCCATCGCCAGCAGCACGCCGAACGTGGCCAGAATGGCCGCGATCGCCGCGCCAAATCGAAAACGCCAGTTGCTTTGGCCTTTGGGCCGCAAGCGGCGTGCGTCAAATCCATCGGATAACTTCATTCCGACCTTCCTCAATGGGTATCGGCCCTTCGACCGGGAGTTGACCGGGTTGTTCCTGAGGCTATGGCATTTGCGGCAAATGAGAGGAATTTGCGGATGAGCGGCGTGCTGAGCCGCTCATCAAAGCAGATCAGATCAGGTCTTGAGTCAACGCGAGGGTGGCAAAGTTGTCCGCCATGATCGCCATTTCAGCTTCCTGCACCACGGCGGCGCTGAGCACGCGGCCCTTGAACGGCAAGTCGCGGGTCGCGCAGGCGTCTTCCACCAGGGTGCAGCGGAACCCCAGGTTTTTTGCTGCACGCACGGTGGTGCTGACGCTGGAATGGCTCATGAAACCGCAGACGATCAAGTCCAGCGAGCCAAGGTTTTGCAGACGGTCCAGCAACTCGGTGCCATGGAACGCGCTCGGCAGCAGTTTGCCGATAATGGTTTCATCACCTTGTGGCTCGAGGCCCGGGATGAATTCGCCGCGTTCACCCTGCGGGTCGAACAGGCCTCCGACGGTGCCGAGATGACGCACGTGCACGATCGGCCGACCGGCTGCACGGGCTGCGGCAACCACTTGTTTGATGTTCGCGACGGCCGCGTCCATGCCGCTCAGGGCCAGCGGGCCACTGAGATATTCTTTCTGGGCATCGATGATGACCACGGTGGCATGGCTCAGTGTGGCCGCTGCGTAACCGCGACCGCTGAGTTGAAACATCGTTTTTGGAACGGACATTCTGGGGCTCCTTGGGGTGGGGCTTTTGCGACATTGTCCTCTGGCGGAGCGGTTCTGTGAATCGCTACCATCGTAGGCACCGTCGTTATTGGCCTGCAGCCTTGTCAAGTTACACGTTCTGTTCAATAGCTGATGCAAAAAACAGAAAACTCCTACCGTCGTCGCGATGTTTTTCCTGCGTCGTCGTCAGGCGTTTTGGCTGGTAGAATCGCCAGTCGTTTTTTCTGGAGTTCTGCCCCGTGATCACTTCCCGACTTCGTACCCTGCGCGACCACATCCGTTGGGCCGTCAGCCGCTTCCATGGGGAGGATCTGTTTTTCGGCCATGGCACCGACAATGCCTGGGACGAAGCCCGGCAACTCGTGCTCGGTGCATTGCACCTGCCATGGGAAATCGCCGACAGCTACCTCGATTGCGCGCTGGAAGACGATGAGTTGGTCAATCTGCAACGCCTGCTCAAGCGTCGTATCGAGGAACGCATTCCGACCGCTTACCTGTTGGGCGAGGCGTGGTTCTGCGGTATGTCGTTCATTGTTGACGAGCGCGTGTTGATCCCGCGTTCACCGATTGGCGAACTGATCGAAAATCACTTTGCGCCGTGGATCGGCACCGAGCCGGCGCGGATTCTCGACCTGTGCACCGGTTCCGGTTGCATCGGCATTGCCTGCGCCTACGAGTTCCAGAACGCCGAAGTGGTGCTGGCCGATTTGTCCTTCGAGGCGTTGGAAGTGGCCAACCAGAACATCGAGCGCCATGGCGTCGATGAGCGTGTGTACACCGTGCAGGGCGATGGTTTCGATGGTTTGCCGGGGCAGCGTTTCGACTTGATCGTGTCGAATCCGCCTTACGTGGATGCAGAAGATTTCGCAGATATGCCGGATGAGTATCAGCATGAACCGGAGCTGGGTCTGGCCTGTGGCGATGATGGTCTGAATCTGGTTCGACGCATGCTCGCCGAAGCGGCGGATCACCTGACCGAGAAGGGCTTGTTGATTGTCGAGGTGGGTAACAGCCAGGTGCACGTTGACGCGCTGTACCCGGAAGTCGATTTCGCCTGGCTCGAATTCGAGCGTGGTGGCCATGGCGTGTTCATGTTGACGGCGGAGCAGTGCCGCGATCATCAGGCGCTGTTCGCCTCCCGCGTCTGACCCGTTAAAAGCAAAAGATCGCAGCCTTCGGCAGCTCCTACAGGGATTACCGCATTCCAGTGTAGGAGCTGCCGAAGGCTGCGATCTTTTGATCTACCGGTGCGTGGCAATCCAGATCAGCAACCCCGCCTGAAACACCGCAAACGCCACCAGACACGTGATGGTGAAACGCAAACCAGCGTCTTCACGCTTGAACTTGCTGACTTTCTCTTCCTGCTTCTTCAGCTTCACTTCCTGCTCGGCCAGATTCTGCTCGGCCTGCTGAAGCATCTGCGCCGCCTCGAGAATCTCGACGATCTGCAGCTTTTCGCTGTTCCAGTCACCGAGCAGATCACCTACCAACACATCCTTGACGCTGCCCTTCAAGTGCTGGGCATCGGCGTACACCACATCAAAACCATGCACCCGCAGGAAATGATCGCGACGCAGGCGCGTGTCTTCATTCAGCGCGTCCTTGTTGTTCAAGTCCATGCCATCGACGGTGTAGGCGGGCCAGCGTTTTTTCGCCCAGTTGATGCCTTGTGCGGCCATGAAACGGCCGATGCCACGGTTCAACGGTTCGATTTGCAAGCCGCTGTCCGGGCCAAAGCTGACGCGCTTGGTGGTGTGATCGACCCACACATCGAGATGATTCTGCTCTTTGCGAACGCGTTGACTCGGCAGCTTGATTGCCATGCGCATCAGGCTTTTTTCTTTGCTGTTGCGCTCGGCGTAACCGAATTCGACGAAGCGCAACGGCCGCCCGCCGGTGTTGCGGTCGGTTTGCAACGGGGCCAGGCGGAGCATCTTGTGGTGCTCGACATGGACATCCGCCCACGGCAGCTCGGCCGCTGGCGGTGCGTCTTTTTCAGCGGTGGTGTCGGGTGAAGTCTGGGTATCAGTCATAACGGCGAGATCCTGTCCAAGCCCTGCTTGTCGCCAGCGGTTGCGCTGGCGACAAAGGCTTATCGGCCGTTTCTGTCAGGACTAGAGGGCAAACAACGGTTAACGGGTGCGAAGTCCGTCAATAAACTCGATGATTTTGCTGCCCAGTTCTGCGGCCAGCGGCAAATTCGGGTCCTTGTACGAGGCCAATTGCCGCTTCATGTCGTTGTGCACGATGCGCATGACGTGGTTCATGCCTTCGATGACCACCAGTTCGGCGTCGGGTTTAGCGGCTTTCAGCGCCTGCGCATCGCCAACGCCGACCTGCATGTCATTGCTACCCTGAACAATCAGTGCCGGCATTTTCAATTGCGCGAAGGCTTTCGCCGGATCCTGACGGAACAGTGAAATCAGATACGGCTGCACGCTCGGGCGGAAAATCACCTGCAACGGCTGCGGCACATTGTCGTCGGTGTG
This sequence comes from Pseudomonas sp. AC242, assembly GCF_979258655.1. NCBI lineage: Bacteria > Pseudomonadati > Pseudomonadota > Gammaproteobacteria > Pseudomonadales > Pseudomonadaceae > Pseudomonas > Pseudomonas sp. AC242. Next base: position 1,209,298 of record NZ_OZ409873.1, read on the forward strand.
ACCGGCCTTGAGGCTGTCGAGCAGTTCGTTACTGCGCAGCATCAGCGGTGGCGGCAGACTGCGGGCCAATTGCTCGCGGATCACCTGATCGACCGGTCGGGCGCTGCCGGACAGGGAAATCACCGCCGCCGCATCGACTTTCGGCGCGGCGAGGCTGGCTATCAGCGCGCCCTCACTGTGGCCCAGCAGGATCAGCTTGCCGAAACGTGGATCGGCCTTGAGCTTTTGCCCCCACGCCACCGCATCTGCTGCATAGGCCTCCACCGACAAATTGCGCTCATCCGGGGTCGCCGCCAGGCTCGCCGCAACACCGCGCTTGTCGTAACGCACGCTGGCGATGTTGTGTTTGGCCAGCACCCACGCCAGGCGCTTGAGGCTGTCGTTGCGCCCGCCGTCGGGGTTGTTTCCGTCGCGATCCGTAGGACCCGAGCCAGAAATGATCAGGACAACCGGCACCGGACTGTCGGATTTTGGCAGCAACAGCGAACCGAAAAGCTCACCGGTGCCGGTATCCAAAGTTACCGGGCGTTGTAGGACCGTCGCTTGGGCAAAGCCCGTAAAGAGGGTAAGACTCAAGATCAAAACTCGCAGCATCATCACGCCATCATTCGCCAAGGTGCCGGTTGGACTCGCCAGCACCACTAAGGTTCGAGGATGAACTACTCGGTTAGCCTGCGTATACTGGCGCGCATCACGAATTTGGGTTTGATTTCACGGAGCGTCCTGCATGTCCGGCAATACCTACGGCAAGTTGTTCACTGTCACCACCGCTGGCGAAAGCCATGGTCCGGCGTTGGTCGCCATTGTCGACGGCTGCCCGCCGGGCCTGGAGATCTCCCTCGAAGACCTGCAGCGCGACCTCGATCGCCGCAAGCCGGGCACCAGCCGCCACACCACCCAGCGCCAGGAAGCCGACGAAGTCGAAATCCTCTCTGGCGTGTTCGAAGGGCGCACCACCGGTTGCTCGATCGGCCTGCTGATCCGCAACACCGACCAGAAGTCCAAGGACTACTCGGCGATCAAGGATCTGTTTCGCCCGGCCCACGCTGACTACACCTACCACCACAAATACGGTGAGCGCGACTACCGTGGCGGTGGCCGCAGTTCGGCGCGCGAAACCGCGATGCGCGTGGCCGCCGGTGCGATCGCCAAGAAATATCTGGCAACTCAGGGCATCGTCATTCGTGGCTACATGAGCCAGCTCGGCCCGATCGAAATCCCGTTCAAGACCTGGGACTCGGTGGAGGAGAACGCGTTCTTCAGCCCGGATCCGGACAAGGTTCCGGAACTGGAAGCCTACATGGACCAGTTGCGCCGCGACCAAGACTCGGTCGGGGCGAAGATCACCGTGGTTGCCGAAGGGGTGATGCCGGGCCTGGGCGAGCCGATTTTCGACCGTCTCGACGCCGAACTGGCCCATGCGCTGATGAGCATCAACGCGGTCAAAGGCGTGGAAATCGGCGCCGGTTTCGCCTCGGTCGCCCAGCGCGGTACCGAACACCGCGATGAAATGACCCCGGAAGGCTTCCTCAGCAACAATGCGGGCGGCATCCTCGGCGGTATCTCGTCCGGTCAGCCGATTGTTGCCCATTTGGCGCTGAAGCCAACATCGAGTATCACCACTCCGGGCCGTTCGATCGACATCCACGGCAATCCGGTCGACGTGATCACCAAGGGCCGTCACGATCCGTGCGTCGGCATCCGCGCCACGCCGATCGCCGAAGCGATGATGGCGATCGTGCTGATGGACCACTTGCTGCGTCATCGTGGGCAGAACGCCGATGTGCGCGTGAGCACGCCGGTGCTGGGTCAGCTTTGATGGCAGGCCTTGAAGCCGTCGCGGCATAACCGTGGCGGCGCTCCCTTACTGGCGGCTGTCCAGTTTCTATCTGTTCTATTTCGCCTTGCTCGGTTCGACGGCGCCGTTTCTGGCGCTGTATTTCGATCACCTCGGCTTCAGTCCGGCGCGAATCGGTGAACTGGTTGCCATCCCGATGCTGATGCGCTGCGTGGCGCCGAACATCTGGGGCTGGCTCGGTGATTACACCGGTAGACGCCTGGCCATCGTGCGCTTTGGCGCAGTGTGTACGCTGCTGACGTTCTCGTTGATTTTTGTCAGCAAGACCTACGCCTGGCTGGCGATGGTCATGGCGCTACACGCATTCTTCTGGCACGCGGTGCTGCCGCAGTTCGAAGTCATCACGCTGGCGCATTTGCAGGGCCAGACCTCGCGTTACAGTCAGATCCGCCTGTGGGGCTCGATCGGTTTCATCATCACCGTGGTTGCGTTGGGCCGGCTGTTCGAATGGCTGAGCCTCGATATCTACCCGGCGGCGCTGGTGCTGATCATGGCCGGCATCGTCCTCAGCAGTCTGTGGGTGCCGAACGCGCAACCACCGCAAGGCAATCGGCCGCACGGCGAGGGGTTTCTCAAACAGCTGCGCAATCCCGGCGTGCTGGCGTTTTACGCTTGTGTCGCGCTGATGCAGATGAGCCACGGCCCGTATTACACCTTTCTGACCTTGCACCTTGAGCGCCTCGGCTACACACGCGGCACCATCGGCATGCTCTGGGCCGTGGGTGTCGTCGCCGAAGTGCTGATGTTCATGGCGATGAGCCGGATTCTCGCGCGGTTTTCCCTGCGCCGCGTATTGATGGCGAGTTTTCTGCTGGCGGCGCTGCGCTGGTTGCTGCTAGGTTCGTTCGCCGAGTTTCTGTGGGTGCTGTTATTCGCGCAGGTGCTGCACGCAGCGACCTTCGGCAGTTTTCACGCCGCTGCCATCGCCTTCGTGCAACGTAGCTTCGGCGCGCGCCAGCAAGGGCAGGGCCAGGCGTTGTACGCAGCACTGGCCGGTACCGGCGGTGCGCTCGGCGCGTTGTATTCCGGTTACAGCTGGAATGCCCTCGGCGCGACATTGACCTTTAGTATTGCCAGTCTCGCGGCGCTCGCTGCTGCCGTTATCATTGCCACACGTATGCAAGAGGACAGGCCATGAGCCTTACGCGTGAACAACTCGCCCAGCAAATCGTCGATGCCGGGCGCTTTCTCTATGGTCGCGGCTGGTCGCCGGCCACCAGCAGCAACTACTCGACGCGCCTGTCGCCGAGCGAAGCGCTGCTGACAGTGTCGGGCAAGCACAAAGGCCAGTTGGGTCTGGACGATGTGCTCGCCACCGATCTGTCGGGCAACAGCCTGGAACCGGGCAAAAAGCCCTCTGCCGAAACCTTGCTGCACACCCAACTCTACAGCTGGCGACCAGAGATCGGCGCGGTGCTGCACACCCATTCGGTGAACGCCACGGTGTTGTCGCGCCTGACGCCGGACGAATTTATCGAGTTCGAAGATTACGAACTGCAAAAAGCCTTCAGCGGCATCTCGACCCACGAATCGCGAGTGCGCGTGCCGATTTTCGACAACGATCAGGACATTGCGCGCCTCGCCGCCAAGGTGCAGCCTTGGCTCGACGCCCATCCTGATTGCGTCGGTTATCTGATTCGCGGTCACGGCCTCTACACCTGGGGCGCGCAGATGAGCGACGCGCTGCGGCAGATCGAGGCCTTTGAATTTCTGTTTGAATGCGAGTTGAAAACCCGCAGCGTCATGAACCGCCAAGGCTGACTTCACCAGAAGTAGTCCATTTGCCTGATGAAATGCTGTGCCCGACCGGTCTGCAAGAACCGGACGGCAAGGCCGATACCGAGGAATTGCCCCAATGAGCAGCCTGTCCGTCTATCACGTTTCCAGCCCCGATATTCCCAACAAAGTGCTGACCCACTTTGAAGACATCGCCTCGACCCTGGCCGAGCAGGGCGTACGCTTTGACCGCTGGCAAGCGGCGGCGAAGATCCAGCCGGGCGCGACCCAGGAAGAAGTGATCAGCGCCTATAAAGAGCAGATCGACAAACTGATGACCGAGCGCGGTTACATCACCGTCGACGTCATCAGCCTGAACAGCGATCACCCGCAAAAAGCCGAACTGCGCGCCAAGTTCCTCGAAGAACACCGCCATGGCGAAGACGAAGTCAGATTTTTCGTCGCGGGTCGTGGGTTGTTTACCCTGCACATCGACGATTACGTCTACGCGGTTCTCTGTGAGAAGAATGACCTGATCTCGGTGCCGGCCGGCACCAAACACTGGTTCGACATGGGCGAGCATCCGCACTTCGTGGCGATTCGCCTGTTCAACAACCCTGAAGGCTGGGTTGCCAACTTCACCGGCGAAGACATCGCCGGTCGTTTCCCGCGTCTGGAGGACTGATTCGATGTCGATCAAAGCCATTGTCACTGACATCGAAGGCACCACCAGCGCAGTGAGTTTCGTGTTTGACGTGCTGTTTCCGTACGCGGCCAAGCATTTGCCGGAATTCGTGCGCCAGAACGCCGAACGCGCCGATGTTGCCGAGCAACTCGACGCCGTGCGCCGTGACAGCAATGCGCCGCAGGCCGATGTTGAACGGGTTGTTGAAATTCTCTTGAGCTGGATCGAGGAGGATCGCAAAGCCACGCCGCTCAAGGCTTTGCAAGGCATGGTCTGGGCCCAGGGTTATCACGCCGGGCAGTTGAAGGGGCATGTTTACCCGGATGCGGTTGACGCACTGCAACGCTGGCATGCGGCGGGCTATCAACTGTTTGTGTATTCGTCGGGTTCGATTCAGGCGCAGAAGCTGATTTTCGGCTGCTCGGAGGCGGGGGATTTGACGCCGCTGTTCAGTGGTTATTTCGACACGACGTCCGGGCCTAAGCGTGAGGCGCAGTCGTACACCAATATCCAGAAAGCCATTGGCGTCGAACCCGAAGAAATCCTGTTCCTCTCGGATATCGTCGAAGAGCTCGACGCCGCGCAAGCAGCCGGCCTGCAAACCTGCGGCCTCGCCCGTGAAGGCGGCGAGCTGGGCAGCCACTTCACCGTCGACACCTTCACCGGCATAGAACCCGAAGCTTTCTAACCCACACAATCCCTGTAGGAACTGCGGAACGCTGCGATCTTTTGATCCTGATCTTCAAAAACAAGATCAAAAGATCGCAGCGTTCCGCAGCTCCTACAAAGAGTTAGAGATCGCAGTAAAGATCGCGCACAAAAAAACAGGCCGTGAAGCGAAAGCTCCACGGCCTGTCTTGTTTAAAGCGCTTTAAAAATTACAGCGAATGATAGGTCGGCAGGGCAAAACGCTGCTGGCTCTGCAGCATGGCAATTTGCGGCAGCTCACTGGCTTGTTCCGCCAGGTCACGACGAATGGCACTGATCGCCCACGACAGTTGGTCACCGGCATGCAGTTGCTGGTAAGTCAGTGCACGTTTAAACACTTTGCCGTCGCTGCTGCGCAGGGTCAGCAGGATCCCGCCATCGGGACGTGGCGCAGTGGTGACGTCGAAGTTGGAGAACAGGGAGGTAAATTTTTCTTGGATCAGGCTCATGTCTTTCAGCTCCGTATGCACTTGAATGGCAAGCATGCAGAGGAGGTTGCAGCGATTGTGCCAGCATTTGAAAATAATAAATTCCTTGTAAATCAATGAGTTAAAAAATATGAAAATTCCAGGCGTCGTGCAAACTGCATGAATGGCCATCGTGCATCCTGCATTTTGCGGGATCGTTGTCGAAACAACGGAACCAATCGCTTACCCGATGATCACCGCAGCCGTCGGCCGATCAGCAGATACAAAACATTGCAAAAACCGCGTGTACAGCGCGAGAAGCGCTGACGTATTTTCGATCTCGACCCGCGCTCGAATGTGCCGGTTGCTGCAAGCCAAAGCCCGAAAAATAAAAACATCGACCTGCACGCCAAGGTCGGACGGGGAGCATCCATGAGTCACGCGCCAAGCGACACGATTACCTGGGGCATGATGCTCCGCAAATTGCCGATGATCGCCAAGGCCATCCCACGGGTGGTCAAAGGCATGAAGGTGGCCAACGTCACGGATCCGACCCAAAGCTGTGGCCTTGGCTGGACGTTCGAGCAAGCGACGCTGCGCAACCCCGAGGGGCCGGCGTTATTGCAGGGCGATGTGCGGCTGAGCTATGCGCAGGTCAACCAGTGGGCCAACCGCATCGCTCACTATCTGAACGGGCAAGGCATCGGCAAGGGCGACGTGGTCGCGGTGTTCATCGAAAACCGCCCGGAACTGCTGGTAACCATTCTGGCGCTGGCCAAGGTCGGTGCGGTCAGCGCGCTGCTCAATACCTCACAGACTCGCGACACACTGATCCACAGTGTGAATCTGGTGGCACCGGTGGCGATCGTCGTTGGCGATGAACTGGTTCCAGCTTATGCGGCCATTCGCGATCAAGTGACGATCGCCGCGCCTCGTACCTGGTTCGTGGCAGATCAAGACACTTACAGCCATCCGGGCATTGCGCCCGAGGGCTACGTCAACCTGATCAGCGCCAGTGCCGATGCCTCCAGCGAGAATCCACCGAGCAGCCAGCAGATCTTCTTTGACGACCCGTGTTTCTACATTTACACCTCGGGCACGACCGGCCTGCCCAAGGCTGGGGTGTTCAAGCATGGGCGCTGGATGCGCAGCTCCGCCAGTTTCGGCATGATCGCCCTCAACATGGGCCCCGACGACGTCGTCTATTGCACCTTGCCGCTGTACCACGCCACCGGTCTCTGCGTGTGCTGGGGCTCGGCGGTCAATGGCGCCTCGGGTTTCGCGATCCGCCGCAAGTTCAGCGCCAGTCAGTTCTGGAACGACGTACGCCGCTACCGCGCGACCACCATTGGCTACGTCGGCGAATTGTGCCGTTATCTGGTCGATCAACCGGCCAGCGCCGATGACAGTCGTCACGATGTGCGCAAGATGATCGGCAACGGCTTGCGCCCGGGTGCCTGGGCTGAGTTCAAAACGCGTTTCGGCGTCGCTCACATCTGTGAGCTGTACGCGGCGAGCGACGGCAACATCGGGTTCACCAACATTCTCAACTTCGACAACACCATCGGTTTCTCGCTGATGGCCTGGGAGTTGGTCGCCTACGACCATGAAAGCGGCGAGCCGCTGCGCAGCGCCGACGGTTTCATGCGCAAGGTTGGCAAGGGCGAGCAGGGCTTGCTGCTGGCGCGGATCGACGAAAAGGCGCCGCTGGACGGTTACACCGATCCGCAAAAAACCGCCAAGGTTGTCCTTCACGACGTGTTTAGCAAAGGCGATCGGTTTTTCAACACTGGCGATTTGTTGCGCAACATCGGTTTCGGCCACGCACAATTTGTTGATCGGCTCGGTGATACCTACCGCTGGAAGGGCGAAAACGTTTCGACCACTGAAGTCGAAAACCTTCTGCTGCAACACCCGCAGATTTCCGAGGCGGTGGCCTATGGCGTGGAGATCCGCAACACCAACGGCCGCGCCGGCATGGCGGCGATCACGCCGGCGGAATCCCTCGCGACCCTGGATTTCGCCGAGTTGCTGACCTTTGCCCGGGAGCGCATGCCGGCCTACGCCGTACCGTTGTTTCTGCGAGTGAAGGTAAAAATGGAAACCACCGGCACGTTCAAATACCAGAAAACCCGATTGAAAAATGAAGGCTTCGACCCCGGCCAGGCGGGCGATGACCCGATTTACGCTTGGCTGCCTGGCACGCAGACTTACGTTCGAGTTACCCATGAGGTATTGGCGGAAATTCATCAGGGCAAGCATCGTTATTGAATCTGGCTATGGCGCGACTTGAGAAAAAGGGGGTGACAGCCAGCGCCTCGCTCGGGAAACTGTCGACTTTCCGATAGACCGAAAGTGGAGTTGCCCATGTCCGACCAAAGCCGCCAGATGACCCCTGAAGAAGCTGCCGAATTCACCGAGCAGGTTTTCAACAAGGCGCGCGACGGTGATGCCGAGATGCTTGATCGCCTGGTCACGGCCGGTTTGCCGGTCAACCTGAAGAACAGCAAGGGCGACACGTTGTTGATGTTGGCCAGCTATTACGGCCATGTCGATGCAGTGCAAGTGCTGCTTAAACACAAGGCCGATCCGGAAATGCGCAATGGCAACGGCCAGAGCCCGATTGCCGGTGCGGCGTTCAAGGGCGATCTGGCGGTGGTCAAGGCGTTGGTCGAGGCGGGCGCCGAGATCGAAGGCTCGTCGTTTGATGGTCGTACGGCGCTGATGATGGCGGCGATGTTCAATCGTGTGGAAATCGTTGATTACCTGATCAGCAAAGGCGCAAATCCGCAAGCCAAGGATGCCAATGGCGTCACGGCGCTGGATGCGGCCCGCACGATGGGCGCGGTTGATACCACCGCGCAGCTGGAAAAACTGTTGGGTTGATTAGATCAAAAGATCGCAGCCTGCGGCAGCTCCTACGATGATGCGTTCGCCGTCTGTTTCGCGGACGATGCTGAGTCGGTAGGGAACTGCCGAAGGCTGCGATCTTTTGCTTTGTGCGCTATCCTCCGCGCCCTCAAATTTCACCTTCCACAGGATCCGCCCTCATGAAAGCCGCACTCGTCGAACTCATCAGCAAAATCAGCTCCGGCTGCATGGGCGAGGACGAGATCCTGAAAGTGGCCGATGAAGCCGCGCAAGCCTACGCCGATGCCGGTGCTTTTCTGACCGCCAACCCGGACATCAACTATGACGACACCTTCCCGATCCCGTTGGGTGAGTGGGTCGTCGTCGGCAGCCTGCCGGAAACCGTGCTGTTCCAGGCTGACACCTACGTTGACCTGTTCGCGCAGATCGTCGCCTCGTTCGGTCCGGGTGTGGATTTCAACCTCAAGCCCAAGCAACTGGCCAAGACCGAAGCGCTGGTCGCACTCAACCGCATCCAGGTGCAGATGAGCAGCATGAACAAGGAAAACGGCGGCTACACGCTGATGAACTTCAGCCAGTTGCTCGACGACGAACTGCAAATGGTGCTGGTCTTCGGCAACGACGTGCCACGGGTGCTAGAACTGTGCGCCGAAGTCGGCATCGCCGCCGCGCCATCGCTCGAAGCGTTGAAGATCGCCGTTCACGTCTGAGTGCAATAAAAAGGAACCCTGCGCGCGACCGTCTATCCTAAAAGTGCATGCCACTATTCTGGAGCGACACCATGGGTTCCACGTTCAACGGTCTGATTGGCCTGATCATCCTTGCCCTCGACATCTGGGCCATCATCAACGTGTTGAAAAGCGGCGCGACCACCGGGATGAAAATCGTCTGGGTGCTGCTGATCATCCTCCTGCCGGTACTGGGCCTGATCATCTGGGCAATCGCCGGACCACGCGGCAACGTGCGGATCTAGCCACAAACTTCGTGAGCATCCCAAAACCTGTGGGAGCTGGCTTGCCAGCGATAGGATCACTGCGGTGTCACTGATGAACCGAGTTGACCCTATCGCTGGCAAGCCAGCTCCCACAAGGATTGTGGTGGGCCGATGAAGTGAGGTTCGACCTGTCATCTTCGGCAACGTAGAATGCGCGCCTTTCCCGGGCAATCGTCCCCACGATTGACGCCCGCGCATTCATCGGAGCACTTGACCATGACCGTTACCCAAACCAGCGAGTACCTGGAAACCCTCTACGAAGGCTACGGCCAGCGTTTTCGCATGGAAAAACTGCTGCACGAAGTGCGCACCGAACACCAGCACCTGGTGATTTTCCAGAACCCGCGCATGGGCCGGGTCATGGCGCTGGACGGCGTGATCCAGACCACCGAAGCCGACGAATTCATCTACCACGAAATGCTCACTCACGTGCCGATCCTCGCCCACGGTAGCGCCAAGCGTGTGCTGATCATCGGCGGCGGTGACGGCGGTATGCTGCGCGAAGTGACCAAGCACGCCGGTGTCGAGCACATCACCATGGTCGAGATCGATGGCACCGTGGTCGACATGTGCAAAGAGTTCCTGCCGAACCACTCCAGCGGCGCCTACGACGATCCACGTCTGAACCTGGTGATCGACGACGGCATGCGTTTCGTCGCCACCACCACGGAAAAATTCGACGTGATCATCTCCGACTCCACCGATCCGATCGGCCCGGGTGAAGTGCTGTTCTCGGAAAACTTCTATCAGGCCTGCCATCGTTGCCTGAACGAGGGCGGCATCCTCGTGACCCAGAACGGCACGCCGTTCATGCAGATCGACGAAGTGAAAACCACCGCCGGTCGCCTGAACAGTCTGTTCCCGGACTGGCACTTCTACCAAGCGGCCGTACCGACCTACATCGGTGGCTCGATGACTTTCGCCTGGGGCTCGACCAACCCGGCTTACCGCAAGCTGAGCCGTGAAACCCTGCAACAGCGCTTCATTGGCAGCGGTATCGTCACCCGCTACTACAACCCGGAAATCCACATCGGCGCGTTTGCCTTGCCGCAGTACGTGCTGCAGGCGATCAACAAGCCAAGCAACGACTGAATAATCGCTGCAAGTCTTGTAGGAGTGAGCCTGCTCGCGATTACGGTTTGTCTACCAACATCAGCGTTGGATGAGAAATCGCTATCGCGAGCAGGCTCACTCCTACAGTAAATGTCGTTTTTTTCATCTTTGTCCGCTGTAATCCTTTTGAACCAACTTTCGGCGCATACAGTCGAGATAGGTGTAAGCCCATTTGCGGGTTTGATCGAGGAGGCACCGATGCAAAAGTGGAAAGTCACTTTCGTGGACGATCATGGTGAAATTGTCGATGAGGTGTTCGAGCGCGCGGAATGCCCCAGTGACGATGAGGCCGCTCGATTGATCAAAGCACGGCTTCTGCCCGTCGCCGCCGAACTGGACCTGAACGATCTGGAAGGGCGTACCGCCGATGCTGGCGTGAAAAGTCTGAAAACCCAGAACAGCATTGAAATCCGCAGCATCACTCCCATCTGACATTCTTCCTGTCACCTTTCACACCAGGCCTTGGCAGCAGCTCTAACTTGGGGCTACTCTGCAAGCGAGATCAGCGAACGGATCGCTAAGGTCTGGTCTTGTCAGCTACATGCTTGTTCCCGCGTGCAACCACGTTGCCGTAGTACTTTGGCCAAAGGCCCGGGGCGGGAATACGGAAAGTCTATCCATCTATGCGAGGGGGACGATTCATGAGCACAGCCTATCAAGAAGACATCAGCAGCAATGTTCTGCGCCGCATGAAAGAAGGCGGTTTCGATTTTTCCCGATTCCATCCCATCGAGTTCTACGCCATTTTCCCGGACGAGGAGCGGGCGCGCAGGGCGGCAGGCAAATTTCGCGGTGAATCCATCAATGCCCAGGTCAGCGTGCGTGATGACGGTGCGTGGGCGCTGGAATTAAGCAAAGTGATGTATGCGACGTATGACGATATTGGCGACTTCGAGCAGGGATTCTCTGCCGTGGTTGAACCTCTGGGCGGCATTATCGAAGGCTGGGGTGTGAAACAGGAGGTGCGCAACCGCCACCGTTTGAACTGATCTCTGGTTTCATTTGTTGAACAACGGCTGACCTTCGGGTTGGCCGTTGTCATTTCCGGCGTAAGCGAAATGCTCTGGCAAAACCCTGAAACAAGAAACCGAGGCAAAAAAAAGCCACCGGAGAGGGTGGCTAAAAGGGAAGACCGATAAGGAGAGGAAACCGGTCAGGGTTACAGCGGGGCGGGCTGCCGAGGCAAGCCCAATCAGTTGAGCTGGGCGCTTCGTGACGTTGTAGTCGGCGAAGTTTTGCAGCGAATGCGCGGATTATCCGCAGGCAGCGCCGGGCAGTGAAATCAACTCTGACTATGCTGGTGATAGGCGATGCAGTGCGTCGCAATGAAGCGGGGGCAATCCGGTTGGGGCATTTGCCGCACAGGAATGGTGCGGTGCCTGCGGCGTGTATTTCCAACCGATTGAAATCAAAGCGTTTATGCCGATGGCACGGGCCTTGCGAAGGCCTGTATGTCCGGGTGACAAGGAGTACGGCATGATCCGCACCTATTTTGATGAGATGTACGATGCCGGCGGCCAGGTTCGCCCGCATTATCGGGAGTTCGCCCGCTGGCTGGCCGATACGCCAGACGAACTGCTGGCCCAGCGGCGACGCGAGGCCGATCTGCTGTTCCATCGCGCCGGCATCACCTTCACGCTCTATGGCGACGAGCAGGGCACTGAGCGACTGATTCCTTTCGACACCATCCCGCGCAGCATCCCTGCCAGTGAGTGGCGGATCGTCGAGCGTGGCTGCATCCAGCGGGTCAAGGCGTTGAACATGTTCCTCGCCGACCTCTATCACGAGCAGCGCATTATCAAGGCCGGGATCATTCCCGCCGAACAGGTGCTGGCCAACGAGCAATACCAGTTGGCGATGCAAGGCCTGGATCTGCACCGCGATATCTATTCGCACATCTCCGGCGTCGATCTGGTGCGCGACGGCGACGGCACCTATTACGTGCTCGAAGACAACCTGCGTACGCCGAGCGGCGTCAGCTACATGCTCGAAGACCGCAAGATGATGATGCGCCTGTTCCCGGAGCTGTTCGCCGCCCAGCGCATCGCACCGATCGATCATTACCCGAACCTGTTGCTCGACACCCTTAAAAGCTCCAGCCCGATTGATGACCCAAGCGTGGTGGTGCTGACGCCGGGGCGCTTCAACAGCGCGTTCTTCGAGCACGCGTTTCTCGCGCGGGAAATGGGCGTTGAACTGGTCGAGGGTGCGGACCTGTTTGTGCGTGACGACAAGGTCTTCATGCGCACCACCGACGGCCCGAAAGCGGTGGACGTGATTTATCGCCGCCTCGACGACGCGTTCCTCGATCCGCTGGCGTTCAATCCCGACTCGATGCTCGGCGTGCCGGGGCTGCTGTCGTCCTATCGCTCTGGCAACGTGGTGCTGGCCAACGCCATCGGCACCGGTGTGGCGGACGACAAATCGGTATACCCGTTTGTCACCGACATGATCCGTTTCTACCTCGATGAAGAGCCGATCCTGAAGAACGTGCCGACCTGGCAGTGCCGCAACCCGTCTGAACTTTCCCATGTGCTGGCCAATCTTCCAGATCTGGTGGTCAAGGAAACTCAGGGGTCCGGCGGGTACGGGATGTTGGTGGGGCCGGCATCGACGAAAGCGGAAATCGATGCCTTCCGCGAACGCATCAAGGCCAAGCCCCATGCGTACATCGCGCAACCGACGCTGTCGCTGTCGACCTGTCCGACCTTTGTCGAAAACGGCGTTGCGCCGCGCCATATCGACTTGCGCCCGTTTGTCTTGTCCGGGCGCGAAACCCGCGTGGTGCCCGGTGGTTTGACCCGTGTGGCACTGCGTGAAGGCTCCCTGGTGGTGAATTCCTCCCAGGGCGGCGGTACCAAGGACACCTGGGTGGTCGAGGATTGAAGGAAGCTTGCCATGTTAAGTAGAACTGCCTCGGATCTGTATTGGATGTCGCGTTACCTGGAGCGGGCGGAAAACCTCGCACGGATGCTCGACATCAGTTATTCGCTGTCGCTGATGCCGCAGGACGGTCGCGGTGATGGTCTGCACGAATTGGCCATGCCGCTGCTGATTACCGGCACCCTCGACGATTACCTGGAGCGTCACGGCGCGTTGCATGCCGAACGGCTGCTGCACTTCTTCGCCCTCGATGCGGCCAATCCGGCGAGCATCTACAGTTGCCTCGGTGCAGCGCGAGCCAGTGCACACGCGGTTCGCGGACGCATCACGGCGGACATGTGGGAGAACATCAATGCGACGTGGCTGGAGATTCGCGGAATCGCCGAACAGGGTCTCAGTCGCTATGGCATGAGCCGTTTCTGCGAGTGGATCAAGGAACGTTCGCACCTGTTCCGTGGTGCGTCGTACGGCACAATCATGCGCAACGATGCGTTTCGTTTTATTCGTCTCGGGACGTTTATCGAGCGTGCGGACAACACCTTGCGACTGCTCGATGCCCGTTACGAAATGGCTGGCGATCAGGCCGAAGCGGTCAGCGACGGCACGGCCCACGCCTATTACCAGTGGAGTGCCTTGCTGCGTGCCTTGTCGTCATTCGAGGCCTACACCGAAATCTACCGTGATGCGCCGGGCGCCAGACATGTCGCCGAGTTGCTGCTGTTGCGTGCCGACGTACCGCGTTCACTGCGTGCCTGCACCGAAGAGATCGATCAGATCCTCGCGCAACTGCCCGGCGCCAATGGCCGTCCGGCTCAACGTCTGGCGGCAGAGATGGATGCGCGCCTGCGCTACACCGGCATCAACGAAATTCTCGAGGAAGGCCTGCACGCCTGGCTGACCGAATTCATCCCGCTGGTGCGCCAGTTGGGTAACGCCATTCACAGTTCCTACCTGGAGGCTGCATGAGACTTTCCATTAGCCACGAGACCACCTATCACTACGAAGATCAGGTGCGGGCGAGCATCCAGTACCTGCGACTGACCCCCCACGACAGCGAGCGTCAGCACGTGTTGAGCTGGCAACTCGATCTGCCGCGCCCGGTGCGCGCGCAGCTCGATCCGTTCGGCAATATTCTGCACGTGCTGACCATGGACGAGCCGCACGAAGCGATCATCATCGGCGCGCGCGGGCAGGTCGATATCGATGAGCTGCGTGAGGCGGAGCATGAGAGCCAGTCGGCGTTGCCGTTTCTGCGTTTTACCCGATTGACCGAGGCGGACGAGGCCTTGCGCGCGTTTGCCGAAAAGTCCTGCAAGCAACGGCGCGATCGCACGGCGCTGATTGATTTGATGCACGGTTTGAATCAGCACATGACCTACACGCCCGGTTCGACCGAAGTAGACACCAGCGCGGCGGAAGCTTTCGCCGGGCGTGCCGGGGTTTGTCAGGATCACGCTCACGCATTTTTGGCCTGCGCGCGCAGTCTCGGGATTCCGTCGCGTTATGTGTCGGGGTATCTGTACAGCGAGGATTGCGAGCATCTGGCCAGCCATGCCTGGGCGGAAGCATGGCTGGATGACGCCTGGTACAGCTTTGACGTGACCAATGAGCTGGCGCGGCCGGAACGGCATTTGAAGCTGGCGGTGGGTCTGGATTATCTGGATGCCTGCCCGGTGCGCGGCATGCGCCGTGGCGGTGGGTGTGAGCAGATGCATGCGAAGGTGTTCGTCTCGCCAACGCCGATCATCTCCGTCCAGCAACAGTAACGGGCTCACACAAAACCCTTGTAGGAGTGAGCCTGCTCGCGATAGCGGTCTGACAGTTGAATTATCAGTGTCTGACACTCCGCTATCGCGAGCAGGCTCACTCCTACAAGGAAATGTGCTCAGGGCTTAACTTTGCGTCCGGCCATGTGCTGGAGATACCCCACAAGCATTTCCAAATCCCCCTCCGGCAAAACCTCTACCGAAAACCCCGGCATCTTCGCCTGCGGCCACTGCCGCAGACTCTGCGGATCGCGAATGTAACGCTTCAAGAAATCCACGCCGAAATACTCGGTCGGGTTATACGGAATGTTCAGGTCCGGCCCGAATTGCGCGTCCCCCGCGCCGTTTAACCGGTGACACGCCAGACAGTTCTTCTGAAACAGCGCAAACCCCAGATTCACCGGGTCATTCGCCTTCAACGCAGGATCCGGTAGCAGGGCCGGGAAGCGTTCGGCCACGGGTGCCATGCGCTTGATGCTCGCGACCTGGAATGGCCATTGCTCCGGGCTGATATTGCCGGCCTGCGGATCGGTCCAGACCAGATAGAACGGCCCGGCGCTGTGCTTGCCCTCAGACAGCGCTGGCCAGGGCTGAGCCGGATCCTCAATGGCCAGCCAGGCCCGTGCGCCATTTGTATTGAGCAGCGGCGCTGCAGCCAGCTCGGCGGCAAAGCCGTCCAGTGCCACCGCTTGCAGGTTATCTTGCGGTTTGATCCCGGTCAGCAGCGCAGCCACGGGCACGGCGCGATAGGTCATGTCCTTCTTGTAGGACACATCGTTTTTGATGGTGAGGGTTTGTACCTGAGGATGCTTGAGCAATGCCTCGGTCTGCCAGGTGCGGCTGCTTGCGCCCAGTTGCAGATCCAACTGTGCGGCAGACAAGGGCATGCTCAGCAGCATGGCCCCGAACACAATAAGGGCTTTCAAATGATCGCCATCCATGTCGTGGGAGTGCGCCAAGGTTGGCACAGCCACGCTGGCCCGGGTAGCGGGCCAGTCACATTTTCAGTGGCGATAAACAGCACCTGCCGCTCGATTCAGCCGATGACCTTGGTCAGATTCGGCAAAATCAACAACAGCGTCGTGGCGAAAAGAATGAGCCCTGCTTGACGAACTTTCGGTTGCTTGAACATGGCTTGACCGCCTTTATTGTTATTTCCTGATGCTTGCCTGCATATCCATGACGGCAAGCGCTGCACTTCCTGTTGAAGAACGTCTGCCTCGGCAAAACCCGACGACCATGACGTACATGTTCTACATTAGGGGCCACGTCACGCTTGGCTTAGATCCATTTCATATGGAGCGCTTGCCATGTGCGATAAAAAAGGCATGAGGCTTATTGCCAGCTTCTTTGCCGCCCGCTGGCTAGACAACTCGCCGACCTGAACCGGTTCACCTGACAGTTAATGACCGTCCGTCTGAGCGTGTGGGTCAAGCGCATTGAGCACTGTGGTCATTGAATCCATGGCCGCTCGGGCCAAGAGTGGGGACACAAGCAATCACTCCCCGCACAGGTTCGAGGACGTCATGACCCAAGCTTTGATATTCGATGCGTTACGCACGCCCCGTGGCAGAGGCAAGGCCGATGGCGCCTTGCACAGCGTCAAACCGGTGAATCTGGTTGCCGGTCTGCTGACCGCGCTGCAAGAACGCACCTCGCTCGATACCAGTCAGGTCGATGACGTGGTGCTCGGCTGCGTCACGCCGATTGGCGATCAAGGCTCGGACATTGCCAAAACCGCTGTGCAAGTGGCCGATTGGGATGTCAGCGTTGCCGGTGTGCAGATCAACCGCTTTTGCGCCTCGGGCCTGGAAGCGGTCAACCTCGGCGCGATGAAAGTACGCTCGGGTTTCGAAGATCTGGTGGTGGTCGGCGGTGTCGAGTCGATGTCGCGGGTGCCGATGGGCAGCGACGGCGGCGCCTGGGCGCTCGATCCGCAGACTAATCTGCACAGTCATTTCACTCCGCAAGGCGTCGGTGCCGACCTGATCGCTACGCTTGAGGGTTTCAGTCGTCACGACGTCGATGCCTACGCGCTGCACTCGCAGCAGAAAGCCGCACGGGCGCGGGCTGACGGTTCGTTCAACAAGTCGTTGGTGTCGGTGCAGGATCAGAACGGCATCATACTACTCGACCACGATGAGTTCATCCGCGCTGAATCGACCCTTGAAGGCTTGGGCAAGCTCAAGCCGAGTTTTGAAATGATCGGCCAGATGGGTTTCGACGCCACGGCGTTGCGGGTCTACAGCCATGTCGAACGAATCAATCATGTACATACACCGGGCAACAGCTCCGGGATCGTCGACGGTGCTGCACTGATGCTGATCGGCTCCGAAGCCAAAGGCCGGGCGCTGGGGTTGCAACCCCGGGCGCGCATTGTCGCCACGGCGGTCACCAGCACTGATCCGACCATCATGCTCACCGGCCCGGCACCGGCGACGCGCAAGGCACTGGCCAAGGCCGGGTTGCGCGTTGAAGACATCGACCTGTTCGAGGTCAACGAGGCGTTTGCCTCGGTGGTGCTGAAGTTCATCAAGGACATGGCCGTCGACCCGGACAAGGTCAACGTCAACGGCGGCTCGATCGCCATGGGTCATCCGCTGGGCGCCACCGGTTGCGCGATCCTCGGAACGCTGCTCGATGAACTGGAAGCGCGGCGCCTGCGCTATGGCCTGGCGACGCTGTGCGTCGGTGGCGGCATGGGCATTGCCACCATCATCGAACGCCTCTGAGCCCCGAATTCAAGGAACCTTGTTATGAGCGAAGCCATCCGTTACGAAAAAGGCCAGGACGCCATCGTCGTGCTGACCATCGACATGCCGGGCCAGAGCGCCAATACCATGAACGCCGTGTACCGTGAGGCCATGGCCGCCTGCGTTGCACGCTTGGTGACTGAAAAAGACCAGATTGCCGGGGTCATCATCACCTCGGCGAAGAAAACCTTCTTTGCCGGCGGTGACCTCAACGAACTGATCAAGGTCGGCAAGCCTGAAGCCAAAGCCTTCTATGACATGGTGCTGACCCTCAAAGCGCAGTTGCGCACCCTGGAAACCCTCGGCAAACCGGTGGTCGCGGCGATCAACGGTGCGGCGCTGGGCGGTGGTTGGGAAATCTGCCTTGCCTGTCATCACCGCGTGGCTTTGGAGGATGCATCGGTGCAACTCGGTCTGCCGGAAGTAACCCTCGGCCTGTTGCCGGGCGGCGGCGGGGTAGTGCGCATGGTGCGCATGCTCGGCATCGAGAAAGCGCTGCCTTATTTGCTTGAAGGCAAGAAGGTGCGGCCGCAACAGGCATTGCAGGCGGGGCTGATCGATGAACTCGCAGCGGATCGCGATGAGTTGCTGGCCAAAGCACGAGCCTGGATCGTGGCCAACCCGACAGCGGTGCAGCGATGGGACGTGAAGGGTTATCAGATTCCGGGCGGCACGCCGTCGAACCCGAAAGTCGCGCAGATGCTGGCAATTGCACCGTCGATTTTGCGCAGCAAGACTCAAGGGACGATGCCGGCGCCGGAAAAGATCCTCTGCGCGGCGGTGGAGGGCGCTCAAGTCGATTTTGATACCGCGCACTTGATCGAAACCCGTTACTTCACCGAACTGACCACCGGGCAGATTTCGAAAAACCTGATCGGCACGTTCTGGTTTCAACTCAATGAGATCAACGCCGGTGGTTCGCGGCCGCAGGGCTTTGCGCCTTACAAGACGCAGAAGCTCGGCGTGCTTGGCGCAGGAATGATGGGCGCGGGTATTGCGTTTGTCAGTGCTTCGGCGGGTATTGAAGTGGTGCTCAAGGACGTCAATCTGGTTGCTGCCGAAAAAGGTAAAGCACACTCTGCCGCGTTGCTGGACAAGAAAGTCTCTCGCGGACAGATGGATGCTTCAAAGCGTGATGAGGTGTTGGCGCGGATCAAGCCGTCCGAAAATGATGCCGACCTCGCGGGTTGCGATCTGATCATCGAAGCGGTGTTCGAAGACCGCGACCTCAAGGCCAGGGTCTCTGCTGCAGCCCAGCGAGTTGTTGGCGCCGAAGCGGTCATCGCCTCCAACACGTCGACGTTGCCGATCACCGGTCTGGCGGCTGCCGTACCGGATCAAAGCAAATTCATCGGCCTGCACTTCTTCAGTCCGGTGGAAAAAATGCCGCTGGTGGAAATCATCAAGGGCGCGCAGACCAGCGATGAAACCCTCGCGCGCGGTTTCGATTTCGTTGTGCAAATCAAGAAAACCCCGATCGTCGTCAACGACAGTCGCGGCTTCTTCACTTCGCGGGTGTTCGGCACCTTCACCAACGAAGGTATTGCCATGGTCGGCGAGGGCGTGAGTGCGCCGATGATCGAGACCGAAGCGCGCAAAGCCGGGATGCCGGTCGGACCTCTGGCGATCTCTGACGAAGTTTCCCTCAGCCTGATGAGCCATATCCGTCAGCAAACAGCCAAGGACCTACAGGCAGAAGGGAAACCGCTGATTGAGCACCCGGCCTTTGCCGTGATTGACTTGCTGCTCAACGAATACAAGCGTCCGGGCAAAGCGGCGGGTGGCGGTTTTTACGATTACCCAAGCGGTGCGCAGAAACATTTGTGGCCCGAACTGAAGACGCGATTCGAGAAAACCGACGGGCAGATTTCGCCCAAGGATGTGCGTGATCGGCTGCTATTTGTACAAGCCATTGAAACCGTGCGCTGTGTGGAAGAGGGCGTGCTGACCTCGACAGCGGATGCCAACGTCGGCTCGATTTTCGGTATCGGGTTTGCGCCGTGGACCGGCGGTGCGTTGCAGTTCATCAACCAGTACGGCGTGAAAGATTTCGTCGCTCGCGCGCAGTATCTGGCTGAGCAATATGGCGAGCGGTTTGCGCCGCCTGCGTTGCTGTTGGATAAAGCAGCGAAAGGTGAAATGTTCTAAGGGCAGCGAGCATTCCGGGGCTTGCCTTGCCAAGGTGTTTCAGGGCAGGCTCTGGGGGTGTTCATTATTCCCATCACGTGTCAGGTATTTTTTATGTCGCTACGCATCTGCATTCTGGAAACCGACATCCTGCGTCCGGAGCTGGTCGATCAATATCAGGGTTACGGGCAGATGTTTCAGCGCCTGTTCTCGCAGCAACCGATTGCCGCCGAGTTCACCGTCTACAACGTGATGCAGGGCCAATACCCAAGCGACGACCAGACGTTCGACGCGTATCTGGTCACCGGCAGCAAGGCCGATTCGTTCGGCACTGATCCGTGGATCCAGACCCTCAAGGAATACCTGCTGACGCGTTACGAGCGCGGCGACAAACTGCTCGGCGTGTGCTTCGGCCATCAACTGCTGGCGCTGCTGCTCGGCGGCAAGAGTGAGCGCGCCACGCAAGGTTGGGGTGTCGGCACCCATAACTACAAACTCGCGGCCAAGGCGCCGTGGATGAGCCCGGTGCGTGAGGAACTGACACTGCTGATCAGTCACCAGGATCAGGTCACAGCGCTGCCGGAAAACGCCACGGTGATTGCTTCCAGCGATTTTTGCCCGTTTGCGGCTTACCACATCAACGATCAGGTGTTGTGCTTCCAGGGCCACCCGGAATTCATCCACGATTACTCGCGTGCGCTGCTGGATCTGCGTCAGGAAGCGTTGGGTTCGCAGATCTACAGCAAAGGCGTAGCCAGTCTGGAGCAGGAACACCATGGCGCTACGGTTGCGGAATGGATGATGCGGTTTGTCGCGCACAAGCCAGAAACTGTCTAAGGCCAAAAGCTTCGCGAGCAGGCTCGCTCCCGCATTGATCGGTGGCGCACCGAAAATCTGATGTGGGAGCGAGCCTGCTCGCGAATGTTCCAGACAACTCGGTCCGCTCTACAACCACCCGGACTTCTTGAAGCTCGCCCACAAACTCACGCATCCCACCGTAATAAACCCCAGCACACCGAAGTAGCCATAGTGCCAACTCAGTTCCGGCATGTTCTGGAAGTTCATCCCGTAAATCCCCGCCACTGCCGTCGGAAACGCCAGAATCGCCGCCCAGGCAGCAAACTTGCGCTGCACCACGCTTTGCCTTGAAGCCTCGAGCAACACACCGATCTCGATGGTCTGGCTAGCGATATCGGCCAGTGTGCTCAGGTCTTCCATCTGCCGGGTTACGTGGATCTGCACATCGCGGAAGTACGGGCGCATGTTCTTGTCGATAAACGGGAAGCTCAGCTTCTGCAGTTCCTCGCCAATTTCCACCATCGGCGCCGCGTACCGGCGCAGGCGCACGACATCGCGGCGCAAGCCATGCAGCTTCTGGATGTCACGCTCGTTCAACGCGCTACACAACACGTTGCGTTCCAGTTCATCGATTTCGGCATGAATGGCTTCGCCCACCGGTTGGTAGTTCTCGATGACGAAATCGAGCAGCGCATACAGTACGAAATCTTCCCCGTGTTCCAGCAAGAGCGGGCGTGCCTCACAACGTTGGCGGACATGGGCGTAGGACGCCGAGTGACCGTTACGTGCCGTGATGATGTAGCCCTTGCCGGCAAAGATGTGCGTTTCGATGAACTGCAGAACGCCGTGTTCGCGGATGGGCGAGTAGGTGACGATAAACAAAGCGTCGCCAAAGGTTTCCAGCTTCGGCCGACTGTGTTTTTCCAGGGCGTCTTCAATGGCCAGTTCGTGCAGGTTGAACTGACGTTGCAGATTGGACAGCTCCTGAGCGTCCGGCTCTTCCAGACCGATCCAGACAAAGTGACCGGTTTTCGCGGCCCAGGCGGCGCCTTCGTCGAGGGTAATATTGGTGACTTTCTTGCCTGCGCTGTATACCGCAGCAGCAACAACTCGACCCATGGTGGTGATTCACTTCTTCTTGGCAGGTGGCAGGGAATACAAGGCTTCAGCTTAGCCGTGTCGCTGCTTGAGAGTCAGTGAAATCTGTACAGTTCACCGGGCAAAAGAAAACCCGCACAGGGCGGGTTGTCTTCTTAGGCGGCTTGCAGTTGCCGGTCCATCGATTCAATGCACTCGCGCATCTGCTCGCGGCACTGATGGATGAGCATGGGCATGTCATCCATGGTCAGTCCGGCTGTAGGAATCGCCGGCAGCGAGCGTATGAGGATTTTCCCGCTGCGCCAGCGATTCAGGCGCATGTGCTTGATGTAGCTGCTGACGCAAACCGGAACGATCGGCACACCGGCGGCAATCGCCATCTGGAACGCGCCTTTTTTGAAGGGCAGCAATTCTTCGCCGAGGTTGCGCGTGCCTTCCGGGAACACCCAGATCGAGGTGTCTTCGTTCTGCAAGGTATTGGTAGTGGTGAGCATCGACTGGCGCGCCTTGTGCGCATTGCCACGGTCGATCAACACATTGCCGGCCAACCAGAACAATTGCCCGAACAACGGAACCCACTTGAGGCTCTTCTTGCCAATGCACACGGTTCGACGCGGCACTACGTTGCCGAACACGAACAAGTCATAGTTGGACTGATGGTTGGCGATGATCACGCAGCTGTCAGGTTTGTTCATCAATCCACTGACATCGGACTTCACCCGTAAACGCAAAATACACATTGCCGGCAGCGCGTAGAGGCGGGCGCACAGTCGGCTGTTGTCCGGATTGAACGGGCGGCAGATCCCGAGAATCACTCCGAGCACGCCGGCCAGAATAAAGTGCAGGCCCATCAATAACATACGAAACACGAACAGCATTTTCAGGCCCCACCGGGACAAAAGGTGGCGCAGTGTACGGATGTGCACTGTTTTCGGCAATTGCCACTATAGAGTCCGGAGATAGCCGATGTTTAAGCGCATGTTTCCGAATGGAGGGTCAGACCTGTCCTAGAGCGGCCGCAGACTTTTAAACCAGGCGTGCAAGAAAAAGCCCGACACGACGGTCGGGCTGTTCTTGAAGAGATAAACGGGTGGTTAACCCAGGTGTTCCTGATCCTGGATGATCGCGTTATCCAGGGTTTCCAGCAGCGCCTTGCGTACTTTCAACTTGGTATTCTTGTGCGCGAGCATGTTGATCTTCTTCAACTGACGCGCAGCGGCGAGGGCGGCAGCTTGCAGCTCCTCGGCGGCAACCACCTTGTCGAGGAAACCGGCATCTACAGCGCTTTGCGGATCGAACATCTCGCCGTTGATCACCGAGCGGTGGAACGCCGAGCGACGCAGACGATCACGCGCCAGTTCGATACCGGCGTGGTGCATGGTCATACCGATCTGCACTTCGTTCAGACCGATGCTGAACGGTCCGTCGACACCGATACGGTAATCGGCAGACAACAGAATGAAAGCGCCCTTTGCCACGGCATGACCCGGGCAAGCGACGATCACCGGAAACGGGTGGGAGAGCAGGCGACGCGCCAACGTCGACCCCGCAGTTACCAGTGCCACCGCCTCTTTAGGGCCGGCAGTCATCACTTTCAGGTCATAGCCGCCGGACAGAATCCCCGGCTGACCGGTAATGATCACGATGGCACGATCAGTTACCGCCTGATCCAGCGCCGCGTTGAATGCCGCAATCACGTCCGGAGAAATGGCATTGACCTTGCCGTTGCTCAAAGTCAGGGTCGCGATACCGTCTTCGAGGTGGTAGGAAATCAACTCACTCATGACGCTATTCCTTGTAAGAAAGATGGGCAGACGTTACCCACCGCCGCAGGCCAGGTAAAGCGCCGTGACTGACCCGCCAGTCACCGTTTCCCGGCCCGTCCAGCGTGGCGAGGCGTTCTGCTTCTATATAGAAGGGCCGCGCCCACCGAAGATTGGCCGGTTTGCCATGGGCTGCCAGCGGGCAAAACGACTTTTTCTCTTAACCGCATGAAAATTCTGAAAAAAAGTTTGCCATCGCAAAAGCTTTCGACTACATTAGCGCGCCTCGACAGACAGAACATGTTTGAAGAGATACGGTGAAGTGTCCGAGTGGCTTAAGGAGCACGCCTGGAAAGTGTGTATACAGGAAACTGTATCGAGAGTTCGAATCTCTCCTTCACCGCCATATTCAGTACACAAAACCCCTGATTTCGAAAGAAGTCAGGGGTTTTGTGGTTTCTGGCGTCTGGATTTTATTGGCAGCGGCGTGAAGTCCGCTTTGAGCCATTACAATCGCGAATTTATTCCTCCGTATAGGGACGACATCCATGATCATTTCCACCACTCATACCATTGAAGGTCGGCAAATCACGGCATACCTGGACATTGTCAGTGCCGAGTCGGTGCAGGGCGTCAATGTGATTCGTGACATGTTCGCCGGTATGCGCGATTTTTTCGGCGGACGTTCGCAGACGCTAGAGCGGGCTTTGAAGGAGGCGCGTGTTCAGGCCACCGAAGAAATCAGGGAGAGGGCGCGTGCTTTGCAGGCGGATGCAGTGGTCGGGGTGGACTTCGAGATCAGCATGCCTGGCGGGAAGGGCGGGATGGTTGTGGTGTTTGCGACGGGGACGGCGGTGAAATTGCGCTGAATGTCGATTGCTGGTCATGTGAGCCCATCCAGATAATGGATGGGCTCTTTTTCTACGCCATCAGCCCTGTGGCTTGAGGATTACGGTGCCTCTCGAGTCGTAGGTCAGTGGTGTGTCGATGGCGACAAGAGTAGGCGTGTCCGAAGGTTGGCTCGGTTGCGCTGGCTCGCTTGGATGGTAAATGACACCAGGCTGCAGAATCGGCTTGTCCGGATACTTGATGGTGATTTCACCGGAAGCGATCTTGTCCTTGAGCAGTTCACCCCCGGCTTTGCCGGCAGCGATTTGTTCGTCCGTGAGCTTTACGACGGGTAGATTCGGGAATCCGTTGATTTGCATGTTCTCTCCTTGAGATTCATTTGTATGAAAAAGGGCAACGGCCTGTCGGCAGAATTCTTTAGCAAAGCAAGACCAGCGGTTCGTGGTCGAGTTTAATTTTTTTGAGGCCACTCGTCGGGCGCCAGCTAATCTGAATCACAAGTCCAAGAGTGACCAACTAGTCTCAAAAGCATTGGAGGTCGATATTTTTCAGGCAAAACGGGTTTTGCCGGTG
The DNA here is from genome assembly GCF_979258655.1 of Pseudomonas sp. AC242. Lineage (NCBI taxonomy): Bacteria > Pseudomonadati > Pseudomonadota > Gammaproteobacteria > Pseudomonadales > Pseudomonadaceae > Pseudomonas > Pseudomonas sp. AC242. Next base: position 1,234,260 of record NZ_OZ409873.1, read on the forward strand.
TCGATCTGTTGCGAAGGGGCGAAGATATGACTGATCCGTATATCGAAGACGATGGCTCTGAATTTTCCTTCAACAACTGCGTACGGTGCGGCCAGACTGAGTATCAGTCTGGATTTGGCGAAGATCCAGTGCAGATCGGCAAGATCAAATCCACGGCACCCAAGGGACCGAAGGCGAAATTTCTCCCCAAGGTCACCACGCGAGCCAGAAAATAATCTTTGTCTGAATAACCCCGTCATCGATCGGGGTTTTTTTATGACTGTGCGTGTGAAGAAATTTCTTACATTCGATGGCGGCAAAAATCAATTTGCTTTCACAAACTTTTCACGTCTGCCGCAGTAGGGTGAAGCCATCCGTTAGAAAGCAAGTCTCCAGCCCGTCTCCCCAGCGGGCTTTTTTTTGCCTGTCATAAAACCTTTTGCAGAATCGCTGTCCAATCGGCGCCATGTGCGCGAAGCCTCTGATTTCGTCTGGACTTTTGCGCGGCGACGGCATTAAATCCCGGCCCTTTTTGTCATCCCTATTTTGAGGTTTACGTCATGCGTTTAACACTGCCCGCTCTGGTTCTGGGGCTTCTGGTTGCTCAAGGTGCAATGGCTGCCGGTGATGGCACTGCGGCGCTGGGCGGTGGTTTGGGTGGCGCGCTGGGTAATGTCGTCGGCCAGAAAATGGGCGGCAGCACTGGCGCGGCCATTGGTGCTGGCGTAGCAGGCGCGGCGGGCAGCGCAGTGGCGGCGCGCAAGGGTAGCCGGACCAAAGCGGCGATTGGCGGCGGTGTTGGCGCAGCCGGTGGTTCGGTGATCGGCAACAGCCTGGGCGGCAAGACCGGCGCGACCATTGGTGCAGGCTTGGGTGGCGCAGCTGGCGGCGCAGTGGGCAGCAACTTGTCCAAAGGACACAAGCGTCACTGAGACTGATCGTTTGTCAGAAAAAGCCCGGCTCAATGTCGGGCTTTTTCATGGCTGAACGTTTTCCCGGTTTGCGTCTCCAATCTCACATAGGCCCATGTCTGGGCGGACTGTCCCGCTTCGGGAACTGTGAGGTTCATATGCGCTTGTCATTATCTGCACTGTTTTTCGGTTTGCTGGTAGCACAAGGGGCGATGGCCGCTGGTGATGGCACCGCCGCTGTGGGTGGTGGCCTGGGCGGCGCGCTCGGCAATGTGGTCGGTGGACAACTCGGTGGCAGTACTGGCGCAGCGGTAGGTGCAGGCGTTGGCGGCGCGGCCGGCAGTGCCGTCGGGGCGAACAAACGCAATCGAACCGAAGCCGCCATTGGCGGTGGTCTCGGCGCGGCGGGCGGCTCGGTCGTCGGCAACAGCCTCGGCGGCTCGACCGGTTCGACCATTGGCGCTGGGTTGGGCGGCGCGGCCGGTGGTGCGGTCGGCAATAACCTCGGTGACGATGGCGGATCTCATTCGGGTGGTGGCCACAAGCACAAGAACAAGAACAAACATAAAAACCGCCATCATTGATGGATGGTTAAACGGAAACCCGGCATTTTGCCGGGTTTTTTGTATTTGCTCGTCAGACTTCGGAACGATTGGCTGTGGGGCTTTTCGAACGTTATACACGCCACGAGATGATGAGGTTTGCCATGACTCCCGAAACTGAGGGCAAGGAAGAGAAAGGTTCGAGTGGATTGCCGTTTATCAATGATCCGGGGAATGAAGATCCGGGCTCACTGATGGATGATGCGACGGTGCCGCTGAATGATTCGGATGAGGCGGATATGGAGTATGAAGAGGATGAGGATGAGCAATAAGCTGTCTTGAGAGTCGAGCATGGCAGCGCACTGAATTTAAATATCCGGGGCCTATACTTCAGGCCCCTTGATTCTGATTGGTTTGCTTGCGAAGGTTAACGTTGGTAAAAATGTTGGAGCGGAAGAGGTCGCCGTTAATTTTTTGTTATTTCGCAGTTAAAGCATGGTTGACGCGTATATAAAGGTTGTCTGATGGCGACATTTTTTCTATTCGGCCTGATGAGATGTATTCTTTAAACTCCTCTTCAACTATTTTTTTATCGCAGTATTTTTTGTATTTAGATGGCCTGTCGCTAGCGTAAATGTAGAGGCGCCACACATCAAAGCCGTCGATTCTGTTGTCCGATCCATAGTCGAAGTCCACTGATTCTGATGGGAAATGAATGGCGCACCCTACGCCGTGCAGTTCATATTGAATTCCATTAGTTATTTCACCGCAACGTTCGATTTTCTTGCTCCGCCAAAGTCTTAAAATATTTCGAGTGCCGAATTTTTTTAGTAGTAACTCCGTGCCGTAGTCTACTTTTGAAAGAAAGTCATTTATTAGATCCTCAAGATTTTTATCGTCTGTGTTCATCTTCTTCTGTGATGCTCCAATCGGTCGTGTCCGACATTTTCAGCTGATTCAATTACTTCTTCGATGGTATTAAGTTCTCCTTTGTGTTCTCTGATGTTTGTGATCAATTTTATAGTTATAGGAGTAGCTGTTTGTTTTGCAGCCGCTGCACGGTGATGCCCATCTAGAATATAGAGGGTGCCCTGATGTTCCGCTACATCTATGGGATAGTTCATGTCGTACCCATCTGCTCGCATTGCATCCCTTATTTTTTCGACGTGTTTAGTTGATTTTTTCCCCATAATTGCGTGCGTTCGCTTCACTGAATGTGGGTCAACGCCATGAATCAAGCCCGGTAATTGTGGCTCACCCTCATCTACCTTAGCCCCAGCAACCCCACCCGACATCTCACAACCCGGCTTATTCGGCGGCGGGCAGTTAGAGCTCAACCCCAACGGATCCACCCACCCCGTCGGATTCGGCACGTACTGGTACTGATTCAGCCCACCGGCCAACTTGATCGGATCCGGCGTCAGATACCGCCCCTGCCTCGGGTCGTAGTACCGGTGCCGGTTGTAATGCAGCCCACTTTCCGCATCGAAGTACTGTCCCTGAAAGCGCAGCGGCTGGTTCAGGTAGTCGTCGCCGGCGAGGGTCAGCGCGGCGACTTTGCCGTAGGCGTCGTATTGCGCGGACCAGACGATGTCGCCGCTGTAGTCGGTGAGTTCCTGCGGGGTGCCGAGGTGGTCGAGTTGGTAGTAGAACGGGCAGGCTTTTTGCGGGCCTTTGCCGTCGAGCAAGGCGAGCGGGCGGAAGGTGCCGGGTTCGTAGACGTAGCTGCGGTATTCGCGTTCGCTGCTTTCGGCGACGAGGTGATCGCCCTGCCAGAAAAACTCGGTGGTCTCGCCGTTGACGGTTTTGCTGATGCGTCGGCCGAAGGCGTCGTAGCGATAGCTGGCGGTCTGGCCGTCGGGGCGGGTCAGGCCGATCAGGCGGTGCTGGCTGTCGTAGCGGTATTCGGTTACGAGGGTCTGGGCGCGGCCGCGACGTTCGCGGATCAGGTTGCCGAAGGCGTCGTAGTCATAGTGGCGGTCGCCCTGCATCAGCAGGCGGTTGCCTTTGATCTGGCTCGGGCCGGGGCGGTCCTGCATCAGCAGGTTGCCGGCCGGGTCGTGGGCGAAGCTTTCCGGCAGTTCGTCACGTGAGTGGCGTACGCGGATGAGGCGGTCGAGGGCGTCGTAGCCGTAGGTGCGCTGGCCGTGGCGGCTGTCGGCGATGTGCGCGAGATTGCCGTTGGCGTTGTAGGCATAATCGCGGCGGAACAACGCATCGCGCTGATGGCCTACGGCATGCGCGAGTAATCGGCCCTGATCGTCGTAGGTGTATTCGCTGAGCAGCAAACCCTGCTGGCGTTGCCGTTCGCGTCCGGACTGATAGACATGACGGGTCAGCGGCGTGCCGTTGAGGTCGATGTCGGTCAGCGCGCCACCCTTGGCGTGGCGGTAGTCGAGCACGCTGTTGTCCGGCAGGCGCATGCGCTTGAGCTGGCCGCAGGCATCGTAGCGGTAACGCAGGGAGCCCCAGCCTTGATGCTCGGTGATCAAGCGGTCCTGACGGTCGTACTCGAAGGCCAGCGGGTGTTGCTGGCCGTCGTCGACCCCAATCAAACGGCCGAGGCGGTCGTATTGGTAGGTGACCTTGATGCCGTCGGGCAGGGTCTTGATTAACAGGCGCCCGGCAGCATCTCTTGCATATCCAGTAATCAGCGTCGAGCCGTCATCACCGAACTCGGTCTTCTCCAGCAGATGCCCGTTGAGGTCATAGACGTACGCGGTGCGGCGGCCGTCAAAACCGACCTCCTGACGAATCAGCCCGGTCGGCGTGTAGTCCAGCCGGTATTTTTCCCCGGACTCGTTTTCAATCTCGGTGAGCAGCAGTTGCGCATGGTCGTAGCGGTACTGCACCTGCGTGCCGTCGGGGTTGATCCGCCGCGAGACCAGATGCAGATCGTCGTCGTATTCATAACGGGTGATGCGCCCCAGTTCATCGCGCTCGGCGGTGACCTGACCGTAGGCGCCGTAGCTGTAAGCGCGGGTGCTGCCGGTAGGAAATGTCGTCTGGATCAGTCGGCCAACCGCATCCCAATGCTGACGGGTGACCGCACCGTGTTCGTCGGCGGTTGTGGTCCGCCGCCCCAGCGCGTCGTAGGAAAAACGCCGCACGCCACCGTCGGGCAAGGTCTCTTCAATGAGTTGGCCGAGGGCATTCCAGACCAACCGATGCCGACTGCTGTCCGGGTAGCGAATCGACAGCAACTGCCCACGGGTGTCGTAGTAGTAATGCGTAACTTGGCCGTCCGGATCGACCGCCTCGGTGACATCGCCCTCGGCATTGCGCCGGTAGATCCACACCGCGTCACCGCTAGAGCGTTTATGCAGGAAACCGTTGCGATACTCGTAGGACGTTGGCGCGTCAGCCGGCGGAATCAGCGCCACCAGCCGTCCGACCTCGTCGTAGCGGTATTCGGTGACCGCACCCAAGGCATCCTGTTCGGCGATCAACCGCCCCGAAGAGTCATAGGCCTTGAGCTGCTTGCCACCATCCGCTGAGACTTTACTCACCAGCCGCGCACGATCATCGTGGACGTAAGTCTCTTCGGTGCCATCGACGTAATGCACTGCGACACTGCCGTCGTCGTTCCAGACGTAACGCGTGTCCATCTGCGAAAACGACGCCCAGTGGCGCACGCAACGCGCAGCCTTGCCCGACCGTTCCCACTCCCAGAAAAAACTCGCCCCGCCCGCCAGTTGTCGTTGCAGGATCACGTGAGCGTCGTCGTAGTCGTAACGCTCACTGTCACCGACGGCGTTGGTCGCTTCGATCAGGTGCTGATAGGCGTCGTAGCGGTAACTGACCAGCGCCTGTTCGGTGCTCCAGGCACCGTCGCGAAACACCTGGTAATCCACACCAACCAACTGCGCGCGGTCATAGCGCAACAGCAGCGAACGCCCGGCGCCGTTGTCCAGTCGCTGCACCCGGTCAGAGCGATCGCGCTGCACCGTCAGACGGTTGCCATAGCCATCGCTGATCGCCGTCAGCCGTCCTGCACGAAAGTGATAAAAGCGCGCTGTTTCCCCGGCCAGCGCGAGGATCAGCTCCTCCGGTTCATCCCCCAGAAAGATCGCCGCCCGCGACAGACTGTTGTGAATCGCCGGTCTTTCAACGCTCGGCAACGGAAACCGCGTACGCCGGTTTTCGTGATCGACCCAAACCACCTCATCAGCGAAAAACTCCAGCCGATGCGCCAGCGAATGGCTCCAGCCAAACCCCAGCCCGACATTGATCTCAGCAGCGCTGGAGCGATACAACCGCGCAAACTCAAACGGCAACACGCCATCAAGCACCGCATCGCTCAGGGTCAGCAGTTCTTCGCCGGTGACCATCGACACCGGACAACCGTTGGTGCAGGTGAAGGGCACGCAATCAGCGCTGTCGCCGTTAGGGTTTTTCGCCTGATCCGGCGAGTCGTCGTGAGGCTCATGCCGTTCCATTCGGCTCGAAGCGCCAGGCTTGTCCCGCACCACAGGCGCCGGATTCGGCACCGTCAACACCAGCGAATCGGCCTGACGAATGTTCAGCGGTATCGACGGTGTCGGTTTCAACTCAACGTCACGCGCGTGAAACATCAGTGGCTTCAACGCGCCCGCGTGTCTATTCAGCTCCGGCGCAGAAGTCAGTTCCGCCAACCGCAACGCGGATGCCGCCAACCACTCTCGAGCCCGGGGCGACTTGATCTTCGCCAGCACTTTGCTGCTCAAACGCAGTGGCACGCCGACGCCACCCGACAACGACGTCAGCAGAAAACCGATCAGCAGTTCGGCCCGCACCTCGGCCACCACTTCAGCCAGATACTGCGGCGGGAGCATCTTCAGCCAACTGGTAAACGCGGCCAGATGAATGAACAGCAGCGGTTCGTCACTGAGGACCAGCAGACCGTTGGCAATGGCGTCGCTGGAGGCATTCAACAACGCCTCAAGCTCGGCCTCGCTGAGGTATTCCAGCAATTTTTCACTGTTGGCCTGCAAATCGGCGAGCAGGGCGAATACCTGGCGGATGTCATCCCAAACACCATTCAGTGCTCTCTCGAATCCACGCCAGTCGGCCTGTTGCAGCTGACCGTAACGCTCAAGAAATCCGGCGCTGGAAAACTCCGTCCATTGTGGTTGAAACCCTGCCCACTCAGAGCGCAGCCAGCCCTCCAGGCCTGCAATGACACCTTGATAAGAGGCATACAGAGCACGCACATGGTCGGTGGAAACATCGGGAAAGAAGGTGATGCGATAACGCTGGCCCCGATCGCAGTCGGTCACCTGCAGAATGCCGCTGGGGCCGATGGTGTAATGCAGCGCTTCGCCGAAAGTCAGCACGCCGCCGACATCGGCAAGCACCGTCTCGAGGGTCACCGGGGTATCGCCAATCGGCACAAACCGCGCGGCGTCGAACATGTGCACCAGCGTCAGCGCCCCGCTGGCCGGGCACATGACCACCGATGAACTGAGCGGCTGGCGCGACTTGATCGGCGCGCTGAGGCGCACGTCGTTGCCGACAGTAAACACCTGCTCGACATCCAGCGCGGTCCCGGTCCAGAACTGCTCGGCCCAAGCGTCGTAGTGGTTCAGACACAGGCGAAACTCGCGGATCAGGTGTTCGAAGTCCGGCTCATCGGGATTCAAAGCAGCAACAACGAGCAGGCCGATGCTGTTGTTCAGGACCAGAAGCCGATCGGTTGGAAGCATTCGCAGTCTCTCGCGCACATCAAAAAGGTGCGGGGACTTTGCGGGGGATCAATCAGGAAAGAAGTCGGGCGAGTAGGCGTTATCTGTAGGATGTTTCGCTAAATATCTGCGAGTAGTTCATCGCCCAACAAACATTGCCCGTTGCTCAATGTCCGTCGCGCTCGTTATGCTGCTGAACCCTTTAATCAGATCCGCGTAGCGGCACCAACCGTGCCGCCCGGGATGTCTTTGTTAACGGATCCGATGATGAATGCACCGCTGAAGGCGTTCGGCCCGATCAAGGCCGTGATTTTCGATATGGACGGTTTGCTGCTGGACACCGAGGGCATTTACACCGAAGTCACCTCGCTGATTGCCCAGCGTTACGGGCGCACTTTCGACTGGAGCATCAAGCAGAACATCATTGGTCGCGGGGCCAACGATCTGGCCAATTACGTGGTGCAGGCACTGGATCTACCGATCACCGCCGAAGAATTTCTGGTGATTCGCGAGCCGCTGATGCGCGAGCGTTTTCCCACCGCACAAGCGATGCCGGGTGCCGAAGAGTTGATCCGCCATCTCAAGGCGCACAACATCCCGATTGCCGTGGGGACCAGTTCCTCGCGTCAGTCGTTCGGCCAGAAAACCACGCTGCACCGCGACTGGTTCGCGCTGTTCGATTTCATTGTCACGGCAGACGATCCGGAAGTCGGCGCGGCCAAACCGGCGCCGGATATCTTTCTGACCGCTGCCCGACGCTTGGGCGTGGCACCTGAGGATTGCCTGGTGTTCGAGGATTCACCGTTCGGTGTGACCGCCGCGAAAGCCGCCGGCATGACCGCGATCGCCATCCCCGATGCCGCCATGGCCGATGAAAAATACGCACACGCTGACGGGATTCTTCGTAGCCTGAAAGCGTTCACGCCAAGTGCCTGTGGCTTGCCGGCGCTGGAATGGGCGTAAACATCTGACAAAAAAACACCGCCCCTGTGTAAACAGAGGGGCGGCGTTTTTCGTTCAGTCGACTCAGATAAATCAGGCGCCGAAACCACCGTCGATGGTCAGGCTGGCACCGGTGATGTAACCGGCTTCCGGGCCTGCCAGATAGGCAACGAAACTGGCGATTTCTTCGGCTTTGCCGTAACGACCGACCGCCATCAGCGGGATCAGGCTTTCGGCGAAATCACCGTGCGCCGGGTTCATGTCGGTATCGACCGGGCCGGGTTGCACGTTGTTGACGGTGATGCCACGAGGACCGAGGTCGCGGGCCAGACCTTTGGTCAAACCGACCAGCGCCGATTTGCTCATCGCATACACACCGCCGCCGGCGAAGGGCATGCGGTCGGCGTTGGTGCTGCCGATGTTGATGATGCGTGCGCCTTCGCCCATGTGTTTGGCGGCTTCCTGGGAAGCGATGAAAACGCTGCGAATGTTGATTGCCACGGTCTGGTCGAAATCTTCGAGTTTGAAGTCTTCCAGCGGTGCAACAGCCAGCACGCCAGCGTTGTTGACCAGAATGTCGAGGCGGCCAAAGGCTTCGACCGTGGCGCTGACGGCGTGGCGGATGGCGGCGGCATCGGCGCTGTCGGCCTTGATCGCCAGGGCTTTGCCGCCGTTGCTGGTGATGCTGTTCTGCAACTCTTCGGCTTTCGCCGCGGAGCTGACGTAAGTGAAGGCTACTGCAGCGCCTTCAGCGGCCAGACGTTTGACGATGGCTGCGCCGATACCACGGGAACCGCCTTGAATCAGAGCGACTTTGCCGCCGAGGTGTTGAGTGGTCATGTTCGATCTCCAGAGTGTTCAAGGCGGGAGTGCCTTGGTGTTGGTGGCGAGTATCGGCGTAGTATCGACAACTGTGTAGACCATGATTGCTATAGTCTGTGTAAACCAGAAGTTTATAGTGGCGATCATGGAAACCTTCAGCAGCATTGAATGCTTCGTGCGCAGTGCCGAAGTCGGCAGCTTTGCCGAGGCCGCACGACGCTTGAGTCTGACCCCGGCAGCCGTCGGCAAGAGCGTGGCCAAACTCGAGGTTCGGCTCGGCGTGCGGCTGTTCCAGCGTAGTACACGCAGCCTGACACTGACCGAGGCCGGACAACTGTTTCTGGATCAAGTCAGCGGTAGCCTGACCACCATTCAAAATGCCGTGGCCAATCTCTCCAGCGTCGAAGGGCTGCCGGCGGGAACGCTGAAAGTCAGCATGGGCGCCGCGTTTGGCTGTCTGCATATCGTGCCGATGCTGGGTGAGTTTCTGCAGCGCTACCCCGCGATCAATCCGGACTGGCATTTCGATAATCGACAGGTCGATCTGATCGCCCAGGGCTTTGATGCGGCCATCGGTGGCGGTTTCGAACTGCCGCAAGGCGTGATCGCGCGCAAGCTGAGCCCGGCGCACCGGATATTGGTCGCGTCTACCGACTATTTACAGGCCCATCCGCCGATCATCGAGCCGGATGACCTTAATCATCACGACGGCATTCTGATCCGCTCGCCGCAGACCGGACGCGTGCGTTCCTGGCAATTGACCGGACGCAATCCACAGAACTGTCAGCCGTTGATGCTCAAGGCGCGGATGACCATGAGTGATTCCGAGGCCGCTTGCAGGACAGCAGCACAAGGCTTGGGCATCGCGCTGGTGAGCATGCCGTTTGCGGTCGGGTATCTGGAGGCGGGGACGTTGCAGCGAGTGCTGCCGGAATGGTTTGTCGATGATGGCAACATTTCGATTTACTACGCCGAGCATAAGTTGTTGCCGGGCAAGACTCGGGCGTTTGTCGATTATGTGATTGAGCAGTTTGCGGAGCAGGGGGTGGCGCGGCGGTTCAGTGCTATCTGAGCAAGGTATCAGACCGAGGTGTGGCCTTCGCGAGCAGGCTCGCTCCCACATTTGGAGTGCATTTCCCCTGTGGGAGCGAGCCTGCTCGCGAATGGGTTGACTCGGTTTTCGCTGATGACCTCAGCGGGCAAACCGCCCCGGCCAGCCAATGATGTTCTTCGGCCGTGGCGTTGCATAAGTCCGCACTTTCGACGTCGACAAGCGCAAGCGCACCAGCGATTCCGCAATCGTCACCGCTGCTGTCACCCCGTCCACCACCGGCACGCCAGTGCGTCGACGAATCTGTTCATCCAGCCCGGCCATGCCACCGCAACCCAGGCAAATCACCTCGGCTTTGTCCTGCGTCACCGCCAGTTCAGCCTGATGCACGATCGCTTCCAGGGCGCGTTGTGGTTCGTGCTCCAGCTCTAGAACGGCCAGACCACTGGCCCGAACTGAAGCACACCGATCCCACAGACCGGACAATTTCAGCCGATCCTCAATTAACGGCACGGTGCGATCCAGCGTGGTCACCACCGAATAGGCATGGCCGAGAAACATCGCCGTACTCGCCGCCGCATCAGTGATATCCACCACCGGCACATTGAGCAATTCCTGCAGGCCTTCGCGGCCGTGCTCGCCGTAACCGGCCTGAATCACCGCATCGAACGGCTGATCGTAAGACATCACCCGATCCATTACCGCGATGGCCGCCAGATAGCTTTCGAAGTTGCCTTCAATCGAGTCGGCACCGAAGTACGGCGTCAAACCGACGATTTCGGTACCGGGTGACGCAACAGCCTGCGCCGAGCGGGCGATGGCTTCGGTGATGGATTCGGTGGTGTTGACGTTGACCACGAGAATACGCATGGGGAAATCCTTATAGCGGGCAGTTCTGCGGCCCGAAGTCCGGGCCGCGAGGGAGTTAATGGCAGACGTTGTCGACAGCGATCGATTCGCCGCTGATGTCGGCGTAGTGCGGTTGGCGTTTGGCGATGATCAGATAGAGCATTCCGGCGATCCCGGCGCCGATCAGCCAGGAGAACGGCGAGACACTGTGGAAACCCGGGACCAGCGCCAGGACGATGGCAATCAACGCCGCAGGAATAAACGCCGCCACCGCGCGGAAATTGACGCCTCGGCTGTAGTAATAGGCGCCGTTGGGATCTTCGCTGTAGAGCTGCGGCACGTTGATCCGGCCTTTGCGGATCAACCAGTAGTCGACCATGATCACGCCGTACAACGGGCCGAGCAGGGCGCCGAGGCCAGACAGGAAGTACACGATCACCAACGGGCTGTTGTAGAGATTCCACGGCAGGATCAACACGGCGATGGTGGCGCTGATCAGCCCGGCGCGGCGGAAGGTCAGGTACTTCGGCGCCAGGTTGCTGAGCACGAAGGCCGGGGCGACGAAGTTGGCCATGATGTTCACCGCCACGGTGACGATCAGGAACGCCAGGCAACCGAGTACCAGAAAGAAGGTGTTGGGAATCGAGGCAATGATCTCGGTCGGGCTCTCGATGATCCGGCCATTGATCTGAAATTGCGCACCGCACAGCAGGACGGTAATCGCAGCGAACACCAGAATATTCACCGGCAAACCCCAGAAGTTTCCTACCTTGATGGTCTTGCGGCACGGCGAAGAGCGGGCGAAGTCGCAGAAATTCAGAATCAGCGTGCCGTAGATCGCCAGCCACAACGCGCCGCCAGCAAAAATGTTGCGCCACATCTCGCCACCGGTCAGCGGTTCGCGGATCGACCAGGCGATGGTCGCGTCCGCCTGGAAGTACATCCACGCGGCGAGGGCGGCCACGGTCAGCAGAATCACCGGCCCGGCAAACGCTTCATAACGGCGAACCATCTCCATGCCATAGGCCAGAATCGCCAGCTGCACAAACCAGATCGCCACGAAGCACACCCAACCCAGCGTCGACAGGCCAAGAATCGAGTCGTGGTCGTACTCGGCGAAGCCCGGATGCACGGCAGTCAGCAGTACGCGGAAAACCACTGACGCCAGATACGTCTGAATCCCGAACCAGGCAATGGCGATTACTGCCCGGATCAGTGCAGGAATTTGCGCGCCGTGGATGCCGAAACTGATCCGGCTGATCACCGGAAACGGCACGCCGGTTTTCTGCCCCATGTAACCGGACAGGTTCATGAAGAAGTACACCAGCGCCGCGCCGATCCCCAGCGACAGCAGAATCTGCCAGCCACCCAGACCCAGGGCGTAGAGGCCGATGGCGAACGAGTAGTTGGCGATGTTGTGCACGTCATTCGTCCACAGGGCGAAGATGCTGTATTTGCCCCAGCGCCGACCTTCGGCCTTGGTCGGCGCGAGATCATTGTTGTGCAGGCGCGGACTGAGTTGTAACGGCTCGCTCAGACCGTCATGAGGTAACGGTTGAGCGGGGACAGAGGCGGGCAGATTCAGCGCGATGTTGTTGGAGAGACTTGTACGCATTCCGGCAGGCTCCTGATGTTCAAGGCTGCGATGACTGTGCATAAGCCGTCAGGCTCGACAAATCTTCGTCGCAGCAGTGAAAGCATCACTGGTTACGGGGCATCTGCAGCCTGTACGGGATAGGGCGCTTCAGGCTTGCGGATCGAAAGTGGTTTTATGTTTTGCAGTTTTGTATACAAAACATGCATGCACCAAAGCCAGATTTGTGCCAGTTGCGGATCTATAGGCGGCCGTGTTCATTTCGAAAAGTTATCGATGAGTGCTAAGTCTTTGAAATTGGCTGGTTAAAAATTGACCGTTCGAACAGGTATTTATTTTTGGCGGGGGATTTTGATAGCGGGCGGAGGCGAGGTGTTTTTGGCAGGGATGTAACTTTTCAGGGCGCTGAAAGTAAAAAGTGCACACATAAATGGCACCGATGGTGACATTCGTGTGTACACATTTCTGGAGTCGCTACAAATCCATGTAGGAGTGAGCCTGCTCGCGATAGCGGTGTATCAGCCAAAAAATTCATCGACTGAGACACCGCTATCGCGAGCAGGCTCACTCCTACAGGGGGAAATCAGCGCGGCAGGGAGTTACGCTTTGCTAATGATATTCCCGGCATGCAACCCGCATTCTTTCTGCGTCGCCTCTTCCCACCACCAGCGGCCTTCGCGCTCGTGCTGGTTCGGCAGGACAGGGCGGGTGCACGGTTCGCAGCCGATGCTGATAAAGCCGCGCTCATGCAGGCTGTTGTACGGCAGCTCGAGCATGCGGATGTAACCCCAGATCTCTTCGCTGGTCATCTGCGCCAGCGGGTTGAACTTGTACAGGGTGCGCTCCGGGGTGGAGAACGCGGTATCGATTTCCATCACCGCCACGGCGCTACGAGTGCCCGGGCTCTGGTCGCGGCGCTGGCCGGTTGCCCAAGCGTTGACGGCGGACAGTTTGCGCCGCAAAGGTTCGATCTTGCGGATGCCGCAGCATTCGCCGTGGCCGTCCTTGTAGAAACTGAACAGGCCTTTTTCCTTCACGAACGGTTCCAGTTTCGTGTAGTCCGGCGACACCAGTTCGATGTCGATCTTGTAGTGCTCGCGCACCTGATCGATGAAGCGGTAGGTCTCCGGGTGCAGACGGCCAGTGTCGAGGCTGAACACCTTGACGTTCTTGTTGAGCTTCCAGGCCATGTCCACCAGCACCACATCTTCGGCGCCGCTGAAAGATATCCACAAGTCATCGCCGAACTCGGCAAACGCGAGTTTGAGAATGTCTTGCGCGGATTTGTTGGCATAGGTCGTGGCGAGTTCCACGACGTCGAACGTTGCACTCATCAGGGCGGCTTCCTACAGGTCGGTGGCGCTGGGCGCTCTATATGGGGCCGATGGTAACAAAAAGCTGCACGGCTCGGGGGCCTGCCGTGCGTTGCGCGTCTGCCTGTGAGTCGCTAGAGTTCGCCCTCGCTCGACTCAAATAATCAATACAAACGGGAGTGTCTTGTGGAAATTGCTTGCCTGGATCTTGAAGGGGTGTTGGTGCCGGAAATCTGGATCGCCTTCGCCGAAAAAACCGGAATCGAATCCCTCAAGGCCACCACCCGGGACATTCCCGATTACGACGTGCTGATGAAACAGCGGCTGCGCATCCTCGATGAGCACGGTTTGAAGCTGTCGGACATTCAGGAAGTGATCGCCACACTGAAGCCGCTGGACGGCGCGGTGGAGTTCGTCAACTGGCTGCGCGAGCGCTTTCAGGTGGTGATTCTGTCGGATACGTTTTACGAGTTTTCACAGCCGCTGATGCGCCAGTTGGGCTTCCCGACCTTGCTTTGCCATCGTCTGATCACTGACGAAACCGGGCGGGTGACCAGCTATCAGTTGCGTCAGAAAGATCCCAAGCGCCAGTCGGTGCTGGCGTTCAAAAGCCTGTATTACCGGGTGATTGCGGCGGGGGATTCGTATAACGACACGACGATGCTGGGCGAGGCGGATGCGGGGATTCTGTTCCACGCGCCGGAGAATGTGATTCGCGAGTTCCCGCAGTTCCCCGCGGTGCACACCTTTGCCGAGTTGAAGCAGGAATTCCTTAAGGCCTCAAACCGCGACCTCAGCCTGTAAACCCAACCACCTGACGATCATTCCCACGCTCTGCGTGGGAATGCCTCAACGGACGCTCCGCGTTCGGCTTTGGATGGGACGCGGAGCGTCCCGGGCTGCATTCCCACGCGGAGCGTGGGAACGATCATTACTCAGAGGTTTTGCAGGGTTTCGAGGAGGATTCTGACTTTGGTGATCGACTCCTGATACTCAGCCTGCCAATCCGAGTCAGCGACAATCCCGCCACCGCCCCAGCAACACACCTGCCCATCCTTGACCAACAGACTGCGAATCGCGATGGAGCTGTCCATCTCGCCGCGCACGTCAAGGTACAGCAACGAGCCGCAATACAACCCGCGCCGGGTCGGCTCCAGTTCATCGATGATCTGCATTGCACGAATCTTCGGCGCGCCGGTGATCGAGCCGCCGGGGAAACTGCCGGCAATCAAATCCAGTGCGTCGCGATCATCGGCCAGTTCACCGGTGACGCTACTGACCAGGTGATGCACGTTCGGATAGCTTTCCAGGCTGAACAACTCCGGCACCCGCACCGAACCGATACGGCAAGTGCGCCCGAGGTCGTTGCGCAGCAGGTCGACGATCATCAGGTTTTCCGCACGATCCTTGGGGCTGGCCAGCAGTTCGGCGGCGTTCGCGGTATCTTCGGCTGGCGTCAGGCCACGGGGGCGAGTGCCTTTGATTGGCCGGGTTTCCACCTGACGCTGGCTGACTTTGACGAAGCGCTCTGGCGACAGGCTCAACACGGCGCCGCCATCGGGCAGGCTCTGGAAACCGGAGAACGGCGTTGGGCAGGCCTTGCGCAATGCGCAGTAAGCCAGCCATGGGTCGCCCTGGCACGAAGCGCGGAAGCGTTGGGCGAAGTTGACCTGATAGCAGTCGCCGGCCTGAATGTAATGCTGAATGCGTTCGAAGGCCTGACGGTAGTTGTCAGCCGAGAGATCGGCGGTCATTGGCTGGTTCAGTTTGAACGGCGCCATCAACTCGACAAGCGGCTGACTGAACAGCGCGATCAGCCGCTTTTTCTCGCTATCGATCACGGATGGATGAAACACCAGTTGACTGCTGGCCGTCTGGTGATCGCTGATCAGTGCCCAGGCGTACAGGCCAAAACGTGCATCCGGTAATTGCAGATCATCGCGGGCCTGGCTCGGCAGGTTTTCCAGATGGCGGCCGAAGTCGTAGCTCAGATAGCCGATCAAACCGCCGGCGAAGGGCAGGTCGAAACCCGTTGGCAAATCAGCTTCGCCGAGGCGATTCAGATTGTCGCGCAGACGCTGCAGGAAGTGATCGCCGCTTTCGTCCGGCATTACCGCCAGTTGTTCCAGCGGCCAGGCGCTGAGCAGGTCATAACGGCCACGGTCGGCACTCGGTCGGCCGCTGTCGAGCAGCACGGCGCCAGGCGCGTTGCGGATGGCCGCGAAATAGTCGGCGGGATTGGCGCGGTAGGGCAGCGGGTGTACGGAGCAGGTCAACATGGGCGGGGCAGATCGGCCGTTGAGGCGGGGTGGGGATTGTAGTCCTCTCTCGGCTGTCAGATCAAAATCAAAAGCCTACCCCCTCACCCCAGCCCTCTCCCCCAAGGGGGGCGAGGGGGAAAGGGAGCAGATCGGGGGCTTTTCAAAACTTGGGTTCGGCTCGATATTTTGGGTGAAGGGAGCCGATCTGCATGCTTTTCAAGGCCTGAGTTTGACTCAAGACGTTCAGGTCGGCGTACCTCGAACATCCACATCGGTCAGTCCCCTCTCCCTCTGGGAGAGGGGTAGGCGGGCGGCGTTCCGATGAGGGGCTTTTAGTTTTGCAGCTCTTAGCCTTCGACAGCAGGAATATGCCCAAACATTTCCTGAGTAAACGCCACCCGCTCTTCAACCGATTCCGTCACCCCACGCGCCTTCAGCTCTTCCAGACGCGCTTCAACCGCGTGCGTGCGCAATGTCAGCCCACAGTCATTGGCGATCTGGATATTCAGCCCCGGCCGCGCATTCAGCTCCAGAATCAGCGGACCTTTCTCCTGATCGAGCACCATGTCCACGCCGATATAGCCCAACCCGCACAGCTCATAACAGCCCGCGGCGAGTTTCATGAAACCGTCCCAGTAGGGCAGTTGCACGCCGTCCACCGCGTTGGTGGTGTCGGGGTGTTTGGTGATGATGTTGTTCAGCCAGGTGCCGCGCAGGGTCAAACCGGTCGCCAGATCGACACCCACGCCAATCGCGCCCTGGTGCAGGTTGGCCTTGCCGCCCGACTGCCGGGTCGGCAGGCGCAGCATCGCCATCACCGGATAACCCATCAGCACGATGATGCGGATGTCCGGCACACCTTCGTAGCTGATGCTTTTGAAGATCTGATCCGGAGTCACGCGGTATTCGATCAGCGCCCGGTCACGATGGCCGCCCAGCGAATACAGGCCAGTGAGGATGCTCGAGATGTGATGCTCAAGCTCTTCGTGGGCGAGGATTTTGCCCGATACCGTGCGATAGCGACCTTCGAAACGGTCGGCGATGACAATGATGCCGTCACCGCCAGCGCCTTGGGCCGGTTTGATCACGAAGTCGCTGCGCCCGCCGATGATCTCGCCGAGCTTGTCGATTTCCTTTTCGGTGGAAATCACGCCATACAGCTCTGGCACGTGAATGCCGGCCGCGATGGCGCGCTCCTTGGTGATGATCTTGTCATCGACGATCGGGTACAGGCTGCGCTTGTTGTACTTGAGCACGTAGTCGGCGTTACGCCGATTGATGCCCATGATGCCCCGCGCCTCGAGGGCCTTCCAGGTCTTCCAGAAACCGAACATCAGGCGTCAGCCTTCTTCAGGAAAGCCTTGAAACGCACCAGTTCAGTCAGGCGGTAGCCGCGATAACGCCCCATCGCCAGCATGAAGCCAACCAGAATCAGCAGGATCGCCGGGAAGGTGAACACGAAATAGACCAGCTCAGGCACGGTCATGATCAGGTGCGCCAGCGAGGCGGCAAACAGCGTACCAATCGCGACTTTCATCGCATGGCTGGCACCGCGCTCTTCCCAAGTGATCGACAGGCGTTCGATGGTCATGGTCAGAATCACCATCGGGAACAGCGCAACAGACAAGCCGCGCTCCAGACCGAGCTTATGGCTGAACAGGCTGATCGCCGCGATCAACACCACGACAAAGGTCAGCACCACCGAGAGTCGCGGCAGCATTTGCAGCTTCAGGTGTTCCAGGTACGAACGTAGCGACAGACCCAGCGCGGTGATCACGGTAAACAGCAGAATGCCGAAGCCCAGCTGCGTTTCGCGGAAGGCGAGGGCGATCAGTACCGGGGTGAACGTGCCGAGGGTCTGCAGGCCGATCAGGTTGCGCAGGATCAGGATCACCAGCACACCGATCGGGATCATCACCATGATCATGAACGTCTGTTGGGTCTGCAGCGGCAGGCCGTACAGCGAGTATTCGAGGAAGTTGGCGTCGGTGTTTTCGTCGGTCAGCTTGGCCAGACGAATCGCGTTCATCTCGCTGTTATTCAGGCTGAAGGTCACGTTGGCCTTCTTGCCGCCGTCGACGGTGATCAGGTTCTCATCGCCGGTCCACCACAGCAGACGGTCGGTCGGCAGGCCTTGTTCGCCGGTTTCCGGATTGAAGTACAGCCAGTCGTTGCCGTTGAAGCTGCGCAGCCACAGTTCAGGCGTTTGCGGCTGGTCGGCGACGAGGCGGATGGTGTGGACTTTTTCCACCGGCACGTGGGCGATGGACAACAGCAGTTCAACGATTTTGGCTTTGTGCGGCGTCGACGGATCGCCGGCCAGCAGCAGTTTCACGTTGTCGTCGTTAACGTTGTTGACGCGTTTGATCGCCTCGCCAATAAACGTTTCGACGTCGGCGGAATGCTGGCGGATCGGCGCGAGCAGTGCTTCGGCGGCGATTTTCTCCGGGCCTTCGATGACCATGCTGTCGCGGAAGGTCGGGCCTTTGATCTTGGATTTTTCCGCGGTGTAACGCTTGGTCAGCACCAGACGGTAATAAAGCGTCTGATTCCCTTTGGCCCGGCGCGCCGACCAGGTGACCTTGCGGTTGCCGTCGACGCGGTTCACGGCGACGCCGTAGTTATTGGAGATAAAACTCTCGTTGAGGCTGACGTAATCGCGGCTCAACGGCGGCACGAACATCTGGATCTTCACCGGATCCTTGGTGCTGGCGACGAATTCGACCTTGGCGTCGATGTTCCACAAGTCGTCGGTCGCATCTTCGGTCACCGGAATGCCGAGCACGAAAATCTGATAGGCCGTAACCGAAACGCCCAGGAGCACCAGAATGGTGATCAGGATTTTCAGGTGGAAGGTTAGAGAACGCATGGAAATTACTCGGCGGTATGAGCGGCGATGGTGCAGGCGGGTTTGCCGGCAGCGTATTTAAGACTGGGGTCGACCAGCGCGTCGAAGCGTTTCAGCGCCTCGGAGCCAATCAAAAGCGGGTATTGGAACGCACTTCGGTCGGTCAGGTTCACTTCGATGCTGCGCAGCGCTGATCCCATGCAGATATCCAGCTCGATCACCGGACGGGCGGTGTACTTCTTGCCTTCTTCCGGGTCGTAGTCGCCGGCGCGGCGCTTGATCTTGCTGACCCGCGCCAGCGGCCGTTCGATCGGGTGCGAATGCGCGGCGTCGATGGCCAGGTAGAAGCGCACCCAGGACTCACCGTTGCGTTTAAAGCGTTTGATGTCGCGGGCACTCAGCGAGGCGGTTTTCGCCCCGGTGTCGAGTTTGGCCGCGACTTCCAGATTGATGCCGTCAAGCGAAGCGTATTCGTTGAGGCCGTACACGGTTTTTTCCCCCGCGGCGGCGAGGCCGGGCAGGCAAAACAGGGCAAAGAATGTGGGGAAAGGCTTGAGTCTCATAAATCCTGGTGCGCAGCGTTCCGTTTTCGGTTCAGGTCCTTGGCAAAACTTGCGCAAGGCCCTTCGTGTGCCTATCAGCTTTTTATGACAAGCCGTACAAATGGCCAGCAAATGCGGGCGGCATTCTAGCACGGTGGGTTTATGGCGCCAGCGCCTGCACCGGTCTATAAAAGATCAAAAGATCGCAGCTTTCGGCAGCTCCTACATTGGATTTGCGTGCGCCCTGTAGGAGCTGCCGAAGGCTGCGATCTTTTAAGGTTATTAGACGATTGTCGACAATGTCTATTTATCCTTTGACTGATGCGGGCGAATTGGCTAGTTTTTGCCGCATTGGATTTAAAGGTGTCGACAATCATGCTGGATCAACTCGATCCCCCGGTCATCAGCGGCGACGATTCCGAGACGCTTTCGGAAAACGTCTTCCGACGCATTCAGGCGGCCATCGTCAAAGGCGAAATCGCCCCGGGCAGCAAGATCTCCGAACCGGAGTTGGCGCGCACCTACGGCATCAGCCGTGGGCCGTTGCGTGAGGCGATTCATCGGCTGGAAGGTCAGCGCCTGCTGGTGCGCGTGCCGCACGTCGGCGCACGGGTGGTATCGCTCAGCCACGCCGAACTGCTCGAACTCTACGAAATCCGCGAATCCCTCGAAGGTATGGCCTGCCGTCTGGCGGCCGAACGCATGAGCGTCGAAGAAATCGACGAACTGCGCCGAGTGCTGGAAACCCATGAGCGCGACGCCGCGTTTCAGGCCGGCGTTGGTTATTACCAGCAGGAAGGCGATTTCGACTTCCACTACCGGATCATCCAGGGCAGCGGCAACCGCACGCTGACGCAGATGCTCTGCGGCGAGCTGTATCAACTGGTGCGCATGTACCGCATCCAGTTTTCCACCACGCCGAACCGCCCGCGCCAGGCCTTTGCCGAACACCACCGGATTCTCGATGCCATCGCCGACCGTGACGGCGAACTCGCGGAATTGTTGATGCGCCGTCACATCGGCGCCTCGAAACGCAACATCGCCCGTCACTATCAGGACGGCGCCCACAATAAGACAGCCACTGAACGAGGTGAGTCATGAGTTCCAAGCACAGCACTCCAGGCCAGCGTTTCCGCGATGCGGTCGCCAGCGAGCACCCATTGCAAGTGGTCGGCGCGATCAACGCCAACCACGCGCTGCTGGCCAAGCGCGCCGGTTTCAAGGCGATCTACCTGTCCGGTGGCGGGGTGGCCGCAGGTTCCCTCGGCGTGCCGGATCTGGGCATCACCGGTCTGGATGACGTGCTGACCGATGTTCGGCGGATCACTGACGTTTGCGATCTGCCGCTGCTGGTCGACGTCGACACCGGTTTTGGCTCGTCGGCGTTCAACGTCGCGCGCACGGTCAAGTCGATGATCAAGTTTGGCGCGGCGGCGATTCACATCGAGGATCAGGTCGGCGCCAAGCGCTGCGGCCACCGTCCGAACAAAGAAATCGTCAGTCAGCAGGAAATGGTCGATCGCATCAAAGCCGCCGTCGATGCCCGTACCGATGACAGCTTTGTAATCATGGCGCGTACCGATGCGCTGGCGGTGGAAGGTCTGGAGTCGGCTCTCGATCGCGCAGCGGCGTGCATCGAGGCCGGCGCCGACATGATCTTCCCGGAAGCCATCACTGAACTGGAGATGTACAAGCTGTTCGCCAACCGCGTGAAAGCGCCGATCCTGGCCAACATCACCGAGTTCGGTTCGACACCGCTGTACACCACCGAGCAACTGGCCGGCGCCGACGTGTCGCTGGTGCTGTATCCACTGTCGGCGTTCCGCGCGATGAACAAGGCGGCGGAAAACGTCTACACCGCGATCCGTCGCGACGGCACGCAGCAGAATGTCATCGACACCATGCAGACTCGCATGGAGCTTTACGATCGCATCGATTACCACACGTTCGAGCAGAAGCTCGACGCGTTGTTTGCCGCGAAAAAATAAAGATCAAAAGATCGCAGCTTGCGGCAGCTCCTACATGAACCGCATTCCCCTGTAGGAGCTGACGAGTGCAACGAGGCTGCAATCTTTTCGCCACACTCCCTAACAAATTCAAGATTGGAGAAAACAATGGCCGAAGCAAAAGTACTCAGTGGCGCCGGGCTCCGTGGCCAGGTTGCCGGGCAAACCGCACTGTCCACCGTGGGCCAGGCCGGTGCCGGGCTGACCTATCGCGGCTACGACGTGCGTGAACTGGCAGCCGATGCACAATTTGAAGAAGTCGCGTACCTGCTGCTGTACGGCGAGCTGCCAACCCAGGCGCAACTCGACGAATACCAAGGCAAGCTGAGCAAGCTGCGCGACTTGCCGCAAGCGCTGAAAGAAGTGCTCGAACGCATCCCCGCCGACGCCCACCCGATGGATGTGATGCGCACCGGTTGCTCGTTCCTCGGCAACATCGAACCGGAGAAAGACTTCTCCGAGCAGCGTGACAAGACTGACCGCTTGCTCGCCGCGTTCCCGGCGATCATGTGCTACTGGTATCGCTTCAGCCACGACGGCAAACGCATCAATTGCGTCAGCGACGAGCCAACCATCGGCGGCCACTTCCTGCATTTGCTGCACGACAAGAAGCCAAGCGAACTACATGTCAAAGTGATGAACGTTTCGCTGATCCTTTACGCCGAGCACGAATTCAACGCCTCGACCTTTACCGCCCGCGTATGCGCCTCGACCCTGTCCGACCTGTACTCCTGCGTAACGGCGGCGATCGGTTCGCTGCGCGGCCCGCTGCATGGCGGCGCCAACGAAGCGGCGATGGAAATGATCGAGCGCTTCTCGTCGCCGGAAGAGGCGATCAAAGGCACCCTCGGCATGCTCGAGCGCAAAGACAAGATCATGGGCTTCGGTCACGCGATCTATAAGGACAGCGATCCGCGCAACGAGGTGATCAAGGGCTGGTCGAAAAAACTCGCCGATGAAGTCGGTGACAAGGTGTTGTTCGCGGTCTCGGAAGCCATCGACAAGACCATGTGGGAGCAGAAGAAACTGTTCCCGAATGCCGATTTCTACCATGCCTCGGCGTACCACTTCATGGGCATTCCGACCAAGCTGTTCACACCGATCTTCGTCTGCTCGCGCCTGACCGGCTGGGCTGCGCATGTGTTCGAACAACGCGCCAACAACCGCATCATCCGTCCAAGCGCCGAGTACGTCGGCGTCGAACAGCGCAAGTTCGTGCCAATCGAACGTCGCTGAAATGGTGAGGGCCGAATACTGATCTCGAAGCTCACCTAAATCCCTGTGGGAGCTGGCTTGCCAGCGATGACGGCGTCACATCCAACAATGATGCTGACTGACCCACCGCATCGCTGGCAAGCCAGCTCCCACAGGATTCAGTGTGAATTTTGAGGTCGGTGTCTGGCCCCACCCTTTGAAACTACCGTGACCCGAGTCCTGACCCGATGAACACAGAATTCCGCAAAACCCTGCCCGGCAGCCCTTCTGGATTATTTCGACGCCCGCGCGGCTGTCGAGGCGATTCAGCCCGGCAGTTACGACACCCTGCCGTACACCTCCCGCGTGCTGGCGGAAAACCTTGTGCGTCGCTGCGACCCGGCCACGCTCACCGATTCCCTCAAGCAATTGATCGAGCGCAAACGCGACCTCGACTTCCCGTGGTTCCCGGCGCGTGTGGTCTGCCACGACATTCTCGGCCAGACCGCGCTGGTCGACCTTGCCGGCCTGCGCGACGCCATCGCCTTGCAGGGCGGCGACCCGGCGCAGGTCAACCCGGTAGTGCCGACGCAATTGATCGTCGACCACTCGTTGGCAGTAGAAGCGGGCGGTTTCGACAAGCAAGCGTTCGAGAAAAACCGCGCCATCGAAGACCGGCGCAACGAAGACCGTTTCCACTTCATCAACTGGACCAAAAAGGCCTTCAAAAACGTCGATGTGATCCCGCCGGGCAACGGCATCATGCACCAGATCAACCTGGAGAAAATGTCGCCGGTGATTCAGGTGCGTGAAGGCGTTGCGTTCCCCGACACCTGCGTCGGCACCGACAGCCACACCCCGCACGTCGATGCGCTGGGCGTGATCGCCATCGGCGTCGGCGGCCTCGAAGCCGAGAGCGTGATGCTCGGTCGCGCGTCGTGGATGCGTTTGCCCGAAAGCGTCGGCGTCGAACTGACCGGCAAGCTGCAACCGGGCATCACCGCCACCGACATGGTGCTGGCGCTGACCGAATACCTGCGCAAGCAGAAAGTCGTCGGCGCATGGCTGGAATTCTTCGGCGAAGGCGCGGCGGCGCTGACCCTCGGCGACCGCGCAACCATCTCCAACATGGCTCCGGAATACGGCGCCACGGCGGCGATGTTCTACATCGACCAGCAAACCATCGATTACCTGAAACTCACTGGCCGCGAAGACCAGCAAGTGCAGTTGGTCGAGCAATACGCCAAGCTCACCGGCCTGTGGGCCGACAGTTTGAAAGGCGCGCAATACGAGCGCGGTCTCACTTTCGATCTGTCGTCGGTGGTGCGCAACATGGCCGGGCCGAGCAACCCGCACGCCCGCGTCGCGGTGGCGGATCTGGCCGCTAAAGGCATCTCCGGGCAGTGGGATGACGTGCCGGGGCAAATGCCCGACGGCGCGGTGATCATCGCCGCCATCACCAGTTGCACCAACACCAGCAACCCGCGCAACGTCATTGCCGCCGGCCTGCTCGCACGCAACGCCAACAAGCTCGGCCTGACCCGCAAACCGTGGGTGAAATCCTCGCTGGCGCCGGGTTCAAAAACCGTCGCCCTGTACCTCGACGAAGCAGGGCTGACCACTGAACTGGAGCAGCTCGGTTTCGGCGTCGTCGCCTTCGCCTGCACCACCTGCAACGGCATGTCCGGCGCGCTCGATCCGCTGATCCAGCAAGAGATTATCGACCGCGATCTGTATGCGACCGCTGTGCTCTCGGGCAACCGCAACTTCGACGGCCGCATCCACCCGTACGCCAAGCAAGCGTTTCTCGCGTCACCGCCGCTGGTGGTCGCTTACGCGATTGCCGGGACCATCCGTTTCGATATCGAAAAAGACGTGCTCGGTGTTGTGGACGGCAAGGAAATCCGCCTCAAAGACATCTGGCCGAGCGATGAAGAAATCGACTCGGTGGTGAAGTCTTCGGTCAAGCCTGAGCAGTTCCGTCAGGTCTACATTCCGATGTTCGCCGTCCACGAAGACACAGGCCCGAAAGTCACGCCGCTGTACGACTGGCGCGAGATGAGCACCTACATCCGCCGTCCACCGTACTGGGAAGGCGCACTGGCCGGCGCCCGTCCGCTGAAGGGCATGCGCCCGCTGGCGGTGCTGCCGGACAACATCACCACCGATCACCTGTCGCCATCAAACGCAATCATGCTCGACAGCGCCGCCGGCGAATACCTGGCAAAAATGGGCCTGCCGGAAGAGGACTTCAACTCCTACGCCACCCACCGTGGCGACCACTTGACCGCACAACGCGCGACCTTCGCCAACCCGAAACTGTTCAACGAAATGGTCGTGGAAAACGGCAAGGTCAAACAGGGTTCGCTGGCGCGTGTCGAGCCGGAAGGCAAAGTGATGCGCATGTGGGAAGCGATCGAAACCTACATGGAGCGCAAGCAGCCGCTGATCATCATCGCCGGCGCCGATTACGGCCAGGGTTCGTCCCGCGACTGGGCGGCGAAAGGTGTGCGACTGGCCGGTGTCGAGGCGATTGCCGCAGAAGGTTTCGAGCGCATTCACCGCACCAACCTGGTGGGCATGGGCGTGTTGCCGCTGGAGTTCAAGCCGGGCACCGACCGTCACACGCTGGCCATCGACGGCAGCGAAACCTATGACGTGATCGGCGAGCGCAAACCGCGTGCGGATCTGACGCTGGTGATCCATCGCAAGAACGGCGAGCGCGTTGACGTGCCGGTGACCTGCCGTCTGGATACCGCTGAAGAAGTGTCGATCTACGAGGCTGGCGGCGTGTTGCAGCGTTTCGCTCAGGACTTCCTTGAAGAGTCGGCGGTTGCCGTTTAAATCAACTGATGTGGGCAGGGGATTTTAAGTCCCGTGCCCTCGGTAAGGAGCATCATGGCTCACGCACCACAAATAAAGATCCCCGCCACCTACATGCGCGGCGGCACCAGCAAAGGCGTGTTCTTCAGCCTCAAGGATCTGCCCGAAGCGGCGCAGATTCCAGGCCCGGCTCGCGACGCTTTATTGCTGCGCGTGATCGGCAGTCCCGACCCCTACGACAAACAAATCGACGGCATGGGCGGCGCGACTTCAAGCACCAGCAAAACCGTGATTCTGTCGAAAAGCATCAAGGCTGATCACGACGTCGATTACCTGTTCGGTCAGGTCTCCATCGACAAGCCCTTCGTCGACTGGAGCGGTAACTGCGGCAACCTCTCGGCAGCGGTCGGTTCGTTTGCCATCAGCAATGGCCTGGTCGATGCCAGCCGCATTCCGCACAACGGTGTCGCGGTGGTGCGCGTGTGGCAGGCCAACATCGGCAAGACGATCATCGCCCACGTGCCGATCACCAACGGCGAAGTGCAGGAAACCGGTGACTTCGAGCTCGACGGCGTGACCTTTCCGGCGGCTGAAGTGCAAGTCGAATTCATGGACCCGGCGGCGGAGGAAGAGGGCGGCGGTGGTTCGATGTTCCCCACCGGCAATCTCATCGATGAGCTGCAAGTGCCGGGTGTTGGCACGTTCAAGGCGACCATGATCAACGCGGGTATCCCGACGATCTTCGTCAACGCCGCAGACATCGGTTACACCGGCACCGAACTGCAGAGCGCGATCAACAGCGATCCGCAAGCGTTGCAGATGTTCGAGACGATTCGGGCTTATGGCGCGTTGCGCATGGGTCTGATATCGAATCTGGATGAAGCGGCGAAACGGCAACACACACCGAAAGTCGCGTTCGTTGCCAAGCCTGCGGATTACGTGGCGTCGAGTGGTAAAGCGGTTGGCGCTGGGGATGTCGATTTGCTGGTGCGCGCGTTGTCGATGGGCAAGTTGCACCACGCGATGATGGGCACGGCGGCGGTGGCGATCGGGACGGCGGCAGCGATTTCCGGCACCTTGGTCAACCTTGCAGCGGGTGGCGTTGAACGTAATGCCGTGCGCTTCGGGCATCCATCCGGGACGTTGCGCGTTGGCGCTGAAGCCAGTCTGGAGAACGGTGAGTGGGTGGTGAAGAAAGCCATCATGAGCCGTAGCGCGCGTGTCCTGATGGAGGGTTACGTGCGCATTCCCGGTGACTCTTTCTGATTCGAGATCTTTTACCCTCATCGGAACGCCGCCCGCCCAGCCCTCTCCCAAAGGGAGAGGGGGCCGACCGAGGTGTCTGGGGTTGTACATCGACCTGAAAGATCGAGTCGATTATGGATTCAGGGAGCCGACCGAGGTGTCTGGGGTTGTACATCGACCTGAAAGATTGAGTCGATTATGGGTTCAGGGGCCGACCGAGGTGTTTGAAATTATGCATTGACCAGATCGATTATGGATTCAATGGCGATCGTTCACGTCGGTGAACCTCTACAGCATCCCCCAATCAGTTCCCTCTCCCTCGGGAGAGGGCTAGGGTGAGGGGCTCCACCCACTGAAGAAACACCAAACAAGCAGGCACCCCAGACCTGCAATCAACCAAACCCGCCAAGCCCTGAGGAAGACCGCACCACTCATCATTCCCGCACAGGAGAACCGCAATGAGCGCCAACGTCGACCTGAACAACCGTCCCGACTACGACCATGTCCTGCAGGACATCGCCGATTACGTCCTCACCTTCAAAGCCCCCTCTGCCGAAGCCCTCGACACCGCCCGCAATTGCTTGATGGACACACTGGGCTGTGGCCTGCTGGCACTGCGTTTCCCCGAATGCACCAAGCACCTCGGCCCGATTGTCGAAGGCACCGTCGTCCCGTTCGGCGCACGCGTTCCCGGTACCTCCTATCGCCTCGACCCGGTCAAAGCCGCGTGGGACATCGGCTGCATCGTCCGCTGGCTCGACTACAACGACACCTGGCTCGCCGCCGAGTGGGGTCATCCATCCGACAACCTCGGCGGGATTCTTGCGGTGGCTGATCACCTCTCACAGAAGCGTCTGGCCAACGCTGAAGCGCCGCTGACCATTCGCGATGTGCTGGAAGCGATGATCATGGCCCACGAGATTCAAGGCGTGATCGCCCTGGAAAACTCCTTCAACCGCGTAGGACTCGATCACGTCATTCTGGTGAAAGTTGCTTCAACCGCTGTCACCGCCAAACTGATGGGCGCCAACCGTGAGCAACTGTTGTCGGCGTTGTCTCACGCGTTTGCCGATGGTCAGGCGCTGCGCACTTACCGGCACGCCCCAAACGCCGGTTCACGAAAATCCTGGGCGGCGGGGGATGCGTCGAGTCGTGGCGTGCGTCTGGCCGATATTGCCCTGCGCGGCGAGATGGGCATTCCCGGAGTGCTGACTGCGAAACAGTGGGGTTTTTATGACGTGCTGTTCAGCCACACCAACAGTGATCTGGCATTGAAACCCGAGAACAAACGCGCCTTCAGTTTCTCGCGGCCGTTCGGCAGTTACGTGATGGAAAACGTGCTGTTCAAGATCAGTTTCCCCGCCGAGTTCCACGCGCAGACCGCCTGTGAAGCAGCGGTGACACTGCACCCGCAGGTGCGCAATCGTCTGCATGAAATCGACCGGATCGTCATCACCACTCACGAATCGGCGATTCGCATCATTTCCAAAGTCGGGCCGCTGGCCAATGCCGCCGACCGCGACCACTGCATCCAGTACATGACCGCCGTGCCGCTGGCGTTCGGCAATCTGGTCGCCGAGCAGTACGAAGATGATTTCCACAAGGCGCACCCGATCATCGATGTGCTGCGCGAGAAAATGATTATCGTCGAAGATCCGCGTTTCACTCGCGAATATCTGGAGGCCGACAAACGCTCGATCGCCAACGCCGTGCAGGTGTTTTTCAAGGACGGCAGCAGCACCGACAACGTCGTGGTGGAATACCCGATCGGTCATCGCCGCCGCCGTGTCGAGGGCATTCCGTTGCTGGAAGACAAGTTCAAAGCCAACCTGGCCACGCGTTTCACCGGCCAGCGCAGCGGCGAAATCTTCGCGTTGTGCAAGGATCAGACGCAGCTGGAGTCCACCCCGGTAAACCGTTTCGTCGACCTATTTGTGATCTGACGAAAAACCTGTAGGAGCTGCCGCAGGCTGCGATCTTTTGACTTTGATTGTAAAAAACAAGATCAGAAGATCGCAGCCTTCGGCAGCTCCTACATGGACCGCGTACGCCATTTTTCGATGGGCAATTTGGTGATCGCAAAGCCGCTCAATAAAATCGCCGAATAGATCATCAGCTCCCGGGACAGGGTTTGTCCCTCGTACCAGGCGCCGATGATCACGGCAAACACCGGGAAAATGATAAACACGAACGACAGGATGATTGGGCTTAGGCGTTTAAGCAGCAAAAAGTAAACGATGAATCCGCCGACCGAGGCCACCAGCCCGAGATAGAACAGGGCGGCCCACGAGCGTGTTGTCACTTGCGCAAACACCGGCGTTTCGACGCTCAATCCGACAATAAATAACATCGCTCCGGCAATGCCGATCGGCAGCGTGTTGCAGGTAATCACGCTGATCGCGCTGCCATGTTTTTTCGTCACCACGTAACACAGCGCATGCATCACCGCCGCACACAGAATCGCCAACACGCCAAGCCATTCGGCCTGATCCAGATGCAGACCCTGGCTGCGAATAATCATGAACAGACTGCCGAAACCGATCGCGATACCGAGCATTTGCGACGGGTAGATTTTCTCGCGCAGAAACAGCGCGGAAAACAACAGGATAAACACCGGCATGCAACTGAACAGCAGCGCTGTCAGGCCGGACGACACGTGCATCTCGCCATAGTTGAGCAGGTAGTAGGGCAGACTGAAATACGACAGCGTGACGAACACAAAAAACCAGCGGCTTGGTCGAGGAAACAACAGCGGTTCCTTGCGCAACAGCGCAAAGCTCAGGAACAGCGGAAAGGCGATCAGAAAACGCAGGCCGGCAGCGGTCAGCGGCGGCACGCTTTCCACCGCGATCTTGATCCCCAGCCACGTCGTACCCCAACTCAGGCAGACGATCAGAAACAGCGTGCTGGTGAGCAATCCGGCGAGCCAGGGTTTGCTGATGTTCATCGGTGTGCTGACGGCGGTCGACATGCGGCGTGCTCCGAACGGTGGAATTGACCTGATCGTAGAAACGGTCTATTTCTGATTGAACCTGTTTTCAGTACGCTATTCGGGGCGAGAATGACTGTCAAAGTAAGTATTGCCATGGTGTCAATCCTCCGCGACGGCCTCGCCAATGGCGTCGGCGTGAAATACAAACGCTTGGCCGATGCGGTCGCACAGGCCATCGACGAAGGTGTGATCGATACGGGATGCAAGTTGCCGCCCCACCGATTGCTGGCTGACAGCCTGGGCGTGACCATTGGCACTATCAGCCGTGCTTACGGTGAACTTGAGCGTGTCGGATTGGTGGTTGCTCGCGTAGGAGATGGCACCTATGTGTGTCAGCGCGGGATGGAGCGGCCGCAGGACAAAGGCTTTCGTAATGTCAGCGATGAGCCGTCAGCCTGCTTCGACATGAGCCGCAATCAGCCGATGCCAGGACAAGAGGCGGCGTTCATGAGCCAGAGTCTCCAGGACTTGGCGAGTGATCCACGGGTGTTACAGCAGTTGACTGGATACACCGCTGAAGGTGGGCTGGCACGGCACCGCTTGGCGGGTGCGGTCTGGTTGCAGCACGGGACGTTTGTCCCGCATGTCGATCAGGTGTTGTGCGTCAACGGCGGCCAACATGGTCTGTTGTGCGCGTTGATGGGTTTGCTCAAGGCCGGCGACACCGTTGTGACCGAGCATTTGTCCTACCCGGGATTGATCGGCGTCGCACGTCAGCTCGGGATAAAACTCATTGGCGCGGCGATGGATGACGAAGGACTTGTGCCGTCGGCACTGGAAGAAATCTGCCGTCAGCATCGCGTTTCTGCACTGTATTGCACCCCAACGATCCAGAATCCTACAGCCGCTGTGATGTCGATCCCACGGCGCGAGGCGATTGCCGACCTCTGTCGCCAGTACAACCTGCTGATCATTGAGGATGAAGCCCATGCCGTGCTGGATCGTCAGCGCCCGTTGCCGCTGAGTTATTTCGCGCCGGAACGTTCGGTGTTGATCGGCAGCCTGAGCAAGGCTGTTTCTGCCGGATTGCGCGTCGGTTATCTGCACGCGCCGCAAGCGTTGATCGGGCGTTTGAGCGCCGCCATCCGCGCAACGTGCTGGATGGCCAATCCGTTATCGATGGAAGTGGCCAGTCTGTGGATTGAAAGCGGTATGGCCGAGCGTTTGCTGGACGAACAGATCAGCAAGATCGCTCGGCGCAAGGCTTTGGTGGCACCTGTTCTGCAAGGCTTGGACTACAAGACTCACCCTTACAGTCCGCATTTCTGGGTGCAAGTGCCTGAGCTGTGGCGGGCGTCGCAGATTGCGGCGGAGTTGAAGGAGAACAACTATCTGGTGGCCACCGCTGAGGCGTTTGCGGTGGGGCATGCAGCGGTGCCGCAATTTATTCGGGTGAGTGTGTGTAATGCGGTGGGGGATGATCGGTTGTTGCTTGCAGGTTTTGAAGCTTTAAGCCGGGCACTGACAGAGATCGTGTAATCGTTCATCGCGAGCAGGCTCACTCCTACAATGAATCTCTGTCGTCCACATGATCTGTGCCCGCTGAAGATCAACTGTAGGAGTGAGCCTGCTCGCGATAGCGGTCGCACAGACACCAGCAATCTACTTGAAGCGCCGCTCCACACCTTTCTCCACCAGAATCTTCGCCGAAATCTCTTCCACCGAAAAATGCGTGGAGTTGATGTTCGGGATGTTCTCGCGGCGGAACAGGTTTTCCACTTCGCGCACTTCGAATTCGCACTGGGCGTAGCTCGAATAACGGCTGTTGGGCTTGCGCTCATTGCGGATAGCGGTGAGGCGGTCCGGGTCGATGGTCAGGCCGAACAGCTTGTGCTGATGGGCGCGCAGGGCCGTTGGCAGGGTCAGGCGCTCCATGTCGTCTTCGGTCAGCGGATAGTTGGCCGCGCGGATGCCGAACTGCATGGCCATGTACAGACACGTCGGCGTTTTGCCGCATCGCGACACGCCCACTAGTATCAAATCGGCTTTGTCGTAATAGTGCGTGCGCGCACCGTCGTCATTGTCGAGGGCGAAGTTCACCGCCTCGATGCGCTCCATGTAATTGGAGTTGTGCCCGATCGAGTGGGACTTGCCGACGGTGTAGGAAGAATGCTCGGTCAGTTCCTGCTCAAGCGGGGCGAGGAAGGTCGAGAAAATATCGATCATGAAACCATTGGACGTTGCGAGAATCTCACGGATGTCCTGATTGACGATGGTGTCGAAGATGATCGGGCGGAAGCCGTCGGTTTCGGCGGCTTTGTTGATTTGTTGTACCATGGCCCGCGCTTTATCCACGCTGTCGATGTACGGTCGCGTGAATTTGCTGAAGGTAATGTTTTCGAACTGCGCCAGAAGGCTTTGACCCAGGGTTTCGGCAGTGATGCCGGTGCCATCGGAGATGAAGAAAGCAGATCGTTTCATTTGCACCTTGGGCCTTAAGCTAGTAACGAATCTTGGATATGATAGGCGCGATTTGTCGGCCGCGATTGGCCCGCATTCTCACTTATTTTCCAGGTCCAGGCCATACAACCGGCCAAGGCTCCCCCGGGCCGCCGGTTTCTGAGCTTTTCCAACACAGTTAGTGGAGAGATCACCTTGGTAGAGTACGTAGTTTCCCTCGATAAGCTCGGCAAACACGATGTTGAGCATGTGGGGGGCAAGAACGCATCCCTGGGCGAGATGATCAGTAACCTGGCAGGCGCCGGTGTTTCGGTCCCCGGCGGCTTCGCCACGACGGCTCAGGCTTATCGTGATTTCCTCGAACTGAGCGGCCTCAACGACCAGATCCACCAGGCCCTCGACGCGCTCGACGTTGATGACGTCAACGCCCTGGCCAAGACCGGCGCGCAGATCCGTCAATGGATCATGGAAGCCGAATTCCCTGAAAAACTGAATGCCGAAATCCGCACCGCGTTTGCCGCGCTGTCGGCCGGCAACCCTGACGTGGCCGTGGCCGTGCGTTCTTCCGCCACCGCCGAAGACTTGCCGGACGCCTCGTTCGCCGGTCAGCAGGAAACCTTCCTGAACATCCGTGGTGTGGAAAACGTTATCCGCGCCGCCAAAGAGGTGTTCGCTTCGCTGTTCAACGACCGTGCGATTTCCTACCGCGTGCACCAGGGCTTCGACCACAAACTGGTTGCCCTGTCGGCTGGCGTGCAGCGCATGGTGCGTTCGGAAACCGGCACTGCCGGCGTGATGTTCACCCTCGATACCGAATCCGGTTTCCGTGACGTGGTGTTCATCACCGGCGCCTACGGCCTGGGCGAAACCGTCGTACAAGGCGCGGTCAACCCGGACGAGTTCTACGTGCACAAGGGCACGCTGGAGGCCGGTCGCCCGGCGATCCTGCGTCGCAACCTGGGCAGCAAAGCCATCAAGATGATCTACGGCGACGAAGCCAAGGCCGGTCGTTCGGTCAAGACCATCGACGTCGACAAGGCTGACCGCGCGCGTTTCTGCCTGTCCGACGCTGAAGTCAGCGAACTGGCCAAGCAAGCGATGATCATCGAGAAGCACTACGGCTGCCCGATGGACATCGAGTGGGCCAAGGACGGTGACGACGGCAAGCTGTACATCGTGCAGGCGCGTCCGGAAACCGTGAAAAGCCGCACCCAGGCCAACGTCATGGAACGTTACCTGCTGAAAGAAACCGGCACCGTGCTGGTGGAAGGTCGTGCGATTGGCCAGCGTATCGGCGCCGGTAAAGTGCGCATCATCAAGGACGTCTCCGAGATGGACAAAGTCCAGCCGGGCGACGTGCTGGTTTCCGACATGACCGACCCGGACTGGGAACCGGTGATGAAGCGCGCCAGCGCCATCGTCACCAATCGTGGCGGGCGTACTTGCCACGCAGCGATCATCGCTCGCGAGCTGGGTATTCCTGCTGTGGTTGGTTGCGGCAATGCCACCCAACTGCTGAAGGATGGCCAGGGCGTGACCGTGTCCTGCGCTGAAGGCGACACCGGCTACATCTTCGAAGGCGAACTGGGCTTCGACATCAAGAAGAACTCCGTCGACGCCATGCCGGAGCTGCCGTTCAAGATCATGATGAACGTCGGCAACCCGGATCGTGCCTTCGACTTCGCGCAACTGCCGAACGCCGGTGTCGGCCTGGCCCGTCTGGAGTTCATCATCAACCGCATGATCGGCGTCCACCCGAAAGCGCTGTTGAACTACGACGGTCTGCCGCAGGAAATCAAAGACAGCGTCGACAAGCGTATCGCCGGTTACAACGACCCGGTCGACTTTTACGTCGACAAACTGGTGGAAGGCATCAGCACCCTGGCGGCGGCGTTCACGCCGAAGAAAGTCATCGTGCGCCTGTCGGACTTCAAGTCCAACGAATACGCCAACCTGATCGGCGGCAAGCTGTACGAGCCGGAAGAAGAAAACCCGATGCTGGGCTTCCGTGGCGCTTCGCGTTACATCAGCGAATCGTTCCGTGACTGCTTCGAACTGGAATGCCGTGCGCTGAAACGTGTGCGCAACGAGATGGGCCTGACCAACGTCGAAATCATGGTGCCGTTCGTTCGTACCTTGGGCGAAGCGAGTCAGGTCGTCGATCTGCTCGCCGAAAACGGCTTGAAGCGCGGCGAAAACGGTCTGCGCGTGATCATGATGTGCGAACTGCCATCCAACGCGATCCTTGCTGAAGAATTCCTCGAATTCTTCGACGGCTTCTCGATCGGCTCCAACGACTTGACGCAGTTGACCCTGGGTCTGGACCGCGATTCCGGTATCATCGCGCACCTGTTTGACGAGCGTAATCCGGCGGTCAAGAAGCTTCTGGCCAACGCGATTGCCGCGTGCAACAAGGCCGGCAAGTACATCGGTATCTGCGGTCAGGGTCCTTCGGACCACCCGGATCTGGCCAAGTGGCTGATGGAGCAGGGCATCGAAAGCGTGTCGCTGAACCCGGATACCGTGCTGGAAACCTGGTTCTTCCTCGCCGAAGGTCAGACACCGGCTTAAAGAGTATGTGAACGGCCCGCTCCCACAGGGGGCGGGCCTTGAGATTCAAGTAGGGCGGGCTCCTGTAGATGCCGCCCTTTTTTGTGCAAGAGCATTATGCAAAGCAGCAGCAACTTATTTCCTGTCGCCCTGATCAGCGCTGAACGGCGTGGTGATCTGAGCGAAGACGTGTATCGACTGAAACCCGGCAACAGTCCCGACTGGTCCGTGGAAATCGCTGTGACCCGCTTGGGCATGGCCGATGACACGGCGCCTCGCGGTGTGCCGGTGATTTTGCTGCACGGCAGTTTTTCCAATCGACGCTTCTGGTTTTCACCCAAAGGCCTGGGCCTGGGCGCATATCTGACGCGACTGGGGTTCGACGTTTGGATTCCGGAGATGCGCGGTCACGGCCTGTCGCAGCGCAATGAGGAATACCGACGCAACCGTGTCGCCGACTATGCCCGTTACGATCTGCCGGCGATTGCCGCATTCGTGCGAGAGCAGAGCGGGCAGATTCCGCACTGGATCGGCCATTCGCTGGGCGGCATCACCTTGGCCGCGGCGCTCGGTGGCGAATACCTTGGCGAGCCTGCCGTAGCTTCTGCGGCGTTTTTCGGTACTCAGGTCAGCCGCACCTATTGGCCGCTGAAAATCCCGCCAGTGGAGTGGAGTGGGCGCTTTATTCTCAAGCGCTTCGCGCAACTGTCGGGTTCGCGCCTCAAGCGTGGCCCGGAAGATGAGCCGATCGGCCTGGCGCTGGAAAGCATGCGCTGGTACGGCTTGTTCGGCCGTTTTGGTGACAAGGACAAGGATTGGTGGGCGGGTCTGGCCGACGTCAAGGTGCCGGTGCTGGCAGTGACGGCGGCGGGGGATCATCAGGATCCGGCCTGGGCCTGTCGCAAACTGTTCGAACAGATCGGCTCCGAGCACAAGCAATTCGTCAATCTGGGGCGCGAGCAGGGTTTCACCGATAATTTCGGTCATGTTGAAATGTTGGTGAGCAAAGCGGCGCAGAATGAAGTGTGGCCCTTGGTCGCGCGCTGGTTGAACGATCAGCACACGCCGTTACTAGGCGAGAAGCCTGATCTGGCTGCTGCGGTCTGAGACGGGGCTGGGTAAAGGGCATTTCGTAAAGGTCGGCTTGCGGCTAAGATATGACGAATTGTGCGGTTCTGGTCATATTCGGTGGCAGTTTAGCGATTACGTTTCAGCGTTTGTTCAGGTTCATTCAGCGAACATTCAATGAGCTAAGGTAAACAGCGACCACCGGCACTCGTCTCTTCAGAACGCGGCATCCTTGATCGTCTTGCTTTTTACAGGAGTTTTTCGATGAACCATTACCTTACGCCTGACCTGTGCGACGCCTATCCGGAGCTGGTGCAGGTGCTGGAGCCGATGTTCAGCAATTTCGGCGGCCGTGATTCGTTCGGTGGCGAAATCGTGACCATCAAATGCTTCGAAGACAACTCGCTGGTCAAGGAACAGGCTGAGCTCAAGGGCAACGGCAAAGTGCTGGTCGTCGATGGCGGCGGTTCGCTGCGTCGCGCGCTGCTGGGTGACATGATCGCCGAGAAAGCCGCTAAAAACGGCTGGGAAGGGCTGGTCATCTACGGCTGCATCCGTGACGTCGACGTCATTGCGCAGACCGATCTGGGCGTGCAGGCGTTGGCCAGCCACCCGATGAAAACCGAAAAACGCGGCATTGGTGACCTCAACGTCCCGGTGACTTTCGCTGGTGTGACGTTCCACCCGGGCCACTACATTTATGCGGACAACAACGGCGTGATCGTCTCGCCGAGTCCGCTGCAGATGCCTGAATAAGATTTTCGACAAAGGGATGCGGATGTTCGAGGAAGAAAACGCGCAATGGGGGCTGGTGCATGCCCTGGTGCTGGACGGAAAAGGCGGTGCGCGTTCGATAGCCCGGACTGAGCTCGACGATTTGCAGCTGCAGGCCCATGAAAGTCTGTGGCTGCATTGGGATCGCAGCCATCCGCAAACGCAGACCTGGCTGCGCAAATCCAGCGGTCTAAATGAATTCACCTGCGATCTGCTGCTGGAAGAGAACACTCGACCGCGCCTGTTGCCGTTGCCGGATTCCGAGTTGCTGCTGTTTCTGCGTGGGGTCAATCTCAATCCGGGTGCAGAGCCGGAAGACATGGTCTCGGTGCGCATTTTCGCTTCAGCTCAGCGGGTGATTTCCCTGCGTTTGCGTCCATTGCGCGCCACCGATGAACTGCTGGTGCAATTGGCGGACGGCAAAGGCCCGAAAACCTCGTCTGAACTTATCCTTTATCTAGCGCAGTTCCTCACCAACAAGGTGCAGGATCTGGTCACTTGCCTCTCGGAAATCGCCGATGAGGAAGAAGAAAAAATGGATGCCGACGAACGGTATACCCCCGAGCATGGCGCCATTCTGCACATCCGCCGCCGGGCCGCTGGGTTGAAGCGTTTTCTTGCGCCGCAGCGGGATATTTTCGGACAACTGACGCGGATAAAACTGCCGTGGTTTGTCGATGACGATGCCGATTACTGGAACGAATTGAACAACAGCCTGACCCGCTATCTCGAAGAACTCGAATTGACCCGAGAGCGCGTGGGGCTTGTGCTGGAGGCTGAAGATCGGCGTTTGAGCGAGCGCATGAATCGCACCATGTACCGCTTCGGCATCATCACCTGCATCTTTTTGCCGATGAGTTTTATCACCGGTCTGCTGGGCATCAACGTCGGCGGAATTCCGTTCTCCAGCAGCCCTTATGGTTTCCTGATCGCCTGCTTGACGGTGCTCGCCCTGGCCTTCGGTCAGTGGTGGTTATTCCGTCGTTTGCGCTGGGTCTGACGATGGCGCATGTGACCCGACCAAATCTGCCCGCGTCTTTCACAGACATCACGAGAGGTGCGTATGCACGATCCGTTTGAACAGTCTTTGCGCGACATGCTCAACGCTTCGCCGTCCAGCCGCGACGACGATGCGTGCCTGGGCCGCGTACTCAAAACCGCCAACCGCCAGGTCGGCGCCGGTGATTTGTTCAGCCTGCTGGGCCGCTGGCTGCCCGCGCTGATGATCGCCCTGAATAACGGCTCGGCCCATGTCTCGCCGGTTTCCCGTCGTAAACCTACCGCTCGCACTGCTGATAAGGCTGATTGAATATGGAACTCGACCTCTGGACTCAGAGCCTCGTCACTGCAATGACTGCGTTGTGGACCAAAGTAGCCAACTTCATCCCGAACCTGTTCGGCGCACTGGTCGTGCTGCTGTTGGGTTTCGTTGTGGCCAAGCTGCTCGATACCTTGCTCTCCAAGCTGCTCGCCAAACTGGGTCTTGATCGCCTGATGGGTGGTACCGGGCTGACCAAGTTGATGTCGCGTGCGGGGCTGCAAGTTCCGATTTCAACGCTGATCGGTAAAATCGTTTACTGGTTCGTTCTGCTGATTTTTCTGGTTTCTGCAGCAGAATCCCTTGGCCTCGAGCGAGTTTCGGCTACGCTGGATATGTTGGCGCTCTATTTGCCGAAAGTATTCGGCGCGGCGCTGGTGTTGCTGGTGGGTGTTTTGCTCGCACAACTGGCCAACGGGCTGGTGCGCGGGGCGGCAGAAGGCGTAGGCCTGGACTACGCTTCGGGGCTTGGGCGAATTGCCCAGGGGCTGGTGATCATCATCAGCATCTCGGTCGCGATCAGTCAGCTTGAGGTCAAGACCGACCTGCTGAACCATGTGATTGTCATCGTTTTGATTACCGTTGGTCTGGCCGTTGCGCTGGCCATGGGTTTGGGAAGCCGGGAAATTGCCGGTCAGATTCTTGCGGGAATCTATGTGCGTGAGTTGTATCAGGTTGGGCAACAAGTGCGTGTTGGCGAGGTCGAAGGCCAGATCGAGGAGATCGGCACGGTTAAAACCACATTGCTGACCGATGAGGGTGAGCTAGTCTCTCTTTCCAATCGGATCCTGCTGGAACAGCATGTGAGTAGCCGCTAATCCGGCAAACCCTGCTAATGTATGCCGCCGCGAAATGCCAGCTGATGCTGGTCGCGGTGGACATTGACCTGACTGTCGGCACGACTTGTTTTGAATAAAGCCCAAACGCTATCCACGCGCTACGACCCCCGCGAGCTCTCTGATGAGGAGTTGGTCGCGCGCTCGCATACCGAGCTGTTTCACGTAACGCGCGCCTATGAAGAACTGATGCGGCGTTACCAGCGAACATTATTTAACGTTTGTGCGAGATATCTTGGGAACGATCGCGACGCAGACGATGTCTGTCAGGAAGTCATGTTGAAGGTGCTGTATGGCCTGAAGAACTTCGAGGGGAAATCGAAGTTCAAAACGTGGCTCTACAGCATCACGTACAACGAATGTATTACGCAGTATCGGAAGGAACGGCGAAAGCGTCGCTTGATGGACGCATTGAGTCTTGACCCCCTCGAGGAAGCGTCCGAAGAAAAGGCGCCGAAACCCGAGGAGAAGGGCGGGCTTGATCGCTGGCTGGTGTATGTGAACCCGATTGACCGTGAAATTCTGGTGCTTCGATTTGTCGCAGAGCTGGAATTTCAGGAGATCGCAGACATCATGCACATGGGTTTGAGTGCGACAAAAATGCGTTACAAACGTGCTCTAGATAAATTGCGTGAGAAATTTGCAGGCATTGCTGAAACTTAGTTCAGCGCAAATATCTCTTACGTGTAGGCAAGTTCTGATAGACTTGCCGCCGAGTTGTCCCCCGGTTTGCGGGACTGCTTCACAATCACCAGATGGGGATTTAACGGATGAAACTGAAAAACACCTTGGGCTTGGCCATTGGTTCTCTGATTGCCGCCACTTCGTTCGGCGCTCTGGCACAAGGCCAAGGCGCAGTTGAAATCGAAGGCTTCGCAAAGAAAGAACAATTCGACAGCGCTCGTAACTTCAAGAACAACGGCAACCTGTTCGGCGGTTCGATCGGTTACTTCCTGACCGACGACGTTGAACTGCGTCTGGGCTACGACGAAGTGCACAACGTGCGTTCCGACGACGGTCGTAACATCAAGGGCGCGAACACCGCTCTGGACGCTCTGTACCACTTCAACAACCCAGGCGACATGCTGCGTCCGTACGTATCGGCTGGTTTCTCCGATCAGAGCATCGGTCAGAACGGTTCCGGCGGTCGTAACCGTTCCACCTTCGCCAACGTTGGCGGCGGTGCCAAGCTGTACTTCACCGAGAACTTCTACGCCCGTGCCGGCGTTGAAGCTCAGTACAACATCGACCAGGGCGACACCGAGTGGGCTCCTAGCGTTGGTATCGGTGTGAACTTCGGTGGCGGCTCCAAGCCTGCTGCTGCTCCAGTTCCAGCACCAGCTGAAGTCTGCTCCGACAGCGACAACGATGGCGTTTGCGACAACGTTGACAAGTGCCCGGACACCCCAGCCAACGTAACTGTTGACGCTGACGGCTGCCCAGCAGTTGCTGAAGTTGTTCGTGTTGAGCTGGACGTTAAGTTCGACTTCGACAAGTCGGTTGTGAAGCCAAACAGCTACGGCGACATCAAGAACCTGGCTGACTTCATGAAGCAGTACCCATCCACCACCACTACTGTTGAAGGTCACACTGACTCCGTCGGTCCTGACGCT
This sequence comes from Pseudomonas sp. AC242, assembly GCF_979258655.1. Classification (NCBI taxonomy): domain Bacteria; kingdom Pseudomonadati; phylum Pseudomonadota; class Gammaproteobacteria; order Pseudomonadales; family Pseudomonadaceae; genus Pseudomonas; species Pseudomonas sp. AC242. The sequence goes on from NZ_OZ409873.1 coordinate 1,274,396, forward strand.
TACAACCAGAAACTGTCCGAGCGTCGTGCAAACGCCGTTAAGCAAGTTCTGACCAACCAGTACGGTGTTGAATCGTCCCGCGTTCAGTCTGTTGGCTACGGCGAATCCCGCCCAGTTGCTGACAACAAAACTGAAGCTGGCCGCGCTGTAAACCGTCGCGTAGAAGCGCAGGTTGAAGCTCAAGCTAAGTAATTAGCTGCCGCTCTGAGAAAAGCCCGGTTTAGGCCGGGCTTTTCTTTGTCTGCGATTTGGCTTTGCAGTTTTAAAAGATCGCAGCCTTCGGCAGCTCCTACATGAAATCTGCATACGTCCTGTAGGAGCTGCCGCAGGCTGCGATCTTTTGCTCTTCAACAATGGCTGCCACCGCACCAATTACCAAAATCGCCGGGCTTTTCAGCCCAAACCTGAACGCATCAGCACTCATGCTCGCCAGATCACTCCGGCATTCGCGCTGCTCTGGCAACGACGCATTCTCGATCATCGCCACCGGCGTATCCGCTGCCATCCCGCCCGCCAGCAACTGATCGCGAATCTCGCCTAGCTTGGCCACCCCCATGTAAACCACCAGCGTTGTGCCGCCCTGCGCCAGTGCCTGCCAGTTCAACTGGCTGTCATCCTGAGTATGCGCAGTCACCAGCGTCACCCCGCGTGCGACCCCACGCAACGTCAGCGGAATATCGCACTGCGTCGCCCCGGCCAGCCCGGCGGTGATGCCATTGACCAACTCCACCTCGACGCCACGCTCACGCAGCCAATGCGCCTCTTCACCCCCTCGACCGAAAATGCACGGATCGCCACCCTTGAGCCGCACCACACACTTGCCGTGGCGGGCATAGCGCAGCATCAGTCGATGAATGAACGCTTGCGGTGTCGAGCGGCAACCACCGCGTTTACCCACGGCAATGATGCGCGCATCAGGGCAGTGCTCCAGCACCGCCTCGTTGACCAGATCATCGATCAGCACCACGTCGGCCTCGCGCAGAGCGCGCACCGCTTTGAGGGTCAGCAGTTCCGGATCGCCGGGGCCCGCGCCTACCAGCCAGACTTTTGCATTCATGCTGCTTTCCTCATCAGATGATGGCGACCGGCTGCAACTCGGCAGCCAGCAAACGCTTTATTTCCGGGACGCACGAACCGCATTGCGTGCCGCAACCCAAATTGCTTTTCAAGCCTTGCAGATCCAGCCCTTGGCGAATACCGGCGCAGACCGCGTTGAGGCTGACGTTGTTGCAGTTGCACAGGGTCTTATCCGCAGCGATCTGCGCCCCGGCACTGCCCGGCGGCGCACTCATCGGTGCCAGCAACCAGCGCCGCAGTTGTTCGTCGGCACGGCCTTCCAGCCACAACCCTTGCAGCCAATGCCGGGCGAGGGTTTCGCCGGCCAGGCGAATCGCGGTGATTCGGCCGTTTTCAATACGCACGCGCTTGCCAATGGCCCGGCGCGGATCGTCATAGGCCAAAACCGGACCGTCGATCAGCGACAGGCATCGGTCGATTTCACTGAGCAATTGCGCATCCGGTGCCTCGCTGCTGGCAGCGCGTATCAGCAATGCCGATCGTTCACGTCCGACAAGGCTGAGGCTAACGTAGGAAAATGCCTCACAGAGCGGTCGTAGCGTCTCGAAGTGCCGTTGAACATCACCTTCGATCAGTGCGAAAAGCTGCCACGGCAGATTGACCGGTTCCAGGCGCACGCCGCTGTGTTTGAGTTCCGGTTGTTTCGACAAAGGATCGAAGGCCGGCAGGGTCAGGCTGTTCACGCCGCCCTTGAGGAAGCGATCGCCCCAGTGCATCGGTAGAAACGCTTGTCCCGGACGTACGCTGTCATCACTAGCGACCGCAACAATTACCGCGCCGCGACGACTTTTCAGATTGACCAGATCGCCCGGCTGCAAACGATGCCTGCGCATTTCGTCTGGATGCAGGCTCAACACCGCTTCGTTGACATGCCCGAACAGTTGCGCCGCCGTACCGGTGCGGCTCATACCGTGCCATTGATCACGCAAGCGGCCAGTGATCAACGTCAGTGGAAAGCGTGCATCGCGTTGTTCTTTGGCGGCACGATACGGGTCGGCGATGAATTGCGCGCGCTCGTTGGCGGTTGGGAAAATCCCGTCTTCGTACAGTCGTGGCGTTCCTCGCCGCGCTCCGACAGGGAAGGGCCATTGCTGCGGTCCGATCTCGTCGATCAGCGCGTGACTGATCCCGGACATATCCAGATCCCGCCCACGCGTCAGCCCTTTGAATTCATCGAACAGTTGCGCAGGTTGGGTGAAAGTAAACAGGCTCGATGCAGAGGGGCGCAGACGTTTCTCCAGACGCTGCGCGAAATCTACCGTAATCGCCCAATCCGGCCGCGCCTCACCCGGTGGGAGAATGGCTTTGCGCACGTGGGAAATGCGTCGCTCGGAATTGGTCACCGAACCTTCTTTCTCGCCCCAACTGGCGGCGGGCAGCAGCAGATCGGCGAATGCTGCGGTTTCAGTCGTGCGAAAGGCTTCTTGCAGAACCACAAACGGGCAAGCTTCCAGCGCCGCGCGCACCGCACTCTGATCCGGCATCGATTGCGCAGGGTTGGTGCAGGCAATCCACAACGCCTTGATCTTGCCGCTGCGCACTTGCTCGAACAGTTCGATGGCGCTGAGACCAGTGCTTTCCGGCAACCGATCAACGCCCCAATAAGCCGCAACTTCGGCGCGGTGTTCCGGGTTGGCCGCGTCACGATGACCCGGCAACAGGTTCGACAAACTGCCAGTTTCCCGTCCGCCCATGGCATTTGGCTGACCGGTGAGAGAGAAAGGTCCTGCACCCGGACGGCCAATTTGCCCGGTGGCCAAATGCAGATTGATCAGCGCGCTGTTCTTCGCACTGCCAGCCGTGGACTGGTTCAGCCCCATGCACCACAACGACAGAAAACTCGGCGAAGTGCCAACCCATTCGGCGCATTGCTGCAGTTGCTCGACGCTGATGCCGCATAACTGTGAAACCATTTGTGGGGTGTAATCGCGCACCAGATTCTTCAATTCGGCGAGGCCATCGGTGTGCGCCTTGACGAAGTCGCGATCAATCCAGTCTTCCCACAACAGCAGGTGCAAAATCCCATGGAATAAAGCGACATCGGTACCGGGCAGAATCGCCAGGTGCAGATCGGCGAGGTCGCAGGTGTCGGTGCGTCGTGGATCAATGACGATGACTTTCATCTGCGGGCGGCGGGATTTTGCTTCCTCCAGCCGACGAAAAAGTACTGGATGGGCGTAGGCCATGTTACTGCCGACGATCATTACGCAATCGCTGAGTTCCAGGTCCTCATAGCTGCACGGCGGGGCGTCGGCGCCGAGGCTGCGTTTGTAGCCGACCACGGCTGAAGACATGCACAGGCGTGAATTGCTGTCGATGTTGTTGGTGCCAACCAACGCCCGCGCCAGTTTGTTGAAGGCGTAGTAGTCCTCGGTCAGCAACTGTCCGGAGATATAGAACGCGACGCTGTCCGGGCCGTGTTCGGCGATGGTTTCGGCGAACACGTTGGCGGCATGTTGCAGCGCAGTGTCCCAATCCGTGCGGCTGCGCGCCAAGCCTTTGCCCAAACGCAGTTCCGGGTACAGCGCGCGGGCCGCGAGGTCGCCGGTCAGGTGCAGGGTCGAGCCTTTGCTGCACAGTTTGCCGAAGTTGGCCGGGTGCGCCGGATCGCCGCTGACGCCGAGGATGCGCTCGCCGTCATGCTCGATCAGCACGCCGCAGCCGACCCCGCAATAACAGCAGGTCGAGGCGGTCGTCTGGCGGTTCATCAGATGGCGTCCCGCAGAGCCAGTTGCACACGACCGTTTTCGACTCGCGCTGGGTGATGGTGCGCGCAACCGATGTCCGGCGCCTGCGCCTCGCCGGATTGCAGGTCGATCTGCCAATTGTGCAGCGGACAGGCCACGCGTTTTCCGTAGATCAAACCTTGTGACAACGGCCCACCCTTGTGTGGGCAGCGGTCGTCGAGGGCGAAAACTTCGTCGTCGCTCGTACGAAAAATCGCAATGTCACCTTTCGGCCCGGCAATGATCCGCGAGCCGAGTGCGTTGATCTCTTCCAAGGCACAGATATCCAGCCAGTTCATGCTGGCACCTCCAGATTTTTCACGGGGATCACGTCGAATTCTTTCTTCAGTTGCGGCTGCGCCAGACGTTCTTTCCACGGATCCTGTTCGAACGACAGGGAGAATTGCAGGCGCTCGTTCAGGGCTTTGCGGCGCTCGGGGTCTTCCAGCACGGCTTTCTTGATGTGCTCCATGCCGACCCGCTGCAGGTAGTGCACGGTGCGTTCGAGGTAGAAGGCTTCTTCGCGATACAGCTGCAGGAACGCGCCGTTGTATTCGCGCACTTCTGCGGCGGTTTTCAGCTTGACGAAGAATTCGGCGACTTCGGTTTTGATCCCGCCGTTACCGCCGATGTACATCTCCCAACCGGAGTCGACACCGATAATTCCTACGTCTTTGATCCCCGCTTCCGAGCAGTTGCGTGGGCATCCGGAGACAGCCAGTTTCACCTTGTGCGGCGACCACATGTTGAACAGGTCGTGCTCAAGCTCGATGCCCAGTTGTGTCGAGTTTTGCGTGCCGAAGCGGCAGAACTCGCTGCCGACGCAGGTCTTCACGGTGCGGATGGATTTGCCGTAGGCGTGCCCGGACGGCATGTCGAGGTCTTTCCAGACGCCGGGCAAGTCCTGCTTCTTGATGCCGAGCAAATCGATGCGCTGCCCGCCTGTGACCTTGACCATCGGCACGTTGTACTTGTCGGCCACGTCGGCAATCCGTCGCAGTTCCGAAGGATTGGTTACGCCGCCCCACATCCGTGGCACCACCGAATACGTGCCGTCCTTCTGGATGTTGGCGTGTGCACGTTCGTTGATCAGGCGCGATTGCGGATCGTCCTTGGCTTCGCCGGGCCAGGTGGAAATCAGGTAATAGTTGAGAGCCGGGCGGCACGTTGCGCAACCGTTCGGCGTGCGCCAGTTGAGGTAGCTCATGGTGCCGGCGATGGTCAGCAGATGCTGTTCGCGAATCGCTTGGCGAATCTGCCCGTGATTGAGGTCGCTGCAACCGCAGATGGCTTTTTCGCTTTTCGGTTTGACATCCGCTGCGCCGCCGACGGTGTTGATCAGGATCTGCTCGACCAGTCCGGCGCAGGAGCCGCAGGAGCTGGCCGCTTTGGTGTGTTTCTTCACCTCATCGACGCTGAACAGGCCGTGTTCCTGAATGGCTTTGACGATAGTGCCTTTGCACACACCGTTGCAGCCGCAGACTTCGGCGGTGTCGGCCATGACCATGGCTTTGTCCTGGCCCTGATGTCCTACGTCACCCAAAGCGTTTTCGCCAAACATCAGGTGATCGCGGATCTCGCCGATGGCGTGATTCTCACGAATCTGGCGGAAATACCAACCGCCATCTGCCGTATCGCCGTACAGACAGGCGCCGACCAGCACGTCATCCTTGATCACCAGTTTTTTGTACACGCCGCCGATCGGGTCGGAGAGGGTGATGGTTTCCGTACCTTCGCCGCCCATGAAGTCGCCAGCGGAAAACAGGTCGATGCCGGTGACTTTGAGTTTGGTCGAGGTCACCGAACCCTGATAACGGGCGAAGCCCAGTTGTGCGAGGTGGTTGGCGCAAACCTTGGCCTGCTCGAACAGTGGCGCGACCAGACCGTAGGCAATGCCACGGTGGCTGGCGCACTCGCCGATGGCGTAGATGCGTGGGTCGTAAGTTTGCAGGGTGTCGTTGACCAGGATCCCGCGATTGCACGGGATGCCGGCCTTTTCCGCGAGTTCGGTGTTGGGGCGAATACCGGCGGCCATCACCACCAGGTCGGCGGGGATAATGTCGCCGTTCTTGAATTGCACCGAGCCGACCCGGCCATTGCCGGCGTCATGCAAGGCCTGGGTCTGTTCGCACAGACGGAAATGCAAGCCACGGGATTCAAGGGCGCTTTGCAGCAGTTGACCGCTGGTTTTATCGAGTTGGCGTTCCAGCAACCATTCGCCGATGTGCACCACGGTGACGTGCATGCCGCGCAACATCAGGCCATTGGCGGCTTCGAGGCCGAGCAGGCCACCGCCGATGACCACCGCGTGTTTGTGGGTTTTCGCGGTGTCGATCATCGCCTGGGTGTCGGCAATGTCGCGATAGCCGATCACGCCGTGCAGGGTATTGCCGGGGATCGGCAAGATGAACGGTGTCGAGCCAGTGGCGATCAGCAGGCGATCGTATTCGGCTTCGGTGCCGTCCTCGGCGATCACCCGGCGTTTGACCCGGTCAATCTCCACCACTTTGCGGTTGAGCAACAACTTGATGTTGTTTTCCAGGTACCAGTCGAGGTCGTTGAGCACGATCTCCTCGAAGGTCTGCTCACCGGCCAGCACCGGCGAGAGCAGGATGCGATTGTAGTTGGTGTGTGGTTCGGCGCCGAAGACGGTGATGTCGTACAGCTCGTTGCTCAGCTTGAGCAATTCTTCGAGGGTGCGGACCCCGGCCATGCCATTGCCGATCATCACCAGTTTGAGTTTTTTCATCAGGTTCTCCGGGAGCTGCGGCTGGCCTCTTGTGGGCAGTCAGGCCTTGCTCGACAAATTTTGCGCAAACAAAAAAAGGCGTCCCGCTAGTTGCCTAGCGAGGACGCCTTTGTCCTGGTCCCGTTCTCTCGGGAAGCGCAGCCTTCGTCGTTGAAGGTTGGGCTTTATGTGTGTGCTGAGTGGGCTAATGCAGTGGTTGTGCCAAGTGGGAACAGTGGCGGGTTTATTGGGGTTTGGCAGGTTCTGAGGGTGATTTTTTGCACTGAATCGAGGCGGGTTGCTCGTTCGTGGGGCGCTCAGGTAGATGGATTTGTGGTGATTGGGCTGACGTCATCGCGAGCAGGCTCACTCCTACAGTGGAACGCGTTTCGAATTGTAGGAGTGAGCCTGCTCGCGATGGCCGCGACGCGGTGTCAGTGATGAAACAACAAAACCAGAAGCACCAGATTCCCGAGCAACGCCAGCAATGCCATCGTCCGCCAGACCTTCAGCGGCTCCCGCTCCAATAACGGTCGAGGCCGCACACTCAAACTCTGCCGCTCGCCCTGTTCCAGCACCAACAACCACTCTTCAGCCGTTTCAAACCGTTGTTGCGGATCCGCCGCCACGCCACGCTGCAGACTCTGCGCCAACCATTCCGGCAGATCAGGCCGATAGCGACTGGCAATCACCGGCAGACCAAATCGCGGCCGTTGAAACGCTTCAATCTCGCCATAAGGAAAATGCCCGGTAAGCAGGAAATACAGGGTCACGCCGACTGCATACAAATCCTGCTGCGCACTCGGCGGATCACCGCGAAACGCTTCCGGGGCGATGTAACTTGGGGTTCCGGGCAGCGTTGACGGCGCGTCTTCGGACAAGCCCGGGCAATACGCCAAGCCAAAATCCAGCAGGCGTAACTCGCCGTCGTCACCCCAATGCAGGTTTTCCGGTTTGATGTCCCGGTGCAGAATCTGCCGCCGATGCAAAAGCCCCACCGCGCGCAGCAGGCGCTCGGCGATATCCTGCCATTGCGCCAGCGGCAATGGGCCGGACTGCTGAAACAACTGAGCCAGCGTTGTCCCGGAATATTCGCGCATCACGTAGTACAAATGCTGACGCTGCTGGCAGGCATGGACTTCAGGAAAGTGCCGGCCGGCCACGCGTTTCAGGAACCATTCCTCGGACAGCAGCGCTTGCCCGGCGCGAGTATCATCGCTGGAGCGCGACGGCAGGGTTTTCAACAGCCATGCCTGGCCTTGTCCATCGACAACCCGATACAGCAGCGATTGCTGACTCTGAGCGACAATCCCCTGCACCTGCCAGCCTTCGAAGGATTGGCCAGGTTTCAGCGGCGGCGGCAGGGGCCATTGCTGCAAATGAATCAATGCATCGCCGATATTCGCTTCACCCAGCGCATCGACGCGCACCAGCAATGCGCTGGCATTGTCCTGACTCCCCGCCAGATGCGCGGCATTGACCAGCGTCTGCGCGGCGCTTTGCAGATCCGGCTGATCACGCAGAATCGCGGCAATCGCGGTATCGCCCAGCGTCGACCAGACTCCGTCACTGAGCAGCACAAAGCTTTCACCGTCACGCAGTTCACCGTCGAGGAAATCCAGCACCAGATGCTGATCCAGCCCCAATGCACGCTTGAGCACATGCTGCATGCCCGGCTGCTCCCAGACATGATCCTCCGAGATCCGCTGCAAACTATCGTCGTGCCAGCGATACACCCGGCAATCGCCGACGTGGGCGAGGGTAAAACGCCGACCGCGCATGACCAAAGCACTGACCGTGGTGAGCAACGGTTGCCCACCACCGTTGGCCTGCAACCAGCGATTTTGCGCGAGCAGCAGGCGATCCAGTGCCTGCGCCACGCTCCAGGTTTCCGGCGTGGCGTAGTAGTCGAGCGCCAGCGCCTGCAAGGTCGAACGCGCAGCCAGTCCGCCATCGGCACACTGGCTGACGCCATCAGCGATAGCGAACAGATAGCCCTTGCTCGCCGCCAGCGCCGGAGCGGGCGTGACCAAGCGCAAAGCGTCCTGATTCTCCGCACGCGGGCCGGTGGCGCTGGCTTCGGCAAAACTCAGTTGCAGGGCCATCGACGCTTCAGACCCGCGCCGCCGTCACCGCCGCCGAACCCCAGGTGGTTCTCCAGCGACGCTTGACGCCGTGCAGGCCAAACCACGCCAACACGCCGAGGCTGGCGAACAACCACAGGGCCAGTTGATAACTGCCGGTGCTCTGTTTGATCGCGCCCATGCCGGCGGCCAAGGCAAAACCGCCGATGCCGCCGGCCATGCCGATCAGTCCGGTCATGACGCCGATTTCCAAGCGAAAACGCTGCGGCACCAGTTGGAACACCGCGCCGTTGCCTGCCCCTAAACCGAGCATGGTGCAGACGAAAAGTGCCAGCGCCGCGTAGGAACTCGGCAGGTTGAAACCGACCGCGGCGATGCAGACGGCGGCGACGGTGTACATCGCCAGCAGTGTGCGGATACCGCCAAAGCGATCAGCCAGTGCGCCACCCAGCGGTCGCATCAAACTGCCGCCGAACACGCAGGCGGCGGTGTAGTAACCGGCCGTCACCGGACTCAGACCGTATTGATCGTTGAAATAGCCGGGTAGGGCGCTGGCCAGACCGATGAAGCCGCCGAAGGTCACGCTGTAGAAAAACATGAACCACCAGCTATCGCGGTCGCCCAAGGCTTTGAAGTAGTCAGCCATGGCTTTGGCTTTCGGCCGCTCAGGGGCGTTTTTTGCCAGCCAGGCGAACAATACCAACGTCAGGATCAACGGAATCAACGCGAAGCCGAAGACATTGCTCCAGCCGAACGCAGCCGCCAGTACCGGAGCGAGCAGTGCGGCAAATACGGTGCCCGAGTTGCCCGCACCGGCGATGCCCATGGCTTTGCCCTGATGCTGCGGCGGGTACCATTGCGACGCCAGTGGCAGAGCGACGGCAAACGATGCGCCAGCCATGCCGAGGAACAGGCCGAGTATCAGCGCCTGCTCGTAGCTATGAATGCCGATTTTCCAGGCACCGAACAGTGCGCAGATCACGATGACCTGGCCGATCAGCCCAGCGGTTTTCGGCGATAGCCGATCGGCGAGCATGCCCATCACAAAGCGCAGCACCGCGCCAGCGAGGATCGGCGTGGCGACGACGAGGCCACGTTGTTGTGTGGTCAGGTGCAGGTCGGCGGCAATCTGCACCGCCAGCGGGCCGAGCAGGTACCAGACCATGAAGCTCAGGTCGAAATAGAGGAAGGCCGCGAACAGGGTCGGGGTGTGGCCGGATTTCCAGAAGCTTGAATTCATCGCGCACCTCAGCTGAAAAGAGTCTCGAAAGGAGTCATGCAACAGCAGGTGGGGCGCCGCCACGGCCGCACCACCGACCCCGGGCTGTGGGGCCAAAACGCAAAAACGCCGCTACCTGATGCGCCGGTTGGGGCGAACGGGTGAGCGACGTCTTTGTCGTGGGTGGGGCAACCGCCGTTGGTTACCTGTGCGTTTTACTTAGCGAGATTTGTGCCAACAGGCGGAAAATCAAAAGCCCCTCACCCTAGCCCTCCCGAAACGTCGGACCGCCCAGAGGGAGAGGGGACTGATTGGGGGATGCTCGAGAAGTACGCCGACCTGTGATTTTCTGCTGTGAATCCATAATCGACTCGGTCTTTCAGGTCGATGTTTGACGCCAGACACCTAGGTCAGTCCCCTCTCCCTATGGGCGGTCCGACGTTTCGGGAGGGCTAGGGTGAGGGGCTTTTCAAGCGTTCAGTACTTTCAGCCAAGCAACTCACTCATGGCAATAATCTGCTCCGCCACCTGAATCAGCTTTTGCTGCCGGCTCATCGCCTGGCGCCGCATCAGGGTGTAAGCCTCTTCCTCATTGCAATCCTTCATCTTCATCAGCAACCCCTTGGCCAGCTCGATGCGCTTACGCTCAGCCAGTTGCTGATCACGCGCCTGCAACTGCGCCCGCAACGCCTGATCACTCTCGAAGCGCGCCATTGCTACATCGAGAATCGGCTGCAGACGCTGTGCATGAATGCCTTCAACGATGTAGGCGCTGACCCCGGACTTGATTGCCTGGCGCATCACACCCGGATCATGCTCATCGGTAAACATCACAATTGGCCGTGGCTGGTCGCGGCTGACCAGCACGACTTGCTCCATGACATCGCGGCTCGGTGACTCGGTATCGATCAGAATCACGTCCGGGCGCACCGTTTCGACGCGCGCGGGCAGGTCGATGGTCAGGCCGGACTCGTCGATCACCTCGAAACCGGCTTCAGTCAGCGCGGCTTTCAGGCGACCGACTTTTTTCGCCGTGTCATTGATCAGCAGAATGCGCAACATGTTCGCGGTCTCCTGTCAGCGGCGGGCGAGAAGGGGAGCGTCGTCGTTCAACGCATGCAGTTTGAAGCTGCGCGCGTAAGCGGCCGGGTCGCTGCCGTCCCAGATTTTGCCGTCGAGCAACTGGCTGCTGCGCATGTCGGTGCCCCACGCCGCCACGCCGACAGCGGTGGCGGCGTCGCGGTAGATATCCAGTTGCTGAACCTGGCGGGCGACGGCGAGGTAATCCGGATCTTCGCGCAGCAGGCCCCAGCGGCGGAACTGGGTCATGAACCACATACCGTCCGACAAATAAGGCAGATTCACTTCGCCGTTACCGTGAAAACGCAGCGCGTGCGGATCCTGCCAGCGATTGCCAAGGCCATCGGCATAGTCACCGAGAAAACGCGGCTCAATGCACGAAAGCGGAGCGTCCAGATATTCCGGCGCGCTGAGCAACTGCGCGGTGCTGCGGCGGTTTTCCGGACTTTCTTCGATAAAGCGACTGGCTTCAAGGATCGCCATCACCAGCGCCCGTGCCGTGTTCGGATACTGCTCGACAAATTCACGGGTGCAGCCAAGGACTTTTTCCGGGTGATCGGGCCAGATGGTCTGGCTGGTCGCCAGGGTAAAACCGAGATCCTGCTGCACCGCGCTGGCGGCCCAAGGCTCGCCGACGCAAAAACCATCGATGCGTCCGGCTTGCAGATGCGCAACCATTTGCGGCGGCGGCACCACCACGCTGTCGACATCCTGTAACGGATGAATGCCCTGACTCGCCAGCCAGTAATACAGCCACATCGCATGAGTGCCAGTGGGAAAGGTCTGGGCGAAGGTGAGTTTTGCGCGGCTTTGGTGCACGTGGCGGTCCAGCGCTTCAGGACTGGTCACACCAATGTTCTGCAGGCCGTGGGACAGGTTGAGACTTTGACCGTTTTGGTTCAGCCCCATCAACACCGCCATGTCGCTCGACGCCCCACCGCCAATGCCCAGATGCACGGCGTAGATCAGACCGTACAGACTGTGCGCAGCATCCAGTTCACCGCTGACCAGTTTGTCGCGCAGGTTGGCCCAGGAGCTTTGGCGCTTGAGATTCAGGGTCAGCCCGTAAGGCTGGGCAAAGCCCTGCGTGGCCGCGACGACAACCGATGCGCAGTCGCTCAACGCCATGAAACCGAGGTTGACTGCAGTCTTTTCCGGCGCATCGCTGCCATTGACCCAGGCCAGTGGCCCTACCGAAGGTTCATTCATACACCGCCACCTCGAAAAAAAGCGCCGCCGCGGACTTTGCGCAGGCAAAACCCGGGACGACGCCATTGTCCTTGCCCGCCTGCCGTCATTGGCCTGCGCGCTGATAGTCAAGGAGGGTGCAAGGCATATGCCACTGCCAGTGATTTGCGCGTGCGCCTCGCGCGGCAGGTCGATGCCCGGCTATAATCGCCGCCTCTTTTCGCCGCCCGAGTCATTGCCGCCCATGTATTCCCTGGCCCGTCAGCTGTTGTTCAAACTTTCCCCGGAAACCTCCCACGATCTGTCGCTGGATCTGATCGGCGCGGGTGGGCGTTTGGGCCTCAACGGCTTGCTGTGCAAGGCGCCGGCGAAGAAACCGGTGACGGTCATGGGCCTCGAGTTTCCGAACCCGGTAGGTCTGGCGGCCGGTCTGGACAAGAATGGCGCGGCCATCGACGGTTTCGCACAGCTGGGTTTCGGTTTTGTTGAAATCGGCACCGTGACCCCGCGTCCGCAGCCGGGCAATCCGAAACCACGGATTTTCCGCTTGCCGGAAGCCGAGGCGATCATCAACCGCATGGGTTTCAACAACCTCGGTGTCGATAACCTGCTGGCGCGTGTGGCCGCAGCGAAATACAAAGGCGTGCTGGGCATCAATATCGGCAAGAACTTCGATACCCCGGTTGAACGCGCGGTCGACGACTACCTGATCTGCCTGGACAAGGTTTATGCCCACGCCAGCTACGTCACGGTCAACGTCAGCTCGCCGAACACCCCGGGCCTGCGCAGCCTGCAGTTCGGCGATTCGCTCAAGCAATTGCTCGCGGATCTGGCCACGCGCCGTGCCGAACTGGCCCTGCGTCACGGCAAGCATGTGCCGCTGGCGATCAAGATCGCGCCGGACATGACCGATGAAGAAACCGCGCAGGTCGCCCAGGCGTTAATCGAAACCGGCATGGACGCGGTGATCGCGACCAACACCACCCTCAGCCGTGTTGGCGTTGAAGGCATGGAGCATGGCGACGAGGCGGGCGGTTTGTCTGGCGCGCCGGTGCGTGAGAAGAGTACGAATACCGTGAAGGTGCTGGCCAGTGAATTGGCGGGGCGGTTGCCGATCATTGCGGCTGGCGGGATTACCGAAGGCAAGCATGCGGCGGAGAAGATCCTCGCCGGTGCGAGCCTGGTGCAGATCTACTCCGGCTTCATCTATAAAGGCCCGGCGCTGATTCGCGAATCGGTAGACGCAATCGCCGCCTTGCGCTGATCCATAGACACCACTGTTCCCTTGTAGGAGTGAGCCTGCTCGCGATAGCTTTCTTTCGGTCACTTCATCAGCGACTGACAGACCGCTATCGCGAGCAGGCTCACTCCTACAGGTTTTGTGTAGGGCACAGATAATGTGACAGGCATAAAAAAGGGCTCCTCGAAGGAGCCCCTGGGCCGCAGCCCGCCGTCCGGGAAGGACGTGCATGGTAAGTCGTTACAAATTCAGATTGTCGTGTCGGAATAAGTGCCCTGTGTCAGCCGACGGCGTGAAGTTCGTTGAGTCTGTGGATTCCCGCAGTGCCGGTCATACCGTCCCAGTTGTCGCCGCGTCCTTCTCGCCAGCCGTTAATCCAGGCTTGACGTACCGACGGTAGAGTAAATGGGCAAAGCTCACGGGATTTGCCACCAACGCCATATTGATATCCGCGCAAAAATGCTCTTTCCAACGGATCACGCTTAAGTCTTCTCATAGGGTGTTTCCCTCACTTGTTGACTGTTTTGTATCGCGTTGACCTCAACTGAGGTCTGGCAGAAAAAACCTGCCATGGTGCGGCTCGCTGCCGGCGTGGCGAGCCAAGGTGTTGACGCCGTTGCGACGTCAACCTGTGTTCAGTTCTAACCAATGAGTCACACCGAGGGAATGATCGTTTTGTCATAAGGACGTAACGAAATTAGTGCTACAGCCATAAGTAACGACGGGTTTCATGCACGGTTTTTCAGCAAACCCCGGTATGATCGGCCCCGCGCTGGATGATGGGGTTAATTCTTTAGTGAGAATGACCCACGTTTGCGCTGGGGTATAAAGCGACGAAGGGTCGCTTTAAGACTTTTTGTTTCATCAACTTTTTTATCTGTCCCGGCATCTAAGCTCTTTTAACCCGAGCAGCGGGGATGGAACGGCACACCTTCGTGCCACGCGGGCGTTCTTTTAGAAAAGCGCCTGATTGAAAACCGGATCGGCAATGCGTTGCCGATTCACTAGCCAAAGGCTCTGGAAATACCATGTCCGACCGTTTCGAACTCTTCCTCACTTGCCCTAAAGGCCTTGAAGGCCTGCTCATCGAGGAAGCCGTCGGGCTTGGCCTTGAAGAAGCGCGCGAGCACACTTCCGCCGTGCGTGGCATGGCGACCATGGAAACCGCTTATCGCCTGTGCCTCTGGTCGCGTCTGGCCAACCGCGTGCTGCTGGTGCTCAAGCGTTTCCCGATGAAAGACGCTGAAGACCTCTACCACGGCGTGCTCGACATCGACTGGCAGGATCACATGCTCAGCGATGGCACCCTGGCTGTTGAATTCAGTGGCCATGGCTCGGGTATCGACAACACCCACTTCGGCGCCTTGAAAGTCAAAGACGCCATCGTCGACAAACTGCGCACCCCACAGGGCGACCGTCCGTCGATCGACAAGCTCAACCCGGACCTGCGCATTCACCTGCGTCTGGATCGCGGCGAAGCGATTCTCTCCCTTGATCTGTCCGGCCACAGCCTGCATCAGCGCGGTTACCGTCTGCAGCAGGGCGCTGCACCGCTGAAGGAAAACCTCGCGGCGGCGATCCTGATCCGTTCCGGCTGGCCGCGCATTGCCGCTGAAGGCGGCGCGCTGGCTGACCCGATGTGCGGTGTCGGTACGTTCCTCGTCGAAGCCGGCATGATTGCCGCCGACATGGCGCCGAACCTGCGTCGTGAGCAGTGGGGCTTTACCGCGTGGCTCGGTCACGTGCCGGCACTGTGGAAAAAACTCCATGAAGAGGCCGTCGAGCGTGCCGCTGCCGGTCTGGCCAAGCCACCGTTGTGGATTCGTGGCTACGAAGCCGATCCGCGTCTGATTCAGCCGGGCCGCAACAACGTTGAGCGTGCCGGCCTGAGCGAGTGGATCAAGATCTACCAGGGCGAAGTGGCGACTTTCGAGCCGCGTCCGGATCAGAACCAGAAAGGTCTGGTGATCTGCAACCCACCGTACGGCGAGCGTCTCGGTGACGAAGCCAGCCTGTTGTACCTCTACCAGAACCTCGGCGAGCGTCTGCGTCAGGCTTGCCTGAACTGGGAAGCGGCGGTGTTCACCGGCGCGCCGGATCTGGGCAAGCGCATGGGTATCCGCAGCCACAAACAGTATTCGTTCTGGAACGGCGCGCTGCCGTGCAAACTGCTGTTGATCAAAGTGCTGCCGGATCAGTTCGTCACCGGTGAGCGTCGCACTCCGGAACAGCGTCAGGCCGAGCGCGAGCAAGCCGCTTACGATCAGACCCCGGACGAGCCGCAAGAACGCAAGTTCAACAAGAACGGCAACCCGATCAAACCGACGCCGGCTCCGGCGCCAGTGATCGAGCAGCCGCGCTTGAGCGAAGGCGGGCAGATGTTTGCCAACCGTCTGCAAAAAAACCTCAAGGCCATGGGCAAGTGGGTCAAGCGCGAAGGCATTGATTGCTACCGTGTCTACGATGCCGACATGCCCGAGTACGCGATGGCGATCGACCTGTACCACGATTGGGTGCACGTCCAGGAATACGCCGCGCCAAAATCCATCGACCCGGAAAAAGCCTCGGCGCGCATGTTCGATGCCCTGGCGGCCATTCCGCAGGCGCTGAACGTCGACAAGAGCCGCGTGGTGGTCAAACGCCGCGAACGCCAGAGCGGCACCAAGCAGTACGAGCGTCAGGCTGCGCAAGGCAAGTTCAATGAAGTCAGCGAGGGCGGCGTGAAGTTGCTGGTCAATCTCACCGACTACCTCGACACCGGTCTGTTCCTCGACCACCGGCCAATGCGCATGCGTATTCAGAAAGAGGCCGCCGGCAAGCGCTTCCTCAATCTGTTCTGCTACACCGCGACCGCCAGCGTGCACGCGGCCAAGGGCGGTGCGCGCAGTACCACCAGCGTTGACCTGTCGAAAACCTACCTCGACTGGGCGCGTCGCAACCTGTCGTTGAACGGTTTCTCCGACAAGAACCGTCTGGAGCAGGGCGATGTGATGGCGTGGCTGGAGAGCAGCCGCGACGAGTACGACCTGATCTTCATCGATCCGCCAACCTTCTCCAACTCCAAGCGCATGGAAGGCATCTTCGACGTGCAGCGTGATCAGGTGCAGTTGATTGACCTGGCCATGGCACGTCTGGCGCCGGGCGGTGTGCTGTATTTCTCCAACAACTTCCGCAAGTTCCAGTTGGAAGAAAACCTCGCCGAGCGTTACGCGGTCGAGGAAATCAGCGCGCAGACCATCGATCCGGATTTCGCCCGTAACACCAAGATCCACCGCGCCTGGAAAATTACGGCTCGTTGACGCTTTGCGCAATTGGATCCACAGAGCCTTGATTTTTAAAGGCTCCGTGGATCTGCCCGCGCTAGCTAAATTAGTGGCTAATAGCTATAACTCACACACGGTCAATGGGGTTTTCCCGTAAATGCTGGCGTAGTGAGTTGTCCTTATGTCGTTGCACCCCGTGCGCCCAAAGATTCTGGGTTTTATCAGCGAAGACGTCTCGGCCTGGCTGGTCGCGGTGCTGGTATTGCTCGCCGGCGGGATTCTCACGGGGCTGCTCGCCTGGGCCACCCTCAATCAGTTTCAGCAACAAACCCGCCAGCGTTTTCAGCTGCTGACCAACGAACGTTACACCCGCATCGAAGAACGCTTTCAGGACCAGGAGCAACGCCTCGACGGCCTGCGCCGCTTCTTCGCCAACTCTGAATCGGTGTCCCGCACCGAATTCGACGGTTACACCCAACCCTTATTGATGCGTACCCAGGCCTATTCGTTTGCCCTCAAGGTCAATGGAGCCGAGCGCGCCGCATTCGAGCAGCGGGTGCGTGATGAAGGCCTGAGTAACTTCACCTTGCGTGAACTGAATGCCCAGGGCGAGCTGCAACTGGCTGGCGTGCGCGATGAATACGTGCCGGTGCTCTACAGCCAGACGCAAAGCCGGCTCGGCTCACCGTTGGGTTATGACCTGCTCGCGCAACCCTTGCGTCGTGACACCCTGCAACGGGCCGACAAGCTCGGCGGACTGGCGGTGTCGCAACCGATGCACCTAGTCAGCATTGAGCCGTCCTACGCGCGCGGCGTGCTGCTGGTGGCGCCCGTGAGTCACAGTGGCGAGCAGCAATCCTTTGGCTACGTCATGGCGGTGATCAGCATGCGTCAGTTGCTGGCCGACGGTTTGCCGGACGCTTTCCATGACTATCTGTCGGTGCGCATTCTCGACATGTCGACCAATGATCAGCACGAAGTGTTGTTCGAGTCGACCAACGAGCCGGCACCGAGCGACCTGTCGGCCACGCGGTTACTGCGCATGGCCGATCACGACTATCAGGTCGATATCTTGCCGAGCGACGCCTTCGCACAGGCTAATCATTCGTCGGTCGGCAGCGTAATCATCCTCGGTGGCTTGCTCAGTCTGCTGCTCAGCGCCTTGCTCTACGTGTTGGTCAGTCAGCGTCAGCGCGCCTTGCGCATGGTCGAACTGCGCACCCAGGAGCTGCACGCCAGCGAACAGGAATTGCGCGGCACCCACGGTCAGTTGCGCGGCGTGTTGAATGCGGCGACGCAGGTGGCGATCATCGCCACCGACCTGCGCGGGGTGATCAACACGTTCAACCCCGGCGCCGAACAAATGCTCGGCTACAGCAGCGCCGATGTCGTCGGGCACATGACCCTGGAAAACCTGCATCTGCCCCGAGAACTGACAGCCCGCGCCGCCGAGCTAAGTGCGCGTTACGGTAAAAGCATCCCGACCTGCCACGCGATGTTGGTCGAGGGCGGCGAAGTCGGTGGCCACGAGGCTCGCGAATGGACGCTGGTACGCAGCGATGGCAGCCATATTCCGGTGAACATGCTCGCCACCCCGGTGCTCGATGAGCAGGGTTTGTGGGTCGGACATCTGGCGATCTGCATCGACATCACCGAGCGCAAGCGCGTGCACGAGGTGCTGGCGGCGCGGGACGTGTTGCTGAAGAAACTCAGCGCGCATGTGCCCGGCGGCATCTATCAGTTCAAGATGGAATTCGATGGGCGCTTCAGTGTGATCTACGCCAGCGACGGCATCCGCGAGATCTACGAACTGGAGCCGGATGTGCTGCTGTTCAACGCCGAGGCGATCTTCACGCGCATTCATCCACAGGACGTCACCCGTGTGCGCTCTTCCATTCGCGCTTCGGCCGACAGCCTCAGCCCGTGGCGCGAAGAATACCGCGTGCAATTGCCCGAGCGCGGCTTGCGCTGGGTGCGCGGCGAAGCGACGCCGGAAGAACTGCCGGGCGGCGGCGTGCTGTGGCATGGCTATATTTCGGATATTTCCGACCTGAAACGTGTGGAAGAAGAATTGCGCGCGCTGTCGGTGACCGATTCGCTGACTGGTATCCACAACCGCCGCTATTTCCAGGAACGCCTGACCACGGAAATGGCCCGGGTCGAGCGCGGCGGGGGCGAACTGTCGGTGATTATGCTCGACATCGACCATTTCAAACGTATCAACGATCAGTACGGTCACGCTGTGGGCGACCGGGTGCTGCAAGCGGTGTGCGAGCGCATCGGCCATCGTCTGCGGCGTACCGATGTGTTCTGTCGGTTGGGCGGCGAAGAGTTCATGGTGCTGTGCCCGGACATCGACGGCGAACACGCGTACATGTTGGCGGTTGAGCTGTGGCAGGGTTTGCGCAGTGCGCCGGTGGATGTGGTCGGCGTGGTCACCGCGAGTTTCGGTATCGCCAGTTGGCGACCGGGGGAGGGCGCGGATGCGCTGTTGCTGCGGGCGGATTCGGGTGTGTATATGGCAAAGCAGCGCGGGCGTGATCGTGTCGAACAGATGAGCTGACTTCAATACAGCGCAACCCCTGTGGGAGCTGGCTTGCCAGCGATAGCGTCATTTCAGTCAGCATATTCAGTGACTGACATTCCGCAATCGCTGGCAAGCCAGCTCCCACAGGTTTTTGTGGTGTTGCTTGAACTGCGTTACAAAACCGAAGCGGTCTGCGCCAGTTTCGGCTGTTTGTACAGATCCAGCAGCACCTGATCCAGCACCGACGATGCACCAAACGGCGCCTTGTCGTTGAGGATCGCCACCACCGCCCAGGTATTGCCATTCACGTCGCGGCTGAAACCGGCAATCGCCCGCACGGTGTTCAAAGTACCGGTCTTGACGTGCGCCTCACCGCGCATCGCCGTGGTTTTCAGGCGCTTGCGCATGGTGCCGTCGGTGCCGGCGATCGGCAGCGAGCTGATGTACTCGGCGGCATACGGGCTGTGCCACGCCGCTTGCAGCATGCTTGCCATCTCGCGGGCGCTGACCCGTTCTGCGCGAGACAGACCGGAGCCGTTTTCCATCACCAGATGTGGTGCAGTGATGCCTTTCTTCGCCATCCACTGACGCACTACGCGTTGCGCTGCCTTGGCGTCGTCACCGTCGGCGTCGTTGCGGAAGCGTTGGCCAAGGCTGAGGAACAGCTGCTGGGCCATGGTGTTGTTACTGTATTTGTTGATGTCGCGGATGATCTCCGCCAGATCTGGCGAGTAGGCACGAGCCAGCAGTTTGGCGTTGCCCGGTGTCGAGGCCAGACGATCCTTGCCTTGAATGCTGCCGCCCAGCTCTTTCCAGATCGCGCGCACTGCGCCGGCGGTGTAAGTCGCGTGGTCGAGCAGCGACAGATAAGTCTGCGAACTGCAGCCTTCGCCCAACTGGCCGGCCACGGTCACGGTCACGCTGCCATCGGCTTGCGGCACGGGGTTGTAGCGCACGCCGCCGGTGCATTGCTTGGAGGGCAACGCCTTGACGGTGTTTTCGATGCGCACGCTGGCGATTGGCGGCTCAACCGAGATAAGCACCCGGCCGTTATCGTTGCGGGCAACAAAGCGCAGGGCTTTGAGGTTGACCAGCAACGAATCGGGTTTGACCAGGAACGGCTTGTTCTCGTCATTGCCGTCATCGTTGAATTCCGGCAGCACTGGCTGCACGAAGAAGTTGCGGTCGAGCACCAGATCACCGGTGATCTGCGTCACGCCGTTGGCGCGCAGGTCGCGCATCAGCAGCCAGAGTTTTTCCATGTTCAGTTTCGGATCGCCGCCACCCTTGAGGTAGAGGTTGCCGTTGAGAATGCCACCGTTGAGGTCACCGTCGGTGTAGAACTCGGTCTTCCACTGATGGTTCGGGCCGAGCATTTCCAGCGCCGCGTAGGTAGTCACCAGTTTCATGGTCGAGGCCGGGTTGACCGACACGTCGGCGTTGAACACGGTCGGCGTGCCCGGGCCGTCGAGCGGCACCATCACCAGCGACAGGGCGCTGGGCTGCAATTTGCTCGCCTTGAGGGCTTTTTCGACATTCGGGGTGAGGGAGGTGTTGATGGTGGCAGCAGAAACATTCAGGGCCAGTGGCAGAAGAAGGCCGGCGAGAAACAGTGGACGCAACGATTTGATCATATGAAATAAAACCCTACAGCCGAGGGGAAAAAAGACGAGGACATGGATGAAAAGGTCCTCAGTGGTCACGAAAGTGTCGGCATTATGCCCCAAGGTGTAACCGATTGTGCCGTCCTCGGGGTGGCGATTCGTTGATTTTTTTACAGACGGTCGGCCGCTGTGTCCAGAGAGGCGGGCAATCGATTGCTTAAACTGGTAAAGTGCCCGCCGTATTTACTTAAGAGGATTGTTCCAATGGCGACTAACCGTTCCCAGCGTCTGCGCAAAAAACTGTGCGTTGATGAATTTCAAGAGCTGGGTTTCGAACTGAACCTGGACTTCAAAGAAGACTTGTCCGAAGAAGCCATTGACGCTTTCCTCGAAGCATTCATCAAAGAAGCCATGGAAGCCAACGGTCTGGGTTATGTTGGCGGCGACGACTTCGGTCTGGTATGCCTGCAGAAGCGTGGCTCGGTCAACGAAGAGCAGCGCGCTGCCGTTGAAGCCTGGCTGAAAACCCGCTCCGAGCTGACCAAGTATGAAGTCAGCCCGTTGCTGGACGTTTGGTATCCGGAAAAGCCGATCAACGCGGCTAAGTGATACTGAAAAAAACGGCGACCTGAGGGTCGCCGTTTTTTTTCGTCTGGTGTTTGGGGGTTCGGTTTGGGATTTGCGGTGAGTCTACCCCTCATCGGAACGCCGCCCGCCCAGCCCTCTCCCCCTGGAGAGGGAGCCGACTTGTGGGCTTTTCAAAGCCTGAGTTCAACTCGGTATCCCACGTCGGCGTATGTCTTCCAAACACCTCGGTCAGTCCCCTCTCCCTCGGGGAGAGGGTTAGGGTGAGGGGCTTTTGACCTCAGGCTTTACGCCAATTCAAAATCACCAGCGTCAAAACCCCCGCGACAATCCCCCAAAACGCCGAACCAATGGAAAACAACGTCAGCCCCGACGCCGTGACCATAAAGGTAATCAACGCCGCCTCCCGTTCCTTCACCTCGGCCATGGCAATGCTCAAACCATTGATGATCGAACCAAACAGCGCCAGCGCGGCAATCGACAGCACCAATTCCTTCGGCAGCGCGGCAAACAGCGCTGCCAACGTGGCGCCGAACACCCCGGCAATCCCGTAGAAAATCCCGCACCAGACCGCAGCGGTGTAGCGCTTGTTGCGATCCTCATGGGCATGCGGCCCGGTGCAAATCGCCGCGCTGATGGCGGCGAGGTTGATGCCGTGGGAGCCGAACGGCGCCAGTAATAGTGAAGCGATGCCGGTGGTGGTGATCAGCGGCGAGGCCGGGACGTTGTAACCGTCGGCGCGCAGGACGGCGATGCCGGGCATGTTCTGCGAGGTCATCGCGACCACGAACAGCGGAATGCCAATGCTGATGGTCGCTGCCAACGAGAAGTGCGGCGTGGTCCACACCGGCGTCGCCACTTCCAGATGAAAGCCGCTGAAATCCAGCAGCCCCATGAAGCCAGACAGCGCGGTGCCGATCAGCAGCGCGGCGAGCACGGCATAACGCGGCGACAGACGCTTGACCAGCAAATAAGTGAAGAACATTCCCAGCACCAGCCCGGTGCGATGCTGCGCGGCAACGAAGATTTCGCTGCCGATCTTGAACAGAATCCCCGCCAGTAATGCTGCCGCCAAGGAGGCCGGGATCTTTTTTACCAGGCGTTCGAAGCTGCCGGTCAGGCCGCAGATCGTCACCAGCACGGCGCAGGTGATGTAGGCGCCAATGGCCTCGCCATAACTGACGCCGCCGAGGCTGGTGATCAGCAACGCTGCGCCCGGTGTCGACCAGGCGATGGTGATGGGCGTGCGATAACGCAGCGAGAGGCCGATCGAACACACCGCCATGCCGATCGAGATCGCCCAGATCCACGAAGAAATCTGCCCGCTGGTCAGGCCCGCCGCTTGCCCGGCCTGGAACATCAGCACCAGCGAGCTGGTGTAGCCGGTCATCATCGCAATGAAACCGGCGACGATGGCCGACGGCGAGGTGTCGGAGAAGGGCCGCAGTTGAGTGTGCGTGGCGTCGTTCATGACAACGGTGTTCCTTATACCAATGAAGATGTCCGCCATAACGCAAACCCTTGTAGGAGCTGCCGAAGGCTGCGATCTGTTGATCTTGCTTCTCAAAATCAAAGTCAAAAGATCGCAGCCTTCGGCAGCTCCTACAGGGTAGGTGGTGTTCTGGCAGCGGATTCTGCGATCAAGCCTAAACTCAAACGTAACGGATCGTTGCAATACAGCGGAGGTCACAAACAGCCATACAGTCGTGTTGCCACCATCCATTGTGTACAATCGCGCTGTTTTTTACGCGATACTTGCCAGCGACCTACTGTGCCGTATTACAGTCACGGTCTATTCGCCGCAGTTCTCCCGACTCGAGTGCCCATGAACGAACAGTTGCAACCCCTCAAGAAACAACCGCGAGCAGGCAAAGCCGGCCGCAGCGGAACCCAGGACGATATTGTCTACGCGCATATCTTCGAGGCCATCCTCGAACAGCGTCTGGCGCCCGGCACAAAATTGAGCGAAGAAGCGCTGGGGGAAATCTTCGGGGTCAGCCGCACCATCATTCGCCGCGCGCTCTCGCGTCTGGCCCATGAGGGCGTGGTGCTGTTGCGGCCGAACCGGGGCGCCGTCGTCGCCAGCCCGAGTGTTGAAGAGGCGCGTCAGGTGTTTCTCGCTCGCCGTCTGGTCGAGCGCGCGATCACAGAGTTGGCCGTGCAACACGCCACCGCCGAGCAGATCGCCGAGCTGCGGCAGATGGTCAACGATGAGCGCGACAGCTTCTCCCGTGGCGATCGCGGCGCCGGTATTCGTCTGTCGGGCGAATTCCACCTGAAGCTGGCGGAAGCGGCGATGAACGCCCCGTTGATCAGCTTCCAGCGCAGCCTTGTTTCGCAGACGTCGCTGAT
Organism: Pseudomonas sp. AC242; assembly: GCF_979258655.1. Lineage (NCBI taxonomy): Bacteria > Pseudomonadati > Pseudomonadota > Gammaproteobacteria > Pseudomonadales > Pseudomonadaceae > Pseudomonas > Pseudomonas sp. AC242. The sequence goes on from NZ_OZ409873.1 coordinate 1,298,069, forward strand.
CATTGCCCAGTACGAAAGCGGCAACCGCTCGCACTGCTCGTATGACGAACACACCCAGTTGATCGACGCGATCGAGAAGCGCGACGGTGAGCTGGCGGTGAATCTGATGATGCATCACATGGATCACATCGACAGCAAGCTCAATCTCGACGAGGAAGGCGCGTCGGATGATCTGCATGCGGTGTTCTCGCATTTGTTGCAGACCAAGAAGCCGGGGCGCCCTGCGGCCAAGCTCTAAATGACACCGAGTCGCCCCAATCGCTGGCAAGCCAGCTCCCACAGGGAGTTGTGGGGTTCACCAAATCTGCGATACATCGAGAAACCTGTGGGAGCTGGCTTGCCAGCGATAGCAATCTGACAGGCAACAAAAAATCCCCCGGGGTACACACCACCAAGGGATTTTTTATGCCTTGGAAAAGCTTAGCGCTGATGCACCAAAGCACCTGCCGCATACGTCTGCTGCACCGTGCGGTCATCGCCCAGCGTCATCAGAACAAACAACGTCTCGGCAATGTTGTTGGCCTGCTTCAAGCGGTAGCTCAGCAGCGGTGTGGCGTTGTAATCCAGCACCAGGAAGTCAGCATCCGAACCCGGTTGCAGGTTGCCGATCTTGTCTTCCAGACGCAGCGCCCGCGCGCCGCCCAGCGTCGCCAGATACAGCGACTTGAACGGGCTCAGTCGCGCACCTTGCAGTTGCATCACTTTGTACGCTTCGTTCAGTGTTTGCAGCAGCGAGAAACTGGTGCCGCCACCGACGTCAGTGCCCAGACCGACATTGAGTTTGTGCTTCTCGGCCATCGGCAAGTTGAACAAGCCGCTGCCGAGGAACAAGTTCGAGGTCGGGCAGAACGAGATCGCCGAGCCGGTTTCCGCCAGGCGCGCGCATTCGTCGTCGCACAGGTGCACGCCGTGGGCGAATACCGAGCGCTCGCCGAGCAATTGGTAGTGATCGTAAACGTCGAGATAGCCTTTACGCTCCGGGAGCAGCTCCTTGACCCACTCGATTTCCTTGAGGTTTTCGCTGATGTGGGTCTGCATGTACAGATCCGGGTATTCAGTCAGCAGTTGCCCGGCGAGGGTCAGTTGTTCCGGGGTGCTGGTCGGTGCGAAGCGCGGGGTGACCGCATAGTGCAGGCGACCCTTGCCATGCCAGCGCTCGATCAGCGCCTTGCTCTCGACGTAGCTCGATTCGGCGGTGTCGGTCAGGTAGTCCGGCGCGTTGCGGTCCATCATCACCTTGCCGGCAATCATGCGCAGGTCGAGTTTTTCGGCGGCTTCGAAGAACGAGTTCACCGACTGCGGGTGCACGCTGCCGAACACCAGCGCAGTGGTAGTGCCGTTGCGCAGCAGTTCCTTGACGAAAATGTCAGCGACTTCGTCGGCGTGGGCCTTGTCGCCGAACTGGCTTTCGCACGGGAAGGTGTAGGTGTTCAGCCAGTCGAGCAGTTGCTCGCCGTAGGCACCGACCATGCCGGTTTGTGGAAAGTGAATGTGGGTATCGATGAAGCCCGGGGTGATCAGCGCGTCTTGGTAGTGCTCGATCTCGATGTCCGCCGGCAGGGTCGGTAACAATTCGCTGGCGTGGCCGAGGGCGCTGATCTTGCCGCCATCGACCACCAGCAGGCCATCCTCGAAATATTCGTAGGAGGCTTCGATCCCGACTTCGGCGGGGTCGGCGATGCTGTGCAGGATGGCGGCGCGGTAGGCTTTGCGAGTCAGAGGCATGAGGGTTCTCTAATCAGTTTGAGGCTTTGAGTTTGGTCGCCTGACTGCGCCGCGAAACCGGCAGCAGTTTGGCAATCGGTTCGGCGCTGGCAGTCTGCTGGCCGAAGTTGGCGTTGTAGGTGGCGATGATTTCGCCGGCGATGGAGATGGCGATTTCCACAGGCAGTTTGCCTTTGACTTCGCCGATGCCCATCGGGCAGCGCATGCGTTGCACGACGCCGCTGTCGAAACCGCGATCACGCAGGCGGTGTTCGAACTTGGCGCGTTTGGTCTTCGAACCGATCAGGCCGAAGTAGGCGAAGTCGTTGCGCTTGAGGATCGCGGCAGTGAGTTCAAGGTCGAGCTGATGGTTGTGGGTCATGACGATGCAATAACTGCCGGCGGGCAGCTCATCGATTTCATCCACAGGCTCTTCGGAAACGATTTTACGCACGCCGTGGGGGATCTGTTCGGGGAATTCGGCCTCGCGCGAATCGATCCAGCGCACCCGGCAGGGCAGGCTGGCGAGCAGCGGCACCAAAGCGCGGCCAACGTGACCGGCACCGAACACGGCGATTTGCGCCTGCACCTGGCCCATCGGTTCGAACAGCAACACGGTGGCGCCGCCGCAGCACTGGCCCAGGCTGGCGCCAAGGCTGAAGCGCTCCAGATGAGTGTCCTGCTTGCCGCTGGCGAGCATGTCGCGGGCGATCTGCATGGCTTTGTATTCCAGATGCCCGCCACCGATGGTGTCGAAGCTCTGGTTCGCGCTGATGACCATTTTCGAACCGGCGTTACGTGGCGTCGAGCCGAGTTCTTCGATGATCGTCACCAGCACACAGGGTTCGCCCTGGTTCTGCAGGTCGGCGAGGGCGTCGATCCAGTTGTACATAGTTCACCCCTACAACATCGTTGTCTGTTCGGGCCTCATCGCTGGCAAGCCAGCTCCCACAGGATTTGCGGTGTAACGCCTATCGGTTAAACGCCACAAAAACCTGTGGGAGCTGGCTTGCCAGCGATTGGCCGCGCCTCGGTCTTTAGAGCGGAGCCAACTCGGTTTCAGCTTCAACGGCTTTCACCGCTTTCAGCTGACGCATCTGCTCGCAACCCCACAACACCCGCTCCGGCGTCGCCGGCGCATCGATCTGCGGCTGATGCTTGTAATCACCGAGGCTTGCCACCGCATCCTTGATCGCACACCACGAAGCAATCCCGAGCATGAACGGCGGTTCACCGACAGCCTTGGAATGGAACACGGTGTCTTCCGGGTTCTTGCGGTTTTCCACCAGTTTCACCCGCAGATCCAGAGGCATGTCCGCCACCGCCGGGATCTTGTAGCTGGCCGGGCCGTTGGTCATCAGCTTGCCTTTGTTGTTCCAGACCAGCTCTTCCATGGTCAGCCAGCCCATGCCCTGGATGAAGCCACCCTCGACCTGACCGATGTCGATGGACGGGTTCAGCGAGGCGCCGACGTCGTGAAGAATGTCGGTGCGCAGCATCTTGTACTCGCCGGTCAGGGTGTCGACGATCACTTCGCAGCACGCCGCGCCGAAGGCGAAGTAGTAGAACGGACGCCCACGCGCCTGGCTGCGGTCGTAGTAGATTTTCGGAGTCTTGTAGAAGCCAGTGCTCGACAGCGACACCTGATTGAAATACGCCTGCTGGATCAGCGCTTCAAAGGTCAGGATATGGTCGCGAACACGCACATGGCCGTTGTGGAATTCAACGTCTTCTTCAGTGACTTTGAAGTGACGGGCAGCGAATTCGATCAGGCGTTTCTTGATGATTTCCGCCGCGTTCTGCGCCGCTTTACCGTTCAAGTCGGCACCGCTCGACGCTGCCGTCGGCGAGGTGTTCGGCACCTTGTCGGTGTTGGTCGCGGTGATCTGCACCCGATCGATTTCGACCTGGAACACTTCGGCCACGACCTGCGCGACTTTGGTGTTCAGGCCCTGACCCATTTCGGTGCCGCCATGGTTCAGGTGGATGCTGCCATCGGTGTAAATGTGGATCAGCGCGCCGGCCTGGTTCAAGAAGCTCGCGGTGAAGGAAATACCGAATTTCACCGGGGTCAGCGCCAGGCCTTTTTTCAGGATCGGACTGTTGGCGTTGTAACGACGGATCGCTTCGCGCCGCTCGTGGTACTGGCTGCTGGCTTCCAGTTCAGCGGTCATCTCTTCGAGCATGTTGTGCTCGACGGTCTGGTAGTAGTGGGTGACGTTGCGCTCGGTCTTGCCGTAGTAGTTGGCCTTGCGCACCGCGAGTGGGTCGAGTTGCAGGTGACGGGCAATCGCGTCCATCACTTCTTCGATCGCGACCATGCCTTGCGGGCCACCGAAACCACGGTAAGCGGTGTTCGACGCGGTGTTGGTCTTGCAGCGGTGACCATTGATGGTCGCATCGCCGAGGTAGTACGAGTTGTCCGAGTGGAACATCGCGCGGTCAACGATCGACGCGGACAAGTCCGGCGAGCAGCCGCAGTTGCCGGCCAGATCCATGTTGATCCCGTGCAGGCGCCCGGTGCTGTCGAAGCCGACGTCGTATTCGACGTAGAACGGGTGACGCTTGCCGGTCATCAGCATGTCTTCGACGCGCGGCAGGCGCATCTTGGTCGGCTGACCGGTGAGGTGCGCAACCACCGCGCACAGGCACGCCGGGCTGGCGGCTTGAGTTTCCTTGCCGCCGAAACCACCGCCCATGCGGCGCATGTCGACGACGATTTTGTTCATCGACACGTCGAGCACTTCGGCGACCAGTTTCTGCACTTCGGTCGGGTTCTGCGTCGAGCAGTAGACGATCATGCCGCCGTCTTCGGTCGGCATCACCGAGGAGATTTGTGTCTCCAGATAAAAGTGTTCCTGACCGCCGATGTGCAGCGTGCCTTGAATGCGATGTTCAGCGGTCGCCAGTGCGGAGACCGAATCGCCGCGCTGGTGGGTGTGGCTGTCGAGCACGAAATGGCGTTTGCGCAGGGCTTCGACGACGTCCAGCACCGGCTCGAGATCTTCGTATTCGATGATCGCCGCCATCGCGGCTTTGCGCGCGGTTTCCAGATCTTTCGCGGCGACGGCGAGCACTGGCTGACCGACGAATTGCACGTCATCGATGGCCAGCAGCGGGTCGCCCGGCAACAATGGGCCGATGTCTTTCAGGCCCGGCACGTCTTCGTGGGTGATGGCGATGCGCACGCCTTCGAAGGCGTAGCACGGCGAGGTGTCGATGCTGATGATTTTCGCGTGGGCGCGGTCCGACAGGCGTGCGTACAGGTGCAACTGGTTCGGAAATTCCAGGCGGTCATCGATGTACTGCGCCTCACCAGACACGTGCTTGGCGGCGCTGTCGTGCTTGACGCTGCGGCCGACACCGGAGGTCAGGTCCTTGGCGAACAATTCAGCCAGTTCAGCTTGAGTTTTCTCTACGCCGTGATGGTTAGACATAAGCGGTCACCCGAGTCTCGATGTGCGGTGTTTGCAGTTCGATGAAGTATTTGCGCAGCAGGTTCTGCGCGCTGAGCAGGCGATATTCCTTGCTGGCGCGGAAGTCCGAGAGCGGGGTGAAATCTTCCGCCAGCGCAGCGCAGGCGCGCTCGACCACGGCGTTGTTGAACGGCGCACCGATCAGTGCGGCTTCACAGTGGGCGGCGCGTTTCGGGATCGCGGCCATACCACCGAACGCCATGCGCGCATCGGTGATTACGCCGTTTTCGACGCGCAGGTTGAACGCGGCGCAGACGGCGGAGATGTCATCGTCCAGACGCTTGGAGACTTTGTAGGCGCGGAACAGTTGCTCGGCGCTGGCGCGCGGCACGATGATCTTCTCGATGAATTCACTTTCCTGACGGGCAGTGACTTTGTAATCGATGAAGTAATCGTCGAGGTTCAGGGTGCGGCGGGTTTCGCCTTTGCACAGCACCACCTGCGCGCCGAGGGCGATCAGCAGCGGTGGCGAGTCACCGATCGGCGAGGCGTTGCCGATGTTGCCGCCGAGGGTGCCCTGGTTGCGGATTTGCAGCGAGGCGAAGCGGTGCAGCAGTTCGCCGAAGTCCGGGTACTCGGCGTTCAACGCTTCGTAGCAGTCGGAGAGGGCGGTGGCAGCGCCGATTTCGATGCGGTCTTCGAAGGTTTCGATGCGCTTCATTTCGGCGACGTTGCCGACATAGATCATCACCGGCAAAGTGCGGTGGAACTGAGTGACTTCCAGTGCCAGATCGGTGCCGCCGGCGAGCAGGCGCGCTTGTGGGTACGCGTCATAAAGGTCGGCCAGATCAGCGACGGTCAGCGGCACCAGGCAGCGTTTGTCGCCGCTGTTGAGTTCGCCGATATCGGTCGGGGCGATGGCTTTCAGGCGGGCGATGGTTTCCGCTTCACGGGCATCGAACTGATCCGCTTGCTTGCCGCAGCAGGATTGTTCGGCAGCGGCCAGAATCGGCCGGTAGCCAGTGCAGCGGCAGAGGTTGCCGGCCAGCGCTTCGTGGGCCTTGGCCTGATCCGGTGCATCGCTGTTCTTTTGCAGGGCGAACAGCGACATGACGAAGCCGGGGGTGCAGAAACCGCACTGCGAGCCATGGCACTCGACCATGGCTTTCTGCACGCTGTGCAGTTCGCCTTGGTGTTTGAGGTCTTCCACGCTGATCAGTTGTTTGCCGTGCAACGACGACACAAAGGTCAGGCACGAGTTGAGGCTGCGATAGCGAATGTGTTCGCGGCCAGCGTCATCCGTCTGTAACTCGCCGACCACCACGGTGCAGGCGCCGCAGTCACCGCTGGCGCAACCTTCTTTGGTGCCGGACTTGCCCACGTGGTCACGCAGGTAATTGAGCACAGTCAGATTCGGGTCCAGGGCGTGCTCGCTACGGAGTTCCTGGTTAAGTAAAAACTGGATCACGGAAGGCCTCGCAGACTCATTATTGTTGTTAACCGACGTGAACCGAATTTAGCAGGTCTGACTTTTCGGTCAATGGTTTTCTGACTTAAAGGTCAGGAAAATGCGTTTCGTCGATCAACTACGTGTCTATTCAGTATTGACCCTCATTGGATCCCCTGCTTTTTTGCGGGAATCGTGCCAAAAACCGCTGAGTGGGCACTCCGCCATGACCGTGCATTTGCGCTACACTGCGCCGCTTGTGCAGATCGATAGAGTTTGAAGGACAACCATGACGTTCAAGGCGCCGGACAGCCTCGCCGAGCAAATCGCTCACCACCTCGCCGAACGCATCATTCGTGGCGAAATGAAGCCGGGAGAGCGCATCCAGGAACAGAAGGTCACGCTGGCGCTGAACGTCAGCCGCGGTTCGGTCCGCGAAGCCTTGCTGATCCTCGAACGCCGCCACCTGATCGCGATCCTGCCGCGTCGTGGCGCGCACGTCACCGAGCTGACGCCACACAAGGTGCAGAGCCTGTGCACGCTGATGAGCGAGTTGTACATCCTGCTCGGCAATTCAGTGGCCAATGGCTGGCAAGTGCAGTCGGACATGGCGCCGTTCGTGCAGATCCAGCAGCGCCTGACCGCCAGCTATGAGCGTCAGGACATCCGCAGCTTCGTCGATGAAAGCTTCGCCGTGATGCGCGCCGCCTATCCGTTCGCCAACAACCCGTACCTGCAAGAGACCGTCGAGAACCTGCAACCGGCGATGAGCCGCGCCTACTTCCTCGCCCTCGAACAGCGCAAGGCTTCAATGAGCGAGTTCCTCGAACTGTTCGAACGCCTGCTGGCCGCCGTGCTTGCCCGTGATTTACCGCAGATCCGCATCGTGCTGACGGCTTATGCCCAGCGCAGCTGCGATCTGGTGGTTTCCGCCCTGACGGTTGCCTAAGCGTGCGGCTCAAGTGCATCAAACTGGCGGGATTCAAATCCTTCGTCGACCCGACCACGGTGAACTTCCCCAGTAACATGGCGGCGGTCGTCGGGCCGAACGGTTGCGGCAAGTCGAACATCATCGACGCCGTACGCTGGGTGATGGGCGAAAGTTCGGCGAAGAACCTCCGTGGCGAGTCGATGACCGACGTCATCTTCAATGGCTCGACCAGCCGCAAACCGGTGAGTCAGGCCAGTATCGAACTGGTCTTCGACAACTCCGATGGCACCTTGCTCGGCGAGTACGCGGCCTACGCGGAGATTTCCATCCGCCGCAAAGTCACTCGCGACAGCCAGACCACCTATTACCTCAACGGCACCAAATGCCGTCGTCGCGACATCACCGATATTTTCCTCGGCACCGGTCTCGGCCCGCGCAGCTATTCGATCATCGAGCAGGGGATGATCTCCAAGCTGATCGAGTCCAAACCCGAAGACCTGCGTAACTTCATCGAAGAAGCGGCCGGCATCTCCAAGTACAAGGAGCGTCGCCGCGAGACCGAAAACCGTATCCGCCGCACCCACGAAAACCTCGCGCGTCTGACTGACCTGCGCGAAGAGCTCGAGCGTCAACTCGAGCGCCTGCACCGCCAGGCCGAAGCGGCGAAGAAGTATCAGGAATTCAAAGCCGAGGAGCGTCAGCTCAAGGCGCAACTGTCGGCCTTGCGCTGGCAGGATCTCAACGATCAGGTCGGCCAGCGCGAGTCAATCATCGGTACCCAGGAAATCAGTTTCGAAGCCTTGGTTGCTGAGCAGCGTAATGCGGATGCGGCCATCGAACGCCTGCGTGACGGTCACCATGACCTGTCCGAGCGCTTCAATCTGGTGCAGGGGCGCTTCTATTCGGTCGGCGGCGACATCGCCCGGGTCGAACAGAGTATTCAGCACGGCCAGCAACGTCTGCGGCAGTTGCAGGACGACTTGAAAGAAGCCGAACGCGCACGCCTGGAAACCGAATCGCACCTGGGCCACGACCGCACGTTGCTGCTGACCCTCGGCGAAGAGCTGGACATGCTCACCCCCGAGCAGGAAGTCACCAGCGCCGCCGCCGAAGAAGCCGCTGCCGCGCTGGAAGATTCCGAATCGGTCATGCACGGCTGGCAGGAGCAGTGGGACGCTTTCAACCTGACCGCTGCCGAACCGCGTCGTCAGGCCGAAGTGCAACAGTCGCGCATCCAGCAGCTGGAAACCAGCATGGAGCGTCTCGCCGACCGGCAAAAACGTCTCGGCGAAGAGCGCGCGCTGCTCTCGGCTGACCCGGAAGACGCGGCGATCATGGAACTCAACGAGCAGCTCGCCGAGTCGGAAGCGACGCTCGAAGATTTGCAGACCAGCGAAGAAGCGCAGGTCGAAAAGCTTGAACAACTGCGTCAGGAATTGCAGCAGGCGCTGACCGCGCAACAACAGGCGCAGGGTGACCTGCAGCGCCTCAACGGTCGTTTGGCTTCCCTTGAAGCCTTGCAGCAAGCCGCGCTCGACCCGGGCACCGGCACCGCCGAATGGCTGAAGGAACACAACCTCGCCGAGCGTCCGCGTCTGGCCGAAGGCCTGAAGGTTGAGGCCGGTTGGGAATTGGCGGTGGAAACTGTGCTCGGCGCTGACCTGCAAGCGGTGCTGGTCGACGATTTCAGCGGTTTCGATTTATCCGGTTTCACCCAAGGCGATCTGCGCCTGCTCAGCCCGGCCAGCGATGGCGTGCGCGTCGCTGGCAGCTTGCTCGACAAGGTCGACGCGCAGATCGATCTGTCGCCGTGGCTCGGTCAGGTCAAACCGGTCGACAGCCTTGAACAGGCTTTGGCCTTGCGCGGGCAGTTGAGCGCTGGCGAGAGTTTGATCAGCCGCGACGGTTACTGGGTCGGCCGGCATTTCTTGCGCGTGCGCCGGGCCAGCGAAGCGGAAAGCGGCATGCTCGCCCGGGGCCAGGAAATCGAAGCGCTGCATCTCGAGCGGGAAGAAAAAGAAGCCACGGTCGAGGCCATGGAAACTCGTCTGCAAACCCTGCGCGCGCAACAGCGTCAGCAGGAAAACGGCCGCGAACATTTGCGCCGTTTGCTGCAAGACGAAGCGCGTCAGCAGGGCGAATTGAAAGCACAGCTGTCCGCCGGCAAAGCCAAGGCCGAACAGTTGACGCTGCGTCGTACCCGTCTCGATGAAGAGCTGGTCGAACTCGGCGAACAACGCGAGCTCGAGCACGAACAGATCGGCGAAGCGCGCATGCAATTGCAGGAAGCGCTGGATGCCATGGCGCTGGACACCGAGCAACGCGAATTGCTGTTGGCTCAGCGCGACAGTCTGCGCGAACGCCTCGACCGCGTGCGTCAGGAAGCGCGGCAGCACAAGGATCACGCCCATCAATTGGCCGTGCGTCTTGGCTCATTGCGCGCGCAGCACGACTCCACGCGCCAGGCGCTGGAGCGTCTGGAAATGCAGGCCGAGCGTCTGACGGAAAAACGCGAACAGTTGAGTCTGAACCTGGAGGAGGGCGAGGCACCGCTGGAAGAGCTGCGTCTGAAACTCGAAGAACTGCTCGACAAGCGCATGACCGTCGATGAAGAACTCAAGACCGCGCAGATCGCTTTGGAAGATGCCGATCGCGAATTGCGCGACGCGGAAAAACGCCGGACTCAGGCCGAGCAGCAATCGCAGCTGATTCGCGGCCAACTCGAACAGCAGCGTATGGAGTGGCAAGCCCTGACCGTGCGCCGCAAGGCCTTGCAGGATCAATTGCTCGAAGACGGTTACGATCTCAACGGCGTGCTCGCGACATTAACCGCGCAAGCCAGTGAACGCGAAGCCGAAGAAGAACTCGAACGCATCAATGCGCGGATTCAGCGTCTGGGCGCGATCAACCTCGCGGCCATCGACGAATACACGCAACAGTCCGAGCGTAAACGTTATCTGGATGCGCAGGATGCCGATCTGGTTGAAGCGCTGGAGACACTTGAGAACGTAATCCGCAAGATCGACAAGGAAACTCGTAACCGCTTCAAAGATACCTTTGATCAGATCAATGGTGGTTTACAGGCGCTTTTCCCAAAAGTTTTCGGTGGCGGGCGCGCGTATTTGGAACTGACGGGCGAAGATCTACTCGATACAGGGGTAACGATCATGGCGCAGCCGCCAGGGAAGAAGAACAGCACCATCCATTTGCTCTCCGGCGGGGAAAAAGCCCTGACCGCACTGGCACTGGTTTTTGCCATCTTCAAGTTGAACCCGGCGCCGTTCTGCATGCTCGATGAAGTTGACGCACCGCTGGATGACGCTAACGTTGGACGCTACGCACGCTTGGTTAAGGAGATGTCGCAGACCGTGCAGTTCATCTATATCACCCACAACAAGATCGCCATGGAAATGGCCGAGCAGTTGATGGGCGTGACGATGCATGAACCGGGTTGTTCGCGACTGGTGGCCGTGGATGTCGAGGAGGCGATGGCGATGGTGGATGCCTGAGTCAGCGTGGTGTCGGAAAGGTAATTTGGTGTTGTAGGACTTTTTTACCGGGTTCGACTTGCTGGCCAATCGACATATTCGCGCAAGCCAATGAGACAGACGGTGTAAAGTTGTCTTTGGTCGTGCTAGTTTAATGTCAATTTTTCGTATACGTGGGCAAAACGCCTGTCAGAACATAGAGTTGGCGCCACGTTTTAAAGCGGTTTGCACAATGTAAACCCCTTATTTTTCAGCATTTTTTATAGAGGCACGGGATTACATGGAAATCGGTCTGCGCGAGTGGCTGATCGTCATCGGCATCATTGTGATAGCCGGTATTCTTTTCGATGGCTGGCGCCGTATGCGCGGCGGCAAGGGAAAACTGAAATTCCGTCTTGACCGAAGTCTGTCCAACCTGCCGGACGAGGACACCAGCGCTGAGCTGTTGGGCCCGGCCCGTGTTCTGGACAACCATAAAGAACCACAGCTGGACGAACACGATCTGCCGTCGGTGAGCATGCCGGCCCGCGAAGCACGCGAGCCTCGCGAATCCGGTTCGAAACGTGGCAAGCGTGGCAGCAACGGTCCGGCGCAGGGTGACCTGAACCTCGACCTGGATCTGGACGGCGGCCCGAGCTTCAGCAGCCGTGACGACGATTTCGCCGAAGACACCAAGCCTTCGCCGGCGGTGGTCGACAAAGACCAGCCGCAAGCTGAAGAAGTGCTGGTGATCAGCGTGATCTGCCGTGACGCTGCCGGTTTCAAAGGCCCGGCACTGTTGCAGAACATCCTCGAAAGCGGTCTGCGTTTCGGCGAGATGGATATTTTCCACCGTCACGAAAGCATGGCCGGCAACGGTGAAGTGCTGTTCTCCATGGCCAATGCGGTCAAGCCGGGCATCTTCGATCTGGACGACATCGACCATTTCAGCACCCCGGCGGTGAGCTTCTTCCTCGGCCTGCCAGGCCCGCGTCATCCGAAGCAAGCCTTCGACGTGATGGTGGCCGCAGCTCGCAAGCTGTCGCAGGAACTGAACGGCGAACTGAAAGATGATCAGCGCAGCGTCCTGACCGCGCAGACCATCGAGCACTACCGTCAGCGCATCGTTGAATTCGAACGCCGCGCCCTGACCCAGAAGCGCTAAGGCCAAGATCAAAAGATCGCAGCCTCGTTTCACTCGACAGCTCCTGCAGGAATGATTTCTGTAGGAGCTGCCGAAGGCTGCGATCTTTTGCTTCTGCTGCCAGAGATAGATGAATTAGAGCAGCCTCGGCTGCTCTTTTGCTTTATGAGAGAACACCCATGACCGCCGCCAAAAACCGCATTCTCGAGCTGCGCGCTGAACTCGATCAGCACAACTACCGTTACCACGTCCTCGACGAGCCGAGTATTCCGGATGCCGAGTACGACCGGTTGTTCCACGAGCTCAAGGCGCTGGAAGCGGCCAACCCGGAGCTGATCACCAGCGACTCGCCAACTCAGCGCGTCGGCAGCGTGGCGCTGACCGCGTTCACTCAGGTGCGTCACGAAGTGCCGATGCTCAGCCTCGGTAACGCCTTCGAAGAAACCGACATGCGCGAATTTGATCGCCGCGTCACCGAAGGTCTGGATCTGCCGGCCGGTGATCTGTTCGGTGGCGGTGCGGCGGTGGAATACAGCTGCGAACCGAAACTCGATGGCCTGGCGGTCAGCCTGCTTTATCAGGATGGTGTGCTGGTACGCGGCGCCACGCGCGGCGACGGCACCACCGGTGAAGACATCAGCGTCAACGTGCGCACTGTGCGCAACATCCCGCTGAAATTGCACGGCGAAGGCTGGCCGGCGACCCTGGAAGTGCGCGGTGAAGTGTTCATGTCCAAGGCTGGTTTCGAGCGTCTTAACGCCTCGCAACTGGAAGTCGGCGGTAAGACCTTCGCCAACCCGCGCAACGCCGCCGCCGGCAGCTTGCGTCAGCTCGATTCGAAGATCACCGCCAACCGTCCGCTGGAATTCTGCTGCTACGGCATCGGCCAGGTTTCCCACGACATCTCCGACACGCACATCGGCAACCTCAAGCAGTTGCAGCAGTGGGGCATGCCGATCAGCCACGAGCTGAAACTGGCCAAGGGCATCGGCGAATGCCTGGACTACTACCGCGACATCGGCGAGCGCCGTAACTCGCTGGCTTACGAAATCGACGGCGTGGTGTTCAAGGTCAACAGCATTGCCGACCAGCGCGAACTGGGCTTCCGCGCCCGCGAACCGCGTTGGGCGATCGCGCATAAATTCCCGGCGATGGAAGAACTCACCGAATTGCTCGACGTCGAGTTTCAGGTTGGCCGTACTGGCGCCGTGACGCCAGTGGCGCGCCTGAAACCGGTCAAGGTTGCCGGCGTCACCGTGGCCAACGCCACGCTGCACAACATGGACGAAGTCGCGCGTCTGGGTCTGATGATCGGTGACACCGTGATCATTCGCCGCGCCGGTGATGTGATTCCGCAAGTAGTGCAAGTGGTCATGGATCGCCGTCCGGAAAACGCGCGCGCGGTACAGATTCCAGAAGAGCTGCCCGGTGTGCGGCTCGCACGTCGAGCGCACGCAACTGATCAAACGCAGCAAGGGCAAGGAAACCGTCAGTGAAGGCGCTGTGTATCGCTGCGTGGGTCGACTGGCCTGTGGCGCGCAACTGAAGCAAGCGATTATTCACTTCGTCTCGCGCCGGGCGATGGACATCGAAGGCCTGGGCGACAAGAGCGTCGAGCAGTTGGTCGATGAAGGTCTGGTCAGTTCGCCGGCCGATCTGTATGCGCTGAAGTTCGATGACATCGTCGATCTGGAAGGTTTTGCCGAAGTCTCCAGCAACAAGTTGCTCGCGGCCATTGAAGACAGCAAGAAACCGGGGCTGGCGCGTTTCATCTATGCGCTGGGCATTCCCGATGTCGGCGAGGAGACGGCCAAGGTGCTGGCGCGCTCGCTGGGTTCGCTGGAGCGTGTGCAGCAGGCGCTGCCGCAAGTGCTGACCTACCTGCCGGATGTCGGTCTGGAAGTAGCGCACGAGATTCACAGCTTCTTTGAAGATGCGCATAACCAGCAGGTCATCACCGAGTTGCTAGGGCATGGTTTGCAGATTCAGGATCAGGGTGAACTGGGCGCCGAGTTTGCCGCCAGCACCACATTGGGTGGCTTCCTCGACAAGCTGCACATTCCTTCGGTCGGCCCGGGCGGCGCGCAGAAACTGGCGGACAAGTTCGGCTCGCTGGAAGCGGTGATGAATGCTGACTGGCTGGACATGCGTCAGGCCTTGCCGGAGAAGCAGGCGAATTCGGTGCGCGAGTTTTTTGCACTGCCTGAGAACCGGCGACTGGCTGAGGCATCCGAAAAGCAACTGCGCGATTTCGGCATGCACTGGCAGAGCGAGAAGAAAGTCGTCGAAGGTTTGCCGCTGTCCGGCGAGACCTGGGTGCTGACCGGCAAGGTTGAGTTGATGAGCCGTGATGTCGCCAAGGAACACCTGGAAAGCCTTGGCGCCAAGGTTGCCGGCTCCGTGTCGGCGAAGACTCATTGTGTGGTTGCAGGCCCCGGCGCCGGCTCCAAACTGACCAAGGCCAACGAGTTGGGCGTGAAAGTGATGGACGAAGAAACCTTTATCGCCTTCCTCAAAACCCACGGCCTGAACGTTTGATCGTTCCCACGCTCCCGCGTGGGAATGCCGCCCCGGACGCTCCGCGTCCGCTGTGACGCAGAGCGTCACTGGATGCATTCCCACGCAGAGCGTGGGAACGATCATCGCGCGGGAATGATCTAGTCTTGGCAAGCCCCAGGGAGAGATCGCCATGCACCGCTTTTTCGAGCAGCTCAGTTCCCGCATCATCGCGCCGTTCATGGGCGAATCCTCACGCAACAGCAAAGTCTGGCCGTGCCGCTGCGGCCAGTCGCTGTTCTTTCGCAACAGCCAGTGCCTGGCGTGTAATGCCTTGCTCGGTTATCAACCCGAAGAAAGCCGCCTGACCTCGCTGCAGCCGGGGCCATACGCGGGCACCTGGACGCTCGACGCCGATCCCGACTCGGGATTGTTCCGCCGCTGCGCCAACCTTGACACTGCCGCCGCGTGCAACTGGCTGCTGCCAGCCAACGACCACGACAGCCTGTGCATCGCTTGCAGCCTCAACCGCACCATCCCCGACCTGTCTGATCCGGACAACCCTGAGCGCTGGCGCAAAGTCGAAATCGCCAAACGGCGTCTCGTCGCGCAACTGATTACCCTCGGCTTGCAGGTCATCCCGAAAACCGTGGATGAAGACACAGGGCTGGCCTTCGATTTCATCGGCGTCGACCTTGAAGGCAACGCGCCGATGACCGGCCACGCCAACGGCCTGGTCACCCTCGACATCAAAGAAGCCGACGACGCCCACCGCGAGCAGGTGAGGGCGGCGATGCACGAACCCTATCGCACACTGCTCGGGCATTTTCGTCATGAGGTCGGGCATTACTACTGGGATCGCCTGATCGCCAACGGCCCGTGGCTCGGCTCATTCCGCAACCTGTTCGGCGACGAGCGCGCCAGTTACGCCGAGGCGCTCGATCGTCACTATCAGCAAGGCGCGCCACTCGACTGGCCGCAGCACTACGTCAGCGCCTACGCAACCATGCATCCGTGGGAAGACTGGGCGGAAACCTGGGCGCATTACCTGCACATGATGGACGCTGTGGACACCGCGCTGGGTTTTGGCATGAGCGCGCGGGAAATGGATTTTGATTACCAGCCGTTTCCCACCAGCACGCTGTACGACCCGGAGCATCCCGGTGGCGAGGCGTTTCTGTCGTTCGTCAACGCGTGGATCGAACTGGCCGGCATGCTCAATGAGCTGTCACGCAGCATGGGCCAGCCGGATTTCTACCCGTTCGTGCTACCGGCGCCAGCGATTGCCAAGCTGCACTTCATTCATCTGGTGATCCAGCAGGCGGGTGGCAGGGCGGATGAAGTTCTGGCCCTGTAGGCGCTGCCGCTGGCTGCGATCTTTATGTCCTTGAACCCGTTCATATTTTTAATCTGCAACCAACGGTTGTAACTTCGTCTCAGATAGGTACAATGGCGCGGCTCGCCGACAGGCAAGCGTCGTTATGGTGACCCCATCGGTCCCCCCGCAACGATTACCCGTGAACCTGGTCAGAGCCGGAAGGCAGCAGCCACAGCGGGAACATTGTGTGCCGGGGTGTGGCTGGTGGGGTTACCACCTTAACGAACAATCGAACGCTTCAACCAGAACTGCATGGGTTTCGCCCACTGCGGTTTTTTTGTGCCTGCGATTTGCCAAATCGACACATATTCCCCCTGTTGAAGATGACCCTGTGGGAGCTGGCTTGCCAGCGATAGCGGTGTGTCAGGTTCATCTATTTGACTGAAAATCCGCAATCGCTGGCAAGCCAGCTCCCACAAGGTTATGGGGTGTTGTCGGAGTGGCCGGTGTAGAGCCGGATAATCTCATCAATCTCCCCCGACATCTTCATCCGCAACAACGTGCGCAAGATCCGCTGCACCGGTACCTTCGGGTCATTCCTCACATAGCAACCCACCTTCTGCTCCTGCAACACGGCGACACCTTGCAGTTGTTGCGCGGGCATCAACCGCTGATTAAACCAGTCCAGCGTCCACTGATTACTCACCGCATAGCGATAACGCCCGGCCAGCAGCTTCTCCAGCACCTGCTCTTGGTTGCGCGCATCTTCACGCTGAAGTTGGTCAGCGTCGAACAGCGGTTGCAGGGTAGGGTAGGTATAACCAAGCACGGTGCCGATGGACTGGCGGGGCAGGCGGGCGGGATCGGCGCTGGCCGGTTGATCCTTGCGGCTGATCAATAGATCTCGCTGAAACAGCAGCGGGATGCTCCAGATGTAATCCCCCGACTGATTCGGCAGCCACGACTGTGCGGCATAGCAGCGCACGTCGATCTCGCCATGCTCCATGGCAGTCTGCACGCGGGCGCGGGGCAGGACGTGAAACTCGGCCGGTACGCCGACCTGCGTGGCCAGGCTGAGCATCAGGTCGTAAAGGATGCCCTGGGTCGGGCGGCCGCGTTCGTATTGCACCATCGGCATCGCCCAGCTGTCGGGCATGGCGAAGCGCAACGGGGTTTCCGCTGCCGTTACGCTCAGGCTGATTCCCAGCAGTGCCCCCAAGGCCCAACGCATAAACGCTCCGGTAATTCCCGATCCCGAGCCGATAAAAGCCTCTGCTCATGCAGCTTAGCCATATTAGACGAGGACACCGGATGCAATTTTGCCCTTGCTCCGCTAGCATTAGCCGCTTCAGCTTCCTTCGTTGCGACGGTTTTCGATGAGTTATCAGGTTCTTGCACGTAAATGGCGTCCGCGCTCGTTCCGCGAAATGGTCGGCCAGACCCATGTGCTCAAGGCTCTGATCAATGCCTTGGACAGCCAGCGGCTGCACCACGCGTACCTGTTCACCGGTACGCGCGGGGTGGGTAAAACCACGATTGCGCGGATCATTGCCAAATGCCTGAACTGTGAGACAGGTATCACTTCCAGCCCCTGCGGCGAGTGCTCGGTATGCCGTGAAATCGACGAGGGTCGTTTCGTCGACCTGATCGAGATCGACGCCGCGAGCCGCACCAAGGTCGAAGACACCCGTGAACTACTCGACAACGTGCAGTACGCGCCAAGCCGTGGGCGCTTCAAGGTCTACCTGATCGACGAAGTGCACATGCTTTCCAGCCATTCCTTCAATGCGCTGCTGAAAACCCTCGAAGAGCCGCCGCCGTACGTCAAGTTCATCCTCGCGACCACTGACCCGCAGAAACTTCCGGCAACGATTTTGTCGCGCTGCCTGCAGTTCTCGCTGAAGAACATGACGCCGGAGCGTGTGGTCGAGCATTTGACCCACGTACTGACCGCCGAAAACGTGCCGTTCGAAGACGATGCGCTGTGGCTGCTCGGTCGCGCCGCTGACGGTTCGATGCGGGACGCCATGAGCCTGACCGATCAGGCCATCGCCTTCGGTGAAGGCAAGGTTCTCGCTACCGACGTGCGGGCGATGCTCGGCACGCTGGATCACGGTCAGGTCTATGACGTCCTGCATTCGTTGATCGAAGGCGACGCCAAGGCGTTGCTTGAAGCCGTGCGTCATCTGGCCGAGCAAGGCCCGGACTGGAACGGCGTGCTCTCGGAAATTCTCAACGTGCTGCACCGCGTGGCCATCGCTCAGGCGTTGCCGGAAGGTGTCGACAACGGGCACGGCGATCGCGATCGCGTGTTGGCATTGGCGCAGGCCTTGCCGGCCGAAGATGTGCAGTTCTATTACCAGATGGGCCTGATCGGTCGTCGCGATTTACCGCTGGCGCCAGATCCGCGCGGTGGTTTCGAAATGGTTTTGCTGCGGATGCTGGCCTTCCGGCCGGCAGATACGGTGGACGCCCCGAGGCAACCGCTAAAGCCAGTGGGGATCAGCCAGGCCACAGTTGATTCCGCAAACTCCGTGGCTGCCGCGCCTAAACCTGCGCCGGTAGTCGCTGCGGCGGTTGTGCCAGCGCCTGCTGCAGCACCTGCACCGGCTCCCGAGCCTGCGCCGGTTGCTGCCGTTGCTGAGCCGGAACCTGAACCCGCGCCGGTCGTCGCCGAAGCTGTCGTCGACCTGCCGTGGAATGACCCGGTTGAACCCGAGCCAGAGCCCGAACCAGCGCAGCAACCCGCCGTCGAACCGGTGCTGGAAACCGCTGCCGAGCAGCCCGAGTTGCCGCCGATGCCGCTGCCGACCCCGGACAGCGTCGTCCCGGAGGCGCCTGAGTGGGCTGCTGCGCCGATCCCCGAGCCGTCAGTCGCCGACGTCGATGCCGCTACCCCGGGTATGGACATGGACGATGAGCCGCCGCTGGACGAGGATTACATCGAGCCGGACATGGACTCGGCGTACAGCTATCTCGACGAACTGGCCAGTGAGCACGCCGCCGAGCCGGCCCCGGAGCCCGAGCCAGAACCGGCTGCGGCACCGGCCACCGGTCTGGCGTTGCAATGGCTGGAGCTGTTTCCGAAACTGCCGATTTCCGGCATGACCGGCAGCATTGCCGCCAACTGCACGCTGATCGCGGTCGATGGCGACCATTGGCTGATGCACCTCGACCCGGCGCACAGCGCACTGTTCAACGCCACGCAGCAGCGGCGTCTGAACGATGCCTTGAACCAGTTCCACGGTCGCACGCTGAGCCTGACCATCGAGCTGATCAAGCCCGAGCAGGAAACCCCGGCCCAGGCCGCGTCCCGTCGCCGTGCCAACCGTCAGCGCGAAGCGGAGGAATCGATTCACGGCGATCCGTTCATCCAGCAGATGGTTCAGCAGTTCGGCGCGGTGGTGCGACACGATACTATTGAACCTGTCGAGGCCCTGGTCACTCAGGGCTAATAACTGAAGGCGTTCGGCTCCATTGGCCGGGCGCTGTTTTGATCCAAGTACTTTGAGGTGATTCCCATGATGAAAGGTGGCATGGCCGGCCTGATGAAGCAGGCGCAGCAGATGCAGGAAAAAATGGCCAAGATGCAGGAAGAACTGGCCAACGCCGAAGTCACTGGTGTGGCCGGTGGCAAATTGGTCAGCGTCGTCATGACCGGGCGTCATGATGTGAAAAAGGTAATGATCGACCCTAGCCTGATTCCGGGCCTGGACGACGCTGACAAAGAGACGCTGGAAGACATCGTCGCTGCTGCCGTCAATGACGCCGTGCGTCAGATTGAAAAAAACAGCCAGGATAAAATGGGCAACATGACCGCCGGCATGAACCTGCCAGCCGGTATGAAGCTGCCATTCTGATT
Organism: Pseudomonas sp. AC242; assembly: GCF_979258655.1. Classification (NCBI taxonomy): domain Bacteria; kingdom Pseudomonadati; phylum Pseudomonadota; class Gammaproteobacteria; order Pseudomonadales; family Pseudomonadaceae; genus Pseudomonas; species Pseudomonas sp. AC242. The sequence continues at coordinate 1,317,854 of NZ_OZ409873.1, forward strand.
CGCCAATCGGCGGCAGATGAGCTACACAAAATGCCAGGCCTTGCGCCTGGCATTTTTGTTTCTGACTGATCGTTCCCACGCTCTGCGTGGGAATGCAGCCCGGGACGCTCCGCGTCCCAAGTACAGAGCCGAACGCGGAGCGTCCGTTGAGGCATTCCCATGCGGAGCATGGGAACGATCAATCCCGGCCATCTGAATAAACATCGAACGCGCAAAAGCCTCAACGGTCTGCTCCCTATACCCGCTGAATTCACCATTCACAGGAGACGCTGACATGTCCGACCCTCTTACTCTCAACCAACGCTTCGTCCTCGCCTCGCGCCCGGTCGGTGCGCCGACCCCGGAAAACTTCCGCCTCGAACGCGAAGCGCTGCCGGATCTTGCGGACGGTGAGGTGCTGCTGAAAACCCTCTATCTGTCCCTCGACCCCTACATGCGCGGACGCATGAGTGACGCGCCGTCCTACGCTGCCCCGGTACAAATCGGCGAAGTGATGACCGGCGGCGCGGTCAGCCGTGTCGAGGATTCGCGTCATCCGAAATTCCATAAAGGCGATCTGGTGGTTGGCGCCACCGGTTGGCAGAGCCACAGCATCAGCGACGGCCGCAACATCATTCCGATCCCGGCCGGGCTGCCGAGCCCGTCGATGGCGCTGGGTGTGCTGGGTATGCCGGGGATGACCGCGTACATGGGCTTGATGGACATCGGTCAACCTAAAGAGGGCGAAACGCTAGTCGTTGCTGCGGCATCCGGCGCGGTCGGCTCGGTGGTCGGACAAGTGGCGAAGATCAAAGGCCTGCGCACGGTCGGTGTGGCCGGCGGAGCCGAGAAGTGCAAATACGTGGTCGAGGAGCTGGGTTTCGATGCCTGCATCGATCACAAGGCTACCGACTTTGCCGAGCAATTGGCCAAGGCCTGTCCTGATGGCATCGACATCTATTACGAGAACGTCGGCGGTCATGTGTTCGATGCCGTGGTGCCGTTGCTCAACCCCAAGGCGCGCATTCCGCTGTGCGGCCTGATCGCCGGTTACAACGCTTCCGAAGCGCCGCAAGGCCCGGATCGTCTGCCGATGCTGCAACGCACGCTGCTGACCAAGCGCGTGCGCATTCAGGGCTTCATCGTGTTCGACGACTACGGTGATCGTCAGCCGGAATTCATCAGCCATATGGTGCCGTGGGTGCGCGACGGCAAGGTGAAATTCCGCGAAGACGTGGTGGAAGGTCTGGAGCAGGCACCCGAGGCGTTTATCGGCCTGCTGGAGGGGCGCAACTTCGGCAAACTGGTGGTGAAGGTTGCCCAGGACTGAGTATTTGACGCTGGCCGGAGGCGCGGGTATAAACCGCGTCTCGTTGTTTTGTCGGACTTTTTACCCATGAGCTTCAGCCCTTTGATTCGCCAACTGATCGACGCCTTGCGCACTTTGCCGGGCGTGGGTCAGAAAACCGCCCAGCGCATGGCGTTGCAGATGCTCGAGCGTGACCGCAGCGGCGGCTTGCGTCTGGCCCAGGCCCTCAGCCAGGCCATGGAAGGGGTCGGCCACTGCCGCCAGTGCCGCACGCTGACCGAAGACGATCTGTGCCCGCAATGTGCCGACACCCGCCGTGACGACACGCTGTTGTGTGTGGTGGAAGGGCCGATGGACGTGTATGCGGTCGAGCAGACCGGATTCCGTGGCCGCTACTTTGTGCTCAAGGGGCATTTGTCGCCGCTTGATGGCCTGGGACCTGAGGCGATCGGCATTCCGCAGTTGATGACGCGAATCGAAGAGGCGGGAACGTTTACCGAAGTCATCCTCGCAACTAACCCGACCGTGGAAGGTGAGGCGACGGCGCATTACATCGCCCAGCTGCTGAGCAACAAAGGCCTGATCGCTTCGCGGATCGCTCACGGCGTGCCGTTGGGTGGGGAGCTGGAACTGGTCGATGGCGGCACGCTGGCGCATTCGTTTGCCGGGCGTAAACCGATTTCCCTCTAATAAAAATCAAAAGATCGCAGCCGTCGGCAGTCCTACCTTGGAACGCGTTTCCCTGTAGGAGCTGCCGACGGCTGCGATCTTTTGATCTTCTGTACCTTGTAAACCAAGCAAGCGCTCGGTTAAGTTCGGCGGACCCTTCCGTGGAGCTCGCCCATGCCTGCCTTTCAGGAATACTTCGACCCCAGCCACCAATTGGTTCGCGACAGCGTCAGGCGTTTCGTCGAACGCGAGATCCTGCCGGACATCGATCAATGGGAAGAAGCCGAAAGTTTCCCCCGTGAGCTGTACCTGAAGGCTGGTGCGGCGGGCATTCTCGGCATCGGCTATCCCGAAGCTCTCGGAGGCAGTCATGAAGGCGATCTGTTCGCCAAGGTTGCCGCCAGTGAGGAATTGATGCGCTGTGGCTCTGGCGGCCTGGTAGCGGGGCTGGGATCGCTGGATATCGGTCTGCCACCGATCGTCAAATGGGCGCGCCCCGAAGTGCGTGAGCGCGTTGTGCCGCAAGTGCTCAGCGGCGAAAGGATCAGCGCCCTGGCGGTCACCGAACCCGGCGGCGGTTCCGACGTCGCCAACCTGCAAACCCGCGCCGTGCGCGACGGCGATGTCTATCGCGTCAGCGGCAGTAAAACCTTTATCACCAGTGGCGTACGCGCTGATTTCTACACCGTCGCGGTGCGTACCGGTGCGCCGGGGTTTGGCGGTATCAGTCTGTTGTTGATCGAAAAGGGCACGCCGGGCTTCACCGTCGGCCGTCAGTTGAAAAAAATGGGCTGGTGGGCGTCGGACACTGCCGAATTGTTCTTCGACGACTGCCATGTACCTGTGGGCAATCTGATCGGCGCCGAGAACATGGGCTTCGCCTGCATCATGGGCAACTTTCAGAGCGAACGGCTGGCGTTGGCGCTGATGGCCAACATGACTTCACAGTTAGCGTTGGAAGAGAGCCTGCAATGGGCACGCGAGCGCGAAGCGTTTGGCAAGCCGATCGGCAAGTTTCAGGTGATCAAACATCGCTTGGCGGAGATGGCCACGGCGCTGGAAGTGTCGCGGGAGTTCACTTACCGGCAAGCGGCGAAGATGGCGGCGGGGCAGAGCGTGATCAAGGAGATTTCCATGGCGAAGAACTTTGCCACGGACACCTCGGACCGGATTACCACGGAGGCGGTGCAGATTCTCGGTGGGCTGGGCTATATGCGCGAGAGTCTGGTGGAGCGGTTGTATCGGGATAACCGCATCTTGTCGATTGGCGGCGGCACGCGAGAGGTGATGAACGAGATCATCAGCAAGCAGATGGGGCTTTGATTTGTTGGTGAGGCGACCGGCCTCATCGCGAGCAGGCTCACTCCTACAGTGGAACGCATTCCAAATTGTAGGAGTGAGCCTGCTCGCGATGTCGGCCTGAAGGGCGCCGCTTACTTATCGGTCAACGCAAACTGCGTCAGGCAGAAGGTAGGGATACCCATGTCCTGCAGGCGCTGCGAACCTTGCAACTCCGGCAAATCAATAATCGCCGCCGCTTCATGCACCCGCGCGCCCATGCGGCGAATCAGGTTGGCCGCCGCAATCAGCGTGCCGCCAGTGGCAATCAAATCATCGAACATCACCACCGAATCGCCTTCACACAGGCTGTCGGCGTGCACTTCGAGGAACGCTTCGCCGTATTCGGTTGCGTAACCTTCCGCCAACACATCAGCTGGCAATTTACCTTGCTTGCGGAACAGCACCAGCGGCTTGTTCAACTGATAGGCCAATACCGAACCGATCAGAAAACCGCGGGCATCCATCGCACCGATGTGGGTGAAGTCGGCTTCGACGTAGCGGTGGGCGAAGCTGTCCATCACCAGGCGCAGGGCCGTTGGCGACTGGAACAGCGGGGTGATGTCGCGAAAGATCACGCCCGGTTTCGGGAAGTCGATCACAGGGCGGATAAGCGATTTGATGTCGAAGGAGTCGAAGACCATCGTCGAGGTGTCCTGGCAGGGCTGCAAACGGCGCAGTATACCCGCGGCTGAAACGCTTCGCTCAACCGCGGATCGAGATCAGCCTTCGATCGAGCCACCGGCCAGCGCGCAGAGCTGGATCGGGTCGAGGATATGAATCTCCTTGCCCTCGGCGGCGATCAGTTCGTTCTGCTGGAAACGGGTGAAGACGCGGGACACGGTTTCTACCGCCAGACCGAGGTAGTTACCGATTTCATTGCGCGACATGCTCAGGCGGAACTGGTTGGCGGAAAAACCGCGAGCGCGGAAGCGAGCCGACAGGTTGACCAAGAACGTGGCGATGCGCTCGTCGGCGGTTTTCTTCGACAGCAGCAACATCATTTGCTGGTCATCGCGGATTTCCCGGCTCATCACGCGCATCAACTGGCGGCGCAGCTGCGGCAGTTGCAGGGCCAACTCGTCAAGGCGTTCAAACGGGATTTCGCAGACCGAGGTGGTTTCCAGCGCTTGGGCGGAGACCGGATGCTTCTCGGTGTCCATGCCGGACAGGCCGACCAGTTCGCTCGGCAGGTGGAAACCGGTGAGCTGTTCTTCGCCGCTGTCGCTCAGGCTGAAGGTCTTCAGGGCGCCGGAGCGTACTGCATAAACGGAATCGAACGTGTCGCCCTGGCGGAACAGGAACTCGCCCTTTTTCAGCGGGCGGCCGCGTTTAACGATTTCGTCCAGCGCATCCATGTCTTCCAGATTCAGAGAAAGTGGCAGGCAGAGAGGGGCCAGGCTGCAATCCTTGCAATGGGCCTGGTTGTGAGCGCGCAGTTTAACTGGCTCGGACATTTCTTAGATCCTTGTGGGAAAACACACATAAGCCGTAAGGGTAACTCACGGGAGGACATTCAGGCCAGTCTGGGGCGACTTTGCCCACAGGCGTAAAGCCACAGGGCCAGCAGCCGATAAACAGGTATCAAAGTGCATACAAGGAACGAATCGATGGCCGTCATTGGCACGCTGGGCCCCGGTAACAGCGACGTTGCGGCAGTGCCGGAAACGTTTAAAGCGGCGTCAGGCAATGCACGCGACCCGGGTTCGTCCGAAGAGGCAACCCCGACCTTGGTCGAGGGCGTCAAAGTGTCGCTGTCCGGTGCATCGATTGAAAAGGCTGCCAGTACTGGTGGCGAAAACAGCGACATCGAAGACAGCGGCTTGCCGGAGAACATCCAGCAATTGCTGAAAATGATCCGCAAATTGCAAAAGCAGATTGCCGAGAAAAAGGCGCTCATCGAAGCGGTCATGGCCGACAAGCGCCTTTCCAACGAAGAAAAGATCATCAAGGTGGCCGCTCTGCGCGGCGCCATCGCCGCGTTGAATACGGGTCTGATCACCGCCAACCTGGCCTTGTCCAAAGTGGTGGGGCAGTCGGGCCTGACGGCGGATCAGAATATGAAAGTCGGTTCGTTGCTGACGAAAAACTAGATCACCCGCGAAAACCGCTGGCGGTTTTGCTGTTCCAGATACGCATCGAACACCATGCACACTGAGCGCACCAGCAGGCGCCCCGCCGGCAACACGGCAATCCGCTCGCGATCCAGCTCAATCAGGCCATCGTTGGCCATGCCTTGCAGTTGCGGCCACAGCGCGCCGAAATAACCCTGAAAATCGATGTTGAACTGCTGCTCGATCTCGGCGAATTCCAGACTGAAATTGCAGATCAGTTGCTGGATCACCGCTCGGCGCAAGCGATCATCGGCGTTGCACACCAGACCCCGGCTGGTCGCCAGTTGCGCGGCGGCGAGGGTGTTCTGATAGGAGTTGAGGTCGCTGCTGTTCTGGCAGTACAGGTCGCCGATCTGGCTGATGGCCGACACCCCCAGACCAATCAAATCGCAATGGCCGTGGGTGGTGTAACCCTGGAAGTTGCGTTGCAGGGTCTGCTCTTCCTGGGCAATGGCCAGTTCATCGTCAGGCAGCGCGAAGTGATCCATGCCGATGTAGCGATAGCCGGCGGCGGTCAGTTGTTCGATGGTGCGCTCGAGCATTTCCAGCTTCTGCGCCGGCGCCGGCAACTCATTGCCATTGATCCGCCGCTGCGGCATGAAGCGCTCCGGCAGGTGTGCATAGTTGAACACCGAGAGTCGGTCCGGTTGCAGGCTGATAACCTCTTCAACGGTGCGGGCGAAGTTTTCCGGGGTCTGCTTGGGCAAGCCGTAAATCAAGTCGATATTGATCGAGCGAAATTGCAGGGTGCGCGCCGCATCGATCACTGCGCGGGTTTCCTCCAGACTTTGCAGGCGATTGACCGCGCGCTGCACCGCCGGATCAAGATCCTGCAGGCCGATGCTGACCCGGTTGAAGCCGAGTTCGCGCAGCAGGCCCATGGTCGACCAGTCGGCTTCGCGCGGATCGATCTCGATACCGTAGTCGCCGGAGTCGTCGTCCAGCAGATTGAAGTGCTTGCGCAGGTGCGCCATCAACTGGCGCAGTTCGTCATGGCTGAGGAAGGTCGGGGTGCCGCCGCCAAAGTGCAATTGCTCGACTTTCTGGGCCGGGTCGAGGTGGCAGGCGATCAACTGGATTTCCTGCTCCAGCCGCTGCAGGTAGGGCAGCGCGCGGCCGCGATCCTTGGTGATGACCTTGTTGCACGCGCAGTAGTAGCAAATGTTCGCGCAGAACGGCACATGCACGTACAGCGACAAGGGGCGCAGAGCCTTGCGGCTGTCGCGCAGGGCATGGAACAAGTCGAACGTGCCGACCTGACTGTGAAATTGCACGGCGGTCGGATACGAGGTGTAGCGCGGCCCCGCCAGGTCGTAGCGGCGGATCAGATCAGAGTCCCAACGAATGGCGTCGAGCATGCGGGCATTCCCCCGGATAGGCTGGCAGTGTGAGCGAGTCTATCGGGGGGCGGCGATGGGGCTCTTGATTTGCATCAACAGCATAAGATCAAAAGATCGCAGCCTTCGGCAGCTCCTACAGGGAAACGCATTCCAAAGGTAGGAGCTGCCGAAGGCTGCGATCTTCTGATCTTAATGGCCCATGAGCCAATGCTGATGAGGGCCAGGCAGGGTCCAGATCCCGAACAGGATCACCAGCAATCCACCGGCCATGCGCACGCTGCGTTTGCGCAAAATGGCCGTGACGCGTTCTGCCGCAAGGCCCGTGGCGAGCAATACCGGCCAGGTGCCGAGGCCAAACGCAAGCATCAGCAACGCACTGTCCAGTGCATTGCCCTGACTCGCCGACCACAGCAATGTGCTGTAAACCAGCCCACACGGCAGCCAGCCCCACAACGCGCCAAGCAATAGCGCGCGAGGCAGACTCGACACTGGCAGCAAGCGATTGGCGACCGGCTGAATGTAGCGCCACAGACCGCGCCCCAAACTTTCAATGCGCGTCAGCCCGCTCCACCAGCCGGCCAGATACAAACCCATGGCAATCAACAACAACCCGGCCAGCACACGCATGAACAGCGCCGCCGGACTGTTCGCCACCGCCCACCCGGCCAAGCCGATCAGCAGGCCCGCCGTGGCATAACTGAGAATTCGCCCAAGGTTATACGCCAGCAGCAAACGAAAGCGGCGGCTGCGCTGTTCCTTGGGAATCGCCAGGGTCAGCGCGCCCATCAAACCGCCGCACATGCCCAAACAATGACCGCCACCGAGCAGGCCGAGGATCAATGCCGAGACCAGCAAGGGCGCCAGTTCAAGCATGGGGTGGGGCCTTGTCGTCGGGTTTGTTGGAATTGGCTTCGTCCACGGCGGCGGTGTGGTTCGGATCCTGATCATCGAACAGGATGCTATGCGCCGGGCCGTCGAGGTCGTCGTACTGACCGCTGTCCACCGCCCAGAAAAAGATGTACACGGCGATGGCCACGATCAGCAGCGCGGCCGGAATCATCACGTAAAGAGCTGGCATCTGTACTCCAGGCGCCCGCGCGGCTCAGGCCGGCAGCGGGCGGGTGTGCGATCGGGTGCTGGCGGGCGGCGGACTCGGCAAGCGAGTCAGGCGCAGCGCGTTGAGCACCACGGTCAACGAACTGATCGACATGCCGACGGCGGCCCACACCGGCGTGATCCAGCCGAGGGCGGCGAACGGCAACATGAGGCCATTGTACAGCGCCGCCCACAGCAGGTTCTCGATGATTACCCGACGGGTGCGGCGCGCGAGGGTGAACGCCTGCACCAAGGCGTCGAGGCGGTTGGACAGCAGCACCGCATCAGCACTGGTTTTCGCCAGATCGGTGGCCGAACCCATGGCGACACTGATGTCGGCCGCCGCGAGCACCGGCACATCATTTACGCCGTCGCCAAGCATCAGCACTTTGCGACCTTCCTTGTGCAACTGCTGTAGGACTTGCAGTTTGTCGTCCGGGCGCAAGCCGCCACGGGCTTCGTCGATACCGAGTTCAGCGGCAACGCTGGCGACCATCGGCGAGCTGTCGCCGGACAATAGCAATGTGCGCCAGCCGCGTGCCTTGCAGGCGGCGAGCAGGGCAGGGGCATCGTCGCGCAGGCGATCATCGAGGACGAACCAGGCCAGTGGCCCCTGAGTGTCGGCAAGCAGCAGCCACTGGCCCGCCTCGTCCGGCATCGACGGTGTTGCAGCGCCGCTGAGGGCGCAGACAAACTCCGCCTGGCCGATGCGCAAACGCTGCCCACCCACCAGACCTTCGAGGCCAAGCCCCGGCGTGCTGTGGACGTCTTCGGCGGCCAGCGGCGCACGGCCGAAAGCGCGGGCGATCGGGTGCTCCGAACGGTTTTCCAAAGCGGCGGCGAGGCTCAGACATTGATCACTGTCGAGCGCCGCAAGTGGGCGAATCGAACGCAGCACCAGTCGCCCTTCGGTGAGGGTGCCGGTTTTGTCGAAGATCACTGTGTCGATCTGATTCAGGCCTTCCAGCACATGGCCGCGAGTCAGCAGCAACCCAAGTTTGTGCAAGGTGCCGGTGGCGGCCGTGAGCGCGGTCGGCGTCGCTAGCGACAGGGCGCACGGGCAGGTGGCGACGAGCATGGCCAGGACAATCCAGAACGCCCGAGATGAATCCAGCTCCCACCAGAGCAGGCCAATGGCGGCTGCGGCGATCAGTGATAGCAGCAGGAACCATTGCGCGGCGCGGTCGGCGATTTCCGCCAGTCGCGGTTTCTCTGCCTGGGCGCGGTCGAGCAGACGGACAATGGCCGACAGGCGCGTGTCTTGGCCCAGCGCCTGCACTTCCACGGTCAGCGCGCCTTCAACGTTGAGCGTGCCGGCAGTGACCGCATCGCCCGGTACGCGCGGTTGCGGCAGGTATTCGCCGGTGAGCAGCGATTCGTCGATGCTCGACTGGCCGTCGATGATTTTGCCATCCGCCGGCAGAATCGAGCCGGCCTGCACCAGAATCCGCTCGCCGAGGCGTAGCTCGCTGAGCAGGATGCGTTCGCTCTGGCCGTTTTTGTCCAGCCGCAGACACGAGGCAGGCAATAGATTCACAAGTTGCGCCGTCGCGGCGGCGGTGCGCTCGCGGGCACGACGTTCCAGATAGCGCCCGGCGAGCAGGAACAGTGCAAACATGCCGACCGCATCGAAATACAACTCGCCGACCCCGGTGATCGAGGTCCAGATCCCGGCGATGTAGGCACTGCCGATCGCCAGCGACACCGAAACATCCATGGTCAGGTGGCGCGTGCGCAGATCGCGCATTGCGCCTTTGAAGAACGGCGCGCAGCTGTAGAAGACGATCGGCGTGGTCAGGAACAGTGCGACCCAGCGCAGAATCGTATGCAGCTCGGGGCTGAGGTCGATGTTGAATTCCGGCCAGGTTGCCATGGTCGCCATCATCGCCTGAAACCACAGCAGCCCGGCGACGCCGAGCTGGCGCAGGGCGAGGCGGTTTTCGCTGGCCAGTTGTTCGCTGGCGCGATCGGCCTGATACGGGTGGGCGGCGTAACCGATGTGGCGCAGTTCGGCGAGCACTTGGCTCAGCGGCAATTGCGCATCGGCCCAGCGTACGTGCAAACGATGGTTGGACAGGTTCAGTCGCGCTTCGGCCACGGCAGGCAGCGTGCGCAGGTGTTTTTCGATCAGCCAGCCGCAGGCGGCGCAACTGATGCCTTCCATCAACAGGGTAGTTTCGGCCAGTTCGCCTTCGTGGCGGACGAAGGGTTGCTGGACATCGGCGCGGTCGTACAGCGCCAGTTCGTCGGTCAGTTGCACCGGCAATGCTTCGGGGTTGGCCGAGGCTTCGCTGCGGTGTTGGTAATAGCTTTCCAGACCACCGGCGACGATCGCTTCAGCCACGGCCTGACAACCCGGGCAGCAGAATTCGCGGGATTGCCCGAGTACAACAGCGGTGAAGCGGCTGCCGGACGGAACGGGCAGGGCGCAGTGGTAGCAGGGGAGTGGGGTGGTCATGGCATCGTTGAGGGGTTAAGCCCTTGCATTAGGGTTGTCCGCTTGCCCTCACCCCAGCCCTCTCCCGGAGGGAGAGGGAGCCGATCAGTGTGAGCCTGGATTTTCACTGTCATACACAAAACGTGCAAACGCTCGAGATCAGTTCCCTCTCCCGGAGGGAGAAGGAGCCGATCGGTGTGAGCCTGGATTTTCACTGTCATACACTAAACGTGCAAACGCTCAAGATCAGTTCCCTCTCCTGGAGGGAGAAGGAGCCGATCGGTGTGAGCCTGGATTTTCACTGTCATACACAAAACGTGCAAACGCTCGAGATCAGTTCCCTCTCCTGGGGGAGAGGGCTAGGGTGAGGGGGCTTTTGAAGTTGTTTACTTCTTCAAGTCTTCGGCACCTTGCAGCGGCTCATCACCGAGCAACAGATCCTTGTCATGGCTCACCAGCTCTTCCTCGAACATGCGCCACACGTGATCATCCTGACTGCCGAGCAATTCGACAAACCGGCGACCTTCGACCTTGTCACCCAATTGACCGATGTAACGCCCGGTTTCAGTTTCGCTGCGGGTCAACACGATCTTGCGATCCTTCTCCGGCTGAGTTGGTGAGATCAGATTCAGTTCCAGAGTCTTCGGCTGACTGTCACCGCTCAAGCGCAAATCGACTTCACCGGTCACGCCATCCAGATGCACCGCCGCACGCATCTTCAGAGTCTGCGCCAACAGTTCACGGTCCAGCGAACGGTTGATGCCTTTGCCGGCCTCGTAATAGTTGTCGTTGACGAGGTTGTCCGGGTTGTTCACCGCGATGGTCACCATGGACAGGGTCAGAGTCACCGAACAGGCCAGAATCCCGATGATGATCCATGGCCAAAGGTGCTTGTACCAGGGACTTGCGGCGTTTGCTGCGGGCATGTTCAGTTCTCTCAACGGATTTGTGGGCCGATGAATCGGCTCTTGGCTTCAACGTGGACGCTGTCGTCATCGGCATCCTTGAGGAGGAATTTCACCTCGTTGGTGCTTGACGGCAGTTGTTCCGGTGCGCTCGACAACTCGACCGGCATGCTGACGATATCGCCGGCCGCGACCTTGATCTCGCGCTTGCCTTGCAGGCGCAGATCCGGCAAGTCCGCTGGCTTCCAGCACGTAGGTGTGGTCGCGCTGATCCTTGTTCATGATCTTCAGGCTGTAGACGTTTTCGATCCGGCCTTCAGCGTTTTCGCGGTACAGCACGCGGTCCTTGCTGACGTCAAAACCGACCAGCGAACGCATGAAGAACGCGGTGACCAACAGGCTGATCATCGCCAGCAGCACCACGGCGTAGCCGATCAGGCGTGGCCGCAGTTTATGGGTTTTCTGCCCGGACAGGTTGTGTTCGGTGGTGTAGCTGATCAACCCGCGCGGGTAGTCCATTTTGTCCATGATGCTGTCGCAGGCATCGATACACGCGGCGCAGCCGATGCACTCGATTTGCAGACCATCGCGGATGTCGATACCGGTCGGGCAGACCTGCACACACATGGTGCAGTCGATGCAGTCACCGAGACCTTGGGCCTTGTAATCGATGCCTTTTTTGCGCGGGCCACGGCTTTCGCCGCGACGCGGGTCGTACGAAACAATCAGCGTGTCCTTGTCGAACATCACGCTCTGGAAACGCGCATACGGACACATGTAGATGCACACCTGCTCGCGCAACCAGCCGGCGTTGCCGTAGGTGGCGAGGGTGAAGAAACCGACCCAGAAATACGACCAGCCATCAGCTTGGCCGGTGAAGAACTCGAAGACCAGTTCGCGGATTGGCGAGAAGTAGCCGACGAAGGTCATGCCGGTGACAAAACCGATCAGCAGCCACATCGAGTGTTTCGCGGCTTTGCGCAGCAACTTGTTGGCGCTCATCGGCGCCTTGTCGAGCTTGATGCGCTGGTTGCGGTCGCCTTCGGTGACCTTCTCGCACCACATGAAAATCCACGTCCACACGCTTTGTGGACAGGTGTAACCGCACCAGACGCGCCCGGCATACACGGTGATGAAGAACAGACCGAACGCGGCAATGATCAACAGGCCTGAGAGCAGGATGAAGTCCTGCGGCCAGAAGGTGGCGCCAAAAATGAAGAACTTGCGCTCCGGCAGATTCCACCACACGGCCTGATGGCCGCCCCAGTTCAGCCAAACCGTGCCGAAATACAGCAGGAACAAGGCGGCACCGCCCATCATCCGCAGATTGCGGAACAGGCCGGTGAAGGCACGGGTGTAGATTTTTTCTCTTGAGGCGTAAAGGTCAACGCTGTTGTTCGCGTTTTTGCTTGGTGGTGTGACGTCGTGTACCGGAATCTGATTGCTCATCATTGCATCCCACGGCAGTGGAAAAATGCCTCGGTCGATACGTGCGAACCAAGGTCAAAAAGGGGTGTTGCAGTGGCGCAATGATACGCCGGTCGCTCTGGGTCAAGGGTGCGACCTTTGGTCGCGTTGGGTAAAAAACCTGAATGGTGTAGCGAATGCAGCAAAGCCTGATGCAGGTCAATTGACTTGTTGAGTATGGACGGTTTTGGCGCAGCGGCTAATCCATTGTTGTTCAGGGCGGATCGGTTCGATGCGATTGCCACTGCAAGCCGTGAAAAAAACCGGACCGACTTGAGGGCGGCGAGCATGGACGATGTCATCTTCAGGTTATCAATTGCACAAGATTCCGAATGAATAGTTAAAGGCGCAACGTTGAACATTGCTTTTTGCATCAGGCATTGTTGTAGGTTTTTTTTGTGTCGGAAACATATCTACTTGATTGTTGTGGCTTGGTGCTTTGAGGTTTTCTTTTTTCTAATAAGTTCTGTTGTCGCGAAAACGTGTTCGCGTGTATTTGATTAATTTAAATGGAATTATAAGTATGGCTTTCAATAAGTTTACAAGCATAGTGCTGGGGGTTTGTTTATGGGCTTCGGTCGTCTCCGCTCAGGCTGTGACTGGAACCCCGAAACACATGGTGTTTGCCTCGGATACTCAATATCCCTGGACCGACAAGACAGATAACCGTGATCCCGAATCCGACTCGGAATTCGAAGTTCGCTCCAAGTGGCTGGTCGACAGTCAGCTTGCGAGTATTGCTGATTTCAGAAATCAGCATGGTTCGCAAGCCCAGGTGCCACTGATGATCAATGGTGATATAACCGCTTTCGGTCATGGCTGGCAGCGGTCTTTTATGAAAGATATGTTGAACAAGTACTTTAAGGGTGAGTACTTGTATGGCTTGGGTAATCACGATTATGAAAACAATGTTGATGATTGTTTTAGCAATAGCTGTGCGGCGGGAAGTATCGTCGAATTCAAGGAGCATCATGAAGGCAAGGTGGACAGCTTTGATCTGAATATCACCAGTGGATTTCTCGGCAAGACGTATTCCGGCAGTCTTGCCTATTCTAAAAATATCGGCGAAGTTCATATGGTTCAGCTCAATAACGAGCCGACTTACACCACACGGATCGCTCATCCACTGAACCCGACGACGTTTGAAATCAACCATGCACTGGACTGGCTCGAGAAGGACCTGAGACTGGCCCGAGCCTCGGGGTACGCGATCATCATCAATATGCACAAGCCGCTGGACCACAAAGGGACCCAGGCCCAGCAGAAACGCTTTCACGACATGGTCAACAAATATCAAGTGACGGCGATCTTTGCTGGCCATTTGCATAAGGATGGCGGTGATGCCTATTGGGAGGGGAGCGTGCCCATGTACCTGAGCGGCAGTACGTCTCAGCAAACCTATCTGATTGCCAGTTTTACCGAGGACCGCAAGCAGTTGCAGGTCTATCTGGTGAGGAACAATCAGTGGCGCAATCGAACGCTGATCGATACCACGGCGGTGCATTCAATCTTTGCCAACCGTCCATGATCAAAGCCCCGCCAGTGATCTGGCGGGGCTTTCGGATTCAGGGATTGGCAGAGGTCCATGGATTGATCAGATGCACGCCGCTGAGTTGAAAATCGGCAACATTACGGGTGACCAACGTCAGCCCATGTACAAGCGCGGTGGCGGCGATCAAGGCGTCGCATTCATTGCTGCGATCAGGCACATGCAACTGTGCGCATCGGGTAGCGACGGCGCTATCGACCGAGAGGATTCTTCCCGAAAATGCGGGTTTGACGTGACGCTCGAGCCAGTGACGCAGCCTTGCTCCTTGTGGCGGGTCACGGCGTTCGATGCGCAGAATGCCGGTTTCCAGTTCCAGCACGGTAATTGCCGATAGATACAGGCTGGCCGGAGCGACGCTGTTTGCCCATGTCACCACGTGCTGGTCGGCTTGGGGTTTTCGCAGCTCGGAAACGACATTGGTATCGAGTAGGAACATCAGGACAGATCCACGCTACGAGGAGTGATGACGGCGCGCTCGGTTTCGAATTCGATGTCAGACGCATTCGGCATGACCAGCAGATCGACGATGCTCGCCTGGCTACCGGTCAGCTTCTGGTACTCCTCAATGCTCAGTAGTACATGGGCAGGCTTGCCACGATCGGTAATGATGACCGGACCCTGATGCGCGGCTTTTTTCGCAGCGCTGGTGTCCTGATTGAATTCGCGGCTGGAAATGGTCGTGATGGCCATCATTTTTGGCCTCCAGTGATTCGGGTGTAGAAACGTTACTACCTTGAAGTTTGTGCTGCAATCGAAAAGGCGGGTTGCGGACGATCGGTTTATCACTGTCATAACGGCACCGGCGAAAGCGCCCCTGCCAGAAGGCAGGGGCGCTGGGTATTGGGCAAATTTTCGCTGTGTTTTGCTGCTCCGCGTCAGGGCAATCGCCCGCCGCCGAGACCGTCCAGACCGCCGCCGTTACCTGGATGGTCCATGGTGTCTGGCGATGTTGAGCGTGCGGGCGCAGCAGGCGTTTTTACCGGTGTTGCGTGATGATCAGGGCAGGGCTGCAAACGTTTTGGCAATGTGTTTTCGTCATTTTTTGACATGTAGGCTTCATCCTTGAAGGTTGACCCGATGCTGCTCATCGGGGTGATAAAAACCTACAGGGCACCTTTCCTCAGGTCTATCGAGCAAACGTTTCAAGTCATGAATGCCAGCATGAAAAAAGGCCCCGCCAATCAAGATTGGCGGGGCCTTTTCTGTTTCAAGCGATGGCCTTACTCGGCGTTCGCTTCCGGTGCTTTTTCACCGTGGGACAGGCTGTAAACATACGCCGCCAGCAGGTGCACCTTATCGTTGCCTTGCAGTTGTTCCTGCGCAGGCATCTGACCCTGACGGCCGTAACGAATGGTCTGCTGCAGTTGCGCGAAGCTCGAACCGTAGATGAACGCACCCGGGTGGGTCAGGTCAGGCGCGCCCATGGCGGGAGTGCCTTTGCCGGCCGGACCGTGGCAGGCCACGCAGTTGGCGGCGAACAGTTTGCCGCCATTGGCCGGATCAGCCTTGGTGCCTTCCGGCAGTTTGCGCCCATCCAGATTGGTCACGACAAACGCTGCCACGTCGGCAACGCCTTGCTCACCAATGACTTCCGCCCAGGCCGGCATCACCGCGTGACGACCGCCCATGATGGTGGTCTTGATGGTTTCCGGCTCGCCGCCCCAGCGCCAGTCGGCGTCGGTCAGGTTAGGAAAACCGTAGGCACCCTTGGCGTCGGAACCGTGGCACACCGAGCAGTTGGAGGCGAACAGACGGCCGCCCATCTTCAGTGCTTGCGGATCCTTGGCGACTTCTTCGATTGGCATGGCAGCGAATTTGGCGAAGATCGGACCGAACTTGGCGTCCGAGCGAGCCATTTCCTTTTCCCACTCGTGCACGCCGGTCCAGCCGGTCTGGCCGTTGGCGAACGCAGTCTGCTTGTCGTTATCGAGGTAGTTATAGCCCGGCAGCAGGCCTTTCCAGTTGCCCAAACCCGGGTACAGCACCAGGTAACCCAGGGCAAAAATGATGGTGCCGACAAACAGCATGAACCACCATTTCGGCAGTGGGTTGTCGTACTCCTCGATTCCGTCGAAGGAATGCCCGACCGTCTCGTCCGTCTGCTCGCTGCGCTGGCCCTTGCGGGTCGACAGCAGCAGCCAGGTCAGGGCGAAGATCGTACCGAGACTGAGGACTGTGACGTACAGACTCCAGAATGTAGTCATTCTTTGTTACTCCTAGAAGCTTGCTCGACGTGCTTGATGGCTTCGGGATCATCCGCGAAAGGCAGCAAGGTCGCGTCTTCAAACTCCGACTTGCGCTTGGGGCTGAACACCCACAGCGCCAGACCGATGAAGGCCACCATCACAACAACGGTGCCCAGGCCACGAATCATCCCGATATCCATCTGATTCACCGTTTGCTTTTGATGATGGTGCCCAGGCCTTGCAGATAGGCCACCAGCGCGTCCATTTCGGTTTTGCCCTTCACGGCATCCTGTGCACCGGCGATGTCTTCGTCGGTGTAAGGGACGCCGAGGGTGCGCAAAACCTCCATTTTCTTGGCGGTTTCCTTGCCGTCGAGCTTGTTTTCCACGAGGAACGGGTAAGCCGGCATTTTCGACTCAGGCACCACGTTGCGCGGGTTGTACAAGTGCGCACGTTGCCAGTCATCGGAGTAACGACCACCGACGCGAGCCAGATCCGGACCGGTACGTTTGGAACCCCACAGGAACGGGTGATCCCAGACGCTTTCACCGGCGACCGAGTAGTGGCCATAGCGTTCGGTTTCGGCGCGGAACGGTCGGATCATCTGCGAGTGGCAGCCGACACAACCGTTGGCGATGTAAACGTCGCGGCCTTCCAGTTCCAGCGCCGAACGCGGCTTCATGCCTTCGACCGGCTTGTTGGTGACGTCCTGGAAAAACAGCGGAACGATTTGGGTCAGGCCGCCAACGCTGACGGCGATGACCATGAAGAAGGCCAGCAGGCCAATATTCTTCTCGACAGCTTCATGCTTCATCAGTGAGCTCCAACGACAGCGATCTGGGCAGCGGCTTCGGCTTCAGCCGGGTTCGAGGCGCGCACGGTGCGCCAGACGTTGTAAGCCATCAGGAACATGCCGCTGGCGAAGAATGCACCGCCCAGCGCACGGACGATGTAGCCCGGGTGGCTGGCTTGCAGCGCTTCAACGAACGAGTAGGTGAGGGTGCCGTCGTCGTTGATTGCACGCCACATCAGGCCCTGAGTGATGCCGTTGACCCACATCGACGCGATGTACAGCACGGTGCCGATGGTCGCGAGCCAGAAGTGCGCGTTGATCAGGCCAACACTGTGCATCTGCGCACGGCCGAACAGACGCGGGATCATGTGGTAGATCGCGCCGATCGAGATCATCGCCACCCAGCCCAGAGCGCCGGCGTGTACGTGGCCGATGGTCCAGTCGGTGTAGTGCGAGAGCGAGTTGACGGTCTTGATCGCCATCATCGGACCTTCGAAGGTCGACATGCCGTAGAACGCCAGCGAGACCACAAGGAAGCGCAGGATCGGGTCGGTGCGCAGCTTATGCCAGGCGCCCGACAGGGTCATCATGCCGTTGATCATGCCGCCCCAGCTTGGCGCCAGGAGGATGATCGACATCGCCATGCCCAGCGATTGTGCCCAATCCGGCAGGGCGGTGTAGTGCAAGTGGTGCGGGCCGGCCCAGATGTACAGGGTGATCAGTGCCCAGAAGTGCACGATCGACAAGCGATAGGAGTAGATCGGACGTTCGGCCTGTTTCGGCACGAAGTAGTACATCATCCCGAGGAAACCGGTGGTGAGGAAGAAGCCTACGGCGTTGTGGCCGTACCACCACTGGATCATCGCATCGGTCGCGCCCGAGTAGGCGGAGTAGGACTTGAACAGGTTCACCGGTAGCGACATGTGGTTGACGATGTGCAGCATCGCCGTGACCACGATGAACGCACCGTAGAACCAGTTACCCACGTAGATGTGCTTGGTTTTGCGCTTGGTGATGGTGCCGAAGAACACCAGACCGTAGGTGACCCAGACAATGGCCAGCAAAATGGCGATCGGCCATTCCAGTTCCGCGTATTCCTTGGTGGTGGTGTAACCCAGCGGCAAGGTAATGATTGCGCCGACGATTACCGCTTGCCAGCCCCAGAAGGTGAAGGCGGCGAGGCTGTCGGAAATCAGTCGCGTCTGGCAGGTTCGCTGCACGACATAGTAGGAAGTGGCAAACAGTGCACAACCACCGAAGGCGAAAATCACCAGGTTTGTGTGCAACGGGCGCAGGCGTCCAAAGCTCGTCCACGGCAGACCGAAGTTCAACTCCGGCCAAACCAGTTGCGAGGCGATGAAGACACCGAGCCCCATGCCAAGGATCCCCCAGACCACCGTCATGATGGCGAACTGGCGGACTACCTTATAGTTATAAGCAGTCGGACTGATTGCTGTGCTCATTCTAAGGTTCCACGGTTTGGGTGTTTTATTAGGATTAAAATCGGCCGCAAGTATGCAGAGAGCAGGGGGTCATTGCAACGCGCCATGACCTGGGTCAATGCTTTCCAACGCTGATTCTGCGGCCTTTCCATGCGCCGCGTAAGGACAAAATCAGCCTCGGACAAAATGTCGCAGCGGACGAAAAAAGCGAGGGGTTCAGGTCGCTTGTAACGGGGTGTGTTCAAACGCTCGGTTCGGGTGACGGACGGTGAATGGCACGACAGCCGGTATCTACCGGCGTTTGCGGCCACATCAGTCAGCCGGTTCGCGGAACACAGCAGTCAGCGTTGACCTGGAACCGGCACAAGCCAGTCCGCATCGAGCAAGCGTAGACCCGAATCAGAGGAACCGAAAGGAGAGGGTGTGAAGGGGTGCGACAATGCGTCGCAAAGGGGCTGGATGCTGCCGCACCGAGAATGGTGCGGCAGAGGTGTACGCAATGATTACTTCTTGTTGTCTTCAGTAATCAGTTTTTCTGTATTCAATCCGTGCGAAAGGCTGTACACATAAGCGGCCAGCAATTGCACTTTATCGTTACCCAGCAGTTCGTTCTGCGCCGGCATATGACCCTGACGACCATGGCGAATGGTCTGCTCGAGTTGGGTCAGGCTGGTGCCGTAGATAAACCCGGCCGGGTGCGTCAGATTCGGCGCACCCATGGCTTCAGTGCCGTGGCCGGTTGCCCCATGACAGGCTACGCAAGTGGTGCTGAACGCTTGCTGTCCGGCTTGCAGGTCGGCCTTGCTGTCGGCGGGCAATGGCAGACCGGCCAGCTCGTGACGCACATAAGCGGCCACGTTCTTCACCCCGGCCTCGCCGAGCACTTCGCCCCAGGCCGGCATCGCCGCCATCCGGCCACCCATGATGGTGGTCTTGATGGTCTCGGCTTCGCCACCCCAGCGCCAGTTGCTGTCGGCGAGGTTAGGGAAACCGAACGCACCTTTGGCGTCGGAGCCGTGGCATACCGAGCAGTTGGAGGCGAACAAGCGGCCACCCATTTTCAGCGCTTGTGGATCCTTCGCCACTTCTTCCACCGGCATGGCGGCAAACTTGGCGAAGATCGGCCCGAACTTGGCATCGGCTTTGTTCATCTCCTTTTCCCACTCGTGCACGCCGGTCCAGCCATCCTCGTAACCCGGCAGGATGCCTTTCCAGTTGCCCAGACCCGGATAGAGGATCAGATAGCCCACGGAAAACACCAGCGTGCCGGCGAATAGCATGAACCACCACTGCGGCAGCGGGTTGTCGTATTCCTCGATGCCGTCGAAGCTGTGGCCCATGGTCTGGTCGACGCTGCCCTTGGTTTCGCCCCGGCGGGTGCCGATCAGCAGCCACGTCAGGCCGATCAGGCTGCCGATGGTCAGTACGCAGATCCACGTACTCCAGAAGGTGGTCATGGCCGGGTACTCCTTGTTTCAGATGCTTGGTTTTGTTCGGGCTGTGGCTCGTCGGCAAACGGCAGCAGACGTGCTTCGGCGAATTCCGGCGTGCGCTTGCGGTTGAACACCCAAAGCGTCAAACCGACGAAGGCGACGAACACCACGACCGTGCCGAGGCCGCGAATCAGACCTGCACTCATTTCAATGATCATCGTGCTCACCTCTTGCTCTTGATCGCAGTGCCGAGCACTTGCAGGTAGGAGACGAGGGCGTCCATTTCGGTCTTGCCCTTGAGGCTGGCCACCGCGCCGCTGATGTCGTCGTCGGTGTACGGCACGCCGAGGGTGCGCATGGTCTTGAGCTTGGTTTCGGTGTGGCTGCTGTCGACCGCTTGCGTAACCAGCCATGGGTAGGCCGGCATTTTCGATTCCGGTACGACGTTGCGCGGGTTGTACAAGTGCGCGCGGTGCCAGTCATCCGAGTAGCGTGCGCCGACCCGGGCCAGGTCCGGACCGGTTCGTTTCGAACCCCACAGGAACGGGTGATCCCAGACGCTTTCGCCCGCAACCGAGTAGTGCCCGTAGCGCTCGGTTTCGGCGCGGAACGGGCGGATCATCTGCGAGTGGCAACCGACGCAGCCTTCGCGGATGTAGATGTCGCGGCCTTCCAGTTGCAGCGCGGTGTAGGGCTTCATGCCTTCCACCGGTTTGTTGGTAACGTCCTGGAAGAACAGCGGGACGATCTGGGTCAGGCCGCCGATGCTCACGGCGAACACCATGAGCAACATCAACAGGCCGACGTTCTTTTCAATCGTTTCGTGTTTCATGGCGGACTCCTCAGGCCATCTGCGCGGCAGCAACGACGTCAGCAGGCTGCGAGGCCCGCACGGTGCGCCAGGTGTTGTAAGCCATCAGGAACATGCCGCTGAGGAAGATCGCCCCGCCAATCAGCCGCACGACGAAGCCTGGATGGCTGGCCACCAGGGTTTCGACGAAGGAGTAGGTCAGCGTGCCGTCCTCGTTCACTGCGCGCCACATCAGGCCTTGGGCGATGCCGTTGACCCACATCGAGGCGATGTAGAGCACGGTGCCGATGGTCGCGAGCCAGAAGTGCGCGTTGATCAGGCCGACGCTGTGCATCTGCGCTTTGCCGAAGATTTTCGGGATCATGTGGTACAGCGCGCCGATGGAAATCATCGCCACCCAACCGAGGGCGCCGGCGTGTACGTGGCCGATGGTCCAGTCGGTGTAGTGGGAGAGGGCGTTGACGGTCTTGATCGCCATCATCGGACCTTCGAAGGTCGACATGCCGTAGAACGCCAGCGAGACCACGAGGAAACGCAGGATCGGGTCGCTGCGCAACTTATGCCAGGCGCCCGACAGGGTCATCATGCCGTTGATCATGCCGCCCCAGCTCGGTGCCAGCAGGATCAGCGACATCACCATGCCCAGCGACTGTGCCCAGTCCGGCAGCGCGGTGTAGTGCAAGTGGTGCGGGCCGGCCCAGATGTACAGGGTGATAAGGGCCCAGAAGTGCACGATCGACAGGCGATACGAATACACCGGGCGCTCGGCCTGTTTCGGCACAAAGTAGTACATCATCCCGAGGAAACCGGCGGTGAGGAAAAAGCCTACGGCGTTGTGGCCGTACCACCATTGCACCATCGCGTCGGTTGCACCGGCGTACACCGAGTACGACTTGGTGAAACTCACCGGCAACTCAAGGTTGTTGACGATGTGCAGAATCGCCACGGTGATGATGAACGCGCCGAAGAACCAGTTGCCCACATAAATGTGCTTGGTCTTGCGCTGCATGATCGTGCCGAAGAACACGATGGCGTAGGCGACCCAGACGATGGTGATCAGGATGTCGATCGGCCATTCCAGCTCAGCGTATTCCTTGGAACTGGTGTAACCCAGTGGCAGGCTGATCGCCGCCAGCAGGATCACCAACTGCCAGCCCCAGAAGCAGAACGCGGCGATTTTTGGTGCAAACAACTGGGTCTGGCAGGTGCGTTGCACCGAGTAGAACGAACTGGCGAACAGCGCACAGCCACCGAACGCGAAGATCACCGCGTTGGTGTGCAGCGGGCGCAGACGGCCGAAACTGGTCCAGGGCAAATTGAAGTTGAGTTCGGGCCAGACCAATTGGGCCGCGAGAAAAACCCCGAGGCCCATGCCGACGATGCCCCACACCACCGTCATAATGGCGAATTGGCGGACCACCTTGTAGTTGTAGGCGGTACTGATAGAAGTGTTCATGGTTCCCCATCCACGGTTCAGCCGAAGTGAGCGCGCGCGCAACACGCGGCGAATCCTTCGTCTGGAGTTATAGGCAGACTAAAAGCGAGGCAAGCATGGACAAACAGCACAAGGCCAGTATTGACGGGGATCAATGGGCGCAGTGCGTGCGTGATCATGGGTGGCTTTGGGATGCCGCCAATGGTGAAGTTTCTGCGACGTTGATCCTGGCGCATGGGGCGGGGGCGCCGATGGACAGTGACTGGATGAATGATATGGCTGGGCGCCTTGCCGGGCTTGGGGTGAATGTGTTGCGGTTTGAGTTTGCGTATATGGCGCAGCGGCGGGTGGATGGGGTGAAGCGGCCGCCGAATCCTGCTGCGAAACTGCAGGAATGTTGGCGTGAGGTGTATGCCGAGGTGCGGCGTCATGTCGCTGGGGTTTTGGCCATTGGCGGGAAGTCGATGGGTGGGCGGATGGCGAGTCTGCTTGCTGATGAGTTGGGGGCTGATGCGCTGGTGTGTCTGGGATATCCGTTTTATGCAGTGGGGAAGCCGGAGAAGCCTCGGGTTGAGCATTTGGCTTCTTTGCAGACGCGGACTTTGATTGTGCAGGGTGAGCGGGATGCGCTGGGTAATCGTGAGGCTGTCGAGGCTTACACCTTGTCACCGAGTATTGAGGTGGCGTGGTTAGCTGCCGGCGATCATGATCTCAAGCCATTAAAGGTTTCCGGGTTTACCCATGAACAGCATTTGGCCAGCGCTGCGCAGAAAATAGCCGAGTTTCTCAGCAACTGACCGAGCTGGGTTGAGATTTTGAACTGCATGAAGATCTGCTCCCTTTCCCCCTCGCCCCCATGGGGGAGAGGGCTGGGGTGAGGGGGATCGATTTCAGATGCGACACGGTTTTTCGTTTTGGGTACATATCCGTTGCTGCGGTAAAGGCCGCTCAGGGTTCCGCCCTTACGGCGGGTCACCTTTTCCAAACGCCGAAAAGGTAACCCAAAAGGCTTGCTCCTACGTACGGCCCGCTCGCTAAAGCTCGGGGTTCCTTCGCTCCGGGATCGATCCGGGCGCAGCGCCTACGGTTTGCTTCGCTGCACCTCCTCTCGCTGTGTTTGGCTTCGCCAAACGGTCGCTGCGCTCCCACCCCCGGATCAATCCCTCCACTCAGCCTTCCGACGTCGCCCGTGGATCAAGATCAAAAGCAGGCGAGCTGACACTCGGCCTATTGAGTGGTGAAAAGCGGGTGTTCGGCTTTGGTTTTGTGGTGCTCTTGCCCCTCATCGGAACGCCGCCCGCCCAGCCCTCTCCCGAGGGAGAGGGAGCCGATGGTGGGCCTCTCAAAATTTGCGTTCAACTCGGACTTTCACGTCGGCGTAACTCTACCAAACACCTCGATCAGTCCCCTCTCCCTCTGGGAGAGGGCTAGGGTGAGGGGCTATTTCGCTGATACGATCAAGAACTGGTAGCGCTCACTACCCAGCATTTCCTGTGCGTAAACATGATTCCGCGAGCGCGTTTAAAGTACACGAGCCGTTACGCCATCGGGCCTACAACACCTTGCGCCGTTACCTACGCGTACGCCAGAATCCGCCGGCTTACACGACCATAGCGCGGGCTATATCGTTTGCCTGCCACTGCCCATCAGTGGTCGGGTTTAGTAGCTCGTATGGTTTTAGTAAGTGCATAGGTCCCATAAAGTCAGGCGCATCTGCCTGTACTCAATGGTGGCTGTGCTCAGGGCGCTTTCGAGCGCGCCGGTCTTGCTAATTCCTCCGGTCTACTAACCTGCGCACAGCCGCCACCCTTCTTTTAGTAGAGAACGGTCGCGGCCCTTGATCAGGAATTAGATATTTATGTTCAAAGCCACGCCAAACCCTCCGGGCATCGACCCAACCCCTCACGACCCAGCGCTTGAGTCTCAAAAGACAAAAGAAGCGACGGATCGCGCCCTCGACTACTACCTCCGACCCGAAGCCCTGGGTGCTCCAGCAAGCTCGCCCAAGTTTCGCCCCGTCTATCTCGTCGACCCCACGCTGGATGACGAAACCCTCCTGGTCGAGGCTAGCGAGTCGCTTTCATACGCCCACGCCATGGCCGGCAACATCGCCAACTCGATAGGCGGCCCGGAGCGCAAACCGTTGCTGGCGCTGCAACAGGTGATCATGCTCAACGAACTGTTGGTCAATCGACTGCTGGATAAGCTGAAGTTGCCTCAGTAATTTCGCTGGCTCTTATGGCCGCATCGCGAGCAGGCTCACTCCTACAGGGGATTGTTGTCGGGCACATATCTGTGACCACCGCATATCCAATGTAGGAGCGAGCCTGCTCGCGATGACGGCCTGACGACTAACCAACCTCTCACTGATGCACCCGGTCCAAATGTGGGAGCGAGCTTGCTCGCGAAAGCGGCATCACAGAAAACATTAAAATCACAGCCCGACTTCGCGCTTTTTCTGCCCGCAAACGCAATCCTGTAAGCACGTTTAAATCACACAATCCGTTACGCCATCGGGCCTACAACACCTTGCGCCGTTACCTACGCGTACGCCAGAATCCGCCGGCTTACGCGGCTATGGGCCGGGCTATATCGTTTGCCTGTCACTGCAAATCAGTGATCGGGTTTGGTAGCCCGTCTGTAATAGCCGTGTGGCAACACCCTGTTCTGTCTCTTTGTAGAGGCCCAGTTCAATGGTGGTCATGCGTGGGGCTCACTCGTGAGCGCCGGGTTCCTATTGCAGCCGGTCTACCAACCCGCGTACGGCCACCACCCACTCGTTTGGTAGCGAGGGTGATGGTTCCTTAAACTGCGATAGGAGTTTCATCCATGTTCAAAATCACGCCCAACCCTCCAGCCACTGATCCAATCCCCCACGACCCAGCGCTCAGCCCGCAAAAGATCAAAGAAGCAACCGACCGCGCCCTCGACTACTACCTCCGACCCGAAGCCCTGGGTGCTCCACCAAGCTCGCCCAAGTTTCGCCCCGTCTATCTCGTCGACCCCACGCTGGATGACGAAACCCTCCTGGTCGAGGCTAGCGAGTCGCTTTCATACGCCCACGCCATGGCCGGCAACATCGCCAACTCAATCGGCGGCCCGGAGCGCAAACCGTTGCTGGCGCTACAACAGGTGATCATGCTCATCGAGCTGTTGGTCAATCGGCTGCTGGATAAGCTGAAGTTGCCTCAATAATTTAACTGGCTGTTATGGCCGCATCGCGAGCAGGCTCACTCCTACAGGGGATTGTTGTCGGGCACATATCTGTGACCACCGCATATCCAATGTAGGAGCGAGCCTGCTCGCGAAAGCGGCATCACAGACAACACCAAAAAATCACAGGCCAACTTCCCGCTATTTCTTTGCGGTACATCAAACAGTATCCGGCAATGCCTCAAAATACTGTTTGGCTTTCAAGTCATCTCTTTTTAAATTGAAAGTACCTTTGGGTCTTATTTGTTCGAGCGTGTCGTCGGGTTTTGTTTTTGTAAATGTCGCTTCGAATTCACCTTCAACAGTCCCTTGTACAGGATCAAGCTTAATGCTCAATATCGCATCACCCGCTGGGATAACTCGCCAGCCTTTCAGTCCGCCCTTATTGATTGAATGTCTGTGGTCACAGTACAAGCCCGTTGCAAGTGTATAAGTGTCTTTCAGTATGTCTTCGTTGATATACGGCACTGCGAGCATAAAACCAAAAAGATTCTCTGAGTCGACGGAGCCTACGGAGCCGTAAAATATCCATAAGTTGTTAGTTGTCGTGCTTGATTTATAGAATAATGTTCTTTGCGCTTCGGTGGATAAAGAATCGATCTGCCACTGAAATTCGTTGTCCTCTGTTTCGAAGTTATTTGTCTGAGGGGTGTTGTCTTCGTTATAAAAATCTCTGAAGTTCACGATGAAATCCTTCTGTCTCGTAGGGGGTATCCCGTCGATTGATCGAGCGGTATTTCATAGATATTCAGTTGTTAGAATGTTGTCTACTGTCAGAGTTGTCAGCTAGACAAAGTTCGCGGAATGTGCATTTTCGCCTTTTTCTTTTTTTCAGGTAATAAAAAACCGGAAGCTTTCGCTGTCCGGTTTTTTTATCCTGCTAGAACAATCAGCGGTTAAACCGCTCCACCAACGAGTATTGCGTGTTAGCCGTCTTCGTCAGTTCTTCACTCAGCAACGCCGAGTTATGCGCCTGCTCGGAAGTCTGATCCGCCAGCTCCGAAATATTGCTGATGTTGCGGCTGATCTCTTCAGCCACCGCACTTTGCTCTTCCGTCGCCGCAGCAATCTGCGTGGTCATGTCGGTGATGTTGGCCACCGCTTCACTGATCCCGACCAACGCCTGATCCGCTTCCAGCACTCGCGCCACACCTTCTTCAGCCTGACGATGCCCGGCTTCCATGGTTTGCACGGCACTCGAAGCCGTCTGCTGCAACTTGGCGATCAGGGCATGAATCTGCCCGGTCGATTCGCTGGTGCGTTGCGCCAGTTGACGCACTTCGTCAGCCACCACGGCAAAGCCACGGCCCATCTCACCGGCACGCGCGGCTTCGATCGCAGCGTTCAGTGCCAGTAGGTTGGTCTGGTCGGCGATGCCTTTGATCACATCGACCACGCCGCCGATTTCGTCGCTGTCCTTGGCCAGTTGGGTCACGGTCAGGCCGGTTTCCCCAACAACCACGGACAAGCGCTGAATGGCTTCGCGGGTTTCGCCGGCGATGTCACGACCGCGACCGGTCAGGCGATTGGCTTCTTGAGTCGCGTCAGCGGTGCGCTGCACGTGGCTCGCCACTTCCTGAGTGGTCGCGGCCATCTGGTTGACGGCGGTGGCGACTTGTTCAGTTTCCACGCGTTGACGTTCCAGGCCGGTCGAGCTGCTGTGTGCCAGTCGGTCGGATTGCTTGGCCTGATCGGTCAGGTGTTCGGCGGTGTCCTGCAGACGGGTCAGGCAGGTTTTCAGGCGCGCTTCCTGGCTGAGGATCGACATTTCCAGACGCGCCTGGGCGCCACGGCTGTCGGTGTACATCTGCGCGATCAGCGGGTCGGAGGTGGTCTGTTCGGCCAGACGTAGCAGGCGCTTGAGCCCGCGTTGCTGCCATTGCAGGCCCATCAGACCCAGCGGCACCGAAAGACCGGCGGCGAGGGCGAAGCCCCACTGCGAGTTCAGGGTCGCGCCGATCACGAAGCTCAGTTGGCTGACCAGAATGAACGGCAGCCAGTCTTGCAGCACCGGCAGCCATTTGTCGCTGGAAGGGATCGCCGACTTGCCTTGGTTGATGCGTTGGTAGAGCGCTTCGGCACGGCGGATCTGTTCGGCGGTGGGTTTGATCCGCACCGACTCGTAACCGACTACCTGATTGCCGTCGAACACCGGTGTTACATAGGCGTTAACCCAGTAATGGTCACCGGTCTTGCAGCGATTCTTGACAATGCCCATCCATGGCAAGCCTTGTTTCAGTGTGCCCCACATGTGCGAAAACACCGCCGCCGGGACGTCGGGGTGACGGACCAGGTTGTGCGGCGCACGGATCAGTTCTTCACGCGAAAACCCGCTGATCTCGACGAAGGCGTCGTTGCAGTAGGTGATCACGCCCTTGGCGTCGGTTGTGGAGATCAACCGCTGCTGAGCCGGGAAAGTCCGTTCGCGTTGTGTAATGGGCTGGTTGTTACGCATGGTTTTTCAATCCGCAAGGCTTTGAAAGGTTGTCGGCGGTGACAGCTTTTTATTGAAATTTTTTTTCAATAATCAGCACAGCGTCGCAAAACGGCGCTTGCTTCAGCCAGCGAGCATCGGATAGGTGAACAAACCGAAATGCAGCAGGTTCAGGCCGAAATGCGTGGCGATCGCCGCGCCGAGCCCGCCAAAACGGTAGGCCAGACCATAGCCGACACCCGCCAGACCCGCCAGCAACACCCACGTCCAGCCCGCGCCGGCATGCACCAGACCAAACAGCAGCGAGGCCAGCAGCAGGGCGAGGTTTTCACCGTACGGCAGGTGTTTGAAGCGCTGGCTGAGGCCGCCCTGTATATAGCCGCGAAACAGCGCTTCCTCGACCAAAGTCACCAGCAGCAGGTTGTTCAGCACCCACAGCCACGCCTGATCCGGCCACTTCGGCGCCCAGGCAATCACACCCAGCAACAGCGCACCGCCAAGGGCCAGAACTGCGCTCAGCGTCAGGGCGAGGGCGGTGGCGTACACGCTCAGGCGCAACGAACGTCGCCCGACAATCCACGGGCAGACCAGCAACAGCCAGAAGCCAATCAGTGGTTTGTCGAGATTCAGGTACATCGAAAACGGCACGGCGTTGTCGGTGAAGCGCTGCGGGTCAATGGCGCGACCGTTGGCGAAACCCGGCAGCCAATGCAGGGCCAGCGCCAAAGCCAGCACGATAAACAGGCCATGGCCGAGAAAACGTGCGACCGGCACCTGTTGTTGGCGCACGGCAAAGCCTGCGAATACCAGCAGCCCGACGGAAATCAACGCCAGCCAGCCAAGGTGACCGTAACTCAGCGCCCATCCGTAACCGAGGCTGAGAAGCGCCAGATAGAGCCATGGCAAAGCCTTCATCGAAAGTCCCTGTGCAAATTTTGTGGAAGGGCTTTCTACACGGGTGGGGGCGTGGGGACAAGTGAAGGTGTGGTGGCAAACCGGGACAGTGCGCGAACCTGTGACCAACACTGGTCCCCTGTGGGAGCTGGCTTGCCAGCGATGAGGCCTGCACAGCCGACATCTTCATCGACTGGTCCACCGCTATCGCTGGCAAGCCAGCTCCCACAGGGTTTTGTGGATGGCTGGGAATCAGTGCAGGTTAAGTTTCGCGGCCACACGCTCGGTGATTTCCGTGCGCAGCTTCAGCGATGGCGCGGCGCGCAAACGGGCCTCATCGACAATCGCCCCCGGCGCAGTCTCCGGGCTGCCCGCGTTGAACGGCGGCGCCGGCGCATATTCCAGTTGCAACTGGATCAGTTGCGCGGTGTCGGCATCCACCAACTCAGCCGCCAACACCAAGGCAAAATCGATCCCCGCCGTAATCCCACCGCCGGTAAACAGATTGCCGTCACGCACCACCCGATCCTTCACTGCAATCGCGCCCAGTGTCGGCAGCAGATCGTGATACGCCCAATGCGTGGTCGCGCGTTTGCCTTGCAGCAGGCCTGCCGCGCCGAGCACCAGCGAGCCGGTGCACACCGATGTCACGTACTTCGCCTGAGCAGCCTGACGCTTGATGAAGTCCAGCGTCACTAGGTCTTCCATCAACGCCCCAACGCCACCACCGCCGGGCACACAGATCACATCCAGATTGGGACAATCCTCAAACGTGATGGTCGGTTTCAGCAGCAGGCCGGTGCTGGCGGTGACCGGCATCAGATCCTTCCAGATCAGATGCACCTGCACGCCCGGCAACGAGGCGAGCACGTCGTACGGCCCGGTCAGGTCGAGTTGCTGAACCTGCGGAAACAACAGAAAACCGATCTGCAGCGTCATTGTTCTTGCTCCATGAAAAGGGGTGGACGGCTTCACTGTAGGCGCGTAGGTTCTGGCGCATACGCCAATCACCCCACGAATTACGCCAAATGCCCAAAGCCATCCACGTACTCGCGTTTGCCAACATGCAGATTCTCGACGTCACCGGGCCATTGCAGGTGTTCGCTTCGGCCAACGACATCGCCCGTCAGCGCCGTTTGCCCATTCCGTATGCGCCGAGCGTGATTGCCAGCGGCGGCGGGGCGGTGATGTCGTCGGCTGGTCTGGCGGTGTTGGCCGAACCGTTGCCCGAAGCGCCCAGCGACACATTGATCATCGCCGGTGGCTGGGGCATCTATCCGGCGGCTGAAGACATGGCGCTGGTGGATTGGGTGCGCGAACACGCCGCCAAATGTCGACGCGTGGCCTCGGTCTGCACCGGCGCGTTTTTGCTGGCAGCCAGCGGCTGGCTCGACGGTCGCCGAGTCGTCACCCACTGGACCCGCTGCGAACAACTGGCGCAGCAACATCCGAATTTGCACGTCGAGGCCAATCCGATCTTCATCAACGACGGCCCCGTCTGGACCTCGGCAGGTGTCACCGCTGGCATCGACTTGGCTCTGGCGATGGTCGAAGAAGATCTGGGCAGCGACATCGCGCTGGACGTCGCCCGCCATCTGGTGGTGTTCCTCAAGCGCCCCGGTGGGCAATCGCAGTTCAGCGTGACCCTGTCACTGCAGAATCAGGGCAATCGGTTTGATGAACTGCACGCGTGGGTCGCCGAAAACCTGACCTGCGATCTTGGCGTGCCGACCCTTGCCGAGCAGGCGGGCATGAGCGAACGCAGTTTCACCCGCCATTATCGTGCCGACACAGGCCAGACCCCGGCGCGGGCGATTGAACTGATCCGTGTCGAGACGGCGCGGCGCTTGCTCAGCGACACCGGCCTGCCGGTGAAACGGATCGCGGCCAATTGCGGATTTGGCAGTGAAGAAACCTTGCGCCGTAGCTTTCTACGGGCGATTGGCGTGACGCCGCAGGCGTATCGCGAGCGGTTTTCGCTCAGCACTGCAGTAGATCCGGTAATGCCTTGAGCATTTCCGGCGGGGCTCTCTCCGGGTTCAGATAGACTGCACAGCTAATTCTGCCGACCGACTTCAAGGACGATGCATGTCACTCAAATCGCTGCTTGCTCTGCTGGTATTCGTCGCGATGCTGGCTGGTTGCGCTTCACCGCCACCGTCACTGCCGGACACCCCGCAACGCCGTGAACTGATGGAGCGCATGTTTGCCAAGTCGACGATCATGCTGTCGTTCAAGGAACTCGACGCACGCGCCGCCGCCGAGCCGGGCGAACCAAAACGCCAAATCTCTGCAGATGAGGCAGTGGCCAAGCATAAGCAACAAATGAATGTCGACCTGCCAGCCGCGTACTGGCAGCAGCGCCGCGCCAACCTGGCGCAACTGATCGATGCCAGGGCCAAGGGCGAAGCTATCGGCCTGGCGGCTTATAAAGCGAAGTACTTCGAACAGTTGTCCCAGGCGCCGACACCTATGCTCACGGCGCTGGCCAATGCGCCGAGGATGGACGCGCTGCCAGAGTTTGCGCTGGTGCTGCCCAATGATCATCAACTCAGTTACTTCTACTTGATCACCGTCGCGGATGAGACGTTCTGGGAAATTGAGCAGTTTTACCAGCACATGGCCGATCTGGATGCCCAGTACGGCGTCTGCGCGCTGTTCCCGGATTGCTACCGAGCGGACTTCCGTTCGGCTAAGCCTCGGCTTCCGCCATCTGATTAAAGTACTTCGTCCGGTCCGGGGTAAACGTCACCACCATCTTCGTCCGCGAGCACGTCAGCGAACGCTCTTCACTCAAATCAATATTCAGATCCTCGCCGCGCAAGCCTTGCCACTGCGCCAGGTATTTCAGCGAGCCGTATTTTTCGAGCTTTTTCAGGCTGCGACTCACGCCACCTTTCCAGCCGAGCACCGGCAGTTCACCGTCGAGGCACTGTTGGGCGATATGGGGGAAACGCGCGGCGCGCTGTCGGCCGACTTCCCAGCATTTGATCAGACCCTGGTCGGCAGCTTCCCAGAGCTGGGTGCGGGTCAGGCCCGTGCGAAGAGGGGCGGCGATGTTGCGCTGGACGTGCTGGCTCATTCTGGTTCCTTGAATTCGGGTTTTGTTGGACAGCTCCGCTGTGCCCGTTGCGGTGGATGGTAGGGGCGGATGTAACCGCTGGCAACAAGGTATTTCGGGGTGTAAGTGCAAGTTACGAGGGGAGCTTGGCGTGGTGTTTGTGAGTTTTTTGCGGGCATTGATTTACACAAAGTGTCGCCGCAGGTAACCGCTGCAAGGCCCAGCGCCGAAACTCGGCGCTGGGTGATGTGTGTGGCGTGTAGGCCGGCTTCCCACAAGAGGCGTTTAAAATGCGATTTATCTGACAGACGCTGACGAAGAATCGGACGAGTTCAAGGCTGCCACTCACTCTTTTCCCCGCTCAAACGCCGATCCAGAAAACTCGCCGCGCTGATCAACGCCAGATGCGTCAATGCCTGTGGGGTATTGCCCAAGTGCCGGCCATGGGCGTCGAACTCTTCGGCGTAAAGGCCCAGCGGATTGGCATAGCGCAGCAATTGCTCAAACTCCAGATGGGCTTTTTCAACCTGCCCCGCGCGAGCCAGGCATTCGACATACCAGAACGAGCACGCAGCGAAGGCGCCTTCGGTGCCGGCCAGGCCATCGATATTGCTGTCGTCATTGCGATAGCGGTAAACCATGCCGTCGCGCACCAGGGTCTTTTCGATGGCCGCGAGGGTCGCGAGCCAACGCGGATCCTTGGCGCTGACGAAACGCACCAGCGGCATCAACAACATCGAGCCATCCAGCGCCGTACCGCCCTTGTACTGGACGAAATGCCCGCGCTCCTCGTTCCAGAAGTTGTCCCAGATGTCGGCGTAAATCGCCTGCCGGGTCTTGTCCCATTGCGCAAACGGGGCCGGCAGCGAGCGTTTCGAAGCCAGGCGAATGGCCCGGTCCAGCGCCACCCAGCACATCAGCCGCGAATGCAGAAAATGATGTTGCTCACCGCGCATTTCCCAAATGCCGACGTCCGTGGTCTGCCAGGTTTCACAGACTTGATCGACCACTTCGCGCACGTGTCGCCAGCCCTCGTGGGAAATCGCGTCGCCATATTTGTTGACCAGATACACCGCGTCCATCAGCTCGCCGAAGATGTCGAGCTGGATCTGATCGTACGCGCCATTGCCGATGCGCACCGGTTGCGCGCCGCCGTGTCCGGACAGATGGGTCAGTTCGGTTTCCGGCAATTCCTGTTGCCCGTCAATGGCGTACAAAATATTCAGTTTCATCGGTTGCCCGTGGCAATCGCTGACCCGTCCGCGCAGCCAGCCCATGTAGTCGTTGGCTTCGCCGACAAAGCCCAGACGCATGAACGCGTACACCGTGAACGAGGCGTCGCGGATCCACGTGTAGCGGTAATCCCAGTTGCGCTCGCCGCCCGGCGTTTCCGGCAGACCGAAGGTGGCGGCGGCGAGAATCGCGCCGTGTTTGCGCGAGGTCAGCAACTTGAGCGCAAGGGCTGAACGGTTGACCATTTCGCGCCAGCGTCCACGATAGATTGACTGCCCGAGCCAGTCGCGCCAGAACTTCAGCGTGCGCTCCATGCACAATTGCGCAGCGCCTTCCTCGAAGCGCGGATCGTCTTCGCCGCCGAGCAGAAACGCGGCTGTCTGATCCTGTTTCAAGGTAAATGAGGTTACCGCTGCGTCGGTCTCGATGTGCAGTGGTTGATCCGAGGTCAGCCGCATCGATGGCTGGCCATCGGCACTGAAGATCACTGCTTGCTGGTCCATCCGCGCGCGGGTGGCGGCGCGGGCATAGTCATGGCGCACCGCGCAACG
The DNA here is from genome assembly GCF_979258655.1 of Pseudomonas sp. AC242. Lineage (NCBI taxonomy): Bacteria > Pseudomonadati > Pseudomonadota > Gammaproteobacteria > Pseudomonadales > Pseudomonadaceae > Pseudomonas > Pseudomonas sp. AC242. The sequence continues at coordinate 1,351,542 of NZ_OZ409873.1, forward strand.
CACGTGGAAGGTCGCTTCACCGCTGACCACGCGCACCCGGCGCATCAGCAACGGCAAATCGTCTGCGTTATCGGCGATCGGCAGCAGGTCGGTGACCTCGACTACCGCACGCTCACTCAGCCAGCGGGTTTGCAGAACATTGGTGTCTGGCAGGTAAATCTGCTCGCGGCGGGCATCGGGCAGGTCCGGCGCCAACTGAAAAATCCCCGCGTCGGGGGTGTCCAGCAACGAACAGAAAATCGACGGGCTGTCGAACTCCGGCCAGCAGAAAAAATCCACGCTGCCACGGTCGTTGATCAGTGCCGCACTGCGCATGTCGCCGATGATGCCGTGGGCGTCGATCGGGCTTTGTCGTTCCAGGTGATGCTCAGCCATTGCCGCGAAACTCCGGATAGAGGCTCATGCCGCCGTCGATGAACAGGGTGGTGCCAACGATGTAATCGGAGGCGTCGGAGGCGAGAAAGACCAGCGCATTGGCGACGTCTTCAGCGTCGCCGATGCGGCCGTAGGGAATCAGCTCAAGCAGCTTTTCGCCGGCAGCGCCTTCAGTGGCGTCTTGATTGATCGCCGTGCGAATGGCCCCCGGCGCAATGCCGTTGATACGAATGCGTTGGTGGCTGACTTCCTGCGCGAGGGTCTGCATCAGTTGGTCGACGCCGCCCTTGGACGCGGCGTAATTGACGTGCCCGGCCCAGGGAATGCGCTGGTGCACCGAACTCATGTGGATGATCTTGCCGGCCGCACGGGACACGCCTTCACGAATGCCTTGGCGATTGAAGATGCGCAGGGCAGCGCGGGCGCAGAGGAACTGCCCGGTGAGGTTGACGCCGATCACTGCGTTCCAGTCGTCCAGCGACATATCCACAGCGGCGGCGTCTTTTTGCATACCCGAGTTGGCCACCAGAATGTCCAGTGAACCGAAGGCATCGAGGGTTTCGGCGAACAGCCGTTCAACCTCGTCTTCCTTTGATACGTCGGCGCGGATGGCGATGGCTTGGCCACCATCGGCAATGATCTGTCGGGCCAGTGCCTCGGCTGGTTCTGCCTGCCGGTTGTAGTTGATGATTACTGCGGCGCCGGCGGCGGCGAGGGCTTTTGCGCACGCGTGGCCGATGCCGGAACTGGCGCCGGTGATCAGGGCTGTTTGTCCGGTGAGGGAGATGTGCATGCGGGGTCTCGCCTTGAGTGAGGGCTTATAAAGCTGACTGGTGGCGAGCGATGAGAGTTCAGCTCGAAGATCAAAAGATCGCAGCGTGCCGCAGCTCCTACATGGAATGCGATCTCCAGTAGGAGCTGCGGCACGCTGCGATCTTTTGATCTGCAAGGCCTTCACATTCCACCAACAATTCCTCGCTTCCACGCCTCGCGACCCTATGGCAACTTGGCGGCCCTTGACGAGGCTGCAACCCATGGCAAACCCCTACCGCGAATTGTTCAACGCCCCCGGTGCACGCAATTTTGTGCTGGCCGGAATGATCGCGCGCATGCCGATCTCCATGACCGGTATCGGCGTGATCACCATGCTCTCGCAGTTGAAGGGCGGGTATGCGCTGGCCGGTGCGGTGGCGGCGACGTTCGCGCTGGCAACGGCGTTCTGTGCGCCACAGGTTTCGCGGCTGGTTGATCGCTTCGGTCAGGGGCGGATTCTGCCGGTATCGGCATTGATCGGCGGCGGGGCGCTGTTGATGTTGCTGCTGTGCACGCGTTTGCAGGCACCGACCTGGACGCTGTTCGTCTTCGCCGCGCTGGCCGGGTGCATGCCGAGCATGTCGGCGATGGTGCGGGCGCGCTGGACGGAAATCTATCGCGGCCAGCCACAACTGCAGACGGCGTACGCGCTGGAGTCGGTACTCGATGAAGTCTGCTTTATTGTCGGTCCGCCGCTGTCGGTGGGCTTGTGCGTGGCGGTGTTCCCCGAGGCCGGGCCGCTGGCGGCGCTGTTGGCGCTGGCGATCGGCGTGACGGCGTTTGTCGCCCAGCGCAGCACCGAGCCGCCGGTGCATCCGCACGCCCTCGAGCACCACGGCTCAATCATTGGTTCGACGGACATTCAGCTGTTGCTGGCGTTAATGATCGCCATGGGCGTGATCGTCGGTGTGGTCGATGTCGTCAGCGTCGCGTTCGCTCAGCAACAGGGGCAACCGGCGGCGGCGAGCATTGTGCTGTCGGTGTATGCCATCGGTTCGTGTCTGGCCGGGATTGCGTTTGGGGCGATGCGCTCGAAACTGCCGTTGCCGCAATTGTTTCTGTATGGCGGGGTGGCGACGGCAGTGACGACGCTGCCACTGTTGCTGGCGAGCAATATTATCGGCCTCGCGCTGGCAGTATTCATTGCCGGCCTGTTCTTCGCGCCAACCTTGATTGTCGCGATGGCACTGGTCGAACGCATCGTGCCGCCGGCCAAGCTCACCGAAGGGCTGACCTGGCTGGTGACTGGTTTGAGTATCGGCGTTGCCATTGGCGCCGCTGGTTCGGGCGCGCTGGTCGATGCTTTCGGCGCACGCAGCGGCTTTTGGTTGGCGATTGCTGCCGGGGCAGTAGTCCTCGCGTCGGCGGTGCAGAGTTTCCGTCATCTGAAGTGATCGGCCAACCGACTAATTCCCGCGTCACCTCATCCGTTCTCTTTTACAGATAACCTTATTGAGGTAAACGCGGTGACAAAGCTGACACTGCTGTGCCTGCCCTATTCGGGCGCCAGCGCCATGGTCTACAGCCGCTGGCGGCGCCAACTGCCGTCGTGGTTGCACCTGCAACCGGTGGAATTGCCCGGGCGCGGTGCCCGATTCGACGAACCCCTGCAAATCGACATGCGTGCACTGGCCCGGCAATTGGCCCGCGAGCACAAGCCCGGCTTGCAAACGCCTTACGCGCTGTTCGGGCATAGCCTCGGTGCGCTGCTGGCGTGCGAGCTGGCACATGCTTTTCGCGAGCTCGGTGCGCCGGAGCCGGTGGCGCTGTTCGCTTCCGGCACGGCCGCGCCGACCCTGCGCAGTGACTATGATCGCGGCTTTGCCGAAGCGCGCAGCGATGAGGAATTGATCGATCAACTGCGCACTTTTCAGGGCACCAGTGAAGAAGTGCTGGCCAACAAAGAGCTGATGAGCCTGACCCTGCCGGTGCTGCGCGCCGACTTCATGATGTGCGGGCGTTTCACACCGGCGCAGCGGCCCTTGCTCAATTGTCCGGTGCACGTGCTGGGCGGCAAGGAAGACCGCGCGACCACCGAGCAACTGATCGGCTGGAGCAAGGAAACCCTGGGCAGTTTTTCCGTGGACATGATGACCGGTGGGCACTTCTTCATTCATGAGCACGAAGCCCGGGTCATTCGCACGATCAAGACCCATCTGGAAGTCCATCACCGCCGTCATGCCCAGGCAGCGGCGCCGGCCTTTTAGCGCGGTTCACCTATCGAGTGATTACAGGAGGCCAGTCATGGCTGTTGCTGTGGGATTTTCCGTTCGGCCACTGCTGCCGCAACGGGGGCGCTTGCCGTTGTTGGTGGAAGCGACCGATGCGGACACTGACTTGCTGGCAGTGTTCGATGAATTGAAAGAACTGGTGGACGAGCATCTGCTGCGCGACGGCGGGGTACTGTTTCGCGGTTTTCGTCTGAACGGTGCCGAACAGTTCCGGCAGTTCGCGGCGAGTTTTGGCCATCCGCTGTTGAACTATGAATTCGGCTCGACGCCGCGCACCAACGTGACGCAGGGCGTGTACACCTCGACCGAATACCCGGCGCACCAGAGCATTCCGCTGCACAACGAGCAGGCCTACTCCCGCGACTGGCCGATGAAAATCTGGTTCTACAGCATGATCGCGGCAAAGTCCGGTGGCGAGACGCCGATTGCCGACAGCCGTGAAGTCTATCGGCGTATTCCCGCGGCGATTCGCGAGCGCTTCGTCAGCAAAGGGCTGATGTATGTGCGCAACTTCGGCAACGGGTTGGATGTGGCTTGGGAAGACGTGTTCAACACCGAAGATCGCGAGGTCGTCGAGGCCTACTGCAAGGCCCACGGCATTGTCTGCGAATGGAAGGATGACGGTGAACTGCGCACCCGCCAGACCTGTCAGGCGGTGGCGGTCCATCCGGTGACCGGTGACAACGTCTGGTTCAATCAGGCGCACCTGTTCCACATTTCCAACCTGCAAGCGGAAGTGCGTGAAAGCCTGCTGGACATTGTCGACGAAGAAGACTTGCCGCGTAACGTTTACTACGGTGACGGCTCGGCGATTGAAGACGAGGTGCTGGCGCAGATTCGCGCGGTGCTCGATGAGTGCGCGATCAGCTTTCCCTGGCAGGAGGGCGATGTGCTGATGCTCGACAACATGCTCTCGGCGCACGCGCGTTCGCCGTTCGAAGGTCCGCGTAAAGTGATTGTCGCCATGGCTGAAGGGCATTCACAGGGTCCGCTCTGAGCAATTCCCACATCTGTTGGTAAAGCTGCCGAAGCCGGTCTCGTACCGGCTTCGGCATTTGTGTGTCTACCGTCGAGCCGCTGTTGCGCCAGCGCGCTAAATCATCGCGTTTGTCATTCGTTCTTGTTGATACGACCGGGTCTCCTGGTCACGCCGCCGATCAGCAAGGACCCCATGCATGAATGCCGCAGACGCCCAGAAACTAGCCCGTCGTTTTATCGAACTGCCACAGGACAAACGCCGTTTGTTCCTCGCCGGTATGGCCCGTGAGGGCATCGATTTTGCGCAGCTGCCCATGACTGCCTGTGACGGGATCGCCGAGCGAGACGGACTTTCGTATGCCCAGCAGCGGATGTGGTTTCTCTGGCAACTGGACCCGCACAGCGCTGCTTACAACTTGCCAATGGCGGTACGTCTTACGGGAGACTTGCAAGCGCAGGCGCTGGAGCAGGCGTTCAGTCAGTTGGCGGCGCGGCACGAGTGCTTGCGCACCACCTTCGGTCAGGATGGTGAGCGCGCGGTTCAGCGCGTCGCTGAACCGCAGCCGTTGAAACTGGCGATCACCGATCTCAGTGCGGTGCCCGAAGCCCAGCGCTGGCCGCTGGCGCAACAGCACATGATGGCTGAGGCCGGTCAAGCCTTCGATCTCGAGAACGGCCCGCTGCTCAGCCTGCGGTTATTGCGCCTGGCCGAGCAGGAGCATGTATTGCTGCTCACTCTGCACCACATCATCGCCGATGGTTGGTCGATGAACATTCTCATCGATGAGTTCATGCGCATCTATGACGCACGGGTGGCGGGGCGCGAGCCGTCGTTGCCGGCGCTCACCGTGCATTACCGCGATTACGCGCTGTGGCAGCGCAGTTGGCTGGAGGCCGGTGAGCGCGAGCGTCAGCTGGATTACTGGCGCACGCAATTGGGCGACGAGCATCCGGTGCTGGAGCTGCCGACCGATCGTGCCTATCCGGCGCAATCCAGTCATCAGGGCGCGCGTCTGGAAACGGTGATCGACGCAGCGCTGCGTCAGGAGCTGAAAAGCCTTGCCCAGCGTCAGGGCGTGACACTGTTTGTGGTGTTGCTGGCCGCGTTCAAAACGTTGCTGCATCGCTACAGCGGCCAGACCGATATTCGCGTTGGCGGGCTGATCGCCAACCGCACCCGCAGCGAAACCGAAGGGCTGATCGGCTTCTTCGTCAACACGCAGATCCTGCGCAGCGAAGTCACCGCGCAAACACGTTTTGCCGATCTGTTGCAGAACCTGCGTCAGGCCGCACTCGGCGCGCAGGTTCATCAGGATCTGCCGTTCGACGCCTTGATCGAAGCCTTGCAACCGGCGCGCAGCCAAAGCCACAACCCGCTGTTCCAGGTGATGTTCAACCACCAGCCGCTGGTGACCGACTTGCAGCACGTGCAACTCGAGTCCGGTTTGCAGGTGGGCTATTTGACTGAGGAGCAATTGGCCGGCAGCGGTCGCCAACATGCCGCCACCAGCGACCTGATGCTCGACACCCGCGAGGAGGGCGAGCAGTTGTTCGCGGCCTTCACCTATGCCACCGATATTTTTGATGCCGCAACCATCGCTGCGATGGCCGGGCATTGGCGCAACATCCTCGCGTCCGTGTGCCGTGATCCGCAGCAAATCGTCGGCGAAGTCGAACTGCTGGCGGAGACTGAACGTGCACAACTGATTCAAGTCACCAAGGCAGAACCGGTTTTCGCCAGTGTGCAGACCCTGTTCGAAGCGCAGGTGGCGCGCACGCCGCAGGCAGCGGCGGTGATTCTCGCGACCAAGCCGTCGCCGTCACTCAGCTATGCCGAGTTGAACACCCGCAGCAATCGTCTGGCCCATCAGTTGCGCACTCGCGGTGTCGGCCCTGACGTGCTGGTCGGCGTGGCGCTGGGGCGCTCGCTGGAACTGGCAGTGGCATTACTGGCGGTGCTCAAGGCCGGCGGCGCTTACGTGCCGCTGGATCCGCAGACACCGGCCGAACGTTTGCGCCACGTGCTCGATGACAGTGGCCTGAAACTGCTGCTGACCGATCGCGAAAGCCTCGCCAGCCTGCCGGATCTGGATGACGTCGATTGCCTGTGTCTGGAGCAGTTGGCCGACAGTGATCCTGCCGACAATCTGCCTGTGACGGTCGCCGCGCAAAACCTCGCCTACGTGATCTACACCTCAGGCTCGACCGGCCGCCCGAAAGGCGTCGCGGTCAATCATGGCGCGTTGAGCGAGTTCATCGCCCGCGCCATCGATTACAGCGACTTGCGCGAAGGCGATCGCGTTTTGCAGTTCGCCACCAGCAGCTTCGACGGCTTCGTCGAGCAGTTTTTCCCGCCGTTGTGTCACGGCGCCGCAGTCGTCCTGCGTGATGCGCGGTTGTGGGACAGCGCGGCGTTGCATCAGGTCATTGTCGAACATGGCATCACCCTGGCTGATCTGCCGGCCGCTTATTGGTATTGGCTGGTGCAGGAATACGCCGCTAATCCACCGGCCGGTTTCGCTGCGCTGCGGCAGATTCACGTCGGCGGCGAGGCGATGGCGGTAGACGGTTTGCGCCTGTGGCAACAGGCCGGTTTGGGCCATGTGCGCTTGCTCAACACCTACGGGCCGACCGAAGCCACGGTGGTTTCGACCATTCACGACTGCACCGCGCTGACGGCCGACGCCGTGTCGTGGCGCGGCATCCCGATCGGTCACGGTCTCGACGCACGCCGCCTGTACGTGCTCGACGATGATTTGAACCTGCTGCCACAAGGCGCGGTGGGCGAGTTGTACATCGGCGGGCCTGGCCTGGCGCGGGGTTATCACCGCCAGCCGACCCTCAGCGCCGAGCGCTTTATCGCCGACCCGTTCGCCGACGGCCAGCGCCTGTACCGCACCGGCGACCGCGCGCGACTGCGACCTGACGGCGCGGTGGAGTACATCGGTCGGGTCGATCATCAAGTGAAGATTCGCGGTTTCCGCATCGAACTGGGCGAAATCGAATCGCGCCTGCAGCAATGCCCCGGCATCCGCGAGGCGGTGGTGCTGGCAGTTCCGCTAAGCGGTGGTTTGCAACTGGTGGCCTACGTGGTCAGCGATCCGGCGGTGCTGCAAAGTGCAGCGACGCAAACGGCGTTCCGTCAGCAAATCCGCGCGGCGCTGCAAGCCAATCTGCCGGATTACATGGTGCCGGGCCATCTGCTGTTGCTGGCGAACCTGCCGCTGACACCGAGCGGCAAACTCGATCGCAAGGCCTTGCCGGCACCGGATCCGAGTCAACTGCAAGGCGACTATCGCCCGCCGCAAACCGATACCGAACAACAACTGGCGCAAATCTGGGCAGAGGTCCTGCAAGTGGCACGGGTCGGTCTGGATGATCACTTCTTTGAATTGGGCGGCCATTCGCTGCTGGCCGCGCAGGTGATCGCGCGCATCAAAACTCAATTGGGCGTGGTGTTGCCGCTGCGCAGCCTGTTCGAGAAACCGCTGCTGGGTGAACTGGCGGGGGTGCTGGCGCAACTGGCTGACAGTGCAACGAACGACGACTGGTCCGATATGGATCAGTTCATGAATGCTTTGCAAGGAGAAGAAGTATGAGCGGCACCATGGCGGAACGTATCGCGAAGAGGTTCGTCGGCTTGCCGCTGGAACAGCGTCGGCTGTTTCTGGCCAAGCTGCGCGAGGACGGCAAGGACTTCAGCCTGTTGCCGCTGCCGGTCAGTCGGCACGATGTCGCGCCGATTCCGTTGTCGTTCGCTCAGCAGCGTCTGCTGTTTCTCTGGCAACTCGAACCGCAAAGCGCCGCCTACAACATGGCCGCCGGCCTGCGCCTGAACGGGCGTCTGGACGAAGCGGCGCTGCAGCGCTCCTTCGATCACCTGGTGGCGCGCCATGAGGTCCTGCGCACGGTGTTCCAGACTGACGGTGATCAGCCACACCAGGTCATCCTTGATCAGCAACCCCTGGCCGTGGAACGCATTGACCTGACCGGGCTGCCGCCGTCAGAGCGCGAGCAGGCGTTGGCGCAACAGGTGCAGAGCGTCACCGCACGGCCATTCGATTTGCGCCACGGGCCGCTGCTGCGCGCCAGTCTGTTTGCGCTGGCCGACGAAGAGTTCGTGCTGGTGGTGAGCATGCACCACATCGTCTCTGACGGCTGGTCGATGGACGTGATGGTCAAGGAATTCGTCCAGTGCTATCAGGCGTTCAGCCTCGAACGCGAACCGCAATTGCCAGCGCTGGCGCTGCAATACGCCGACTACGCGATCTGGCAACGCCGCTGGCTGGAGGCCGGCGAGGGCGAACGGCAACTCGATTACTGGCGTCAGCAACTGGGTGAAGAACACCCGCTGCTGGAAGTCGCGCCGGACTTTGCCCGGCCACTGACGCAAAGCTTCGAGGGCCAGACCCTGAGTTTTGATTTCGGTGCGCCGCTGTCCCTGCAACTCAACGCCTTTGCCCGTAGCCAGGGCATCAGTCTGTTCATGCTGGTGCTGGCCGGGTTCTCGTTGTTCCTGTCGCGGCAGGCCGGGCAGCGTGACATTCGCGTCGGCGTGCCGAATGCCAACCGTGGCCGTGCTGAAGTCGAAGGGCTGATCGGCTTTTTCGTCAACACTCAGGTGCTGCGATGCGAGGTGGATGAGCGCGGCAGTTTCGAGGATTTGCTGGCGCGGGTGCGTGAAGCCTCGTTCGGTGCGCAGGCGCATCAGGAGTTGCCGTTCGAGCAACTGGTGGACGAGTTGGTGGCAGAACGCACCTTGGGCCACAACCCGCTGTTCCAGGCCAAGTTCAACCAGAACGTCGGTATGCAGAAGCAGCGTTCGATGGCGCTGCCCGGGCTGAGCGTGGCCGAGTATCCGCTGGACAAGGATGGCACTCACTTCGATCTGGCGCTGGACATTACCGATGATGGCACGCTGATTCACGGCCAGATGACCTATGCCAGCGACCTCTATCGGGCGGAAACCGTCGAAGCTTTTGTGCCGGCCTTGCTCGGTCTGTTCAGCGAATTGCTGAAAGCGCCGCAAGCGCCGTTGCACAGTGTTGCGCAGATCTCGCCAGCGCCACTCCCGGCACCCGCCGAACCGGCGTTGTCGGTGTTGCAGCACTGGGATCGTGAGGTCGCCCGCCAGCCTGAAGCGCTGGCTGCGCGCGACCTGAATCAGGCCTTGAGTTATCGGGTGCTGGATCAGGCGGCCAATCGGCTGGCCCATCATTTGCGCGCCCAAGGCGTGCGCGATGGCCAGCCGGTGGCGGTGCTGATGGAGCGTTCGCTGGACTGGCTGACTTCGGTGCTGGCGATCTTCAAGGCGGGTGCGGTGTACATGCCGCTGGACGTCAAAGCGCCGGACGCACGTTTGCAGCAGATGCTCGGCGCTGCGAAAGCACGGCTGCTGTTGTGCGCCAACGGCGATGCACGCGTGTCCGCGCTGGCGGTCGATGGTTGTCAGGGCATCGCCTTTGCAGCGCAGCAGTGGCAGTCCATGCCGGACACTTGCCCCGCCGTGACGCTGTGCGCGCAATCACCGGCGTATGTGATTCACACTTCCGGTTCCACCGGGCAACCGAAAGGCGTACTGGTCAGCCATGGCGCGCTGGGCAGTTATGTGCGCGGTGTGCTTGAGCGACTGGCGCCGACCGCGGACGCCAGCATGGCGCTGGTCTCGACCATCGCCGCCGACCTTGGTTTTACCGTGCTGTTCGGTGCGCTGTGTTCGGGACGACTGCTGCATGTCTTGGCGGAAGAATTGGGCTTCGATCCGGACCGGTTTGCCGAGTACATGGCCAGGCATCAAGTGGGCATGCTGAAAATCGTCCCGGGCCATCTGGCCGCGTTGCTGCAGGCCACGCGGGCTGCCGACGTGCTACCGGAACACGCGCTGATCGTCGGCGGTGAAGCATGCTCGCCAGCACTGGTGGAGCGCGTGCGCGAGCTCAAACCGGGCTGCCGCATCATCAACCACTACGGGCCGAGCGAAACCACGGTGGGCGTACTGGCCCATGAAGTCGGTGATCTGACCCTGGCGCGCAGCGTACCGGTCGGTAGCGCACTGGCCGGCGCTCACGTTTACGTGCTCGACGATGTGCTGAACAACGTTGCCGATCAGGTGGCCGGCGAGTTGTATATCGGTGGTGACAGCGTCGCGCTGGGCTACCTGAATCAGCCAGGGCTGACCGCCGAGCGCTTCCTGCCGGATCCGTTCGGCGCGCCGGGTGCGCGGGTGTATCGCAGCGGCGACCGAGTACGCCGCAATCGTCAGCAAACGGTGGAATTCATCGGCCGCGCCGACGACCAAGTCAAGGTGCGCGGTTATCGCGTGGAGCCGGCGGAAGTCGCGCGGGTGTTGCTGGGCCTGGACGGCGTCAGCGAAGCGGCGGTGCTGGCGCTGGCTCTGGATGACGACCCGACGCGTCTGCAACTGGTTGCGTGGTGTGTACCAACGGCGGGGCTGACCTTGCAGGCGCAGGCGCTGCGCGAGCAATTGCAGGCGTGCCTGCCGGACTACATGGTTCCCACACAGATTGTGTTACTGGAAGCATTGCCGCTGACGGCCAACGGTAAGCTCGACAAACGTGCCTTGCCGGTGCCGGGTGTGGTCACTCAACACTTCGTCGCACCAGTGGGTGAAATCGAAGAAAAACTCGCGGCGATCTGGGCCGACGTGCTCAAACTGGAGCGCGTGGGCAGCACCGACAACTTCTTCGAGCTGGGCGGCGACTCGATCCTCAGCCTGCAAATCATCGCTCGCGCCAAACGCCAGGGCATCAAGCTGAGCCCCAAGCAACTGTTCGAAAAACAGACCATCGGCCAACTGGCCGCTGTGGCCAAGCTGATCGAAGCCAAACCCGTTACGGCTGCGGTACCGGCCGCTCGCGGACCGTTGCCATTGCTGCCGATTCAGGCACGGTTCTTCGCAACCGCGATTGCCCAGCGTCAGCACTGGAACCAGTCGGTGATGCTGCAGCCGACCACACCGCTCGACGCCGCGCCTCTGCGCACAGCGCTGGCGGCGCTGATCGAACAGCACGAAGCATTGACGCTGAATTTCCAGGCGTCCGGCGACGTGTGGCAGGCAATGCCGCAGACCCAACGTGATCCGGAGCTGTTGTGGGTGCGCGAACTTGCCAGCGTGGACGCTTTGCCGGCACTCGCCGACGACGCCCAGCGCAGTCTCGATCTGCAACAAGGGCGTTTGGTGCGGGCGGTGCTGGTGAATCTGCCGAACGCTGAGCAACGCCTGTTGCTGGTTATTCATCACTTGGTGGTGGATGGCGTGTCGTGGCGCATTCTGCTGGAAGATCTGCAGCACGCTTACACTGCGCTGGCGGCGGGCACGCCGCTGGTCTTGCCGGGCAAAAGCAGCTCGCTGCACAGTTGGGCCGAACATCTGCATCGTTACGGGCAGAGTGAGGTGCTGGCCGCTGAAAGTGGTTACTGGCGGCAAACCCTGGAGGCGAGCGACGCGCAACTGCCACGCGATTTCCCCCAGGACACCCAGACCCGCGAACAGGCGGGCCGCGCCAGCTCGCGCCTGAGCCAGACACTGACCCACAAACTGCTGAAAGTGGCGCCGGCAGCGTATCGCACGCAGATCAACGACCTGCTGCTGGCGGCCCTGGCGCGGGTGTTGTGTGACTGGAGCGAACAGCCTTCGGTACTGATTCAGCTCGAAGGTCATGGCCGTGAGGACCTGTTCGACGACATCGACCTGAGCCGCACCGTGGGCTGGTTCAGCAGCTTGTTCCCGGTGCGCCTGACACCCGAGGCTACGCCGGGTGCGTCCCTCTGCGCGATCAAGGAGCAATTGCGTGCGGTGCCGGGCAAAGGCATCGGATTTGGTGTGTTGCGTTACCTGAGCCAGTCCGCCGAGTTGCAGGGATTGCCGCAGCCGCGCGTGACCTTCAACTACCTCGGCCAGTTCGACGGCGCGTTCAACGCCGACGCCGGCGCGCTGTTCTTGCCGAGTGGTGAAAGCACCGGCGCCAATCAGGACGCGGCTGCACCGTTGGGTAACTGGCTGAGCGTTGATGGTCAGGTCTATGGCGGTGAGCTGGAATTGACCTGGACCTTCGGCACCGGCATGTATCGCACAGAAACGGTCGAGGCGCTGGCCGAGGCCTATCGTCGCGAGCTGGAGCGTTTGATCGAGCATTGCTGCGACAGTGGCGAGGCGGCTGTGACGCCGTCGGACTTCAGTCTGGCAACACTGACCCAGGCACAGCTGTCGGCGCTGCCGATCCCGGCCCGCGACATCGTCGACCTCTATCCGTTGTCGCCGATGCAGCAGGGCATTCTGTTCCACAGCGTCAACGATCCGGACAGTCCGGCGTACACCAATCAATTGCGCGTCGATGTGCAACACCTCGACGCCGAGCGTTTCCGTCTAGCGTGGCAGCAAACCGTTGATGCCCACGAGATCCTGCGCACGGCATTCGTCTGGCCACAGGATGCCGCCGCGGCGGTGCAAGTGGTTCGTCAGAGTGCTCAGATGCCATGGCGCATGCAGGACTGGCGCGGTCGTGCTGACATCGGTGCGGCGCTGGAGCAACTGGCCAGCGAGGACTTGGCCAGCGGTTTCGACCTGACCGGCGCGCCGCTGTTGCGGGTGACGCTGGTGCGCACGGGTGAGGCTACGCATCACCTGATTTACACCTGCCACCACATCCTCATGGACGGCTGGAGCACCTCGCAGTTGTTCGGCGAAGTGCTGCAGCGTTATGCCGGCCTGACCCCGGCGGTCGGGCAGGGGCGTTATCGCGATTACATCGAATGGCTGGGTCAGCGTGATCAGCAGGCCAGTCGTGATTTCTGGACGACAGCCCTCGCTGATCTTGATGAGCCGACGCGTCTGGCCAGTGCCGTGTCGGGCGGGCAGCACGCGGCCAGCGGTTACGCCGATCACGAGCATGTATTCAGCGAAACCTTGACGGCGGACTTGAACCGCTTCGCCCGCGAGCAGAAAGTCACCCTCAACACCTTGGTGCAAGCGGCGTGGCTGGTGCTGTTGCAGCGTTATACCGGGCAGGACCATGTGGCATTCGGCGCCACCGTCGCCGGGCGTCCGACGGATTTGCCGGGCGTCGAGCAGCAGATCGGTCTGTTCATCAACACCTTGCCGGTGGTCGCGGCGCCGTCCGCCGAGATCGTCGTCAGCCAGTGGCTGCAACAGGTGCAAGACGTCAATCTGGCCCTGCGCGAGCACGAACACACGCCGCTCTACGACATTCAGCGTTGGGCCGGTGCGGGTAACGGTGCGTTGTTCGACAGCATTCTGGTGTTCGAAAACTACCCGATGGCCGAAGCGCTGCAACAGGGCCCGGCCACGGGGCTGACGTTCTCGGCGATTCGTCGTCAGGAACAGACCAACTACCCGTTGACGCTGGTGGCGGTGACCGGGCGTGAACTGAGCCTGGGGATCAGTTACGACCGGGCCAGTTTCGATGCGGCCGCAATCAGCGGTTTGAGCGCGCAACTGCAGAGCCTGCTGACGCAGTTCCTCGTCGATGCCTCTCAGCCGTTGGGTGCGCTGCAATTGCTCGCCGAACCACAGCGTCAACAGGCCATCGCTTGGGGCAAGGCCGACGTTACGGCAACGGACGCGCGCACAGTGCTGGAACATCTCGCTGCGCAGGTGCAGCGTCAGCCACAAGCACATGCGGTGCTGTTCGCCGAGCAACGGATCGATTATCAGAGCCTCGATACCCGGGCCAATCGCCTGGCGCACCAGCTACAAACACTGGGCGTCGGGTCGGAGGTGCGGGTCGGGGTGTGCATGCGCCGCACGCCGGACATGCTCGTGGCGCTGTTGGCGATCCTCAAGGCGGGTGGCGCCTATGTGCCGCTGGATCCGGACTATCCACAGGAACGCTTGTTGCACATGCTCGACGACAGCCGCGCCGCCGTGCTGATCACCGAGCCGGCCGCACTGGCGCTGTTGCCTGAGACGTTGAGCGCGCAGGTGCTGTTGGTGGAAGAGGGCGCGTTGAGCGCGTTCCCGACAACGGCACCGCTGGTGAATGTCACTGCACAGAATCTGGCGTACGTCATCTACACCTCCGGCTCCACCGGCAAACCGAAAGGCGTGGCCATCACCCATGGCAACCTGTCGGCGTTGATTCAATGGTCGGCCGGGGTCTATCACGAAGACCAACTGCGCGGTGTGCTGGCCTCGACGTCGATCTGCTTCGACCTGTCGGTCTGGGAAATCTTTGTCACCCTGGCCTGCGGTGGTTGCCTGGTGCTGGCGGACAATGCGCTGGCGCTGGCCGATTTGCCGGCCCGCGAACAGGTCACGCTGATCAACACGGTGCCGTCGGCGATTGCCGCGCTGCAACGGGCCGGGCAGATTCCGCATTCGGTGGCGACCATCAATCTGGCCGGCGAACCGCTCAAGCAAAGCCTGGTCGACACGCTGTACGCGAGCACGTCGGTGCAGTTGGTCTACGACCTCTACGGGCCGTCGGAGGACACCACCTATTCGACCTTCACCCTGCGCACACCCCAGGGCCAGGCGAACATCGGCCGACCGTTGCCGAACACCGTGGCCTATCTGCTCGACAGCCAGTTGCAAGTATTGCCGAGTGGCGTGCCCGCCGAGTTGTACCTGGGTGGTGCCGGTGTCACCCGGGGTTATCTGATGCGCGCGGCACTGACCGCCGAGCGCTTTGTGCCGAATCCGTACGCCAGCAACGGCGAGCGCCTGTACCGCACCGGCGATCTGGTACGCCAGGGCAGCGATGACAACATCGAGTACATCGGCCGGGCCGACCATCAGGTGAAGATTCGCGGCTTCCGTATCGAACTCAGCGAAATCGAAGCGCGGCTGCTGGAGCAGGACGAGATCCGCGAAGCCGTGGTGCTCGCGCAAGACGGTGCCGCCGGTAAACACCTGCACGCCTACGTGGTGGCGCAGGCAGTGGTCGATCAAACGGTGTGGGTGGAACGCTTGCGCAGTGCACTGGCCAGTCGCTTGCCAGCGCACATGGTGCCGGGCCACGTGCACCTGATCGACGCCATCCCGCTGACCCCCAACGGCAAGCTCGATCGCAAGGCACTGATGGCCTTGGGCGACGGCCCGGCGCAGCAGCATTACCAACCGCCGCAAAGCGATTTGCAGTGGGAAGTGGCGACGATCTGGCAGGAAGTGCTGGAGGTTGAGCAGGTGGGCCTCGCGGACAACTTCTTCCAGCTTGGCGGGCACTCGTTGCTGGCGACGCTGGTGGTGACCCGGATCAAGGAGCGTCTGGGCGACAAGGTGCCGCTCAAAGAGCTGTTCGAAACCGACACCCTCAAGGCGTTCTGTGCGCGAATCGAGGCCTTGCGCGTCGAAATGTCGCCCGTTCAGGATGAATTGGCTAAATCCCTGGAGGCCCTCAAACGTCTATCCCTCGATGATCTGGAAAAACTGATTTCTTGAGAGGGAAAAACGCGTGCAAGAGTTAATCGAGTCGGTAGGACAACTTTCGGCTAAGCAAAGAAAGGCTCTGGCGGTTCTGCTCAAGCAGAAAGGCGTCAACCTCTTTGACATTGCCCCGGTTTTCAAGCGCACGGCTGAGGAGCCGTTGCTGCTGTCCTACGCTCAGCAGCGCCAGTGGTTTCTCTGGCAGTGGGCGCCGCACAGTGCGGCCTACAACATTCCGACGGCCCTACGTTTGCAGGGCCCGCTGGATGTCAGCGCGCTGGAGCGCAGTGTTCAGGCGCTGATCGAACGACACGAAACCTTGCGCACGGTGTTCTCTCAGGAAACCGCGCAACCCTTGCAAGTGGTCCTGCCCGCAGGACCCTTTGCACTGGAGACTCATCAACTGAGCGCTGAGCTGACCAACGACGCGGATGCTTTGATCCAGGCGTTCGTGCAGACCCAGAGCCAGAAAACGTTCGACCTGCAGCACGGCCCGCTCTTGCGCGCAGCGCTGCTGCAAGTCACCCCCAATGACCATGTGCTGGTGCTGACCCTGCACCACATCGTCTCCGATGGCTGGTCGCTGCAAGTGATGATCGAGGAACTGGTGCAGCTCTACGCCGGTTTCAACCTCGGTCACGATGCCGGTCTGCCGGCCTTGCCGATTCAATACGCCGACTACGCCTTGTGGCAACGGCAGTGGATGGAGGCCGGTGAGCAGGAGCGGCAACTGGCTTACTGGCAAGAGAAACTCGGCGGCGAACAACCGGTCCTCGAACTGCCGATGGATCGCCCGCGCTCCATCGAGCAAAGCTTCGCCGGCGCCAGCCACAACCTGATTCTCGACCCGGCGCTGAGCCACGCGCTCAAGGCCTTCGCCCGGCAAGAAAACGTCACCCTGTTCGTGGTCTTGCTGGCCTCGTTCCAGGCCCTGTTGCACCGTTATAGCGGTCAGGCCGACATCCGCGTCGGCGTGCCGAATGCCAACCGTGGGCGGGTGGAAATCGAGCGGCTGATCGGCTTCTTCGTCAACACTCAGGTGCTCAAGGCCGACATCGACGGGCAGATGTCCTTTGTCGATCTGCTGCGTCAGGTCAAACAGACCGCGCAGGAAGCGCAGGCCCATCAGGACTTGCCCTTCGAGCAACTGGTCGAAGCGCTGGAACCGGGCCGCAGCCTCAGTCACAGTCCGCTGTTCCAGGTGATGTTCAACCATCAGGCCGAGCGCCGCGCGAGTGTCGAAACCCGTTTGAATGGCCTGAACATCGAGCCGCTGGAATGGCAGAGCCAGACTGCGCAGTTTGACCTGACCCTCAACACCACCGAACAGGCCCATGGCATCGAAGCCGTGCTCAAGTACGCCACGGATCTGTTCGACGCGGTGACCATCGAGCGTCTGGCGCAACACTGGAACACGTTGTTGCAGGCCATCGTCGCCGAGCCGACGCAACGTATCGGCCAATTGCCGATGCTCGATGCCGGTCAGCAGCAACAATTGCTGGCGCAGTGGAATCCTCAGTCTGTCGAGCAACCGCTTGAGCAGTGCATTCACCAAGCCATTGAAGCGCAGGCCGAGCGTTATCCCGACGCGGTCGCCGTGACGTATGACGGGCAACGCCTGACCTACGCCGAACTCAATCGCCGTGCCAACCAGTGGGCGCATGCGTTGATCGCCCGTGGCGTCGGCCCGGATGTGCGTGTTGGCGTGGCGGTCGAGCGTTCGCTGGACATGATTGTCGCCATCCTTGCCGTGCTCAAGGCCGGTGGCGCTTATGTGCCGCTGGATCCGGGTTATCCGGATGATCGCTTGAGCTACATGATCGAGGACAGCGGCATCGAGCTGCTGTTGACCCAAGGCCATCTGCTCGCGCAACTGCCGGTGCCGTCGGGGCTGGCGTGCCTCGATCTGGATCAGGCGCCAGAACACAGCATTGAAACCAATCCGCTGTGCCTGACCACGCCGGACAGCCTGGCGTACGTCATTTACACCTCTGGCTCCACCGGCAAACCGAAAGGCGCATTGCTGCCGCACGGCAACGTCATGCGGCTGTTCAGTGCCACCGAGCACTGGTTCGATTTCGGCCCGCAGGACAGCTGGACGCTGTTCCACTCCTACGCCTTCGACTTCTCGGTCTGGGAGATTTTCGGCGCGCTGCTGTATGGCGGCAAACTGGTGGTGGTGCCGCATGACATCAGCCGTTCTCCGGAAGATTTCTACACCCTGCTGTGCGATGAAAACGTCACCGTGCTGAACCAGACGCCATCGGCGTTCAAGCCATTGATGCAGGTCGCCAGCGAGTCGACGCGCAGCAACTCATTGCGCTACGTGGTGTTTGGTGGCGAGGCGCTGGAAGTGCAGAGCCTGCGCCCGTGGTTCGAGCGTTTCGGCGACCGCGCGCCAACGCTGATCAATATGTACGGCATCACCGAAACCACCGTGCACGTGACTTACCGACCGTTGTCGATGGCTGATCTTGAGCAAAGCCACAGCAGCCCGATCGGCGAGCCGATTGTCGACTTGTCGTGGTACTTGCTCGACAGCTCGCTGAATCTGGTGCCGCAAGGCTGCATCGGTGAGTTGTACATCGCCGGTGCCGGTCTGGCCCGGGGCTACCTGAATCAGGCCGGCATGACCGCCACACGATTCGTTCCCGATCCGTTCAATCCGCAGGCCGGCGAGCGCCTGTATCGCACCGGCGACCTGGCGCGGCTGCGCGGCGATGGCGTGATCGAGTACATCGGGCGGATCGACCATCAGGTGAAGATTCGTGGTTTCCGTATCGAGCTGGGCGAAATCGAAGCGCAACTGCTCAAGCACCCTGAGGTGCGCGAAGCGGTGGTGCTGGCGGTCGACGGTATCAGCGGCCAGCAACTGGCGACGTGGATCGTCGCGAAAGAACAACTGGACGGCGAAGGGCAGGGTGTACTGCGCGATTCGATCAAGGCACATTTGCGCGAGACCCTGCCGGACTACATGGTCCCGGTCAGTTGGGCGTTCCTTGAGCGTCTGCCGCTGACGGCCAACGGCAAGCTCGATCGCAAGCAACTGCCGCATCCGGAAGTTGCGCAGGTACAGGAAGTGTATGCCGCGCCGCGCAACCCACTGGAACAGCGTCTGGCCGAGATCTGGCAGGACGTGCTGAAGGTCGAGCGTGTCGGGCTCAACGACAACTTCTTCGAGCTGGGCGGTGACTCGATCATTTCGATTCAGGTGGTTAGCCGCGCCCGTCATGCGGGCATTCGCTTCACCCCCAAAGACATCTTCCAGCACCAGACCGTGCAACGTCTGGCGACTGTCGCGCAACAGAGCGACGCGGTGCAGATGCAGCAGGGCGAAGTGCTCGGCGACGCGCTGCTGACACCGATCCAGCATTACTTTTTCAATAGCGACATCCCGGCGCGGCATCACTGGAACCAGTCGATCCTGTTGACCCCGGCTACCACGCTGCAAGCGGCGCCACTGGAGCAGGCGCTGTTGCACCTGCAACGCCACCACGACGCCCTGCGCCTGCGCTACTGCCAGACTAACGACGGCTGGCAGCAGAGCCACGCGCCTGCGGATCAGGCGCACGCCTTGCTGCGCACGGTCACACTGGACGACAGCGCCGCATTGCCCGCGCTTTGCCAGGAGTTGCAGCGCAGTCTGGATTTGCTCGATGGCCCGTTGATTCGCGCGGCATTGGTTGACTTGCCGGACGCCAGCCAGCGTCTGTTGCTGGTGATTCATCACCTGGTGGTCGATGGCGTGTCGTGGCGGATCCTGCTGGAGGATTTGCAAACGACCTATCAACAGTTGAGCAGCGGTCAGGCTGTGCGTCTGCCGGCCAAGACCAGCGCGTTCAAGGATTGGGGCAAGCGTCTGCAGGAGCATGCCCGCAGTGCCGAGCTGGAAAGCGAACTGGATTACTGGCGCGGGCAGCTGCGCGATGTGTCGGTCGAACTGCCTCTGGACAATCCACAGGGCCAGTTGAGCAACCGTTTCGAACGCAGCGTCGATACGCGTCTCGACGTCGAACGCACCCGTCAGTTGCTGCAACAGGCGCCGGCGGTTTATCGCACCCAGGTCAACGACCTGCTGCTGACCGCGCTGGCCCGCGTGCTGTGCCAATGGACCAACACCGACAGCGCACTGGTGCAGCTTGAGGGGCACGGTCGGGAAGACCTGTTCGATGACGTCGACCTGAGCCGCACGGTGGGTTGGTTCACCAGCATGTTCCCGGTGCGCCTGACCCCGGACGCGAGTCTGGAAACCTCGATCAAAGGCATCAAGGAGCAACTGCGCGCGATCCCGCACAAAGGCATCGGCTATGGCTTGCTGCGTTATCTGGGCAGCGCCGAGTCGCAAGCAGCATTGAACGATCTCGCACATCCGAAAGTGACGTTCAACTACCTCGGCCAGTTCGACAACAACTTCGACGAAGGCGCCCTGTGGGTGCCGGCTACCGAAGACAAGGGCGCCGGCCAGGACGAAAACGCGCCGATGGCCAACTGGCTGACCATCGATGGCCGGGTCTATCAGGGCCAACTGAGCCTGACCTGGACTTACAGTGGCGATGTCTTCGAAGACTCCACCATCAACGCTTTGGCCCGTGCTTATGAAGTGGCGCTGAGCGAGTTGATCGACCATTGCCTGAGCCATCCAAGCGGTGGTTTGAC
The DNA here is from genome assembly GCF_979258655.1 of Pseudomonas sp. AC242. NCBI lineage: Bacteria > Pseudomonadati > Pseudomonadota > Gammaproteobacteria > Pseudomonadales > Pseudomonadaceae > Pseudomonas > Pseudomonas sp. AC242. The sequence goes on from NZ_OZ409873.1 coordinate 1,371,999, forward strand.
GCCGTCGGATGTGCCGTTGGCCGGGTTGTCCCAGGCGCACCTGGACAGCTTGCCGATCGCCGCCCAACGCATCGAGGACATCTATCCGCTGGCGCCGATGCAACAAGGCATTCTGTTCCACAGCCTGTACGACGCCGATGCCAGCGCCTACGTCTATCAGATGCTGCTGGATATCGACGGCCTCGACGTGGCGCGTTTCCAGCAGGCGTGGCAACGCGTGGTGGATCGTCATGAAGTGTTGCGTGCCGGGTTCATCTGGGGCCGCGACGGTCTCGATGCGCCGTTGCAAGTGATCAATCGCCAGTTGACCCTGGAAATGCCCGAAGTCGATGTGCGCGGTGTGGCGGACTTGCCGGCCGTGCTTGAGGCGCGGGCGCAGGCTGATCGCGAGCGCGGTTTCGATCTGCAGAATCCGCCGCTGCTGCGTCTGTGCCTGCTGCGCACGGCTGATGATCGCCATCGGCTGATTTTCACCTGCCACCACATCCTCATGGATGGCTGGAGCAACTCGCGGATGTTCGGCGAGGTGTTGCAGGATTACGCCGGTCAACCGGTGCCGGGCGCGCAGGGTCGTTACCGTGATTTCCTGGTCTGGCTGCAAGGTCAGGACAAAGCCGCCTCACAGGATTTCTGGCGCGGACAGCTGGCCGCACTGGAGGAACCGACCCGACTGGCCTCGGCTTGCCACGGGCGTACCGTGCCGGGGCCGGGCAAACAGATGCATCGCCTGCATTTTGACCAAGCCTTCACTCAGCGCCTGAACGGTTTCTCCCGTCAGCAGCAAGTGACCCTCAACAGCCTGGTACAAGCCGCATGGCTATTGGTGTTGCAGCGCTACACCGGCCAGGCCACGGTGGCCTTTGGTGCCACGGTGTCCGGGCGTCCGGTGGATCTGCCGGGTATCGAGCAGCAATTGGGCCTGTTCATCAACACTTTGCCAGTAATCGCCAGCCCGCAGGCCACGCTCAGCGTCGGCGACTGGGTGCGCAGCGTGCAGGACAAAAACCTGTTGCTGCGCGACTACGAGCAGACGCCGTTGCAGGACATCCAGCGTCTGGCTCAGTTGAGTGGCGAAGCGCTGTTCGACACCTTGCTGGTGTTTGAAAACTATCCGGTGTCCGAAGCGCTGGAAGCCAATCCGGGCGGTCTGCGTTTCGCTGGCCTGGAGCATCGCGAGCAAACCAACTACGGCCTGACCCTGATCGCCGGGGCCAGCGATGTCTTGAACCTGGACTTCAACTACCTCACCGAACACTTTGCCGAACGCAGCGTGCTAGGTCTGGCGGGGCATCTGGAAGAAGTGCTGCGTCAATTCATCGAGGCGCCGCAGCGTCTGCTCGGTGAGACCGGCCTGTTGCCACTCGCCGAACGCCAGACCCTGGCGCAATGGAACGACCATCAGGCCGCGTATCCGGCTGAGCGGTTGATCCCGCAAAGTTTTGAACGTCGCGTCGCGGCACATCCGCAGGCACTGGCGCTGAGTCATGCCGGCGTCGCCCTGAGCTATGCCGAGCTCAATCAACGCGCCAACCAGTTGGCTCATCATCTTGTCGCACTGGGTGTCGGTGCGGAAATCCGTGTAGGCGTGGCGATGCCGCGTTCGGCGGAGCTGGTCATTGCCCTGATGGCGGTGCTCAAGGCCGGTGGCACCTATGTGCCGCTGGACCCGGATTACCCGGCGGATCGCGTGGCCTACATGCTCGACGACAGTCAGGCGAAAGTCTTGCTCACGCAGCAGTCGCTGCTGGCGCAACTGCCGCAGACCGATGCGCAGGTGGTGCTGGTCGAGGCGGGTGGTGCGGCGTTTGCCGAGCAGCCTGCGGATAATCTTCCGGCGCGCGCTGATTCGGCCAATCTGGCCTACGTGATCTATACCTCGGGTTCCACCGGCAAACCGAAAGGTGTTGCCATCGCCCACCGCAACGTACAGGCGCTGATTCACTGGTCTGCCGAGGTCTACAGCGAAGACGATCTGCACGGTGTGCTGGCGTCGACGTCGGTGTGCTTCGACCTGTCGGTGTGGGAGATTTTCGTCACCCTCGCACGCGGCGGCTCGATCGTCATGGCGCGCAATGCCCTGGAGCTGCCGGACTTGCCGGAGCGCGATCAGGTGCGCCTGATCAACACCGTGCCGTCGGCGATTGCCGCGCTGCAACGCACCGGGCAAATTCCGCCGGGCGTGCGCATCATCAACCTCGCCGGTGAGCCGTTGAAGCAGAGCCTGGTCGACACGCTCTACCGCGAGACGGCGGTGGCGCATGTCTACGACCTGTACGGGCCGTCGGAAGACACCACCTATTCGACCTGCACCCGCCGCGAACTTGGTGGTCAGGCGAACATCGGCCGGCCGCTGGTCAACACCACGGCGTACCTGCTCGATGAGCAATTGCAGCAAGCACCGATTGGCGTGGCGGCCGAGTTGTATCTGGCCGGCGATGGCATCACCCGTGGCTACCTGTTCCGCCCGGGCCTGACCGCCGAACGTTTCGTGCCCAATCCATTCTCGAGCAGTGGCGAGCGCATGTACCGCACCGGCGACCTGACTCGCTTCACGGAGGACGGCCGAATCGAATACGTCGGGCGTATCGATCATCAGGTCAAGGTGCGCGGTTTCCGTATCGAGCTGGGTGAAATCGAAGCGCGTCTGCTCGCTCAGGACAATGTGCGCGAAGGTGTGGTGTTGGCGGTGGATGGCCACAGTGGCCAGCAACTGGTCGCGTATGTGGTGCCAAGTGACAGCAGCCTCAGCCTCGAACAACTGGACGATTTGAGTGAAACGCTGCAGGCCGCGCTGAAGGCGAACCTGCCGGAATACATGGTGCCGGCGCAGTGGCTGTTCCTCGAACAGTTGCCGTTGACCCCCAACGGTAAACTCGACCGCAAGGCCTTGCCGACACCGGACGTCAGCCAGTCGCAGCGTGAATACGTCGCGCCGTCGACGCCGCTGGAGCAGCAACTGGCCGAGGTCTGGCAGGACATCCTGAAGATCGAGCGGGTCGGCGTGACCGATAACTACTTTGCGCTGGGCGGCGACTCGATCATCTCGATTCAACTGGTCAGCCGCGCGCGTCAGCAGGGGATTGGCTTCACCCCCAAAGACCTGTTCCAGCAGCAGACCGTGCAGAAGCTGGCTGCAGTGGTCTCACTCGAGCACTCGACTGGCGAGGCGCCTGCGGATTATCCGTTGGCCGAACTGGATCAGGCGCAGCTCGATGCGTTGCCAGTGCCGGCGGACATGATCGAGGATGTCTACCCGCTGTCGCCGATGCAGGAAGGCATGCTCTTCCACACCCTGTCGGATAACGGCAGCAGCCTGTACGTGCAGCAGGTCAGCCTGCCGATCAAGGGCCTGGATGTGGAACGCTTCCGCCAGGCGTGGGAATTTGTCATCGCCCGTCAGGCGATTCTGCGCACCAGTTTCCATTGGCAGGACGGCCTGGCCAAACCGTTGCAGGTGGTGCATCGCCATGCGCCGTTGCAAATGCAGGTGCTCGATTGGCGTGGTCAGGAGACCAGTGAGGAGCGGATTGCCGCGTTTGCCAGCGATGACCGCGCGCTCGGTTTCAATCTGGCCGATGCGCGTTTGTTGCGGGTGACCCTGCTGCGCCTGAGCGACGATCAGTACCAGATGATCTGGACCAGCCACCACATCCTCATGGACGGCTGGAGCAGTTCGCGGCTGTTCGGTGAGGTCCTGCAGTATTACGCCAAGGGCGAAATCATCGGCGAGAACGGTCGTTACCGCGACTTCATCGCCTGGCTGCAGGCACAGGATCAGGACGCCCAGGAGTTGTTCTGGAAGGCGCGCCTGGCGGTGGTCAGCGAGCCGACGGCACTGAGCCAGGCGATGCACCCGCGCCACAGCGCCGATGTTGCCGGTCACGATGCGATCTATTCGAACTGGGACACAGCGCAGACCGCGCGGCTGTTGCAGTTCTGCCGCGACCTGCGCATCACCCCCAACACGCTGATTCAGGGCGCATGGTTGCTGCTGTTGCAACGCTACACCGGGCAGCAGACGGTGACCTTTGGCGCCACGGTGTCGGGGCGTCCGGAAAGTCTGGCGAATGTCGGCAACATGCTCGGTCTGTTCATCAATACCTTGCCGATCATTCAGACGCCGCAAGCCGATCAGCGTCTGGCTGACTGGCTGGGCGAAGTGCAGGCCTACAACCTCGACATTCGCGATTACTCCCAGGCGCCGCTGGCCGATGTACAGCGCTGGTCCAGCCTCGGTGGTCAGGCGTTGTTCGATAGCATTGTGGTGTTCGAAAACTTCCCGATCGACGACCGTCTGCAGGAAGAAAACGACACTGACCTGACCTTCGGCAAATCCATCGGCCACGGTGTGACCAACGTGCCGATGGACCTCGCGGTGATGCTCGGTGACGAGTTATCGATCGAATACCTGTATTTGCGCAGCCACTTCAGCGCCGAGGCCGTCGTCGGTATTCGCCAGACCATGGAAAACACCCTCGCCGCGATGCTGGCGGCGCCGTACGAACGCCTCGGTAATTTGCAGCGCTTGAGCGGTGAGCAATGGCAAGCGGCGCAGGTCTGGAGTGCTGAACCGGCGCATACCCATCAAGCGGCGCTGTTGCCGGAATTGATCAGCCGTCACGCGCAACAACAGCCGCAGGCTATTGCTCTGCAATGCGCCGGGATGAACCTGACCTACGCCGAACTCGAGCAACGCGCCAACCGACTGGCGCACTGCCTGATCGAACACGGCGCCGGTCCGGAAGTGGTGATCGGCGTGGCCTTGCCACGCTCGCTGGAAATGGTCGTGAGCTTCCTCGCCGTGCTCAAGAGCGGAGCGGCGTATGTGCCGCTGGACATCGAGTATCCGCCGGAGCGTCTGGCGTACATGATCGAAGATTCGGGCATGGCGCTGTTGTTGACCCAGAGCAGCCTGCGAGCGACCTTGCCGACGCCGCAAGGTCTGCTGCGCCTGGAAATCGATCACCTTGATGAAAGCCGTTATGCCGACCACGCCCCCGATTGCCGGGTGCAGGAACAGGGCCTGGCGTATCTGGTTTACACCTCGGGTTCCACCGGCCGACCGAAAGGCGTCGCGGTGACGCAAGGCCCGCTGAGCATGCACTGTCAGGCCATCGCCGAGTTGTATGAAATGGACGCCAGCAGTTGCGAACTGCACTTCATGTCGTTCGCCTTCGACGGTGCTCATGAGCGCTGGTTGAGCACCCTGTACAGCGGCGGTCGTCTGGTGATTCGCGACGGTTGCCTGTGGACACCGGAGCAGACCTATCAGGCGCTGCATGATTACGGCATCACCATTGCCTGCTTCCCGCCGGCCTATCTCAAGCAGCTGGCCGAGTACGCCGCGGCCAGCGGTATCGCGCCGCCACCAGTGCGCATCTACTGCTTCGGCGGTGATGCGGTGCCGGATCAGACCTTCGAGCAGGTCAAGGCTGCGCTGCGTCCGCAGTACTTCACCAACGGCTACGGGCCGACCGAAACCGTGGTCACGCCGATGCTCTGGAAAGTCCCGGTCAGCCAGCATTGCGAAGCCGCGTATGCGCCGATCGGCCGTGCGGTGGGCGCACGCTCGCTGTACGTGCTGGACGAGGATATGAACCCGCTGCCGCCAGGCTTTGCCGGCGAGTTGTACATCGGCGGCTATGGCGTCGCCCGGGGTTATCACGGCCGTCCGGAGCTGACTTGCGAGCGCTTCGTGCCCAATCCGTTCGCGGCGGGTGAACGCCTGTATCGCAGCGGCGACCTGGTGCGTTTGCGTGCCGACGGTGTGGTCGATTACGTCGGCCGTATCGACCATCAGGTCAAGGTCCGCGGCTTCCGCATCGAACTGGGCGAAGTCGAGGCCAGTCTGCGCCAGTTGCCGTCGGTCACCGACGCACTGGTGATCGCCCGCGACAATGCTTCCGGCAAGCAACTGATCGGTTATGTGGTCACTGCGACCGGCGAAGACATTGGCGATGAACTCAAGGCGGGTCTGCGCACCTCGTTGCCGGAATACATGGTGCCGGCGCAGATCGTTTGCCTGAGTGCTTTCCCGGTGACACCGAACGGCAAGCTTGATCGCAAGGCGCTGCCGGAACCCGAGTTCAAAACCGAGCAATACCTGGCCCCGCGCAACGAGCAGGAATGCCTGCTCGCGGACATCTGGGCGCAGGTGCTGCAGGTCGAACAAGTGGGCATCAGCGATAATTTCTTTGAACTGGGCGGCGACTCGATTCTGAGTTTGCAGGTGATCTCCCGCGTCAGAAACCATCCGACGTTGCAGATGGATCTCAAGCTGCGCGACCTGATGCGTTATCAAACCATCGCCGGCATCGTCGAGCAGGAAGCGGCGAAGGAGGGCACGCCAAAACCGCAGGCGGACGTCACGCACGTCGCCGCCGAGGGTTTGTTCAATCTTCTGCCGATTCAGGAGTGGTTCTTTGCCGAAGGCATGGCCGAGGCGCATCACTACAACCAGTCATTGCTGTTGAGTGCGCGCCAGCCGCTGGACCTCGATGCACTGGAGCAGGCACTGGGCTGGATCGAGCAACATCACGACTCGCTGCGCCTGCGGTTCTCCCACGAAGGCGGGCGCTGGTTGCAGCGTTACTGTGACCTCAGTGAACAGGGCGAAGCGTTGCTCTGGCGCCGCGAGGCGGACAACAGCGAACAGGTCGAAGCCTTGGCCAACCTCGCCCAGCGCAGCCTGAAACTCGACGACGGGCCGGTCTGGCGGGTGATGCATGTCGCCTTGCCGGATGGCCAGGCGCGCCTGCTGGTGGTGATTCACCACTTGGTGGTCGACACCGTGTCGTGGCGAATTCTGCTCGACGATTTGAAAGTGGCATACGAGGCGTGTGTGCAGGGGCTCGAACCGAAACTGCCGATTCGCACCAGCAGTTACCGATCGTTCGCCGAGGCTTTGCAGGCGCAGGCGCCGGTGATTGCCGAGCAGGAACTGGCGTACTGGCGGGAGCAACTGGATCAGCCGGGCGTCGACCTGCCTTGCGACAACCTGCGGGGCAAAAACCTCGTGCGTCAGCAGGCGCAGGCGCGACTGAAACTGTCTCGCGAGCACACTGAACAACTGCTCAAACAGGCTCCGGCGGTATACGGCACGCAGATCAACGACCTGCTGTTGTCGGCGCTCAGTCGTGCCCTGTGCCGCTGGAGTCAACAACCGTCGGCGCTGATTCTGCTCGAAGGCCATGGTCGTGAAGACCTGTTCGAGTCCATCGACCTGAGCCGCAGCCTGGGCTGGTTCACCAGCATGTTCCCGGTGCGTTTGCGCCCCGACAGCGACGACATCGGCCAGTCGATCGTCAATGTGCAGGCACAGTTGGCAGCGGTACCGCAGAAGGGCATCGGCTATGGCGTATTGCGTCATCTGGCTGGGGCTGAGGTGGCGCGGCAACTGGCCGAACTGCCGCAAGCACGGGTCACGTTCAACTACCTGGGGCAGTTTGACCAGAGTTTCGACGAGCAGGCACTGCTGGTGCCAGCGCTGGAAGAAACCGGCGACAACTACAGCCTGAAAGCCAATCTGGGCAACTGGCTGGAAATTGTCGGCCAGGTCTATGACGGTCAGTTGGCCTTGCGTTGCATCTACAGCAGCCAGCGTTATCGCGCCGGCACGATGGATGCCTTGATGGACGATTTCCAGCGTGAGCTGGAGGCGTTGGTCGAGCATTGCATGGCACGCGTGGGCTGATCGCCACGCGCTCAGTCATCTCCGGGGGCGCTGCCGAGGTGCGCCCCTTTTTTGCCGATACAAGGATTTTAGCGATGTCGTTACACCCTGATCTGGAAGCCTTTCTCGACCTGGCCCAAGACAGCCAGGACGCCGGCCTGCCGGCCATGCACCAAATGACCCCGAGCGAAGCCCGCACGACTTTCGAGCAGACCACTGCGCAATTGCGCTGGCCGGCGCCGCAAGACCTGATGGTCAGCGAAATCGACACCTCGGCACGTGATGGTGCGCCGTTGGCACTGCGTCTGTATCGCCCCAATGCTGGGGCCTCGCCGATGCCGGTGCTGGTGTATTTCCATGGTGGTGGTTTTGTTGTCGGCAGCCTCGATTCGCACGACGGTGTGTGCCGCGAGTTTTGCCAGCGCACGCCGTGTGCGGTGTTGTCGGTCGGCTACCGACTGGCCCCGGAGCATCGTTTTCCGACGGCGCTGGAGGATGGCGAAGACGCTTTGTCATGGTTGGCGGAAAACGCCGTAAGTCTTGGCCTTGATGCCTCGCGCGTGGCGTTTGGTGGCGACAGCGCCGGTGCCACGTTGGCCACGGTGCTGGCGCTGCAGGCGGTGGTGCAACCGCACACTGTGGCCATCGCACCCAAGGCACAGTTGTTGTGCTATCCGGTGACCGATGCATCGCGCGTGCACGATTCGCGGTTGTTGTTCAGTGAGGGTTATCTGTTGGAGAACGATACGCTTGACTGGTTTTATCAGCATTACGCTCGCAGTCCGCAAGACTATCTGGATTGGCGCTTTTCGCCGTTGTTGGCGGAGGATCTGCGCGGTGTGGCGCCGGCGATTGTGTTGTTGGCGGGCTTCGATCCATTGTTTGATGAGGGGCAGGCTTATGCTGACAAACTGCGTGGGCAGGGGGTGAGTGTCGAGGTTGAGCACTGTCCGGGGCTGACGCATGATTTGCTGCGGATGGCTTCGGTGATGCCTGATGTTTTGCGGGTGCATGAACGCCTGAGCCGGGCGTTGGCGGGGGTGTTGGGGTGATTGGATATTGGTTGGTTTTAGGGTGAATATCCGTTGCTGCGGTAACGGCTGATTAGGGTTCCGCCCTTACGGCGGGTCACCTTTTCCAAACGCCGAAAAGGTAACCCAAAAGGCTTGCTCCTACGTCCGGCCCGCTCGCTGAGGCTCGGGGTTCCTTCGCTGCGGTATCGATCCGGGCGCAGCGCCTACGGTTTGCTTCGCTGCACCTCCTCTCGCTGTGTTTGGCTGCGCCAAACGGTCGCTGCGCTCCCACGCCCGGATCAATCCCTCCACTCAGCCTTCCGACGTCGCCTTGCAGATCAAAAGCCGCAGCCGAGCTAACGCTCATCCTGTTGAGTGGTGAGGAGCAACAGCGTGTTCGGCTTAGGATTGGTGTTGGATTCACCCCTCACCCCAGCCCTCTCCCAGAGGGAGAGGGGGGCCGATTTTTGGGCTTTTCAAAATCTGAGTTCGACTCGGTATTTCACTTCGACGTAGCTCTCCCAAACATCTCAGTCAGTCCCCTCTTCTCGGAGGGTGAGGGGCTGATTTGTTTGCTTTTCAGAGCCTGAGTTCAGCGCGGTATCGCACGTCGGCGTAGCTCGCCCAAACACCTCGATCGGTCCTCTCTTTTTCTTGGAGAGTGAGGGGCTGATTTGTTTGCTTTTTAGAGCCTGAGTTCAGCGCGGTATCGCATGTCAGCGTAGCTCGCCCAATTACCTCAATCATTCCTCTCTTTTTTTTGGAGGATGAGGGGCTGATTGGTTTGCTTTTTTAGAGCCTGAGTTCAATGCGGTATCGCAAGTCGGTATAGCTCTCCCAAACACCTCAATCAGTCCCCTCTCCCTCCGGGAGAGGGTTAGGGTGAGGGGCTTTTGATCTGGCTTTTGATCTTGCTCTGGCTTTGGCTTTTGATTTTTTGCCCCTTCGGCAGGCCGAGCGGAGGTGTTCATCCGGGGGGTAGGCGCGCAGCGCCGTTCGACGAAGTCGAACACATCGAGAGGAGGTGCAGCGAAGCAAACCGTAGGCGATGCCCCCGGATGGACACCGTAGCGAGGGAACACTGAGCCTCAGCGAAGTGCCGTACGCCGGGGCAAAGCCTTTTGGGTTACCTTTTCGGCGTTTGGAAAAGGTGACTCGCTGTAAGAGCGAAACCGCCAGCGGCACCACCCGCAGCAACGGATATGCCCCCAAAACCCAAGGAGCATGGTCGGCCCCAGAGCCGCCAAGGCCGCCAAGACCAACAGGCGAAAAAAAGCCCCGCCAAAGCGGGGCTCTCTCACATCACACCCAATCAGAAGTCAGCCTTGACCGACATCACGAAGTTACGCGGATCACCATAGAAGTTACCGAACCCTTCGGTACCGATGGTCGAGTAGTAACGCTTGTCAAACAGGTTGTTCCCGTTAAGCGCCACCGACCAGGTGTCATCGATACGGTAGCCAATGCGACCGTTCCAGACCGCATAACCGGCGCCATCAATGTTGTCACCGCCCAAAGGCGAAGTCCGGTAGTTGCCCGTCTGCGCGTTGACACCCGCACCGATTGTCACGCGATCCAGTGGCCCGCTCAGGCTGTAGTCACCCCACACACGCAGCAAGTGGCGCGGCACATAGGAGTTGTAAACCACGCCATCCTGAGTGGCGTCGGCATCTTCCAGCACCTTGGTCTGGGTGTAGGTGTAACCGGCGAGCAATTGCAGGCGGTCAATCACTTCACCGCTGACTTCAGCTTCGAAGCCTTGCGCGCGAACCTTGCCGGAGTTGATCGAGCAAGAACTGTCCTCGCAACGCGGGTCATCCTGGGCGGCATCTTTCTGAATGGTGCGGAACAGGTTGAAGGAGCTGTTCAGACGACCGTCGAACCACTCGCCTTTGATCCCCAGTTCGTAGCTCTGCCCGACCAATGGCTTGAGGGTGCTGCCATCAATGGTCTTGTAGGCGCCTTGCGGGGTGAAGATGTCGGTGTAGCTGGCGTAGGCAGTCAGGTTGTCATTGAGGTCGAACAGCACACCGGCGAACGGCGTGACCTGGCCGGTTTCGGTGGACTTGGTATCGACCTGGGTGCCTTCGCCACGGAAGTACTGCACCGAATCGGTATCGGACTTGTACCAGCTGACACGGCTGCCCAGGACCAGGGTCAGCGGATCAGCCAGTTTCAGGCGGGCGATCGAGTAGGCGCCGTATTGCTTGATGTGCATGTCCACCGGGCCGCCACGGGAGGCGTTGGCCAGGTAGTAGCTTTCGTCCGGTTGCGGGATGTGGTGGTTGGGGTCGAGCACGTTCTGCCGTTGTGGCAGCGCGGCGACGGCGTAGAAGTCATCCTTGTGCGAACGGCTGGCGTTGGCGCCGATGGTCAGTTCGTGTTGCTGACCGAAGGCGTCGAATTTGCCGTCGACATAGGCATCGAAGCCGTAATCGCGCTGGTCGTAGTCGTAAATGCTGCCCAGCATCAGGGTGTTCGATGCGGTGGCACCGACCGGTACCGCGCCGCTCGGGAAGGCGTATTCCATGTCCTGGGTGTTACGCGAGTACACCCCGGCGACTTTCAGCGACCAGTCGTCGTTGAACTGGTGTTTCAGGTCGGCGAAGTAGGTGGCGCGTTTGCTGCGCTGGTTGTTCCACGCGGTGTTCAGGCAGGTGGAGCGCTTGAGGTGCAGGTCGGAGCCGTCGGCGTAACGCGGCAGGCCGCCCCAGCACGGGGTGGCGTCAACATCTTCCCAGGCGAAGCCCAGACCCAGGGTGGTATCGGGGCTGAGGTCGAAGTCCAGGGCGCCGTAGTAGATCTGATCCTTGCGGCTGGCCACGTCGTAGAAATATTGACGGGTCTGTTCGGTGACCACGGCGCGACCACGGATGGTCCCGGAGTCGTTCAGCGGGCCGCCGGTGTCGACCTGGCCACGATAGTTGTCCCAGGTGCCTGCCGACAGCGACAGTTGCGTGTGCGCAGTGTCCTGGCCGCGTTTGCGCACGAAGTTGACGCCTCCGGCGGTGCCGCCTGCGCCTTTCATCATGCCGGCCGCGCCACGCAGGACTTCCACGCGGTCATAGATGGCCATGTCGCTGTTGAAGCTGTCGGCCTGCACGTAGCTGCTGCCGATATCCAGCGGCACGCCGTCGTACTGGTACTGGCCAGTCATACGGAAGCCGCGAGAGTAGAAATATTTGCCGCCCATGGGCGAGTCATACACGGTGATGCCCGGGGTCTTTTCCATCACCTGTTCGATGGTGTTGAGGTTCTGGTCATCGAGCATCTTGCGGGTCATCACCGTGACCGACTGCGGGGTTTCCTTCAGCGAGTGCACGCCCTTGCCAATGGTCACGCCACCGGTGGTGTAGGAGTTGCTGCCCTCGGTGGTGGCGCCCAGGCGGCTGGCGTTGACGTTGGTCGGGGCCAGTTCCATCGCGCTGCCGGTGGCCGGGCCGAGGACGGTCACGGTGTTGCCGTCACGCTGGTAGCGGATGCCGGTGCCGTTGAGCATCGCCTTGAGTGACTCATCGTCCTGGTAGCGGCCGTTGAGTGCGCTGGAGCGCAAACCTTGCAGGCTTTCCGGGCTGTAGATGATTTGCAGGCTGGTCTGCTGGCCAAGGGTTTGCAGCGCTTGAGCCAGTGGCTGCGACGGGATGTTCAGGGTCCATTCCTGGGCCTGGACATACGGCGCTGCCGTGAGTGTCAGTGCCAGACCAAGGCCGGTGCCGGCCAGTCGAGTGCGTGTCGCGCCGTGCACCAGCAGGGCTCGAGTCAGAGGGCGAAGCATGAAACGGGATGCGGACATGAGGTTAAGACCTTGGCAGGTATAGTTGTTAATGGTTCTTATTCATCTCATTAAGACGAGGAAGCCGCGGCAAACCGGAAAATTATTTTTCCGGCCTGGCCGCGGCCGCGTCGATCAAGCGGTTTGCAGTTCGCTCTTGACCCTGCCGGCCTCCATGCGCACCAGTTGATCGGCGACGTCGAAGTAACGGTCATCGTGGGAGATCACGATGATGGTCTTGCCCAGACGTTTGAGGTCTGGCAACAACTCTGTGTAGAAAATACGCCGGAACGTCGGGTCCTGATCGGCCGCCCATTCATCGAACACCAGCACCGGCCGCTCTTCGAGCCAGGCATTGACCAATGCCAGACGCTTGCGCTGGCCGGTGGACAAATCGGTGGTGCTGAACGCACCGTCGCGCACGCTGACCTTGTGCGCGATCTCCAGACGTTCGAGGTAGCGAGTCGCGTCCTGCGGGACTTCGCGGTCGCCCTGAATCAGATCGTCGAACAGGTAATAGTCGGCAAAAATCGTCGTGAAATTCTGCCGGTAGTCATCGCGGTTGAGCGCGGTGATCGGCTGATCGTTGACGCGGATCTCGCCTTCGGTCGGCGCATACAAACCCAACAACAACTTGATCAGCGTGGTTTTGCCGCAACCGTTTTCGCCGACGATAAACACGATGTCGCCCTGTTCAATACGCAGGTTCACCGGCCCCAGACGGAACGGCTCACTGCCTTCCACAGGCGGGAAGGCGTAACGCACGTTGTGCAGTTCGAGGCTGTTGACCGCGCCGGGTTTCTTGCCCTGATCTTCCAGCAGCAGGTGCGGTTCGGGTGAGGAGAATTGCTCACTCAGCTCGGCGATGCGGCGGAAGGCAATCTGCGCGCGGCTGATGATCGGCAACGTGCTGACCAGATGCTCCAGCGGCCCCTTCATGTACAGCAGCACCAGGACGAAGCCGCTCATTACCGCTTTGTCGCCGCTGGGCCAGAAGGATTGCAGGGCCAGCGCCATGCCGATCACCACGAAGAACAACATCGAGCCGAAGGACTTGGCGATGACGAAGGTGTTGATGGATTTGATCTGGGTGTCGCAGATCTTCTCGGCGGTTTTCTGAATCCCGGCGACAAACATACGCTGGCGACGCGGGCGATGAATGCGCAGTTCCTTGGCACCCTCGGCAATCGCGTTGTAGTGTTTTTGCAGTTCGTCTTCGGAATCACGGGCGGCGTAGAAACCGCGCATGCCTTTGGCCCGGGCAATCGCCTGAATGGTCGTGCCGATGGCAATCGCCACCAGCATCATCAGGAACATCGGCCAGGACAGCATGGCCAGATAGCCGAGGCAGCCGAGGGTGACGGTCATGGATATCGCCAGCGGGGCAAACGCGAAAGCGAAGTCGCTGATGGTGTCGACGTCGTGGGTCAGCACCGGGATCAACCGGTGGCTGCGATAGCGTTCGATCTGGTCGATTGGCGCCGACAAGACCTTCTCCCCCAGCTCTTTGCGCAATTTGGCGATGATGTGCTGGCCGACGTAGTTGGTGCCGATGTCGGACAGGATCGTCGTCAGCAAGGCCAGCGCACAGAGGCCGGCGAAAATCATCACCACCGTGCGGGTCAGGCCGTCGTCGGAGTGCAGGGCATTGTTGATGGTTGCCAGCAGCACGGTGACGCTCAGGCCGCCGATCATGCCGAGCACGATGGACACAGAGACGATCAGGCGGAAGGGCTTGAGCAAGGCGAACAATTCGTTGATCGCCCCACGCGTAGGCTTGGTCATGGAGGATTCCTGCTTCGGTGCGGAGGGAGTGCCGGTACTAAAGGAAAACGAATGGTCACGGACTTTCTTTAAACGACCGCAGACGGCACTGCGGTCGTGGCGGGCAGGATCAGAGGTCGCGCACTACGCGAAACCCGAGCCAGTCGCCCTTGCTGGTTGGCCAGCTGCTGTTGCGGTTGCCGGAACGCGAGAACACCGGCGCCTCGCCCCAGTCGTTGCCACGCATGACCTGGCGTTCGCAGTTTTCCTGAGTCCATGGGCGACCGTCGTTCGGTACGCCGGAATAATCCTTGTGATAGCAGTCGGCGGTCCATTCGTAGACGTTGCCGTGAGCGTCGTAAACGCCGAAGGCATTGGCCGGGAATGTGCCTGCCGGGGAGGTGAAGTTGTAACCGTCGGCGGCGCCATAGGTGTTGGCGTGTTTGGAGATCTGGTAGTTGTTGCCTTCATCGAACGGGAAAGGGAAGGGCCCGCTGCTGCCGCCGCGTGCGGCGTACTCGCGGATCGATTCGCTTTGCAGGCGATAGGCATGACCGGTTTTTTTCGACAACCAATCGATGTAGCCCTGGGCTTCGGCGACGTTCATGCACACGGCCGGGTCGCGGGCAGTCTGTTTGAATTCCGGTTTGCCAGCGGTGCAGCGGCGGCCCGGGCGATCATCGAAGTCGTAAGGCTTGTTGCCGGTTTCGCGCACATACGCGTCCCACTCGCCGACCAGCACCTGAAAGCGGCTGATGGCGAACGGTTTGCTGAAGGTCACGTCGTGGCGCGGGCCTTCGTCCGGTTCGCGGCCGACTTCGTCATCCGGGGTGCCCATGGTGAAGGTGCCAGTCGGCAGCACGACCATTTCCGGGCAGTCCTTGCAGTCCTTGAACACTTTGCCCGGCGCCGGCGGCGTCGCCGCTTGAGCAGCACCAGGCAGCAGGCCGGCGCACAGCGCGGTCAGGGCCAGCGCGGGCAGGGCCTTGAAGGTGAAACAGGCGTGAGGCTTTTTCATGAGTCGTCTCTGTGAAAGGAAAACTGGAGTCGAGGGATCAGGCGCGCCGTTTTTTTTCGAGGAGGGCCATGAAACGCTCCACCTCGGCTTCGTTGTTGAGCAGGCCGGGCGCCGTGCGAATCACCGGGCCGACGTCGCGGCTGACCGCATCGCAGATCACCCGGTTTTGCATCAGGTAGGCGGCCACTTCGTCGCTGTCCTGGCCCTTGACCCGGAAGAACGTGAAACCGGCAGAAAATTTCGGCTCGAGCGGGGTCACCAGTTCGATGTCCGCGTGTTCGCGCAGACGCTGTTTCAGGTAGCTGTTGAGCTGATGAATGCGCGTCTGAACGTCGGCCTTGCCCAGTTGCAGGTGCAATTTGAACGCTTCGTCCACCGCCCAACGATGCTCGAAGGCGTGATAGCCGCCCGGGGTCATGATGGTGGCGAAGGAAGTGGCTTCGGAGAACGTCGGTACGCTCGGGCTGACGTACTTCAGTTCTTCGCTGCGGCTGCAAACGATGCCGGTGCCGCGTGGGCCGAACATCCACTTGTGGGTGCCGGCGATAAAGAAGTCGCAGTTCATCTGCGGGAAACTCAGATCATCGACACCAAAGCCGTGCACGCCGTCGACCACGTAGATCAAGCGGTCCTTGTCGTCACGTTGACGGTTGTGTTCATCGACCAGCCGCGAAATATCGCTGATCGGCAATTTCACGCCGCTGCCCGAATGCACCCAGGTCATGCCGAGTACGCGGGTCTCAGGGCGAATGTTGCGGTTGATCGTGTCGAGCACCTGATCCGTGGAAATGCTTTGCGGCGTTTCGAACAGTTTGAGTTTGCGCACCCGGGTGCCATCGCGGCGGCTGCGGAAATCGAGGATGTTGCGCGTGGAATAGTGTTCGTGTTCGGTGGTAAGGATTTCCTGATCCGTGCGCACCTGCACGCTGCCATAAATCATCGCCAGCCCCTCGGTGGTGCTGCCAGTGAGGGCGATCTGGCCGGGCTTGGCTTGCAGATACTTGCCGGCCCAGACCCGCACGTTTTGCTGCAATTGTTCGTTGCTCCCCAGATCCCAATCCATCGCCAGTCCCGGATTCCGGTCGAGCGTGGCGCGATGGCGTTCGATGGCTTCGCGCACGGGTTTGGGATGGGAGGTGATCAGGAAGTTGGCGAAGTGGATCGCCTGCGGGTCCTGATCGAACAGCTGGCGCAATTGCGTCCATTTGTTCGCAGAAGCCACTGGCGAAGTCGTGGCCATTGCCGGCGCCGCGAGGCTGGCGCCGAATGGCAGGGCAGCCGCCATCACACCGGCCTGTTTCAGAAAGGTCCGGCGGTCAGTCATGGCTTGGCAGTGTCCTGACGGGAAATCAGCGCCGGTTTCGCGGCTTTCTGCACTTGATCCCAGACGCGCATGAAGTTGCCGCCCCACAGCTTGGCGATGTCCGCTTCGGAGTAGCCGCGCTGGATCAGTTCGGCGGTGACGTTGCGGATTTCGCCAACGTTCTCCCAACCCTTGATGCCGCCGCCGTCGTTGAAGTCGGACGAGATGCCGACATGGTCGATACCGATTTTGCGCACCGTGTAATCGATGGCGTCACCGAGATCCTTGAGGGTCGCTTTGGGTTCTTCTTCAAGGATGCCGTAGAGGCCGCTGGCGTACTGGCCGAGTTTCTGTTCCGACCAGGCGGTGATGATCGGATCGCCCGGCATCAGCGCCATGGCCAGGTTTGGCAGTGGCGGCAGATCGAAGCGTGCGCGCAGGGCGTTGAGTTTGTCCTGCGTGCCCTGAGTCAGCGGTTTGAGGTACTGCGAGAAACCAACCACCTGAACCACGCCGCCGCTGTTCTTGATCAGTTGCAGTTCCTTGTCGCTGAGGTTGCGCGGAATATCCACTGCCGCACGCGGCGCCGAGTGCGAGGCCACCAACGGCGTGCGGCTCAACTGCGCAACCTGTTCCAGGCCTTTGGTCGACATCTGCGAAACGTCGATGATCACGCCCAGATCGTTCAAACGCTGCACCGCTTGCTTGCCGATATCGGAGAGACCGTCGAGGGCGTCCGGCGAGTCATTGAAGAACGGCAGCGGCCGCGACGAGTCCGCCCAGCTGTTGTTGCCGATGTAGCTGAAGCCGAACATGCGCATGCCGCGCCCGGCCCACAGGTCCAGTTTGCTCAGGTCGCTGCCCAGCGGATAGGCGTTGAGCATGCTGATGAAAATCGCAAACTTGCCTTCGCCATGCAGGCGGCGGAAATCATCCGGGGTGTAGGCGATGCCGACCTGATTGGGGAAGTCGCGGACCATGCCGGTGATGATCTTGTAACGGACTTCCTGCTGGTTGCGGGCTTCTTCGACAAAACCTTCGGTGGGGCGATGCGGGGCATTGGGGCCATTCCACATTTCCGGCCAGCCGAACACGGTCAGCGCAGCGCCCGACAAGCGCCCGCGATTGGCCTTGATCAGGTCGAACTGGCCGGAGCCGTCCTTGTCGGCTTCGTTGCCGTGGGCGCCGAAACTCAGCGGTACGGTGATGTGGCTGTCGAACGAGAGGATGCGATCCTGCAATTCGGTCGCCTGCTTCATCACCTTTACCGGGTAGCCGGGGTTGTCCCGAAACCAGTAATCCCAAGCCAGAAACCCTGCGCCGGCGCTGATCGCCAAGGCCAGCGGCAGGCCGATAAATAGAGCCTTTTTCGAACGCGGTTTTGTCATTGCCATCTCATTCAGGTTCGCCGTCGAGGTGCAGGCGCAGGGGCCTTTGCTATCTGGGAGGAACGAGTGGCCGGGCGGGTAATTTAGTCGCGCGTAGGAAAAGCGCTGACGGCGCATCGCGATCTTTTGCCGGGGCCGTAAATTTCCCCGGCGAGCAAACGTTCTAGCTTGGATAAAGCCTGCTTCATGGCTGACACAGGTAGGGCAATGACGATCTCTCGACGCTGGTTCATGGCGGGCATGGCACTCACGGGCGCCGCGCTGCCTGCCGCTTTTTATGCACATCGTGAGCTGACCCGCGAGGAGTTTCCGATCACCCCGGGAGAGGCCACGGTCGACCTGGCCGATACGGCTGGTCAACAGTTGGCGGACAACCTGCGCGGCGTCTGGGATATCCGTTTCAGCGGCGCTGCGGCGGGGCTCGATGGCTTGCCACGCGAAGGCCTGGAGCTGTTTCTCGACATTGCCCACCGGGGTCGCGGCCTGCGTGGGTTTCTCGATACCGGTGCCAATCTGCGTTCAGCAGAACCTGCGCGTTATCAAGTGATCGGCGATCTGGCACCGGGCAACGGCGCCGAATTGTACTGGCGGCTGATGCGTACCGATGCGCCGCACGCGCCGCCGGTCTACGAATTCAAAGTCAAACTCGACGAAGTCTGGGCGGCATTCGGCAATGCCGGCAGTGGCACGTTCACCGGGCAAGTGTTGCGCCTGGATCGGCCGTTGGCGCTGCCCGAACTGGACAATCACTTCATCGCCATCAAGCGACGTTTTCCCGAGGCCCGCGAACGCACCGGGTTGAACCCGACGCTGTTGGCGTGGCTGGTCGCGCCGGAACATCGCCTGTTCCACCAGCTCTGGCACGCCAGCCGCGACAAGTGGCACAAACTCTCGGAGAAAAAACGCGACGCCCTGCGCGGTATCGGCTGGCAACCCGGCCCCCGTGACAAGGAGCGCGATGCCCGTGGGCCGAGCAAGGATCGCAATGGTTCGGGTATCGACTTCTTCTTCATGCACCGGCACATGCTCGGCAAGGCCCGTTCGATGCAGGATCTGCCGTCATGGCAGGCCTTCCCGATGCCGCAGCCGGAACTGGAGCGTGACCGCCAGGGCTTCGCCCGCTACTTCGACAATCACGACGGTGACGCGCTGCCGCCCACCTGGCTGACCGAAGGTGACGACGAGTACACCAAGTGGGTCAGCGACATCAAAGCGGCCGAGACCTACCACAGCAATTTCCAGGTGTGGGAATCGCAGTACCGCGACCCACGCTACCTGGCGAAACTCAGCCTCGGCCAGTTCGGCTCGGAAGTCGAACTGGGCCTGCACGACTGGCTGCACATGCGCTGGGCGTCGGTGGCGCGGGATCCGTCCAACAACATTCCGGTGCCGATGGCGCGCGATCAGGCGGACTTCGCGGCGCGCTGGTATGCGCCGGAAAACGACTTTCTCGGCGACCCGTTTTCCTCCCATGTGAACCCGGTGTTCTGGCGTTTCCACGGCTGGATCGATGACCGTATCGAAGACTGGTTCCGTGCACATGAGCGTTTCCACCCGGGAGAAGTCAGCCGGCTGGAAGTCAACGGTGTGCCGTGGTTTGCGCCGGGGCGCTGGGTTGAGGTCGACGATCCTTGGCTGGGGCCGGACACCCATGGCTGCAGCACCGTGCCGGGGTTGCAAATCGGCCGTTCGGTGGAAATGGACCCGGAAACCATGAAGCTGGCGTTGCGCATCACGTTTGGCGATGAAGACAACATGGCCGACCTGTTCCGCAAAGTGCCGCAGCGGCCGTGGTACGCGCGACATTTGAAAGTGAAAGGCCGGCAACTCTAAGCGCAAAAAAAATCGCAGCCTGATGCTGCGATTTTTTTTGCCCCGAGAATTCAATCAGTCACGACGCGATCCCGTGTAGGAGCTGCCGAAGGCTGCGATCTTTTGATCTTGACTCTTAAAAGCAAGATCAAAAGATCGCAGCCTCGTTGCATTCGACAGCTCCTACAAGAGATGTTGCTGTCAGATAACCTGCCAGCCACCGCCCAACGCTTTGTACAAGGCAATGCTCGCCTGCAGTCGCGACAAGCGCAGTTGCACATTCATATCCTGCGCCGCATACAAAGTGCGCTGGGTTTGCAGCACCGTCAGCAAGTCTTCGGCACCGGCCTGATAACGGCTCTGGGCGATGTCGAACGCAGTCTGCGCCTGGCTCAGCTCTTCGCTTTGCCACTGGCGCTGTTCGTCGAGGCCGCGAATGCTGCTCAGGGCTTTTTCTACGTCGGCGAAGCCATTGATGATCGCCCCTCGATAGGTTTCCAGCAGTTCGTCCTGACGCGCCTTGGCCTTGTCGCGCTCGGCGCTCAGGCGACCGTTGTTGAAGATCGGTGCGGTCAATCCGGAAGACAGGTTGTAGAACGTGGTGCGCAGCAGGTCCGCCGCCAGATCGGCGCCGGTGCCGAGGCTGGCGGTCAAGGTGATTTTCGGCAGCATGGCCGCGCGAGCGACGGTGACGTCAGCCTGAGCCGCTGCCAGTTTGGCTTCGGCGCTGGCGATGTCCGGACGCCGGCTCAGCAGATCGCTGGGCACGCCACTGGCGATATTCGGCCACTGCAACTGTTCGAACGACTGTTGCGGTGACGACAGTGTCTGCACTGGTTGGCCGAGCAGGGCGGCGAGGGTGATCAAGGCTTCGCGGGCCTGTTGTTGCACCAGCGGCAATTTGCGCTGCTGTTCCGCTACCAGGCTTTTTTGCTGGGCCAGTTCCAGCGCGGTGGCGCTGCCGGCGTCGAAACGGGTTTGCACCAGGTGCAGGACGTTCTGCGCATTGGCCAGATTGAGTTCGGCAATGCGCGCCTGTTCGCGCAACGCCAAGGCTTGGGTGTAGCTGCTGGCCACGCCGCTTTGCAGGGTCAGCTCGACGGTGGCACGGTCGAATTCGCTGGCCTGGACGCCGAATACGGCGCTGTCGCGGGCCGCGCGTTTGCCGCCCCAGAAGTCGATTTCGTAACTGGCGCTCAACTCGGCGTCGTAATAATCCAGCGAGCGATTATCCGGGCTGACGTCCAGCTGGCTATAGCCTTTGCCGTGCAACAGTTTCTGTCGATTGGCATTGAGCCCGGCCTTGATTTCCGGGAGCAGCGGGGCGCCGGCAATCGTCGCACTGGCCTGGGCTTGCCTGACTCGCGCAACAGCGGCGCCGAGGTCATGGCTGCCCAGTCGCGCCTGTTCGACCAGTCGATCAAGTTCGGGGCTGCCGAACTGCGTCCACCATTGGCGGTTGCTCTGCACGGCACCGGGCTGCTCAGGCGACTGCCACGCGGGCGGTGGCTGCACGCCGCTGTCGGGGCGCGGCGCAGGGCTGTTGCAGGCCGCCAGCAACAGGCTGGCGGCAAGGAGTGTCAGTGGCGCTTTCATAGATCGATCATTCACTGGTAAGGGCCGTGACCGGGTCGAGCCGGGCAGCCTTGCGGGCAGGCATGAAGCCGAAGAGGACGCCGGTGACCAGCGCGCAGGCGAAAGCACCGATGACGGCCAGCCATTGAAACGCGATCGCCACGCCGCTGAACCACAGCACGCCGCCGACCAGCATCGCCAGACTGATGCCGGCAATGCCGCCGACCACCGAGAGCATCACCGCTTCAGTGAGGAACTGGCGCAGGATGTCGCGCTGTCGTGCACCCGTGGCCATGCGGATACCGATTTCCCGGGTGCGTTCGCGCACGGTCATGAGCATGATGTTCATCACCCCGATACCGCCGACCAGCAAAGAGATTGCAGCAATGGCGCCGAGCATCAGCGACAGCGTGCCTTGCGTGCGTGCTTCGGCCTGAATCATTGCGGCGTTGTTGGTCAGTTCGAAATCCTTCTTGCCGTTGTGCCGCCGCAGCATCGCCTGTTCGATCGCCTGCTCGGCGTCTTTGACCTTGCGTGCGTCCTTGGCGGCGATCACCACGTATTCCGGATTGCGGCTGCCGAACAGGCGCGTGCTGGCCGCCGAGTAGGGCACGGCGATGCGGTTGTCGCTGTCGGAATCGCCGGAGCTCGAGCCCTTTTCCGCAAGAACGCCGAGCACCTGAAACGGCACGTTTTCGATCAGGATGTACTGGCCGATCGGGTCGGCGACATCCTTGAGCAGCTTGTCGCGCACTTTGGTACCGATCACCGCCACGGCGGCGGCGCTGTCTTCATCGGCCTGGGTGAAGTAACTGCCCTGAACCACCGGCCAGTTGAAAATGGTTGGAAAATTGGTGTCGTTGCCACCGACGTAACTGCTGTGGTCGGCGTTGCCGAAACGCACGCCAGCGGTCGAGCCGTTGACCGGCATGATCCGTTCCACCTGGGGCAGGGCGGCCAGCTCGGCGACGTCGTCGAGGGTGATGATGCCCGGTGGCGTGCGCGGGTTGGGCGCGGTGCCGCTGAGGTAAATGATGTTGGAACCGAAGGCGCCCATCTGTGCCATCACCTGGCGTTTGCTGCCTTCGCCCACCGCCAGCATCACCACCACCGAGGCCACGCCGATGACGATCCCCAGCAGTGTCAGCGCGGTACGAAAACGATTGATCCACATGACCCGCCACGCCGCTTGCACGGCGTCGACCAGTTCACCTTTCCAGGCGCCGGTCTCGGTGCTGCCGGTGCTCAGGCGCTGGCGCAGATCCACGGCTTGCAAGGCGCCGGGGTTGGCGCTGCGCGGCGGGGCTGACGGCTGTTCGGCGGTGTCGCTGATGATCAGCCCGTCACGAATCTCGATGATGCGTTTGGCCCGCTGCGCGACTTCGCGGTCGTGGGTGATGAGAATCACCACATGGCCCTGACCGGCGAGTTCGTCGAGCAGGGTCATGACCTCGGCGCCGCTGTGGCTGTCGAGGGCACCGGTGGGTTCGTCGGCGAGAATGATGTGGCCGCCGTTCATCAACGCCCGGGCAATCGACACCCGCTGTTGCTGACCGCCGGAAAGCTGATGCGGGCGGTTGCCGGTGCGGCTGCTCAGGCCGAGCCGCTCCAGCAAGGCACTGGCCCGGGCGTGGCGTTCGGCGGCCGGGGTGCCGGCGTAGATGGCCGGCATCTCGACGTTTTCCTGGGCGGAGCCGGACGGAATCAGGTGATAACCCTGGAACACAAAACCGAATGCTTCGCGGCGTAGCCAGGCCAGTTCATCGGTATCGAGCTGGGCGACATCTTCGCCGGCGAAGCGATATTCGCCGCTGGTAGGGCGGTCGAGACAGCCGAGAATATTCATCAAAGTCGATTTGCCGGAGCCGGATGCGCCGACGATGGCGACGAACTCGCCAGCATGAATCGACAGGTCGATACCGCGTAATACTTCCACCAGCGGGCTGTCATTGCCGCCGTAGGATTTGCGGATCTGCCGCAGGTCAATCAGAGGGGTTTGCATTCAGCCTCCGCTGCCGGTGGCCGGCGCGCTGAGGATGTGATCGCCTTCGACCAGGCCTTCAAGCACTTGTGTGCGCAAACGGTCGCTGATGCCGGTGCGCACGTCACGTGCCTGGATTTCGCCGTTGGCGGCGACGATCTGCGCGCGTTGCCACTGCGGCCGTGAGCCGGGTTGCAGGGCGGCGGTCGGCACGGTGAGGGTGTCCTGTGCCTGTTGCGCAACGAAGAACACCTGCGCGGTCATGTCGGTCATCAGGCTGTTGTCAGCGTTGTCGACGTCGAGCAACACGGTGTAGAGCACCACGCGTTCGCTGCCGCTGCGACCGCTGGTGGGGCTGCCGCCCTGATTCTGTTCGAGCGGGCGCGGTGGCACTGGCAGAATCTGCCGCACCGTGCTGCTCCAGCGTCGGCTACCGCCGCTGAGGGTGGTGAAGTAGGCGGTCATGCCGGGTTTGACGTGGCCGATGTCCGCTTCGGAAACCTCGGCCCATACGGTCATCGGCGAGAGCCGGGCGATGCGCAGGATCAGCGGGGTTTGCTGTTGCGCATTGAGCGTCTGGCCTTCCCGGGCGCCGACGGCCACGACTGTGCCGCTCATCGGTGCATAAATGCGTGTGTAGCCAAGTTCCGCTTCGTCACTGCGCAGGCTGGCCTGAGCCTGACGGATCTGCGCCTGGAACATGTCGATGCGGGCCTGTGTCGCGCGGACTTCGGCGCGAGCCGTCTGCACGTCTTCTTCACGGGTGGCACCACCGGCGGCGAGCTTTTGCTGGCGCTGGTATTTCTGTTGCGCGAGATCGTGCTGGGCGCGTTGCTCCTGCAGCTGCGCCTTGAGGTTCTCGATGGAAAACCGCCCGGCATCCAGTTTGGCCTTTTGCGTGGAGGGGTCGATCTCCACCAGCAACTGGCCTTCCTTGACCGTATCGCCAGCCTCGACATGAATCTTCTGAATCTGCCCGGAGGCCTGCGCACCGACATCCACGTAACGGCGTGGCTGCAACGTGCCCAGTGCGGTCACGCTGTTTTCGATACTGCTGCGAGTCACTTGCACCGTGGCGAGGGCGTCGCGCCCCGGCGGCAGGACTTGCCACGCGGCAACGGCGATCACGGGAATCAGACAAAGGGCGGCGAACAAGGCGCGTCGGGCGGGGCGGGGACGTTTCATGCAGGGTTCCGGCCAGTGGGTTCGGCCCGTCATTCGGCCAGTACACAGGCGTGCAGGGGCGCTGAACGCTGTCGCATGGCACGACAGATACGGGGAGCTGTCCTGTAAACGATGCATGGGCAAGGGAATTTAAGCGCCCACACATCATGTAACAGGTGTCCGGGCAGGACTATTTGGTCGGGATGTGGAATCAGCTCTTTAAATCTATATGAGAATTACTATAAATTACGCACCTCAAGTTGCCACTATCTTGCTACTGCCAATTCCGTGGCGGGATCAGTGTGCTCAAGGACAGGAACTGCATCGATGCGGTCGGGAGTCATGTTGGAAAACTACTATCGTGAGCTGGTGTGTTTCCTTAACGCCAAGCTGGGCAACCGTCAGGTGGCCGAAGATGTGGTGCATGACGCTTATGTGCGGGTGCTGGAGCGTTCCAGCGACACGCCGATCGAACAACCGCGGGCCTTCCTTTACCGCACGGCATTGAACCTGGTCATCGATGATCATCGGCGCAACGCCTTGCGTCAGGTCGAATCACTCGATGTGCTGGACAGTGAAGAACGCTATTTCACCCCGTCGCCCCATGGCACGCTTGACCACGGCCAGCGTCTGGAGATGCTCCAGCGCGCGCTGGCCGAGTTGCCGCCGCGTTGCCGTGAAAGTTTTCTGCTGCGCAAGATCGAAGGTCTGTCCCATCCGGAAATTGCCGAGCACCTCGGGATTTCCAAGGCGTTGGTAGAAAAACACATCGTCAACGCCATGAAACATTGCCGCTTGCGGATTAAACAATGGGATGCCCATTGATCCTTGCTGGTTAAATTTCCGTTCATCGTCCTCGTTCCTACTCAACAGACGACCTGCTGACCTGATTCAGGCCGGTCAGGCCACCCAGGCTTTATCCCCGCGTTGAGGGGTTCATCCAGAGGACACTGGAAATGACACAGGCAATTGCATCGCCCATCGTTCACGACCTGATCGGCGTCGGTTTCGGCCCTTCGAACCTGGCGCTGGCCATCGCTCTGCAAGAGCGCGGGCCGACCCACGGCGAGCTGGATGTGCTGTTCCTCGACAAGCAGGCCAACTACAGCTGGCACGGCAACACCCTGTCGACGCAGAGCGAGTTGCAGATTTCCTTCCTCAAGGATCTGGTGACCCTGCGCAATCCCACCAGCCCGTACTCGTTCGTCAATTACCTCAAACACCACGGTCGTCTGGTCGACTTCATCAACCTCGGCACGTTCTATCCGTGCCGCATGGAGTACAACGACTACCTGCGCTGGGTCGCCGGGCAGTTCACCGAGCAGAGCCGTTACGGCGAAGAAGTGCTGACCATCGAGCCGGTGCTGCACAACCAACAGGTTGAAGCGCTGCGCGTGATTTCCCGTGGCAGCGACGGCCAGCAGCATGTACGGACCACCCGTTCGGTGGTGGTCAGCGCCGGTGGCACGCCGCGCATTCCGGAGGCGTTCAAGGCACTGAAAGGCGACACCCGTGTGTTCCACCATTCGCAATACCTGTCGCAAATGGCCAAGCAGCCGTGCGTGAACAATCAGCCGATGAGCATCGCGATCATCGGTGGCGGGCAGAGCGCCGCAGAAGCCTTTATCGACCTGAACGATTCGTTCCCGTCGGTGCAGGTCGACATGATCCTGCGCGGCTCGGCCTTGAAACCTGCCGATGACAGCCCGTTCGTCAACGAAGTGTTCTCGCCGGAGTTCACCGATTTGGTGTTCCAGCAGAACAGTGCCGAGCGCGAACGTCTGGTCAACGAGTACCACAACACCAACTATTCGGTGGTCGACATCGACCTGATCGAACGCATCTACGGCATCTTTTATCGGCAGAAAGTCTCGGGGATTGCCCGCCACGCGTTCCGCACCCTGACTACCGTCGAGAAAGCCACCGCCACCGACAACGGTATCGAACTGGCTGTGCGCAACAACGCCACCGGCGAAGTCACCGTGCGCAACTATGATGCGGTGGTATTGGCCACCGGTTACGAGCGGCAGATGCACCGCAAACTGCTGGCACCGCTGGAAGAATACCTCGGCGACTTCGAGGTCGATCGCAACTACAAACTGATCACCGACGAACGCTGCAAGGCCGGCATCTACATGCAGGGCTTCTGCCAGGCCAGCCATGGTCTGAGCGATACGCTGTTGTCGGTGTTGCCGATTCGCGCGGACGAGATTGCCGGCTCGCTGTATGAGCATGGCAAGAACCGTGGGCATCGTGCGATGGCGGATCTGTTGTTGGCGACTGCCAGCTAACGCCGATTTCCAGGCCAGATCGTTCCCACGCTCTGCGTGGGAATGCCTCAACAGACGCTCCGCGTTCGGCCTTCGATAGGGACGCGGAGCGTCCCGGGCTGCATTCCCACGCAGAGCGTGGGAACGATCATCCTGAACCCTTCCTGAACATCCCCCACATTCCCCGACACACCTCCTTTTGCCGGTTTACTCTCACATCATCGGGGCGTAAGCTTCGCGCGTTTTCATCAATAGCGGAGACCCACAGTGGGTACTTGTTCGAGTGACAGTTGTCGGCCGGTCTCGGTAACCGGCAGATTCTCGGCAAGATAACGCGCAGCCTTTCTCTGCCGTTGTCTCGCCGTAACAGCGAGCAGCGGCACCCCGTGCATGACCCGTCCTGGGCCATGTCTGGACGTTCCTTCTCATCGACGCTGAACAGAGCGTGATTGCGACTTTATTGTTGTGATCGCAGCCCTATCGACACGCCTGTCTTTTCTGACCGGCGCGCCAGGCCTTGCCGTGCCGGTTTTTCCGGCGCACGAGGCGCGGCCGTACCTGCTTGACGGTTTCCCGGCTGACCATAGGGGCAACAGCCATGAAACTTACGCTCAAGGAATTCTTCGCAGGTTTTCTGCGGACCCGCCACATCGCCCGGCACTTCCGTCGCCTGGCGCTGCTGGAATCGATCAACGACACCACGGTCAGCCGTGAAGTCCCGCCGACTTTGGCCAACACCCTGGTCGATGCCGCGCAGTGCGACAGCGGTGTGTTGCTGTCTTCACTGGGCACGCACTCCGATGGCCTCACTGATTTCGAAGTCGATGCGCTGCGTGCGCAATACGGTCTCAACGAAGTCGAACATGAGCAGCCTCTACCGTGGTGGACGCACCTGTGGCACTGCTACAAAAACCCGTTCAACCTGCTGCTGACGTTGTTGGCGGTGATCTCGTGGCTGACCGAAGACCTCAAAGCCGCCGTGGTGATTTTTTCCATGGTGGTGCTGTCGACGCTGCTGCGCTTCTGGCAGGAAAGCAAATCCAACCAGGCCGCCGACGCGCTGAAAGCCATGGTCAGCAACACCGCCACGGTGATGCGCCGTGATGCGCCGCGCAGCGAATTGCCGATCAAGCAACTGGTGCCGGGCGATCTGATCGTGCTCTCGGCCGGTGACATGATTCCCGCCGATTGCCGCGTGCTCAGCGCCAAGGATCTGTTCGTCAGCCAAGCGGCGATGACCGGTGAATCGATGCCGGTGGAAAAATTTCCGCGTCAGGCTGATCGCGACACGCGCAATCCGCTGGAGCTGGACAACATCCTGTTCATGGGCACCAACGTAGTGTCCGGCACCGCTGTGGCGGTCATTCTGACCACCGGCAACAGCACCTATTTCGGTGCTTTGGCCCAGCGTGTCGGCGCCACTGATCGCGCGGTCACTTCGTTCCAGCAAGGCGTCAACAAAGTCAGCTGGCTGTTGATCCGTTTCATGTTCGTCATGGCGCCGCTGGTGCTGTTCATCAACGGTTTCACCAAGGGCGACTGGACTGAAGCGCTGCTGTTCGCGCTGTCGATTGCCGTTGGCCTGACCCCGGAAATGCTGCCGATGATCGTCACCTCGACGCTGGCCAAAGGCGCGGTGTTTCTGTCGCGTAAAAAAGTCATCGTCAAACGTCTTGATGCGATTCAAAACTTCGGCGCCATGGACGTGCTGTGCACCGACAAGACCGGCACCCTGACCCAGGACAAGATCTTCCTCGCGCGCAATGTCGATGTCTGGGGCGCAGATTCCGATGACGTGCTGGAAATGGCTTACCTCAACAGCTACTACCAGACCGGTCTGAAAAACCTGCTCGACGTCGCGGTGCTGGAACACGTGGAAGTCCACCGTGAACTGAAAGTCGGCACGGCGTTTCGCAAGGTCGATGAGATCCCGTTCGACTTCAATCGCCGACGCATGTCGGTGGTGGTCGAAGGGCGCGGCCAGCCGCATCAGCTGATCTGCAAAGGCGCGGTGGAAGAAGTGCTGGCGGTGTGCAGCCGCGTGCGTCATGGCGAGGTCGATGAAGCCTTGAGCGATGAATTGCTGACCCGGATTCGTCAGGTCACCGCAGCATTCAACGCTGAAGGCTTGCGCGTGGTGGCCGTGGCCGCACGCTCGATGCCGGAAGGTCGCGACACTTACAGTCTGGCTGATGAAAATGAACTGACGCTGATCGGCTATGTGGCGTTCCTCGATCCGCCGAAGGAAAGCACCGCGCCAGCGCTCAAGGCTTTGGCTGAACACGGTGTGGCCGTGAAGGTGCTGACCGGCGACAACGAGCTGGTGACGGCGAAAATCTGCCGCGAAGTAGGGCTTGCGCAACAAGGTCTGTTGCTGGGCAATGACGTCGAGCGCATGAGTGACGCCGAACTGGCGGTGGCTGTAGAGAAGACCAACGTCTTCGCTAAACTGACGCCGTCGCACAAGGAGCGCATCGTGCGCATCCTCAAAGGCAATGGCCATGTGGTCGGCTTCATGGGCGACGGCATCAACGACGCGCCCGCGCTGCGTACCGCCGACATCGGCATTTCCGTGGACAGTGCGGTGGACATCGCCAAGGAAGCGGCTGACATCATCCTCCTGGAAAAGAGCCTGATGGTGCTGGAGGAGGGCGTGCTCGAAGGACGGCGCACCTTCGCCAACATGCTCAAGTACATCAAGATGACCGCCAGCTCCAACTTCGGCAACGTGTTCTCGGTGCTGGTCGCCAGTGCGTTCATTCCATTCCTGCCAATGCTGCCGATGCACCTGCTGGTGCAAAACCTGCTCTACGACATTTCGCAGATTGCGATTCCATTCGATAACGTCGATGAGGAAATGCTGAAGAAACCACAACGCTGGCAGCCGGGCGACGTCGGGCGCTTCATGCTGTTCTTCGGCCCGATCAGTTCGATCTTTGACATCACCACATTCGCTTTGATGTGGTACGTATTCGATGCCAACACCCCGGATCACCAGACCCTGTTCCAGTCCGGCTGGTTCGTGGTCGGGTTGCTGACCCAGACGCTGATCGTACACATGATCCGCACGCCGAAGATTCCGTTCCTGCAAAGCCGCGCCGCCATGCCGCTGCTGGTGATGACCGGGATCATCATGGCGGTCGGCATCTTTCTGCCGATGGGGCCGCTGGCGCACTACTTCAAATTGCAGGCGCTGCCATCGCTGTACTTCGTGTTCCTGCCGGTGATTCTGTTGGCGTACATGGCGCTGACCCAGGCGGTGAAAGGCTTCTACATCCGCCGGTTCGGCTGGCAATAACAGCAGGATTGCTCTCCCCTGTAGGAGCTGCCGCAGGCTGCGATCTTTTGATTTTGTTTTTAAAAGACAAGATCAAAAGATCGCAGCCTGCGGCAGCTCCTACAGGGGGATTTGTGTGTATTCAGGGAAATTACTATGCAAGCCATCAACAACCTCAACCTCGATTCGCTGCTCGACACCCTGGTCAGCCTCAGCGCTGCGTTCATTCTCGGTGGTCTGATCGGCTTCGAGCGCCAGTACCGGCAACGCACGGCCGGCCTGCGCACCAACGTGCTGGTCGCGGTCGGCGCGGCGATTTTCGTCGACATGGCCAACCGGCTCGCCGGTGCTGAAGGTGCGGTGCGCGTGGTCGCCTACGTGGTCTCCGGCATCGGTTTCCTCGGCGCTGGGGTGATCATGCGCGAAGAGGGCAATGTGCGCGGCCTCAACACCGCCGCGACGCTGTGGACTTCAGCGGCGGTCGGCGCCTGTGCCGGTGCCGACCTGCTTGCCGAAGCGGTGCTCGGCACGCTGTTCATTCTGGCCGCCAACACCTTGCTGCGGCCAATCGTCAACAACATCAACCGCCAGCCCTTGGACGTGGTTTCGGCTGAAGTCACCAACATCGTCTACGTCATCGCCCGGCGCTCCCAGCAAACCGCCGTGTTCGCGTTGCTCGAAGCCGAGCTTGAACGCAGCAACTACCCGGCCAGCGATGTCGATGTGCACGCCTTCGGCGCCGATGAAATCGAAATCGAAGCGACGCTGGCGACGACGTCGGTCGATGGTGATGAACTGGATGCGCTGGTCGCAAGAATCTCGACGTCGGCATTGGTGGTGCAGGCGTTCTGGAGTCCGAGTACCACCGAATAAAGCGCTCTTCATCTTCAAGGGGTTTCAGTCGGTCACTAAAACGTCGAGTGAGGGGGCTGGCTCGTTGAGCCTGCGATGAATAGCCGTATTTTTCGGAATATTCCTACAGAACCCGCCGTAGGGCTTGCGTAGTCTTGCCACACCCAGAAAACGCAAATCCCGGGAGATTGACCATGATCACGAAAACCCTGCGCATCCTGATCGCCGACACGCAGCATTTCCACCGGATGAAAATCGAACGTCTGTTCAACAGCCTCGATTACTACCGCGTGGCTCCGGCACAGAGCCTCACCGAACTGCTGACGCTGGTGGACTACGGTTGCGAGCCGTTCGATGTGGTGGTCATCAATGCGGAGCTGGCCGCAGGTTCGCTGGATCTGCTGGGGTTTTTCCTGGATAACCCGCAAGTTTGTCAGGCGCTGATCTACAACGAATCCACCGCGCCATTACAACAGGCTTCGGGTTTCGCCCAGGAAAATGTGCAAATCAGCCATTTGGCACTGCCCTCAAAACAGTCGATCAGTCAGTTGATGGCGCTGGTCGATACACCTGCGAGGCGGCATCTTTTGTCAGCCAGCCAGCCATATTCACCGCTAAAATTCGCTGCTCATGCATAAAAAAACACTGGCCGCAACTGTCAGGTCTGACAGGTGATTTGCTCGCCGTTCCATGTAACAGTCCCGGCGCAGCCACTGAGTCTGGATCAGCCCCCATCGGTGGCCTGTTCGTCAGACTCTGCACCGGGAGTGGCCATGAAGTCAGCGCTGATCGTCGACGATCATCCAGTGGTGCGCGCCGCCATCCGGATCGTGTTGCAAGCTGCAGGATTCAAAGAGATCTACGAGGCGTCCCAAGGCAACGAGGTGGTGTCGCTGATTCGGGAACACCAGCCTCGATTGGTGATACTCGATCTGAACTTGCCGGTACTCGGTGGGCTGGAGGTTCTTGCCCGGATCAAGGCCAATGATTTTGCTTGCCGCGTGCTGGTGTTCAGCACACACGAACCCATGTTCTATCAGGATCGCTGCGTGCGTGCCGGGGCCATGGCCTACGTGACCAAAACCAATCAACTGGAGCAATTGCGCAACGCCATTCGGGCGGTGATGTCGGGGCATACCTATTTTTCTACGCTCCCGGACATTTTCAGCACGCTGAATGCCGTGCAAACCACGGAGAAACAGATGATCGATCAGCTCTCCGATCGTGAGTTGAGCATTTTCCAGCAACTGGGGCAGGGCAAGTCCAACAAGGCGATTGCTGAGGACATGCACCTGAGCCACAAAACCGTCAGCACCTATAAAACCCGTCTGATGAAAAAGCTCGGGGTCCGCTCAGCGGTGCACTTGCGCGATTTCGCCAAGCGCAATCATGTGATCTGAGCGAGCGGACATGAAGCAGGGATGGCAGATTTTCTGGCTGTGGCTGAGTCTGATAGCCACCTGCTGGGCGAGTGACACGCCACAAGTGCTGCAAGTGCTGACCCGCAGCGGGCCGGAAAACAACCAGTTGCGCCTGGACGAACAGGACCGGCAATGGCTGCGTCAGCACCCGGTACTGCGCATGGGCGTTTCTGGTCCGGATTACCCACCGTTCGAGATCACCCGCAATCAGCATGAACTCGAAGGGTTGACGGCCGATTACGCTGATCTGCTGGCGCAGTTGCTCGGTGTGCGCATCGAAGTGCAGCGTTTTGCCAACCGCGATGCCGTGATGGCGGCACTCAAACGCGGTGATCTTGATCTGCTGGGGACTTCCAACAGTTTTGAAGCCGCCGACCCGGACTTCGTTCTGTCCCGTGCTTACGCCGAAGATCAGCCGATGCTGGTGACTCGGCTCGAAGAGCGGTTGCCGAGCGATCTGGCCGGCAAGCGTCTGGCCATGGTCGAGGACTATCTGCCACTGGTCAGCGTACAAGCGTTCTATCCCCAGGCCAGCGTGCAGCGCTACCCTTCGGCGATGGATGCGCTCGGGGCGGTGGCGTTCGGCGCGGATGACGTGTATCTGGGCGACTTCATCAGTGCCAACTACCTGATCAACACCAATTATCGTAACGACCTTCAGTTGGCCGGCCCGGCGGGACTGGACGCCAATTCGTTCGGCTTTGCCCTGTTGCGCAGCGACGCGCGCCTCAAACGCATCGTCGATAAAGCGTTGACCGCCATCCCCATGGAGCGCCGGCAACGTATCGAGCAACGCTGGAGCGCAGGCCTTGCCGAAATGGCTGAACAGTCGCGGGTGCAACTCAGTGCCAGCGAGCAGGAGTGGCTGGACCAGCATCCGGTGGTGCGCGTCGGTGCCATCGAAGATTTCGCACCGCTGACTTTTTTTGATGCCGATGGCCGTTTCAGCGGGCTGTCGGCGCAACTGCTGAGCTTGATCAGCCAGCGTAGCGGGCTGAACTTCGAAGTTGTGCGCGGAACGTCGCTGGATCGCCAGATCGAACAGCTCAAGGCCGGTGAACTCGATGTATTGCCGGTGGTGACACCGAGCAGCGAGCGCGAAACCGAACTGCAATTTACCCGCGCCTATCTGAACAATCCGTTTGTGCTGGTCAGTGCAATCACCGTGCAGGGGCCGCTCAACCTTGATGATCTGAACGATAAACGGCTGGCGATTTATCGCGGCCATCCGTTACGCGGATATTTATTGGAACGGGTGCCGCGCATCCGTCTGATCGAAGTCAAAAGCCCCGCCGAAGGCATGGCGTTGATCGCCAAAGGCCAGGTCGACGCCACGGTCAGCTCGTTGCTGGTAGCGCGCTTTCTGATCGCCCGTCACTACCGCGAGCGTCTGCGCATCAGCGGCACGGTCGGTGATCAACCGGCGCGCATTGCGCTGGCGACGGCGCCGCACATGCCGGCACTGCATTCGATCCTGAACAAGGCTTTACTGAGCATCGCCCCGCAACAGATGGACGAATTGGTTGAGCGCTGGAGCCACGATGTGGTTGTGGATGACAGTTACTGGTTACGGCATCGTCGCGAAATTCTGCTGGGCTTTGCTGGTGCCGCGGTTTTGCTGACGCTGGCGCTGGCCTGGATCGTTTTTCAGCGCCAGCAGATTCGTCGGCGCCAGCAATGGTTGCAGCAATTGCAGGAAGCCAAGGAGGCGGCGGACGACGCCAATCGGGCGAAAACCACGTTTCTGGCGACCATGAGCCATGAAATCCGTACACCGATGAACGCCTTGATCGGCATGCTTGAACTGGCCTTGAAGCGCGCCGAGGAAGGCCAGACCGATCGTTTGGCCATTCAGGTGGCCTCCAATGCCGGGCAACAATTGCTGGCGCTGATCGGCGACATTCTCGACATCGCGCGGATCGAGACCGGGCATTTGTCCCTCGCGCCGGAACGCGCCAACCTGCGCGAACTGGTGGTGTCGGTGTGTCGGGTGTTTGAAGGGCTGGCGCGCCAGAAGCGTTTGTTGTGGCACATCGAACTTGATGCTCGCAGCGATGTTGACGTGCTGATCGATCCGACGCGCTTCAAACAGGTGCTGTCGAATCTGTTGAGCAACGCGATCAAGTTCACCGAGGAGGGCGAGGTCAGTCTGCGGCTGGTGGTGACCGCAATGGTCGCTGAACACCTGGCGGTGAAGGTACTGATTGAAGACAGTGGGGTGGGGATCAGCGACGATGACCGGCGACGGCTGTTCAGCCCGTTCGTGCAGGCGGGCGCTGATTCGCAAGCGGCCCGCAGCGGCTCCGGACTGGGTCTGGTGATCAGTCGCAGCCTCTGCGAAATGATGGGCGGCACGCTGCGACTCGACAGTGCACAGGGTGAAGGAACGCAGGTCGAAGTCAGCCTCGAGCTGCCGCTGTTGGAAGCCCTCGCTCAGGCCCCGGCGCCGTCCTACACACTGATCGCCGCTACGTGTTCACTGAGTGTTCTGGTGGTGGATGATCACCCGGTGAACCGTTTGCTGTTGTGCTGGCAGTTGAGTGAACTCGGCCATCGCACGGTCGACACCGTGAACGGCGATGAAGGGCTGGAGCGCTGGCGTGCACAGGCGTTCGATGTGGTGATCACCGATTGCAACATGCCGCGGCGCAACGGTTATCAACTGGCGCAGGCCATTCGTGATGAAGAAGCAACGGCTGGTCGCGAACCCTGTCTGATCCTCGGCTTTACCGCCAACGCTCAGGTTGAGGAGCGCACGCGCTGCCTGAATGCCGGCATGGACGACTGTCTGTTCAAGCCGATCCGCTTGCACGACCTGGCGCAGGCATTGACGGCGGCCAGTCATTGCGACATCGCGGCTGCCCCCGGCGAAACGCCGGTGTTGGCGGAAATCGACCTGAGCACCCTGGAGCAAATGGCCGGGGATGATCATGCCCTGATCGAACAGTTGCGCAAGGAAGTGTTGAACAGTTTGCAGCTCGATCTGCAACGCCTTGATGATTTGCAGCCTGAGCAGGATCGCGCAGGGCTGCGTGAGCTCACTCATCACATCAAGGGCGGGGCGCAGATGGTGGGCGCAGCGCGGGTAGTGGCGGCGTGTGTTGATCTGGAGCTGGCGAGTCAACAGGCGCAAGCGGCAACGCTGGGCATCGCGGTCGAGACGTTGCGTGAGGCCATGGCCGGCCTCGCGCAACGTCTGCAAAGCTGACGGGTGTCGGGTCAGTCCCAATCAGGCGCGATGCCTTTCGGGCTGGTCAGGCGATGGCCGCGATCGAGTGTGGCAATCAGCGCCATATCGGCGTCGCTTAGCGTCAGCGCGGTGGCAGCAAGATTGCTTTGCAGGTTGTCACGTTTGGTCGACGACGGGATCACCGCGTAGCCCGACTGCATCGCCCAGGCCAGGGTGACTTGTGCCGGCGTCGCCTGCAGACGTTCGGCGATCTGCTGGAGCAACGGATCTTTCAACACTTCACCGTAGGCGAGGGTCATGTACGAGGTGATGTGGATGCCTTGGCTGCGGGCAAACTCGACTACTTTGCGGTTTTGCAGGTACGGGTGCAGTTCGATCTGGTTGGTTGCGATGTTTTCTGCACCGACCGCAGCAATAGCCTGCTGCATCAAATCGATGGTGAAGTTGGACACGCCGATCTGCCGGGTCAGGCCCAGGCGCTTGGCCTCCAGCAGCGCGCCCATGAATTCTTCGACCGGTACCTGGTTTTCCGGCGATGGCCAGTGAATCAACGTCAGGTCGAGGTAGTCGGTCTGCAATTTCTGCAGGCTCTCCTTGAGGCTGTCGATCAACCGATCCTTGGCGAAGTTGGCGACCCAGATCTTGCTGGTGAGGAACAGCTCGTCGCGTGGGATGCCGCTGGCCGCAATGGCCGCGCCGACATCGGCTTCGTTTTCGTAGATTTGCGCGGTGTCGATGACCCGGTAGCCGAGTTCAAGGGCGGTGCTCACCGAATCGATGACCACTTGGCCTTGCAGACGAAACGTACCAAGACCGAAAGCGGGTACAGACATGAAAGACTCCAGGGTTGCAGTGGGAATGGGCAGGAGTATCCGTGTCTGAATCGTTGAGAAAAACCGCTGGTGGGGCAAAGCACTGTTGATCAGAAGTCATGAATCTTTTCCAGGATTTGTGTTGTCCGGACTGGCCTCTTCGCGAGCGGGCGCACCACCGATTCAGGCAATGTCACTGTGGGCAAACTCCTCGCCGAGAAAATCAATCAACGTGCGCACCGACGGTAACAACCCGCGCCGCGACGGAAAGATCGCATGCACCACCCCGCACTTCGGCGCCCAACCCGGAATCAGCTCGACGACGCGTCCGGCGGCAATATCCTCACGCACCACCACACTCGGCAAGTGCGCCACGCCAACCCCGGCAATCACCGCCTGACGCAACGCGATCAAATCATCGGTGACCATCCGCGGCGTGTGGCGGATCAGCGCCGTGTGGTCATTCGGCCCCAGCAACTCCCATTGATATTCACGCTGCGCCGCGCCCCAATGCAGGCTCGGCAAACCATTGAGGTCAGCGGGCGAGGGCGGTGACGACAGGCGTTCGACAAACTGTGGGCTACCGACCACCGATTGCGTGCTGTTGCCCAGCACCTTCATGACCATGTCGGTGTTCTCCAGCGGCGGAAAGCGCACGCGCAAGGCAATGTCGAAGCCTTCGTGCAGCAGATCGACGCGGCGGTTGGTGCTCTCGATAAACAATTCCACCAGCGGGTATTTGAGCATGTAGCGCGTGAGCATCGGCCCGACCCACGAGTTGAGCAGCGCCGTCGGGCAACTCAGGCGCACCAGGCCCTGCGGTTCGGAGCGATTGCGCTCGATCAGCTCGGCGGCGCTTTCGGCTTCGACGCGCATGGCCAGGCAGCGCTGGTAATACGCCTGGCCGATTTCGGTCAGCGAGCAATGGCGGCTGGTGCGGTGCAGCAGGCGTACGCCGAGGCGCTCTTCCAGTTCGGAAATACGCCGGCTGAGTTTTGATTTGGGCATGTCCAGTGCGCGCCCGGCAGCGGCGAAACCGTGGTGTTCGACCACTTGGGTGAAGTAGTAGAGGGTATTGAGGTCTTCCACCATCGTTCTCCAGATAGAACGCTAAGGCTGATTTTTGCAGTCTAGTGCATTAATGGTCATGGATTTAAGCTTAATCCATCGCATCACTCACCCCATTGGAGACAACCATGAAAAACATCATCGGTATCTACACCAGCCCGCGCGGCCATTGGGTCGGCGATGGTTTCCCGGTTCGCACGCTGTTTTCCTACGACAACCTGGGCAAACACATCAGCCCGTTCCTGCTGCTCGATCACGCTGGCCCTGCCGATTTCACCCCGACCTCCGAACGGCGTGGCGTTGGTCAGCATCCGCACCGTGGTTTCGAAACCGTGACTATCGTTTATGAAGGCGAAGTGCAGCACCGCGACTCGACCGGCAGCGGCGGTGTGATCGGCCCGGGCGATGTGCAATGGATGACCGCCGCTTCCGGGATCCTCCACGAGGAGTTTCACTCGGAAAACTTCGCCAAAACCGGCGGCAAACTGGAAATGGTCCAGTTGTGGGTCAACCTGCCGGCCAAGGACAAAATGGCCGCGCCGGGCTACCAGACCATTCTCGACAGCGACATTCCGAGCATCGCGCTCAAGGACAATGCCGGCCGCCTGCGACTGATCGCCGGTGAGTTCGAGGGCCACAAAGGCCCGTCGCGCACCTTCACACCGATCGACGTGTGGGACTTGCGCCTCAACGCCGGCAAGTTGCTGACGCTGGATCTGCACGAAGGCCGCAACACCGCGCTGGTGGTGCTCAAAGGCTCGGTGCAGGTCAACGGTGTGGAATCGGTGCGCGAAGGGCAGTTGGCGCTGTTCGAGCGTGACGGCCATCAGATGACGCTCGAAGCCAGCCAGGACGCGGTGGTGTTGCTGCTCAGCGGTGAGCCGATCGACGAACCGATCGTCGGCCACGGCCCGTTCGTGATGAACACCGAGCAGGAAATCCATCAGGCGTTCGCCGACTTCCAGTCCGGCCGCTTCGGCCAGATGCACGCTTAACGCACCACCACTCCGCTCTACACAGGATGCGTAGGCCGGTTCGCAGGCCAGGGATGGCTGTCGCCTATAGAAAAGAGGACACGCACATGAACACTGTCAATGCAGCGAACTTCGACGGCCAGAAACCGACCATCGATGCCAGCGACGCAGCGATGTTGCTGATCGACCACCAGAGCGGTCTGTTCCAGATCGTCAAGGACATCGACGTGCCGCAATTGCGCGCCAATGCCGTTGCGCTGGCCAAAGCCGCGACCCTGTTGAAGATGCCGGTAATCACCACCGCCTCCGTGCCGCAAGGGCCGAACGGGCCGTTGATCCCGGAGATTCACGAAGCGGCGCCGCATGCGCAATACGTGGCGCGCAAAGGCGAAATCAATGCCTGGGACAATCCGGAATTTCACGCAGCGGTCAAAGCCACCGGCAAGAAGACGTTGGTGATCGCCGGAACCCTGACCAGCGTGTGCCTGGCGTTCCCGTCCATCGCCGCCGTGCACGAAGGCTACAGGGTGTTTGCCGTGGTCGACGCGTCCGGCAATCACTCAAAACTCGCCACTGATCTGACCGTTGCCCGTTTGGCCCAGGCCGGGGTGGTGCCGATCGACATCATGGCTACGCTTTCCGAGCTGCAAGGCTCGTGGAACCGTCCCGATGCCGAACAGTGGGCGGCGGTCTACGCCCAGGCCATGCCGCATTATCAATTGCTGATCGAGAGCTACCTCAAGGCTCAGCAAGTCGCGAACGAACACGAAGTGCTGGATTCCCAGCGCTGATCGAGTCCCCTGAGGCCGCCCCCCGTCGGCCTCTACCACCCGCGAGGATTACTGCTATGACCACTCAATACAAACGTCTGGACAAGAACAACGCCGCAGTGCTGCTGGTCGACCACCAGGCCGGGCTGCTGTCGCTGGTACGCGATATTGATCCGGACAAGTTCAAGAACAACGTGCTGGCACTGGCCGATCTGGCCAAGTACTTCAAGCTGCCGACGATCCTCACCACCAGTTTTGAAACCGGCCCCAACGGCCCGCTGGTGCCGGAGCTGAAAGCGCTGTTCCCGGACGCGCCGTACATCGCCCGTCCAGGCCAGATCAACGCCTGGGACAACGAGGATTTCGTCAAGGCGATCAAGGCGACCGGCAAGAAGCAGTTGATCATTGCTGGCGTGGTCACCGAAGTCTGCGTGGCGTTTCCGGCGCTGTCGGCACTGGAAGAAGGCTTTGATGTGTTCGTGGTCACCGATGCTTCGGGTACGTTCAACGAACTGACCCGCGATTCGGCATGGAATCGTATGTCCAGCGCTGGCGCGCAATTGATGACCTGGTTCGGGCTGGCCTGCGAACTGCACCGCGACTGGCGCAACGATATTGAAGGGCTGGGCACGCTGTTCTCCAACCACATCCCGGACTACCGCAACCTGTTCACCAGCTACAACAGCCTGAGCAACGATAAATAACCCGCCACCCCGTAAACCTGTGTAGGAGCTGCCGCAGGCTGCGATCTTTTGATGTTGTTTTTTCAAGATCAAAAGATCGCAGCCTGCGGCCGCTCCTACATGGGTTTTGCGGTGTTTTTGCGCGGGCATTCATGCTCTGAAATCAATTGCTCCTACACTTGCTCAATCTGTGCGATCTTCTCGCGATTGGCCCCCGTCGGAGTTGTTTGATGCTGTCTCTGCTCACCGAACACCCGTTGTTCTGCGCGTTGATCCTGATCCTCCTCGATCTGGGCCTGTGGCGTCTGATCAGTTCCCATGGCAGCGAGTGGAAACTGCTGGTGCGGGTGCTGATTTTCACGCTGTTCAGCGTGCTGCTGTTCAACGAAGGCCTCAACCCGATGGAGCCCGCACCGTGGGCCGACAACGTGCCGCTGCACCTGGCAGCGACCGGGTTGCAGATTGGCTGGTGGCTGTTCGGTGCGCGCACCCTGACGGTGTTGATCGGCGCGGTGATGATGCAACGGGTCGGGCACACCGGGCGGCTGTTGCAGGATTTGCTCGGCGCGGTGATTTTCCTCATCGCGATCATTGCCGCGCTGGCGTACGTGCTGGATCTGCCGGTCAAAGGCGTGCTGGCCACCTCCGGAGCGTTGGCGATCATCGTCGGTCTGGCCTTGCAGAGCACGCTCAGCGATGTGTTTTCCGGGATCGTCCTCAACACCACCAAGCCTTATCAACTGGATGACTGGATCTCGATCGACGGCACCGAAGGACGGGTCACCGACATCGACTGGCGCGCCACGCGCCTGCAAACCAGTCAGGGCAGCATGGCGGTGATTCCCAACTCGCTGGCGGCCAAGGCCAAGATCATCAACTTCAGTCGGCCGAGCAATATGTTTGGCGTCGCAGTCAGTGTGCAGGTCAGCCCGCATGCGCGGCCCAGTTCGGTGATCGATGCGCTGGAGCGGGCCATGCAGGGTTGCCGGCAATTGCTCGACACGCCTGCACCGAGCGTCGCCCTGAAAAGCTCCGGCAGCAGTGGCGCGGAATACGAGATCAGCGGTTTCGTCGCTTCGATGGGTGAGAAGCGGGTGGTGCGCAATCAACTGTTTGACCTGGCGTATCGGCACTTGCAGGCGTCCGGGGTCAACCTGCTGTCGAGTGATGAAAGCACTGCGCCGACCAATTTGTCGCGACCACGGGCGCTGCTCGACAGTTCGCCGATCTTCTCGACCCTGCGCCAGGAAGAAAAAGACACCTTCAGTCAGAACATGAGCCTGCAAACCTTCCGTGCCGGCGAAGTCATTCTCGCGGGCGGCGAGGTCAGCGATCATCTGTTCATTATTGAGTCCGGTGTGGTGTCGGTGACTTTGAAGCGTCACGGCACGCCGTTCGAATCCGGGCGCATGGGGCCGGGCGAGGTCATCGGCGAGGCGGGGATTCTGTCCGATTCCTCGCTGCCGGCGGACTTTTCGGCGAAAACCTTTTGCGTGCTGTACCGCATTGAAAAGTCCTACCTGAAGCCGTGCCTCGACGCCCGTCACGACATCAACGACGCGATGCAAGCCTTGCTCGATTATCGCCTGCACAAGGCGCAATCGCTGACCGAGGAAGCGCCGGTGGTGGCGCCGAAGAAAGGCTTCCTGCAATGGCTGCGCAGCCGCGCCTGATGGTTATGCGTGGGCAGCGAGTTTCCGTTCCAGGTGCAGACGCACCTGCGGCCACTCGTCGTCGATGATGCTGAACCGTACCGAATTGCGCTTGCGCCCGTCCGGCATGATCCGCTCATGACGGACGATGCCTTCCTGCTGTGCGCCAAGGCGCAGAATCGCATTGCGTGACTTCTGGTTATTCTCGTCGGTGGTGAACTGCACCCGCACGGAATCGAGCACGTCGAAGGCGTGACACAGCATCAGGTATTTGGCTTCGGTGTTGACGAAGGATTTTTGCCAGCTCGCGGAAATCCAGCTGCTACCGATTTCCAGCTTGCGATTGAGCGGGTCGATCTTCCAGAAACGTGTAGAGCCGATCACTTCGCCGCTCTCTTTGAGCACAATGACAAACGGCAGCACCGAGCCGGCGTCACGGCCATCGAGGGCTTTTTTCAGGTAGCTGTCGACGGTGCTCGCCGACGGCACGACCGTGACGGTGAGGTTCCACAATTCGCCGTCAGCGGCAGCGTGGAGCAGGGCAGCGGCATCTGAATACTGGAGCGGGCGCAAAAGGATGCGCTGACCTTGCAGCGTGGTTTGCATGGGGTTCAGGTCTCGGCGGAGCGGGCGAATGGCGAGCGCCTATTACGCCGCAGCGGGTGGATCCGATGCAACCGGCGCGATGTTCACGAGGTCAGAATTTTCACAGCCCATGGGCAGGAGCCTCAGCCGATGAAAAACCTGCGGATCGCCACCTACAACGTCAACGGCCTGCGCGCACGTTTGCCGAATCTGCTGGATTGGCTCAAGCGCGAGCAACCGGACATCGCCTGCCTGCAAGAACTCAAGTCTGTCGACACGGCATTCCCCGCCGCAGAGCTGGAGGCCGCCGGCTACGGCGCGATATGGCAGGGCCAGGCTTCG
Organism: Pseudomonas sp. AC242; assembly: GCF_979258655.1. Classification (NCBI taxonomy): domain Bacteria; kingdom Pseudomonadati; phylum Pseudomonadota; class Gammaproteobacteria; order Pseudomonadales; family Pseudomonadaceae; genus Pseudomonas; species Pseudomonas sp. AC242. Next base: position 1,414,357 of record NZ_OZ409873.1, read on the forward strand.
TGGAACGGCGTGGCGATTCTCGCCCGCGACGCGCAACCGCTGGAAAGTCGTCGCGGTTTGCCCGGCGATCCGGATGACAAGCACAGCCGTTATCTGGAAGCGGCGGTGCACGGCGTGCTGGTCGGCTGCCTGTACCTGCCCAATGGCAACCCGCAACCGGGACCGAAATTCGATTACAAACTGGCCTGGTTCGAACGGCTCATCGCGTATGCGAAGGATTTGCAAAGCAGCGATCACCCGGTGGTGCTGGCCGGTGACTACAACGTCGTGCCCACCGACATGGACATCTACAACACCCGTTCCTGGCTCAAGGATGCGCTGCTGCAACCTGAGAGTCGCGAGTGTTATCAGCGCTTGCTCGATCAGGGCTGGACCGATTCGCTGCGGCATCTGTATCCCGAGGATCGGCTCTACACCTTCTGGGACTACTTCCGCCAACACTGGCAAACCAACTCCGGTCTGCGCATCGATCATCTGCTGCTCAACCCGGCGCTGAGTCCTTATCTGCATGAAGCCGGCGTAGACGCATGGGTGCGCAACGAACCGCACGCCAGTGACCATGCGCCGACGTGGATCCGTATCGGTTCACGCAAGAAACGCTAGCAGGCGATTGGCGAAATCAATTGTCGAAAACAGTGCCGGATCCCGTATACATGGCGACCATCAACGCAGTGACCTGCGGCCCCATGCATAAGGATCGAGCAATGAGTGAGCCACGCCTGACGAATCGGAAGCTGTACCTGCAACGTCTGGGTTTTGAAAAGCCACCGGAACCCACACTTGCGACCCTGCGTCTGCTGCAATTGCGTCATACCGGCGTGTTTCCGTTCGAGAACCTGGCGACGATCAGCGGGGCGCCGGTGTTGATCGACCTGCCGTCCATTGAAGAAAAAGTCTTGCTCGGTGGGCGCGGTGGTTACTGCTATGAACTGAATAACCTGTTCTTTGCCCTGTTGCTGGAACTGGGGTTCGAAGCTCGGGCCATCAGCGGGCGCGTGGTAATGAATCAGCCCGAAGGCAGTTGGACAGCGCGTACACACCGTTTGAGTCTGGTGACCATCGACGATGTGCGCTACATCACCGATGTCGGTTTCGGTGGCATGGTGCCGACCGCGCCGCTGCTTCTCGATACCGAGACTGAGCAAGCGACCCCTCACGAACCTTATCGCATTGAAAAACAGGCCGACGGCTACATGCTGCGTGCCAAGGTGGCGGGTGAGTGGCGATCGATGTACCTGTTCGATCTGCAACGCCAGGAAGACATCGATTACACCATCGGCAACTGGTACGTCTCGACACACCCCGAGTCACCGTTTACCCAACGTCTGATGGTCGCGCGTACCGGCGATGGCTGGCGCAAGACGCTGAACAACGGCAGTTTCGCCATTCATCGCATGGGCGCCGAGAGCGAGCGGCGTGAGGTCGCGGACGTCGAGGATCTACTCGATCTGATTGAGGTTGAGTTCGGGATACGGGTCGCGAGTCCACAGTTGTTGAGGCCGGTGCTCGGACGCCTTATCCAGCCTGGTCAGGGATCCTCAGCGTAAGCATCGACCTGGATCGTGAAGCGATTGATCTTGGCCCACAATTCCCGTTGCCTGACCTCTGTTTCCTCTGAGCCAATGCTGATGAGGTAGTTGATGCCTGTTGCTGGATCTCTGAAACCATTTTGGGTCGAGTCCCAGACACAACAGGCGCGCGTGATCGGCAAAATCCCGAAGTGCTGTTCAAGGTACTGTTCGGCTTTCGAAGCATTGGCCCCGGATACTTCATAGCTGGCTGAAAATGGCTGGCCCATGCGGTCAAGCGCCTGTTTGCAGCCTTTGAATTCAACAAACGATGGCTTGTCTGCGAGCTTCGAAAGAAAGTCATCACAGCCAAAGTCGGCACTGGCACTGGCACTGCTGGCAATGACCAGCAGCAGCGCGGGTATCCATCGGATAAGTAGCAACCGTTTCAATTATTTCTCCACCAGCAATTCACCGACATATTTCCCGCCTTCACCTTTGACTCGCTGGCAGATCAGGTAGTCGTAGATGTCGTTCCATTTTATCAACTCATAAAAGGTGACACAGCCGTCGGACAAATGACCGACATGGATGTAACGGCTGCTGTTGCCTTTTGTACCTTGCAGTTCGATTGGAAACCAGACGTCGGTGCAATGCAGATTACCTTGTACCTTGTAGCCATCCGTGGAGATATTTCCGTGGGAGCGGTCAGGCGCCATGATCCGATGGCGTCCGGGTGGGATCGGGGTAAATTCGCCGCCCCACTGGCTGTTCAGCGTCACCTTCGCCGTTTTGCCATTGAAGCTGACCTGTGCCCATTGCTGCAGCAGTTTGCCTTTGAACTCCGAGACCGCATGGGCCGGTGCACCGGTGCACCGGTGTACTTGACCTTGACGGTGGCAGGCGCCGTTGGCGGGGTGTCCATCAGGTACTTCAAGGCATTTTCGGTTTTCAGGCTGGCCGTCTGCCCGACGAACTCCGAATTGCCGTCGGCGATCCGGAAGTAGGTTCGACCACCGGACTCCTTGGTGAAGGTCACTTTGGTTTATTCGCAGAGGGCGACGAGCGTGCCTTTAGGTTCGAGTTTTACACTCAGCCAGCCGTTTTCGTCAGCCCGTTTGGTGTATTTGGTGACAACGACTGCGGGATGCGTACTGCCACTCTGCCGGTTCGAGGGAGCCCGGTTATTGTTGAGGATTGCCTGCGCCATGCTGGTTACAACTCCCTTCAGGTGAATTCAGCCACTGGTTTTTCCTGCTCAGGCCAGGTCGTCAGGCTCCAGATGCAGCAGTTCGCTCGCTCGGGTCGAGACTCTCTGGGTCAGTCCGCGCTCATTGGTGATGCCGCGGATTACCTTGCCGGACGCGGTGGTGATTTTGTAAGCGAAGTCCGGGACAGGCTCGCCGTCGGCGTCCAGCAACGTGAACTGTTCGTCGAAACCGAGGTTGATCGGCGGAACGGGGCTGATCGCAGCGCCACCGCCGCTCTGGCCAATGATGACGGTGCCGGAACCGCCGACGATAACGTCGCCATGGCTACCAAGACTGCCTTGGGTGGCGGCGTTTTTACCGTTGATGAAGACGGTTGCGGAAATGTTGCCGCTGATGGAACTGCCGCAAGAGGCTGTGTCGCCGAGGCGCGCGGCTGGCAAACCATCGAAGAATACGTCGGGAGAGCCGGCAACTATTTTCTGCGCCGCATGGGCAGGGCAGGGCAGGTTGTGGCGTCTGTGGCGCGTGCAGCGGGTTTTCCACTCATGGTGACTTCCTTTTCTTGCCCGGCGGGGGGCATCCGTTGATCCGTACGGCATGGCTTTTGATCGTGCCACGTGATGAGGGGGTCCTCAAGTCATCAGGCCGTTTGAGTGACGAGTAACCCGCTCCGGATATTTTGTATACAAAACCATGGACACTTGTCGCGAGTTTTGAATACAGTGTGCGCATAACAAAAACCAGGGAACCCCCCACCATGAAAACGCCCCATGTTTCACACCAACGGCCCGAGGACGAAAATCTCGGGGTCGGCGCGAATATGGCTTACGGCCTGCAACATGTTCTGACCATGTACGGCGGTATCGTTGCGGTGCCACTGATCATCGGCCAGGCGGCCGGCCTGTCGCCGGCGGACATCGGTTTGCTGATTGCTGCTTCATTGTTTGCGGGGGGGCTGGCGACGCTGCTGCAAACCCTGGGTCTGCCGTTTTTTGGCTGTCAGTTGCCGCTGGTGCAGGGTGTGTCGTTCTCCGGCGTGGCGACCATGGTCGCAATCGTCAGCAGTGGCGGGGAGGGCGGCTTCCAGTCGGTGCTCGGCGCGGTGATAGCGGCGTCCTTGATCGGGTTACTGATCACGCCGGTGTTCTCGCGAATCACCAAGTTCTTTCCGCCCTTGGTCACCGGTATCGTGATCACCACCATCGGCCTGACGCTGATGCCGGTGGCCGCACGCTGGGCGATGGGCGGCAACAGTCACGCGCCGGATTTCGGCAGCATGCAGAACATCGGTCTGGCGGCGGTGACGCTGGTATTGGTGCTGTTGCTGAGCAAGGTCGGCAGCTCGACCATCTCGCGTCTGTCGATCCTGTTGGCCATGGTGATCGGCACGGTGCTGGCGGTGTTCCTCGGCATGGCGGATTTCTCCAGCGTCACCACCGGGCCGATGTTCGGCTTCCCGACGCCGTTCCACTTCGGCATGCCGACCTTCCACTTCGCCGCGATCCTGTCGATGTGCATCGTGGTCATGGTGACCCTGGTGGAAACGTCGGCAGACATTCTGGCGGTCGGTGAGATCATCGGCACCAAAGTCGATTCCAAACGTCTGGGCAATGGCCTGCGGGCGGACATGCTGTCGAGTATGTTTGCGCCGATTTTCGGTTCGTTCACCCAGAGCGCCTTCGCCCAGAACGTCGGGCTGGTGGCGGTGACCGGAATCAAGAGCCGCTATGTAGTGGCGACTGGCGGTATCTTCTTGGTGATCCTTGGTCTGCTGCCGTTCATGGGCCGGGTTATCGCAGCAGTGCCGACGTCGGTACTCGGCGGCGCCGGTATCGTGCTGTTCGGTACGGTGGCGGCGAGCGGTATCCGCACGCTGTCCAAGGTGGATTACCGCAACAACGTCAACCTGATCATCGTCGCCACCTCGATCGGTTTCGGCATGATCCCGATTGCTGCGCCGAACTTCTACGATCACTTCCCAAGCTGGTTCGCGACCATTTTCCACTCGGGCATCAGTTCGTCGGCGATCATGGCGATCCTGCTCAACCTGGCGTTCAACCACTTCACTGCCGGTAACTCGGATCAGCAGTCGGTGTTTGCGGCGGCGGAAGAGCGGACCCTGCGCTATCGCGATCTGGCGGCGCTGCGTGAAGGCGATTACTTCAGCGACGGTAAGCTGCATGACTGCGATGGCAAGGAAGTGCCGGTGATCGAGCCAGATGACCACGATCATGGGCACGGTGCGCCGAAGGTGCAGGTGAAAAGCAGCGAGCATGTCTGACCGCTGTAGCTGAATAGAAAAGGGTCGATCTGTTAACCGCAGATCGGCCCTTTTTCATTTCAAGATCAAAAGATCGCAGCCTTCGGCAGCTCCTACACAGATCTCATACTCCGCCGATTCTGCGGATGAACGCTGAATCTGTAGGAGCTGCCGAAGGCTGCGATCTTCTGATCTTTTCGAGCGCCCACAAAAAAGCCCCTGAATCTTTCGATTCAGGGGCTTTGCTATTTGGCTCCACAACCTGGACTCGAACCAGGGACCCAATGATTAACAGTCATTTGCTCTACCAACTGAGCTATTGCGGAATTGGTGCGTATGTTACTGATTCAAAAAGAGAAGTCAAGCATGGGCGGAAAAATTAAATGAATTCTCGGGACGGACGATGACTTGTCAGCGATTGGCGGTTACCAGAACCGCAGCAGAGGTCTACCATGGCTGCCCGGAAGTGGTCACACGCGCTGCCGGCCATTTGCCGAAAAAGGTCCGCGTCATGAACCGTTTGTCCTGTAACAGCGAGGTGTTCGCATGAGCATCGCGCAAATCAGCCTGCCCAAAGGCGTCGGTCCCCACGCCGAAAAACTCTTTGATGCAATCACCCAGGCCAGCACCGCTGAGGAATTGAACCGCGCCGGTGGCAAGGCCGAAGGCTTCGTCCTGGGCCTTGAAAGCACCAAGGCGATCAAAAGCCAGATCGCCGAATCGCTGTACGTCGTTTATGACGATGCCGCGAGTCAGCGTGCGAGCGAACTGGCTTAACTGCCGAAGGTGATGGTGCCCATCATCAGTTTGGCGTAAGCCGCGGTGGCCGCCAGTTGCACCAGCCACAGCGCCAGACCACCGAGAAACACCCCGGCCGCTACTTGCAGCACCAGGCTTTTTTCGCGTTTGGCTGAGGCGCGGGGGATGAAGTCATCCAGATCGTCACGGTCGGCGCGCAGGTTGTCGTTTTTCATTTGGCTTCTCACAAAATACTCGGATAAACACAAAACCCTGTAGGAGTGAGCCTGCTCGCGATAGCGGTGTGTCAGACAGTGATGCTTCGGCTGAAAAAACGCTATCGCGAGCAGGCTCACTCCTACAATGGGATTTGTGTGCAGTTTAGAGGGTATGGGGATTGTTTCGTGGCAATAAAAAAACGGGAAGCCCCAAGGCTTCCCGTTTTTCATCACGCAGCGAAATCAGATGACCTGAACAATCGCATCCGTTACTGCCTTGATGTTGCTCTGGTTCAGCGCTGCCACACAGATACGACCGGTATCCAGGGCGTAGATGCCGAACTCGTTGCGCAGGCGATGCACTTGCTCAGTGGTCAGGCCGGAGTAGGAGAACATGCCGCGCTGACGACCGACGAAGCTGAAGTCGCGGCCCGGCGCTTTCTCGGCCAGCAGGGCAACCATCTGCTCGCGCATGCCACGAATGCGCAGACGCATTTCAGCCAGCTCGGCTTCCCACTGTGCGCGCAGTTCCGGGCTGTTCAGCACGGCCGCTACGATGCTTGCGCCGTGGGTTGGCGGGTTGGAGTAGTTGGTGCGGATCACGCGTTTGACTTGCGACAGCACGCGCGCGCTTTCTTCTTTCGATTCGCTGATGATCGACAGGGCGCCAACGCGCTCGCCGTACAGCGAGAACGACTTGGAGAACGAGCTCGAAACGAAGAAGGTCAGGCCGGATTCAGCGAACAGGCGCACGGCAGCGGCGTCTTCGTCGATACCGTCGCCAAAGCCCTGGTAGGCCATGTCGAGGAACGGTACGTGACCTTTGGCTTTAACCACGTCCAGCACGTTGTTCCAGTCCGCCGGGGTCAGGTCGACGCCGGTCGGGTTGTGGCAGCAAGCGTGGAGGATAACGATCGAGCCGTTCGGCAGGGCGTTGAGGTCTTCGAGCATGCCGGTACGGTTTACGTCGTGGGTGGCGGCGTCGTAGTAACGGTAGTTCTGCACCGGGAAACCGGCGGTTTCGAACAGGGCGCGGTGGTTTTCCCAGCTCGGGTCGCTGATCGCCACGACAGCGTTCGGCAGCAGTTGCTTGAGGAAGTCGGCACCGATTTTCAGTGCGCCGGTCCCGCCGACGGCCTGAGTGGTGATGACGCGACCGGCGCTGATCAGCGGCGAGTCGTTGCCGAACAGCAGCTTTTGCACGGCCTGGTCGTAGGCAGCGATGCCATCGATCGGCAGGTAACCGCGCGAAGCGTGTTGAGCGACGCGAATCGTCTCGGCTTCGATCACGGCGCGCAGAAGTGGAATTCGCCCCTCTTCGTTGCAGTAAACACCCACGCCCAGGTTGACCTTGGTGGTCCGGGTATCGGCGTTGAATGCTTCGTTGAGGCCCAGGATTGGATCGCGGGGTGCCATTTCGACAGCGGAGAACAGGCTCATTATTGCGGCGGCTCTGAATGGAGAATGGAGGGACGTGTCGCGCTCCAGCCGGATGCACTAGAGCGGTGCACAAACGGGGAGCTAGTATAGAGGCCATTACGGAACAATGGCGACAGGCGATTCGGCTTTTCAGGCAAGTTTTTCCGATTATTTCTTGACCGTTAGTCGACTGCGCGTGTCAGAGTCTTTACCGGATGTAGGACGTTTGCCTTGAAAGGTGAGGCAATCGCCACCACATTGAGCACAATCCAGGTTTTTTCTTGCGCGACACCGGTCGTTTACGGTCGTCCCCGTGGTGCTCCGCTTTGTTCGGAATGCCGCGATCCCAGAGGTGTATATGTCCGAATTCCAGCTCGTCACCCGCTTCGAGCCCGCCGGCGATCAACCGGAAGCCATTCGCCAATTGGTCGAGGGTATCGAAGCCGGGCTGGCGCACCAGACGCTGCTCGGTGTGACCGGCTCGGGCAAGACCTTCAGTATCGCCAATGTCATCTCGCAGATTCAGCGCCCGACGCTGGTGCTGGCGCCGAACAAGACCCTCGCCGCGCAGTTGTACGGCGAGTTCAAGGCGTTTTTCCCGAATAACGCCGTTGAATACTTCGTTTCCTACTACGACTACTATCAGCCCGAAGCCTATGTGCCGTCGTCCGACACCTTCATCGAGAAGGACGCGTCGATCAACGACCACATCGAGCAGATGCGTCTGTCCGCGACCAAAGCGCTGCTCGAGCGCAAGGACGCGATCATCGTCACCACGGTGTCGTGTATCTACGGTCTGGGCAGCCCGGAAACCTATTTGAAGATGGTGCTGCATGTCGATCGCGGCGACAAACTCGATCAGCGTGCGCTGCTACGGCGTCTGGCCGACCTGCAATACACCCGCAATGACATGGATTTTGCCCGCGCGACCTTCCGTGTTCGCGGTGACGTGATCGACATCTATCCGGCGGAATCCGATCTGGAAGCGATCCGTATCGAGCTGTTCGATGACGAAGTCGAAAGCATTTCCGCGTTCGACCCGCTGACCGGCGAAGTCATCCGCAAGATGCCGCGTTTCACCTTCTACCCGAAGAGCCACTATGTGACGCCTCGGGAAACCCTGCTCGACGCCATCGAACACATCAAAGTCGAATTGCAGGAGCGCCTCGAATACCTGCGCAGCAACAACAAACTGGTCGAGGCTCAGCGGCTGGAGCAGCGCACCCGTTTCGACCTGGAAATGATCCTCGAACTGGGTTACTGCAACGGTATCGAAAACTACTCGCGCTATCTGTCCGGGCGTCCGGCCGGCGCTGCGCCGCCGACGCTCTACGATTACCTGCCGGCCGATGCCTTGCTGGTGATCGACGAATCCCACGTCAGCGTGCCGCAGGTCGGCGCGATGTATAAGGGCGACCGTTCGCGCAAGGAAACCCTCGTCGAATACGGCTTCCGTCTGCCGTCGGCACTGGATAACCGGCCGATGCGTTTTGACGAGTGGGAAGGGGTCAGCCCACAGACCATTTTTGTCTCGGCGACCCCGGGCAATTACGAAGCCGAGCACGCCGGGCGCGTGGTCGAGCAAGTGGTACGGCCGACCGGTCTGGTCGACCCGCAGGTTGAGGTGCGCCCGGCGCTGACTCAGGTCGACGATCTGCTCTCGGAAATCAGCAAACGCGTGGCGGTCGAAGAGCGGGTGCTGGTCACCACGCTGACCAAGCGCATGGCCGAAGACCTTACCGATTACCTTGCCGACCATGGCGTGCGTGTGCGTTATCTGCACTCGGACATCGATACGGTTGAGCGAGTCGAGATCATCCGCGATCTGCGCCTTGGCACTTTTGATGTGCTGGTCGGGATCAATTTGCTGCGTGAAGGTCTGGACATGCCGGAAGTGTCGCTGGTGGCGATTCTCGATGCGGACAAGGAAGGTTTCCTGCGCTCCGAGCGTTCGCTGATTCAGACCATTGGCCGCGCGGCGCGTAACCTCAATGGTCGGGCGATTCTCTATGCCGATCGCATGACCGGTTCGATGGAGCGCGCGATCGGCGAGACCGAGCGGCGTCGCGACAAGCAGATCGCCTTCAACCTGGAAAACGGCATCACCCCGCGCGGTGTGATCAAGGACGTCGCCGACATCATGGAAGGCGCCACCGTGCCGGGCTCGCGCAGCAAGAAGCGCAAAGGCATGGCCAAGGCCGCCGAAGAGAACGCCAAGTACGAAGCCGAATTGCGTTCGCCGAGCGAGATCACCAAACGCATTCGTGCGCTGGAAGAGAAGATGTATCAGCTGGCGCGGGATCTGGAGTTTGAAGCGGCGGCGCAGATGCGTGATGAGATTGCCAAACTGCGCGAGCGGCTTTTGGCTGTGTAAGGAGGATCGTTCCCACGCTCTGCGTGGGAATGCAGCCCGGACGCTCCGCGTCCGCTGTGACGCAGAGCGTCACCGGAGTCATTCCCACGCGGAGCATGGGAACGATCAGTTGCAGTTAGTGTGACTCCCCAGCCTTCAGCCCTTGCGGCAGTTTCTTGGTCAACAAGATCGCCAACATGCTGATCCCCAGCGCAATCCCGACAAAGTGAAACGCATCGTTGTAAGCCATGATCGCCGCCTGTTGATGGACGATTTCACTCAGTTTGCCCAGCGCCGCCGTGTCACTGCCAAACCGATCCGTCATCGATGCCAGCCGCTCAGCCACCTGCGGATTGGTCGGCACCACCGCCTCGCGCAAATAATCGAAGTAAGTCTTGGTGCGCGCATCCAGCAGCGTCGCCAGCAAGGCAATGCCGATCGCACCGCCGAGGTTACGCAGAATATTGAACAGACTCGACGCCGACCCCGCGTCCTGCGGCAGGATGTACGCCGTGGCAATCAGCGAAATCGTCACCATGATCAACGGCTGCCCCAACGCCCTAATGATCTGAATCTGATTGAACTGCGGCCCGGCAAAGTCCGGGTTGAGCACCCCCGAAGAAAAACTCGCCAGCCCGAACAGCCCAAAGCCGATCGTGCACAGCCATTTCGGCGAAACAAACTTCATCAGCTTCGGCACCAGCGGAATCAGGAACAGCTGCGGCACGCCCATCCACATGATCACTTCGCCGATCTGCAGGGCGTTGTAGTTCTGGATCTGCGCCAGATACAGCGGCAACAGATAGATCGAACCGTACAACCCGACACCCATGCCCAGGCTGGAAATACTCGACAAGCCAAAGTTGCGATTGCGCAGAATGCCAAGGTTGATCAGCGGATTCGGTTTGGAAATCTGCACGATCACAAAGGTAATCAGGCTGAGCAGGGCGATGCTGCCCAGGGTCACGATCAGGCTCGATTCGAGCCAGTCCTTGCGATGGCCTTCTTCAAGAAAGACTTGCAGGCAACCGAGGCCGACTCCCAGCGTGAGGATGCCGGTGTAGTCGGTGCTTTTCAGCAGTTCCCAGTGCGCTTCTTTCTTCTCTAGTCCGTACATCAGTCCGGCGATCATGATCAGGCCCGGCGGGATGTTGATATAGAAAATGTACTCCCAGCCCCAGTTTTCCGTGAGCCAGCCGCCCAGCGTCGGACCGATTGATGGCGCGAACGTGGCGGTCATGGCGAACATCGCCATGCCTTTGGCGCGGTGGTGTTCGGGGAGTTTGATCAGGGTCAGGGTGAACGCCAGCGGGATCAGCGCGCCACCGGTGAAACCCTGCATGGCGCGAAAGACGATCATGCTCTCCAGGCTCCACGCCATCGAGCAGAGCAACGACGAAGCCAGAAAACCCAGCGACACCCACACCGCCAGCCGACGCGCCGACAACAACTGCACCAGCCACGCGGTCAGCGGGATCATGATGATTTCCGCGACCAGATACGAGGTGGAAATCCACGAGCCTTCTTCCAGTGTCGCCGACAAGGCGCCCTGAATATCCTTCAAAGAAGAGTTGGTGATCTGGATGTCGAGCACGGCCATAAAAGCGCCGAGCATTACGCTCATCACCGCAATCCAGTCGCGCCGAGTCGGCTCGCCGACCGGGCGGATCAGCGAATCACCGGCCATTGTCCGGGGCGTCTTTGATGTTCACGGTGGCGGTGACGGACATGCCCGGACGGATCTTGCCGTGCAGCGGGTTGTCGGCCTTGAACGTCAACTTCACCGGAATCCGCTGCACGACTTTGGTGAAGTTGCCGGTGGCGTTGTCCGGTGGCAGCAGGCTGAACTGCGCACCGGAAGCGGCGAACAGACTGTCGACCCGCGCTTCGATCGGTGTGTCGCCGTAGGCGTCGAAGGTCAGTTCGGCTTTCTGACCGGGTTGCATATGGCCGATCTGGGTTTCCTTGAAGTTGGCCTGCACCCAGATATCTTCGTCCGGGACGATCGACAGCAGATAGGCACCGGCCTGCACCACTTGGCCGTTGCGCGCGGCGCGCTGGCCGACGAGACCGCTGATCGGTGCGTGGATTTCACTGCGGGTCAGGTTGAGTTCGGCTTGCGCGAGATCGGCGCGAGCGTTGGCGATCTGCGCGTCGAGGCGTTTGATTTCGGCGTTCAGGGCGTTGACTTGCTGACGCTGGCCTTGTGCGTCGGCTTGCGCCTTGGCCACTTGCGAGCGGGCAATGTGGGCGTCGGCGGAGAGGGTGGTCACGCGTTCTTCGGAAACGTAACCGGGTTTGCGCAGGGTTTCGGCGCGCGACAAATCCATCTGCGAGCGGCCAAGTGTCGCTTGGGTGGTCGCCACTTGCGCATCGCTGGCGGCGATCAGGCTCGATTGCTGAGTCAATTTGCTTTGCGCCTGCAGGCGCTCGGCTTCGCGGGTGGCGAGGGCGGCATTGGCGCGATCGATGGCCAGGCGGAAATCATTCGGTTCCAGGCGCACCAGTAGCTGGCCTTTTTCCACGTGCTGATTGTCCTGCACCAGCACTTCATCGATGCGCGCGCTCAGTTGGCTCGACACACGGGTGATTTCGCCCTGGACATAGGCGTTGTCGGTGCTTTCATAAAAGCGTCCCTTGAAAAACCAGTGGGCGAAGAAGCCCCCGGCAATCAACAGGACCAGCAGCAGGAAAATCAACAGGCGACGCTTGAGTTGGGCAGGCATGGGCAAACTGTAGTCGAGGAATTGTAAGGAAAGTTATCAGCAGGCGAATCTGGCATACAGCCGATAAACGGTAAATGCCATCCGCTGATATTTGCCCATTCACCACGGCTTACCGGCGTTACAGACGCAAACTTGGCTTAAATGCCCTGCCTGCTGGAGCGGGGCGGGTGTCGCCTGTTACCATTCGCCGCTTGATTGTTTTGCTTTTCATTCTTTTCGAGACATGCCATGACCACCGTCCGCACTCGCATCGCGCCATCGCCTACCGGGGATCCCCACGTAGGTACCGCTTACATCGCATTGTTCAACTACTGCTTTGCCAAGCAGCATGGCGGTGAGTTCATCCTGCGCATCGAAGACACCGACCAGTTGCGTTCGACCCGCGAGTCCGAACAGCAGATCTTCGACGCCCTGCGCTGGCTGGGCATCGACTGGAGCGAAGGCCCGGACGTTGGCGGGCCGCACGGCCCGTACCGGCAGAGCGAGCGTGGCGACATCTATCAGAAGTACTGCCAGCAACTGGTCGACATGGGCCATGCGTTCCCGTGCTTCTGCACCGCTGAAGAGCTGGATCAGATGCGCGCCGAGCAAATGGCTCGCGGCGAAACGCCACGCTACGACGGCCGCGCGCTGCTGCTGTCGAAAGAAGAAGTCGCCGCTCGTCTGGCCGCTGGCGAACCCCACGTGATCCGCATGAAGGTGCCGAGCGAAGGCGTTTGCGTGGTGCCGGACATGCTCCGTGGTGATGTCGAGATCCCGTGGGATCGCATGGACATGCAAGTGCTGATGAAGACCGACGGCCTGCCAACGTACTTCCTCGCCAACGTCGTCGACGATCACCTGATGGGCATCACCCACGTCCTGCGCGGCGAAGAATGGCTGCCATCGGCACCGAAACTGATTCTGCTGTACGAATACTTCGGCTGGGAGCAACCAGAGCTGTGCTACATGCCGCTGCTGCGTAACCCGGACAAGAGCAAGTTGTCCAAGCGCAAGAACCCGACTTCGGTGACGTTCTACGAGCGCATGGGCTTCATGCCGGAAGCGATGCTCAACTACCTCGGTCGCATGGGCTGGTCGATGCCGGACGAGCGCGAGAAGTTTTCGCTGCAGGAAATGGTCGACAACTTCGACCTCAAGCGTGTTTCGCTGGGCGGGCCGATCTTCGACATCGAGAAGCTGTCGTGGCTAAACGGCCAGTGGCTGCGTGATCTGCCGGTGGAAGAGTTCGCCGCACGCGTGCAGAAGTGGGCGTTCAATTCCGAATACATGATGAAGATCGCGCCGCATGTTCAGGGTCGCGTCGAAACCTTCAGCCAGGTTGCACCGCTGGGCGGGTTCTTCTTCGCTGGTGGCGTTAACCCGGATGCCAAGCTGTTCGAATCGAAGAAGCTTTCGGGTGATCAGGTTCGCCAGTTGATGCAGTTGATCCTGTGGAAGCTGGAAAGCCTGCGTCAGTGGGAGAAGGACAACATCACCGCGACGATTCAGGCAGTGGTCGAATCGCTGGAGTTGAAGCTGCGCGATGCGATGCCGCTGATGTTCGCGGCGATCACCGGGCAGGCGAGTTCGGTGTCGGTACTCGATGCGATGGAAATCCTTGGCCCGGACCTGACCCGTTATCGTCTGCGTCAGGCGATCGACCTGCTGGGCGGCGTGTCGAAGAAAGAAAACAAAGAGTGGGAAAAACTGCTGGGCGCTATCGCCTGATAACTTAACCCCCCTGTAGGAGCTGCCGAAGGCTGCGATCTTTTGATCTTGATCTTTAAACGGCAACGTCAAAAGATCGCAGCCTGCGGCAGCTCCTACAGGGGCATGCTTTATCCCAAGTCCCGGATTTACGGGGGAGGGCGGTAAGTGATTGTTATGCCGACGAAAAACTTTGAAAAATTTCAAAAATAAGTTTGACAGGCTTTCGATACGCCCTTAAGATTCGCCCCGTCCTCAGCGATGACATCAACGATGAGGGGCTATAGCTCAGCTGGGAGAGCGCTTGCATGGCATGCAAGAGGTCAACGGTTCGATCCCGTTTAGCTCCACCAATTTACACTTCAAGGTCTGGCCACACCGGCCTTGAAGCGATCAACACTCAGCGTTGATCAGTTGTATAGAAGGGTTTGCGTCCCCTTCGTCTAGTGGCCTAGGACACCGCCCTTTCACGGCGGTAACAGGGGTTCGAGTCCCCTAGGGGACGCCAGTTTTACAGAAGCGATGTTGCAAAATGTCGCTCCGCCGCGAGGCGAAAAATCCGGGGCTATAGCTCAGCTGGGAGAGCGCCTGCATGGCATGCAGGAGGTCAGCGGTTCGATCCCGCTTAGCTCCACCAATTTACAATTCAAGGTCTGGCCACACCGGCCTTGAATCGATCAGTTCTCAGCGCTGATCAGTTGTATAGAAGGTTTGTGTCCCCTTCGTCTAGTGGCCTAGGACACCGCCCTTTCACGGCGGTAACAGGGGTTCGAGTCCCCTAGGGGACGCCACGATTACCCGCTCTGCGGGATTTTATAAGGGTCATTCAATTATTGAATGGCCCTTTTGTTTGTCTGGCGTTTGGCCAATTCTCCTTTTTCCTTACACTGTGCTTCAGACCAGCGGTCATATCCTTGACTTGCAGAATATTATTATGCGAATAATATTCTAGTCGTAATATTCGGAGGCAACGATGAACGATAAAAAAGCTCAAACCCGCGAACGCATCCTCAAGGCTGCCAGCGCTGCATTGATTCAGCGTGGCCCGGCGGACCCTAGCGTGGGCGAAGTGATGGGCGCAGCCGGCCTCACCGTCGGTGGCTTCTATGCGCACTTCGAAAGCAAGGACGCAATGATGCTCGAAGCGTTCAAGCAATTACTCGGTCGCCGCCGCGACCTGATTGCCGACATGGATGCCGAATTGACCGGCGAAGAGCGCCGCGCCTTGGTTGCCGCGTTCTATCTGTCGCGCAAGCACCGTGATTCCAGCGATGCCGCGTGCCCGATTCCAGCTTCGATTGGCGAGTTGGGTCGTTTGCCGGAATCGTTCCGCATCGCGCTGAACGAACACCTGGAGTTGATGATCGCGCAGTTGGCGTCCAGTCCCGAGGACACCGACAAAGCCCTGGCCGACGTGGCCTTGATGGTGGGTGGTCTGGCGCTCGCCAGGGCGCTGGGCCCGGGAGATTTATCCGATCGATTGCTGCGCGCTGCCAAGTCGGCGGTGCGTTGACCTGAAGGCAGCACGCCTGAGGAGAGAGCGATGAACACGTTGAAGTGGGTTCGTGGCGTTAATGGCACCTTGGGCTGGATTGCACCGCAACGAGTGGCGAGCAAAATGCGCCTGGCGTTCATGACGCCGCGTTCGCTGCCGCTGCGGGATTGGGAGTTGCCGTTGTTGGCGAGCTCTGAACGGATCACCTTGCGCTTTGGCCTCTCGGCGCTGCGCTGGGGTCAAGGCCCGACGGTGCTGCTGATGCACGGTTGGGAAGGGCGGCCAACCCAGTTTGCCGCGCTGATCACTGCACTGGTCGATGCCGGTTACACCGTTGTGGCGCTCGATGGTCCGGCCCATGGTCGTTCGCCGGGGCGTGAAGCCAATGTCGTGTTGTTCGCTCGGGCAATGCTCGAAGCCGCTGCCGAACTGCCGCCACTGCAAGCGGTGATCGGTCACTCCATGGGCGGCGCCAGCGCCATGCTCGCTGTGCAACTGGGCTTGCGCACCGAAACCCTCGTCAGCATCGCCGCACCTGCGCGAATTCTTGGTGTGCTGCGCGGTTTTGCCCGCTACGTCGGTATGCCGCCGCGAGCGCGTTCCGCCTTCATCCGCCAGGTCGAGCAAGATGTCGGGATGCGCGCCGCTACGCTCGACGTTGCCCACTATCAACTGGATATGCCCGGCCTGATCGTGCATGCCGAGGACGACAACTTTGTCTCGGTCAAAGAGTCGCAACTGATCCACGAATCCTGGTTCGACAGTCGCTTGCTGCGGCTTGAGGGCGGCGGTCATCAGCGCGTGCTGGCCGACCCTCGCGTGGTTGATGGCGTGTTATCACTGCTGGCCGGCCGCAGCCTCCAGGCGCGCCAATCAGCCTGAGCTCCGTTACACTGCCCCGGTTGAATACATTGACCGGGAGTGGGGCATGGGCTGGGATCGGGCAACGCCGTTTACCATTGATCTGCAAGTAGGCGCCGAGGATATCGACGGCTTGGGGCACGCGAACAACGCGGTGTACGTGACCTGGCTGGAGCGCTGCGCCTGGCGCCACTCGCAGCGTCTGGGCCTGGATCTGGTCGAGTATCGGCGCCTGGATCGGGCAATGGCCGTGGTTCGTCACGAGATCGATTATCTGGCTGCGGCCTATGAAGGCGACGAACTGCAATTGGCGACCTGGATTGTCGATTGGGATCAGCGCCTGAAAATGACCCGGCATTTCCAGCTCAAGCGCCCGAGTGACAACACCACGCTGTTGCGTGCGCAAACCACTTTCGTCTGTATCGAGCTGTCCACGGGCAAGCCAAAGCGCATGCCGGTCGAGTTCGTCGAGGGCTACGGACCGGCGATCCTGGCACTAGCCTGACCCGATCCCTGTAGGAGCTGCCGAAGGCTGCGATCTTTTGATCTTGATCTGCAAACAGCAAAATCAAAAGATCGCAGCCTTCGGCAGCTCCTACAAGGGATCTGCGGATTTGCGCGATATCCAGTAAACTGCCGCACGTTTTTTCCATAAGTAGTGTTTTCCCCATGCAAATTGCTCTGGCACCCATGGAGGGGTTGGTCGACGACATTCTCCGCGACGTGCTGACCCGCGTTGGCGGCATCGACTGGTGCGTGACCGAATTCATTCGCGTCAACGACCAGTTGCTCACTCCAGCCTACTTTCACAAGTTCGGCCCTGAGCTGCTCAATGGCGCGCGTACCGCATCCGGCGTGCCATTGCGCGTGCAATTGCTCGGCTCCGATCCTGTATGCCTGGCGGAAAACGCTGCACTGGCCTGCGAACTCGGCTCCGAAGTGATCGACCTCAACTTCGGCTGCCCGGCCAAGACTGTGAACAAATCCCGGGGCGGCGCCGTGCTGCTCAAAGAGCCGGAATTGCTTAACCAGATCGTCGAGCACGTGCGCCGCGCCGTACCCGCGCACATTCCCGTGACCGCGAAAATGCGCCTGGGCTTCGACAGCCCCGACGGTTCGCTGGTCTGCGCCACGGCATTGGCTGAGGGCGGCGCCGAGCACATTGTGGTTCACGCCCGTACGAAAATGGACGGCTACAAACCGCCCGCACATTGGGAGTGGATTCCACGCGTACAAGACGTGGTCAAAGTCCCGGTGTTCGCCAACGGCGATATCTGGAGCGTCGAGGACTGGCGTCGTTGCCGCGAAATCAGTGGCGTGGAAGACATCATGCTCGGCCGCGGACTGGTGTCGCGTCCGGATCTGGCCAGGCAAATCGCTGCCGCCCGCGCTGGCGAAGAAGTGGTCGAGATGACCTGGGCCGAGCTGATGCCGCTGATCCAGGACTTCTGGCTGCAAGCCAAAGCGCAGATGACTGCACGTCAGTCGCCGGGCCGTTTGAAGCAATGGCTGGCCATGCTGACGCGCAATTATCCCGAGGCCACTGAACTGTTTACCGTGCTGCGTCGTGAAACTGAGCCGGATCATGTCTCGCGTTTACTCGGTCTGCCGGTTGCCGAAGCGGCCTGAAAAAAATCTGCAAATAATCTCTTGAAATCATTTCAGTGGTCCCTATTTAAGGGTTACGCGATGCCGAATTCGGGTCGCGGAGTCAAAAAACCTTGCTGATTGTTTTCAGGAGATTTGAACCATGAGTACTGCATTTTCCCTCGCACCACTGTTCCGTTCCTCGGTGGGTTTCGACCGTTTCAACGACCTGTTCGAAACCGCTCTGCGCAACGAGCCGGGCAGCAGCTACCCACCTTACAACGTGGAAAAGCACGGTGATGACCAATACCGCATCGTTGTAGCGGCAGCCGGTTTCCAGGAAGAAGACCTGGAGCTGCAAGTCGAAAAAGGTGTGCTGACCATCAGTGGCGGCAAGCGTGATGCCAATGAAGGCGTGACCTTCCTGCATCAGGGCATTGCCCAGCGTGCTTTCAAGCTGTCCTTCCGCCTGGCCGATCACATCGAGATCAAGGCTGCGGATCTGAGCAATGGTCTGCTGAGCATCGACCTGCTGCGTGTGATCCCGGAAGAGGCGAAAGCCAAACGCATCCCGATCAACGGGACGCAGAAGCCGGCGTTGCAGCACTGAGTCACGTGCCGCAACACAATCGTCTGAACGGACGATGAGCCGCTGAATGAAGGCCCCGCTACGTCGGGGCCTTTTTTGTGGGCGAAAGAAAACCGTTGTTCGACTTTGCCGCTGGCGGCGGTTTCTCTACAATCCGCGGCAGTTTTGCCGACCCCCATTCCTCACCGGTCGGCCTGGAGCCTTTTTTCATGGACGATATTCAACAGCGCTGGCTGTGCGCTTTGTCTGCGCCAATGGCGGCGATCAATACCGGCGCCAGCTACGACGACCCGGCCTTCTGCAACGATCGCTACATCGACCTGAAAGACAGCTGGGGTATCGACGACCGTGGGCAATTGTTCGACATGCTCGAACGGATGACCGACGACGGCCATGCCAAGCACCTCAGCGCGGCCTATTTGGCTTGGCAGCGTTGTCTGCCAAGTGAATGGCAGGCCTTGCTTGAAGATCTCACTCCCCGCGAACGCATCCTGCATGAGTTTGCCAGTCGCACGTTCGGCAGTTGTGGGCCGGGCGGGATTTTGTCCTGGGACTATGGCCGCATGGGCTTTCTCTTGCGTTGCGCGGTGCGCAATCAGTGGATCGATCTGGACGAAAGCAACTGGCTGCACAGTCGTTTGGCCCTCAGAGCGCAATTTCACTACGGCAGCTGGATGGCTTACTTCGATGGCTTTGTGGTGGGCCGGACGTTTTGGTCGTGCCTGAGCGCCAGCGACGATGAGCTTGCGCGTGAGCTGGATCGACAAGGCGCCAACGCCCTTAACGTGCGGATTGCCCGCGGTCTTGCCGAGAACATCCCTCAGTTCCTTGCTGATTTGCCGTGGCACATGGAAATTGATTTGCCGCCGCGCCCGGCATCGCTCAAGGAGTTCGACTGGTCATGAGTTGCTGGATCCGCCTGGGCATCGAGCCTACTAACGACGAAAACCTGATTCGCAACGCCTACCGCGCACGTTTGCCGGCGCATCACCCGGAGACCGATCCGCAAGGGTTTCAGGCGCTGCGCATGGCCTACGAAAACGCCCTGCGTCTGGCGCGAGAGGAAGGGGATGAGGAAGAAGAGTACGAGGAACAATCACCAGCGTTAGAGCAGGAGGTCGTCGAGGTCCCTCAGGCGTTCGTGGATTTCTGCGAGTTGCTGGATGATCCCGCCCGCCGGTTCAATTTTGCTGCGTGGCAGGTGTTTGTCCGGGGGCTGGATGAGCTGTCACTGGACGTGCTCGATGAACTCAGTTGGGGGCTTTACCACCGGCTGGCCGACGCCGGCCCGTTGTCGTACCGCTGCGCGAATCTGTTGGCCAAACGTATGGCCTGGGATCAGCAGTTGCTGGATCTTGCGTTCGACGACGCCCATCAGGTCGAATCCTTTCTACAGCGAATCGCAACGCCTGACCCGTTCGACACGGATCTGATGGGAACTTGGTCAGAGGCTGCACAGACCGAATCGCTGTGGTACGCCCGTAGCCTCGATTTTATCTTCACCCAGCGCCCACTCCATGAGTTCGCCGACTTCGCCAGTCGGCACACCTGCCTGCCATTGCCGAATGATGCCGCGTTCCTCAAGCGCCTGTTGGTGCAGTTCACTCAGGCAGGCATCGGCGGGCCGACGTTTTTGCAGTGCTGTATCGAACAGCAGCTTGCCGCACCGGATGATGTCGACTGGCTTTACCTGTTGGCGTGCCAGAACAGTCTGCTGGGGCGAGACGATCAGGCATTGCCGTGCTGGATCCGGCTGTGGAACGAGCATCGCCATCCGATGGCGGAAAGTCGTCTGCTGGAGCTGTGTGCCAAGCGCCAGCCGACTTTTCTGCCTCTGCTGATTCAGGCATTCGATCGCCTCGAGGACTGCTCTGACTGGTCGGAGGATCTCGGCGATGACGGCCAGGTGTATGGCAGCCCGTCACAACATCCCGAGACGCTGAACCGTTGGCTGGGTGTCGGAAGATTAGCGCTTGATAGCCTCGCGCAAAGCTTTGTCGATTGGCGCATGAGCGGTGATGAACTGCCATTGCTCGCGCAATTGCTCGGCGAAAATGCCGACAGCCGATTGCTGCATCTGTACCGCCACGCCTGGGCGTTGCATCGGGGTGATTCGGCGTTGTTGCAGCAGATTGTGGATGCACCGCTGCCGATCGATGCCCTCGAAAGCTTGGTGATGAGCGGATTCAAATATCAGGCCGCGCAACACCTGCGTTGGCTGGGCGGGGCACCGATTGCGCTGGCCATGAGCGCGTTCAGCGACGCAAATTCGGTTTCGCAGGCATTGCCGCAGGTACTGACGGAGGGCGAGCCGCACAAGGTCTGTCGGCTGTGGCTGCGTCGCTTGCGGCCTTACAACGACATTGCGCTGGAACGACTGGCAGACGCGTTCAAGCTGGCTGCGGTCAAAGACGACTGCGACTTGTCCGAACTCGATTTGATTCTGCAGTTAAGCCGGCGCGGGATCCCGTTGCCGCCAGTCGGGCTGGGTGAAGCCACTTGGGAGTGGCACGCGCAGACCCTGTTTTTGCTGGCATTGCTGGAACAACCCGAACGCTGGCTGCAGATGGTTGACGCGCAGTGCGTGGAGCGCCTGCCTTTCAATCCGGCCCATCCGTTGAGTCGTCTGCAACCGTTGTTGCGGCGCTTGCAGCGTGAGCAAGGCCATTGCGCCGGTTTGCTCGGATGGCTGCAAGGCAATGACCCGGTGCACGGTTTGTTGGTGCAGCAATTGTTCAGCGTGCAGCAGGCACTCGACAGCGTGCGGTTGCCGGCCAATAGCCTGCTTTACACCTGCCTCGAAAGTGATCGTGCTGCCTGTGGCGACGATTTACTGGGTTTGATGATGTTCTGGGGCGTGCTCTATCACGATCCGAGCCTGAGTGCCGAGCAGCATCGCGCATTGTTGCAATCGATCGCGGCGATCAGTTGTGAGGACGATTGGTTCGAAGGCTTCCGCGACGGTTTGATCAAAGGCGAACCGGTGTGGCCGCCGCGCAAAGTGCTGACCGATTTTGCTGTCGACAAACTGCTGGCGTATGAAGCGCTGGATGCGCTCAAGGGCTTGATTCGCTATGGCGCTGCCGGGGTGCCGAAAACGCGCGTCCTGCGCCAACTGCAACAGGGCAAGGACGATGTGCAGAACAGCATCGGGCTGCGCCTGGCCTTGTGCGCATTATTGTCCTGGTCGGAACGATTGCTGCTGGCGAAAAGCGATGTTCAGCCGGTACCGGCGACAGCGATCTGGCGTCTGGGATCGCGGTTGGGGCGTAAGGCTTTTATCGCTCAGGTCTTGGCCTGCGTGGTGATTGCGCCGGTGGCAGGGCTGATCAGTGGCACTACGGGCGCAGGCATTCTTATCCTGCTATTGGCCGTGCTGCTGTTGTTCGGCGCCATTCTGCGCCGTTTGCACGACATGGGCCGGGGCATTCCGACGTTGCTGATCTTCATGGCGCTGACGCCGGTTCTGCCATTCCTGCCTTTGGTGCTGTTCGGCTTTCCCGGTGACAAGTTGCCCAACCGCTATGGTGTGCCGCCGGACAGCGGTGATTCCGAAATGCTGTCCGGCGGCTTGCAGGCTGCCTTGCGGCGGCTCAACGGTTAGAGGCGTAGTTGATCCAGCGCCTTGTTCAGCTCTGAGCGATGGCTGGCAATCTCCGAGGGTTGCTGGCCGGCGAGCACGGTAGTGAAGTTGTGCAGCCATTCGGCAATGTGCTCGCGTTGCGTGCCGAGGCTTTGCATCCATGCCCGCTCCAGACGGGCGAGCAACGTGCGGTTGGGCAGCGCGTCGCGTGGATGGACTTTCAGAGTGGACAGCCGGTTATGGCTGTCTCGGCGTGCTTGCTCATCCAGACCCGTGGGGCTGCGGTCGATGCTGTGACTGTGACGCTCGCCGGTTTCGAGCAGGGTGACGTCGACTTCGAGCAGACCGTTGATGTCATAACTGAAGCGCACGTCCAGTTCCTGGATGTGTTCAGTGGGCGTCAACGTGACATCGAAAGCATCAATCAGAATGTTGTCGCAAACCCACGGCCGCTCACCCTGATAGACGGCGATGCGCAGCAGCGATTGCTTGGGCTGGGTGGTGTAATAACGCTCCACCCTTGACGTCGGAATGATGGTGTTACGTTCGATGATGGGCGAGAAGGCACCTTTGATGTCTTCTCCACGCATGGTCGCAATCCCCAGCGTATACGGGCAGACATCCGTCAGAATCAACTCTTCAACCGCCCCGTCACGCGCCTTGCACGCCGCTTGCGTCGCCGCCCCCAGCGCAACAATCGTGTCCGGATCAAGATGCCGGTACGGCAGGCGTCCGAACAGCGTGGCGACCATTTGCTGCACCGCCGGCATGCGCGTGGCGCCGCCGACCAGCACCAGGCTGTCGAGGTCACGGGGCTTGAGTCGGGCATCGCGCAGCGCCTGTTCGATCGGCGCGCGCAAACGCGCCAGCAGCGGCTCCCAGATTTTCACTGCCGCCGCTTCGTCCAGCGACCATTCGAGCGTCTTGTCGCCATGGCGCCAGCTCAGATGTTGAACACCTTCAGCGAGTTTGCATTTCAGTTGCTCCAGCGCGTCGCCGAGGCTGGCCATGCTTTGCGCATCGACCATTGCCGGAGTCAGTTGCCAATGTTTCAGGCAGGCCTGCAACAGCGCGGCAGTGAAGTCTTCGCCGCCGAGAAAGTTGTCGCCGGTGGAGGCGTGCACTTCGATCAGTGGCAACGCGTATTCCAGTACCGTGACGTCGAAAGTACCGCCGCCCAGATCGAAGATCAGCGTGCGTTCGAATTTCTGCTCATGCAGCCCGTAAGCCATGGCCGCAGCGGTCGGCTCGTTGATCAGGCGTGTCACCGAGAGCCCGGCAAGTTCAGCAGCAAACAGCGTGCGTTTGCGTTGCTCGTCACTGAAATACGCCGGCACGGAAATTACCGCTTCCGACACCGGGTGGCCGAGAAAGGCTTCGGCGTCCTGCTTGAGCGAACCGAGGACCAGCGCCGACAATTCTTCCGGGCTGAACTGACGTGCACCGAGCTGGACGCGTTTATCGCTGCCCATAAAACGCTTGAACGCTGCAGCGCTGCGCTCCGGGTGCGTGGTCAGGCGGGCGCGGGCGGCTTTGCCGACCAGAATGGTGTCGTCTTCATCGAGGCTGACCACCGAGGGCGTCAGTACATCGCCCAGAGCGTTGGGAATCAGTCGGGCCTGACCGTCCTGCCAGACGGCGATCAGACTGTTGGTGGTGCCAAGGTCGATGCCCAGCAGAGCCGGGCGGAGGAGGGTTGCATCCTGCATGAAAGATCTCGAAACGGCGCAAAAAACGCGACCCTACAGGTTGCCGCAAACCGTGGCAATTGCGCGTCTGTTGCAACGTGCACCGGTTATGGCAGGAGCTTTTTCAGATCCTCCAGTGCAACCGGTCGACTGTGCAGATAACCCTGATACAAATGGCAGCCCAAGCCTTGCAGGAACGCCAGTTGTTCCGGGGTTTCCACGCCCTCGGCAATCACCTCCAGCTCCAGACTGCGCGCCATGGCGACGATCGCGCGGATAATCTCGGCATCGTTCGGATCGGTCGTCGCATCGCGGATAAACGACTGATCGATTTTCAGTGTGTCCACTGGTAGCCGCTTGAGGTAAGTCAGCGACGAATAACCGGTGCCGAAGTCATCCATGGCGAAGCTCACGCCAAGCTTTTTCAGGCGGCGCATTTTGCTGATGGTGTCTTCCAGATTCTGGATGACGATGCCTTCGGTGATTTCCAGTTTCAGCAGCGAGCAGGGCAGGCCGTGGCTGCTCATGCTGTGTTCGATGCGCTCGACGAAGTCATTCTGACGGAACTGTCGTGGGCTGATGTTCACGCACAGGCTGAAATTCAGCGGGTCGACCCGTTTCTGCGCGATCAGTTGTTTGAAGGCATTGCAGGCTTCGTCGAGGATCCAGGTGCCGACTTCGAGAATCAGGCCGCTGTCTTCCAGTACTTTGATGAACTCGGTGGGTGACTGCGCGCCCAATTCCGGATGATTCCAGCGCACCAGGGCTTCGGCGCCGATGATGCGGTTGTCGCGGGCATCGACCTGCGGCTGAAAGTGCACGTTGAATTCACCGCGCGACAGCGCCAGGCGCAGGTCGGTCTCCATGCGCAGCCGCTCGCTGGCGGCTTTCTGCATGGTGTTGTGATACATCTGCGTGGTGTTACGCCCGGAATCCTTGGCCCGGTACAGAGCAATGTCGGCGCGTTTGAGCAGATCGGTCGGCGTCGAGCCATGATCGGGAATCAGCGCCACGCCGATGCTCGGCGTCACTTGCAGGCGCTGGCCGTCGAGGAACATCGGTTCCGAGAGCAATTCGCGCAGGGTGTCGGCCAGATTGCGCACTTGCGTGCTGACTTCGTTGCGCGAGCCTTCGAGACCGCTGAGCAGCACGACAAATTCGTCGCCGCCGAGGCGTGCGACCGTGTCTTCCATGCGCACACTGGCTTCGAGCCGCGCGGTGATGATCTTCAGCACCGTATCCCCGACCGGATGGCCGAGGGAGTCGTTGATGTGCTTGAAGTGATCGAGATCGAGAAACAGCAACGCGCCGCGCAGGTTGTGGCGCTTGAGCAGGGCGATCTGCTGGCTCAGGCGATCCATCAGCAAGGCGCGGTTGGGCAGGTTGGTCAGCGGGTCGTGATAGGCCAGATGGCGAATTTGCGCTTCGGCGTTTTTCAACAGGCTGACGTCGCGCGCGGTCAGCAGCAGGCACGCCGTTTCATTGAGGGTGATCGGCTCGACCGAGACTTCCACCGTCAGCATCTCCCCGCGCTTGTTGCGCCCGAGCATTTCCTGATGGTGCACGCGGCCCTTGATCTGCAATTCGGCGAGTAATGCCGAGCGCTGTTTTTCCTCAGCCCAAATCCCGACCTGATAAACCGTTTTGCCCACGACTTCTTCAGCGCGGTAGCCAGTGAGGCGGCAGAAGCCGTCGTTGACTTCCAGATAACGCCCGGTGTCGCGCTCGGTGATGGTGATCGCGTCGGGGCTGGAGTGAAAGGCCTTGGCGAATTTCTCTTCACTGGCTTTCAGCGCCGCTTCCGAACGCTGTTGTTGGGTGATGTCACGCAGGGTGGTGACGATGCACGGTTGATCGCCGACGCTGATCTGCCGGCTGGAAATCACGCAGGTCAGTGATTGGCCATCCTTGTGCTGAACGATGATTGCGACGTTGCTCAGGCCCTGTTCGCGAATCACTCGTTCGATGCGTTGCAGGCTTTTCGCCGAGGCGTCCCACAGGCCGATTTCTTCGGCGGTGTGGCCGATGACGTCGGCGGCGCTCCAGCCGAACGTCTGGGTAAAGCTGTTATTGATTTCGATGAACTCGCCACTGTCCTGGCGGGTGACGCAGATCGGGTCCGGGCTGACTTGGAACAGCGTGGCGAACTTCTCTTCCGAGGCCACCAGCCGCTGTTCGCGTTCGACCTGATCGGTGATGTCGAGCAGCGTGCCGGCCATGCGCAGCGGCGCGCCGTTGTCGTCGCGGTAGAGGCGGGCGCGGCTTTCCAGATAGCGCGAGCTGCCGTCCGGCAGTTGCACGCGATAGGTCAGCTGATAATTGCCCGCCGGGCCTTCGCGCAGGCTGCGGTAGGCGTCGCGCATGCTGTCGCGTTCCTCACCGGGCACGCCTTCGAAAAACTCTTCGAACGACTCATGAAACGGTTTCGGCTCCAGACCGTGCAGTTGCGCGGCCCGCGCCGAGCCGTAGAGCATGCCGCTGGGAATGTGCCAGTCCCAGGTGCCGAGCTGTGCCGAGTCCAGCGCCAGATCGAGGCGTTCCTGGCTGTCCTTCAAGGCGTGTTCGGCGGCTTTGCGTTCGGTGGTGTCGAGGAAGGTGCTGAGCAGATAGGGCTGACCTTCGAGTTCGACCTTCTGTGCGCTGAGAATGCCGTCGTGAATCTGCCCGTTACTGGCGCGAAACTGCACCTCCATGCTGATCAATTCGCCCTTGGTGTTGGTCTTCTTGACCAGTTCGCCGCGTTGCTCCGGATGCACCCACAAACCCAGCTCCAGAGTGGTGCGGCCGATGGCGCTCTGCACCGGCCAGCCGAACAGGCTTTCGAAATACTGATTGGCTTCGCTGATCAGGCCGTCTTCCTGACGGGTCAGCAGGACCATGTTCGGGCACAGGTGAAAAAGTGTCGCGAAACGTTTCTCCGAACTGCTCAGGGCCTGTTCGCGTTGGCGCTGGTGGGTGATTTCACGAATCACCCCGATCATTCGGGGGCGGCCGTTTTTATCCGGCAGCAGGCTGCCGCTGATCTCCAGCCAGTGCAGGCTGCCATCAGGCCAGCGGATACGGTGGTGCATCGCTTGTTCCAGCGGCGCCCCGGCAATCACCGCGTGGAAGGCGCGAACGGTTTTCGCCCGGTCTTCCGGCGGCAGCAGGTCGAGGTATTCCAGATCTTCGGGCAGCGGTTGCCGAGGATCGAAGCCGAACAAGGCCTGGGTGCCACGCGACCAACTGATCTGCCCGCGCTCGATGTCCCAATACCAGGCGCCGAGCCGCGCGCCGTTGAGCGCCGCCAGCAATTGCGGCGCGCTTTCCCAGCTCTGCTCGGAATGACGCGGGTCAATCGCCTGAATACGCGGCATCGGCGGAATTCGGTCAACAGATTTCGGCATCGTGGACAGGCCTTGAGCTGATGGTGGCGTTAGGCACAGGGGCAGCGGCTCTATAGGAGTAGCACAAGTTGGCCTCAAGTCCCTGGCAGATCGATTTGTGCATCCAGTAAGGCCATAAAGGCCCGTGCCGCATTCGAGAGCGTCCGTTCAGTGTGCAGGATATAGCCTAGCTGGCGACTGAGCTGTATGCCCGGCAATACGATGCTTGCCACCTGCTCATCGAGCATGGTGCGCGGCAAAACGCTCCAGGCCAGGCCAATCGAGACCATCATCTTGATGGTTTCCAGATAGTTGGTGCTCATGGCGATATTCGGCGTCAGGCCTTGGGCCTCGAACAAGCGTTGGACAATGTGGTGGGTGAAGGTGTTGCCACCGGGGAAAACCGCCGGATGACCGGCAATGTCCGCCAGATTGACCGAGCCATTGCTGATCAGCGAATGCTCCGGGGCAACCACGAAATCCAGCGGGTCGTCCCAGACGGGTGTGGCTTTGACCAGTGCGTGAGGTTCCGGCGCCAGGGTGATGACCGCCAGTTCGGCGCGGCCATGGAGAATTTCTTCGTAGGCCACTTCCGAATCAAGGAACTGAATATCCAGCGCAACCTGTGGGTAACGACGGGTGAATTCCCGCAATAGCGGCGGCAAACGGTGCAAACCGATGTGGTGACTGGTCGCCAGTGTCAGGCGCCCGCTGACTTCGCCGGTCAGATTGGTCAGCGCGCGGCGAGTGTCATCGAGCACGTTGAGAATCTGATAAGCCCGCGGCAGCAGGGCGCGGCCGGCCTCGGTCAGGCCGACTTCACGGCCCAGCCGATCAAACAACCGCACCTTCAACTGCTGCTCCAGCCCGGCGATGCGTTTGCTGATCGCCGGCTGCGTCAGGTGCAGGCGTTCGCCGGCGCCGGAGAAGCTGCCGGTCTCGGCAATCGCGATAAAAGCGTTGAGGTTGGCCAGATCCATGTTCGTATTCCAGTTGGTTATCCAAAGCATAAAAAATATGAATTTGAGTTATTTAATCTAACCCCATAGGATCGGCCTCACAAGCCAAAGGGTTATTGATAAGCCCAGGGCATAGAAACAAGCTGATGAGGAACCGTCTGATGGCCGGCAAAACGCTCTACGACAAGCTCTGGGATTCGCATTTGGTCAAGCAGCGCGACGATGGCTCGGCGCTGATCTATATCGATCGTCACATCATCCACGAAGTGACTTCGCCGCAAGCCTTCGAAGGCCTGCGTCTGGCCGGGCGCAAGCCTTGGCGCATCGATGCCAACATCGCGACCCCGGACCACAACGTACCGACGACCCCGGAGCGCAAGGGCGGCATCGCAGCCATTGCCGATCAGGTCTCGCGTTTGCAGGTTCAGACCCTCGATGACAACTGTGATGAATACGGCATCGTCGAGTTCAAGATGAACGACGTGCGCCAAGGCATCGTCCACGTCATCAGCCCGGAGCAGGGCGCGACCTTGCCGGGCATGACCGTGGTCTGCGGCGACTCGCACACCTCGACCCACGGCGCGTTCGGCGCTCTGGCCCACGGTATCGGCACTTCCGAGGTCGAGCACGTGCTCGCCACCCAGTGCCTGGTCGCGAAGAAAATGAAGAACATGCTGGTGCGCGTTGAAGGGCAATTGCCGTTCGGCGTGACCGCCAAGGACATCGTTCTCGCGGTGATCGGCAAGATCGGCACCGCCGGCGGTAACGGTCACGCGATCGAATTCGCTGGCAGCGCGATCCGCGACTTGTCCGTCGAAGGCCGCATGACCATCTGCAACATGTCCATCGAAGCCGGTGCCCGTGTTGGCCTGGTGGCAGCGGATCAGAAAACCGTCGACTACGTGAAGGGCCGTCCATTCGCACCGAAAGGTGAGCAGTGGGACATGGCCGTCGAAGCCTGGAAAGATCTGGTCTCCGACGCCGATGCCAAATTTGACACCGTGGTTGAACTCGACGCTGCGCAGATCAAGCCGCAAGTCAGTTGGGGCACGTCTCCGGAAATGGTTTTGGCCGTTGACCAAAACGTGCCGGACCCGGCCAAAGAAATGGATCTGGTCAAACGCGACTCGATCGTCCGCGCCTTGAAATACATGGGTTTGACTGCCAATCAGGCGATCACCGACATTCAGCTGGATCGCGTATTCATCGGTTCCTGCACCAACTCGCGGATCGAAGACTTGCGCGCTGCGGCGGTAATCGCCAAGGGCCGCAAAGTCGCCTCGACCATCAAGCAAGCGATCGTGGTGCCGGGCTCGGGTCTGGTGAAGGCTCAGGCAGAAGCCGAAGGTCTCGACAAGATTTTCCTCGAAGCCGGTTTCGAATGGCGTGAGCCGGGGTGCTCGATGTGTCTGGCGATGAACCCGGACCGTTTGGAGTCCGGCGAACATTGCGCCTCGACCTCCAACCGTAACTTCGAAGGCCGTCAGGGCGCCGGTGGCCGTACCCACCTCGTCAGCCCGGCCATGGCGGCGGCGGCAGCGGTGAACGGTCGTTTCATCGACGTTCGTGAATTGATCTAAAGGAGCGCAGCATGAAAGCTTTTACCCAGCACACTGGTCTTGTCGCGCCTTTGGATCGTGCCAACGTCGACACCGACCAGATCATTCCGAAGCAGTTTTTGAAGTCGATCAAACGCACCGGTTTCGGCCCGAACCTGTTCGACGAGTGGCGTTACCTGGATGTCGGGCAACCGTATCAGGACAACTCCAAGCGCCCGTTGAACAAGGATTTCGTCCTCAACGCCGAGCGTTATCAGGGCGCCAGCGTATTGCTCGCCCGCGAGAACTTCGGTTGCGGCTCCAGCCGTGAGCACGCGCCATGGGCGCTGGAAGAATACGGTTTCCGCAGCATCATCGCGCCGAGCTACGCCGACATCTTCTTCAACAACAGCTTCAAGAACGGTTTGTTGCCGATCATCTTGAGCGACGCTGAAGTCGATGAGTTGTTCAAGCAGGTCGAGGCCGAGCCGGGTTATCAACTGCAGGTCGATCTGCAAGCGCAGACCGTGACCCGTCCGGATGGCAAGGTGTACAGCTTCGAGATCGACGCGTTCCGCAAGCACTGCCTGTTGAACGGTCTGGACGATATCGGTTTGACCTTGCAGGACGGCGATGCGATTGCGACGTTTGAGGCCAAGCATCGTGTGAGCCAGCCTTGGTTGTTCCGCGACGCATAATGATTCGAGATTGATGTAGTCAGGGCCGGCCCCTTCGCTGGCAAGCCAGCTCCCACAGGGATTTGCGTTGTTCACAAAACCTGTGGGAGCTGCGGTGCGACGATTCGACTTGCCAGCGATGAGGCCGGAACAAGCACCATAAGATTCAAGGAAAGATCCCATGACCAGCACCGCCCAACACAGCCAGGTTGTCCAGAAGCAATTCGGTGAACAGGCCGCAGCCTACCTGAGCAGCGCCGTTCACGCTCAGGGCACCGAATTCGCTCTGCTACAAGCTGAGCTGGTCGGGCAGGGCGACGCCCGGGTGCTGGATCTGGGTTGTGGCGCCGGTCACGTCAGTTTCCACGTGGCACCGCTGGTCAGGGAAGTGGTCGCCTACGACCTGTCACAGCAAATGCTCGACGTGGTCGCCACCGCTGCTGTTGATCGCGGTTTCACCAACATCGCCACGGTCAACGGCGCCGCTGAGCGTTTGCCGTTTGCCGATGGCGAGTTCGACTTCGTGTTCAGCCGGTATTCGGCGCATCACTGGAGCGATCTCGGTGTCGCCCTGCGCGAAGTGCGTCGGGTGCTGAAGCCGGGCGGTGTGGCGGCATTCGTGGATGTGTTGTCACCGGGCAGTCCGTTGTTCGACACTTACCTGCAAAGCGTCGAAGTGCTGCGCGACACCAGTCATGTGCGCGATTATTCCGCCGCTGAGTGGCTGCGGCAGGTCAGCGAGGCCGGTTTGCATGTGCGCAGTACCACGCGTCAGCGCCTGCGTCTGGAATACACCAGTTGGGTTGAGCGCATGCGCACGCCTGAAGTAATGCGCGCGGCGATCCGCCAGTTGCAGCAGTCGATGGGCAATGAAGTGCGCGAATATTTTGAGATTGATGCCGATGGCTCGTTCAGTACAGATGTAATCGTGCTGATGGCCGAGCGATAAGAATTTTTCCGGGCGCGCCTAAGGTGGCGCACCGACTGAAGACACGAGGAAAGCATGAGCAAGCAGATTCTGATTCTCCCAGGTGACGGTATTGGTCCTGAAATCATGGCCGAAGCGGTCAAGGTGCTGGAGCTGGCCAACGACAAGTACAACCTGGGCTTCGAGCTGAGCCATGACGTGATCGGTGGCGCCGCCATCGACAAGCACGGCGTGCCGCTGGCCGATGAAACCCTCGACCGCGCCCGCGCTGCTGACGCCGTATTGTTGGGCGCCGTCGGTGGCCCGAAATGGGACACCATCGAGCGTGATATCCGCCCTGAGCGCGGCCTGCTGAAAATCCGTGCCCAACTGGGCCTGTTCGGCAACCTGCGTCCGGCGATCCTGTACCCGCAACTGGCCGACGCTTCGAGCCTGAAGCCGGAAATCGTTGCCGGTCTGGACATCCTCATCGTTCGTGAGCTGACCGGCGGCATCTACTTCGGCGCGCCGCGCGGCAGCCGTACCCTGGAAAATGGCGAGCGTCAGTCCTACGACACGCTGCCGTACAGCGAAAGCGAAATCCGCCGCATCGCCCGCGTCGGTTTCGACATGGCCATGGTCCGTGGCAAGAAGCTCTGCTCGGTGGACAAGGCCAACGTGCTGGCGTCCAGTCAACTGTGGCGTGAAGTGGTCGAGCAAGTGGCCAAGGATTATCCGGAAGTCGAACTGAGCCACATGTACGTCGACAACGCCGCCATGCAACTGGTGCGCGCACCGAAGCAGTTCGACGTGATTGTCACCGACAATATGTTCGGCGACATTCTGTCCGACGAAGCGTCGATGCTCACCGGTTCCATCGGCATGCTGCCGTCGGCCTCGCTGGATTCCAACAACAAGGGCATGTACGAGCCTTGCCACGGTTCCGCTCCGGACATCGCCGGTAAAGGCATCGCCAACCCGTTGGCGACCATTCTGTCGGTGTCGATGATGCTGCGTTACAGCTTCAATCTGCATGACGCGGCCGATGCCATCGAGAAAGCCGTCAGCGTTGTGCTCGATCAAGGGTTGCGCACTGGCGACATCTATTCGGCCGGTTGTAGCAAAGTCGGTACGCAGGAAATGGGCGACGCAGTAGTCGCCGCGCTGCGGAATCTGTAATCTCTCGGGCCCGCTGCGAAATTCAATACAAAGCAGCGGCCCACTTTTCAAGAAGGTGTAGTTGCGATGAAACGTGTAGGTCTGATCGGTTGGCGCGGGATGGTCGGTTCCGTGCTCATGCAGCGGATGCTGGAAGAGCAGGATTTCGATCTAATCGAGCCGGTGTTTTTCACCACGTCCAACGTCGGTGGCCAAGGCCCGTCCGTGGGCAAGGACATTGCTCCGCTCAAGGATGCTTACAGCATTGATGAGCTGAAGACCCTCGACGTGATTCTGACCTGCCAGGGCGGCGACTACACCAGCGAAGTGTTCCCGAAACTGCGCGAAGCCGGCTGGCAGGGTTACTGGATCGACGCGGCCTCGAGCCTGCGCATGAACGATGACGCGGTGATCATTCTCGATCCGGTCAACCGCAAGGTCATCGACCAGCAGCTCGATGCGGGCACCAAGAACTACATCGGCGGCAACTGCACCGTCAGCCTGATGCTGATGGGCCTGGGCGGCTTGTTTGAGGCCGGTCTGGTCGAGTGGATGAGCGCCATGACCTATCAGGCGGCTTCCGGTGCCGGCGCGCAGAACATGCGTGAACTGATCAAGCAAATGGGCGCGACCCACGCCGCTGTCGCTGATCAACTGGCCGATCCGGCCAGCGCGATCCTCGACATCGACCGTCGCGTTGCTGATGCCATGCGCAGCGAAGCGTACCCGACCGAAAACTTCGGCGTACCGCTGGCCGGCAGCCTGATTCCGTGGATCGACAAGGAACTGCCGAACGGCCAGAGCCGCGAAGAATGGAAAGCTCAGGCTGAGACCAACAAGATCCTCGGCCGCTTCAAGAGCCCGATTCCGGTCGACGGCATCTGCGTGCGCATCGGCGCCATGCGTTGCCACAGCCAGGCGCTGACCATCAAGCTGAACAAAGACGTGCCGATCGCTGATATCGAAGGGCTGATCAGCCAGCACAACCCTTGGGTCAAACTGGTACCGAACCAGCGCGAGATCAGCATGCAGGAGCTGAGCCCGACCAAGGTCACTGGCACCCTGAATGTGCCGGTGGGTCGTCTGCGCAAGCTGAACATGGGTTCGCAATTCGTCGGTGCCTTCACCGTCGGCGACCAACTGCTGTGGGGCGCGGCCGAACCGCTGCGTCGCATGCTGCGGATTTTGCTTGAGCGTTGATCGTTTGCAGCAATGAAAGAGCCCGCGCCTTGTGAGAGGTGCGGGTTTTTTTATGCCTGTGGTTTCTCGGGTGTCTGGATTGGCCCCATCGCTGGCAAGCCAGCTCCCACAGGGATTTGTGGAGTACATAAAATCTGTGAATCGCACCGCCCATTGTGGGAGCTGGCTTGCCAGCGATGAGGCCGGTGCAGGCGCCGCAAATCCTCGGCAGAAATTGCCTGCATGGCGGTCACCCGGTAAAGTGCCGCTCCCCCCGTTTCGCCAGAGGCTCGCACCATGACCCAGACCCTAGATATTGCCGTGATCGGCGCCACCGGTACTGTCGGCGAAACCCTCGTACAGATTCTCGAAGAGCGCGACTTCCCGGTCGGCAACCTGCACCTGCTGGCGAGCAGCGAATCTGCTGGCAGTTCGGTGCTGTTTCGCAACAAGAACGTGCGCGTTCGTGAAGTCGATGAATTCGATTTCAGCAAGGTCAAACTGGTGTTCTTCGCCGCCGGCCCGGCCATCACCTTGAGCTACGCCGCGCGTGCCCACGCCGCCGGTTGCTCGCTGATTGACCTGTCCGGTGCGCTGCCGGCCGATCAGGCGCCGCAATTGGTGCCGGAAGCCAACGCCGCAGTACTCGCCAGTTTGAAAGCACCGTTCCAGGTCAGCAGCCCAAGCCCGTCGGCCACTTCGCTCGCCGTGGTGCTGGCGCCGCTGCTCGACCTGATCGATCTGCAATATGTGAATGTCACCGCCAATCTGGCCGTTTCCGCCCAAGGTCGTGAAGCCGTGACCGAGCTGGCGCGACAGACCGCCGAGCTGCTGAACATGCGCCCGCTGGAACCGACCTTCTTTGATCGGCAGATGGCCTTCAACCTGCTGGCGCAGGTCGGCACGCCTGACGCGCAGGGCCACACGCTGCTGGAAAAACGTCTGGTGCGCGAGTTGCGTCAGGTGCTGGCGCTGCCTTTATTAAAGATTTCCGCAACTTGCGTTCAAGCCCCGGTGTTTTTTGGCGATAGCTTTAGCGTGACCTTGCAGTCAGCGTCGGCTGTCGACCTGGCAAAAGTCAACGCTGCACTCGAAGACGCGGCCGGTATCGAGCTGGTCGAAGCCGGTGATTACCCGACTGCTGTCGGTGACGCGGTGGGGCAGGATGTTGTCTATGTCGGTCGCGTGCGCAGCGGTGTTGACGACCCAGCGGAACTTAATCTGTGGCTGACGTCAGATAACGTACGCAAGGGCGCGGCCCTTAACGCTGTGCAGGTGGCTGAGTTGTTGATAAAAGACCTGCTGTAAAAGATACTTGGCAACAATTTGTCGACTGATTCTAGGTGAGCGCTATGCTTGCCCAGATCGCTTGATAACGTGTCACCCTCCGGGACATTCCGGGGCATCAAAGAAATGATCGCGCGCGGCATCTGTCGTCGTCGCGCGCAATGCCTTACGGCAGCGGTATTCAACATCTTCTCGCTGGCCGAGGAACGTTCAAACAAAGGATGAGGCTATGGTTCAAGTTCGCAAACTGGTGTTAGCAATAGCGGCCGCCTCGGCGCTGTCCTCCGGTATGGCGCATGCCCTCGGGCTCGGGGAGCTGACCCTGAAGTCGACCCTGAACCAGCCGCTGGTGGCTGAAATCGAGCTGCTCGACGTCAAGGATCTCACCGCTGCCGAAGTGGTGCCGAGCCTGGCTTCAGCTGAAGACTTTGCCAAGGCCGGCGTCGATCGCCAGGCCTTCCTCAATGATCTGACCTTCACCCCGGTGCTCAACGCCAGCGGCAAAAGCGTGCTGCGCGTGACCTCGAGCAAACCGCTGTCGGAACCGATGGTGAAATTCCTCGTCCAGGTGATGTGGCCGAACGGCCGTCTGCTGCGCGACTACAGCGTGCTGCTCGATCCCTCGAAATTCTCGCCGCAGACCGCTGATGCCGCCGCGCAACCGGCGCCGTCGCAGACCATCACTGCGCCGACCACGGGCGCCACGCACTCGACGCAATACACCACCACGCCGCGCGACACCCTGTGGGAAATCGCTGCGAAAGCGCGTACCGGCGGTTCGGTGCAGCAGACCATGCTGGCCATTCAAGCGCTGAACCCGGATGCGTTCATCGGTGGCAACATCAACCGCCTGAAGACCGGTCAGGTGCTGCGCCTGCCGGATTCCGTGCAAAGCACTGCGTTGCCACAGTCGAAGGCCATTGCCGAAGTCGCTGCGCAGAACGAAGCCTGGCGTCAGGGCCGTCGTTATGTGGCCAAACCGGGCACCGGTCAGCAGCAGCTCGATGCGACCAATCGTGGTCGCGGCAATACCGGTGCTGCGCAGAACGCTCAGGACAATCTGAGTCTGGTTTCTGCTGAAAGCGCCAAGTCCCGCGGCAAAGGCCCGGCGGGTGATGCTAAAGCCTTGAGCAACAAGCTCGCGGTCACTCAGGAAAGCCTCGACACGACCCGTCGTGATAACGAGGAACTGAAAAGCCGCATGTCCGATCTGCAAAGTCAGTTGGACAAGCTGCAAAAACTGATCGAGCTGAAGAACAATCAGCTGGCAAAACTGCAGGCCGAAGGGGCGGGCGCTGCGCCGGCCGCCAACGCTGCTGCACCGGCGGTGCCTGCGATCACGGCTGAACTGGCTGCCACGCCGCCAGCCACTCCGGCAGAAGCGGCGCCGACGCCAGAGTCCGCCATTGCGCCACCGGCTGAAACGCCAGTCGTCGAGCCAGTGGTGGCGCCGAAGCCGCCTGTCGATGACGAGAAAACCTTCAATGAGCTGCTGACCAATCCGATCCTGTTGGGTCTGGTCGGTGGCGGTGTAGTGGTTCTGCTGCTCCTGCTGTTGTTGCTGGCACGTCGCCGCAAGGCCCAGCAGGAAGCTGAGAAACATCTGCGCATGGCCCGCGCTCTGTCTGAAGAGCAAGAGTTCTCCGCCGAGCAGGATCTGCCGGAAAGCAGCTTCGAAGGTCTGGAAACCCCGGCGGCGAGCGTCAAGCTCAACACGCCGGCGCCAGCACCTGCTCCGGCACCCGTAGTGGCTCCGGTAGTTGCCCCGATCGTGATGGCTGAACCGATTGCGGCGCCGCTGGTGGCGCCGGCCGCCGAGCGCTCGGATGACGTGCTCGACAAGGCGCAGTCGCACATCAACGCCGGTCGCCTGAATCAGGCTGCTGCACTGCTGGAAGAGGGCGTCAGCCTGGAGCCGCAACGCAGTGATCTGCGTCTGAAGCTGATGGAAGTCTACGGTCAGCAGGGCGACCGCGATGCGTTCGTCGGTCAAGAGCGTCAACTGGTGGCCAATGGTGACAACTTCGCCAAGGTCGAAGAGCTGAAAAGCCGCTTCCCGGCCATGGCCGTCGTCGCTGCGACAGGTCTGGCCGCTGCTGCCGTGGCCGCCGAACTGGACGCGCAATACGTCAAGGATTTGCTGCTGGATGAGCCTGAAGCACCGGCGCCAGCGCCTGTGGAAGACGATCTGGACAGCGCGTTTGATCTGAGTCTGGACGATCTCGACAACATCACGCCGGTTGAGCCGGCTCCGGTGGTTGAGCCTGAAGCGCCGGTCGAGCTGGATGAATTCCCGGCGGACGACGACCTGAGCTTCGAATCGGTGCTGCAACAGCAGACCGATATCAAAGAGAACCTGGATGATCTGTCGGACTTCGACCTCGATCTGGACCTGGGTGCCGAACCGGCGCCTGCGGTTGACCTGGCGGACGATGACTTCCTGCTGGATCTGGACGAAGGCGTGAAGGATCTGCCGCCAGTCGAACCGCCGGTGGTGGCTGACGTGCCACAAGATGATCTGGAGCTGCCGGCCGATTTCGATCTGTCACTGGCCGACGAAATGGACAGCAATCCTGCGGCTGAGCCGGATGCGTTCGCTGCCGAACTGGATGACGTCAACGCCGAGCTGGATCGTCTGTCGCAAACCATTGCCGAGCCGACCTTCACCGAAGCCGATGCGGCAATCGGTGGTGATCTGGGTGAAGACGATTTCGACTTCCTCGCTGGCACTGATGAAGCCGCTACCAAGCTTGATCTGGCTCAGGCCTACATCGACATGGGCGACAGCGACGGCGCACGCGACATCCTCAACGAGGTCGCCAGTGAGGGGAGCGAGGCACAGAAAAAAGAAGCTCAGGAAATGCTTTCGCACCTGGCATAAATCCAGCGGTAAACAAAAAACGGCAGCCCTTTGAGGCTGCCGTTTTTGTTTGTCTTTTTTGAATCAAAAGATCGCAGCCTTCGGCAGCTCCTACAGGGGAACGCCATCTCATGTAGGAGCTGCCGAGGGCTGCGATCTTTTGATCTTGAAACTGGTATCCCCGGTCCACAGCCTTATAATGCCCGCCTTTGCACAAACAGCAGGCTGTCCCACCTTGGCAAACATAGATAACCCGGTCGCCGAAATGGCTCCCGACGGCTTTTACCGCGTCGCGTTGGGCGTTGAGTACAAAGGCTCGCGTTACAGCGGCTGGCAGCGTCAGTTGACGGGTGTGGCGACGGTGCAGGAAGAGCTGGAAAAAGCCCTGTCGAAAGTCGCCAACTCACCGGTTTCGCTACAGTGCGCCGGACGCACCGACGCCGGCGTGCATGCCTGCGGACAAGTGGTGCACTTTGATACAACGGTCGATCGTTCGCTGAAAGCCTGGGTCATGGGCGCCAACATCAATCTGCCCCATGACATCAGCGTCAGTTGGGCTCGGGTGATGCCGGCGCATTTCCATGCGCGGTTCAAAGCCATCGCCCGGCGCTATCGCTACGTGATCTACAACGATCAGATTCGCCCGGCGCATCTCAATGAAGAAATCACCTGGAATCATCGCCCGCTGGATGTCGAGCGCATGGCCGAGGCCGCGCAGTATCTGATCGGCACTCACGATTTCAGCGCGTTCCGCGCCGGTCAGTGCCAGGCCAAGTCGCCGATCAAGAAGATGCATCACCTGCGCGTGACCCGTCACGGCAAGATGATCGTGCTCGATATTCGCGCCAATGCCTTCCTGCATCACATGGTGCGCAATATCGCTGGCGTGCTGATGACCATTGGTGCTGGCGAGCGTCCGGTGGAGTGGATGAAGGAAGTCCTCGAAAGCCGCGAGCGCCGCTCCGGTGGGGTGACCGCGCATCCGTACGGCTTGTATCTGGTGCAGGTCGAGTACCACGATGAATTTCCGTTGCCCGAGCGTTTTATCGGGCCACATTTCCTTACGGGGTTCTCCGAACTTGACGGCTGACGCCCTCGAACGCTTTTGTTACCATCCGGGACTTTCCCGGATTTTGCCTCGGAGTTTTTCTCGATATGTCAGCCGTTCGCAGCAAGATCTGCGGGATTACCCGCATAGAAGATGCGCTGGCCGCCGTTGAGGCCGGGGCGGATGCGATCGGGTTTGTGTTCTATGCCAAGAGTCCGCGTGCGGTAACCGTACAGCAGGCGCGGGCGATTATTCAGGCATTGCCGCCGTTTGTGACTACCGTAGGGCTGTTCGTCAATGCCAGCCGTTGCGAGTTGGGTGAAATCCTCGACGCCGTGCCGCTGGATTTGTTGCAGTTTCATGGTGATGAAGACGCTGAAGACTGCGAAGGCTGGCATCGTCCGTACATCAAGGCGTTGCGGGTCAAGGCCGGTGATGACATTGCGGCGGCGGTTGATGCCTATCCGAGCGCCAGTGGCGTGCTGCTCGACACTTATGTCGAAGGTGTGCCCGGCGGAACCGGTGAGGCGTTCGACTGGTCATTGATTCCGCAGACGTTGAGCAAGCCGTTGATTCTCGCGGGTGGTTTGACCCCGGAGAACGTCGCAGATGCCGTGGAGCGGGTAAAACCGTATGCGGTGGATGTCAGTGGCGGGGTGGAAGCGAGCAAAGGCATCAAGGATCACGCAAAGATCCGCGCGTTCATCAACGCCGTAAAAGGAATATAGGAACCTGCCGGTTCCGATATTGATGTGACGGCTGGCAGTCTGCCGCCGTCCATCAATGCACTTGCACAAAGCAGGCGCGGCTGAGGGTTCTGGATCGCACGCAGGTCATGTTTCGCGCTGATCGTGGCAGTCCGGCAACCATCGCCACACACATGAATTTAGCTGAAGGGCATACGCGGGGCTGCGAACCAGAGCGTTCGGGCCGCCGGTACTGGAGAAAGAAAGCATGAGCAACTGGTTAGTAGACAAACTGATCCCTTCGATCATGCGTTCCGAGGTCAAGAAGAGCTCGGTCCCTGAAGGTCTGTGGCACAAATGCCCGTCTTGCGAGGCGGTGCTGTATCGTCCGGAGCTGGAAAAGACCCTGGACGTGTGCCCCAAGTGCAACCACCACATGCGCATCGGCGCACGTGCGCGCATCGACATTTTCCTCGATGCCGAAGGTCGCAATGAACTGGGCGCCGATCTGGAGCCGGTTGACCGTCTGAAATTCCGTGACGGCAAGAAGTACAAGGATCGCCTGACCGCTGCCCAAAAGCAGACTGGCGAAAAAGACGCGCTGATCTCCGTCAGCGGTACCTTGCTGGGCATGCCAGTGGTGGTTTCGGCCTTTGAATTCGCCTTTATGGGCGGTTCCATGGGTGCCATCGTCGGTGAGCGCTTCGTGCGCGCCGCCAACTACGCGCTGGAAAA
Source organism: Pseudomonas sp. AC242 (assembly GCF_979258655.1). NCBI lineage: Bacteria > Pseudomonadati > Pseudomonadota > Gammaproteobacteria > Pseudomonadales > Pseudomonadaceae > Pseudomonas > Pseudomonas sp. AC242. Next base: position 1,454,681 of record NZ_OZ409873.1, read on the forward strand.
TCGCTGCCCGATGATCTGCTTCGCCGCCTCCGGTGGTGCGCGCATGCAGGAAGCGCTGATCTCGCTGATGCAGATGGCCAAGACTTCGGCTGTGCTGGCGCGTCTGCGTGAAGAAGGCATTCCATTCATCTCCGTACTGACCGACCCGGTCTACGGTGGTGTTTCGGCGAGTCTGGCGATGCTTGGCGACGTGATCGTCGGTGAGCCGAAAGCCCTGATCGGCTTCGCCGGTCCGCGCGTTATCGAACAAACCGTGCGTGAAAAACTGCCGGAAGGCTTCCAGCGCAGCGAATTCCTGCTGGAGCACGGTGCGATCGACATGATTATCCACCGTCAGGAACTGCGCCCGCGCCTGGGTAACCTGCTGGCACAGATGACTGGCAAGCCGACGCCGAAATTCGTCGCCGCGCCAATCGAGCCAATCGTGGTTCCTCCGGTACCTGCTGGCCTATGACCGAGCGCACCCTTGGCGAATGGCTCGCCTACCTTGAGCAGTTGCATCCGTCGGCCATCGACATGGGTCTGGAGCGTTCGCAACAGGTAGCGTCCCGCATGGGGCTGGGCCAGCCGGCGCCTCGGGTGATCACGGTCACTGGCACCAACGGCAAGGGTTCGACCTGCGCTTTCGTGGCTTCATTGCTGCGGGCGCAGGGCCTGAGCGTTGGTGTCTACAATTCCCCGCACCTGCTGCGTTATAACGAGCGGGTGCAGATCAATGGCGTCGAAGCTACTGACGCGCAGCTGTGTGAAGCCTTCGCGGCGGTCGAGGCCGGGCGCGGCGATACTTCGCTGACTTACTTCGAAATGGGCACCCTCGCGGCGTTCTGGCTGTTTCAACAGGCCGGGCTTGATGCGGTGGTGCTGGAAGTCGGTCTGGGCGGGCGTCTGGATACGGTCAATGTGGTCGACGCCGATATCGCGCTGGTCACCAGCATTGGCGTCGATCATGCCGACTATCTGGGCGACACCCGCGAGTCCGTGGCTTTCGAGAAGGCCGGAATTTTCCGTCAGGGCAAACCTGCCTTGTGCGGCGATCTGAATCCTCCGCAACCATTGCTGGACAAGGCGCGTGAACTGGCCTGTCCGTTTTTCCTGCGTGGGCGTGACTTCGACCTCGGTATTACTGATCAGCACTGGCAATGGCGCGGCACCGATGCGCAGGGGCAAGTGGTTGAACTGCGTGACTTGCCGCTGCTCGATCTGCCGATGGAAAACGCCGCACTGGCGTTGCAGGCGTATCTGCTGCTCGGTTTGCCGTGGGATTCGCAACAGATTGTGGCGGCATTGCAGGCGACGCGCGTGGTCGGTCGACTGGATCGTCGCTCGTTCGAGTGGAACGGCAAGCGTCTGAATCTGTTGCTGGATGTTGGGCACAATCCGCATGCGGCCGAGTATCTGGCCCGCCGGCTGGCCTCGCGACCACCGGTCGGCAAGCGCCTGGCGGTGTTTGGTCTGCTGGCGGACAAGGATCTGGATGGTGTTGTCGGCGAGTTGAATGCTAGTGTCGAGCATTGGGCGGTAGCGCCGCTGGATTCACCGCGTGCTCGGCCGGTGAGTGAGTTGCATGCGGCCCTGCAGAACCTTGGTGCGTCCGTCACGTCTTATGACAGTGTCGCCGCCGCGCTGGAAGGGCAGTGCGCGGTAGCCACCAGCGACGACGAGATTCTGTTGTTCGGATCATTTTATTGTGTCGCCGAGGCCCTTGAATGGTTAGCCCGGCGCTCCACGGAGGAAGCGGCAAATGGCTTTGCTGGATAAAGCGTACAAGCAGCGCATGGTTGGCGCTTTGGTGCTGGTTGCGCTGGCGGTGATCTTCCTGCCGATGCTGTTTTCCCGCCAGGACGAGCAGCGTCAGGTCACCGTTGAGGCGCCGGCAGCTCCGCAAGCGCCGGCCATGCCGCAAGTGCAAATGGAAACGGTGGCCGTGCCTGAGCCGCAAGCCTTGCCGCAGGAGCCAGTGCCAACGGATGAAGAAGTCGCCGAAGACACAGCGCCTGCTGCGCCCGTCGCACCGGCGCCAACAGCGCCTATCATGATCACCAAGCCTGTTGCGCCGCCCGCGGTGGCCAAGCCGATTCCGGCACCTGCTCAGCCGATCACTGCATCCTCGAGCAAGCCGGACACCACGAAAAGCCGCGTCGATGCCAACGGCCTGTCGGTGAGCTGGTCGGTGCAACTGGCCAGTCTGTCGAGCCGCGCCAGCGCCGAAAGCCTGCAGAAAACCCTGCGCAGTCAGGGCTATAACGCCTACATCCGCTCGGCCGATGGCAAGAATCGGGTGTTTGTCGGCCCGCTGATCGAGCGTGCCGAGGCTGATCGTCTGCGTGATCTGTTGGGTCGTCAGCAGAACCTCAAGGGTTTTGTTGTACGCTTCCAGCCTGAGCGCGGTTGAAAACTATCACCTCGATTGAAATGCACTGACAATCGCAGCTTACCGAGAGGCATGCGCTCTGCTAAAATGCGCCGCCTTATCCGTCTGTAGGCTGCACTGTGCCATTTACCTGGGTTGACTGGGCGATCGTTGCAATCATCGCCATCTCCGCTTTGATCAGTTTGAGCCGCGGCTTCGTCAAGGAAGCATTATCGCTGGTGACCTGGATCATCGCAGGAGTCGTCGCCTGGATGTTCGGTGGCTCATTGTCCGAGTACCTCGCCGGATACATCGAAACCCCATCGGCTCGCGTGATCGCGGGCTGTGCCATCATGTTTGTCGCCACACTGATCGTGGGCGCAATGATCAATTATCTTATCGGCGAGTTGGTACGTGTCACCGGGTTGTCCGGGACCGATCGATTCCTCGGCATGGCCTTCGGCGCAGCGCGTGGCGTGTTGCTGGTGGTCGTGGCGGTCGGGCTGTTGAGCCTGGGGCCGGTACAGCAGGACGGGTGGTGGAAAGAATCACAGCTCGTACCAAAATTTCTATTGGTCGCTGATTGGTCCAAAAACCTGATTCTCGGGTGGAGCAGTCAGTGGCTTGCCAGCGGAATCAGCGTACCCGCTGATATTCCGTTCAAGGAGCAACTCTTGCCGTCGGCGAAAACGCCTCAGTGAGTGTTGTTCAGTTCAGATCCATTAAGTAGGGGTTGCGTCGCATGTGTGGCATCGTCGGTATCGTCGGTAAGTCGAACGTCAATCAGGCGCTGTATGACGCGCTAACCGTGCTCCAGCACCGCGGCCAGGACGCTGCCGGTATCGTGACCAGCCATGATGGCCGGTTGTTCCTGCGCAAGGACAATGGCTTGGTGCGTGACGTGTTTCAACAGCGTCACATGCAGCGTCTGGTCGGCCACATGGGCATCGGTCACGTCCGTTACCCGACCGCGGGCAGCTCGACTTCGGCCGAAGCCCAACCGTTTTACGTCAACTCGCCTTACGGCATCACCCTGGCGCACAACGGTAACCTGACCAACGTTGAACAGTTGGCCAAAGAGATCTACGAATCCGACCTGCGTCACGTCAACACCAGTTCCGACTCGGAAGTGCTGCTCAACGTGTTCGCCCATGAGCTGGCCCAGCGCGGCAAGCTGCAACCGACCGAAGAAGACGTGTTTGCCGCCGTGACCGACGTGCACAACCGTTGCGTCGGCGGTTATGCGGTAGTGGCCATGGTGACCGGTTACGGCATCGTCGGTTTCCGCGACCCGCACGGCATCCGTCCGATCGTGTTCGGCCAGCGTCACACCGACGAAGGCGTCGAGTACATGATCGCCTCGGAAAGCGTTTCGCTGGACGTGCTTGGTTTTACCCTGATTCGCGACCTGGCGCCGGGCGAAGCGGTCTACATCACTGAAGACGGCAAGCTGCACACCCGTCAGTGCGCGACCAACCCGTCCCTGACTCCGTGCATTTTCGAACACGTCTACCTGGCGCGTCCGGATTCGATCATCGACGGCGTTTCGGTCTACAAGGCCCGTCTGCGCATGGGTGAGAAGCTCGCTGAGAAGATTCTGCGCGAGCGTCCAGAGCACGACATTGACGTGGTTATCCCTATTCCGGACACCAGCCGTACCGCGGCACTGGAACTGGCCAACCACCTGGGCGTGAAATTCCGCGAAGGTTTCGTCAAGAACCGTTACATCGGCCGTACCTTCATCATGCCGGGCCAGGCTGCGCGCAAGAAGTCGGTACGCCAGAAGCTCAACGCCATTGAGCTGGAGTTCCGCGGCAAAAACGTGATGCTGGTCGACGACTCGATCGTGCGCGGCACCACTTGCAAGCAGATCATCCAGATGGCCCGCGAAGCCGGCGCGAAAAACGTCTACTTCTGCTCGGCGGCTCCAGCGGTTCGCTTCCCGAACGTCTACGGCATCGACATGCCGAGCGCGCACGAACTGATCGCGCACAATCGCTCGACTCAGGACGTGGCGGATCTGATCGGTGCTGACTGGCTGATCTATCAGGATCTGCCTGACTTGATCGAAGCGGTCGGTGGCGGCAAGATCAAGATCGAGAACTTCGATTGCGCAGTGTTCGACGGCAAGTACGTCACCGGCGACGTCGACGAGGCGTACCTGAACAAGATCGAACAGGCGCGTAACGACTCCTCGAAGATCAAGACCCAGGCGGTCAGTGCGATCATCGATCTGTACAACAACTGAGTTTCTACCGGCCCTGAGGGGCCGGTTTTGTATCTGACTTTCAATTTTCGCGAACAGGGCAAGGAGTGACAGCATGAGTCAGGAATGGGATGCCGGTCGGCTGGACAGCGATCTCGAAGGCGTAGCGTTCGATACCCTGGCCGTACGTGCCGGTCAGCACCGTACGCCGGAAGGCGAGCACGGTGATCCGATGTTCTTCACCTCCAGCTACGTGTTCCGCACCGCCGCCGATGCGGCCGCAAGGTTTGCCGGCGAAGTGCCGGGTAACGTTTACTCGCGTTACACCAACCCTACCGTGCGTGCGTTCGAAGAGCGCATTGCTGCGCTGGAAGGCGCCGAGCAAGCCGTTGCGACCGCCACCGGCATGGCCGCCATCATGGCGGTGGTGATGAGCTTGTGCAGCGCCGGCGATCACGTGCTGGTTTCGCGCAGTGTGTTCGGTTCGACCATCAGTCTGTTCGAGAAGTACTTCAAGCGTTTCGGCGTTGAAGTCGATTACGTACCGTTGGCCGATCTGTCGGCCTGGGATGCGGCGATCAAGTCCAACACCAAACTGCTCTTCGTCGAATCACCATCCAATCCTTTGGCGGAACTGGTCGATATCACCGCACTGGCTGAAATCGCTCACACCAAAAGCGCGATGCTGGTGGTCGATAACTGCTTCTGCACGCCCGCTTTGCAGCAGCCGCTGAAAATGGGGGCTGACATCGTTGTGCACTCGGCAACCAAGTTCATCGACGGCCAGGGCCGTTGCATGGGCGGCGTGGTTGCCGGTCGCAGCGAGCAGATGAAAGAAGTCGTCGGCTTCCTGCGCACTGCCGGGCCGACCTTGAGCCCGTTCAACGCATGGATCTTCCTCAAAGGTCTGGAAACCCTGAACCTGCGGATGAAGGCGCACTGTGCCAATGCCCAGGAGCTGGCCGAATGGCTGGAGCAGCAGGACGGCATCGAGAAGGTCCATTACGCCGGTCTCAAGAGTCATCCGCAGCACGAGTTGGCCCGGCGTCAGCAGAAGGGCTTCGGTGCGGTGGTGAGTTTTGAAGTCAAGGGCGGCAAAGAGGGCGCGTGGCGCTTTATCGATGCAACCCGCTTGATTTCGATCACGGCCAACCTCGGTGACAGCAAAACCACCATCACGCACCCGAGCACCACGTCTCACGGCCGCCTGGCGCCGCAGGAGCGTGAAGCTGCGGGCATTCGTGACAGCCTGATTCGCATCGCGGTCGGTCTGGAAGACGTAGTCGACCTGCAAGCCGACCTGGCGCGCGGTCTGGCGGCGTTGTGATCGAGTTGTCCACTCCGTCAGCGGGTACCCATGGCCGCGTTGCGCTGGTCACGGGGGCCGCGCGTGGCATCGGTCTGGGGATTGCGGCGTGGTTGATCAGCGAAGGCTGGCAAGTGGTGCTGACGGATCTGGATCGTGCGCGCGGTTCGAAAGTGGCGAAGGTGCTGGGCGAAAATGCCTGGTTCATCGCGATGGACGTTGCTGATGAGGCTCAGGTTGCGCTGGGTGTCGCTGAGGTGTTGGGACAGTTTGGTCGCCTCGATGCACTGGTGTGCAATGCGGCGGTCGCTGACCCGCACAACATCACGCTCGAAAGCCTCGACCTGGCTTACTGGAATCGCGTGCTGGCGGTAAACCTCAGCGGGCCGATGTTGCTGGCCAAGCACTGTGCGCCGTATCTGCGTGCGCACAACGGTTCGATCGTCAATCTGGCCTCTACTCGTGCGCGGCAGTCGGAAGCGGACTCCGAGGCGTATGCGGCGAGCAAGGGCGGTTTGTTGGCGCTGACGCATGCGCTGGCAATCAGTCTGGGGCCGGAGATTCGCGTCAACGCCGTCAGTCCGGGCTGGATCGATGCGCGTGATCCTTCTGCACGTCGAGCGGAGCCTTTGGCGGATGCTGATCATGCTCAGCATCCGGCGGGCAGGGTAGGGACGGTCGAGGACGTGGCGGCCATGGTCGCCTGGTTGCTGTCGAGGAATGCCGGGTTTGTCACCGGGCAGGAGTTCGTCGTCGATGGCGGCATGACGAAAAAGATGATCTACAGCGAGTAGATCGCCTTTTTCTCTGAATTTGCGTTGAATCAACTGACGCCTTCGCGAGCAGGCTCGCTCCCGCATTTGGAATGCAGACCCCCTGTGGGAGCGGGTTCGCTCGCGAAAGCGGTTTTGCAGGATGGAAACAATTTCGTCTTTTTCAGAAAAACTTCAATCCTGCTATTGACTTAGGTCTGCTACCTGCGTAAATTTCGCGGCCTCGGAGATGCAAACGGGTGATTAGCTCAGCTGGGAGAGCGTCTGCCTTACAAGCAGAATGTCGGCGGTTCGATCCCGTCATCACCCACCACTCCCCGAGAAACTTGCGTAAGCAAGAACGTAGGCTGAAAGTGCCTGCACCGACGCGCAGCGGTAGTTCAGTCGGTTAGAATACCGGCCTGTCACGCCGGGGGTCGCGGGTTCGAGTCCCGTCCGCTGCGCCATATTTTACGAGTCAGGCATTGTCTGGTTCGCGATTGCAAGGCACCGAAGCCTGCAGTCAAAACGAGTTACTTGAGCGCAAGCTCAAAGCGATACGCAGCGGTAGTTCAGTCGGTTAGAATACCGGCCTGTCACGCCGGGGGTCGCGGGTTCGAGTCCCGTCCGCTGCGCCATATCTGCTTCAAGGACCACTGAACGCCTTGAAGCACCGAAAGCAACCTTTGGTTGATTCGGAATCGATAGCAAAGACCCTGGTCGAAAGACCGGGGTTTTTTGTGTCTGAAATTTGCCTTCCGCTCCCATCACGCAACCCGGCTCCCTGTAGGAGCTGCGGCACGCTGCGATCCTTTGATCTTGATGGTAAAAAACAGGATCAAAAGATCGCAGCCTCGTTTCACTCGACAGCTCCTGCAAGGGATGCCTGTAAACATCCTGCGGTGCCACGTCGCATTGATTTTTTGATTCTTTAGTCAAATTTTCGTAACTGGTTGTTTGCTGCGAGCGCAGAAACCTTTAAAGTTAACCCTTCGGTCAGCTTTGCACTGTCAACACGCCCTTTGTTTCGCCAGAAAGGGCTTCTGCAAGACTCGAGATTCCCCAGTAGATAACCAGAAGGGCGGACACATAACCGCCCAGAGGATGATCCATGTCCAACCGTGAAATATCCCGGCGCTCGTTCCTCCAGGGCGGGCTGGTGGCGGGTGTGAGCGTCACGCTCACGCCGCTCAGCAGTCAGGCGCTGGCTGCCTTGATGGAAAACAGCGTCACCGTGCCGTCCGAGAAATGGCTCGGCAACAATGGCAAGGCGCGTCAGCGTAACGACGCACTGTCCAAAGTCTGCGGCAGCAAAGTCTTTGCCCGCGACATCCGCTCCAAGGACATGCCGGGCTGGCCTGAGCAGCAAGGCCACGCCATGCTGCTGAAAACCATCAAGGCTGACCGCATCTACGCCGGTTACGACCTGTCGTGGCTCGGCGCCGATTTGCAGCCTGATCGCATCGTCACTGCCGCAGATCTGGACAAGGACGGCATCGTCTTCCCGGAAGAGCACGCCCCGGATCCACTGCTGCCGGAAGGCAAGGTGCCGATGTTCATCGGTCATCCTGTGGCGATCCTGATCTGGAACGACTTCGAGCGTTTCCGTCAGGCCAAGAACAAACTCAAATTCAATGACAAAGCGATTCGTTACGGTGCAAAAGTGCCGTTCTACGAAGGCGATCCGTATGGCAGCTTCCGCTACGTACGTGTGGGTGGCGCGACCTCGGCAGACGAAGACGAATTCGCCAGCCTCAAGGACTCGATCCTGTTCCCGATGCTGAAAAACCGTCGTCCGGTATGGAATTCCCAGCCGAACCTGCACGGCAACCTGACCGAGCGTGGCCTGTTTTACGCCGACCGCATGAAGCAAGAGATCGATACTCCGCCGGACAACTGGCTGGTGTTCGACGAGCGCTACAAAACCCCGTCGATCGAACCGGCCGCCATGGAGCCGGACAACGGCAACGGCTGGTACGATCCGAAAACCAAGACTCTGCACTTCGTGGTAGCCACCCAGTGCCCACTGGAAGCTGCGACCGAGACCGCGAAAATGATCGCGCCGTCGCGTTTCGGCCTCGATAACCTGAACATGCACCCGGGTTACACCGTCGGTTACGGTTCCAAAGACCACAACATCTTCGTCTACTACGCAGCCCTTGCTGCGCTGTACGGCGCCGGTGTGCCGGTGCGTCTGGCCAACGACCGCTACGAGCAATTCCAGAGCGGTATCAAGCGTCACCCGTTCGACATCCGCTACCAATTGGCCGTGGACAAGAACGACTACAGCTTCAAGATTTTCCGCGCCGAAATGAGCGTCGACGGTGGTGGCCGGATCAACTACAGCCCATCGGTAGCCGCAGTTGGCGCCACGGCGGCGCAGTCGATCTACTACATGCCGCAGAACGACCTGCAAGTTACTGCCTACCACTCGCGTGGTGTTGAGGCCGGTTCGATGCGTGGTTACGGCACCCTGCAAAGCATGGCGGCGACCGAGATGATGGTCGACGAAATCGCCAACCGCCTCGGTGTCGATGCCATCGACTTGCGTCGCAAGAATGCTCTGCGTTCCGGTATGAAAAATACCCAGGGCGCGATCCCGGCCGGTGCCTTGCGCCTGCACGAAATCCTCGACAAGGCCTCGGTGCACGAAGTCTGGAAAAACCGCGACGCGATCAAGAAACAACGCGAAGCCGCAGACCCGGATAACTGGTACGGCGTCGGTTTCGCCATCTGCCAGAAGGACTTCGGCACAGGTTCGGAAGCGCCGATGGCCAGTATCGAATTCACTGCTGACGGTCGCATCACCCTGCGCCATATCGGCATTGAAATCGGTACCGGCATGTCCACCTCGCAAGCCTTGGTCGTAGCTGATTTCCTTGGCAGCCCGGCGCACGAAGTAAAGACTGGCGAAACCGAATGGAAGGAAATGCAGCTAATCACCAGCGGCAACCCTTACATCATGAGCCAGGCCGAACAGGACAATCTGCTGCGCAACCCGCGTTGGGTCGGCAAATTGGCTTCGGCCTCGTCGGCGACCAACTCGGCGTACTACTTCAGTCACGCCACCCGTGAAGCGGCGCGAGTGCTGTTCAACAATGGTTTGTGGCCGGCGGCCATGGAAATCTGGCGTCAGGGTCCTTACGGCGGTCAAGCCAACCCTTACGTTGTGCGTCGCGAAGATGCGCATTGGGTCGACGGCAAACTCACGGCTAACGGCATGCAGCCGCTGAGCTTCGAAGAGCTGGCCAAGCGCGCTCACGAGCGTGGTCTGGTGACTGGCGCCACCGTTCACGCATTCAACCGCTGGAGCTGGGCCGAAGCCGAATACAGCATCGACGGCGTGCGCGAGCGCCTGCCGCTCGATGGTCTCGCCGTGAAATACGGTGATGGCGCGCCGAAAGCGAAGAAAGCGTTGATGGCCACGTCTGGTTTCCACCTGTTGGATCGCCAGAACATCAATTACCCGGTTGTGCAGTTGAACAACGCTGCGGTGACTTACTACAGCCCGGTCGCCACGCTGGTCGAGCTGAAGGTCAACAAAGGCTCGGCGGAAGTCGAAGTGCTCAATCACCATTCGTGGGTCGAGTGCGGTCGTGTGCTGGTCGAAGAACTGGTCAAGGGCCAGCTCGAAGGCGGTATCGCCATGGGCATCGGTCACGCCTTGATGGAGGAGATGCCGCTGTACGAAGGTGGGCCGGGGGAGGGTGACTGGAACTTCAACCGTTACCGTCTGCCGATGGCGCGCCACGTTGCGGTGTGGAAGCAGACCGCGGAGATTCTGCCGCCGCTGTCGCCAAGCGATCCGTCCAAAGGCATCGCCGAAGTGGTGATGATCCCGATCGTCGGTGCCATCGGTAACGCCGTGGCGCACGCCATCGGTAAACGTGTTCGCGATCTGCCCATCACTGCTGCGCGCATCAAGGAGGCCCTCAATGGCTAACCGTCCGCTTCAACTGACCCTCAATGGTCAATCCGTCGGCCCGGTGGACATCCCTGATGATCTGCCGATGATCGACTACCTGCACGAATACAAAAACCTCACCGGTTCGCGTCTGGGCTGCGGCCAAGGCATCTGCCACGCTTGCGTGGTGATCGTCGACAACCCGGACGGCACCAGCGAGGAAGTGCGCACCTGCATCACCGGCGCGCATTACTTCGAAGGCAAGACAGTCCGCACCATCGAATCCCACGCCAAGCGTGACGAATCGGGCCAGGTCACCGAGCTGAACCCGATCCAGCAGCGCTTCGTCGACGAGTTCGCCTTCCAGTGCAGCTACTGCGCACCGGGCTTCGTCAACGCCGCGACCGTGCTGGTCGAAAAGCTGCAGCGCCAGCCGACCGTGCAAAGCAAGCTCGAACAAGTCATCGAGGACAGCCTCGGCCATCACGTCTGCCGTTGCACCGGGTACGTGCGTTATTACAACGCCACCCGCAACGTGCTGACCGATCTCGGCCTGGTCAAGGAGGGTTAAGCATGAAGCTCTTTCTGACCCGCCTGACCCTGGCGGTCGGCTTGGCTGCGCCAGTGTTGTTTGCCCACGCCGATGATCAGGTCAAGCGCGGCGAGTATCTTGCCCGCGCGGCCGACTGCATGGCCTGCCACACGGCAGCGGGCGGCGCACCGTTTGCCGGTGGTCTGCCGATCGTTTCACCGTTCGGCACGATCTACGGCACCAACATCACACCGAGCAAAGAGCACGGCATCGGTCTGTACAACGATGACGAGTTCTTTGCTGCGCTGACTGAAGGCAAGCGTCGTGACGGCGCCAACCTCTATCCGGCGATGCCGTACACCTCGTATCACCTGATGCCGCGTGAAGATTCGGACGCGATCCATGCGTACCTGAAAACCATCGAGCCGATCGAGCGCGCAGCACCGGTCACCAGCCTGAGCTTTCCGTTCAACGTGCGTCCGGGCCTGATCGGCTGGAACATGATGTACGGCAAAGCGCTGAAGCTGGAGTCGGCCGAAGGCAAAAGTGAAGCCTGGAAGCGCGGCCAGTACATGGTCGAAGTGCTCGGTCACTGCGGCGAATGCCACACGCCACGTGGCCTGCCGGGCGCGATGCAGTTGGATAAGCGCCTGACCGGCGGCATCCTCAATGGCTACCTGGCGCCGAGCCTGCTGGCCACTGATCTGGCCGCGCGCGGCTGGAACGAGCAGGACCTGAGTACGTTCCTCAAGCACGGCATGAGTGCGCAAGGGACGATGTTCAACGAGATGTTCCCGGTGTTCCACAACAGCACGCAGGGCCTGAACGATACCGATCTGGCGGCGATGGCGACGTTCCTGCTCGGCGACAAACCGCCGGCAGCCAAAGCGCTGGTTGAAGTGCCGGTAGAGAAACTCAGCGCCAGCGCTCAGCGCGGCCAGCAGGAATACCTGAACGTCTGCGCCGGTTGTCATGCGGTCGGTGGCGAAGGCAAGCCGCACATTGCGGTGGCCATGCGCGGCAACACCACGCTGCGCCTGGAAGACCCACGCAACCTGTTGCGGGTGATCGAGGACGGTATCGGCGAGCAGAAGTTCTCCGGCTTCGAGCACATGCAACCGATGCCGGGTTTCGCCGGCAAGCTAAAGCCTGAACAACTGACCGACCTGCTCAACTACTTGCGTCAAGGTTGGGGCGGTCAGTCGGCTGAACTGGCGGTGAGCGATGTGCAGAAACTGCAGGCCGACGCACCGTCCATCGAGCACAAGGCCCACTGATATGCAGCATCTCGATCTACAAGTAGTGCGGCGAGCGCTGGAGTGGTCGGTGGCAGGGCGGCGCATCTGGCTCTGCACCGTGCTGACCACTTACGGCTCGGCACCGCGCGCGCCGGGTTCGCTGCTGGCGGTGAACGATGGCGGACAGTGGATCGGCTCGCTTTCGGGTGGTTGCGTCGAGGAAGATTTCCTTGAGCGCGTCGCCGAAGGTGCGTTTCTCGATACAGTCAATGTCGTGCGTTACGGCGAAGGCGACGATCCGCGCTCGCGGGTCAGTCTGCCCTGTGGCGGCATTCTCGATGTGCTGGTAGAGAAATTTGACGCTGGCTGCGAGGTGCAGGCGCATCTGCGCGAATTGGAGTCGGCGCTGCTTGGTCAGCGCCGCTTGATTCGCGAGGTCGATCTGGCCAGTGGTGCGCGCAGTCTGTTCGCTGATCGCGAGCAGGGTGCGCGGATCGAGCACGAGATTGATCGGGTGCGCATTCGCGTTGGCGCGGCCCAGCGTTTGTTGCTCGCTGGGTATTCCAGTGTGGCGCAGGCGTGTGCCGAGTTTGCCGTTGGCCTCGGGTTTGAGGTGATTCTCTGTGATCCGCGCGATGAAGTGCTCGAAGGCGTGGTGCTGGATGGCGTGGAAATTCGTCGGCAATTGCCGTCGGTGTTTATTGCTGATGGTGGCTGTCATCGTGATACGGCGGTGGTGGCGCTGACGCATGACCCGCGCATCGACGATCTGGCGATGATGGAGGCGGTGCGCACCGAAGCGTTCTACATTGGCGTGATGGGTTCGCTGCAGACCTCGCAGAAGCGCTTCGAGCGGTTACGTCGGATTGGCGGCTTGGGCGAGGCTGAGCTGGCGCGGATTCATGCGCCGATTGGTCTGAACCTCGGCAGCAAGACGCCGGCGGAAATTGCCTTGGCAGTGTTGGCAGATATCTTGCGGATCCGCAGCGGGATTGCTCGGGATCAGCTCTGAGTGCCGTGTTCAATAAATAGGGCCGCGATCAGCGGCCCTTTTTTACATCCCGAATTTATCGCGTAGCCCGTAATACCATGCGCCCAGTGCGGCAAACGGCGTGCGCAACAGTTGTCCGCCGGGGAACGGGTAGTGCGGCAAGTCAGCAAATGCATCGAAGCGCTCGGCCTGACCGCGTAATGCTTCGGCGAGGACCTTGCCCGCCAAATGCGTGTAGGTCACGCCATGGCCGCTGCAGCCTTGCGAATAATAGATGTTGTCGCCCAGGCGCCCAACCTGTGGCAAGCGCGACAGAGTCAGCAGGAAATTTCCGGTCCAGGCGTAGTCGATCTTCACATCCTTGAGTTGCGGAAAGGCCTTGAGCATTTTCGGGCGGATGATCGATTCGATGTTGGCGGGATCGCGCGCGCCATACACCACGCCACCGCCGAAGATCAGGCGCTTGTCGCCCGTGAGGCGGTAGTAGTCGAGCAGGTAATTGCAGTCTTCAACGCAGTAGTCCTGCGGCAGCAGCGCTTTCGCCAGCTCGTCACCCAGCGGCTCGGTGGTGATTACTTGCGTGCCGCACGGCATCGATTTGGCCGCAAGTTCCGGCACCAGATTGCCGAGGTAAGCGTTGCCGGCGACGATAATGAACTTGGCCCTGACCTTGCCCTGCGGCGTGTGCACCACCGGGTTGGCGCCGCGCTCGATGCGTACGGCGGGTGACTGTTCATAGATCGTGCCGCCGAGTGACTCGACCGCCGCTGCTTCGCCGAGCGCAAGGTTCAGCGGATGAATATGGCCGCCACTCATGTCGAGCATGCCGCCAATGTACTGATCGCAGGCAACCACTTCGCGGATGCGGCGTTGATCGAGCAACTCGAGTTGCGTATGGCCGAAACGCTCCCAGAGGCGTTTCTGCGATTCCAGATGGCCCATCTGCTTGGCGGTAAGGGCTGCGAATACGCCGCCGTCCTTCAGGTCGCACTGGATGTTGTACTTGGCCACGCGCTCGCGAATGATCCTGCCGCCTTCGAACGCCATCTGCCCGAGCAGTTGCGCCTGTTTGGGGCCGACGCTGCGTTCGATGACGTCAATGTCACGGCTATAGCTGTTGACGATCTGTCCGCCATTACGCCCGGAGGCGCCGAACCCGACCTTGGCCGCTTCCAGTACGGTGACGCGAAAACCGTTCTCCAGCAGAAACAGGGCAGAAGACAATCCGGTATACCCGGCGCCGATCACACAGACGTCCGTCTCCACATCATCCTGCAAGGCAGGGCGGGGCGGTACGGCGTTGGCCGACGCAGCGTAATAGGACTCTGGGTAAAGGGTGTTCGCCATCCTGCAGCCTCTGTTTAATATATTTTACGAGTGCGTCGATCCTACCCGAGTTGAAAAACCTCCGCCAGCCACCGGAAAATCTTCGTCGGAGCCCCGAAATTAAATATTTTGCATATTCATAGGGTTAGGTGAAAAAAAGGTGTTGACACCCCTCCGGAATTCCGTAGAATGCCGCCTCACAGCAGGCACGTAGCTCAGTTGGTTAGAGCACCACCTTGACATGGTGGGGGTCGTTGGTTCGAGTCCAATCGCGCCTACCAAACAAAATCCGCTCTGCTGGGCGGTCTAGAAGGGCTCACCGAAAGGTGAGCCCTTTTTTGTTGTCTGCGATTTGCAAAACTTTTGCAAAGCCCTCATCAGGGCGCCTGCTCGACTTCGCGTTTAGACGATCTCAGGGCATTCGAATTTCCATAAGTAGACCTTCTTGGTTCTTACTGCTTCGCCAACGGTTCCTACGCCGAGGCAGGTTTTGCTTTTGGTGCAAATGATTCCGTCGGGCGCTTGAAAAATCGCCACTCGTCGCATGCATCCTTTGAAAAAGTGTGGATATTGAACAGCTTACGAGTGTTACTAACCAGCCAGTTATCAAAAAAACGTTGTTACTGTCCGTTGAATTAAGTAACATCCGCCCCGCGTTCACCACCACGGTTTATGCATTTTTAAATCCCAAGCTTCCATCAGCTGCTTGGGATTTTTTTTGCCTGCGATTTACCTCAACTGGCTGAAATCTCTCCTTTCGATCTCTCCTGAAAGCCTGGCGACACCCCGCAGGCAAATCCTTGTTTTTTCAACTACTACTGACTGGCCGATTTTCAACTCTTTCTGATGAGGGTGTATCGATGCTGGTTCATTGGTTTCTTGCAGCTGTTCATCTGCTGGCATTTGCCTTGGGTTTTTGGGCGGTACTGACGCGTGGGACGGCGTTCAGTCGCCTGGCGGCCGGGACGGGGGAGGCCGGTCGGGTTCTGCTGGCTGACAATTTCTGGGGGATTTGCGCGCTGATCTTGTTGATCACAGGCGGGATGCGAGCCTTTGGCGGTTACGAAAAAGGCACTGACTATTATCTTCATCAGCCGCTGTTTCACCTGAAGATGACGCTGTTCGTTCTGATTCTGTTGATGGAGCTTGCGCCGATGATCACGCTGATCAAATGGCGGATCACCAAGGCGCGGGGGACGGTACTCGATACCGGGAGAGCAAAGTTGTTTGCACGCATCAGTCACGTCGAAGCGCTGCTAATGGTGCTGATGATGGTTGCAGCCACAGGCATGGCACGTGGTGTGACGTTCGGGTAGGAAGGCGAATTCCCTTCGCTCTATCGGAAATGTCCGACAGCCAGCCTTGAGAATGCTCGGTAGTATCGATCAGCAGAAAGGGCGGGAGGATAACGCGGAAGGATCATGTGTCAGGCGCCGTGCCCAAGGAGCTTGGGAAGCGGATGGCAAAACGGCGCGTGAATCTCTAGCCAGTCATTCCACGAGGTAAACGGACTGGCTACTGACTGCGATGCGGCTCAGGGAGTTTGTGGCTTGTCCGGGGCGGTCAGGCCAGCCTGAATGCGCTGGTAAATCTCTTCACGGTGCACGGCAACGTTTTTCGGAGCGTTGATACCAATGCGGACCTGTTGGCCGCTTACGCCCAGAATGGTGATCGTAATGTCATCACCAATGTTTATGCTTTCACCGACTTTGCGGGTGAGTATCAGCATGGTCTTCTCCTTGATTGCTTTGTAGGGCACCTGATTCAGACAGTGCAGAGGTCGGTGGTACGTATAGATTAGTGCGAAGTCTCACGGTTTGGGTGCCTCTTTCTGACGCGCAGAAGCGGCATTAATTCCCAGGGCGTAACTATACAGAGGCTGCAACCATCAATCTCGTTGTTTTGTGCCCATTTTGCGGGCCTCGCGAAGTATTTATGAATGATAAGATCGCGGCTTTGAGAATTTCGAGGAAAGCGTTGTGCGCAAATTGGTTTGGGTAGTCGCGGCACTGGTATTGGCAGGGTGTGGTGAAGGCAAGAGTGTAGACGCACCAAAACCACAATCGGCTGCAGTAACGGCGCCGTCGGCGGCTGTGGCACCACAATGGGATCTCGAAGTGCGCGGCGAAACGCCACAAGCTGTCAGCGACCTGAGTGGCTGGCTGATCGAGCACGCCTTTGTGCCTACGGTGATCAAGGACAGCAGCGGCAAAACGCGAATTCTGATTGGTCCGTTCAACTCTCAGGCTGAAGCTGAGGCGCGTAAGGTGCAGGTGGATGCGGCTTTGGTGAAGGCCAAGAAGCAGAACGTTGAATCGGTGTTGGTCGAGCATCCGCTCGCGCCGTAAACGTGCGCGCGTGTTTCTGCCCGTTCATGCGTCTTCAGCGGGACAAACGATTGAATTGGCTGACGTCGACATAGAAAAGGACATTCTCTGGGAAATCGCCGACACCGCCACTGAAGGCTTTTACGGCTGGATTGCCGGAGAGTCGGCAGCCGTGATGAGCTTGCGCAGATACCAGATCAAAGAGCGCGTTCATACCTCGTGAGACACTTAATCTGATGGGCTACTGGCGGCACAATAAGACGGCCAGCCAAGCACAAAATAAAAAGGCCTCGAACGTTATGTTCGAGGCCTTTTTCGTGCTGCAATCAACCGCAGGCTTTCATGTTCACCGGCCCGACAAATTCGTTGCCGCGCCCCATCACGCACGCCACGCTTTGATTGCGCTGACGCTCCCAGTCCTGCACCGGGTAAGTCTTGTCCCATGCCTCGTACAATTGTCGATCCTGTTTCGACAGGCGCAAGCCGTACTGCTTGCTCATGTAAAAGTACGTACGGGCGATCATGCCGCGAATCGAAGGGCGGGGCATGACCTTCTTCGCCTTGAAGTCGACCTGGGTCAGGCATGAGCCGTATTGCCCGGATTGCACCGGCAACCAACCGTAGCTGAAGTTGCTGCGGTCTCCGTTGACCTCGCCAATGCTCGGTACCAGGTTATGCAAGTCGGCTTCGGCTTTCTGATAGCTTGGGTCGTAACGGGTGCAATTCTTCCTTCCGCCTTCCTGCCAGCACTGACGCTGATGGCCGAACTGCCAAGCCGGCACGATGTGCTCCCATTCAATACGTGACGCACGCTTGGCGTTCTTGCGCGGTACGTAACCGCAGGCTTTCAGATCAACCTTGTTGCCGGTGTACTTGCACCCGCAATAAAACTCTGTGGACTGTGGCGCGTACAGCTTCCAGGCGACCTTCTTGGCTTCGGTAAATGTGCGGGGTGCACCAGCCTGGGCACCCATGGTGATGAACAAAAAAAGCAAAGCAAAACAACGGACACTCATTGAATCAATCTTCCTTCGGCACAACCCAAAAAATCTGCACGCCACCGTCGTCGCGATAGGCGAGGGTGACGTTGTCGTTCTCGTCGATTTCCTCGAGCAGGCGCTCCCAGTCGTCCATCGGCTCGTCGGGCAAGCGGAAGATCAGTGCGGCTTTGGCTTTTTGAGCGGTGGGCGAATTGATGATTTTTTGAACGCGCATACCCATGCGTTCGTAAGCGTCAGGAGCATCTGGGGAAGTGGCCACGAGGTTATCCTTATTAAGCTGTACGTGCATACAGTATTTAACTGTAAGCATTTTCGCAACTGCTTAAAATTCAAGAAAATCCTCTGACAGCGGTTTTCAGAATTTGGTGTAGGCCGTGTCGATTTTTTTGTGGGAAAAGTGCGAGAGAGTTGTAAGCGATGCACCACCCGCCCATTGGGCGAGTAGTGCGCAGGGTGCCCGATCGAGAATTGATCGGGCGAAGGTCAATCAGTATTCCCAGAACATCCGTTGCAGCTCTTTGCTGTCGTTGGTTTTGGTCAAAGCGACCATTGCCAGGATGCGGGCCTTTTGCGGGTTCAGGTCGTGAGCCACAACCCAGTCGTACTTGTCGTCTGGCTGCTCGGCGTTACGCAGAACGAAGCCTCCAGCGTTGACGTGGGACGAACGAATGATTTGCACGCCATCCTTGCGCAGCGCTTGAAGGGTCGGAACCACGCGGGAGGATACCGAACCGTTACCTGTACCGGCATGGATAATGGCTTTGGCACCGGATTGTGCGAGGGCCTTGTAGGCGGTATCGCTGACGTTGCCGTAGGAATAAGCGATTTCTACGTTAGGAAGGCTCTTGATATTTTTGATGTCGAACTCCGAATCCATGGTGTGACGCTTGGCTGGCAAGCGGAACCAGTAGGATTTGCCTTCAACCACCATGCCCAATGGACCCCAGGCGCTTTTGAACGCTTCGGTCTTGATGTTGATCATTTTGCTGACGTCGCGACCGGACTGGATTTCATCGTTCATGGTCACCAGTACGCCTTTGCCGTGCGCTTCTTTGCTGCTGGCCACGGCCACGGCGTTGTAGAGGTTGAGCATGCCATCGGCGGACATCGCCGTGCCCGGACGCATCGAGCCGACGACGATGATCGGCTTGTCGGTTTTTTCTACCAGGTTGAGGAAGTAAGCGGTTTCTTCCAGGGTGTCGGTGCCGTGGGTGATGACGATGCCGTCGACGTCTTTGCTGTCAGCCAGTTCGGCCACGCGACGACCCAGTTGCAGCAGGTTTTCGTTGGTGATGCTTTCCGAAGCAATCTGCATGACTTGTTCGCCACGCACGTTCGCCAATTTGCTCAGCTCGGGAATGCCGGCGATCAATTGTTCGACGCCAACCTTTGCCGCCTGATAGGTGGCGCTATTGGCGGCGCTCGCGCCGGCACCGGCGATGGTGCCGCCTGTTGCAAGTACCACGACGTTAGCGAGCTTGGTCTGGGTTTCGACTTCTTTCGCCTGAAGGGCGGAAGGCAAGAGCAGAAGCAGGGCCAAAGCGCCCGGAACCAAAGTGTTGAAAGCAGATTTCATTATTTTTCTCTCTAGTAGTGAGACGGTGCTGATGCAGGTTCATCTAGATGCGCCCCAAGCCGATCTGAATGCCTGGGGTGCGGTGAGGGGAGCAGGATCTGTACCAGCCGTACTTTGCGTCAGAGAAATGTTTAACTTGATGATTTACATCAAGATTTTATGGGTTTGAAAATATCGGGGTGAATCGTTTATCCGGTTTTCCGAACGATGGGCACTTTCGCGTTCGGCTCTCCGAAAAGGACTACTGCTTTTGTCGAGTATTTCGAGTGGCCGGTTTCGGCTTTTCTGCTAAAGAAACTTTCGCGGGGGCCGATGGTTGTCCAAGGAAACAGAATCTACGGAGTTCACATGTCACTGACGGTCGGTTTATCTAATCCTGCGGCAGTCACCATCGGCGGCAAAACCGCAGCGACTATCAATGCATTGAGCGAGGCGGGAGCGGAGGCTTCCACCGAGGCGCTGGGCACTGAGAAGGAATCGAACAATCAGGTCAGGACCGGTGGCGCCGCCGCGCCAGAAGACAGCAAGGCTGAAAGCGGCGACAACCTGAGCGTCACGGTCAAGATGCTGCTCAAGCGAATGCAGGAACTGCAAAAGCAACTTCAGGAGCAGCAACAACAACTGGCGGCCGCACAAGCCAAGACCTATCCGACGCCTGAGGCCAAATCGCAAGCGGTGATGTCCATTCAGGGGCAAATCGCGCAAACCAGCGCTGCGATGGCAGAAGTGGCCGGTGCACTGGTCAAGGAAATGACGAAGAGTTCCACCAGCGGTAATCTGGTCAGCACCACGGCATAAGCAGTGAAGGGGCGAGTCCGACGATTCGCCCTACAACAAATGACGATTTCTGATTGTTGACAAATGTCGGCGGGATTCGCATAGTTCGGTCTACGCAAACGTTTGCGCGGCTTTCACGGCGCTGTATGGCCCGCAAGAAAGCCATGTAGCTTACGTCAGCGCAAGCGTTGCTCACAATAATCATAAGATCGGAGTGAACCCATGAAGCTGCCATTCGCTGGACGTCTTCTTGCTGTCGCTATGCTGGCTGCCACAGCCGCCGCACTACCTGTCTCTTCGGCATTCGCCGAATCTGCCGAGAAACCCAAAGTCGCGCTGGTCATGAAGTCACTGGCCAACGAATTCTTCCTGACCATGGAAGATGGCGCCAAGGCCTACCAGAAAGAACACTCCGCCGATTTCGACCTGATCTCCAACGGTATCAAGGACGAAACGGATACTGCCGGCCAGACTCGCATCGTCGAGCAGATGATCCTGGCCAAGGTCAACGCGCTGGTTATCGCCCCATCTGACTCCAAAGCCATGGTGCCGGTGATCAAGAAAGCCGTCGATGCCGGCATCACCGTGATCAACATCGACAACCAGCTCGATCCGGCCATCGTCAAAAGCAAAAACATCAGCGTGCCCTTCGTAGGTCCGGACAACCGCAAAGGTGCGCGTCTGGTCGGTGAATATCTGGCCAAGCAGCTCAAGGCCGGTGACGAAGTCGGCATCATTGAAGGTGTATCCACGACCACCAACGCCCAGCAGCGCACCGCTGGCTTCAAGGATGCGATGGACGCTGCACAGATCAAGATCGTTTCCCTGCAATCCGGTGATTGGGAAATCGACAAAGGCAACAAGGTTGCCGCTTCGATTCTCAGCGAATACCCGGACGTCAAAGCGCTGCTGGCCGGCAACGACAGCATGGCAGTAGGCGCTGTCTCTGCTGTGCGTGCCGCCGGCAAGGCTGGGCAGGTGAAGGTCGTCGGTTACGACAACATCAATGCCATCAAGCCGATGTTGAAAGATGGCCGCGTGCTGGCCACCGCTGACCAGTTCGCTGCCAAGCAAGCTGTGTTCGGTATCGAAACCGCGTTGAAAATCATCAAGGGCGAGAAAGTCGACAGCGGCGCCAATGGTGTGATCGAAACACCGGTCGAGCTGGTCACCCAGTAAGTCTTCTGGCGACACAACGGCGCTCGTCCGTCCGGGCGAGCGCATGGAGAGTTTTTATGTCAGTTTCCGCCCCGAACGCTGTCCTCTCGGTCAGCGGTATCGGTAAGACCTATGCGCAACCGGTGCTTACCGGCATCGACTTGACGCTGATGCGCGGTGAAGTGCTGGCGCTGACCGGCGAGAATGGCGCCGGCAAAAGTACCCTGTCGAAAATCATTGGCGGACTGGTCACACCGACCACCGGCCAGATGCAATTCCACGGCAAGGACTATCGTCCGGGCAGCCGTACCCAGGCTGAAGAGCTCGGCGTGCGTATGGTCATGCAAGAACTCAATCTGTTGCCGACCCTGTCGGTGGCGGAGAACCTGTTTCTCGACAACCTGCCAAGCAACGGCGGCTGGATCAGCCGCAAGCAGTTGCGCAAAGCCGCGATCGAAGCCATGGCGCAGGTCGGTCTCGACGCGATCGATCCGGATACGCTGGTTGGCGAGTTGGGTATCGGGCATCAGCAGATGGTCGAAATCGCCCGTAACCTGATCGGCGATTGCCACGTGCTGATTCTCGATGAGCCGACCGCGATGCTGACCGCACGTGAAGTCGAAATGCTCTTTGAGCAGATCACCCGCTTGCAGGCACGCGGCGTCTCGATCATCTACATTTCCCACCGTCTCGAAGAACTGGCCCGCGTCGCGCAACGGATTGCCGTGCTGCGTGACGGCAATCTGGTCTGCGTCGAGCCGATGGCCAATTACAACAGCGAGCAACTGGTCACGCTGATGGTCGGTCGCGAACTGGGCGAGCAGATCGACATGGGCCCGCGCAAGATCGGTGCTCCGGCGCTGACTGTCACGGGTTTGACTCGCTCTGACAAAGTGCGCGATGTCTCGTTCGAAGTGCGTGCCGGCGAGATCTTCGGGATTTCCGGACTGATCGGGGCAGGGCGCACAGAACTGCTGCGCCTGATTTTTGGTGCGGACGTTGCCGACAGCGGCACCATCGCGCTCGGCTCCCCGGCCAAAGTGGTCAGTGTGCGCTCGCCGGTCGATGCGGTGCGCAACGGTATCGCGTTGATTACCGAAGACCGCAAGGGTGAAGGCCTGCTGCTCAGTCAGTCGATCAGTGCCAACATCGCACTCGGCAACATGCCGGAAATTTCCAGTGGCGGTGTCGTCAACAACGGCGACGAGATCGCTCTGGCGCAGCGTCAGATCGACGCCATGCGCATCCGTAGCTCGAGCCCGACACAATTGGTTTCAGAGTTGTCCGGTGGCAACCAGCAAAAGGTCGTGATCGGCCGCTGGCTGGAGCGCGACTGTTCAGTGCTGCTGTTCGACGAACCGACCCGTGGCATCGACGTCGGCGCCAAGTTTGACATTTATGCCCTGCTCGGCGAACTGACGCGCCAGGGCAAAGCGCTGGTGGTGGTGTCCAGTGACCTGCGTGAGCTGATGCTGATCTGCGACCGGATCGGCGTGCTGTCCGCCGGGCGGCTGATTGACACCTTCGAGCGCGACAGCTGGACCCAGGATGACTTGCTTGCCGCCGCGTTCGCCGGCTACCAAAAACGTGATGCGTTGCTCAACGAAGCGGCGCCTAGGGATCTCCCATGAAAACTGCATCTCCTGCCGGCAAACGTAGTGGCAACTTCTATGGTCTGGGCACTTATCTGGGCCTGGCCGGTGCCTTGCTGGCGATGATTGCGCTGTTCTCGGTCTTGAGCAGCCACTTTTTGTCCTATAACACCTTCAGCACCCTGGCCAACCAGATTCCTGACCTGATGGTGCTGGCGGTCGGCATGACTTTCGTGTTGATCATCGGCGGCATCGACCTGTCGGTGGGCTCGGTGCTCGCATTGGCCGCTTCGACCGTCAGCGTCGCGATTCTCGGCTGGGGCTGGGGCGTTTTGCCGTCGGCATTGCTCGGCATGGCGGTGGCGGCACTGGCCGGTACCGTCACCGGTTCGATTACTGTTGCGTGGCGGATTCCATCGTTCATCGTCTCTCTGGGTGTGCTGGAAATGGCTCGGGGTCTGGCGTATCAGATGACCGGATCGCGCACCGCGTACATCGGTGATTCGTTCGCCTGGCTGTCGAACCCGATCGCGTTCGGCATCTCGCCATCGTTCATCATTGCCTTGCTGGTGATCATCATTGCTCAAGCGGTTTTGACCCGCACCGTATTCGGTCGCTACCTGATCGGCATCGGCACCAACGAAGAGGCGGTGCGTCTGGCGGGGATCAATCCGAAACCCTACAAGATTCTGGTGTTCAGCTTGATGGGCCTGCTGGCCGGTATCGCCGCGCTGTTTCAGATTTCCCGTCTGGAAGCCGCTGACCCGAACGCTGGTTCCGGTCTGGAGCTGCAAGTGATCGCTGCTGTGGTCATTGGCGGTACCAGTTTGATGGGTGGGCGCGGCTCGGTGATCAGCACTTTCTTTGGTGTGTTGATCATCTCCGTGCTGGCGGCGGGTCTGGCGCAGATCGGCGCGACCGAGCCGACCAAACGTATCATCACCGGTGCGGTGATTGTGATCGCGGTGGTGCTCGACACTTATCGCAGTCAGCGCGCCAGTCGCCGGGGCTAAAACATGGCAACGATCAAGGATGTGGCAGCCCTCGCGGGAATTTCCTACACGACGGTGTCGCATGTGGTGAACAACACCCGGCCGGTCAGTCAGGAGGTGCGGCTGAAAGTCGAGGCGGCGATCAAGAGCCTCGACTATGTGCCGAGTGCGGTAGCGCGCTCGCTGAAGGCTAAGACCACTGCAACCATTGGCCTGCTGGTGCCGAACAGTCTCAACCCGTACTTTGCGGAACTGGCGCGGGGTATCGAGGATTACTGCGAGCGTAACGGCTACTGCGTGATCCTCTGTAACTCCGACGACAATCCTGAAAAGCAGCGCAGCTATTTGCGTGTGTTGCTGGAGAAGCGCATCGACGGTTTGATCGTCGCTTCCGCTGGCGGTGACAGCGGACTGGCTCAGGGGCTGGCCGGGGTGAAAACGCCGATGGTCATCGTCGACCGTGGTCTGGACGGTGTCGATGCCGATCTGGTGCGTATCGACCATGAATACGGCGCTTACCTCGCGACCCGGCATTTACTGGAATTGGGGCATCGCGACATCGCCACCATTGGCGGTCCGGCGAGTACCAGTGTGGCGCAGATGCGTCTGGCCGGATATTGCCGAGCGCTGAAAGAGGCGGGCGTTGAAGTCCGCCCGGAGCGCATGCTGGAAAGTGATTTCACCAGTACGGGTGGATACAGCGCAGCGGCGATTCTGCTTGAGGGTAACCCGCCCAGCGCAATCTTTGCCGGTAACGACATGATCGGTATCGGCGTGCTGCGCGCCGCGGCAGAGCGCAATGTTCGTGTGCCGAGCGAGTTGTCGGTGATCGGTTTCGACGATATCCAGATGAGTCGTTACGTGTATCCGGCACTCACCACTGTGGGGCAATCGATCCTGCAGTTGGGCGAGATGGCGGCCGAAGTACTGCTGCGAAGGATCGCTACGCCGAATCTGGGCACTGATCAGCGGATCGTGACCCCGAGTATTGTTTTGCGCGAATCGACCGCACCGTTGTCCGGCGTGTTCACCGAATATCGCTGAAACCGAATTGACGAGTAATGATGTATGCCAGCAAATGTAGTGGTAATAGGCAGCCTGAACATGGATCTGGTGACCCGGGCGCCGCGGCTGCCCGTCGGCGGTGAAACGCTGATCGGTCATTCGTTTGCCACGGTGTCCGGCGGCAAGGGTGCCAATCAGGCGGTGGCGGCGGCGCGTTTGGGTGCTCAGGTCGCGATGGTCGGTTGCGTTGGCAATGACGACTATGGCGTGCAATTACGCAACGCCTTGTTGGCCGAGCAGATCGATTGTCAGGCCGTCAGCACGGTCGCTGATTCCAGTGGTGTGGCGTTGATCGTGGTCGATGACAACAGTCAGAACGCCATTGTCATTGTCGCCGGCGCCAATGGCGCCATGACGCCCGCAGTGATCGACCGTTTTGATGCGGTGCTGCAGGCCGCCGACGTGATCATCTGCCAGCTCGAAATTCCGGATGCGACAGTGGGGCATGCGCTCAAACGTGCGCGCGCGCTGGGTAAAGTTGTCATCCTTAATCCGGCGCCAGCCAGTCGTCCACTGCCGGCAGACTGGTTTACCGCGATCGACTACCTGATCCCCAACGAGAGCGAAGCGACCGTGTTGAGCGGATTATCGGTGGGCTCGCTGGAAAGCGCAGAAAGTGCCGCCAGCCAGTTGATCGCCATGGGGGCGGGCAAAGTCATCATTACGCTCGGTGCTCAAGGTTCGCTGTTTGCCGATGGCCAACGCTTTGAGCATTTCCCGGCACCGAAAGTGAAGGCTGTCGACACCACTGCCGCCGGAGACACTTTTGTCGGTGGTTTTGCGGCGGCGCTGGCCAATGGCAAGTCCGAGGCCGAGGCGATTCGCTACGGACAGATTGCCGCCGCGCTGTCGGTAACCCGCGCCGGTGCGCAACCGTCAATTCCAACCCAGTCCGACGTACAGGCGTTTAAACCCGCATGAAAAAGACTCCTCTGCTCAACGTCGCATTGTCGCGGCTGATTGCTTCTCTGGGCCACGGCGACATGGTGGTCATTGGTGACGCCGGGTTGCCGGTGCCGCCTGGTGTCGAGCTGATTGATCTGGCGCTGACCCATGGCGTACCGGATTTCGTCAGCACCCTGAAAGTCGTGCTCAGCGAGATGCAGGTGGAAAGCCATGCACTGGCCAAGGAAATCTTCGACAAACAGCCGACCGCGTTGAATACGCTGGATGCGTTGAATGAGGAAGGTGCTCTCGGTCGTCGTGATCTGCTCAGTCACGAGCAATTCAAGGTTCTCAGCCGACAGGCTCGGGCGATTGTTCGTACAGGCGAATGCCAGCCGTACTGCAATATCGTGCTGGTCGCCGGAGTTACGTTCTGATTTTTCGATTCCACATGCACAAGGAATGCGCCATGCAACGCTATGCTCAGAAACTGCATCAATTCATCCGGAGCTTTCTGCTTTTGTCCGTAATCACTGCCACCGGCGCCCAGGCGGCGGAGAAAATCGACCTGATTATCGACACCGACCCGGGTGCCGATGATGTGGTTGCCTTGCTGTTCGCCCTGGCCTCGCCGGACGAGCTGAACATTCGCGCGCTGACCACCGTGGCCGGCAATGTGCGCCTCGACAAGACGTCGCGTAACGCACGACTGGCTCGCGAGTGGGCAGGGCGCGAAGACGTACCGGTTTATGCCGGTGCGCCGAAGCCGCTGATGCGCACCCCTATCTACGCCGAGAACATCCATGGCAAGGAAGGCCTGTCGGGTGTCACCGTGCACGAACCGAAAAAGGGTCTGGCTGAAGGTAATGCCGTCAACTATCTGATCGATACCCTGAAAAAAGCCAAGCCGCACAGCATCACCATCGCCATGCTCGGGCCGCAGACCAACCTGGCGCTGGCGCTGATCCAGGAGCCTGAAATCGTTCAGGGCATCAAGGAAGTGGTGATCATGGGCGGTGCGCACTTCAACGGAGGCAACATCACCCCAGTGGCCGAGTTCAACCTGTTTGCTGACCCGCAAGCGGCTGAAGTCGTGTTGAAAAGCGGCGTGAAACTGACTTACCTGCCGCTGGACGTGACCCACAAGATCCTCACCAGTGATGCACGCCTGAAACAAATCGCTGCACTGAACAACAACGCGAGCAAGATTGTCGGCGACATTCTCAACGAGTACATCAAAGGCGATATGGAACACTACGGTATTCCGGGTGGCCCGGTGCATGACGCGACCGTTGTGGCTTATCTGCTCAAGCCGGAACTGTTCACCGGTCGTTCGGTGAATGTTGTGGTGGATAGTCGTGAAGGGCCGACTTTTGGTCAGACCATCGTCGATTGGTACGACGGCCTGAAGGCACCCAAGAACGCCTTTTGGGTTGAAAATGGCGATGCTCAGGGTTTCTTTGACTTGCTGACCGAGCGTCTGAAGCGTCTGAAGTAAATCATTCGCCCGCAGGTGCCAGCCTGCGGGTTTTATCCCTTCTCTGCGTGTTTATGCGCGACCTGTTCGGTCGGGTAACGCTCGAAAATCTGCTTGATGAAGTGCTTGGCCGCTTCAGTGCCCAACTCCTTGACCAATAGATCGATACCAATCAGCGCAAGCTCCTCGGTGGTTCCCGGGCTGTAAGAGCTGTGTCCGTCTGTCCATTTGGCATTAATGGCGGCGTCGATGCTGATGGTGGTCATGAGAGCGCTCGAAAAGTCGGAAGATCATGGATTCGAGTTAACCATTTTGTCGGGCATTTGGCACTGCGACTTAGGCATGAACGGAGCGCTATGCGACACTTGGTATTTCAAGGCTTTCCAAGGACCGTTCTGTGCAGATCGATTTGAATACCCCTGACGGCCTCACGCTCGATGCGGTGCGCCAGTTGCTCGCTTCGGCCAGCGATGACGAACACACGCAACTGCGCGTGACCAAGGGCGGTATCGCTTACATTTCTTCCGGCGTTACCGGTGGGCAGGATATCGACGGTTTGCTGTTTCGCCTGGAAACCTGGGCCAAGGGTTCAGGGTATGTGGGCAATGTCGCGGCCAGTGATGAGGTGTGGGTGATGCAGATTTTCAACGCGCTGAAGGACAACTGGCCGAATCCACCGTATGACTACATCGACGTCTACTGAGCGCCGTTAATATTCAGTCACGATTGATTGATGAATAGACGCATGCCGCTCAGGCACACTCGGCGTTTTTCCAATCGTGGGGCAGGGTGATGGCCTTGGCCGTGAAACCAAACGCCGGAATGGCGGTCGCACGATCTCAGCTTAACTATTTTGAAAACAAGGAGGCTTCATGCCTTTGAAGTTCGCGACACTGGGTGCACTTATGGCCGCCGCCATGTTGGCCGGTTGCAGCACGACCTCCAGCGAGTCGGCAAAGGAATCTGCGGCGACCGAAGCCGGTCACAGCCGCTGTGAAGCCACGGCGGCGGAGTTCGCCATTGGCAAGAAAGCTTCGCCAGAGCTGCTGGAGCAGGCGCGCAACAAAGCCGGGGCGCAGAATGCCCGCTTCCTCAAGCCGAATGACATGATCACGCTCGAGTACCGCTCGGATCGCTTGAATCTGAACACCGACAACAACCTGGTGATCACACGCGTCAACTGCGGCTGATCAGCGAAGGCTTTTGTTGCAGGCATAAAAAACCCCGTCACATGGACGGGGTTTTTTTAGTGCGCGCAGAAATTACTCTGGGCGAACCTGTGCAGCTTGCATACCCTTTTGGCCTTTCTCAGCCACGAAGGAGACGGTCTGGCCTTCTTTCAGGCTTTTGAAACCGTCGGATTCGATAGCTTTGAAGTGTACGAACAGGTCGTCACCGCCACCTTGAGGAGTGATGAAGCCGAAGCCTTTTTCATCGTTGAACCACTTAACGGTGCCGGTTTGGCGATTAGACATGGTGTATCTCCAAGAAACATATATTTTTCAGTACTGTGCTGCTCAGGCCAACTGGGCACACCCGGGTATCATAGTCGAAATGTTCGCTTTGGTAGCCCCCCGGACGTGCTGTTTGCCAATCAGTCGTGTTTTCTTTACTGCCTGATTCGGCTGAAAGCCCCGGTTTACAAGGCTTTTGGCAGAACGTAAAGACAATAAAAAAACCTGTAAAACCTGCATAAATCGTCTGAAAAGGCTCAAAATCAGCCCGTTTCAGGGGCGCTGAGCCGGGTCAGAAAGGTGTTTTGATCACTTTTTCGCCGGTGTATTTGCCTTGCATTTGGCAATTTGACCCAGTGCTTTTTGCTGCAGTTCTGGGGAGGCCTTATTGTCCATCAGCGCCTGAATGTCGGCGGCAGGATAGGACTTGATGGCATCAGCACCACAAGCACAGTGCGATTTGGCTGCAGCAGCGCCAATTTGCGGAGTTGCCGCTTGGGTGCACTGCGCCATGTACTTCTCACGCTCGCCCTTCGGCCAGTCGGCGTGGGCGCTCAGCGGTAGCAGCATAACGATAGGGGCGACGACGGCGAACAGGGTATTCAGACGCATGCGAGGATGCTCCTTGTGGGTCAATGTCTTGTTATCTGAGGGCTGAAGGGGCCATCAAGTTCATCACTCTGGCATAAAAACGGACGATTTGCCTTCTGGCAAAACAGAGGCATAAGTGACCGCTCATCTGTGCTAGCATGCCGGGCTCAAGCGTTCTCAGGCTCCGGCAGACCTTCAGTCCCGGCAGCGGTCAACGTACGAATATTTCGATTTGAATCCCAGTCACTCTGGTTCGGTTTTCCGGTTGGCCGCAAGGCTCCTGCCGCTGTAAGGCAGGCGTTCGTCATTGAATGGCCTGGATCGGATCTTGTACTGGCTCATCCCAACCCACGTGACCTTTGGTAGGGGTCACCACTAGGAGAGGAGGCGCCATGCCAACTATTACTCTTCCCGACGGCAGTCAACGTTCATTCGATCACCCGGTTTCCGTAGCCGAGGTCGCCGCATCCATTGGTGCCGGTCTGGCCAAAGCCACTCTGGCCGGCAAGGTCAATGGCCAACTGGTCGACGCCAGCGACATCATCAGCAGCGACGCGACCCTGCAAATCATCACGCCAAAGGATGAAGAGGGGCTGGAGATCATTCGTCACTCTTGCGCCCACCTGGTTGGCCACGCGGTCAAGCAGTTGTACCCGACTGCGAAGATGGTCATCGGGCCGGTCATCGACGAAGGCTTCTATTACGATATCGCCTTCGAGCGTCCTTTCACGCCGGACGACATGGCTGCTATCGAGCAGCGCATGCAGCAGCTGATCGAGAAAGATTACGACGTCATCAAGAAAGTCACTCCGCGTGCTGAAGTGATCGAAGTGTTCAAGGCCCGCGGCGAAGACTACAAGCTGCGTCTGGTCGAGGACATGCCGAACGAGCAGGCCATGGGCCTGTACTATCACGAAGAATACGTCGATATGTGCCGCGGTCCGCACGTGCCGAACACCCGCTTCCTGAAATCCTTCAAGCTGACCAAACTGTCCGGTGCCTACTGGCGCGGCGACGCCAAGAACGAGCAATTGCAGCGCGTTTACGGCACCGCTTGGGCAGACAAAAAGCAGCTGGCGGCTTACATCCAGCGCATTGAAGAAGCTGAAAAACGCGATCACCGCAAGATCGGCAAGCGTCTGGGCCTGTTCCACACCCAGGAAGAATCCCCGGGCATGGTGTTCTGGCACCCGAACGGCTGGACTCTGTACCAGGTGCTCGAGCAATACATGCGCAAGATCCAGCGCGATAACGGCTACCTTGAAATCAAGACTCCTCAAGTCGTTGACCGCAGCCTGTGGGAGAAATCCGGGCACTGGGCCAACTACGCCGACAACATGTTCACCACCCAGTCGGAAAACCGCGACTACGCCATCAAGCCAATGAACTGCCCATGCCACGTGCAGGTGTTCAACCAAGGCCTGAAGAGCTACCGCGAACTGCCGATGCGTCTGGCCGAGTTCGGTGCCTGCCACCGTAACGAGCCATCGGGTGCGCTGCACGGCATCATGCGCGTACGTGCGTTTACTCAGGACGACGCCCACATCTTCTGCACTGAAGAGCAGATGCAGGCCGAATCCGCAGCGTTCATCAAGCTGACCATGGACGTTTATCGTGACTTCGGCTTTACCGATGTCGAGATGAAACTGTCCACTCGTCCGGAAAAACGCGTCGGTTCCGACGAACTGTGGGATCGCGCTGAAGCCGCACTGGCTGCAGCCCTTGATTCTGCGGGCCTGCCGTACGATCTGCAGCCGGGTGAGGGTGCATTCTACGGTCCGAAGATCGAATTCTCGCTGAAAGACTGCCTCGGCCGCGTCTGGCAATGTGGTACTCTGCAGCTCGATTTTAACCTGCCTGTCCGTTTGGGCGCTGAATACGTCTCTGAAGACAACAGCCGCAAACACCCAGTGATGTTGCACCGTGCGATCCTCGGTTCCTTCGAGCGTTTTGTCGGGATTCTGATCGAGCACTACGAAGGTGCGTTCCCTGCCTGGCTCGCGCCAACGCAGGCGGTGATCATGAATATCACTGATAAACAGGCAGATTTTGTTGCAGAAGTTGAAAAAACTCTCAACGAAAGCGGATTTCGTGCCAAGTCCGACTTGAGAAATGAAAAGATCGGCTTTAAAATCCGCGAGCATACTTTGCTCAAGGTTCCCTATCTTTTGGTTATCGGAGATAAGGAAGTCGAGATGCAGACTGTCGCTGTGCGTACTCGTGAAGGTGCTGACCTGGGCTCGATGCCCGTCGCCCAGTTCGCTGAGTTTCTCGCGCAAGCGGTTTCCCGGCGTGGTCGCCCAGATTCGGAGTAATTATTATTAAGCGTGAAATGAGACAAGATAAACGAGCTGCACCGAAAGCCCCGATCAACGAGAATATCTCGGCACGCGAGGTTCGGTTAATTGGCGCTGATGGCGAGCAGATTGGCATCGTCTCGATTGATGAAGCGCTTCGTATTGCTGAAGAAGCAAAGCTTGATCTGGTGGAAATCTCCGCAGACGCAATCCCACCGGTTTGCCGTGTGATGGATTACGGCAAATCGATCTTCGAAAAGAAGAAGCAGGTTGCCGCGGCGAAGAAGAACCAGAAGCAGATTCAGGTAAAAGAAATCAAGTTTCGTCCAGGGACGGAGGAAGGGGATTACCAGGTAAAACTGCGCAACCTGGTACGTTTCCTGAGTGATGGGGACAGGGCCAAGGTATCCTTGCGATTCCGCGGCCGTGAGATGGCCCACCAGGAGCTGGGGATGGAACTCCTCAAGCGGGTTGAAGCTGACCTGCTCGAGTACGGTTCGGTCGAACAGCATCCTAAGATGGAAGGACGCCAGCTGATCATGGTCATCGCCCCGAAAAAGAAGAAGTAATCAACAGGGCACGGCAGGCCTTCTGATTATGTTTATCAACTGAATGCGGAGTATCCGAACATGCCAAAAATGAAAACCAAAAGTGGTGCTGCTAAGCGGTTTCTGAAAACTGCTAACGGTATCAAGCACAAGCACGCTTTCAAGAGCCACATCCTGACTAAAATGTCGACCAAGCGTAAGCGTCAACTGCGCGGTAGCAGCTTGCTGCATCCGTCTGACGTAGCAAAAGTCGAGCGCATGCTGCGCCTTCGTTAATTTTAGTCAAGAATAGAGGAAGTAACTCATGGCTCGTGTAAAGCGTGGCGTCATTGCCCGTAAGCGTCACAAAAAAATTCTGAAACTTGCTAAAGGCTACTACGGCGCACGCTCCCGCGTATTCCGTGTTGCCAAGCAAGCGGTAATCAAGGCAGGCCAATACGCCTACCGTGACCGTCGTCAGAAAAAACGTCAGTTCCGCGCTCTGTGGATCGCTCGTATCAACGCTGGTGCTCGTGTTAACGGTCTGTCCTACAGCCGTTTCATCGCTGGCCTGAAAAAAGCGTCCATCGAGATCGACCGTAAGGTTCTGGCTGATCTGGCAGTGAACGAAAAAGCGGTGTTTGCTGCGATTGTCGAGAAAGCTAAAGCCACCTTGGCTTAAGTACCCCCGACAATCACCCGGCCTCACTTCCGTGGGGCCAGGTGGTAAACGTCTTAAATAGGGGAAGAGCCTTCAAGCTCTTCCCCTATTTTGTATCTGGAGTCTGTACATGGAAAACCTGGATGCGCTGGTCTCTCAAGCACTAGAGGCTGTGCAAAGCGCTGAAGATATCAATGCCCTGGAGCAAATCCGGGTTCAATACCTTGGCAAAAAGGGTGAATTGACTCAGGTGATGAAGACCCTGGGGAATTTGCCGGCAGAAGAGCGTCCGCAAGTCGGTGCGCTGATCAACGTTGCCAAGGAACGTGTTACAGGCGTTCTCAATGCGCGCATGGCTCTGTTTGAAGAAGCCGAACTGGCTGCCAAACTGTCTGCCGAATCCATTGACGTGACATTGCCGGGCCGTGGCCAGACCTCCGGTGGTCTGCATCCGGTGACCCGGACTCTGGAACGCGTAGAGCAGTTCTTCACCCGTATCGGCTACGGCATTGCCGAAGGCCCTGAGGTCGAAGACGACTATCACAACTTTGAAGCGCTCAACATCCCAGGCCATCACCCGGCCCGGTCGATGCATGACACCTTCTATTTCAATGCCAACATGCTGCTGCGCACCCATACCTCGCCGGTACAGGTCCGCACCATGGAATCGAAGCAGCCGCCGATCCGCATCGTCTGCCCAGGCCGCGTGTATCGCAGTGACTCCGATATCACTCACTCGCCGATGTTCCACCAGGTCGAAGGCCTGCTGGTTGATCGCGACATCAATTTTGCCGATCTCAAAGGCACCATCGAAGAATTCCTGCGGGTGTTCTTCGAAAAAGAGCTGGCCGTACGTTTCCGTCCTTCGTACTTCCCGTTCACCGAACCATCCGCTGAAGTCGACATGGAATGCGTGATGTGCAGCGGTAAAGGCTGCCGTGTCTGCAAGCAAACCGGCTGGCTGGAAGTGATGGGCTGCGGCATGGTTCACCCCAACGTGCTGCGCATGTCCGGCATCGACCCGGAAGAGTTCTCCGGCTTTGCTTTCGGCATGGGCGTCGAGCGTCTGGCCATGCTCCGTTACGGCGTGAACGACTTGCGTCTGTTCTTCGACAACGACTTGCGGTTCCTCGCGCAATTTCGCTAGTCGTAACGAATTCTTAGGAGAGCAGGATGAAATTCAGTGAACAATGGCTGCGTGGCTGGGTTAGCCCGCAGGTAAATCGCGACGAGCTGGTTGCTCGTCTGTCGATGGCTGGCCTTGAGGTCGATAGCGTGACCCCGGCTGCCGGTGTTTTCAGCGGCGTGGTCGTGGGCGAGGTGCTGAGCACCGAGCAACACCCTGATGCCGACAAGTTGCGCGTGTGCCAGGTCAGCAATGGCGCGGAAACCTTCCAGGTCGTGTGCGGTGCGCCAAACGTGCGTCCGGGCCTGAAGATTCCGTTCGCCATGATTGGCGCTGAGCTGCCGGGCGACTTCAAGATCAAGAAAGCCAAACTGCGCGGCGTCGAGTCCAACGGCATGCTGTGCTCGCAAGCCGAGTTGCAGGTCGGTGAAGGCAACGACGGTCTGATGGAGCTGCCGGCTGATGCGCCGGTGGGCGAAGACTTCCGTGTGTATCTGGATCTGGAAGACGCCAGCATCGAGGTCGACCTGACCCCGAACCGCGGCGACTGCCTGTCCCTGGCTGGTCTGGCTCGTGAAGTCGGCGCGCTGTACGACGCGCCGGTGACCCGTCCGGTGGTCATGGCCACTCCTGCCGTGCACGACGAAGTGCGTTCGGTAGAAGTGCTGGCGCCTGCCGCGTGCCCACGTTACCTGGGCCGCGTTATCCGCAACGTTGATCTGTCCAGGCCGACGCCGCTGTGGATGGTTGAGCGTCTGCGTCGCGCTGACGTGCGCAGCATCGACGCTGCCGTCGACATCACCAATTACGTGATGCTCGAGCTGGGTCAGCCGCTGCACGCCTTCGATCTCGCCGAAATCAATGGCGGCATCCGTGTGCGCATGGCGGAAGAGGGCGAGAAGCTGGTGCTGCTCGACGGTCAGGAAGTCAGCCTGCGTAGCGATACGCTGGTGATCGCTGACCACACTCGCGCGCTGGCGATTGCCGGTGTGATGGGTGGTGAGCACAGTGGTGTTTCCGCGACCACTTGCGACGTATTTCTGGAAAGTGCGTTCTTCGATCAGATCGCAGTGGCGGGCAAGGCCCGTTCCTATGGCCTGCACACCGATGCTTCGCACCGCTACGAGCGTGGCGTCGATTGGCAACTGGCCCGTGAAGCCATGGAGCGCGCCACTGGCCTGCTGCTGGAAATCACTGGCGGTGAAGCCGGCCCGATCATCGAGACCGTCAGTGCGCAGCATCTGCCGTCGATCGCGCCGATCACTCTGCGTTCCCAGCGCATCACTCAGATGCTCGGTATGGAAATGGATTCCGCCCAGGTTGAGCGTTTGCTCGGCGGCCTGGGTCTTGGCATTGCTGCCGACGGTGAAGGCCAGTGGCGCGTAGAAGTGCCAAGCCATCGCTTCGACATCAGCCTGGAAGTCGATCTGATCGAAGAGCTGGCCCGTCTGTACGGCTACAACCGTCTGCCGGTTCGTTACCCGCAAGCGCGCCTGGCGCCGCAAGCCAAGGCTGAAGCGCGTAGCGATCTGCCGGAACTGCGTCGTCTGTTGGTAGCGCGTGGTTATCAGGAAGCGATCACTTACAGCTTCATCGATCCGCGTCAGTTCGAACTGTTCAACCCGGGCGTCGAGCCGCTGTTGCTGGCCAATCCGATCTCCAATGACATGGCCGCCATGCGTTCGTCGCTGTGGCCGGGTCTGGTCAAAGCGCTGCAGCACAACCTCAACCGCCAGCAAGATCGCGTGCGTCTGTTCGAAAGCGGTCTGCGCTTCGTTGGTCAGCTGGAAGGTCTGAAGCAAGAGCCGATGCTGTCCGGCGTGGTTTGCGGTAGCCGTCTGCCGGAAGGCTGGGCACAAGGTCGCGACACCGTCGATTTCTTCGATGTCAAAGCTGACGTGGAAGCGGTGCTGGGCTTTGCCGGTGCACTGGATTCGTTCACCTTCGCACCGGGCAAACACCCGGCGCTGCACCCGGGTCAAACCGCGCGCATCGAGCGCGAAGGGCGTGAAGTCGGCTTCATCGGTGCCATCCACCCGGAATTGTCGAAAGCCTTGGGTCTGGATCGTCCGGTCTTCGTTTTCGAACTGGTTCTGGCAGAAGTGGCACTCGGTAAAATGCCGAAATTCCATGAGTTGTCGCGCTTTCCTGAAGTGCGTCGTGACCTTGCACTGATTGCGCACAAAGACGTCGCGTCTGCAGCCGTACTGGACGTAATCCGTGAAAATGCAGGCGAATGGCTCACAGATCTCAGGCTGTTTGACGTGTATCAGGGTAAAGGTATTGATCCTGATAGAAAAAGCCTTGCAGTTGGCTTGACCTGGCAGCATCCATCGCGCACTCTTAATGACGATGAGGTGAATTCGACGACGCAAAATATCCTCACCTCGCTCGAACAAAGGTTGAACGCCACGTTAAGGAAGTGACGTATGGGGGCTTTGACGAAAGCTGAGATGGCGGAACGTCTGTATGAAGAGCTGGGCCTGAACAAGCGGGAAGCCAAGGAATTGGTAGAACTGTTTTTCGAGGAAATCAGGCACGCTCTTGAAGACAACGAGCAGGTCAAATTGTCCGGTTTCGGCAATTTCGACCTTCGGGACAAACGCCAGCGGCCTGGCCGCAACCCGAAAACGGGGGAAGAAATCCCGATCACGGCTCGCCGTGTGGTCACCTTTCGTCCAGGGCAGAAGTTGAAGGCCCGAGTTGAGGCTTATGCTGGAACCAAGTCATAACGACGAACTACCCGTCATCCCGGGCAAACGCTACTTCACCATCGGTGAAGTCAGCGAGCTGTGTGCCGTAAAGCCACACGTGCTGCGCTACTGGGAGCAGGAGTTTCCTCAACTCAACCCCGTCAAACGCCGCGGAAACCGCCGGTATTATCAGCGCCAGGACGTGCTGATGATCCGGCAGATCCGCGCGCTTCTTTACGATCAGGGTTTCACCATCGGCGGCGCACGACTGCGTTTGTCCGGCGATGAAGCCAAAGACGACACGACCCAATACAAGCAGATGATTCGGCAGATGATTGCCGAATTGGAAGATGTACTGGTGGTTCTCAAGAAATAAAAGCAGCGTTTGAATACTTCCAGTTTTCAAACGCTTGCGCTATATTCTTGAGCGTTCTTCGAGGTGAAGAACGAGTTGCAAGACCAGTCGGGGCGTAGCGCAGTCCGGTAGCGCACTAGCATGGGGTGCTAGGGGTCGAGTGTTCGAATCACTCCGTCCCGACCATATAATTCAATGACTTAGCCGCTTTCGAGCGGCTTTTTTGTTTCTGCCATAGTGACTTTCCGAGTGACCTTGGCATTTTCGATCATGCTTCCCTCCTTTTCAGAATCGTCAGCGCTGGTGCGCGCGAGTCGGTTGCTGATACCTTATTTGCCGCCGCAATGAGCTGATCCAACTCCGCTGCCGAGTAGTGGCTGGTGATGCTCCCGTTCTTGTGGCCGAGCAGCGCTTTGCGATCCTCCTCAGTCACGCCAGCCGCACGCAGCCTTCTCCCAAAGGTGTGCTTCAAGTCGTGAATTCGGATTCTGGCAAAGCCGTCATGTGCCGGCCGCAAGAATTTCTCCTGCCACTTCTTCGCCGCTCGGATCCGAGCCTTCTTCCAGGCCGAGTCATTCATGCGGTGAACCGTCGTTTCATTCCCATCACCATCTGGCTTGCCGAACGGGAACACGTAGAGCGGATGCTTGCCGCGCTGCTTCTCGATCACTGACTTGGCAACGTCATTCATTACGACCAGACGCTCGTCTCGGTTCTTCACGCCAGACCTGGCGCTCCTTCCCCCAAATCCCGCCGGTATCAGGAACACGCTCGTTCCCAGCTCCGGTACCGCAATCTCCCAATTCCACTGAAGCTTGCAAACTTCCTGCTCCCGGCAACCTGTATTGACCTTGAACATGGCCATTGTCTGAAGGTGCGCCGGGAGTTCGGCGAACAGGATCGACTGCTCTTCCCATGAAAGCGGGTAGGGCTTTCGGCTGTTTGTCTTCTCGTCCAGCAGGGAAATCATCGGCACCACATCCAGCAGCGGCCGTCGCTCCTCGTCTCGCCACTTTCGCGCGCAGAGGTTCAGCACACGGATGACCCGCTGAAGCGCGATATTCACTGTCCGGTTCGTGACTGGCTTCCCTACCGCTGGATTCAGCTTCGACTGGATGTAAGGCGCGAGGGCATCGTCGTCGATGTGGGTCAGCGGCATATCGCCAATGAACGGGTCGAGCTGCTCCATATAGGTGGCCGAGATGTGGATGGAAGCCTGATCCTTCACTTCCAGCAGGAAGCGAGTCGCCGCCTCCCGCCACGTCCTGACTCGTCGGACGCCGTACACCTTCTGCTGGCGCAACTGCTCCAGCTTGTGGATCAGGTACTGCTCTGCTTCGGTGCGGTTACAAGTGCCAGTACTCTCTTGAATTCGTTCTCCTCTGTACTTTTTGTCGATCTTCCAGATGCCGTTCGGCATTTGCTGGAGGCCGGTGATTGCTTTTTGGGCCACGGCGTTGCTCCTTTCTTCTTGCCCTGGCGCTCGCTGCGAGGGCGATTGTTGTCCTGATTGGCGGCCTTTTCAATTGCCATCGACTCGATGTAACGGTCGGCCCACTCGTCCAGCTCGAGACGGTCGAAGCCGATGCCCTGTTTCCCGATCGGGAATTCGCGAACGTTCGGGCGCACCGTTTTGTTGAATTCGTCCCGGCACATGCCGAGGTAGCCGTATGCCTCGCCGGCGCGAATGAAGCGCGGGAGGATGGGCGCGACCTGGGCCGCGCTTCGATTTGACATGTGGTGCTCCATGCCGCGCGTGGCGGCAGAAGGTGGTTATTCGGTGCGGAAGACTTCGGCTCGAACCGCGCGCCATTCCTGTTTTGTGGTAACCGGTTCGCGGCCAAACCATCGCTCTGCTTCTTTCGCGAGATCCTCGCGGGCCTGGCTCCATCCGCCACCGAGGCGAAGCGCCAGAACGCGCACCTGATCGCCGAGCGATTTGCACCGCCCGATCTTGGTTTCTGCGCAAATAAACATGCGTACACCTCGCCCGCCGTACACCGGCAGGCTGTTGAGTTGTCAATTTTTGGTTTACAACTGAATGAGTTCGGCGGGGACCTTCACTGCGGCGCCGCGCTTGGCGAAGACCACGGCGCGAAACACTGCGATAGTTCTGGTCTCGCCGGGCTGGCGGTTGAAAGGATCGTTGGTCATGTCGGCCAGCCAAGGGTGCCGGCGGCCAACATCGACCCAGACGCCGTACTTCGTGATCAGGTGCTCGGCGTCGGGCAGGGCGAAGAGATCTAGCTGACCGGTACCGGGCTGCTGATTACCCTCTATCGCGTTGATTGCCCAGTCCAGCGCCGGGCCGGTCAGTTCCTCTGTGCGGACGCTGACCATGCGGTTCATCGCGTAGCGCTCGATGCCTTCGGCGGCGATGGCGGAAATCCGAAGAACATCCGCCGCTTGCCTGTGTAGCCGCACTCTTGGCATCCGGCGGCCGGATGGGCGTTGTATCCGTAGCTGCAGCTTGAGCAGTCGCAGCTACAGCCTGAGCATTCCATTGTGCACTGCGCCTCCTGCTCGACCTCGTTGTCTCGGTTGATCAGGAAGTTGGAACGCCGATCCAGACGAAAGCCGGTGATTTTCTCGGCCTCCTCATAAGTGGATGGCTCTCTGCGGAAACCCCATTTGGCCGACGGGTCGGCAATGATGCGAGTGACTGTTCTCATCGCCACGGCCCCTTGTAGATGAGGTAGGCCATGTAGAGCGGGGCGAAGATCATGATGTCACCTCCTTGCGAGCGGCAATCACCGCGTCGGTTTGCTCGTCCAGATGGTGGCCGTTGATCACGATGTTGTCCGGCGTTAGCCCGGCGAACAGGCCGCCGTTATGGATGGTGTCGACATCAGCCTGCCGCAGCACCAGATAGCGGTTAGCGTTCCTGCGCAATGCTTCGTTCTCGGCGATCAGTGCCAGGACTGCTTTGGGGTTGGCGGACGCAGCGAAAGCCGCATCCTCTGCATTCAGCCCTATCGCCTCGAAGTCTGGGGCGGATATATACCCCCCGACCAGATCAGCATCCTCTGCCAGTTGTTTCAGTTTTGAATGGTCACTCATCCGATCACCGCCTTTATGGTCAGTACCAATGGAAGCCAGAAGAAGAGGGTGCAGCCGGCAATGCACTTGGTGATCATGGCTGCACCCGCTTGAACTCGACGACCCAGACCCACGGGTTGGCGTCCCAGTCGCCGCCGGTGGACTCCCACAACTCCCGCCATGCCGCCGGATACCAATCTCGGTAGTTTGGCGAAACGTCATCGCTTGCCAGTTCCGGCGGGCATTGCAGGCCTTCGGCTCGGATATCGGACCGGCTGATGTCCTTCAACCGCTCGACGCGGACGTCGGTGATCTCCAGAAGGATGCGGCATGCCCAGCGCGGCATATGGATGCTTGGCTTCCAGACTGGCTGATCGGCTTCATATGGGGTAAGTCCGTCGGCGGCGTACACCAGCGTGCCGTCGTCGCGCGCCTCGATGACATCCAAGTCATCCGGTTTGAGGTAAGGGCCGCACATGACCTCGTTGTGATCGCAGTACCAGGTCTCGCGAACCCACAGCCGATCGCCGGGGTTTCCGAAGGGGCATTCCGGGTTGCGCTTCGTGACGTCTGGGTTGCGGATGAACGGCTGGCCTGTGCCGTAGCTGCCAATGTCGGCCCGTGAACGCGGCTGAACCTTCACCGGCCGCCGCGTAACCGTCTTCCTGCCATCCAGAATGGCGCGCACCATCGGCGACGAGAACAGGACCGGCCGTTCCTTGATAGCGGTCATGGCGTCACATCGCAGCGTGCCCACTGCACATAGGGGCCGTCGTCCGTGTCGAAAATACCGAGCAGGAACCAGCCATCGTCTGACGGAGTCTCTGGCACCCAGCCCAGGCAGTGAGCCGAATCGTCTTCCCAGTAGGGATGGGATTCCAAGTCCGAATCCATGTGCCAGCCTACGACCTTCAGGCCTTGGGCATCGAGCCACGCTTTCCATGCTTCGGCGTCTTCGTCGAAGTCTGGAATGTTCGGGTGATACCAGTACCCGTCTTCATCGCGCACGACTTCGACGGGGCCAATCAACTTTTCTTCAGGCATGACTTCGTCCTTGCCGCTATAGCGGCTGACTTTGAAGGGGGAGGGAGTTACTGTGGTAAGTCTTTTTTAGCAAAAAACCTAATTGCGGATCAGAGGTGTAGACATGGATAAAAAGCTTTTGTTTGTTTTTGGCGTGATCACAATTTCATTTTTTGTTTTCGTCAGTTTTGCGCTTGGTCTTTCATTTGGCGCAACTACTGACTCTTCCAGTTTCAAAGATTACTGGGTTCCCGTGCTCAGCATGATAGGTAGCTGGATCGCAGGTATTGGAACATTAGGCGCGGTAGCTGTTTCTCTCTGGCTCGCACATAAACAGGCAACGGAAGATACAGAGCTCCTTGATGGTAATTTTTTTGTAGCTACAGATGGTTCAAGCGATTTTTTTGCCCTAACCCTGGTCAGTAAGGGAAAGCGTCCAGCAAAAGTCCGTTCTATAAGTATTGCTGGCCCAGGTGCGAAAATGCATTTGTATGTTGCGCAGTGGGGGTGGGGAAGTTCCACGCTTCCAGTATTTTTGAGTTACGGTGACGATGCGACATTTAAGTTTCGAGACGACTTTTCGAAAACTTTAGACGATTTCGTAGAAAGGAACCTTGAAGGAAAGCGCGGGAATGTACGAGTTCTAGTTTCCACAACGGTCAAAAACTACGAGTTCAAACTTATGTGAGTTACGATATTCATCTGTCGCTAGATGCAATTTTCAGGTTGAAACGTGCTACGCCGCGAGCTTTCGGTAGAACTCAATAATATCGGCTGCGTTAGCGGCGACAAGTGCTTCTGCTTCATCCGGACAAACGCTGTTGCCGATCAGCCGCACCTGGTCGACCTTTTTGATGTCCCGCCATTCCTCGGCGCCAGTGACCGGGTCGACGAACAGCCCACGATCGATGATGTAATCCTTGTCGAAGCCTTGCGCGGCCTTCAGCTCAGGCGGTTGCAGCATGCGCAACGTGATATCGATTAGCACATAGCCGCCGACCATCACCATTTCGGCCGGGTCTTTGAATTGCTCCGGTAGATATTTGTGCATAAACGCGGCGCAGCGGCGTGCGCCTTCCATCTGCTCGGGAGTCAGCGTGTCGGGCACCTGCACCGTTTCCACAACCGCGACGCGATCTTTCGTCGGCAGCGTGTGCATCGGCTCGTTGAGCGAGATGCCGTCCTTCTCGTTGCCGTAATACTTCACCAGATATGCGCTCACCAGCCGCTGGTTGGCGCCGGACTGGCAGATGGTGGATATTGGATCGTAGGCCGATCGGCCGTCGCCTTTGTAGAAGCCGCCATTCGCCTGCTCGAAGAACGCTGTGACGATGCCGTGACGCGCGGCGCCCGCCAGCACTGTCTGCGTTGGGTCGTCAGGTGAGCTGCCCGCGGCGTTCTGCCCGAACGCGGTCATGTGCGCTGCTGCCATAGCGAAGTGGCCGCCTTTGACCTGGGCGACCTGAGTGCGCAGCGGCTCCTGAACGTCGAAGTTGCGCTGTGCTGATCCGTTGGCGCACTCGGTTAGGAAGGGCGCTGCAACCGGCTGCACTAGCGCGTGATGCGTGCCGCCCGCGCTGATTGTGGAAAGCGCTTCGTCAGTACCGTGCGTGCTGGTATGCGCCGATGAGGTGCCGCGCATTGGAACAATGAAAGGCTTCGCACTGGTCAGAACATGACGCCAGCAGCCCTTGGCCACGCGGCGCATCGTGTTCTCAGCCATCGGTTTGTCGCGGAAGATCGTGCGACCGAGGTTGCTCCAGTCGATGCACTCTGCCGCCGAGCGCCACGGCAATTGTTTTGCCGCGGGCCGCTTGTGACGTTTCGGCGCGGGCCAGACGATCGGCTTCCCGTCGCTGCGCGCCACCAGGTACAAGCGCTTGCGGATGGTCGGGGTGCCGGCGTTCGCCGCGATGCGCTCCCTCCATTCGGCGTTGTATCCCAGTCCTCGGACCAGCGCGTCCATCGGCACAAACTCTCCGATCGCCTCGATGATCTCCGGCATGTCCGGATGATCAGCGGGCAGGCCGGTGCTGATCGCGGCAATGAACGCTTTGAAGGTGCGGCCGCGCTCAGACTTGATCGGCTGGCCGTCATCGTCGATCGGGCCCCAGTCACAGAACTCTTCGACGTTTTCGAGGAAGAGCAGACGCGACTTCGTCACGAATAGCCAACGGATCACGACCCATGCCAAACCTCGAACGCCACGGTCGCGCGGCGCGCCGCCCTTGGCCTTGCTGTGATGCCGGCAGTCTGGCGATGCCCAGATGATCGCGACTGGCTGGCCGCCCGTGGCTTCTCGCGGATCAACTTCGAACACGTCGGCGACGTAATGCGCCGTTGTGGGATGGTTGGCGCGGTGCACAGCCAGGGCGATTGGATTGTGGTTCACCGCCACATCCGGCTCCCGGTATGCCCGGGCGATGCCAGTGCTGGCGCCGCCACCGCCGGCGAACAGGTCAACCACCAGTTCTTTTTCGAACGGCAGGCCCATGCTCGGCTGGCCATGGATGAACTGAGGTAATTTCTGTTGTGCGGACATAGAGAATCCTTGCCGGGGCATGCCCGGGCGGTGGAGGGTGGTGGCTTAGTTGCCAGCGTTGCGGAAAGAAAAGCGTCGTGACTAATATGGCGAACACCGATAAGAGGCTGCCGTCATGAAAACCGAAGTGAAAAAAATTCAGTGCGCCGAGGGCGTTGAAGTTGAGTA
Organism: Pseudomonas sp. AC242; assembly: GCF_979258655.1. Taxonomy (NCBI): domain Bacteria; kingdom Pseudomonadati; phylum Pseudomonadota; class Gammaproteobacteria; order Pseudomonadales; family Pseudomonadaceae; genus Pseudomonas; species Pseudomonas sp. AC242. The sequence goes on from NZ_OZ409873.1 coordinate 1,498,612, forward strand.
CGTGAGGATTGTTAAAAGGACTGCCCGTGGCTTTGACGTGGCGTCTATTCTTCTGAGCCGATTCAGCCTTGAGCAACAAGCGGCTTTTCGAGCTGAAGCTTCGAGTTAATCTCCGCAGAAACAATCAATGTCCTCAGCGAGATACTCGAAATCGAAATCTGTCTGCCGGGAGCGCTGCTCGGCAGACCAGCCCATCGTTTTGTAGTCCGCGCGATCCTGCCTAAAGACTTGGCCGAATCGTTCCTCTGTGCCTGACCACCATATGACCCGCGATGGGTCGTTCATGATGGTCTTGATCAGCTTGCCCTCGTTCTTCTTCCAGCACAGGTCGCAATTACCGAAGTCGGAATCCATTCCCAGATCGAAGGGCTGCTTCGACCAGAACGAACCGACATCCTCCTTGGTGATGCCGGCGGTGTAGGAGGGGCAGACGTTGTCCCATCGGGTGCCGCCTCGATCGTTGGCTGCCATCATGCGGTGGTAGCGCTTCGGTTCGTCGTACCGTATGCCGACGACGCAATCCCACTCGGTGTAGCCCAAAGCGCGCATGTGTTTCTCGCCGATCTTCACCTTCAGATACGCGGTGCACATGTTGTTCGAGAAGTTCGGCAGCACCGGAGGCAGGTTTTTCTCTGCCTTCCGGTATCCGGCGTAATACTCGAGCATCATGGTGAATGGTTCGCCGTTGCGGCTGGCCGTTTCGAAGTCCACCAGCTTGTACCAGGGCGCGTCGTCCGGCTGGCCATAAACCCGGCACCATTCCATCCAGACGATGTTCACGTTCCAGCGCTTCGCAATCTTGTCGATGAAGATCAGCGTTTCCTCGCGCTCTTTGCCAGTGTTCTGGAAGAACAGGTGCACATCAGGCGGGAGGGTGCCGCCGTGTGCTTCGAGGATCTTGTAAACCATGTGACCGCTGGTGCGACCACCGCTGATGCCGATCTGTGCCGGGCCGGTGATCAGGTAGGGATTCATAACTGCTCCAGACAGCCGATTGCCTCGCCGGCTGGCGTGATTCGTAGAAGTGGGGTATTTATCTGCAATCTCACACTGGCAGGAGGCCGACATGAGGTTGCAGAGCGATGTAGACGCTAAAGCGATGCTGAAACGGATAGGGCTGCCGGATGACGCTGTGAAGCTGGAGGTGGTCGTGTTCCTTCGGGAGGTGATCGACCTGGCCAGCTACATGGAGTCGGCGCATCGGCTGGTTGAAGCGCCGGGTTTCGTCTGAGCTGGTGCATTTCCCGCCGTTGCGGTATTTGTGTTCGGCCCGGCATGGAGCCGGTGGGGATATGACATGTCAGAAACAGAAGGCAGTTACTACGAACAACCAATTTTGCGGGCCAGAAAATGGTTTCTGTTTTGGACCGCTCTCGCAGTTGCAGTTCCTGTGGTGGTCATCTTGATTGTTTGGGCGCTTGATAAACCCAGCATGTGGATCTCTCGCTCTGGCGCCGTCATGGCCGCCATCGCCTTCCTTGCTCACCTCAAATCCGACGAAATGATGGGAGTTCTCAAGCCCGGCGGTTTCGTCGACAAGTCTTTCCAGCCAACCAAGGCGAAGTACTTTGGGCAGATCGTTCTCTGCGGCCGCGTAGCTGTTTTTATAGTCTTGGTAGGTTCGTTGGTTTGGGGTTTTGGAGACTTACTGCCCATCGGCACTTCACCAGCGCAATAACTGGAGGAAGATCAGGCTCGGCGGACTTTGAAGTGCAGCATTGCCTTGATGCTGTGGCAGTAATCCTGAAGCCGCTCATAGGCTTTGTATTTGGCCTGACTTCGAGTGGCTGCCCACACCCTGACCAGATCTTCGCGGGCTTCTCGGTTCCAGTCGAGATCGTCCCAGTCATGCTTGAACGGCAGGACCAGCCATTCTTTCAGAGGCAGCGTCTCTGCCATTTCGCCGTACTGCATTTCGTGGGTGGGGTGGTATTTGGCGATGCGCTTCTTCGGGTCGTCGTCCAGCACTATGCCGATGTAATGGCCGCGATCGGCCAGGATCACACCGGGTTTGCCATAGGCGATGACGCGGCGACCGATTTCGGCGGGCACCTGATAGTGCTGCCGAACGTATGCGCAGTTTTGGTCCATGGATTATCTCCAGTCAGGCGCCGCCCTCCGTGACCGGTGGTGGCAATTAGGTTTGGGTTGGGGTATTACGACTTACTGATTGAGTCGAAGGGGGTGGCAATGGAACAAGTTACGGATCAAGAAGTAGACGACGCGATCGACGTTCTGGTGCGGTTTGTTCGTGATTTCCTCGACACAAGCGCCAAGAATACGCCTGATGTCGATGAGATCAGGGCTGCTGTCAGAACCTTGGTAGATGCGAACCGGTTCAACCCCGAGGATTACGAGATTAAAAATTTGCTACGTGTCAGCGAATCAAAAAAAGGCGTATCGCACGTCGAGCTCCATTCTCACCTCAAGCATCTTGCACCTTACGAAAAAGAACGGCGCGAAATGGAAAAGCGTTGGGCGATTAATGGCTATCCTGCAAACGACGATCCCTTTTCGGACTAGCCGTACCTCACTGCTCAACGCCGGTCGCGGCGAACGCTTCAAGCTGCCGCGACCACTTTTCCTTAATAACCAATTCCGGTCGCGACATACTGGCGAAGCGTTCCGACTCAGCCGCTGGAGCCGCAGCCAGATTGATGATGAGCGTCGACACCGTCTCCTGCCATTCCTCGAAGCTGTGGCGCTCGCCGAGGATCAGCAGAGCATCATCAAGCGCCTTCGAAACAATCAGCGATCGCTTCTCGGCGCCGATCCGATCGAGCAGCGCCTTTTCCTTGGCTCGCTTGTCCTTCTGCAATTGCGCATTGCTCTTGGCCATGGCCTACCTCTTCAATTCCGCTGGCCGGCAAGTCCAGCCAGGTCTGTCGTTTGCGTTGTTGGGGTCTGGAACGTCTCACGCTGCAACCTTCACCTGATGCCAGGCGCCGGCGGCGTAGAACAGCTTCGCGGCTTGTGCTTCATCCATCGATATCTCGTCGGGAATGGCGATCCAGCCTGACGCCACCATATGGGTCGGGTTACAGCTGTTGCGCAGCTCCAGATAGTAATGCTCGATCGCATCGGTCAGGCGCTCGACCTTGCAGATGCCCTCTGGCGAGATCTCGACCGACTTGATGTACTCAGCGCCGCGCTCGTCGCGACACATGGCGCCGATGTAGATCGTCCAGCGATACGAGAAATCGAATATCGCGTTGGCGATCGCCAGACTGCGGATCTGCTTGCAGTTCTTCCAGTTCGCCATGATTTGGTTGCCGCTGGGATCGATGTTCACCACCGCGACGTGGTTGGTGCGCAGCTGCGCCCGGCAACTGCGTTCGGCCCGGACGAAACCGTTGTTGGGTTTGCGTTTCGACTTCATATCGCGTCCGCCATTTTGCGCAGCGCCTTGCGTTCGGCGGCCGATATCGGCTTCGGCCGCCGCTTGAGGACCGTTTCAGGGTCTATTTTCTTCGAGCGGGGCGGTGGCAGCGGATCGCGCGGCGGGCTCTTCAGTTGGTCGATCCGCCCGCCGGCGGCCAGGTACTGCGCGATTTGTTCAGAGATCGATTCGGCATCCGAGCGGTGCTGCTCGACGAGGTTGAGGTGGTTGCTGATCATGCTGGCCTCACTTGATCCGAATCGAACTGTCGCCGCGCTCCAAGTGCGCATAGGCCGGTTCTTCAATGAGTTCGTGTTCTGCGTCTTCGCCGGCAGCCATGCGCTTGCGCACGGTTTCGTTGTGCTCGCGAATTTCCTTGAGTCTGGCAGCGATCGCGTTCTTGTCCGGTGCAATGCTGGTTTTCACGGATGTCAGTTCGTCGGGCACCGCGTCCTCGTTGTCGACGATGACTTTCTCCTTGCCCAAGGCCAAGGTGATGGTGAACAGCGGGCGCTTGATCGACTTAAGGTTCGCGGCTTCCATGTTCCGGCGTAGGTAATCGCTGATCTGCGCAACGCTGTTGGACTTGATGCGCTTGAGCTCGGTCAGTCGCTCAATCTCCGTGTCGATGGCCGTTACGTCGCTTTCAATGTTGCGGCGCAGCATGACGATGCTGTCGGCCTTCACCTCAAACTCGCCTTGGATTTCGTCCATTGCGTGCTGCAGGGCCTCTTTCAGGCCTTCGTCGTCGGTGTCTGCCATTCCCTGAAGTTCGGCGAGCTTGCCGGTTAGTGCATAGAGCTGGGTCATGCTGCATTCTCCCTTTCAGATGCTTCTTTGATTCGTTTCCACTCCAACGAGACTCGCTCAACGCCCTTGGTGTCCTTGCGAATGGTCAGTTTGCGCACGGCAACGTCGTGGATTTTCTTCAGCTCCTGAGCCGACTGGGCGCCGCCCATTGTGTCGATGACCGACTTGATGTAGTCCAACCGTTCCTGCTTCTGGCGATCTTCCTCTGCTACTCGATCTTCAGCTTTGTTCAACGCCACCTCATCCCGAACCGTCTCGACATATGCGGCGTCATCGAACAACCCCATGTGGATGTCTGCGGCGAATCCGAGCGGCTGGAGGCATTTACCGATGGCATCTGTGAGCGACTTCTTTGCCGCCTCCCAGTCGGTGATGATCTTGCCTTGCTGCAGGAGAACGAACGGAGTGTGCCCGTAATGCGTCACGGTGCATTTCTGTCCGCCTTCGCCCTGGTACCAAAGCTCAATTCTCATGGTGTGGACTTTCGCGTTGATCAGTGGCGCGGTCGGCCATTCCTTGGTCGGCGCTTGCAACGGGCCTCCTTCGTCGAATCGCTCTTCAAGGATGGTCCAGCCCCAACCTTCACCGCATGGGCCGAATACCTCCGTGGCTTTGCGCATCAGGTAGGTCGGCTTGATGGCCGTACCCTTGAAGCCGCCCATTCCGGTGAAGTTCTTTGTAGCGCTCGGATCGGTCGTGTCGACCTGATCCCAGATCCGCGTATTCGTGGACATGAGGAATCCTTGCCGCGCTATGCGCAGCGATTGAATGCATTGTTTATTGAGTGATGCGGTCGGCGAGGGCGCTGAGCAGCATCAGGAAAATGAAAACGCCGAGGGCTGAGAACGATCCGCGTCGGATCAGAATGCGGCGGGTGAGCTGGCGACCGGTCACGGCCGAACTCTCACTGCGATCCTCTTGCCCTTCATGGAGGGAGCTAGGCGTTGAGGGAGATTTGCGACTAGATCCTCGCGCTTGCGGCCAATCACCTCATTAAAGGGAAGGCCGAAGCCGAGCAGGGCGATCTTGTGTTCGATGTCCTCTAGCTGCTCGTCGATCAGTGATTTAACCGGTGGCGTACTCATGCGTCCTCCCTGCGCCGCTGACAGGTGTCACGCAGGCGTTTGCAGTAGTGGTTGAACTCGTCGGTGGTGATCGCGCCATCGGTGAAGAGGCGGGTGATCAGCCCCTGTACCAGCAGGCTGATGTCTTCTTCGCCGGCGGGCACCGACACACCATCAAGGGCTTGGTCGATCAGGATATGAGGACTCAAAACCCGCACTCCCGCTCGACGCGATCGCTTTCTCGCTTGGCATCGCGGTATTCGTTGGCGTGCTCTGCGACCAGGTCGCCGGCCAGCCTTCGAACAATCAGCGGATCACCGCCGACGGCTGCGATGGCCCAGGTATGCAGAATCCCGCTATCGCCGCGCCGGATTAGCTCGATCAAAATCTTCTCGATGTACCGATCAGGGTCTGGGTTCGCGGCCATCTGATCCGCCAGCGCCTCCGGTAGGTGGTCGGCGTTGACCAGAACCTTGCTTCGACCTACCGGATTTGGCGCCTCCACGTGGCGCCGATAAAGCAGATCGTCGATCGACTCGGTCAACCATTCCTGACCTGCCTCCGTGTCGAGAAAGTCGTCTTCCGGGATGGGCTTGCGTAGAGCTGACATGGTCGTCTCCAGAGTGGCGGGGTGTTGATCCAACAAAACTCGGATGCACTCATCCGTTCCGCTGTTTGCCGTTGGGCGCGGAGGGGAGTGCATTCGGGTGGTGTCGGGGGAGGGTGGATGCAGATGGCCGGGCGCGATTCCGGCGAGAGCGGACCCTTTCGGGACGACCGCTCGGAGGAGCAACCAGCATTATCTGGCGCCTATTAACCTGCGTTTCTCTAGGGCCGCCGAAGCGTTCAACCCAGCTTTCAACGCCGCATCTGCTTGCCGGTCACGTCTCCGGCGCCGAGTTCCACGGCCGTGTTCAGTTCGCCAGCGCTCGATAACAACCGCTTCTGGGATTTGATGCAGGTGGGCGGTTATAGGCCGCAGTTTCGTCCGCATCGGGGTAGGATCTGGCCGGGGCTCAACCGGCATTAAGCGAATGGGGCAGTCCTGAAGACTACCTGTTGGCACATCCGCCGCCCAAGGCTTGGCCTCAGATCACACCCCGATGCGCTCTCGTAGAGAGGATCGGGCAGTTAACGACAGGCTGTCGTGGCGCCTGTTTTTACAGGGGCAGGCTCCCTGTTTCCTCGCTTTCCACAGTCGAGGGAAAACCATATGCTGCGGACTCCACAGTCGAAACAAGGAACGAGTTATGGCGCAGTACTTGGTCAGGGTTGAGCTTTTTGGGGCTGATGGTGAAGGTTATGAGGACCTACACGAAGGCATGAAAAGGAATGGTTTTTCGAGATCAGTTAAACTTGATGATGGAAAAACATATTCGATGCCGATAGGCACTTACTTCGGAACAAGCAACCTGGATGTGGTTTCGTTGAGGGATAAAGTTAGGTCTGTTTCAAAACCACTTTCTCCCACGAAAGATGCAGCGGTTTTCGTGTGTGTTATTCAAGATGCGCAGTGGGCGGCCTTTTTGTACACGGCTTGATGGGGCTGCCAGCCTGACCTTCCCCCTTTGGCGTGTTTAGGGTATGCAGCCTCAACACGCCAATTGCCACCTTTAAAGCAGCACCGAATGAGGTGCTGCGCTCCTTCGCGATTTCCCGAACAATTTCCCGCACCTGCTTTATCTGAGCCTCATTCATCGTTTATCTCTCCAATCCCCGGTTGTCATCCCAAAGCCCGCTCAGTGAACGGGCTTCAGTGATGCTTTCCGTCGTGACCCACTACTGGCGGCAGTCATAGGCTTGAATCATCTGGCTGTCGGTACAGGATTACTCGCCATCCCGGGAGGCGCATTTAAGTCCTGCTTCGCACTGTGCCGGTAAAGCGCCTCATCTTGGCTCCGGCAGGGAGTGCTCACAGCGCAGGTCGGTGACTGCTGAATCCAGATGCATCAGCAGGTCGACCTGGTCCGGTAACCAGAGCCGGGCGTGGTTCAGTTCCAGAGCTGACATGGGGATCGAAATTTATGGTTCGCGTTGTTCGCCGTTTCCAGCGATGCCTCAAGGGCTGCCCGTTTCCGGGGATCGATCCGCGAAGATTCCAAATTGTGAAAGAGCGGCGGGTCTTTTGAGGCCCTTCGCAGTGGCTGTGTGTCGCTGCGATGGGTAAACAATACCGCCGGTATTGTATATGGTCAATACCGCCGGTCATGTATTTTTTAAAAGACATGAAAAAGCCCGCTCAGTGGCGGGCTACGGATCAGATCGGGGAGGGGGGAACAAAAAGCCCGGCGCTAGGCCGGGCTTAAAGGAATTCTAAATTTACGGGTGAATGAATTTCGCCGCGGTGAAAGCAAGGCCAGCAAGAACCAGTGAAATCTGTACGAAGCGCCAGGTCGAATCGCCAATGGCTTTCTGGACGTCAGTTGAGATTGATCCTCGCACAGCTTCCAAATCAGATTTGGTTGCCATGTTCTTCTCGACGTTATCAAGCTTGGTTTCGACGCGAGCAAGCCTTTCCCGAATATCGGGTATCGCCTTCTCTAGTGCTGCTACGCGCGCTTCCATGGAATCTCCTCCAGGTGGATCTCCGCCTCCAGTATGTGCCCCGCCATCTCCGTTGTCACTCCTCCCTCCCGGGATACCGAATAAGGCTGGCTTACGACCTGTTCCGCTCATTGGCCTTCCTTGCTATCAAGCCAGCTTAGTACCGCGCCGCCATTCGTGAATCTCATATTTCCGCAGCGATCGCAGGTGATCACGAACGCAATGGAGAAAACTGTAGTTCTATTAAATGAGGGAAGCCGCAGGGATACTGGGCCAGCGTCATCACACAGATGAGACCATCTTTCGGTCTTGCAGTTCTCACAAGCGTGCTCAGTACCCATTTCAGCATAAAACGCGTCAAGCTCATCAAAAGTTGTATTCTCGATTCGCGTCAGCTGATCGGGGTCGTCTTTTACTATATCTTCGGTCATGTCTTCATCCTTTCCGCACCAACGATTCCTTTAGCCTTGATACCTTCGCTGAAGGTCTCAAAACAGCGCCGCTTACTACATGAGATTCGCATTCCAAGCCAGAAGCATGCGAGCCTGAATAGAGACCATTTACTCAGCCTTACCCCGCACAATCCTTCCCGGCTTCACCTCTTCCGCATAGGCCTAAAGCATTCCTCCGCGCCACACCACGCGCCCTATGATACGGACTTCGTTTATTTCACCGTCCCGCAGAATCTCATCGCCATAGCGCGCCTTGTCCGAGTTGTCGCTACGGATGATCCAGCCGTCGATGTCTGATTTCACCAGGCGCTTCACGATCGTGCCCTTGGTGGCACTTTGCATGGCGAAGATCTGACCGTCTTTCGGTTCGATCTTTGACTCATCCACCAGCAGCACGTCGCCATCGTTGATGGTGGGCTCCATGCTGTGTCCGTTCGCGTAGATGACGTCCAGGTGTCGCTGGTTCAGGTTGTTCGCCCGCAGCCAAGACGACTTGAACGCCATGACCCCACGAATCTCTACGTGTGGATTGTCGTCACCTTCACCGGTCGAACCGCGCGCGGTGAGCTGCAATACGCCTGTGTAGGCCGGCTCATTTCGGAGATCGAAGCTCCTCGCCGGTACGCGAATGTCGTCTGTCTCTCTATGAGAAGGGCGCATATCTGGGAGCGAAGCCGCCATCTTCTCGATCTGAGCGGCAAGTGTTGGACTTATATCCGACACAGGGACCTGCAGCGCTTTCGCAAAAACCACAGCAGCATTAACGCTCAAGGCTGTGCGCCCATTCATAAAGTGGCTCACAGCGCCTTGCGTCACGCCATCGCCCAGTTCTGCGGCGAGTTTTTCTTGGGTGAGCTTCAGCTCCCCGCGCTTTGCCTGGAAGAGGGATTTCAGACGAGCGCTGTCTTGCAGCTGCCAGTCAGATAACGGAAGCCGTCGGGAGTCTTTTTTCATGGAGTGATGTTATTACCCACGGTATTTACTTAACCAATATCGCCGGTATTGACTGTTAACAATACCGGCGGTCATACTTGTGGCGAAATCTACGCAGAGGACGCCGCAATGCGCCGAATCCCACTCACCGAATTTGCCAAAGAACACGGCCATACAAAGGCCGCGCAGCTGCTCGGCTGTACGCAGGGCGCCCTCAGCAAGGCGATCCGCGTAGGCCGTGATGTGTACGTGACCCTCGAAGACGACGGCAGCTTGTCGGCGCAAGAGCAGCGTCCGTTCCCGTCCCAGAAATCCGCCGCATAACCAATTTCAACAGCCAGGAGCATCGAAGCATGTACATGGACCCCAATCAAAAGCGCGCCATCCCGGTGAAGGTTCGATTTGAACCAGTGCTTGATCGGATTCTGCGTAAGGCCGCGACCAAAACCCGTATGCAGCACGCCACCTACCTCTACGAAATCATCGAGTGGGCAGTGGCCAATGGCGTGATCGAGGAACTCATGCAGGACAAACAAGAAGATATCGCGGGCTGAAGCCCCTTTGGAGGGCCAAATGACCGTAGAGCTTGAAAGGCTTCCTCCACCGACTCGAAAGCGAGTGGAGGAATTGATGCGCGTAAACGGCTGGAGCTTCAGCCGTGCGATCAACGAAGTAATGGAAACCGCCATCGCGAGCGGGGCGCTTTCTGAGGTTGGGAGGAAGAAGGCAACAGTCCTTCATCTGGTGACCCCAATGAGGGCCTCAGGCAGGGACTCTTCGGGGTAATCCAGAGGGCCTCTGCCAAATTCGGGACGAAAAAAAGCCGGGGTAGTGACCCGGCTCTCTTAAACACGCTGTGGGAAGGATTATATGCAAACCACGCCACTTATCAATACCCCCAACAATGTCGCGACACGTTTTTCTAATTCTGAAAACGTGTCGCGTACTTCTATGTCGTCGCAAGAGATTGCGGAACTGGTCGGTTCGCGTCACGACAAGGTCAAGCAATCCATCGAGCGACTGGCCGAGCGCGGCACCATCCAACTTCCCCCATTGGGGGAAGTTAGAAACCACCTCGGGCAGAGCGTCAATGTGTATCAGGTGTGCAAGCGCGACAGCTTCGTAGTAGTTGCTCAGCTCAGTCCTGAATTTACCGCTGCGTTGGTGGATCGCTGGCAGGAGCTGGAAGGGCAGATCGTCCAACCCCGCGAACTCTCCCGCATGGACCTCATTCAGCTCGCTTTCGAGGCTGAGCAGCAGCGCCTGCAGTTGTCCATTCAGGTCGAAGCCCAGGCCTCGAAGATCCATTCCATGGAGAACCTGTTCAAGGAAGGGATGACGCACACCCAATTCTGCAAGGGCCTCAATGGGGTCAACGTTATGCAGGTGGGCAAGTTCCTCGAAGGTCGCAACTGGCTCTACAACGAGAGCAAATCCGGGCTGCGCTTCCGTGTGGCGTCCTACGCCCGCGACAAGTACATGACCGAGTATCAGCACGAAGTCACTCCCCACGGCAAAGAGCCGTTCGTTTCCTTCACGCCAGTTCTGCTAAAGAAGGGCGCCGCGCGCCTGTACGACCTGTACCTGGCCGGCGAGCTGCCAATGAAAAAGACCTGGGACGGGCTGTTCACCCATGACAAAGCACTGAGGGCCGCGTAATGGCCGGGGACTGGATCAAAATGCGAATCGACCTTCAGACACATCCGAAAGTTTTCCGCATGGTGTCCGCATTGAAAGCGGACAGACTTCGGATCATTGGCGGACTGCACATTGCGTGGAGCATCTTCGACACCCACTCCGATGACGGCGTGCTGCACGGTTACAGCGTCGATGCGATGGACGCGGTGGTGGGCTGGACCGGCTTTACCCAAGCCATGATCGAGGTGGAATGGGCGTCCGTTCAGGACGATGGAAGCCTTGTAATGCCGCGCTTTGACGAGCACAACGGTGCCAGTGCAAAGCGGCGGGCCAACGATAGCGAGCGCAAGCGTAACGACCGTAAAAACAACTCTGTCCGCAATGTGTCCGCAAGCGATGCGGACAAAACACGGACCAGAGAAGAGAAGAGAAGAGAAGAGAATAAAGAGCAAGATCAAAAGCATGGTGCTGGCGCACCCGCGAAGGCTGGCAAATTCGATCCGATGACTGCCAAGCCCGAGAACGTGTCCGAAAAGGCGTGGGCCGACTGGTGCCAGCACCGCAAGGAAATCCGCAAGCCGCTGACCGCCAAGAGCTGTGAACAGCAGGCCAAGGCATTGCTCGGCCACGCCGCGCCGGATCAGGTACTTGCCACTTCGATCTCCAACGGCTGGACCGGCATCTTCCCGAGCAAGGTCGCCAGCAACGTGCACCCGTTCCCGCAATCCCGTCACACCGGCTTCGCTGAGCGCGATTACACCGCCGGCCTGATCCCAAGAGGAGACGGCAGCTATGCGCTCTGAACAAGTTCAAGCCACTCCAGAACTGCCGCCGGGCACCCGCATCCAGCCTGCCGAGTGCGAAACCCACGGCGCCTACGAGCAGCGGGTCTTTCCTGTGCTGGGTCGGGAGCTGAAAAGCAACTGCCCGGAGTGCACTCGTATATCCCGCGAGAAGTCCGAAGCCGCCGAGCAAGCCAATAAGGCGATGGAGCTGCGCATGTCTCTTGCTCGCAAGCTGGGCGATGCGCTGATCCCGAAACGCTTTACCACTCGCACCCTGGGTAACTACCAGGCCGAGAACGACGGCCAGCGCAAAGCCTTGCGGTTCTGCCAGCACTACGTGCAGATCTTCGACGAGATACTGAAAACCGGTCGCTGCATGGTGCTGATCGGGAAGCCCGGTACCGGGAAAACGCACCTCGGCGCCGGCATGGCCAATGAGTTACTGCACAACACGTCGCGCACGGCCGTGTACCGCACTGTCGGCGCAATCCTTCAGGCGATCCGCTCCACGTACGACAAGCACAGCGAACGCAGCGAGGCCGAGATTCTGTCGAGCCTGATCGACCCCGATCTGCTGGTTCTGGACGAGGTGGGCGTGAGCAAGGAACAGCCGAGCGACTTCGAGCTGACGACCCTGTTCGCAATAATCAATGGCCGGTACGAGCAGGAGCGCCCCACGGTGGTGATCTCCAACCTCGAAGCCAGCCAGTTGCCGGCCGCCATGGGTGACCGCTGCGTCGACCGCCTGCGCGAGGGCGGAATGATCGTGGTGCCGTTCGACTGGGAATCTCAGCGCGGCAAGGAGGGTTTCTGATGCGAGCCAATGTGAAAGACCTTCGCGCCGTTCTGATCCTGGCGGAGACATTCGCCAAGCATGGCGTGCTGTTCGTGCCAATGCCCGTGGCAGACGCCAAAGAGTTCGAAGAGCTCAAGGCCAAGGCCTGGCAGAAGCTGGATGAAATGGAAGCCGAAGCGGAGCAACGGACATGACCATCGACAAACAAAAACTCCAGAAGCTGCTGTGGGCCGAAGCCGCGTCCTACCGTGCCGACTGCGCAGACTGGAAGCGCAACACCGAGGCGCTGCAGGAATTCCTCGGGGAGAAGACCGTGGAGGAGGTGGCGCTGGAGCTGCTGGAGGAGAACGAGGCACTTCGTGACGGCGCAAACTTCAGGGCGATTCAGTCACTGCGGCAGGATTGCGAGGAGCTGCGCGAACAGAACGACAAGCTCACACGCCGAAACGGGATGCTCGAGCAAAACGTTCAAGCCATGACCGAGACGCACGTTCTCTACACCTGGCTGCGCAAGAAGTGCGATCAGCCGAGCAATGATTTTGTGGCTGTGCAAATGAACATTGGCCACGACTGGGTCCCCGTGCATGACCTCGATCGCGACCTGCGATCCATGATCGAGCGGGAGGAGCCATGAACGAGTTCGCAATCCGCAGCCAACGCGATATCAGCCGCCTGATGGGCGTCCTGCACGCAACCGACTTCACCAAGCCCAAGATCGTAGTCATCAAGGACGAGAAACGCCCGGACGTCTGCAATCGCAAGATGTGGGCAATGCTCAAGGACGTATCCGAGCAAGTGATCTGGCACGGCAAGAAGCTGACCAGTGAGGACTGGAAGTGCCTTTTCAGTGCCTCGCTGGAGAAGCAGCGTGCGGAGCCAGGCCTCGACGGTGGCTTCGTCGTGATGGCCGTATCGACCCGCAAGCAGTCGCAGAAGTGGTTCAGCGATCTGTTCGAGCTGATGCACGCCTTCGGCGCAGAGCATGACGTGCGCTGGACTGAGCAGGACAAGTGGGGAGGGCGCTACTGATGCGCGTAGCCATCAAGGAATCGAAGGCGCCCAAGCCGAAGAAGTGCAAGAACCCAGCGTGCGGGGACTCATTCGTCCCGCAGCGCCTCGGGCAGGCGGTGTGCGGATACAAGTGCGGTCTGGCCATCAAGGATGTCAATCAGGCGAAGGCCGGTAAGGCGCTAGCCCAAATTGGACGCGCCGAGATCAAGGTCCGCAAGGAAAAGCTGAAGAGCAGGGCGGATCACCTCCGCGAAGCTCAGGCCGCGGTGAACGAGTACGTCCGCCTGCGTGACGCGCACTTGCCTTGCATCAGCTGCGACTCAATGCCGAACGACAACGACCTGATGACGGGCAGTCGCTGGGACGCTGGCCACTACCGATCTGTCGGCGCCTGCCCGGAGCTTCGCTTCGAGCCGCTGAACATTCACCGCCAGTGCGTGAAGTGCAACCGCAACCTGTCTGGTAATGCGGTGGAGTACCGCATCCGGTTGGTGCTGCGCATCGGCGCCGAAACCGTGGCTTAGCTCGAAGGGCCTCATGAGCCCCGCAAGCACACCGTCGAAGAAATCAAAACCATCAAGGCTGAATACCGGGCCAAGACCCGAGAACTGAAAAAGGGGCAGGCAGCATGAAATTGATCAACGCACGTCAAGCGTGGACAGATGCACAGCATGAGTCGAACGCCTCAATCAGTGCTGCAGCGGCTGACCGGGCAAAATCCGCGACTGTCGTCCGGAAGGAAAAGGCCGCGCTTCGGGAGGTCATCTTTGCAGCCCAGGGCGAGGACAAAGAAGAACGCATCATGGCTGTGCGCCAGAAGATCCACATTGCGGAGACGCGCCGCACGCCAATAGGTCGGTCGACACATCGAGCCGCCCACCTGGTGACCATGGGGAAGATCCAGAAGGCGATCGGGTCGTTGCCGTTCCAGGTGCAGCAGTTGGGGCACTACCTCTACCACCCGTGCATGACCGTTGTTCACATGCTCAACGCCGAGAAGCTGATCTGGTCGGATACCGACTTCAGTGCGCTCACTGATGCCAAGGCGGCGAAGGTGCATTGTCTGATCACCTGCGCGCTGCAGTCCTACAAGGCCGAGGCGAACGGCGGTGATGCGTGGGGCCCTGCGCGAGTGTCTGACGCCATGATGAAGCTGTACGGGGTCGCCATCCAGCCCAAGCACTGGGATCGCGATTGGATCGACATCTGGAATTTCCTGCGAAAGGCCATTGAGGAAGTGGATATTAAAGCTCAAGAGCCAGTGTGGCAGGTTATTCACGCAGAAAAATCAGAGGATGCGGCATAAAGGTGTTGCCATGGTGGGGAATTTGATGTACTTTTCCCACACTGCGCAACTTACATCCAGCGCACGACAACTTCGAAACCCGGCCATCGCGCCGGGTTTTTTGTAAGTGTGATGTCACTTTGATGTTGATCTCTAAACTGTTCTTGGATATAAAGGGTTCGTCGGTTCGCCGATACTTTGTTACCCCGTAGCTCAGTTGGATAGAGCAGCTCCCTACTAAGGAGATGGTCGTGGGTTCGAGTCCCTCCGGGGAAAGTAGCTACCCAAGTGGATGCTTTCCCGGATGTATTTACCCTCATATGAAACCCAGCCCCGGCTGGGTTTTTTATTGCCTGAAATTTACCTGCAGCCAGGGCAGCCCTCGGGAAGGCCTGGACGTCGATAGCCGGATAGTGCGACGTACGGAATCAACACCGGCAGCCCCGCACTCTGACCTCACAATGCTTTCAGGGTGGCGCGAGACAGGAACAGCGAGATCGATGCAAAGGGGCGTCGACGCTGTGATGGTTTTTGGCCGACAGCTCGGAAAGACGAGCGCACCTATTCAGGGCCTCTGCGTTTGCGAAGTATTTTTCGTTTGGGTCTTGATCGCGCTACTTAGCATGGCAAATGCCACCTCGATTCCGTGGTAGCTTTGAGTCTCATCCTGCTAGGGGCTGGGCTTATGAGAACTGCTATTCGGCTTGAAGGGGAGGGGGCGATCCTTTCTAACGTAGTTGTGGTCGGCTATGAGTGCGGCATGGACATTAGTGGATCATCAGATATCCATATGTCGGACGTCCAGTTCGATCATGTTGAAACTGCTGTTCGCGGTTCCAATGTGCGAGGGCTGCTGGCGGAGCGCGTCAGCCACAACCTTGGGGTAACTCCTTTCGTTGCGAGCACTAGTGCTCCCAAGCCTCTGCCTACGCTTGACGTGTCTCAGCGCAACTCAATCGCCTACATGGTGAGGATGGCTGCCCATGGCTATGTTTGAGTTTAAAGACTCTGAAAATATCAAAATCAGAGATAGTTCTACGTCCGCTGAGGAGTTTTTTTCAGGTGATAAAGTGAAAGACATAACCGCTGAAAACTGTCATGCAGGAGTTAAACCACCTCAGACGAAAACTGAAGAAAATCCCCCTTTACTGCGGAAGGTTCGTGATTGGTTCCTAGAACATTTAATTGCTTCGACCCTCACAACGATAGTCGCGGTTGTGGGCGCGGTGCTGGTCGCGTATTTCCAGTTAGCTAAAACTTAACAAATTTTCTCTTCCAAAGCCTCGCCACTGTGCGGGGCTTTTTCGTTTTCGGCTCCCCACACCCATAGCCCCGAGCTGGGAGTGCAGCGGACGCCGGATTTATCAATCTCCCCAAGGGGGAGGCAACCCGGATGCCAAACATGCCTGACAAGCCAGACACATGGGCCAAGATCTGGCTGGCGTTGAGCAATCCGCTCTGGCAGGGCGTGATCATGTCCATCACCGTATCGTTGCTTCGAGTCATGTACGACGCGAAGGAAACCAGTAAGCGCCGGATTGTGTTCGAGGCGCTGATCTGTGGATCGCTGAGCTTGGTCGCATCCAGCATTATCGAGTGGATGGCCTGGCCTTCCAGTTTGTCGGTCGCTGCCGGTGGCACGATCGGCTTCCTCGGCGTGACAGCCATTCGCGAGCTGGTGACCCGCTTCCTCGGTCGCAAGGCGGATGTCGCATGAAGACGTTCGCTGCTGCAATCATCATCGCCCTGGTCGGCCTGCTCCTCATTGGGATTCAGCAGTCGCGCGTCGTCGCTCTTCGCGGGGAGGTGGCATTCGAAGCCAGCGAGAAGAAGAAGGCGGTCGACGCCAACCTCGAAAGCCAGGCCGCGATCACCACGCTACGCGCCGAAGCCCAACGCAACGCCGATTACCAGAAAGACCTGAACAAGCGGTTACAGGCAAGCCAGGCCAAAGCCAAAAAGGCGGAGAAGAACTTTGAAGAACTCAAGCGCAACAGCAAGCCTGTTCGTGATTGGGCTGCTCAGCCTCTGCCTGACGGCCTGCGCGGGAAAGCCGGCGGTGGTAACAAAGACAGCGGCAGTAAGAGTCGAACCCCCTGAGCTGGTGCCGTGTGAGCGTGTAGCTGATGAGGACCTCGCCGACAACGGCCAGCTGTGGGAATTGAAGAACCAAGCCATCAACCTGCTCGACACCTGTGCAGATCAAGTGGACGCACAGATCAAGCGCAGTCAGAGCAAGTAGGTCGCGACACGTTTCGCAAACGAGAAAATTGTGTCGCGATCTGAGACTTGATAGTTAGAGCTTACCCTGTGTTTTGAGGCTACTGAGCAGCTGAAAAAGCTTGTTGAAGCGTTCTTTCAGTTCGTCATTGTGAGTCTCTAAAAAAGCCTCAAACTTCTGGATGTCAGTAGCCGTTACGGATTCCTCTTGTACTCGAAACCCTTCTGGCTGATCTACAAAAAGATTTCGTTCTATCTCTACGCTTTGCTGGTCTCTATCCAGCAAAACCTTCGCAAGAAAAACAGTCGAATCGATAACTCTATGGAGGGGGATCTCCTCAGACTGACGTGACCATTGGTCCCTGTAGCGCATGATTTTCAGGGATAGATCCTCGTGCCCCCATTGCGACAATCCAACTGATAGATATCGTGCGTCAGTGTTTTTGCGATAGATGCCATCGAATGGTTGGTATGGCATTGCGTAAATCGGTTGGTGCTCAAGGTGCTGTGGTAGCGGCGGAGCAATTTTGTAGTTGTTCTTGCCGCCAAACTCTTCGATAGGCATCGTCTGCCATTCCTTCTGCTGATGAGTGGTGACGCGAGGTAGGTGTGCCGCAGGTGAGTGCGGCACGGATGGATCACTTAACCTTCAAAGCTTCCTGAATCTGATCGGCATAGGCTGAAAGGTTATGGAATTCGCGAGAAAGCCCAGTGGCATCTGCGCCACCAGCTTTTGCCGCGATCACCTCCAAAGCTGCGGCGACGGCATGGGCCCGGTTGACCTTTGCGTCGAGACTGGCATTCGCTGCATTAAGGGTCGAAGCGTTCAGTGTTACTGACATATTGCTGTCCTTGCTGATGAGTTGAGCCTCACCAATACCGGCTACGCGCCACTATTTCAAGCACCAGAGAGGCGACATGACAACCAAGCAACCCGACTGGGAGGCGATCGAACGAGCCTACCGGGCCGGGTCGCTTTCCATCAGAACCATCGCTGAGCGCCAGGGCGTGAGCGACACCGCTATCAGGAAGAAAGCCAAAGCCCTCGGATGGGCAAGAGACCTTTCTGACCAGGTACGTAAAGAGGTTCGCAGCAAGTTGGTTCGCGGCGAGGTTCGCAACGACCAAGGCGCGAACTGCGAACTCGATGCTGAGATCATCGAAGAGGCCGCCGAGGAAGGCGCCCGGGTGGTTCGCAGCCACCGGCGTGACATTCGCAAGGCGACGAATCTTGCGAACCTGTTGATGGACGATCTGCTGTCGACCATCCAGCGCCGCGAAGAGATCGAAGAAGACATCGAGGCCGAGACATCCGAAGACAACAACGGTATGCGCCGCGCCTCAATGCTCGCCGCGGTCTCGCTGCCCAGCAATTCCAAAACACTGTTCCAGCTTTCCTCTGCAATGAAGAACCTGCAGGTTCTGGAGCGTCAGGCATACAGCCTGGACGAGAAGGAGAAGACGGACGAAGCCGACGAACTCTCGAAGATGATGGACGAACTATCGAAGGACGCCTGACATGAAGCCCGAGCACATGAAGCTGCTCCGGGATAAGCGTTGGCGGTTGAACAATCTCTACTTCATTACCGACAAACAGGGCAAGAAAGTCCGCTTCCGGATGACGGACGAGCAGATTGAATACTTCGACGGGATGCATACCCGCAACATCATCCTGAAGGCTCGGCAGCTCGGCTTTACCACCGAGTGCTGCATCATCCAGCTGGACGCCGCTCTGTTTGAGTCGGCCAAATGCGCGCTGATCGCCCACACCCTGAACGACGCCAAGCGCCTGTTCCGGGAGAAGGTGAAGTACGCCTACGACAACCTGCCGAAAGAGATCCGCGCTGCGAACCCTGCGAGCAACGACGCCGCCGGTGAGCTGGTATTCAGCAAGGGCGGCTCGCTCTACGTCAGCACCTCGTTCCGGGGCGGCACGCTGCGTTACCTGCACGTGTCCGAGTTCGGGAAGATATGCGCCAAGTTTCCCCACAAGGCCAGAGAGATCGTAACCGGTGCCTTCGAGGCGGTGGCCACTGACTGCTTTGTCACGATTGAATCGACGGCGGAGGGGCGGGCGGGCTACTTCTTCGACTACTCGCAGAGCGCAGAGAAGCAACTGCTGTCCGGTACGCCTCTCGGCAAGCTGGACTGGAAGTTCTTCTTCTTCAGCTGGTGGAAAAACAAGGCCTACTGGCTCGATCCAGCCGAAGCGGTCATCCCGCAGCGCCTGACCGACTACTTCAACGAGCTTTTCGCCAAGCACGGCATCGACACCAACCCCGGCCAGCGCGCCTGGTACGCCGCCAAGGAGAAGACCCTCGGCGACGACATGAAGCGGGAATACCCGTCGATCCCGGCCGAAGCCTTTCAGCAGTCGATCGAGGGCGCCTACTACGCCCAGCAGTTCACCAAGCTGTATGCCGCTCAGCGCATCGGCACGCTGCCAAACAACAGCCACCTGCCGGTGATGACCTTTTGGGACATCGGCGTCGGAGACTCCACGGCCATCTGGTTCGTGCGTCAGGTCGGCAACGAGTACCACGTCATCGACTTCTACCAGAACAGCGGGGAAGGCCTGCGGCACTACATGAAGGTGCTGAAAGACAAGGGGTACACCTACTCCGAGCACTGGGGGCCGCACGACATCGACAACCGCGAGTTCGGCAGCGATGCCAAGACCCGCCGGGAAATGGCGCGCGAAGGCTACGAGATCGACGGCCAGCACTACCGCATGACGTTCCAGGTCGTGCCGAAGATCGGCGTGGACGATGGCATCGATCAAGCACGGGAAATCCTCGCCCACTGCGCCTTTGACGAGGCGAAGTGCGAGGAGGGCATCACGGCGCTGGAGAACTACCGCAAAGAGTGGGACGACAAGAAGGGCTGCTGGAAAGACCGGCCGCTGCATGACTGGGCGTCTCACCCTGCTGACGCTTTCCGCTACTTCGCTGTGGCCAAGACCAAGCGCGTCACCATGACTCACATACCTGTCACATTCAGCTTCTGAGGCCATCCATGGCGAATTTCAGTACTCCCCGGGCAGAGTACGCACAAGCCCTGCCTGGCTGGCAGTTGGTGAAACGCTGCGTAGCCGGTGCGCGAGAGGTGCGCAAGCACGACGAATACTTGCCGATGCCAGATCCGGAAAACAAATCACCGGAGAATCTGGCTCGTTACAAGCAGTACAAGAAGCGGGCGATGTTCCTCAACATCACCGGTCGCACTCGCACCGGCTTGATGGGTGCGGTGTTTCGCAAGACTGCCGAACTATCCCTGCCGACCGCGGTTGAGTATCTGAAGGAGAACGCCAGCGGCGACGGCACCAGCCTTGAGCAGTTGTCGAAGGAATCGGTTGGCGAGTGCCTGGACAGCGGGCGAGGTGGCTTTCTGGTCGACTTCCCGACAGTTGCCACTGAAAGCGGTGTCAGCTCGATGGCTGATCTCGCCACCAAGCGCGCCTTGATCCATCACTACGACGCTCTGTCGATCATCGACTGGGATGAGCAGGTGATCAACGGCGTAAAGCGCCTGGTGTATGTGAACCTGCGGGAATGCGTTTCCGAGTTCAACGCTACCGATCTGTCCCGCGACACATACACACAGAACCGAGTCCTGCTGCTGGTCGATGGGAAATACATACAGCGGGTCTACAAGGAAGGCGAAGCAAGCGTCGAGGAGGCGCAGCCTACTGACAAGGCTGGCCAGCCCTTCGATCACATCCCGTTCAGCTTCTACGGCGCCCAGAACAACGACGCCAGTATCGACAAGTCGCCTCTCGAAGACCTGGCCGACGTCAACATCCTGCACTACGGCAACAGCGCCACGGTGGAGGAGAGTGGCTTCATCAGTAGCCAGCCGACGCTGTTCATCACCACCAGCATCGAAGCCGACGAGTTCGCGAAGCTGAACCCGAACGGTCTGCACATTGGCTCGCGCCGGGGCCACAACCTCGGGAAGTCCGGATCCGCAGTCATGCTGCAGGCCACCGAAACCCAGCTCGCCCGAACCCTGATGAAGGACAAGGAAGAGCAGATGCTGATGATCGGCGCCCGTGTCGTCCAGAAGGGCAGCGGCGCCGAGACGGCAGAGGCTGTTCGAATCCGGTACAGCTCGGACAACAGCGTGCTGGGCACAATCGCCGGCAACGTATCCGAGGCCCTGAAGCGAGCCATCCTCGACGCCGAGCGCTTCATGATGGACGCGCAGGACGAGAAGGGCACGGTGTTCTGGCTCAACCAGTCGTTCTTCGACGAAACCATGACCGCGCAAGACATCCTGGCCCAGGTGCAACTGTGGCAGCAGGGCTTCATTGCGAAGTCTGACGTCCGGGTGAACCTGCGTCAGGGCGGCGTGCTTGAGGCAGATCGCACCGACGAGAAGATTGACGAAGAGCTGGCCAGGGCGCCACCGGTAGGCGGAAACGATGAGTAATGAAGGCTTTCTTGAGGACGCCGCCACGCGTCACCAGATTTACGTTCAGCGGTATGCAGGCGGAAACCTGAAGCGCGTGGCGTCGTTCATCAGCAAAGCAATCAAGACCGCCAAGCAGCGCGTTTCGGACGGCCTAAGCGCTTACGGTACGCGCCGGTACAACTCTCAGATCGAAACGCTTCAGGGCGACTTGCGGGGCATCTACGACGACCTCAAAGGGCGCGCTCAGCTGGATCTCGGCGAGTTCGCCACCTACGAGGCCCAGTTCAACGCGACGATGCTGGGCAAGGTGGTGCGGGCGGTGGTTCAACTCAATGCGCCATCGGCCGAGATGATCTCTGCCGCGGCACTGGCTGATCCGCTGCAACTCGAAGCGCGCAAGGGCATTCAGCGCATCAGCATCAGCGGCGCACTCGACCAGTTCGGAACCAAGAAGGCCGCCGAGATCATCGGCGAGATTCAGATCGGTTCGAGCTTGGGCGAGACTAGCCAGCAGATCAGTCGGCGCCTGACCAGCGTTCACCAGCTGCAGCAAGATCAGGCCGGCGCACTGGTTCGCACCATGACCAACCACATCGCCAGCACGGCGCGAGTGGAGACGCTGAAGGCGAACGACGACATCCTCGCGGGAATGCGCAGGGTGGCGACTCTGGACTCGAAGACCACGCTGTTCTGCATGAGCGTAGACCAGACGGTGATCCCGCTGGATGGGCCGAAGCCGCCGTATCACTGGGGCTGCCGCACAACGCTCATTCCTGTGTTGAAAGACGAGTTTGCCCGCGAGATCAAAGGTTCGACGCGGCCCTCAATCGGCCCTGACGGGGTGACGCTGGTGTCCAGCAAGACCAGCTATCAGGAATGGCTGGGTCGGCAACCTGCATCGTTTCAGCGCGACATTCTCGGGCCGAACCGGTATGCGCTGTTCAGCAAAGGTGAACTGACCCTCGACAAGTTCATCGACGATAACGGCAAAACATTGACCCTGAAAGAACTTCGCGACCGTGAGCCTATGGCCTTTGAGTTGCTGAACAAATGAGTTAGCGTTCGATAGATGGTGGCTATCTGCCGCTGCATCCATTTATCAGGGAGAAATAGGAAATGTCGCTCACAGTTGGACAGTTGATTTCTAAGCTTCAGACGTATGATCCGAATGCACTTGTTGTTTCTCAGAGCGCGACGCGCGATGGATACGAGCGGGTATCGGGAACTGTTAGGCGAGAAGTTACGCATGGCTACAAGGACGCCGAAGGCAATCAACAATGTAATTTTTTGCCGGTGGGTCATGATTTGTCTCCTGATGGCGCGCCTGTCTCCGTGGTTGTGCTTCTCCAAGATTGACCGTAACTAAGTATCAGTGAGCCGCCTTTTTAGGCGGCTTTTGTTTTTGTGAACCCAGCTCGTGCTGGGTTTTTTTATGCCCGCAGGCAGGGCCTGCACTACGTCTCTGGGAGACAGCAATGACCTTGAAATTCCAACTGGACAGCCTCGAAGGCGTCGACGAATCCATCCAGGCCCTGTACGTCGAGAAAGACGGCAAGTTCGTCCTTGGCATCGAAGGGCTGCCACAGCCGGAAGATGTTTCCGGCCTGAAATCCAAAGTCCAAGAGCTGCTGGACGAAAAGAAGGCAGAGGCCGAAAAACGTAAAGCCGCCGAGGACCAGGCACGCCTGGATCGTGAAGAGGCGCTGCGCAAGTCCGGCAACGTCGAAGAGCTCGAAAAATCCTGGTCTGAGAAGTACGCACGCCGCGAAGCTGAGCTGACCGGCCAACTCGAAAGCACGAATAGCACATTGCAAGGCCAGATCCGGGATCTGACTGTGGGCCGTACTGCTACCGAGATCGCGACCACTCTGGCCATTCCTGGCAGCTCCAAGGCATTGCTTCCCCACATCGAACGCCGGCTCAGCGTTGAGCAGCGCGACGGCAAACCAACCGTCGTCGTGCTGGACGCTGCCGGCAAGCTCTCGGCGGCAACGCTGGACGAGCTGAAAGCAGAATTCACCAACGATCCGGCCTTTGGTCCGCTGATCGCTGGCAGCAAGGCATCGGGCGGCGGGGCCGGCGGTGCTGGCAAAGGCGGCGGGGCCGCAAAAGGAAACATCGGCGGCACCAAAGAGGAACGACAGGCCGCAATCGCGAGCCGGTTCCCAGACCTCCCTCAGAAATAAGGAAAATCACTCATGTCCCTGTCGCAAATGCAGGTCTTCAACGAATACGTAATGCCGGCGACCATCGAGACGCTGGATCAGATGCTGGTCGCGTTCAACGCAGCCAGCCGTGGCGCCATCCTGCTGTCGCCTGACGGTTTCACTGGCGACTTCCTCCAGGAGTCGTTCTTCCAGACCCTGGCTGCCGCCCAGCGCCGCGTCGATCGCTATGCCGCCAACGGCGCCGCACCGATCACCGACCTGACCGAGCTGAAGAACTCCTCGGTGAAGGTGGCTGGTGGCTTCGGCCCGATCCGCTACGAGCCATCGCAGATGACCTGGCTGGAGCGCCCAACCGCGCAGGGCATCGAAGTGGCATCGCGTGCGTTCGCCGAGATCCTGCTGAAGGATCAGTTGAACACTGCCATCGCTGCGCTGGTGGCCGCGATCACCGCTCAGGCGGCAGCCGTCAACGACGTGTCTGCAACCGCCGGCATCAGCCAGGCCGCACTGAATAACGCCCATGCGAAGTTCGGCGATGCGAGTCAGTCGCTGGTCACCCAGATTATGCAGGGCACCACCTACCACAAGCTGGTCGGCCAAGCGCTCACTAACAGCGAGCAACTGTTCCAAGCAGGCAACGTTCGTGTGGTGGACATCCTCGGCAAGATCTCGGTAGTGACCGACGCCCCGGCGCTGATGCAGACCGGTACGCCGAACAAGGAAATCGTCCTGTCGCTGGTGCAGGGCGCGGCGATGGTGCACGACGGTCGGGACATCATCAGCAACGTCCAGACCACCAACGGAAAGGAGCGCATCGAGACCACGCTGCAGACCGACTACACCTTCGGCCTGGGCCTGAAGGGTTACACCTGGGATACCACCGCCGGCGGCAAGTCTCCGACTGATGCCGAGCTGGCGACCGGCACCAACTGGGACAAGACCGCCACCAGCATCAAGCACACCGCCGGTGTGGCTCTAATCGGTGACGCCTCCAAGTAACCCTGACTGCGGAGCCGGGCTTTGTGCCCGGCTCCGCGAGGACATGATCATGAGCAACAAAATCTGGTATCTGCCCGGCCCGTTCCACCAGTACCGGGAAAACGTAAAGGCGCTGGCTAAAGAACGAGGCTTGCGAATTGTTGATGCCAACGTCACTGAAGACCGCGAGGGTGAAGCTGTCGATGTTCCTAAAGTGACACTGCGACAGGCTGCTCCGGTGCCGGTACTGGTGATCGACGGCCAAGGCGGTGTTGATGTCGCAGCGCTGCAGGAGCTGATCGACAAGTTGAATGCAGAGCGCGACGGCATCGTGCTTTTGATCGAAGCAGCCGAAGGTCTCGCTCCGCTGGAACATCCTGGCGCCGGCGAATTGCCGATTCGTC
This sequence comes from Pseudomonas sp. AC242, assembly GCF_979258655.1. Lineage (NCBI taxonomy): Bacteria > Pseudomonadati > Pseudomonadota > Gammaproteobacteria > Pseudomonadales > Pseudomonadaceae > Pseudomonas > Pseudomonas sp. AC242. The sequence continues at coordinate 1,523,492 of NZ_OZ409873.1, forward strand.
TGTTCGATGCCTTGACCTCCATTCACGACGGCATCGCCTCGCTGAAGAGCAAGCGTGATGAACTGTTGGGTGAAGTTGAATTGCTCCGTGCAGACGTCGCGCGGTTGACTCCTGCATCGCAGAGCAACGGCTCAGCTCTCGATGAACTGACCGTCGCGCAGATCAAGGAACAGCTCGACGCCAAGGGTTTTGGCTACAAGGTCAACGACTCGAAGCCTGAGCTGCTCGCGCTGCTGAAGGCCAACCAGTAACACTCGGGGCTTCGGCCCCACTCATTCAAGCGGAGGCCTGATGGCTACCTACATCACCGTGGCGGACGTTGACGCCATCCTTGGGCCTTCATGGGCTCAAGATGACAAAAAGGCCCGGGCGGTGTTGCAGGCGAATGCCTATCTGACCTCGCTCAACCTGGTCGGCATCGACATGGATGCCATTCCGGAAGAGGTGAAGCAGGCCGGCGCCGAGCTGGCGGTTGTCGCCTCCGAGGGGAAGCTGTACCAACAGCAGACCGAGGGATCGCTGGAGGCCAAGACGGTGAAGGCCGGATCGGTGACCACCAGCAAGACGTTCGCCTCGATCGACACCACCAAATCTACCGCGCTGCCCGATGGCGTCCAGTTCGCACTGGGGCTGCTCGCACCATGGCGTGCCAGCGGCTTCAGCTTCAACGTATACAGGTGACCCATGGGCCTACGTGAAGAGATCCAGGCGGATCTGGCCGAGGCCTTCGACACTGATCTGGCGGACGCCGTGAAGCTATTCAGCGGTGGCGTGACGCTGCCGGGAACGTGGGATCCGGTCACTGAGGCGGCGGGCGACCCTGTTGTGATCGCCTACACCGGTCGGGGCGTGTTCGACGCGTTCAAGATTGCTCAGGTCGATGGCGTGAACATCCGCGCCACCGACCAACTGCTGATCGCGCTTACCAACGAAACCATCGGCGGGGTTCCGGACATCGGCCACAAGATCAACGATTTCGATGTGGTCAACGTCCAGACTGACCCGGCCGGCGCCCATTACGAGATCCAGCTGAGGAAAGTCTGATGACGAACAAGGCGGGCTGGAGCCATAGCCTCACGGACTTCGCCGATCAGGCTGGCGAGGACATCACCCAGATGGCGCGCGTCATCGCGACCGCCATGCTCACGGAGGTGGTGAATCGCTCACCTGTGGGCAACCCTGACCTGTGGCAGGCCAACGTGGCGTTGCGCACGAAGAACGTGGCGTTGGCGGATGCGTATGACGCGAACGTCGACGCCCGCAACGCTGCGCGCACCGGTGGCCGAGCCTTCAAGAAGCTGACCAAGCGCGAGCGCGAAGAAAACTACTTCGTCAAAGCGCAGGCAGCGGGGAAGGGCTACATCGGCGGCACGTTCCGAGGCAGTCATCTGGTATCGATCGGCGCGCCCGATATGACCGTGACCGACAATATCGACCCGTCCGGCCGCGAAACGATCAGCAAGGGCAGCATGCTCATCAAGGCATCAGGCCAGTTTCCTGTCATCTACATCCAAACGAACAGCCCCTACGGCGAGATGCTGGAACTGGGGCATTCCACGCAGGCGCCCGGCGGGGTTTATGACCTCGCGTTCATCGGCGTATCCGAGGCCTACAAATGACCTTCGAGCAGATCAGGGCGCTCATCACCGGACGCATGGTCGCCTTCACTGGCATTGACCAGGCGCGGATCGATTACCCGAACCAGCCGGCAGTGTTCACGCCACCGGCGGCCGGCCTCTGGTGCCGGCTGAATATCCAGTACGCCTCGGCATTCATGGCCGGCATGGCCGACCGACCACACACCCGCAAGCCCGGGCAGATCAGCATTCAATGCTTTGCCCGCGAGCGCACCGGTACCAAGGCCATCAACGAACTCGCCGACGCGCTCGAAGCGCACTTCGCCTACTGGATGTCCGGCGACCTTGAATGCATGGAGGCCAGCCAAGTGGTCGCCGGCGAGTTCGAGGGCTTCTACCAAATCAACGTCAACATCCGGTTTCGCGCCGGCTAAGGCAGTCCGCAATATTGGCGAAGCGCAAACCAGCGAGGTGATACTCCCAGTTTCTTTGCAGCGTCTGCGCCACCGCGATATTTATCCAGTGTGTCCGCTTTTCCTTCTGGCCACTCAGAGAAGGCATGAACGATTATTGCTGATGCCTTGTGGAGTTCGACACCGTTCAAACCGTTGCTGTAATACTCCTGAGTCATTTGCCCAAGTGGTTCGAGCCGGAGGAAAAACTGGTGCCTCCAATGCTCCTCATGACTTTCACACTCTCTCAGAGTCAGCTTTTCTTTAATTAAGCATTTTGTTGATTTGTACTCCTCAATCAGTCGAGCGCATGTCAGCCAAGCAAGTCGATCAGGAGCCGGCGGCCTTCCAGCGGGTGTTCCCTCGCATAAGGCCGAAAATGCTCGCTCCAAGCTTGACTTCGCATGATTCAAAAGATGGGTGTTCTTGCGATCTTTCGAAGCCTTCCGAATTGCCCATCCTGCGAAGACTGCTGACAGTCCGCCAGCGATTGCTGCAGAGGCTTGTGAGATATCGACAACAAGCTTCCAGGTATCGGCATCCATCAGCGCTATCCCTTATTCCGTAAGTAAGGGCTCGATCCTAAGCGATGAAAGTTCATCTGTTCTACAGCCAGCCCCGCCATGAGCGGGTTTTTTTATGCCCGCGAATAGGAGGCTCCAATGAGCTCTGGCGCAAAAGTTGTAAGCCACATCATTGCGGAGGTGACGCCAGGCGTTACTCCCGTCGGCACCTGGGACACGCTGCGCCTCACCGGCAACGCGCTGACCCCGACCGTCAATACCGAAGTCAGCGACGAAATCACCGACACCCGCCTGAGCCAAGGCTCGGTGGCCACCAGCATCGATATCGGCGGCGATTTGACGGCGGAGTTCTCGTTCGGCTCCTTCGATCAGTTGCTCGAAGCCGCCTTCTACGGCGTATGGACGGCTGACGTGCTGCGCGTAGGCGATACCCGCCACACCTTCAGCATCGCCAAGGGCTACAACGACGTCGGCGTCTATGGCGTGTTCAAGGGTGCGCACGTCTCGACCTTCGCACTCGACATCCCGTCGGAAGGCAAGGTGACCGCCACGTTCAACATGGCGTGCCTGGACTACACCGATGGCGACACGCCGATTGTCGTCTCGCCGAATGCGCCGACCACCACGCCGTTCCTGTCGAACAACAACGTCGGCACGATCCTGGTGAATGGCCAGTCGCTGGAAGGTGTGGCCTGTGTGTCGGCCATGACCGTCAACCTCGACAACAGCCTGCAAACGCAGCGCTGCCTCGGCTCTGACAGTCTCGGCCCGGGTGCACACATTGCGACCGAGGCGGCCATCACCGGCAGCATCACGCTGGCCTGGTCGAAGCGGGCCTGGGAGATCTGGAAGAACACCTTCACCCGCGCGCCAATCGGCGTCGTGTTCCCGATCACCGACAGCCTGGGCAACAAGTACACCTTCAACTTTCCATCAGTGGAAGTGGATGGCGAACTGCCGAATGGCGGCAAGCGCGACCTGATCGAGGTGACGCTGAACTACACCGTTGCCAAGGTCAGCCCGACCATCACCCGCGTTCCGTTCGTGCCGGTGACCAGCGTCTCGGTGGCGCCTACGACCGCATCCATTGCGGTAGCCGCGACTCGTCAGCTCACTGCGTCGGCGTTGCCGGCCGAAGCCGCGCAAAACGTCACCTGGTCCAGTTCGGCGCCGAGCGTTGCCACCGTTAGCTCTTCCGGTCTGGTAACCGGCGTTTCCGCTGGCTCCGCGACGATCACCGCTACCAGCGCTTCGGACGTCACCAAAACCAGCACGGCGTCGATCACCATCACTGCATAAACCTGCTCGACCTTTGGCTGCCCCGGCATTCACGCCGGCCGGGGTGGCCCTTTTATTGGCGCGGCGTTGAGGAATTACCATGGCACTTCAACTTGGCAAAAAGAAGCCGGCAATCACCGGCGAACGCTGGGCGAGCTTCGACAAGGACACCAAGGTGCTGCTGGCCAGCATCGACAACCCTGAGTACCAAGTTGCGCTGGAGCGCATGCGCCGTCGTATTCAGCGCAACGATGCGCGGTTTGAAGAGGGGCAGGTAGGCGTGGTCGCCGGCGAGAAGACTGAGCACCAGAATCACTCGATGCTGCTCAGCCACTTCATTGTGAAGGACTGGGAAGGCGTGTTGGATGCCGAGGGCAACCCGATCAAGTACAGCCCGTCAGTGGCTGCTGAGCTGCTGGAAAACAACATCGAGTTCTTTATCTTCGTGCTGCGCGAAGGCGCGCTGGCTGCCAACGATGCCGCCGAGGAGCGAGCCGAGTCGGTGGGAAAGCCCTTGCCCGCTTCGAGTGGGAGCAAGAGTGGGGCGGCGAAAGCGAAAAGCGCCGGGCGGTCTACTCGCGCCTGAAGATGGCGGTACCGGATGAACCAGAACGAGACCCGATCACCGCGTATCTGCTGAACCTGTACCGCAATATCTGCCGTGGGCGCCGGTACATCACCGGCATGGCCGGGGCATTCCCGCTTCCTCTATCGGCGCGGGAGATCTCCGACTGGCTGGAGTCGCACCCGTCGCCACTGCCGCGTGATGAGATTGACGATGTGATGTTTGCGCTGGACGCGGTGTGCATAGCCGCTAATGACGAGTGAACGCTTGAGGAGGGCGCTATGGAAAGTGAAAGCTTGGCTCGCGCTCGTTGTATCAGAGTCGCGACCCCTGCTGAGGAGAGCAGTGCCCTTGGAGAGGTCGCGCTGGATATCCCCGATTATCGACAGGGGTATATTTTTCAGGAGTGCTACGCCAGAGCGGATTCAGTTGACATAGAAACGGAAGATGTTGCTCTTGTAATCCATGACGAGCCTTCCTGATTTAATGACAAGAATTCCGATAATGAAACTCTGGCCTGTCCCTCCCTCGTCAATGAGGGGAGATGAAAATACATCAGTCTCGTACTGAGTTCCGGTTTCGGGAAGGAAGATGTGGGCCAGATGTTTAGTCGAATCTATCCAGCCCGTTGCGCTACGTACCCTGGCTGAACCTATCTGAGGGCACCCGGATTCGGCGATCAACTCCGGAGTCGCAAAATTGAAATCAGCCCCGGTATCTAAGAGCGCGTAAACCGGCTTGAGTCCGGTAAGTTCTCGCGCCCCGGCGCCATGTTCTGGGTCGTGCCTAAGCGCCGCCACGATGACCGGGCTGCCTGGAGGGAGTGTGTAAACATTCCCGTCTCTCCTCGCAAATTTGATCGTCGCGAATTTGGCTCCATCCGGTATGGCATAAGCGCTCAATTTTATCTCCTTGAAAAGTTCGTATGTTGATCGCCGGCAGAACGCTACTACGCAGTTCGCTTTCGAGCTACTGGGCATTCGTATAGGCGGAAAAAAGCCCGGGCACGCCGGGCTTTATGTATCTGCGATCATGAAGGGGAGAGCCTCAGTCATGCTAGCAATACATCGCTATGCGGTTGTGACTATCGCTGAACTACTGCCTGGAAATACTCATACAGATCATGCTCAGGGCTGTAACCTCCTCCAAGTGCCTGGAAATCCGGCCCGAGGCGCTTTGACTCTTGGATTGCTTCAAGATGCCCAGGATAGATGTCGTGAACCTCGTTAGTCGTCGTGTTGACTACGACAAATCCACGATACCAGCCTGGTTTGTCAGGGTTGGGCTGTAAATCAGTCATATCTCTCATGCTGCGCCGCTCCGTTTGTTGCTTCGGGTCTTAATGGGTATCCGACACTGGTTACTGCATGGGTGGCGTTATTGCAGCAAAGCGCCTGGCTTGCCTGCATCTGGGTGTAGCTGGCTTGCTACCTTGAATGCTCGTTTGTGCTCCGCGACCAATTGCATGTACGAGTCTTGGCTTAATAAGTTTTCGGCCTTGAGCGCCTCAAGGTAACCAAGAACGTATGAGTCGTAGCCATGCTGCCGCTGCTCATTACCGGCTAACCTGCTGACCATCATCGCGGAGTCGTGAATTTTTGCATGAGCTCGGGTGATGGTCTCTTCGTTGTCCATTTCAACAGCTGACATCTGCTTCCCCTATTGTTGAGGTAGGTGGTTACCACCTTGAGTTGAAGAGGCTTGGCGCTTAGCTAGGCTTGATTCCGATTATTCGTAGGTTGGGCAATTCGAGGAGTCAATCGTGAGCTCGTTGGTCTTCGGATCCAAATGAACGGTGCGCCCTTCAACGTCGAGTCCGTTCTTGATAGCGTCAAATTCCTCTGCTTCGTGCGATTTCAAGGTGACGGTCGTAACGTCGCCTTGGTAGCCGATCTCTATTCGAATATTGTCTAGGAGGAGATTGAGATCATCGGCAGTCATAGGTTCGCTCATCGCATTAATTCCATATTTAGGTCCGGCGGGCAGGGCTTGGTCATTCGATTCAGTTGTCGCCATGATGGTGATAACTGGGGGTGCAAGACGTTTGCACGCCCTATGCTCAACATAGAGCGATCGTTAGGGGCGCTCTAAAAGGCTGTAGCGAAACTCGACATCCCTCCAGGTCAAGCACGCCGAGATTGGCGCTATCCCAGTCCTTGGGCTTGCAGGCAAAGGACTGGGGTTATCCGGTGCGTGAGGCGAGAGGCTACTATCTGTGAGCGGAATGGCGTTACTGAGGATTCGTACAGGCGAGTCTTAGTGCGGCCAATTTTCGAAACCCTCAATTGACTGTTTTATAGCGTCCTCGAAAGTGGCTGTAGGATCACTGCGGAGCCAATGGTGCCAAATCACCACGGCGCTGAGCATTACTTCGAGAGAGACGCCGTATTCGTCCGCCTGCTCTTGTAGCCGCTCGTACGATTCCTTTGGCAAGGCAATCGGAATAGATGAATCATCTTCCGAAACCAAGCTCACCTCAGTAATTTCAGGTTGGTCGTCAGCATCCGCAAGCTCTGACACATCTCGATTGAGTGCTTTAGCCAGCTTAACCAGCGCGGTCATGCGAGGTTTTGAGGTGCCCATTTCATACCGGCCAATCTGTGGGACGCTCAGGCCGCTCGCTTGGGCCAGGTCTCGTTGCGTCATTCCTGCATCTGCTCGCAGGCGTACGAGCCTAGAAGGGAAACCTTTTGGGTGGTGCATGGTAATTCCATGGATTCGTATAGGAAGCATGATGTTCGGGAAATATATTTCGCGCAAGAGAATGATGGCAAATGATGTTGACGGTACATCGCAAATGATGCCTAATGATGGCAAGTGATGAGTAAGGAGGTTTTTATGAAGCAGACTGGGAAATCGCGATATCCGCTTAGCCTGGAATTATCAGTAAAGGGTCAAGCAGAAGATGAGGCAAAGAAAAACCGGCGAAGCCTGAACGCTGAGCTTGGCCTTCTCATAGAGGAGGGTTTGAAGTGGCGAGAATTGCAGAGCAAGCAGGCGCTAGCCTAAAACGAAGAAGCCCCGACGAGGTGAGAGTCGTCAGGGCTTCGGAAAACGAGATCAACTTCGGAGAAGAAATCGTCATGTCGAATCATAGCACAGCGGTATCTAATGTCATCCCGTTCAGGTTTGACAAGAAAGAGGTGCGCACTTTGCTGATTGATGACCAGCCATGGTTTGTCGCAGCCGATGTCTGCAATTCGCTGAGTATTGTGAATACGACGCGTGCATTGAGCCGTCTGGATGACGACGAGAAAGCCCTTCACAGTATGAAGGGCTCCCGCAACATGCAGGAACTCAACGTCGTCAATGAGTCGGGACTCTATTCTCTGATCCTGACCAGCCGGAAAGATGATGCACGCCGCTTTAAAAAATGGATCACGTCAGAGGTTCTTCCTGCAATCCGCAAGCACGGACATTACGTCGATCACCACGGAACCATGGGTGATCTCGTCGGAGCCGTCATCGGCACCAGCGGCGAGAACGTACTTGATCGCGTGATTGATCAGAAGGCCTCGCCAGTCCCTCATTCACTCCAGCGCAGCTTCAAACAGACTATGAAAAGCCGTTTGCGCTCGCGCTTCAATGTGCACCGCACCGCGCTCATCCCGGCTGAGTGCTTGGCCGACGCGTGTAACTTCGTCGCAGCCTACGCGCTGGAAGGCGAGTGGATCGGTCGGCCCGACATCGACGGCCTGTTCTTCAACAATCAGGAAGTCGCGCACATCTACCTGCTGATGAGTCGCCACTTCTGTCTCATGGATGATCGCGAGGCGATTCTGGCTTCGGCGCGCACTCTCGATTCGCGAGTGCTGATGAGGGTGTTCGACCAGATCAACGAGGGGCGAAGCTCGTTCGCTGCGCTCGATGCTCGGAGGTCGGAAATTTATAGCATCTACCGTGCAAATGGCTGCTCACCCGGTGGTTATGCAATTGTTGCTTGATCTCAATTGAGCCACGACCCCGCACCTGCGGGGTTTTGGTGCTTCCTGCGGATGGTGGTAGATTGCTGCCATTATTACAGGGAGATTTTCGCGTGGCAGATATCGCTCAGTGGAAAGAGTTCGAAGGTGGGGGCAGGTTTAAACTGGCTTCTCATCAGAATGAGAATTATCAAGCTGCTTTGTACGGCGCTCGTATGTTGATGGAGCTAACCGAGCGCAGCATTAGCGATGAGGAAGAGCATCAGTTGCAATGCCTGATGCTGGGTAAGTTTGTTGTGCTCGACTGGGATGAAGGTGTCACCGGCGTAAATGGTCGCGAGGTTTCCTACAGCCCAAATTGGGCCGCACATCTACTAAAAGGCAACGCTGAATTCTTTGTATGGGTAATCAGGGAGTCAGGCAACATTGGCTCTCAAGATAGCAAGGGTGCCATATGAGAGGCCTTGGCTTTCTGATCGTCGCCGTTGGAATAATCGTGTTGATTGCCGCGACAACGATGGACGTATCTGTCCCGTCTGGGCTCGGGCGGGTTAACAACCTTGGGTTGATGGCTGACCGACAGAATTACACCCTGATCGGCGGGGTTGTTCTGATAGCTGGTTTGCTGATGGTTATTTTCGGCAGGAAACCCCAGGCACCTGCTGCGTTAACGCTCGATACAAGGCCTTGCCCGCTGTGCGCAGAGATCATCAAAAACGCAGCAGTGAAATGCAAGCACTGTGGCGGCGATGTCGGCAGATCTGCCTCTCAAGCAGTGCCAGCGCTGCGATTCGGCTGGGTTGCGAGGGTGATCTGCGCCAGCGAGGAAGACCGGATAAAGGTCTCTGACGCCATTGCCGAGGCTGGATTGCCGGTTGTCGAAATGATCAAGGTTGGCGGCGTCGGCGCCGGCGCTTTCGAAAGCAAGTCTGACGCCGAAAAAGCTGCGGACGTTATTGAGCAACGGCTGGGATATTCGACCACCGTAATGTTCCGCGACAAGATCAGCGGAGACTACAGCTGATTACCCTTCAGATTATTTGAGCCCGCCATCGAGCGGGCTTTTTTTCGCCCGGAGAAACTTATGGCTCAGACCTCACGACTGGTCTTGGAAATCGATAGCAGAGACGCTGAGCAAAAGGCTGCGGACACACGCAAGGCGCTTGAAGAGCTGGAGTCTTTGGGGATTCCCACTCAGCGATCGATGGCTAAAGTTGGAGCAGGGCTCAGTGAGTCTGGCAAAAGCGCTGATGGTGCGCGAAAGTCTTATGGCTACTACCGGGAAGAAGTTGAACAGCTCTTAGGTCGACTTGATCCTCTGCGGAAGAAACAGCAAGAGCTTGCCAAGAGCCAGGCGGAGCTCGCTGCAGCCTTCAAGCGAGGCGATATCGGGGACGCCGGGTACAAAGAGTTTTCCAGCATTATTCGAGATCAGTCGACTGCAATTGCGGCTCAGCGTGCCGCGCTCGGCAGCCTCAATGGCGATCTTGGCAAGACTGGGATGACAGCAAAAGCGACTGCCGCAGCATTGCGCGGTGTACCGGCGCAATTCACCGACATCGCGGTCTCATTGCAAGCAGGTCAGGCTCCGCTCACCGTCTTGCTGCAACAAGGAGGTCAACTCAAGGATATGTTTGGTGGCATCGGCCCTGCCGCAAAGGCTTTGGGTGGTTATGTCGCTGGCTTGGTCAATCCATTTACGATTGCGGGCGCGGCTATCGCAGCATTTGCTCTCGCTGCCTACAAAGGCTACGAACAGGCCGAGCAGTACCGAAAGGCTCTTGTCATCACCGGGGACGCGGCCGGGCGAACAGCGGATGATCTGATCGCTCTCTCTAACAGCCTCGCAAAGGGTCGTAATTTCACTGAGGCTACTCAGGCTGTGTTGGCGCTGGCCGGCAGCGGCCGACTGGTGGGTGATGCGTTTACGGAGGTCGCCAGAGCTTCGACGGAGCTTTCCGTAGCCACCGGCAAAAACGCCGGTGAAATTGCTGATCAGCTGTCGCGAACGAAAGGAAGTGTCACAGATCTCGCTGCGGAGTACAGCGACAAATATGGCGTAATCACTCAAGCAGTTTACGAACAGATTCGATCGCTGGAACAGCAGGGCAACCGCATGGAGGCCATCAAGGTGTTGGCAGGCGCGGTGGCTGACGAGATGGGCGCCCGAAACAGGGAAATGGTTGAGTCAACGAGGGGGCTGGCAAAAGCCTGGGATGACGTAAAGACCAGCGTTTCCTCTGCATGGAACGAACTGAAAACCGGCCTTTCCGCTAGCCCAGAGCTGTTCAAGTTGCAGCATCTTCAGGGTCAGTTGGAAAGCGCGCGGGAAATTGGCGACAAGGCCTTGATCACCGGCCTGGAGAAGCAGGTAGAGCTCGCCCAAAAAGCGGTTGATGCGCAGGTTCAGCGCACGGAAGCGGCATCTCATGAGCTTCAGGAGCGAAGGACAACAATTTCGGCCGATGAGAAATGGTTCTCCATCACCAACAAGAACATGTCTGAGCAGAAAAAGCTCGCTCTGGACATTGCCGAGGCGAGAAAGGTTGGCCTAGAGGCGGGAAAATCTCAGGCTGAAATCGACAAGGAGGTCGCTGCCATTCAAGCACGTTTCGACAAAAGCCAGCCGAAGCCGAAGGCAGTGAATGAGGATGCTGGTCAGCGGATGCTCGACGAGGCAAGGCAGCGCTACGCAGTTCTCCAGCAGCAAAACGCGCTCATCGGCAGCCAAGCCGACGGCACAAAATCACTCGGCACCGAAGCCAAAAAGCTGCTCGAACTGGAACAGCAAATCGCCGACCTCAAAGATAAGAAAACGCTGACTGCTGCACAGAAGCAGATCCTCGCCATGGCGGACCTAAATCTGGCGCAGCAGAAGCAAAACGCTTCACTGGAAAAGCAGACTGAGCTGTTGTCCACTGCTGCCGAGCAGCGACAAAAGCTCGCAGCGTTTCAGGAAAACCTGCAATCGCAGCTGAAGACCGCCCAGACCGGATTGGACAACGATTTGGCAGGCCTCGGCATGGGCGATCAGCAGCGTCAGCGATTGAAGGAACAGCTGAGCATCCAGCAGTCGTACCAGTCACAGATGGATCGGCTGACCTATGACTACAACAAAGGCGATAAGTCCTCAGGCAGCGCCGAGCTGTACAACCAGCAGACCGAAGCATTGCGTTCGGCCCTGCAAACCCGTCTCGCCATGCAGCAGCAGTACTACACGGATGTGGACAAGGCCCAGTCGGACTGGGCGCTCGGTGCTTCGTCGGCATTTCAGACCTATTCGGAGCAGGCGCGCGACGTCGCCGGCCAGACCCGCAACCTGTTCACCAACGCCTTCAGCAACATGGAAGACGGCATCATCCAGTTCGTGAAGACAGGGAAGCTGTCGTTCAAGGATCTGGCTGACGGCATCATTGCCGACCTGATCCGCATTCAGGTACGCCAGGCGGCGGTGGGCATCTTCGGCACGATCTTCAGCGGGCTGACCGCTGGTGGCGCTGCTGCCGGCAACGGCCTCGCAGCCGGATCCGCCGGCGCAACTTCCTCCACTCTGGGCGCATCTGCCGCCGGATACGGCTCGAAGTTCGGTTTCTCAGACGGCGGCTACACGGGCGACGGCGGCAAGTTCGAGCCGAAAGGCGTGGTGCACGGCGGTGAGTTCGTTGTCCGCAAGGAAGCGGTGAGCCAGCCAGGTGCACGGGAATTCCTCGAGCGCATGAACGCGAACGCTAAAGGGTATGCAGATGGCGGCTACGTTGGCGCTACCGCTGCGGCATCGACCTCCAATGTCGTCCCGATCTCGTCGGGCTCGTCTACTGCTCCGGTCATTCAGCAGAGTTTCAGCTTTCAAGGCACGCCAGATGACGCCACCGTCAACATGGTGCGCGAGGCGGCAATGCAGGGTGCGAAGGGCGGCTACGAGCTGGTCGTGCGCGACCTGAAAATGAACGGAACCATCCGCCAGCTCATCGCACGGCGCTAAGCAATCTAAGGAGTACTGCATGGCTCTCACGTGGCCGGCTTCGCTGCGCCCGTCAGAAATGACGTGGGGCATCGTCAACAACAGCAGGGCGTTCACCTCGACGCTCTCGAATGCCCAGCAGATTGTCGGCTACCCGGGCGCTTACTGGCAGTGCACCTTGACCTTCGGACTACTGACCAGAGCCCAAGAGCGCGAGCTGTCGGCGTTTCTCGGGCGACTGGATGGGATGTTCGGCACATTCAATCTGCCGGCCTTCACGCGCCGGCGCACCAACAGCGTCGGCGCGCTCTCAGTGGTCACCGGCAACGCGCAAGCGCGGTCGATGGTCATCGGCGGCGCGCCGGCGAACGCTGCTGTGTTTGCTGCCGGCGACTACATCACCATCGCGGGCGAGATGTTCGAGATAACCGATGCAGCGTCGGCGAACGCGCAGGGCAGGGTGACGGTGTCGCTCAACAAGCGGATCCGCAGGACGCTCACGGCCGGTACCGCCGTCGAGTACCTCAACCCATATTCCGAAATGCGCATGACCACCGACACCTGGGCGATGTCCGTAAAGCCGGTGATCGCAAACGGCAGCTACCAATTCAGGGAGGCGTTCTGATGCCATCAGCATTCCCATTCAGCCAGAGCGTGGTGAACATCATTGCGACCGGCCGCTTCATGCCGGTGTACGCCGTGCAGCTCCACTTCGTCGATGGCATAGTCTTCGCGCATACCGGTACCGGTGATCTGGTGATCGACGGCATCACCTACCTTGGCGTGGGCAATTTCGGCCAGGTAAGCCAGTCGCAGGAGAGCGACAACTCAGGTTCGCCCATGTCGGTGGAACTGACCCTGAGCGGCCTGGATGCCTACATCCTTTCCGAAACCAACGTCCGGGGCTGTCGCGGGCGAATGGCAAAAGTCATGTTCGTGGTGTTCGACGAGGCCGGCAACTACGCGGCGGACATTCTGTTCTCTGGTCGCATGGACGCGGCGAAGTTCTCCTTTGCCGGCAATGGCGAGGACGGCAACAGCATCACTGTCCCGGTTATCGACCGCATGGCCGAGTGGAGCCGCACCGGTACCGAACGATTCACCGATGAGAACCACCGCGCGCGCCATCAGGGCGACCGGTTCTTCTACGCCATCGCCCAGATGTCCGAGTGGCCCATTTACTGGGGCTCGAAGAAGGACGCGCCGACATTCACCTATGGAAGCTAGCCATGCGCTACCGAGACTGGACAACCCGTCTGAACGAAACGATCAAGGCCGCCCAAGAGCGGCCTTTTTCATGGGGTGAATTTGACTGCTGCCTGTTCGCCGCCGACTGCGCCGCCTCGGTGTGTGGCGTGGACCCGGCGGAGAACTACCGGGGCAAGTACACGACGGAAACCGGGGCCAAGCGGCAGCTGAAGAAGCAGCACGGCAGCCTTGAGGCGGCGTGGGATACCCACTTTGCCCGGGTGCCACTGCCATTCATCCAGCGCGGTGACGTCGTGCTGTACGACGCGCCCGGCGGCCGAAGCATGGCCGTGTTCTGGGCGGGAGATTACTGGGCGGCGACCGACGACGGCGCGGCCCGGGTTGAGTGCGAGCCATTGGCCGCGTGGAGAATTGAATGAGCGGCGGCGTTAAGAAACTCGCTTCAGTCGTCATCGGCGCGGTGGTTGGCTTTGCTCAGGGCGGCCCATGGGGTGCTGTGGCTGGCGCGGCGCTTGCCTTTTACGCAGCAGAGCAGCAGGAAAAGCTCAACACCAAGTCGCCGCTGCGCGACAACGAGCCGTCCGCCCAGACCGTACGCTCCTCGAAGGCGCCGGTGCGCTACATCCTTGGACGCGTTTCCACCGGTGGCGTGCTGGTGTGGGCGCAGGAGCAGGCTGGCGATCAAGGGGAGGGCGAATGGCTGCACCTGGTGTACGTGCTTTGCGAAGGGGCGATCGATGCCCTCGAAAACATCTACCTTGGCGAAGAGGAAATTGGTTCGTTCGGTCCGTTCGCCACCTACGAGCTCGTCGTCGAGCCGACGCAGGTGAATGCATTCCTCAAGGCCAACTGCCCGGACTGGAAAGACTCACAGATCGGTCGTGGTTTGTCCTTTGTACGCATCTCTCTTTTTTACAGCGCCGAAAAATTCCCGTCCGGCATTCCGGACACTCGCTTTGTCGTGCGCGGCCGCAAGGACATTTACGATCCCCGGAGCAACACGGCGGGCTACAGCGCAAACACTGCGCTGCATCTGCTGTGGTACCTCCGCGCCCGGTGCGGTGTACCTGACGACGAAATCGTTTTTGAGACCTTCGCAAGCGCCGCTAACGTGTGCGACGAGGCCGTCACCAATGCGGACGGCTCGACCAGCCAGCGCTACCGCAGTGGCTGCGTCATTGGTGCGGACGAGCAGCGCACTGGCGTTTTGCAGAAACTCGAAGCTGCTGCTGGTGGCCACCTGATCCGCGTGGGCGGTCGCTGGATGTTCCAGGCCGGCGCCTACTACGGTCCGTATGACTTCGAAATAACTGAAGACATGGTGATCGGCACCGTGACTGGTAGCACTGAGCCAACCAACGACTCAGCAATCAACACCGTTCGCGGTACGTTCATCGACCCGTCACAGTCGTGGACAGAGACGGACTACCCGGAAGTTAGTGTTGCCGAATGGATTGTTGAAGACGGCGGAGAGGCGGCGGAAACGTTGACCTATTCCTATGTAAACGACCCCTATCAAGCGCAGCGCCTGGCGAACATGGAGCTGCGCCGGCGCCGCGCTGGTGGTGCCATCAGCATTCCGATGAACTTTGCAGGGTACAACTGCCGGCCTGGCCGAGTTGTGCGCGTGAACCTGCCTTCTTTGAATATTCTCGGCGAGTTCATCGTCTCTGATTGGTCAATGGGCG
Organism: Pseudomonas sp. AC242; assembly: GCF_979258655.1. NCBI lineage: Bacteria > Pseudomonadati > Pseudomonadota > Gammaproteobacteria > Pseudomonadales > Pseudomonadaceae > Pseudomonas > Pseudomonas sp. AC242. Next base: position 1,538,669 of record NZ_OZ409873.1, read on the forward strand.
ACCGCGAAGGCTGCACTGTTCAGGTCAAACAGTACGAGCCGGCAATCTTCGATGATGCGGTGGGGCAGCCGTACAACCCGATCGGATTCATCAACCTGCCTTCTGGCGGGCTTGGAACTCCGACCAATCTGACGTGGACTCAGGACACCACTGCGGAAGTAATTCAGGGCGTACTGTCCTGGCTGCCGCCGAGCGGCATCGTGAAGGAATATATCGTGATCGTGCGACAAGGCACGACAGCGGTTCAGTCGCACAACGTCCCGTCGACTTCGACTGAGTGCGCCATCAACGGCTTGCCGTCTGGTAATTACACCATGAGTGTCGCCGCTGTAGGTCCGATGGCGCGATCGGGAGAGGTGACGATCACCGTCAGCATCAATGGCCCACCAATCCCGGAAAGCTGCGTGGTGCAGTCCTCTATCGACAGCATCGTGCTGATTCCGAGCAACTCGCAAAACGGACTGAACGGAGGCACCTACGAGTACTTCTTCAGCACGTCGCCGACTGCCACCTCTGCTGATGCCGAATATCTGGGGCAGGGGCTGTCCTTTACTCATACGGGGCTGGGTTTTTGGACGAACTACTACTACTTCGTCCGCTCATCGAACGCCTATGGGAAAAGCTCGTTCCTCTACGTGCCTGCGCAGACATCGAACGATGTCTCGGCGTACCTGGCTGCACTCGCCGGGAAAATCACGAAGACAGAGCTCGGGCAGGATCTCGCTGACGAAATCGACAAAATCCCGGGACTACAGGATCAAATCGATGCGCTCGACGGGCTGAAGGGCTATGAGCCAGAGCAGACCTATCTCAAGGGGCAGATGATCGTCGTTGACGGCAGGGTCTATCAGGCTGCGAAGGCGGTACCGGTGCAGACTCCGCCACCGAATCCGACATATTGGATCGACGTCGGGCAGTCGGTAGAGACAGCCAATGGCTTGGCTCAGCAGGTGGCGATCAACACCGCCGAGATTATCGAGCTCGATGGGGTTGTCACCGCGCAGGCAGCGGCTACGCAGACTCTGCGTGCGGCGTATCGAGAGGATGACGGGGTTGGCGATCTTACCGACGCAATGAAGGGCTGGACGAGCACGGCGTCGATAGCGACTGAAAGCAAGGTCAGGGCGTCTGAAAACGAAGCCACCGCCCAGCGCATCACCACGTTCGATGCAAAGATCGCCGCGAACGAAGCCAACATCACCCAGCTTGAACAGGTGGTGGCCACCAACGCTTCGGCAACGGCGACGAAAATTGACCAGCTGAATGTTTCGGTTGATCAGAACTCAGCGGCCATTCAGCAGACGTCCACCGCCTACGCGGATACGGCCGGCAAGCTGACGACTATGTGGTCGGTGAAGATGCAGGTCACGGCAAACGGCCAGTACGTCGCCGCTGGCATTGGCCTTGGGATCGAGAACACTGGCGCAGGCTTGCAAAGCCAGTTTCTGGTTGCTGCGGATCGATTCGCCATCGTCAACACCATTGCCGGCGGCGCCATCTCGGTTCCGTTTGCGGTGCAGGGCGGACAGGTGTTCATGAATGCTGCTTTCATCCAAGACGCTTCGATTGGAAACGCCAAGATTGGCTTCTTCATTCAGTCGGATAATTACATCGCCGGCGTACAGGGATGGCGCATCGACAAGGCTGGCAACTTCGAGTTGAACAGCCCTCTTGGCGGCGGCGCTCGTCAAACCATCAACAACAACGGCGGCAAGGTGTTTGATGAGAACGGCGTCAAGCGTTATCAGTGGGGGAATTTGAACGCATGAGTGCTTATGGCGTGAGAATCTGGGGCGCCGACGGGGCGCTCCAGCTAGACGAAAACTCTTTCACGATTCGAGTTGTGCTGTCGACACTGGTAACTTTTCCGGTCGGGCCAAAAAGCAGTCAGGACTTCTCTGTCCCTGGTGTTGGGCCCGGCAACGGAACAGCCATCGTGATTCCGAACGGTACGTACAACGTCAACCAAATGCAGTTTGAGACTGAAATGCTCGACGGTGTAGCTCGGGTTTACAACCACACGCGCACCTATGCGGCCAGCAACGTTTCGTCTGGAACAATGCGCCTTATTGTAATGAGGTGGGGCTGATGGGTTATGGTCTCGAGTTCAGCAATAACAACAATGTGGTCACGCTCGATTCCGAGTTTTCTCGGTTGATGGTGATCTCTTCGGGGAGGTTTGCACCAACGGAGGAGGGAGGGCTCGGCTCAACGACGTATTTCGCACAGCCAGTGACTTCGCAGGAGCCTCCGCTGGTATTTGTGCGTCCTGATACTGTCAATGCGGTTGCGGGCTTGTGTCAGATGAGGCTGATCGGATCGGCTGGCAACTGGACCGGGTTCTATGTTCGGGCCTACAACGCGCTCACAGCTCAGCCCAACGGAAGATATTTTGTGTCTGCCTTCGCTGCGCAGGCCGTTGCTCAATACGGAATGCGCTTGTGGGACGGTGCTGGGAAACTGCTGTTCGATTCAGGAACACCAAATGCCACGTTCACCCGGGCTTTCCAAAACTGGAACTACGTCACCTATGACCTCGATGCGCAAGGGCTCACCCGCATCTATTACTCGGTTCCGTTCGACTTCCCACAAAACGAATTCATGCTCCTGAACACGTTCGGCATGCCGATGACTTCGGGCAGTGGGATTCCCCGAAACCTCTACTGCTGGTGGGACTTTCCCAACAACAAGCTCTACGCGATCACTGTTGCTGCATCAAATCCGTTCGCTTTTTTCCTTCCGGCAGTTTTCGCAAAACAAGCCGCTTAATCAATTTAAAGGATGCTTCCATGCCCTGGCACAGATTGGGTACGGTTTCTGTCACCCAAAATTCAAGCACCGTGACCGGCGTAAACACTGCCTTCGCGGCAAATACTCGGATTGGGGATGCCTTCATTGGCCCTGATGGGCGTCTGTATGAGCTTGCGAATGTCGCGAGCGATACGGTGATTTCAATCAGCCCGCCTTACCTTGGGCCAACCGCGTCGAATGCGACCTATGCAGTCGCTCCGGTGCAAGGCTACCAAAAAGCCTTGAGTGACGAGGTGCGAAGCTGGGTCAACGCTTATGGCCCGAAAATGGCCGCCCTCGGCACAACCGGAAACTACGACATTCTGCCGTTGAGCAAGGGCGGAACCGGGATCGCCGCGAACAACAATTCCGAGCTGTTGGCCGGTATCGGCGCAATGCCCTCTGCGGGCGGCTCGTACGCGCCCGCTTTCAACTCGCTGCGCGTTACCGCCGGCGCGGTGCCTTCAGCAGGCGGCGGCTTCCTTGGATGGAACGAGATTGGAAATGGCAGTGGCATGTCGGGCGCTGTGTCCTTCACCTGCAATCAGGGTGGCGGGACGGGTGGTTTCAGCTGGCGCTCAGTGAATGCCGGCAACACCGCCGGCGGCCCGTTCATGACTTACTCATATGCAGGCGTACTGAACGTTCCTGTCGGACTTCAGCTTGCCGGTCGTAATGTCGTCGAGAGCGGCTCCAATGCCAACGGCAACTGGGTTCGATTTGCAGATGGAACTCAGCTGTGCACGTTCACGACCGGTTCTATCGGTGCTGGCACGGTTGTAGGCAACAGTTGGACCAGCGTTCCTGCGACGTGGACGTTTCCGGCGGCTTTCGTTGCCGGGTCTGAGCCGGTTGTGACGGGAACGCCCAACACTGGTAACGGTGTAATCGGTCTCAACTCTCCTCCGACCCCCACAAATGTTTCTTGGGTGCGCGTGGCCTTTTACAGCGATGCGACGGCACGCGCTTCTCGCCTCCAGGCTGTTGGTCGATGGTTTTAATCGGGAGTAATAAATGATCATCAAACTTTCACCCATTCGCATGGATGGAGTTATGACGGTGTCCAAATTCGGGGATGCCCTCACCATTGATGGCGAAACGTTCGATTTCACGGCTTTGCCAGACGGGGCAACATTGCCTGCGGATGCGGTCGGCTGCCCGCGCGTCGCTCAGCCGGTTGAGCGCGTCGGCGGCCAACTGATCATCACCCTGTCGCTACCGATCACCACGGACGCCAGTGAAGCCGCATGTTTCCCCGCTGATATTGCCAACCCGCCTGACGGCGAAGTGAGTCTGCCTCGATGAATATCGATTTCAGCAAAGTCATCACCGCCGAGCAGCGCAAAGCGGATCAGCTCAAGGCCGAACTTGACGCGGTCTACGCGCTGCGCCGCGCCGCCTATCAAGCGGAGTCTGATCCGGTGCGTCTGGAGATCGCTTACGACGCATTGAGCCAAGGCCTTGAGCCTGACTTTACGCCTTGGGTGACATCGGTTGCGGCGATCAAAGCGCGATACCCGTTACCGACTTCAAACTGATCAATGACGAGCACCCGGCCGCCCATGAGGCGGTTTTTTTGTGCCTGGAGATAGTGATGACTGCAACCGAAAAAGATCGAGACATCCTGGCGCGCACGCTGTGGGGGGAGGCTCGCGGCGAAGGAACTGCCGGCCAGATCGCCGTGGCCTGGACGATTCGCAACCGCGTGTTTGATGGGAGGGAAAAATCGTGGTGGGGTGAGGGTTACGCCGGCGTGTGCCAAGCGAAGTACCAGTTCAGCTGTTGGAACAAGACTGACCCGAACTACCAGTTCCTGATTGGCGTGAAGCAGATTCCGTTCCGCGAGCTGGCGCAGTGCCGGATCGCGGCTGACCAAGTGATCGATGGGAAAGTGCCCGATCCTACCGGCGGTGCCACGCACTACTACGCCACCAGCATCAAGGCCCCGGCCTGGGCGGCGAAGGCCAAGCAGACACTAAAGCTCGGTCACCACGTCTTCTTCAAGGACGTGCCGTAGCCAGGATATGGCTCATTCCTCCTCGTCGCGGTCGCGAATCTCCCTGAGCAGGCGCTGGTTTTCATTGAACAGATGGTTCCTGTTGTGCTCGACGTCCGCAAATCTGCGCTTTTCGCTCAGTAAATCCCCCTCGGCGTACTGAAGCTTTGCCCTGAGAGAATTTCTCTCCTGGGTGAGCGCGTCATTGTCTCTGACCAGGCCTTCGATATTCACCAACGCTCGATCAAGCTTGAGAGTGAGCGCTTCGAATTCGTTCTCGTACATCCTGAGCTGGTGTCGGCAGGTTTCGAGCGGGGTCGGGTTGCCGAGCCAATCGTCTGTATCTTCTATATAGAGGGGTTCCACGGGCACGCCTTACTGAATACTGTTTGCATATACAGTAATCGAGGCCGTGCCAGCGGGCGAGATTGAGGCGACGAGCTGTCAGTCGGGCGTCATCAAAACAGCCAAGGTCATTCTGATGAATTCTTCATTCCGATCGAGCGCGGCCAGAGAGCTTCGGACATTTTCGGCGACATCGGCGGATCCCCGCTGCTCGACCCAAAGGGTGAGTTCCATAATGGCGGCTTCGAGCGCGAGTTGATTTTCGTTGATCTTGACGAGCAGGGAAGGGAGTAGATCTGAGTTCGGCATTTTGGTTTCCTCCGTGGAAGAAACCAGAGTAGCAGGGGAATTGTTAGATCGGCAGAGCGCCGGGGATGGTGCCAAAAAGGCTCAGTGACTTTCCGAGTGACTTTGTAAAACACGGTTGCGCACGGTTGGGCATCGTTGCAGCGAGCGCCCGGCGCGAAGCCTCTGGTTTGGCGGGCTGTAGAGCAGTCCGCTTGCATGGGGTGCTAGGGGTCGAGTGTTCGAATCACTCCGTCCCGACCATATAAATCAAGGGGTTGCGAGATTTTATCTCGCGACCCTTTTTTATTTCTGATCATTTTTACCCCTACAAAACTACTGGCTTTGGGTGGAATCCTCACCTCTTGCGGAGGATATGGGCGCAAGATTTCTGGGTGCCAATGTCCCCCCGCAGTAATTTCGGCGATGGAGGGCAGGGATGGACCTAGTTGACGGCTCGTCAGGCAGTCTTCAGTTTTTGCTGTGGGGGTAGCTGAAGGCGACTACTTGCCTCGCTCGCTCTGAAAGGCCTCCAGAGCGTTGCAATGCAATTGATTTGTCGATTTTTTTCTCAAGTTCCGGATAAAAATCCATTACGAGGAGCCGTAACCGATCTAGAAGTTTAGGATCATTTTTAAGCTGGCCTCGTAAGTGGACTGCGTAACCGTAGTTGGATGTTAAGGCATCGTCGGGCGCAAATGCCCGCATCCACTTCAGCATGATATCTGCGTCCCCTCCGAAATTTATCAGCAGGTCGATGTAGCGAATCAGCTGGGCCGAAGTGTTATAAAGTGTATATCTGTTGATGTCTAAGGTGGACGTTTGATGTTCGACGGCGATCTTCTTGATGTCCTTCCATCCCTCACTGAGCTGGAAGGATCCTTTCATACTTACAGAGATTGTTTTTGCGGTGGGTTTACTCGGGGTCAAATGATCCTGTTCGACAGGTAGCGCCCGAATGACCCTGGTAGTGACATTTACGTCGATCAGTAGCACGGGAATTAACGAAACAGACAAATAACGCGCGGTCGTAGACTTCAGGCGGATTTTATTTCTATCCGTCCCGGTTCCTTTGATCTGCAATCGTATAAGCGCGCCGGTAACTGAACCTCGTTTCTTGACGATCTCGATTTCCGCATCCAGGCCGTAGTCTTTTGGTAAGTCTCTATAAATCCAGCCTTTTTTTGCAACGGCCTTTTTTACTAAAGCGGTTGCTTGATCGTCAACTATATGGGACTTCGTTCTCATAGGAAGATTTTTTGTCATTAATTCCATCTAACTCACTCTCTTGCGCTTGTTGGAGGGGGGACATTCAATGCCGTTTTATTTTTGATCACTGAATAAACTGACGCATGTTTATTAGATCACTACAAATGATCTCTGCAGGCCGGTGGTTATCCGTCGTCGGTGCTGAATTCATATGCCCCCGCAACCAAACCACACCCTTACCACTTGCACAAAAACGGCACCGGAGTACGCTTCAATCGGATCCAAAGGAGGGATTGCGGTGCCGAATTTTTTTGTTGAGCAAGCGGGGACGCTGAATCTGTTTCAACAGCAGCGTACTCCCAATCATGGATTCAGACCTGGACAGTTGGGTGCGTTGCACGCTGTTTTGGCGCATTTTTCTGTGCAGGACGACCCAGCCATCGTCTGTTTGCCCACTGGCTATGGAAAGACCTCCTTGATGATGGCACTTCCCATGCTGCTGGGGCCGGCGCGTGTATTGATAGTGGAGCCTTCAAGCGCCTTGAGAAAACAGGTGCATTCACATATTTCGGTCATGTCCACGCTCCGCCGGATTGGTGCGCTGGCTGATGATTGTCCGCTTCCCGACGTGCACCTGCATATCGGCCGTCCTCAATCCCTTGAAGAATGGCAATTGCTTCAAACCTACGACGTCGTCGTTTCTACACCTTCAAGCTCATCACCCGACCTAGCCCCTGGTGTGCCGTCGGATCTCTTCGATCTTGTGATCTTCGATGAAGCCCATCATGCCCTGGCCGATTCCTGGATGGCCTACGTAGAACACTTCACAAAAGCTCGGTTCTTGTTTCTCACGGCAACGCCCTTTCGACGAGATGGGCGCGTGATTCCAGGGAAGCTCGTTTATCGATATCCCGTAATGCGGGCTGTCGATGAGGGGGCCTTTGAGCCAATTAACTTCTGTGCGGCACCGATCGAGGACGAACTCGATGATGAACACGTTGATCAAGCCATAGCTCGGGCGGCTGTTCAGCAGCTTAACGAGGACAGGGCAAACGGGTTCGATCATAGGCTGTTTGTGCGCGCAGGGACTATCAAGGCCGCACAGGATCTAGTGCCGCTCTATCAAGGCCAGGGCATAGCGGTCGAGGCCATTAGCAGCAAACTTACGAAACGTCAGCAGGAGGCGATTGAGGAAAGGCTAATCACCGGTGCGCTGGACGCGATCGTTTGCGTGGATATGTTCGGGGAGGGTTATGACTTTCCGAAACTCAAGGTGGCGGCGCTCCATGCTCCCCACCAGTCTCTGGTGCCCACAATTCAATTCATTGGACGCTTCGCCCGTGTGGACGAAACCACAGGCCCGCCAACGCTGATTGCACCAACTTTCCGTATCAAGGAGGCAACAGCGTCTCTTCTTAAGGAAGGCGTAAATCTTGCGCAGATGATTGATGAGGCTGCGATCGCTCAACTCGCGGGGTCTCTGGAGGAGCAGGAGTTTATGGAAAGGCTCCCCGTGAGGAAGATTGCCGAATCTGACTACGAATCTGTCTCGCCGCTGTCTTTTAATTTATATGCCCATGTACGTGTTTTCGAGTGTGACGAGCCACCGAATTTTGGGCTCCTTGACTCCACGATTGGGCGGCATTTGCGGATTGTGAAGCAGTGGGGAACGCAAGACGGGACAATCTCGTTGGTTTTGACGGCAGACGAGACGTCTCCTAATTGGGCCATCTCTGATGCTCTGATCGATGTGCGTCACGACGTGTTTCTCTTGATGTTTTTCGAGGCGGCAAAACTCTGCTACATAGGGTCGACTCGTCGAACAGAAAAGCTTTACCTCAGCATCATGGACACGATTTCTCCCGGTGGCTGCAGACCGCTTAGCTACCAACAGACCAGCAGGGCGCGCGCGGGCTTGGAGGAGGTCAAGTTTTACAACGTTGGGCTGAAGAACACGACGTTCAACTCGCAGGGAGAGACTTATCGAACCCTCACTGGCCCCCAGGCAGAGAGGGCGGTGACAGCTGGCGACAGTCGAGTCTTCTCTCAAGGACACTTCTTCGGCAGCGGTATGAATGGACAGGTCAAGGAAACGATTGGCGCAAGCAGCAGTTCCCGGATATGGAGCAATCAGCGCCTCTCGATCCTTGATTTCGTTGAGTGGGTGCAAACCCTGAACGGACGCCTCTCCGGTAATGCGCCTTTTAGCGCAACCCAGTTAGACATCGTGCGCTCTAGCAAGCCTTTGAGTCGGTTACCAGATGTGGTCATAGCGGCGAACTGGCCTAAAAGCGGATTCAAAAACAACCCGAAAGTCCGCTTTCGGGCTGCCACCCAGCAGCGCGTTCAATATTCGAGATTGGTTGAGTGGGACATCCAGAACTTTCAGTGCGACCTACAGGCGGGGCAATTAGCCTTTTCGCTGGTTAGCGCCTTCGGCGTGGTGCCAATGCGATTTCACTTGGCAAACGCACGGATGGTGACGTGTCTGGATCCTGACGTCTCCATCGAAATCGAATCTGCCCACGATTCCTGGGTTGCAATGGCGGACTGGCTCTGCGAGCACAGTCCAGTGTTCTATGCCGCCGACAAATCATCCTTTGAGGGGATGAATTTGATGGCTGCACCGTTGCTGCAAACCGAACGTTTGGCTCCTGGCGATGCAGAGATCATCGATTGGAGGGGCTGTGGCATACACATCGAATTTCTACCTCAGGATCAATCCCCCGAGACGTTGCGAAAGCGAGCCCTGCTCGCGGGAAACCTGACCGTGCAGGAGCACCTGGAGCGACACTTGGTCAACCTGCCGGATGTTCAAGGACTCTTCTACGACCACAGGGCGGGGGAGGCCGCGGATTATATCTGCGTCACCAAGAATGCTGAGGATGAGGTCAACGTCAGCTTCTACCACTGCAAAGGTGCGGGTGGGCCACCAAGTGGAGGCCGTGTGGGTGATGTCTACGAGGTGGCAGGACAGTTGGTCAAGTCGGTCTATTACTGCAACGTGCCGACGATTGTTCAGCACATGGAAGATAGGATGCTTCCAAGGCACACATCACCCTCCTACTTTGTTCGCGGCAACAGAGCCGACGTTACTCAGCTGTTGAAAACTACACCGGCCACCAAGCTCACGTTTTCCGTGATCGGCGTTCAGCCTGGCATTCGCCGCTCGGCTATCAATGCTCACCTGAGTGATCTTATGGCGTTCTGTATCAGTTACGCGAGGCAGGGAGGGGCAGCGAAGGCTTACTGGCTGGTCAACGAACCAGAGAATTGATTCCACAAAGCGGCTGAGGAGTACGCCTGGCCGCTTCGTGTGTTCGCCATCGTGGATGACCTAGATTTACCTAGCGTTTAGCTCCACGGGCGGACTTTCGGTTCTTCGCATTTCCAGATTGCAGTCTTTACGGACAGTCTTTAACCAACGGTTTGCCGTGCTCCCAGCATGTAGATCAATGCGGGATTTTGACTAGGCCGATCACAACGCTTTTCGCTCCACCAGCCGAAATACGAGAAGGATTCAGCGAAGTCAGCCGGCAACAATGACGCTATGTGCTTGGCGCATAAAGCGCATTGCGTGCTCCGAGAACGGTTGGCAAGATGCTGCATTCGCCTTCCCTTTGGATGCTCATGGACCGTTTTATTGAGAGCAACACGCTTGCCGAGCTCTACAGTATCCTCAGTGAGGATAGACGCTCGCTATCCTGCAGCCACTCGATGACACGCTTTGAGCGTCAGCTCATGGTCAATCGAGTCACGGCTTTTGTAGAGTTTGGCGACTATCTGATCTTGACTGAGCGCCGCCGCTACAGCGCGATCGAACGGCTATTCAAGGCATTGATTGATCCGTTTTCGATTCCCAGGCAGACCGTCTACTACAAGCCGGAATACCCTGAAGATGAAGTGAGTGGGTATGAGGGGCTAACGGCAGTGGATACGGTAGGGCTGCTGATCGATATGGAGCATCTCGGCCTGCAGGTAGACCCGAGCAGGTTGGTCGCCGCCCTGACCCCGGAAATCAACGAGAAGAAGCTGCTGACGAACAGTGAACTTTCGGTCCTGATGTACCGACACTACCGTGGAAAGCAGTGCTTTGTGCTCAAAGCTGATCCAAACGCTGGGGAAGGGGATATCTCTGTAACCCACCACAAGGACGCTTCGGGATATAAGTTCGCAATGACCTGGAGGGGAAAAGCTGCGATTCGGCTTGAAGTTCGTGGGCCTAACTACAGCGAACCTAAACCACAGGAGTTCGTCATTTGCGACTACTGCAAGCATCGCTACCTTACCAACAGCTCTGTAGACGAACGCATCCACCACGCAGAGCATGAGTGGACTCGCCAGCTCTACGAGCCCTTGCCGAACTCTCTGTTCGCGCAGCGGCTTGCTGTCGTCCCTAGGGGGAGCTCGTTGATCCGTCAAGCCCGCTTTGGATGCATGAGGAAGTCTTGCAGCGAGCCAGGGCGTTCAGGCGCGAGTTTGGCTACGACCGAGTTCAGTGGGATGGTTCTGCGACTAGTCCAGCCTCAGAGGGTTGGCACGGTTATCTTTTCGCTGGAGACGCTGAAGGTACGATCGCTGGCGCTTGTGGATTTTTACCTGAATCGTCGGGCCCGCACAAAGGTCAGTGGGCGCTGCACTGGATATGGTTCGCGCCGAAGTATCGGCGGAGGGGTTTGTTGTTGGCTCGCTGGGCCGATTTCCTTGAGCGCTACGGAGACTTTCATATTGAGCGACCAGTCTCGGATGCAATGCAGTCATTTCTCCGTAAACATGGCACTGCTGATCAGAGGGCCTGGCTACCATCGCCATAGCTCAAAGCTCTGGTCGTCCGTTCAAGGCTTTAAACTGTGCTCTGAAGGTCGGCACTGACACTTAGCAGAAGGTCGGTGCGCGTGGCCTGCCCCGGGATACTCAATGAGAAGCGATTGGTGGCTGGCCTTCTTGGCGAGATTGCCATCTATAAACGATTACTGGATCTGGGCATTCGAGCCGAGCTGGAAGCGGGCGCGGGCGATTGGCATGCTTACATCTTGGTTGGCAATTCAAAGTTTGGCTCACGGTTGGCGAGCCAACTCCAACAGAATAATTTGCGCATGCGCTCACCGGGCAATTGCTATTCACGCATGACAGTGAAACGGACACCCTGCTGATGACTTTCCCGGAATAGCCGACTTGCACCTAGGGAATATGGATTGGGCAGCTCATAAACTGCGACGTTAGGACCTCGTACGTTCGCGACATAGAGAATACGCCAGCGGTTGGTTCCATCATGGCGCATCGTTACTGCCGCAGTTACTTGAGAGCGCTCTAGGTCGATGTGTCCTGGATCCGCGACATGCGCCTTGACCTCGTAATGAATGAAGCCTTTCGCGTCCGATACTTTGAAGTCGAATCCTTGATCACTTTCTGGCGGAAGCCCTAGATACCTGCGGCCCATCGAAGATACCCAGTATTCGGGCCGCATATTTCGATGTTTATTGCGTAAATATTGATAGGCGGCGAGCTCCCCGGCGAAACCGATGAGGTCGCGTTGTTCTTGACTCAAATACTGTGGATCATCACCTCGATTGCTTGTGCCGCGCTTAGTCGGTCTAGGGGCAGTTCGAGGGCCAAAGACTTGTAATGCCGCAGGACCGGACCGCGTTTTGAATCCTCCACTCGCAAGAGTCTCTTGCATGGCTTGCGCAACTGCATCATACCAACCCTGAGTACCACCATCGATTTCTAATTCCCCAAACTGCAGACTACGACGTTCTTTCTGTCTGCGCGTTTCTCGTTCACGCTCCTCTAATGCTTCGAATGCCAGATCACGATCGGAAAGACCGAGCGCAACAGTGTCCAGGCTTTCCGGCATTTGATTTGGCCAGAGGCTCGCTCGGTGAAGTGCGGAGGGGACGGATCTCTCGTTGAGGGACTCGAAGTCAAGCGTACCGGATGACAGGGCAGCTCGAATCAGGCGTTCAGGTCCTTGCAACCAAAGTTCATCAAGTGGCGTCGAATTGCACTTCGCCCAAGCTCTGACCAAACGTTGCAAATGTTCCGCAATCCGCGTGAGTAGTTGGCGGTTGTGCTGGCGGACGCCGTCGATGGGACTGCCATTGGGAAAAGGGCCTGCACCAAGGCGGAGGGTTACCTGTCTATCGATTTCCTCATCTACCTGCTGTGTATCAATATCATCGAATCGTTCCACCCAATCATCTGGTAGGTGGAGCCATTTCAAAGCGACTGCTTCGCGATAGGCCTGAAGGGCTCCGTCTGCTTCAATGGATTGGGTGTACGCATCCCGTACGGCTCGCTCAACTTCAGCACGCCGATGCTCAACGCGGGAGGAGAAACGCTCCGTTAACCTTTTCTTGAACTCCAGCGGAGATCGACCAAGCGCAACTAGGCTCGCGTTCAGTATGTTGAACTCAAGCCCTAGCTCATGCCGTAGGCCGCTAAGTGTGTCGGCGTCTCGGCAGGCGCTGACGATTCTTTCGGCTTGGTCGGAGGGTATACCGTAACCAGAAATAACGGCCATCACGTCGGAATCATCTCTGAATTCGTCGGTCCGCTCGATCAGTATTGCAGCCAGGTCGGTATACCCCATGGCGTGGATGGACGGGATCAAATACTCCAATAAGCGCGGCGTGGTCGCACGAAGAGATCGCCTCAGCTCGGTAATCCGAGAGACGGGTCGCCCAAGTGCTCGTGCGAGTTGCAAGTCCGAAGGCGCTTTCAGCTCATGACCGTCCCGCGACATCTCGTTGCCAAAAGCAGAAAATGTCAGGCGAAAGGCGTCCGTTAATCCCGGTCTGCCTATCGCCGCGGGCACAGCCGACGCGATCATGGCCAGGGTGGACCAATTCAAAAACTGCCCCTCACACAGAACCGTTGGATATTCTTCGTTGGCAACTGGAAGTATGCCGTCAAGCTCCTCTGGCAGGGAGCTTGAACTTCCATCTATCGAAACAGTAATTTCTCGAACAAAACGCAGCCGTACTCGACGGATAGCCCCTCCCAGCGCCTGCCGGGCTCGAAGGGTGTTTTGGTTGCTTAGATTTGAGCTTACTTCGAGAACCAGAACAGCGAGGTCAGCGATCCATTCACAATCTTTGCTTACGAGCAACTCATCTGCTGCGCTCGGAGAGAAAGGAACACCATCTGTAGCAACGGATATCGAGTCTTCACGAATTGGCTGGGCTTTGCATCCCAGAGACGTTGCCAACGCTTTAATACAGCTCACAGTCGCAGCAGTGCCCACATCAACGGTGATTCGACCGAAAGAAGCCAAAATTTGTTGAAATGTGGGCCGCGTTCCATCATCAACATAGATCGTCTCAACGAGAGGGGTGGCTTTGTTGAGTGTCACAGCCGTTAAGCCATCAATAGTGTCCTTAGGGATTACGAGTATTGAAGGCAGCGCAGGACTCCAGTCGAGTTGAGCGTACTGTGTCCATGCCTCACGGTAGGCTTTCCGAAAGTCATCAAGAAAGGCCTCTGATATACCGCGTTCCAGCAGCTCACCAAGTGCGGCGATACGTTGGGGCGCGCTTTTTGGGTCCGACCAAGCGGGTACATTCAACTTTCCGGACAACATTTCTTGCAGGTGACGGTTGCTCTCTATCAGTTCTCGTACCATGCGCTCTGGTCGCGGTACGAAACGCGGAATGTCACTCCTGCTGCCTAACCAACACTGACGTAAAGTTAGCCCTTCAAACTCTTCTGCAGTCGATGCGGGAATCCAAGCAGTCGACTTCAAAAATGCCGTGATTGCACTAGGCCAGGTGATGTAGTCGGAACGGGCACCGCGGCGGGAGAGCGCTGTCACCATAGCTTCGGCTGGAATCTTTGTGAGCGCTTGGATAATCAGTCGCCCGTATGCTAAGCGGGCAGCTCCGTTCATTGTGTCGTAACTCGCCTGGCCGTATAGGTGGGGGATACCATTCGTAACGTAGTCACCGCTTTGGTAGCCGAGGTCTCGTGACAGAGCAACAGCTTTGCGCCAGCAAATCCCCATCTCCAGTTCGAAATTCTGTGTTGGTAAAAAACCATATCTCAAGCTTCGCCAGGCTGAGGAGTCCATTCGTACAGCGGCGCCTTTGCTCCAGGAAAGTCCGTCCTGCACACCAGCGATTTTCAAAAAGTCCCGCCAGTCTTGAGCACTTTCCCCCGGACCGGTTTTCCATTTATTCCAATCAGGAAGCATCGTCTTCGCGATCCCAGCAATCTGCTTGTCGTGGCTTGCCTCTTTACACAGGTCAGTGAGCAAATTACCGAGCGTGTCGCGCCATCCCACTGAGAAATAGGCAAGGCTCGCTTTGCCAATTCCGCCGCTGGCTAAGGGTACCCAGAGTCCAGCAGTCTGAAGGGCTTGGTCGAAATCCGGGGTGCGATTTTGCTTCCATGTTCTAAATGCCCAGTTGAGCACCGACAAGGCGTCGCGTGCACGAGGGCGAGCTCCCAGGAGTGTTGCCAATCTTGAAATCAAGTTGATAAGGCGAAACTCGGAAGCAAGCCCCGCGTTGACGAAGGCCGAGACCACATCGGCGGACCAGGCAAGCGTCGGGTCGGCGAACTCGAGGCCCTTGGTTATGCAGCTCGGAGGAAAAACACCGGCGTCATCCAGGCGCTTTTTCTTCTTGGTAACACGCCCAGGGGCGGCATTGATGAAAAACTGAACCGATTCGCCTGCTACGGATTTAGCGCCTTCGGCTCGCACAAGTTTGCGAGCTTCGTTTCTAAAAATGGGTTTGCCCCGAAGCTGCTCAAGAATGTCCTTGCGCTCGCTCAGGTCGGTATAGAAATCCTCCCAACTCGCAGCTGTAGCATTGCGTTGGCGTTCAAGGTCGGCAGCGAGTAACGGTACCCACTTTGCGAGGCGATCGTTCTCCGGCTCAAGCGGAAGTCCCACATCATTAGCAAGGCTGCGCAAGGCGGCAACCCGCCTGGCTCCCAGCTTGCGGCGCAGTAAAAAAGCGCCTGTAACCTTCGCAATCCAAATCGCACGCAGTGATTTGTATTGGTCGTCTTGCCAGTCAAAAACATGGTCAAGGGTTGCCCATCTTGCATCGCTGCCAGGTGCGCTCATCGTTGGAAGTGGGAGCGTTTTATACGCCAGCCCTTTAGCTCGAAATGCAGTCAAGACGTGGTCTGCGGGTCCCCATGTGATGGCGTCTACAGCGGCGTGTATGTATGAGACAAGATTGATATTGGCAGCAGCTACACCATATATCAGGTCAAGGCACATCTCCGCTGCAACCTTGACCAGTTCTTGATTGAGGGCGTTATCCAGACTTAAGCCCTTACGGTCGGGGTCTGGAAAAAATGGAGCATCCAAATGACCGTTAAAAGGACAGGGGGTTTCCATTGGCAAAAAAGCATAGTAGCGACCTTCCGGAACCTCGAACCCTAGGGGGATCGCGATGCTGACCGTGGGCGCGCCTGCCCAATTTCGCCACCTCTCTACTTTATGACGTTGTTCGACAGCAGCGTCCACTGCTCTTAAAAACCGCGGCGGATCAACGACGCGGCTGATGAACAAGTACGAGCGATCGTCGATAACGATTTCTTCTATCTCAAGATTGTCAATTTTCAGAGGGCGATTCAGAGGGTACCGACGACGCGTTAACACACGACGCGAAGTAGTGCCGTCCGCGTCAATTTTTTCAAATACGAGCTTGGTGAGCTTAGGTAGAAAGAGATTAAGCGGGGCACGCTCATCAAAAAGTGACTGCCATTCCTTTTCCATGCGAGAGGCGGCCATACGGTCGGTCAACGGCAGTCTTATCACTGTCGCAAACCCATGCGATGCATAGTCCTGTATGTCATCGGGGAAGCTATTTATCACGAGCGGCAGTTGCAAGCTGTGAGTCTTGCCGACCGCCCTTTCCGCAAGGTCGGGTTCAGCTAGATGCAGAAGTCGCTCGCGTTGGGCCTGCTCATCAGCAAATCGAAAGCAGAACCCGTCGAATTGCGCTGCCTTATTTTCAGCTTGAGATGAGTAGATCTGAGGATCATGGCTGATCAACGTAACACTGCGAAATCCAAGTCCTTTGTGGCCAATGGAGTTTCCGGGCTGCTTTCTACTTCTTGCCGGATTCACGATTGAGTCGACATCGGCCCGGGAGAATCCATTGCCAGTGTTACAGACGTCCAGCATCGCGTGCGGGGCAGAGGCAAGATCCAGCTTCACCAGGATATGGGCATCGACATCTTCACCAGCGCCGTCGTACGCATTCTGTATAAGCTCGCGCAGAATGCGGCCATCGTAAAGCGTTGCTGCGGTGTCAGTGAGTTGACGCATGGAGTCATCTCGCTCGGACCCCAGCTCGATGCCGTGGAGCGTGAGCTTGAGCTCTCGATCAAGTATCTGCTCTAGGTAACCGGAGGGTGACATCTCAATCGTGCGCGTGTCGCTTTCTGAGAAAGCCCTCGGCGCTGGTGCAGTTACGTCGATGCTCATGGTCTAGCTTCCCTGGCTTCCCTGGCTTTGTGATGTCCGTACATTGAGAAGTGTATAGCGTATCTACACCACACCACACCACACCACACCACACCACGCCAGAACAGACGTGGTTGTTAAGGACTTCGTCCCCAAAGGTCTCAGGCGTAATGATTGATGCACCAACCACTATGGCCTGATCAAGAAACGGGGGAGTACTCCCCTTCAGGATGAAGACTCCTAGTCGGCGATGAAGCCCCGCGTTCTCCATGTAGCCCGGACATAGTCCGGAAACTTGTAACCTTCGCCTAGGGTCAGTCTATCTGCATGATCCGAGACGATGATTTGCGGAGTTACGCCTGTCTTCTTGCCAGTTTCATCACAGAACTTGGCCAACTGAGTGAACATGTTGGTCACAGCACTCATGTCTGCGTCGACTGCGTCTTCACGCTTGGCCTGTTTTGAAAGCTCTTGAGCATCGAAATCCTCTGCGTCATCCAGTGAGGCAGGGAAGTACACCTGGGTGGGCTGATCAAGGAACAGGATTGGTGGGATCTTGCACCCTTTGTTCGACAGCGCCGCGAACTGGTAGTGCAGGGACATGAACAAGGCGAGGTGAGAGTACAACCAGTTCGCACCGCTGCCCATCGAGCGTAGGTAAACCCGAGTGTTCTGATTCAGCTGATACCAAAGATCGAACGTTTCAACGTCAAAGCGCAGCTTCGAAGGTTTGTACGTTTCCTCGAAATCGAAGTGGTTGCCAAGCTCACACATCTTGGCGTCGATCTCATTGCTTAACGTTTTTAACCTGTCCTTGATGTCGTATTTCTCAAGTAGACCGGCCAGGCGATCAACCTCAGTGCGCAGATTTTTTTCTTCAGTCGCCAGCTCCGACTCAGGTTTGTCCAACTGATCTTGAATGGCGATTTCAAGCCGAAGCTTGGCCTTGGTTGCCTGCTCATCGATCGATTTGGATGTCTTGAGCTTGGCAATTTCTTCATCAAGTGGCTGGATGTCGGTCTGGATACGACGCAGCTCTGCGTTAGCCTTATCGAGCGCGTCCTGAATGTTTCGGCGCTCTACAGCGAAACTCTCCCGGGCATAGGCGGACAGCTTGAGCTCGTCATTCAACCACTCGATAGCACCTACGAGCTTGTTGGCTTCCATAGCGGGGGTGCTGGTGTGGGCCTCGCAAAGCGGGCAATGAGCTTCGGACAGCTCAATGGAATCGGGCAGTGTCTCAGCGGTCATGCTCAAGCTGAATTGTGTTGCAGAAGTCAGAGACTCCGTGACCAGTCTCATCTGTCCCTGCAGCTTGCGCTTTTCGATGAGCGCAGCAATTCGTTGAGAGTGAAGTTCAGCCCGACGCATTTCAACCTGATCTGAGAGCACGTCGATTTTGACAGAACGCCCGGAAATCATCTTCAGCATCGTCGCGGGTTTGCTGTAGATGTCCTCAGCCGTTGCATCGACTAGAGGAAGACCTGCCAAGGACTTGAACTCGGTTAGGTAACGGTTGTAACGAGCGATCGCAGCATCTTTGCGCTGAGCTTGCTTGGGAATTTGCGCCTGAATTTTTTTGAGCTCGTGCTTGGCAACCTCATGATCCCGGTACAGATCGAAATAAGCTTCGTCCACAAGTCCCATCAGAATCTTGAAGTGATTGATCGCCTGGTCACGTTTTTCCTTCTCATCGAAGCGGTAGAAAATCGCGTGCTTGTTGGCCACTAGGTTTTGATGCTGGAGCATGAAGGAGGAGAAACTGCGTACCGATGGAGTGGCAGATTTGTTGCGACCGGCCGCTTTCAGGTACGGGTCTTCGTCGATGTTTTCCAGCGTGATCGCAAAATAGCGCCCGAGGCTTTTCTTGAAGTCTGCCAGTGGCATGTAGTGCTTGGGATCGAAGAAGGCCTTGGGTTGCTCGATTAGTTGAAGCAATCGATCTGGGTCGGAGCCTTGCACCTCAAGCAAAAAGCAGCGGTCGGATTTTTTCTTGCGTGCGGCCACAATGAAGTAGCTGGGAAATTGCAATGCGATGAAAAAGGTCTCGGCGCGCTCAGTGATCGTGCCCACCGGAATTGTGTCTTCGGTGCTGCCGAGGCAATAGTCGAATATTTCCAGGATCGCACTTTTGCCAGTGGATGACTTGCCAGTTATGACGTTGAGCCCAGGCTCCAGTCGCACCTTGTGAATTTTGTCTTGAGTGTCGACTACGCCGATGTACCGCAGAAAGCATTTCATAGAGACTTGAATCCTAACGTCCTGTAGATGGAAACGACGTCTGCCTCTGCGCAGACCATGGAAAGCCGGCGGGCGGCTTCAAGTTGTTTGGGGTTGGTATTGGACGCCCTGACGTCCCCGATCGACTTAACAGTTAGGTCGTCGGTGATTTCGATACTTTGCTCTGCTTGAAGGACAAGCAGAGCGGCGTTTGTGAGGGATTTGAACTGCTGGGTGTTGTGGGTGAGCCCCACCAGCCGCGACTGCTCTTTGCAGAGTGTGCGCAGGTTGCTGGTCTTCCTCACGGTCAGCAGGTACGTCTGCATGGCCGGGTACAGCACCATGGGCAGCACCAGATAGCTCAATAGCAGGTCACGTTCCCTAGGTTCGGAATGGGCGAAGAAGTTGTGGATCACCGGTGCCAGTGCGATGGGGGAGCGCTGAAGCGTGAAGAGGTGTTCAATGGGTTTTGCACTCATTTCCATAGCCTCCAGTGAAACTCCTTCGCTGAGCTTGCGGGCACTGCATCTGCGAGCATGTGGTAGATGCCATTGCGGAATTCAACGGGCGTGTCTTCGTAGCTTCGGAAGCCCACGACATCCAATTCACAGCGCGCGTAATAGAACTTGAGGGATTCCTGCTTCAGTTTCGAATCCGACCAGGTTTCGTCGCAACCGATCATCAGTTTTGCCCTGCTGGCACTATGGGTGCGCATATGGCTTTTGCTGTAGCTTTCCACGTCGCTCTGTGACGTGGTGCAGTCCTTGATGAGCTCGGCAATGTAGTCGTGGGCATGAAGCAGATCGGCAGTTGCCTCAAGAATAAGCTCCTCCTCGCCCCCGATCTCATCTAGCTTTTGGGCGTAAATGCGGTCACGCACATTCATCTCAGCAGCTTCCCGCTCGATCTCCTCAGTGTTGACACGGGGAAACTTCACCGAGCCAATCAGGTAGCGGGCGGTGAGCTCTGTGAACTTGCTGTCGAATTCCGCGGTGGTGAACCGCCATCCTTCTGTGACCTTAACGGCGCTGGTCATGAAGCCAAAGAGGTCATTCAAGAAGTCGTCCATGCGATGCTCATGGATGCTTTTAAGATGGGCCCTCTTGTACCTGGCGATCAAGCCAAGCAGGTCAGGTTGCTCGGTGATGATCTTGACCTTGGGCAGAGCCTCCATCAGCGACTCACGCATGGCTTTTGCCATCACCTTGCGCTGCAGGGTCAGCGCCTTAGAAGGCCCTGGAGTTTTTCCTCCTGTTCCACCTTCCTCGCTTTGGTCAGCAGTTGCCTCTTTCTCCTGCTTGGCCTTTTCGAAGCGAGCCTCCGCATCCTGGAGGATACTTTGCAGCGCAGCCAGACGCTGATCAGTATTCCACTGATACCAATCTTTGATAGCTGCTCGCTCACCATAGGCCTGAGTCGTCAGCAGGATCAGGTTGGCGTATTGCTGATGATTGAAATCAGGCTTTAGCCAGTTATTGAGGGTGTTCCAGAGGTTTTCATGACTGTCGGTCAGGCTGTCGCTGTACTCCTTAACCTCAACCTGATCACGGCCTTCGACGGTGACATCGCCAAACACCTCGATCCAAAGGACATCGTCCTTATCAAGGGTATGGCAGTAGTCGATCGCTACGTGGATTTGGTACTTCAGGGCTTCGTAGAGCTTTGATGCGTCAAAATCGAGCTTCGCGTTCACAGCAACTCCAATCTTGGAAAACAAGATTGGCCAGTGAGTAGCAAACTTCGCCATCCTGGCCAGGAAAATCCACGATACTGTATTGATATACAGGTTTGATGTGTTCAGAGCGCAATCTTATCAACCCAAACTGGCTAAACGCCATCTGATTGAGTCATACCGTTATTTTTTTAATCGAAAAGGTTAGAATGTTGCTGCTGATGCTGAATTGACCCAACTACCGAAATTACACTGACCCAAGCTTCTGCTTCGTAAAGCATTATTGGCGCTGACTGTCAGCTGATTGCTGCTGGGTCAGCGTTGCGCCGGCAGTAGGGTCAATTCCGCATCAGTGACAATACTGCTGGGGGGCGACCTTGAGATTTTTCCGCCGGGACGCAGACATGGTTTGCAACGTACAGTATCACTGTACCAAAATAGATTTGACGCGTTGAGCACGCATTGCGTACCATTGATTCACGGCTCCAAGGCTGGCACGTGCATGCTTTGGAGGGCTACCGCGAGATCATTGGGTAACAAAACCTATCCACTCGTTCTCAAGGGCTGTAGCATTGCCAGTGTGCTGGATCGTGTTCTCCACGGTTTCGCTTTCCAGATGACGATGCGAACAGTTATGAAACCGGGCAAAAAAACGAATTGACGATACTCACCATATACTTTGTGGTGAGTATCGATTCTTTGCCTGGAGAATTTATGGAATTGCAATACCTTCATACTGCCATCCTGGAGCTTCTCTCGGATCGGCCCTCAGAGGTCGGCGCTCGACTCAAGCAACGACTGAATCGTACCCTCCTGAATGCAGGTCTTCCAGCTTTCGACGAAAAGCAGTTCGGTTTCAGGAAATTTTCAGAATTTCTAGTTGCCGAGTTCGGCGATTACCTGATGGTTGAAAAACCGCCCGAAGGCGGTGATATCCAGATCACGCTGAAGCATCAGCCGGCAGCCTCCCCAAGCTTCCCGCCAAGTCAGCACGACACCTCTCATGCGGTCGCAGATAAGCCACTCCCCGTCCGGCTGATTCGTGGCGACGTGTGGCAAGCTTTTACACACCTCAACGAACACCGAAAACGCTATCTGGACAGAGTCAGTGGCAAGGTGTTGCATTTCTTGGATACTGACTCCGCTAACGTTGCCTTGGTTGCTGAGGCTCCAGAACGCTTCGTGGAAATTCCTAGAATCGATGCTCAGACCCAGTTGTCATGGATGCAGCAATTCCTTGCAATTAGTAGCTTTCCTGAAGCAGAGGCCACCTCGCTTTCTCAGTTGCTTGAGCAGCCTTACTCTAGCCAGTTGAGTGTGCTTTTCGGGCGTGCTCTGGGTGAGCGTCAGTCCGAGTGGAAGCGCTACCGTGCGGAACGAGTCACAGAGGTCGTACAGAGTTGGGCGGGCGAGCATCGTGTCGCGCTGAGCCCTTTGTTTACCTTCCAATTCGATCGACCTGCAGAACCGGCTGAAACGGCGGCATCGGCACCGTCAGGGCAGCTCAGTCCCCGTGAACAGGCGCAGAAGCTGCTGGGCATGATGACTGAACAGGAAATTGTATCTATCGCAATTCCTGCACTGCTAGGTTGCGTACTCGCCAACTCCCGCCTGTAAGAAGGGGTTGCCGGGATGACCAATGTCTTTATTGTTGGCCTGCCCCAAAGTGAGCAAAGTCGCGTGGAGAGCAAGGTGCTCAAGCGGCAGATGAGAGCTCACATCATTCCCTGTGGCTGGGGGAATCAGGGGGAATACGTCCTTTTACCGCACCCCAGTTTCGCAATCCATGCACTGTGGGAGTACTGCAAAACGGTTGGTGAGGGATTCGACGACGCGCGAATTTTTGTTCTTCCGTACGCTCTGCTCCCCGAAGATGTTGCTGATAACATCGTAGAAATGTCGGAGATGGGGGCGAAAGTTGTCTGTTTCGATCAGGAAAAAGACGGCTGGCCGTTCCTGAAGCAAAATGAGCAGTTTGATCAACCGAAGGCATCCACCATCACTAGACTGCTGTTGGAGGCAATCGGGGGCGAAGAAAAGCCGGAAACCCCTTCTGCTTACATTGCTGATGCCGTAGCAAGTTGTCCGGGGTTGGTCGTGGTGGCCAATGCCATCGATACCTGCGATGAGGTCAGCAAGCAGCGGTATCGATTCGTCAGGGACGGTATCGATGCGCTGGTGGAAATCATCGGACTGCAGGGGCAAACCGAAGGGACGATGGAGGAATTCTTCCTCGCGAGGAAGCTGAACCTGGCGCAGTCTGGCGGTGACAACATCAAGCTAGAGGTTTTTCAGGGGGGGAAGTCAGTACACAAGGGGACGTCCTGTATCCACCTGAAGAAAGGTGATGCAACCAAGCCACAGAACTGCCCTCGGATCTACTATCAGGCGGTGGGGCTGCCGTCAGGCTATTACGTTTTCCTGCTGTATGTGGGGCCTCATCGGGAAGGCGATTTTGAGAGGGCTCACTATCTCGATCCGACGTGATGGCCAGAGGAAGGTGTGAAGGCGGTCTGGCATGCTCTTGCAGGCATGGTCGATGATATAGCCACCTCCCATCTGCATGGGAGGTGGCTGACTTGGCATCACTAACCTAAAGGCGATCAGTCGCCCACTAGATCCTCAAAGTGCTCTTCACAGTAGAAGGTCGAGCCTAACGAGTGTGCTGCTGGTTCCGGGCAGTAGTCGCAAGGGTGGCCCTGCAGGTCGGCGTGTAGCTGGCAGTTAGGGCAGCGACACCCGGCTTCATCGAATTCGGCGTCAACGAACTCGAAGTCATCCAGTGAGAAATCGCAACCGCAGTCATGACAGCTGAGGCTCTCTTCGAAATCGGTGTCCAGGGGGAACGAGTTCATGCCTGAGCCTCCCACTGAAGGCGCATCTCACGGGCTAGCGGATGCCCTTGCGCTTCTGCCTGCTCAAGCAGCAGGCATGCAAGCTCAACGTCCTGCTCGACCCCTTGACCGGTCACCAAGCAGCGGGCTTGGTTGGCTAGCCCCATGATCGAGCCCATTTGGGCAGCCTCCGAGAAAAGAAGCCACGCGAGGTGATGATTCGGCGCGCCAAACTGGCCGTTGAACTCGATGGTGCCGAGCACATTGAGCGCGTCCCCATTTCCCCGGTCTGCGGAAACGGCAAGCCAATGCTGTGCTTCATCCGCGTCCACTGGCGTGCCATCTCCGTTGAGGTGCATGAGCCCCAGGTTCATAGCCGCATCGGCATCGCCTGCTTTTGCGGCTATGCGGAACAGTCGGCGTGCCTTCGCTACATCCTTGGTTACGCCGTTTCCGTACAGGAAGCAAAGCCCCAGGTTGAAAATCGGCATAACATGGTTGAGTGCCCGAGCAGAGCGCGCTGCTTTGCGGTAGAGAGCAAAGGTTTCTGAGGTGGATGCGCCACCATTTTGGTGGTCGAGTATGGTCGCCACCGTATTGATGCTGTGGTCGTCGTCCAGGTGGGCAGCCCGTAACAGAAGGTCGATGGCGCGATTTCGGTCTTCGGGTACACCATTACCATTCAGGTAGATCATTCCTAGGCAGCCGATCGACGCGGCGATATCCCCCTCGGCGGCCAGCTCGAAATGCCGGATAGCATCCGGGATACTCTTGGCGAAGTTGTTGCCCCCTTCCAGGTACATCCGGCCCAGATTGTGGTGGGCGGTGACTACGCCAAGGCCAGCTGCCTGCTGATACAGCGCAGCTGCCGCGGTGAAGTCAGGACTGCGCCCCAGCCCCTCACTGTACATCCAGCCAAGGTTGAACGCCGCCATCGGGTGCCCTTTCGACTGGGCGTCCTGAAAGTGTTTAAAGGCTGCGCGGTAGTCCTGTTTCCAAAGCGCCGAAAGCCCTGCGTGGTATGAACGATCCTCTGGCCGGCGGCCCGTGTCGTCATCGGCAATGGAATTATCAGCGTCTCGTCGAGCGATCCACTTGGAAGTGAACACGTCCTGGCACAGCGAGAATGGGACTGGAGAACGGTTGCACACCCCCCATTTACCTTCCCCCATGGGCTTGATATAGGGCTCAGCGTTGACATATCCATCGCGCCACATGCCGTCGATTTTCGCCTTGCTCAGCGTGCTATTGAGCGCAGTTTTCCAGATTTCAGTGCGCTCTGCCGGGGTAAGCTTGAACGCCTGGGGAAGCGGCCAGCGCCACATTTCTGCTGGCATAGAAATGCCATGGGTCTGCTTCAGGGCGAAGGTCAACCTCTCGAATGCCATACTATCGAAGGGAATTGGGGAGTTCTTGAGACTGACGATCAGCCGATTGCTGGGCATGTCGGCAATTGCGCGGGACACAAGCTCACGAACAGCGCTGAGGCTGCCGCTGAAATCACCGTGGTACTGCTTGAGGTACAGGTGTAGGGCTTTTACGAAAGAACTGAACTGATCTTGGTCGATCATGGCTAACTCCGATATCTGCGCCCCCCCAATATCGAGTTAGAACCAGAGCAATACGTAAGCTTCAATAGCTCAGATGCTGGTGTCACAGAAGGCGATTCGGCCGGGGAGGCATACCCTGGCTCACCTTAAGCTCTTCGAGCCGCTTAGCCAGTTGGCGAAGGGTAGGGCAGATTTCTTTGCGATGCAAGGGGCCAGCGATCCTGCAATGCTTGAACTTGGTTTCGTGCTGTTGTCGCTGGATAGCAGGGCGTGTCAGCACATCCACAGGGTATAGCCGGTATCACGGGTATGGCCATGAGAGGTGGACGCCCTCAAGGTTTCACCTTTGCCATTGATGGAGGGGAAGCGGGGATTACGTTCCATTGCTACCCAGCTCCAGATCCTCACGCGATTGAACACCTGAAACTGCATTGTGAAAAACGCAAGTACGTGGAGCGAGCTGCCACATGGTTCGGTGTTTCCGTCAATACGCATGGAAAAATTCAATTCGGTATGATGTACAACCTACCCTGGGCTCAATCCGACGTGATGGACGAGCTGACTAAGGGAGTGCGAAAGCCTGTAGCCATGAACGCGGCGATGAAAATCTTGGAGAGAGGCATGAGTCACGTGGAGCCGGGCCGCAATGAAGCATGCCTAGGGAAGCATGAAACGAATATTGGTTGCCGCATTGCTATCGCTTACGTTCTTAACGGCATTTGCTGATGGGGAATCGTTACTGAAAAAGTGCTCACTCGTAAGTGAGCCCCGGCCTGTTGCAAAGACTGCAAGCGCTGAGTTTATTCTGATAGGTCAATGCCTCGGGATGGTAGAGGGCGTTGGTAATACAATCGCGGTGTTGGGTGAAGCTCTGCCGGAGGCGCGGCTCTGTTTCACAAAAGCGCACACCACCAAAGATGGTGTTCGTGCAGTTGTTGTCTTCCTCAAAAACAATCCCAAAGATTGGTCTGACTCAGATACTGGGATGGTAATGATCGCGCTCGCTACCGAGTATGGATGCGGATGAAGCCATTCGACCATGATCAAACAATTCTTGGAAAATGCTCAGCTGCCCCCCAAGCTCTGGCCTAACAAACTGGGGCCGAGGACATAGAAGGACACCAATCTTGGTGTCTAAACAATGAAGGCTAATTAGCATGGACGATATGGACGAGCTTGAGAAAATTGACTTGCCCAAACTTGCCCTACCTGGTCACATCAATGATGCGGTTGTCTATCAGCTGAGGGAAATCAGTCGGGTAGGAACTGTCGGCCAAATCCCATTTGAGGAAGGTAGGGCCGATGGTATTTGTGTTGGTCTGCGTCTGGCCGGCGCACTGGACAATGAGCAGGAACAAGCACTGAAAATGACGCTTACCAAGGCAATCATGCGCAAGCAGCGTGAGCTACGTCCGTCGTAGAGGAAAACGACCAGGTACACCCCAAGCCCCGGCCGCAAACCGGGGCCGTAGAGAGAGGCACGATTCAAGCGTCCAGAATCGTTGCGTTAATTTTGAACGCATCTCCCCGTGTTAAGCCCAGAGAGGAGAAGTTTTATGACCAAGACCATAGACAAGGAGTTCGTGCGGCAACGCGACGACGAATTGATCACGCAGGGCTTGAAACTGCACCAGCGGCCGTTTCACGTGGCGGTGGCCTGGATGAAGGCCAATGGCATTTCCGGCGATGTGTTCGACAAGGCGATGTGGGACCCGCTTATGGCGATCGACCATACGCTCCATCCCGTAGGTGATTTCTCGATGCCAGCGATGCTCAAGGGCGGCGTGGCGCTGCGTGACCAGATGTACCCGGTTCGAATCGCCATCGGATATGGATCCGTTTCAGTTGACCTCCTCGACTGCATCTAGATACCGCACGATGAGCTGGAGTTTATATTCGAACAATACCCAGAACAGGGTTGGCGTGCCTTTTATGGCGTCGCCGACCTGTGGGATTTCGCCTATGGGGTTAGTGATCTGGAGCATGGGAATGGGGATGCGCCTCAGCTACTCGCCAACGCGCGCTCGTCCC
This sequence comes from Pseudomonas sp. AC242, assembly GCF_979258655.1. NCBI lineage: Bacteria > Pseudomonadati > Pseudomonadota > Gammaproteobacteria > Pseudomonadales > Pseudomonadaceae > Pseudomonas > Pseudomonas sp. AC242. The sequence goes on from NZ_OZ409873.1 coordinate 1,566,027, forward strand.
TCGCGGCGACCGCTCGTATCCTCGCCGGTGACATCGATATCGACGCTGCCGTACAGACGATCTGCTTGACCGCCGAACTGGCGCTCAAAGGGGCACTTGCCGCGCGCGGCTGGACCGAGGAGCAATACCGGAAATTGTCGCACCACCTTGTCAAGCTAGCCGACGCGCTGATCGGCGAGGTTTCGACTGCGCACGACGATCGCCTTCGCGGCGCTATCGCGCATTTCCCTGACTATGTCGGTACCCGATATGCATCGCACGGCATGACCCGGATCGAGCTGATGGTACTTGCGATGCGCGCTCTGTTTGTTGCAGCCGAGGCGTTGCGCCGTGTGTCTGATCGCGATCTCGCGTCGAAGCTAGAAGCTGATCCTAACAACTTGCCGCGACCAGTTCTTTGGTGCTGATGAGGTTGCGCGCTGCGCTGTCGTTCAATGAACGTCAGATGATCAGGTCATTCCTGGCCGTTTAAAAAGGTCTTCTACTGACAATCACTGATAGAACGGAAATCGTGCGCAGTATCGCGAAACGGCTTAGGGTGTCATTTCGCCTCCAGCCGGAACCGACCTCAGGTAGACCCATGATTGATGACAGTTCCGAAAAAATAGTGATCGATGCCGGCCTGTTTAGATTTCCCGGGCAGGACTTGATGAAGAACATCAATAAGGCCTACACGCTGTATTACGACGAAACGAACAATATCCGAAGCCTATCCTTGACTGGAACCGGACTCAATCATGAGGTTCTGGATTGCTTTGTACTCGGGGGTGTAGCGCTGGGGCCAGGGGCCAGCCTGCCTGATATTAATGCCCTGAGGGCACAATTGAGAATTCAGCCATCAGTCAAAGAGTTGAAGCTAAAGCACCTGGCCCAGGGGGATTACATCACCTGCCTCAGCTCCAACAAGCTGGAGCAGTTCCTCACATGGCTTCTGGAGTCGCCAGCTTACATTCACTTCTCTAACTTCAGCATCTTGAACTGGTCGATAGTCGACCTGATTGACTCGCTGCTAGATCATGATCAATTCGAGACCTACACATCCATTCGGGACGATCTGAAAAACGAACTGCACGCCATAGTGAGGCTAGAGCCACTTGGGTATTTCCGGCTACTAAAGACCTTCGACTACCCGAACGTACCGTCAGCGCGAATACCCGAATTCCTAAAAGCTGTACGCCAGTTTCTCTTCAGTGGCGGCTTCACGTTCAGAAACATGGCAAGAATTGCGCTCTCAGACCTTCTCCAAGAGGCTTCCAGGGTCACTACGCTGTTGTATCTTTGCGGCAACGAGAAGGATGAGCTGGTGAGTGGTTTTGATACAGCCTTCATCCATAGACTTGCCACATTCGTGAGATCGGTTCACGTATTTGACGAAGAACCGCGGGTCCGGGAAAGCCTTGAGCGCAAAGAAATTTCGTGGGGTGGCCAGCCCGTAAGCTACCGGTTCGCAATTTCACACAATGAACCTGCCATACAGATCTCGGACATTCTCTGCGGGCTCCTGGGCAAACATTTCAGCTTTATGGAGAAGTGCAGCATTGATCACCTGGAAGAAGCGAGTGCAAAGCTGTCAGTGCAACAGCGCCGCAACGCTGATCTGGTGGCTAAGCTGATCGACAAAGCAGATGAGGAATGCCCTGCCTTCATCTTTAATCAGGCACCTCATGAGAGCAATGCCAAAAGTCTATGGTTCTTGCATGGGATTGAATACCCGGAGGACTACCGCGACTTATAAAGCGCGGCACAAGTGCGGCTAATCAATGGTGTGTTCGATATTGGTTACCGCTTCGGAAAGCGACGATGGCCACGCACTTTGATCCCAATCCTGACGACGACGAAGCCGATCAGGCGCCATGCGGCATTTGGCTCGGGGAAGCCAGCAACGGCATCAGTAACTGGGTGCACGTCGATTGCGGTTCGTGCCGGAGAATGAAAGCCAAGATCGCGCCGTGCACGAAGCAAGCGAAGCCGCCATCGTAGAGCAGGTGGGTGATATGGCGGTGTACATGCGCGCAGTTGAAAACACGACCACTGACGATCAACCGAAGTAGCACGGAAAAATCGCTGCACAACCAAGCCCCGCTAGTCGGGGCTAGGCCCGTAGGAGAGGCGCGGTTTTCGCGTCCGCGAAATGAACACGGGTAAAACCGATGAGCGCTTTGAGCAGCTATAAGAGTCAGATCCATTTGATGCGGCAGATACACGAAGCTAGTTACTACATCAGCAGAGCAGAAGAGCTAGGCCATCCTCATCTTTGGACCTCGTACCCGCCCATCCTCGAGTTTTTAGGCCACTTCAAAAGTGCGATCAACTCGTATGCCAAATGCTTTATAAGCGCTGGGAAGGGACGCCGAAAGCTAGACGCTTCTTCGGTATTTAAATCTGAGCCCATTAACTTTGATCAGCACTGCAAAATCATTGACTTGCGCCATACCTATGTCGCCCATAATGACGAAAACGCGTTTGAGACGGTGACAGTTCGCGAAGAGGATGCACCAGGAGAGCTTGCGCTGCACCTGCAGTATGCAATCTCCTTTCCTTTCGACCGCCTTTACGAACTGCGCAAGCTGATCCGTCTGGTTGAACTTCACATTGTTGATCGTCAGAAGGCCCATCTAACCGCGGTTGAGCGTGAGGTAGGTAAGCCTGTACGAGTTATCGAAGGGAACGCAGACACTGCGTACTGATACCTAGAAAAAATAGATATATGGATAATTTGGTCGAGTTGTGGAACAAGCTTTCTCAGTTGACTCCGCTGGGACGAGTTCTTTTCATGTGCATGGGTTTTGCCTTCCTGTTTTTTGTGGTGAAGCTCTGGCCTCGTAAGACCAAAGATCGTGGTACGGGTATCAAACCCGAATAGGTAGGAAAAAGATCGATGCGTATCGAAAACCGGTATCAGGCTGCCCGTGATAGGTTTTTCGCTGAAAACCCTCGCGCGCTCAATCACATCGAGTCGGTCAATCCAGCCGTTATTGAGGCGTGCGGGATAACGGTTGATGAATACTGCGAACAACAGCGCATTTTCGTATTCGCAGAAGCTGCTCGCAGCCGCGGACTCGAAGTCGATGAGTTCGTGATTCTCCTTGTCGCCGAGTCGCCTGAGCAAGCTAATGAATGGCGCTTGGATCAGCATCGTAAAGTCGCTGACGCGCTTGGTATTGATTGGGCTGAGTTCAAGCAGCTTAACCGTATCGCTGAATAGGAAAGGTTTTAGCATGCAAGCAACCGATGAGGTTTACCAGATCCTGAGCGACGCGAAAGTCCTTGCTCGGCGGTTCTATCACCTCACAGGCAAGCCGCTTGGCGTCACGGGTGAGGTTGCGGAGTATGAGGCCGCTCGAATCCTCAATCTTAAATTGGAGGTAGCTAGGCAAGCGGGCTATGACGCGACGGAAAAGAGGAACGGGTTGACTCTCAAGATCCAAATCAAGGGTAGGTATTTTTTCGATTCTCGAATGCGAGGCGGCCGAGTGGGATCAATTGATCTAAAGCAGTCTTTTGATACGGTTCTCCTGGTGCTGCTCGATGCCGATTACAATGCCTTTCAGATTTATGAAGCAGCCCGGCCTTCGGTAGAGGCGTTACTGACAAGGCCTGGATCAAAAGCTAGGAACGAGCGTGGGTCAGTTGGTATCAGCCAATTCAAAGCAATAAGTTCGCTACGCTGGGAGCGGACCTCAACTTAGGAAAAATTTAATGGCAATTGAAGAAGTAATAAACCGCACTCTTTTTGAAGAATTTCATGCCGACTCCCGGTTTGCAGGTCTTCGTGAAATCAGGTCGCAGCTACAACCTGTTATGCGGGTTTTGCGAGAAAACGTTACCGGCTTTCGGCAAGGGAAAACGACGCTCAAACCAGATTCAATCCAACGTCTGCGCGAATATGTTCTGCAAATGTTGCAGCTTCAGCACGCGATGAAAGATGCATGCGAAATCATCCCCGCTGAGTTTGAACCTGTAAAAAATCGAATCCTAGCCGACTTCGACACAGACGAGCAAAAAGCCTATCTACAGCAGGTTAATGGCTGGCTCCGAGTGATTGAAGCAAACGTCTAGGAAACCATCACATTCAACACACTCTTGCCTGCGTAATCGAGGTAGCCGTCCTTGACTCTCGACGTTTTTGCGCTCTTTAGCCATTGACTCACTAGCGCGTGAGGCTCGGTTAATTGATCGGGGGTTCCAATCTTCCGCCGGACTTTAGGTGAGTTCAAATCAGTGCCAGTCGTGGCGAGCGAGTTGTCACGGTCGAGCACCTGGAATAGGACCTTGCCATCGACCTGGGGAGGTTTGGGTTTGCGTTGTCGCTGCTTCTCCGGTTTGGCCCAGTGGCCACGCCCAGGCAGAGGGATGCCGGCTTTGCGACAAGCTTTGGCGACGGCGACGTCGGAAACGCCAATGTCGTGCGCTAGTTTGACCATGGGTGTTTGCCACATTTTTTCGAACGGTTCCGCGGCGGTGAAGCTCACGAATGTGTACATGAAATCTGCCACCTTTGCTCATCGCGAATTATGGATCACAGCACGGGGACGTTGAATTCCGGTGACGCAGGGTGAAACGGCCCTATGAGGATGTTCGTGTCTCTTTCGCTACGTACGCTGGAAAAGACAACTTCGACTCCTTTTGCGTGTGCTCGTAGGTCGAGGACAGCACCGCACTGAGTCGATCGCCCAGCAGGTTCCAGGCGTTTTTCTTCTCGTCGGCATAGTCGTGATGCAAGTAGTGGCGTCTCACCCGAGAGCCGGCCAGTACATGATTTTGGCAGCGATCAATGACGTCCAGGCTAACGCCTAAGGCTTGCATCATAGTCGCCCCTGTACGGCGCAGGTCATGCGGCGTCCAGTCGCTGTTTTGGCCGTCGGCAAGGACCAGGGTATCGTCATGGCACCTTCTGGAGAGGGCTTTGCGGTTTTTGAATCGGGCCTGGCGATCGCCGACCTGTTTGCTCAACACTTTCACGTCCACATGCCCATCATCCAGCTTGTTCGGAAAGCACCATTGCGAGTCTCCCGTCAGGATTTTGAGTTCCTGAAAGAAATGCAGGGCGAAGGGGGAGAGGAAGACATGGTGGTCTTGTTTTTTGCCACGGGTGCCTTTGACATTTTCGCTGGGGAGGAACCAGGTCTGCTGGTCTAGATCGACATTTTTCCATTCGGCCTGCAGCAACTCGCCAATCCGGCACAGCGTGCCCAGGCTGATCCAGAGCGCAAGCTGTGTTTCCTTCTTTAGCGGTCGAATGCCGTCGTATTTTTGGCCCGCGGGGAGGGCGTCGTAATCGGCAGTCATTTGCTGGAAGCGGGTGTGCAGTTCCAACAGCTCAGCCGGGGAAAGGATGCGGCGTCTTTCCGCTTCGTAGTCGGCCGGGATCAGGGGGGAGATGTCGACCAGTTCCGTCGGATCGCCCTCGATCAATAAGGCCCGCCAGGGCTGACGTTTTCTGGCCCAGCTGAACATCTGAGTGAGGTCGGCGAAGAAACTGATGGCTTGCCGGTGAGCGCCGCGGTTGACCACGGCGCGGATCAGCGCCCGAACATCGTGTTCGGAGACGCTGCTCACCGCGGTCTTGCCGAGTGCCGGATAAAGGTCCTTGTTAAAGCGTCGTTGCAATTCAGCATTGCCATCTTTCCGCGCTACGCCATCCAGCAGCCACGCGCTGGCCAGATCCTGGACGGTCAGCGTTTTCACCTTCGTCGTTTTTACTTGTTCAGCCTCTACGTTAGTAGCGGCGTATGCCTGGGCCTTGGCGGTTTTCTTTTGCTCGCTGGGATTGATCTGCTCATCAATGAGCGCCCGGGCCTGGTTGCGGGCCTTGCGGATGTCCGTCAGGGATTTGCGCGGCCAGGTTCCGCAGGCGTACTCTTTGTTTTGATTGCCCCAGCGATAACGGTAGAAAAAGCTGACTGACACGCCGTCCTTGCGGACTGAGATTCGACCGGCGAGATTACCATCCTCGCGGAGGATCCGGCCGGCATCATTGACGGTCAGCGACTCAAGTTCTTTGATGGTGATTTTGGCCATGAAATGGACTCCCCCTACTTTTACCCCCACAAAAACGTCGGCTCTTGATGGGCGTTCCTGGACTCTCGTAGAGCAGAACACCGCTGGAGCTCAAGTAAATACTAGCTTAGAAAAATCCAGAGTAAAATTTTGGAATCTTTCAAGAAGTATGAAAAAGGAGATGGGGTGCTAGGGGTCGAGTGTTCGAATCACTCCGTCCCGACCATATAATTCAATGACTTAGCCCAATCTGAAAAGGTTGGGCTTTTTCATGCGTGGGGAATTTGCGGGGGGGCATCTCGTTTTCTCCTCAAGATGATCAGAGCCGGTCCTCGCGAACTGATTGACCTCGATGCCGACTCAGCCAAAAGCTGCGACATCGGGTTGCGTGGGTCATGCGGTCGTATTCGTCACGACTGCACCAATGCATGCTCAGCGAGTAACCTCATCACCAACGCGGACATCCGCAGACTCATTGCGCTTCAGGCAGGCAAGATGTCGATGAAAGCCATTATTTCCGATGTCAGACGACATTATTTCCAGCGTGTCGCGTCTTTTGGGGGTAATCAAGTCTCTTGCTTTAACAACTTAACACTTTCGAAATAGCGCCATAGTGCTGATGTTGCTTTATAGCTCTGGTATATAGAAGTGTATAGGTCGTAAGTTTATTTGACGCCAAAAAATATCGAACTATAGTTTTTTGCTGCAGGCAGAATTCTATTCTTTGTTGATGAGGTGTTGCTAAATGGAAAGTAAAATTCATGCGAATAAAGGCTGGCAACGTATCGGGAAAATCCCTTCGGCAGGCAATCTTTATGCAGATGGTACATGGTGCTTCAATACTCGCGAGCGAGACGCCAGAACCTGTGATGCTAAAGGATATGGTGTAGGCAAGGGCAACTACTACATTATGAATATTGATAAGGGGGACAAGAAATATCCTTATAGCGGCGAGAAGGCAATAGTGGGGCAGGCAATATTCAGAGTCGGTGAGCATGGATCGCCAGAGGCGCTGGGTCTGCGAGGGGCGTTCAGCGGTGGTGAGGATGTGTGGATGATGATCAATGACACGTTTGACGGTCTTGATGACAATGACGGTTCCCTCCAACTTAGGTTTGTTTCTGCAGGAGGACGGACACTAACACCGACAAATTCTCTTGGTGATCCCATTGGTACAATATACAAAGGACAAGTTCACGAACTAAGAGTGGTTCTTGGCGTTTCTATTTGTGCGGGATTATGATGGTCTCATGTTTCGTTCGATTTTAATTTTGGCAGCTGTGCTGTCGGTGGGTTTTTCTGGTACTACAAATCAATAAAGGGTGGGGCTTGGGGCGAGCACAAACAGGAGGTGCCACTGAGCGACTATCAGAGTTACTCTGTCCCGGTCGTATAATTCATTTAAAAAGGCCAATGCATTCAGTATTGGCCTTTTCAGTACGTGTCCCTTTATGCGATGCCAGCGCGGCTAGCGTGTATTCATGGTGCCAGGCTCGCTAGTTGCAATGTTTGGAGCTCACCGCGAGACGGAAAAAGAGCGGCTATTGTGCAGGCTTCTTCTTGATGTCATCCGAGTCACTCGAAGTCGCAGCGTCCTTTTCCGTTTCGTGCGATTGCGCGCCTGCGTTGCCGCCTGACGATTCCTCGCCTTTCTTGTTCGCCTTTTCTTCATTGGGTTGTTTGCTGCCGGAATTGACTCCTGGCAGGGCGGTCGGCGGGGCAGCAGACCCAGCGTTAGTCTCCTCGGCAGCCAATGTGCAGGCAGGGCCAATGAGCAGCAGACTGGCGAGGGACAGGGCAGCAATATTCTTGTTCATTATTTGTACGCTCCACTGAGGGGTGTTCAGTTTGGAAGTGCTAAGAGGCGAAAGGTGCGGGCCACCGGACGAGTGGCGAGAAGGCAAATTGCTGGCCCCCGGACTTACGCTTCCCCGGCAAAATCGCCTTTTTTCAAAAGGTTAGGTTGGCTATATGCGGACGATTGTCATAACCGTTGCAACGCTTTCCCTGGCTGTCATCGCCTGTGGGGTTCAGGCGAAAGAGTTGAGCAAGAGTCATCGTTTTGCCTGTGTATGGGGTTCGGACATCGCCGCCGGCGCGCAGCAGTCGAAGCTTGCGGGGATTTCGCTGTATGGCGCGCGCAAACGCCTGCAGGTGCGCAAGTTCCAGCAGCCGTGGATGCGCATGACTGCGATGGGGATCACCGAGCAGACCTACGACAGTCCATCAAAGCTCAAACCCGCAGCGGTCAAGCAGACCTATTATGAACAATGCGTACGCCACGAACTGGCCCAGCGCTGAAGCAAAAAGCCCAACCTGAACCGGTTGGGCTTTTTCATGCCTGGCGAAAAGTTTGTCTCACTTTTCGCTCTCGCAATTGACCATCCACGATACGCCAAAACGATCCACCAGCATGCCGAAGCGCACCGCCCAGAAAGTCGCCTCCAGCGGCATATCGATGCGGCCGTCCTTGGCCAGAGCGTTAAACACCTGCTCAGCTTCAGCGATGCTGTCGACATTCAGCGAAATCGAGCAGCCGCTCATGCCTTGAGTCGGGCGGTCGGGTGTGGTGTCCGAGGCCATGATCATCTGATCACCCACTTTCAGGCAGGTGTGGATGATCAGATTGTGGTGTTCTTTGGGCACATGCTCGGCGGCGGGTGTCTCGCCGAATGTCATCATCGCTTCGAGCTTTCCTTGCAAGGCTTGCTGGTAAAAGGTGAAGGCCTCGCGGCAGTCACCGTTGAAGATCAGGTACGGGTCGATTCTCATGTCTCTGCTCCCGGCAGTCAGGCGCGGAGCATGGCGGGTGTTCGCCGGGTTCCGCGTTAGGCGGTTAAAACATAGCAGAGCGTTGGACGCCGGAAAGGCCTGAGTCTTCCAGATGTTTTTGTTCTGAAAAGCGCTTCGACGATAACGCGGTCGTTGTGTGAAATTCAGTCCAAGCGCTGGAGTACCATGACGCACCACCATCACCTGCAGAGTCCAACGCCCCATGCCTGATCTATCACGCTTCACGTCCTTGTTCGATCAGGCGCAGCGCGCCTTGCGCCTGGTCTGGGGGACATCGCGTGGCTTGTTTCTGGGGCTGGTGCTGGCAACGTTGGTGGCCGGGTTGCTGCCGGCACTGGCGGCATGGTTGGGGCAGCGAATTGTCGATGCCGTGGTCGCAGCGATGCAGTTGCACGCGCAACACGGCAGTGCGCCGTTGTGGCCGGTGTTGCGTTACGTTTTGTTGGAGGCCGGGGTGTTGGCGCTGTTGTCCGGCACGCAACGGGCGCTCTCGGTGCAGCAGTCGCTGTTGCGGGTGCAGCTAGGGCAGAAGGTCAATACGCTGATCCTGGAAAAAGCACAGACCCTGTCACTGGTGCAGTTCGAAAACTCCGAGTTCTACGACAAACTGGTGCGTGTCCGTCGCGAGGCTTCGACCCGGCCATTGGCACTGGTCATGAAGTCGTTGGGCTTGATTCAAAACCTGATCATGCTGATCAGCTTTGGTGTGCTGCTGGTGCACTTTTCCCCTTGGGCGCTGGTGCTGCTGGTGGTCGGAGCATTGCCGGTGTTCTTTGCCGAGGCGCATTTTTCCGGTGACGCCTTTCGCCTGTTCACCCGCCGCGCGCCGGAGAGTCGGCAGCAGAATTACATCGAAACCTTGCTGTCCCACGAAACCTATATCAAAGAGGTCAAGCTGTTCGGTTTTGCACCACTGTTGCTGCAACGCTACCGCGACACGTTCGCCAGGTTGTATGCCGAAGATCGACGCCTGACGTTGCGGCGCGACGGCTGGGGTTTCGGCCTCGGTCTGCTCGGTACGGCGGCTTTTTACGTGGCCTATGCCTGGGTGGTGATTGATGCTGTGCATGGCCAGATCAGTCTTGGCCAGATGACCATGTATCTGGTGTTGTTCAAGCAAGGCCAAAGCGCGGTGAGCAGCAGCCTGAGTGCAATCAGCGGCCTGTACGAAGACGGCCTCTACCTGACCAGTCTTTATGAATATCTAGCCGAACCGGTTCAGGTCGATAGCGGCCACCTGACGGTCGGTGCCTGCCCGGGCGATGGTTTGCGTTTCGAAAACGTCGGTTTCCGTTATCCGGGTGCCAGTCGACCGGCACTGGAAAATATTGACCTGCAACTGGTGCCAGGCCAGAGCATGGCGTTGGTCGGAGAGAACGGTTCAGGCAAGACCACGCTGATCAAATTACTGACCCGGCTCTATCGTCCTGATCAAGGGCGCATCCTGCTCGATGGCAGTGATTTGCAGGATTGGCAGGAGACCGCGTTACGTCGACGTATTGGCGTGATTTTTCAGGACTACATCCGCTATCAGTTCAGCGTCGGAGAAAACATCGGCGTCGGCGATACCTTGGCGTTCAACGATTCGCAACGATGGAAAGAGGCGGCTGCCCAAGGGATGGCGGCACCCTTTATCGAAGGACTGGACAAGGGGTATGCCACGCAATTGGGACGCTGGTTTGCCGGGGGCCAGGAATTGTCTGGCGGGCAGTGGCAGAAAATTGCCTTGTCCCGCGCGTACATGCGCCGTGAGGCCGACATTCTGATCCTCGATGAGCCGACTTCCGCCCTTGATCCGGCGGCCGAAGCGGCGGTGTTCGAGCATTTCAGCCAGCACAGCGAAGGGCGCATGACCTTGCTGATTTCCCATCGTTTTTCCAGCGTGCGCAATGCCGACCACATCATCGTCCTGCAACAAGGCCGGATTCTGGAGCAGGGTGGCCACGATCAACTGGTCGCCGCTGCGGGGCATTACGCGCAACTGTTCGATTTGCAGGCTCGCGGCTACCGCTAAGTGTCCCGCCCGCTGCGCACGGTCGCCGGTCCGGCCATCCGCGGCGCTGGTTTGCTCTGCATCAGGCTGTCGAGCGCCTTGCGATAATTCTGCCCGCCGAGCGCCATGCTGTTGTTGTGCGTCGCTCCTGGCACCAACAACAGGCGCTTGGGCTGTTGCGCGGCGTTGAACAGTTGCTCGCTGAAGCGCGGAGGAACGAAAGCATCAGCCAGACCGTGAACCACCAGCAGCGGCATGTGAATGTCGGCGATCTTGTCGATCGAATCGAATTTCTGCGACAGCAGCCAGCGCACCGGCAATGAAGTGTTGGCCACAGAGGCGGCGACATCTGCCAGCGTGGTAAACGTGGACTCGATCACCAGTCCGCGCACGGGTAGCGCGGAGTGATCGCGGGCGGCGGCCTGCCCAAGTTCCGCTGCCAGATCGATCGCCACGGCGCCGCCCAGGGAATGCCCGTAGATCAGGCGTTTGGCCGGGTCCGGTTGCAGCAGTTTGAAGCGCTCCCACGCCACGCGTGCGTCTTCGTAGACACTGCTTTCCGATGGCAGATCACCGTGACTCTTGCCGAAACCGCGATAGTCGATGGCCAACACCGAATAACCCGCCGCGCGCAATTGTTCGATGCGAAACAACTGCCCGGTGAGGTTCCAGCGCACGCCATGCAGATAGAGAATGGCCGGCGCATTGGCCTTTTCCGCCGGCCACCACCAGGCATGAATGTTTTCCCCGGCCTTGAAACTCTTCGGTTGCAGGTCGAGTTCCTGCACGCTGCCGGGCAAGCCGCGATACCAACCGGCGGTGCCCGGTTCGATGCGAAACAGCAGTTTGCGTTCGGTGTGTTCGAGTACGGCACAACTGGTCGGCACGCCGATAATCAGCGCGGCCATGCAGGCAAACGCCAAACGGCGGCGTCGCAGACGCGTCATGAAGGACAGGAACATTAAACGTTTCACCCAGGCGCAGACAAAGAAGGCTTTTTACCAGATGCCTCGGTCTGCGCGTGAGTTTTTCGACCACCGCCCCGGCGCAACGATTACCAAATGCTGCAAAGACTTACACGACCTGCAGCACGATCTTGCCGATATGGTCGCCAGCCTCCATGTGTGCGTGAGCCTGAGCCGCGTCGTTGAGTGAATAAACCTTGTCGATCATCGGCAGGCAGCGCCCGGCAGACAGTGCTGGCCATACGTGCTCGCGCAGTTGATCGGCAATCGCGGCTTTTTCAGCAGCGGTACGGGCACGCAAGAGGGAGCCGGTGATCACCGCGCGTTTGGCCATCATTGCCAGCAGATCAAAGTCGTTGGCCCGTGCGCCGCCGAGGAAACCGAGCATGACCAGACGGCCATCCATCGCCAAAGCGCTGACGTTATCGTTGAGATACGAGCCGCCCATGATGTCGAGGATCACATTGACGCCCTGGCCTGCGGTTTTATCGGCGATGACCTTGGCGAACTCCTCCTCGCGATAGTTGATCGGCAAGCCGCCAAGGTTGCTGATCGCTGCGCATTTGTCCGGGCTGCCGGCGGTGGCAAACGCTTCTATACCGAATTCGCGGCACAGCATCAGTGCGGTAGTACCGATGCCGCTGGTGCCACCATGAATCAATGCGCGTTGACCACGGCTGGCGCCACCGAGGCCGAACAGGTTGGCCCATACGGTAAAGAAGGTTTCCGGGATCGCGGCGGCGTGCACCCAGTCCAGGCCGTCGGGAATCGGCAGGGTCTGGCCGGCGGGGACGGCGCAGTATTCGGCATAACCGCCGCCATTGGTCAGCGCGCAGACTTTGTCGCCCACGGCGAACTGATTGACACCCGCCCCGAGCGCCACGACTTCACCGGCGACCTCCAGCCCGGGAATCGGGTTCATGCCGGGTTTCATCGGGTATTTGCCGGCGCGCTGCAAGGCGTCCGGCCGGTTGATTCCGGCGGCGTGTACGCGGATCAACACCTCGCCCTCTGCGGCGACTGGCAGCGGTACGCGGCGGGGTTGCAAGACCTCGGGTCCACCGGGCTCGGTGATTTCGATTCGGGTCATTTCGCTGGGCAGGGACATATCGATTCCTCTTGGCTTGAGTTGTGTAAGTGGGAGCGTGCTGCGCAAGCAATGATTCCCTTCAATTTGCACAGCAGCGCGGCTCAACCGGGGCGGGCAGCCATTTCATGGCTTGCTCCAGCAGCAGCGCCACGACGATCGCGCCAGCGGCAATAACGAACAACAACGCGTGATGCCCGCTGCTGGCATTGAACAGCGCCGAATAGGCAAACCCGGCCAGCGCCTGAAACGTGGCGAATGACACCGTGGCACGGCTCCAGGCGATTTGCTGGCGATGGTGCTCCGGCACCAATTCATGCACCCGAGCCAGCGCCAGCGGCACAATGCCCGGCGGAAATGAACCGAGAATCACCGCCAGCAACGCCAGCGCCAGAAACGAGTGGGAGATCGCCAGCAGTCCTAGGGCAATCGCCTGCACAACCAGCACCAGACGAATGCCGGACCGTGCGCCCAGTTGATCGGCGAGAAAGCCATAACTCACCGGGCCGACAATCGCGCCCAAGCCGTACATCACCCAGATCAACGCGCCGATATGCGCCCCGGCACCGAGTCCACGCGCCACGTAATCCACCAGAAACACCATGGCGGGCACCAGGCCGGCTGCCATAAAAGCGTATTGAGCGAACAGCAAGTACACACCACGCGGTGTTGGTTCTACGGGCACTATTTCTTGCGCAACGACCGGGTGCAGGAAATCAGACGGCCAGGCAAACCAGCTCAGCACCGTCAGCAACAAGGCCAAAGCCCCCAGGCCCAGCCACGTTGCCTGCAAGCCAAGGCTCAACAGCGGTGGCACCAGCGTCCCGGAACCGGCAATGCCGAGACCGATACCCAGAAAAATCGCGCCACTGGCCAGCCCTTTACGCGCCGCCGGGACATGCGGCAGTACTGTCGCGGCCACTAGAACCATGATCGCGCCGCCGGCAATCCCGGACAGCAGCCGCCAGCCGAAGAACCAGCTCACCGACAACGGAAACGCGCAGGCAAAAAATGCCGCCGTGACCACCAGCATCATCAGCCGCAAGGCATTTTTATTGCCGAGTTGGCGTGCTGCAGGCCGGCCGAGCAGGGCGCCGATCAGATAACCCACCAGATTGGCGGCTCCGAGGTAGACCACATCATTGGCGCTGAACCACTGCGCCTCAATCAGCGAAGGGATCAACGGGGTGTAAGCGAAACGCGCCAGTCCGATGCTGACCAGGCTGGCGCAGAGGCCAGCGAAGATCGACAGCCAGATACCGGTGGAGGTTGAAGTGCGCATGATAGCGATCTCGCGGAAGGTTTATGGCGTTCAGCATATCGGCTATCGTTGCTGCGTTAATGCAGCGATTAAGCGGCACGCTGATGCGAATTTGCATCGCCTGGAGGCAGCATGAATTGGGATGACGCACGGGTATTTCTTGCCGTTTGCCGCGAATCGACGCTGCGCGGTGCAGCGAGGGTTTTGGCGGTGGATCAGGCAACCGTCGGGCGGCGCATCACGGCACTGGAAAAGTCCCTGAGCGCGACGTTGTTCCTGCGCACCTCTGACGGGTACGCGTTGACGGCGGTCGGCGAAGCAGCGCTTAAAAGCGTGGAGAAAATGGAGCATTCGGCGCTGGAGCTGGAGCGGCAGATTCAAGGCTTGGACGATCGTCTGACTGGCACGGTGCGCGTCAGCACCACGGATTCGCTGGCCATCGATTTTCTGATTCCGGCGATTGCCCGCTTGCACGAGCAGCACCCGCACGTGCGCGTGCAACTGGATGCGTCCACACAGATTCTCAGCCTGGCCAAGCGTGAGGCGGATATCGCCGTGCGCAACACCCGGCCGGACAACCCTGACCTGATTGCCCGGCGCATTGCCCGATGGCCGGTGGGGCTGTTTGCTTCCCAAGCCTATATAGATGCCAATGGAGTGCCGCCGCCGGGCACGGCATTTGAAGGGCATGATCTGGTGGTTTATCAACCGTATCTGCAAGGCAAAAAGGACCTGACGTTGGTATCGGAGCCGTTGAGTCGCGGTCGGATCGTCGCCAGCCTCAGTTCCAGTTTGCTCGTCCGTCGTTCGATTGCAGCAGGGTTGGGTGTAGGAGAAATCCCGGTATACATGGGTGAGCGCGATGGCTTGATCAGGCTATGGCCGGAGCGCACTACGCCGCTCCCGTATGAGGTATGGCTGGTAACCCACGCGGACCTGCGCCACACCGCGCGGGTGAGGGCGGTGATTGAGCAGATTGTCGATGTGTTCGCGTCGGAGAATGAATAGGTAGATGCTGTTTTGGCAGGGCTACAACCTCTGACGAAACGGCCTACACCAGAGGCAGAATCGCCCGGCTTGTCACCATTCTGGATGGGGCCTACCGTTTCATCAGCTCGGTGAGGGGCGTTGGAAACTCACCGACTTAATACCAGGGACGGTATGTAGACCCAGGAAGGTGTCGAATTGAAAACCTCGGAATTCAGTCAAAATCCAATCAGTGATCTATCGAGTAAAACCCGGAATACTCAAGCCATGAACGCAATAAGTCGTGAAGAATTCAATGCCCGGATCGAGACCATTGAGACCAGGATGGACGCTCGCTTCGAGGGTGTGTCGGCAAAAATCGATGCTTATCTTTTGACTCAGGCGGAGAGGGACAAACGGTACGATTTGATGTGGGACGGCGTACAACAAATCGCCGAGGACTCAAAAGAAGCCATCAAACATGCCTCGACAGTGAAGGCGCATTACTGGGCGACAACGGCCGTCCACTTTCTCGGAATGATCACCGTCGTGGTGGGGGCGCACTTCGCCAATCAAGCGGCTGTGCTAACCACCCTGCAGACGACACTCGCTGCGATCCAGATAGGCAAAGATATAAGTGCACCAAAGCCTGCTTCGCCGCAAGCAACCGAATCAGCACAATAGAAAACGGCCTTCAAAGAAGGCCGTTTTTGTGGGTATTGAGACACCGCGTCATGGCATCTCTGGCAATTCCTGCGGCCGCAAGTCGAACACCAGCACCTCGGCATCGACACCGTTGCTCAACGTCAGGAACTGTTCTTCGCGAACCCGCACGCCGTCGCCTTCACGCAGTTGCTGGCCATTGAGTTCGACACTGCCGCGCGCTACATGCACATACGCATAGCGGTTGGTCGGCAGTTCGAGCGTGGCGCTTTCCTTGCCGTCGAACAGCCCGGCGAAGACCCGTGCATCCTGGCGCACTTTCAGTGAACCGTCGTGGCCGTCCGGCGAAATGATCAATTGCAGACGACCGCGTTTTTTCCCGGCGCTGAAATGTTCCTGTTGATAGCGCGGTTTGGCGCCGCTGACTTCTGGCACGATCCAGATCTGCAGGAAGTGCACCGGTTTGGTCGCCGAATGATTGAACTCGCTGTGCGCCACACCGCTGGCCGGCGCTCATCAGTTGCACGTCACCCGGGCGGATAACCGAACCGGTGCCCAGTGTGTCCTTGTGCTCCAGCGCACCTTCCAGCACGTAGGAAAAAATCTCCATGTCGCGATGCGGGTGCTGGCCGAAACCTTTTCCGGCGGCAACGCGGTCATCGTTGATCACCAGCAGGTCGGAAAAACCCTGTTCACGAGGGTCGCGGTAGCTGGCGAAGGAAAAGGTGTGAAAGGACTTCAACCAGCCATGATTGGCGAGGCCACGATCGGAGGCTTTGCGAAGGGTCAGCATGTGAAATCTCCTTGCGGGACGTGAATTCGTCCGAGTGAGGAGAAGGTTACTGTTTACTGGATTGCGCAATAAGTAGATGAAAATTGAAAGACTGTCCCTTTCAGGTTGACAGTTTTGCGATAGCCGTCACACAAAACTTTTGCGCTCAAACGGCTACGTTTGGCCATAATGTCTGGCCTGTCTCATGTTTCTTTGATTGAAGTGATGTCTGCCCATGAAAACCGTGGCAATGGTGCTGTTCCCCGACTTTCTCCTGCTCGACATGGCCGGGCCATTGGAGGTTTTTTCGGTTGCCAATCGGTATCTGAAACCCGATGCGCATTATCAATTGATCACGCTTGGCACCGAAGATGGACCGCTGCGGGCCTCCAATGGTGTGATGGTGCAGGCGGACCGGACCATTGGCGGCGACACCGAACGTTATGATTTGCTGCTGGTGCCGGGAGGCCCCGGTGCCTACAACCAGCAGTTTCCGTCGTTGTTTGCCTGGCTCAAAGACGCCGTCCGGCGCGTTGAATATTACGGTTCGATCTGCACCGGCGCGTTTGTGTTGGGGCATGCCGGATTACTTGATGGCTACCGTGTGACCACGCACTGGAACTACACCGAACGCCTGATCAAGGGATTCCCCAAAGCCCATGTCACGACCGATCAGATCTATGTCGAGGATCGCAATCTGATCACCTCAGGTGGCGTCACTGCCGGCATCGATATGGCGCTGGCCGTGATCG
The DNA here is from genome assembly GCF_979258655.1 of Pseudomonas sp. AC242. Classification (NCBI taxonomy): domain Bacteria; kingdom Pseudomonadati; phylum Pseudomonadota; class Gammaproteobacteria; order Pseudomonadales; family Pseudomonadaceae; genus Pseudomonas; species Pseudomonas sp. AC242. The sequence goes on from NZ_OZ409873.1 coordinate 1,583,279, forward strand.
CCCGCGATCACGGCAAAAAGCTCGCTCAGGACGTTGCCAAAGTTCTGCTGGTGGTGATGAAACGGCAGGGCGGGCAGGCGCAGTTCAGTCCGCTGATGGCTGCCGTGGCGCCGCAGGAAACCCCGATCACCCGCGCCCAGAGTTACGTGCTGGAACACCTCGACGAAGCCTTTACGGTCGAGCGCATGGCCGCCATTGCCAACATGAGTGCGCGGCATTTCGCGCGGGTGTTCACCCGCGACATCAATATGACGCCGATGGAGTTTCTGCAAAGTGCGCGCATCGACTGCGCGCGCAATCTGCTGGAAACCAGCGATCTGCCGCTTAAAACCGTGGCTTATAAAAGTGGTTTTGGCAGTGTGCGGCACATGCGTGCGCTGTTCGCTGAAAAGCTCGGCCTGACCCCCGTGCAATACCGCGAACAGTTCAGCTAGAGCGCTTGTGTCCGTCTGGCGCACTCGGATGTCCGTGCTGCGCCTCGTGTAGCGGTTGTCGCGTCATCTGAGGCTGCCAAGATAGTTGGCATGGATAGCCTCAACGATTTGAACACGGCGTCGGTGCTGCATTTCGGCCCTTACGCCTTCCATCTGCGGCAACGGCTGATACTCGATGGAGATCGGCCCTTGCGCATGGGCGGTCGCGCGCTGGACATTCTGCAAGTGCTGGTCGAGCGTGCCGGTCGAGTGGTCAGAAAGGAGCAGTTGATCGCGCTGGTATGGCCGACGTCGGTGGTCGAGGAGATCAACCTGCGCGTGCACATTGCGGCGCTCAGGCGAGCGTTGGGTGACGGCGAGAACGGTCAGCGTTACATCGTCCATGTACCACAATGCGGTTACAGCTTTATCGCCCCGGTCCGCTGCGACAGCGCCGCGCAAGTGGTTTTCGAGGGCTTGCAGACACCCCAGCATAATTTGCCAGCGCGACTGACCTCGGTCACCGGTCGTGACTCGCTGGTTGGCGGGTTGGTGCGACAAATGCCGCTGTGTCGGTTGATGACCATCACCGGAGCGCCGGGCGTAGGTAAGTCCACCGTGGCGCTGCGGGTCGCGGAACTGCTTTTGCAGTACTACAGAGACGGTGTATGGCAAGTAGATCTGAGCTTGATCGACGACCACACGCCGCTGCTCGACCATGTGCTGCGCACCCTGAAGAGCGATTTGACAGGGCTGTCGACTCGCCATGCGTTGCTGCTGCTGGATAACTGTGACCACCGCCGCGATGCTTGCAGATTAGCGGTTGAAACGTTGCTCGACGCCGCGCCTCGACTGTCGATCCTCGCCACCAGTCGTGAAGCCTTACAGGTCAGTCTGGAAACCCTGCAGCGTGTTCCAGCGCTGGCCATTCCGAAGCGCTCGGCAGCCAATTGCATCACTGAAGCCATGGGACATTCCTCGGTGCAGTTGTTCGTCAGCCGTGCGCGGGCGCGACAGCATGATTTCCGCTTGCGCGAGCAGGATGTCAGTGCCGTGCTTGAGATCTGTCGTCAACTCGACGGTTTGCCGCTGGCGATCGAACTGGCGGCGGCGCAGATCGATGCGCTGGCGCTGGTAGGTTTGCAAGCGCAAATGGCCAACGGCCTGCAAGTACTCAGCCATGGCCGGCGCACTGCAGTGGCGCGGCACCAATCCATGCAGGCGGCACTCGACTGGAGCTATCAATGCTTGAGTGAGCAGGAGCAACGCGTGCTGCAACGCCTATCGGTGTTCAAACTGGCGTTTACGCTGGAGGCTGCGTTGGCGGTGATCAGTTGCCCGCGACTGGCTGTGTCGGAGTTGGCCGCGATCATCGAAGGCCTGGCGCAGAAGTCTTGGCTGTCACTGGAACGCGGCGCCAGTGCAGGCCGGTACCGGATGCTCAATACCACCCGATGCTATGCCCGCACGGAACTTGAGCGCAGCGGTGAGGGGATTGATCTTGAACGCCGGCATGCACGTTACATCAAGCGGATTCGCCGGGCTTCAGACGTGCGCGCCCTCGCGTAATTCGTCGATCAGCAAGTGCACCTTGCGCAGGTCCGGGGTCGCGTAGCCCTCGGTGAAACGTTGATAGATCGGACTGAGCAAATCCAGCGCCTCGCGACAGCGTGACTGACGCTGCCAGAGTTGCGCCAATGAAGTGGCGCTGCGCAGTTCCCAGGCGAGCGCGCCTTGAGTGCGGGCGATGGTCAGGGATTGTTGCAGGAGTGCTTCGGCTTCCTGAATGGCCCCTTCACGAGCAAGCTCGCTCCCACAGGAATTCTGGATGTACTCGGAACCAGTGTGGGAGCGAGCCTGCTCGCGAAGAGGCCCGCCCAGACAAACCATCCCTCCCTTCAATAACGCATCCGCCCGAGCCCGCAGAATCTCCGCCGTACTCCACCCCGCATCACCACTCAGCGCCCGCTCAAGCAGCGCGTCGTCGACAAAACGGTCATCCAGAGTCACCATGATTTCCCCGATCAGCCCGCCGCTGCCTGTCGACACAGGCGCACTGACTTGTGGTTCGATCACCTGCGCGTAGTGCCGCGCCCAAGTGTTGAACAGCAGCACCGAATGTTTCTGCGACTGCTCGAGCAGCAACTGCAATAGCGCCCGGGCGTTTTGCTGATCGCCGTTGTAATGAGCGATCAGGCAACTGGCCAGCGCCAGGGTGTAGCAAATCGAAGTGCCATGGTCGATTTGCACGGCAATGTCCAGTGCCTGCCGCGCCGTGCGCCACGCTTGCTCTGGCAGACCCTGCATCCACAACACCCGTGCCAGCACCGTCAGCGACGCGACGCTTTGGTCGTACTGCACGCCAAAGCCATGAGTGAAGCGGTTGACATGACCACTGTGCGCCATGCGCTGGAGGACCTGTTCGGCGTGGATGCGCGCCTGCAATTGGTCGCCGGCATAATGCAGAGCCAATACGCGCAAGCGGTGGGTACTCAGTGACAACAGCGGGTCGCCGTGCAGGCCGAGGCGGTCGAACTGCTCGCTCTGTGCCAGCGCCATGCGGTAGTGCCCGCAACTGAGGTTGACCGCCATGTGCCCGGAGACTGCGCGCAATTGTCCGGCAACGTCGTCGTGCTCGTGGGCCAACTGGCGGGCTTCGGCGAAGGCCTGGATGGTTTCCGCCGTGCCACCCCACGTGTGGTAGCAGGCACTGCCAAGGGCCAGTTTGAGGGCGACTTTCAGGCGCGGGCAGGGTTCGTGCAGTTCATCAAACAGGCTCAGCGCCCGGCGCACATAGGCGCCGTACTCCTTGAGCAGCGACAACTCCTGCCACAAGGGTGCCGACGCCGCCGTCAGCCGAATCCCCAAACCACCAGGGCCGACACCGTTCAGGCTCCAGTCCAGTGCTGCGCGCAAATCTTCCAGCCCTCGGGCGTAGCGATCGATCCATAACAAGGTCGGCGTGTTTTCCCAATCGTTCTGCGCCTGCTGCATCAACGCCAGACAGCGTTCGGCATGGCGTTCGCGGGTTTCCTCGCATTCGGCGGCGTGATCGAGTTTTTCCAGCGCGTAACGTCGGGTGGTGTCGAGCAAGCGGTAGAACACGTCCTCGTCACCGACCTCGACGGCGAGCAGGGATTTGGCCACCAGTTGCGTGATCGACACAAACACCATGCCGGGGTCGATCTGCTGACCGACGATAACGGCTGCCGCCGACTCGAGGGTAAAACCACCACGAAACACGCCCAGACGACGCAGGCAGGTTTGTTCGCAGCGATCGAGCAGATTGAAACTCCAGTCCAGCGTTGCGCGCAGAGTGAGATGACGCTCCAGACTGCTTTGATTGCCCGCTGCCAGCGGCGGTAAACGGCCTTGCAGTTGGCTCAGCAGACCATCCAGTCCGAGCTCGGTGACCTGCGCGGCCGCCAGCTCCAATGCCAGTGGAATGCCGTCGAGCCGATGGCAGATCTCGATTGCCTGTGGCAACTGGGCATCGTTCAGTTCGAAGCTTTCCTGCGCGGCCGTCGCTCGTTCGACGAACAACTGCAGCGCCGAAAAATTCAGCGTTAGCTCACGATCCAGCATCGTCGTCATCGGCGGGTATTCGAGGGAGTCCAGACGCTGTACGTACTCGCCTTCGGCCCGCAGATTTTCGCGGCTGGTGGCGAGGATATGCACGTGCGGCGCCCCACGCAGAATGCTTTCACTAAGCGCTGCGACGGCATCGATCAAATGCTCGCAGTTGTCGAGTAACAACAGCATCTGCCGTTGTTGCAGGCCTTTGACCAGTGCTGTCTGCGGGTCGCCTTCGAGAAGTGCCAGATCAAGCAGGGCGGCCAAGTGTGAACAGATCAGCCGGGGATCGCTCAGAGGTGCCAGATCCACCAGACGAATGCCGTCGCGATAGTGCCCGATCAACTGTTCGGCTACCCGCAGGGCCACCGTGGTTTTACCGATCCCGCCGGGGCCGACCAGGGTGATGCAGCGTTGGCGCGGCAGTTGCGTCATCAAGCTGTCGACCAGCGGCTGGCGGCCGATCATCCGCGTGCGCCGCAAGGGCAGATTGTGTCGACCGCCAGCATTGCCCACAGGGCGCTCCTCCATGGATTTCAGCAAAACCGGTGCGACGAAACTGTAACCCCGCTGCGCCACGGTGATGATGTAACGCTGGCCGGCCTGACCGTCACCGAGCGCCTTGCGCAGCGCCGCCATGTGCACACGCAAGTTGATGTCTTCAACGACAGTGTCCGGCCAGACCCCTGCCATCAATTGTTGCTTGCTCACCACTTCGCCGGCATGCGCCAGCAGAATCAGGAGGATGTCCATCGCCCGTCGGCCCAGACGCAACGGCTGCTCGCCTTCGAGTACCAAACGTTGCCCGGGATGAATCCGATAAGGGCCAAAACCGAGGGCCTGATTCGGTGAAAGACTCAACAGCTCACTCCTGCGGTGCTGCGGCGGACAGAGCGGAGTAGTGCCGGGCGCGTGCGCAGGCCTTCTAATCCGGGGTGTCCCGGCATAATCCTCAGGTTTGAGCGTCAGTGCAACGGGGGCCGCGATCAAAACACGGCAGGCTGTGCACGGTGAGCTTTGGGTTCACGCATGATCTGGCAGCGCCAGGCAAACGGATTGATGCCTTCGCTGCGGGTGAACATATGGCAGAAATGCGCCTGATCGCAGAAGCCGCATTCCAGGCTGATTTGCGTCAGGCTCAGGTCGGTGTGCTGGATCAACAGCTTGGCCCGCGCCAGGCGCTGGGTGCGAATCCAGTCCTGCGGTGACAGCCCGGTGCTGCACTTGAAGGCGCGGGAAAAATGGCTGCGCGACAGTGAACAGGCGCGAGCCAGTTCGGTGACCTCAAGGCTTTCGCCGAGGCGTTCGAGGATCAGCTGTTTGACCTGTCGTTCACGTTGCGGACTGAGTCCGCCGACGCCGGTCTTGCGTGGTTCGTTGGCAGGGGCGAGGGCGACGCTGTGCTGTAAGTGAGCCATGGCCAAAGTCCGTGTCGATGGGGAATGCACGGTCGGCGCATCCCCTCAGGTCAAAAAAACAACGCTGCGCAGTGGCATTCATTGTTGGCCGAGGGCAGGGGGGTGACGAGTTAATCGTTGTTAATTTCGCTGCGAAACGGCGCTGACAGTCCCGTTGATCGCGTAAAGTGCGTAGCACTGGCGTCTGACTGGCTAAAAGGAATCCGTGCCCATGAACCGTAACGATCTGCGTCGCGTTGACATGAACCTGTTGGTGATTTTCGAAGCGCTGATGTTCGAAAAGAACCTGACCCGCGTCGCTGAAAAACTGTTTATGGGGCAACCGGCCGTCAGCGCCGCGTTGGGGCGTTTGCGCGATCTGTTTGACGACCCTTTGCTGTTGCGCAACGGTCGCGGCATGGAGCCGACCGCGCGGGCACTGGCGATTCTCAAAGAGCTGCAACCGGCGATGGACGTTATCTCCGGAGCGGTCAGCCGGGCCAAGGAGTTCGAGCCGGCGAGCAGTTGTGATGTGTTTCGCATCGGCTTGTCGGACGACGCCGAATTCGGCCTGTTTCCGCCGTTGTTGCGTCAGCTTCAGCAAGAGGCGCCGGGGATTGTCGTGGTGGTGCGCCGCGCCAACTACCTGCTGATGCCGGCACTGTTGGCCTCTGGGGAAATCTCCGTTGGTGTCAGTTACACCACCGATCTGCCGGCCAATGCCAAGCGCAAGACCTTGCGCGACATTCCCTGCAAGGTTCTGCGCGGCGACGACCGACCGGGGCCGCTGACCCTCGACGAATACTGCGAGCGCCCGCACGCGATGGTGTCGTTCTCGGGCGACTTGAGCGGCAATATCGATATGGATCTGGCTAAGGTCGGCCGTACGCGCCGCGTGGTCTTGGGTGTGCCGCAGTTCAGCGGGTTGCGCGCCTTGCTCGCCGGCACCGAGATGATCGCCACTGTGCCGGATTACGCCGCCTGCGCGTTGGTGGAAGGTTGTGCGCTGCGCGCCGAAGATCCACCGTTTCCGATTGATGCGGCGCAATTGTCGATGGCCTGGAGCGGGGTGCATGACAACGATCCGGCGGAGAAATGGCTGCGCTCGCGGATCAGCCAGTTCATGGCGGCGCCGTTGGATATACCGCCACGTTGACCCCTCCGCTCGTCGGAAATTGCTCTGTACCTGTCAGATCTGACAGGTGACGATTTTCTGTTTCTGGCTGTTAATCACTCCGTCGCCTAATCCCCCGGCAGGAGTGTTTTGTCATGCTTTTAAAACTCAAAAAACAGATCGCAACGCTGGCACTTCCTGAGCCGGATATCACCGGTCGTACGCTTCCCATCCTTCCCTCGGGAGAGTGGGGGATCAATCGGGCTGCGGCGAAAGGGGTCTATCCGGACGAAGGGTTGCAGGTCTACCTCAGCCCATGGACGACCAAGAGTAAAGGCGACCTGGTGGTGCTCAGGAAAGGCTCTGTCGAGGTGGATCGGTACACCATTCGTGATCAATCAGAATCTGATCAGCGTGCGACCCTGTTCGTTGCTCCGCGGCATCTTGCTTCGGGCTCCCATGAAATCGACTATTGGGTAAAGCGATTAGGCCTGGATCCCGCCGAGACGTACACGCCGCCATTGAAAATATTCGTCAAGCTGGAAATTCCCGGCGGACAGGATACGGAGGAGGGGCCGGGGCATTCCAATCTGTACATGTTCATCCCGCCGGAATTTGTCTCTGGTGGAGTGGACAGCGACAACATTCCGGTGGATCCGGATGATGAGGGTAATCCGGATGCGCCGAAAGCGGGTGTGCCTATCGTCATTCGAAACGCATCCGGTAGCGGCGAACCCTATCCTGAGATTGCCGTGGGCGACCAGCCTCAGATCAGTTGGGGCGGCATTTTTATCTGGGGCGACCCGGTGACGGCGGAGCAAATCAGTGATCCGGTGAAGAATCCCATCACGATTTACGTCAAGCGGGCGATTATAGAAAAAGCAGGTGATACCGATGCGGTGGGCCTGGCCGTGAGCTTTCGCGTGCGCGATATCGTCCATAACTATTCGGAGGACTGGTGTAAAGAAACCCGGATCAGGGTTTCGCTCAACACCAATCGGCTGGTTGCCCCTATTGTCAAGGATGCGCTCAACAATGTTCTCGACCTTGACCGGTTGGGTGAAAAAAACGTCGTTGTTCAGGTCTGGGCAACCTCGAGCGAATTCAAACATCAGGACTGGATTGTAGTAAAAGTCAGCGGTACCAGCGCCGACGGTGAAGCCGTCACGTTCACTGCGCCGAGGCAGGAGGTCGACAATCTTCCCCACACCTATGAGTTCGAGTTCGAGAATGCGGATCTGCGCAGGCTTGTCGCAACCCAGGTGATTTTTTCTTATGAGGTCGAGCGCGAGGGAATTGCCGATCCGCTGCAATCCAAAGGTCAGTTCGTGCAAGTCAACGGCGAGGCCACGCGCCTGGATGCCCCTGTTGCTGAAGATGAAAACCAGGGCGCCATTGACCCTGACCTGGCACGTACCCGGATTCTGATTCGCTCTGATTCGCTGTTCAACTATGGCGATGCGTTTGAACTGGTGTGGTTCGGTAAACGTCCGGATGGCAGTGCCTATATCCCGGAATTCGAAAGGTATACACCGAGCCGGGAGGAAATCGACGACCCGATCGGTTTCTTCCTCACTGTCGAAGGCTTGCACTTGAAGACCATTGAGGGCGGAACACTGGTGCTGTCGTATGTCCATTTGAGTGTGGATGGGAGCGATGAAATTGTAAGGCGTGTGTCGCGTCCCGCGGCATCGCTGAGCGTGGGCGAGCCAAAATTCGAGTTGGTCAAACCGATCGTGCTGGGCGAAAACAATGGCTCACTGGAGCCTGCTGATTTACCCAACGGCGTTGGTCGGCTGACTGTTCCCAACCCCATCGTCACGCCGACGAAACGCGGTGATAAGGTGGCTTTCGATTGGGACGGGGCAAAAACAGGCAAGACCGGCGACATCATCGACATTACTGTGCTCAACGAAAATATGGACGTGTCATTCCGACTCAGCCAAACGTTCGTAGCCGAGCATATTGAGCCAAATCGCGGGTCCATGATCACGGCCAAGTACAAAATATGGCGCAAGGAGACGGACACATTCAGTTATTCCAACCCCCTCGTGTTCTCCGTCGGCGAATCTCGGCAATTGCTGGACCCGGCCCGCGTGGTGCAGGCGCTGGATGACATTCTCGACCCGGCCAATGTTCCGGACGGAGCAACCGTTGAGATACCGGCCAATGATCCCGAGAATGCCGGTGATCACTTCTATATGACCTGGGCATCATCGGACGGAGTGGTCAATTACACCGATGACAAAGCGGTCAGTGGCAATAACAAGGGCAAACCGATCGAGTTCACTGTTGACCTGTCCGTTGTGCAGGCCAGCCTGAACAAAAAAGTGACTGTCGATTATCGGGTCGAGTTGTTTAACGGCGGCGAGGCGGACGGCAAACCTTATGAGTTTGACGTGCAAGCGCATGAGTTCCGGCTGCCGGTTGCCACCTTCCGGGAAGCCACGGGCTCGCAAAAGGATCAGTTGAACCCGGACGATGTCTACCCCAACGGCGCAACGGTAGTGATCCCGGCAACTGCTCGGTTGAAGACCGACGATGAAATCACCGTGACCGTGGTCGGCAAAACCACCACTCCTTACCCCCACACGGTTCTGGCAGCAGAGGCCGACAAAGAACTCAGCGTGATCAAGGTGGCCCACACGGTGATCAGCGCCAACCTCGATGACAGCATCTCGTTGCGTTATGAGGTCAAGCGCAAGGCGGGAGGGACCGATGGCCCGTCGGTGCCGACGGTTTACGATGTTCGCCGGGTCATTGGCAGCGGCACCCTGAAGATCATGGGGGCGCGCTATAACCGCAGTACTTATCGCGCGTCCAGTGCCACTCGTGTACTGAGCGCATTCAATGCCACCACCGGGCAGGCGCTGCAAGCGCAGTGGAAGTACGCTTCGGACACGGAGTGGATGACCGCCGCCACCTGGCGCGATACCTCACCGCAGCAGCCGCTGCAAGTGCGCACTGCCGATGATCTGGTCACGCTCAACTCGGCGAATATCATTGGCAACGGGATCGACACCACGGTCACAGGACTCGCGGCTTTCGTCGCTCACCGAGATGTCGGGGATGTCGCCGGTTGGGGCAACGCTGCGTACGGTGCCAATATTCCTCCGACCATCATCACCATGGATGACATCGTTGAGGTGAGCTGCACGCGCAGCGCTTATGCGGCTCGCCGCGCCAATAGTGCAGTTGTCGCCTGGGGAACCGCCGCCGAGGGCGGAAGCATGAGCGGTATGGATCCGCTGGGTTTTGTCGAAGTCATCGGTAATGCGACCGCGTTCACCGGGTTGAAGACGACCGGGCAGGTGGTTGCCTGGGGCACATCTGCCGATGGAGGTAGTGTTCCTGCAGACATCAGCGCACTGACGGATATTGTTCGAGTGGTGGCGGCGGGTCAGGCTTTTGCAGCAAAACGATCCGCCGGGAATGTTGTGGCCTGGGGCCTGGCGGCAAACGGTGGGGTGGTTCCCGGTGATATTGCAGGCTTGACCGATATCGACAATCTGATCGGCAGCTTTGGTGCCTTTGCCGCGCATCGTGGCAATGGGCGGATTGTCGGCTGGGGCCACGCCACCTATGGCGGCGCAGTGCCGGCTGAAATTGCGTCGCTGACCGACATCATCGAATTGAGCTGCGCCAATGCGCAGGCCTTCACTGCAAGGCGTGCCACCGGGCAGGTGGTGGCGTGGGGAACGGCGGCTTACGGCGGGACGATTGACGCGCTGATCGGCGGGCTCACGGACATAGTCGAGGTTAGTTCTACCTGGCGCGCGTTCGCAGCGCGCCGAGGCAACGGTCACGTAGTGGCGTGGGGCACTCCTGCGGAGGGTGGTCTGGTACCTGCCGAAATCGCGGCGCTCGATGACATTGTTCAGGTGTGTGGTTCCTCCATGGCTTTTGCTGCGTTGCGCAAGAACGGCACAGTGGTCGCCTGGGGGAATGCGACTGTAGGTGGCGACACCTCGACGGTCGTCACTGAGCTGACTCAGGTACAAGCGCTATACGACAACACTCATGGGTTTACTGCGCTAACCGCTGACGGCCGCGTCGTGACCTGGGGACATGCCGATGGCGGCGGGGACAGCAGCGCCGTACAGGAGCGGCTGAGGGGCAAGGTGTCTTATCACGCCACTCCGATCTCCAGAGGCCGGGCACTTCTGGCCAGTCGCTGGGCCGAGCTGAATACCGGGCGTTGAACGCTTGCCCTTGAGCCTTGCTGCAAACCCGGAACACGGCGCTCGACCGAGCGCCGTGTGAGGTCTCACCATGCACAAAACAACAAACACCCCGCTCAAACCGTCGGTAGACGAAGCGCCCGGCGATGTACTCGATCCTGCGAATATTCCGGCCAAAGGCGTGACGGTCAGAATCAAACCCTATGACGACATGGCCTACCGTGATCACGTTTTTCTTAGTGTCGGCGAGTACACCGATGACATCCCGATTGGCCCCACCGCTGTTGGCAAAGACGTCACCTTCACCGTGCTTGGCAGTGAATTGATTGCCGACGCAAACGACATCGTCCCCATTCACTTCGAAGTGCAGTTCTATGGCGGCGATCGTGTGCCGTCGCAAAGACTGGAGCTTCTATTGCAGTCAGGTTTTGACGCGCAGGCGGCCCTCGATCTGAGCGCGCACAACCATGTGGTGTCGGTTGATAAACCGCCGATGAAGTTACCCGAAGCGGCCAGAATGACGCGTCTTGCGCAGTGGGGGAGTGGCCCCTATCAATACACCAGCAGCGATCCGGCCATTGCCAGTGTCGATACGCTGTCGGGCGAAGTCACTGCGCTTCGCAATGGCGACTGTACGATCAGCGCCACCGACAGCCAGAGCCAGACCCGAACCTACCCGTTGACTGTGAAGGGCATTGTTGAAGTGCACTTCCTTACCCACAGCGCGGATTTTCAAGGGATGCTCACACTGTGCGAAACAGCAAAATTGCAGCCGGTCACGCTGACCCAGATCAAACGCATGTGGACGCTGTACTTCCCCGACGCCGGCCCGGTGGCCGATTACCTTGAGTGGCTGAACTATCCCGTATGGACCGGCGAAGATCTGGGTGGCGGTACCGCGTGGACTTATGACCTTAACGGCGATTCTGTCAATGACAATGCCAGTGCGCACAACAAGGACACGTATTGGCAGGTCCTCGGGGTTAGTGCGACTCAAGCGAAGCGTCAAAAGGGCAGGGGGTAGAAGCCATGCAAGGCGCACGGATGCAGATAACCCGATACCTGCTGGCATTGCTGTTGCTCAGCGGTCCGGTCCTCGCCGCCACCGGCCCGGAAACCGCGCAGTTGCTCAACAGACGTTATCAGAACACCACGGCCGAATGCCCGGGCGCCAACCCAGCGTATTTTTGCAGCGGTGTGCTGGTGCGCGGCAGTGATCCGGCTCTTGAGTTCTGGAAACACGGTGAGGTCGCCACGCAGTTGGGGGCCGAGGCTTTTGTCTATCTGCGCAGCGACCTGGGGACTCGCACCTTGTCATCAGCCAACGGCGTTGTCTTCAGTGATTCATTCACTGCCATAGGTCTGGGTAAAACGCTGAACGTGTTATGTGCCTATCCATTCGAACTGGCACTGGATGACGATAGACCAGACTTTGGTTGCGGCGCAGTGACGTCAGGACGTGACAGCAGTTCTTGCGCTGCCCAAGGCGTGACCGATGCCGAGAGCTGGTTGACGCATTTTCATCAGCAGGATTTACAAACAGCAAAGCAGTGTTCATTGAGCAGCCTTGCCCCGGCACAGTTCAGGGCCAGCCTGCTGGCACATCAGGGCATTGATAACGAATGGTCGGTTCGGTCGATGCAGGTGCAGTTGCGCAACTGGGATGTCAGCGCACCGAAACAACTACCGCTACAAGGCCTGTACTACGACATGACGCAACCCGCCGCGTTACTCGGCGCGCAGAGAGATCAGCGGGCTTACTTCATCGCGACCGGCGACTGGTTGCCCATCATGCGCATGGACCTGATGCAGGGGCCCGATGCCGTGTTCGGTTTCGATCTCAAGGAGCAGGTTTACAGCGGCTATGAAGTGGCGGCGCGACTGAATGCGCGTTACGCCGATACCGCCATGGCATGCCGGGGCAATACCGCCGCTTATAACTGCAACGGCGTGTTGATACGCACCACCGACGCCTCGCCGAACTTTCATGCGTGGAACCCCAGCCCCGGTTCGATTCAGCGCAATGGTGTGTCTTTTTCCTATCTGCGGGCGGATGTGCATTTGCCTGTTCTGGCTTGGGCCAAGAACGAGGGCTTGATCATGAAGGAGCTCGCGGCTCCGACAGGTTATCCATTGACCTTGCGTTGCTCTTTCCCGTTCGACGGTGCGACTTTTTATCGAAGCGACAGCTGCAATGGGCATTCCGATGCCCCCCAAGATAGCCGGCCGTGTGATGAGCAAGGCATAAGTGATGTGGAGGAGGTGATCACTCATTTTTACGCACAGGCCAGCCGATATCACGGCTGCAGCCTCAATGGGAACCAGGCGCCGTTTGCGGTCAGCGTCGAAGCGCGTGCTCGACTCAACGCCACTGATCAGCGCGTACACAACGAGGTTATCATCGCTAACTGGCCACAGGACATCCCTGCGCAGCTACCTCTGGAAGCGTTCTTTTACGTCGCGGCTTCGGGGCGTCTGAACGCTCAATTTTTTCAATGGGACTATTTCAACCAGACCGGGCACTTTCTGCCGATTGTACGGGTAGCCTCTAACGCATCGAGAAGTGCATATGTGTTCGATTACGATCCAGCGGATCAATGGTTGGGGGCGGATTCACCGAAATCGAGCAGTGGTAACGTTCAATGAACACAGCTCCTTTGCACTCGGCAACCTTAAACCAGTCATGGCAGCGCCGCTGGATATCCCGGCTAGCTGAATCCCTGCGCAAATCTCAAATACAGCACTGATCCCCTGTGGGAGCGGCGTGATCCCTGAGTTGTTGGTGGTTTAAACATCGCCGTTTAAGCAACACCCTCAGACACTCTTTCAGGCTACGCAACCTTGCGCCTTTGCCTACAGCTACGCCAGAATCCGCCGGCTTGTGCGCTTGTGGTCGGGTCTCTATCGTTTGGTGGTCGCTGAAAACTCAGCGATCGGGTTTAGCGACTCGGACCAAAAAAAGTGCATCAGCGCTCCATGCTTCGTTGCAGGCTATCGTCTGCACTTCGCTATGGCGGCTGTATGCGGGAGACCTTCGGGTCTACCGGGTTGCCTTTTTACCGGTTCGCTAACCTGCATACGGTCGCCCCCCATCCTGTTTAGCGACAGGACGTGGTGATCTCGGCTCTAAAAAGGAGATTCACCATGTTCAAAGTCACCCCCAACCCGCCTGACATCGACCCCACATCGCCCTACGAATCCATCGACTCCCGAAAACTCCACGAAGCTGCCGACCGCGCCCTCGACCATTACCTCCTGCCACCCGGCTCCACGCCACCGCCACGCAGAACCCGTGGCATGTATGCCGTAACCGCCGACACCAAAGCCGAAGAACTGCTGACCGATGCCAGCGAAACACTCGCCTCGGCCAAGACCATCGCCCAGGACGTCGCCCACCTGTTGCCCGCGCCGCAGCGCCGGGCGTTGTTGGGGATTGCGCAGTTGATCATGCTCGGTGAGCTGGCGGTGAATCGGGTGCTGGATAGCCTGGAGTTACCGGGCTAACCCGGACCACTGATCGTTCCCACGCGGAACTTGGGGCGCTCAGAAACCCTGTGGGAGCTGGCTTGCCAGCGATGGCGTCAGATCAGCCAACAGCGACGTCGCCTGACACTCCGCTATCGCTGGCAAGCCAGCTCCCACAGAGTTCTTCGGCGTTCCCGGCAACCTGGTTGATCGCAAGAACTGAGCACACCCATCCAATTTCCTCCCGACCATCATTGGCATGATTCCAGCCAATGACATTTCAAGGGTCGGGTCATGAATGCCTCAACAGATGAACAGGCACGCGACATCGGTTTGCTGTTCCTGCGGGTCAGTGGCGGGTTGTTTCTGCTGTGGGTCCACGGCTTGCCCAAGCTTCTCGACTTCACCGCGCAACTGCAACTGATCGAAGACCCGTTCCACCTCGGATCTCACCTCACTTTGATCCTGGCGATCTTCGCCGAAGTCCTCTGCCCACTACTGATCGTCGCCGGGTTACTGGCACGATTGGCCTGCGTGCCTATTCTCTTTGTGCTGCTGGTGGCGTTGCTGGTCGTGCATCCGCAATGGAGTGTGGCCGAGGGGCAGTTCGGCTGGTTGCTGCTGATCCTGTTTAGCACTGTGTTGATCGCCGGGCCGGGACGGCTGGCGATTTCTGTTCGTTTGCCCGGAGTGTTGCGTTATGCCTGAAGTCCTCAATCCACAGTCACCGGGGGCCGATGAGACGGTCACGTTGATCATCAAACACCGGGTCAAGGCCGGTTTCGAGTCAGCATATGAGGCCTGGCTGCGCAATATCGTTCGCGTGGCGGGGCAGCGTGAGGGGCATTTGGGTGTGGACGTGGTGCGCGGCAAGCGCGGCCGCCTCGACTTCTACACCTGTGTGCTGCGTTTCAGCAGCACCGAAGCGATGCAAGGCTGGCTGGAATCGCCGCAGCGTCAGGCACTGGTCGCCGAAGCCGCGCCGATGCTGGCTGATGGCGATCAGACCGAAGTCGCACCGATCAATGAATTCTGGTTTACGCCACTGGCCGATGCCGCTTCGCCGCCGCCGCGCTGGAAGCAAGCGGTGGTCACGCTGCTGGTGATTCTGCCGCACACCTTGCTCGTGCCACTGATCTGGGGGCCGCTGCTGGCGCTGCATCCGCTTCTTTCCAACTATGTGGTCGCTACTTTCCTGATCACCCTGACCATCGTCCTGTCGGTGGTGTACGTGGTGATGCCGCCGGTCACCCGTTTGTTTTCGCCATGGCTCGAAGCCAGCCAGGCCCATGAACACCTCGATTCCCAAGACACCTCGCCGCGTTGAGCGCGCGAGGTTCGCTCCTTTTCACTTTGCTTGAGGAACTGCGATGAGCGCCGATCTGATTTTATTCAATGGCCAGTTTCATACCGTAGACCGCACCAAACCGCTGGCCAGTGCCGTGGCCATCACCGACGGCCGCTTTGTCGTCGTCGGCAACGACAACCAGGCCATGGCCCTGCGCGGGCCGAACACGCAAGTGGTCGATATGCATGGCCGCTGTGTCATCCCGGGTCTCAACGACTCGCACTTGCACCTGATCCGTGGCGGTTTGAACTACAACCTCGAATTGCGCTGGGAAGGCGTGCCGTCGCTGGCCGACGCGCTGCGCATGCTCAAGGATCAGGCTGACCGTACGCCGACCCCGCAATGGGTGCGCGTGGTCGGTGGCTGGAACGAATTCCAGTTCGCTGAAAAGCGCATGCCGACTCTGGAAGAAATCAATCAGGCCGCGCCGGACACCCCGGTGTTCATCCTGCACCTGTATGACCGTGCGCTGCTCAATCGCGCCGCACTGCGCGTCGCCGGTTACACCCGCGACACGCCGAACCCGCCGGGTGGCGAGATTGTCCGCGACAGCAACGGCAACCCGACCGGCATGCTCGTTGCGCGGCCTAACGCGATGATTCTCTACTCGACGCTGGCCAAGGGGCCGAAGCTGCCGCTGGAATATCAGGTCAACTCGACCCGCCAGTTCATGCGCGAGCTCAATCGCCTCGGCCTGACCAGTGCGATCGATGCCGGCGGCGGTTTCCAGAACTACCCGGACGATTATCAGGTGATTGAGCAACTGGCCAAAGACGACCAGTTGACCGTGCGCATCGCCTACAACCTGTTCACCCAGAAACCGAAAGAAGAGCTGAGCGATTTCCAGAACTGGACCGGCAGCGTCAAGTTGCATCAGGGCGACGACTTCCTGCGTCACAACGGCGCCGGCGAGATGCTGGTGTTCTCGGCGGCGGACTTCGAGGACTTCCTCGAACCACGCCCGGACCTGCCGCAGACCATGGAAGAAGAGCTGGAGCCGGTGGTGCGCCACCTGGTCGAGCAGCGCTGGCCGTTCCGCTTGCACGCGACCTACAACGAATCGATCAGCCGTATGCTCGACGTGTTCGAGAAGGTTAACCGTGACATTCCGTTCAACGGCTTGCCGTGGTTCTTCGACCACGCCGAAACCATCACCCCGCAAAACATCGAGCGGGTGAAAGCGCTGGGCGGCGGCATCGCGATCCAGGATCGCATGGCGTTCCAGGGTGAGTACTTCGTCGACCGCTACGGCAAACAAGCCGCCGAGGCGACCCCGCCGATCAAACGCATGCTCGCCGAAGGTGTGCCGGTCGGTGCGGGCACCGATGCCACGCGCGTTTCCAGTTACAACCCGTGGACTTCGCTGTACTGGATGGTCAGCGGACGCACGGTCGGCGGTCTGGCCTTGTACGAAGAAGGTCTGCCGCGCACCACCGCGCTGGAACTGTTCACCCACGGCAGCGCCTGGTTCTCCTCGGAGCAGGGCAAGAAAGGCCAGATCAAGGTCGGGCAACTGGCGGATCTGGCGGCGCTGAGCGCGGACTTCTTCCATGTCGAGGAAGAAGCGATCAAGTGGATCGAATCGGTCATGACCGTGGTCGGCGGCAAAATTGTTTACGCCGCCGGCGACTTCGAAGACCTCGGCCCGCGCTCGATTCCGGTGTTGCCGGACTGGTCGCCGGTGGTGAAAGTCCCGGGCCACTGGCGGCCGAATTCGCCGTTGCAGGCGCAGGTTCACCAGTGCAGCGGCCCGTGCGCGGTGCACACCCACAGCCATGAAAAGGCGCGGATGTCGAACGCACCGGTCAGCGACTTCGCCGGTTTCTGGGGCGCGTTCGGCTGCTCCTGCTTCGCTTTCTGATTTCCCCTGAAGCGCCGGCCATCCGGTCGGCGCTCAACGCTTCATCCATCCGTCCATCAGGAGTTTTCCCATGAGCGTTCCTTACACACGTCTGAACAAAGATGATGCGGTCGTACTGCTGGTCGATCACCAGACCGGTCTGATCTCGCTGGTCCAGGATTTCACCCCGAACGAATTCAAGAACAACGTGCTGGCGCTGGGCGACATCGCCAAGTTCTTCAAGCTGCCGACCATTCTGACCACCAGTTTCGACGCAGGTCCCAACGGCCCGATCGTCCCTGAACTGCGTGAGCAGTTCCCGGATGCACCGTTCATTCAGCGCCCGGGCCAGATCAATGCCTGGGACAACGAAGATTTCGTTAAAGCGATCAAGGCAACCGGGCGCAAGCAACTGATCATTGCCGGTGTGGTGACTGATGTTTGCGTGGCGTTCCCGACCCTGTCGGCCATCGCTGAAGGTTATGAAGTGTTCGTGGTGACTGACTCGTCGGGCACCTTCAACACTACCGTGCAGCAAGCGGCGTGGGCGCGGATGTCGGCGGCGGGTGCCCACCTGCTGAACTGGTTCTCGGTGGCGTGCGAGCTGCAGGGCGACTGGCGCAATGATATGGAAGGTCTGGCACATTTGCTGTCGGAGCGTCTGCCTAACTATCGCAACCTGATCAACAGCTATACCAAGTTCACTGCCAAGTAATCGGCTGATCCTGAAAAGCCCCTCATCGGAACGCCGCCCGCCTAACCCTCTCCCGGAGGGAGAGGGAACTGACCGAGGGGCTCTTTCGAGGTACGCCGACGTGCAATACCGAGCCGAACCCGGGTCATGAAAAGCCCGAAGATCGGCTCCCTTTTCCTTCGAGGTCTCGGGGAGAGGGGACTGACCGAGGGGTTCTTTCGGATACACCGACCTGCGATACCGAGCCGAACTCAGGTTCTGAATTGCATGCGGTCTGCTCCCTTTCCCCCTCGCCCCCTTTGGGGGAGAGGGCTGGGGTGAGGGGGTAAGCTGTTGATCTTGATCTTGCCGCTCTAGCGTTTCTGCAGCCAACCGAGAAACCCACCTTTCCTCTCCGCCACCGGTTTAGCCATCAACGCGAGGCGACTGTTCTGCTGACGCACCGCCTGCAACTTGTTCAACGCCCGGCCCACCTCCGTGCGCTGTTCCATGCACTCACGAGTGAGATTCTTGTCGAGCCGATAAATGATGCTCGACGTCAACGCCGTGAACGTCGCCTGCGACGGCGTATCCGCCAGAATGCTCTGTTCACCCATGACCTCACTCGGCCCCATCCGCCCGGCCTCGACCTTGCTGTCGCCATCCGCCACAGTCGCACTGACGACGCCGGTGGCAATCACGAACAGACTGTCCGGCACTTCATCCAGATCCAGCACCACCTGGCCTGCGGTGTATTGTTGCGCAACCATCGATTCCGCCAGACGATCACGCTCCTCACTGCTCAGCGAGCGGAAGATTTTCACCTCATCAAGCAACGCACGAGCACGGGTCGACGGTTCGATCACACCGTCCGGATGCCGCGAAATGCCGGCTGCTTCGAGATGCCGGTGGGCGAGGTCGAACAGTTGGTTGCGCACTTCGCTTTTCTTGCCGAGCTCGGCGATGAAGCCGCTGGCGACGTATTCCGACATGGTTTCACCGGCCTCTTTCAACACGGCTTTCGGCGCCGGGCTGAGGAGCAAACTGCTGCTGCCTTGCAAGGTGCGATCAAGCGCATCCAGAACACGACGCGGGCGGATGTGATTCGGCACCTGAATGCTGATCGACACGCCGTGCATGTTGTTCGGGCGGCTGAGGTTGACGATCTTCGCCTTGGCCGCGACCGAGTTCGGCACCACGGCCATGGTCCCGGCGCTGGTCAGCAGGTGGGTGGCGCGCCAGTCGATGTCGAAGACTTTGCCTTCAACGCCGTCGATCACCACGAAATCATCCACCTGATACGGCTTGGTGGTGTTGAGCACGATCCCGGAAAACACGTCAGCCAGGGTGCTTTGCAGCGCCAGACCGACAACGATGGCCACCACCCCCGAAGTCGCCAGCAAGCCTTTCACGGGCAGTTCCAGCACGTAACCGGCGGCCGCAACGATGGCCACCAGAAACACCAGTGCACCAATGACGTCCTGCAGCAAACGACCGCTGTGGCCGATACGGCGCATCAGCGCCAGCCCGATGACTTCGGTCAGCACCCGCGCCGCGTACAGCCACCAGAGAATCCCCAACGCCGTCGCACCCAACTGCGCCACGCGGTCATCGGCAAATTGTGCTGCTTGCAACGGACTGACGCCGGCGTTGATCACCAGCGCGGTGAACGCCAGAAACAGCACCAGCCGCACAGCGACTCTCGGGGCGCGATGGCTGAAGGGCGAGAAGTGCCAGAGCACGGCGTCGAGCAACAGCAGGGCGGCGCTCCAGGACAGCAGGTGGGTGTAGAAAAATGTCATGACCTTGGCTCCGTGGTGTCTGCAATTGAAAAGATCGCAGCCTGCGGCAGCTCCTACAGGAGAACGTATTCCAATGTAGGAGCTGCCGCAGGCTGCGATCTTTTGCCGTTATGGATTCAGATGAGTTTTCAGCTCAGCCGCCGCCTGACGCACCGCCGCTTTCACCTCAGGAATCTGACTCAGCGGATTGAGCAAACCGAAGTCATGAATCATCCCGTTGTAGCGCACCGAGGTCACCGCTACACCGGCCGCATCAAGGTGCCGCGCATAACCTTCGCCTTCGTCACGCAGCACGTCGAATTCGGCGGTCTGCACCAGGGCGGCGGGCAAGCCTTTGAGCTGTTCGGCGCTGGCATTCAGCGGCGAGGCGTGGATCTGCGCACGTTCGGCCGGGTTGGTGGTGTAGTTGTCCCAGAACCACTGCATCATGCCTTTGGTGAGGAAGTGGCCCTCGGCGAATTGCTGGTACGAACCGTCGTCGAACTGTGCGTTGGTCACCGGCCACATCAGCAACTGGAAGCGCAGCGCCGGGGCTTTCTGTTCCTTGGCCATCAACGCCACGACCGCTGCCATGTTGCCGCCGACGCTGTTGCCCGCTACTGCCAGGCGCTTGCCGTCGACACCGATATCTTTGCCGTGCTCGGCCACCCATTTGGTTGCGGCGTAAGCCTGGTTGATCGCGGTCGGGTACTGCGCTTCCGGCGACGGCGTGTAATCGACGTACACCGCGACGGCGCCAGAGCCCACCACCAAGTCGCGAATCAGCCGTTGGTGGGTCGGGAAATCACCGAGCACCCAGCCGCCACCGTGGAAGAACATGAACACCGGCAACTCGCCCTTGACCTGGGCCGGACGCACCACTTTCAGGTTGATCGTCTGGCCATCGACCTTGATCGCCTTGTCGCTGACTTCAACACCGGACAGGTCCACTTTTACCGAAGCCTGCGCACCGGTCAGCACCGCACGGGCGTCTTTCGGGCTCAGTTGCTCCAGCGGTTTGCCACCACCGGCGGCGAGGGCGTTGAGGAAGGCTTGGGTGTTGTGTTCGACACCGCTGTTTTCGGCGGCGAAGGCGTTACCGATGGACAGGGCGAGGAGGGACGCGGTGAGGGTTTTCTTGACGATGTTCATGGTGGAAATCCTTTTGAATATTTTTGATTTTTTATGCCTGGGTTGCGGGCTGCTGTGGCGCTGGGCTTCAGGCCTCAGCAACACCGTGAGCACAGATTAATGAGCTGCTCGAAAGTGAAAAAGCGGCTATAAAGCGTTTAACTGTCCACCAGAGAGTGACAATGAACCCGTTCGAAGACATGCGTATTTTTTGCCAGGTCATGGACTCCGGCAGCTTCACCTCAGCGGCCGATCAATTGGGCCTGTCCAAGCAGTTCGTCAGTCGGCGCTTGATGCAACTGGAAGAGCGCCTCGGCGTGCGCTTGTTGAACCGCTCGACGCGGCGCCTCGACGTCACACCGCTGGGGCAGAGTTATTACGAATCGGCGTTGCGCCTGTTGGGCGAAGTCGAGCAAGTGGAGCAGGGCATCGCCGGGCAGACCGCCGAGCCACGCGGGACGATTCGCCTGAGTGCGCCGCTGTCGTTTGCCGTGGCGCATCTGGGGTGTCTGCTGCCGATGTTTTTGCAGCGCTATCGCGAGGTCACGGTCGAGGTGGATTTGAGTGACCGCCCGGTGGATTTGCTCGGTGAGGGCTACGATCTGGCGCTGCGCATTGGCGTACTGGAAGACTCGACGCTAATTGCCCGGCGTATCGCGTCGATCGAGCGGGTGTACTGCGCCAGCCCGGCGTACCTCGCCGAGCGTGGCACGCCGCAGCAACCCGAAGACCTGCACAGCCATGACTGCCTGCCGTATGGGCATGGGCGTTCGGTGCAGTGGCGGTTCAATGCGGGGCAGGGCAAGCCTGTGTTGGTCAACGTCACCGGGCGCATGCGCGTGAACAACGGCGAGTTGCTCAGGGATGCGGCGGTGCAGGGGATGGGCATTACTTATCTGCCGACGTTCATTGTCGGCGCGGCGTTGAAGGATGGCCGGCTGGTGCCGGTGCTGGATGATTTGCGGCCGGAACCGCTGACACTTTCAGCCGTTTATCCACAGCATCGCCAGGCCTCGAGACCGGTGCAGGCGTTGGTCGAGTTTTTGCGCGAACGCCTGAACGAGAGCCACGTCGCCCTCTGAGCCGTACGCAAATCAAACTGTAGGAGTGAGCCTGCTCGCGATAGCATTCTGTCTGTCACAGCTTCAGTGTCAGAATGACCGCTATCGCGAGCAGGCTCACTCCTACATTGGGATTATGGTTGTCTGCGGAATATGTAAACGCCACAAAACCCTGTGGGAGCTGGCTTGCCAGCGATGGCGGTGTGTCAGGTAATACAATTTTGCCTGACCCGGCCTCATCGCTGGCAAGCCAGCTCCCACAGGGGGTGTGGTGTTTTCAGGATGGATCAGTTGGCGCGCTTGTCATCGCCCGGCTCGCCGCCGACATGTACGCCACGATCATCGCCGACTTCGCCTGCAGCATGCACGCCACGATCATCACCGACTTCGCCCGCGCGGTGGACCCCGTGGTCATCACCGACTTCACCAGCGCGGTGGACCCCGTGGTCATCACCGACTTCACCAGCGCGGTGGACGCCATGGTCATCTCCCGCTTCGGCGTGCGTGCCGCTGCGACCGGATGAGCCGCTGTCGCCCGAGTGTCCCGAGCCGTGGTCGCTGCCGCTGTGGCCACTGTTGCCACCGCCACTACCACTGTTGCCGCCCCCGCCGTGACTGCCTCCGCCCCCACCATTTCCACCACCACTGCCACCGCTGCCACCGTGACCGCCGCCGCCCCCGCCACTTCCTCCGCCTCCACTTCCGCCTCCACTTCCGCCGCCGCCCCCTCCGCTACCGCCCCCACTGCCTCCACCACCACTCCCACCATCCTTGGCATAAGCACTGGACACCCCGGACACACTGTCCGGAATGAGGACCGTAGACGCCGACAGAACTGCGCCGATGGCCATTGCGAGCACGAGCTTTTTAACGTGCATATCGTTCTCCGTCTTTGTGGTTTTGTTTGGGAACGTAAAAGTGCGTTTTTGCAGGGATCGGACCCGTTCCCGGAGTCAGTGAATACTCGAAGCCAGTTCGAAAATCGGGATGTACATCAGGATCACGATGACCCCGATGAGCAGGCCGATAAAGGTCATCAGCAGCGGTTCGAACAACTTCACGAACCACTCCAGCCAGCGACTGATTTCCTCGTCGTAGAAATCGGCGCTGCGCTCCATCATCTGCCCGAGGTTGCCGGACTGTTCACCGGCCCGCAGCAGTCGTAGCGAGACCGGCGTCACCAGGTGATTGAGCTCCAGCGCGGTAGACAGCGACTGTCCCTCGCGCACCCGCTCGCAGGCCTGATCCAGCCGCGTCCGCGAAGCGACGGTGAGCAAACCGCGCACCATGGCCATGGCGGTCACCAGCGGAATCCCGCCTTGCAGCAGAATCCCCAATGAGCGGTAAAACCGCGCCAGCTCATACATGAAAATCCGTTGATGCACGGCCGGCAGTTTTTCCACCAGTCGATCCAGCCCACGGCGAAACGCCGGTTGCTTTTGCAGCACGGCAAGGGCGATGACCAGCGCTGCCAATGCACCGAAAAATTCAGCCTGATGCGCATGCAGAAACATCCCGCTGCTCATCAACACCTGCGACAGCCACGGCAGGTTATTGCCCAGCCCTTCAAACACCAGACTGAAACGCGGCACCACATAACCCATCAAGAACAACACCACGCCACCACCGACGATCAGCAACAGCATCGGGTAAATCGAGGCGCTGATGATCTTCTGCCGCACCTCGTCCATGCGCTGGCGATAACTGACGTAGCGCCCCAGCGCATCGCCGACCGCGCCGGTCTTCTCGCTGGACTGTACCAACGCCACGTACAGCGGCGGGAACACCGCCGACAACTGGCCCAACGCCTGCGAGAAGGATTTACCCTCGTAGAGCAGGCGCACCAGCTCACTCAAGGTTTTCCGGGCCGCGGGGGCGGTTTCTTTTTCGGCGAGGCTTTCCAGCGCGTCGATCAGCGGCAGACCGGCATTGAGCAGCGTGGTCAGTTCCTGGCTGAATAAAACCAGGTTGAAGGTCTCGCGCTGGCGCAGTTTCAGCGAGCGCCAATGCTTGTCGGCATGCGAGCTGAGCACCCGCAAACCTTGATCCTCGGCGATCCGCCGTGCTTCGCTGTCGCCGGGTGCTTCGACGCTCAAGGACACCACCCCAGCCTTGCCGACCGCTTTCAAATGAAATCGCATGGGCCGCGCTCCGCTTACTGCCAGTTGGTCACTTCAGCGTTTTCACCTTCGCCACCGGGCTGGCCGTCCTTGCCCATCGACAGCAGGTCGTACTCGCTGTTTTCGCCGGGATAGCGGTAGGCGTAATTACGCCCCCACGGATCCTGCGGCAGCTTTTTCTGCAAGTACGGCCCGGTCCATTTCGCCTCGTCACTCGGTGCGGTGACCAAGGCTTGCAAGCCCTGTTCGGTGGACGGGTAGTGACCGACTTCCAGTCGATAGATATCCAGCGCTTTGCTCAGTCCTTCGATCTGTGCCTTGGCCACCTTCACTTCGGAGCGACCGAGTTGGGCGAAGTATTTCGGCGCGACGATCCCGGCCAACAGGCCGAGCACCACCAGCACCACGAGCAATTCGAGCAGGGTAAAACCGCGTTGGCCACGCGGACGAAATTGCAGCTTCATGATGACCTCCCGTGAGTGGCAGCCGTGTCGCCTGAAGGGCTTATGCAATTGCCATGCTCAGGCCCCACTGAAAACCCGCTTGTACGCTGAAACCCTTGAAATACGCGCCTCTCAAGAGTCGGCACAGTGCTTGCGTATGGCTCAAACGTGATCGGCCATTGGGGCATTTCCCCCAATTTATCGGGGTCGATCCGGGGAGGCCCGACATGAAATTCCTTGCCAGCGGATTGCTCGGTTGTGTGCTGCTCAGCGGCGCCGCGCCGGCCGATGTGTTCATCTCGGTGGACGCCAAGGGCAGCTATGTACTGTCCAACGTTCACCGGCCCGGACGTACCTACGAGCGGGTTATCCACGAGGCTGAAATGCCTGTGGCAAGTCTCGATCAACAGCCGCAAATGATCGCCAACCAGCCCTACGCGGAACTGGTCTCGGCGGCAGCCAAGGTCAATCAATTACCCGAAGCGCTGTTGCATGCAGTAATCAACGCCGAGTCGCATTACAACCCCGGCGCCACGTCCCCCAAAGGCGCCGGCGGGCTGATGCAGTTGATGCCCGACACCGCGCGCGAGCTGGGTGTGACCGACGTCTACGACCCCAAGGCCAACATCCAGGGCGGGGCCAAATACCTCAAGCGCCTGATGACCCTGTTCGACAACGACATCGCCCTTGCCGTGGCGGCTTACAACGCCGGGCCCGACGCGGTGCTCAGCCGTGGCCGGGTGATTCCGCCGTTCGCCGAAACCCAGCGTTATGTGCCGAATGTGTTGCGTCAGTACCGGCGTCTGCAGGGCCTGGCCATGGATGCGCCGTTGTAATCCCCAATCGGTTTTCCCCACTTTCGGGGCAAACCATGGTGGCCCGAAAAGTGGGGAAAACGGGTGGGGAATATTCCCCGGATTCTCAAGTGGTCGCGGTAACTGATTGAACATTAATGCAATTTTTTGTGGCACGCGGATTGCTCCGAGGCATTTGTCGAGAAGTGTTCCCACGAGCACCCACTACGAGGTTCCTGATCATGGCTGGCTTTCCTCACGCTCCGTCCCTGATTAACTGGCTGCTGATTCTAGCCTCGATGCTCAGCGTCGAGCTGGCCGGCGCGGCCGTACGTTGCGAGCGCAACCTGGTGGCCAACGTCGTCGCCTTCGATCAACCGCTGATGTTCAACCGCCTCGGCGCGCAGAACATCAACGGCATGATGTTCGCCCTGCGCCGCGATGTCGTTGATGAACATGAGCAGTCGCTGGCTTACGGCGGCGCCGCAGTGCCGGGCAAAGTCTCGTTGCGCCCGGACAAGCGTCCACGGCCATTGGTGTTGCGCGTGGCCGCCGGCGATTGCCTGACGATCAATTTGCAGAACCTGCTCGACTATCAGGCCAACCCGAACAAGCACTTTGAAAACGAGGGCGAAGAGGAGGGCGTGGAAAACGCCAACGGCGCCGAAGACTTCAAAGTCGACGAGCAGGTCGCCGACCGTCACGTCGGCTTTCAAGTCAACGGCCTGCAAGCGGTAAACAGCATCGATGACATTTCTTCGTTCACCGGGCGCAACGCCAACACTCTGGTGCCACCCGGCGCGAGCCGCTCCTACACCTTGTTCGCCGAACGTGAAGGCGCGTTTGCCGTGAGCAGCCGTGGCGCAACGTTTGGCGGCGAGGGCGCGGCCGGCAACGTTGCCAACGGACTGTTTGGCCAGGTCGTCGTCCTGCCCAAGGGCGGTCGCACCTATCGCAATACCCTCACCGAAGAAGAAATGCGCCTGGCCACTACGGGCCGCGCACCCACCGGTCAACCCATCGTCGACTACCAGGCGCGCTA
Organism: Pseudomonas sp. AC242; assembly: GCF_979258655.1. Taxonomy (NCBI): domain Bacteria; kingdom Pseudomonadati; phylum Pseudomonadota; class Gammaproteobacteria; order Pseudomonadales; family Pseudomonadaceae; genus Pseudomonas; species Pseudomonas sp. AC242. The sequence continues at coordinate 1,609,655 of NZ_OZ409873.1, forward strand.
CCCGCAGCGCGAACCGTGGTTGCGTGAAGGCAAGGCTGGCACGCCGATCATCGGCATGGTCGATGGCAATGAAATCATTTCCAGCGAAAGCGACGCGATTGTCATGGGCAGTAACGCCGACGGCAGCTTCCCGTCCAGCACCTACCCGTTGGAGTCGGTGGGAAAACGTAACCCGGCAATTCCCAACCGCCTCGAAGCGTTCCGCGATTTCGCTTCGCAATTTCAGGATGAAACCGCCGCCACCCAAGCGTTCCCAGCGTACTGGGCCGACCCGGTGATGGCCCATGTGCTGGAGCCGACCCGCGACTCGTTCATGATCAACTACGGCTCCGGCGGCATGGGCGCCGAAGTGGTCGCCAACCGTTTGGGCGTGGGGCCGATGCACGACTGCCTGTCGTGTGCCTATGAAGAATTCTTCCTCAGCTCGCACACCGTCGGCGATGTGGCGATGCTGGTGGATGTGCCGGCCAACACCGGGCTTGAGAACATCGCCCCGGGCCAGACACCGCGCGCCGATCAGATCGGCGTGAAAGCCACCATGGCGCTGTATCCGTCGGAGCCGTCGAACGTCAACCACAGCTACATCGGTGACTTCGTCAAATTCCGCAACACCCACAATGGCCACGAGCAGCACATATTCCACCTGCACGGCCATCAGTGGCTGTTCAACCCCAACGATGACAACTCCGATTACGTCGACGCCCAGGGCATCGGTCCGGGTGCCGGTTACACCTATGAAATCGCCAATGGCGGGTCGGGAAACCGCAACCGCGTGGCCGGCGATGCGATCTATCACTGCCATTTCTATCCGCACTTTGCCCAGGGCATGTGGGCCATGTGGCGGGTGCACGATGTCTTCGAAGAAGGCACTCGACTTGATGTTTCGCAGCAGGGCGCCGACGGCTATCACAGCGAACCGTTTGCCTTGCGCAGCGGCAAGCCGGCGGCGGGTGCACGGGCCTTGCCCGATGGTGAAATCGTCGCCGGTACGCCGATTCCGGCCATCGTGCCGCTGCCCGGCAAAGCCATGGCACCGATGCCGGGCAAAGTCGTGGTGGTGCCGAAAATCGGCGAAACCCTGGTCGCCGGCAATGATGACGACGATGACGAAGAAGAGGGCGATGACGACGGCGAGCACCATGGCGGCAATGGCGGTGGTCAAGCCATCGGCTCGCTGGCGCTGGTCGATCGCAGCGAAGCCAACCGCAATGCCGACGGCAGCCTGAAAAACCCTGGCTATCCGTTCTGGATCGGCGGCATGGAAAGTTCGGTCGGCCAACGGCCACCAACTCCGCCACTGGACATGCTCGACGCAGCCACCGCGCAATCGCTCAAGGCCAGCGGCAAAGCGCTGTGGGCCAACCTCGACCCGGCGCAGTCCGGCGGCTGGGATGGCGGCTTGCAACGGCACGCACTGGATGGCGTTGCGGCGGGTGGCGAAGCGCACACCGTGACCACTTCGCTGGATTTCTCCAAGGAAGTCACTCGCGCCAAACCTATTTACCTGCCGGAAGAAGGCACCGAAGTCGAACAGGCCGCGATGGCCTTCCACGCGAAAAAAGATCACCCAAGCTACGCCTTGCTGCCCGGCAATCAAGTGGTGGCCAAGGCGTTCCGCACCAACGGTGCCTTGCCGATGGCCGGCGCGCCGTACTACGAACCGTGCATGGATGACCGGCAAAAACGCCTGACCGCCAGCGCCGGTAGTGGTGAATTCGCCAGCGGTGAACGCATCGACGGCATGTCCTTCGTCGGCGCCTCGAGCTTCACCGCCGACCGCCCACGGATCTACAAAGCCGCCAATATCCAGTTCGACGCGGTGTATAACAAGGTCGGTTATCACTTTCCGCAGGCGCGCATTCTCGCGCTGTGGGAAGACGCCTGGCCGGTGATCACCAAGCAGCGTCCGCCAGAACCGCTGGTGATGCGCATGAACACCTTCGATTGCGTGCAATACCAGCAAACCAACCTGGTGCCGGCCACCTATGAGATGGACGACTATCAGGTGCGCACGCCGACCGATGTGATCGGCCAACACATTCACCTGCCGAAGTGGGATCTGACCTCGGCGGACGGCTCCTCCAACGGCTGGAACTACGAGGACGGCGTGCTCTCGCCCGGCGCCGTGCAGGAACGCATTCACGCGATCCGCGAGTTCAACCAGTGCGCCGGCACCGATCCGCGTGACGGCACTCAAGCCTGCCCGAAAGCCAAGAACCATCCGTTCTTCGGCCAGTACGGCCGCGCCGACTGGCTCGGTGCGCGCACGGCGATGCAGCGCTGGTTCGTCGATCCGGTGGTCAACGCCAAAGGCGTCGATCGCGGCCTCGGCACGATCTTCACCCACGACCACTTAGGCCCATCGACGCACCAACAAATCGGTCTGTACGCGACTGTGCTGGCGGAACCGGCCGGTTCCACCTGGTTCCACGCCGAAACTGGCGAGCCTCTGTACAGCGGCGCGCGCCAGGACGGCGGCCCGACGTCGTGGCAAGCGGTGATCAACACCGGCGACCTCGACGGCGATGGCAAGAACGACAGCTTCCGCGAGTTCTTCCTCGAATACAGCGACTTCCAGCACGCCTATGAAGCCGGCGTCTACGTCGGTGCCGGCCCTAACGGTGTGCCGAATGCGCAAGCGTTCCCGGCCACCGCCGACAGCTTCCGCTACGCAATCAACCCGCCAGTGCGCAACAACGCCAGCAACTTGCTTGAAGGCGTACTGGAAGTGCAGGGCGGTCAGGTCCCGGGCTGCCCGAGCCGGCCATGCCCGCAAGCGATTTCGGTGGATGATCCGGGCATGTTCGTCGTCAACTATCGCAACGAACCGCTGGCTCTGCGCGTGTACGACCCGAACAAGGTCGGTCCGGACGGCAAGCGCGGTATGCAGGCCGACGGCCTCGGCGGCGATCTGTCGTTCGCCATGCAAAGCCGTACCGACCGGGCAATTCCGGCGATGAACCTGGCGCCGAATCTGCTCACCTCGGCGACCGGCCCAACCGGTGGCACCACGCTGTTCCCGCCGCACATCAACAAGGGCGGCGCCGAACCGGGTGATCCGTTCACGCCGATGCTGCGCACTTACACTGGCGACAACGTGCGGCTGCGGGTGCATGCCGGCGGCCATGAAGAAGAGCACAACGTCACCCTGCACGGTGTGAAATGGCTGCAGAGCGGTTCCGGTTTCGGCAACAGCTCCAACTCTGGCTGGCGTGCGTCGCAGATGATCGGCATCTCCGAGCAGATGGGCTTTATTGCGCCGGTGTCGATGCTGTCCAGTTCGGCGGCGACCACGGGCGATTATCTGTACTCGATGGACGCTTCGATCGAAGGCTACTGGAGCGGTATCTGGGGCGTGATGCGCAACTACACCGCCAAACGCGCCGACTTGTTCGCCATCCCGAACAACCCGAGCCCGGCGGGCATGCGCAACACCGTGGCGTTCGAGGGCAGTTGCCCGCGCTATGGCGCCAACCCTAACGGCATTGGCACCCGGCCCACTGTGCAGCGCAACTATGAAGTGGTCGCGGCGCTGGCCAACGACATCCTCGGCAATACGCTGGGCCTGACCATCGGTGATCCCGAAGGGCTTGGTCAACATGTCGGCGGGCCGCTGAACCCGGCGGGCGGCACCCTGGTGCTGAACTCGCGCACGGTGAGCATTCCACAAGTCACCGTGACCGATCCGGAGGATGGCGAAACCATCACCATCGGCGGGCAGAGCGGGCCGCTGCATGACCCGACCGCGATCCTCTATGTGCGTAAATCCGATCTCGATCCGGTCAGTGGCAAGCTGAAACCCGGCATTCCGGTCGAGCCGCTGGTGCTGCGTGCAGCGGCGGGGGACTGCATCAACATCACCCTGGAAAACCGTCTGCCGAGCGTGATGCCTGACCTGACGCAAACCGCGGTGATGCAAGGCATGGTCAAGCGTGATCGCAACAGCGGTCTGGGCTCGACCACCTTCAGCAACAACCTGATGCGGCCGTCCAGCCACGTCGGCCTGCACGCGCAATTGCTGGCGTATGACATCACTAAATCCGACGGTGCCAACGTCGGCGCCAACCCGATCCAGACCGTGCCACCGCGTGTCGGCAGCAGCGGCGCGTACCCGACCCGTACCTATCAGTACTACGCCGGGCACCTGGAGCGTGAAGGTAAACCGGTGACGCAACTGGGCCGCAGCGTTGACAACATCAACGCCACGGCGGTGGAGTTCGGCGGCTTGAACATCACCCCGGCGGACGTGATCAAGCAGCCGCAAAAAGGCCTCGGTGGTGCGATGAGCATTCTGCCGATCGGCGCGACCTGGGTTGACGATGCACGCAAGGTCAACGCCACGGTGACGGCGCCAGGGCAAACCAGCTACCGCGACTTCGCGATGGTCTGGCACAAGGCGCTGAACACCCGTTGGGCCAATGGCCGGCCGGTGGAAGGGATTGCCGCCGAAGGCTTCGGCGTGCCGACCGATCCGCAGGACAACTCGAGCATGGCGATCAACTACAAGACCGAACCGCTGTGGTATCGCTTCGGCCTCGCTCCGGACGCACCGTTCGGGCATGCCGATGGCGCGGGTTATGGCGATATGACCAATGCGCACATGGCTTACAGCAATGCGCTGGTCGGTGGCGATCCGCAGACGCCGGTGCTGTATGCCAAACCGGGGCAGCCGTTGCGCACGCATATTTTGATGCCGAGCGGTGGCAGTCGCGGCACCACGTTCCAGCTCGACGGGCATGTCTGGTCGGTGAATCCGTTCCAGGCCGAGAAGAGCGATGTCGGTGGTTATCCGATGGGCTCGCCGGGCGTGGGCTCGGTGCGCTTCGGCTACAACCCGATGTCGATGTACATCGGCGCCCACGAAAGCATCCTGCCGGCCGCGCACTTCAGCTTCATGATCCCCAGCGCCGGCGGCAGCAATGCGATCCCGGGGGACTACCTGTTCCGCGACTACGGCGCCTACGGCAACACCTCCGGGTTATGGGGATTGCTGCGGGTGACCAACGAACCGGAACCGGCGCCGCAGGGGCAGTAGAAGCAGGTGCAACGACAACATGCCTGTGGATGCAAATCCTTGTGGGAGCTGGGGTGCCAGTGAGTTTGACGGGCTGGATAAAAAACCTGTGGGAGCTGGCTTGCCAGCGATGACGGCGGCGCAGGCGCAATTGATGTGACAGGAAGGACGCCATCGCTGGCAAGCCAGCTCCCACAAGGGGCCAGGTGTGGCAATGAGATTGCGGCATGAATGCAAAACCTGTGGGAGCTGGCTCTCCAGCGATGACGGCGGCACAGGCGCCATTGATGTGACAGGAAGGACGCCATCGCTGGCAAGCCAGCTCCCACAAGGGGCCAGGGGGGCCAGTGAGATTGACGGGATGGATACAAAACCTGTGGGAGCTGGCTTGCCAGCGATGACGGCGGCGCAGGCGCAATTGATGTGACAGGAAGGACGCCATCGCTGGCAAGCCAGCTCCCACAGGGGGCGTGGTAGGCAATGAAGAGGGTGGGATGAATGCAAATCCCATGTAGGAGTGAGTCTGCTCGCGATCGGGACAACTCGGTTTCGGATGGTGAGGCGGATGACGCCATCGCGAGCAGGCTCACTCCTACAGGGATGGGTTTGCAAATGAGGGGAGGGTGGTATGAACAGGATCATCAACATCGTCGGTATTTGCACCCTGGCCATGGCCGGGGCGTTGTTGACGCTGAGTGAGATTGCGCTGGCGCAAACCGCTGGCGAGCAGACGCTGAACCGTGACGGCGTGGCGGTGGATTTCGACCTCAAGCCGCTGGCCGCCGACGGCAAGCTGCGCGAAGGCGAATTCGCCGATGTGCAGTTCCGCGTCACCGACAGCGCTTCCGGCCAGCCGTTGTCCGGGGTGGCGCCGGGCGCCTGGGTCGATCCGCAGACCCTCGCCGCCGATCAAGCCCAGGGCCGCGACAAGAGCTGCAAAGCCCGGGTCGGGGTGTTCCTCAAATCCAACATCGGCGCGCGGCCGTTGCTCGACCTCAACAGCTATTTCCTGCTGGTGATGAACCGCGACGCCAGCATCGCCGTGGTCGATCCGTCGGTGTCAGTGGGCGGCATCACCAGCACCCTCGCGCGCATCGAACTCAAGCAACCACCGATGGATTGGGTCACGCCCAAAGACAACAAACGCGTGTTTGTCTCGATGCCAACGGCGGGCGAAGTGGCCGTCATCGACAGCGAACAATTCAAGGTTCTCGATTCGATCAAAGCCGGCAGCCAACCCGTACGCGTGGCACTGCAACCCGATGAACGTCTGCTCTGGGTCGGCAACAACGCCAGCAAAGCCGAAGACTCCGGCGTGACGGTGATCGACAGCCAAAGCCTCAAACCTCTCAAACACTTGCAGACCGGGCGCGGCCACCACGAAATCAGCTTCAGCAAGGACAGCCGTTTTGCCTTCGTCAGCAACCGCGACGACGGCACCGTCAGCGTGATCGACATCGCCAGCCTGAACATCGTCCAGCAGATCAAAACCGGCTCGCATCCGCTGTCAGTCGCCTATTCGGCGCTGTCCGGCGCGGTCTACGTGGCCGATGGTAAAGACGGCACCGTCACCGTGATCGACGCCAGCACCCACGCCATCCGCCGGGTGATCAAACTGCAACAAGGCCTCGGCCCGATGGGCTTCAGCGCCGACGGCCGCTTCGGTCTTGTGCTCAACACCTTGGAAAACCGCGCCACGGTTATCGACGCCTCCACCAACAGCGCGATCCACATTCTCGACGTCAGCGCCGAACCTTACCAAGTGGTGTTCACCCAGGCCTACGCTTACATTCGCGGACTCGCTTCGCCGAAAGTCACCATGATCAACCTGTCCTCCCTCGGCGAAGGTCGCCAGCCGATCAGCCAAGGTTTCGAGGCCGGCCCGCAAGCGCCGCGCCTGGCCGGGGATTTGCCGCTGGCCTCAAGCCTGGCGGTGTCGCGCGATGACAACGCGGTGTTCGTGGTCAATCCGGTCGACAACACCACCTATTTCTACGCCGAAGGCATGAACGCGCCGATGTCCGGTTACCCCAACCGTGGCCAGATCGCCCGCGCCGCCATGGTCATCGACCGCAGCCTGCGCGAAGTCTCGCCGGGCCTCTACAGCGCGCGGGTGAAGCTGCCGGCAGCGGGGCGTTTCGACGTCGCGTTCCTGCTCAACCAACCGAACATCATTCACTGCTTCACTGCGCAGATTGAGCCTGACGGAAAACCGCAAAAACACCTCGGCCAGCCGAAAGTCGAGTTCCTTCTCGACAAGACTGCCGTGGCACTCAACGACCCTTACGTCGTGCGTTTCCGCATCGTGCAAGGCAAAGACAAAACCCAACGCAGCGGCGTCAAAGACGTGCAACTGCGCTACTACCTCGCGCCCACCTCGCACCCGCGTGAAGTGGCGGCGCTGGAAGTCGCCGACGGCGTCTACGAGGCGCCAATCACCCTCGACCGCAGCGGCGCCTGGTACCTGCATGTGCGTGCGGCATCGCTGGGCGCCGGTTTCGATGACAAGACCTTTGCCAGTGTTCGGGTTACCCCCGGCCAGGCCCGTTGAAGAGGAGTTTCGACATGAACCGATTTGCATCCACTGGCCTACTGACCCTGTGCCTGTTGAGCTTTGGCATTCAACAAGTCCACGCTCATTCGGCAGACGAACACGCCGGGCACAAAGCCCCGGCCAGCAACACCCAAGAGCATGCCCAAGTGAAATTCGCCAATGTGCCGCTGCTCGATCAGAACGGTAAAACCGTACGCCTCGAACAAGACTTGGTGCAGGGCAAAATCGTCGTCATGAGCTTTATCTACACCAGTTGCACCACGGTGTGCCCGGTGGTCTCGTCGATCATGGGCAAGGTGCAGAAGCAGCTCGGTGCGCGCGTCGGCGAGGAAGTGCAACTGGTGTCGATCAGCATCGACCCACAGCGCGACGACCCGAAACGCCTGCAGGATTATGCCCGTACCTTCCAGCGCGGGCCGGGCTGGAGCTGGCTGACCGGCTCGCCACAGTCGATCAATGAAACCCTCAAGGGCCTCGGCAGTTTCAGCGGCGACCTGAAGAGTCATCAACCGCTGATCCTCGTCGGCGACGGCGACAGCCGCCACTGGATGCGCTACTACGGCTTCACTGATCCGGCGCTGCTGGCCAAGGAAGTGGAAAAACTCAGCGGCCTGCGCACCCACGCCAAACACACCGCCATCGCCATGGAGCAACAGCCATGAGACTGCTCGACTGGATCTCCCTGACCGTGTGCTTCTGGATTCTCGGTAACGTCGCGTTCGCTCACGAAGGCCATGTCTCTGAGCCGCCAGCCGCTGTGGCTGCTGCGCCGGCCAAAGGCACCCACGACGCGAAAACCTGGTTCACCGACACGCCGTTGCAGGATCAGAACGGCGAGACGTTGCGCTTCTACAGCGATGCGCTGCAAAACCGCATAGTGCTGCTCAACGTGATCTTCACCAGTTGCAACGATGCCTGCCCGCTGATCACGCAAAAGCTCAAAGAAGTCCGCGAGCTGCTGGGTGACAAGGCGCAGGACATCACCTTTATTTCCCTTACCAGTGACCCGCTGCGCGACACGCCAGCGGTGCTCAAGGCTTACACCTTGAAGCAGGGTTCCGATGACCCTCATTGGCTTTTTCTTACTGGCGACAAAGCGCAGATGGACCTGGTATTGAGCCGCATCGGCCAGATCGTGCCGACGCCCGAGCAGCATTCCACGCAGTTGATCGTCGGCGATGTCGCCAATAAACGCTGGAGCAAGATCCGTCCCGACGCCCCGGCCGCCGCCATTGCCCAGCGCTTGCAGTTGCTGACAATGCCCGTGGCTGGCCGTTGAGTCCGCGCCATGAACCTGAGCCGCGTCCTCGCCCTGATCCTGTTCGCTGGCGTCAGCCTTGGCGCGGGCGCTGCGCCGCTGAGCCCGGAAGAGGCGGCGGGCAAGCGCCTGTACCGCCTGGGTCTGTCGGCCAGTGGCGAGGCGATCATGGCGCGGGTCGGTGCGGCAGATGTGTTGCTGCCGGCAACCAGCCTGCCGTGCGCCAATTGCCATGGCGCCGATGGCCTCGGTCGACCGGAAGGCGGGGTGCGTCCGCCGCCGCTGAACTGGGCGCGACTGACCAGCACGTATGGCCAGCAACAGGTCAATGGGCGCAGCTATCCGGCCTACACCGAGAGCAGTCTGGCGACCGTCATCGAGCAGGGCCGCGACCCCGGCCACAATCGCCTCGACCCGAGCATGCCGCGCTTTCTGTTGTCGATGAAGGATCAGCGCAACCTCACCGCCTATCTCAAACGCCTCGCCGATGAACGCGACCCCGGCCTCGATGCCGAGACTTTGCACCTGGGCACCTTGCTGCCCAGCCAAGGCCCTTTGGCCGAGGAGGGCGCGACAGTGGCAGCGGTGCTCAACGGCAGTGTCGCGCGGATCAATCAGGCCGGTGGCATACACGGCCGGCAGTTGCGCTTGACGGTGATCGATCCCGGCCCGGACCGCGCCAGTGCCGAGCAGGCGTTGCAGCGTTTGATCGAGCAGGAGCAGGTGTTCGCCCTGATCGCGCCGCTGGCGCCGGCCCTCGACAGCGAACTGGCAAGTCGACTGGAGCAGTCTGGCGTACCGCTGATTGGCGCCTTGTCGTTGCTCGGATCGATGCAGGCCAGTCCGCAGATTTTCGAACCGTTGCCCGGCCTGCGCGAGCAACTGATCGCGCTGGCCGACTACGCCACGGCAAGTCTGCGTGTGCTGCAAGGACCGACGTTGATTGCCTATCCCGATGATCCTGCACAAACGCTGGCTGCGCAAAACCTCGGCCAGTATTTACAGGATCACGGCTGGCAAAAAGTCCAACTGCAAGCCTACGACCCGACGGCGGATGCGCTACCGCTGGGTTCGCGCTCGGTGTTTTATCTGGGTACTGGCGGCGGTTTCAGTCGTTTGGCGACGCGGCTGCAAAGCGCCGGGCAGGTGCCGTATCTGTTCGCCGCCTCCAGCCAGGTGGCCGGCGATCTGCTGCAAGTCCCCGACGGCTTTACTCGGCGGGTGTTTCTCGCCTATCCGTTCGTGCCCAGCGACTGGACCCAGACCGGGCGCATGGCCCTGACGCTGCTGCGCGAAGGCCAGGGCCTCGGCGCCCAGCATGCGGTGCTGCAAGTCGGCGCCTACGCCTCGATGTTGCTGCTCAGCGAAGGCATGAAACAGGCCGGCCGCGACGCCAGCCGCGAAAAACTGGTGACGGCGCTGGAAGGCCTGCACGACTTCGACACCGGCCTGACCCCGCGCCTGAGTTTCGGCCCCGGACGACGCCTGGGTCTGAGCGGCGCCCATGTGGTCACCGTGGACTTGCCGGATCAGCGCTTTTATCTGGTCGCCCCCTATAAACCGATTGTTGCCAGCCCCTGAATGGAGGGCCCGATCATGAAGCTCACAACGCTGATAATGCTGCTGACCTGCTGGTTGCCGCTGGCGTGGGCCAATAACGAGCCGGCCGTGGCGCGAGTCAACGGCGAGGAGATTTCCGGGTTTCGCTTTGAGCGCTTCTTCGCCGAATACCTGGAAGATCAGGGTCGCGCCGTGGCGAGCATTCGTAATCCCAAAGCCTATAAACAGCTGCGCCAGGCAGCACTGCAAGCGCTGATCGACAAAGAGCTGCTGTGGCAGGAAGCGCAAAAGCGCGGGGTGCAGATCGACGATCAAGTGGTGCTTCAGCAAGTCGAGCAGACCCGCAGTGCCATCGGCGGCACGGATAAATTCGTCCGGCGCTTGCAGGACGCCGGTTTCGACGAAGCGTCCTTCACCGAGTACACCCGCCGGGAAATGGCGGCGCAGCAGATGTTTGCCGAGCTGATCCGCGCCAATACCTTGCAACCCCGCCACCTGCTGATCCGCGTGCCCGCGCAAGCGGATGCAGCCACAGTGGCCGCAGCGCGTCTACGCTTGATGCAGATGCGCGCGCCGATTGCCGAGGCCGCGACGTTTGCCAGCCAACCGGTGCGCTCACCGTTCGGCTGGCATGTGATTTATTTGCCGAACCACCTGGAGGCCGCCGATGTCCCAGATTTGCAGGGGCTGGATACAGTCAGGGCAGAGCTCGCCCGACAGCAACAGACCCAGGCTCGTCGTCAGGTGCTCGCGCAATTACGGGTGCAGAACAGGATCGAACGAATTGACGACGACTGAAGGTTCCCCCCCAATAGTGGGGAATGGCTTCGATGCCCATTCAGGTGCTTCCCCGTTTCTGGGGAACGGGGTACCGGGACGAGCGGGCATTGTCATTAAATTCAAGGACATGAAGAGATAAAATTACCGGCGCTCAGCCTGGCATGAAGTGTGCGTTACCCCTGGTAAGGCGCACTCTCAGGGCGGGGTCATCGGACCTGCTGTTTCAAGGAGTCGACCTTGGTTAACAAAGTACTGGTTGTCGAAGACGAGCAGCTGCTTGCACAGAACCTTCAGGATTATCTGTCGGCGCAGGGGCTGGACGTCCGGATTGCACATGACGGAGCGACGGGTATCGGTTTGGCCGAAACGTTTGCCCCCGACGTGCTGGTGTTCGATTACCGCTTGCCCGATATGGAAGGCTTTGAGGTGCTCGACGCGGTCCGCCAGAACAGGACGTGTAATTTTGTGCTGATAACAGGTCACCCCACCGCTGAAGTCTGTGAGCGGGCGCGGCAACTGCAAGTCAGCCACATCCTGTTCAAACCGTTTCCATTGGCGGAACTGGCCCGAGCTGTCTGCGACCTTCTGGGCATCAAGCGCGAAGCGAAACCCGGTGCGAGCCCTTCCGAGGGCTTCGTCGAACGACGCCAGAGCAGGACCGAGAGCTTCCCGTTGCAGTTGTACGATGGCAGTTGGGTGTTGGCGGATCGGCGACGGCAGTCGCAATCCATGGCGCCGGACGACGATCAAATGCTCACCGGGGAGTAATGGCGCGATCAGACGTTCCGGCACTTGCCGCCAAGGTTTGCCGCGCCGACAGGGCACTGAGCCCCGGTTGGAGAGCAAGCCATGGAACGTCTGTCCGTTGTCGTCGAACCTCTGCTGGCCGAAAGCGCGCCAGAACGCTTTTCCAGTGAACAGCTTGCCCAGGCCCGGGCGCGGGCCGCCACCTCCGGCGAACGCGTGCTTGAAGCCCTTGGCGTACTCTGTGAACTGGCGCCGATGCCGTTCATTCGCACCCTCGGCGCCACCCTGCATTACCCGGTGCTCGACACCGACAGCCTGTTTGCGGCGACGCCGGTTTTCGACCGCGTCACCCTCGCACAATGCCTGAAACGTGAATTCATCCTACTGCGCCACAACGACGAAGTCATCGGCGTGTTTGCCGACCCCTTCGACCCGTCGCGCCTGGCCTGGATCGACGACTGCCTGCACGGCGCGCCGCTGTATCTGGTGCACGCCGATGACCTCAAGGCCTATCTGGCCCGTCACGAAGAAAGCTTCCACGCCGTCGAATCGCTGAACGCCCAAGGCGATACCCACAACGAAATCGACACCCTGCAAAGCCTGTCGCTGACCAGCATCAGCGAAGACGCCAGCAGCGTGGTGAAACTGGTCAACTCGACCCTCTACGACGCGCTGAAAATGCACGCCAGCGACATTCACCTCGGCACTACCGGCCACGGTCTGGTGATCAAGTACCGCATCGACGGTGTGCTCAATAACATCAGCAAAGTCCAGGGCAACGAGTTCGCCGAGCAGGTGATCTCGCGGGTCAAGGTCATGGCTGAACTGGACATCGGCGAAAAACGCGTGCCGCAGGACGGTCGTTTCAAGATCGGCATCAGTGGCCGTCAGATTGACTTCCGTGTGTCGATCATGCCGAGCATTTTTGGCGAAGACGCGGTGCTGCGTGTCCTCGACAAACAGGATCTGGCTGACAAGGTCTGCGGCGTGCAATTGCAGGCGCTGGGCTTTGAAGACGAAACCCTGCGTCAGTTGCGCCGGCTCGCCGCCGAACCCTACGGGATGGTCCTTGTGACCGGCCCGACCGGCAGCGGCAAGACCACCACGCTGTACGCGATGATCACCGAGATCAACCACGGCGTGGACAAGATCATCACCATCGAAGACCCGGTCGAATATCAACTGCCGGGGGTGCTGCAGATCCCGGTCAACGAGAAAAAAGGCCTGACCTTCGCCCGGGGTTTGCGCTCGATCCTGCGCCACGACCCGGACAAGATCATGGTCGGCGAAATCCGTGACCCGGACACCGCGCAGATCGCCGTGCAGTCGGCGCTCACCGGCCACCTGGTGTTCACCACCATCCACGCCAACAACGTTTTCGACGTGATCGGCCGCTTCACCCAAATGGAAATCGACCCGTACAGCCTGGTCTCGGCGCTCAACGCGATTCTTGCCCAGCGCCTGATCCGTCTGGTGTGCAGCAGTTGCAGCGCACCGGTCAATCCGAGTGATGAAGAGCTGCGCGCCTCGGGCCTCGATCCGCAGAAAGTCGATCACTACCACTTCGTCCACGGCAAAGGCTGCGGCCACTGCCGGGGCAGCGGCTATCGCGGGCGCACGGCGATTGCCGAGTTGCTGCACCTCGACGACGAGCTGCGCCAGATGATCGTCGAGCGCCAACCGATCAAACAAATCAAAGCCCTGGCCTGTGCCCGTGGTTTGCGCCTGCTGCGCGAATCGGCGCTGGAGTTGGTGGAACAAGGTCGCACCACGCTGGAGGAGATCAATCGTGTCACATTTATCTCGTGAGCGTTTTGTCGCCGTGCTCGGCGCCAGCGGTGTTGGCCTCGGTCAGCGGCGCGGCAGCGACACCCTGTGGCTGGGCAGCGTCGGCTACATCGACGAAGGCTTCCAGAGCTATGCGGTGGCGCTGGACACCCTTGATCGCCTGCTCGGTGAACACGCCCGCGCCGGTGCCGAATTGAGCGTGGTCATCTCCGGCCATTTCAGCCGCTTCTGCCTGGTGCCGTGGAGCGCGCAAATCAGCAGTCCTGAAGAGCTGCGCGGCTTTGCCCAACTGTGTTTCGAAGACTTGTTTGGCGCGCCGACTCAGCCGTGGAGTCTGGTGTTATCCGCTGAGCCTGCCGGTTACGACCGCATCGCCAGCGCCTTGCCGCAGGACTTGCTCGAACGCCTGCGCACGCTGGTCAGCGGTCGCGGTTTGCGCCTGCGCTCGGTGCAACCGTACCTGATGGCGGCGTTCAATCGCTTCGACAAAAGCCTCGATGCCGGCGACTTCCTCTTTGTCGTCGCCGAGCCGCAACGCAGTGTGTTGTTGCTGGCGAGGGAAGGGCGCTGGGCTGGCGTGCGTTCGGTGGGCGGCAGCGACAGCGACGCGGCGCTGAATGCCTTGATCGGTCGCGAACGGCAGCTGCAAGCCTCGACCAGCGAACGTGCCTTCAACGTTTATCTGCATGCACCGGCGCGCCTCGATGCACATCCGGACGTGGCGGGTGTGCAACTGCGCACCCTTGAAGACGACTCGATGAACGTGCGTGACGGCTTGTACGTCATGTCCCGGGCGGTGGCCTGACATGCGCGCGCTCAATCTCGACTTTCAGCCGCGTCCGCGTTCCGGCCCGTTGGGTTGGAGCCTGCTCGGCGGCGGTGTGCTGCTGGCGCTGCTGTGCTTCGGCGTGCAACAGCACCTCGGCGCGCACACCGAACAGCAACAAGGCCACCTGCAAACCACCCAGCGTCAGCTCACCGGAGACAGCGGCGCCAAGTCCACCCTGAGCCCGGCGGAAACCCGTGAGCAAGCGGCAAACCTCGCCGAAATGCGCAAGGTCTCACAGCAACTGCGCCGGCCGTGGGAACGCCTGTTCGCCATGCTCGAAGCGATGCCGCGCGATGACGTCGCGCTGCTGACCCTGACCCCGGATGCCCGTAAAGGTCAGGTACGCATCAGCGCCGAAGCGCGAGATCTGCAAGCGATGCTCGACTTCCACAAACGTCTGGAAGCCAGCGACGAGCTGTCGGACGTGTCGCTGCTCAGCCACGAAATTGTCGTCAAATCGCCGGAACAACCGGTGCAATTCAACCTGTCGGCGACTTGGGAGATTGGCGATGCGAATCCCTAGACTGATCGTCCACGAATACCTGCAAGGTCTCGGTGTTCCGGGCCTCGCCGGGCTGGCGCTGCTGCTGATCGCCGTGGCTTGGGCACTCGGTGGTTTGCTGCCGGGTTGGCAATCATTGCAGCACCTGAGCCTGCAGACTCAGGAAGCCACCGCGTACTTGGCCAAGGTTGAGGACGGCAGCATCGCGCCACCGGTGGTGCCACAGCGTCAGCTCGACGACTTCCGCAACAAACTGCCGGCGCAGCCGCAAGCCACCGTCGCCATCGACCGCATCTACGCCCTTGCAGCCCAGGAGCACATCACCCTGGCGCGCGGTGAATATGCCCTCGGCGTCGACCCGAAAACCCATCTGGCGCGCTATCAGATTCTCCTGCCAGTGCGCGGCAGTTACCCGCAACTGCGCCGCTTCCTGCACGCCTTGCTCGGGCAGTTGCCGGCGGTGGTGGTGGAAGACCTCGAACTGCAACGCAAGAAGATTGGCGACACCGACCTCAATGGCCGGATCCGTATGACCCTTTACCTGTCGAGGTCGTGATGAATACCAAGCGCGTGACAGGTTGGTTGGCATTCTTCGGCGTAGCGGCCGCGCTGGCGTGGTTGCCGGAATATTTCTCGCCAAGCGAAGACGCCGATTCCAACGAAGTGGCCGTCGCTACGCCGGGGAAAACCCGTGGCGCGCTGCCGGCCAGCACCGCCAAGGCCAAAGACGCCCCGATCAAGGATTTGAGCCCGGCCGGCGACCTGTTCGCCGCCAAGACCTGGAAGGCCGCGCCGACCCTGGCCACGGTCACCGAAATGGCCATCAATCCAGCAACTGTGGTGCAAGCCCCGAGCCTGCCACCGGTGCCGTTTCAGTTCGTCGGCAGGCTGCATGACCGCAGCGACCTGCAAGTGTTTTTGCAGAACGGCGAAAAGATCTACGTCGTGCGCAATGGGGATGTGATCGACGACACCTGGAAGATCACCGGCATTTCCGATCTGGAATTGAGCTTGGTCTACCTGCCCTTGCATTTGTCGCAGACCCTGTCTGTGGGGAGTACGCAATGAACCGTTCCCGTTTGCTGATGAGCCTGGGCCTGTGTGCCGGGCTGGCCGCGTGCAGTTCTGCACAAGTGGCCAACAAGGAAGCCGCCGACCTGATTGAACAGGGTCAGTACGAAGCGGGGCTGGCCCGTGTCGAGGAAGGTCTGCGCGAAAACCCACGGGACACCGAGCTGCACTTGCTGCTCAACAGCGGTCGGGCCAAGGCCATCACCGCGTTGCTGACGACCGGCGACACCGACCGTTCGCGCCGCGATTTCGCCTCGGCGCGGGTGGCCTACAACCGCGCGCTGACCATCGAGCCGAACAACCGCCGCGCTCAGGATGCCCTGAAGCAGATGGACTACCTGCGCAGCATGGACGAAAAACTGGAACTGGCGCGTGGCGACCTGCGTCGCGGTGACATCTACGGCGCTGATCGGCAGGTCAAACAGATCCTCGAACTCGACCCCAACAACGAAGGCGCGCTGGCGCTGCAAGGAAACATTCGTCTGGTGCAGAGCCGCAACGTGATTGCTTATCCGCAACTGCGCACCAAGCTTGATCGGCCGGTGACTCTGGAATTTCGCGACGCCAACCTGAAGACCATTTTCGAAGTGCTGTCGCAGGTCGCCGGACTGAACTTCATCTTCGACAAAGACCTGCGCCCGGACATGAAAGCGACGATCTTCGTGCGTGACGTGCGCATTGAAGACGCCGTGACCCTGCTGCTGCAACAGAACCAGTTGCACCAGAAAGTGGTGAACGAAAACACCTTGCTCATCTACCCGGACTCGCCACAGAAAGTGAAGGATTACCAGGAACTGGTGATGCGCACGTTCTACCTGACCAGCATCGACGCGAACACCGCGCTGAACATGGTCAAAACCATGCTCAAGACCCGCGACGTGTTCGTCGACGAACGCCTCAACACCCTGACCATGCGCGACACCGAAGACGCCGTGCGCATGGCCGAGAAACTGCTGCAGTCGCAAGATCAGTCCAACCCGGAAGTGGTGCTGGAGGTGGAAGTGATGGAAGTCGCCACCCAGCGCATTCTCGACCTAGGGCTGCAATGGCCGAACACCTTCGGCGTGGTCAACAGCGACGGTTCGGCGGTGACCCTGCTTGATCAACTGAAAGGCATCAACTCCAGCCGGATTTCGATCTCGCCGTCGCCGCAAGCCAAGATCAACGCCCAGGACAATGACATCAACACCCTCGCCAGCCCGGTGATTCGTGTGAGCAACCGTGAGCAGGCGCGGATCCACATCGGTCAGCGCGTGCCGATCATCAGCGCGACTTCGGTGCCGTCGACGCAAGGCCCGGTGATCACTGAGAGCGTCACTTATCTGGACGTCGGTCTGAAACTCGAAGTGCAGCCGACCGTGCACCTGAACAACGAAGTGGCGATCAAGATTGCTCTCGAAGTGAGTAACGCGACGCCGCTGGAGCCGACCCGGCAGGGCACGATCCCGGTGCAGGTCGACACCCGTAACGCGCAAACCTCGCTGCGTTTGCATGACGGCGAAACGCAGATCCTCGCTGGGCTGATGCGCAACGACCACGGCGCCACCGGCAACAAGATTCCGGGCCTCGGCGATATCCCAGGGATTGGCCGGCTGTTCGGCAGCAACAAGGACACCGTCGGCAAATCCGAACTGGTGCTGTCGATCACCCCACGGATCGTGCGCAACCTGCCGTACCAGAGCCCGTCGGACATGGAGTTCTCCACCGGCACCGAAACCAGCATGCACATCCAGGCACCGGATCGTTCGCAGAGTTACGTGATGCCATCGCCTGCCGCGCAGCCGCGTGCAGTCGGTGAGTCGGCCGTGGCCACCACCCATGTCACCGTCGAGAAGCCTTGATCATGAACGCCTGCCAACGCGGTTTCAGCCTGATCGAAGTCGTGGTGACGCTGGCCCTGATCGGCCTGTTGGCGAGCATGGCCGCGCCGCTGACCGAGACTTTGGTGCGGCGTGGCAAGGAGCAGGAATTACGCAACGCGCTGTACCAGATTCGCGATGGCATCGACGCTTACAAACGCGCGTTCGATGCCGGCTACATCGAGAAGTCGCTGAACAGCAGCGGCTACCCGCCGAACCTGCAAGTACTGGTCGAAGGCGTGCGCGATGTGCGCAGCGCCAAGGGCGCCAAGTTCTACTTTTTACGCCGCATCCCGCGCGATCCGCTGGTGCCGGCCAAACGTGATGACGAAGGGGGTTGGGGCGTGCGCGCCTACAACAGTTCGGCTCAGAACCCGCGCGATGGCGAGGACGTGTTCGACGTCTACTCCCACGCCCGGGGCAAGGGCCTCAACGGCATCGCCTACCGCGAGTGGTGAACCTCATGCGCCGGGAAAAAGGTTTTACCTTGCTGGAGCTGATGGTGGTGATGGCGATCATCGCCACGCTGATGACCATCGCGCTGCCGCGCTACTTCAACAGCCTCGAAGCGTCGAAGGAAACCACCCTGCGCCAGAGCCTGTCGGCGATGCGCGAGGCGCTGGATCACTTTTACGGCGACACCGGGCGGTATCCGGATTCCATCGAGCAACTGATCGAACAACGTTACCTGCGCAACGCGCCACTCGATCCGATCACCGAACGCAAAGACCAGTGGGTGCTGATCGCGCCACCGGACGGCGTCGCCGGCGGCGTGGCTGATATCAAAAGCGGTGCTACCGGGAGGGCGCGTGATGGCAGCCAGTATTCCGAGTGGTAACCGCGCGCAGCAGGGTGGCTTCACGTACCTGGGCGTGCTGTTCCTGATTGTGGTGATGGGCATGGGTCTGGCCAGTGCCGGCGAACTGTGGTCGACCGCTTCGCGCCGTGACCGTGAACGCCAGTTGCTCTGGGTCGGCACTCAGTACGCACAGGCGTTGCGCAGTTATTACCGCAGTTCGCCAGGGTTGGCGCAGTACCCGAAAGAACTGGCGGATCTGCTTGAAGATCAGCGTTTTCCCGAGGCCAAGCATCACCTGCGTCAGCTCTATCCAGACCCGATCGGTCAGGGTGAATGGGCACTGCAACGTGGTTTCGATGGACGCATCACCGGCCTCAACAGTCCTTCGACCGAGCTGCCTTTGAAGCAATCGGGCTTCCCGACGCAGTGGTCGGATTTCGACGGCATGCAGCGTTATTCGGACTGGCAGTTCGTCGCCGAAAAGGCCTTCCTCGACGGCACCAATGGCCCGGCCAAAGGCCAGTCGAATCTGCCACAGGCGTTGCAGCCATGACTCGTCAGTGGTGGTGCGCGCTGCTCCTCACCGCTGTGGCGTGCTGCGCCAGCGCCGGTGAAGAAGACGAAATGATGGGCTTTATCGTCGACGACACGATCTCGCACATCGGCCACGACTTTTACTACTCGTTCAGTGAACGCCTGCGCGACACCAGCCCGATGGATTTCAACCTGGTGGTGCGCGAGCGGCCCGACGCGCGCTGGGGCAGCCTGGTGACCGTGGAATATCAGCAACGCCTGGTTTATCGGCGCTTCCTGCCGCCGAACACCGTGGAACTGAAGGACGAGGCCTACGCGGCCGCCGACTGGGTTCGACGCCAGGTTGTCCAGCGCAAGCTGGAGGCTCTGTTGCAGGACACCACCGACCTTGAGAAGGACGAACTATGAACAGCACAACGTTCTCACGGCGCAGCGGATTGTGGATCTCGGGGTTGTTGATCGGGCTCGCCAGCGCTGCCGCTGTCCAGGCCACTGAACTGGTCTACACGCCGGTCAATCCGTCGTTCGGCGGCAATCCGCTGAACGGTACCTGGTTGCTCAACAACGCTCAGGCGCAAAACGATCACGACGATCCGGACATCCAGAGCCGCTCGGCAGTGGCCGGGACGTCGGCGCTGGAGCGCTTCACCAGTCAATTGCAATCGCGGCTGCTAGGGCAGTTGCTGGACAACATCTCCACTGGCAACACGGGGAGCCTGTCCACTGACTCTTTTATCGTCAACGTCATCGACGACTCCGGGGCACTGAGCATTGAAGTGACCGATCGAGCGACCGGTGAGGTTTCGGAAATTCAGGTGAACGGCCTCAACCCATGACGGGCTGACGGTTCCGGGGAGAACGGACATGAAAAAGATCATCGCGTTAGGGCTGCTGTTGGCGACATTACAAGGGTGCAGTCTGCGTGAGCCGATGTCGGCCGAGCAGGACACCGAAACTCCGACCCTGACTCCAAGGGCCTCGACTTATTACGACTTGCTGAAGATGCCGCGCCCCAAGGGGCGGTTGATGGCGGTGGTGTACGGCTTCCGGGATCAGACCGGGCAGTACAAACCGACGCCGGCGAGTTCGTTTTCCACCAGCGTGACCCAGGGCGCGGCGTCGATGTTGATGGACGCGATGCAGGCCAGTGGCTGGTTTGTGGTGCTGGAGCGGGAAGGGCTGCAGAACCTGTTGACCGAGCGCAAGATTATTCGTGCGTCGCAGAAGAAGCCGAATACGCCGGTGAATATTCAGGGTGAGCTGCCACCGTTGCAGGCGGCGAACATGATGCTCGAGGGTGGGATCATCGCGTATGACACCAATGTGCGTAGCGGTGGGGAAGGGGCGCGGTATCTGGGGATTGATTTGCAGCGTGAGTATCGGGTGGATCAGGTGACTGTGAACTTGCGTGCGGTGGATGTGCGCAGTGGGCAGGTGCTGGCGAATGTGATGACCAGCAAGACGATTTACTCGGTGGCGCGCAGTGCGGGGATTTTCAAGTTTATCGAGTTCAAGAAGTTGCTTGAGGCTGAGGTTGGGTATACGACGAATGAGCCGGCGCAGCTTTGTGTGTTGTCGGCGATTGAGGCGGCGGTGGGGCATATGGTGGCGCAGGGGATTGAGCGGCGGTTGTGGCAGGTGGCGGGGGACGCTTCTGTGCCTTCGCAGGATGATGTGTTGAATCGGTATTTGAGCCAGAACAAGGTGGATCCGGAGGCGGAGTGAACGTGGCGGCCTTCGGGCCGACCAGGTTCTGGTTGGGCGGGTGCATATCCGTTGCTGCGGTAACGGCTGCTTAGGGTTCCGCCCTTACGGCGGGTCACCTTTTCCAAACGCCGAAAAGGTAACCCAAAAGGCTTGCTCCTGCGTGCGGCCCGCTCGCTAAAGCTCGGGGTTCCTTCGCTCCGGGATCGATCCGGGCGCAGCGTCTCCGGTTTGCTTCGCTGCACCTACTCCCGCTGTGTTTGGCTGCGCCAAACGGTCGCTGCGCTCCCACGCCCGGATCAATCCCTCCACTCAGCCTTCCGACGTCGCCCGTGGATCAAGATCAAGAGCAGGCGAGCTGACACTCGGCCTATTGAGTGGTGAGGAGCGGGGGTGTTTGGCTTTTGATTTGCGTTGTTGCTGCCCCTCACCCCAGCCCTCTCCCCGAGGAGAGGGAGCCGATTTGTGTGCTTTTCAAAGCCTGAGTTCGACTCGGTATTGCACGTCGACGTACCTCTCCCAAACCACTCGGTCAGTCCCCTCTCCCTCCGGGAGAGGGCTAGGGTGAGGGCTGCGATCTGAAGTGTGTTTAAAAAAGTGTCTGAATCAGCGGAACCTTCCCACAAGGTTTTCAGGTTGTCCGTCGGACGTCCGGTCTCTAGCCTGTGTTCGTCGCTGCCAATTCAGCGACCGGGCATGGAAACCCGAAGACACGAGAGAGCAGATACGCCTTTCATAACGTATGCTTGCGCACTTTCATTGTGTGCACTCTGTTATGGCGGTTGTGCGCGGGAGACATTCGTGTCTGCCGGGTTGCTCTCTCCCGGATTTCCAGCCTGCGTACAGCTGCCACCCATTTTTCCTGGAAGTCGAATGGGCCAGCTGCAACCATCAATGAGAGAGAATCACCATGAAAAAACCAACACCCAACCCCCCAGAATCAGACACCAACACCACATCCCCCTACGCCTCAGTCGACAGCAAAAAACTCCACGAAGCCGCCGACCGCGCCCTCGATTTCTACCTCAACCCCACCGCCCACATCATGTCCAGCGCCAACGAGCCGGAACCCATGTACCTCGCCAATCCCAGGTACGACACCGAATCCCTGCTGGCCAACGCCAGCGAAACTCTCGGTTCAGCCAGCGAAATGCTCATCAACTTCGCCGCCTCGCTGGAAACCTCACACCGCAAGACTGCACTGGGCATCGCACAAGTCGTCATGCTGGGCGAACTGGCGGTGAATCAAGCCCTCGATCACGTCGAGCTGAAGGATGGCTGATTGATCATTCCCACGCTCTGCGTGGGAATGCAGCCTTTGACGCTCTGCGTCAAATTCGCGAGTTGGAACGCGGAGCGTCCCGAGAGGCATTCCCACGCAGAGCGTGGGAACGATCAAGAACAGGGACAGGATTTTACCCTCGGTCCGGAGGCACCATGGATCCACTGTTTTCCACAACCGTTCAAGATTTCGAAAGCGAAGAACAGGCCGCCAGCTAGGACCGTTGGCTCCGTGCCAAAGTCCGGAAGTCGCTCGAAGATCCCCGCCCCAGCATTCCGAATGAGCAAGTAATGGCACAGATGAAGGGCGGAACGACGAATCAGGCATGAGGTTCAAGAGGCGTTGCGCGAAGAAGACTCGAGGCCTGTGGGTAGATCAATCCCACCCGGATAGAGGGAGTCGCCGGTACACTGCAAGAGTTAGATGTTCGTTGATTCACTAGCCACACTCGAAGGGAATACCGAGGCGAAAATGATAGGGAAATTTTTTACAAACGGGCGAGTCAGTCTGTGGCTGGCGGCAGTTCTATCTGTGAATGGGGTGTTGTTGGCTTCAATCGTAATTGACGGTCATTCAAATCGAAACGATATGAAAATGATCAAAACAAAAGAACCGTTGCTTATCGAAGGTCCAAATGGCGACGATAATTTCTATGTCCTGCCTCTGGGCACTACGCTCTACCACGATAAAAGCTTTCCTGAAGGTCACGATCGTTATGTGGTGTATCTGAATCATAAAGGCGCGATTGCTCACGAAGAAGTGCCCATGAAGCCTGAGTATGGTGGTTCTTTTATTGATCCACTCTGGCTGGCAAATGTGGATGCGGATACTTTGAAAGAAGTTTTCATGCGTTTTCCGCTTTCCAAAAAAGATACCGCTGCCGCCATTAAGGCCAATGAATTAACCAAGGATGATCTGGCCGACATTATTCGTTCAATGCCAGATTGATCGACTATGAGCTGCCGAAGGCTGCGATCTTCTGATCTCCAATAGCAAAATCAAAAGATCGCAGCCTTTGGCAGCTCCTGCATAGGCCAAAAAAAACCGCGACCCCCCTCACCAGAGAATCGCGGCCCATCAACACCCAACCCCTACTGCTGCAAAACCGTCGCCTGGTTAGCCGACCCGAACTGCTGAATATTCGCCGTCTGCGTAACCCCACTCTGATCCACATTAGCAATGTTCCCCGTCCCGCCCTGGGTCACATACGCCACGTTCATGGTATCCGCCTGTTTAACCGTGATCATGTTGTCACTGCCATACAGCTGCGCGGTATACGCCTGGTTGCCAGTCCCGGATTGATCGAACTCAGCACTGTTGCCGGTGCCATTCGACGAACCCTGCACCAGGTTCCCTGTCCCGCGCTGATCCGATATCAAAATGTTGTCGCTACCATTCTGATCAAAATACAGCTCGTTATACGACTCAGCCTGACTGACCGTGGTCTTGTTACCCGTGCCAGTCTGATGCGTGGTCATGACCTGCCCGACGCCATCCTGAGTGAAGCTGGCGATGTTGCCATTCCCCGCCTGATTCACAGTCGCACGCTGGCCGCTGCCGAACTGGCCACCGGATTGTGGGCCTTTCCAGTTGCTGGCGTAGACCTTGTTGTCGTTGCCCACGGAGGTGGCGTTGAGCACGTGGCTGTCGCCGTTCTGGTAGGTGAAGTGCACGTTGCCGTTACCGACCTGATACAGCGCCAGTGTCGAGTTGACCGATTCGAACTGGTCGGCGTAGATCGCGTTGCTGTTGCCGACCTGGGTGACGGCGGCGCTGTTGTTTTCGCCGAAGCTTTGATCGACCACGGTTTCGTTGCTGTCACCGTACTGGTTGACGGTGGCCTGGCTGGCCAGTTGCGCGTCCTGCCAGATTTCCGTGCCGTTGAGGTTGCCGAACTGGTTGATGGTGATGTTGCCGCCAGTGCCATTGCGCTGGTCGCCGTAGGCGTAGTTGCCTTCGCCGGCCTGGTTGATGCCGATCTGGCCGCCGTTGTGCAGCACTTGTTCGGCGGTGCCGTAGTTGGCGGTGCCGTACTGGGTGATCACTGAACTGTTGCCGGTGCCTTCATAGAGTTGCTCGATGTTGGCTTCGTTGCTGTCGCCGAACTGGAAGGTTTTGCCTTCGCTGCCGTTTTGCGAATCCTGATAGATGAACGAGAAGTTGCCAGTGCCTTGCTGCTGTTGCAGGGCGCTGTTCGGTGCGCCGAAGCCTAGCGACTGGCTGGCGTGGGCGGTGTTGAAGGCGCCGACCTGTTGTTGGGTGATGGTGGCGTTGTCTTCGTAAAGCTGTTCGGCGTAAGCGGCGTTGTAGTCGCCGACCGCGTCCTGGGTGATCACGCTGCTGGCGTGGTCTTGCACGGCGGCGGCGTCGTTGCCCTGGCCCAGTTGGGTCTGGGTGGCGGTGCTGAATGGAGCTTGGGTCTGTTTCACATCCGCGATGTTGGCGGTACCGACCTGGCTCTGGTTGGACAGGCTGTCGTCGGCCATGGCCTGGGCACTGATCATGACCAGGATGGCGGCGGTGAGGGGCGTCAGTTTGAACATGATGAACTCTCCGATGATTGCAGTGCTTAGCGATATTGCTTGACCGAAACGCTCATGCCGTTGCCCGACTGGGTCACGGCGCTTTGCAGCCCCGCGCCGGCCTGCTCGATGCTGGCGTCGTTGTTGTTGCCGTTTTGCGAAATCTGCGCGCGGTTGTGGCTGCCGTTCTGAGTGATCGAGGCGGCGTTGCCGGAACCGTTCTGGTTGATCAGCGCCATCAGGTCGCTGCCCTGTTGCAGGATGTACGCCTCCTGATTGCTGCCCGACTGCACGATCTGCCCGAGCAGCGACTGACCGTTCTGTTGCAGCAGGGCGACGTTGGCCTGGCCGAGCTGGTCGATCAGGGCTTGCTGACCCACCGGTGGAGGCAGTTCGCCGAGGTCGCTGCTGGTCGGGGCCAGGTCGTCGTTTTCCATCAGGTCGTCGGCGCGCACGCCTGCACTGCTGCACAGCAGGAGCAGGCAAAGCAGGGCGGCGGTCGACGTGTTCATGGTGAAAATCCTGTGTGGCGTTATCCGGTTGCGAAGCACGCCCCAGCCACCCGCAAGTGGCTGGGGCGCAGGCCTAGAGCGTGGTCACCGAGACCGTGCGCACGGTGCCTTGGGACGAGCGGATCGTCGCGGTCGGGTTGGCCGATGGCACCACGAGCGTGTTGTTCAGCGTCAGCCGCCAGCGTCCGGTCAACGGCACCGTGGTGGTGCCAAGGGTGACCAGCCCGGAAGGGGTGGTGACCTGCACGGTGATGGTGTTGCCGGTGGTCACTGACGAGGTGCCGGTGAAGTCCCAGTTGAAGCGCCCGCCAGAGCGTGCCTGCACCGTTGAAGCGGTGACGGCGAACGTTTCCGCTGCTGGCCGTGGCGACACTTGCACCGTGACTGTGGCCGGCGTCGACAGGGCACCGAAGGCATCCCGGGCGATGTAGGTGAAGGTCGTGGTGAACGCCGTGGTCACGGTGGCCGGTGGGGTGTAGGTGATCACCGTGCCGTTGCTGCTGACCGTGCCTCGGCCGGCGGCCGGTTGGGTCAGGCTGTTGACGGCCAGTGGCACGTTACCTTCCGGATCGGTGTCGTTGGCCAGCACATTGATCGGGATTGCCACACCGAGCGTGGCGACAGCGTCCGCGACGGCGGTCGGTGCCTGGTTCGGTGCGACGGTGATGGTTACGGTGGCTGGATTGGCCGAGGCCAGGCCTTTGGCGTCCTGCGCTTTGTAGGTGAAGGTGGTGGTCAGTGGCGCGTTGACTACCGCTGGCGGCGTGTAGACCACCGATGTGGTGCCGTTGAGCGCGACGGTGCCTTGGCCGGCGGCCGGTTGAGTCAACGCGGTGATGCCCAGCGGATTGTCACCATCAGGATCGCTGTCGTTGGTCAATAGACTGAGGGTGATCGGCACGCCGAAGCTGGTGCTGCCGCTGTCGGCGTTGGTGATTGGCGCCTGGTTTTCACCGGTGTCTGGCGCGTTGCCGACCACGACGACTGCTTCGGTGTCTCCACCGCCAGCGGCAGATTTCACTGTCACGGTGGCGGGTGGCTGGGTCAGGTCGGCGACGGTGATGCGTTGCAGGGTGCCGGTTTTCGACAGACGCCCGTAGCCCTGGGCAACCATGTCGGGGATCGCCACTTCATCGCTCGAAGTGGCCTCGATCAGCAAGCTATGGTTGGCCCAGTTGTAGCGCGCGGTCTGCACTTTCACCACGTCGGTGAGCTTCGCCGACACGGCCGTCGGACGCGTGGTGCCGGCGGGGTTGGTGGCGGTCACGACGACTACCGGAGGTACCGCGCCAGTGCCCAAGCGGTGGCCGAAGAACAGACCATTGTTGTCACCCAACAGACTGGTCTGGCACGGCGTTGGCGGTGGGCCGGGCAGCAGCGCCACGGTTTCGCGGAAGCACAGGGTCGAGCTGTTACTGGCCTTGGCAAACACTTCGGCACGCACGCCAGCGGCGGTGCGGCGATAGGTGGCGCGGTCGATTTCCACCTGGGTCTGCTGACGGTTGTCGAGCACTTTGCCGGACAGGCTGAACACGCTTGACTGGATCGTCCCGGCAGGCCCGGTGATGCGCAGGAAGTTGGTGTTGAACGGGCTGCCGGTCACCGCTTCGTTGAGGTTCGGGTCGCCGACGAAAGTTTCCGTGGCGCCGGTGTCCGGGTTTACTTCGGTGTACGGGCCGTTGACGCTGCGCAAAAACGGTCCGATGGCGCCATTGACGGCACCGGTGAAATTGCCCGGTGCGCCGATGCCGATGTCGCGGGTGATGTTGATCGCGCGGCGCCCAGGTGCGGTGACATTGACCGTCTCGACGCCATACGGGTGCGTGATGGTGTAGGTGCCGGCAACGGGTACGTTTACCCGGATGCGAATCCGCGCAAAGCTTTGCTGATCACCGTCCGCCGGATTTTCCGAGGCGAATGCCGCTTCGATCCCGGCGACATAAGCGTCCACACCATAACCGGCGGCGTTGTCGGCAATCGTGGTTTCGGCCAGGAACCAGAAGGCTTCCGGCGGCCAGTTGTCTGGGAAAATCATCGGCTGGGCATCGTCGTAGATGCCTGGCTCGGCCAAGAGAATGCACATGTAGGCCGGCGGTGTGGTCGCGGCAACGCGCGAACTGGCGGCGCGCGACTGGCACAGTTCCATCGACAGCAGATTGTTGTCCTGATACCACATCGGGAATTTCCCGGTGGCGAAGGTGTAAGGGCCGGGGTCGACGGCGGCGAGTTGCGCATAGGCACTGCCGGTCAGCGAGAGAGCGAGCCCGAGCGCGTTGAGCGCAAAGCGTGGCCACTTGTTCATGATGCCTCCTGATGCGGATCTGGGCATGTGAGCGTTCATTGCACGATGACCACTTCTTCGGTATCGCTGCCGCCGTTGGACGACGTCACCCGAACCTTGGCCGGCGGTATCGGCGAGATCCCGGTGGCCAGGGTTTTCACCGCGCCGTCGCCACCGAGCGCGCCGATGGCGGCGCCGCTGCCGGAGGTGGCGGTGAGTACCGGCGGCGAGGTTTCGTCACTGGTCGAGGCGACCACGGTCAGTTGTCCGGAGCTCAGGCTGTATTGCGCGCTCTGGATCACCACCAGGTCGGTCAGGGTCATGGGCAGAGTGGTCGGCGTGCTGCTGGCGATGGCCAGGTGGTTGTCGGCGGTCACTTGCAAGGTGGTTGGCAAGGTCGGGTTGACCGAGGACTGCGCGTACCAGCTGCCGGTGCTGTTGGCTTCGGTCATGTTCAGCACCGGGGTGCTGCTGGTAACGGCGACGGTGCCCGGCGCTGGCGGCGCGAGGACGAACACATCCTGCTGGGCGACCGGCGCACTGGTTCCCGCAGTACGCGAGTAAGTGCTGCGCTGGGTGATCATTGGTGTAGGCCGGACCACCGTCGACAACTTGCCCGAAACGGCGAACACGTTCGTCCGCAGATCGAGGCCGTTAGGGCCTTCGATGCGTACGTAGTTAGTGTTGAACGGGCTGCCGGTGACTGCCTCGTTGAGGTTCGGGTCGCCGACGAATTGTTCGGCGGCACCGGTCAGCGGGTTGGTCTCGGTGTAGGGACCGTTGACGCTGCGCAGGAACGGTCCGATGTCACCCTTGAGCGCGCCGTCATAGGTTTTCGGCGTGCCGATACCAATGTCGCGAGTCATGTTGATCGCGCGCCGCCCGGGGGTGTCGATGTTGAACACGTCGACCCCATACGGGTGGGTGATGACATAGGTGCCGGCGGTCGGTACATCGACGCGAATACGGATACGGGCGAAGCTGACTTGATCGCCTTCAACCGGTTCCTCGGCAGCGAACGCGGCTTCGATGGCGCTGACGTAGCCCAGATCAATTCCCCGTGCGGCGTCGACGAGGGCCGTTTCGCCGGTGAACCAGAACGCTTCGTCGGGAAAGTTTGTCGGGAAGACAATCGGTTGCGCGTCATCGAATACGCCGGGGGTCGGCAGCAGCGAGCACATGTAAGACGGCGCGCCGGGGGCGCTGGGTACTCGGGAGCTGAGCGCTTTGGACAGGCACAGATCCAGGGTGCGACCGTGTGAGTCCTGATACCAACTGGCGAAACCGCCGTTGGCCGGCGTGTACGGACCCGGATCAACAGCAAACAAAGCGGCCTGGGCGATGCCCTGGGCCAATGCGCTCACGACCAGGACAGTCGCGGTTTTGGACAGTAAAGGGTGCATGAGTTAATCCCTCTATCAAAGTACCTGCCCCTTGGGGATGGGTCAGTTGCACAGGGCCTGTACACCTTCCATGCCAAGGTGTAGTGGATGGGCGGGAGAGGGCCGGGGTAGAGGGCTTGACGCGCAGAAGGGGCAGGTTTTTGGCCAGCGGGAAAAGGGCGTCATTCCCCAGAATCGGGGACGGTGGGGATGCTCTTAGTGGCCCGTCGTACGCAGAACCCCTGTAGGAGCTGCCGCAGGCTGCGATCTTTTGATCTTGATTCACAAAAGCAGGATCAAAAGATCGAGCCTCGTTGCACTCGACAGCTCCTACACAGATCTGAGGTGGGTTTGGGAGGTGTAGATCGGGTCGATATCCCCGCAACCGGGCAAACCCCCACCCGTGGGCTATAACCCTATAGGGATGTATCGGGAAGTCGCCGCCATGAACATGCAGTCGAAATCGCTTCCGGTCGAGGAGGGCAATCTGCGCTTGGGCTCGCGCAAGCAGTCGTTCAACCTGCTGCGCTGGTTTTCGCTGATCAGCATGGCGGTGATCGGTACCGTGGCCATCGCGCTTGGCGCGGTGTCGACGCGTTTTGTCATTGATGAAAGCGTGCAGCGCGATGCCTTGCTCACCGCCCAGTTCATACAGGCCATCGCTTCGGCCGAGGTGCGTCACGTTTCCATTCCCAATATCCGCACGATGGGTGAATTGCTCGACCCGCGTCAGGACGCGAACTTTCCCGACGTCAGTCCGCAAGCCCGGGCCGATGCTCGGGGCGAGTTTCTCGATCACATCGAACACCTGCCAGACGTGATTCTCGCCAACATCTACGCGCCCGACCGCCAGGTGATCTGGTCAACCAATCCCGCGCTGATCGGTACCAACATTCATGCCGATGAAGACCTCGATCGCGCCTTTAACGAAAAAATCCCCGTTTCTGCCAGTTACCACGATGTCGACAAGGCCCGTGAAGAACAGAAATTCATCACACCACCGGACTACATCTTCATCGAAAACTACATTCCGCTGTTTGACGCCGAGGGCAAGAACGTCACAGCAATGGTCGAAATCTACAAGGAGCCCAAGGATCTGATCGCACGCATGGAGCGCGGATTGGTTCTGATCTGGCTGGCGACTGCACTGGGTGGCGGGCTGATTTATCTGGGCCTGTACTGGATCGTACGGCGCGCGGCGATTCTGCTCGCGGCCCAGCAAAAACAACTGATCGCCAACGAAACCTTTGTCGCCCTGGGCGAGATGTCTTCCGCCGTGGCACACAGTTTGCGCAATCCGCTGGCGACCATTCGTTCCAGCGCTGAACTGGCGCTGGAGTTCGACGCCGGCCCGGCGCAGAAGAACATCAACGACATCATCGGCCAGGTCGATCGCATGTCGAAGTGGGTGCGCGAGCTGCTGCAGTCACTGCGTCCGCTCAACGATGATCCGGAACCGGTGAATCTGGTGGCAGCGCTGCACGAAAGCCTTGTCGCGTTTGAACAGCAGATCGCCAGAGCCGGCGTGCAGGTGGTGTTTCATCCGCAGCACACGCCCATGGTGCTCAGCCAACCGGTGCAACTGACACAGATCCTCAACAGCCTGCTGGCCAATGCGCTGGAGGCGATGGACAAGGGCGGCACGCTGACCGTCAGCCTGGAACCGAGCGAAGACCGTGGCGTGTGCGTGGTGCTCAGCGACACGGGTAAAGGCATGAACGAAGAGCAACGGACCATGGCGTTCCGGCCGTTTTTCACCACCAAGTCTGGCGGTCTCGGGGTCGGTCTGGTGCTGGTCAAGCGCATCATGGAGCGCTTCGGTGGCGGCGTGACTCTCGACAGCCGCGAAGGCGAGGGCACCACCGTTCGTCTGGCGTTTCAACTGGTCCCCTGATTCGTCCATTCCTGCCGAAGCCTGCGATCTATTGACTGATCGTTCCCACGCTCTGCGTGGGAATGCCTCAAGGGACGCTCCGCGTTCCGATGGGACGCAGAGCGTTCCGGGCTGCATTCCCACGCAGAGCGTGGGAACGATCAATCTCAAAGATCGCAGCCTTCGGCAGCTCCTACATGAGGTTTGCATTACCTCAAAAGATTTATGAACTTCCCCCATCAGTGGGTGTCAAGCCCCGGTCACCGGGGAGTGGGGGAACCCACAGACTTTCCAAGTCCCTGTTACAACTAGAAATAATTTCTTGGCGCAGTAGTTGCAAAACACCATCACCCCTTCCTTGATGAGGCGGCTGGTGATGGACAGAGCAACGCGTGACCCAAGCAACACTTTCCTGCTGACGCCTCTGAGCGTCTTTCTGATGTTGACCCTCGGCAGCATGGCCGGCGTTCGCGCCAGTCCCATTGATGACGAGCGACAGCCAGAAGTCTCCGATCCCTCGGCGTACTACGACGAACCGGCCGACCGCGCCGGCGCGCTCAATAACATCCTGACCCTGCCTGAGGCCAACGAAGATTCCTTCGACTTGCCCGACGGCGTCAAAGGCAGCCGCGACTCGACCCGCACGGAAAACATTCTGCCGCCGACGGTGCAGACCAGTTTCAACTACCCCACCAACGGCAAGCCGAGCCCGCTCTATGGCGCGCAACCGTTCACCCAGCAGTTGACCCTGTTCGAAGAGTTTGGCCCGGAAAAGCTCGACCCGACCACCCCGGCCGCGCCGTTGCCATTTCCGCCGGCCGCGATTGGCCCGGCACCGGCTCAGGACCCGAACAACGTCGCCCGCAGCGCGCCACCCGGCAGCGCCCTCGACGCGTTCCTGCGTCAACCGGGGCTGACGCCATTCCCCAGCCAGTTCGCCAATGTCGTCGACCGTAACCCGTGGCAGGCGCAGATCGAAGTGTTCCTCAACCGGCACATCGGCTCGTCCGCCGAAGGTCGGCCACCCGGAAAAGGCTGGGCGCACCAGCGCTGGAACGAGTTCTACCCGCAAGTCGCTTACAAAACCGTACAGACCGGCGCGCGCCTCAACGGTGGCCTGCGTGACAGCGTGCAAATGCACCATTACGCGGTGGGCGAATTCGGCCCCGGCGGTCTGTACCACAACGTCGCCGGTGTACCGCTGACCGACGGCACCTCGAAGGGCGTCGACCCGCGTTTCCACCCGGCGATGCCGGCGCAAAACCACAACTCGGTGTGGACCTTCGACGGCACGTTGCCGCCGAAACTGTTGATGGTGCGCTACGGCCAACCGGTGATGATGCGCCACTACAACGGCTTGCCGATCGATCCGTCGGCCAACCGTGGTTTTGGCCTGCACACCATCAGCACCCACGAGCACAACGGCCACGCGCCAGCGGAAAGCGACGGCTATGCCAACGCGTTCTTCTTCCCGGGGCAGTTTTACGACTATCGCTGGCCGATCCAGCTCGCCGGTTACGACAGCATCAACACCAAGGCCGAAGACCCGCGCGCGGCGTTCCCCTGCGCACCGGGCGAAACCCTGTGGGTCAACGACCTCGCACCGGCGAAGAAGACCTGCGACAACGGCACCATCAAGATCCGTGGCGACTGGCGCGAAACCATGAGCACCCACTGGTTCCACGATCACATGCTCGATTTCACCGCGCAGAACGTCTACAAGGGCAACGCGGCGATGATGAACTACTACAGCGCGTTGGATCGCGGTAACGAGTCGGTGAACGACGGCGTCAACCTGCGTCTGCCCAGCGGCAGCGCTTTGCCGTGGGGCAACCGCGACTATGACGTCAATCTGGTGCTCGCCGACAAGGCCTGGGATCAACAAGGCCAATTGTGGTTCAACCCCTTCAACACCGATGGCTTCATCGGCGATCAGGTGCTGGTCAACTGGCAGTGGAAACCGACCCTTGACGTGCGTGCGCGCAGTTATCGCTTCCGCATTCTCAACGGCTCGGTGTCGCGCTACTTCAAACTGGCCTTGGTGCGGGAAATCAAAGGCAGTGGCGGCGAGTTTCAGGGGCCGAAAGACTCGGGTGTGACGTACAGCCGTGTGCCGTTCCACATGATCGCCAACGACGGCAACATCATGGAACACAGCGTGCCGTTCGACGGTTCGATGGACCTCGACGCCGATGGCGATAAACAGAACCACAACGCGATCCTGCCGACGCAAGGCATCGCCGAGCGCTTCGACATCATCGTCAATTTCTCGAAAAACGGTATCAAGCCCGGTGACAAGCTGTTCTTCCTCAACCTGCAGGCGCAGGACGACGGCAAAGGCCCGAAAGAAATGATTCCGCTGGCTGACGTACTTTCGGAGAAATACCTGCCAGTGATCAAGCAGACCAGCAATGGCCCGCAGTGGGACCGGGGAGATCCGGCGGTGGGCAAGGTCTTGCAGCTCAACGTCAAGGCC
Source organism: Pseudomonas sp. AC242 (assembly GCF_979258655.1). Classification (NCBI taxonomy): domain Bacteria; kingdom Pseudomonadati; phylum Pseudomonadota; class Gammaproteobacteria; order Pseudomonadales; family Pseudomonadaceae; genus Pseudomonas; species Pseudomonas sp. AC242. The sequence goes on from NZ_OZ409873.1 coordinate 1,642,982, forward strand.
TACACCGGTCAGGATCTGGCGATGAACCCAGCGGCGTACGAGCCGGCCAAACCGGGCAAGGCTGAAGGGCTGGTGATGATCCCGCTGAAACTCCATCGCGACAACGCCGCCGATAAAGTCGTGCTGGCCAAGGCCCGCCACCGCACTTTCACCTTCGGCCGCTCCGACGGCACCGATGAGGCGCCGTGGACGGTCAAGACCGATGGCGGTTTCGGCTTCCACATGGACCCGCGTCGCTTGAATGCTTCGACTCAGCTGTCCAGCGGCCCGACCGATGCCGGTGTCACCGGGTTCGGCACCCTCGAAGTGTGGAACATCAAGGCCGGCGGCAAGGGCTGGAGCCATCCGGTACACGTGCACTTCGAAGAGGGGATCATCCTCAGTCGCGGCGGCAAGGCACCGCCAGAGTGGGAAAAATGGGCACGCAAAGACGTCTATCGCATCGGCTCCGAAGCCGATGGTCTGGACAGTGTGGAAATGGCGATCAACTTCCGCGAGTTTGCCGGGACCTACATGGAGCACTGTCACAACACTCAGCATGAGGACAACTCGATGCTGCTGCGTTGGGACCTGGAGAAACCCGGGCAACTGCAGTTGATGCCAACCCCACTGCCAAGCTGGGACGGTGTGCGCTACGTCAACTCCGCCGCGCTGCCAACTTTCCGCAGCGGCGACGGTATGGGCCCACAAGTGGTGGTCAAGCCATGAACCGCCGCCACGGTGACAGCCAACCCGTGCATACCCCGCGCTCCCGGGCGCTGGGCATGCATCTGGTGTTGCTACTGGTCGCCTGTGTGCTCGGCAGCCGCTTGCTGCCGGCACATCAGGCCAGTGTCAGCGAGCCGTCACCGGCCAGTGAATCCGCCACCCCGTGGGGTGGCGACTATTTCCCCAACACCTTGCTGACCGATCAGGACGGTCGGCAGGTGCATTTCTTCGATGACCTGATCAAAGACAAAGTGGTGGTGATCAACTTCATCTTCACTTCGTGCAGCGATTCCTGCCCACTGGAAACCGCGCGCTTGCGCCAGGTGCAGAAACTGCTGGGGGATCGGGTCGGGCAAGACATTTTCTTTTACTCGATCAGCATCGACCCGCTCAGCGACACGCCCGACGTGCTCAAGGCCTATGCGCAGCGCTTCAAGGTCGGCCCCGGCTGGAGGTTTTTGACGGGCGAATTCGAAGAGGTCACCGACCTGCGCAAGAAGCTCGGGCTGTTTATCGAAGGCGTCGACAATGGCCGCAGCAAGGATCACAACCTCAGCCTGATCGTCGGCAACCAGAGTACCGGGCGCTGGATGAAAGCCTCACCGTTCGAAAACCCGTGGATCCTCGCCGATCAACTGGCCAACACCCTGCAGAACTGGAAACAGCCGAGCATCGAGGAAAGTTACGCCAACGCTCCGGACATTCGCCCGCCGAGCAATGGCGAAGAATTGTTCCGCACCCGTTGCGCCTCGTGTCACAGCCTCGGCCCGCAGGATGGCCAGGGCCTTGGCATGCGCAGCATCGGCCCTGACCTGATCGGCGTAACTCGCCACCGCGATCCCGAGTGGTTGAATCGCTGGATCCGCGAACCGGATCGCTTGCTCGCGGAAAAAGACCCGATTGCCCTGCAACTCTACGAACAATTCGAGCGAATCCCGATGCCCAATCTGCGCCTCGATGAGCAATCCGCGCAGTCGATCATCGACTTTCTCAGCGATGAAACAGAGCGTCAGCAACCGTCCACTGCGGCCATGACCGACGGTGCTTTGACGCCAGTAAAACCGGGCGATCCAGCCGCGACGGTGAGTCAGATGCGGTAGCGGCGAAATAGCATCATTGAACCGTGTGTCGCGGTCAGAGCCACCTACACTGATGGCTGTAAGCAGCGCGATATAAAACTCCAGGGCCACTCCCATGCAGCGACTGGAAGCACAAAAAACCTCTGCACCGAACGCATCGGTCGCATGCAAGGGCTGGCGCGAGCAGTTCAATTTGCTGCGCTGGTTCTCGCTCGCGAGTTTTTTCATCATCGCCGCCGTGGCGTTGGGGCTGGGTTATATCTCCACACGCTTCGTGGTCACCGAAAGTGTCGAGCGCGATGCGCTGCTGACCGCGCAATTCGTTGAGGCCATTGGCGCGGCGGAAATGCGTCACGCCAAAATCAATCCGAACCGGACGATGGGCGAAATGCTCGACCCGCGCCAGGACAACCAGTACCCCGATGTTGACCCGGCGTTACAGGCTTCGGCACGCACCGAGTTTCTCGATCACGTCGAACACTTGCCGGATATTTTGCTCGCGACCGTTTATGCGCTGGATCGCACGGTGATCTGGTCGACCAACGCTGAGCTTATCGGTGTGCACATCAAGGATGACGATGAGCTCGACGAATCATTCGAGATGAAAGTGCCGGTGTCTTCCAGCTACCACAAGATCGACGATGAGAAACCCGAGCAGCAAATGTTGCGCGAACCGAAATACCTGTTCATCGAGAACTACATCCCGATGTTCAACGCCGACAAAAGCAAAGTCGTCGCCATGGTTGAGGTCTACAAGGAACCGGCGGATCTGGTCGACCGCATCGACCGTGGTTTCGCCTCGATCTGGGCGGCGACCTGTTTTGGAGGCGCGGCGATATTTCTGGCGTTGTTCTGGATCGTCCGCCGCGCGGCGAAACTGCTGCAGAGCCAGCAGCAACAGTTGATCAGCAACGAAACCTTTGTTGCCCTCGGCGAGATGTCCTCGGCGGTGGCGCACAGCCTGCGCAATCCATTGGCGACCATTCGCTCCAGCGCCGAACTGGCCCAGGAAGTCGCCAGCCCCGGTGCGCAACGCAATATTGGCGACATCATCAGCCAGGTCGATCGCATGTCACGCTGGGTGCGCGAGTTGCTGGTGTCGCTGCGGCCGATGAATGACGACGGCGAGGCGGTGGATCTGGTCATGGCGGTCGAAGACACCGTTGGCGCCTTCGAAGCATTGATCAAACGCTGCAACGTCGAAGTGCGCTTCACACCGCAGAATTGCGCGCCGGTCGTCAGTCAAAAGGTGCTGCTGACGCAAATACTCAATAGCCTGTTTGCCAACGCCCTCGAAGCCATGCCCAAGGGCGGTGTGCTCACCGTCGAGTTCGAATCGCCGCAGCCCGACAGCGTGCGTCTGACCGTGAGCGACACCGGCAAGGGCATGAGCGCGCAGCAGCAACTGTTGGTGTTCAAACCGTTTTTTACCACCAAGCAGGGCGGCCTCGGGGTTGGCCTGGCGTTGGTCAAAAGAATCATGGAGCGTTTTCAGGGCTCGGTCGTTTTGACCAGCAAAGAGCAGGAGGGAACCCGCGTCAGTCTCAACTTCAAAGTGGCATCGGGAGGGGAATATGGAACACAGCATTCTGCTGGTCGAGGATGACGAACTGTTGGCCGAAAATATTCAGACCTACCTGGAGCGTAAAGACTTCGAGGTGACAGTCTGCCATTCGGCCGAAGATGCGTTAGGGCAACTGGAAACCTTCATGCCCGACATTGTGCTGACCGACAACTCGCTGCCGGGCATGAGTGGTCACGACCTGATCCAGAAGCTGCGCATCAGCGCGCCGGATCTGAAAGTGATCATGATGACCGGTTACGGCAACGTTGAAGATGCCGTGGTGGCGATGAAGGAGGGCGCCTTTCATTACGTCACCAAACCGGTCGCGCTGACGGAGCTCAAACTGCTGCTCGACAAGGCCCTGGCCACCGAAAGGATGGAGCGCACGCTGTCGTTCTATCAGGAGCGCGAGGCGCAGAAATCCGGGGTGCAGGCGCTGATCGGCGACTCGGCGCCGATGCAGTATTTGAAGAACACTATCGGCCAGTTGCTCGATGCCGAGCGACGCATGGCCAACACCGATCTGCCCCCGGTTTTGGTGGAAGGCGAGACCGGCACCGGCAAAGAGTTGGTGGCCCGGGCGTTGCACTTCGACGGCCCGCGCAGCAAAGGTCCGTTCATTGAATTCAACTGTGCGTCGATCCCGTCGAATCTGGTCGAGTCGGAGTTGTTCGGCCATGAGAAGGGTGCGTTCACCGATGCCAAGGATCGCCGGGTCGGACTGGTGGAGGCGGCGGATGGCGGCACGCTGTTTCTCGATGAGATCGGCGAGATGGATCTGCTGTTGCAGGCAAAGATTCTGAAGTTGCTGGAGGACCGCACCATTCGCCGGGTCGGTTCGGTGAAGGAGCGCAAGGTCAATCTGCGGGTGATCAGCGCGACCAATTGCAACCTGGAGCAGATGGTGCAGCAGGGCAAATTCCGCCGCGATCTGTTTTTCCGCTTGCGGATCATTTCGATCAAGGTGCCGCGCCTGTACGCGCGGGGCGACGATATTCTGCTGCTGGCCCGGCACTTCCTTGCCAGTCATGGCAAACGATACGGCAAACCGAATCTGCATTTCAGTCAGCAGGCTGAGGAGTTGCTGCTCAGTTACACCTGGCCGGGCAATGTGCGCGAGTTGCGCAATATGCTCGAACAGACCGTGCTGCTGGCGCCGAGTGACACGATTGCCGCGCATCAACTGAATGTGTGCATGAGTCTGTGCGACGAGCTGCCGCCGCAGCATCAGCATCAACATTACGAGGCTGCGCCGCACTATGAACCGCGTCCGGCGAGCAATATGGAGTCGATGAACCTGCCGGAAGTCGAACGCGACATGGTGCGCAAGATGCTCGACAAGACCGACTGGAACGTCACCAAGTCCGCGCGCCTGCTGGGCCTGAGTCGCGACATGCTGCGCTACCGCATCGAAAAACTCGGCCTCGCCCGGCCGGATAAACGGCAGTGGTAACCCCACCGCAAATCCCCTGTAGGAGTGAGCCTGCTCGCGATAGTGGTGAGTCAGCCAATAAACAGGTCGACTGACACACCGTAATCGCGAGCAGGCTCACTCCTACAGGGGATCGAGGGTGCAGCAGATGTTGTGGGCAACCCGGATCAATGCTGCTGCCGACTCAAACACTCCAGCACACAACCCGGATCCAGCACCTCGTCATTCACATAAATCCCGCGCTCGGCATCGTAGGTGCGGATAAACACCCGCACCGTCGCATCCGCCACGGTCGGCAGTTGTGAATCGTAGAACTCATGGTCACCCGGAAGCACCACAAAATCCTGCGGCGCCGTATCGTCGTAAGGCTTGGGCGGCGTGGAACCCAGCGAATACGGAGCAGGGTGGGCGAAGGGCTGGTTGGGCCCGTAATAATTGAAATTGCTGTCCAGCGCTTGCGCCTGAGTGGCAGCGAGCAGACAGCCGGTCAACAACAGCCGATCGAGCATTAGCATGGCGGCACCTGCGAGTGCGGTATTCCCCAAGGCTATTAACTATAGCTGCCCGACATTCAAACAACCGGGTGATTGATCACGTGCCCCGGCTGTGCGCAGGCCTTGAGCACATAGCCGATTGCGCGAAGAAACTCTTCGTTATCCCCATCTGCAAGAACCTGGGACAGGTATTCGCTGATGGCTTCGTCACTGTCCAGCAGTGCTATCACGTCGAAATTCGTCAAAGTCTGGCTCATGGTTAAGCCTCCTTAGCCATTTTTGTGCGCGTCGGATGACTGCGCTTTGTGAGGGTATCCACGTGAGCAGAGTTGAATAGTCAGCCGTGTCCTTTATCTGTTTTGATAATTCGCCGACATTTGTAGGCCAGAACACCCTGATATGTAGGAGCTGCCGCAGGAATTGGCTTACAAGTTTGCAACAACCGCAATTGCCGGGCTGATCTAGACTCGGATCCGCTCAATCACCAGCATCGTCCGGAGTGCGCTATGGAAGTGCCCAACAATAAAACCGCCATCGAGAGCAATCGACAGGCGTGGAACGATTCCGCTCGCCATCACCAGGATTCGCCTGGCTGGCAGGCTTTGCTCGGCGAGGTCGCGCAGGCGGATTTCTCTTGCCTTGATGAGACGTTGAGCGGGTTGCTGGAGGTCGATGGCAAAGATGTGATTCAACTGGGCTGCAACAATGGCCGCGAGAGTCTCTCGCTGTTTGCGCTGGGTGCCAGAAGCGTGGTCGGTGTCGATCAATCGGCGGCGTTTCTTGAACAGGCCCGCGAGCTGAACAAGCGTTCACCGCACAACGCCGAGTTCATCGAAAGCGATATCCATCATCTGCCGACGTCGTTGCAGAACCGCTTCGATGTGGCGTTGATCACCATTGGTGTTTTGAACTGGATGCCGGACATCGGCGAGTTCTTCCGCCATGTCGCTTCAACGCTGAAACCGGGTGGCCAACTGGTGATCTATGAAACCCATCCGTTTCTGGAAATGGTCGATCCGGAGGCGGAAGATCCGTATCGCCTCGCCAGTTCGTACTTTCGCGCCGAGCCGTTTGTCCAGGAAGAGCCAATTGTCTATGGCGGCAAGGTTGAGCAGCAGTCGGCGAAGTCGTATTGGTTTGTGCATAACCTTGGCGCCATCTTCAGCGCTGCCATTGCGGCGGGGCTGAATATTGCGCACTTCAAGGAGTATGCGCATTCGAACCGGGAAGAGGTTTATGACCGGTATTTGAATCAAGAGGCGCAGATGCCGATGTGCTTTACCTTCGTCGCCACCAAGGCGTGATTGATCGGTGCGGCAACCGGCCTCATCGCGAGCAGGCTCACTCCTACATTTGAAATGCATACCCCTGTAGGAGTGAGCCTGCTCGCGATGGCGGCATCAAAGCCGCCACAAATATCCAGACTGAATCAAGCCTGCGCCGCCGCCGTCACTACCGGTCTTTCCGGCTTGCGCAGCGCCTCCAGTCTCGAGTTGCTGTAGTTCGATTCGCGGAAGAAACGCCAGTGCCCGAACAGGTCGTAAACATGGGTGATATGCCCTTGTTCCTGATAGCCCAGGCGAATATGCATCTTCAGCGCCTGTACATTGGCGTTGTCGCAGATATCCACGACTTTTTTGAAGCCTCGGGCAGACATGACTTGCCAAAGTGCGGTCTGTGCATCGACGGTCAAGCTACTGCCGAAATAGTGCCGGGTAATTTCGGCACCGAACTGAAAGTATTCACCGGGCTTGACCGGGAACGTGCAGCGGTAGAAGTGGCGGTCGTAATAGTCTTGAGTGCTGGCCCAGACGAACCCGACGGTGTGACCGTCCTGGTCCAGGTACATATGCCCGGTATGTCCTTCAGCGGCCAATTCGGCCATGGTCTCCACGCGGTCACCAAAGTACTTGCCGAATGCCTTGGCGTTGTCCTCGGTGATGTCGACTCTGCGCAAACCTTCGCAGGGGCGCAGTTTGTTCGGGGCAATCGGCGTGACCAGGTCGCGCTCCATCCACAGCAGTTCACGATGAGCGAACACGTAACGTTTCCACAGCGCGCCAAGGGTGCGGCGCAGGCCTTTTTGTTTGATGCGCAGAAGCAGATTTTCGATGACGCTCATGATGCCCTCCGAGGCGCTAGCCCAGGTGTGTTGGATGGTGTTGCCGGTTGAATTTCGGATGTGTTCGCCGCCGTCGAGTTGCCGGCACGCTGTGCGCGCCATTTTTGCAGGGCCGGTTTGACGTGGTGCCAAAGGCGTAGCCCCAGGCCCAGTAGCAGACCGCTCGGGCGCCACGAGTAGAAACTCCAGCGCCAGTGTTCCAGTTGCCCGGTCATGCGTTCGTGCAGTTGATGGCTGGAGTTTTCCAGGCTGACCCGCGACGCATCGATCCAGCGCCAGTGCTCATCCAGCCCCCAACGAATCCATTCCTCCAGCAATACCCGGCCGCTACCGAGGTCGGCGTACTGCGGCAAAAACGCCAGGTTGTAATCGTAGAGGCGGCCCTGTTCGAGCAGGCCGAGGCGATAGCTGATGCAGCGGCCGTTCAGCTCCAGCGTCACGACCCGCACCAGTCCTTGAGCGGCGAGGGCGGTGAAAGCGCTTTGCATCCACTGACGACTGCGTTCGGTGGCGAAAATCCCCACGCCTTCATCGCCTTTCCAACTGACCGACTCGACTTCCTGCAGCGCTTCTAAAATCGTAGGCATCGACAGCGCATCGGGGGTGATTCGTCGCACTTGCGCACCGCATGCGGCAATCCGTTTGCGCGCCCGACGCAGCTTGTAGCGCGGGTCGCCGGAGATCTCCTGATGATCGGCGTCGCTGATCAGATGCACTGGCACTCGGCAACTCAGGCGTCGTTCAGCCGTGGAACTGCGCGCCATCCATTCGGTGAGCGCACTTTCTTCACCGGCAGGTTCCGACAGTTCATTGAGTTGCAGCAGCGCGTGGGGCAGATGCTTACGGATCAGCACCAGCGCCTTGTGCATGTCTTCGCTGCCGAGCAACGACAGCAGGGCCAGGCGATCGGCCATTGGATAACCCAAGTGATGCAAAACGCGAAACGGTACGCCAGTGAAGCGTTCGCGGCTGGCCACCAGTGGCAGGCACAGCAGCAATTGCTCGGCTTCCCAGCCGAGCAGAATGTGCAGGCGCTGATCCTCGTCCAGGGCCTGCTCTGCTGCGCACAACCAGCCAAGGTTGTTGAACGGCGTGTGGTCGGCCACGCGCAGGCGCAGTGCCTCGAAGGCTGTTGCCGGGAAGTCGGCAGGGCATAGAGAGGTGCGCCATTCGAATCGCATCACCATGGGTTCAGGCCGCCGTTGCTTTGACAGGTGGACGGGAAGTTTTACCCAGCGCCGCCAGACGCGAGCCGCTGTAGCGGGTTTCGCGATAGAAGCGCCAGCGGCCGAACAGCGTGTAGATATTCATGATCCGCTGTTGTTCGGTATAGCCCATGCGCAGGTGCAGCTTGAGCGCCGGGACGTTGCTCGAGTCGCAGACATCGACCACTTTGCGGCAGCCTTGGGCGGCCATGGCTTTCCACAGACGCAGTTGCAGATCTACCGACAATTCGGTGCCCCAGTAGGCACGGGTCAGTTCGCCGCCGAACTCGAAAAACTCGCCGGGTTTAACCGGAAACCGGCAGCGGTAGTAATGCCGATCGAAATAGTCGCGCGGCGTGCCCCAGATAAACGCCACGGCATCGCCTTTGTCGTCGACATGCATATGCCCGGTGTGACCGTCACTGGCCAGTTCGGCCATGACGCCGACGCGGTTGCCGAAGTAGCGGGTAAAGGCGCTGGCGTTGTTTGCGGTGATCTTCAGCATGCGCAGTGGCGGGTAGGGTTTGAGGCTGTGTGGCGGCACGGGGCTGACCAGATCGCGCTCCATCCACAGCAGTTCCTGATGGGCAAAAATGTACATTCTGCGGATCTTCGCCAAGGTCGCTCGCAGGCCTTTACGACGGATATGTCCGCTGAGTCTTCGCAAAACATCCATGGTCTCTTCTCCTGTTGAGGATCCCACGCACAGCAAGAGGCTCGCGGGGCAGAACATCGAAGGGCAGTTCATGAAGCGCTCCAGTTCAGGGCAAACAGGGTTTGCCCCGGCAATTCGAAACGCACCCGCCCGTTTTCACAGGAAAACGATGCGTCGCTGCTACGATTGTCAGCGCCGAAGAAACGCAGGGCGCTTTGGTTCAGCGGGCACCGGGCACCGCTCAGATCAACCCGTTGCAGGCGCGTGCCTTTGTTCACCCCGAGCAGGGCGCGCTGCTTGTCGCCGGCCATCGCCAGGACATCCACCTCAAAAGCGTCGTTATCCAGTTGCAGCACTTGCGGCAGCCAATGCCGGGCGATGAATTGTTGGGCAAGGCCCACCGGTTTCAGCTCGAAGCGACCATCGTCATGTATGCGCACCATGCCTTTGCCGTAGGGCGGTTCGTCGGCGGCCTGAAACCAGTTGAGCATGCTCAGCAGGCCATCCTGAGAGGCGTTGATGACCACCGAGGCCCACCACAGCGCGGTGTAATGGGTTTCCTGATCGTAGGGGCTCAGGGCTGAGCCACTGGACAGATTGGTCTGATCCAGCAGCAACGCTTTGCGTGGTTGACCTTTAGCGTCCAGCCCCACCAGGTCTGCTGCGCGGCGTACGCTGTCGCGGTAGACCCGGGTCGCCAGCAAGTCGCGAATCATCCATTCATGCCAGGCCAATGCATCGACTTGATCGGCGGATTCACTGAGTAGACGCCGCGCCCAATCGATGCCGCGCTTGTCTGCTGCGTTTTCGGTGAACGGCCCGTTGACCAGCCGCGAGCTGGCCGGCATTGCGATGCGCACGCCGGCCTTGGCGTTGGCTGGGTCGCTGCGCACCTGCCGCGCCATGCTGCTGAAGATCGCCCGGTATTGTTCGTAGCTTGAATAGTTGAGATTAGGCTCGTCGGCGAAACCGATGTAATGCGTGCCTTTGCCACCCAGGGCGCGAGTGCCGGCGAGCCAGGCGTCGAGGCCGCTGTTGCTTTGACCATCGGCACGCAGATCGGCCTGACGCCCGGTGCCGGCGAGCAGGGTGATGTCCTGGCGAATGCCGAAGCGATTTTGATAAAGCTGACGGAACGCGTCTTCGAAATGTGGATTCTTCGCGGTGACGTCAACGAAGCTGTAGTAGCTCGCAGCGGTGGGTTTCAAGGCATCGAGTACGGCGTGACTGGCCGGCGGCGGTACGAGGTAAGGCAGTGCGATTCCCAGATCCGGCGTGCGTCCGAGGACTTTGTCGTGCAGGGTCAGACGCGTCTGTCCCGGTTCTGACTGCAAGGGTTTGAGCTGCTGCGGATTCTGCGCAAACAGATTCGCCGTGCCATCGAGCCAGAATGCTGCTTTGCCCCTACCTTGCAGAAGCAGGCGCCAGACCTGCGGTTGTTCGCTGACGGGCAGCGCGACTTGATCGAACTGCCAATAGGCACGATAGGGTTTCAGTGCCAATGACAGTTGCTGTCCATCGCCAACCCGCTGTGCCTGCAAACCGCTGACGCCGCCATGGAACTTGCCGGCCAGCACCGCGTGTTCGCCGGGTGCGACGCTGAAATACAGCTCAGTGGCGTTACGTACTTCCGCGCTGAAATGCACCTTGGCCGGGGCAAACAGCGCCACGGTTTTTTCGTCATGTTCGATCCGGTAACCGCGGAAACTGTAGCCGGGAATCTCCAGTTGATAACTCGCAGCGCCAGGTGCCAGCGGCCAGCTCTGGCTGCCACGGGTTTCATTGGCCTTGATCAACCGTTCGCCCTGCAACTTGCCCTGACCGTCGAGCAGGTAAAGATGCTCTTCGTTAGCCTCTGCCTGCCACGCGGGCACCCAGCTGACGGTCACGGTGTCCGCGCGATCGGCCTGCAGATACAAACTGCCGTCGCGGATATCGCCCCAGCGCATCGACGCCGCGTAGGCGTCCAGCGTCAGGCCGAGTCCGAACAGCAGGGCCAGGCGTTTCATGCTGTCTTCCGACGTTGCAGCATCAACCACATCGGGGTGATGTCGCTGGGCAGGATGATCAAGGTTTGCCAGAACGGCACGTTGCTCAAGCGGCAATAAAGCACCAGCATCGCCACCGTCACCGCCAGATAGGCGATTGATGAAGCCGCCGCTGCACCGACAATGCCGAAGGCAGGAATCAACAGCAGATTCAGCGCCAGGTTGAGCAGAGCGCCGATGCCCATCAGCAACGACACCGTGCCCGGGCGATCCTTGCCAATCAGATCCAGCCGCAGAATGCTCGCATAGCACAGGCCCAACAGGCCGGGCAGCAACGCGAGCAGCGCTGGATACGCCGGTTGATACGCCGCACCGAACAGCGTGACGATCAACCATTCGCCGATCACTGCCATCGTCAGGCAGGCGCCGAGCATCACCGTGGCGGTCAGGCGCAGGGCCAGCGGCGTGACCTTGTCCATGCCTTTGTCCTGTTGCAGCAGTCGCTTCATCAGCGGTGTGGTGACCGCCTCCGGAACGATCAGCAACAATTCGGCGGCGGCGCTGGCCATGGCGTAGTGGCCGAGCGCGGTACTGCCCAGCAGGGCGCCGATAAACAAGTAGTCGGAGCGCAGAATGATCTGTTGGAACAGCAGATCCGGATGGCTGCGCGCACTGAATCGCAGCAGCTCGTTCTGGCTCGCACGATCCCATTGCAGTTGCAGCGGTTGTGCGCGTTTGAGCCACATCCAGCCGACCAGCACCACCAGACTGATGCCGGCCAGCCAACTGATCAGCGCGGCTTCGAGTGCGGCCTCTTTCCACATCCAGAACAGCGCAACAAACAACAGCAGCGGCGCGAGGGATTCGATCAGACGCAGAACATTGAAGGCGACCACGCCGCCCGACGCGTTGTGCAAGGTCAGCAAACCGCTCTTAAGGACGGTCAGCGGCACCGCCAGCAGCAACAGCCACGCCAGCAGACCGAGCTGCATCGTCACATCGAGTTCGCTGCCGAACTCACGGGCCAGCGCGACCACCAGCAAGGTCAGCAGCCCGGCCAGAACACAGCCGAACACCAACACCTGAGCGAGCAACAAGCCCATTGGCCGCTGATTGGCCGCTTGATAACCGACTGCCGAATTCAAGCCGCCGCTGGTCGCCGCGCTGATCAGATCCGGCAGGGTGCTGAGCAGGGCGAACAAACCGCGTTCACTCGGGCCGAGAATCCGCGCCAGCAACACATTGCGCAGCAGGCGCAAGGCAATCATTGCCAGTTTGGTGCCCATGCTCAGGGCCAGATGCTTGAGGTAGCTACCGCGACTCATGACCTTGCCCCGCGATAAATGCGCCACGACAACAACGCCGGATTGCAGGCGATGCGCTGACTGACGCCGAAGCGCGGCAGGTTCAGCGGGTCGCCTTCGCCGCGATAAATGCCGGTGCCGGTGCCGAGGGCGAACGGGTAGTCGTGATTGGCGATCTGCTCGCGCACGCGTTCATCGTTGTCGCCGTTGGGGTAGCAATACACCGGCAGTGGGCGGTTGCAGCTGTTGTACAAGGCATCGCGGCTGCGGCTGATTTCTTCGTTCAGGCGCTGATCATCAAGGCCGGTGAGGATGGCGTGGCTGGCACCGTGCGGGCCAAAGCGCACCAGACCGGAAGCCTCCAGCGCGCGCACTTGATGCCAGTCCAGCGCTTGCGGCTGTGATTCGGCTGGGCACTCATCGGTGAGTTTTTCCAGTTCCTGCGGGTCAAGCGTCTTCAACCCTTGGAGGAAATGCAGCAGCGCCAGGCTGCGGCGGTCGACATCGATGTCATCGAGCAGTACCGGCAATGGGTGATGCATGAACTGCAGGCACTCGATCAAGTGCATCCGCGCTTTTTCACCGTGGCTGCCCCACAGGGTTTCGCCAAGGCTTTCCCACCAGAAACGCTGACGGCTGCCGATGAAATCGGTGGAGAGGAAAATGCTCGCCGGTACCTGATGTTTCTGCAGCAGCGGGAAGGCGTTGACGGCGTTGTCGCGCCAGCCGTCATCAAAGGTCAGCGCCACCCGTGGGCGCTCGCTGCGCAGCGAATTGGGCTGGAGGATTTCCATCAGCGGCACGCAATCGAAATGCCGACGCAGCCACAGCAGTAAATGCTCGAAGGCCTTGGGCCCGACGCACAGTTCATTGCGGTGCGGGAGGTTGGCGGCACGGTCGTTGGCCAGTACCCGATGCAGCATCAGAATGACCCCGGCACCGTGCAACTGGTTGCGCCCCACTGACGAGTTGAGATAGAGCCAGCCGCTGGTGCGTTTTAGCAGTTGTTTGATCGCCATGGCATGAGTCCTCTCAACGATTCTGGTCAGGATTCCACTGTGCGTAGCGTTGCCCGCGCAGGAACTGCCACAGACCGACGCTCATGCCGGCCAGCGTCACCAGCAGGAATGCTGCGAGGCGGAACGGTTTGGGTAAACGGTGTTGCGAATCCAGCAGGCCGGCGATGGCCACCGCGTAACCGAGCAATTGCGCAATCAGGCTCAGGCGATAGAAACCGTGTTCGTTCCACAGCCAGAAATTGCTCAGCAGCAGCGGCAGCAAGAGAATCGGCGCGAGACGGCGGATCAGTTTGTGGCTGATCAAGGCAATGGAATAAAGGCCGTACTTGAACGGGTTCAGCAGTGCGCTGCGTTGCGCCAGGCTTTGCAGGCCACCAACCGTGACCCGCTGGCGGCGGCGCCATTGCTTGCCCGCTTCATCAACGCCCTGGTCGATCACTTGCGCCTGGGGTACGTAAACGATGCGTTTGTGCGCGACCGGCGCGCAGGTACTGATGAAGAAGTCGTCGTTGACCTCGGCCGGTACGTTCTGGAACAGCTCGCGGCGCAAGGCGAGCAGGGCGCCGTCGGCGGAGACCATGCAGCCGGTGCGATTCTCGACCCGGCGCAACCAGCCTTCGTAATGCCGATAGAGGCTGTCACCAATACTCAGGCCACCACCGGTGACCGGGATCACCATGTGCCCGGCGCAGGCACCGACCTGCGGATCGCTCAACGGCGCGAGCAAATGGCCGAGGGTGTCGCGCGACCATTGGTTGTCGGCGTCGGTGAACACCAGAATGTCGCCGCTGCTCACAGCGACGCCGGCATTCAGTGTGGCGGCTTTGCCCTGGCGCGGCAGGTCGAGGACGGTGATGCGCGGATCGATCACTTTGTGCGCGCAGGCCACGGTGTCATCGCTCGAGCCGTCGCTGGCGAGAATGATCTGCAGCGCTGCGGGCTGATAATCCTGGGCCAGCAGGGTGCGCAACTTGTGCTCGATGTGTCGCGCCTCGTTGTGCGCGGCGATGACGATGCTGACGTTCAGCGGCGGTGCCGGCGCGTGCCGCCAGGCCGGGAACAGCGGCGCCAGCAAGGTCAGCAGCAGCGGATAGCCGATGTAGGCGTACGCCGGCAGCACAAGGCACAGGCAAAAAATGAATTCAGCCACGGGCGGGCCTCCTGGCGTTCCAATGACACAGACTGAGAACAAGTGCCGCGCTGGGCAGGTGCAGGCGTAACCAGTGCAGACCCCACAGTTGCAAGGTGAGGCGAGCATTGTGGTGCTTGATACTCTGCCGCACGCTGAGCATCAGACTCGGCAGCAGGGTCAGCACCAGCAGGATCATCGCGAGCTGCGCGAGGCCGGCGAGCAAGGCAACGATCAATAGAAAATCCGTCATCCAGACCAGCAACGACAGCAGCGGAAAACGCAGCAGGCGCAGGCTCATGCCATGGGTGCGCAGCAACTGCAGATGGCTGCCCTGGCGCCACAGCTCCTTGCCCATCCACTCGCGCCAGTTCATTTCGTAGCCCCAATGCAGGGCGATGCTGTTACTGGTCGACAGCAGCCGAGCGCCCTGTGTGCTCAGACGCAAGGTGTATTCCTTGTCTTCGCCGGTGCGCAGGGTTTCGTTGAATCCGCCGACGACGTCAAACCACCGTTTGCGCATCAACAGGTTGGCGCTGGGTAGCCAGTCCACGGTGCGACTGGCGTGCGCTGATGGACGCAACATGCGCCGTTGCCAGGCGGTCGCGTACCACGGCGCGGCGGCGGGGGTGTGCAGATCCAGGCCAAAGATGTCGCCCTGATTCTGCGCTTCGAGAGCGAACAATTCGTTCAGCCAGTCTTCGGGCATTTCGATATCGGCATCAATGAACGCCAGCCATTCACCGCTGGCAACCGTTGCGCCACGATTGCGCAAGGCGCCGATCAGCAGGCCGGGGAGCACCAGCACCTGTGCACCGAATGCGCGGGCGATCTGTGGCCCGTCATCAGTGGAACCGTTGTCGACGACGATCAGTTCACAGTCGATGTCGGCGGCGTTCGCAGCTTTGCGAGCGGCCAGGAGGGTGCGGCCGATGTGCCGTGCCTCGTTGTACATCGGAATGACGATGCTGATCCGGCTCATGCTCTGGCCTCCGTCAGCGGTGCTTGCTCGGCTTTCAGGCGCAGTACCCAGGTCAGTGCAAGCATGATCCACAGGTACTTCAGGTTCGGCGCGCTGAGAAACATCAGAAACAACGTCAACGACAGGAAACTCATTCCAAGATGGGTCATCAGGTCCGCTTGCTGCCACTCGCGCCGTTGCAGCCATTCGCGTCGTGCGCGGATCAGGTTGTAGAAACCCTGCACGAGCATGCCGACAAACAGCAGGCCGGCGGGAATCCCCAATTCGCTGAAGATCTCCAGATAAGTGTTATGCGCCCGGCGATACAGGTCGCCGATCTTGCGGTTGGCCGAGAATGCCTTGGCATAACCGGTAGTCGCATAGTGCAACGGGAATGTCCCCGGGCCCGAGCCGAGCAGCGGATGCTCGCGGATGATCTGGCTGCCGACGACAATGTAAGAGGCGCGACGGCCGAGGGATTCATCCTGAGCCTTGGCCCCGGCGCTCAAGATACTCAGCGACTGGATGCGCGCCAGATAACCGGCAGGCATCGCATAAATCGCCAATGGCAGCACGATGGCGGCGCCGAGCATGGCGAATCCGAAATGCCGGGGACGGATACGGTTGAGGTGCTGGCGGTAATGCCAGACCCCGATCGCCAGACTCAAGGCCAGTACCACCAGCCCTGAGCGCGACTCGGTTTTGGTCATGCCGCCGAGCAGCAAAAGGCAGCAGCCCGCCCAGAACAAACGCTGCAGCAGATTCGGGCTGCGAATCACCAGCAGCAGGCCCAGCGGCACGGCGAAGGCGATCAGCAGCGCAAAGGCATTCGGGTCTTCGAGCAGGCCGGCGGCGCGGCCCTTGTCCTGGAATCGGCTGGAAAACATCGCCATCGCGCAGGTCGTGCTGACGCTGAGCGTGACCAGTCGGGCGAACAGATCGAGGTTCAGTTCGCGGCCGATCAACAAAGTGATCACGAACAGAATCAGGCCCACGCTCAGTTCACGCAGATGACTCTGTGACATGCCCATGTTGTCGGTGGCGAGCAGGCTCAGCAGGTACAGCGCCATGAAACCGATCAGGTAGCGCCACAGATTGCTGCGCAGGCGCTGCGATGGAATCTGATGCAATGCCAGTTGCAACGCCAGGATCAGTGCCAGCGAAGCACCGATGAATTTGCTCCCCGATAACGCGCTGTCCTTAAAGAACCCTTCAAACGGCACCATCGCGGCAATACCCAGCAGGCCCCACGACGGTTTGCGGTACAGCACCGTGAAACCCAGCAGCCCTAGCACTGCCCCCGGCGCCAGATACGGATAAGGACTGACCAGCAAAGCCATGCAGACCAGTGCCAGCAGGCTGACGATCGAGAGCGGGAAAATCATGCGCGTGCCTCCCCTGCCGTGTGGATGTACAGCTGCGACCAGCGTTCAGCCAAAGCCTTGAGGTCGTAGCGTTCCTGTTGTGTGCGTCTGGCGTTGTCGCGCAGTTGCGCGGCCAGCTTCGGTTCGGCCAGCAACGTGTCGAGCTGACGGGCGAGGGCGGCGGTATCGGTCGGTGCGGCGAGCAGGCCGTTGTGGCGGTCCTGCAAGACATCGGGAATGCCACCGACCGCGAACGCCACCACGGGCACACCGGCCTGCATCGCTTCAAGCAGAATCATCGGTGTACCCTCGGTGCGCGAGCTGATCACCAGCGCATCGAGTTGCTGCCACCAGCCTTGCATCGCCGTCTGATAGCCCGGCAAGCGAATCCGCTGTGGTAAACCGGCAGCGTCGATACGCGCCTGCAAGGCTTCACGTTCTGGACCGTCACCGAGCATCACCGCGTCCAGTTGCGGATGCTGGTGACACAACGCAATCAGCGCATCGAGAAACAGATCCGGGCCTTTCTCGCTGCTCAACCGACCGACGTAACCGACCAGCCAGCGTTGTCGTTCCAGCGGCGGCGCCGCTGACGCCGCTGGCAAACCGTTGGGGATCACCTGCAACTTCTCTGCACGGACGCCGGCCTCACGGTGCAGCGCAGCGATGCTTTGCGCTACACAGATCACCCGCTTCACCGAGGCCGTGCGGCACAATTGCAGGCTCAGCCAGGTGTAGAACTTCTGTTTGCGACTGCGCGGGGTGAAACCGTGCTGGGTGATGACCAGCGGCAGGC
Organism: Pseudomonas sp. AC242; assembly: GCF_979258655.1. Taxonomy (NCBI): domain Bacteria; kingdom Pseudomonadati; phylum Pseudomonadota; class Gammaproteobacteria; order Pseudomonadales; family Pseudomonadaceae; genus Pseudomonas; species Pseudomonas sp. AC242. The sequence continues at coordinate 1,660,802 of NZ_OZ409873.1, forward strand.
GCAATAGCGTTGCGCCGACCCAGCCAAACAGTTGTCCTTTGAAGTTGTGCGTGTTGAGCAACGGCTTGTCACTACGGCGCTGATGCAAGTGCCGCAGTAGTCCGCCGAGCCCGGCACAGCCGCGGGCGTCCACCCCGGCCTGACGAAAGCGCTCGATCAGCTCGGCTGGCGCGTCGAGGAACAGCACCTGATGCTGCCCCGGCGTCGCCAGGCAATGATCCAGCAACATCCGCTCGGCTCCGTAGAAGCCGCCGCTGCTGAGCAAATGAATGATCGGCAGGGCGACGCACGGGGTGGACGCCGCGTTCAATTGCGCACCCAGTGAACCAGGCTGGGCATGGTCCAGTTCTTGTGCGGATTGCCAGGCTGCGACGTTTCTTCATTGATTACCAACAGCACCGGCAGGCCCAGTTCATGACTGATTTGCGCCGGATGTTTGAAGCGGTGATCGAAGAACTCACGCACATAGACGAAGGCAATGGCCAGCAGCAGACCGGTGAGCAAACCAAACGGAATGATCAGCATCGGCTTGGGAAACGCCGCCTCGGTCGGTTCATACGGCGGACTCAAGACACGGGCGTTGGACAAGTCGTTGTCCAGCGCGCGGGTCGTGCTGCTTTCGGCAAAGCGTTGCGCATAGGTTGAAAACGCTGCGTGCAATGCGCCGATCTCGGTGTCCATCTGGCGCAGCTTGCTTTGGGTTTGCTGCAATTGATGGATGCGATTCTTGAATTCGGCAATGCGCGCGGTTTTCTGCTCGATGACCTGGCTGACCACCGACAGGTCGATCGTGCGTTCCTGGATGCGGTTGTTGACCACTTTGAGGAACTGCTGGCGGGTGCGGGCAATTTGCTCGCGGGTCAGCAACATCGGTTCGCTACTGGGTTGAAATACCGCGAGGTCATTCATATAGCGGCTGACCTGAGTGGTCAGTGCCTCGCCCATCTGCCGGATCTCACGGTCTTCGAACGCGATGTTGTCCACCGTAGTGGTGAAGGTGAACGGGAAGGTGTAGTCGTTGAGCTTGTTGGTGTTGGCGGCGGCCAGGCTGGTTTTCAGGTAATCGAGCCAGCGCTGGCTTTGCAGCAAGCGATCGCGATACAGGTTGAGTGCCTGCTCTTCAGTGTTGATCGCGTTGAGGCGAAAGGTGATTTCCTCTTTCGGATCGGACGAACCGACACTTTCCAGCAGGCTCAGCCGTGCGCCTTCCAGACCATCGAGCCGCACCTGATATTGATGCTTCTTGGTCTCGTAGAACGAGTGCGGCAGCTCGATCGATTGCAGCGCCTGACGATCGACCAGATAGTTGCGCAGCAACGTGGCAACGAACGTTGTGCCCTGGGCAGGATCAGGGAAGCTGTAGACGATCGAGATCACATTGGAACCCGGCAGGGTTTCGATCTTCAGATTGTCGATGGCTTCCTGGGTCAAGCCATCCAGTGCCGTGTCGCGCACCGGATCGGTTTCCATGCCCAGTGCATCACGCAGCGGATTGATCACGTATTCGCGCAGCGGCGTGCTGACGTAATTCTTGAACGGTTCGCCGAGCAGCTTGCTGAGCATCCCCGGTGGCGGGTTGTACTGACCCTGATCGCGCAGTTCGCTGATGGTCTGACGGATCAGCGCCGGCGAACGGAGGATATTGCTTTCGGTTTCCATATCCGCCAGCGATGGCGGAATGAAGGTGGCGTTGTCCTGGGTCAGCGAGGTGGTCGCATCGCCCTGAGACAGTTTTTTCGACTGCACGATCACCTGTGCGGTGATATCGAAGCTCTGTTTGAGCAACAGCGGCAGCAACAGCGCGATCACTGCAAAGATCAGGAAGATGCGCTTCACCAGTTGCTTGTTGGCGAAGAAAATCCTGAAGAACTCGTGCAGGTAATTTTCTTTTGGGTTCATGTCGTTCACCTGAGAGTCAGTTGTCACTGCCTTTGTTGTCGACGCGGTAGCCGAAGCTGAAACCCACGCCCTGGAACAGCACCACATCGGCCAATTGGCGGGCGAGTTCGCCGGCGCTGGCCAGTTTGGTTTTCGGTACGTAAAGCATGTCGTCCGGTTGCAGGTAGGCGATCTGTGGCGCATCGCCCGACAGTGCTTTCTCCACGTCGTAGTTCATGGCCTGCACCTGATTGCCGTTGCGCCGCATGATCACCACCGAATCGAGACGCGCCTTGACATTGGTACCGCGCGCCAGGGTCAGCGCCTCAAGCACCGACACCGGACGGCGGATCGGGTACGAGCCCGGTTGAGCGACTTCGCCGAGTACGTAGATCTCGTTGCCGGCGGTGGATTTCAGCAGCACATCCACAGTCATCCGTCCCGGCAATTGCGCGTACTTGCTATTGAGGAAGGTTTCCAGTTGATTGACCGTCATGCCTTGCAGCGGCACAGCGCCGATTTCCGGAAAACTCGCATAGCCATCGGTGCCGACGGTGATTTCGCGGCTCATGCCGGTGGCCGGGTGGTTCAGCGCGCTTTTGAGGTTCTGCTCGTTGCTCAGCGGGCTGAGAATCTGCACCGAGAGCTGATTGCGGTTGGGCTGGAACAGCTGCTTGCGTTGATAGGCGCGCTGGATTTCCTGCCGCGCCTCGTCGCTGGTCAGCCCGGCGATTTTCACCGAGGTGTTGGCGCCCGGCAGTTCGATGGTGCCGTCAGGCAGCACCAGTTGCGTGCCGTTGAGCTGACTGGCGGCGGTGAAGTTCAGGCCGATCTGGTCACCCGACTGCACGCGGTAAGCGTCCGAGCCACTGGTACTGATGTGGAAAATCACATCCAGCACATCTTTCGGGCGCAGGGTCTGCTCGACCCTCGGCATGTCGGTGGCCTGCGCATTGGCCGGTGTGGCGGTGAGGATATTCACCGGCATGTTGCGGGTTTCGGAATTGCTGGTGCAGCCTGCAAGCGGCAGCAACAGCAGGACAAGCATTTTGGCGTTCATGGCGTCATCCTTTGCGTTCGCTTACAGGTTTTTGTAAAGCCATTTGGGCATGTAGTACTTGCGCCGGTTGAACACGCTACCGACCACTTTTGCCCCGGCCTGGGTCAGGCGTTGCACGGCGGCCTGGGCGACTTCCCAACGGGTGTCTTCGGCGCGTACCACAAACACCACGCCGTCGACCTGAGTGCTGATCACCAGCGTGTCGGCGGCGGAGTACACCGCGTCGCCGTCGATCACCACGAAGCGGTACTGGCTGCCCAATTGATCAAGCAACGGGCTCAGACGCTCGGCGGTCAGGTGCTCCAGGGTGCGGATTGGCCGGCCGTTGGGCAGCACGTGGAACGGCAGGCTTGAGACCTGCACCACACAGTCCTGCAACAGCGGCGGTTTGTCGGGGTTGAACAGCAAGTCGCGCAGGCCGCGCTCCTTGCTCAGGTTCAACTGCTGGGTGAGGTTGTCGGCCGACTGGCTGGCGTCGACCAGCAGCACTTGGCCGCTGCTCATTTGCGCCAGTTGGCTGGCCAGCGCCAGGGCACTGGTGGTGGTGCCGGCGCCGGGGTTGGCGGCGGTCAGGAACAGGATCCGCAGATCGAGATCCAGCACGGTCGAGGTCAGGTTCGATTCGCTGGGGGTGGCGATGCTCAGGCTTTTATTGGTTGAACCGTCCATTAGCTTGCTCCGTGGCCGCTGAATACTTTGAAGGGGGTTTTCAACAGAATCTTCAGATCAAGCAGAAGGCTCTGCTCGGCGATGTAGCTGAGGTCCAACTCAACGCGCTGGTCGAAGTCGATATTGCTGCGTCCGGAGATCTGCCACAGGCCGGTCATGCCGGGGTAGATCGCCAGACGGGCAAGGTGGTTGTCCTTGTAGCGGTAGGCGTTGAACGAGGTCGGACGCGGGCCGACCAAGCGCATGTCGCCGGTCACTACATTGATCAGGTTGGGCAATTCATCGAGGCTGGTGCGCCGCAGGAAACCGCCGATGCGGGTAATGCGCGGGTCGTGGTCGATCTTGAAATCGATCGCGTCGGCACCGTGTTTGTTGAGGTGACGCAGCGACTCTTTCAGTTCTTCGGCGTTGGCCACCATGGTGCGAAATTTGAACATGCCGAATTTGCGGCCGCGATATCCGGTGCGTTTCTGCACGAACATCACCGGCCCGGGGCTGGAGAATTTGATGACCAGCGCCAGACCCAGCAACAGCGGCGAGATCAGCACCAGGATCAGCAGCGCCCCAAGGCAGGCGACCACCCGATTGGTGCGTGACAGTTGCCATGGCCGACCGCCGTCGCGGCCCGTAAACCAGCCGCGACCCTGGCGATGAATCGCCGCGTCGAGACGCATTCGGTGCTCGGGATCCACGCGCTTGTCGCGGCGCATTTCTTGGATCGCTACACTTTTCTCATGTCCAGTCATGGAGTCCTCCACATTCATTCAGCCGCGAACGGCGCGTGGGCGATAGGCAGTGGGGTAGTAGTCGCGGAACCAGGCGATAAAGCATCCGAGTCCCTCATCCAGCTCTATCCGGGGCTGAAATCCGGTGGCCTGAGCCAGGTCGCTGGCCTCGGCGCAGGTGTTGAGTACGTCGCCCGGTTGCAGCGGCAGCAGCTCGACAATGGCTTTCTGGCCGAGGTGCTTTTCCATCAGCGCCAGATAGGTCTTGAGTTCAACCGGATGCTGCCCGCCGATGTTGAACAACCGCCACGGTGCCATGCTGCTGGCCGGGTCGGGTTGCTTGCGATCCCATTGCGGATCGGCGTGCGGCGGGCGGTGGGTGAGGCGAGCGATGCTTTCGATGATGTCGTCGATGTAGGTGAAATCGCGCTGGTGTTCGCCGTAGTTGAACAGCTTCAGCGGCATCCCTTCGCTGATCGCCCGGGCGAACTGGATCGGCGACATGTCCGGCCGGCCCCAAGGCCCATACACGGTGAAAAAGCGCAGGCCGGTGCAAGGAATGCCGAACAGGTGGCTGTAACTGTGCGCCATCAGTTCATTGGCTTTCTTGGTCGCGGCGTACAGCGACAGCGGATGATTGACGCCGTCCTGCACCGAGTACGGCGTGTGCTGGTTGGCGCCGTACACCGAACTCGACGAGGCGTAAATCAAATGCACGACCGGGTGATGCCGGCAACTCTCCAGAATGTTGAGGAAACCGTTTAGGTTGCTGTCCAGATATGCCCGTGGATTTTCCAGCGAGTAGCGCACCCCGGCCTGCGCCGCCAGGTGAATCACCACTTGCGGACGTTCGCGGACAAACAGCGCTTCGATGGCCGAGGCATCGGCCAGGTCAACCGTGGCGAGCTGGAAATCGCCGACCTGCTCACGCACCCATTGCACGCGATCGTGCTTGAGTTGCGGGTCGTAGTAGGCGTTGAAATTATCCAGACCGACCACCGAGTGTCCGTCGCGCATCAGCCGCAGCACGCAATGGGCACCAATGAAGCCGGCCGCACCGGTGACCAAGACCTTCATGGCCGTAGTCCTTCAGGCGCAATGTGACGTAGACCGATGCCGCTGTAATGCAGGCCGGCGGCCGCCACTTGTTCCGGGTTGTAGAGGTTGCGGCCGTCGATGATCACCTTCGAACGCAGCTTTTCGGCGAGCAACTCGAAATCGACCACGCGGAAGTTTTTCCACTCGGTGCAGATCACCAGCGCATCGGCGTCTTCCAAGGTGTCGTCGCGGGTGGCGCACAGGTGCAGATCGTTGCGGTAGCCGTAGAGGCGCCGGCATTCGGACATGGCTTCCGGGTCGTAGGCCTGCACACTGGCACCCTCGGCCCACAGCGCATCCATCAGATAACGGCTCGGGGCTTCGCGCATGTCATCGGTGTTGGGTTTGAACGCTAGACCCCATACAGCAATCGATTTACCCGCCAGGCCTTGCGGGAACTGTGCTTTGAGTTTGCTGAACAGGATGTGCCGCTGCAGGTCGTTGACGTCGGTGACGCTGCGCAGCAGTTTCAGCGGCATGCCGTTGTGTTCGGCGGTGTGCAGCAGGGCGCGCAGGTCTTTGGGAAAGCACGAGCCACCGAAGCCGCAGCCCGGATAGATGAAGTGGTAGCCGATGCGCGGATCCGAACCGATGCCTTTGCGCACCGCTTCGATGTCGGCACCGAGCAGTTCGGTGAGATTGGCCAACTCGTTCATGAAACTGATGCGCGTGGCGAGCATGGCGTTGGCGGCGTACTTGGTCAGTTCGGCGCTGCGGTTGTCCATGAACATCAGTTTTTCGTGGTTGCGGCAGAACGGTGCGTATAGCTCGCTCATCTGCTCGCGGGCCGCGTCGTCGCGGGTGCCGACGATGATCCGGTCCGGACGCATGCAGTCGGCGAGGGCGCTACCTTCTTTGAGGAATTCCGGGTTGGACACCACCCGCACTTGCAGATCAGTCTTGCCGCGGCGCAGCAGTTCGCTGTTGGCGGTGGCCAGCACCTGATCGGCCGTGCCCACCGGTACCGTGGATTTGATGATGAGGGTGCGGTCAGCTTCCATATACGAAGCAATTTGCCGGGCGACGTTGAGCACATGGCTGAGGTCGGCGGAGCCATCCTCATCGGCCGGGGTGCCGACGGCGATGAAAATCAGCTCGGCATGCTCGACGGCGTCGCTGGCCTGGGTACTGAACAGCAGACGGCCGGCCTTGATGTTTTCCTCAAGCGTGCTGGATAAACCTGGTTCGCTAATGGGCGGCACTGCTTGTTGCAGTTGTTTAATTTTGTTGGGGTCAATGTCCACGCATAAAACGCGATGACCGACATCTGCAAGTGCGGCGGCTTGTATAAGTCCGACATAGCCAGTGCCAAATACGCTCACGTCCATCTGCGCACCTCAGTAACACCAAAAGTTAACTACGGAATGAGATTGTTAAAGGGGTATAGCGCAGCGTTTGAAAAGCGTGTCAGCAAAATGACATGTTGCATCTGTATAACACTTAAGCATTTTTTGGCGATTGGCCATCAAGTCATTGCTGCGATTGAATTTGTTGCTTTTGTGCAGATTTGTTCAGATTTTAAATAAGCGATAAACGGTCGTAAGCCGCTAATTTAAAGGCTTATAGCGTCTTGGCTGTGTCAGATTTGAGTCACCGTTTTTTTGACGCTTTCTATAAAAAACAGTCAATTCTTGCGCTTTGATGGCCGGGTGCTAGTGTCAGGTTCTGACTGACAAACCTTTGACTCCCTGCCGTTTTGCCCGATCGGTATCGCCATGTTCAGATATGCCAAAGAATTGCTCTTAATTGTTTATTTGTTGATTTATTCCGAATATTACATTGATCGGTTAAATGCTATCGGCTTCAGTTTTTCTGTACTTCTTTTTGGCGCGATGTTTTTGGCGCTTACTTTGGCGTTATATCTAATGGCGTATATAAGGCAGACTCTCATTCGCCACGTGTTCGCATTGGCAATGTTTGTCTCGGCAGTGTTTTTCGATGTCTATACCCGGGTCACGGCGGATTACCTGACCTACAGCGGTTTCGTGTCATTGGTTTACTCCGGCGGTTTCATCCAGGAAGCGGCGTACCAGTACCGGGACGCGCTCCTGCGTGGCGTGCTCAGTGGTTTGCTGTTGCTGTTCGGCATCGGTCTGAAGCCCCGCCATGGGTTGGCGGTTCCCAACGCTTTGCGTGTGGCGGCGCCACTGTGTGGTGTGCTGCTGCTCAGTGCGGTGCTGTTCTTGCGAGCGGGTGAGGGCGCGCGCGGCTTGCCGATCATGTACACGCCGCTGGCCTACCTCAATCTGTTTGCCTATGAAGCGCTGCACAACACCGTCGGCCCGCGCGAACCAGTGACGCTGGCGCGCACCTCACAAGCCGTCGGGCATGACATCGTGCTGATCATCGACGAAAGCATCTCCGGCAATTACCTCGACATCAACGCGCCGTTCGGTGTGCACAGCAACCTCAAACAGGCGCGTCCCGGCGTCGATGTCTTCAATTACGGCTACGCGGCGTCCATCGCCAATTGCAGCGCCGACACCAACGTGACCCTGCGCTATGGCGGCACCCGCGCCGACTACATGCGCATCAACAGCACGCTGCCGTCGATTTGGCAGTACGCCAAGAAGGCCGGTCTGCGCACCGTGTACATCGACGCCCAGCGCACCGCCGGCAACCTGCAGAACCTGATGACCGAAACCGAGAAGAAGGACATCGACCAGTTCGTGCAATTCGACCAGACCAGCGTGCGCGATCGCGACATGGCGGCGGCAGCGAAGCTGATCGAATTGCTCAACGATGACCAGCCGGAGCTGGTGGTGATCAACAAGGTCGGCGCGCACTTCCCGGTGCATGACAAATACCCGGATGCGTTCATGGCCTACCGCCCGACCTTGCCGCGCGGGCAGTTCACCGAGGTGGCCGATACCGGCGAGCGCAACGGTTTCAATGGTCAGCCTGATGATTGGGTGTTGTACCGCAACGCCTACAAGAACACCGTGTTGTGGAACGTCGGCGAGTTCTTTGCGCGGGTGTTCGCTCAGGGCAATCTGAACAATGCGTTGCTGATCTATACGTCTGATCATGGCCAGGATTTGCATGAGCGCGGTAATCCGGGCTTGAACACTCACTGCGGTGGCGATCCAGTGGAGGAGGAAGGATTGGTGCCGCTGGTGGTGATTCAGGGCAGCGATCTGAAAACGCTGGACTGGTCGGCACAACTGGCGGCGAACAAGGATCGTTCCAGCCACTACAACATTTTCCCGACGCTGTTGCAGTTGATGGGCTATGACCTGACGGGGATCGAGGCTGTTTATGGCAAGCCACTGAGTGTCGCGACGGCGGATGAATTTACCTTCAACTACCGCTTCAATGCGCGGCTGGGGGCCAAGCCTGAGTGGAAGCACATTGATCTGGGCAGCATTGTCACGCCATCTCAGGCGCCGGCGAGTGTCGCGGCTGGTCAGTAAGTTTTGAGTTGGCAGGACTGGCCCCATCGCTGGCAAGCCAGCTCCCACAGTGTTTTAGGGAATTCAATATTTGTGAACAACCTCATTCCCTGTGGGAGCTGGCTTGCCAGCGATGAGGCCATAGAGTTCACCGCAAGATTCAGCTCTGTCACCGGCATCCGCTATCCTTGCCCCACACTGACCGATCAGGTGGCGGCATGCTTCGTGTTGAAAACGTCTTCAAAAGTTATCTCACCCCGCAAGGCCCATTGCCGGTGCTGCAAGGCGTCGACCTGACGCTGGAATCCGGCAGCAGCCTGGCACTGATGGGCGAATCCGGCAGTGGCAAAAGCACCTTGCTGCACCTGGTGGCCGGCCTCGACAAAGTCGACAGCGGCAGCATTCGCAGCGGCGAGCATCGATTGGAAACGATGAACGAGGCGCAACTGGCGAATTGGCGGCGCAGCGAAATCGGCCTGGTGTTCCAGCAGTTCAACCTGATCGGCAGCCTGCGCGTCGAAGACAATCTCGCTTTTCAGGCGCGCCTTGCCGGGCGTCATGAGCCGCGTTGGCAGGCGCATCTGGTGCAGCGTTTGGGCCTCGGCGATTTGCTCAAGCGTTATCCCGAGCAACTTTCCGGTGGTCAGCAGCAGCGGGTCGCGTTGGGCCGGGCGCTGGCCTCGCAGCCGAAATTGCTGTTGGCCGATGAGCCCACCGGTAGCCTCGACGAAGCCACCAGCGACGAAGTCCTGCGGTTGTTGCTGGAATTGCTCGATGACACGCCAACCACTTTGTTGATGGTCACCCACAGCCCGCGAGTCGCGGCCCGATTGGCGCAGCGAGTGGTGTTGTCCAGTGGACGGCTGACGTGATCGTCTTTGCGCAAACGCTACGCGCGTTGCTCAGCCATTGGCGGCGTCATCCGGTGCAGTTTTTCAGTGTGCTGACCGGGTTGTGGCTGGCGACCAGTCTGTTGACTGGCGTCGAAGCGTTGAACAGTCAGGCGCGCGACAGCTACGCGCGGGCCAGCCAATTGATCGGCGGTGAACCGCAGGCCAGTCTCAGCACACCGAACGTGGCGACTTTTGCGCAGCAATGGTTCGTTGATCTGCGTCGACAGGGCTGGCCGGTGTCACCACTGCTGCAGGGTCGGTTGCTGCTCAAGGGCCATGAAGATCAGCGCCTGCAACTGATGGGCATCGAGCCGGTGTCATTGCCGGCCGATTCCGCAGTGGCCGGGCAGGCGCTGCCGATTGAGCGTGTCGTCGAGTTTTTCACGCCGCCGGGCAGTACCTGGATTTCACCGGAAACCTTGCAAGCGCTGGGTCTGCGCGAAGGCGACACGCCGCAAACGGCTAATGGTCTGCGATTGCCGCCATTGCTCGCGCAAAAGGACATGGCGCCCGGCCTGTTGCTGGTCGACATCGGCGTCGCGCAGACCCTATTGGAACAACCCGGGCAATTGTCGCGGCTGTTGTTGCCCAAGGATTTTCACGCCGAGTTACCCGCCGTGTTCAAGGGGCAGTTGCAGCTCAAAAGCAGCGGCGAGGAAAACAATCTGGCGCGACTGACCGAGAGCTTTCACCTGAATCTCGATGCGCTGGGATTTCTCTCGTTCGTGGTCGGCTTGTTCATTGTTCACGCGGCCATCGGCCTTGCTTTGGAGCAACGGCGCGGCTTGTTGCGTACTTTACGCGCCTGTGGGGTCAGCGCGCGTATGTTGATCTTGTGCTTGATCGTTGAGCTGGGTGTGCTGGCGCTGATCGGCGGGCTGTTCGGCGTGATCAGCGGTTATTGGTTGGCCAGTGTCTTGCTGCCGGATGTCGCCGCCAGCCTGCGCGGTTTGTATGGCGCCGAAGTGGCGGGGCAGCTGCGCCTCAGTCCGTGGTGGTGGTTCAGCGGCATCGGCTTGAGCCTGCTCGGCGCGTTGCTTGCCGGGGCCAACAGTCTGTTGCGCGCCGCCCGTTTGCCGTTGTTGGCCGTGGCCGATCCGCAAGCCTGGCATCAGCAATACGCGCGCTGGCTGCGCCGACAAGGTTGGCTGGCGGCAGGGTTGGTTTTGATTGCGTTGGCGGCGTTGATCTGGGGCGACAGTCTGGCCAGTGGTTTTGTCCTCATGGCCGGGTTGCTGATCGGCGCGGCATTGGCGCTGCCGGTGTTGCTCAGCGCGTTGTTGAATCAGTTGCTCGGGCGCAGTCGCTCGGTGCTGGGGCAGTGGTTTCTCGCCGATTGCCGCCAGCAACTGCCGGCACTGAGTCTGGCGTTGATGGCGTTGCTTTTGGCGCTCGCCGCCAACATCGGCGCCGGCAGCATGACCGCCGGTTTTCGCCAGACCTTCAACGACTGGCTCGAACAACGCCTGAGTGCCGAGTTGTATATCAACCCGAGCAATCCGGCACAGTCGCGGGAAATGTACAGTTGGCTCAAGCAGCAGCCGAATGTTGCGGCGATTCTGCCCAACTGGCAGGTCGCGGTGACGTTGCAAGGCTGGCCGGCGGAAGTGTTCGGCATCATCGATCACGCGCATTATCGCCAGCACTGGCCGCTGCTTGATGCGATGGGCGACGATCCGTGGGCACATCTGGCCACGGATGATGCGGTGATGCTCAGCGAGCAAATCGCCCGGCGCCTGAAATTGCACGTGGGTGAAAATGTGGCGATTCCGACACCCAACGGCACTTGGTCGCCGCGCATCGTTGGCATCTACGCCGACTACGGCAATCCCAAGGGGCATTTGCTGGTCAGTATCCACCACCACCTGCTGCGCGGCTGGCCGCAACTGACGCCGAACCGTTTCAATCTGCGCATCGAGCCGCAGAGCATCCCGGCGTTGTTGAATAGCTTGCAGGCGCGCTTTCAACTGGAGGACAGCCGCATCGTCGATCAGGCGCGGCTCAAGGGCTGGTCGGTGCAGGTTTTCGAACGCACCTTTGCGGCCACTGCGGCGTTGAACAGCCTGACCCTGGCGGTGGCGGGCGTGGCGCTGTTCATCAGCCTGCTGACCCAGAGTCAAAGCCGCCTCGGCCAACTCGCACCGCTATGGGCGTTGGGCGTAACGCGGCGGCAATTGATGCTGCTCAATCTTGGTCAGACCTGGCTGTTGGCGGTGCTGACGCTGGTGTTAGCGTTGCCGCTGGGGATCGCGCTGGCGTGGTGCCTGGATGCGGTGATCAACGTGCAAGCGTTTGGCTGGCGGCTGCCGTTACGGGTGTTTCCGTGGCAATTGCTGCAGTTGATGGGGTGGGCGTTGCTGGCGACGTTGCTGGCGTCGGCATGGCCGCTGTACTCGCTGTACCGCACGCAACCGGCGGACCTGTTGAGGACGTTTGCCCATGAGGATTAACCTCGTTGTGCTGATGGTTTTGTTGCTGCTCGGTGGTTGCGATCAATCGGTGCCGGAGCAGAAAGGCTTCGCCGGGATGGGCGATCAGGCGTTGGCGTTCACGCCGGTGGTGCCGGGGCGAGTGTTCAGTTTTCCGGCGGATCACGCTGCGCATAACGGTTTTCGCATTGAGTGGTGGTACGTCACCGCCAATCTCAAGGATCAGCAGGGCAATGAATTCGGCGTGCAGTGGACCTTGTTTCGCAGCGCTTTAAAACCTGTGGCGGAGACGGCAGGGTGGGGTAATCAGACGATCTGGCTGGGGCATGCGGCGGTGACTTCGAGCACGGTGCATCACGCCGCCGAACGTTACGCCCGAGGCGGGGTGGGGCAGGCGGGTGTGCAACTGGCGCCGTTCGAGGCGTGGATCGATGATTGGCGGTTTGCCAGTCAGGCGCAGGATCCCCTGAGCGACCTGCAACTCAGCGCTCGCGATAAGGATTTCGCCTATCAACTGCACCTGACTTCCAGCCGCCCGCTGGTGTTGCAGGGCGACAAGGGGTTCAGTCAGAAATCCGAAGAGGGGCAGGCGTCGTATTACTACAGCCAGCCGTTTTTCCAGGCCAGCGGAACGTTGCAGATCGACGGCCAGAGCTACACCGTCAGCGGCCCCGCGTGGCTCGATCGGGAATGGAGCAGCCAGCCACTGACCGCCAATCAAACCGGTTGGGACTGGTTCTCCCTGCACCTGGACAGCGGCGAACACGTGATGCTTTACCGCATGCGCCAGAAGGACGGCGCGCCGTATCTCACCGGTACCTGGATTGCTGCCGATGGCCACACGCAAACCCTGAATAGCTCGCAGATCCAGCTCAACCCGCAAGACACCGCGAAAGTCGCTGGCCGGGTTATGCCGGTGAAATGGACGATCAGCATCCCCGACAAACACCTCGACATTACCCTCGACGCGCTCAACCCCAACGCCTGGATGAACCTGCGTATCCCGTACTGGGAAGGTCCGGTGCGCATCAGCGGCAGCCATCCCGGCCGGGGCTATCTGGAAATGACCGGGTACTGAAAGGTATCCGCAAATCCCTGTAGGAGCTGCCGAAGGCTGCGATCTGTTGAGGTTGCTTTTAAGACCAACATCAAAAGATCGCAGCCTTCGGCAGCTCCTACAATGGATCGGTTTGAACTCGGCTTACTGTGTTGTCCTCTACAGAAAAACCTGTCGAGGATTTGCCATGAGCGACGACCTGCAACCCCCAGACATGACCACCTGGCAGCGTCTGTTTGATGACCGGACCTACTGGCAGCAATCCCCCGACGCGCATTATTTCGATCTGCAACGCATCGCCGATGACCTGCTCGGCCAGGGCGCCATCGATCTTGAGCAATGGCAGATCCTGCGCGCCAAAGCCGACGACCTGCACAAGGATTCCCCCGCGATCAACGTCACCCGTGAACTCGATGACCCCGAAGCCTGAGGACAGCCCCATGAAACCCATCACCCAAGGCGAACACCCCGACGAACCCCGGCCACCGGGCGAAACCGAACGCGACAACGACGCCCTGCGCCCCACCGACCCGAAACAGCGTGAAAACACTGGCAAAGGCACGCCCAGCGGCGAGTCCACCGCGCAGGACACCGCCAAACAACAGACCTCCTCGACACAAACCAAAGCCAAGCCCTGAACAGCGTCTATGCTCAGTGGCACGTTCGTCGCCGAAGCCAATTCGGCGCCGGGCGCTGCCATTCATCACAGGGAAAGTAATGCATATGAAGCTCGACGCACTGGCCAAGGCCATCACCCTCGCAACCGTACTGTCCGCCACCAGCTTCGGCGCCCTGGCTGCCGATATTCCGCTGTCCGCCACTGTTGAAGCCGATCAGGTCACCACCAAAGTGATCTCCGTCGATGCCGCCAACCATCAGGTTGTGCTCGAAGGTGCCGAAGGCAAGCCGGTTCATGTTCAACTCAGCGACAAGGCGAAAAACCTCGCCAATCTCAAGGCCGGCGATCAGGTCAACATCCAGGTACAGCGTTCCGTCGCCGCCTACCTCGATACCGATGTGGATAAAGGTCTGCCTGGCACCACCGAACGTACCGGTGAGCTGCGTAAGGCTCCGGGCAGCGATAACCCCGGCGGCGAAGCGTACCGTCAGGTTCAGGTGCAATTGAAAATCACCAAAATTGATTTGAAGACAAATCAGGTGACCCTGCAAAACCCGGCGGGCGTGTCGAAAGTTCTCGACGTGAAAAAGCCTGAAATCCAAGCCAAACTGAAAGATCTGAAAGAAGGGCAGAGCGTTATTGTCACTTACACCGATATCTTGAAAGTGACCAGTCAACACGAAAGTTGAGCTTTAACTCTACAAGATGACTGCTCTTGTACAGTTTTTGTATTAGAGTAGTCATACTATTAGTTTGGATTGACCTCATTGAAAGTTTCATGAAAGGAATCGTCGATAAATATCTATTAACGCTTTCGTACATAAATTTCATATTCAAGAATGAGGACATAAGCGCCAACTTCTATTAAAATCCTTCCCGTTCGCCCAGTGTCAGGGCTCTTTACCGGTGCATGGATTGCCAGGCCATTACACTGGGCGAACACCTCTTCGGAGTAGTTGTATACAATTTCTGCAAACAAAAAGGGCGACTTTAAAAGTCGCCCTTTTTGTTTGCGGTGGATTAAACCGAGATTTGCACGTCAGGCTTGCTGCTCTTGAAAGCGCTTCAGCGTGGCCTGATACATTTTTGTCCTGCGGTGATTTTTCCCGTAGGTGCCCGCCGCCGCGACGGTGCCTGCCTGGATGTGATCCAGATAGCTGAAAATCTTGCGCGGTGATAGAAACTTGATGCCATAACCCAGGCTGCTCATTCGATCTTGCAACGTGTAGCCGGGTACGAGGTCATCCATGCAGAAGTGCAGGCCTTGGGACTTCATCAAGCGCGCATTCCACAATGTGCAGAAACTTTTCAGATGCGTTTCTTTGTACGGCCTTGGCATTTTCGAACGCATACCCAGACGCACTTTTGCTTTACGAACATAGTGCTTGCAGAAGCGCGAAGTTAGACGCCAAGTGTCACGAACAATCCCGCGATTGAGTTGTTCGACACAACCGACTGCAGCCATGTCCGGCGTTTTCGTGCATTCGCGCATCATCATGGCAAACACCTCTTTGTCGTAGACAAAGGTGTCGGTGTGCAACAGAAACAGATAATCGGTGTCGACTTTTTCCAGTGCCAGATCCAGTGCCTTGCCATGCGCAATATGCCCGGCTTCCTTGCCCGGCGAAGGCCGCTCGATCAAGTTGATCCAGTCGAGCGAGCGCAAGTAATCCAGGCTGGCATCCGCCGAATCGTTATCCACCACCCACACCGGAATGCGTTGCTCCTGAACGTGCTCACGCAAAAGCTCAAGGCACATTCGGGTGATGTCCGGGGTTTTGTAATTTACCAAGACAAGGCTGAAATTCGACGCTGGCTGGGTTGGTAAATCAAACGCTTTCATGTCGGAAGGGCTCATCTGCGATTCAAAGGCAACAGGGTTTCTTGGCCGCGATCGTAGCGAGGCAACCTTAGTCGAACCTTAATTTGCGGATGTGACGGTAGATGTATGCCGAAGGGAGACCGCTGGTCTTATGAAATGCATGGGGTGCTGCCGGTCATTACCGGATAAAATGCGCGCCCCTCTCGCGGTTCAAGGAAGAAACGGCGCACGCCGTTGTGTCACGGATGAAACCACTTTCCCTCTACCACCCGGCCTTGTACTGGCTGCGCGTGTGGCAAAAAAGACTGTTCCGCCAGATCGCCTGGCACTGTTCCAGCAAACGCTACGCACGCCCCGTCGCTACGGCCGAGCGTCTGCCGTTCCGCTACCTCAAACACACCTCGAAACTCATCCGCAAACTCGGCGACTCCGACCTCGCCCTGCAACACAATAAAGTCATCAACCTCAAACTCGCCGTCGCCGCCATCGACGGCGTCATCATCGCCCCCGGCGAACACTTCTCCTTCTGCCGCCTCGTCGGCCGCCCGACGTTGAAGCGCGGCTACGTTGAAGGCATGGAACTGTCCTTCGGCGAAGCACGACGCGGGGTGGGCGGTGGCATTTGCCAACTGAGCAACCTGATCCACTGGATGGCGATTCATTCACCGCTGGTGGTGGTCGAACGCTCCAACCACAGCTTCGACCCGTTTCCGGATGAGGGGCGGGTACTGCCGTTCGGGTCAGGGGCAGCGATTTTCTATAACTACGTTGATCTGGTGCTGCATAACCCGACGGATCGGAGCTTTCAGTTGAAGCTGAACGTGGGCGAGACACAACTTGAAGGGGAGTTGTTGTGTGATCGGGTGAGGGAGTATCGGTATCACGTATTCCAGGAGGCGCATCGGTTTGTGCGGGAGGGCGCGCGGGTGTATCGGGAGAATGAGATTTGGCGAGAGGTGCGGGAGAAGGGGCAGGTTGGGGAGTTGGTCGAGAGGGTGAGGTTGTATCGGAATCGGGTGGTGGTTAAGTACGACGTGGACGAGCGGATGTTCGAAGCGAGCTAGTATTTTCCGCAAGGTTTTCGTTGGATTTTTTAAGCCACAAGGAAGTAACAAATGATCAACCGTTTCAAAACTGTCGGTATGGCGAGCACTGCGCTTTTTTCAATGTTCATCGCCTTTAATACGTGGGCGCAAGCGCCGCGTGATTACTACGACGGTATGAAGGCAGGGAAGTGCGCGCCAAATTCTGAGCGGCTGCATGAACAAGCGGTCGCAGGTGATCTTGACGCGCAGACGCAGTTTGGCAAAGCCATTCAAGAGAACCTCTGCGGGGTGGTTGAGCAGTGGTCTCCGGGCATGCCGGAAGTGTGGTTTCGCAAAGCTGCAGAGCAAGGTAATGCTGAAGCGCAAGTCGGATTGGCTGAGGAACTTCGTTGGGATCGAAGCGTTGAGGGTGAAGACGCAAGTGTTTACTGGGATTTGAAAGCTGCGGAACAAGGTAACGCCAAAGCCCAGTTCAGTTTGGCGCAGATATACCATCGCGGTGGCCGATCGATCAAAAATCTCAAGGACATGGACAAAGCATTAGCGTACTACCACCAATCCGCCGAAGGTGGGTATCCCTCAGCCTACATGCTGCTGGCAAGCCTCTATGAGAAGGGTGACGGAGTTACACAGGACGATGTTGTTGCCGCTCAGTGGTATCGCAAACTTGCTGAAACCGGTGACGATTACGGACAGCTGAACCTCGCGGAGATGATTGCCGCAGGACGAGGTGTGGACAAGGATGAAGCGCTGGCATTTTCCTGGTTTGGCAAGTCGGCCGCGCTCGGCAATAAGTACGCGCAGTATGAAATGGCGCAAATGCTTGAACAGGGGCGAGGCACCGTAAAAAACCAACGTGAAGCGGCCAAGCTTTACCGCAAGTCTGCGGATGCCGATTTTGGCAACGCGCAGTTGGCGCTTGGGAAAATGTACGCACAAGGACGTGGCGGTTTGCCAAAAAGCAAATCCAAGGCCGAGTACTGGATGCTCAAAGCCAACGAACGCCGTGCTCCGGGAGCGGAGGAAGCGTTGGAAAAGCTTTGATTTGCAAAGGAAAGGTTTCTTGATTTGAAAGAGGGCGATCATGGGATCGCCCTTTTTTTATTTGGATAAATCAGACTTCTTGTCGCCAAGCAGAGAGTGTGATCACTGTGCCTTCGTCTTTTCTATTACTGATTTCAATCTTGTAGGTGCCGCCACCAATATAGCCTTCAACGAGTGCCTTTCTCTGGTTGCCGCTGATTTCGGCATCCTTCGCATGCTGCTGATAGAAGTCGATGACGTCTGCGTACTCTGTAAAAGTCCGGAGAATGACTTCGAACTCATGTCGTGGACGGCCGGCTATTTTGTCCCAATCACCTTCAATCGGCGTGCCCTCCATCCCCGGCGTCGTGAAAACACCGTGGGCGCCAGCACCTATCAGGTGAGCCCGCTGCGGAAGCATCGCCAGCATGGCTTTGGGAAAGTCGGAAGGTAACTGTGCCGCTGTCCACGCTCCCTGTTCCGGTTTGGTTGCAGCGTATTCAACGCTGGCAATTTTCTGCGCGTTGGCTCGGCGTTCCGGATCATCACTTTCCGCCCATATCGCCATCATCGGAGGCAGTTGTTTACTCCAGCCTATCAAAGATTCGGCATCAGCTTGTTTAGCGCCTTGCGGTTGGAAAATGGTCAGCACGGTTTGCGGGGCATCATTACAGGTCAAAGCCTCCTCACGCGACTTGACCGTGCAGTGGCCATTGACCAGCCCGACAGCGACCAACTGGCCCTTGTCGTTAAGCAACAATGCGCCGCGCTCAAACCCATTGTTGCCATCATCCATGGCAGTAATCATTTTGCTGCCGGCAGGCACACCGTCCGCAAACGTCGACATTTCCGAATCAAGCGCTTCCAGAACTTGCTGCACAATCATTGTGTTGTCGTTGGTATAGCTACCGGTCTGATAGCCAAAAAAATCAACCAGTGCAGAGCGCACCGCGGGATCCTGATTGAGCTTTGGCGCGCGTTCTGCGGCGGGTTCGTTTGAAAGTAACAGGGCAGTGGTGCCGTCGGGGCGTTGTTCGGAGCGAAGGGACAGTGCATTCGCATTGAGGGAGAAGGTGAGGGCGAGGAGGATGGAAAATGGGCGATTCAGGCGTTTCAAGGCTACAGTCCTTTGATTGTTCAGTCCGGGGGAGTAGAGGTTAAACAACGAGATTTCTCAGGGGCTGCCTGCGGTTCTCTCGTTTTTTCTAAAGCAAATACCAGGCTTGTCGGGATTAAAGTTTTTAGTCCTCGTTGAGCCACTCGGCATTTTGCACCATGGCTTCTTCTAGCCACTTATCGAAGCTAGCGTAGGTGGCGTGAAGTTCCCAGCCCTCTGACGCATAAGCATGAATTATCAACACGTGGGGCTGCCCAGAAAGATCCTCTCCATCAAAACACGCGATGTCATCATTCGCGTTGAATTTGGCGAATGGGATCAATGTGCGTTTTGGATAAAGCCGTTTGAGTGTTTTGTACCAGTTGCTGATTGTACCTTCGTTGTATACCAGCAGCCACCAAGGCTCGATGTCTGTTTCTGGTTCAATGGATGCAAAATGCAGGAAGTTTGTAGGGTATGGGTAGGCTGGTAGGCCTTCGATGTTAAGATGGATTTGCATAAGTAATTAATCAGGAGAAAACCACGTTTAGAACGCGGAAAGATTGATGGCCGTTCGGGGTAGACCACCGTCAGACAAAATAAATCTGTCCCCTTTTTTGTATTGTCTCTTTGTCTCTTTGTCTCTTGTGGTCCCCTTTTTACAGTGGGTTCCGTCGAAAGAATTAGAGGCTCTCTATGTTATTCAGGGACAGACCACTTTCAGACAAAATAAAACGTGGTCTGCTCCCCGTTTACAGCTTTACTATTTCAGTTGGTAACTAAATTTCTCATCCAGTCCAAAGTTTTCATCTTGAGTTTTGACTCGATCAAGAATAATTAATATTTTTCTATATGAGTCGCCCATTCGTTCTTCTGAATGTTTTGATTTTGTCCAAATTAATTCAATTGGGCGCTCTACATCGGTGCTGAGTAGATCCCAAAGCGCATTAAGATTATTTCCATAGTATTGAGTAACAGAAAAAGCAGACGCTATCCGCTTATGGAACTCTTGCTCAGATGAGATGGACAATCCATCAAGCTCAACTATCATTTTGATTTACTTCCACTTTCCAATAGGGGTAACAGTTTCGTAATGATCACTAGTTATGTAAAGGAGTCCGTCATCTGAGTAGAGTAGGCTGGTCCCCGGCTGATTGCTCCGCGACATCGTGTTATTGAGACCGACGTCAGCTTCATACCAGGTTCGGCCGGGGGCTGAAGGAAGTACGTTTGTATCGTTGTAAAAAACATCACCGCCTAGCTGCCCGCCAGGAACGCTATTGTTGACTGCTTTACCTTTTTTCCATCCGCTTTGTGTTGCCTGAGCTTTTGTAACGTAATTTGGGGGAAGATCACCAGTAATGGTACAGGGACAGACCACGTTAAATAGCGAGAAAGAGGAGAGTTTCCAAAGGGCAGATTATAGATGCAAAAAAAAGAAAACGTGGTCTGTCCGCCGTTTACACATTGGTAGGCGTTGGCAGATTTCACGTAGACACGATTGTTTTCCTGTGCTTGGATTACACCATCACTTCGATGCCAGTTGAGCCCTGCCTGCTGGTGTAATACCGAACTCGAGTTGGTCAAAATATTATTGTATCAACGTTGCCAATGTGTGCTGTTAATTTTTTACGGAAATCCGTTTCGCTGGTAAAGTTAGTGTTGTCAATCATGTTAAGGAACCAAGTCGCGTCTAAAGCTGTAAATATTTCAAGCCATTCTGGTCTTTTAGCTTTCGATTCAGGCATGTCGTTCGCGGGCAAAGCCGTGGCCTTTGCCTTCGGATAAATAAAGATAGTTATCTGCGAAGGAGTAGCCTATAACCTTTGGCCAGTTTGAGCTATGCGGGAGGTTTGGCTCCATATCCTTACTAGCAATCACATGAAAAGTTCTCATTTTTTTTCCGGAAGTACGTCGAGTTTGTAGAAGTTTACTTTTTGCCTATCTAGATGGAGTTGTTGTGCTCCGCCATCGCCATATTTTCCAGATTACCTTCAGAAAAAGAAAACGTGGTCTGTCCCCGATACAATTGGTATTTAATCATGGTTCTTGGTTTTTTTTAGTAGGCTTGCAAGCTCTGGATAAGAATCCACCTCTTCCGGTGGAAGTAGATCTATGATTTTTTGTATTTTCCCCGCGTATTCTTGTTCAATCGCTGCTTCTGTCCAGTCTAATTCCGATGCCGCAGCGATAGTTACCTCGGGAAAATTCGAGTCAAGGAGTGCTTTTAAAATCTCTATTGCATCATGAGATCGTAGTTCTCCGAGCGCAGCAGTACTTCGTTCTTGCCAATACTCCTCTTTTGAAAGAATAGTTTCTCGAAGAAGTTTCCAGTCTTCGGAGTCAAATTTTCGCAAAACCCCCTGGGCTACCTGCTCGGTAATGTACTCATTCCAATTCGAGTCTTCATTCTGGCCAAGCCAGTAATTGTATTCATCGTAAGTCTTGCTAGTCATTTTTTATCTCTACTTAGATCGGTGGTGACATAGGTGCGTCGCCCGCCGGGAATGAAGATGTCACGACGCCATTGTCTTTCAACACCTGCCACTGAACACCATCAACCGTTTTGGTGTGTAGAGTGGTCGTAACTCCGTCAACATCGCGCATGAGTACACCCGGTGTTGCGGCTACTTCATCCGTAACCCAAAGTATCTTATCGTTACTCCAAGTTTCCGGCGCTAGTGTGTGTTTCCCTCCTTTTTTGGCCGACATGCCGACGGTACCGTCTTTTCGTTCAAGAATCATTTTGAAATCTTCGACTTTTATCGTGCCGTCCGGGTTTTTCTGCAATACGGTCATCTGGTGCTTAGGGGACTTCAGTACTTCAGAGGAGTGTCCGCCAATTGGTTTATTACTGTTCGGACTACGTGTGCCGAACAGAATCTTGTCTTGCATCTGGGCGGGCAGTGCTCCAGCGTATGGGCGATTATATGGATCAGGTGGTGCTCGACCTTCGTCGTGTTCAGCCTTTTCCGAATCATCCGCCTTCTTACCTTTAGTTTCATCTCCAGGCGGGCAAGAATTCAACCCCAACGGATCCACCCACCCCGTAGGGTTCGGCACGTACTGGTAGCTATTCAACCCACCCGCAAGTTTGATCGGATCCGGCGTCAAAAACCGTCCAGTCCCCGGATTGTAGTAGCGGTGGCGGTTGTAATGTAACCCCGTCTCGGCATCGAAATACTGACCCTGGAACCGCAACGGGTTATCGATCTCGCTGACGTCCAGCGCAGCGAGATTACCGTAGGCTCGGTACTTCGCCGACCACATGATCTCACCGCTGTAATCGGTGAGTTCCTGCGGTGTGCCGAGGTGGTCGAGTTGATAGTAAAACGGCGTAGCCTTGCGCGGGCCTTCGCCATCGAGCATCGCCAGTGGACGGAAGCTGCCCGGTTCGTAGATGTAGCTGCGATAGCGGTTTTCAGCGCTTTCTGCGATCAGGCGTTCACCTTGCCAGAGGAATTCGGTGGTGTGCCCGTCGACGGTTTTTTCGATACGGCGGCCAAAGGCGTCGTATTTGTAGCTCGCGATGCTTCCACCCGGCAGGCTGACACCGACGAGGCGGTGCTGACAGTCGTAGCGGTATTCGGTGACGAGTTTCTGGCCGGCGCCGCGACGCTCGCGAATCAGATTGCCGTAGGTGTCATAGTCGTAATGGCGGTCACCCTGCATCAGCAGGCGGTTGCCTTTGACGTTAGCCAAATTGGCTACGGGCAGGTCATTCTGACCGAGGAGGTTGCCTGCTGGATCGTGGGCGAAGCTTTCCGGTGTCGCACCACGCACACTGATCAGTCGATCCAACGGGTCGTAGTGATAGCTGCGATTACCTTTGCGGGTGTCATCTACGCCGGCTAGGTTGCCATTCGCGTCGTAGTTGTAGCGTCGCTGGAATAGATTTTTGTCGCGTTGGCTAACGCTATGCGCTTGCAGGCGACCTTGTTCGTCGTACTGCTACTGGCTTAGGAGCAAACCCTTTTGTCGCTGTTGCTCGCGACCGGCGCTGAACTGGTGAGAGGTTAAGCGTGAGCCGTTCAGGTCGATGTTGCTCAGGTGTCCGCCGGGTAGATGACGGTAATCGAGTGTGCTGCCATCTGGAAGGCGGCTGTGGCTCAGTTGGCCGACGCTGTCGTATTCGTAACGTGTAGTGCCCCAGCCCTAGTGTTCGGTGATCAGGCGGTCCTGCACGTCGTATTCGTACGCGAGCGGCCAGTTGCCGTCGTCGAAGTTTACCAGGCGCCCCAATGCGTCGTAGCTGTAGTGGATTTCTTCGCCGTCTGGCAAGGTTTTGACCAGCAGACGTCCGGACGCATCGCGCTGGCCTTCGCGGTCCCAGTGGAACTGCACTTTGACGCGGCCGTACTCGTCGCAATGGATCTCTTCGCCTTTCGGGCCGGTAACCATCAATCCAAGCAGTTGCTGTGAATCGCCCCGACTGATCATAAAGTGGTGCATTCGGGATCTCCGGGGATAGGAGCGAATTTCATTTTGGCTGTTATCGCGCGTAATGCCGTCAGAGAGTTGGCATTGGCTAGATCTTCGTCGGTCAATATCAAAAGAGCCATGAGGCCACAAAATCAGGGGGGGCACCCCGAATCCAAGCTTGGAGAATGCCCCCTCTAACTGAATGTGTACTTTTTTGTGATTTCTAAAAATTAAACTCGGCGCTGACTATTCCGTCGTCATCTTTCGAATCGGTCTCATCATTGTCAGGTGTGAGCTGCTCGAAAAAACTAGTAAAGGACGGCGCAATTAGAAATAGTGATGATGCATCATCTTTTGCTTCGTGATACCAGTAATATACTTCTTCTGTGTTTTTGTTAATGCAAAATTGATCTCCTCCACCTGACTCACCAAAAGTATAGAGTTCACCGCGTATTTGGTTCGCATACATTTCATTTTTGTAGTAGATGTTATTTGAATCCGGGGCTAGTCCGTATATTACATCTAAGAATACGAAGCCATCTTGGTCGCCGATAGGCATCTTTTTAGGGGTTTTGAATTTTGCCCCATTGGAAAAGACAATGGCTGTCTTGAATCTATCAAGCAGCTGATTCAAGCTTTCAGAAATTTTAATATCGTCTGGCAAACTATTGCTGGGCCGTTTTGTCTCGAAAGACATCGACTCGGCGCCGAGCTCGTTTAAAATCTTGTCATATGACATAACTAATTCCTCATGTCCGAAGCAGAGCCGATATGGGGGGTATTTCCATGTAGGACTGTTGGTATTAACTGAATGGTCTCTTTGTCAAGATGATGTGGTGTGAGCCCGGCTTTTCGTAGCAGTAGTTTAGCAGCATTGGCGCTTCTCAGGCCTCGATCCTTTTTCAGTCTTTTGTATACTTGTTTGAAATCTTTATCTGTTCCATTTAGTACACCAGGTTTGAATTTGACAGTACCTTTGGACCACTGTGAAAAGTCGGGACGACCGTTAACGAAAGGAATAGGCTCCCCTTTGGTTACTTCGTTGACCTCAGGAATGTCTGAGTACCAAGGGCTTTCCCCCGGTTTTCCTTTTCCGTCGGGCCCCCAGCGACCTTGGTTCCTTGGGAGTCGGGTGCGGGAGGATTTGCCTCTGATGCTCCTGGGCACTCGTCTAAACCTAACGGGTCCACCCAGCCAGTTGGATTATGGACATATTTATAATTATTCAGCCCCCCGCCAGTTTGATCGGATCCGGGGTCAAAAATCGTCCAGTGTTCGGATTGTAGTAGCGATGGCGATTGTAATTTAGACCTGTCTCGGCATCGAAATACTGACCCTGGAACCGTAAAGGGTTATCGATTTCACTGACTTCCAATACCGCGAGGTTGCCGTAAGCTCGGTATTTGGCCGACCACATGATTTCGCCGCTGTAGTCGGTGAGTTCCTGTGGGGGGCCGAGATGGTCGAGTTGGTAATAGAACGGTATAGCCCTGAGCGGGCCTTCGCCGTCGAGCATCGCCAATGGTCGGAAGGTACCCGGTTCGTAGATGTAGCTGCGATAGCGGTTTTCAGCGCTTTCCGCGATGGGGCGTTCGCCTTGCCACAGGAACTCGGTGGTGTGGTCGTCGACGGTTTTCTCAATACGACGGCCGAAGGCGTCGTACTTGTAGAAAATAAATCTGTCCCCTTTTTGTCGCTGTTCTACGGGCGGAAGTTGGTCGGGTAAGCGTTCGCTTCTGGCCGGAAGTGTACGATCGGGAGCGGCAGTTAACCGCCAAAAGCAAGCGCCTGTGAATGGCCGCAATCGGCTGAACCGAGATGCCTACCCCGAAAGGGCTAGACCCTTCCCGAGGAAATAGAAAGTTCGGCTCGCCAGAAATTTTTTTAGGTCGCAACTCCGCGGTCTGCGCCTGGCTTGAACATGAGAGATTCGTCTTCTTGTCTAGCTTTACAGCGCTCTACAAATATCAGCGCTGCGGACGGATCTTTAAGAAAGAGTTCGTATGACTCTCTGCTTATTTCGTAATACTCGTCATAGTCAACCAAGCGGTTGCTAACAGGGATAGAGACATAATACTTCCCACTGGCGGCTTCTATTCCTAAAGTGAATCGCTCGTCTGTATTGACAAAAGTGTCATTGAATTTCATGATTTCCCTCTATAGCGACAGTGGTGATATTTCAAGTTTCGGTGCAATGGGGCCTTTAGCGTCGACTATTGCTTCACTGTTTCCATTTGGCAACCTTCCACCCGGAATCCATAGGTCGTTAGCGCCGGCTTCATTTCCTGATGGAATTCTTAATTGAAGTTCCCTTGGGTTAGTGATGTCCACGCGCAATAATTGATTGTTGCTAAGAAAGCCAGGTTTAAGACCAAAGGAACTCTCAAAGAACAGAAAAGGGGACGGAAGCTCATAAAGTGCAGATTGCCTTCAGAAAAAGAAAACGTGGTTTGTCCCCCGTTTACGGTGCAATTATCCATATAGTAAGGGTGTCGTCAGGTGCTTGTCTTTGACATCGACGAGGCTAGTCACGAGCATTTAGGGTTGACGGGTAAAGGTCATCCGATGGGCACTTAGGGAAGTAAAAACTTCAATCTTTATCGGTTGCGTCTCATGTGTCCTAATCTTTATATTCAAACTGACCTCGATATGTAAATTCGATGCCTCGTAATATGTAGGCTGTGGTTTTTCCTTTATAAGCACAATCATAAATTGTAATAACAGTGTTTATTTTTTCAGGTGAGGTAGAGAGGTTTTTCTTTTTTATTTCAGCGATGATATCGGAGTCATAAGAAAAATCCTCGATTGCTTTTTCCAAATTTTTAGTTGGCTCTACGATATCAGCTTCAATAAAGTCGTCGTCAATAAAGCCCAGAGAAAATGCATTGCTGAACTCCGATCCTAGAGATTCTCCATCGTCAGAATAGGCAGGCGTCACTATTTCCCGAAGAGTGGATTGCTGCCAGTCGGCGTTTGCAGTCCAAATTGATACTGTTTTTTTATTACTCATCTTTTTCTCCTCAATTTTTAAGGCCAGATGGGAGAGAGTCAACTCCACCTTCTAACCTCCGACCCGGCCACTCATTGAGGGAAAAAAGGGGACAGATTTATTTTCATTTTTTAGAAAATAAATCTGTCCCCTTTTTGTCTTGTATTCTTTACAAGACTGTTGCACGAAATACTTATCTTAGGCATGTCAAAATTTCTCTGGAACATGCCGGTAAAAAGGGGGCAGATTATTTTTAATGGCTTTGGTTGATACATTTAAAAATAAATCTATCTTTTCATCTGCCCACTATTATCGATATTTGTGCTGGGCCTATTGTTTAGGCTATTTTAATGAAGCTATCGTTATTAAAATAAAATATGAACGCTTTGTAGGCAGTATCCATATCATATGAGGCGGTCTGTTCTTTTAGGTTTTTTATTATGGACGATAGGTCGTCGCAGAGTAAAACATAACGATAGCCTATTTTTGATAGCTCTGTCGGATTATCATCAGCGTCGTAGTCTTCAAAGGTGTCTGGGTTTTCGATTATTGCTTCGCAATTCAAACCCCACTCTTCTTTGTTTTTTGGTAAATACAATGCGTCTTCCCAATTTAGGTTTTCTGCATCAGAGAGAACATTAATAAATTTTGTTTTTTTCATTTGATCCACCATTTATTTTCGGCCGCCTCCCCAGAGCTCCATCCCACCTTTCTGGCCTGGATGTAGAACATCAGCAACTACCCCTCCGGATCTGTGTTGCGCCGTAGGGATGAGCTGCAAAATCCCTTCACGGTAGGCATCATGATGCCAGGTTAGTAGAGGATGTGGCTTTGACCTTGCGTGAGCGCCCTTCGGGCCAGGGCTGACTTTATCAAAAATGCCAGGATACAACGTTTCCATATGATCTTTGTAAACAGGATCATTATTCATAGTGTTGTAGAGCTGTTTATTGCCTTCCTGAAAGTGTGAAAGATCGCTTCTTCCAGGATAGTGAACGTCTTTTTCCAATGTGGCCTCATAAGCGACGCTATAGTGAGGGCTGGATTTAGGGCGGCCACTCGCATCCACAACAGGAGGTTCACACTCGATAGCCGTTAATCCCAACGGATCCACCCATCCCGTAGGGTTAGGCACATACTGATAGTTGTTCAAACCACCTGCAAGCTTGATCGGATCCGGTGTCAGAAACCGCCCGGTGCTGGGATTGTAGTAGCGGTGCCGGTTGTAATGTAACCCGGTCTCCGCATCGAAATACTGACCCTGAAAGCGCAGAGGGTTGTCGATTTCGGCGATGTCCAAGGTGGCCAGATTGCCATAGGCACGGTATTTCGCCGACCACATGATTTCGCCGCTGTAGTCGGTGAGTTCTTGAGGTGTGCCGAGGTGGTCAAGTTGGAAATAGTACGGGGTTGCCTTGACGGGGCCTTCGCCGTCGAGCATTGCCAATGGGCGGAAGCTGCCAGGCTCGTAGATGTAGGTGCGATAGCGATTCTCGGCACTTTCGGCGATCAGGCGTTCACCTTGCCAGAGAAACTCTGTGGTCTGACCATCGACGGTCTTCTCAATGCGACGACCAAAGGCGTCGTACTTGTAGCTTGCGGTGCTGCCACCGGGCAGCGAGACGCCAATCAGGCGATGCTGGCAGTCGTAGCGATATTCGGTGACCAGTTGCTGGCCGGTACCACGGCGTTCGCGACTAAGGTTGCCGTAGGCGTCGTAGTCGTAATGCCGGTCGCCTTGCATAAGCAGGCGATTGCCTTTTACGTTGGCGAGGTTCGCAGTTGGCAGATCGTTTTGACCGAGCAAGTTGCCGGCCGGGTCATGAGCGAAGGTTTCGGGGGTGGCGCCGCGAACTCTGACCAGACGATCCAGTGGATCATAGTGGTAGCTGCGGTTTCCTTTGCGGCTGTCATCGATGCCGGCCAGGTTGCCGTTTGCATCGTAGGCGTAGCGGCGCTGGAACAGATTGCGATTCTGCTGACCTACGGTGTGCGCTTGAAGCCTTCCCTGTTCGTCGTACTGATATTGGCTGAGCAGCACGCCTTGTTGGCGCTGCTGTTCACGGCCAGCGTCGAACTGGTGCGTAGTCAGGCGCGAACCGTTGAGGTCGATGCTGCTCAGCCGACCGCCGGACAAGTGGCGGTAATCGAGTGTGCTGCCATCCGGCAGGCGGCAGTGATTGAGTTGGCCGACGCTGTCGTACTCGTACCGCGTGGTGCCCCAACCTTGGTGCTCAGTGGTGAGACGATCTTGTACGTCGTACTCATAGGCGAGGGGCCAGTGGCCGTCGTCGACGTTTACCAGGCGACCCAGGGCATCGTAGCTGTAATGGATTTCTTCGCCATCAGCGAGGGTTTTGACCAGCAGGCGACCAGAGGCATCGCGCTGATACTCGGTCACCAGTTCACTGCCGTCGTCACCAAACTCGGTTTTCTTCAACAGTTTGCCGTTGAGGTCGTACTCATAAGCGGTACGGCGTCCGTCGAAACCGGTTTCCTGCTGGATCAGCCCGTTCGAGTAGTAATCCAGCTGATAGTGTTCGCCGCGTTCGTTTTCGATGTCGGTGAGCAGCAGACGCGAATTATCGTAGCGATAGCGCAGTTGGCTGCCGTCCGGGTTGATGCGACGGCTGACTAGATGCAGGTTATCGGCATACTCGTAACGGGTTACGCGGCCCAGTTCGTCGCGTTCAGCAGTGACGCGGCCGTATGGGTTGTAGGTGAACGCACGGGTAGCGCCGCCGGGCAGCGTGATCTGTGCCAGACGGTTAGCCGCATCCCACTGGTAGTGGGTGATTGCACCCGTTTCAGCCTGACGTGTGATCTGGCGACCGAGCGCATCGTAGCGGTATTTGCGCTGGCCGCCGTCCGGCAGGCGCTCCTCCAGCAATTGGCCGAGATTGTTCCAGCCCAGTTGGTGGCGGCTGCCGTCGGGATGGCGGATCTCCAGCAGGCGTCCTTGGCGATCATAGGTGTAATGCGTCGAGTTGCCGTCCGGGTCGACTTGCTCAGTGATGTCACCCTGATCGTTACGCCAGTAGATCCATTTGGCGGTACCGCGATTCACCACACGGACAAAGCCCTTGTAGTACTCGTAGGTGGTCGGCGCGTCTTCTGGCGGGATCACCGCGATCAAACGGCCGGCCTCGTTGTACTGATATTCAGTGACCGCACCCATCGGATCTTTTTCGGCGAACAGTCGGCCTTTGTCGTCATAGGCTTTTAAGTGCTCGGCACCATCCGGATCAACTTTGGCGACGAGTCGCGCCTTGTCGTCGTGGGTATAGATCTCTTCGCTGCCATCGGCGTTGGTAACGGTGACGCTGCCTTTGTCATCCCACGCATAGTGCGCATCCATCTGAGAGAAACTGGCCCAGTGATGGATGCAACGTGCGGACTTGCCTTCCTTTTCCCACTCCCAGTAGAAGCTTGCGCCTCCGGCGAGCTGCCGCTCAAGAATGACGTTCTGTTCGTTGTAGGCATAACGCTCGGACTCTCCCAGAGCGTTTGTGGCTTTGATCAACCGATGTTGAGCATCGTACTCATAGGTGGTCAGCGTCTGAACGGTGTTCCAGGCGTCTTCGAGATTGTCCGCTGGAATAAACTGCTGATAGTCGATGGCGACAATATGCTTGCGGTCGTACCGCACAAGCAATGCACGACCAGCCCCGTTATCCACGCGCTTGATTCGACCATGGATGTCACGGGTGATGTGCAGGCGATTGTCGTAGTTGTCGCTGATGGCGATCAACGTCGCGCCTTTGCTGTTGAAGCGGAAGTGATAGAACTGCGGCTTTTCGCCGGCTTGAGTCAGTACGAGTTCGGACGGATCGTCGCCAATGAAAATCGCGGCTTCTGAAAGGCTGTTCGTGATTGCCGGGCGCTGTACGCTGGGCAGCGGAAAAGTGGTGACCCGGTTTTCGTGATCGGTCCACACGACCTCGTCGCCATTGATGTCCACCCGCTGAGCGAGAGCGTGACTCCATCCATAGCCTAGACCGCAGTCGATTTCAGCCGCGCTGGTTCGGTAGAGACGAGTCCAGATGAACGGCAGCAAGCCACCCAGTTCACCATCGGTAATCGTCAACAATTCCTCGCCAGTAACCATCGATACGGGGCAATTGTTAGTACAGGTTTTTTTCGCACTGGTTGCACTTTTATCGTCCGGGGTTTTCGACTGCGTAGATACGTCGTCGAGTTTTTCCTCCGGCTGGAGCGTATGTTTGTTTTGTTTCTTGTCGCGTGGAAATGAGGAGGCGTCCTTAACCTCTTGCTTCGGAGTGTCCGCCGTTTTGGGCAGCGGACTCTGAGCAGGCTTTTGCGCCACCTGACTATGCGAAGCTTCCTTCGCTGACTGCGGTTTAGGCGCTTCGGCGACGGCCTCATCGATCTTCAATGCGGCTGTTTTGGCCGGCTTCATTGGCACATTCTTAGCGCTAACGATAATTGGCTTCGACACTTCCGCATGGGCGGGCAAAGCGTGCTTGTTGCTGAGTGTCATCAGGGTAGAGGCGAGGTCCTCAAGGTACTTGACCGCTTCTCCCGATTTGATGGTGGAGAGGACTTTGGTGCCTGCTCTAACGGCCAACCCAGCGCCACCTGTCAGGCAGATGCCCACTAGGACGTTGATCAGGAATTCCGAGGCAATCGCAGTTACTACGTCAACTACGACTTGGGGAGGCAGCATGCCCACCCAAGCCACAATGGCTGAGATATAGATAAACATCAGGGGTTCGTCGCTGAGTATCAGCAATCCTGAAGCGATCGATTCCTTGGAGGCTGCATAGAGTTTGTCGATCTCGACGTCCGACAAGTATTTTTTCAGCTTTTCGTAATTTTTCCTCGGATTGGCGAGTAGCTCGAACAGGCTTTTGATGTCATCCCACAGCTGCAACAGAGCCTTTTCAAACCCCTCGAAGGCTCGTTTGAGCAAAATCACGGAACGCCCGGCACGATCCGCTGCTGAGTAACTGGCCCATTGCGGCTTAAACTTGCTCGACCATTCGCTCTGCAACCAGCCATCAAGCTTGCCGATAACGCCTTGATAAGAGTCATAGAGCGCCTTGACGTCGCTCTGGGATACGTTGGGGAAAAAAGTGATGCGGTAAGTCTGACCTCTCTTGGCCCCCTCGATCACTTTGATGCCGCTGGGTCCGATCGTGGTTTCGATGACCGGACCGGTAACGTCGTCGTAAAAGGTACCCTTGGTGACCGGTTCCAGTTTGACTGGCGTGTTGCCAATCGGCACAAAGCGCGCCGACTCGAACATATGAATCAGCGTGAAATCACCTACCAACGGGCACGTGGCGTAGGTCTTTACCGCACCTGTTTCGGTTTTCCGTTCGGTGATGCTGACTTCGTTGCCGACCTTGAAGGTCTGGTCGACGTCCAGCGCCCAGCCAGTCCAGAAACCGTCTGCCCATTCCTTGTAATCACTCAGGCAGTTTTTGAAGTCTTTGAGGATCAAGTTCACGTCAGGTGTTTTGGCGTCCAGCACACGCAGGACCAGGGTACCAATCGGGGTATTCATGACGTGACTTCCTTTGTCAGCTCTGCGGCGAGACGCTCTGCCATCTCTTCTGTGTTTGGGTTCTGGCGCACGAAGCGCTCAACCTTTCTGCGCAAGTTGGCTTCGGGGAATTCGAAGTACAACTCAGGGCAATCTTCGGATAGCCACTGCATCAGGTTTTCAACGACGGTGGTGTGGTCCTTTTTCGCGAGAGCATCCAAAAGCGTTTGGGGGATCTCCCACCAGGGCCACTCTTTTGCGGGAGGTATCGCTCTTCTGCCGACATCGAGCGTCTGTCCGTTAATCAGGTAGCGTTGGAACACCGGCAGCAATTCACCTGCTGTAGCACCTAACCCTTCGATGATCGGATGAAAATGTCGACCATCCCAGAACCTGAAAAACACCTCAGTGGCGTCCGGCATTTTTACCTGAGTCAGGCTGCGCAAATGCTCCAGCACCGTTTCCGGCGCGCTGGTGGATACCGCTAGCCAACCCCAATCCGATGCATCGGTTTCAGTAATCCATTGCAGAAAACTGGCATTGGGGCTGATCTCGGCGAGATACGGCATGACAGGAAGCCAATCAGCGTAAGGCGTTCCACCCCAAATAGGGTGAAGTTGTGGTGCGGCATCTTGCTGATAGAAAGGCTTGAGCGGCTCGGAATCACTCGCCGCACTAATAACCAAATACAAGCGCTCGCCAGTCTGCAACGGCTGTTGCGCCAGCCAATCCTTGGGCGTAATTCGATCAGATGGCACAGGCACCTGCCTTGCATTTTTCGCATTCTTCGCAGAACGGCGCGTTGCGTTTGAGGGTGTTGATCTGGGCCGGGGTCAGGACCTGGCCGGCCTTGTCGGCGTCGGCCTGTTTCAGCACGCCGGGCATCAGCGGGGCGGCGCCGGTGCCGCTGCCGGGGCTGCCGCCGGAGTTCATGTTGATCACCGGGCCGCTCAGGGTCACGCCGCCGGCGTCGATCTTGATGAAGCTGCCGCCGCCGATCAGGGTCAGCTCTGCGCCTGCTTCCATTACCACCTTCATGCCGCTGCTGAGGTGGATTTCTTGCCCAGCGTCGATGAACTGGCCGGTGCCGATCTTGATGTGCTGATTGACGCCCACGGTGAGGTGGTCGTTGGCGCGGGTTTCGACTTTGCGGTCGGCGTAGACGGTGTGGTGTTCTTCGGCCTTGAACTCGCTGTAGCTGTTCTTTTCGACGGTGTCGTGGCGTTCGTTGCCGACGCGGATTTTCTGGTCGTGCTCGATGTTTTCGTCCCAGTCGCGCTGGGCGTGCAGGTAGATCTGTTCCTGACCTTTTTTGTCTTCGATGCGCAGTTCGTTGTAGCCGCCACCGCCCATCGAGCTGAGGGTCTTGAAGGTGCTGCGGGTTTTGTTCGCCGGCAGTTCGTAGGGGACGGTGTTTTCCTTGTGGTACAGGCAACCACTGATCAGCGGTTGATCGGGGTCGCCTTCAAGGAAAGTGACCAGCACTTCCATGCCGATACGCGGGATGGCGATGCCGCCGTACTGGGCGCCGGCCCAGGCGCTGGAGACGCGCAGCCAGCAGCTGGTTTTGTCGTCGGCCTGGCCTTCGCGGTCCCAGTGGAATTGCACTTTGACGCGGCCGTACTCGTCGCAATGGATCTCTTCGCCTTTCGGGCCGGTGACCACGGCGCTCTGGCTGCCGAGGATGCGCGGTTTCGGGTGGCGCAGGGGCGGGCGATTCGGCACGTCCCACGGGGTGGCCTGGAAGCGGTTGCGGTAGCCCTGATGGAAATCGTCTTTCAGCGCAGTGGTGTCGCTGGTCACCGATTCTTCGAGGACTTGCGGCTGCTTGCCTTCGTGGAGGACTTCGGTCAGCAACCAGAGGTCATTCCATTTGGCTTTCGGGTGCGCGGTCAGGGCGAGGAAGTGGCCGCTGACCAGCAACGGTTGATCACTCTTGCCTTCAGCCAACTGGAAGTCGCTGCGATGACGTTCGAGGGCGCGTTTGGCCAGGTGTTTGCCGCGCTCGCGGTCGACGAAGCGGCCCGGGTAGTCGTAATCTTCAAGGTCGGGCAGGGCGTCGCCACGGTTCTCGCTTTCGAGGGTGAGGCGCGGTTTTTCGAAGTCGTAATCGCGGCGGGTGGTGCGGCTGGTTCGGGTTTCCAGGCGCAGGTCGAAACGCTTGATCACCGGGTCGCTGGCGACCATGCCGGAGTCTTGCTGATAGGCCACAGGCTTGAGTTTCGGGAATACCGTCTGGTCATCGCCGAACACCAGTTTGTGCGCCGTCGCCGTGTGCTGGAAGTGGTAGTGAATACCTTCTTCCTCGCACAGGCGCTGGATGAAATGCAGGTCCGATTCATCGTATTGCACGCAGTAGACGCGCTCGGGATAGATCGAACCAGTCTTGAATTCGTAGGCGTTGCTTTGAATGCCGTGCTCTTCGAGGACCATGCCGATGATTTTCGGTACGGTGAGGTTCTGGAAGATGCGTTGGTTGACGCGATGCGCGAGGTAAGACAATTGCGGACGCAGGGTCACTGAATAACGGGTCAGGCGTTTGCCCGAGTCACCTTGCGCGGCGCGGTAGATCTGGCCGTGGATGCCGCTGCCGTCGGGCGACAGTTGCAGGAAGGCCGGTTTGTGCAACAGGGTTTCGAGGTCCAGCGACGGCTGCTCACTGACCAGCTCCACCTCGAAGACAAAAGGCTGGCTGATGGCTTCCCGACCGGTGAGGGTAAACACCTGGAAATCGGCGGAAAGACCTTCGATGGTCAGGGCAAAGTGGGTTTCATTGGCCGGCGCGAACATCCCTTGTTCCTCGTGCTGTACAGCGGCGTTCGTCGACGACCGCAAAGCGGCTCAACGTACGCGAAATTCTGGAGGGGCGTAAACAACATCGACCAGCAGAGCTGGCCGATGCTTGTAACGATCAGCCGTAATTAAACGACTGGAGCACGCCAGTCATCGGAACCCGAAGTACCGGATACTTCGTGGGTCCAGGTGATTTTACGGTAGGTGAACTGCACTTCTTCCAGGTGGGTGAAGTGCGAGTTGCCTGGATCCTGGCAGTTGTGCATTTTGTTGTTGATGGCGACGATGATCGCGTCTTCCAGTTTGGTGGTGTAGTAGTGCTCTTGGGTGCCTTGAGCAGAAGTACGGAACCACTGGATAACGATTTCGCTCATGCGCTCGCCGGAGGTCAGAGCGGCTTGCAGCAGAGGCGAAGCCTTGTCGTAGACCTTGGTGATCACAACTGGCTTGTGAACGCGCTGACCGGTTGGCTGACCGGATTGTGGGTCACGCGGGATGATCACGTCGTGGCTGAAAGCCTGAACCATAACCTGGTCTTCGTGGCCTTCCTGGTAGGTGTTGCCTACGGAGTCAGCGGTGAAAGCGCCTGCAGTGATCAGGCCTTGTTTTTCGCCGGTAACCGACATGTACGCTGGTGTTGCCATGGGGTGCTCTCCTTGCGGAATAATTTAAGGTGCCCGGGAGGCGAAATCGCCCGGTGGGTGCCTGACTGTTATCAAGGAGCGTGCCAACAATTGTGGCAGCCATACGGGCCGGGGTGTTTGACTGATTTTTCAGGCGCTTGTGCGAAACAAAGCGCTCGCTCAAGGCAAAAGTGCGCAAGAAGTTGCGCAGTACTGCGCAACTTCTTGCGCACTTGGCTGCAGGCCTTGTAGGACGGTGCTTTCAGAGGTTTTTTCGGTCGGTTTTGCAAAACAAGTGCGCAACTTCTTGCGCACAATGGCCACGCGCCATCATTTGGTCGAGGCGGCTGCGATCTTTTGATTTTTCAACGCGCGAATTGGGTGAGGCATTCCTCGATCGAACGCTGCTGCGTCGCGGCATACAAACCCAACTCATCAATGGTCGTGCGCCCCAAAGCCTGCTCAAAAGCCTGCCGATTGGAATGCTCGCCATAGTGCGCCTGCGCCGCATCGCCAAGGTTCGACTGAAAAATCCCCGCCGCACTCACCGGCAGGAAATCTTCGTACACCAACGGTTCCGCTTTCACATAACCATCGCGCAACAAGTCCTCCAGTGACGACTGTCCAAGCCCTCCAGCAGCGAGACCTTTTTCCGTGGCGAAATAGCGAAAGTACGCCAACTCTTGTTCACGCATGCCTTTGACACTGTCAGGAAATTCGCCAAAGTGTTGAGCCATCAGCGCGTTGTAGCGTGCGGCATTGCCTTCGTTGGGGAAGTCGCCGAGTTCATCGCGCGCGGCATTCAGCAAGCGGTCATACAGCGCCCGGCCTTTGGGGGTGAGTGCCGCGCCGCGCTGTTCGATTTCGCCGAAACGCGCGCTGTGACTGCCACGGGTCTGGTTCTGATCGGTGAAGGCGATCGGCTCGTCCAACGCCTTGAAACTGGTCTGGCGCAGCAGGATCGGGCACTGCCGGCGCGGCGGGCCTTCGATGACGGCTTTTGGGGTGATGCCATGGGCCGGCATCTGTTCCTGCACGCTGTCGATGTCCAGCGTGCGCGGCGTCAGGTGGTTGATGTGCGGGCCTTTGAACGCCACCACGTCGGCGATCAAGCGGTGTTGGGCGCTTAAAGTCTGGTATTGCGCGGCAGTAACCGTGGCGCTGTGATGCCAGCGAAAGGTTTCCAGTGCCTGCAGGACGAATGCCTCGGCCTCGCTTTCATTCAGTCCGCCTGCGGTTTCAGCCTGCGCGATCAAGCGTAATGCCTCCGGGGTAAAGATCGAACGCTGGGCCAGCACGGATTCGGCGAAGGCGCGTAGCTGCGGATCTTCAATCAACTCCAGGCGCAACAACGACGTAAACACTCGAAACGGGCTGACTTGCAGCGCGTCCTCATGCACTGCGCGAAAAGCCGTGGAATGCACCGGTACGCCCGCCGGGGTCAGGTCGTAATAACCCACCGGCTGCATGCCCATCACCGCAAACAAGCGGGCGAGGGTGGCCAGTTCGGTGGCGGTGCCGACGCGAATGGCGCCATGGCGCTCCATGTCCAGCCGCTGGATTTCACCGGTGCTGTCGAGTTGCCGGGCGATGTCCGGCTGATCGGCAAGCACCTCGCGGTTGGTTTGCTCGACCAATTGCATCAGCGCGCCGTACAACGGCACTTCTTCGCGGTACATGTCGGACATCGCTTTGGAGAAGCGTTGGCGGATCAGGTCGGGGCTGACGAACGGCTGCACGGTCATGAAAAAAATTCCTGCCACGGTCACGGAATGGATGAGGGAAAAGATCGCAGCCTTCTCGCACGCGGGCAAACGAAGAATCCTACGAACTTCATTCTGCCAACGACTGATCCACCAATTCGATCCAGTGCATCACCCGCGTGCGTCCGGCACTGGCCAGATGGCTCTGGCAGCCAACGTTGGAAGTGACGATCAGCTCAGGGCGGCCACTCTCCAGCGCATTGAGGCGGTTGTCGCGCAGTTGCCGGGCCAGCACCGGTTGCGTCAACGAATACGTGCCCGCCGAGCCGCAGCACAAATGGCCGTCGGGCACGGCGGTAAGATTGAAACCGAGGCGCGTCAGCACAGCTTCCACCGCGCCGCCCAGTTTCAACGCGTGCTGCAACGTGCACGGGCAATGCACGGCAATCCGCCGTTCAGTGGCGGCGCAGATCTGTTCCAGCGGCTCCTGCGCGAGTACCTGCACCAGATCCAGCGTGCGCTCGCTGATTGCCCGGGCCTTGGCCGCATACAGCGGATCGTCTGCCAGCAAATGCGCGTAATCCTTGATGAATGCGCCGCAACCGCTGGCGGTCTGCACAATTGCTTCTGCACCGTTTTGCAGGTGCGGCCACCAGGCATCGATGTTCTGCCGCGCGCGGTCGAGGCCTTTGGCTTGCGCGTCGAGGTGATAGTCCAATGCGCCGCAACACCCGGCCTCGGCCACCGGGGTGACACTGATGCCCAAGCGATCCAGCACCCGCGCCGTGGCGTCATTGGTATTTGGCGACAACCCCGGTTGTACGCAGCCTTCAAGCAACAACACCCGCCGGGCATGCCGAGGGGCAGGGCGCGAGCCGTTAACCGGCAAGTGCTGCGGCAATTTGCTTTCAAGCAAACGCGGCAACAGCGGCCGAAACGTCGTGCCCACCCGCAACAAGCCTTTGAACAACCCTGAATTCGGCGCCAATGCGCGCAAACCCTCGCGCAACAGACGTTGCGCCGCCGGACGTGGCACCGCGTGATCGACCACCGCGCGGCCAATGTCGAGCAGGTTGTGATAGTCGACGCCGGACGGGCAGGTGGTTTCGCAGTTGCGGCACGACAGGCAGCGGTCCAGATGCAGTTGCGTCTGTGCCGTCG
This sequence comes from Pseudomonas sp. AC242, assembly GCF_979258655.1. Taxonomy (NCBI): domain Bacteria; kingdom Pseudomonadati; phylum Pseudomonadota; class Gammaproteobacteria; order Pseudomonadales; family Pseudomonadaceae; genus Pseudomonas; species Pseudomonas sp. AC242. The sequence goes on from NZ_OZ409873.1 coordinate 1,698,809, forward strand.
CCGGTGCGCCTTCGAGCACTTGTTTGATCAGGTAGATGCGCCCGCGCGGGCCATCCAGTTCATCACCGAGCAATTGATAGGTCGGACACGTCGCGTTGCAAAAACCGCAGTGCACGCAGGTGCGCAGAATCTTTTCCGCCTCGGCGGCACGGGGCAGTTGTCGCGATTGTTCGCTGAGGGTGGTTTGCATGGCTAGAACTCCGCGTACATCCGCCCGGGGTTGAACAGCCCTTGCGGGTCGAGTTGCACCTTGAGTTGTCGGTGATAACGCAGCAGTGTCGCGGGCAATGGCTGAAACGGCGAATTGCTGGCGCCATGGCTGAAACAGGTAGCGTGGCCGCCCAGTTCCTGCGCGAGAATGTGGATGTGCTCCGCGTCGGATTTCAGCCAGCGTTGCGCGCCGGCCCAGTCGATCAACTGCTCGCCGGGCAGATCCAGCGGGCCGAGATTGTTCGGCAGTGACAGGCGCCACAACGGCCGGCCCTCATCGAAAAACGCCAGCCTCTGCTCATTCAGATCACGCCAGAACTGCGAGTCCAGCGGTTCGCCACCCAAGCGTTGATGCGCCGCCGTCACCGAACCTTCGCCGCCCTCCAAACGCAGATACAGGCTCTGGCCATCGTGACAAGCGGCACTGATCGGTAGCGGTTGCTGACCCCATTCGGCAAGCTTGGCCAGTGCCCTCGCGCAGTCCATGTCGAGGCGAATGCTCAGGCACTGCCGTGGTTTCGGCAGGACTTTCAGCGACACTTCGGTGAGCACGCCGAGGCAGCCGTAACTGCCGGCCATCAGCCGCGACAGGTCATAACCGGCGACGTTTTTCATCACTTCGCCGCCGAAACGCAGGTGCTGACCGAGGCCGGTGATGACTCGTGTGCCCAAGACGAAGTCGCGCACCGAGCCAGACCACGGCCGCCGAGGCCCGGACAACCCCGTGGCGATCATGCCGCCAACCGTCGCGCCTTCGCCGAATGCCGGCGGCTCGCACGGCAGCATTTGTCCGGCAGCGTCCAGCACCGCCAGCAGCTCGGACAGAGGCGTGCCGGAGCGCGCCGTGATCACCAGTTCGGTCGGCTCGTAACGGACGATGCCGCAATGGGCGCGGGTGTCGAGCACTTCGCCGGCGACCTCGCGGCCGAGAAAGGCTTTGCTGTTGCCACCCTGAATTTTCAGCGGCGTGGCATTGGCCCGCGCTTCGTTGACCTGATCGAGCAGGGCGCTGGCGGCGTCGACATCGGCCATCAGAAACGCTCCAGTTCGGGGAACGGCAATTGCCCGGCGTGAATGTGCATCGCGCCGAATTCGGCGCAGCGGTGCAGGGTCGGAATGTTCTTGCCGGGATTCAGCAGGCCTTGTGGGTCGAACGCGGCTTTTACTGCGTGGAACAGACTTAGTTCGTCGCTGTTGAACTGCGCGCACATCTGGTTGATTTTCTCGCGGCCGACGCCGTGTTCACCGGTGATGCTGCCGCCAACTTGCACGCACAGTTCGAGGATCTTGCCGCCCAATGCTTCGGCGCGGTGCAGTTCGCCCGGTTGATTGGCGTCGAACAGGATCAGCGGGTGCATGTTGCCGTCGCCGGCATGGAACACGTTGGCCACGCGCAAACCGTATTCTTCACTGAGGCGGGCGATGCCTTGCAGGACGCCGGGTAATTCGCGGCGCGGGATGGTGCCGTCCATGCAGTAGTAATCGGGCGACAAACGGCCGATGGCCGGGAAAGCATTTTTGCGTCCGGCCCAGAAGCGCACGCGTTCCGCTTCGTCACGGGCCTGACGCACTTCGGTGGCGCCGGCCGCGGTCATGACCTCGCGCACCCGCTGGCAATCGTCGTGAACATCGGCTTCGACGCCATCGAGTTCGCACAGCAGGATCGCCTCGGCGTCGACCGGGTAACCGGCGTGGATGAAATCTTCAGCGGCGCGAATGGCGAGGTTGTCCATCATCTCCAGCCCGCCGGGAATGATCCCCGCCGCGATGATTTCGGCGACGGCGCGGCCGGCCTTTTCCACGGAATCGAAACTGGCCAGCAGGACTTTCGCGACTTGCGGTTTGGGCAGCAGTTTGACCGTGACTTCGGTGATGATCCCCAGCAAACCTTCGGAACCGGTGAACAACGCGAGCAAATCGAAACCCGCTGAATCGAGGGCGTCCGAGCCCAGAGTCAGGCGTTCGCCCTCGATGGTCAGCACTTCGATTTTCAGCAGGTTGTGCACGGTCAGGCCGTACTTGAGGCAATGCACGCCGCCAGCGTTTTCGGCGACGTTGCCGCCGATCGAACAGGCGATTTGCGAGGACGGGTCCGGCGCGTAATACAGGCCGAAGGGCGCCGCTGCCTGGGAGATCGCCAGATTGCGCACCCCCGGCTGAACCCGCGCAGTACGGGCAGCGGGGTCGATGTGCAGGATATTGTTGAAGCGCGCCATCACCAGCAGCAGGCCTTGTTCCAGCGGCAAGGCGCCGCCGGACAACCCGGTGCCGGCGCCACGGGCAACCACCGGGACGTTTTTTTCATGACAGAGTTTGAGCAGGGTTTGCACTTGCTCGAGTCGACGCGGCAGGGCGACCAGCATCGGCGTGGTGCGGTAGGCGGAGAGGCCGTCGCATTCGTAGGGTTTGAGTTCGTCCTCGCGCCACAAAATGTCGAGGTCTGGCAGCGTTTGCTGCAATGCCTTGAGCAATTCGGCCTTGTTCACCTGCGGCAACGGGCCGTCGAGGCGTTCGTCATAAAGAATGTTCATCTACACCTCAGACCTCGTCACTTTGTAGGAGCTGTCGAGTGAAACGAGGCTGCGATCTTTTGATCTTGTTTTTAAAAAGCAAAATCAAAAGATCGCAGCCTTCGGCAGCTCCTACACAGGATGTGTTGAGTGTCATTTCTGGCTTCCGAGGAATTCCCGATACAGGCGCGCAGTATTCCCCGGCTGTTCAACCATCGGCATGTGCCCGACATGATCCCAGACATCCACGCGCAAATTGGCGATGCCCTTGCTCCACACTGGCACGCTGCTGACATCGATCAGCCGATCCTTGCGCCCCCAGAGCAACAGCGCCGGGCATTTGATGTCGGCCAGTTTCGGCTCCATCGGCGGGCTGGCGCGAAAATCGCGGAAGATCTCTTCCAGTTCATCGCGTTGTTGTTCGTAACGCTGGGCGATCGCGTCCAGCACCAGGTTCGGCACCCACGGCGGCGATTCCATGGTCATCGCGTAAAACTGGCGAAACTCTTCCCGCGAGTTGATCAGAAACGGGTTATGCCCGCGCGCCAGATGCCGCTCCATGTCGCTGACCTCGGGCGCGGTGACGCCCGCCGGGTCGATCAGTGCCACCGAAGCGATGCGGTCGGGATACGTCGCCGCCAGCCACGCGGCGATGTAGCCGCCCATCGAGTTGCCGATCACGTGGACTTTCTCCACGCCGCAAACGTCGAGCAACTGGATCATGCGTTTGGCCTGCAACGGAATGTCGTAGCCGCCGCCAGCCTTGAAGCCGGTTTCCCCATGGCCGGCAAGGTCCGGAATGATCACCCGATACTGGCGCACGAAGTGCCGGGAAAAGCGCAGCCACAGGTTCTTGTCGGCGCTGTAGCCATGCAGCATCAGAATCGCGCTGGCCGCTTCATACGGCCCGCCCTGCCAGGTCGAGACGGTCATCTCGGCGATCGGCACTTCGATCTTGTGCAATTTGTACAACTTGGCCTCGATGGCCATGTTCAGGTCGTACAGCCAATGACCGACCGCCGGATAACTCAACCAGCTCCAGGCCACGAAAACCGCGAGGGCGACAAACAGCAAAAGCATCGACGTCTTCCTTTTACGTGTTCAGGACAGAATGTGGTCGGCCGGTTTCAGCGCCCGTGTCAAGCGGTGATAGCTGAAACTGAAGCCGGGAAACATCGCGATCACATGACCGCTCTTGCTCTGATACCAACTGTGGCAGCCGCCGGACTTCCAGACCGTGCGCTCCATCTCCCGATGAATCATCTCAGTGTAGGTACGTTCCGCTTCACGGCGCACTTCAATGCTGCGCAGGCCTTTGGCCTGCACGGCGCGGATGCAGTCGAGGATGTAGTTCATCTGAGATTCGATGATGAACAGCGCCGAGGTGTGACCGATGCCGGTGTTGGGCCCGGTGACGATAAACAGGTTGGGAAAGTCCGGCAGGCTGGTGCCCAGATACGCGCGCGGGTATTGCGCCCAGACATCTCTGAGTTGCACTGCGTTTTTTCCGCTGACCGGGTAGGAAATCACCCCGTCGGTGGCGTCGTAACCGGTCGACCAGACGATCAGATCAACGTCGATGTGCTGACCGTCCTGAGTGTTGATGCCGGTTTCGTCGATGGACGCAATGCCTTGCTCGCGGGTATGCAAGGTGACGTTGGCGCGACTCAGCGCCGGGTAATAGGTGCTGGACACCAGCACCCGTTTGCAGCCAATGGTGAAGTCCGGGGTGAGTTTTTCTCGCAGCAGCGGGTCCGGCACCTGGCGTTTGAGAAAACGCAGGGCGTGCTGCTGGACCATGTGAATCGCCGCTTTTGAATATTTGAAGGCGATGACCCGGGTTTCGAATTGCCAGTAAATCAGCCAGCGCAATAATTTGTAGGCGGGTTTCAGACCGAGCAGCCAGCGTTGCAGCGGTCCGAACTGACGATCGGCGCGGGGCAGCACCCAATGCGGTGTGCGTTGAAACACGTGCAGTTGCTCGACCTGTTCCGCAATGGCTGGAATCACTTGCACCGCACTGGCACCGCTACCAACGATGGCCACGCGTTTATCGCGATAGTCGTAGCTGTGATCCCAGTTGTTTGTATGAAAAGTCTTGCCTTGAAAGCGATCCTGGCCGGGAAAGTGTGGGATGACCGGTTGGCTCAATGGCCCGGTGGCATTGATCAGGAACTGCGCATAAAAGGTGCCTTTGCTGGCGGTGTGCACGGCCCAGCGTTTGTCTGTGTCGTCCCATTCGACGTGCTCGACATTGGCCTCCAGCTCCACGCGTTCGCGCAAACCGAACTGTTCGATAACGTGCTCGGTGTAGCGCTGCAGTTCGGCCTGCCCGGCGAACATCTGCGACCAGCGGTACGGCGCAAACGACAGTGAATACAGCGGCGATGGCACGTCCACCGCCGCGCCGGGATAGGTGTTCTGGCACCAGGTGCCGCCAAAGAAGTCCCGTCGCTCCAGCAGGCGAAAATCGTCGATTCCGGCTTTTAGCAGGTTGACCGCAGCACATTGACCGCCAAAACCGCTGCCGATGATCAACACGTGATAGGTGTGCATGGGCCTCCTTCTTATAGTTGTTTTTCCATTTTGCTCCTTTCATGTATAGCCAAATATTTGCACTGTGCGCGGCCCTGATGTCGCTCTATTCAGCCCGCTGGCCGGTGATGGCTATTTAACGTCGCCCTGTTAGACTTCCAGCACATCCGTCCTGCGGTGTGCGTGATCGAGGTCCTTATGGGAAATACCGGAGGAAAGGGACTTTCATTGGCCAGGAGGCTTTATACATCGCGCATCCTCGGGTTGATTCTGGGGCTCGTGTGCGTGAGCGTGGCGATGTACTCGCTCGATCCGCCGCTGTGGGTCTGGGCACTGATGTTCTTCAACGGCCTGGTCTGGCCGCATCTGGCGTTTCAATGGGCACGCCGCGCCCGGGTTCCTTACCACGCTGAACACCGCAATCTGTTGATCGACGCCTTTTTCGGCGGCTTTTGGCTTGCCGCCATGCATTTCAATCCGTTGCCCACTGCCACGACCATTTCGATGATGGCGATGAACAACGTCGCCATCGGTGGTTCACGTTTTCTATTGGCAGGCACTGCGGCGCAGTTGCTCGGGGTCGGCGTCGGGCTGGTGGTGTTTGCTCCGGCATTCATTCCGCAGACCACCCCTGCGCAAATGTACGCCTGCTTCCCGTTACTGCTGCTGTACCCGTTGGCGCTGGGCTGGATCTGCTTTCGCCAGGCCTACACCCTCGGTCGACATAAACGCGAACTGCTGGCCCTGAGCCGCACCGACAGCCTGACCGGGCTGCTTAACCACGGCGCCTGGAAGGATCAACTGGAGATTGCTTTTCAGCGCTGCAAGCGGCAGAAGCAGGGCGCGGCGATTGCGCTGATCGACATCGATCACTTCAAGGCAATTAACGACACTTACGGCCACGTCGCGGGCGACATCGTGTTGCGCCAGTTGAGCAAGTTACTTAAACAAAACCTGCGGGCGACAGACGTTGCCGGGCGTTATGGCGGTGATGAGTTCTGCGTGATTTTGCCGGATCTGCCGCTGTTCAATGCCGCGCAGGCCATGGAGGCGTTGCGCGAACGCTTCGCGATTCTGGGCTATGAGCAGAATCCGGCGTTGAAGGTCAGCTTGAGCATCGGCCTGGCGGCGTACGATCCGGCGCATGCCGACGCGACACGCTGGCTCAATGATGCCGATCAGGCGTTGTACGAGGCCAAGGCAGGCGGGCGTAATCGGGTGATCTGCAATTGCGATGGCAAGCCCCGGCGGACGTTGCTGGATTCGGTTTGACCGCTATACCCCACATCCCCTGTAGGAGCTGCCGAAGGCTGCGATCTTTTGACTTTGGCCTTTCTAAATCAAAAGCAAGATCAAAAGATCGCAGCCTTCGGCAGCTCCTACACGTGTTCGGTGGTGGTCAGGGAGAGGTCGCATTCGGTGTAGAGCCTCGCGCCGATGTCGGGTACGGTTAAATCCCCCCGACGCGAAACAAGGATCGCTTCATGACGTTCTCATTTTCTCGCTCCCTGCTGGCCGCCAGCCTCGGCCTGTCTCTCGCTTTTTCCGCTGCCCAAGCCTTCGCCGAACTGCACAAACAAGTGCTCGCCGATGCCGAGCAATACCAGCCAGAAGCGCTGAAACTGCTGGAGCGACTGGTCAATATCGACTCCGGTTCCGGCTATGAACCGGGCCTCAAGCAAGTCAGCGACATCGCCATCGATGAACTGAAAAAACTCGGCGCGACCATCGAACTGGTGCCGAACACGCCGGAAAAATCCAACCATGTACTGGCGACGCTGAAAGGCACCGGCAAGGCAAAAATCCTGCTGATGGCGCACATGGATACGGTGTTCAAGGAAGGTTCGGCGGCCGAGCGGCCGTTCCATATCAAGGACGGCCGTGCTTACGGGCCGGGGGTAATGGATGACAAGGGCGGCATCGTCGCCGGGATCTATGCACTGAAAGTCCTGAAAAACCTCGACTTCAAAGACTACGCGCAAATTACTTTCCTGCTCGACGCCAGCGAAGAAACCGGCTCGGACGTCGCCACCGACCTGATCAAGAAAACCGCCAAACAGCACGACGTGACCCTCAATCTGGAGCCGGGCCGCCCGGCTGATGGCTTGGTGGTGTGGCGCAAGGGCAGCGCGACGGCGCTGGTCGAGGTCAAGGGCAAAGCCGCGCACGCCGGTGTCGCCCCCGAACTGGGGCGCAATGCCGCGATGGAGGCTGCGCACCAGATTCTGCAACTGGGCAAACTCGGCGATGAGGCGAAGAAAACCACCATCAACTTCACTGTGCTCAAGGCCGGTGACCGCACCAACGTGATTCCCGATCAAGCCACGGCCAAGGCTGACGTGCGCGCGGCGGTACCGGAGGAGTTCGACCGGATCGAGAAGGATCTGGCGCGGGTGTCGCAGGACAAGCTGATTGCTGAGACGGAAGTGAAGACTTCGTTGCAACGCGGGCTGCCACCTATGCCGCAGACGCCTGAGTCGGACCGTCTGATGGCCATGGCCCAAGGGATTTACGGCGAGATTGGCCGCAAGTTGACCGAGGAGGGCAGTGGCGGCGCGGCGGATGCGAGTTTGTCCGCCGGGGTTGGCACGCCGACGCTGGATGGTTTCGGGATTGTTGGCGGCAATATTCACACGCCGGAGGAGTATGCCGAGGTGGCGAGCGTGGCGCCGCGGATTTATCTGTTGTCACGGATGATTATGGAGTTGGCCAAGCCGCGGTGAGTGGGTTTGTGGTGTGACTGATGCGGGTGGGGTGTCAGGTGCATTTGCCCTCACCCTAACCCTCTCCCGGAGGGAGAGGGGACTGACCGTGTTGTTTGTGGTCCATGTGGCAACCGGCAGATCAAGTTGAATTCAGATTTGCATTCGGCGCGATCTCTCACGTCGGCGTAGATCCCGAACATCCCCCAATCAGTTCCCTCTCCCTCCGGGAGAGGGCTAGGGTGAGGGGCTTTTGTGGGAAAAGTGGAAGTCGCGGACGGCGTACAACTTTCCAAGACGTTTCCTACAACGTACCCTGTTGCCGCATTTCGGTATCGACCCCTATAGTTCGGGCTCGCGGAAAAACACCGCGAACGACCTTGGCCGGTCGATACAGAGACGTACAGTCTGCCCAACATATTCAGTCGATGTTTGTCTGTGATGTTGTGTTATGGCGGCTGTGCGTGGGACACCTTCGGGTGTGCCGGTTCCTGTATCCGGTCGGCCAACCCGCGTACGGCTGCCACCTTCCTCGTTTGGCCGCGACTGGTGGTAGCTCTCTCAATACAGGAGTTATACCAATGTGTGACCAAGTAATGCCCCGCTTCCTCCCCATCGACACCTACGACGCCGAATCCCCGGTGCTCTTCCTCAACACTCACTCAGAACTCAGCGACATGGCCGCCTGTGCGATGCACCGGTTTGTGGTTGTGCGCGATCTGGCCGACACCTTTGCCAGTCTCAACCTCAAGGGCATTTCCGATTGTGATCTGACACGGGTGACCAGCGCGGTGCATCTGTTGATGCGCGAGGGCTGTGCGATTCTGAATGTGATTCAGGCGCGGGCGGTGCAGCGGGAGGAAGCTTACAAGACGCCGGTTTAGCGGTGTAGCGGCAGACCTCATCGCTGGCAAGCCAGCTCCCACAGGGTTTGGTGTTGAACCATCAATTGATGTCGAACCGCATAACCTGTGGGAGCCTGGCTTGCCAGCGATGGCGTCAGCCCGGCCAACCCATCACTCCTTGACGCTCATGTATTCCTTGGCCCAGAGAATGTATTCCTCCGGTTGGGTATAGGTGTGCGTCAGTTCAGTAGCGCTTAGATCTGAAGCCTGGGTAAAGATCTGCCGCTGTTCGCGCAGGCTGTCGTAGGTCGCTTTGATCGCCGCAAAATAAGCACCATGGCCATCAATGGTCACGCGCACACCGAGTTCGGCCAGACGTTTGTCGTCGCGCAACGCCGGGTTGCCGTAGGTCACCAGCATCAGCGGCACGGTCAGGTGTTCGGCGATTTGTTCAAGCTGATCGAAATCCTGAATTCCGACCATGCAGATGCCGTCAGCTCCGGCCGCCTGATATTGGCGAGTGCGGCTGATGATTTCCTGATTTGGCAGGATGCCGGCATTGGTACGGGCGATGATCGCCATTTCCGTATCAACCCGGGCTTCCAGCGCCGCGCGGATCTTGCCGACGCCTTCGGCAACGGTGATCAGGTCGGTGGATTTGCGCCCGAATTGTGCCGGCAGCAAGGTGTCTTCGATGGTCAGGGCGGCGACGCCGGCGCGTTCCAGTTCAACGATGGTGCGCATCACGTTGAGGGCGTTGCCGTAGCCGTGGTCGGCGTCGGCGATCACTGGCAATTGGGCGACGCGGCCGATGCGGGTGGCCTGTTCGGCGAACTCGCTGAGGGTGATCAGGGCAAAGTCCGGGGCACCCAGCACCTGCAACGAGGCCACGGAACCGCCGAGGATCCCCACTTCAAAACCGAGGTCAGCGGCAATCCGCGCGGACATCGGATCGAACACCGAAGCCGTGTGATAGCAGGTGTCGGAAGCCAGCAGTTGACGGAAGTTACGGCGCAAATCTTGATGGGAAAGCCTGGTCATACGAGTTCCACCAATACAAAGGAATGGAAAGGCTTGAACAAAGGTGTCAACGCCGAAGAATGAAAAGGCTATCACGCGAATGGGTCAATGATCATGACGAATTTGCAAGGGACAGGATGTCGCGGACGCTTTTGCTGAAAGGATTTACCTTTTTGCGGTGGTGACCGTCAGGCCGCCACCGCCTGTTGCTGTTGATTGGGCAGCATCGCCGCCCGTACCGAATTGCCCGGTTGCAGTTGCAGGCGCTTGGCGGTGAGGCGGTCGATCACCAAGCTGCTACCGACACGGCGGGCGCGGGCGACGGTGATGCGGCAGTTTTCCAGGCGCCGGTTGTGAATCAGCCACAGCGGCGCCTGTTCATCCGGACTACCGAGGCTCAGGGTCAACTCGACGCTTTCGCGCACGGTGCGAATACTGCGCACCGGCGCTTCGATTACCGGGCCGCCGTCGAAGATGTCGATGTAGCCTTTGTGGGTGAAGCCTTCGGCCTGGAGGATTTTCAGCGCCGGCTCGGTATTCGGGTGTGCCTGGCCGATCACCGCCTGGGCCTGTTCGGTGAGCATGCAGGTGTACAGCGGCTGGCGCGGCATCAGTTCGGCGATGAATGATTTGTTGCCCAGCCCCGACAAGTGATCGGCATGGCTGAAGTCCATTTGAAAGAAATGCCGGCCCAGACTGTCCCAGAACGGTGAACAACCGTGTTCATCGGCACTGCCGCGCAGTTCGGCAATCATTTTTTCGCCGAACAGGTGCGGGAACTCGGCAACGAACAGCAACCGCCCCAGCGACAGCAGGCGGCCATTGCTGCCGTGGCGCTGATCATGGCCGAGAAACAGCGAGCACAGCTCCGATTGGCCGGTCAGTTCGTTGTTGAGAAACAGTGTCGGGATCTGCCGTTGAATGCCCAGATCCGGCGCCGAACTCACGGTCAACCCGACCCGATAGTTGTACCAGGGCTCGCGCAGGCCGACCGCCCCGGCCAGGGCGCTGACGCCGACCACGCGCATGTCGTCGTCCTCGAGCACAAACAGATAGTCCGCGTCGGCTCGTTCGACTTGTTCGGCGAACGCCCGCTGTGCCCAGCGGACCCGGTGGGACAGGCGATCTTCGTTGGCCGGCAGGGTGGTGAACCCCGGACCAGCCTGTTGCACCAGCGCCATCAAGGCTGGCAGGTCGCTGACTTTGACCGGGCGGACAATCATGCTGTAACTCCTTCTGCGCGCCTGTTCGGGCACTGTCGTTGGCTGCGCAACCGCGCGGGTTTCACAGGGCAATCAGCCGGATCGGGCAGCCATCGGTCACGTTCAGCGCCGCACACATTGCAGGGGTGAGGGACAGCGGTTGATCGGGTTGATAATCGAGTTCGGTCATGATCGCGCGAAAGCCGTGCAGTGCGTCGTTGCTCAGCAGGTAACGACCACGGGCATCGATCTGCGGCCGTTGCTGCACCGTTGCGGTCTGGCTACGAGCAATCGAACGGATATTCGAGGTGCGCGCATACAGGGTCGGGCCGGCGTCAAACAGGTCGATGTAGCTATTGGTCTCGAAGCCTTCACGCTCAAGAATGTCGAACGCTTCCTGACCGTCCGGGTGAATGCGACCGATACAGTCCTGCGCGGCTTGCGGCAGCATCGGCACGTAGATCGGGTATTGCGGCATCAGTTCGGCGAGGAACGTGCGGCTCTGCAACCCGCACAGGCGCTCGGCTTCTGCGTAAGGCAGGTCGAAGAAGTGTTTGCCCAGTGCATCCCAGAACGGCGAATGGCCTTCCTCGTCGCTGTAGCCGACGATTTCGGTAATCACCGCCTCGGCGAAGCGCGGCGCATGAGCGGCGATGAACAACAGGCGCGCCCGTGACAGCAACTCGGAGAACGGCGTGCGCACCAGCGCGGCGTCGATGTGAAAGCCGCGCAGCAGCGTGTGGTCGTTGAGGTCGTGACACAGCGACAGCGCGGGCACGCCGTGTTCGATGTTCAGCTCGCGGGAAGCGCTGGTGAAATGGCGGTTGCGCAAGCTGTAGAACGGCTCGTCGAAGCCCGCAGTGGCGAGAATTTCCGAGCAGCCAACCAGCCGCTGGCTGTCCAGATCCTCCAGAACGAAGAAGTAGTTCTCCGGGCCGTTAGCCTCTGCCGCACTGGCGAACGAGGCACAGGAACCGGCGATTTTCTCGCGCAGGCGTTCGCTGTCATCCGGCAGGGAGGTCACGCCCACCAGACTGTCGCGGGCCAATTGTTGTAGCTGGGGCAGATCAGTCTGTTCGACTGGGCGTAAGACCAGCATGGATGTACTCCTGTATCAAAAGGTTCGGCAAAGTCGCCGAACCTGACTATCACTGTCGGTTTCCACGCGATAAATCGGCGGTCGCCTGATTTGTTGTCAGACGCCGCTCTTTTTCTTGTCAGCCGTTGCTCGGGTCCGGCAACGCGGGACTGGCGCCGAGCTTGTTGAGGAAGAACAGGTACACCAGACCCAGAGCAATCCAGATCAGGCCGAGCTTCTGCGCATCGACGCCCATGTTGTACATGATGGCCGCGACGATGATGAAGCCGACCACCGGGCAGATCAGGTGACGCACGACCTGACCGGACTTTTGCCGACGCCAGTAGTAGTTGATCACTGTCAGGTGCAGCAGCATGAAGCCGCTGAGTGCGCCGAAGTTGACCAGCGAGGTCAGGGTGTCGACCGAGTTGATGAACAGGTAGCAGATCACCAGCGACAGCACCGCCACCAGATAAATGCTCAGGTACGGCGTGTTGTGTTTCGGGTGCACCTTGGCCAGCACTTTCGGCAGTTTGCCGTCGCGGGCCATACCGAACAGCAGGCGCGAAACCGCGGCTTGCGAGGTGATTGCCACGGCCACGCCCCAGGCCAATGCCGTGGCAACAGCAGTCAGGGTCGCCAGCCAGCTGCCGGCGGCGATTTCGGCGATTTCATAGAACGCAGTGTCGGCGGATTTGAAGCCCATGCCGGCCGCCAGATCGGTGGCAATCCAGGTTTGCGCAACGAAAATCACCCCCATGACCACCAGCGTAATCAACGCTGCTTTGCCGACGCTTTTGCCTGGATCACCTTTGATTTCTTCGGCGAGGGTAGAGATCGCATCGAAGCCGAGGAATGACAGCACGGCAATCGACACCGCTTGCATCAGCAGGGCGAAGTTGAAGGTTTCCGGGTGATACAGCGGCGCCAGGGTCAGCTCGCCATTACCGCCACCGTTGTGCAGGGCATTCCACGCATAGAACAGGAAGATCCCCAGCACCACCAGTTGCGCCAGCAGGAAGATGATGTTCATCCGTGCGGTGAAAGTGATGCCGCGCAGGTTGACGAAGGTCGCGCTGACCAGAAACGCCAGAATGAAGCCGACTTTCGGGATGTCCGGGTACAAATGGTTGAGCGCCATCGCCGCATAGACGTAGAGCAGCGGCGGGATCAGCAGGTAATCGAGCAGCATCAGCCAACCGGCGATGAAGCCGACGTGCTGATTAAGGCCGCGTTGCGCATAGGAATACACCGAACCGGCGATCGGAAAAGCCTTGGCCATGCTGCCGTAGCTCAGCGCGGTGAACAGCATCGCCACCATGCCGATGATGTACGCCAGCGGCACCATCCCCGGGGCCTCGGCGTTGACGTAGCCATACACACCGAACGGGGCGATGGGGATCATGAAGATCATCCCGTACACCACCAGGTCGGTCAGCGTCAGGCTACGTTTCAACTCTTGCTTGTAGCCGAATTCTTCAATTTCCATGAAGCGCAACTCCTTGTCAGCCAGTCGGTCGTTTTAGTTGTTATCGGTCCATCGTTTACAGCGTCAGCAGTCTTTCATTCATTACAGCAATGGCGCGAAGTAGCCGGCCCAGCGCGATACGGCTTCTGGGCTGCGCAGCAAGTCATTGCGCACCTCGATCAGCACCGAGTCGAGGCCACGGGCATCGCCGTGCACCGGCACGGTCATGTCTCCCAGCGGATCGATCTTGTACGGCTGATTGCCGGCGACTTTCAGCGGGTGTTCGCCGAGGCCGTCGAGCAGGCGTTGCGCGTAGGCCTTGGCCTGACCGAACAACACGCCGGCCTCCAGCGGTCGCGGCTGGCCGTAATACACCGGGGTGAAACTGTGAATCCCCACCACACGCACCGCTTGGCCCTTGGCAACACGTTCGTCGATCAGCGTTTGCAAGCGCGCGTGAAACGGCTTGAACAAGGTCTGGCGGCGGTATTCGCGGGTGGCTTCGTCGAGTTCACGGTTGCCCGGCACCTGATAAATCTCGCTCTGCGCCGGAATGCTGTCCGGGGCGTGGCGTGGCCGGTTCAGATCGATCAGCAGCCGCGAATAATTGGCGCTCAACAGGGTTGCGCCGAGCATCTCCGATAACTGCTCGGCCAGTTGCAGCGCGCCAATGTCCCAGGCGATGTGTTCAGCGGCGGCGGCAGCGTCCAGGCCCAGATTGTTCAGAGCTTCGGGGATGTAGCGGCTGGCGTGTTCGCACACCAGAATCAACGGGTGCGTCGAGTCGGCGCGGCTCAGGTTGTAGGCCGGTCGGGTGTACAACCCCAGCTCGGCGGATTCAGTACAGGCGTGCATAGTGCTCACACAAGTCAGCGGGCGAGAGCTGTTCCGTCAGCGCCAGTTCCTCGGTTTTCAGGGCGTAATAGGTGTCGAGCAGCGGCTTGGGCAGCCATGCAGTGAAGGCGCCACTGTTGCGCAGGCAATCCAGCGCCTGGGCCAGCGAGGCGGGCAGGGCGACGATGCCCCGGGCCTGGCGTTGCTCGTCGTTGAGTGAATCGGGAATTTCATCGGTGATCGCGTTCAGTGCCAAGCGTTGTTCGATGCCCAGCCGACCGGCGATCAACAGCGCGGCCATGGCCAGATGTGGCGAGGCGGTAGCGTCCATGGCGCGGAATTCGAGGTTGAACTGGTTGGCCACGGACTTGCCGCCAAGGGTCACCGTCGGGCAGATGCGCAGCGCTGCTTCGCGGTTCTGTTGGCCGAGACAGGCGTAGGAGGCGCTCCAGTGATGCGGCTGCAAGCGTTCGTACGACACCGGCGTCGGTGCGGTAAACGCACACAGCGCCGGCAAGTAATGCAGGATTCCCGCTGCCCAATGCTGGCCGAGACTCGACAGACCGTTACTGGTGCCAGCGTCGTAGAGCATCGGCAGACCGCCCAGATCAAGCAGGCTGACATGCAGGTGCACGCCGTTGCACACCGCGTCGGCGGCGGTCTTCGGCGCGAAGCTCAAGTCCAGGCCCATTTGCCGGGCGATCTCGCGGGTGATCTCGCGCACGTTGACGGCGCGATCGGCTGCCGCCACGCCGAGCGTCGGGCGGCAGGTAATTTCGTATTGGTGCTTGCCGTATTCCGGCAGAAACATTTCCGGCTCGACTCCGCCGGCGCGCAGGGCGCTGAGCAGCCAGCCGCCGAACGCGGCGCCCTGACGCTGGGCTTCGAGAGAGAACGCCAGGTGCTCGGCGAAACCGGCGTGCAGGTTGAATTCGTGCTCGAACGCGGCGTTGACCTGCAAGCCCAACCCATCGCGATAACGTTCGATTTCATCACGCAACAACGTGCGCGGGCAGGCGCCCCACGGGCGGCCATCGGTTTCGCGGATATCGCCGTGGATGAAATCCAGCGCCGGGGCATCGGCGTCCGGGCCATTGCCGACGGTGACGCGGCTGCTCAGATCGGGAATCAGTCGCAGGTCGCCATAGGCGCCCCACGGATTGGTCGAAGCAATGATGTCCTGCGGCGTCAACGCGCTGTTGGCCGGCACCCAGCCGCACCCGGCGGCTTGATAATGCTCAAGCTCATCAGTGGGGAACGAGCGGCCGCGGGTGATGCCGATCAGGTCGGTGGTGACCAGCGTGGTCATCGGTAGCGGCGTCAGGCGCGTGCTCATGACCGCATCTCCTGCAGGCGGGCGAGCACGGTGTCGGTGTCGGTGATCCAGCAGTAACCCTTGATCGCATTCAGGCAGGCGTGATGGCGTTCGGCGCTGTAGGTGGCGCAGGCGTCCTCGACCAGCGTGACCAGATAGCCGCGATCGGCGGCGTCGCGCACGGCCATGTCGACGCACTGGTCGGTGACGATGCCGGCAATGATCAGGTGACGGGTTTGCAGGTTACGCAGCACGTAGTCGATGTTGGTCGAGTTGAAGACGCCCGAAGACGTCTTCGGCAGGACGATTTCGTTTTCCACCGGGGTCAGGTCTTCAATGATCCTGGCCTGCACGCTGCCTTTGGGCAGGTGCATGTCCGAGAGTTTGTGGTCGAGCGAGCGGTCGCGACCATCAGCGGTGAGGCTCTCGATAATCGTGTGCAGCACGTTCTGCCGCGCCTCGCGAAAGGCACTGAGCAAACGACGTTGGTTGGGCACCACCTGCATGTGCGCACGGGTCAGGAAATACTCGGCGTCAGGCCCATTGAGGTGCGCGTCGAACTGCGGTTCGAGCCAGGCACGCTGCATGTCCACCAGCAACAATGCGGTGTGGTCAGTGACAAACGGCAGATCCCGTGGCGAGCGGTGGGGAAGGCTGAACATCCTTATTTATCCTCCAGCAGGTGGGTGTTGAAGTCGTTGCGCAGGGCATCGATGCCTTCCAGGCGATCGGCGAGGTTTTCGGTGCGCAAGGTCAGGCAGGCAATCAGTGCTTCGACCTGAGCCAGCGCCGGCACCATGGTGTCGAACGGCGAGGCCGACTCCACCGGCGCGCTGATGATCAGGTCGGCCAACTCGCGCAGCGGCGAGGCATAGATATCGGTGAACAGCACCACGCGCGCGTTGTTGTTCTTTGCCGCGCTGGCGACCCGCAGGGCCTGGGTCTGGTAGCGGCGATAATCGAACACCAGCACGACGTCCTGGCGTTGCAGATCGAACAGGCGATCGGGCAGTTGCGCGTTGTCTTCCAAAGCGAAGCAACCGGGGCGCAGCAGGCGCAGGTGATTGAGCAGGTAAGTGGCCATCAGGCTGCTAAAGCGCCCGCCGAAGCAGTACACCTGATGCCGGGCATCGAGCAGCCAGTCGGTGAGAATGCGCACGTCTTCGGGTTGGGTCAGCGATTGGGTTTCGACCAGCAGGCGATGGCTGTCGCCCAGATAGTGGCTCCAGGCGTCGTCCTTGTGCTGATGGGCGCGCGGTTGCAACAGCGTGCGCGGCGAGCGCAAGCGGTGGTCCATGTCGCTGAGCAGTGCTTCCTGGAATTCGGCATAACCGCCGAAGCCGAGTTTTTTCACCAGCCGCACAATGGTCGGATCGCTGACCCCGGCATGTTCGGCCAGACGCGCCATCGGCCCCAGACCGTTGCGTGGGTACTGATCAAGCAAGGCGCGAACGACTTTGCGCTCCGACGGCGTAAGATCCAGGCCGGGATCGGTGATCAGGTCTCTGAGAGGGGGCATCCGGGCTCCTGCTGGATGAGGGTGTTGAATTCGCTTCATAATCCGTTAAAACAGTATTTATGTAACTGACGTTACATGTCTAGTGAATTTTTCAGTGTGTTGAAAAGGCTCCGGAATGAAGCGAGATGCCCGTGTAACAAGGGCTACACGTAATTCGATCGGGCTTGTAGTCCATCGCCCACGGCAGTGTCAGAAATCGCCGTATTTGTGCTTTTTTCTGCTGTGACCGAGGCGATCCGGCAGCCCTGCAGCCCTCGGTTTACGGCACAATTAACGACAGAATGGCTTTGCGCCGCTGATTTTCATGAAGGCCCACCGGAGCGATACCTGTGCAGACCACTCGTTTGACATTGATTTGCCATGCGCGAACCGTCGCACAGAAATTGGCGTGTTTTCCTACGAATGAGCCTGTTGAAAATATCGGGCTGGCATCGGGCGAGTTGTCCGAGCGTTTCGACGCCGCGCGACGTTTGATTTGCGCGCCGGAGTTGCGCACGCGCCAGACTGCGGCGTGGTTTGGCGCGGATGCGCAGGTCGATGAGGCGCTGCGCGATTGTGACTGGGGGCGCTGGCATGGGGTATCGATCAAATCCCTGCAAAACGCTGAAGGCGCGGCGTTGCACGCCTGGCTCGAAGATCCCCATGCGACACCTCACGGCGGTGAATCAGTGACGCAGTTATGCGAGCGCGTGGCGGTATGGCTGAGCAGTCTGCAAACCACACCAGAACATGTAGTGGCGGTGACGCATCCGTTTGTCATCCGCGCCGCGCTGATCCACGTGATGCGCGGTTCGGCGTTTCATGACATTGATGTCGAACCGTTGTCAGCGGTCGAATTGCGCTTCACCGGGCGTTGGCGCTTGCGTCTGCCGGGCCTCGACGTTCAAGGAGCACTTTGATGAAACAACTGCTGGTGATCGGCATCGGTGCCGGTAATCCCGACTACATCACGATGCAGGCCGTGAAAGCGCTGAACCGTGTCGATGTGTTCTTTCTGATGGATAAAGGCCAGAGCAAGGACAAGCTGATCGACTTGCGCCGCGAGATCTGTGAGCGCTACATCGACGACCCTGACTATCGCTTTGTCGAAGCCCACAGCCCGGAACGCGAACGCGGTGATGTCGACTATATGGCCAGTGTCGATGACCTGAACCGTGCCAAGCAGCAAACCTTCGAACGCCTGATCAATGACGAATTGTCTGACGGTCAGTGCGGTGGTTTCCTGGTGTGGGGCGACCCGGCGTTGTACGACAGCACCGTGCGTATCCTCCAGGCAATCCTGGCCTCGGGCACCTGTGCCTTCGAGTTTGAGGTGATTCCCGGGATCACCAGCGTTCAGGCGTTGGCGGCGCAGCACAAGGTGCCGCTGAACACCATCGGTCGTTCCATCGAAATCACCACCGGACGGCGTTTGGCGGCAGGGCAGGTGAGTGATACGGACAGTCTGGTGGTGATGCTCGATGCTGAGGATTCGTATCACCGGGTGGCCGATCAGCAGACCGAGATTTACTGGGGGGCTTACCTGGGCACGCCGGATGAGATTCTGATTAGCGGCAGGCTGGCGGATGTCGCGGACGAGATCGAGCGGGTGCGCAAGAAGGCGCGGGCGGAGCATGGGTGGATCATGGATACGTATTTGCTGCGCAAGCCTTAGATTGTTGGTGCTTGGACTGGCCCCCATCGCGAGCAGGCTCACTCCTACAATTGAATGGGTTCACAATTCCAATGTAGGAGTGAGCCTGCTCGCGATAGGGCCGGAACATTCAACGTACATTTTGAACAGGCAAAAAAACACCCGGTGCAACGCAAGTCGCACCGGGTTTTTGTTGCCAGCAAGCGGCGGATGTCGTGGATCCGCCATTCACTGTTGAACTCTGGTTATGCGCGTTCCAGCGCCAGCGCCACACCCTGACCGCCGCCGATGCACAGGGTCGCCAGACCCTTTTTCGCATCACGCTTGATCATTTCATGCAGCAGGGTCACCAGCACGCGGCAACCCGATGCACCGATCGGGTGGCCCAAAGCGATGGCGCCGCCATTGACGTTGACCTTGTCCAGATCCCATTGCAGATCCTTGGCCACCGCCAGCGATTGCGCGGCAAATGCTTCGTTGGCTTCGATCAGGTCGAGCTGGTCGATGTTCCAGCCAGCCTTGTCGAGGCAGCGGCGGGTCGCCGATACCGGGCCGATGCCCATGATCGCCGGGTCGACACCAGCGTTGGCATAAGCGGCGATGGTAGCCAGTACAGGCAAGCCGAGGGATTTGGCTTTTTCCGCGCTCATCAGAATCACGGCGGCGGCGCCGTCATTCAGCGACGAAGCATTACCAGCGGTGACGCTGCCGTCCTTTTTGAACGCCGGACGCAGTTTCGCCAGGGATTCGGCGGTGGTGTCGCCACGCGGTTGCTCGTCGACCTTGAAAGCAACAGGATCGCCTTTGCGCTGCGGGATCAGGATCGGGGTGATCTCATCGACAAAACGGCCGGCCTCAATCGCTGCGGCGGCTTTCTGCTGCGAGGCTGCGGCGAAGGCGTCCTGCTGCTCGCGGCTGATTTCGTACTTGTCGACCAGATTCTCGGCGGTGATGCCCATGTGGTAATCGTTGAACGCATCCCACAGACCGTCACTGATCATGGTGTCGACGATTTGCGCGTGGCCCATGCGCAGACCGGTGCGTGCGCCAGGCATTACATAGTTGGACAGGCTCATGTTTTCCTGGCCGCCGGCGATGATCACATCAGCGTCGCCGCAACGGATCGCCTGCGCACCCAGGTGCAAAGCCTTAAGGCCCGAACCGCAGACCTTGTTCAGGGTCAGCGCTGGCACGGCGTGGGGCAGGCCAGCTTTGATCGCGGCCTGACGCGCCGGGTTCTGGCCGGCGCCGGCGGTCAACACCTGGCCCATGATCACTTCATCGACCTGCGCACCGTCCAGCCCGGTTTGTTCGAGCAACTGGCGGATCACCGCCGCGCCCAGATCCACCGCGGAGACGCTGGCCAGCGAACCCTGGAAACTGCCGATCGCGGTACGCGTGGCGGCAACAATTACGACGTCTTGCATTTTCGAATTCCTCACTGGGCAGCGAACTGCATTTCCGGTACGTGATCCGGGACGATCAGTTTACCAGCGGTTTTGGCGACGATTTCCTCGACGCTGACGCCAGGTGCGCGTTCTTTGAGGACAAAAGCGCCATTTTCGATTTCCAGGTAGGCGAGGTCGGTCAGCACGCGCTTGATGCAACCGGCGCCCGTCAGCGGCAGGCTGCATTTGGCCAGAAGCTTGGACTCACCATCCTTGGAGGCGTGGGTCATGATCACGATGATGTTGTCGGCGCCGGCCACCAGATCCATCGCGCCGCCCATGCCCTTGACCAGTTTGCCGGGGATCATCCACGAAGCGATATTGCCTTCGACGTCGACTTCGAACGCGCCGAGCACGGTCAGATCGACATGACCGCCACGGATCATCGCGAAGGATTCGGCGGAGTTGAAGATCGATGCGCCGATACGCGCGGTCACGGTCTGTTTGCCGGCGTTGATCATGTCGGCATCGATGGTTTCTTCGGTCGGAAACGGACCCATGCCGAGCAGGCCGTTTTCCGATTGCAGCATGACTTCCATGCCTTCAGGAATGTAGTTGGCGACCAGGGTCGGAATGCCGATGCCGAGGTTCACATAAAAGCCGTCCTGCATTTCGCGGGCGACGCGCTGAGCCATTTGTTCGCGGGTAAGTGCCATTTTTTATTCTCCGTCAGCCTGAATTATTTGCGGATGGTGCGCTGTTCGATGCGTTTTTCGAACGTGCCGCAAATGACCCTATCGACGTAGATGCCCGGGGTGTGGATCTGCGAGGGGTCGAGTTCGCCGGGTTCGACGATTTCTTCGACTTCAACCACGGTGATCTTGCCGGCGGTGGCGGCCAGCGGGTTGAAGTTCTGCGCGGTGTGACGGTAGACGACGTTGCCGAAGTGGTCGGCTTTCCAGCCTTTGACGATGGCGAAGTCGCCGGTGATGGATTCTTCCATCAGGTACTTGCGACCCTTGAATTCGCGCACTTCCTTGCCTTCGGCGACCGGAGTGCCGACGCCGGTGGCGGTGAAGAAGGCCGGAATGCCGGCGCCGCCTGCGCGCATCTTCTCGGCAAGGGTGCCTTGCGGGGTCAGGATGACTTCGATGTCGCCCTTGAGCAGTTGCTCTTCGAACAGCTTGTTTTCGCCGACGTAGGAGGCGATGACTTTGCTGATCTGACGGTCGGTGAGCAGTACGCCAAGGCCGAAACCGTCGACGCCGCAGTTGTTGGAGACGACGGTGAGGTCGCGGGTGCCTTTGCGCTTGATCTCGGCGATCAGGTTTTCCGGAATGCCGCACAGACCGAAGCCGCCGGCGATGACGGTCATGCCGTCCTCAAGCCCGGCCAGGGCTTCCTCGTAGGAACTCACGCGCTTGTCGAAACCTGCCATATGCACCTCTTTTATTATTTGCGGGCGGCTGGCTAGCCGAATGGTTGGAGTGTCTCGCTGGAAGATATATTTGTTAAGTTGATTTTTAAGGTTGATTGATAGATAAAACTCAACAAATGCATCTGCCCCCTGTAGGAGCTGCCGAAGGCTGCGATCTTTTGATCTGATAAAACCAAGATCAAAAGATCGCAGCCTCCGGCAGCTCCTACCTGACCGAGTTTCATGTTCAGAGGTTTGAGTATGACCATCAAACAGATCCGCGCCTTCCTCGCCGTGGCCCAGAGCCTCAGCTTCGCCGTGGCTTGCGAGCGCCTGCATCTCTCGCAATCAGCGTTGAGCCTGACCATCAAAGCGCTGGAGGAGGGACTGGGCGGGCGCCTGTTCAGTCGCAACACCCGCAATGTGGCGCTGACCGCAGAAGGTGAGTCGCTGCTGCCACTGGCCCGGCGCCTGATCGCGGACTGGGACAACGCCGAAGACGAGATGCGTCAACGCTTTAGCCTGCAACGCGGGCGGGTGACGTTAGCGGCGATGCCGTCGTTTGCCGGCAACCTGTTGCCGCCGATCCTCAAAACGTTTCGCGCGCGCTATCCGAACGTCAACGTCACGGTCAATGACGTGATCAACGAGCAAGTGCTGGAAATGGTCCGTGATCGTCAGGTTGAGCTGGGGGTGGCGTTCGAGCCGATGCAAAACACCTCGATGACATTTACGCCGCTGTACAGAGATCGCTTCGTCGCGGTGGTGTCGAAGGATTCGCCATTGGCGCAGCGCAGCGAGATCGATTGGCAGACGTTATTGCAGGAGCCGTTCATCACCTTGCAGCGGCCCTCGACGGTGCGGGTGATGCTCGAAGAGCACTTGCAGGCGCGGGGCATGAAGTTGCCGGTGGAGTTTGAAAGCCATCAATTGGCCACGGTCGGGCGGATGGTCGCCAGCGGGCTGGGCGTCAGTGCCGTGCCGGCGTTGTGCGCCGGGCAGATGCAGGAATTGGGCGCCCATTGCCTGACGCTGGATGACTCGGTGGAGCGAGCCATCGGCGTGCTGACCGAACCGGGCAATGAACTGTCGGCGGCGGCGCAGGCGTTGTTCGATATTCTCAAGGCTGAAGATCTCGGGCTACTGTGAGATCTACCCCCTCACCCCAACCCTCTCCCCCAGAGGGGGCGAGGGGGAAGGGAGCTGATCGGGGGCATTTCAAAAAATGGGTTCGACTCGAAATTTACAGGTCGATGTATCGCTAGCAACAACTCGGTCAATTCCCTTTCCCTTGGGCGAGGGCGAGGGCGAGGGCGAGGCCTAGTGTTCGGGGAAAGGGAGCAGATCGTGGTTATTCAGATTGTGAGCTCGACTCAGCATTTTCAGGTCGCAGTATTCAGCCCAGACAACTCGGTCAGTTCCCTCTCCCTTGGGAGAGGGCTAGGGTGAGGGGCTTGGGTCCTGAGTCGAGCACAAAGTGCAGCAACTCACCGATCCAGCACTTCAACCAACAACGGCAAAAGCTGTTCACACGACGCTTCAATCTTCAAATCCAGCAAATCATCCGCCCGGGTCTTGCCCAGATTGATCGCAATCAACGGTTTCCCGCGATCGGCGATCACCCGGCACAGGCGAAACGCCGAATACGCCATCAACGAAGACCCCACCACCAACATCCCCGCGGCATTTTCTGCCGCCGCCATCGCCCGTGCCGCCGTGTGCTGCGCAACGTTTTCGCCGAAAAACACCACGTCCGGTTTCATCCGCTCGCCAAAGCAATGCGGGCAGTGCGGCACCTGAAAACGCGCCTCGAACGCCGGGTCGAGCAGGGTGTCGCCATCCGGTGCCTGCACCGCGTCGACCCCGGCCAGATACGGATTGTGCAATTCCATCAGTTGTTGAATCGCATCGCGCTCGCTGCGCTGACCGCAGTCCAGGCACAACACCCGATGCAGGCTGCCGTGCAGTTCGATCACGTCGTGGCTGCCGGCCTGATCGTGCAGGGTGTCGACGTTCTGGGTGATCAAGTCACGGATCAGCCCACCGTGCTGCAGATCGGCCAATGCCTCGTGAGCCGCGTTCGGTTGCGCCTGACGCACCCTTGGCCAACCGAGCATGGCCCGCGCCCAATAGCGGCGGCGCGACTCGGGGGCGGCGAGGAATTCCTGGTACATCATCGGTTGTCGGCCACGGCGTACTCCGTCGCTGTCGCGGTAGTCCGGAATGCCCGACGGCGTGCTGATGCCGGCCCCGGTCAGTACGATGAAGTCGCCATCAGCCATCACCTCTTGCAGGGTGTCGAGGTGTTCGCGGGTCGGGCTGTCGAGCATGGTCAGCGCTCCGAAGTGGGCAGTGCCAGCAGGTTAGCACGCGACCCGCATGGCTTACTTGCGCGCCTCCAGAATCAGGTTGAACGGTGTCTGCGTGGCCCGACGGAAGTGCTTGAACCCGGCCTCGGAAAACACTTTGCGTAAACGCATTTCCCCGGCTTGCGCGCCTAGGCCGAGGCCGACTTCCTGCGACAGCGAGTTGGGTGTGCAGATAAACGTCGAGGCGGCGTAGAACAGCCGTCCGACCGGGTTGATGTTGTCGTCCAGCGTGTCGTTGGCGAATGGCTCGACCAGCAACACCGTGCCGTCGTCTTTCAACGAGTCATAAGCGTGACGGGCGGCGCCGACCGGGTCGCCCATGTCATGCAGGCAGTCGAAATAGCAGATCAGGTCGTAGTCATCGCCGGGGTAGCTCTTTGCCGAGCCCTGGAAAAACTTCGCCCGGCTGCTGACGCCACCTTCCTCGGCGCGTTGGGTGGCGACAGTGATCGAGGGCGCGTGATAGTCGTAGCCGACGAAGCGCGAGTTGGGAAAGGCCTGGGCCATGATCACCGTCGAGGCGCCATGGCCGCAGCCGACATCGGCGACTTTGGCGCCTTCCTCCAGTTTCGCCACCACGCCGTCCAGCGCCGGCAGCCATTCGGCGATCAGGTGACCTTTGTAGCCGGGCCGGAAGAACCGCTCGGTGCCGGTGAACATGCACGGATGATGATCGCCCCAAGGCAGAGCGCCATTGCCGCGCATGGCTTTGACCAGTTTGTCTTTGTCGTGGAAAAACGACGCCACCACCCCGAGACCACCGGCGACGTAGACCGGCGAGTCCTCGACGGCGAGGGCCAGCGCCTGTTCTTCCGGCAGACGGAACTGGCCGTCGTGGTGCTCCATATAGCCGGACGCCGCGTGAGCGCTGAGCCATTCGCGCACCAGACGCGGATTACAGGTGGTTTTGGCGGCGAGGGCATCGGCGCTGATTGGCTGACTGTCGGCCATCGCCCGGTACAAACCGAGTTCTTCGCCGACGATGACATTGGCCAGCATCGCCGCGCCGCCCATGTCGTTGACCAGTTTGCCCATGAATTGGTTGAGCTTCGCCTCGTCCATCATGTGTGCTCCTGAAACAGGATCACGGTCCGGCGGCGTCGAAGGTCGAGGCGTGCGCCACCGGGCGGTGGTCACGGAGTTGGGCAGGGCACGGCTGACGTCCTGCGTCCCCCTCGACTGGGTAATAAAGGAGTCTAGCCCCGGTCCGGGCGTGTCGCTGGATTTGTGAGCAACGAAAACCTGTGGGAGCGAGCCTGCTCGCGAAGGCGGCATTTCAGGTAATTCTGATCTTGTCAGTGCCGACGCTTTCGCGAGCAGGCTCGCTCCTACAATATTGATCGGCAGTGAATCTGTATCACTGTGTATCGCCGTGACGGGGGGACACACAGGGCTGCAAATGCCCGGTCATCTGCACACAACCGCAATACATCCGGCGGCTCAAATGTGGAAAACCCACTGCTGAGGTACATCCCATGCATACGCCGCCCTCATCAATGCCACCCAGCGTCGGCCTCGGCCTGCGCCGTGGCCTGCTGAAAGACCTGCATGCTGCGCACAGCGGCACTTTCGATTTTCTCGAAGTCGCCCCTGAGAACTGGATCGGCGTCGGCGGCGCCCACGGTGCAGCATTGCGTGAACTGGCCGAACGCTACCCGTTGTCCTGCCACGGTTTGTCGCTGTCACTCGGCGGGCCGGCGCCGCTGGATGTCGGGTTCTTGCAGGAGGTCCGGGTGTTTCTCGACCATTACAACGTGGCGCTGTACAGCGAGCACCTGAGTTATTGCAGCGATGACGGGCACCTGTATGACTTGCTGCCATTGCCGTTCACCGAAGAGGCGGTGCACCACGTCGCCACGCGAATCCGTCAGGCCCAGGACATTCTCGGCCGGCGTCTGGCCGTGGAAAACGTTTCCTACTACGCCGCGCCACGTCAGGACATGGACGAGGTGAGCTTCACCAATGCCGTGCTGCGCGAGGCCGATTGCGACCTGCTGCTGGACGTCAACAATGTCTACGTCAACGCGATCAACCACGGATTCGAACCGCAAACCTTTCTCGCCGGCATTGAGCCGGGCCGGGTGGTCGGCATGCATGTGGCGGGGCATTTCGATGAGTCCGATACGCTGAAAATCGACACCCATGGTGCCTCGGTGAAGCCGGCGGTCTGGGCATTGCTGGCTGAGGCCTACGCGCGGTTCGGTGCGCAACCCACTTTATTGGAGCGGGATTTCAACTTCCCGGCATTTTCCGAACTGATTGCCGAGTTGCAGACCATTCGCCATTTACAAGCGGGGGGCAGCCATCGTGGATAACCTGCTACAGCAACAGCAGGCGCTGACCCGGTATTTGCGTGATCCCGAACATCAGTCGCCGCCCGTCGACATGAATGTGCAACGGGTTAACGTCTACCGGGACCTGGTATTCAACAACCTGTCGCAATTGTTGAGTGGCACCTTCCCGGTGTTGATTCGAATCATTGGGGAAAAACGCTGGGGCTGGCTGGTGCGAGGATTCTTGCGCGACTGGCGGGCGCAGACACCCAGGTTCGGTGAGATCGCCGAAACGTTTCTCGACTATCTCGCTGCGCAACCGCAGGTGTTGCGCGAGGGTGAGTGGCCGGCGTTTCTGCTGGAGCTGGCGCATTACGAATGGGTCGAAATGGTCTTGCAGCAATCTGATGCTCAAGCGCTGCCGTCGACGGATCCGGCGTTGTTGCTGGAACGCCCGCTGCAAGTCTCGGCGTTGGCCTGGCCGCTGGCGTATGTATGGCCGGTGCATGAACTCGACCCGGACAATCAGCCCGCCACGCCACCGGCTCAACCGACCTTGTTACTGGTGCGACGCACGGCTGACTGGAACGTGAAGTTTTCCGAACTGAGTCCGCTGGCCTGGCGGTTGCTGCAGCGCATCGACGAATATCCCGCCCTTGATGGCCGTCAGCAGTTGCAAGGTTTGGCGGTGGAGGCGGGGGAGACTGCAACCGTTGCATTCATGGAAAACGGATTGATGTTGTTGCGGCAAATGCATGAAGACGCCGTGCTCTGCAGCATCGTTTGAATCAATGGGCAGGCAACCACGACGGCGGGCAAGGATGCTGACGATAGAAGTTGCGCAGTTGCGCCACATCGCGTGTGAACCCGTCGATGAGCCATTGTCGATATTGCATCTGGGCAGGCACTTGCAAGGCCGGTTGGCGCAGAAAATCCGCCACGGCTTGCGCGGCTTGAATGCCGCTCATCAGCGCTTTGAGTACGCCGTGGGACGCCGCCGGATCAAGCCGGTTGGCGGCATCGCCTACCAGGAAATAACCGGCACCGGCGGCGGCCGGGGTGAGGCGCCAGGTCACATCGGCGCCGCGCACGGCACCCACCGCTGGTAATGATTGCAGGGTGGAAGGGAGCATCACCGACCGAGTGTTGCGTTCGAAGGTCAGGCGCGTCCAGTGCAGCAAACGATCCTCAACCTGGGCGATCCACGTCCACCCCTCAGGGTCGGCCAGCAAGTGTGCCGTCGTGGCATAGACTGCGTTAGAGCCTTGCAAGTAGCCGTAACGAGCCACCAGTGGCGCGGAGCAACTGTGAGTCGTCAGGCCGAGTTGGCGGCTGAGCCAGTCGCGAGCGCCACTCGCATCGATCAGGCATTTTGCGTAAAGGCAGCCGCTGTCGGTGTCGACGCCGATCACCCGGTTAGCCTGCGTCAGCACCCGCCGTGCCCGGCTGGGCTGGATGACCTCTACGCCCAAAGAAGCGGCTTGCGCCAGCAACGTTGCGTCCAATTGGGCTCGCTCGAGATGAAAGCCCTGCCAAATGCCGCTGTCATCGGTGCCAAAACCGTTGAAATGCGGCGCGCCGTTCCACGTTACCCAGTGACCGTCAAAGCGCCGGGCCGCTCGGCCACACAAGGGCTCGGCAACCCCCAGCAGGCGTAACAACGGTTCGATGCCCGGATGCAGGCTTTCGCCGGGGCGAAATCGTGGGAACGCCTGCCGTTCGATCAAAGCCACGTGCAAGCCACGCCTGGCGCAACTGATTGCCGTTGCGCACCCCGCAGGGCCGGCGCCGACGATCACGACATCAAAATGCTGCATGGGCTACCTGCCACGGCAGCGCGTCAGTTTTGATCAGGATCGTATCGGCGCCGAGCAACAGAATCACCAGCGCTTCGACTTCGACGTCGCGCAACCTGAAATCGCTTTCAGCGATCCGCACGGCACCGCGTCTGTACAGCAAAAAGCGCTGCACCCAGCCGTCGAGGACCTGCCCGGATTCCGCCTGTGCGGTGTCCAGTTCGGCATTCGGCCGCTGCACTTCAATGAACGATAACAGCGGCCATGTATTGCGCAATTGTTTGTCGTTGGCGGCGCCAAGCACGCGGTACACGCGATACATCGATAGCACGCGTTGCTGATACGCCGTTTGCGAGGTGTGACCGGTCATGCCCAGGGAAAACAGGTTGTCGAGAGCCACTTGGGTGTAGTCGGCATGGGCGTACGCGTGGTATCGGGCGATCAATCGATTGTCATGCGTGATCAGTTGCGGGCCGCGCTGATTATCCCAGGCCACACCGCCGCCCATGCCGATGTCCTCATCGGTCAGGGGAATGATGCTGTGCAGGGTCGCGCGCGGCTCGAAGACCCGCGCTGAGTCGGGTGCCACGCCGGGCCAGAAAGACCCCAGCGCCGCACAGATTTTTGCATCCTCGGGAAACGGGCTGGCCATCTGATAACCGGCGAGAACGTTGATCCATTCTTCGTCCACGGTGCGCTGACGAACCCAGCCGACCTCCCAGCCTGGCCCGAACACCCCGGCGGCGCCGTCGGGCAGTGAGGTAGGCCGTGATGGCGGCGGTAGCGGGGCTTCGGATTGCACAGTGTCGGATTGTTCGGCGAGGGCGACGATGGCACTCACCCCGCGATCGGCGGGGGAGAACAGGTGATCCTGCAAGTGCAGGTTGGCGCAGTAGCGGACATTGGAAAGCGCTTCCAGTCGGGCGTGCCAGAGACCGGTACTCGGCAATGACGGCTCGTCGCTGACCCAGCGCAACAGGTTGCGCTGGCTGCACAGCGGATAGAAGTCCGGTGGGCCGATCACTGAGTAGGCCGCGACTGTCGGCAAACTTTTTTCCAGCGCCGGGCACCGTGGCCGCACCCAGCCATCGGCGGTGCTGTCCTGATAGTGCAAGGCGCGGTAACCCCCCTGGCGCAGCAATTCTTCGACATTTTCATACTCGTTCAGGTCTTCGATACTGCCATCCGCCTCGACCCGGTGACGCCCGTGAATCATGCCGCCACTGTTGGCCGGCATCACAAAGGACAACGGTTGACCCTGGTACGCGGCCGGCTCGACCAGCCGCGGTTTGGCCACGGGTAACAGCAGCCCCGGGCCGCCATCCGTCACTGTTGCCCAATGCGCCAGGTCGGCGGTAACGACGAAGGGCGGCTGGCTGATCTGCGGCTCCTGCCAGCCGGTGCCGCTGTGGCGTAAATGGATATGCCGCAGTTTTTCGTTGATCTGGTGGTTGTCCAGCGTCACCGTCAGGTTCATGCCCTCCAGGCACTGTGCGCCGTTGAACAGCTTGTGCAGCGGCACCCAGAAATCCAGTTCGGGATCGAGCTCCACCTGAAAATCCATCGGTCCGAAGCGCGTGGCATCGCCTTTGAGTTTGACGGCGATATAGGCGCTGTAGCGCACCGGCATGACTCGGATGCGGTAAGGGTCATCGTCGACGAAGGGCAAAAAGCTGCGCAGTTTTGCGTCATAGCGCGCGGGGGCGGTGCCGACGCGGGCGATACCGGTGCGCGAGAAACACAGATCGGCATGCCGGCCATGCACGGTGTCGGCCGCGCAACGATATTCACTGGCGAACGCGACCATTGCCAACGGTGCGCCCAACGCTTTGCTGCGCAAACTGTCGAGCGTGGGCGGGCTGACGCTGTAGACATAGTCGAGCACTGTTTCGATTTCAGCAGGTGTGGGAAACAGCTGTAGTGTCTGGCCGTTTTCATCGCTGATGACCCGTGGCGAAGCCAATGCGTGATACAGCAGGCTGCGTGACGGTACGCCGGCTTCGATTGCGCGGCTGCCGGCCCGAGCGAAGTCGGCGAATCCGGGTAGTGAACGGTCGACGTTCAACGGTTTGCCCAATTCCGCCGCCAGCGGTTCGGCGAGCAGGTCCAGGCCATGCGCGAGCATCAGCGAATGCCAGCCGCCGGGCGCCAGTCGCCTGCACACTTGTGTGACGGATTCGAGCAGATTCATGTTGCGCCTCGACAGGTTGGGCCAATCGTCATGGAACCGCAGCCCGGCGCTGACTCGCCACTGTCAGATCTGACAGTCGCGACCAGTGGTGATCAGTGCGAAACGGGCAGCACAACGATAAGCGCAACGACCAAGGCGCACAGTCGGTGGATTCTGATGAGGTTGTAGGCATTGGCGCTGCGATGCGCAGGCTACCGACCAGCGCCGGTTGGTAGCATTTAAACAACGCCGTTGAAAGGTTCAGGGGTGCAGCGGCAACTTCAGCTCAGCACACAACCCGCCGCCTTCGCGGTTGCTCAAGGTCAGCGAGCCGCCTAACGCCATGGCCAGTTGCTGGGCGATCGCCAACCCCAGGCCGGTGCCGCCGGTATCGCGATTACGCGAGTTTTCCACGCGGTAGAACGGTTGCAGCACCTGCGCCAGTTCGGCGTCGGCGATGCCCGGGCCGCGGTCCATGACGGTGATCGCCAGGCTGCCCTTGTTGGCTTCAACCCAGACTTCGGCGGCGCCGGCGAATTTCAGCGCGTTGTCGGTCAGGTTGACCAGAACACGGCGCAAGGCATGGGGCCGAGTATCGATGACCGCCGCGCTCTTGCCCACCAGGTTCACTTGCTTGCCCATGTCCTGATAGTCGAACACCAGGCTTTCGAGGAAGGAGTCCATGTTGGTGCGGCGGCTTTCCTCGGTCGAGCCATGGATGCTGCGCGCATAGGCAACGCCTTCGCGCACCAGATGTTCCATCTCGCTGAGGTCATTCCACAGCTTGTCTTTCTCGGTGCAATCGTCCATGAGCTCGGCGCGCAGTTTCATCCGCGTGATCGGCGTTTGCAGGTCATGGGAAATCGCTGCCAGCAATTGCATGCGCTCCTTGAGGTAGGCAGCGATGCGCGCCTGCATCGTGTTGAATGCACGCGCGGCGTAGACCACTTCGGTGGGGCCGCTTTCATCGAGGTTGATCGGGTGGGCGTTGGGGTCGAGGGTTTCCACGGCGTTGGCCAGCCGGGTCAAGGGGCGGACCGCGATGCGTACGGCCAGCCAGGTGCAGGCGATCATCAGCGCCAGTTGGCCGAGTAATACCGCCGGCAACCAGGGTGACAACGGGACCATCGCGGGGCGCACGTCGATGGTCACCGGGCTGCCGTCGCTCAGGCGCAGATGGCCCTGAAAATGTTTCTTCGGCCCGGGAATGTCGGTGAAGGTCAGCGGATAGCGATCACCGATTGCGTCAGTGATCGAGGTGACGGCCACCGGCACATCACCGGGCTCGATCGGCGTGCCCGGATCGCCCTCGCTCAACAGGTAGCCATAATTTTTTCGCGCCAGCCGCTCGAGCCAGGCAGGGCGTTCTTCGCCAGGCAGGCGATCGAGGATTGCAATCGAGGTCGAGACGTCGGTTTGCAGATTGCCGAGCATGGTGTTTTTCGCGCTTTGGTAACGCTCGTAATACTGCGCGCCGAACGACAGCGCCTGCGCAAGCAGCAAGCCGATCAGGAAAATCAGCGACAGGCGTGAGGCGAGGGTGCGCGGCCAGTGCAGATTGACGCTCATGCCGGCGCCCCGAGAATCTCGACCGGCAGCGAGAACACGTAGCCCTCGCTGCGCACGGTCTTGATGTAGGCCGGCTCGCGCGCATCATCGAGCAGACGCTGACGCAAACGGCTGACCAGCAAATCGATCGAGCGGTCGAACAGATCCGCGTCACGGCCCTGGGTCAGGTTGAGCAGTTGATCGCGGCTGAGCACCCGTTGCGGGTGATCGAGGAACACTCGCAGCAAGCGGTATTCGGCGCCGCTGAGGGCGACCATGGTGCCGTCCTTGTCGAGCAGATGACGGGCTGAGGTGTCCAGTTGCCAACGGCCGAAAGCCAGCAAGCGCCCGGCCTCGGTGACCACCAGATTCGGCGGCAGCATCCGCGTGCGGCGCAGTACGGCGTTGATCCGCGCGAGCAATTCGCGGGCGGCGAACGGTTTGGTCAGGTAATCATCGGCGCCCATTTCCAGGCCGATGATGCGGTCGGTTTCATCGTTGCGCGCGGTCAGCATCAACACCGGCGTGGCCTTGTGTTTGCCCACACGCAGTTCGCGGCACAGCTGCAGACCATCGTCACCGGGCATCATGATATCGAGCACGATCAGGTCGACGGTGTTGGCTTCGAGAAAACTGCGCATCTGCCGGCCATCGGCGACCACGGTGGTGCGCAGACCGTTTTTCTTCAGGTAGTTGCCCACCAGTTCACGGATCTCGCGGTCGTCGTCGACGATGAGAATGTGATCGACATGATCCATCGGTTCAAGCCTCAGTCGGAAGGGGAATGCCGTGCAGTCTATAGAGCCTTCAATGACTCGCCTGCCTGCCTTTGTATTGCAGTGTATCTGCCGTGTCGGCGGATACACGGGAACGCAAAAACGCGAATTTTCCAGGGTTTTGTATCGCTGTGTATCCCCCGATGGCAGGGATACACAGCGATTGAAACGCGCCTGTTCCTGACACAGACGCGATACCTCGCGAGCCTCAAATAGGCTCCATCGAGGCCCACACAGATCGCCTCGGCTCAAACCCCACTGAAGCCTTGAGGAAAACGCCATGAACAACAAATCCGTAATCGCCGCCTGCCTGTTCGCCGCGCTGAACATCTGCACGCTGTCGGTCCGCGCCGAAGCCGCTGTCACCCCGCAAACCTACACCTACGGCACCCACCTGGATATCCAGAAAGTGCTCTCGCTGAAACAGGACAACTCGGTGAATTGCGGGATTGTCGAGGCGCGCATGACCTACCTCGATTCGGCCGGTCAGACCCGCGTGCTCGATTACAGCAAATTTGCCGACGGCTGCAACAACGACAACTAAGTCATCACTCTTTATAGAAGGAAACAGCCATGAACAACGTATCGCGCTTTTTGACCGCCATCGCCTTCTCCCTGGCCGGCGTCGCCGCCCATGCCAACGCCGCGGTTGAACAGCATAGCTGCCACAGCAGCACCTGCTTCCAACTGACGCCGGTGGCCAAGCAGGGCAGCGATGGCTTGATTGCTGCGGACGGTTCCAGCCGCACGCCGCAGGGCCAGATGTTTGCCGAGAACGGCGCCAGCCGCACGCCGCAGAGCCATTGGCTGGACAGCCAGAACGTCTGAATGGCTCGTCACATTCATTGATCAAGGGTGACTCATTATGTACCTCATCGCATTCCTCGGCGGTCTGCTGACCGTGCTCAGCCCCTGCATCCTGCCGGTGGTGCCGTTTCTGTTTGCCGGCGCCCAACGCAGTCGCGCTTCGATACTGCTGACCTTAGGTGGCATGGCCCTGACCTTCGCGCTGATCTCAAGCCTTGCCGTGGTCAGCAGCGAGTGGGTGATCCAGGCCAGCAACAGCGGACGTTACGCCGCGCTGATCGTGATGAGCGTGTTCGCCCTGTCGCTGATCTCGGCGCGCATCGGCGACTGGCTGACACGTCCCTTTGTGATGCTGGGCAATCGCCTTGACCCGGATACTCGGAAAAAGGCCGGGCCGATGGGGTCGATCATGCTTGGCGTGGCTACAGGGCTGCTGTGGGCACCGTGTGCCGGGCCGATTCTCGGGGTGATTCTCACCGGTGCCATGCTGCAAGGCGCCAATGTGCAGACCAGCCTGTTGCTGCTGGCCTACGGCGCTGGCAGTGCATTGTCGCTGGGCACGTTGATTTTCACCGGGCGCGGTTTGGTCAATCGCCTGAAACCGTCGATTCCGTTTACTGGCTGGTTGCGCCGAGGTGCCGGGGTTGCGGTACTGGCAACGGCAGCGGTTATTGCTACCGGCTTCGATAAAACCTTGTTGGCGAAGACCTCCTCTGAAAGCGTCGCCAGCGTCGAAAAAAGCGTGTTGGAGAACGTGCCGAAAGTGGTCGACTACTTCGTCAGCAAAGTCCGCGCGGACTCGCCGATGGAGGAGGGCAGAGGCGCGATGCCGTCACTGGGCGGCGCAGTGCAATGGCTGAACTCGCCCGAGCTGAGCGCTGAAGCTCTGCGCGGCAAAGTTGTACTGGTGGACTTCTGGACCTACGACTGCATCAACTGCCAGCACACCCTGCCGTACGTCAAAGACTGGGCGAAGAAATACGAAAAAGACGGGCTCGTGGTGATCGGCGTACACACCCCGGAATACGGCTATGAGCGGATCATCGACAACGTCAAGGATCAGGTGAAAAAGCTCGGCATCACCTACCCGGTGGCCATCGACAACAACTACGCGATCTGGCGCAACTTCGACAATCAGTACTGGCCAGCGCACTACCTGATCGACGCCAAGGGCCAGGTGCGTTATAGCCACTTTGGCGAAGGTCGCTACGAAGCGCAGGAACAGATGATCCAGCAGTTGCTGCAGGAGGCGAAGGCGCCGGCGGCCTGATCAGCAACACCAATGGCTCAGAGGTCGCGGACCATGAGCCATTGTTCGTTGTCCCAGGCGCGAAAACGCTCCAGGACTTGCCAGCCGCGCTTGGCGTAGTAGTCCTGCTTGCTCTGCGTATGCAGATACAAACGCGCAAAGCCGCAGTCTTTCGCCTCCTGACAAATCCCTTCAATCAAACGTTCCGCCAGCCCTTGCCCGCGTGCTTCAGGGCTGACGAACACGCAGGCCAGCCATGGGCCGAGGTCGGGACGCAGGTCGAGGTCATCGCGTGCCAGTGCGGCGCCGCCGACCAGACGTTCACCGTCCATGCCGATCAGGCAGGACCAGTCGCCATTGCTTTGGCCCTCGGCAAATTCACGCTGCCATTCGGCCAGTGATTGGTCGACGTATTCGTAGGGAAATTGTTGGTGAATCCATTGGGCATAGTGGTCGCTGTGGTGCATGTGATGCGCGAGCCAATCAATTTTCAGTGACATCTGACGAATCCGTTCCAGAAGCGAGCGAGCATCAGAAACCAATCCCCCAACCTTGGCAATCCTCAAGGTGTTCCAGACGCTTTACAGATTTCCACCGCTCATCGGCAAACCCCTGGTTTTACAGGGTTGCCAGACGATTGGCAGGGACGCCGCGTGGTCTCGGCGCGATAGTGCGTGAGCAGGGTCACTGCCGGCCTTGCCCCATAACAAGAGCGCGAGGTAGCCATGCCTAAATTCGTGATTGAACGCGAGATTCCAGGGGCCGGGAAGCTGTCGGAAGCAGAACTCAAAGCCGTGTCGCACAAGTCCTGTGACGTGTTGCGCGAACTCGGCCCACAGGTGCAATGGCTGCAGAGCTATGTCACCGCAGACAAAATCTATTGCGTGTACATCGCGCCTGACGAAGAGCAGGTGCGCGAACACGCCAGGCTTGGAGGATTTCCTGCCAACAGTGTGGCGCGGGTGATGACGGTCATTGACCCGACGACGGCCGAATAATCACTGATCCAATTTGTAGCGGAGCGCACTGTCATGAGTACCCCGATTGATCTGACTGCCTTGAAGGAACGCCAGAAAGTCGCGTGGGCCAGTGGCGACTACGCCGTGATCGGCACGACGTTGCAAATCGTCGGTGAAAACCTCGCCGAAGCCTGCGACCTGCGTTGCGACGAAGAGGTACTGGATGTCGCTGCCGGCAACGGTAATGCGACGCTGGCGGCGGCACGGCGCGGTTGTCTGGTCACCTCGACCGATTACGTCGCGGCATTGCTGGAGCGCGGGCAGGATCGGGCCCGGGCGGAGCA
Source organism: Pseudomonas sp. AC242 (assembly GCF_979258655.1). Classification (NCBI taxonomy): domain Bacteria; kingdom Pseudomonadati; phylum Pseudomonadota; class Gammaproteobacteria; order Pseudomonadales; family Pseudomonadaceae; genus Pseudomonas; species Pseudomonas sp. AC242. Next base: position 1,734,776 of record NZ_OZ409873.1, read on the forward strand.
TTTGGACGTGACGTTTCAAGTTGCCGATGCCGAGGCACTGCCGTTCGCTGATGAGAGTTACGACGCAGTGCTGTCGACCTTTGGCGTGATGTTCGCCCCGGATCAGGACAAGGCCGCTGCTGAACTCGGCCGGGTTTGTCGCCGTGGCGGTCGCATTGGTCTGGCCAACTGGACGCCGGAAGGTTTTGTTGGCCTGATGTTCAAGACCCTCGGCCGGCATCTGCCACCGCCTGCCGGCGCCCAGCCGCCCTCCAATTGGGGCTCCGATGCTTGGCTGCACAAGCATTTCGATGACCGTGATTTTCTGCTGCGCGTGACGCGGCGCGAGTTCAACTTTCGCTATCGCTCGGCCGCGCATTTCATCGATATTTTCCGCCATTGGTACGGGCCGGTGCACAAGGCCTTTGCGGCATTACCGCCGGAGAGCGGGCAGGCGCTGGAGAGTGATCTGGCGGATTTGCTCAATCGGTTGAATCGGGCGGGGGAAGGTTCGCTGGTGGTGCCGAGTGAGTATCTGGAGGTGGTGATCACCAAGCGCTGAATGAAGATCCCTGTAGGAGTGAGCCTGCTCGCGATAGCGGTCTGTCAGCTGAATATTTTTCGACTGATACACCGCTATCGCGAGCAGGCTCACTCCTACATTGGATGTGTGTTTGGCTCTGGGGTCTATTTCACCTGCGGCCGATCAAACCACTCCAGCGCCGTACGCCAGATGCAGATCCCCAGAAAGTACGCCGACATCAATAACCACAAGCCCATCACCAACGGGTTGATCACCGGGTGGTTGAGCACCAGCGACAGGCTGCACAGCAGCCAGATTGCCGTCACCGCAATGTTGATCGGCATGAACCGGCGTACGCGGAACGGGTGCAAAAACTTCATCCGCGTCACGGTCAACAGCGCCAGACCAATCACCGTCAGAAAAGTGATCCACGGCCCCGGCCCGATGATGTACAGGCACAGCGCGACGACATTCCACGCCGCCGGAAACCCGACAAAGTAGTTGTCCTTGCTCTTCATGTTGACATTGCAGAAGCAGAACAGCGACGACACCAGAATCAGCGACACGGTCAGCAGCAGGGTGTAGTCCGGCAGCGGAATGTAGCGATAGATGAACAATGCCGGAATGAATACATATGTCAGGTAATCGATCACCAGATCAAGGATCGAACCATCGAAGCTCGGCAGCACTGATTGCACGTTGACCTTGCGCGCCAGTGCGCCGTCGAGGCCGTCGACAATCAGCGCCACGCCCAGCCACATCAGACAATGGGTCGGCTGGTTTTCCAATAAGGCGAGGGTGGCCAGAAAGGCAGTGACCACGCCAGTCGCAGTAAAACCATGGGCGCCCCATGCTTTGAGCCTGGCGATGTGTACGGTCGATATCACGGGGGCGTTCTCCAGAAAGTGAAGCAAGCCGGGTATCACCCTTGAGTAGCAGGGCGCCGGCAAACCGGGTCGGGGTTGCAGCTATCGACCGGTCTGGCCGGGATAAGGTTCACCACTGATCAATCTTAGCTGGCCGGCGAAAAAATACGCGGGCGAAATCCGCCAGGCGCTTGAGTGTCAGCCAAACGGTGCTGGCGCTATGGCTTGAGGGGGCTATCGTTGCCAGACGCAGTCACTGTCAACGCTTGAGGATGACGTCATGAACACCAGCGATTTGCTTGAACAACTGCTGCGAGGCCAGGCCTCGGCAGGTCAACAATCTTCAGCGTCTGCCGGCGATGGTTTGGGTGGTTTAGGCGGGTTGCTGGGTGGCCTGCTCGGCGGCGCGGATTCCACCGGCACACGTGGTGGCTCTGCAGCCGGGGGGCTGGGCGGATTAGGTGGTTTGCTCGGTGGTTTGCTCGGCGGCGGTGCCGGTGCTGGTGGCGGTCTGGGCGGCGCATTGGGTGGGGCACTGGGTGGCGGTGGCAGCACGCAAAGCCGCTCCGGCGCGAGCAATTATGCGGCGCTGGCGTCGTTGGGCATGATGGCGTTCCAGGCGTATCAGGCCTGGCAACGCAGCCAGGCCAGTTCGGCACCGCAACAGATCCCGCAGACGGCGAATCTCCTTGCCGGTCCGGAAGTCGAGGAGCACAGCCATGCTGTGTTGCGCGCGTTGATTGCGGCGGCCAAGGCTGACGGTGAGATCGACGCCCGGGAACAACAGATGATCAGTGGGGAAATCAGCAAACACACCGACGACCCACTATTGCAGCAATGGTTTGAGGACGAAGTCTCGAAACCGCTGGACGCCAACGAAGTCGCGCAGGCGGCCAAAGGCGATCCGGCCATGGCCGCTGAGATGTATCTGGTCAGCGTGATCCTCGTGGATGACCAGCGGGACGCGGAGCGCAGTTATCTGGACGAGCTGGCAGCAGCCTTGCAGATCGACCCGGATTTGCAGGTGCATCTGGAACAGCAGGCCAAAGGTCAGGCCTGAACTAACGTCAAAAAACCATAGCCCTCAGCAGTTCCGCCAAGGAGCTGCCTCGCCGTCCGTCCGGGCAATTTTCACGTCGATTGAATTTTTCACAGGCGCCGCCTCTCTGCTGCTGTAGAGGCGTGTGGAACAGCGTCCTGCCAACCGACCGAGAATTTTGCCATGACTGTCCTGACACACCTGCAAGCTGCGCCTGGCCAACCGCATGCGATGAACGCCGCCGGGAACATCCGGCAAGTCTATGAAACGCTGTTGCGCGATGACGATTGCCAGGACCTTGCGCGGGCTTTTTTGCAGGAGCAACTGCAACTCGCCGCGCAACTCACCGATTCCCTGCCCGAAGATCCGACGACGTGGCACGCTTGGGTGGCCGAGCATTGCGCCGATGTGGCCCGGCAATACGCCGACTACCTGCAACAACGCAAGGCCGGCGGGCCTCGGCAATTCTTCCGTGGCAAGGCGCAGGCGCTGTATTTTCTGCAAGCGGTGGCATCGACCAAACTGGTCGACGGTGCCTGGCTTTATGGTCTATTGCCGCGCTGGCAGGACCCGCGTTTCCAGGGCCTGCTGCGCACCTTTCTGGAAGAGCTGGGCGAAGGCAATCCGGCGCAAAACCACGTGGTGATCTACCGCAAACTGCTCGCTGAACACGACTTGCAGGACAGCAGCGCCATCGACGATGAGCGCTACCTGCAAGGCGCAATACAACTGGCACTCGGCATCTGCGGTACTGATTATTTGCCCGAAGTGATCGGCTACAACCTCGGCTATGAACAACTGCCGTTGCACCTGTTGATCAGCAGTTACGAACTCAGTGAGTTAGGCATCGATCCCTACTACTTCACCCTGCATGTGACGATCGACAACGCCAGCACCGGCCATGCGCAAAAGGCTGTGCAGGCGGCGCTCGATCTGCTGCCGCTCGAGGCTGATCGCACGGAGTTCTTGCGCCGGGTCTCGTTGGGTTATCGGCTCAACGACCTCGGGCAGGGCAGTCGCGCGATCATTGAAGGTTTCGACCTTGAGCACGAGTTACTGGCGATGCTCGAGCGCAAGTGTCCCTTCGCCCAGCACATGCACTCCGATTACTGCCGCTTCGAAGGGCAGACCGTCAATCAGTGGCTGGCCGCACCGGAGCAATTGCCCGGGTTCCTCCAGGCATTGCAGAACAAAGGCTGGATCAAACGCCATGAAGACCCGCAGGCCAGTCGCTTTTGGCAACTGATCGCGGGTGATGGTGCGGCGATGTTTGGCGTGTTCAATGCCTACGAAAAACAACTGGTGCACGACTGGATCGCCGGCGACTGGACGTCGTCAGACCAAGCGAAACCTGTTCGACGGCACAGTCAAACCGCAGCGCCCATCGAAGGGCTTGAACAGGATCCCGACATCCAGGCGCTCAACGCGGCGCTGCAAGGTCAGGATGCCTTGTCGCAGATGGCAGTTCTGATCCCCTGGCTCGCCCCAGCCCGGCATGCACATCCCGCCGGGCTGCTCGCCACCCGCCGTTTTATCGAACTCAAATCCCGCTTGCCTTAAGGACCTTGCCGATGAATCAGGAAGAACAACTCTGCCCCAACGACCTCGTGCTGCTGCACCTTGGCCGGCGCTTGTTGGCAGACGGATATCGGTTCACCACTCCGACGCCGTTGACCCATCAACGGGTCAACCAGCGTGACGAGGGCCAGATGGCCGACTCTTTGCGCGACGTGTTCGGTTGGTCGCGTCCGTTCGCGCCGGGGTTGTTGTCGGCCGATGAACAGCGGCAACTGCAAGACGCGCAGGTCATTGATAGTTACGAAGGCCAGTTGAAGAGTCGAGTGCGCTGGTCGAGCCTGGATGATTTGCTGTTCGTGCATTCGGCATTCCCCACCGAAGCGGCGGATGCGGTGTTTTTCGGCCCCGACACCTACCGTTTCGCGCAACTGATCCACGCCCACCTGCAGCAGAACTTTGCGCCAATCCATCGCGCGGTGGACATCGGTTGTGGCGCTGGCGTCGGTGCGATTTTGATCGGCCGCGCCCGCCGCGAGGCGCAGGTGCTGGCGCTGGATATCAACCCTGCGGCGCTGCGTCTGACTGCGATCAATGCGGCGCTGGCGGAAGTCGCCAACGTTGAAGCGCGCGCCAGTGATCTGTTGCAGGGCGTCGACGGCGAGTTCGACCTGATTGTCGCCAACCCGCCATACATGGCCGACCCGGCGGAACGCGCTTATCGCCATGGTGGCGGAACGCTGGGGGCAGGGCTGTCGTTGCGCATCGTCGAACAGGCACTGAATCGACTGGCTCCCGGCGGCTCGCTGCTGCTCTACACCGGTGTGGCGATGGTCGATGGTCGCGACCCGTTTCTCGACACCGTGCTGCCACGACTGGACGAGCAGCGCTTTGGCTGGACGTACCGTGAACTCGATCCGGATGTCTTCGGCGAAGAATTGCTCAACCCCGGTTATCAACGGGTCGATCGCATCGCAGTGGTGGCGCTGACCGTGACTCGACTGGGCTGAAACAAGGCAGGTGCACGATGAACAGAAACCTCGACGACTACAACCGCATGCGCGATTTTTCGGCGACGTCGGAACCGGCCGCCGTCAAGCGCTCAGGGCGTAAAACCGGCGCCGATCACGCGTTGCAGTTCTGCATCCAGAAGCACGATGCCTCGCACCTGCATTACGACTTTCGCCTGGAGCTCGATGGCGCACTGAAGAGTTGGGCGGTGCCGAAAGGGCCGTCGCTCGATCCCAAGGTCAAGCGTCTGGCGGTGCATGTCGAGGATCATCCGCTGGATTACGCAACATTCGAGGGCAACATTCCGGAAGGGCATTACGGCGCCGGTGATGTGATCGTCTGGGATCGTGGCGTGTGGATTCCGTTGGAGGATGCGCACAAGGCCTACGAAAAGGGCAAGCTCAAGTTCGAACTGCAAGGCGAGAAGCTTGCCGGCATCTGGAATCTGGTGCGCACGCACATGCCGGGCAAGAAGGAACAATGGTTTTTGATCAAGCATCAGGACGCTGCTGCGCGGCCGCAGGATGACTACGACGTGCTGGTGGCCGAGCCGGACAGTGTGTTGAGCGAACGCACGCTCGTGAGCAAGCCCAAGCTGGCCGCCGAGCACAGCAAACCGCTGAAAAAGCCCGCGGCGAAGACGCGCAAAACCGCTACCGGCAAGCTGACGGGGGCGCACAAGGCCAAATTGCCGACGCAACTCAAGCCGGAACTGGCGACACTGGTCGACAGTGCGCCCGAAGGGCAGTGGAGTTACGAGATCAAATTCGACGGTTACCGGATCATGGCGCGCATCGATCATGATCAGGTGCAACTGTTCACTCGCAACGGTCATGACTGGACGCACAAGTTGCCGCAACAGGCCGCAGCCTTGGCCGCGCTGGGTCTGGAATCGGCGTGGCTGGACGGCGAAATGGTTGTCGCCAACGAACAGGGCGTGCCGGACTTTCAGGCCCTGCAAAATGCCTTTGAAGCCGGGCGCAGCGGCAACATTCTCTACTACTTGTTTGATCTGCCGTATCTCAACGGCGTCGACTTGCGCGAAGTGCCGGTCGAGGAACGTCGCGCCGCGTTGGCCACGGTGCTCGGCAATCATGAACAACCTTTGCTGCGCTTCTCCGAAGCCTTCGATGAAACCCCGGACGCCCTGCTCAACAGCGCCTGCCAGATGCAGATGGAAGGCCTGATTGGCAAACGCCTTGGCTCGCCGTATGTGTCGCGGCGCAGTGGCGACTGGATCAAGCTCAAGTGCAAGCACCGTCAGGAGTTCGTGATCGTTGGGTACACCGATCCGAAAGGCGCGCGCAGTGCTTTCGGCGCCTTGCTGCTGGGGCTGCATGATCGCGACAGTGGCGAGTTGCGCTACGCCGGCAAGGTCGGCACGGGCTTCAACGAGTCGACGTTGAAAAGCATTCTGGGGCAGCTCAAACCGTTGCAGGCGAAGAAGGCAGCGGTGGTCAACCCACCCAGCGGCTTCGAGGCCAAAGGCGTGCACTGGCTCAAGCCGAAACTGCTGGCGGAAGTCGCGTTTGCTGAAATGACCAAGGACGGTTCGGTGCGCCACGCCGTGTTCCATGGCTTGCGCAATGACAAACCGGCCAAAGCCATCACTGAGGAGCGAGCGAAACCGGTGAAGACTGCAGAGAAGAAAACCGCCAGCAAGAAAACGCCGAAAAAAGCCCCGGCGAGCAATGCCGACACCGCGCCGTCACAGCTCGGGCTAGCCAACGGCAAGGTGCGCATCACGCACCCGGACCGGGTGATCGATGCGGTCAGCGGCACGACCAAGATGCAACTGGCCGAGTATTACGCCAGCGTCGCCGAATGGATTCTGCCGCAACTCAAGGATCGCCCGGTGGCCCTGGTGCGCGCGCCGGACGGCATTGCCGGCGAATTGTTCTTCCAGAAAAACGCCGAACGCCTGGCGATCCCCGGCATCACCACGCTGGACAAGGACGTCACCGGACAACCGGTGATGCTGATCAACAACGCCGAAGCGCTGATCGGCGCGGTGCAGATGAGCACCGTCGAACTGCACACCTGGAACGCGACCACGGTCGATCTGGACAAGCCCGATCGCTTCGTCCTCGACCTCGACCCGGATCCGGCGCTGCCGTGGAAAAGCATGGTCGAAGCGACGGCGCTGACATTGACCGTGCTCGATGAACTGGGCCTCAAGGCGTTTCTCAAAACCAGCGGCGGCAAGGGTATTCATCTGGTGGTGCCGCTGACCCGCAAACTTGGCTGGGACGAGGTCAAGGATTTCAGCCACGCCATCGTCAGTCATATTGCCAAACTGTTGCCGGACCGCTTTTCTGCGGTGTCGGGGCCGAAAAATCGCGTCGGGCGGATCTTTATCGATTACCTGCGCAACGGTCTGGGCGCCACCACCATTTGCGCTTACGCCGCGCGTACCCGCGAAGGTTTGCCGGTGTCGGTGCCGCTGTTTCGCGAAGAGGTCGCCGAGATCAAGGGCGGCAATCAGTGGAACGTGCATAACGTTCATGAGCGGCTGGCCGAAGTCGGTGACGCGCCGTGGGCTGACATGAAGAAAACCCGCCAGAGCATCACCGCCGAGATGCGCAAACGCCTTGGGCTGAAAAAGTGATCAGGTGTCGCGCAGCAAGTCGTGGGCGTTGAGCAATTCGAAGGCGATTTCCGGGTGGTTTTCCAGGCCGCGACGGATGGCCGCGGGAATTGCTGCGCGAGTTTTGCGGCACAGGCCCGGTAACTCGCCGATCTGAATGGCGATGCCACGCATGGTGCGCACTTCGTTGAAACCGGGGGCGACATCGACACGAATGCCCAGTTGCTCGAACATCCGCTGTTGCAGATGTTTGAGGTCATTCAGGTCTTTGAGCATTTCGAGGCGCGCGAGCAGGCGTTTTTCTTCCTCTCGGGTCAGGCGCAGGATGCGCAAATCCGCGCCGGGCGTCTCCAGCAACGGATCGCGCCCGCAAATGCAGGCGCCGGGCGGGCAGGGGGAGCGCAAGGGCACAGAAGTCGTCATGGCCTCCATCATAGAGGCCGTCGGACAGTTTTGCCTATGCGCCTTCAGCGGCCATCCATCGCCTGCTTTTTCCGTGACGGCTACTGATTCAGGCCTTCGTAATGCACCAGAATCGCGTTGGCCAGATCTTCATCGCTGGCGTTGAGGCCAGGATTGTCCTGGCGAGCCTGCTGCAGTACCGATTCAAGATAAACCCCACGAATGGCCCCGCCACTGGCGACAAATGCAGACAAGTCGTCACGGGCCGGAATCACCATTTTGTGATCCTTGAAGGTCGAGTACAGCGACGCGGAGACACCGGCCGAGGTGGCGACATCGCCCGCATCAACACGGGCCAACGCCGAACCGACAGGCAGGCATAAGAGTAAGGAAGAAATGAGCACTAACTTGCGCATGACGGTGTTCCTCCACAAGCGCGAAGCAAAAAGGGAAGGATTACATAATGTGAGAGGGGCGCACGCGGCGGGAGTTCCGTGGCGCAGCAAAGTCTGCGTTATTGCAAAATAGACGCGGGCAACGCCATGGCGGGTTGCCCGACTTTCAAGCTGCGGTGAGTCAGATCACCCCGCAGGCCATGCGATCGCCGCCACCGCCCAGCGGTTTCGGCACGTCGGCGTGGTTGTCGCCCCCGGCGTGGATCATCAGCGCGTGGCCCTTGATCTCGGAGATGTTTTTCAGGCGCGGCGCCAATACCGGGTAGTTGGCGATGCCGTCAGCGCTCACGTAAACCGCTGGCAGATCACCCAAATGACCGTCAGCGTAAGGGCCGAGATGCTTGCCGGTTTTTTGCGGATCGAAGTGTCCGCCCGCGGCCAGTGCGGCGCCTTTCACGCCGTCCTTCATGCCGGCTTCACAGCTACCGTTTTCATGCACGTGGAAACCGTGAACGCCGGCCGGCAAGGATTTCAGATCGGGCGTGAACAACAGGCCATACGCCGTCTCACTGATAGTGACCGAGCCGATCGCTTGCGGCGCGCCGTCGGCGCTGACCAGATTGATGGTGACTTTTTCCGTCGCCGCTTGTGCGGTACTGATGGCGAAGGAGCCGAGCAAACCCAACCACAATGCGCGTTTCATAGCGTTTCCTTTTGCTGCATGAGAATTCAGAACGACGGACTCAATAGCCTGCCGGCATTAACCGGTGATGAAGGCGTTGGCCGTGCGCGTTGAAAAGTGAGACTTGCCGCGCAATCCGAAAGTTTTGCTGCCTTTGGCCAGCATGCCGACACCTGCCGACACGCTCTGGCGCGGCAGACCTGCGCAAATAGGCTTAACTGAAGGCTGACAAGCGCTTACGGGCGTAACGAGAGAGGAAAATCCGGTGTCGATCAAACTGCGTTTAGTGTTGCTGATTGTGACAAGTCTGCTGACGGCGTTGATCGTGAGTCTGGTCAGTTACGTCGGCAACCAGCGGATGGCCTCGGCGGTGAGCGATAACGCGGTCAGCATGAGCGCGCTGCGCAACCACATGGAAGCCGACATGATGCACGACGCCCTGCGCGCAGATGTTTACTCGGCGATGCTGGTGGGGTTGGGCAAGAGCACCAGCACGGCAAGCGAGGTGCGCGATTCGATCAACGAGCATGCCGGGCATTTTCGTGAGGTGCTCGAGGAGAATCTCAAGCTGCCGATCAACCCGACATTGCGCACGGCGCTGGAGCAGATCAAACCGAGCCTCGATACCTACATCAACGCGGGCGAACGGATTGTCGGGTTGGCGCTGGACAATCCTGATGCCGCTCAACAGGAACTGGGCACCTTCAACACGGCGTTTGGCCAGTTGGAAGAGCAAATGGCCGCGTTGAGCGAGTTGATCGAATCCAATACGCGGCAGACTAGCGCAGCTACCGAATCAGCCATTCGCAGCGCCAATGTCGCGCTCGGCGTGGTGTTGCTCGCCAGTCTTGTGCTGCTGTTGATTCAGGGGCGCTGGGTGATTCTGAGCATCATGGGGCCATTGAAGACCGCCAGTCGCATCGCCGAGAGCATCGCCCACGGCAACCTCAGCGAGCCGATCGCCGAGCCGTCCGGCAAGGACGAAGCCAGTGTTCTGATTCGCACGCTGGCAACCATGCAGCGCGATTTGCGCAACATGATCGATGTGGTGCGGCGCAATGCTCATGGCGTCAGTGGCATGAGCGAACAACTCAGCCAGGGCTGCCATCAGGTCGCCGACAGCAGCCAGCAACAAAGCGTCGCCGCCGGCACCATGGCCGCAGCGGCCAGCCAGATGACCGCGAGCATCGAAGAAATCACCCGTCACGCCGAACGGGCCCTGAGCATGGCTAATCAAGCCGAAACCCTGGCGAAAGAGGGCGGCGGTGTTATTCATCAGGTGGTCAGCGACATGGACGATATCGCCCGATCAGCGCAGCAGTCGGCCCAGGTGATTCGTACGCTGGATCAGGAATCCGAAGCCATTTTCAACATCATTCAGGTGATCAAGAGCATCGCCGATCAGACCAACCTGCTGGCGCTCAATGCCGCCATTGAAGCGGCCCGCGCCGGCGAGCAGGGCCGGGGTTTCGCCGTGGTGGCTGACGAAGTGCGCAGTCTGGCGGCACGCACCAGCGCCTCGACCCAGGAAATCGCCGCGATGGTTGCACGCATTCAACACAGCACCCGCGAGGCGGTCAGCAGCATGGAGGCGGGGGTCGCGCAGGTCGACAAGGGCATGGCGGTGACGGCGGATGTCGAGCGGGCGATACGTGAAATTCTCGATGCTACGCTGAGCACGACGCAACTGGTCAACGACATCACCCGCACGATTGGCGAGCAGAGCCAAGCCAGCAACGAGATCGCCCATCAGGTGGAAATGATTGCCGGAATGTCCGAAGGCAATAGCCGGGTGATCGGGCAAACGGCGAATACCACCGATGAGTTGTCGAGCCTGGCGGGGCAGTTGGCGCAGTCGGTGGATCGGTTTCGGTTGTGATAGCGATTGGAACAATTGCACTTGTGGTGTCTGAATTGGCCTCATCGCTTGCAAGCCAGCTCCCACAATGGGCGGAGGTGTAAACACAATTGCATTTACGACATCGAACCCTGTGGGAGCGGGCTTGCCCGCGATGAGGCCAGCCCGATCAATATTCATTCAGGCTAGATAGCTCCCCTCAAAACTTGAACGCCTGCCGCCCCACCAGCAACCACTTGCCATGCTGCTTCTGCCAGATCTGAAAATTCTCGATCTCCGTCGGCACCACCTCGGTCCCCTTCAACGCCTGAGCAGAAAAGTGGTGGCGCACCAGCGCGGTATCGCCGGACAGGGTAATGGTCTGATTCTGCATTTCCAGGGTCTTGAACGCGCTCTTGCCGGTTTCGATGTCGGCGATGAACTCTTTCTTGTCCTGAATCTTGCCGCTGGAATGACCGTAGGTCAGGTTGGGCGCGGTGAGGGCGTTCAGTTCGGCGATGTCCTTGTGCAGCATCGCCTGGGTCAGAAGGTCTACCGCTTGGGCGACGTCTTTTTCTGCCGGGGCAGGGGCGGCCATGGCGTAACCGTTGAAGGCACAGAGAAAACCGATCAGCAGTCGGGTCTTGGTCATGAACGTATTTCCTTGTTGTTATGGAGGGATGACTGATTCGTCAGTCATCGTACAACCTAGCAGATTATTTTCAGATAAGGCACTGCTTCAACGCGATGATCGTCGGGGTCATGTTCAGCCTTCGTCGGCCGATAGTGTCCTGAGCGGAAAAAGACTCTCAAGTCGGGAACAGACGCGCGGGTTTGCCCTGACGTGATATTCTTCGCGCCAACTTGGTTTGACCTTATTCAGTTTGCTTGCCTTCGGGCGGGCCGACGGAATCCCTGTCGCTCAAGTAGCTGAGCCAATAATGATAAGAAGTCAGTTCAGAAGGGACATTAACTGAGGTCGATGCAGCATGTCGGCCTTGTGTGCCCACCCGTCAAAATTGAAGTGTGCCGGAATCTGCGACGCTAGCCTGAGCGTCATCAAAGCGGATCGCATACTGATAACAGCGGCGGGCGGAAGGCGTTTTATCATAGGTGCAACAGATGTTTAAAAAAGTGAACACAGCCCTGCTGGGTCTGGCTTTGGCGATGGGGATGACATCCGCCAATGCTGACGAAGCAAAGAAAGTCGACGTCCTGCTGATCGGCGGCGGCATCATGAGCACCACCCTCGGTGTGTGGATCAATGAGCTGGAGCCAAGCTGGTCGATGGAAATGGTCGAGCGCCTCGACGGCGTCGCCCTCGAAAGCTCCAACGGCTGGAACAACGCCGGTACCGGTCACTCGGCGCTCGCCGAGCTGAACTACACCCCGGAAGACGACAAAGGCAACGTGACGATCCCGAAAGCCGTCGAGATCAACGAAGCGTTCCAGGTCTCCCGTCAGTTCTGGGCCTGGCAGGTTCAGCAAGGCGTTCTGAAGAACCCTCGCTCGTTCATCAACACCACTCCGCACATGAGCTTCGTGTGGGGCGATGACAACATCAAATTCCTGAAAAAGCGTTACGAAGCCCTGCAAGCGAGCCCGCTGTTCGCCGGCATGCAGTACTCCGAAGACCCGGCTGTGATCAAGAAGTGGGTCCCGCTGATGATGGAAGGGCGTGACCCGAACCAGAAAATCGCGGCCACCTGGAGCCCGCTGGGTACCGACATGAACTTCGGCGAAATCACCCGCCAGTTCGCCACGTACCTGCAGACCAAGCCTAACTTCGATCTGAAACTGTCGAGCGAAGTCCAGGACATCACCAAGAATGCCGATGGCACTTGGCGCGTCAGCTACAAAAACCTGAAAGACGGCACTAAAACCGAAACCGACGCCAAGTTCGTCTTCATCGGCGCGGGCGGCGGTGCACTGCACCTGCTGCAGAAGTCGGGCATTCCTGAAGCCAAGGAATACGCTGGCTTCCCGGTAGGCGGCTCGTTCCTGGTGACCGATAACCCGGCCATCGCTGAACAGCACCTGGCCAAGGCCTACGGTAAAGCGTCGGTTGGCGCCCCACCGATGTCCGTTCCGCACCTGGACACCCGTGTCCTGGACGGCAAGCGCGTCATTCTGTTTGGCCCATTCGCGACCTTCAGCACCAAGTTCCTGAAAGAAGGCTCGTACCTGGACCTGCTGACCAGCACCACTACCCACAACATCTGGCCTATGACCAAGGTCGGCATCAAGGAATACCCGCTGGTCGAGTACCTTGCTGGCCAACTGATGCTGTCGGATGAAGACCGTCTGAACGCGCTGAAGGAATACTTCCCGAACGCCAAAGCCGAAGACTGGCGCCTGTGGCAAGCCGGCCAACGCGTGCAAATCATCAAGCGTGATGAAGCCGCTGGCGGCGTGCTGAAACTGGGCACCGAAATCGTTGCTGCACAAGACGGCTCCATCGCCGGCCTGCTGGGCGCATCGCCAGGCGCGTCGACCGCTGCACCGATCATGCTGAGCGTGCTGCAGAAAGTCTTCAAAGACAAAGTCGCGACCCCTGAGTGGCAAGCCAAGCTGCACCAGATCGTGCCAAGCTACGGCACTCAGCTGAACAGCGATCCAGCCAAAGTGGCTGCGGAGTGGGCTTACACCGCCAAAATCCTCGAACTGCCAACGCCTCCGGTGATTGGTCAGGTTGCTGCTCCGGCTGCACCTGCCGCTGGAAAAGCGGAAGCACCGAAGGAAAACGCTGCACGTGACATGGCGCTGTAACTAAACGCCTGACACACAAAGCCCACTGAACCGGCGACGGTCAGTGGGCTTTTTCATGGCAAATAGTTTTGTAGGAGCTGTCGAGTGAAACGAGGCTGCGATCTTTTGATCTTGATCTTGCTTTTGAAAGATCAAGATCAAAAGATCGCAGCCTGCGGCAGCTCCTACAGGGCTTTGGCGGACGCCAGATAAGCACCGAGCCGCCGGCCCATCTCTTCGCCCAAGGCTTGTAGACCGCTCAGCGGCCGCACCATCACCTCAAACTCGACAATCTTGCCGTTCTCGTCAAAGCGAATCATGTCGATACCTTTCAGCTCCTTCGAACCCACCTTGGCGCTGAACTCCAGAATCACATTCAAGCCATCGGCAGTCGCCAGTTCGCGGTGGTAGGTGAAGTCTTCAAACACTTCAAACACGGTATTGAGGATCATCGACACCACCGGCGCACCCGGGTAAGGCGTGTGGGCCATCGGCGAGCGGAACACGGCTTGCGGGTCGAGCAGGCCGGGCAGGGCGCTGAGGTTGCCGGTGCGGATCATTTCGTGCCATTTGCCTAGCGATGCGGCGACGTTGGGTTGCAGATTCAGGTCGGTCATGTTCACTCCAGGTTTTTCTTGTTGTTGTCGCGAAGGCAATGACTCTAGATCAACCACGCCAAAATTGAACCCTTGTGCCGCGATCTGAATGTCGGCCCATGGCCCATGCGTATCTGATCCGTATTTTTTCGCTGGATCTGCCTCTGTTACCGGCTCAGTCAGCGGCTCAAAATAGCCCCACGGTTCGGCACTCGCGGCAGTCCTTCATTTCGAAGCGCCCAGTGCACCGCAAGCTCAGCATTGAGGAGAGCAACATGAACAAGATGGCGATTTTTCTGGGTGGCTTTCTGACACTGACCATTCTGATCGGCCTGCTCGCAACGATTTCTCCGGTCTGAGGCGACCCTTTTCCAGTGACGTCCACGGGTGTGTCGCGCAAAGCATGTTTAAATGCCGCGCCCCCACACCTGTAAATGGACTTCAGTCATGGCCGAACACCGTATTCGCGCACTCGCACTTTGCGTTTTTCATCACAACGGCAAAATTCTGGTTAACGAATTTCGTGACCCGGTCAGCGAGCAAACCTGCTTTCGGCCCGTCGGCGGCGGTATCGAGTTCGGCGAGACGAGCGCCGAGACCATTGTGCGCGAAGTGCAGGAGGAGTTGGGGCTGTCCATGACGGACCTGCGTCTGCTCGGCACACTCGAAAGTCTTTTCGTTTACAACGGCAAACCGGGACACGAAATTGTCCAGGTATACGACGCGACGTTTGTCGATCAGGGCGTATACGACCACGCACAGATCGATGGCCATGAAAGCGACGGCGCGCCCTTCACCGCGCGCTGGCATGACAGCTCAAGCTTCAGCGAGCAGGCGCCCTTGGTGCCAAAAGGCTTGCAGGAGCTGCTGAGGAGCACCGGATTGCTCGGCTGAGCTCAGCTGGGGGATACGAATTCCGGTGCAATCGATTCACCGACTTCGCGCGTACTCGACGAGATCTTTCGGGTAAACCCAGTGATCGACATGGCGATCATCCAAGCCATACAGAAAGACAATCGCCGCAGCTTCGAATGCCCAGTAGCCGACGTAGTTGCCGTCGTCGCCCTGTAAGTGCGTATCGTGCCAAGGCGCTTGTTCGAAAGCTGGATACCAAGTCTGGCAATACTCCTTGAGCAGCAGGGACGCCTCTTCGCGGGTGTCGGCATAGATTGCCTGTACGAGAGGGGTGTAGACGTCGTGATACCACTGATCAACGTCTTGCCGATCAGGCAGGACTTTTTTCAGCAGATCTTCATAGAGCGTGTCGTCACCGGCGTAACCAGCGTCGTCCAGAAGTTTAACGAATCGTATGAGCAGGTCCTTGCGGTCGAGCAGAATGCACAGGCTGATCACTTGAACGGCTTCTTCGTATTCATCTGGCCAATCATCAATGGCGAGTGGTGAGATTTGCGGTACATCTTCGTAGGCGGCCAGCCTCTGCTGGCGCAGTTCATACTGATCGAGCAAGTCTTCAAGTAACGGGAGGAGAGCTTCGATAGGCTCGCCAACGGTATAAGTTGCAAGCAACTTATCAAGCGCCAGTCTCTGAAAGAATGCCGCGCGCAGGCTGGCTTCTTCGTCGTCAGAATCTGATTGGAAGCGATTGGTCTTGAAGAACTCCACGACAGCATCATGTTCCCCGAGAAAGTGTGCGTAGTGGCGTCTGCTGAAAAAGGATTGGCGTTCGCTCGCTCTTATTCCTGCACTCACGCTTCACCTGACCAATACCAAAGCGTATCGCCCCAATTCGAGCCACTGAACCGAGGCATTATTTCCCCCAAGTCGAAGTAACGTCGGGAGTTTGCCTGTGCGGGGCTGAACCAATAACCCGCGGCGCTACAAGGCTGACCGGCCTCTATTCGTGCTGGAGTTTTCGAATGCGCATCGTCTTGGTCGAATCGCGCGTACCAGCGCTCGGTACTGTCTTGTTCGAAGCAGTTACCGTAGGGTGAATAAGTGTGCAGTTGATCGGGTTTTGGATTACGAAGCTGTTTCAATACGCGGTTCACCGCTACATAGGTTACGGGCAGAGGTTCATGGATAGCGCCCAGTTCGGGTAAAGCGCCGGCGCGAATGATCAGTCCGCCCTGATAATCCAGCATCTCGACGTCGCCACGTCCGCTTAAGGCGTGGCGTAATCCGTCTTTACCTCCCAGTTGCTCGGTAAATCGAGTGCCTACAATGGTGTACCAGTTGACACCTTTGATGTGATCAAGCAGTTCTCGTTTGAAGTTGTGCACCATTGAGTCAACTTCCAGACCGACATATTGCTGCGCCAGTTGAAATTCCATGGGCATGTAACGATCGAAGTCGTAGGGCAGTATGCTCGAGAGTCCGCCGTAGCCATGTTCGGCTTCAACCTGATCGCACAAGTAAACCAGCCATTCTTCAAAGCGCGCGACGCCATCGGGCTCTTTCAGGAAACTCCAGGGCAATGTCATCTTCAGGTATGAGCGTTTTTGATCGCCATGCACCTCGAACGAGTTCAGTGCGGACAGGCTGTACGCAGCAGCTTCGTTCGCCGTTGCGGCGCTGCTGATGTGCCATTCGTATTGTTCGTTTGGCCCTGACTCGCGGATTTTTTCCTGGGTTTTGCTGAATCCGGAATCTGTCAGCTTCTTGTAGCGGTCGTCGAACTGTCCCTTCAGATGCTGGCCGAACTCTTCCTTGAATCGGGTGAAACATTGCATGACATTGCGCTTGCTTTGCAGCGAGTAGCCTTCCTTGAAGTAGAGGGTTGCGATCAGCCCGAGTCGTACAACGGGGGTGTTATCGGGTAGCTCAAACGTCAGGTCTGGAGCTTGTTCGCTCAGTTTTTCCAATGTATTCATAAAGCTCTCTTTTATCAGGCTGTCGCCGCAGCAGTGATAGCAGCGCCGCCCAAAATGGTGGCTAGCACGGCCCATGAAAGCTGAGCCAGTCGAACGATAACCAAAATTGCTGCGACGATAGCAGCAGGCACACCGGCAGCAACCAGTGCCGCTCCAATAGCAAAAGCCACCACAACGGTGGCAACGACTGTTCCTACGTCAATCAATACTTGCATCCAGTCGATTTCCTTGAGCTTTTCCAAGGTCAGGTCGGTGAAATGCTGAATTTCCTTCCACGCAGCCCTGAGTTGCTCATCCGTCCAGCGAACGATCTTCGCACCTGTTTCACTGACCCATTCCCAGGCTTTTTGAGACTCACGTCTAATCCATTGACCCTTGATTCCGAGCCACGTAGCGGCGTCTTCGAGGTGTTGTTGCATTTCTTGCGATAGCCTTCGAATGCCCTGAGCACCTTGCTCCAAGAGCCCTTCAACGGCCTCTTGAAGTTGCGTCCAGCTTTCGACCCGCGCCGGTCTGGGTGTCGCTGTTGGGCCGTACGCGGGAACAGGGACCGGAGCGGGTCTTGGGGCTTGCCCCGGGCCTCCGGTCGGGGGCAGCAAAACAGGCCATTGCTGTGGGTTGAACTCACCAGTAGGCTTATGTTGTCTGTTGTATTCGCGGTCGCGTTCACGCTCGCCGTCATCTCGACAATCATTGATTTCGAGTACAGAAAAACGGTTTGGGCCACCTGCTATATCTAGATAAGCCTCTCGCTGTGCCATACCGAGGACGTCCCCGGGAAACTTCACTTCCACTAGCCTTTCCAGATTATCCGGGTGCGCAACACCTTGATGATCTGTTCCAGCTTGTCCCGGCCAACGCAAGCTGCGTGTCTTGACGATGATAACGTCGGGACGCCGTAATAATCCTTTGACTGAACCTTTAGGGAATGGAAAGAGTGAATGGCGCCGCGTGGGGTCTGGCTTCACGTCGTCGCCCAGCCATGAGGAACTCAGGAATGGTTTGGGGGGGAGGGACGACATGTCGAAGCAGACTTCAGCTTTGTAATCCCATTTGAATTCCCAGCGGTATTCATCTGCCCGAATCAATCCACTCATTACCAGCTGTTTAAGCTCCATGCCGGTGAAGTCGCCATCTTTGGCTTTTTTTATCGTTAATCTGGGAAACCGCGATGCGTAATTGGCTTTTTCCATCAGATACGGTTTGTTATCAGGATTGGGCAGCGGTGCTTGTTTGACCGTACCTTCGATACTGGTGTTCGTGCAGCCTTGTGGCGTTTGAGGTGGTTGCATGACCGGCATGATTCAGCCCTCCGAGTTGGCGTTTTTGAAGTCCAGGGTCATTTCCTTGGGTGCGCTTTCCCCTGCCCTGATCAACGGCTCTTCAGGCTCGGGTTTGCGAACAGGTGTCAGCAGTTCAACCTCTGCCGGGCTGCTGCTGTGTGCCTGAAAGGTTTTTCCTTCTTCGTTGGTATAACCAGCAATTCGGGTGCCATCAGCGAGCTTCAACGTATAGGGGGTACCCACCAGAGGTTCACCGGTTTTCTCATCCAGCAACAGGTAGCGCGCCTTGTGACTGCGCGGCGCGCTGTCAGGCAATTGGCCGAATTTATCGGTGTCAACTGCGCCGGGAATCAACGGCACCAGAATCCCGATCCCGGTGCCCACGCCGGGCGAGCCGCCGGTATTGATCTTCACCTCAGCCCCGCTAATGGTCACACCACCGGCATCCACCTTCACAAAACTCCCGCCAGCCTTGGCCGTGAGTTCCATTGCGCCTTCGACCACCACTTTCTGGCCGGCGTAGTAATGGATTTCTGACCCGGCCTCGACAAACTGCGCAGTCCCTACCTTCAGATGCTGCGTCACACCCACCTTCAGGTGATCATCCGCACGCATTTCGCTAATCCGATCCAGATGCGTAATCCGATGCTCTTCAACCTTGAACTCGCTCAGCGTATTGGCTTCAACGGTGTCATGTCGTTCGTTGCCGACGCGGATCTTCTGGTCGTGCTCAATGTTCTCATCCCAATCGCGCTGGGCATGGATGTAGATCTGCTCGACGCCTTTCTTGTCTTCAATCCGGAATTCGTTGTAGCCCTTGCCGCCCGGTGAACTCAGGGTTTTGAAGGTGCTGCGGGTCTTGTTGGCCGGCAGGTCGTAGGGGACGACGTTTTCCTTGTGGTACAGGCAACCGGTGACCAGAGGCTGGTCGGGATCGCCTTCGAGGAAGGTGACGAGGACTTCCATGCCGATGCGCGGGATGGCGATGCCGCCGTACGCGGCGCCGGCCCAGCCGCTGGCGACGCGCATCCAGCAAGTGGTTTTGTCGTCGCCCTGGCCGTCGCGGTCCCAGTGGAATTGCACTTTGATGCGGCCGTATTGGTCGCAGTGGATTTCTTCGCCTGCGGGGCCGGTGACGACGGCGGTCTGGCTGCCGAGGACTTTTGGTTTCGGGTGTTCGAGGGCAGGGCGGTAGTTCGCGTCCCATGGGGTGGCGAGGAAGCTGTTGCGGTAGCCCTGGTGGAAATCGCTTTTGTGGTCGGTGACGTCGCTGGTGACGTTTTCGCCGAGCACTTGCGGCTGTTTGCCTTCGTGGAAGACTTCCAGCAGCAGCCACAGGTCGTTCCACTCGGCGCGCGGGTGTTCGGCCAGCGTCAGGAAATGGCCGCTGGTGAGGGTTGGTTCGTCACCTTTGCCTTCGGCGAGTTTGTAGTCGCTGCGATGGCGTTCCAGCGCGCGGATGGAAAGGAACTTGCCGCGCTCGCGGGTGGTGAAGCGGCCGGGGTAGTCGTAGTCCTCGAGGTCCGGGGCAAAGGTGCTTTTCGCGGTTCCTTCGGGGAGGATCTGCGGTTTTTCGAAGTCGTAGTCGCGGCGGCTGACGCGCGTAGTGCGGGTTTCCAGGCGCAGGTTGAAACGCTTGATCACCGGTTTGTCGGCGGCCATGCCGGAGTCTTGCTGGTAGCTCACGGCTTTGAGTTTGCGGAACACGGTCTGGTCGTCGCCGAACACCAGTTTGTGGCCGCTGCTGCTGTGCTGGAAGTGGAAGTGAATGCCTTCTTCTTCGCACAGGCGCTGGATGAAGTGCAGGTCGGATTCGTCGTACTGCACGCAGTACTCGCGTTGCGGGTATTCGGCGCCGAGCTGGAAGCTGTAGGCGTCGGCGAGGATGCCGCGATCTTCCAGCACCTGAGCGATGATCTTCGGCACGGTCAGTTGCTGGAAAATCTGCTGATCGTGGTTGTGCTGCAGGTAGGCCAGTTGTGGCACCAGGCTGAGGCTGTAACGGGTCAGGGTTTTGCCGGAGTCGCCTTGCTCGATGCGGTAGACCAGACCGTGGATCTTGCCTTCGCCGGTCGGGCCGAAGGTCAGGACGCCGGGCTTGTGCAACAGCTCTTCGAGTTTGAGGTCGGGGCGGGCGCTGACGAGTTCGAGGTCGAAACGGAACGGTTGGTTGAGGGCTTCGCGACCGGTGAAGCTGAGGACTTGCAGGTCGGCGTTGGCGCCTTCGACAGTGAAGGTAATGTGGCTAGCGTTTGCATCCAGCATGCTCGACTCCATCCATTGGAAAAGCTGTGCCGATGTTGCAACAACTGAAACAGCCGATCAAGCGTCCAAACGCGCCATAATCAGCGATCAGACTCAGCCACGATTCAGCCATCGAGGGACGGACGAGCCATGGATTCGCTGATCAACGCCGCCGGCCGCGCGCTGTCTGCTGGTGACCCGCTAGGCGCGTTGAACTACGTCGCTCTGCGTGAGGACCCGCCGGCGCTGGCGCTGCGCGCTGCGCGCAATTGCCATGGCTCAGCTCGGTGATCTGTCCCGCGCCAAGGCGTTGTTGCAAAGGGCGATAAAGGCGTTCGGCAGCAATGAGCCGCTGTCACGGGCGCATTGTGTGGTCGCCGAGGCCGAGGCCGAGGTGGCGCTGGCAGCGCGGATCGCTTTTATTGCGCTGGCGGTGACAGTGGACGGGTGAGAGCGGTGCGTCGGCCTCAATGATCAAGGCATCTTTGCTGGCCCCTTCGCGAGCAGTGTCAGGCACCGCTGTTTCGTCGACGTTCAATACCCTCCGGGCCGCCGATGTCCAGCAGCCTTCTTTCCACCAAGACATTCTCCAGGGCCTGACGCTCGACTGGCGCCATTTGGTGCTCACGTTTTTTCAACTCCAGCAGAATCGGGTTGGACCAGGTGCGGTAGGTCTGTTCGATGGTGCGACGCGACGTCATCAGTCTCTCCTTGATCAAGAGCCCGGTGTTGCGGGCAGGGGCTCAATCCGATGAGGTATTAACGTTAGTCGACAAAGCAGGAAGTCGCGAATGCACCGTCATCCCCAGTAGGAGTGAGCCTGCTCGCGATAGCGGTGTGACAGTCAATATAAAAGTCAAATGACACACCGCTATCGTGTGCAGGCTCACTCCAACAAAGGGATTTGTGCCGTTGCGAACATTTATGCTCGGCACGATCAGAGGCCGCCGCGGTCGTACTCTTCACATGGGCGTATCACTTGTGGAGATCCAATGAGCCAGGAAGTCCTGACCACCGAAACCAACCGCCGCCAGTTGCAGCAGATCATCGCCGGGCTGTCCGACGGGGTGATTTTGCTGGAGCTGGATCAGAGCATTCTCTGGGCCAACGAAGCAGCGCTGGCCATGCACGGTGTCAAACGGATCACCGATCTGGGTCACAATGCCGACGAATACGCCAAGAAGTTCAACCTGCGCTATCGCAATAATCATTCGATCACCGCCGAAAACTACCCGATCAGCCGGGTGGCGCGCTGTGAGAGTTTCAATGACGTGCTGATTGAGGTGTCGCCGACCGACGACCCGGAACGTATCTGGGTGCACAGCGTGCGCAGCATGATTCTCACGGACCGCGAAGGGCAGCCCGAGTCGCTGGTGCTGATCATGAGCGACGTCACCGATTGGGCCAACGCCGAGCAGCGCTTCGAAAGGACGTTCAACGCCAACCCGGCGCCGGCGGTGATCTGTCGGCTCAGTGATTTGCGTTACATCAAGGTCAATCCGGGGTTTCTGGAAATGACCGGGTACACCCGTGAACAGGTGATTGGCACTTCCTCTTATGAAATCGACATTTTCGAGCAGGCCGAACACCGGGATCTGGCGATTCAGCGCCTGCGCGACGTTGCGACCATCCCGCAGATGCAGGCTGAACTGCGCCTGCCTGACGGCGGCAGCAAGCAAGTGATCGTCGCCGGGCAGCCGCTGACGCTCAACGATGAGGATTGCATGTTGTTTTCCTTCGTCGACATGGAGATGCGGCACAAGGCCGAGGTGGCGTTGCGTCAGAGTGAGGAACGTTTTGCCAAGGCGTTTCGCCTGACACCGGTGCCGATCCTGATTTGCAGTGCCGACGAGCAGCAGGTGATCGACGTCAATCAGGCGTTCCTTGAGGCCTTGGCCTTCGACAGCGAGGACGTGCTCGGTAAAACCGTGACGCAGTTGGATTTCATCGATGACAGTGGTGCACGCACGCAGTTGCTGGCGGCGCTGGCGAAAAACGGTCGGGTGGATCGGGTCGATGTGCGGGTGCGCAAGAAGGATGCGGACCTGCTCGAATGTGCGCTATCCGCCGATACCGTGAATATTCAGGACATGCCGTGTTATTTGCTGGTGCTGATGGACATCACCGAGCGCAAGCGCACCGAGCTTGAGTTGGTGGCGGCGATTGAGGAGGTGATGAAGGACGCTTCCTGGTTCAGCCGTACGTTGATCGAGAAACTGGCCAATGTGAAGAAGGTCAACTCGCCGCAACTGCCCAGCGTTTCGTTCACTGATCTGACGGCGCGTGAGCGTGATGTGCTGGGGTTGATCTGTGAAGGGCTGGCGGACAAGGAGATCGCGGCGCGGCTGAAACTCGCTCCGAATACGGTGCGAAATCATGTGGCGACGGTGTATTCCAAGCTTGATGTGCACAGCCGCAGTGAGGCGATTGTCTGGGCGCGGGAGCGTGGGCTGTTTGCCGGCGAATCGAGCGCCAAGGGTCAACGATAGGGTGCAAATGCACTAGTTGGCCTGGTGCAAATTGAGGTGTTGGCGGGTGAGGTCTGTTCTTAGTCTGGTGGGGTGCGATACGAGGTTTTTTGGCTCGGGATCGCGGCCCTTCGCAGTCGTTATAGGAACAGTCTGATGATGAATCTTGCGCAGTTGCGCACGCAGCTTGAACGCAGTTTTTCGCCGCTGGCGTGTGAGTGTCTGGTGGACGGCGATCATTCGCTGACGGTGAAGCTTTATCACCCGGTGTCGGGGCAGGTGGATCTGGTGATCAGTGGGCTGAAACTTAATGCGCTGCGGACGCCTGAGTCGGTTGATGCTTTGATTGAAGAATTGCGGTATGAGCTTGAGAGCAATTCTTTGCGTTCGTTTCGGGATCCGGATTTGGCTTAGCGCCGCCCTTTGGTTCTTGGCGGCCTTTGGGCCGACCATGCTGTTGGGGGGTGGGGGTAGATCCGTTGCTGCGGGTGTTGCCGCTGGCGGTTTCGCCCTTACGGCGAGTCCCTTTGGCAAACGCCCCAAAGGAACCAAAGGTCTGCGCCCTGACGTTCGGCCCGCTCGCTGGGGCTCGGGGTTCCTTCGCTCCGGGATCGATCCGGGGGCATCGTCTACGGTTTGCTTCGCTGCACCTCCTCTCGATGTGTTCGACTTCGTCGAACGGTCGCTGCGCTCCCACCCCCGGATCAATCCCTCCACTCAGCCTGCCGACGGGCTCCCAGGTCAAGATCAAGAGCCGCAGCCGAGCTAACGCTCATCCTGTTGAGTGGTTAGGAGCAGAAGCGGTGTGTGGGTTGCGCTGTTTGCTTCTGCTTCTGCTTCTGCTTCTGCTTCTGCTTCTGCTTTTCTGTGGGAGCGAGCCTGCTTGCGAAGGGGCCTTGTCTGGCAATGTGCGTTTCACTCTGCTAACTCGCTCAAACCCCGACGCAAAATCGACAGCCATTACCACCCAATCGGGCCAATTCACTGGCGCTTGCAGGGCGCTCGGCTATAAAGAATGAGTGGTCAGGTCTTCCGTGGTCGGTTGGGTCGCGGAAGTTGCTCTTCCATTCATCGCGGGTCGTCCTATGAACAATCTTGGGAAACGCGTGTTGCCGTTGACTTTTTTTGCCGTTTTGCTGGCGGGTTGTGCCAGTCCTCCACCCCCTCCACCGGTTGCGCCACCTCCGCCACCGGAACGTACTTGCCAGGTGCTCGAAAATACTGAAGTCGCCGGTGACATGTACGCCGACGGGCAGGTTACTCGACACATCACCACTACCCGTTGTGTCACGCAGTAGCGCCGGCGGGGCGCAAGTCTCGGGTTGAGCGGGTTGTGCTGGTCGCCGTCCTGGCCGGTACGGCGGTGGTTGCCGTGGAAGGCGCCATTGCGGCGATGCACAGTCAGCCCGACTTGTTGGGGGTGATGGTGATTGCGTTTTTCGTCGGCCTCGGCGGCGGGGGTGGCGCTGGTTGCCGTTGCGTGCAGGCTGGGCGTTTCACCGGTCGCGGCGGCGTTGCTGGCGGGGGCGGTGTGTCTGGCTCTGCGTTTGCTGTCGGTGCATTACGGCTGGCAATTGCCGAAAGTCATTGCCTGATGCACAACCCTTGCAGGAGTGAGCCTGCTCGCGATAGCGGTGTGTCAGTCAACATTTATGTATCTGACACACCGCTATCGCGAGCAGGCTCACTCCTACAGGGGGTTAATCATTTACCCGGGATCAGGACAGGAAACCACCGTCCACATTCAGCGCAACGCCGGTGGTGTAGCTCGACGCATCGCTGGCCAGGTACAACACCGCACCGGCCATTTCACTCGGATCCGCCACGCGCTTGAGCGGGATCTGCGTCAGTGCCTGCTTGAGGATCGCATCGTTTTTCACCAGTGCCGAGGCGAACTTGGTGTCGGTCAGGCCCGGCAGCAGGGCGTTGCAGCGGATGCCGAACTGCGCGCATTCCTTGGCAAAGACTTTGGTCATGTTGATCACCGCCGCCTTGGTCACCGAGTAGATGCCCTGGAAGATCCCCGGTGAAATGCCGTTGATCGACGCGACGTTGATGATGCTGCCGCCACCGTTTTCGCGCATCAGTTTGCCGGCTTCGACGGACATGAAGAAGTAGCCACGAATGTTCACATCGACAGTCTTCTGGAACGCGCCCAAGTCAGTGTCCAGCACGTTGCAGAACTGCGGGTTGGTCGCGGCATTGTTGACCAGAATATCGAGGCGGCCGAACTGTTCCTTGATCCCGGCAAACACTTGGGCAATCTGCTCCATTTCACCGATGTGACAGGCAACTGCGGTGGCTTTGCCGCCAGCAGCGATGATCGCATCGGCCACGTGTTGGCAGCCGTCGAGTTTGCGGCTCGAGACAATCACGTGGGCGCCTTGCTGGGCGAGCAGTTTGGCGATGGCTTCACCGATGCCGCGGCTGGCGCCGGAGACGAAAGCGATCTTGCCGTCGAGGTCGAACAACTGAGTCTTGGACATAAGGGTTCCTGGGTGTGGGCCGTCAGAGGCTCGATTTCGCAATGACCTGCAAGCTCATCTGCTCCAGCAGTTTGTTCATGTGAATGAACTGCGCGAAGCGTTTGTCCTGGGTCTGGCCGTGGTAGAAGCGGTAGTAGATCTGCTGCACGATGCCGGCCAGGCGAAACAGGCCGTAGGTGTAGTAGAAGTCGAAATTGTCGATCTGGATGCCCGAACGTTCGGCGTAGTAATCGACGAATTCACGGCGGGTGAGCATGCCCGGTGCGTGGCTCGGCTGGCGGCGCATCAGTTGCACCGGCGCCGGATCGTCCGCCTGAATCCAATAAGCGAGGGTGTTGCCCACGTCCATCAGCGGGTCGCCGAGGGTAGTCAGTTCCCAATCCAGCACACCGATGATCTGCATCGGATTTTGCGGGTCGAGAATGACGTTGTCGAAGCGATAGTCGTTGTGGACGATGCTTGAGGTTGGGTGGTCAGCCGGCATCTTGTCGTTGAGCCAGGCTTTGACCTTTTCCCAGTGTGGCGCGTCGGGCGTCAGGGCCTTTTCGTAGCGTTCGCTCCAGCCTTTGATCTGGCGGGCAACGTAGCCTTCCGGCTTGCCCAGATCACCGAGGCCACAGGCGTTGTAGTCGACGCGGTGCAGTTCGACGAAGCGGTCGATGAAGCTTTTGCACAAGGCTTCGGTTTTCGCTGAGTCGAGGCCCAGTTCCGGCGGCAGCTCCGAGCGCAGGATGATGCCGTTGACCCGTTCCATCACATAGAACTCGGCGCCGATCACCGATTCGTCGGTGCAGTGCACGTAGGCTTTCGGGCAATACGGAAAACCGTCGCGCAATTGATTGAGGATACGGAATTCGCGGCCCATGTCGTGGGCAGACTTGGCTTTGTGGCCAAACGGCGGGCGGCGCAGGACGAATTCCTGTTCCGGGTATTCCAGCAGGTAGGTCAGGTTCGAGGCACCGCCGGGGAACTGGCTGATCGCAGGCAAGCCGCTCAGGCCCGGAATGTGCGCCTTAAGGTACGGATCAATCAGGCTGGCATCGAGTTCTTCGCCAGAGCGGATACGGGTGGACTGGTCAGTAAGCGCCATGCTTATCCCTTCTGCTTATTTTGGAGGCCAGACATCATTGGCTAATCTAATGGTGCGCTCGGGCAGTCACAAGCGCAGGTCGGTCTTATAGGTTAGCGTGTTGCCGGATAATCACCTTTGAGAATGTGCGCGACGGGCCGCAGCAGACTAAGGTTTAGCGGGTATGCCATGGGCAAAAAGGAGCTTTGAAATGGGCTGTCCGCAAGTCTGTGCCACGGCCACTTTGCAATGCAGCTTCGGCGCCGCGCCGTCGATGCTCAATGTGTTGCCGGTGAATCGCACGCTGACCGGCGGGATGCCGGCGGCGAACATCATGGATCACATCCCGCTGGTGAATATCCTGCCGTTCGGGGTGTGCATGAGCATGGCCAATCCGATGGTCGCCGCTGCAACTGCCGCCGCCCTGGGGGTGTTGACGCCGATGCCGTGTATTCCGGCGACGGCCACACCGTGGATTCCCGGCGGGGCGCCGACGTTGTTGCTGGGCGGGATGCCGGCGATCGATGCCAACTCAACGTTGATGTGCAACTGGGCGGGGGTGATCAAGATTGTGGTGCCGGGGCAGATGCAGATGCTTATTCCCTGAGTTTTTTACTTGGCGTGAAATCCAAACCCCTCACCCCAGCCCTCTCCCGGAGGGAGAGGGAGCCGACCGAGGTGTCTCGCGCTGTACATCGACCTGAATAACCGAGCCGATTATTCGTGCTGTGCCTCGACCTATCTGCGGAGCGGGTCGGTTATGGATTCACAGCAAGTCTTTCACGTCGGCGTAACTCGCCAATCTCCCCCGATCAGTTCCCTCTCCCTCTGGGAGAGGGCTAGGGTGAGGGGCTCTTCAAGGTTCTCAAACCTGCTGCGGATCCGCCCACTGCCGATACCACCAGCGCACCCGCGAAATCGGCTTGCCATCCGCCCCCAGCGGCCGCCCGTCCTCGGCAAATCCTTGTTCCGGCTCCAGCAACTGGCCATTCACATAGCGCGCCTCCACCGCCGGTTTGCCATTGGGGTGAAAGCGCTGATAGCGCCCCTCACGCACACCATCGCGATAAAACTCAGCCTCCGCCACTTGTCCGTCGGCAAAGTAATTGAACGCCTCGCCATGCAACAAGCCGCGGCGATACGTCGCTTTACGTTGCAGAAAACCCTCGGGCGCATAAAAACTGGCAACGCCCTGCAACTTGCCGCGTACAAACGGCATCTGTGCCGAGACCTTACCGTTGGTGTGATACAGCAGTGAGGTGCCGTGCAATTCGCCCTGGTTGTAATTCAGATCCGCCTGTTTGCGCCCGTCATCCTTGATGTTCAGCGGGCCATCAAGCTGACCGTCTTGCAGGCGCCCCTTGAGCTGCTTGTCATCCTGCTGCAGATCCAGCGGTGTGATCGCCATGGTTTCTCCTTGTCAGTTGACCTGCACCAGGCCGCCCTTGATGGTCAGCATGCCGCCGCCATCCACGGTCTGCGAGGCTGCGCCTTTGTTGGTCAGGCTGATCCCGGCATCGTTGGTCAGCGTCGTTCCGGCCTTGTTGTCCAGTGAGGTACCGGCCTGATTGGTCAAGGCAGTGCCGGCCTTGTGCGTGATCGATGTGCTGGCCGAGGTCGCCAGATCGGCGCCGCTCTTGATCGTGAAGCTGCCGCCACTTTGCAGGGTGAGGGTGCCGCTGACTTTGATCGTCAGGTTGCCATCGACTGTCAGGCTGTAATCGCCGCTGACCTTGTCGGTGTAATTGCCGCCGGTGCTGTGATTCTGGTCGGCGCCGACCGTCACCGTGCGGCTGTCTTTGACATCGAGGCTGTCGCTGCCGGTCTGAATCGTGACGCTGCGTTTGCCTTTTTCCAGGGTCACGGTCTCATCGCCGTCCTTGACTGTGCGGATGCGCGCGTTCTGCACGGTCAGGGTTTCATCGTGGCCGACGGTAGCGGTGGTGTCGTTGAGTACGTTGATGTTGAAATCCTTCTGCGCCTGCAAGAACACCTCCTCAGCGTCCTTCTTGTCCTCGAAGCGCAACTCGTTGAAACCGCCACCGCCCTTGGACGATTGGGTCTTGATCCCCGATTGCGTCTGATTGGCCGGCAACGCGTAGGGCAGGGCGTTGTCGCCGTTATAGACGCAACCGGTTACCAGTGGCCGATCCGGATCGCCATCGATAAACGTCACGATGACTTCCTGGCCGATGCGCGGGATGAACTGCATGCCGAAGCCCTTGCCACTCCACGGCAACACCACGCGCACCCAACAGGAACTGCTTTCATCATTCTTGCCGTCGCGATCCCACGGGAACTGCAACTTGATCCGGCCGTACTCGTCGGTCCAGATTTCCTCACCGGACTTGCCCACGACAATGGCTGTCTGCGGATGCATGCGCGGTTTCGGAGTGGTGCGTTGCGGACGAAACGGCGTGGCTTTGGGGATCGCTTCGAAGCGGTTGCGATAGCTTTCATGGCTGACGTCATGGGTGACCCGCGTCACCACCCAATCGATGTTCAGACTGGCATCGTCGTGCCCTTCGAGAGTGAACCAGTGCCCCGGAATCAACCAACGGCAGTCGCTTTCGCCGACAAAACGTTTCTCCTCGCTGCGCAAGCCATCGACCCGTTGCTTGGTCAACGCATCACCGCGCGCCTTGGCGTTGTAGCCGCCCGGATGCTCGTAGATCGAACGCGGCCCGGCGACGGCTTCGGCCTGGCCGTAGAGCGAAGTGGTTGGCGTGGTGAACTCGTAATCCGTCGCCCGATAGACCCCGGCCACCGCTTGCAGACACACCTGCCCGGAGCGGATCCCATGCAGTTCACGCTCGCCCAATCCCTGGCCCAGGTACTTGACCGTCGGCCCGTTGGGTATCTGTACGAAGGCATCGTTGCTGTCGCCGAGCACCAGCGTGTGCTTGCCTTCGTCGTGGGTGAAGAACCAGAAGATGCCTTCCTCTTCCAGTAGCCGCGAAACAAAAGCGAAATCGCTTTCGCCGTACTGCACGCAGTATTCACGGGGCGTGTAGCTGCCGGTCAGCGAGAGTTTGAAATCGGTGAAGCCATGGGCCTTGAAAATCGTCGTGACGATGTCCGACGTGGCGAGGTTCTGAAACACGCGGTTGTTGCTCGCGAGGGTCAGCCACCACAGCCACGGTCTGAGCAGGATCTTATAGCGCTCGGCTGTGGCATCGGCGGGCAGTTGGCGGATCTCGGCTACCAGTGCGTCGAACTCGCGCATCTGCGCATCGTTGTGCAGAGTGGTGGTGACGTGGGTAGCGATAGCGCTGGTCAGCGTAAGAGAAGTGCCGTCGTTGAGACCGTTGAGGGTTTGTGAACCCAATATGTTCAGGGCTTCGTCGCCTGAAAACGACTCAGGGAACAGCGCCGACAGCGAAGTGGCGGTGAGTGAAATCGTAGTGCTGCTGTCGGTGGCGCGAGGCATGAATTGGCCTTTGGTGAGCTTTCAGTTCATGGAGGACGGTGACGATTTTTTCCGCTGGCAGCACTCACGGCGTGGTGTAGTGATTGCCGTTTCTGTATTCAATTTGAATGGGCGCTGTTTCAGTCGTTGCATTGAACGCAATCATTGAAGTAAATCCCTGATTGGGGATCATGACGTTGATCTTTACATTATATATTTGCGCAATGATCGCTATTTCTATACCTCCACCCCAAGTTCCGGATAGTCGCATGTTTGTAATGTACGCCACCGTGATGCCCCAGGTTTCACAGAAGGCCAGGTTGTTATCCATGTACAAGCAAACGTAGTTTCTGAGGTCCTCGTGTGATATTCCATGCATACCCCTTTGCTGAAGACATCTTGAGAGCGTATGGAACAAACAGTTGCCATCTGTGGGTATTCCATTTTCATCACGAGATTCACTGATTGGTAGTCGCGGAAGATCTGATGAAAAACCGTTGCTTTTCTTGAGTAACTCGATGTCCTTGGGTGAAATCAGGTCAGTGTCTATCGTGCTGAATATCCCGAACCATGGTGCGTCGGAAGGCGCGTTAAGGGCTTCATTTTTCTTGGTTTTGGCTTTGATGATGAGATTGACGACTTTGAATGTACGACGAGTGGTCTGAAATATGCTTAGAGGGGAGCGTGCGAGGTTTTTGTTGGAAGCCTTGATTGTTCCCTTGTTGGTCCAACCATTGGATTGAGTCTGGCCAATACCCCAAGACATGTCGCCGCTTTCCGCCTTTCCGGTTGACCACCCGTGAGTGTGAAGCTCATTGATCCATTGGGGAGCATAAACTTCGACGAGTACCGCATAGTTACTACGCCCGAACATTTTGTTGAGGTAGGCTTTGCTGTAGTTGCGGAATGATGCGAATCCCTGATGGCCAGCGGCGGATAACACGGTGCCGAACCGGAACGCCTCGAACTCTTCGGCGGTCATCGCCCGATAGAAACAGGTTTGGTTCTCAGCGAAATTCAGCGGAGTGGAATCATCGAAACGAGCAGGTGCAGAGTAAATGGTGTACTCCAGCGGTTTGCTTTGATGGGGGTCGATGGTTAGCCGGAACTCATCAATAATGCTTTCGATCGTAATTATCTTTTTGAAGTTGCACATGATGCACCGCTTCTCGGTTGGGGATGGGAGGGACTGTTTGTTTATTTATTTATGGGTAGACGTTGTCAGCGCTTACCCGATGTCCATCATGTCGGGAGTCCAGTCAATATCCATTGCTTCGCTGACTTCGGCGTCAATCTCCATTTCGTTATAGGAAAATTTCACCTGCTGGTTTTTGCTGCTATCCCAGTAGTAAGTAACTTTTGCGAATGACTGTTGATGAAGATGTTTGCCCCCTGGCGTGCGGGTTGTTTTTCGACCTGTATGGGCGCCTGCATTTTTAACGACACTATTGTTCATTGTTCTGCCGTACATGGTGGTGTACAGGTTGTACTTGTTTCCAAGCAGCTTATGTAGCCTGCCGACGAAGCTGTCATAAGAGGGCTGAAAAACTTTTTCGGTGGTGGATTGATCTGTGCCGAGTGCCAATTTGCACGAAGTCACCGAAATGACGTCTGGCAAGTTGGTGCCGAGCCCACACTCACTGAGATACCAGGCAACCTGATCAACGGAGAATGATCCCAGCGTTTGCTTGGAATGACTGCCATGTCCACGCACGTAGAGACGCCATGGCCCCATCGTTCCGGACGCTGTCTGTGCGACGGTTTGAGGGGATGTTGTATTGGCAATGAACGAGTGCGATGTGACCCCGGTTGTATTTCCTTTGGCGATTATGGAGTTCGTCCCGTTATTGATGGTGTCGTCACCGTGTCCTGAAAGGAAAGACAGGAGGACTTGCGATAGGTATTTGGACATTTTTTATCTGCCGCTGGATGGTTGAAAGGCCCGTCTGGACGGGAGCATCGCTGAGAATGAACCGCTGTTAGCACGCAACTACTGAGATTGGTGTCTCCCTATCACGTCAAGCTATTCCAACACCCACTCCGCCAACTTCCCCGTCACTTGCGTCATCAACACATTCTCGACATCCCGCGCACCGGCCGCGCTGCACTTGGCGAGCACCGCTTTGACAATTCCCGAATCAAACTCGAACTGTTTGCCGGTCGCTGCCTTGTAGCGGCCACGCAACTTCTCAAGCTTGGCCAGCACAATCCCCTCCAGCGTCGCCTCATCCAGCGGCCGATACGCAACCACGGTCATGCGCGCCAGAAATGCCGGGCGGAAGGCTTGCAGGAGGACCTTGTGCAGGGCTTCGTTGAAGGCTTCGGAGCCGAGTTGCGCAACCGGTGTGTCGAGCAACAGTTCGGCGCCGACGTTGCTGGTGGCGAGCATCACGGTGTTCTTGAAATCCACCACCAACCCGGTGCCGTCCTCCATCAAGCCTTTATCGAACACGTTGTAAAACGCCTCGAGCACATCCGGGTGCGCCTTTTCGATCTCATCCAGCAACACCACCGAATACGGTTTGCGCCGCACCGCCTCGGTCAGCACGCCGCCGCTGCCATAACCGACATAACCCGGTGGTGCGCCTTTGAGTTGGCTGACGGTGTGAGCTTCCTGATATTCCGAAAGATTGATGCTGATCAGGTTGCGTTCGCCGCCATACAACGCATCGGCCAATGCATAAGCGGTTTCGGTTTTGCCGACACCGGTAGGGCCGACGAGGAGGAACACACCCACCGGTTTTTGTGGGTCGGTGAGTCCGGCGCGGTAGGCCTGCAAACGTTGGGCGATGGTATTGAGCGCGGTGCTTTGGCCCATCACGCGTTGCCCCATGCGCGTGCCGAGGGTGCGCACGGCGTGGGCTTCGTCGGCGAGCATTTTGCCGACGGGGATGCCGGTCCAGCCGGCGATTACCGCAGCGACGGTTTTAGTGTCGACCTGTTCGGGCACCAGCGGATCGTCCTGGCGGATGGCGTCCAGTCCGGCCTCAAGGCGCAGTAATTCAGCCGCGAGATGATCAATGCGACTGTCGGTGGCTTCATCGGGTTTGTCGCTGTCGGCGCGCTCGCTCAAGGCCAGCAACTCACGACGGGTATCGAGCAGCTCGCGCACCGCGACGCGTTCCTCGCCCCAGCGGGTTTCCAGTTCGCGGATGGCCTGCACATTTACGCTGGATTCAGTTTCCAGCAGGGTGATGCGCTCACGGTGATCCAGCCCTGTGGCCTGTTCGCGACGCAGGCGCTCGACTTCATCCTTGAGGCTGTTTTGCCGATGACGCAGGCTCTCCAGCGGCGGCGGTATGTCGTGCTGGCCGAGGGCGACCCGGGCGCACGCCGTGTCGAGCACACTGATGGCTTTGTCCGGTAACTGACGACCGGAAATGTAACGATGCGAAAGTTTCACCGCTTCATGAATCGCCGCGTCGAGGACCTGCACGCCATGATGCTGTTCGAGTTTGGCCGCCACGCCTCGGAGCATTTCCACTGCTGTGATTTCATCCGGTTCTTCAACCTGCACCAGTTGAAAGCGGCGGGCGAGGGCCGGGTCTTTCTCGAAGTATTTTTTGTATTCCATCCACGTCGTGGCAGCGAGGGTGCGCAGTTCGCCCCGCGCCAGCGCCGGTTTCAGCAGGTTGGCCGCATCGCTGCCGCCCTCGGCGCCGCCAGCACCGATCAGGGTGTGGGCTTCGTCGATAAACAGAATGATTGGCTTGTCAGCATTGCGCACCGCGTCGATCACGCCTTTCAAACGCTGTTCGAATTCACCTTTGACCCCGGCACCGGCCTGCAGCAGACCGAGGTCGAGCACCCGCAGGCTGACTTCCTGCAACGATGGCGGCACATCCCCGGCAGCGATGCGCAGGGCCAGGCCTTCGACCACGGCGGTTTTACCCACGCCCGGTGCACCCACCAGAATCGGATTGTTTTGTCGGCGCCGCAGCAGGATATCGATGCACTGGCGAATCTCGCCGTCGCGGCCAACGATCGGATCAATGCGCCCGGCATGGGCGTCGGCCGTCAGATCCTGAGTGTATTGATCGAGTAGCGAGTCCTGGCGCGGTGCAGGATTGGCCGATGAACCCTTACGCGCACCGACATGTTCACGAGAGTTTTCCGTCCACTCCAGCAGATTCGCGCGCAGCGCTTCTTTGGGAATTCGCAGCAACGACGAGGCACTGTTGAGCAGCAGACTGCGGCGCTCATCGCGATCAACCAACGCCAACAACAGCAAGCCGGAACGAATGCTGTCGAGTCCCAACACACTGGCCTGCACCACCGCATCTTCGAGCAAGCCGAGGGTGTGCGACGACAGTGCCGGTGTGCGCGTACTGCCTGCCTTGAACAGGTCCAGCGCCTTGTTGATCTCGGCCGTCAGCGCATCACGTTCGAGGCCGAAACGCGGTAGCAGAAAAGCCAAGTCTCCACCCTCGATATCGAGCAGTTCCAGCAACAGGTGTTCGATCTCGACAAAGTGATGCCCGCGCTGCAAGCAGCGCTGCGCGGCGCGTTCGAGGGCGCGACGGTTGTCCGGGTTGAGGCGTCCGATCAGGCTGGCCAGTTCCATGTTCAGGTAATCTCCAGCTGACGCAGTCGGGTTTCGATGGTTTGCACGCCGAGACTGGCCTGACGCTGCAACCCACCGTTCCAGCTCAACAGGGCCGGAGTCTGGCGAGCGAGTTTCAGCGGCTCGGCACCGCGTACCCGCAGCACCAGTTTGATGTCCAGATCCGGGCCGAAATACAGTGCCGCGAGACTGGCCAGTGCCGGGTGTGCTTCGCCATCCGGCAGAAAGCGCGCCGCTTGCGTCGACGGCAATGGTCCGAGGGTCAGGCGAATGCCGGCGTGCTCATCCCAGACCCGCGTGCCGGCCACGGCGCTGCGCCCCAGTTGCAGGTTGCGTCCGCCGGGTTTGATCACGCTGCGGCTGGCGGACGGGATCTGCCGCCAGGCACCTTCGTAGGCGCTCAACTCGACCGGCACGGCAAACTGCTCGCGCACGATCGCGGCAAATCCCGCCAGTGAGCGACGGCCATCGGCAAACAACGCCGTACAGGCAAGAACGGCGCAGTCGGGAGCAGCCTGGCGCTCCTGCAACGCCTTGGGCAGCAAACCGATCAGCGCGCGCAATTGCGCCTGTACCGGCGACGCCCCCGGCGTGACAAAGCCTAGCGCCACCCGGTGTTTGCGCATCACTTTGTACAGCAGGCTGAGCAAGCGATGCTGGAACAGATCGAGAAACGCGGCCGGTGCATGATCTTTGGCCCGCGCCCGTTGTTGCAGCCAATCCTGATAGGCGTAGGGGAGAGGGCCATCCGGGCCGCCGAGTCCGAATATCGGTGTGTCGAGTGTCAGCGGTTCGCCAGGCGCTTCGTGCAGGGCTTCAATCTGGCTGGCGGCAAAAGCCGGCGTCAGTGGTCCGCGCAGTTTCAGCGCTTCGGTCTGCGGCGAGGTGCCGCTGCCGAGTGGGTCGGCCTGCGGCTGCTCGCGTTCGAGCAACAGCAACGCCTGCAACCATTCGAAGGCCTGCGGCTCACGGCGCAGGCGCTGGCTCAGGGTCAGAGCGACAGGGGCATGCCGGCTTGGGGTTGCCATGCCTTGACCTCCTTGTCGGACTGCATCAGGACGGTGCGCACAAAGCGGTTGGCCGTGGCGTACAGGGAAAAGAACTGCGCCAGCACCGCCGAAAACAACACCGCGCTGCTGCCGACAAAATGCTGCGGATCAAGCTGCAACTGCACTTCCAGACCATTGCGCCAGCCGCGCCAGGCATCAGCGCCAACATGGCCGATTACCCGTTCGCAGCTGAGGTGCAGCAGGCCTTCGATCTGCTTCAAGGCGCTGGCCTCATCGCGCAGGTTGTGCAGATGCAGAATCTCTTTCAGTGCATCCAGCGCCTGCGGGCCTTCAACCAGCGACAGATGATTGAGGGTCAGTTGCGACACCAGGCGCCAGCGCGAATCACCGTCCAGCCGCGGCTGACTTTGTGCACTCGGCGGATTGCGCAGGCGTGCCCAGGCAACCGGGCCGGGGCGCTCGAAACCCAGCGGCGTACCGGCCGGCAGGGTTTGCGCCAGATGACGGTTGGTGCAGAGCAACTCGGCGGTAAGGCTGTAATCAGGCAGATCGGTTTGCGGTTCAAAACGAGTGTCGACCACGCTCACCAATAAATCGCTGCCGAGCCGGTTTGGCGTCATGCCGTTGACCCGTCGCGCATGCCAGTAGCGCTGCTGGTCGCCGCCGCTGTGCTGGCTGCCGTAATACGCCGGCAGGCGCTGCACACCGGTGCGAGTACTGGCGCGCATGCCGCGAATGCTGTGGATTTCGACACTGTTCTCGCGGTGGCTGTCGGCGATCAGTCGATACTCGCTGCGCGTGCCGTCGGGACGCAGCGGCTCGGAAGTCCGCGGGAACAGGTTGATTACCGGTGCGCAGCCCAAGGCGATATCACTGGCCTGCAAGTGCAGGCGGCTAGCAGGGACACGGTCGAAAACGATATACAGATAGAGGGCCTGACTGTCGCTGGAAACACCGCTCAAGGGCAGATCGAAAAAGTGGAATTTATCCGGGAAAGCAAAATACTCGGCCAGCAAGCGCATGCCCGGATGGACACCGTCTTCATCCGGCAACAGTGCTTCGTCATCGCTGAAACCGACGATGTTCGGCAAACCTTTCAGCGCCGTCGGAACGCTGCCCGGCGATCCCGCCAATACCTGCATCGCATGCGCGCCAAGCAGGTCATACAGGCAAGCATTGACCACCGGGGAAGCGGCCAGGTGGATGCGCAATTGCTCAATGCCCAGATCAGCCCACTGGCTCTCGCCCAGGCAGCGCAGACTCAAACGCAATGCCGAGCGCGATTGCGCCACGCCGGTCAACGCCTGGGCTTCATCGCTGCCCAGCAACAGCGCTTCGGTGACTTCGATCGGCCATAACCGAACGGCGGCCGAGGTGCGAAAGTGAATGCTCTCGCCCTTGCTGGTGGTGACGAATAATGGCGTATCGCGGGGCAGGGGATAGCCCTCGTCGAGTTTGCCTTTGCCTGGGTCTGGCTCGAACTGCACGATGGCGCAGGACGGCAACGGCCGCATCGCCAACGGATAAAGTTGCTCGAGCAGCGCATCGCTGAACTCGGCGTAGTCGTCATCCAGACGTCGTTGCAGGCGGGCGGCGAGCAGGGCGAAACCTTCCAGCAAACGCTCGACGTGCGGATCGGGGCATTCGCCCGGGGACAGTTCCAGACGCCGCGCGACTTTCGGGTATCGTTCGGCAAATTGGCTGCCGGCATGCCGCAGCCAGGTCAGTTCGCGTTGGTAGTAATCGAGCAGTTGCGGGTCAATCGAGTCGCTCATGGCGCACCTCCAGCCCTTCGCCGCCAGGCTCGATGACAAAGGCTACCGGCCAGTGCTGCTGGCCGCTGCGTAATTCGCCGAGCAAGCGAATGCTCATGCGCTGCGGGTGTTCGGGCAAGGGATTGACCTGAACTTCGCCCAGCAGCAGGCGCGGTTCAAAATGCATGATCGCTTCGCGGATGTCCCGCGCCAGCCGCCGCCGATCATCGCTGCGTTGCTGTTGCAAGGCGCTCCAGTCGGCGATGCCGTAGTCGATCACACTCGCTGGCGTGGTCCGCGTGAGTGGACCACGGCGGGTGTTGAACAGGCGCCCGAGCTCGGCGTGCACCGAGTCGAGCAAGTCCTGCCGATCGAACTCGCGCGTGCTCTCGGCCTCGCTGGACGCGAGGCGTTCGAACAGCGGCGCGCGCATGCCGGTGCCTGCCATGGCCAAGGCGCCGGGTTAGCTGACAAGCTTGTTGGCGGCCATGTCCCAGGTCGACGCGGCGGTGCCTTCCTTGGTGCCGTCGTCTTTCTGCGCGGTGAGTTCCCATTTGATCTTGGTGAAGTTCAGCGACACGGTTTCCACCGGTTTGCCACCGGTACCGCCGCTGACGCTGACGTTGGACAGCACCACGTTGGTGAGGGTGTAGACAATAAAGGGCATCAACTGCCCGCTGCCCTCGGCGGCGTTGCGGCCGATGGTGATGATGGCTTCGGGGATCGGCTTGCCGGCGCAGCAGTATTCGTTGAGTGACGGTGTCGAGCTGTCGATAAACTTGGTCACCGTGAACTCGCCGACATGGGGTTTGCCGGAGGTGCGCTCCGAGTTGCTGACGTCGTTGGTGACTTGCATCGCCACGTTGTGGCTGTAGGACATGACTTCGATCTTGTCCGCAAAACCTTCGAGCAGGCTGTCGCCTTTGATGTCGCCGCCGAGGTCGAGAATGATTGCATCCATCGCTTGAAACTCCTGAAGAAATTCACATTAGGCAAATGGGCTGAACACGGAGCCCGTGGCGAGGGGATAAATCCTCTCGCCATCAGGGTTTTCTCTGGAGCTTTAAGCGGCAACCGGTGGCGGCAAGGTTGCCACCAGGCGGATCGATGCAGTCAGTTCCTCAAGCTGGAAGTGCGGCCGCAGAAACACCGTCGCCCGGTAGGCACCGGGTTTGCCGGCGACTTCGGTGACGTCCACGCGGGCTTCACGCAACGGGTACTGCGCCTTGATTTCCTGCGGCGCGTTGTCGTTGATCAGCACGTAATCGGCGATCCAGTTATTGAGGTAGGTCTGCACGTTGTCGCGGGTCATGAAACTGCCGACCTTGTCGCGCATGATCACCTTCAGATAATGGGCGAAACGCGAGGCCGCGAGCACGTACGGCAACATCGCCGAGATCCGCGCGTTGGCGTTGGCCTCGTTGGTGTTGTAGACCTTGGACTTGTTGGTGGTCTGGCCGCCGAAGAACACCGCGACGTCGCTGTTCTTCTTGTGGCACAGGGCGATGAAGCCGAGGTCGTTGAGTTCCTTCTCGCGGCGGTCGGTGATCGCCACTTCGGTCGGGCATTTCAGCGACAGGTCGCCGGAACTGGTGCGGAAGGTGTGCGCC
Source organism: Pseudomonas sp. AC242 (assembly GCF_979258655.1). Classification (NCBI taxonomy): domain Bacteria; kingdom Pseudomonadati; phylum Pseudomonadota; class Gammaproteobacteria; order Pseudomonadales; family Pseudomonadaceae; genus Pseudomonas; species Pseudomonas sp. AC242. The sequence continues at coordinate 1,773,684 of NZ_OZ409873.1, forward strand.
GGCAAACCTTCAACCGCGCCGCCGCCTTCAGCGCCACGAATTGCCGCGCACCAGCCGTATTTGGCAAAGGCTTCGGTGATGCGTTGCGACAGCGCCCACGCGGCGTTGCCCCACAGGTATTTGCTGTGGTCGGTGCCATTGACGTCTTCGACGTAGTTGATGCCTTCCACCGGCGAGGTGTCGGGGCCGTAGGGCAGACGCAGGAGGAAGTGCGGCAGCACCAGCGATACGTAGCGCGAATCCTCACTCTCGCGGAATGAGCGCCACTTGATCAGTTCCTGGCTCTCGAAGACCTTGGACAAATCACGCGGCACCGCCAGTTCGGTGAAGCTGTTCATGTCGAACAGGCGCGGGCTGGCGGCGGCAATGAACGGCGCGTGGGCCGCGGCGGCGACGTTCGACAGTTTCTCCAGCAGGCCGATGTCCTGCGGGTGCCGGCCAAAGGTGTAGTCACCGACCAACAGGCTGAACGGATGGCCACCGAAGGTGCCGTATTCCTCTTCGTAGATCTTTTTGAACAGCGCGCTCTGGTCGAACTCGACGGCTTTTTCCAGGTCGTTCTGCAACTCTTTCTGCGTGACGTTGAGCAGGCGCAGTTTCAGTCGGGTGCTGGTTTCGGTGTTCTGCACCAGCAGGTGCAGACCGCGCCACGAGGCTTCGAGTTTTTGCAGGTCGGGGTGGTGCAGGACCTCGTTGAGTTGGGCGCTGATCAGCTCGTCGATCTGGCTGATACGGTCGTTGATCATCGCCACGGTGTCCTTGTCGATGGCCATGCCTTCGTCGAGGACCTGGGTGGCGAACTCCGCGAGCATGTCGCGGGCGTAATCCTGCTGACTGTCATCGTGGGCCATGCGGCCGTCGAGAATGATCTGGTCAAGCAGGGAAAGTGTCTCGGTCGTACTGTCGCTGGCTTGTTTCTGAGCTGAAGCGGGCATGGCGAATTCTCCCCTCGATGTAAGTGGACGATCAGGCTTGCGGTTCGGCCGGCGCCTCGGCATCAGCTGCCGGGGTAGCGTTGTCCGGGCGGGCCGATTTGATTTCCTGCAGGCCTTCGGTGTTGGCGATGACGTCGCGCAACAGCTTGTCCAGGTCATCGTTGCCGTCGAGTTTGGTCAGCAGATCGCGCAGACGCTGGCGGGCCTCGAACAGGCGGCGCAGCGGTGTGACTTGTTCCACCACCTTGACTGGGTCGAAGTCGTCGATGTGTTTGAAATTGAGTTCGATGTTGAGCTTGCTGTCGTCGCCGCTGAGGGTGTTGTTGACCTGCAGCGTGGCGCGCGGGCCGATCGAGGCGAGCACTTCGTTGAAGTTGTCGCGGTCGATTTCGGTAAAACGCCGGTCAGTCAGTTTTGCCAATGGTTCGAGCGGCTTGCCCGACAGATCGGCGAGAATTCCGACCACCAGTGGCAATTCTTTTTTCTCGATGGCGTTGCCGATTTCGACGTCGTAGGTGATTTGCACTCGGGGCGGGCGCACCCGGTCGAGCTTGTGCTGAGTACTTTCTGCCATGACGGCGGACTCCGATGCGATGAGCGGGCGCAATGCATCGGGGAGGCCCGTTCATCGCTTTCCCTTGCTGGACCGTAGGTTAGAAAGGGAGGCAGATGACCTGTCGTTCCTTTGACAAACCTTCTTGATTCGGCTGTAGGAACCGAACTACCCAAGACGCTAGAACAGGTCTATAAAAAAGCAAGCAAAAACATTTTTGGACAGGTTCGCGAAAAGGAAAATTCATTTTGCGTAGACGACTTTTTCTAACACTGCTGTTTGCGTCCCTGGCCGGTTGCTCCCTTTTCGGGCCGAAGGTGGACCTCGACAGCCTGACCCTCGACGTCGCTCCGAAAGCCAACGACGACACGCCGATTGCCGTGGACTTCATTGCAGTCGCCGACCCGGATCTGCTCAAACAGTTGTCAGGCATCAGTGCCAGCCAGTGGTTCGCCGGGCGCGAACAGTACCAACGCGACTATCGTCAGTTGATGAGCGTGTGGGGACTGGAGCTGGTGCCGGGGCAATTCATCGACCGCCAACCCTTCCCGTTGGGGGGCAAGAAGGCTGCTGGACTTTTAGTCTTCGCCAGCTATAACACACCCGGAGCACACCGCTTGCGGCTCGACGATCAGAGCGAGGCGTGGCTGAAATTCGACAGCCGCGAGATGAGCCTGGTCAACGCCACCGAACACTGAAACACCACCGCTGCCGCCGGATCGCGGCTTGTCGAAGGGAGTCGTATGAGTCTGCTACCTGACGCGGTTTGTTGGCACGAAGGCATGCAATTGCTGCCGCAGCATTTTCAGTTGCAAGGATTGCGGGCCGAAGCGCTCGGCGCGCATCTGGCGCAAGCGTGCAACCCGTGGTTCTGGGGCGTCAGCCACATGGAATTCGATCCTTCGGCGCTGAGCGCTGGCGTGGTGCGCGTCTTGTCGCTGCAGGGGACGATGCCCGACGGCCTGCCGGTAGATTTGCAGGCCGGGATCGGGCCGGCGCTGGAACTGGATGTCGGCGCGGCGATCGATGCCACCGACGACGCCACCGTTACCGTTTACCTGGCGATCAGCCCGATGTGGCGGGCCGGTCAGTTGCTGCCGCTCAAAGGGCGCTTGCAGTCGGTGGTGGGCGACGCGCTGCCGGATCTCACCAGCGGTGAATTTCCTGAATCGATCACCGTGTGGCGGCCTAATCCACGCCTGTGCACGCAATTGAACAAGGCCGATTCGATCTGCCTGCCGCTGCTGAAAATCCGCAAGGAGGGTGGCGGTTTTCTGCCGCTGTCTTACACGGCGCCGACGCCGATCCTGTTGCCGGAGTCGGCGCTCGGTCGACGCATCGCCGGTCTCTGCGCGCGGTCGCGGGAGAAGTGTCTGTTTCTCGGTGGCCGTTTGCGTCAGGCGCAGCAGGCCGGCAATCAGGACGATGCGCTGGAAATCCGCCGCCAGTTGACGGCGTTGTGGGCGCGTCTGCCGGAAGTCGAAGGCGCGCTGAACAGCCGTATTGCTCATCCACAAACCCTCTATGTGCAATTGCTCGGTCTGGCCGGCGCGTGGTCGGCGCTCGATCCGCTGGCCGGCGTGCCGGCGTTTGCAGCGCTGGATTTTGTCGAATTGCAGCGCGGTTATGACGCCGTGCTGCAATGGCTGGAGATCACCCTCGAACTGATCCGCGCCGGCTATCGCAGCCTGCCGTTCGAGCGCGGTGAGCACAGCTTTTCCATTCAACTGCCGGACGAGCAGCCGAGTCAGCGTCTGGTGATCGGTCTGCGCATGCCCAACGGCGCCAGCGAACAAGCGGCAATTGACTGGTTGCGTGGCGCGATCATCGCCTCGGCACCGCACATTGCGCTGCTCAGTCGCCAGCGCATGAGCGGTTTGTCGCACCAGGTCATGAGCCGCAGCGAACAGGTGGCCTACAGCGTTGGCGAGGACACGCGGCTGTTTGTGGTCACCGCCGAAGGTACGTGGTTCGACGCGCAACTGCCGCTGATTATCGCCGCGCCGGCGACGAAACTGACCAGCAGCCCGTGGCAAGTGGTGCTGTTTGTCGCCCAGAACAGTGAAAGTGCCTGATCACACAAGGAACGCCGTATGTCGCAAGGAAGTGCCGCAAGCCTTGGGTTGCAGGACGCACCGTTGAGCAGCGCGTTCCGCCAGACGTGGCAGCAATGGCAACAGGACTGGGTGCAATTGCCCAAGGACAGCGAGGACGAAGCGGCGCTGGTGGAGACCGTGGTCGAACTCTCGACACAGGCCTCGCAGCGATTGTGGCGCACCGCTTATGCGCGGGTCGGTGATTCGGCGACCGAGCAGGTCAAGGCGTTGGTTTACGCGTTCGTCGCACTGGTCGATGAAACCCTGCTGTTCACCCCTTGGCCTGGACAATCAGCGTGGCAGGACAAACCTTTGGAGTCGCGTCTGTATGCCAGTCGTCAGGCCGGCGAACAAGTGCCGGCGGCGATTCAAGCTTTGCTCGATGAACAGCAACCGACCACGCGCGATCTGGCCAACGTGTATCTGCAATGCCTGATCCTCGGTTTCCATGGGCGTTTGCGCGGAGAACACAGTCAGGCGCAATTGGAGAAGTGGCGGCTGGCGCTGTACACCTTGGCCTGGCAGGGCGAGGCCAGTTATGTCGATGTCAGTCAGCGTCTGACGCAGCCGTCGCTGACCACGCCATTGCAACTGCCGGTGCGCACGGCGCTGCCGGATGGCTTTCGCCTGGCGTTGGGGATTCTGGCGATGCTGCTGTTGCTGACCGGGCTTGGCCAGTTGCTCTGGCGGGACATTCGTTCGGAACTGGACCCGGTGCTGCAGATCATCGACTCGGTGGTGCCTGCGGAGCAAGACTCATGAGCACCCTGACGATGGTTGCGTGGGTTGTCGCGCTGCTGCTGGTCGTGGTGATCATCGCCGTGGCCGTGTGGTGGTTGCGCACCCAGAGTGGCGCAGCGATCCGCAGTTTTTACGCAGCCGTACGGCAAATGGAGCAAGAGCAGGGCAGTCATGACCGCTATCAGATGCCATGGCTGCTGATGCTCGGTGACGAAACCCAGGGCACGCAACTGGTCAGTGAATGGCGTCTGCAACCGACCGACAAACCCGCCTGGTTCGGTCGCTGGTGGTCAGATCCCGAAGGCGCCGTGCTGGTGGTGCCGCAAGCGCTGTTTCTGCCCGACGACGGTATGCACTTGCAGCGTGGCGGTTGGTGGCGATTACTTGGTTTGATCCTGCGAATGCGCAGCAAACGCCCGCTGGACGGGGTGGTCTGGCTGGTGCCGGTCAGTCGTTTGAGCAATCTTGAACAGGCCGCCGGCCTCGGTCTGGCGGCGCGCCGGCGCTTCATCGATCTGCTGCAACGTTTTGGATTGAGTGTGCCGGTGTACGTGATCATCACCGGACTCGAAGAACTGCCGGGATTCCAGGAACTGATCAGCGCGCTGCCCGACGAGGCCCGCGAGCGTACCCTGGGCTGGTCGTCACCTTATTCACGCGATGCGGTTTGGCAAGGGCAGTGGAGCGATCAGGCACTCGATCGCATCCATCGCGCCATAGCGGAAGCCATCATCGAAATCGGCACCTTGTCCGGCCAGTTGAGCGCAGATCTGTACGCCTTGCCAGAGCGTCTGGAAACCTTGCGCCGCGGTTTGCAGAGTGTTCTGGAACCGGTGTTTCAAGGCAACGCCCAGGGGGAAGCGCCGTGTTTTCGCGGTGTCTATTTCAGCGCCAGTCAGGCCTCGGAGGATGCCAAAGATGGATTTTCCGCTGACGACAGCGGCTTGCAGCAGAGTGTGTTTGTGCGCCAGTTGTGGCGTCAGTGCTTGGTCGGCGAGCGCGGGTTGGCGCAAGGCGTGCCGCGCCTGCTGCGTTTGCGTCAGCGTTGGCAGCGGCTGACGGCCGGCGTGGCGCTGGTGGTCGGGGTGATCTGGGCCGTGGCGATGCTCTGGGTCTGGCAGGTGTCGGTCAAGGATGCCCACGAACTGGCGCGGCAGATGCAAGGTGCGCAAAAGGGCTACGTGGCGATCAGCGACGAGGCGCAACGGGTCGACTCGACCCGACGCAATGTGCAGACCTTCTGGCGCGTGCTGGAGCGTGCGCCGCACTGGAACTACGTTTCTCTGGTGTTCCCGACGTCGTGGTTTTCCTCGCTCGACAATCAGCTTGAGCAGCAAGTCTTGCAGTCCACCCAGCGCCACATCATGGTGCCGCTGCATGACCTGTTGAGTGCGCAACTGGCGCAGATCAAGGCGATCCGCAGCACCGACCGACGCAGCAGTGTCGAAAGCGACGACCCGGCGCAGTGGCAGAACTATCTGAAGGCGAACGATCTGGTAGATCGGGCCTTGCGTCTGGAACAGCAGAACCAGCTATTCAATCAGGTGCAAAACAATCAGCGCGCGCCACTGGACGACTTGGTGCAATTGAGCAACAACGCGCTGTCGCTGAACCTCAACACCGGCACCTTGCCCTACGCGGCGTTCTACAATCGGCTGCTCGTGGCCGCGGAAGACGGCAGCTTGCAGGCGCTGGATCTGAGCGTCGACCGGCCACTGATCGTCAGCAACTTTTCCGGATTGATGCAGCGCTGGCTGGATCAGTATTTTCTCGCCGACAACTTTGTCAGCAAGGCCGGTTATCTCAAGTTGCACCTCGATCAACTGGAGGCCGGCAGTGGCAACAGCCTGCGCGAGCTCGAAGAGCTGACCGCGCTGGTCGACGATCTGCAAGCGGCAATTGCCCTGACCAATGCAACGTGGAGCCGTGGCAAAGGCCAGGAATTGGTGCCGGGTTATGGTGACTTCCTCGCCAAAGTGGGCAAGAGCACATTGTTGGGCGCGCAAGTCCAACAAGACCTCGACACGCAAGCGTCACGCTTGCAGCAGAGTTTCCGCGATCAATGGATCGCACAGGTTGGCTCGCGGGACAATTTGCTGGTACAGCAAGTCAGCGGGCAATTGGCGTTGCAAGACCAAGTGGTGAAACTCGATAACGCGATACAGGCCCTGTTCAAGCGCGACTTCGTTTCGGTCGCCCTGCGTGCCAGCGAAGACAACGTCAATATGCAAGGCCAGACCGTGGACGGTGATGACCTCAATGAATCGCTGAAATATTTCGCCGACTACAACAGCTACATCGCCGAAGAACTGCCACGCATTCCACCGGACTATCGCGTTGCGGTGCTCAAAGCCGCCGAGCGTGCCGCCGCCCAGGCGATGTGGTTGAGCCTCAAGGATCACAACGATCAGGCGCATCCTTACGCTGTGTTCAATGTGCAGGCCGAGCAAGCCATGGCCCTGCAAAAGGCTTTCGTCGAGGTGCACCGCGCGGATCTCGCCACGCGTCTGCAAGCGGCGCTCAACCGCCGCGCCATGGCGCAGCTTATTGGTGGTCTGGATGAAATCACCGCGCAACCACTGTTCGGCGGACGGGCCGAAATCAGCCAGTGGGACGGTTCGAAAAACCTTGGTCTGGAACTGTTCGGCGCCAGCGACGTGCAGGATCTGAAGCTGAGCCTCAAGCAGCAGTTCAACACCATGCTCGGCATCACTGAGCGGCGCACGTCTTCGTTGCAGTGGCTGACAACACAGCAAGCCAATCTGTCGGCCCTGGATTACGAACGCGTGACGCAGTTCAGTGCGCTCAACGACGAACTGCGCAAATACAAAGAGGCCAACCCGGCCAGTTCGCCGGCACAGATCGAGCAACTGGTCAGCCGCGATTTCGTCGAGATGGACGTCAATTCCTGCCTGCAAATGCTGCAGACCGCCAACATCGCCGGCGGACGCGGCACGTTGGCGATGCGCGCGGTGGAGCTGCAACAGGAAGCCATGCAGCGTTGCCAGATGCTGCAAGTGCAACAGGCCGCTGCGGCATGGAATGAGCTGGCCAACTACTTCAATCAATATCTGGCGGATCGCTTTCCGTTCGCCAACGGCGTGCAGATGCAGGACGCCGATCCGGCGCGGGTTGAATATTTTCTGCAACTGATCGACAAAAAACTGCCGGTCGCGCAGGCCGGCCTTGCCACCAACCAGACCCCGGAACGCCTGGCCGCGGCGGATTTTCTCAACCGCTTGAAGCAAGCCAGCAGTTGGCTGACGCCGCTGTTCGTGCGCGACAAGAGCGGCATCCTTGGCGTCGAGCTGGACGTGCGCTGGCGCACCGATCGCGATGATGAGCTGGGCGCCGATCAGGTGATTGCCTGGGGCTTGCTCGCCGGCAATCAGCAAATCAACTATCCGGCAGCCGAGCAACCGAATCTGCGCTGGATGGTCGGCCAGCCTGTCCGCCTGACCCTGCGCTGGGCGCGAAACGGCAAGGAGCGTCCGGTCAACGACCCGCTGCAACCGAATCTGGTGGTGCGTGAACTGGAGGCCGGTTGGGAGTACGGCGGGCCATGGTCGCTGCTGCGCCTGATGCGCGCGCATTTCTCGGTGCAGCGTCAGCCAAACGTGGATTACACCGATTTCCCGCTGACGTTGCGTTTACCTGTAACCGGGGCGCCGGACAGCGTCACCAGCGAATTCACGCGGATGTTCGTGCGTCTGTCGCTGATGAGCCAGGGCTCGAAACTGCCGCTGTCGATCGCGCCGTTGCCCACCCGTGCGCCGCGCTCACCGTTTCAGGTGACCGGCAGCACCGTCGCCCTTGAATCGCAGAAGGAAGATTTGTGAACCTGCCATCGGCCGCTGTGCCAGATCTGATTGATCAATTGCTCGCGCCGATCAGCGCGGATGCGCCCTGTGGCGTCGATTTGCGCTATGAGCGTGAGTTCGATCAGTTGCGCGACTTGCGCCGCGAGGACGATGCCAGCCTGCCGACCGGCGTCTGGCAGTCGACACTGAAGCGGGCGAACTGGTCGGAAGTCGAGAAGCTCTCCACTGCGTTATTGCTCGAGCGCAGCAAGGACTTGATGCTCAGCGCGTGGCTTGGCGAAGCCTGGCTGCACCTGCAAGCGTTGGACGGTTTGCCCGGCAGCCTGGCGTTGATCGCCGGTTTATGTGAGCGTTTCCCCGAGCACTTGCACCCACAAGCCGAGGAGGGCGATCAGTCGTGGCGCGTGATTCCGCTGGAATGGCTGGTGCGTCGCTACAGTGAAGTCTTGCTCACTCGCGTGCCGCTGTTCGGCACTCGCAACAGTGATTTCGAGGTTTATACGCTTGAAGTCTGGCGGCGTTTAAAGATTCAGCAGGTGCAGGCCAACGACAGCAAGAATGCCAAGAGCTCGGCAGAAACCGCGCGCAACGAACAGAAAAAACTCAGCGATCAGATCCGCGCCACGCCGCTGGCGTTCTGGTTGCGCACCCAGGGCAATCTGCTGCTGAGCCTGCAACATCTGCAGCGGCTCGACAGCTGGAGCAATGCTTATCTAGGGGATCAGGGCCCGGGATTGCGGCCCTTGCAGGACATTATTCAAGCGCTGCTGACGTTGGTTCAGGAGTTTATCGCCATGCACCCACAACAACCGGCTTCGCCGGCACCGGTGGTGGAAGCCCCCGTCGCCTTGCCGCAACCAGAAGAACCTGCACCGGCTACCCAGGTATTTCGCGAACCGGCCAGTCGCGAAGAGGCTTACCGACAATTGCTGCTGATCGCCGAATACCTTGCCCGCACCGAACCTCACAGCCCCGTGCCGTATCTGATTCGGCGCGGCGTCGAGTGGGGCAACAAACCGCTGAGCGAGTTGCTCGGTGAGTTGATCAGTGCCGATGCGGAATCGCGGCGTTTGTGGACGTTGCTCGGGGTGCTTTAGTGCACGCGTTGATTGTTGAGTTTTGGCGGCAGCGCGATAGGCGTCAGCACAGGCTCGCCCGAGAAGAACGCCACGAGGTTTTTGCCCACCAGCTCCACCGTGCCTTGCGTCGCTTCCGGTGACAGCCCCGCGACGTGGGGTGTCAGCAACACGTTGCTCAGGGTTTTCAGCGCATCCGGCACTTGTGGCTCGTGGTCGAACACATCCAGCGCGGCGCCGGCAATTTTGCGTTGTTCAAGGGCGGTGATCAGATCCGCCGTGGCGATCACACTGGCGCGGGCAATATTGACGATAAACCCTTTCGGACCGAGCGCATCGAGCACCGCGCGGGTAATCAGATGCTGTGTGCCGATACCGCCGGGCGTGGCGACGATCAGGAAGTCCGACGCTCGCGCCAGTTCGGTCGGCGTCGAGCAGAACGCGTACGGCACATCGTTGCGCACCTGACGGCTGTGATAGCTGATCTGCATGTCGAAACCGAGGTTCGCGCGTTTGGCGATCGCCATGCCCACTGCGCCCAGCCCGAGAACCCCCAGGCGTTTGCCGGCCAGCGACGGGCGCATGATCTTCGGCCATTCACCCCGGCGCACTGCGGCGTCGCAACGTGGTATATCGCGCACCAGTGCCAACAACATTGCCAGCGCATGGTCGGCCACCGATGAGGCGTTGACTCCGGCTCCGTTGGTCACGGTAATGCCACGGTTGCTGGCGGCTTGCAGGTCGACCTGTTCGTAACCGGCGCCGATGACCGTAATGATCTTTAACGCGGGCAGGGCGGCGATCTCATCGGCTGTCAGACCCAGCGGGCCACGGGTCAGCACCGCGTCGATGCGGCTGCCTTGGGTGGCAATGGCTTGCGCACGTTCAGCGGGCGTGGGGGCAAGGATCAGGTGGAAGCCCTGATGTTCGAGAATCGGCAAGTAGTCATTGATGGTTTCAACCAGTACCAGAACGGTGGCGGGCATTGCGCGGCTCCTGTGAACGTCGGCGGGTTGGTCGCGAAAGTCGTTTCAGAGTGCTGAATCCGCAGCGACTTGGCAATCGTTGTCATTGGCGCAGTGGTGCTTTGATTCTGGACGGCTTCGGGCAAGAAGCAAGGTTAGGCAGCACACCGGTGATCCGCTGTGCTGTCGGCATCATTGGGCGGCTTGGGCTTTGGCTTGCTCAGCCATCGCGAGCGGCTTGATATCGTAGGTCGGATAGAACTCGGTGCGGTAACTGCCCCATGCGGTGTTTTCCAGCGCCAGGTTAACTTCCGCCAGACGCGAGACAGGAAAGCGCACGGTCACGACCTGGCCGATCCCCATCATGATGTTCCAGCTCACCACCTCGACTCCGGCCGGGGGGAACGTTTTATGGAAACCCTGTTGCGCAAGCTGAGCCTTTAGTTCACTTAACGGTCGGGTTTGATCATGTTTCAGAAACACGGTCAGCATCATCGCGTTGTCGGCGGTGGCGACGGCATTTTTTGCGGGCTGGGTGGTAGCTTGTGCGCTGACCCCGGCGCAATAGACAGAAGAAATCAGTAACGTCGACATCAGCAGGGTTTTAATTGACTTTTGCATAGCGAACTCCTGGTTTTATTGTTTGATGGCGGACTTGGTTTCTATCGTTCCGGTATAGGGCGCGTGAACGACATGAATGCGCACAAGAGGATTGTTGTCGACCATGTCGCGAGGGACTTCCCGAGAATAAGTGAACTCACGTTTGTTCAGTGTTTCCAAACGCCTGACCCATGTTTTGGTCGGGCTCGATATCCGGCACAAGAATGTGCTGTTGCTGATCGCCGGTGACAAAGAAATACCCGCCACCGCCATTGTTGTACTTTGATTCGCCTGTATCGGTGTAAAAGAATTCGTATCGATTGCGCTCGGGATCCCACGTCGATATACCAACGACGCCGGGGTACTTCGCTTTGACGTCGGTTTCAGGGGCGCCGTCGATATAGACCTTGGTGGTCAGCCATCGTGGCGAAGAAGCCAGCTCGCGGACATCGGCGTTGGCGCTGGCGAGCGGCGCAAGCAGTGCGGCCAACAACAGGCCGGTCATCATGTTCTTGTGCATGCTGTGTCCTCTTGATCACACTTCAATTATTAGTCTTCGAATTCGGAGCGATAAAAATATAGACCTGCCATGGAATATTGTTCAATGGCTGGGTAGTTGTTTGTAACAAATGGCTGATATTCGGTTTTAAGTAATATTTTGTTATGAGTATTTGTGGCTGTTTAACTTGTAGGATTATTCTGAAAGTTTGTTGGTTGATTGGTTTGTTTGTTGGCGTTTTCTGTGGTTAACGTCGCTGGCGTCATTAACTGATTACACGAAGCTGTAGGACAAGGGATGCCGTAACAAATGTCTGGTTGACGCAACCGCAGCAAGTGAAGTTGCGTCTATTTCGGGAGGCTTCCTTAGAACTTCACTTCAGCACTGTCGATTAACCGTGCGAAAGCGGCACCGAGGGTGGCGTTGTGATGGTTGATGATCGCTTCGGCCGATAGCGCAGCAGTGTCCATGCAGGTGTGGGCGTCGCTGACCAGCAGTGGTCTGAAGCCCAGATCGGCAGCGCGGCGACAGGTGCTGTCGATGCAGAACTGGCTTTTCATGCCGACCACATAGAGGTCTTCTACCTGTGCGGCTTTGAGTTGCTGTGCGAGGTCAGTGCCATGGAAAGCATCGGGGCGGGATTTGTCGCAGAGGGTGTCGATGTCAGCGTCCAGTTCAAGCGCTGGCAACAATTGCCAGAATGGACTGCCAGCGGCAATCGGTGAACCATCCGGGCCGGTGTGGCGCACGGCGAAGATCGGCACTTGAGTCGCGCGGGCCTGAGCGACCAGGCGCCGGATGTTGGCCAGAATCCGTTCGCCCTGATAGGGCTTTTCCGGTCCGTGGAACAGACCGACCTGCATATCGATGATCAACAGTGCTGCGGGCATGGTGTTTCTCCTTGGGTGCTGCAGATGCCGCACGGACGGGAGAAACAACAAGGCCCCGTCCATTGCTGGCGGGGCCTTGGGTTTGCTGCGCTGGGGTCACCTCAGACAGAAACACCACGACCCGCCGGTGGCGGTCGTGGTGGTACGGGTGAGTTGCAGCGCGCGAATGTTCATGGGCCGATCATGCTGGCGCTGATAACGGGCTGTCAATGAGCGGGTCAAGTGACGTACTGCGCGACGCCATTGCCGAATGACCAGTTCTCTTTTTTTACCTCGACCAGATTGATGAACACGTCTTCCAGGCGCACCGCCAATTGTGTGTGCAGGCTTTCGGCGATGGTTTTGAACAGCAACTGCTTTTTCTCCACCGTGCGCCCTTCGCTGATGGTGATTTGAATGAACACCACGCCATCGCTGCGCTGGATCCCCAGATACTGCGGGTCGTAGACGAGGTGTTGGTCATCATGCTCGGTGAGGATCTGGAAGTTGTCGTGCTCGGGCACATCGATACAACTGCGCAGGGCCGCGTAGATCTGCTCGCCGATGCGTTTGGCGAAAGTGGGGTCGGGGTTATGTCTGATGTCGACACGAACCAGTGGCATGGGGAAGGCTCCGCAGGGCAGGGGACTCATCTCACGCTAGATCATGTGGGGCAAATTGAAAGGATTGGGGGCTTGAAATCGACGCAGTTCCTTAAAAGTCACTGTATGAGGCTGCCTACTTTACTCACGGATTTTGCCTACGAAACCGCCAGACTCGTCCGCTACCCGGCAGGTGATCAATGCGAAATCATGAGGGTACAAAGCAGCCAAGGTAACGGCTGCCAATAGCCAAGGAAGGCGCATGCTTCAGAATGATCGGGAAAATCTGGAACTCGAAAGACTAGAAAACGAATCACGCAAGCTCATTGTCGAGAGGCGCAAGCTTATGGCTGAGGAAAACAAATTAAAGCGAGAAAGGTTCTGGTACCCGGTAGCGGTAGGCACGGGGCTGCTGACTGCGATTACAGCTGTATTCGGGATATTGACCAAGCTCCAAATGAAGCGCTTCACACATCATTGCTTGTGTTCAAGCGTTCCGGATGCTTAACAACGGTTTACATAACAGATTGGTCTCGTGACCTCGCAAAGGACAATAAACATGTACATAGAGGACCCTAAAGCCAGAGCTGAACGACTTCGACGAGAGGACGCCGAGTTCGCTGAAGAGGCCAGAGGTCTGTCCCCGGCTGAGATTCGCTCAGAATTATTCAGGTTCAGTATGGGGGCAATATTTGCGCTGGTCGTCATCACCATCGGGACGATAGTGCTTCGTTCGATCTGAAGTGTTTTCCAGAGACCGCTTAGCTTGGATGCGCGCTAAAAGCGACATTCAACTTAGCTGGGGGCGACAGCTATTAATCCGAAAACGACATCCCGCTGATCTGCTCCGCACAACCATTCCTCAGCTAAGTCTTTGCTTCTGCTCATTTATCACGGAGAATCGCGCCCCTGTTTCGGCCGGAGCATGTCTGTCGGTTTTTTCCGACGCGTCCTGACCGAGTGGCAAGTGACCGGAATGCGGAGATCCGACCGGATGAATGATCAGGCCAATAGCGTCGAAGAGCGCTTTGATGCAGCAGCACCCGCTGAACTTTCGAGCTGGAATCGCCAGGACACCACCTGGATGTTGGGACTGTTTGGGACGGCCATCGGCGCCGGCACACTGTTTTTGCCGATCAACGCAGGGCTGGGTGGTTTCTGGCCGCTGGTGATCCTTGCGCTGTTGGCGTTCCCGATGACGTTCTACGCCCACCGTGGCCTGACCCGCTTTGTGCTTTCCGGTCGCGAAGGCGCCGACATCACTGAAGTGGTCGAGCAGCATTTCGGCATCAAGGCCGGTGCGCTGATCACGCTGCTGTACTTCTTCGCCATTTTCCCGATCCTGCTGATTTACAGCGTCGGCCTGACCAACACGGTCGCCAGTTTCCTCGAGCATCAACTGCACATCACACCGCCACCGCGCGCGCTGCTGTCGTTCGTGCTGATCCTCGGCTTGCTGGCGGTGGTACGTTGTGGCGAGCAGGCGATCGTCAAGGCCATGAGCCTGATGGTCTATCCATTTATTGTCGCGCTGTTGTTTCTCGCCATTTATTTGATTCCGCACTGGAACGGCGGCATCCTCGCCACCGCTTCGCACGTGCCGGCACCGTCTGCGTTGCTGCACACGCTGTGGCTGGCAATTCCGGTGATGGTGTTCTCGTTCAACCATTCGCCGATCATCTCGGCGTTTGCAGTCGATCAGAAGCGTCGTTACGGCGTCCACGCTGAAGAGCGCAGCTCGCAGATTCTGTCCCGCGCACACGCGTTGATGGTGCTGATGGTGCTGTTCTTCGTGTTCAGTTGCGTACTGACGTTGTCGCCAGAGCAATTGGCGGAAGCCAAAGAGCAGAATCTGTCGATCCTGTCTTATCTGGCCAACCATTTCAGCAACCCGACCATCGCCTTTGCGGCGCCGCTGATTGCGTTCGTGGCGATCTCCAAATCGTTCCTCGGTCACTACATCGGTGCCAGTGAGGGCCTGAAAGGCTTGATCGTGAAGAGCGGCAAGCGTCCGAGCGCCAAGGCACTGGATCGTATCGTGGCGGCGTTCATGCTAGTGATCTGCTGGATCATCGCGACGCTGAACCCGAGCATTCTGGGCATGATCGAAACTGTAGGCGGCCCGGTAATCGCGGCGATTCTGTTCCTGATGCCGATGTATGCGATTCGCAAGGTTCCGGCGATGGCACGCTATCGTGGTCAGGCGTCTAACGTGTTTGTGACGGCGGTAGGTCTGGTAGCGATTTCGGCACTGGTTTACAAGCTGACGATGTAACACGGCTTCAATCGATAAAAACCGCTGTGCCTGCCCGGGCACAGCGGTTTTTTTTGGCTCGGGAGCTGAGCTTGCTCGCGAAAGGGGTGAGTCATTGGCAACGATGTCGACTGACACTCCGCCATCGCTGGCTTGCCAGCGATGAGGCCCGAACAGACAACCACCCTCCATCAGGCATAAAAAAACGCCGCTCATCTGACGATGGGCGGCGTTTTTCATTGCGTTGCAGCGTTAGGCTTGAACGACCGGGATGTTGGCGTTCGCAGCAGCTTCACGGAACTCGGCGATCTGGTCGAAGGACAGGTAGCGGTAGATATCGGCCGCCATGCTGTCGATCTTGCCAGCGTATTCCATGTACTCCTCGACGGTCGGCAGGCGACCCAGGATCGAAGCAACGGACGCCAGCTCAGCCGAAGCCAGGTAGACGTTCGCGCCGTCGCCCAGACGGTTCGGGAAGTTACGGGTCGATGTCGACACCACGGTGCTGTTCGGCTCAACGCGTGCCTGGTTACCCATGCACAGCGAGCAGCCTGGCATTTCCATGCGTGCGCCAGCCTTGCC
Organism: Pseudomonas sp. AC242; assembly: GCF_979258655.1. Classification (NCBI taxonomy): domain Bacteria; kingdom Pseudomonadati; phylum Pseudomonadota; class Gammaproteobacteria; order Pseudomonadales; family Pseudomonadaceae; genus Pseudomonas; species Pseudomonas sp. AC242. The sequence goes on from NZ_OZ409873.1 coordinate 1,789,277, forward strand.
GTAGATGCCGTAGTAGCCTTCTTCGGTCAGTTGGTGAGCGTCCATCTTGGTCGGCGGCGACAGCCACAGACGGGTTGGCAGCTGACCTTTGACCTGATCCAGCAACTTACCGGCAGCGCGGAAGTGACCGATGTTGGTCATGCACGAACCGATGAACACTTCGTCGATCTTCTCGCCAGCAACGCTGGACAGCAGACGGGCATCGTCCGGGTCGTTCGGCGCGCACAGTACCGGCTCGCTGATGTCGGCCAGATCGATTTCGATGACTTCGGCGTATTCGGCGTCGGCATCGGCTTCCATCAGTTCCGGGTTGGCCACCCAGGCTTCCATCGCTTGAGCACGACGTTCCAGAGTACGAGCATCGCCGTAGCCTTCGCCGATCATCCAGCGCAGCAGGGTGATGTTGGAGTTCAGGTACTCGGTGATCGATTCTTTCGACAGCTTGATGGTGCAACCGGCAGCCGAACGTTCGGCCGAGGCGTCGGACAGTTCGAACGCCTGCTCCAGGGTCAGACCTTCCAGACCTTCGATTTCCAGGATGCGGCCGGAGAAGGCGTTTTTCTTGCCTTTCTTCTCGACGGTCAGCAGGCCGTTCTGGATAGCGAAGTAAGGAATCGCATGAACCAGGTCACGCAGGGTGATGCCAGGTTTCATTTTGCCTTTGAAGCGCACCAGGATCGATTCCGGCATGTCCAGCGGCATAACGCCGGTGGCCGCAGCAAACGCAACCAGACCGGAACCGGCCGGGAACGAAATGCCCATCGGGAAACGGGTGTGCGAGTCACCACCGGTACCGACGGTGTCTGGCAGCAGCATGCGGTTCAGCCACGAGTGGATGATGCCGTCGCCCGGACGCAGGGAAACGCCGCCGCGGGTCATGATGAAGTCAGGCAGGGTGTGGTGGGTGGTCACGTCGATCGGCTTCGGATACGCCGCGGTGTGGCAGAAGGACTGCATCACCAGATCAGCGGAGAAGCCCAGGCACGCCAGGTCTTTCAGTTCGTCACGGGTCATTGGACCGGTGGTGTCCTGAGAACCTACGGTGGTCATCTTCGGTTCGCAGTAGGTGCCAGGACGAACGCCTTGGCCTTCTGCCAGACCGCAAGCTTTACCAACCATTTTCTGCGCCAGGGTGAAACCCTTGGTGCTTTCAGCTGGAGCTTCCGGCTTCTTGAACAGATCGAACGGAGGCAGACCCAGTTCGGCGCGAGCCTTCTCGGTCAGGCCACGGCCGATGATCAACGGGATACGGCCGCCGGCACGGACTTCGTCCAACAGCACCGGGGTTTTCATTTCGAAGGTGGTCAGGACTTCGTCGGTGCCGTGTTTGCAGACTTTGCCAGCATGCGGGTACAGGTCGATCACGTCGCCCATGTTCATGTTGGAAACGTCGAACTCGATTGGCAGTGCGCCGGCATCTTCCATGGTGTTGTAGAAGATCGGAGCGATTTTGCTGCCGAAGCAGAAACCGCCAGCGCGCTTGTTCGGCACGTAAGGAACGTCGTCGCCGAAGAACCACAGTACCGAGTTGGTCGCCGATTTACGCGAGGAACCGGTACCGACCACGTCACCGACGTAGGCGATCGGGAAGCCTTGACCGCGCATTTCTTCGATCTGCTTCATCGGGCCGATGGCGCCCTGCTGATCAGGAACGATGCCGTCACGGGCCATTTTCAGCATGGCCAGGGCGTGCAGCGGGATGTCTGGACGCGACCAGGCATCTGGAGCAGGGGACAGGTCGTCGGTGTTGGTTTCGCCGGTAACCTTGAAGACGCGCAGGCTGATCTTGTCGGCCAGGGTCGGACGGTTCTTGAACCACTCGCCGTCAGCCCAGGATTGCAGCACGGCTTTAGCGTGAGCGTTGCCGTTCTTGGCTTTTTCCGCCACGTCGTGGAACGCATCGAACATCAGCAGGGTGTGCTTGAGTTGCGCGGCAGCGACTGGCGCCAGTTCGGCGTCGTCCAGCAGGTCAACCAGGGTCACGATGTTGTAGCCGCCCTGCATGGTGCCGAGCAGTTCTACAGCGCGCTTTTTGTCCAGCAGAGGGGAGGAAACTTCGCCCTTGGCCAGTGCAGACAGGAAGCCGGCTTTGACATAGGCCGCTTCGTCCACGCCTGGTGGAATGCGATTGGTGATCAGGTCAACGAGAAATTCTTCTTCGCCAGCCGGAGGGTTTTTCAGCAGCTCGACCATGCCTGCTGTTTGTTCGGCGTTAAGCGGCTGGGGAACGATACCCAGGGCTGCACGCTCTTCGATATGTTTGCGGTAGGCTTCAAGCACAGTTATTACCCTCATCAGTGGTCCCAAATGGGTGTCCGGGACGCTCATCCCGAAATTGCCGTACTCATGCTCCTCACGACGTTGTGGGTCGTTCGGCCAGAATTACCGGCAATTCCTTACAGAAGCTGCTTTCAAAGTTTTACGCCTGCAGAACGGGGAGCTGATGAGGGTTGGCGGTGGATTTTTCCCCGCTGGAAAAATCCCTCGCCAACACCGCTCTGAAGGAACGACTGTGCTCGTGACGCTTTGAAAACAGCTTCTAACGGACATTGGCGCCTTAAAAGGCTGGCTGATTCTACGGCAAAAAAAATTTAAAGGTAAGTCGCGCTCTATTGGACTTTCGTGGCAATGCGCGTGGCCGGGGCAAATGCCGCGCGCGGCTGTGACCCTGATGTTTGAGGGGTGATCAATGCCCGACAAAGGGCTAACATGCCGACCTGTTCCGCGTTTCAGTGTTTTGCCTATCTTATGCCCAATCAGACCATCAAGACCCCCTGCGTCGGCCTCTGCTCCACTGTTTACGGTGATCTGGTGTGCCGTGGCTGCAAGCGTTTCCACCACGAAGTGATCCACTGGAATGGGTACAACGAGGAGGAAAAGCGTGCAGTGTGGCTGCGTCTGGAGCAATTGCTGTCACAAGTGATGGCGGGCAAGGTCGAGATTTTCGATTCGGCGCGCCTGCGCGAGCAGCTGGAACAGCGCAAGATCCGCTTCGTGCCGCATCAGTCGGAGTATTGTTGGGCGTATCAGCTGATCGCCCGTGGCGCGCGGGTGATCATTAATCTGGAAGCCTACGGGATGGTGTTGCTGCCGGAGTTTCGCGACTGGAACCTGCCGGAATTGCGTGATGCCATTGATCGGGAATTCTTCCTGCTGTCGGAAGCGCACTATCAGCGCTACATCGCCCCCGGATTCCTCAAAGACGCCTTTGGCGCCTGAAGGTCAAAAGATCGCAGCGTGCCGCAGCTCCTACATGGGAATGCGTTCTACCTGTAGGAGCTGCCGAAGGCTGCGATCTTTTGATCTTTAATGCTTCACCGCCAACTCCACCAGATGATCTTCAACCTCCTGCGGTTTGAGCACCAGCACATCGCTCTCCAGTGCATCGAGCACAACTTCCGCCGTATTGCCGATCAATGCCCCGGACAACCCGGTACGCGCCACCGTGCCGATCACGGTCACCGCCGCCTGCAGCTTGTGCGCCATAAACGGGATCAACACATCCGCCGGGCCTTCCTCGATGTGCAGATGTTCATCATCGACATCGAATTCCTCCTGAAACGCCCGGCATTGCTCGCGATAACGCGCCTCGATCGTTTCACTCAGTTGCAGCGTCGGGTCCGCCGCCGACAGCATCGGCGATGGGTGCGCAGCGATGACGTGCAGATGCGCCTTGGCCAGACTGGCAATGTCGTAGCCATGATCAATGATCGTCGTGTGCAAATGCCGGTGTTCGCCATCGGCATTGCCCACGTCCACCGCCGCCAGAATCACTTTGTCCTTCCAGGAACCTGCGGTTTTCACCAGCAACACCGGGGTAGGGCAGTGGCGCAAGAGCTTCCAGTCCGCCGGGGTCAGCAGGGCTTTTTTCAGTGAGCTGTCGGGGAAATGCTGCTTGATCACCAGCCCGCAACCCTCGGCCTGCTGCACATCGATGATGGTTTCGTGCAGGCTTTCATTCCATGCCTGTTCGGTGGTCACGCTGTAGCCGTCGGCCACCAGCGCAGCCTTGAGTACGCCAAGCATGCCGGCGTGGTCGTGTTTCCTGTCGCACACCAACAGGTGCAGGTGGGCCTGGGTTACGCCGGCGATCAACTTGGCGCGCTTGAGCGCCAGGCTTTCCGAATGTTCGGGTTCGATGACCACCAGAATGCTGCGAATGGCTTGCATGAGCGGAGTCTCCAGCAAAGAAAAGGCACGGCGTTGCACAACTATAGTTGCTGCTCGATCGTGTGCGACTTGATGCATATCAACGCCAGCCGCTGGTGGTCTGCGGACAGGCCGGTATAATCGGCGCCCTTCGCTCGAACACCTTTTACCGTGAGCCCCATGATCCTTCCCGAAATCCACGAATTCCTTGGCTGCCGCACCCCCGACGCCTGGGTTCAGGCCGCCCTGGCCGATCAGGAAACCCTGCTGATCGACCACAAGAACTGCGAGTTCAAGGCTGCCAGCACCGCCCTGAGCCTGATTGCCAAGTACCATTCCCACGTCGACCTGATCAACATGATGTCGCGTCTGGCCCGGGAAGAACTGGTGCACCACGAGCAGGTCATGCGCATCATGAAGCGGCGCAAGATCGAACTGCGCCAGCTCCACGCCGGTCGTTACGCCTCGAGCTTGCGTAAGGTGGTGCGCAGCCATGAGCCGGTGAAACTGGTGGATACGCTGGTGGTCGGCGCGTTTATCGAAGCGCGCAGTTGCGAGCGGTTCGAAGCCCTGGTGCCGCATTTGGACGAAGAACTCGGCAAGTTTTACTTTGGCCTGCTGAAAAGCGAGGCGCGGCATTTTCAGGGTTATCTGAAACTGGCCTATCAGTACGGCGATGCGAAGGATATTGCTCAGGTCATCGAGAAAGTCCGCGCCGCCGAGCAGGAACTGATCGAGTCGCCGGACGAAGAATTCCGCTTCCACAGCGGTGTGCCGGCCACCGCATGACTCCGTGTAGGAGTTGCCGAAGGCTGCGATCTTTTGCTTTTGACGAAGCCGGATCAAAAGATCGCAGCCTTCGGCAGCTCCTACAGATGTAGCGATCAGTGCATGAATGTTAAAAACTCTTAAGAGTATGAAACATCACCGAAAACCGGCCCAAGCGGCCGGTTTTTGCTGCCTGAAACAAACGCCTGCGCCATGAAAGCCGCCATAATGCCGACCACTTCACACAAGGGCGGCAGACGGGCGTTATGGATAACCTGGGTTTTGGCAAAGTCCTGTTGGTGGAAGACGATGAGCGTCTGGCGGCGTTGATCGCCCACTTTCTCGAACAACACGGCTACGAGGTGCGTACGGTGCATCGTGGAGACCTGGCCGTGGCTGCCTTTCTGGAATTCAAGCCGAAAGTCGTGGTGCTCGACCTGATGCTGCCGGGGCAGAGCGGTCTGCACGTATGCCGCGAGATTCGCAGCGTGTCGGACACGCCGATCGTGATCCTGACGGCCAAGGAAGACGATCTCGACCATATCCTCGGTCTGGAGTCCGGCGCCGATGATTACGTAATCAAACCAATCAAGCCACCGGTGTTGCTGGCCCGGCTGCGCGCGTTGCAACGGCGGCAGGTGCCGGACAGCAACGTGGTGAGTTATATGGAGTTTGGCCAGTTGAGCGTTGACCGCAGTTGCCGTGAAGTGCGGCTGGCGGGCGAGGTCATCGAAATGACCACCATGGAATTCGAGCTGCTGTGGTTGCTGGCCAGCGCCGCCGGCAAAGTGCTGTCGCGCGACGACATCCTCAATCGCATGCGCGGGATTGCCTTCGACGGCCTCAACCGCAGCGTCGACGTGTACATCAGCAAATTACGCAACAAACTCAAAGACAATCCCCGCGAGCCGATGTGCATCAAAACCGTGTGGGGCAAGGGTTATCTGTTCAATCCGTTCGCGTGGGAGTTGTAGATGCTGCGGTTATTTCTCGGGCTGTTTCTGGTCATGACGTTGGGTCTGGTGCTGGCCTTGCAGACGGTCGAGCGCACCTTTGATGCCTTGCTCGATTATCAGATGCAGGACTACAACCGTGAGGCCGTGCGCGGCCAGGCATGGACATTGGGCCAGCAGTTGCGTGACCTCGACGGCACCGCCCGGGAAAAGCAACTGGAAACGATCCGCCCGCATTACGGTTTGGGGCTGACGCTGGTCGATACCACTGAACTGGCCCTGAGCGACGAGGAAAAAGCCGAACTGGCCAAAGGGCTGCTGGTGATCCGCGACCAGTACAACCAGTACATTTCCGCGATTGATGAGGGGCCGCAGTTGCTCAGCATCCGCTTGCCGGCCGAGCCGAGCCTGATGCCGTTCTACATCGCCGCTGCCTACCTGATGATCGCCGTGCTGATCGGCATCGTGCTGTTTTTCTGGGTACGTCCACACTGGCGCGATCTGGAGAAACTGCGCCTGGCTGCCGAGCGTTTCGGCGACAACGATCTGTCGGTGCGCATTCAACTGTCGAAACGCTCGAACATCCGCGATCTGGCCGAGCACTTCAATCTGATGGCTGCACGCATTGAAGGGTTGATCGCTAACCAGCGTGAACTGACCAATGCCGTGTCCCACGAATTGCGCACGCCGATCGCGCGGCTGTCGTTTGAACTTGATCAACTCAAGCAGCAGCCGGACGCCAGCCAGAACCGCGAGCTGATTGCCGACATGTACGCAGACCTTGGTGAACTGGAGGAGATGGTTTCCGAATTGCTCACCTACGCCAGCCTTGAACGTGGCGCGACGGTGATCAAGCGCGAAAACATCCAGGCTGCCAATTGGCTTGATAGCGTGGTTGGCAGCGTGGCGCTGGAGGCCGAAGCAGCGGGAGTACAGTTGCTGATCGGTGATTGCCGGCTCGACACCGTGCGCATTGAGCCGCGATTCATGGCGCGGGCGGTGATCAATCTGCTGCGCAACGCGATTCGCTATGCCGAGCAACGCGTTGAAGTGTCGCTGGTGCGCACCGGCGATTATTACGAAGTGCGGGTCAACGACGATGGACCGGGAGTGCCGGTGCACGGGCGAGAGAAGATCTTTGAGCCGTTTTCGCGGCTGGATGCCAGCCGGGATCGCCGCACCGGCGGGTTTGGTTTGGGCCTGGCGTTGGTGCGAAGGGTGTCGCAATCCCATGGCGGCCATGTAGAGGTGGGTGATTCTCCCTGGGGTGGAGCGTCGTTCCGGATGACCTGGGCGCATCTGGATTAGTTCTGTGGCTTGTGCCTGCTCGCGAAAGCCTCGGGTCAGTCAGCATGGGTGTGTCTGATCCACCGCTATCGCGAGCAGGCTCACTCCTACAGGGGGCACGGTTCAGCGGGTCAAACCGAGGCGTTCATGCCACTGGGCGATGGATTCTTCGGGGTAGACGTCGAACTGTTTGTCTTTCGATTTAGCGTCTACTTCTACCCAAGGCGCTTTCGAACCGAGCATCAGATGTGTGTGCTCCGGCGGCACCGGCAGCGGTGTGTCGATGGCCGAGGCGAACGGGTGAATCAGCTCTGGCCACTCCGGGCTGAACAGCCACAAGCCGCTGCCGCACAGTGAACAGAAATGCCGTTCAGCGGTGCTGCGATGGGCGCGCTGGTCGTCAGCGTCCTTCATCTTCGCGTGATAGACGCTGATGTGTTTGCGCCCGCGCACCTTGAGGCTGGTCGCGTCGCCGCCGAGGTTGATCGCATAACCGCCGCCGCCCTGAGTCTTGCGACAGATCGAGCAATAGCAGCGTTGATAAGGGTAGGGGTGGGCGCTGGTGAGACTGAACGTGACCTCGCCGCAATGGCAGGAGCCTTCGAGCTGCATGGTTGCTCTCCCGTTTTTGAATGTGCGGTTGAGCCTAGAACATTCAGTGCGATGGTGGCCGGTGTGATTCGACGGGCGGGCGCAGCGTCTAGCCCCAGTGTCCCCGCAATCCCATGGGGCGAGACTTCGGAACCCGGCATGCAAGCGCTGTTGAACGAGATTCTTGACGCTGTCCGCCCGTTGATCGGGCAGGGCAAGGTGGCTGACTACATTCCCGCCCTCGGCACCGTGCCGGCCAATCAGCTGGGCATCGCCGTGTACGGCAACGACGGCGAGATGTATTGCGCCGGTGACGCCGAGACGCCGTTCTCGGTGCAGAGTATTTCCAAGGTGTTCAGCCTGGTGCAGGCGATCGATCATTCCGGCGAAGCGATCTGGGAACGCCTCGGTCACGAGCCGTCCGGGCAACCGTTCAACTCGCTGGTGCAGCTGGAATTCGAGCGCGGTCGGCCGCGCAATCCGTTCATCAACGCCGGTGCGCTGGTGATCTGCGATATCAACCAGTCGCGCTTTGCCGCACCAACCCTGTCGATGCGCGATTTCGTCCGCCGACTGTCGGGCAATCCGCAGATCATGATCGACGGCAAAGTCGCCGACTCGGAATACCAGCACCGCGCGCGCAATGCAGCGATGGCGTATCTGATGCAGTCGTTCGGCAATTTTCACAACGATGTCGAAGCGGTGCTGCGCAGCTATTTCAGTCACTGCGCGTTGCGCATGAACTGCATCGATCTGGCGCGGGCGTTCTGCTTTCTGGCCAACGACGGTTTCTGCAAACACAGCGGCGAACAGATCCTCACGCGTCGGCAGACCCAGCAGGTCAACTCGATCATGGCCACCAGCGGGCTGTATGACGAAGCGGGTAACTTCGCTTACCGCGTCGGCTTGCCGGGCAAGAGCGGCGTCGGTGGCGGGATTGTTGCCGTGGTGCCGGGGCAGTTCACGGTGTGCGTGTGGTCGCCGGAGTTGAATGCTGCGGGGAATTCGCTGGCGGGGATGGCGGCGCTGGAGATGCTCAGTTCGCGGATTGGCTGGTCGGTGTTCTGATCCGATCACACAGACACCACAAAACCCTGTGGGAGCAGGCTTGCCAGCGATGAGGGCCTGTCAGTCACTATAAATTGACTGAACCACCGCTATCGCTGGCAAGCCAGCTCCCACAGGTTTCTTAAGTGTTTGAAGAGGTGTATTTCATCGAGTAATCCGCTACATTTTCCGGCCGCTCCCTGCATGGTGAATCCGCTTCATGTCTCTCGCGCTCGAACGTCTAGTCGCTGGCACGCCGATCCCTTTCGCTGGTAACCGCGTCACCGTGGTCAGCCCCGAACTGGCCGCGCGCTTTCAACCCGGTGACCACCTGCTGGTGGAGCAGGTCAGTGGCGAGCTGTTGTTGATCCCCGTGGCCGATCAACAAGCAGCGTCCGTGGCGATCGAGCGTGCGGCAGCGGCATTCACCGCGCTGTCGGCGGTGTCCGATGAGGCCATCAGCCAGTTTTTCGACCTGTTTGCGCAACGACTGGAAACCCCGGCGTGCTGGGCGCACATCGAAACCGCCAACCTCGCCGACATCGAAAGGGCCAAAGCGCGCGGCCGCTCCACCACCCGGCTGCTCGCTGATGAGCGCATGCGTCGCGACATGATCGCCGGCCTGCGCGCCTGGCGTGATGCCGCCGCCACGCGCGGCAAAGTCATCAGCAGCGTCGAGCACGACGGCTGGAAGGTTGAACAGGTTGTCTCGCCATTGGGCATCGTCGCGTTTGTCTTCGAAGGACGCCCTAACGTGTTCGCCGACGCCGCCGGTGTCTTGCGCACCGGCAACACCGCTGTGCTGCGCATCGGCAGCGATGCCTTGGGCACCGCGCAAGCCATCGTCACTCATGCCTTGAACCCGGCGCTGGCCGACGCCGGTCTGCCGGCCGGTGCGGTGTCGTTGGTGGAAAGTGTCAATCATGCCGCCGGTTGGGCGATGTTCGCTGATCGGCGTTTGTCGTTGGCCGTGGCGCGCGGTTCGGGTCGTGCGGTCAGTCAGTTGGGCAGCATTGCCCAGCAAGCCGGCACCGCCGTCAGCCTGCATGGCACGGGTGGCGCGTGGTTGATCGCCGATCGTGCAGCGGACGCCAATCGCTTTGCCGCGGTGGTGCGCAACTCGCTGGACCGCAAAGTCTGCAACACGCTCAACGTGTGCCTGATCCAGCGTGATCGCGCGGCGGAATTGGTACCGTTGTTTCTCGACGCGCTGCAACAGGCCGGTACTGCGCGTGGCCAGGGCTGCAAATTGCATATCGTCGAAGGTAGCGAAGGCTGCTTGCCGAGTGAGTGGCAGAACGCGACGGTCGAGGTTTATCGCGCCGAGGGTTATCAGACCGAAGCACTGGCAGAACCCTTGGCAGAGTCCGAGTTGGGCCGCGAGTGGGAATGGGAAGAAACCCCGGAAGTCAGCCTGATGATCGTTGACGATCTGGATCAGGCGATCGCCTTGTTCAACCGCTACAGCCCGCAGTTCACTGTGTCGTTGATCAGTGAGGATGCGCAGGTGCAGGAGCGCTTTTACAACGCGGTCAACGCTCCGTTCGTGGGCAATGGCATTACCCGTTGGGTCGATGGGCAATATGCGTTGAACAAGCCGGAGCTAGGCCTTTCGAACTGGGAGAGCGGGCGCTTGTTTGCGCGCAGTGCGATTCTTTCAGGGGATGGCGTATTCACTGTTCGTAGCCGGATGAGCCAGATCGACCTCACCGTAAAACGCTGATCTCGTAGTCAGTGATCGTTCCCACGCTCCAGCGTGGGAACGCAGCCCGTAATGCTCCGCGTCACTGGACGCATAGCGTCCCCAGAGGCATTCCCACGCAGAGCGTGGGAACGATCAGTTGCTCAGGCAGCAAGGGTGGTTTGTGCATGGATCGCGCAAGTCGCCGGTTGCTCGGCCAGCGGCACAAACGTGCGGCGGTCCGAGGACAGAGCATCGATCGAGCCCGTCTCGATGTCATACACCCAGCCGTGCAGGTTCAGCAGACCTTTCTCCTGTGCCAGACGCACGCTCGGGTGGGTCTGAATGTTCGCCAGTTGCGCGATCACGTTCTCGCGCACCATCGAACTCAATTTCGCCGCGTCATTGGCATGCGGCCGCGACTCGTTAACCACTTTCGCCGACTCGGCATGCTGCAACCAGCCGCTGACGGCGGGCAGGTGATCCATGCATTTACACTTGGCGATCGCGGTCATCGCGCCGCAGTCAGAATGCCCGCAGATCACAATGTCGGTCACCCCAAGCACCGCCACCGCGTACTCCACCGTCGCCGAAACCCCGCCCGGATGCGGGCTGTAGGACGGCACGATATTACCGGCATTGCGGATCACGAACAGCTCGCCAGGTTCTTGCTGGGTCAGTAATTCCGGCACGACACGGCTGTCAGAACAGGTGATGAACAAGGTGCCGGGCTGTTGCGTGGTCGCCAGGTGTTTGAACAGTTCGGTGCGTTGTGGAAACGCTTCGTTCTGGAATTTCAGGAAGCCATCAATCAGGTTTTTCATGGTGTTGTCCTCTCAGTTCGAGCAACCGCTGCCGAATTCGCTGTATTGAAGAATGTGTTTGCCGCCGCTGCTGTCCAGATACGTCATCTCCACCGGCACCACGCCACACACATCGGCAACCGGGGTAATGCTCAGCACGTGGGCGATGTCCAGTTGCATGCCGTAGCGGTAGGCAACGGCCTCGTCAGCGGCAGATGCCTGGGCGCAAATGCCGCCGAGCAGGGCCAGAATCAACAGAATTTTTTGCATGGGGCAGCCTCCAGATGTGTTTGGTGACGGGTAGCCATTTGAGGTGTGTTGGCCCGCACGCAGGGTGCGGGCCGGTGCGGATCAGAACGGACGCAGGGGCAGGAACTTGCCGTCGAGGGTGACCACGGCGCGGGAACCGCCTTCCGGGTCTTCGACTTTCTTGATGTCGAGTTTGAAGTTGATCGCGCTGATGATGCCGTCGCCGAACTGTTCGTGAACCAGCGCTTTAAGGGTGGTGCCGTAGATCTGGATCATCTCGTGGAAGCGGTAGATGGTCGGGTCGGTCGGCACACCGCTGAGGCTGCCACGCAGCGGGATGATCTGCATCGCCGCGACGTCTTCAGCGCTCAGTTCGAGCTTGTCACCGACCACTTGGGCGGCGTTTTCCGGCAGCGGGTGCTGGCCGAGCAGGGCGGCGGTGACGTACGCCAGGCTCAGACCGGTGTCGTCAGCGAGAGCCTGCCACGACAGATCTTTGCGTGCCTTGGCATCGAGAATGCGGGTAGTCAGGGCCAGGCTGGTGTCGTTGTAGACGTGGGACTGTTGCATGGTGTCACTCCTTTCAGGGGTTGGCTTGCTGTGTGGGATTGATCTTCTGCTGATTGATCCATAGCGTCCAAGACCGATATACAATGCTTGGCATAAGCCCTGCCTATAGATGGTGTTTCCCATGCTGCTGCGACATCTGCGTTATCTGCTGGCCGTTGCCGATCACGGCGGCTTCACCCGTGCTGCCGAGGCATTGCATGTGTCGCAGCCGACCCTGTCGCAGCAGATTCGCCAATTGGAGGAAACCCTTCGGGTGAGCTTGTTTGATCGCACTTCGCGTACGGTCAAACCCACCGATGCCGGCGAGGCCTACATCGAATGCGCGCGGCGGGTGCTGGTAGAGCTGGAGGCGGGCAAGCGCGCGTTGCATGACGTGAAGGATTTGTCTCGCGGGACGTTGCGTCTGGCGATGACGCCGACGTTCATGGCGTATCTGGTCGGGCCGTTGGTGCGCGATTTTGCGGCGCGATATCCGGGGATTCATCTGCAGATTTTTGAGCTGTCGATGGACGACATCGAGGCGGGGCTGGCGGATGACTCGCTGGATATTGCGATTGCGTTTACGCCGGTGCGTAACGTCGATATCGAATGTATTCCGGCGTTTACCGAAACGCTGGGGATCATGGTTGGGCGGGAGCATCCGCTGTATGACAGTGTGGCGGTGCTGACACCGGAGGATATCGCTTCATTGGATTTCGCCTTGTTGGCGCCGGACTTCATCACGCGGTTATCGGTGGATGAGTATTTTCGCCAACACGGGATTACGCCGCAGGTGCGGATCGAGGTGAATTCGGTGAGTACGTTGCTGGAAGTGGTGCGTTTTTCGCCGCTGGCGACAATGTTGCCGCAGGCGATTGCGACGGAGGATCGGGCGTTGCGCCGGTTGCGGGTTGAAGGTGATGCGCCGGAGCGTGGAGCGGCGTTGTTGCGGCGGCGCAATAATTATCACAGTGCGGCGGCGGTGGCGTTTGTAGAATTGGTGTTGGACATGGGAAGCCCCTCACCCTAACCCTCTCCCAGTGGGAGAGGGGACTGACTGAGGGATGTTGGAGTAATACGCCGACCTGAGAGTGTTTTGCTGAATCCATAATCAACTCGGTGTTCCGGGTTAAAGGATGACTTTATACAACTCGATCGGCTCCCTCTCCCTCGGGAGAGGGCTGGGGTGAGGGGCTACAATTCCAGTCACGCCAAATCAATGCAAGCGAACAAAAAAAGGCCTGCTTCCTTTAAGGAGGCAGGCCTTTCAATTATTTAATGACTAACTCAGCAGAACCGATCAATCACCCGAACTTCATTGTTGTTCTGCATCGAATCCCACGCCTGTTTCAGCGTTTGCAGAACATTACCGATGAAGTCCTTGTCGGCCGCAGCCTTCTTGCCAACATAACCGTGGCCACGGCGGTACATCTTCAGGCGGGCCAGCAGGTTCTGATGATTGCGGTCGAACTCGTCTTCGTCAGCATGGGTCGCCAGGCAGTCGATATGCACCTGCCCCGACTTGCTGATCCAGAGAATATGGCTGTCGTGGCTGTCTTTCTGCGCAGCGAACATACGAGCCAGTTCTTCGATAGTAGGTTGATTGTTCAGATTCATGATTTTGCCCCTTGACCAGTCTGGTGATCTTTCAAAGTTGATTCGCTAATACAGGTAGCCCATCGGTTAGTTGATCCCTGGCACCGAAACCAGGACGTCAGCGCTCGCCCGTGTGAAGTACGGGGTCGTGCATCTGTTGCATGTAGTCGTGTTGAATAACTGCTACGCAATAGCGTCACAACGAGGAGAAGCAGCGAAAACCGGGAGGCTCCTTGACGACATTTACCGTGTCGACCACAAGCGTCTTGAGAATTTTCGCCAGCGCTTCTCGTCCTTGTACTGGACGTTCAGGCCAGGTCAGCTTCTTCAATCTGCCTTGTGGGCAGCGTGTATCCGGAAAAAACAACTCGGCGGTCAGACGAGTTTGCTCAAGCGTGTTACCGATGTTCCCGATCGGGGAACGTCTTCATCATGCAAAAGCAAAACGATGCCGTCAACGGTTTTGTAGTGATTATTTTTGCTCACTACATATTGTCGGACAAAGCTGTTTTGGAATGAGAAAGAATCCGTTCAGGCAGCGGAAAAAGGCGTGCGCAGCACGTAGAAGGTGCACGGATAACCGTCTACTTCGCGCTGCTGCAGGGTGAAGTGGCCGTCGCTCAATAACGGAATCAGCCTGGCCCAGAAGCGCTGCGCCGGCAGGTTGGCGTCGATGTGGAAAATCTGCCATTGACCGGGGATCTGGCTCAAGAGGGCAGAGACGACAAACTGCGCGACGCCTTGGCCACGAAAGCGTCGTGCGATGAAGAAGTAGCCAATGTTGTGTTCGGCGCCGGCGACGTGGGTTTCGTTATCGACGGTCACGAAACCGGCCAGTTCGCCGTCGACCTGAATCAGAAATGGTTGGGTAGCCGGGTGGCGCCAGTAGTCGATTTTCGGCTGGATGGAGAAGAAACCATGCGCAGCGAGCTTTAGCGGCAGCCATTCGCTGAAGTCGTACATGTAGAACTGCATGAGGTTTTCGATGATTTCCAGCTCATCGCGCTGGGCTGGGTGCAGTTCGATATTGGCCATACGCCGGGTTCCTGAAAGTGCTGAGCCTTGCAGAAACACTAGCGGGTTTTATTTGGCAGCTGGTTTCGGCGTGCGCTTGGTTGTGCCTGTGGTTTTGCTGCGGGTCGATTTGCGTTTCTTCTTCCACGGTGCTGCGGCTTTACCGGCCGGCGGCGGGCCGCTGATGGTCAGGCTGAGGCTGGAGCAGCGCGTCACTTGCTTGCTCATCCACGCCGCTTGTTTGGTGACGAAGTCTTCCAGACTCATTTCACCGCTTTGCACCATGTCCAGCGCCTGCTCCCAGATCGCCGTGGTGCCGGGGTCGGCAATCGCCCGTGGCACCGCGTCGATCAGGCTGAACGCCGCCGGCGTAGCAGCGAGGGCCTTGCCGTTTTTCACCAGATAGCCACGGTCAATCAAACCCTGAATGATCGAGGCGCGGGTGGCTTCGGTGCCGATACCAGTGGTGTCCTTGAGCTTCTGTTTGAGCAGCGGATCCTCGACCAGTTTGGCGACGTTTTTCATCGCCTTGATCAGATCGCCCTCGGTGTAGGGCTTGGGCGGTTGCGTCCACAGATCCTTGAGCTTCACTGCGGCGATGGCGCATTCGCCCCCCTTGCTCAGGGCCGGCAAGGTTTGCGGTGCGGGTGCCTCGCGGCCCTTCGCCGCTGCCAGCGCTTCGGGCAGAGCACGCTTCCAGCCTGGTTCGATGATTTGCTTGCCGACCGCGCGCAATGCCTCACCGGCGCAATCGAAATCGGCCTGGGTGCGATCGTATTCATGATTGGGCAGGAACTGCGCCAGATAGCGTGCGCGAATCAGGGTGTAGACCGCGCGGTGTTTGCCGGTCAGGCGTTCAAGATTTTTCGCCGCTGCGGTGGGAATAATGCCGTGGTGAGCGCTGACCTTGGCGTCGTTCCACGCGCGGGATTTGCGTTGTGGCTCCAGAAACCCCTTGAGCGCTTCAAGACCCGGATCGGCCTGACGCAACGCGGCGAGAATCCCCGGTGCCTCGCTGTGCTGGCTCAGCGGCAAGTAGCCGCAATCGCTGCGCGGGTAAGTGATGACCTTGTAGGTTTCGTAGAGCGCCTGGGCGATGTCGAGGGTTTCCTGAGCGCCGAGGCCAAGTTTCTTCGAGCAGACTTCCTGCAAGGTGCCGAGATCGAAGGGCAGGGGCGCCACTTCACGCATGCGCTCGGTTTTCAGCTTGACCACCCGCGCACTGGCAGCGCTGCTGATCGCATCCGCGGCTTGCTGGGCCAACGCCTGATTGAGGCAGCGATCCTGATCGTCACAGGCATCCGGCGGCGCGCGCCACTGTGCGGTAAACGGTGTGCCGTTGTGCAGCAGATCGACATCGATCGCCCAGAACGGCACCGGCACGAAATCGGCGATGCTGCGGTCGCGATCCACCACCAGGCGCAAGGTCGGCGTCTGCACGCGACCCACCGGCAACACCCCTTGATAACCCGATTGACGCCCCAGCAGTGTGAACAGCCGACTCATGTTCATGCCGATCAGCCAATCCGCCCGCGAGCGGCCCAGCGCCGAGTGATACAGGCTGAACGTCTCGGCTCCCGGTTTCAAAGCGGCCAAGGCCTTGCGGATCGATGCTTCATCCAGCGCCGACAGCCACAAACGGCGGATCGGCCCGCGATAACGACAGTGCTCGACCAGTTCCCGGGCGATCATCTCGCCCTCACGGTCGGCGTCAGTGGCGATGATCAGTTCGCTGGCTTCACCCAGCAGGCGCTTGACCGCTTTGTACTGGCTGGCCGTGCGCGGCTTGACGGTCATTTTCCACTTGTCCGGAATGATCGGCAGATCAGCCAGCACCCAGCGCTTGTAGCGAGCGTCATAGGCATCCGGCGGGGCCGTTTCGAGCAAGTGGCCGATGCACCAGGTCACCGTGACGTCCGTTCCCAGCCAGCAGCCGTCGCCCCGACGTTTGGCGCCGAGCACGGCCGCAATGTCTTTGGCCTGGGAGGGTTTTTCACAGAGGTACAGCCGCATAACCACCATCGTCGATCAAGGTCCGAACAGGTGCACAGAATGGCCGGACTTGGCCTCAGGGGCAACTTTTATCTGTATGGATATACAGATAAAAAACATTGCAGCACGTGACGGGTAATACCGGGACGCAGGCCGGGCTATCGAGAAATTGATTAGCGCCCGGCTGGCGCCTGTGTCAGGTTTTTCGCCGATTCAAACACGCGAGTGACAGGACGATCTCGCCAGAAGATCGCCGTGGTCTGTCGACACTGACTACTCAGAAACAAGGAAGTCCATCATGGCTCAAGCCAAATCGAAAACCAGCAGCGCCTTCGACGAAATCAATACGTTCAGCCACCTGTATGACCGTGGCGTCGGGCTGGTCAATGGCAAACCTTCATTCACTGCCGATCAGGCTGCGGATGAAATCCTGCGTAAAGGCCTGTCGTGGGGCGACAAGAACGCTGACGGCAAGATCGACCTCAGCTATACCTTCCTGACCGAGAAACCGGCGAACTACAACGTCAAACTGGGCAACTTCAGCGAATTCAGCGCCCAGCAAAAAGCTCAGGCCGTGCTGGCCATGCAATCCTGGGCTGACGTCGCCAATGTCACGTTCACTGAAGGCAAGGGCGGCGATGGCCACATGACTTTCGGCAACTACGATGTCAGCACCGGTGGTGCGGCCTTCGCTTACCTGCCGAGCGGCGGCAGCTATGACGGCCAGTCGTGGTACCTGATCAACGATCAGTATCAGGTCAACAAAACCCCGGACACCAACAACTACGGGCGCCAGACCCTGACCCACGAGATCGGCCACACCCTCGGCCTGTCGCACCCCGGGGCCTACAACGCCGGCAACGGCAACCCGACCTACAACGACGCCAAGTACGCCGAAGACACTCGCGGCTACAGCCTGATGAGCTACTGGAGCGAAGCCAACACCGAGCAGAACTTCAGCAAGGACGGCAGCGGTGCGTATGCTTCGGCGCCATTGCTGGACGATATCGTCGCGGTGCAAAAACTGTATGGCGCCAACTACGCGACCCGCGCCGATGACACCACCTACGGTTTCAACTCCAACGCCGAGCGCGATTTCTACAGCGCCACTTCGGCGTCTTCCAAAGTGGTTTTCTCGGTGTGGGATGGCGGCGGTAATGACACGCTGGACTTCTCCGGCTTCAGCCAGAACCAGAAGATCAACCTCAATGAAGGCTCGTTCTCCGATGTTGGCGGTCTGGTGGGCAACGTTTCCATTGCTTACGGTGTAACCGTGGAAAATGCCATCGGCGGTTCAGGCAATGACCTGCTGATCGGCAACGCCGTAGGCAACGAACTGGTCGGCGGTGCCGGTAATGACATCATTTACGGTGGTGGCGGTGGCGATACCTTGTGGGGTGGTGCAGGTGCAGACACTTTTGTGTTCGGTGCTGCCAGCGATTCGACCATGACTGCGCCGGACTGGATCATGGATTTCACCAGCGGCCTGGACAAGATCGACTTATCGGGGATCGCCGGTTTTACCACGGGCGCGGCGTCGTTGAACTTCGTCAGCGGCTTCACTGGGCATGCGGGCGATGCGATCCTGACCTACTTCGAGCAGACCAATCAGACCAGCCTGATGGTTGACCTGACGGGGCAGGGTTCGGTGGACTTTGCCGTGGGTGTGGTGGGGCAAGCGGTGGCGACTGATATCGTTGCGTGATGCCTGAGCAGCGGCCCTCACCCTAACCCTCTCCCAGTGGGAGAGGGGACTGACCGAGTTGTCTGGCGAAATCCATCGACCTGAAAAATCTAGTCGATTATGGATTCAAAGCGAATCGTTCAAGTCGGTGAATCTCGCCAGTATCCCCAATCGGTTCTCTCTCCGAGTGGAAGAGGGGACTAACCGAGTTGTCTGGCGACATACATCGACCTGAAAAATCGGGTCGATTATGGATTCAAAGCCAGTCGTTCAAGTCGGTGAATCTCGCCAGTATCCCCAATCGGTTCTCTCTGCCAGTGGGAGAGGAGACTAACCGAGTTCTCTGGCGACATACATCGACCTGAAAAATCGGGTCGATTATGGATTCAAAGCCAATCGTTCAAGTCGGTGAATCTCGCCAGTATCCCCAATCGGTTCTCTCTCCCAGTGGGAGAGGAGACTAACCGAGTTCTCTGGCGACATACATCGACCTTAAAAATCGGGTCGATTATGGATTCAAAGCCAATCGTTCAAGTCGGTGAATCTCGCCAGTATCCCCAATCGGTTCTCTCTCCCGGTGGGAGAGGAGACCAACCGAGTTCTCTGGCGACATACATCGACCTGAAAAATCGGGTCGATTATGGATTCAAAGCCAATCGTTCAAGTCGGTGAAGTTCGCCAATATCCCCCAATCGGTTCCCTCTCCCTCAGGGAGAGGGCTAGGGTGAGGGGCTTTTGAGGTTGATGGGCCGTTCGGCTGTAAACCCACCCTAACCAGAACCGATGGGCTATACCTGAACCGGTCTCTTCGCCGTATTCAGGAGAAACCCATGAAAAGCCCCGGTCCCAGTCCCGTCATTGCCCTCGAACAACTTTCCGGCTGCCTGATAGTGAAATTCCACGGCATCCAGGTTGCCGCTTCTTCCCACGTCATGATTCTCAACGAAGCCAACTATCCGCCGGTCTATTACGTCCCGCGCGAAGACATCGACGAAAAGTATTTCGCCCGCACCGACCACACCAGTTACTGCCCTTACAAGGGCGATGCCAATTACTTCAGCCTGCAAGTGCCGGGGCATGAAGGGGCGAACGCGGTGTGGACCTACGAGAATCCGAAAGTGTCAGTGGCACCGATCCGCGACTACGTGGCGTTTTATCCGGATCAGGTGAAGTTCGAAGTGATCAAGGCAGATGCCTGAGCAAAAAAAACGGCGAGGGTCAAAGCCCTCGCCGATTGATTTTTCTGGTTGAGTTTCAGTTCTTGTCGAGATCGATATTCTTCGTCTCACGCAGACAGATCATCCCCACCACCAGGCTCACCCCGGTAATCAACACCGGGTACCACAAGCCATAGAAAATGTCCCCGGTGTACACCACCAGCGCGAACGACACCGTCGGCAAGAACCCGCCAAACCAGCCGTTGCCGATGTGGTACGGCAGCGACATCGAGGTGTAGCGAATGCGCGTCGGGAACAGTTCGACCATCAGCGCCGCCAGCGGCCCGTAGCACATGGCCGAGATGATGATCAGTGCCACGATCAGGGCGACGATCATTGGCTTGTTGATCTGCTGCAGATCGGCTTGTTGCGGGTAGCCGGCGAGGGTGATCGCGCCGCGCAGGGCAGCCTCATCGAAGCCGTCGAGTTTGACGTCGCCGACGCTCACTTGCACGGCGCTGCCAGCCGGGGCGGCGGCGCTGGAGTAGGGCAGGCCTTGCTTGACCAGGAAGGTTTTGACCTTGTCGCACGGGCTGTCGAATTTGGCTTTGCCCACCGGATCGAACTGGAAGGTGCAAGTTGCCGGATCCGCCAGTACGGTAATTGGCGCCTGACGGCTGGCCTGATCGATCGCCGGGTTGGCGTAGTGGGCGAGGGATTTGAAGATCGGGAAGTACAGCGCTGTGGCCAGCAGCAGGCCGAGCATCAGTACCGGTTTACGCCCGACCTTGTCCGACAGCCAGCCGAAAAAGATAAAGAACGGCGCGCCGATGACCACGCTGATGATCAGCAAGGTGTTGGCCACTGCTGGGTCCATTTTCAGGAACTGGGTGAGGAAGAACAGCACGTAAAACTGCGCCGCGTAGAAGGTCACCGCTTGGCCGGCGTTGATGCTGAACAGGGCGATCAGCACGACTTTAAGATTTTCCCATTTGCCGAAAGATTCGCGGATCGGCGCCTTCGAGGTTTTGCCTTCCTCTTTCATTTTCAGGTACGCCGGCGACTCGTGCAGGCTCAGGCGGATCCAGGTGGAAATGCCCAGCAGCACGATCGACAACAGGAACGGAATACGCCAGCCCCACACTTCAAACTGATCGCCGGTGAAATAGCGGCAACCGAGTACCACCAGCAGCGACAGCAACAGGCCGAGGGTCGCGGTGGACTGAATCCAGCTGGTGTGGAAGCCGCGTTTGCCGATTGGCGCGTGCTCGGCCACGTAGGTCGCAGCGCCGCCGTATTCACCGCCGAGCGCCAGGCCCTGAAGCATGCGCAGCACCACCAGAATGATCGGCGCGGCGATGCCGATGCTGGCGTAGGTCGGCAGCAGACCGACGCAGAACGTTGCGACGCCCATCAGAATGATTGTCGCGAGAAAGGTGTATTTGCGCCCGATCATGTCCCCCAACCGACCGAACACCAGCGCCCCGAAAGGCCGCACGATAAACCCTGCAGCGAAAGCCATCAGCGCAAAGATGAACGCCGTGGTGTCGTTGACCCCGGCGAAAAACTGCTTGCTGATCACCGCCGCAAGGGCGCCGTAGAGGAAGAAGTCATACCACTCGAACACCGTCCCCAGTGATGAAGCGAAGATGACTTTGCGTGTATCCGGGCTGGTCTCGACGCTGCGCACGGCGTCCAGCGGCTGAACGTGTTCTGACATATCGGTATCCCTCACAGTGATTGTTTTTGTTGTTCCACTGGTGTTGCGTGTCCGGGTGATGCCTTGAATTAAACGCGGTTCTTTGTAGGAGCTGCCGCGGGCTGCGATCTTTTGATCTGGAAAATCCAAAGTCAAAAGATCGCAGCCTTCGGCAGCTCCTACAGGGTTTGGGCCAGCTCCAATTTCGGGGTGCTGCTCCTGGTGTTGGGGTTGAGGATCAGTTGTGCGGCTTTCTCGGCAATCATCAGCGTAGGCGAACAGGTGTTGCCCGAGGTAATGCGCGGCATGATCGACGCATCGGCAATGCGCAACCCGGGCACGCCGTGGACGCGCAGCTGTGCGTCGACCACTGCATCACCGTCATTGCCCATGCGACAGGTGCCGACCGGATGGAAAATCGTCGTACCGATCTTCGCCGCCGCTTCCTGCAGTTCCTCTTCACTTTGCAGGTTGGCGCCGGGCAGATACTCGACCGGTTTGAACGCTTGCAGGGCAGGGGCACTGACGATGCGCCGGGTCAGACGAATCGCATCCGCTGCCACGCGCAGATCTTCAGGATGACTGAGGTAGTTGGGTTGAATCAGCGGCGCTTCCTGTGGATCTGCCGAACGAATGTCGATGCGTCCCCGACTCTGCGGACGCAAATCGCAAACCGAAGCGGTAAAGGCGGGAAAGCTGTGCAACGGTTCGCCAAAGCGCTCCAGCGACAGTGGCTGCACGTGGTACTCAAGATTCGCCGAGGTCTGCTCCGGCCCCGACCGCGCAAACGCGCCCAACTGACTCGGCGCCATCGACAACGGGCCGCTACGGTCATACAGATAACGCAGACCCATGCCCATCTTGCCCCACACGCTGCCAGCGATCTGGTTCAGCGTGCGCGCATTTTCCAGTTGGTAGATCAGGCGCAGTTGCAGGTGATCCTGCAAGTTACCGCCGACGCCCGGCAGCTCATGAATCACGCCGATGCCCAAGCGTTCGAGCAATGGCCGAGGACCAATCCCGGAGCGCTGCAAAATGCTTGGTGACCCGACCGCGCCCGCGCACAGGACGATCTCCTTGCGCGCCTTGAATTGCTTGGTCTGACCTTCATGACGCGCACTGACTTTTGTTGCGCGACCGTCCTCCAGCAGCACCCGGTCAACCTCAACCCCGGTCAGCACCGTCAGATTGGTCCGATCACGCACCGGTTTCAAAAATGCCTTCGCCGCGTTCCAGCGCACGCCGGATTTCTGATTGACCTGAAAGTAGCCGCAACCCTCGTTGTCGCCCTGATTGAAGTCATCGATGCTGGCAATGCCGCTCTGCTCGGCGGCACTGCGAAAGGCATCCAGAATCGGCCATGACAGCCGCTGTTGTTCGACCCGCCATTCACCCTTGGCGCCGTGGAATTCAGCCGCGCCGGCAAAATGGTTTTCGCTTTGTTTGAACAGCGGCAGCACGTCGTTCCAGGCCCAGCCCGGATTGCCTTCGGCCGCCCAGCCATCGTAATCGTTGGCCTGGCCACGCATGTAGATCATGCCGTTGATGGACGAACAACCACCGAGCACTTTGCCGCGCGGATAGCTCAGCGCGCGGCCGTTGAGGCCCGGTTGTTCTTCGGTCTTGAAGCACCAGTCGGTGCGCGGGTTACCGATGCAGAACAGGTAACCGACAGGAATGTGAATCCACGCATAGTTGTCGCGTCCGCCGGCTTCGATCAACAGCACGCGCTGCTGCGCATCTGCCGACAGCCGATTGGCCAGCAAGCACCCGGCAGGGCCGGCGCCGACCACGATGTAGTCGTATTCATCGAGGGAAGTCTGCATTCCCTGACCTCGCTTTTTGTTTTTATTGTCGGACACTCTAGTTGTTAGCTTTCGTTAAAAGAATGTTAGTTTTTGCGCAGCCGCTGTGCGTTTTCAAACAGCCTGCATAGACCTTAGCCGACAAGGACACGCCATGTTCGACTGGAACGACCTGCGGTTTTTTCTCGAGCTGCAACGCAGCGGCCGCCTGCTCACCGCCGCCCGCCGCCTCAACACCACCCACGCCACCGTCGCCCGCCACATCGAAGCCATCGAGAAAAGCCTCGGCACCGCGCTGTTCGTCCAGCACGCGCAAGGCTACGAAATGACCCCAGCGGGGGAGGCGCTGCTTAAGCATGCTGAAGCGATGGAAAACGTGGCGTTGCTGGCGCAGGAAGAGATCACCCAATCCACCGCGCCACTGGGCAAGATTCGTGTGGGGGTGACGGAAGGGCTGGGCATCAAGTTTCTCGCCAGCCGCATGATCGGCTTGTTCGAACGCTATCCGGGATTGGAAGTGGAACTGGTCGCCGTGCCGCGCTTCGTCAGCATCCTCAACCGTGAAGCGGAAATCAGTATTCATCTGGAGCGCCCGGCGGCGGACATGCTGGTTACGCGCAAACTCACGGACTATCGACTCGCGTTGTACGCCAGCCAACGCTATCTCGATAAGGCGCCGCCATTGCAAAGCCGCGAAGACCTCGGGCGGCATGCGTGGATCGGTTATGTCGATGATTTGCTGTTCAGCCAGGAATTGATGTTTCTCAACAGTTTCTGTCGCAGTCCGCGCGTGGTGTTCCATAGCACCAGCGTCATCGCCCAGCAGGAAGCAGCGCGGTCGGGATTGGGTATTGCCGTATTGCCTTGCTACATGGCCGAGTCGGATCCCGATCTGGTGCCGTTGCTGCCGGATGAAAGCATCGAGCGCAGTTACTGGATCAGCACGCGACGGGAGTTGCACAAGTCGGTGCGGCTGCGGGTGGTCTGGGATTATGTGGTGGGGTTGTGTGAGGCGGAGCAGGGCTTGCTGCTGGGCAGATCGCAGGCCGGCATCCGTTAATCCTTTTTGCTGTGCTGCTGTTGGCGCCGCTTTTGCTTGAGTAGCACCAAGGCCTTTGGCAATGGAGAGCAGCAATGAGGGAATGGCTTAGCGTTCGCGACATCAATGCGGACACCTTGAAGGCCATCAGTGACGGCGTCTTGCGGCATGGCCGAGCCTTGTCTGAGGCGCGCGGCGGGCAAGCTGAAGCCATCGCCTGTGCGCTGATGGAGGAGGGAAGACTGATCGGCGGCGCTACCGGCAGAACCGAATTCCGGCGTCTGTTTGTCAATTACCTGTGGATCGACGCGCAATGGCGCGGAACCGGGCTGGGTACTGAGGCGTTGCACAAGCTTGAGGCGTTAGCGGTTGAAAGGGCGTGCGTGGATGCCTTGATCGAAACGCTGGATGACAACGTCGCCCGGTGGTACATCCGCTGCGGATATAGATTGATCGCGCATGTGCCTGAGTACTGCGGCCCGTGGAGTCGTCATTCGCTGTTGAAAACGCTGGTGACGACAGGTGCTCCCACAGGGTTCTTTGGTCGATGGCATTTGCCGGGTTGATTTATATATGGATATCCGTATATTCGGATTTCCGTATGTGATGAGCCCGTCCCATGATCACTCCCACCGAAGTCTTCAAGAGCCTCGCTGACGAAACCCGCGTCCGCGCCATGCTGCTCATTTCCGATCAAGGTGAACTCTGCGTTTGCGAGCTGATGTGTGCGCTCGACGACAGCCAACCGAAAATCAGCCGCCACCTCGCGCAACTGCGCAGTAATGGGTTGTTGCTTGATCGCCGTCAGGGCCAGTGGGTCTATTACCGTCTCAACCCGGATCTGCCAGCGTGGGTGCGCGAAATCCTGCAAGTGACGTCCCTGGCCAATGCTGATTGGCTAAAGGACAACGTCGCCCGCCTGCAGAACATGGACGGGCGTCCGGTGCGCGAAGCCGCCTGCTGCTGAATCCGGATTTAGAGAGTTCTGAAATGTTGCTGGCTTTCGCTGTTTTCGTCTTCACCCTCGTACTCGTCATCTGGCAGCCCAAAGGATTAGGCGTCGGTTGGAGCGCCACGTTCGGCGCCGTGATCGCCCTGGCCGTCGGTGCCGTTTCGCTGCAGGACATCCCCACGGTGTGGGCCATCGTCTGGAACGCCACCGCCACGTTTATCGCGGTGATCATCATCAGTCTGCTGCTGGATGAAGCCGGCTTCTTTGAGTGGGCGGCACTCCACGTTGCACGATGGGCAAAGGGCAGTGGTTATCGATTGTTCGCGTTCTGCGTGTTGCTCGGCGCGGCGGTGGCGGCGGTGTTCGCCAACGACGGTGCGGCGCTGATCCTTACGCCCATTGTCATGTCGATGTTGCTGGCGCTGCGCTTTTCACCGGCGGCGACGTTGGCATTCGTCATGGCCGCCGGGTTTATTGCCGACACGGCCAGCCTGCCGCTGGTGGTATCAAATCTGGTCAACATCGTCTCCGCCGACTACTTCGGCTTGGGCTTTGCCGAATACGCATCGGTGATGGTGCCGGTGAGTCTGGTCAGTGTCGCGGCGACGTTGCTGGTGCTGTTTATGTACTTCCGGCGCGATGTGCCACAGCGCTACCCGGTTGAGGCGCTTCAGGAGCCCAAAGCAGCGATTCGCGACCACGCCACCTTCGTGGTCGGCGGCTGGACACTGCTGATATTGCTGGTCGGACTGTTCGCACTGGAACCGCTGGGGATTCCTGTCAGTGCCGTTGCGGCAGTGTGTGCGGCGATCCTTTTTGCGGTCGCTGCCAAGGGCCACAAGATCGCTACCCGACGGGTTTTGCGTGATGCGCCGTGGCAGATCGTGGTGTTCTCGCTGGGCATGTACCTGGTGGTGTATGGCCTGAAGAATGCCGGGTTGACTGACCTGCTGGCCGTCGTCCTCGACCGCTTGGCCGAGCAAGGTTTATGGAGTGCCACGCTCGGCACTGGCCTGCTGTCCGCGCTGTTGTCATCGGTGATGAACAACATGCCCAGCGTGCTGATCGGTGCGCTGTCGATCCAGGCCAGCGACGCCCAAGGGCTCGTTCGCGAAGCGATGATCTACGCCAACATCATTGGCTGCGACCTCGGCCCGAAAATCACCCCCATCGGTAGCCTCGCCACGTTGCTCTGGCTGCATGTGCTGGAACGCAAAGGTCTGCGCATCACCTGGGGCTACTACTTCAAGGTCGGCATTCTGCTGACCCTTCCGGTTCTGTTGATCACTCTTTCGGCCCTGGCACTGCGCCTGAGCCTTTGATGTCCGCCAAAAGCGGTAGGAGCAATCCATGCGAGTTCTGTTCATGTGCACGGCCAACAGCTGCCGCAGCATCCTCTCTGAAGCCATGTTCAATCATCTGGCACCAGCGGGATTCGAAGCGGTGAGTGCCGGCAGTTTTCCCAAAGGTCAGGTCTTGCCGCGCAGCCTGTCGACGCTGCAACAGGCCGGCATCGCCATTGATGGTTTGCACAGCAAAGGCAACGACGCTTTTGAAAGCAACCCGCCGGACATCGTCATCACCGTGTGCGACAAAGCCGCTGGCGAGACTTGCCCGGTGTATTTCGGCCCGGCGCTGAAATCCCACTGGGGGCTGGAAGATCCGTCCGAAGTGAAGGGCGACGAAGCCACTGTCGACGCGGCTTTTCACGCCACCCTTATGCGCATCGGCCAACGCTGTCAGGCCTTCCTCGATCTGCCTTTCCACTCGCTCAGCCGCGATCAACTCAAGGCTGAGCTCGACCGCATCGGCGCGCTTTAAGGAGGATTTATGTCCGAACTGCCCAACCTCGATCTCAATCTGTTCGATAACGCCAAACCGTCGCAAGCGGGCGCGCACAAACCGCGGATCCTGCTGCTCTACGGCTCGACCCGCGAACGCTCGTTCAGCCGTTTGCTGGTAGAGGAGGCCGCGCGCCTGCTCGAACACTTCGGCGCCGAAACGCGCATCTTCAACCCGTCCGGTCTGCCACTGCCCGACGACGCTCCGGTCGACCATCCCAAGGTGCAGGAACTGCGCGAGCTGGTGCTGTGGTCGGAAGGCCAGGTCTGGTGCTCACCAGAACGGCACGGCGCAATGTCTGCCGTGTTCAAGGCACAGATCGACTGGGTCCCGCTGGAACTCGGCGCGGTACGCCCGACCCAAGGCAAGACCCTCGCCGTGATGCAGGTCTGCGGCGGTTCGCAGTCGTTCAACGTGGTCAACCAGTTGCGCGTGTTGGGCCGCTGGATGCGCATGTTCACCATCCCCAACCAATCCTCGGTGCCGAAGGCCTACATGGAATTTGACGACACCGGGCGAATGAAAGCGTCGCCGTTCTACGATCGTGTGGTCGATGTGATGGAAGAGCTGGTGAAGTTCACCGTGCTGCTGCGCGATCAACAGGCGCATCTGGTCGACCGCTACTCCGAGCGCAAGGAAAGCGCCGAGCAATTGATGGCTCGGGTGAATCAGCGTTCGATCTGAGGCCGTCCCTCGAGAGGGACGGCTGCGTTCAGTCGACCAGTACTTGCGGCGACACCACCCAGGCGCTGCAGGGCATTTTGTACAACAGCTGTTCCACCGTGCTACCGATCAACCGACCCAGGCCGCGATGGCCGATACGGCCCATGACGATCACATCGATGTCATAGGCATCGGCGTAGCTGCACAGCACGTTGGCCGGATTGCCCATGATCATGTGCTGGCGTTCCGGCGCAATGCCGTTGCGCTCGGCCAGTTCGCGGAATGCATCGCCTTGCGCATCGAACAGCGTTTTCGCCTTGCCCTCGGTGAAAAACGTCGAGGCGTTGCCAAAGCCGAACTCGTCGGCGCTGATTGATGACAGGTCGTAGGCATAGACCACATCCAGTTCGGCATCGCAGAGGCTGGCCAGTTTCGCGGCCTCGCGCAGGATACGGTCGTTGAAGTCGGCGTATTGCTCGTCGCGATGAAACGAATCAATCGCCGCGACGATCCGCCGGGGCCGGGCGTGCTGAACATGGCTGACGAAGTGCAGCGGCACCCGGCATTCGCGCAGCAAATGAACATCGAGCGGGGTGAACATCAACCGCGACATGAACGAGGCGTGCTGCAGATCCTTGATCAGCAGGGCCATCGGCTGCTCCTTGAGGTGAATCTGGATTTCATGCAACGGATTGTCGACCCACACCACTTCCGTGGTCACGGTCACGCCGAGGTGGCGCATGGGCCGCGCCTGGTCCTCTAGCCATTGGCGGTGGCGCTCGACATAACCCAGGCGCATCTGTTCCAGGGCCTGCTCGTTGACCAATCCGGCGGTCGCCAGCCCTTCGAGGTAATCGAATGCCACGATGTGCAGCGCCGCCCCCGATGCCTTGGCCAGGGCCGCGGCCCGATCGAACGCAGGGCTGTGTTTCATCAGCGGTGAAGCTACCAGCATGAAACGTGCTTGCTCGGACATGACGAATCTCCTGTGGGTAGCGGCATT
Source organism: Pseudomonas sp. AC242 (assembly GCF_979258655.1). Taxonomy (NCBI): domain Bacteria; kingdom Pseudomonadati; phylum Pseudomonadota; class Gammaproteobacteria; order Pseudomonadales; family Pseudomonadaceae; genus Pseudomonas; species Pseudomonas sp. AC242. The sequence continues at coordinate 1,817,800 of NZ_OZ409873.1, forward strand.
GGCCGGCCAGACGCAACGGCGTCAGTTCATGTTGCTCCGTGCCGCCGGGCGTGGCTTGATCTTTGTCAATGACGCGGCCCAATAATGCCTGCGTCCGACGTGCGGCATCGGCGATGCGCAATCCTGCATTGATTGATCGTTATCAACCTTGTGTCGGTCAGTTCGGCGCAGCCTTGGAAAGGTGCTGAACTCACTGCAAACACCTGCACAGGAGTCTTGATCATGGCCATGATGAAAGCGGCGATATTCGTCGAAAAGAATCGCATCGTGCTGGATGACAAACCGATCCCCGAGGTTGGCCCGTTGGACGCACTGGTGCGGATCACCACCACGACGATCTGCGGCACCGACGTGCATATCCTGCGCGGCGAGTATCCAGTGGCCAAAGGCTTGACCGTCGGTCACGAACCGGTGGGCGTGATCGAGAAGCTCGGCTCACAGGTGCGCGGATTTTTCGAAGGCCAGCGAGTGATCGCCGGCGCCATCACCCCCAGCGGTCAAAGCTACGCCTGTCTGTGCGGTTGCGGCTCCCAGGACGGGCCGGACACTCGCCACGGTTTTCGCGCCACCGGCGGCTGGAAATTCGGCAACATCATCGATGGCTGCCAGGCGGAGTACGTCTTGGTGCCCGATGCCTTGGCCAACCTGTGTCCGATCCCCGACGGGCTGAGTGACGAACAGGTGCTGATGTGCCCGGACATCATGTCCACCGGGTTCTCCGGTGCCGAACGTGGCGAAGTCAGTATCGGCGACAGCGTTGCGGTATTCGCGCTGGGGCCAATCGGCCTGTGTGCGGTGGCCGGGGCGCGGCTCAAGGGCGCGAGCGTGATCATTGGCGTCGACGCGGTGGCCGAGCGCATGAGTGTCGCGCGGCAGTTGGGCGCGACCCATGTGGTCAATTTCAAGGACGGCGACGTGGTCGAGCAAATCATGGCGTTGACCGACGGGCGCGGCGTGGATGTGTCCATCGAAGCCTTGGGCACCCAAGGCACGTTCGAGTCTGCCTTGCGGGTGTTACGCCCGGGCGGACGCTTATCGAGCCTGGGGGTTTACGCGTCGGACCTGCGCATTCCCTACGATGCTTTCGCGGCGGGGCTGGGCGATTACAGCATCGTCAGCACCCTGTGCCCCGGCGGCAAGGAACGCATGCGCCGGTTGATGGCGGTGGTGCAAAGCGGTGGCGTCAATCTGTCGCCGCTGGTGACCCACCACTTCAAACTGGACGATATCGAAGCCGCGTATGAACTGTTCGCGCATCAGCGCGATGGAGTGATGAAGGTGGCAATCACGCCGTGATCGGCAACGCACCCCGCAACGTTTAAAGGTGCGGGGCGCAGGAATGTCGCTACAGACTCAGGCGATGAATGACCTGGTGCGGATCATCAGGATCGCTGTGGGTTTCAAAGCCCAGTGATCGGGCGAGGTCGCGCATGCCCGTGTTGCTGGCGGAATCCACCGAATACAGCTGCTTGAAACCGTTGTGCCGGGCAGCCTTGATCAGGTGTTCCATCAGCAACGTGGCCAGGCCCAGGTGCATCCACTCATCGGCGACCGTGACGGCGCATTCACAGTCCTGCTCGCCCGTGGCGGCGTAGCGGCTGATGCCGATCTCGATCAATTCGCCATTTTCGTGAACCAGTGCGATGAAGGCCGCGCGTTGTTTGTAATCGACGTCCATCAACTGATCGAGCAACGCGGTGCCCGGCTCACTGATCTGTGCGAGAAAGCGCAGGTGTCGGGACTCGGGCGACAAGCGCTTGATGAACGCATATTCGCGTTGGCGATCCTTGGCGGCCAGGGCACGGACCAAGACGTGGCGGCCATCCTTGAGCGACTCGATCCAGTATTCACCTTGGTGCGCGGCATAGGCCGGCGCCGCGCGGTCATTGTGGTCTTTGACAGTGAGCATGAGATGAGCCTCCATCGGGGCTGAACGAGCAACGCGCAGGAGAGTGCGCTGAGTCTGTTCTACACCGATGTCAGCCCCGGGAACTGATCTGGATCAGATTCCGACACGCGGCCACTGTTTTTCAGCGGGCGATGGTGCTTCTGTTTCCGCAACAGGCTCAACTCTGCGGCGGTTCGCGGGTGCTGCGTTGCGATGCGGGGCGCGGTTGCCCGTCGGGAATCGACAAGGTTGCGCGTAAACCACCTTCGGCGCGGTTGGCCAACGTGATTCGTCCGCCCAACTGCGTGGCGATGGTGTTGACGATAGTCAGCCCCAGCCCCGCGCCGTGGGCATTGCCGCGACTGTAGAAGCGTTCGAACAAGCGCGCGCGGTCCGCTTCATCGATGCCCGGCCCCTGATCTTCAACGCTCAAGTGATAGAAACCCTCGGCCTGACTGAGCAGCACGGTGATCACGCCGTGTTCGGGGGAGAAGTTCGCAGCGTTGGTGATCAGGTTGTTCAGGGCAATGTCGATCGTGCCGGGGCTGGCCATGATGTTGAACGGTTCAGCGCTGTCTTCAAAAGCCAGTTCCAGGTGTTTGCTCAGCAACCATGGCGTCAGTTGCACCAGGCTGTTGCGCACGGTTTCGCTGAGGTCGATGGGTTGCAGCGGCGGTGGATTGGGTTTCGGCTCCAGGCGCGCCATGGTCAGCAACTGGTTGACCAAGCGACTGGTGCGGTCGACCCCGGCGATCAGAAACGCCAGCGATTCGCGGCGCTCCTGTTCGGTGCCAGCCTCCTGCAGATTCTGCGCATGCACCCGCAGCACCGCCAGCGGCGTACGCATCTCGTGGGCGGCATCGGCGATAAAGCGCCGTTCGCGGCCAAGCACTTCCTGAATCTGCGCGAGCATGCGGTTCAGCGCCGCTTGCATCGGTTCCAGCTCACTGGGCAGCGGCGCCAGTTGCAACGGTTCCAGCGAACCACTGTGACGGGCGCGCAGAGTTTCGGCCATGTTCGCCAAGGGCTTGAGGCCCCAGCCGATGGCCAGCCAGACCATCGCCGCGAGCAGCAAGCTGCCGACCACATTCGGCCACAGGGTGTGGCGGACGATGCGGTCGACCAGATCGGCGCGCACATCGTCACGCTCACCGACCCAGATGCGCAGGCCGTTCTGTTTGTCTTCAAGGAGAAAAGCGCGCCAGTGCCGATTGTTCAGATCCACCACATCGCTGAAGCCGGGCTGAGTCGGCGGCGCCCTGAAGGACGGGGCGCTGGCGGTGTGCACCAACACATCACCGGCAGGATTCCACACCTGAAAAGCGATTTTGCGTTCGTACGGATGACCCTCGCCGCGCGGCACCGCTTCGCCCAGCGCCGAGTTGAACGCCTGGTACAGTTCGGCGTGCTGTTTGCTGGCCAGTGGCATACGCATCACGCCTTGCAGCAGGCGCGCGTTCTGCGCCAACTGCGCGTCGTAGACTTCGGCGATTTCGTGGTTGCTGTCGTGCAGGTTGAAGGTGCTGAGCACCGCGAGGCCGGCCAGCAACAGGCCGATGATCAAGGTCAGCGTGCGGCGCCGGATCGAGGTCATCGACGCTCCTCCACCAGATAACCGACACCACGGATGGTGCGGATCAGGTCGGTGGAAAACTTCTTGCGCAGGTGATGGATGTGCACTTCGAGGGTGTTGCTTTCGGCTTCTTCGTTCCAGCCGTAAAGCAGCTGCATCAGTTGATCGCGGGTCATCACTCGGCCCGGCGGCGATAGCAGTTCGTGCAGCAACTGATATTCCTTGGGCGTCAGGGCCACAGGCTGGCCCTGATAGCTGACTTGCTGGGTGCCGGGGTTAAGGCTGATGCCGGCATGCTCGATCAACGCCTGGGCGCGCCCGGCACTGCGGCGCAACAAGGCGCGCAGGCGTGCCTTGAGCTCGTCCAGGTCGAACGGTTTGATCAGGTAGTCGTCGGCCCCGGCGTCGAGCCCGGCGATGCGATCTTCGGTAGCGTCGCGCGCGGTAAGAATCAGCACCGGCAGATTCGAACCGCTGTCGCGCAGGCGGCGCAGCACTTGCAGGCCGTCCATGCGCGGCAGACCGAGATCGAGCACGGCGACATCGAAGGTTTCGCTGAGCAGCGCATGCAACGCGCTGCTGCCGTCCTTGAGCCAGTCGACGGTGTAACCCTCGCGGCCCAGCGCCTGATGAATGCCTTCACCCAGCGCCTCGTCATCCTCAACCAGTAATAAACGCACGCGGACTCCTGTCAGTCGAGTTTCTTGTTCACGTCCACCAGCAGGGCGGCGATCTCTTTGCGGCGCCCGGCATCGGCACTTTCCCGGCCCGGGCGCGGCGCGGCTTGCTGGGCTTTGAGCAGCGCAGCTTTGGCTTCAGCGTAGCGCTTCTGACGGTAGAGGTGATCGCCCCAGAAGTACAGGCTGTCGATGCCGTTGGGGTTGAGTTGCAAGGCTTGCTTGAGCAGTTGCTCGGCCTTGTCGCTGTCGCCGAAACCGATGGGCCAGCCGGGCACGCGGTCATACAGCGCGGCGAGGCTGGTGTAGGCCGAGCCTTGCAGGGCTTTGGGGTCGAGGGTCAGGGATTTCTCCAGGTCAGCCTTGGCGTCCTTGGCTTTGCCCAAGGCACCGAGGCCGCCCTCGGCACCGGCCCAACTGCTGGTGACGATGCCTTTCCAGATCCACGCTTCGGCCACCGCCGGGCGCTGCGTGGTGAACGCGTTGGCCTCGCTGGCCAATTGTTCGAACGCGGCGGCGCGTTGTTTTTCCGCCACTTCATATTGAATGTGCGCCCAGCTCTGCTGGATGCCCTCGAGGCGTTGCTGGTCGGCCGGTTCCAGCGCCCAGACACTTTGACTCAAGGCGGCGAGCAACAGGCATGCGGATAGTTTTTTCATGGCTTTGGCGACTCGTGGTCAGGTTTTTCACTGAGACGGCGGATCAACGGCAACTGCTTGCGCAGGCCTCGATCCACCAGATGCGGGAGCAGATTGTTCAGGCGGACGAAGAAGCGTTCCGGCCAGCCCAGGTAAAGGTCGCGGCGATCACCGGCAATCGCATGGATCACCGCTGAGGCTACGGTTTGCGGATCGTCGACGTTGGCCTTGAGTGCGTCGTTCAGTGCTTGCGCGGCGGCGCTGTTCATCGAGGTGCGCGTGGCGCGCGGCGCGACGTACAGCACGCTGACCCGGGTGTCGGCGAGCTCCCGGCGCAGTGCCTCGGAAAATCCGCGCAAAGCAAACTTGGTCGCGCAATAACTGGCGTAACCCGGGTAGCCGATCGAGCCGTAGGTCGAGCCGACGTTGACCACCATGGCGCTGTCGGCCTGCTTGAGCAGCGGCAACAGCAGTTTGGTCAGGCACATCGGTGCACTGATGTTTACCGCCAGCATCGCGTTGATGTCGCTGTCATCCAGCTGTTCGAGCATGGCGAAGTGATTGACCCCGGCGGCGTTGATCAGCAGGTTGATGCCGCCGATGGCTTCGGCGGCGACCAGCACTTTACGACGGTCGCTGAGGAAGGTCAGGTCGGCGCCGACCCAGCACAACGAGTCGGGGTAGCGCTTGAGCAACGGCAGCAGAGCCTCCTGATGCCGTGCCACCGCGAGCACGTGGGCACCGGCAGCGCACAAGGTTTCGGCGATGGCCAGACCGATGCCGCCACTGGCACCGGTCAGCACCACCCGCGCGTCACGCAGCTGCATGTTGAGCCTCCGCGTCACGCGGCAAGCCACGGAACATGTCGGTGTACAGGCGATAGACGACCTTCGAGGCATGGATCACGGCGGCTTGATCGGCAGGGTCTTCCAACTGATTCATCAGGCGCCGATAGGTTTGCATGTGCTCGATGTCGAGTGAGCCGTGGGAACTCAAGTAACTGAATGCCGTTTCCGGCAACGCCAGACGTTCGCGAATGCTGCCCGCCGCGTGGGTGGCCAGGGCGATGCTGGTGCCTTCGAGCACATTGACCATGCCGAACAGACCGACCGGATTGCCACGGGCGATCAGGTCGTAAAGGAAGCTGACCATCAGCTCGATCGACAACGACGGCTGACCATCGCGCACCGCATCGCGATCGCCGCCACATGCAGCGATATCGTTGAGCACCCAGTGCTCGTGGCCGTATTCATCTTCGATGTACTCGGCCACCGCTTTGCGCAGCCATTCCAGACGCGTCGGCAGGCGTGCACCGCAAGCCATCATCAGCGGCACGGTGTGGCGCACGTGGTAATACGCCTGCGCCAGAAACGCCCGATAACTGTCGAGGCTGACCTTGCCTTGCAGGGCATCGACGATGATCGGCAGGTTGAACAGTTCGTGGCGTTCCTGTTGCGTGGCTTCTTGCAGGGTGTCAAAAAAACTCATGATGCGGACTCCTCGGAAACAGCGGATTCGGTCAATTGGTTGTGGTACTGCGCGACGATGGCGTCGCGGCGCGGGCGGCCATTGGCGGTGAGCAGGCCATTGGCGGCGGTGAAGGGTTGCGGCAAGCGCGTCCACTGATGCACCTGGGCGTAATCGGGCAAAGCCTCGTTGGCTTCGGCGACGGCAGCGGCCAGTTCGGCGTCGGTGCAGTCCGGGCGATGCGGCCAGAGCAGGGCGTGATTGCGCGGCAAAGCCTCGCCGTAAACGAACGCCTGGGCGATATGGCGGCGCTGGGTCAGCTCCGACTCGACCCATTCCGGGTTGACGTTGCGCCCGAAACTGGTGACGAACTGGTGCTTCTTGCGGCCCTTGAGATAGAGAAAACCTTCCGGGTCGAACTCGCCCAGATCGCCGCTCGGCCACCACTCATCGGCGTACGGCGCGTCCCCCAGATAGCCGAGCAACGTCGAGCCCTTGATCAGCACTTCGCCGTCCTCGGCCAGCCGCACTTCGACATGCGGCAACGGCCGGCCGACGCTGCCGGGGCGGCGCGCGCCGGGGCGATTGAGGCACACCACCGAGGCGCATTCGGACAGGCCGTAGCCTTCGTAAACCGGCAGCCCGACCCGTTGCGCACGGTGCAGCAGATCCTCCGAGACGCGCGCACCGCCGACAGCGGCAAAGCGTAGGGTTTGCGGGTCGAAGGCTTTTTGTTCGGCGGCGCTGACCAGTAACAACAGCAACTGCGGCACCAGGATCAGACTCTCCGGCGCACGGCTGGCCAGATAACCGAGCAAGCGCGGAATGTCGACGCCGCTGGCGCCCTGAATGCCGAGGGTTTTCTGGCTCGGCAAACTCAGCATGGCGCCGGCATACAGCGCGGCATAGCAACCGAGGTTCTCCAGCAGAATCGCCAACGGCAACAGCGCCAGATGATGCTGCGGGCCGGTGGCTTCGCTGGCCTGATCCAGCTCCTGCGCGACCCGCAACAGGCTGTCGGCGCTCAGGCACACACCTTTCGGCGTGCCGGTGGTGCCGGAGGTGAAGGTGAGTTTTGCGGTACCGGCCGGCATGCGACTGGGGCCACTGAAGGAGCGGCACCAGAACTCGCCACGTTGTTCATAGCCAGCCGCGAGCAGTTCGGCACCCAGTTCCGGCTCGGCAATGACCCGTTCGGCCTGGCTCTTTTGCAAACAATGAGCGCGTTGCGCCGCACTGAAAAACGGCGGCAGCGTCACGCAGGTCAGGCCTTCAAACAGCACGGCAAGATCCCAGAGCATCGCGTCGACGCCGTTGTCCAACGCCAGCGCAATCACCTGCGCCTGCTCGTCGCGCAAACGCTCCTGGCGATACAACACTTCGGCGTACAGCGTGGCGTAATCGAGTTTCAGCGTGTCGCCCCACAGGGCCGTCGCGTTGTCATTGCGCCGGGCATGGTCGCGCAGGGTTTCCTGGAAGCGTTGCAGTTCAAGCGACATGGCAGGCTCCTTCAATCGAAGTCGGCAAACCCAGGCGAGTAAACAGGCCGATATCGCGCAAATGGACGAACCCGGCGCGGATGTTGCCGACATGCACCCAAGGTTTACTTTCGTAATAACTGCCCCAGTGTTGACGCTCGTCACCCAATCGTTCCGGGTCAGCGGCGCACAATGTCACTGGCTTCAAACCCAGGCGATGGAAGCTGTTGACCAGGCCGATGTTGCCGGTGAACGTCACCCATTCCAGGCCGCCCATGGCCAGCAGGTAGGTGATGGCGATGATGCTAAGGCGCGCGCTGCCGGTGTCGCTGGCGGCGAGGTTGCCGACTTCGACGATGGCGCTGCGCTCGACCGCACGATCCGCCGCCGCGCTGATTAGCGGCTCGATCGGCTCATCCAGATAGCGCTCAAGGAACAGTGATTCCAGATGCGCGCGACGCACCCCGGCCACGGCGCACAACTCGCCATCGCCGTTGTGCATGCCGAACAGCTCGGGCATGAAGTGGCGAATGTCGGCGCCGTGGGCCTTGCGAAAGCGTTGCTGGATAAAGCTTTCAAACGTCGCTCGCAGAGTGTCGTCGGGCAGCGCGCCGGTCAGTGTCATCTGCGGTGTTTCGGCTTGACCGAAGCGCAGGGGCAGGGCGATGTTCCAGTCAAAATCGGGCATGGGCAGAACGCCTCCCTCAATAGGTTTGAGGCGAGTATCGGAGGCATTTCTTAACGAAGTCTGAAGGTGAAAAAAGGTTAACGTGAGGGTCTGTCTTCAGACTCTCTTAAGACTGGGCGGGCAGGGTAACGCCGTCGGTTCGCCCAACAACCGGAGCGAGGCGGTCGAACGAATCGGCCGTCACTCACGACAATCACGAGGCGCAGCTTATGAACCGCGACACCGCCGTAACCCGTTATGGAAAACTCTCAATCACCCTGCACTGGCTGATGCTGGCGCTGTTTGTCGGCGTCTACGCATGCGTCGAAATCAAGGGCTACCTGCCCAAGGGCAGCGAAGCACGCGGCTTGCTGATGGGCTTCCACGGCCTGTTCGGCGCGAGCATCTTCGCTCTGGTCTGGCTCCGCCTGCTCGGCCGCCTCAGCCCACGCCCGCCGATCACGCCCAAACCCCCTGCGTGGCAGACCGGTATCGCGCACCTGACACACCTGGCGCTGTACGGCCTGATGATCGCCACGCCGATCCTCGCCTGGCTGATGCTCGCCGCCGCCGACAAACCGTTCCCGTACTTCGGCTTCCACGTCCCGGCGCCCGTGGCCATCGACCCGGACTTCGCCAAACAACTGAAGTACTGGCATGAACTGATTGGCAGCACCGGCTACTGGCTGATCGGGCTGCACGCGCTGGCGGGGTTGTTTCACCATTATTGGGTGCGGGATAACACGCTGGTGCGGATGCTGCCGGGCCGCACCGAATAACCCTGATCGACTACAACCCCTGTGGGAGCGAGCAGGCTCGCTCCCACAGGTTTTTCTGGTGTTTTCGAGTAACCGACACTTCAGGTTTTGCGCCTGCCTGCCGATGAAATCTGCACGATTTCAACGGATGCCATTCATGAACAAGGTAGTTGCTGTACTGGCGCTTACTGCCCTCGTTGCAGGCTGCAAGAGCACTCCACCCAATCCTCAGGGAGAAAGCCTCACCGGCACCCGCTGCATGGTGTTCTCGAGTGTGAAAGACCTTTCCACCGAACACCTCGACTATGTTCGCGAAGCCAGCAGCAACGGCAACCTCAAGTGCAAGATTGCGCTTGGCGTGTTGTATGAGTTCGGTCGTGGCGGCTTATCACCAGATGTGCGCAAGGCCCGGGCCCTGTATGAGTCTGTCGCTGTCGTGGATGGCGCCGGGTATGAGCAACTGGCGCGCATGGCCGATGAGGGCAGCGGTCAGGCGCCCGATGCTGTCGAAGCGCGACGACTTTATCAATTGGCGCTCGCGCATCGTCAGAGCGTCTACAGCGAGTTCGCGCTGGCACGGTTGATGGAAGCAGGGCGAGGCGGCCCACAGGATCTGTCCGGGGCGCTGACGCATTACCTCAATGCCACTCAGCGCATCGATGACGAGGCATGGGCCGGCGTGCAGCGGGTCCGCGCCCAGGTGTTGACGCTGACCACCGAGCAGACACAGCGCTACAACGAAAAATGGTACGACGGCGTCGGCAACAGCCTCGCAGCAGCGATACACGATACCGAGTTGCTGTTGAACAGACAGATCAAACCCGGCACCGCGAGCAAGCCCGTCACGCTGGAGGCGAAAGGCAAACCCGGTTCGCTGGTGCCGCACATCACCTTGGTCGAAAGCTCCGGCAACAACGACGTGGACCAAGCGGTGGTCAAGGCCCTCAGCGAATACCGTTACCCGGCGCAGCCGATTTTGAAGGCTGGGCAGGAGTCCTGGTCATCAGAGTTTCCGGTCAAGGTCGGAGTGAACTGAACTGGCCGGGCCGGGCCACTTGCCGGAACAGTCTCTCGCGTCCACTCTATGACCTGCCGACAAGGAGCGTCCGCCGACCCTCCGTCGTGACCACAGGGAGCTTGCAGCATGAGCGAAGACAACAAGGTAAAAGGCCCGGCGTCGTACTTTCCCTCCATCGAGAAAAAATACGGCCAGCCCATCGATCACTGGCTGAGCCTGCTTGCCGGCATCACCGACAAGAAGCACATGGAACTGGTGGCGTGGCTCAAGGAGGAACACGGCATGGGCCACGGTCATGCCAACGCCTTGGTTGCGCATCATCTGGCGGGTAAAAAGTGAGGGCAGGGCAGCGATGAATTTCTCCCACCGGCCAGTGACGGGCCGACGACGTCAACACCCTCTGCAGCTTTCCCCAAGGCGAACAAGAGCTGTTCTTCATGTTCCCGAAAGCCAACTTCCCGCTGACGGAAGAGCAGATGCACAGCGCAATCAGCCAACGCTTCGACTCCACGGCTTTTCTGGCCAACGGCGAGTTCGTCGGCTTCGCCAATTTCTACCGCGCTGAGCACGAAGGCATCTGCTGCATCGGCAATGTCATCGTCGCGCCCTACGCCCGAGGCCAGGGTGTGGCGCGGTACATCGTCGAGATCATGACCGCGCTGGGCTTCGAAAAATACCAGGCCAAGGAAGTGCAGCTCTCCTGCTTCAACGAAAACACCGCAGGCCTGCTGCTCTACCCAAAACTCGGCTTCGTGCCGTTCTCCATCGAAGAGCGCCCGGCGCCGGGTGGTGGGCGCTCAGCGCTGATCAACATGACGCGCCACCGACCATAGCCATCCCCCAAACCCTGTGGGAGCCGGGCTTGCCCGCGATGACGCCAGCCCGGCCACTGCGAGCCCCGAGCCCAACACAAAACCTGTGGGAGCGAGCCTGCTCGCGAAGACGCCAGCCCAACCAACCCAAATCCCAAGCCAGACTCAATCCCCTGTAGGAGTGAGCCTGCTCGCGATAACGCCAGCTCAGCCACCACCAATCCCAACTCAACCACATATCCCTGTGGGAGCGAGCTTGCTCGCGAAGACGCCCACCCAGTCACCCCATCAACCACTGACCGAAATAAACAGTAAAAACCACCACTGTTTAAACGAAGCCTCAAGTAACCACCGAAACCCTACAACGCCTTGCGCCGTTCCCTACGACTAAGCCAGAATCCGCCGGCTTGTGCGTCTAGGGCGCGGGTTCTATCGTCTGTCGGTCGCTGAAAAACAGCGATCGGGTTTGGTAGCCCTGAGTTTTCGTAGATTGCATAAGCATCATGATTCGCAGTGTCTGTTCGACACGGCTTTTATGGTGGTCATGCACAGGGCGTCTTCGGGCGCGCCGGTTTTCTACGTCCCGGTCTACCAACCTGCGCATGGCCGCCACCCTCGTTTGGTAGCGAGAGTGATGGCTCCTTTTTTTGACGTAGGAGCTTCATCAATGATCAAACCAACACCCAACCCACCTGAAATCGACCCCACATCCCCTTACGAATCCCCCGATTCCAAGCGATTCCACGAAGCCGCCGAACGCGCCCTCGACCACTACCTCAAACCCGCCAGCCAAATCATGGCCAGCACCCAACAACCCGAACGCATGTACCTCGCCAACCCGAAGTACAACAGCGAATCCCTGCTCGCCAACGCCAGCGAAACCCTCGGCTCCGCCAGCGAAATGCTCCTCAACTTCGCCGCCATGCTCGACACCCCGCACCGCAAAACCGCACTGGGCATCGCCCAAGTCGTGATGCTCGGCGAAATCGCCGTCAACCAAGCGCTGGATAACGTCGAAATCGCCAGCTAACCCCCACCCCGACGAGGGGAAACCCTCGTCGAACCCCGCGGTCACACCCTGGCTGGCACACGGCCACGGCTTGCGCCCCCCAGCCTCGGCTGTCAACCTTCGGGCCGTTCTCAAGGATCAGAACCAGGAATCACGGATGAGTGGCTACGTACCCAACCCCCCGAAAAACTACCGCTACGAAGAAGCCAAACCCGTCGATATTCACGCCCAGCGTTGGGCTGAGTATGAGAAGCATGGGAAAGAACCTGCGCGCGAACCTGAGAAAATCGGGATAGCGCTGAGGATTGGGGTTTTCTTTGATGGCACTGGGAATAATGCGAACAACACGGCGGCTGGATTGCTGTGTGGGGCGCAGCATCCGATTGCGCCGGAAGATATTCCTGCTAGCTGTCAGCCTTATATGGGGGATCCTGACAGCAGTTATGGTGCTGGCGCGACCAATGTAAAGAAGCTTGCCGACCTGTATTACGAAGCTCCGATTGCTGAAGGAGAGGGACCGATAAAGCAGGTATCCCGCCCTTTGTACATTGAAGGCATTGGTACTCAATCCAATGAAGAAGACAGTTTGGTCGGTCAAGGCATGGGGCGTGGAGAGACAGGAGTCGCAGGGCGTGTTCAGACTTCGTTTACCTTCATCAAACAAGTCCTTGAGGATGCCCTTCAAGAGAATCCGAACAGCGAAATTACATCGATCACCTTTGATACTTTCGGATTTAGTCGGGGCGCAGCGGCAGCCCGCCATTTCTCAAATGAAATCGTAAGAGGCAAGCAGGGGCCGCTTAGGGATCTATTGACCACTTACGCCAATAATTTCTCCCGGACCTTTGTCGACCAGTACGGTGGCAGCATCCGAATGGGCTTCATTGGGCTGTTCGATACAGTGCCGTCAATTGCTGGCTTCACAAATTTTGGCAGGGTGAAAAGCCCCATAGCACCGGGCATAAAACTGTACCTTGATCCGCGCTTTTTCAAGGACGTCGTCCACTTGGTTGCTCGCGACGAATGTCGGGCCAACTTCGCCCTCAGTAAAGTTAAACCCGACTATCCAGAATACGCATTTCCAGGTGTCCACTCGGATATCGGGGGCAGCTACCTCGATGAAGTCGAAGAGTGTGTTTTGGTCAGTCCCATGCAAACGCTTGATGTTTGGAGCAACACTGACGTGAAAACAACCTCGATCTATCAGGATGCCGCTCGGGTAAAAAGTCAGTGGGTAGCCAAAGGCTGGCCTGCTCATCTTTTGGAAATCGTAACGCCCACTGCGCTTGCTTTGCCGGCCGATCCGCAAGATCGTTTCGGGCCTAAGCAAAAACGCGTATACGCTGGGCTACAACTCAAACGCCCGGTTAGTGGCAAACTCTCAACGGTTTACTTGAGAGTGATGTATCAGTTGGCCAAAGAAAAAGGTGTCCCGTTCACCGACATTCCTGGACGAACCGAGTATGCCGTTCCCCAGGAACTGCAATCGCTTTGTGACAGGTTCATCGCCGGCGACTACAGCACCACCGCAGAAGAAGAGCAATTGCTGAAACTGAAGTACATCCACACCTCTGCCAACTGGAACCATCCCCAAGGGAGACGTGACGGCAGCGGCTTGAGGGCCGTTTACATCAATGCACCAACGGAGGATGGCATTCGCGTGCAGCATCCTCACGTAGCTGACTGGAAGCTTTGGTAATGAGAATACTCGTAGCTCTATTGAGCGTTTTGGCCTTCACAGGCTGTCACGCAACAAGCTCCAACTCAGGTGAAAATGATCCCAAATACCCGTGGTGGGAGCTGGCGTTCATCAAACCCAATTTCATGAACGTGTGGGTTGAAGACAGCTCCGTGGAAGACATTGACGGTAAGACCTTTCTGCGAGCCGGGGGAGGGAACGCCAGCGGTGCAGAACCAAATGACGACAAAGAATCGGCGCGCGGTTGGATAGGTGTTGGTGGTACAGGCAAACCGGTTATTGGGGCAGGGCTACCTAAGCGGATCTTTGTCCGCTGGCAATCGATTCCAGAGCAAAAAACTTACCGGGCGTGGGTAGATATTCCTGAAGAAGCCAGACAAGTGATGGTGACGTCTACCCATCAGCGCTGCCCGGAAACTCCCGAGAAAACAGCACGCTTCATGGCCTCCGTCTATTTGGGACTCGCCCCTGGTGGTGTGGTGCAAGTGTGGGTAAGAGATTTATGCCGGCGCCCAGTGAAAGTCGCTCGTGCCCAGGCTGAGTTGGAGCCGCTGGGGCCCGAGTTGGGTAAGAATGGTGGTCAATATGCTTATCCCATCAGTGAAAAGGCCAAGCGGTATATAGACAAGTACGGCATTCCCTATGGGAGTTGGTAATCGTCACCCGATGAAACAACTGATAACGATGCTTGTTGCTTTGTTAATTACCGGTTGCCAGTCAACTGATCCGCTTTCCACAAAAAATGATCGTAGGTCTCCATGGTGGGAACTCGCGTTCACCGAGCCTAATTACATGAAGGTTTGGGTAGAGGACACTGCAGTGGAAGACATCAAGGGCGAGACGTTCTTGCGCACTGGTGGAGGATCCGCCTCAGGTGGCCAACCGGAAGACGGCACAGACTCTGCCCGTGGTTGGCATGGCGTGGGAAGCACAGGAAAAGCTGTTGTTGGTGCTGATCTTCCCAAACGTATCTATGTCCGTTGGCAATCCATTGCTGAACCGCAAACGTATAAGGTCTGGGTCGACATTCCAGAGGAAGCCAGACAACTCATGCTTGAGTCCGTCAACCAGCGCTGTGCAAAAACACCTGAACAACAGGGGCGTTATAACGCGTCTATCCACTTGGGCCTGGCGCCCGGTGGAGTCGTGCAAATCTGGGTCAGGGACTCATGCCACCATCCTGTCAAAGTCTCCAGAGCAGAGGCGGAGATCGAACCGCTAGGGCCTAGTCAAGGCAAAAACCAAGGACGCTACGCGTATCCCGTCAGCGAAAAGTCCAAGCGGTATATCGAGAAATTTGGCATCCCTTACGGGAGTTGGTAACCGTCCGCCAATGGAGCAAATCATATTAATGTTGAGTGTTTTACTGGTAGCTGGATGCCAGGCTACCGACCCATTTTCAGCCGAGAACGATCCGAGATCCGATTGGTGGGGACTGGCCTTCACTGAACCGGCTTACATGAAGGTTTGGGTAGAAGACAGCACAGTTCTGGACATCAAAAACAGGACGTTTTTCAAGGCAGGCGGGAGAACCGCTGCCGGAGGTGAACCAGAAGATGGCACAGAGTCTGCCCGTGGGTGGGGCACTGTCAGTGGCTCTGGCATTCCGGTAACCGGTGCCGATCTTCCCAAATTCATCTTCGTCCGTTGGCAGTCCATATCAGAGCAGAAAACCTACAAGGGATTCATCGAAATCCCAGAATCAGCCAGGCAGTTGATGGTTGAGTCAACGAACCAGCGTTGCCCGGAAACTCCCGAAAGAGCCGCTCGATACATGGCTTCGCTATACGTGGGTCTGGCCCCATGTGGCGTATTACAAGCTTGGGTCAGAGACTCATGCCATCGCCCGGTCCAAGTCGCTTATGCCCAAGGCGAAAGTGAACCGCTAGGCCCCGAGCAGGGGAAGCATGGTGGACGCTATGCCTATCCAGTGAGTGACAAGGCCAAGGGGTACATCGATAGATATGGGATTCCGTATGGCAGTTGGTAAACCGTCAACCAATAAAGGCAAAAGGGGCAGGCCATATCTAATGGCGGTCTGTCCCTCTTCCTTTATAGAGGTCTGCTCCGGATTTTATGTCCGCCGGCTTGATTTGATGTGAGGGTTTCCGAATAGATGCATTGCACCCCACGCGGTTTCTACTGGGTACATTTCTTTAATAGAAGAATTGGCTGATTGAACCGCAAGACTTATACAATTCCCCTCGCTAAGTGCTGTAGTAAAGGCAGAAAGCCAAGGGCCTGGAATGACGACATTGAGGCTCCAAGCTGGAGAGATCACGCTTTCGTAGCCATCTAAAAGAAGTGTCTTTGTTAGCGTTTGTAGTGTTCGAGCATATTTGCTTGGATGTATATGCCCTCCATGACAAACAAAAAGAATTGCGAGTTTTCCAGATCCGAAAATATGGTTGGAAGTGAATACCTTACCGTGACTAGGGTACAAGCCATTAAACCCTCCATCTTCATTGCGGCCGCCATGGCATACGAAGGCTCTTATATCGGAGTGATCCTGCTTGGGTGGAGTGGAATCTGTATGGTATGTAGTGTTTTGAGCTGGAAAGTAGTCTGTCAGTTTGGCATGAGCTATCTGAATGGCGACGTCTTGTTCCGTTAGAGGCGCCCAGATCGAAAGTGATTGGGTGTTAATGTTTTTGGGTGTATATGATTGATATAGGTCAAGTGTGAGGGAGTTGCAAATTGCCTGAGGAGTGTCTTTAGGTGTGAACATTAAATTATGAGGTATTCTCGATGTTTCTATGTCGGCAAAAACTACAGTTTTCTTATCTGATACTTTCAGTTCAATGCTTGGTAGTTTTGACTTTATTAACAGGCTTTCATCTCGCCAGATGTCCTCTTTGGTTTCAAGAAGTCCAGTTCTTGGCGTGTCATCAAAGCCAAAATTTGGGAGTTCATTTTTGATCCATTTCGACCAAGTGTCCAGTGGTGTCCGCGTGCTGAGTGTATTGAATACGCCGTCTTCAAGCACTAGAGTATATATGTTATCCTTATTTTCACCGATCCAGATGAATTTAGTATCCGTGCAGGGTGACAAGGTTTTTAGGCAGTTATCATAGAAATCAGATTTTATTTTTTGTTCTCTAGTTTCGTCTGATTTGAACTTTATTAAGGCATTGCTTGGCAAGTCTGGAGATAGTTTAAATGCTAATGCACCATCGGATTTTACACGATGGCCTATAAGTATGCCCTCTATGTCGTTGTCTGATAGTGATTTGGTGATTAGATTGCTTGCAGTCAATTGGAGTAAGTTGATTTCATGGATGTGGTCAGATTTGTTTCTCGTAGAGTGGAGTCGATTAATGGATGAAAGAATTACTTCTTTAGTGTTGCTTTGATCTGAGAGGATCATACCCCTCATTTGTTTTGTGTGAGTCGCACCCAATATGCTCTCGGATTCAGAGAAAATTCTGCTGAGCGAGGGGTGGTTGGCAATCAGATTTGGTACGTGATTAATTAGATTACAGATTATCGCATGCCAACTCTCAATAGCAGGCTTCCCACGTTTTAGAATTGCCTCAAGATTCTGGCTTGCGTAGTTTTCAGCAATTTGCGCACTCTCTGATGGAGCGTGGCGCAGTTTGTCGTTTATCGACATGACGACGAGGCTTTCTTTGTCATATTGGTCGAGGAAGTCGTAAGAATTAATAGTGTTTTGAACGTCTTCAAGAAGCTCAAGTAACCCGCAATCTCTAAAAAGTATTAACAGGGCTTTCAGTATTCGATAAATACTTTGTTCTGGTATCTCCGTTGATTGTTGAATGGCTTTGAACATTAGGCAGCCATTAAGTGCAGCCTCAATAGGGTTTTTTTGCCTATTAATTAACGACATTTTACACCAGTGTCCGTATTGCCTCAGGTTGTCGCTGATTGAGCAGGCGATGACTTCTTCTGCAATGTCTCGAGCATCCTGATTGCGACCGTCTCTGACTAACCTGTCTAGTAGGGAATCACAGTAGAAATAAAATTCTTCAGGCTTGCCCGTTTTTTTGCTCAACTGCTTTAGCAGTGCTAGTAATGAAAGTGCAGTGACAAGGTCGCCTTTGTGCTCACTTTCGCTCGGTGTAGATACTGTTTCATTCAGTAGGGATATGGTCCAAGCTTTATATTGTTCTGTTTCTTTTTTGGTTGTGTTTGGAATGGAAAAAGTTGAAAGTCTAATGCCGTTTTTATGAGAGCCAATGGCTTTTCTGTAGAATGTAAAGTACTTGTTTTTCCCGCATGGATCAAATGTAGGGTCTTGTCGTTTGATAGGTGTTACTGTGGCTAAGCCCTTCGTATGATCCAACAGGAATTTTAGTAGCAGAGGAAAAGCACCAAAACCAAAATCTTGAAGCTCTTGAATAGTTAAAGTGTGGGCTTTTTGAAAGTTTTCCCATTGCAAATTATTTATTTTATTGAGGGTTGAGTCTAATGTTAAAGTTGCAGTCTCTTCTGAAATCTCTCCAAACTTTAGTTTTATGAAGAGGTCGCGAACTTCGAGTTGGATTGCGGTGGGGGTCATATTCTTCCTTAAGTTGCTGATTCCAGTTTATCTATTAAATGGGGCTATTAAGTTTGTGTTTGATGTTTCGCCTTGGTAGAGGTTAAAGGTTGACTTTGCCTTCGTGATTTATTAGTAGGTTGCCTTGCCTTGTGTTGCTTGGTTGATGTTCGATATAGCTCTAGCTAGTTTACGATTTTTTGTGGCGCAATGCCACCATGCGGCATCACGTTTGTTTTTGGGTTTAAATTGTTATCTTTCTTGTGTAGGCGGGATAGGCTTCTGTGATTTTTTCAGAGATTTCGCAGAGTTTGAACAATGTTGCCATGCTTGTTAGATCGCTGTTTCTGGGCTGTAGCGCGATTAGGGGTAGTTGCTGTTCAACTGAGATTTTGAATTTGGTTGTGTTGAACAATGATTTTGTCTTCGTTTTAACGATGAATTTAGCTATTTTTTACGCAGCGACTGCGCTTGGTTTAAGTGGCTAATGTTTGCGTTGGATGCTGTGGCGACTCCATAATTTCTCAAGTTGTGACTATCTTATCTTCTGTATTGGTCGGCAGCATCTCTGGCGAACGCCCACTATTGGCCGAAAGCAGCTCTGTCCGTAATTCCATATCAATCAGCGTTACTCTCAGATCAACGGAATTTATCTGTGGTGCCACCCAGCAACAATGTCGAATGCAGCGTTACCTAACACCTCCCCATTAACCATAACCCGTACCACATGCCGCCCCTCAAAATGCTTCCTCGTCGTAAAGTCCCTAATCACCTGCCGCCTCCCCACAACCACACTCTCAAACCCCGCCAACCCCACCGTCTTCAACTTAAAAACCTTCCCCGAAACCCCACCATTCGCCTTCACATAGTCAATCGCATAATCAATCACCAACCGCTGCTCATGCGCCACCGTCGACTTCACCACAAACGACAACGTAATCGCTTCCCCCAGCCTAACCACCGCCGGTTCAACCCGCACATCCAACAACTCAACCTCAGCCTTCGCCCCGGCACCAATCACCGTCAGCGCCCGCAAATCCCCCTGCTTGATCAAGCTCCGCAACGCATGCTTCGCAATCCACGCCGTGTGCTTGTTTTCCAGCGACCAACCTTCAATCGTGTCCAGCACCCACCCCGGATGCACCTTCGTCACATCATTCAAATGATTCGCCACGGACTTGCGCACATACAAACTCTCATCCGCCTTCAACCGATCGAGTATCCCGGCGGCCAACTGTGGATCCGCCTGCACCGCTTCCAACCGAAACGACCAAGGCAGGCGAGGGCGGCTGCCTTCGCTGGCGAGTCGTCGGACGTGGTGGTTCTCATCGCGGGTCCAGTCGTGCATCAGCTCTAACGACCGTTCCAGGTCGCTGCGCAGAAAGTGGCGGATGGCGAATTCGGAGGAGCCGAAGGTGGTGAAGTACTTCAGGGCGTCCATGGAGGTGTCGAACGCATGCCCGCCATAGCTCGCGACGTAATGCGGCAAACACATGCTGACGAATCCGCTGTTCAGCCTTGGTGCGAGTTCACGCAATACATTGAGGGAATCTTCGTAGTCCAGCGGCAACACGGCGTGCAGGCTTTCGCTAACCCGCGCCATGCGTTGCATCACTGATAATTCAGCGAGTCCGTCCTGGGCGTGTTTGAGAAACGCCTTGGCCTTGAATGCCGGGTACACGGCGCTCATTTCGCTGGCGATGTGCTGCAAGCGCTCGGCGTTGAAGATTTCCTTTAACGCCGGGGCGGCGGTGTCGGTGGTGCTCATGGTCAGGTCATCGGGGTGCTGACGAACGCTTCGAGGGTTTCGGCGTAGGCGGTGTATTGGGCGATGTGGGGGTAGCGGCGCGTGTCGATCTGGTCGGGGACGACGAGGCCGGTGAAGCTCCAGGCGACGGCGAGGCTGATGCCGGCCTGGGTGAGGGTGCCGTCGGTGGGCAGGCCGGTTTTTTCCAGTTCTTGCTCGAGGGCGGTGAAGGCGGCGGCGAGTTGGCCTTCGACGCGTTCGACCCACGGCTGGTATTGGATGTCGGCCGGGCGCAGGTTGCGTTCGTAGTAGAGCTGCACGGCTTTTTCGCAGGCGGCGAGGCTGAGGCCGATCAGGCGCAGGGCGTGGGCGCGTTGTTTCAGGTCGGTTGGCAGCAGGCTTTTGCCGGAACTGGCTTCGAGGTAGTCGAGGATGAGGGTCGAGTCCATCAGGACCACGCCGTCGTCGAGGATCAGCGTGGGGGCTTTGACCACCGGGTTGATCTGCTGGAATTGCTCGAAGTGGCGGAACACCGAGACTGACTCGTGTTCGAGGTCGATGCCAAGGCGTTTGGCGGAGATGGCTACGCGGCGCACGTAGGGTGAGTCGAGCATTCCGATCAGTTTCATGTGCAATTCCTTGGCGGGACTGATGATGACGGGCAATGGATGTCGAATGTAGCGGGAAAGTTTGTCGGCTGACTACTGTAACGCCCTCGAAGAGTTCGTCGTCGCGATCCGTAACACGCATGAAACACCCGAAAATAAAGGCTTCACCTGGCCTTGCCAGTTGTTGCGAGGGTTCTATAGTCAGAGTGCCAGCACCGTCCAGGGATGGAAAAGTTAAGCGAGCTTCAGGCCCTCTGATTCAGTACTCGTTTGTATTACTCCCTTGCAGTCCACGACCCCTAGAACGTTGAGGCGCCGACCTGAGCGCATTCGATGCGGCAGTTCGTGCTTTCGAAACTGGAGGGAGGGGCATCCAATGAGGGAATACAGGTACCTGTGCTGGTGCGTGATCGGAGTGGGATTGGCGGGATGCGGTTCCAGGCCGGAGCCCGGGGTTGTTGCCGAAAACTGGGCGACAAATACGGAGCAGTTGGGCATTCAGGCTATTTATCCACCTCGCGCCCAGTTCGAGGTTGGGGACGTATTTATCGCGCGCTCGGTCCCGAATGGGCAGAAGGCCAAGACGGCTGACTATGTACTGGGGTCCTTACGAATCGATCACATCGATCTCAGTGAGGAACTATATGAATCGGCGCCCACTGTCAGGTTCGAGTCAACCGACACCTACGATGACGGGACGGGAAATGGCACCGTCCAGGCGCGCAAGGTCTTGCCACTGATGGTTCACGACAGGGTGGTCAACAGCCTTGTGGCGTTTCCCGGATTCACCTTTGCATCGCTATCGGAAAGCGACATTGGCGTTAACGTCGCCAGCAACGCGATCGGGGCAATGCTTGGGTTTGGCCGCCGATCACAATACAGCGTGTCTTACTCGGTGCCGGCAGCTGAAACCTATGGTGTCAGCTATCTGCAGGCGAGGCGTCGGTTTGCCGCCTTGGCTCCAAAGCGTTACACCATCGCAGATCGGCAAATGATGCAAGAGGCTGCAGAATCGCTGCGCAAGAAGAGCTCGACATTTTTTGATCGCTCGCCACCCGTCCTGGTGTTGATCACGGATGTTTACCTGGCCCGAGCCATTGATGTGAGTGTTTCTTCGGAAGAGGGAATGAGTGCCTCGTTTTCGGCATTGACCATGGCCATGGTCGATTTGAGTGACAAGAAAAAAAGCCTTGAGGCGCAGTTGACCAAACTCCGCCCGGCACCGAAGGCCGCAGGCGAAGGGGAAGCGGGCAAGGTGCAAACCAAAGAAGACAAGGTCACAAAAATGGCCGACCCGAAAACCCCGGAGACCCCCAAACCAGAGGCAAAACCGGCAGAAGCGCCGGTATCGGCGAGTTCTCAAGCAAAGATCGATCAAGTGGAAGCCGAACTGGTGCAAGTGAACGCACAGCTGCGTGAAAAGGTCAGCAAGGTGGCGCCTGACTTGCCTGGCGTTACGGGTTCAGTGGTCAGATCATCTGCATTGGGTGTGACACTGCGTCAGGCGTTCGCCCGGCCCGTAGCCATAGGTTTCCGAGGTATCAATTACAGCGTTGAATCGTTGCTGCCACCTAAGGATGCCGATCAGGTTGCCAACGTGCCGCGGGTATCTCCGGGGTCCACTCCTGTTGTGCTTGTCCGCAAAGGCGATGATCCGAGCACCATCTTGAAAATAATAATGAAGCTAATGAATGAAGACGCCCCCAAGGCGGATTAGGCAATATCCGTGAGCAAAGCTATGCGCCGGCCGATGCCCTGCACCTGCCGGCGCACTAGTCATCAAACCCCGCCTGCTCGTGGATCTCATCAACATTCAGTTCCAGCCGATACGCCACCGCGACAAACAAGGCCTGACACAAACACAACGTCGCACTCAGCGAACGAAAGGCGAGGGCGCTGCCTTCGTTGACCAGCAATACGCTGTCGGCGAGTTTCGCCAGCGGCGAGAGGTGGCTGTCGGTGAGGATCAGGGTGTTGGCCTGTTGCTGGCGGGC
Source organism: Pseudomonas sp. AC242 (assembly GCF_979258655.1). Lineage (NCBI taxonomy): Bacteria > Pseudomonadati > Pseudomonadota > Gammaproteobacteria > Pseudomonadales > Pseudomonadaceae > Pseudomonas > Pseudomonas sp. AC242. The sequence goes on from NZ_OZ409873.1 coordinate 1,840,331, forward strand.
GAAGCGCAGGCAGTGCTGGGTTTCCTTGGCGTAGGGCACGAAGCTGATGGCGATGACCAGATCGTTCGCGCGCACGCTGCGCATTTGCTCTCGATAGCTGCCGCCCAGCCCGGAAACCAGGTGAATGCGCTTCTGAGTGTGTTGCAAGTTGTAAACGAGGTAGTCGGCGACGGCGAAGGAGCGGCGCACGCCGACGACATAAATGTTGTCGGCGTTGACGATCAGGTCGACGGCTTTTTCGAACGCGGCGTCGTCGAGTTCACGGCCCAGGCGTTCGATGCCGGAGCGGGTGGCGTCGATGCATTCGCGGGCGAGGTCGCCGGCGCTGGCTTGCTGCGACTGGTTGGCGATCATGCTGCGGATGCGCTGCTGGTAGTTTTGCACCGGTGAGGCTTTGTGGGTGTAGGCGCTGCGGAACAGTGCCTGCATTTCGCTGAAGCCGCTAAAACCGAAGCGTTGCGAGAAGCGCACGATGGCGGACGGGTGGACTTCGCACTCGCGGGCGATGTCGCTGATGCGGTCGACCATGATCCGGTCGCTCTGCTGGCTGATGTAGCTGGCGATGCGTTTAAGTTGACGCGGCAGGGCGTCGTATTCGTCGGTGATCAGTTGCAGCAGGCGCTCGGCATTGATCGGGGGGCTGGCGAGTGAAACCTCGTCGGTGGCCGGCAGATCGGGGCGGGGCATAGGTCATCCTTCAGGCTGTTTGATCACACGGTGGGCCTGATAGTAGGGGGGCTTTTGCGGTTCTGCTTTGCTGAAACGATGCAGTGCGTGGTAAAAAATTGCGTCTGGGCGCTGTGTGGTTAGCCGTTTGTCTTCTATATACAGCCGCTCGACTGAATTTCTTGCTATAAACGCACTCCGATGGCCGTGTGAACGCTGTGTCAGAGCACTTTCCGGACGTTGTCGGACAAATTCCCTGTATTTACAGTTGCTGAGGCCTCATTCGGGCCTTAGACTGCCGCCCCTCGTAAATTGAGTGCCGGGTGGCATTTGCAATAAACGATGCCTTTTCGCCGACCGCTCGCGGTTCGCCGAAACGCTCCCTAATTCGCCTTAATGCACGTTTTTTTATAGAGATATCAATGACAAAGGACAAGTTGCTGGCCATGCCGGCAGATGACTACATGAATGCAGAGCAGCACGCTTTCTTCACTGAGCTGTTGCAGAACATGAAAGTCGAAACCCACGAGCGCATTGAGCAAAATCGTATCGCCATCGAAAGCCTGGACACCCCGGCTGACCCGGCGGACGCGGCTTCGGTTGAAGAAGAGCGCACTTGGCTGGTAAACGCGATCGATCGCGACCAGCGCATGCTGCCGCAACTGGAACAAGCCCTTGAGCGCATCAAGGAAGACAGTTTTGGCTGGTGCGATGACAGCGGCGAGGCCATTGGCCTGAAGCGCCTGCTGATCAGCCCGACCACCAAGTACTGCATCGAAGCTCAAGAGCGTCACGAGCAGATCGACAAGCACCAGCGTCAGGCCTGATTCTGTGGGGTGACCCTTTCAACAGGGCACCTTGAAAAGATCGCAGCCTTCGGCAGCTCCTACATGGGCGTTGCTGAAGGCTGCGATCTTTGTTTTTGCTCGTCTGCAACAATCCCGCGCCGTTCCATTGACCTGCCACAGACCCCACGACTAACGGACCATGGATAATGGCGTTGTAGTGGCGTTTAATGCAGTCACAATAACGAGAACAAGCGTGGGGTATTGATATGACGAGAGACGGATCTCTGGTTGGGGCTTTGCCTGCACCAGTGCTTTTGCCGAAAAACCGCTGGATCGCACCGACCCTGCAAAGCATCGCCCTGATGCTGTTGCTGGCCGGCATGACGCTGGGTGGATGGTCGCTGTACATTGGCATGCCGTTGGCGGTGCTGATTGTCTGGCTACCGCGCTTGCGTTCTCGCGCCATCCCCGAGGTCCAGCCTGCCGACACTGGCAGCGCAATGTCCGAACTGACCCGCGACCTTTCCTACACCACCAGCCATAACGCGTTGTCGGCGGCCGGCGTGGCGTTTTCGGTCAAGGAACTGGCGAGCAAACTCGAATCGCAACTCGATGCGGCGGCGCAGATCGTCAGCAATGCCGAGGTGATGATCGCCACCGAACACGCCACTTCACAACTCAGCCGTGCCGCGCTTGAGGCGGCCAGTCAAGCGCATCACAGCAGCGCAGCGGGGCGCACGGAGCTGGTGGATTCGATCTCGCGCATGCATCAACTCAGTCAGCGCGCCAATGCCAGCCGTGAACTGATCGAAGCCTTGAGTCTGCGCAGCGATGATATTCAGCGCGTGACGCTGGTGATTCAGTCGATTGCCAGCCAGACCAATCTGCTCGCATTGAACGCGGCGATCGAAGCGGCGCGAGCCGGTGAGCATGGTCGCGGGTTTGCCGTGGTGGCGGATGAGGTTCGTGGATTGGCGGCGCGCACGGCGTCGGCCACCGGTGAAGTGGGTGAGATGGTCGCTGACATTCAACAACGCACGGCGCAGGTGGTGGAGCAGATTCGCCAGCTGTCGAGTGATCTGCAGACCGGTGTCGAGCAGGTCGAGCACACCGGTCAGCATCTGGAGAACATCGCGCGACTGGCAGCCGGGGTGGAAAGTCAGGTCGGTGAAATTGCTCAGGGCGCGGAAACCAATCGCGAACAACTCGACAGCCTGTTCAAGGCGATCGAGCAGATGCGTAGCGATCTGGCGATCAGCGATCAACAGACTCGCCGCCTCGCTGAAGCCGCAGTGCAAATGGAAGGGCAGGCGGAAACCATCAGTGAGCGTCTTGCCGAAGTCGGGCTGGATGACTATCACCAGCGCATCTACGATCTGGCCCGCGAGGGCGCGAGCCAGATTGCTGCGCGTTTCGAGGCGGATGTCGAGCAGGGCCGGATCAGCCTTGAGGACCTGTTTGATCGTCAGTATCAGCCGATCCCGAATACACAACCGGCGAAATTCCAAACCCGTTTCGACCGCTACACCGATCAGGTGCTGCCGGCGATTCAGGAGCCATTGTTGCCGCGTCACGAGGGGTTGGTATTCGCCATTGCCTGTACGCAACAGGGTTATGTGCCGACGCACAATCAGCTGTTCAGTCAGCCGTTAACCGGCGATGCGCAGGTCGACGCAGTGAACAATCGCACCAAACGCAAGTTTGCTGACCGCACCGGTATTCGCTGCGGCAGCCATCAACAACCGGTGTTGTTGCAGACTTACACCCGCGACACCGGTGAGCTGATGCATGATTTGTCGGTGCCGATCATGATCAAGGGCCGGCACTGGGGTGGATTGCGTCTGGGCTATAAGCCGGAAAAACCGCGTTGAGCGATTGTTACTTCTGATGCAATGAATCTGTGCACGGAGCTTGCTGTTTCCGCTCGAAAGAAACCATTAATCTGACCACTTAGTTAGGTTGCTAATGATTTCGGGAGGGCTGCATGCAGTGCAGAGTTGATGTCGCGGTGATGATCGGCAGTGGCGTACCGGCCGGACTGCGCGCAATGGGGCGCAGCATTTGCTGGGTGGTATTGCTCAATGGCGAGCGTCGCGGCACCGCGTTTGCCAGTCGCGACGAGGCCGAGGAGTGCAAGGCTGCATGGCTCGCGCAGTTGCACGCCGAACCATGTGACAGCCTTCACTGATCCAGAATTACTTGCCGCGGTGCAAGCGCACATTCAGTTCATCGACCATCACCGCTTCTTCGCCATCGGCCCTTAGCCATTCCTTGAGTAGTTGTGCCTGTTGCGGTGACCAGAAATCGGCGTCGATCAGTTTGGTGTTTGCATCCAATGGATGCGCCTCGATGAAATCGTCGATTGCGTTACCTTCTGAAGGCAACCCCAGTTGATCGAACAGGGTTTTCAGATCGTATGCTGGCAGTTCCATCGTGTACTCCTTCAATGGGCGCCGTTACGGCGCGGTGGATCGCTCTCTTTATCTGAGGCAGCCACTCGCCAGGAGTTCGATCTTTGATTCCAGTGAGCGGGCGAGGGCGCAGGCTTCGTTGTGATCTTCACGGAAACCTCTTACACGGCCGGTCGATGTTTCCTTTATGTGGAAGAAGGCGTTGCCGGCCGGTACGACTTGAAAACGTGGGCAATGGTCGCTCATATCAGTGGCACGCAGGATCAGCGGTGATTCGATCCGGGCGTCTGTGGTCATGGCAAAGTGAGTCCGAGTGCACATATGAAGTCCTTTTCATCAGTTGGCCGATATTTACAGGCCGTTGCGGGTAGTCGGAATGAGCATCGCTGCTCTAGAATCGCCAGTACCCGTTGGCGACAGGGCTTATCTAAAGCAATTTTTCGCCAGCGATATGTCGGAAAAGTGCTTTTTTTCGTGAGAATTTTCCCTAAAGTTCGTAGTCAGACTGCTCTTGCCAACGGTGAGGATTTTTCCTTCAAGCTTTGGCGACTTCGGGATGAGTTTCGCGAGTGACAATCCGGTAGTCTTACCAGCCTCGTGTTGAATGAGCACTCTGCTCGATTCGGGCTTTATTGATTTATTTGGCAGTGACATCGGCCTGGCCGTTTTTTTGCCGTGCGCGTTTTCCGTGTGCGGTTTTTTCAGATGTGGGGATGTTTCTTTGGCAGTCAGTAATCTCGATATGCATGCTTTGTTCGTGTTGGGTGATTTGCGTGCAAAGCTGGTCAAGTTGTTCCAGTCGCGTTTTGTTTACATCACCGAGCAGAACGCCGAAGGCATTTACGTGGCCGAGATCGACACCGAAAGCGCCTTGGTGGTTGATGACAAGCCGGGGCTCAAGCTCAAGGTCGGCGATCATTTCAGTGCATCGGTCTTGCCCAGCCGTGAAGGCGGCAAGATGGATATCCGTTTTCGCGAAATCAAACTCACGGTCTATGGACTGGGCGATTACGCTTTCGTCGAGACCGCTGACGGGCACGCGATCCTGTTCAAGGAAGGCCACAGCGTGGTGACCGTGTTCGCCGCTCATCAGCAATTGCAGGAAGGCCTGACCAAAACGCTGAAAGCCGTGACCGCCAAAGCTGCCAAGTGGCGCAAGGGCGAACTGGTGACGTTCAAGGCCAGCGAGTGAGCCGCGCGGATTTCCATTCGCAGAACCTCGACACTGCACGCGAGGAGGCCCAGCGCTTGTTCGCCGCCAAGGCTGAGCTGCAAGGCGCCTGGCTGAATTGGCTGGCTGCGCAGATCTACCAGTTGCGCCCTGCGGAATACGCCAGCATGGTCAGACGCGAGCTGCAACGCTTGCAGGAAAAGTCTGATTGATAACCTCGTCCGCAGCATGACCCGGAAAAAGCAGGAACCTCGGCTACAGTCAGTTGACTGAGTATTCAGAGGCTTGCGGTCTTCTGTCAGGCCATCCTGCCATTGCTGTGAACAGCACGAGGTGCAATGCATGAACGGATTTCGACGGTTATTGGCCGCCAGCGTGGCCACGTTCGGTTTGCTGACATCAGCGCCATCGGTGATGGCCGCCCAGGCGCCGATCCATTTTGCCGACCTGAACTGGGAAAGTGGCAGCCTGATTACCGATGTCCTGCGGATCATCGTCGAGAAGGGCTATGGTTTGCCGACCGACACCTTGCCTGGCACCACCATCACGCTGGAAACCGCACTGGCCAACAATGACATCCAGGTCATTGGCGAGGAGTGGGCCGGGCGCAGTCCGGTGTGGGTCAAGGCCGAGGCCGAAGGTAAAGTCGTCAGTCTTGGCGATACCGTCAAAGGCGCTACCGAGGGCTGGTGGGTGCCGGAGTACGTGATCAAGGGCGATCCGGCCAAAGGCATCAAGCCGCTGGCACCGGAGCTGCGCAGTGTCAGTGATCTGAAAAAGTACAAGGACGTGTTCAAGGATCCGGAAACCCCGGGCAAGGGGCGCTTCCTCAACAGCCCGATCGGCTGGACCTCGGAAGTGGTCAACAAGCAGAAGTTGACGGCTTATGGGTTGCAGGACGATTACACCAATTTCCGCAGTGGTTCGGGCGCGGCGCTGGATGCCGAGATCAGCTCTTCGATTCGTCGCGGCAAACCGGTGCTGTTTTACTACTGGTCACCGACGCCGCTGCTAGGCAAATTCAAACTGGTGCAGCTGGAAGAGCCGCCGTTTGATGCCGAGGCGTGGAAGACGCTGACTGATGCTGATAATCCCAATCCAAAACCGACCCGTTCGCTGGCGTCGAAGCTGTCGATTGGCGTGTCTACGCCGTTCCAGAAGCAATATCCGCAGATTGCCGAGTTCTTCAGCAAAGTGGACTTTCCAATTGAGCCGTTGAACAAGGCATTGGCCGAGATGAGCGAGAAGCACACGGCGCCGCGTGATGCGGCGGTGGCGTTCATGAAGGCCCACCCGGATGTGTGGCAGGCCTGGTTGCCGAAGGATGTGGCGGAGAAGGTTTCGGCTGATCTGAAATAGAGGCTGTAGCGCCCGGCCTCATCGCGGGCAAGCCCGCTCCCACAGGTATTGTCGTCGAATGCAAATTTTATGTACGACACCAAACACTGTGGGAGCGGGCTTGCCCGCGATGCTTTTAAAACTTCGTCTGCACGGCCAGTTCGAAGGTGCGCGGTGTCCCCAGGTAATACGCCGGCGAAACATGCGCAAACTCGGCATACACCTCATTGGTCAGGTTACGCACGCGACCGGTCACGGTGGTGTGCGAATCCACCTTGTAGCTGAGGAAGCTGCCAAACAGGGTGTACGACGGCACGGTCATGGTGTTCGCCGTGTCCGCATACACCGACGCCACATACCGCGCATCAACCCCACCTTGCCATTGCGGCGAAAAGTCATACGTCAGCCACAGATTACCGACTCGATCCGGCACGTTGGTCGGCGTGTTGCCCTTGCGCGACACCACCACCCCGGCAGCATTCTTTTCGGTGAAATCATCGTACTGCGCATCGACCCAGGCGAAGTTACCTTCGGCCAATAACTTGTCGGTGATCCGCAGCGAACTGGCGATTTCGATGCCTTTTGACGTTTGCTGGCCGACCGGAATGCTGCTGGTCGGGTCCAGCGGATCGGTCACCGCGAAGTCCTTTCGCTCAATGGTGTAGGCGGCAATCGTCGCCGAGCCGCGTCCATTCAGATAATCAAATTTGCTACCAATCTCCCACTGCTTGCCGGTCGAAACGTCGAAGTCCTGCGTACCGTTCGGCTGCTCGGCGGCGGTGCTGTATTGCACGTAGACGTTGGCCGATGGAATGAATTGGTAGGTCAGGCCGGCGCGGCCGGTGACCGGCTCCCAACTGCGCTTGAGGTGCTTGGGGTTAGCGGCGGTTACAGTGCGATGGTTGGTCACGTCGAGATCAATGTCGTCATAACGCAGACCGGTGAGCAGCGACAGCTTGTCGGTCAACGCCAGCCGGTTTTCCACGAACAGCGCCTTGGTGGTGACCTCGTTGGTCTTGTCGCTGATCAGTTTGGGGTTGGTGCCCGGGATGTCGTAGAAGTGCCCCGGACGATAGTTGTTCGGATCGACCGTGCTCGCGCCTTTGACGTTCAGTGGCGAGTTGGTGGTCTGGTTGACCTTGTATTCGAAGCCCCCCGACCACGTCGTGTCGAGACCGAACAGCATGTTGTCGTGGCGCAGTTCGAACTGGTTGCCGTTCTGCTCGCCCTGATGGCGTACCTGATAGGCAGTCGAACGATTCACCGCCGTGTTGTCGGCGTTGTACTGGTAAGTTTCGAGGTTGCGGTAATCGCGCTGGCTGTCGAGGTGATACAGCGTGTTGCGCAGGGTGGTGCTGTCGTTGATCCGGTAGTCGATGATCGAGCGCACCCAAATTGTCCGCTGCTCGTAGCGACCGTCCTCGACGTTGTAGTTGTTGAAGCGATTGTGTTTGTCGATCTTCAATTCGCCGGCCTTGGGATTGAGTACGGGCGTGCCCCAGTACGGACTGTCTTCGTGTTCGTCCTGATATTCCAGCGCCAACGTGTGCGACAGGTCGGGCGTGAGGTCGCTGAGCAGCGAGAACGCCACGCTCCAGGCATCGCGCTCCTGGCGGTCGATGTAGCCGTTGCTGGTGTTGTGGCTGACGTCGAGTCGCGCGTAGTGCTGCACGTCGGCGCTCGGCTCGGTCAGTGCATGATTGAGGCCGAACGCCGTCTCGGTGGTGTCGTAGGTGCCGTAGCTGATCCGGCCTTCAACTGCTTGTTCATCGCGGGTGGCCAGTTTGGTTACGTAGTTCAGCGAGCCGCCAACGGAGCCCGCACCATTGATCAGCGATGACGGGCCGCCGACCAGTTCCACACGATCATAGATCCACGAATCGACAGGCCGCGCGAGGCCGCCGGAAACGTTGATGCCGTTGAACATCTGGGTGATCTGGCTGCTGGTGAAGCCGCGATAGGAAACGAAACCACCAAATCCCGGCGGCGCACTGGCGTTGACCCCGGGCAAGGCGTTGGCGGCGTCCTGGAAGTTCTGCGCGCCATGGCGTTCGATATCGTTGCGCTTGGCGATGGCCACCGAGGCGGGTGTGTCGCGCACGCTCAAGCCGAGGCGCGAGGCCATGCCGCTGGATTGGTCGAGGCTCAGGCCCGGTTCCGTGCCGGACTCGCCATCGATGGTGATTGGCGCCAGATCCACGGTGGATTGCGCCCAGACGTTAACGGACAGGCAGCCGCATAGGCTCGCCAGCAAAGTGAGTTGTTTCATCATTTGAATCCTGAATGCTTGTCTAGGAGTCAGCGCACAGGCGAACGCCGCGCGTTGGCGCAGTGGGCTGACAAATCAAAAAGGCAGAGACACTCAGGCGAGCGGTGGGGCGCGAGGGTTGGCTGAAGGCCAGGTGAAGCGGGCAGGGAGGTCGGCGCTGACGATGGGCGCCAGCGGCGGACTGTGGTGTTCGGGCAGGATCGCCAGCGTGAGGCTGGAGTTGAATGCTGGGCCCATGCCACCGCCGACCGAGCACAGCGGACAGCCAAATGCCTTGGACAGGGTGGGCAGTTGTTCTTCGGTGGGGTTGCTGGCGAGCGGCGCTTGAGTGGCCGGGTCGACTGTACAGAACTGGCCGCCGATACCGTTCAGCTGCATGCCGACCATTTGTCCGTGACCGATGCTGCAGGCGAACACGTTGAACAGGACGCAGCAATAGAGCATCCAGGCCAGCAGTGAGCGATCGGAACGGGAGAATTTCATGGGGCGGCACTTTACCGTACCGCCGATCGGTCGTGCACTTGAAAAAAATCCGACTAGGATGATTTGTTCAAATCCCTTTCCAAGGATTTCAACCATGACCTTTGTGTTGGCTCAATGGCTGGTGACAACGTTTGCGGTGATCGCCTTGATGCACGTGTATTGGGCGTTGGGCGGGCAGTGGGCGGCTGCGGTGGTGGTGCCGCAGGTGCCGGTGCGCGGATTTGTCGCAACGGTGCGGCCGGCGTTCAAGCCGTCTGGCTGGCTCACGTTGATTGTGGCGGCGGCATTGTTGGTGATTGCGGCGTTGGTGTGTATGCGGGTGGGCTGGGGCATGCCGGCGGTGACGCACAAGGCGTTGCAATGGGTGATCAGCGCGATTGCGCTGTTGATGTTTGCCCGGGCGATTGGTGATTCGAATCTGGTCGGTTTTTTCAAGGAAGTGAAGGATTCGCGGTTTGCGCGGCTCGACACCTGGGTGTATTCGCCGTTGTGTGCGGTGTTGGGGGCGGGGTTGTTGGCGGTGGCTTGGGTCTAGAAAAGCAAGATCAAAAGATCGCAGCCTTCGGCAACTCCTACAGGGGGGAGCGCATTCCAATGTAGGAGCTGCCGAAGGCTGCGATCTTGTAACGGTTCAGCTACCGCTCTCGGTGCGTCGGCTACTGACCTCGGCCGGCACATCATCCCCGGCCATGCGCTTGCGGAACAACGCCGCTCGCGCCAGCAGCAAGGTCGTCACCGGCACAGTGATCGCCAGCAAAATCGGAATCAGCCAGGCATGTATCACCGGCCCGGATTTCAGCGCCGAGAAGCAGATGATCGACGCCAACGCCACACACCACGCCCCCAGCGTTGAGGCCAGTGCCGGCGGGTGCATGCGCTGGAAGTAATCCTTCATGCGCAACAAACCGATTGCACCAATCAGCGCGAACAGGCCGCTGAGCACCAGCAGGATCGCCACCGGAATCTCGACCCACAGAGACAATTCAGCATTCATTCGATCACCTCGCCACGCAGCAGGAATTTCGCCAGGGCAAACGAGCCGACGAAGCCGAACAGCGCAATCAGCAGCGCCGCTTCGAAGTAAGTGTCACTGGAATAACGAATACCCAGGGTCAGCATCATCAACATCGCGACGATGTACAGGTAATCCAGCGCCAGGACTCGATCCTGTGCCGACGGGCCTTTGAACAAACGCACCAGCGTCAGCACCATGGCCAGCGAGAACAGGAACAGCGTCAGCAGGATGGCGTTCGACAGTAATGGGCTCATTCGAAAATCTCCATCAACGGCCGCTCGTAGGTGGACTTGAAGTGCTCGATGAATTGCGCTTCATCATCCAGATCCCAGACGTGCAGCAACAGAATGCTGCGGTCCAGCGCCAGCTCCGACCACACCGTGCCGGGCACCACCGTGCAGATCATCGCCAGTGTCGCCAGACCGTGAGCATCGCGCAGGTCCAGCGGGACTTTGACGAAGCCAGAGCGCAGCGGGCGACGACCGGCGTTGAGCACGCCCCACGCGACAATCAGGTTGGACACCACCACGTCGCGACCGACGAGGAAGAACAGGCGCAGGATTGTCCCGGGGCGGCGAATGCGTACCTGTTTCGGACGCAGTTTGCGCATCATCAAAGGTGCAGCAAAACCCAGCATCGCGCCGAGCAGCAGATTGCCCGGGCTGATCGACAGGTTCAGGGTCAGCCACAGAACGCACAATGCCAACGACAACAACGGTGCAGGAAACACGCGCTTCATGGCTGCACCTCCAGCATCGCCGATTTGGCTTCCGGACTCGGTACGGCACGGGTGCCGAGCACCGCCATGACGTATTGCTGCGGGTTGTTCAGCGCCTCGGCGGTAGCTTGGGTGTAGCGCAGCAGCGGTTCAGCCTTAAAGGTCAGGACGATACTCAGCCCCAGCAACAGGAAGATCGGCGCACATTCGAGTTTGCGCAGCAGCGGCGAAGGGCGCTCCTCCGGCGTCCAGAAGCGCTGGATGCCGAGGCGCGAGAACGCCATCAACGACGCGAGGCCGGTGAGGATCAGCAGCGCCAGCAACGCCCATGCAGCGATGGAAATCGGCGCACCGGTGCCCAGGCCCAGCGGATTGAGCAATGCGCCGATCAGGCTGAGTTTGCCGATGAAGCCAGACAGCGGCGGCATGCCGATGATCAGCAGCGCACAAGCAATAAAGCTCAGGCCGAGAAACGCCATGGTCCACGGAATGACCTGACCGACCACCGCTTTCTGCTCGTCATCGAGGTTGATACCTTTGGGCGGTTGCAGGGATTCCTGCGGGCGCGGTAGCAGTTCGCTTTCGTCTTCCAGCGGAATCTCGTTGGCGGAACGAGAACGTTCGATCAACTCGGCCAGCAGGAACAGCGCGCTCAAGGCCAGGGTCGAGCTGACCAGATAGAACAGCGCTGCGCCGATCAGGTTCGGTTGGGCGAAGCCTACGGCGGACAACAGGATACCGGCCGACACCAGAATGCTCAGGCTGGCCATGCGCTCCAGGCGTTGCGCGGCGAGAATCGCCAGCGCCGCGCAGGCCATGGTCGCCATGCCGCCGTAGATCAGCCAGTCGCCACCGAAGAATGCCGACGCTCCGGCTTGCCCTGAGAACAGAAGGGTCCACAGGCGCAGCAGGGTGTAGACGCCAACCTTGGTCATGATCGCGAACATCGCCGCGACCGGCGCACTGGCCGAGGAGTAGGCCGGCACCAGCCAGAAGTTCAGCGGCCACATACCGGCCTTGGCCAGGAACGCGACGGCGAGAATCCCGGCGCCGGCATGCAGCAAGCCACGGTCAGCTTCCGGCACCAGTGGAATCTTCAGCGCCAGATCGGCCATGTTCAACGTGCCCGTGACGCCGTAGATAAGTGCCGCGCCAATCAAAAACAGCGAAGAGGCCAACAGATTGATCGAGATGTAATGCAGCCCCGACGAGACCCGCGCCCGACCCGATCCATGCAACAGCAAGCCATAAGACGCGGCCAGCAGCACTTCGAAGAACACGAACAGGTTGAACAGATCCGCCGTCAGGAATGCGCCGTACAGGCCCATCAATTGAATCTGGAACAACGCGTGGAAGCTCGAACCGGCGCCATCCCAACGTGCCATGGCGAAGAGCAGGGCGCTGACGCCGATGATCCCGGTCAGCACCAGCATCAGCGCCGACAGCCGATCGACCACCAGCACGATGCCGAATGGCGCCTGCCAGTTGCCCGGCAGGTACACGCCGATGGAACCGGGTACGCCAGTGGTTTGCGTCCACTGCAGCAACAGCACCGAAATGAACAGACCGACGACGCTGGAGAACAGGTTGATTTTCGCCTTCAGCGGTCGGTGCCGTTCGCCGAGCATCAGCATGATCGCGGCAGTCAGCAGCGGCAGCAGAATCGGTGCGGCGATCAGGTGAGTCATCGCCATCATTCTTTAGGCTCCCGGCCGTCAACGTGGTCGGTGCCGGTCAGGCCGCGCGAGGCGAGCAGCACGACGAGGAACAGCGCGGTCATGGCAAAGCTGATGACGATCGCGGTGAGTACCAGGGCCTGTGGCAGCGGGTCGGTGTAGTGCAGCAAATCCTGGGTGACGCCGTCCTTGATCACCGGCTCCTTGCCGATGAACAGGCTGCCCATACTGAAGATGAACAGATTGACGCCATACGACAGCAGGCACAGGCCCATGACCACCTGGAACGTCCGTGGCCGCAGGATCAGCCAGACGCCGGACGCGGCGAGCACGCCGATGGCGATTGCGATGACTTCTTCCATCAGACGGCTCCTTTGCTGGCGACGGACTTGGGCAGCGATGCGGTCTTGTGGCCCCGCACCGATTGGTGGGCGAGGGCGGTGAGGATCAACAGCGTCGAACCAACCACCACGCCGTACACGCCGATATCGAAGAACAATGCGCTGGCGATATGGATGTCCCCCAGCACTGGCAAGCTGAAATGCCAGGTGTGCGTGGTCAGGAACGGATAACCGACGACCATCGCCCCGAGGCCGGTAGCGGTGGCAAACAGCAACCCGGTGCCCATCCAGCGCAGTGGCCGCAGGCTCATTTGCGCCTCGACCCACTGTGTACCGGCGACCATGTATTGCAGGATGAACGCCACCGACATCACCAGACCGGCGACAAAGCCGCCACCCGGTTGGTTGTGCCCGCGCATGAACAGGTAGAACGACACCACCAGCGCAATCGGCAGCAATAGGCGCACCAGCACGGCCGGCACCATCATGAAGCCGAGCGCGGTGTCGCTCGCCGAGCGCGGGTTGACCAGATCGGTGACCACGTCCGGCGCCAGCAAGCGTTGCTGGGCAGGCAGTTGCAGGCTTTCTTTCGGTGGGCGGAAACGCCGTAGCAGGGCGAATACGGTCAGCGCCACGGCGACCAGCACGGTGATTTCGCCGAGGGTGTCGAAGCCGCGGAAGTCCACGAGCATCACGTTGACCACGTTGCTGCCCCCGCCCTCAGGCATGGCGCGGCTGAGGTAGAACGAAGAGATATCGTTCGGCGTCTGCCGCGTCAGCATGGCGTAAGACAGCAGCGCCATGCCGCCACCGACGGCAATCGACAGCAGCAAGTCGCGCAGACGACGAATGCGTGCCTTGCGCAGGCTGCTTGGCAGTGGCGAAACTTCTTCGATACGGCGTGGCAACCAGCGCAGACCGAGCAGGATCAGCACGGTGGTGACCACTTCGACTGCCAGTTGCGTCAGCGCCAGGTCGGGCGCGGAGAACCAGACGAAGGTGACGCAGGTCATCAAGCCGCAGACGCTGACCATGGTCAATGCAGCGAGACGGTGATACTTGGCCTGCCACGCGGCGCCAAGGGCACAGGCAATCGCCAGCAGCCACAAGGTCACAAAAACGATCGAGCCGGGAATCTTCGGCCGGTCGCCCCAGCTCAGGCTGCTGTGCAACATCGGGATCAGGCCGGCGAGCACCGCCGCCAGTACCATCAGGAACAATTGCATCTGCAGACGCTTGGTGCCGAGTCGCCGCTCCAGACGTCGGGCCAGGCGCATCATCACCACGAGGCTGCGTTCGAACAGGCGCTTGCCGTTGAAGCGGCCAACCAACGGCGGGTATTTGAAGCGTCCGCGCTTGAGCTGATTGCGCAGCAACAGATAGACAATGATGCCGCCGGACATGGCGATCAGGCTCATGATCATCGGTGCGTTCAGACCGTGCCAGATCGCCAGGCTGTATTCCGGCAGTTCGCCGCCGACGACGGGCAATGCCGCTGCCGCTAGCAATGGACCGACGATCTGCGCCGGGAAAATCCCCACCAACAAACAGGTGAATACCAGCAATTCCACCGGCGCACGCATCCAGCGCGGCGGCTCGTGCGGAGTGTGCGGCAGGTCGGTAGCCGGTGGACCGAAGAACACATCGACGGTAAAGCGCAGCGAGTAGGCAACGCTGAACGTACCGGCAATGGTCGCGACAATCGGCAGTGCCGCTTCGACCCACGCCGTGGCGTTGATGAACACGGTTTCAGCGAAGAACATTTCTTTCGACAGGAAGCCGTTAAGCAATGGCACACCCGCCATCGAGGCGCTGGCAACCATGGCCAGCGTCGCGGTAAAGGGAATCAGTTTGATCAGGCCGCTGAGTTTGCGAATGTCACGGGTGCCGCTTTCGTGGTCGATGATGCCCGCAGCCATGAACAGCGAAGCTTTGAATGTCGCATGGTTGAGGATGTGGAATACCGCCGCCACGGCAGCCAGTGGACTGTTCAGGCCCAGCAACAATGTGATCAGGCCGAGGTGGCTGATGGTCGAGTAAGCGAGCAGACCTTTGAGATCGTTCTGGAACATCGCGCAATACGCACCGAGCAACAGCGTACAGGCGCCAGCCCCGCTGACGATGTAGAACCATTCTTCGCTGCCGGACACCGACGGCCACAAGCGTGCGAGCAGAAAAACCCCGGCCTTGACCATGGTGGCCGAGTGCAGATAAGCCGAAACCGGTGTCGGCGCCGCCATCGCGTGCGGTAGCCAGAAATGGAAAGGGAACTGGGCGCTTTTGCTGAGTGCGCCGATAAGAATCAGAGGAAGGAGAATCGGGTAGAGGGCGTGTGCACGAATCATGTCGCCGGCGGCCAGGACCTTGTCGAGGTCATAGCTGCCGACGACATGGCCGAGAATCATGACCCCCGCCAACAGGCATAGTCCGCCGGCACCGGTGACCATCAACGCCATATAAGCGCCGCGACGGGCGTCGGCGCGGTGGTGCCAATAGCCGATCAGCAGGAACGAGAAGAGGCTGGTCAGCTCCCAGAAAAACACGATCTGAATCAGGTTGCCGGAGATCACCAGGCCAAGCATGGCGCCCATGAACGCCAGGAAAAACGCGAAAAAACGCGGCACCGGATCGTCCGGCGACATGTAATAACGGGCATAAAGAGAAACGAGCGTGCCGATGCCGAGTACCAGCATCGAGAACAGCCAGGCGAAGCCATCCATGCGCAGAACGAAGTTCAGACCGAGGCTGGGCAGCCACATGAATTCTTCGCGGATCACGCCGCCGTGGGCAATTTGCGGGTACAACATCGCGACCTGGACGGTGCCGATCAAAGCGACCAGACCTGCCAACAGGGATTCGGTATTACGCGCGTTGTGTGGCAGCACCGCTGCCAGACAGCTGCCAATGAATGGCAGAAGCAGTAGAACTATCAGGGACATAGGCTTCTAATCTGCGGAAGTTTGTGAAGCATCATACGTGCCAGCTCCCTGATCACCAAACGCCAGGATGTCTCAGAATCCTACAAAGTAGTCTGGAATTTTCTGTTTGGCATTGTTTCAGGTGAAGGGACGGCGCCTGTGATGGCCCCATCGCGAGCAGGCTCACTCCTACAGGGGAACGCGTTTGTAGGAGTGAGCCTGCTCGCGATAGCTATAGCCCAGGCACTAAGGACATTGCAGATTAACCTTGGGTTTCCCGCGCCTGCTCAGCGTCGGCTTCTGCTTCGGCAACCTTACCCTTGGTCTTCAACTCACTGACAATCACCGCCGCCACAATCAACCCTGCGCCCACCAGCGCAATCGCTGGCAACCGCTCCCCGGCAATCCGCCCGACGATCCCGGCCCATACCGGCTCGCCCGCATAGATCAACGTCGCCCGGGTTGGCGAAACACTTTTCTGCGCCCAGTTCATCGCCACCTGAATCGCCGCACTCGCCGCGCCCAACCCCAGGGCGGTCACCAGCAGCGTCCAGGAGAAATCCGGAATCATTTCCCCGGTAGGCACCACCAGCAGGAACGACAGCACCGATGTGGTTGCCAATTGCACGACAGTCACTCGGCGCACATCGACCTGACCGGCATAGGTGCTGATCAAAATGATTTCGGCGGCGATGGCGATAGCGCTGATCAGCGTGGCGATTTCGCCAGGGCTGAAATTCAGCGCTGCACCGGACGGGCCTGACAGCAGCATCAAACCGGTAAACGCCAACATGATGCCGATGCTGGGCATCAGCCCCGGGCGTCGCCCCAGCACCAGCCATTGCAGCAAAGGCACAAACGGCACATACAACGCGGTGATGAACGCCGACTGACTGCTCGGGATCGTTTGCAAACCGACCGTCTGCAAGCCGTAACCAAGCATGATCGCCACGCCAATAAAGGCGCCCGCCTTCAATTCGAAGAGGGTCAGGTCACGCAGATGACGCCATGAGAACAGCGCGACGATAGCCGCCGCAGCGGCGAAGCGCAGACCGACAAAAAACATCGGTCCGCTGACGGTCATCGCGTGCTGAACCAGCAGGAAAGTACCGCCCCAGATCATGGTGATCAGTACCAGCACGCACTCGGCTTTGCTGAAACGAGAGAAACGGAGAGGAGTGGAGGAGCTGTTCTGCGACGTCATGACCTTGCGCACTTTAAAAAAGAGGCCGCACAATGCGCCCAACGTTGCGCAGTATACTGCCCAACCTCACCGAGTGAGCAATATAGTGCACAAAGATTCAACGCAACGGGCGTCCGTTCTGCAACACGTCAGCCTGAATGTGCGGCGTCTACGGCATGCCGCCGATATGAGCCAGACCGCGCTGGCAGAAAAGTCCGGGGTCAGCCGGCGCATGCTGGTGGCGATCGAGGCGGGCGAGAAGAATGTCAGCCTGACCACCCTCGATCGCGTTGCCGAAGCGCTGGATGTGGCGTTCAGCGATCTGATTCAAGCGCCGGATGCCCGCGACCCGAGCCGCATCAACGAGGTGGCCTGGGCAGGAACCCACCCGGGCAGCAAAGCGGTGTTGCTCTCCAAAGCCACCGCGACTCGCGAAGTCGAGCAATGGGAATGGTGTCTGCAACCGGGTGAGGTCTACCCGTCGCAAGCAGATGCCGAGGGCTGGAGCGAGCAGATTTTCGTCTTTGCAGGCTGCCTTACCCTGATGCTCGGGGATCAGCCGCAGCACATCGGCACCGGTGAGTTTTTTATGTTTGCCAGCAACCAGCCGCATTCCTATCGCAACGATGGCGAGGTTGCGGCGCGGTTTGTTCGCAATGTGGTGATTTGAATGAGTCAGAGCGCAGACATCCTGATTATCGGTGGTGGCCTCAGCGGCACGATGCTGGCGGTGCAATTGCTACGTCTGCCTGGCCGGCGCAAGGTCCTGATCATTGAGCCGCGTGCGGAACTGGGACGGGGCGAGGCGTACAGCGCGGTCGAGTTGGGACACACGCTCAACGGCAACGCCGCACGTATGAGCGTCGATCCGGATAATCCTGATGATCTGACGCAATGGCTGACCGAGCACATTGCCGGCGGTGGCTGGCCTGAATCGGCCGAGCAGGACGTGCCGGTCAGCGAGCTGTTTGCGCCGCGTGGATTGTTCGGCGTCTATGTGCAGCAGCGTCTGGCCGAGGCGCGCATTGCCGGAATGCAAAATGGCTCGAGCGCTGAGCACATCCGCGCGGAGGTCGTCGATCTGCAAGTCGATACCGGTTCGGTGCAGCTCACACTGAGCGATGGGCAGTCATTGCACGGAGCCTGCGCGGTGCTGGCGACCGGTATGTTCCCCGCAGCACGAACGCCGCAGAAAGCTTCCAGTGGCCTCAACGCCGCCGCGCTCGATCCGTGGGATGTCGCGGCGATGCGTCAACTCGACCCGCAATCGACCGTGTTGATCATCGGCTCTGGCCTGACCATGGTCGATGCCGTGGTGTCGCTGGAGCAAGCCGGGCATCGCGGGCCGATCGAAGTGTTTTCCCGGCACGGCTTGTTGCCCCATGTGCGCCGACAGCCACCGGGCTGGATCGATTTTCTCAGCGACGATCACAGTATTCGCACGCCTCGCCAGTTATTGCGCGAATTACGCCGGCATTGCCGGGCAGCCATTGCACAAGGCATCGATTGGCAGGCGCCACTGGACACGGTTCGGGTGCATATCGCTCGTTTGTGGAGTCAGGCGACTGACACGCAGCGTCGACAATTCGTACGGCATGTACGGCCGTGGTGGGAAAGTCATCACCACCGTTCGCCACCGTTGAGTGCGGCGCTGGTTGAGCGTCTTTATAAAGAAGGGCGATTGCGTATTCAGGCAGCTTCGTTCAAAGGGCTTGAGACAAGTCCGGACGGTGGCGTCCGTATTCGCATTCGGCGGCGCGGTGAGTCGCAAACCTGCGTGGTGCAAGGCGCCGCATTGATCAATTCCAGCGGTATCGAATACGACTGGCGCCGAGTGGCGCGACCGTTGCCGCAGCAACTGCTGGCGCGCGGTCTGGTGCGGTCGGGGCCGTTGGCGTTGGGGATTGCGGCGGCAATCGACGGCGCGGTGCTGGATACCGACGGGCGTGCGGCTAGCCGATTATTTGCCATGGGGCCGCCGTTGCGCGGGATGTGGTGGGAGAGTACGGCGGTGACGGATGTGGCGTTGCAGGCCAAGGCGCTGGCGATGCGGTTGGCGGGTAGGTCAGAAATTTGAGGTGTGCTTGGCGGCCTCTTCGCGAGCAGGCTCGCTCCCACAGTTGAGTGGGTGAATGCAGGCTTTGTGTACACATCCAGACCCTGTGGGAGCGAGCCTGCTCGCGAAAACGGAGGGTCAGTCAACATCAACAGTGACTGATATACCGCTATCGCGAGCAGGCTCGCTCCTACATTTGTAGCGTGGTAACCGAAAGAGTTACGCCACCACTCGATAGCACGGCACATACGCCGCGCCACCCGGCAGTTTCATCCGGTGCTGGGCGACGAAGGCTTTGAGCAGTGCGTCGAGCGGTTGCATGATCGCCGCATCACCACGGATCTGGTACGGCCCGTGTTCTTCGATCAGGCGAATGCCCTTGTCCTTGACGTTGCCGGCGACGATACCGGAGAACGCCCGGCGCAGGTTGGCCGCCAGTTCATGCGGTGGCTGGTCGCGGTGCAGTTTCAGATTCGCCATGTTTTCGTGGGTCGGATCGAACGGACGCTGGAAGCCTTCGTCGATTTTCAGCAGCCAGTTGAAATGGAACGCGTCGTTGCGCTCGCGGCGGAACTGCTTCACTGCTTTCAGGCCTTGGGTCATCTGCCGCGCCACTTCGGCCGGGTCGTCGATGATGATCTCGTAGTGCTGCTTGGCCGCTTCGCCGAGAGTGGCGATGACGAAGGCGTCGAGCTGTTCCAGATACGGCGCGGCGTGCTTCGGCCCGGTGAGGATCACCGGGAACGGTAGCCCTTTATTGTCCGGGTGCATCAGGATGCCCAGCAGGTAGAGGAATTCTTCTGCTGTACCGGCGCCGCCCGGGAAAATGATGATGCCGTGGCCAACGCGCACGAAGGCTTCCAGACGTTTTTCGATGTCCGGCAGGATCACCAGTTCGTTGACGATCGGGTTCGGCGCTTCGGCGGCGATGATGCCCGGCTCGGTCAAACCGAGGTAGCGACCACCGTGAATGCGTTGCTTGGCGTGGGCGATGGTCGCACCCTTCATCGGGCCTTTCATCACGCCCGGGCCGCAACCGGTGCAAATGTCGAGGCTGCGCAGGCCCAGTTCGTGGCCGACTTTCTTGGTGTATTTGTATTCTTCGGTGTTGATCGAGTGGCCGCCCCAGCACACGACGATTTTCGGCTCGACGCCCGGGCGCAGGGTGCGCGCGTTGCGCAGCAGGTGGAAAACGTAGTCGCTGATGCCTTGCGAGGTGCTCAGGTCGATGCGTTGGCTGTCGAGTTCGTTTTCGGTGTAGACGATGTCGCGCAGGGCGCTGAAGAGCATTTCGCGGGTGCTGGCGATCATTTCGCCGTCGACGAACGCGTCGGCCGGAGCGTTCAGCAGCTCCAGGCGCACGCCGCGATCCTGTTGGTGAATGCGGATTTCGAAGTCCTTGTAGGCTTCGAGGATGGTCTTGGCGTTATCGACATGGGCGCCGGTGTTGAGGATGGCCAGGGCGCACTGGCGGAAGAGGGTGTAGGTGCTGCCGGATCCGGCTTCGCTCAGTTGCTGAACTTCACGTTGAGAAAGGGTTTCCAGGCTGCCTTTCGGGCTGACCGAGGCATTGATTACGTGTCGTTGGGTCATGCAATGATCCTTAAAACGATGTCATCACGAAGCTGAGCAATGGCATCCGAATAGTGTGTATCCATGAATGAAGATGGCACGATCTGCGCTATACCGCCATGTCCCCGTTGGACGCTGAAAAGATGAAAAGGAGCCCCAGCATAGCTAAATCCGCGGTAGAGGCGATAATGCGCCGGCCGGTTTTTTCAGTTAGCCCTTTTGTCGCTCAAGGAAGTCATTTGTGATGTTCGAGATTCAGCCGATGGATGCCGCCACTTTTCGCCAGCAGACGCGACGCAGCACGATCATCATCGCCGTGCTGTTCCTGGTGCTGGCGATGCTGTTTTCCAGCGTGGCCGTGGCGCTGTTTGGCGAGCCTGGCGGCGATAACCTGCGCTTCAATGTCGGTGGGGTGTTTGTGGCATTTCTGCTGACGGCTGCGTTATTGCGCGGGCGTTTCTGGAATCAGAGCTGGATGGCGCCAGCCGTGTACAGCTGGCGACTCAAGCGCAACCTGATGAGCATCACCAATGTGATGCATCAGGTCACGGCGGCGGTGGAGCAGAACGATGCGACGGCCATGAAAGTGCTGCGTTTCTATCATCTTGGGTTGACGCAGATGCATGAACTGGACGGTAACTCCAGCGATCATGGGCAGCTGTGGCGCGAAGTCGAGGCGCACAAGGAGCGGATGCAGGCGCTGGGACTCGACACCGAGCAGACGCGCCTTGATCCGGCCTGGCTGGAGGCGTTGAAGCCGACTTCGCGCTGAGACGCCCGCAGTATTACGTATCAGCCAAAGACCAGTGAGCGATGAGTGCCTGCACCGGCGCGGGCCCCATCGCCAACAGCCAGCGCTACCGAACCGGCAGCCAATGCCGCATCTCCGCAGGCAAATACGCCGGCGACGCTGGTTTGTTGTGTCGCGTCAGTCTGAATAAACGGCCCCATCGGGCCATCCTCGAATGTACATCCCAATTGTTCAGCCAGCGGGCTGGCCATGCGTGTGCGTGGCATGGCGAACAGGCCTGCAACGGCGATGACCTGGCCATCGCTGAGCACCACGTCCGCACGCTCGCCACGGATGTGAATGACCGACCGGGTTTCCAGGGTGACACCGCGTCGATCCAGTTCCGCCAATTGCTCGGCATCCGGCTCGAAGACTGCGTTGGTGAAGAACGTGGTCGGTCCCCAATCCGGCAGTAGCAGGGCGTGATGAATCGACATGGGTGACGTTGCCAATACGCCGATCGCGCCTTGATTCAGTTCATAACCGTGGCAGTACGGGCAATGAAAAACGCTTTGGCCCCAGCGTTGCCTGAGGCCGTCGATGTCCGGCAATTCGTCGACGACGCCCGAGGCCAGGATCAGTCGCTTGGTGCTGAGCCGCTGTCCGCTCTCGGTGCGCAAACCGAATCCGTTGTCAGTCCGAGTCGCTTCAGTCGCTGTATCCGTTAGCCATTGCACGCTGGGGTAAGCCAGTAATTGTGCCCGTGCTTCGTCAGCAATTTGCCCCGGTGCACGCCCATCCTGGCCGAGGAAGCCGTGGGATGTTTCGGCAAAACGGTTGCGTCGCAGGCCCGAATCGAGCACCAACACATTGCGTCGGGCGCGGGCCAGTTGCAGGCCGGCGGACAGCCCGGCATAGCTGCCGCCGACGATGATGACGTCGTACACCATGAGCGAATCTCCTCTTGAGTTTTCAGGGCACACCGTAAGTTACGAGAAATATTGCTGTCAATAGTCTCGTAACTTCAGACCTTGCAAGCGATACTCGGCGCATCTTCGCAACGGCTTGAAAAAAGGATCATCGATGAGAAACGACACGCGGTTATCGCGCATGCTCCATGTGTTGATTCACATGGCCCGCCATGAAAAGCGCGCGACCTCGGAAACCATCGCCGGCATGCTTGGCACCAACCCGGTGGTAGTGCGGCGCACCATGGGCTTGCTCAAGGAGGAGGGGTTTGTGACGTCAGAGAAGGGCCATCAGGGAGGCTGGGCGCTGGCCAAACCGCTGGCGCAGATCACCCTGCTGGATATCCATCAGGCGTTGGGCACGCAGTCGATTTTTTCCATCGGCTTGTCGACGGATCACCCGGAGTGTCTGGTCGAGCAAGCGGTGAACGCCGCACTGACCCGCACCTTCGATGAGGCGCAGGCGCTGTTGCTGTCGCGGTTGGGCGGCATCACCCTGGCGGACCTGGCAGCGGATTTCGAGGCCCGCTACAAGTCAATCGGCGAGGGTGATTAAAGCTGCGAGGCGGCGCGACGATGTTTCCATGAGCGAATGGCCCGCCCATACACCAACAGGTTGATCGCCAGCACCACGCTGCCGAGCGCCAGTTGAATCTGCGGGGTGAGCCCGGCCGGGTAGATGATCGGCCAGATGTAATGTTCGATGAAGCCGCCGGCGTATTCAGTCTGCCCGGCAGCGTGGCGCATGAGATTTTCCCAGTAGGTCAGCGGGCAGGTCAGGTGCAACACCTCGACCGCCACGCCCCAGGCGGCAGCCGGCAAATGCAGCCACATCAAACGTGGCCATTTGAGCACCAGCAGCCCGCCAAACAGCACGAACAGAATGAAGCACAAATGGAACAGCACCAGCCCGTCGGCTGCGATTCGGTACAGCATGTCGTCTCCCTGACGCGATTGTGAATGGCGCTATGTTACGCCGCTCAGGGCATTAGAGGTCAGTGCGAAAATCAGCGAATTGCGCGCGCATCCGGCCGATTTCCCACAAGTGCGCAAGATTGTTCAAGCCAAAAAGACGAAATGGCTGGCACAGTCTGCGACCGTTTTCCTGGTTGAAGAACGTTTATGTCCGACTCACTTATGCCGCGCAGTGCGTTCCTTCGCGGTGCGGCGGCGATCATGCCGTTGTCTCTGGCCACCGCGCCGTGGGGGCTGCTGGCCGGTTCCATGGCGATCGAAGCCAACCTCACGCCGCTGCAAGGCCAAGGCTTGTCGAGCATCGTGTTTGCCGGTGCGGCGCAATTGGTCGCGATCGGCATGCTCAAGGGCGGCGCGGGGATTTTCTCGATTTTGTTGACCACGCTGCTGCTGACGTCGCAGCACTTGCTGTATGGCATGAGCATGCGTTCGGTGATTTCGCCGCTGCCGGGGCGCTGGCGCATAGGGCTGGGTTTTTTGCTCACTGATGAGTTGTTCGCGTTGACCAGTCAGCATGATCGCCAGCAGTTCAATCGCTGGTATGCGCTGGGCGTCGGCCTGACGTTCTACATCGCCTGGAATCTGTTCACCCTGGCCGGCATTGTCCTCGGCAGCAGCATTCCGGGGCTTGAACACTTGGGGCTGGACTTCTCGATTGCTGCCACCTTCATCGCCCTGATTACACCGGTGGTACGCAACGTGCCGACGGTGGTTTGCGTGGCGGTGTCGCTGTTTTGTTCGGTGCTGTTCAGTTACTGGCAATGGGGTTCGGCGCTGGTTTTGTCCGGATTGGCCGGAATGACTGCCGGGTTTATCTGCAACAAGCTGTATCGGGAGCGCACATGATGGTTTGGGCGGTGATTTTTGGCATGGGGATTCTGGTTTTTCTCAATCGCTATGTATTTCTCGAGCCGCGATTGCCCGTGCGTTTGAGCAGCAATGCGCGGCAGTTTCTCGGGTTTGCGGTACCGGGGATGTTGACCGCTATCTGTGGGCCGATTGTCTTCATGCCGGACAAACAGCTGAATCTGCAGTGGGATAATCCGTATTTGCTTAGTTCGCTGGTGGCGATCGCACTGGTGATATACACGCGCAATACTTTGCTCAGCATGCTGTTGAGCATGGCGTTCTTCTTTTTGCTGCGCTGGTGGTTGTAAGTTGTCTGTTCTACGCTTCAGGCATGCAGGTTTACTGATAACGGGAGGTGCACATGGCGACTGAGCAGAAGCTTCCGGAGACGGATGAGCAAGAGACGGATGAGCCGACTGAAGAGGAAATAGAGCGGGAGAAGCATAAGGAACAAACCTGGAAGCACGATGACGGAAGAGAGCTTTCAGACCCCGATCGCAAGTTTTGAGTGATTTCTACGAAAAAGCCCCGCAAACGCAGGGCTTTTTTACGGTTTCAAAGATCGTCCAACTGCGTGAAATCGGGGTGTGTGGCCCGATATCCCAAGGTTCGATCAATCCACGCATTCAGCTCGTTGACCATCACCGGCGCGTGGCCGGGATACCCTTCAAGTGTGGTGCGCAGGACGCGTTCGATATCGGGTACGGCACGCAGGTTTCGGGTCTTGATGTAGTGGCCGATAAAACAGTCGAGTTCAAAGCGTTCTGTCATCGACAGATAAATACACTCCAGGTCGCTGACCTGTTTGATTGCAAAATCGTCGCGCAACTTATTTCTCTGCAAGGCTTGTAGACGTTAGGGGATTCCTGGTTTGTTGACTCTTTGGTCAACTGGTATACCAAATGGAAATGCGGCGCGCATGCTATCCGTAGTGCATCTAAATGTATGTATGACGGTTGAAATGTCAGACAGGCGGTTAGTTCATTCGAACGTGTGTTTTATGTGCGCCGTCTCAAAAATGAAACAGGGTTTGTAACGGCAGTGATTCGCTTTATGAGTTGCTAAAATTTGCAATGGGTTTATCTCATATAGCGCTGCGTCAAAAGATCGCAGCCTTCGACAGCTCCTACATTGATAGACGCGTGAAGTCGGCAAATGTTTAAGTCTGCTCAATAATCAAACTGGCCCCCTGATTGCGCACGTTACCGACGGCTTTGCCGACTTTGTACCACTCGAACACTTCACTGCCTTCACCTTCGAACAGCAACATTTGCTCAGCGCGTTCAACGGGTGTCGCCGGGTCGAGCCATTCGCGCACCAACTCTGCGCGGAATACCACCGGTCGGCGATCGTGGACGTCGAGCAGGCCGCCGGCGGCGTCGGCGGTGATAATCACGAAACCGTCGTCATCCCGGGCCGCCGTTTCGGTTGTCGGAAATTGTCCGATGGCGGCGCAGAAAACCGCTGCATGATCCGCGCGACGAATCAGCCAGGGTTGCCGGGTTTTGTCGCCGCTGTCGACCCATTCAAACCAGTTGTCCACGGGCACAATCAAACGTTGTCGCCAGATCGCCCGGAAGAATGGACCATGGGCGACTTTCTCGACCCGGGCATTGATGGGGGGCGGGCGATCCTTGGCCCAATGCGGGCGCCAGCCCCAGCGCAGATTGTCGGCCTGCAGGTGCCGTCCTTGTTGATGCAGGACGGCCAGCGCGGTGGTCGGCGCCGCGTTATAGCGATCAAGCGGCGCATCGCCAACATGATTGATCAACGCGTCGGGAATGCTCAGCACCGCGACGAAGTCATGAATGCCTCGGTACTGCGAGAGTCTTCCGCACATGGGCTGAATCTCCGGTTGGAGATTTCAGCTTAGTCGCTGGCACCTTGGCCGGTGAACGTGTCGCGCCAGCTCAGCCAGCGGCGTTCGAGCATGGCCAGCAAGCCGTCGCTGAGTTTACCGAGCAAGGCGAGCACGATGATCGCAGCCAGCACGATGTCCGGCCGCGAGGTTTCCCGGCCGTCACTGAGCAGATAGCCCAGGCCCTTGGTGGCCGCGATCAACTCTGCTGCCACGAGAAACATCCACGCCAGACTCATGCCGCTGCGCAACCCGGTGAACAGGCCGGGCAGGGCAGCGGGCAGCAATATTCGTCGCACCAGTTGCAAGCGGCTGAAGCCATAGATGCGGCCGACTTCCACCAGTTTGCGATCAATGTTGCGAATGGCCGCGACCACGTTGACGTACACCGGAAAGAACGCGCCGATAGCGATCAAGACAATTTTCGAGGTCTCGTCGATGCCCAGCCACAACAGCAGCAGCGGCACCCAGGCCAGGCTCGGAATGGAACGCAGCGCTGCAAAAGTCGGTTCCAGATAGGCCTCGGCTTCGCGGCTCAAACCGACCCAGGCAGCAAACGCCAGCGCGAGACTGGCGCCAATGGCAAAACCCAGCAACACGCGAATCAGGCTGGCGCCGATGTGTTTCCACAGTGCGCCTTCAGCGAGGTCGGTGAGGGTCAGGGCGATCTCGCTCGGCGCCGGCATCTGGTAGGACGGCAACCAACCGATGCGTACGATAATTTCCAGGGCGATGATGATCAGCAGCGGCACGGCCAAGCCTTTGAAACGGCGCTGCCACGCCGGACTGAAACCCGCCGGGCGCTGGCGCGACACGGCAAGTGGCGCGGGCAAGTCTTTGCTGTGAGTGGTCATGGTTGAGCTCCGCTCACGACACATCCGCGACAGCAGCGGATGTGTCGTGAGACTGATCGATTACTGGTGGGCGACGGCTTGCTGCACGCCGCTGTCGAGCAATTGATCGATGACTTGATCGACATTCACCCCACGGCGCACCAGTTCCTCGGAGACCAGAATCGGCGCCGCTGCCTTGGAGGCACTGATGTCCTGTTGGGTCAGTTGCGGGCTGCTCAGATCGGTACGCGACAGTTGCAGCTTGGCTACGTCCAGTGGCAAGCCGGACTCTTTGGCGAGAAGGGCGGCGAACTCATCGGGATTTTTCAGCGCCCAGTCGCGGGCCTGTTCGTAGGCTTTGATCACGGTGTCGATGGTTTGCGGATGTTCTTTGGCGTATTGCTCAGTGACGCTGACCACGCCGTAGCTGTTAAACGCCGGGTTGCGGTAGATCAGGCGCGAGCCGGCCTGAACCTGACTGGCGGCCATGTGCGGATCGAGTCCGGCCCAGGCGTCAACATCGCCCTTTTCCAGCGCAGTGCGACCATCCGGGTGTTGCAGGTGGACCAGTTCCACGTCGTCTTTTTTCAGCCCGGCCTGTTGCAGGCTGCGCAGGGTGAACAGATACGGGTCGGTACCTTTGGTGGCGGCGATCTTTTTGCCCTTGAGGTCGGCGATGGTCTGATATGGCGAGTCCTTGCGCACCACCAATGCTGTCCATTCGGCACGGCTGTAAACGTAGACCGATTTGATCGGGCTGCCGTTGGCGCGGCTCAGCACCGCGGCGAGGCTGGCGCTGGAAGCGAAATCCACGCCGCCACTGTTGAGGTATTCCAGCGAGCGGTTGCTGCCCTGGCTCAGTACCCAGCTGACCTTGGTCTGCGGCAAGGCTTTTTCGAGGAAGCCGAAGTGCTTGAGCACCAGGCTGACTGGCGAGTAATAGGCGTAGTCGAGATGCACTTCTGCCGGCGCGGTTTCAGCCGCGTAGGCGAGCGGTTGCAGGCTCAGTACCATGGCGCTGGCAGCCAGCAGGGTTTTGAGTCGAGGAAAGAACGATGTCATGGGGCGCTCCGGCAAAGGCACAGATTTCTTATGTCCAAAAAGATATTTTTATCGAATGCTTCCTGCATGAATGGAATATTGCAGGCTCTGTGCCATGTACTTGAAAGCGCCGTTTTAAAAGGGCTTGAGGGGATGTTGCAGGATTCCAGCTGTTGCTTGAGCAACACTGTGATTCGTCACTGTTGCCAAGCAAACAGCCGTGTTCAACGGTGATGAGCTTATGCGTTAATCGAATTTCAAAACCAGGAAATAACAGCGTTATGGTCTATGCAATTTCCCTTTGCAGGTCAGCCCATGAAGCTTTCTCGTTTCCTGCGCAGTGCGCTAATCACCGCACTGTTTGCCTCGCCGCTTTCCCATGCAGGTGAGCCATTGGTCCTGCATGTCGGCGATCAGAACTACTACAACATCCGTGCCTCGGTGGAGGCCTCCGGCGTGTTGAAAGACGCGCCTTATACCGTCGACTGGAAACACTTCCAGGCCGCTGCACCTTTGGCGGAAGCCTTGCAAACCGGCTCGTTGGATCTGGGCTTTTTGGGCGATTCCGGTTTTCTGTTTCTGGCCGCCAAGCAGGCGCCGGTAAAGCTGATCGGCGTTTCGCGGCAAAATCCCGACACCATCGCGCTGCTGGTGCCGAAGGATTCGCCGGTAAAAACCATCGCCGACCTGAAGGGCAAGAAAGTTGCCTACTGGCCCGGCGCCTGGAGTCAGCAGTTGACCTTGCGCGCCCTGGAGCAGGGCGGTCTGCCGGAAAACTACGTCGATTTCGTCAAGTTGATGCCGATTGATGCCGCCGCAGCCCTGCCACAGGGCAGCATCGACGCCTTCCCGGTGTGGGAACCGTACATTTCCCAGCAGATCGTGTTCTCCGGCGCACGGCCGATCCTGACCGCAAAAAATCTGATGCCGGGGCTCAGTGCAATCGCTGCGTCGACGCCGTCGATCGACAGCAAACGTGCGGCCATTGCGGATTTTCTCGGTCGTTTGAAACAGGCACGGGCGTGGGTTGATAGTCATACGGATGAGTACGCCGATCTGTGGGCGAAGAAAGCCAATCTCGATCAGCAGGTGTCGCGCCACTGGTTACGTCAGGCGCACATGACGGTGGGACCGGTCGACACGCAAGCGGCGACGGACCTGCAAAGCACCGCCGACTTCCTGTTCAAAGTCAAAGCGCTGCCGGCACCGTTGGCCACCGCCGGGATTATCGACACGTCTTTTCAACAGGCATTGGCGCACTGAGCGAGCGCCGGAACCAAACCCTGTGTACCTTATCCAACCTCCGCTCGTGTATCGGAGCGCAAGGATGGATAAGGGCGAGGGAGTTTTGCCAATCGACAACATGACGGCCGTCGCCGTGCTCAAGGCAAAACATGACATCCGGATTCAAGTTTCTCTGTGCAGCGCTCATCGCCCTCGGGTTGGCCGGTTGTATCGCCGCCCCGATAGAAATGACTGCGCAAACCGAATCACGCCTGAAAACCCAGGCACCGGTGCGCTTTCTGTTGACGTTTGACGATGGCCCCAGTGCATCCAGTTTCTGGAATCCGTCGGCGACGGTGCTCGACAGCCTCAAGGACAATCCGCTGTTGCCGAATATCAAAGCGGTGTTCTTCGTGCAGACGCGCGCGCCACGAGCGGGCAACAGTGACATCGGTCGCGCCATCATGCGGCGTGAGCATGACGAGGGGCACATACTGGCGTTTCACACGGCCACCCACTGGCACACCAATCATCGCTTGCTCGACCCGCAAGAACTCGAAGAGTCACTGACCAACGGCACGGCTGATATCGCAGCCATCACCGGGGCGCCGCCGACGTTGCTGCGCCCGCCGTTCTGGAATTACGACAAACGCACCTTCGCCGCCTATCAACAGCACGGTTTGCACGTGTTGCTGACGGATTTAAGTGCCAACGACGGCAAGATCTGGGGCTTCAATGCCAGCCCCCGGCGTCGGGCAAACATGCTGCGGCAGTTATCGGAAGTCCGTGAACGTATTGCCCTCGGCGAGTTGCCGACTGTGGACGGGGTGATTCCGGTGGTGGTGACGTTTCATGATCTCAACCGCTATACCGCGCGGCACACGCGCGAATACCTGCAGATTCTGCTCGATAGCGCCGCCGCGACAGGCGTGAAGCTGGCGGACAAGCCTTTCTACGATGATCACGCCGAACTGGAGAAAGCTGCGCTGGCGCGTACCGTGGATAAAAGCTCGGAGCCAGTGAATTTGCCGGGAATGTGGAACTGGATTTGGGATCACGATGCGCACTGAGGGCAGGGTGGAAAGTTGTGATCGGGTTGGCATTTTTGTACCGGGCGGGTCACACATTGCTCATCTATGCTCAACCAGTCGATCGACCCGCCTGCGAGGCGTTCACTCATGCTTGCCATTGACGATATCTGCCGGATTGTCGAATCCGGCTTTCCTGCGTTCAAGTGCGATTGCATTCCGAGTTCGCAAGGCCTTTTGCAAATCAAGGTGTACGAGCCGGACAGCGGACGCGTCGAATTACTGTTGAATGGCGTTTCCCCGGAGCACCTCGTCACGATCCGTGACATTTCCAATTTCATCGGTGAATTACGCACCGAAATGAGCGCTGGTCGTCGAGCCTTCGCCGGCTAATGCCTCATAAACGCCGTTGGAACGCTTGAACGATGCGCAGCGTCGCCTCGCTGGTGTGCAGATTGCGCACTGAATCCAGCGGATGCCAGATGCAATCGATGATCTCGTTTTGCGGGCGCACTTGCTCAAAGTCCGACACGGACGCCTCGTAGACATGGTGCTGCGTGCTGCCGCTGTGCAGTTCCATCAGGTACAGCACAGCGTCAGCATCCAGGCCGGTTTCTTCCTGTAATTCACGTACGGCGGCCTGCGCTCGCGTTTCTCCGGGCTCGACCTTGCCACCGGGCAATGTCCAGCGGCAGTGGGGTTTGCGTACCAGGAGAATGTGGCGATCCTGCTCGCATATAACGGTTGCGCGTACTTTCATCTGTTACCTGTTTACCGCTTGTCACAAAATAGAAATAAAACTGCAATATTTGAGCCGAAGCCTGCGCCAAAGGTTTCATTGAAGTTTGGAGCGTTCGCAGCGGCGAAAAGTGCCGACACCGTGACTGTCGCGGCTTGCGACACTCGGTCGGTATTTCGTGCGAATCAAGGTGTAAGGTAAAAGCGTGAAGCTGGATCTGACCGTTAGCAAAAAATGGAGGTGTCCATGAGCATGCCGATGTTGAACAAGATGCACATGAACGGCTATGACGTGCTTAGCGTGAACAATGGCCCATGGCGGGTTTGTACTCAGGGCGATCGGCTGGCGTCGTTTGGCAGCCGGGAGGAAGCGCTGGCCTACGCCGCCGCCCTGCCTGGCTACAAAAAACGCTCGGCGCGCGCGCAAAGTCACAAAACCCACTGACAGGCTGGCTGTAATGAAAGAGCCCCGGCAATTGTCGGGGCTTCTGTTTTTGGGGGGAGGGTGGCTTAGTGGACCTTGGTCCGGCTGATGGCGCGGGCTTTCACTTCCCTGGCATAGAGTTGCAGCCGTTCTTCATCGCTTTGCAGCACCTCACAGGATCTCAGCACGCTTTGCGCATCTGCCTCATTGCCGGATTTGCGCAGTTGTTCTGCGATACGTTTCAGGTCGACCGCCGACCATCTCAAGTCCGATGCAACACTTTGCAGGTCGCGTTGAAGTTCGTGTTCGTATTCATTGAGCCGCATGATCACCTCCAGAACATTCTCGGTAGAAAAGAGTAGTCGCATTTTTCGTCGATGGGCAAAGCCTGTTCGTCAGCACGCTGAACGGTTGTGAAAAGTTGTGCAGATTGCGCCGAGGGCGCGGTGCCACGATGGATGTAGCGCCGCTTACACGCTACATTCACTTTTTTTCAGATCAGGAATACACCATGCGGATATGGATCGGGAGTCTGGCGTTGACCCTGTTGGCAGGCTGCTCGTTGCCGGCGTCGCTGGTGCCGGGTGAGCCGAATATCAGCAAAACCAGCGCCAAGTCGCCCAAAGACTATGCTGCGTGTTTATTACCGTTGTGGCAGAAGGATGTAGCCAAGACTTATCAGACATCGATTTCCAACGGCTACCGCATCACTGCGCCGAGCATCATCACGGCGGACGAGATTCTCGACATCGTCAAATACAAGGACGGCAGCCGGGTTTCGTTGTATCAGGGCCCGCCGTGGGCCAAGTCCGGGTCGTTGCGCCAATCGGTGCGTGACTGCCTGTAACGACGCCTGCAGGGGCAAAAAAAGCAGAAGCCGTATCGTCGGTTTCTGCTTTTTTTTGGCTGCCTGGAGGCTGAAAGGTGTGGATTTGATTTGCGAAATGAACGGTGACAGTTGCGCACGAAGGGTTTTTTCCGTGTGCACTAGGCTTTTAAGGGGCGGTCGATAGTCAGATCGGCCGGTCTTTCAAGGAGTCGCGGATCATGGATGATCTGGTCAAAGAAGTTATCCCGTTGTTGCAGTACTTGATTCCCGGGTTTTTGTCGGCGTGGATTTTTTATTCGCTGACGGCGTTCAAGCGACCGGATACGTTCGGGCAGATTGTGCAGGCGCTGATTTTCACGTTTGTGATTCAGGGCGCGGTATTGGGGATTGGGGCAATTTGTCTGTGTGTGGGTTCGAAAGGCTTTTCTGTAGGGAAATGGGATGCTCGGGCGGAGGCATTGTGGGCATTTATTGTTTCAGTATGTCTCGCCGGGCTTTTCTGTTATCTGGCTTCAAACGGGATGTTGCATGTGTGGCTACGCAAGCGACACCTGACACGCAAAAGCTCCCATCCTAGCGAGTGGTACAGCGCCTTTGAGCGACAGGATCGCCTTGTCACTTTGCAACTGAATGACGAGAGGCGATTGTTTGGCTGGCCTTTGGAGTGGCCCTCCGGTCCCTCGGAAGGACAATTCATCTTGCTGAATCCACAATGGCTTGGCGATGGTGGCGAGGTGCTCACTTTTGGCGCCGAATTAATGGTGATAGATTCCTCGAAAGTTCAGTGGGTCGAATTCAATTCTGTCGAGGAGGTTGTTTCATGAGCGCCAAAGCACCCAATCCCATGCCACCTCACGTGGCGCGTCTCTTCGTGGGGCCAGACGGCAAGCCATTGGCAAAACCGCTAGTCAAAGGGCCAAGTGCGCCCCCTCCACCAAAGCGCTGATCAGCTCCGTCATCCTTTCACCCCCAACCCTCAGCCACCGCCCGGCGAATCGCTTCCAGCAACATCGCAAACGCCGGGTTGTCGTTGTTCTCCCGCCAGATCAGATGCAGCTCGCTCTGCACCCCTTCGCCCAAATCGATATCGCGAAACACTACATTTTTGAACACCACACTGGTGGCGCAACGCGGCACCAGCGCCAGGCCCATGCCCGCATTGACCAGTGCCAGAATCGTCAGCGACGAGCCCAGCCACTGCACGTAATCCGGCGCAACCCGCGCTGAGCGCAGCATGCCGGTCAGCAATTCGTTGAACGGCGGATAAGCTGCGTGTGAATACATCAGGAACGGTTGTTTATCCAGGTCACTGACCGCCACTTCAGCCGCCGTCGCCAAGGGATGACCGCTCGGCACTGCCAGCACAAACGGCTCGCGCACCAGGCATTCAGTCGCGTAGCCCGGCTCCAATAATGGCGCACGGGCGATGCCCAGATCGATGCGACGCGCGCGCAGGGCTTCGTGCTGCTGGTAAGTGTTCATCTCCGTCAGATCGATTTTCACCTGCGGCTGTTTCAGTCGCGCCTCGGCGATCACCTTGGGCAAAAACTCATACACCGCGCTGCCGACAAAACTGATGTTCACCGAACCAATGTCGCCTTCGGCAAACCGCCGGGCGGTGACTGCCGCTTGCTGCGCGCGTTCCAGCAGGTTCTGGGCTTCGATGAAAAAAGCACGGCCGGCGGCGGTCAGCGCGACGCTGCGGGTGCTGCGGGTGAACAGCTCGACGCCGAGGTGATGTTCGAGCAACTGGATCTGCCGGCTCAGCGGCGGCTGCGTCATGTTCAGCCGTTCGGCGGCGCGGCGAAAGTTGAGTTCGGTGGCGACGGTGGTGAAGCAGCGCAGTTGGGTCAGTTCGAACATTGATCTAATCCGGGTATCAATCGAATGCCAAGTTAGATTAGACGGGATCAATGACCCCGTCCATGATCGGCTCAACGCTTCACGCCATCCCTAAAAAAACAAGATCGGGAGTCGCCTTTGAAAACCCTCCAGAGTCCGCTGGACGTCACGGTGCTCGCCCGTGCCGCCGCCAAGGTCAAGCGCCACGTGCTGCCGCTGTTCGTGGTGATGTTCATCGTCAACTACATTGATCGGGTCAACATCGGTTTCGTGCGCAGTCACATGGAAACCGATCTGGGCATCGGCGCGGCGGCTTACGGCCTCGGCGCCGGATTGTTCTTCGTTGGCTATGCGCTGTTCGAAGTGCCGTCCAACATGCTTCTGCAACGTTACGGCGCGCGAGTCTGGTTGACGCGGATCATGTTCACCTGGGGCGCTGCCGCCATGGCCATGGCCTTCGTCAAAGGTGAAACCAGTTTCTATGTGCTGCGCTTTATTCTCGGTGCGGCCGAGGCGGGGTTCTTTCCGGGGATCATTTATTACTTCACCCAATGGCTGCCAGCCTCCGAGCGCGGCAAGACCATGGCGGTGTTTCTCAGCGGTTCGGCGATTGCCTCGGTGATCTCCGGTCCGGTGTCCGGTGCGCTGCTGCACATCAGCGGCTTGGGTCTGCACGGCTGGCAGTGGATGTTCTTGATCGAGGGCGCAGCCTCGGTGGTGCTTTGCGCGTTTGTCTGGTTCTGGCTGCAATCGCATCCGCGTCAGGCCAAGTGGTTGAGCGAGGAGGAACGTGAGGCGTTGGTGGCGGCAATTGCCGAAGAACAGCGTGCCCGCGAAGCGGTGCAGGTGGCCAAACCGTCGATGTTCAAACTGTTGGCGGATCGGCAGATTGCGCTGTTCTGCTTCATCTACTTCTCCATTGCCCTGACCATTTACGGCGCGACGTTCTGGTTGCCGAGCATGATCAAGAAGATGGGCAATCTCGGCGACTTCCAGGTCGGCCTGCTCAACTCGATCCCGTGGATCATTTCGATTGTCGCCATGTACGGTTTCGCGGCGATGGCCGGCAAGTGGAAATTCCAGCAGGCCTGGGTGGCGCTGACGCTGGTGATCGCGGCGATCGGCATGTTTATGTCGACCATTGGCGGGCCGATCTTCGCCTTCGTTGCCATCTGTTTCGCCGCCATCGGCTTCAAGGCTGCATCGGCGTTGTTCTGGCCGATTCCGCAAAGCTATCTGGATGCGCGTATCGCCGCTGCGGTGATCGCGTTGATCAACTCCATCGGCAACCTCGGCGGCTTCGTTGCGCCGACGGCGTTCGGCTTCCTCGAAGAAACCACTGGCTCCATCGAGGGCGGACTGTATGGCCTGGCGGCGACGTCGCTGATCGCTGCGGTAGTGATCTTTTTCGCCCGCACCGCGCCGGGTGCCAAGGGTAAATCCCTGGCAAAGCCCCATGACGAGACCGCCGTTGTTGTGACGGCCAGCCCGGCCGCGAGCCATTGAATTGATTGTTGATCTGTCAGGAGCGTTATCTTGAAAATTACCCGCGTAACTGTGACCCCGATTGCCTTCCGTGATCCGCCGCTGCTCAACGCCAGCGGCATTCATGAACCCTTCGCCTTGCGCTCGATCATCGAGATCGAAAGCGACAACGGCTACATCGGCCTCGGCGAAAGTTATGGCGATGCCCCGGCGCTGGCGATCCAGCAGCAATTGCAGGCGCAACTGATCGGCCTCGACCCGTTCAATCTCAACCAGTTGCGCGCCATCGTCCAGGCGACCGTTGCCGCGAACAAACCTGCCAGTCTCGCCGGTGCCGAACTGGCCCCCGGTTCCCACGCCAGTAAAGCGGTGAGCAATGCCTATTCGGCGTTCGAAGTGGCTTTCCTCGATTTGCAGGCGCATTACCTGAATGTGCCGCTGGTGGACCTGCTCGGCGGCGCGATTCGCGATGAGGTACCGTTCAGCGCCTATCTGTTCTTCAAGTACGCGCAGCATGTCGATTCGCCCTATAAACCGGACAACTGGGGCGAAGCACTCAGCGAACAACAGATTGTTGCGCAAGCTGCGCGGATGATCGAGGCGTACGGCTTCAAGAGCATCAAACTCAAGGCCGGTACGTTGCCGCCGGAGCATGAAGTGGCGTGCATCAAGGCGCTGAAAAAAGCCTTTCCCGGCTACCCGCTGCGCATCGATCCGAATGGCAACTGGTCACTGGAAACCTCGATTCGCATGGCCGAATTGCTCGGCGATGATCTGCAATATTACGAAGACCCGACCCCTGGCCTCGACGGCATGGCCGAACTGCACAAGCGCACTGGTCTGCCGCTGGCGACCAACATGGTGGTCACCGATTTCGCCGAGTTCCGTCGCAGCGTTGCGCAGAACAGCGTGCAGATCGTCCTTGCTGACCATCATTACTGGGGCGGCCTGCGCGACACGCAAACGCTGGCGAAGATGTGCGATGTATTCGGCGTTGGCGTGTCGATGCATTCCAATTCGCACCTGGGCATCAGCCTGATGGCGATGGCGCATGTCGCGGCGGCGGTGCCGAATCTGGATTACGCCTGTGACACCCATTACCCGTGGCAGGAACCGGACGAAGAAGTGATCAAGGGCGGCAAACTGCCGATTGTCGATGGCTGCGTGAAGATCACCCGGGCGCCGGGGCTTGGGCTGGAACTGGACCATGATCAGTTGGGCAAGCTGCATGATCAGTACCTGACGTGCGGGATTCGCCAGCGTGATGATGTGCGGCAGATGCAGCGTTACAAGCCGGATTGGAAGGCGATCAAGCCGAGATTTTGAGGTGTCTGAATTGACGCCATCGCGAGCAGGCTCACTCCTACAGGGAAACGCATTCCAACTGTAGGAGTGAGCCTGCTCGCGATTGGCGTCCTCACGGTTACAACGTTTCTAGCAGCCAATCCCGAAACGCTTTCAGCGATGGCAAACTCTCATTGCGCGGCGGATACACCAGGTAATAGCTGCGGCGACTGGTAATTGGTTCACCCAGTTGCAGCAGTTCACCATTCAACAACTCATCCTCAACCAGAATTCGCGGCACCAGCCCCACGCCAATATTGGCCCGCACCGCTTGAGTCAAGTGCGAGGTCATTTCAAAACTCGGGCCGATGCGCATGCTGCGGTGCGGCAAGCCGTGATGACTGAACCACTCCGCCCAGGCCTGGGCATTGCTGCTGACATTGAGCAGCAGTTGCCCGGCGATGTGCTGTTGGGCGTCATCGCGTTCGGCGTCGGACAACTGCGCACTGGCGATCACTACCAATTCTTCGGTATGCAGGGGCAGGGCGGTCAATCCCGGCCAGTCCCCGCCGCCAACACAGATCGCTGCATCGATTTCGCTGGTATCGAAGTCGATTGCTTCGATCCGCGAATGCAAATGCACGGTCATGCCCGGATGCGCGGTGTAGAAATCCTTCAGCCGTGGCAGCAACCATTTCGAGCCGAAGGTCGGCAGCGTCGCCAGGCGCAAACTGTGAATGCCCGAACCAAATGCCATGGCCTGCAACGTCGCGCTGCGAATCTGCCCAAGCGCTTCGGCGAGTTCGCGCTGATACATGCGCCCGACATCGGTCAGTACCACTTGCCGGCCTTCGCGGCTGAACAAACGCATGCCGAGCATCTTCTCGAGAATCTGCACCTGACGGCTGACCGCACTCTGCGTCAGCGACAGTTCATGGGCGGCGCGGGTGTAGCTTTCGTGGCGCGCGGCGGCCTCGAAAGCCAGCAATAACGACATGGAAGGGGTGAGCGTGCGCGGATTCATTCGTAAAAGTCATCAATAGCGGGTCGAATTTACGGTTGTCCCGGCGTTCGCCAGCAATGAACATGGGCACCATGAGATGGCGGAGCCTGACGCAATCATTCGTTGCGTACAACTGTTCACCGCCACACGGCCCGATTTGACCGAGATAACCTGACCGATGATTGCCCAGCTGTCCCCCGCGAAAGTCCTGACCAGCGATTACCAACAATTCCTCAACGCCCTGAAGAACAGCGGTTTTCGCGGTGAAATCAGCGCCGATTACGCCAGCCGCGTGGTGCTGGCGACCGACAACTCGATCTATCAGCGCCTGCCGCAAGCCGCGGTGTTTCCGATGGATGCCGATGACGTGGCACGGGTCGCACGACTGATCGCCGAACCGGCGTACCAGCAAGTGGTGATCACCCCGCGCGGCGGTGGCACCGGCACCAACGGCCAATCGCTGACCGATGGCATCGTCGTCGACCTCTCGCGGCACATGAACCGCATCCTCGAAATCAATGTTGAGGAGCGCTGGGTGCGCGTGCAGGCCGGGGTGGTCAAGGATCAGCTCAACGCTGCGCTGAAATCCGCCGGGCTGTTTTTCGCCCCGGAACTGTCGACCTCCAACCGCGCCACCGTCGGCGGCATGATCAATACCGACGCCAGCGGTCAGGGCAGTTGCACCTACGGCAAGACCCGCGACCATGTGCTCGAACTCGATATGATTTTGCGCGGCGGTGAGCGCCTGCACGGCCAGCCACTGGAAGAGAGTGAACTTGAAGCCCTGTGCGCCCGTGAAGATCGCGTCGGTGAAGTCTACCGTTGCGCGCGGCAGATCATTGATGAACAGGGCGAGCTGATCAAAGAGCGTTTCCCCGATCTCAACCGCTGCTTGACCGGTTATGACCTGGCGCATCTGCGTGAGGCGGATAACCGTTTCAACCTCAACAGCGTGCTGTGCGGTGCTGAAGGCTCGCTGGGGTTTGTCGTCGAGGCGCGTCTGAACGTGTTGCCGATCCCCAAACACACGATGTTGGTGAACATCCGCTACGCCGGGTTCATGGACGCGTTGCGCGACGCCCGCGCCTTGATGGCGCTCAAACCGTTGTCGATCGAAACCGTCGACTCGAAAGTCTTGCTGCTAGCGATGCAGGACATCGTCTGGCACGGCGTCGCCGAGTATTTCCCGGAAAGCGCCGAGCGCCCGACCTTGGGCATCAATCTGGTGGAGTTCTGCGGCGACGATCCGGAGGATTTGCAGCGCCGGGTCGAAGCATTCGTCGAACACTTGAGCAGCGACCGCACGGTTGAGCGTTTGGGCCACACGCTGGCGGTTGGTCACGCAGCGGTGAACAAAGTCTACGGCATGCGCAAACGTGCGGTAGGCCTGCTCGGCAACGTCGCCGGTGAAGCGCGCCCGCAACCGTTTGTCGAAGACACTGCGGTGCCACCGCAGCACCTGGCCGAGTACATCGCCGAGTTACGCGACCTGCTCGACAGCCACGGTTTGCAGTACGGCATGTTCGGTCACGTCGACGCGGGCGTGCTGCACGTGCGGCCGATCCTCGACATGAAAGACCCGCAGCAAGCGGCGCTGGTGCGTCCGGTATCCGACGGCGTTGCGGCACTGACCCAACGTTACGGCGGCCTGTTGTGGGGCGAGCATGGCAAAGGCTTGCGCTCGGAATACGCGCCGGCATTTTTCGGTGAGCTGTATCCGGCCCTGCAAGCCTTGAAAGCCGCGTTCGACCCGTTCAACCAGTTCAACCCGGGCAAAATTGCCACCCCGGCCAACACCGGCGCGGCGCTGCTGAAAATCGACGAAGTGACTTTGCGCGGTGAACTGGATCGGCAGATCGACGAAAAAGTCTGGCAGGACTACGGCGCCGCCATGCATTGCAATGGCAACGGCGCCTGCTACAACTTCGACCCTGACGATGCGATGTGCCCGTCGTGGAAAGCCACCCGCGAGCGTGCGCAGTCGCCCAAGGGCCGCGCCTCGTTGATTCGCGAGTGGCTGCGTTTGCAGGGCGAGGCAGGTGTCGACGTGTTGTCCGATGCCATTCGCAAACCGGCGTTTTTCAGCACCTTGTGGCAGCGCTGGCGCAACAGCCGTGCGCAGGCCGAAGACTTCTCCCACGAAGTCTACGACGCCATGGCCGGCTGCCTGGCGTGCAAATCCTGCGCAGGGCAGTGCCCGGTGAAGGTCAATGTGCCGGAGTTTCGTTCGCGCTTTCTCGAGCTGTATCACAGCCGTTATCTGCGTCCGGCGCGCGATTATCTGATTGCTTCGCTGGAGTACAGCATTCCGTACATGGCGCGGATTCCGGCGCTGTACAACGGATTGATGGGCGCTTCATTTGTTCGCAGCAGCTTGGAACGGGTCGGCGGCATGATCGACGTGCCGTTGCTCAGTCGTTTTGATTTCCATGCGGCGATGCGCCGTTGGCAGGTGCAACCGGCGACGGTGTCGACTCTGTCGGCGCTGACCGAGGCGCAACGCGTGCGCAGCGTGGTCATCGTGCAGGACGCCTTTACGCGCTACTTCGAAGCGCCGCTGTTGGCCGATCTGGTCGAGCTGATTTCGCGCCTTGGCTATCAGGTGTATCTCGCACCGTTCAGCGCCAACGGCAAGCCATTGCATGTGCAGGGCTTCCTCTCGGCGTTCAACCGCGCGGCACTGCGCAATGCCCGACAGTTGCGCGAATTGGCCGATGTGGGCGTGCCGTTGTTGGGCCTCGATCCGGCGATGACGCTGGTGTATCGCCAGGAATACCTGAAAGTCCCCGGTATGCAGCAATGCCCGGAAGTGGCGCTGGTGCAGGAGTGGTTGCTCAAGGTGATGCCGGAGCAGGCGGCGCAGGATAAAACCGTAACGTTCCGACTGCTCGCCCATTGCACCGAGAAAACCAACGCCCCGGCCGCGACCCGACAGTGGGAACAGGTGTTCGAACGCGCAGGATTGAAGCTGGCCACCCAGGCCACCGGTTGCTGCGGCATGTCCGGCACTTACGGCCACGAGGCGCGCAATCGCCAGACCTCGGCGGTGATCTACGAGCAGTCGTGGGCCCGTCAGGTCGACGCGCCGGCGGAGCAGGGCGAAGCACTGGCGACCGGTTATTCCTGCCGCAGTCAGGTCAAGCGCCAGTCGGATCAGGCACTGCGTCATCCGTTGCAGGTGTTGCTTGAGGTTCAGCGTCGCTGAGGGTGTCGCCCGTGTCCTTGTCCCAGATCAGGCGCGGATCGAAACTCATCGCCGCGAGCATGGTAAACACCACGACCAGGCCGAAAAACAGAATGCCCGGTCGTGGTTCGATATCGCCCAGCGCCTGAAACTTCACCAATGCTGCGACCAGCGCCACCACCAGCACGTCGAGCATCGACCAATAGCCGATCAGCTCGACGAAGCGGTACAGCTTCGAACGTTCTTTGCGCGCCCAGGCGCTGTCGCGTTGTACGGTCATCAGCAGCAGCGTGAGGGCGACGAACTTGACTCCCGGCACGGCGATACTGGCGATGAAAATGATCAGGGCGATGTCCCACGCGCCGTGCTCCCAGAACTCCAGCACGCCGCTCATGATCGTGCTGTCGGCGCCGCTGCCGAGCATGGTGGTGTTCATCACCGGCAGCAGATTGGCCGGCACGTAAAACGCCAGCGCCGCGAGCATGTAGGCCCAGGTACGAGTCAGTGAGTTGGTCTTGCGTCGGTGCAGCGGCGCGTCGCAACGCGGACATTCATGCGGCTCGTCGGTCATGTCGCAGGCCAGTCCGCAGCTGTGGCACAAGCACAGATTGAGTTCGCTGGCGGTCGGTGGCCGTTTCATAAAATGTCCCAGAGGTCGCGGATGTCGCGGCCGGCAATCCTGATCATCATCAAGCTCAGCACGGCCAGCGCGAACAGGCCGATGCCGGGCAACACGTCGAGCAACCCGGCCAGTTTGAACACCGCCACCATCGCCCCCAGCAGGCACACTTCGAGCATGCTCCACGGCCGCAGGGTTTCCAGCCAGCGCATGCACAGCTTGAAGCCCGGCGCGCGTCGGGAGGACAGGGCGAAACTCAGCACCCAGACCAGCAGCACCAGTTGAAACGCCGGGGCAATGATGATCGAAATCGCCGCGACCATCGCCATGAAGGTGATCGGTCCCTGACTCAGCGCCAGCACCGAATCCCACAGCGTCGCACTGTTTTTCAGGCCTTTGAGGCTGATGCTCATCACCGGATAGAAGTTGGCGAACAGCCACAGCATCGCCGCCGTGAATGTCAGGGCCAAACGCTGTTCGACGCTCAGACCGTTGAAACGCTGGAGGACGCCGCCGCAGCGCACGCACAAGGTTTTCTGGTGTTTGGCCAGCACGGCTTTTTCGTACACGCAGTCGCAGTGCTCGCAAATGATCAGGTGTTCGGTGTTGACCATGGACAACGCTCGACAGCAGGCCGCAAGGGCAAGGGAGACCTGATCACTATAGAAGCCTGAGGCTATTGGGCAAATGGCGCGGCGCGATCAGCTGGTTTTTTTCCGAATATCACGGGCGATCCGGATTTGGATTTTGCTTTTTGATGTTATAAGGTAACGCAAATTTTAAGGGCTAGCCCTTGTGGCCCTTGTTGTTATCCCTTCGATTGCGAAACGCTTATGACGATTGTGCTTCCTCGTTCTGCCCCATTGATCACTGGCCGGCTGCTGTCCATTGACGCCCTCAGAGGCTTGGTGATTCTGTTCATGCTGCTGGATCACGTGCGCGAAACCTTTTTGCTGCACCGCCAGGTCAGTGACCCGATGGACATTGCCAGCACCGAGCCGGCACTGTTTTTCAGCCGCACTCTGGCGCATCTGTGCGCGCCGGTGTTTGTCTTGCTGACCGGATTGTCGGCGTGGTTGTTCGGTGAAAAGTACGCGGGCAAGGCCGATGTCAGTGCGTTTCTGTTCAAGCGCGGTCTGTTTCTGGTGGTGCTGGAATTCACGCTGGTGAACTTCGCATGGACGTTCCAGTTGCCGCCGAGCGTGATTTATCTGCAAGTGATCTGGGCGATCGGCTTGAGCATGATCGCCTTGTCGCTGCTGGTCTGGCTGCCGCGCTGGCTGTTGCTGACGTTGAGCCTGATGATCATTGCCGGGCACAACCTGCTCGACGCCGTGCATTTTCCAGTGGAGTCGGCGCTGCATGTGCCGTGGGCGATTTTGCATGATCGCGGCTGGATCGACGTCAGCGACAACCTGCGTTTGCGTACCTCCTATCCGTTGTTGCCGTGGATTGGTGTGATCGGTCTCGGTTATGCGCTGGGGCCGTGGTTTGCTCGCGGCGTTGAAGCGGTATTTCGTCAACAGCACTTGCTGATTGCGGGTAGCGCCGGGCTGCTGGGCTTTGTCGGGCTGCGGTTGATCAACGGCTATGGCGAAAAACCATGGGCCGTGGGCGACACGCTGCTGCAAACCCTGATGAGCTTTTTCAACATCACCAAATACCCACCGTCGTTGCTGTTTATCGCGCTGACGGTGAGCGCCGGGCTGTTACTGCTCCTGGCGTTCGAGCGGTTACAGGATCGTCGCTGGATTCGCTGGTTGAGCGTTTTCGGTTCGGCGCCGATGTTTTTCTATCTGCTGCATTTGTACGCGTTGAAGGTGTTGTACCTGATCGGCGTGGCCCTGTTCGGGCTGA
Organism: Pseudomonas sp. AC242; assembly: GCF_979258655.1. Classification (NCBI taxonomy): domain Bacteria; kingdom Pseudomonadati; phylum Pseudomonadota; class Gammaproteobacteria; order Pseudomonadales; family Pseudomonadaceae; genus Pseudomonas; species Pseudomonas sp. AC242. The sequence goes on from NZ_OZ409873.1 coordinate 1,883,707, forward strand.
ATCAGGGCAGCTATTTCGGTTTTTCGCCCGTCTCGGCGATCTGGCTGGCGGCCGTCATTCTGGCGATTGCACTGTTCCCGGCGGTGCGCTGGTTCTCGGCGTTGAAGGCCCGTCGCCGTGACATCGGCTGGTTGAAATACCTCTAAGCGCTAGCGCCGGTTGCGCACGAAGTCGATGAACGCCTTCAGCGCTGCCGGTACGTGACGGCGGCTCGGGTAGTACAGGTGCAGACCCGGATAGTGCGGGCACCAGTCTCCCAGCACTTGCAGCAGCCGCCCGCTGGCCAGGTGTTCGCTGACCATGTCTTCGAACACATAAGCCAGACCAAGCCCTTGCAGCGCTGGCCCGACCATCAGGCTGACATCGCCGAGGGTCAGCGGGCCGTTGACTTCGATTTCCTGGGCAATGCCACCGCGCTCAAGCTCCCAGCGGTACATCGAACCGCTGGGGTAGCGGTGGCGGATGCACGGCAGTCCGTGCAGGTCCTCGGGTTTTTGCGGTGCCGCGTAGCGTTCGAAAAACGCCGGTGAGCCGACCACCACTGAACGCATTGTCGGGCCAATCGGCAGCGACACCATGTCGGCCTCCAGGCGATCGCCGAAGCGCACCCCGGCATCGAATCCATTGGCGACGATATCCAGCAGCGCATCGCTCTCGACCACTTCCAGACGAATGTCCGGATACACCTGCAAAAACTCACTGGCAATCGGCAGCAACACCAATTCGCCGGCTTGCCGCCCGCAGGTGATGCGCAAATTACCCGAGGGTTTGTCGCGGAAATGGTTGAGGTCTTCCAGCGCATCGTCGATGTCGCGAAAGGCCGGTTTCAATCGCGCGTACAGGCGCTCGCCAGCCTCGGTCAACGCCACGCTGCGGGTGGTGCGATTGAACAGACGCACGCCAAGACGATTTTCCAGCGCCTTTACTGAATGACTAAGAGCGGAGGGGGTCAGGCCGAGTTCGATGGCCGCTTTGCTGAAGTTCAGGTGCTGCGCGGTGCACAGGAAAACGCTGAGATCCGCCGCCGAAGGTGATTTCATCTGTGAATGCCTTTCACAAAGTCATGCAAAATTGTTGGGATTATCGCATCAGTAGCATGTCTTTAAAGTCGCTTCAACTTATCAAACAGGCCCGGCACCCATGTCAGGGTTTCTAACAGGAGAAGTTGTTATGCGTACCTGGTTCATTACTGGCGCTTCCCGTGGTTTTGGCATTCTCATCGCCGAGCAGGCCTTGCGTTCCGGTGACGCGGTCATCGCTACCGCGCGCAACCCGCAAGACATCACTGACCGCCTCGGCGAGCAACCGAACCTGCTGGCGGTGCGCCTCGACGTCACCCGCGAGGAAGAAGCGCACCAAGCGGTTGCTGAAGGAATCAAGCGTTTTGGCCGTATCGATGTGCTGATCAACAACGCCGGTTTTGGTGTGCTCGGCGCCGTCGAAGAAACCAGCGCCAGCGAGACCGAGCGCTTGTTCGCGACCAATGTGTTCGGCCTGCTCAACGTCACCCGCGCGGTGTTGCCGCATATGCGGGCGCAACGCAGTGGTCGGGTGATCAACATCTCGTCGATCGGTGGTTATCAGGCATACATGGGCTGGGGCGTTTACGGCTCGACCAAATTTGCCGTCGAAGGCATCACCGAAGCATTGCATCAGGAACTGACGCCGCTGGGCATTCAAGCCACGGTGGTCGAGCCGGGTTTCTTTCGCACGGATTTCCTTGATGAGCAGTCCCTGATCAAAACCCGGCTTGAGCTGGCGGACTATGACGAAACCGTTGGCAAGATGCGTGCGTTTGCCGAGGCGGCCAATCATGCACAACCGGGTGATCCGCAGAAGTTTGCCGAGGCGATGCTGGCGCTGGTCAATGCACCGACCCCGCCGCTGCGCCTGGCGCTGGGCAGCGATACGGTGGCGCGGATCGAGGCGAAGAATCGGTTGGTGGCGCAGGAGTTGGCCGAGTGGAATGAGCTGGCGCTGTCCACCGACTTCGCCAACTGAACGCCTGAGCTGTGAGAGCGAGGTTGCTCGCTCTCATCTCTTTCGTGCGCAAACTTCGGTGGATTTTTCTGTGTATTTCGCGCCTTATTCGCTGCGCGACGCAGCTTTTTGATTGCTCAAGGGATGGAATGATGAACGCTATGACCCAGCCGCACGGAACGCGCGACAAGTTGCTCATACTCGCGGCCGTGTGCCTCTCGGCTCTGGTCCTGCCCCTCAGCTTTACCGGCGGTGCGGTGGCGACACCGGCCATTGGTCGCGATCTGGGCGGCAGCCCGGTGGCGCTGACCTGGATCACCAACGCGTTCATGTTGACGTTCGGCAGTTTGCTGATGGCCGCCGGCGCATTGGCTGATGTTTACGGACGCAAACGCCTGTTCACCTTCGGCATGTTGCTGTTCACCGCTGCCTCGTTTGCGCAGAGTCTGGCGCCGTCGGTGTTCTGGCTGGATGTGTTGCGCGCCGTACAAGGTGTGGCTGGGGCGGCGGCGCTGGCCAGCGGTTCGGCGGCGTTGGCGCAAGAGTTCGAAGGGCATGCCCGGACTCGCGCGTACAGCGTGCTTGGCACGACGTTCGGCATTGGTCTGGCATTCGGGCCGTTGGTGGCGGGTGCGCTGATCGAGGCTTTCAACTGGCGGGCGATTTTTGTCTTTACCGCGTTGATCGGCATGATTGCGATGGTCTTCGGTCTGCCGCGCATGCGCGAAACCCGCGACCCCGATGCCAAGGGGCTGGACTGGCCGGGCACGCTGCTGTTCAGCGCAATGCTGGCGTTGTTCACGTTTGGCCTGATCCAGGCGCCGGACAGTGGTTGGGACAGTCCTTTGGTGATCACTTTATTAGGCGCTTCGGCGTTGTTGCTGGCAGCTTTTGTGATCGTCGAAACGCGTGTCGAACGGCCGATGCTCGATCTGACCCTGTTCCGTTATCCGCGATTCATTGGCGTGCAGATGCTGCCGATCGGCACGTGTTTCTGCTACATCGTGCTGGTGGTGATGTTGCCGCTGCGCTTCATCGGCGTTGAGGGCTTGAGCGAAATTGATGCCGGTCTGCTGCTACTGGCGTTGTCCGCACCGATGCTGGTGGTGCCGATGCTGGCGGCCTCGTTGGCGCGTTTTGTTTCCGCTGGCATCTTGTCTGGCGCGGGGTTCCTGATTGCTGCCGTGGGCCTGCATTGGCTGAGTCTGTACAACGTCGGTGACGCGAAATTTGCGCTGGTGGTGCCGATGCTGCTGATCGGCATTGGCGCCGGTTTGCCGTGGGGGCTGATGGATGGTTTGTCGGTCAGCGTCGTGCCGAAAGAGCGCGCAGGCATGGCGGCGGGCATCTTCAGCACCGTGCGAGTGGCGGGTGAGGGGATTGCATTGGCGATTGTCGCGGCGGTGCTGGCGTCATTGCTGCACGCTGATCTGTCGGGTGCCGTACACGCGGTGACAGGCAGTGCCGAGGCGTCGCTGATTGCCGAGACCGCGCACCGGGTGACCACGGGTGATATGGCGCATGCGATCAATACTGTTCCGGGGCTGGCCAACGGGCGTCTGGTGGAAGGGTATGCGTCAGCGTTCCAGTATCTGCTGCACATCCTGACGGTCATCACGCTGGTGTCGGCGGCGGTGGTGCTGGGGTTGTTGAGCAAGGATCGCAGCGTCACAGAGCCACAACAGGCTGCCGCATAAACCCAATGTGGGAGATTCTATGGTTGAGGGGAAGCCCTCAACTGACTTTTGTCTGATATTCGCTTTGCCTTTTCAGCAAGGCGAATACCACCCGAGCAAGTTTGCGAGCCAGCATCACCAACGCCTGCGTGGTGCTGAAACCCCGTGCTCTTTGGGCTTCGTAAAACCCTTTCCAGGCTTTCGTACGGCTAGCCGACATCGCTGCGTTGTGCAAAAGTCGGCGGGCCTCGGGGTCTCCGCGCTTGGTCAAGCTGCGGCGACCGTCCTTTTGCCCTGATTTCGATACCCGTAAATCCATGCCCAGGAAGGCGATAAACGCATCCGCTTTGCTAAATTCCCCCCGCTGAAACGCCGTGAGCAGGCGCGCTCCGGTCAGAAATCCAATGCCCTCAACTTTCAGGCAACGCTTCAATTGGCCGAGCAAACCGGCTTGTTTGAGCTGATCGTTGATCGTCTTTTCGATCATCGTTTCAAGCCGCTGCATGGATTTTATTTGTTCAGCAAAAGCTGCCTTCAACAGCGGCTCATTCGACCAGCTCTGCACCAGGCCGACCCTTGCCTGGACCAAAGCCGCGCGGCGGCGGAAAAGGCTCAGGAGCTGGCGGTACAGCGGTGATGGCGGGGTCCAGGGGCGCAACTCCTCGGCTTCGTTCTTCAGGTAACGGGCCAGCAACTTGGCGTCCAAGGCGTCGGTTTTGGCGCGGATCTTCACGCCTTCGCGGTAATGTTTGAGTTCATAGCCGCCCACCATGTAAATCGTGCAACCGGCCGCATAGGCCAAATCAGCGAATTCCAGGTGGTAGATGTTGGTTGCTTCAATGGCAATAGACACGGGGCCGAGCAAGGCCTTCAGCCACTGCTTGATGGATGTTTTGGTGTTGGGAATCGCTTCAAGCAGATCGATATCGGCCTGATAAATCACCAGTTCATTTTTGGCGACATCCACGCCAACGATCGGATTTGATAGAGCAACTGGCATTGCCACAGGATTTCCTCCGGGATAAGGTTTGAGCACTTGAAGGGCTCACCCAGAGGCGCAGGCTTGTTCCTATCGTCGGTCTAGCCAGATGCATTCTTTATCGGCGCTTGGGTGAAAGGAGGAGGGGCGAAATCTCCCACGGTCTGTGCTGCGTCAACAGTCAGAATCGAGCCTTGTCCCTCCTCCTCCCTTCAAGTCCTACCATACAAGCGAGCCTGCTCGCGAAAGCGGACTATCAGTTGGCATAAACGTCGACTGATGCACCGCGATCGCTGGCAAGCCAGCTTCCACAGGGTTCCAGGGTGTCTGCAGCGTCAGTGGTTACACCGCAGTCATTGTGGGAGCTGGCTTGCCAGCGATGGGGCCGGTGCATTCAACATCTTCATCGATTGATGCACCGCTATCGCGAGCAGGCTCGCTCCCACAGGTTTTTCCGGTGTCTGGGTTATTTGCGATCCAGCCACACGGTTTGCGCGTTGCAGAATTCGCGCACGCCGAAGTGCGACAGCTCACGACCGAAGCCACTCTTCTTCACGCCGCCAAAGGTCACCCGTGGATCGCTGGCGGAGTAGCCGTTGATGAACACGCCGCCGGTGTCCAGTTCGCTGGTCAGCAGGCGGGTTTTGTTGAAAATGACGGGGTTTCGCGCGCCTGCTGGCGTTTCGTTATTAGGTGGTGGCTTCTTGATATTGTGTTCTTCCTGGGCTCTGCTACACCTAGAGAAGGTGATGATTTTTCAAGTGGTTCACTGCTTGTAAATATTCATGGATGGAGGCGGCGCAGACCGAAGCTTAATGAAAAGCCTTTTTCTCTCTGCGTTAATCGCATTGGGTCTGTTGAACGGATGCGCGAGTCACCAACCCTCTCCTGAAGAGCGGGGTGTTTCCTTCCCGCTTGCGTCTTGTACGCGCGTCATACTGGATAAGTCTAGAGCGATATTAGGTACTGATTACAGTGCCAATAAAGGTCATTTCCCTAAGTTTGATCCTGGCTGGGTATGTGTCACCCAGCCTGAGGCATCAGGAAAAAATGAGCCTCAAGAGGTTAATGAAACCGATCAACAAGCGCTGACAAGACTTGAAAGTCAGGCGTTTTCCAGCGAGGAACAACGCTTGAGAGACACGCTGGAAAGCCCTTTTACACATCTCGACGGTAAAAGACCTTCATTGGGAATAGCGCTGTCTGGTGGGGGCTCAAAAGCTTCGTCTTTTGCTATTGGGGTGCTGGCTGGGTTGGCAGACCAACACTTGTTGGATTCTTCGGATTACGTCAGTAGTGTATCAGGCGGCAGTTACGCAGCTTATTTTTACTACACTCATAGGATCTTTCCTGCAGTTCGTAACGAGCGCTCCGATCGAGGCAAACCGACCAGTGAAGACCTCTTTCGAGACTGCATCATGTCGATTGGATCTCAATATACTGATCCAAACGTCGTGAATCAGATCGAAGAATACGGCACCTGTAAACCTAATGATTTGCTCTATAGCTCAAACGGTGAAACCGGTCGTGTGGATAAAAACAATAAATATCAAGCTTTTTTACGATGCCAGCAGGATGTGTTCAAGCCAGGAATTTGTTCGACACAAAGAACATCAGAAGATTTTGGTATTCCTCCTATAGCATTTTTGGGAACTGCTGCTGCGGTTCCACTGAGTTTTATCGCCAATACAGTATTCGATACCGGTATATCAGTTTCGCCAACAGCGCGATCGTATCGTGATGGAATCGGGATTGCTTACGGAGCGACGATAAGCGACATAAATGCTCTGAAACCGGCGCAAGGTGGCCATTCCATAGAAATACCCTGTACGAAAAACGACACCGGTTATGCGACCGATTGCAAACCGAACAGGTTCGACTCAGACCCTGTTGATATGACATTTGAGGAACTGAGAACTGGTTTGCTTACGATCAAAAAAGAATCTCAAATTCCATTCTGGATTATCAACGCCGCTGCGCCGAAGTCCAGGAGCGGATTGGGGTGGTGGGCATTGGGTGAAGATGACACAACTAACAGTGACATGTTTGAACTGACTGCAGTTAGTCATGGTTCGGGGCGATACGGTTATGTTTCGGCCCCTGCCTCATTGCACAACATGACTGTTTTAGATGCGGTCGCCTCATCCGCTGCGTTCCTTGATGCCAACCAGCTTGTCTACAAGGAACCTCTCACTCGCGGTGGCATTGGTGTGCTTGCTCATACTTTTGCGGCGGACTGGGGAATCGACATTCCCAACTATAACGTCCAAGACTCTCGCAGAACATTACATCGATGGCTTCCTGTGCCACTGTATTGGCTGGATGGCGGTTACGCGCGGTACCTGACTGACGCCTCGAATAGCAAAGAAACCCAGGATCGAGTCCGATCATCCTTTATTCGTTTAATAGATGGTGGGAATGGAGAAAATCTAGGGGTCTACTCGCTCTTCAAAAGGAATGTCCGAAATATAGTGCTAGCCGATGCTGCCTCTGATCCGGATGGGAAGTTCGGCGACATTTGTGCCTTGGCGACGCGGCTAAGGAATGTGCCGAAGGGCAGGGGGGGATTCCTCTATATACCGGGACTCAATAACTTCAATCAACACTGTACTGCTTTGCTCGAGCGCAAACAGGGCTACAACATTCGTGAATGGCCGTTCGAGTTCCCTGCATTAGTCGGGTGCATCAGAAAAGCGGAACAGGTGAACGAGGCGCATGCCTGCGAAAATCTATCGGATCAGGATACTCGGTTGATCGTAGTCAAACCCGCGATCAATATGACTGCAATTATGGGGCGGGAGCTTCAAGGCTATCAGTTAAGGACTTGCAGCGTTCCTGGGCGCCCCTCGAAGCTTACAGGGACGAAGGTTCCATTGTTGAATTGCGATGCGGCTGCCTTGATTTTAAATAGCTGGGATCGCAAGAAATCCTTGTGTCAGGTTTTCCCCCAAAACTCCACGGTATTCATGACCGCAAACTCATCTCTGACACTGTTCTCTGCCTATCGAGAACTCGCTCGACAGTACGTCAATCAAGCTGGTGAGATGATCAGACTGCTAAAAAATGAAGACCCGCAAGGCGTGAAAATGTTCTCCGATATGGCGAGGACCCAAGGCACCCAATACGATTTTCGGGCAACGCAGAAATCTTGCGAAGATCAATTGAAACGGCTATGAATTTAGCCCCTAGCAGCGATCAGCGGTATTGGTCACTGACACCAGAGTTGATAGCTGAAAACAGCGATGGCGTGCAATTTTCGTGGTCATGATCGGCAGAATTCGAACCGAGACAGATACCGAACATGATTAGAAATGCCAAGGGCAACTATCGTTACTGCAATTGTGATCGATATATCCGCCCATCACTCTCAACGGGATAGTAAGCGAGCTTGCGAGCGATAGGGCCGATACGTTTACACGACCGCTATCGCGAGCAGGCTCGCTCCCACAGGTTTTTCCGGTGTCTGGGTTATTTGCGATCCAGCCACACGGTCTGCGCGTTGCAGAATTCGCGCACGCCGAAGTGCGACAGTTCACGACCGAAGCCACTCTTCTTCACGCCGCCAAAGGTCACCCGTGGATCGCTGGCGGAGTAGCCGTTGATGAACACGCCGCCGGTGTCCAGTTCGCTGGTCAGTTGCTGCGCCAGTGCCACGTTGGCGGTGTAAATGGTTGCGGTCAGGCCGAACTCGCTGTCATTGGCCAGGGCCACAGCATGCGCGCAATCGCGGGCGGTGATGATCGAAGCGACCGGGCCGAACAGTTCCTGTTTGAACGAGGTCATGCGGTCGGTGACATCGGCCAGCACGGTCGGCTCGTAGTAGTTGCCTGGACCTTCGGACTTGCCGCCGCCGAGCAACAGCGTCGCGCCTTCTTCCAGGGTGTCGCGCACTTGCTGGTCGAGTTCATCACGCAGATCGAAACGCGCCATCGGGCCGATGTAGGTCTCAGCGGACAATGGATCGCCGACCTTCAACTTTCGCGTAGCCTCGACGAACTTGCGGGTAAATTCCTCGACCACACCTTCTTCGATGATCAGGCGTTTTGCGGCGGCGCAAACCTGGCCGGAGTTCTGGTAGCGACCGATCACAGCGGCTTGCACAGCTTCATCCAGATCGGCGTCGTTGAGCACGATAAACGGATCGGAGCCGCCGAGTTCCAGCACGCATTTTTTCAACGCGGCACCGGCCTGAGCGCCGATGGCCATGCCGGCACGTACGCTGCCGGTCAGGGTCACGGCGGCAATGCGCGGGTCAGCGATGGCCGTGGAAACGCCTTCCGGAGTGACGTTGATCACCTCAAAAACACCTTCGGCGAAACCGGCGCGGGTGAAGGCATCGCGCAACAGATAGGCGCTGCCCATCACGTTCGGCGCATGTTTGAGCACGTAAGTGTTGCCGGCGATCAACGCCGGAACGGCACCGCGCAGCACTTGCCAGATCGGGAAGTTCCACGGCATGACCGCGAGGATCGGGCCGAGCGGACGGTACTCGATGCGCGCCTTGCCGCCTTCAACCTGGGTCGGCTCAGCGTCGAGCATCGCCGGGCCATTCTCGGCGTACCACTCGCAGAGCTTGGCGCATTTTTCGATTTCGCCACGGGCCTGAGCAATGGGCTTGCCCATTTCCTGAGTGATCATCGTCGCCATGGCATCGCTGGTTTCACGCAGCGCAGCGGCCAGCGCGGTCAACAAGCGCGAGCGATCCTGCAACGGCTTGCGCTTCCATTTGCCGAAGCCGAAAGCTGCGCGGGTCAGCGCGGCGTCGAGGGCGGCGGCGGATTCAAACGCGTAGTGGCCGATCTGCTCGCCGGTGGCGGGGTTGATCGAGATGGCGTGGGTCTGGCTGGAAATCTGGCTCATGGCTTCGTCCTGCATGTTCGTCGGATGAGCCTAGAGTAGGGTGGTGTTTGTTTTCTGGAAACTGAATAATAAAGATCGTTTCTTTCACGAATGGAGAATGACTATGGATCTGGTGCAGCTGGAAATCTTCAAAGCGGTTGCCGAGCACGGCAGCATCAGCGCCGCCGCGGCGCAGATCCATCGCGTGCCGTCGAACCTGACCACGCGGATCAAACAGCTTGAGCAGGATCTGGGTGTTGATCTGTTTATTCGCGAGAAAAGCCGTTTGCGTCTGTCGCCGGCGGGGTGGAGTTTTCTCGAATATGCACGGCGCATTCTCGATCTGGTGCAAGAGGCGCGGGCGACGGTGGCGGGGGAGGAACCGCAGGGCGCTTTTCCGTTGGGTTCGCTGGAAAGTACGGCGGCGGTGCGCATTCCCGAATTGCTGGCGGCGTACAACCAGTTGCACCCGAAAGTCGACCTCGACCTGTCCACTGGGCCGTCCGGCACAATGATCGACGGCGTGCTCTCCGGGCGCCTGGCCGCAGCGTTTGTCGACGGCCCGGTGCTGCATCCGACGCTGGAAGGCGTGCCGGCGTTCGAGGAAGAAATGGTCATCATCGCCCCGATCAATCACGCCCCCGTCGAGCGCGCAGCGGACGTAAACGGCGAGAACATTTATGCCTTCCGTTCCAACTGCTCCTACCGTCACCACTTTGAAAAATGGTTCAGCACCGACGCGGCGGTCCCGGGCAAGATCTTCGAAATGGAGTCGTACCACGGCATGCTCGCTTGTGTCAGTGCGGGTGCCGGGCTGGCCTTGATGCCGCGCAAAATGCTCCAGAGCATGCCCGGCAGTGCGACCGTCAGCGTCTGGCCATTGGCGGCGGACTTTCGTTATCTGACCACCTGGCTGGTGTGGCGGCGGGGCACGGTGTCGCGCAGTTTGAGCATGTTTGTGCGCTTGCTGGAAGAGCGCGGGGTGGTGCGTGCAGATGCTTGATCGCAGCTGCCGCGCACCGGATCGCCGTTATTGCCCGTCGACGCTGCGCGGCAGATTCAGCGGATTCCCTTCGCGCAACACCTCTGGCAACAACTCATCGGGAAACCCCTGATACGCCACGGGCCGCAAGAAGCGCTCGATCGAGGTCATGCCGACCGACGTGAAGCGGCTGTCCGATGTAGCCGGAAACGGCCCGCCGTGTACGGTGGCGAAGGTCACCTCCTGTGGGTGGGCGAAGGCGTTGACTACGATGCGTCCGGTGCGCCGTTCGAGAATCGGCAGCAGGCGCCGCGCCACTTCCAGATCGATACTTTCAAGGTGAATCGCCGCGCTGAGCTGACCCTTGAACGAACGGGCGACGGCCAGCAGCTCGGCCTCATCGTTGACAGCAACCAATAGCGCCGACGGACCAAACACTTCGAGGGCCAACTCTGGTTCGGCGAGCAATTGGTGTCCCTCGATTTCCAGCAACGCAGCACGTCCGGCGAGCGTGGCATCAGCCGGCGTGCCTGCCGCGATCAGCTGCGCGCCGGCACGTTCCATGGCCAACAGCCCCGCGACGTAGGCACCATGAATGCCCGGCGTCAGCATTGTCCTTGCCGGCGCCTCACTGACCCGTTTGCGCATGGCGTTGCGCAGCTGATCAAACCCCGCACCGCGGATGGCGATCAGGATCGACGGACACAAACAGGCCTGGCCGACGTTGACCAGCATGCGTTCGATAAAGCCATCACCGATCTCGGCGCCGCGAGCCGCCAGTGCCTCGGGCAGGATGAAGGTCGGGTTGACGCTGGTCATCTCGGTGAACACCGGGATCGGATCAGGGCGCAACTGCGCGCGGCGATAGAGCGCCATGCCACCCGGTTCGGAGCCAGTGAAGGTCACGGCTTTGATCAGCGGATGATCGACCAGCGCTTGGCCAATGGCATTGCCGCCACCGCGCACCATCGAGAAAACACCTTCGGGCAAGCCATGCGCCTGCACGGCTTTACGAATGGCGCGGGCCTGGATTTCCGAGGCACCGGGATGCGCGTTGTGTGCCTTGAGAATCACCGTTGCCCCGGCCGCCAGTGCCGACGCGGTATCGCCGCCCGCCACCGAATAGGAAATCGGGAAGTTGCTCGCGCCGAAAATCGCCACCGGGCCGATGGCGATTTTTTGCAGGCGATGATCCAGCCGTGGGCGCGGCTGACGTTCGGGTTGCGCCGGGTCGATGGCCAATTGCAGAAAGCGGCCCCGGCGCACCACATCGGCGAACTGGCGGAACTGGGTCGCGGCTCGCAACGCTTCGCCCTCAAGCTGAGCTTCGGGCAGTCCGGTTTCCAGTGCCGCGCGTGCCGCCAGTTCACTGCGTACTGCGTCGAGGTTGTCAGCGATGCTCTCGAGGAACGCCGCGCGTTCGGCCAACGAGGTATGGCTGTAGCGGTCGAATGCCGCCTCGGCGAGTGTTACTGCCTGATCAACCTGTGCCGCACCGCCGAAAGCGAAGTCCGGTTCGATCGAATGTTCAGTGGCCGGATTCAGGGCTTTCATCGTGCCTTCGGTGGCGGCGACATCCGCCGCGCCGATCAGCAAGTGGCCGGTCAGATTCATTGCGCTTCACCCTGGGCTTTGAGTCGAGCAATCAGTTCGTCCGTGCTGGCAATCACGTGCGCGAATGTCGGGCCGTTGAGTTCGTGGGCGGCATGCATCATTTCCGCTTTGAAGGCCGCCGTTGCATCGCGGACCAGGGTGACGTGGTAGCCCAGTTCCGAGGCATAGCGCGCGGTGGCTTCGATGCAGGTGTTGGCCAGCAGGCCGACGATGATCACGTGGGTGACACCTTGCTGCTTCAGGCGAAAATCCAGGTCGGTGTTGGCAAAACCGCTGGAACCCCAGTGCTCCTGAACCACGATATCGCCGTCCTTCGGCGCAAAATCCGGGTGCCATTCACCGCCCCATTCGCCCCGGGCAAAATGATGCATGTGCATGATTTTGCATTGCGTGGGAGTCGGGTGATCCCAGTTTTCGTAGTCGCCTTTTTCCCAGCGGTGATGGGGTACGATGACCACCGGAATATTCAGCTCGCGCACCGTGCGGTCGAGTTTGCGCAGGTTGTCGAGCAGGCCGTTCTGTTCAGCCATCGGTTTGATCAAAGGGAAAATCTTGCCGCCGTCCGACAGAAAATCGTTGTATGGATCGACCAGCAGATAGGCGGTTCTGTCCAGCGGGTAGGCGGTATTCGACATGGCGGCTTGCTCCGGCAATGGGATTATCGGTGCACAGGGCTTGTCCCGGCATCGTGTAGATATGATAATCATAGTAACTGTAAAAGAGGCAAGCCCTGATGGCAGTAAACGATAGTCTTCCCGACACGCTGTGCCCGATTTCCCGGGCCGAAACGATCGTCGGCGACCGCTGGACCGTGCTGGTTTTGCGCGAGTTGTTCATGGCCAATCATCGCTATGACGAGATTCAGGCGCAGACCGGCGGTACGCCGCAAATGGTCGCCGCGCGTCTGAAATGTCTGGAAGCGGATGGGCTGGTCGAGCGCCGCTTGTACAACGAGCGACCGAAACGCTACGAGTACCACCTCACCGCGAAGGGCGAGGCGTTCTATCCGGTGATCATTGCGTTGCGGGCGTGGGGAGAAACCTGGTGCAAAACACCGGAAGAGGGGCTGGCGGTGAACATGACCCACAAAAACTGCAACCACGACGCCGGCCTCGGGCCGCTGTGCGAGCACTGCGGCGAACCGTTGCGTCGGGAGGATCTGATCAGCCAGCCACAAGCCGCCTACGCCGCCGAACGGCAGGTGCGGCGTGAGGCGTTCAAAAGCAAATAACCTCGATCACGGCGTGCCGTTGCGACCGTGCAGCAAGTAGCCGGGACGCAGGCTCAAGCGCTCGTAATAGGCTTTCACCGCGGCAAAATCCGGGTGAGCCAGTGGGGTTTCGAACCAGCGGTTCACCGACAGTCCGATGGGAATGTCCGCCAGAGAAAACTGTTCGCCGCTGACGTAGGCGCCGGTCTTTTCCAGTTGCCGGTCGAGGATGGCCATGGTCTTCGACCATTGCTCAATGCCGTTCGCCAGCGCGGCGTTGTCCTGATAGTCGGGCGACTGGCGCACCAGCGACATGAAGGCGTACGACCACGAGCGATTCAGCTCCGACGCCTGCCAGTCGATCCACTGATCGATCCGCGCCCGGGTTTGCGCGTCAGTCGGATAGAGGTGCGAACCGTCATACCGTGCGGCCAGATAACGAATGATCGTGTTCGATTCCCACAGCGTGAAATCACCGTCCTGAATCACCGGCACCATGGCGCAGGGATTGAGCGCGAGAAACGCCGAATCGTTGGTCGATTTGAAGCCCGACCCCCAGTCTTCGCGCTCGAAAGGAATGTGCAATTCAGCGCAAGTCCACAGCACTTTGCGCACGTTGATCGATGAGGCTTTACCGAGTATTCGCAGCATTGGATGTCCCTTACCCAATTGTCGTCAGACCTACAGAAATATCACAGCGTAACGGAGAAGGCCCGCACAGTGCGGGCCTTCTTTTTCAGCGCATCAATCTCACAGGCTGCTCGCCAGTTTCCCGCCCATCATTCGCCGACGATAAGAGGTGTCGCGGTTGGCCAGCCAGAAATACAGCGGCGAGGTCACCAGCAGTCCCACCAGCCAGGACAGATCCGCACCGTTGATGTGCGCCGACACCGGGCCGACGTACAGCGGCGTGTTCATGAACGGAATTTGCACGGCGATGCCGATCGCGTAAGCCAGCAACGCCTGCGGGTTGTAGCGCCCGTAGATGCCGCCGTCGACCTGGAAGATCGACTGGATGTCGTACTGGCCTTTGTGGATGGCGTAGAAGTCGATCAGGTTGATCGCCGTCCACGGCACCAGCACTACCAGCAACACCAGCACCATGTCGACGAAGTGGCCGATGAAATCCTTCGAGGCGCCCACGGCGGCAAAGCAGCAGGCCAGCAGCACGATAATCGAGATCACTGCGCGGCTCTTGGCGGTGGGGATCCAGCGGTAGGCGAAGGTCTGCACCAAGGTAATCAGTGACAGCACCGCGCCGTACAGGTTGAGGGCGTTGTGGCTGATCACGCTGAGCAGGAACAGCACCAGCATCAGCGGGCCAATGGAACCGGTGGCGAGTTTGACCGCGTCCATGGTGTCCATGCCCACCGGGGTTGCCAGCACGGCGACGGCACCGAAGATGAACGCCAGACTCGACCCCAGCGCTGAACCCAGATAGGTCGTCCAGAATGTCGACGAGACTTTTACGTCCGCTGGCAAGTAACGCGAATAGTCGGACACGTACGGCGCGAACGCGATCTGCCACAGTGCCGCCAGCGACACGGTGGCCAGCCAACCGGAGAGGTTGAAACTGCCCCGGGTGAGGAAGTCGTCAGTCTGGATGTGAGTGAAGATGTAGCCGAAACCGACGACGATGCCGATCCCCAGCACCCAGGTGCCGATGCGATTGAGCACGTGGATAAAACGGTAGCCGATGATGCCGATGATCCCCGAGCCGACTGCGCCAATGACGATGCCGACGGGCACTGGAACGCTGTCGACCACACCGTGCAGCGATTTGCCGGCCAGCACGATATTGGAAGCGAAAAAGCCGATGTACATGACGCCGGCAATCAACACCACCAGCAATGCGCCGAGGGAGCCGAACTGCGCGCGGCTCTGGATCATCTGCGGGATGCCCATCTGCGGGCCTTGCGCCGAGTGCAGCGCCATCAGCACGCCGCCGACCAGATGGCCGACGAGAATCGCGACGATGCCCCAGAGCAGATTCAAGTGAAACAACTGCACGCCCAGTGCACCGGTAACGATGGGCAACGGTGCGATGTTGCCGCCGAACCAGAGCGTGAACAGATCCCTGACCTTTCCGTGGCGATCTTCGGGGGGCACGTAGCCTATCGTGTGTTTTTCAATCAGCGGAGCGGAGGATGCTGCAGGGGTAGCCATGACGAACTCCAAGGCAAGGATGAGTACGTGGACGTACTTCGGCAAGCGCCGGCACGGGCGGCGCATTTCTTGTTGAAGTGATCATGTGCAAAGCATCGGCATAGATAAATTAGTAAGTTTGTTGCTTCAGACCTTAAAAAAAATATGCTTCGGCTGGCGCCGGCGTCCGGTATGTTCAAGCTTGATCGTGCGCCAGGGAAACAGGGCGAACACCCGCGCTCTTTGGGAGACTCACATGGCCGCCTACAACCTGCGCCAGCTCAAATATTTCGTTACCACGGCTGATTGCGGCAGCGTCGCCGAAGCCTCGCGCAAGCTCTACATCGCGCAACCCTCGGTCTCCACGGCCATCAAGCATCTGGAGGAAAGTTTCGGCGTGCAGTTGTTCATTCGCCATCACGCCCAAGGCGTCTCTCTGACGCCCAGCGGTTCGCGGTTCTATCGCAAGGCGCTGGAGTTGCTGCGGGTGGCCCATGAGTTTGAGCAGAACGCCCTGGCCGACAATGATGTGGTCGCGGGGCAGATCGATATCGGCTGTTTCGAAACCGTCGCGCCGCTGTACCTGCCGCGCCTGATCGCCGGGTTCAAGGCGCGCTGGCCGGGGGTGGAAATCCGCATTCGTGATGGCGAGCAACAAGAGCTGGTACAGGCTCTGACCGCTGGCAGCATCGACGTCGCGATGATGTTCGAGCACGATCTGGACAGCACCATTGAAACCACGCCGCTGATGCCGCCGCAGCAGCCTTATGCGTTGCTGCCGGCCAGCCATCGCTTTGCGCAACAGGCGAAAGTCTCGCTGCATGATCTGGTGCTGGAACCGATGATTCTGCTCGACGTGGTGCCGAGCCGCACCTATTTCGTGAGCATCTTCGAAGAGCGCGGGCTGACGCCGAACATCGTCTTCAGCTCGCCATCGATCGAGATGGTGCGCGGCATGGTCGGCAACGGTTTCGGCTTCTCGATTCTGGTGACCAAACCGTTCAGCGACTACACCTACGACGGCCAGCAAGTCGTCTGTGTGCCGCTGGCGGAAAACGTCACCGGGTCGGGCTTGTCGGCGGCCTGGTTGCGGCGGGTGCAACTGACCAAACCGGTGCAGTTGTTTGTTGACCATTGCCGCATAGAAATGGCCCGACTGCACTCGTGAGTGCCGTCGAGCCGCTGGTCAGAGGCTGATAAACGCCAGCATCCGTTGCAGTATGGCATCGCACGCCTGCAACTGTTCGAGGGCGACAAACTCGTCGGGTTTGTGGCCCTGATCCATGCTGCCGGGGCCGCAGACCACCGTGGGAATCCCTACGGCATCAAACAGTCCGCCTTCGGTACCAAACGCTACAGTGCCGAAATCCTTTGAACCGCAGAACACTGAAATCAGCTCGGCGGCCTGACTTTGTGCATCGGTGGCCAATCCCGGATACGCCGACAAGGCGCTGAAGCGGATATCACTCTGCGCACTGACCGCGCGCATACGCGGCAGCACTTCGCGTTCGGCATAGGTTTGCAGCGCTTCGGCAACGAGCGCCGGATCCTGCGAGGGCAGGGCGCGGATTTCGAAATCGAAACGGCAATCGGCGGGCACGATGTTCAAGGCCTTGCCGCCGCTGATCACCCCGGTTTGCACCGTGCTGTAGGGCGGGTCGAAGCGCGCATCGTGATGCTCCGGCGCTTTCAGTTGCTGACCGAGACGACCCAGCTCAGCGATCAGTTCGGCGGCGTATTCAATCGCATTGACGCCGAGCGGCGCGTACGCCGAATGGCACGGATGGCCGTGCACGTCGCAGCGCATTGCCAGTTTGCCTTTGTGGCCAAGCACCGGTTTCAGTTCGGTCGGTTCGCCGATGATGCACAGCAATGGCTTGATCGGGCGTTGCTGCAAGACCTTGAGCAACGAGCGCACGCCGAGGCAGCCAACCTCTTCGTCGTAAGACAGGGCAATGTGCACCGGCAGGCGCAGCGGCGTTTTAACCAGCAATGGCACCAAGGCCAGCACGCAGGCGATATAACCCTTCATGTCTGCGGTACCACGCCCAAACACCTTGCCGTCGCGTTCGGTCAGTTCGAACGGCGGCAGCGTCCACGGCTGGCCATCGACCGGCACCACATCGGTGTGCCCGGACAGCACGATGCCCGGTTGATCCACCGGGCCGATCGTGGCGAACAGGTTGGCTTTGCTGCGCTCGTCGTTGTAAATCAGCGCACACGGGACGTCGAAACCTTCGAGGTAATCGCGGACGAATTCGATCAGCTGCAAGTTGGATTCTCGGCTGGTGGTGTCGAACGCCACCAGCGCCTTGAGCAACTCGACACTGTTCATCGATCATCCCCGGCCACGCCATAACCCGGTGCCTTGGCCGGATCGAGGGCGCGGTCGATGTAGTCCTGAAGCTGCGGCTCGTAAGCGTTCCAGAGTTTTTGCAGCTGGCCGATCGGGTCTTCATCGGCCCAATCCACGCGCAGGTTGACGATCGGCCAGGTCTGCTCGCCGACCACCACAACGGCGGCCGAATGCACCGGGCCGGCTTCACCGCCGAGCGCTTGTGCGGCGTGCAGGGCTTTGAGCAGGCGATCAGCCAGTTGACCTTCGCCATCCTCGAAGGCGCTGACCATCGCTTCGATGACCGAACGCCCAGCGAGCATGTTGCCGGCGGCGACGCACTGTTCGCCGGTCACGGCGTTGTGCACGCCGAGGGTTTGCGCACCGCTGAAATGCGCGGTCTGGCCAAGGTAGTTGATCGCGGTGATCTGGCGGTACTGGCTGTAGCCGTTGCGGGTGAGGACTTTGTCCAGCGCATCGTCCGGCGTCAAACCTTGCTCCATCAGCGCAAGGACTTCCGGGCCGAGGGACGGCAGGGTGATGTTCTGGCTCGACACCGCGCCGACCCCCGGCAGCAGCCACGGACAGCGGGCGCCGACGGCGATGCTGGAGGAGCTGATGGCGACACCGAACTGGCCGGTTTCGGCGCAGCGGGCTGTGATTGAAAAGGTCATCTGCTTATTCCTTTCTAGGAAGATGTTGTCCTTGAGGGCCTCATCGCTGGCAAGCCAGCTCCCACAGGGTTTTGAGTTAAGCCCAGATGTTGTGATCAACCCGATACCTGTGGGAGCTGGCTTGCCAGCGATGGCCATAACGCGGTGTGATGCCTTACTCAGGAATCACCGCAATCACATCAATCTCCATCAACCACTGCGGCTGCCCCAGCGCCGACACCACCAGCCCGGTGGAAATCGGGAACACGCCTTTGAGCCACTTGCCGACTTCGCCATACACCGCCTCGCGGTAACGCGGGTCGATCAGATAGGTGGTGGTTTTGACGATGTGGCTCATGTCGCTGCCGGCTTCTTCCAGCAGTTGCTTGACGTTGCGCATCGCTTGTTCAGCCTGCGCACGCGGGTCGCCGAGACCGACCAGATTGCCGTCGAAATCCGTGCCGACCTGACCGCGCACATACACGGTGTTGCCGGCGCGCACGGCTTGGCACAGATCGTTGTCCAGCGTCTGGTTGGGGTAGGTGTCTTTGGTGTTGAACATGCGGATGCGAGTGTGGGTGGGCTGGCTCATGAAAGGCTCCTGAAGAAGGTTGGCCCGGCGCAATCGGCGCCGGAGCGAAAAAAGGCAATCAAGCGTCGACGGTATCGGCGGCTTTGTTGTGGCTGCTCGAATGCAGTGCGGCTTCACGCTGCTCGGCATCGCGGTAGTCCAGATACTTGCGCTGGGTGGCGATGTGATCGGCAACATGCTTGGCGTCGTGCCACACACCCCAGATGAACGACGACCCCCGGCGTGACTGCCATGGCAGCCCGAGGAAATACACCCCCGGTTCGCTCGACACGCCGCGCTGATGCACCGGTTTGCCCTTGTCATCGAATGCTTTCACTTGCAGCCAGGAGTAATCCACGGCAAACCCTGTGGCCCAGATAATCGAGGTGACGCCAGCCTTGGCCAGATCCAGATCGGCCAGCGGATTCTTCACGCACTCAGGGTCCGGATAGGTTTCGCGCGCCTCCGGTTCTTCCGGCAGGTCGAGGCCGTTGCGCTCGATGTAAGCATCGGCGGCATCCAGCAACGCCAGATAATTTTCGTCGCCGCGAGTGAGGTTGCCGAGCAGATCTTGCTTGAAAGTCACCACGCCGTTATTGAACGATTCGGTGACGCCGACCAGGGTCATGCCGCGATGGGCCAGACCACGGAAATCGATGGTGCGACCGCCATGGGCGCCGCTGACGGCGATGGTCACGTGCTCGCGCCCCGGTTTCATCGCCGCCTGATCCCATTCGCCGAGCACGCCCAGCCACCAGCAGAAATCCCGGTTGCGATAGGCGCGAGGTGGGCGGTCATGGGCGCCAACGGAGAGGTAAACCTGCTTGCCGGAACGTTGCAGTTCATCGGCGATCTGCACCCCGGAAGAACCAGCGCCGACCACCAGCACTGCGCCTGCCGGCAGTTGCTGCGGGTTGCGATAATCAGCGGAATGGATCTGCAACAGACGTTGGTCTTGCGGAGCAATCGCCGGGATCACCGGTTTCTGGAACGGGCCAGTCGCGGCGACCACGCGGTTGGCTTCGATCACACCTTCGGATGTCTCGACGGTGAAACCCGGGCGACCGACATTGCGCACCACGCTTTTCACCTCAACGCCGGTGCGGATCGGCGCATTGAATTTCTTCGCATAGGCTTCGAAGTAATCCGCCACACGTTCTTTCGGGGCAAATCCGTCGGGATCGACGTCATCGAATTCCAGTCCAGGGAAGCGGTCGTGCCACGCCGGGCCGTTGGCAACCAGCGAGTCCCAGCGCCCGGTGCGCCAGCGTTCGGCAATGCGATCGCGCTCCAGCACCAGGTGCGGCACACCGAGTTTGCTCAGGTGCTCGCTCATGGCCACGCCCGCTTGGCCGGCACCCACGATCAGCGTGTCTGTTTTTATTATTTCAGGGGTCATCTCTACATCCTTCCTAGCAAGGCAGTGGGATTCGGGCCGCTGTTGGCTTGTCCGTTTGGCTTGAGGTCAGACTAGGGAGAGGGGGGATATCGGTAAAATATTATTAAGCTGGGATGTGAAGATAAAATTCTGATGCAGAGCGGCGAAAGCCTTTAACAATGCGGGCTGCAGCTCTGGCCGCGGGAAGGGAAGGGCAAAACCTGGCGGCTAGATTTCACGCTTGCGCTCAGGCGCTACCCCATGACCGGTGAGGAGTTTTTTCGCCGTCTCGGGTTCATCCGGCAATTGACCGCTGAGATCCCAGATCTCGAGCATTTTGGCGTACTCGAAAGCGTGGCGCGGGTTGCGCTGTAACCAGCGCTTGAAGCGCTGGCGTACGGCCGGCGGACAATCGTCATCGTGCAGACGCATGCACCAATCGGCGGCTTGCACAGAGATGTCTTCGTCCATTGCGTTGAGGTCGGAAGGGGTCATTTGACGAGGGTAACAAAAAAGTCCGTCAAGCCGATGCCGACGGACTTTTTTAATGGCGAATTTTCAGCGTTTGAGAAACGCTAGCAAATCCTCATTCAACGCCTGCGCATGGGTCACCGCAAAGCCATGTGGCGCTCCTGCGTAGACCTTCAACTCGGCGCCTTTGATTTGTGCGGCAGCCTGTTTGCCGGTGGTTTCGAACGGCACGATCTGATCGCCGTCGCCATGGATCACTAGCGTCGGCACATCGATTTTGGCCATGTCCGGGCGGAAGTCGGTTTCCGAGAATGCGGTAACGCAATCCACCGTGCCTTTGAGTGACGCCAGCAGGGCGACATTCAGGGTTTGCGTGAGCACGCCGGCAGAGACTTTCTGGCCTTGGTTGGTGCCATAGAACGGCGCAGCGAAATCGGCGATGAACTGCGCGCGATCCTGCAGCAGGCCGGCCTTGATGCCATCGAACACCGAGGTGTCGACGCCCTGTGGAAAGTCGGCTTTCTTGCCGAACAGTGGCGTCACCGCGCCCAACAACACCAGACCGGCAACCCGCTCACTGCCATGCCGGGCGATGTAGCGGCTGACGTCGCCGCCGCCCATGGAGAAGCCCACCAGGGTCACGTCGCGCAGGTCCAGATGATTGATCAATTGCGCGATGTCATCGGCGAAGGTGTCGTAGTCGTAACCGGTCCACGGCTGGTCGGAACGGCCGAAACCACGGCGATCGAACGCAATGGTGCGATAGCCACGGCTGCTCAGGTATTCCATCTGGTATTCCCACATGTCGGCATCCAGCGGCCAGCCATGGCTGAACAGCACGGGTTTGCCGCTGCCCCAATCCTTGTAGTAAATCTCGGTACCGTCTTGCGTGGTGAATGTACTCATGGAAACTCCTGCTTCGGGGTTCAGTGCCGAAATGGCGGCATTCACTATCAGCGCAAAGCGCGCCGGCTACTTGTATGCAGGTGCTGGTTTTGCGTCGGTACAGTCGTGGATCTGCTGCAGAGTTGTATGATGCAACCCAAAGCCGCACGGTCGGCCACTGATACGAGGGAGTACGTCTAAGTGAAACGCAAAAGTTTGCAGGGCAACGCCTGCCCCGTTGCCCGCACGCTGGACCTGATCGGCGACTGGTGGTCACTACTGATCATCCGCGATGCGCTGGACGGAATTCGCCGTTTCAATGATTTTCAGAAGAGTCTGGATATCGCAAAAAACATGCTCAGCGCGCGCTTAAAGGGGCTGGTGGAGCAGGGCATCCTGCAAACCGCGCCGGCTGCTGATGGCGGTGCCTATAAGGAATACGTGCTGACAGAGCGCGGCAAAGCCTTGCAGACCGTGATCGTTGCGCTATCGCAGTGGGGGGGAGAGTTCATGTATGGGCCGGGTGAGCCAGGTTCGGTGATGGTCGATGCAAGGGACCGCCAGCCCATTCGCAAGCTGGAATTGCAGTCTGCCGATGGCCGAACGCTTGGCCCTGCAGATGTGGCGACGCGGCTTGGCGTAGAACACTGATTCAGTGTGGCGAGGGAGCTTGCCCCCTCGCCACAGATGACGTGTTTCAAGTCCTTCCGATGCCAGGTTACTTAGCGAAACGCCGGCACCACATGCTTGATAAACAGCTCCAGCGATTTCTTCTTCTCTTCATGCGGCAAGCTGTTGTCACACCAGAAACTGAACTCATCCACGCCCAGTTCCTGGTAGTACTTGATCCGCGGAATGATCTCTTCGGGCGTACCAATCATCGCCGTCTTGTGCAGGCTCTCCAGCTCAAATTCCGGACGCCCGGCAAACTTCTCTTCCGGGCTTGGCGCGAGGAAGCCATTGACCGGGGTTTGCTTGTTGCCGAACCACGCATCGAAGGTGCGGTAGAAACGCGAGATCGCTTTCGCGCCGACTTTCCAGCCGTCCGGATTATCAGCGGTGTGCACGTGGGTGTGGCGCAGCACCATCAATTGCGGACGCGGCACGTCTGGGTTGTTATCCAGTGCGGTCTGGAACTTGTTCTTCAGGTCGAGGACTTCTTCGTCGCCCTTCATCAGCGGCGTGACCATTACGTTACAGCCGTTGGCCACGGCGAAGTTGTGCGAATCCGGGTCGCGGGCGGCGATCCACATCGGCGGATTCGGCTTTTGGATCGGCTTCGGTACGCTGGTCGAGGTGGGGAATTTCCAGATGTCGCCGTCGTGGGCGTAATCGCCTTGCCACAGGGCGCGGACCACCGGGACCATTTCGCGCAATGCCTGGCCGCCGCTGGAGGCAGGCATGCCGCCGGCCATACGATCGAATTCAACCTGATAGGCGCCACGGGCCAGGCCGACTTCCATGCGACCGTTGCTGATCACGTCGAGCAACGCGCATTCACCGGCTACCCGCAACGGGTGCCAGAACGGCGCGATGATGGTGCCGGCGCCGAGGTGGATGGTGGTGGTCTTGGCGGCGAGGTAGGCGAGCAGTGGCATCGGGCTTGGCGAGATGGTGTATTCCATCGCGTGGTGTTCGCCGATCCACACGGTGCTGAAACCGCCGGCCTCGGCCATCAGGGTCAGTTCGGTGAGGTCTTCGAACAGTTGGCGGTGGCTGACGCTTTCGTCCCAGCGTTCCATGTGGATGAACAGGGAAAATTTCATGACGCTTCCTCGGATTTTTTGTTGTTGAGGCTACAAAACTTGTAGGAGTGAGCCTGCTCGCGATGGCGGTGTGTCAGAAAACATATCGACATCGGATAAATCGCTATCGCGAGCAGGCTCACTCCTACAGTTGAATTGTGCGGGGCTGACGATCAGGCCAGGACGGGCAGGGCGCCCATCTTGCCGTGGCAGTACACCAGCGGCCCGCTAATTTGCTCGGGGACGATCAGATTCTTCACCGCGCCGACCATGATGGCGTGGTCGCCGCCTTCGTATTCGCGCCACAGTTCACATTCGATGATAGCCGTCGCGTTGGCGAGGATCGGGTTGCCCAGTTCGCTCAAGGTCCATTCGATGCCTTGGGCCTTGTCCTTGCCTTTGCGGGCAAAGGCGTAGGCTTCGCTTTGCTGGCCGCCGGACAGAACGTGGATGGCAAAACGCTTGTTCTTGATCAGTACCGGGTAGGAATCAGAGCTGTAGTTGGGGCAGAACAGCACCAGCGCCGGGTCCATCGACAGCGAGCTGAACGCACTGGCAGTCAGGCCGAAAATCTGACCGTCATCGTCCAGGGTGGTAATAACGGTTACGCCGGACGGGAACGAGCCCATGACTTGTTTGTAGATGGCGGCATCGATCATTGGTCGGTCCTCGGATGTGGTGCTGCTGTTTTTATGTGTTTGTTGGTCTGATGGTATACCAGTATTCAATCTTTGCAAGGGCTTTTAAGCTGAACCGATAAACGTGCCGCGTTCGTCGGAAACTCAGCATTTACGGGGCTTTCGGCTGGTCTGCAGGCCACGGATTCAGCGAGCATGGCATATCAGATAACGCCGCAAACTGCGGACCAGTCTTGTGAATTGTTTGGAATACCATAATATGGTCTGCATCTGAGGGGCGACCACAGAGTCCTCCCGGTTTGGCTTCATACAACGATAAGAACAGACAAACTCGAGTTCATGCATATGTCCCAGATGTCCCGGCAAGATCCGTTGATCGAGAACCATACGGTCGACTACGTCCCACTCGCGGAACGCCACGGGAAGGCCCGCGACCTATTCACCCTTTGGTTCAGCACCAACATTGCGCCACTGCCCATCGTCACCGGCGCCATGGTGGTTCAGGTGTTCCACCTCGATTTGCTTTGGGGGCTGCTGGCGATTGCGCTGGGGCACATGATTGGCGGCGTGGTGATTGCGCTGGCGTCGGCGCAAGGCCCGCGCATGGGCATTCCGCAGATGGTCCAGAGTCGCGGCCAGTTCGGCCGTTATGGCGCGCTGTTGATCGTGTTCTTCGCCGCGCTGATCTACATCGGTTTCTTTATTTCCAACATCGTGCTCGCCGGCAAATCCATCGTCGGCATCGCGCCCTCGGTGCCGGCGCCGCTGAGCATTCTGATCGGCGCACTGGCGGCCACGGCGATCGGGGTGATCGGCTACAACTTCATTCACACGCTGAACCGCATTGGCACCTGGGTGATGGGCAGCGCGTTGCTCGCCGGTTTCATCTATATCTTCGCCCATGACTTACCGGCGGACTTTCTCACTCGCGGCAGTTTTAACCTGTCGGGGTGGCTGGCGACGGTGTCGCTGGGGATCATCTGGCAGATCAGTTTCTCGCCTTATGTGTCCGACTATTCGCGTTACTTGCCGGCGGATATTGGCATTGCCAAACCGTTCTGGGCGACTTATCTGGGCGCGACGCTGGGCACGATTCTGTCGTTCAGCTTCGGCGCGGTGGCCGTGCTGGCGACCCCGGAAGGCACTGAAGCGATGGTCGCGGTCAAGCAGTCGACGGGTTGGCTCGGGCCAATTCTGATGGTGCTGTTTCTGCTCAATATCATCAGCCACAACGCGCTGAATCTGTATGGCGCGGTGCTGTCGATCATCACCTCGATCCAGACTTTCGCCAGCCAATGGACGCCAAGCATCAAGGTGCGCGTGGTGTTGTCGAGCGTGGTGCTCGCGGGTTGCTGCGTGGTTGCGCTGGGCGCGTCGGCGGATTTCATTTCCGAGTTCATCGGTTTGATTCTGGCGCTGCTGCTGGTGCTGGTGCCGTGGGCGTCGATCAACCTGATCGACTTCTATCTGATCAAGCGCGGCTGCTACGACATTACCTCGATCTTCCGCGCCGATGGCGGGATTTACGGGCGCTTCAATCTGCACGCGATCATTGCGTACTTTATCGGCATCCTCGTGCAGTTGCCGTTCGCCAACACCTCGCTGTACGTCGGACCGTACGCCAATCTGGTTGAGGGCGCGGACTTGTCCTGGCTGGTCGGCCTGGTGGTGACCGTTCCGTTGTATTACTGCCTGGCGACACGCGGCCAGACTCAGCAGAGCAGGGCGGCCAGGTTGGGTTACACCGACTGACCTGATCTGCTTCAGCACAATGCCCGGCCCTTCGCCGGGCATTGTTGTTTACGCATCCCGGCGGTCAATCAAATTGGCCACATCGATCCCCTTTTGGCCCATCCCCCACTGTGCTCCAGCTACGCTGTCAGCAAGAATCAAAACCACAACGAGACGCTCGACCCTTTTTACCCTTGGCTACCTTTACAGCCGCTGCCGTGTACAGAACATAAAAACCATCGAACTCACGCTGCCTTTTGGGGAACAACCATGGTCACGATGAAACGCATTCTGGGTGCCACTGTGTGTGGGCTGTCGCTGTTGGCCGGCGCCGTCCAGGCTGAGCAACGCGAACTGCGCGTGTACAACTGGGCGGATTACATCCTGCCGTCCGTGCCCAAGGATTTCGCCGCAAAAAGCGGCATCAAAGTGACTTGGGACACCTTCGACACCAACGAATCCCTCGAAGCCAAACTGCTGACCGGCAACTCCGGCTACGACCTGGTGGTGCCGTCGAATCAGTTCCTTGAAACGCAGATCAAGGCAGGCGTGTTTCAGAAACTGGATAAATCGAAACTGCCGAACTGGAGTCATCAGGATCCGGAACTGTTGAAACTGCTGGGCAAGAACGATCCGGGCAATCAGTACGGCGTGCCTTACATGGTCGGCACCGTGCTGATCGGCTTCAACCCGGCCAAAGTCAAAGCGGCACTGGGCGACAACGCGCCGGTGGACAGTTGGGATCTGGTGTTCAAGCCGGAGAACATGGAAAAGCTCAAATCCTGCGGCGTGGCGATGCTTGATTCGCCGACGGAAATCCTGCCGCTGGCCCTGCATTATCTGGGCCTCGACCCGAACAGCCAGAACCCCGCCGACTATGAAAAAGCCAAGGAGCTGATGCTCAAGGTTCGCCCGTACGTGACTTACTTCAACTCGGCCAAATACATGACTGACATCGCCAACGGCGATATTTGCGTGGCCATCGGTTATTCCGGCAGCTTCTACCAGTTCGGCAATCGCGCCAAAGAGGCGAAAAACGGCGTGGTGGTCGACTGGCGCTTGCCGAAGGAAGGCGCGCCGATCTGGTTCGACACCTTCGCCATTCCGAAGAGCGCGAAGAACGTCGCCGAGGCGCATGAATTCCTCAACACCTTGCTCGACCCGAAAGTGATTGCGCCGATCAGCGACTTCCTCGGCTACCCGAATGCGAACAAGGATTCGATGCCGCTGATCAACAAGGAAATCACTGACAACCCGAACCTGACACCGACCCCGGAAGCGCTGAAAAACCTCTACGTCGTGCAGCCGTTGCCGCAAAAACTTGAGCGTGTACGCACCCGCGTGTGGACCAACATCAAGTCCGATAAGTAACACCGCTCCCCCTGTAGGAGTGAGCCTGCTCGCGATAGCGCCAGATCAGTCAACATCGCGTCGTTTGACAGACCGCTATCGCGAGCAGGCTCACTCCTACAAGGTTTTGTGGTGTGTCATTCCGTGCTGCGTTCGGATTCTCTAGTCATCACCAGACTCAGCAGAACCGAACTCAGGATGACCCCACCGACCACCGCCAGCGACCATTCCACCGGCATGTGCAACCACGGCATCAACACCATCTTGCCGCCGATAAACACCAGCACAATCGCCAGCCCGTACTTGAGCAAGTGAAAGCGGTCCGCCATGTCCGCCAGCAGGAAGTACAGCGCGCGCAGGCCCATGATCGCGAAGATATTCGAAGTGAACACAATGAACGGATCAGTCGTCACGGCGAAAATCGCCGGGATGCTGTCGACCGCGAACATCAGGTCACTGGCCTCGATCAGCACCAGCACCAGAAACATCGGCGTGGCCCAGCGCACGCCGTTCTGCAGGATGAAAAACCGTTCGCCGTGAAAACCACTGGTGATGCGCATATGCCCGCGCACCCAGCGCAGCAGCGGATTCTTGTCCAGGTCCGGCTGGTGGTCGGCAAACACCAGCATCTTGATCCCGGTGAAGATCAGGAACACGCCGAACGCATACAGCAGCCATTCGAACTGCGACACCAGCCACACCCCGGCAAAAATCATCACCGCGCGCATCACGATCGCGCCGAGCACGCCGTACAGCAGCACCCGCCGTTGCAGCTCCGGCGGCACGGCGAAGTAGCTGAAGATCATCACGAAGACGAACATGTTGTCGATCGACAGCGATTGCTCGATCAGATAACCGGTGAGGAATTCGAGGGTTTTTTCCCGGGCAATCTCGGCGCCGAACGCGCCGTGCAGATACCACCAGAGCAGGGCGGCGAAACTCAGTGCCAGCAGGCACCAGGCGATGACCCAGGACAAGGCTTCGCGCACTGAGACCCGATGCGCCTTGCGCCCACCGAAGACAAACAGGTCCAATGCCAGCATGGCAAGTACGAAGACGATGAAGGCGCCCCACATCCATGGTTCGCCGATATTGATGTTGGTGGCTGGCATGTCACGCTCCCTGTCTATTCTTGGATTGGGGTCAGACGAGGCCATGCTAGCGACCAGTTTGCGGCAAAGAAAAATCGTTTATTTCTGCGCAACAGTTCGTTAAAAACGAACTATCCGCCCTCGTTAACAGCTCGGGCACTTTTTACGGAGCAATGTTTTCAGCGATGAATACCGACATTCTCGAACCTCAAGCGGTGTGCAGTCCGATCACCAGCAGCGCGATTTTCATCGTTGCGACGCTCAACGACGGGGCTGAAGCCGCGCAAACCGTCAAAGACTGGTGCGGCGATGTCGCCGGGCTGGTGCGTTCGGTGGGCAAGCGCGTACCGACAGGCAATCTGACCTGTATCTGCGGCTTTTCCTCGAACGCCTGGAATCGACTTTTCGGTAATCCACGCCCGGCATCGCTGCACGGTTTTCGCGAATTTGGCGGGGAAGGGCGGCACGCGCCGGCAACCCCGGGCGATCTGCTGCTGCACATTCGCGCCGATCAAATGGATCTGTGTTTTGAACTGGCCACGCAAATCATGGCGGTTCTCGGCGATGCGGTGACGGTGGTCGACGAGGTTCAGGGGTTCCGCTATTTCGACATGCGCAGCATCATCGGTTTTGTCGACGGCACGGAAAACCCGGTCGGACGCAAAGCGGTCAATTTCACCATCGTCGGTGACGAAGATCCGGGCTTTAGCGGTGGCAGTTATGTGCTGGTGCAAAAGTACCTGCACAACATGACCGCGTGGAACGGTTTGAGCGTTGAAGCGCAGGAACGCGTTATCGGGCGCACCAAGCTCTCCGACATCGAACTGGATGACGCGGTCAAACCGAGCAACTCGCACAGTGCGCTGACCACTATCACCAACGCAGCCGGCGAGGAAGTGAAGATTCTGCGTGACAACATGCCGTTCGGCCGACCGGGGGCAGGGGAGTTCGGCACGTTCTTTATCGGTTACGCGCGCTCGCCGGAACCGATGGAGCAGATGCTGGAAAACATGTTCGTTGGCAAGCCGCCGGGCAACTACGACAAGTTGCTGGATTTCAGCACGGCGGTCACCGGTAGCCTGTATTTCGTGCCGTCGGCGGATTTACTGGAAGAGCTGGCGGATCGCTGATCAACGAAAGAACTCCCCCGGCGTTTCACCGAACTGCTGACGAAACGCCGCGATAAACGCCGATGTCGAGTCGTAACCGCAGGCCAGCGCGACGTCGGTGACGCGTTCACCCTTCTCCAGCGGTGTCAGCGCGCCGAGCAGGCGCAAGCGCTGGCGCCAGGCGCGGAAGGTCAGGCCGGTGTCGCGCAGAAACAGGCGGGTCAGGGTCTTCTCGGTGACGCCGAACTTCTCGCTCCAGTGGCTCAGCGTGGTCTGTTGTTCCGGGTGTTGTTCAAGGCTCTGGTAGATCTGCTTCAAGCGCGCGTCTTGCGGCAGCGGCAGCATCAGGTCGATCTGCGGCGCTTCGGCCAGTTGATCGAGGATCACTTGCGCCAGACGTCCATGCGGGCCGCTCTGGTCGTACTCCACCGGAACCTGACTGAACGCGCGGATCAGCTCCCTGAGCAGATCGCTGACGCCGAGTACATGGCAGCGCTGGAGCGCCCATCCGGCAACGCTGCAATCTATGTACAGGCTGCGCATTTCCGTGTGCGGCGAGCTGAACACCCGATGCGGTACGCCCGCCGGAATCCACACGGCGCGCTCCGGCGGGGCGACGAAGCGGCCGGCGCTGGTCTGGATTTCCAGCACGCCCTGAATCGCATAGGACAACTGCACCCACGGGTGACTGTGGCGCCGGGTCAGGGCGCGATTGGGCAGCGATTCGGTGCGCCCGTACAGTGGACGCGGCAGGCTGGGCAGCCCGGGAATGCTGCGCCGAACGCTTTTGTCATGTCCTTTAGGCGGCATCTTGTGGCCCTTCGGCGTTAGTCGGTAATTCGCAGCCACGTTAGAGTCGTCGGCACGCCCTGGCAACCCCCGGATGAACCGACCATGACTCGCCCACGCTTTTTGCCCGACAACTTCACCCTGACGCTGATCGGCGTCGTACTGCTGGCCAGTTTCCTGCCGGCCAGCGGCCAAGTCGCCGTCGGCTTCGGCTGGCTGACCAACATCGCCATCGCGCTGCTGTTTTTCCTGCACGGCGCCAAACTGTCCCGCGAATCGATCATCGCCGGTGCCGGGCACTGGCGCCTGCACTTGCTGGTATTTGGCCTGACCTTTGTGCTGTTCCCGATTCTCGGGCTGGTGCTGAAACCGCTGCTGTCTCCGTTGATCGGCGACAAGCTGTATATGGGCATGCTTTACCTGTGCGCACTGCCGGCAACGGTGCAATCGGCGATCGCCTTCACTTCGCTGGCGCGCGGTAATATTCCGGCGGCGATCTGCAGCGCGGCAGCTTCTAGCCTGTTCGGGATTTTCCTCACGCCATTGCTGGTGACGCTGCTGCTCGACGTCCACGGTGATGGCGGATCGACGCTGGATGCGATTCTGAAAATCAGCGTGCAGTTGTTGCTGCCATTCATTGCCGGGCAGATCGCCCGTCGCTGGATCGGCGCGTGGGTGGGGCGCAACAAGAACTGGCTGAAGTTCGTTGATCAGGGTTCGATTCTGTTGGTGGTCTACGGCGCATTCAGTGAAGCGGTCAACGAAGGCATCTGGCATCAGATCCCGCTAGTCGAACTGCTCGGGCTGGTGGTGGTTTGCTGCATCCTGCTGGCGCTGGTCTTGCTGGCGTCGACGCTGCTCGGCAAGGCGTTCGGTTTTAGCCAGGAAGATCGCATCACCATTTTGTTCTGCGGCTCGAAAAAGAGCCTGGCCACCGGTGTGCCGATGGCGCAGGTGTTGTTTGCCGGTAGCACGATTGGTGTGTTGATTCTGCCGTTGATGCTGTTCCATCAGATTCAATTGATGGTCTGCGCGGTGCTCGCTCAGCGTTATGCGAAACGGCCGGAATCGGTGCCGGAGCTGATGGCGCAAGTCGATCCATAACGCACCGACCCCGTGTAGGCGCTGCTGAAGACTGCGCCTACAGAGTTCCTGCGTATTTCACCGCGGCTGCCCGCGAGGGCACGTTCAATGTGCGCAACAACGACGACACATGAATCCGCACCGTGAACGGCGAAATATCCAGTTCACGGGCGATTTCCTTGTTGGTCTTGCCTTGGGCGATCAAGCGCAGCACGTCTTGCTGACGAGGCGTAAGGGCGGCGCCGGTTTCCAGCGGCAGCAAGCCGGACGGCGCAAACTTCACCAGCACCTCACCTTCACGAATCGCCAGAATCGCCTGACCGATTTCATCGGGGGCAATGTTTTTGCCGATAAAACCGTCAATGCCAGCGGTCATGACTTCGCTGATCAGCGACTCATCATCGACCATCGACACCACAATCAGCGTGGTACGCGGCAAGCGTCGACGCAGTTCGGCGAGCTGGCTCACACACGTGAGCCCGGGGAAGCGCAAGTCGAGAATCAATGTGTCCGGCTCGCCCAAAGGCAGCAGCGCCAGTACGGCGTCGAGATCGCCCGCTTCTTCGATAACGGCTTCGGGCAGCAACCGCTGCACCGTGCGCAGCATCGCCTCGCGAAACAGCGGGTGATCGTCGGCTATGATAATTCGGCAGGTCATGGCATGACCCTCCCTGGGTCAGGCGTTACTCAAGGCTTGCACCTTAGCACCGGGCGCGAAGGTTGCCTGTAGGCTGATTCGGAAACTGACGATTGCCGCACAAGGACGTTTAACCATGAAGTTCGAGAAAAACACCGAACTCGATCAGGCCAACCTGCGCATCATCATTGCCAGTATTGCCGTGGTTTACATGCTGATACTGGGTTTTTTGCCAGGCCAGCGCTTCGATACATACCTGCCGATCATTACCTACATCATTGTGTTTTTGTTGGCCTCGATCGCCCTGCGTCAGGCGATTGCGCGCTGGCCAGGGCATTACCCGGCGCGACGGATTTTCGCCATGATCCATGATTACACCGGCACCTGCTTTGGTCTGGTGGTGGGCGGCGAGATGGCGTTGCCGCTGTACGCGGTGATCATCTGGGTCAACCTCGGCAATGGCATGCGCTATGGCTCGCGCTATCTGGCGATTGCCACGGCGCTGGCGCTGCTGGCATTGCTGTGTGTTTATCGCCTGACGCCGGTGTGGCAGGCGCAACCGTTCATGGTGTTGATGCTGATGCTCACCAGCACGGTGATTCCGTTCTATGCGCACTTGTTGCTGGAACGCACGCGTAAGGCCTCCGAAGAGGCGGTGGCGGCGAATCTGGAAAAGTCGCGGTTTCTCGCCCAGGCCAGTCATGATTTGCGTCAGCCGATTCATTCCATCGGTCTGTTTACTGCCTGTCTGCGTGAGTCGAGACTGGGCGAGGAGGAGCGGCGCTTGGTCGACAATATCGACCGTTCGTTGCTCAACGTTTCGCAACTGTTCCGCTCGATTCTCGATCTGTACACCCTTGATAACGGCCGGGTTCTGCCCAAACTGCAAACCCTCAATTTAGGGGAATGGCTCGCGGATCTGATTCGCCAGAACGCTGAAGCCGCGCGTTGGGCCGGGGTCGAATTGCATGTGCGCCCCTGTGAATATTGGGTGCGCACGGATCCGGCGTTGCTCGCGACCATGGTGCAGAACGTACTGTCCAACTGCTTCAAATACGGTGCGCATCGGCCGGTATTGATCGGTGTGCGTCGGCACGGGGCAGGGCTGTCAATCGTGGTTTATGACCGTGGCAACGGTATCGCCGAGGAGCATCAGGCCAAGGTGTTCGAGGAGTTTTATCGGGTACGGCAAGTGCGCGACAAAGACGTCGAAGGCGTGGGCTTGGGGCTGTCGATCGTCAAGCGTCTGGGTGAGTTGATTGGTGTCGGCGTTACTCTGCGTTCGCGGCTTGGGCGCGGAACGGCGGTGACTTTGTACGGGTTGCCGATCGCCGCGCCAGCGCCGTTAACGGTCAATCGGAATGAGGCGCGCCAAGTCGGTTTGCTGACCGGGCTGAAGGTGTGCCTGGTGGAAGATGACCGCAATGTGCTGCTGGCGACTTCAGCGTTGCTGGAGCGCTGGGGCTGTGTGGTTCAGGCCGAGTTGACGGCTCAGGATCTGGTCACCGACTGCGACATCATCGTCGCCGACTATGACCTCGGCACCCATGCCACCGGCATCGAATGTATTGATGATGTGCGCAGGCAGCGCGGTTGGGCGGTACCGGCGATGATCATCACCGGGCATGACGTCGAGAAAATCCAGGCAGCCCTGCACGACCGCGACATCGCCATCCTGTCCAAACCGGTACGCCCGGCCGAACTGCGCGCGACCTTGCGAGCCCTGCGCGATCGCCAGCCCGAACCCACCGAAAATGCCTTGTAGGTGTCCATGGGGCTGTAGGAGCTGCGGCACGCTGCGATCTTTTGATGCTGATGAGAAGAGCAAGATCAAAAGATCGCAGCCTCGTTGCACTCGACAGCTCCTACAGGGTCAAGCGTCTAGCGTTTGCACAGGTAATCCTGGGTGATGGTGGTTTGCAGGCAGTTGTATTGGCCCATGGTGCGGCAGATATTTTTCTCCGAGCCGGTCACTTCGGCGTTCTTGTAGCCCCAGGTCTTGCAGCGTTGTGCGGCGACGGTCAGGCCTTGTTCGGCGCTGGTCTGGCCGCTTTCGAATTGGCCCAGTTCATAGGAGACCTGGACGACGCCATCGTTTTTGCTGCCGCCGGTGGCCTCCCACTGTTTCGGCGTGGCACAGCCAGTCAGGAACAGGGCGCTGAGGGTGAGTGTTGCGATCAGGGTTTTCATGGGCAAACGGTGTCCTTTACCGGGCGGGGAAGTTACTGCAGTGGAATCGGCGAGGCGCCTTTCGGCAGGCACGACAGCGGCGGCGACATCATGCCCATGCTGGCCACGGCGATGATTACGCCGCTGGGCAATTCACAGTTGTATTCCCCGGCCGGGGTGTACGCGGTGTAGTAGGTGAGGGTGCTGTCGTTGCGGATGTTGTCGATTTTCGACACCGGTTTACCGATCACCGTCTGAGCGCGTTCTTTCATGCTCGCTTCAGTCGGTTTCACGGTCTGGCAGGCGGCCACGCTGAGCAGCACGGCACCGAATACGGCGATTTTGGTGAGGTTTGCATGGAGTTTCATGGTGTTTCTTCCTTGGTGTTGTTCTGATTTCCAGGCACAACGATCCCGCACGCTGCGAACTGGCAACGTTGAGGAACATCGGGGGTTGCGGGGGAATATAACGCCAGCTGACAGGCCGGTCGATTAGCACAAATGTGCTAGTGCGGCGCTCAACAGGCAGCTCGCTAAAACCGCCTGTTGCGCCGAAGGAGGATTACTGGGGACTGTTGAACTGGTCGGAATAACTGCCGGTCATCAGTGCGGAGGCGACGCGATCAGAACCAACGCCGACACGCGAATAGGCAACCCGATTGACGCCGGTGCGATCGGCGCCATCTGCCGCCAATGCGCCCGCACCGACATGATCGGCACCATCAGAAGCGACCGCGCCTGCACCGACATGGTCAGCACCGTCGGAAGCTACCGCGCCTGCCCCGACATGATCGGCACCATCAGAAGCGACTGCGCCCGCGCCAACATGATCGGCACCATCAGAAGCGACTGCGCCCGCGCCAACATGATCGGCACCATCAGAAGCGACTGCGCCTGCACCGACATGATCGGCACCATCAGAAGCGACCGCACCTGCGCCGACATGATCAGCACCATCAGAAGCCACGGCGCCTGCACCGACATGATCAGCACCGTCGGAAGCTACCGCGCCTGCACCGACATGGTCGGCGCCGTCGGAAGCCACCGCACCTGCACCGACATGATCGGCACCATCAGAAGCCACGGCGCCTGCACCGACATGATCAGCACCGTCGGAAGCTACCGCGCCTGCACCGACATGGTCGGCGCCGTCGGAAGCCACCGCACCTGCACCGACATGATCGGCACCATCAGAAGCCACCGCTCCGGCCCCGACGTGATCCGATCCATCGGAAGCCAACGCCTGCGGTTGTGCAGCCCAGACACTGGGCACCACCACGGTCGCCACGACCGCCAGAAGCACGCCTGACAACAGCTTGTGTTTCATAGTTTTCTCCATGACCCGGCAGCCACAAAGCGATAAGGCATCGTCCGCCGTTTGTTCGCTGGCGTTATGACTCATTGGCCTGGGTCAGTCTGGTGGGCGAAAGGCACGGGCACACCGTCAGGCGTGCGGGTGTCGACAGAATCATGATCGAACTGATTGAGTATAGATCGCGATAGCGAGGCGGTACGGCGGGGGGATCGGCGGCCTTTAGGCGCTTATCTTCCTGCCCGTTTTGAGCAAAGCTCAAATCAGTCTAAAAACTCTGATTCAAGTCCACGAGGCTTTGCTAGGCTCAAAGGTGTAGGCGAAGACGCAGACTGATGCGCAATCGGATAGCAAGGGGGCGTGGGGCGCGCTCCGAAAGGTACACGGTTAGAAAGATCTCCGCGCTGAGATCCAGCCCTTATGCCGTGTGAAGCAGCCGAGGCACTAACTTTCAATTTGACCCGGTACTGTGGGAAGCCCGATAAACCTTGTAAGCCAGAGACCAGCACTGGCCGCCTACTCGAACACCAAAGCCCGCTTCGTGCGGGCTTTGTCGTTCTTGCCAGGTCAGATCGATTGCAGCGCTTGCGCCAGGTCGGCGCGCAGGTCTTCAACGTCTTCAACGCCCACCGACAGACGCACCAGGCCATCGCCAATCCCCAGTTTTGCGCGGGTATCAGCCGGAATGGTTGCGTGGGTCATGATCGCCGGGTGCTCGATCAGGCTTTCCACGCCGCCGAGACTTTCCGCGAGGGCGAAGATCTTCACGTTCTCAAGGAAACGGCGTGCACCGTCCAGATCACTGTTCAGGTCCACGGAAATCATCCCGCCGAAACCACGCATCTGGCGCTTGGCCAACTCATGCTGCGGATGTGACTCAAGACCCGGATAGTAGACGCGTTTAACCTGCGGCTGCTGCTCCAGCCACTGCGCCAGGTCCAGCGCATTGCTGCAATGACGTTCCATGCGCAGCGCCAGCGTCTTCACCCCGCGCAGGGTCAGAAACGCATCGAACGGCCCGGCAATCGCACCGACGGCGTTCTGCAAGAAGCCCAGCTTCTCGGCCAGTTCCTGGTTCTGGCCGACCACGGCGATCCCACCGATCACATCGGAGTGGCCGTTCAAATACTTGGTGGTCGAGTGCAGCACGATGTCGAAACCCAACTCCAGCGGCCGCTGAATATATGGGCTGGCAAAGGTGTTATCGGCCACGCTGATAATCCCGCGTGCACGGCAGATACGGGCGATAGCGGCGAGGTCCGACAGGCTCAGCAGCGGGTTGGTCGGTGACTCGACAATCACCAGGCGTGTGTCGTCCTGCAGCGCCGCTTCGAACGCCGCCAGGTCAGTCAGATCGACGTAGCTGAAACGGTGTCCGGCACTGCGCTGACGGACCTTGTCGAACAGGCGGAACGTGCCGCCGTACAAGTCATTGCCGGAGATGACGTGCGAACCGGCATCGATCAGTTCGAGCACCGTGGAAATCGTTGCCAGCCCGGAAGCAAAGGCAAACGCCTGGGTGCCGCCTTCCAGGTCCGCCACGCAGCGTTCCAAGGCAAAACGCGTCGGGTTGTGCGAGCGGCCGTAATCGAAACCCTTGTGCACGCCGGGGCTGTCTTGCAGGTACGTGGAGTTGGCGTAGATCGGCGGCATCAGCGCGCCGGTGGTCGGGTCCGGCGTCTGCCCGGCGTGGATCACCCGGGTCGCGAAGCCTTGGGATTTATCGTCGTGCTGACTCATGCGAGGGATCTCCGTAATTGGTTGAGCATGTCGGTGCGAGTGATCAGGCCATGGAAGCCCGATGCATCGGCAATGATCGCGACGAGACCACGGCTGAGCACCGTTTCCAGCTCAGCAAGGCTGGCGCCAGGGGCAAGGGTTTGCAGTTTGTCGGTCATCACGCTGGAGACGGATTGGCTGAAACGCGCGGCGTCTTCGTGCACCGCCAGCAGGATGTCGGATTCGTCGATCACGCCGACCAGTTGCTTGCCCTCCACCAGCACCGGCAATTGCGAAACATCCGCCAGGCGCATGCGCTGGAACGCGGTCAGCAGGGTGTCGTCAGGGCCGACGCTGATCACGCGGCCGTCCTCGAAGCGGCGGGCGATCAGGTCACGCAAATCACCGTAACCCTTGCGCTGCAACAGGCCTTGATCGGTCATCCACTGGTCGTTGTAGACCTTCGACAGATAGCGCGTACCGGTGTCGCAAACGAAGCTGACCACACGTTTCGGTTCGGTCTGTTCGCGGCAATAACGCAATGCGGCGGCGAGCAGGGTGCCGGTCGAGGAGCCGCCGAGAATGCCTTCGGCTTTGAGCAACTGACGGGCGTGGTCGAAGCTTTCTTCATCGCTGATCGAGTAGGCGTGGCGCACGCTGGAGAGGTCGGTGATCGATGGAATGAAGTCCTCACCGATGCCTTCCACGGCCCATGAGCCGGGCGTCGGCAGCGAACCGTCACGGCTGTATTGGGCCATCACCGAACCGACCGGGTCAGCGAGGACCATTTCCAGATCCGGCTGCACGCGTTTGAAGAAGCGGCTCAGGCCGGTCAGCGTGCCGGCCGAGCCGACACCGACGACGATGGCATCCAGATCATGTTCGGTCTGCGCCCAG
This sequence comes from Pseudomonas sp. AC242, assembly GCF_979258655.1. Classification (NCBI taxonomy): domain Bacteria; kingdom Pseudomonadati; phylum Pseudomonadota; class Gammaproteobacteria; order Pseudomonadales; family Pseudomonadaceae; genus Pseudomonas; species Pseudomonas sp. AC242. The sequence continues at coordinate 1,921,694 of NZ_OZ409873.1, forward strand.
ATCTCCGGCGCGGTGCTGCATTCGTGGGCCAACGGGTTGGCCGGGTTGTTGAACTGGTCGGCGAAAAACGCGCCGGGAATGTCTTTTGCCAAACGGGCGGCGACGTCCTGGTAATACTCGGGATGACCCTTGCCGACATCGGAGCGGGTGATGTGCACTTCGGCACCCATGGCCTTCAAGTGCAGGACTTTCTCGGTGGACATTTTGTCCGGTACCACCAGCACCACGCGATAGCCTTTGGCGCGGCCTACCAGTGCCAGACCCAGGCCGGTGTTGCCGGCGGTGGCTTCGACGATGGTGCCGCCGGGTTGCAGACGTCCATCACGCTCGGCGGCGTCGATCATCGCCAGGCCAATGCGATCCTTGATCGAACCCCCAGGGTTCTGCGATTCAAGCTTGAGAAACAGTGTGCACGGCCCGGTATCAAAGCGGGTGACCTGCACAAGCGGAGTGTTGCCTATCAGCCCAAGTACGGCAGGGCGTGATTCCTTTGACATTTCTTCACCTCTTGGTGGTGTTGATCGCGTTCCAATCGCGGGGAAAAGACACGCGTGCAACATAGGCTCAGACATCAGCTGTCGCAACCTTTAGTCGGTCGCCAATTCAGCCATTTCGATCTAACGATAGATCGAAATCAAAGACCTGCCGGGGCGGGTTCGAGAGCGTTTACACAGAGGCGTCATCGAGTTTTCAAAGGGCGTCTTCATGGCGACGAACAGCTTGAATTGCCGACAAGTTTCCCGCCGCAAAAAACGCTCAGCCGTGCCAAACGCTCTCACCTCGGAGTGTTTTCAGGAGACAGACTGCGATCATTTGATCATGAGGGAAACTTGTGTTGATCAAGATTAAATTGAGTTTGTCTCACTAGCGACCACTGCCGACAATGGCCGCCATCAACAGAACACTGGAGTTGTTTGTTATGGCACTGGCCCATTCCCTTGGATTTCCGCGCATCGGTCGCGACCGCGAACTGAAGAAAGCGCAAGAGGCGTTCTGGAAAGGAGAACTGAACGAGGCAGGCCTGCGTGAAGTCGGTCGCGAGCTGCGCAAGGCCCACTGGGACTTGCAGAAAAACGCTGGCATCGAATTGCTGCCGGTCGGCGATTTCGCCTGGTACGACCAGGTGCTGACGCACTCGCTGATGTTCGGTGTGATCCCTGAGCGCTTCCGCCCGCACGATGGCAAAGCCAATCTGCACACCCTGTTCGCCATGGCCCGTGGCGTCAGCGACAGTTGCTGCGGCGGGGCGCACGCCCAGGAAATGACCAAGTGGTTCGACACCAACTACCATTACCTGGTCCCGGAATTCAGCGCGGATCAACAGTTCCAGTTGGGTTGGGATCAGTTGTTTGAAGAAGTCGAAGAAGCCCGTGCGCTGGGCCACAACGTCAAACCGGTGATCATTGGCCCGTTGACGTATCTGTGGCTGGGCAAGGCCAAGGGCGCCGAATTCGACAAGCTGGAATTGCTTGATCGCTTGCTGCCGTTGTATGGGCAGATCTTCGCGCGCCTCGCTGCTCAGGGTGTCGAGTGGGTACAAATCGACGAACCGATTCTGGTACTCGACCTACCGCAGGAATGGAAGAACGCGTTCGAGCGTGCCTACAACCAGATTCAGCGTGATCCGCTGAAAAAACTGCTCGCCACGTACTTCGGTGGCTTGGAAGAAAACCTCGGTCTGGCGGCGAACCTGCCGGTCGATGGTTTGCACATCGATCTGGTGCGCGCACCGGAGCAGTATCCGACCATTCTCGATCGTCTGCCGGCCTACAAAGTGTTGTCCCTGGGCGTGGTCAACGGGCGTAACGTCTGGCGTTGCGATCTGGAAAACGCCTTGGCGACGTTGCGCCATGCCCATGAGCGTTTGGGTGATCGCTTGTGGGTGGCGCCGTCCTGCTCGCTGCTGCACAGCCCGGTGGATCTGGGCCGCGAAGACAAGCTTGATGCCGAGTTGAAAAGCTGGTTGGCCTTCGCTGTGCAGAAGTGCGAAGAAGTGGCGATTCTGGCGCATGCCGTCAATGAACCCGAAGCGCCGAAAGTGCTGCGCGCACTGACCGAAAGCCGTTCGGTGCAGGCTGCGCGTGCCGCTTCGCCGCGCATTCACAAACCGGCTGTTCAGGCCCGTGTCACCGCGATTACGGCCAAGGACAGCCAGCGTCAGTCGCTGTTTCCCCAGCGCATCGCCAAGCAGCGTGCCGGTCTGGATCTGCCGCTGTTCCCGACCACGACGATCGGTTCGTTTCCGCAAACCGCGTCGATCCGCCTCGCTCGCCAGTCGTTCAAACAAGGCAAGCTGACCGAAGCCGAATACACCGAAGCCATGCACAGCGAAATTCGCCATGCGGTGGAAATCCAGGAACGTCTGGGCCTCGATGTGCTGGTACACGGTGAAGCCGAGCGCAACGACATGGTCGAGTACTTCGCCGAGCAACTCGACGGCTACGTATTCACCCGGTTTGGCTGGGTGCAGAGTTACGGTTCGCGTTGCGTCAAACCGGCAGTGATCTTCGGCGACCTCAGCCGCCCGAAAGCCATGACCGTGGAGTGGATCCGTTATGCGCAGGGCCTGACTGACAAGGTCATGAAAGGCATGCTGACCGGGCCGGTGACCATGCTGATGTGGTCGTTCCCGCGTGAAGACGTCAGCCGTGAAGTGCAGGCGCGGCAACTGGCGCTGGCGATTCGTGATGAAGTGGTGGATCTGGAAGCCGCCGGCATCAAGATCGTGCAGATCGACGAAGCGGCGTTCCGTGAAGGTCTGCCGTTGCGTCAGGCGCAGTGGCAGCATTATCTGGACTGGGCGACAGAAGTGTTCCGCCTGTGCGCCTCCGGTGTGCGCGACGAAACGCAGATCCACACGCACATGTGCTACAGCGAGTTCAACGATGTGATCGAGTCCATCGCGGCGATGGATGCCGACGTGATCACCATCGAAACCTCACGTTCCGACATGGAATTGCTGGAGGCCTTCGAAGCGTTCGCTTACCCGAACGACATCGGCCCGGGCGTCTACGACATCCACTCGCCACGCATTCCGGATGCTTCGGAAATGGCTAATCTGCTGCGCAAGGCTGCCAAGCGTATTCCGGCCGAGCGGCTATGGGTCAACCCGGACTGCGGCCTGAAAACCCGTGGCTGGCCGGAGACGGAAGCGGCGCTGGTGCATATGGTTACCGCCGCCCGGCAATTGCGTAAAGAGCTGGCCTGACACCTTAACCACCTGAATAAACACAACCCCTTGTAGGAGTGAGCCTGCTCGCGATAGCGGTGTGTCAGTCAAATCATCGGTGACTGACACACCGCTATCGCGAGCAGGCTCACTCCTACAGGGGTTGTGTATGTATTTTCAGAAACGGGAATTCTCATGGCATCGCTGAAAAGCTGTTGCTACTGTGCCCAGCCGCATCCTAGGTATTTGCCGCTACATGAGTGATCAACCCGTTATCCAAACCGTGTCCGACGCAGACATTCCCGAGGTGCTGGATTTTGTTCTAAGCGCCCGCGCCGAGCTTTTTCCCAAGCTCAGCGCGACCGGCATGCCCGACGATCTGGCGCGTTTTGCCGAGGCTTATCTGCGTGGGGCAGGGCGCTTTCTGATCGCTCGTCACGAAGGGCAGATTGTCGCCTCAATCGGCTATCTCCCTTACGACCGACGCTTCCCGCACTTGCTCTATCCGGACCTTAAAGTGGTGGAAATCGTCCGTCTGTTTGTCCTGCCATCACAGCGCCGCTCAGGCCTGGCCGGTGCGCTGTATCGATCACTCAAAGACCTGGCACTCGCCGACGGAGTTGAAGTGATCTACCTGCATACTCATCCATTTCTGCCGGGCGCCATCGCGTTCTGGCAGCGCCAAGGCTTCGAGATTATCGATGTCGACGCTGACCCGGTCTGGCAAACAACCCACATGCACAATCTCATGAGTGAAACCGGAGAATCTGCGCCCCATCGAACGGGTCCGTCAGGTAATGCGCCCTGACCCCGAACGTCTCCTGTAACCGCTGCGGTGTCAGCACTTCCAGCGGCGCGCCCAACGCCACCAGCCGCCCGCGCTCCAGCACCGCCAGACGATCACACTTCAACGCCTGATTAAGATCATGCAGCGCGATCAACGTGGTCACCGGCAACGCCTGCACCACGTTGAGAATGGTCAGTTGATGCTGAATGTCGAGGTGGTTGGCCGGCTCGTCCAGCAACAGAATCTGCGGTCGCTGCGCCAGGGCGCGAGCGATATGCACTCGCTGCCGCTCACCACCCGACAGGCTGCGCCAGAGACGCGTGCGCAGGTGCGTCGCGTCAACGTCGGTGAGCGCCTGCTCGACGATGGCATCGTCCGCCGCCGACCACGGTTGCAGCGCCGACAACCACGGCGTGCGGCCCAACGCCACGGCATCGAACACGCGAATGCCGTCGTCGGTGTCGGCCTGTTGTTCGACCACCGCCAGCTTCTGCGCAATGCTGCGCCGGGCCATTTTGCCCAAGCGCTGACCTTCAAGCAGCACCTCGCCAGCGCTCGGTTCACGCAGCCCTGCCAGCAACTTCAACAGGGTGGATTTGCCCGAGCCATTTGGCCCGACGATACCCAAGGTTTCGCCGCGCCGGACGTCAAGGCTGACACCGTTGAGCAACTCGGCGCCGCGTACCTTGAAGCTCAGACCAGAACAACTCAGAACACTGTTCATCGCGCGGACCTGCGGCCAACCAGAATCAAGGCGAACACCGGCGCACCGACCAGCGCGGTAATCACCCCGACCGGAATCACCTGACCCTTGATCAGCGTGCGCGACAGCACATCAGCAGCAATCAAAAACACCGCACCGCCCAAGGCACTGGCCGGCAGCAATCGCGCATGACCCATACCGAGCAACAGCCGCGCGGCGTGGGGAATCACCAGCCCGACAAAGCCGATTGAACCGACAATCGACACCATCACCGCCGTCACCAGCGCCGCACAACCAATCAGCAAAATCTGCACCCGTCGCACCGGAATGCCGAGGGATGCCGCCGAATCCGCGCCAAAGGTAAACGCATCCAGCGCCCGCCGATGCCACAGACACACAACCAGTCCCAGCACGGCAACCGGCACTGCCAGCCATACCGATGGCCAGCGCACGCCACCGAGATTGCCCAGCAGCCAGAACATGATGCCGCGCGCCTGTTCGGAGCTGGCCGAACGAGTAATCAGAAACGCCGTCAGGGCATTGAATAACTGCGAACCGGCGATCCCGGCAAGAATGATCTGCCCGGTGCCGCTGGCCGAACCGCTGACTCGCGCCAGCAGAATCACCAGCACGAACGCCGTGACGGCGCCGGCGAAGGCACCGACTGACAATGAGATCATCCCCGCGCCAACGCCAAGCAGCGCGACCATCACCGCCCCGGTCGAGGCGCCGGCAGAAATCCCCAGCAAGTAGGGATCGGCCAACGGATTACGCAGCAGCGACTGCAAAATCACCCCGCACGTCGCCAGACCCGCACCGCACGCGGCCGCGACCAGTGCGCGGGTCAGGCGGTAGTTCCAGACGATGCCTTCATCGATCGGGTCGAGCGCGTAACCGGCGTTCCACAACTTGTTCGCCAGCACTTGCACGACCACACCCGGTTCAATCGAGGTTTCACCGATGGCCACGCCCGCAACCACTGCAATCAACAGCGTCGCCAGGGCCAGCAACGTACGGATCAGGCTGGCACTCATCGCGACAGGTCATAGCCGTTGATGGCCGTGGCCAGTTGCTCGATGCCGTCGAACATGCGCAGGCTTGCCTGCATGGCCATGGCGTCGAGAATGATGATGCGGTTGTGTTTCACCGCGTCCATGTTGCGCGTCACCGGGTCGCTGCGCAGGAAGGCGAGTTTCTTTTCATAGTCGTCAGCGGGGAAGCGCCGACGGTCCATGCGCGCGATGACGAGGAAGGTCGGATTGGCTTTGGCGATGGTTTCCCAGCCGACCGTTGGCCACTCCTCATCGGACTCCACCACGTTACGCACGCCGAGGGTGCTGAGCATGAAATCGGGAACGCCTTTGTGCCCGGCCACAAATGGCTCGATGTCCATTTGTGCACTGGAGAACCACACCAGCGCGCTGGCGTCCTTCAGTTGTTTACCTTGGGCGGTGGCAATCGACTTGGCGAGGCTGGCCTTGAGTTCGTCGTTGAGCCGCTGGCCACGCTCCTGCACATCAAAGATTTGCGCCAGTTGGCTCACGCTTTTGTAAATCGTCTCGATGCGAAACGGCGCCAGTCGCGTGCCATCGGCGCCGACGAGGTTGTCCTTGGCTTCGCAATCGGAGGGCAGCAGGTAGGTCGGAATCTTCAATTCATGAAATTGCTCACGGGTGCCGACCGCGCCTTGCGGGCCGACCATCCATTCCAGCTCCACGGCGACCAGTTCCGGGCTCTTGCCGATCACCGACTCGAAACTCGGTTCGTTGTCGGCCAGGCGTTCGATCTTGTCGTCCTGCGGCTTGTACTTGGCCAGCACATTGTTGAACCACAGTGAGGTGCCGACGACTTTATCGCCCAGGCCCATGGCGTAGAGCATTTCCGTGCCGGCCTGGCCGATGGTCACCGTGCGCGTCGGGGCGTGCTGGAAGGTCAGGGTGCTGCCGCAGTTTTCGACCGTCAGCGGATAGACCGTCGGTGCCGCTTGCGCCAAGGCGCCAAGGCTCAGGCCGGTGATGAGGGTGGCGATGCGGGGCAGCAGCATGGGGCAGTCTCCTGGGGAACCGTACGGGGAGCGGGAGAGTACGGATCGGAAACACACCATCGAACGCGGTCAGGGAAACTGCGCAAGGCCGGTCATCAAAAGCAGAAGTACACGGCACGATGTCCTTCCCGGACACCCCGCCGGTTAGTAATCACTGTGCCGGCAGGTCTCCTGACTGATGCGTCATCGCCTGGCTCCGGCCTTCCCGGGATTCACCCAGTGGCAGTCGTGGAGCAGGCTCGGCACCTACAGTTGCGGGGGCAGTTCCGGTCAATGCTGTGCAAGCACCCCGGATTCCCTATTAGTCCCGTTCGGGAACCAGCGGCGGCATGGTAGTCGATCAAGCCGCTGAAGGGGAGACGAATCTGTTGCGGCGAGGATTAGTGCTGGCTCATCAAACCGTGCAAGACGCCTAAACGCAGGCCCGGTTCGGAGGGCAGCATTTGCGCGATGCCGAACACCTTGAACGCCGCCAGCATCAGCACCAGACCGCCGGGCAAAATGCTCTGGCGGTGTGGTTGCAGGCCGGCGAGCTTGAGCTGTTGCACGTTGTTCACCTTCAACAGCAGCAGCGACAGGCGCAGCAGTCCGCCGTAGGTGATGCCGTCCTGGCCGAAGTCGTTGAGGCGATTGGCCTTGAGCACTTTGGCCAGCATGCGTGCGGTGCCGGAAGAGCCGATGGTCTGCTGCCAGCCTTGCGCGCGATAGCGCTTGGCGACGTGTTCAAACTGCAGGATGGCGAAGCGTTCGGCCTCCTGTAGCGCGCCGGCGGACACATCACCGCCGCGAAAGAATCGCGTGCTCAAGGTGCCGCTGCCGATGGCGATGCTTTCGGTTAACAAGGGTTGTGAGCCCTGGCCGAGGATCAGCTCGGTGGAGCCTCCGCCGATGTCGACCACCAGGCGCAGGTCGTCGGCGCTGGGCAAGGCGTGAGTTACGCCGGCGTAGACCAGCCGCGCCTCTTCATGGCCGCAAATGACGTCGATGGGAAAGCCCAGATGCCGCTCGGCACTGGCCAGAAACAGCTGCGCGTTATCCGCTTCACGCACCGCACTGGTCGCCACCGCACGCACCCGGCCGGCCTCGAAACCGCGCAGTTTCTTGCCGAACCGCGCCAATGCCTGCCAGCCGCGATCCAGTGCCAGTGCATCCAGCGCACCGCCATCAAAGCCTTCGGCAAGCCGCACCGGTTCACGCAGGGTTTTCACTTCCTGAATCTGCAGGCCCTTTCGACTGCGCACCGACTGGCCGATCATCAGGCGAAAGGCGTTCGAACCCAGGTCGATGGCGGCAAACAGCGAGGCGTCGTCTTTCATGGGAATCCTTGCAGAGCATCCGTCGCGAGGCTCAAGACGGTTTGCGAGGATTCTGCCGTGATCTTGATGACATCCTGATGACGGGGCAGGGTCGGTTGAATGAATTTGCGGCTGTCATGACACTGTCATTATCCGGCGTCTATGCTGAGGCCAATACATCGCGTGTTCTTAAAGTTTTTGCTGCCGAATTTGGCAGCTTTTTTTTGCCCGCGATTTGGCAATGCCGCGAACTGATCGTTCCCACGCTCCGCGTGGTAATGCCTCTAGGGACGCTCCGCGTCCAGTGACGCGGAGCGTCACGGGCTGCATTCCCACGCAGGAGCGTGGGAACGATCAGCGTGTGTGTTTGCAATTTTGGTGGATGCTTGGCTAATATACGATCCATATACATATCGTATCGGATTCATATATGGGCATCGTAAAGATTTCAGAGGACATGCACGAGAACCTGCGTATCTCCAGCAACGCCCTCAGCCGCTCGATCAACGCGCAGGCCGAGCACTGGATGCGCATCGGCATGCTCGCCGAACTGCACCCCAACCTCGACCACAGCGCCATTTGCCGCTTGCTGATCCGCGCCGAACAGAACGGCGGGCTGGATCTGCAACAACTGACTCAGGAAGCCGTCAGCGCATGAGAAACCAGATCAAGATCAACACCCCGGCCGACATCGCTCAATCGCGCGCTGCCGGCAAACTCGCCGCCGAAGTACTGGCGATGCTGGTGCCGCACGTCAAGGCGGGCGTCACCACTGATCAACTCGACAAACTGTGCAACGACTACATCGTCAACGTGCAGAAAGCCGTGCCGGCCAATGTCGGTTATCACGGTTTTCCGAAAACCGTCTGCGCGTCGGTCAACGATGTGGTCTGCCACGGCATCCCGTCGGGCACACCGCTGAAGGATGGCGATATCGTCAATCTCGACATCGCGGTGATCAAGGATGGCTGGTTCGGTGATACCAGCCGCATGTACGTGGTCGGCGAGGCAACACCTGAAGCGCAGCATCTGATCAAGACTACCTATGACGCCATGTGCGCGGGTATTCGCGTAGTTAAACCGGGCGCAACGTTGGGCGACATCGGCCACGCGATCCAGAGCCTGGCGGAGAAGGAAGGCTTCAGCGTGGTGCGCGAGTATTGCGGACACGGGATCGGCAAGGTCTACCACGATGAGCCGCAGATTCTGCATTACGGCTTTCCCGATCAGGGCATGAAGTTGAAGGCGGGGATGATTTTTACCGTTGAACCGATGCTCAATGCCGGCAAACGTCATGTGAAGAACATGCCGGATGGCTGGACGGTGCTGACCAAGGATGGGTCGTTGTCGGCGCAGTGGGAGCATATGGTTGCGGTGACGGAAACCGGGTTTGAAATTCTTACGGCGTGGCCGGATGAGATTGAAGGCTACCGCGCCATTACCTGAGACCGTGTTGACTGGTTCCCTCACCCTAGCCCTCTCCCAGAGGGAGAGGGGACTGACCGGGTTGTTTTGGCGTTATACATCGACTTGAAAGTCCTGAGTCGAACTCAGGTCCTGAAAAGCCCCCGATCTGCTCCCTTTCCCCCTCGCCCCCCTTGGGGGAGAGGGCTGGGGTGAGGGGGTAGATCCCACAGACAACACGCTATCAGTGAGCGCCGGCAGCCTTGTTCAGGTCGCTTTCAGTCCATTCGGTATACACGCAAGCATCAGCCGTAGCCCAGCGCACCTGCACTGGATCCCCGGCCTTGAGCGGCATGCCGGCGGCGGACAAAGCCTTCACCGTCATCGAAGTCCCGCCCGAAGTAACCACGCTGCAAGTCTGGCTCTCACCCAGAAACAGCACTTCCACAACCTTCGCTGAGACCTCGTTCCAACCCGACGGCAACGGTTCGCTGATCGCCTGCGCGACGCTCAACGCCAGTGCCTTTTCCGGCCGCACCATCAGCAACACATCCTGATCGGTGTGCAACCCAGCGGTCAGGCGAATCGACAACGACTGCCCCTCAAAACTCGCCGCTGCATTGCCCTGCGCCTTGAGCTTGAGGAAGTTCGAATTGCCCAGAAACGACGCCACAAACGCATTCGGCGGATTCTGATAAAGGTCATACCCGCTGCCCAAACCAACAATCTTGCCGTGACTGAAAATCGCGATGCGCTGAGACAAACGCATGGCTTCTTCCTGGTCGTGGGTCACGTAAACAATAGTGATGCCCAAGCGCCGATGCAGTTGGCGCAATTCATCCTGCAAATCCTCGCGCAGCTTTTTATCCAGCGCACCGAGCGGTTCGTCCATCAACAGAATGCGCGGCTCGTAAACCAGCGCCCGGGCAATGGCGACACGTTGCTGCTGGCCGCCAGACAGTTGCGAAGGGCGGCGATGGGCGAACTGCTCAAGCTGCACCAGTTTCAACATTGCATCGACACGCTTGTCGCGTTCAGCCGCCGCCAGTTTGCGAATTGCTAGAGGAAACGCAATGTTGTCGCGCACCGACAGATGCGGGAACAGCGAATAGCGCTGAAACACCATGCCGATATCACGCTTGTGCGGAGGCACATTCACCAGCGACTGACCGTTGACGAGGATCTCGCCACTGCTCGGCGTTTCAAACCCGGCGAGCATCGACAGCGTCGTACTCTTGCCCGAGCCGCTGGAGCCGAGGAAGGTCAGGAACTCGCCGTCCTTGATATCCAGCGAGATGTTGTCCACGGCAGCAAAGTCGCCGTAATGCTTGTTCAGGTTGCGCAGGCTGACGAGAGGTTTGTCGTTCTGCTGGGAAGCGTCTTTGATCACGGCACTCATGTCGTACTCCTGGCGCTCAGGCGCTGATTTCGTTGCGCCGGCGCAGCGCGGCGGCGATGACCATGACCAAAACAGACAAGCCGATCAGCAGCGTCGAAGCGACGGCGATCACTGGCGTCAGGTCCTGGCGCAAAGTGGTCCACATTTTCACGGGAAGGGTTTGCAAGGTCGGGCTGGCCATCATCACGCTGAGTACCACTTCGTCCCACGAAACGAGGAAGGCGAAGAGGGCGCCGGCGACCATGCCCGGGCGAATCGCCGGGAACGTCACCTTGAACACCGCTTGCAGGCGTGAGGCACCGCAGATCACCGCGGCGTCTTCAATCGACTGATCGAACAGCTTCAGCGAGTTGATGATCGAGATGATGGTGAACGGCAGCGCGACGATCACATGGCTGACGACGAAGGCGAACATGGTCCCGGTGTAGCCGAGCTTGAGGAACAGCGCGTACACCGCCACGGCGATGATCACCAGCGGCACGATCATCGGCAGGGTGAACAGGCCGTAGAGCATTTCCCGGCCGGGAAAACGTCCGCGCACCAGCGCAAACGCAGTCGGCAGACCGAGGGCCACGGCGCAGATCGTCGTCAGCACAGCAACCTTGAGGCTGGCGGCAGCGGCGTTCATCCAGTCCGGGTTGGAGAAGAACTGGCCGTACCATTTCAGCGTCCAGCCCGGCGGCGGGAATACCAGCCACTGCGAGGAGCCGAACGACAGCAGCACGATAAACACGATCGGCAACAGCAGGAACAGACCGATTAGCCCGGTGGTTGCATACAAGCCGAAGCGCATGCGCCGGCTCATCGCATTTGGGGTCAGGAGCATGTCGGCTTACCTCGCGTTACTGGCGCCAACCGGGGATTCCGGCTGAAGCTTCAGGTAGAAGTAGAACAGCACCAAAGTGATCGCGATCAGCAACGCGGCGCCAGCACTGGCCAGGCCCCAGTTGAGGAACGATTGCACCTGCTGAATGATGAACTCCGGCAGCATCATGTTCTGCGCCCCGCCGAGCAGCGCCGGGGTCACGTAGTAACCGAGCGACATGACGAACACCATCAAGCCACCGGAGGCCAGACCCGGCCGGCACAGCGGCAGGAACACCCGGAAGAAGTTGGTCCACGGGCTGGCGCCACAGATCGAGCCGGCCTGCAGGATCATCGGGTCGATGGCCTGCATGGTTGCCTGCAACGGCAGTACGATGAACGGAATCATGATGTAGCTCATGCCGATCACCACGCCGGTCAGGTTGTGCACCATTTCCAGCGGCTGATCGATGATGCCCATCGCCATCAAGGCCTTGTTGATCACGCCGGACGCTTGCAGCAGCACCAGCCACGAATAGGTGCGGGCGAGCAGGCTGGTCCACATCGACAGCAGCACGATGTTGAGGATCCAGCGCCCCCAGCCACGCGGCACCAGGGTGATCGCCCAGGCCAGCGGAAAGCCCAGCAGCAGGCTGAACAGGGTCACCAGCCCGGCCACCGAAAAGGTGTTGAGCAGCACCCGGGCATACGCCGAGTTGGCGAACAGTTGCTCATAGTTGCCAAGGCCTGGCGTCGGTTCGAGCACGCCGCGCAACAGCAGGCCAATCAACGGCGCGAGAAAGAACAGGCCGATGAACAGCAACGCCGGGGCGAGGTTGCCGGCGCCGCGCCAGCGTTGTCTGAGGGACGGGGCTTGCTGCATCGCAACCGCCTGTGTTCCGTGGGCCGAGCCGGCAGCGCCGTTGGCGCTCCCGGTGGCAGTGGAGGGACGGGACGCGGTGGCCGCCATTTTCATTTGACCAGCCATTCGTTCCACCGTGTCGCGATGGCCTGGCCGTTTTTGGCCCAGTACGCGAAATCAAGAGTGATCTGATCCTTAGCGTAGGCAGTCGGCAGGTTGGGGGCCAGCGTCGAATCCAGACGCTCCACACTGTCGAGGTTGACCGGGGCGTAGGCGGTCAGGTTGGAGAAGTCGGCCTGGCCTTTGGCGCTGCTGGCGGCGGCCAGAAACTTCATCGCCGCGTCCTTGTTTTTCGAGCCTTTAGGGATGACCAGAATGTCGGCCATGACCAGGTTCTGTTTCCAGCTCACGCCCACTGGCGCGCCGTCTTCCTGCAGGGCGTGGATACGGCCGTTCCAGAATTGGCCCATGCTCGCTTCACCGGACGCCAGCAGTTGCTGCGACTGCGCGCCGCCGCCCCACCAGACGATGTCTTTCTTGATGGTGTCGAGTTTTTTGAAGGCGCGATCCAGATCCAGCGGGTAGAGCTTGTCGGCCGCTACGCCGTCGGCCAGCAGCGCCAGTTCGAGCACGCCAGGGCTTGGCCATTTATACAGGGCGCGTTTGCCGGGGTAGGTTTTGGTGTCGAACAGGGCGCTCCAGTCCTGCGGCTTGTTGGCGCCGAGTTTGCCCTCGTTGTAGCCGAGGACGAAGGAGAAGAAGAACGAGCCGACGCCGTGATCGCTGACGAAGCGCGGGTCGATCTTGTCGCGCTGAATGACTTTGAAATCGAGGGGTTCGAGCAGGCCTTCAGCGGCGGCGCGCAGGGCGAAATCGGCTTCGACATCGACCACGTCCCATTGCACGTTGCCGCTCTCGACCATGGCTTTGAGTTTGCCGTAGTCGGTCGGGCCGTCCTGGACGACCGTGATGCCGCTGGCCTTGCTGAAAGGATCAGCCCAGGCCTGTTTCTGCGCATCCTGGGTGCTTCCGCCCCAGCTGACGAAGTTCACGCTTTCGGCAGCCATTGCAGCCTGGCCGGTGACGCTGAGCAGTCCCGCAAAAAAGATCGCGGTTGCAGCTTTGTTCAACACCATTTTTACGCCCTCATTGTTGTGTTTTTGAGCGGGCTTGCGTTGTTGCCCGCCTGTCGGGAGCAGTAGCTGGACGTTCGTTGGAGTGTCCGGTCTATGGAATATCATATTATGGTATTCCAAACTTTGTGCAAGCACTTTGCCTTACCGGTTATCTGGCGGTTGATGGTTTTCACTTGAGAGATGTGTAGAAATTTCAGATTCAGCCCCTCACCCCAGCCCTCTCCCAATGGGAGAGGGGGAAAGGGAGCAGATTTTCATGCTGTTCAAAACCGAGTCCGACCCGGTATTGGAAAGGGAGCCGATTTTTGTGCTGTTCAAAACCGAGCTCGATTGGGTATTAGAAAGGGAGCAGATCTTCATGCTGTTCAAGGCCTGAGTTCGACTCGGAATCTCAGGTCGGCGTATAGCGACTAAACAACTCGGTCGGCTCCCTCTCCCTCCGGGAGAGGGCTGGGGTGAGGGCAGCTTTATTCAGTGAACGGAATACTCTCGACCACCTCCAGGTCATACCCGGTCAGGCCAGCGTATTTCAGAGGAGGGCCCAGGTGACGCAGCTTGCCCACCCCGAGGTTCTGCAAAATCTGCGCCCCAGTCCCCACCTCCGAATAAATCCGCGATTGCGAACGACTGAACTGCCGCGGCGGCTGGGTCAATTGCGGCACCCGCTCCAGCAACGCCTGCGAAGATTCATGATTGGACAGCACCACAACCACCCCATGTCCCTCAGCCGCGACCCGTTGCAGCGCCGCCCACAGCGTCCAGTTCGTCGGCCCGCTGTATTCGGCGCCGACCAGATCACGCAGCGGATCGATCACATGCACACGCACCAGCGTCGGTTCCTCACGGCGCAAATCACCCATAACCATCGCCATGTGCACGCCGCCCTCGATGCGATCCTCAAAGGTGATCAAACGGAACGTGCCATGCACTGTCGGCAGCTCACGTTCGCCAATGCGTTCAATGGTGTGTTCGGTGCTCAGGCGATAGTGGATCAGGTCGGCGATGGTGCCGATCTTGATCCCGTGCTTGCGCGCAAACACTTCCAGATCCGGGCGACGGGCCATGGTGCCGTCATCGTTCATCACCTCGACGATCACCGAGGCCGGGGTAAAACCAGCAAGGCGCGCCAGATCGCAGCCTGCTTCGGTGTGGCCGGCGCGCGTCAGTACGCCTCCTTCCTTGGCGCGCAGCGGGAAGATGTGGCCGGGCTGCACCAGGTCTTCAGCGCGGGCATTCGGCGCGACGGCGGCGGCCACGGTGCAGGCGCGATCCGCCGCCGAAATGCCAGTGGTCACGCCAACCGCCGCCTCAATCGACACGGTAAACGCGGTGCTGAACACGCTGCCATTGGCCGGCACCATTTGCTCCAGGCCCAAACGCTGGCAATGTTCGTCAGTCAGCGTCAGGCAAATCAGCCCGCGTGCTTCACGGGCCATGAAGCTGATCGCCTCAGGCGTGCAACGGTCGGCGGCCAGCAGCAGGTCGCCTTCGTTTTCGCGGTCTTCGTCATCGACCAGCAAGACCATTTTGCCGAGACGATAATCTTCGATGATTTCTTCGATGCTGTTGAAGGCCATGCTGGACTCTCAGGGTTCGTTGGAAATATATTGGTATACCATAATACAAAATCAACAAAGAGGTCACTATGAAGGCGTACTGGATTGCTCACGTGGATATAGCCGATGCCGATCATTACAGCCAATACACCCAGCGCGCGCCGGCGGCGTTCGCCGAATTCGGCGCGAAATTTCTGGCGAGGGGCGGGCGCAACGAAGCGATGGAAGGGCGCAAGACGCCGCAGCGCAGCGTGGTGATCGAGTTCGAGAGCTATGAGAAGGCTGTGGCGTGCTACCACTCGGCGGCGTACCAGGAAGCGAAGAGTTATCGCGAGGAATGGGCGAGGGCGGAGATCATCATCGTTGAAGGCATTGCCCCACTCTGAAGCCTACGGTATTGATCGTTCCCACGCTCCGCGTGGGAATGCCTCTTCGGACGCTCCGCGTTCGGCTGTGAAAGGGACGCGGAGCGTCCCGGGCTGCATTCCCACGCGGAGCGTGGGAACGATCAGATGGGGCACCGGCAAGGGGGATGAGATCAGCGGATAAAGTGGATCTTGCCGCTGTCATCATTGCCCATGTAAATCCCATACACCCCAGCCTGACGCTCTTCGATATAGCGCTCGAGAATCTGCCGGATCGCCGGGTAATAAATTTGCTCCCACGGAATGTCTTCAGGCGCGAAGAACTTGTAATCCATGGTCTCCGGCCCGTACTGCCCGGTGATCTCCAGCGCGATCGCACGGAAGATGATGTACACCTCGCTGATCTTCGGCACGCTGAAAATCGAATATGGCGAGACGATTTCCGCACGCACGCCGCTTTCTTCCCATACTTCACGGATCGCCGCTTGCTCGGTGGTTTCGCCGCTTTCCATGAACCCGGCCGGCAGCGTCCAGGTGCCCGGGCGCGGGGGAATCGCCCGTTGGCACAGCAGGTATTTGCCATCCTGCTCGATGATGCAGCCGGCGATGATCTTCGGATTGACGTAGTGGATGTAGCCGCAGCCACGGCACATCAGGCGCTCGTGCGTATCACCCGAGGGTATTTGCTGACCGAGGTCAGGGCCACCGCATTTCGGGCAATAGCTCGGGCTGAACATATCAGTGACCTATACGGGGTTCTTTCAGCGCGATCGGCAGGGTCATGGCCGGGGTTGCGCCGGTCTCTTCCTGCTTGCGCTTGAGATAGTCGAGCGCTACCGCAGCGGCAGCGCGAACGTGATCAACACAGGCCTGATGCGCCACCAGCGGATCACCGCTCTTGATCGCTTCGACCATTTTCTCCATTTCCTGATTACTCGCGCCGCGCCGGTTTTCCTGCGACACCGAAGTCGCACGCAGGTAGCTGATGCGTGCCTGCAACTGACGCAACTGAGTCGCCGCCACGTGGTTGCCCGAGCCTTCGAGCAGCACGTCGTAGAAACCTTGCACCGAGTCGATCACCTGTTGCAGTTCGCCGTCCTTGAGCGCCTTGCGGTTCTCGTCGAGGGCTTTTTCCAGGGCTTTGATGTCCTTGGCTTTGGCGCGCAGGGTGAACAACTGCACGATCAAACCTTCCAGCACACAACGCAACTCGTAGATATCGACGGCATCGGCGAGGGTGATGATCGCCACGCGCGGGCCTTTCGCATCGGCGAACTCGACCAGACCTTCGGATTCGAGGTGACGCAGGGCTTCGCGAACCGATGTGCGGCTAACGCCCAGGCGATCGCACAGATCGCGTTCGACCAGACGATCGCCGGGCATGAGCTGGAAATTCATGATCGCGCTACGCAGTTTATCCAGCACGATTTCGCGCAGAGTAACGGGGTTGCGATTGACCTTGAAGCTGTCGTCGAGTGGCTGGCGTTTCATGGGGTCCGCTCTTTCGGTTGGCTGTCCATGCCAGACGGGCATCTAAACAGCCGAGGGGTTAACTGGGGCTTCGGCGTCGGCTTCGGCAAAGGCTTCACGGGCCAGCCGGAAACTGTCCACGGCCGCCGGAACGCCGCAATAAATGCCGACCTGAAGCAGAATTTCGCGTATTTGCTCACGACTCAGGCCGTTACGCAAGGCGCCACGCACATGCAGCTTGAGTTCGTGCGGACGGTTGAGCGCCGAGATCATCGCCAGGTTGATCATGCTGCGCTCCTTGAGCGACAACCCCTCGCGCCCCCAGACATGGCCCCAGCAGTATTCGGTGACCATTTCCTGCAGCGGACGGGTGAAGTCGTCGGCGTTCTCGATAGAACGCTGGACGTAGGCTTCGCCGAGTACCTGAGTGCGGATTTTCAGGCCTTTTTCGTACTTTTCGTTACTCATATTCTTTGCCTCACCTCAATCCCTGTGGGAGCTGGCTTGCCAGCGATAGCGGACTATCAGCCAACATCAATGTTGAATGTTAAGCCCTCATCGCTGGCAAGCCAGCTCCCACAGGGTTCTGCATTGTCGCTTCAGGCCAGTGTCGGCAACGGCCCGAGCTTGCCTTTGTGGTAAATCATCGGCGTCACCGGTTGCGCCGGCAGGATCAGGTTCTTCACCGCGCCAACAATGATCGCGTGATCACCACCATCGTATTCCCGCCACAACTCGCACTCGATGATCGCCGTGGCCTTGGCCAGAATCGGGTTACCCAACTCGCTCAAATGCCACTCGATGTCCTTGGCCTTGTCCTTGCCTTTACCAGCAAACGCATAGGCCTCAGCCGTCTGGTCGGCGGACAGCAAATGGATCGCGAACTTCCTGCTGTCACGCAGCACCGGGTAGGTGTCGGAAGCATAATTGGGGCAGAACAGCACCAGCGCCGGGTCAATCGACAGCGCGCTGAAGGCGCTGGCGGTGATGCCGACGATGCCGCCGTCCGGGTCGAGGGTGGTGACCACCGTGACGCCGGACGGGAACGAGCTCATGACGTCTTTGTAAATGCCGGGTTCGATCATTTCGCAGGACTCCTAGCGCATCACAAACGGATCAGGCATTGGCGCCTGAGAAAGGTTGATCCACACCGTTTTCAGTTCGGTGTAGGCCAGCACCGAATCGATGCCGCTTTCGCGTCCATAGCCACTGTTCTTGAAGCCGCCGATCGGTGCCATCGCTGACACCGCACGGTAAGTGTTGACCCAGATAATTCCCGAGCGAACATCGCGGGCGAGGCGATGGGCGCGACCGAGATCGCGAGTCCAGATGCCAGCGGCGAGGCCGAACTGCGAGTCGTTGGCGATCGCCAGTGCCTCGGCTTCATCTTTGAAGCGAATCACCGACGCCACCGGGCCGAAGACTTCTTCCTGCATGATCTTCATCGAATTGCGGTCGCATTCGAACAGCGTCGGCTCATAGAACCAGCCTTCGCCAAGATCGGTTGGGCGCTTGCCACCGGTACGCAAACGCGCGCCCTCGGCGATGGCATCCGCGACCAGGCCTTCAACCACCGCCAGTTGCTGCGCGGTGGCCATCGGGCCCATTTCACTGTCGTCTTCTTGCGGGTTGCCGATGCGAATGCGCTGGGCGCGTTCGACCAGTCGGTTGACGAACTTGTCGTAGATTTCGTCCTGCACCAACAGCCGTGAACCGGACACGCAACTCTGCCCTGACGCCGCGTAGATCCCGGCAATCGCGCCGTTGATCGCGCTGTCCAGATCGGCGTCGGCGAAGATGATGTTCGGTGACTTGCCGCCCAGTTCCAGCGACAGCTTGGCGAAGTTCTCGGCGCTGCTGCGCACCACATGCCGCGCTGTCGCCGCGCCGCCGGTGAAGGCAATTTTGCGGATCAGCGGATGGCGGGTGAGGGCGGCGCCGGTGCTCGGGCCGTAACCGGTGACGACGTTGACCACACCCGGCGGAATCCCCGCTTCGAGGGCCAGACGCGCCAGCTCGAGAATAGTTGCCGAAGCGTGCTCTGACGGCTTGATCACAATCGTGTTGCCGGCGGCGAGGGCCGGGGCGAGCTTGATCGCTGTCAGGTACAGCGGGCTGTTCCACGGAATGATTGCGGCAACCACACCCATTGCTTCGTGCACCGTGTAGGCGAACAGATCCGGCTTGTCCAGCGGCAGGGTGCCGCCTTCAAGCTTGTCGGCAAGGCCGGCGGTGTAGTGGAAGAACTCCGGCAGATAACTGACTTGGCCACGGGTTTCGCGGATCAGCTTGCCGTTGTCGCGGCTTTCCAGCTGCGCCAGTTGTTCTTTGTTTTCGGCGATCAAGTCGCCGAGACGGCGCAGCAGTTTGCCGCGAGCAGTGGCGGTCAGGCCGCGCCACGCCGGGCTGTCGAAAGCAGTCTGTGCCGATTGCACGGCGCGTTCGACATCCGCTTCATCAGCGTCAGGCAATTCGGCCCAGGCTAGCGCGGTGGCCGGGTTGAGGCTTTCGAAGGTCTTGCCGGAGAGGGCGTCGACCCATTCTCCGCCGATGCACATCTGGAAGCGTGCGAGTGTCATGCAACGATCCCCTTTATATGGTTTTGTCGGGAGTGTGCGAATTCGAGAAATTCCAGCAGCGTCTGATTGACCAGACGCGGCGACTCTACGGGCATCATATGCCGTTGCTCAGACAGCACGGCAACCTTCGCACCGGGGATGCGTCGGGCCAGTTGCTCGGCCATTTCCGGGGTCGAACCCGGATCCAGTTCACCGGTGGCGATCAGCGTCGGCGCCTGAATGCTGCCCAGGTCGTCGGCGCGGTACATGTCTTGGGTGGCGAACAATTCGTAGGTGGTCAGATAGCCTTGCGGATCATTGCCGGCCAGGGTCTGGCGGATCGCAGCGATCTGCGCCGGATTGGCCGCCTGATATTCGCGGCTGAACCAGCGTGACAGCGCCGCTTCGGCATTGGCGTCCGGGCCATGTTCGGCGGCTTGCGCGGTGCGAGCGATGACGCCGGCACGCTGTTCTTCACTGCGGTTGAACACGCTGTTCAACACCACCAGGCTTTGCAGGCGCTCCGGGTAATGCAGGGCAAAGGCCCGCGCGACCAGACCGCCCATGGAGAAACCGATCACCGCTGCCTGTTGCAGATTCAGATGATCGAGCAGCTCCAGCAACTGATCGGCGTAACCGAGCAGGGCGGTGCCGCTGGCCGGTCGCGGGCTCGCGCCATGGCCGAGCATGTCGTAGGCGATCACCCGGTACTGGCTGGACAGGCCGACAATCTGCCCGCCCCACATTTCTTTGTTCAGGCCCACGCCGTGGATCAAAACCACGGGCTGGCCTTGGCCGGTCGCCAGGTAACTGGTGCCAGCCGGGGTGAGTTCAGCGGTGAGCCGAATCATGGAGCGCTCCTGCAGTGCCTTTTTATTGTGATTACTGGGCTTTTTCGGCAGCCAGTTCTTCCAGATCGATGTAGCGGTTACCGATGCGCGGGTGCAGGCGACCACCGTCGGCGCAACCCAGCACGACGACGATTTCGTCGGCGCGCGGCGCGTCTTCGATCTGCATTTCCAGAGTGATGTAGTGCGAACGCTGACCTTCGTCGTCCTTGTGCATCATCGGGATCTGAATCGAGGTGCCCGGGCCGCCGCGCTTGTTGGTGAAGCTCAGGTAGCTCTTGGCGTTGACGGCTTCGCGGTAGTGGTTGCCGAAGCGCAGGGTGTGGATCACGGCGGAGGCGTGTTCGATCTCGCCATCAGCACCGACCACAGCGGCTTTGCCGTAGGCCTCGATCTTCTCGGCACCGCCGATGATGCCGACCAGACGCTCAACCATCAGTGCGCCGAGGTCAGAGCAGTTGGCGCGGATCTGCGGCTTGAGGTCTTCCACGAAACCGTTGCCCACCCAAGGGTTTTTCATCACCACGGCGAGGCCGACCATGGTCACTGGCTTGTCGGTGGCCTTGCCGCCTTCGATGAAGGTTTCTTCGACATAGCTGACGATCTTGCGAATTTCGAAACTCATGAGCTGCTCCGTTGAGGGATTGAGAGTGCCTGTGCGTCTGATGGTATACCATAATACCAATCGTGCAAGTCCCCCCGGTAACTTTTGCCGCATCACCCCGGCGAATGGTCATGTATTCAAATCCCAAAGCCCCCACGACCCCCTGTAGGAGTGAGCCTGCTCGTGATAGCGGTGTGTCAGTCAATGAATTCTTACCTGATACACCGCTATCACGAGCAGGCTCACTCCTACAGGGTGAAATTCGTCAGCAATGCGGTTAACAAAAGATAACGTGGCGCCGATTGTCAGACGTTTCGAAAGCCCGATAGGATGAGCCAGCTTCCGAAGTGGCTCTGGATTGCGGGTTTCAGGTCTATGCTTCTGACCAGCCATCAGCGGAGCACACTTGCGGCGCCCTTGAAGGCCAGATGGCCTAACAATAATAAATAGGGGAAGGTCTATGAGTCGTTGCCGCCCGCCGGCGTTACGCAACACCGCGTTGCTGGCCACAGCACTCTCTCTGCTGGGCTTTGCCACGTTATCGGCACCTGTGTTTGCCGCCGAGGCCCCGGCTGACGTGGTCTATGCCACCGAATCTGCGAAAGCCGCGAAAAGTCTGATTCTCGATGTCGTCCACGCTGGCGCGCGCCTGGTCGCGGTCGGCGATCGTGGGCACATACTCTATTCCGATGACCAGGGCAAAACCTGGACCCAGGCCAAAGTGCCGACCCGGCAACTGCTGACCGCTGTGTACTTTGTCGACGACAAGCACGGCTGGGCGGTCGGCCACGACGCGCAAATCCTCGCCAGCGCAGACGGCGGTCTGACCTGGACCAAGCAATTCGAAGACCTCAAGCGTGAGTCGCCGCTGCTCGACGTCTGGTTCAAGGACGTCAACAGTGGCCTCGCTGTGGGCGCGTACGGCGCGCTGCTGGAAACCACCGACGGCGGCAAGAACTGGGAAGACGTCAGCGACCGCCTCGACAACGAAGATC
This sequence comes from Pseudomonas sp. AC242, assembly GCF_979258655.1. Lineage (NCBI taxonomy): Bacteria > Pseudomonadati > Pseudomonadota > Gammaproteobacteria > Pseudomonadales > Pseudomonadaceae > Pseudomonas > Pseudomonas sp. AC242. The sequence goes on from NZ_OZ409873.1 coordinate 1,943,693, forward strand.
AATTCCACCTTAACGCCATCGCGGCGGTGAAGGACGCCGGGCTGTTCATCGTTGGCGAGTCGGGCAGCATGTTTCGCTCCGCCGACGACGGTCAGACCTGGGAAAAACTCGAAGGCCCGTACGAAGGTTCGCTCTTCGGCGTGATCGGCACGGCCCAACCGCAGACCCTGCTGGCCTACGGCTTGCGCGGCAACCTCTACCGCTCCACCGATTTCGGCAGCACCTGGGAGCAGGTCGAACTGAAAGCTGCGCGCGGTGCGCTGGAGTTCGGCCTGTCCGGTGCGACGCTGCTCGAAGATGGCTCGATCGTCATCGTCGGCAACGGCGGTTCGGTGATCAGCAGCAGCGACAACGGCGAAACCTTCAGCGTGTTCAACCGTCCGGACCGCATCTCGCTGTCATCGGTCACCGCTGCCGGCGATGGCAACTTGATTCTGAGCGGGCAGGGTGGGCTTCACACCACGCAGCCAAACGGTGCCGAGATCAATAACAAGAAGGCGGGGCTATGACTTCCTTGATCACTCCTCAGCAGGACAAGGCGACGTTTCTTGAGCGCCTGATTTTCAACAACCGCCCGGCCGTGATCCTGATCTGTCTGGTGGTGAGCATTTTCCTGTTCTGGCAGGCCACGCTGATCCGGCCGTCGACCAGTTTCGAAAAAATGATCCCGCTCAAGCATCCCTTCATCGAAAAGATGATGGAGCACCGCAACGATCTGGCGAACCTGGGCAACACCGTGCGGATTTCGGTGGAGGCCAAGGACGGCGACATCTTCTCCAAGGAGTACATGGAGACCCTGCGCCAGATCAACGACGAGGTGTTCTACATCTCCGGCGTTGACCGTTCCGGGCTGAAGTCGCTGTGGAGTCCGAGCGTACGCTGGACCGAAGTGACCGAAGAGGGTTTTGCCGGCGGTGAAGTGATCCCGCAGAGCTACAACGGCTCGCAGGACAGCCTCGATCTGCTGCGCAACAACGTGCTCAAGTCCGGCCAGGTCGGGCGTCTGGTGGCCAACGACTTCAAGTCGAGCATCGTCGACATCCCGCTGCTGGAGTCCTACCCGGACCCGGAAGACCAGGGCAAGTTGCTCGCGCTGGACTACCGCAAGTTCTCCCATGAACTCGAAGACAAGATCCGCAACAAGTTCGAAGCGCAGAACCCCAACGTCAAAATCCACATCGTCGGTTTCGCCAAGAAGGTCGGCGACCTGATCGATGGTCTGGTGATGGTCGTGCTGTTCTTCGGCATCGCCTTCGTCATTACCCTGATTCTGCTGCTGTGGTTCACCAACTGCGTACGCAGCACCATTGCGGTGTTGAGCACGACGCTGGTGGCGGTGGTCTGGCAGCTCGGTCTGATGCACTTCTTTGGCTTCGGGCTCGATCCGTATTCGATGCTGGTGCCATTCCTGATCTTCGCCATCGGTATTTCCCACGGCGTGCAGAAGATCAACGGTATCGCCCTGCAATCCAGTGAGGCCGACAACGCGCTGACCGCAGCGCGCCGCACCTTCCGGCAACTGTTCCTGCCGGGGATGATCGCGATTCTGGCGGATGCGGTGGGTTTCATCACGCTGTTGATCATCGATATCGGCGTGATCCGTGAACTGGCCATCGGCGCCTCCATCGGCGTGGCGGTGATCGTCTTCACCAACCTGATTCTGCTGCCGGTGGCGATTTCCTATGTCGGCATCAGCAAGCGCGCGATTGCCAAGAGCAAGAAAGACGCGAACCGCGAACATCCGTTCTGGCGGCTGCTGTCGAATTTCGCCAATCCGAAAGTCGCACGCATTTCGGTGGTGCTGGCGCTGATCGCCTTCGGTGGCGGCCTCTGGTACAGCCAGAACCTGAAAATCGGCGACCTCGATCAGGGCGCACCGGAACTGCGTCCGGACTCGCGCTACAACAAGGACAACAACTTCATCATCAGCAATTACTCCACCAGCTCTGACGTACTGGTGGTGATGGTCAAGACCAAAGCCGAAGGCTGTTCGCGTTATGAAGCCATGGCGCCGATCGATCAGTTGATGTGGAAGATGCAGAACACCGAGGGCGTGCAGTCGGCGATCTCGCTGGTGACCGTGTCCAAGCAGATGATCAAGGGCATGAACGAGGGCAACCTGAAATGGGAAACCCTGTCGCGCAACCCGGACGTGCTGAACAACTCGATTGCCCGTGCCGATGGCTTGTACAACAACAGTTGCTCGCTGGCGCCGGTGCTGGTGTTCCTCAACGATCACAAGGCCGAAACCCTCGATCGTGCGGTGCACGCGGTGCAGGAATTTGCCCAGGAAAATAACAAGGACGGCCTGGAATTCATCCTTGCTGCCGGTAACGCCGGGATCGAAGCGGCCACCAACGAAGTCATCAAACAGGCTGAGCTGACTATCCTGGTTCTGGTGTACATCTGCGTGGCGGTGATGTGCATGATCACCTTCCGTTCGTGGGCGGCGACCCTGTGCATCGTCCTGCCGCTGGTGCTGACCTCGGTTCTCGGCAACGCGCTGATGGCGTTCATGGGCATCGGCGTGAAAGTCGCAACGTTGCCAGTGGTGGCGCTGGGTGTGGGGATTGGTGTCGACTACGGCATCTACATCTACAGCCGTCTGGAAAGTTTCCTGCGCGCCGGCCTGCCGCTGCAGGAAGCCTATTACCAGACGCTGAAATCCACCGGTAAAGCGGTGCTGTTCACCGGCCTGTGCCTGGCGATCGGCGTGTGCACCTGGATCTTCTCGGCGATCAAGTTCCAGGCCGACATGGGTCTGATGCTGACCTTCATGCTGCTGTGGAACATGTTCGGTGCGCTGTGGCTGCTGCCGGCACTGGCGAAGTTCCTGATCAAGCCGGAGAAACTGGCGGGGCAGAAGGGTAATTCGCTGTTTGCGCATTGATCTGAAGGGCTGAAACGACAAAGCCGCAACCTTTGGGTTGCGGCTTTTTTGTGGCTGAAGATCAAGAGCCCCTCACCCTAACCCTCTCCCCGAGGGAGAGGGGACTGACCGAGTGGTGCGGCTTGATACATCGACCTGAAGCACCGAGTTGATTATGGATTCACAGCAAATCGTTCAAGTCGGCGTAAATCTCGAATATCCCCCAATCGGTCCCCTCTACCTCTGGGAGAGGGCTAGGGTGAGGGCAGAGGATCTCAAGCGTTAAGTGAGTTCAGCGCCAAGCACAACACTCAACGCACTACGCGCATCATCCAACTGCACCAACGTCGCATGCCGAGCACCCAGGGCATCACGATTTTCAATGGCGGTCAAAATCGCCTTATGCCGAGGCAATGCCAATTCATGCAGATTCGGCCGCTGATTCGAATGCTTCAACGCCTCGGCAATCGCCACCGACAACATATTGCACAGGTTCGCCAGCAAATCATTGTGCGTCGCATCAGCAATCCGGCTATGAAAATCCAGATCCGGTTGCAACAAAGCCTCCGGCGTCGGCGCCGCTTCCATGCGCTGATACGCCTCGCCAATCGCGGCAATATCAGCCTCGGTCGCATGTTGAGCGGCGAGGGCGGCAGCCGCCGGTTCGATAATGCTGCGCACACTGGTCAGCACATTGAAGAATTCATTCTGCGGGCTGCTTTGCATCAACCAGTGCAGCACGTCCGGGTCGAGCATGTGCCACTCGCGGCGCGCTTTGACCACCGTGCCGACGCGTGGCTTGGAATACACCAGACCTTTGGCTACCAATACCCGTGTGGCTTCACGCAATACCGGCCGGCTGACCGCGTACTCCTCGCAGAGCAAGGCTTCGGCGGGCAGTTTGTCGTCGGGCAAAAAGCGTCCGGAGACTATCTGCATGCCCAGTTCCTGGACGATGCGCGAGTGCATGCTTTTACGGTCGGAGGGTTTGCGGTAATCCATGGGGAGTGGCGCGATCCTGAGCGATGGAGATGCCGCGCATCATAGCAGGCACCAGACAATCTTGAGGCGGGTAATGATCGTTCCCACGCGGAGCGTGGGAACGATCAAATGCATTCCAATGTAGGAGCTGCCGAAGGCTGCGATCTTTTGATTTTAATGGGAATGGCGCGGCACTTCAGCCCCTCGGCAACCGACAAGGAAATCGAAGTCACAGCCCTGATCCGCCTGCAGCACATGGTCGATGTACAGCTGACGATAGCCGCCCACCAACAACTGCTGCGGTGGCTGCAGATCCGCCATGCGCGCCGCCAGTTCGGCATCCGGAATATCCAGGTGCAAACGCCCGGTGGCGCAATCCAGCTCGATCCAGTCGCCTTCCTTCACTGTCGCCAAAGGCCCGCCGGCCGCCGCTTCCGGCGCCACGTGCAAAACTACGGTGCCATACGCCGTGCCGCTCATCCGTGCATCGGAAATGCGCACCATGTCCGTCACACCCTGCGCCAGCAACTTGGCCGGCAAACCCATGTTGCCGACTTCGGCCATGCCCGGATAACCCTTCGGCCCGCAGTTCTTCATCACCAGAATCGAATCCTTATCGACATCCAGTTCCGGATCGTTGATCCGCGCCTTGTACATGTCGAAGTTTTCAAACACCACCGCACGGCCGCGATGCTGCATCAATTCCGGGGTCGCGGCAGATGGCTTGAGCACCGCACCCAGTGGCGCCAGATTGCCGCGCAATACGCAGATACCACCGTCGGCGCGAATCGGATTGTCGAGGGTGCGGATCACTTCGTCTTCGCCATAGATCGGCGCGTCCTTGGTGTTCTCGCCGATCGACTTGCCGTTCACCGTCAGTGCATTCGGGTTAGGGATCAGATTGGCCTCACCGAGACGACGCAGCACCGCTGGCAAACCACCGGCGTAATAGAACTCTTCCATCAGAAAACGCCCCGACGGTTGCAGGTCGACAATGGTCGGCATGCCGCGCCCGATGCGGGTCCAGTCGTCCAGATCCAGTTCAACACCGATGCGCCCGGCGATGGCTTTCAAGTGAATCACCGCGTTGGTCGAACCACCGATGGCAGCGTTGACCCGGATAGCATTCTCGAAGGCTTCTTTAGTGAGGATCTTCGACAGTTTCAGATCTTCGCGAACCATCTCCACCGCACGCATGCCGGACATGTGCGCCAACACATAACGCCGCGCATCCACCGCCGGGATCGCCGCGTTGTGCGGCAGCGAAGTGCCGAGTGCTTCAGCCATGCAAGCCATGGTCGATGCGGTGCCCATGGTGTTGCAGGTGCCCGCCGAACGCGACATGCCGCCCTCGGCTGCAAGGAAATCGTCGATCGTGATGGTGCCGGCCTTGACCTGTTCGCTGAGCTGCCAGACCACCGTGCCCGAGCCGATGTCCTTGCCCTTGTGCTTGCCGTTGAGCATCGGCCCGCCGGTCACAACAATCGCTGGCACATCGCAACTCGCCGCGCCCATCAGCAGCGCTGGAGTGGTTTTGTCGCAACCGGTCAACAGCACCACGCCGTCGATCGGATTGCCGCGAATCGCTTCTTCAACGTCCATGCTCGCCAAGTTGCGGGTGAGCATGGCGGTCGGACGCAGGTTCGATTCGCCGTTGGAGAACACCGGGAATTCCACTGGAAAACCGCCAGCCTCGATCACCCCGCGTTTGACGTGCTCCGCGATCTGGCGGAAGTGCGCGTTGCACGGGGTCAGTTCCGACCAAGTGTTGCAGATGCCGATGATCGGCTTGCCGTGAAACTGGTGGTCGGCGATGCCCTGATTCTTCATCCAGCTGCGGTACATGAAGCCGTTCTTGTCGGCCGTGCCAAACCATTGGGCGGAGCGCAGGGTGGGTTTCTTATCAGACATGATCGATTCTCTTATTGTATGACTATAGTGTTCCAGCTACGGCTTAATCTAAGCGCAAAATCCTAGGTTTGGAAGTGTTGTTGGTGAATTAGTATTACTATATAGTCGTTTTCGACGGAGGGATGGCCCTGACGGTTTTCCGTGAGAGGCGTCCCCCGAGGTTCTATAAAAACAACAATCGGAGACCGATCTCATGAGCCAGGAACTGCGGCTGATACGGCGCATTACGCTGAAACTGATTCCCTTCCTGATCCTGCTGTACCTGATCGCCTATGTGGATCGCTCCGCCGTCGGCTTCGCCAAGCTGCACATGGGCGCCGACATCGGCATCGGCGATGCGGCTTACGGCCTCGGCGCCGGGCTGTTCTTCATTGGTTACTTCCTTTTCGAAATCCCCAGCAACCTGATGCTCGAACGCTTCGGTGCGCGGCGCTGGTTTGCGCGGATCATGATCACCTGGGGCGCGATCACCATCGGCATGGCCTTCGTCCAGGGCCCGCACAGTTTCTACGTCATGCGCTTTCTGCTCGGCGCGGCCGAGGCGGGGTTCTTCCCTGGCGTTCTCTACTACATCACCCAATGGTTCCCGGTGCGCCATCGCGGCAAGATCCTCGGGCTGTTCATCCTCTCCCAACCGATCGCGATGATGATCACCGGTCCGGTGTCCGGCGGTTTGCTCGGCATGGATGGCGTCCTCGGGCTGCACGGCTGGCAGTGGCTGTTCATCGTCATCGGCACTCCGGCGATCCTGCTGACCTGGCCGGTGTTGCGCTGGTTGCCGGATGGCCCGCAGCAGGTGAAATGGATGGATCAGGCCGAGAAAGACTGGCTGACCGGTGAGCTGAAAAAGGATCTGCAGGAATACGGCCAGACCCGTCACGGCAATCCGCTGCATGCGCTGAAAGACAAACGCGTGTTGCTGCTGGCGCTGTTTTATCTGCCGGTGACGTTGAGCATTTATGGTCTCGGTCTATGGTTACCGACGCTGATCAAACAGTTTGGCGGCAGCGATCTGGTCACCGGCTTCGTCTCATCGGTGCCGTACATCTTCGGCATCATCGGCTTGCTGATCGTACCGCGCAGTTCTGACCGCTTGAATGATCGCTACGGGCATCTGGCCGTGCTTTATGTGCTGGGCGCGATTGGCCTGTTCCTCAGTGCCTGGTTGTCGTTGCCGGTGGCGCAACTGGCGGCGCTGTGTCTGGTGGCGTTCGCGCTGTTTTCCTGCACGGCGGTGTTCTGGACCTTGCCGGGGCGCTTCTTTGCCGGCGCGAGTGCGGCGGCGGGGATTGCTCTGATCAATTCGGTGGGAAATCTTGGCGGGTACATCGGGCCGTTTGTGATTGGGGCGTTGAAGGAGTACACCGGCAACCTCGCGTCCGGCCTGTATTTTCTCTCGGGGGTGATGGTGTTTGGCTTGATTCTGACCGGCATCGTCTACCGCGTGCTGGAGCGCAAACACGTGCTCCCGGTTGACCAATTCGCAGCAAGTGCACGCGGTGCCACCCGTACCTGACCCCCGCTATCAATCACCAAGGAACCTGTGGGAGCTGGCTTGCCAGCGATGACGGCGGCACATTCAACATTGATGTGTCAGACAGATTGCCATCGCTGGCAAGCCAGCTCCCACAGGGTTTTGCAGTGTTTTGAAGTTTTGTATACAGGAGAGGACATATGCATCTGGTTCAATTCGAATTAAGCAACCGCGAACGCCGCGTCGGCGTGGTCGACAACGGTCTGGTGCGCGAAGTGCAAGACGCGCGTTCCGTGCGCGATCTGGCCCTGGCCGCCATCGAGGCCGGCAACACCCTGAAGCAGCAAGTGCAAACCCTCGGCCTCGGCATCAGCCACGATTACGCCGAGCTGCTCGCACAACTGCGCGTGCTGCCGCCCCTCGATCACCCGGACCCGGCGCACATGCTGATCAGCGGCACCGGCCTGACGCATCTTGGCAGTGCCTCGGCGCGGGACAAAATGCACCAGCAGGCCGGCGATGAAGCGGCGATGACCGACACCATGCGCATCTTCAAATGGGGCGTGGAGGGCGGCAAACCGGCGGCGGGGCAGGCCGGTGTGCAACCGGAATGGTTCTACAAGGGCGACGGCAGCATCGTCGTTCGCCCCGGTCAACCCTTCCCGGTGCCGCCGTTTGCCGAAGACGCCGGCGAAGAACCAGAAATGGCCGGTTTGTACATCATTGGCCACGACGGCAAGCCTTACCGTCTCGGTTTTGCGGTGGGCAACGAGTTCTCCGACCATGTCATGGAACGCAAGAATTACCTGTACCTCGCCCACTCGAAATTGCGCAGTTGCAGTTATGGCCCGGAACTTCGCACCGGTGAACTGCCTCAACATCTGGCCGGCACCAGTCGCATCCTGCGTGACGGCGAAGTGCTCTGGCAGAACGAGTTTCTCAGTGGCGAGGCGAACATGTGCCACAGCCTCGCCAACCTCGAATACCACCACTTCAAATACAGTCAGTTCCTGCGTCCCGGTGACGTGCACATTCACTTTTTCGGCACCGCGACCCTGTCGTTCGCCGATGGCATCCGCACCCAGCCGGGCGACGTTTTTGAAATCAGCCAGGCCGAATTCGGCGCGCCACTGCTCAACGGCATCGTCCCGGTCCCAGCGGTTTATGAACCGGACAGCATCGGCACCCTTTAAGGAGATCCCATGACTCAGATTCTCGGTCACAACTACATCGGTGGTCAGCGCAGCGCCGCTGGCGACGTCAAACTGCAATCGGTCGACGCAACCACGGGCGAACAATTGCCGCACGATTTCATTCAGGCCACGGTTGAAGAAGTCGACGCTGCAGCCAAAGCTGCCGCTGCCGCCTACCCCGCTTATCGCAGCCTTAGCGCCGAACGCCGCGCGCAGTTTCTCGATGCGATTGCTGATGAGCTGGATGCGCTCGGTGATGACTTCGTCGCTGTGGTCTGCCGCGAAACCGCGTTGCCGGCCGGACGTATTCAAGGCGAGCGCGGACGCACCAGCGGGCAGATGCGTCTGTTCGCCAAAGTCCTGCGCCGAGGTGATTTCTACGGTGCGCGCATTGATCTGCCGTTAGCGGATCGCCAGCCGTTGCCGCGCCCGGATTTGCGTCAATACCGCATCGGCCTAGGCCCTGTCGCAGTGTTCGGCGCGAGCAATTTCCCGCTGGCTTTTTCTACGGCTGGCGGCGATACCGCTTCGGCACTCGCCGCCGGTTGCCCGGTGGTGTTCAAGGCTCACAGCGGCCACATGGCGACAGCGGAACTGGTTGCCGATGCGCTGATCCGCGCTGCCGAAAAAACCGCGATGCCGGCCGGCGTATTCAATATGATCTACGGCGGTGGCGTCGGCGAATGGCTGGTCAAGCATCCGGCAATTCAGGCAGTGGGTTTCACCGGTTCGCTCAAGGGCGGTCGCGCTCTCTGTGACATGGCCGCTGCGCGCCCGCAACCGATCCCGGTGTTCGCCGAGATGTCGAGCATCAACCCGGTGATCGTTCTGCCGCAAGCCCTTGCCGAGCGTTCGGAAACCGTTGCTCGTGACCTCACTGCATCTGTGGTGCAGGGCTGCGGTCAGTTCTGTACCAATCCCGGTCTGGTGATCGGTATTCGTTCGCCGCAGTTCAGCGCGTTCGTGCAGCAAGTCGCTGGTTTGATCGGTGATCAACCGGCGCAAACCATGCTCAACGCCGGCACCCTCGGCAGCTACGGCAAAGGCTTGCAGAAGCTGTTGGCACACGCAGGTATTGAACATCTGGCGGGTAATCCACAGCAGGGTAATCAGGCGCAACCGCAATTGTTCAAGGCCGATGCGAGCCTGTTGATCGATGGCGATGAAGTGCTACAGGAAGAAGTGTTCGGTCCGACCACGGTGATTATCGAAGTGGCGGACAAGGCGCAACTCAGCGCCGCACTGCATGGCCTGCACGGGCAACTGACTGCGACGATCATTGGCGAGCAGGCGGATTTCGAACGTTTCCCTGAGCTGACGCCGTTGCTGGAGCAGAAGGTCGGGCGGATCCTGCTCAACGGTTATCCGACCGGTGTCGAGGTCTGTGATTCGATGGTGCACGGCGGGCCGTATCCGGCGACGTCCGATGCCCGTGGCACGTCGGTGGGCACGCTGGCCATCGACCGTTTCCTGCGCCCGGTATGCTTCCAGAACTACCCGGACAGCTTGTTGCCCGAGCCACTGAAAAACGCCAACCCGCTGCGCATCCAGCGCCTGGTTGATGGCAAACCTAGCCGCGAAGCCCTCTGAAAAACACCCCTGTAGGAGCTGCCGAAGGCTGCGATCCTTTGATCTTTTTTTTGATCGTTCCCACGCTCTGCGTGGGAATGCCTCTAGGGACGCTCTGCGTCCAGTGACGGAGCGTCACGGGCTGCATTCCCACGCTGAGCGTGGGAACGATCAGACATCAAAAGATCGCAGCCTTCGGCAGCTCCTACAGGGGGAGTGTGCTTCTTGAGCTATCATTGCCGATTTCCCCCCTGAAAGACTTTACTGCCATGACTGCCCAAACCCTTCTCAACGCCCTCGAACACTGCGGTATGGTCGAAATCGACGGCCTGCACGCCTTCGAATTCGCCCTCGACGAAGATGACAACCTGCACATCGAATGCATCGATGGCCGAGCGGCCAAGCATTGGGAATTCACTCCGGCTCAGGTTGCAGCGGCAACATTTGATGACTCACTGCAAAGCTGGCTGATCGTCGGTTATTTCAATGAGACCAAAGCGATCGGCGAACACCGCCTGGTCTGCCATGGCGACGTAGTCAGCAGCAGCGATGATGAGGAAGAATCTGATGAAAATGCGTAAATTCTGGCCGCTGCTGATGGCCGGCAGCGTCGGCGCCATGGGGGTGTCCACGGCCTCTGCCGAGAACTTCCAGTTGCTGGTCGGCTCCTACACCGCCGGCACCAGCCAGGGCATCTATCGCATGAACTTCGACAGTGCCACCGGCCAGATCGCCGCCAAGCCGCTGCAAGTGGTCAAGAGCGAAAACCCGTCATGGCTGACCCTGTCCAAAGACCAGAAACGTCTGTTCGTGGTCAACGAAAACGGCCCGGGTCAGAAGGACCCGGTTGGCCGTGTCAGCAGCTATTCGATTGATCCGAAAACCCACGCCCTGAACCTGATCAGTCAAGTGCAGAGCCTGGGCAATGAGCCGACCCATTCGAGCCTCAGCGGTGACGCTAGCCACCTGTTCGTCAGCAACTATTCGGTGGTGGAAGACCCGGGCGGCACGCTGGCGGTATTGCCGGTCGGTGCCGACGGAAAACTCAAACCGGTGGTGCAGATGAGCGCGCACCCGGCCAGCCGGGTCAATCCTGAGCGCCAGGCCTCCAACCACGTGCACTCGACGGTTTCCTCGCCGGACGGTCGCTACGTGTTCTCCAACGACCTGGGTGCGGACAAAGTCTTCATCTACCAATTCGACCCGAAAGCCAACCCGGAACTGCCGTTGACCCCGGCGAAAACCGCCTCGGTCGCCATGCCCGCCGGCAGCGGCCCACGTCATTTGCTGTTCAGCGCCGATGGCAAACACGCCTGGCTGAGCATGGAAATGAGCGCACAGGTTGCGGTGTTCGACTACAACGACGGCGTGCTGACCCAGACGCAACTGGTCGATCTGGCCGCCGGCCAGCCGACCTCGGACAAAGCCGCTGCAGCGCTGCACGCCTCGGCGGATGGCAAGTTCCTCTACGTCAGCAACCGTGGCACCGCCAATCAACTGGTGGTGTTCGCGATTGATCCGGCAACCGGCCAGCTCAAAGAGCTGCAAAAACGTTCGGTGGAAGGTGATCACCCGCGCGAATTCAGCCTCGACCCTAGTGGCAAATTCCTGCTGATCGCCAACCAGAAAAGCAACGAAATTGTCGTTGTCGAGCGTGATGGCAAGACCGGTCTGCTCGGCAAAACCGTGCAGAAACTGCCGATGGACGCGCCGAGCGACGTCAAGTTCCTGAGTGCGACAATAAGCCACAGGCCCCGGTTTGCGGGGCCTGTCTCTTTGTATTAATCGCGCTGATATCCGGTAATGCTACAAAGCATTTCAAGCGATCAACCCTCGAGCGTTAAGTTTGCTTCACGGCCCAACCGGGCAAGCAAGCCAACCGAACACGAGGGTTACCGCTATGAACTTCAATCTTTTCTCCGTGATTGCTGCTTCCGCCATCTCCGCCACCGTGGTGCTGCCAGCCAGTGCCAACGTTGAAATCAACAGCAAAAAATCCCACACCCAGAGCTACACCCAGAAATACCTGCAACAGAGCGCCAACTTCTACGCCGCCCTGGATCACAAAGCCCAACACTGAAATGCCTGCCTCGAACAACTCCCTGTAGGAGCTGCCGAAGGCTGCGATCTTTTGATCTTGTTTGATCGTTCCCACGCTCTGCGTGGGAATGCCTCTAGGGACGCTCTGCGTCCAGTGACGCGGAGCGTCACGGGCTGCATGCCCACGCAGAGCGTGGGAACGATCGGAAAAAGCAAAATCAAAAGATCGCAGCCTTCGGCAGCTCCTACATGTGTGCGTGTGTTTTTCGCAGCACGATAGGTTTCTTCAAACACGCAAATAGACTGGCTAAATAATCAACGAAGCTGATGTTTACTATGGCAAACCCTGAGTGGTTAGCGCGGCTTTTTTGATTGATTCTGTGGACATCGAAACATGCCCACGGGAGAACACCATGGCCAGCGCAATCCTTCATTCAGCCAAACGCGGCGCCTATCTGGTCATCGGTCTGTACCTGGCCGTGGTGCTGGTCGTCAGCATCGCCTCGCAGATGGAACACAGCTTCGACGCGCCGATTCAAGTCGCCCATCCCGGCGTCCAGTTCGAAGTCCGCTCGCAAAGCGTGATGGTCGATCGGGCCGAACTCGCGGGAGTCGGCGGCGCATGAAAGGCTACAGACTTTGGGTCATTGCCAGTCTGGCAATCATGACCAACGGCGCTTCATTGCTGGGAATAGGTCAAGGCTCGGTTGGAGCTCTGGCACGGGCCATAGAGGCCAATCACACCATCGCGCACAACATCGAACGGGCGAATACTCTGGGGCTGATGGCCGGCAATCCACCGGTGAAGGTCTCGGCCGATTTTCTCGGCCCGTTCGAGATAGATTGCATGGCACTCGGCATGTGCAACGCACTGGCTTGACCCTGTAGGAGTGATCGTTCCCACGCTCCGCGTGGGAACGCAGCCCCGGACGCTCCGCGTCCGATTGGAACGCAGAGCGTCCCTTGAGGCATTCCCACGCAGAGCGTGGGAACGATCAACGCAGGAAGGTAAGGTTATTTCTTCATGATCGAGGTGAACAGTTCGGATTCGAGGAAACGCTGCAACCAGGCCTGTAAGCGAACATAAGGCGTCTGCGCAAACCACTCGCGGTCAACATGGGCAAACTGGCGAACGAAGGGCAGCAGGGCGATATCCGCCAGGCTCGGATGATCGCCCAGCAAATATTCGCGACCTTCAAGCAGCTCCTCCAGCCTCTGCAAGTACAGCGCCCCCTCAGCCCGATAAATCTCCATCGGTTGCTCCGGGTAACGCTCGGCGTACTTGTAGCGATTCAAATGCACTTTGAACCCTTGATCATTCGCTTCGATCAATTCAGCAATCCGCGAGTCGCCATCAAGCAACCAATCCTGCGGATCATTCTGCGCCAACGCCCAGCGCATGATCTCCAGACTCTCATCAATCACCCGCCCACCGGCATCCAGCACCGGCACCGTGCCCTTGGGCGAGATCGCCAGCATCTCAGCCGGCTTGGCCTTGAGGCTGACCTCAATGATCTCCACCGGCACGTTCGAATAACGCAGCGCCATCCGCGCGCGCATCGCGTACGGGCAGCGGCGGAAGGAATACAGCGTGTTCATTTCACCTCCAGCGTGCTCAAACCATTGCCCTGACGCTGCACCTGAATCTGCACCGGAATCCGCTCGTGCATTTCCTGCACGTGGGAAATCACCGCCACTTTGCGGCCCTGTGCCTGCAAGCCGTCCAGCGCATCCATCGCCAGTTGCAGCGACTCTGGATCGAGGCTGCCGAAACCTTCATCGATAAACAGCGACTCGATCTTCAGCGTACTCGACGCCATTGACGCCAAGCCCAGAGCGAGGGCCAGCGACACCAGGAACGTCTCGCCGCCGGACAACGAATGCACCGAGCGCAGTTCGTCGCCCATTTCCGTGTCCATCACCAGCAAACCGAGCATGCTGCCGCCGCGTTTCAGGCGATAGCGTTTGACCAGTTGGCGCAGTTGCACGTTGGCGTGATGCACCAGCAGGTCGAGGTTGTAGGCCTGGGCGATCTTGCGGAAGGTGTCACCGGTGGCCGAGCCGATCAAGGCACTCAGGCGCGCCCAGCGTTGATACTCGGCATAGGCCGAGGCGATCTGCTGGGCCAGCGCCTGATTGGCGTTTTGCCGCCGTTGGTCTTCGGCCTGTTCGGCACGCAATTCGGCGCACTGTTGCTCGCTGAGGTTGAACTGGTTTTGCAGCTCGGCGAGGGCACTGGCGAGTTGTTCGGCATCGAGGTTGCCGTTGTGCTGCGCCTGATGATCGAGCAGACGCTGGTCACGCTCCTGCAACAACACCTTGGCTTGTTCGATGGCTTTTTCATTGTGTTGCAGACGCTGACGCAGCTCGGCGACTTGCGCGTCGTCAACTCGCAACAGGTCTTCGAGGCCACCGTCGTCCAGTTCAGGATGGCGGGCGCGCCAGTCGGCAATCTTGCCGGCCAGATCCTGCTCTTCGGTTTCCAGCGCCTGCAAACGCTCCTGCTGCGCCTTGAGCTCGGCAGCGATCTGCACAAGTTGCGTGCGCACGTTTTGCAGTTCCTGCGCGGTAGCGGTTTCGGTATTGCGCGCCTGCTCGACCGCTTGCTCAAGTTGCTGCTGCCAGTGTTCGACGCTGCTGTGTTCGCCGAGCAGTTGCGCGAGTTTCTGCTGGCAGGTGTGCTGCTGCTCGGTCAGCGCAGTGAATTGCTGTTCGACGCTGAGCAACTGCTGCGCGCGGGTCTGTTGGCGATCCTGTTCTTTCTCCAGCGTCTGTTGCCGCTGCTGTTGCTCGGTCTGTTCTTCCTTGTGCTGATCGACCTGCGCCAGGCGCTCGGCGATCTGCCGGTCAAGTTGCATGAAGGTTGCTGCCGGCTCCTGGCGCAAAGCTTCGAGGGTGTCGGCCGGCAGTAGATTGCCGAACGCGGTGAGTTCTTCGTCGAGGCGCTGACGGTCGCTGCTCAGCTCGCGCTGCTGATTGCTCAGGTGCTGCGCCGCTTGCTGATGCGCGGTTTCGGCCTGACGCAATTGCTGGGTCAGTCGCGCAGCGTCTTGTTGCAGGGTGAGCAGGGCGCTCTGGCGTTGTTCGTCCTGAGTGATGCTCTGGTTCAGTTGCTCGTTTTGCCGGGCGAGCCAGGCATCGCGCTTGTCAGCATCCTGATTGAACAACTGCGCGGACTGCGGATGCGCATCGAGGCTAGGCGCCAACGCTTGCTGCTGGGTGGCCAGTTGTTCCTGCTGTTGCAGCAATTCTTTCTGCTGAGCAATCACGCCACCGACTTCGGCGCGCAGTTCGATGAGTTTTTCCTTGAGCTGATCGACCACCTGCTGGGCGTTGGCCTGCTCGCTTTCGTCGTGGCGACCGAGGCTTTGCAGCAGCGCTTCGGGCTGATGATACGGGTGCTCGCTGCTGCCACAGACCGGGCACGGCTGATCGTCCTGCAACTGCGCGCGCAACTCTTCAACGCTGGCACTGCGCGCCAGGCGCTGGCGTTCGAGCAGCTCGCGGGTGACATTGAGGGTTTGTTCGGCGACGGTCAGCTCGGCTTTGCTTTTCACGCCGTCCTGCGTCAGGCGTTCGCGTTCCTGCTGGGCGCTGAGCTGACGCTGTTGCAACTCACTGCTGCGCTTGTCCAGATCCTGTTGCGTGGCCCATAGACGCGACAAGTCTTCGAAGGCGCGCAGTTGCTTGCGGTTGTCCTGCAGCAGCGTGCCGAGGAGACCGATCTGTTCGGCGACGGCATCGGGTTCGGCGCCAGCCTCTTTGAACAGCACTTCGAGTTGCTGTTTCTGCGTGGTCAGTTCTTCAGCGCTGCGGGTGGCGTTTTCTTCAAGGCTCGCCAGTTCGGCCTGGCCTTTGTTCAAGCGGTTGCCGATCAGCATCAGCTGTTGCAGGCGATCGCGGTAGGCATTCCACGCGTCGCTCAGCGGCGCCAGATGAGCGCTTTGCTCAAGCTCGGCGGCAATGCGCTGCAGGCGCTCGGCGACCTGCGTCTGTTTTTCCAGCAAGGCTTGAATGGCGTTCTGGCCTTCGGTGCAAGCCTGCTGCGCATTGAGCCTGGCTTCGCCACTTTGCGCGACATCTTTGGCCAGACGGGCGAGGGTGCTTTGTTCTTCAAAGGCCTGACGCAACAGCGGCGCGTTTTCACTTTGCCGTTGCTGTGCTTCGCTCAGGGCGACTTTTGCCGCGTCGAGATCCTGCTCCAGTTGCGTCTGGCGCTCAGTCAGTTCGGCGTGTTGCCGGGTGTGCGCGGCTATCTGCGCGGCCAGTGGCGTCAGCAGGGCATCGAGTTCGCTTTTGCGCGCGAACTGATGCCGTTGCGGGCCAAGCTGCTCCAGTCGCGTCAGTTTCACCTGTTCGCCGGCCAGACCTTCCGATTGCTGCTGTGCGCTGTGCAATTGCTCGGTGGCGGCCTGTTGCGCGTCCTGCAACACACGCAAATCCTTGAGCCAAGCGTGCTGCTGCTCAAGTTGTTTGAGCTGCGCCTGCTGCAACTTCATTTGCTGTTGCGCAGCATTGAAACGCTCATCCAGCTCGGCCCGGGCTTCGGGCGCTAACGGGGTCACGCCGGTAGCCTGATCCTGCAACAGCTTGTGCGCTTCGCGGGCCTCTTTGGTCTTGTCGAAGGCGCGGCGGCCGAGGCGGGTGTACAGCGCGGTATCAGTGAGTTTTTCCAGCAGCTCGCTGCGGTCGTTGTCGTCCGCCTTGAGGAATGCGCTGAACTCGCTCTGCGCCAGCAGCACGGCGCGGGTGAACTGTTCGAAGTTCAGGCCGAGCGCAGCTTCCAGTTGAGTTTTGTATTCGCCTTTCTGGCTGGCGAGCAGTTGATCCTGATCGATATCGCGCAGGCTCTGCCGGCTGGCCTGCAACTTGCCGCCGGCCTTCTCGCGGGCGCGGTTGGCCTCCCAGCGCGCCCGATAACGACGGCCATCGACACCGACGAAATCCACTTCGGCATAACCTTCGCCAGTACCGCGACGCAGCAAGGTGCGCGGGTCGCCGGTGGCGATTTCGCCGTCGGCATCCGGGACTTTGGCGTCGCGGCCAGTGTTGTTCAGACGCGGCACGGCGCCGAACAGCGCCAGGCACAAGGCGTCGAGCAAAGTACTTTTACCGGCGCCGGTCGGGCCGGTGATGGCGAACAAACCGGCACTGGCCAGCGGCTCAGCGGTGAAATCAATCTCGAACGGACCCGCCAGCGAGGCAAGGTTCTTCAAGCGAATGGCGAGAATCTTCATGGCTGCTCGCCCTCCAGTTGTACGTCTTGTAGCAGTTCGGCGAAGTCCTTCAGCGTCTGCTCATCGACTTCACTGCCGTAGTTATCGAGCCAGGCGCGGCTGAACAGTTCTTGCGGGGTGAGTTGGTCGAGTTCGATCAGCGCGCTGCCGTCCTCCGAACCGTCAGCGCCACGGTTGCCAGCGTATTCGGCGGCGATGCGCACCAACCGCACGGCTTTTCCTTGCAGGGCGCTTTCGACTTGATGACGCAGATCCGGCTGCGGTTCATCGAGGGTTACACGCACTTCCAGCCATGGCTGGCGTTGGGTTTCGGCGAGCAGATCGATGTTTGGCAGGTCGGCCAGTTGCAGCAGAATCTCGGCCAGCGGTGCCGGACCGATGCGCTGCAGGTTGACCGAGCGCGGGATCAGTTTCGGCTCGACACTGACCAAGGTTTCGCCATCAAGGGTGACGTCGAGAATCTGGTGCTGATAGCCAATCTCCGAGAACGACAATGGAATCGGCGAACCGCTGTAGCGGATGCGCTCTTCAGCGTTGACCTTCTGCGGCTTGTGCAAATGGCCGAGGGCAACATAGCTGATGCTCGGGCCGAACAGGCTGGCGGGCAGGGCCTCCGCGTTACCGATGATCAGGCTGCGCTCAGAGTCTTCCGACACTGAACCGCCGGCCATGTGCGCGTGGCTGATGGCAATCAGCGCCTGACCGGGTTTGCGCTTGGCGTTGGCCGCTTCGATCAGCCATTCGTGCACCTGACCGATGCCGCGCAAATAGTTATCGCCCAGATGTGCGCCAGTCACCTCCGCCGGGCGCAGGAACGGCAGCGCCAGGCACCATGCAGCGACTTCGCCGGTTTTATCCGGCAACGGCAGCAGCAGGCGTTCGGCATCCAGTTGGCCGTCATCCAGCCACAACACCCGCCCCAGCGCATGGGTGCGCAAACGGCGCATCAGCGGCGCGGGCAATTCGATCCGCGAGCCGGAATCGTGGTTGCCGGCAATCATCACGATGGTCAGCAACGGCTGCTGCTCGTGGGCGCTGACGATGAAGTCGTAGAGGCGTTCCTGAGCTTTGACCGGAGGATTGACGGTGTCGAAGATGTCCCCGGCGATCAGCAGTACATCCGGCTGCGCCAGTTGCAGTTGGCGCAGCAGCCATTCGAGGAAGCACGCATGCTCGAAATCGCGCTCCTGGCCGTGCAGGTTTTGCCCAAGGTGCCAGTCGGAGGTGTGGAACAGACGCAAGGTGGACTCCGCAACAATTAAATAGGTGATGGCCGCGAGGAAATGATGGGCGGCGAAAGAGGGGAGAGTTTACAGATTATTGCGGCGGGAGGGCTTGTCCGGACGGGACGTAGCCGGGCATTTCGACGAATCCCTTCATTGACGACCCAACGCCGGTTACCTACCATTGAGCCACTATATTGATATCATTTTGAGATCGAACAATCCGTCGGGCTTCTACCTCCGCGCCACGATAGCTCACACAGCGATATAGAGTTTGGAGCAAGTGCAATGAAACGGGTCAATTCGATACCTTCTGTTACTGACACCCAAGCGTATTGTTCCTGGAAAAAACAATGGTCTAGCCAAGAAGATCTGGATGTTCATTCGTACATCTTTGATCAATGCAGGCCCGACCATGTTTTGATGTTTTCCAATATGCTCTTCCCTGACTTTGTGGTAGCCGAGGGTGGTGTATTTTTAGGACGAAATTTTTCAGACGAAGTGTTTGACAGGTGTTTTGCCCTTGCCTCCGGTGATCTTTCAAAGACTGAGCAGTTATTGAATGTTGTGAGGATCTATGACGTTTTTGGTCAGGGTGCCCGTGATGTTTCGGATGATGTTTTTCTTCAATTGTGCAATGTGATTGGTTTTTCGTGGCGCATGGTGCTGAAAGAGAAGTTTCCAGAGAAGATCTTCTGTGTAGAGGTGTCGAACTCAGAGCAGAACTATGGCCCGGATATTACTTTCTACCAGGTTGGGCCACTGAGTTTGGGATCCGGAAAATGAGACGTCAGGACTTGGAGCAAGAGGCGGATTTTTATGGGACCTCGAGAAAACTCTCGTCTTTGGATGAGTGGCATTTATCCGTGCGCTATACACCCGTGCAGCACCTGGTGCTTGGCGGAGTGGCGTGATGCTTGAGGGAGGTGTGTGAAACTTAACAGTGAAATGGAGCAAATGCTCGTTCGTGCGGGACGTACTTCTCTGGACGGCGAGTTGGCGGATATCGCAAGGTCCGGTTTCGTGGAACGGGATGGCTGTGTTTTTCTGGCGAGTCTGGAAAGCGTCCAGAAGCATGTAAGCCTAAAGAATTTCCTAGATAGAACGGGTTATGAATGTTTCGTAAATTCGATCCATGCCGATGATTATGTAAACGCTGATTTTTTGGCATGCGCGTGCTCCTACCTGTCTTTAGTGTTTGAGGCGTGGAACAAGTCATGTATGCCGGGAGTTCTGCAGGGAGTCATTTCGGGTGACGAATTCGATGCGACGGTGAAGTTTCATCTGCTGCGCCCAGGGGAAACCTGGCTGAGCGATGACCTTGAGGGGTATGAGGAAGCAGTGCTTACCGTTGAATCGAGTGACAAGGGGTTTCTTGAGGCATACGAGTAAATGATGGGGACAGACCACGTTTAGAAAGTACTCCGAAAACGTAGTCTGTCCCCGTTTTACTATGAGAGAAAATTGAGATGAATGATTTTGAGTCGGTGAAACAGCTGATCATCGAGCTGATGAAAGAAAAGGCGGGTAGCTTTGATGGCAATAGTTTGGAGGCCGATTACAAGCTGGACTGGGAGGTTGAACTTTCCGAAAGGTTGGGAAACGCTCTCTACAATATGTCCAGAGCGGCATCCGCCAAGGAAAATGCAGAAGATGTCATGTTGAAAGTTGCGCTGATGAATTCACGTGTGGACTTCATGGATCTGGCTAATTTTTTTCGCGATATTTATGACGATCTCGATGCGCTGGTAAAAAAACCTTTTTGGCCGGAAATCCCCAAGGGTTTTGTTTACGAAAAAATTTCGGATTAAGAGGCTGCTGGCTGGGGTGTAAACGGGGGAATAGGATGAGTGAAGACGAAATTTATCGCCAGATCGGCCAAATTCTGATTGACACTGCTCCTGATGCAGCGAGTGCGGTTATCGTTGAGGCTGAACTTTCACCCGAGGTGATCATTGTAAGTTGTTGTTTGACTATATTGATGGCAATGGAGAGAAAGATTGGTTCAGCCCAGGCAGCCCAGAGGTCGATGTTGGTATTCATGAAAACCTGATGGCGCTGAGGAATCTCTATAAAGCGCAAAACATGACATCCGGGCTACCGGTTTGGAACAGCTGTGTTGTCACGTTGGATACCGTGCTGGGGAAGTTGAAAATTGATTTCAACTACATTGCGCCAGAAGAAGGTTGAGTGTTTTTTTCCTGTAAAGCCCTGGGAGATTTACTCAACGTAAATCTCCCAGGTTCAGCGCTATCTCCATGAAGTGGTGGAATCTTTTATCGTTCATGGCATCCGCAGGATTTTGTCTCATTATCATACCGATCATGATACCGCACCCACTCCATGATCTCGTCCTCATTTCTGCCCTTGGGCGTGAGGTCGAGGTAGTTGTAGGCGCCGACCAGCATGTCCAGACCACGGGCATAGGTTGAATAGGCGGAGGATAATGGGGCAGACCACGTTTAAATAAACGTGGACTGTCCCTGAGGGATCTTTCGTGGGTGTGACTCCAAAATCGCCATAAGGCAAAACTTGAACAGAAAAAGGACACTTCAGTAGCCATGCCAAAATTTGCTTGTGTATGCGGTCACGTCATTAACCTGTCTCAAGGGACGTCCGAGTGTGAAATGTCTCTGGTCGCTGAACAGAAGATAGATGAAATTGGCTATGAGCTGTCAAATCGCTGGCTGTCTGAAGACGAATTCTACGAAGCGATAGACCAAGGGGCTGTTACGGTTTATCGATGCCAGCAGTGCGGGCGGCTGCACGTGGACCAAGGTGGTGGACAGTTTTCTTCCTATATAAAGGAAGTGAATTAGTTGCACGGGATTGGGCGATTGAAGTAGACGGGATGTCGAGGCCAACTGTGTCGAGCTTTTCCGCGCACACTTAAAAGAGGGGATGATTGGTACAATCAATTTCCGGAGGTCAAAGAGTGATTGCAGAAGATTTTGAACTTGTGACAGCCATTTTTCAGCTGGTTGAGGCCGGAATTGTTCACGGTTATGACGCTTTTCGATACCGCGTTGAATGGGGGGGAACTATATGGAGGCAGACCTCGCCGTTGAAAAAAATGGCTCAGAAATCTGGGACGCTGAAACTGATTTCAACCATTCGAAAATCTATGCGCTTGTAGAAAAATTACACGAGCATGCAGTCGCTCGCGGTGAGCCCTGGAAGGCATTTGTTCTCTCCTATCGCGAAGGCGAACAAGTGAAAACGAAATTCGACTATTGATTCCGATTGTCTTCAGCCTTTTATCCCTAAAGCAAAATCAAAAGATCGCAGCCTTCGGCAACTCCTACACATACCCTCTGTAGGACCTGCCAAAGCCTGCGATCTTTTGATCTTTTACTTCGGATAAAGCGGCGGCAACCCGCTGTCACCCACCGGGTCCTGCACCCGTTCCGCCGCGGGAATCGTGCGAATCGCCCGCCACAAATCCTCACCCTGCCAATGCTGGCCCGTCTCGCTGTACAGCGCACCATTCAACCCATCCAGCGCATCCGACAACGGCACAAACCGCGCTGCCATATCCGCCAATGTCTCCGGCTGCTGACGCGCCCACGCATCCAGTGCCTGCCGCGTCGCTTGCGGATCATTCGCTTGGCTCGCGCGTTTGATGTCATCCATCAGCGTGCGTGGGCTCGGGCCGGTTTGTGCGGCGCGGTGCACGGCCGGTTGCCAGCGTGCGCGCCACCACAGGCCGAAGCCGAGGAGGGTGGTGCAGGCGAGGATCAGGGTGCTGAGTTTCCACCACCACAACACATCGTTATCGACGACGCTCGGTTGCAAATTGCCGGCCGGGGTGTCGACTTGCAGGCTCGGGTTGTTGGCCACTTGCAGGGTACGCGCGGGTAGGCTGCTGTGTTCCAGGTGATCTTCAAAGGTGTTCCACCAGACCACGTCCACCGTCGGCAAATCGATGGCGCCGCTGCGGCTCGGCACCAGCGCTTCGCGTTCTTCGCGGCTGCCGACAATGCCCCGGTCAGTGCTCTGGTTGCTCAGCACCGGTTGGTCGGGGTAGCGGCGCAGGCCGTTGACGTCGGTGGCGGGCAGCGCCGGCAATTGCGAGGCGGCCAGGCCTTCGACTTTCAACGTCAGGCTGCGGGTCAGGGAATCGCCGACCTGAGTGTGTTCCGGTTCCGGGTTCCAGCTTTCGCTGAGGCTCAGGCTGCGTGCGGGCAGCCACGGCGCGTCGACCGGGTAGGTCAGGGGCTTGGGTTTGACGGTCAGGGGGATTTCGGCGGAACTGACGCGCATCAGTTTGCCCGGCTTCGGCCCCTGCGCATTCGCGTCCTGTGACGGCTGCGTATCGACCAGTGTCGCGCTGAAGGTCTGCGGCGCAATGGTCAGCAAACCGCTGTGTTGCGGGTAGATTGCATAGCGCATTTCGATCACGCCATGGCGTACACCGTTGAGGTCTTTTTCGTAGGTGCGCGTGTCGCCCAGTTGTTCGATGCGTGCATCGGCGATTTGCAGCGGCGTCAGGCTGCTGTCGTCGTACAGCGACACCGAATGGTAGATGCGCAAAGTCAGGATCGCCTGCGCCTGCACATAGACGCTGGACTGATCGAGGCTGGCTTCGATGAACACCGGATCAAGGCTGTTCTGGTTCTCGCGGGTGTCGCTTTCGACCACTTGTACGGTGATCGGCTGGCTCTGTGCGTCGCCCAGTTGCAGCGGCGGGATCACCACGCTGCCGTTCTCTTTGGGCAGCAGGGTGATGATCCAGCGCGTGGTCGCGCGGTTGTCGCCATTGAGGGTATTGAGCTGGTTGACCTGCCGCGTGCCGCGCACTTCGAACAATGCCTCCAGCGCGGTCAGATCGGGTTTGCCGAACTGGGTGACGTCGCTGGTTTCGAGGGTGAGTTCGACCGTCTCGCCGGAGTTCAGGCGACTGCGATCCACACTGGCGGTCAGCTCGGCCGCCTGGGCGGTGGCCGTGCAGAGCAGCAGGGGCAGCAAGAGAGCGGTGAAGCGGGTCATCGAGTGTTTTCCTGATCCTGATGTTGTTGCTGTTCGTACCAGAATTTGCGTCGCAGCAATTCGCCCGGATCATCCGGGATCTTGCCCAGCCATTGCTCCAGTGCCTGACGCTGTTCGCCTTGGAGGTTGTCTTCACTCGGGCGCAGCGTCGGCACGGTGTCCGTTTGTTCTTCCTCGTCGCTGCCTGGCACTTCGTTGGGGCCTGGCTGCGGCGGCGTGGTCGTTGGCGGTTCGCTGGCCGACTCGACAGGCTGCGACGGGCTCTGGGTTTCACTGTTCACGGCGGGCGGCGGCGTGGTCGCGGGCGCTGGTTCGTCGCCCGGCAGACTTTGCTGTTCGCTCGGCTGGGTGTCCGGCTCGGCCGGCGGCGGCGTGTTTTTCTGCTTGAGCAGGTTTTCCACCAGCGCCTTGTTGGTTTGCGCCGGGCGCAAATCCGGTTGCAGCTCCAGGGCCTGCTCATAGGCGTCGATCGCTGCTTCCAGCTCACCGCTTTTTGCCAAAGCATTGCCACGATTGTAGTGGGCGCGGGCATCGCTGCCTTCGGCAAAGCGCTGGGCGGCGCCACTGTAGTCGCCGGCTTCGTACAACGCCACCCCTTGCCATTGGTGATCGTCAAAATGCTGCGCGGCTTCGGCCGGGCGCTTCTGTTTGAGCAGGTGCAGGCCCTGTTGATCGGGGCGCAGCCACAAATCCTCAAAGTCAAAAGCGTAGCTCGGCTGCGGCAGACACAGCAGTAACGGCAGGCAGAACAACCAGCCACGACGCCCGGCGCAGGCGGCGAGCAACAACAGTGGCAACAGCAGCCAGTAACCCTGATCGGCCCAGGTATCGAGGCGCACGGTCTGGCCATCGTCGCGCAGGCTGCGTGGACCGTTAAGCAGGCCGAGCGCGCCTAGATCCGCTTCGTCGAGTCGGGCAGGGTGGTATTCGCCGCCGATGCTATTGAGGAATGCGCTCAGGCCCGGACTGTCGAGTTGCGGTACGCGAATCGCGCCTTGCTCGTCCTTGAGGAAACTGCCGTCCTCCTGAGCAATCGGCGCGCCTTCAGCGGTGCCGATGCCGAGCATCAACAGTTGTGCCGACTCACCGTTGAGGGCACGCCGAATGCCCTGGCGCTCCTCTTCGTTCAATGAGGAGCCGATCAGCAGAATTCGCCCCTGACCGAGCGCGCCCTGTTTCAGCAGGGCCAGCGCTTTACTCACGGCCAGATCGGCGCGATGGCCGCTTTCTGGCATTAACGATGGCTTGAGCGCATCGAGCAGATTGCGACTGGTCGCCAGGTCATCCGACAGCGGCACCAGCGTGTGCGCGCTGCCGGCGTAGACGACGATGGCGGTCTGCGCATCGCTGCGCGCCTGCAACAGGTCGAAGAGCTTGCGCCGCGCTTGTTCCAGTCGCGTTGGTGGCGAGTCGGTGGCGAGCATTTCCGGGGTCAGTTCCAGCACCACCACCAAGGGATCGGCGGGCTTCTGGCTGGTCTGTTCGACGCGCTCCCAACTCGGCCCGAGCAGCGCCAGAATCGTCAGCAACCACGCCACGCCAAGGGCGATCCACGGCAGTTTGCTGTCGCGACCACTGCCGCCACTGAGCAGGGTGGCATGAAAGGCCGGCGGCAAAATCATCTGCCAGCGCCCGGCGCGTTTCTGCCGGTGCCAGAGTTGCCAGATCAGCCAGCCGAGCAGCGGCAGCAACAGCAACCACCACGGACGGAACCAGTGCGGCCAGAGCGCAATCATCGGCGCCTCCGCAGACGCAGGCGCTTGAGGCGCTCGCGCCAGTCAGGCAGTGGACTTTGCAGATACAGTTCCTTGGTGAACAGGCGTTGCAGCGGGTTGTCCGGCCACAATTCACGGGCGACCAGCAACAGGCTCAACCATAACGCCAGCGCCAAAGGCCAGTGGTACAGGGCTTGTGCCGGGCGGGCCTGGGTCGGTTGCTGGGTGACCGGTTCGAGTTGATCGAGGGTGTCTTTGATGGCTTGCAGTTCTTTGCCATCGTGGGCGCGGAAATACTGGCCGCCGGTGACTTCGGCGATGGCTTTGAGCGCCGGCTCGTCGAGGTCCAGGCTCGGATTGACGCCCAGCAGACCGGTCGAGCCGCTGTCCTCTGGATTGGCACCGATACCGATCGGGTAGATTTTTACGCCTTCGCTGGCGGCCAGTTTTGCCGCCGTCAGCGGGTCGATTTCGCCGCCATTGTTAGCGCCATCAGTGACCAGAATCAGTACGCGACTTTGCGCCGGACGCATGCGCAGGCGTTTTAGTGCCAGACCGATAGCATCGCCAATCGCGGTGTTCTTGCCGGCAATGCCGATCCGCGCTTCATCGAGCCAGACGCGCACGGTGTGGCGATCAAACGTCAGCGGCGCTTGCAGATAAGCCTGACTGCCGAACAGGATCAGGCCGACACGGTCGCCGTCGCGGCTTTCAAGGAAATCACCGAGCAGATGCTGCACCAGCGTCAGGCGACTGACCTCTTCGTCCTGCCATTGCATATCGGGGAAATCCATCGAGCCGGACACGTCCACCGCTACCAGCAGATCACGCCCGCTGGCAGCAATCGGCAGTGGTTCGCCGAGCCATTGCGGGCGGGCGGCGGCGGTCAATAGCAACAGCCACAACAGCATGAACGGTGCTTGCTGGCGCCACGCCGGCAGGTTGGCGCGGGCGCGGCGGCGGGCGAGGCCTTCCAGATCGGCAAGAAAACTCACTTTCAAGGCTGGCTCGCCACTGTCCGCCACTGGCAGCACCAGACGCATCAGCCACGGCAGCGGCACCAGCACGAAGATCCACGGCCAGGCGAACTCAAACATGTTTGCGAATCCACGTGTCGACAGCCTGGGTCAGGCCGGCGATGGCTTTGTCGTCGAGTTTGCATTCCGGTTTGTACGCGCCTTCGACCAGCACCATCCAGCGCGTCAGACCGGCCGCCGGACAACGGTTGTCGAGAAAGGCCAGCCATTTACGCCCGTTGAGGGTGTGGCTCTGGCTGTAGGGGTAGTGGTTGCGGCACAGGCGTTTGAGCAGGCCGTTGAGTTGCTGCAGCCAGGCACCGGCCGGGGCGCCGTCGTAGGGTTTGGGCATTTGTGCGAGTTCAGCGAGGGCGGCGACGCGCACCGGGTCGAGCGGCTGCTCGGCACGGACGATCGGGCGTTTCCTCATGGGAATGAAGCGGCGCAGCTTCCACACGGCGAAACCGAGCAGCGGCAATAACAACAGGAGCAGCCACCAGCCCGGCGCCGGCGGCCAGAAGGCAATCGGTGGCGGCGAGATCAGCGGTTGCAGTTGTTCGAGGCCGTTCATCGACCTTTCCCCGGACGCTGCGGATTGAGGAATTCGCGCATCTGCTCGACCATTTCACTTTGCGTGCTCAGCGGCATCAGCAACACCCGCAGCTTTTGCGCGAGCAGTTCCCAGCGAGCGATGCGTGCTTCGGCCTGGGCACGATAGGTCTGGCGCAGCTCGAAGTTCAACGTGTCGAGTTCCAGTTGCGCACCGCGTTGTGCGAAGCGCAACAGCCCGGCGGCGGGCAGGGCGTGATCCAGCGGATCGGAAATCGGCAACATCAACAGGTCGCAATGACGCGATAACAGGCTGAGCTGTTGCTCGGCGCTGTCGGACAGTGCGCGTTCGTCACAGATCACGATGGCCAGGCTGCCTGGACGCAACACTTCGCGGGCACGGCGCAAAGCCACGCCAAACGCATCGCGATCCGGCTCACGCTCGCTGTGCAGCGACTGGTTGACCTTGACCAGACGGTTGAGCAATTGCAGCAGGCTCTGTTTGCTGCGCCGTGGCTTGATTTCGTAGTGCTCGTTGTCGCCGAACACCAGCCCGCCAACCCGGTCATTGTGGCCAAGTGCGGCCCAGCCGATCAGTGCCGCGACTTGCGCCGCGAGGACCGATTTGAACATCAGCCCCGAGCCGAAAAACAGCCGTGTGCTTTGCTCGACCATGATGAAAATCGGCCGTTCGCGTTCTTCATGGAACAGCTTGGTGTGCGGCTCTTGCGTGCGTGCGGTGACGCGCCAGTCGATGGTGCGCACGTCGTCGCCGGCCTGATAGACCCGCACCTGATCGAAGTCGACGCCACGGCCACGGAATTTCGAGTGATGCAGGCCGATCAGCGGGCTGCGCTGACTCGGCGTGGAAAACAGCTGCACCTCGCGCACACGGTGACGCATCTCGATCAGCTCGGCGAGGCTGACGCGGATGCCCGGTTCGGACGGCAGGGAGGCGTTCATGGGGGTCAAGCGACAGCTACGACGTCGAGAATCCGCTGCACCACCCGATCCTGATCGATGCCGGCGGCTTCGGCTTCAAACGACAGGATGATGCGGTGACGCAACACATCGAACAGCACCGCTTGAATGTCTTCCGGGCTGACGAAGTCGCGACCGGCCAGCCAGGCGTGGGCGCGGGCGCAGCGGTCAAGGGCAATCGAGCCACGCGGGCTGGCGCCATAGGCGATCCACTCGGCCATTTCCGGGTCGAACTTGGCCGGGTTGCGCGTGGCCATGACCAGTTGCACGAGGTATTCCTCCACGGCGTCGGCCATGTACAGACCGAGGATTTCCTTGCGTGCAGCAAAGATCGCCTGTTGGCTGACGCGGCGCTCGGGCTTGGTTTCACCGTTCAACGCTTCGCCACGGGCCTGCTGCAGGATGCGGCGTTCGACGGCGGCGTCCGGGAAACCGATTTTCACGTGCATCAGGAAGCGGTCGAGTTGCGCTTCCGGCAGCGGGTAAGTGCCTTCCTGCTCGATCGGGTTTTGCGTGGCCATCACCAGAAACAACGGCGACAGCTCATAAGTGCTGCGGCCGACACTGACTTGACGCTCGGCCATGGCTTCGAGCAGCGCCGATTGCACCTTGGCCGGGGCACGGTTGATTTCGTCCGCCAACACCAGGTTGTGGAAGATCGGCCCTTGCTGGAACACGAAACTACCGGTTTCCGGGCGATAGATCTCGGTGCCGGTGATGTCGGCCGGCAGCAGATCCGGGGTGAACTGAATGCGATGGAACTGGGCTTCGATGCCCTCGGCGAGTTCTTTGATCGCTTTGGTCTTGGCCAGACCCGGAGCGCCCTCGACCAGCATGTGGCCATCGGCGAGCAGGGCGATGAGCAAACGCTCGATGAGTTTTTCCTGGCCGAGAATCTGCGTTGAAAGAAAGGTTCGCAGCGCCAGCAGCGCTTCACGATGTTCCATCGGTGACTGTTCCTGGAAAGGGGTGGCCACAGGCGTTCGGATAACGCCGGGGCTGGGGGCGTTACTTTAATCCATCGCGGGGGGTGGCGACTAACGGCATTTTGCGCAAAGTGCGGGAAATGACTGGGGGAATTGTTGGGTTTTTGTAGTGGGGGAGTGTTGAGGTGGCTGTTCTGGCCTCATCGCTGGCAAGCCAGCTCCCACAGGTTCAGCGTTGTGCATACGAATTGTGCAACACATCGATCACTGTGGGAGCTGGCTTGCCAGCGATGGGGCCAGTCCGGACACCATCAAACTTCGTTGATGAAGGTGCCAGTCCCGTTAAGGATATTCGTCAGGGTCTCGACAACCTCATCCATATCCACCATATCCGGGTTGAAGCTGATCTCCAGCACATCATCCCCGTTCAACGCATCGGCATCCGCCGCCGCAATCTCGATCTTCAGCAGCGTCGAAGTCAGGGTGACTTTCACCCCGTCCAGCGTCGAAGGCTCGCCATCCAGGGTGATCTCCAGCTCATCCTCATCCGGGTAGCGGCTCATCAAGAACATGTCGCCCTTGTCGCTGTGGCAGCAGAGCATGGCCATGTTGTCTTCTTCGTCATCGCACGGGTTGACGATCAGTAGGGCGGTGGTCATTTGCATGGTCAATTCCTGCCTCAAAGGGCGTGTCGGTCGCTAATGGGCGCGATTCTGCCAGTCCTCGGGAATTTCTGCATGTGAGAGTGTCAGAGGATGTGTCGTGAACGCGACGTGGGTCAATGGTCATTTCTGGCACGCATGTACCGTAAAAAAGGGCATTCAGACCAGCGTTTTGCGCCACGAGTGCTAGTGTTTACCGGTGCCAAACCCTCGGTTTACGTGCCAATGACCGAATATGTCGCAGCACCGCAAGCAGACACATTGTCGCACCCTTTAAGCTGCGCAACGGATGAGCACCCGTAAAGGCATTGTCGGCACCGCTGGCAGTCGCTTTTGCAGATGCTCATTCTATGGAAGGTGAATGTGACCTGAGTGTCCCGTCCAGCTTCACCCACCTGTCCCCCTGTTTCCTCTGCCCGAGAATCAGGAACAGGGCGACACAAGCCCCGAAAGGGGTGTTGCACGCGACGCTTTCCATCAATAACAAGCTTAAGCGGAGTACCACAGATGGCGTTCTTCACCGCAGCCAGCAAAGCCGACTTCCAGCACCAACTGCAAGCGGCACTGGCGCAGCACATCAGTGAACAGGCACTGCCACAAGTGGCGCTGTTCGCTGAACAATTCTTCGGCATCATTTCCCTGGACGAGCTGACTCAACGTCGCCTCTCCGACCTCGCTGGCTGTACTCTTTCCGCGTGGCGCCTGCTTGAGCGCTTCGATCACGCGCAACCGCAAGTGCGCGTCTACAACCCTGATTACGAGCGTCATGGCTGGCAGTCGACCCACACCGCGGTCGAAGTGCTGCACCATGACCTGCCATTCCTCGTCGACTCGGTCCGCACCGAGCTGAACCGCCGCGGCTACAGCATCCACACCCTGCAAACCACCGTGCTCAGCGTGCGTCGTGGCAGCAAGGGCGAGTTGCTGGAAATCCTGCCGAAGGGCAGCACCGGCGAAGGCGTTCTGCATGAATCGCTGATGTACCTGGAAATCGACCGCTGCGCCAACGCGGCCGAACTGAATGTGCTGAGCAAAGAGCTGGAACAGGTTCTCGGTGAAGTCCGCGTTGCGGTCGCCGATTTCGAGCCGATGAAAGCCAAGGTGCAGGAAATCCTCACCAAGCTCGACAACAGCGCCTTCGCCGTCGATGCCGACGAAAAGAACGAAATCAAAAGCTTCCTGGAATGGCTGGTGGGCAACCACTTCACCTTCCTCGGCTACGAAGAATTCGTGGTCACCGATCAGGCCGATGGCGGCCACATCGAGTACGACCAGAACTCCTTCCTCGGCCTGACCAAACTGCTGCGCACCGGCCTGACCTACGAAGACCTGCGCATCGAAGACTACGCCGTTGCCTACCTGCGCGAACCGACCCTGCTGTCGTTCGCCAAGGCTGCGCATCCCAGCCGCGTTCACCGTCCGGCGTACCCGGATTACGTGTCGATCCGTGAAATCGACGCTGACGGCAAGGTCATCAAGGAACACCGCTTCATGGGCCTGTACACCTCCTCGGTGTATGGCGAGAGCGTGCGGGTCATCCCGTTCATCCGCCGCAAGGTCGAAGAAATCGAAACGCGCTCCGGCTTCCAGTCCAAGGCTCACCTGGGCAAGGAACTGGCGCAGGTCCTCGAAGTACTGCCGCGTGACGACCTGTTCCAGACCCCGGTCGACGAACTGTTCACCACCGTCATGTCGATCGTGCAGATCCAGGAACGCAACAAGATCCGCGTGTTCCTGCGCAAAGACCCGTACGGTCGTTTCTGCTACTGCCTGGCCTACGTGCCGCGCGACATCTACTCCACCGAAGTTCGCCAGAAGATCCAGCAAGTGCTGATGGAGCGCCTCAAGGCTTCCGATTGCGAATTCTGGACGTTCTTCTCCGAGTCGGTACTGGCGCGTGTGCAGTTGATCCTGCGTGTCGACCCGAAAAACCGTCTCGACATCGACCCGGTGCTGCTGGAAAAAGAAGTCGTGCAAGCGTGCCGCAGCTGGCAGGACGACTACGCCGCCCTGACCGTCGAAAGCTTCGGCGAAGCCCACGGCACCAACGTGCTGGCCGACTTCCCGAAAGGCTTCCCGGCGGGTTACCGCGAGCGTTTCGCTGCGCATTCGGCCGTGGTCGACATGCAGCACCTGCTGAGCCTCAACGAAAAAAATCCGCTGGTGATGAGCTTCTACCAGCCGCTCGGTCAGGTTTCCGGCCAGCGCGAGCTGCATTGCAAGCTGTACCACGCCGACACGCCGCTGGCGCTGTCCGACGTCTTGCCGATCCTGGAAAACCTCGGCCTGCGCGTACTGGGTGAATTCCCGTACCGTCTGCGTCACACCAATGGCCGCGAGTTCTGGATTCACGACTTCGCGTTCACCGCCGCTGAAGGCCTCGACCTCGACATTCAGCAACTCAACGACACCCTGCAGGACGCCTTCGTCCACATCGTTCGCGGCGACGCCGAAAACGATGCGTTCAACCGTCTGGTACTGACCGCCGGCCTGCCATGGCGCGACGTCGCGCTGCTGCGTGCTTACGCGCGTTACCTGAAGCAGATTCGTCTGGGCTTCGATCTGGGCTACATCGCCAGCACCCTGAACAACCACACCGACATCGCTCGCGAACTGACCCGGTTGTTCAAGACCCGCTTCTATCTGGCGCGCAAACTCGGCAGCGACGATCTGGAAGACAAGCAACTGCGTCTGGAACAAGCGATTCTGACCGCACTGGACGACGTCCAGGTGCTCAACGAAGACCGCATCCTGCGTCGTTACCTCGACCTGATCAAAGCCACCCTGCGCACCAACTTCTATCAGACTGATGCCAACGGCCAGAACAAGTCGTACTTCAGCTTCAAGTTCAACCCGCACGCGATCCCTGAACTGCCGAAGCCAGTGCCGAAGTTCGAAATCTTCGTTTACTCGCCACGCGTTGAAGGCGTGCATCTGCGCTTCGGTAACGTCGCTCGTGGTGGTCTGCGCTGGTCCGACCGTGAAGAAGACTTCCGTACTGAAGTCCTTGGTCTGGTTAAAGCTCAACAAGTGAAGAACTCGGTCATCGTGCCTGTGGGCGCGAAGGGCGGCTTCCTGCCGCGTCGCCTGCCACTGGGCGGCAGCCGTGACGAGATCGCGGCCGAGGGCATCGCCTGCTACCGCATCTTCATCTCGGGCCTGTTGGACATCACCGACAACCTGAAAGACGGCGCACTGGTGCCGCCATTGAACGTGGTTCGCCACGACGATGACGACCCGTACCTGGTAGTCGCGGCGGACAAGGGCACTGCGACCTTCTCCGACATCGCCAACGGCATCGCCATCGACTACGGCTTCTGGCTGGGTGACGCGTTTGCGTCCGGTGGTTCGGCCGGTTACGACCACAAGAAAATGGGCATTACCGCCAAAGGCGCGTGGGTTGGCGTACAACGTCACTTCCGCGAGCGCGGCATCAATGTTCAGGAAGACAGCATCACTGTGGTCGGCGTCGGCGACATGGCCGGTGACGTGTTCGGTAACGGTCTGTTGATGTCCGACAAGCTGCAACTGGTCGCTGCCTTCAACCACATGCACATCTTCATCGACCCGAACCCGAACCCGGCGACCAGCTTCGTCGAGCGTCAGCGCATGTTCGACCTGCCGCGTTCGGCCTGGACCGACTACGACACCAGCATCATGTCCGAAGGTGGCGGTATCTTCTCGCGCAGCGCGAAGAGCATCGCGATCTCCCCGCAGATGCAGGAACGCTTCGGCATCAAGGCTGACAAACTGACCCCGACCGAACTGCTGAACGCCTTGCTCAAGGCACCGGTGGATCTGCTGTGGAACGGCGGTATCGGTACTTACGTCAAAGCCAGCACTGAAAGCCACGCCGATGTCGGCGACAAGGCCAACGATGCACTGCGCGTCAACGGCAACGAACTGCGCTGCAAAGTCGTGGGCGAGGGCGGTAACCTCGGCATGACCCAACTGGGTCGTGTGGAATTTGGTCTGAATGGCGGCGGTTCCAACACCGACTTCATCGACAACGCCGGTGGCGTGGACTGCTCCGACCACGAAGTGAACATCAAGATCCTGCTGAACGAAGTGGTTCAGGCCGGTGACATGACCGACAAGCAACGCAACCAGTTGCTGGCGAGCATGACCGACGAAGTCGGCAATCTGGTGCTGGGCAACAACTACAAGCAGACTCAGGCCCTGTCCCTGGCGGCCCGTCGCGCTTATGCGCGCATCGCTGAGTACAAGCGTCTGATGAGCGATCTGGAAGGCCGTGGCAAGCTGGACCGTGCCATCGAGTTCCTGCCGACCGAAGAGCAACTGGCCGAGCGTATTGCTGAAGGCCACGGTCTGACCCGTCCTGAGCTTTCGGTGCTGATCTCGTACAGCAAGATCGACCTCAAAGAGCAGCTGTTGGGCTCGCTGGTACCGGACGACGATTACCTGACCCGCGACATGGAAACGGCGTTCCCGCCGACCCTGGTCAGCAAGTTCTCCGAAGCCATGCGTCGTCACCGTCTGAAGCGTGAGATCGTCAGCACCCAGATCGCCAACGACCTGGTCAACCACATGGGCATCACCTTCGTTCAACGACTCAAAGAGTCGACCGGCATGAGCCCGGCGAACGTCGCTGGCGCTTATGTGATCGTGCGCGACATCTTCCACCTCCCGCACTGGTTCCGTCAGATCGAAGCGCTGGACTACCAAGTCAGCGCTGATGTGCAGTTGGAGCTGATGGACGAGCTGATGCGTCTGGGCCGTCGCGCTACGCGCTGGTTCCTGCGTGCCCGTCGCAACGAGCAGAACGCTGCCCGTGACGTCGCGCACTTCGGTCCGCACCTGAAAGAGCTGGGCCTGAAGCTCGACGAACTGCTGAGCGGCGAAATCCGTGAAAACTGGCAGGCGCGTTATCAGGCGTACGTCGAAGCCGGTGTACCGGAATTGCTGGCGCGTATGGTTGCGGGCACCTCGCACCTGTACACCTTGCTGCCGATCATCGAAGCGTCCGACGTGACTGGCCAGAACCCTGCTGAAGTGGCCAAGGCTTACTTCGCCGTGGGCAGTGCGCTGGACATCACCTGGTACCTGCAACAGATCAGCGCACTGCCGGTTGAAAACAACTGGCAAGCCCTGGCCCGTGAAGCGTTCCGTGATGACGTCGACTGGCAGCAACGTGCGATCACCATCTCCGTCCTGCAACAAGGCGACGGCACACTGGACGTGGAAGCACGTCTGGCGCTGTGGATGGAACAGCACGAAAGCATGATCTCGCGCTGGCGCGCCATGCTGGTGGAAATCCGCGCGGCAAGCGGCACGGACTACGCCATGTATGCGGTGGCCAACCGTGAGTTGCTGGATTTGGCGTTGAGCGGGCAAGCGGTCGTGCCTGCGGTTGCTGCGAATGCCGAGCTTGAACTGGCGTAAGTAGTGGTTGAATAAAAAGCCCCGCTCTCGGAAGAGGCGGGGCTTTTTCATTGTTCTGATTTAAACCAGTTCCGAACAACGAAAGGCGAAAGCGCGTACCCCATCGGCATGAGGCAAGGAAGTGCCAGCCCCGACAATCTGATCATTTTGGGTGGCTATGGATATGCCGAAATCGAGAACATCAGTCAGATTAATGGACAAAAAACCTTTATCTGCAAAATTGGTGTCTTGAACGCCCTTCAGGTCGAACTTGGCAATGATCGTTTTTGAGTCTTCCTCTCCTAAGGTGTCGGCGATAACCAATATGTGCTTACCCTGTCGCAGGGTGCCTTTATGCCATTGAATTCCCATCGGCGCGCGTGGATATGAGGTAATCAATGGCTTGCCTTGATTAAAAGAAGAGGCCAATGCGCCTTCGTTGTCGATACAAAACAATAGGCCACTATGAGTACCGTTCGACGACGTGCTACCAATACCCAGGATATTGCCGTCTGGTAATTCTATAAGTTGACTTGTACCGCCACGATGCTGATCAGTTTCAATTACCGCGAAGCCTTTGTTTCCGAACTCTTTAATGATCTCACCCTGTGCATTGAAGCGAGCAATCATCGGCATCATTTTGCCATTCACGGCCGTGCTTCCACCAACGGCAAACGATCCGTCCTGGAGCCCTATCAGTGAAGCAGCCGTTGTGTAATTAGCGAGATACTGGACAGCGACATAGCCTTTTTCATGGAAATCCATGTCCAGCGAACCGTTCTTTTCCAGCCTCATCAATAAACCGATCTTGTCGCTAAAGCTATATAGATGATTGCTGATAATCATCAGCTTGCCGTCGGGCAATTCAATGGAGTTTCCACCTTCGAGGGACGCCGATGCGTCTTTATTGGCGATCTCTTCTCTGGACAATCGGTAGGCGGGTGTCGAGATGGGATCAACTATCAGTACCCCATCGTTTCCAAATGCCTTGACGGGCAATCCCTTATCGTCAAAAAGAGCCAGACCACGCAGCGGTGGGGTCGAAGGATCGTACTCGAACCACCCTTCAAGCAGTATTGTCTTGTCTTTGAGTACACGAACACCCATGCCCGTTGATCGTTCGCCGACGGCGAACTCACCAATGACACTTCCTTGATCACCGAAATCGGGATCTTGTCGACCATTAGTCTTCAGGCGCACGATTGAGAAACGTTTTCCAGCTCTACCGGCGATCAACAGTTTGTCGTCCGGCGCGACGGTGATGCCCCACACAAATCCATTGGTGCCATCCGGATATTTTAACCAACTCACGCCTGATTCATCAGATCCAAAAGTTGGGTCGAGCGCTTCCACGTTAGCGCTGTTGATAATGTTAGACATTGTCTGCTCCTCAAATCTGTAGCTTCTGCATACCTCGATAACCGACCTGGGATCGAGAGATCAATACTGTCAAGTTATTGGAAGCCGATTTGGCGAGGCGGTCTACTGTCAGGGTTAACAGTAGACAGATGAAGGTATCTGTGAAGTTCGTGGGGCGCGGTACCTCGCATTTGCTGAAAATTCCTGATTTTACTTGGTTGAACCGGAAATCCCTGGTGTCGTGAGATGTTGAGGGTTTTGGGGCAATACTGGCCCCTTCGCGAGCAGGCTCGCCCACAGGGGGAATGCATTTCAAATGTGGGAGCGAGCCTGTTCGCGAAAGAACTCTTACATTCAATACAACTTTTTATCTTGTTCACTATCGAGCATCGACACTTTATCCGCCGGCCGCGCGACCAAATTGTTGAGCGACTGGTCAAACTTCTGCAACGCCCGAACTTGCACATCCTGCTGCTGATTAATATCGGCAACTATCTCTTCCGACCGCTTGAAGTCCGCCCACACCGGCGTCAGTTCTCGCGCCTCTGAACCTTTCGCCGTACCGATGTAGTTCAACTGCGCATCATAAAAGTCGGCACTGACATCAGCTTTGATGTCGGAACTGCGCGAGGTAATCAACTGGCTGTGGGTATCGACAATCGCCACCACATCCGGTCTGGCTGCGCGCAGGCTCTGCATGTCCGGATACACCGTCACTGAGCCAAACTGACGTTGCAGGGATGCATTGACCCAGTCCACCGCCATGTCCGGTTTCGAGCTGGCGACGTAGGCGTCATGGATCGGCTGCACCAGCAGGCTCTGGCCGAAACCGGTGCCGGCGTTGGCCTGATAGTCGCGCAGGTATTCGCGGTTGGTCTGGGTGCTTGGGCTGTAGACCACGCCGAGCGATACGCCGGGACCGCTTTTTACCTGGGTGGCGCTGCTGCGGCCGGTGGGATGGGGGAGCAGGGTGTCCAGTGAGGAAACGGCTTGAGGCGCGGTGGGTACCGAACAGGCTGACAGCGTTAAAACCGATATCGCCAGTACACTGGTGAACGCAAGTTTCATGGTGTTTCTCCCGTGAAACAACATCAGTCGGAAAGTTTTAAAGGTCGTTGGTGACGACCGTTAATTCAGACTAAACCCGTCAACCTGACAATTTGCTGAGTTAAAACGTGTTAGATAGTTTCATTTGCTGTAACCCGGCGCGGTTAATTGCGCCGGGAAATAAAAAGGCGCGAAACGATGATTTGCGCCTCTTTATTTATGGCTGGTTAAACAGCCATCAGTTTTTCAGCGGGATCAGCACTTGCTCATCCGGGGCCAGCACCATGAACACCAGCAACTTGGCGGTTTTGGATTTGCTGGCATTTTTCGACACCAGATGTTCGGAACCGGCCGGTTCGTACCAGAACTGACCCTTCTTGTAGGTGATTGCCTGTTCGCCTTTTACTTGGGAAATCACCTCGCCTTCGAGCACGTAGGCCATGGCGGTGCCGTCGTGTTTATGGGCGATGGAGGATTGGCCGGGTTTGTAGTCGACTTCGATCATCATGGCTTTTTTGCCGGGGGCGTTTTTCAGCATCTGGTCTTGCAGGACGGTGATTTTTTCAGATGGGTCGTGAGCGAAGGCGGCAGAGGCGCAGAGGCTCAGGGCGAGGGCGGCGGCGAAGAAGGGTAGGGCTTTCATGGCGGGTTACCTGTGATGGCTGGGGGTGCAATCACAGTAGTCCGCAGGGTGGGGCATTCAAACGGCCAATATTCGGGAAGATCAGGTGACCAATCGGCGGTTATTCAGCGTGTTTGAGTACGCCATCGCTGGCAAGCCAGCTCCCACAGGTTTTGTGTCGTTCATTAAATTATCGAACGACGCTGAACCCTGTGGGAGCTGGCTTGCCAGCGATGTCGTCAGATCAGACGATAGGGAAGCTGTTGAAATCCACGCTATTAGCCAACCGACTATCGATCAAGTCAATAAACCCCTGCGCTTCGGGCCGGTTGAAATGCGCTTGCATCGCCGCTTCCGACTGCCAGCGCGCACTGACCGTCCAGCGGTGGCTGTCCTCGGGGCAGCGGTCGACCAGGTAGGAATCGCAGCCTGGCGTTTCGCGCAGGGTTTCGACGATCTTCTGCAGTTGCCTGCCCAGTTCATCCGAGCGGCCGACGGCAGCTTGCACCTGGACCGTATTGATCACTTCGTTGGACATTGCTCACACTCCTGAATCAGGCCGGACGAATCCTGCTCATTGAGGGATAACGCCTGTGCAGGATAGGCCTGCACCCCCGGAACACCAATAACCAATCGGCGGTTAAATCTTTAGGCCAATCGCTCAGGCGACCTGCTGGAGGATGTCGCGCAGGCGATCCAGCGCAATGTCGATGTCGAGGGTTTCGATAGCACCGAAGCCGAAGTACAGGCCGTTCTTCGCCGGTTGTTGATGATAAAAACCATTGATCGAGTACAGCCCGACTTCAACTTTTTTCGCCAATTCGATCACCAGCGGCAGGTCGATCGGCACCTTGCAGAACACTGCCATATGGAACCCGGCGCTGGCCGGCACCGCCTCCAGCCATGGCGCCAGATCGGTGGCCATGCGCGCGAGAATCCGCTCGCGGCGCTGCGCATAAATCGCATGACAACGGCGGATATGCTTGAGCAGGCAACCCTCGGCGATGAACTTGGCCAGCGCCCATTGCGGCAGGGTCGAGGCGTGCAGATCGGTGAGCTGCTTGGCGCGGATCACTGCTTCGATGATCGCTGTGGGCAGGATCCCGTAACCCAGACGCAGCTCGGGTAACAGGGTCTTGGAGAAGGTGCCGACGTAAGCAACGATGCCGCGTTGATCAAGGTTGAACAGCGAATCGGTGGGCCGCCCCTCGTAGCGGAACTCACTGTCATAGTCGTCCTCGATGATGATCGCGCCCAGCTCATGGGCGCGAGCCAGCAAGGCTTCACGGCGCGCCTGACTCATCGGCATACCCAACGGAAACTGGTGCGACGGCGTGACATAGATGAGGCGCGTGCCATCGGGAATGTGCTCGACCTGAATGCCCTCGGCGTCCACCGGCACGCCGACCACCTCGGCGCCATGGGTGCCGAACAGCAGGCGTGCCGGCGGATAACCGGGATCTTCCATCGCCACCAGACTGCCGGGGCTGATCAGCACACGGGTGATCAGGTCCAGCGCCTGTTGCGCGCCGTTGCACACGACGATGTCTTCGTTCTGACAGTTGATCCCGCGGGAAAACGCGATGTGCCGGGCAATCGCATTGCGCAGCGCCGGCAGGCCTTCGGCCACGCTGTAGAAACCCTTGGACTGACTCATCTGGCGCATCGCATGGGCGACGCAGCGGCGCCAGTCATCCTGCGGGAACTGGCCCTTGCTGGTTGCGCCACCGATGAAGTCGTAACGCAGCGAGCCTTCCAGCGTCGGGTGACGCAGAAACACCGGCAGATTGCGCCAGCTCTCGATCACCTCGGCACTGGCCAGTTCGCTGTGGCTTTGCTTGCGCTGGATTTGCGCCGGGCGTGCGTTGACGTAGGTGCCTTTGCCGATCACTCCGGTGAGGAAGTTTTCGTAGGTCAGTTGTGCGTAGGTGTCGGAGATGGTCTTGCGCGAGATGCCCAGTTGCTCGGCGAGCAGACGGCTGGGCGGCAACTGCGTGCCAGCGGCCAAGCGCCCGGATTCAATGGCGCCGCGCAACTGCTGATACAACTGACCGGCAAGATCCTTGCGGCCGTTGATCACGACGTGAAGTTCCATACCGACGAGGCTCCCGAGACTATTTGGCGTGCCCGCCAGATTAGCGCTGTTGTTTGATTGGCAATAGTTGCCTACCCGAAAAACCCGAAATTGGCCCCAATCCCTGTAGGAGCTGCCGAAGGCTGCGATCTTTGATCGTTCCCACGCTCTGCGTGGTAACGCATCCCGTGACGCTCTGCGTCACAGTGGACGCGGAGCGTCCATGGCTGCATTCCCACGCGGAGCGTGGGAACGATCAGCGCGTAAAGGCAGGGGGCAGTGGTGTAGCGGTTTTCCGTGCAATTGGGGCTTTTATGCATGGCTGTCGGCGGTTACGGTGAACTCATTATTCCGTCCACTGAGAACCGCCATGTCCCCGCGCCTGGATTACTACAACGCTTCGCCCAAGGCGATGAAAGCGATGATTGCCATGGAGGCGCTGACTGCCAACCTCAGTATCGAACAGCCGTTGCTGCAACTGATCCGGATCCGTGCCTCGCAGCTCAACGGCTGCGCCTTCTGCACCGACATGCACTCGGTGGACGCGCGGAGGGCCGGGGAGAGTGATCGGCGTTTGTATGCGATCGCGGTGTGGCGTGACAGCAACTTCTTCGACCCGCGCGAGCGTGCGGCGCTGGCCTGGGCGGAGGCGGTAACGCTTTTAGCGGAGAGCCGTGTGCCTGATGACGTTTATGAGCAGGCGCGCGAGCAATTCAGCGAAGGCGAACTGGTTGACCTGACCATGGCCGTGACCACCATCAACAGCTGGAATCGTTTGGCCGTGAGTTTCCGCCAAACCCCCAGCGAATGAGCCTGCCCTGATCGTTCCCACGCTCTGCGTGGGAATGCCTCAACGGACGCTCTGCGTTCGGCTCCGGATGGGACGCGGAGCGTCCCGGGCTGCATTCCCACGCGGAGCGTGGGAACGATCGGTGGGGTGTCATTGCGGTGGGCGTTGTGGTTTTACTGATGTGCCAAAGGTATTGCCCATCCGCGTGCTGGTTGCGGCTGGGGTCGCGAGGCCAACCTGATTCGGTGGCCGTTTGTTCACCGGCACATTCAGCGCCTCCTGATTCTTCTGCGCCGCCGCTGCGCCTTCCGGGTTGTTGCCCATCTGCTGGCTCAAACAGTCGTAATTCGGCGCCTTGTAACCGCCGACCGTCACCTCGACACAGCCCAACGGCTGCTCGGCATAAGCGCTCGACAGCGCCATCAACAACAGCCCGCCAAGGCTCAATCGCCACAGTCTATTCATGCTCGCCTCCTGGCCGGCCCGACGGGGCCGCGCTATGGCTTGAGTCTAGTGCAAGCCGTGCGCAATTCCCGTGATGGTTTTTTTGCACCGCCCGTCACACCAGATTCATAAACAGCCATCAGGATGACGATTTCCAAGGATTCGTCAGCCGTGCAGCGAGGCAATTCCACGGACGGTTTTCAGCGTTCAACGAGGCTTGTGCGCCGGATGTGTCTGGGGTGGCTGCTTGGCTGCGCCGCGGGCCAGGCAATGGCTGATGCGGTGCCAGCGGACCTGCGGATGACGCTGCACATTCCGGCACAGGATCTGGCACACGCGCTGGATCAGTACAGCCTCGCCACCGGCGTTGCGGTGCTGGTCGACAGTCAGTTGAGTCGCGGTCGTCGCTCGCTGGCGGTGGACGGTGAATACACCGCCGCCGATGCCCTGCGTCGATTGCTCGGCGGCAGTGGTTTGATGGCGCGGTATGCCCGCGACGATGCGTTTACTTTGCAAGTGGCGCAGGTCGAAGACGTACCGGCGCCGGCACAAAAACAGACGCCGGAAAGCGTCGCCGTCAATCGCAGTTACGCCACGGCGGTGCAAGCGGCGATCGAGCGCAACCTGTGCCGCTCGCCACTGACCCGTCCGGGCAGTTATCGCGCGGTGTTGCAGGTCTGGGTTGGCCGCGACGGCGTGGTGCAGCACAACCGGTTGGTCACTTCGACCGGAGATGTACGGCGCGACAACGCGCTGGTGGAGAGCTTTCGCAACCTCAAAATTGATCGGCCGACGCCCAGCGCCTTGCGTCAGCCGGTCACGTTGCTGTTGTTACCGGAGTCGTCAGGGAAACGCATGGAATGCACCAAATGGGAAGGAGTTTCCGGGGGATGAAAGACACCGGACAAGGTTCGATGGTCCAACTGTTCCTGACGTCCTACGAGGACTTTCGGGTGCGCCTGCGCAGGCGTCTCGGTTCGGAAGATCTGGCCAACGACGTGCTGCACGAAACCTACCTGCGGGTCGATCGCATGGAGACGCCGCCGAACGTCCTGCGGCCCAATGCCTACCTCTATCGCATGGCCCTGAACATTGCCGCCGACCGCCGCCAGGCCGATGCGCGCCTGCTCACCGGCGAGGAAGTCGAGGAGCTGCTGCAAATCGGCGACGAAGCGCTGGACCCGGCGCGGGTGGTCGGTGGGCAAAAGGAAATCCAGTCACTACTCAGTGCGTTGTACGAGCTGCCCGCACGGCGCCGGAAGATCTTCATCGCGGCGCGCCTGGAAGAGGCGCCGCATCTGGAAATCTCGCAGCGCTTCGGCATTTCCACGCGCATGGTCGAGAAGGAAATCAAAGCCGCGTTGGGCTTCTGCGCGGCGAAACTGGAAAGAAAAGTGTTTCAGCGGTTCGGTCGCGGGGCCGGAAAACCGTCTTCTGAATAGTGCCCGATCAATTCGTTGAGAATCTGCGCGTTTGAACATCTTTCGACTGACATCTGCCGAGCCATCGGCGGCCGACAATCTGCACAGCGAAGCTCGCGACTGGCTGGTCCTGTTGACTTCCGGCCGCGCCACCGTGGGCGACGCCCGGGCCTTGCGCGAATGGTGCGCGCAGAGTGCCGAGCATGCCCGCGCGTTCGAAGAGGCCAAGCGGTTGTGGCACAACCTGCAACCGGCCGTGGAGCAAATGCAGGCACCGCGCGGGTTTGGTCGACGTGCGTTTCTCGGTGGTGCGATTGCTGCGTCGGCGGCGTTTTTGCTGGTGCGCGGGACGATTCCCGGTGGTTTTGAAGGGCTGGGCGCTGACTACATTACTGAAGTTGGCCAGCAGCGGCGTTTTGAACCTGTGCAGGGTGTGAGCCTGGAGCTGAATACTCAGACGCGGATCAATCAGCGTGCAGTGTCTGAGGGTGTGCAGGGGTTTGAGCTGGTCAGTGGTGAGGTTGAAGTGCAGACCGTGCGGTTGCCGTTGGCGATGCAGGCTGGGGGAGGGTGGTTGCGCGCGAGTCAGGGGCGTTTCAACTTGCGTAACACTGATCAGCAAGTTTGCGTGACTTGCCTTGATGGTGCGGTTGACGTGGATGTTGAAGGTCGTAGCCTGCGTCTTGAACCGGGGCAGCAGGTGACCTATGACGCGCGGCAGGTTGGCAGTGTGCAGAGTGTCGACACGGCGGCGGTGATGAATTGGCGTCAGCAAGTGTTGGTGTTTAACGGCGCTACGCTGAGCCAGATGATTGATGAGATCAATCGCTATCGGCCGGGGATGTTGTTGTTGCTCAACCGTGAGCTTGGGCAGCGGCGGGTGCAGGCGCGCTTTAGCCTTGACCAACTTGCTGGCGTTGCATTGCTGATTCGGGATGCCTATGGCGTCAAATGCACTGAGCTGCCGGGTGGTGTTGTCGTTTTGAGCTAGTGGGTTTGATTGGGTACATATCCGTTGCTGCGGATATGGCTGCTTAGGGTTCCGCCCTTACGGCGGGTCACTTTTTCCAGACGCCGAAAAAGTAACCAAAAAGGCTTGCTCCTACGTGCGGCCCGCTCGCTAAAGCTCGGGGTTCCTTCGCTGCGGGATCCATCCGGGCGCATCGCCTACGGTTTGCTTCGCTGCACCTCCTCTCGATGCATTTGGCTGCGCCAAACGGTCGCTGCGCTCCCACCCCCGGATGAATCCCTCCACTCAGCCTTCCGACGTCGCCCGTGGATCAAGATCAAGAGCTTTCGGCGAGCTGACACTCGGCCATTGAGTGGGGCGGCTTCGCCGCATGCTGTGCTCGCGAATCGAAATTTTGGGAGCTGGCCTGCCAGCGATGGCGGCCTGTCAGCGGACCAATATCTACCGGCTGCACTCAGTCTTTGTGGGAGCTGGCTTGCCAGCGATGGCGACCAACCAGACAACCAACCCCTGACTGACTTCACCCAATTCCTGTGGGAGCTGGCTTGCCAGCGATGACGACCAACCAGTCAACCAACCCCTGACTGACTTCACCCAATTCCTGTGGGAGCTGGCTTGCCAGCGATGACGACCAACCAGTCAACCAACCCCTGACTGACTTCACCCAATTCCTGTGGGAGCTGGCTTGCCAGCGATGACGGCCTGCCAGCCAACCAACCCCAACTGACTGCACCCAATCCCAATGTAGGAGCTGCCGGAGGCTGCGATCTTTTGATCTTCAAAGTCAAAAGATCGCAGCCTTCGGCAGCTCCTACACGGATATCCACATTGCAGCCAGTATCACTCCAACGGCCCAATCACCTGCCGATACTTCTCCACCCCCTGCGCCGTCCCCCGACTCAGCCGAATCTCCAACCCCAACGGATCCTCCCGCCGATTCCCGCTCAACTGCCGCCAGCCTTTATCCACCTCCCAAACCCGCACCTGCACATCACTGACATCACTCAAAACAGCAACCCCATTCCCAGGCGCCGGCAACGGATACCGACTCCGCGCCTCAGCCACCGCCCGATACAACGTGCCGCCCTTGACCCACCAGCGCACCCGCTGCAACGCCCCCGGCTGATCCGCCGCCGTGCGAATGATGTCCAGACGAAAACCCTTACTGTCGCTACTGCGCACAGTCAGAGCGGGCGGGGCGCTCGGCGGCTCATCATCCACGCCAACCTTCTTCGGCTCGGTCAACTCAACCCCCGCGCGCATCTCCACATCCCGCTGCAACTGATTCAGCGCGCGCAACAAACTGTCACTCTGCTCACTGCTCGCCTGCAAATGACTGTCCGCCCGCGTCACACTGTCCAGCCCCCGCCAGGCAATCAGACTCAC
The DNA here is from genome assembly GCF_979258655.1 of Pseudomonas sp. AC242. Taxonomy (NCBI): domain Bacteria; kingdom Pseudomonadati; phylum Pseudomonadota; class Gammaproteobacteria; order Pseudomonadales; family Pseudomonadaceae; genus Pseudomonas; species Pseudomonas sp. AC242. The sequence goes on from NZ_OZ409873.1 coordinate 1,988,523, forward strand.
CACCGCCATCAACAAAATCGCGACCATCACCTCAATCAACGTAAACCCTTGCTGGCGCTTCATTGCAGGCTGATCCTGCCGCTGCCATCACGCAGCACACTCAACCGATTCAACCCATCCGACAAGGTCAATTGCAGCGGCGGATTAATCCACTCAGCGTTCAGCACAACCCTCTGTTTCGGCTCCACCCGCACCTCCATCTTCGGACTCTGCCAGGCACGCGGCCGCAACTGCGGATCCTGCGCGAAATGATCAAACCCCTTGCCACTGTCACTGCGCCGACTAAACCGAAACCCCTTGGCATCACTCACCCACACAATCGGCCGGCCATCCGCGCGCGCCTCCGCCTGCGCCACCTGCAGCAACTGCGCCACACGCTCGGCATCCTTGCGCAACAACTGCAACGGATCGGGCTTGATACTCAGGCTGATCGCCGCACTGGCGATGCCGATGATCACCAGCACCACCATCAACTCGATCAGCGTAAAACCCTCTTGCCTGTTCATCGCGTGCGCGCTCCTTTGCGTCCTGCGCCATCGTGCACGGCCAACATGTAAGGCGTGTGAAATAAAACGGAGAGAATTGCCGCGTAGGCTGACAGCAAGGATAAAAAGGAGATTCAAACCATAACCTTCACCGCACGCGTTTCCTCACCCCAAATGGTCCAGGCCCTCGCACTGCTCGCGGCGCTGACCGACCCTGAGTGATGACGACCGCTCGTCGAAAAAGGACCGCTACCTGTCAGATCTGACAGGTGTGCACTTGCGTTTTTCAGCGTTGAATTACTCCGTTCCATTTATCTCACTATCGGAGTTTTCACCATGTCGACATCCCAATCCAATGCAATCGTACCCACTATCGTTTCGGTCAAAGGAGCCAGCGGCGTAGAAATCGCAAATGGCGGCACAACCATCGAGACCAGCGTGACACTTGCCGGTACAGCGGAACCAGCGCAGAAAGTTGAAGTGTTTGATGGCGCGTTTGCCAAAGGTGCAGCCGCTGTTGATCCAACGGGGAAATGGGCCCTTTCCTTGACTGGATTGAGCGTAGGTTTGCACAGCATTACAGCCAAGGCGTTATACGGTGCTGGAGACGCGTCCCTGCCGCGGACCTTCACTGTGGTTCTAAACAAGTAGGCTAAAAAGTGGCTCCTGGCCCAGTCCTTTTCTAAATATGAGGGCCAGGCTCAGGAGCTTCATGGGCTGCTCAGCAGGGTATCGAGTGTGGCCAACGGTAGCGCCCCTGACTACGGTCAAACACCTCCACGCCAACCTTGAGCAACCGCCCATTCCCCGCCGCGCCAACGACCTGTTCAAAGCGCAACAACCGCATAACTCGGCCATCCGGACTCCGCAATCAGGGCCATTCAACGCTCATTACTCCGTGCCCTAAACCGGCCCCGGCGATGATAACCAGCACCACCATCAACTTGATCAGCGTAAAACCCTCTTGCCTGTTCATCGCGCGCGCGCTCCTTTGCGTCCTGTGCCATCGCGCACGGCCAACCTGTAAGGCGTGTGAAATAAAACGGAGAGAATTGCCGCGTAGGCTGGCAGCAGGGATAAAAAGGAGATTCAACCCATGACCTTCACCGCACGCTTTTCCCCACCGCAAATAGTCCAGGCCCTCGCACTGCTCGCCGCGCTGGTCGGCGTGGCGACGTGGTCGTCGCTGCTGCTGACCTCCGCCGAATCACACACCCCGGCAGCGGCCCCGCAATTGCTGGCGGCACGCAGTGATAGCCCGGCGTTGCAGTGGTTTTCCAATCAAACGGCGCCGATGGATATCAAGGTGAGCGGGGTGATGGCGGGGAGTCGGGGGGCGGTGGCGATACTGAGTTTGAACGATGGGCCGCCGAGGAGTTTTTTGCAGGGGGAGAAGGTGGGGCCTGGGGTGAAGTTGGTGGCGGTGGAGGGGGATGGGGTTGTGATTGAGCAGGGTGGGGAGAGGGTGCGGTTGGGGGTGGAGAAGTTGGTGGAGGGGGTGGTGTTGCCGAGGCTGACGAGGCCGTGATCCATAGGGTTGATGTTAGTTGTTTTTGCCGTTTAGTCGCGAACCATTTCAAGTGCCAGTCAGTAACGGATCGTCGTGAATTTCCGCCATCGGGAAACAGCAGATGTTCGAGATTATGAGTGAGTCGGTACGGTCTATACTCGTGATCGGCCGTCTCCGGCATTCGGATATAACAGGTGTAAATCATTATCAGTATTAGACAGAGTCTTAACTCCCGACTAGCGTAACGTGAAGCAGTTGTCGCTGATGTCAAAAGGGTGGCATTATCTCCTCCGTTTGAAAGCCAAAGGCATTCGATTAATGGGGTTCCTCTGAGATGAGTGTGCACTGCCAAGCAAAATACTTCCAAAGTGGAAATGCAGCTTTGCTGTTGATCAGAAAATACTTCGGATCTTCGTCGCGGCCCTCCTTTCCCAGAGACACCAATTATTTTGTCAACTTCTGCGCTGCAGATTACGGCGAAAAAGTCTATCCATTGAATGATCATCACTGCGTGCCGACTGCGTGCCGACTGCGTGGATGGCGGATGACCTGCAACCGGATTTTGTGTTAGGACGCGCTCAAGTTGGCTCAAACAACCGAGTTGATCGAGACGTCTAGTTAAGATTGTGAGCCCCATAAATACTTGAAATATTAAAAGCTTACGAGCTTAAAAAACTTGCAACACTGAATAGTTTTTATTTTTTGCTTCGTAGAGGGAGTTGGTATGTCGCGTCGAACTGTTTTTTTTTATGATTTGATTATTGCTGCGCGAGGAAACTCAAGAGCTAAAGATAATGAGGCTGACTTCGCTGCAGTACCAAAATCATTGAATGAAATACTATCGGATGTTCACTCGCTTCACTTGGCGGGAGATAATTTTTTGCAGAAAGGCTACTCCGCACAGGCAGATAGTTTTTATTTAGCGGACATGGCCGTATCATCTGATCGTGTAGTGCTGCTCGTAAATCGCAGTGATCCCTCTGCACCAGATGCGGTTTCCAGTAATCCAGATCTAAAAACTAGGGTCGTCCATAACAAACCAGATGGGCATGGGGGGGAGTATTCCGCTCATATTATCCTCTATGTAAATCCAGTTCGCGGGGATAATCATTATCTCTGTGTGTTTGAGAGCGCTTATGGATCTGGGCTTTCGGCTACAAGCATTAAATCTTATTTGGCTCATATTGTTAGGCACTGTAAAAAGCAAAAGCCTACAAGTTACAAGGTTGTAAATATTAGCGGGGCGACTGACAAAAAAGGACAGAGGCTCCAAGTTGGCCTCTACCACGAAATTGATTTTCGGGGGCATCCATCTAAGCAGTTTCAGCGCGACTTGAGCGGAGGGCGACTTTCTTCTATTGAGCTTGTAAGCTTTTCTGAGGTTGGTGCGACATGGGATGACCGTGGCTTTGTAACAGAAAAAAAACGAAGCGTGATTCTGGAGCCAAAAGCAGATCTAATTGGTGACGTACTAACAACCTTGAAAGGTATTCGTAATAAGATTACCACCCAGCATAAAGAGTATGCTCAAATAAGGGTAAAGTTTAAAACGGAACAAGGTGACGCTAAGGATGCTGTGCTATCCTCTGATACGGGCGAGTTGTATGCAGCAGATTCTTATGTTCGCAAGCAAACTATCAGCGCGTCGACGGTGAACTACAATAGCTTTGATAAGGTGCAGGTCGGAGTTGTTGCGTGCATTGATAAACTTCTAAAGGAAGAGCCATGTTACTAAAGCAAATATTAATGCCTTTTGGTTATCTAGCGATAAGGCATCCTCATAAGTGGGTCGTCGACTGGTTTTATCCTGCATTAGCTACATTGCTGACTCTGCTGGGCTTGCTGTACGCAACTGACGTCAGTCTATTATTAGCTAAAGGTGGAATGGTTTCTTCTTTGCTGTCTTTTGTTCAGTCTCTACCAGGCTTTTATATTGCTGCTTTGGCCGCAATTGCTACCTTTGGTCGTGCTGACATTGACAGCGTTTTGCCTGAGCCGACCCCCGAAGTCAAGGTGAAGTTTATAGGGGGGGAGAACATAGTAAAGTTAACTAGAAGGCGTTTTCTAGCGATGCTTTTTTCCTTTCTGACAGCTGAAAGTATTGTGCTTATTATTTTTTCTATATTTGCGATTGAGCTTTCTTCCAGTCTTTCGCTTTTTTCCGCTTACGGAGTAAGTGTGGGGTGGTGGATTTCGTTGTTGTTGCTTGCTTTGTTCTTTTTTGCTTTTTTTCAGCTTGTTGCAGCTACGTTTTGGGGGCTGTACTACCTTGGGTTCAAGTTGCATGAATAATTTGGTGGTTTGAGAAGTTGTTAAGTGAAAGTGAGGCTGTAAATAAAGTTATCGATTTGTAATTTAGTATATTTTATATTGCTGATCATTGGGTTTGAATAAATTTAACCTCAGCCAGTTCGGCTGGCGGACAATCCATTTCATTTTTAGTCGGGATCGCCCTCTACATTGCATCTATCAAGATGGACGTTATCCTTGAATACATCGACAGTAAAAAAGGGAGCGATCTATTTTTTGAATAACAATTCGGTCCCCCTTTGTTCGCTTTTTTTGTGTTCAACTGGTAGCAGCTGTTCGACTGATAAACTGGGACAGTTAAAAGTTCAGTTCAAACACAACGGACGCGCCGAAAATTTCTATTTCACCAACCGCGTTTGCCACCCTTCCGTCTGCGCTGATGGCTTTCATTTGCTCGACGCTCGGCGCGATTGCCTGATCCACTTGGCCAACGAGGGTTGCTTGGTGTAATTGGCTCAGGAAACTCATAATCGATGAACGCGGTTGCTCTCATTGCGGCATCCTGCATGATACCCAGTTCATTACAGAGTTCCCGCACATCGTCCAACTCTTCTTGGGTCGCGGGAGATGGAAATTTTCCATAGAAGAAGTCCTGTGAAGAGACTTCTGTGGCCAAGGGTTCGGTTGCGAGCCCAATCACTTCCGTAGTATCTGGGTGATGTAGCCTCAACCCACAGCAATAGGTGGTAAGGAACTTCGCCCGCTGCTCGCTATAAAGCTCATAGTCGATCGACGTATTACGCCCCATGACGGTAAAAACGTAGTGACGGCCCGGTATGGAGGGGCTGGGTAGGCGACGAGTCGCTTGCTGATCTGCAGCAACGGGGCGATGTAGTAGACCGTCCAACGCTGTAGCCAGGATACGCCTGCTGAAGCGGCTCTCGCTAGCTAGGGCGCGGACAAGTTCTTCTTGTTGATCGACGGTGTATTCGTCGCCCCAAACCGATACGGTCTCTGCGGAGCGAATGAAAGAGGACTGGTACTCGATGATGTGATCCCACAGGTAGCTCAATTCGTTTGCAGCGTTGCGCGCCGCACGCTGGGCGCTGCTATTAAAGGCTTCCCAATTACCTTCCTGTAGAACGACCATGTTTGAATCTGGAATATCTTGCGGCAGAGAATGTCTCCCATCATGCAGGCGGGTCTGATAGAGCGTGATTAATTCTTCTTCCCCGGGCACGCTGATGTACCGAGCACTATTGAGAAAACGCTCCTTTTCAGAGAAATATGCAATTAGATCAGGGACGGTGTCGAACTCGTCGAGCAATACATCTAGTGTGAGCTCATCGAGAACATGAACAAATCTATCTCGGCCAGCCGGCCAGCCAATGGTAAACGGACTTTCCAGGTGCTCAGATTTACCTGCAAGGCCTGTGTCGATCATCAGACTACCGCTGCTTTGCCCGCCCCAATGAGCGAAAGCGGCATCGTGGGAACCACGCGTCACAGCGATTCGATGAATGACAGCCTCTTCCATATTGGGTAAGCGATAAGGAAATGGCACCGTGCACTGCTTGTCTAGAAACAGGCGATCCGGATGATCACGAATAAATTTCTCCGCGCCTAACAGTTGCTTTACCGACTTGTCGATCGCGCGCTTGTACCAACGGTTCCAAGCCACTAGCGCGTCAGGGTGCTCGGGATACTCGCAGTGCTTGTCTGAGAAGATCAAAATATGGTTGCCAAATACCACGAGCAGGTCGCAAAGCTCCTTGCCGTCCCCAGTCTCAGTTGTTTTTCCCTCATTTGTGTGAACGTTTCCGTAGCACCAAAAACTAAGAAACGCCAGCCGCGCAAGCCGGCTTAGGTACCGTTCGGATTCAGTTTTCGGCTCGACCTCTATTGCTGTTTTCCAAGGAGTTCTTTCAGGCATATCCATGTTCCTTGATGAGTACAGTCATAACGGCTCAGCAGATGAGTTTGGCCCAATGACATCGAAACCGCCAAACTCGCTTAAAAATTTACGACTTGATGCGGAAGGGCGAAGGAGACGGACTTGTTTGGGGAAGCGTGACGCAATGAGTCCTTGATAAACGCCAATGTTTAAAAAGACATCTCCAAACACTCTTGCAGGCTACACATCCTTGCGCCTTTGCCTACAGCTACGCCAGAATCCGCCGGCTTGTGCGCTTTTGGGGCGGATTCTATTGTGGTCCGGTCGCTGACGAATCAGCGATCGGGTTTGGTAGCCCGGCTTAGACTTGGCGCATAGCGTCACCCGATACAGGCCTTTTTTGGGGCTGTGTATTTATGGTGGTCATGCGCAGGGCGTCTTCGGGCGCGCCGGTTCTCCAAGTCACCGGTCTACCAACCTTCGTATGGCCACCACCCCTTCGTTTGGTAGCGAAAGATGATGGCTCCTTTTCTATGATTTGGAGATTCACTCATGATCAAACCAACACCCAACCCGCCCGAAACCGCCTCGGTTTCTCCCTACGAATCCATCGATTCCAAAAAACTCCACGAAGCCGCCGACCGCGCGCTCGACCATTACCTCTGTCCGCCCGGTTCCACTCCGCCGCCACGTAAAAAGCGCGGGATGTACGCCGTGACGGCGGACAACAAAACCGAAGAACTGCTGGTCGATGCCAGTGCAACACTCGCTTCGGCCAAAACCATCGCCCAGAACGTCTCCAGCCTGTTGCCGGCATCGCAGCGCCATGCGCTGGCGGGGATTGCGCAGTTGATCATGCTCGGGGAGTTGGCGGTGAATCGGGCGTTGGATAATTTGCAATTGCCGGAGTGATGCGGTTGTCGGGGACGCCTGCTGATTGATCGGGTGTCCATTCTGGCGCTTTCGCGAGCAGGCTCGCTCCCACAGGGTTTTGTGTTGGTCAGGAATGTTGTGTCCGGCGCTGAGACCTTTGGGAGCAGGGCTGGCAGCGATGGCGATGACACATGCGTTGTATCCGTTGCCCGAGCCTTCGGCAGCTCCTACAGGAGGAAAAGGGGACGGATTTATATTTGAAAAATAGATCCGTCCCCTTGAATGCAGATGCCCATCTAACGGTGCAACCTCTGACGGGGAACCGTATCAAGATCTACCTAGTCGCCCAAATCAACGGCATTACCGCTAGCCCGGACATAATAATTATCGAATTCACCGCTTTCGATGAACACGAAGCCATGGCGAGTGTAAAAGCGATTTGAAGCGCTTTCCTTGAGAGCACCAACCTTGATGGGACGCCCGATCTCATCAGCCTCTCTGAAAATCCGAGTAATAACTTCAGAGCCGATTCCTGCTCCTTGAGCTCTGGGTATCACATACAAGTGGTCAAGCAGCAGCTCGCTCTGCTGGTCTTTGATTACGACAAAACCGACCAGATCACCTAATACTTCTATGCGGCGTGTGCTGTTAGCGTCGAACCCACCAAGAAATCGTTCGCGCGCACGATCTGTGTCAAATCGTCCAAGCCGTTCAAGGCTCTCGCGCATGGCCTCAATCCTGATGGCTACCAGATCTTCCAGGTCGTTATCGGAAGCTGCGCATAAAACGACAGCGGAGTTTTGATCAGTGGAGGCTGGCATGACAAGCACCCTAAACATGGCCGGTCAGTGATTATAGAGAACAGAATCCGCATAACCACTGCGGCCTCGGTTCAATGGAGGCGATGGCTCCCTATCAGTTTCAGGGGGATGTATTCGCCGGACGCTTACGTCTGTTGGGGCAAGGGGACGGATCTGTGCTGGGATCCGAGACGCAATGAGGATTCCGATAAACGCCAATGTTTAAAAAGACATCACCAGACACTCTCTCAGGCTACATATCCTTGCGCCTTTGCCTACAGCTACGCCAGAATCCGCCGGCTTGTGCGCCTTGGGGGCGAGTTCTATCTTGGTGCGGTCGCTGACGAATCAGCGATCGGATTTGACCGTCCGCCCAATATCAAGGCGCGCCAGCGTTCTGCACGTGTTCAGGCATTGTCTGAAATCATGTCGCGGTGGCTGTGCGTGGGACACCTTCGGGTGTGCCGGATTCCTTGATGTCCGGTCGGTCAACCCGCGTACAGCTGCCACCCTGTTTGTTTGACCGCGAACAGTGGCGGCTCCAGTCATCAAGGAGCTTCACCATGATCAAACCAACACCCAACCCGCCCGAAACCGCCTCGGTTTCCCCCTACGAATCCATCGACTCAAAAAAACTCCACGAAGCCGCCGACCGCGCGCTCGACCATTACCTCTGTCCGCCCGGTTCCACGCCGCCGCCACGTAAAAACCGTGGGATGTATGCCGTCACCGCCGACAACAAAAACGAAGAACTGCTAACCGATGCCAGTGAAACACTCGCTTCGGCCAAAACCATCGCGCAGAACGTCGCCAGTCTGTTGCCGGCGTCGCAGCGTCGGGCGTTGTTGGGGATTGCGCAGTTGATCATGCTCGGGGAGTTGGCGGTGAATCGGGCGTTGGATAATTTGCAGTTGCCGGAGTGATGCGGGGGGCGGGATCACTTGGTGATTGATCAGGTGTTCATTCTGGCGCCTTCGCGAGCAGGCTCGCTCCTACCTTTGAGTGTGTTCCAAGGTGGGAGCGGACTTGCTCTTCAGCCGCGATAAATGTTGAGACGATGTACGCTTATCTGTACCTGCGAGTGGGTTGCTTTCTTTGCGTCAATCGACTGCCAGGTTGTCCCGAGCCCACTGTTCAGCCGTAGTGACCTGAATCGACTGCTGTTCGTTGAACGTCCCCGCTTTCGGCCACGACACACCTCTGCCTTGGGCAAATACGGCGCGGTATTTTTTGATGTGGTGAGTGGGGTCTTTTTCCAGTTCCTGCATCAGGTACGGCACCGTCCAGACGTTACGCTTGAACGGACGCCCCAGCACACGTTCAAGCAGGCTCGCCACCTGTCCATACGTCACCGTGTCGCCAGACAGGTACACGATCTCATTGCGAAAGCGCGGTTCGAAGAAAACGATGTCCGCTGTCAGCTTGCCGATGTCCTCGGGTGTCGTGAGCGTCACGCTGGTTTCCAGGCTGCCCAAGGCGTTGACGGTGTCGTTCTCAAAATCGACGACCTCAAATACCGGCTCGAACAGAAAACTGGTGAACATGCCGGTCGAGATGATCACCCATTCGGTTTTATCCTGGGCGCGGAGCAACTCGCGCACGTCGAGTTGCGCATCGAACAAATCCTGCGGGCTGCCCCGGCCAATCACTTCGAAATCGACGCCAAACTGCCAAGGGAAGTAGCGCTTCACGCCGGACCTGAGCGCCGCTGTTGCCAGTTTCATCGGTGTTTCGCGGCCCGCGACCATGCCGGCGCAGCCTATGACGGTGTCGAATGCTGCGAACACTTCGGCCAGTTGATCGATGGAATCGTTGACCAGGTCTGCAGCGACTAGCTGGATGCCCAGACTGCGCAGTTCATCGACTTCCAGTTTTTTCTCGGGGGCTTGCGTGTTGATGGTCGAATCCCTGAGCAGGACGCTGATGGTGCTGCCGGGCGAGCGCTTGGCTACCCGCGCAAGATTGCGCAGCACCGGCAGGCCGAGTTCGCCGGCGCCGAGTACGAGAATGGATTGTGGGGAAGGGTGGGTCGCTGCGGTCATGATGTCTCCTGAGATCCGTCGTCTGTATGATTTGGCGATGCTGGCACGATTGCGCAGCGCTCAGAAGAAGGCACACGCGTGATACCAGGGGGACATATGACCGATGAGGAAACCCTTAGCCAGGCAGAAGCGATCTGCCAGACGCTAAGACGAGACGATGATGGCGTGCGGCGCGAAGTCCTGGCGCACGCCGGCAGCCGCTGGTCACTGGGTATCCTGCATGCCCTGGGTGTGTACGGCACGATGCGTCATGCCGAGATCAAACGGCAAATGACGGGCGTGACTCAGCGCATGTTGACCAAAACGCTGCGCGCGCTGGAACGCGATGGTTTGCTGATACGGCGGGAGTTGGATCAAGTGCCGCCCCATGTCGAGTACGAGCTGACGGCGTTGGGTATGGAGCTGTTGGTTCGCATGTCGCCGATTTGGACTTGGGTTGTGGAGCACGTCGATGATTTTCGCGAGGCGCGTCGGGTGTTTGATGGTCAGAGTGGGAAAAAGCCTGCTTGGCAGGTTCCGGTGGTGGGGTTGGTTGATTCAGAAGGGGCCGATTGAACGCTCGTGTCATTGAATGGTTCGCGCCCGAGAAATCAGCGGCGAATCTATTCAAGAAGGCAGGTGATCGAACCACCACCCTCACGGGCGATGGTTCGATACTTAACGCAGGTTAGATATTCGGGGTGTAAGAGAAACCCTGCGAAGCTTCGGTATCGGTGAATGGCGTGACGCGAGTTTTCTTGTTGAACAGGCCATTGATGACCGAGCCGGGGAACATCTCGATGGCGTTGTTGAACAGTTCGACGTTGCGGTTGTAGATGGTGATGGCGGCGCCGACGTTCTCTTGCTGTTCGGCAATTTCACGCATCATGTTGTTCGCCGCTTCTGATGCTTTCAGGTCAGGGTAGGCCTCGAAAGCGATGCGCAGGCCACCCATCAGCTCCCGGGTGGCGGTTTCAACGGTCGTGAGGGCATTGCCATTGGCGCCCGCAGGCAGGGCGTTGACCGCGCTGCGAAGGCCGGTGATCTTTTCCAGGAGGCTGGCCTCATAGACCATGAAATCTGCGAGCACTTTTTGCAGCTGGTCGAGAACTTTGGTCTTCTGGCGTTCGTAAACGAGGACGTCCGACCATGCACGTTGTACTCGGTTGTGTCCCCCGATAATGCCGTTATAAATGCTGAAGCCCGCTACGATTATGACGACAGCGATAACAGCGGAGAGGATGAGTGCAATGTCCATGGCTTACTTCTCTTGGCGTTGTTTTGGGGGAGTGGCGGTAAAGGTAAAGTTGTCATCGTGCAGCTCACTGAGTGCATGGCTCCATTGGAGCGCAGACATCAGACGCGGCAGTTCGATACCGGCAGAAATTTCTTCGTAAAAATTGTTGGGCGAAGCCAGCGAATACTGGGCACCGAACGCGAACAGGTCGTTGCTCTCAAAGCTTAGGCAGAGCTCTCCACTGTCGGAGAACTCCAGGTTCGGACGATGGAGGATGTCGAACAGCTTCAGCAAGTGGAGCACCGTCGAAGGCTTGATGAATTTCGCACAAAGCATCTCGCTGCGACCGGTCAAACGGAACGCTTTATTGAAATCCGTAGAAGCCGTGTCCATGGGATGCGAATAGTCGTTCTGGGACTGGTAATCAGATCTGACCGATATTCCGGTGACCCATGGAAAGTCGATGACCAAACTGTAGCGATCGTAGTGGTCATAAACCACTCGAGTCTCGGTTTTGGTATTGCCCTTTTCGTCGGTAACCGTGGTGTGCACCTCGCGTCGGTTGACATAGTGCAGCTGGCGGTACGTGAAAGGGAGGTTGCGCAACGTGCCGGTAAATTCACCCTGTATCGACTCGACCAACTTGCGGCTGTAGTCGCCGCGACGGTAATCACCAAATTCCGTGTCCAGCTCCTTGAGGGTCGCGGCCGAGTCTTCTCTCAGGAAAGTCAGTCCGTTGTGGAAATAGGATGACAGTCGAGCAATTCTTTTACTGAGCGACGGCAACCGATCAGATTTGGATTTCATCCATGCCAGACTCCAAACGGCAATCACGATGCCGAGAAAACCAGTACCCATGCCGAACGAGTCGGGATCAATTTCCAACCGGTAAAAGAACAGAGCGACGCTATGGATGTTCCCAATCCAATAAAGGGCCACAGCGCTCGCAAGCAATAACAGGCCGGTGCCGAAACACCACCATGCGCGTGTGCGATCGAATTCGAGCGGGCCGTTGTACAAGGCGAACTCATGGATCACGTTCAGGAGGTCGGCATTGGATTCAGCCCTGTCAATACTGGCTTCGCTCACCGTCAGCAACTCAGTGAGTCGCGCGTTCTGCGATGCGTTGGGCATGTAGACATCCTTCAGCGAGAGCAAGGTCGAAAACTCACAAAAGCATAGCGATGGTGTCCTGGCCTCACTTCGGATTCAGGGATGCCTGGTGCGGGAGCAATGGTCCGGTTTGAGGATTTGGCTCTATTCATAATCTGTCAGAAACATTGAAAAGGAGTGGACGATACCATTGTCATGCGCTGACCGCTTGTGGCGGATACGTGTCTCTGGAAATGGTCGAGCATTCGGCAGGCAGTAGTCTGTGGCCCCTGTCCGTGCGTCGGGCGTTGTCATGACAGTTACCTCGGCGACCGATTGATAAAGACGCAATCCAGCCGCACGCCATTCTGTCATTTGGTCGATGTCAGTTCAGGCAAAGCGGCGTTTATGAAATTCAGGGCGATTCATATGCTTAGAAAGTGTGCGCTGCAATGGCGCACTTAAATTGTCGGACAATGATCGAACTGGCCGGATTCGGAGACTTTCGTAGCACTATCCCGGTGCGGTTGTATAACAGTTACGCACCAAGTTAAGCGCAAAAAGTTTTTTTGATTTTCATTCTTGACAGCTGTTTTTATTTGTTTAAATCTCACTTCGCCGAATGGTTCGGCTTCATTGAGTATAAGGAGAGTGTCATGACTGTTATTAATCTCGAATCGAAAACCCTGGCTAACTGGACTCAAGCAGCAGGTCCGGTTAAAACCACCGTCAAGTGATGTCAGGGCCCGGAAGAAGTTCTTCCGGGCTTTTTGTTTTTACCAGTCTCAAGGACGAGAGAAGTGCCATCCTATATTAGTGATAATATTTTTTTTCTGATCAAGAATAAGCAATTGGTGCTATGGGACTACCAGGCACACAAGCAATATTCCATCTCTCCTCAGTATCTTTGTCGTTTACTGCATCTCAGCCAAAACCCAGACGTAGAGCCGGATACACAAGATTCGATCGACCAGGGATTGCTGGCCGCCGGGGTAGTGTCAGAGAGCGGATTTCCCGCAATGGAATGGGGCTGGGATGATCTTTCCCGCATCTTTCACGTTGGCACTAGCAAGATCGACTATGCGGCGCGACCGGAAAGTGTCGATGAATGGGCGATAGCCTACCAATCGGCATGTGACGAAGCCTTTACTGTTCCAGTGCCGAGGTTAAGGCATGAGAGTAAGGGTAAAGATACAGGGCACTGTATTGCTCTAACACGACCGGTCACTACTCAGAATTATGACTTGCAAAGTACCTTGTCAAAGCGCCGCAGCGTCAGGGAGTTCCTTCCTGTGGCGCTCACGAAGCAGCAGATAGAATTGATTCTTTATTATTCGCTGGCATATCTTCCTTCCCGCGGTCTTGCGACTAGCCAGCTGTGCCCTGATGAACTTCGCCATCGCAGAAGTAGCCCATCAGGTGGCGGACTCAATGCCATTGAGGGATATGTTTACATCAACAATGTCGCGCAGATCCCGCCTGGGTTCTATTACTACAATCCTGTCGAACACCAGTTGGAATCCATAAAAACCGATGACGATTTCAGCTTGGGTCATGCACTCAACGGCCAATTTTTCGCGGAAGATATTCCGTTCGGTATTTTTCTGACGTGCCAGTTTGACCGGCTATGGTGGAAGTATCCGCACTCAAGGGCCTACCGCGTCGCGCTGCTGGACGCCGGTCATATTTCCCAGACCGTGCAGCTTGTTTCAACTGCCTTGGGCCTTGGGACTTGGGTCTCTGCCGCTATTGATGAGGCTTGTCTGGAGCCGATTCTGGGCGATTCCCATCAGTCAGCTCCTTTGTTGTTTGTCGGTGCCGGGGTTAGCACCGGCAGGGACATGCCGGTGGCTTTGGAAGCGCTGCATGCCAGCGGAGGCGCACGAGAAAATGATTAAGCAAGAGTGCTCAATCGACGGCGATGCGTTGATGGTCTTCCTGGACTGGAACGAGGCCGCCACCGTGCGTTCGCGGCCTAACGCCTATGACCTGTCGGGTTGGGCGCAGGGCGGCGAACAGCACAAAGACTGGTTTGTACCGACGGCAACTCCCTGGTTGGCTGATGAGGCTGTTCATTGCCATGGCGACGCCGTCAGGCAGGCGATATTGGCAAGATATCTGGTGATGTTCCTCGACTACACAACTGAGTTAGAGACCCGCATTGTCAATCGCTCGATCACAACCATTGCTCATGATCGAATCGGTTTGGGTTTGTCTCCAGAGTTGAAACTCACAGGGCTCAAGTTATATGCCGATGAGGCCTACCATGCAGTGATGTCGGCAGATGTCGCCAATCAAGTCAGCGCTATTTATGGAATTGCCAATCGGGAAATTACCTCGGAACGCGTGCAGAACATCCGGGCGCTTGTTAACTCGGTAGAGCCTGCCCATACCGAATTGGCTTGGTTTGTTGTTGGATTTGTTTCTGAAACTGTGATTACCAAAGAATTCCTGAAGATCTCCAGGTCAACGGTTTATACGCCCGTCTACCGGATGCTGCGTGACCATCTTGAGGATGAACTCAAGCACTCACTTTATTTTTCGCATCTTTTTACCATTGTTTGGCAGGGTGCTTCGGACGCTCAGAAAACATTCATGGCGGACTTTATCGTTAAAGCCATCTTCGAATTTTTCAGGCTGCATGAAACATGGTTGTACGAGAACTTGAAGCTGGTGGGCGTTGATGCCGCCAGCGCGCAGGTTATCCATGAAAGGCAGCAAGGCAGCGCGCCTCATCGTGCCAGGGCCAGAGCTGGATGTACCGCAACGATAACGGCGATGAAACGCAGTGGTTTTTTCAAAGAACCGATGAACGTGAAGCGCTTTGCCGAGGCAGGGCTTATCGAATGACAGACAAAGGGAGACTACGGTGAACGTTAAACTCAAATCGCCTTCAAAGGCCTCTGCACTTTTCCTGCTGTCGGTCATGGTCGCACTTGGCGTATTCCCGCTCGATGTATTACTGCCGTCTTATCCGGCTCTGGCGGATGCGTTTGGAATGAAGGTCAATGAAGTCACCTACTTTGTGGCGACATTTGCGGTGGGGTTCTCCATCTCTCAGATCGTTGTAGGGCCGCTGTCCGACAAGTATGGCCGGCCTGTCATGCTCAAACTTGGGTTGGTAGTGTCACTGCTGGGTATTGCGGGCTGCCTGCTGTCCAGCACGCAACTGCAGTTTGCCTTGGCGCGAGTCGTGCAGGGCGCAGGGTGCGGATGTTTTGTGTTGGCTCAAGCGATTGTTCAGGATGTCTTCACGGCTGAAGACCGGCAGCGGATTCGCATTTACATGCTGTCGTTAAGCGGGATTTGTATTTCCTTTTCTCCGTTGTTTGGGACGTATCTGCAGTACGCCCTGAATTGGCAGGGGAGTTTCTACGTGTTTGCTGTGCTGGCTGTGATCTTGCTGGGGCAAACACTGTGGTTTTTTCCCAAATTACCGGATCAGTCGCTAACGTCGCGATCGCAAAAGCTGGAAATTCTCAAGCGTTATGCGGATATCTTCAGCTATAAACCTTTCGTGTATTCGTGGATGACATCGGCTATGGCCTTTTCCTGTCATTTTGGATTCATTGCTATTTCTCCCATCATCTTTCTCGAAACGCTCCGGGTGTCCTCGTTGAGTTACTCATTTGTGCTACTGGCCTACGGAGGCGCCTATGTGGTGGGCGGGTTATTGGCCACCCGGTTATCCAGAACACTGACGATCGACACTCAAATCAAGGTGGGATTGGCTATCTCCGGGCTGTCCGGCCTGATCATGGTGGGGTTGATTCAGTTCCAGCTCTCTATCGCTACAGTGGCCATCCCAATGATCATCTGTACGCTAGGAACGACACTGGTCAGGCCCGCCGCCGCCTCCAGGGCCATGGAGATGTTCAGCGAGAAAGCGGGGGCCTCGTCGGCGGCGGGCGGCACCCTCATGTTCGTGACGGCTGGCGTCGTCAGCGTGCTGCTCGCCGTCGCCCCCTTTCCTCCGCTGGCGAGCCTGTCCGTGTTCATTTTGATCGCAACGGTACTTGGCTATGGTTTCAACAAATGGGGCGTCGCTGAGGACCCGGCGCTTGAGAGCGTTGCTGCCAAGTGACCGCTAGCTGGCAACCCTGGCCCTCACCCCAGCCCTCTCCCGGAGGGAGAGGGGGCCGACCGAGGTGTGTTGCGGGGTGCATCGACCTGGAAGACCGTGGTGATTATGGCTTTGGTTATTCTGGGATTTTGCGAGTAGAAGCGGCCCTCACCCCAGCCCTCTCCCGGAGTGAGAGGGGGCCGACCGAGGTGTGTTGCGGGGTGCATCGACCTGGAAGATCTTAGTGATTATGGCTTTGGTGATTCTGGGATTTTGCGAGTAGAAGCGGCCCTCACCCCAGCCCTCTCCCGGAGTGAGAGGGGGCCGACCGAGGTGTGTTGCGGGGTGCATCGACCTGGAAGATCTTAGTGATTATGGCTTTGGTGATTCTGGGATTTTGCGAGTAGAAGCGGCCCTCACCCCAGCCCTCTCCCGGAGTGAGAGGGGGCCGACCGAGGTGTCTTGCGGGGTGCATCGACCTGGAAGATCTTGGTGATTATGGCTTTGGTGATTCTGGGATTTTGCGAGTAGAAGCGGCCCTCACTCCAGCCCTCTCCCGGAGTGAGAGGGGGCCGACCGAGGTGTGTTGCGGGGTACGTCGACCTGGAAGACCTTGGCGATTATGGCTTTGATGAAAGGCCTTGGCGATTATGGTTTGGTGAAGGGCCTTCGATTTGGCTTTGTGAGCTTGGCCATTTTGGATTCAATGAAAGACGTTCAAGTCGGTGCAGCTTTCGAATATCCCCGAATCGGTTCCCTCTCCCTTGGGAGAGGGCTAGGGTGAGGGGCTTTCGGGTTCGGGACATCAAAGTTTCCAGCCTAGCCAACGGCGGCGCATCTTGGTTGCGGTCGAATACCTGAATGCCAATCTTGAGTAAGCGGCCGTTTTCGGCTGCGCTGATCACCTGTTCACACCGCAACAACAACCGCCCCTGATCACAATCCAGCGCTTTCATACCCATCGGCAACTTCCCTTCCAACCGCAACTCCGCCATCCGACTCTGCGCTGCAATCATCGCCACCGACCGATCCCGCAAAATCCCACTACTCTGCGTCATCAACCCCGCCACCCGCACAGCCGCCGACATCGCCACGGCAATAATCGCCAGCGCCACCAGCACCTCAATCAACGTGAAACCCGCTTCCCGCGAACGCGCACGCATACATGGCCCAAAACCCAAACCCAGCCCTCGACGCTAACCCCCGTCCTTGACGGCTTGACGACGAAAACACCCGAGGATTTTCAACATCACTGACATATCTTCTTGCAACACTGCGCGTCGAATCGAATCAAACCAGGGTATGTCGAGATGGATATCGCACCTTTCAAATCGCTTCAGCAACCGATGCGCACGCCGCGTGGGCAGCAGGGTTTTACCCTGATCGAGATCATGGTGGTCGTGGTGATTCTGGGGATTCTGGCGGCGATGGTGGTGCCCAAGGTGCTCGATCGGCCGGATCAGGCGCGGGCGACGGCGGCGAAGCAGGATATTGGTGGGTTGATGCAGGCGTTGAAGTTGTATCGCCTCGATCACGGCACTTACCCGAGCATGAACCAAGGGCTGAAGGTGTTGGTGGAGCGGCCGGCGGATGCGAAGAACAGCAATTGGCGCTCGTACCTGGAGCGCTTGCCGAACGATCCGTGGGGGCGTCCTTATCAGTACCTCAACCCTGGCGCCAATGGCGAGATCGACATCTTTTCCCTCGGTGCCGACGGTCAGCCGGACGGCGACGGCGTGAATGCCGATATCGGTTCCTGGCAGTTGTAAGGCCGGCCATGAACAGCCGCTCGCCTGAGGGGGCGAAGCAACAGGGCATGGCGATTATCAGCGCGTTGTTGATTGCGGCCGTGGTGGCGGTGATTGCGGCGGGCATGTTGACGCGCCAGAGCGTGTCGACCCGGGCGCTGGAGGCGGATCAGCAGCGCGTACAGGGGCGTTGGCTGGTGCAGGGCGGGTTGGAGATCAGCCGTCAATTGTTGTGGGACGCACGTCAGCGCGATCCGTTGACCCGGCTCGATCAGCCGTGGGCGCAGCGGCTCTCCGCGCAAGGTTTTGAAGGGCGGCTGGAGGATGAGCAGGGCAAGTTCAACCTGCGCAATCTGGTGGCCAACGAGCGGGTTGATGAGGCGCAGGTGGCGGCGTTTCAGCGCTTGTGTGAGTTGATCGGGGTCAGTGCCGGGTTGAGTCAACGCATCAGTCAGCGGGTGATTGCCTCGTACCCGCGACTGCTGAATCCGCAGATGGCCGAGGCGCCGAAAAGTGGTTTCGACAGTGGTCGCGCCACTTCGCCCAACGCTTCACACAAACCGCAGAATCCGACGCTGCCGATGCTGCGCAGCATCGATGATCTGCGCAGTGTCGACGGCGTGAATGAGGCGGTGATGGGCAAGCTGGCGCCGTACCTGACGGTGATCCCCGCAACCACTTGGCTCAACGGCAACACCGCCACCGCGCCAGTTTTGGCTGCTTACGTGCCGGGGCTGTCGTTGGAGCGTGCCAATGCGCTGATCGCCGAGCGCGATGCCGGGCGCTGGTTTATCAACCGTGGCGACTTCGTTAACCGTTTGCGCCTGCCGCAACTGGAGCTGACCAGCGTCAAGGTCGGCATCACCAGTGACTGGTTTCGCCTGCGCGGCGAGGCGCGGCGCGATCAGCGGCGGGTCAGTCTTGAGGCGTTGCTGCATCGCAGCCAGGACCGCTTGCCGCAGGTGATTTGGTCGCGGGTGGGCGTATGAGCCAGTTGAAAGTGGCGTTGCCGCCCTTGGCGGAGCTGGATCTGCACAGTCAATTGCATTGCGCCTGGCTGGATCGTCAGGGCCAGGTTACGCGGGAAGAACGCCTCAGCCTGAGCCAGTTGAGCCAGCAGGCGAAACTGCCGCCGCTGGTGTGTTTTCTGCACCCGGCTGACAGCCTGTTGGCGAGTCTCGATTTGCCGCCGCTGCCGGCGAACAAGATTGTCGCGGCGGTGCAGTGTGCGGCGCAGGCCTTGATGCTCGGCGACAGCAGCGAGATGCACATCGCGCACAGTTCGCGGGACGAGGCCGGGCAGGTGCAGATCGCCTGGGCGCCTCGGCAGCAGTTATTGAGTTTTGGGCAATTGCTGAAAAGCGCTGGGCTGAACCTGCGCGGTCTCTATCCGGCGCCGTACCGTTTGCCGGTGCTGCCCGGCACCGTGGCGTGCGTGCAAGACGGGCATCTGTTGTTGCGCGATAGCGTGCAAGCGGCACGGGTGCAGCCGTTGTTCGATGACGGTTTCGACGGTGTCGTGTGGGAACCGGGCGTCACTTTGCATTGGATCGGTGAGCAACCACCGTCGGGTGCTGAACTGCCGATGGCGGATGCGCAGCGCTGGATCGGGCCGCTACCGGGGTGGGGACTGCATGGCGCGGTCCAGCAACAAAAAAACGAGCATCGCGGCTGGGGCAGGGCGATCGCCCTGTCAGCGTTGGCCGTGGCTGTTTGGGTGATCGGTTTGAATCTGTATGCCGCCCGTGAGGCGAGTAAGGGCCAGCAGCTGAAAGCCCAGATGAACCTGCGGGTAAAGCAGGCCTTCCCCGAGTTGCCGGTGATCCTCAACCCGTTGCAACAGGCGCGTCAGCAACTGGCGGCGCGGCAGAAGGGCGCGGCGGATGATCCGGCGCAGACGTTCAATCGTCTGGTGTTGCAGGCCGGCAGCGGCATGCCGTCGATGGCTGGCAGTGTCGAGCGGCTGGCGTTTGTCGACGGTGCCTTGCAACTGAGTCTGCTCAGCGAAGCCCGTCGTGGCGGCAATGATCAGGAGTGGCAAAGCACCTTGGCCCAGGCCGGCATCAGCGTCACTGCCGATGACGAGGGTTGGACCTTGCGTCCGGCCACTGAAGCCAGCCCAAGTGAAAGCGATGACAGCGGCGGAGCAGAAGAAGATGAATAAGGCCTCGCTCGCGCTCTACCGCGCCAAGTGGCAACGCTTCAAAGCTCAGGTGCAGGCGCGTTGGCAGCCGTTGGCCCTGCGTGAAAAGCGCATGGTTGCCGCCATGGCCATAGCGCTGATCGGCCTGTTGCTGTGGGTCGCGCTGATCCAGCCGCCGCTGAAGAAAATCACCTATTGGCAAACCGAGACGCCAAAGCTGCGCGCGCAGACCGAGGCGCTGGAAGTGCTGCTGCGCGAAGTCAGCGTGCGCCCGGACGGGCAAAGCGTGGCGCAGTCTCTGGAGCAGACCCTTCAGGCCAGTGGCCTGGCGGGGCATTACCAATTACAGGAGGCACAGGGTGCCTGGCAGTTGACCTTCGACGCGGCGCCGGCCGATGCCGTGCTCGACTGGCTGTTGAGCAACCCGGCACAACTTTCTCTGCAAGTGGTCGAGGCCCGTTTGCAACGCGCAGACAACCCCTCGACCGAAGTCACCGCCGGCACTTTGTCAGGCACCGTTCGCATGGATCAGGCGCTGGGCGCTAAGGAAGCTTCATGAAGGGGTCAGGATCCAAACCGGCACGTCTGGCGTTGCCGATGCTGCTGATGGCGTTGAGCGCGTGCAGCAACACCAGCACACCGCAAAACCAGCCGCCATTGCTGGTCGACAGTGAACTCGGGCGGCCGCTGGCCAATACTCAGCGCAGCGGCGACGCGGTGCTCGACCGCGAACGCGCACAGGCCCAAGCGCGACCGGCGCCCAAGCAATTGCACAACATCAGCAAGAGTGCGCGCAGCGGTGCGGCGTCGTCGGGCATTGCGTTGCCGAGCAATCCTTTGGGCGATCAACCAGTGACGCTGAATTTTGTCGACGCCGATATTCAAGCGGTGGTGCGCGCGTTGGCGCGATCGACCGGGCAGCAGTTTCTGGTCGACCCTCGGGTCAAGGGCACGTTGACCCTGGTCTCGGAAGGTCAGGTGCCGGCGCGGCAGGCTTACGACATGTTGTTGGCGGCGTTGCGTATGCAGGGTTTCAGTGTGGTGGATGTCGGCGGCGTGGCGCAGGTGGTGCCGGAGGCGGATGCCAAGCTGCTGGGTGGGCCGATTTACAGCGCTGACAAACCGGCGGGTAACGGCATGCTCACGCGCACGTTTCGCCTGCAATACGAAAACGCGGTGAATCTGATTCCGGTGCTGCGGCCGATTGTTTCGCCGAACAACCCGATCAACGCCTATCCCGGCAATAACACCATCGTCATCACCGATTACGCCGAGAACCTGACCCGCGTTGCGCAGTTGATCGCGAGCATTGATTCGCCGAGTGCGATTGACACCGATGTGGTGCAGATTCAGAACGGCATCGCTGCTGACATCGCGCCGATGGTCGCGGATTTGCTGGATGCGCCGGGCAATGATCCGACGCAGAAAATAGCGGTGATCGGAGATCCGCGCTCCAACACCATCATCATTCGCGCCGGCAGTCCGGAGCGTACGGAGCTGGCGCGTAACCTGATTTACAAACTGGATAACGCGCAGAGCAATCCGAGCAACCTGCATGTGGTTTATCTGCGTAACGCGCAAGCGGCGAAACTGGCGCAGGCCTTGCGCGGGTTACTCACCGGTGAGAGTGATAGCGGCACCAGTGACAGTGCGCGTTCGGTGCTTAGTGCGATGGGTGCAAGTACTGGCGGCAGCGCTGGGCAGAACGGCCAGAGCGGCACGCAAACCAGCGGCACGACATCGACCAGCAATAGCAGCGGCAGTGCCGGTGGCAGTTACGCACAAGGCAGTGGCGGCACCAGTAGCAGCGGTAATCAGGCGAGCGAACAGAACGTCGCCTTCAGTGCCGGCGGGGTAACGATTCAGGCCGACGCCACCACCAACACTTTGCTGATTTCCGCGCCGGAGCCGTTGTATCGCAACCTGCGCGAGGTGATCGATCTGCTCGACCAGCGCCGCGCGCAAGTGGTGATCGAAAGCCTGATCGTCGAAGTCGGCGAGGACGATGCCAGTGAGTTCGGCGTGCAATGGCAGACCGGCAACCTCGGCGGCAAAGGCGTGATCGGCGGGGCGAATCTGGGTGGTTCGGGGATCAACACCAACGGCAAGACCAGCATCGATGTGTTGCCGCAGGGTTTGAACCTGGGTTACGTCAACGGCACCGTCGACATTCCCGGTATCGGCAAGATTCTCGACCTGAAAGTGCTGGCCCGGGCCTTGAAAAGCAAGGGCGGCACCAACGTACTGTCAACGCCGAACCTGCTGACCCTGGACAACGAAGCGGCGAGTATTTTTGTCGGCCAGACCATTCCGTTTGTCAGCGGCAGTTACGTCACTGGCGGTGGCGGCACCAGCAATAACCCGTTCCAGACTGTGACCCGGGAAGAGGTTGGACTGAAGCTCAACGTGCGCCCGCAGATTTCCGAGGGCGGTACGGTGAAGCTCGATATCTATCAGGAAGTCAGCAGTATTGATGAGCGGGCTTCGGCCAGTGCCAATTCTGCGGGGATTGTCACCAACAAACGCGCGATCGACACTAGCATTCTGCTTGATGACGGGCAGATCATGGTCCTCGGTGGGTTGCTGCAGGATGGTTATAGCCAGAGCAATGACGCGGTGCCGTGGCTGGGCAGTCTGCCGGGGATTGGCGCGCTGTTTCGCAACGAGCGCCGGGCGATTACCAAGACCAACCTGATGGTCTTTCTGCGTCCGTACATCATTCGCGACAGCGAAGCGGGGCGCAGCATCACCCTCAACCGCTACGACTTTATGCGCCGTGCGCAGGGCGGTTTGCAACCGGAACGCAGCTGGGCGATGCCGGACATGCAGGCGCCGCAATTGCCGACAGCGGCGCAGGGCGTACCGGCGGTTTTACCGGGGTCGGGTCCGCGCGCCACTATCAAAGCGGTGCCCATCCAATGATTCCGCCATCGCCTCTTGATCTGGAAAACCGATTTGTAGGAGCTGCCGAAGGCTGCGATCTTTTGATCCTGCTCTTCGACGGACCCAAACGACCAAAGATCAAAAGATCGCAGCCTTCGGCAGCTCCTACAGGGATTGGGGAGGGCATGAGATGAGTGCGCTGCCTTACGCCTGGGCCAAGGCGCAGCGGATTTTGTTGTGTGATGGCGTGCTGACCGTTTGCCCGTCAACGCCGGGCTGGTCGATCAGCGAGGCGCGGCGGCAGTTCGGTGCGACCACGATTCAACGCGTACGCGATGACGAACTCGACGGTTTGCTCGCCGCTGCCTATGCCGACACCGGCAGTGCGGCGGCAGTGGTCGGCGCAGCAGAAAACGAAGTCGACCTCGACCGCTTGATGCAAGACATGCCGGAAATCACCGATCTGCTCGACACCCAGGACGGTGCGCCGGTGATCCGCATGATCAACGCCTTGCTCACCCAAGCCGCCCGCGATGAAGCCAGCGACATTCACATCGAGCCGTTCGAAACCCATTCCGTGGTGCGCTACCGCGTCGACGGCACGTTGCGTGACGTGGTCTCGCCGCGCAAGGCCTTGCACGGTGCATTGGTGTCGCGGATCAAGATCATGGCGCAGCTCGACATCGCCGAAAAACGCCTGCCGCAGGACGGTCGCATCGCGTTGCGCGTGGCCGGGCGGCCGATCGATATTCGTGTTTCAACGGTACCGACCGGGCATGGCGAAAGGGTGGTGATGCGTCTGCTCGACAAACAGGCCGGGCGCCTGCATCTGGAAACCCTCGGCATGGACGCGCAAGTGCTGGCCAAGCTCGATCATCTGATTCGCCAGCCCCACGGCATCGTTTTGGTCACCGGGCCGACCGGCAGCGGCAAAACCACCAGCCTCTACGCCGCACTGGCGCGGCTCGATGCGAGCACCAGCAACATCCTCACCGTGGAAGATCCGGTGGAATATGACCTGCCGGGCATCAGCCAGATTCAGGTCAACGCCAAGATCGACATGACCTTTGCCCTCGCACTGCGGGCAATTCTGCGCCAAGACCCGGACATCATCATGATCGGTGAAATCCGCGATCTCGAAACCGCGCAAATCGCCGTGCAAGCCTCGCTGACCGGTCACTTGGTGCTGGCAACCTTGCACACCAACGACGCGGTGTCGGCGGTCAACCGCTTGATCGATATGGGCGTCGAACCGTTTCTGCTAGCGTCGTCGATGCTCGGCGTGCTTGCGCAACGCTTGGTGCGGCGCCTGTGCAATCACTGCAAACAGGAAGACCCGGCGACACCGGGGACGTGGCGCCCGGTCGGTTGCCCGGCGTGCAATCAAACCGGTTACAGCGGCCGCACCGGCATCCACGAATTGTTCTGCATCGACGACGACATCCGCACCCTGATTCATCAAGGTGCAGGGGAGCAGGCCTTGCGCGCATCAGCCGCCAAGGCCG
Source organism: Pseudomonas sp. AC242 (assembly GCF_979258655.1). NCBI lineage: Bacteria > Pseudomonadati > Pseudomonadota > Gammaproteobacteria > Pseudomonadales > Pseudomonadaceae > Pseudomonas > Pseudomonas sp. AC242. Next base: position 2,013,027 of record NZ_OZ409873.1, read on the forward strand.
GGATGTTCAGCCTGCGCGAGGACGGTGAGCGCTGGATCCGTAGCGGCGCCACCGCCCCTGAAGAAATCCTCCGTGTGACACGGGACGCCTGATGAATCGCTATCGTTTTGAAGCTGCTGATGCCACTGGCAAGATCGAATCCGGGCACCTTGAGGCGGACAGTCAAAGCGCCGCTTTCACAACATTACGCGGGCGCGGTTTGACCGCGCTGTCGGTGCACAAGGAAAGCAACGTCGCCCAGCACGGTGGCGGTGGACTGTTCAGCGCCAAGCTCTCGGACAACGATCTGGCCTGGGCCACGCGGCAACTGGCGAGTCTGTTGGGCGCGAGTCTGCCGTTGGAAGCAGCGCTGAGTGCCACGGTCGAGCAGGCCGAAAAAAAGCACATCGCCCACACCCTCAGCGCTGTGCGTGCGGATGTGCGCAGTGGCATGCGTCTGGCCGAGTCGCTGGCGGCGCGGCCACGGGATTTTCCTGAGATCTATCGCGCGTTGATTGCGGCTGGCGAGGAGTCCGGGGATCTGGCGCAGGTCATGGAGCGGCTGGCCGATTACATCGAGGAACGCAACAACCTGCGCGGCAAGATTCTCACCGCGTTTATCTATCCGGGTGTGGTGGGTCTGGTGTCGATCGGCATTGTGATTTTCCTGCTCAGCTATGTGGTGCCGCAGGTGGTCAGTGCGTTTTCCCAGGCGCGGCAGGATTTGCCTGGGTTGACGTTGGCGATGCTAAACGCCAGTGATTTCATAAGGGCGTGGGGCTGGTTGTGTGCGGCGATCATCGCAGGGGCGTTCTGGAGCTGGCGCCTGTACCTGCGCAATCCGGCGGCACGTTTGAGTTGGCATCACCGGGTGCTGAAGTTGCCGCTGTTCGGGCGTTTTATTCTGGGCCTGAACACCGCGCGATTCGCTTCGACTCTGGCGATTCTCGGCGGCGCCGGGGTGCCGTTGTTGCGTGCACTGGAGGCGGCGCGGCAGACCTTGTCCAATGATCGCTTGAGTTTGAGCGTCACTGAGGCCACGGCCAAGGTGCGTGAGGGCGTGAACCTGGCGGCAGCGTTGCGCGTGGAGAATGTGTTTCCACCGGTGCTGATTCATTTGATTGCCAGCGGCGAGAAAACCGGTTCACTGCCACCGATGCTTGAGCGTGCGGCGCAAACCCTGTCGCGTGATATCGAACGGCGGGCAATGGGCATGACCGCACTGCTGGAGCCGCTGATGATTGTGGTAATGGGCGGGGTGGTGCTGGTGATTGTGATGGCGGTGTTGTTGCCGATCATTGAGATCAATCAACTGGTCCAATAGTGCTGTTGTTGAGTAGGGCCTCATCGCGAGCAGGCGAAGGCCTACATTTGAAATGCGTTCCCCTGTAGGAGTGAGCCTGCTCGCGATAAGGTCAGCTCAGGAAAAGAATCTGTAAAACTTTTACAGCGCATTCGACCATCACCCGACCCTCAAAAAAACCATCCTCGGGTTCTCCTTTCTGTCATCTGCAACCACCCGCCAACGCCTCCAGCCCGATTCAGCCAAACCCCCGCCCCAGACGCTGCGCAGCACCCGACAAACACCCGAGAAAATCCCTTCGGAAACACCTCACAGCTCCCGAGGTTTTTTCCTTTATCTGTCACCGGAAACTGCGAATTTCTCAGTGCGACTTAACCAAGGCCAGCGCTAGCGAGGGCCCCGGTGAGTCCTCCCAGTGTCATGCAAGCAACCCCGAAACCTGTGTTCACAACCCAGTTGAAAAGGAGATTCTTCATGTTCAAGCGCACTCTGATCGCCGCCTCACTGACCGTCGCCGCTCTGGCTTCCGCCCAGGCCATGGCCGCCAACGTTACCGGTGGTGGCGCGACTCTGCCTGCCGCTCTGTACAAAGGTTCTGCCAACAGCATCCTGCCAGCCAACTTCAGCTACCTGGGCACCGGTAGCGGCACTGGCAAAACGGCTTTCCTGACCAACAACTCCGCGCTGTTCAGCACCACCGGTTCGGTGCACTTCGCCGGTAGCGACTCGATCCTCAGCGCTACGGAAATCAGCACCTACAACAGCACCTACGGCGCTTCGTACGGCCCGCTGATCCAACTGCCTTCGGTGGCCACTTCGGTTGCCATTCCGTACAAAAAGTCTGGCCAGACCGCGCTGAACCTGACCAGCACTCAGCTGTGTGATGCCTTCTCGGGCGCCAAAACCACTTGGGGTGCGCTGTTGGGTACTGCCGACACCACGCCGATTCGCGTTGTTTATCGCAACGTTTCCAGCGGCACTTCGGAAATCCTCACTCGCCACCTGAACTCGATCTGCCCGACCAAGTTCGCCACCAACTCCACCTTCACCAACGCTCGCCTGCCAGCCGGCTCCGCACTGCCAGCGAACTGGGTGGGTGTTGCCGGTACGTCTGACGTCGCCACCCAGGTCAACGCCGTTGACGGTTCGATCGGTTACGTCGGTCCGGACGGTGTGAACGCTGCGAGCAACGCTGTTGTTGCCCGCGTCAACGGCGTGCAGCCAACCACTGCCAACGTTTCCCTGGCATTGGGTTCGGCCGCTCTGCCAGCCGCGCCTGCCAACCCGGCGCAGTGGGTACCGGTTGTGCCTAACCCGGCGAGCGGCTACCCGATCGTCGCTTACACCAACTTCATCTTCGGTCAGTGCTACAAGGATGCAACCGTGGCCAACGATGTACGCAGCTTCCTGACCACTCACTACAGCAACCCGGGCAACAACGCTGCCACCATCGCGCACAGCTTCACTCCGGTTCCAACCAACTGGAAAGCCGCTGTGACCGCCAACTTCGTCACCAACTCTTCGGGCAACAACCTGGACATCAACAACGCCAGCGTCTGCAACGCTATCGGTCGTCCTTTGTAAGCTTCGCTTCAGTCGCAATGCAATCGCAGCAGCCTTCGGGCTGCTGCTTTTTTTTGGCCGATCTACTCCTCAATCATGAAGTTTGTGTGACATCCGTTCGGTCGCGGCCTTCGCCAACCGCCTACGTCATAACAGCAGGGTCCACCCGACCTGCGGCCTCGTGTGGCAACTCAAAAGGATCTCGTAGTGATGCTCGCTCGCCCATCCCGTCGCAGTACCCGTGTCCAGCCTCAACAGCGTCTTGTCGTCGATCCGGCGCTGTGGCTGCTCAAGCCGTTGGCGCAGGCGATTGCCTTGTGTCTGGTGGCGGGCAGCGCCGAGGCGGCCACTGCTTTCAGTTCGGGATGGTTTGCCGCCAAGGGCGCGGCGCAGCAGGCGAGCGCTGCACGGCCCGGCACCGGCGGTTTGCCGGGGATGACGCCGCCGCTGGCGCAACAGCAGAAGGCCAACCAACAGCTGCAGCGGTCGATTCAGACCTTGAACAACACCGTCGCCGCGATTGCTGCACAGCAAGCGGCGCAAGCGGCCGGACGCGCGACAGCATTGGGTTCGGTGCAGTTTGTTCCGGACGGTTTGGCCGAGGGGGGGCTGAAGGTCGACAACAGCCTTACCCAGGGCTGGCAGAACGCCAAAGGCCCGCAACAGACTCAGGCCGACGGCAAGACCACGGTGAAGATCGAGCAAACCGCCGACAAAGCCATTCTCAACTGGGAAACCTTCAACGTCGGGCGTAACACCAGCGTTGAATTTGCCCAGCAAGCGAATTGGGCGGTGCTCAACCGGGTCAACGATCCGAGTGCACGGGCCAGTCAGATTCAGGGGCAGATCAAGGGCGACGGCACGGTGATGCTGATCAACCGCAACGGCATCGTCTTCAGCGGCACCAGTCAGGTCAACGTGCGCAACCTGGTGGCAGCCGCCGCCAACATCACCGATATCCAGTTCCGTGATCGCGGCCTGTATTTCGACAGCAGCGCCAGCCAGCCGACGTTCACCGACGCGGCGGGCAAAGTGCTGGTGGAGCGCGGGGCGTCCATCGAAACCGCACGACCGGCGAAGTCCACCGACGCCGGCGGTTATGCCTTGCTGTTGGGCAGCGAAGTGCAGAACGACGGCAGCATCAACACCGCCAAGGGCCAGACCGTGCTGGGGGCGGGGGATCGCTTTTACATTCGCAAGGGTGCGGGCACCGAAGGCAACGGCTTCTCCACGACGTTCGGCAACGAAGTCACGCCGGGCTTCAAAGCCGCCAGCGTTGCCGGCAAGGTCAGCAACAACGGTCTGATTCAGGCCGCGACCGGCGACATCACCCTGACCGGCCATGAGGTCGTGCAAAACGGCGTATTACTCGCCAGCACATCGGTCGCCACGCGCGGCACGATTCATCTGCTCAACCCGGCAACGGACACCCAAGGCAGCGTGACGCTGGGGCAGGGCAGCGCCACGGCGATCATGCTCGACAGCAGTGACCTCACGGCCCTCGACAGCCAGCATCAGTCCGCATTGACCGCCGTTACCCCGACCAATTCGATTCGCAGTGATCAGTCGCGCATCGACATCCAGAGTGGTGGCAGCGTCGAGTTCCAGAACGGTTCGATTACCCTGGCCACGGGCGGACAAATCGCGGTGGCCGCGCAGCGTCGCAGCCTGGTGCGCGACGGTGCGCTGATCGACGTTTCCGGCGCCATCGGCGTGAAAGTCGCGATGGAATCCAACAGCATCAAGATCAATGTGCAGGGCAACGAACAGCGCGACGCTTCGGGCAACCGCGACAAAGGTGCGCTGAACAGCAACGACGTCTGGGTTGACGTGCGTGAGCTGGTCTACGTGCCCGCCGGCACCAACGGTTACGCCACGGATCGCTGGTACACAGCAGGTGGTCTGCTCGAAGTCGGTGGTTACCTTGGCACCCAAGGGCACAGCATCGGTGAATGGATGGCCCAGGGCGGGACGGTAAATTTCGCCGGCAATGACGTGGTGACCGAGAAGGGCTCGTTGATCAACCTGTCTGGCGGCACGCTCGATGTGCAAAGTGGCGAGATTCGCCAGAGTTGGTTGCGCGGGGCTGACGGGCATCTCTACGAATTGTCCAAGGCGCCGGGCGATCTGCTCTACAGCGGTCTATACAACGGTTATGAAGACAGCAGCGAACGCTGGGGTCAGACGAGCTATTACTACAACCCGCTGATCGCACCGACCAAGCGCCTGGAGGCCGGCTACACCGTGGGTCGCGATGCCGGGCAATTGGTGATCGGCACCCGTAACGCGCTGCTCGACGGGCAACTGCTGGGGGAGGTTTATCAGGGCGAGCGCCAGACTCAGGCGCCGCGTGCCGTGCTCGATGGCTACGCGCAGCGTCAGACCGCACTCGCGCGGCGCGGGCAGTTGATCGTCGGTGGTTACGATGCCGCCTACGTCGCGGCGGCGGGTGGCGTGCTCTATGGCCTCAATCCGTTGCTCGATCAGGTGCAGATCGGCATTGAGCGTCCGCTCGGCGACAATGACGCGGACGCGGGCCTGACCGGCGTGGTGTCCGAGGCGCGCAATGGCAAGCTGTTTCTCGATGCTGCACAACTGAGTGACTGGCAACTGGGCGCGCTGAAAGTCGCCGCCAAAGAGCGCATCGACGTGGACGGCGCCGTGACGGTCGGCAACGGTGGCGATATCACCCTCTACGCGCCGCAGGTGCAGGTCAACGCCGACCTGATTGCACGGGGCGGCAGCCTGCATGTGGGCAACGTGCTCAACCAGCTCAATACCGACCGTGTCACCGATACCCGCATCGTTGCGCCTGCGGGCACGACCACGGGTGTTCGCGTGGCGGAAAAGGTGCAACTGGACACCCGGGGGCTGTGGAGCAACTTGCGCACTGACCCGGATGACGCGAGCAGTCTTGCGTATCTGGACGGTGGCGTCATTTCGATCCGCAGCAGCGGCGACATCGAAATCGGCACCGGCAGCCTGCTCGACGTGTCCTCCGGCGGCGCGCTCTTGGCCAACGGCAAGACTCGGGGGGGCAAGGGCGGCGACATGACGCTGGAGTCCAGTGCGTTGTCAGCGCCGGGTGACAGTCATCTGCGCCTCGCTGGCCAGTTGCGTGGCTATGGTGTGACGGGCGGCGGCAGCCTGTTGATTCAGGCCGGCAACGTGCTGATCGGCCAGACCGACAAAGACCTCGCCGACAATACCTTGCAGCTGCAAGCGGATCTGTTCGACAAGGGCTTTTCAGCCTACAACCTGATCGGGCTCAACCGCCTGGACGTTGCGGACAACACGCTGATCGACGTGCTGATGCCGGTTTACCGGTTTGCTGACGCGGCAGCCAGTCAGGCCAGAGGTGTCGCCCCGCAACAGGCGTTGGAACTGTGGACGCCGACGCTCTATCAGGACAATCCGGCCAAGGCGCAACTGACGCAACGCGCGGGTGCCAGCCTGAGCTTGCAGGCCGGTTCCAGCGAGGTGGCGTTGAGCGATCCTGCGCGTAATGCGTTGACCCTTGGCCAGGGCTCGCGCATCAGTGTCGACCCGGGGCAAAGCATCAATGTGCGCGGCGCCGGACAGATTACTGTCGACGGTGAGTTGAATGCCTGGGGCGGCATCATCGACATTCGCCAGCAGCAGTTCGGCTCGATGAATGTCGCCGAGGCCTCGCAAGTCGCCGACAAAAATGCCCACAACCGCTCGATCTGGATTGGCGACCACGCCGTGCTCGATGTCGCCGGGCGCGCTGCCACGGGCGTGGATGCGCTGGGCCGGGTATATGGGCTGGTGGGCAAGGGCGGCAGCATCATCATTGGCGGTGAAACCGATGCGAAGAAGGCCACCGCCACGGCGGCCGATGCCTATGTCGTCGTGCGCAATGGCGCGCGGCTTGACGCTTCCGGTGCGCAGGCGCTGCTGGATATCGCCGGGCAGGGGCCGACGGCGGTCGCTACGGACGGCGGGCGAATTTCCCTGAGTTCCTATAACGGCCTGTTCATCGACGGCGACCTGCGCGCGGCGGCCGGTGGCGTCGGCGCGGCGGGTGGGCGCCTGGAGATCGCTCTGGAGACGCCGAGTTATCTGCGCAGTGATGCCAGCAATGAGGTGCGCGTGCCGCGCGAAATCATCATCAGCCAGCAAACCGCTGACGCCCTGTTGCCGGCCGATGTGCAACCGGGTGAAGCGGCGCCCGCGTTGCAATACGGGCGTGCCCGCCTGAGTGCCGACCAGTTGATGGCTGGCGGGTTCGATAATCTGAGTGTGCTGAGCAACGGCCTGCTGTCGTTCGACGGTGACGTCAATCTGCACATGCAGCAAAGCCTGAGCCTGTTTGCCGGCGCGATTTCGCTGACCGAAGGCGCGCAAGACAATGCGCGTATCGACCTGTCTGCGCCCTACCTGCGTCTGTCGGGGACGGGCAAGTATTTCGAGGCGCCGGGCAACCTTCGGCCACGGGTGATGAACACGCCGACAACGCGTATATCGATGGGGCAATTCAATGCCAGTGCGGATCAACTGGACCTGAGCAACAACCTGTCGTTCGGTACCGCGGGCAATATTGTCCAGCTCACGGGTGCGGATTTGCAGGTGACGCGTCGTGGCTTTGATCAGGTCTCCCTGCACAGCCGTGGTGACCTGCGCTTTCTGGCGCCGACCGGTTATGTCGAGAAAACCGAACTGTGGACACCGGGCGACCTCAACCTGCGTGCCGCGCAGATCTATCCTGCCAGCGATGTCACCGCTGAGGTGCGGGTGGGCTACCAAAGCGTGATTCCCGGTGCCGATCCGGCTCGCACCTTGCGCATCAGCAGCAGCGGGGCCGCACCGGCCGCGTTGCCGTATTCGGTGTTTGGCAACCTGACACTGGCGGCCGGGCGCATTGAACAAGGTGGGGTGATCCGCGCACCGCTGGGCATGATCAGCCTTGGCGGTGAGACGGTGGTCAATACCCGCGAGCTGCATTTGCTGCCAGGCAGCGTGACTTCGGTCAGCGCCGCGGGGTTGCTCATGCCATATGGCGGAACTACCGACGGCATCGACTATCGCTACGCTGGCAAATCCGTTCAGCTCAAGGGCATCAGTGCGGATACCGCCGGCGTGACGCTGACCTCGCGCTACGTCGATGTGCAGAGCGGCGCGCTGATCGATCTGTCCGGTGGCGGTGATCTGCGCGGCGCCGGGTTTGTCTCCGGGCGCGGCGGTTCCACCGATGCCCGCTACAACCCGCTGGTGCGCAACGCCAATGACGGCACCTTCAGCCTGCCGGGCCTTGCCAGCAATCCGGTGTACGCCATCGTGCCGGGCAATCAGAGTGCCTACGCGCCGATGCTCGCCGAGGCCGGGGCGGTCGATCCGCGCATCGGCCAGCAGATTACCCTCGGTGCCGGCGTGCCGGGTCTGGCGGCGGGCACCTACACGTTGCTGCCCTCGACCTTTGCCTTGCTGCCCGGGGCGTTCCGGGTCGAAGTCAATGGTCAGGCCACAGCAGGCGTCAGCAACGACGCGTTGCAGATGCGCAATGGTTCGTGGACCCGTTCGGGGCAGATGTCGATTGCCAACACCGGGCTGCGTAACAGCCTGCCCAGCCAGGTCATTCTGACGTCTGCGGATGTTCTGCGCCGTTATTCGCAGTACAACGAGACCGGTTTCAGCCAATTCATCCAGAGTGACGCGACACGGCGTGGCGTGCCCCGGGCCTTGGCCCCGATGGATGGCAAATCGCTGAATCTGTATTTGATGTCAGGCGCCGAGCAGGACGTTGCCCTGGATTTCAACGGCCGCGCGTTATTCGCCCCGGCCGCCGGCGGGGTGGTCGGAACGGCCACCGTACGCGGGGCAATGGACTTTGAAATTCTCGGCGCCGGGCATTCGCGCACCGACGGTTTCACTGGCGTGTCGCTGTATGCCGACAGCCTCAACGGTCTGAATGCCGGGCGCCTGACCCTCGGCGCGCAACCGCTGATCGATTACAGCGGCGCGGGCAATATCATCTCGTTCACCGGCTACACGACGTCGATCACCCTGCGCGAGGGGGCGATGTTGTCGGCGCCCGAGGTGCTGTTGCGCATCGCCCGCAGCGATGGTGGCATTACCCTCGAAGCCGGTTCGGGGATCAACACCCTGGGCCGTGGCAACGCGCCGTACGACTCCAGCAGTGGTTTCATCTACCAGCCGGGGGCGGCCGCGCTGCTGATGGTGTCGAACGGTTGGACCAACGTCCTGGCGCCAGCGGTAGCGGACGGTACTTCCGGTGCGGGCGACATTCGCATTGGCAAGTGCCCGACGACCGTCTGCACCAACCCGACGCTGCTCTATTCCAACGGCAGCATTACCGCCGCCACCGACAAGCAGTTTGAACTCGATGAGTCGGTACGCTTCGGCACCCGCCATCTGGCCCTGGCTGTCGGCGCCGTCAACGCTGGCAGCGCCGAAGCCTTGAGCGCTGCCGGCAACCGCGTGCCGACCGGTCTGACGCTGAACCAGAGTGTGCTCGATCGCCTGTTGCGCGGCGATACGCAGTTGGGTGCGCCCGCGCTGGAAACCTTGAGCCTGACCAGCCGCGATGCGTTCAACTTTTACGGCAACGTCAGCCTCGATACGCTGGACGCGCAGACGGGCGTGAGTAAATTGCAGAATCTGATATTCACCACGCCAGCCATTTACGGCTTGGGTGAAAGCGCTGACGTGGCGTCCATTCGCACCGCCAATCTGATCTGGAACGGCGCCAGCCAGGATCCCGGCGCCGTCATCACTGGCGGCGCCGGCACGGGCCGCGGCACCCTCGATATTCAGGCGCAGCGCATCGAATTCGGTTACGGCCCCAATCCGCAGGCCAGCGGTCTGGAGCAGAACAATCGGCTGGCGCTGGGTTTTGCCAACGTCAACCTCAGCGCCAGTGAGCGCATCACCGCCAATCACAAGGGCAGCCTGGCGGTGTACCAGGAACAGGGCGTTTACGATCCGGTCAAGGGCTATGTCTACAGCGGCGGCAATCTCAACCTGCGCACGCCGCTGCTGACGGGCGAGGCCGCTTCGATAAACCTGCTCAAGGCCGGCAACAACCTGACGCTCACCGGCGCCGGCACGCCAGCGGCCGCCAATGCCTTGGGCGCGGAACTGACGCTCGATGCCCGCAGCATCGCGCTGGACAGCCGCATCACCCTGGCCAGCGGCAAACTGCTGGTGAAATCCGAGGGCGATCTGACCCTCGCCGATGGCGCGTCTGTGGACATGGCCGGCCGCACCTTGCCGTTCAATGATGTCAGCAAGTACAGCTGGGGCGGCGATGTGGCGCTGTACAGCAGCCACGGCAATATTCGTCAGGCCGCCGGTTCGCGCATCGACCTCTCGGCGCAGAACAATCAGGCCGGCACCCTCAGTGCCGTCGCGCTGGCCAGCGATGCGGGCATGGTTGATCTGCAAGGCCAGATCCTCGGAACCAGCAGCGGCCATTACGATGCCGGCGGCACGTGGGTGCCGTACAAATCCGCAGGCGTGGACATCCGCGCCCAGCACCTGAACGGTGATGCCAGTCAGCAGTTTGCCGCCCTCAACCAGCGCTTGAATGCCGGTCAGGTCTTCGGCAGTCGCAGCTTGCAACTCAAGCAGGGTGATCTGCTGATTGGCGACGGACTCAAGGCTGGCGAAGTGAACGTCTCGGTGGACAACGGCAGCCTGACCGTCGCGGGTTTGATCGATGCCAGCGGCGAGCGGGTCGGCAACATTCGCCTGTCGGCGCAAAACGGCCTGACTCTGGCCGGCAACGCCGTGCTCGACGCCCATGGTCGTGTGCTGCGGGTCGATAGCTACGGCAAGATCATCGACGCGCCGAACCGGGCGACGGTTGAGCTCAATTCCGCTGCGGGTCTGTTGACCCTTGGCGCCGGTGCGCGGATCGATCTGCGTCATGGCACCGATGCCGTGCGCGGCACCTTGCCCGGGCAGTCCGACGGGCTGTTGCGCGGCACGCTGGAGTTGAACGCGCCGCGTCTTGGGGTCGATGACATCGCCATTGATGCCAGCGGGGCGCTGAGCATTCAGGGCGCACGGTCGATTGGCCTTAACGCCACGCGGCGTTATACCGATGCCACCGACGGCGTCGACCCGGCGGCCAGCGGACGGCCGTATCAGGTGATCGATCAGGCCTACTTCGACCGCATCCATGCTGACAGCAGTGCGTTCATCGACGCGGCGCTGGCCAACCGCAACCTGCTGCAGAACAAGCTGGCGGGGCTGAACAATGCCACCTACGCCGATGCGTTCCATTTACGGCCGGGCGTGGAAATCGCCAGCAAAACCGCCGACGGCGATCTGGTGGTGCAGGGCGATGTGGACTTGTCCGGCTACCGCTATGCCAGCCTCAATCCGCATACGCAGAAAACCGCTGTGTACGGTTCGGGCGAGGCGGGCAGTCTGGTGATGCGAGCCGGCGGCAACCTCGATATTCATGGCAGCCTCAACGACGGCTTCGCGCCGCCGCCGGAAACCGTCGACGATGCCGGCTGGAAACTCTTGCCGGGCATCCAGCCGTTTGGTGGTGACCTGATCGTGCCGACGGCGGGCGTGACCCTGGCCGAAGGCACGCTGTTCCCGGCCGGTGTCACGTTGAACTACGACGTGCCGCTGCAAGCCGCGACGCTGCCCGCCGGGACCCTGTTGCCCACCGAGGCGACCCTGGCCGGACCGTATACCTTGGGCGCAGGCACAGTGCTGGCCGCTGCGGTACACGATGCGACGGGCCAGTTGTTGTACGCCGCCGGTACGTTGCTTGCCGACAGCGTGACCTTGCCGGCGGGCAGTCGCCTTGGCGCGGGCATCCGCTTGAACAACGTGACGGCGATCGGCGCCGTGCGCTGGCCCAAAGGCGTGCCGTTGCCAGGCAACGTCGAGGCGGGCACCAACGCGATCAAGGGCGTGCGCCTGAGCGGTTCGCTTGCTCTGTTGCGTGGCTCGCTGATCCCGTCGATGACTGATGTCGTGTTGGCTGACGGCACCGCGTTCATTGAGTTGCGACCGTTGAGCGGCACGCAACAGGGGCGCAACTGGGCAGTCGCAAGCATGTTGCCGGCCGGCAGTGCGTCGTGGTCGATGCGCGTGGTGGCGGGTGCGGATCTGAGTGCGGCGGACAGCCGCGCGATCAAGCCGCTTTCCAGCGATGGGCACTTGCGTCTGGCCGACACCCACTACGGCTTGAAGGTGACGGAAAAACCGCCGACGCTGGTCTGGGGCGACGGCAACCTGGGTGGTTTTACTCCCGGTGAGCCAGTGCCTGACGACCTGAAAGACTGGTGTGACTGGGCGCCGAACTCTTGCGTGCCGGCGCCGCGTTGGGCGTGGGCGCCGGACAACTGGCTGGGCATGCCTGCCGGCTCCCCGATGAGCGACGATGACGTGGCGGCCTGGTGCGGTGCGTTCCCGGAACTGTGCGTGGAAAACAAACCGGGCATCACCGTCAAAACCCGCACGCAAATGTTCAGCGTGTTGCGCACCGGCACCGGCGATCTGGACGTGCTCGCCGCGGGCGATCTGAGCATGGATTCACCGTTCGGCGTGTACACCGCCGGCACGCAGTCGCAGGACGTCGATCCGCTGTACAACCAGCCGCGCGGACGCCTGTCGGATAACGGCTCGGTGCTGGGCAGTGGCGGCAGCGATTACGAAAAATGGGTCAGTGGCAACGACAGCCTGTATCAGGCCTGGTACCCGCAAATGGGTGGCAACCTGACGATCAATGCCGGCGGTTCGATTTCCGGCGATGTGCTGGGTCGCCGCGGGTACTCGCAAAACATGGATACCCCGGAACAGGTGCCGAGTGTGGCCGTGGGCAATTGGCTCTGGCGTCAGGGCACCGGCAGCAGCGATGTGCCGACGGCGTGGTGGATCAACTTCGGCAGCTACGCGACTCAGCCGTTGCCGGATCAAAGCGTCGACACTGGCCCCTTCCTGGTGGGGTTCACCGGTTTCGGGACGTTGGGTGGCGGCAACATCAGCCTGCGCGCCGGTGCTGACGCCGGCATGCTCAAGGCCATGGGCGGCAGCGGCAACAGCAACCTTTATCCTCGTGGGCAGGGCTTGATCGTGGCAGTCGGCAGCACCGGACGTGTGGGCAGCGACGGCACTCTGCAATTGACCGGCGGCGGCGACATGGACATCCGTGTCGGTGGCTCGGTCAACCCATCGCTGCAGGCCCGGGCGGGACAAAATGGCGTCGGTGTTGCGCAACATGATCTGCAAGGTGCGTTGATCAACCTGCGCGGTGCCGCACAACTGACCGGGGGTGCGCTGGGTGGTATCAATCTTCAGTATGGCGCTGCCGCTCCCGTTCAGGATGTTCGTGAAGTCCGCCCGTACGATCCGTTTACGGCCACGCTGGGCAGCGCTTCCGGCGGCCTGGTGTTGATCCCGGGCGACTCGGCCATGAGCTTGAATACCCGTGGCGATCTGGTGCTGGGTGGGGCGGCGGACCCGGGCCGGGTACGCTTGCAGAACTCTACGCCGTTTACCACCGATGACGGCGTCGTACACGACGGCGGCGGCTTGAGCGGCTTCTCGTTGTGGACCGATCACACCGCGATCGACCTGTTTTCAGCGGGCGGCAATCTGACGCCGAGCACCCAACTGGGCGAAACCACCGGGCAAGGTCCCGTGACTGCGCGTAATACCTCGCCGACCGACGGGCGCTTTGTCTATCCGTCGATCTTGCGCGCAGTGGCTGCGCAAGGCTCGATCTATGCCGGGCCGTCAGCGGTGTACAGCCAAGGCAGCGGCGTAGTGCCGGCAACGAGTTATTCATTGCTGCTGGCGCCGTCGAATGCAGGGCAACTGGAGTTGCTGGCGCAGGATTCGATCTATGCCGGCGGCTATGCGATCAACCAGTCGGGCGCCAGTCCACTGGCCATCGCCACGCCGTTCGCTCCCGCATTCAATGGCTACGGCAGCAGTACGTCGGCGACGCCAATCATGACGAATCTGAACAGTGACGGTGTTTCAGCGGACAAGAATGTGCGCTATCCGCTGTTTGCCTTTGGGCCCAACAGTTACTCGGGGTTGAGTGATGTGCAGGCACCGGCACGTTTCTATGCCCTGACCGGGGATCTGGTGGGCGTGCGCAGCGGTGAAACGCTGACGTTCAACCTGTCCAGACGCACCTGGTACGAAGCGGCGGCCCCGGTGTCGATGCTGGCCGGGCGCGACATCGTTGCGTCCGGTACATTCCTCGGCCAGCCAACGATCGTGCCCAACGCCGAAATGGGCTCGCCGAGTAGCGAAAGCATTGCGTCGACCGGCAACCTGTTCGTGCATAACGATCCGCGAGATATTTCGCGGGTATCCGCGGGCCGCGACATTCTCTACAGCAGCTTCGACATCGCCGGTCCCGGCGTTCTCGACATCAATGCCGGGCGCAATATCCTGATGGAGGACCGCGCCAGTATTACCAGCATCGGGCCGGTAGTGGCGGGTGACAACCGCCCTGGTGCCAGCGTGGTCATGCAGGCGGGTGTGGGCGCGCAAGGGCCTGATTACTCACGCTTTATCGCGCATTATCTGAATCGCCAGAACCTCGCCAACCCTGACCAGTCGTTGAGTGCGCAACCGGGCAAAGTGGTCAGGACCTACTTCGACGAACTGCAGAGCTGGCTGACCCTCGGCTATGGATTTAACGGCAGTGACGAACAGGCCCAAGCGTTCTACGCCGCGCTGCCGAGCGCCGAGCAGGCGATCTTCGCGCGGCAGGTGTACTTCGCCGAGCTGCGCGCCGGCGGCCTGGAGTACAACGATGTCGATGGCCCGCGTAAAGGCAGTTATCTACGCGGTCGCAACGCCATTGCCGCGCTGTTCCCGACCACTGATGTGGCGGGCAATCCGATCCGTTACGACGGCGACATCACGCTGTACGGCGGAGCAGGGGTCAAGACCCTGTTCGGCGGCGACATCCAGATGCTCACGCCGGGTGGCGGTCAGGTGTTCGGTATTGAAGGCGCGGCGCCACCGTCCACCGCAGGGATCATCACTCAGGGTTCGGGCAACATTCAGCTCTATTCGCAGGGCAGCATTTTGCTCGGCCAGAGCCGGATCATGACCACGTTCGGCGGCTCGATTCTCGGCTGGTCGGCCGAGGGCGACATCAACGCCGGTCGTGGCTCGAAAACCACTGTGGTCTACACCCCGCCGAAACGCGTTTACGACACTTGGGGCAACGTCACACTGTCGCCGTCGGTGCCGAGCACCGGCGCGGGTATCGCCACGCTCAACCCGATCGCCGAAGTGGCACCGGGCGACATCGACCTGATCGCGCCGCTGGGCACCATCGATGCGGGCGAGGCGGGGATTCGTGTGTCGGGCAACGTCAACATCGCCGCGCTGACGGTGGTCAACGCCGCGAACATTTCGGTGCAGGGCAAAGCGACCGGTGTGCCGGTGGTGTCGGCGGTGAATACCGGCGCGATCACGTCGGCCAGTTCGGCGGCATCGTCGGCGACGCAAGCGGCGGAGGACGTCGCTCGTCAGCAGCAAGCGGCGGCGCGACAGAATCAGGCGTCGGTGTTCACCGTGCAGGTGTTGAGCTTCGGCAACGAACAGCTTGCGCCGTCCCGCGATGGCGCTAGCCGTGCCCCGGCCCCGGGTTACAACCCGAACAGCCCGGTGCAGGTGTTGGGCGCCGGGGCGCTGGATGAACAGGCGAAACAGCAGTTGACCGAAGAGGAGCGTGGGCAACTGACGTTGTAAAGACTCTCGTGTAGTACGTTTGGGCGGCCGGTTGGTCGCCCTTTTTTATATTTATGAGGTTCGTGGGTATTGTTGTCTGGTGTGGACTAACGTCAGTATTTTGATGCGCCCGTTCACTTGATAGATCAGCAGATAGTTTGAATTGACCACCATTTCCCGAGTGCTTGGCACTCGACCGGATCTGTAACCATAAGGGATTGATGAGAGCCTTTGCGTTGCTGCACCCACCTTGTGCTGCAGAGCCGCTGCAGCGTTGGAATTGTGTTGTTCAATGTAATCGATAATGTCAGCCAGATCGTCCAGAGCCTGATCGCTCCATTCAAGCGGCAGCGCGTCGATTCTTGCGTTTCTCTTCTAATAATTGGTCGAGCCGCACCATGGCTTCCTCATGGGGAATGGCCGGGCGAGGATCGTCCAGTGCAGCCTGCACCTTGGAACGAAACCAGCGATCGTAGCTCTCGGCCTCTTCTTCGGATTCGAAGTCAGAGTAAAACGGGGAAAGTAATATGCTCATAGTGATCTCCATGATCAATCTCAGCAGTCTAAGGGGGGAATGGCCCATTGTCGTCACTGGCAGACGATGCACCCCATGAGCCCTTGAGGAACCATGGGATAACGGAGCCCAGTATCTGCAAGCGCCCCCCTTTAAATCTGCCAGACGTTTCCCCCCGTTGTCCGGTAATCTCGACCGCCGCTGTAGGCGTATTCCACCTATGCGTTTTTCGGGTTTTCAGGCTACAAATCCAGGTGCGCTTTCCTACAAATGCACTCAGAACGCATAGGGAATACTCACCTTCGCCCACAACATTTCCCCCTCCGGCCGGTTCTCCACATCAAATTCCTTGGCCCAGCGAATCTCCGCGCTGGCGTACTTGAGAAAGGTGAAGTGCAACGCCGGACCAATCGCGAAGACCTTGCCGCGCACGCCGTCATCGACGTCCTGCCCGGCAAACTGCACGGTGTGGCCGAACTGTTTGTCGTCGGTGGTCTGCTTGAGGAAGTAGCCGTTGACGCCGAGCATCAAGTCGTCGGTGATCTTGTAGCTGGCTGAATAGTCGAAGTGGAAGATTTGCCCGGACTTGTAGTCGGTATCCTTGTTTTTCTCGTTGAAGCTGTAGGTGGTCTTCATCGAGACTTCGGTCTTGTCCGTCGGTAACCAAGTGAAGGAGAACAGCGGCTTGTAGGTGTAGAAATTGTTGCTGGTGTTGGCCAGCCGATCGACGCTGTATTCACCGGTGGGCACGGTGATCTCCACGGCGGCGCCGAGGGTCAGGTTTTTGCCCATGTCCCACAGAATGATCGGCGCGATGGTGGTATCGCCCATGCCTTCGCGGGTGTCGCTCAAACCGAACACCGAGACTTCCTGCTTCAACCACGGCTGGGCGATGTAACCGGCCAGGCGCCCGCCGAATATCCGCACCGGGCTTAGATAATCGAGGCGCGGAATCACCGCGGTGGATTCGATTTCGACATTCGGCACCTTGCCGCCGAACGAGCTGATGTTGAGCTTTCGCGATTTGTAATGGTTGTAGTAGAGGTTGAACGCGACCATGTTCTCCGGAAGGCTGTCGACTTCCAGCGGCAGCATGAAAAAGCCGTCGGTGCCGGTGCCGATGTTGTCGACCCCGGTTTCGGTGGCAAGGGCGGGCAACGTCAGGGTGCAACCCGCGATGAAAAGGGCGAGCGGCAAGATGGATGTTGCACGGTTCTGGCTCATGACTGTCCTCATTATTATTGTGATTGGGACCTGGTACCGGTCGCTCGCAGCGCCGGTACGCTAGAAATAAGCGTTTGGCGTACGTTGGGGCAGGGTATTGGCGGACAATGAGGGGGGCATCTGCGGACAGTCCGTAAACCTTGTGCTAACTTCCATCGACACAACCGGTTACAAAAATAACAATCAAGCGTGATCCGGAATGTCAGCCCCCATGAACGTAAAAGTCCAAGACCCGACCTTCGAACTGGCGCTGGTCTCGCCGTTCCTCCTGCAAACCCTCGCCGAAGTCGTGCAGAGCAGGGGCATCGATTCCCAGAGCCTGTGCCGTGGGCTGGGTTTTACCCTTGAAGACCTGCAGGATCCGGCGCAGCGGATTTCCTATCGCCAAGCCGTAGCGATGATTCAGCGCGCACTTAAAGTGCTGCCTAATCAGGGCTTGGGCCTGTGGGTCGGGGCGCAGAACGTGCTCGGCACTTTGGGCCTGCTCGGGCATGTGCTGTCGCTGTGCAAGACCTTGCGTGATGCTTTTGCGTTGGGCATTCGGCATCAGCACACCTCGGGCGGCATCGTGGTGTCGAGCGTCGATGTGGTCGGTGGCCAGGTGCATCTCGATGCTGAATGCCGCTTGCCGTTCGCTGATGTGCAGGTGTTCGCAGTCGAGGAGTTTTTCGCCAGTCTGCTGGTGTACGGCCGCGCGCTGGCAGGGGCTGAGTTCAAGGCGATTGCCGTGGAGTTCGTGCACGCCGCGCCGGATTATCTGAGCGAATACCACCGCCTGCTGGGGCCGGATGTGCGCTTCGGTTGCCTGCACAATCGCATGCTGATCGATGGGCAATGGCTGGATGTGAATCTGCCCAATCATCATTCGCTGGCGTTGCGTCAGGCGGTGGCATTGCTGGAGCTGGAAGCGGCGCAGGTGCATCAGAAGCTTGATCTGATTCAGGCTGTGGAACGGGCGATTGCGCGGGATCTGAGTAGTGGCAGTCACATTGAAAAGATTGCTGGTGATTTGAATATGAGCAGCCGCACCTTGCGCCGGCGGTTGACTGAGCATGCGCTGACGTTCGAGGCGTTGCTGGAGCAGGTGCGGCAGGCGCGGACCCTGAGTTTGCTGGCCAATCCTGATATGCCGATCGAGCGGATTACCGAAGAGGTGGGCTACAGCGATGTGCGCAGTTTTCGCCGAGCGTTCAAGCGTTGGACGGGGCTGAGCCCTAGCGCCTGGCGTAATGACGCCAACCCTCACCCCAGCCCTCTCCCGGAGGGAGAGGGGGCCGACCGTAGTGTCTTGAGTCATGCATCGACCTGAAAGATCTGTGTCGATTATGGATTCACCGATGTACGTTCAAGTCGGTGTAGATCTTTAATATCCCCGAATCAGTTCCCTCTCCCTCTGGGAGAGGGCTAGGGAGAGGGGCTTTTGACTTGCGTCCAAACCCCCACAAACCTTCCGGTCACAGGTAAACTCCCGCGCACTTTCCCAAGGAGTTCACATGAGTTACTACCAGCCGGGCATTCTCGCCACCCCAGTTCCTGCGCAAGCACGTCATCTGTTTTTCGCCCTTGAATCGGTGGAAGCGCTGCCGCAGGCGATCGACAACCTGATCAATCAGGTAGACGGCCAGTCGGCGGTGGTCGGTTTCGGCGAATCCCTGGCCAAGGCCCTCAACGTGCAGATCGACGGCCTGCGCAGCTTTCCGGCCATGACTGGCGTTGGCGTCGAAAACCCGTCGACCCAGCACGCACTGTGGGTCTGGCTGCACGGCGTCGACCGTGGTGAACTGCTTAACCGTTGCAACGCTCTCGAAGCCGCACTGGCCCCGGCCCTGCGTCTGGTCGAGATGCAGGAAGCCTTCCGCCACAAGGACGGCCACGACCTCACCGGTTACGAAGACGGCACCGAAAACCCGCACGACGAAGCGGCCATCGCCGCCGCCCTGCAAAGCGCAGGCGCTGACGGTATGGTCGGTGGCAGCTTCGCCGCGATCCAGCAGTGGCAGCACGACCTCAAGGGTTTCCACAAGCTGTCCGCCGACGACAAAGACAACATCATGGGCCGTCGCCTCAGCGACAACGAAGAGATCGACGACGCCCCGGTCTCCGCCCACGTCAAACGCACCGCGCAGGAAAGCTTCGCCCCGGAAGCGTTCGTCGTGCGTCGTTCGATGCCGTGGATCGAAGGTGATCGCGCCGGGCTGATGTTCCTTGCTTTTGGCTTTTCGCTGGATGCCTTCGAAGCGCAACTGCGCCGTATGAGTGGTCTGGAAGACGGCATCACCGATGGTCTGTATCGCATCAGCCGCCCGATCACTGGCGGCTACTACTGGTGCCCGCCGCTGAAGGACGGTCACCTCGATCTGCGCGCCTTGCGCATCGGCTAAAAGGAATGAACATGGACGTGGTGCGCTGGGGCATGATCGGTTGTGGCAGCGTCGCTGAACGCAAGAGCGGGCCGGCCTTCTACAAAGCGCCCGGTTCGGCGCTGGTGGCGGTGATGGGCCGACGCCTCGAAGCGGTGACCGATTACGCCGCGCGCCACGGCATCGCGCGGGTCTACACCGATGTCGATGCGCTGATCAACGATCCCGAGGTGGACGCGGTGTACATCGCCACGCCACCCGACAGCCACCACGCCTACAGCCTGAAAGTCGCCGCCGCCGGCAAACATTGCTGCGTGGAAAAACCGATGGCGCTGAATGCCGGACAAAGTCGCGAGATGCAGCAGGTGTTTGCCGAGGCCGGATTGCACTTGTTTGTGTCCTACTATCGCCGTTCGTTGCCGCGTTTTGCGCAGGTGCGGCAATGGTTGGCGGAGGGGCGCATCGGTGAGGTTCGGCACTTGAGCTGGACGCTGACCAAGGCACCTTCGCCGGTGGATCTGGACGGTCGCGACAATTGGCGCACGGATCCGGCGGTGGCCGGTGGCGGTTACTTTGCCGATCTGGCCAGTCATGGCTTTGACCTGTTCCAGTATCTGCTTGGCGACATCGTCGAGGTCGCCGGATTCACCGCGCGTCAGGCCGGGTTGTACGCGGCAGAGGATGCGGTCAGCGCCAGTTGGCGGTTCGCCTCCGGGGCGCTGGGCATGGGTTGCTGGAGCTTTGTTGCGGATCGGCGTGAGGATCGGGTCGAGATCATCGGCAGCCTCGGGCGGATCGGTTTTTCGGTGTTTGATGAGCATTCTGTGCAGCTGAATGCGGATGAAGTCGTCAGCCTGGACATCCCTCATCACGAAAACATCCAGTGGCATCACGTATTGGGCATGAATGCGCATATTCGTGGTGATTCACAACACCCTGCAGTCGCCGAACAAGCGCTCAAGACCGACTGGGTCATGGACCAGATCCTCAAACGTTAAGATCAATAGATCGCAGCTTTCGGCAGCTCCTACATGAGACCGCGATCCCCTGTAGGAGCTGCCGAAAGCTGCGATCTTTTGATTTTCAACACCGAATCTAAGGTTATGCCCAAACAATATTTCTAACCTTGTCATAACAACTCTAAGATCACGTCATAACTCGTTATGACAAGTGATCCCGCGATGACCGATAACGTTCTCTCTCTTAGCCCGCTCTCCTTATCAAGTGTCCCGCTGCACACCCAACTGCGCGACGTTCTCCGTGCGCGCATTCTCGACGGCGAATACCCGCAAGACAGCCAGATGCCCTCCGAAAGCGAACTCGGCGTGCTGTTCAAAGTCAGCCGCATCACCGTGCGCCAGGCGCTCGGCGATCTGCAAAAGGAAGGGCTGATCTTCAAGATCCACGGCAAAGGCACCTTCGTCGCCAAGCCGAAAACCTTTCAGAACGTCAGCAGCCTGCAAGGCCTTGCCGAGTCGATGACCGGGCGTGGCTACGAGGTGATCAACCGCCTGCGCAGCTTCAAATTCATCCCGGCTGACAAGCGCGTCGCCGAACGTTTACAAGTTGCCGAAGGCGAGACCGTCGCGCAGATCAAACGTGTGCGCCTGATCAACCGTGAGCCGATCTCGCTGGAAATCACCTACCTGCCGAAAGTCGTCGGCGAGCGCCTGGAGAAGGCCGATCTGGTCACCCGCGACATCTTCCTGATTCTCGAAAACGACTGCGGCATTGCCCTCGGCCACGCCGATCTGGCCATCGACGCGGTGCTGGCCGACAGCGACCTGACCCAGGCGCTGAACGTCGAGGCCGGCTCGCCGATCATGCGCATCGAGCGTCTGACCCACGACGCGCAAGGCCAGCCGCTGGACTTCGAACACCTTTACTACCGTGGCGATGCGTTTCAGTACCGCCTGCGGATCGACCGGCAAAAAGGGGAGCAGGCATGACCCGCAACGTGCTCGAACAGGAATACGACATCGTCGTCATCGGCGGCGGCACCGCAGGGCCGATGGCCGCGATCAAAGCCAAAGAAAAGAACCGCGACCTGCGCGTGTTGCTGGTCGACAAGGCCAACGTCAAACGCAGCGGCGCGATCAGCATGGGCATGGACGGCCTGAACAACGCGATCATTCCCGGCCACTCGACACCGGAGCAGTACACCAAGGAAATCACCATCGCCAACGACGGCATCGTCAATCAGGCCGCCGTTTACGCCTACGCGACCCACAGCTTCGAAACCATCGAACAACTCGACCGCTGGGGCGTGAAGTTCGAGAAGGACGAAACCGGCGATTACGCGGTGAAAAAAGTCCACCACATGGGCGCCTACGTGCTGCCGATGCCGGAAGGACACGACATCAAAAAAGTCCTCTATCGCCAATTGAAACGTGCGCGGGTGAGCATCACCAATCGTCTCGTTTGCACGCGGTTGCTGACCGACGCGGAGGGCACCGTCAATGGTGTGATGGGCTTCGACTGCCGCACTGCCGATTTCCACGTAATCAAGGCCAAAGCGGTGATTCTTGCCTGCGGTGCTGCCGGACGCCTCGGCTTGCCGTCGTCGGGCTACTTGATGGGCACCTACGAAAACCCGACCAACGCTGGCGACGGCTACGCAATGGCCTATCACGCGGGTGCCGAACTGGCCAACCTCGAATGCTTCCAGATCAACCCGTTGATCAAGGATTACAACGGCCCGGCCTGCGCCTACGTCACCGGTCCGCTGGGTGGCTACACCGCCAACAACAAGGGCGAACGCTTCATCGAGTGCGACTACTGGAGCGGGCAGATGATGTGGGAGTTCCACCAGGAACTGGAGAGCGGCAACGGTCCGGTGTTTCTCAAACTCGATCACCTGGCGGAAGAAACCATCCAGAACATCGAGGAAATCCTGCACAGCAACGAGCGCCCGAGCCGTGGCCAGTTCCACGCCAATCGCGGCACCGATTACCGCACGCAAATGGTTGAAATGCACATCTCCGAAATCGGCTTTTGCAGCGGCCACTCGGCGTCTGGGGTGTGGGTCAACGAGCGTGCCGAGACCTCGGTGAAAGGGTTGTACTCGGCGGGTGACATGGCCGCTGTGCCGCACAACTATATGCTCGGCGCGTTCACGTATGGCTGGTTCGCTGGGCACAACGCCGCCGACTTTGTCGCCGGGCGCGAGTTTTCCGCGCTGGATGCCGCGCAAATCGAAAAGGAAAAGGCTCGGGTCTACGCACCGCTGGATCGTGAAAACGGTCTGCCGCCAGCGCAGGTCGAGTACAAGCTGCGGCGCTTCGTCAACGACTACCTGCAACCGCCGAAAGTGACCAAAAAGATGCAGATCGGCCTGCAGCGCTTCAGCGACATCGAACGCGATCTCGAGCAGATGAAGGCCAGCAACGCCCACGAACTGATGCGCGCGATGGAAACCAGCGTGATCCGCGACTGCGCCGAAATGGCCGCGCGCGCCTCGTTGTTCCGCGCCGAAAGCCGCTGGGGCCTGTACCACTATCGCGTCGATCACCCGCAACGCAACGACAGCGAATGGTTCTGTCATTGCCACCTGAAGAAGGGCGAGGACGGCCAGATGACCAGTTTCAAGAAAGCCGTCGAGCCTTACATCATCCCGCTCGATGCCGAGGAAATGCAGGCTTACGACCGTTTGCGGGTCGGCGCTTTCGCCGCTTGATACATCAATAACCAGAGAGCCCGAACCATGGCCTATCAAGCTCAGGAAATCTTCTTCCGCTCCAACGCCCCCGTCACCGTGGACGAGGACAAATGCATCGCCGAAAAGGGCTGCACCGTGTGCGTGGATGTCTGCCCGATGGACTTGCTGGCGATCAATCCGGCGACGCAAAAGGCCTACATGGCGTTCGATGAATGCTGGTACTGCATGCCGTGCGAGAAGGATTGCCCGACGGGTGCCGTCAAAGTCGACATCCCCTATTTATTGCGTTGATTGAAAGGGCCTCATCGCTGGCAAGCCAGCTCCCACAGGTTCCTCTGTTGTTAGCGACATCTGTGTCCCACTGAAAATCCCTGTGGGAGCTGGCTTGCCAGCGATGAGGCCCGCCTGGACAACATAAGAGCTACCCGGAAACACCCGGACGCTGGATTCACCGAAAACCCCTCGTTTCCCACCGCGCCCTGATCGCGGCGGAGACGAACTCAAATAAATGATTCGAGGGGAAACACTCATGTTGCGTGCAGCAATCGCCGGTCTGGTACTGGCTTCGTTCACCGTGTCGGCCTCGGCCGAAACCATCCGCATCGCCATCGGCACCCAGGACACCACCATCAACTGCGCCGCTGGCGGT
Organism: Pseudomonas sp. AC242; assembly: GCF_979258655.1. Taxonomy (NCBI): domain Bacteria; kingdom Pseudomonadati; phylum Pseudomonadota; class Gammaproteobacteria; order Pseudomonadales; family Pseudomonadaceae; genus Pseudomonas; species Pseudomonas sp. AC242. Next base: position 2,036,985 of record NZ_OZ409873.1, read on the forward strand.
CTGTTGATTCGTGAACTTGGCCTGCTCGACAAATACCTGCCCCACGACGGCGTCTACAAAGACGCGAAGTACGATGTTCAGTGGAAAAACTTCACCAGCGGCGCACCGCTGACCAACGAAATGGTTGCCGGCAAACTCGACTTCGGCGCCATGGCCGATTTCCCCGGTGCGTTCAACGGTGTTGCGTTCGAAACCGCCGGCAAACACAGCCTGTTCATCAGCGTGCTCTCGGGCAGTATCAAGGGCAGCGGCAACGGCATCGTCGTGCCGAGCGCGTCGGGCGTGCAGGCGCTGAGCGAACTCAAGGGCAAGACGATTTCCGTGCCGTTCGCCTCCACCGCCCACGGCATGCTGCTGCGTGCCGTGGCGGCGCAGGGCTGGGATCCGCTCAAGGACGTGAACATCATCGCCCAGCCGCCGGAAGTCGCCGGCTCGGCGTTGCAGGCCGGCAAGATCGACGCTCACGCCGATTTCGTGCCGTTCGCCGAGCTGTTCCCGAGCCGTGGATTCGCCCGCAAGATCTACGACGGCGCACAGGCCAATGCGCCGACATTCCATGGCGCGCTGGTGGATCAGGCTTTCGCCAAAAAGTATCCGGAAGTTGTCGTCGCGTACCTGCGTGCGAGCATCGAGGCCAATCAATTGCTCGCCGCCGAGCCTGAGAAGTACAGCGAGTTGATCGCCAAAGTCACCGGGGTCGATGCCGAAGTGAATTACCTGTTCCACGGTCCGCTCGGCGTGCAGACCCGCGACCTGAGCTGGAAGCCTGAATATCGCCAGGCAGTCGGCACGGCTATCGATACGTTGAAGCTGCTGAAGAAGGCTGATCGCGGGCTCGATCTGAATACCTTCATCGACGATCAGTTCATCCGGGCGGCGTTCAAGGCGTCGGGTCTGGATTACACGGCGCAGTTGGCCAACTACGCGCAGACGCCGCTGAAGGCTACGGATGCCGCAACCGGTAACGCAATCACCGACTTCAGCCATGTTGCGGAAATCTGGGTGCGCGGTGAGGACAAAGTCCGCCGCTATGCCTCGGCCGAGTCTGCCTTCACTGCACTGGCGGCTTTGAAGCAGGAAGGCAAAAACATTCGGGCGGTGTATGCGCAGGCCAGTGACAGCGGGATCAAGCTGCTCGCGGACCAGGCCTGGTTTGCCAGTGATTCGAAAGGGCGCCTGAGCGCGTTTTTGCTCAAGGGTCAGGCCCAGCAATATGCCTCGGCGCAGGGTGGCAAGGTCCTCGATTTCAGCGATGCCACTGCCCAGGCGGTTGCTGCCCGCTGACTCAAGATCAAGAGCCCCTCACCCTAGCCCTCTCCCGGAGGGAGAGGGGACTGACCGAGGTGTTTGGGCAAGGTACACCGACCGGAAATACCGAGCCGAACTCAGGCTTGAAAGGCATGAAGATCGGCTCCCTTTCCCCCTCGCCCCCCTTGGGGGGAGAGGGCTGGGGTGAGGGGGGTAAATCTCAGCCACAACACAGCTCCAGAACTGGAAACCCGCTCCATGAAAACACCCATCCGCTGGACATCAAGAGCCGCATCCTTGCTGCTCTGTCTGCTGTTCTGGCAACTCGCCGCCAGCCACCACTGGAACCTTGGCCTCGTCACCTTCGCCAACGTGCCAACACCCTTGGCCGTCATCGAAGCTGCACTGGGTCTCGGCGACTCCGGCAAGCTCCTGCAACACCTGATCGCCAGCCTCAGCCGCGTGTTCGCCGGTTACCTCGCCGCACTGCTGATCGGCATCGCCCTCGGTCTGGCCATCGGCCGCTCGAAATGGGCCGAAGACCTGCTGCTGCCACCACTGGAAGTCCTGCGCCCAATCCCTGCAGTCGCATGGATTCCATTGGCGATCCTGATGTTTCCATCCTCTGAACTGTCGATGGTCTTCATCACCTTCACCGGCGCACTGTTCCCGATCCTGCTCAACACCGTGCACGGCGTCGAGGGCGTCGACCCACGACTGATCGCCTCGGCGAAAAGCCTCGGGGCAGGGCGCCGGGCGATCCTGCTGGAGGTGATTCTCCCAGGCGCGGCACCCAGCATCATCACGGGGCTGGCGATCGGCATGGGCACTTCGTGGTTCTGTCTGGTGACGGCGGAAATGATCTCCGGCCAGTTCGGCATCGGTTACTACACCTGGGAGTCCTACACCATTCAGAACTACGCCGACATCGTCGTCGGCATGTTGCTGATCGGCGTATTGGGCATGGGCAGCAGTCTGCTGATCAAACGCTTGGGCGGGCTGTTCACGCCTTGGCATCGACCGCGAGGAAAAGCCTGATGAGCGTGATGCAAACCCCGGAAGGGCGGATCGACATCCGCCAGTTGTCCATCGTTCTCGGCGCAGGGCGTGAGGCGTTCGAAGCGGTGCGCGAACTCGATTGCCAGATCGAACCCGGCCAGTTCGTCTGTATTCTCGGCCCGTCCGGTTGCGGCAAATCGACCTTGCTCGGCGCTCTGGCCGGGCATTTGAGCGCTCACGCCGGGAGCCTGAAAGTCGATGGCGCGGCGGTGTCCGGCCCGTCACCGCAGCGCGGCATGGTGTTCCAGCATCACACGCTGTTTCCGTGGCGCACTGTGCGCGACAACGTGGCTTTCGGCCTGAAAATGCGTGGCATCGGCAAGGCTGAGCGCCATCGCGCCGCTGACGAAATCCTCAAACTGGTCGGCCTCGAAGGTTTCGCCGAACGCTGGCCCGATCAGCTCTCCGGTGGCATGCAGCAACGCGTCGAGATCGCCCGGGTGCTGGTCAATCGCCCGCGTCTGTTGCTGATGGATGAGCCGTTCGGCGCTCTGGATGCCTTGACCCGCCTGAACATGCAGGAACTGCTGCTCGACATCTGGACGCGGATCCGCACCACCGTGGTCTTCGTTACCCACGATATCGACGAGGCGCTGTTCCTCGCCGACCGCTTGCTGGTGATGAGTGCGCGGCCGGGGCGAATCATTGAAGACTTGCGTCTGGACTTCGCCCGACCACGCACCAGCGAACTGGTCACCAGCCCCGAGTTCTCCCGGCTCAAACGCCACTGCCTCGACCTGCTGCGCCACGACAACGACCGACCGCTGCCGCGCCTCAATCCGCTCGGCCTGCCTCCTGAAAACCATTTGCCGCGATTTGCCCTATGACCTCTATTTTTGCTGTGACCGATAACCAAGACATTCTCGATCTGCAACCGCGCCTGACTGCTGAAGATGCTGGTGTGCGGCGTATTGCGCTGATTGATCTGGCGGATCTGGAAGAGCCGGATGGCTTGCTTTGGCTGGTTGATCGCCTGAGGCAAGATCCCGCTGAAGAAGTCCGCGCCGAAGCCGCACGTTTGCTGGAAGCCTGGGAAGATGAGGCCGTCGTGCAAGCCTTGTGTGAAGCCTTGACCGACCCGTCGCCCGCCGTGCAATCGGCCGCCGCGCAGAGCCTGAGCTTGCTCAAAACGGAAGCGGCGGGGCAGGTGCTTTTGCCGTGGACTGATCATGCCGACGTCAGTGTGCGTATCGCTGCGTTCCGTGCCTTGCGTGAGTTGCGTTTCGCCGACGCCGCGCCGGCTGCGGTTTCGGCGCTGAACGATGCCGACGCCAGCGTTCGTCGTGAAGCCGTGGGCGTGCTCGGCTGGCTCAAGCAACTCGACGCTTTGCCCGCCCTGGCACGATTGGCCAGCGCTGACCCGGACACCGAAGTGCGCCGTGCTGCGACTGGCGCTTTGGGACTGGCCTCCAGCGCCGAAGTGTTGCCAGCCCTGTGCCAGGCTTTGCAGGACGACGCCTGGCAAGTGCGCGAAGAAGCCGCGACGACCTTGGGCAAGGTCGGCCACATTGACGCTGGCTCTGCACTGGTCGAAGCCTTGAGCGATGACTACTGGCAAGTGCGCCTGCGCGCTACTCGCAGCCTCGGTCGTCTGCGTTTCGCACCGGCGCTGGATGCGCTGATCGACACCCTTGCTCATCGCATCAGCAACCTGCGCAAAGAGGCCGCGCTGGCCTTGGGCGAACTCAATGATCGCAGCGCCGTGGCCGCCTTGCAGGCCGCGCAGGACGACGGTGACCCGGAAGTGCGCAAAGCCGTGCGCATTGCCTTGAGTCAGTTGCAATGAACCCGCTGTCAGTCGGTAATTCGCAAAGCGAAGGCACCTTGCGCTTGAGCTGGCCGGACGGCCGCGAACAACAGCTCAACCACGCCGAACTGCGCCGCCAGTGCCCATGCTCGCAATGCCGCGCGTTTCGCCTGAAAGGCCTGACGCCCATGGTCGATGATCGCGTGCGCCTGATCGAACTCAACCCCCAGGGCTACGGCGTGCAACTGGTGTTTAGCGACGGCCACCAGCGCGGCATCTACCCGTGGGCCTATCTGGCAAACCTCACCTCCTGAGAGCACCATTTACCCTGTGGGAGCTGGCTTGCCAGCGATGGCGGCTTGTCAGTCAACACAGATGCCGGATGTGCCGGCCTTATCGCTGGCAAGCCAGCTCCCACAGGGATCTTCAGTGTTTGGTTAATTCGTGGCCGTCATCGCCGGCCGGCAGCCATGAAAAATATCCAGCCCCGGCTGATACACCGAGGTCTTCACCTCAAACAACCCCAGCACCGAGTGAAACAGGTTGTCGTGGCTCAAATCCGCCTGCCCGGTCTTGCCTTGCAGACACCCGCGATCAATCCCTTCACTTGCCAGCGTGCCGTCGCCAAACCACATCACCATCGGCACATGGGTCTGCGCTTCAGGTGCCAGCGCATACGGCGCGGCGTGCAGATACAAACCGTTTTCGCCCAGCGATTCACCGTGATCGGAGACGTACACCATCGACGTGTCCAGCGAGTCCTGATTACGCTTGAGCAGCTCAATCACCTTGGCGAGGAAATGGTCGGTGTAGAGAATCGTGTTGTCGTACACGTTGACCAGTTCATCGCCGCTGCAACTGCCCAGTTGATTGGTGTGGCAGATCGGTTTGAAGCGCTCCATGTCTTTCGGATAGCGCTCGTAGTACTCGGGGCCGTGGCTGCCGTCGGCATGCAGGACAATGATCGCGTGGCCCTTGAGGCTGTCGATGTAGCTTTGCAGATCTTGCAGCAGCGCCTCGTCGAGGCAGTTGTTGCCATCGCAGAACGGCCCCGGCTGGTTCTTCGCAATATCGCGATGCGGCACGCGCAGGCAGGTGCCTTTGCAGTCGCTGTTGTTGTCCAGCCACAGCACTTGCACGCCGGCACGCTGGAGAATGTCGAGCAGGCCCTCGTAGGTTTTGCCTTTCTTGTCGCTGTAATCCTCACGTGGAAACATCGAGAACATGCACGGCACCGAGACCGCCGTTGACGTGCCGCAGGAGTGCACCTGAGTGAAGTTGAGGATGTCCAGTTTGCTCAGTTCGGGATTGGTCTCGCGCGTATAACCGTTCAGCGAAAAGTGATCGGCGCGGGCGGTTTCACCGACCACAAAGACCATCAGCGATTTCTTCTCGCGGCTGGCCGCCTTGGCGCTCATCACCGCGTCTTCGCCAATGGCCTGCACCACAAAGTGCTTTTTGATGCCCAGGCGTTGCTTGGCGTACTTGCTGATCGCGTAGATGTAGTTGGTCGGGTTGATGAAGTGGGTGAGCTTGTCTTCTTCGCGGAAGATCGGCGCGTAGGTCGAATAGAACGCGCCCACCGACGCAGCGATCACCAGCACGCAGGCGATGATCACCAACACCTTGTTGAGCAAGCCGCGAAAGAACGGCCGATAACTCACCGGCCAACGCCAGATCAATGCCGCTGGCAACACACCGAGCAGCAGCACGTAAGCCAGCAGCTTGCCGTTGAACAGCGCGGTGGCTTCGGCGGGGTTGGTTTCGAAGACATTCTGAATCATCACCGTGTCGATGGTGATGCCGTATTCGTTCATGAAATACGCGGCGCAGGCCGAGAGCAAGGCGACCACGCTGAGCAGCGGTTTCAGCGTCCAGCGGAACGACACCAGGGTCAGCAGCAGGGCGATCGCGGCCCACAAAAACAGCCCGAACGAAGCGAAAAACGCCACTTTGTGCGCGCCCTGCAGGGTGATCAGCGTGCCCAGCGCCTTCCAGGTCGCCAGGTTGTACAACGCCACCAGCGCCAGGGAAAACAGCAGCACCAGTCGGGTAGGCGTGATGGACGGTAAACGCAGTCCGTTGCCCAAAGCCATGTCAAACATTCCTCTACATGAATAGAAAGCCACGCGGTTGCGCGGGTAACTGTAGAAGAGCATTAGTAAAAAATTCGTAAACATCCTGTAACAAGTTCGACCCCATTTCCTGTAGGAGCTGCCGAAGGCTGCGATCTTTTGATGTTGTTCTTAACATCAAGATCAAAAGATCGCAGCCTTCGGCAGCTCCTACAGAGGGATTTCGGTGGGTCAGAAGGATTTGCTGACGCTGGCGACGACGGTGGCGGTGCAGACGTCTTTGAAGCCCCAGTTGCTCAGGCATTGGCTCTGTGAGAGATCGGTGTCGATGTAGCTCAGGCCCAACACCACCCCGGCCAGATTGTGGGTGAGTTTGACTTCCCATTCGCGATAACTGTCTTCGTCCTGCCCGGACGCCGAATACAAATGCGGATCCTTGAAATCCATATTGCCGTAGCGCAGCTTCAAGCCCGAGTCGAACGGCAACTCGGTTTCATAACCGATGTAGGTGTACAGCGAACTCTGCTTGCTATCGATCCCCGGCGCATCGTTGGAGTAGTACGCCGCCAGTTTCACCCCATAAACGCCGAGAATCCCGTAGACCTCGCTCTGGTTGAACTGGCTTTCCTTGGGGTAGGCGTATTTGATGTAGCCCAGATCGAGGCTGACCTCCTCGGTCGCCTGCCACAGCCAGCCGCCGTAGTAATCGACTTCCTGGCGGGTTTTCAGGCCACCGCCGAAATCGACGTTGGAACTCCACGCGCCAAGGTACAGACCGCTGCTGTGCGCGAGGGTCAGGCCGGCCTGTGCGGCGGGGTCATTCTGGGTTTGCGAGATGCCACGGGTCCGGTAGTCGCTGGCTAAAGTGAGATCCACCAACAGCGCAAAATCATCGTTCAAGGGGATCGCAAAGCTGCTCAAGGGCAGCACGCTCAAGAAACTCAGGGCGAACAGGGGCAAGGCTTTCATGTGAAGTCCCGATGTTGTGATTGTTATGGGGGCAGGAGGTAAACCTGCAGGAGCTGCCGCAGGCTGCGATCTTTTGATCTTGGTTTTTAAAATCAAAGTCAAAAGATCGCAGCCTGCGGCAGTTCCTACAGGGGAAACGCGTTGTTAGTGGGTGGCGGTGTAGACCTGACGACCGCCGAACCAGGTTTGCAGGACTTTGGTGTCATGCAGGGCTTTGTTGTCGACGCTGAACACATCACGATCGAGCACGATGAAGTCGGCCTGTTTGCCCGGCGTCAGCGAGCCGATCTGCTTCTCCAGACCAATCGTCCGCGCCGCATTAACGGTGTAGGCGTAGAACATAGTGTCGCGGTCCAGACGCTCATCGGCATTGAGCACGCCCAACGGGCCGACGCGAGTAATTGCTTGAGCCATGGCATTGAACGGGTTTGGCGAAGACACCGGCCAGTCACTGGCACCGGCAATCGTCGCGCCCTGTTTCAGCAGCGAGTGCGCCGGGTACTGATAGCGGAAGGCGAGGGCGCTGACATAGGGCTTGATCATGTCGGTGGTGTAATCGTCGGCGCTGGCCCACAGCAGTTGCATCGAGGCGATGACGTTGAGCGGTTTGAAACGGGCGAACTCTTTTGGGTTGACCATTTGCAGGTGAGTGATCGAGTGGGTCACGTCGCTCTGCCGATCCTTGCGCGCCTGAGCAATGCCGTTCAGCGATTCGCGCACCGCGCGGTCGCCGATCGCGTGGATGTGCACCAGCCAGCCGCGCTGATCGATGGCGCTGACCAGTTCGCCGAAATGCTGCGGATCGATCAGCAGTTCGCCCTGTTTGTGCGAGTTGCTGTACGGGTCGATCATCGCCGCGCTCTGCGCCGGGAACTCGATCACGCCGTCGGCGAAGATCTTGATGCCGGGCAGGGTCAGGTTGGGGATGCCCTGAAATTGCTGGCGCACCTTGTCCAGCGTATCGAGGTCGGCGGGCACGCTTTTCGGGTTGGCCACCAGCAGCGCCGCGACGTGCACGCTCATGTCGCCGCTTTCTGACAAGGCTTTATAGGCCGGCAGCACACCGACGGTTTTCTCGGTGGGTTTGAGCGCGAACACTGCTTCGCCCGGCGCGGCGTTGGCGGCCGGGTCCATCCACGCGGTGATGCCGAGGCTGTTGTTGTAGCGCACTGCTGATTTGGCGGCGTTCAACATGTCGGCAGGGCTCGGCACCGGCATCTTCGAGGCGACCCGATCCCAACCGGCGTCGACCACAAATCCATTGGGCTCACCGTTGGCCAGCTTGCCGATGGTGTCTTTTTCCGCGTCGGGCAGGGTTTTCAGCAGTGCGGCGTCGATGCCGGCGCGCTTGAGCATCACATTGTTGGCCCACGCGGTGTGGTGGTCGCTGCCGATAAATACCACCGGCACATTGGCCCATTCGCCGCTGTTGAAGGTGTTGCCCAAGGCCTCGGCCTGCGCCCAGTAAACCGAACTCATGCCGGCAATGCTCAGCACATCGCCGTGTTTGGCCTTGCCGTCTGCACGCCAGTCGCGCAGGCGTTTTTGCAGTTCGTCGAGGTCGACGACTTCGTCTTCCATGTTCGCCGAGACCATTTCCAGTCCACCGAAAATCGCGTGGGAATGGCTGTCGATCAGGCCGGGCATCAACGCTTTGCCCTTGAGGTCGATGACTTGGGTGCCGGGTTCGATCAAGGCTTTGATCTGCGCATCGGTGCCGACTTTCAGCACTTTGCCGTTCTCCACGGCCAAGGCTTGCACCTTGGGTTGAGTGCGGTCGGCGGTGAAGATCTTGCCGTTGAGCAGCACCAGATCGGCGGCGGCCATGGCTTCCATCGAGGCAAAACTTACAGCGAGAGCCAACAGCTTCGGGATGAATCTTTTCATTGAAGATTTCCTTGTTATTGCGTCTGATGGCGAGATTAGTGGCTGGCGACGGCCGACAGAACGCCTGCCTCACGAAAAACGTTTTTGCCTGAATGGAAAAAGCATGGACAAGTTGGGTGCATTGAAAATGTTCGTGGTCACCGCGCAGCTCGGCAGTTTCAGCCGCGCCGCCGAGCAGTTGGGCAAGACCCCGTCGGCGCTGACCAAAGCGGTCAATCACCTGGAATCGGAGCTGGGCGCACGGCTGTTCGAGCGCAGTACGCGGCGGATTCTGCTCACCGAAATCGGTCGGGTGTACCTGGAAACCGCACGGCTGGTGTTGCAGCGACTCGATGAGGCCAGCGAGGAAATCGAGCAGTTGCAGCACGGCTTGCGCGGCAGCCTGAAAATCACCGCCCCGCTGGCCTATGGCCGGGCGTTTCTCGATCAAGTGTGTGACGGATTTTTGCAGCAATACCCGCAGATCAGCCTGCAAGTGGACCTGTGCGATGCCTTCGTCAATCTGCTGGAAAGTGGCTACGACCTGGCGCTGCGCGAGGGCCACGATGACTTGCCGGGGCTGATTGCGCGGGTGGTCGGCAGCAATCGTCTGGCGTTGTGCGCCAGCCCGGAATATCTGGCGCGCAAGGATTTGCCGGTCAACCCGCAAACCCTTGAGCAGCATGAATGGCTGCTCTATCAGCACCCGTTACTCAGCCGCGAATTCTGGTGGGCCGAGCGTGACGGGCAGCGCTTGAGTCTGGCGCAACCCGCAGCGCCGTTGTTGCGCAGTGACAATTACGATTTGTTGCTGGCCAGTGCCTTGGCCGGGCGCGGTTTGCTGCACACGCCGTTGTGGAGCGCCGCGCCGTACATTGCCGACGGGCGACTGGTGCGGGTCATGGCCGATTACGAGATCGACCCGGACACCTTTGGCCCGCACATTCTGGCGGTGTACCCGAGCCACCGCCGGGCCACGGCGAAGGTCGTTGCCTTCATCGATTACATCTCAGCATTTCTCGCCGAACGCGGCCTTAACTGACTCCCCCGCACTGATCGTACTGATCGTTCCCACGCTCTGCGTGGGAATGCCTCTAGGGACGCTCTGCGTCCAGTGACGCGGAGCGTCACTGGCTGCATTCCCACGCGGAGCGTGGGAACGATCAACGTGGGGTGGGCCGACCTGTGGCGCTTGTCAGGAAAATCCTACAGGAGTACAAATGTACTCCATGACGAACCTGACTCCCCGCCGTACCGCCATCCTGACGTTTATCCGCGATCGAATCGCCGAACACGGTCAGCCCCCAAGCCTCGCTGAAATCAGCGAGGCTTTTGGTTTTGCCTCGCGCAGCGTGGCGCGCAAGCACGTGCTCGCGCTGACCGAAGCCGGTTTTATCGAGGTCAATCCGCATCAGGCCCGCGGCATTCGCCTGCTCGGGCAACCGCCACGCCCGGAGCTGCTCGACATCCCCGTGCTCGGCCGCGTCGCTGCCGGTGCACCAATTGGCGCCGATGCCGACATCCATAGCCGCTTGCTGCTCGACCCGGCGCTGTTCTCCCGCACACCCGACTACATGCTGCGGGTGCAGGGCGATTCGATGATCGAGGACGGCATTCTCGACGGTGATCTGGTCGGCGTACGGCGCAATCCCGAAGCGCTCAACGGCCAGATCGTCGTGGCGCGGCTCGACGGTGAAGTCACTATCAAACGCTTCGAACGGCTCGGCGATGAAGTGCGGCTGTTGCCGCGCAACCCGGCGTACCAGCCGATTGTCGTGCGCGACGATCAGGATCTGGCCATCGAAGGGGTGTTCTGCGGTCTGGTGAGGCAAGGCTGATGGGCGCCGTCGTAGCGTTGGATACGCTGTTCAATGGCGGCCAGGTCTGGAGGGGCCGGCCTGCGCCGCCGGCCGCCAGTCCGCAACCCACCGGGCACGCCGCGCTCGACGCAGCATTGCCCAGCGGTGGCTGGCCGGAAGCGGCGCTGAGCGAAATCCTGTTGGCCGGCCCCGGTGTCGGCGAACTGCAACTGGTCTGGCCGACGCTGGCGCGGTTGTCGGCGGCGGGCGAGCGCATTGTGCTGGTGGCGCCGCCGTTCGTGCCGTACCCGCAGGCGTGGGAGAACGCCGGGGTCGATCTGCGCCAGTTGTCGGTGATTCAGGCCAGTGAACGCGATGCCTTGTGGGCGGCGGAACAATGCCTGCGTTCAGGCAGTTGCGGCGCGGTGCTGTGCTGGCCTCACAAGGCTGATGACCGCGCGTTGCGGCGTTTGCAGGTGGCGGCGGAAACCGGCCAGACCCTGGCGTTTGCCTGGCGTCCGTTGAGCGAAGCGGTCAATCCGTCACCGGCGGCATTACGGATTGCCATCGATGCCAAACCCGCGCAGTTGCGCGTGCTCAAGTGCCGTGGCGGTTTGGCGCGTGCGGCGCCGATTGCCTTTGCCGTGGGTCACTGAGGTCGCCATGCGCTGGGTGTGTATTCTGTTCCCGCAATTGGCCCTTGATGCCGTGCTGCGTCAGCGCCCCGATCCTGATGAGCCGTTGGTGCTGCTCAGCGGCCCGGCCCAGCGTCGAGTGCTGCAAGCGGTCAACCCGGCGGCGCGCAAACTCGGGTTGCGCGCTGGCCAGTCGATGACCGCCGCCCAAGCGATGAGCAAAGGGTTTGCCACCGCCGATTACGAGGTGGCCGAGGTCGAGCACTGGCAGCAGTTTCTTGCCGCGTGGGCCTACGGTTTCAGCGCGCAGGTCAGCGTGCATTACCCGCGCGCCGTGGTGTTCGAAATCGAATCGAGCCTGGGGCTGTTCGGTTCCTGGGCGCAGTTTGAAGCACGGTTGCGCAAGGAACTGAGCGATCTGGGCTTTCGCCATCGCATCGTTGCCGCACCGAATCCGGTGGCGGCGCGGGTACTGGCCAATGCTTACGATGGCTTGGTGGTGCCGGACGGCGAAGCCTTGCAGCATCACCTCGGCCAGTTGCCCGTCGACCGTGTCGGCCTGGAGCCGAGCGTGGCCACGGCGTTGTCGCGCATGGGCCTGCGCAACCTCAGTCAGGTGCAGAGCTTGCCGCGTCAGGCGCTGGCCCGACGCTTCGAAGCGCAGATGCTCAAGCACCTCGACACCTTGTTTGGCGCGCGACCCTTGGCGCTGGAGTTTTACTTGCCGCCCGATCGTTTCGATGTGCGCATCGAACTCAACTTTGACGTGCAATCCCATCAGGCGCTGCTGTTTCCGCTACGGCGTTTGACTGGCGATCTGTCGGCGTTCCTTTGCGGGCGCGACAGCGGCGTGCAGCGTTTCGACCTGCATCTGGAACACGCCGGGCTGCCGGACAGCGTGATCAAAGTCGGTTTGCTCAGCGCCGAACGTGATCCGGCGATGCTCTTCGAACTGGCCCGTGGTCGGCTCGAGCAAGTGCAGGTCGAGGCGCCCGTGCGTGGTTTTCGTCTGCGTGCCGAGGACCTGCCGAGCTTCGTGCCGCAGTTTCAGGAACTGTTCGACGACCGTCCGCAGCAGACCTTGCCCTGGGAGCAATTGCGCGAACGCTTGCGTGCACGCTTGGGTGATGACGCCGTGCAGGGGCTGCGCTTTCAGGCTGATCATCGTCCGGAGTGTGCGTGGCAGCACGGCGTCGACAAACAGCGCTGCGCAGGCTTGCCGAATGTGCATCGTCCGGGCTGGTTATTGGGTGAACCGCAGAGTGTGGCAGAGGGTTCGGCGCGGATTCTCATGGGCCCGGAACGCATCGAATCCGGCTGGTGGGACGGTGACGATGTGCGCCGCGATTATTACCTGATCCAGAACCGCACCGGCCAACAGGGTTGGGCTTATCGCGCGGTGGGTGAGGGCGGTCCCTTGTGGCTGCAGGGCTGGTTTGCATGAATGACGGTTATGCAGAGCTGCACTGCCTGTCGAACTTCAGTTTTCAGCGCGGTGCGTCCAGTGCGCTGGAACTGTTTCAGCGGGCAAAAAAGCACGGCTATCAGGCACTGGCGATCACCGATGAATGCACGCTGGCCGGCATCGTTCGCGCCTGGCAAGCGGCGAAGTCCGTTGAGTTGCCGCTGATCATCGGCAGTGAAGTGCGCATCGACAACGGCCCGAAACTGCTGTTGCTGGTGGAGAACCTTGCAGGCTATCAAGCGCTGTGCGGTTTGATCACGCGCGCGCGGCGGCGTACGCAGAAAGGTCAGTATCAAGTGCTGCGCGAGGACTTTGAGCAAGCGCTGCCGGGATTACTGGTGTTGTGGGTGCCGGATTCACTCGATGATGTGGAAGAGGGCCGTTGGCTGCAGCAGACCTTCGCCGAACGCCTGTGGCTGGCGGTGCAATTGCATCGTGGCCAGGACGATCAGCAGCGGCTGGCGGCGTTGTTGGGGCTGGCCGCCGAGTTGCAGATTCCAGCCGTGGCCAGCGGCGATGTGCATATGCACGCCCGTGGCCGCCGCGCCTTGCAGGACACCATGACCGCGATCCGCCATCACGTGCCGGTGGCCGAGGCAGGGTTGCGTTTGCACCCCAATGGCGAGCGACATTTGCGCAGCGTCGAGGTGTTGCGCGAGTTGTATCCGCAGGCCTTGCTGGATGAGTCGGTGAAGTTGGCCCGGCGTTGCACCTTCGATCTCGGCGAATTGCGTTATCAATATCCCAAGGAACTGGTGCCCGAGGAACACAGCGCCAGTTCCTGGCTAAGGCAACTGACCAAGGAAGGCATCGCCTGGCGCTGGGAGAAGGGCGCGCCCTTCAAGGTGCTGAGGCAGATCAACAAAGAGCTGAAGCTGATCGCCGAACTCGGCTACGAAAGCTACTTCCTCACCGTGCATGACGTGGTGCGCTTTGCTCGTGAGCAAAAAATACTCTGTCAGGGCCGGGGCTCGGCGGCCAACTCGGCGGTGTGTTTTGCCTTGGGCATCACCGAAATCGACCCGGATCGCACCACACTGCTGTTCGAACGCTTCATGTCCAAGGAGCGCAACGAGCCGCCGGACATCGACGTCGACTTCGAACACGAGCGCCGCGAAGAAGTCCTGCAATACGTGTTCCGCCGTTACGGCCGTGGTCGTGCGGCGCTGACGGCGGTGGTCAGCACTTACCACGCCGCCGGCGCGGTGCGCGATGTGGCCAAGGCCTTGGGCCTGCCGCCGGATCAGGTCAATGCACTGGCCGATTGCTGCGGCCACTGGAGCGATGAAACGCCGCCGGTCGAGCGTTTGCTCGAAGGCGGCTTCGACCCGGACAGCCCGGTGCTGCGCCGGGTGTTGAGCCTGACCGGGCAGTTGATCGGTTTCCCCCGGCACCTGTCGCAGCATCCCGGCGGTTTCGTGATTTCCGAGCAGCCGCTGGACACGCTGGTGCCGGTGGAGAACGCCGCCATGGCCGAGCGCACGATCATCCAGTGGGACAAGGATGACCTCGACGCGGTCGGGCTGCTTAAGGTGGACATCCTCGCCCTCGGCATGCTCAGTGCGATCCGTCGTTGCTTCGACTTGCTGCGCCGCCATCGCAATATGGACTTGAGTCTGGCGACGATCCCGGCCGAAGACAAACCGACTTACGAGATGATCAGCCGCGCCGACACCATTGGCGTGTTCCAGATCGAGTCGCGGGCGCAGATGTCGATGCTGCCACGTCTGAAACCGGCGAAGTTCTACGATCTGGTGATCGAAGTGGCCATCGTCCGCCCGGGGCCGATTCAGGGCGGGATGGTCCATCCGTACCTGCGCCGGCGCAATAAAGAAGAGAAAGAAACCTATCCGTCACCGGAGCTGGAAGTGGTGCTCAAACGCACCCTCGGCGTGCCGCTGTTTCAGGAACAGGTGATGCAGATCGCTATCGTCGCCGCCGACTACAGCCCCGGCGAGGCCGATCAGTTGCGCCGCTCGATGGCCGCGTGGAAACGCCACGGTGGACTGGAACCGCACAAGGAACGCCTCGCCGCCGGCATGAAGAAAAACGGTTACACGCCGGAGTTCGCCGCGCAGATTTTCGAGCAGATCAAAGGCTTCGGCAGCTACGGCTTCCCCGAATCCCACGCCGCCAGTTTCGCGTTGCTGACTTACGCCAGTTGCTGGCTCAAGTGCCACGAACCGGCGGCGTTCGCCTGTGCGCTGATCAACAGCTGGCCGATGGGTTTCTACAGCCCGGATCAGATTCTCCAGGACGCGCGCCGACACCAGTTGCAAATCCGCCCGGTCGACGTGCGCGCCAGTGACTGGGATTGCAGCCTGGAAACCACCACAGCGGCGCAACCGGCGATCCGTATGGGCCTGCGCATGATCAAGGGCTTTCGCGAGGACGATGCCTGGCGCATCGAGGCGGCGCGGGCGCGCGGGGCGTTTGCCGATGTTGCCGATCTGGGCGAACGGGCCGCACTCGACAGTCGGGCGCAGGCGTTACTGGCCGATTCCGGGGCGTTGCGCGGTTTGGCCGGGCATCGGCATCGGGCGCGCTGGGAAGTGGCCGGGGTGCAGAAGCAGTTGGGTCTGTTTGCCGGGCTGCCGAGTCAGGAGGAGGCGAAGGTGGAGCTGCCCAAACCCAGTGTCGGCGAGGATCTGCACGCCGATTACAGCACCGTCGGCACCACGTTGGGGCCGCATCCGTTGGCGCTGTTGCGTGGCGAACTCAAGGCGCGGCGCTGTCGCAGTTCTCAGGAATTGCTCGACGTCGAGCACGGCCGGCCGGTGAGCGTCGCCGGGCTGGTCACCGGGCGGCAACGACCGGGCACTGCCAGTGGCGTGACCTTCGTGACCCTGGAAGACGAATTCGGCAACGTCAACGTGGTGGTCTGGCGTGATCTGGCCGAGCGTCAGCGGCAAGTGCTGGTGGGCTCGCAACTACTGAAAGTCGATGGCCGCTGGGAGCGCGAAGGTGAAGTGCGCCACCTGATCGCCGGGCGTTTGAGCGACCTCAGCCCGCTGCTTAATGGCATCCGCGTGCAGAGCCGCGATTTCCATTAGCGCGCCCTGATCTGATCGTTCCCACGCTCTGCGTGGTAACGCTTCCCGTGACGCTCCGCGTCACAGCGGACGCGGAGCGTCCGTGGCTGCATTCCCACGCAGAGCGTGGGAACGATCAATGTTCAAGACGGCCAATTCATTGGCGTCAAAAAAACCTGTCACGAATGATGGCACTTTGTCATAATGCCGCCCCTTTTCAACTCCCGCCGCGCATTGCCGTGGTGGGACATCCCCGTTTTTCAAAAGGAATATTCAGTGAGAATGATCTCCCGGATGCTGGTTTCAGGCGTCGCGATTGCTGTGCTCGGCACGATTGCCGGCACACTCGCCGGTTGCGCCACCGAAAGCTCCCGCGCGCTGCCGGTGGCCAAGGTTGAAAGCGCCACTCAAGTCTGGACCGGCGTTCGTGTGCCAATGGCCGTGGGCAAGTTCGACAACCGTTCCAGCTACATGCGCGGGATCTTCTCCGACGGCGTTGACCGTCTCGGCGGTCAGGCCAAGACCATCCTCATCACCCACTTGCAGCAGACCAACCGCTTCAGCGTGCTGGATCGCGACAACATGGGTGAAATCCAGCAGGAAGCCGCGATCAAGGGTCAGGCCCAACGCTTGAAAGGCGCTGATTACGTGGTCACCGGTGACGTCACCGAGTTCGGCCGCAAAGAGACTGGCGATCACCAGTTGTTCGGCATTCTTGGTCGTGGCAAGACTCAAGTGGCCTACGCCAAGGTCAACCTGAACATCGTCAACATCAGCACTTCCGAAGTGGTCTATTCGACTCAGGGCGCTGGCGAGTACGCCTTGTCCAACCGCGAAATCATCGGCTTCGGCGGCACCGCTGCCTACGACTCCACCCTCAACGGCAAAGTACTGGATCTGGCCATGCGCGAGGCGATCAATCGTCTGGTCGATGGCATGAACGCCGGTGCCTGGAAACCGGGCAACTGATCGACGCCCATTGCAAGGAGCAACACCCCATGACTCTGAATTTGTCGCGCGCGTTGATGGCGTTGACCCTGGCCGCCAGTGCCTTGCTGGCCGGCTGTGCCTCCGGCCCGCAAACCCTGTACCAGTGGGAAGGTTACGAGCCCCAGGTCTACGAATACTTCAAAGGCGAAGAGCCGAAAGAAGCCCAGGCCGAAGCGCTGGAACGTGACCTGCAGAAAATCCGCTCCACCGGCAAGGCCGTACCGCCGGGTTACCACGCGCACCTTGGCCTGCTCTATCTGAGCATGGGCAAGGACGACCAGATGGTGCAGCAGTTCAAAACCGAGAAAACCCTGTTCCCCGAATCCGGGACGTACATGGATTTCCTGCTCAAAAACGCCAAGAGCGGAGACGCGAAATGATCGCGCGCACCTTGAAACTGCTGGCCGCCGGTCTGGCCCTGACCGTGCTGGGTGGCTGCGTTGCGCCCAAGACCGTGGATTACTCGGCCTACAAACAGGCGCGGCCGAAAACCATTCTGGTGCTGCCTCCGCTGAACACTTCGCCGGATGTGAAGGCGTCGTACAGCCTGTTGTCGCAGGTGACCTTCCCGCTGGCCGAAGCCGGTTATTACGTGCTGCCGATCGCGCTGGTTGACGAGACGTTCCGCCAGAACGGTCTGACCACCCCGGACGACATCCATCAGGCCCCGCCGAGCAAACTGAAGGAGATCTTCGGTGCGGACGCTGCGCTGTACATCACCGTGACCGAATACGGTACGCGTTACATGGTGATCAGCAGCGAAACGGCAGTGACCGCGACGGCGAAACTGGTCGACCTGAAAAGCGGCACGACGCTGTGGACCGGTTCGGCCCGGGCGTCGAGCGAAGAGGGCGGCAATAGCAATGCCGGCGGTATCGTCGGCATGCTGATCTCGGCGGCAGTGAAGCAAATCATCAACAGCTCCACCGATGCCGGCTACCCGATTGCCGGTGTGGCGAGCAATCGTCTGCTCTCGGCCGGACACCGGGCAGGCCTGCTGTACGGCCCGCGTTCGCCGAAGTACGGCACTGACTGAAGCCGGTACTGATCGTTCCCACGCTCTGCGTGGGAACGATCAAACGCAGGAGTGAGCCTGCTCACCGCCCCCCTCCCAACACATGTGTCCTGCTTGCAACGAGCAGATAGATAGAGCGACGCCGCCCCCATGGGGGATCCGCAATCAACGTGCAATCAAGACCCTGCATCTCGACGCCGAAGGCTATATCCTGCGTGACACTCAGTTGCTCGACGTTAAAGGAGTGCCCAAATGACCGAAAAGAAACCGGAAACCACGGTCGACCGCGTCTACCAAGGGGTTTACGAGGCGATCAGCAAGCGTTCGTTGCGCCCTGGGATGAAGCTGGGCGAGGCCTCGCTGGCCGAGTTATTCAATGTCAGCCGCACGTCGGTGCGCGCCGCATTGAAGCAATTGGAGGCCGACGGACTGGTCACCACTGAGCCCAATAAAGGGGCATCGGTGTCGCTGCCGAGCAACGAAGAGATCCGTTCGCTGTTCGAAACCCGCCGCCTTATCGAAATCGGCATCGTCACTGAACTGTGCCGGCGCAAGGACACCGCCGCGATGCAGGACCTGCGTGAACACCTGCTGCTGGAAGACGAAGCGCACGCCGCTGGTGACCACGAGCGGCTGATTCATCTGCTCGGCGAGTTCCACATCAAACTGGCGCGCAGCCTGAATAATCCGGTGCTGCTCGACTGGTTCCAGAAGTTGATTTCCCGTGCCTCGTTGTATGCTGCGGCGCTGGACGACGACAGCCATGAAGTCTGCCGCGACGACGAGCACCTGCGTCTGATCGAATACATCGAGGCCGGTAATCAGAGCGCTGCCATCGAATTGACCTGCACGCATCTCAACGGCATCGAGAAGGCCATTCTCGACGTCGCCGCCAAAATGAAAACTGGCTACCATCCGCTCAAACACCTGATCGGGGTTTAGGCTTCGGGCGAGGATGAAATCGGCTATACCTCATATGAAACCAATACAACTGATGACGCTCGAAACAGACGGGCGTTGCGTCGTTATGGCGTCGCGATTTATCGGGCAATCACCACAGGACACTGAGTCAGTCGATGCAGTTTTTATCCGATAGCCATGGTTGTGAGGGCTGGAAAGGCGAAATGGCCGGGCGCATCAGTGCGTTCGACTGGAGCCACACCGAACTCGGCCCGTTGAACAGCTGGCCGGCCAGCCTGTGCAGTGCGGTGCAACTGATGCTGGCGTCGCCACTGCCGATGGTCATGCTCTGGGGCTATGCCGGATACATGATCTACAACGATGCCTATTCGAAGTTTGCCGGTGGTCGCCACCCCTATCTGCTCGGTTCGCCGGTAGAACTGGGCTGGCCGGAAGTCGCCGATTTCAACCGGCACGTGGTCGATACCTGCCTGGCCGGTGGCACCTTGTCGTTTCGCAATAAAGAGCTGGTGTTGTTGCGCGATGGCGTCCCCGAAGACGTCTGGATGGATCTGTATTACAGCCCGGTGGCCAATGATGACGGCAAGCCGGCCGGGGTCATGGCGATGGTGGTGGAAACCACCGAGTTCGTGCACTCCGAACGCC
The DNA here is from genome assembly GCF_979258655.1 of Pseudomonas sp. AC242. Classification (NCBI taxonomy): domain Bacteria; kingdom Pseudomonadati; phylum Pseudomonadota; class Gammaproteobacteria; order Pseudomonadales; family Pseudomonadaceae; genus Pseudomonas; species Pseudomonas sp. AC242. The sequence continues at coordinate 2,056,451 of NZ_OZ409873.1, forward strand.
GGCGTCAGGCGGCGGAACAAGCCTACCGCGCCGACAATGAGCGGGTTCGTCTGGCGCTGAATGCCGGGGCCTTGCTTGGCTCGTTTGTCTGGGACGTGAAAAACAACACGCTGTCGGCAGACGAACGATTCGCCCGCACGTTCTCCTATCCACCGGATCAGGACCTGAGCAATCTGGCCCAGGACGTTGCCGAGTCGCGCATTCACCCCGATGACCACGCCTGGGTACAAGAGCGCGTCGCCCATTCCGTGCAGACCGGTGAACCGTATAACGCCGAGTATCGCGTGCGGCGCAGTGACGGCAGTTATTCCTGGGTGCTGGCCAGTGGCGCCTGTGAGTTCGGCGAACACGGCGCGCCGTTACGCTTTCCCGGCGTGTTGATCGACATCCACGAACGCAAGATCGCCGAAGAATCCCTGCTCAAATTTACCCGCAACCTTGAACAGCGCGTCGGCGAAGAGGTCGAGGCGCGGCTGGCGGCTGAAGAGCAGTTGCGCCAGTCGCAGAAGCTTGAAGCCATTGGCGGTCTCACCGGCGGCGTGGCCCATGACTTCAATAATCTGCTGCAAGTGATCGCCGGTAATCTGCATCTGCTCGCGCGCCACGAACCGAACAATGCCAACGTGCAACGCCGGGTCAGTGCCTCGCTGGCGGCGGTCGAGCGCGGTGCCAAGCTGTCCTCGCAATTGCTCGCGTTTGCCCGGCGTCAGCCGTTGTCGCCGGCAGTATGTAACCCGCGACAGATCTTCGAAGGTGTCGGCGAATTGCTGCAGCGAGCGCTGGGCGAAACCATTCAGATCGATGTGCAGCTGCCGCAGCAACCGTGGCATATCAACGTCGACCGCAACCAGCTGGAAAACGCCATTCTCAATCTGGCGATCAACGCTCGCGATGCGATGAAGGGCGAGGGCACCATTGCGCTCAGCGCTGCCAACGTGCGCCTCGATCGCGAGTTCTGCGCCGGTAAAGGCATCGTCCCCGGCGAGTTTGTCCGGGTCGCCGTCAGTGACAGCGGCGCCGGCATTGCGCCAGACATTCTCGAGCAGGTGTTTGAACCGTTTTTCACCACCAAGGCCGATGGCCAGGGCACCGGGCTGGGCCTGAGCATGGTGTTCGGCTTCGTCAAGCAGAGTGGCGGGCATGTCGACATTGCCAGTGCCGTCGGCGAGGGCACGCGGGTGCAATTGTATTTTCCGCGCAGCTTGCGACCGATCCTTGATGAGTCACCCAATCTGCAACGGCAGCAGAGTGGCGGCCACGAGACGATTCTGGTGGTCGAAGACAACGACGCGGTGCGCGCCTCGGCGGTCGAGTTGTTGCGCGAGGAGGGTTACCGCGTGTTGACCGCCGGCCACGGCGATGCGGCCATGCAAATGCTGCTGGAAGGTACCGAAGTCGACCTGATCTTCACCGACGTGGTCATGCCGGGGCTGATCAAAAGCTCCGACCTGTTCGCCTGGGCCAAGGTGCAGACGCCGCCGGTGGCGGTGCTGTTCACCTCCGGGCACACCCGCGACATCATTTCGCGCAATCACCAGTTAAGCCCCGACACGCACTTGCTTGGCAAACCGTATAGCCCGGAAGCCATGTTGCAGATGATTCGGGTGGTGCTCGGTAGCTGAGCGTTGAACATTCCTTTACCAAGGCAGGTCGATGACTTCCAAACGCACCTCCAAAGCGCCCACCGGCATGGTCCGGGTGCGCGGCGCCCGTGAACACAACCTGAAAAACATCGACGTCGACATCCCCCGCGATGCACTGGTGGTGTTTACCGGGGTGTCCGGTTCGGGCAAGTCGTCGTTGGCGTTCTCGACTTTGTATGCCGAAGCCCAGCGCCGTTACTTCGAATCGGTGGCGCCGTACGCGCGACGGCTGATCGATCAGGTTGGCGTACCGGATGTCGACTCGATTGAAGGCCTGCCGCCGGCCGTGGCCCTGCAACAGCAACGCGGCACACCGAGCACGCGCTCGTCGGTGGGCAGCGTGACCACGTTGTCGAGCCTGATCCGCATGCTCTATTCGCGCGCCGGCAGTTATCCGCCGGGGCAGCCGATGTTGTACGCCGAGGATTTTTCGCCGAACACCCCGCAAGGCGCCTGCCCGCAGTGCCATGGCCTCGGCCGCGTCTATGAAGTCACTGAGGCGCTGATGGTGCCCGATCCGAACCTGACCATCCGCCAGCGCGCGGTGGCGTCCTGGCCGCTGGCGTGGCAGGGGCAGAATCTGCGCGACATCCTCGTGACCATGGGCATCGACGTCGACATCCCGTGGAAGAAGCTGCCGAAAAAACAGCGCGACTGGATTCTCTTCACCGAAGAAACCCCGACCGTGCCGGTGTACGCCGGGCTGACCCCGGAAGAAACCCGGGTCGCCCTCAAACGCAAGATGGAGCCGAGTTATCAAGGCACCTTCACCGGCGCCCGACGCTATATCCTGCACACGTTTACCCATTCGCAAAGTGCGCTGATGAAAAAGCGTGTTTCACAGTTCATGCTCGGCAGCCCTTGTCCGTTATGCGACGGCAAACGCCTGAAACGTGAAGCGTTGTCGGTGACGTTTGCCGGGTACGACATTGGCGAATTGTCGCAGATGCCGTTATTGCAAGTGGCCGAGGTATTACGGCCGGTGGCGGCGGCCAGTTATCTGGAACATGCCGAAGAAACCGGCGAGACCTTGAGTCACGCGCAAACCCGCGAGGCCCGTCAGCAACGCGTGGCCCATGGCGCCAGCGGGCACGGCAGCGCGCCCGATGTGCGCCACACGCCAAATCTGTCGCTGGAGAAACGTCTGGCGGCGCAGCGTATTGCCGAGGATCTGCTGGAGCGCGTCAGCACGCTGACCGATCTGGGCCTCGGTTATCTGGCGCTGGAGCGCAGTACGCCAACGCTGTCGTCGGGTGAGTTGCAGCGCTTGCGCCTGGCGACACAATTGGGCTCGCAGTTGTTTGGTGTGATTTATGTGCTCGACGAACCTTCCGCCGGTTTGCATCCAGCCGATGGCGAAGCGTTGTTCGAAGCCTTGCAGCGCTTGAAGGCGGACGGCAACACGCTGTTTGTGGTCGAGCATGACCTGGAAACCATGCGCCGCGCCGACTGGCTGATCGATGTCGGCCCGGCAGCGGGCGAGCAGGGTGGGCAGGTGCTGTACAGCGGCCCGCCCGCCGGTCTGGCCGAGATCGAGCAATCGCAGACTCGTGCTTATCTGTTTGCCGAATCGCAACGTCAGACAAGAACGGCACGTAAACCGACGGCGTGGCTGAAACTTGAGGGCATCACCCGCAATAATCTGAACAACCTCAGTGCCGAATTTCCCTTGGGCTGCTTTACCTCGGTGACGGGCGTCTCCGGCTCCGGCAAGTCGAGCCTGGTCAGTCAGGCCTTGCTGGAACTGGTCGGCGCGCAGTTGGGGCGGCCGACGGTGGACAGCGAGCCGGAAGAACTCAGCCTCGAAGACGACGCCCCGCAGGTCAGCAGCGGTCAGGTCACGTCCGGGCTGGAGTCGATCAAGCGACTGGTGCAGGTCGACCAGAAACCCATCGGCCGTACGCCACGTTCCAATCTGGCGACTTACACCGGGTTGTTCGACAACGTACGCAAGCTCTACGCCGCGACCGACGCTGCACGGGCGGCGGGTTATGACGCCGGGCAGTTTTCCTTCAACGTCGCCAAGGGTCGTTGCGCCACGTGCGAAGGCGAAGGCTTTGTCAGTGTCGAGTTGTTGTTCATGCCCAGCGTTTATGCGCCGTGCCCAACCTGCCATGGCGCGCGGTACAACCCGCAGACCCTGGCGATTCTCTGGGAGGGTTTGAGCATCGCCCAGGTGCTGCAATTGACCGTCGAGGAAGCGGTGTCAGTGTTTTCCGAGCAAGCGGGGATTCGTCGTTCACTGGAAGTGCTGCGCGATATTGGCCTGGGTTATCTGCGCCTCGGGCAACCGGCCACGGAGCTGTCTGGCGGTGAAGCGCAGCGGATCAAACTGGCTACCGAGTTGCAGCGTAATCAGCGCGGCGCGACCTTGTATGTGCTGGATGAACCGACCACCGGGTTGCATCCGCGCGATGTCGATCGGCTGCTGGAGCAACTGGATACGCTGGTGACGGCGGGGCACACGGTGATCGTGGTCGAGCACGAAATGCGCGTGGTGGCGCAGAGTGACTGGGTGATCGACATCGGGCCGGGGGCGGGGGATCAGGGCGGCAGGATTGTCGTGGCGGGCACGCCGCAGAAGGTTGCGGCGAGCAAGAAGAGCCGGACGGCGCCGTTTCTGGCTCGGGCCCTGAATTAATAGATGCGGTGCTGCCACTGGCCTCATCGCTGGCAAGCCAGCTCCCACAGTTTTTTGCGGTGAATTCGAAGTATGGGTCCACCACAAGACCCCTGTAGGAGTGAGCCTGCTCGCGATGGCGTCAGGTCAGCCACAGATGAATTGGCTGACCTGACGCCATCGCGAGCAGGCTCACTCCTACAGTGGATCTGTGTTCGACATCAGTTCCTGTGGGTGCTGCAGTCAGGCACCATCAAGGGTGCGGCGGACCTTGTCGAGCAGTTCACTGATCTGAAACGGCTTGACCAGCATGTCCATGCCACTGCCCAGAAACACCTGACGATTGATCGCTGTCTCCGCATACCCGGTCATGAACAGAATCGGCAATCCCTCACGCCAACCGCGCGCAACATCCGCTAATTCACGACCGCTCATGCGCGGCAGGCCGACGTCGGTCAATAACAGGTTGATCGACGGATCATTCTGCAACCGCTCCAGCGCCGTTTCGATATCCGCCGCCTGGGTGCAGCGATAACCGGCGTCCTCCAGCACTTCAGTGACAAACATGCGCACCGACGGCATATCCTCGACAATCAGCACATGCTCACCGCTGCCTTGCGGATCGACCACGGGAGCAGGGATATCGGCCCCCGTCGGGTCGGTGCTGGCCGGCAACATGATCGTCACTTCGGTGCCGCGCCGCGCGACGCTGCGGATGTGCGCATCGCCGCCCGACTGACGGGCAAAACCATAGATCGTCGACAACCCCAGCCCCGTACCCTGGCCCAACGGTTTGGTGGTGAAAAACGGATCGAAGACCTTGTCGATGACATTGTGCTCGATGCCCGTACCGTCATCACGCACCGACAGCGCCACGTAAGCGCCATCGGCCAGATTCGGATCGCCGTGGGAGTACGCGGCGTAAGTATTGACCCAGATATTGCCGCCCACCGGCAGGGCATCCCGGGCGTTGATCACCAGATTCAACACCGCGCTTTCAAGCTGCACCGGGTCAACCAGCGCGATGGCCGGTTTGCTGGTCAGCTCTAGCTTGAGGGTGATCCGCTCACCGATGGTGCGCATCAGCAATTCTTCCAGCGAACGGACTTGCTCGTTGATGTCCACCGGCCGTGTATCCAGCGGCTGCTGACGGGCGAAGGCCAGCAGACGATGGGTGAGCGACGCAGCACTCATCGCCGAATTCAGCGCCGCTTCACTATAAAACTGCACTTTGTCCAGACGTTGATCGGCAACACGTTTCTGGATCAGCTCGAGGCTGGTGATGATCCCGGTCAGCAGGTTGTTGAAGTCGTGGGCGATACCGCCGGTGAGTTTGCCCAGTGCGTCCATTTTCTGCACTTGCAGCAACTGCGCCTCGGCACGCACGCGCTCGGCGACTTCCTTGGCCAGTTGCGTGGTGGTGTCGTCCAGGCGCGCCAGATGCGAGCGCTCGCGATGGCGGTGTTCGGTAACGTCCTCAACGAAGACCAGGCTCAGTTCGGGCGTGCGGTACGGCGAAATCTGCCACTCGGTCTCGCGGATCTCGCCCTGCACACGCATGTTCAGCGTGCCTTTCCAGCGCTCGCCATCGACCAGACGCAGGCGCAGCTCATTGAGGATGGCGCTCTGATCTTCGGCGAAGCATTCACGCAGGGCCTGCGGATCCCGATTGTCGAGAATCAGTTGTGTGAAGGCATGGTTGCATTCGTGCACCTTGAGGCTGGCATCGAGCACCGCGATCGGTGCGGAGACGTTGACGAAAATCTCGCGAAACCGCGCTTCACTTTCGCGCAGGGCATTTTCCGTGTCGCGTACTCGCAGCAACGTGCGCAGGGTGGCCAGCAGCACATCCGGGTCAACCGGGTGAATCAGGTAGGCATCGGCACCGGCGTCGAGGCCGGTGATGATGTCGCCGGTCTGGATCGACGCAGCTGACACATGAATAACGGGTAGCAGCGCCGTGCGGGTATCTGCGCGCAGTTTGCGCACGATGTCGAAGCCGCTCATGTCCGGCAGATTGACGTCGAGAATCAACGCGTCGAGTGCTTCGCTGTCGATCAGCGCCAGCCCCTCGCCGCCGGTGCCGGCCTCCAGCACCTCGTAGCCGTGGCGCTCCAGGCGCCGGCGCAGGGCGTAGCGGGTGGCGACGTTGTCGTCGACGATCAACAGGCGGATGTCACGTTTCATCGACGTTCTCCAGAGCGATCGCCAGTGGAATGATCACGAAGAAGGTCGAGCCGACCCCCGGCGTGCTTTCCAGCCCGACTTCACCGCCGAGCAGGGCGGCGAAGCGTTTACACAGCGACAGGCCCAGCCCGGTGCCGCGCAGACGTTTCTGCAGCGGCGAGTCGACCTGGGAAAAGTCCTCGAACAATGCGCCATGCAGCTCGGCAGCGATACCGATTCCGGTGTCGCTGACCGCAAATCGCACCTTGTCCGCCCCTTCGAGACGCGCGGAAACCCGCACTTCGCCACGGGTGGTGAACTTCAGCGAGTTGGAAATGAAGTTGCGCAGGATCTGTGCGAGCTTCTTGTCGTCGGTATACAGGCGCGGCAAACCGACTGGTTCTTCGAAGATCAAATCGACCGCAGTAGCATCGACAATCGGCCGGAACATCCCGCGCAGGGCGGAGAACAGGTCGAACATGTCGAACCACGCCGGGGAAATGCTGATGCGTCCGGCCTCGATCTTTGCCAGATCGAGCAGGTCATCGACCATGTCGCTGAGTTCGCGCGCAGCCGTGCTGACGAACGCTACCTGCTTGTGTTGCTCGGGACTGAGCGGGCCGTCGAGTTCGTCGGCGAGCAGGCTGTTGATGCTCAGGATCGAACCCAGTGGCGTGCGGAACTCATGGCTCATGTACGACAGGAAACGGCTTTTCAAGTCCGAGGCCTGGCGCAATTCCTCAGCCTGTATGTCGAGTTCGGCGTACAGGGCCAGCACACCCTGATTGGTTTCATCGAGTTCTTCGCGCAGCGCCGCGGTTTCGCTCTGCAACTGCGCAATCAGCGCAGCCTGCTCGGCACTGCTCAGAATCGGCGACTCAGCCATGGGCGGCCTCCAGGGCAACGACCAGTACCGTTACATCGTCGCGCCCGCGACAGAAATCGCGGTGCAGGACGGCGGCTATCACGGCGGGATGGCGGTGCACCAGACCGGGGTAGTCTTGAAGATTCCAACGGGACTGCAAGCCGTCGCTGTACATGATCAATAGATGTCCGTTCACGTGAGCATAGTCAAAGGGCCGGGCTTTCCGGTATTGCACGCCGACAATGCCCGGGTGCGAAGCGAGGCCGCGGGACTTGTCGGCGTTGATCAGGCTGGCGCCGATGTTGCCGACGCCGGCGAAGGTCAGGCTGTCGCGCCGTGCATCGAATTGGGCAAACGCGACAGCGCCGCCGCGAGTACCGATCATGTCGCGGTGCATGTCTTCCATCAGCATCACTGGCTCGGCGAAAGGCATCAGAGCGAAGGTTTGCGCTCCGGCCCGCCCGGCGCGTTCGGCGTCTTCACCGTGACCGAGGCCGTCGATGATCAGCGCGCTGACGCTGCCGTTGTCATACGCCAGGTGCCAGACATCGCCGCAGGCGGGATCGTTGTGCAGCGAGTGCTGGCTGACTCCAAAATGCATGTCCGGTTCGCGATCCGAGCGAGGATAAAACCGGGCCAGTAACACCGCGCCACGGGCATCCGCGTACACATCAAACACTTCAGCCTGGCGTGATATCGAGCCGAGGCCAATGCCTTGGGTGCCTCCGGTGGAGAAGCCGTCGGGCATACAGGCCTGCAAATCAAACCCCTGAGCACGGTCGATAGCGAGCAACTCAATGCCGAAACCATCAATGCGCGGCAGCACCCGCAGGTGCATCTCACCGTGGTTGGCGTGCTTGAGCACGTTACTCGCCAGCTCCGTCGCCACCAATGCCACACGCCCGGCATCGCGCTCGTCGAAGCCATGCTGTTCGGCCAGTTGTTGCGCCGTACGCCGTGCGTAGCCGATCTGGCTGCTGTCCTCGATCAGTAAAACCTGGGTCATCGACCCGCTGATATTCATGTCCATCGGGTAATCGTTATTCGTGTGCCCTTGCCGGGCTCTGTTTCCAGTTCGAACTCTTCAACCAGGCGTTTCGCCCCGGTCAGACCCAGGCCCATGCCGCTGCCGGAGGTCCAGCCGTCGGTCATCGCCAGTTTGATGTCGGCAATGCCCGGGCCTTCGTCGCGGAAGGTCAGGCGCAGACCGACCTTGTGATCTTCATCGAGGATCTGCCAGTCCATGTCGCCGCCGCCACCGTAAACCATGGTGTTACGCGCCAGTTCGCTGACCGCCGTGACCATTTTCGTCAGGTCGATCAGGCGCATCCCGCATTCGGTGGCCAGTTTGCGTGCGGTCTGGCGCGCGAGCACGACATCCTGCTCGATGTGGATGGGTTGAGTACCGCTGCTGCGTACGGTCATTGCCGATCTACTCGTTCCTGCAGCAGCTTCATTCCGCGCTCGACGTTCAATGCCGTGCTGACACCGGGCAGGGTCAGGCCGAGTTCGACCAGGGTGATCGCCACGGCCGGCTGCATGCCGACCAGCATGGTTTCGGCGTCCATGATTTTCGACAGGCCGGAGATCGTGCTGATCATCCGGCCAATGAACGAGTCGACCATGTCCAGCGCCGAGATGTCGATCAACACCCCGCGCGCCGAGGTCTTGCTGATGCGCTCGGACAAGTCGTCCTGCAAGGTGAGGGCGAGCTGGTCATGCATGTCGACCTGAATGGTCACCAGCAGGAACTTGCCCATCTGGAGAATCGGGATACGTTCCATGTTTATACCGTCTTGACGAGGCTGACACCCAGACGGGTCAGGGCCAGTTTCAACGCGTCGGCCAGATTGGCCTTGGTCACCACGCCTTGCAGGTCGAGACCGAGGTGGACGATGGTTTGCGCAATTTGCGGACGCACACCACTGATAATGCAGTCGGCGCCCATCAGGCGGATTGCGGTCACGGTTTTCAGCAGGTGTTGCGCGACCAGGGTGTCGACGGTCGGCACGCCGGTGATGTCGATGATGGCGATTTCCGAACCGGTGTCGACGATGCGTTGCAGCAGCGACTCCATCACCACTTGCGTGCGCTGCGAATCGAGGGTGCCGATCATCGGCAGCGCCAGCACGCCGTCCCACAGCTTGACCACCGGGGTCGACAGCTCCAGCAGTTCTTCCTGCTGACGCTTGATCACCGCCTCGCGGGATTTCTGGAAGGTGCGGATGGTGTGCATGCCGAACGCGTCGAGCAGTTCCGAGACTTCCCAGAGCTGTTCGGCGAGCAGCGCAGGCTGGTCTTTGTAATGGTTCTGCAGGAGGTTAAACAGCGGGCCTTTGAGGGCGAAGATGAAACTGGCGGTCTGCTGCGAATCCTGGCCGAGCAGTGCGCGGCTGTGGGAGAGCTTTTCGAGAAACTGGCGGGTGGTCTCCCAACCGGGTGCGGCGATGTTGGTGCCGTTGTCGTTCTCGATGCCACTGACCACCAGTTGCAGGAATTCCGTGGTCTGTTGCTGCAGATCGTGCTCTTTCAGGTTACGCGTGGCGCCGCTGGCTTGCAGGCCGTTGATCCATTCGCCCAGCAGTTGTGCTTGTTTGTTTTTCATCGCATCGAGTGTGCTGTTCTGCAGTGCTGCCATGTGCCTGTTGCTCCGTCGCGAATTAGGGGGCGGTCGTGAAAATGATCGCCGCGAAGTGATCGACATTTGCCGTTCGAAATAGTTGTTCGTTCACGCACGTATATTTTTTGATCTGGCGCAAGGAACGTCCCGGTAACTCTAGTCGGCGTGGCCGGGCGCGGCGAAGTTTTGAACGTTGGCGTGGGGCAGGCTTCGAATCTTTGACACCCGGCGGATGTGCGCCGGGGTGTTTGACCAACGAGGTGGCCATGAACGAGCAAACGAAGCAGCAGAGCCAATCTGGCGAACCGATCAATCGCAATGATCCGGCTATCGACCCGCAGGTGCCGGGGCAGCCGGTGCCGACGCAGCAGCAGGGCGATGGCGGGCAGGCGCAGAGTGGCGATCCGGCGGTGGATCAGAAGAACAAGCACACGGACAACGACAATGAGTTCAGCCCGGGCTTCGAGCCAAAACCGGACCGGGCAAAGCCGGGCGAGGAGACCGATGCTGATATTGATACGGATGGCGGTTGATTTCGGCGGATATGACAAGGCCGCATCTATTGAATGCGGCCTTTTTTTTGCTTTGGATTTGTGGCGTTGCGGACATCGACCCCCCTCACCCCAGCCCTCTCCCCCAAGGGGGCGAGGGGGAAGGGAGCCGATCTCGGTGCTTTTCAAAAGCTCAGTTCAGCTCGAGATTTCAGATCGGGGGCTGTTCAGAACCTGCGTTCGACTCAAAACGTTCAGGTCGGCGTAACTCGAGCATCCACCTCGGTCGGCTCCCTCTCCCTCCGGGCGGTCCGACGTTTCGGGAGGGTTGGGGTGAGGGTAAGGCTGTTTACTTGCTCGGATGCTTGGCCTGCAGTTCCTTGGCGGCGGTCAAATGTTTTTCCAGGGCTGGCAGCATTTTCTGCGCAAACGCCTTCAATTCAGGAGCGCCTTTGACCTTGTCATCGGTCACGGTATTGGCTTGTTTCTTGAACAGCTCGATGGTTTCTTCGTGCGCCTTCACCTGATTGTTGGCGTAGGCCGCGTCGAAAGACTCATCACGCACTTCGAGGATTTTTTCCTTGGCCTGTTTGACCAGAGTCGTGGTGTCCGGGACTTCGATGTCGTTAGCCTTGGCAATGGTCGCCAGCTCATCGTTGGCCTTGCCATGGTCGGTGATCATCATATTGGCGAAGGCCTTGATGTCAGCCGATTGGCTTTTTTCCAGCGCCAGTCGACTGGTTTCGATTTCCGCGATGCCACCGGCTGCGGCGTTATCGACAAAGTCATTGTCAGTCGCAGCGAAGGCGCTGCCCATGCCGCTGCTCAAAGCGACAGCCAAAACCAGATGACGCAGGTTGAATCCGTCCATTGGTGTATCTCCACGCAGTTTTTGTTGGTGTTAACCAATGGAGGCAATGTGGCGAACAAAGGTTTGATCGCATTTGCGACAGGGCGACGAACGGACACCGCTGGTCTGACAGGTGGTCGACAGAAGCGCCCAACCGAGGCCATTCTGATAACTGGCCAGCGCAATCGGTCGTGTTGGCCAGCCGATCAACTGACGGAGGTGTTCCATGCCGGTGACCCATGATCTGTTACAGGACTTGAAGCTTACAAAGGAAGAGATCCAGCAAAAACGCACCGCGGATCCACATCTGGATGCACTGATCAACAAGTACTCCCGGGCGGACGCCGAGGTAGTCAAGGCCGAGACTGCCACCTCGGATGCTCCCAGCGACGACACGCTGAAAAAACTCAAAGAAAAGCGCTTGCAGGTCAAAGACAAGATTGTCGAGCAATTGCAGGCGCGAACCTGAGGCCTTGTTGATCCGCCGACCTGCGGTTGCGGATTGACGGGAACGACAGCCCCGACCGGCACCTCGAATGTACAGAGTCTTCTTTTACCGACTCTTTACGAGGTGCCTTATGAACGATCCCAAATTCCCCAGTGAAGAGCAGGGCGCATTCGACCCGGTTCCCACGCATCCCGAACCCAATAGCCCGGCGCATACCACGGCCAATCCTGAAGAACCGGATGAGGATCTTCCCGAAGACGAAGATCCGGACAAGTTCGACAAGTCCAGCAACTGACAGATCGCCATCGCTGGCAAGCCAGCTCCCACAGTGAATGGTGTTGTCCGCAAATGCCGTGGTCAGCAAAGAACCCTGTGGGAGCTGGCTTGCCAGCGATGGCGTCAGTAGGCTCGATACAGATCCAGCAGGTTCACTTCAGCGCCGCATCCAAAGGCATCCGCGCCATATGCGTCGCCTTCAACGAGCCGAAATACAACCACGGCCCATACTCGCGCACCGTGGTAATCGGCGAATAATTGCCACTGCTCGCATCCTGCAGATTGGCGATCACCTTGCCGTCCAGATCCAGCCCCAGAACAAACCCGCGCTTCTCCACCGGTTTCGGTAAAACCTTCAGCGCCCGCACGATCATCTTGCGCACGAATGGATGCCCCGCAGTGCCATCAAGCAGAGCATTGCGCGGCGCATACAACGCCACCCAGAACCGATTGCTGCCATTGAACGCCAGGTTGTCCGGCAGCCCCGGCAGGTTGTCGATGAACAGGTCGTGAGTGCCGGCTTTCGGCCCGGTCAGCCAGTAACGGCTGATGCGGTAAGCGCCGGTTTCATTGACCAGCACATAGGCGTCGTCCGGGCCGAGGGTCACGCCGTTGGCGAACTCCAGCTTGTCCAGCAGCACACTGGTTTTGCCGCTCTGAAAGTCATAGCGCAGCAGACGTCCATCGCCGCCGTGCTCAATGACCGCCTCGCCGTCATGGCCATAACCCCAGCGACTGGAAGCATCGCTGAAATAGGCGTAATGCCCTGACTTGTCGATGGCCACGTCATCAGTAAAACCGAAGGCCAGTCCATTGGCCTCCGTGGTCAAAGGAACCAGCTGACCTTGCGCATCGAGGGACAGCAAGCCCTTGACCCCATCGGCAATGACCAGCAAGCCGTTCGGATGCCGGGCCAATCCCAGCGGTCGGCCACCGGTGTCGGCGAGTACTTTGCGTTGCTGGCCGTCGAGGCTGGTGCGGATCAGTCGGCCGTCGTGCAGCCCGGTGATCAAAAAATCACTCTCCAGCAGCAAGGCTTCCGGTCCCTCGATGTCGCTCGGCCCGACCTGCACTGCGCCTTTGAGTTTCTGATTCTCGGCGTAGAGACCTTCTTTCAGCGAAGGTGCTGGAGGCGGCGTCCAGGCCACGGGTTCGACTTTGGTCGGCATCAATAATAAGAACGCGATGACGATGAGGATCAGCAGCAACAACAGATGCCGTAGCTTCACGCGCTGGCCCTCGTCGATGCCAGGTATTGCGCGGCCATGTCGCGCAGCGCCAGCATCGATGCGGCGGATTCACGCTCGATGCGCCGTTTCAGCAGCAGGTGATTGGCGATGCGCATGCCCAGTCCTTCGAAGCGATAATCCAGCGTGCGCACGAACCGCGTGCCGCTGCTTGCCGCGCTGCATTCATAGGTCAGCTGCAACGATAATCCATGATCGCCTTGCGCCCGCGCGCACCAGCGCCGACCGGGCAAATACTCGGTGACCTCCCAGCTCAAATGGCCTTCACGTCCACCCGCGTGAATGTCCTCTTCGAAGCGCGAGCCGGCATGCAGCGGGCCGTGGGCGCCGTCGATTTTCAGCGAAGAGGGGTGCCACTCCGGCCAGCGACCGACGCTGGCGGCGTAGGCGAGCACGGCAATCGGGTCGCCAGCGATATCGATGGTGTGCTGCATACGGGTCATGGGCATTCTCGAATAGCTCAAAGGGGCGGTTTCCGGCTCCCAGTACAGGGTGCCGAACAGGTAGTCCATCAGCGGCAGAACGATGTTGAAGTTGCGCTCCTGCATGCGCTCGCGGCGGTGATGCAATTCGTGCAGACGGCGCATCTGGCGGATCCACGGCAGGCGGGTCAGCGGGTTGTGCGGCGGCAGGTGTTCGCAGGCGTGGAATATTTCGTAAGTCAGATAACCCAGCACCATGCAGCCGCCGAACAGTCCGGCGACGTTGGCGTTGGCTTGTGCGATCAGCCACCACAGCGGCAGGGTGATCACCAGCGTGTGCAGTACGATCAGCCAGGCGGGAAACAGAATCACCCGCCAGTCACGGGCACTGTCGTAGGTCATGTGGCCGGGGGTGAAGAAGCTGTGATGATCGCCGGCATGCCGGGCGTAGAACATTTTTGCGAAGGCTTTTTTGTGGTGGCCGAGATGGCGATGGACCATGTACACGCCGAAATTGAACAACAGCAGGGTCAGCGGCACTGTCAGCCATTCCAGCAGGCTGACCTGCTGCACGCTGCTCCAGAACCCACCGATGGCCAGCACCCCGAACAACAGCACGAAGGCGCCGTGCAGCCAAGGGCTGTACAGCGGATGAATGGCCGCACGGTAACGGCTGCGGAATATCTCGGTGGTCTGCCTCACTGCTTCACCTGCGGGTATTGTTGTTATACCCGGCAGATTAGCCGATCCGGCCGTTTGTGCAGGCCGGACCTCGATGGCACATGCGCCATGCTCCGGTGTAATGCTGCCGCTTCAGCTCAAAGGGTTCCAGCGTTGCGACCAGTCGTCATCGGTGCGGATCACTTCGCGCAGCAGGTGGAAGGCTTGCTGCAGCGTCGTCGAATCGCGATCGCGTGAGTAGACAAGGTAAGTCGGGTAGCCAAATTCCGGAGCTTTGGTCACCGCTTCGAGGGCGCCGCTTTCCAGGTAGGTGCGCACCACACGAGTGCGGAAGTAGCCGCTGCCGCCGTGTTCGAGGATGTATTGCAGGGCCAGCGGGCCGAGGTTGAAACTCAGCGCCGCTTTGGCTTTTTCCGGCAGGGCGGCGTCGTGCTGGCGGCGGAAGTCCGGGCCCCAGTCGATGTAGACGTAGGGATCGGGGCGATCGGGGGCGCGCACCAGAATCAGTTTTTCTTCCAGCACTTGCTCGACCTGCAAGCCCGGCCAGTATTCCGGCTGATAGACCAGCGCCGCGTCGAGCACGCCGAGTTCGAGCTGGCGCAGCAGATTTTCGCCGTCGCGGATTTCCATGCGCAGGGCATGCCCGGGAATTTTCTCACGCAGCTCCGCCGCCCAACTGAGCATCAACGGGTTGCACAGGCTGACTTCGCCGCCGATGTGCAGCACGTTGTGATAACCCTCGGGCAGTGGCAGGTCGCGGCGCGCCGCTTCCCAGGTCTGCACCAGCTGATTGGCGTAGACCACAAAGGCCTCGCCATTGGGCGTCAGTTTCGCCCCGGCGCGGTTGCGCACGAACAGCGTACTGCCTAGCTGGCTTTCGAGTTTCTGCACCCGGGCGGTGATTGCCGTTTGCGTGACGAACAGCTTCTGTGCGGCGGCGGCGAGGCTGCCGTGACGGACGATTTCCAGAAAGGTGCGAGCGAGATCGATGTCCATGGGCGGGCCGGTGTTTGAGGTGCGGCATTGTAACGGCAAAAGCCCCTCATCGGATCGCCGCCCGCCTAACCCTCTCCCGGAGGGAGAGGGGACCGATTGGGGGATATTGAAGCAATGCACTGACTTGAACGATCAGCGTTGAATCCATAATCGACTCGATTTTTCAGGTCGATGCAGGGCGCCAGACACCTCGGTCGGTCCCCCTCTCCCTCTGGGAGAGGGCTAGGGTGAGGGAAAATGCAGTCACCGCCAAAATCAACTGGCCAACTCGGTCAAACGCACCCGCGCCCACTCCTCAATCAACCGCGCCGGCGTGCCACACACCTTACGCTTGAAGACAAAATTTCGGCACTTCTCGGCAAACTGATGGCGATTGTAGAGCATGTCTTCCTGCATCTCCTGCAACTCGGTTTCGCGGCACTGCTGGATCAACGCCTGATCAACCCGCGCCTTGCGCTCGCGCACCGCGGCATAGGTCGGATCGCTCAGCACAGCATTGGCCCGCTGCAGCAACCACAACGAAAACTCGTCCGGGCAACGCGGGCCGATTTCCTGAACCATGCCCAGTTGCCACGCCTGCACCGCGCTTACCGGCAGGCAAGCCTGGGTCAATTGCTCGGCCATCGCCGGGCCGACGGCGCGGGGCAGGCTGTAGGTCCAGTATTCGGAGCCGTACAAACCCATGCTCTTGTAATGCGGATTGAGCACCACATCGGCGCGGGCAAACACGATGTCGGCCGCCAGTGCGAGCATCACGCCACCGGCGCCCGCGTTGCCGGTGACGCCGCTGACCACCAGTTGCCGGGCCGTCAGCAGTTCTGCGCAGACGTCGTCGATTGCCTGAATATTGGCCCAGGCTTCGGCGCCAGGATCCTGCGCAGCCTGAATCACATTCAAATGCACGCCGTTGGAAAAACTGCCGCGCCCACCCTTGATCAGCAACACTTGGGTATCACGGGACTTGGCCCAGCGCAGCGCGGCGACCATGCGCTGGCATTGCTCGGTGCTCATGGCGCCGTTGTAGAACTCGAAGGTCAATTCGCCGACGTTGCCGGATTCGCGATAACGAAGCGGTTGATAGGCTTCGTCACTGAACGGCTGTGTAGCGATCGACCAGTCCAGCACCGGCACGTCGGTCAGTTGCCCGGCCAACAGGTGCCGCGCCGGTTGCTTGAAGGTTTCTTCGCCAGGTTGCGGTTTACGCCGCAGTGCGCCAATCCACAAACTTTGATCACCCGCTGCAACCAGCACCGCATCGTCATGCACCGCGAGAATCTCGCCGGGCATGCCGCTGCGCGAATCGAGGTGTGCGTCGTATACGTAATACTGACCGCCAGCGAGGCTCGCCAACACGCCGGGCTGGCCGTCGGCGGCATCGATGCAACGTTTGATGAAGCGCGCGCAATCGTGCCAGCTGAAACTGCGGTCGACCTGTTTCATGTTCGGTTGCAAGCGCCCGCGCACCTTCGTATCGGCGTAATCCAGCGCCACCGGCTCAAAGCCTTCGACGAATTTCTCCACCACTTCGCGTATGCAGCGAATCGCCGCGTCACTGACCCGACCGTTGTACAGCTCGGATTTGCGTAGGCCCGCTGGCAGATTGAATTCGCAGGTAGCCCACACCGGGCCGGCGTCCATTTCCTCGACGGCCTGCAGTGCGGTGACGCCCCAGCTCGGCAGCTCGTTGGTAATCGCCCAGTCGAGGGCACTGGCGCCGCGATCGCCGACGATGCCGGGATGGATGATCACCACCGGACGCTCGGTGTTGCTCCACAGTGCCTGCGGAACGCGGTCCTTGAGGAACGGGCAGATCACCAGATCCGCGCCACTGTTCTCGATCTGTTCGCACACAGCCTGTTCATTGGTAAACAGCACGACGCTGGGTGAGTGCCCGGCCTCGCGCAGTTCCAGCCAGGCGCGTTGGGTCAGGCCATTGAATGCTGACGACAGCAGAATGATGTTGAGTGGTCGCATGCTTGCTCTTCCTTGAGTGGATTCAGCCACGGGCTCTCGCTGAGCCGTCCTTGGCTTTCGATGGAGCCGCGAGATTAATCAGTGGCCGGCCACGCGCCAGTGACCGAGGTCAACGTTGTGTCAGCCAATGTTTCTGCGGCGACCAAACTCCTTATGCTCAATGGTTTGCTTGTGCTGATTTTTTATTACTTCAAATGTCTTCGAGGCTATTGCACAGTCGCGCCTGATCAGAGCCGGACGATCCCGGCAGAACGATGGTTTTTCGCAGCGGGTGGGACCCGTTTCAGGGAGCAAGGCATGGGTGGGTACAACCCGCATTACCAGATCATCGGGCAGATGTTCCAAAAGGACTATCGCTGGCTGTGCGCTGCCGTTGGCCGCACGCTGGGTTGCCCGCACAGTGCGCAAGACATTGCCTCGGAAACCTTTTTGCGGGTATTGGCACTGCCGGACCCCACGGCCATTCGTGAGCCACGCGCGCTGCTGACCACCATCGCCCGGCGGCTGGTGTACGAAGGTTGGCGCCGTCAGGACCTTGAACGCGCTTATCTGGACAGTCTGGCGCTGGCGCCCGAGCCGGTGCATCCGTCCCCGGAAGAACGCGCGCTGGTGATCGAAGCACTGCTGGCGGTCGATCGCCTGCTCAATGGGCTGTCGGCCAAGGCAAAAGCGGCGTTTCTCTACCATCAACTCGACGGTTTGACTTACAGCGAGATCGGCGAGCGCCTCGGCGTGTCCACCAGCCGCGTGCAGCAATACATGGTCGAGGCGTTCAAGCGCTGCTATCAGGCGATGCAGGCATGAGGCCGGATGAAGCGGTGATCGACGAGGCGGCGCAATGGTTGGCGTTGCTGCAATCGGGCGAGGCGGGCATGGCCGAGCGGGCCGCATTCGAGGCTTGGCGTGTTGCTGATCCTCGGCATCAGCAGGTCATCGAGCAAATGGGCGGCGGCCTCAATCTGCTGCGTAACCCGAGCCTGCGCAACGTGCCGCGCAACAGCCTGCTGCACAGTCTCAATGCGCCGTCGAGTCGGCGACGCTTTATCAGCGGCAGTTTGAGTGTGCTCGGCATTGCGCTGTTGGCCGGGTTGCTCGGACGGCGCTACGGCTGGCTGCCGGAGGCGGGGGAGCTGTCGACCGGAACCGGCGAGCGACGTGACTTCACCTTGGCCGACGGCAGTGCGTTGACGCTCAATGCGCGCAGTCGTGTGGTGCCTTTGTTTGACGGCCAGCAACGACTGCTCGCGTTGCGCAGTGGTGAATTGTTGGTCGACGTGGCCAAAGAACCGGCGCGGCCCTTTGTGGTCGAGACCGGGCACGGTCGCATGCGTGCACTGGGGACGAAGTTTCTCGTGCAGTACAGCGAGGACTCGACGCGTTTGGTGATGCTTCATTCGCAAGTTGAAGTAGTCACCGCAGGTGGCGCGCGGCAAGTGGTGGCGGCCGGCGAAAGTCTGCTGTTCAACGGTGTCGGACTGCTGGCGCTGGAGCGCAGCAACGGCCAGGAAAGTGCCTGGGTGCAGGGGCGCCTGGAAGTCCGCGACCGGCCTCTGCGCGAGGTCATCGACAGCCTGCGCCGTTACCGTCGCGGCATTTTGCATCTGAGTCCGGAAGTCGCCGATCTGCGCCTCAGCGGGCTGTATCCGCTCGACGACAGTGATCGCACCCTGCAACTGCTGGAGCGCTCGCTACCGATCCGCGTGACTTGGCACAACCCGTACTGGGTCAGCGTCGACGCGCGGTTATAAATCCATAACTTCTTGGCCTAATCGCCGCCCTATAAAAAGCGCCGGCCCGCTGCTCATTCCCTGCAGATGCCTCCAACAGGGAAACCCTTCGATGTTCTCATTCAAACAACAATTACCTCGATTGACCCTCGCCGCTGCCTTGGCGCTGGGCCTCAGTCCACTGGCGGCAGTCGCTCAGGAACCTGCTGCGGCGGTGTTCACCTTCGACATCGCTAGCGGACCGCTCGACGAAGTGCTGCTGGGCATCTCGCGGCAGAGCGGTGTGCCGATTTCCTTCAGTCAGGAGCTGGTGCAGGGCAAACGCAGCGCTGCGGTGCGCGGGGCGTTGGGCGGTCGTCAGGCAGTGGAAAAGGCTTTGCTCGGCAGCGGCCTGCAAGTCGAGCAAAGCGCTCAGGGCCTGACCGTTCGCGCAGCCGATGCGCCGGTGAAAGTCACTGCCGTGGCACCGGTCACCAGCGCCGATTACCGCATGGAAAAAGTCACCGTCACCGGCTCGCGCATTGCCCGCGCGCAAAGCGATGGCGCGACGCCGGTCAACGTCATCACCCACGAAGAAATGGAAGCGCGCGGCTACAAAAACGTCTACGACGCCCTGGCCACACAAACGCAAAACACCGGCATGACCCAAGGCGAAGATTACGGCAATACCTGGCAACCGGCGGCCAGTGCACTCAACCTGCGCGGCCTCGGCCCGAACCATACGCTGGTGTTGATCAATGGCCGTCGCGTGGCCGATTACCCGACGCCATACGACGGCAAGGTCAACTTCACCAACCTGGCGAACATTCCGTCGGCGGTCATCGAACGCATCGAAATCCTCAGCAGCGGCGCCTCGGCGATTTACGGCTCGGACGCGATCGCCGGGGTGGTCAACATCATCCTCAAGGACAAGATCAACGGCGTCGACGTCAATCTCAAGGGCGGCACCAGTGAGCGCGGCGGCGGTGACAACCAGCGTTTGCAGATCAGTGGCGGCGGCAGTTGGGGTGACTTCGACGGTTTGTTTGGTCTGGAGCTGACTAACCGCGATCCAATCTGGGCCGATGACCGTGGCTTTATGCAAAACGGCCCGCTGGCGGACGTCGGTTACCGCCGCGACTTGAGTAACAGTCGCTATCTGGGACCAGGTTGCGGCGCCTATCAGGGCACCTTCGACAACAAACTGGTCAACAGTGGCGGGCGCTGCCGTACCGACCAGATGTACAACGATTACTGGACCGTGCAGACCCAGAAAGAAAACTACGACGGCTACACCCGTGGCACCTGGCATTTCAGTGACAGCGGTCAGGTCTTCGCCGATTTGATGTACGGCCTCGACCACATCCAGAACAACACACGCGGGCCGACCTTCACCTCGCCGGACTTCATCAACCAGAACAGCGGCAATCTGGAACGCTGGTATCGCCGTTTCGGTGAGGAAGAGATCGGCGGACGCACCAGCAATAACAGTAAGTGGCGCGATACCTCGTGGACCGGCACCCTCGGCCTCTCGGACAAGATCGCCGACACCGGCTGGAGTTACGATCTGGCGGCCAATCGCTCGGAGTATCGCAGCGTCAGAACCACTCGCTACACGCCGCTGGCATCGATTCAGGATTTCTACCTCGGCCCGCAGTTGGGTGTGAGCGGCGGTTATCCGGTGTTCGCCCCGGACGCCTCGCGGCTCGACCGGCCACTGACGCCGCAGGAGTGGCAGCAGTTTCGCGGCAACCTGACCCAGAGCAGCAAGTCGGTATCGACCAGCTACAACGCTTCGGTCAACGGTGATCTGTTCGATCTGCCGGCCGGTCCGGTGGGCTTCGCCGGGGTGCTGGAGGCGGGCAAGCAGGAATACCGTGTCGATCCGGATGACGGCCTCAACGACGGCACGTTCTACGGCGTAAGCCCACAGCAAAGCTCCGGGGGCTCGCGCAAGCGTTATGCGGCGGGCGGCGAGTTCAGCATTCCGGTCACCGACACGATTCTGGCGACTGCCGCCGGGCGCTGGGATCAATACAAGTTCAGTGGCCGCACCGAGCAGCAGAAAACCTACAACCTCGGGCTGGAATGGCGCCCGGTGACCAGCCTGTTGCTGCGCGGCAGTTACGGCACCAGTTTCCGTGCGCCGGACCTGAACTACATCTATCAGTCCGACAGCAACGGCTACTACCCGGCGCAAATCGATTACTACGGTTGCAGCCAAGGCGTGGAGGGCGCCTGTGATCGTGGGCGCGTTGACTACACCCAGAGCGGCACGGCGAACCTGGAGTCGGAACGCGGCAAATCCTGGACCTACGGGTTTGTCTGGTCGCCGTCGCGCAATTTCGATTTCTCCACGGATTTCTGGCGCGTGGAGATCGACGATCTGCTGACCACCGTCGATGAAAACCGCTTGCTGCAACAAGAGAACGAGTGCCGCAATGGCACTCAGGACATCAACTCGGCCAATTGCCAATCGACGCTGGCGCGCATCGATCGCAACGCCGGCAATGCGGCGGTCGATCCGAACCAGCTGAATCGCGTGCGGGTCAACGCGATCAACGCCGCGAGCGAGCGGGTCAGTGGTCTGGACTTCAAAAGCAACATCCGCTGGGGCGCCGGGCAGTACGGTGCGTTCAGTTCGGCGCTGGGCTACACCCTGGTGCTGTCGCATTACTACAAGGAATCGGAAGAGGCGCCGACACAAGACTGGCGCACCTCACGCACCAACTACGACTGGCGCAGCAAGGTCAACGCCAGCCTGACCTGGGATTATCAGAAAGCCACGGCGACGCTGATGGGCATTCGTTACGGTTCGGTCACCAACGGTGCGGGGGACGGGCGCCTGTCGCCGTGGACAGTGTTCAACGCCAGTGCGCGTTACAAACTCAATGATCGGGCGAGTGTTGGCCTGACCGTGAACAACGTGCTTGATCAGGTTAAACACGACGACTCGGCGGGGTGGCCGAACTACCCGACTGGCAACTATGACCCGTACGGACGGCAATGGTGGCTCGATGTGAGTTATCACTTCGGCGGCTGATGGCTGGAATTTCGCGTTTACGTCCTACGGAAATTGGCGATTTTTGCGGCAAGCAGGGGATATTTCCGACGACTTTTTCAGGTTGGTCGTCGGAAGCGCGACCTATAGCATCGGACCTGACATTGAAGTCGCTGAGCGGCTTGAACGCTCAGGCTCCCAGATAAAGGATCGATTATGCGTACCCCTCACATCGAGCATGAAACGCCTGCTTATTCTCATCGGTATTTTTGGCGCGATGATCGCGCCAGGTGCCCTATGGAGGATGTCGCGATGCCCACAGTACAAACACCTCGGCTCACGGGGCTGAAAAAGGCCGACGGAAAACCTGTCGAGTTGCTCGTGAACGGCCAGAACATAGACGACGATGCCTTGCTGATCGTCCACCTGACTGACCAGGGCTTTGAATTGAGCGACGTCGTCAACATGCTTTCAACCTCCGAGCTATATCTGCAAGGCGACATGGTCAAGCGTATCACCGGCAAATCTGTCAGAACCGTGCGCCGTCTCCTGAAGGAGGGCAATCCGGTACGGCTTGACCCGCAGCAGAGTGTCGTCGCCTACCAATACGCATTGGTGCTGGAAATGGCCATTCGGGCATTCGGGGGACAGCCACGGGCGGAGGAGTGGATGCAGAAGCCCACCCCTTACCTGAACGGCCACGTGCCGTTGGAGTTGACCCGACACCCACTGGGTTTCCAGAGGGTGGAGCAACATTTGGGTCGGCTCATTTACGGGGTTACTCCATGAATCCCTTGCCCTGGGATGAACGTTGGTATGCGTGGCGACTGGATCCCGAGGTATACCGATGTACGTGGGACAGCGGGATTGGTTCAGAGGTGAACGGAGGCCGGTGGAATGCACCCGGCCGGCGTGTCGTTTACGCCTCAGTCGATCCGTCCTCTGCCATTCTGGAGGTGGCCGCTAATCGCAGTTTTGATGTGCTGGACAAGGAGCCTTATGTACTGACCTGCTTTGAAGTTATCAGCGACGCAAGGGTCAGAATCGTACAGCCGGAAGAGGTGCCGAATCCTTACTGGCTGAGTCCAGCACCGCCTTCACCCAATCAACAGCGGTTTGCCGACGCTTTGCTGGCTGAGCATCCATTTGTACTGATCCCATCAGCGGCAACCCGGCATTCGTGGAATTTGCTGGTGAGTTGCGATCTGGCAGAGGGGCAGTTCAAGATGATCTCTCAGGAGCGTTTCGGGCTGGATACCCGCTTGTTGAAGGAAGTGGCATTGGCTTGATACTGAGGCATGGCATTTTTTGCATAACCTCATCACCCAACGGTCTAAATCGTCCTCTATAAATCCTGATTCGTCATCGCACATCCCTGCATAAACCAAAACGCAGGGATGGCTGTTCATGATTCAGTTTTCACCCGTCAAATCACCTTTGAGCCTGGCCTTGCTGCTGGCAATCAACACGCTGCCGGCCATCGCCGCTGATAGCACGGCAACCGAACCGACCACTCAACTGCAGCGTGTCGAAGTCACGGGGACGGCAATTCGCCGGGTCGATGCAGAAACAGCGGTACCGGTCACCATCCTGCGCGTCGAAGAGCTGCGCGAGCAGGGCGTCACCACCACCGAGGAACTGGTCAGCCGCATTTCCGCCAACCAGTCTTCGGTTGGCTCCGGACGTTCGGTGGGCTCGAGCAGTGGCGGCGCGTCCTATGCAGACTTGCGTGGCATCGGCCCGAACAAGACGCTGGTGCTGCTCAACGGTCGCCGCCTGAGCAACAACGCGACCAACGCGATCAATGGCTCGGGTGTCGACCTCAACACCATTCCGTTTGCCGCCATTGACCGCGTGGAAGTGCTGCGCGATGGTGCCTCGGCGTTGTACGGCACTGATGCGATTGGCGGAGTGATCAACTTCATCACCAAGACCAGCCTCACCGAAGGGCAGATCAGCACTAACTACGACACACCGACGCACTCCGGTGGCGGTGAAAGCCGCAACTTCAGCGGCAGCTGGGGCTTCGGTGATTTGCAGGATGATCGCTTCAACGTGTTCGGCGTGGTCAGCTACGACAAGCAGCAACGTCTGGCTGCTGAGGATCGCGGCTACACCTACAACTATCAGCCGAACCGTGGACTCGACTACACCTCCGGCACCGCATCGCCGGCCAACTGGAGTCAGGGCAGTAACGCCACCAACCCCTTGGCCGGTTCCGGCTGCAACGCACCGGGGTTGCTGGCGCGCAACGGCATCTGCCGGCAGAGCCTGTGGAACTACCTCGATCTGGTGCCGGAAACGGAGAAGACCTCGGCCTTCGCCAAAGCCACCGGCAAGCTGTCCGACGATCACAACGTCAGCCTCGAATACTTCTGGGCGCAAAACGAAAACCGCACGCAAATCGGCCCCGGCACCTTGATGGGTAATCAGGTCAACCCCGGTACGACGTTCTATCCGGGTAACGGCATCACGCCGGGGCCGAACGGCTTTGCCCTCGACCCGACGCAACCGGTCGACGTGAACTGGCGCGAAACCGCCGTCGGCGCGCGCCAGCACGAAGACGACAACACCAGTCAGCGCTTGCTGCTGAGTTTCGACGGCACGCTGGTCGGTTGGGATTACAACCTCGGTGCCTCGTACAACCAGAACAAAGTGGTCAACAGTATTCAGGACGGTTACGTCAACGACCGCGCCGTCAGTGCCGGTATTGCCAACGGTGTGATCAATCCGTTCGGCCCGCAGACGGCTGCCGGCTCGGCGCTGTTGGCGGCCAACGCGGTGGACGGCGATTACGCCACGGCGGTCGGGCGGGTGAAGGCTATCGACGGGCGCATCAGCCGTGAAATCGGCGACTGGTTCGGTGCCGGCCCTTCGGCACTGGCGTTGGGCGGCGAATACCGCAAGGAAGATTTCCATCAGGATTTCGCGCAGTTTGCCGGCGACGTGCAAAGCCTCGGTGTCGATCCCAATGGCAGCGTGGCCGGCGATCGCAGCGTCTCGGCCGAGTACGCCGAGGTCAACGTGCCGGTGCTCGACAGCCTCGAACTGTCCGCCGCCGTGCGTCACGACAAGTACAGCGACTTCGGCAGCACCACCAATCCGAAGTATTCGTTCCGCTTCCAGCCGTTCAAGGAACTGGTGGTGCGCGGTGCCTACAGCGAAGGGTTCCGCGCGCCCTCGTTGTATGAGTTGTACAACCCGACCTTCACCAGTTTTACCAACGCCAACTACAACGATCCGCGCTTGTGCGCTGGCGGCAATCCGAGCAATGGCGGTATCGCCAACCGTGATTGCGCGCAGCAGTTCAATCGAACCAGTGGCGGCAATACCGACCTGAACCCGGAAACCGCGCGCAACGTTACCCTCGGGTTTGTCTATCAACCGTTCGAGCGCCTGAGCGCCGGGCTGGATTTCTGGTGGATCGACATCGCCAACCAGATTGCCGAATTCCCCGAGTCGGCGGTGTTCGACAATCCTGAGCTGTACCCGGATCGCCTGATCCGCAAGCCGGATGGCTCCATTGACCACATCGTTACCGGCCTGGCCAACCTCGGCAAGATCAAGACCAACGGCGTCGACGTCAGCTTCGATTACCGTCTGCCGAGCACCCCGTACGGCAATTTCGGCATCGGCCTGCAAGGCACTTACGTCACTCGCTATGACTATCAGCAACAGCTCAAGGGCGACTACATCGACAAACTGGGCGATTTCCGTGGCGGCGACTTTGCTTCGGCGGGCGCCGTGGCGCGCTGGCGGCACAGCCTGACCGGCAGCTGGAGTTTCGGCCCGTTCGGCGCCGCGCTGACCAACCGCTACACCAGCGGTTACCACGACTCCGATCGCGATACTCACGATTACGTCGGCTCGTACAACGTCTGGGATCTGGCCGGCACCTACACCTGGCGCAAGACCCTGAGCGTGACCCTCGGCGCGAAAAACCTGTTCGACCGCGAGCCACCGTTCAGCAACCAGACGTACACGTTCCAGAGCGGCTACGACCCGAAATACGGCGATCCGTTTGGGCGGACGCTGTACACGCGGGTCAGTTACAAGTTCTGAAACCAGCCCTGTAGGAGCTAACGAAGGCTGCGATCTGTTGATCTTCCAACGGCGAAAGATCGCAGCCTTCGGCAGCTCCTACAGAACGGGCTTTAGCTGTTGGTGCGGATTTTAGTCACCTATTGATCTAAAGCCCGCCCTATAAAAATCGCCGGCCTGTTGCACATCACAGGTAGGCAGAAGGTGTATTGGCTGTTCTGGCCTCATCGCTGGCAAGCCAGCTCCCACAGAGACTGTGGTGTTCACAAATTCCATGTGGGAGCTGGCTTGCCAGCGATGAGGCCAGTAGCAGCACCGTGTAAAAGGATCTGCCCATGTTCTCCAGGCTCATTTTATTCAGCGCATGTGCGCTTTTAACGCCGTTCAGTTGGGCCGCACCGCAACCCGCGTTAACGGTCTACGGCGAACCCGCCAAATACGCCCCCGACTTCCAGCACCTGGCCTACGCCAACCCCGATGCACCGAAGGGCGGCAGCCTGCGCCGTTCTTCGCTGGAAAGCGGCCCGTTCGATCACCTGATTCCCTATACCGACAAAGGCACTGGCGTGGCCGACATCGATGGCTGGCTCTACGCACCGCTGGCCTATCGCAGCAAGGACGAGCCTTACAGCGTCTACGGTCTGGTGGCGCAGCAGATGGAGCTGGATCCGGATCGCCGCTGGATACGCTTCTACCTGAACCCGAAGGCGCGTTTCGACGACGGCACGCCGATCACCGCCGAAGACGTGCGCTACACCTTCAACCTGTTCACCACCCAGGGCAGCCTCAAATACCGCCAGCAGTTTCGCGATGTCGCTGAAGTCGTCGTGGAGTCGCCGACGCAAGTGCGCTTCCTCTTCAAGAACAACGACAGCCGCACCTTGCCGCTGGATCTGGCGACACTGCCGGTGCTGCCCGAACATTGGTGGCGGACCCGCGATTTCGCCGAGGGCGGCGGTTTCGAGATCCCGCCCGGCAGCGGTCCGTATAGCCTCAGCGCGGTGGATGCCGGGCGCAGCGTGAAATTCCAGCGGGTGCAGGACTGGTGGGCGAAGGATCTGCCGATCACGCGCGGTTTGTACAACTTCGATCAATTGAGCGTGGAGTTCTTCGCCGACACCGACGTGTCACGGCAGGTGCTCAAGGCCGGTGGCTTTGATTACAACCGCGAATTCTCCGCCACCAGTTTCACCATCGGTTACGCGGGGGTCGCACTGGAGCAAGGCAAATTACTCCGCGAACATCTTGCACCCGGTGCCGCTCAAGGCGCGCAGGGCTTTGTGTTCAACCTGCAGAAACCGCCGTTTCAGGATCGTCGCGTGCGTCAGGCGATCGCCATGCTCTGGGATTTCGAGTGGACCAACCGACAGATGATGCGCGGCATGTACCTGCGTCAGCGCAGCTTCTTCTCCCACAGCGCACTGGCGGCCACGGCATTGCCGGATGCCGAAGAGTTGAAGATTCTTGAGCCGTTGCGCGGACAGATTCCCGATGAAGTGTTCACCACGGTGTTTGAAGCACCGAAAACCGATGGCAGCGGCAACGTCCGCGCCGAACAGTTGCAGGCTTTGAAATTGCTCGAAGCCGCTGGCTGGAAACCCCGTGGCGATCAATTGGTGAACGCCAATGGCGAGCCGCTGCACTTCACGTTTCTCAATGGCCAGAAAGGTTTCGAACGACTGTTGTTACCGTTCAAACGCAACCTCGCGCAGATCGGCATCGGCTTCGATATCCGTCAGGTCGACACCGCGCAATACACCAACCGCGTGCGCAATCGCGACTACGACATGATCGTCGCCGGTTACCCGGTGAGTCAGGCGCCGGGGCGCGAAATGTTCAATTACTTCGGCTCAGATGGCGCCGCTGATCCTGGCTCGAACAATTACATGGTGCTGCGCGATCCAGCCATCGATGCCCTGCTCGAAGGGCTGGTGCGGGCCGACAATCGCGAGAGTCTGCTGCGCCATGCTCATGCGTTGGATCGGGTGTTGCAGTGGGGCTATTACTGGGTGCCCAACTATTACCCGCCGGGGATTTCCACGGTGTGGTGGAACCGCTTCGGCCGACCGGCGATTGCGCCGCTGTACGACGCCGGCCTCGACACCTGGTGGGAAATCAGCCCGACTGCACTGACCACAAGCGAGATGCACAAGGAGTACAGCCATGTGGGGTTATAGCCTGCGGCGTCTGCTGCTGATCGTGCCGACCTTGTTCGCGATCCTGCTGGTCAACTTCGTTATCGTCCAAGCCGCGCCCGGTGGCCCGGTGGAACAGGCCATCGCGCGCTTGCAGGGAATTGGCGTCGGCGCGGCGGTGGGTTCCAGCCATGTCGAAACCGTCGGTGGCGAGTCTCGCGCCACCCGAGGGCTGGACCCGAAACTGCTGGCCGATATCGAGCGTCAGTACGGCTTCGATAAACCGGCCAGCGAGCGTTTGTGGCTGATGCTCAAAAGCTATGCGCGACTGGATTTCGGCCAGAGTTTCTTTCGCGGTGCCAGCGTCACGCAACTGATCTGGCAGAAACTGCCGGTGACCTTGTCGTTGGGCGTGTGGGCGATGCTGATCACCTATCTGGTGTCGATTCCGTTGGGCATTCGCAAAGCCGTGCACAACGGCTCGGCGTTCGATGTCTGGAGCAGTGTGGCAATCATCATCGGTTATGCGCTGCCCGGATTTCTCTTCGCGCTGCTGCTGATCGTGGTGTTTGCCGGCGGCACGGCGCTGGACTGGTTTCCGGTACGCGGGCTGGTCTCGGACAACTTCGCCGAACTGTCGCCATGGGCCAAGGTGGCCGACTATTTCTGGCACTTGGTGTTGCCGGTGATTGCCTTGGTCATTGGTGGGTTCGCCACGTTGACCATTCTGACCAAGAACAGCTTTCTCAATGAGATCTCACGACTGTACGTGGTCACAGCGCGTGCCAAAGGGCTGAGTCAAAGGCAGGTGTTGTACGGCCATGTGTTTCGCAATGCGATGCTGCTGGTCGTCGCCGGTTTGCCACAAGCATTGGTGACGGTGTTCTTCGGCGGCTCGCTGTTGATCGAAGTGATCTTTTCCCTAGATGGTCTCGGCCGTCTCAGTTACGAAGCGGCGGTGGCGCGCGACTATCCGGTGGTGTTCGGTTCGCTGTTCATCTTCACCCTGTTCGGCCTGCTGATAAAACTGCTCGGCGACCTTTGCTACACGCTGGTCGACCCGCGCATCGACTTCACCGCGAGGGTTGCCTGATGTTGACGTTATCTCCGATCGGCCAGCGCCGCTGGGCGCGCTTCAAGACGCATCGCCGTGGTTGGTGGTCGTTGTGGCTGTTTCTCGCGTTGTTCGGCCTGAGCCTTGGCGGTGAACTGGTGGCCAATGACAAACCGCTGCTGGTGACGTATCAGGGCGACTGGTATTTCCCGGCGTTCAAGCGCTACACCGAGCAGGACTTCGCCGGTGAGTTGCCGTTTCAACCGGACTATCGCAGTGCTCAGGTGCGGCAATTGATCGAGGGGCAGGGCGGGCGAATGTGGTTTGCGCCGATTCCGTTCGCGTTCGACACGGTCAATTACGACCTGACGGAGCCGGCGCCGAGTCCACCCAGCGGCGACAATTGGCTGGGCACCGATGATCAGGCGCGCGACGTGCTGGCACGGGTGATATTTGGCACCCGCGTGTCGCTGCTGTTTGCCTTGGCGCTGACGGCGGCGAGTGCGCTGATCGGCATCGCCGCGGGGGCCTTGCAGGGTTACTACGGCGGCTGGGTCGACCTGATCGGTCAGCGCTTGCTGGAGGTCTGGTCGGGGCTGCCGGTGTTGTACCTGCTGATCATTCTGTCCGGGTTTGTCGAGCCGAATTTCTGGTGGCTGCTGGGGATCATGGCGCTGTTTTCCTGGTTGAGCCTGGTCGATGTGGTGCGGGCCGAATTCCTGCGCAGTCGCGGTCTGGAGTACGTCAAAGCGGCGCGGGCGCTGGGTGTAGGTGATGCGCAAGTGATCGTTCGGCACATCCTGCCCAATGCCATGAGCGCAACGCTGACTTATCTGCCGTTCATCCTCACTGGGGCAATCGCAACCTTGTCAGCACTGGATTTTCTCGGTTTCGGCATGCCGGCGGGCAGCGCTTCGCTGGGCGAGTTGATCGGCCAGGGCAAGAGCAATCTGCAAGCACCGTGGCTGGGTTTCACCGCGTTCTTTGCGTTGGCGCTGATCCTCTCGCTGCTGGTATTCATCGGCGAAGCCTGCCGCGATGCGTTTGATCCGAGGACTTGAGATGCCTGAACACTTGATTGAAATTCGTGACCTGCGCGTCGCCTTCAATGGCCAGTCTGTGGTGCACGGCATCGACCTCGATATCCGCCCCGGCGAGTGCCTGGCACTGGTCGGCGAATCCGGTTCGGGCAAATCCGTCACGGCGCACAGCATTCTGCAATTGCTTGACCCGGCCATCACCCGGATCGACGGCAGCATCCGCTATGACGGCACGGAACTGCTGGGCGTGCATGAGCGCTACTTGCGGCAATTGCGTGGCAACCGCATCGCAATGATTTTTCAGGAGCCGATGAGCTCGCTGAACCCTTTGCACACGATTGAGCGGCAACTGGGTGAAAGCCTTGCGCTGCACAAGGGGTTGGCTGGAGCGGCTGCACGTCAGCGAATTGTGCAGTTGCTCGAACTCGTGGGTATTCAGCGCCCGCGCGAGCGGCTCAAGGCCTATCCGCATCAACTCTCGGGCGGTCAGCGCCAACGGGTGATGATTGCCATGGCACTGGCTTGCGAGCCGCAGTTGTTGATTGCCGACGAGCCGACCACGGCGCTGGACGTGACCGTGCAACGCAAGATTCTGCTGTTGCTCAAAGAACTGCAGGAGCGCCTGGGCATGGCGCTGTTGATCATCAGTCATGATCTGAATCTGGTGCGCAATATCGCTCAGCGGGTGGCGGTCATGCGTGGCGGGGTGATTGTCGAACAGGCGCCCTGTGAACAGTTGTTCAGCGCGCCGCAGCATCCTTACAGCATTGAGTTGCTCAATGCCGAGCCGGGTGGTGAGGCATTGTGCCGTGAGCCCGCCGAGGATTTGCTGGAGGTGCGCGATCTCAATGTGCGCTTCCGTTTGGGCGGTGGTTGGCTGCGCGCGAAGTCTTGGTTGCACGCGGTCAACGGCATTGATTTGCATCTTCAGCGCGGCAAGACTTTGGGGATTGTCGGCGAATCCGGTTCAGGCAAGTCGACACTGGGCCAGGCCATTCTGCGTTTGCTCGATGCCCAGGGCAGCATCCGCTTTCAGGGCGAGGCGCTGGAGCACTTGAGCGGCAAGCAACTCAGACCGCTGCGCAAACGTCTGCAAGTGGTGTTTCAGGATCCGTTCGGCAGCCTCAGCCCACGCCTGTGCGTGGAGCAGATCATCGCTGAAGGTTTACAGGTGCACAGCGATTTGAACGCCAGCGAGCGTGAGAGGGCAGTGATTGAAGTGTTGCATGAAGTCGGTCTCGATCCGGCTACCCGCCATCGCTATCCCCACGAGTTTTCCGGTGGTCAGCGGCAACGCATCGCCATTGCCCGGGCGCTGGTGCTCAAGCCCGACTTGATCCTGCTGGATGAACCGACGTCGGCACTGGATCGCACGGTGCAAAAGCAGATCGTCGCGTTGTTGCGGCGTTTGCAGGCGGAGCACGGCTTGACCTATCTGTTCATCAGCCACGATCTGGCGGTGGTGCGCGCGTTGGCCCATGACTTGATTGTGATGAAGGACGGTGAAGTGGTGGAGCGTGGCGAGACGAATGCGCTGTTTCATGCGGCGCAGCATCCGTATACCCGGGAGCTACTGGCCGCTTCGTTCACCGGGTAACCCTGTAGGAGCTGTCGAGTGAAACGAGGCTGCGATCTTTTGACTTTGCTTTCTAAAAAAACAGGGTCAAAAAATCGCAGCGTGCCGCAGCTCCTACTGGGCCGAAACGCAAGAATCCCGCCACAGGGGGCGGGATTCTTGTGTCACTGAACGCGTTATTACGACGGGAACAGCTCGGACAGTTTCATCGACAGCATCATGTCGCCTTCAACGCGTAGCTTGCCGCCCATGAAAGCCTGCATGCCGTCGGTTTCGCCGCTGACGATACCTTTCAGGGTTTCGCTGTCCAGCACCAGCGTGCAGTTGGCATCCGGGTTTTCGCCTTCCTGGATATCGCAGGTGCCGTCTTTGACGATCAGCGAGTACTGCTTGTCTTCGTCAGTGATGTTGAAACCGAAGACCAGATCCAGACCGGCAGCAGCGGCTGGGTTGAACTTGGCTTGCATTGCTTTTACGGCATCGGCTACGGAGGTCATGGTTCGATCCTTATGAGGTTGATTACAGCAAGGTTCACAGTTAACCGGACTCAGCGAAAAGTGATGAGTTCCGGAGCCTTCAACAGCTGCAGATGTGCATGACTGTTGAAGGCGGCCAAAGCCACCTCGCGACCGCGGAACTTCAGCAGGTTGAGCGAGGTGTTGACGATTTGCCAGTTCAATTCAAAAGCCTGTTTAGCCGGCATTTGCGTAATGAGGTGGAGCAGGGCGGTGATGGTGCCGCCGGAGGTGAACACGGCGATTTTCTGGTTTTTATCGGCCAGATCAAGAATCCGCTGCAGCCCGGCCTGAACGCGTTCGACGAACCCCAGCCAGCTTTCCAGCCCCGGTGTGTCATAAGTGCCGGCCAGCCAGCGCTCGATGATCAGGGCGAAAATGCGTTGGAATTCGCCACGGTTTTGCGCGGCGTTGCGCAAGATGTCGAGCGCTTCCGGCTCGTCCGCCAGCATGTCCGGGAGCAGCGCGCGGATGACCGCGTCAGCATCGAATTCGTTGAAAGCGGAATCGGTTTCCAGCGTCGGCACCGGCAAACCTTTGGCGGCGAATTGCGCCAGCGCGCTGGTGGCCGTGTGCTGCTGACGACGCAGGTCGCCGGCAAGGCAGCGATCGAAGCTGATACCCAGTTCAGCGAGGTGCTGACCGAGGATTTCTGCCTGGCGCACACCGGTCGGCGAGAGGACGTCATAGTCGTCTGCACCAAAGGAGGCCTGGCCATGTCGAATCAAGTAGATGCTGCCCACGTCCGCGTCATCCCGGTACGTTGAAGGTTGT
Source organism: Pseudomonas sp. AC242 (assembly GCF_979258655.1). Taxonomy (NCBI): domain Bacteria; kingdom Pseudomonadati; phylum Pseudomonadota; class Gammaproteobacteria; order Pseudomonadales; family Pseudomonadaceae; genus Pseudomonas; species Pseudomonas sp. AC242. The sequence goes on from NZ_OZ409873.1 coordinate 2,089,592, forward strand.
GGCGAGGTTATGAGGATGACGGGTAGCTGTCAATGAAAAAACATACGCTTGTTTGAAATGCCCGTTACAGGGGTGTTGCCAGAGGTTTCACGGCTGGCCGACAAGCCGGCGCATGGGTATGCTGGAGCCATCCCGCGTGTGTCTGAAATCCGCGCATCGTTTAAGGAGTCTCTGTGGAGTTTTTCACCGAATACGCCAGCTTCCTGGCCAAGACCGTCACCCTGGTGATCGCCATTCTGGTGGTGCTGGCCAGTTTTGCTGCATTGCGCAGCAAGGGCCGGCGCAAATCGGCCGGTCAGTTGCAGGTCAGCAAACTCAATGATTTCTACAAGGGCCTGCGCGAACGCCTGGAGCAGACCTTGCTCGACAAGGATCAGCTCAAGGCCCTGCGCAAGGGCGAGGCCAAATCGGAGAAAAGCGAGAAAAAGAAGAAGAGCAAGCCCGAGACCAAGTCACGGGTGTTCGTGCTGGATTTTGACGGCGACATCAAGGCCTCGGCCACCGAAAGCCTGCGCCATGAAATCACTGCACTGCTGACCCTCGCCACACCCAAAGATGAAGTGGTTCTGCGTCTGGAAAGCGGTGGCGGCATGGTTCACAGCTACGGTCTGGCGTCCTCGCAACTGGCGCGTATCCGTGAAGCCGGCGTGCCGTTGACCGTGTGCATCGACAAGGTCGCGGCCAGCGGCGGTTACATGATGGCGTGCATCGGCGAGAAGATCATCAGCGCGCCGTTCGCGATTCTCGGCTCGATTGGTGTGGTCGCGCAGTTGCCCAACGTCAACCGTTTGCTGAAGAAACACGACATTGACTTTGAAGTCCTCACCGCCGGTGAGTACAAGCGCACCCTGACCGTGTTTGGCGAAAACACCGAGAAGGGCCGGGAGAAGTTCCAGGAAGACCTCGACATCACTCATCAGTTATTCAAGAACTTCGTCGCCCGCTACCGTCCACAACTGGCGATCGACGATGTCGCCACTGGTGAAGTCTGGCTCGGCGTCGCAGCACTGGATAAACAATTGGTCGATGAGCTCAAGACCAGCGATGAATACCTCGCAGACCGAGCGAAAAAGGCCGAGGTCTATCACCTGCACTATGCCGAGCGCAAAAGCCTGCAAGAGCGCATTGGCATGGCCGCCAGCGGTTCGGTTGATCGCGTACTGTTGAGCTGGTGGAGTCGCCTGACCCAGCAGCGTTTCTGGTAAATCGAGCAGGCATAAAAAAACGCCGGTCACATGACCGGCGTTTTTTTGTCCGCGCTAAACCAGAAGACTTAGCGGCGACGGAACAGCGGCAGCGGCTCGTCGGTGGCAGCCTGGTAGGTCACCGAAAAGTCCTTGAGACCTTCCAGGGCTTCGTACGGATCTTTGTCCGCACGCACGGCAAAGGCGTCGAAACCACAGCGGTGCATGTAGAACAGCTGATCGCGTAGCACGTCGCCAATCGCCCGCAGTTCACCTTTGAAACCGTAACGGTCACGCAGCAGGCGGGCGTTGGAGTAGTTGCGGCCGTCAGTGAACGCCGGGAAGTTCAGGGCAATCACCTGGAACTCGGCGACGTCTTCACCGATTTCTTCGGCTTCTTCGTCGGCGTCCAGCCATACACCCAGACCACCGTCGCGAGCCTTGAGCATGCGGCTGTGTTCGCGCCACAGTTGCAGCGGCACGATCAGATCGTCGCAGTTACTGATCTCGTCGATGTTGAAATCCTTGGGCAGCAAGTGCCAGGTTTCGTCGACGACCTCGTTGTTCTTAATGATTCGCTGCATAGACGCGTTCCTTGAAGAGGTCGATGCCAATACGCTGGTAGGTGTCGATGAAGCGCTCGTCTTCGGTACGTTGTTCAACGTACACGTCGATCAGCTTCGAGATCACGTCCGGCATGGCTTCCTGAGCGAAGGACGGGCCGAGGATCTTGCCCAGGCTCGCATCACGGCTGGCGCTGCCGCCGAGGGAGACCTGGTAGAACTCTTCGCCTTTCTTGTCGACGCCGAGAATGCCGATGTGGCCGACGTGGTGGTGACCGCAGGCGTTCATGCAACCGGAGATGTTCAGGTCCAGCTCGCCGATGTCGAACAGGTAGTCGAGGTCATCGAAGCGGCGCTGGATCGATTCGGCAATCGGGATCGACTTGGCGTTGGCCAGCGAGCAGAAATCACCGCCAGGGCAGCAGATGATGTCGGTCAGCAGGCCGATGTTCGGCGTAGCGAAACCGCCTTCACGCAGTTCGCCCCAGAGGGTGAACAGTTGGCTTTGCTCGACGTCGGCAAGAATGATGTTCTGCTCGTGCGAGGTGCGCAGCTGACCGAAGCTGTAGCGGTCGGCCAGATCGGCGACGGCATCGAGCTGCTTGTCAGTGATGTCGCCCGGGGCAACGCCGGTCGGCTTCAGCGACAGGGTCACGGCGACATAACCCGGCTTTTTGTGCGCCAGGGTGTTGCGGGTACGCCAGCGGGCGAAACCCGGATGCTCTTTGTCCAGCTCGGCCAGTTGCGCAGTCTGGTTGTCCAGCGCCTTGTAGTCCGGGTCGACGAAGTGCTTGGCCACGCGCTGCAGTTCAGCGTCGGTCAGTGTGGTCTGGCCACCGCGCAGGTGTTCCATTTCCGCATCGACTTTCTGTGCGAACACTTCAGGCGTGAGTGCCTTGACGAGGATCTTGATCCGCGCCTTGTATTTGTTGTCGCGACGGCCGTAGCGGTTGTAGACACGCAGGATGGCGTCGAGGTAGCTCAACAGGTCCTGCCATGGCAGGAACTCGTTGATGAACGCGCCAACGACTGGCGTACGACCAAGGCCACCGCCGACCAGCACGCGGAAACCCAGTTCGCCGGCGGCGTTGTGCACCGGCTCAAGACCGATGTCGTGGACTTCAATGGCCGCACGGTCAGCGGTCGAACCGTTGACGGCGATCTTGAATTTGCGCGGCAGGTAGGCGAATTCCGGGTGGAATGTAGTCCACTGACGGACGATTTCGCACCATGGGCGCGGGTCGATCACTTCGTCGGCAGCGACACCGGCGAACTGGTCAGTGGTGACGTTGCGCAGGCAGTTGCCGCTGGTCTGGATCGCGTGCATCTGCACGGTGGCCAGTTCAGCCAGAATGTCCGGGATGTCTTCCACCGCCGGCCAGTTGAACTGCACGTTCTGCCGCGTACTGATGTGGGCGTAGCCCTTGTCGTAGTCGCGGGCAATCTTGGCCATCATGCGCGTCTGACGCGAAGTCAGCTGGCCGTAAGGCACCGCCACACGCAACATCGGCGCGAAGCGCTGGATGTACAGGCCATTTTGCAGGCGCAGGGGGCGGAATTCTTCTTCGCTCAGCTCACCTGCCAGATAGCGTCGGGTCTGATCACGGAACTGCTTGACGCGGTCCTCGATGATCCGCTGATCGTACTCGTCGTATACGTACATATAAGTCCTGTTCTCAGGCTTGGGCCATTCGGAGTAGCACTGCGTTTTCGCTTGCCGGAGTCCGATTGTGCCTCTGCAATTCTGCGCGCACGGCCGCGCACTCCCTAACGGAGCCGGGGCAATATACCCGTTTGCAGTTATGCGCAAAAGTGATGTTTGAGTATATGTAAAGAACCAAATCGCCTAACGAGAATCGCTGTCGACTAATCTACATTTGTCGTGCGGACAATCATCGTCTTAACTGTGGTCGAGTCTTTCTGCAATCACCGATAAAACCGACAAGAGGCGATGCAATGAGCAATCCGACCAAGGCAAGAAAAAGCGACAGCAGTGTCGATGCGTGGGCCATTTTGTTCCTGATCATTCTCGTGGTAGGAACAGCGGTATTCTGGGTCAGCCATCAGTAAACGACCCATCCGGGCCCGCTTCCGACAAATTGTCGGACAAAAGCGGGATCAGGCATCAATAGCCGGTGGAACGAGGGCTATAATGCGCGGCCATTTTTCCTTGGGCCCGGATGCTTCATGTTCAAGCTTTTGCAAATCAGTCTTCTGTTGTTCGTCGCGCTGTTCCAGACCGGCGCGCGGGCAGAGTCTGTGCTGTTTTTGAATCCGGGTTCGACGCAGGAAGCCTTCTGGGTCAGCTATTCGCAATTCATGCAGGCGGCCGCCCATGATCTGGGCATCGATCTGCAGATTCTCTACTCCCAACGCCAGCCCGAACTGACCCTGGCTCAGGCGCGTGTCGCGTTGCAGGGGCCGAATCGTCCCGAGTACCTGGTGTTCGTCAACGAACAATACGTCGCCCCGCAAATTTTGCGTCTGGCCGAGAACAGCGGCGTGAAGCTGTTTATGGTCAACGCGGCACTGACACCTGACCAGCAAGCGCTGGTCGGCGAACGGAATGACCGCATCGGCAGTCTGGTGCCGAACGACGAGGAGGGCGGTTACCTGATGATGAAGGAACTGATCCGCCTGCACCCGCCGACGCCCGCTGCCGAACCGATTGAAGTGTTGGCGTTCTCCGGGCTGAAAGTCACCCCCTCGGCGCAATTGCGCGAGCGTGGCATGCAACGGGCGCTGGCCGAACACCCTCAGATGCGTCTGCGGCAATTGGTCTACAGCGGCTGGAACCAGGAACGCGCCTATGAGCAGGCCAAACAGCTGTTCGCCCGTTACCCGAAGGTGTCGCTGGTGTGGTCGGCCAATGATGAAATGGCTTTCGGCGCGATGCGCGCGTACGCCGAGACCGGCAAAGTCGCCGGCAAAAATGCCTTGTTCAGTGCGGTCAACACCTCACCGGCGGCCTTGCAGGCGCTGGTTGACGGGCGCCTGAGCGCACTGGTCGGTGGACATTTCACCTTGGGTGGCTGGGCGTTGGTCGCGTTGCATGACGTTGAGCAGGGCGTCGATTTGAATCACTACGGCGGCCGTGACCGGCAGATTCCCTTGTTGCAATTGATCGACAAATCGCATGCCCGGCAAATGCTGGCCATGGGCAAGTCGCCGAACTACGGCGTGAATTTCCGCAAGCTCTCGGCCAAGGGGCAACCGGTGTCGTATCGCTACCCGTTCACCTTGCAGACCCTGATGCGCTGATCACGTCAGACCCCGGCGAAATGCAGCACCAGTTTCACGATGGCAAATAGTGTCAACGCAAACACCGCCGTGAACAGAATGCCCAGCACCACGAAATGGCTGGGCTTGCCATGGGTGAAGTCCCTTGCCCGGTTCTTGCCGCTCTGCACCCCGAACGCCGCCGCCATCACACTGTGCAGCATCTGCCAGAAGGTCGGTGGTTTGTTGTCGATTGGATCGTCCATAAATCCCCCTTCGAAATCGTGCATTTGAAGCATAGTCAAAGGCGCCAGCGGTGCCTCGGTCTTTTGATTCAGATGACTTGTTACAACTGATACCGATCGCCAATAACTATGTATCGCAGTACAGCGGGGCAGAGATGGTGTGCTGTCGCTCCATTTACAGGAGCGATGTATGTCCCCCAATTCCCTTACTGCCCAGGACAACGGGCCAGCCAGACCTCAAGCCACGGACAGTTTCCACGCGCAGTTCCTGGAAGCCGCAGTACCGCAATGGCTGATCGATGCCAGCGAGCCGAGAAGGACGGCGATCAAGCGCGCGGGGACGGTGATGCCAGACTGGTACGCGCGCGCGTCATCTGCACAACGCCAGATTCTGGATGCCAGTTTCAAGAGCAGTGTCACGGCGCAGGTGCAATTGGACAACACCCTGTCCAGCTTCAAAGACATCGACGCGTTTGCCCGGCCTTTACTGCTTGAAGCGTTGAAAAGTCGCCATCAGGTGGATGTCGACGTCGATAAGACCTTGTTATGCCTCAAGCGTCCTTTGGTCATGGGGATCTTTCAAGCGGAAATCGGTTCTTTCGAGGTCTTGAAGTTGCCGCTGCTGCAGGCGGCTCTGCACAACTTCGAAAGTCAGGAGTGCAAGTACGGTGCCTTTCACCGCAGTTCCGGTTTCATCGTAGAGACCACTACTCCCGGCATTTACACGCCAGTGCCCGTTAACGTCTCGGTCAGAGGATTTCTGAACCTGTGCCGCGACCTGGACATCGGGGCGAAATACCAGGCGTATCTCAAGGCTTTTTTCCACCCGGCGGACACTGCGGCAGAAACGCTGTTGCGCGAGCATTTCATTGCCAGTCAAAAGGCCGCCCTGAGGGCGGCGGCCGAACGCGCGTTGTTGGCCGGGGATATTCAGCCAGAAGATCACGCCATGATTCTTTCCGTCGTCGATGGTGAAAAACATCCAAGGGTGGGAGGCAAACCCGTCTGGTTTCATGACTTGGGCCTGATGGGGGAAAGGCTGGTGGGCTGCGTCGCCTTCACGATCGCTGAAAAGCGTCGGTCGTACGATGCAACGATTCTCTATGTGCCCAATGATCCCGAGCATCCGCTGAAACGCTACTCCGGCAAGCAAGCCAACGAAACGTTCAAGCGCCTGTTTACCACTCGCGATGCACAACAGGCACAGAGTGCCGAGCCGACACCCTATCAGCGGTTTTTCAGCCAGTTTTTGCCTTATGCCAAGCGCCCCTATTACTTCAGCCAGTTCGTACAGGAAGCTGACGATGCATCAACTGATCTGCTTTGGTCGCCGTGGCGCAGGATCATCGAGGTCATTACCCCGGCTTACCCGTTTATCGCGATCCAGGAGCTGCCACCCAGGCATACGAAAATGCAGCCTGATCCTGATCCTTATCTGGGCGCCTCGCTTTTGCGTCACGAAGGCGATGGTCATTGGGCCGAGAATTCGGATTTGTGGACATATCTCTATGAACAGCATCGCGACAGGGTGTTGGCCGACGCGCGCAGTCATGCGGTTCCGACCGCTGACGTCAACATCAAGGCGCGCGACGCCAAACTGGCGGCCTTGCTGCAGGTCGGGTTGCTGGGGCTGAACATGGTGTCGATGTTCGTCCCGGTGTTGGGCGAGGTCATGATGGTGATCATGGCCGGACAACTGTTATTCGAAACCTTCGAAGGCGTAAAAGAGTGGAGCGAGGGCGACAAGCACGCCGCCAAGGCGCACCTGGTGGATGTGGCAGAAAACCTTGCGCTGATCGCTGTGATGGCTGGCGCGGGCGCGGGGTTCAATCGACTGGCTGCCGTCAAGCCTGAGCCGGTGATCGAAGATCTGCACCCGGTGACATTGCCCACCGGTGAAACACGTTTGTGGAAATCCGATCTGAGCGGCTATGAACATCCTGTCACGCTGAGTGATTCGACCGGGCCGAATGACCTGGGGCAACACGCTATCGACGGTAAAACCTACATCCGTCAGGGTGACAAGTTCTACGAACAGTTTTTCGATCCCTCGACGTCGCAATGGCGCCTCAGGCACCCCACTGAACCCAACGCTTACCAGCCCGTCCTTGGGCACAACGGCCGGGGTGCCTGGCGCCACACGCTGGAACGCCCGATGTCCTGGGACACGCTGACACTGCTGCGGCGCATGGGGCATGTGACCGAGGGCCTTTCGGATGAGGCGTTGTTGATGCTGGCGCAGATCAGCGGTGTCAGCGACAACACCTTGCGCAAGATGCACCTGGATCATTTGCCACCGCCGCCGGAATGGCTCGACGCCATGCGTTTGTTCAAAGCGGATGCGTCGGCAGGGCAGGTCATCGAACAGTTGAGCGGGGCAGCGCGGATCGATGATCGCTATCTGTATGCACTTACCCTGGTCACCGAAATGCCGCGCTGGCCACTCGGTCGGGCGCTGGAAGTTTTTGAAGCGGCGGAATTGTCCGGGCCGTCCATCCGCTATGGCGCGGCAAAGCAACCGCCATGGGTCGTCCCCCGACCGGTTATCCAGCTCAGTCGTGCGCAGGTGTTGAACGGCGAAATGCCGGCGCGGATTCTGGCGGCGCTGGACGAAAACGAGATTACCTATCTGCTTGGCAGGGATGCGGCGCGACTCCATTCCGCCAGAGCAGACGCATTGCGCAAGCAACTCGCCGGTTTTGCCAATACACGCCAGCCTGCGATTTTTGCCAGCCTCTACGACGGCACTGAACCGCTCGATGCGCGTGTCAGCCTGCTGCAGCGCGAGTGTCCAGGTTTGAGCGAAGCAGCCGCGCAGGATGTGCTGGATCATGCCACTGCAGCACAGCTGGCGCGTATGGATACGACGGGGCGCTCGCCTTTGAAAATGCTCGAAGAGGCTCGCTGGCATGCACGTCAAGGACGCCAGACCCGCGCCTTTATCGGTTTGCGCAGTGCCAACCTTGCAACGGCGGACAGCCGACGATTGGCCTTGCACGCCTTGCGGCAATTGCCAGGCTGGCCGCCGACCCTGCGTCTGGAACTCCGTGAAGGCAGCACCACCGGAGCACTGCTCGACAGTCTCGGTGAAACAACCGCGCCGGATAAAAGATACCTGGTCAAGAACGGAGCATTTTTTCTCGCCTTCAATGAGCGCGGTGAATTGCTTAACCACGTTTCCGGGGCGGGCGACAACTTCTACAACTCGATCATGTATGCGCTGCCGGATGACGCACGTGCGGCGATCGGTCTGCCGCAGGTCAGTGACAGCCATGAACTGCAACGCAAAATCATCGAATACGCGCATATCCACCGCCGTGAAGCCGCACAATTGCTGGCGCCGCCACTCAAAGGGTTCAAGCCTCCGACACGGGTGAGCGCAACACTCAAGGGCTACTACGCAAGCGGGCGTGGCGCCAGCCTGCATTCCTCCGTCGCAGCGAGCGTGACGGAGCTTTATCCGAGTCCGCAACAGGCCGAGGCATTTCTGCGCCAGCAGCGTGGCCGGACCGACAGGCAAATTTTCACTGAGCTGGGCGCGCGTCGGCGCGAGTGGGAGGCGCTCAACGCCACACTGGATCAATGGCAGGCCGGCCCGACTGGCAGTCAGGCTGGACAACACCAGTGGTCATTCTCTCAAGCGCTCAGGGAGGCTTGGCGCAATGGCCCGCTCGCGGAGCACTCAGCCGAAGCGGCGCGTCTGTCGCTGGTGTGTGAGACGCCGCTGCCGGTGATCACCACGCGTTTTCCCCATGTGCGCGAACTTTCGGTGACAGGCAGCGGCATCACGGATGCCAATGCCGACGCCTTCATCGCGTTGTTCCCCAATGTCACCCGGCTGACCCTGGGGGATCTGGGCCCCAGCTATGGTCAACTGCCCGCCAGGCCTCAACCACTCACCTCATTGCCCGAGGCGGTCACTCGGTTGTCCGGGCTGACCCACCTGCGGTTTTCGACCTATGCGCCGGAATTGGCCGAGAGTTTTACGTACAGGCTCAGTGCGTTGACGTCTTTGCAGACGTTACGCATCGACTATTCAGGATTCGACTCGACAACCCTGCACGCGCTGGATCTTTCACCGCTGAGTGGTTTGCGTGCTTTGCAAGTCAACGCCCCCTACGCATTGCGACAGTGGCCGGCTTACGTCGAGCGGCTGGAACAGCTTGAGCGTCTGGATTTGACACGTACCTCGATCGACACACTGCCCGATGCTCTCTACAGCGGGCACGAAAGGCTTTGGGCCGGACTCTCGCTGGACTGGTCGAAACTGAGTCGGGCGGCGTTCAGGCGCGCTTTTGAATACGTCAAAAACTATTCAGGCTCCTTCGGCCATCTGGTCGATCTGGAACAAATGGTGAGCGAGTATTGCCGCGCAGAACTGGACTTCATGGCCGTGATGCCGAACTTCAGCGATCCTCTGCCGCAGAGATTCAATGAGGTCTGGACAACGCCCGAAGCGAGACTGCTGGCGATTGACCAGCTCAGGGTCGAACACGATGAAATCTTTGCGCAGTTCTACGCCCCGTCCCAGCAGGGCGGGCTGCGCAACCCGGCACTTCGCTGGCAATGGGCGACCGGACGCAGCGCTGGCGTTTTAAGGGCGCTCAAGAGCAGCTGGAATGGCGCGCTTCGTCAGCGTTACGGCGTGAGGGCAGACCTTTCCACATTTGCCCTGCCTGAGTCAGGGCCGAGCCTTGGAGGACTGACATCGGCCGAGAAGATCCTCACGCTGCCGTCATTGCCGGCGGGCAGTTTTCCCCACGTTTCTACGTTGCGCCTGGGGTTGCTCGACGTTCCCGTCGAACAGGCTCGCGGGTTTATCAGAGGTTTCAGCGGTGCTGAAATACTGGATGTCAGTGGCAATGCGTTCACCGAACTGCCGTTTACCGCCAGTGAGCTACCGGCCTTGACCGAACTCGACTTGTCCAATAACAACCTGCTCGTCACACCGCCAGTGCAAGCGCAATTCAATGATTTGCCGCGCATCGAGGTACTGAATCTGGGGCATAACCCGTTAAACACTCTCGATGTCAGGGCGATGACCGGGTTGCAGGCGTTGAACCTTCGCTCGACGAAGCTGCAATCCTGGCCCACCGGCGCCGAAAGTCTGCCGCAGCTGTCCTGGCTCGACTTGCGTGACAACGACATAGCGTCGCTGTCGCCTCAAGCACTGGCGCATCCCGATGCATTGATAAAAGCCAATCTGACGGGCAACGTCTTCAGTGCTGAAGGCGAGACCGCCCTGAATACGGCTTTGCGCCGCATCGAGCAGGCCAAAGGGCTTGGGCAGGGCGCATTGACACGCTTCGCCGAGGAGCCGGTGCCTGCACAGTTTCCACCGACGGAAACGGGCTGGTCTCTGACTGACCTGTTGTTACCCGTGCCCGAGCGCGGCGCCGTGATTGCGGACAAGGCGGGGAGGCTGGCGCACTTGCGGCGCCTGACCCCGAGCATGACGCCCGAACGCGCCCGGCTGCTATTGCGCAAGCTGCGTGAAGCGGGACGCAGCGATGTGCAGATAGACGCGCAAATCAGCCAATGGCAGCAAGCCAGTGAGGGCTTGATTCGCCAGTTGAATGACTGGCTGTATACCCGCGAGGTGCGCACTGGCAGGCGCCACATCACTGCGCAAAATCGCTCGTTCGCGGCTTTGCGCATCTGTGAAGCCTGGCTCGAGGGGCTGACGCCGGGCGCCGCTGGCGAAGCCATGGAGCTTAGGTTGCAAGGACTGCAGACCGGCGATCTACCTTCTCTGGATGCGCCACTTGCAGGGGTGACGACGCTGAACCTGCGCGGTGTGGGAATCAGCGAGCACGGGTCCGATGGCTTTCTGAATGCCTTTGCTGATCTGAACACATTGATCATCAGTGGCAATGACCTCGCGAATCTTCCAGGCGCGGTGCGCCGCATGCGCGAACTGGAACAACTGGAAATGCAACACTGCAACCTCTCGAGCGGCGCCAGTGTTTACCCGTTGCTGAGCCATAACCGTCTGCGCAGACTGGATCTGGGCTACAACATTCTGCAAGCCTTCAACCCGCCCGGCTTCGGCGTCCTCGAAACGCTGGATCTGCGCTACAACGCGTTGAACGATTGGCCCGCTGGCGTCTTGCAGGCTCGATACCTGCGCCGGCTGGATCTGCGCAGCAACAACATCGCGCACCTTCCCGAGACGCTTTTCGATGGCAATCACTCGCGCCTGGTAGCAGGCACCGATTTGTCCGGCAACGATGACCTGTCACTTTCTGCGTTACAGCAGCTCAGATACTTCAGTCGCGTGAATGCCTCTTCTCATGTCCTGGGCATTTCACGCGGGCAGATTGACGGGATGATTCACGCTCAGCTGTTTGGCGCCGACGTCAGCCCACTCGCCGAGCAGCCCATTGCCGGAAACGGTGGCGTGGTGGAAGGCGAAGATGGCGCCGTCGCAGGGCATGACCCCCATGCGGCCGTGTTGCCAGCCGAAAACATCTTTGACCCGGCCAACGACATTGCGCCAAGGGCATTGAATCCCTGGCTCGAGGGGGCTTCACCGCAATTGGCTGAAGTGAGAAGGGGTGTCTGGGCGCGATTGGCGCAAGAGCCAGGCCACGAGCGCTTTTTCCAGTTGATCCGACTGTTGCGCGATACCCGCGACTACAGGCTTGTGCAGGCCGATCTGACGCGCAGGGTGTGGGATGTCATGGACGCCGCAAGCGAAAACACCGAGCTTCGGGAGTTGCTGTTCCAAAGCGCTGAGTCCCATGGCACCTGTCCTGATGGACGAACTCTGACGTTCAGCGAAATGGAAGTGCGGGTGGCGGTGTATCGCGCCTTGCGCGAAATTCCACCGAATCGACTGATGCTCCGAGGGCGGGCCTTGTTGAGGTTGTCACGGCAGTTGTTTCGTCTGGAAAGGGTCGAGACCCTGGCCGAGGCCGCAGGGCAGGGGCATGATCGCGCCGAAATACGTCTGCGTTATCGGATCAGCCTGACCAGCGGTTGGGGGGACGGCGTGGATTTGCCCGGGCAACCGGCGTACATGCTATACGGCACGCCGATCAGCGACCAAATGCTGGCGCAATCGCGGGCATCGATTCTGGAGGCGGAGCGCACCGATGCACTGTTGGTGAGCATGGCATCGCGCGACTACTGGAACGAATATCTGCACGAGCGTTATCCCCAGGAAATGAATGCGATCGACCGCGCGGTGGCCGAGCAGCGTCACCAATCGCTCAGCGAGCTTGAGGATCGCCAGTCAAACGGTGAAATCGACAAAGAACACTACAACCTGGAATTGGCTGAGCTGAGCAGGACAATTGATGCCCTGCGCGTACAGAAAGTAGTCGAGCTGACCCGTCGAGAGATCAACGATCTTCGGAGTCTGGCCGATGAGTCGGAGCGCCCAGGCACGCTTTCAGCCAAGCCCGGGCCCTCGTGGCGTTCGTGACTGAGTGATTGACCGGGCTCGGGATTAGAGAAATCCCGGGCCCTTGACCGGTCTCAGTTGTCGTAACCCAGATTCGGCGCCAGCCAGCGCTCGGTCACGCTCAACTCCTGACCTTTACGCGAGGTGTAGCTCTGCACCTGATCCTTGTCGACCTTGCCCACGGCAAAGTACTGCGCTTGCGGGTGGGCGAAGTACCAGCCGCTGACCGCAGCCGCCGGGAACATCGCGTAGTGTTCGGTGAGGAACACGCCGCTGCGGCCGGCGCGCATTTCTTCGGCTTGCGGATCGAGCAAGGCGAACAGCGCGGCTTTCTCGGTGTGATCCGGGCAGGCCGGGTAACCCGGAGCAGGGCGGATGCCGCTGTATTGCTCTTTGATCAGCGCGTCGTTATCGAGCACTTCGTCCTTGGCGTAACCCCAGTGCTCTTTACGCACTTGCTGGTGCAGCCATTCGGCGCAGGCTTCGGCCAAACGGTCGGCCAGCGCTTTGACCATGATCGAGTTGTAATCGTCGCCAGCGTCCTGATAAGCCTTGGCCACTTCCTCGGCGCCGATGCCGGCGGTGGTGATGAAACCGCCGACGTAGTCGGTCACTTCGCTGTCTTTCGGCGCAACGAAGTCGGCCAGCGAGAAGTTCGGCTTGCCGTCGGTCTTGATGATCTGCTGGCGCAGGTGATGCAACTTGGCCAATGGCTTGCCGTCATCGCCGTACAGTTCGATGTCGTCGTCATGCACCTGATTGGCCGGCCAGAAACCGAACACCGCACGGGCGCTGATCAGCTTCTCGTCGATCAGCTTGGCGAGCATTTCCTGCGCGTCCTTGTACAGCGCGGTGGCGGCCTCACCGACCACTTCGTCTTCAAGGATGCGCGGGAATTTGCCGGCCAGATCCCAAGAGATAAAGAACGGCGTCCAGTCGATGTATTCAGCGAGGACTTTAAGGTCGATGTTGTCCAGCACCTTGCTGCCGGTGAAGGTCGGTTTGACCGGCTCATAAGTTGCCCAGTCGAACTGCGGCTTCTTGGCGATGGCCGCGGCGTAGCTCAAGCGCTCGGTACGGGCACTGCGGTTCGAGGTGCGTTCGCGTACATCGACGTATTCCAGACGGGTTTTCTCGACGAAACCGGCCTTCAATTCTTTCGACAGCAACTGCGTGGCCACGCCGACCGCGCGGGAAGCGTCGGTCACGTAAACCACGGCATCGTTGCTGTACTTCGGTTCGATCTTCACCGCAGTGTGCGCTTTGGAAGTGGTCGCGCCACCGATCATCAGCGGCAGATGGAAATCCTGACGCTGCATCTCACGGGCAACGTGAACCATTTCGTCCAGCGACGGCGTGATCAGGCCGGAGAGGCCGATGATGTCGCACTTCTGTTCTTTGGCGACCTGCAGAATCTTCTCCGCCGGCACCATTACGCCGAGGTCGACGATGTCATAGCCGTTGCAACCGAGTACCACGCCGACAATGTTCTTGCCGATGTCGTGCACGTCGCCCTTCACCGTCGCCATGAGGATCTTGCCCTTGGCTTCCGGCTTGTCGCCTTTTTCCAGTTCGATGAACGGGATCAAGTGCGCCACGGCCTGCTTCATCACACGGGCGGATTTCACTACCTGCGGGAGGAACATCTTACCGGCGCCGAACAGGTCACCGACGATGTTCATGCCCGACATCAGCGGGCCTTCGATCACTTCGATGGGACGCGCGAACGACTGACGCGACTCTTCGGTGTCTTCAACGATGTGCGTGGTGATGCCTTTGACCAGCGCATGTTCCAGACGCTTGTTGACGTCCCAGTTGCGCCACTCTTCGGTTTCGGCTTCCTTGACGCTGCCGTCGCCCTTGTACTTGTCGGCGATGGCGAGGAGGGCGTCGGTGCCTTCCGGCGTGCGGTTGAGGATCACGTCTTCCACAGCGTCGCGCAGTTCCTGCGGGATCTGATCGTAGATCTCCAGCTGCCCGGCGTTGACGATGCCCATGGTCAGGCCTGCGCGGATCGCATACAGCAGGAACACCGAGTGGATCGCCTCACGCACCGGGTTGTTGCCACGGAACGAGAACGACACGTTGGACACGCCGCCCGACGTCAGCGCGTACGGCAGTTCGTCGCGGATGTAGGCGCAGGCGTTGATGAAGTCCACCGCGTAGTTGTTGTGTTCTTCGATGCCAGTGGCGACGGCGAAGATGTTCGGGTCGAAGATGATGTCTTCCGGCGGGAAGCCGACTTCGTTGACCAGAATGTCGTAGGAGCGTTTGCAGATTTCTTTTTTGCGCGCTTCGGTGTCGGCCTGGCCGGCTTCGTCGAACGCCATCACCACCACCGCCGCGCCGTAGCGCTTGCACAGTTTGGCGTGGTGGATGAACTGCTCGACGCCTTCTTTCATGCTGATCGAGTTGACGATGCCCTTGCCCTGAATGCACTTGAGGCCGGCTTCGATGACTTCCCATTTCGACGAGTCGATCATGATCGGCACGCGGGAGATGTCCGGTTCACCGGCGATCAGATTGAGGAAGGTCACCATGGCCTTCTTCGAATCGAGCATGCCTTCGTCCATGTTGATGTCGATCACCTGCGCGCCGGCCTCGACCTGCTGCAGGGCGACTTCCAGCGCTTCGGTGTAATTGTCTTCACGGATCAGGCGGGCGAATTTGGCAGAACCGGTGATGTTGGTGCGCTCGCCAACGTTGACGAACAGCGAACTGCGATCAATGGTGAACGGTTCCAGACCCGACAGGCGGCAAGCCTTGGGAATGTCCGGAATCTGCCGCGGCGCATAACCGGCGACGGCTTTGGCAATGGCTTCAATGTGCCCCGGCGTGGTGCCGCAGCAGCCGCCGACGATGTTGAGGAAGCCGCTCTGGGCGAATTCTTCGATGACTTTGGCGGTTTCCGACGGCAGTTCGTCGTACTCGCCGAATTCGTTCGGCAGGCCGGCGTTCGGGTGCGCGGACACATGAGTGCTGGCCTTGTTCGATAGCTCTTCCAGGTACGGACGCAGTTCACTGGCGCCGAGCGCGCAGTTCAGACCTACAGAAATCGGCTTGGCGTGCGCCACCGAGTTCCAGAACGCTTCGGTGGTCTGGCCCGAGAGGGTACGGCCGGAGGCGTCGGTGATGGTCCCGGAAATCATGATCGGCAGTTCGATGTGCAGCTCTTCGAACACACCTTGCACGGCGAAGATCGCCGCTTTGGCGTTGAGGGTGTCGAAAATGGTTTCGATCAGGATCAGGTCGGCGCCGCCCTCGATCAGACCTTTGGTGGCTTCGGTGTAGTTTTCCACCAGCTCATCGAAGGTGACGTTGCGATAGCCGGGGTTGTTGACGTCCGGCGACAGCGAACAGGTGCGACTCGTAGGACCGAGCACGCCAGCGACGAAACGTGGCTTGGCCGGGTTCTCGGCGGTCTTGGCGTCGGCAATCTTGCGCGCCAGACGTGCGCCTTCTACGTTTAATTCGTAGGCCAGTTCTTCCATGCCGTAGTCGGCCATGGAAATGCGCGTGGCGTTGAAAGTGTTGGTTTCGAGGATGTCGGCACCGGCATCCAGGTAGGCTTTCTCGATGCCGCCGATCACGTCCGGACGGGTGATCACCAGCAGGTCGTTGTTGCCCTTGACGTCACTCGGCCAATCCGCGAAGCGTTTGCCGCGATAATCCTGCTCTTCGAGCTTGTAGCTCTGGATCATCGTGCCCATGCCGCCGTCGAGTATCAGGATGCGCTCTTTGAGAGCTTGCTTGAGAGCTTGAAGGCGGACGCTGCGATCGGACATTTGGACTACTCGGAAAGACCATTACGAAGGAGCGGGATCATAGCAAACCTGTGCGGTTTTAGAGCATGCGTGGCTTTTGCATGAATATCGCTCATGTTGGTACGAGCGTCATAATGTAGAATCGCGGCGTTTTTTTAACAATCGGGATCAGCAGCATGTCTTACCGCGTCATTGGTTTAATGTTGCTGTTTCTCAGCTGGGGCGCCGTGGCGCAAGAGCCAGCGACTGCACCGGCCATTTCTCCTTCGATTTCTTACGTCCGCGACATCCAGCCAATCTTCACCGAGAAGTGCGTAGCCTGCCATGCGTGCTACGACTCCGCTTGCCAGTTGAATCTGGGCAGTGGCGAAGGAGCGGCCCGTGGTGCGAGCAAAATGCCGGTCTATGACGGCGAGCGCACTGTCGCGGCGCCGACCACCCGGCTGTATTACGACGCCTTCGGCAAACGCGCCTGGCAGCAGAAAGATTTCTATTCGGTGCTCGACGCCCAAGGCAGCCAGGCTGCACTGATGGCGCGCATGCTCGAACTCGGGCACAAGACGCCGCTGACACCGAACGCCAAACTCCCGGAAGAGATCGTGCTGGGCCTGAACCGCCAGAATATGTGCGCGCTGCCCGCCGAGTTTGAAGGTTACGCCGGCGCTCACCCGAAAGAAGGCATGCCGCTGGCGGTGACCGGGTTGACCGATCAGCAATATCAGACGTTGCAGCGTTGGCTGGCATCCGGAGCGCCGATTGACGAACAAGGCCTGGCACCGAGTGCGAAAGAGGCGCTGCAAATCGTCCAGTGGGAGAACCTGCTCAACATGCCGGGGGCACGGCAAAGTCTGGTCGGCCGCTGGTTGTACGAGCACTGGTACCTCGCGCACATTTATTTCAAGGACGGCGAGCCGGGGCATTACTTCCAGTGGGTGCGTTCGCGCACGCCGAGCGGTCAGCCGATCGACCTGATCGCCACCCGTCGTCCCAACGACGATCCGGGTACTCAGGTGTATTACCGCTTGTGGCCGGTGCAGGGCGTGATTGTGCATAAAACCCACATCACCTATCCGCTGAGCGCGGCGAAGATGGCGCGGGTGAAAAGCCTGTTCTACAGCGGCAACTGGCAGGTCAATGCCTTGCCCGGTTACGGCCCGCAGAGCCGTGCCAATCCATTCGCGACGTTCGAAGCGATTCCGGCCCAGGCGCGATATCAATTTATGCTCGATAACGCCGAATACTTCGTCCGCACCTTTATTCGCGGGCCGGTGTGCCGGGGCCAGATCGCCACCGACGTAATCCGCGACAACTTCTGGGCGCTGTTCCAGGCGCCGGAACACGACCTCTATATCACCGACCCGAACTATCGCGGCCAGGCCACGCCGTTGTTGGCCATGCCCGGGCAGAACGACGATGTCGGCAGCGTTTTGAGCTTGTGGCACAACTACCGCAACAAACGTAATGAGTACGAAGCGCTGCGCCGCGACAGCTACGCCGATCTGCCCGCGCCGAGCTGGTCGACCCTGTGGGCCGGCAACGACAACGCGTTGCTGAGCATTTTCCGTCACTTCGACAGCGCTTCAGTGACCAAAGGCCTGATTGGCGAGGTGCCGCAGACAATGTGGCTGTTCGACTATCCCTTGCTCGAGCGCACCTATTACCAGTTGGCAGTCAACTTCGACGTGTTCGGCAACGTTTCGCATCAGGCGCAAACCCGTCTGTATTTCGACCTGATCCGTAATGGCGCCGAGCAGAACTTCCTGCGCCTGATGCCCGCCGATTCCCGCGAGGATTACCTCGACGATTGGTACCAGAGCAGCGGCCAGTTCAAGATGTGGCTCGATTATGAGGCGATCGATGACGACAAGCCGACGGCGCTGAAGCTCGATGAAAAGGATCCGAAATACGACTTCGCCATGCAATTGCTGGCGCGTTACGGCGACCTCAACGCGCGGCCCGATCCGATCAACCGTTGCGACGGCGCTTACTGCTCACGGCCGAATATTGACCCGGCGCTGCAAAATGCCGAACAGGCGCTGAGTCGCCTGACGTCGCGCCCGGCGGCCGGCTTGAAGGTGATCGACCAGTTGCCGGAAGCGACCATGCTGCGCATAGAAACGGCCAACGGCAAGCGCGAGGTCTACAGCCTGCTGCGCAACCGTGCGCACAGCAACGTGGCGTTCCTGCTTGGTGAGTCGCTGCGCTATCAGCCTGGGCTGGACACGATCACGATTTATCCGGGCGTGCTCAGCAGTTATCCGAACTTCATGTTCAACATTCCTGCCGACCAAGTGGCGGAATTTGTCGATGCCATGGAAAACGCCAAAGATGCCAACCGCTTCGAGAAAATCGTCGAACGTTGGGGAATTCGGCGCAGTCATCCGAAATTCTGGTTCTATTTCCACGATTTGAGTCAATACATCCACGAAACCGATCCGGTGGAAGAGGGTGTGCTGGACATGAACCGCTACGAGAATCTTTGATCGATTCAGATTGGCTTGCTGTCCCAACTTCAAGCAACACCGCAAAACCCTGTAGGAGCTGTCGAGTGAAACGAGGCTGCGATCTTTTGATCTTTCAAAATCAAGATCGAAAGATCGCCGCGTGCTGCAGCTCCTACAGGGATTGAGGTGAATTTGAGGGTGTGATCGGGAGCAGGTGATGTTGATTTCAGTGCAAGCCCTGCGTGCGCTGGCCGCGTGGACGGTGGTCTGCCATCACTTCATGCAGATTTTCTTCGACTTCAAGGCACACGGACCGATCGGGCAACTGTTCATCGATAAAGGAGCGGTGGGGGTCGATATTTTCTTTGTCATCAGCGGCCTGGTGATTTTCCTCTCGACCGAAAACAAACCCCTACCGCCCGCGCGGTTTCTCTTGTACCGGCTGTTTCGCATCGTCCCGGCGTATTGGCTGTACACGCTGCTGATGGCGCTGCTGGTGGTGTTTGCCCAGCCCATATTGCCGGATCAAACGGTGGACTGGGGCCATCTGCTGTTGTCGTTGCTGTTCATTCCTACCGAGAACCCCGGCGGTTACGGCATCTACCCGACGCTCAATGTCGGCTGGACGTTGAATTACGAAATCCTTTTCTACGTGCTGTTTGCCTGGGCGCTGTTGTTTCGCTTGCAGGTGCGTCTGTTGGTGGTCGCGGCGCTGTTGTTCGCCGTGTGTCAGACCTGGACCGGGTTTGGCTGGATCAGCGAGTTCTATCGTTCGGACATCGTCTATGAATTCCTGCTGGGGATTGGCATCGGCATGCTTTATCGCCGGGGCTGGATCGGTGCGGGACTGTGGCTGCCGCTAGTGGCAATCGTGGCGGTATTGCTGACGATCTATCAGTTGCCGCCGGCGCCGAGGCTGCTGAACTGGGGTGTGCCGAGTGCCGTGCTGGTAATGGCATGTATCTCACTTGAGCGTTATGTCGAGCGCAGCCGGGTACTCAAACTGCTCGGCGATTGCTCGTATTCGGTGTACCTGATGCACGTTCTGGTGCTGTCGGCAGGCGGTTTTCTGGCCCGGCGCTACGGCGTCAACCCGTATTTGATGTTTGTCGTCTGCGCGCTGGCCATCGGTGTCGGCTCCTGGCTGAGCTACGAGTGGGTGGAAAAACGCAGCTATCGCTGGCTCAAGGCGCAAATCGACGAAGAGCCTGACGAGAATCTTTCCCGACAAAAATACTAGGACTTTGTCCGGCGCAACGATTGGCGTAAACTGCGCCCAAGCCTGCGAGGAGTTTCCATGACCGCTATTACCATTACCGACGCCGCCCACGATTACCTGGCTGATCTGCTCTCCAAGCAGAACACCCCGGGCATCGGCATCCGCGTCTTCATCACCCAGCCTGGCACCCAGTACGCCGAAACCTGCATTGCCTACTGCAAGCCGGGCGAAGAAAAACCTGAAGACACCGCGCTGGGGCTGAAAAGCTTCACCGCGTATATCGATCACTTCAGCGAAGCGTTTCTCGATGACGCCGTAGTCGACTACGCCACCGACCGCATGGGCGGTCAACTGACCATCAAGGCGCCAAACGCCAAAGTACCGATGGTCAACGCTGACAGCCCGGTCAACGAGCGCATCAACTATTACCTGCAAACCGAAATCAACCCGGGGCTGGCCAGCCACGGCGGTCAGGTCAGCCTGATCGATGTGGTTGAAGACGGCATCGCCGTTCTGCAGTTCGGTGGCGGTTGCCAGGGCTGCGGCCAGGCGGACGTGACCTTGAAGGAAGGCATCGAGCGCACCTTGCTCGAGCGCATCCCGGAGCTCAAGGGCGTTCGCGACGTGACCGACCACACGCAGAAAGAAAACGCCTACTACTAAGGTGTTCGCTGCGGACATGAAAAACGGCGCCCCGTGAGCGCCGTTTTTTTATGGGTGACATTCAGGAATGCATTCGCGAGCAGGCTTTATGGGCGATAGAGGTGAGCATGCCCGGCGCGATACAACGATGACTCGCTAAAAACCTCACTGCCCAACACGCGTCCCACCAGAATCAACGCCGTACGCCGAAACCCTTTGGCCTCAACCTTCCCGGCAATATCCGCCAGCGTCCCCACCACCCAATCCTGATCCGGCCACGTCGCCCGGTGGATCACCGCAATCGGGCAGTCTGCGCCGTAATGAGGCAACAGCTCCGCCAGAATCTTCTCCAGATGGTTGACCCCCAGATGAATCGCCATGGTTGCGCCGTGCTGCGCCAGGCTGCCCAATTCCTCACCGGCCGGCATGGCGGTTTTATCGGCGTAGCGGGTCAGAATCACGCTCTGCGACACGTCCGGCAGTGTCAGTTCCGCGCCAAGCAACGCCGCACACGCAGCGGTCGCGGTCACCCCGGGAATGATCTCAAACGGAATATCCAGCTCACGCAGATAACGAATCTGCTCACCAATCGCGCCATACAGACTCGGATCGCCGGAATGCACCCGCGCCACATCCTGGCCGTTGGCATGCGCGGTTTTGATCAGTTCGATGATCTGTTCGAGGTGCAGCTCAGCGCTGTTGACCACCGTCTCGGCTTGATGGCCGTCGAGCACCGCTGCCGGCACCAACGAACCTGCATAGATAATCACCGGGCAACTGCGGATCAGCCGCTGGCCTTTGACGGTGATCAATTCCGGGTCGCCGGGGCCGGCGCCGATGAAGTAGACAGTCATCGTTAAATCCTTGGAAAAGAGGTGCAACAACGCTTCAGATGAAGATTGCTCATGATCAATGGCGGGGATTATCGGGATTTTACGCCGCGCCGGCCAATGCCAACGTGGCCTGGGCGTATTTCTGCCGGGAAATCAGCAGTTTTGCCGGTGCCTGAATCAACTGTTCGGCGAGGGCCAGTGCCGCACTTTCGGCGACGCCGTAGCAACCGGTGCGTTCGAAGGCGATTTGCGAATGGTGACTGAGTCGTTGCTGATAAGTGGCCAATTCCTCGCTGCTGAAGTACAGCAAGGGCAGGGCCAGTTGCGCGGCAAGTTCTTGCAGCCCTGGCTCGTCGCGCTTCAAGTCGATGCTGGCCAACGCCTTGACCGCTTGCAGCTCGATTCGGTGTGCCTGTAAGGCTTGGTCAAGCAATGCGCGCAGCGTGCTGGCCGGGCAGCCGCGCTGGCAGCCCAGGCCGATCACGAAGGTCGGCACTGCGCTGTCATCGGTCATACGTGGTATTGACCATCGCTTTTGCGGCGGAACAACCAGGCGCTGATCAGACCCAGGGCCAGCCAGAACACTACGTTGGTTAGCTGCGAAGCGATTTTGAACTGGGCTTCCAGTGCTTCCGGCGCGAGCATCGAATGCACTTGCGGCTGCGGCGCGCCGATCACGTGCGGCACGGCGAGGATGGCCACACCAAGGATCTTCATCAGCCAGTGACGGCTGAACACGATCAGCGACAGGCCGACAGCGGTCGAAGCGGCCGTGCCGATCCACCACATTTGTCGTGAGGCCAGATCAGCGGCAGCGGTGCCCGGCAACTCAGGCGGCAGGCCCAGGGTTGGCGCGAGGACGAATGTTGCGTAACCGGCCAGACCCCAGAGCAGGCCTTGCGAGGTTTTGGTCGGCGCGCGCAGGGTGTAGAGGCCCGCGAGCATCAGGGCGAAACCGACAGCCACCACCAGATTGCCGCCTGTGGTCGATACCACGCGCTGCCAGCCGTCTTCCGGCTCCCAGGCTTCTGCATCGTGGGTGTGGCCGGCCATGGTGCCTTCGGCGTGTTCATGAACAGCCACCGGCTCGGCTTTCTCGTAGGTTTCAGCCTGAATAATCAGCGGTGAAACCCAGAAGCTTTGCAGCAGAGTGAGGAGCAGGGCGGCCAGCAGGCCGGTGAAACCTGCGGTTTGCGCAATACGCTTGATCATGTCGGCAGGTCTCAGTGGCACGGGAACGCGGCGCTGTGACGGGTATCGTGAGCGGCGTTGTGCACCGCCTCGATGTGCGAGAAACCGGCGAAGTAGACCAGGCTGGCGCCGAGGATCGACGCGAAGATCGCAGCGCTCAGGCGTTGGCTCAGGGTGGTGGTGCTGACAATTTTGTCCGTGTTGCTGCCGGTGCTGCTGATGATCGACATGGCGCTTCCCTCTGGAGTGTCAGTGGGTGAATCGAGCGCATGAAAACCCCTGCGGGTCGGGCTCGCAGAGGTTCGAACAGCGCCCGCCCACCGCGGGTTTGTTATGTTCAGCGACGCACAAAATGCGGGCTGTGTGTTGCGGGCCGGTCTCCGGGCTCACGAGGGGTTGGCGTCAGGCCGACCTGCAAGCGTCACCTTCCCATGCCTTGCTGACACAGTGGTTTTGACGCTTCGCTCGCTTACCGTTGCGGGGGCAGCACCGGACTGACATGGGCTTGAGTAAAGCACATGATTCACCGGTTTCCCGTTTCACCCTGTGAAGGGCACCCGTAACAAGTTGTGTAGGAGAGCATGGGGGTGGGGTTTTGGTCAATTTTTTGGGGTGGATCCGTTGCTGCGGGTGTTGCTGATTAGGGTTCCGCCCTTACGGCGGGTCACTTTTTCCAGACGCCCGGAGTGCCGGCCCAGAAAAAAGTAACCAAAAAGGCTTGCTCCTACGTGCGGCCCGCTCGCTGGGGCTCGGGGTCCCTTCGCTCCGGGATCGATCCGGGCGCAGCGTCTCCGGTTTGCTTCGCTGCACCTACTCCCGCTGTGTTTGGCTGCGCCAAACGGTCGCTGCGCTCCCACGCCCGGATCAATCCCTCCACTCAGCCTTCCGACGTCGCCGGTGGATCAAGATCAAGATCAAAAGCAGGCGAGCTGACACTCGGCCTATTGAGTGGTGAGGAGCACAGCGTGGTCGGCTTTGGATTTGTGGTGGATTCGCCCCTCATCGGAACGCCGCCCGCCCAGCCCTCTCCCTAAGGAGAGGGAGCCGATTTGTGGGCTTTTCAAAATCTGAGTTCAACGCGGTATCGCACGTCGGCGTACCTCCCCCAAACGCCTCGATCAGTCCAATCTCCCGAGGTAGAGGAAGCCGATTTATGTGCTTTTCAAAGCTTGAGTTCAACGCGATATCTCACGTCGGCGTAACCCTACCAAACCACTCGGTCAGTCCCCTCTCCCTTTGGGAGAGGGCTAGGGTGAGGGGCTCTTGATCTGGCTTTGGCTTTGGCTTTGGCTTTGGCTTTGGCTTTGGCTTTGGCTTTTGATCTTTTGCCCCTTCGGCAGGCCGAGCGAAGGTGTTCATCCGGGGGTTAGGCGCGCAGCGCCGTTCGACGAAGTCGAACACATCGAGAGGAGGTGCAGCGAAGCAAACCGTAGGCGATGCCCCCGGATGGACACCGTAGCGAGGGAACACTGAGCCTCAGCGAAGTGCCGTACGCCGGGGCAAAGCCTTTTGGTTCCTTTTTGGCGTTTGAAAAAGGGACTCGCTGTAAGAGCGAAACCGCCAGCGGCAGCACCCGCAGCAACGGATATGCCCCCAAAACCAAATCTCAACGCCCATTGACCCACCCTTAGACGATGCGTAGCCTTGCGCCTTCGAGGTTCTTCGGCCCACGCCGAAGCTAAGAAGGGAACGCGGTCAATGCCGCGGCTGCCCCCGCAACTGTGAACGGTGATGTTCGCTGCCACGCCACTGCCAGCTCAACTGATGAGCCCGCGGGAAGGCGCAGCAAACGCCAGGCCCAGCGCCTGAACGCCGTCAGCCAGGAGACCTGCCTCGTCACAGATTCTCAATTCAACCGGGCGGGGTGATCCGGTGGCGAACTCTCCGGGCACGCACGCGCGTTGCCGGTTCTCGTCCCGTATGCCCGCCGCTTGCCAAAGGGCATACCGATGAAAACACTGGCCAAACTCCCCGTCACCATCGTCACCGGCTTCCTCGGTTCGGGCAAAACCACGCTGCTGCGGCACATGCTCGACAACGCTCAGGGCCGTCGTATCGCGGTGATCGTCAACGAGTTTGGCGAGTTGGGCATTGACGGTGAAATCCTCAAGCAATGCACCATCGGTTGCACCGAAGAAGAAGCCACCGGCCGCGTTTACGAGCTGGCCAACGGCTGCCTGTGCTGCACCGTTCAGGAAGAATTCTTCCCGGTGATGCGTGAACTGGTTGCCCGTCGTGGCGACCTCGACCACATCCTCATCGAAACCTCGGGCCTGGCCCTGCCGAAACCGTTGGTACAAGCTTTCCAGTGGCCGGAAATCCGCAGCGCCTGCACCGTTGACGCGGTGATCACTGTGGTCGACAGCCCGGCCGTCGCTGCCGGCACCTTCGCTGCGTTCCCGGATCAGGTCGATGCCCAGCGCAAACTCGATCCGAACCTCGATCACGAATCGCCGCTGCACGAACTGTTCGCCGACCAACTGGCCAGCGCCGACCTCGTCATCCTCAACAAGGCCGACCAGACCAGCCCGGAAGATCTGGCTCGCGTTCGCGCTGAAGTCGCCGAAGAGCTGCCGCCAGCGGTGAAAATCATCGAAGCCAGCAACGGCCGTCTGCCGCTGGACGTGCTGATCGGCCTCGGCGCCGGATCCGAAGAACACATCGACAGCCGCCACAGCCATCACGATCACCACCACGGTGAAGGCGATGACGACCACGATGACCACGATCACGACGCCTTCGATTCGATCTCCATCGAACTGCCGCAAGCCGATGAAAGCCTGCTGCTCGACGCACTGACACAACTGGTGGTCAAGCACGGCATCCTCCGGGTCAAAGGTTTCGCCGCCATTCCGAACAAGCCGATGCGCCTGCTGATCCAGGGTGTAGGTACGCGTTTCGACAAACATTTCGACCGTCAGTGGGGCGCCGATGAAGCGCGCGTGACACGTCTGGTGCTGATCGGCCAGGAACTCGACGCCGCCCAACTCGAAGCGCAACTGCGCGCCGCGCTCAGCGTTTAATCCATGCACCTGCTCAGGACCCAGCCCGGCGGTTTCGTCTCGGATGACAACATTGCCGACCTTGGCCAAACCCCCGCCGAGCTGGTGATCCTGTGCAGCGGCGACTCCAGCCTGGCGCTGCTCGCCGAGGCCGCGCAGCAGTTGCCCGAGGATTACCCGAGCCTGCGCCTGGCCAATCCGATGCAGGTGCAGAATCACGCCTCGGTCGATCTGTATGTCGATGAAGTGCTGCGTCACGCCAAGGTGATTCTGATTTCGTTGCACGGTGGCATTGCCTATTGGCGTTATGGCGTTGAGCGTCTGGTTGAGTTGTCCGAGCGTGGCGTGCAGCTGATTCTGGTGCCGGGCGATGACCGTCCCGATCCGGAGCTCAGCGACTTGAGCACTGCCAACGCCGAAGATCGCGACCGGCTCTGGCAGTTTTTGCGTCAGGGCGGCCTGGGCAATGCGCTGGACTTCTTCCGCTGTCTGGCCAGCCGTTGGCTCGGCCGCGATTACCCTTGGGAAGAGCCGCAGACCCTGCCGCGCACGGCGATTTACCACCCCAATAAAACCTCCGCCGCACTGAGTGACTGGCAAGCCGAATGGCTGCCCGAAAACCCGGTTGCGGCGGTGCTGTTTTACCGCTCGCATCTGCAGGCGGCGAACACTGCTTTTATCGATGTTTTCTGCCAGCGCTTGCAGGCGGCGGGGCTTAATCCGCTGCCGATCGCGGTGGCCAGTCTGAAAGAACCCGGCTGCCTGGCGGTGGTCGAGGATTGGCTGGATGAAGTCGAGGCTGGGGTGATTTTGAACACCACTGGCTTCGCCCAATCCAGCCCTGAAGCGCCGCACTTGCGGCCGTTTCGCCGCAATATTCCGGTGATCCAGGCGATCTGCGCGCAGGACAACGAGCCTGGCTGGCGCGCCAGCGAGCAAGGCCTGGGGCCGCGGGATCTGGCCATGCACATTGCCTTGCCGGAACTCGACGGGCGCATCATCAGCCGACCGATCAGCTTCAAGGATCTGGCCTGGCGCAGCGAGCGCAGTCAGTCCGACGTGGTCTGCTATCGCGCGCAACCCGAGCGCATGGATTTTGTCGCTGAACTGGCGCGGCGCTGGATCGATCTGGCGCGGGTGCCGAATGGCGAAAAACGCATCGCGCTGATTCTCGCCAACTACCCAACCCGTGATGGACGCATCGGCAACGGCGTCGGCCTCGACACGCCGGCAGCGGCACTGAACATCCTGCGTGCGTTGCAGGCTGAGGGCTATCCGGTCACCGCAGAATTGCCGGGCAGCGGCACCGAGTTGATCCAGCAGTTGCTCGGTGGCGTCAGCAACGATCTCGACACCATTGATCAGCGCCCCTGCCAGCAAAGCCTGGCGATGGACGCTTACCTGACGATGTTCAACGCCTTGCCCGAAACCAATCGTGCGGCGGTGGTTGAACGCTGGGGCGCGCCGCAAAACGATCCGATGTGCCGCGACGGGCGCATGATGATCGCCGGCATTCGCTTCGGCCTGACCTTCGTCGGCATTCAACCGGCGCGTGGTTATCAGGTTGACCCGAGTGCGGTCTATCACGACCCGGATCTGGTGCCACCGCACGGCTATCTGGCGTTCTATTTCTGGCTGCGCAACACCTACGGTGCACACGGCGTGATTCACGTTGGCAAACACGGCAACCTCGAATGGCTGCCGGGCAAGGGTGTTGGTCTTTCGGAGAATTGCTGGCCGGATGCGTTGCTCGGGCCGCTGCCGAACATTTATCCGTTTATTGTCAACGACCCGGGTGAGGGCGCCCAGGCCAAGCGCCGCACGCAAGCGGTGATCATCGATCACCTGATGCCGCCGCTGACCCGCGCCGAAACCTACGGGCCGCTGCGCAATCTGGAACTGCTGGCTGACGAGTATTACGAAGCACAACTGCTCGATCCGCGCCGCGCCCGCGAGTTGCAGCGCGACATTCTGCAATTGGTGCGCGAGACGCAGATCGACCGCGAACTGCAACTCGACGCCGGGATGGACAGCGACGCCGACGCGGCAATCTGGCTACCGCGTCTCGATACCTATTTGTGTGATTTGAAGGAATCGCAGATTCGCGATGGCTTGCACATTTTTGGCGAGTCACCGAGCGGGCGATTGCGCATTGATACGTTGCTGGCGCTGCTGCGCATTCCACGCGGAGACGGCAAGGGCGCGCAGTCGAGTCTGCTGCGCGCGTTGGCCAAAGCCTTTGAACTCGGTTTCGATCCGCTCGATTGCGCGCTAGCCGATCCATGGACCGGCCCGCGCCCCGCAGAGCTGCAATCGCAAAGCGATGAAGTCTGGCGCAGCGCCGGCGACACCCGCGAACGCCTCGAACTGTTTGCCACGCAACTGATTTCCCAGACGCTGCAATCCCCTTGTAGGAGTGAGCCTGCTCGCGATAGCGGAGTGTCATTCGATACGGATTTGCCTGATACACCGCCATCGCGAGCAGGCTCACTCCTACAAGGACCGCGTTGGGCTGAAGTCAGTGCAATAGTCGAGAATCTGCGCGAAGTCGTCGCCCCACGCCTCGATGCCTGCGGCCCTGCCGAAATGCGCGGCCTGCTCGACGCCCTCAGCGGTCGTTTCGTCCCTGCTGGCCCGAGTGGCGCACCGAGCCGTGGCCGCCTCGACGTGCTGCCCACCGGTCGTAACTTCTACTCGGTCGACGTACGCAACTTGCCGACCACCACCGCGTGGCGCATCGGCTTCCAGTCGGCGACGTTGATTCTCGAACGCCATCTCCAGGACCACGGCGATCACCTGCGCCAGCTCGGTTTATCGGTCTGGGGCACGGCAACCATGCGTACCGGTGGCGACGACATCGCCCAGGCCATGGCGTTGATGGGCGTGCGTCCGGTGTGGGCCACTGGCAGTCAGCGCGTTGACGATTTCGAAATTCTGCCGCTGAGTCTGCTCGACCGCCCGCGCGTCGATGTCACGTTGCGGGTTTCCGGATTTTTCCGCGATGCGTTCGCTAACCTGATTCGCCTGTTCGATGCGGCGGTGCAGGCGGTAGCGGCACTGGACGAGCCGGACGATCTCAACCCATTGGCCGCCAAAGTACGGGCCGAGCGCGAGGCACTGTTGCAGTCGGGCGTCGATGCGGACACCGCACGGCGTCAGGCCGGTTGGCGGATCTTCGGCGCCAAACCCGGTGCCTACGGCGCAGGCGTGCAGGGCGCGATCGATGGCCGTTTGTGGCAGAGCCGCGACGATCTGGCCGAGGTTTATCTGAACTGGGGCGCTTACGCCTATGGCGGTGCCGACGAAGGTACGGCCGCCCGCGAGCAGTTCGTCCAGCGCCTGAGTCAGGTCCAGGCGGTGCTGCAAAATCAGGACAACCGCGAGCACGACTTGCTTGATTCCAATGATTACTACCAGTTCCAGGGCGGCATGCTGGCTGCCGTGGAAACCCTGCGCGGCGAAGCGGCGGCGAGTTATCACGGCGATCACAGTCAACCGGACCTGCCGAAGATTCGCACCTTGAAAGAAGAACTGAACCGGGTGATTCGCTCACGGGCGGCCAATCCGAAATGGATCGACGGGGTCAAGCGTCATGGCTATAAAGGCGCGTTCGAGATGGCGGCGACGGTGGATAATCTGTTCGCGTTCGATGCCACGACACAGTTGATCGATGATCATCAGTACGCTTTGCTGGCCGATGCCTACTTGCTCGACCCGGCGACTCGGGAGTTTGTTCGCGAGCATAATCCGCATGCGCTGAGGGACATGACCGAGCGCATGTTGGAGGCTCAACAGCGGGGGATGTGGCAGGAGCCGGGGGCTTATAAGGAAGCACTGGAAAATCTGCTGCTGGATATTGAGGAAGATATGTAGCGTCCTCAGGAAAGTCACCCCCTCGCCCCAGCCCTCTCCCCCAAGAGGGCGAGGGGGAAAGGGAGCCGATTTGTGTGCTGTTCAGAATCGAAGTCGACTCGATAATCCAGGTCGGCGTAACTCGAAAGAGCACCGCAATCAGTTCCCTCTCCCCCAGGGGAGTATGGGGGGAAGGGGGAAAGGGAGCCGATTTTTGTTGGCTTGGAGTCTGAGTTCAACTCGATAAATCAGGTCGGCGTACCTTGAAAGAACACCTCGGTCAGTTCCCTCTCCCTCCGGGAGAGGGCTAGGGTGAGGGCCACCCCGACTGACACCCCACAATGCCAAGTACATCCACGACCACGACAGAGAAAACCCAAATGACCGACACCCCGCATTTCCCGCTCTCCGCCGTGGTCGGTGCCGATGACCTGAAACTCGCCCTGTGCCTCACCGCCATCGACCCGAAAATCGGCGGTGTGCTGATCGAAGGCCCGCGTGGCATGGCCAAATCCACCCTGGCCCGTGGTTTGGCCGACCTGCTCGCCAGCGGTCAATTTGTCACCTTGCCGCTGGGTGCGACTGAAGAACGCCTGGTCGGCACCCTCGACCTCGACGCCGCCCTCAGCGAGGGGCGAGCGCAGTTTTCGCCGGGCGTACTGGCCAAGGCTGACGGCGGCGTGCTCTACGTCGATGAAGTCAATCTGCTGCCCGATCATTTGGTCGATCTGCTGCTCGACGTTGCCGCCAGCGGCACCAACCTGATCGAGCGCGACGGCATCTCCCATCGGCATTCGGCGAAGTTCGTGCTGATCGGCACGATGAACCCGGAAGAGGGCGAGCTGCGTCCGCAACTGC
Source organism: Pseudomonas sp. AC242 (assembly GCF_979258655.1). Lineage (NCBI taxonomy): Bacteria > Pseudomonadati > Pseudomonadota > Gammaproteobacteria > Pseudomonadales > Pseudomonadaceae > Pseudomonas > Pseudomonas sp. AC242. The sequence goes on from NZ_OZ409873.1 coordinate 2,120,016, forward strand.
TTGACCGCTTCGGCCTGAACGTTGCCCTCAGTGGCCACACGGCGCCGACCGAGCGCGGGCAGATCATCCGCCGGCGTCTGGATTTCGACAGCGACCCGCAAGCGTTCTGCACGCAGTGGGAAGCTGAGCAACAAGCCCTGCGTGTGCGTTGCGAAAATGCTCGCGCTGCCTTGGCCAATATTGCGCTGGACGATGCCGCACTGGCGCAGATCACCGAGCGTTGCTTTGCTGCCGGCGTCGATGGACTGCGTGCCGACCTGGTCTGGTTACGCGCCGCTCGTGCTCACGCGGCATGGCGCGGGGCTGCGGTGATTGGCGAGGAAGACATCGACGCCGTGGCCGAGTTTGCCCTGCGCCATCGGCGCCGTGAGCAAGCGCCATCGAGTCCGCAACAACCGGCTCAGGCGCCGGCCGAGACTCAGGCATCACCGAGCGAAGGGCAGGGCCAGTGGGGTGACATGCCGGCGCCGGCGCTCGCCACCGGCGCCCGCCGCGAAGTGCCGAGCTGGCCAAAAAAGCCTTAGGCATTCGCCCCCGATCCGATGCGGGGGCGAATGCCAGACCCCGCGCCGGACGGCTGGACAACGGACGTCAGGGCAAGCGCCATACGGCCCGCAGCGGTACGGTGAACTGGCCGGGCACGTTGCTCAAGGGGCGTCCTCGGGTTCGTGAAGATCTGCTGTTTCAACTGCGCACACGCTCGCCGCATGAGCTGTGGCTGGTGATCGTCGATGCCTCCGCCTCGACGCGGCGTCATCAGGCCTTGAGCGATGCCAAAGGCCTGCTCGCGCAACTGTTCGATGACGCCTATCGCCAACGGGCGCGCCTGGCCTTGTTGACGGCCAGCGGCTCGGCGCCGAAATGGCAGGTGCAAGGGTTGAAGGCCTCCAGCGGTTTGCATAGCTGGCTGGAGGCGTTGGGCGCTGGCGGTGGCACGCCGTTGCTGGCGGCGCTGGGGCAGGCAGAGCAATGGCTGGCGGTGCGCCGCAAGCGTTTTCCCGCCGAGCAGCAACGCCTGCTGGTGGTGACCGATGGGCGTTTGAAAAAGTGGTCGGGACTAGCGGCGCTGGCGTGTCCGGGGTTGTTGATCGATATCGAGCGTGGGCCGATCCGGTTGGGGCGGGCGCGGGATCTGGCTTCAGCGTTGGGATCCGAGTATCGACACATTGATGAGCTGATTTCTCTCTAACCTTTTCGGCGATTTTTCTACCGTCTTCGCGAGCAGGCTCACTCCTACATTTGGAATGCGTTCCCCTGTAGGAGTGAGCCTGCTCGCGATTGCATCGACCCGGTCTAGAACCGAACACTCAAAACCCGCATCCCTGCTCTATGCTGCACCCAGCCCAATCACAAGGAGTGAGCGATGCGCGTTCTGGTCAAAAACCCTCAAGACGACTTCCGCGTCAAAGCCTACGCCGGCACCAACGGCGTGCTGCTGGCCATGGATCTGGCCGAACCCCGGCGCAAAGGCCTGCTGGGATTTGCCATCGAAAAGCAGCAGGGCGCCAAACCCTGGTTGTTCCTGTTCAACAGCCTGACCTTCCCGAATAAGGCTCACACCTTTCCCCAGTTCCACGCGACACCAAGCGATACCGCGCCGCTGCAGAAATTTCGCTGGGCGGATTACGCGGTCAATCCGGGCATGACCCTCCACTATCGCGTGCATCTGGCCTACGGCACGGCCGATGCCGTGCAGTTGGGCGAGTCGCTGGAGCTGACGATCACTTCCGATGACGGCCAGCCGAGCAACCAAAGCGTGAATTTCAATCGAGCCGTTGCTGCCAGTCAGGCCTTCCAGCGCAAGTTTCCCGATCTCGACGCGCAGATCAGCGCCAATAAAAACATGCCCATCGAAGCCTGGCCCGATGCGGCCCGTCAGTGGCTGGAAAACGGTTTGCTCGGGCGCTTGCTGGGTTTTATCGAGCGTGCCGTCGATGACCAATGGGCGCTGGACATTGCCATCTACGAATATCAATTGCAGGCGATCGTCGTAGCGGTGAACGCGGCGTTCGCGCGGGGCGTGAAGGTGCGGGTGCTCTACCACGCCCGGCCGGACGATGAAGACACCACAATCAACGAAGCGAGTCTGGCGGCACTGCCTGCGGCGAGCAAACGCGGGCGAGTGACCCATAACATCTTTCACAACAAATTCATGGTCCTCAGTCGCGTCGGTGTCAGTGGTGAGCATCACCCTGAAGCGGTTCTGTGTGGCAGCACTAATTTTACCGCCAACGGGGTCTACCGGCAGGCCAACGTGGTGCATGTGCTGGACGATGAAACGATCGCCGCGAGTTATCAGCAGACGTTCGAGCAGATCTGGGTGCAGCCGGACGACGTCGGTGCAACCCGTGACTGGATCACCGAACACAATCCGATGAATCCGCAACAGCCGTTATTTACCGGGTTTTCACCGCGTACCGGCGGGGCTGACCTGCAGGCGTTCGAGAACATCATCAGCGCGGCAAAAAAGGACGTGCTGTTCGTCACCGCGTTCTCGCTGCCGGACGCGATCCTTAATGCCTTGCTTGGCCAGCCCCACGACGACATTTTGCGTTATGGCCTGCAAAACACCGCCAGCCGCATCACCGGGTTTCACGCCGACCGCAGCGCCGAATTCGCCGCCACCGCTTTGCTCAATACCGGTCTGGAAGGCTGGCTGCGCGAGAACATGAAAGGTCAGAAAGGCAATCTGCTGGTGCACACCAAAGCGGTGGTCACCGACTTCACCACCGATACGCCGACCATCATCAGTGGCAGCCATAACCTCAGCGCTTCGGCCAGCAATGGCAACGATGAAAACTACCTGATCATTCGCGGCGACACCGATCTGGCGGATCGTTACGGGCTGGAGCTGCTGCGATTTTACGAGCATTACCGGTTTCGCTATTTCGCGAAGAAGCTGGCGTTGAGGCAGGTGAGTCCGTTGGCCGTGGATGACAGTTGGACTAACGATTACTACATCGAGGGGGACTTGCGGCAGTTGTCGCGATTGCGTTTTGCCGGACGCTGACACCGTACTGTAGGAGCTGCCGCAGGCTGCGATCTTTTGATCTTGTTTTTAAGAATCAAAATCAAAAGATCGCAGCCTGCGGCAGCTCCTACAGAGGTATTCGGGGCGGATTACAGATTTTGAAATGATTTGCCGCTGTAGGAAATGTTCCCAAAGCCTGTACGCTCCAAGGCCATTTTTCATTCAGGATTTGCATGAACACCCTCTCGGAGCCTCCCAGTCGCACCTTCCCCTCGCGCCATGGCGCGGTCTTGACGCACTCGCAGCATCCGGTTTTCCGACACCCGACTATTGTAGATAACGCGGCCCCAGAGCCTTTGCGTTGCGCTTTGCCGTGTCCGGCAGCCTGAATCAATCGAGAGAGATAGAGACGTTTTATGGAATGGTTAGCGGATCCCACGGCCTGGTTAGGCTTGTTGACTTTGATCGTGCTGGAACTGGTGCTGGGTATCGACAACCTGGTGTTCATCGCAATCCTCGCGGATAAATTGCCGCCGCATCAACGTGATCGTGCACGGATTATCGGCCTGTCGCTGGCGCTGATCATGCGTCTTGGCCTGTTGGCGAGTATTTCCTGGCTGGTCACCCTCACGCAGCCGTTGTTCGAGGTGTTCGACAAGAGCTTCTCCGGCCGTGACCTGATCATGCTGTTCGGTGGCGTGTTCCTGCTGTTCAAGGCCACCATGGAATTGCACGAACGCCTTGAAGGTCACGTCGGCGAACGCACGACCAACAGCGCTTATGCCATGTTCTGGCCGATCGTCGCGCAGATTGTGGTGCTCGATGCAGTGTTCTCCCTCGATGCGGTGATCACCGCCGTGGGCATGGTCGATGAACTGGCGGTGATGATGATCGCGGTGATCATCTCGATTGGCTTGATGATTGTCGCCAGCAAGCCGCTGACGCGCTTCGTCAACGCGCACCCGACGGTGATCATGCTGTGTCTGGGCTTCCTGATGATGATCGGTTTCGCCCTGACCGCCGAAGGTCTGGGCTTCCACATTCCGAAAGGTTATCTGTACGCCGCCATCGGTTTCTCGATTCTGATCGAGGTGTTCAACCAGATCGCCCGGGCACGCCGCAAGCGCTCGATGCAGGGTTTACGGCCGATACGCGAGCGCACGGCTCACGCGGTCATGCGTTTGCTGGGCGGGCGCAAACTGGCGGTGGAAGAGGTCGGCGAAGAACTCTCCGACCTGCTCGACGACGGTGACGCGCCAAGTACCGAACTGTTCGATCGTCGTGAACGGGTGATGATCAGCGGCGTACTGCAACTGGCCGAGCGCCCGATTCGCGGGCTGATGACCGTGCGCGCCGATGTCGACACGATTGATCTGGCCGATGATCGCGAGGCGATTCGCACCCGCTTGATGCACTCGTCCTATTCGCGTCTGCCGTTGATTCGCAACGGTGCGGTGGATGAGCCGTTGGGCTTCGTGCACAAGAAAGAATTGCTCAAGGAATACCTGACCGGCACCGAGCCGAACCTGGAACACCTGGCGCGCAAGACCATCAATTTGCTCGACAGCTATTCGATCCTCAACGCACTGGAGCAGATGCGCGCTGCGTCGACGCACATTGCCTTCGTGGTCAACGAGTTCGGCGACTTTGTCGGCGTATTGACCATGACCGACATTCTCGAATCGATTGCCGGTGAGTTGCCCGATGCCAGCGAAATCGAAGGCCCGGACGTGGTCGAGGAGCAGGGCGGGTTTATGGTCAGCGGTGCGTTGAATCTGGCGCGGGTGCGCCAACGCACCGGGTTTGGCGCCAAGCCGACCGAGGACTATCAGACCATGGCCGGGTTGGTGATGAGCCTTCTTGATCGTCTCCCGGTCATTGGTGATCGTCTGGAACTTGAAGGCTGGCACATGACGGTCAAAGCGGTGGAAGAGCGGCGGGTGACGCGGGTGCTTTTGGAGCGCGCGCCAGCGTAATCCTTGAGTTCTCTACGAAACGTGCCGGCCACTTCGCGAGCAAGCTCGCTCCCACATTGGAATGCGTTTCAAATGTGGGAGTGAGCCTGCTCGCGAATGCTTGGGTTGATCCATTGTTCATCCTGACGTACCACTGCCTTGCTGTTCCTTGGGCGTTTTTACTTCCGGCTTTCGACGTCACTGCTCGAATGAGTGCGCTTCAAACAAGAGAACAGGAAGCTGGATTTATCCCCTGACACCGAACAGGGATCTCCACTACACCACGATTCGCTCAAGGGTGTTTTTCGGTTCTCTAGTCTCCAGACTCAGTAGCACCAGACTGCCAAATTGCGCGGCGGCGACGCTGTTTGCTCCGTCTGTCTGGAGTCTGACTGTGGCGCCGGTCGTGCCGGCTGGCGCGAGGATCCAGTCGGTTCGCACTTGCCAGTTTGGATCGTCTGTCAGCGCCAACTCAAGTTCGTCGCCAGCAGGATGTAGCGTCAATATCACGCGAGCCGTGGAGCCGGATGCAGTCTTGATTCTGGCGGACAGCGCATATTCTTCGGCTTCAGATTGGAAAATGACGTCCTGACTGATGTATCCGGGTGAAGTGATCCTGCAGTCATCCTCGTTGAATTTCACCTGATCTGGATGGCTCACTGACCAGTCTTTCTCGCCTTCGTAGAACTCGCCATTCCTGATCAAATTCGTCATGTCCTTATCCCTCCCTGCGACTTTTTGGTTAACCCGGCTTCGGAACCTTCAGCCTGTTCAGCACTGACTCCGCAGGTGCGCACGTGCAACCGTGCACAGAGTACGAAGTGTCTGACGCAGCCAGGGCAGATCATGCGTTTTTTTACGGGCGGCAACGGGCGCTTTGGTCTTGCCGATGTGCTCGGTGAAATCCCGTGCGAGGGTTTCTTCCGTGCCGATGCCTTTGAGTTTTTTCACCAGCCTGCCGTTCTTGTAGAACAGTACGGTGGGCGTACCGGTTACCAGCGGATGACGGGCAGTTTCGCTGGTATTGAGCATGTAGATATTGGCGCGATGCCGGTATGGCTCGGCCGTCTGGCGAAAAATCGGCCCGGCCCACTCGCAGGCGGGGCAGTACTCGTTAGCGAAATACAGAATCACCGGGCGCCAGGTTTTCAGGGCTTTGCGATAGGTGGCAGGCAAGGCTGCGAAAGGGGTTGTCAAGTCCATTGGAAACTCCCTTTTTCGGACTGCAGTGGTGATGCGTTCACGGAGAAAACGAGCCGTCACGAGATGAAAGCTCGCTTTCAAGAGTATTGGCTCAGAGCAGCTTGGATAGCGTTACATCGCTGAAATAAGAGCCAAGTTCATCAAACGTACCGTCATTGGACTCAACCTTCACCGTGAACTTGAGTGTCGCGAGAGGGGCGTCGAACTCTTGGAACTTGATCGTCCAGCCTTGGTTACCTCCGACGTCAAGTTCAACCGGGTTGCCTGTCGGAAGTGGTTGCACAGTGACGCGGCCAGCATAGCCAGGCAGTGTTTTCATTCTTGCCGAGATCATGAATTTGCCACCGCCCTCGCTGCCCAGGAGAATGTCCTGACTGATGGAGTCAGGAGTCGCGATTATGCAGTGACCATTTACGTAACTGACGTTATTCGGGGTTGTTGCTGTCCAGTGATCGCCCTGATTCGCAAAATCACCATTTTTAATCAGATTGGCCATTTCAAAAGTCCTTATTGAGATTTTAAGTTCGGTTCCTGACCCGTTCGGTCCGGACCAGTAGGCCTATCAATTCACCGGTCAACAACTGTCAACTCTGACAGGTCGAGCCGGAAATCCGATGAGCGGTCACTCGCGCTCAAGCCATTTTCCAAGTCCGATTCAATGCTTTATCTGTGCATCAATCGGTCGCGCACATGCCCTTGGATGTGACGTTACTTCCCAATCGGTTGCCCTCAGTAGCGAAGTTCAAACCTCTATTGGCAATGGTCGCGCGCAGATCCGCGGGCTAACTTGTTGAACCGATTAATGTTTCCGAAGACCTGGGTTTTATTGCCAAAGCTATGGCACACTTTCTGCTGTCTATTCCGTAGTAACAAACCGTGTTCCGGTATAGCGGAATAAACACCATTCTGGAGTGCTTGCCATGCATCGCCGTCCTTCGTTGTTCAAAGCGTGTGTTTTTGTTCTTGCGGCTTCGTCCGCTGTCATGGGTATGGCCCAGGCAGCTGACAGCAAACTCGACAGTGTTCTGGCCCGTGGCAAATTGATCGTGGGCACCGGTAGTACCAATGCGCCGTGGCACTTTCAGGGCGCGGACGGCAAGTTGCAGGGCTTTGATATCGACATCGCGCGGATCGTCGCCAAAGGTCTGTTCAATGATCCGAGCAAAGTCGAGTTCGTGGTGCAGTCGTCCGATGCGCGGATTCCCAATCTGCTGACCGACAAGGTCGACATGAGCTGCCAGTTCATCACCGTTACCGCCAGCCGCGCGCAACAAGTGGCGTTCACCCTGCCGTACTACCGCGAAGGCGTCGGCCTGTTGTTGCCGAACAACAGCAAGTACAAGGAAATCGAAGATCTGCAAGCCGCCGGCGACAGCGTTACCGTGGCCGTGCTGCAAAACGTCTACGCCGAAGAACTGGTGCATCAGGCCTTGCCGAAGGCCAAGGTCGATCAATACGACAGCGTCGATCTGATGTATCAGGCCGTTAACTCCGGTCGCGCCGACGCCGCCGCCACCGACCAGTCCTCGGTCAAATACCTGATGGTGCAGAACCCTGGCCGCTACCGCAGCCCAAGCTATGCGTGGAGCCCGCAAACCTATGCGTGCGCGGTGAAACGCGGCGATCAGGACTGGCTGAACTTCGTCAACACCGCGCTGCATGAAGCCATGACCGGCGTTGAATTCCCGACTTACGCGGCGTCGTTCAAGCAATGGTTCGGTGTAGATCTGCCTTCGCCAGCAATTGGTTTCCCAGTCGAATTCAAATGATCCCGTGAGAGTGGGGCGATTAAAGTCGCCCCGCTCAAGGTACTGCTGACCATGAACTATCAGTTGAACTTTGCCGCCGTCTGGCGCGATTTCGACACCTTGCTGGCGGGGCTCGGTCTGGGCCTCGAACTGGCGCTGGTGTCGATCGCCATCGGCTGCGTGATCGGCCTGCTGATGGCGTTTGCCTTGCTGTCGAAGCATCGCGCCTTGCGGGTGCTGGCTTCGGTGTACGTCACGGTGGTGCGTAACACGCCGATTCTGGTGTTGATTCTGTTGATCTACTTTGCGCTGCCAAGCCTGGGCATTCGTCTGGACAAGATTCCCTCGTTCATCATCACGCTGTCGTTGTATGCCGGGGCGTACCTGACCGAAGTGTTCCGTGGCGGCTTGCTGAGTATTCCCAAGGGCCAGCGCGAAGCCGGGCTGGCGATAGGGCTCGGCGAGTGGCAGGTCAAGGCCTACGTCACCGTGCCGGTGATGTTGCGCAACGTCTTGCCGGCGCTGTCGAACAACTTCATTTCGCTGTTCAAGGACACCTCGCTGGCTGCCGCGATCGCGGTGCCGGAGCTGACCTATTACGCGCGCAAGATCAACGTCGAGAGCTACCGGGTGATTGAAACCTGGCTGGTGACCACGGCGTTGTATGTTGCGGCCTGTTACCTCATTGCCATGCTGCTGCGCTACCTCGAGCAGCGTCTGGCGATCCGCCGATAGGAGGCTGCGATGTACGAATCTCCCAGTTGGTTACATGAGTTGTGGGTCGCACGCGAGCCACTGTGGCAGGGTTTTTTGACCAGCGTGCAAGTGTCGGCGCTGGCGATTCTGCTCGGCACGATGCTCGGCGTTATTACCGGGTTGGTGCTGACGTACGGCAAGTTCTGGATGCGCGCACCGTTTCGGTTTTACGTCGATCTGATTCGCGGCACGCCGGTGTTTGTGCTGGTACTGGCCTGCTTCTATATGGCGCCGGCACTCGGCTGGCAGATCAGCGCATTTCAGGCCGGGGCCTTGGGGCTGACGCTGTTCTGCGGCTCCCACGTCGCTGAAATCGTGCGGGGTGCGCTGCAAGCCTTGCCGCGCGGGCAGATGGAGGCGAGCAAAGCCATCGGCCTGACGTTTTATCAATCCCTCGGTTATGTGCTGTTACCCCAGGCACTGCGGCAGATCCTGCCGACCTGGGTCAACTCGTCCACCGAAATCGTCAAGGCCTCGACCTTGCTCTCGGTGATCGGCGTGGCCGAACTGCTGCTCAGCACGCAACAGATCATCGCCCGGAACTTCATGACCCTGGAGTTCTACCTGTTCGCCGGTTTTCTGTTCTTCGTCATCAACTACGGCATCGAATTACTCGGCCGGCACATTGAAAAGCGGGTGGCCCTGCCATGACTCAAGCTCAAGTTTCTCCACAGAATCAGGCGTTGCTGGACATCCGTGGCCTGCACAAACAGTACGGCGCAGTAGAAGTGCTCAAAGGTGTCGATCTGAGCATGCAGCGCGGCAACGTGGTGACGCTGATCGGTTCCAGCGGTTCGGGTAAAACCACGCTGCTGCGTTGCGTGAACATGCTCGAAGAATTCCAGGGCGGACAGATCCTGCTCGACGGCGAATCCATCGGCTATGACGAGGTCAACGGCAAGCGAGTGCGGCATGCCGAAAAAGTCATCGCCCGCCATCGTGCGATGACCGGCATGGCGTTCCAGCAGTTCAACCTGTTCCCGCATTTGACCGCGTTGCAGAACGTCACCCTGGGCTTGCTCAAGGTGAAGAAAATGCACAAGGACGAAGCCGTCGTCCTCGCGGAAAAGTGGCTGGAGCGCGTCGGCTTGCTGGAGCGGCGCAATCACTTTCCCGGTCAGTTGTCCGGCGGTCAGCAACAGCGCGTCGCGATCGCCCGGGCGATTGCGATGAACCCGAGCCTGATGCTGTTTGATGAAGTCACTTCGGCCCTCGACCCGGAACTGGTTGGCGAAGTGCTCAACGTGATCAAGGGTCTGGCCGAAGACGGCATGACCATGCTGCTGGTGACCCACGAGATGCGTTTCGCCTTCGAGGTCTCGGACAAAATCGTTTTCATGAATCAGGGGCGAATCGAAGAGCAGGGGCCTCCCAAGGAACTGTTCGAGCGCCCGCAATCGCCGCGTCTGGCTGAGTTTCTCAAGAGCACGCGGTTTTAACTTTCGTTTTGTAATCAGGAGAAGTACCCATGAGCATTACGCGTTACGGCACCGGCAGCACCGCCGCTGGCGGTCAGCCACGTCCCTTCGCTCGCGCCGTTGAAGCGGATGGCTGGCTGCATGTGTCTGGCCAGGTGCCAGCGGTGGATGGCGAGATTATTGTCGGCGGCATCGTCGAGCAGACCCATCAGACCATGAAGAACCTGATCGCGATTCTCGAAGAGGCCGGTTATGGCCTGGAAGATGTCGTGCGTGCCGGGGTGTGGCTGGATGATCCGCGTGATTTCAGCAGTTTCAACAAGGTTTTCGGCGAGTACTTCAAACCTGAACACGCACCGGCGCGGGCCTGTGTGCAGGCGAGCATGATGGTCGATTGCAAGGTCGAGATCGACTGCATCGCCTACAAGAAGAAGGCTTGAAAATTGCTGTGTTGCTTAGGCCGCAGCCCCTCACCCTAACCCTCTCCCAAGGGAGAGGGGACTGATCTGTATCGATGTGGATTTTGCGTATGACGCTTACATTTACATCGATACGGCCAGGCTCTTTCTCTCTGGGAGAGGGGACTGATCTCCATCGATGCAGATTTTGGCGGCTGACCACAACATGTGCATCGATCCAGTCAGGCTCCCTCTCCCTCAGGGAGAGGGCGGGGGGTGAGGGCAGCAATCCAACTGACACAACACCAAGGGCCAGTTACCATCCGGCGACTTTGAATGGGAACCACTGAAATGACCGAAGACACCATCAAACGCCGGGCACGCGGTCTGGACCGGGCGTTCGATATCCTCGATTTCCTCAAGGAGATCGGCCAGCCGCTGCGCCCCAACGACATCGCCAACGGCATCGGCAGCCCGAAATCCACGGTCTACGAACTGGTCGCGTCGCTGCTCGAGCGACGAATTCTGGAGCCGGTGGGCAAGGACGGTCATGTCTATCTGGGCCGGCAGTTGTATTTTCTCGGTCAGGCGCATTTGCGTCATTTCGACCTCAGCCGCGAGGCCGATCACGCCTTGCAGGAGATCGTCAGTCAGACCCATGAAACCGCGCAGATGTGCCTGCTCAACGGCCGTAAATACACAGTGGCGTTGATGAAGGAGGGCGAGCGGCATTTCCGCATTTCCTCCGACATCGGTGAAAACGCCCCCATCCCGTGGACGGCTTCCGGGCGTCTGTTGCTCGCGCACTTGAGCGATCAACAGATCATCGACCTGATTGACGAAGACGACTTCATCCTGCCCGATGGCGAACGTCTGCCGCTGGAGCGTTTTCTCGCGGAAATCCGTCAGGCCGGCATCGACGGATTTTTCTCCTTCGACAGCGTCGCCGACACCTTTACCCACTGCTTCGCCGCGCCGGTCAAAGACCCTCAAGGCGTAGCGATTTGCACCTTGTGCATCGTCGCCCCGCGGGCCGATGCGAAGAACAATTACAACGACTATCGCCGAGTGCTGATCGAGAGCGCCAACAGCCTCGCCCGGCGCATCAACGAATAACCACGGCTGCCTGCGGCCGCGAAAGTGAGGAGTTCGACCATGACGACTGCCATCAATACTGCTGTGGAAAAGGGCGACGCCGCCATCGGCGCGCAACTGGTACGCGACGTCAGCCTGCCGGCGCTGGTGCTGCACCGCGAAGCGCTGGAGCACAACATCCGCTGGATGCAGAAGTTTGTCAGCGACAGCGGCGCGCAGCTTGCGCCTCACGGCAAAACCAGCATGACCCCGGCACTGTTCAAGCGTCAGCTCGACGCCGGTGCCTGGGGCATCACCCTCGCCAGCGCGACCCAGACTCGCGCCGCTTACGCCCATGGTGTGCGCCGGGTGCTGATGGCTAACCAACTGGTTGGCACGCCGAACATGGCGCTGATTGCCGATCTGCTCGCCGATCCGTCGTTCGATTTTTACTGCATGGTCGATCACCCGGACAACGTCGCGGATCTCGGCGCCTACTTCGCCACGCGTGGGGTGAAGCTGAACGTGATGATCGAATACGGCGTAGTCGGCGGGCGTTGCGGTTGCCGCAGCGAACAGGAAGTCATCGAACTGGCCAAGGCGATCACCGCGCAACCGGCGCTGGCCCTGACCGGCATTGAAGGTTACGAAGGGGTGATTCACGGTGATCACGCGGTCAGTGGCATTCGTGAATTTGCCGCGTCACTGGTACGCCTGGCGGTGCAATTGCAAGACAGCGGCGCGTTCGCCATCGGTAAGCCGATCATCACTGCCTCGGGTTCGGCGTGGTACGACCTGATTGCCGAATCGTTCGAAGCACAAAACGCATCCGGACGTTTCCTCAGTGTGTTGCGTCCCGGCAGTTACGTGGCCCATGACCATGGCATTTACAAGGAAGCGCAGTGCTGCGTGCTTGATCGTCGCAGTGATCTGCACGAGGGCTTGCGCCCGGCGCTGGAAGTCTGGGCGCACGTGCAGTCGCTGCCCGAGCCGGGCTTCGCGGTGATCGCACTGGGCAAACGTGATGTTGCGTTCGATGCCGGTTTGCCGGTGCCGTTGTTGCGTTACAAGGCGGGTGTGGTGCCGGCAGTGGGCGAGGATGTCGGTGCGTGCAAAGTCACGGCGGTGATGGATCAGCACGCGTTCATGACGGTGGCGCCGGGCGTTGAATTGCGTGTGGGTGACATCATTTCCTTTGGTACGTCGCACCCGTGCCTGACGTTCGACAAGTGGCGTGTGGGGTTGCTGGTGGATGAGCAGTTGTCAGTGATCGAGAGCATGGAGACCTGTTTCTAAAGCTTGAGACCGAGTCGCGGTCATTCGCGAGCAAGTCCAGACACCATCGATCAACCAGAGACAGCACAAGATGAACACCCTCAGCCCCCTGGGCCCGAACACCCCGCGCATTGCCCTGATCGGCGAGTGCATGATCGAACTGCAGCAGCGTGCCGACGGCAGCCTGCAGCAAAGTTTCGGCGGCGACACCCTGAACACGGCGGTGTATCTGTCCCGCGCCATGGGCGAGAGGGCGCAGGTCGACTACGTCACCGCGCTGGGAGATGACAGCTTCAGCGACGCCATGTGCCAGATCTGGAGCAGCGAAGGTATCGGCCTCGGTCTGGTGCAGCGTCTGCCGGGTCGCTTGCCGGGCCTGTATTGCATTCAGACTGACGCCAACGGCGAACGGCGCTTTCTCTACTGGCGCAACGAGGCCGCCGTGCGCGACTGTTTCACCACGCCAGCCGCCGCGCCGATTCTTGCGGCGTTGCCGGATTACGATGTGCTGTATTTCAGCGGCATCACCCTGGCCGTGCTCGGTGCGCTCGGCCGGGAAAAACTGATCCAGACCTTGATCGAAGCACGGCAGCGTGATGCGCGCATCGTCTTCGATAACAACTACCGGCCACGGTTGTGGGCTTCTGTAGAAGACGCGCGGACGGCGTATCGCAACGTGTTGCCTTACGTTGATCTGGCGTTGCTGACCGTGGATGACGAACAGGCGCTGTTCGGTTTCGCCGATGGCGACGCGGTGTTTGCCGCTTACACGCAGTTCGGCACGCCGGAAGTGGTGCTCAAGCGCGGCGCCGAGGCGTGTCTGATTCGCTGTGATGGTGAGGCATTTGAAGTGCCGGCGCAGAAGGTCGGGAAAGTGGTGGACACTACGGCGGCGGGGGATTCGTTCAGTGCGGCGTATCTGGCCAGGCGACTGCTGGGGGGAGTCCGGCGGAGGCTGCCGAGGCCGGGCATCTGCTGGCAAGTCGGGTGATTCAGATGCCAGGAGCACTGATCCCCAGAACCTGAAATGCAATCCCTGTAGGAGCTGGCGAAGGCTCGGGCCGCGATCGGACGATCTTTTGATCTTGTTTTTCAAGATCAAGATCAAAAGATCGCAGCCTCGTTTCACTCGACAGCTCCTACACAGCTCCTGTGAGGAAAGTATTAATCCCGGTAAAACACCTGCACCAGGTGATAGCCGAACTTGCTCTTGATCGGCCCATGCACAGTGCGCAGCGGTTTCTTGAAAATCACCGCATCAATCGCCCCGACCATCTGCCCCGGCCGCACTTCACCCAGATCGCCGCCGCGCTTGCCGGACGGGCAGGTCGAAAATTTCTTCGCCAGCACATCAAACGCTTCACCCTTGGCGATGCGTTGTTTTAGCTGTTCGGCCTCTTCGGCAGTTTTCACCAGAATGTGGCGGGCTTGGGCTTTCATCGTGCGGTACCTGATAACGGGGTGACGGCGGGGCGCGGATTATGCCTCAAGTCACGGGGTTTGGCTGATCATCGTGCGGATCTTGCTGGCCAGCAGCTCAATGGCAAACGGTTTGGCGACCATGTCCATGCCGTCCTCGAGAAACCCCTGCCGCTCGGCGGCTTTCTGTGCGTAGCCGGTCATGAACAGCACCTTGAGGCCCGGCCGATGCTGACGGGCAATCTCCGCCAACTGTCGGCCGTTCATGCCTGGCAGGCCGACGTCGGTGACCAGCAGGTCCACGCGCAGATCGGATTCGAGCAGGGGCAGGGCGGTCTTGGCGTCTTCGGCTTCGTGGGCCTGATAACCCAGCTCCCGGAGCAGATCGAGCACCAGCATGCGCACCGCCGGGTCATCTTCGACGACCACCACGGTTTCACCGGTCGCCGTCGTCGGCGCTTGTTTTACTGGCACGATAGCCGGCTGTTCCGGTTCGATGCCGTACAACCGCGGCAAGTACAAGCGCACACACGTGCCCTGGCCTGGCAGGCTGTCGAGGCTGACATGCCCGCCTGATTGCTGGGCAAAACCATAAATCATCGACAGGCCCAGCCCGGTGCCTTGACCAATAGGCTTGGTGGTGAAAAACGGATCGAAGGCCTTGGAACGTACGGACGGCGTCATGCCGGTGCCGTTGTCGCTGACCGCCAGCATCAGGTAATCGCCAGCCTTGACCGGTTCGAGCGTGGTGATATCGCTGCCGTCGAGATAGACGTTGGCCGTCTCAATCAACAACTCGCCGCCATCGGGCATGGCATCGCGGGCATTGATGACCAGGTTGAGCAGGGCGTTTTCCAATTGGCTGACGTCGGTGCTGACCGGCCACACGTTCTCGGCCAGACGCAGGGTGAGTTCGATCGGGTCGCCCTTGGTCCGACGGATCAGGTCTTCCAGCGAATGCACCAGTTCATTGACGTTCAGGGTTTTGCGATCCAGCGACTGGCGCCGCGAAAATGCCAACAGGCGATGGGTCAATGCTGCCGCACGGTTGGCCGATGACACCGCCGCTTCGGTAAAACGACCAATCTCGTCGGCCCGGCCGTTGGCGATGTAGCGCTGCATCAAATCGAGGCTGCCGATAATGCCGGTGAGCATGTTATTGAAGTCGTGGGCGATACCGCCGGTGAGCTGACCGACCGCCTCCATCTTCTGCGCGTGACGCAAGGCATCTTCGGCGCGCTCGCGTTCGAACATCTCGTTCTGCAAACGCTGGTTGGCCTGGGCCAATTGTTCGGTACGGGCGCTGACCCGTTCTTCCAGGGTTTCGTTGAGATTGCGCAAGGCTTCTTCGGTTTTCTTGCGCTCGGTCTCATCGATCACAAAGATATAGAAACCACTGATCGCGCCGTCGGCGGCGTAACGCGGCAGGTAATTCATCAGCGCGTGGCGATTGCTGCCATCACGGTGCGGGGTGTACAGGCTGAACGAACACGGTCTGCCGGCCAGCGCTTCGGCAATGTAGGGCAGGCGCAGGAAATAGGCTTCTTCACCGATGACTTCGCGAATGGTGCGGCCGTAGAGTTCCTGTGGCGTGAGGCCGTACCAGTCCAGATAGGCCGCGTTGTTCAGGCGAAAGCGCTCTTCACAGTCGACATAACTGATCAGGATCGGCATGGCGTTGATGATCAACTGCAGTTCAGTCTGGCTCTGGCGCAGCGCCTGTTCGGTGTGTTTGCGCTCGGTCAGGTCCAGCGCCGCGCCGAGGAAGCGCATGGGCCTGCCGTGGTGATCCTTGTAGCAACGCCCGCGGGCGAACACCCAGCGCACCTCGCCATCGCCTTGCTGCAAGCGATATTCCTCGGCGTATTCGGTGCCGTGGGTGATGCAGTGTTTGATGCTGCGCGCAATCATGGCGCGGTCTTCAGGGTGCACGCCTTGCAAGTAATCGCTGATCGGCAACTGTCCGGCGAGGCTGGGATCGACGCCATGCAATTGGGCGAAATGCGCGTCGGCGATAAAGCGGTCTTCACCGATGTCCCAATCCCAGGTGCCAACGGCATCAGTTGCGGCCAACGCCAGTTGCAGGCGCTCTTCGGTTTCCCGTTGAGCCTTGAGGCTTTCCTCGGAGCGTCGCTGCAGTTCCAGAGCGATGCGTCGGCGTTCGTTGGTTTCGATGGCGGTGACCAGAATCCCGGCGACTTGCGCGGTTTCATCGCGGATCGGACTGTAGGTCAAATCCAGCCAGAAGTCGGACTCTTGGCCTTCGCGCTGCAGGGTGAAGCGTCTTTCGCTGTAGGTGCGAACCTGGCCTTGTAGGACGGCGCTGTAAATCGGGTCGGTAAAGTCGCGAAGTTCTGGCCAGATCTGGTGCGCAGGCTGTCCGAAAGCGTGCGGATGCTTGTGGCCGGCGAGCAGGGCGAAACCATTGTTGTAGATCTGCGTGAGTTGCGGGCCCCACAACAACAGCATCGGCATCGGCGAGTGAATCACGATGTCCACCGCGGTGCGCAGGCTCTGCGGCCAGTTGCCGGCAGCGCCCAAAGGGCTGCGGCTCCAGTCGGTGCGGGCGATCAGTGCCTGGGCGTCGTCGTTGTTCGGTACAGCATTCATTACATCAGTCCTGAGCGTGGTTCGGTGAGGCGACGTCTATCATTGTTGCAGTTGATCTGCGCCAGGCGTAGTTCATTGTCTGTTCATTGAATGCTTCGCGGGTGTTTTTTGCCATGGAAATCGATGCACTGTTGTCAGTTTTGTCCAAAAAAAACGGTTCGGATCTGTTCCTGTCAACGGGAGCACCGCCCAGTGCGCGCGTCGACGGCGTGCTCACGGCGTTGAGCGAACGACCTTTCAAAAACGGTGAAACGGCCGCCATCGCTGCCTCCCTGATGGACGCCGAGCAACGACGGGAGTTCGACCGGGATCTGGAAATGAACCTGGCGATTTCGCGAACGGGCATTGGCCGCTTTCGCGTCAATATCTTCAAACAGCGCAACGATGTATCGATCGTCATTCGCAACGTCAAACTCGACATTCCGCGTTTCGCTGATCTGAAACTGCCAGCGGTACTGCTCGAAACCGTCATGCTCAAGCAGGGGCTGATTCTGTTTGTCGGTGCCACCGATTCCGGCAAATCGACGTCGCTGGCTGCGCTGATCGACCACCGCAATCGCCACAGCAGCGGGCACATCATCACCATCGAGGATCCGATCGAGTACATCCATCGCCACCAGCGTTCGATCATCAATCAACGGGAAGTCGGGGTCGATACGCGCAGTTTCCACGCCGCCCTGAAAAACACCCTGCGTCAGGCACCGGATGTGGTGCTGATCGGCGAAATCCGTGACCGCGAAACCATGGAACATGCGCTGGCATTCGCCGATACCGGGCATTTAGTGCTCTCGACGTTGCACGCTATTAACGCCAATCAGGCGCTCGATCGGATTATCAATATGTTCCCGCAAGAGCGACGACCGCAGTTGTTGCAGACGTTGGGCAATAATCTTAAAGCCTGTGTTTCCCAACGATTGGTGCGCACGGTTGACGGGCAGAGACGGGCAGCGGTGGAAGTCATGCTGGGAACGCCGACTGTCAGAGATCTGATACATCGTAATGAATTAGGCGAGCTTAAAACGATCATGGAAAAATCCGTGGCGCAGGGTATGCAGACGTTTGATCAATCATTGTTCGATTTGTTTGAGAGTCATGTTGTTAACGAAGAGGAGGTGATGAAACATGCCGACTCTGGAACCAATCTGAAGCTGAAGATCAAGCTGAAAGTTGAGGGTGGGAGTGGCACGGGCGACGGGAGTGATGGTTGGGGTTTATTGGAATAGTTGTTGTTTTTTGAATTGCTTACATACGAACTTATAAATGTTTGATGGCGTCTTTGGCGATGAGTGGGGTTAACTTTACTTGCTCAGCTAGAGCGCATCTATATTTATAAGGAAGTCGTGATGTTGTCTGAAAGTTCAGGGAAGTTATTCAAGTCTTACAGCGTTGCCCATCAAGAGCAGCAGCGCCGACAAGCGATTGACGCTGAAGAGCGAGAGGCCGTACTTGCTCAGTTGCGCGATGCAGTCAAAGAGCAAGGTGTTGATCCGGTTTATAGCTGGCAGGGCTACGCCGTTGATGTGCAGGCGGGATCGTCTTTTCATGAGGTTTTTAATCCTGGGCGCGTGCTCTGGAGCAAATTGCTCGACAACGACCGGATTATGAGTGAGCTACGTCGCCATCGTGCGCTTAATACCGTCTTGGTCAGAGTAAATGAAAACGGTGGGGTCGAAGTCTTTCGAAAGGAAACCGGGAAATGGCATGAAGTGGATATCGACAATATCCCCCATCGTACCCGCCTTTATCAAAATGTTCTGCTGGTCGGTGATATCGCCAGGCAGGCTTGTGGATATATCTACGACGCCGATGACGTCAATATTGATCAATGGCTAAAGTTTCACAATTTGCCCGTCCCGCAAACCTTGGTGCAAACCCAGAATCTGATCGGTTACTTCGAATTCAATCCGCAGGTGGATTCGCTCGGCAATTTCTGGGAATTGCTGGATGCAGAAGATCATTCGCTGATCGTGCTGTCTGCCGAACAATGCCGCGCCATACGTTCGGTAACAACGCAACTGGTAGGAGCAGGCCAAAAGCTATTGGACGTTCTGCACCGTAATACCGGACAAACATCCGTCACCGCAGAGAATGCTGACGGATGGATTGTGCGTGTACTTAGCCATGACTATGCGCGTGATCTGGCCACGGCTTATCTGCAAAAACTGCAGTGGCTGGGTTCGCAGCCGGGAGAGATACCATCAAATCGTGGTCTCGCCAAGTTGTTGGTAACTGCCCTGTTGCTGGATATCGACCCATCGATCGGCGGTAACGCCGTTCGCAAGTCCATCGCAGGCCTGCAGCTTTATGCCCCGAGCAATGTCGGCCGCCAGGCCTCCGTTATTTGCCAGGAGCTACGGGCCTTTTTGGTAGCCAAACAAATGGCATCGGCCGGTTTGGCAGCCGTTGCTGCGCACTTGTTGCTGACGGGCATTGCTCCGGAATTTATGGTCAAGGGTATTCCGTCTTCGCTACAGATGGGGTCGGTGGAATGGATGAGTTATTGCCGCGCCGTCGTCTTGGCCGAGTCTGTGCGAAAGGGCGCTGCGCGGGTGATGAGCTATGCGCAAATAGTCGCCTATGGCGAACTGGAGCCACTGGGTGAGGCGCAGATACACCTGCGTGATATGGCAATGATCGGCCCGATGATCGACTGGGCATTGATCAATGATGTGGTGACGTCGTCTGAATTGGCGAATAAGGAAAAGGCCACCACAGAGCGTGCGCTGTCTGCATTTCAGGAGTATGCAGACAACTTCGTTCCGCGCTTCGGGCGGCTGCCGGACAGACGTCTGATCGCAAAAGAAGCGCTGGAAGATGCCGCGCCGTTGTGTGACTTTCTGGAAGAAAAAGTACTTCACCAGCATCCGGGCCTCGGCGCGTCTCCGACGGCCGCCTGCATGATCGATTTGCATATGTCCGGCGATCTGTCTGGAGGGGCTTGGGATCGGCCGGAAATCTTCCCGGATAACGTCTACTCCAATATTCCTTCCTTGCATGCTGGTGTAACCAACTACGAACGGCCCAAACGTCATGACCCTTCGGTTGCGAGTATCCACGAAGAATTTCCACGGCTACGTCGCCTGCGCCCGAATGACCAAGAGTTTCATCGCCAGTTGCGGGTCTATCTGGAAAACCTCAATCGCTCGTTGGTTGCCACGGTGAAACTGGCGCTTTCCAACATGCCTCATAGGGATCTGCAGGCCTTTCTGACAGGCACTGTCACCTTCTTTACCTTCCGCGACCGTGCGATTGAAACTTCGTCGTTTCGCGCCGCCGGACCTTTTACCTTTGAGGTGGACTATGAAACACGCCAAGGCAAGGATGCTGCCACCGGGCGTTTCGGACTATTGATGTGCGTGTCAAATGGTGCGGAGCTGACTGCCTATGAGCTGTTTACGTTGCGGGGCGAACTGGTAAAGAATAATCAGCTTGGTAATGAACTGGTCAGCAGAGGCTTGTTCCAGAAACCCGCCAGACTGGATTTTAAGGGTGATCTGAAGAAACAAGACGAGCCCATCGCTAAAACGTCTTTCAATATTGATTTCTCCAAGTACTTACATGGCGATTCTCCAGACTTCAGTTCAGGATCTGGTCAGGCCATCGCTGAAAAACTGGGCGTGCTGAGCGCTGCTGCCAATCCGATCCAGCTGGACAAGAGTGTTTACAAGAACTTCAGCAATCCACAACTTGTGCGCCTGGCCGACTTCATCATCAATCATCATCCTGTTATCAAGTTTGAAGAACTGGTAGCGGCGGCCACGGAGCCAACGGAACTCGAAGCAGAGCGGGCCAAAGGCGAGAAAATCGCCACTTACTTCGTTGATCTGGCCGTGCCTTTCAAAAAATGTATCGAGGACATATCAACGGGTGAGCACAATCGAGTCGTAGACGGGATCTACGGTTGCCTCATGGATGCCATTGCTTTGGGTGGCGCATTCTATGGCGCCGGTGTCAAAGCCTTGAGCATTTCCGCCAAGGCAATCTCTGCGGCCGGCAAAGCCGCGCGCGTGACCAAACTAGTGGTGGCAACCTCCGTATCGGCTTTCAATCCGGTAGATGGAGTACCCACGGCGGTGTACGGCGTCGGCAAACTCGTTCACAAGGGATTACTGCGATTCAGCAAGCCTACGCTGGAACTGTTGGGACTGGCCAAATCTCAATTGACCACGTTGCACGGCGGTAATAAAGGCAAGCACCTGATCCGCTCAGCGGATAATGCTTCAATAGCGCATGGTACCTGGCGGCCGAATGCTTCAGCTTCGGACACGCTCACGGTGCTGGCGGCGCGCAATAACTACAAGTGGTATGCACTGGATAGTTTGGGCAAGCCCTGGGGGCCGGCTCTGGGGCATTTCAACTTTACTGCGTCACTTCGGTTGCCGCGTGCCAATCACACCTTGCCCGTCAGTTATACACGACTGTTCATCGAGCAAAGCTTGCCCCGGGCACGGGCAAAAATAGAAAGTGCAATCAGTGTGTTGACCAGCCATGACTACCGGGCTGAGCGCGATGCGCTGATAAAAATATTGATGGGCCAGACCTCCAGCGATGCGGCGAATCGTGTGTTGGATTATCTGCGGTTGGTCAGGGCGGATTTTGCCGGCGTTTCCATGAGCAACTTCTTTCTCGATCCGCTCAAGGAGACGAACGACATCGCTGAGTTTGATGCGCAGGCCTACCAGCAATGGAAGCGCGCCGGTGGGCAGAGTCCGATTCCGTTCATCCAGATCAATACACCCAATATCAATCGACAGTTCATCGATAAGGGCATGAACCACGACGTAGTAGCGGATGATGTGATTCACGAGTTATTTCATGGGGTCGTACAGAACAATGATGTCGGTTATGCCCTGGATGTCGATGGCGTTACCAAGGGTGGGCAACAGCTGGACGTGGCTGCACTGCTTAATCTTGCCTTGGGGCGACTGGCGGTTGCAGATTCCAGCAACGTCTTTCACCCAAGTACCAAAGCCTTTGAAAACGCCGATTCTCTGGCATTGCTCACCTCGCTCCTCAGCCAGATGAGCACCGATAAAGTGACGTTTGAAAGCAATCTGCGAGTGCTTCGCGCAGCCGTTGACAACAATGTCGAGGGCACGATTATCGGACCTGTATTGATCAAACTGAACGCCACATCTACACACGATCTGACTGATCCGCCCCTGGCAGATGGCTGGGTCAGACCGGTGTAGTCATCTGGCGCAAATCTCTTGTACTAGATCTCCAGCTCCGGCCGATCCCGAAACTGCTCCAGCGCTTCGGGATTGGCCAGCGCATCGGTGTTCTTCACTGGCCGTCCATGCACCACTTCACGTACGGCCAGTTCGACAATCTTGCCGCTGATGGTGCGCGGAATGTCCGTCACCGCAACGATCTTCGCCGGCACGTGCCTTGGGGTGGTATTGGCGCGGATCACCTGGCGGATGCGTTGTTCCAGCGCCTCATCCAGCGCTAACCCTTCACGCAACCTGACAAACAGCACAACCCGCACATCATCCTGCCACTGCTGACCGATGGCGACGCTGTCCAGCACTTCGGCGACTTTCTCGACCTGGCGATAAATCTCTGCCGTGCCAATGCGCACGCCTCCCGGATTGAGCACGGCGTCGGAGCGGCCATGGATCAGCATCCCGCCGTGCGGCCGTTGCTCGGCGTAATCGCCTTGTGCCCAGACGCCCGGAAAGAGGCTGAAATACGATTGCCGCAGTTTCGTTCCGTCGGGGTCATTCCACAGACCGATCGGCATGGCCGGAAAGTGCCGGATGCAGACCAGTTCGCCTTTTTCGCCAATCACCGGTTGGCCGGCGTCATTCCAGACTTCCACCGCCATGCCCAGGCTCTTGCCCATGATCTCGCCGCGCCGCACCGAAGACAGTGGATTGGCGTTGACGAAGCACGAAACGATATCGGTGCCGCCTGACATCGACGCCAGGCACACATCCGGCTTGAAGTCGCGATAGACGAAATCGTAGCTTTGCGGCGATAACGCCGAACCGGTGCACAGCAGCGTCTTCAGGCTACCGAGGTCATGACTTTCACGGGGTTTCGCACCGCTGCTTTCCAGGGTGGCGAGGAACTTGGGGCTGGTGCCGAACACGCTGATGCGTTCGTCGTCGATCAAGTCGAGCAAACGCTGGTTGTCCGGGTGAAACGGCGAGCCGTCGTAGAGCACCACGGCGCTGCCGACCGCGAGCGCCGAAACCAGCCAGTTCCACATCATCCAGCCGCAGGTGGTGTAGTAGAAAAGTCGATCGCCCGGGCCGAGATCGCAATGCAGGCCGTGTTCCTTGACGTGTTGCAGCAGTACGCCGCCGGTGCTGTGGACGATGCATTTCGGCACGCCAGTGGTGCCGCTGGAATACAACACGTACAGCGGATGACTGAACGGCACCGGGACAAAATCCGCTTCGCCGCCGGCTTGATAGAAGTCATCCCACAAGGTCACTTCGGCGTGAGTCCGGTAAGTCTCGACGTGGGCGTGCGGCTGGGCATAAGGCACGATGATCAACTGCCTTAACGTTGGCAGTTGCTCGAGTATTCCGTTGATCTTGTCAGTCTGGTCGATGGTTTTGCCGGCATAGCGATAACCGGCGCAGGTGAGCAGTACCTTGGGTTCGATCTGGCCGAAACGATCAATCACGCCGTGGGTGCCGAAATCCGGCGAGGAGCACGACCAGATCGCGCCGAGGCTGGTGGTGGCCAGCATCGCCACTAGCGTCTGCCAGGTATTCGGCATGCACGCGGCGACACGATCACCGATACCGACGCCGGCGGCCTGCAAACTGGCTTGAAATCCGGCGACATGCTCGGCGAGTTCGGCCCAGGTCAATTGCTCGCGCTGACCGTTCTCCGCCACGCTGATCACCGCCACTGCATCGTCACGCCGGCGCAGCAGGTGTTCGGCGAAGTTCAGCGTGGCGCCGGGAAACCACTCGGCGTCGGGCATGTTTGGGCCTTCGCGCAGCACCGCATCGGGCTGAGTGTGGAAGCGGATATCGAAGAAATCGACAATCGCCTGCCAGAACTCCGCGCGCTGCTCGACGCTCCATTGGTGCAGGGCAGGGTAGTCGTCGAGTTTCAGCGAGTGCCGTTGGTTCACGGCACGACGGAAGGTGTCCATGCGCGATTGGGCGATACGGGTAGCGTCGGGTTGCCAGAGGATGTCGGACATTGTTTGCCTCTTGTTATCGGATTACAAAAATTCCCCTGTAGGAGTGAGCCTGCTCGCGATGGCGGTTTGTCAGTTAACTGTTACGGGGCTGACACACCGCTATCGCGAGCAGGCTCACTCCTACAGGAACGCAGCATTACTGCGCCAACCACCCACCATCAATATTCCACGCCGCCCCACGCACCTGACTGCCAGCTTCGCTGCACAAAAACAACACCAGTTCGCCCAGATGCTGCGGTGTCACGAACTCCAGCGACGGCTGTTTCTCTGCCAGCAAATCATGCTGCGCCTGCTGCGGATCGACACCCTTGGCTGCGCGGTCATCGATCTGTTTCTGCACCAGCGGCGTCAGCACCCAGCCCGGACAGATCGCGTTGCAGGTGACGTTACTGGTCGCGGTTTCCAGGCCGACCACTTTGGTCAAACCGATCACGCCGTGCTTGGCGGCCACATAAGCCGCTTTGCCGGTGGAGCCGACCTGACCATGCACG
This sequence comes from Pseudomonas sp. AC242, assembly GCF_979258655.1. Taxonomy (NCBI): domain Bacteria; kingdom Pseudomonadati; phylum Pseudomonadota; class Gammaproteobacteria; order Pseudomonadales; family Pseudomonadaceae; genus Pseudomonas; species Pseudomonas sp. AC242. The sequence goes on from NZ_OZ409873.1 coordinate 2,144,505, forward strand.
GAGGCGATATTGATGATCCGCCCCCAACCTTTGGCGCGCATCCCCGGCAGGCTCAGGCGCGTGCTGTGAAACACCGAAGACAGGTTTATGGCAATGATCGAGTCCCAGCGCTCGACGGGGAAATCCTCCACGGCGGCGACATGCTGGATGCCGGCGTTGTTGACCAGAATGTCGACGCCGCCGAACTCGCGCGCGGCGTAATTGATCATGTCGGCAATTTGCGCCGGATCACTGACATCGGCCGGATGATGGCCGACCTTGCCGCCGAACCGGGCGACTTCGGCGATGACTTTCGATGCATCGCCAAACCCGTTGAGAATCAGATTGGCGCCAGCCTTGGCCAGGCTCAGTGCGATGCCCAGACCGATGCCGCTGGTGGAACCGGTCACCAGGGCGGTCTTGCCGGAAAGAGTCGTCATGAATACCTCACACAATGCCAGTGGCGTAGAAAGTGCCGATCACTACGAAAACCGCCAGGGTCTTGATCAGCGTAATACAGAAAATGTCTTTATAGGCTTCGCGGTGGGTCAGGCCCGTCACCGCAAGCAAGGTGATGACCGCGCCGTTGTGCGGCAGGGTGTCCATGCCGCCACTGGCCATCGCGGCGACGCGGTGCAGCACTTCCAGCGGAATATTCGCGGCGTGGGCCGCACTGATGAACTGCTCGGACATCGCCGCCAGCGCAATGCTCATACCGCCCGAGGCGGAGCCGGTGATACCGGCCAAAAGGGTCACGGTGATGGCTTCGTTGACCAGCGGATTGGGGATTTGCTTGAGCCAGTCCGCCAGCACCAGAAAGCCCGGCAGCGACGCGATCACCGCGCCGAAGCCGTATTCCGACGCGGTGTTCATCGCCGCCAGCAATGCACCGCTGACCGCACTTTTGCTACCTTCGGCGAGCTTGCTGCGAATCGCCTGAAAGCCGAATGCCAGCACCATCAGAATGCCGACCAGCAAAGCCGCCTGCACGGCCCAGATCGCCGTCAGTTTGGCGATCTCGGTGGTGACCGGAGCCGCCATGCCCGGCAGCGCGAGGCTGTGGGTCTTGCCGTACCACTGCGGAATCCACTGGGTGAAGAGCAGGTTCATGATGCCCACCGCCAACAACGGCGACAGCGCAAGCCATGGGTTTGGCAGTTTCAGGTCTTCAGCGGTTTCCGGCTCGTTGCGCAATTCAGTGCCGTAGCCTTCGCCAGCGCGTTGGGCCTTGTTGCGTTGACGTTGCAGAAACAGCATGCCGGCGCAGAACACGAAAATTGTACCGATCACGCCCAGCCACGGCGCCGCCCACGCGGTGGTATTGAAGAACGTGCTGGGGATGATGTTCTGGATCTGCGGGGTGCCGGGCAGGGCGTCCATGGTGAACGAGAACGCGCCGAGGGCGATCGTTGCCGGGATCAGCCGCTTGGGAATATTGCTCTGGCGGAACATCTCGGCAGCAAACGGGTAAACCGCGAAGACCACCACGAACAGCGACACGCCGCCGTAAGTGAGCAAGGCGCAGACCAGCACGATCACCAGCATCGCCTGTTTGGTGCCCAGCAAGCGAATGGCCGCAGCGACAATCGAGCGGGAGAACCCTGACAGTTCGATCAACTTGCCGAACACGGCGCCGAGCAGGAACACAGGGAAATACAGCTTGATGAACCCGACCATTTTTTCCATGAACACCCCGGTGAACGCGGGAGCGACGGCGGAAGGGTCGGTGAGCAGCACGGCGCCGAGGGCAGCAATCGGGGCGAAGAGGATAACGCTATAGCCACGGTAGGCAGCCAGCATCAGCAGCGCCAGGGCTGCCAAGGCAATGATCACACTCATGGTGTGTCTCTCCAGAATTGTTATTTTTGTGGGTGGAACGGGTGTGGGAGAGGTATTAGCGAGATCTGTGCCAGATATTTAAGGTATTGAAATATATGGATTTTATTGGTTGTGACTAAAGGTTTTCACCGGTTTCGTCTCCTTTTAGAGACTGAGTTAAACCGAAAAGATCGCAGCCTTCGGCAGCTCCTACAGTGCGAACGCGAATTTCCCCTGTAGGAGCTGCCGAAGGCTGCGATCTTTTGCTCTTCAAATAACTGATCTAAAAAAAGAGATTGATGTCTCTTTATAGAGACTCAAGCAATCCCCAGCGCCACCATTTTCTTGTACAACGTCGACCGCCCGAGTCCCAGCCGAGCCGCTGCCTCGGGCACGTTCCCCGCACATTGCGCAAGAGCTGCCTGGATCAGTTGTCGATCAAAACGCTCCCGCGCCTGAGCGAATGTCTCTTCAGCCAGCGCCTCTATCGTCGGCACGGTCGCACGTTCAACCGGCGTCAACGTGCCAATCGCCGCGCGAATATCCTGCTCGGTCAGCATCAAGTCATCACTGAGCAACGCCGCCCGTTCCAGCACATTGCGCAGCTCGCGAATGTTCCCCGGCCAGGCGTGTTGCCCGAGCAGTTCGAGAGCATCACGGTGCAGCTCATGCTGACTGCGCAGCTCTTCAAGGATCGCTTCGCTGAGCGCCGGCAGATCATCGAGACGCTCACGCAATGGCGGCACCTGAATCGGCAACACATTGAGGCGATAGTACAAATCGGCGCGGAACTCACCGCGTTTGATCGCCGCTTGCAGATCGGTCGAGGTGGCGGCAATCACACGCACATCGCTCTGAATCACCTCGTTGGAGCCGACCGGTTCGAACTCCTTTTCCTGCAACACGCGCAGCAGCTTGCTCTGCAAGGGCAGCGGCATGTCGCCAATTTCGTCGAGAAACAACGTGCCGCCCTGGGCGATCTGCAGCTTGCCGGTGCGGCCCTTGCGGTCGGCGCCGGTAAACGCACCGGGTGCCGTGCCGAAAAATTCTGCCTCCAGCAGTGCCTCGGGAATCGCCGCGCTGTTGATGCTCACAAAGGCTTTGTGTGCCCGTGGCGAGGCACTGTGAATCGCCTGGGCCAGCAACTCTTTGCCAGTGCCGGTCTCGCCGAGCAGCAACACCGGCGACTCGGCACTCGCACTGCGCCGGGCACGGCGTTTGACTTCGAGGCTGGCGGCGCTGGTGCCGATGAAATGGGCGAAGTTGTACTTGGTCTGTCGGGCGCGCAGCAGAGAACGGGTCGAGGCCAGTTCTTCCTGCATGCTCAAGTAGCGTTTGAGCATCGGCGACAGCGTGCGCAACTCGTCGAACAGGGCAAATCCGATCGCGCCGATCACCGTGCCGGCGTCGTCATGGATCGGCAGGCGCATCACCACCAAAGGCTCTTTTGGCGTGTCTTGCATGTCCAGAAGAATAGGGCGGCCGGTGCGCACCACTTCCCGCAACAAGCTGCCGGGAATCACGCTTTCACAGGGTTTGCCGATCGCGCCTGCTGCCGATTCAAGACCGAAACGCCGGGCGTAACGCTCGTTCATCCAGACGATGTTGGCATCGCGGTCGACAATCACCGTGCCTTCGCTGGACTGCTCGATGATCTCGAACAGCGAACGGATCGCGAGGGTGCGAACCCGTTGGTAGTCCTTGAGGCTTTCGGTGGTGTTCATCTGGCGGCTGGTCCGGAATTTGAGTTGTTGATGCGGGCCTCTTCGCTGGCAAGCCAGCTCCCACAGGGTTCTCGGTCGTTCACACCTGTTGTGTACACCGCAGCCCCTTGTGGGAGCTGGCTTGCCAGCGATGGCCGCGACTCGGTTTCACGTCGATCCCCGATTATGCCTACCCCGGATGCGCCGCCGCCAACAGCTCTTTGGTATACGGATGCTGCGGTGCATCAAACACGTCATGGCTGGCACCACGCTCGACCACTTTGCCATCCTTGATCACGATCATGTCGTGGGCCAGGGCGCGCACCACCGCCAGGTCATGGCTGATGAACAGATAGGTCAGACCGTGTTTTTCCTGAAGCTGGCGGAGCAGGGCGACCACTTGTTTCTGCACCGTGCGATCCAGCGCCGACGTTGGTTCGTCGAGCAGGATCAGTGCCGGTTTCAGCACCAGCGCCCGAGCGATGGCAATGCGTTGGCGCTGGCCACCGGAGAACTCGTGTGGGTAGCGATGGCGACTCTCGGGGTCGAGGCCGACTTCTTTAAGCACGCGGATCACTTGTTCGTCGCATTCATCAGCGCTCGACTCGCAGTGCACTTCCAGGCCTTCGCTGATGATCTGCGCCACTGACATGCGCGGGCTGAGACTGCCGAACGGATCCTGAAACACCACCTGCATTTGCCGGCGCCACGGCCGCATCTGCTTCTGATTGAGGCCGTCGAGCGCCTGGCCCTGAAAGCGGATACCGCCCTCGGAGTCGAGCAAACGCAGGATCGCCTGACCCAGCGTCGACTTGCCTGAGCCGGACTCGCCGACGATGCCGAGGGTCTTGCCACGCTGGATGCTCAGGCTGATGCCATCCACCGCCCGCAGGTATCGCTTGCGCTGAAACAGACCGCCACCGACGACAAACTCAACCTTCAGGTCATCGACCTCCAGCACGTTTTCGCGTTCATCCCGGGGCAGGGCTTCGCCTTCGGGTTCGGCGTTGAGCAGCACGCAGCTGTAAGGATGTTTCGGCTCGGTAAACAGGGTTTCGCAGGGCGCCTGTTCGACGATTTCCCCGGCCTTCATCACGCACACGCGCTGGGCAATACTGCGCACCAGATTGAGGTCATGGCTGATCAGCAGCAGCGACATGCCCAGGCGTTGCTGCAGGGATTTGAGCAGCAGCAGGATCTTGCGCTGCACCGTCACGTCGAGCGCCGTAGTCGGTTCATCGGCGATCAATAGCTCCGGTTCGCAGGCCAGCGCCATGGCGATCATCACCCGTTGCCGTTGGCCGCCGGAGAGTTGATGCGGGTAAGCCTTGAGGCGTTCCTTGGGTTTCTGGATGCCCACCAGTCCCAGCAGTTCGAGGATCCGCGCTTGCGCCGCTTTGCCGCCGAGGCCACGGTGCAGCAGCAAGGTTTCGCCGATCTGCTTTTCAATGGTGTGCAGCGGATTGAGCGAGGTCATCGGCTCCTGAAAGATCATGGCGATGCGGTTGCCGCGCAACTCGCGCAAGACCTTGGGATCGGCGCCGATCAGTTGCTGTCCGCGATAGCGAATGCTGCCAGTGGTTTGCGCTTCGCTTTCGGGCAGCAATTGCAGAATCGAATGGGCGGTCACCGATTTGCCCGAGCCCGATTCGCCCACCAGCGCCAGACATTCGCCGGGGCGGATGTCCAGACACAGGTCGCGCACCACGTTCTGGCCATGGAAGGCGACGTTGAGGTTACGGATTTCAATCAGGTTGTCAGTCATGGCCACGCTTCATGATCGAGGGTCGAACGCGTCGCGTAACGCTTCGCCGATGAACACCAATAAAGAAAGGATCAGCGCTAAGGTGAAAAACGCTGTCAACCCAAGCCACGGTGCTTGCAGGTTCTGTTTGCCCTGACCGATTAACTCACCCAGCGAGGCACTGCCAGCAGGCATGCCGAAACCGAGAAAATCCAGCGCAGTAAGGGTGGAAATCGCCCCGGTCAGAATGAACGGCAGGTAGCTCAGTGTCGCATTCATGGCGTTGGGCAGAATGTGCCGGAAGATCACCTTGCGGTCGCTCAGGCCCAGCGCGCGGGCGGCTTTGACGTATTCCAGGTTGCGTCCGCGCAGGAACTCGGCGCGCACCACATCCACCAGTGCCAGCCACGAAAACAGCGCCATGATCCCCAGCAACCACCAGAAATTCGGTTCAACGAAACCGGAGAGGATGATCAACAGATACAACACCGGCAACCCCGACCAGACTTCCAGCACGCGTTGCCCGAGCAGGTCGACCCAGCCGCCGTAGTAGCCCTGCAAAGCCCCGGCGGCGATGCCTATGAGGGCGCTGACAAACGTCAGCATCAAGGCAAACAGAATCGACACCCGTGCGCCGAAAATCACTCGCGCCAGTACATCTCGCGATTGATCGTCGGTGCCCAGCCAGTTGACCGACGTCGGCGGGCTCGGCGCCGGTTTGTTGAGATCGTAGTTTGGTGTGTCGTCACTGAATGGAATCGGTGGGAACAGCAACCAGCCGCCGTCCTTGCGAATCAGCTTCTGCACATAGTCGCTGCGGTAATCGGCCTGGAACGGCAGTTGCCCGCCGAACTCCTGCTCGGTATGCCGCTTGAACACCGGGAAGTACCATTGGCCCTGATAGCTGACGACCAAAGGCTTGTCGTTGGCGATCAACTCACCACCCAGTGTCAGCACAAACAGGCCGATAAACAGCCACAGCGACCACCAGCCACGGCGGTTTTTCTTGAAGCGTTCGAAGCGCCGACGGCCCAGCGGCGAAAGCTTGAACATCAGGCGTTCCTCGCGGCGAAATCGATACGCGGATCAACCATCGTGTAACACAAGTCACCGACGAGTTTTATCAGCAGGCCGAAAAGGGTGAAGATGAACAGCGAACCGAACACCACCGGGTAATCCCGCGAAACCGCGGCTTCGTAGCTCATGCGCCCGAGACCGTCGAGGGAGAAGATCACTTCGATCAGCAAGGAACCGGCGAAGAACACGCTGATGAACGCCTGCGGGATGCCTGACACCACCAGCAGCATCGCGTTGCGGAACACATGTCCGTAGAGCACGCGACGTTCGCTCAGACCTTTGGCGCGCGCGGTGACCACGTACTGGCGAGTGATCTCATTGAGAAACGAGTTTTTCGTCAGGATGGTCAGTGTGGCGAAACCACCAATCACCAGCGCCGTGACCGGCAGCACCAGGTGCCAGAAGTAGTCGGCAATCTTGCCGAGAGTCGACAGTGATTCGAAGTTGTCCGAGACCAGGCCACGCACCGGAAACCAGTTCAATGACGTCCCGCCGGCGAACACCACGATCAGGAACATCGCAAACAGAAACGCTGGCATCGCGTAACCGATGATGATCGCCGTGCTGCTCCAGATATCGAAATGACTGCCATGGTGCACAGCCTTGCGGATTCCCAACGGGATCGACACCAGATAGGTGATCAGCGTCGCCCACAGCCCGAGGGAAATGGTCACCGGCATTTTTTCCAGGATCAGGTCGGTGACCGTCGCGCCACGAAAGAAGCTCTTGCCGAAATCCAGTTGCGCGTAGTTCTTCAACATCAGCCACAAGCGTTCGTGAGCCGGTTTGTCGAAGCCGTACTGTTTTTCGATGTCCTTGATCAGTTGCGGATCGAGACCGCGACTGGCGCGGGAAGTACCGCTCATGGTTTCGCTGGCACCACCGCCGACACTGGCGCCGCCGATCCCTTGCAGGTGGGCGATGGCCTGTTCCACCGGACCGCCGGGCGCGGCCTGGATGATCACGAAATTGACCAGCAGGATGATCACCAGCGTCGGGATGATCAGCAGCAGGCGCCGCAGTATGTAACCCCACATCAGTGCGGTCCTCCGGGTCTGCCACGGCCGATCTTCTCGGCCGTCATCTGTTGATTGGTCAGCGGCGTGCTGCTGATTTCCCACCAGCTCTCGATGGCTTCGTCATTGCTGGCTTGCACCGACGGTATGCCGAAGCGGTTCCACCACACGGTCGAGGTGCCCGGTGGATAGTAGTTGGGAATCCAGTAGTAATTCCATTGCAGAACGCGGTCCAGAGCATGGGCGTAGCGCAGCATGTCGGACTGCGTGGAGGCGCGGATCAGACCGTTGATGAGCGTATCCACGGCAGGGTTTTTCAACACCATGTAGTTGTTCGCGCCCGGGTCGTTGGCCGATGCGGAACCGAAGTAATTGAGCAACTCGCCTCCCGGTGAAGTGCTGACCGGATAGCCGGTGACGATCATGTCGTAGTCACGACTCATCAGGCGATTGACGTATTGCGAAGAGTCGATGCGGCGAATGTTCAGGTCGATGCCGATCTGTTTCAGCGTGCGCTTGTACGGCAGCAGCAAGCGGTCCATGCCGTTCTGGCTGACCAGGAAGGTGAAGGTCAGCGGCTCGCCCTGGGCATTCACCAGTTGATCGCCATCCGGTTTCCAGCCAGCCTGTTCGAGCAATTCGAGGGCCTGTAATTGTTTGTCGCGGATCAGGCCGCTGCCGTCGGTTTTCGGTGCTTCAAAGACTTTGCTGAAGACTTCATCGGGAACCTGACCGCGCAGCGGTTCGAGAATTTTCAGTTCCTGCGCATCGGGCAATTCGCTTGCGGCCAATTGCGTGTTGGAAAAGTAGCTCTGCTGACGGATATACATGCCGCGCATCATCTGCCGGTTGCTCCATTCGAAGTCCCAGAGCATGGCCAGGGCCTGGCGCACGCGGCGATCGGCGAATACAGGTTTTTGCAGATTGAACACAAACCCCTGGGCCGACTGGGGCGCCTCGGTGGCCAGATGCGCTTTTTGCAGGCGTCCGTCGCTCAGTGCGGGGCTGTCGTAGCCGATCGAGTAGCCGGTGGCCGAGAACTCGCGGTTGTAGTCATAAGCACCACCGCGCAGCACTTGCCGGGCGACGTCGGTATCACCGAAGTACTCGATGCTGAAATGATCGAAATTGTAGAGGCCGCGACTGACCGGCAAATCCTTGCCCCACCAGTCGGCGTTGCGCTCAAAGGTGATGCTGCGCCCTGAATCGACTTTGCCGACTCGATAAGGGCCGCTGCCCAGGGGTGGTTCATACCCGCCACCCCCGGCGAAATCGCGGCTCTTCCACCAGTGCTCGGGAAATACCGGCAGGGTCGCGACGTCCAGTGGCAGGGTGCGGTTTTCATTGCTCTTGAAGTCGAAACGCACGGTCAACGGGCCTTCCACTTCGACGCCTTTGACGTCAGCAAATTGGGTGCGATAACGCAGGCTGCCCTGGGTCATCAATAAATCGTAGGTGTAGCGTACGTCTTCGGCGGTAATCGGCTTGCCATCAGCAAAACGTGCCTTGGGATTGATGAAAAATCGCAGCGACAGACCGTCATCCGAGCGCTCCATCTTTTGCGCGACCAGTCCGTAAACCGTGTAAGGCTCATCCAGCGAACGCTGGGCCAGCGGCGAATAGAGCAAACCATCGATCTGGGTGACGCCGATGCCTTTGTCTATATAAGGAAGAACATGATCGAAGTGGCCGATTTCGATGGCCGAGCGGCGCATCGTCCCGCCCTTGGGCGCTTGCAGGTTGGTGTAGTCGAAGTGACTGAAGCCGGCAGCGTACTTGGCGGGTTCGCCATAAACAGTCAGCGCGTGTTGCGGTGCAGCGTTCGCGCCGGTGGCGCCCGTCAGCAGGGCGAGGGCGGTGAGCATCAATGTGGGGAAAACCAGTCGCATCGTCAGCCTTGGAACCGGGAAATCGATAAGCGCAAGTTGTACGCGAGAGGCGCGCCAGTCGCCAGCCGTATGTGTAACTGAAACACAACGGCCCACCAGAAGGCGGGCCGTTGATAAGCAATCAGGCGACGGATCAGTCCTGACGGCTGGTGACTTCCAGCAGGTGATAACCGAACTGGGTTTTCACTGGACCTTGCACGACGTTGATTGGCGCGCTGAAGACCACGGTGTCGAATTCCTTGACCATCTGGCCAGGACCGAACGAACCCAGATCACCGCCCTGGCGGCTGGACGGGCAGGTGGAGTTGGCTTTGGCAACTTCGGCGAAATCAGCGCCACCTTCGATCTGGGCCTTGAGTTCGTTGCACTTGTCTTCGCTGGAAACCAGGATGTGGCGGGCAGTGGCTTTAGCCATGGGGAAACTCTCCAATCTATTTCAGTAAAGTGTGGAGCCTACCGGATTCAGTGGGCGAATTCTCGGCAAAGTTCCGTTCGATTGTCCGCAGCTTTGCTCAGAGATTGGCGGCGTGCAGACGTTCGGCGTGTTCAACGTACAGTTCAATCGGGTCGGGCAGGGTCGTGATGGGACTGGCCGTGCGGCGCAGGCTGCCCAGATGGTCCAGCGGATAGTCGGAGCGGATAACCTGCCCCAGATGAGAACTGAAGCGACCGACGAAACCGTCATTCTGCTGGGTCTCGGTCATGAAGTATTGCGATAGCGCATGGCAAATGTTCCGGGTCGGATCGAGTGTCGATGGACTGTCAGCCGGCAGGACGCCGCTCCATGAGTAATAACGCACACCATTGACTTGCTCCGCGCCGTGGCCGCCCCAGCTCCCGGGCAACCCTTGAGGAAACTTGTCGTTGAAATCGCCCACGCCTTCGGTAGTCAAGGCATTGAGTGCCGCCAGCGCGTTTTGCGGCAATCTTGCACTGCCACTGAGCAGCGAAAGAAAGTTGCCGAACAGGGTCGCAACATTCTGTGCGACCGCCTCGGGCAGTCGCCCGGGCACCAGTGCCTTGCGCAGAAAGTCGGCCAGCTCCGAACCGTGGTTCGGACCGCTGACAGAAGTCACCGAGGCTACCGCGTGTGGCGCAAGCGCCGCAGCGTATCGGGCAGCCAGTGCGCCCTGGCTGTGTCCGATGAGATTGACTTTTTCGGCACCTGTGCCCCGCAATACACGATCAATCTGTGCAAGCAGTTGTTCACCTCGTATTTCGTTTTTGTGGGTGGCAGAGAGGTGCGGAACAAACACTCGGCTGCCGCCGGCTTTCAGCGCGTTCTTTACGTCATGGAACAGCTCGAAATGACCAATGCGCTCAAATCCGAACAGGCCATGTACCAACAGGACGGGATAACGAGTTGAAGCATTCCGTTGCATGTTCTTACCTTTTTCGCAGAAGTTCATCGGGGAGTACCGAGGCCACTCTAAAACACTCGTCCCGTTGACGAAGTAAGAAGAGGCTTCTCTTGGCCGTTGAATCTGGACTAGGTGCTGTACGAATTTTCAGATACTTATGAAATCCGAATCGGAAGTTGCGGCCATCTTTCGCCCGGTTGATAGCGGTTTTGTGCAGTTTGCCTACCCAGTTGGAGGCCTTTGCCGGGAACCTGCGGCGGATCGGGCTGACATCGAAAATGTGAGAGGGCGGGTTAAATGTTGGCTGTCGACGCCGTCCACCGATACGGCGTTTTTTCCAAGGAATGGAGCCACCAATGCACACGCATGAAGTCGAGTTTTGCTACCGGATGCGTCACCCCGTCAGTCCCTGTGTGGCGAACGAACTGCTGCCAGCGGCAACCCTGGATTGTCTGGAGGGGGCGGTGCTGGACCCTTCTCTTGGCAAGGTCGTTGCCCGTATTGCCCCTTATGCAAACATGACCTGTGGCGATCAGTTGCTGTTGAGTTGGGACGGTCTGGATATAGAGGGCTTTGCTTATCAGCATGAAATGGTTCGTTATGTCAGCGAAGCCCAGGTCGGCAAGGATGTCGTTTTCGTTATCAAAGGCATGCACATCGCGGCGCTGGATGGCGGCTCGCTGGAGGTCTACTGGAAGCTGCTCAGTGCGGGCGCGTCCGTCCCTGCGCTATCTGCACGGGTGCAATTGTCTGTGGGAGATACTCCGCCGCAGTTGCTTGCACCAGTTGTCGAGGGGGCGATAAGGGGAACACTGGATCCGGAGCGAGTGACGGAAGGCACGCTAATCGTGATCCAGCCTTACGCCCGAATGGCGGTGGGGGATCGGGTCAGGTTGCTGTGGGGCGCTGACGCACTGCCCGCAGCGTTCAGCGACAGCTTGAAGGTTGAAGCCTGTGCTGTCGCTGACGTGCTGTCGTTCTGGGTTGACGGGGCGCACATCGCAGCGCATCTCGGTGGCGAAGTGATGGTGAGCTATCGAGTCGAGCAGGCCGGTGGAGCAGTGCGAAAATCCGAGGTGACAAAAATCCTCGTCGCTCCGCTCCTTCGTGGTGAACTGGATGCTCCCGACGTGCTGGAAGCTGAAAATGGCGTGTTGCTGAAAGAGGATTCAGTCGATGGTGTCACCGTGGTGATCGGTAATGCCCAGACGCAGGAAGGTGAGCTGGTTTATCTCAAGTGCGACGGCGATCTTTTCAACCACCGGGATGACCGTGAGATCACTCGGGAGACGGCGGGAAAGCCGCTGATCTTTATCGTGCCACACCGGTTCTGGCGTGAGCACCATGGCACGACTGTGCGTGTGGCCTACACGGTTGAACGTCTGGACGATGTCAGTCAGGCATCGGCGGTGGCGCAGGTGCAAGTGGAGGCATAGCGGGAACGTGGCCAGCCCTCCGGATTGCACTGAATCTGGAGGGCAAGCCTGGTTGTCAGGCTTTTACCTGTGCCGCCAGGCGTTGTGCGGCGTCAAGGAGCAGGTGTTCCGTTGCGCTGAAACCGAGGCAGCCATCGGTAATCGACACCCCGTAACGCAGGGACTCGCTCAGTGGCTGGCAGCCTTCGAACAGGTGCGATTCAATCATCATGCCGATCAGTGCGCGATCACCTTGCAGGCGTTGCTCGAGCACTTCGTTGAATACGCCTGGCTGGCGCAATGGATCTTTGCCGCTGTTGGCGTGGCTGCAGTCGACCATGATTCGGCCTGGAATCTTCAGTCGGTTCAGGTCAGCGTGGATTTTTGCCACGCTCTCGCGATCATGGTTCGGCCCTTTATGGCCCCCACGCAATACCAGATGAGTGTCGGGGTTGCCTGGCGTTTGAATGATGGCCGGATGACCTTGGCTGTCGACGCCGAAATGCCGGTGCGGATGGGCTGCCGAACGCATGGCGTCAACCGCAATGGCTGCGCCGCCGTCGGTGCCGTTCTTGAAGCCGACCGGCATGCTCAAACCACTGGCCATCTCCCGGTGAATCTGCGATTCAGTGGTGCGGGCGCCAATGGCCACCCAGCTCAACAGGTCATCGAAGTAGCCGGCGGCCATCGGTTGCAGCAATTCTGTGGCCACCGGCAAGCCGAGACGGATCATTTCCAGCATCAGCTCGCGTGACAGAGTCAGGCCGCCAGCCATGTCATCGCTGCCGTCCAGGTGTGGGTCGTAGGCCAGACCTTTCCAGCCGACCGTGGTGCGTGGTTTTTCGACGTAGGCGCGCATCACCAAGAGCATTTCGCCGCTGACTTCTTCAGCCAGTCGAGCGAGTTTGCCCGCGTATTCGAGTGCCGATTGCGGGTCGTGGATGGAGCAGGGGCCAACGATAACCAGCAGTCGCGGATCTTGGCCATTGAGAATGGCACGAACCGCCTGGCGGTGGTTGGTGACTTGCAGGCTTAAGGCATTGCTCAGAGGCAATTGCTGTTTGAGTTGCAACGAGCTGGGCAGACGCAGGGTCAATGCTTCGTTGGCAGGGTTCAGGGTGGACAGTGGCAGAGCAGAAACGGACGAGTTCATATTCGGTCTTCCTGGGCTGGCGGCGGGTTCTTCCCGCGCACTCGGCCCTACTGGGGTGTTCGACAGTTGGCCGTATTGGCTATATGTGTGTGCTTGCCACCTGTAGGTGACCGATCGGAGGCGGCAGGCTGTCCCGAGCGGAAGCTGGTAAATCGCCAGGCGCTAAAGCTGTCGTAACGGTAATAAGTGGCGTAGTTCATTTCGTGAATCCTCAAAGTGTCTGGTGTGTTGCTGAAAAAGTGGGGGGCTGAAAAAACAAAACCCCCGGTCGGGAGGCCGACCGGGGGTTGAGAATTCTCTGGTAGGCGACCCGTTTTTATGGGCGCCGTTTTGGTATCAGGCGCGCCAGTGGCTAAACCAATACCCAAAATAAAAGCTGATCGGAGCGCAAACGTCATTCATCCGGGCAGCCGCAACCGAGCGCAGGGCGCTGGCGGTACGAAGCTGTGAGAGGGCGCTGAACATGGTCTGTCTCCGATGAATGGGCCGAGCTTACTAGAGGCTGATACGCCTCAGCAATCAGAAATTGCTATCGCCTGATCAACAAAACGCCTATTGCTAGAGTCACGCAAGAGTGGTGACACTCTGTGCTTTGCTTGATTGCCAAGGATGAAACGTGTCGACATTGACTATTGCTGCTGCCCAGACCATTTCCATCGCCGGTGATCTTTCTGCAAACATTACCCGGCATGGTCGCTTCATTGAGATCGCTGCGCAGCAGGGCGTCGAATTGCTGGTTTTCCCCGAGTTGTCGCTGACTGGCTACGAGGGAGAGGTGGCGGCAGCTTTGGCGATAGACCCGCAAGATGCCGTGCTGCAACCTCTGAGGGATTTGGCCCGAGCGCTTGGTATAACGACCGTCGTCGGCATGCCGATTCGGCTTGAAGACGGTGCTTCGGTTTTGATCGGTGCCCTCGTCCTGGGCGCTGATGGCTCGCTCGGCGTGTACAGCAAGCAGCATTTGCACTCGGGCGAGGAGCTTGTTTTTGCCCCAGGTGTCGGCGGGTCGACGCTGAACATTGGCGGCGAAGTGATCGCATTGGCGGTGTGCGCCGATTTCTCACATGCCAGCCATGCTGCAGCGGCCGCTGATCAGGGCGCTGGCTTGTACGCGGCCGGTGTATTGATCAGCGAAAAAGGGTACGCAGCCGACACAGCAATACTTCAGGGTTATGCCCGGCAACATTCGATGGCTGTGTTGATGGCCAATCACGGCGGGCTAACCGGTGGATGGCAATCCGCAGGGCGCAGTGGCATCTGGTCTGAAGATGGTTCGTTGGTCGTTGCGGCGTCAGGGGCGGGCGATCTTCTGGTAATCGCCGAGCGCCACGAGGGTGGATGGCAGGGGCGAGTAGTTCCTGTTGTGCAAGCCTGATGACATTGCGCTTACGTCTCGCAAGTCCAGAGGATCTGGCGTTTGCCCGCGATCTCACCTGTCAGAACATGCTGCGCTACTACATTCACCATGACCTGTTATGGCAGGACGAGGCGTTTGACGTGGCGTGGTCGGGGCGGCAGAACTGGCTGATAGTGCAGGGTGATGTGCCGGCAGGTTATCTCAGCCTCAGCCGGGATATGCGCGCGTTGTACATTCGTGAACTGCAGATTGCTGAAGCGTTTCAGGGGCGGGGCCTGGGTTCCTGGGCGATTGATCAGGTTATCGAGATGGCTCGCAAAGAAAAGCGTCCGGCTTTGCGGCTGACCGTATTCGAAAATAATCCGGCGAGAAACTTGTATGAAAGAAAAGGCCTACAGGTTCAGGGCGCGGACGAGTGTTTTCTGCGAATGCAGCTTGATATCAGTACACATGTGCTCTGAAACCCACGGCCGGCAAGCCTTCAATGATGAATTGAAACTTTTTAAATGATGCTTTCCGCTAGGTCTGTGTGGCTCTTTTTGCTAAGGTGTCCGGCATCCCAATATGACCATATCGCGAGGTGTCTGCTTGATTAGGGTGCTAGTGGTCGATGACCATGATCTCGTTCGTACAGGCATTACACGTATGCTGGCCGATATCGATGGCTTGCAGGTGGTTGGCCAGGCCGAGTCCGGGGAAGAGTCCCTGATCAAGGCCCGAGAGTTGAAGCCCGATGTGGTGCTGATGGACGTCAAGATGCCTGGCATCGGCGGTCTGGAAGCCACGCGCAAACTGTTGCGCAGTCATCCGGACATCAAGGTGGTCGCGGTTACGGTGTGTGAAGAGGATCCTTTCCCGACACGCTTGCTGCAGGCGGGTGCCGCGGGTTATCTGACCAAAGGCGCGGGTTTGCCGGAAATGGTCCAGGCCATTCGCCTGGTGTTCGCCGGCCAGCGCTATATCAGTCCGCAGATTGCCCAGCAATTGGCGATCAAGTCCTTTCAGCCGTCCAATGATTCGCCCTTCGACGCCTTGTCCGAGCGGGAAATTCAGATCGCCCTGATGATCGTTGGCTGTCAGAAGGTACAGATCATTTCCGACAAGTTGTGTCTGTCGCCGAAAACCGTGAACACCTATCGCTACCGTATTTTCGAGAAGCTTTCGATCAGCAGCGACGTCGAGTTGACACTGTTGGCGGTTCGTCACGGCATGGTTGATGCCAGCCTCTGACCATGACTGACACATTCGATTCCGGCGCGTTTCTGTCGACAGTCAGCGGGCGCCCGGGCGTCTATCGTATGTTCGACAGCGATGCACGCCTGTTGTACGTGGGCAAGGCCAAGAACCTGAAAAAACGCTTGGCCAGCTATTTTCGCAAAACCGGTCTGGCGCCCAAGACTGCCGCGTTGGTGGGTCGCATTGCGCAGGTCGAAACGACCATCACCGCCAACGAAACCGAGGCGCTGCTGCTTGAACAGACGCTGATCAAGGAGTGGCGGCCGCCGTACAACATCCTGTTGCGCGACGATAAATCCTATCCCTACGTATTTCTGTCCGACGGCCAATTCCCGCGTCTGAGCATTCATCGCGGGGCGAAAAAAGCCAAAGGCAAGTACTTCGGCCCCTATCCGAGTGCCGGCGCCATACGTGAAAGCCTGAGTCTGCTGCAAAAGACCTTCTTCGTTCGCCAGTGTGAAGACAGCTATTACAAGAACCGCACCCGTCCCTGTCTGCAGTATCAGATCAAACGCTGCAAAGCGCCTTGCGTGGGGTTGGTTGAGCCTGAGGTTTATGCCGAAGACGTGCGTCACTCGGTCATGTTCCTTGAGGGGCGTAGTCACGCGCTGACCAACGAATTGTCGACTGCAATGGAAGAGGCGGCAATCAACCTGGAGTTCGAGCGAGCTGCCGAGTTGCGCGATCAGATCGCGCTGTTGCGCAGGGTCCAGGATCAACAAAGCATGGAGGGCGGCACGGGAGATATCGATGTCATCGCGGCATTCGTCAATCCGGGCGGTGCCTGCGTGCACTTGATCAGCGTCCGTGGTGGGCGCGTGTTGGGCAGCAAGAATTTCTTTCCGCAAGTCGGTATCGAAGAGGATGTTTCGGAAGTCATGGCCGCGTTTCTCGGCCAATACTTCATCAGCAGCCCTGAGCGCGATTTACCGAGCGAGCTGATCGTCAACGTGGTGCATGAAGACTTTCCAACTCTGATTGAAGCGATCCATGAGTTGCGTGGTCGCGAGCTGGCCATCAGTCACCGGGTGCGCGGTACGCGTGCGCGCTGGCAGCAACTGGCCGTCACCAATGCCGAGCAGGCGTTGGGCGCGCGCCTGGCCAACCGTCAACACACTGCCGCGCGGTTTGAGGCCTTGGCCGAAGTATTGAACCTGGATGAGCCGCCGCAGCGCCTGGAATGCTACGACATCAGTCATTCCAGTGGTGAGGCGACGGTCGCGTCTTGTGTAGTGTTTGGTCCGGAAGGCGCGATCAAGTCGGACTACCGGCGCTACAACATCGAAGGGGTCACGGCGGGAGACGACTATGCCGCCATGCATCAGGCCCTGACGCGTCGCTTCAGCAAACTCAAGGAAGGCGAGGGCAAGTTGCCGGACATCTTGCTAGTGGACGGTGGCAAGGGCCAGCTGTCGATGGCACGAGATGTTCTCAACGAATTGGCCGTGCCGGACCTGATCCTCCTCGGTGTTGCCAAAGGTGCTACGCGCAAGGCGGGCTTCGAAACGTTGTATCTGAATGATGCAGCGCATGAGTTCACCTTGCGTGGCGATTCGCCGGCGCTGCACCTGATTCAACAGATCCGCGATGAGGCCCACCGCTTCGCGATTACAGGACACCGCGCACGCCGCGGCAAAACCCGCCGTACGTCAACGCTGGAAGGCGTTGCCGGCGTCGGGCCGACCCGACGTCGCGACTTGTTGAAACATTTTGGTGGATTGCAGGAGCTGTCTCGTGCAAGCATCGAAGAGATCGCCAAAGCCCCGGGGATCAGTAAAAAGCTCGCAGAGTCGATTTATGCAAACCTGCATAGCGAGTAGAATGCCCCTTCACCTCGTAGCCAGTTGTGCCGATGAATATCCCTAATCTGATTACCGTTCTACGCGTCCTGCTCATTCCGATCTTCATTTTGCTGTTCTATCTGCCTTACCAGTGGAGTTACATGGCCTCCGCCTCGGTGTTTGCCTTTGCGGCAGCGACGGACTGGCTGGACGGTTATCTGGCCCGTCGTCTGGAGCAAAGCACGCCTTTCGGTGCGTTTCTCGATCCGGTCGCCGACAAACTCATGGTTGCGGTGGCACTGGTACTGCTGGTCCAGGAACACGGCAACCTCTGGCTCACTCTGCCGGCGGCTGTCATCATCGGTCGCGAGATTGTGGTGTCGGCCTTGCGTGAATGGATGGCCGAACTCGGCGCCCGTGCCCACGTCGCCGTTTCCAATCTCGGCAAATGGAAAACCGCAGCGCAGATGCTCGCACTGGTAATCCTGCTGGCCAATCCTAAAGACTTCAGTTTCTGGGTTATCCTGGGTTACGCCTTGCTGATGGTCTCTGCTGGCCTGACATTGTGGTCGATGGTTCAATACCTTCGTGCCGCCTGGCCGCACCTGAAGACCGATGTTGAAAAGAAATAAAACTTTTTTGAATCAAGGGGTTGACGGAGCTTCTTAATTCTATAGAATGCGCATCACCAAGCGGGAATAGCTCAGTTGGTAGAGCACGACCTTGCCAAGGTCGGGGTCGCGAGTTCGAGTCTCGTTTCCCGCTCCAATTTGTACAGTGTTTGTTGTTGTGCTACTGACAGCAAATACTTTGAGGCCGAGTAGCAAAATGGTTATGCAGTGGATTGCAAATCCACCTACGCCGGTTCGATTCCGACCTCGGCCTCCACTATAAACAAGCTCCGTAGATCCATGATTTACGGAGCTTTTTTATTTGCACTGCGCTGCAAGATTTAGTCTTGAAAAACGGCCATTGCGAACTTGCTTCACCGGGAAGTGATGTATATATTTCCCGCACTACTGTTCAAGGCTGGATCCTGTCAGGATCGCTACCGTGCAGCAGAACACAGCAACACCGCGCTACCGCCCGAATGGCGAAACTGGTAGACGCATGGGACTTAAAATCCCCCGCTCGTAAGGGCGTGCCGGTTCGATTCCGGCTTCGGGCACCATCTTGAATCAAGGGTTTGCGGGCGAAAGCTGATGCAAACCCTTGTTTGTTTCCGGGTCTCAATCCAGATCGTAAGCGCGCTGAAGTTGGTGCAATCCCATCCCTTGGGCTTGCAGGCAAAGGTGTGTGGAGGCCGTTGGCTGCTATCGGCAGTTTGCAGGCGTTACGAATAAGAAGCCCGGACGTATCCGGGCTCGTCGGGGAAAATTCAGCGCGAATCCACTTCTTTCGAAGAGCGAGAGGAAGATCTTTCAATCCGTCTCCGAAGCCAGCTGAAGATCGCGTGCACCGGGTGTAGGAAGGCGGTAAGCACGCCTATGAGCATGATGATGAAGATGGCAACAAGCGGGATGCTTTCGTGCGAGAACATGGTGGGTTACTCCTGTAGTCACTATGTCGGAACCCGCAGCCTAGACGCATCGAGCCATGTTTTCGATGAACGTATGTTCATCCTTCGGTGCCTCATTTGTGCTAAGGCGAGGCTCTCCAGATTGGCGGGATTGAGTCCATGTGGATGTTCGGACGACGCCGCGCGGTACCTTGAATATTAAAGGCCTGCATGAGTTTTCTCATGCAGGCCTTTTTTGTGCCTTGCTTATACGCGCTGCTAGACGAATGCTTGCCCGCTAAAGCCGCGAGGCAAGCGCTGAAGGCCGGCCATGGCGGTCAGGCGCTCGATCCACTCTGCGCGCCAATTTGTTGCGCCGTGCAAGGTTTTGGCCTGACGGGCCATGCGGCGGGTGGCGTTGCGCTGATCCTTTCGTGCCTGCTTGTAGGCATCGGTATTGCGGCAACTGCGGCACTTCACGCGATTGAGTTCGCGACTTGCCGACAGTTGTTTGCCTTTGTGGCCGCAGGCCAGATGCCCGTCGACGCTGAAATGGGTAACCATGACTGTCTCCTTTGCGACATGTATAAGTTATGACAACTTACGAACTGCAACCGTTCGCCGTTTGGGCATTGGCAAAAAAACACCCGCATGCGGGCGGGTGAGGGCGTTACTTTGCAAAGGAGTGATTTCACTGTAGTCGCGCGGATGTATTGGTCATGTGAAAAACTGGAAAAAGAAACATAGCGGCCAGACACATGCGCGGTGACCCATGTGTCACCGCTAATGAGCAAATTCCTGAAACCCTGGCCGGGTCGAGGTCATCTGAACCGAGGCAGTGGCCGATCAAGGGGTTTGAGCGCCGACAGCGTATTGCGAATCAGCGGAGCATCTTTCTCGATGTCGTTCAGCCGGTCACGGATGCGCAGGGCGGTTGGATGTCCGCCTTGGTGGTCGACCCAGTCGGCGATCTCTTTGCAGGCGGCCGCAAGGCGCGCTTGCCGAGCGTCGAGCAGGGTGAGGAGGGTGGTGATGGACTCTTTTTCGGACATGGAACACCTCCGTTCTATGAAACCTGAGCTGCAGCAAAAAGCCCGCGTGTTGCGAGCCTTCTGCCGTGGGGTGCTGCTCCTTCAGCTGGTTTCAGTATAGACCCGCTTCTGATCGGCATCAGCCGGACGGCGCGCGGGCCGGTAGTGGGGAACTGGCTGCGTTGAGACGCCTGCATTCGCGCTGCGCGTCCTGCTCTGCGTCGAAGCCGTCGCCGATAAAACCGCCGGTGCGAGTGTCGCAGATGCGAAACCAGCCAGTGGCTTCGGCGGGATCATGTTGACTGTCTCCGGCGCGTCGACCGTGAATGATGATCTTGTTGCAACGCTTCACGACGAAAATGTCTTCCATGGCGTCACCGCAGCTGATTCGTGTCAGATCAACTATAGAAGCCCTTGGCAATCGTGCAAAAAATAGACAGCTCAGCTCGTCGGTTGCCAGCGCCAGCCTTCGCGGTGCCAAGTCAAATGATGGCTTGGGTTTAACGCCTCTAGAAACGCCTGATCGTGGGACACCGTGATAATCGCTCCGGGAAATGTCCGCAAGGCTTGTTCGAAGGCCTGCACCGACGCCAGGTCCAAATGATTGGTGGGCTCATCCAGCAGCAGTAGTTGTGCTGGTGTCTGGCGCCACAGCGCCAGCGCGAGCGCGGCTTTCAAGCGTTCACCACCACTGAGTGAGGCGCAAGGTCGGGTGATACGCTGCGCATCCAGTTGCAGTTGAGCGAGGTAACTGCGCAGCGTCCCTTCGCTCAAAGGCGTCTGCTGTGTCAGCAATTGATCGACAATAGATGCATCAGGATCCAGCAGTTTCAGCTGTTGATCGAGAAAGGCAAAAGGCACATGGGTGATGCACTCGCCACTCACGGGTGCCCACTCGCCAGCCAGCAATCTCAACAGCGTTGATTTGCCGCAACCGTTAGGACCGCTGACAGCAATGCGCATCGGCCCTTGAATGGCGAGGTCAAGCCGAGAGCTGGGCGCGTCTGCCGACAACCATGGCAAACAGGCGTCGACGAGTGTGCACACCCGGCGATTATCTGGAACCACGCTGCCCGGCAAATTGATCAGCACGCCGTCGTCCAGCGGGACCTTGGCGTAAGCCTCACGAACGCGTTCATCCAGTTCGGATTTGCGTACCTGATGGCCAACCTTTGTTTGCCCCGTGATGTCCCGCGCGGCCGCTTTCATCGCCGCCCGTTCGAAGGCAGAAACGTTGGCAGTTTGCGCATTGCGCCGGCTGCCAGCCGCGTGGCGTTGAATCGTATCGTGCTCGCGTTGCAGTCGCGTGCGTTCGCGCTGACGCTCGGTACGGGCCTGATCGAGTTGTGCCTGCGCGGCTTGTTGATGTATCCGGCGCTGCTCGGTGAACGCCGAAAATCTTCCGCTGAAAACAGTTGCCCCCAGCGGTGTAAGTTCGACGATTCGCTGCATGTGCTCCAGTAGTTGCCGGTCATGGCTGACGACAATCAGTCCGCCCTGCCAGCGATCAAGTGCGCTCATCAGCCACTGTCGACCGGCAGTGTCGAGGTGATTGGTGGGTTCGTCGAGGACGAGCAATTGCGCCTGACTCAGCAACGCGCCGATCAAGGCAATTCTGGCTTGCTGGCCACCGCTGAGGTTTTCGGTCAGGTCCGTCGCGGTGATATCGCTCATCCCGGTCTCATCAAGTATTTCACGCAAGCGTTCGCTCAGGTCCCAGCGTTCGCCGATGAGATCGAAATCTTCGCTTGTGGCACAACCGAGTTGCAGTCGCTCCAGTGCGCGGAGCACCGTGGCTGTTCCTGTGGCGTCAGCTACGGTTTGTCCATGTGTGGTGACCAAGGTTTGCGCGACATAGTGCGCGGACGCTGAACGTGCCACGCTGCCGAAATCAGGCTGCAAATGCCCGGCAATCAAACGTGCGAGCACACTCTTGCCGACACCATTGCGCCCGACGATAGCGGTCGGTTGACCATCGAAGTTCAGGTTCAGGGCTTCGAAAAGCGTTGCGCCATTGGCGAACTGAAAGCCCAGTTGATTCAGGGAAACGAGTGCGGCTGTACGCGAGACGTGAGTCATCGGCACCTCCAAAAAATGTCGTGAACACTGACAAGCGCCGAGAGCGGCCTGTCGCGATTACATTTTTAGAAGGCTGGATTGTTCACTTCTGCGGTCGTCCGGGGAGGAGGAGAAGGTCGCTAGCCTAGATGACGTTTTGCCGTGGATCAAGGGGCTTCGGTCATCTCGCTCATTTGTTCGAGAAACATCGCCAATGCCACTTCCTCGGCACGCAGGCCCTTGCGCACACGCGGCCGGGGCAGTTCAGCGAGGGCGCCGAGCATGAATTTCTCCACCACCGCGGGGTGGATGTAGCACTTGCGGCACACCGCCGGGGTGTTGCCCAATTGCTTGGCGACGCCTTTGACCATCTCCACCACATGCCGCTTGGCCTCCGTCTCGGATTCCCATTGCAACTCGCGCAACACCGCCAGCGCCAAGGCACTGCCCGCCCAAGTGCGGTAATCCTTGGCGGTGAAATCGGCGCCGGTCAGAGTTTGCAGGTAGGCGTTGACGTCGGAAGAGCTGACGGTATGTCGTTCGCCGTTTTCATCCAGGTACTGAAACAGGTTCTGCCCGGGAATCTCCAGGCAACGTTTGATGATGCGGGCCAGGCGTCGATCCTTGACGGTGATCTGGTGTTCGATGCCGCTTTTGCCGCGAAACTGGAACAGGATCGCGCTGCCGTTGACCTCGACATGTCGGCTGCGCAGGGTGGTCAGGCCGTAGGAACGATTGTCGCGGGCGTATTGCGTGTTGCCGACGCGAATCAGTGTGGCGTCGAGCAGCGTGATCACCGTGGCCATGACCTTGTCACGACTGAAACCGGGTGCGTCCAACAGTGCCTCCAGTTGTTTGCGCAATTTTGGCAACGCCAGACCAAACTCGCGCAGGCGTGAATACTTGTCGGCATCGCGCACTTCGCGCCAGCGAGCGTGATAACGATATTGCTTGCGGCCACGGGCATCACGGCCGGTGGCTTGCAGGTGGCCACGCGGGTCCGCGCAGATCCACACGTCGGTGTAGGCGGGCGGCACGGCGAGGGCATTGATGCGTTTGATTTCGTCGGTGTCGGTTATGCGCTGACCTGACGGTTCGAAGTAGCTGAACTTGCCGCGCAGCTTCTTGCGGGTGATACCGGGCTGGGTGTCATCGACGTAATGCAGATCGGAGGGCAGTTCGGCAATCAGCTCGGTGTCGGGCATGGCGGTTTCCTTCAATGGCGCGGCGGTCTGTAAAACGATTGACCGCGCGCCGTTGCCGTCGTGCCGAATGATTCAGGCGAGAACCGCGACCGCTTTGATCTGCGCCCACAATGACTGGCCCGGATGTACGCCCAACTGATCTCTGGAGTAGCGCGTGATGCGCGCGAGCAGCGGGGTGCCGCCGGCATCGAGACGAATCAGCACGTGAGCGGCGTTGTCTGCCGATTGTTCGCTGACCACCGTCACCGGCAGTCGATTGAGAATGCTGCTGACCTCGCTGTTGTGCAGGGTCAGGCTGATATCGCGAGCGTGTACCTTGCAGCGCAGGGCCTGACCCACTGCCATCGGCGCGTGCGTGACACGGATGCTCATGTCGGTGGCCGGCAATTGCAGACTCAGCAATTGATACTCCGCATCGTAAGCACTGACCTGGCCTTCAATAATTACACCCGCGTCATCGCCCATCGCCATCGGCAGGTCCAGACGCGCAAGGGTTTCGCCGATCGGGCCGCTGGCCAGCGCCTTGCCTTCGCTGAGCAAGACCAGATAATCGGCCAGCCGTGCGACTTCATCCTGGGCATGACTGACGTACAGCAGCGGAATATCCAGCTCGTCATGCAGGCGTTGCAGGTAAGGCAGGATTTCACTTTTGCGCTGACTGTCGAGCGCCGCCAATGGCTCGTCCATCAATAGCAGCTTCGGGCTGGTCAGCAACGCGCGGGCGATACCGACTCGCTGGCGTTCGCCCCCCGACAAGTGCTGCGGATGGCGTTCGAGCAGATGACCGATGCCCAGGAGCTCGGTGGCTTGCGCCATGTCGACCCGACGCTGGGATCTGGCGATACGCTTGAGGCCGAACTGCAGATTGGCCAGCACCGACAGGTGCGGGAACAGGCTGGCTTCTTGAAACACATAGCCGAGCGCACGTTTGTGCGGCGGGACTAAAATGCCGTTGGCGCTGTCCTGCCAGATTTCGTCGTTGATCCGGATAAAGCCTTGTTCGGCGCGCTCAAGCCCGGCGATACAGCGCAGGCAGGTGGTTTTACCCGAGCCGGAATGCCCATAAAGCGCGGTCACGCCACGCCCCGGCAAGTTCAGGTCGACGTCGAGGCTGAAGCCCGAGTAGGCAATGTTAAGACGTACATCAATCATCACTCAGCTCCAGCCTGCGCGGGTTTTGCGACTGGAGTACAGCGCCAGCAACACCAGAAACGAGAACACCAGCATCGCCCCGGCCAGCCAGTGCGCCTGTGCGTATTCCATCGCTTCGACGTGGTCGTAGATTTGTACGGAAACCACGCGGGTCTTGTCGGGAATGTTGCCGCCAATCATCAGCACCACGCCGAATTCGCCGACGGTATGGGCGAAGCCAAGAATAGCTGCGGTGATAAAGCCGGGGCGCGCGAGCGGCACAATCACGCTGAAAAAAGTGTCCCACGGGTTGGCTCGCAGGGTAGCGGCGACTTCCAGTGGGCGGGTGCCGATCGCCGAGAACGCGTTTTGCAACGGTTGCACCACGAATGGCATGGAATAGATCACCGAACCGATCACCAGGCCCGTGAAGCTGAAAGTCAGGGTGCCCAGACCCAGCCATTGGGTGAATTGGCCGAGAAACCCGTGCGGGCCCATCATCAGCAACAGATAGAAACCGATGACGGTCGGTGGCAACACAAGGGGCAGGGCTACGATCGCGCCGATCGGGCCGCGCAACCACGAACGGGTGCGCGACAGCCACAGGGCAATCGGAGTGCCGACAACCAGCAGGATCGCGGTGGTCAGGGACGCCAGTTTCAGGGTCAGCCAGATCGCCGCGAAATCGGCACTCGTCAGCGACATTTACAGCTGGTATCCGTAAGACTTGATTACCGCAGCGGCTTTCGGGCCTTTGAGGTATTCAACCAAGGCTTTGGCAGCGGCGTTGTCTTTGCCTTTATTGAGGATCACGGCGTCTTGCTTGATCGGGTCGTGCATGCTCGCAGGGACGATCCATGCCGAACCGCTGCTGACTTTGCCGTCCTTGAAAATTTGCGACAGGGCGACAAAACCCAACTCGGCGTTGCCGGTCGAAACGAATTGGTAGGCCTGAGTAATGTTCTGGCCTTCAACGATCTTGGCTTTGGTGGTTTCGGTCAGTTTGAGTTTTTCCAGCACTTGTGTGGCTGCCAGGCCGTAGGGAGCCGCTTTCGGGTTGGCGATGGACAGGTGCTGGTACTCGTTGTTTTTCAGCACCTCGCCCTTTGCATCGACATAACCTTCTTTCGCCGACCACAGCGCCAGAGTGCCGATGGCGTAAGTGAAGCGCGAACCTTTGACGGTGTCGCCTTCTTTTTCGAGTTTTTCCGGGGTGGTGTCGTCAGCGGAGAGGAACACTTCGAACGGCGCGCCGTTCTTGATCTGGGTGTAGAACTGGCCAGTGGCGCCATAGGCAGCCACCAATTTGTGCCCGGTGTCTTTCTCAAAATCGGCGGCGATGGCCTGGATCGGCGCGGTGAAGTTGGCTGCAACCGCCACCTGCACCTCATCAGCCTGAGCAGCGCCAATGGCGAAGACGGCGAGTAAAGAGGCCAGGCAGGTAGGGGCAAAACGTGGGGCACGAATGGTCATGTAACAGCTCCGTGTTGGCGAGTGCAGAGGGCGCTTTTGTTGGACGTGGACTGCGCCGATGCGAGGGGGTGAATTCGCTATATAGCGAAATATATAGCGAAATGCCGCCAAACGGGAAGCGTTGCTTAAAAGCAGAGTGAGGATGCTTGAATCCTCACTCTGGTTAGCGTCACTGGCGAGTGAGTTTTGCCAATGCACCTTCGGCCAATTGCCGGGTCAGCTCAGCGCTGCCGATGTCTTTACCGAGAGTGAATGCCTGACCGGCCCAGAGGTTGGCAAACTCTGTTTCGTTGATCGCTCGCAGTGGCATCAGTGCACCACCGGCCAAGGGAAATGCCGGTGCCTTCGACGACATCGGACCCAGCTCGCGCATGACGCGGTTGAGAATACCCCGCGCTGGTCGCCCGGTGAAAATATTGGTGATCGCTGTTTCGCTCTCTTTGGCGGTGCGCAGTGCTTTGTGGTGAGCGGCGCTGACTTTCGCTTCCGGCGTGAACAGATAGGCTGTGCCGACCTGCACTGCTGAAGCGCCCAACAAGAATGCCGCTGCCACACCGCGAGCATCGGCGATGGCCCCGGCAGCAATCACCGGCACTTTCACCGCATCGACCACCTGAGGCACCAGGGCAAACGTGCCGACCTGACTGCTCAGATCATCGCTGAGAAACATGCCGCGATGGCCGCCGGCCTCGTAGCCCATGGCGATGATCGCGTCGCAACCGTTCTGCTCCAGCCAGATCGCTTCATCGACAGTGGTGGCCGAGGACAGAATTTTCGCCCCGGTCGCCTTGACCCGATCCAGCAGGGATTTCTCTGGCAGACCGAAGTGGAAACTCACGACCTCAGGTCGAAATTCTTCCAGCACTGCGCAGGCTGCCGCATCGAACGGTGCTCGGTTCGACACCGGCGTCGGTGCGTCGAAATCGGCGCCCAGTTCGCGGTAGTACGGTTCCAGCAAATGCTTCCATTCACGCGCGCGCTGCTCATCGGCCGGCCGTGGCTGATGGCAGAAGAAGTTGACGTTGAAGGGCTTGTCGGTGTGGTGGCGAATGGTCTTCAGCTCTTCGCGCAATTGCTCGATGCTCAGCATCGCCGCCGGCATCGAACCCAGGCCACCGGCATTGCACACCGCGATGACCATGGACGAATTCGTCGCACCGGCCATCGGGCCCTGGATGATCGGCAGTTCAATGCCGAGCAGGTCAAGAAGGCGCGTGTCTGGCCATTGGCTCATGAAGGCTGTACTCCAAACTATGAAAGGCAGAGCCGGTTTTTTAACAGCAAAACCGGATCCGCAGCCAGTTCGAAATTCAGAACAACCCGTGCAGTTTTTCAGCGTCGATGAAATCCGCCGCCTCCACCGCCGCCAAACGAGTGATTCATGAATTGCGAAGAGTTGTGAAAGTTGTTGGTGCGCTGGTTGCCGAAGTTGCGCGCAGCGGAGTCACGGTTGAGGTTCTGCAATTGCGCATTGTTATTGACCGGGGCAGTGCGAGTCGCGCCCCCGACCATCGATTGCCAGCCGTTGTCGGTCTTCTTGTAGACGTTGCCGTCGCGTCCTGCGTAAACGTTGTCGCCCACGCGTGCAGCGCCGTCATTGCGCCCGCGAATCCCGCCATATTGAGTGGTGTTGCCGGTGTTGGGGTTGTACACGGCGCCACGATTGGCGGTGACCTGCGTGCCGTTACGCGCATTGCCGGCGGTGACCCTTTCGCCGGCAATGGCACCACCGTTCGGTCCGACTGCCGCGCCGCTGCGTCCGGCTGCGTAATTGCCGGTGTAGACGTTGTGCACGGCACCGCGTTGACCGGCAGCCGCGACGCCCGTGCGTGAGTTGTAGGAAGCACCGACCTGGCCGGCCCAGCGATTGCCGGTCCAGGCGTTGTAGCCCGCGCCATAGCGGCTGACCGTGGCCCGGTCACCCCACTGATGATAGAGGTTGCCGGTTGTGCCGGCCCAGCCGCCAGGTCCCCAGGCCACCGCGCCACCGCGATAGCCGTAAGCGGCGCCACCCCAGGCCAGTGGCGCCGGGTACAGGTGCGGCCCCCAGGCATAACCCCAGCCGTAATTGCCCCACCACGGGTACGCGCCCCAGCCCCAACCCATCGCGACGGTGCTGCCGCCCCAGCTCCAGCCAAAACCGAAACCGAAGGTCCAGCCCGTCCACGGTGTATAGCGGATGGCGACGCCGAAACCGTAAGTCACCGGCGGACCATACCAGACGCTGCCCACCCAGGGCGTGTAGGGATAACCGGTGCCATACACCACGACGCCCGTGTTCGGATCAAGATTTGAACCCTGATAACCCGGCGTGTAGCCGACCACCACGGTATCGCCGCTGGACTCGTAGACCTTGACGTACGTGAGGTAATGCATGGGCGAGCTCGGCGGGATCGAATAGATCACCGCTGGCACGGAACTGGCGACAACCCACGGGCCGTTCACACCGGTAGCGGTGAACCAGATACCGTTTTCCACGGCGTACCAGCTGTCGTTGTAGACTCGGATAATGGGCGTAGCGCTGTTGACCACATATTGCAGCGTCGTGGTGTTGATGGCTTTGAGTTGCGGCTCGCCATCGAACTGTGGCGCGGTCATTTTCACCGCGCTTTTTTTGATCGCCGACGTCTGTGGAATAGTCGCAGCAATGGCGGCCTCTTTGGCTTGCGGCGTGCCGGCGACCGAAGCTTTGACGTTTTCCTTCGGGCTGTCATCGGGAATGTTGGCGAAATCTGCCGGCAGCTTGTCTGCCGGGGTAAACGTCCACGGGCCATTCATATCGGTGGCGCGAAACCAGCGCCCGGAGATCAGCACATAGCTGTTCTGGTCACCGATCTCCTTGAAGATGTGCCCGGTGGTATTGCTGACATACAGCAAACCGGTGCCCTGAATGGGCGTCCATTGCGCTGCGCCGTCAGTGACCAGTAATTCAGTGGGCGTGGTCGCGACAAAAATCTTTGGTTGTGGTGACCTGGCCAGGCTGGGGATTTTGTCTTTCGGGTCGCTTTGCCCGGTCAGCAGATCGACTTGCCGGCTCTGAATGGCGGCCTGTTTGGCTTTTTCCAGTTCGGCAAACGGTGTGGCCAGGCGGGTATACGCGCCATTGATCTGGTCCGCGACCATCCAGCCATCAAAGACGTGCAGATAATGTTTGCCCTGCGCGTCTTTCAACAACAGCGGGCGAGTATTGATCACCCGCTGCAGCGCCGTGCCGTCCACCGATCGGTAGGCCGCATCGCCATCGATATAGACGAGCAGGGCGGGAACGTCAGAACTGATGATGGTCGGCGGCGTGTTTTCCAGCGGCGCGTTGTCAGTTTTCTGCTCGGCTGACAGAACGCCGACAGCCGCTTCCAGTTGATCCAGCGAAATGGTTTTCTTGCGGTTGTCGGCGTCCTTCTGCAGGGCTGCGATCCAAGTGTCGGCTTGACTGGCATCGGCCGGGAAATCGGCTTTGATGATTTTGTACTGATCCAGCGCGACCCAGCGCGTGGCCTTGTCGACCAGCGTATGCGCGCTGAACTGCACAATGCCGTAGGTTGATTTGCCATCGGCGTTGGTGGCTTCAACCGCCGCACGAGCATTGAGGGTGTAGCCGTCCCAACTGTCGAGTTGCGGCTGATAGACCGTCAGCTTCGCTTTGCCGCTGCTGATCACTTGCGGCCAGGTCGGCTCGCTCGGGGTCTCAGCGGCCGGTGCCGCCCAGGCACTGCCGAACGTCAGCAGGCACAGCATCAACATCATGAGAAACGAGCGCGGGTAAGGCATTGTCAGCTCCATCGACAGGCCGATTTCTGAAGGAATAACGGTGAAACCACGACCGTCGAAAAAGCATAGTCGCCCGTGTTGGAAATACCCGGCGGATTCGCCGATTGGCACAAAGTCGTATGTGGCAGCGTGTTGCAATGTGGTATTTCAAGGCACGACATTCTGAAAACAGTCATACGAGGCAGTCATGTTCAACGCCATTGTGATCGACAAAGACGACAGCGGTTATCGCGCCAGCCTGCAGCAAGTCAACGAAGATCAGTTGCCCGAAGGCGATGTCACCGTCGCTGTTGCGTACAGCACGCTGAACTTCAAGGATGGGCTGGCGATTACCGGCAGCAGTCCGGTGGTACGCAAGTTTCCGATGGTGCCGGGGATCGACCTGGCGGGCAGCGTAGAAGCCAGTTCGCACCCCGACTATAAGGTGGGTGATCAGGTGGTCCTCAATGGCTGGGGTGTCGGCGAAAATCACTGGGGTGGTCTGGCGCAGAAGGCGCGGCTCAATGGCGACTGGCTGATTCCTTTGCCCAAAGCCTTCACCGCAGCGCAAGCCATGGCCGTCGGTACGGCCGGGTATACGGCGATGCTGTGCATTCTGGCACTCGAACGTAATGGCGTGACGCCCGATCAGGGTGAGGTGTTGGTCACGGGGGCCAACGGTGGCGTTGGCAGTTTCGCCATCGCTTTGCTGAGCAAGCTCGGCTACCGCGTCGTCGCATCCACCGGCCGTGTTTCCGAGCATGAATATCTGAAGCAGTTGGGCGCCGCTGAAATCATCGACCGCGCGACCTTGTCAGCGCCCGGCAAGCCACTGGCCAAAGAGCGCTGGGCAGCGGTGATCGATTCGGTAGGCAGTCATACGCTGGCCAATGCCTGCGCCAGCACTCGCTCCGAAGGCACCGTCGCCGCCTGTGGTCTGGCGCAGGGCATGGATTTCCCGGCGTCGGTTGCTCCGTTCATTTTGCGTGGTGTGACACTGGCCGGCATCAACAGCGTGACCCAGCCCAAGGCGCGCCGCCTCGAAGCGTGGGAGCGTCTGGCCAGGGATCTGGATTTCTCCTTGCTGGCATTGATCAGCCATGAAATCGGCCTGAACGAGGCGATTGATGCGGCGCCGAAGTTACTTGCCGGACAGCTTCGCGGGCGGGTTGTAGTGGACGTTAATCGCTGACAATGTCAGTCGCGATCGACCTCGGCATCCGTCAAGCCTGTGTCTCGCGCTCAAGCAATTGACGTTTGCGCTCGACGCCCCAGCGATAGCCCGAAAGATTGCCATCGCTGCGCACCACGCGGTGGCAAGGGATCGCCACCGCCAAACGGTTGGCCCCGCAGGCCTGGGCTACCGCGCGCATGGATGTCGGTGCGCCAATGCGCTGGGCAATCTCGGCGTAGCTGGCCGTCTGGCCCAGCGGAATTTCCCGCAGCGCCTGCCACACGCGTTCCTGAAACGCCGTGCCTCGCACGTCCAGTGGCAGGTCCAGGCCAATCGCCGGCGCTTCGATAAATCCCACGACCCTGGCGATCAATTGCTCGAAACCGCTATCGGCGCCAATCAGGTTGGCCTTGCGAAACTGGTCCTGCAGATCGCACACCAATTGATGCGGATCGTCACCCAGCAGAATCGCACACACACCGCGCTCGCTTTGCGCCACCAGAATCGCTCCTAGCGAGCATTGGCCGACGGCGAAGCGAATGTCGTTGTTCCTCCCGGCCGCGCGATAGTCGCCGGGTTTCATCCCCAACAAATGATCTGCTGATTCATAGAAACGGCTATTGGAATTGAAACCGGCGTCATACAACGCATCGGTTACCGAGCCGCCGTCTGCCAGGCGCTCACGGACTTTGCGCGAGCGATGCGCCGTTGCGTAGCCCTTGGGCGTCAACCCCGTCGCGGCCTTGAAGACACGATGGAAGTGAAACGGACTCAGGCCAGCGGTTTGCGCCAGTTCGTTGAGCGCCGGCAACGTCTCGGCGGATTCGATTTGGCGGCAGGCAATGGCGACGGTCGCGGCATGCTGCGCGGCGACATCACTTTGATCCTTGCTGGTTCTTTTGCTCGGCCGATAGCCGGCAGCCTCGGCCTGTTCAGCGGTATCGAAAAACTCGACGTTCTGCGGTTTCGGCAAGCGCGCAAGGCTGCTCGGGCGGCAGTAGATGCCGGTGGTTTTCACCGCGTAGACAAATTGCCCGTCCGCTCGTGAATCTCGCGCAACCACAGCGGCCCAGCGTGGGTCTGTTTCAATCGTGAAAGGAGTCGAAAACGTTTTCATGAGGGTTTGTCCGTTGACCTGTTTGATTCAGGTTAACCAGCGTCGCAAGGCGCAACACTCCGGGCCTTGCGGTCAAATTTTTTGCAGACTATCCGGCCACGCGAAAGGTCAGATTGATCCGCTGTTCCCCCAGGCGCGGATGCCGTCCTTGCTTGATCGGCAGTACACCGTGAAAACGCAAGCGATCAACGCCACCCCAGACCACCATGTCGCCATGCAGCAAGGCAATGCGCTGGCTCTTGTCGCTGCGATTGAAACCGCCGAAGAGGAACATTGCCGGCAACCCCAGTGACAGCGAAACGATCGGTGCACTGTAGGCCTTTTCGTCTTTATCCTGGTGCAATGACATCTTGGCGCCGGGGACATAGCGGTTGATCAGGCAGGAATCGGCGTTGAAATCAGCGAATCCGGCTTGCGCGGCTGCCGAGTGCGCCAGTGCCGCGAATACTTCCGGCATTGGCGGCCATGGCAAATGACTGAGCGGATCGACGCCTGAATAACGATAGCCATAGCAATCAGTGATCCAGCCCAAAGCGCCGCAACTGCTGGTGCCCACCGACATGCTGAATCCACCCGGCGTGACCATGTGGCGCAACGGCGCTGCGGCAAGAATCGTATCCAGCGCCGGCAGGATCTGCTCGATCAGCGGCAGGGCAAAACCATGCAGCAGCCACGATTGCTCGCCAATCTGCTCGGCGCGGGGGCGTTGCTCGGGTTCATGATCGGCGAACAGATCGAAAGTGTTCGGTTGCATGTAGGTCAGGTGGCGTCGTGAAAGATGATGCCTAGGGTATGCCTTTTTCCACTGTGCAGGCGACTGACGCCGTGGCGCATCGTTACCCGATAATCACCGCGCACGCCTTTGACCGGGCGCTGGTTCACGGCAAAGATCACCGCATCACCTTTCGTCAGATCAAGTACGTGCGGGCGAGACTGCATGCGCGGGCGCTGCTCGGTGAGAACGAATTCGCCCCCACTGAAGTCTTGCCCGGGTTCTGACAGAAGTATCGCCACTTGCAGCGGAAACACCGATTCGCCGTACAGGTCCTGATGCAGGCAGTTGTAGTCCTGCGCGCCGTACTGCAAAAGAAGCGGGGTAGGGCGTAGTTGACTGGTGGCATGGCAGCGCTGAAGAAATTCGGCATGGCTCGGCGGAAAACGCTCGGGCAGGTTCATGCGTTCGTACCAGCGATTGGCCAAGGCAACCAGGCGCGGGTACAGCGCGCCGCGAAGGCGTTCTACGGGTGTCGGCAGGGGATAACGAAAATATTTGTACTCGCCACGACCGAAACCGTGGCGGGCCATGATGACCTGCGAACGAAACGGTTCGGTCTGCTGATACAGCGCACTCAATTGATCGCAGGTTTTAGCCAGCAGCAGCGAACGGACGATCGCGTAGCCGTCCTGATCCAGTTGCCGCTCAAGGCTTGCCCAGTCGAGTGAATCCAGACGAGAGGGTGACATCGACATGCTGACTCCTTGACGCTTGGTCGAAGAAAATCAGTCTAGGCAGGGCCTCGCGGCAGAACACTCCGCCGCTTGCGGTCGAATTCCTGTCGATGCTTACAGCGCTTTGCTGACGGCGATCTCGCTGATCACGTCGTCGCTCTGGCCGTGAAGGGCATCCAAAGCAGCCTTGGCTTCTTCGGCAGTGCCGTTTTCCAGCTGCGCGAACTCAAAGCGGCGTTCACCGTTGAGTTTGTATTTGATGACGTATTTGGTCGTTTGGGCCACGGTCATGCATTCCTTTCTGGTTGGACGGCTTGTCTCAGCTGAGTTTGGTGCTGGAGCGGCGGATGATCTTGATCGAGTGAGTCAGCGTCGGCTTGCGGGTCACGCTGATCGCACGGCGGTTGACGGTGTCGATGGTGATGTTCCAGAAACCGGTGCTCGGCGCGGTGATACGGGCCGGAAAGGTGTCGAAGGCGCCGCCGTGATAGGTGTGACGGCCGCCGTTTTTGAAGCTGCGGAAGTTGGCGTCGTTCATCAGACGGATGTTGCACATTTGCGAGCATTGGATGACGACGATGTCGTCTTCGTTGAGGTGTTCGCGCTGGTGAATGAATTTCATGGGCGCCTCCAGAAGGGCTTTTTCTACAAAATCAAAACGATAGCTTGTAATTGCGCGCAGTTTATCAGCCCGCACGGGTTATTATCTGGCCGTCGGGCGTTGGTTTGACAATTTTGAACAGATATTCGCAATCGGATGCGGGTTAAATGCAGAAGGCCCCGGAGAAAAACGGCATTTGTGCTGTCGGACGGTCTTTAACGGAGGTTTTGTATGAAGTGGGGTGTGGTGTGTCTACCGTTGATTCTGGCTGTGGGTGGTTGTGCGAGTGTTTCCGAAATCAATGAAACGCTGCCGACCGTGAGCGTAATCTCCGGCAAGAAACCCCATGAATATGCCCAATGCCTGGCCGAGAAGCTGGCGGACAGCCGCGGTGCGCTGCAAATGCAGCCGCACAAGGACGGGGTTCGGGTGATCGTCCCGGGTAAATTTTCCACCGGCGCGGCAGCGGTATTTGATATCGAAGATCGCTCCGGCGGCAGCAGCATCAAGTTGCATGAGCGCATGTCGAATGTGCCAGTACGTCCGCGTGATGTGCGAAACGCCGCCAATGCGTGTATTTCCGGCTGATAGACTGATTGTCATCAGCAACGATGCCGTCGCAGTCATGCTGTGACGGCATTTTCATTTCTGGAGTCGCGATGAAGCGAGAGCAAGTACGGGAGCGCCACGTAGAGGGCCTGATCTCTGCCACCCATGTCATCCAGAACCCGGCGAATCCGGGGGAGTGGATCGTGTTTTTCAAGAAGAGCGCCGGACGCAGTTATTTTCTGGTCGACGAAAACGACGAAGTCGAGTCGTTCAACCGTCTCGACGATCTGATCGAAGTCGTACGCGGACTCGGGATCAAATTCGCCGAAATTCATATGTAAGGTCTATTTGCAGACCACGACAACGCTGCGGTTCTTGTAGTTGCCGACATCGACTCCCAGCGTTTTGTCGCTTTCCTTGGGCTGAGGCGTACCGTCAGTGCCGACGATGCGATAACCGGTGCCTGCACAGGACGCATCGGCTTTTTCATAGCAGGTCGCCCAGGAGTTGGCTTCGCCGGAGCAATCGATCGACAGGCCCTGTTCACCGTTGTTCAGGTACGTGGGTTGGGAGGTCGCGCAGCCGGCCAGTGCCAATACCGCTATCAGGGGCAGCCATTTTTTCAAAGTCATGTTCGGGGTCTTCAGCAAGGGGGACTAGACGCTCTGACAGCGCCGGTGTGAAAAGGTTATAGCGTTTGGCCACTTGTTTGTCAGCGGGCACAAAAAAGCCCTGCACAAGGGCAGGGCTGGGGCGTGTCGGGACTGATCAGTCCTGATCTTTGCCGCGGCGCTTGGCCGATGCCGGAGTGTCCGTGAATACGGAAGCCACATCGGTGGCCATTTGTTCGCTGTCGAAAGGCCCGGCGATGTGTTCGCCATTGGTGGTGGTCAGCGTCCACTTGCCGTCTTTCTTGTCGATCACATACCCGTTGATGATTTTTACCGCGGCCATCTATCTGTCTCGTTCGCTGGTTCAAAGGCGCCATGATACCGCCAAATGCTGGCATTGGGGGGCGATGAGCGTATGGTAATCCGGATTGTCGACAGCTATGAGCTACGCTGATCTGGCTGCGTCAGGATGCCGATGGAACTATCGGCGAGAATATTTCTCTATGTTGGCATCGGTTAGCCAGTGCGGGGCATTGTAAGGTGCACGCCGCCTGATTAGACTGCGCCGAAACTCGTACACACAGCCCTTTCAAGGACTTATATGATCAAGAAATGCTTGTTCCCAGCAGCCGGTTACGGTACTCGCTTCCTGCCAGCGACTAAAGCCATGCCTAAAGAAATGCTGCCGGTGGTAAACAAGCCACTGATCCAGTACGGCGTTGAAGAAGCTCTGGATGCCGGCCTGACGGAAATCTCCATCGTCACCGGTCGTGGCAAGCGTGCTCTGGAAGACCACTTCGACATCAGCTACGAGCTGGAAAACCAGATCAAAGGCACCGACAAAGAGAAATACCTGGTCGGTATCCGCAAACTGCTCGACGAGTGCTCGTTCTCCTACACCCGTCAGACTGAAATGAAAGGCCTGGGTCACGCGAT
Organism: Pseudomonas sp. AC242; assembly: GCF_979258655.1. Classification (NCBI taxonomy): domain Bacteria; kingdom Pseudomonadati; phylum Pseudomonadota; class Gammaproteobacteria; order Pseudomonadales; family Pseudomonadaceae; genus Pseudomonas; species Pseudomonas sp. AC242. Next base: position 2,180,614 of record NZ_OZ409873.1, read on the forward strand.
CCTGACCGGCCGCCCGCTGATCGGCGACGAACCGTTCGCCGTGGTCCTGGCGGATGACCTGTGCGTCAACCTCGAAGGCGACGGCGTACTGACCCAAATGGTCAAGCTGTACAAGCAGTTCCGCTGCTCGATCATCGCCATCCAGGAAGTCGATCCGCAGGAAACCAGCAAATACGGCGTTATCGCTGGCGAGATGATTCGCGACGACATCTACCGCGTGCACAGCATGGTCGAGAAGCCAAAGCCGGAAGACGCGCCGTCGAACCTGGCAATCATCGGCCGTTACATCCTGACCCCGGACATCTTCGACCTGATCGAACAGACCGAGCCAGGCAAGGGCGGCGAAATCCAGATCACCGACGCCCTGATGAAACAAGCCCAGAACGGCTGCGTCATGGCCTACAAGTTCAAAGGCAAGCGATTCGACTGCGGTGGCGCTGAAGGCTACATCGAAGCGACCAACTTCTGCTTCGAGAACTTCTACAAGACTGGCAAGGCTTACTAAGAGCGCTTGATTGGTCTGTAAGAAAAACCCGCTTCGGCGGGTTTTTTCATTTTGCGCCCCCATATGACTGGCAGTGCTTGCCCAATGGGCGTCTGCAGGTATGCTGATCCCCTGCCGAGGAGATAGAAATGGCCTACGATTTTGACCTTTATGTGATTGGTGCCGGTTCCGGCGGTGTGCGCGCTGCGCGTTTTGCGGCCGGTTTCGGTGCGAAAGTGGCGGTGGCGGAGAGCCGTTATCTGGGCGGGACCTGCGTCAATGTCGGCTGTGTGCCGAAAAAGCTGCTGGTGTACGGCGCGCATTTCGCCGAAGACTTTGAGCAGGCGTCCGGTTTCGGCTGGAGCCTGGGTGAGGCGAATTTCGATTGGGCGACGCTGATCGCCAACAAGGATCGCGAGATCAATCGCCTCAACGGCATCTATCGCAACCTGCTGGTCAACAGCGGCGTGACCTTGCATGAAGCGCACGCGAAGATCGTTGGCCCGCATGAGGTTGAAGTGAATGGTGAGCGCTACACCGCGAAAAACATCCTGATTGCCACCGGTGGCTGGCCGCAGATTCCGGAAATTCCGGGGCGCGAACACGCAATTGGTTCCAATGAAGCGTTCTTCCTCAAAGAGCTGCCAAAGCGTGTGCTGGTGGTGGGCGGCGGTTATATCGCGGTCGAATTCGCCGGGATTTTCCACGGCCTCGGTGCAAATACCACGCTGCTGTATCGCGGTGATCTGTTCCTGCGCGGCTTCGATGGTTCGGTGCGCAAGCATTTGCAGGAAGAGTTGACCAAACGTGGTCTGGATCTGCAGTTCAATGCTGACATCGCGCGTATCGACAAGCAGGCCGATGGCAGCTTGAAAGCGACCCTCAAGGATGGTCGTGTGCTGGAAGCGGATTGCGTGTTCTACGCCACGGGTCGACGTCCGATGCTGGACAATCTGGGGCTGGAAAACACCGATGTGCAGCTCACCGACAAAGGCTTCATCAAAGTCGACGAGCAGTACCAGACCAGCGAGCCATCGATTCTGGCGCTGGGCGATGTCATTGGTCGTGTGCAACTGACGCCAGTGGCATTGGCTGAAGGTATGGCCGTGGCGCGTCGTCTGTTCAAACCTGAGCAATACCGTCCGGTGGATTACAAGATGATCCCGACGGCGGTGTTCAGCCTGCCGAACATCGGCACGGTCGGTTTGACCGAGGAAGAAGCGCGCGACGCGGGTCATGATGTGGTGATCTTCGAGAGCCGTTTCCGACCGATGAAGCTGACCCTGACCGAGTGCCAGGAGAAGACGCTGATGAAGCTGGTGGTCGACGGCAAGACCGACAAAGTCCTCGGCTGCCACATGGTCGGCCCGGACGCTGGCGAGATCGTTCAGGGTTTGGCGATTGCGTTGAAGGCTGGCGCAACCAAGCGTGACTTCGACGACACGATCGGGGTACACCCGACGGCCGCCGAAGAGTTCGTCACCATGCGTACGCCGGTCGGCGCTTAAGCGTCTTTCGGTTTGGCTGAGTCTGGCGCTGCCGCAACGGTGGGCGCCAGACGCTGGCTTTCTTCCAGGCTTGCCTGGGCCTTGTTCAATTCCTTTTCCAGTGACTGGTTGAGCAGCGTCTGCTCCTCGACGCTCTGTTTGAGTGTCTGGCTTTCCAGGGTGGCTACGCGCAAGCGTTCCTGGAGGAGGGTGCGCTCACTGTCGACGCGGGTCGCTTGTTCGAGCAGTTGATCCTGACGCTGATTGCTCTGCTTGAGCTGATCTTGCAACAAGCTCAGTTCGCGCTGGGTGCCACGGTTTTCCGTGAGCAGGCGTTCGTTGTCGCGGTGCAGTTGGGTGATCTCGTCTTGGCGGACCAATGCACTTTGCTGCGCCTGACGCAGCTCGGCCTGAATCTGCTGCACCTGCGCTTCGTGGCGGCTCTGTTCCTGCTCGCGCTGCTCTTTGCTGGCGTTGCGGTAGTGCTCCAGCGCGTCACGGGCATGCAGGTGTTTTTCTTCCAGCGAGCGGATCTGCTCGTCCTTGTCCTGCAAGCGCAATTCAAAATCCGCCAGTGCCTGATTCAGCCCGGCATTGCGGGTTTGCTCGGTTTGCAGCATTGACCGCGTGTTGTTCAGCGCTTCGGACTCGCGCTCCAGTGCGGCGCCTTGAATGTCGTGGTCGTGTTCGAGCTTTTCCAGCGCCTGGCGCGTTTGTTTCAGCTCCGACTCCAGTGCTTCGCGCTGTTCCTCGAACTGCGCACGGGCCTGCTCGATGGGCTCTTGCGCCTGTTCTTTGAGGCGCTGGGCGAGACGAGAGACGAGGGCGGTCAACTCGTCATCGATGGGCTCCGCCGAGGCTTCAACCGGCTGCGCACCGTCATCCAGCTCTTTCAAATAACGATGGATCGTGGTTTTCGAGCCGGTGTTGCCCATTTCAATGCGTACTGCATCGATGCTCGGGTGTTCGCCACGGGCGAGGATCGCTGTGCGCGCGATCTGCACCAGTGCTTTGGTAATGCCGCCACGGGCCATGTGAACTCCTACGGTTACGTACTGTGGTACATGCCACTTAAGTACGCAGTGTACCATCTCAAAAATAAACATAAAACTTTGATAATCAAGGCGCGGGATATACTGGTATTACCCAGTGTCAGGCGGCAAAATGCGCATCTGCATCCCCATATCAGTACGCCAGCGAGAAAACAGCCCATGAGCGATCTGGATCGCTATCTGCAAGCGGCCACCCGCGACAACACCCGCCGTAGCTACCGCGCGGCCATCGAGCATTTCGAAGTGAAGTGGGGCGGGTTCTTGCCGGCCACGGCCGACAGCGTCGCGCGGTATCTGGTAGCGCACGCCGAAGAGCTGTCGATCAATACGCTGAAACTGCGTCTGTCGGCGCTGGCGCAGTGGCACAACAGTCAAGGGTTTGCCGATCCGACCAAGGCGCCAGTGGTGCGCAAGGTCTTCAAAGGCATTCGTGCTCTGCACCCGGCGCAGGAGAAACAGGCCGAGCCGTTGCAGTTGCAGGATCTGCAGCGCGTCATCGATTGGCTTGAGCAGGAGGTGCAAACCGCGAAAGAGCAACAGGATCGCCCGTTACTGCTCAAGGCTTACCGCGATCGCGCCTTGATCCTGCTGGGATTCTGGCGCGGCTTCCGCAGCGATGAGTTGTGTCGCTTGCAAATCGAGCATGTACAGGCGCACGCCGGCAAAGGCATTACCTTGTATTTGCCACGCAGCAAGGGTGATCGGGAAAACCTCGGCCAGACCTATCAAGCGCCGGCGCTGCTCAAGTTGTGTCCGGTGCAGGCCTACATCGATTGGATCACTGAGGCGGCGCTGGTGCGTGGCCCGGTTTTTCGTAGCATCGACCGCTGGGGCAATCTGAACGAGGAGGGCTTGCACGCCAACAGCATCATCCCTCTGCTGCGCCAGGCGTTGCAGCGTGCGGGCATTGCCGCCGAAAACTACACCAGCCACTCGCTGCGCCGAGGCTTTGCCACATGGGCACACCGAAGTGGCTGGGATCTGAAGTCGTTGATGAGCTACGTCGGCTGGAAGGATATGAAGTCCGCGATGCGCTATGTTGAAGCCAGCCCATTCCAGGGAATGGCTCGGATTACGGATAAACCGGCTTCGTCGTAGAGATCGTTTTCTTCTATTAATACAGTCAGCTAATAGCGAAAACAAATCAGCAGCATCAGGTTTGCCAATGAGCCATCCGTCGAGTGAGTGGGTAGGATTCCCCCATCAACTTCATAACCCCTGACGGAGAGTCATCAATGCCTATCATCAACAGCCAAGTAAAACCGTTCAAAGCTACCGCGTTCAAAAACGGCGACTTCGTTCAAGTCTCGGACGCTGACCTGAAAGGCAAGTGGTCGGTCGTGTTCTTCTACCCAGCCGACTTCACCTTCGTTTGCCCAACCGAGCTGGAAGACCTGGCTGACAACTACGCTGCCTTCCAGAAACTCGGCGTAGAGATCTACAGCGTTTCCACCGACACCCACTTTGCTCACGCTGCCTGGCACAACACTTCGCCAGCCATCGGCAAAATCGAATACACCATGATCGGCGACCCGACCCACGCCATCTCCCGCAACTTCGACGTGCTGATCGAAGAAGTTGGTCTGGCTGACCGTGGCACCTTCGTGATCAACCCTGAAGGCCAGATCAAAATCGTTGAACTGAACGATGGCGGCGTTGGCCGTGACGCTTCCGAGCTGCTGCGCAAGATCAAGGCCGCTCAGTACGTTGCTGCTCACCCAGGCGAAGTTTGCCCAGCCAAGTGGAAAGAAGGCGAGGCCACTCTGGCACCGTCCCTGGACCTGGTCGGCAAGATCTAAGTCTGTGACACGCAACTCGGGGCGGATCTCCGCACCTACTTAAGTTAGCTGCACCGCCCCATAAAAATGCCCGGGCGAGATTCGCTCGGGCTTTTTTTCGCCTCAAATAAAGGAAATCGCCCGTATGTTGGACGCCAATCTTAAAGCCCAGTTGAAATCGTACCTGGAACGGGTCACCCAGCCGATCGAGATCGTTGCCTCCCTCGACGACGGTGCGAAATCCCGTGAAATGCTGGAACTGCTGAAAGACGTTGCCAGTCTTTCGAGCCAAATTACCTTGATCGACAGCGGTGACGATGCACGCAAGCCATCGTTCTCGATCAATCGCCCGGGCGCTGACATCAGTCTGCGTTTCGCCGGCATCCCGATGGGCCACGAGTTCACTTCGCTGGTGCTGGCCTTGCTGCAAGTCGGCGGCCACCCATCGAAAGCCAGTGTTGAAGTGATCGAGCAGATCCGCTCGCTCAAAGGCCAGTTCAGCTTCGAGACTTACTTCTCGCTGTCCTGCCAGAACTGTCCGGACGTGGTTCAGGCACTGAACCTGATGGCCGTGCTCAATCCGAACATCCGCCACGTCGCCATCGACGGCGCGTTGTTCCAGGACGAAGTCAACGATCGCAAGATCATGGCCGTGCCGAGCATCTACCTCAATGGTGAAAACTTCGGCCAGGGCCGCATGGGCCTGGAAGAGATTCTCGCCAAACTCGACACCGGCGCCATTGAGCGTCAGGCCGAAAAGATCAGCGCTAAAGAGGCCTTCGACGTGTTGGTTGTCGGCGGTGGCCCGGCCGGTGCTTCGGCAGCGATTTACGCTGCACGTAAAGGCATCCGCACCGGCGTCGCGGCTGAGCGTTTCGGCGGTCAGGTGCTCGACACCATGGCCATCGAGAATTTCATTTCCGTACAGGAAACCGAAGGGCCGAAACTGGCCACAGCACTCGAAGAACACGTCAAGCAGTACGACGTCGACATCATGAACCTGCAACGCGCCGACAAGCTGATCCCGGGCAAAAACGGCGAGCTGCATGAAGTCCGCTTCGCCAGCGGCGCAACCCTCAAAGCCAAGAGTGTGATTCTGGCGACCGGTGCGCGCTGGCGTGAAATGAACGTGCCGGGCGAGCAGGAGTATCGCAACAAAGGCGTGGCGTACTGCCCGCACTGCGACGGCCCATTGTTCAAGGGCAAGCGCGTGGCAGTGATCGGTGGCGGTAACTCCGGCGTCGAAGCGGCCATCGACCTGGCCGGGATCGTGTCGCACGTAACGCTGCTGGAGTTCGACGTACAACTGCGTGCTGACGCCGTATTGCAACGCAAGCTGCACAGCCTGCCGAACGTCACCGTGATCACCAGTGCGCAAACCACTGAAGTCACCGGCAATGGCGAGAAGGTCAACGGTCTGCGCTACAAGGATCGCAACACTGACGAGCTGCGCACTGTCGAGCTGGAAGGGATCTTCGTGCAGATCGGTTTGCTGCCGAACACTGACTGGCTGAAGGGCACCATCGAGCTGTCGCCGCGTGGCGAGATCATTGTCGATAACCGCGGTGAAACGTCGATTCCAGGCATCTTTGCAGCGGGTGACGTGACCACTGTGCCGTACAAGCAGATCGTGATTGCGGTGGGCGAGGGCGCCAAGGCTTCGCTGAGCGCTTTTGATCATTTGATCCGCACGTCGGCTCCTGCGTAACTGCCGGGTCAGAAATGAAAAAACCCATGAGCGATCATGGGTTTTTTATTGCGCGTGAAAAGCTGCCCCTCACCCCAGCCCTCTCCCGAAGGAGAGGGGGCCGACCGAGGTGTCTGGCGTTTTCCATCGACCTGAAAGCGCCAGTCGATTATGGATACAGCGCCAGCCGTTAAAGTCGGTGAACCTGCGCAATATCCCCCAATCAGCCCCTCTCCCTGTGGGAGAGGGAGCCGGCCGAGAAGTGGTGCGTCGACTTGTAAGACCTAATCGATTATGGATTCAACGCCAATCGTTCAAGTCGGTGTAACGCTGCAATATCCCCCAATCAGTTCCCTCTCCCCCAGAGAGAGGGCTAGGGTGAGGGGCTTTTGCTTTTACAGCGGCGCAGGCTGAATAATCTCGACCCAGTAACCATCCGGATCCTTGATGAACGCTAGGCTTTTCATGCGGCCATCGCTCAGACGCTTCTGGAAGTCGCAGCCCAGTTCTTCAAAACGCGCACAGGCCGAGACAATATCCGGCACCGAAATGCAGATATGGCCAAAACCACGCGGATCGGTATTGCCGTTGTGATAAGCGAAATCGGCGTCGTTCTCAGTGCCGTGGTTGTGAGTCAGTTCCAGAATGCCTGGAATCGACTTCATCCACTCGGTGCGAGCCGCTGCGTCAGCCGGGATCTGTGCCTTGTCGACCAGCGCGAGGAAGTACAGGCTGAACTCGGCTTCCGGGAAATCGCGCTTCTCAACCAGCGAGAAACCCAGCACGCGAGTGTAGAAGTCCAGGGATTGGGTGATGTCTTTGACGCGCAACATGGTGTGGTTGAAGACGAAGTTGCGGGTTGCGCTGTCTGGGGTGGCAGTGACGCCGGGGAAAGTGTTGAGTTCGTGCAGGCTCATGGGCCCTCCAATAACTATGGGCGAGTGAATGGGCGCAATGATACGCATGCCTGTCGGCATCGCCAAATGAAAGGGCAGGCTTGCCCTGCGTGCGGGCGAGCCTCAGACTTTACCGCTCAATCTGTGAGTGCGCCCGGCAATGATCCGACTGTTCAAATCCCTGTTTGTTTTTTCTTTTTTGTCGCTGGTGGCGGTGTGCGCGTCGGCGGACGAACCGAGCATCACCTGGCCGGCCGGCTGGGAAGTCGAGGCGCTGCCTCCGGTGACGGCACAGGTTTCCCGTCAGCGAGCGGTGAAGAATGATGCCAATGGCAATCAGGTGATGGTGATGGAATTGACCATGACTCAGGTTGAGAAGGGCCACCAGGTCAATTTGCAGGGCGTGCTGCTGGAAATGCGCAAGTCGATACAGAAGGACTTCTTCCAGGGCGGCTACCAAAGCGTCTGCAACAAAGTGCATGCGGCGACGCTGGGTTCTTTGTCGGCGCTGGAAACCACTTGCACGATCACCGAAAACGGTCGGCATGTGTTGTCGCAAACCCTGGTAGCGGCGGTAGAGGCGGACAAGGCTTATGTTCTTTCCTACGCCGGGCAAGCTGAGGTTTATAAGGCGAGCGCAGACGAGATAGTGGCGGCGAGAAACAGCTTGAAACTTTAAGCCGCTGTACTCTTCACGGCGAAGGTTAGATACCCGAAGGGATTAAGTACAAAGTTTAACGTGGGTCATGATCGTAACATCGCGCAGCAAAATGTTTGGCGTCTGGCTCAGCAACGTTACAGAAAACTCGAAACTTCTTCGATGAAATTCATTTCATTTGTTAGATATTGTCAATAAAAAAGCCCTGCATGATGCAGGGCTTTTTTGTTGGCAAGGGATTAACCGCGCAACCAGGAGTCAACGGTGGCAGCACCGTATTGTTCCTTCCAGGCTTTCAGGCCGCGGTGGTTGCCGCCCTTGGTTTCGATCAGTTCACCGGTGTGCGGGTTGTGATAAACCTTGACCACGCGAGCGCGGCGGGTTTTAGGCGCTGCAGAGGTCTGCAGACCGGATTTTGCCGGGTTCGGATCGAGGATGGCGATGATGTCTTTCAGGCCTTTGCCGTAGGTTTTCATCAGCCCCTGGAGCTTTTCTTCGAATTCGATTTCTTTCTTGAGCCCGGCATCGTTCTTCAGCGATTCCAGCTGCTTGAGCTGTTCCTGAAGGGCCTTTTCAGCTGCACGAAATTCAGCGAGTCTGGACAATATCTTTACTCCAATAGTGTGTTTGGCTGATACCAACCGCAAACAAAGCTAATAAGCCAAGAGCCTTGAAGCGACTCGGTGATAAATGGCTCACCTGCCAATCTTGCTCAGGTTGAAAAAATTGTAGTAGTTAATGCGCCAAGAGTAAATCCTGATGTTGTCTTCATGTAACAACAGCGGTCTTTTGTATCAATTTGGTGCGCCTGATCGGGACGCTCGTCTTAATCCGGCTTAGTTAATGGTGAGTTAATGCGCTGATGAACTCCGCGGCCGGCATCGGTTTGCCGAACAGGTAGCCTTGCAGAAAGTTGACGTGATGTGCAGTCAGATAATCGGCTTGCGCCTGAGTTTCGACACCTTCGGCAACAATACCCAGATCAAGCTTGGCCGAGAGTTCGATAATGGTATCGAGAATGTGTCGGGACAGCGCATCGACGCCGATCATGGCGACGAAACTCTGATCGATCTTGAGGAAATCCACATTGAATTTGCGCAAGTAGCCGAGGCTTGAATGACCGGTACCGAAGTCGTCAATCGCGATCTTCACGCCCAGTGCATGCAGTTGCTCGAACAGTTGCCGGGTGATGTCGGTCGGCTCGATCAATTCGCGCTCGGTCAACTCCAACACCAGGCTGACGCTGTCGGGCACGAACGCGGCGAGAAACGCCCGGCAGTCCTCCACCAGTTCCAGATCCTTGCAATGGCTCGCGGTGATATTGATGCCGATATGAAAGGGCGGGGTGAACGTTGATGACAGCGGTCCCAGCAGCGCAGCGGTTTGTTGCATCAAGGCGCGGGTCATCGGCACGATCAACCCCGAATGCTCGGCGAATGGAATAAACAGGTCCGGGCGCACCAGTCCTTCTTTGGGGTGAGTCCAGCGCATCAGCACTTCGGCCCCCGACCACATCTTGCTGTCGCCATGCACCACGGGCTGAAAGTAAGGAATGAATTCGCCTGCCTCGAGCGCCCGAAGCATCTCGTGGCTCGGAGACGTCGAGCGCTTCTGCAAGACATGGCCGATGGCACCCGAGACCACGCCAAAAAAGATCAGCAGACTGAACAGCGGCGGGTATTCATCGGCCATGTAGCGCCAGGTTTCGCCCTCGGGAAATCCCGCAGAAACGCTGAACGCATAACGCGAAGAATCGAGTGTGTGTTGTGCTATCGGCAACGCGGGCAGGGCGCCAGTGTGTACTTTGCCGTCGGCCGACAGCCAGTTGTCGCCCACTTGCAGCACCAGCAACATGTGCCGGCCGATCAGCCGCAGCATATTGCTCAGATGGTAACCGTCGAGTGTCGTCAGGGCGCCGCCGCGACCTTCGCTGAGTCGATAGACCAACAGAGCGGTGTTGGGTGTTACCGGGTTGCCATTCATCAGCCACAACTTGCCCTGGTTGTAGTCGCCCGCGTTGACGGCTTCCTTGAAGTCGCCAAACAACGAACTGCAATAGAGGTTGTCGTCCCACACCAGATTGGTCGAGCGCACGAACGGGCGACGGGTCACTTGCTCGCGCAGGGCGAGTTTGACGTTCTCACAAGTCTGGCCGGCCAGAGGCAGCAATTCACGGGCTGCCTGGGCCGTGTTGTCGAGCATCAATTCGAATTGGCGCAACGCCTCTTCCGCAGTCTGTTGTGAACCTTGTTCCAGCGTGCGTTCGGCCTGCACGTAGAGAATTACGCTGCCCAGCAGCACCGGAAGCAAGCCACTGAACAGTGTGACGACGATGCGGGCGCTGCGTTTGCGGCGGGGTCTGGCGGTCAACGGCATGGGCGCATCCTGTCGCGGTGGAGTGGGGCTCTCGAATGCAGGCCGGATAACGGCGCGCCGCTGAAAATCACATCAGCCAGAAGGGAGGATAGATGGCAGAAGGCGCTTGCGCTGCTCATCAAAGATTCATCCGCGACGCCACTTCGATAAAGGCCAGGGTGGCGGGAGAGGCCTGGCGCTGATCGAGGACGGCAAGTCCGACCTGGCGCTGCACGGCGGGCAACAACGGCTTTTTCACGTAGTGAGACGTTGCTTCCTCCGGCAATGAGCCTTCGGCAACAATCGTGATGCCATCGCCACGGCTGACGGTGTCGAGGGTGCTGAGCAGTTGCGAGCAGCGATAGCGAATATTCGGTTGCAAGCGCGCGGCCATGAACAGCTGCGATACCAGTTCTGAAGAACCCGCCTCGGTGAGCACGAACGGGTCGTCGCACAAGTCCTTGAGAGTCAATGCCGATCGCGCTGCCAGCGGATGACCTACAGGGAGCAGGGCAACCATCTGGTCTTCGATCAGCGCAAACGTGTCGAAGCGATCTTGGGGCAGCACCACAAAACCGATGTCGATCCGCCGCTCTTCGAGCCACTGAGTCACTTGTCGATCCGGTCCTTCATCGATGTGCACCTCGATGCCCGGATGCGCCTCTCGATAACGCCGCAAAATATTGGGCAACAGTTTGATCGACGATGTTGGTCCGAACGAGCCGATGCGCAAGGTGCCGCTTTTCATACCGCGCGCATCGGCGGCTTCCTGACGCAAGGTGTTGGCCAGACCGAGCATCGCGCGGGCGCGCAGCAACAGTTGCTCGCCGATATCGCTGAGTTCCACTGTCGACTGGTGCCGACGCAGCAGCTCGACGCCGAGTTCTTGCTCCAGCGCTTTCATCGCATGGGATACCGCCGACTGTGAAATCCCCAGCCGATGCGCCGCGAGGGTGAAACCGCGCAGTTCGGCGACCAGCGAGAAGATCTCCAGTTGGGTAAGGGTCATGAGTATTTGCTCATTTTACGATGATGGGGAATGAGGTGAATGATACGGCATTCCTCAATTTCCTTGGACTGGAGCGTCATGCGCAACGTTGAGCAGCTACACACAACTTCATCCGACATCGCCGTTTACCTGAATCTGTCGGCGGTCACCATGATCTGGGGCGGGACCTTTGTCGCCGGACGTTTCCTGGCCGGCAGCCTGAGCCCAATGTTCGCCGCCAGCCTGCGCTTCTTGCTGGCCAGTGCGGCGTTGCTGGGCTTTTTGTGGCTGGCGCGGATCCCCTTGGCGCGGCCGACCCCAAGGCAGTGGCTGCAACTGATGCTATTGGGATTCTTCGGGATCTTCTTCTACAACCTGTGCTTCTTTTACGGCCTGCAATACATCAACGCGTCGCGGGCTTCGTTGATCGTCGCGTTGAACCCGGCGGTGATCGGTCTGGCCTCATGGTGGTTGTTCAAAGAACGCTTGAGGCGGGTGAAAGTCGCCGGAATCGCCACCTGTATTGTTGGCGCTGGTCTAGTGATCGTCAGCCGTAATCCGCAATTACTGGCTGCAACGCCTGACGCATGGATCGGTGATCTGTTGATCCTCGGCTGTGTGCTGGGATGGGGTGTTTACTCGTTGTTTTCCCGTGAATTGAATCAGACGCTGGGGCCGGTGCAGACCGTGACGTATTCGATCCTGATCGGCACGCTCATGTTGTGGGTTGTGGCGGCTGTGCGCGGCGAACTGAGCTGGGAGGCGCTGGATGATCTTGGGCTGCCGCAATGGTTGAGCCTGACCTACCTCGGCGTCCTCGGCTCGGCGCTGGCCTACATCGGCTATTACCACGGTATCCGCAAAATCGGCGCGACGCGCAGCGGGGTGTTTATCGCGCTGAACCCGTTGACGGCCGTGGTCTTCGGCGCAGTGTTGCTGGACGAACACCTGACATTGGCCATGTATGGAGGTGGCGCACTGATCCTGACGGGCATTTACCTGTGCAACAAACCCCTTGCACCGGGCGCCAGAAAGCGGATTTTATAGAGAGAGCAGACAAGCCTATTTACGCTGTGTAGAATCGGGTTACGCATACAATAATAATCGTCTTCTGGCAGCAGAAGCCTCGCCCGCAAAAGCCTTGGGTCGACAATGAAGATATTCGGGTTTCAACTGATCTACGGTGACTTTCTCGCCCGCAGTGTGCGTGGCATCTCCTGCGCGCCACCCACCGACCTCACATGACTGACAAATAACCCTGGTTAATTGATAAGAAATGATGAGGTGCCACCATGGCAGATTTATACGAAAACCCAATGGGCCTGATGGGCTTTGAATTCATCGAGCTGGCATCGCCGGTGCCGGGCACCCTGGAGCCGATCTTCGAGATCATGGGCTTCACCAAAGTCGCCACCCACCGCTCCAAGAACGTGCACCTGTACCGTCAGGGCGCGATCAATCTGATCCTCAACAACGAACCCAACAGCGTTGCGTCGTACTTCGCCGCCGAGCACGGTCCGTCCGTTTGCGGCATGGCGTTCCGCGTCAAGGATTCGCAAAAAGCCTACAACCGCGCACTGGAACTCGGCGCTCAGCCGATCCACATCGAAACCGGTCCGATGGAGCTGAACCTGCCGGCGATCAAAGGCATTGGCGGCGCGCCGCTGTACCTGATCGACCGTTTCGGCGAAGGCAGCTCGATCTACGACATCGACTTCGTGTTTATCGAAGGCGTTGATCGCAACCCGGTCGGTGCTGGCCTGAAAATCATCGACCACCTGACCCACAACGTGTATCGCGGTCGCATGGCCTACTGGGCGAACTTCTACGAGAAGCTGTTCAACTTCCGCGAGATCCGTTACTTCGACATCAAGGGCGAATACACCGGCCTGACTTCGAAAGCGATGACCGCACCGGACGGCATGATCCGCATCCCGCTGAACGAAGAGTCGTCGAAAGGCGCGGGCCAGATCGAAGAGTTCCTGATGCAGTTCAACGGCGAGGGCATCCAGCACGTCGCGTTCCTCACCGACGACCTGATCAAGACCTGGGATCAGTTGAAGAAGATCGGCATGCGCTTCATGACCGCGCCGCCGGACACCTACTACGAAATGCTCGAAGGCCGTCTGCCGAACCATGGCGAGCCGGTTGATCAACTGCAATCGCGTGGCATCCTGCTCGACGGCGCCTCGGAGCAGGGCGACAAGCGTCTGCTGCTGCAGATCTTCTCGGAAACCCTGATGGGCCCGGTGTTCTTTGAATTCATCCAGCGCAAAGGCGATGATGGTTTCGGCGAAGGCAACTTCAAGGCTCTGTTCGAGTCGATCGAACGCGATCAGGTGCGTCGTGGTGTGCTAGCCACCGAGTAATCGGCCACTGAAATGAAAAATCCCGGCCTGCAGCGATGCAGGGCCGGGATTTTTTTGAAGATCAAAAGATCGCGGCCCGAGCCTGCGGCAGCTCCTACAGGGAAAATGCATTCCAAATGTAGAAGCTGCCGCAGGCTGCGATCTTTTGCTTTTAAGGACGGCGTTGCCGCGTCAGGTGTTTGAAGCCTTCGAAGATCAGCACCACAACCGCCAGCCAGATCGGAATATACGTCAGCCATTCCCCGGACTTGATGCTCTCACCGAGCAACAACGCCACGCCAAGCAACAGCACCGGCTCAACATAACTCAACAGGCCAAACAGACTGAACGGCAGCAATCGGCTGGCAATGATGTACACCACCAGCGCCGATGCACTGATCAGGCCGAGCAGCGGGATCAGCCACATCAGCCCCGGGTATTGATCAAACACGCCCAAGCCTTGCTCGCCGCCCTGCACAAACCACCAGGCGACCGGCAGCATCAGCGTCATATCCACCCACAATCCGCCGAGGTGGTCGGTTTTCAGGTATTTGCGCAGGACGAAATACAGTGGATAGCCGACCACGACCACCAGTGTCGCCCAGGAAAAACCGCCGACCTGATATAGCTCATTGAGCACGCCCAAACTGGCGAAGAACACTGCAATTTTCTGCAAATAAGACAGACTTTCTCCGTAGGCAATCCGTCCGGTCAGCACCATCGCCAGCGGCAGCAGAAAGTAGCCCAGCGACACGTCGAGGCTGTAGCCGTTGAGCGGCGCCCACATAAACAGCCACAGTTGCACACCGAGCAGGGCAGCCGAGACGCTCAACCCGGCGATCAGTTTTGGCTTTGCCGCGACCACACGAACCAGCTCCAGCACCCGCCGCCATTCCCCGGACACCAGCATGAACACGGTCATGCACGGTACGGTCAGCAGCATTCGCCAGCCGAAAATCTCTACGCCACTCAACGGTGTGAGCAACGAGGTGTAGTAATACATGACGGCAAACAGCACCGAGGCTGAAACCGATAGAGCGATACCTTTAGACAAACTGTCCTCGCGGGGGTTGATGGTCAAACGGGGCGCGAAGGATACGTGGTTTTTGTGCTGAATATTGGGCAAATGCTCAATATTCTTCACACACATTCCCCTGTATAAGCTGCCGCAGGCTGCGATCTTTGATCTCGCCTTTGAAAGTCGAAAGATCGCAACCTGCGGGCGTTCCTCCACAAGCGTAGTCAGTGGCAGGAAAACATCACTGAGCAACCTTCAACGGATTACCGAAGCGCTTGAGGTACATCTCGCCGAACTTGTAAGAGGCATAATCGGTGACGTGACCAATATCACGATAGACCGGCAAACCGTCGACGGTGGTCATGCAGGCGGCGTCTTTGCACTGCACGATTTTCGGGTCAATGACGATCAAGTCGGGATATTCAGCCTTCAGATCATTGAAGAGTTGTTCCAGTACCGGCTCTTTGGCACCTGACCATGGCGCCGTGGCGCAGAGGTTGCTTTGCTCGACACTGCCCATCAAACCGCGCAACTTGACCTGTTGCAGCAGGCAGGTGTTGATCCCCTCAGGCATAGGCAGCGTGTTCTCGAGAAGGACTGGAGTAGCACCGGATTCGACAATGATATCCAGAGCCTTGCGGATCGCTGTGCCGAGACGTTGTCTTGACAGTTCCGGGCTGCGCGGGTCATCGAGTTTGGTGACGATGTCATCGTCGAGATAGGCCTCCCAGAACTGACCCACGATCACATACTTGAAATGCCGCTTCGCGATCATGTCGTAATAGCGTTGAGCGGCGTTGTGGCATTTTTGATACAGCCCGTTGGTGTATTTACTCTCGTCATAGAGGTAGATCCCGGGCAAGGCCAGGCACGCCGGATAGCCCTGTGTGAGCACGGCAAGATTGGCATCCTTGGCCAATGTTTCAACAAAGCCCCAGTAATGATTCGAAAACGAATCGCCCATCAGCAGTATTTGCGGTGCAGCCTGTGCGGCGCCCGATATGCAGCCAGGATCGGCGCCATCGCTGACACCCAGGCATCCCTCGCGAGTGGCCGGAACAGATGCTTTCAAACCGTTGAACACGTCGTTGTAGCCTTGGTTGAAGCGGTTCGGCCAGCCTTCTTGTCTGACGCTGGCCGCGTGGAGCAGCGACAGGCCGATCGCCGGCACGATCATCAGCACGACCAGGGTTTTGGCAAAGCCGAGCCTGGCCTTTCGAAAGCGGTTTTCGATCAACACATAGCAGAGCCAGGCCGTGACGAACGTGGAGACGAAGTAAACGATCGTCATCGGCGGGGTGAGCGCGATGCCCATGTAACTCATCACCGCCAGGATCGGCCAGTGCCACAAGTACAAGGAGTACGAGAGCGTGCCGATAAACACCAGGGGTTTGAACGCAAGCAGTTTTGAAGTGATGCTCGCATCGCCAACACCCTGGAACAGTAGGGCTGCCGTTGCGAGGCACACGGCAATGGCGTGATATCGCGGAAAGCCCGGCAGGATATCTTCCAGGGTGGCGCAGTAGATGATCGTCGCCAGCGAAAGCGCGCAGACCAGCGTGGCGCTCAGGCGATTGAGCCTGAACGTGTCCGTGCTGAAGATGACCGCACAAGAGCCAATCATCAACTCGAAAATTCGCGCGGTGAAGAAGTAATAGTTTTTTTCAGGAGCCGTGTAAGACAGGTACAGGGCGAGCGCGATTGCCGCCAGGGTCAAGCCGAGCACCGCTGCTTTGAAAAGGCTTTTCGCCAGATAACGGTAGAGCAACCAGAGGCCCAGTGGCAGCGCCAGGTACCACTGCCATTCGATGGCCAGCGACCAGGTGTGCAAGAGCGGCAGACTGGCCGCATCGGGCGTGGCGTAACCCGTGGTGACTTTGGAAAAGTACTGGTTGGAGATGATCAGCGACGTGTATTTTTCGCTTTTGAGAAAATCCACATAGTCATCGGGCAAATACAGCAACGTTGTGACAATCAGCGTTACGACCAGCAACGCAATCACGGCCGGTTGCAAGCGCCAGATTCGACGCGTGTAGAACCCCGAGAAAGTGAACGTGCCGTTGTTCAGCGACTTCATGATGATTGCGGTGGTCAGATAACCCGAGATCACGAAGAAGATATCGACGCCAATAAACCCTGACGGGAAGAACGCCAGGCCGCCGTGAAAAATCAGCACCAACAACACCGCGATTGCGCGCAGCCCATCGATATCCGCACGGTAATCAATCGAAGGTTTGCGATCCACCGCAGTTGCGGTCCCTGCCGGCGCAGGAAGCTTATCGGCAAACAGTTTGAACAGCAGCCCGCGCAAAGGCTTCCTGGTTACCTCAACGGGGCGATTGAGCATGTATTAAATCCCTGGTTATTTCTGAACGCTCAATCAAATCATCCGTTTGATCGCGCTTGCTTCAACGAAAAACAGCCGATTGTATCGGCTGTTGCTGGACAAGGGAAAACGCTTAAACCAGATGCGGTTTACGCCCCGACACAAAATGACTGACATCGTTGAACCCCGGCGTCGATGCATGGCCCGGCGTCACCAGCGAATCGATGAAAGCCTCATCTGCTGCGGTGATCTTCACGGTCTGTGCCTTGGTATACGCATCCCATTGCGCTTCGGTGCGCGGCCCGACAATCGCCGACGTCACGGCACTGTTGTTCAACACCCAGGCAATCGCAAACTCCACCATCCCGACGCCGCGCTGTTCGGTGTACTGCTGAATCTGCTGGGCAATGCGCAGTGATTCCACGCGCCACTCGGTTTCCAGAATGCGTTTGTCCTGACGCCCGGCGCGGCTATTGGCGTCCGGCTGCACATCCGGCGCGTATTTGCCGCTGAGCACGCCACGGGCCAGCGGACTGTAGGGCACCACACCCAAGCCGTAGGTTTGCGCCGCGGTGATCTGCTCGGTCTCGGCCTGACGGTTGACGATGTTGTACAACGGCTGGCTGATCACCGGGCGGTCCACGCCGAGTTTATCGGCGATGCGAATCACCTCGGCAATCCGCCAGCCGCGATAGTTCGACAAACCCCAATAACGAATCTTGCCCTGACGAATCAGATCGCCAATCGCCGACACGCTCACTTCCAGCGGCGTGTTGTGGTCTTCGCGGTGCAGGTAATAAATGTCGAGATAGTCAGTACCGAGCCGGGTCAGGCTGGCATCGATGCCATTGAAAATGTGTTTGCGGCTCAAACCGCTGCGATTCGGCACACCGTCCACCGGGCCGAAACCGACCTTGGTCGCCAGCACCCACTCATGCCGATGACGGGCAATCGCTTCACCGACGATCTCTTCGGAACGGCCGTTGGTGTAGACGTCGGCGGTGTCGATGAAATTGATGCCCTGATCCCAGGCCTTGTCGATGATACGCAGCGAATCCTCAGCGCTGGTCTGCTCGCCAAACATCATCGTGCCAAGGGTGAGGGTGGACACCTGCAAGCCCGAGTGCCCGAGTGTGCGAAAGCTCATGCCGAAATCCTTTTGTCGGTGGGAAAGGGTTAATCAAATACCAGAACCGCTGGAGCCGGCAAACAAATTTGTCCAGGAATTACTTTTCAAACCCCACCCGACGGGAGCCGTTCGTCGTGACTGTCAGATCTGACAGTAGGCACGGCGGTAGATGTTCTGGCCTGATTCTGGAGGGTGGCCTCGTTGAAAAGTCCTGGCCTATTCTTGAAATCAGGAGCTCGTTGATGGATACCAAGACTTTGGATGTGGCGTTACCCGCCGACGCCGAGATCAACCTTTACGCGCCGCAACTTCCGGACAGCAATACCTCCGTGGCCGGTGCCGATTGCGGTATCGCCAAGGCGTTCTACGAGCTGCGGCCGAATGGTGCGACAGTCATTATCAATCCGGTGCTGGCGCAGCGGCCGCTGGATACATTTTCAATTCACGTGAACGGAGTAATGCGCGTCGACAGCCAGCAGGCCCAATCCACGGACGACGCAGTGACCCTGCATATTCCCAAAAATTTGCTGAGATCCGATCCGGGTTTCGTCAATGAACTGAGCTATACCGTCACACGCACCACCGGTGCTGAAGAAACCTACGAGCCGCCATTGACGATTCTGTACAACGCCATTCGCCCCGGGATGGAGGACAAGAACGGCGATGAAGGACACTCCGAACTCGAGTTAGGTCTGCCTCGGGATGTGCTGGAAGACGGTATCGATGCCGATCGTGCAGCACAGGGCGTGCAGGTCTGGTTCTCCTATCCCTATTGCCGGCCGTACGACCGGATTGTGCTCAACTGTAACGGTCATGATGTTGAGTGGGAGGTGCATCCGGACGAGGCCCCGGCGACACCGACCAGTACACCCACTCGCATTGGGCGTCTATTGGAAAAAGCCGATCTGGAGGCGGCAGGTGATCATCCCCAGTTCTCTTTCACCTATACGGTGTTCGACCAGATTGGCAACGGAGCCGATCTGAATTCGCCGTGGTCGGCGGCGATCCGCGTTGTTGTCGATCTCAAGGGCACACGGATGGCCGCTCCCGATATTGCCGAAGACCCGGATGACCCGCACGACGCGCCAGATACCATTGACCTGAACAAACTGGGCAACAAGGAACTGACCATCCAGGTGCATGTTCTGGAACCTCTTTGGGCCACCAACGACACTGTCCGCGTGAAATACACCGCGACGCCAGGCAGCGGACCCGTTGTCGCTCATACGGTTGACCAGTTGGTCGGCAGGCTTCCTTTTGTGCACCGGTTGATGATTCCCAATGCCAAGGTCATCGGCGACAGTGTGGTCGCTGTGTTGTATGAGCAAATACGTGGGGGAATCGTTATTGCGACATCAAAAGTTGCGCGGGCACGGGTGATTGTGAAACCGGTTATTTTGGAAGTTAAGAACTCGTCCGGAGCGGACGTGCAAAACGGCGGCACGGTTTCGGACAATAAAGTGGTGTTGTCGGGTTCTGCGCTGGCGGGGATGGTGTTGCGGGTTTTTGATGGTGAGGCGTTTATTGAGGAGATCCAAACCGGATCGAATTATAAGTGGCAGAGCAAGTTGCTGCCGATTGCGGTGGGGCTGCACAGCTTTACCGTGAAGGAAAAAACCGGGAATCAATTTGAATCGGATCCTTGGCGGTTTGAACGTTTGGCGTTGAGCATCGACCGGACGCAAATGGACCTGGACGGGGTCTCGGTGAAGGTGCCGGAATGGCCGAAAACCGGGGAGGATTCGATCGGCAATACGGGTATTCGCGTACCGACGGGTGGGGTTCCGCCTTATGACTTTGCGTCTTCGGATCCGTTGACTGCGCCGGTGACTGCGGCCGGTAAGGTAACGGGACTCAAGCAGGGCGTGGCGACGATATATGTTACGGATCAGGAGGGAGTTACTCTTAATTATCTGGTTGCTGTAACTAATGTTTATTTTCTTAGAATTGACAACCGTCTGTTAACAGCTTCTCAAGCCATAGAATGGCGAGAAAGTCTCGATAACGCGATTCCTGTTTTTGATGCTGCTATTTATGATATTGCGCGAGTATATGGAACGGCACAGCAAGATTCAGGGTACTGGATGTGTAGTAGGAACGGATGTCCGGGCGATTATTCTCCTTTTTATAGGTCGAATGAGGTCTATGTGGGCTGTGAACACATATCGCACACTAATAAATCATGGTGTATTCAACCAGGTTGAATCTACGAGTTTGATTTTTCCATGATACGCAGGACGCTCCGCGTTCGGCGTTATTGACCGTTACCACGCTCTGCGTGGGAATGCCTCAACGGACGCGCCGCGTTTTGTTCAAAAAAAACCATCCCGTTATCGACTGAGCGCTGCACAGCGCTCTTGCAAAAATGCCTGTAGCACCTTGACCCGTTCCGACACCTGCACCCGATGCGGACACAGCAAATTGAACGGCGCAGTTTCCCCGTCCCAACCATCAAACAACGTCACCAACCGCCCGGCGCGGACGTCTTGGGCAATGTCCAGCCAGGCTTTGTAAGCGATGCCATGCCCGGTCAGCGCCCAGCGGCGGGCGACTTCGCCGTCGTCGCTTAAGTAGTCGCCGTGGACTTCCACTTCCAGCGTTTCGTCGCTGCGACTGAAACTCCAGCTGTTGTAGGGCCGGCCATTGCGCAGATAGAGCAGGGCGCTGTGCTCGCTTAATTCACCGGGATGTTGCGGGGTGCCATGGCGCGCCAGATAGTCAGGGCTGGCGCAAGCGACGCGGCGGTGTTGCGGCAGAATTGGCAACGCCACCAGTGTCGAATCGCTCGGCACGCCAAAGCGCAGTGCAACATCGACAGTTTCGCGGAACAGATCGGCATGCCGGTCGTTGAGCAGCAGTTGTAGTCGAATATGCGGGTGTTCACGCTTTAAATCGTCGAGCCACGGCAACAACACGTTGCGCCCGAAGTCCGACGGTGCGGCCAGTTGCAACACGCCGCTCAGGCCTTCGTTTTGCTGCTTGATTGCCTGTTCGCCCTCGGCCAGCGCCGCCAGTGCCAGACGCATGCTTTCAAGATAACGCCGGCCTTATTCAATGTGATTGAGCGGCCGTTGCCGGATGACACGGAGTTGAGCAACATTGCTTTTCGAACCGATGAAGCGGCGGAAACGGTGTTGCCGTGCAAAGGCTTCCTGGTTACCTCAACGGGGCGATTGAGCATGTATTAAATCCCTGGTTATTTCTGAACGCTCAATCAAATCATCCGTTTGATCGCGCTTGCTTCAACGAAAAACAGCCGATTGTATCGGCTGTTGCTGGACAAGGGAAAACGCTTAAACCAGATGCGGTTTACGCCCCGACACAAAATGACTGACATCGTTGAATCCCGGCGTCGATGCGTGGCCCGGCGTCACCAGCGAATCGATGAAAGCCTCATCGGCTGCGGTGATCTTCACGGCCTGTGCCTTGGAATACGCATCCCATTGCGCTTCGGTGCGCGGCCCGACAATCGCCGACGTCACGGCACTGTTGTTCAGCACCCAGGCAATCGCAAACTCCACCATCCCGACGCCGCGCTGCTCGGTGTACTGCTGAATCTGCTGGGCAATGCGCAGTGATTCCACGCGCCACTCGGTTTCCAGAATGCGTTTGTCCTGACGCCCGGCGCGGCTATTGGCGTCCGGCTGCACATCCGGCGCGTATTTGCCGCTGAGCACGCCACGGGCCAGCGGACTGTCATGCCGAAATCCTTTTGTCGGTGGGAAAGGGTTAATCAAATACCAGAACCGCTGAAGCCGGCAAACAAATTTGTCCAGGAATTACTTTTCAAACCCCACCCGACGGGAGCCGTTCGTCGTGACTGTCAGATCTGACAGTAGGCACGGCGGTAGATGTTCTGGCCTGATTCTGAAGGGTGGCCTCGTTGAAAAGTCCTGGCCTATTCTTGAAATCAGGAGCTCGTTGATGGATACCAAGACTTTGGGTGTGGCGTTACCCGCCGACGCCGAGATCAACCTTTACGCGCCGCAACTTCCGGACAGCAATACCTCCGTGGCCGGTGCCGATTGCGGCATCGCCAAGGCGTTCTACGAGCTGCGGCCGAATGGCGCAACCGTCATTATCAATCCGGTGCTGGCGCAGCGGCCGCTGGATACGTTTGCAATTCACGTGAACGGAGCAATGCGCGTCGACAGCCAGCAGGCCCAATCCACGGACGACGCAGTGACTCTGCATATTCCCAAAAATTTGCTGAGATCCGATCCGGGTTTCGTCAATGAACTGAGCTATACCGTCACACGCACCACCGGTGCTGAAGAAACCTACGAGCCGCCATTGACTATTCTGTACAACGCCATTCGCCCCGGGATGGAGGACAAGAACGGCGATGAAGGACACTCCGAACTCGAGTTAGGACTGCCTCGGGATGTGCTGGAGGACGGTATCGATGCCGATCGTGCGGCACAGGGCGTGCAGGTCTGGTTCTCCTATCCCTATTGCCGGCCGTACGACCGGATTGTGCTCAACTGTAACGGTCATGATGTTGAGTGGGTGGCGCATCCGGACGAGGCTCCGGCGACACCGACCAGTACACCCACTCGCATTGGGCGTCTATTGGAAAAAGCCGATCTGGAGGCGGCTGGTGATCATCCCCAGTTCTCTTTCACCTATACGGTGTTCGACCAGATTGGCAACGGAGCCGATCTGAATTCGCCGTGGTCGGCGGCGATCCGCGTTGTTGTCGATCTCAAGGGCACACGGATGGCCGCTCCCGATATTGCCGAAGACCCGGATGACCCGCACGACGCGCCGGATACCATTGACCTGAACAAACTGGGCAACAAGGATCTGACCATCCAGGTGCATGTCCTGGAACCTCTTTGGGCCTCCAACGACACTGTCCGCGTGAAATACACCGCGACGCCAGGCAGCGGACCCGTTGTCGCACATACGGTTGACCAGTTGGTCGGCAGGCTTCCTTTTGTGCACCGGTTGATGATTCCCAATGCCAAGGTCATCGGCGACAGTGTGGTCGCTGTGCTGTATGAGCAAGTACGAGGGGGAGTCGTTATTGCAACATCGAAAGTTGCACGGGCACGGGTGATTGTGAAACCGGTTATTTTAGAAGTTAAGAACTCGTCCGGAGCGGACGTGCAAAACGGCGGCACGGTTTCGGACAATAAAGTGGTGTTGTCGGGTTCTGCGCTGGCGGGGATGGTGTTGCGGGTTTTTGATGGTGAGGCGTTTATTGAGGAGATTCAAACCGGATCGAATTATAAGTGGCAGAGCAAGTTGCTGCCGATTGCGGTGGGGCAGCACAACTTTACCGTGAAGGAAAAAACCGGGAATCAATTTGAGTCTGATCCTTGGCGGTTTCAACGTTTGGCGCTCAACATCGACCGGACGCAGATGAAGCTGGACGGTTTCTCGGTGAAGGTGCCGCAATGGCCGAAAACCGGTGAGGATTCGCTTGGTAATACGGGTATTCGCGTACCGACGGGTGGGGTTCCGCCGTATGACTATGCTTCTTCGGATCCGTTGACTGCGCCGGTGAGTGCGGCCGGTAAGGTAACGGGACTCAAGCAGGGCGTGGCGACGATATACGTTACGGATCGGGAGGGTGAGACAGTTAGTTACCTGGTGGCTGTTACGAATGTTTATAAGCTGCAAATCAGCGACCAGACGCTGGGTTCTCCTGAGGCTGAAGCGTGGAGGAATTCATTGGGAGGCCGTCATACATATGACAGCATCTTTCGTAATGACATTGTTCGAGTATATTCTCCGCCCCTTCGAACAGAGCACGTTTGGACATGTGCTAATTTTGGGCAATGGGGCGCATACATGAGACCTGACTACTCGTTTAATACTATCCTCAGTGCTCGCAGTTGGACCGCCTGGTGTTTACTGGCTATCTGAATAGTTTGATCGTTCCCCCGCTGAGCGTGGGAACGATCAAAGCACGCAATGGGGAAAAGTGATTTATCGGCTCAGCCCGGTGCAGCGCTCTTGCAGAAACACCTGCAACACTCTGACTCGTTCAGACACTTGAACTCGATGCGGACACAGCAAATTGAACGGCGCAGTTTCCCCGTCCCAATCATCAAACAACGTAACCAACCGCCCCGCGCGGACGTCTTGGGCAATGTCCAGCCAAGCTTTGTAAGCGATGCCATGCCCGGCCAGCGCCCAGCGGCGGGCGACTTCGCCGTCGTCACTGAGGTAGTCACCATGGACCTCGACTTCCAGCGTTTCATCGCCGCGGCTGAAACGCCAGCTGTTGTAGGGTCGGCCATTGCGCAGGTAGAGCAGGGCGCTGTGCTCGCTCAGTTCAGTGGGATGTTGCGGGATACCACGTCGCGCCAGGTAGTCAGGGCTGGCGCAAGCGACGCGCCGGTGTTGCGGCAGAATCGGCAACGCCACCAGCGTCGAATCGCTAGGCACGCCAAAACGCAACGCCACATCGACGGTCTCGCGAAACAGATCGGCATGTCGGTCGTTGAGCAGCAGTTGCAGCTGAACATTCGGATGTTCACGTTTGAAATCGTCGAGCCACGGCAACAACACGTTGCGGCCGAAGTCCGACGGCGCAGCCAGTTGCAACACGCCGCTCAGGCCTTCGTTTTGCTGCTTGATTGCCTGTTCGCCCTCAGCCAGTGCCGCCAGTGCCAGGCGCACGCTTTCAAGATAACGGCGGCCTTCTTCTGTCAGACGAATGCTGCGGGTGGAGCGTGCGAACAAACGGATACCGAGGCGGGTTTCCAGGCGCTTCAGCGCGATACTGGCGGCGGCCGGGGTCAGCTCCAGCGCGCGAGCGGCAGCGGAAATGCTGCCGGCATCGGCAACGCGGACGAAGATCTCCAGATCGAGAATTGAGCTCATTGCTAAAAATCCTTTAAAGATCTTTGCGTTTTTGCGGGATTTTTTCGTGATTGGCAAGGATGGATACTGCAATCAATCAATAATCGCAGGAGAGGCGCATGACCTGGACATTCGATCACCTGGCCTTCAATACCGCTGACGGTCAGACCTTGCAGGACAGTTTCGCCCAGTTGCTCGGGCTCAAGCCGGGCCGTCGTCCGCCGTTTCCGTTTCCCGGGCGTTGGCTGTATCAGGATGAACATGCCGTGGCGCATGTGATTGAGCGGCCGTTGCCGGATGACACGGAATTGAGCCACATCGCGTTTCGTACTGATGAGCCGGCGGAAGCGGTGTTGCAGCGGGTGCGTGACAGTGGTTTGCCGTATCAGTTGGCGCAGGTACCGGGCGAGGGGATCGCGCAGATTTTTGTGCAAATGCCGGGTGGTCTGGTGATTGAGCTGGACGCATTAGAAGCCCCTCACCCTAACCCTCCCGAAACGTCGGACCGCCCGAAGGGAGAGGGGACTGACCGAGGTGTTTGAACGAGCTACGCCGACGTGCAATACCGAATCGAACTCAAATCTTGAAAAGCACCAAAATCGGCTCCCTTTCCCCCTCGCCCCCTTGGGGGAGAGGGCTGGGGTGAGGGGGAAAAGATCTCCAGAACACCACAAAACCCAAGTCGGACACCCAATAAAAAACGGCCCTGAAAAAGGCCGTTCTACTCTGCATCAAAAACTCAAGCCCGCAACGTCCGCGTCATGCGCAACGCAAGCAAACTCCCGCCAACAATCACCCCCGCCAGCAGATACAGCGCGGCATCGGTCGAACCGGTGCTGTCCTTGACCCAACCCACCAGGTACGGACTGAGGAACCCGGCCATCTGCCCCATCGAGTTGATCAACGCTAGCCCACCGGCCGCAGCACCGGCACTCAACATCGCGGTTGGCACCGGCCAGAACATCGGCAGGCCAGTCAGCGCACCCATGGTGGCAATGGTCAGACCGAGAATCGCAATCGCCGGGTTAGCCGCGAAGTTCACCGCAATCACCAGACCGATCGCGCCCATCAGCATTGGCACCACCAAATGCCAGCGACGCTCCTTGCGCAAGTCCGCCGAACGCCCGACCACCAGCATGAACACCGCCGCCAGCAAATACGGAATCGCACTCAGCCAGCCGATCACCAGGTTATCGCTGAAGCCGAGGTTCTTGATGATCGACGGCAGCCAGAAGTTGATCGCGTACACGCCACTCTGGATGCAGAAATAGATCAGGCCAAACGCCCAGATCGCCGGGTTCTTGAACACCGCCAGCAGCGAGTCGGACGTAGTCTTCGGCTTGTTCGCCAAATCTTCCGCCTGATCCGCTTCGAGCACGGCGCGCTCATGCGGGCTCAGCCATTTGGCGTTGGCGAAGCTGTCGCTCAGGAGGAAATAGGCGAGGGCGCCGAGAATGACGGTAGGAATGCCTTGCAGCAGAAACATCCACTGCCAGCCCGCCAAACCACCTTGCCCTGCGGCGAAGTGATTGAGAATCCAGCCAGAGAACGGACTACCGAGCAATCCGGAAACCGGGATCGCCGACATGAACAACGCCATGATCCGGCCACGGCGGAAGGTCGGGAACCACTGCGAGAGGTACAACACGACGCCCGGGAAGAACCCGGCTTCGGCCGCACCGGTGAACAGGCGCAGCGTGTAGAACTCGGTCGGGGTGGTGACGAACAACAGGCAGGTCGACAGCGTGCCCCAAGTGATCATCATCACCGCGATCCAGCGCCGTGGGCCGAATTTGGTCAACGCCAGATTGCTCGGCACGCCACACAGCACGTAGCCGATAAAGAAGATACCGGCCCCGAGGCCGTACACGGTTTCGCTGAATTTCAGCGCGTCGAGCATCTGCAGTTTGGCAAATCCAACGTTGACCCGGTCGAGGTAGTTGAACAAGTAGCAGATGAAAATGAAGGGGATCAAACGCAGGGTGATGCGTTTGTAGACGGCGTTTTTATCGTCATCGATGGTCTGGGTAGCTGCGGCGCTGTGCGACATAGCGGCTCTCTCTTTATTATGATTTTTTGCGATGCAAAGGGTAACGTTGATCGCCCCGAGAGTCTCGGCCACCTTTGGCCGGATTGTCTTTGTGCCTGAGCACAGGGTTTGCCACCAGACCCTGTGCGGGTGAACAACTGCCAGTGCCGAAACTTAAGGATTGCCGCCGTTATGTTCGAACTCGATCACGACCTCGCCCAGGACATCGTCGACCGGGCCATGGCCATTTTGCCCTACAACGTCAACGTCATGGACAGCCAGGGGCTGATCCTCGGCAGCGGCGAACCGGAGCGCATCAACACCCGTCACGAAGGCGCGCAACTGGTGCTGGCCAACGGTCGCGTGGTCGAGATCGACGCGCAGACGGCCGTGCATTTGAAGGGCGTACAACCGGGCATCAACCTGCCGCTGTTACTCGATCAGCGCTTGATCGGCGTGCTCGGCATTACCGGCGAACCGGAGCAACTGCGCACGTATGCGGAACTGGTGCGCATGACCGCCGAAATGCTCGTCGGCCAGCGCAATCAGCAGGCCGAACAGCAATGGCGGCGCCAGCGTTGTGATGATTTGCTCGCGCTGCTGTTGAGCGAGGCGGGTGACTCGCCGCGTCTGGTCGATGAAGCGCAGCAACTCGGGCTTAAACCGCAACTGACGCGGGTGCCGTATCTGTTCGAGCTGGGCCTTGAGCATGGGCCGGGGCAAACCGTCGAGGCGTTGAGTGCCTGGCTGATGTCGCGTTATCCCGATAGCTGGTGCGTGAGTTCGGCGAAGTCATCGCTGCTGTGGTGTCGCCCGGCGAATCAGACCGTCGAGCACGACCGCTTACTGGAAAAACTCGACGGCCTCGGCTGGAAGATTCTGCGCATCGCCGTGGGCGGGCAGGCGGATGGACTGGCCGGGTTACGTCGGTGTTATCGGCGGGTTGGTGATTTGCTCGCCTATGGCCGGGAAGTGTTGCCGCACTCGCGATTGCTGACGCTGAACCGCTATCGCTTGCCGGTGATGTTGTGGCGACATCGCGACGACGATGCGCTGGACGAATTGCTCAAGCCGCTGCGCAAGGTGATCGCCAAGGACGGCAACGGCCAGTTGCTGGCGACGCTGCGCAGTTGGTGCGAGCACGATGGCCAGAGTCAGGCGTGTGCCGATGCGTTGGGGATTCATCGCAACAGTTTGCGCTATCGGATGGAGCGGATCGCTGAACTGAGTGGGGTTGATCCGTTGCGGCTCGATGGGATGTTGGCGCTTTATCTTGGGGTGCAGCTGTTACCCCAGACAGATCTGTCGGCATGAGGTGATTTTGAGGCCGCCATCGCTGGCAAGCCAGCTCCCACAAGGGTTGATGGTGTTCACTACATTTGTGTTCACCGACAATCCCTGTGGGAGCTGGCTTGCCAGCGATGGCGGCCGAACATTCACCGCCACTTTCCCTGTCTTTGTGAAAATGAACAATAAACGCCCCCGCCACTTGTGCAGCGGACCGGCGTCAACGCTCAGGCAGACTGGCAGCATGAGGGGCATTGCAACCGGAGAATTCGCATGAAGATCGTCATCGCCCCCGATTCGTTCAAGGACAGCCTCAGTGCCCAAGGCGTCGCCGAAGCCATTGCCCTCGGCCTTGCTCAGGTCTGGCCGCACGCGACCTTGGTCAAATGCCCAATGGCTGATGGTGGCGAAGGCACGGTCGAATCGATCCTTGCCGCGTGCGAAGGCGAGCTGCGCCGCACCCGCGTGCGCGGCCCTTTGGGCAC
Organism: Pseudomonas sp. AC242; assembly: GCF_979258655.1. Lineage (NCBI taxonomy): Bacteria > Pseudomonadati > Pseudomonadota > Gammaproteobacteria > Pseudomonadales > Pseudomonadaceae > Pseudomonas > Pseudomonas sp. AC242. The sequence goes on from NZ_OZ409873.1 coordinate 2,209,437, forward strand.
AGCCGTCGACGCTGCATGGGGCTGGTTGCCGCACAACCACACCGCAATCATTGAAATGGCCGAGGCCAGCGGCTTGCAATTGGTACCGCTGGGGCAGCGCGATGCCTGCATCAGCAGCACTTTCGGTACCGGCGAACTGATTCGCGCAGCGCTGGATGCCGGCGCGCAACGGGTGATTCTGGCGATTGGTGGCAGCGCGACCAATGACGGCGGCGCCGGGGCGGTGCAAGCGTTGGGCGTGAAGTTGCTCGATGCGCAAGGACAGACGTTGGTACCCGGCGGCTTGGCCTTGGCGCAACTGGCGCGTGTCGATTTGAGCGAACTTGACCCGCGACTGGCGCACGTGCGCTTCGATATCGCAGCGGACGTCAATAACCCACTCTGCGGTCCGCACGGAGCTTCCGTGATTTTCGGCCCGCAGAAAGGTGCCTCACCGGCGCAAGTGCAGCAACTCGATCAGGCCTTGGGGCACTTCGCCGAACTGTGCGCACAAGCGTTGGGCAAAGACGTTCGTGATGAGCCGGGCAGCGGCGCGGCAGGTGGTTTGGGGTTTGCGGCCAAGGCCTTCCTCAGTGCGCAATTTCAAGCCGGGGTGGAAGTGGTTGCCGAACTGGTCGGCCTCGCCGAAGCCGTCAAAGGTGCCGATCTGGTGATCACCGGGGAAGGGCGCTTCGATGCCCAGACCTTGCGTGGCAAGACGCCGTTCGGCGTTGCGCGGATTGCCAAACGGCATGACGTGCCAGTGATTGTCATTGCCGGTACTTTGGGCGAGGGTTACCAAGAACTCTACGAGCACGGCATCGACGCGGCATTCGCTGTGACCAGCGGCCCGATGTCCCTGGAACAGGCCTGCGCCGAAGCACCGCGCCTGTTGCGTGAACGCGCGACGGACATCGCCCGTGTCTGGCAGCTCGCTATCGACCGCTGAGCCTGATCAGCTGCCGAAGGCTGTGATCTTTTGATACTGCTTTTAAACGTCAAAAGATCGCAGCCTCGTTCCACTCGACAGCTCCTACACAAAACAACCAACTGTGTTTCATTGCTGTAACACCCTGAAAAATAGTTGCTCTTGACCCGCAATCTTCCTAAAGCCTGGCCGATACAGCTAACAGGCGCGCACATAACTTCCTAAAACAGTGACGCCGGACTGGACCCGCCCCCCTCGGGCCAGTGATGACGCATGGACGCTCGTAGTTTCTATCTTTCGAGAGCTCAACTATGTCCCTGCGTAACCTGAATATCGCGCCCCGTGCCTTCCTCGGTTTTGCCTTTATCGCCTTGCTGGTGATCGTGCTCGGCGTGTTCGCCGTCAACCGCATGTCGATCATCCGTCAGGCGTCCGTCGAGATGGATTCGACGCAACTTCCCAGCGTGACGCAACTTGCCGTAGTGACAGAAAACGTTCTGCGTCTGCGGATTCTGTCGTTCCGCGTGCTGGTCAACCGCGAAGCGGCCGGGTTGCAGGAAGCGCAGACTCGCATCGGCGTTCTGGTCGACAAGGTTCGCGCCGCCCAGGCCAGTTACGCCGCACTGCCGGCCGGCCCGGAAGAACGGGCGTTGTACCAGAGCTTCGCCACCACGCTGGACAACTACCTGCAAGCGCAGAACCAGATGATGGAGCTGTCGCGTCAGGACAAACTCGACGAGATGCGTGCCCTGATCAACACGCGGATCAAGGACGGCACCGACCAGATGGGCGAACAGCTCAACAAGCTGATAGCGATGAACGCCGCCGATGCCAAAGCCGCGTCGATTCAGGCCGGCCAATATTATGACAGCGCCATCACCGGCATCATTATCGTCGCTGTTTTCGCAGCCGTTGCCACGGTGCTACTGGCCTGGCTGCTGACCCGCAGCATCGTCACGCCGCTGAACCGTGCCGTGCAGGCCGCGCAAACCATTGCTGACGGCAACCTCAGCAAAGTCATCGAAATCGACGGCAAGGACGAAGCGACGCAGTTGCTGCAGGCGCTGGCCACCATGCAGAGCAACCTGCGCAAAACCATCGAGCAGATCGCCGGCTCCGCCACGCAACTGGGCGCCGCAGCCGAAGAACTCAGCGCGGTGACTGAAGAAGCCTCCCGTGGCCTGCAGCAGCAGAACAACGAAATCGAGCAAGCCGCCACCGCTGTCAACGAGATGACCGCCGCCGTCGAGGAAGTCGCGCGCAACGCCGTGTCGACCTCGGAAGCCTCGAACCAGTCGACCCACGCCGCCCGCGAAGGCCGCGATCAAGTAGTGAAAACCGTCGACGCCATCCAGACCATGACCCACGACGTGCAGAACACCGCACAGATGATCGAAGGTCTCGCCGCGCAGGGCCGTGACATCGGCAAAGTGCTCGATGTGATCCGCGCCATCGCCGAACAGACCAACCTGCTGGCGCTCAACGCCGCGATCGAAGCAGCGCGTGCCGGTGAAGCAGGGCGGGGTTTTGCCGTGGTCGCAGACGAAGTGCGGGCATTGGCCCATCGCACCGCGCAGTCGACCCAAGAGATTGAAAAAATGGTCGCCGGCATTCAGAACGGCACGGGCGAAGCGGTTTCCTCGATGCAGCAAAGCAACCAGCGCACCCAGACCACCCTGGAAATGGCCCGCGCGGCCGGCGTGGCGCTAGAGCAGATCACCCAGTCGATTCACCAAATCAACGAGCGCAACCTGGTGATTGCCAGCGCCTCGGAAGAACAGGCGCAAGTCTCGCGCGAGGTCGACCGCAACCTGGTCAACATCCGCGATCTGGCCACGCAATCGGCCGCCGGGGCCAACCAGACCAGCGCCGCGACCCACGAATTGTCGCGTCTGGCGGTGGATTTGAACGCCATGGTGGCGCGTTTCGTGATTTGAGATACGGTGAAGGCTGGAAACCGCGCAATCAGGAGACGTACATGCGCTATTCAGCCTTGACCCAACGAATCGCCGGAGAAGGAGCCGCCGCCTGGCAGATTCACGACCGAGCGCTGGAGTTGCGCGCCGAGGGTGTCGATATCCTGCTGCTGAGCATTGGCGATCCGGATTTCGATACACCTCTGCCAATTGTTCACGGCGCGATCGACAGCTTGTTGGCCGGCGATACCCATTATTCCGAAGTACGCGGTCGTTTGGCACTGCGCACGCTGATTGCCGAACGCCATCGTCGGCGCAGCGGGCAAACGGTCGATGCTGACCATGTGATCGTCATGCCCGGTGCGCAATGCGCGGTGTATTCGGTGGCGCAATGCTTGCTGGATCCGGGCGATGAAGTCATCGTCGCTGAGCCGATGTATGTCACCTACGAAGGCGTGTTTGGCGCTTGCGGCGCGACAGTGGTGCCGGTGCCGGTGCGCCCGGAAAACGGCTTTCGCGTCGACCCGGCCGATGTCGCTGCGCGGATCACGCCGAAAACCCGCGCCATGCTGCTCAACAGTCCGAACAATCCCAGCGGCGCGAGCCTGTCACTGCTGATCTGGCAGGAACTGGCGGCGCTCTGCGTGCGGCATGACTTGTGGCTGATCAGCGACGAGGTCTACAGCGAACTGCTCTATGAAGGTCAGCACGTCAGCCCGGCGAGTTTGCCGGGCATGGCCGAACGCACGGCGACGATCAACAGCCTGTCGAAGTCCCACGCCATGACCGGCTGGCGCATCGGCTGGATGATCGGGCCGACATCGCTGGCCGAGCATTTAGTCAATTTGTCGCTGAGCATGTTGTTCGGGTTGCCGGATTTTGTGCAGAAAGCCGCAGAGATTGCGTTGCAGTCAGACCTGCCGGAAGTGACGCAAATGCGCGAGGAATATCGCCTGCGCCGGGATCTGGTCTGCGAACGTTTGCAGGGTTGTCCGGGGTTGTACCCGATTCGCCCGGATGGCGGCATGTTTGTGATGGTCGATGTGCGCCAGACCGGGCTGGGCGCCCAGGCGTTTGCCGAGCGGTTGCTGGAGGGTTATGGCGTGTCGGTGCTGGCCGGTGAGGCGTTCGGGCCGAGTGCGGCAGGGCATATTCGTATTGGTTTGGTGCTGGACCGGGTGAAACTGGCGGATGCCTGTGCGCGGATTGCGCTTTGCGCGGCGCAGTTGTTACAAGCGCGCAGTGCTTGATGGTTTTGTCTTGCCTGCACTGGCCCCATCGCTGGCAAGCCAGCTCCCACAGTGATTTGAGGTGGACATGATATTTGTGTCCGCTCGAGAACCCTGTGGGAGCTGGCTTGCCAGCGATTGGGCCAGAACAGGCACTGAAGATCTCAGCCCTGCCAGGCCGATGGATTCACCAGATTCGCCGGCTTCTCTCCCTTCAACGCCGCCAACAGATTCTCCACCGCACAGCGCGCCATCGCTTCGCGCGTCTCATGCGTCGCCGAGCCCATGTGCGGTGTCGCCACCACATTATTCAGCTGCAACAGCGGCGAATCATGGTTCAGCGGCTCACGCTCAAACACATCCAGCCCCGCCGCACGAATCCGTTGATGACGCAGCGCCTCAATCATCGCCGCCTCATCGACCACCTTGCCCCGCGAGATATTGATGAAGATGCTGTCCGGGCGCATCAGTGCGAACTGCTCGGCGCCGATCAAGCCTTCCGTCTGTGCTGTCAGCGGCAAAGTCAGGCAAATGAAATCAGCCTGCTGTAACAATTCTTCGAGGCTTCGATACTGCGCATCAAATCGCGCCTCGACCGCCGGTTTGCGCGACTGGCTGTGATAGATCACCGGCATGCCGAACCCGAAATGCCCACGCTGCGCCAGCGCTTCGCCGATGCGGCCCATGCCGATAATCCCCAGCGTCTTGCCATGTACATCGGTGCCGAAATGCGTCGGACCGATGTTGCGGCTCCATTGGCCGCTGCGCACCATGTTCGCCAGTTCCACCACACGCCGGGCAGCCGCGAGGATCAGCGCGAAACCGGTGTCGGCGGTGGTTTCGGTAAGCACGTCCGGGGTGTTGCTCAGGAGGATCTGGCGTTGGTTCAGGTAATCGATGTCGTAGTTGTCGACGCCCACCGAGACGCTGGCGATGGCTTGCAGTTGCGGCGCCAGATCCAATAACGCCGCATCAAGTTTCAGGCTGGCGCCGAGCAAACCGTGGGCACGGGGCAGGGCGTCGCGCAGTTGCATGAGACCGTCGGCGTCGAGGCTGTCGATCAGCGTCACTTCGCACTGCTCTTGCAGACGCGCCATCAGCGCGGGCGAAAGTTTCTTGTACAACACGACCTGTTTTTTCATGGCAAAAGTCTCTTCAGGAATGCGCTGGCACGGCACGCGTGGCAACGGCTTTGGCAACGACGCGATCACTGGCGCCGGGCTTGAGAAAAATAGTCAGCACCACCGACAGCAGCAGCGCGCCGCTCATCAGCAGGTACGAAGCGCCGGGCGAACCGGTGGAGCTGTTCAAGTAACCGACCAGATACGAGCCGCCGAACGAACCGAGCGCGCCCATGCTGTTGATCAGCGCCATCGCGCCACCGGCAACGTTGGCCGGGAGAATCTCCGGGACGATGGCAAAGAACGGCCCGTAAGGTGCGTACATGCAGGCGCCGGCAATCACCAGCAGCGTGTACGACCACCAGAAATGTTCAGCGCCCAGTGCGTAAGAACCGTAAAACGCAATGGACGCGATCAGCAGCGGCGGCCAGACAAAACGTTTGCGCTTCTGCAACTTGTCCGAACCCCACGACACCACGAGCATGCCGATCACCGCCGCCAGATACGGCAGCGCCGACAGCCATCCGGCCTCGATCATGTCCATTTGTGCGCCGGCCTTGAGGATCGACGGCAGCCACAACACAAAGCCGTAAACGCCGATGCTCCAGCAGAAAAACTGCAGCGCGAGAATGATCACCTTCGGCGAACGGAAGGCCTCGGCGTAGTTTTTCACCGCTTTGATGCCGACCTGTTCGGCAGCGAGTGCGCTTTCCAGATCGTGCTTTTCCTGATCATTGAGCCACTTCGCCTGAGCCGGACGATCATCGGCCAGACGCCACCAGATAAACGCCCAGAGCACCGCCGGCAAACCTTCGATGATGAACATCCAGCGCCAACTGAAATGCTGCACCAGATAACCCGAGACCACTGACATCCACAGCATGGTCACCGGGTTGCCGAGGATCAGAAAAGTGTTGGCCCGCGAGCGTTCGGCACGGGTGAACCAGTGGCACAGGTAGACCAGCATTGCCGGCATGACAGCGGCTTCGACGACACCGAGCATGAAGCGGATGACGATCAGCCAATAGGCATTGGAGACCACGCCGGTCAACGTGGCGAGACCGCCCCAGAGAATCAGGCTGACGAAAATCAGTTTCTTCACGCTGTGTTTTTGCGCGTAGATCGCCCCCGGCACCTGGAAGAAAAAGTAACCGAGGAAGAACAGTGCACCGAGCAGCGATGACAGGCCCGGGGTAATCATCAGGTCTTCGGCCATGCCCGAGGCGGCGGCAAAACCGTAGTTGGCGCGATCGAGATACGCCAGGCTGTAGGTGATGAACACGATCGGCATGATGTACCACCAGCGGCGGGTGGCGAGGGTTGCGGTTTTCATGGGTCTTGCTCCTGAGCTTGTTGTTTTTGTCGCAGCAGGTTCAATAAATCGGTTGCCTGTCAGGGCCTCATCGCTGGCAAGCCAGCTCCCACAGGGATCTCGGGTATGTCAAAGATTGTATTTCCACCACCAACCCTTGTGGGAGCTGGCTTGCCAGCGATGGCGGCCTCAAATTCGCTGAAGAGTTCGGCCCGGGTTGGAAGGCCCTCCATATCCCCGCGACTCTGCACCGCCCGACTGCCAATCCAGTTCGCGCGCTGCACCGCCTCGGCAAAACCCTGATGCTCCAGCAGGGCGCTGATCATCCCCACCGCAAAGCCGTCACCGGCACCGACCGTGTCGACGACATTGGTCACCGGCACACCCGCGACAAAACCCTGATCCAGATGCGTTCGGTAATACGCACCCTGCGGGCCAAGTTTGATCGCCACCGCTTCGGCACCTTGATCGAGATAAAACGCAGCAATGTCCGCCGGGTCTTCGAAACCGGTCAGCAAACGGCCTTCACTCAAACCCGGCAGCACCCAATGGGCGAGGGCGGCGAGGCGGTTGATCTCGGTGATCATTTCGCGCTCGCTGGCCCACAGGCTCGGGCGCAGATTGGGGTCGAAGGACACGCTGCGCCCGGCATTGCGCATGCGTGTCATCAGTTCAAAGGACATCTCCCGCGTCGAGGCTGAGAGCGCCGGTGGGATGCCCGTGGCATGCAGATGACGAGCGCTTAGCAGATTGGTCGTAATCGACTGCGGCGACAAATGACTGGCCGCCGAACCGCGCCGGAAATACTCGACCTGCGGATCGCTGCCATCGTCATTGCGGGACTTGAACTGGAAACCGGTCGGGTGTTGTTTATCGACATCGACATGGCTGCAATCCAGGCCTTCCTTCATCAAGGTCTGCACCACAAAGCGCCCGAGCGAATCGTTACCGACGCGGCTCAGCCATGCGACGTTGAAACCCAGACGCGAAAGCCCGATGGCGACATTGCTGTCAGCCCCGGCGATGCGCTTGTGGAAGTGCTCGACGGCGGCCAGATCACCGGTCTGCTCAGCGACCAGCATCGCCATGGTTTCACCGAACGAGAGAATATCGATCTCAGACATGAGCAGGCTCCAGGCGGGATTGGCCGAGGCGGGCGAGGGCGGCGACGTGCTCGCTGGTCAGTTGCACCAGATCTTCGCCCTGCAATGGGTATTCGGCGGCGCGCATAACGCCTTGGGCCATGTGCCGCAACAGTTGTTCCCACAGGTGTAAGTCGCTGATGGCGGGAGGCACCGCGACCAGTTTGCCGTCAGCGCGACGGGCCACGGCTTTGCAATGCACATAACCGACATATCGGCCGAGCAGGCGGGCGGCGCTGGCGGCGGACTGGTCTTGCCACTGCCAGTTGCCGATGTCGAAAGTCATTTTGATTGGCAGGTTGTGCTGCTCGACGGCAGCGAAGAAACGCTGAAATGGCTCGATGCGCCCGCCGTGTAAAGTCTGGTCGTTTTCCACCAGCAACTGCACTGGGCTGCGTTTCAAACGCTCGGCCAAAGTTTGCAGATCGTTGGTGTCGGTGAAGTAGCCGAGAGAAACCTTGAGCCACTTTGAGCCGAATGCTTCGGCCTGTTGCAGCGCGGTGATCAACTCGGGATTAGGCTGCGCCTGCCCGGCCAGCCACAGTTCGGTGGGGGAGGAATAGATGCTTTGCAGGCCCTGCGCCTCGGAGGCCTGAGCCAGTTGCGCAGGGTCTTCACGCGTCAGCAGCTCTTCGCGCCACTCGATGCGATTGGCCCCGGCCGCAGCCAGAACAGCGATGAAAGCATCCTGCCCGCGCTGGCGCACAAGCTCGGCGCCGTAGCTGGACAGACTGATGGAAACGGCGGGTTTATTCATTGTTATTGACCTCTGAAACCGGTTTCATTTTTGTTCAAAAAAATATCAGGTGTTTCTGTGTTGTCCTTTTGGGCCTCATCGCTGGCAAGCCAGCTCCCGCAGTGTTCGGGTCGTACACAAGGCTTGGTACACCTCTAAACCTGTGGGAGCTGGCTTGCCAGCGATAGCGTCAGCTCAAGCACCGCCAACCTCACGGGTAGACCCCCGCTCAATCAACACCGGCGCAAAATCCACCACCCGCGCCATCTCATCATCCCCACGCAAGCGCTTGAGCAGACACTCAAACGCCCGCGCACCCATCTCTGCCGTCGGCTGAGCCAGCGCGGTAATCCCGCTGCCCACCAACGGATACCAATCCAGTTCATCCAGGGCAATCAGCCCGACGTCCTCGAACAATCGGCAACCCATTTGCCGTAACGCAGTCGTCGCAGCCAGCGCCGCTACGCCATTGGCGCAAAACAGCGCTTTCGGACCATTACCGGGTGTGTTTAAAAAGGTTTGAAGTTGCGCGTTCAGAGCGTCGCCGGTTTCCAGCACCGCCCCGGTCAGGGCCGACCGCTGGGCAATCTGTGCCTGAAAGCTGCTGACCCGTTCGATTCGCGAACTGGTGCCGTCAAAGGGTTCAGTCACCAGCACCAGATCCCGATAACCACGTTGCTGCAGATGCGTAAGCGCCATTTCCACAGCTTGCGGGTTGTTCAGTCCGACCATGTCGCTGTCGAGCCCGTCGACCTTGCGATCCACCAGCACCAGCGGCATCTCGCGGCGCAACTCATGCAACTCGTCACGATGATGGCCCAGCGTGTTCACGATCAGCCCCTCGATGTTGTAAGAGCGCAACAGCGCCAAGTGCTGGCGTTCCTGCTCGTCATCGCGGTCGGTGTTGCACACCACCAGGCTGTAGCCGTGCGCACGGCACGCGGTTTCCACCCCGTGCATTACGGCGATCGAATAAGGGTTGCGGATATCGGCCACCAGCATGCCGATCAGGCGTGTACGCCCACGTTTCAGGCCGCGAGCCATCTGGTTGGGGCGATAGCCGAGCTCCGCGATGGCCTGCTCGATGCGCAGGGCAATGGTATCGGAGAGCAGGGCGCGGTCCTCGCCGATGAAGCGCGAGACGCTGGCTTTGGACACGCCAGCGCGTTCGGCGACATCAAGCATGGTCACGCGGCTGCGCTGGGCGGCGGAGAAGTCGTTCACGGTCTGAAACCTTGTTATTGGATTTATAGGCTCAACGTCTGCATGCAGCGCTGAAACCGGTTTCAGGAAACACCAAAAACAAATCTTCCGTCAAGTGAATGATCACCAGCGGTCTTTGTGTCGCCGACGGGCGGGATCGCGTCAGCCGAACAAACCCGCGGCGATATTGATCGAAAATCCCAGAATCGCGGTGTTGAACACGAAGCCGATCAACGATTGCGCCAGTACGATTTTGCGGATATCGCGGGTGGCCACGCCGACATCTGCAGTCTGCACGGCGACGCCGATGGTGAAGGAGAAGTACAAGAAGTCCCAATAGTTGGGGGTAGTCAGCCCCTCGGCGAAGCGCAACGCCGGCTCTTTGCCATTCCAGGTGTAATACAACCTGGCGTAGTGCACGCAGAAAATCACCCCGATCAGCAGCCACGAGCCGATCACCGTCAGCGCGGTGAAACCGTAGTGCAGCAGTTTGCGCGTGGTTTCGAGGTCCTTGCTGCCAGCCAGCTCGAAGGTGATGGTCGCCAAACTCGCCAGCGCGGCGATGCACACCACGAACAGCACCAGCCCGGCATTTTCGTCTTCGACTTCAGCGATGCGTTTGACGTCCGGAGCCTTGGCGCGCACGGTCAGCCAGAACATCAGGATCAGGTAAGTCCAGACGCCAGCGTTCCAGCCGATGAGGATTTTGCTGACGATGGAATCGGCGGGGACCAGGAGACCGGTGGCAAGGCCGAGGAGGGCGGCGGCAGACAGGCGAGGGTGGGTGCGAGCGAGGAAGCGCATGGGGACTCACGTTGGTGAACTGTCTCTGCACCATAGCGTACGCAACCCTGCTTTTGTAGGAGCTGCCGAAGACTGCGATCTTTTGATCTTCTAAAAGCAAAGTCAAAAGATCGCAGCCTGCGGCAGCTCCTACAGTTTGGATCAGTGGGGTTTGGTGAATCGTTGTACGAGTTTCATGACCACGACGAAGAAGACAGGCACGAAGATCACCGCCAGCGTTGCGGTAATCATCCCGCCGATCACGCCAGTACCGATCGCCTGTTGGCTCGCCGAGCTGGCGCCGGTGGCAATGGCCAATGGCACCACGCCAAGAATGAACGCCAGCGACGTCATCACGATCGGCCGCAGACGCAAACGCGCCGCCTGCAACGTTGCATCGATCAGGTCGTGACCTTCGTCATACAGGCTCTTGGCGAACTCGATGATCAGGATCGCGTTCTTCGCCGACAGACCGATGATGGTGATCAGGCCAACCTTGAAGAACACATCATTGGGCATCCCGCGCAACGTCACCGCCAGTACCGCGCCGAGCACACCCAGCGGCACCACCAGCAACACCGAAGTCGGAATCGACCAGCTCTCGTACAGCGCCGCCAGACACAGGAACACCACCAGCAGCGACAGACCGAGCAGGATCGGCGCCTGATTGCCAGACAAGCGTTCCTGCAACGACAGGCCGGTCCATTCCTGACCCAGACCTTTCGGCCCCTGTGCAACGAGACGTTCGATTTCCGCCATGGCTTCGCCGGTACTGTGCCCCGGTGACGGTTCACCGGAAATCGCAATCGCCGGATAGCCGTTGTAACGGGTCAACTGCGCCGGGCCCTGAATCCAGTTGGCCTGTACGAATGCAGACAGCGGCACCATGTGCCCGGCGTTGTTGCGCACGTGCATTTTCAGCAGATCGGCCACCTGGCTACGTTGATCACCTTCGGCTTGCACGACAACGCGCTGCATGCGCCCCTGATTGGGGAAGTCGTTGATGTAGCTGGAGCCGACCGCAGTGGACAGCACGTTGCCGATGTCGGCAAACGAGACGCCCAGGGCATTGGCCTGTTTACGATCCACGACCAATTGCACCTGCGGCGCTTCGGCCAGTGCGCTTTCACGCACGTTCATCAGCACTTTGCTCTTCTCGGCGGCCGCGAGCAGTTCAGTTCGCGCCTGCATCAAGGTCGCATGGCCAAGACCACCGCGATCCTGCAAGCGGAACTCGAACCCGCTGGACGTGCCGAGGCCATCCACGGGCGGTGGCAGTACCGAGAACGCCATGGCGTCCTTGATTTCACTCAGCGCGATGTTGGCGCGATCAGCAATCGAGCTGGCGGAATCATCACTGCCACGCTGTGACCAGTCCTTCAGCGTCGAGAATGCCAAAGCCGCGTTCTGGCCACTACCGGAGAAGCTGAAACCGAGAATCACCACACTGTCACTGATCCCTGGCTCGCCGGCGTTATGTGCCTCAAGCTGTTCAGCCACCGCCACCGTACGATTCTTGGTGGCGCCGGGCGGCAGTTGAATGTCGGTGATGGTGTAACCCTGATCTTCCACCGGCAGGAACGAAGAGGGCAGGCGCGCGAAGCACAGACCCAACCCGATCAGCAGCACCACGTAGATCAGCAGATAACGACCGCTGCGTTTCAGCGCATAGCCGACCCAGCCCTGATAACGATCGGTCAGGCGCTCGAAGCGGCGGTTGAACCAGCCGAAGAACCCGGACTTTTCATGATGCTCACCCTTGGCAATCGGCTTGAGCAGTGTCGCGCACAGTGCCGGCGTGAGGGTCAGGGCGAGGAACGCCGAGAACAGAATCGACGTCGCCATCGATAGCGAGAACTGCTGGTAAATCACCCCGACCGAACCTTGCATGAACGCCATCGGAATAAACACCGCGACCAGCACCAGGGTGATGCCGATGATCGCGCCGGTGATCTGCGTCATCGCCTTGCGCGTGGCTTCCTTGGGCGACAGGCCCTCGGTGGCCATGATCCGTTCGACGTTCTCCACCACGACAATCGCGTCGTCCACCAGAATGCCGATGGCCAGCACCATGCCGAACATGGTCAGCACGTTGATCGAGAAGCCCAGCGCGAGCATGGTCGCGAATGTACCCATCAACGCCACTGGCACCACCAGTGTCGGGATCAGCGTGTAACGCACGTTCTGCAGGAACAGGAACATCACCGCGAACACCAGCAACATCGCTTCGCCCAAGGTGTAAACCACTTTGGTGATCGAGACTTTGACGAACGGCGAGGTGTCGTACGGAATCTTGTATTCCACGCCCGCCGGGAAGTAGCGCGCCAGCTCATCCATCTTCGCCCGCACCAGGGTCGCGGTGTTCAGCGCATTGGCACCGGGCGACAGCTGCACGCCGACAGCGGTCGACGGTTTGCCATTGAGGCGCGTGCCGAACTGATATTCCTGGCTGCCAATTTCGACCCGCGCGACGTCACCGATGCGCACGGTCGAGCCGTCGCGATTGGCTTTCAGCACGATGTCGGCGAACTCTTGCGGCGTCGACAACTGACCCTTTACCAGAATGGTCGCGGTGATTTCCTGGTTCGACGGATTGGGCAGGTCGCCGATGCTGCCGGCGGAGACCTGAGCGTTTTGCGCGACGATGGCTTCATTGACGTCAGCCGGCGTCAGGTTGAAAGCGATCAGCTTCTGCGGATCGATCCAGATGCGCATGGCCCGCTCGGCGCCATACAACTGCGCCTTGCCGACGCCCTCCAGACGCTTGATCTCGTTCATCACGTTGCGCGCCAGATAATCACTGAGCGCCACGTCATCGAGCTTGCCGTCGCTGGACGTCAGGGTGATCAGCAAGAGAAAACCGGACGAAACTTTTTCGACCTGCAGACCTTGCTGATTCACCGCTTGCGGCAAGCGCGACTCGACCACTTTCAGACGGTTTTGCACGTCAACCTGCGCCAGCTCCGGGTTGGTGCCCGGCTGGAACGTGGCTTTGATCGTCGCGCTGCCGAGGCTGCTTTGCGATTCGAAGTACAGCAGGTGATCGGCGCCGTTGAGCTCTTCCTCGATCAGGCTGACCACACTTTCATCGACGGTCTGCGCCGAGGCGCCGGGATACACGGCGTAGATTTCGATCTGCGGCGGGGCGACATCGGGATACTGCGCCACCGGCAACTGCGGGATGGCCAGCGCACCGGCCAACAGGATGAACAATGCGACGACCCAGGCAAACACCGGGCGGTCGATAAAGAACTGCGGCATAGAAAAGCGTCCTGCTTACTGACCAGAGGTCTGGGCAAGTGGAAGAGGGGTGTCGTCGATCTGCACGGTTTCGCCGGGACGGGCATGTTGCAGGCCTTCGATGACGATGCGGTCGCCGGGCTTGAGGCCGCCGGTGACGATCCAGCGATTGTTCTGCACCGCGCCCAGTTGCACCGGTTGCTCGGCGACGCGCATTTGCTCATCGACGGTCAGCACTTGGGCAATGCCGGCGCTGTCGCGCTGCACGGCGCGTTGCGGCACGGTGATGCCGTTCTGAATGGTTGCCTGCTCGAGACGCACGCGAATGAAACTGCCCGGCAGCAAATCCAGGTCCGGGTTGGGGAATTCGCTGCGCAGGATGATCTGACCAGTGCCCGGGTCGACGGTGATGTCGCTGAACAGCAGCTTGCCCGGCAGCGGGTAGAGGCTGCCGTCATCCTGAATCAGCGTGGCTTTGACCTGATCCTGACCGACTTCCTGCAACTGCCCGGAGCGGAACGCGCGGCGCAATTCGTTGAGTTCACGGGTCGACTGGGTGAGGTCGGCGTGAATCGGGTTGAGCTGCTGGATCAGCGCCAGTGGTGTGGTTTCGTTCTGCCCGACCAGTGCGCCTTCGGTGACCAGTGCACGACCGACACGCCCGGAAATCGGCGCGGTGACGGTGGCATAACCCAGATTCAGTTTCGCCCGTTCGACGGCCGCCTTGTTGGCCGCAACGTCAGCGGCGGTTTGCCGGGCATTGGCGCGGGCGTTGTCGTAGTCCTGGCCGCTAATGGCTTGGTCGTCGATCAACTGGGCATAGCGCTGCTCTTGCAGTTTGGCCTGGAACGCATTGGCCTCGGCCTTGCGCAGCGCGGCTTCGGCGCTGTCGAGGTCAGCCTTGAACGGTGCAGGGTCGATGCGGAACAGCACGTCGCCCTTTTTCACGTCGCTGCCTTCGCGGAAGGTGCGCTGCAAGACCACTCCGGCCACCCGTGCGCGCACTTCGGCAATTCGCGGCGCGGCGATGCGGCCGCTGAGTTCGCTGCTGAGCGTCAGGGGATGCGCTTCGATCGTCTCGATGCGCACCGTGGCCGGTGGCGTCTGATCCTCTGCCTTCGAGGACGAATCACAGGCGCTCAGTGTCAGCGCCATCGCGATCAGGCCGAGCCCGGCCAGCAGTTTGTTCGACATGTACAACCCCCAATATTGATGTCCGCATCCTACGGGCAGACGCCGAGATTAGCGGTGAAGCTTTGTAGGCGCTGTGTGAAATTGTGTAAGGGTTTTGCTCAGGGATGGGCGAGGGCGTATATCCTTCAGGTCTTGAAATTTATTGCGACAGATAGATAGCTTTCGCGAGCAGGCTCGCTCCCACAAGGAATCGCATTCCAAGTGCGGGAGCGAGCCTGCTCGCGAATGGGCCTTATCAGTCGCCACAGCACTTTCTGGATCACCCATGCCCAACATCCTCCTGGTCGAAGACGACACCGCCCTCGCCGAACTGATTTCCAGCTACCTGGAGCGCAACGGTTATTCCGTCAGCGTGATCGGCCGTGGTGACCACGTGCGCGAACGGGCGCGGGTCAATCCGCCGGATCTGGTGATTCTCGACCTGATGCTGCCCGGCCTCGACGGCCTGCAAGTCTGCCGTTTACTGCGTGCCGATTCAGCGACATTGCCGATCCTGATGCTCACCGCCCGCGACGACAGCCACGATCAGGTTCTGGGCCTGGAAATGGGCGCCGACGATTACGTCACCAAACCTTGCGAACCGCGCGTGTTGCTGGCACGGGTACGCACCTTGTTGCGCCGCAGCAGCCTCGGCGAACCGCTGACCGCCAATGACCGCATCCTCATGGGCAATCTGTGCATCGACCTGTCCGAGCGCACCGTGACCTGGCGTGATCAACCGGTCGAGTTGTCCAGCGGTGAGTACAACCTGCTCGTGGTCCTGGCCCGTCACGCCGGCGAAGTGTTAAGCCGCGATCAGATCCTGCAACGCCTGCGCGGTATCGAATTCAACGGCACTGACCGTTCGGTGGACGTGGCGATTTCCAAGCTGCGCCGCAAGTTCGACGACCACGCCGGCGAAGCGCGCAAGATCAAGACCGTGTGGGGTAAGGGCTATTTGTTCAGCCGTTCCGAGTGGGAATGCTGAGCTGATGTTTCGCATCCTGTTTCGCCTGTATCTGGTGACGATCGTCTCGTACAGCGCGGCGATCTATCTGGTGCCGGATCTGGTGGTCATGGCGTTCCGCGATCGCTTCGTCACCTACAACCTCGACTATTCGCGCGGCCTGCAATCGCTGATTACCCGCCAGTTTCATGCAGTGCCGCATGAGCAGTGGCCGGCGCTGGCGGCGTCGATGGACAAGGATTTCCAGCCGCTGCACATCGTCCTGGCGCGCATCGACGATGCCGAGTTCACCGCCATCGAGCAGCAGCGCCTGCGCCGTGGCGAAAACGTTGTGCGTATCGGCGACTGGGGCTGGCGCACGCTGGCGGTGACGCCGCTGGACGACACCACCGCCGTGCAAATGGTCGTGCCGCCGGATCCGATGGACGTCAATCTGTTGTACTGGAGCATCAACGTGCTGATCGGCGCGAGCCTGCTCGCCTGCCTGCTGATGTGGTTGCGCCCGCACTGGCGTGATCTGGAACGCCTCAAAGGCACCGCCGAACGTTTCGGCAAGGGGCATTTGAGCGAACGCACGAAAATCGCCCAGAGCTCCAACATCGGCAGCCTCGCCAATGTTTTCGACACCATGGCCGGCGATATCGAAAACCTGCTCAATCAGCAACGCGATCTGCTCAACGCCGTGTCCCATGAATTGCGTACACCGCTGACGCGCCTGGATTTCGGCTTGGCGCTGGCTTTGTCCGATGACTTGCCGACCGCCAGCCGCGAGCGCTTGCTGGGACTGGTCGCGCACATTCGCGAGCTGGATGAACTGGTGCTGGAGTTGCTCTCTTACAGCCGCTTGCAGAATCCGGCGCAACTGCCGGAGCAGGTCGAGGTGTCGCTGGACGAGTTCATCGACAGCATTCTGGGCAGTGTCGATGAAGAGCTGGAATCACCGGAGATCGTTATCGACGTGTTGCTGCACGGTCAGCTCGAACGCTTCTCCCTCGACCCACGCCTGACCGCGCGGGCGATCCAGAACCTGCTGCGCAACGCCATGCGCTATTGCGAAAAGCGCATTCAGATTGGTGTGCAGGTCAATGCCGAGGGCTGTGAGATCTGGGTCGATGATGACGGCATCGGTATTCCCGATGACGAGCGGGAGCGGATTTTCGAGCCGTTCTATCGACTGGATCGCAGCCGCGATCGCGCCACCGGCGGGTTTGGCCTGGGCCTGGCGATCAGTCGTCGCGCATTGGAAGCGCAGGGCGGCACGTTGACCGTAGAGTCTTCACCGTTGGGCGGGGCACGCTTCCGGTTGTGGTTGCCCAATAACGCCTGAGCTACATGACGCTGAAAATATCCCTGTGGGAGCGAGCCTGCTCGCGAAGGCGTCGGGTCAGTCAACGCATACTTGGCCGCCTTCGCGAGCAGGCTCGCTCCCAAAGGGGGCTGTGGTTGTTCAGATCAGTTCAGTCGATTGAATCAACCCGACGCCGGCGTCCTGCATCCGTTCAATTGCTGCCGCCAGTGATCCATTCAGATCGATCGCCCGGCACGCATCCAGCACCACGTAGGCATTGAACCCCGCCGCCCGTGCATCCAGCGCCGAAAACATCACGCAGAAATCCAGTGCCAGCCCCACCATGTAGACCGTATCGATCCCGCGCTCTTTGAGGTAGCCGGCCAGCCCAGTGGTGGTTCGGCGATCGGCTTCCAGAAAGGCTGAATAGCTGTCGATATCAGGATTGCAGCCCTTGCGAATGATCAACTGGGCATGAGGCAAGTCGAGTCCCCGGTGAAACTCGGCCCCTGCTGTCGATTGCACACAGTGGTCGGGCCAGAGTGTCTGCTCGCCATAAGGCAACTGGATGACATCGTAGGGCTGGTGTCCGGGATGACTGGAGGCGAATGAGGCATGGCCGGTGGGGTGCCAATCCTGTGCAACGACGACCTGGGTGAACTGACGGGCGAGCCGGTTGATCAGCGGCACAATCAGGTCACCTTCCGGTACTGCCAATTGGCCGCCGGGGGTGAAGTCGTTTTGAACGTCGATAACCAGTAAGGCAGAACGGGAAGAATCAGGCATCGTGGAGTCCTTGAAAAATCACTCACCCAGAATAGTGCAGCATTTATCCGGTGTTTAAACGGCTGTTCAACAGTTTTGCCTTGTCTTCCAGCGCCACCGGGGCGTCGTGTCCGATCAGCATCCACGCGTGTTCACGTTCAGTCCAATACACCACGTTCATCTCACGTCGACGCTCATGGGCCAACGGCTGACTGCCGCGGTTCGAGCGCGTGACACACAGCGCCAACGGCCCATGTTTCGCATCCAGATATACGATCTGCGCGATGGGCACACCGTCGTATTCGAGCATCTGCGCCCGTTTGAACTCGGCACCTTGTAACTTCAACGCGGCAGGTGAAAGATTGAGGCCCAGGCGCGCATCGATCGTGCGCAGTTGTGCCCGTTGTGCGGCGTCGTCGGTGGGCAGATGATCAAGCGTTTGCGGCACGTACAGCGCCATGTAATCAGCCACCAACCCTCGCCAGTTATTCGATTGTGCGGCATGCCAGCCGAGGAACAAGCGGTCGGCCAACACCCCGCCGGCCACTAGCGCTGCGGCGGCGCCAGCGATAAACCAGCGGCGGTTGAAGCCCGGACGCTGCGGTGAAGGCATCGCATCCAGCCGCGCCTGCAGGCGATCGAGCGGCGCCTGTTGCGCCAGTTCGTCATAGGCGTTCTTGTATGGCAGATTGCTGCGGCTGAGCCATTGCACGCGCAGACTCAGCAGCGAGTCTTCAGCAATGGCATTGTCCAGCTGATCGCGGTACTCAGGGTCGAGTTCGCCGTCGAGGTAGGCGACCAGTTGTTCATCCGAAGGCGTGTTCATGAACGGTCTCCTTCGGTGGGTTTAGGCACTGCTTGCAACGGCGGGTATTCGGCGAGTTTCAGCCGTGCGGTGGCCAGGCGACTCATCACCGTACCGATCGGCACTTGCAGGATCTCGGCGACTTCGCGGTAGGACAAGCCTTCGACATAGGCCAGATACACGGTTTCGCGTTGGGTTTCCGGCAGCGCGTCCACTCGGCGAATCACCTGCGCCGCCATCACGTGCGTCTGCGCGGCGTACTCACCGTCGAACGCCAGTTGACCATCGGCATCGACCTGTCCCGTCCCCTGACGCACGCGACGAGCGCGCACTTCGTTGAGCCAGATCGAATGCAGAATGCTCAGCAACCAGCGATCCATGCGCGTGCCGGCCACATACTGACTGGCGCGCTCCAGCGCCCGCACACACGTGGCCTGCACCAGATCCTCGGCCACGTGCCGATTGCGCGACAACAGCAGACCATAGCGCCACAGTCGCGCCAGATGCTGTCCGAGTTCTGTTCTGAATGCCTGATCGTTGACGATGATGACGGCCCTTATATGTGCTCAGGTTTTCGATGAATCGTTGATGGCTTCGGCCAGATCCTGGTATTCCTCGCAGGACATACCGCAAATCGATTTGATCTGCTGCAACTGTTCCTGCGCCAGATCGACGCGACCTTTGATCACATAGGCCTCGCCGAGGTATTCGCGCACTTGCGCGTACTGCGGATCGAGTTTCACCGATTGCAGGTAATAACCGATGCCTTCGTCGGTGCGCCCCAGTTTGCGTGTGGCGTATCCGCGATAGTTGAGGGCCTTGGCAGTGTTCGGTTGCTTCAGTGTGTCGAGCAGCGCTAGGGCCTCTTCGTAGCGACCGACCTTGGCGAGGCGATAGGCATAATCGGTACGGTCGGCATCCGAAAGTGCTTTGCTGACTTGCATCACACACTTCTGCGTTTTGCTGTCCCAGACCTGGCCTTTCGGGCATTCGGGTTTCTGCACCGGCGCTTCTTCATCACCATTGGCCAAGGCCAGTTGGCTGGACATCGCGGCGACCAGCAGAAACGGGGCGGCGAACATAACGGAACGGATAGTCATGGGCAAGGCTCCACAGGGGGTTATGTTTCACTTTGAACACCACAGGGTGAATTTTTATTCATCGCTTTATCAGTGACTGTTCAAGTTCAGCGTAAATTCAAGCGCTATGCTCGGGAGCGTCTGCCGTCGATCCGATGTTTTGCCGTAAGGAGCGTTGCCATGACCGACCAAATCCATCACTCAGCCGCTGCCGGCTACAAAACCGCCGCCGACACCTACGTCAAAGGGCGGCCGGACTATCCGCCGCAAGTCAGTCAATGGTTGACCGCGACGCTGGGCCTGGATGGGCATAAAACCGTGATCGATCTGGGCGCCGGTACTGGCAAGTTCACCGGGCGGCTGGTGGCGACCGGCGCACAAGTGATCGCGGTTGAACCGGTGCCGCAGATGTTGGAAAAGCTGTCTGACGCCTGGCCCGATGTGCTGGCCGTGAACGGCACGGCGACTGATCTGCCGTTGCCGGACGCTTCAGTCGATGTGGTGATTTGCGCGCAAGCGTTTCACTGGTTCGCCAGCACCGAAGCACTGACCGAAATCGCCCGGGTACTCAAGCCCGGTGGCCAGTTGGGGTTGATCTGGAATCTGCGCGACACCCAGGTCAGCTGGGTGCCGAAACTGGACGCCATCGTCAACGCACTGGAAGGTGACACGCCACGCTATTACACCGGCGCCTGGCGCACAGTGTTTCCGCACCCGGCGTTCGCGCCTCTGCAGGTCGAACGGTTTCACCATGGCCATACCGGTTCGCCGGAGGACGTGATTTTCAACCGCGTGCGCTCGACCAGTTTCATCGCCGCGCTGCCGAATGCGCAGCGGGCGAAGGTTGATGAGCAGCTTCGCGCGTTGATTGCCGCCGAGCCGGAACTGCGTGGTAGGGATGTGGTGACGGTGCCTTACGAAACCGCCGCGTTCGTCGCCGTAAAAAAGGGCTGAATGCCACGACATTCCAGTGTAGGAGTGAGCCTGCTCGCGATAGCGGAGTGTCAGTCACCTCATCTTTGGCTGACACTCCGCTATCGCGAGCAGGCTCACTCCTACAGGGGTTTCAGGTGTTCATAGTATCTGGCTGCACTTTGCCACCGCCTTCCGCCGTTCGCGAACCCCGCGCACCACCAGATACAACAACGGCCCAACCGAGACAAAAACCGCCGTCAGCAACAAATACGGCACCACCGACCAGACCGACTGCCCACGCGACCGGGCATCCTTGACCATCCATACGCCGGCCAGAGTCGCCAGCAGATACAGATCAATCACCACCTGCGCTGTGTCGGGCCGCGACATCAGGCTGATGCCAAAGTCGATCAACGACTGTTCAGCCTGGAGCATCACTGAAACGGTGTAAGCGCTGAAAGCGAGTAAAGCCGTGAGGGGCAGGGCGATAGACATCATGCAAGCCTTCCTTGGTGTGATGAGAGAGTCGCCAGACTAACGTCGCCACGCAAAATTGGCCATTGACTTGCCAGCACCGTGCAGGCTAATTTCCAGTCTATGACTTCGACTGTATCGCGTTGCCAGCCAATGATTATTACCGCCATTCCTCATTTGGCGGGCTAGCTCACGACTGCAGCACCCAACCCGCCCTAGAGGCGGGTTTTTACTTTCTGTCTCCGGGGTTTTGAAAAATGTCAGGAGACGACCATGCCGCACAGCCCCGATCAGCAAAACTTGCTTGAGCACTACGTGAAAAAGATCCTCGCCGCGCCGGTGTACGACCTCGCGGTGCGCACGCCTTTGCAAGCGGCGCCGGCGCTGTCGGAGGCGCTGGGCAACCGGATTCTGCTCAAGCGTGAAGACCTGCAACCGACGTTCTCCTTCAAGATCCGTGGCGCCTACAACAAATTGGTGCAATTGAGCGACGAACAGAGGGCGCGGGGGGTAATCACCGCATCGGCTGGCAATCACGCGCAAGGCGTGGCATTGGCAGCACGCGAACTGGGGATTGCAGCGACCATCGTCATGCCGGCGACAACGCCAGAATTGAAAGTGCTGGGTGTGCGCAGTCGTGACGCTGAAGCATTGCTGCACGGCGAGAGTTTCCCGTTCGCACTGGCCCATGCGCTGCAACTGGCGCAACAGACTGGGCGCACCTTCGTTTCACCGTTCGATGACCCGGAAGTGATCGCCGGGCAGGGCACCGTGGCGATGGAAATCCTCCGCCAGCATCAAGGTTCGCTGGATGCGATTTTTATCCCGGTGGGCGGCGGCGGTCTGATCGCCGGCATCGCGGCCTACGTCAAATACCTGCGCCCGGAAGTACGGATCATCGGCGTCGAATCTGAACACTCAGCTTGCCTGAAGGCTGCGCTCGAAGCAGATCAGCGCGTGGTGCTGCCCAATGTCGGCACCTTCGCCGATGGCGTGGCGGTAGCGCAGATTGGCGCGTTTGGGTTTGAGGTTTGCCGCTTTTGCGTCGACGAAGTCATCACCGTCAGCAACGACGATCTCTGCGCGGCGATCAAGAATATCTACGACGATACCCGCTCGATCACCGAACCGTCCGGCGCCTTGGCCGTGGCCGGGATCAAGCAGTACGTAGCGCGAACCGGGGTGCGCGAGCAGACATTCGTGGCGATCGACTCGGGCGCCAATATCAACTTCGACAGCCTGCGCCATGTCGCCGAGCGCGCCGCGATGTGCGGCGTCTCGGCATGATGAGGTTTACGACAGCAACGGGCGCAGGAAGCTGCGCTCGTAGCTGACGATGAACTTCTTCTCGACCAGGCTGGCCACCAGTGCGGTGCTTTCCGGATCGGTCATCGCGATGTGCCGATAGCTTTCGTAATCCGCCAGCGACGGAAAACTGAACAGGCAATAAGCGATGTTGCTCGCGCCTTCGGACGGCAAAAAGTAGCCGTGATGGGTGCCGCCCAAGCGCTCGACGATGCCGAGCCAGGCCTTGGCGTAAGCCTCGAACTCAGGCAATTGGTAGGGATCAATGACATATCGGACGTGGCAGGTAATCAAACGAAGCACTCCTTGTTCCGGTTATTCCTGCAGGGCTGTACCGACTTTGTCCGACGCCGACCAGATGCGATAACGCACTTCGACGTCAGACGGCGCATACACCACGACCGGCAACTTGCTGTTGTAACGCAGCATGAAACCGTCACCGACGACCGGCACGAATGCGCGTTTCTTCTGGCTGCCGGGCGGGCAGGCCATCATCGTGCTCATCGGCCCGATGACTTTTTCCAGGCGATAGAACGGATAACCCCAGCCCTCAAGATTCTTCTCATCGAGAACGCCGCCCAAACGCTGGCGATTGCAGTCCACTTCCAGGGTTTTGCCGGCGAGAATTTCCACCTGGAAGTTTTCTTCCTGCTCTTGCTTGGGCAAGTGAATGACCTGGCGGGTGAACCCGGCTTCAGCCTTCGGGAACGGCGCGACGTCTTCAAGCTTGGCGGCGTGGGCGAGGGTGGACAGGCTGGCGATGAACAAACCGGTGGTCGCGTAAACGCGTAAAGAACCCATGGAAGCCTCCGTGCGGGTGTAGGGTGGATGACGGGCATTCTTACCGTCATGGGCCGTGATTGCAAACCAGCGTCGAGTTGCAAAATGCAGTGCCGGCAGGGTCCATTCTTGCAATTTGCAAGTAGCCAAATGCTGGCACCGCCGCCAAGTGCTTGATTTCATGAGGGTGAAAATGAACCGATGAAAGGCACGCTTTATGCGTCTTTTCAGTGCGGCGCACCGGCCTTGGGCGCCTACACTCCAATGGGCATTTCGCAGTACCACCGCTTGTCGCACCAGGGAAACAGCGGGGACACACCCGTGCAGGGGCAGCAACGGTCAGCGTGAATACTTGATTGGCATCTCACAGTAAGGAGAGGGTTTCGCCATGTTTCTGTCTGCCTTGGAACTACGCAATATCATTGAAAGCAGTTTTCTGCCGAAACGCTGCCAGTGCACGCTATCGCCGGACTTGTCGATGACCGTCAAGGTCTTCGGCGATCACCAGACCGATCAGGTCGATCTGCTGGTCAGTGGCATCGACGCCAGCCATCTCAATGGCTGTCGTGAAATCAACGAACTGATCGCCGGGCTGCGCTCGGATCTGAACCAGCAAACTGTGCAACATCACTACAGCCCACGCTCCAGAGTCGTCTAACGCACCGTTTCACCCAGTTCGACCGTCACGCGCCGGGCCTGCACAAAACCAAGGCCCAGCGCGAACTCGACCAGCACCGCGAGCAAAATCCCGGGGCCGGCATGACCGTTCAGCCATTCCGCAAAACCCAGCACCGCCAAACCAAAACAACCGACGATAAACCCGTTGCTCAGCGCATTGCGCCCCAGCGACGGCGGTGCATTGCGCACCAGATAAAACATCACTCCCAACGCCGCAAACAGCACCGCACTGCGCCGCGCGACAAATCCGGCCCCTTCGGAATATTCAATGCTCCAGATCGCCAGCAGCATGTCCGGGACAAAGCCCCAGGCCAGCGCCAACAGAAAACACAACGAAGAAGTGAGACCCGACAACGTGCGAAACGACAACTGCATGGCGAATCCTTGCGGCAGTGAGGAGGGCTCCGAGCATAACCGCCGAAACACCCCACGCCTACCGCAAACCCGCAAATCAGACGTTTCTGTCAGTTCTGGAAGTTGCACGCGTCAGACAATTTCCGGTAGCTGATTTCCTCAGGCTTACCGGCGTTGTCGATGTACTTCATATCGGCCGTAACCACTTTGCACGTTTGTGTTGGCGGCTCGGTCAACGACACCACCTTGGCCACATGCAGCGGCATGCCGTACTCATACGGCACGGCTTTGGACGTGGCAGAGGTGTCATTGGCCTGGGCCAGCCCGGCGAACGCGGTGCAGGCGAGGGCGACGCTGAGCAATAAAGGACGAATGTTCATGAAAGGACTCCCGAGTGGCGGTTCTAGAGTTCGGCGTGATTCACCCGAACCTGCCGCACTGGGCAACAGCCAGAATGGCTGAGGGCGTGCGGTTCAGTAGAGTTTTTGACCACGGCGTTAAGGGATGGTTAACCGAGCTGAACGCCGGCTGTCAGGGAGTGCGGCGGTTTTCTTTGGAAGGTTTGGCGAATTCCTACAAAGGCTGGTGCTTTGTCTGCTTTCGGCGGTTGGAGCAGGGCGGTTATTGTCGGTTGCCGCTGCAAAATCAGTGGTTCGGGTTTGGTCACCCGGGAATAATCGATTGCATATGTGCCATCATTTGCACCGCGGAGTTCTTTGACCGTGAAGTGCATAGCTGTGGCGGCCGTGTGCAGGACGCCTTCGGGCGAGCTGAGTTGATTGTTCTCGGTTGACCAAGCCTGTACACGGCCCGCCTCCCATCGTTTGGTCACGGTGTCGGCGGTTACTTTTGAAACAATCGAGTAATCAATATGCCAATAATCAAACTGCTACAAAACCGCTATCTCCCCCTCAGCAGCAACGTCACCGAAACCCCGACACTGCTCATCGACACCCAAGCCAACCCGAAAGACATCCTCGAAGCCGCCGTCCAGCGCATCCGCGCCGCCGCCGACCTGCTCGAAACCCTGCATTGCCTGTGCTTCAAGCACGCCGACGTGCAAGACATTCCACACATCACCCATGCACTTTACCTGTTGACGCAGGATGGCAATGATTTGCTGCAGGTGGCGCAGCAGCAGATGTTGAGTTGGAAGGCGCCGGTTTGATGGGCTAGTAAAAACGGGAGTAGGACGGCGCTGGGCTAACTCCGAGCTATCTACTCCTCCCGTTTGTATGATTCTTGCGCCACTGTTTTGAATAAAATAATCTAACGGCTTAGCTTGTCAGGGAAAAAAGACAGGGGTGGATGCGTTGATATCCATTTTTTTGATTGTTCCTTGGCTTCTAATATCTGCGAAGGGGTTAGCTTGGAAGCAATAAGCGGAAGCTTGTATTTAACGTTTTCCTGCATTCCTCCACCACCATCCAAGATGCTTAGGGAGTGAATGAGCGAGTATCCCTGTACAGGCTCATAAGGAAAGCCATAGGTGTCAGGCTCGTGAGCCAAGTATGAACCGTATCCATATATGAACTCTGCATAACCCGTAACTGCCGCTTGTTCATTCCAATGCCGGAAGCCTTCAATATTCCCCTTCTCAAAAAGAAGAACCGCCAACTCCATCATTGACTTAGGATTGCCGCCTTCAGCCGAAAGTTTGTACCATTTTTCAATCGCCTCACTTCGCCTCCATGGAAGTAAAAAAATCTCACCTTGTTTCAATGAAGTTGGCACCCAGTATTGCGCAATAGCATTTCCTGAAGATGCAGCCTTTTCTAACCAAATATCATCTAGCGTTATTTCGTACATCAGGTACATCGCTTCTGCGTCACCCGCGTCAGCTTATTGTCGGGCTAACTGTTTTGCTTGATTTAACCACTCTGCAGGTGTTTTTTGCGAAGGGGGCAGTCACTTGATATGTTACATAGATCTTGCTCTATACGCCCTAACTGAATCATTGCATATAGGTTGTTTTGGTTCGCAGACGCTTCGTACCATTTTCTGGCAATTGCGTTCATATAGTGATTTTTTGTTCGAAGAGCTTCGCCTAAATAATACTGAGCTTCAGGATCGCCAGCCTCTGCAGCAATTGTTAAAAAGGAGATGGCTGAAGTGGCCTTGTACTGGTTGTAAAGTGCAATGCCTTTGTTTTTAGCGATTTTCTGCTGTGCATCCAGTTGGGCTTCCCCGTAAGAAGGAAGTGATGTCATGAGTAGCAGAAAAATGGCCAAATACTTCATGGGTTCTATCAGCTTAACTTGTCAGAAAGAGGATAATGATAGATTTAGTTTTTAGCGACTTAATTTGTCTGGGTAGAAGGAAAGTGGGGCGTGAGTAGCCTTCCATTCTTTCGCAAGTTGTTTGCCTTCTGAAATTTTTTCAGCTGTCATCTTCGCTTCAATTTTTGGTAGCTTGCTCTCCACTCTTTCTTGTAAACCCCCACCGCCGTCTAGCTTCTTCGGGTAAGCGAGCGCATAACCTTTAACGACATCGAATAGAAATCCATACGTGTCTGGCTCATGAGCAAGATCAGAGCCGTAACCATAAACCTTTGTGGCGTAACTTGCTAAGCTGCTTGCTCATTCCAATGACGGAACCCTTCAATATCATCTTTTCCATAAAGAAGGGCTCCGTATTCCATCATGGAAGGCGGGTACCCACCCTCAGCTGAAGCTTTGAATAGTTTTTCGACAACTTCTGAGCGTTTCCATGGAAGAAAAAAACCGTCCCCCTGATGGTAGCTTTTAGCTAACAAATACTGTGAAATTTGGTGATTTTTTGTAGCTGCCTTTTCATACCACTTTCTTGCTTCAGAATTCATATAGCTATTTTTTTGTCGCAATGACTCAGCTATATAATATTGTGCCTCATGGTCTCCAGCCTCTGCCGCTATTCTCAGTAGAGGAGGCGCTGAAACAGCTTTAAAATGATTGTAAAGAACTATGTCGCGATATTTCATTGCAAGTTTGTAGTCACTTAGTGCCAGTGCGGCGGGGTTAAAAGCGACTAGCAAAAAACCTGCGATAGGAAGTTTCATGGTGATCAACGGCTAAGTTTGTCAGGAAAAAAAGAGAGAGGAGGGTGCGACGCAGCCCATTCTTGAGAAAACTTTTTTGCTGCTTCAATCTGTTCAGCAGTCATTTTAGCGGCGATTCGAGGTAGCGTGTACTCAACATTTTCCTTCATGCCACCACCCCCGTCGAGCTCGGACAGCCAGTATAAAAGCGCGTACCCCTTAATTAAATCTAGCGGAAATCCAAATCTGTCAGGCTCATGTGCCAAATCCGAGCCGTAGCCGAAAACAGTAGTTGCATACCCCGTTAGCGCTGTCTTTTCGACCCAATGGCGATAGCCTTCTACATCACCTCGTTCATATAAAATGGCGGCATAATTCATCATTGACTTGGGGTAGCCGCCTTCAGCCGAAAGCTTAAACCATTTTTCAACTGCTTCTCTTCGTTTCCAAGGCAGGAAAAAGCCATCGCCTTGCTTGACGGAAACCGCCATCCAGTACTGTGCAAATGCATCTCCCGCAACGGCGGATCTTTCAAGCCAAGTATCATCTAGCGTGATTTCATACATTATGTACATCGCCTCCGCGTCTCCAGCTTCGGCTTTTTCTTGAGCTATATTTTTTGCCTGATTCAACCAATCAATTGCTTGTTTCTGCGAAGTGGGGCAGTCGTTGGATATTTCGCACATGTCGTGCTCAATGCGGCCCAATTGGATCATGGCATAAAGATTGTTCTGACCTGCCGATGCTTCATACCATTTTCTGGCCTCATTGTTCATGTAATGATTTTTCTTTCGAAGAGACTCTCCTAAATAATATTGTGCTTCGGAGTCGCCCGCTTCTGCTGCTGTTGTTAAAAAAGGGATCGCAGAAGTGGCTTTGTATTGGTTATATAAAATAATCCCAGTGTTTTTCGCCGAGCTTTGCTCTTTTGTCAGTTCAGTGTTTGCATAGCAGTTGAGCGTGAAAAACATCAATAGCGAAAGTGCTGTTTTGATTAACATGAGGGTTCCGAGCTAAATGGTTGTTTTTGGAGTGCCAACATAGGTGGCTTTGCCGGAGGGGATATAGGTACGCCCGTAATACTGAGTTCGCTGACAGAAGCTGTCTCGTTTTGCACCTAGTAACTTGACGTGGGATGAGTATCGTTCGCGCATTCGGTCACCATCAATTTCCACGAGGCGCAACACTGCTTCATTCATGAAATTATCAAGATCCAAGCGGCTTTCACAGTATTTTTGATCTGCGTTCTTCGGTTTCAAGCCGAACTTGTTCATGCTCATGCAGATCTCTACGAATTGGCTCTGCGCTTTGTCCAGACAGTTTTGCTTTTGAGCGTTATTTACTATCCACGCTAATATTCTTTCGATCGCTCTTTGTTGGATTAGATGAGCCTCATCGGCGCTGTATTTTCGTTCTTCTTTATTTGATGGGTTCGAAGGGGATGACGCGTTGATAGTGAATCCTTCTGGCGGACTAATTAACGTCATGAGCAGAGGGCCAAGTGCTCCTGGGATCGCGTTGACACACCACTCCTCGATTTCTGCTTGTTGGTCATAAAACATAATCGTGTCTGCGATCAGTCCTCCTTTTCCAGTGGAGGTCAAGCTTTCATAAAGGCTCATCACTGCATCTACCCCCATGAGATAAATCATCCCTACATCGAAGCCGGAGATAGCAAGCGAATTCATTTTGGATAAGTAAGCGTACGTCTCATCTTCAATGACAAAAATCGGGTTTTGATTGTTTTTGTACAGTTCTCTACGGAACATGTTAAGCAACTCAGTGACGGCGTCGTACCCCACTTCGAACTTGAAGGAGCCTCCTACGCCGGGGCCGGCTATCAATGCGGCCTTGAGCACCAGAACCAGACGCCCCTCGTGCAAGGAAATACTGGCTTCAGCCCTCGCACCGAGACCGGCTGCGGCATTGAGTTCCACGGTCAAACGCGCAAGGCTAAACCATTCGCTGGCCTTCATTCCGGCAGCTTTGCCGGCAACGGGCGCTTTGGTTAGCAAGGCTACTTCGGAGGGGGGAGCCCAGTTTAGCGCTCCGGTGACCATGATCCCGGTTTGCAGGCCTGCGAACAGATTGAATGCGGCTTTTGCGCCATCCTGTATCTGTAGCGTTTCAGGAGCTCTTTTAATTTGGCCACTTTTTTCAGTTCTCGCGTAGCTGCGCTTATCGGGGTTGCGAACGACTGGTTCCGGAGGCGCTAAATGGAAGCCAGCGTTGCTGACATCCAATGCAATTTCCGAAGAAAGCAGCAACGATGCTCCGGCGTAGCCCCAAGCCTTCGCGCCTAGATAGAGCGAAAAACGTCCGAGGTTCATCTTCTGCTGTATGTCTTCGGCGTTTCGGTAGGTGATAACGATATCTTTAGCGCTGGCGCGGTCTGGCAAGTCGACTTTGAAGAGTTCGACTTCACCCCTGGCAAGGTCAACGGCAAAGGTCGCCTTCGCCGAGGCCTGGAATCCTTCGGCCAATGTCCAATCAGGCCCCTCTACTTTTGTCGACGAATGGATGATCTTCGTGGTGGAAGGCATCAGGCAACGAACCAACTGTGCCTGCGGAGTGATGTCGAAAATGCGGAAGGTCTTGCGAACGTTGTCCTTGAACAACACTTGCTGCAACCGGTCTCCCCATTCTTTACGCGTTCCAGCGCTCTCCAGCGCCGTAACCTTGTACTTTTTGCTTTCAAGATAGGCGTTGAATTTTTCGATCTCGAACCAGCCTTCGGAGGAGAACCAATCGCTTTCCTGATCCTTGATCCTCAAAGCGCCTTCGTCTTTCAGCCACTGTCCGAACAAGCTCAGCTCAGTGTCGGTCGTTGCTTTTCCATCACTATTGCCCGGACGCTTCGCCAGATCTTTGACCTTGGCGCCAACTTTCTTCCAGTCATCTTTAACGGTCTGTTTGATTCGTGGCAGCGAATACATGCTGAGATAGGTCAGAGGTTTTTTCAGGCTGTCCGCCATGCTCATCTCGGCCAGCGGGAAGCCGTTCTTGATCAAACGCTCTTCAGGTCTTGCCTGAAATTGTTCTGGCTCCCACAACAGATGACGGCGAACAGTCGCCGTTTCCACATTGTTTTCAGCCTGGAGCCGTAGTGTTTCTTTTGATGCTTGCAGCCGATCCCAGGCGGTGCGCTCATTGGTGACAAGGTTGGTGGGCGCCTTGGCTTGTCGTCCACTTGCCTCGATCCAGCTTTTGTATTTGGTACTGAGGCGTTCATTGACCTCTTTTTGCTCTTTCTCTAGTGCCAGATACTGCTTGAACAAGTCGACGCCACCCTCGACTGCTCCCCCTTCGGGGATCAGTGCGAACTCGGGCAAGGCAATTCCGTACTGAGCAACATCGGTGATGGCATCCAGATAAGCGTTATAAGTCGCTTTCCTTTCCTTGCGTTTGATTTCCTGGTCACGCACATAAGTACACAGCATCAACTGATTATTGGTGCCGCACATCGCGATGTCATCTATCCGCTTTTTGTCCTGAGCGAGCATCGGGGCGAGTTCTGCCGATGTTAACGTGGTTAGATCCTTGTCTTCTAACAGCGCTTCTCGTGCTTTCAGATATTTTTGAACGGCTTCACGAGCGGCTATGGCTTTCGGCGCATAAAGACTGCCGCTTTCGTACGCGTAGCCTTTTTCCGTCGCGGCGGCAATGGCCGTACGCTTGAGCTTTTTCCATTCACTGTGCATGCCGTGCACGCGAGTAGCGTCTTCACGGGCGGACATCAATTCGTTTCTTTTGATCTGATCCTGTTCGAGGCGCGTGAGAGGCGTTGCAGGTGCTTCTGCTTCTGCTTCTGGTGCTGCGGCTTTCCTGCTCTGTTGCGATTCAAGCAGGGCCGCGTCCAGATTACTTATGTTGGGATGTTGAGTTTCGATCTCCAGCATCCGGGATTTCTCTTCACCCTCAAGAAAGTTTGCCAGCTTGGGTTCGAGGAAATACTCCAAGAGACCGGATTCGTAGAGCCCTTTTTTGCGCTCTTCGGGTGACTTGGTAGAGCTAACTTTTTGTTCCAGATCGCTGGAAGCTTCTTTCAGTGCCGAATTGGTTCGCTCCGGCAGCAACCAGAATGATTCATTCTCAGTGTCGTAAATGGCGCTGCCATAAACGGTGGAGCAGGGCGTTTTCACTTTGTCGTGATCGCCTGGTGTATCTTCCGGCGCTTCGGGTTGTTCACCGATATCCCGAGGTGGTTTTGCACAAGTCTCGTCTGCAACTACTGGTGTAGCAGGTGCCGACTCGGTGTTAGTTGTTGCGCTGGTGTTCTGTTCCATTTCGCTTCCATTCATTCTTTACGGACGGGGGTCATCAAGCAGCGCTGATAGCGAGTTGCTGCAACTGCTGCACTTTGATGAACGACTCTTCCCTGGATTGCAGGATGGCCATTGCCTGAGGCTGCATTTCGAGCAGCGGGCCGTTGGTGATTTGGCCCAGTTTCAGTAAATGACGACCTTCGTAAATGTTGTGGGCAACCAGCACGTTCAGGTTTTCCACGAGGTTGGGCAGTTGTTCGTCGGTGGGTTCACCGTAGGCAGCGTATTGCTCGTCTGCCCAGTAAACCCAACCCAGATGCTCCTGAACCTTTGGCGCTGTTGGCGGCAGGTTGAACGCTGAGACGTCGCCCAGCCATTCAAGTTCCGAAACGGGGCGCCAGCTGAGCCAGCGACCGCGATTACGCCCGAAGTGGACCGGTGCCGGGCTGTAAACGTGTTGCCAAGGGCCGAAAAGTTGATGCGAACTTTCACCAGCGGTGTAGGCCAGCGCGGCCCACAGGCTTGGCTTGTGATAGCTCAACAGGCTTTGGCCACCTGAGCCATCGTTGGCACGCAGGAGCCAGCGGGCATGTGCCAGTGCCTTGGCTGGATCTGTTGTGGAGAGGGCAATGCCGGAGAAATTTTCTTCGCAGAGCTTTGCCGCTTCGGCTGCGAGTCGACTGCCCCACGGGGCGACCAGCCAGAGAGGACCGTCAGCGGCAATTTCAGCGAAGTCGGTGTTGAGAAACAGACCTTGGGTGTCTACGGGCTCGCCGACACGGTACAGGCGGCTCATGGCTTCCGGCTGACGGACGCGATCAATGATGAAACACAGGGTCAGGTCGGAGCTTTCTCTCGGCAATTCCTCGAACCCATGGCGTGGCGCTTCGAGGAGGGCGGTCAGCGCTTTTACATGCATGTGCAATCCTTACGGCTGCAGGCGCCGTTGCTTTGTTTTCCGCACAACGGCGTGATACCTGACTCGTTCAGACGCTTTGGAAGCGGGATGAGTACTTTTCCGGCCTTATCCGCATCCGCCACTTTCATCGGTCCCGGCAGCAATGGTGCCGCAGGCGTCCCGACCCCAGGCGAGCCGCCAGTGTTGACCTTCACTTCGGCACCGCTGATGGTCACGCCACCCGCGTCAACCTTGACGAAACTCCCGCCAGCCTTGGCCGTGAGTTCCATCGCACCTTCGACCACCACTTTCTGGCCGGCGTAGTAATGGATTTCTGACCCGGCCTCGACAAACTGCGCAGTCCCGACCTTCAGGTGCTGGGTGACACCCACGGTCAGGTGATCATCCGCACGCATCTCGCTGATGCGATCCAGATGCGTAATTCGGTGCTCTTCAACCTTGAACTCGCTCAGCGTGTTGGTTTCAACGGTGTCATGTCGTTCGTTGCCGACGCGAATCTTCTGATCGTGCTCGATGTTTTCGTCCCAGTCGCGTTGGGCGTGGATGTAGATCTGCTCGACGCCTTTTTTGTCTTCGATACGGAATTCGTTGTAGCCCTTGCCGCCCGGTGAGCTCAGGGTCTTGAAGGTGCTGCGGGTTTTGTTGGCCGGCAGGTCGTAGGGGACGACGTTTTCCTTGTGGTACAGGCAACCGGTGACCAGCGGCTGGTCGGGATCGCCTTCGAGGAAGGTGACAAGGACTTCCATGCCGATGCGCGGGATGGCGATGCCGCCATACGCCGCGCCGGCCCAGCCGCTGGCGACGCGCATCCAGCAGGTGGTTTTGTCGTCGCCCTGGCCGTCGCGGTCCCAGTGGAATTGCACTTTGATGCGGCCGTATTGGTCGCAGTGAATTTCTTCGCCTGCGGGGCCGGTGACGACGGCGGTCTGGCTGCCGAGGACTTTTGGTTTCGGGTGTTCAAGGGCAGGGCGGTAGTGCGCGTCCCAGGGTGTGGCGAGGAAGCTGTTGCGGTAGCCTTGGTGGAAATCGCTTTTGTGGTCGGTGACGTCGCTGGTGACGTTTTCGCCGAGGACTTGCGGTTGTTTGCCTTCGTGGAAGACTTCCAGCAGCAGCCACAGGTCGTTCCATTCGGCGCGCGGGTGTTCGGCGAGCGTGAGGAAATGGCCGCTGGTGAGGGTTGGTTCGTCACCTTTGCCTTCGGCGAGTTTGTAGTCGCTGCGATGGCGTTCGAGGGCGCGGGTGGAAAGGAACTTGCCGCGCTCGCGGGTGGTGAAGCGGCCGGGGTAGTCGTAGTCCTCGAGGTCCGGGGCGAACTCGGTTTTGACCGCGCCTTCGGGGAGGATCTTTGGTTTTTCGAAGTCGTAGTCGCGGCGGCTGACGCGGGTGGTGCGGGTTTCCAGACGCAGGTTGAAACGCTTGATCACCGGTTTGTCGGCGGCCATGCCGGAGTCTTGCTGGTAGCTCACCGGTTTCAGCTTGCGGAACACGGTCTGGTCGTCGCCGAACACCAGTTTGTGGCCGCTGCTGCTGTGCTGGAAGTGGAAGTGAATGCCTTCCTCTTCGCACAAACGCTGAATGAAATGCAGGTCGGATTCGTCGTACTGCACGCAGTATTCGCGTTGCGGGTATTCGGCGCCGAGCTGGAAGCTGTAGGCGTCGGCGAGGATGCCGCGATCTTCCAGCACCTGGGCGATGATCTTCGGCACGGTCAGTTGCTGGAAAATCTGCTGATCGTGGTTGTGCCGCAGGTAGGCCAGTTGTGGCACCAGGCTGAGGCTGTAACGGGTCAGGGTCTTGCCGGAGTCGCCTTGCTCGATGCGATAGACCAGACCGTGGATCTTGCCTTCGCCGGTCGGGCCGAAGGTCAGGACGCCGGGCTTGTGCAACAGCTCTTCGAGTTTGAGGTCGGGGCGGGCGCTGACGAGTTCGAGGTCGAAACGGAACGGTTGGTTGAGGGCTTCGCGACCGGTGAAGCTGAGGACTTGCAGGTCGGCGTTGGCGCCTTCAAGCGTGAGTGTGATGTGGGTTGCGTTGGCGTCCAGCATGCCTTGAATTCCGTCCGTTGAATAAGCAGGTGACGGATGATGGAGGATTAAGCAGCCTCGTTCAAGGCACAAAAGCCGTAGGTCTGGCAGGTTTGCGGTATAGGGAAAACCCTTAGATGGGGTGTTTGGCCCAATGAAAACGGGTGTTTAGTGCGAATTGGCGTTGATCGCCGGCAACTTTTCCCACGATCCCGGGTTGAAGAATCCTCAGTCAGATTCAGACTAAAGTCGCCTGTAGCACGTCAAAGCCATCTGCCATCATTGCCGTTCACCCCTGCGTGTTCACTTTCTCCCGGTCAATCTGACCCGGGACGGGAGCTATTTTTCTGGCTTGTTGCGCGCTTGCGCAAACGCTGCATTGTTGGAGTTTTTCATGCGTCCCCCATTTCCCCTCATCACCCCGCGCCAGTCGTTTGGCTTCGGAGCCTTTGTGCTGTGCGCAGGTTTTACCGCACAGGTTCAGGCCAGCGGATTCTTTGAAGACACCACGGCGAAAATCGAATCGCGCACGGTGTACTTCAACCGCGATTTCCGTGATGGGAGCACCTCGAACGCTCAGGGCGCCTCCAAGCGTGAAGAGTCGGCACAGGGCTTTATTCTCAACCTGCAATCGGGCTACACCGAAGGTACGGTGGGTTTTGGTATCGATGCGCTGGGCATGCTTGGCTTTCAACTCGATTCCAGCCCGAACCGCAGCAACAGCGGCTTGCTGCCTTCCAGTGGCAACGATCCGCGCGGCTCGAAAGGCCAGTACGCGAAAATGGGCCTGACCGCCAAGGTCAAAGTCTCGGACACCGTGCTGAAGTACGGCGCGCTACTGCCGGATCTGCCGTTGCTGAAATACAACGACGGCCGTTTGCTGCCGACCATGTTCAATGGCGCCATGCTCACTTCTAAAGAGCTGAAAGACCTGACCTTCATGGCCGCGCGTCTGGACAAGTACACCGCGCGTGATTCCACCGATTCGCAAGACATCCGCGTGCACTGCAAGAACAAGCGCTACGCCTGCAACACCACCGCCGACCATTTCGACATGTACGGCTTCGATTACAAGATCAACGATCGTCTGACTGCGCAGTATCACTACGCTGAACTGGAAGACATCTATCGTCAGCACTTTGTCGGGCTGTTGGGTAATCAACCGTTAGCTGGCGGTGTACTTAAAGCAGATCTGCGGGTGCTGAAGAGTGCCGATAGCGGTGATGCCAAGGCCGGTTCCATTGATAACCGTGCGTTGAGCGGCATGTTGTCGTATGCGCACAGCGGCCATACGTTCAGCGCCGGTTGGCAGCGTATGAACGGCGACAACTCGATGCCGTACCTCGATGGCAGCAATCCGTATCTGGTCAACTACGTGCAGGTCAACGACTTCGCCGCCGCGCAGGAACGTTCGTGGCAGTTGCGTTATGACTATGACTTCAAGGCCATTGGCATTAATGGTTTGAGCTTCCTGACCCGTTATGTGAACGGTGACCACATCAAGGTGTTGGGCAGTGATCAGGAAGGCAAGGAGTGGGAACGCGACAGCGAGTTGAAGTATGTGATTCAGACGGGCACGTTCAAGGATGTGAGTCTGCGTTTGAGGAATGCTACGTATCGCACCAATTATGAGAAGTTTGCCCGGGATGTGGATGAGACCCGGTTGATTGTGAGTTATAGCTTCTCCGTCCTGTAAAGACCTCCATTGTAGGAGCAGCCTTCGGCAGCTCCTACACGGGATCCCGAAGCTGTTATAACCAATGCCAGAACCGGCTCCAGAATCCGCGATTCAAATCCTCCTTGCACCCGGCATATTGCCGCGCATACACATCCGAACGGTTCTGCACTTTGCGCGCCGTCGGCATCAGCCAGGCTTTGCTCGCGTAAGTCTTGTTGCGGAAGCCGCCCCAGCCTTCGTGATAGTTGAGGTATTGGTTATAGGCGTCGTACTTGTAGACGCCGTTGATCGAATAGGTCTTGTCCATGTACCAGCCGACAAAGTCGATGGCGTCGTCGAAGTCTTCGCGATCGGCTCCGCTGCGACCGGTGCTTTTCTGATAGTCGGCCCAGACTTCATCCTTGGCTTGCGCATAGCCCGATGCGGTGGACACACGGCCCCACGGGATCACCCAGAGCAAGTATTTGCGCGGAGTCTTGGCGTCGTAGCGGTAGCCGGATTCCTGATACATGATCGCGAAGGGCACCTGAATCGGCACGCCCCAGCGTTTTTGCGTGACTTGCGCCGCGTCGTACCAGTCGCTTTTCTCGCGGAAAATCTCGCAGATATCTTCCGGCGAACGGGGCGGCGAGGTGCCGCACCCGCTCAGTAGCGTTGCCAGTGTCAGTAGTCCAAGCGTCTGCCTGTAATTCAAAAGCCGTTATCCCGTCGTGCGCAAAAAGGCCGACAGTCTACGCGTTCAACTCAATTGGTGACGATAGGGCAGATCCGGGCCGGTCTTGCTGCAGGTCAGCGCGGCGGCTTGTACGGCGAACTTGAGCATGGCGTCGATCTGCTCGCGGTCGAGTTGCTGCACGCCTTCGACCGAATCCAGACCGTGCTCGGTCAGCCAGGTGATCAGCGCGGCCTGGAAGGTGTCACCCGCGCCAACGGTGTCGGCGATTTTCACCGAGGCCGCCGGCACCGACCAGTTGCCATGCTGGCGGCTGAACACACTGGCGCCGTCGCCGCCACGGGTGAGGAAGACAATCTGACAGCGGTGTTCGAGCCAGCCTTCGATCACGCGTTGCGGATCCTGTTCGGGGTAGAGCAGGCTCAAGTCTTCGTCGCTGACCTTGATCAGATCGGCCAGTGGCACCAGCGTCGCGATGCGCTCACGCCACAGGTCGATGTTCGGCTCGGGATTGAGGCGTACGTTCGGGTCGAGGGTGATCAGGCGTTTGCCGCTCTCGCGCTGTACCAGCGTCAGCAAGGTGTCGCCAATCGGCTGCACCACCAGCGAGAACGAGCCAATGTGCAAGCCGCGCACCTCAGGACCCAGCGCCGGCAGATGCACCAGACTCAACTGCCGGTCCGCGCAGCCTTCACCGCGAAAGCTGTAGTGCGGCGAGCCATTGGCACCGACGGCGACCATGGCCAGCGTGGTCGGTGCGGCGAAGTCCACCAGATAGTCCGGGCACACACCTTCGTCCTGCAGCACTTGCTGCAAACGACGGCCGAGGTAGTCAGTGGACAGCCCGCCGAACAAGGCCGAGTCCACGCCCAGACGGCGCAAACCGACGGCGACGTTGAACGGCGAGCCGCCGGCAATCGCCTTGAAATTGACTTTCGAGGCCAGACCGCTGGCGTCGTCTTCACTGAAAAAATCAAACAGGGCTTCGCCACACACCAAATACATAATTGTTTGCTCTTTATAGGGTTGCGACATGCTGTTGATAGCGTTCATAGGCCTGCTGAAACGCCGCAACGTTGGCGGCAATCGGCAGGGTTTCGCTGCTTGAATCGAGTTTCACGCAGCGCTGGCACAGGTCGGCGAGGCTGTCTTCGTGGCCATTCGACCAGGATTTGCACCACGCCGCTTGAATCGCTGCGCCAAGTGCCGCGGCTTCGCTTTGTTCGGTGCAGATCACCGGGGTGTTCATGATGTCGGCAACGATCTGCCGCCAAACCGCGCTTTTCGAACCGCCGCCGATCAGGCAAATGCTGCGGCTTTGTAAACCATTGTGGCGGAGCAAATCCAGTCCGTAGCGCAAACCGAAGGTGGTGCCTTCGACGGCGGCGCGGCACAGATTGGCCTGGGTCAGGTTATCCAGCGTCAAGCCGTGCAGGCTGCCGGTGGCGTGGGGCAGGGCGGGAACGCGCTCGCCGTTGAGGAACGGCAGCATGCTCACGCCGTCGGCGCCGATGGGGGCTTGCGCGACGAGGTCGTTGAACTGTGGCAGATCGAGGTTGAACAGCTCGCGAATCGCGCCAGTAGCATTGGTCAGGTTCATGGTGCAGATCAGCGGCAACCAACCGCCGCTGGACGAACAGAACGTCGCGACCGAAGCGTCCGGGCTGACTTTTGGTACTTCGGAATAGGCGTAAACCGTGCCGGAAGAGCCGAGGCTCATGGTGATCGCGCCGGGCTGGATATTGCCAGTGCCGATGGCGCCCATCATGTTGTCGCCGCCACCGCTGGAGACCAGCGCATTGGGGTTGATGCCGAGGTGTTCGGCAATCGCCGGGAGGATGGTGCCGACAGATTGATGCGCGTCTATCAGCTCAGGCAGTGCAGCTTGCAGGCGTCCGCTGGCGTCGATGTCGCGCAGCAGTTGCAAGTCCCATTGGCGGGTGCGCACGTTGAAATAGCCAGTGCCCGAGGCATCGCCGTATTCGCTGCAGGCGCGACCGGTCAGCCAGAAATTCAGGTAGTCGTGGGGCAGCAGAATACGCGCGATGCGTGAGAACACCACGGGGTGCTGTTCTTTGGTCCAGAGTAGCTTCGACACCGTGTAGCCTGGCGCGATAACCACACCGAGGCGTTCCAGTGAGCCTTTTTCACCGCCCAGATGAGTGAGCAGACGGTCGTTTTCGGCGCTGGTTTCGGTGTCGCACCAGAGCTTGGCGGGGCGCAGCACTTCACCTTGATCATCGAGCAGGACCAGACCGTGCTGCTGGCCGGAGACGCCGATGCCGAGGATCGACTGGCCATCGACATTCGCCGCCAACAATGCGCGGCGAGTGGCGAGGGCGAAGGCTTCGAGCCATTGCTGGGTGTCTTGTTCGCGGCGGCCGTTGGCGCCGCTGATCATTGTGTGGGCGGCGGCGCCCTGGCCGATGACTTGACCGCTGGCGGCGTCAAGGATGATGGCTTTGGTGCCTTGTGTGCCGCAGTCGATGCCTAGGAACAGTTGTTGTGTTGTCATGTGTGAACCACTCGGGTGTGGTGAAGATCAAGAGCTTACCCCCTCACCCCAACCCTCTCCCCCAAAGGGGCGAGGGGGGAAGGGAGCTGATCGGGGGGCTGTTCAAAACCTGAGTTCGACTCCGGTTCTCTCAAACCGGGGCTGTTCAAAACCTGAGTTCGACTGCGGTTCTCTCAATCAGGTGCTGTTCAATACCTGAGTTCGACTCCGGACGTTCAGGTCGATGTAACTTGCACAAACCACTCGGTCACCCTAGCCCTCTCCCTCGGGGAGAGGGCTAGGGTGAGGGGCTTTTCAATCCAGAATCCGCTGCAAAGTCCGCGTCACACCCTCTTCGCGCAAGCTGTTGCAGCACCACTCGAACGCCGCGACAAACTCCGCCGAACGCGGTATCGCCGTGCCGAAAATCTCCTCGACCGCCAACAACCGCTGCGTAATTAAAGCATCGTCCGCCACCAACGCCTGACAAAACGCCGCGCGCGGATCCGGGATTGAATAGGTATCACCATTCTCATCCACACCCTTCAAATACAACGCCCACGCCGCCACCACCAACGCCGCACGCTTGGTCTCCTGCCCATCGGCAATCAACCGGTTGATGGTAGGAATGGTGAACTTGGGAAACTTCGACGAGCCGTCCGAACACACCCGCTCAAGCTGATCGGCAATCGCCTGATTGGAGAAGCGTGCCACCAGCGTATTTTTGTAATCCGTCAGATCAATACCTGGCACCGGCGCCAGTTGCGGGGTCACGTCCAGATCCATGTAGGCGCGCATATAACGCACGAACAGCGGGTCATTCATGGTTTCGTGCACAAACCGGTAACCCTTCAAAAAGCCCAGATACGTCAGCGCGAGGTGGCTGCCATTGAGCAGTTTGATCTTCATCTCTTCATACGGCGAAACATCGTCGGTGAACTGCACGCCGACCTTTTCCCAGGCCGGGCGACCGTTGCCGAATTTGTCTTCCAGCACCCATTGAACAAACGGCTCGCAGACCACCGGCCAGGCATCGTCGACGTCGTGTTTGTCCGCCAGTTGCAGGCGATGCGCGGTGCTGGTCATTGGCGTGATGCGGTCGACCATGGCGTTGGGGAAACTGACGTTGGCGTCGATCCAGCTGCACAGATTGCTGTTACGCAGGGTGGCAAACGCCAGCAGCGCCTTGCGCGTCACGGCGCCGTTGTGCGGCAGGTTATCGCAGGACATCACGGTAAACGCCGGAATGCCCGCCGCCCGACGTTTTTCCAGGGCCGCACACAAGAAACCGAACACGGTTTTCGGGTCTTCTGGGTGGGCCAGATCATGCTGAATTTGCGGCAGGTGCGCCATGAACTCGCCGTTGCTGTCGTCGATGCAGTAACCGCCCTCGGTGATGGTCAGCGAGACGATGCGAATTTGTGGGTCGGCGAGTTTGTCGATCAACGCCTGAGCGCCGTCCTCGGCCAGTAGCATGTCGCGAATCGCGCCGATCACGCGCACTTCGGTGTCGTCGCTGTCACCGAGTTCGAACAGGGTGAACAGGTAATCCTGCTCCTTGAGGTCATCGCGAGCACGGCGGTCTTCGGCGCGCAGGCCGACGCCACAAATGGCCCAGTCGAGGGCTTCGCCGGTGTTCATCAAGGCATCGGTGTAATACGCCTGATGCGCGCGGTGAAAGCCGCCGACGCCAATGTGCGCGATGCCTTGGCGCGTGTCGCTAAGGTTGTAGGCCGGCAGTTGCACTTCGGCGGCCAGACGATGGAGGTTCTGTTGGTTGAGTTTCATCGGGAGTTCTCGAAATCAGGCCGCAGCGCGCAGCGGACGGGTCAACGCGATACCTTCGGCATCGAATAAGTGGCAGTGCGCCGGGTCGAGGTGCAGGCTCAGTTGTTCGCCGTAACGGCTGGCCAGATCACCGCGCACGCGCATGGTCAGGGCTTCGCCGGCGTTGGTGGTGACGTGGCAGAAAGTGTCGCTGCCCAGACGTTCGCTGACGTCGGCGGTGACTTGCAGGCTGCAATCACCGGGTTGCGCCAGTTCCAGATGTTCCGGGCGAATGCCGAGGGTCACGGCGCTGCCGACACTGAGGTTGGCAGCATTGAAGGGCAGGGTGATGCGCGTGCCGGCGTCCAGCGAGACTTCGCAGCTCTGGCCGTCGACGCGGGCGATCTTGCCTTTGAGGAAGCCCATTTTCGGCGTGCCGAGGAAACCGGCAACGAAGAGATTTGCCGGGTTGTGATACAGGTCCAGCGGCGAGCCGACCTGTTCGATCTTGCCGCCATTGAGCACCACGACTTTGTCGGCCATGGTCATCGCTTCGACCTGATCGTGGGTCACGTAGATCATCGTCGCTTGCAGGTCTTTGTGCAGGCGCAGCAGCTCCAGACGCATCTGCACGCGCAGCGCGGCGTCGAGGTTGGAGAGGGGTTCGTCGAAGAGGAAGATTTTCGGATTGCGCACGATGGCGCGGCCGATCGCAACACGCTGGCGCTGGCCGCCGGAGAGCTGTTTCGGCTTGCGCTCAAGCATCGGCCCGAGTTCGAGAATGCGCGCCGCTTCGCCGACCTTCTTCTCGACTTCGGCTTTCGGTACGCCGGCCAGATCGAGGGCGAACGACATGTTCTTTTTCACGGTCATGTGCGGGTACAGCGCGTAGGTCTGGAACACCATCGCCAGATCGCGCTTGGCCGGGCTGACTTCGGTGATGTCGCGGCCATCGAGTTCGATGGTGCCGTCGCTGACTTCTTCCAGACCCGCGATCAGCCGCAGCAGGGTGGATTTGCCGCAGCCCGACGGGCCGACGAAGACCACGAACTCCTTGTCGTTCACCTCAAGGTCGATGCCTTTGATGATGGAGAAACCTTCGAAGCCTTTTTGCAGATTCTTGATTTTCAGGTTGGCCATGAGGATGGGCCTCCACATTGTTGTTTTTTTAAGATCAAAAGATCGCAGCCTGTGGCAGCTCCTACAGGAGATTTATGCCGATACGACATTCCATGTAGGAGCTGCCGAAGGCTGCGATCTTTTGCTTTTCAATCTTCATTTCACGGCGCCGAACGAGAGGCCGCGCACCAGTTGTTTCTGGCTGATCCAGCCGAAGATCAGAATCGGCGCACACGCCAGGGTCGACACCGCCGACAACTTGGCCCAGAACAAGCCTTCCGGGCTCGAATACGAGGCGATCAACGCGGTCAGTGGCGCGGCTTTCGACGAGGTCAGGTTCAGCGACCAGAACGCCTCGTTCCAGCACAGAATCAGCGATAGCAGCACGGTCGAAGCGAGGCCACCCTTGGCGATCGGCAGCAGCACGCGGACCATTTCCTGCCACAGCGTGGCGCCGTCGAGACGGGCGGCTTCGAGGATGTCTTTGGGGATGTCCTTGAAGTAGGTGTAAACCATCCAGACCACGATCGGCAGGTTGATCAGCGTGTAGATCACGATCAGCGCGATGCGCGTATCGAGCAGGCCGAAACTCTTCGCCAGCAGGTAGATCGGCATCAGCACGCCCACCGGCGGCAGCATTTTGGTCGAGAGCATCCACAGCAACGTGCCTTTGGTGCGCTGGGTTTCGTAGAAGGCCATCGAGTACGCTGCCGGCACCGCGATCAACAGGCACAGGGCCGTGGCGCTGAAGGAAATCACCACCGAGTTCCAGGCGAAACTGAAGTAATCGCTGCGCTCATTGATGTGCAGGTAGTTCTCCAGCGTCGGCGTGAAGATGAACTGCGGCGGCGTGGCGAACGCGTCGATTTCGGTTTTGAAACTGGTCATCAGCATCCAGAAGATCGGGAAGAAAATCACGATCGCGATGGCCCAGGCCAGGGTGCCGAGCAGCAGGCTTTGCAGCCGGCGGGATTGTTGAAGAGTCATGGCAGGCCTCAGGCTTTGTCAGTCAGGTTTTTGCCGATCATCCGCACCAGAATGATCGCGGCGATGTTGGCGATGACCACGGCAATCAAACCGCCCGCCGAGGCCATGCCGACGTCGAACTGCACCAGCGCCTGGTTGTAGATCAGGTAGGCGAGGTTGGTCGAGGCGTAGCCGGGGCCACCGTTGGTGGTGGTGAAAATCTCGGCGAACACCGACAGCAGGAAGATCGTTTCGATCATCACCACCACGGCAATCGGCCGTGCCAGATGCGGCAGGGTCAGGTGCCAGAAGATTGCGATCGGCCCGGCGCCGTCGAGACGCGCGGCCTCTTTCTGTTCCTGATCGAGGGACTGCATCGCCGTCATCAGAATCAGGATCGCGAAGGGCAGCCATTGCCACGAAACAATGATGATGATCGACAGCAGCGGGTAGTGGGCGAGCCAGTCCACCGGTTGCGCGCCGAACAACTTCCAGAGGTAAGCGAGGATCCCCGAGACCGGATGGAAAATCAGGTTCTTCCAGATCAGCGCACCGACCGTGGGCATGATGAAGAACGGCGAGATCAGCATAACCCGCACGATGCCGCGACCGAGGAACTCACTCGCTTCAAGCAACGCACTGATGAGTACGCCGAGCACCACGCTGATCAACAACACGCTGCCGACCAGCAGCAAGGTGTTGGTCGCACCGGGCATGAAACCCGAATCCGTCAGGAAGTATGTGAAGTTCTCCAACCCGACGAACTGGTTTTCACCGGGGTAAAGCAGGTTGTAGCGGATCATCGAGAAGTAGATGGTCATGCCCAGCGGCACGATCATCCACAGCAGCAACAGGGCCACCGAAGGGCTGACCAGAAACCAGCCGGGATTGCGTACGCGGACTTTGCGCGCAGGCTGCGACAGGTCGATGTGGGCTTTGGCAGTTGAAGTATTCATGGTGATCACAACCAATTGGGTGCAG
This sequence comes from Pseudomonas sp. AC242, assembly GCF_979258655.1. Taxonomy (NCBI): domain Bacteria; kingdom Pseudomonadati; phylum Pseudomonadota; class Gammaproteobacteria; order Pseudomonadales; family Pseudomonadaceae; genus Pseudomonas; species Pseudomonas sp. AC242. Next base: position 2,253,511 of record NZ_OZ409873.1, read on the forward strand.
AAACATGTTCAGGAAAGACAACATTCCTGACATCGGCGCGGCCCCTGTGGGAGCTGGCTTGCCAGCGATAGCAATAGGTCAGCCGACAGCAATGTCGAATGTGCCGGCCTCATCGCTGGCAAGCCAGCTCCCACAGGTTTAGAGGCGGTTACTTGGGATAACCGGCGCGCTTCATCTCGCGTTCAGTGGTTTGCTGCGCGGCAGTCAGGGCTTGATCCACCGTGGTCTGGCCGATCAGCGCCGCCGAGAACAGCTTGCCGACCTGGGTGCCCACCGCCTGGAACTCAGGAATGGTCACCAGTTGAATACCGATGTACGGCACCGGTTTCAGCGTTGGCTTGCTCGGATCAGCCGCTTTCAGCGATTCCAGCGTGACCTTGGCAAACGGCGCGGCGCTCATGTAGGCATCGCTGTAGGTCGAGGCGCGGGTGCCGGGCGGTACGTTGGCGATGCCGTCAGTCTTGGCGACCAGTTCGCCGTACTCTTTTGACGTCGCCCAAGCGCTGAATTCTTTGGCGGCGTCTTTGGCTTTGGAACTGGTCGGGATTGCCAGCGCCCATGAATACAACCAGGCCGAGCCTTTGTCGGTCACTTGATGCGGGGCGAAAGTGAAGCCGACGTGATCAGCAACCTTGCTCTGGGTCTTGTCGGTGACGAACGAGCCGGCGACGCTGGCATCGACCCAGATCGCGCATTTGCCGCTGTTGAACAGCGCAAGGTTTTCGTTGAAACCGTTGCTGGAGGCGCCCGGCGGGCCGGATTTCTTCATGGTGTCGACGTAGAAATTCAGCGCGTTTTTCCACTCCGGCCCGCTGAATTCCGGTTTCCACTGCTCATCGAACCAGCGCGCGCCGTAGGCGTTGGCAACCGTCGTGATCAGCGCCATGTTCTCGCCCCAACCGGCCTTGCCGCGCAGGCAGATGCCGTACTGCTCTTTGTCTTTGTGGGTGAGTTTTTCGGCGAAACCGGCGATCTGCTCCCAGGTCGGACGCTCCGGCATGGTCAGGCCGGCATCCTTGAACAGGTCGGTGCGGTAATAGGTGATCGAGCTTTCCGCGTAGAACGGCAGGGCGTACAGCGAACCCTTGACTGACAAGCCTTCACGCACCGATGGGAACACATCGTCGAGAGCGTAACTGGCCGGCAGATCCTTCATCGGTTCCAGCCAGCCTTTGGCGCCCCACAGTGCGGCTTCGTACATGCCGATGGTCAACACGTCGAACTGGCCGCCCTGGGTGGCGATGTCGGTGGTCAGGCGTTGGCGCAGGACGTTTTCTTCGAGCACGACCCAATTGAGCTTGATGTCCGGATGCTCGGTCTCGAAGGTTTTCGAGAGTTTTTGCATGCGGATCATGTCGCTGTTGTTGACGGTGGCGATGGTCAGGGTCTGGGCGCCAAGGCTGACGCTGCTGAGGGTCATGCAGGTGAGGGCAAGCAGAGCTTTTGCAGTCGGTTGCATCGTGCACTCCTTTTCTGCACCCGTAGGGTTACAGAAGGACAGTTATTGTTTTTGTGTCTTCCTGTGCAGGAAGAATGTGCGCTGATTACAGCCTTCAATCGCAGGGCTGACAAATCATCCCTAACACTTTGATCGATACTTTTTTGCACTGGGCTTTTGTGGGGCGAATGCAGGGAAGGGCTTTTCAGCGCAGAGGTGCTGTCGGATGCGTACAGGTTTCCGGAGTGGCATCGCAACTTGTAGGAGTGAGCCCGCTCGCGATAGCGGAGTGTCAGCCAACATATCTGCACGCTGTCACACCGCTATCGCGAGCAGGCTCACTCCTACAGGGGAGTTGCGTTGTCAGAGATGGTTTTGTTCAGTCAGGCGCTGCACCGCAAGCCGCCGATAGTGCGACGGCGTCATGCCCTTGAGCTGCTGAAAGCGCCGATTGAAGTTGGAAATGTTGTTGAACCCCGATTCGAAACACACCTCGGTCACCGGTTTGTCGCCATCGGCCAGCAGCTCGCAGGACTTGCTGATACGCAAGCGATTGACGAACTCGATGAAATTGCGCCCGGTGGCCTGTTTGAACACTCGGCTGAAATAGGTCGGCGTCATGCCCAGATGCGCGGCGACTTCCTCCAGCGAGATATCGCGGGCGTAGTGGCTGAAAATATAGTCGACGGCCCGGTTGGTACGATCGATATTGTGCTCATCGGCCAGTTGCGGGGTGGTGGCGCCGGACAACAGCTGGAAATCATCGCTGGCCGCGAGCAATTCCATCAGGATAAAGAAGTGCCCGAGGCGGGTGATGCCCTTGCTGTCGGCGATGCGCTGCATCAGCGTCATGGCCTGGCGGATGGTACGTTTGCAGCGAAACTCGATGCCGTACTGCGCACGTTCCAGCAGGGGCGCCAGGGTCTTCAGTTCGGCAAACACCTGGTGGCCACTCTCGAACAACTCGTCGGTGAAGTTGACCAGCATGTCGCGCTTTTCAACGACCTCGTCCTCGGCCACCTGGCTGATCCAGTTGTGCGGCAAATTGGGGCCAGTGAGGAACAGGGTTTCGGGATAGAAGTTGCCAATGTAGTCACCGATAAACACCTTGCCCGAGCTGGCGACAATCAGGTGCAGTTCATATTCCTTGTGGAAATGCCAGCGCACCAGCGGGCACGGAAAACCGTGCTGGCGGTAGATGATGGACAACCCGTTGTGGTCATCCATCAACTCGTATGAAGGGTCGGTCACGCGGGCGGTTCGAGTCATGGCGAGCTACTTTTTTTGTTATCGCCTGCCGATCATGCCTCGTTTCTCGGGACTTGCGCCAGCTTCACTCAAGCGGTCTGCTCGCGGACGCTGCCTCTGGACTTCTCGATGGCTTTTTCCAGATTGGCCATCTGGCAGAAACGTACAATGTTCGAGTTTTTAATAAAGTCGAAATTGATGATGTTGCACTTTTTGGCCCAATCCGATCTGGCTGGGTCAAACCAGTGGTCGAGATCATCCAGAATTCGCTGAGGGCCGCCAATCGAAAAACTGGTTGCTGACAGCGACCACGGGCGAAGTGTGCTGTTGGCAGTGCTCAATACTTCTTTGATGTAACCCTGCAGATCGAGAGAACTGACAAGCTGCTTTCCGATCCACTTGTGCTGGATTCTTCCATAGATACGGTAGTCCTCGGTTTCCCAGGTCATGGGGGCTGCCACCATGATGCGCTGCAATGGGCTGATCGCTTTGAGCTGGCCAAGCGTCAGGTGCAGATTCCGGGTCGGGATCATTCGGTCGCCCAAGTGTTGCAGTATCAACGCTTGAAACTCCGAATGATCGAATGCGTCCTTGCCACTACCCAATTCATGAAAGTCCAGAATGATGAATTCATTGATGTTCCTTTCATAAAAAGCTTTGACGTCGCGTACAAGATCTTCAAGCGTACGGGAAGAAAGGTAGCCGTTGTGGTGGAAGCGGAACTTTGCCAGTCCTTGCGCTTTGTTATCGTAAGTCAGGCGGGCGTCGAGTGCTCGAACACCGCGATTCAATTGTGAATAAAAGGAGACATCCTGGCAGGCGAGCCAGTTTTTACCGGGTATCAGTGCATAACCCGCTTCCCAGTCGCAGCCAGCGTTATGGGCACCCGGCAAACTAAGTTCGAAAAGCGACAAGTTGTCGATTTGCGGCGAATCCGCCATCCATTGATAAGGTTGGAAATTATCAAGATTGTTCATGTTGTACATCCTGCAATTGAAAACGAAAGTTGTCGGAATTGCGCGCGCAGGATGTTTATAACGGGTGCCGGGTGTTCGGCCAAGTTTGCTTTTAATGCAAGTCGTGTAAAAGGCGTACTTATATGTCCGGTGTTTGTTGTGTGTGTCGGTTTTTCGCTTCGATCCATTGCGCCATGTACTGGGTGCTTTTGTGCGAGTGATGACGGAGCATGCTGCCAATGAAGTTGTTGGATCTGAGGTGTTCTAAGTTCCGTTGGCAATAACGCAGTTTTTCAATCAATGCCGGACCATGTACTGGTTGTGGGTAGCGTTCATTCAACAGCGTGTATCCCGCCAGACGAGCGTCCTGCCAGCGCGACTCGTCGTTGTAAAGCGCCACGGCACTGTTGGCGAACTCCACTGCGCTGCTGGTGACTGCACCGGGCCACGCGTGATCGCCCTGCATGGCCTCGGCGCCAATCGGCGTGGTGACACTGGGTGTACCGCAAAGCATGGCGTCGACCAGTTTGCCCTTGATACCGGCACCAAATCGCAAGGGCGCCAGGCAGACTCGCGCGGCAGACATGACCTGCAATGCATCTTCGGCCCAGTTCATGATGTGGAAACCTTCGCGGGCGTTATGCAGCGCTGTGGCTTTCGGCGGCGTATACGCGCCGTAAATGTGCAATTGTGCCTGGGGCAACTGTTGGCGAATCAGCGGCCAGATCGTGGTTTTCATCCACAGCACGGCATCCCAGTTGGGTGCGTGGCGGAAGTTGCCGATACTCAGAAAGTGCGCCCGATCCGCAAATGTTGCAGGTTCGACCGCAGGCGGGTCGATCATCAGCGGGCACCAGTGCAGCAATTGTCGGGGCAAGCCGAACTGCTCGATCAACAATTCGATCTCCACTTCGGAGATCATCAGGTTCAGATCGCAACGATACAGCGCGGCGATTTCACGCTTGGCCAGATCGGTTTCGGCCATCAGTTCGAACTCGTCGCGCAGGGCCGGGGCAAAGACATCACTGAAATCATTCTGGTCAGGATTGACCTTCAGACGAGACTTGAGTCGCTGATGACGCGCATGCCGCAGACTTTGCAGGTCGGAAGTTTCCAGCACGCGCAGCGCCTGAGGGCAGTGTTTTTCAACTCGCCAGCCGAACTGCTCTTCCATCATGAATTGGTCGAACAAGACGATGTCCGGCGCCAGTCCGCTGATGAATTGATCGAAGCTGCTGTTGTTGAGTTCGATCGGCACCTCACGAATGCCGAGTGCGGCAAGATCCGCCTTGTGCTCGCCGGGACCGGCCGGGCTGCTGAAGGTAATGTCCCAGCCTTGTTGCAGGAAGGTTTCGAGGATCTGCATCACATGACCACTGGCCGCGGAAGAGCGCGGCTCGGGCCAGACGTAGCCGATGACCAGGACTTTGGTGTTATCGGGTTGGGTCATGGGGGCAGATCCTTTAAAGCAGGTGAGAAAAAAGGGCGCAATTAAACCACAGCCATAAAGCTTGGATGCGCCCTGTTTCTCTTCACATCGGTTTGGCGAGATTAAGCAACAGCGGCCCCTGGATAAAAGCACCGGGAGCCGTGTTCTTCAAAGCGTTTTCCATGGCCGAGAGGTTGAGTTGAAACGCCGCGGGCGCGGTCACTTGCTGGTCCAGGAGCGAGACAGACAGTGCATAGGATTCCGCATTCAACAATGCGGGATGGTCTTGGACCACTTTTGGCAGCCCGTCCTTGATTCGCTTGAACTCGATGTATTCCTCACGCTTGGCAAAGCGGAAATGGGGATTGCTCAGATTATCCGGATGGGCCCTGTGCGCGTCCCTGGCAAATTCAAGCAGCCCGACGGCATCGAACTCGGCGGGAGTAACCCCGGCAAGCACTTCGCCGTAGTAAAGGTCGAGCGTTCCCGGAGCGCCGTGCGACATTTCATGGACGATGACATCGCCAATGCTGCCATCGTCATACCTGGACACTTGATAGAACTCATCCAGATTGTCCGGGTAGATCGCGAGAAACTGACCTGCGTTTTTATCGACTTTCACGCCAGCGTCCACGCCGGCTCTCCAGTGTTTGTAGGTATCGACACGCAGTGCCGCGAGGATGTCCGGCTCATGCGGGCGGAATACCATATTGGTGAGATCAACGGAGTCGAGATCCTTGCGCATGGCGCGCAAATTGTGGGTGATGTATTCAATTGCTTCGTTAGAGTCAGTGCCAAAGACATGCTTGAGCAGCGAGCGAACATGGTGATCGTCCTCGTGTATGTTGCTGAGCATGCCGATCGTGTTGTCGAGTTTGCTTTTCGCGTGGGGAATGGCTTTGGTCAGATATCCCTGCGTGTAACTGAAGGGCCTGGCGCGAGCGAACAATCGTTTCAACGGCGAGAAATTCCCCAGATTGAGGAACTTCAGGCGCGGCCCCCAGGCACCGCCGACTTTGAGGTTGAGTGCGTGCCAGCGCTTGTTGCGTTGCAGCACGGCAATATCGACGGCCTGGCTCACACCGTCCGCCCCGCGCCAGGTCGCCTGGCGCATATCGGTCAGCCGTTCGAACTTGATCAACTCAGGGGCATTTGCACCGCGCACGAGTTTGCGCAACTGGGCATTGGCGGTTCGCGCCGTACTCAGTGCGTTTTCGCCGACGAAGACGATGCCACGGCCCGCGAGCCGCAGACCTTTGCGTGCCAGTGTCGGCAAGCCATCCAGCGGATTGATCAACGACAGCGCTACACGAGCCACGGCCCTGGAGATTTTCAATACCTTGAGTGTGGTTGACCCGGTCTTGGCGGCGATACTTGCCGCGCTTGCCCCCAGACCAATCAACAAACCGATGACCGACAGGCCATCCAGCACACAGCCACCGATGCCCTCGGAAACCCGATCAGTACGCCCCGAACGGATATCTTCAATACATTGTTTGAACGGCACGATCACGTTGATCGCCAAGCGTTCAACGGTTTCTATGGTTGTGCGCCATTCCTCCAACTCCGTCTGCACATTCAGTGAGGCGTACAGCTCGGCACGGCTGGCCACAGGATGGTGGGTCAGGATGCATTCGGCGATGTCATCGACCTCGCGGGAAAAGAACAGGGAAACCGGTCGATTGTCCGTGGCGGCCAGATTCAGGTGCCAGAGCTTTTCCACCACTACGCGAGACGTCACGCCACCTCGGGGCTCGCTGCCCTCGCTGTAAGCCGCGAAATCGAGAGGCCATTCCACGGCTTTGTTCTTTGCCTGGAAGTCGTACCGGCTGCCGGTGAAGGAGAGTGTCGGGCGAGCATCGATGATCTGCGTGCTTTGCAATAACACCAGTAATTCGGGGCGTTCGCGACACAGACCGCGCAAGCTGAATAACTCATAAGTACGCAATGCATCGTCATTGTTACAGCACAGAATAAGGCCGTTGCGACCTTTCGCTTCGTCACGAGCGAATTGGGTTTCTTCCTGTGGATTGAGTGGATTGACTTCCTTTCTGACGGTGTAAAGCGTCATGTAGCCGTTGGTGAGCGCCTGTCTATCGCGCTCGGGCATGTTCGAAATCGCCATTTTCATGACCGAAGACATTCCCTCGCGCACGTCTTTGTAATAGCAATCGAAGGCTTGATCGAACAGTACGCCAGGCAATTCGAGTTCGGACAATCGGGCAAACGCGTCAGCGGGTGGCTTGAAATCGCTTTGTTGCTGAAATCGGTCTGTCAACTTGCCATTTTCGATCAGGTCGCCGGACAGGTAGAGATCCACTATCGAGAAGCGCAGGCGCAGCAGTTTGTTTATCGCGTATTCGCTGTTGCCGGTTGTGCTAAGCAGCGCATCATAGAACTCGCTGAGAATGCCGGCCGGGTGCGCCGCCTTGAGTCCCTCGAGCCAGCTGCGGTCTTTGAAGCTGCTCAGGTATTTGATGGAGAACCCTTTCTTTTCGAGGTAACTGCCTTCGGGCATCACCTTCTTTAATGCCTCAAGGGCGATTGTTCTGCGCTCGGGGGGCGTTCGCGACAGACCCGTCTCCGATTGGCTGAGGGCCTCCATGTAGCGCTCGAAGTGCGCGGTAGCCTTGACCAGCGTGGGCTTGTCGTAATCTTTTTGGGCTCGGTAGTCGATCACGCCATTGAGTACTGCCCAATTGATCGTCGGGGTGAATCCAGCTACCTGGTGCAGTTCGATTTGTTCGGGGGACAGCGGAGCCAGTTCTGCAAACGCCTTGATTTGGCTATATGTCATCATTCGGGAGGACCCCGGCGAGGCGTGTTCGATCAACGCCACCGCTTGAGCGATGACGACCCAGCCAGGTTTTTCCAGGGTCAGATCAGGCGGTATATCGGCGATCAGAAATTCAGCGGCGGAGCCGGCCAGTAACAGGTGTGCCGCCAGCAGGGCGTAGTCTGGTTCAATCAAGCCTTCGCTAACGAGATGCTGCTCGAGGCTTTCACGCACTTGTGCAGCATGGCGGGTTGCATTGGCCGGTTGATACAGGTCGTAACCGGCGAGGATGGGCGAGTTGGTCCGCGCCTCCAGATCGATGACCAGCGCGGCCTGCAGGATTTCGCGAAGCTGATTGGCGCGCACGTGCTGATCGTCCGTTTCCAGATGCCAGTCGAGGCACTCATGGAGCTTTCGGCCCAGGTCACTGGCAAAGTTCTGCTTCAAACAGTCGGTAATAATGTCGTCCACGTGCTTGCGTTTAGTGGCGATGGGAATCTGCTTGAAATCGGCGAGGGACAGTTTTTTCAGAAGAGTGCTCTTGCCTTCAGTCGCTTCCTGAATGACTTGTGTGATGATTTCGCGTTTGGCGCGCGATAAATGAAACGGTGAATCCGCTTCACTGTTCAGTAACTCGTGGTAATCGCCGGAGTCGGGAGGGGCGGGAAGTTCAAAAATCAAATAGGCGATCAATTGTTTGATGTCGCCAATGGTCTGCGGCAGATTCAAACCTTCAAAGGCAAGCCATTGCTCAATGCCAATGTCGTAACCGGAATAAACATAGCCACCGGTTATTTCCGCAAACTCGGCCAGCATCAGCGTCTCTGCGCTTCCGCCGATGGGTAGCTCATGTTTGGCGTGTTCAAATATTCCAAAGATACTGCCTTCGCCGTCGACACCGATTCTAGCGTTCGCCGGAAAACCATGAATTTCGCAAAGATGCGAGAACTGCTCGGTTTCAATCATTTTCTGCAAGGCATGACGTGCTGGCTCATAGGCTTCATCGAACGTGCTGCCGGCAACGTAGGGGAAAAACAGGTTCTGCAGGCTAAGCCTGGTTGTCTCGGGTAAAGACGCGCTCGCGCTGTACTGCTCAAATGTCAAAGTGGGATGCGAACGTAGAAGGGCAGCATTCAGCGCTTGGGTGATGTTGGCTCTTTCCTGTTTGTCGAAAAGAGAACGATCGACGTATGAAGTTTTATTGATTACTGCGGGGCGCATGTCTTCTATCCTGAGTCGGGTAAGCTTCAAGTGTCTTTGTTAGCGGCGCTGATTTGTCAGGCGCCACAGATCAAAGAGTTGACTCAGGATAGAACTGCGGTGATCAGTAATTACAGGTTTAGTGCGTTGCGAATTATGCGTGGATATAACAAGTTGCTTCGGCTGCTATTTCCTGTTGTTAATTGTTCAATATGGCTTTTACCTTGTCACGCAACTGATCAATTGAAAACGGTTTGCCGATTACATGCATGCCTGCGGGTACATCAATGGATTCGGCATAACCGCTGGCAAACATAATCGGCAGGGCGGGGCGCAGTTTGCGTGCTTCGGTCGCCAGTTCGCGGCCATCCATGCCCGGCAGGCCGACGTCGGTCATCATCAGATCAATGTGCAGACTTGAGTCTTCAAGCTTTTCCAGTGCCTGTTCGCTGCCGTCTGCTTCGAGCACCGTGAACTCCAGCTCCTCCAGCACATCGACGATCAGCATGCGCACGATGTCGTCGTCTTCTACGACAAGGATGGTGGAGGCGGGGGTAGACATAATAAGGCTCTCGAAAGTCAGTTCAGGGTCGCCGGTCGATCAAAAGTGCCGGGCTTCTTCATCAGTAAGTGGCGCAGTGCCACAAGTTCCCCGCCCGACGCAAAAAAAGCATAGCCGCAGATGGGGGCGCAAGGATAACTGTTCAGGGGCATGAACATGCTGGTGAGCGTAGGAATTTGCTGCGAAAGGTGTGAGAAAAATGGATCCATGCCGCCGTTTTGGGGCAAACTGCCTGTTTTTCAACAGTTCGACAAGGCTGCCCCATGTCCTCTCCGTCTACGGTTGATGAGCAACGGTTTCGTAAACTCCTGAGTCGCAACATCAGTCTGCCCTTGGGCGTCGGTGTGCTCAGTGCCGTGTTCTTCGTGTCGCTGATTACTTATCTGCTGTCGGTGATCCAGTGGGTGGAGCACACCGACCGGGTGATCAATAACGCCAACGAAGCGGTGAAGCTCACCGTGGACCTGGAAACCGGCATGCGCGGTTTCTTGCTTAGCGGCGACGAGCATTTCCTTGACCCTTACGAAACTGCCAAACCGCGTATCGCGGTGGCGCTCAGTACTTTGCTCGATCTGACCGCCGATAACCCGGTGCAGACCGATCGCTTGCGTCGTTTGCAGGCCTTGCAGATCGAGTGGGCCAATTACGCACAATCGATGATCGATCTGCAGCGCTCCAGCGGCGATTACCGGGGCGCGGTCAAGGCTGGACGTGGCAAACGCCTGACGGACGAAATCCGCAAGCAATTTGAAGACGTCATCGAAACCGAACAGGTTCTGCGCACGACGCGCAATGAAGACGTGCGCCGCACCACGATCTGGAGCATCAGCCTCTACCTGATTTTCATCGCTGGTATCAGCGGCTTGCTGGCCTATATCGGCCGTCGTGATCTGGTCAATCTGTCGACCAACTACAGCGCCAACCTTGCCGCACAGCAAGCCAGTGCCGAACGTCTGGAGCAGCAGGCGTGGTTGCGCAATGGTCAGACCGAGCTGGCCGAGCAGGTGCTGGGGCAACTGACGCTGAACTTGCTGGGGCGCAATATTCTGCAGTTCTGCGCGCAATACCTGGGCACCGCCGTGGCCGCGCTGTACGTGCGTGAAGAACATGGCGGCCTCAAGCGGGTGGCCACTTACGGCTTCTCTCGCGAGCAGGAAGAACAAGATCAGTCGATTTACAGCGGCGAAGGCATTGTCGGCCAGGTGGCGCAACAGGCGCGGCTGATCCGTCTGGATTCGGTGCCGTCGGACTACTTCAAAGTCAGTTCTGGGCTGGGCGAGGGCTTGCCGCACAGTGTGCTGGTAGTGCCGACCAGCGATGACGACCGGGTCAATGGCGTGATCGAACTGGGTTTCCTGCGGCCGCTCACGGATCGCGATATCGAATTGCTGGAACTGATTGCCGGCAATATCGGCACCTCCATCGAAGCTGCGCGCTACCGTCAGCGCTTGCAGGAAGTGCTGGCCGAAACCCAGCAGCTCAACGAAGAGTTGCAGGTGCAGCAGGAAGAGTTGAAAACCGCCAACGAAGAACTGGAAGAGCAGTCGCGGATTCTCAAGGAATCCCAGGCGCATCTGGAAACCCAGCAGGTCGAACTGGAGCAGACCAACGAGCAACTCGCCGAGCAGGCCCAGACTCTGGCCGAACAGCGCGACGCCATGGACCTGAAGAACACCGAACTCAACCAGGCCCAGGTACAACTCGAAGAACGCGCCGAAGAATTGCAGCGCTCGAGCAAGTACAAATCCGAATTCCTCGCCAACATGTCCCACGAACTGCGCACACCGCTGAACAGTTCGCTGATTCTGGCCAAGCTGCTGGCGGAGAACCCGCAAGACAACCTCAGCGCCGAACAGGTCAAGTTTGCCGAATCGATCTACTCCGCCGGCAACGATCTGCTCAACCTGATCAACGATATTCTGGACATCTCCAAGGTCGAGGCGGGCAAGCTCGAAGTGATTCCGGAGAACACCAGCGTGGCGCGTCTGGCCGATGGTCTGCGCAGCGTGTTCGAACCTCTGGCGGCAGACAAGCAGCTGACCTTCAGTGTCGATTTGCAACCTGGCGCACCGGGCATGCTCTACACCGACCGTCAGCGTCTGGAGCAGGTGATCAAGAACCTGCTGTCCAACGCCGTGAAGTTCACCGAGAAGGGCGCAGTCAGCCTGACCATTGCCGGCCAGCCGGATGATCGCGTCGCGTTCATCGTGCGCGATTCGGGTATTGGCATTGCTGCCGATCAGCAGGAAAGCATTTTCGAAGCCTTCCGCCAGGCCGACGGCACCACTAACCGCAAGTACGGCGGCACCGGTCTGGGCCTGTCGATTTCGCGGGATCTGGCGACCTTGCTCGGCGGTTCGATCAGCGTCAGCAGTACGCCGGGGCAGGGCAGTGTGTTCACGCTGGTGTTGCCGCAGCAGTTCGACGAGACCAATGAAGTGCCGTTCGCTCCGTTGACCTTTACCCCGCCAGCGGCGGTGGCCAGCGTGCCACTGGCGCCGGTTGTTTCGCCGTTGACGCCGGTGCACATTCCGCGCTTCGCCGATGACCGTAACAAAGCGCCATTCGCCACGCGCTGCATTCTGGTGGTGGAAGACGAGCCGAACTTTGCGCATATCCTCTACGATCTGGCGCATGAGCTTGGCTATCAGTGCCTGGTGGCTCATGGCGCGGACGAGGGCTACGACCTGGCCAAAGAATTCGTCCCGGATGCCATCCTGCTCGACATGCGTCTGCCGGATCACTCCGGCCTCACCGTGCTGCAGCGTCTGAAGGAACACGCCGGAACCCGGCACATCCCGGTGCATGTGATTTCCGTCGAGGACCGCGTCGAAGCGGCGATGCACATGGGTGCGATCGGTTACGCGGTCAAACCGACCACCCGCGAAGAGCTCAAGGACGTGTTCGCCCGTCTTGAGGCCAAGCTGACCCAGAAGGTCAAACGCGTGCTGTTGGTCGAGGACGACGACTTGCAGCGCGAGAGCATTGCCCGACTGATCGGCGACGAAGACATCGAAATCACCGCCGTCGGCCTCGCGCAGGACGCGCTGGAGCTGCTGCGCACGACGATCTACGACTGCATGGTCATCGACCTGAAATTGCCGGACATGCTCGGCAATGACCTGCTCAAGCGCATGTCCACCGAGGACATCTGCTCGTTCCCGCCGGTCATCGTCTATACCGGACGCAACCTGACTCGCGATGAAGAGGCCGAACTGCGCAAGTACTCGCGCTCGATCATCATCAAGGGCGCACGCTCGCCAGAGCGTTTGCTGGATGAGGTCACACTCTTTCTGCACAAAGTCGAATCGCAGTTGTCCCATGAACGGCAGAAGATGCTCAAGACCGCGCGCAGCCGCGACAAGGTCTTCGAGGGTCGCAAGGTGCTGCTGGTGGACGACGATGTGCGCAACATTTTCGCCCTCACCAGTGCCCTGGAGACCAAAGGCGCAGTCGTGGTGATCGGCCGTAACGGTCGTGAGGCGATTGAAAGACTCAATGAAGTCGAGGATATCGATCTGGTGTTGATGGACGTGATGATGCCGGAAATGGATGGTTTCGAAGCCACCATTGAAATCCGCAAGGATCCGCGCTGGCGCAAGCTGCCGATCATCGCGGTGACGGCCAAGGCCATGAAAGACGATCAGGAGCGCTGCCTGCAGGCGGGCGCCAATGATTACCTGGCCAAGCCTATCGACCTGGATCGCTTGTTCTCGCTGATTCGCGTGTGGTTACCGAAGATGGAACGCATTTAGTGGAACGTAGTACGCCAGCTGAACGAAACAGTGAAATCGAACTGCGCTTGTTGATTGAGGCGATTTACCTCAAGTACAGCTACGATTTTCGCGATTACTCCGGCGCTTCAATCAAGCGCCGGGTGCAGCACGCGCTGAGCCAGTTCGAATGCGCGACCATTTCGGCGCTGCAGGAAAAAGTCCTGCACGATCCGACGGCGTTCATGCAGTTGCTGCAATTGCTGACGATTCCGGTCAGCGAGATGTTCCGCGATCCGTCGCACTTCCTCGCCATTCGCAGGGAAGTGGTGCCGTTGCTGCGCACCTATCCGTCGATCAAGATCTGGATTGCCGGGTGCAGCACGGGCGAGGAGGTCTATTCGATGGCGATTTTGTTGCGCGAAGAAGGCCTGCTCGATCGCACGATCATCTATGCCACCGATATCAACCCGCGCTCGCTGGACAAGGCCAAGCAGGGGATTTTCTCCATGGAGAATGTTCGTGCGTATACGGCCAACTATCAGCAGGCCGGTGGTCAGCGTTCGTTTGCCGACTACTACACGGCAGCGTACGGTTATGCGATTTTCGACAAGAGCCTGTGCGAGAACGTGACCTTCGCCGACCATAGTCTGGCGACGGACAGTGTGTTCTCCGAAACCCAATTGATTTCCTGTCGCAACGTACTGATTTACTTCAACAAGAAACTTCAGGACCGTGCCTTCGGTCTGTTTCATGAATCGCTGTGCCACCGCGGATTTCTGGTGCTGGGCAGCAAGGAAACGCTGGATTTCTCCGGTTACGCGAACCAGTTCGAACCGCTGGTCAAACAAGAACGGATCTACCGCAAAACATGAACGAGGCCGTGGATTTACCTCGCGTCGAGGCGATTGTGGTCGGGGCTTCCGCCGGCGGCGTCGAGGCGCTGCTGAGCCTGCTCGGACCGCTGCGCCGAGGCTATAGGTTGCCGATCGTTGTGGTCCTGCATCTGCCCGAAGAACGCCGCAGTCAATTGGCCGAAGTCTTCGCCCGCCGCGTGGACATGCCGGTGCACGAGGCTGCTGACAAGCAGGATATCGTTGCCGGCAATGTGTATTTCGCCACGCCGGGTTATCACCTGTCGGTGGAGCAGGATCGCAGCCTCTCGCTGAGCCTTGAGGAGCGCGTGCATTATTCCCGGCCATCGATCGACTATCTGTTTGAATCGGCGGCTGACGCCTACGGAGAGTCGCTGGCCGCCGTACTGCTCACCGGCGCCAATCACGATGGCGCGCGCGGGCTGGCGCAAGTCAAACGCCGCGGTGGCCTGACCATCGTTCAAGACCCCGAAGACGCGCAAGTCGCCACCATGCCCTTGGCTGCACTGAAGATTCAGCAGCCGGACCATGTCCTACCCATTCACGGCATCGGCCGTCTGCTTGTCGAGCTGGAACGAATCGCATGCTGAGTAATATCCAAGCCAAACTGCTGATCGTCGACGATCTGCCGGAGAACCTGCTGGCGCTCGAAGCGCTGATCAAGCGTGAAGACCGTACTGTCTACAAAGCCTTGTCGGCCGATGAAGCGCTGTCGCTGCTGCTGCAACACGAGTTCGCCATGGCCATCCTCGATGTGCAGATGCCGGGCATGAACGGCTTCGAGCTTGCCGAGTTGATGCGCGGCACCGAGAAAACCAAGAACATCCCGATCATTTTTGTCAGCGCTGCCGGCCGTGAACTCAATTACGCGTTCAAGGGCTACGAGAGCGGGGCAGTGGACTTTCTGCACAAGCCGCTGGATATCCACGCGGTGAAGAGCAAGGTCAACGTCTTCGTCGATCTGTACCGTCAGAGCAAGGCGATGAAGCAACAGCTCGAAGCGCTGGAGCAGGCCCGTCGCGAGCAGGAAGCACTGTTGCAACAACTGCAAAGCACCCAGCTGGAACTGGAGCAGGCGGTGCGCATGCGCGATGACTTCATGTCCATCGTCGCCCATGAAGTGCGCACGCCGCTTAATGGCCTGATCCTTGAAACCCAGCTGCGCAAGATGCACCTGGCCCGCGACAACGCTGCGGCGTTCACCCTCGACAAGATGCACGCCATGGTCGACCGCGATGAACGCCAGATCAAAAGCCTGATCCGCCTGATCGAAGACATGCTCGACGTGTCACGCATTCGCACCGGCAAATTGTCGATCCGACCGAGCCGTTTCGATCTGGTGCAACTGGTGAGCAACCTGCTGCAAAACTTCGCGGCACAGATCGAAGCTTCTGAAACCGAAGTGTCGTTCACCGCGCCTGTACCGGTGGAAGGCCATTGGGACGAGTTCCGCATCGAGCAGGTGGTGTCCAATCTGCTGACCAACGCCCTGCGTTACGGTGGTCGCAGCCCGATTCAGGTGCGGGTTTACCGTGAAGGTGATGAGGCGCGGGTCGAGGTGCAGGACCGTGGCATCGGCATCAGCCAAGAGAATCAGAAACGTATTTTCCAACAGTTCGAACGGGTTTCCGCCAAGACGGTAGTGGCCGGGCTCGGGCTGGGTCTGTTCATTTCCGAGCAGATCGTCGCCGCCCATGGCGGCTCCATCGTCGTCGAGAGTGAAATCAACGAAGGCGCCCTGTTTCGCGTTTGTCTGCCAATTCAGGAAAACGGCACATCCGACGCAACCTCTGATTGACCGTACGGTCGTATCAGCAGCTATTGACTGAACAAAGGCTTCCCATGAGCGTAGATGCACAAGATGTAGTACTCGTCGTCGAGGACGAACCGGTTATCTTGATGGTCCTGACGGATTACTTGTCAGGGCAGGGGTATCGCGTGTTGCAGGCGGAAAACGGCGAGCAGGCGTTCGAGATTCTTGCGCGCAAGCCACATCTGGACATGTTGATCACCGATTTCCGTTTGCCGGGCGGGATCTCCGGCGTGCAGATCGCTGAACCGGCCGTCAAATTGCGCCCGGACCTGAAGGTGATTTTCATCAGCGGCTATCCGCAGGAAATCCGCGAAACCGGCAGCCCGATCACACGCAAGGCGCCGATCCTGGAAAAACCATTCGACCTGGATGTGTTGCAGGAAAAGATTCAGGAATTGCTCGCGTAAAGCCCTGTAGGAGCTGCCGAAGGCTGCGATCTTTTGATGTTGATGATCAAGAACAAGATCAAAAGATCGCAGCCTTCGGCAGCTCCTACAGTTTCAGCGGTTTCAGCTTTCGATCATCTCCCGCACTTTGGCGGTCAACAGGTCGAAAGTGAACGGTTTGGTGATCATCTGCATCCCCGAATCGAGGAACCCGCCACGCACTGCGGCGTGCTCGGCGTAGCCGGTGATAAACAGAACCTTCAGCCCCGGACGATATTGGCGGCCGACTTCTGCCAGCTGCCGGCCGTTCATGCCCGGCAGGCCGACATCGCTGATCAGCAGATCGATACGCTGCGTCGAATTCAGAATCGGCACGGCGCTGTCAGCATCCCAGGCTTCGACAAAGGCATAGCCCAACTCACCGAGCACCGCGCAGACCAGCACGCGCACTGCCGGGTCGTCCTCGACGATCAGCACGGTTTCGCCGTCCAGCGCATTCGGGGCTTGTTGAATAGCCGAGTCTGGACTGGACAGTTCTTCACCGCGAAAGCGCGGCAGATAAAGTTTTACCGTGGTGCCTTCATCGATCTCGCTGTGAATCGAGACATGGCCACGGGACTGCTTGCTGAACCCGTAGATCATCGACAGGCCCAGCCCGGTGCCCTGACCAATCGGTTTGGTGGTGAAAAAAGGATCGAACGCACGGTTGATGACACTTTGCGGCATGCCGCTGCCGTTGTCGGTGACACTGAGCATCACGTAATCACCGGGTTCGAGATTGCTGTAGGCCTCGGTGAATTCGCGCTTGAGTACCTGATTACTGGTCTCGACCACCAGTTTGCCGCCGTCGGGCATGGCGTCGCGGGCATTAATGACCAGGTTGAGCAGGGCACTTTCCAGTTGATTGGGGTCGGCCTCTGCGACCCACAACTTGTCGTTGAGGCGCATGTCCAGTTGAATGCTTTCGTTGAGGCTGCGTTGCAGCAGTTCACCCATGGACAGCACCAGGGTGTTCATCTGCACAGCTTTTGAATCGAGTGATTGCCGACGCGAAAATGCCAGCAGGCGGTGGGTCAGACTGGCGGCACGGTTGGCCGAAGTCACGCCCAGATCGATCAGGCTGTCGAGGTCGTCCAGACGTCCACGGGCCAGGCGCCGACGTAACAACTCCAGGCTGCCGATGATGCCAGTCAGCATGTTGTTGAAGTCGTGGGCGATACCGCCAGTGAGTTGGCCGACCGCTTCCATTTTCTGCGATTGGCGCAGGGCTTCTTCATTGTGCCGCAGTTGTGCGGTGCGCTCTTCGACCTGTTGTTCAAGGGTTTCCAGGGTCGATTGCAGACGTCGTTCGCTTTCACTGAGGTCAACCAGCCGGTCGCGGGCCTCGTACTGTCGTCGTCGGCCGCGCAATGCGGCGGACACCATACTGACCAGTGTCGCGGGATGGAACGGTCGCTCAAGGAATGTCACGTTGCCCAACAGATCGCTCAACCGCGAGGAGGGGCCTTGTTCCTGGCCGCCGTGATGGGTCAACAGCACAATGGGCAGATCCGACCACGCCGGCTGCTGCTCCAGGTGCAGGAACAGCGCTTCCAGTTCCGGTCCGCGCAAGGCTTCGGCGGCGACCAGCACCAGACCGGCACCCTGTTCAAGCTCCGTGCACAGCGAATCCAGACCTGGCGTGACGAGTCCGCTGTAGCCGGCCTCGTTGAGGATCATCAGCGCAATCTGGCTGTCGCGACCCACCGGCGCCAGAATCAGCGCCCGTTCGGCCAGCGGCACCTGAACCGTCACAAGTGTTCTTCCTGCAACAGCGGATTACTCGCGCCGAGGTAGGTGGGGACGCCTCGCAGCACGCCTTGAAAGGCTTCAAGCGGTTCACCGATGGTCATGCCTTGCGTGGAAATGCGGTATTCACGAATGGTCGATTCGTGGCTGCCGGTGCGTTTCTTGATGATCGAGATCGCGCGGCGGACTTTGCCCAGTGCTTCGAAGTAGCGCAACAGAATCACCGTGTCAGCCAGATAAGTAATGTCGACCGGCGCTTGCATGTCGCCGACCAGACCATGCTGGGCGACCGTCATGAACGTCGCCGCGCCTTTGCGGTTCAGGTACAGCAACAACTCGTGCATGTGCAGCACCAGCGCGTTTTCTTCCGGCATTGCCGCCTGATAGCCGTTGATGCTGTCGATGACCACGGTTTTGATTTGACCTTCATCGACGCAGCGTCGCACGCGATGGGAGAACTCACCTGGCGACAGTTCAGCGGCGTCGACTTGTTCGATCAACAGATTGCCGGTGGCCTGCAAGGCTTTCAGGTCGATGCCGATGTTTTTCATCCGCTCAAACAGCAGGCCGAGTTCTTCATCGAAGATAAACAGCGCGGCTTTTTCCCCGCGTAGTACGGCAGCGGCAGCGAAGATCATCGAGATCAGCGATTTACCGGTACCGGCAGGGCCGAGAATCAGCGTACTGGAGCCGGTCTCGATGCCGCCGCCGAGGAGCGCGTCCATTTCCGGGATGCCGCTCGAGAGTTGCAATCGCGCGTACTCGCCGCGATGTTCGGCCGCCACCAGTCGTGGGAATACATGCACGCCATCGCCCATGATGGTGAAGTCATGGAAACCACCGCGATACTTCTGGCCGCGGTACTTGACCACCCGCACGCGTCGGCGCTCGGCGCCGTAGTTAGGTGTCAGCTCTTCGAGGCGAATGACCCCGTGAGCAACGCTGTGCACAGTCTTGTCGAGCGACTCGGTGGTCAGGTCGTCAAGCAGCAATACGGTGGCGTTGTAGCGCACGAAGTAATGCTTGATCGCCAGAATCTGTCGGCGATAACGCAACGAACTCTGCGCCAGCAAACGGATCTCCGACAGGCTGTCGAGCACCACGCGCGTCGGCTTGAAGCGTTCGACTGCTTCGAAAATCTGCTTGGTGGCTTCGCCTAGTTCCAGGTCGGAGGAATACAACAGGCTCTGCTGATGCTCGGCATTGAGCAGGCTTTCCGGGGGCGTCAGCTCGAAGATCTTGATGTTGTCATCCAGCGTCCAGCCGTGGGACGACGCCCCTTGCCTTAGTTCGCGCTCGGTTTCCGAGAGCGTGATGTACAACGAGCGTTCGCCGGCTTTCGCGCCGGCCAGGAGAAAATGCAAAGCGACCGTGGTTTTGCCGGTACCGGGTTCACCCTCCAGCAAGAAAACATGACCGCGAGACAAACCACCGGCCAGGATGTCGTCCAGACCCACAATGCCGGTAGCGGCTTTCGCACTGATCAACTCGTTAGAAGTAGACAAAAAATGCCCTCTCATGACTAAGGGAAGCGAGGCCGCCAACAGAATCACGCGGCCTGATTAACTTGACCCTTTGGCGTGATGGCAGTTCCGAAATTCCTTGCGAGATGTGTCGAAAGAGCTGTCGAAAGTGGGTCAGAGGCCTTGCTGCAAGGCCGGGTCATCCGGGTTGAGTTGTTCCAGTTGCGCCAACAGAATCTGCACATTCTGCAGTTGACCGCTTTCTTTCCAGTAGTTGATCAACAAGACCCGCGCCTTGCGGTCAGCGGGGTGGCGCTGGACGATTTCCTGCAATTGCTTTTGTGCCGCTTCCAGTTCTTCGGCGCTGTGCAGGGTGGTGGCGAGGTCGTAGCGGTAATCCTTGTTGTCTGGCTCAAGTTCGACGGCTTTGGACAAGCCGAGCAGGGCGTATTCGCGCTGATCGTGGTGTAACAGCCAAAGACCCAGAGCATGTTGCAGGTAAGCAGAATCGGGTTGCGCTTTGAGTTGTTGCCCCAGCAATTGCCGGGCGGCGTCGGTCTGGCCCTGGCGGTCGAGGACATCGATCTGCATCACCAGCGCCTGCAGATTGCCGGGCTCCAGGCGCAGGGTGTTATCGAGCGCGACCTGCGCCTCCTTGAGTTCGGCGTTGTGTAGATGCAGCCGAGCGATTTGCGCGTAGTTGGCGGCGCTTTCCGGTTGCGCCTTGAGCGTTTGTTCCCAGCCGTCGATTGCTTGTTGCAGCGGTGCGAAGTACAGACCCAGTTCATCCGGGGTCAAGCCGAGCAGAGCGTTGATGGCGGCAAAGCGCACGGTTCGATCTTCATCATCGAGCATTGGCCCGAGCAACAGGCTGCGTTGCCCGCCTGGCACCAGCCCCACCACGCTTTTGATCGCCGCCAGCCGCACGGCTGGGGATTCGTTTTGCAGGTCGGTGTCGGCCAGCTTCAACGCCTGTGGACTCGGATAGTTAGGCAGCTCGCCATGCAGCCACACGCGGCGCTTGACCGAGATGTCCGGACGGCCCAGCTGTTGATATAGCTGACGCGCCGCGCCCGGTTGACCCTTGCGGGCGGCATCCAGCGCTTCGCTATAGCCGTGTTTGATCGCATCGGGTATGACCGGCACGGTGCTGCGCACGGACAACCACGCGACAATGACGACAAGCACAAGGCCCAGGCTGATAAGCAGGTAGCGGCGCGACTGAGGCATGCAGGTTTCCGAAACAGGCGTTCTTGAGCAGAACGGCAAGCTTCGGTCAGCGCGGGCCACGAGTCAAACCCTGTGCATGCGAATCGCCCTACAAGCTGCGTCGACTCAGTTACCCGTCAGGCTTTCGATGCAGTGTCTACGCTTGCAGAAGTCGCTTCGATGAGTGTGCCCATGCAAGCCCTGTTCAATTATTTCAAGGCCGTGATCCATCCCGGTCAGGCCGTCCTGCTGTTTGCCCTGCGAACTATTGCGGCGGGGTTGCTGACGCTGTATCTGGCGTTCCTGTTCGATCTCGACCAGCCCAAGTGGTCGATCATGGCGGTAGTCATCGTCAGCCAGCCGTTGGCCGGGATGGCACTGGCGCGCAGTTTCGGTCAGGTGATCGGTACGACCCTCGGGGCGGCGGTGGCGGTGTTGATCATGGCGATCTTTCCCCAGGCACCGCTGCCATTCATTACCACTCTGGCCCTATGGCTGGCGCTGTGCACGGCGGGCGGTACGTTGCTGCGCTACACCAGCTCTCAAGCATTTGTGCTCAGTGGTTACACTGCCGTGGTGGTGGCGTTACTGGCGATTCCGGATCAGGACGGTACGTTTTTACTGGCGGTTACCCGCGTGACTGAAACCTTGCTGGCCGTGGCGTGCGTGTGTGTCGTCAGCCTGCTGACAGCGCGCCCGCAAGCGGTGGCCAAGGGTTATTTCGCCAAAGTCGATCAAGTGATCAAACTGGCCGCCAGCCACGCAGCGGCGGTGCTTCGCACGGAAGAAAGCGAGGCCGATTTCCAGCGCCGGCAAATGCAACTGCTGGGGGAGATCAGCGCACTTGAAGGCTTGCGGCGACACTTGTATTTCGATGCACCACGATTGCGCAGCGCCAACCATCTGGTGCTGCTGTTGGGCAATCAACTGATGCTGTTGACCTCGCGATTGACCGCGCTGCGCCATCAACGCGAACTGCTCACCGAACGTTGGGAGGGGGAGCTGCCGCTGGATATCCAGCGACTGCGTGCGGACGAACTGGCGCTCCTCGATCAGTTGGCGGAGCAGGGGCGATCATTGCCCGAGCCCACACGTCACCGGTTTATCACGCTGCAGCATCAGTTCGAGGCGCTCGCTTATCAGGCCGAACAACTGACTGAAGACATGAGTGCCACGCTACGTTCGCTGGCCTGGGCGCTGCGCTGGGAACAGGCGCGGCTGTTGCAGCAACTGGAGCAAATCCTCGAATTGAGCGATGCCATCCAGGAAGGGCGCGAGGCCAGTTGCCTCTATCGCGGTCAGGTCAGCCCGTTGCATCTGGACTTCACCCTGGCGTCGATGAACGCGATTCGCGCTTTCACTGCGTTGCTGGTGGCCGGGTTGATCTGGATCGAAACCGCGTGGGACGGTGCGCGGGGCGGGATGATTCTGGTGGGAATCCTCTGTTCGCTGATGGCTACTTTCCCGCGTCCACTGATGGCCGCGCAAAGTTACGCCCGAGGCTTGGGGCTCGCGCTGGTGGTCTCGGCGTTCTATCAATTCATGCTGGTGCCGGCGATCAGTGATTTCGAACTGTTGGCATTGGCGTTGGCGCCGCTGCTGTATGTGATCGCAATCGGCCTGGCCAGCCCGGCCACGGCAGGAATCGGCATGGGCCTGGGATTGTCGAGCTTTCTCATGCTTGGCCCACAGAATGTCGGTACCGGGCAGAACACGGCGATTCAATGGTTCGAATTCGCCGGCGCCTACGTCAGTGCAGCCATGCTCGCCCTGATCGTTTACGCGTGGATTTTCCCGTTTCGCCCGGCGTGGCGCCTTCGTCGCTTGTACAACGAAGCGCGCGAGCAGGTGTATGCGCTAACCAAAACCCCCGCGACCGATGAACAACAGTTCGCCTTCGAAAGCCGCATGGTCGATCGTCTGACCAGCATGCTCGGCCTGCTGCCGGCGGTGAACAGCCGCGCGATGCAGCAACTTTACGAAATCAGCCTGGCGTGTGTTGCGCTGGGTGTGGCGATGCATCAACTGCGTCAGCAGGCACACAACAATGCGCTGCTGACAGACACCTTCAATCAGCGTCTTGCTTCGGCCGTGCGCAAAACCGGGCGTTTTGTCGCCGGGCGTCAGGATGTGCAATTGGCGCCACTGCTGACCACGCTGCACACACTGGGCGACGAACTGGATGAATTGCACGTCGCCAGTCATGAGCATGTGTGGTCGTTGTTTCGCATGCGCGTGGCCCTGTTGATCGTCGTGTCATTCCTGCAGCGCCACGGTGACGCCATCCAGCAATCTGTCCCGGAAGGAGAAGCAGCCCTTGCCCATTGATTTCGAGATTGGCGGTGTCTACCTGCCGCCCATTGCCCAGGCGCTATTGTTGGCCATACCGATATTCATGCTGCTCGACTGGGGATTGCGGCGTCTGGGTGTGCTGCGCCTGGTCTGGCATGAAGCGCTGTTCGAAGGCGCCCTATATGCCTGCGTCTGTGCCACGCTGATTTTGCTGATGGGAGCCTGATGCCTTGAAAGTGTTATTCACGCGATTGATCACGTTGGCGGTGGTGTTGCTGGCGATCGTGCTCGGCTGGTTCGCCTGGGAGCATTACACCCGCGCACCGTGGACTCGCGATGCCCGGGTGAGGGCGGATGTGGTGACGCTGTCGGCGGATGTC
The DNA here is from genome assembly GCF_979258655.1 of Pseudomonas sp. AC242. Classification (NCBI taxonomy): domain Bacteria; kingdom Pseudomonadati; phylum Pseudomonadota; class Gammaproteobacteria; order Pseudomonadales; family Pseudomonadaceae; genus Pseudomonas; species Pseudomonas sp. AC242. Next base: position 2,277,039 of record NZ_OZ409873.1, read on the forward strand.
TCGGGGCGCATTGTCAGGCTGGCGGTGCAGGACAACCAGCATGTCGACAAGGGGCAACTGTTGATGGAGATCGACCCGGCGCGTTACAGGTTGGCGGTGGAGCATTCGCGACGTTCAGTGGAAGTGGCCAAGGCGACGCTGGGCCAGTCGCAAGCGGCGATCGTTGCCAGTGAAGCCTTGCTCAAACAGCGGCAAAGCGAAGAGCGTAGGCGGCGTACGCTCAAGCAGGGTTTTGCGATTTCCGGGGAAGAGTGGGAGAAATCCAGTACCGATGTAGCGGTGGCCCAGGCCGATCTTTTACGTAATCAGGCCAATCTCGGCCTGGCCGAAGCCAATGTGCAGTTGGCGATTGCCGCGATGACTCAGGCCGAACTGGACTTGCAGCGCACCCGCGTCGAGTCACCGGTCAGTGGCTATGTCACTAACCTGCTGACTCGCGAAGGTGACTACGCAGTGAGTGGCGGCGCGTTGTTGGCGCTGGTCGACAGTGATTCGTTCTACATCAGCGGTTATTTCGAAGAAACCAAACTGCCGCGAATCGGTGAGGGCGCTCGGGTGCGGGTGCAATTGATGAGTGGGGAGACCTTCGGCGGTACGGTGCAGAGCATTGCCTTCGCCATTGCCGACAGGGAGAACGCGCCGGGCAGTCGGCTGCTGGCGAACATCAACCCGAGTTACACCTGGGTGAAACTGGCGCAGCGGGTGCCGGTACGGATCGAAATCGATGGCGACTACGCCGGCAAAAACCATTTGCGTGCGGGCACCACAGCGACCGTCACCGTGCTGGAAAACTGATCCCTGTAGGTGCTGCCGCAGGCTGCGATCTTTTGATCTGCTCCTTTAAAGCAAAGTCGAAAGATCGCAGTCTGCGGCAGCTCTTACAGAAGAGGGTGTGATTTTCGAGGCATAAAAAAGCCCCGCGACCGAATGATACGCGGGGCAAAAAATTTGGTTGGTTGCGGCCAACCAAAGGAGCTCTTTAACAATCGATTACTTGCTGGCAACAGTCTCCGGTTGCCAGCCGCCGCCAAGGGCCTTGTAGATCGCGACAATGCCGCGATACAGGTCAACTTCGGCCTGGGCCTGACTGTCTTCGGCGTTCAACCGTTCACGTTGAGCGTCGAGCAGCACGAGGAAGTCAGTCGTGCCTTCGCGATAGCGAATTTCAGCCAGGTCGGCAGCCTTGCGGCTCGATTCGCTCTGACGGATCAGCGAGATCAGGCGTTGCTGGCGTTTGCCGTAATCGCTGAAAGCGTTTTCCGACTCTTCCAGGGCCAGCAGCACTTGTTGCTCGTAAGTCGCCAGTGCGCCTTCGGCTTCAGCATCGGCGCCACGCAAACGGGCGCGTACGCTGCCAAGGTCGAACGCCGCCCACGTGATGCTCGGGCCGAGTGCCCAGGCGTTGGCCGCCGAGGAACCGATCTGCGAACCACGCCCGGCCGTCCAGCCGAGGAAGCCGCTAAGGCTGACCCGAGGGAACAGATCGGCTTTCGCCACGCCGATACGCGCCGTGGCCGAAGCCAGATTGCGTTCAGCGCTGAGAATGTCCGGCCGACGCTGCAGCAGTTCGCCCGGATCTCCGATCGGCAAGGCCTTGGCAATCGCCGGCAAGTCTTTCGGGCTCAGATCGACGGTCAGCTTGTCCGGACGCTCACCGAGCAGGGTGGCGATGCGGTTCTTCTGCCGAACCTGTTCCGCCTGCAACTGCGGCACGGTGGCTTCAACGTTGGCCAGACGCGCATCGGCGCGCTCGACATCGAGCTGATCACCGACACCGGCGTCTCGCAGGCTGATGGTGATCTTGCGCGACTCCACCTGATTGTTCAGGTTGGCCACGGCGATCTTTTCGCGCAGCTGGGCACCGCGCAGTTGACCGTAAGCATCGACCAGTTCGGCAATCATGGTGACTTGCAGTTGATACAGATCGGCTTCGGCCGCTTGCTGGTCGGCGTTGCTGGCTTCCAGATTGCGCTGGATGCGGCCAAACAGGTCCAGCTCCCAGGCCATGTCCAGACCGAGGTCATAGCGTTCGCTATTGACCCGGTCGGTGGTCTGGCCAGGGATTTGCCCCTTGGCCAGATCACTGCTGGCGCGGCTGGTGATGGTCGGCATCGCATCGTTGCTGGCGTCGTCGCGGATCGCCCGGGCGGCTTTCCAGCGGGCGAACGCCACGCGCAGTTCACGGTTGCCTTGCAGCGATTGGGTCACCAACTGGTTGAGGGTCGGATCGTCGAATTGCTGCCACCAGATGCCTTCGAATTTCGAGCGGTCGAAGTTCTTTTGCCCGGCGGCGCCGTCGGTGACGGCCGTGATGTTGGCCGCCTCCGTGGCTGGGGTCTTGTAGTCGGGGCCGACGGCGCAGGCACTGAGGGCCAGCACCAGCAGACTCGGCAGGAAGACTTTCAGACTCATTGTTGCGCCTCCAGTTTCAGAGCTTTGGCCGCTTTGCGGGCTTCACCGCGTTCGACAAAGTTACGGATCAGTACGTAGAACACAGGTGTCAGCAACAGACCGAAGAAGGTCACCCCGAGCATCCCGGAGAACACTGCCACACCCATGGCGTGACGCATCTCGGCACCGGCACCGCTGGAAAACACCAGCGGCACCACACCCATGATGAACGCGAAGGAAGTCATCAGGATCGGCCGCAGACGCAGACGGCAGGCTTCCAGTACCGCAGCGAGCGGGTCGAGGCCTTCTTCCTGTTTGTCCTTGGCAAACTCGACGATCAGAATCGCGTTCTTACAGGCAAGTCCGACCAGTACGATCAAACCGATCTGGGTGAAGATGTTGTTGTCACCCCCCGAGATGATCACGCCGGTGATGGCCGACAGCAGGGTCATCGGTACGATCAGGATTACCGCCAATGGCAGGCTCCAGCTTTCGTATTGAGCGGCGAGTACCAGGAACGCCAGCAGTACGCAGAGCGGGAACACGAACAACGCGGTGTTGCCGGACAGAATCTGCTGGTAGGTCAGGTCGGTCCACTCGTAGGTCATGCCGTTCGGCAGTTCATCTTTCAGCAGTTTCTCGATGGCTTTCTCGGCTTGGCCGGAGCTGTAACCGGGAGCTGCCGCACCGTTGATTTCTGCGGTGATGAAGCCGTTGTAGTGCATCACGCGATCCGGGCCCGAGGTGTCGCTGACCTTGATGAAGGTCGCCAGCGGGATCATTTCGCCTTTGTTGTTGCGCACTTTCAGCTGACCGATCTGATCGGATTCGAGGCGGAACTGTTGTTCGGCCTGAACGTTGACCTGATAGGTGCGCCCAAAACGGTTGAAGTCGTTGGCATACAGCGAGCCCAGGTAGATCTGCAGGGTGTCGAAGATGTCGCTGACGGCCACGCCGTGGGTCTTGGCTTTTTCACGGTCGATGGCGGCATCGACCTGTGGCACGTTCACCGTGTAGCTAGTGAACAGGCCCGCCAGTTCCGGCACGCTGTGGCTCTTGTTGATGATGTTCATGGTTTCTTTGTACAGCTCGTCGTAGCCCAGGTTGCCCCGGTCTTCGATTTGCAGACGGAAACCACCAATGGTGCCCAGACCTTGTACCGGCGGTGGCGGGAAGATCGCCATGTACGCCTCTTGAATGTTCGCATATTGGCCGTTCAAGGCACCGGCAATTGCACCGGCGGACATGCTCGGGTCTTTACGCTCGTCGAACGGTTTCAGCGTCACGAAGACGATGCCGGCGTTCGGGCTGTTGGTGAAACCGTTGATCGACAGACCCGGGAACGCAACGGCGCTTTCCACGCCTGGCTGTTTCAGCGCCAGATCAGACATGCGCTTGATCACGTCTTCGGTGCGATCCAGGCTCGAAGCATCCGGCAGTTGTGCGAAGGCCACCAGGTATTGCTTGTCCTGGCCGGGTACGAAACCGGTCGGCGTGCTGGAGAAACCGAAGAAGGTCAGGACCATCAGACCGGCGTAGAGCAGAAGGGCGATGCCGCTGCTGCGGATAACCCGGCCCACCGTACCGACGTAGCCATGGCTGGCGCGGTCGAAGAAGCGGTTGAACGGACGGAACAGCCAACCACCGAAGATCTTGTCGAGCACTTTGGAGAAGCGGTCTTTCGGTGCGTCGTGGCTTTTCAGCAACACAGCGGCCAGTGCTGGCGAGAGGGTCAGCGAGTTGAACGCCGAGATCACGGTCGAGATGGCGATGGTCAGTGCAAACTGTTTGTAGAACTGCCCGGTGAGACCGGAGATGAAGGCCGCCGGAATGAACACCGCACACAGCACCAGAGCCGTGGCAACGATCGGGCCGGTCACTTCACGCATGGCGCGCTTGGTGGCTTCGACCGGATTCAATCCGAGCTCGATATTGCGCTCGACGTTCTCCACCACCACGATGGCGTCGTCCACCACGATACCGATGGCCAGCACCAGGCCGAACAGCGAGAGCGCATTGAGCGAGAAGCCGAACAGGTGCATCACCGCAAACGTACCGATCAACGATACCGGCACCGCCACCAACGGAATGATCGAGGCGCGCCAGGTTTGCAGGAACAGGATCACCACCAGTACCACGAGAATCAGTGCTTCGAAGAGGGTGTGAACCACCGCCTCGATCGAGCCGCGCACAAAGATCGTCGGGTCATAGACGATGCTGTAGTCCATGCCTTGCGGGAAGCCTTTCTTCAACTCGTCCATTTTCGCCCGAACGTCGTTCGAGATGTCGATGGCATTGGAGCCTGGACGCTGGAAGATCGGGATGGCTACCGCCGGCTGATTGTCCAGCAACGAGCGCAGGGCGTATTGACTGGAACCGAGTTCAACGCGAGCGATGTCTTTGAGACGAGTGATTTCACCGTCGTCGCCTGCACGAATGATGATGTTCTCGAACTCTTCCTCGCTGACCAGACGGCCCTGCGTGTTGACCGACAGCTGGAAGCTCTGGGCATTCGGGGCAGGGGGCGCACCCAATTGACCGGCCGCGACCTGGCGGTTTTGCTCACGAATCGCGGTGACCACATCCGTTGCGGTCAGATTGCGCGAAGCGGTCTTGTTCGGATCGAGCCAGACCCGCAGCGAGTAATCGCCCATACCAAACAACTGCACATCACCAACACCGTTCAGACGAGCGAGCTCATCCTTGATGTTGAGGATCGCGTAGTTGGACAGGTAGAGCATGTCGTAGCGCTTGTCCGGGGAGGTCAAGTGCACAACCATGGTCAGGTCGGGCGAGGCCTTGTCGACGGTGATACCGATGCGCGTCACTTCCTCGGGAAGCTTCGGTTCGGTACGGGTCACCCGGTTTTGCACCTGCACCTGCGCATTGTCCAGGTCAGTGCCCAGAGCGAAGGTGATGGTCAGGGTGATCTTGCCGTCGGCGGTCGACTGCGAGGACATGTACAGCATGTTCTCGACGCCGGTGATGGCCTGCTCCAGCGGAGCGGCCACGGTTTCACCGATGACTTTAGGGTTGGCGCCCGGGAAGTTGGCACGTACCACCACGGTCGGTGGCACGACTTCCGGGTATTCGCTGATCGGTAGCTGGAACAGCGAGATCGCACCGGCGATCAGGATCAACAGCGACAGCACCGCTGCGAAGATCGGCCGTGAAATGAAGAATTGGGAAAAATTCATCGGAGTTGTCGTCCCTTAACCGCGTGGGGTCGTAGCAGCCAGCTTCACAACCGAACCGGACGCACCTTTGGCAGGGGCGACTTTGGGCAGGTTGCTGGCTTCCAGCGCTTGACGTTGTTGAGCGAGTGCCGCGATGGTCTGTTCGCTGGCCATTGGCACCACTTCAGGAGTGACCGGTGAGCCAGGGCGAACCCGTTGCAGACCCTTGACGATGATCGTGTCGTCCTTGTTCAGGCCGTTACGGACGATGCGCAGGCCTTCGATTTTCGGACCCAGTTCGACGGCGCGGTACGCGGTTTTGTTGTCCGCATCCATCACCAGCACGAACTTCTTGCCGAGGTCGGTACCGACCGCTTCGTCGTTGATCAGCATGGCGTTGTAGGTACCGCTGCCGACCAGTTTCAGGCGTGCGTACAGGCCTGGGGTGTAGGTGCCGTCGCGGTTGTCGAACACCGCGCGACCACGAATGGTGCCGGTTTTCGGGTTGACCTGGTTGTCGACGAAGTTCATCTGGCCGAGGTGCGGGTTGCCGTCTTCGTTGGACAGGCCCATGTACACCGGAGTGGTGGCACCGCGCTGACCGTTACGGGCGAGTTGGGTGTATTTGAGGAACACGCGCTCGTCGGCGTCGAAGTAGGCGTAGACACGGTCGGTGGAAACCACGCTGGTCAGTGGCGTGGTGTCGGCGGTTACCAGATTACCTGCGGTAATTTCGGCACGGCTGACGCGGCCACTGATCGGCGCGGTCACGCGGGTGAAGCTGAGGTTCAGTTTGGCCAGATCCAGTTGCGCTTGCAGGGCACCGACGGCGGCGCGGGCTTCCTGTGCAGCGCTGGTGCGCGAGTCGGCCAGTTCGGCGGAAATGGCGTTGCTGGCGCGCAGACGCTCACCACGTCCGGCTTCGTTTTCACTGCGGGTGGCGTTGGCGCGGGACTGGGCGACCAATGCTTCGAGGCGGCGCACCTCAGCCTGGAACGGACGCGGGTCGATCTGGAACAGCAGGTCGCCTTTCTTGACCAGTGCGCCTTCGGTGAAAGCCACCTCGTCAATCTGGCCGGAGACCCGTGGACGGATTTCAACGGTTTCTGGCGCTTCGAGGCGCCCGGTGAATTCGTCCCACTCGTTGACCGGTTGTTCGATCACCTTGGCCACGCTGACTTTCGCAGCGGGCATAGTGGCGGCAGTCTCCGGAGTCTTGCCGCAGGCGCTCATCACCAGTACGGCCAACATGGCCAACGGGAAGCGCAAATGTTTGAGTGACTGTTCCATGGATGCATCCGCCAATGTATTGAAGATGGGCGGATGATGCTCGGCGGGGTGTGATGGCACGAATCGAATGAAGCAAAGGTAACTATCATTCGGAATGATATAAGACCCGAACGAGCCCTCTAGCATGCACCTTTCGTTAGGTGGCTATCAATCTCTCTGACGGCAATTCTCTGTTGCCTGACCTGCAAAAGTCAGGAGCGAGGCTGCGCGGCGGGGATTACGCGGGGATTAAAAATGCCGAACCCGCCATGGCGGCGGGTTCGGCAATGTGATCAGAGTTTCGGCAACTGGCCGATGCGTCCGATCATTTCCGTCACGATCTGCAGATCCAGCTGGAATTGCTCCACGGTCTTGAACTCGCCATCAGTGTGACCGGTGTACTTCACATTTGGCATGGCCAAACCGAATTGCACGCCATTCGGCAGTTCATGCACCGAAGTGGCGCCGGCGGAAGTGCCGAACTCGTGTTTCATGCCGAGGTTTTCTGTCGAAACCGCCAACAGTGCCTTGACCCATTCGCCCTCAGGATTGCGGTACATCGGCTCGGCAATCGAGTAGTCGAACGCAACCGCTACGTGGGATTTCTTGCTCCACGCCGCCAGTTTCTCAGCGATTTCAGCCTTGAGCTTCTCCGGCGACTTGCCCTTCGGCACGCGCAGGTTGACCGCGAGTTTGAAGGCTTTGTCATCCATTCCGACGTAGGTCAACGACGTTGTCAGCGGCCCCATGAAAGCATCGGAGAAACCGACCCCCAGCTTGTTACCGAGGTAATCCAGACCCCAGTTGTCGGCGGCGTAACGCGCGGCATCGGTGATGTGGTTTTGCTTGAACGCGACTTTGCCATCAAGGCTATTGATAAAGACCAGCATCCGCGCGACCGGGTTGACCCCGGACTCTGGCTCGGAGGAGTGCGCAGATACGCCAGTCACGGTCAGCTTGACGTCTTTGCCATCAACCTTGGCATTCACCTGGAAATCGCCGCCATTACGCTTGGCAAACTCGTCACCGGCCTTCTGCAGACTGGCGGCCAGCTCCGCAGGCTTGTCGGTGACCAGGGTGACGACAGACGCTGATGGAATCTGGTTGGTCGCCAGGCCACCGGTCATCGAGATGATTTCCGCACCTTTGCCTGCACCTTTGCGCTTGGCAAAGTTGGCCATGACGGTGCCGTAGCCTTTCTCGGCAATCACCACCGGGTAACCGCCGTCCAGCGCCAGGTTGTAGTTCGGTGTCGGATTGCGTTCGAAGTAGTAGGGAATCGCGTCGCCCGTGGTTTCTTCAGTGGTGTCGACCAACAGCTTGAAGTTGCGCACCAGCGGCAGCTTTTCTTCCTTGATGACTTTCATGGCATACAGCGTAACCACGATGCCGTTCTTGTCATCCTCGGTGCCACGACCGTACATGCGGTCGCCGATCAGAGTGATCTTGAACGGGTCGAGGCGGGTGCCATCCTTGAGCACCCAGTTTTCCGGTGTCACCGGTACCACGTCAGCGTGCGCATGAATGCCAACCACTTCGTCGCCGCTACCGTCGAGAGAGATCTCGTAGACACGATTGTCGATGTTGCGGAATTTCAGATTGAACGACTCGGCAAGGCTCTGAATCTTCGCCGCGATCTTAGTGAATTCCGGGTTGTCGTGCTGTTCGACGCCGTCCTTGCGATAAGTCGGGATCTCGACCAGTTCGCGCAGGGTTTCGGTGGCGGCGGCGCTGTATTTCGCGCGCGTGTAGATACCCAGCAGACGATAGATTTCGTTCTGCTGCTCGGCGGTCAGGGTCTTGTTATCAAGGTACGCGCCAATCGCCGAGCCAATGTCGGCGGTTTTCGCCAGATCGCTCTTGCCCAGATTACCGATGAACTGGCGGAAATCAGTGGCTTTGTCGGCGCTGTAGGTCTTGAGGATTTCAGCGCTCTGTTGTGGGGTGATATTGGCTTGCGCGGGCGCAGTGAACACGGCAAGGCCGGCCAACATCAACGTGGTGGCAGCCAGTTTTTTGAAAGGGACATTCATTACGAAGGGCATTCCTTTGCAGGGCAGTGAGTTAGGCGTGTCTCAAGGTTGAGACACATACGCTTACAACCTAACACCGTGTCAGAGCCTTGCGGGAGTCCTGAAAGGGGATGTGTCGCACAAAAATGCAAAAGAGACGCACAAATGAAAAAGCCCGGGGAAGGTTTCCGGGCTTTTTTATGGGTGCTCGCCTGACAACCAGTGCGTCTCCAAATCCTTGCGCCAGGTTCAGCAAAGCGCGGCTATCTGAAGATCTGTTCAATCATGATCCTGGAGGGGATGAATAACGTATTAGTGTAATAGGCCTCATACCCATAGGCGGTTATGCGAACTTTGCACGGGATGGAAGTTTGCGACGTCAGCAACGGTTTGATGGCGTCGTAGTCATTCAAGTCGCGTTGCGTACCATCCGGATTGGTGTAGTAGAAGATCAGGTCGGAGGAAAACTTGTAATTGGGCCTGGCTTGACCGCTTGCGTTCACTCGCCCTTCGGCTTTTACCGCGATTGAATGCTCGGATGAGAACTCCATGTCGCGATTGAGAGAGCAGATCAGGGTAGGGTTGAGCTGGTTGGAGTTTTCGTAATCATTGAAAGCGTTCTGCAAATCCACAGTGGAGTTGAAGTGGGCCGTGAACAGATTGGCGGGGCCGAGCTCAAACGACGATAGCGTGAGGTCGGCGGGGGGAATGCTCGCCGTTTTTACGCAGCCGGTGAAGAGTAGAACGCCCAGGTATATGACCGCGCGGAAGCTGTTCATTGGCCGAAAATACCGTTGATTGAGTCAAAAATCAGATCGCAGGCGGACTTCGTCCCTTGCACAGGTTCTATAAACATCCAGTCAGCAGATGCATGGTGCCTATCAATGGTCTTGTTGATGGTCGGACCAGACTCGATCATCCAACGCTCCCCGAATTCTGCGACACCGTCAGATTGGTCAGGTGTACTGGCGTTGGCCCGGATGTTGATCCATGTTTCAGCGACAGGCGTTGGCTCCGAAAAATAGATATCGGAACCCAGCCATACCAGGAATCCTTCACCCACTGGATCGAGTGTCACCAGATATTTGATGGTGTAACCGGCTTCGGAAAGGATCTGTGACAGATGTGCGCCGTTCCATCCGCCGAGGCTGTGGCCGACGATGTAAACCGGGCAGGATTTGCTGGGAATGTTGTCGATGAAGTGAGTCTGGATATCGCCGGAACCCCTTGCATCCTTATAACTTTTAGGGAACCCCGTGTATTTCGCCGGCAGCTTGGCGCTGCCGGCAATTTTGCCGTCGAGCTGTTTTTTTGCGTCGTCGATATTGTGGAACGCGCCTTGAAAATAATATTTCTCTTGGTCGGCAGCCCCACCAATGAAAAAAACGATCGCCTTCTTTACGGGAACGGGAGCCGTCTTTACCGACTGATCCTTCACGAGTGTTAACGTCGGCGTGACGGCCAGACTCGCGGTATTTCCATTGGGAAGCTGGATTTGCTCTGCCGGCATGTTTTCAATCTTCCAGAAATAGTTTGAAGGTTTCTGCCACGTGTGAACTCACGACGTGCGTGAACCCCAGCGAATCACTGGTGCCGTACTCGAAACTGCCGTCCGCGCGCTGAATCGCGTAGGCATGATTAGGCATGGGCTCACCCGTGCTTTCGTCGATCAATTTGATCTTGTCGCTGAAGTGCACCGGCATCGGCAGCAGACCGCTGAAAGGTGCCGAGACGAAGGTGTCGCCGATGATGACTGTTCCGGAACCGCCCACAACGATGTTGCCGTGTCCGCCCGTGCTGTCGATCGTCGCAGCATTCAAACCATTGATGAAAACGGTCGAGCTGACGCCTCCCGTGATCGGACTGCCACAAGCGGATTTGTCGGTCATCCGGGCGGCAGCAAGCCCGTCAAAGTTCACATTGGGCGAGCCACTGGCAATGGGATTCGTGCCATGTCCCGGAAGAGGGCAGCTAGTGGGGTCCGTGAGGCGTGCAGCAGGTTTTCCGCTCATGCGAAGTTCCGTTTCAAGAGGTCAGATCGGGCAGCTGTGATGGATAGCCGTAGCGTAGAGCGCCAAGGCTGTCCGTTGGATCGGCAGCCTTAAGCGGTCGTAGAATCGGGAATGGCGAAGGTGTGGTGGCAGTTCTGCGAGACATTGACCCCATGTGCATCCGGACGGATGCGAGTGTTCGCCTTCAATCACACCGGTGGTGTTTGAAGACGCGAGGGGCACAAGCGCTTGCATACGTGAAGTACGCATCAAATTTTACCGTCCCTGGAAATTTCGTTGCGAAGAATGCCGCAAGCTACGCTTGCGTTCAATAATATTCAGAACTGCCAGCGCTGATTCAGAGACTATCCGGATCCCCAAAAAACATCTGAATCCGCGACCGCAACCACCGCTCACCCGGATCATTATCCTGCGACCCACGCCAAGCCATATGCAGCTCAAACGTACGCGTCGGCAACGGCGGGTCCTCCGCGCGAACACCGCCGGCAGCCGTCAATGCTTCCGCGGTGTAATCGGGCACGGTCGCCACGATGTCAGTGCCTGCCAACAACGTACTCAAGCCATTGAACTGCGGAACAGCCAGCACCACATGGCGCTTGCGGCCCAGCTTCTCCAGCTCTTCATCAATAAAGCCACTGAGGTCACCGGCAAACGACACCAGCGCATGCGGACGCGCGCAATAGTCGTCCAGGCTCAACGGCCCCGGCACGGTATCGGCACGCAGCAATTTTGGCGCGCTGCGACGCAGGACCTTGCGCTTGGCGTTGGCCGGCAGGTCCGTGGTGTAGCTGACGCCAATGGATATCTCGCCGGAAGCCAGCAGGCCCGGCATCAATATGTAATTGACGCGACGAATCACCAACACGATTCCCGGGGATTCGGCGCGCAGGCGTTTGAGCAGCATTGGCAGCAGGGCGAATTCGACGTCATCCGATAAACCGATACGGAATACCGACGTGCTGGTCGCCGGGTCGAATTCGGCCGCACGGCTGACGGCGGTCGAAATCGAATCGAGGGCCGGCGAGAGCAGGGCGAAGATTTCCACCGCGCGGGCGGACGGTTCCATGCTGCGCCCGGTGCGTACAAACAGCGGGTCATCGAACAGGCTGCGCAGGCGCGAGAGCGCCGCACTGATTGCCGGTTGACCGAGAAAGAGCTTTTCTGCCGCCCGGGTCACACTGCGTTCGTGCATCAATGTTTCGAATACGATCAACAGGTTCAGGTCGACACGACGCAGGTCATTACGATTCATCTGGAGTCCTGGCAGAGTCATCAAGCTTGACGAGAGCGGCCATATGAGAACAATGGCCGGCATGAATCTTACGGGGAAAGGCTGGTACTCTGCACCGGAAAATTCAGCTTGAATGAGACGGTGGCAGCAGTTTTTCATGGATTTTGCCACTGCCGCCCCTGTTGCGGAATCAATGACAGGCATGTCGACTATTAATAGCCACTGATAGTCTTGGGTCAAAAGCCCAGATAGAGTTCATGGCATTAGAGGTTACTTTGACGAGGTTTGCGATGTCCCGCACGATCCGTTTTCACAAGTTTGGTCCGGCCGAGGTGCTCAAATGCGAAGAGCATGCGGCCGCTCAGCCAGGTCCTGGCGAAGTGCAGGTGCGTGTCGAGGCAATCGGCATCAGCTGGTACGACACCCTGTGGCGTCAGAACCTGGCATCGTCCCAGGCACGTTTGCCATCGGGTCTTGGCCATGAAATGGCCGGCGTGGTCACTGCAGTCGGTGCCGATGTCGAGGACCTGTCCGTCGGTGACAAGGTCGCGAGTTTTCCGGCTGAAAGCCCGAACGACTATCCGGTATACGGCGAGTCGATCGTACTGCCGCGTACTGCGCTGACCCGTTATCCGGATGTGCTCAGCCCGATCGAAGCCAGCGTGCATTACACGCCGCTGCTGATCGCCTACTTTGCCTACGCCGATCTGGCGCGGGTCAAGCCTGGGCAATTCGCTCTGGTCACGGACGCCAGCCATTGTGCCGGTCCCTCGTTTGTCCAGTTGGGCAAGGCGATGGGCGTGCGGGTGATCGCTGCGACCAAAGAAGCCGAAGAGCGCGAGTACCTGCTGTCCCTCGGTGCAGAAAAGGTCATCGTCACGGAAGAGGAAGATCTGTTGATGCGAATCAACAAGATCACCGACAACCGTGGTGTCGATGTGGTGTTCGATGGTCTCGGCGGCCCACAGATGTCGCTGCTTGGCGATGTGCTGGCGCCGCGTGGCAGCCTGGTGCTGTACGGTTTGCAGGGCGGCAACCAGACGCCGTTCCCGGCCTGTGCAGCGTTCCAGAAGAACATCCAGTTTTTCGTGCACTGCATCGGCAACTTCACCGGCAAGCCGGAACTGGGCATCACTCAGGACCACGTCGCTCTGCAACGTGCCTTGCGTGACATCAACCAGTTGACCGCTGATCGTGTGTTGCTACCGCTGAAAACGCGGGTTTTCCCGTTCAACGAATTCGTCGAAGCGCATCGCTACATGGACGAATGCCCATGCCGCGAACGGGTTGCCCTGCAAGTCGAACCGGCGTAAGCCTTGTCATCAGAGTCCGTGGCCCCACGGACTCTTGTGCGTTTACCTCCCTCCTGAAAAACACAGCGCTCTGGTGCAGCCCCGGGACCGTTCAGCAACTGAACTGGTTTTTGCTCCCTATCTGTATCTTCTAATCACAATGTAAGCCCTGATAATTGAATGATTACTTTCATCTCAAGGAATGAGCCATGGCTGTGCATTCAATTTGTCCTGCGCGATATCAAACGAATAAATCGATTGATCAAGCCAACTTTTGTTTAATTGTTGTAGGGCTATTCGGAAACTGCTTCTCTTTTTCTTGTACTCACTTGTCGTGGGACATTGTGGGAAGTTTCCTAGGACTGCGTCCGGAAAAAAATATCCCTGCAATTACAGCGGCTTGAGGCTGTTGGTCGGTCGCTGAAGGGGTTTTTGCAGCTCAAGTGTTTCAAATAACTACAAACTTGTAAGTGTTAGCATTCGAACGTCTATTACTTATTGATGAATTGTCGCCAGACTGATTTTCAGTCCGCGCGGCATGAAACTTTCGATACCGGGTAAATACCGATGAGCACGATCCATGATCAGGCAATGAACTATGTCTACCAGCAAGTATTGCAACGTTTGCTGAGTTTCTTCTCTCGCGCGGAACGCACGGCGTTGCAGTTGCTGATCCAGCGACTGGCAGTGGCCGCCGGCGGTATGGAGAACATCGGTCATTTCAAGGTTCTGGTGAACCAGTCAGGGTCGCGCGACAGTTGTTATACGCTGGCCCTTTTACGGGCCGCACAACTGACCATTGCTGGCCGATCGCCCGCGACCTTTCAGCTGCGGGTCGCCAACCTGCGTTGGAACGGCAGCAGCCCGGCGTCCCTGCAAAACATGCACCGCAGCTACAGCGCGCTGTTTCTGTATGACGATCCACGAGTCGAACTGGTGATGGTGGATCACCGCGAGGTCCTGCCGTTTGATCATCAGGCACCCATTGGCGAGGCGGGGCGTGAAGCCAACCGCGTCAATCTGTTGCTGATCGGCCATCGTCGAACCTGGAACGAAACGCTTGAACTGTGGGATGACGCTTATCTGGCCACTGCCGAGTTCTACGGGCAGGTTGCCCGCTGGAACAATGGCGTCGATGCGATGATCGGCAGTGAATCCGTGCGCCGTCAGGGGCACTTCCTGGAGGGATTGGGGCGCGCCGCGCAGAAAGCCGCGATTGCCGGGCCGCAGGTGAGTTCTCTCGGCTTTGACATGCTGTTCCCGCTTCTCGATGGACTGGGTGGCGATTATTACCGCGAGTTTTATCCCGAAGAAGAGCGGGTAGCGTGGCGTCCCGAAGGTCAATTCGAGGCCTGTCGGCGCACCAGTTTCATCAGCATCAACGACATGATTGTCGGCAAGCTCGAAGAACGCTGGCCCTTGCTGAGTGATTTTCTGGGTTTCCAGGCTGATGACCTGACGCTTTATCAAGGTGATAACGAACATGTGGAACCTCTGGTAGCTGCGCATCTGCAGGGCTTGCAGGCGCACTTCATCGAGGGACGGACCTACGAGGCTGGCGTCAGCGATTACCTGAAAAACAGCCTGATATCCATGCGACAAAAACAGGTTCCCGAACCTGTTTGCGAACAGTTGCTGGCGAGTTTCGGCAATCTGCAGGCACTCGAGTCTCTGCGTAAGCAGGCAGAAAGCGCTCTGCAGGCCAATTTCGAACTGAATGAAATCCAGCTGACGTGCTTGCTGTTTTCACCGTTCATCAATGCTGGCGCCGGGCTCGAGCGGTTCTTGCGCAATTGTCACCCCGGCATGTTGGTGGCGTTGCCGGATCTGCACCGGGCGATGCAGGGCCTGCATGCGCCGGAACAGGTCATGAAATGGATGACGGATGTCAGTGGGCTGCCGGTCAGGCTGATTGTGCGCCTGTATGCAATGGGGCCTGTTCATATGCCTGCTGCCGGTGAAAAAGCCTCGCAGGACCCGGTCGTTGAACCGGCAGCTGATCGATCAGCGGAGGGGTGAACGTGAGCCTCGTGCAGGGAGATGGAGCCATGCCAACGGACGCGAGCTTGTGAAAGCGGCGAGGCAGAATGACTTTGTTTATCAGGCGGTATATCGATATCTCACGCTGCTGATAGACGAGGCGGGCAGTGGCTCGGCGGTGCGCTTGCCTTCACTGCGACAACTGGCGGATCGGCTCAATGTGTCGATCTCGACGGTCCAGTACGCCTATTCGCTGCTGGAAAAGGAAGGCAGGGTCTATTCAATCGCCAAATCCGGATACTACGCGCAAGCGCTACACGTATCGGACTCGCCCGATAGCGGCAGTGATTTGCTGGAAACCGTTTACGTCAATGCCAGGCGCCCGGGCATGTGTGTGCTGAGCGCCGATGATCCGGCCTCTCTGCAACCGCTCGACAGTCCGTTACTGATGCTGGAGCGCGAACTGCTGCGTCAATATCCGCGCCAGCCGCAAGCGCTCGTGCAACCTTGCGGAGAGCTTGAACTACGCACGGTAATGGCCGCGCGTTATACCTCGTCTACCGCCAATTACTGGCGTGCGGATGACGTCTATATTGGTGCTGATCTGCGCGGTGTCCTGGACATTCTGATTTCCGTGCTTGAGTTGCGTCGCGCCACCGTGGTCGTCGAGTCGCCCTGTGACTGGGTGATCTTGCGTCTGCTGGAAGCCGCCGAGGTGCGTGTTATCGAACTGCCATTTGCCGGTGGCGTGATTGATCTGCAGCGCCTGGAGTCGGTGCTCAAGAGTGAGTCGGTGCGTTTGATCCTGTTGTCTTCGGCGTTGAGCATGCCGCGGGGCAGCCTGATACCGCTGAGCAACCAACAGGCAGTCGCGCATTTGCTCGGGCGCCATGGCACTTGGGTGCTGGAAAACGATTGTTACAGCGAACTCCACGAAGGAGGGGGCACCCAACGATTGCGTGACTGGCTGGACCCTGATCGTCTGCTGGTGTTTTCCACGTTCGAGAAATTCATTGGTGCCGAGGCACCCTTCGGCATATTGCTCTCACGGCAGTGGCGCAACGAGTTGCAGAGGCATTTTCTGTTGCGCGCGTTTCGCTTGTCGCCGATCCGTCAGAAGGCCGTTGCCAGGCTGTTGGCGGGTGGTCGGCTGGATCAGCATTTGTTGATACTGCGACGAATGCTCAAGGAGCGTCGCACGCAATTGATTGAGCTGTTGCGTGAGCGTCTGGGCGATGCGTTGCAGGTTGTCGAACCCCAAGGTGGCGCGACCGTGTGGGTGCGTTCTCTGCGGCCGGTCAACATGGCACAGGTGTTCCAGCGCCTGCTGAGGCAGCAGATCATTATTGCGCCGGGCGAGCTGTTCAGCCTGCAAGGCCTGCATGCGCAGCATGTGCGGTTGAGTCCGCTGAGCCACGGCGAGCATGACTTGGCCCGCGTGGTCGGCCTGCTCGGTGACGCCTTGCGCCTGGCACCCGGTGAATAACGTTAAAAAACATCGGGAGCGTCCCGGATAGATCCCATCGCACTGCGGTCAAACTGCCAGTAAACTGCGCTCTATTCCTGAATCACTCTATTTCAGAGGTTTTGCATGACACTCAGTCCTTTTGCGGGCAAACCGGCACCGGCAGAATTGTTGGTCGATATCCCGCGACTGGTAACGGCTTACTACACCGGACAGCCTGACGCCTCGATTTCCACTCAGCGTGTGGCGTTCGGAACATCCGGGCACCGGGGCAGCTCGTTCGATTTGAGTTTCAACGAGTGGCACGTTCTGGCCATCAGCCAGGCGATCTGTCTGTATCGCGAAGCCCAAGGGATCACCGGGCCGTTGTTTGTCGGCATCGACACCCACGCCCTGTCGACTCCGGCCGGAGCCAGCGCGCTGGAAGTACTGGCCGCCAACGGTGTCACCGTGATGATCGCCGAAGGTGATGAATACACGCCGACGCCGGCCATTTCCCACGCCATTCTCTGCTACAACCGTGGCCGCACCTCGGGCCTGGCGGACGGCATCGTCATCACGCCGTCGCACAATCCGCCACAAAGTGGTGGTTACAAATACAACCCAACCAACGGCGGGCCGGCCGACACGCACATCACCAAATGGATCGAAGCCAAGGCCAATGAACTGTTGGCCGCCAAACTGGCCGGTGTGAAGCGCATCAGTTACGAGCAGGCGCTCAAGGCCAGCACGACGCATCGTCACGACTACGTGAACACTTATGTGGCCGACCTGATCAACGTGATCGACTTCGACGCCATTCGTGACGCCAAACTGCGCCTGGGTGTTGATCCGCTGGGCGGAGCAGGGGTGCGCTACTGGTCGGCGATTGCCGAGCATTACCGCCTCGATCTGCAAGTGGTCAACAAGGAAGTCGACGCGACGTTCCGTTTCATGACCGTTGACTGGGATGGCCAGATTCGTATGGACCCGTCGTCCAGCCACGCGATGCAAGGCCTGATCGGCCTGAAAGAGCGTTTCGACGTCGCTTTTGCCTGCGACCCCGATCACGACCGTCACGGCATCGTGACGCCGTCCGGTGGATTGCTCGCGCCGAACAACTATCTCGCTGTTTCGATCGATTACCTGTTCCAGAACCGCCCGCAGTGGCGTGCGGATGCTGGCGTCGGTAAAACCGTGGTCAGCAGCGGTCTGATCGATCGCGTGGCCAAGCGCTTGGGGCGTCGTCTGTACGAAGTTCCGGTCGGTTTCAAATGGTTCGCCGACGGCCTGTTCGATGGCTCGCTCGGTTTCGGTGGCGAAGAGAGCGCGGGCGCATCGTTCTTGCGCAAGGACGGTGGCGTGTGGAGCACCGATAAGGATGGCCTGATCCCGGCATTGCTCGCCGCTGAAATGACCGCGCGCACCGGTCGCGATCCGAGCCAGGCCTACAAGGCATTGACCGATGAGCTGGGCGAACCGTTCTCGGTGCGCGTCGATGCCAAGGCCAATCCGGAGCAGAAAGCGTTGCTGAGCAAGCTGTCGCCTGCACAGGTCACCTCGACAGAACTGGCCGGCGAGAAAATCCAGAGCATTCTCAGCCATGCACCGGGCAATGATCAGGCGATTGGCGGTCTGAAAGTGATGACTGAAAACGGCTGGTTCGCCGCGCGTCCGTCGGGCACCGAAGACATCTACAAGATCTACGCCGAAAGCTTCATCAGTGACGACCACCTCAAGCAATTGGTCGTTGAAGCGCAGACGCTGGTAGATGGCGCCATTTCCGGCTGATGAAGTCGGCAAGCGCATGAAAAAAGGGGCAACCGTCTGGTTGCCCCTTTTTTTTGCCTGCCATTCGAGCGATCAGGCCAGATCCACCAGGACAATTTCACTGTCCTCAATGGCCGTGACGCTGAGCACTCGTTCCTGCGCCACCGCCACACCGTCTCGAGCTTGTGCACGCAAGCCGTTGACCTCAATCACGCCAGTGGCCGGCACCAGATACGCACGACGACCTTCACCCAGCTGATATTCGGCAGTTTCCCCGGCTTTGAGATTGGCCGCGACCAATCTTGCATCAGCGCGAATCCGCAAGCTCTGGTCATCACCTTCCTTGCCGCTGGCCAGCGTGACAAAGCCTTCGCGCTGGCCTTTCGGGAATGGTTTGGCACCCCACGAGGGCGGCGCGCCGGTTTCCGTTGGCAGGATCCAGATCTGGAAGATCTTGGTGTCCTTGGCTTCCAGGTTGTATTCGCTATGCGCGATGCCGGTGCCGGCGCTCATCACCTGAACGTCGCCAGCCTCGGTGCGACCCTTGTTGCCGAGATTGTCCTGGTGAGTAATCGCACCTTCACGGACATACGTGATGATTTCCATGTCGCGATGCGGATGTTGTGGAAAGCCAGTACCTGCGGCGATCACGTCATCGTTCCACACCCGCAGGTTGCCCCAGCTCATGCGCTGCGGATCGTAGTACTCGGCGAACGAAAAGTGGTGATGGGCATCCAACCAGCCGTGGTGGGCGCCGCCCAGCGAGCTGAAGGGTCTGAGTTCAAGCATGATCGTCTCCTCAAAAGGTTCGTCATGGGGTGTTAATGGTTGACACCCGACGCGACACCGGTGGTTTATGACGGCCATCATCTATCAGTCAATAATCGATAAAAAGCGTAAAAAGTGCGGCGTTATTATCGAATTGATCGATTGGAAACAAGCTCGAAAGGATCTCATCTCACCTTCAGTTCATCGCCTAAACCAATGACCTGTAAGCATTTCGCTAGAACTGAACGGCAAATACAGACACCATAGCCGCAACAGCCTCACACACTGGAGTCCGTCAGCGTGGCGCAACACACCCCCGATCTTCCTCCCGAACTTCGCCCCTTGGCCGAGATGCCATGGTTCAAACGTCTGGCTGCGCGCTTTTTCGGCCATGGTTTGACCCGGCTGCGCGCTCAACACCGAGCATCGTGGTTGCACGGTCAGGCCGATGGCTTTCGCAGCGGGCATACCGCCGGCGTCGAATATGGCTTTAAGGAAGGCAAGCTTGAGGGGCTGGAAGAAGGCCGTCAGGTGCTGCTGATCCGTGACAGTCGTAACACTGAGCATCGACCGCCCAGCGTCGATAACCATCTGTTTGACGATTGGCGCCTGCCGCTGACGGCCGAGCTGAAAAAGCGCATGAAGGCCGATGTCGCCCGTTTGCTGCCTGAGCACGCTCAACCGAGCGTCGCGCAGTGGAAGATGATTTTCAGCGAAACCCCGTCAACCTCAGTGGTAGCTGGCGCTGGCGCGGGCAAGTCCACCACGCTGGTGCTGCGCATTCTGTTGCTTAACCACTATCTGGGTTTTGAGCTGGACTCGATGACCGTGGTGACCTTCACCCGCGAGTCGCGCAAGGATTTCATCAACAAACTGATCGAGCTGTTCGCGCTCTGGGGCCTGGCGCTGAACCTGCGCCAGGCACGCGATCTGGTGCGTACTTTCCACTCGCGCATCCTGCCGATGGTGCGCAGCTTGCCGGGTTTCGAACGTCTGCAGGCCTTTGAAAACCTCAGTCACCGCGCACAAGGTGATGAGCAGGAGGTCGACAGTAACCCCTTCGACCTGCGCATCAACGATGCACAACGCCAGCAACTCAACGCCTGTTATCAGCGCTTGTTTAATGAAGACGAGCGTTTCCGCCAGTTGATTCAGCCGCTGTCCCGAGCTGGTTTGCAGCTCAAGGAGCTGGAACGCGATCATCCGGACGTGCAAAAACGCGTAGCGGTGACGCAGTTAGCCTCCCAGCGCGATGAAGAACTGTGCGATGCCATTGAAGATCTGTGGTTCCGCGCTGGCGCCTGGCCGATCAAGGGCATTGAGCCGAACCGGCAGAGTTTCGATATCAACGGCGCGAAATTTCACTGTCATGGCTACATTCCGAGCCTGGATGCCTGGGTGGTGCTCGGCTTCGATCCGCGGGAAAACCCGCAAACGAGCCGGCCAAATGCCAAGCTCAGCGTGCGCGCCGAGTGGGCAGTCAAGCGCACCCTGTTTCAAGCTTTCTGTCGTAAGCCTATGATTTGGCTAGATAGTTACGAATCGTCAAGGCGTGTTCTGGCCACGTTGGCGGGTGATGCCAGCGCCGGGCCGGGCTTTGAGTACAAGGTCAAGGGCGAGCTGGCTTCCGCGCCATTGCTCGACTGTTTTGTCGCGGCGGCCGGTTTCATCGAAAACCTCGGCCTGGACGTGCCAGACGCGGTCGGTCGCATGAGCTTTGCCAAGGACGACCCAGACCGGTTTTTCTTTGAGGCACTCAGCCTGTTCTGGCGGGCCTTTGAAGATCATCTGCTCGACCAGAAGCCGCCGATCATGACCTACAACCGGATGTTCGCGCTGTTCAGCGAGCACTCACCGGAAAACCTCAAGCTGTTGAGCGATGAGTTACTCAGACCGTTGTCGCATTTAATGATCGACGAGTTTCAGGACGTATCGCCGCAGATCGTCTCGTGGATTCGCGCCAGCCTCACGGAAATCCGCAGCCGTGGCCCCGCCATGCATGTCGGGAGGGGCGCGCAGCGTTCATCGCTGCTGTGCGTCGGCGATGACTGGCAGTCGATTTACGGCTGGCGTGGCAGTTCGCCGAGTTACTTCATGGCGTTCGACAAGGAATTCCCGTCGCCAGGCACCACGCGGGTGATGCTCAGTGACAACTACCGCAGTCACCAGCACATCATCGATGCCGCTGAACACATCGTCCGCGCGGCGCCGGCGATCCCCGGCAAAAAAGCCAAGGCCAGCGGTGCGCCCAAGCCGCTGCAGCCAGTCAATGTGCTGGAGCGCGATGATCAGGCCTTGGGGCAGCGCCTCGCCGAGCACTACCGCCAAGGTCATTCGATCTTGATGCTTTATCGAAAAAGCAGCGATAAGCTATTGATTGAAGAGCATATTCAGTCAGTGGTTAATGTTGATTCGAGCTTGCCGTACGAAGCGCGACGTCTCAAGCAACTGACCTACCACAGCGCCAAAGGCTTGCAGGCCGACGCGGTGTTTCTGCTCGGCGATTGCCAGCACCTGACCAGTTCGCCCTACAAGAACCAGGTCTATCGCATGGCAGGTTTGGGGAAGTCGGGCGACAGCGAACCGTACGACACTGCGCAAAAAGACGAAATCCTGCGCCTGGCCTATGTCGGTATTACACGGGCGGTCAGCCATTGCTACTGGTACGTCGAACCGCAGGAAGCGCAAGCGGTGAACATGCCGCGGGCGTCTGACCGGGTGGCCAAGGGCAAGCCGTTCTTCGTTGATCACCGTGTTACCAAACAAACCGCATAGGCACAAAAAAGCCCACAGAGATGTGGGCTTTTTGTTTTAAATCAAAAGCTTATGCGTAGCTTCTGAGAGACTCTGGAGGTACGAAGGCTTCCAGTTCATCCTCCACAGCCTCGATAATTCGTTCGACATCTGCTGCATTCATCACCGTCGCACACGGGATGCCAGCGATGGCGATCATGGTTTCGCCGCTGGCACGATCAAACAGACGGGCGATCATGCTGCCCGGCGCGTCCATCGTCGCCTCAAAACCCATGGGATGAAAATGCCAGCGCATCAGCTGGCATGCATTGGGAAACGTGACTTTGCTTGACCCTTTATTCATGTGTTGCCCGCCTTCTTCATCGAGCGCTTCCGTTTGCTCATGTTAGGTGGGAAGAGCCTTCATTGGCTCAACCGGTGACTGACATTAAAAGTAGCATCTGCATGTGAAATTCCTGTGAGATTTTTCAGTTCATTTTGCGATTGCTTCGCATTTTTTGATGTAAGTCACGGCCTACGCAATCGTCGCCAAATGGCCACTACGGATTAGTCATTGAAGCTCGCGCCGAACTTCGGCAAGCTCGATTCTTTTGCGCCGAGCCCTTTATGCACGCCGACGACGACGGCCCAGAACAGACCCAGGCCACGGCGGCCACGGTCATGCGCTATCACCTGAGCTGGAAGCACCGTGACCTCGACAGCGTCATGGCGCTGTATCACCCGGACATCCAGTACAACGATTTCTTCCAGAATCGCGTGCTCGGCCTTGATGAGTTGCGCGAGTACGTACGCGTCAGCATGCCGCGTGAATCCGACGAATTGCTCGAGCATTGCGACCGCATTCGCGTCGACGGCAACACCGCATTCATCCAATACGAGGTGACCTTGCGCGGCGGCGACGGCCTGGTGTCGTTCCGCTCCAGCGAGGCGATCACGGTCAAGGACGGGCTGATCTGGCGCGTCAACGAATACGCTTCGCTGGTGCGCACGCAAACTCACGGCACAAACTCGGCAAGTCAGCGCCCGGCGGTCAGTCGCCTGGGCTTGTCGCCGCGTCAATTGAGTTTCATGGCTGAAGACCTGCAACAGTACTTTGAAAAGCAGCAGCCGTATCTCGATCCTGAACTCGACTTGCAGCGGGTGGCGAAGGAGTGCGGTTACAGCCGCAATCAGATTTCCTACCTGCTTAATCAGGTGCTGGGGCAAAGCTTCTATCGCTACGTCAATCAGGCGCGCCTGCAGCATTTGCTGCGTGCGCTGGATAACGCCACACCGCCGGTGCGTATCGATGAACTGGCTTTCGCTGCCGGTTTCAATTCGTTGTCGGCGTTTTACAGCTGTTTCCGCCAGCACACCGGCCAGTCTCCGAAGGCTTACGTTAAACAAATTTCTTTGCGGACACGCGCGCAAGACAGCAACTGAGCACAGCCACTAGGATCGACGCCATCGAAGGTTTTCAGTGGCGGAGTCTTGCATGCCGGCGTGGCGCACTATCAGTTTGTGGATGGATCAACTCGATGAGCCGCTGACCGCGCGGCCCGAGCTTGAGCGAGATCTGGACGTCGACGTGGCGATCATCGGTGCCGGCTACACCGGCCTGTGGACGGCGTACTACCTGAAGAAACTCGCGCCGGGCCTCGACATTGCGATTGTCGAAGCACAAACCGCCGGTTTCGGTGCCTCCGGTCGCAATGGTGGCTGGCTGATGGGCAACCTGCTCGGCGAGGATCGCTTGCTGGCCGGGCTGTCGCCAGAGCAACGCCGCGCGTCATTCGATCTGCTGCACAGCATTCCCGATGAAGTGGAAATTGTTCTCGAACGCGAAGGCATCGACTGCGATTACCGCAAGGGCGGCGTGCTGTATTGCGCGGCGCGCTATCCGGAGCAGGAAGCCACGCTGCGTGAGTATCTGGCCAAACTGCATGCCCAGGGCCTGACCGACGACGATTACCGCTGGCTCAGCCCCGAACAACTGGCCCAGCAGATCCGTGTGGCCAAACCCTATGGCGGGATTTACGCGCCACACGTGGCGACCATCCACCCGGCGAAACTGGTTCGCGGCCTGGCGCGCACCGTGCAGAACATGGGCGTGAAGATCTACGAAAATAGCCCGGTCACCCATTGGCAGTCGGGCAGTTTACGCACGGCGAAAGCCAGCGTGCGCAGTCGCTGGATCGTGCCGGCCGTCGAAGGTTATTCGGTGACGTTGCCGCCGCTGGGCCGTTATCAGTTGCCGGTGCAAAGTCTGATTGTCGCCACTGAACCCTTGTCGGCGGCAACCTGGGAGGAAATCGGCCTCAATCGCGGCCAAGCCTTCAGCGAATTCAGCCGCCAAGTCACTTACGGCCAGCGCAGCGCGGATAACCGCCTGATCTTTGGCGCCCGTGGTGGTTATCAGTTTGCCGGCAAGTTGCGGCATAACTTCGATCTGACCCGCGATGAGGTTGAGCTGCGCCGCTATCTGTTCGGCGAACTGTTCCCGCAACTGAAAAACGTGCAGATCACCCACGCCTGGGGCGGCAACCTCGGCATGTCCCGGCACTTCAAACCGCACATGCTCTGCGATCGCGCCAATGGCATCGCGCTGTCCGGCGGTTATGGCGGGGAGGGCGTTGGCGCGAGCAATCTCGGCGGGCGCACCCTCGCGGAGCTGATTCTTGAGCGCGACACCGAACTCACCCATCAGCCGTGGGTGCTGCCGGACGGCGGCATTCATGCCCTGCGCGCCTGGGAGCCAGAGCCGTGCCGCTGGCTCGGCTACAACGCGATCATCAAAAGTTTCGTCCACGAAGACCAGACCCTGGCCAACCCGGCGACCGCGCCATGGCGGCGCAAGCTCGCCAGCCAGGTCGCGGGCTTCATGGAAGGTTTCATGCATTGAACGTCGATTTAATTCAAGAAAGCCCAAAGACAGGTCAGACCATGAGCATTACCCAGTTCAAAAACACCGCAACCCTGCCACTCGATGAATCCAACCCGGTGGCCGTACCCCTCGGCGAACCGGTGGCGATCGCCTCGACCACCAGCGTCGAGCGCGATGACGGCGTCGAGACCGGCGTCTGGGAATGCACGCCCGGGCGCTGGCGCCGGCAGATCACCGCGCAAGAGTTCTGCCATTTCATCTCCGGGCGTTGCACGTTCACCCCTGACGGTGGCGGCGAAACCCTGCACATACAAGGTGGCGACGCACTGATGTTGCCGGCCAATACGCTTGGTATCTGGGATATCCAGGAAACCGTGCGCAAGAGCTACGTGCTGATTTTCTGATTGTTTGATCCTTTTGATTGCCTGCCAACAAAAAAGAAAACCCACACAGGAATCGATCCATG
Organism: Pseudomonas sp. AC242; assembly: GCF_979258655.1. Lineage (NCBI taxonomy): Bacteria > Pseudomonadati > Pseudomonadota > Gammaproteobacteria > Pseudomonadales > Pseudomonadaceae > Pseudomonas > Pseudomonas sp. AC242. The sequence continues at coordinate 2,302,467 of NZ_OZ409873.1, forward strand.
ATCCGCAAGACCCTCGCTCTGGCACCGCTGATGCTCGCCGTTTCCCTTGCTCAGGCAGCGGAAACGGTCAAGGTTTACAACTGGTCCGACTACATCGCGCCGGACACCACCAAGAACTTCGAAAAAGAGACCGGCGTGGGTGTCACTTATGACGTCTACGACAGCAACGAAACGCTCGACGGCAAGTTGATGACCGGTAAATCCGGTTACGACGTGGTGTTTCCGTCCAACCACTTCATGGCTCGGCAGATTCAGGGTGGGGCGCTGAAGAAACTCGACAAGAGCCAGTTGCCGAACTGGAAGAATCTCAATCCGGTGCTGCTCAAAGCCCTGCAAACCAATGACCCGAACAACGAACACGGCTTTCCGTACCTGTGGGGCAGCACCGGCATCGGCTACAACATCGCCAAAGTCAAAGCGGTGCTGGGCGACAACGCACCGGTGGATTCCTGGGACCTGATCTTCAAGCCCGAGTACATGGAAAAGCTGCAGAAGTGCGGCGTGGCGATCCTCGATAACGGCCCGGAACTGCTCCCGGCAGCGCTCAACTACTTGGGCCTGCCGCACCACAGCAAAAATCCCGAGGACTATAAAAAGGCTGAGGCGCTGCTGATGAAAGTGCGGCCGTATGTCAGCTACTTCCACTCCTCGAAATACACCAGCGATCTGGCCAATGGAGATATCTGTGTGGCTGTTGGCTTTTCCGGTGACATCCTGCAAGCCGAGAACCGCGCCAAAGAGGCGAAGAATGACGTCGACATCGGCTACGCGATTCCCAAGGAGGGCGCAGCGATCTGGTTCGACATGGTCGCCATGCCCGCCGACGCGCCGGACGAGAAGGCTGGTTATGCGTTCATGAACTACCTGCTGCGCCCGGACGTGATGGCCGGCATCAGCAACTACGTGCATTACGCCAATGGCAATGAGCAGGCGGACAGCCTGATCGACCCTGCGATCAAGAACGACACCAAGGTGTATCCAAGTCCGGAGATGATGGGCAAATTATTCGCGCTGGAGGCGATGCCGTTGAATATCGACCGGATCCGCACCCGCGTGTGGAACAAGATACGCACCGGTAGCTGATCCGCTTTTCCCCTGTAGGCGCTGCCGCAGGCTGCGATCTTTTGATCTTGCTTTCGAAAGGCAAAGTCAAAAGATCGCAGCCTCGTTTCACTCGTCAGCTCCTACAGTTTGGGTGAGCCATTTGGTTGATATCAATACACTGGCATCGCACTAATAAAGTGCAGGAAAGTGAGACGCGCCTAACAAAAAACAACTTACCCATATTTAATATTTAAATAGAAAATCGTCAGACAATTAGGCAAAAGCTCCGCAACTAAAACATTCTTTCACCTCCGCACGCTTTGTTTACGGCAGTTTCCCGAAACAGTCCGATTTGATCCCAAAAAAATCCTTTACGGCAGATTTCAAATTGTGTCAGGTTTCTTACGCCTTCATTGGGCGAGTGATAGGACGACCTCGCCAGAGATCGTCCTGTCGGACAAAAACTGTTCCATTGCTAAACAAGGAAGTGTGTTTATGTCGAAAGTTAAAGCGAATGCTATTGATACTGCCGAACAGGCTTTCCAGCTGTCAGCCTTCAGCTCGGCGTATAACCAGATCAATAGCTTCAGCCATCAGTACGACCGTGGCGGCAACCTCACGGTCAATGGCAAACCCTCCTACTCCGTCGACCAGGCCGCCACCCAGTTGCTGCGCGACGGTGCTGCCTACCAGGACAAGGACGGCAGCGGCAAGATCGAACTCACCTATACGTTCCTGACTTCGGCATCGTCCAGCACGATGTACAAGCACGGGATCACCGGGTTCAGTCAGTTCAGTGCACAACAACAAGCCCAGGCCAAGCTCGCCATGCAATCCTGGGCTGACGTGGCCAATGTGACCTTCACCGAGAAAGCCTCGGGCGGTGACGGCCACATGACCTTCGGTAACTACAGCGGTGGCCAGGATGGCGCTGCAGCGTTCGCTTATCTGCCAGGCACTGGCGCCGGTTATGACGGCACCTCGTGGTACCTGATCAACAGTGGCTACACGCAGAACAAGAATCCGGATCTGAACAACTACGGTCGTCAGACCCTGACTCACGAAATCGGCCACAGCCTGGGTCTCGCTCACCCTGGCGACTACAACGCCGGTAATGGCAACCCGACCTACAACGACGCGTCCTACGGGCAGGACACCCGCGGCTACAGCGTCATGAGCTACTGGAGCGAAAGCAACACCAATCAGAACTTCAGCAAGGGCGGGGTCGAAGCGTATTCGTCCGGCCCACTGATGGACGATATCGCTGCCATCCAGAAGCTCTACGGTGCCAACCTGACCACCCGTACCGGTGACACCACCTACGGCTTCAACTCCAACACTGGCCGCGATTTCCTCAGCGCTTCGTCGTCGAGTGACAAAGTGGTGTTCTCGGTGTGGGACGCGGGCGGCAAAGATACTCTGGACTTCTCGGGTTTCACCCAGAACCAGAAGATCAACCTCAATGACGCCTCGTTCTCCGACGTTGGCGGCATGGTAGGTAACGTGTCCATCGCCAAGGGCGCGATCATCGAGAACGCCATTGGCGGCTCGGGTAGCGATCTGCTGATCGGCAACAGCGTGGCCAACGAGCTCAAGGGCGGTGCCGGCAACGACATCCTCTACGGCGCTGGCGGTGCTGACAAGTTGTGGGGCGGTGCTGGTTCGGACACCTTTGTGTTCGCGGCCAGTTCCGATTCCAAGCCAGGTACGATCGATCAGATCCTCGATTTCGTCAGCGGTCTGGACAAAATCGACCTGACTGGCATCACCAACGGTGCCGGCCTGCACTTCGTCAGCAGCTTCACCGGTGCTGCCGGTGACGCGGTCCTGACGTCGTCGGGCGGCAACAGCCTGCTCTCGGTGGACTTCTCCGGGCACGGCGTGGCCGACTTCCAGGTCAGCACCGTTGGCCAGGCAGCGACCAGCGACATCGTGGCGTGATGTAGAAATGGAAAGCGGCGCGTGATGCGCCGCTTTCTTTGCTTGCATCGTATTAACAGGTAAGCAAGGCTACACGCCGGAGCGAATATTCCCATGATCAGTAAAGCTTTTACCTACAAGGTAGCGGCGTGGCTTTCGGCGGCGCTCATCATGATTTCAGGAGAAACCAGCATGGCAAGCAGCCTCAGACTCGAAGAACCCTCGGTGTTTGCCGGACAGTGGCAAGCGACATTGTCTACCCGGGATGATGATCGAGAAGCGCTAAAACAACAGGACAAGCCTTCGAATACGTGCCTCGTGGAATTGGCAGCCAACAAAACCTTGGGCAAAGGCGCCGACTGCCTGGGTGCATGGCTTGAAGAAACCCCGATCGGCTGGTTTCCTGAGCCGGACGGTATCGCGATCACCGGTAAAGAAGGCTCAAGAATCCAGTTTTTCAGCCGACAACGTGACGGGCTTTATCTGGCGACTTTGAAATCGGGTCTGGTGATTACGCTTGAGCGCGCAGCGCAATAGCCTTGATTATTCAAACGGCGACAAGGTTTTAATATAAAGCGCCACGCAATGGTTATAAGAAACGCTGAATGGCAACTGCACCGCAGTTAATCGCGCAAGTTGTTATGAAAGTGTAAGCGGTAGACGAAAAAAGCAAGTTCCGACGTTGCACGGATCATTAATTCGAATCTTGCCAATGAATGGCGGGAAATATTTTCCAGGAATAATCAATGAAGATGGCGAAGGCCCCAGCCACCGCTCCCTTAATCAAGGCATTGGGTGACTATAAAAGTATCCTGATCAGCGTCGGTTGCTTTACCGCGCTGATTAACGTGCTGATGCTGGTGCCCTCCATCTATATGCTCCAGGTCTATGACCGGGTGCTGTCGTCGCAGAACGAAACGACCCTGGCGATGCTGTCGTTGATGGTCGTCGGCTTCTTTGCCTTCATTGGCATGCTGGAAGTGATCCGCAGCTTTATCGTGATTCGCATCGGCAGCCAGTTGGAGCGCCGCTTCAACCTGCGTGTTTATCAAGCGGCGTTCGAACGCAACCTGTTCAAGGGCGAGGGCAACGCCGGGCAGTCGCTGGGCGACCTCACGCACATTCGTCAATTCGTTACCGGGCCGGCGCTGTTCGCGTTTTTCGATGCGCCGTGGTTCCCGGTCTATCTGTTCGTGATTTACCTGTTCAACGTCTGGCTCGGCGTGCTCGCCACCGCAGGCGCACTGTTGCTGATCGGGCTGGCCTGCCTCAACGAATACATGACCAAAAAGCCACTGGGCGAAGCCGCCGGTTATTCGCAGAAGTCCAGCCAGTTGGCCACCAGCCATTTGCACAACGCCGAAACCATTCAGGCGATGGGCATGCTCGGTTCCCTGCGCAAGCGCTGGTTCCAGGTGCACTCGCGCTTCCTCGGTCTGCAGAATCAGGCCAGCGACACCGGTGCGGTGATCAGCTCTGTGAGTAAAACCCTGCGCCTGTGCCTGCAATCGCTGGTCTTGGGCCTGGGCGCATTGCTGGTGATCAAGGGTGACATGACCGCCGGGATGATGATCGCCGGTTCGATCTTGATGGGTCGTGTACTGAGCCCGATCGATCAGTTGATTGCCGTGTGGAAGCAGTGGAGCGGGGCGAAGCTGGCTTACCGTCGTCTCGATGCGCTGCTGCAAGCGTTCCCGCCGAGTGACGACGCCATGGCGCTGCCCGCGCCGAAAGGCCAGATTACTTTCGAACAGGTCAGCGCCGGCCCACCGGGGCAACGCACGGCTACGTTGCAAATGGTCAATTTCAATCTGAATGCCGGCGAAGTGCTCGGCGTGCTCGGTGCTTCCGGCTCCGGCAAATCGACGCTGGCCCGTGTGCTGGTCGGTGTCTGGCCAACCCTCGGCGGCACCGTGCGCCTCGATGGCGCGGATATTCATCGCTGGAACCGCGACCAGCTCGGCCCCTACATCGGTTATCTGCCGCAAGACATCGAACTGTTCAGCGGCAGCATCGCCGAAAACATCGCCCGTTTCAGCGAGGCTGATCCACAGAAAGTCGTCGCCGCCGCGCAACAGGCTGGCGTGCACGAAATGATCCTGCGTCTGCCGCAAGGTTACGACACGCAACTGGGCGAGGACGGCAGTGGCTTGTCCGGCGGCCAGAAGCAGCGTGTGGCACTGGCGCGTTCGATGTACGGCACGCCGAGCCTGGTGGTGCTGGATGAACCGAATTCCAACCTCGACACCGTCGGTGAAGCGGCACTGGCCAGCGCCATTGCCGCGCTTAAAGCGCAAGGCACCACGGTGGTGCTGGTGACGCATCGCTCTTCAGTGCTGGCCCAGGCGGACAAATTGCTGGTCCTCAATGACGGGCGTTTGCAAGCCTTCGGCCCGAGTCAGGACGTGCTCAAGGCACTTTCCGGCCAGCAAGAACAACAACGGGAAAAAGCTGCACAGGCACCGGGCGGGCTCAGCATGAGTCGACAGTATCAGCCCTCGACAAGGAATTCGGGTGTATGAGCAGCGCAAGCATGAACACTGAAAACGAAGCGAGCATGGAACACGCCTACATTACCGAGCGCCCGGAACGCGATGCAAAGTTCTTCGCGCGTATGGGCTGGATTCTGGCGATCGTCGGCGCTGGCAGTTTCTTCACTTGGGCGGCGTTGGCGCCGCTGGATCAAGGCATTCCGGTGCAAGGCACGGTTGTGGTCTCGGGCAAGCGCAAAGCCGTGCAGTCGATGAGCAGCGGCGTGGTCAGCCGGATTCTGGTGCGCGAAGGCGAAATCGTGAAGCAGGGTCAGCCGTTGTTCCGCCTCGATCAGACGCAAGTCGCCGCTGACGTGCAGTCGCTGCAGGCGCAGTACCGCATGGCCTGGGCCAGTCTCGCGCGTTGGCAGGCCGAGCGCGACAACCTCAAGCAAGTGACCTTTCCCGCCGAGCTGAGCAATGATCCGGATCCGCGTCTGGCACTGGTGCTGGAAGGTCAGCGGCAACTGTTCAGCAGCCGTCGCGAGGCCTACTACCGCGAGCAGGCCGGACTGCGTGCGAGCATCGAAGGCGCCACCGCGCAACTGGCCGGCATGCGCCGCGCCCGCACCGATCTGAATGCCCAGGCCGACTCGCTGCAACAACAGCTGAGCAACCTGCAACCGCTGGCGGACAACGGCTACATCCCGCGCAACCGCTTGATGGAGTACCAGCGTCAACTGTCGCAAGTGCAGCAGCAACTGGCGGAAAACACCGGTGAAAGCGGCCGCGTGGAACAGGGCATCCTCGAGTCGCGGCTGAAGCTGCAACAGCACGCCGAGGAATACCAGAAGGAAGTCCGCACGCAACTGGCCGACGCGCAGCTGAAAAGCGTGACCCTGTCGGAGCAACTGACCTCCGCCGGTTTCGATCTGCAGCACAGCGAAATCATCGCCACCGCCGACGGCGTCGCGGTCAACCTCGGCGTGCACACCGAAGGTGCCGTGGTGCGTCAGGGTGAAACCTTGCTGGAGATCGTTCCGCAAGGCACCACGCTGGAAGTGGAAGGGCACTTGCCGATCAACCTGATCGACAAGGTCGGCACGCATTTGCCGGTGGACATTCTGTTTACCGCGTTCAACCAGAGCAAAACCCCGCGTGTACCGGGTGAAGTCAGTCTTATTTCCGCCGACCAGATGGTCGACGAGAAAACCGGCGTGCCGTACTACGTCCTGCGCAGCAGCGTCAGCGATCAGGCCATGGAAAAACTCAACGGTCTGGTGATCAAGCCCGGCATGCCGGCAGAAATGTTCGTGCGCACCGGCGAACGTTCACTCCTCAACTATCTGTTCAAACCGCTGCTCGACCGGGCCGGCTCCGCGTTGACCGAGGAATAAGGATGTTCGGCTGTATGAATAAGCTTTCCATGCTCGCGGCGGCAATGATGCTGCTCGCGAGTCACTCAGCAGTGGCGGCGATGGGGCCGTTCGAGATCTACGAACAGGCGTTGCGCAATGACCCGGTGTTCCTCGGGGCGATCAAGGAGCGTGATGCCGGCCTGGAAAACCGCGCCATTGGCCGTGCCGGCCTGCTGCCGCGCATCGGTTACACCTACAACAAGGGCCGTAACTCCTCGAAAGCCACCTCGCTGGATGAGCGCGCGCGTAATCGTACCGATGACCGCAACTACAGCAGTTACGGCTCGGCACTGACCCTGCAGCAACCGCTGCTCGATTACGAGGCGTATGCCGCGTATCGCAAAGGTGTCGCGCAGTCGTTGTTCGCCGACGAAAACTTTCGCGGCAAGAGCCAGGAACTGTTGGTCCGCGTGCTGGATAACTACACCAAGGCACTGTTCGCGCAGGATCAGATCGATATCGCCCAGGCGAAGAAGAAGGCCTACGAGCAGCAGTTCCAGCAGAACGAGCACATGTTCAAGCAAGGCGAGGGCACGCGCACCGACATTCTCGAGGCTGAGTCGCGCTATGAACTGGCGACCGCTGAAGAGATCGAAGCGCGCAATGAACAAGACGCGGCGCTGCGTGAACTGGGCGCACTGGTGGGCGTGCCGGCGGTGGATATCGGCGATCTGGCGCCGCTGGGGCAAAACTTCCAGACCTTCGCGCTGATGCCAGCCAATTACGACACCTGGCACGAAATGGCGGTGAGCAATAACCCGAATCTGGCCTCGCAGCGCCAGGCCGTGGAAGTTGCGCGTTATGAAGTGGAACGCAATCGCGCCGGGCATCTGCCGAAAATCAATGCCTATGCCTCGATGCGCCAGAACGAATCAGAAAGCGGCAATACCTACAACCAGCGCTACGAAACCAACACCATTGGTTTCGAAGTCAGCGTGCCGTTGTATGCCGGGGGCGGGGTGTCGGCGTCGACGCGTCAGGCCAGCCGCACCATGGAACAGGCGGAGTACGAGCTTGATGGCAAGACACGCGAGACGCTGATCGAACTGCGTCGTCAGTTCAGTGCGTGTTTGTCCGGGGTAAGCAAACTGCGCGCTTATCAGAAAGCGTTGAGCTCGGCGGAAGCGCTGGTGGTGTCGACCAAGCAGAGCATTCTCGGTGGCGAACGCACCAACCTCGACGCGTTGAACGCCGAGCAGCAACTGTTCACCACGCGCCGTGATCTGGCGCAGGCTCGGTATGACTATTTGATGGCGTGGACCAAGTTGCATTACTACGCCGGGACGTTGAACGAGCAGGATCTGGCGCGGGTGGATGAGGCATTTGTGGTCGCTCACCAGCCCTCACCCTAACCCTCTCCCAGAGGGAGAGGGGACCGATCGGGGGATATTTTAGAAGTACGCCGACCTGATCGAGCGGCACCGAATCCATAATCGACCGGGGTTTTCAGGTCGATGTATGACGTGAGACACCTCGGTCAGCTCCCTCTCCCTCGGGGAGAGGGCTGGGGTGAGGGGATGTGCTTTACCTAATCCACAATCGACCCAGGTTTTCAGGTCGATGAATGACGCAAGACACCTCGGTCGGCTCCCTCTCCCTCGGGGAGAGGGCTGGGGTGAGGGGAACAGGCAACACCGCAAAAGAACCTGCATAAAACAATAAAAGTGAATGGTGAACATGGACGGACGTATCAAACCTATTTCGCTCGGCACCTTGCTGCTTACGATTTCCGCAAACCCCGCTCAGGCGCAATACCTGGAACCTGGAAAACCCGGCGATCCGGCCAGTTGGCGCACTGCCGAATTCCTCCGTGACTGGGGCCTTGAGCGGATGCAGGCCGACAAAGCCTACGCGGCAGGATTTAGTGGCAAGGGGGTAAAAATCGGCGCCCTCGATTCCGGCTTTGACACAACTCACCCAGAGTTCGCCAGTGACCGCTATCACCCGGTGACGGCCACTGGCAGCTACGTCGATGGCTCGCCGTTCAACGTCGACGGCACCCTCAATCCCAACAACGACTCTCACGGCACCCACGTCGTCGGCACCATGGGCGCCTCGCGCGATGGCAGCGGCATGCATGGCGTGGCGTACAACGCGCAGATCTACGTCGGCAACACCAACAAGAACGACAGCTTCCTGTTCGGCCCCAATCCCGATCCGCGGTATTTCAAAGCGGTGTACGACGCGCTGGCCGATGCCGGCGTGCGCGCGATCAACAACAGTTGGGGTAGCCAGCCGCCAGATGTCAGTTACCGCACCCTCGCGGATGTGCAGAAGGCCTACGCCCAGCACTACAACCAGGGCACCTGGCTTGACGCGGCGGCCGATGTCTCGCGGCGCGGGGTGATCAACGTGTTCAGCGCCGGCAACAGCGGCTACCCGAATGCCAGCGTGCGTGCGGCACTGCCGTATTTTCAGCCGGATCTCGAAGGCCACTGGCTGGCGGTCTCCGGGCTCGATCAGAACAATCAGCAGAAGTACAACCAGTGCGGCATCGCCAAATACTGGTGCATCACCACACCGGGCGCGAAGATCGACAGCACCGTTCCCGGCGGCGGCTACGGGATCAAGTCCGGTACCTCGATGGCGGCACCCCATGCGACCGGCGCATTGGCGCTGGTCATGGAGCGTTTCCCGTACATGACCAATCAGCAAGCCCTGCAAGTGCTGCTGACCACCGCCACGCAACTGGATGGTTCGGTGACGCAAGTGCCGAATGAACAGGTCGGCTGGGGTGTCATCAACCTGGACCGGGCGATGCGGGGGCCGGGGCAGTTGATGGGGGTGTTCAATGCCAATCTGGCGGCCGGACAGAGTGACGTCTGGAGCAATGACATTTCCGACAAGGCAGGCAAAGCCCGCGAAGATGAAGCACTCGCCGAGCACTATGCGTGGGAGAAAACATTCTTCAACAAGGCTTGGTACAACGGGCTTCCGGAGAATGCCAGCCAGCAGGACAAGACGGATTATGCGGTGGGCATGGCCCGCGACGCCGCATGGGAGAACAAGATACTTCAGGGTCGCCTGATCAAGTCCGGGGCAGGGAGTCTGTATCTCACCGGGAACAATACGTTCAGTGGCGAGACCATGGTCAACGGCGGTCTGCTGAGCGTCGACGGTACATTGACTTCGACGGTGACAGTCAATGACGGCGGTACTCTTAGTGGTACTGGTGTGGTCGGCGGATTGATCCTCAACCGCACCGGCCGCGTTGCGCCCGGCCACTCCATCGGCACGCTCAGCGTGATGCGTGACGTCCTTATGGGGGATCTTTCGACTTACGAGGTAGAGGTGTCGCCAACGAGCAGCGACCGAATCGTTGCCGAAGGCATGGCTGCCCCCGGTCAGGGTGCGGTCAGCGTGTCGCTGGAAAACAGTCCAACCCTGCTCAGTGCCGTCGAAGCGAGAAGCCTGCTCGGTAATCGTTACGTCATCCTGGAGGCGAAGAGCGGAATATGGGGCCAGTTTGGCAGTGTTCAACCGAACTATCTGTTCATCGGCGGCGTCCTCGATTACGGCGTCACCACCATTGAACTGAGTATCGAGCGCAACGCGACCTCTTTTGCCAGTGTTGGCCTGACCCCGAATCAGCGCGCGGTGGCGACGGCTGCGGAAAGTCTGGGCGCAGGCAACTCGGTGTATGAAAGCCTGCTGCTCTCTGAAAATGCCGCGTCTGCGCAACAGGCGTTCCAGCAACTGAGCGGCGAAATCCATCCAGCGCTGGGCACGATGCTGATCAACGACAGCCGCCAGTTGCGTGATGCAGTGGGCGAGCGTTTGCGCGATAACAATGCTGCGCAAAGCAATGGCTGGATCAAAGCCCTCGGCGCTTGGGGCACGACCGATTCGAGTCACGACACGGCGGGCTACAACACTTCGATTGGCGGATTGCTGGCCGGTGTCGATGGCGCGCTGGATGAGCAGACGCGCATCGGTCTGGTCACCGGTTATAGCGACAGTTCGCTGAGCATGGGCTCGGGCACGCATTCGTCGGCCAAGGTCGACAGCTATCACTTAGGCGCGTACGCCGGCCGTGAAATCGGCGCGTGGCGCTTGAGCACCGGCGCGGCATACAGCTGGCATCGCGCCGATGTGAAACGCGATCTGCAATACAGCGACCTCAGTGCCAAACAGAAAACCAAGGTCGATGCCACCACCACGCAAGTATTCGGCGAAGCGGCTTATCGCCTGCACCTGCAACCACTGGCGCTGGAGCCGTTCGCCAACCTGGCTTACGTGCATCTGGACACTGAAGGTTTCACCGAGAAGGGCGACGCCGCGGCGCTGAAAAGTTCGGGTGATCAACGTGACGCGGTGCTCAGCACACTCGGCGTGCGGGCGGTGAAGACGTTCAATCTGTCGACCCGGCAGGCACTGGATGTCAGCGGCCACCTCGGCTGGCAGCACAGCCTCAGCGACATCGATTCCGAGCAGCATTTGCGCTTTGCCAGCGGCGGCACGCCGTACGCGGTGGAGAGTTCGGCGCTGGTGCGCGATGCCGCGCTCGTTGGCGTGCAGGCCAGCCTGGCGTTGAGCAAGGACGTGCGCGTCAACCTTGATTACAACGGACAACTGGCCAATCGCGAGAAAAGCCATGGCGTCGGCCTGAGCCTGAACTGGCAGTTCTAACCCACGCTGATCGTTCCCACGCGGAGCGTGGGAACGATCAGAGCTGAAGAGACGGATTTTTCGCAACAACACTAAGGAAGGTCGCTGGATGAATAACAATAAAACCCCCGCGCAAACGGGTGGCCGCTTTGCCCTGAAATCCCTCACGCTCGCCGTACTCTGTGCAATCGGCACGGCACACGCTGCGCCGTACGTGGAGAGCGGTCGCACGGGCGATCCGTCGAGTTGGCGCAGTGCCGAGTTTCAGGCCGATTGGGGTCTGGGCGCGATCGGTGCCGATCATGCTTACGCCGCCGGCTATACCGGTAAAGGCGTGAAACTGGGGATCTTCGACCAGCCGGTGTACGCCGCGCACCCGGAGTTTTCCGGCAGCAATAAAGTCGTCACCCTGGTCACCAGCGGAATCCGCGAATACACCGACCCGTACATCCCGGTCAAAGCCGGCGATGCGTTCCGCTATGACGGTTCGCCCTCGGTCGGCTCCGACGGCAAACTCGGCGCCCACGGCACCCACGTCGGCGGTATCGCCGCCGGCAGTCGCGACGGCGGACCGATGCACGGTGTGGCGTTCGGTGCGCAGATCATCAGCGCCGACAACGGTGACCCGGGTCCGGAAGACGGCATCGTTCGCGGCAACGACGGCGCGGTGTACAAGGCCGGTTGGGATGCACTGATCGCCAGCGGCGCGCGGATCATCAACAACAGTTGGGGCATCGGTATCACTGATCGTTTCGACCTCGGCGGCCGCGATCCGGCGTACCCGCATTTCACCGTCAATGACGCGCAGTTGCAGTTCAACGAGATCCGCACGCTGCTCGGCACCAAACCCGGCGGTGCCTACGATGGCGCGATTGCCGCCGCACGCAGCGGCATCGTGACGATTTTCGCTGCCGGCAATGACTACAACCTCAACAACCCGGACGCCATCGCCGGCCTCGGTTATTTCGTTCCGGACATCGCGCCGAACTGGATCACCGTCGCCGCGTTGCAGAAGAACCCGGACCTGGCCAGCGCCAACCCGTACATCATGAGCACGTTCTCCTCGCGCTGCGGTTACACCGCGAGTTTCTGCGTCTCGGCGCCAGGCACGAAGATCTTCAGCTCGATCATCGAAGGCACCAACGCCGACAACCTGACCACCGGCTACAAAAACTACAACGGCACCTCGATGGCCGCGCCGCACGTCGCCGGCTCCATGGCGGTGCTGATGGAACGCTTCCCGTACATGACCGGCGATCAAGTCGCCACGGTCTTGCGCACCACCGCCACCGACCTCGGCGCACCGGGCATCGACGCCTTGTACGGCTGGGGCATGATCAACCTGCGCAAGGGCATCGATGGCCCGTCGATGTTCGTCACTGAGCAAGACATACCGGCGGAATTCCGCATCGAGGGCGCGTACGGTTCCGGCCAGTTTGTCGCCGATCTACCGGGCATCGGCGCGATCATCGATCAGGGCAAACCGACCGAACGCGTGTGCACCGACATCACCTGCGGCCTCGACACCTGGCGCAACGACATTTCCGGCCACGGCGGTTTGACCAAGCAAGGTATCGGCACGCTGGTGCTGACCGGCAACAACACTTACAGCGGCCCGACCCTGGTCAATCAGGGGCGTCTGGCCATTAACGGTTCGCTGCAATCGGCGGTGACGGTGAATGACGGCGGTATCCTCGGCGGCAATGGCCACATCGGTGCGCTGTCGGTGAACAGCGGCGGTACGGTGGCGCCGGGTAACTCCATCGGCACAATGAATGTGGCCGGTGACGTGACCTTTGCACCGGGTTCGACCTACGCCGTAGAGCTGTCGCCGACCAGCAGCGACCAGATCATCGCGACTGGCAAAGCGGTCATTGAAGGCGCGACGGTGAGCATGTCGCTGGAAAACAGCCCGACACTGCTGACCACCAACGAGGTGCAAAGCCTGCTCGGCACGCGCTACAACATCCTGCAAGCGGCCGGCGGCATTGAAGGGCGCTTCGGTCAGGTGTTGCCGGATTACGCCTTCCTCGGTGGCACGCTGGCGTACTCGGCCGATGGCATCCAGTTGGCCGTCGGGCGTAACGAGGCTTCGTTCGCCAGCGTCGGTCTGACGCCAAACCAGCGCGCGGTGGGCGCTGCGGCGGAACGGCTGGGCGCCGGCAATGCGCTGTTCGAAACCCTGTTGCTGTCGCCGAATGCGGCGTCGGCGCAGCAAGCGTTCCAGCAACTGTCCGGCGAGATCCATCCGGCCATTGGCACGATGCTGATCAACGACAGCCGTTACCTGCGTGAAGCGGTGGGCGAGCGTCTGCGTGAGCGTGATCTGTTCAACGCTGGCGCACCGACCGACGATCGCAGCAACGCCTGGGTCAAAGTGTTGGGTTCGTGGGGCAAGAGTGATGGCGGGCATGACAATGCCGACTCCAACAGCTCTATTGGCGGCCTGCTGGCCGGTGTTGATGGCTTGATCGCTGAAGATACCCGTCTGGGTTTCGTTACCGGTTATAGCGACAGCTCGTTGAGCATGGGCAGCGGCACGCATTCGTCGGCGTCGGTCGACAGCTACCACTTGGGTGCGTACCTGGGGCATCAGATCGATGCGCTGCGGCTGACCGTCGGCGGCGCCTACAGCTGGCACCGTGTCGACGTCAAACGTGACCTGCAGTTCGGGGACGTCAGCAGTAAACAAAAGACCAAGCACGATGCCGCCACCACTCAAGTGTTCACCGAGGCCGCTTATGATCTGGGCCTGCAACCGATGAATCTGGAACCGTTCGCCAACCTGTCCTACGTGCACCTCAATACCGAAAGCTTCACCGAGAAGGGTGACGCCGCCGCGCTGAAGGGCGGTGAGGACAATCGCGATGTGGTGCTGTCGACCCTCGGCGTGCGCGCCAAGCGTTCGTTCGCCTTGTCGGATCAGCATCAGCTGGAACTGGGCGCGAGCCTCGGCTGGCAGCACAACCTGAACAACGTCGATGCTGACAGCCATCTGGCCTTTGCCAACGGCAACAGCGCGTTCACCGTGCAGGGCGTGTCGATGGATCGCGACGCCGCGGTGGTCGGCGTGCGGGCAGGTCTGGCGCTCAACCGCGATGTGCGGGTGAACCTGGATTACAACGGCCTGATCGGCTCGAACGAGAAGGACCACGGTGTGGGTCTGACCCTCGACTGGCAGTTCTAAAGCGTACCGGCAGCTCTGCACAGAGCTGCCGGTTTCTGAAGGAAGAGAGAGCACAACATGGGACTGTTCGATTATAAAAATGCCGATGGCAAAGCGTTGTACAGCGACGCCATCGCGCTGACGCTATATGCCTACACGCCGACCGGCAAGCCGCTGCCGGCCACCGCCTGGACGCCGCTCACGGCGACGGCGCTGGGCTATCAGGGCAAAGTCGGGCCGCAGGGCACGTTCTTCGGCGAGAAGGACGGCTTCACCAGCGCCGAGGCCGAAGTGCTCGGCAAATACGACGCCGCCGGCAAACTGATCGGCATCGGCGTGGCCTTTCGTGGCACCGGCGGGCTCGGTTACAGCGATACCTTCGGCGACCTGAAAAACAACCTGCTGGCTGCCATCGGGCCTTCGGATTACGCGAGCAATTACGCTAAAAACGCCTTCGACAATTTGCTCAAGGCTGTCGCGGCATTCGCCATTGCCAACGGCATCGCCGCCAAGGACGTCCTGCTCAGTGGCCACAGCCTCGGCGGGCTCGGCGTCAACAGCGTTGCCGAATTGAGCGCGAGCAACTGGGGCGGCTTCTTCAAGGACGCCAACTACATCACCTTCGCCTCGCCCACCCAGAGCAGCACCGGCAATAACGTGCTGAATATCGGTTTCGAGAACGACCCGGTGTTCCGCGTGCTCGATGGCACCACGTTCAGCACAGCCTCGATGGGCAAGCACGACAAACCCCACGATTCGACCACCGACAACATCGTCAACTTCAACGACAACTACGCGTCCACCGCGCAGAACCTGGTGCCGTTCAGCATCGTCAATCCGCTGAACTGGTCGGCCCACAGCTCGCTGGGCTATGCCGATGGCTTGAATCGGGTCATCGATTCGAAGTTTTACAACCTGACGCATAAAGACTCGACGATCATCGTCTCCAATCTGGAAGAAGCGTCCCGGGGCAAAACCTGGGTCGAGGATCTGGGGCGCAGCGGTGAGCCGCACACCGGCAGCACCTTCATTATCGGCACCCAGAGCAACGACTGGCTCAAGGGCGGCGCGGGCAACGACTTCCTCGAAGGCCTGGGCGGCGATGACCGTTTCCGTGATGACGGCGGCTATAACATCCTGCTCGGTGGCCAGGGTCACAACACCTTCGAACTGCAGAAACCGTTGCAGAACTTCAGCTTCGCCAACGATGGTGACGGCACGCTTTACGTGCGCGATGCCTACGGCGGCATCAGCATGACCCGCGACATTGGCGCGCTGGTGAGCAAGGAGTCGGGTTCGTGGTGGGGCAGCAAGGAAATCACCTGGGGCGTCACGGCTAAGGGTTTGACCAATGGCAGCGAGCTGACCCAGTACAACCATTCGCTCAGCGGCGATGGCTACGGCAATGCGCTGCACGCCACGGCTGACGGTGACTGGCTGTTCGGCCTCGGTGGCGATGACAAGCTGATCAGCGACAAAGGCCATGTGACCTTCGTCGGTGGCGCCGGTAACGACGTGATGACTGCCGTGGGTGGCAACAACACCTTCCTGTTCAGCGGCGCGTTCGGTTTCGATGCCATCAACGGTTATCAGGGCAGCGACAAACTGGTGTTCATGGGCGTTGAAGGCGCGGGGCAGGGCTACGACTACAAGCAACACGCGGCGCAGACCGGCAACGATACCGTGCTGAAGATTGGCGACTATGCCGTGACCCTGATCGGGGTGGGAGTGGCTAACCTGTCGGACTCGGCGTTCGTTTTCGCCTAAACAGTAATCCTGTAGGAGCTGTCGAGTGAAACGAGGCTGCGATCTTTTGATCTTGCTTTTAGGAGCAAGTCAAAAGATCGCAGCCTTCGGCAGCTCCTACAAAGGTCGCGTTAAAGAAGTGTTGTATCGAAATGCTCCGGGGCGTCCCCGTGGGGCGCCCTGGCTGTGAGCTATCTCTAACAATTCCAACAAGAGAGAGGCAATAGCAATGGGTGTGTATGACTACAAGAACTTCGGCACAGCCGATTCCAAGGCGTTGTTCAGTGATGCCATGGCAATCACGCTGTATTCCTACCACAACCTCGATAACGGCTTTGCCGCCGGTTATCAGCACAACGGTTTCGGCCTTGGCCTGCCCGCCACGCTGGTCACGGCGCTGCTCGGCGGTACCGATTCGCAAGGGGTGATTCCCGGCATTCCGTGGAACCCCGACTCGGAAAAGCTCGCCCTCGACGCCGTGAAAAAGGCCGGCTGGACGCCCATCACCGCCTCGCAGTTAGGCTACGACGGCAAGACCGACGCGCGGGGAACTTTCTTCGGCGAGAAGGCCGGTTACACCACCGCGCAAGTGGAAATCCTCGGCAAGTACGACGCTCAGGGCCATCTCACCGAGCTCGGCATTGCCTTTCGTGGCACCAGCGGCCCACGTGAGAACCTGATCCTCGACTCCATCGGCGACGTGATCAACGACCTGCTCGCCGCCTTCGGTCCCAAGGATTACGCCAAGAATTATGTCGGCGAAGCGTTCGGCAATCTGCTCAATGATGTGGTGGCGTTTGCCAAGGCCAACGGCCTCAGCGGCAAGGACGTGCTGGTCAGTGGTCACAGCCTCGGCGGCCTGGCGGTCAACAGCATGGCGGATCTGAGTGGCGGCAAGTGGGGCGGTTTCTTTGCCGATTCCAACTACATCGCCTACGCCTCGCCAACCCAAAGCAGTACCGACAAAGTGCTCAACGTCGGCTACGAAAACGACCCGGTGTTCCGCGCCCTCGACGGTTCGACCTTCACCGGCGCCTCCGTCGGCGTGCACGATGCGCCCAAAGTATCGGCCACCGACAACATCGTCAGCTTCAACGATCACTACGCCTCAACCGCGTGGAATCTGCTGCCGTACTCGATCCTCAACATTCCCACCTGGATCTCGCACTTGCCGACCGCGTATGGCGACGGCATGAACCGGGTGATCGACTCAAAATTCTACGACCTGACCAGTCGCGACTCGACGATCATCGTCGCCAACCTCTCGGACCCGGCGCGGGCCAACACCTGGGTGCAGGACCTCAACCGTAACGCCGAAACCCACAAGGGCAGCACGTTCATCATCGGCAGCGACGCCAGCGACTTGATCCAGGGCGGCAGCGGCAACGATTACCTGGAAGGTCGCGCCGGCAATGACACTTTCCGCGACAGTGGCGGCTACAACGTCATCCTTGGCGGGCAGGGCAGCAACACCCTCGATCTGCAAAGCGCGGTGAAGAACTTCGACTTCGCCAACGACGGCGCCGGCAATCTGTACGTGCGCGATGCCAACGGCGGGATCAGCATTACCCGCGACATCGGTAGCATTGTCACCAAGGAACCGGGGTTTCTCTGGGGCCTGTTCAAGGATGATGTGACCCACAGCGTCACGGCGAGCGGCTTGAAGGTCGGCAATAACGTCACTGCTTACGAGTCCAGCGTCAAAGGCACTGCTGGCGCCGACACGCTGAAGGCACATGCCGGCGGCGACTGGTTGTTCGGCCTGGATGGCAACGATCACCTGATTGGTGGTACCGGCAATGACGTGTTTGTCGGCGGCGCCGGTAACGACCTGATGGAGTCGGGGGGCGGGGCGGATACGTTTCTGTTCAACGGTGCGTTCGGGCAGGACCGGGTGGTGGGTTACACGTCGAATGACAAACTGGTGTTTCTTGGCGTGCAGGGAGTTTTGCCGGCGGAGGACTTCCGTGCCCATGCCGCGACCGTTGGACAGGATACGGTGCTGACGTTTGGCAACGATTCGGTGACGTTGGTCGGGGTGTCACTCAACAGCCTGAGTGCTGACGGTGTTGTGATCGCCTGAGGTTGATGGGGTGCCGGTAAGGGCCCTTTCGCGAGCAGGCTCGCTCCCACACTGGATCTGTGTCGTTTGCAAATCCCCTGTGGGAGCGAGGCTGCTCGCGAAGAACGATAACTCGGTTTCAAAAGTGACTCGATGGCCACGACCTGACTCAAATCCCTGCGAAAACAGCAAGTGCGGCCTAAAGCCAGCACGTGCGCACACGTTCTACAGCTAGCCGCCATTGAGTACAGGAGATTCAAACGTGAAAGGTTTCAAGGGGTATGTCGGGTTCGTTGCACTGGCGCTGGGTTCGGCCAATGCCTGCGCCGATCTGCCTCAAAGCTCGATTCTGAGCCGTTACGGCGTTACCACCGACCAACTGCCGAGCCCGCCGAAAACCGAGGCGGTCGAATCGGTCGAAGAGAAGAGCCGCTTTCAGATCCAGCCCGAACAACCGTTCGTGACCCTGCGCCTGGGTGACAGTAAACAGCCGCAGACCACCGGCAATCTGAGCATCGATCGTATGGCGCAACAGGATCTGGAACGCTGCCGGCGCTTGCAGGGGGAAGTGGTCAAGCGGGGTGGCACGTACATGCCTTGCGACGGAAGCCTGCCGGGTATGCCGACTTTCGAATAACACGCGATGATTGTTCCCACGCTCTGCGTGGGAATGCCTCAACGGACGCTCCGCGTTCGGCTTTGAAGGGACGCAGAGCGTCCCGGGCTGCATTCCCACGCAGAGCGTGGGAATGATCGACACGAGCGAAACCTAGTCTTCTTCGCGAACCGTGGCGACCTCATCAGCACGGACCTTCACCTTGGCTCCGGAAATATCCTCGAACTCATAGAAGCCATCCTTGGTTTTGGTCTTCGGCATGTCCTTGGTCAGATACTGGGTGCCGTTCTGCAGAGTGACCACCGTCGGGGTCGAGCAACCGGCCAGTGTCAGCGCCGCAGCGATGGCGAAAGGGATGCCCAGTGATTTGATTTTCATACCCACCTCTAAATCCTCATTCGATATGATGCCGAGCATTGTCGGCCCTCTAACGCGGTTGGTGCCATCCCCGGGGGAAAAGTTCGATGGCCCGGCGAAAAAATGCCATTGATCATTTTCCGTTTGCGCCGGGCAGGGCACAGCTGGTATCTGTACGCATAACCAGTACTCGTTCGCCATGGCCCAGAATTCCCGTGACTGCCAATCCCCTCGACGATCCGTTCTATTACCTTAACAACTTCCGGCAAGTACTTGATTGGCTTGAGCTTCGCTATGCCGATGTGATGAGCGAAGCGGAACATGGGTTCATTCGCGACTTCAAGGCCTTGCCTCGCGCCTCGCAGGGTTTGCTGGTACGGATGGTGATGCGCAAGGGCGTGCATTTTCGTGCCGGCAAACTCAATTACGTTGAAATCGGTGACATCGCCGAGGCCGCGCAGCCGTTGCTGGGGCACGGCTGGATCGACGAACACGCGCCGCTGGCCCTCGCCGAATTGTTCGACGTGTTGCTCAAGGCCGAGATCCTGCAAGCCTTTGCAGCCTTCATCGAGCAGCCCAAGGGTCGCAAGGACGATTGGCTGCCGGTACTGGCCGAGCAGTTTGCTGACACTCGCAGCCTGCGCGACTGGGCGCCGCTGCTCGATGATCGTTTGTTCAGCCTGACCATCATGGACTTGTGCGACCGCTTGCGGCTGATGTTCTTCGGCAACCTGTATCAAGACTGGTCGGAATTCGTTCTCGCCGACCTTGGCATCTTCACCTATGAAAAAGTCGAATTCTGCGCCGACTCGCGGGGCCTGCGCAGTCGCGCAGACGTCGACGCCTGCCTGTTCCTGCACAACTGCCAATTGCGTTTCGAGGCCGGTGAGCCGCTGGACACCATCGTCGCGCAGGTCAGTGCCTTGCACTTCGACAACCCGTGGCTGCAACGCCGGCGTGGCAAGGTGTTGTTCCAGATCGGTCAGTATTGCGAGCGCATCGGCGAATTTGCCCTGGCCCTGAGCATTTACCGCGACTGCGCCTATCCTGGCGCCCGTTTGCGCATGATCCGCGTGCTCGAGCGCAGCGGCGAATACCCGTTGGCGCTGGAACTCGCCACACTGGCAGAACAGGCACCGGAAAGTGCCGCCGAGCAGCAGGGCCTGCAACGGATTCTGCCAAGGCTGCGGCGCAAACTCGGTGGCCCGCCACTCAAGCGCACAGCGGCCAGACCGGTCGAGCGTCTGGATCTGCACTTGCCGCGCAGCGATCCTGGGTTGTCCGTGGAGTATTACGTGCAGGCGCACTTGCACGATGACGACGGCCCGGTGCATTACGTGGAAAACAGCTTGATCAATTCGCTGTTCGGCTTGTTGTGCTGGCCGGCGATCTTTGCGCCGTTGCCCGGGGCGTTTTTTCACCCGTTCCAGCGTGGCCCGGTGGACCTGCTCAACGAAGACTTCCAGCAACGCCGCGCCGAGCTGTTTCAGGCGTGCCTGAGCGAACTCGACGACGGTCGCTATGCCGCGACCATTCGCCAGCGCTTTGTCGACAAATGGGGCATCCAGTCGCCGTTCGTGTTCTGGGGCGCGGTGAATGAACAACTGCTGGAACAGGCGTTGGCCTGTCTGCCCGCCGAACATCTCAAGCACTGGTTCAACCGTTTGCTGCTCGACATCAAGGCCAACCGCGCCGGCATGCCCGACCTGATCCAGTTCTGGCCGCAGCACAAAACCTACCGGATGATTGAAGTGAAAGGCCCCGGCGATCGCCTGCAGGACAACCAATTGCGCTGGCTCGAATTCTGTCATCAACACCAGATGCCGGTGGCCGTGTGTTACGTGCAATGGGCGGAGCAGAGCGCTTGAGCTACAGCATTGCCGTGCGCGCACTGTGTGAGTTCACCGCCAAGACCGGCGACCTCGACCTGCGCTTCACTCCATCCCCCACGGCGCTGGAAGGCATCGCCGGCCACCGCACCGTGGCCTCGCGGCGCAGCGAAAAATATCAAAGTGAAGTGGCGCTGGAAGGCGAGTTCCGGCAATTGAAGGTCAAGGGCAGGGCGGACGGTTACGACCCGGCGCAAAACTGCCTGGAAGAAGTCAAAACCTACCGTGGCGACCTGAGCAAGCAACCGGCCAATCACCGCCAGTTGCACTGGGCGCAGGCGAAGATCTACGGCTGGTTGATGTGCCGCAAGCTCGAACTCGAACAGATCAATCTGGCGCTGGTGTATTTCGACATCGTCAGCGAGAAGGAAACCTGTCTGGTCGAGGCGTTCAGTGCAGATGCGTTGAAAGCTTTTTTCGAGCAGCAATGCACGCTGTTCCTGCAATGGGCCGAACAAGAAATGGCTCATCGCGAGGCGC
The DNA here is from genome assembly GCF_979258655.1 of Pseudomonas sp. AC242. Classification (NCBI taxonomy): domain Bacteria; kingdom Pseudomonadati; phylum Pseudomonadota; class Gammaproteobacteria; order Pseudomonadales; family Pseudomonadaceae; genus Pseudomonas; species Pseudomonas sp. AC242. Next base: position 2,324,244 of record NZ_OZ409873.1, read on the forward strand.
GCAATCTCGCCGCACAACAATTGGCGTTTCCCCATGCCGATTTTCGTCCCGGTCAGCGGCATCTGGCCGAGTCGGTGTTCAAGGCCGTCAGCACCGGACGCTGCCTGATGGCCCAAGCCCCGACCGGTATCGGCAAAACCCTCGGCACGCTGTTCCCGATGATCAAGGCTCTGGCGCCGCAGCAACTGGACAAGGTGTTTTTCCTCACTGCCAAAACACCGGGGCGCAAATTGGCGCTGGATGCCAGTCAGGTGTTGTTCGATCAGTCACCAGCCTTGCCTTTGCGGGTGCTGGAAATGGTCGCCCGCGACAAGGCCTGTGAACACCCGGACAAAGCCTGCCACGGCGAATCCTGCCCGTTGGCCCAAGGTTTTTATGATCGCCTGCCAGCCGCGCGTGAGGCAGCAAGTCGAATCCGCCTGCTCGACCAAGCGGCCATGCGCGAGGTCGCCGCGCAACATGCGGTGTGCCCGTATTACCTGAGTCAGGAGATGGCCCGTTGGGTGGACGTGGTGATCGCCGACTACAACTATTACTTCGACTTCAGCGCGATGCTGTTCGGTCTCGCCCAGCTCAATCAGTGGAAAGTCGCGGTGCTGGCGGACGAGGCGCATAACCTCGTCGAACGTGGCCGGCAGATGTACAGCGCCAGTCTTGATCAGTTCACCCTCGGCAGCGTGCGCAAAACCGCGCCGGCGGCGCTGAAGAACGCGTTGCAACGGGTCAACCGTGAATGGAACGCGCTGCATGCGCCGCAATTGGCGGCGTATCAGGCGTACGACAAGGCGCCGGAAAAACTCCTGCACGCCATCTCGCTGTGTTGCGCGGCCATTGGCGATTACCTCAATGACCACCCGCAGGGTCTCGACAGCGCCTTGCAGAACTTCTACTTCGACCTGCTGCAATTCGCCCGGGTGGCCGAGCTGTACGACGAGCATTACCTGTTCGATATCAGCAAGCGCGACCTCGAGCGCAAAAAGCCGCTGTCGCAATTGTGCCTGCGCAATGTGGTGCCGGCCGCGTTCATTGGCCCGCGCCTGAAAGCGGCGCGCAGCAGCGTGCTGTTTTCCGCGACCCTCAGTCCGCGCCATTATTACGCTGACTTGCTCGGTACGCCCGCCGACACCGTGTGGGTCGACGTTGAGTCGCCGTTTTGCGCCGAGCAGTTACAGGTGCAAATCGTCAGCCGCATCTCGACGCGTTTCAACCATCGTCAGGCCTCGCTGGAACCGATTGTCGAGCTGATCGCGCGGCAGTTCAGCGAGAGCCCCGGCAACTATCTGGCGTTTTTCAGCAGCTTCGATTATTTGCAACAAGTGGCGTCGTTGCTGGCGGAGCGTTATCCGCACATCACCCTCTGGCAGCAATCGCGCGGGATGCTCGAAGGCGCGCGGCAGGCCTTTCTCGACCAGTTCACCGCACACAGCCAGGGCATCGGCTTTGCTGTGTTGGGCGGTGCGTTTGGCGAAGGCATCGATTTGCCCGGTGCGCGGCTGATCGGCGCGTTTATTGCCACGCTGGGGTTGGCGCAGTTCAATCCGGTCAATGAACAACTCAAGTACCGCATGGCCGCCATCTTCGGTGCCGGTTACGACTACACCTACCTGTACCCCGGCGTGCAGAAAGTGGTGCAGGCCGCCGGACGAGTCATCCGTACCCGCGAGGATCGCGGCGTGGTGATGCTGATTGACGACCGCTTTGCCGAGAGCCGGATCAAACAACTGCTGCCGCGCTGGTGGGCGATCAATCATGAGACGGCCGCTTCCCAATTCGCTGGATTGCCGCATACTTCCGATCATGACAATGGCTGGTGAGTGTGATGAGCGAGAAAAACAAGACCGCGGCGATCGAAGAGATGCGTTTTCGTCTATTGATCGATGCGGTGGTCGACTATGCGATCTACATGATCGATCCCGACGGCATCATCACCAGTTGGAATTCCGGCGCCAAACGCTTCAAGGGTTATGAAGAGGCGGAAATCCTCGGCGAACATTTCTCCCGCTTTTATACCGCTGAGGATCGCGCCGCCGGTCTGCCGCAACGGGCGCTCGATACCGCGATTCGTGAAGGGCGCTTCGAAGGCGAGGGCTGGCGGGTGCGCAAGGATGGCACCAACTTCTGGTCGCACGTGGTGATCGATCCGATCATTGATCCCGACGGCAAGCTGCTCGGCTTCGCCAAGATCACCCGCGACCTGACCGACCGCAAGATGGCCGAGGAAACCCTCAAGCAAAGCGAACAGCAGTTCCGTTTGCTGGTGCAGGGCGTCACTGATTATGCGATCTACATGCTCAGTCCCGAAGGCCGGGTCAGCAACTGGAACCAGGGCGCGCAGCGAATCAAGGGCTATCTGCCGGAAGAAATCATCGGCCAGCATTTTTCGATTTTTTATACCCCTGAAGATCGCGAACTCGGCGAGCCGCAACGGGCGCTGGAAATCGCCACCCGCGAAGGCCGCTTTGAAAACAAGAGCTGGCGCATGCGCAAGGACGGCACGCGGTTTCTCGCTCATGTGGTGGTCGATGCGATTCGTGGTGACACCGGCACGTTGCTCGGTTTCGCCAAAATCACCCGCGACATCACCGAGGCCCACCTGGCGCAGCAAGCGCTGGAGAAAACCCGTGAAGCGCTGTTCCAGGCGCAGAAGATGCAGGCCATCGGCCAACTCAGCGGCGGCGTCGCCCATGACTTCAATAATCTGCTGACGGTGATTCTCGGTAACCTCGAGATCGTGCACAAACGCGTGGGCGACGATCCGAAAATCAGCCGCCTGCTGGAGAACGCCACTCAGGGCGCTTTGCGCGGCGTGTCGCTGACCCAGCGCATGCTGGCCTTTGCCCGTCGTCAGGAACTGAAGACCGAATCGGTGGATATCGCGCAATTGGTCCAGGGCATCACCGGGTTGCTGCGCAGCTCCCTCGGGCCGGGCATTCGTATCGATACGCGGTTTCCCGAAGATATCGAGCCGGTGCTGGCGGATACCAATCAGTTGGAGTTGGCGTTGCTTAACCTGGCAACCAACGCCCGCGACGCCATGCCCGATGGAGGTACGGTGAGCATCACTGCCGAACCGCAAGTGGTGCTTGAGCTGGGGCATTCGGACCTGCCAGCGGGGCGTTATGTCTGCCTCAGCGTAATCGACAGCGGGGAGGGCATGGATGAGCACACGCTGGCGTCGGCCAGAGATCCGTTCTTCACCACCAAAGGGCTGGGCAAGGGCACCGGACTGGGCCTGTCGATGGTCCACGGCTTCATGGAGCAACTCGGTGGCCGTTTCATCCTCAAGAGTGCAAAGGCCCAAGGCACTACGGCGGAACTGTGGATTCCGGTGGCCGTCGCGGGCATGGCCAACAAGCCGCCGCTGCCTCACGCCGAGCCGGTGGTGGTGCCGAGACTGAGCGTGCTGGTCGTGGATGACGATTCGCTGGTGTTGACCAGCACCAGTCTGCTGCTCGAAGACCTTGGCCATCGGGTGGTCAGTGCGACGTCCGGTGCGCAGGCGCTGGCGTTGTTCGATCAGGGCGAGGTCATCGACCTGATGATCACCGACATGGCCATGCCGCAGATGAGCGGCGCACAACTGGCACATGCCGTGCGCGTGCTCAAACCGGACCTGCCGATCATCCTGGCCACCGGTTACGCCGAGCGTCTGGAAGGTTTTGCCGCGCAACTGCCACGGCTGCCCAAGCCGTTCACGCAAATGAATCTGGTGGCAATCATTGCTCAGTCGATGAAAAAAAACGTCGGTCAATCCGTCTGAACTTGCGCGCCAACGGGGACTTCTAAAGGTTTTCCCCACCCCGGAGCATGCACTTTTTGTCTCGCATACTGACCGAGCCCACTGCTGAAGAAACCCTGACCGAACATAACGCCAAAATGTTCGGCTCACCCAAGGAACGGCTGGATTTCTATCGGCGGGAGATCCAGTACGAAACCAGCATCCTCGCCAACCGCACCGACGCCTATCTGGCGGCGCAATCGTTTCTGGTGATCGCCTTTGCGTCCTGCATGGCCAACCTCAACCCGGAGTGGGGCAAGTTGTTCACGCTGGTGGTGCCACCGTTTCTGGCACTCCTCGGGTTGCTTAGCTCGCTGAACGCCTGGCCGGGGATTCGCGCGGCGTACGACATCATCGATCACTGGCATTTCAAGCAGAGCCACTTGCTCCACAGCGAACCGCTGATGGGCCTGGCGTATGACGAGTCGCCGCTGTTCAGCGAGATGGAATCGAGCCACAAGGGTTATCGCAAGTCGCTGCTGTTTTCGGTGCGCACGCCGTGGATCTTTGCGACGTTTTGGGTGTTGCTGGGGAGTTATGCGGTGTTTATTCAGGTGACCAATCCTGGGGGGTGATGGGCAGCTCTAGAAGAGCCCGGCCTATGTGGCCGGGCTTTTTCATTCGCTTGGATTTTGTGTTGCCATTCAGATCGATCCCCCTCACCCCAGCCCTCTCCCCCAAGGGGGCGAGGGGGAAGGGAGCAGATTTTTGTGCTGTTCAAAATCTGCGTTCGGCTCGGTACCTCAGGCCAAAGTCCGCGTTCAACTCGGAATCTCAGGTCGGCGTACCTCAACCATCCACCTCGGTCAGTTCCCTCTCCCTCTGGGAGAGGGCTAGGGTGAGGGGATGTCAAGGTTCGCACCGTAGTGAGCCGGTCCTCGTCGTATTCAATAATCCGCGTTCGACTCGGTACTTCAAGTCGGCGTTTCCCGACCATTCACCTCGGTCAGTTCCCTCTCCCTTTGGGAGAGGGCTAGGGTGAGGGGCTGTCAAGGTTCGCACCGTAGTGAGCCGGTCCTCGTCGTATTCAAAAATCCGCATTCGACTCGGTATCTCAAGTCGGCGTATCCCGACCATTCACCGCGGTCAGTTCCCTCTCCCTCTGGGAGAGGGCTAGGGTGAGGGGCTTTTCTGCCTCACTCCACAGTTTCAAGCTCTCGACGCAGCGCCATCGAGTTTTGCGAAGACATCGGAATCGGCGGGAAGTCCTCGTTCAAGACACACAAATGGTCGATGGCATCTTCAAACATCAAATCGGCTTTCTTGCGCAGTGCTCGGTAGTGCTCGAATTGTTCGATGTCCAGATGTTCAACCTCAAGCAGCGCATTGGCCGCTCGATTGAGGGTGTGGGCGTTATCGAACAATTGACGATTGCGTTCCAGAGCCAGTGCTCTGCAAGCCTTGATTTGCGCAGGAGTCGAGCATTCTTTCATGACCGTGACCTTTTTCTTCAAGGATTCCGTTTCATAGGCGTAGCGCCGCAGGGGAACCGAACCTGCCGGGCCTCGCCGGACGTATCCGGCGAGGGGTTATGCTTGTGACTGCCGGTGATTAAGCAGGGATCCATTTTTTTACAGAAAAATGTTCGATCAATTAGTCGATAAAACTCGGGATTAAAAATCAGGATTTTTGTTTCTTGTGCTGCTCATAGCGAGCCAGGATCGGTTGTGTGCTGATGCCGTGCAGCAAAATGCTCAGTGCCACCACCGACAAGGTCAGGTCGGTACACAAGGTGGCGACGCTATCGGTCAGCCCGTGATTCAAGCCGTAAAACAGATAGAACAGGCTACCGATCCCGCGAATGCCGAACCAGCCAATCAACAGCCGTTGGCGGCCCTCCAGCAATGCGCCCCAAGGCATCAACGCAACGCAGGCCGGGCGGATCAGGCAGAACAGCACGCCGCCCACCAGTAACGCCCGCCAATCCCAATGCGCCACCAGCACCACGCCGAGCAGAGTTACCAGAAACACTTCCATGGCGCGCTCGACCAGACCGCCGAATGACAGCATGTCGCCCATCATGATGCCGGCGGCGACCTGGTCACTCTCCAGCCGTTCCGTGTCGCCGTGCACCGCGTGCTGCGGCTCGACGTTCTGGTGGCCGACCACTGGTTGCACCAGATGCTCGGCGGGTGGCTGCCCTGCGCCGGTGGATTTCACTTCGACCTGACGCAGGCCCAGCCCGGCAGCAAACACCGACAGAAAGCCATAGCCGCCAATCGCCTCGGCGACGACATAGGCCAAGGCGATCAGTGACAACGCCAGATAGTCATTCGGACTGAGCGTGCTGTCGTCATTGCGGATACGTAGCGAAAGCGTCACCCGACCGATACCGCGGCCCATCCAGTAACCGGTGAGCAATCCTGCGGGCACCGCCCACAATAAATTGCGCAGAACCCAGCCCTGCCACTCGGCGGCAGAGCCGTCACCGTGGATCAACAACAAACCGAGAATCACAAACGGAAAGGCCACCCCGTCATTCAGCCCGGCCTCACCCGACAGGCCGAAACGCACGCTGTCGACATCCCGCGCATCGTTGACCTGAACCAGCGCCGCCAGCACCGGATCGGTCGGTGCCAGAATCGCGCCGATCAACAGCGACGGCCCCCAGGGCAAGCTCAACGCAAAGTGCAGCAGCAGACAAACCCCGGCAATGGTCAGCACCATCACTGGCCCGGCGAGGCCAAAGGCGATTCGCCAACGTTTGTCACGCAGCGGCAGGCGCAGCTTCAGGCCGCAGACGAACAGGGAGAAGAGCACCGCGACTTCCGTCAGGTGCTCCATCCACAGCGAGGCGTCTTCCAGGGATAACTTCAGCAGATCGAGGCCACTGGGGCCGATGCCTATCCCCAGCAACAAGCAAACTGCTGACGTGGTCACCGGCATCCAGCGCAGATACGACGAGGTCAGTGCCAGGGTCAGCAGGACGGCGCCGAGTACGGCGACCCACACGATAAAACTCATGATCTGCCGCCCTCAAATGTTTGATCTGACGGCAATCGCACCGTGTTCAATGGGCCTTCAGTTGTACTGTAGGCGTTGGCGAAGGCGTCATCACAACATCGGTTTACCACCGGTCACGCCATAGCGCTGGCCGGTGATGTAACTGGCTTCGTCCGAGGCCAGCAGCACGTAGATCGGCGCCACTTCAACCGGTTGCCCGGGGCGGCCGAGCGGGGTGTTGCCGCCGAAGTTCTGCACTTCTTCATCGGGCATGGTCGAGACAATCAACGGCGTCCAGATCGGCCCCGGTGCCACGCAGTTCACGCGAATCTCTTTCGGCCCGAGCATCTGCGCCAGACCGCCGGTGAAGTTGGCAATCGCGCCTTTGGTGGTGGCGTAGGCGAGCAGGGTGGGTTTGGGCATGTCCGAGTTGATCGAACTGGTGTTGATGATCGACGCGCCGGCACGCATATGTTTGATCGCGGCCTGACACAAGCGGAAGATTGCGGTGATGTTGACGTCGAAGGTCATCACCCATTCCTCGTCGGGGATTTCTTCGAAGGTTTCGTGGGTCATCTGGAACGCAGCGTTGTTGACCAGCACATCGATGCGGCCGAAGCGTTCAACGGTCTTGTCGACCAAGGCCTGGCAATGGGCTTTTTGCGCGATGTCGCCCGGCAACAGCAGGCATTGGCGCCCGGCCTGTTCGACCCAGCGCGCGGTTTCTTTGGCGTCTTCATGTTCATTCAAGTAGGCGACGGCAACATCGGCGCCTTCACGGGCGAAGGCGATTGCCACGGCGCGGCCGATGCCGCTGTCGGCGCCGGTGATCAGGGCGATCTTGCCGGCCAGCCGCCCGGAGCCGACGTAGCTTTGCTCGCCGCAGTCGGGGTAGGGCTGCATTTTGCCTTGCGCGCCGGGCACGGCTTGGGCTTGTGCGGGGAAGGGTGGTTTTGGATGGTCGGTCATCGCGGGTCTCCGAGGTCTCAGGGCAGGTATGGGTGGTTGACCCGGTGCCTTTGCCGTGAGTTCGATCGGATTTACACGCGACGCAAATTCCCTGTAGGAGCTGCCGAAGGCTGCGATCTTTTGATTTTGATCTTCTAAAAAAGCAAGATCAAAAGATCGCAGCCTTCGGCAGCTCCTACAGGGGATGTGGTGTTTTCAGGTGTTGCGCTGAGTCAGGGCACGCTCCATGCGGGCGATGCCTTCTTCCAGCAGCGAGCGCGGGCAGCCAAAGTTCAGGCGTACGAACTGCTGGTGTTGATCGCCGAAGTCCAGACCCGGGCTCAGCCCGACTTTGGCCTGTTCAAGGAAGAACTGCTGCGGGTTGTCCAGGTCCAGCGCCGAGCAATCCAGCCACGCCAGATAAGTGCCCTGCGGCACATTGATGGTCACGCCAGGCAAGCGGCTGCGCACCGCTTCAACCAGCCAGTCGCGATTGGCTTGCAGGTAGGTTTTCAGCTCGGCCAGCCACGGTCCACCTTCGCTGTAAGCCACGCGCGTGGCTTCCATGCCCAGCGGATTGACGCTGTCGACCATGCCGCAACGGGCGTGGTTGACGCGTTCGCGCAGGGCGGTGTTCTGGATGATCATGAACGAGGTCTTCAGGCCGGCAATGTTGTACGCCTTGCTCGCCGACATCAGGGTGATGGTGCGCTCGGCGATCTCCGTGCTCAGCGACGCGGTCGGAATGTGCACGCGACCGTCGAAGCACAGTTCGGCGTGGATTTCGTCGGAGATGATCCAGGCGTCCTGCGCCGCGCAGATATCCGCCACCGCTTGCAGTTCCTCACGGCCAAACACCTTGCCGATCGGGTTGTGCGGGTTGCTCAGCAGCAGCGCGCCGCCACCGTTCAGCGATTCACGCAACACGTCCAGCGGCGTCAGGTAAGTGCCGTCAGCCTGCGCGACGAACTCCAGCTCGACCTTGTTCAACCCCCAATGCCCCGGCGCGTGGCGCAGCGGCGGGTAGTTCGGCACTTGCACCACAACGTTCTGCTGCGGCTGCACCAGCGCCTTCAAAGCCATGTTGAAGCCGGACTCGACTCCCGGCAGGAAGATCAGCTCTTGCGGTTTGACCTTCCAGGCCAACTTGGCCCAGAGGTCGGCGACGATGGCTTCACGCAAGTTGTCCTGCGCCACGCTGTAACCCACCAGCGGGTGCAGCAAACGTTGCTGCAATGCCTCGATCACCACCGGTGGCGCGGCGAAATCCATATCAGCGACCCACATCGGCAACACATCGGCCGAATAGCGGCTCCACTTGGTGCTGCCGGTGTTGTGGCGGTCGAATACCTGATCAAAATCGAAAGTCATGCGCGGTCTCGTGAAGGCGGGATTGGTCCTGCGGGCATGATAAACCCATGTCCCTTTGGAAACACACTCAAACCCTGTGGGAGCTGGCTTGCCAGCGATAGCGGTGGGTCAGTCACCATCATTGTTGGAGGAGCCGACGTCATCGCTGGCAAGCCAGCACAGGGTTTGCGGTTGTTAGCAGGAGTGCCGACAAACGGCCGACGGTCGGTTTTCACACAGATCGTGTGGTCATTGTCTACAGTGAAAAGGTCGGCAGACGTTTGCCGCAACCGTGATTGTCCAGATAAAACCCGGCAGCAGTACCGGGTTCCACCTGATCAGGAGTGCACGATGGATCTCAGCCGTCGTCAGTTCTTCAAGGTCGCCGGTATCGGCCTTGCAGGCTCGAGCCTGGGCGCGTTGGGCATGGCCCCGACGCCAGCCTTCGCCGAGCAGGTGCGCCACTTCAAGCTAGCCCACACCCATGAAACCCGTAACACCTGCCCGTATTGCTCGGTCGGTTGCGGGTTGATCATGTACAGCCAGGGCGATACCGCGAAGAACGTAGCGCAAAGCATCATTCACATCGAGGGCGATGCCGACCACCCGGTCAATCGCGGCACCCTCTGCCCGAAAGGCGCAGGCCTGCTCGACTTCATTCACAGCCCCGGCCGATTGCTCTACCCGCAAACCCGCAAACCGGGCAGCAGTGAATGGACGCGGATCAGTTGGGACGAAGCGCTCGACCGCATCGCCGACCTGATGAAGACCGATCGCGACGCCAACTTCATCGAAAAAAATGCCAACGGGCAAACGGTGAATCGCTGGCTGAGCACCGGGTTCCTCGCCGCGTCGGCGGCGTCCAACGAAGCCGGTTACATAACTCAGAAGGTGATTCGCAGTCTCGGCATGCTGGGGTTCGATAACCAGGCGCGTGTCTGACACGGCCCGACGGTGGCAAGTCTTGCCCCGACGTACGGCCGTGGTGCCATGACCAATACCTGGACCGATATCGCCAACGCGAATCTGATCCTGGTGATGGGCGGCAACGCAGCAGAAGCGCATCCGTGCGGCTTCAAATGGGTGACCGAGGCCAAGGCGCACAACGCTGCGCGGCTTATCGTGGTCGATCCGCGTTTTACCCGGACCGCGTCCGTGGCCGACTATTACGCGCCGATCCGCACTGGCACCGACATCGCCTTCATGGGCGGTTTGATCAATTACCTGCTGACCGAGGACAAGATTCAGCACGAATACGTGCGCAACTACACCGACGTGTCGTTCATCGTCAAAGCAGGCTATGGCTTCGAAGACGGCATCTTCAGCGGTTACGACGTCGCCAAGCGCAGCTACACCGACAAGTCCGGCTGGGGTTACGAACTGGGCGAGGACGGTTTCGTCAGAGTCGACCCGACCCTGCAGGATCCGCGTTGCGTCTATCAATTGATGAAGCAGCATTACAGCCGCTACAACATCGACCTCGCCAGCCAGATCTGCGGCATGCCGGTCGACGCCATGCAGAAAATCTGGGAAGAGATCGCCACCTGCTCGATCCCGGGCAAGACCATGACGATTCTCTACGCCCTCGGCTGGACGCAGCACTCGATCGGCGCGCAGATCATCCGCAGCGCGGCAATGGTGCAACTGCTGCTGGGCAACGTCGGCATGCCAGGCGGTGGCGTCAATGCCTTGCGCGGTCACTCGAACATTCAGGGACTGACCGACCTTGGCTTACTCTCCAACGCACTGCCGGGCTACCTGACCCTGGGCAGCGACATGGAGCAGGATTACGCCCAGTTCATCCACAAACGCACGCAGGTTCCGCTTAGACCCGGACAGCTTTCCTACTGGCAGAACTACAGCAAGTTCCACGTCAGCCTGATGAAGTCGTGGTACGGCGCCAACGCCACCGTCGAGAACAATTGGTGCTACGACCATTTGCCGAAACTCGACATCCCCAACTACGACGTCCTGAAGATGTTCGACCTGATGAGCCAGGGCAAGGTCAACGGCTACTTCTGCCAAGGCTTCAATCCGATCGCGGCACTACCGGACAAGAACCGCGTGATGGGCGCACTGGCCAAGCTGAAATGGCTGGTGGTGATGGACCCGCTGGCTACCGAAACTTCGGAGTTCTGGCACAACGTCGGGCCGTACAACGACGTGAAAAGCGCCGAGATCCAGACCGAAGTCATTCGCCTGCCGACCACTTGTTTTGCCGAAGAGGACGGCTCGCTGGTCAACAGCAGTCGCTGGCTGCAATGGCACTGGAAAGGTGCCGATGGCCCGGGCGAGGCGCAGACCGACATCCGCATCATGAGCGAATTGTTTCTGCGCCTGCGCAAGCGTTATCAGGCCGAGGGCGGCAAATTCCCCGATCCGCTGTTGAAACTGACGTGGCCGTACAAGATCCCCGACGAACCTTCGCCGGAAGAGTTGGCCAAGGAAATCAACGGCAGCGCCGTGGCCGATTTCACCGATGCCACGGGTGTGACGGTCAAGGCCGGCTCGCAATTGGCCGGGTTTGGCTTGCTCAAGGATGACGGCAGCACCGCGTCCGGTTGCTGGATCTTCGCCGGCAGCTGGACCGAGGCCGGTAACCAGATGGCCCGCCGCGACAACAGCGACCCGTTCGGTATGCATCAGCATCAAGGCTGGGCGTGGGCCTGGCCGGCCAACCGGCGAATTCTCTACAACCGTGCTTCGGCGGACGTCGCCGGCAAACCGTGGGATCCGAAAAAACGTCTGGTGTGGTGGAACGGCAAAGCTTGGGGCGGCACCGACGTGCCGGACTATAAGGCCGACGTACCACCGGAAGCCGGGATGAACCCGTTCATCATGAACCCCGAAGGCGTCGCGCGATTCTTCGCCGTCGACAAGATGAACGAAGGACCATTCCCCGAGCACTACGAGCCGTTCGAAACGCCGATCGGCATCAACCCGCTGCACCCGCAAAACAAGAAAGCCACCAGCAACCCGGCGGCGCGGATCTTCGATTCGGTCTGGGAAACCCTCGGCGAGGCCAAGGACTTCCCGTACGCCGGCACCAGTTACCGGTTGACCGAGCATTTCCACTTCTGGAGCAAGCACTGCAAGTTGAACGCGATTGCTCAACCGGAGCAGTTCGTCGAAATCGGCGAAGTGCTGGCGAAAGAGAAGGGCATTGCTGCCGGTGATCGCGTACGCGTCAGTTGCAAACGCGGCTTTATCGAAGCGGTGGCGGTGGTGACGAAAAGGATCCGGCCGTTGCAGGTCAACGGCCAGGTCGTGCATCAGATCGGCATCCCGCTGCACTGGGGGTTCACCGGTTTGACGCGTCACGGTTATCTGACCAACACCTTGGTGCCGTTCCTCGGCGATGGCAACACACAGACCCCGGAATCCAAGTCATTCCTGGTCAACGTGGAGAAGCTCTAATGGAGAATCTTTAAATGGCCAGCCAAGACATCATTGCCCGCTCGGCCACTACCACCGTGCCGCCATCGGTGAGGAATCAGGAGGCGGTGGCCAAGCTGATCGACACCACCAAATGCATCGGCTGCAAGGCCTGTCAGGTCGCCTGCTCGGAATGGAACGAGCTGCGCGACGAGGTCGGCCACAACCACGGCACCTACGACAACCCGCAAGACCTGAGTGCAGAAACCTGGACGTTGATGCGCTTCACCGAGCACGAAACCGACGCCGGCAACCTCGAGTGGCTGATCCGCAAGGACGGCTGCATGCACTGCGCCGAGCCCGGTTGTCTGGCGGCGTGCCCGAGCCCCGGCGCGATCATCAAACACGCTAACGGCATCGTCGATTTCGATCAGGATCACTGCATCGGTTGCGGTTATTGCATCACCGGTTGCCCGTTCAACATTCCGCGCATTTCGCAAAAGGATCACAAAGCCTACAAGTGCACCTTGTGTTCCGATCGCGTGGCGGTAGGGCTGGAACCGGCCTGCGTGAAAACCTGCCCGACCGGGGCCATTGTGTTCGGCACCAAGGAAGACATGAAGGAACACGCTGCCGAACGCATCGTCGACCTGAAAAGCCGTGGCTTCGAGAATGCCGGTCTGTATGACCCGGCAGGCGTTGGCGGCACACATGTGATGTACGTGTTGCACCACGCTGACACACCAACGATCTACGCCAATCTGCCGCAGGATCCGGCGATCAGCCCGTTGGTGGGCCTGTGGAAAGGCATCAGCAAACCGCTGGGCCTGCTGGCCATGGGCGCGGCGGTGCTGGCCGGGTTCTTCCATTACGTGCGTATCGGCCCGAATCGGATGGAAGAGGATGAACACCCAACACCACCCGACACCTCGGTGCACGTTGTCGATCCGGCAGTGCACACCTTCGATCCACGCGGGGAGGACCGGCCATGAGCAACAAGACGATCCTGCGTTACACCGCCAACCAGCGCACCAATCACTGGCTGGTGGCAATCCTGTTTTTCATGGCCGGGCTGTCCGGGCTGGCGTTGTTTCATCCGTCGTTGTTCTGGCTCAGCAACCTGTTCGGCGGCGGGCCGTGGACGCGGATTCTGCATCCGTACATGGGCATCGCCATGTTCGTGTTTTTCCTCGGTCTGGTGCTGAGTTTCTGGCGTGCCAACTTCTTCATCAGCAACGACGGCAAGTGGCTGCGCCGCATCGATCGGGTGCTGGTTAACGACGAAGAAAGCGTGCCGCCGGTGGGCAAATACAACGCCGGGCAGAAGCTGCTGTTCTGGACTTTACTGCTGTGCATGCTCGGTTTGCTGTTTACCGGGCTGGTGATCTGGCGCGCCTGGTTCAGTGCGTATTTCGGCATCACCGTGATTCGCTGGGCGATGCTCCTGCATGCGCTGGCCGGGTTTATTCTGGTGCTGAGCATCATCATTCACATCTACGCCGGGCTGTGGATCAAGGGTTCGGTGGACGCAATGATGCACGGCTGGGTCAGCCGCGCCTGGGCCAGGAAACACCATGAACTCTGGTATCGCGACATCACCCGCGACGAACGCCAACCGGATGTGCCGGAACGACCGATCACCAAAAAGGGCTGACTCTTGCCAACCATTCTGGAACCTGGGGAAATTGAAGCGGCGGCGAGTTCGCCGCCGTTTCTGCATCTGCCGCCTTCGAACCTGTTTGCGCTGCGGGCTGATCGACTGGAGCAACTGGCCGAGGGGCATGCGCTGGCTGAATACCTGCGACTGATTGCCGGATTGTGCCGGGTGCAGCAGCAGGTCTTCGACGATCCGCCGTTGACGGCGCCGTTCGATCAACAACGGATTGAAGCCTGTCAGCAGCATGGTTTGCCGCCGTTTGCCGCCGATACGTTGGTGCGCGAAGAGGGCTGGCAGGCTTACCTTGAAGCTTTGCTGCAGCGTTATGAACCTGCTGAGCAACCTGCCGTCATTGATGCGGTGACGACGTTGCGGGTCGCCAGTTCGGGCCAGTTACGCGCGTGGGCGGTGGCGCTGGTCAGTGGCCAATACACAATGGTGCCCGCGCAACTGGTGCCGTTTCTCGGTGCGGCGCTGCAAGTGGCCTGGAGTCACTGGCTGCTAAGCGCGCCGAATCTGCAACTCAAACCCGGTGACAGCCTCAGTCAATGCCCGGCGTGCGGTTCACCGGCGATGGCCGGGGTCATTCGCCATCGCGGCAAGCACAATGGTTTGCGTTATCTGGTGTGTTCGCTGTGTGCCTGCGAATGGCATGTGGTGCGGGTCAAGTGCGTGTATTGCGAGTCGAGCAAAGGGCTTGATTATCTGAGCCTCGAGGACGATCGCCACGCTGCAAATCAGGCACCGCTGCGGGCGGAGGTCTGTCCGGGTTGTAACAGTTATCTGAAGCTGGTGTATCTGGAAAACGATGCCGATGCCGAGGCGTTGTCGGCGGATCTCACCAGTTTGTTGCTGGACATGCGCCTGGCGCAGGACGGTTATCAGCGGCTGGCACCGAATCTGTTGCTGGCACCGGGAGACGAATGAACTGAGCGTCTACACTCTGGCGCAGTGATCTGTCTCCAGGAGTGGCTGATGTCCCTGCGGTTACCTTCCATTGATGGTCTGTTGCGTCATCCTGCGTGTGGGCCTTTACTTGAGCGTCACGGCCGTGAGTCGCTGCTGGCAAGTTTGCGTCAGTTGCTCGATGAGCTACGTTCCGGCGTGTTGAACGGGCAATTGTCAGCCGTCGAAATCAGCCCCGAAGTGCTTGCCGGCCGCGTCGGTGAACGTCTGGCCCAGCAACAGCGCAGCAACGTATGCCGCGTGTTCAACCTGACCGGCACCGTCTTGCACACCAATCTGGGCCGCGCCTTGTTGCCGGACGAAGCCATCGACGCCGTGCAGATGGCCGCGCGTTATCCGCTCAATCTGGAATTCGATCTGGCCAGCGGCAAACGCGGCGATCGCGATGACCTGATCGAAGGCCTGATCCGCGAACTGACCGGCGCCGAAGCCGTTACCGTGGTCAACAACAATGCCGCCGCAGTGTTGCTGACGCTCAACAGTCTGGGCGCGCGCAAGGAAGGCATCATTTCCCGTGGCGAGCTGATCGAAATCGGCGGCGCCTTCCGCATTCCCGACATCATGGCCCGTGCCGGTGTGCGTCTGCACGAAGTCGGCACGACCAATCGCACCCATGCCCGCGACTACGAAGCGGCGATCAGCCCACGCAGCGGTTTGATCATGCGCGTGCATGCGAGCAACTACAGCATCGAAGGTTTTACCGCGCGGGTGCCGACTGCTGAACTGGCCGAGCTGGCCCATCGACACGGCTTGCCGTTGCTGGAAGACCTGGGCAGCGGCAGCCTGCTGGATCTGACCCGTTGGGGGTTACCGGCCGAACCGACAGTGCGTCAGGCGCTGCTGGATGGCGCGGATATCGTCACCTTCAGCGGCGACAAATTGCTCGGTGGCCCGCAGGCCGGGTTGATCGTCGGGCGTAAAGAGCTGATCGCGAAGATCAAGAAGAACCCGTTGAAACGCGCGCTGCGGGTGGACAAGTTGACTTTGGCGGCGCTGGAAGCGGTGCTCGGGTTGTATCGTGATCCCGATCGCCTCGCTGAACGTCTGCCGAGTTTGCGTCTGTTGACTCGCCCGCAGGCTGAGATCTTCGCCCAGGCTTTGCGCTTGCAGCCCTTGATGGCTGAACGGTTGGGTGAGATCTGGCAGGTCAGTGCAGTCGAGGCCTTGGGCATGATCGGCAGCGGCAGCCAACCGGTGGCGCGTCTGCCGAGTGCAGCGTTGTGTTGTCGCCCGCAAGTCTCCAAGCGTTTGCGCGGGCGTTGCCTGTTGAATCTGGAAGCGGCGTTGCGTGCATTGCCGATCCCGGTGCTCGGTCGTATCGACGACGATGCACTGTGGCTGGATCTGCGCCAACTCGACGATGAGCCGGCGTGGCTCGCGCAGTTGCCACAGTTGCAGGTCGATTCGTGATTATCGGCACGGCGGGGCACATCGACCACGGCAAGACCTCGTTGCTGCAAGCCCTGACCGGACAAACCGGCGATCGCCGCCCGCAGGAGCGCGAGCGGGGGATGACCATCGACCTTGGCTATCTCTATGTCGAACTCGCACCCGGCGCCGGCCTGACCGGGTTTATCGACGTCCCCGGCCACGAGAAATTCACCCACAACATGCTCGCCGGCGCGCAAGGCATCGACTTGGTGTTGCTGGTAGTTGCCGCCGATGACGGCGTGATGCCGCAGACCCGCGAGCATCTGGCGATTGTCGAATTGCTCGGCATCCCGCGCGCTTTGGTGGCGATCACCAAATGCGACCGGGCCGAGGCGGGCAGGGTGGAAGAGGTGCAGCGGCAGGTGCTGGACCTGCTCGCTCCGGGGCCGTTTGCCGAGGCGCCGATCCTCACCGTGTCGAGCCTGAGCGGACAGGGCGTTGAGGCCTTGCGCGAGCTGCTGGTGCAGACGCAAAACGAAGTGCACGAACGCAGTCGTGAAGGCGCTTTTCGCTTGGCCATCGACCGCGCGTTCAGCGTTACCGGTGCCGGCATTGTGGTGACCGGGACGGCGTTGTCGGGCACGGTCGCCGTCGGCGACAAGCTCATCCTCGGGCCTTCGGGGAAATCGGTGCGGGTGCGAGGTTTGCACGCCCAAAATCAACCCGCCGAACAGGCCTTTGCCGGCCAGCGAGTGGCGTTGAACCTCAGCGGCGAACGCCTTGAACTGGCGCAGATCCATCGCGGCCAGTGGTTACTCAGCGAGTGGCTGCACGCGCCGACGCAGCGGGTCGACATCGACTTTCAACTGTTACCCGGTGAACGCACCTTCGAACACTTCCACCCGGTGCACGTGCACCTCGGCACGCAGGATGTGATTGCACGGGTGGCGTTGCTCGAAGGCCCGCGCCTCAGTCCCGGCGAACACATGTTCGCGCAACTGCTGATCAATGCGCCGGTGCACGCGGTGAAAGGTGATCGGCTGATCCTGCGCGACCAGAGCGCACAACGCACCTTGGGCGGCGGCCAGGTCCTCGACCCGTTCGCCCCGGCGCGACAGCGTCGTAGCCCGGAACGTCTAGCGCAATTGCGCTCCTTGGTCTCGGGCGACGAGTTCGAACAGGTCCTGCCCGTGTTGCTCAACTACAGTGCGGGCGGTCTCGACCCGCTGAGGCTCGAACGTCAGTTCAATCGTCCGCGCTCAACGTGGGCGTTAGCGGAAAACGTACGCCTGATCGACACGCGCCAAGGCCAGTTGCTGTTTAACGTGCAGCGCTGGGCGCAGCTGAAGTTCACTCTGCTGGAACAACTCGCGCAGTTCCATGAACTGGAGCCCGACCAGATGGGCCCGGATCGCGATCGCCTGCGCCGCTTCAGCGGCTTGGCATTGGAGCGCTCGACGTTTGTCAGTTTGCTGGATGAATTGCTCACCGCCGGATCGATTCAGGCAAGCGGGCCGTGGCTGCATTTGCCGGATCATCAAGTGCGCTTGAATGCTGAGGACGAAAGCCTCTGGCTGCAACTGCAACCGCTGTTCGAACAGGCCGGTTTCGACCCGCCATGGGTGCGCGACATCGCGAAAATGCTCGGTCAGGACGACGCCGTCGTGCGCCTGCTGCTGCGCAAACTGGCGCGGCTCGGTCTGATGCATCAAGTGGTACGCGACCTGTTCTTGAGTGACGTGCAACTGCGCCAAATGGCCAACGTGTTGCTCCAACTGGCCAGGGAAAATCCGCAGATCCAGGTGACAACCTTCCGTGATGCGCTAGGCTTGGGTCGCAAACGCTGCATTCAGTATCTGGAATATTTCGACCGCGTCGGCCTGACCCGACGCATAGGCGAATCCCGCCAGATCCGCCCCGACAACGCGCTGGCCCACGCCAACGCACAATGAGTTCAAGGAAGGCAATCGCGCCCGGTGGCGCGGCCGGGCTTCAAACCCGGTTGGGGACGGCATCCGTTCCCGGGCAGGTTCGACTCCGGCTGCCTTCCGCCACTTTTTCCTCCAAACCTCCCCGATCCAGTGTGGGAGCGAGCCTGCTCGCGAAAGCGTGATCGTTCCCACGCTCCGCGTGGGAATGCCTCAACGGACGCTCCGCGTTCGGCTTCGGAAGGGACGCGGAGCGTCCCGGGCTGCATTCCCACGCAGAGCGTGGGAACGATCATAGAGGCCCGCTACTGCGGCAACTGCAGATTATCCATCACTCGATTCACCGCCAGTTCGCCGAGCATGATCAGTTGCGCAATACCCAGCAGCGTTCTGCGCTGCGACGCGGGTATGAGGTGGGCGAAGTCATGAGCGATGGTTCTGGCTGAGGCGAGAGTTTCGCTGGCGTCGGCCAGCAGTTCCTCGTTTTTGAAGTCCGCAGTGACGGCGTACATCCGGCGGGTTTTGCGTGGCGGTGGGGTAGAGCCGGGTGGGCAGAGGTAGTGATCGAGGGCGCGTTCGGCGGCGTCGTTGAGTTTTTTGGAGTCGTGGGATTCGTAGGGGGAGGCGAGGT
The DNA here is from genome assembly GCF_979258655.1 of Pseudomonas sp. AC242. Classification (NCBI taxonomy): domain Bacteria; kingdom Pseudomonadati; phylum Pseudomonadota; class Gammaproteobacteria; order Pseudomonadales; family Pseudomonadaceae; genus Pseudomonas; species Pseudomonas sp. AC242. Next base: position 2,343,191 of record NZ_OZ409873.1, read on the forward strand.
CGGTTTCAGGTGGGTTTGGTGTTGGTTTGATCATCGGTAAAGCTCCTTGAGATATGGAGCCGTCATCCATCGCTGCTAAACGGATAGGGTGGCGGCTGTACGCGGGTTAGCAGACCAGGCTCAAGGATCCCGGCGCACCGAAGTGCCCCACGCATAGCCGCCATAACGTACTGGCGAAACTCGCGTGCCTTGAAAATTGCCGAGCTGCTAAACCCGATCGCTGATTCGTCAGCGACCGACCCACAATAGAACCCGCCCCCAAAGCGCACAAGCCGGCGGATTCTGGCGTAGCTGTAGGCAATGGCGCAAGGATGTGTAGCCTCGAAGGCGTGTCTGGAGGTGTCTTTTAAACACCGGAGTTTAAATGGCAACTACATCCAGCCATCGCTCAACCACATCACCGCCGTGTGGGCCAGTTGCTGCACATCGGCACCTTTGGTTTATGGCGATCAGTCCTTCGCTAGCAGTGGACATGAAAAAGGGGCCGTTTCAGGCCCCTTCGGTGTTACTGCTCCGCCGCGTCGGCGACGGCGTTATCGGGTTTCTTCGGCTTCATCAGGCTGAAGTCGATCAGCGCGCGCTGCTCGGTCTGGTACGGGTCGCCGATCAGTAGTGGCCGCGCCTTGAAGCTGTCGCTGACCAGGCTCTTGCTGCGGTCGAGTTCATCGAAGCTCAAACCGGCCAGGTCGGCCCAGGTATGGATGAGGTGCGAGCTGCTGTACGGGCGATCCAGATCACCGGCAAAGTTCCAGTCGTGGCTGGCTTTCCACTTCGGCGAAGCCCAGGCCATGAACGGGATGGTGTACATCGGCGCGGTCGGTTTGTTTTCGTTGCGGCCCAAGGTCTTGTGGCCCACCGAGTCGAACACGTCTTCACCGTGGTCGGAGAGGTACAACAGGAAACCGTTCGGATCGGATTTGGCGTAATCCTTGATCAGACTCGAAACGACAAAGTCGTTGTACAGCACGGCGTTGTCGTAGCTGTTGTAGGTCGGTACCTGGTCGTCACGCACACCCGGTGGCACGCCGTTGCGATCCTGAAACTTGTCGAACGTTGGCGGATAGCGGTACTGGTAGCTCATGTGTGTGCCGAGCAAATGCACGACGATCAGCTTGCGCGGTGCCGCGTCAGCCAGCGCCTTGTTGAACGGCTCGATCACGTCGCCATCGTATTGAGCGGCGTTCTGGTTGCGGTTGTTGTTCAGGTACACCTGCTCGTCGGCCTGCTCGGAGAAGGTCGTGAGCATGGTGTTGCGCTTGGTCATGGTCTGCTGATTGGTGATCCAGAAGGTCTTGTAACCGGCCTGTTTCATCATGCTGACCAGCGACGGCGTCGACAGGTACAGATCCGGATGCTCTTCGTCAGCGAAGGTCAGCACCTGCTGCAACGCTTCGATGGTGTACGGGCGCGGGGTGACGACGTTGTCGAACACCGCCAGTTGATCCTTGAGCTTGTCCAGTTCCGGCGTGGTGTTGCGCTGATAGCCGTAGAGGCTCATGCGCTGACGGTTGGTCGATTCACCGATGACCAGTACCAGAGTCTTCGGCTGATCGGCCGAGGCGTCCTGAAGGTTTTTCAGTGGCGGGATCTTGCTCACGTTGTGCAGCATGCCCTGCATGTCGGCGAGGGTTTCCTGATAACGGTGATAGGCCACGACCATCTGCCATGGCACCGCCGGCTCGATGCGGGTTTCGAATTTCTCGAAGCCTTGGGCGAAGGTGCCCATGCGCAGGGTCTGTTTGACCAGCGGGTAACCGACTACAGCGATCACGATCGCGGTTGCCGCCACCAGCGCACGACCTCGGGGCATGTACACCGGGCGCAGGCGTGTCCACAGGAAATAGGCGAACGCGGTATGGGCGAGGAACGCCGGCACCATCCACCAGGCAAAGTACTGGGTCATGTACTCGCCAGCTTCAGAAATGTTCGACTCGAACATGATGAAGATGACGCTCTGCGAGAATTCCTGCTCATAGATGAAGAAGTAGCCCAAGCTGGCCGTCGAGCAGGCCCACAGCACCACGCCAATGATCGCGGCGAGCAGTTTGGTGCGTTTGGGGAACAGCAACATCGGCGCCAGCCAGATCGCGCTCATGACGAACGCCTGACGGAACCCGGTAAAGCCCGAGGTGCCAGTCAGCTGAATCAGCAGTTGGGTGATACCCGAGAAGTACCAGAAGAATACAAACAGCCAGAGAAAACCGGCCCAGTCGAAACCTGTCGCAGTCGTTTTGCTGCGTTTGAACAATGCCATTCGGCGCTCCAGCTCACTCGTTACAACCACCGCCGGAACATCCATGAAGCCGACGAACGGAAGCCGTACGCGCAGGTACGGCCAGAATGGGGCGGAGTATTACGAAGAGAATGTGAAAAGTTTGTGAGTTGCTGCCTTTGTTCCATAGAGAAGCGGGCAGCGATGCATCATGTCGGGAACAGCGGCGGCCGTTCCCGAATCAGGCGGGGGATCAAGCGTGGGGATGACGCTGAACGACCGGCAAAGGTTGCGGTTGCACACCTTGGGTCAACAGGCGCAGCTGCGCCAGCTCCTGCTTCAACTGGTCGCGTTCGTCTTTCAACTGACGCAATTCATCGCGACGGATTGTCACGTACAGGGTTTGTGGCGGCATTGCTGTGTGTACTGTGCCCATTGCTCACCTCGCAAATGGCGTGCATCAACTGTAGGTCGTCCCCATTTGGGGTACTGATCTACTATCGGCGCCGATTTTGATTTCTTTTGCCCGTGAATGGAACTTTTTTATTTTTCATGGTCGGTGTGTCTTCGCCACGTTTCGGGGCGTTATCAGTCTGATTCGGGCACAATGCCCGGAAACTTCATCGCAACGCTCTGGACTAACCTCCATCAGTCGCGTTGGGCTATAACCAATGACACACATTTATTTGTAGTAAGGAGCATCAGCACATGCAACTCGGGATTATTGGACTGGGCCGCATGGGCGGCAATATTGCGCGACGTCTGATGCTCAACGGTCACACCACCGTTGTTTACGACCGCAATACCGCTTTCATCGATAACCTGGTCGCCGAGGGCTCCACCGGCGTCGCCGACTTGCCGGCACTGGTTGCCGGCCTGGCCAAACCGCGTGCGGTCTGGGTCATGCTGCCGGCCGGCGCGCCAACCGAAGACACCATCAACACCCTGAGCACTTTGCTCGAAGCCGGCGACACCATCATCGACGGCGGCAACACCAACTATAAGGATGACATTCGCCGGGCCAAGACCCTGGCCGAAAAGGGCCTGCACTACATCGACGTCGGTACTTCCGGCGGCGTCTGGGGCCTGGAGCGCGGCTATTGCATGATGATCGGCGGCGACGCTGAAACCGTGCAGCGCCTCGACCCGTTGTTCGCCGCACTGGCGCCGGGCATGGGTGACATCCCGCGCACCAAGGATCGCAAGTCCGACGACCACCGCGCCGAACATGGCTACATTCACGCCGGTCCCGCCGGTGCCGGGCACTTTGTGAAGATGATTCACAACGGTATCGAGTACGGCATGATGGCCGCGTTCGCCGAGGGCTTCGACATCCTCAAGACCAAGTCCAGCGAGCGCCTGCCGGAAGATCAGCGTTTTGATCTGAACGTGGCTGACATCGCCGAGGTCTGGCGTCGTGGCAGCGTGGTGTCCTCGTGGTTGCTCGACCTGACCGCTGATGCACTGGCCAGCGATCCGAAACTCGACGGCTTCTCCGGCTCTGTTGCCGACAGCGGCGAAGGTCAATGGACCATCGAAGCGGCCATGGAACAAGCGGTGCCGGTACCGGTGCTGTCGAACTCGCTGTTCTCGCGCTACCGCTCGCGCGGCCAGGGGACCTTTGGCGACAAGATTCTTTCGGCCCAGCGCTTCGGCTTCGGCGGCCACGTGGAGACACCGAAGAAATGACCCATACGATCCGCAGAAAATCCAAGGCAGAACCCGCACCACCGACCACGCTGTTTCTGTTCGGTGCCCACGGCGACCTGGTCAAGCGCTTGCTGATGCCGGCGCTGTACAACCTCAGTCGCGACGGCTTGCTTGACGAAAATCTGCGGATCGTTGGCGTTGACCACAACGCCATTACCGATGAGGCCTTTGCGCAGAAGCTCGAAGACTTCATCCGTACCGAAGTGGCGGCAAAAGTCGGCAAGGGCGATCAGATGCTGGATCCGGCCTTGTGGGCCAAGCTCGCCAAAGGTATCAGCTACGTCCAGGGCGACTTCCTGGACGACAGCACTTATTCCGCGCTGGCGGCGAAAATCGCCGACAGTGGCACCGGCAATGCGGTGTTCTACCTGGCCACCGCGCCGCGTTTCTTCAGTGAAGTGGTGCGCCGACTGGGCGCCGCGAAACTGCTCGAAGAAACCCCTGAGGCTTTCAGAAGGGTGGTGATCGAGAAGCCGTTCGGCTCCGATCTGCAAACTGCCGAAGCGTTGAACGCCTGTTTGCTCAAGGTGATGTCCGAGAAGCAGATCTATCGGATCGACCATTATCTGGGCAAGGAAACCGTGCAGAACATTCTGGTCAGCCGGTTCTCCAACAGCCTCTTCGAAGCGTTCTGGAACAATCACTACATCGACCACGTGCAGATTACCGCCGCCGAAACCGTCGGCGTCGAAACCCGTGGCAGTTTTTACGAACACACCGGCGCCCTGCGTGACATGGTGCCCAATCACCTGTTCCAGTTGCTCGCCATGGTAGCCATGGAGCCGCCGGCGGCATTCGGCGCCGACGCGGTTCGCGGTGAGAAGGCCAAAGTGGTTGGCGCGATTCGTCCCTGGACAACTGAAGAGGCACGGGCCAACTCGGTTCGCGGCCAGTACAGCGCTGGCGAAGTCGACGGCAAAGCGCTGAACGGCTATCGCCAGGAGGCCAACGTTTCACCTGACAGCAACACTGAAACCTACGTTGCACTCAAGGTGATGATCGACAACTGGCGCTGGGTCGGCGTGCCGTTCTACCTGCGCACCGGCAAACGCATGAGCGTGCGCGACACCGAGATCGTCATCTGCTTCAAACCGGCGCCGTACGCGCAATTCCGTGACACCGAAGTCGACGAATTACAGCCGACCTACCTGCGTATTCAGATCCAGCCGAACGAAGGCATGTGGTTCGACCTGCTGGCTAAACGGCCGGGGCCGGCGTTGAACATGGCCAACATCGAACTTGGTTTTGCCTACAAGGACTTTTTCGAGATGCAGCCGTCGACCGGTTACGAAACGCTGATCTACGACTGCCTGACCGGCGATCAGACGCTGTTCCAGCGTGCTGATAACATCGAGAATGGCTGGCGTGCGGTGCAACCGTTCCTTGATGCCTGGCAGCAGGATGCAAGTGTGCAGACCTACGCCGCCGGTGAAGACGGCCCGCAGGCTGCCGAAGATCTGCTGACTCGCGATGGTCGCGTCTGGCATGGCCTGGGATGAGTGAATTGCCGAAACAACCTGTCCGTTTTCTGCTCAGCGACATGGACGGCACACTGTTGCTGCCCGATCACAGTTTGAGTCAGCGCACCATTGACGCGGTGCGCTCGCTGCGCGAGGCCGGCGTGTTGTTCAGCCTCGCCACGGGCAGACCACCGAAGGCCATGTTGCAGCAGATCGAAGCCCTGGGCGTTGATCTGCCGACAGCGGCGTTCAACGGTGGAACCATCGTCAATCCGGATGGCAGTTTGCTGGTTGCGCATTACCTGCCGGCGACGACGGCGCTGATTGCCCTGGCAACGTTCGCCGATCAGCCTGATGTGGAAATTTGGGTGTTCAGCGGCGGTGACTGGCTGCTCAAGGATCCGCACGGGCCGATGGTGCCGCGCGAACAGCATGGCCTCGGTTATCCGCCGGTGGTGGTGGAGAGTTTCGAGCCCTATCTGGAGCGTATCGACAAGATTGTCGCGACCAGTAACAACACTGAACTGTTGATTGAGCTGGAGGCGCGCCTGTTGCCCAAAGTCAATGGCATGGCACAAGTGTCACGCTCGCAACCGGTGTATCTCGATGTCACGGCGCTGGAGGCCAACAAAGGCACCGCACTGGCGACCCTGGCCGCGCATCTCGGGATTCCACTGGAACAGACAGCGGCCATCGGTGATGGCGGCAACGACCCGGCGATGTTTCATTGCGCGGGATTGTCGATTGCCATGGGGCAGGCGGAGGAGGCGGTAAAGCGTCAGGCTGACGTGGTCACCGCGCCGAACACCGAAGACGGCGTCGCCCAGGCCATCGAGAAATACATCCTCCCTCACTGAAAGCACGCAAAACCAAATGTAGGAGTGAGCCTGCTCGCGATAGCAATGCATCAGTCACCATTTCCTGGGCTGACACACCGCTATCGCGAGCAGGCTCACTCCTACAGTTTTTACGCGGTGTTGATCAGAGCCAGTAGCTCACCGCGTACCAGCCCAACAGGCCCATGACGAACGTGTACGGCAACGCCATCCACACCATCCGCCCGTACGACAAACGCACCAGCGGCGCAATCGCCGAGGTCAGCAGAAACAGGAATGCAGCCTGACCATTTGGCGTCGCCACGCTCGGCAGATTGGTACCGGTATTGATCGCGATCGCCAATGTCTCGAAATGCTCGCGGCTCATGTGCCCGGCGAGGAACGCCTGTTTCACTTCGGTGATGTAGATCGTCGCGACAAACACGTTGTCACTGATCGCCGACAACAGGCCGTTGGCGATAAACAACATGCCCGGTTGTTGTTCGACCGGCAGCGCCAGCACCCACTGAATCAGCGGCGCAAACAACTGTTGATCGTGAATGACTGCGACCACCGCAAAAAACACCACCAGCAACGCCGTGAATGGCATGGCGTCCTTGAATGCGCTGCCCAGACGATGCTCGTCGGTGATACCGGTAAACGCGGTGATCAACACAATCACCATCAAGCCGATCAGGCCGACCTCCGCGATGTGAAACGCCAGACAACCGATCAGGATCAGTGCGGCTGCACCTTGCACCAGCAGCGCGGCGCGTTGGCGAGCTGTGCGTTCGGCATTGTCTTCGGCGGCGTAGTTGGCCAGCACCGTGCGAACGTTGTCTGGCAGCAGTGTGCCGTAACCGAACCAGCGCAGTTTCTCCAGCAGCACGCAGGTGACCAGACCCGCCGCCAGCACTGGCAGCGAAACCGGTGCGACCTTCTGGAAGAACTCACCGAAGTGCCAACCCATTTCGTGGCCGATCAGCAGGTTCTGCGGTTCGCCCACCAGCGTGCAGACGCCGCCCAATGCCGTACCGACCGCACCGTGCATCAGCAGGCTGCGCAAGAAGGCGCGGAATTGTTCCAGATCGTCGTGATGCAGTTTTGGCAGGTTCTGGTCGTCAGCGAACTCACTGTCCTGGCGCGGATCATTGCCGGAGGCGACGCGGTGATAGACGGAATAGAAACCGACCGCTGCACTGATGATTACCGCAGTCACCGTCAGAGCATCGAGAAACGCCGAGAGAAACGCCGAAAGAAAGCAGAACATCAAGGCCAGTGCCGCTTTTGACCGCACGCCCAACAGCAGCCGCGAGAACAGAAACAGCAATAGATCCTTCATGAAATAGATGCCGGCCACCATAAACATCAGCAGCAGGATCACCGGGAAGTTGTGCACCAGCTCATCGTAAAGCGCCTGCGGCGTGGTCATCTTCAGCAGCAACGCTTCGATCAACAGCAAGCCACCGGGCATCAGCGGATAGCACTTGAGCGCCATCGCCAGGGTGAAGATGAATTCAATCACCAGCAACCAGCCGGCCGCTACCGGGCCAACCGTGAACAGCACCAGCGCATTAAGGATAAGAAAACCGACGATGGTCGCCTTGTACCAGCGTGGCGAGTGTCCGAGAAAGTTTTGCGCGAACGCCTGGGCCATAGAACCGGACATCGGTTGCTCCTTGTCTTTTAGAAGCGCGCAAGTTGCCGGATGTGGCGGGCAAGTTCAAGGTGTTACCGGATTTGACCGATGTCTTTTTTGCAAGCCTGGCATGTTTCACCCTGGAATGACAAAGGCCCACCGAGTCACGACTCGACGGGCCCTTGTCTGTCGCCGGAAAGCGTTTATCGCAATTTCGACGAAATCACCTTGATTGCCCACGGCGCCGAGAGCCGCCCTAGGTCGGATCGGAGTCTGAAGGTGTGAACCAAGTTTTCTTTCAGGTCTTCGATTTTTGCGGAGTAAACACCGTGTTCATTTGCAGCGAAGGGCACCAAGTCACGGTGATAGTCGACAATCCAGCCTGTTTCACCGGGGTTTGCCGTACCCACCAATGTCACTGATCGATCGGTTGTGGTTTCTTGATTGCCGATCAATTGGAAACTTTCATTGCCCAAGACAAATTGGATGCTGATCGGTGCAGGTTGCTTTATCAGGATCCGCCATGACGAGGAATGCTGCCCATTGGTTTCCCGAGCGATGAAGTTTTGGGTGCCTGTCTTGAGATCCTTGATGTTGGCGCTCCAATGCCCGTCTGTTCCGACATTCAGGAGGCTTAGCACTGTGCCGTTATTCACCAACTCCACTACTTTGCCAGGCGCGGCCTTGCCAATAAAATTCAGTTCATTTTGAAATGTAGTCTCACCGTTTCCGACGGGCGTACCGGCAGCATCGTAAACCGAGTCGATTGAGACCTTTTCGCTGACATCCACTTCAACAGTCCACGTCGCTGACACTTGACCATCGGAGGTTGTCACGCTGTATGCGTGAATACCCCGTGCCTGATCAAGCAGCAGGGCGCTGAAATGACCACGTTCGTCAACAGTCACGAGGTGGTGTGCGGGAATCCCATTGTCCAGCATCACTGCTAACTGATTCGGCTCCGCCGAACCGACAAAAGACAGATTGCCGTTCGTGGTAGTGCCGCCAGGTGGGATGGAGATATCGTCACCATTGGTGATTGAGAGAATCCTCGGCGCTTCAAGCTCGGCGCTTACTGAGGACAGTTCAACCGATGTGCGATGTTTGGACGGTGTCACTAGATCGTTCATATCAAAATTCCTTTTTCGGGTAGAGCACGCAATGTTCTGCGCGCCCTGCTATCTGATGCCCGATCAAGGTTGACGTCTACTGTCAGAAATTACAGGTACAAGGCCATTCCCGACGAACGGTTAATACGGCTCGCCTATGAATTTAGATACCGCGCCACCATCGCCCGATAGTTGCCATCCAGCGAATAACCGCCGACAAGGATCGCGTCATCCGCTTGCACAGCCAGCGAATTGGCTGTGTCCAGGCTGCGCCCCAAGCGCGTGCGCAGCCAGCCTTTGCCGTCGCCAAAACTGTGATCCAGGCCGCCATCACTCGAGTAACGGGCGACGATAAAGTCCGCTTCGATTCCACCAATGGTTGCGCCGACCGCGATGATGCGGCCGTCCGCCATGCGTTGGGCGGCGCTCCATTGGCAGCCGCTGGGGCCGATCTCCAATAATTGTGGCTGGCCGCCATGGTTGTGCAGGTTAGGGCGACCGTTTGTGTGCGGGCTGAATGCCAGGCAGCGAATCGGGTCGCGACTGCTGCCGAAACAGTGCAGTGCCTCTGAGGTTTCGATCACCTGACTGACCTGAGCACTTTTACCGTGCGCCTTGAAGGCCATGAAGCCGTCCACGGCGAAACGCTCGTCGAGGCGGCCGTCGGGCAGGTAGCGCGCCAACAGACCTTCCTGCGGAAAATCGATGGAACCTGCCACCACAATCCGCCCGTCCCTTTGCAGTAGCAGGCTGCTGAGCCAGGTATTGAGCAGCAAGTGGCGAACCATCACGAAGCCACGGCCATTAAAGGTTTCATCCAGGCGGCCGTCGGGTTTGAGGCGAATCAGCATGCCGGCATGGTCGGCGAGTTCGAAGTGGTGATTGGCGATGAGCAGGATATGGCCATCGTCCTGAACGACGAAATCGCTGGCTTCGGCCCCCGGCACACCTGGCGGCAACCAGCTGTCACGGCTGCCCATGGACAAATCGCCCGGCAGGCGCACCACCTGGCGACCGTTGTCACCGAAGCGCACATCCGGTTTGCCCTGGGCATCGAACATGGCGAGGGCGGGCAGGGTGCGATAAGCGTTTTCATAATGCAGCCCGGCCAGCAGGATGCGCCCGTCGGGTAGCGTCTGAACTTTGCCGGCCGTGGCTTCAAAACCCGGGGCAAAGGTGTCGATCACGCTGCCGTTATCACCGAAGGTCAGATCGGCCGAGCCATCGGCCAGCATCCGCGCCAGGCCGAATCGGCTGCCGGTAGCGACGCCGACCTTTGCTGCGACCAGAACGCGCCCCTGCGCATCGAGGGCAATGTCCTCGGTCAGGCTGGAGACGCTGCCAGTGAAATACACTTGAGCGACGCCGGTGGCGGCAAATGTTCTGTCGAGTTGACCGGCTCGGCTCAATAAAGACGTCGATACCGCCGGCAGCGCAAAAGTGTTCAGAGTGGACATGCACGCATCTCCTTGCGAGTTGACCTGGACCGGAAACCGGATGGGTAACTGCATGAGCGGAACATTCAATCCCTGAACCGGGAGAAGTACAACTGTAAGAACTAACAGGTGGAGGGTCGCACTGTGCCAGAACAGTGTCTTTTTGAACCAATAGCAAGCCGCCCAAGCAGTTAAGCCTGAACACGTTGCAAATAGTTGTACAAAAGTACGGAGGGTTAAAAAGACTGCAACTAAGGGAAGAGGGCGGATGACCTGAACGTCATCCGCATTACCCGGTTGTTAGTGTGGCATCGACCAGGATTGCAGCAAGTGACCTTCTTTGCTGAGTTCAGCGCGCGCCTGCTGCAGCAGTTGCTCGAGTTGCGCCGGATCAGAGTAGGCGCTGCTTGGGATCTGTTTGCGACCGATACTGTTATTGGTCCGGTCAATCACGGTCAGGCTCAGTTCGCCATTGCCGTCTTGTGGCGCCCAGGCCACGCACTGGAAAGGTTTGAACGCGTGGTTGGCAATCAGAAGAGCTTCGTTGATACGGAGCGGGGCGGTCATGGATTTTTCTCTCTGTCGTGCCCAATCAAGTGATGTGCCGTCGGTTGGGCTTACCGTTCGGCTGGTACTTGTACTGATGCACCGAACCCGCAGGCGGGTCACACATGAAACAAAGAAATTTCAACTTTCTTTCATGGCGTTGCTTTACAGACAGGTTTTTGAAAGCTCACTGAAAGGTTAAGGCAGAAATTAGTAGATAGCTGACTAACAACTTCTGTTCTTATAACGTGTTTGCTTGTACACCTATAAGCAATCGATACAAGGCCCTGTCAAAATCTTGCTAATGTTACAGTCGGGTCTGCCAAATGACTGTTTTTACAATCATTTCTAATAATTTGGCGCCAAGGAACAGTCATGAGCGAAGCGCCAGCGTTACGACGTTTATTGGTGGTCGATCCCTGCGACGATTGCCACCGCTTATTGCCCGGATTACGCGCCGTAGGTTGGGATGTTGATAGCTGCACTCTGGAAAATGCCGCCGATCGAAGTTGTGATGTCGGCTTGTTGCGATTGCAGCCGTTTCACCTCGAACGACCTGAAGCCGTCAAGGAACTGATCAGTCGCAGCGGCACCGAATGGATCGCCGTGCTCAATCAGGAAGTCCTGCGTTTACAAAACGTCGGTGACTTCGTCTGTGAATGGTTTTTCGATTTTCACACCTTGCCGTTCGACGTGTCGCGGGTGCAGGTTACCCTCGGCCGGGCATTCGGCATGGCGCGTTTGCGCGGGCAGGGCACGATTCATGTGGATCAGCCCGAGCACGAATTGCTTGGCGACAGCAAACCGATCCGCGAACTGCGCAAATTGCTCAGCAAACTGGCGCCGACCGAATCGCCGGTATTGATCCGCGGTGAAAGCGGCACGGGTAAAGAACTGGTTGCACGCACGCTGCATCGGCAATCCCAGCGTCACAACAAACCGTTTGTGGCAATCAATTGCGGGGCAATTCCCGAGCACCTGATTCAGTCCGAGCTGTTCGGCCACGAGAAAGGTGCGTTTACCGGCGCCCATCAGCGCAAGATCGGGCGCATTGAGGCGGCCAATGGCGGCACATTGTTTTTGGATGAGATCGGTGATCTGCCGCTGGAACTGCAAGCCAATCTGTTGCGCTTCCTGCAGGAACGGCACATCGAACGTGTCGGAGGCAGTCAGCCGATCCCAGTGGATGTGCGCGTTCTGGCAGCGACCCACGTCGACCTAGAGGCGGCCATCGAGAAAAAGCGATTTCGTGAAGATCTGTATTACCGGCTCAACGTGTTGCAAGTGGTCACCGCGCCGCTGCGTGAACGTCACGGTGATCTGTCGATGCTGGCCAACCATTTTTCGCACTTCTACAGCCATGAAACCGGCCGACGCCCACGCAGTTTCAGCGAAGACGCGCTGATTGCCATGGGCAAGCATGACTGGCCGGGCAATGTCCGTGAATTGGCCAACCGTGTGCGGCGTGGGCTGGTATTGGCCGAAGGCCGGCAGATCGAGGCCCGTGATCTGGGGTTGATCAGCCAGCATTCGATCGCTACGCCCATGGGCACGCTGGAAGACTACAAGACTCGCGCCGAGCGCCAGGCGCTGTGCGATGTGTTGAATCGGCACAGCGATAACCTCAGCGTTGCCGCAAAAGTCCTCGGCGTATCACGGCCGACGTTCTATCGCCTGCTGCATAAACACCAGATTCGTTAGATACCTGAAGATCAAAAGATCGCAGCCTTCGGCAGTTCCTACTTCGGATTTGTGTAATCCCTGTAGGAGCTGGCGAAGGCTGCGATCTTTTACTTTTGCTTAGAAGTAGTACGGGAATTTCAGGCTGAAGGAAAAGTCCGGGGCATCATCCGTCATGCCGATGGACAAGTTGGGTACGATGGTCAGGTTGTCGGTGGCCGCAATGGTCATGCCGACGTTGAAGTAGCCGGCGTTGGCGTCGCTGGACACCACCGATTCCCAATCCCCGCCATCCTGTTTCAGCTTGCTCTTGCGTTGCACCAGATCAGACACCGAGAACGACATACTCATCTTCTCGTTCAGCGCAAACGCTATACCGGCGCCGATCTGGAAGCTGTCGCCGATCTTTACCTTGCCCGGGTTTTTCTGGTTGACCGTCGAACTGATGTCGTCAAACGACTCCTCCAGGTTGTGGGTGTAGGACAAGCTGCCGAACAGCACCGCCGGGTCGAACGTCTTGACCAGCGAGATGCCCGGCGTGATCGACCAGACGCCGTTGCCGGTGGGCAGGGTGTCAGGTACAAACAGATTGGAGTTGGCATTGGTCTGGCGCAGTTTGATCCCGAACGGATCCTTGCCGGTTGGCGCCTTGACCCGCAAGGTGACGACCGCGTCCGGTGTATTGACCGACTCGTCGAGGAATTTGTAAGCGATGCCGAAGTTGACGTCGCCAATGGTTGGATCCTTGGTGACGGTTTCTTCTGTGGTGACACCCGCCGCGCCCTCATTGCCGCCGCCCGACTGATAAGTCGATTCGCGATACACCACGGGCACGTTCAAGTCGAACTGCCAGCGGTTATCGAAGTTGTAGCGGCCCGTCAGGTCGAGGGTCCATGTGTCAGCCTTGATCCGGTCGAGGTTGATGTTGCCGAGAAAGATCGAATCGAGTGCGAGGAAGCCATTGAGAATCAGCTGACGGGTGTCATAGCGCGAGTAGGTGATGCCGGTTTCGACGCTGAACTTGCCGCCGCCGAAGAAGCCGCTGGCCTCGTCGTACAGGTTGGAAACGCTCTGCGCCGGTTGCGAATCGTCCGCCAGCGACTGCCCGTAAGAAGCGCCACTGCCCCCGGCGGCGCCTCCTGATGCTGCTGCCGCACCGGTGCCGGTGGCGACGCGATTGCCTTTCATGTCCGATGGCGATTTGGCCAGCCGTTTTGGCGGTGGGGCGGCGGGTTGCTCTTCAACCTGGCGGACTCGTTGTTCAAGTACCGCAAGGGCTTTTTGTTGTACTTCGTATCGTTGTTTCAGCTCCAGAAGTTCCTGTTTCAGGGCCTCTACATCTGCGTCCGGTGCTGCTTGAAGCATCGCCGCAGGGAGAAGAGTGCTCAAACACACTGCGGCACGCAGTGATACTGATCGATACATGAATAAGCCGTCCCTTTAAGCCCAATGATCGAGACTCAGCGTAGTTCAATATCCAATACTGCGTAGGGCCCCGAGTTGAGTCAGGTTGCAATCCAGTGCGCCGGCACTTCTGCCGTTATTATTGAGTACGACGTTAAGTTGAGTCAGGTTGTTGACCACATTGGCACTCCCGAGCAGACGGGTGTTTTGCAAGAGACCGCTCGAAGCGACCTGTTGCAGCGCCGTGCCTTGATTGCCGCTGGCTTGTATCGCCATTTGCACGCCACCCGTACCGGTTGCCGACACTGCGACATTGCCGGCGGCATTACTGCCGGAAATAGTCTGGCCGGCCATCAGGGCCTGGCCCTGTACGGGGGCGAGTGCTGGCGCCTGATTGGCTTCCTTGACGTTAATGGCGACGTTGTTGTTCGCCGTGTTGCCGTCACCCGCCGCGCGTACGCTCTGCGTCACGCCCGACGATGAGTTAAGGCCGGCACCACCGATAATCGATCCCGTGCCCAGTTCCGGCGTATTGCCGTTGCCCATCTCCTTGATGGTCGACACGTAAAATTCCGGTTTGATGGTGGTTTGTTGCACCTGCATGGATGCAGACGCCCCGATCAGATCGCCACTGGCGTTGCGCCAGGTACTGCTCATGACAATGCCGAAGCTGATAATCCGCCCCGGCATCACATACCGACCACGCAGCTCGGCGAGCTCCTGGTCCTTGATTTCTATGGGTTTGAATCCTGCATTGGCGTAGCCCGATGCGCTCGCTGCCAGGCAGGCGGCGGCCAGCCAGTATGAGGTTTTCATCTGCTGCTCCCGGGACATCCAGTCCCATTTTCTATAATCGGCGATTAAAAGAAGTCGCTCTGAATGAACCCGAAATCCATCAATTCAGCATCTTTGACAGGGTTGAAACCGTCGAGCTTGTTCTTGGCTGTCAAGGGCACCGGAGGGCTGCGCAAGGCGTTGACCTTGTCATATCCGGGACCGACGATGGCAAAGACAATGCCGTTCCAACCTTTGACAAAGTCGTCATGTTTGTAACGCTTATGGCCGAGAACCGGGTCTCCGATGTAAACCCAATCCTTGTCCGAACGCTGCAACACGACGAAATGCTTGTAGCCGCGAATTTCCATCAGTACCACCACCGGGATCGTTACCGCTTCGAGCTTTTCCGGTGGAATCTTGTAACCCCTGGCGCGCATGCCGATGCTTTCTATGTAGCGCTTCATGTCCAGCATGGAGAACCCTTGCGTACGAACAAGGTCCTGGTCAGCGTTGACCAGCATGCCTTTGATGATGTGCTCCTCATCGACGTCGAGCCAATAGGCCTGGCGTAATACCGTGGCCAGTGCAGCAGCGCCGCAGCTGAAATCGGTTTTTTGTTCGACGATGTCGGCAAACTTGCGCTCGCGGATGCTCTGCACGTTTTTGTAGACGAGCGTGCCACCCGGCAGGGCAGCCACGGGCATCTGACCGGCCTGAGTCAGGCCACAGACGAAAAGCAGAGTGAGGAGGGCAGTCTTACGCATGATCGATACGCCTTTGCGGACTGAGGAAAAGCCCCGTTGCCGGGGCTTTCGTTTCGATCGCGATTACAGGCAGGCTCTGCAGCCAGCAGCGATGGACAGCGAGTTGCTTTGTTGGTTGCCCACACCCGCCGAGACGTTGGCTCCGCCGTTGCCGGAGAAGTTGTTCATCGAGTTGGTCATGTTGGCATTGTTGACCACAGGGGCTTTCCAGCCATCTTTGGTCATCACCTGTTGGGTGGTTACGCCAGCCAGGCCAAAAGTACCGACGGCTTCGAACTTGGCTTTCTGGTCATCGTTGCCACCGTGGCCGCCGCCACGATTGCCATAACCGCCGTGGTCATCATCTTCGATGGTTGCAGTGCCTTTGGCTTTAAACACGCCAGCGGCCGCGTAGGTGCCAGTGAGGGTATCGGTTTTGTAGGTCTGCACGCCTTTGTTGTCGACAACCAGGCCAGTGGAAGACTGGTTGGCGGCAGCAGCGGCAGTGGCTACACGGCCACCGGATACGGCGATTGCGAGGTTGTTTTTCTGTTGGTTGAAGTTGCCTGCAGACACGTTGATGCCGATGTTGCCGGAACCATTGTTGCCTGCATTGTTGAGCGTAGCGTTATTGAAGGTGGACGAGTTTTTCACATAGTTGTTGTTGTTGACTTGAGTTGCACTCGAGGCAGCAACAGCGTTGCCGAAGATGAAGCTTTCATCGGCAGTAGCCAGCGCGGCGGCGTTGTCCTGCTGGTTGCCGTCGCCGGCTGCAACGTTGGCGCCCATGTTGCCGTTAGAGCCATTGAGCGAGTCGCTGGCATTGGCGTTGTTCAGAGTGCCCTGGTTTTTCACCACGTTGCCGTCGCTGTTTTGCGCGTCGAGTACAGCGGCGCCGGCGCCTGCGGTGATCTGCAGCAGTTGTTCAAGATTTGGACCTTGTGGCTGGCCGTGACCGTTGCCGTGTCCATTGCCATGCCCGTTACCATGACCGTTGTTGTCATCACGACCGCCTGCCTGTGCTGCGATTGCCATCACTGCTGCAAGTGCGAAAACCAGTGGTTTGAGAGCCATTGTAGGTTTCATGGTGTTTCTCCATCGTGCTTATTAGTTGGTTAAGTGTTGGTACTTTCTAATTGCACTGCTTTTTGTTGTTTGGGTCAGTCAGCGACCCGGATGCTCAGGGTGTTAGCCATTCGGTTCCCCACCCCGGCACTCTGGTTCACCTGGATTACCCCGCGGCTGCCGGTGAAGGCCTGATCACTTGTCGTGACCTGGCGACTGCCGGATGAGGTACCAGTTGCTCCTGAGCTCGGTAAAAGCGCCACGTTCTGTTGTGAAAGGGCACTGTCGTCAACGCTCTGCGGGGCAGCACTGATGCTGACGCGCGTGACGTTGGCCATCTGGTTGTTGGCCCCGGCACCCTGGTTCACACCAAGGATGCCGTTGCCATTGCTGAAAGAGGTGCCGCCGATGGTTGCGCTGGCGTCCATCGAGCGAGAGGCAGGCGTATCGATTTTCTGCATGACGCTGGTGCTGGCATGGGATCCGGTGCCGATCGCCACAGCCTTGACGTTGGCCTGTTGCATTTGATCGCCAGCCGCCTGGTTGACGTTGAAGTTGCCGCGGTACTGAACCCCGGAATCCTGAATGTTGGCGTTGTTCACTGAAGCGGGATCGGCAGCCATGACAGTGGTGCAACCGAGCAAGGCGAGCAGAAGGAGTGAACGATTCATTTCATTGGCCTCCGGCCATGCGGGTCAATGGCGCAAGGCCGGAACTCATGGCGCGGTTGATCGTGCCGGAAATCGCGCCACCGGAACCGCCACCGTGGCCAGCACTCATGCCGGGCATGCCGTTGGGATTGGTGAGGGTATTGAGGCCTGGCATGTTGGCGCCGGCCTGGACATTGTTGGTGGTGCGGAACGCGCTGCCGCTGGCGACGCCGGCGAAGTCGCCATCGCTCAATTCGGTGCTGTTCATAGTGGAATTGATGCGTGCGGACGGGTTGGCATTGACGGTGGTCGGGTAGGGGTCTTTGCCACCGTTGCGACCGATCGGGATAGGCTGAACATCGCGATCGAGAACAATCACGCCGTTACCTTCTGCCTGCACATTGAAACTGATCAACGTACTGGCTGCTGATCCGATCAGCAGAAGGCAGGTCAAACCTTTTTGGATATTCCCCACGGCTGCAATTCCTTCTTCAGTGGGCTGGCCCTAGTCAGCGTTGTGAAGGAGAGAGCGAAAGCTGTGCCGCTTTTTAAAAGCGTTGTAATTTCAAAGGGTTGGAAAATAAATGCGCACGTCTGATACACAGGCTGTTTCAGGCTTGATACACGCACTGGTGCGCCGACCTGTCCATTGGCTGAACAAAGCTCTGGAACAAGGGTTTGCCGCGGTGTGTATCAGTTGCGTAACAACTCGGATGACAAAGCAGTGAACAGTGCTGAAACGGGCACTTTGCAACTCACGGAGTGTTTCAGGAACGGACACTTTGCCCCCAAAACAGGGGGGAGTCGTGGGGCAGTTGACCCTTTGACCGGGTCACTGCCTCAGCAATTGCTCGACGGCGGCAAATGCCTGAGTCTGGCGTTCGGCCCAATTGCCCTGAATGATCTGAAAACGCTGGTGATGGTTTTCCAGCCAGTTTCGCGTGGAACGGTAAAACGCCATTCGCTCGTGCAGATCCGGTTGGCAGCGCTGACCGTCATCAGTCCAGTCGACCTGTTCCGGGGACAAAAGAAGGTGCAGATCGTAATGCCGTGCCAACAGCTCGGATTCCAGCCAGGCCGGGCAGTCACCGAACAGCGTCTGGCTCCATAGCATATTGCTCAACAAGTGAGTGTCGAGAATCAGCAACGAAGGCTGCTGCGCTCGCGCCTGATCCTCCCATTGCATTTGGCCCTGAGCGATTTCCGGGATGTCAGCCTGACAGGTATCACGGGGATTGAGCTCGATAAAGCGGCGCACGTACTCATCCACCCGCACGCCGCCAAAGCGTTGTTGCAGGCCCGCCGCCAGCCAGCTCTTGCCGGTGGATTCGGGCCCGGTCAGGACCACGACCTTCATGTGCGCAACGCCGGGTCGGCGCGCCATTCGCGAAAGCCTTGAATCGCCAGCAAGGTAAACAGCCCGTACAGCGCAGCGGTCAGGTACAGCCCCTTATAGATGAACAGGCCGACAAAAATCACATCGAGCACGAACCACAGCGCCCAGCATTGCAGGCGTTTCTGCGCCATCCACAGTTGTGCCACCAGGCTGAAACCGGTGAGTGCTGCATCCAGCCACGGTTGCGCGGCGTCGGTCCAATGGGCCATGGCCGCGCCGAGCAACAGGCTGCCGATCGCGCCAGCACCGAGGCCGATCAGGATAGAGCGTTGATCGAGGAGAGTGACCTCACGACCGTCATGCATCGTCCCGGCGCGGGTCCATTGCCACCAGCCATAGACTTGCAGCGCGGCGTAGATCACTTGCAGCAACATGTCCGAGTACAGCTTCACTTCAAAGAAGATCCAGCTGTAGAGCAAGACCATGACCAGCCCGATCGGCCAGCACCACGGATTCTGTTTGACCGTCAGCCACACGGCGATCACGCCAAGGGCGGCGGCAAACAGTTCAAGCCCGGACATGGCGGTTCCTTGGGGGAAATTGAGGAGGGGGCGGATTGTACTGCATTGGGCCAAACCCCTCACCCTAACCCTCTCCCAGAGGAGAGGGGACTGACCGAGTTGGATGTTCGAGATACGCCGACCTGATCTTTCTGCGTTGAATCCATAATCGACTCGATTTTTCAGGTCGACGTATAGCTTGAGACACCTCGGTCGGCCCCCTCTCCTCGGGGAGAGGGCCGGGGTGAGGGGGGACTCACCAGAGTTACACGGGTCAGACGCGGAACTGGCGCAGGAGGGCGTTGAGTTGTTCGCTCAATTGGCCGAGGCGCAGGCTGGCCGCACTCGATTGCTCGGCCGCGATCGCTGTGCTGTGCGAGAGGCCGGCCGCTTGCGTGACGTTCTGATTGATGTCCTCGACCACATGCGCCTGTTGCAGCGTGGCGCTGGCAATCGACGCATTCAGACCATTGAGATTGCGCAACGCCTGGCCAATGGCATTCAGACTCGCCCCCGCCAGCCCGGCTTGCTCGATGGTCAGTTGCGATGCCTTGCTGCTGTCACCGATCACCTTCACGGCCGCCTCGGAATGGTTCTGCAAGCGTTCGATCATCGACTGGATTTCCGCTGTCGACTTCTGCGTGCGCTGCGCCAACAAGCGCACTTCATCGGCGACCACGGCAAACCCGCGACCCTGCTCACCGGCCCGGGCCGCTTCGATTGCAGCGTTGAGCGCGAGCAGGTTGGTTTGCTCGGCAATTGAGCGAATCACCTCCAGTACACTGCCTATCTGTGTGCTTTCGGCGGCGAGGGTGCGAATCACTTCAACCGCTTGATCGATGGTGCCGGACAGCTTGTCGATCTGCTGCAAGCTGCCATCGATGTTGATCTGGCCCTGTTGCGCCTGCGCTTCGGCATCGCGCATTTCGGCGGCGGCGTGCTCGGCGTTCTTCGCCACATCCTGCACACCGTAGGTCACTTCGTTGATCGCCGTCGCCACCAGTTCCATCTGCTGCGACTGCTGCTGGCTACGCTGTTGCGCCTGCGAAGCGTCGTTGCCCAGTTCGCTGGACGACTGGCCCAAGGCGCTGGCCGACACCTGCAAATCACCGATCACGCGACGCAGTTTGGCGGTAAAGGCATTGAAGTGATGCGCAAGCTCGGTGACTTCATCCTTGCCATGGGTATCGAGGCTGCGGGTCAGGTCGCTTTCACCGCTGGCAATGTTGGCCATGGCGTTCACGGTTTCCTGTAGCGGACGGACGATGCTGCGCGCGATCAGGATCACCAGCAACG
This sequence comes from Pseudomonas sp. AC242, assembly GCF_979258655.1. Lineage (NCBI taxonomy): Bacteria > Pseudomonadati > Pseudomonadota > Gammaproteobacteria > Pseudomonadales > Pseudomonadaceae > Pseudomonas > Pseudomonas sp. AC242. The sequence continues at coordinate 2,363,629 of NZ_OZ409873.1, forward strand.
CCATGATCAGCGCAATCGCCAGGCCGATGACCGTGGCTTTGATCACCTGACCCTGGAACTCCGCCTGTACGTCATCGACGTAAACCCCGGAGCCAAGCACCCAGCCCCACGGTTCGAACAGTTTGACGTAGGAAGTCTTGGCCACCGGCTCACTGGCGCCCGGTTTTGGCCAACGGTAGTTGACCATGCCGGCGCCTTTGGATCGGGCGATGGCGACCATTTCGTTGAACACCGCGAAGCCGTCCGGATCGCGGATCGCCGAAAGGTTCTGGCCTTCGAGTTTCGGGTTGGTCGGGTGCATGACCATCACGGGTGTGAGGTCGTTGATCCAGAAGTAATCGCTCTGGTCATAGCGCAAACCACGAATTGCTGTCAGCGCCTGTTTCTGCGCGGCGTCCTTGCTCAGGGTGCCGGCAGTTTCGAGGTCGTGGTAATAGGTCAGCAGGCCGCTGGCGGTCTGCACCACGTGCTGGGTTTTCTGGGCCTTGGCGTGATAGAGATCGTCGTGGATCTGCTTGAGCATCAATATGCCCAAGGTCAGCAACATGACCACCGCCACAATCAAGATGAGCCACAAGCGTCGGCTGATCGACACACTGCGCAAGCTGTTCATAACGCTGTCACTCCGGATTCTTTTTCTTGTAATAAACGACCGCCAGCATCCAACCACGATTTTGTGAGCGGGCATACGCGACCCAAGTCGTATAACGCGGCAGCGCTATTAAGGCTTGTCTGTTAGGATTTCGGCCCCGCGCGTGAAAACCTGAATCCAAATTGATATTTCACGGAATTTTGACCGTTTCGTATGGATCTTGTGCGCGCGGAATCGGTACAGCCACAACCAGCTACGCTGATCGCAGTGAACGTAAAAAAATACTATCGGGGCATGCCAGCGCGCATCGCTCTTTGGGGGATTGATGGATCTTTGGACGGCCTTGCAGGCACTGATACTAGGAGTTGTAGAGGGGCTGACGGAGTTTTTGCCCATTTCCAGTACCGGACACCAGATCATTGTGGCCGACTTGCTCGAGTTCGGCGGCGAACGGGCCATGGCGTTCAATATCATCATCCAGCTCGGCGCGATCCTCGCGGTGGTCTGGGAGTTTCGACGCAAGATTCTCGACGTGGTCATCGGCTTGCCGACCCAGCCCAGCGCACGGCGTTTCACCGCTAACCTGCTGATCGCATTTCTGCCCGCCGTGGTGCTGGGCGTGATCTTTGCCGACCTGATCCACGAATATCTGTTCAATCCGATTACCGTCGCGACCGCACTGGTGGTGGGAGGCATCATCATGTTGTGGGCGGAAAAGCGTCAGCATGCAGTGCATGCGGAAACGGTCGACGAGATCACCTGGAAAGACGCCCTCAAGGTCGGCTTTGCGCAGTGCCTGGCCATGATCCCTGGTACCTCGCGTTCCGGCTCGACGATCATTGGCGGTTTGCTGTTCGGCCTGTCGCGCAAGACCGCTACCGAGTTCTCGTTCTTCCTTGCGATGCCGACCATGGTCGGTGCGGCGGTTTACTCGGGCTACAAGTATCGCGACCTGTTTGTCCCGGCGGATTTTCCGGTGTTCGCCATCGGTTTTGTCACCGCATTCATCTTCGCCATGATCGCCGTGCGCGGTTTGCTCAAGTTCATCGCTAGCCACAGCTATGCGGCATTCGCCTGGTATCGGATCGTGTTTGGTCTGGTGATTCTGGCGACGTGGCAGTTTGGCTGGATCGATTGGGCGGCGGCCAAGCCATGAGTGACTCCCGCGCACGCCGCCCCGAAGGACGACCTTCGGGCGGCAACAACATCCAGAACCTGAAGCTGAAACTGGTCGTTCTGCTGATCGTCTGCGCGTTGCCGCTGTACGGCTCGTTGTCGATGTGGCTGCGCGGGATTTCGCTGGTCCCGCTGGCCGCTTACGGGATCGTCAGCGTGCTGGCGTTCTTCATGTATTGGGCGGACAAGCGCAAGGCGCGCGCTGATGCCTGGCGCACACCGGAGAACATCCTGCATGCGGTAGAGCTGGCGGGCGGCTGGCCGGGCGCGTTGATCGCCCAGCAGGTGTTCCGGCACAAGACGCGCAAGGTGTCGTTTCAGATTTTGTTCTGGGTGATTGTCGTGTTGCACCAAGTGTTCTGGATCAACCAGCTGTTTCTCGGCTCGAATCTGCTGACCCTGTTTTGAATACACCGCAATTCCCTATGTAGGAGCTGCCGAAGGCTGCGATCTTTTGATCTTGCTTTTTAAAAGATCAAAAGATCGCAGCCTTCGGCAGCTCCTACACAGGGGGATTGGGGTTACAGCAACAAACCGATTTGGGTTTTCTTCGGCAACTTGCTTACCACCAGTTGATGCGAACGCTGCAACAACCCCTTCAGTTCCTCGGCAGCCAACGGGTAGGGCGGATGCATGATGATCCACTGCGCCCGCGCCAGATAAGGCGCCGGATGAATCCCCGGGCGGTCGCAATGACCGAGAAACAGATCCTTGTCGACCTTGAATGCCAACGAATCGCCACGCAGCCCCTGCAAGGCAAACATCTTGTTGCCGGCAATCGAAAACACCCGCACGCCACCCCATTTGTAATCTTCCCGAGCGCCCGGCAATGCCAGGCAGAATGCCGCGACGTCGGCTTCGCTCATTTTTCCCTTGCTCATAACAACCGCTCCCCACAGGCATTGAACGACTCGACCAGATGATCGATCCATGCGCGCACCGCCGGCATTACGCCGCGTCGATGCGGATACACCGCTTGCAGCCAGCCGCCGGGCAGTGACCACTCTGGCAGCATCTGCACCAGCGTGCCGTTTTCCAGCTCCGCCTCGCAATACATCATCGGCAACAGCGTAAACCCCTGACCGGCCAGAACGCAGGTCTTGCGTACGACAAAGTCATCGATGCCCAGGCGGGCTTCCATGTTCAGTTCAAAACTGTGGCCCTGCTGATCGAGCAAACGCACATGCACCATGCGATCGGCCTCCAGCGCCCCCAACACCGGCAGATTTTTCAGATCTTGCGGATGATTGATCGTCTGGCCTTGTAAAAACGCCGGGCTGGCGACCACGACCATTTGTGCCTGACGCAAACGCCGGGTCACCAGCAGCGGATCCTCATCACCGTGTTCACGCACGCGCAATGCGACATCAAAACCTTCGCCGACCAGATCGACCCGACGATTGAGCAGGACGACTTCCAGTTGCACCTGAGGAAACTTGCCGAGGAATTCGCTGATGACCCACGGCAACATTTCCCGGGCCAGACCGGTGGGGCAGGAGACCCGCAAACGGCCGCGCGGCTCGCTGGACATGCTCGCCACGGCCTCATCGGCCATTTCCGCTTCCAGCAACATCGCCTGGCAGTGACGCAGATAACGTTCGCCAACGGCGGTGAGATTGAGTTGCCGGGTGGTACGTTGCAGCAAACGCGCACCGAGGCGTTCTTCCAGTTCGGCAATACGCCGCGACAGCCGTGACTTGGGAATCCCGAGCAATCGCCCGGCCGCAGCAAAACCGCCAGCCTCGACGACTTTGGCGAAATAGTAGAGATCGTTGAGGTCTTGCATAGGGAAATCCAACTGTTCTATCAGTGGGACAAACTATCGCATTTCAGGCAGCTAATCATCCATTGGTTTCTTGCGTAGGATTGTCTCCATTCCGTCGCCACCGGCGATTCCTTCCAGGAGATTCCACATGAAACTGCTGCATATCGATTCGAGCATTCTGGGCGACAACTCGGCTTCCCGTCAGTTGAGCAGCGAAGTCGTCAAAGCCTGGCAGGCCGCCGAGCCAAGCGCAGTCGTGACTTACCGCGATCTGGCCGCCGACGCTATCAGCCACTTCTCGTCGACCACCCTGGTCGCCGCTGGCACTACTGCTGAGCTGCGTAACGCCGCACAACAGCACGAAGCCGAACTGAGCGCTTCGACCCTGGCCGAGTTCATCGCCGCCGACGCCGTTGTTATCGCGGCTCCGATGTACAACTTCACCGTACCGACCCAACTCAAGGCGTGGATCGATCGCGTAGCAGTCGCCGGTCAGACCTTCCGTTACACCGAAGCCGGCCCTGAAGGCCTGTGCGGCGGCAAGAAAGTCGTGATCGTCTCCACTGCCGGCGGCATCCACGCCGGCCAAGCCAGCGGCATCGCTCACGAAGAATATCTGAAGCTGGTACTGGGCTTCCTTGGCATCACCGATATCGAAATCGTCCGAGCCGAAGGCCTGGCGTATGGCGAAGAAGTGCGCAACAACGCCATGACCGCTGCTCAGGCGAAGATCAGCGAGCAACTGTTCGCCGCCGCGTAAGGCTTGCGTAAAGAACAGCTGATGTTCAGGTAACCCCCAAAAAACTCTGTATTCTGGTTCCGCAAGGGGCGAATACGGAGTTTTTTGTTTCTGACTGTTACATAATCTGGCCCGGGTTATGCAGTCACACAATCAGTGTCTGAATGCATTGTCGTACCGGAACACCTAATCACCGGGGGTTCAGGCCCGCAACGCAGCGGAACTTTCGATTGAGTAACAACAGGGTGGGGCATCCCATGATGCGTCTTTGTGCAGCGTTACTGATTTGCCTGCTCGGCGGCCTGAATTCAGTGCAGGCTGCGCCTGGGCGACACCCGGTGTGGAGCGTCGGCTACCACGAAATGACCTTCCTCGATCCGCTGGATCTGCAGCCGATGCGCGCGATTGCCTTTTATCCCTCCAGCGACCGCGAACACATGAGCCTGCTCGAGGGTTATTCGGTCGAGGCTGGCGAAGACACCAAAGTCGCCATCGGCCGCTTCCCGATGCTGATGCTCTCCCATGGCAACACCGGCACGCCGCTGGCGCTGCATGACCTCGCGACCTCACTGGCACGCAAAGGCTTTGTCGTGGTGGCGGTGATTCACCCCGGCGACAACTCCAAAGACCACAGCCGATTGGGCACCCTGAGCAATCTCTATGGTCGGCCAATCCAGATTTCCGAAGCGATTACCGCCACGCTTGGCGACCGCATGCTCGCGCCGTACGTCAATGCCGATCAGGTCGGGGTGATTGGCTATTCGGCGGGCGGCGAAACGGCGTTGATCCTGTCGGGGGCGCAACCGGATCTCGATCGCCTGCGTCGTTATTGCCAAGAGCGTCCAGATGATCGTGATGCCTGCAACACGCAGGGTGAATTGATCGTTGATCGCGATGACCTGCAACCGGTAGCGGATCCGCGCGTCCATGCCTTGCTGCTGATGGCGCCGCTGAGCTTGAAGTTCGGCCGTCACACCTTGGCCGATGTGCATGTGCCGGTGCTGCTCTACAGCGGTGATGGCGACAAACTGGTCGCCTTCGACAAGAACGCGGCGGCGCTGGCGCGCAAACTGCCGACGGCGCCGGATTTCAAATTACTCGCCGGGGCAGGGCACTTCGTCTTTATGGCGCCGTGCAATGAAGAGCAGGTTCGCGCGATGCCGGCGTTGTGTACCGATGCTGATGGCGTGGATCGCGAGGATATCCATCGCAACCTCATTTCAGAGGCCGGGCGGTTCTTCTCCCACACGCTGGGCAGACCAACCCGGGCCGGCATGCAAACCGCAGATCAATAACCCCGCAAATCCCCTGTAGGAGTGAGCCTGTTCGCGATAGCGGTTCATCAGAAAAGATTATGTCGACTGACACACCGCTATCGCGAGCAGGCTCACTCCTACAGGGGGCTGCGTCGGACTTCAGGTCGTTGCCCGGCGCTGGAGCAGCAAAGTCAGCCCCAGCCCAATCACTGACAACAGCGCCGCACTGAAGAATATCCACGAATACCCCAGATTCAACGCCACCGCGCCCATCAACGGCCCGGCAATCGCCAGCGCCAAATCAAAAAACACTGCATAAGCCCCCAATCCCGAGCCGCGGCTGGAACTCGGCACCTGCTTGATCGCCTCGACCCCCAACGCCGGGTACACCAGCGACAAGCCAAACCCGGCCAATCCCGCGCCGATCAAGGCAAAAGCGGTGGACGGCGCCAGCCACAACAGCACCAGCCCGACGGTTTCTATAGTCATACAAGCAATGGCGGACCTGAACCCGCCGAAGCGACTGATCGCCGAGATAAACATCAGGCGCGACAGGATGAAGCACACACCAAACACCGTCAGGCAGTACGCTGCGCCGGTCCAGCCACGGTTCAGGTAATACAAAGTGATGAAGGTGGTCAGCGTGCCGTAGCCGATCGAGGCCAGGGTCAGGCTGGCGCCATACGGGGCAATCCGTCCGAATACCGCCCAGAACGGCAGCCGTTCGCCGCGTATCACCGGCACCGAGGGTTTGTTGCGGATCAGTAGCAGCGCGCCTGCCGCCAGTACCGCCAGCGCGATGCCGAGGCTGGTAAAGCCGTAGTCGGCGACCATCACCACACCCAGCGGCGCGCCAATGGCAATCGCGCCATAGGACGCGATACCGTTCCAGCCAATGGATTTCGCGGTGTGTTCGACACCCACTTGGCCCATGCACCAACTGATGGTGCCGACGCCGATCAAGCCCTGCGCGATACCGAGGAGCAAACGGCCGATGATCAGAATGATCAGGCTCGCTAGCGCAAAGTCTTGCAGCAGTGTGGAAAGCAACGTCAGCAAGCCGCTGAGGACAATCCCCCACAAGCCATAAATGATCGCCCGTTTGGTGCCGAGCGTATCCGACATGCGCCCGGCCATCGGCCGGCTGAGTAGGGTGGCCAGGTATTGCGAGCCAATCACCAGACCGGCAATCACCGCGCTGAAACCCAATTGTTCGTGCACATAACCGGGCAACACTGCGATCGGCAAACCGATGCAGAGGAACGCAATAAAGGTGTAGAACACGATGGAGACGATCTGCAGGGTGATCGCCATGGAGCTTTGCGGTGGCAGTTGCTGCGCAGACATGAGGACTCGTTCGCGGGCGGCGGTGGGAGAGTTCGCATCATGGCTTGGGTGTCAGATAAAAGAAAGCAGGCTAACTATCTTTCCAGACTGATCGTTTCCACGCTCTGCATGGTAACGCCGCCACGGACGCTCCGCGTCCCGCTCATGTGACGCGGAGCGTCTCGAGATGCATTCCCACGCAGAGCGTGGGAACGATCAGCGCCCTGAATGCAAAAAGCCCCGTCACATGGACAGGGCTTTTTAGATTGCAGCAGCTGTTTAGAACACGACGCCCTGACTACGCAGGTAGTCATCGTAAGTGCCGCTGAAGTCAGTCACGCCATCCGGGCTCAGCTCGATGATGCGCGTGGCCAGGGACGATACGAACTCACGGTCGTGGCTGACGAAGATCAGCGTGCCCGGATAGTTTTCCAGCGCCAGATTCAGCGCCTCGATCGATTCCATGTCCAAGTGGTTGGTGGGTTCGTCCATGATCAGCACGTTCGGCTTTTGCAGAATCAGCTTGCCGAACAGCATGCGACCTTGCTCACCACCGGAAATCACTTTGACCGACTTGAGGATCTCGTCGTTGGAGAACAGCATGCGACCCAAAGTACCGCGAATCATCTGCTCGCCCTGAGTCCACTGACCCATCCAGTCGAACAGGGTGACGTCGTCTTCGAAGTCGTGCGCGTGGTCCTGAGCGTAGTAGCCCAGTTCGGCGGCGTCGGTCCACTTGATGCTGCCGGCGTCCGGGGTCAGTTCGTTGACCAGGGTGCGCAGCAGGGTGGTTTTGCCGATACCGTTCGGGCCAATGATCGCTACGCGCTCGCCGGCTTCAACCTGGAAGCTGAAGTCTTTGAACAGTGGTTTGCCGTCGAAGCCTTTGGCCATTTTTTCGACGATGACCGCCTGGCGGTGCAGCTTCTTGTTCTGATCGAAGCGGATGAACGGGCTCACGCGGCTCGAAGGCTTGACCTCGGCCAGCTGGATCTTGTCGATCGCCTTGGCGCGGGAGGTGGCCTGCTTGGCTTTCGAGGCGTTGGCCGAGAAGCGGCTGACGAACGATTGCAGCTCGGAAATCTGCGCTTTCTTCTTGGCGTTGTCCGACAGCAGTTGCTCGCGGGACTGGGTCGCCACGGTCATGTACTCGTCGTAGTTGCCCGGGAACAGGCGTAGCTCGCCGTAATCCAGGTCAGCCATGTGCGTGCACACGCTGTTCAGGAAGTGACGGTCGTGAGAGATGATGATCATCAGGCTGTTACGCTGGGTCAGAACGTTTTCCAGCCAGCGAATGGTGTTGATGTCCAGGTGGTTGGTCGGTTCGTCGAGCAACAGCACTTCCGGATCGGAGAACAACGCCTGCGCCAGCAATACGCGCAGTTTCCAGCCTGGCGAGACTTCGCTCATCGGGCCGAAGTGCTGCTCGATGCCGATACCCAGGCCCAGCAACAGTTCACCGGCACGGGATTCGGCGGTGTAGCCGTCCATTTCGGCGAATTCGGTTTCCAGCTCGGCCACGGCCATGCCGTCTTCTTCGCTCATTTCCGGCAGCGAGTAGATACGATCGCGCTCGGCTTTGACCTTCCACAGCTCTTCGTGACCCATGATCACGGTGTCGATCACGGTGAATTCTTCGTAAGCGAACTGGTCCTGGCGCAATTTACCCAGACGCACGTTCGGCTCGAGCATGACCTGACCGCCGGACGGGTCGAGGTCGCCGCCGAGGATTTTCATGAAGGTCGACTTGCCGCAACCGTTGGCGCCGATCAGGCCATAGCGGTTGCCCGCGCCGAATTTGACCGAAACGTTTTCGAAGAGCGGCTTGGCGCCGAACTGCATCGTGATGTTAGCTGTAGAGATCAAGAGTTATTCCTGCGAAGCATTCTGAGTAGCGAGGGTGCGGCTGCAGCGCTTGGCCCGAGTCGAAGTGCGCTGAAGCGGGAGAGTCCCGTCATCAACCAAGGGGGGCGCGTAAAGTTTGGCGGCGATTGTACTGGTCTGGCTCTCTAAACGATAGGGCGATCACGCCACGATTGCCGATTGGCGTCATCGCGGGACAGTTTTTCACAGTTGAAGATTCACTATCGGTTACAAACTGTGGCTAAAATGCCACCTTTCACCGAGCGTCCGGTAACGGCGCGGGCCAAGGACGTGCCATTTGTAATCAGACCACTGCATAAGACGCTGAGCCTCAGGCCGCCAGGCGCGCAGTTTGTTCACTTCTGACGTGTGACGATTTCCGTGAAACTCATCATTGCTGCTATTTATGTCATTTCCATTGCATACGTTCATTTGCGTGGGCGTGTGCGCCACAAGCTCGGTCGACAACTAAGCGACCACTCGACGTTTCTGGCGCCGATCAACTGCTTTCTTTATCTGTTTTCGAAGAAGCCGAACCAGCCGTACCTGGACCCGAGCGAGTTTCCTGACTTGAGCCCGTTGCAGGCACACTGGGAGGAAATCCGCGAAGAAGGGCAGAATTTGCTGCGAGCCGGCGAGATCAAGCGCTCTAACCAGTACGACGATGTCGGGTTCAACTCGTTCTTCAAAAGCGGCTGGAAGCGTTTCTACCTGAAGTGGTACGGCGAAAGCCATCCGTCGGCGATGAAGCTGTGTCCGCGCACCACCGAACTGGTGCAAAGCATTGGTTCGATCAAGGCCGCGATGTTCGCCGAGCTGCCACCGGGCTCGAAACTGGTGCGTCACCGTGACCCGTATGCCGGCTCGTATCGTTATCACCTGGGCCTGGACACGCCGAACGACGCCGGTTGCTACATCAACGTCGACGGTGAGAGCTACCACTGGCGTGACGGCGAAGCGGTGATGTTCGACGAGACGTTTATTCATTACGCCGAAAACACCACCGACAAGAACCGCATCATCCTGTTCTGCGACATTGAGCGCCCGATGAAGTACCGCTGGGCCGCCGCGTTCAACGCCTGGTTCAGCCGTACGGTGATGTCGGCTGCCGGCGCGCCGAACGATGCAGGCGACCGCACCGGCGGGATCAACCGCTTGTTTACGCGGATCTACAAGATTCGTCTGCGTGGCAAAGAACTGAAAAAGCGCAATCGCAAGCGTTACTACATGGAAAAGTGGGCGATCTTCGGTGGTTTGCTGGCGATCTTCATTCTGATCTGAGTTCCAGGCAGACGTTGCTGACGCCATCGCGAGCAGGCTCACTCCTACATTTGGAATGCGTTCCCCTGTAGGAGTGAGCCTGCTCGCGATGAAGGTCTCAAGGGCAACCAATCACTATCAGGAAGCCTTCTTGGTCTTCTTCGCCGGCGCAGATTTCGCCGTTTTCTCTGCTTTCGCTTTTGGCTTCGCCACCGCTTTCCCACCCAGACTGCGTTTAAGCAGCTCGGTCAAATCGATAACATCGGCTGTCTTGCGCTCTTCCTCGCCGCCCACCGTTTCGACATCCTCGATCTTGCCTTCATGGGCCTTTTTCTCGACCAGAGCCATGATCTTGTCTTCGAACTCATCCTTGTAATCCTCGGGCTTCCAGTCCGCGCTCATGTCCTGCACCAACCGTTTGGCCATGTCCAGTTCACCCTTGGCCAGTTGCGGCTTGGTCACTTCGCTGCCCAACTCCAGCTCATCGAGGCTGCGCACCTCTTGCGGCCAGCGTAACTTCACCAGCACCAAGGCAGAATCCAGCGGCATCAACGCCGCGAGGTACTGGCGCGTATGCAGCACCACGCGGGCGAGGGCGACCTTGTTGGTTTTGCTCAGGGTTTCACGCAGCAATGCGTAAACCTTGCCGCCGCGTTTGTCGGGTGCCAGGTAGTAGGGCGTGTCGATGTTCTGCAGCGGAATCTGTTCGGCATCGACAAAGGAAAAGATGTCGATGGTCTGCGTCGATACGGGATGCGCCGAGCGAATCTCTTCCTCGCTCAGCACCACATAGCGGCCCTTTTCATAGGCCACACCTTTGACGATGTGCTCCTTGGTGACTTCTTTGCCGGTGACCTTGTTGACCCGTTTATAACCGACAGGATCCATGCTGCGGCTGTCGAGCCAATCGAAATCGACGCCCTGCGACGAGGTCGCCGAGACCAATGCGACAGGGATGTGCACCAGTCCGAAACTGATTGCGCCTTTCCAGATTGCCCGAGCCATGGTGAGTTCTCCGAGTGATGATCGGATGACCTGCGGCTGTGACTGAAAGTTTCCCCGAAATGCGCGGGTTTACAGGGACTCGGTCAAGCCGTGTTACATGTTGTTTAAGGCTTGCGGGTTAACAAATCCGAACCCTGAGCGTAGCGTGGACTCGAAGGCTCTATCCCCGGCCCCATCGAGAGGCAGCGTCATGAACCGAATTCTGCTTGGCATCGTCGTCCTGACCCTCAGTGGTGGTCTGGTTCATGCCGACGTCCTGTTGGCGCAAAGCCCCACCGGCAATAGCAATAACCCCTACAACAGTCCGATCCGCCGGGCCAATCCGAACAGCATGCAGGGCACTCAGCCTAGCGCTCCACCCATTCGGGGACCGAACACTGTACCGACGCCGCGCCAGCCTACGGTCGAGAACCGAGGCATTGGTAATGGCCAGCCGATCCGCTCGGTGCCGAGCACGCCGCCCACGTTCATTCCCAACCCACCTTCGCGCAGCGGAGACAGCAACCGTTGAGCGGCAGGACTGAGGTTCTGCCGGCCCTGCAAACGAACAAAAGGAATCGTGCATGTTGCGTAAAACCGTTCTAGCCACACTGTGTGCCGGCGCGCTGATCAGCGCGCCGGCCTTTGCCGCCGCCCCCAAAGAGCTGCAAAGCGAGCAGGGCACCCTCGAAGTCACGACCATCACCGCAGGCCTTGAGCATCCTTGGGCACTGGCGTTTTTACCGGATCGCCAAGGCATGCTGGTCACCGAACGTCCGGGTAATCTGCGCGTGGTGGCCGCCGACGGCAAACTGTCGGCGCCGATCTCCGGTGTGCCGCAGGTCTGGGCCAAGGGGCAGGGCGGGTTACTCGATGTCGCGCTGTCACCGGACTTCAAACAGGATCGTCTGGTCTATCTGTCCTATGCCGAAGGTGGCGGTGCCGGCGACAAGGCCGGCACCGCTGTGGGGCGAGGACGGCTCTCGGATGACTTGAAGACGCTGAAGGATTTCAAAGTGATCTTCCGCCAGGAACCGAAGCTTTCGGTCGGCAATCACTTCGGCTCACGGCTGGTGTTTGATCGCGACGGTTATTTGTTCATTACCTTGGGTGAGAACAACGACCGGCCGACCGCGCAGGATCTCGACAAGCTGCAAGGCAAGGTCGTGCGCATCTACCCGGACGGCAAGGTGCCGGATGACAACCCGTTTGTTGGTCAGTCCGGCGTACGCCCCGAGATCTGGGCCTACGGCGTACGCAATCCGCAGGGGGCGGCGCTCAATCCCTGGACCGGCACGGTGTGGGAGAACGAGCACGGCCCGCGCGGTGGCGATGAGGTGAACATCATCGAACGCGGCAAAAACTACGGCTGGCCGCTGGCGACCCACGGCATCAATTACTCGATGCAGCCGATCCCGGAAGCTCAGGGCAAAACGGCCGAAGGCACTGTCGCACCGCACCACGTGTGGGAGAAGTCGCCGGGCGTTACCGGTATGGCGTTTTACGATGCCGATCGTTTCAAGCCGTGGCAACACAATGCGTTTATCGGCGCGCTGGTGACTCAGGAGCTGATCCGCTTGCAGTTCGATGGTGACAAGGTGGTGCACGAAGAGCGCTTACTGGGTGAACTCAAGCAGCGGATTCGTGATGTGCGGCAAGGGCCCGATGGTTACTTGTACGTGCTGACGGATGAAGAGAAGGGCTCTTTGTACAAAATCGGCTTGAAGCCCGAACTTTAAAGAAGATTCCCCCTGTAGGAGCTGTCGAGTGCAACGAGGCTGCGATCTTTTGATCTTGTTTTCAAGATCAAGATCAAAAGATCGCAGCCTGCGGCAGCTCCTGCATGTGGAGGTTTACGTTTCGCGGGAATACAGCACTACTGCAGCACGCAATTTACCCCGGCCAAACCGGCACATTTTCTCGAACTCCCCATGACTCACCGGCACATGCTGGCAATCCATGGGCTGTCGATGCTGGCTGTGGTCAACATCCGGGTCATGCAGGTAAACGAAGTCTTCGTCGCAATCGGTCACGATCACCCAGTGCGGCGATTTGGAGCGGGTCAGTCGATAGCTGCTGATCAACACCAACGGCTGTCCACCGGCATCCAGCAGTCGCGGCAGATCCAGCAATGCACCGATCACGCACTCGACATCGGTCTCTTGCAATTGCGCCGTAAACTCTTCGTGGACCAGGCGCATGACGTCTTTTTTATGCGCGTCACGCACACCGTCGAGGAACAGCGGCCCACTCATGCTCAGCGCCATACGCACGCGAAACCCCCGACGCCACGCCGCCAGTGCCAATCCCTGCGGGCTGCAACCGCCATGGCCGGAGGTCATGAACACCGTCGTTGCTTCCCGCCAGACCTGCAACTCTTCCCGACGCTCCAGCAAACGCTCCGATTGCAATGCGCCCATGGCCATCAACAGACACGCCGGGCCACAGGTGAAATCGGTGGTTTGCGGGTAGTAAGGCACCTTGATGCTGCGCGAATCACGGTGCTGGAGAATGCGTTTCTCCAGACGCAGCGCATCGGCGTGGTCTTCGTAGTAATCGTGAATCAGGGCAAAACGCCGGTAGCCATTGCGCTCGTACAGCGCGATGGCCGCAGGGTTGTCGAGGCGCACTTCCAGGCGCAGGTACGCGCAGTCATGTTCCAGGGCCATCGCTTCAATGCGCTGCAGCAATGCCTTGCCCAGGCCCGTGCCGCGCGCCTCGACGGCGATGGCGATGGAATACAGCCGCGCGAGCGAAGTGCCGCGATGAAACAACACCAACGCATAACCCAACAATTGACCGTCGTACTCCGCCACCAGCAACTGCCCGTGAGCACGGGTGATCATCCACTGAAAGCTGCGACTGGTGAGCCGGTCCGTGGTGAAACATTGCATTTCCAGTGCCAGCAACGCCGGCAAGTCTTCAACTACCGCCAAACGAAAAACAGCCTTCATATGACCACCGTAAAAGTTGCGTAACGAAACGAGACTTTCAAAAAACTTCGTGCTTAATAGAAAAGGTCTTGTTCTCCAACGGATCAATCTCTATGTCAGCGGTACAGGGTCATTGGCGCGAAGTATCCGAGCAAAGTTTGCCGGCGGCAACTTATTTAAAATCAGCGATTAAAACATCCAGTCAGGTTTTGATTATTGTCGAGCGCAAGGAAGACTGGGCCTCATATTTCCCCAGCGAAGACATCCTGACGGCGCAGGAATACCTCGAGCACAGCTGTGACAGCGAGCCGGGCAAGCGCGTGCAGGTGATCAATCTGTGCCGCAGCTACAAGTACCTGGGCCACGGTTACTACTGCTCGTTGCTCGCCGAGGCGCGGGGGCACAAGGTGATTCCGTCGGTGCGAACCATCAGCGAACTGACAAAAAAATCACTGTACGGTCTGGCATTGGACGATCTCGATAAAACCCTTGAGAAAGCCCTCAGTCATCATCTCTACAGTGATACCGAAGGCTTTACTCTGACCCTGTATTTTGGCCGGACCCATATCGAGCCATTACAGGATCTGGCCCGGCAGTTGTTTGAAGTGTTTCCCTGTCCGATTCTGTTAGTTGAGTTTCGCCGAACTAACGGATGGCATATTGAAGGCATCAAGTCCGGTGCCTTGCACAAGTTGCGCGACGATCAGGAAGATCAGTTTGCCAATGCGCTGGACGGTTTCAGTCGTAAAGTCTGGCGTGTGCCGCGCTCGCCGCAAGTAGCGCGCTACGACCTGGCAATATTGCACGATCCGCAGGAGGCTTTACCGCCGTCCAACGCCAAGGCACTGGCGAACTTCGTCCGGGTCGGCAAAACCATGGGCATCGACGTTGAACTGATTGAACGCAAGGATTACGCACGTCTCGCCGAGTACGACGGTTTGCTGATCCGTGAAACCACCAGCGTCGACAACCACACTTATCGCTTCGCCAAGAAGGCCGAAAGTGAAGGGCTGGTAGTCATGGATGACCCAACGTCGATATTGCGCTGCACCAACAAGGTTTACCTGACCGATCTGCTCAACAGCCATCAACTGGGCATGCCCGCCACCGAAATCCTCTACAAGGAGCGACCAGAAGACTTCGAGCGAGTGGGTGAGCGCCTTGGTTTTCCGCTGGTATTGAAAATCCCCGACGGCTGTTTTTCCCGTGGTGTGATCAAGGTCGAAAGTCAGCAAGCGCTGCTTGAGGCGACCGCCGAATTGTTTGAGCACTCGGTGTTGCTGCTGGCTCAGGAGTTTTTCTACACCGAATACGACTGGCGCATCGGCGTGCTCAATCGCAAACCGATCTTCGCCTGCCAATACTTCATGTCCAAGGGCCACTGGCAAATCTACAACCACAAGGCCAAAGGTCAGGACATCAATGGCGAATGCCGCACGATGGCGATCCACGAGGCGCCGCGTGCGGTGGTGGAGCTGGCAGTGAAGACCGCCAATCTGATTGGCGACGGCCTCTACGGTGTCGATCTGAAGCAGGCCGGCGACAAAGTGGTGGTGATCGAAGTCAACGACAACCCCAACCTCGACGCCGGCATCGAAGACGCCTATTTGCACGACGATCTGTACTCACTGGTGCTGGAAGAGTTCGTGCGCCGCCTGGAACTCAAGCGTCGCGGCCAGGCTTGGTGAGGCGCCGATGATCAACAGCTTCGCACTGAGCCACGGCGCCCTGCAGCGGGTCGAGCGACTGGACGCCGAGGTGATGCTGTTCAGCAACCCCGATGCCGCCGAGCGCGACTTGCTGCACAGTCATTTCAAGGTCGATGAACACGCATTGGCGTCAGCGCTGGACCCGGATGAGGTGTCGCGCATCGAGTTTCATCCCGACCATTTGTTTCTGATCTGGAAACGCCCGGAAAACTACTCCGGTGGCGGCAGCCTGGCATTTGAAGTGTCGTCCTGCGGATTGCTGTTTGCCCCCGGACAACTGCTGGTGATCGCCACCGACGACACGCCGCTGCACGGCCTCGGCACTCGCCAGCCGTTGAACACGCCGCTGGATGTGTTGCTTGATTTGCTGTTCAGCAATATCCATCACTACCTCGGGCACCTGAAGGTGATCAAACTGGTCGCCCGCGAATTGCAGCAGAAATTCAACCACTCGATGCAGAACCAGCATCTGGTGCAGATGTTCAACCTCAGCGAAAGCCTGATCTATTACATCAACGCGCTGCACAGCAACGGCGCGGTCCTCACGCGCCTGCGCAATCATGCCGAGAAACAGCATTTCGGCAGTGAAGCGCTCGGCCTGATTGACGATCTGATCATTGAGAACAATCAGTGCTACAAGCAGGCGGAAATCTACTCCACGGTGTTTTCCGGACTGATCGATGCGCGCGGCAATCTGATGAACAACAGCATGAACAACCTGCTGCGCAAGCTGACGTTGATCAACGTGGTGTTTCTGCCGTTGAACCTGATTGCGAGCATTGGTGGCATGTCGGAGTTCAGCATGATGACGGCGGGGACGCCGTGGTGGATTTCCTATCCGGTGTTTCTGGCGGTGATGTTGTTGGGAGCGGGGGGGATGATGTTTGGGTTGCGGCGTTTGGCTCGATGAGTGGGGGTTGTGCAATAACCCGGGAGTAAGCACTGCAGTCCCGCATTTGGCCGAACCGCCGCCGTGATGCCTTGTTATAGTTCGGGCCTCATTTTCTGCCCGGTAAAGGATCACTGCCATGACTCAATACTCTGCCTTCAACGTCGAACTGGCCGACAACATCGCCCATGTGCAGATCAATCGCCCGGAAAAGATCAATTCGATGAACGCGGCGTTCTGGAGCGAGATCGTCGAGATCTTCCAGTGGGTCGACGACACCGACGAAGTGCGCGTGGTGGTGCTCAGCGGCAACGGTAAACATTTCTCCTCCGGCATCGACCTGATGATGCTCGCCGGCGTCGCCAATGAACTGGGCAAGGACGTCGGCCGCAACGCGCGCCTGCTGCGTAAAAAAATTCTGACCCTGCAAGCCTCGTTCAACGCCGTCGACAACTGCCGTAAACCGGTGCTTGCGGCCATTCAAGGTTATTGCCTGGGCGGCGCCATCGATCTGATCGCCGCGTGCGACATGCGCTATGCCGCCGAAGACGCACAATTCTCGATCAAGGAAATCGATATCGGCATGGCCGCCGATGTTGGCACTTTGCAACGGTTGCCACGGATCATCGGTGACGGCATGCTGCGTGAACTGGCTTACACCGGTCGCACGTTCGGCGCTGAAGAAGCGCGCGGCATCGGTCTGGTCAATCGCGTCTACAGCGACAAGGACGCGCTGCTCGAAGGTGTGCTGGACATCGCCCGCGAGATCGCTTCGAAATCGCCGATCGCGGTCACCGGCACCAAGGAAATGATCAGCTACATGCGCGACCATCGCATCGACGACGGCCTCGAATACGTTGCCACCTGGAATGCCGCCATGCTGCAATCCACCGACTTGCGCGTGGCCATGGCTGCCCATATGAGCAAACAGAAACCCGAATTCCTGGACTGAGAAACCATGACATCTCGCTGGACCACTGCAGTACTGGACACCGATCAACCGGGCGGCTGGGCCGTGGCGCGCAGCCCGGAAGGCTTTTTGTTCGACGACAACGGCGCGTTGTTCCCTCGGGAATGGCTCAAGCGTCAGGACTTGTCAGTTCTCACCGAGCATGGCATTGGCCATCTCGATGGCGAGCCGGTGTATTTGCTGGAACTGCGCAGTGCCAGCGAAGTATCAGGTTGCAACTGGAAAGGCCTGCGGGCGTTCATGCTCGACGGCGATCACACCATCTACAAGGTGCTTGGGTATGCCGCGCAGATCGGCACCTGGGCCCGTGAGCACCGTTTCTGCGGCAACTGCGGGCAGGCCATGACGCAGGTGCCGCGCGAGCGGGCGATGTATTGCCAGCCGTGCGACCTGCGCAGTTATCCGCGGATTTCGCCGAGCATGATCGTGCTGATCACCCGTGGCGACGAAATCCTGTTGGCGCGCTCTCCGCGTTTCGTCACCGGGGTTTACAGCACGCTGGCCGGGTTCGCCGAGCCGGGCGAGTCCGCCGAGGATTGCCTGATTCGGGAAGTGCGCGAAGAAGTGCAGATCGAGGTGAAGAACATTCAGTACATGGGCAGCCAGTGCTGGCCGTTCCCGCATTCGATGATGCTCGGCTTCCATGCCGAATACGCCGGTGGCGAAATTGTCTGTCAGGAAGACGAGATCGAAGACGCCCAGTGGTTCAACGTGCACGACTTGCCGCCGTTGCCAGCGTCCAAGTCGATTGCCCGTTACCTGATCGACGTCTACGTGGCGCGGCGTTTAGGCCACGCTGAACCAGTGCTGCCAGGCTAGGCGTACGGTCAAACCCAGCACCACGGTGATGAACACCGGGCGAATGAATTTGGCGCCGCCGCTGATCGCGGTGCGCGCGCCAAAGAACGCGCCGACCATCACCGACAGGCCCATGCTCAGACCGATGATCCAGTCCACCTGCCCGGAAAACACGAACACCGACAGCGCCGCAATGTTGCTGACGAAGTTCATGCTGCGCGCCACGCCGCTGGCCTTGACCAGATCGATTGGGTAGAGCAGCAGGCTGCTTACTGTCCAGAATGCGCCAGTACCGGGGCCGGCCACACCGTCGTAGAAACCGAGGCTGAAGCCTTGGGTCGATTGCCAATTCTTTTTGATCGGGGCGTCGCTGTCCAGTGGCGCTTTTGGCGTGCCGCCGAACAACAGATACAGGCCGCAAGCGAAGACGATTACCGGAAGCATCTTGTTCAGCCATTCGGCCGGCAGGTAATGGGCGACGACGGCTCCGGTCAATGCGCCAACCAGTGTGCCGACGATGGCGTGGGTCCACTGTCGCGGGTGGAACAATTTGCGTTTGTAGAAGGTGAAACTGGCGGTGGCCGAACCGAACGTCGAGCTGAGTTTGTTCGTGCCGAGCACCAGATGCGGCGGCAGGCCAGCGGTCAGCAGGGCAGGCGTGGTCAACAGACCGCCACCGCCGGCGATGGCATCGATGAAACCGGCAATGAAAGCGACAAGGGCCAGGATGGCGAGGGTGGTGAGGTCAACGCTGAGTTCGAAAGGCATGGAATCGGCTTATTCGGCAGGGCGCAGAACGTGAGCTGCGGGGAGGGCGGTCATGTTACTCATTTCCAAGTGTTGCGGCGACCCATCTGACGCCATCGCTGGCAAGCCAGCTCCCACAGGTTTTTGCGTTGCACTGAGGATCATTGTTCACCCCGATCCTTGTGGGAGCTGGCTTGCCAGCGATGAGGGCAGTCGAGCCAACAAATAAACCAACTGTTGCCCACGCAACAACCTGCCAACAAATAAACCAACTGTTGCCCACGCAACAACCTGCCAACAAATCCCCCTTCCACAAAACATCAACTCCATCCCGAAACCCAACAAAACCGGACATTCCAAGGCTGGCACGCTTGCTGCTCTATGACTCCCATCTCCGCAAATGTCCCGAGGACACGCCGATGAGTCAGCAAGCCGTAAAATTTGCCTACTGGGTGCCGAACGTCAGCGGTGGGCTGGTGGTCAGCAAGATCGAACAGCGCACCGATTGGGGCATCGACTACAACCGCAAACTGGCGCAGCTCGCCGAGACGGCCGGGTTCGAATACGCGCTGACGCAGATCCGTTTCACCGCCGGGTATGGTGCGGAGTTCCAGCATGAATCCGTGGCGTTCAGCCACGCGTTACTCGCTGCCACCAGCAAACTCAAGGTGATCGCCGCGATTCTGCCCGGCCCATGGCAACCCGCGCTGGCGGCCAAGCAACTGGCAACCATCGACCAACTCACCAATGGCCGTATCGCGGTGAATGTCGTCAGTGGCTGGTTCAAAGGCGAGTTCCAGGCCATCGGCGAGCATTGGCTGGAGCATGACGAGCGTTATCGCCGTTCCGAGGAGTTCATTCGCTCATTGCGCGGCGTGTGGAGTCAGGACAACTTCAGCTTTCGCGGCGACTTCTACCGCTTCGACAATTACAGCCTGAAGCCGAAACCGCTGGGCCGTCCGGAGATCTTCCAGGGCGGCAGTTCCCGTGCGGCGCGCGACATGGCCGCGCGGGTTTCGGACTGGTATTTCACCAACGGCAACAGCGTTGAGGGGATCAAGGCGCAGGTTGACGATATTCGTGCCAAAGCAGCGGCGAACAATCATTCGGTGAAGGTTGGTGTGAATGCCTTTGTCATCGCCCGTGACACCGAAGAAGAGGCCAGAGCCGTACTGGTGCAGATCATCGATCAGGCCGATCCAGAGGCAGTGAATGCTTTTGGCGACGCGGCGAAGCAGGCGGGCAGGGCGTCGCCGGAAGGTGAGGGCAACTGGGCGAAATCGACGTTTGAAGATCTGGTGCAGTACAACGATGGCTTCAAAACCAATCTGGTTGGTACGCCGCTGCAGATTGCCGAGCGGATTGTCGCGTTGAAAGCGGTGGGTGTGGATCTGGTGCTGGCGGGGTTTCTGCACTTTCAGGAAGAAGTCGAATATTTCGGCCGGCGGGTGTTGCCGCTGGTGCGTGAACTGGAGGCAGAAAAGACTGCCGCCGTTGCCTGAACCCTATGCGAACCTGTGGGAACCAGCCTACCGGCAAAGCCGAATGAGCATTCAACACATTTGGATATCAAACTGCTGAAAGCTATTCCAAATCAAGCTCGATACCTGTCAAGTTTGACAGGTTTTCCATTTTGAATCCGATGGCAGACTTCACTACGCCCGGTTATTCCGACTTGGTGGAGGTCACGCAGGAGCATGAGCAATGGAATTCATCGTTGATTTGCACGGAACTTCTGAAACCAAAGAAGACGCTAAAGCAAAGGCTGTGAAGTTGCTAAAAAAACCGGGGTCGTTAGTGAAGATTTCAGACGTGGTGCTAAACCCGTCCAAGCATTCCGCAACTGTTACGTACGAACTCGAGCCGGACCCTGATTATGTTCCGCCAAAGAGGGGAAGGTTTTGATTCTATCCTCTGGCGTGGCCGCTCAAGTGGCCGGACGGTTTTCGTGTTTAAGATGGTGAGGCAACAACTGTAGGGGCAGTGAAGGCTGCTCCTACAGTTGTCCTGCGGTCGGCAGATTCAACAGACTCACAGGTCCCGGATTTACAGGCCGAGGTCAGACAGGCCCGGGTGATCATCCGGGCGCCGGCCCAGTGGCCAGTGGAACTTGCGTTCGCTCTCCTTGATCGGCATGTCGTTGATGCACGCGTAGCGCTGGAACATCAGGCCTTGCTCGTCGAATTCCCAGTTTTCATTGCCGTAAGAGCGGAACCAGTTACCCGAATCGTCGTGCCATTCATAGGCATAACGCACGGCGATGCGAGTATCCGAGTAAGCCCAGAGTTCCTTGATCAAACGGTAATCCAGCTCTTTCGCCCATTTACGGGTGAGGAAGGCCTTGGCTTCTTCGCGGTTGTTGGCGAACTCGGCGCGGTTACGCCACTTGGTGTCGAGGGTATAGGCCAGCGATACCCGTTCCGGGTCGCGGGAGTTCCAGCCATCCTCGGCCAGACGAACTTTCTCGATCGCCGATTCACGGTTGAAGGGCGGCAATGGCGGACGTACCTGGGCTGCAGTAGACATGTTCAGTCTCCCAATCTAATTAATAATTGAACAACAAGTCCGGCTTATTAAGGCGTTACAGGTCCAATAACTTTCGCGCCATGCATTGCGCATTATCGGCGGCACTGTGATCACCCATCACAAGCGCTACGGTAATGGCACCGTCAATCAGGATCAGCAACTGTTTGGCCAGCAGTTGCGGGTCCTCGGCGCCATGTTCGGTACACAGCTCGCACACGTAGTCGAGCAGCTTCTGTTTGTGTTCTTTGGCGACCAGGCGCACCGGGTCCTGTGGATCGCCGGTCTCGCCGCTGGTGTTGATGAAGGCGCAGCCACGGAAACCTTCCGAGGCGAACCAGCTCTTGAGCACCGTGAACAGGTTAAGCAGGCGATCGGCCGGGGTTTCGGCCTGATCGACAGCGCTGCGGTACCAGTGCATCCAGCGCACGTCGCGACGCTGCAAGGCGGCGACGGTCAGCGCGTCTTTGTCGGCAAAGTAGCGGTAGATGCTTTTTCTGGAGACGCCGGCGGTTTTCACCAGAAGGTCCATGCTGGTGGCAGCGATGCCACTTTTATAGATCAACTTTTCGGTGACATCCAGGATGATTTCGCGTGTGTCGTTGCTAGTTATTTCGTTCATGTGGCGAACAGTAGAACGATTGTTCTCCTTTGGCAATGGTTTTTTAAAATCAAAAGATCGCAGCCTTCGGCAGCTCCTACATTGGCCCGTGTAGGAGCTGCCGAAGGCTGCGATCTTTTGATCTCATTACGGGCACTAACAAGACCCGAAGGATGCGATGGTGTAAGCTCTCGGGTTCTTCGGATTCGACCCATTGCGAGCCCTATGCCGTTGCTTTTCAAACGCTCCTTGCTGCCCAAATTGCGCAGCTTCCCGCTGACCGCCGAGGCCGTGACCATTCTGTCCGGCGCCGCTGAATTTCGTCGTTGCCTGCTCGAGAAAATCGCTGCAGCGACCCAGCGCATCTACATCGTTGCGCTGTATCTGCAGCAAGACGAAGCCGGTCAGGAAATTCTCGATGCACTCCACGCCGCCAAGCTCAAGCGTCCCGAGCTGGAAATCGCCGTGGTGGTCGACTGGTTGCGCGCTCAGCGCGGGCTGATCGGCGCCGGCAAGCAGCCGGGCAATTCGGCGTGGTATCAGGAAATGACCCGCACGCACCAGAGCGAAGTGCCGGTGTACGGCGTTCCGGTGCAGACCCGCGAGTTGTTTGGTGTGCTGCATTTGAAAGGCTTCGTGATCGACGACTGCGTGGTCTACAGCGGCGCGAGCCTGAACAACGTTTACCTGCACAAGTTCGACAAATACCGTTTCGACCGCTACCACGTACTGCAAAGCCACGAGCTGGCGGACTCGATGCATCACTTGGTCAAGCACGGCCTGATCGAATCGAAAGCGGTGCATCGCCTCGATCTGCCGAACCTGCCGACCACGCGTAGCTTGCGCAATGACATCGGTGATCTGCGTAGCCGCCTCAAATATGCAACGTACGACACGGCCACCGGCAGCACCGCCAGAGACAGTCTGTCCGTTACCCCGTTGCTCGGCGTCGGCAAGAACAACCCGCTGAACCGGGCGATTCTCGAACTGATCGCCAGCGCGCAAAAACAGCTGACCATCTGCACGCCATACTTCAATCTGCCGCTGGGGGTGATTCGCGAGATCAACCGCGCATTGGCCCGTGGCGTGAAAATCGACATCGTCGTCGGCGACAAAACCGCTAACGACTTCTACATCCCGCCGAGCGAGCCGTTCAAGGTGATCGCAGCGTTGCCGTATCTGTACGAGATCAGCCTGCGGCGCTTTGCCAAGCGCCATCAGCGCAACATCGACAGCGGTCAGTTGAACCTGCACCTGTGGCGCGACGGCGATAACACCTATCACCTCAAGGGCATGTGGATCGATCAGCGTTATACGCTGCTCACCGGTAACAACCTGAATCCACGGGCGTTCCGCCTGGATCTTGAGAACGCGTTGTTGATTGATGACCCGAAGGGCGAGTGGCTGGAGCCGCGAGCGAAGGAACTGGAGGAGATTTTCCGCCATACCACGCGGATCGACAGCTTTCAGAGTCTGGAGACGCTGCCGGAATACCCGGCCGGGGTGGCCAAGTTTCTCAAGCGCGTGAGTCGGGTGCGGATTGAGCGGTTGCTCTACCGGATTTTGTAAGGCTGCTGAAAATGCCATCGCTGGCAAGCCAGCTCCCACAGGTTCTATGGTGTACACAATATTTGTGAATGACCGAGAACACTGTGGGAGCTGGATTGCCAGCGATGAGGCCCGCTTAGACGCTACAAAAAATCAATTCAGACCCAACTTGCCACGCAACGTGGACAGGTCTTCCGCCAGTGTATTCACCGGCCCGACCAGCGCCTTACGGTCGTTATCCTTCACCTTGTCATAAGTCTCGAAACCACCGTCCTTGGTCTTGTACTTGGCCAGAATCTTGTCGACCGTGGCAAAGTTCTTGTCGACCTTCGCTACGAAAGCCTTGTCCTGCTTTTCGATCTGCGGACGGAACAGATCAACGATTTTCTTCGCGCCGTCGATGTTGCCCTGGAAGTCGTAGAGGTCCGTGTGGCTGTAGCGGTCTTCTTCGCCGGAGATCTTGGTCGCGGCCACTTCCTCCAGCAACGCAGCAGCACCACCGACGACTTTCTCAGGCGGGAAGGTCAGGCTGGCGACGCGGGTTTGCAGGTCTTTGACGTCGCTGTTGAGCTTGTCCGCCAGTTCGTTCAGGCCCTGAGTGCTTTTCTCCGAGAACAGCGTGTATTCGATGCGGTGGAAACCGGTGAAGTCATCGGCTTTCACGCCTTTCTCGTGGTCGTCGACGCGGGAGTCGATGGACGCATCGAGGTCACTGAACAGTTCGGCAATCGGCTCGATCGACTCGTAGTAAACGCGGGTCGGTGCGTAGAGCTTTTGCGCGGTGGCCAGGTCGCCTTTCTTCACGGCGTCGGTGAATTGTTGGGTGTGGCTACCCAGTTCATCCAATTGCTCGGTGACGTAAATCTTGTAGTCCGAAACCGGCCCGACCAGATCCAGCGGTGCCGTGGCGGCGAACGCCGACAGCGGGGTGTTGAGCAAACCTAGGGTCAGCAATAACGCGAGTGGCGTCTTTTTCATGGGGGCGGCTCCAGTGTTGAGATGTTGTTTCAGGCAGCGGTTTTCGGTTGTGTGGCGTTGAGCAGCGAGCGGCCGATGAAGTCCTTGTCGCCCGTGACACCCGGCAGGGTGAAAAAGTACCCGCCGCCGACCGGTTTGAGGTATTCCTCCAGCGGCTCGCCGTTGAGGCGGGTCTGCACGGTGATGAAGCCTTTTTCCAGGTCGGCCTGGTAACAGATGAACAGCAGGCCCATGTCGAGCTGGCCGTTCTTGTTCACGCCATTCGAATAGTTGAACGGCCGGCGCAGGATCAGATTGGCCTGGGTTTCAGCCGTACGCGGATTAGCCAGGCGAATGTGCGCGTCGAGCTTGGTCAGCTTGCCGGCCGGGTCTTTGCTGTAATCCGGGACTTCGGTCTCATGCTGCGCACCCATCGGCGCGCCGGTGGTCTTGACCCGGCCGATGATGCTTTGCTGTTCCTGCAACGGCGTACGGTCCCAGCGCTCGACAAAGTTGCGGATGATCCGCACCGCTTGGTAACTGCCATGGGCAGCCCAGGCCGGTTCATCGCTGCCCGGTTGCACCCAGACCAGACGATCCATGGCTTTGCTGTCGTTGGAGTCGGGGTTGGCCGAGCCATCACGGAAACCGAGGAAATTGCGCGCCGATTGCGCTGGCAACCCCGGTTTCGCCGGGGCTTGCGGCGGCACGCTGCCTTCCTGTTTCCAGCGCACCAGCAGCAGGTCGGGGAGGTTTTTGACGATGTCGCGCAGGGCGTGAATGTTGGTGTCGGCGGTGTTCGAGCAGAACTGCAAACTCAGATCGCCATGGCAGCAATCGGCGTCCAGCGCATCGTTGGGAAACCCGACCATGCGCATCAGGCGTTTCGGTTTTGCGTCGGCCAGACCGAAGCGCTCGTCGAACAGCGATTCACCGACGGACACGGTGATGGTCAGGTTGTCCGGCGTGACGTTCGGGCCGAGGATGCCAGAATCCGGCGGCGGCAGTTTCGGGTCGATTTGTGCGACCGGGCCGCCCTTCATCAGAAAGGCAATGCGCTCGTTGAGCGTGCGGAACAGCCGCTCCAGATCTTCGCGATCACTGGCCAACACATCGAATGACACCAGCATGCCCGACGCCGGACGCGGAGTGACGATGCCGGTCTGGTGCACGCCGTGGAAATCGTGGCGGTCTTCGGTCTTGTCGCTGCTCGGTGCTTCGGTGACCTGCGCCGGCGCGGCGGCCATGGCCGGGCAGCTCAGGGCGGACCCGGCGAGGGCGACACCGGCGGCGCCCATGCCCATCAAGACACGGCGGCGTTGCAGGTTGAGCGTTTCTAAATCTTTCATCGGGAATTCTTCTTCTGCTTACAGGCCGGAGAGGCCGAGGGCGGGATCGATGCCATCCAGTGCGTCGGCCAGAGCCTGGGCCTTGTCGGCGATCTGCTTGCGTTGTTCGCCGCTGACGGAGTCGTAGCTGGCGTAGCCGTCCTTGATCTTGTAGCTGTTGAGTTCGCTGTCGAAGTCGGCCAGTGCCTTGTCGATTTTCGGCATCAGGTCGGCGGCAGACTTGGTCAGCATCGGCCGCAGCAGATCGACGACTTTGCGCGCGGTCTGTGCGTTGGCGGCGAAACCGTTGAGGTCGCTGTGGCTGTAGCGTTCTTCTTCGCCACTGGCGGCGCGTACGTCGGCCAAGGTGTTGAGGTTGCGCACGATGATGTTGACCAGTTGCTCCGGTGGCAGCGACTGCGCGAGCAATTGCTGTTTGAGCGCGGTGACGTCGCTGAGCAGGCGCTGGGCCACGGGTGTCAGCTCGTCGAGTTTGCGTTGCTGGAACAGCGCGTATTCGAGGCGGTGGAAACCAACGAAGGCCGGATCCTGCTCGCGTTTCTCGAAGTAATCGGCGCGGGCGTTGATGCTGTTGTCCAGTTCGGCCAAGCGTTGCGCGGCCGGGGCCAGACGTTGATAAGCCGCACGCGCGGGCAGGTACAGCGCCTGGGCCTGGCTGAGATCACCGCTTTCAATCGCTTGATTGAGCGCCGTGACGGCTTTGATCAGCGCGCTGCTCTGGCTGGCCAGGTACACACGGAACTCCGACAGCGGCCCGACGAAGGCGACCATCGATGGTTTGGCTTTGGCCGCAGCATCGGAGGCAGCCGTCGGCGTCACATGCAGTGTGCCGCGAGGATTACTCAGCAACCCGCAGGTGATTGCGTAATCGCCCGGTTGCAGATTGGCGTTGATCACCTGGCTCAGGCCCGGCGCGATGTTTTCGCGTTCTTCAACGACGAGTACGCCGTCAAGGATTTCCCATTCCACCGCCCGGTCGGAGCGGTTGACGATGCGGAAACTGGCGCGACCGGCCGGCACCGTCAGCGCATTCGGCTCGCAACTGCCCGGATGAATGTTCACCACCACTTCATCGTGGTTGTGCTGACGCTTGGCCGCAGCCATTTTCGAGGCGTAATAAAACAGACCACCGGCGGCGATCATCACCACCACTGAACCGGCCACCGCCCAACGCAAGGCGCGAGGAGGGGAGGCCTGAGGAGTATTAGGCTTTGACATGGATGCCCTTATTGGCTGGAAACGGAAGACGATTGCGTGGAGGGCTTGGGCGCGGGAAGGAAGAACATCACCAGCGCCACCAGCAGATAAAGCAGATAGGCACCGAGGGTGCTGACGGTTGGCGCATCCTGATAACCGAACATGCCGGCCAGCACCGAGCCCAACGGGCCATCCATCGGCAGCGTCGCGCTGAAGTCGAAGAGCACGGTCTGCAGGTGATTCCACAGCCCGGCTTCATGCAGGGCCTGCACTGAGTTGGCGAGAATCCCGGCAGCGACCACCAGAATGAACAGGCCGGTCCACTTGAAGAACGCCGAAAGATTGAGGCGCATGCTGCCGCTGTAGATCAGGAACCCGACGATGATCGCCAGAATCAGCCCGAGCAGGGCACCGATCGGCGCGCCCGGGCCTTCGCTCTGCTGGAAAACCGCGAGCAGGAAGAACACCGTTTCCAGACCTTCACGGGCGACCGCGAAAAACACCATGGCGATCAGCGCGATCACTTGATGTCTGGAAGATGTCAGCGCGTGATCGAGCGAGGCTTGCAGCGAATGCTTGATCGAGCGCGCGACCTTGCGCATCCAGAACACCATGGAGCTGAGAATGCCCACGGCCACCAGCCCGACGATGCCTTCGAACAGTTCCTGCTGTTTTTGCGGGAATTCAGCGCTGACCAGTTCCAGGCCACCACCGACCAGCAGGGCGAGGGCGGCAGCGAGAAACACGCCGATCCACACGGCAGGCATCCATTGACCACGGCCAGTCTGTTGCAGGTAGCTGGCGATAATGCCAACGATCAGCGCGGCTTCAATGCCTTCGCGCAGCATGATCAGAAAGGGAACGAGCATTCGGCATCCAAGAGGTCATTTCTAGAGGTTACAAGTTGTAACATAATGAAAGTCATTCTCACATGACATTGATTGACATAAACCTGAACAGTTGCTGAACGACCTCAATTTTTGCCTCGCATTGATCCCTGTAGGAGTGAGCCTGCTCGCGATAGCGGTGTGTCAGAACATTCAGCGCTAAATGACACGACGCCATCGCGAGCAGGCTCACTCCTACAGGGGATTCGTGTTGAATTCGTGTCCTGCGGTAATATGCCTGCCATTCAAAAACAACAAGGTTCAGCGCGCTCCATGTCGGAAAAAGACACCATCGCCGTTCAACTGGTGCGTGAAGCGCTGCTGCAAAGTTGTGCCCCGGGCGTGGCCATGGAAGAAGTCTTGAACAAGGTCGGGATTGATCCGGCGTTGCTGCAAACCGAACACGGCCGGGTGCCGGCCTCGCAGTACGCGAAACTCTGGCGGTTATTGGCGCGCCGTGGCGATGACGAGTTCTTTGGCATGGACCCGCGCAAGCTCAAATCCGGCAGTCTTGAGTTCCTGTGCCGCAGCGCCGTGGCGCAACCGACGCTGGCGGCGGGTTTGAGCACGGGTTTGAGCTTTCTCTCACTGATGCTCGAATGCCTGCCGGCGCAACTGGTGCACCAGCAAAGTCTGGCGGAAATCGTTCTGCTGGAGGATGAGCCCGAACCGCGCCGCGCCTTCACCTATTTCACTTATTGGATGATCGTCCACGGTGTGGCCTGCTGGCTGGCCGGGCGGCGGATTCCGATTCTGGCGATTGAACTGCGCTGCCCCGAACCGAATTTCACCGATGACTACCGGGTGATGTTTTCGGAAAACCTGCGTTTTGATCGGCCGCGAACCCGGATGATTTTCTCTGCCGATTGCCTCGACCTGCCGATCAAACGCACGGCCGAGGAGTTGAAGCGTTTTCTCGCCCATGCTCCGGCCAACATTCTGGTGAAGTACCGCGACCCGGAAAGCCTTGCCAGTAGGATCAAGCAGGATTTGCGGCAACTGCCGGCTGAGCAATGGCCGGAGACCGAGGCGCTGGCGCAACAGTTGTGCATGTCAGCCTCGACGTTGCGCCGGCGTCTGGCAGAGGAAGGGCAGACCTATCAGGGCCTCAAGGACAGTGTGCGCAAAGAGTTGGCGATCATTTGGCTGGCGGAGCCTTCGATCAGTTTTGTCGAAATTGCCAGCCGCTTGGGCTTTGCTGATGCGAGTTCGTTTTACAAGGCGTTTCGCAAGTGGTCGGGTTCGAATCCGGGCCATTACCGCACGTTGATCCTGAACGAGGTTGTCTGATCCAACACATCCCGCCGCTTGATCGTCCCCACGCTCTGCGTGGGAATGCCTCAAGGGACGCTCCGCGTTCCAGCCCTGGAGCGGACGCAGAGCGTCCAAGGCTGCATTCCCACGCAGAGCGTGGGAACGATCAGTGTGGTAGCAGTATTGGCCAAACCAGTCAGCCACATTGATGGCTTTGACCATTGCCGCCGCTGCCCCACAGCGCGACTATCTCCCTGTTGTTTACGCTTCCCAGCCTAATAAAAAACAGAGGGATTCTGGCAATGCGCGATTACTTGTCTGCCACCGCACAGTTCAACTATCAGCACACCGTGGATGCCGCGCTCAGCGGTACGCTTGAGGCGCTCAACGCCTGCGTCGAATGTTGCGACCGCCACGCCTTGCCTGGGCGCATTGCGCTGTTCTGGGAAGGCCGAGACGGTGCCAGTGCGACGTACACGTTCAACGATCTGCAGGACAAAGCCGCGCGTTTCGCCAATTTCCTTCTCGCCCAAGGCGTGCAGAAGGGCGACAAGGTCGCCGGGCTGCTGCCGCGCAACGTCGAATTGCTCATCACCGTGTTGGCCACCTGGCGCATCGGCGCGGTGTATCAGCCGCTGTTCACCGCGTTCGGCCCTAAAGCCCTCGAACATCGCCTGAACAACTCCGGCGCCAAAGTCGTTGTTACTGACGCGGTCAACCGGCCGAAACTCGCTGAAGTCGCCGATTGCCCGACGCTCGTCACCGTTGGCGGCGCGAAAGGCCAGGGCATCGTCCGTGGCGATTTCAGTTTCTGGGCCGAACTGGCCAACTATTCCAATGTGTGCGAACCGGTGCTGTTGACCGGAGAAGACCCGTTTCTGCTGATGTTCACGTCCGGCACCACCGGTCCGTCGAAAGCGCTGTCGGTGCCACTCAAGGCCATCGTTGCCTTCCAGAGTTACACCCGTGATGCCGTCGATCTGCGCCCGGAAGATGCGTTCTGGAACGTCGCCGATCCGGGCTGGGCCTACGGCATCTACTTCGGCGTCACCGGGCCGTTGTCGATGGGCCACCCGATCACCTTCTACGATGGCCCGTTCACCCTCGAAAGCACCTGCCGGGTGATCAACAAGTACGGCATCACCAACCTCACCGGATCGCCAACCGCTTATCGCTTGCTGATTGCCGGCGGCGACGAGTTCGCCAAGTCGATCAAAGGCAAATTGCGCATCGTCAGCAGCGCCGGTGAGCCGCTGAACCCGGAAGTGATCCGCTGGTTCGCCGACAACCTCGACGTGGTCATCCACGACCATTACGGCCAGACCGAACTGGGCATGGTCCTGTGCAATCACCACGGCCTCGACCATCCGGTACACGTCGGCGCCGCTGGTTTCGCTTCGCCGGGCCACCGCATCGTCGTGCTCGACGACCAATACAACGAACTCGGCGTCGGCCAGCCGGGCATTCTTGCCATCGACCGACCGCAATCACCGATGTGCTGGTTCGGTGGCTACGAAGGCGCGCCGACCAAAGCCTTCGTCGGCAATTACTACCTCAGTGGCGACACCGTGGAATGGAACCCGGACGGTAGCATCAGCTTCGTCGGCCGCAGCGACGATGTGATCACCACCTCCGGCTACCGTGTCGGGCCGTTCGACGTGGAAAGTGCACTGATTGAACACCCGGCCGTGGTCGAGGCGGCGGTGGTCGGCAAACCCGATCCGGAGCGCACCGAACTGGTCAAAGCTTTCGTGGTGCTGAGTGCGCAATACCGTGCGGCTCCGGAGTTGGCCGAAGAGCTGCGCCAACATGTGCGCAAACGTCTGGCCGCGCATTCGTACCCGCGTGAAATCGAATTTGTCAGCGAATTGCCCAAGACCCCAAGTGGCAAATTGCAGCGCTTTATCTTGCGCAACCAGGAAATCGCCAAAGCTCAAGAGGCTGCGGCGCATAACGTTTCAGCTTGAATCAGGAAATACAGTCATGCAGATCGAGAACAAGGTTTTTATCGTCACCGGCGGCGCATCGGGCCTCGGTGCGGCCACCGCTGAATTGTTGGTCAGTGCCGGCGCCAAAGTGATGCTGGTGGACATGAACGCCGAAGCCGTGGCCGCTCAGGCTCAGCGTCTGGGCGCACAAAGCGTTGTCGCCGACATCAGCAACGAAGCCGCCGCTGAAGCTGCCGTGCAGGCGACGGTAAAAGCCTTTGGCAGCCTCAACGGTCTGGTCAACTGCGCCGGCATCGTCCGTGGCGAGAAGATCCTCGGCAAGAACGGCCCGCATGCGCTGAGCAGTTTTGCCCAAGTGATCAACGTCAACTTGATCGGCAGCTTCAACATGTTACGTCTGGCCGCTGCGGCGATTGCCGAATCCGAGGCGAATGCAGACGGCGAGCGCGGTGTGATCATCAACACCGCCTCTGTCGCGGCGTTCGACGGTCAGATCGGCCAAGCGGCGTACTCGGCCTCCAAAGGCGCGATCGCCAGCCTGACGCTGCCAGCCGCCCGCGAACTGGCGCGCTTTGGCATCCGCGTGATGACCATCGCCCCGGGCATTTTCGAAACGCCGATGATGGCCGGCATGACCCCGGAAGTCCGCGATTCGCTGGCCGCCGGCGTGCCGTTCCCGCCGCGTCTGGGCAAGCCTGCCGAGTACGCCGCGCTGGTTCGGCATATCATCGAAAACAGCATGCTCAACGGCGAGGTGATCCGTCTCGACGGCGCCTTGCGCATGGCCGCCAAGTAAGGAGGATTTGTCATGACTATTTCCAACGATCCGATTGTTATCGTCAGCGCTGTGCGCACGCCAATGGGTGGATTTCAGGGCGAACTGAAAAGCCTCACCGCGCCGCAACTCGGTGCTGCGGCGATCAAGGCTGCGGTTGAACGCGCCGGTGTCGCCAGCGATGCAGTCGATGAAGTGCTGTTTGGTTGCGTATTGCCTGCAGGCCTCGGTCAGGCGCCTGCGCGTCAGGCCGCTTTGGGCGCCGGCCTGGATAAATCGACCCGTTGCACCACGGTCAACAAAATGTGCGGTTCGGGTATGGAAACCACCATTTTGGCTCATGACATGCTGGTGGCTGGCAGTGCCGATGTGGTCATCGCTGGCGGTATGGAAAGCATGTCCAACTCGCCGTACCTGCTGGATCGTGCCCGCGCCGGTTACCGCATGGGCCATGGCCGCGTACTCGATTCGATGTTCCTCGACGGCCTCGAAGACGCCTACGACAAGGGCCGCCTGATGGGCACCTTCGCCGAGGACTGCGCCGAAACCAATAGTTTCAGCCGTGAGGCGCAGGACGCTTTTGCCATCGCCTCGACCACCCGCGCGCAGCAGGCGATCAAGGACGGCAGCTTCAAGGACGAAATCGTCCCGCTGACCGTGACCGTCGGCAAAGAACAGGTGCTGATCAGCAACGACGAACAACCGCCAAAAGCCAAACTGGACAAGATTGCCTCGCTGAAACCGGCGTTCCGCGAAGGCGGCACGGTGACGGCGGCGAACTCCAGCTCGATTTCTGACGGTGCGGCGGCACTGGTGCTGATGCGTCAGTCGCAGGCACAGAAACTCGGTCTGAAACCACTGGCCGTGATCCATGGCCACGCCGCGTTCGCCGATACCCCGGGCCTGTTCCCGGTGGCGCCGATTGGTGCGATCAAGAAACTGATCAAGAAAACCGGTTGGTCGCTGGGTGATGTCGATCTGTTTGAGGTCAACGAAGCGTTTGCCGTGGTTGGCATGGCGGCGATGACACACCTGGAAATCCCCCATGACAAGTTGAATGTGCATGGCGGTGCTTGTGCCCTGGGCCATCCGATCGGCGCGTCGGGTGCGCGGATTCTGGTGACGTTACTGTCGGCCCTGCGCCAGAGAAAGCAGAAACGCGGTATCGCGGCGATCTGCATCGGCGGCGGCGAAGCCACGGCCATGGCCGTGGAATGCGTCTACTAAACGCACTAATCCTGTAGGAGCTGACGAGTGCAACGAGGCTGCGATCTTTTGATCTTGTTTTTAGACCAAGAGCAAAAGATCGCAGCCTGCGGCAGCTCCTACAGGGGACCGCGTGTAACCCGGATTAAGGATTCACCATGATTCCCAACGAAGACCAAACACAGATCCGCGACATGGCCCGGCAGTTCGCCGAGGAACGCCTCAAACCGTTCGCCGCCGAGTGGGATCGCGAGCACCGTTTTCCCAAGGAAGCCATCGGTGAGATGGCTGAGCTGGGCTTCTTCGGCATGCTCGTGCCGGAGCAGTGGGGCGGTTGCGACACTGGTTACCTGGCGTACGCCATGGCCCTGGAAGAAATCGCCGCCGGTGACGGTGCCTGCTCGACGATCATGAGCGTGCACAACTCGGTCGGCTGTGTGCCGATTCTCAAGTTCGGTAACGACGATCAGCGTGAACGCTTCCTCAAACCGTTGGCCAGCGGCGCCATGCTCGGCGCTTTTGCATTGACCGAACCGCAGGCCGGTTCCGATGCCAGCAGCCTGAAAACCCGCGCACGGCTGGAAGGCGATCACTACGTGCTGAACGGCTGCAAACAGTTCATCACCTCCGGGCAGAACGCCGGGATCGTGATTGTGTTTGCGGTGACCGATCCGAGTGCCGGCAAACGCGGCATCACTGCGTTTATAGTGCCGACCGATTCGCCGGGCTACAAAGTCGCTCGCGTCGAAGACAAGCTCGGTCAACACGCGTCCGACACCTGCCAGATTCTCTTCGAAGACGTCAAAGTGCCGGTGGCCAACCGTTTGGGCGAGGAGGGCGAGGGCTACAAAATCGCCCTGGCCAACCTTGAAGGCGGCCGCGTCGGCATCGCCTCGCAATCGGTGGGCATGGCCCGCGCCGCGTTTGAAGCGGCGCGTGATTACGCCCGTGAGCGCGACACCTTCGGCAAACCAATTATTGAGCATCAAGCCGTGGCATTCCGCTTGGCCGACATGGCCACGCAGATCGCCGTCGCCCGACAGATGGTGCATTACGCCGCTGCTCTGCGCGACAGCGGTCAACCGGCACTGGTCGAGGCGTCGATGGCCAAACTGTTCGCTTCGGAAATGGCCGAGAAGGTCTGTTCGATGGCGTTGCAAACCCTCGGTGGTTACGGTTACCTCAACGACTTCCCGCTGGAACGCATCTACCGCGACGTGCGTGTCTGCCAGATCTACGAAGGCACCAGCGATATTCAGCGCATGGTCATTTCGCGCAATCTTTGACAAGGAATTTTAATCATGACTTACGAAACCATTCTGCTCGAAACCCATGGCCGCGTTGGCCTGATCACCCTGAACCGCCCGCAGGCGCTGAACGCGCTGAATGCGCAACTGGTCAGCGAAGTGAATCAAGCCCTTGATGCGCTGGAAGCCGATGCGAACATCGGTTGCATTGTCCTCACTGGCTCGAAAAAGGCCTTTGCCGCCGGCGCCGATATCAAGGAAATGGCCGAGCTGACCTACCCGCAGATCTACATGGACGACCTGTTCAGCGACAGCGATCGCGTGGCTAACCGCCGTAAGCCGATCATCGCGGCGGTCAACGGTTTCGCCCTCGGCGGTGGCTGTGAGCTGGCGCTGATGTGCGATTTCATTCTGGCAGGTGACAACGCAAAGTTCGGTCAACCGGAAATCAACCTCGGCGTGTTACCGGGCATGGGCGGCACTCAGCGCCTGACTCGCGCCGTCGGCAAGGCGAAAGCCATGGAAATGTGCCTGAGCGGACGTTTGATCGATGCAGTGGAGGCTGAGCGTTGTGGGATTGTCGCGCGGATTGTGCCGAGCGATGAGTTGCTCGACGAAGCGCTGAAAGTGGCGGCGGTGATTGCCAGCAAGTCGCTGCCGATTGCGATGATGATCAAAGAGAGCGTGAATCGTGCCTTTGAAGTGAACCTGACCGAGGGCGTGCGCTTTGAGCGTCGGGTGTTCCATGCAGCGTTTGCCACGCAGGATCAGAAGGAAGGGATGGCGGCGTTTATTGCCAAGCGTGAGGCCGACTTCAAGGGCAAGTAACGCGACTAAAGCGAAAAGCCCCTCACCCTAACCCTCTCCCGGAGGGAGAGGGGACTGATTGGGGGATATTTCAGATTTACGCCGACCTGGGTGCTCATCACCGAATCCGTCATCAGGTCGACGTATAACGCCAGACACCTCGGTCGGCTCCCTCTCCCAGAGGGAGAGGGACTGATTGGGGGGATGCTTGGAAGGTACGCCGACCTGAAAGAGTTTTACCGAATCCCTGATTGACCTGGCTTACCGAATCGATAATCGACTCGGTCTTTCAGGTCGACGTATGACGCCAGACACCTCGGTCGGCTCCCTCTCCCAGAGGGAGAGGGACTGATTGGGGGGATGCTTGGAAGGTACGCCGACCTGAAAGAGTTTTACCGAATCCCTGATTGACCTGGCTTACCGAATCGATAATCGACTCGGTCTTTCAGGTCGACGTATGACGCCAGACACCTCGGTCGGCTCCCTCTCCCATTGGGAGAGGGCTGGGGTGAGGGAAAGGGGCCAACACCGTTACAACTGATAGTTCTTCAACTCCCGCGCAATCACCATCCGCTGAATCTCGCTCGATCCTTCATATATCTGGGTAATCCGCGCATCACGGTAGTACTTCTCGACTGGGTAATCCTCCAGATACCCATACCCGCCATGAATCTGAATCGCCGACGAACACACCTTCTCGGCCATTTCCGAGGCAAACAGCTTGGCCTGCGACGCTTCAGACAAACACGGTTTACCCGCCGTGCGCAGACGCGCTGCGTGCAGGATCATCAAGCGCGCCGCGTTGATTTGCATGTGCATGTCGGCCAGCAGGTTGGCGATGCTCTGGTGTTCGTTGATCGGTTTGCCGA
Source organism: Pseudomonas sp. AC242 (assembly GCF_979258655.1). NCBI lineage: Bacteria > Pseudomonadati > Pseudomonadota > Gammaproteobacteria > Pseudomonadales > Pseudomonadaceae > Pseudomonas > Pseudomonas sp. AC242. The sequence goes on from NZ_OZ409873.1 coordinate 2,399,805, forward strand.
ACTGGATGCGATCGCGCGAATACACCAACGCCGCCTCAAACGCCGCCCGAGCAATACCCAGAGCCTGCGCGGCGATGCCGATACGTCCGCCTTCAAGGTTGGACAGGGCAATCGCCAGTCCTTTGCCGCGCTCGCCGAGCAGATTGGCCTCGGGAATGCTGCAGTTGTTCAGCGTCACCGCACAGGTGTCGGAAGCGCGGATACCCATCTTGTGCTCAGTACGATCAACGATAAAACCGGCGGTATCGGTCGGCACCAGAAACGCCGAAATGCCTTTCTTGCCCAGATCCGGATCGGTCACCGCAAAGACGATCGCCAGTTTCGCCCGTTTGCCGTTGCTGACAAATTGCTTGGCGCCGTTGATCACCCATTGACCGTCACGCAGTTCGGCGCGGGTGCGCAGGTTGTGCGCTTCGGAACCGGCCTGCGGTTCGGTCAGGCAGAAGCAGCCGATGGTTTGCCCACTGGCCAGATCCGCCAGCCAGGTCTGTTTCTGTGCTTCGCTGCCGTAATTGAGTACCGGGCCGCAGCCCACCGAGTTGTGGATGCTCATGAAGGCGCCGGTCGCGCCGTCACCGGCAGAAATCTCTTCCACGGCCAATGCATAAGCGACGTAATCGACGTAAGTGCCGCCCCATTCTTCAGGCACCACCATGCCAAGCAAACCGAGCTCACCCATCTTCGCAACGAGCGCATCGTCGATCCAGCCAGCCTTTTCCCAGGCCTGCGCGTGCGGCGCGATTTCACCACGGGCGAAGTCCCGGGCCATGTCGCGGATCATCACTTGTTCTTCAGTCAGTTCGAGATCGTGCATGGCTCAGCTCCCGCTCTCAGGAAAACCGTGGAAGAAACTCGCGACATGCGCAGCGTCCAGCGCAGCGAGGGTCGGCGGGTTCCAGCGAGGTGTCTTGTCTTTATCGATCAGCAGGGCGCGTACGCCTTCGATTAGGTCGCCGCGGGAGAACCACTGACGATCCAGATGCAGCTCCAGCGCGAAGCACTGTTCCAGGCTCAAGTGCCGGCCGCGACGCAGCATTTCCAGGGTCACGGCCATGGCCAGCGGCGAGCGGGTTTCCAGCAGATCAGCCGTGGTGGTCGCCCATTCGTGGCTGTCGGCGACGGTCACCGCGCGTAACTGCTCGACCATGCTCGGTACGTCCGGCAGGGCGAAGAAATGGTCGATCGCCGGGCGCAAAGACTCAAGCGGCGCATCGGGCAGGGTTTGTACGGCGTGTTTGGCCAGCAGGTTTTGCAGCGCCTTGAGCGGCGTGTCCTGCCATTCCATCTGATCGAGTTTTTCGTCGAGCAGCGCCAGTTTGCTGCTGTCCAGGTACCAGTCGGCGAGGCCGCAATACAGCGCATCCGCCGCACGGATCTGCACGCCGCTGACACCCAGATAAATGCCCAGCTCACCGGGAATGCGCGGCAGGAAATAGCTGCCACCGACATCGGGAAAATAACCGATGGCCACTTCCGGCATCGCCAGACGACTCTTCTCGGTGACCAGGCGCAGATCGGCGCCTTGCACCAGGCCCATGCCGCCGCCGAGGACGAATCCGTCCATCAGCGCCAGTACTGGTTTGCGGTAGTGATGAATCGTCAGGTCGAGGGCGTATTCCTCGACGAAGAAATCTTCGTGCAGCGTGTCGCCGCTTTTGAAACTGTCGTATAGGGATCGGATATCGCCACCGGCGCAGAAGGCTTTTTCACCGGCACCGCGCAGGACCACGGCATGAACATTGGTGTCAGTTGCCCAGGCATCGAGCTGCTGTTGCAGCAAACGCACCATGTCGAGGGTAATGGCGTTGAGACCGGCGGGGCGATTGAGGGTCAGGTGACCGATGTGGTTGCGAACGTCGGCCAGCACTTCGTGTTGCGTGGCATCCATGGACGGGGTCCGCGGAGATGAAGCCTGAGCTGTCATCAGTAACTCCCTGCTTTTATTGTCTTTATTCGAGAAGCTCGCGCGCGAGCGTTACCGGATCGTAACAGTGCAAATTTGCCGTGTACAACCGGGATATTCGCAGGGGGAGTTTGCGTTTTTACCTTGGTCGAAAATGTGCGCGCTCATGTAGGAGCTGCCGAAGGCTGCGATCTGTTGACCGTTAAAAAGCAAGATCAAAAGATCGCAGCCTGCGGCAGCTCCTACACAGAGTCAGCGGAAGGTTTGGGTAATGCTCCGGCGCTTGGCGTGCAGTTCGCTGGCGTGGATCAGTTGTTCGAGATCCTCGGGGGTGATGTCGATGAAGGCTTCCATATCGGCCAAGGCGAGTTTGAGGTCTTCTGCGATGATGGCCTGACTGTCGACGGGGGCAACGATCGGCGCCGGTTCAGCCGGACGTTTCGGATAACGAATGCGCGTCAGGTTGTTGTAGGCCAAGGCACTGAGCAGCATGCACGCCGCGCCGAGCATCACCGGTTCCATGGCTTTCCAGTCCATCGCGATGGTCGCTGGATCGGCCAATACGAGCGTCAATGCCAACGCCCCGGCCGGCGGATGCAGGCAACGCAGCCAGCACATCAGAATCAGCGCCATGCCCGCCGCCAGGCAGGCGCTGCCCAGAGTTCGGCCGAGCACGTGAGCGACCAGCAACGCCACAACGCCGGCACACAAATAACCACCGAGAATCGACCATGGCTGGGCGAGGGCGCCGGATGACACGGCGAACAGCAACACCGCCGATGCCCCCAGCGGGCCAATCAGGTGATAGGCGACGTCGTGACCGAACACCTGCGCGCACAACCACACGCTGAACAATGTGCCCAATGCCATGCCGATGGCGGCGCGGCTCCATTCGGTCGGGCGGGTATTGATGGCGGCGGGCAACCAGCGAGCGAGCATGTGAATCCGATCCTTGCAGCAAATTCGAGGCAAAAAAAAGGACTTGTCCGGCATATCCGGAAAGCCCTCGAAGTGTTCCAACATTGGGGGAGGAACGTGCACAGTGTGCCGTTCAAACTCGATGCTGACAAATTCATATTAATGAAGATTTAGTGCATTAGTTTTGAATTGAATCCGCGCGACGTCCGCTAAGAAAGCACAGGGTGCCGCCCATCGCGGTGAGTGCGCTCAAGGCGTAGAACATCGTCGGTGCCGGTGTGTGCATCAGCAGGAAGCCGCAGATCACCGGGCTCAGTGCACCGCCCAACGCCGCCAGATTCTGCGCGCCGTAGTAGCTGCCGCGCAGTTCTTCGGGCGCGAGGGTGTCGACGAAGAGGAACTCCGACGGGTAAATGATCATTTCGCCCAAGGTGAAGATGAACATGGCGATGCACCAGCTCAGCAAGCTGTCAGCCAGGCTGAAGCCGATAAGACCGAGAATGAACAGGCCGGTGCCGGCGGCGATCCAGTAGCGCAGTTTCTCGCGGCTGAGGAAGCGGCCGATCTGGTATTGCAGCAGGATCACCGTGATCGCGTTACAGGCGAGCAGGGCGGCCATGACTTGCAAGGCGCGCTTGGAGTCGCTGACCACCAGCAGGTATTGCGACAGATATAGGGTGAAGCGCCCGTGCACCACCGTGCTGAGCAGGCAACCGCAGGTGAACATGATCAGGGTGCGATCGTTTTTCAGGGTGACGAGGGTTTTCAGAAAGCTTGGCGGCTGACTGACCACGGCAATCGGGCTGGCGTCTTTGGGGATGCCGATCATCAGGAAAATGCTGCCGAAGGCGATCGCCGCGGCAATCAGAAACGGCGCAATCGGGTAATGCCCGGCGATCACTACGCCAAGCATCGGCCCGGTGGCGTAGCCGATGTTGGTCAGCGTGTAACGCAAGGAAAACGCCTTGGCCCGTTGGCTCATCGGCAGGTTTTCGCTGAGGATCGCCTTGGAGCCGATGAGGAACAGTGCCGACGCGGTTTCGGTGATCACCAGGGTCGCGGTGGTCAGGTACAGATCCTGGGCGAACGTCAGCAGGACGAAGCCGATGGCACTGGAGAGCATGGCGACAATCAGCAGCCGGCGTTTTTCCAGGCGATCGATGATGTAGCCGCCATACAGCGCAAGCAGGGTGGCGATAAACACCGCAATGCCCAGCAGCAGCCCGACGTCCTGCTGGTTGAGACCGAGTTTGGTGCTCAGAAACAGCGTCAGCAGCGGGCTGGTGATGGCGCGGCTGACAACAATGGTCAGCGAGACAATCATCAGACGGCGGATGACGAGCGAGTAAGTGGCCACGGGGAATCGAATGTCCTTGTTTCAGTTGTTTTTGTGTTCGACTACAGACCGCGTGGTGCCCTTCGCGAGCAGGCTCGCTCCCACAGGGAATGTCTGAACAGTGAAGAACCCGTGTGGGAGCGAGCCTGCTCGCGAAGGCGCCAGATCAGCCAAATGCGTTCGGTCATGACAGATAGTCCCGATAGTGCTGCTCATAAACCGCTGCCGGGTGATCCGCGCCGACCGGCGCTGCGGTTTCTGCCCACCATTGCGCAACCTCGGCACCGCTGGCGATCCACACATCGTCATGTTGTTGAATGCCTTGCAGCAATTCGCGCAGCACGCTGATGCGTCCGGGTGTGGCGATGATTTCCGGGTGCAGGCGCAGCACATAACACAGGCCGAAGCGATGAAATCCGGCGAAGTCCATTTGCAGGTTGCCCAAGGTGTGACTGTAAGAGGCGATCCGCGATTGCGCCGGTGGCACGGCGGGGCTGAGATTGAAGGCGAAGTACGGTTCGTCTTCCAGTTCATAGTGCAACGGTAGTTCGATCACCTCAGGCGCAGTGGGATGGGCGAATGGCAGATCATCGCCGCGCCACGAAGAGGACCAGACGATGCCATGGTCTTTCAACGCGGCCATAAAACCCGGCGCGCCGTTGCCGGCAGGGAGGCGAAACCCGCTCGGGCGTTGACCGGTCAGGGCTTCAAGTGCCGCACATCCCTTGCCGACGTCGGCACTTTGCGCCGCCAGATCGAGCCCGTCGTAATCCTGATGGTGGTAGCCGGCGCAAGCGATCTCATGCCCGCCGGCGCGAATCGCGGCGATGTGCTGCGGATTTTCTTCGGCGACGATACCGGGCACGAACCAGCTGCTGCGCACGCCCAGTTCCGCGAATAGGTCGAGCAAACGCGTGACGCCACGCTGGCTGCCATATCGCCAGACCGACAGGGTCTTGTCGCGACCTGCCACTTCCGGCGCCTGGGTGAGAATGCCGTGGATGTCGTTGTAATCGACGGTCAGCACAACTGCGCAGCGCTTGCCAGCGGGCCAGATCCTGGAATCAACCATGGTGATGCTCCTTCAGCCACCAACGGGCGACATCGCGGCAGGTGGCGAACCACACGTCATCGCGCTGGCGCATGTGTTCGAAGAGTTTTTCCAGCAACAAAATGCGCCCCGGTTTGCCGGTGATTTTCGGGTGGAACAGGGTGGTCAGGCACAGGCCTTCATCCATCGCGCCGTCGTATTCGCGCTGCCAGTTGTCGAGGGTCAACGCATAACTGGCGGTGCGATCGAGGCCGGACGGAAAGTTCGGCGCGCGGGTGTAGGCGAGGGAGGCGTAATCGTCCATTTCCCAACGGCCGGGGATCTCCACCAGCGGGGTGCTGTGCCCCGGAACGTTGACCAGATACGGGCGATCGTCGCCGCGCATGCTGCTCGAATAGATGACGCCGTTGTCGGCGAGCATCGCCGGGGTTTCCGCGCGCCAGTCGCCGGACGGGGTGCGGAAACCCTCGGCGCGGATGTGCAGGTGTTGCCAGAACACGTCCCTGGACTTGGCCATGACGGTTTGCTGTTGCTCCAGCGTCAGGGCGTAGAAAGATTCGTGTTTGTAGCCGTGATAAGCGACTTCATGGCCGCGTTCGACGATGGCCTGACATTGCTTCGGCCAGTTTTCCACGACCCATGCCGGGACGAAAAACGTGGTTGGCAACTTGAACGCGTCGAGCAGATCGAGCAGGCGAGGCAGGGCGCGATAAGGGCCGTAGCCGCCGAAACCGAAGTACTCGGGTTTGTGCCAGATCGAGCCGTTGAGCATGGCGTCGCCGGTCGGGCCATCGAGGTCGAAGGCCAGGGCAAGGCAGGCTTTGTGCGGGTCGGGCCAGGTGGGGTGGCACGAAGACATGGTTGTGGCTCTCCGGTGTTGCATCAATTGAAACCCTCACCCCAGCCCTCTCCCGGAGGGAGAGGGAGCCGACCGAGGTGTTCTCCCGCCTTGCATCGACCTGAAAGATCGCGCCGAACTCAGGCGCTGTGTCGTCGGACTCAGGTTTGGAACACTTGAAGATCAGCTCCCTTTCCCCCTCGCCCCCCTTGGGGGGAGAGGGTTGGGGTGAGGGGGGATCGATCTCGAAGGTTACTTGCCGGCGTTGACCGTCACTTCCTTGATCGCGCCCAGCTCCAGGTCCCATTTCTTCAGGATCGCGCCATAGCTGCCGTCATCGACCATGCTCTGCAGGGCAACCTTCACCGCCTCACTCAGCTCAGGCTTTTTCTTGCTCACGCCAAGACCGGTGAACTGCACGGAGATCGGCTGGCCGACGGTCTTGTACATGTCCTTTTCCTGAGTCTTCAGGTACGACAACGTCTCGCTGCCTTGCATCGCCGCGTCGATGCGACTCTGGCGCAGTTGCGCACGAGCGTCGGCCGAGCCTTCGGTGCCGATCACGTTGATCGCCGGTTTGCCCGCGGCTTCACAGTTGGCCTTGCTCCACGCAGCGATTTCCGCCGGGAACGTGGTGCGGCGGCTGGTGCCGACTTTCTTGCCGCACAGATCAATGATCTCGTTGGTCGCGGTGTTCTTCTGCAAGGTGTAGAACTGCGGGCCGCTGGTGAAGTAGTCGACGAAGGTCACGCTGGCCTGACGCTCGGCGGTGTCGGTCATGCCCGACAGCACCATGTCGACGCGGTCGGTGGTCAGCGCGTTGATCATTTGCTCGAAGCCGGTTTCCTGCCATTTGATTTTCACGCCCAAGCGTTCGGCGAGGGCGTTGCCCAGGTCGTAGTCCAGACCGGTGAGGGTGTTGGTGGCCGGGTCCTTGAAATCCATCGGTGGATAGTTGGGCATGATCGCGACAACGATCTCGCCTTTTTCCTTGATGCTGGCCGGCAGCTCGGCGGCCACGGCGAAACCGCAAGACATGACTGAAGCGAGTACTGCTGGGATAACGAAATTCTTCATGGTCGTTCTCTTATGAGTGTTGTGGCACCAATCGGTGCTTAGGTTCGAACGGCAGAAATGAAGCTTTGGGTGCGCGGGTTTTGCGGACTTATTAGTATTTCTTCGGGGCTTCCAGCCTCCACGATCTGCCCGCCGTCCATGAACACCATGCGATTGGAAACCTCGCGGGCGAAGCCCAGTTCATGGGTGACGACGATCATGGTCATGCCGGTCTGCGCGAGATCGCGCATTACCGACAGCACCTCACCGACCAGTTCCGGGTCGAGTGCCGAAGTGGGTTCATCGAACAGCATCAGCTTCGGGCGCATGGCCAACGCCCGGGCAATCGCTACGCGTTGTTGTTGCCCGCCGGACAGCTCGATCGGATAGCTGTCGCGTTTGTCGGCGAGACCGACGCGGGCCAGCAGTTCCAGGGCCTCTTCGTGCGCCTCTTTCGGCGAACGCTTGAGCACCTGGCACGGGCCTTCGATGATGTTTTGCAGCACAGTCATGTGCGGGAACAGGTTGAAACGCTGGAACACCATGCCGGTGGCCAGGCGTTGCCGGGCGATCTGCGACTCGTTGAGTTCGTGCAGTTTGTTGCCGACCACGCGGTAGCCGACCAGTTCGCCGTCAACCCAGAGGCCACCCTTGTCGATCTTTTCCAGCTGATTGACGCAGCGCAGCAGGGTGCTCTTGCCCGAGCCGGACGGGCCGATGATGCACAGCACTTCGCCTTGCTCGACCTCGATGTTGATGTCCTTGAGCGCGTGGTACTGGTCGTAATACTTGTTCAGGCTGACGGCCTTGACGATGCTTCTCATGTTCGACTCCTCAAGAACGCTTGCCGGCGCCGCGAGCGAAACGACGCTCCAGACGGCTTTGACCGAAGGACAGCACGGTGACGGTGGCCAGGTACCAGATACCGGCGACGATCAGCAGCTCCATCACGCGGGCGTTGGCGTAGTAGATGTTTTGCGCGTTGTAGAGCAGTTCCGAGTACTGGATCACGCTGGCCAGCGAGGTCATTTTGACCATGCCGATAAACTCGTTGCCGACCGGCGGAATGATGATGCGCATGGCCTGCGGCAGGATGATCCGGCGCAGCGCCTGCAGGCGCGGCATGCCGATCGACTTGGCGGCTTCGTACTGGCCGGTGTCCACCGACAGCAGGCCGGCGCGCACCACTTCAGCGGTGTAGGCGCCCTGATTGATGCTCAAACCGAGCAGCGCGGCCACGAACGGCGTCATCAGGCTGACGGTGTCGAGTTCGAACACGCCCGGAATGCCGATGGTGGGGAAGATCAACGCCAGGTTGAACCACAACAGCAGTTGCAGAATCAGCGGCGTACCGCGAAACAACCAGGTGTAGGTCACGGCCACGTAGCGCAGGATCGGGTTGGCCGACATGCGCATGATCGCCGTGATCACCCCAAACACGATGCCCAGCGCCATCGCCAGCACGGCCATGATGATGGTGTTGAACAGGCCCCACATGATCGCTTCGGAGGTGAGGAACTGGCCGATGTACGACCATTCGATCTTGCCTTCGGCGAAGGCGCGCACCAGGCCGATAATCGCGATGACAATCACGGTAGCGAAGAAAATCCGCCCGTAATAACGCCGAGGCACGTGCTGGTACTGGGTGATATCGAACTGGTTTTCCGCCAGTTTGCGCTCCGCCTGGAGTCGTTCTGCCTGGGTCTGGCTCATGGTGTTTCTCCCAACTGTACTTTCAAATCCAACACATTCCACTGTAGGAGCGAGCCTGCTCGCGAAGGCGGCAGCACCTTCAACATCGCAGTTGGCTGACCCATCGCTTTCGCGAGCAGGCTCGCTCCCACAGGGTTTTGCGTTGGCGGCTTCAGAGGCGGAAGCCCTGGTAGTTTTCGGTCCACTGCTGTTGCGCGGCGAGGGTGGTTTTCAAGCGGACGATCTGTTCGCGCACCTGTTGCGGCGCAGTACCACCCCAACCATTACGGGCCGCAATGGCGGCTTCCAGCGTCAGGCTGTCGCGCACATCGGCGGTCAGGCGTGGATCGATCTCGGCCAGCAGCGCCGGCGAGGCCTCCCACAATTCGATGCCGTGTTTTTCACAGGCCTGCACCAGCGCCCCGGTGATTTCGTGGGCTTCCTTGAACGGCACGCCGCGCACCGCCAGCCAGTCGGCAACCTCGGTGGCGAGGGTGAAACCGAGTGGCGCCTGACGGCGCAGTTCTTCGACGTTGACGGTCATGGTCGCGACCATCCCAGCCATGGCCGGCAGCACCAGTAGCAGAGTGTCGACGCTGTCGAGCACGCCGTGCTTGTCTTCACTGAGGTCGCGGTTGTACGACAGCGGCAGGGATTTAAGCGTCGACAGCAGACCGGTGAGATTGCCGATCAAACGTCCGGCCTTGCCCCGTGCCAGTTCGGCGATATCGGGGTTTTTCTTCTGCGGCATGATCGAGCTGCCAGTGGCATAGGCATCGTCCAGATCGACCCAGCGGAACTGGCGCGACGACCACAGGCAAAACTCTTCGGCGAGGCGCGAGATGTTGATCCCGAGCATGCTGGCGATAAACAGGAACTCGGCGACGTGATCGCGACTGGCGACGGCGTCGATGGAGTTTTCGCAGACCCCGGCGTAGCCCATTTCCTTGGCCGATTGCTGCGGCTGGCGGGCAATCGCCGAACCGGCCATGGCCGCTGCGCCGAGTGGCGACAACGAGGTGCGCGCGTCCCAGTCCACCAGACGCTGCACGTCCCGCAGCATCGATTGCGCGTGGGCCAGCAAGTGGTGAGCGAATACGATCGGTTGCGCCTGCTGCAAGTGAGTGAAACCCGGGCAGATGCTTTCGACGTGTTGCTCGGCCTGAGTCACCAGCGCTTGCTGCAAGGCGAGGACTTCGACGGCGAGGGTGCGTACGTGATCGCGCAGAAACAGGCGCAGGTCGTTGGCGGTCTGGTCGTTGCGCGAACGGCCGGCGCGCAGCTTGCCACCGAGGGCGCCGAGGCGTTCGGTCAGCAGGCGTTCGATAAAGGTGTGAACGTCTTCGTCATCCAGCGTTGGCGCAATACGTCCGGCGCGGAAGTCGGCACCGATGCCGTCCAGGGCTTCCAGCATGGTGCGGGTTTCCTGCTCGCTGAGCAGACCGGCCCGCTGCAGTTCGCCGGCATGCGCCTTGGAACCGGCCAGATCGTACGGCGTCAGGCGGAAATGGCGCTCGGGGCACCGGGACAGCGCGGCCAGGGCGGCTGAAGGGCCGCTTTTGAAACGGGCACCCCAGAGGCGGTCGGTGGCTTGAGACATGTGTTGTTTTCCTCGTCGGTAACGCGAACTGAAATCGCTGTGCATGGCCGTGATCGTTGCTGGAAAGTCAGCAGACGGAGTCTGGCCAAAGCAGTGTTCAAGAGGGCAGTTGCTAGGGAGCGAGAACTGATCGAAGTGTCAGCTTTTAATGTTTCGAGATCAGTGAGTTGGCACTGATGTTCGGGATTTTTTGCCGGTTGCCAAGCCATGTTTTCTGTGTTCATTATTATTGGTCGGCGATGTTTTTGTTGTTGGACACAGATTGTTGAACATTGCGCCAGAGGTAAATCAGCATTATGGAAACCCCACTTTCCAATTCCGGAAACCCGCCGCCGAAAACGGCTCAACGCGCACCGTTGGCGCTCAGCGGACTGGACTTCAAACTGCTCAAGGTGTTCAAGGCAGTGGTCGAGGCCGGAGGCTTCAGCGCCGCGCAAAACGAGCTGAACGTGGGCCTTGCCGCTATCAGCAAACAAATTTCCGATCTGGAAATTCGCATCGGCATGCGCCTCTGTACGCGGGGTCGAGAGGGTTTTCACCTGACCGAAGAAGGGCGTCTGGTGTATCAGGCGTCGATTGACTTGTTTACATCGGCGGACAACTTTCGTGATCGACTTAGTTCTGCGCAGAATGAACTTATTGGCGACCTCGGCGTGGGCGTTATCGACAATACAATTACCGATGAGAACTCACCATTAGTTGCTGCGCTTAAACAACTTAATGAACAATCGCCGAAGGTCAGGTTTCAACTTCAAGCATCGCAACTGGATGAAGTGGAAAGAGGCGTGGTAGAGGGGCGTTTAGTGGCTGGAATAGTGCCGGTTTATCAACGCCGTGAAGAGTTCGATTATTACCCGCTGTACGAGGAGCGCTCGGAAGTCTACTGCGCGGTCGGGCATCCGTTGTTCGACATGCCGGAAGCGCAAATGGGCAGCAATGTCTTGCAGGAATTCGAGTGCATCAACCACCGCTACGCGATACATCGCGACAAGCTCAACTACGCGCGCTATGACAGTTTTTCTGCGTCAGCGACCCAGGTCGAAGCGGTGGCGTTGCTGATCAAGACCGGGCGTTTCGTCGGTTTTTTACCTCAGCATTACGCCGCCACAATGGTCGCGGCGAGGCAGTTGCGTGCGGTACTGCCGGAGCGCATCAACATCAGCACGCCGTTCCATTTGATCCTGCGCCACAACACCGTACGCAGTCCGCTGGTCAAGGCGTTTGCCCAGGCACTGGGTGTCGATCTGAAGTCGCCAGCCTGAATTCAGCGCAAAATCAGGCGCATGGCGCAGCGCCGTTCAGCGGGCAAGCCGTGGACGCTGTCCTGGTGCAAGGCGTCGATTAAATGCGCGGCTGTTTCATCCGCCTTCAATAGCGTGAAACCCATTCGTTGATAGAACGGCGCATTCCACGGCACGTCGCGGAAGGTGGTCAGCGTGACCGCACAAAGTTGTTGCTCACCGGCCTGCGCGATGACCGCCGAGAGCAACTTGCGGCCAATACCCTGACCCTGAAAGTGTTGGCTGACGGACAGTTCCTCTACATGCAGTTGGTTATCGACGGGCACCGCGCGCAAGAACCCGGAAAGTTGCCCCTCAGTGTCTTCGGCGACCCACACCCGGGCCTGCTGGATGGCTTGCAGATGAAACGCGGCGTCGGCCACTTCGGTGTCGGCCAGCCAAGCCAGTGGCGGATCAAGACGAAACAACTCGGCGGCCGAGCGTTCGATGGCGGGGAGGGCGTCCGCGTCGCAGGGACGAGCGCGGCGTACAAGAGACGTCATTGTGACCAGTTCCGTGGCGGCGATCTTGATTTGGGACGCAGAGCGTCCCCGGCTGCATTCCCACGCAGAGCGTGGGAACGATCAAGATCGCAGCCTTCGGCAATACCTACAAGGGTTTCAGGTAAAGCAGAACATATTCGTTTTTGTCGAATTGACCGCTCAACGTCGGCTGCACTGCGCCGAAGGGCGTGCCGTGCAGGGCCTGGAAATCGCTGCGATCCATCATCAGCCACGCCGGACCCTCGATGACTTCCAGTTGCTGGATGCTGTCACTGAACTGCGGTTGCATATCCTGCGGGAGATTGACCATGAACTTGATCGCCTTCGCGTCCTTGCCCATGCCGTGCAGCACCAGCGGTGCGGGGTTATGCTGGATCTGAGCGAAGACCTCGCGGCTGAACGTTTGCGTGTCGTACAGACGCCGTTCCACCGGCTCGAACACCGCCGCGTACACCGTCCACAGCGCCAACACGGCACACAACGCCAGCACTTCGGCTCGCCAACGCGGGACCAACAATCGCGACAACGCCAACAGCTGCAGCACGCCCAACGCGATCAAAACAATCGAAACCTCACCCAATTGCTCGGGAAACCGCTGTCGGGCGATCAGCAACACCACCATCAACAAGCCCGGCGTGACCAGCCACACACCCAGCATCAACCCGCGCAACCAACGAAATACCCAACCATGCGCGACCTGAAACGGATACGCCGCAATGATCGCGGCCATGGGCAACATCGGCAGCAAATACCGCGCCTTCTTCGCCTGGGGAATCGACAGGCCGACCATCACAATCAGTCCCGCCGCTGCGCAATACTGCACCAGGCGTAACGCCTGGCCACGCTGCTGCGGTTTGCTCAGCCAGGCCGCCGCCAACACCAGCAATGCCAACGGGTAGGCGAGGGCATAGTTACCAAAGGAGCTAGTGAAGTAATACAGCGAACCGCTGACGCCTTCGCTGCCGTCCATGCGCCCCATGAACTGCATGCGGATCACGTCCTGCAAAAACACCGGCCCACCGCTGACCTGCGCTAGCCATAACAACAACCCGACACACGCGGCCAGCAACAGCGAAGCCAACACACCGAACACCAAGAGTCGCGACCATTGCCGGTTGAACAGGTAATAACTGCAGAGCATGCCGGTCGGCACCACCAGACCAATCGGCCCGCGAATGCCGAAACCGAGCAACAGCAAAACGAAGATCAGCGGCCAGTGACGCCTGCCGCCAAAATGATCATGGGCATACCCCAGATAGAACACCGCGAACGCCACCGCCGCGAGCATCAAATCCTGCGACACCGCGCGCACTTCGGTGACAAAGCCACTGGTGAGCATCAGCCACGCAATACTGATCAACGCCCAGCGCCGCGAGTACGGCGCCAGCAGTCGATACATCAGTGTCACGATCAGTGCGCCGGCGATCGCACTCGGCGCCCACGCGGTCAACGCATTCACCGCGCCGAACGGCAACGACAGCAGCCAGATGAACAGCGTCGAAACTGCTGAATAATCCGCGTACGGCTGACCATAAGTCGTCGGAAACACCGTCGGCCCATGGCGCAGCATTTCCTGCGCGAACAACACAAACCGCGAATCGAAACCAATCGGGGCCTGCCCGAAGACCCCGGCGATGAACAATAAAAACGCCAGCAGCCCTGCGATCAGCGACTGCCGGCGAATCTCAGGCGACAGCGTAATCAAGCGACGTCGGACGCGTGCGGCCACTGTTGCAGCGGGATCGGCAACTTACGCGATTCGCCACGGCCCATCGGGAAGTACTGGAAGCCATTGCGCGCCAGGCGCTCGGCGTCGTACAGGTTGCGGCCGTCGAAAATCACCGGGGTGTTGAGGCGTTGCTTGATCAGGTCGAAGTCAGGCGCCTTGAACTGCTGCCATTCGGTGCAGATGATCAGTGCGTCGGCGCCGGGCAACACCGATTCGGGCGTGCCCATCAGCATCAGCTTCGACTCGTCCGGGTAGAGGTTCTGGGTTTCCTGCATGGCTTCCGGGTCGAAGGCGCGCACGCTGGCACCGGCGCCCCACAGTTCTTCCAGCAGGACCCGGCTCGGCGCGTCGCGCATGTCATCGGTGTTGGGTTTGAATGCCAGCCCCCACAGGGCAAAGGTCTTGCCACGCAGATCGCCGCGGTAGAACGCGTTGATACGCTCGAACAGTTTGTGTTTCTGGCGCTGATTGATCGCCTCGACCGCTTGCAGCAAGTCGCTGGAGCAATGCGCTTCTTCGGCACTGTGGATCAGCGCGCGCATGTCTTTGGGAAAGCACGAACCGCCATAGCCGCAGCCCGGGTAGATAAAGTGGTAACCGATGCGCGTGTCGGCACCGATGCCCTGGCGCACCGATTCGATGTCGGCGCCCAAGTGCTCGGCCAGTTCGGCGATCTGGTTGATGAAGCTGATCTTGGTCGCCAGCATGCAGTTGGCGGCGTACTTGGTCAGCTCGGCGCTGCGCAGGTCCATGAACATGATGCGGTCGTGGTTGCGGTTGAACGGCGAGTACAGATCACGCATCACGTCGCGCACGTCATCGCCTTCGCAACCGATAACGATACGGTCCGGGCGTCGGCAGTCGGCAACCGCCGAGCCTTCCTTGAGAAATTCCGGGTTGGAGACGATATCGAACTGCAGCAGGCGGCCAACCTTGATCAAGGCTTTTTCGATGTGCGTGCGCAGCGTATCGCCGGTGCCCACCGGCACCGTGGATTTCTCGACGATGATCAGCGGCTGCTCACGATGGCGGGCAATGGCATCGCCGACCGACAGCACGTAACGCAGATCCGCCGAGCCGTCCTCACGCGACGGCGTGCCCACTGCGATAAACGCGACCCGCGCGTGCTGCACGGCGAGCTTTTCATCGGTGGTGAATTGCAGGCGTTTCGAATCCAGACCTTCGCGCACCAGGCTGGCCAGTCCCGGTTCGAAAATGCTCACGTGACCCTGGCGCAACAGGTCGACCTTCTTCTGGTCGACGTCCATGCACACGACATCATGGCCGACTTCGGCCAACACAGCCGCTTGCACCAGACCGACGTAACCGCTGCCAAATACTGTGATTTTCATGGAGCACTCCTGAATTCGGGCGCACGAGCCGGACGAGTGTTGATGGTGATGACCCCGAGCATGACCAGCGCCACGCCCAGTGATTTGGTGAAACTGAAGGATTCGTTGAACAGCGGCAGACTGGCCGCCAGCAGATACACCAGCGCATAGCTGATGCTCAGCAGCGAGTAAGCGCGGCCCAGCGGCAGATCGCGCAGGGCGGCGAGCCAGCAGAGCATCGACAGGGCGTAGGCAAAAATCGCCGCGATGACCACGGCCAGCGCGCGCCAATCGAGGCTGTCGATGTGCAGCCATTGTTCCGGTGCGGGCAGACGGGTCATGCTCCAGCGCATGCCCAATTGCGCAGCGCTGACGAGAAACACGCTGCCCAACGCGAAGGTGATGCCACGGCGCGGGTTCATGACTGTTGCCCCAGCAAAACCACGCCGCCGATCACCAACGCCACGCCAAACCAATGCCGGCGGTCGATGGGTTCACGGAAGACGAAACGGGCAATCAGAGTGATCAGGACAAAGTTGAGGCTGAGCATCGGGTAGGCGATGCCGACTTCCAGCCGCTGCAATACCAGCAGCCAGACCAGCAGACCTGAACCCAGGGCGAGCAGGGCCAGCCACAACCACGGCGAACGCAGTTTGTCGGCCCAGCCCGTCTCGACGCCACGCCAGCTCTCCACGGCGTATTTCTGCGCGATCTGGCCAAGGCAGGTCAGCAGGCACGCAGCCAACAGCAGCAACAGGCTCATGACGCCTCCCTGGGCAGGATCATGATCACCAGGTTGCCCTGCTCATAACGGACGCCGTCCTTAGGCAATCTATCGATTTCGTCCAGTTCGTCCTGCCCCTTGACGCGCATCACCACGCCGACTGAACCGCTGCGGCGCGCCTCACGCATCCACTGTTGTACGTGTTCGGGATCGACCCGCTGCTGAATGCCGTCAGGATAGGCAAGGCCATATTTCAATTCGCCTATCGTGTTGTACAACGCCACTTGCGGGGTTTTCAGGCGCCAGGCCAGCGCAGACGCAGCGCCGAGATCGTTGCTCAGCAGGTGCGTGGTTTGCGCCAGTTCGGTGACGTGATGCTTGATGAACTGATCGGGCATCTTGTTGGCGACCACCGACTTCGGCAGCGCCGCCGGCAACACCGCGATCAGCAACAGGCTGCCCAGCGCCGGAGCCGCCCAGCATTGCAACGGCAGGAACGCTTGCAGCAGGTTGGCGATGATCCAGCCGATCAGCGCGATAAACACCAGCACCATGCTGTGCAGTTCGTGGTCGTAGACCGGTTTGGTCAGTTGCAGGTAGACCAGCGCGATCAACGTGACGATGCCCAACAACAGATTCAGCACACCGTTGATGCTCAGCGCCCGACCTTGCTCCAGACGCAAACGATCGGCCAGCGCATTGCCCAGCAACAATGCCATCGGCAGCAGGCAAGGCAGGATGTAGGTCGGCAATTTGCCGTTGCTCAGGCTGAAAAACAGCAGCGGCATCAGCAGCCAGAGCAGCAGGAACACGATTTTGGGCTGAGCGCGGCTTTGCCAGGCTTGCTTGAACGCCGTCGGTAGCAATCCCGCCCACGGCAAACTGAACGCCACCAGCAGCGGCAGGTAGAACCACCACGGCGCATCGTGTTGCGCGTCGTCTCCGGCAAAGCGGCGGATGTGCTCGTGCCAGAAGAAGAACCGCCAGTAGTCCGGTTCCTGCGCATGCACCGAGAGCACCCACGGCAGGCTGATGAGGATCGCCACGGCAATCGCCACCGGGCCAAACATCAGCAGTTCACGCCAGCGTTTTTGCCAGAGCATCCATGGCAGGGCGATCAACACCGGCAGTAGCCAGGCGAGGAATCCCTTGGTCATGAAACCCATGCCGCAGGCCAGGCCCAATAGTGCCCAGGCCGCCATGCGCTTGCCGCTGGTGTGGCTGTCGAGGGCAAACCACAGCGCCAGCAGACTCAGGTTGACCCAAAAGGTGAATTGCGGATCGAGGTTGGCGTAACCGGCCTGCCCGGCGACGATGGTGAAACTCATGTAGAGCAGGGCGCAGACGAAGCTTTTGCGCGGTTCGTTCCATAAACGTCGGGCGAGCAGATAGCACAGCAGCACGCTCAGGCCGGTGCTCAGCGCCGACACAAAGCGCACGCCGAACAGGTTCTGCCCAAACAATTCCTGCCCCAGCGCGATCATCCAGTAACCGGCAATCGGCTTCTCGAAATAGCGCAGGCTCATGAAGTGCGGCGACACCCAGTTGCCGCTCAGCAGCATGTCCTGACTGATCTGCGCGTAACGGGTTTCGTCGGGAATCCACAAACCATGCGTGCTCAGCGGCAGCAGATAGGCCAGCAAGCAAATGACCAGCAACAACAGTGGCAGCGTCCAGCGTTTAGTCATGCGCCTTGCACTCCCAGCCAGCCTTCACGGCCGTCGAGGGCGCCGCGTTGCACACGGCCCACAGGCAAGGTGTTGAAGAACTCGGGCAACAAATCGCCCAGCGCTTTGAACTCGATGTTGCGCTGACGTGCAGCGGCCAGCAATTGACGAAAATCCTCAGCCATCAGAATCCCTTCCACTTCGGCATGAATGGTGTAGACGTTGAGCTGTTGCGGGCGGAAGTGATCGAGAATGAAACTGTTGAAGTCGCGCGCTGCGACGATGGGGCCAACGATTTCGTCGAAGGTCGGCAGGTCCACGGGAATCTGTGGAGTACCCGGCGTACCGTCGGCGAGCAACGGGCGAAACAGGCGTTGCCCACGGCAATCGCTGTTGTAGCGAAAGCCGAAGGCTTGCTTGGCCTCGATCACGCGCTCGTCGGCACGCCAACCAGCGGCCGCCGAGCAGTCGACTTTTTCACCGAGAATGTCGCTCAAGGTGTCGACGCCCTGACGGATCTGCTCGATCAGTTGCGCATTGCTCCAGCGCCCGGCGTTGGCCTGCCAGCCGTGGTGATCCCAGGCATGCAGACCGACTTCATGACCGGCATCGCGCGCCTGACGCATCAGGTGCCCGAGGTCACGGCCAATCGGTTTGCCCGGCCACGCGGTGCCAGCCAGCAAAATGTCCCAGCCGTACAGGCCGGCGGCATTGGAGCGGAGCATTTTCCAGAGGAACTGCGGGCGGATCAGGCGCCACAGATGCCGGCCCATGTTGTCGGGGCCGACACTGAAGAAAAACGTCGCCTTGATCTGCGCCTCGTCGAGCATTTCCAGCAAGCGCGGCACACCTTCACGGGTGCCGCGAAAGGTGTCGACGTCGATGCGTAGACCGGCCTGCATCAACGCTTGTCCGCTTGTTCGAGCATGGCTTCACGCAAGAAGAAATCCAGCGTATTGCCGATGGTCTCGCGCATTTCCACGGTCGGCGTCCAGTCGAGCAGACGTTTGGCGTTGGCGATGCTTGGCTTGCGATGCTCGACATCCTGATAACCGGCGCCGTAGAACGCCTTGCTCTCGACATCGCGGAAACCGGCGAACGGCGGGAAGTTGTCGCGCAGCGGATGCGCTTCGAACTGGCGTAGCAGCTCTTCGCCCAACTGACGAATACTGGCTTCGTTGTCCGGGTTACCGATGTTAATGATCTGGCCGTTGCAGACATCGTTGTCGTTATCGATGATCCGCGCCAGTGCCTCGACGCCGTCAGCAATATCGGTGAAGCAGCGTTTCTGCTCGCCGCCGTCGAACAGGCGAATTGGCGTGCCTTCGACCAGATTGAGGATCAACTGAGTGATGGCGCGGGAGCTGCCAATGCGCGCCGAATCCAGGCGATCAAGGCGCGGCCCCATCCAGTTGAACGGGCGGAACAGGGTGAAATTCAGACCCTTGGCGCCGTAGGCCCAGATCACCCGATCCAGCAATTGCTTGGATACCGAGTAGATCCAGCGCTGCTTGTTGATCGGGCCGACCACCAGGTTGGAAGTGTCTTCGTCGAAATGCTTGTCCTGGCACATGCCATAGACTTCCGAGGTCGACGGGAAGATCACGCGCTTGTTGTACTTGACGCAGTAGCGCACCAGTTTCAGGTTTTCTTCGAAGTCGAGTTCGAACACGCGCAGCGGGTTGCGGGTGTATTCGATCGGCGTGGCGATGGCCACCAGCGGCAGGACCACGTCGCACTTCTTGATGTGGTACTCGATCCACTCGGAGTGAATGCTGATGTCGCCTTCGACGTAGTGGAAGTGCGGATGGCTGCGCAGGCGGTCGATGGCGTCGGAGCCGATGTCCAGGCCATAGACTTCGTAACGGTCATCGCGCAGCAGGCGTTCGGACAAGTGATTGCCGATAAAGCCGTTGACGCCGAGGATCAACACCCGCGTGCGGCGTGGCCCACGGCCAGACTCGGCACCGCGCAGCAGTGAGCCGTCGACCAGCCCCAGTTCACTGGCCAGTTGCGGGCCGCTGAGGAACAGGCCGTTGTCGTTGCGTTGGCCGGAGAGGATCACCAGCGAATCTTCACCACAAGCAATGCGCAGCGGATCAACGCTGATCACCCGGCCCGGCGCCTGACCGTCGTTGCCTTTAACGACTACGGCGCTCCAGACGATGAGTTTGTGCTCGCCGACCGCGCAGAAAGCGCCCGGATACGGCTGGGTCACGGCGCGCACCAGATTGAACAGTTGCTCGGCAGGTTTCGCCCAGAGCAGTTTGCCGTCCGCTGCGCTACGACGACCGTAAACGCTGGCTTTAGATTCGTCCTGTGGGGTTTCGCTGGTCTTGCCTTGCAGCATTGCTGGCAAGGTGTCGCGCAGCAGATCGGTGGCGGCGATGCGCAACTTGCCGTGCAGATTCAAAGCGGTGTCGCTGCGCTCGATGGCCACGCGCTGCTGGGCAACGATGGCGCCGGCATCGGCACGTTTGACCATGCGGTGCAGGGTCACGCCGGTTTCAGTCTCACCGTTGACCAGCACCCAATTGGCTGGGGCGCGGCCACGGTAGCTTGGCAGCAACGAGCCGTGCAGGTTGAACGCGCCTTTTTTCGCGGTGGCCAGCAACGATTCGCTCAGCAGGTGGCGGTAGTAGAACGAGAACACGTAGTCCGGATTGAGCTTGGCAATCCGCTCGATCCACAGCGGGTGGTTAACGTCTTCCGGGGCGTGCACCGGGATGCCTTTGTTGGCGCACAGTTGCGCAACCGACCCGTAGAAGGCGTTCTCTTTTGGATCATCGGCGTGAGTGAACACCGCCGCAATGTCGTAGCCGCTGTCGAGCAGGGCTTGAATGCCGGCGCAGCCGATATCGTGATAAGCGAAGACAACAGTTTTTGCGCTCATGAGAGAACCTGATCATTGGAGGAGGAGAGACCGTCGACGGTGATGGCGCGCGGCGGCATGGCGGGTTGGCCGCGCAAGACTTTTTCAACGAAGAAACGCGGGCGGGCGCGCACGTCGCTGTACATGCGCCCGAGGTATTCACCGAGCAGGCCCATGCCGATGAACTGGCCACCGGTAAACACAAACAGCACGGCGAACAGTACGAACATGCCGTCACCGGCCCAGCCTGCACCGAACGCCAGGCGCATGACGATCAACGCGAAGGCAAACAGCAATCCAAGCCCGGCCATGGTGAAACCGACGATGCTCAGCAGGCGCAAAGGTGTGGTGGTCATGCAGGTGATCAGGTCGAACATCAGGTTGATCAAACGCATCGGGCTGTACTTCGAATCGCCGTGTTCACGCTCGGCGTGGGCGACGACGATTTCCGTGGTGTGGCGGGCGAAGCTGTTGGCCAGAATCGGGATGAACGTGCTGCGTTCACGGCAGGCGAGCATCGCGTCGATGATCGTCCGGCGGTAAGCGCGGAGCATGCAGCCATAGTCGCTCATGGCAACGCCGGTGGCGCGCTGCACGGCAAGGTTGATCAGCTTCGACGGATAGCGGCGCAGGGCCGAATCCTGACGGTTGCCGCGCACTGTGCCGACGACGTCGTAACCCTTTTCCGCTTCAGCAACCAGCCGGGGGATTTCTTCCGGCGGGTTCTGCAGGTCGGCGTCGAGGGTGATGACGACATCGCCTTTGCACTGCTCGAAACCGGCCATGATTGCCGCGTGCTGGCCGTAGTTACGGTTGAGGATGACCGCCACGAACGGGCTGTCTTCACGGGTCACGGCTTCTTCCAGCATATTCGCGGACTCGTCACGGCTGCCGTCGTCGACGAGGACGATTTCATAGTCGTGACGCAGCATCCGGCAGGCCGCCTCGGTGCGGCGCAGCAGTTGCGGCAGGCTGTCCTGTTCGTTGTAGACCGGTATGACGATCGACACACAGCGGATCGGATAAGGTTTCACGGGCGTTTGTCCATTAGGGAGGCGATGGCGCCGACCACGCGATCAAGGTCTTGATCGCTCATGTCGGGGAACAACGGAATCGAGCACAGCCGCGCCGAGTTCCATTCGGTGTTGGGCAGATACAGGTCGGGGGCACGCTGGCGATACCAGGTGTGCAGGTGAGTGGCGATGAAATGGATACCGGTGCCGATGCCCTGGTCCTGCAAGCCTTTCATGAAGGCTTCGCGGTCCATGCCGCAGCGCTCGCTGTCGATGCGCAGGATGAACAGGTGCCAGGCGTGGGTTTGTGCGTAAGCGGGCAGGGCCAGCGGTTGCACCGGCAGGCCTTCGAGTTTTTGCCGGTAGGCGGCGGCCAGTTCCGTGCGGCGGGCGTTGATTGCATCCAGACGCTCAAGCTGCACCAGCGCAATCGCGGCGTTGATGTCGGCGAGGTTGTATTTGAACCCCGGCTCCATCACCTGGGCCTGCGGCTTGCGGCCACCGGTCAGGCGATCGTAGGCATCAACGCCCAGACCGTGGAATTTGAGCATGCGCACGCGGCTGGCCAAGGCTTCGTCGTCGGTGACGAACATCGCGCCTTCGGCACAGGTCATGTTCTTGATCGCATGGAAGGAGAAAATCGCCGTGCCCTGCGAGCCGACGTGGCGACCCTTGTAACGGGTGCCAGCAGCGTGGGCGGCGTCTTCGATAACGGCGATGCCGTGTTTGTCGGCCAGCGCGTACAGCGGATCGAGATCGAACGCGGCGCCGGCGTAATGCACGGGAATGATTGCTTTGGTGCGTGGGGTGATGGCGGCTTCGATGCGCGCGGCGTCGGTCATCAAGGTGTCGCGATCAACGTCGACGAATACCGGTTTGGCACCTAGCAGCGAGATCATGTTGGCGGTCGAGACCCAGGTCTGCGAGGGCGTAATCACCTCATCACCGGCGCCGATGCCCAAGGCCAGTAACGTGATGTGCATACCACCGGTTGCCGAGGAAAGTGCCACTGCATGCTTGCAGCCGACATAGTCGGCAAACTGTTCTTCCAGTGCCTGGCTTTTAGGACCGGTTGTAATCCAGCCCGAACGCAATACTTGTTCAACCGCGGCTATTTCTTCATCGCCGATACTCGGCCGGGAAAACGGCAGAAACGCTTGACTCATAAGAACCTCGGGGCGACAGCCGTCCTTCAGCCGATTGTCTGAAAAACACGGAATTTCAAAGGGTTGAGTTACCGGTCGGGGAATACCTGATTGACTTTCCAGTCCGCGGCCGGCAGGGTTGCAGGCCTTTCGGGGCAACCTGTTGTAACTAAGGTTATGCGCGTTTTTGTCAAAGGAACATGAAAAAACGGTCGGCGATTCGTCTATCTACAAGCCATACAGCCACCGTTCAGACTTCTTCCGTTCATCGGCTGCTTTAGTAGAAAAGTCCTACGGAAGAGTCGCTCTTTATATAAGTTTGTTTGCACTTTTAAGTTGTTTTGTTGAACTGTTTTCTATTCAAGGCCGTTTCGTTTGATTGACTTGTCGAGTACTGAATCCACCCCGTCCAACCCTAATCCGCTGACGATTTATCTGGCGCGACTGGCGCCCTCCAGCCAACTGACCATGCGCTATGTCTTGCAGGATGCTGCGGACCGCCTCGGTTTCGAAGACGTGGATATCGAAGAAATTCCCTGGCACGGGTTGCAACCGGAAGACGTCGTGGCACTGGTCGCCGCGTTGCGCGCCGACGGTTACGCGCCGAATACCTCGTCGCTGTATGTGAATGCCGTGCGCGGGGTGATGAATGAAGCCTGGCGCATGAGCCTGATCAGTCAGGACCATTTGCTGAAGATGCGCTCGGTAAAGGGCATCGCCGGCACGCGGTTGTCCCAGGGGCGCAACTTGAAGCGCACCTTGATTCACGAATTGATGGAAGTCTGCGCCGCCGATCCACGGCCTCAAGGCCTGCGTGACGCGGCAGTGATCGCGTTGTTGTACGGCACCGGCATGCGTAAATCGGAGTCGGTGGACCTGGACTTGAAGCAGGTCGACTTCACCGAGCGCAGCCTCACCGTTACCGGCAAAGGCAATAAGCAACTGATCAAGTACGCACCGGCGTGGGCGTTCGCCAAACTCGATGCGTGGCTGGAACTGCGCCGTTCGGAACTCAAGGAAGGCGAGAGTGACGATGCCTTTCTGTTCAATCGCATCCGGCGCGGCAGCCACATCACCCGCGAGCGCATCACCAAACACGCGATCTATTACATCGCCCGCCAGCGCGGCACCCAGGTCGGGGTGAAGATCATGCCGCACGACTTCCGCCGTTCGTTTATCACGCGGGTCATCGAGGAACATGATCTGTCGATTGCGCAGAAGCTCGCGCACCACAGCAACATCCAGACCACCGCCAACTACGATGTGCGTGATGACAACTAGCGGCGGCGTGCGGTGGATCGTTTCGATCTGTAGGCCCCGTCAGTACGGAGAAGGGCAGGTGCTCGCGTTGCCGGTTGCCGCCCGACTGATCTGCTCAGCCAGCCGCTTGACGTTTTGCTGCTGGGCGCCCACCAGATCATCGATGGTCGGGCCGGACGGTGTTTGCACGGTCGAGCGGCAGGTCAGCAAGCCATTGTCAGTCGCGCCGACGGGACGCAAGCGCCATTTGGCGTCGATCAGGCCGTACTGACCGGGGATCGAGTCGAAGCGTTGCACTTCGATGCGCACCGAAACATCGCCTTGGCCACTGGTATTGCTCAATTGATCGGCCAACGCACCGCGCAACTCGTCCGCCAGTGTCGCCCCCCACCAATCGGTTTCCAGAATCGCCAGGCCGCTGTTGCCCTGGCGGATAACGATTTGCGCCCGGTCGACCTGCGGCGGCACGCTCAGCGCTTCAATCGGAATCTGCGCGCCGGTCCGTGTGTTGGCGATCTGCACCGGCGTCAGGGTGTGAAAGCTGATCGGGTCGCTGCGGCACGCGCCCAGCAGCATGAAGGCAGCGAGCACGGTGATCTTCAGCGGTAAAGCCATTGGGTTAGCTCCTGTGCTCAATTGCGTGGCGGTCCTTTCAGATCCAGCGGCGCGGCGTTATCGGGGCGGCCGCGGATCAACGACTCAGGATGCCGGCCAAGGTAATCCGACAGCTCCCGCAGCGAACGCGACATGCGCCCGAGTTCGTCGAGGGTTTCCGTGAGTTTTTCGCGCTGCGGCGAATCTTCGGCCAGGGTCGAGCTGGCGGACTGCAAGGTCTTGCTGACATCGGCGAGAGTGCTCTGCACGCCCGGCAGGGTCTTGGCGTTGAACTGGGTCAGGCCTTTGCGCAGCTCGATCAGATTGCTGTCGAGGTTGCTGGCGATGCGATCGACCGGCAGCTTGTTGAGCTTGTCGACCACGGCTTCGAGTTTTTCCTGCAGCTGTTCGAGGCTGCCGGGCACGGTTGGAATCACCACCGGGCGCGCCGTGGGGTCAAAGGCGACTTTTTCGGCTTTCGGGAAGAAGTCCAGGGCAACGTACAGTTGACCCGTCAGTAGGTTGCCACTGCGGGCCTGGGCGCGCAGACCATTGTCGATGAAGGTGCCCATCAAGCGAATGCCGGCGGCCTCATCGTTGGGATCATGCTTGAACGCTGTGAGCATTTTTCCGTATGCCATGCCCAAGCGTTGCGGATAAATAACGATGCCGACGTTAAGCGGGAAGCTGCGTTTTTTCGCGTCGAAATCCAGGTTGATCGCCACCACCCGACCGATTTCCATGCCGAGGAATTCCACCGGTGCGCCGACCTTCAAGCCGCGCAGGGATTGGTCGAAACGCAGACTCAGGTATTGCGCCTTGCCATTGGGCGGGGCGAGGGCGGTGGTCTGGTCGGCGAACAGTTCGAAGTCTTTGTCATCGGCGGCGGCGACGTCGTTGGGGCTGTAATCCGGGGCGCGAAAAGCGATGCCGCCCACCAGCATGGAGGACAGGGATTCGGTTTTCACCTGAAAACCGTTGGCGCCGACGCTGACGTCGATGCCACTGGCGTTCCAGAATCGGGTGTTTTCGGTGACGAACGCATCGTTGGGCGCGTGAATGAATACTTCGATGTTCACGCCTTTACCGTCAGGCGCCAGCGCGTAGGTGACGACCTGGCCGACAGGGATCTTGCGGTAATACACCGGCGACCCGATGTCCAGCGAACCGAGATCCTGGGTGTGCAGCATGAAACGCTTGCCCGGTTCGCCGTAGGTGATCGGCGGCGGGTTTTCAAGGCCTTTGAAGTTTTTCGCTCGGGAGTTGGACTGGCCGATGTCGGCACCGATGTAGTCGCCGGAGAGCAGAGTGTCGATACCCGACACGCCTCCGGCACCGATTCGCGGGCGTACCACCCAGAACTGTGAGTCTTCACGGGTGAAGGTTTCGGCCTGTTTGGCCAGTTTGATCGTGGCGTTGACGCTTTTCTGGTCGTCGCTCAACTCGACATCGGTGACCTGGCCAATCACCACATTACGGTATTTGACTTCGGTCTTATTGGCCGTCAGACCACTGCCGGTCTTGAAGGTGACCACGATGGTCGGCCCTTCCTGCATGATGTTGTGCACCACCAGCGAAATGCCCACGAGCACCGCCACAATCGGCACAATCCAGACGAGTGAAATGCCGAAACGGCGGGTTTTGACGGGGGCTTGGCCTGGCGCTCGCGGCTCGTCGGTGGCTGACGACTTCATCCATGTCTCCTCGATTGAATGGGCACTGAGCGTCAGGAACGCAAAAGCACCTCATCAATATAGAAGTGCTTGGCGATAGAGCAAATGTGTATAGCTCACCTGTGCTTGATGATCGTTCCCACGCAGAGCGTGGGAACGATCAGATCGCGACAGCGCTGCTTGTGCTGTCAGCCGAGCATTTCCCGCAGGCGATACCAGAACATCCCCAGTGCCAGCAGTGGCGAACGCAGGGCCGGGCCGCCGGGGAAGGTCATGTGCGGCACGCCGCTGAACACATCCATGCCTTGGCTGTGGCCGGCATGAATCGCCTCGCCAAGCAGTTTCGCGCACCAGTGGGTGACGTTCAGACCATGGCCGGAATAGCCCTGCGCATAGAAAACGTTCGGGTACTGTTTGAGGCGGCCGACCTGTGGGAAACGATTGGCGGTGATGCCGATCTTGCCGCCCCATTGGTAATCGATGCGCACGTCGGCCAGTTGCGGGAAGACCTTGAGCATCTTCGGCCGCATATAAGCGGCGATGTCCGCCGGATCGCGCCCGGAATAGTGACAGGCACCGCCGAACAGCAGGCGTCGGTCCGCCGAGAGCCGGTAGTAATCGAGGCCGACTTTCTGGTCGCACACTGCCAGATTGTGCGGAATCAGCTGCGCGGCGCGGGCCTCGGACAATGGTTCGGTGGCGATGATGTAACTGCCGGCCGGCAGCACCTTGCCACTGAGTTGTTGTTCGAGCTCGTCCAGATGCGCATTGCAGCCGAGCACCAGACTGCCAGCCCGCACCGTACCGTTTGCACAACGCACCTGCACGGTCGGGCCATGGATGATTTCCAGCACTTCACTCTGCTCGAAAATCCGCACGCCAAGCGACGCTGCCAGCCGCGCTTCGCCTTGCACCAGATCCAGCGGGTGCAGGTGTCCGGAACCCATGTCGACCAGCCCACCGGCATAAATGTCGGAGTTGACCACCTGCTGGCGGATCTGCTCCGGGCCGATCAGCCGGGTTTCGTGGGCGTAACCGAGTTCGGCGAGATCGACCAATTCATCCTTGAACGCAGCGAACTGCGCCGTGGTGTTGGCCAGATCGCAGAAGCCCCAGCGCAGATCACATTCGATGCCGTTGTCGCCGATGCGCTGACGCACCAGTTCCACTGAATCGATGCCGGCGCGCTGCAAATAACGCACGCCTTCCTGACCGACATATTTGGCGAAGCCTTCGACCTCATGACCGATCCCGCGAATCAACTGACCGCCATTGCGTCCGCTGGCGCCCCAGCCGATGCGCCGGGCTTCGATCAAGATCACCGACAGCCCGCGCTGGGCCAGTTCGATCGCGGTGTTGACCCCGGTGAACCCGCCGCCGATCACGCAGACATCGGCGCTCAGATCACCTTCCAGTTGCGGATAAGGTGTAGTCGCCCGAGCGGAGGCTGCGTAATAGGAACGGGCGTGTTCTTGGGTGTACTGATTCATTTGTTCGACTTCACTTTGCTCCAGGAGCGGGTCATCAGACGCATGATCGCTTGAGGCGGGGTGGTAGAGATGTAGAGTTTGTCGAGGACTTCTTGAGGTGGATACACCTCAGGATTGTTGACCAGCTCCGGATCCATGTATTGCTTGGCCGACGGGTTCGGGTTGGCGTAACCGACGGACGCACTGACCTTGGCAATCACCTGCGGATCGAGCAGGTAATTAATGAAGGCGTGGGCTTCTTTGGTGTTGCTCGCATCGGCCGGAATCGCCAACAGATCGAACCAGAGGTTGGCGCCTTCCTTTGGAATCGCATAGGCGATGTTCACGCCGTTCTTGGCTTCCTTGGCGCGGTTGGCCGCCTGGAACACGTCGCCGGAATAACCGAACGCCACACAGATATCGCCGTTGGCCAGGTCCGACACGTATTTCGAGGAATGGAAATAGGTGATGTACGGGCGGATGCTCAGCAGTTTCGCTTCAGCCTTTTTATAGTCTTCGGGGTTTTCGCTGCGTGGGTCCAGGCCCATGTAATTAAGCACGGCGGGGAAGACTTCGTCTGCGGAATCCATCATCGACACGCCGCACTGGGTGAGTTTCTTCAGGTTCTCGGGTTCGAACAGCACCGCCCAGGAATCGATGTGGTCGATGCCCAGCACCTGTTTGACCTTGTCGACGTTGTAGCCGATGCCGTTAGTGCCCCACAGGTACGGCACCGAGTGCTCGTTGCCCGGGTCGTTTTTCTGTAGCAGTTCGAGCAGTTTCGGGTCGAGGTTCTTGAAGTTCGGCAACTGCGAGCGATCAAGTTTAAGGAACGCGCCGGCCTTTACCTGACGCGCGAGGAAGTGGTTGGAGGGTACGACCACGTCGTAACCGGTACGACCGGCGAGCAGTTTGCCTTCGAGGGTTTCGTTGGAGTCGAAAACGTCGTAGATCACCTTGATCCCGGTTTGGCTCTGGAAGTCGGCGAGGGTGGTTTCGCCGATGTAGTCGGTCCAGTTGTAGACGCTGACCGTCGGTTGGGCGTGAGCTACAGCGCTGAACAGCACGCTCAGGGCGACCGGGAGTACGGATTTCAACAGACGCATATCGACACCTCTTCTTATAATGATCGTTCCCACGCTCTGCGTGGGAATGCCTCAACGGACGCTCCGCGTTCGGCTTTGGATGGGACGCGGAGCGTCCCGGGCTGCATTCCCACGCAGAGCGTGGGAACGATCGACACAGGGGATATTTTGGTTTGGGTTAAACGCTGAGCATCAGGAACTCACGCTCCCACGAGCTGATCACGCGCTTGAAGTTTTCATGCTCGGCACGTTTCACCGCGACATAGCCACGGACGAACTTGTCGCCAAGGTATTGCGCTACGGCTTCGCATTCTTCCATCTGCGTCAGCGCTTCTTCGATGGTGATCGGCAGGCGCAGATTACGGCGTTCGTAAGCGCGGCCCTGGACCGCAGCGCTCGGCGCGATGCCTTCGACCATGCCGATGTAACCGCAGAGCAGGCTCGCGGCAATCGCCAGGTACGGGTTGGCATCGGCGCCCGGCAGACGGTTTTCCACGCGCATGGCTTCCGGACTGGAGGTCGGCACACGCAAACCGACGGTGCGGTTTTCTTCGCCCCATTCGACGTTGACCGGTGCCGAGGTGTCCGGCAGGAAGCGGCGGAACGAGTTGACGTTCGGCGCGAACATCGGCAGCACTTTCGGGATGTATTTCTGCAAACCGCCGATGTAATGCAGGAACAGCTCGCTCATCTGCCCGTCTTCATTGGCGAAAATCGGTTTGCCAGTGGCGATGTCCACCACGCTCTGGTGGATGTGCATGGCGCTGCCCGGCTCATCGCCGATCGGCTTGGCCATGAAGGTCGCGGCGACGTTGTGCTTGAGCGCGGCCTCTCGCATGGTGCGCTTGAACACGGTGATCTGGTCGGCCAGATCGAGGGCGTCGCCGTGACGGAAGTTGATTTCCATCTGCGCCGGGCCGTCTTCGTGGATCAGCGTGTCCAGATCCAGTCCTTGCAGTTCGCACCAGTCATAGACGTCTTCGAACAACGGATCGAATTCGTTGGCAGCATCAATGGAGAACGACTGCCGACCGCTTTCTGCACGGCCCGAGCGGCCTAATGGTGCCTTGAGCGGCAAGTCCGGGTCTTCGCAGCGTTGGGTCAGGTAGAACTCCATTTCCGGCGCCACAATCGGCTTCCAGCCTTTATCGGTGTACAGCTGCAGGACTTTTTTCAGCACGTTGCGCGGCGACAGTTCGATCGGGTTGCCGAACTTGTCGAAGGTATCGTGAATGACGATGGCGGTCGGCTCGATCGCCCATGGAATCACGTAGACCGCGTCAGCCACGGGCTTGCAGACCATATCGATATCGGCAGGATCGAGCAGGTCGTAGTAGATGTCGTCGTCGACAAAATCCCCGGTTACCGTTTGCAGCAGCACACTTTCCGGCAGACGCATGCCTCGCTCATGCAGGAACTTGTTGGTCGGTGCGATCTTGCCGCGGGCAATGCCGGTCAAGTCGCTGACCACACATTCGACTTCGGTAATCTTGTGATCTTTCAGCCACGTGAACAGCTGATCGAAAGGGGCATTCATAAAGACCTCGTTATTGGTTTTATAGACGCCGGGGAGGGCGGGTTTCATCTTCCGCCCCTTCCCCTGTGGCGCGTTGACGACTATCTTGGGCGAGCCTTGCAGTTCCATCTATCCACTTTAAGCAGCACCAAAGCGCACCAAAAGAGTGCGCAAGGTCACCCCATGACAACGTGCAATCCGCTCCAGGTTCAAGCATTCAACACCGCCGATGTGGCTGAGCAAGTCCGCGCCACACCGGGCTGGGTCCAGCATTACCAACAGATGTCGCCGGGTCATTTCGCCGGGCAGATCCGCTATCTGGATCTGCAGGGTGTCGAGGTCTACGAAGAGCAGATGAACACCCGGGTCGAGCAGAATTTCAGTGCGCCATCGGGTGCTTTGGCGTTCTGTTTTGATCGCAGTGACAACGCGCTGTACCTGCTCAATGAAGACAGCCGCAACATCTGGATCACCCCGGAGAACTATCAGGAAATCGCCGTCGTGTTCGGCCCGGAGTTTGTCCGTCAGCACGGTCTGAATGTGGCGAAACTCGAAGGCTTGTTCATGACGCAACTCAATTGCGGGCAGAACGCCTTGTTCAGTCGCTGGTTAAGCTCGATTCTCACAAAGTTGTCGCAAGCTGTTGATCCGCTTGATAAAGATGCGCTGACACAGCAGTTGCTGGAAGACTGTCTGTTCATCCTCGACAACGCTCATACAAGTCTTGATCGCGGTGGGTTACAGCGGCGCACCGAAGAGCGAATGATCATGAAACGGGTGGGAGAGTGGGCGGCGGATTCGCCGGAAGACACCGTCAATCTGCTCGAACTGTCGCACGTTGCGGGCGTGCCACTGCGCCAGTTGCAACAAGCCTTCAAGGCCTACACCGGCATGACGCCAAGTCACTGGCTGCGCCTGCGCCGATTGAACAGTGCACACCGCGAATTGCTCAAGCGTCGGCCCACGGAAACTACGGTTGCCGAGGTGGCGATGCAGTGGTCGTTCTGGCATTTGGGAAGGTTTTCCAGCAGTTACCGGGCGTTGTTCAAGGAGTTGCCGAGCGAGACCTTGAAGCGCTCATGAAAGCCGTCTTGGATAAAAAGGCTTTGTCTCGGCGCGCAAGTTAAATAGAATCACTCTCATTTGAAACTGACTTCGCGCAGGACTCTTGAGATGACTGAAGCAGCGACGCCATCGCCGCAGCACCTGCACGAACTGTATCGCGACCATCGAGGCTGGCTGGAAACCTGGCTGCGGCGGCGCATGGGCAACGCGTGGGATGCGGCGGACCTGAGTCAGGACACCTTCCTGCGCGTACTCTGCAGTGCGCAACCGATCGCCGACATGCGCGAGCCGCGGGCGTATTTGCTGACGGTGGGCAAACGCCTGCTGAGCAATTTCTACACCCGCCGCAGTCTGGAAAAGGCCTATCTCGAAGCCCTCGCGCAGTTGCCCGAAGAATGCGTGCCGTCGCCCGAGCAGCGTTGGCTGCTGCTGGAAACCTTGCAAGCGCTGGACGAGTTACTCGATGGTTTGCCGCGAGCGGTGCGTCGGGCCTTTCTCCTGAGTCAGCTCGAAGGCCTCGGTTACCGTGAAATCGCCGAACGTTTGCAGGTTTCTGAACGCAGTATAAAACGTTACATGGCAATGGCTTACGAGCATTGTTTGATGTTGGATCTATGATGCGCGTCGCACCCAACACCGAAGCGCGTGAAGTGGCGCGAGCCGCCGCACAGTGGTTGGCATTGCTCGAATCCGGCGAGGCCAGTGAAGCCGATCACGTGCGATTGAAGCACTGGCGTGACAGCGATAGCCGCCATGAAAACGCCTGGCAGAAGATTCAATTGCTGCGCCAGCGCTTTTCCAGTCTGCCGACAGAATTGGCCATGGCCACACTCGATCGCCCGGATCTGGCGCGGCGTGCAGCATTGAAAAGGGCGCTGGGGCTGGCGGCTTTGGTG
This sequence comes from Pseudomonas sp. AC242, assembly GCF_979258655.1. Classification (NCBI taxonomy): domain Bacteria; kingdom Pseudomonadati; phylum Pseudomonadota; class Gammaproteobacteria; order Pseudomonadales; family Pseudomonadaceae; genus Pseudomonas; species Pseudomonas sp. AC242. Next base: position 2,432,021 of record NZ_OZ409873.1, read on the forward strand.
CCTGCGGCGTGGCTGATCAGTCGCCAGTTGCCGCTCGACGTCTGGCGCGCGGATTTGCAGACTTCCACCGGAGAGCACACGCGAACACGGCTGGCCGACGGCAGCACCTTGCAGCTGAACACCGCCAGTGCGGTGAACGTCGTTCTGGCCAGCCGTCAGTTGACGTTGGTGCGCGGCGAAATGGCGCTCAACGTTCCGGGTAGCACGGCATTGACGGTCAACGCGCCGTACGGTCGGATCATTGTCAGCCGCAGCGAAGTCTGCGTGCGCCTCAACGAACGTGATTGCACCGTGTCGGTGGTCAGTGGTTCGGTGCAATTGCAGCCGTTGCACGGGCCGGCGCTGCAGTTGAACGCCGGGCAACTGGTCAATTTGCAGACCTCCGGCGCCGGACCGGTCACGTTGTTCGACGCCAAAATGCCGGGTTGGCGTGACGGTGTGTTGATGGCGCAAAACCAGCCGTTGGGGGACTTCCTGCGCGAGTTGAGCCGATATCGCTCGGGGCTTCTGCGCTGGGAGCCAGCACTTGAAAGTCTGCGTGTCACCGGCAGTTTCCGTCTCGACGACACCGATAAAGTGCTGGCCCTGCTGGCGGCGAGCCTGCCGTTGGAGGTCCATTCGCGCACGCGTTTCTGGGTAACGCTGGCGCCGCGAAAAAATATCGTCTGAAGCCTGTCCCTTTTTTCGCCTCACCGGTCATTGCAGGTAAGTGAACAAAATCGAGAGCTTCTTCCAATGCCCGCAGTATTCCCAAGTCGTTTGCGTCCGTTGTTGCAGTTGAGCCTCCTGCTGAGCCTGAGTGCCAGCCCTGTGTTGATTCAATCCAGTTGGGCCGAAGACGCCGCTCGGCGCAGTTACCAGGTGCCGGCCGGTAGTCTGAGTGCCGCGCTGACCCGCTTTGCCGGGTTGGCCGGGGTCAATCTGTCGGTCGATCCGGCGCTGGTAAGTGGCCGCAACAGCAACGGTTTGTCCGGTGAATTCGCTGTGGAGGAGGGGTTCGCTCGTTTGTTACTGGGTTCCGGTCTGCAACTGCAACCGCTGGGCGAGCAGGCCTACACACTGATTCCAGCCGCCGAGGGCAGCAGCCTGCAACTGGCGCCGACGTCGATTCTCGGTGCCACCGGTTCCAGCGATGCCGATGTGTTTGCCGGAGGCCAAGTCGCGCGGCGTGGCTCGCAGGGTTTGCTGGGGTCGAAAGACTTCATGGAAACCCCATTCAGCATGACCACCTACACCAGCGAAGCCGTGAAAAACCAGCAGGCACGCACGCTGGGCGATCTGATCGCCAGCGACCCTTCGGTGCGTGCAACCAACCCGGCCGGTGGCCGCTACGAGCAGTTCACCATCCGTGGTTTCAGCCTGTTCAACAGCGACGTGGCGTACAACGGGCTCTATGGCGTGCTGCCGACGTACACCATTGACATGGAAATGGCCGATCGCGTCGACATCCTCAAAGGCCCGAGCCAACTCATTAACGGCATCTCGCCACGGGGTAGCGTGGGCGGAGGCATCAATGTGGTGCCTAAGCGTGCCACCGACAAACCGATCACTTCGCTGACGGCCAATTACGCGTCGAACAATCAGGTCGGCGGCGCAGTGGATGTCGGCCGGCGGTTTGGCGAGGACAATCAGTTCGGCCTGCGTTTCAACGGCGTCAAACAGTCGGGTGATACCGAATGGGATCATCAAAGTGTCGACCGTGACATGGCCGTGCTCGGCCTGGATTTTCGCGGTGAGCGCTTGCGACTTTCGACCGATATCGGCCATACCGAGCGCGATACCGACGCGCCGCAGGAGCGCGTGCAGGTCGCGGCCAATGCCAAGGTTCCGAGCGCGAATAGCGTGCATCGCAATTACGCGCAACCGTGGACTCAGGCGAAAACCGAGGACACCTTCGGCACGCTCAACGCCGAGTTCGACGTCAATGACTCGGTGATGCTGTACGGCGGCGTCGGCGCGCGCAAAAGTAATCATGACTTCTTGCGCCACGCCGTTTCCGTGACCAACGATGCCGGTGATTTCAGCGTGCAACCGCGTGATTTTACCCGCGACGAGAATGTCCGGACCGCCACGGCAGGCGTGCGCAACTGGTTCCATACCGGGCCTGTGAGCCATGAGGTCAATCTCGCGGCCAGCTACTTCTACATGGATTTCGAGAACGGCGGCGCCCGCTACGCGGCCGGGCGCAGCAATCTGTATGACCCGGTGGAAATCGCCAAACCCGGTACGCCGACACGCAATGACGCCAAGGTCTACACGGAAAACCGCTTCAGCGGCGTAGCACTGTCCGACACCCTGGGCTTTTTCGACGATCGACTGTTGCTGACCCTCGGCGCTCGCTGGCAGCGGGTAAAAGTCGATGACTGGAGCGATGACATCAAAGGCGACACCGCTTACGACGAGGAAAAGATTTCGCCATCGGGCGGCATTCTGTTCAAGGCGACTGACAAGCTGTCGCTGTACGCCAACTACATGGAAGGCCTGAGCCAGGGCAAAATCGCGCCGTCGACTTCCATCAACGAAGACGAAATCTTCCCGCCGTTTATCAGCCGTCAGGTTGAAGTCGGTGCCAAGTACGATGCCGGCGCCTACGCGCTGACCGCTGCGGTGTTTCGCATCAAGCAACCGGCGTACGAAACCAACGCCACCACGCGAGTCTTCGGACCCAATGGCAAGCGCGAGAACAATGGTGTGGAGCTGAGCGTGTTCGGCGAACCGCTCAAAGGCTTCCGTTTGCTTGGCGGCGTGATGTACATCGACAGCGAATTGACCAAGACCACCAATGGCACCTTCGACGGCAATCGCGCGCCGGCGACGCCGAAATACAACGTCAATCTGGGCGCCGAGTGGGACGTGCCGACGGTGCAAGGGCTGACGCTGACAACCCGTGGCATCTATTCCAGTTCGCAGTACCTGGATCAGTCCAACGAGAAGGAAATCGATTCCTGGGAGCGCTTCGATGTGGGCACGCGCTATGCGTTCAAGGTTGACGACAAAACCATCACCTTGCGCGGGAATATCGAGAACGTGCTGGACAAGCGTTATTGGAGTTCGGCAGGGGCGTCCGATGACAGTGAACCGGGATTGACGTTGTCGACACCGAGAACCTATCTGCTTTCAGCGACGGTCGATTTCTGATTCCAATCGGCAAATCGTAAGCAATCGGGAGTGCTATCAGCGAACGGTCCAACTCTTATAGTGATGTCCTGACCACCAATGGACAGTCAACGCGCTGAGTTCCCGATATCTCAAGGGTTTCGATCAGATGCCGTGCAGCCTGGCGACCAATCTCGTAGTACGGCAGTTGCACGGTAGTCAGCGGCGGGATGAACAACTCGGCAATGCCGATCATGTTGTCGTAGCCGAGCACGGCGACATCGTCGGGAATTTTCAGGCCACGCCCCAACAACAGCTGATAGGCACAAAAGGCAATGCGGTCGTTGCCACAGATCAAAATATCGAATTGGGGACGACCATCAATGACATGCCGGTCGAGGATAGCGGCTGTTTCACTGTAGGCATCATGATCGGATAGGTCGTATTGCAGGAGCGTGTCAGGCGCCAGGCCGAATGCCTGACAGGCACGCTGCAGACCTTGTTGTCGCAGCCCCCATGCCAGACTCTGTTTCGGCAGATTGATACACAGAGGACGCTTGTAGCCGAGGCTCAACGCGTGGTCTACGGCGCGATACTGGCCCATTTCGTCGTCGGGTACATAGCTGACGAGGCGGCTGTCATCGGCCAGACAATTGGCGAGCACCAGCGGCTTGCTCTTCAAGCGCTCGGGAATGCTGACCTGGCGAAACCCCATGGCGCTGAAGATCAAGCCGTCCGGACGGTGCGACAGCATCAGGTCGATGTTCTGGTCGGTGGGCGGGTTGCTGAGCAGGTTGAGGATAAAGACATTCCAGCCGGCCTGTTGCGCGGTCTGCTCAATGGACAGCAGCAGCTCGACCGCGAAGGGCGTGGTCGCAGTGTCCAGCGCGAACACACCGATGGTTCGTGACTGGAGGTTGTCACCGCGCATCTTGCGCGCTGACAGGCTGGGTACGAATTGCAGTTCATCAATGGCACGACGCACCCGTAGAAGGGTTTCGGGGCTCAGTTTTTCCGGAGTATTGAGCGCTCGAGACACCGTCATCAGGGACACGCCGGCCAGCTGTGCAACGTCTTTCACTGAAGTCATGCGAAGTGCGGCCGGTCAGGTTGACGCAGAATCATGACACAGGGCCCGGGCTTCCGCGACCCGAATGACGCCGCTCATGACCATCCAGAAGCCAGAGGCCATGCCCTGGGAATCGAAACACGCCCGCCACTCCCGCTTGCCACCAGCTTCACACCCAGACTGTCGGAGCGCGGATAGAGGCGACTGCTGAGGCTGAAGCGGCCGTTTTCGTCGAATACCTCGATGGATGAGCGATCAAGAAACACGCGCAGTTCCAAGCGCTCTTGTGTCGGGTCTATCGCCACGCTGCGCTGGCCTGTGACTTGCGCACCCGAGCGGCTGCGATCAAGCACCAGACGCTGCAGTGATGCATCGTAATAGAGCAGGGTTTCTTCACGGCCATCGTCGCTGCAGCGCAAGGCGACTCCCAAGTGGCCGTCAGTGCAGCCGAGCAGATCCAGATGCACATGGATTTCGAGCATGTCGCCGCTTACCTCCGGCACCCAGCGGGCTCCCGACGCTTCCCACCACGGCGTACCCGGCAATTGCGCCATTCGCAGCGCGCTGAGCTCGCGTGCCGGATATACGCAAAGGCGATCGGCGCACAGTTCCAGTTCGCGTGGCAATCCGAGCATGCCGCACCAGTGATGGGCCTGGCTCGGCATCGGGCTTTCCCACATGTCCAGCCACGCCCATACGAGGCGCCGGCCATCGGCGGCCAACAGCGTTTGCGCCGCATAGAAATCGTGGCCGTTATCCAGCTCGATAAAAGGCCCGCCCGTGAAGTGCCACTGGTTATCGAGCTGGCCCACTCGATAACCAGTCTGGTATTTGTTGAGCCGGTCATAACCGTCGGCTTGCATGCCTTGTGGGGAGTACAGCAGCACATCGTGTCCATTCAGGCGAAACAGGTCCGGGCATTCCCACATATAGCCATCGCCCTCGCTGCCGGCGGACACATAGTCGAGGAATTCCCAGACGTGCAGATCCGTGGAGCGGTACAACGGCAGCAGCGGCTTGTCGCCCAGACGTGCGCCGGCAATCAGGTACCAATAACCATCGTCCTGCCAGACCTTGGGGTCACGAAAGTGCATGATGCTGTCTTGCGGCGCGCTGTCGATCACCGCGCCATGCTTGACGAAGCGGATGCCGTCGTTGCTGGTGGCCAGGCACTGAACCTGTTTGATCAAGCGCTCGTCACCCACTTCGCCCAGCCAGGTGTGCCCGGTGTAGATCAGCGCCAGGGTATCGCCACAGACCACGGCGCTACCGGAAAAACAGCCGTCGCGGTCGCAATCATCGCCGGGTGCCAGTGCAATGGGCAGGTGCTGCCAGTGCACCAGATCGGCACTCTTGGCGTGGCCCCAATACATCGGCCCCCATTTCGCGTCGAAGGGGTGATGCTGATAGAAAACGTGATACTCGCCACGGAAGTACACGACCCCGTTAGGGTCATTCATCCAGCCTGCCGGCGGGGCAATATGGTAACCGGGTCGATAATCCTCAATGACGCGGGACTGGCTGTCAGCCAAGGCGCGCTGCGCAAGGTCAAGGGTCGAAAACATTGGATCGCTCTGGGTATTCAAAGACAAGGTCATAGGGCGCGTGCTCGGATTGAGCGCAGAGAGAGGTCATCCGCCACGGATTGAATGGCGTGCGGGTGGCGCTTCAATGCCGTGCCGTCGGCGTCGAACAGGTGGATCTTGTCGATCTCCAGTTGCAGTTCGACCCGATCGCCTGTCTGCCATCCGGCGTTGACTTCACAACGACAGATCAGTGGCTCGTCCTGCCCGGTATCCAGGTGCACATAGGTTTCACTGCCGAGGTATTCGACCCCGGTCACGACGACGCCAGCGCTTCCCGGCGCCGCTTTGAGTGACAGGTGTTCCGGGCGAACGCCCAGGCTCAGCGAGGCGTCTGCCGCCAGGTTCGAGCTGTCGAAGGGCAGGGTGGTCATCCCCAAAACCGGAGTATCAACCAGGCTGGTTTCTCCCGGCGCCTGCAAGCGTGCCGGCAGGAAATTCATTCTCGGCGAACCGAGAAAACCGGCGACAAAGCGGCTGGCCGGGCGCTCATAGAGTTCGCGTGGTGAGCCGACCTGCTCTATATGGCCGCCATTGAGCACGACAATTTTGTCGGCGAGGGTCATCGCTTCCACCTGATCGTGAGTGACGTAGATCATGGTCGAGCGCAATCGGTCATGCAGTCGGGCGATTTCGTTACGCATCTGCACCCGCAAGGAAGCATCCAGATTGGACAGCGGCTCATCGAACAACAGAATGTCCGGCTCGCGCGCCATGGCCCTGCCCATGGCCACACGTTGACGCTGCCCTCCAGACAGTTCTTTTGGCTTGCGTTGCAGCAGTTTGTCCAATTGCAGGATTTGCGCAGTTTTCAGCACCCGCTCGCGCAGGCTGCTCTTTTCAGTCTTGGCCAGTTTGAGACCGAAACTGATGTTGTCGTAGACGCTCATGTGCGGGTACAGCGCATAAGACTGAAAGACCATGCCGACGCCACGTTCGCGCGGCTCCAGGTCGTTGACCCGGCGCCCGTCGATCAGCAGGTCGCCGGCGCAGATCGAATCCAGTCCGGCGATCAGCCGCAGCAGCGTCGACTTTCCGCAGCCCGAAGGACCGACGAACACCACGAATTCACCCGCAGCGATCTCCAGGTTGATGTCGCGAAGAATCCGCGCGCCGCCCAATTGTTTGTTGACGTTGTCCAGTTTCAATTTCATCACGATGCGGTTCCTTGTCTTTATTGGGCATCAACCCTTTAACGCGCCGGCAGTGAGACCGGAAACGATTCGGCGCTGGAAGATCAGCACCAGAATCACCAGTGGGACGGTGACCAGCACCGAGGCAGCCATCAACAAGCCCCAAGGCAACTCATGGGGGCTGCCGCCGGAAATCAAGGCGATGGCAACCGGCACCGTGCGTTGGCTGTCGGTGAGGGTGAACGTCAGGGCAAACAGAAACTCGTTCCACGCCGCGATGAAGGCCAGCAAACCGGTGGTGACCAGGGCGGGCCAGAGTAGCGGCAACAGCACGCGGGTCAGCGTCACCCACGGGGACGCACCATCCATGATTGCCGCTTCCTCCAGTTCATGGGGGAGTTGCCCCATGAACGTGGTCAGCACCCAGACGGTGAAGGGCAGGGTGAAAATCGTGTAGCTGAGGATCAACGCCCACGAGGTGTTGTACAGACCCAAGGCGCGGATCACTTCGAACAGTCCCGACAGCACCGCGACCTGAGGAAACATCGACACGCCAAGCACCATCATCAACACCGTGCCACGCCCACGGAATTTCACTCGGCCCAAGGCATAGGCAGCGGTCAGGCTGAGGAACAGCGCCAGGGTGACCACGCACAGCGCAACCACCAGTGAATTACCGATTGCTCGCAGGAATGAGGCCTGGTGGAGGACCGCCGCGTAATTGGAGAAGTCGGGATTTTCGATCCAGTAACTCACCTCGAACAAGGCACTGGAGGGCTTCAGCGAGGTCACGATGGCGTAGTAGAACGGGAAAACCGCATACAGCAGCAACACCCCGATCAGGCACCAGAATCCGAGGCGCAACAGCGCTTTTTTCAGCAGGCGCGGGCTCATGCGTGGACCTCCATTTGACGGCGTCCGAGGTAGAGATAAAGCATGGCGATCACAGCGACCACCAGAAACAACAGCGTCGACGCCGCGCTGCCGTAACCGACGTCCTGGAACTCCACCAAGTGCTGGCGGGCATACACCGACATGCTCATGGTGCTCGACGAGTTCGAGGTCAGCACATAGATGACGTCGAATACCCGCAGGGAATCGAGGATGCGGAAGATCGCCGCCACCAGCACTGCAGGCATCAACAGTGGCAGCGTGACGCGCCAGAACACCTTCAGCGGATGAATGCCATCGACCCGGGCCGCTTCGTAGCAATCGCTCGGCAACATCTGCAAAGCCGCCAGCATCAGCAGCGTGACGAAGGGCACGGTCTTCCAGACGTCAACAATGATCACCGCCCACATCGACAGGTCGGCATCTGCCGTCCAGGCCAGAGGTGCGTCAATCAGGCCGAGGCTGAGCATCAGGTGATTGATGATGCCGAACTGGTCGTTGAGCATCCATGACCAGATCTTCGCCGAGACAATCGTCGGAATCGCCCACGGAATCAGAGTCAACGCCCGCACCAGCGAACGGCCGGTGAACTTGATGTTCAGCAGCAACGCCACCAACAGCCCCAGGATGACTTCCAGTCCCACCGAGACCACCGTGAAATACAACGTGTTGCGCACCGCATTCCACCACTGTGGATCGACAAGGATGCCCGACCAGCCGGAACCGCTGAACAGCAGATAATTGCTCAAGCCGATGAAGGTTGCGCCACCGGTGTCGGCCAGGCTGGCGTCGGTCAGGCTGAACCAGAATGTGCGCAGCAGCGGCCAGGCTGCCACCAAGGCCAGGCAGACCAGCATTGGCGTCAGAAACAGCCAGGCAGCGCGCACCCGGCGACGTTGTACAGGCGTTTCCCTCGTGAGCAGCAGCTCGTCAAAGGGGGCATGGGTCGTAGAGACAGACATGGTGATTTCCTTCCTTGTGGCTTACCAGTTCCGGCGTTTGATGCGCGTGAGTTCGCTTTCCAGTTCGGCGAGTGCCTGATCGACCGGCAACTCGCCGGCCAGCACGCCATGCACCCGATCGAAGAACGCATTGGAGACCCGTGGATAGCGATCGGCAGTAATGGCGGCGGGGCGCATGACCCCAGCGTTGAGAATGCTGTGCAACTGAGCGTAATAAGGCATGGCCGCGAGCAACTCGGGATCTTGATACAGCGATTCGATCACCGGGTTGTAGGCGCCTTTCAGCGCTCGACGTTTTTGCTCTTGGGCACTGCTCAGGTAGCTCACCAGTTCGGCGGCAAGTTTGGGATGGGCGCTGTAACGCGAGACCGCCAGGCCCCAGCCACCGAGGGTGGAGGCATGCTCGCCGGTCTCGCCGCCGCGGGGCAGGGGAGCGACGCCGACCTTGTCTTTTACGGCACTGTCCTGGCTTTGCACCAGGGCCCAGACATAAGGCCAGTTACGCATGAACAGCGCATTGCCCGACTGGAATACGCCACGTCCTTCTTCCTCGGTGTAATTGAGCACGCCACGCGGTGAGATATCTCCGACCCAGCTTTTCGCCAGGGTCAACGCGGCTCTTGAGGCCTGACTGTTGACCACGATGTCGCCGCGTTGATTGATCAGTCCGCCTTGCGGCTGGCTGCTGATCCACTCCAGCGCATTACACGTCAGCCCTTCGTAGGCGCGCCCCTGAAAGATGTAACCCCAGGCATTGGCGTTCCCGGCGTTGCGTTCAGCCTGTTGCACATCCCTGGCAGTAGCGGTCATTTCCTCCCACGTCTGAGGAACCTGTTTGTTGTATTTCTCAAGCAAGTCTTTGCGGTAATACAGCAGCCCCGAGTCGGTGAACCACGGCATCGTCACCAGCCGTCCGTTGACCGTGGCGTTATCGATCTGCGCCTGGAAGTAGCCTTGGGTCGCGTTGGCGGGAAGCGCCTCACGCAGATCCATCAAGTGTTTGGCCAGCATCCCCGGCCAGACCATGTCGATTTGAATGATGTCGATGTCGGCGGACTGCGCACTAAGGATCTGCTGGTAGAACGACAACCTCTCGGTTGCCGAGTTAGGCGTGGAGACCACCTCGACGTTGTTGCCAGTCTGTTTCGACCATGTATCGACGGCTTCCTTGCACAGCTGCAACTCCGCACCCACCGCACCGCAAGAGATCGTCAGATCGGTTGCGTTCGACACGGATGGCAGTGCGGCAGACAGGGTGATCAATGCAACTGGCAGGAGCGATTTCAGGTGTTTCATCGAGCGTCCTTTATTTTTGTTTTTAGAAAAGTTAACGTTAACATCGCCAAATGTAGCAGCGTATTTGCGAGGAGGCATCCTTTTTTTGTCGTTTGTGACAACTCGCGACCCACGCAAAAAAGGCAACTGCGGCAACCAAAAAATAAAAACAAAACAGGGAGTCAACATGCAGAAAGGATCAAGCTGGCTACTGGTCGGCGTGCTCGGCACATCGGCAGCGGCTTCTCAGGCCGCGACGCTGGAAGAGCGCATGGCCGCGCTTGAAGCGCGTGCCAGCGCAGCGGAAAAGCGTGCAGCCACGGCCGAACAGCAGACCCAGGCACTTGCCCGGGAATTGCAGCAGATCAAATTCGCGACGCCGCCCTCGCAGTCCGTCGCGGCTAACGCAACAGCCATTTCGGCGCCGGCTCTGGATACCCGACTGGCAAAACTCGAAGCCCGTCAGCAAAGCCTGGAGAAGGAGGGCGGTGCCGGAAACCTCACCGATGGGTTCAGCTTCAACGGCTATGCGCGCTCCGGGTTGCTGGTCGACGAGGGGCTGGGTGGCGGGCGTGGCGGCCCTTATACAACGCCGGCCGGTTCGGTGGGCGGGGCAGTCGGGCGACTCGGTAACGAGGACGACACCTACATGCGTATCGACCTGTCGAAAGAGATCTATGCGCAAAACGGCACCCGTTCAAAATTCACCGTCTCCATCGCCGACGGTGTGGAAAGCTCCAATGACTGGACGGCCGACGAAAGCAAACTCAACGTACGCCAGGTGTTCGCCACGCTCGACCATGTCGCTGCATTCAAAGGCAATTCAGTCTTCGAGAACGCTACGCTGTGGGCAGGCAAGCGATTCGATAGAGATAATTTCGATATCCACTGGCTGGACTCGGACGTCGTTTACCTGGCCGGCACCGGCGGTGGAATTTACGATGTGCAGATGAACAAGCATTGGCGCTCGAATTACTCGTTGATTGGGCGTAGCTACGGGGATTTCAGTCAGGGCGGTATCAATGCCGATGTGGAAAGCTACATCCTGACCTCCAACCAGTTCTTCGAGGATGGCCAGTGGCAGTGGATGTACAACGCCATCGGCGCCAAGAAAAACGATTTTGGCACCCGCACCAATAAAGCCGGTTTGACGCCTGCGGATTCCGGTTTGCACAGCATGCTGGCCAATCACCAGAAAACCTTTTTCGGCAGGGAAGGCTTCTTCAAAACGGCGCTGCTCTATGGGCAAGGCCTGGGGGCAGAGGTCAAGAACGTCGGCTCGGATGGTGAACTGATCGACGACGCCCGCGCGCTGCGTCTGGCACTTTACGGTGAGACCCCGCTGACCTCTGACTGGCGCATCGGGCCCAGCTTGCTGGCTGAACAGTGCAAGGATAGATACGTCAAAGGTGACGACTACCGCTGGCTGACCCTCAACGTGCGCTTGGCCAACAAAATCAACAGCAACTTCGAAATGGCCTACGAAATGAGCTGGCAAACCATGAACCTCGACCCCAAAGGCTATCTACAACGTAATGCGGTCGATGGTAACTTCTGGAAATTCACGGTCGCCCCGACATTCAAACTCGACGTCGGCGATCTACTCTCGCGTCCGGAGTTGCGAGTGTTCGGCAGCTACATGAACTGGTCTTCGGATCTGGACAGGTTCAGTACTAACGACTCCTTTGGCATGTCCGACTTCCAGGCGGGAGGGGTGTGGCAATACGGTATCCAGATGGAAACCTGGTTTTAATTGTTGAACGCACTTGCGATAGTGCAGTGCTGGAGCGGCAAAGGATGCTCCAGGCTAATGATGTCGTTTCTTCCCAGGATGGATGATTACCCAATGCTCAAGTTCAATGCTCATCTCGGCTTCCAATTCAATGAATTGCCTTTTCTACAACGCATCGAAGCCGCCGCAGCCGCCGGTTTCCGGGCAGTGGAGTTCCCGTCACCGTACGAATTCGACGCCAGTCTGCTTGCCGACCATCTAGCCCAATACAGTTTGCCGTTGATTCAGTTCGCCGCCCCGGCTGGCGTGACCAAAGGCATCGCTGCGTTACAGGGCAGGGGAGAGGAGTTTCGTGACGGGTTGCTCCAGGCCGCCCGCTACGCAAAGACCTTGGCGTGTGCGGATGTCCACATCATGTCGGGCGTTACCACGCAGAATGACGCTGAGCGAACCTACGCGGGCAACCTGGAATATGCGGTCAAGTACATGGAAGACCAGGGGCTGCGGCCGCTGATCGAAGTGATCAGCGCGGAGGCGATGCCGGGTTATTACATGTCTGACTTCAACAAGGCGCAACAGGTACTGGAGACCTTCCCGAGTGTCGGGCTGATTCTTGATCTTTACCATGCGCAGCTTTTGACCGGAGATGCAGCCGATGTGCTGGCGCGTTTCTATGACAGAACCGTGCATGTGCAAATAGCCGATTGCCCGGGTCGTCACGAGCCGGGAACGGGGAGTATCGACTTTGCTGCCTTGTTCGCGGCGCTGGAGCAGCGCGGCTACGCAGGATGGATCGGGTGTGAGTACCGTCCTTCTGTATCTACCGTTGCGAGTCTTGACTGGATCAAGCAGCTGAGTGTTTAGGTTCCAGGCGAAAATCTTTGAGTCGCTGATGTGGGCACAATCGCCGCCATCAAAGGCAGAAGCCCTTGATGGCCGAGCGAGACGAACTCATCGATATCAGCTCCGTTGCGAGCGCTTCTTTCATAGATGATCAGATGGACTCAACAAACGTTCGGGGGCTGTCGAGTGTCCGGTTATGGCCAAAATCTACCGTTCCTCACCGGCAGCTATGGGCGATTGCGGCCTTGGTGACCGGCAGCAATGGGCCAATAGCTGACCGCCCGCATGCTCCCCCTCGAAGGACTCCTGATCTATAGTCACTGAAGAATCCATAGGACGCGGTGAAATTCAACTTGCAGGGAGCGTATGAATGACTCGATTGCAAACACTCAAGTTGATTCAGATAGCCATTGCCCTTCCAGCCTATACCGTACCTTCAAGCACTACATTCGCCTTCACTCTTTGGTTCACCATCACCTCGACGATCAACCTCTTCACCTCACAATCCTTTTCTGGTTGGGGGGTGATCATGTTGTGGCTTCTGCTGTCGCTGTTCTCGCAATGGGCATGCTGGAGCATTTTTTCCGACTCGCTGGAGGACAGCCCCTCTGTGCAACACCTGCCACTACTTTTACTTGGGGTATTGTTAACACTGATTTTAGGTTTGAGTGCCTGGGTCCTTTTTCACATAGGCCTAATCTGGCTTATGTGCGGTACACAAGGCATTGCAGCCGGCGTACTTTTGACAATCAGTTGTGTGAGAAAAAGACGTCAAACTGGCGACATGCTCAGTGAGTGAGTTCATCAGGGTGTCGGCCCTTTGCTGAGAGTGGAGGCGTAAAGCAGCCGTTCTCGACCACCAGTGTTCGGCCAAAAGCGGCAAGCGTCTGCTGATCGCACCTTGCTAAGTAGAGCTTTTAGCTGGCGCTACTCCTCGGAAAAAATCGTTTAGTGATCATTGCCACTGCCTCCGCCGGGGACGTCAAGGCTGTGTCTATATCAAAGGGAGCGTCATCCCACGGCTCATATTCATGATCCAATACAGATTGCCAGGTCGGGGGCGACAGACCAGGAATATCAATCTTCCTGGTCTCTACCCGTCGCTGGTGTTCATATTTATCAGAGCAAACCACCTGGATATTCACTAATGGAGTACCAGAGCGAATAGCGATCTCGCTCCACGCGTTTCGGCTTTCGATTACTGGGTTAACACAGTCGACTATGACAGTACTGCCAAAGCGAAGATTGCTCAGAGCAAGCTCATTAGCGACCATATAACCGCTCCGCCCCACGTCTTGTGCCAGAGCACCGGAGTTTCGGATAGCCTGCTCAATCGTATCGATCCGCAGATACACCGCCCTTGTTCTGGTGGCAAGGTCACTTGCTATAGTCGTTTTTCCAGTACCTGGAAGGCCGCTAAAGACAATAAGCATTCTATGTCCTTCGATTATTGAGTCGACCCAGTCTAGGCCAATACCTGCCGAAGCCAATGTCCGCTTTTGGCCGATTGCCGTCCACGAGCATCAATTTCGAGCAACCTATAAGTTACCCTCGATCAAAAGTGATCGCAGGGCATTTGCTTACCTGCTGGATCCTCGATGGTGCGTGTTGACCTTTCTATTAGTGGCTACCCTTGAGTAACTAATTCACGCGCAGTGGCGCTTGGTATCTTCGTTAACGATACCTCCCAACCCAACACGCGATTGGCGCATGGGTACACAGCTCGCTAAGGTCATGATTCGTTTTTGATCCTGCCCGCAAACCGGGCGGGCGCAAAGACGTCACTATCACCTTCAGCGGAACCGACATGCGATATCGACGCCTCGACCTTAATCTGTTGGTTGCGCTGGACGCCTTGTTGAGCGAATGCAGTGTCAGCCGGGCGGCCGAGCGTCTGTGCCTGGGACAGTCAGCTGCCAGTTCGGCACTGGGCCGCTTGCGTGAACATTTCAATGACCCGTTACTGGTGCAAGTCGGGCGCCGCCTGGAACCCACAGCGCTGGGTCTGGAATTGCTGCCAAAGGTACGTGCTGCGCTGGCACTGACCCGGGAGATCGTCGATGCACCCCTGAATTTTGACCCGGCGAACTGCGACCGACACATCACTCTGGTAGCCTCCGATTACGTCGCCGATGTGCTGCTTCCAACCGTCAGCCGTGTATTGGCGCGTATCGCTCCGGGTATTCGCTTGAGCCTGCGTGACATGCCTGTCCCGCGCGACGGTGATGTCGTCAGCGAAGCGCTCGATTATCGGCGCAGTGATTGCGTAATCGTGCCGCAGCGACGGTTGAACCCGGCCTATCCCCATGTGCCGCTCATGACGGACCAGCTCTGTTGTATCGTCTGCGCCCAGCAGCCAGAGTTTACCGAGCAACTGAGCATGGCCGACTATCGCGCCGCAGCGCATGTGGTGCGCGAGTTTGCCGACGGGCACAACCTGGCGATGGATGCCATGCACCTGCATGAACTCGGCATTGAGCGACAAGTGGCCGTGACCGTTGAAAGCTTTGTGCTGATGCCGCAATTCATTGTCGGTACCGCACGCATTGCCACGGTGTTTCGACGACAGGCGCAACGCTTCGCTCAGCGTTATCCGTTGCGCGTCCACCCGGCGCCGTTGGCTTTTCCCGAGGCCGTTCAAGTCTTGCAATGGCATCCCTATCAAGAGCATGACCCGGCAATGCAATGGTTTCGCGGCCTGCTGCTGGAACAGGCCGCGTTACTCGATTGATCCTGCCATGGTGGGTCAGGAACTGCTGGCGCTTGATGACCAGACGCCAAACCTGCGAGAACTCCTGAAACAGGTTGCACAACCTTTGGGATTAAAGTCTCCCAAGCATCACATTTCACTTCGATTGCTGAAGCTGCTACTGAGTATTCCTCCCGTCGCGTGGTTCTTGAATTCAAAACCCGAAGCCCTGGATTTTATCCAGACCACTCGTTTTAATACGGCGGCGGTTGAACAATTTGCCAACATGCACGGAATAGCCAAACCGGATATACGTCAGTCTCTGCAGCACACTGCCATGTTCGTCAACTCGTATTGCATCGCCAAAGGCCAGGCCCTCTGACCGTTGGCGACATGACGGCGAATAGCACTCTATCGGGATTAGTCGGCTGCTCGTGTCCTCAAACTTTGCGCCGTCGATACAGGGCGGCTTTCTATCGAACCACCATTCAGCGACAGGGATCGTCATCCATGCAATCGACTTTCAGGAAAGGCGTCATATTTGCACTCTCCGCTGCGGCACTGAACGCAACGATCGGGGTACTCAGCAAAATACTCATGAGTAATGGTTTCACCTCTACCAGTGTTGCTGTCATCAAGACCGTACTGGGTTGCGTGCTTCTCTCGATTCTGTTGTTTTTCCTCAAGCGCCCGGCGACATCGACCAAATGGACGCAGGCGGCTGTCTGCGCGTTTCTTGGCATCTTTGTGCTGTTCCATTTCGAAACGTCCGCCTATCGACACTACGCTGCGGCAGGTGTGGTGGTGGTGCTGATGGCCAGCGCCTCAATTTCCTCGATCATTCTGGGGCGCATTTTCCTCAAGGACGCGATCACCGCGAACGCTACTGTTGGCGCCACACTGGCTATCGCCGGAATCTCGGTAATCTTCGGCGGCGACCTGCAGCAGGGCTTTACACTGCAAGGTGCTGCGCTCGCCGCCGTGGCCGGTTCCGGCTATGGAGCCTTTTCGGTGGCCATGAAGCGTATGGGGGTGTCGGGAGGACTGCACTTCACCCGCCAATTGCTGTTCTTTGGCAGCCTGTACTTGCTGATGCCGGCTGCCGCCGATGGTTTTGTAATAGGCGAGTTGTCGCCGATGGCGATCGCCGCGCTGCTGGCGTTGGCCACGCTGCCGACAATCCTGGGCTTCTTCTGCACGACCAAGGCCATCGAGTATCTCAAGCCATCCCAAGTACAAGCGCTGGAATTGACCGAGCCACTGTTTGCCGCGCTGCTGGCGTTTGTGGCGCTCAATGAAGTACCGCGCGAAAGCCTCTACGCGGGAGCGGTGCTGATCATAGTCGGCCTGTGTTTCTCCAATGAACTCATACGCTTGGGCAGCAAAGCTTCCGTCCCTTCGACCGAGTGAGGCTATTTCGGATCCTTATTACGTGTGGTCCAAGAAGAATACGATGAAGAGAAAAGCAAGAAAGGCTGAAGTTCTGGCTGGAAAAACCGGGCCCAGTCCAAAGCTGACAGTGGAGGGTATGCGGTTGCTTCGATGCTTTCAATGAAGATCATCAGAACTCGACAAGGAGACGTCCCCCATGACCAAACCAATGCTTCATTTGATGTCAGGCAAGATTGCATCCGGTAAATCGACGTTGGCCAAGGCCTTGGCGTCTGAACGGTCGGCTATTTTGATGAGTGAGGATTATTGGCTCTCAAGGCTTTACCCTGATCAGATCCAATCAGTGGCCGATTACGTGAGGCTTGCGCGTCAGATTCGGGCACTGGTGGGCCCGCTTGTCATCGATGTGCTGAAGGCTGGCGTGACTGTGGTTCTGGATTTCCCGGCCAACACGCCAGAGGATCGGCTGTGGTTACGCGGTCTGGCTGACGCTGCCGAAATTCCCCACTGTTTCCACTACATCGAAGTGGATGATGAGACCTGTCGGGGCAGGCTACATCGGCGCAATGGCCGCGCCGAGCATGAGTTTACAGCAAGCGACGCTGAGTTTGATTTGATAACGAGCTACTTTCGTGCTCCAGATACGAATGAGGGGATACGGATTGAAATTCACCGATACTGAAGGGCGGTCATATTGCTTGGAGTGAGTTATCTGGAACGTCTACTTCTGGCGGCGCAGGTGATCGTTGATGAGAGGGGTAACCATGAACAACAGCAGAACTGCACTGGTCACTGGTGCAACCAAAGGAATCGGTTTCGCACTCAGTACTCAGTTGAATCAGTCAGGGTGGAATGTGGTCGGCATCGCCAGGCATCCGGTTGATGATTTTCCCGGGAAGCTGCTGCTCTGTGATTTAAGTGATGCTCAGCAAACGAGGGAAATGCTTGAGAAACTCCTGGAGCGGACCTCTATTGATGCCGTCGTCAATAACGCAGGCGTTGCGTCTCCGCAAAGCCTGGAAACGCTTGAACTCGAAACACTCCAAAACGTTTTTGACCTGAATGTCAGAGCCTCGGTACAAATCACCCAGGCTTGTCTGCCGTCTCTCAAGCGATCTTCTGCAGGACGCATCGTGAATGTCTGCAGCCGTGCCATTTTTGGAGCCCGGGACAGAACCGCTTACTCTGCCGCAAAAAGTGCATTGGTGGGGGTCACGCGTACGTGGGCACTTGAGTTGGCGCCCATTGGCATTACGGTCAATGCCGTCGCCCCGGGCCCTATAGACACCGAGCTTTTCCGAAACAACCGACCCGTGGGAAGTGAGGGTGAGCGTCAGATACTGTCCACGATTCCGATGCAAAGACTGGGAACGCCATCAGAAGTGGCCTCGCTGATTACCTTCCTGCTGAGCGAGGGGGCATCCTTCGTAACGGGCCAAGTGATCAGCGTCGATGGCGGAGGGAGTCTCGGTGGCAAATAGCGATACGAGGCCGATTTCCAGCCTTCGTTCCCGATCATGGAATTCAACTGATGAGTCTGATGCGACAGTTTAATGAGGGAAATTCATCAAAATACGCTGATGTGATCCGTAGAATCACCTGACGTGGTCGCTCGTCCGGCTTCCATCCCGAATTCAAGTTGTGAGGCCTCATGAATGTAAGCCGCGCCAACCTCGCAGACTTTGTCTATTTTCTCGCCATTACCCGCCATCAAAGCTTTAATCGCGCAGGCAAAGAGGTGGGCATCAGCGCCTCCGCCTTGAGCCACACAATGAAGAGGGGGAAACCTGATGGGTAAACGTTTATTAGGAGTGGTGGCATTGGCTGGATTACTGGCAGGACAAGCGCTGGCCGCCGAGGAAAATGGCTTGGTGGTGCGCATCGCGCAACTCGAAATCGATCCTGCACAGGTTGCGGCCTATCAAGCCGCAGTCAAGGAAGAGATCACAGAGTCGACTCGAACAGAGCCGGGCGTCATATCAATCTACGCCGTCGCCGAAGTCGACCGCCCGAACTGGTTTCATTTCTTCGAAATCTACGCCAGCGATTCGGCATACCGAAGCCATATCGAATCGCCGCACTTCAAAAAGTACGCAGCCACAACCAAGTCGATGATTGTGTCGAAGCGCTTGATTGAAACCGCGCCAATCGAGCTAGGCCCCCGGCCTGCGCCGTAACAGGCCAGTTCGAAAGAGATTTGCGCGCTGGGCAGCGCTGGTTTTTTAAATGGAGGAAAGCGATGAAAAATTTGATGGTGATGGCGATCTGATGAGGTTTTGCATTGAGGGTAGGGCGGCTCCGTCATGATTGCTTGGAGATACCAGCGGCGTAGTGAATTTCAAAAGTAGTGGCACGAGCATGGACCTTTATTCACTAGAAATCATGTTTAACTACACTAAATGGTCGTTTAGTCGAGTTAACGTAAAATAGCATCATATTCGACGGAGAAGAGACCATGATCAAGGGTGAAGCCAAAGTTGGATACATTATTAGAACGCTGGATCTGCAGCCTCACCTCGAAGGTGGCTATTTCCGCAGAACCTATCAAGCCGATCATCGCGACCCACTCGAAACCCCCAGCGGTCCACGGTATCTGATGACCTCGATTTACTATCTGCTCGATCAACGATCACCGGTGGGCCAGTTTCATTTCAATCGATCCGACATCCTGCATTATTTCCACCTGGGCGACGCCATTGAGTACAGCCTGATTCATGCTGACGGCTCGTTGCAGACATTGGTGATGGGCGCCGACATCCTGGCAGGACAGCTTTTGCAATTACACGTACCGGGTGGACTATGGAAAGCTTCGCGGTTGCTCGAAGGCGAAAACGGATTTGGGCTGATCAGCGAAGCCGTTTCGCCAGGATTTGATTTTGCCGATATGGAAATGGGTAATCGGCAGAAACTCACGCAACAATTTCCACAGCATCGAACGCTGATTGAAAAGCTGACGCGTGATGAGGGTTGAGCGCCGTCGAATTCAAGGAAAAGCAGTGGATCGGATTCAGGTCGATTCTGTAGGTTGAAATCCACTGTGCAACCGGGCTGATCTCGTAACATCTTGTTACGTGTAATGTATATTATGTTAAGTCATGTCAATTGATCCATATAAAGACAGTAAGTCCCGCTAAACCATGAACACCGAATCTCATCGCAGCGATCGTCTCGGCTGGCTGCGCGCTGCCGTTCTGGGAGTATCACTGTTCCGGGCTGTGGTTTAGAACGCCTCCGCTTGAGCAACATCAACAAACGTCCGCTTCAAATGGATTAACTTAACCTGAACCTCGCTGACCCAAGGATTCCTCATGCCTGCCGAAGTGGATGTCGCGATTATTGGCGGTGGCCAGTCCGCACTCGCCGTGGCTTACTTCCTGCGCCGTACCGGGCGTTCCTTTGTGATTATTGATGCCGAAGCAGCACCGGGTGGCGCGTGGCGACATGGCTGGGATTCCCTGCGACTGTTTTCACCGTCGACCTCGAGCTCCATCGCCGGTTGGATGATGCCTCCGGTCACTGACGGTTACCCCAGTCGCGACAACGTAGTCGATTACCTGCGTCAGTATGAGCAACGCTACCAATTTCCTGTCGAACGGCCCTACTGGGTCAACGCTATTGAACGTCGGGGCAATCACCTCAACGTAAAAGCCCAAGGTCGCAGTTGGCTGGCCCGTACCGTGGTCAGCGCGACCGGCACCTGGCGCCATCCTTACCTGCCGCATTACCCCGGCAGCGAAACCTTTACCGGCCAGCAATTGCATTCGGCCCACTACGTTAACGCCAAACCGTTTGCCGGAAAAAAAGTCCTGGTGGTAGGTGGTGGCAATTCCGGTGCACAGATCCTCGCTGAAGTCTCGCAAGTGGCCGATGCCACCTGGGTCACTCCGCAGCCGCCAGAGTTTCTTGCCGATGACGTTGATGGACGTGTGCTCTTCGAACGCGCCACCGAGCGCTGGAAAGCGCAGCTGGCCGGCATGGTCATTGAAAACCCGGTTGGCGGCCTGGGCGATATCGTGATGGTGCCGCCAGTTGTCGAGGCTCGGGAGCGCGGCGTGTTGCACGCGGTTCGGCCGTTCCTGCGCTTCACCGAGACCGGCGTGACTTGGGCTGATGGCTCACAAACGCCGGTCGACGCGGTGATCTGGTGCACCGGCTTCCGCCCTGCCCTCGGCTATCTGGAATCACTGGGCGTGTGCTCCGCCGACGGGCGCGTGGCCGTCAAAGGTACGCATTCGATTCAGGAACCGCGTTTGTGGCTGGTGGGTTATGGCGACTGGACTGGCGCCGCTTCCGCGACACTGATCGGCGTGACCCGAACGGCGCGCAGTACCGTTGAGGAAATTGAGCGTTTTTTGCTGGACCAGTGAGTCGGCGCACCGCAGCTAAGGCAACGCTGATTGACATCAATATCAACGTCCTTTAGCAGCACTTCTGTGCGGGAGACGCAAAATGAGCGTCGACGCACGACCTGATCAGGCGATATCCCTAAAATCCCTCAAGCTCGTTGAGATCCCTATCAGGAACTAAAAAGTCTTAATCAGCTTTGTTCTCGACCAGACAATTGCCTCCATCCACTACGAGCAGCTCACCGGTGATGTAACTCGCTTCGGGTGAAGCCAGGAATACAACGGCTGCAGCCACTTCGTCTGGTCGCCCCGCTCTCCCGAGAGGCGTAGAACGTGCGGCTTTGACTTCATCAGGCGTGCTCGACCCTGTAGCTATCCAACCAGGGGCAACTGAATTCACAGTGATACCTTGATGAGCAACCTCAAGAGCTAGACTCATGTTCATTCCTACCATTCCCGCCTTTGCAGCACTATAAGCAGCCTCCCCTGGATTACTGGCCCGTGTGCCGGTAGTTGAGCTGATGTTCACTATGCGGCCATAGCCTCTCGCTCGCATCCCAGGCAACACCCCTTGGGTTAACAGAAACGCAGTTGTCAGATTTCTAGCGATGGAAAGATTCCAGCTTTCGAGGCTCGTACTCGTGAATTCGGAGAACTGTTCTGGACTCCCTTGCATCGCCATACCGGCATTATTTACAAGAATATCGATGCGGCCCCAGGCGGCCTCAGCCCAAGCGACGAATTCACTCACCTGAGTTTCCTGAGTCAAGTCGACCGGTCGACCCACTGCTTCGAAGCCGGCGGCACGTAACTCCGCAACCCGCTCATTGATGCGTGCGCTGCTTGCCGTGACGATCAACTTGGCCCCTTGAGCCCCAAGACGATGGGCAATGGCCATACCGATTCCAAGCTCACTGCCCGCTCCACTCACAAGTGCCACTTGATCTGCCCAGGTTGAATTCATCATCGTTGCCTCTGTTGAAGGTTTGCGAAGCACACGAGGCTTGCGACTGCCGCGCGACGAAATGTTTATGCATCAAGGCATGATTCGGGCTTTGAAGGTAACCATTCGAACGGGGAATGAATCCTCAAACAACGAAGTGCCAGGCTCCCACTATAGCGCTACCCTCTTCTATTCCGAGCGCGACCGAATCGTCGATATTCCGACAATGCATGGATCAGGAAAGAGTCGTTGCAGGGAATTCTTGCCCCTCTAATTTCTCCATAACCAAGCCAATGAATGCAGATACAGCCAGCGGTAGGTGTCGCCGACTAGGGTAAAGCAGATGCAGGCCGTATCCGGTTCTGTGGTACTGCGGAAGTACAGACACAAGGCGCCCCGTCTGAAGATCAAACTTAGTCATAGCGGGCGGCAGCAAGGCAATTCCTAGCCCGGCCAACGTCGCCTTGCGCAAAGCCTGGGCGGTGTTGCCATTGAAACGGCTAGTGACCCGCACCTCTTCCGCCGTATCGTTTGGCCCATGAAGAACCCAAGTGGTGAAACCGCTAGGATGGCCAAAGCTCACACAGTCGTGTTTGACCAAATCTCCAAGCTTATTAGGTATGCCTCTTTTTTTAATGTAATCAGGGCTGGCTACCAGACCTTCGTTACCCGCTCCAAGAAGCTGGCGACCGACGTATCCTGAGTCCTGCAACGCCCCACCTCGAAACGCAATATCGATGCGATCAGCGATCAAATCGGCACGTGCATCGCTTAGCACAAAGTCGACGTGTACCCGCGGATGTGCCTCGAGAAAATCGGCCACCCACTCCATAGGAAAGAAGTCGAAAAAATCAGCCATTGCCGCAATGCGCACGGTGCCACTCGGCTCTTGGTTTCCGGTCATCAGCTGCTCACCAGCGTCAATCAGACCTTCCACTGCTCCACAGCAGCGCTCGTGAAAAGTCTCGCCGGACTGAGTGAGTGTGAGCTTTCGCGTGGAGCGCTGCAGCAGCCTCGTACCGAGTTGAGCCTCGAGCTGTTGAACCCGCCGGCTTAAGGTGTTTGAGGGCATTCCAAGCTGCCGTGCTGCCTCAGCGAAACTACCGCTGCGCACCACTTTTACAAACAATGCGACGTCATTCAGATCAATCATCTTTACTGCCATCCACTCCAAAAATGGATTAGTCCAATCCAATTATGCCATCTAATAAAGCAATCAGCGGACGCATATCCTTCTGTCATTGCTGCAGTTGACCTTCAGTTGCCGGAATCTCCTACGGGCTCACCGCCCAGACTTTCGGCATCACTGAGTTCATCCACATCCAGTCCAGGCAGCCGGAACTCCGCTCGACGACATCGTCTGTCGGCAATGGAGAACAAAGAGAAAACATATGACCACCACCGTAGTAGTTCGACCACGCGCCATTGTCCATCGTACTGAAGGAACCACACACGGCCCCATAACGAGGCTTATGAGTCCAGGTGATCTAGGCGAGATGTTGAAGCCGTTTATTTTCCTGGACATTTTCAGCCTGAACGCCAGTGGTGGTAAGTCGAGTTTCGGCATGCATCCGCACTCAGGAATCGCAACGGTTACCTTCATGACAAAAGGGGATGTTTCTTATGAGGACACCACAGGGGCGACCGGTTTACTGCTTGCCGGTGGTGTTGAGTGGATGCAGGCCGGCAATGGGGTGTGGCACGACGCTACGCTAGCCAGCAAGTCCGCAATCCAGGGATTCCAGCTTTGGGTGGCATTGCCACCATCTCTTGAAAACGCACCCGCGATGAGTGTCTACCTTGCGCCGTCGCAAGTTCCTCAAGTGGGCCCCGCGCGTTTGCTATTGGGACGTTACGGGGCAGCCCAAAGCCTGATTGAAGTGCCGAGTGAAATGAACTATCTCGCCGTGAGTTTAAAAGACGGTGAGCACTGGCATTACACCCCTCCATCCGGTCACAACATTGCTTGGCTCGCTGTGAGTTCTGGGAGTCTGGACGCAGGTGGGTTGATCAATGCAGGCGAATTAGCCGTGTTCGAAGAGTCAGAGCACCGCATCAACTTCATCGCGAAAGGCGATTGCTCTTTCGTGATGGGCTCGGCGGTAAAGCATCCGTACGACCTGGTAACGGGTCACTACTCGGTTCACACGAGCAAGGCAGCTCTGGCGCAGGGTGAAACGGAAATACAGAGGATTGGCACACGGCTGCGGCAACAAGGACGGCTCAACTAGCGCCGCTCAAGCCGGCGTGAAAATCATCTCGACGATAACTATCCAACACCCCAAATCATACTGAGGCACGTCATGACAGCGAGCAATCTCAACCTTCTTTTGTCCCCCGCTCAAATCGCCAACCTACCCTTGAAAAATCATATGGTGATGGCGCCTCTGACGCGAAGCCGGGCTGGCCAAGGCGATGTTCCAACTTCCACAGTAGTCGAGTATTACCGTCAACGTGCAAGCGCCGGCCTCATCATTACTGAGGGTTCCCAGGTCTCGGCTCAAGGCAAAGGCTACATGAGAACACCGGGCATCTTCACCAGCGAGCAAAGCGCCGGCTGGAAACACGTGACCGACGCCGTGCATGCAGAGGGCGGACGGATATTTCTCCAGCTCTGGCACGTTGGGCGCCTGTCACACTCCCTAGTACAGCTCGATAATCAGCTGCCGGTAGCCCCCTCAGCGATCAAGGCTGATGGCGAGATCTACACGCCTGAAGGACTGAAGCCTTACGAGTCGCCACGGGCTCTGAGTCTGGATGAAATTCCTGGTGTGATTGCGGATTTTCGCCAAGGTGCTGAAAACGCGAAGCGTGCAGGTTTTGACGGTGTGGAAATACATGGCGCGAACGGCTACTTGATCGATCAGTTCCTGCGCGATGGCACCAACACCCGAACCGATTCATACGGCGGCTCTGCAGAAAATCGCGCTCGGTTTCTTAAGGAGGTTGTGGAGTCGGTCATCGAGGTATTCGGGGCTAGCCGCGTGGGTGTTCGCCTGTCGCCAATCTTTAATTACTTCTCCATGAGCGACAGCGATCCACGAGCGACATTCAACTATGCAGCGAAAATGCTCAGTCGCTACGGGCTAGCCTACATTCACGTAGTAGAAATCGGTGCGGGTGCATTCGACTTCAAAGAACTAAAGCGTCATTTCGCAGGCACCTACATTGCCAATGGCGGCTATGACGCGGAACGCGCAGAAACGTCGCTCAGAGAAGGAAATGCTGATCTGGTGTCCTTTGGCACAGCCTTTTTGGCCAACCCGGATCTGGTAGAGCGATTCGAACAGGGTGTCGCACTGAATGACGCTGACCCGACCACCTTCTATCAGGGTGAGGAGCGCGGTTACACGGATTACCCGACCATGGCCCAGATCCGATAATGATGAAGTGCTGCGGTAAGCGCAGTCGCCGCCGGCTGCCACTCGCAGATTAATCGGGCCGTAGGTAGCAATGCTGAGCCGGAGTAGGAGTCTGCACCCTCTCCGGTAATCACCTGCAAATCTGCGGCAAACCTGTCTTGACAAACAAACTGTGATCACATATCACTTAATGAGGTTTTCTTGTCTACGCACGCCGTAGCCACGAAAGAACTCATGAACAAAAACAAGACAGGACGCATTAGCTATGAACGTGATGAAGCGGCTGACACCCTATACCGGATTGAGAGTTTTGATTTCCGGTGGGGCAGCAGGCATTGGCGAATCGATCGCGGCTGCATATCTCGAAATTGGGGCAAGAGTCCATGTATGCGATGTAAGTGAGCAGGCGATCGCACAATTTCGTGAGCGCTATCCAGAGGCTTTGGCCACATTGGCTGACGTCTCCGACTCTGCTCAAATTAAGCGAGTCTTCGAGATACAACAGGAGTGGGTGGATGGGCTCGATGTACTGATCAACAATGCAGGCATCGCAGGGCCAACGGGCGGAATCGACAAGATTACCGATGCCGAATGGGGCCAGACTGTAGAAATCAACCTTAATGCGCAGTATCGCTTCGCTCATCATGCTGTCCCCCTCCTGACGAAGTCAGAACACGCACACATCATTCATATTTCATCGGTCGCGGGGCGCTTAGGCTATGCCTGGCGGACGCCATACGCCGCGACCAAGTGGGCCATCGTTGGTCTTATGAAGTCATTGGCAGCCGAGTTGGGCGAAAAAGACATTCGAGTCAACGCACTGCTGCCAGGCATCGTCGAGGGCCCGCGCCAGGATCGCGTCATCAGTGATCGCGCCAAACAGTTAGGCATTTCAGAGCCGGAGATGCGCCAACAAACATTGAAGAAAATATCATTGCGCCGGATGACTCCACCCGAAGACGTGGCAGCAATGGCCTTATTTCTATGCTCTCCTGCTGCTAACAATGTGACAGGACAAGCAATCAGCATCGACGGCAATGTCGAGTATCTTTGATTAGTCAGACCTACACGTCTCGCCACCGACCTTGGTAGCGAGACGCTTGTTATGCCTGTGCTAGAGAACTCGTTTCTCCCCAATTCCGTCACTTTTGATACCGGCACATCCGTGATTACAGATGTCTCATTTTGCTATGCCGCCTGATCGAACCTGCCTATAATTCTCGCCATGAACCTATCCACACTCGTAACGCCCATGATCCGCCAGACTCTCAGTGCGGACGTTTATGCCCAGCTGCGTGATCTGCTGATAAGCGGACGCGTTATGCCTGGGGAAAAGCTCTCGCTCAGGTCTATAGCGGACGCTCTTGGTGTTAGCGTCATGCCAGTGCGAGAAGCGGTTCACAGGTTGGTCGCTGAGCAAGCGCTGGAGATGGCGGCAAATCGATATATTCGTGTTCCTGTGCTGACGGTCAGCCAGTTCCGGGAAATCACCAGTATCCGGTTGAATCTTGAGGGGCAAGCTGCGGCTCGTGCTGCGGAGCTTGTTGATTCGCAGGCGCTGGCTGAGATTGAAAAGATACACGAGGCATTTTGCGCAGAGTTTGCAAAAGGCGCTCCCGATGAGTCACGGCTGATTACGCTGAACAAAGAATTGCATTTTGCAATTTATAATCAAGCGGACATGCCCATCCTGCTCCAGATAGTTGAGTCCCTGTGGCTGAGAATAGGGCCTATCATCAACTATGATCTACGATCTGGCACTGAGCGTGTGGTTCAGCGAGTGCAAGCCAGTCATCACGCAGCGATGGTTGATGCTTTAAAGAAGGGTGACTCCGTTGCAGCATGTGAAGCACTGCAAGATGACATCAAAAGTGCTGCCGAGTTTATCGTGAATACAGGGGCGCTGATCGTTGCCGATGCGCACAAGCCTGTCGACGCTGATTAATTCCACCAACATGTTTTAAAAAGAGGCGCCTGGTATCAGGGCGCCTCTTTTTTTGCTTGTTACATTTGAGCGCCGATCATCCAAGGCACTGTTTCTTCATTGCCGACGCCTAATGCCTCGCTTTTAGATTTTTCTCCCGAAGCCACTCGTATGAGCATGTCGAAAATCTCTTTACCCTTCGATTCAAGGGTGGCATCGCCATCCATGACATCCCCGCAGTTGATGTCCATATCATCCTTCATGCGAGTGTACATTTTGGTATTCGTCGCAAGCTTGATCGAAGGAGCAGGTTTAGCGCCAAAGCACGAGCCGCGTCCGGTGGTGAACGCAACGAGGTTTGCGCCGCTGGCGATTTGGCCAGTGGCTCCCATCGGGTCGTAGCCAGGCGCATCCATGAACACCAAGCCTCGGACTGTAATGGGCTCGGCGTAACGATAAACGCCCATGAGTGCTGAGGAGCCACTTTTGGCAACTGCGCCTAGAGACTTTTCGAGAATGGTCGTCAGGCCGCCGGCCTTGTTACCAGGCGTGGGGTTGTTATCAATACTGCCTTTTTCGCGGTCTGCGTAGCTTTCCCACCATTTGATAAGGTCGACGATACCCTGGCCGACTTCACGGGTTGCAGCGCGACGAGTCAGCAGGTGTTCAGCGCCGTAGATCTCCGGCGTTTCGCTAAGGATGGCAGTTCCACCTTGCGCTACGAGCATATCGACAGCCACACCGAGGGCGGGGTTGGCCGTGATGCCCGAGTATCCGTCTGAACCGCCGCACTGGAGCGCCACGGTCAGGTGCCGCGCCGAGACCGGCTCGCGTCGGCACTCGTTGGCAACCGGCAGCATCGATTCCACGGCGGCAATGGCGGCATCCGCTGCGTTGCGGGTTCCGCCAACGTCTTGGATGACCACGGGAGCGATAAGCTTGCCGGTCTCGATGCCCTGGGCCATGAACAGAGCGCCCATCTGATTGGCTTCACAGCCAAGCCCGATGACCACCACGCCAGCGAAGTTGGCGTGCTTGATGAAACCGCCTAGCGTGCGCCGCAGTTGGTTCACCCCCTCGCCATTGTGCTCTATGCAACAACCGAAGCTGTGGGTGATCGGCACCACACCGTCCACGTTTGGGTAAGCATCCAGCACACCGTTTCGCGAGAAGTGTTCAACCACCATTTTGGTAACAGTGGAGGAGCAGTTCACAGTGCTCACTACACCAATGTAGTTTCGAGTTGCTACTCGCCCGTCAGCGCGGACGAAACCTTGGAATGTCACAGGAGAGGCCGCAGGCGACGCGACTTTGGCATCCTCGCCGAACGCGTAGTCTCGCTCGAACGTCGCCATCTCCAGATTGTGCGTATGCACGTAATCGCCTGGCTCAATGGGTTTAGTAGCAAAGCCAATAATCTGGCCATAACGCAGAACAGGATCACCTGGGTTTACGTGTGCAAGGGCAATCTTGTGCGCTGCGGGCACATCGGCGAGCACCACGATATTACCGAACTCCGTAACCACGGTTCCTTGAGGTATCGAAGCGCGTGCGATTGCAACATTGTCGTCGGGATGTAGTTTAAGTGCCAGGGATGTACTCTTCATTTTGTCCTCGCATTATCAGTAATACACGGCGCAGCCTGGGGCAATACAATGTTGTCCCGCGTTTTTGTAGTAATCATTTCTTGTGCCTGACGTAGTTTCAAACTCAGGAATGCCGCGAGCGTTAAAAGAGCCGCTACAATAATGAGTCCATTCTTTGTGCTCCCGGTAGTTTGCTCAACGAAGCCCAGAAGTGAAGGGCCGAAGAAACCACCAGTAATACCAAAGGTATTCACTAACGCCAGACCCGCCGCCATACCCGCTCCCGCCAGTCTTGAACTGGCAAAGAGGAATATCACAGGCTGAACAACGAAAAACATCGATGCCGTAAGAGTGAATCCTATTAGAGCTATCAGTGGAGTGGTATAGGCCGCAAGAGTCAATCCAGCCGACATCAGGAGCAGTCCACCGAACATTATTTTGCGTGAGATTTTCGGAGTAGTTGCATACTTTGGAAGAAGCGCTGCGCCGAGTGCCGCTGCTATCCATGGGATTGAGTTTAACAATCCTATTTGTAACGATGACAAGCCTCCATACGTGCCAATGATGCCCGGCAAGAAGAAAATTACCGAATACACACTAACTTGGTGGAGGAAATACACCGTGATCGCAAGCCAAATTTGAGGGATCTTAAGGACGCCCTTAAAAGAATGACCTACATTGCCGGAGGCGATTTCTTCATCATGTTCTTTCTTCAGAACTTGCTCTACTTCAGTGACTTGTTCCTTTGATAGCCAACTTGCCGTAGATGGGCCGTCCGGAAGCTTTCGCCAAATCACGACGGAAAATAGAACAGCTGGAATTCCCTCCAAGAAGAACAGCCACTGCCAGCCGTGCCAACCCCAGATTCCATCCATCTCTAACAGCAGCCCGCCAACCGGCCCGCTGATGATATTCGCGAGACAGACCCCGATTAGAAAATAGCCACTGGCTCGTGCCCTTTGCTCACGACCAAACCAATAGGTTAAATAGAGCATTACACCTGGGAATAATCCGGCTTCAGCTGCGCCCAGTAGCGCGCGGGCAATGTAAAACGTAGTCTCATCGGTAATGAAGGCCATACCGGCAGACAACAAACCCCAGGTGATCATGATCCTGGTGATCCAGAGCCGGGCACCTACCCGGTGCATGATCAGGTTACTGGGTACCTCCATGAGTGCATAGGTAAGGAAGAAGAGCCCTGCACCAAAACCGTATGCGGCAGCGGAAATACCCAAGTCTACTGCCATGTGTGTTTTGGCAAGTGAAATGTTAGTTCTGTCTAGAAAGCTTATAACGTAAGCAAAAATTAACATCGGCATTAGTTTGCGAAACATTAAAGCGTTCAGCGACTGTCCCTTTTGTGTTTTTGTATGGGTCGTAGCTAACATGGTTCATTTTCTCCTCATGAGGATAAGTTGCCAAGGCGCGGGTGTTGTGCCACGCCCTTTAATTATCAAAATATCCTCTAGATAGACTTTATGGGGGGGTGAGTGCCGGCGCTTAGAAATTGACGTTATCGCCACCTTTGAGCTTCAGGATTTCCCTCGCGTCAGCAGGTGTCGCCACTTCAAGTGAAAGCCCTTCGAGAATTTTGCGCATACGCGAGACTTGATCGGCGTTGCTTTTTGCCAATTGGCCCGGCCCGTCCCAAAGCGAGTCTTCAAGACCCACACGCACGTGTCCTCCAAGCGTGGCTGATTGAGCACCAATGCTCATCTGCTGCTTTCCTGCTGGAAGAACCGACCACTGATAGTCATCTCCGAAGAGACGATCAGCTGTGCGACGCATATGCAGGACATCCTCCGGGTGACCGCCGATTCCGCCCAAAATGCCGAAAACCGATTGGATCAAAAATGGAGGTTTGATGAGGCCGCGATCAATGAAATGCGCAGCGGTGTAGAGATGCCCAATGTCATAGCATTCGATTTCAAAACGGGTCCCGTTCTCACTGCATGACTCTAGGATGTGGGCTATGTCGGTAAATGTATTTTTGAAAATGCGGTCATGGCTGCCGGCGAGGTATGGTTCCTCCCAGGCGTGTTTGAACTCCTTAAACCGATTGAGCATTGGGTAAAGTCCCATGTTCATCGTGCCCATGTTCAGTGAGGCCACTTCCGGTTTGAACTGATGTGCTGGACGAAGGCGATCTTCAAGCGACATTGTCGGTGCGCCACCTGTAGTCAGGTTGATCACCACATCGCTAGCCTCTTTGATAGCCGGCAGAAACTGCTTAAACAGTTCCGGATCCTGAGAGGGGCTGCCATCAATTGGGTTACGAGCATGTAGGTGAACAATTGAGGCGCCAGCCTCAGCGGCACCAATCGCCGCTTCGGCAATTTGACCTGGTGTTACCGGCAGGTAACGGGACATGGAAGGTGTATGAATTGCGCCGGTGACCGCGCAAGTGATGATGACTTTACGAGCCATGGTGACCTCCTGGTTACTTTTATTTTGGTGTTCAGGATGAGGTGATGCCGTCAGGAATTTGGTGCTTGACGCTTGTGCGCAGCGAGAGCCATAAGGCGGCGGTCACGCCAAGCGGATCGCAATGCAATGCCTTCAAGTTCAAGTTTTTGGCGGCGCTCGTCATGTACTCGGGCGACTGCTGATTCCGACCAGTCGAAAGCATTTTCGGAATTGATCGTTTCGCGATTTTGCTGACCGTAGCGTTTGGCATAGTCAGATACGCCGGCAGGGGCGTTGAGATCGATGGTTTCGAAGGGGCCCATAAACGACCAGCGGAGGGCGAGTCCATCTTTGAGCACCCGATCAATATCCTCCGAGCTGGCAAAGCCTTCCTCATGCAATTTGAAGCATTCGTTGAGGACTGCGGCTTGGACTCGGTTCAACAAGAAGCCGTGGATCTCTCGGGATAGAACGACAGGGCTCTGCCCTGCTGCGGTGTAGATCTCATGCGCTCGAATCATCACTTCAGATTCTGTCCACGGCGCAGGGCATAACTCCACAAGAGGAACTAAGTAAGGCGGGTTGGTAGGGTGTGCAACTACGCAGCGCCCCCGACCTGGTAGATCTTTAGTGAACACGGAGGCCGGTAACCATGAAGTTGAACTGGCAAGAATCGCATCCTTGGGCGCCAACACATCCATTCGACTGAAAATGTCGATTTTCGCCTCCACCGTTTCCCGAACGTTTTCCTGTACGAGCACCACATCACGTAGCGCATCAGCCAAGTCGGGAACGCAAGTAATGCGTGCCAGCACGGTGAGGGGGGCGTCATTGAGAAGATCAAATTCTGCGAGCTCGTTAAGTCTCGCTTCGATGTAGGCATGGCTGTTCTGCATTGTCTGCAGATCCATGTCGTGTAAACGCACCGGATGTCCTGCTCGAGCAAAAACAATCGCCCAAGCTCTCCCAATCAGGCCCGCGCCAACGATTGCAATGGGGCCACGCTCGGTCGCAGATGGAGTTGTACTTCGCATGATGTTCTCCAAATTTTGTATTTATGTTTAGGAGTAATCGTCTGAGCGGTTGGTGAACAATGCTGACGCTCAGTTGTTCGCTCTGAGACAGATGCTATCCAGTGTGATCACAGATCACAAGAAAATAATTCTGATTGTCTGACGACCGGCTATGGAAGGGATTCGAGGGTCGAGATAGCTCCCGCAACGGCCTGAGCCTCAGTGGGTCGGCGCGCTTCAGGTTTTTGTGCGGGAACAGAAAAGGTTTTTTTCGGGATTGAACCTTCGCGTTAAATAAACGCAGAAAAGCCCGCCTGACGAGCGGGCTCCTCAATCAGATCTTTCAGCCTGCGTGGCCGTGACCCGCTTCACGAAGGAACGCACGTACCGTGTCACAGAACTCCAATGGGTTCTCAGTCATTGGATAGTGGCCAGTACCTGCGAGCACGGCGATCTTACTGCCGGGAATGCGAGATGCTGTCTCCTCAACCTTCTCTTGGTACACCAACCAATCCGCGTCACCGCGCAGAAGTAAAACAGGCGCGTTGATCTTTCCAACTTGTTGCCTCTGATCAAAGTTCGCATAGCCTGTGAGGTCACCTTTCATCACCTGCGGCGTGGTGCGCGAGATCTGCCACACCACCTCCCTCGCACGATCTGGTGGAGTGCGATTGCCCGTCATCGAACGAGACCAGGCACCGATGATCTCTGGCCCATTCATGTGCAACATATCGAGGAAGAACTCGGAAACCGTCGGGGTAAAATCTGCCCCTTCAGCTGAAATGATCGCGCTGTACGCATCGGGCCGACGTGCCCCCAATTCCAGCACCAGATTGCCACCCATCGAGCATCCCATGATGGCGGGTTTCTCAAGTCCCAAGGCCTCCATAAGGTGCTCGTTGAACTCCGCGTGGCGAGTGAGGCTGTGGAATGGGCCTGATTCGGGCAGCTCTGATTTGCTGTGCCCGGGGGCGTCAATTGCAATGACGCGGAACTCATCTGAGAGGCCGTCCAGTACGTGCCTGTACATCAGAGAATCTTGTGATGCCGCGTGGAAGCAAACGAGTGGACGTCCCTCCCCTGATTCTTCGTAATAAACGCGAATTCCATCAACGGTAATGTACCGTCCTACCGTCTCTTTCCCCGACGGCTTAGGCCCGGGAGAGTAAGAGACTGGTGGGTTATTATTAGCTTTCCCTACACGCTTCATTGCGTCAAACGCGCGGGCCATCACATCAACGTACTGCCATGCGGCGACTACGTTGCCCTCAAGCTCAAGTTTGCCCAACCCTGGGGACAACGCTTCAAACCAGTCGATCTTTCCGTCAAGAACGCGCTGCCACTCATCATCAGCGCCAGACACGATGATATCCGCACCCAAGGGGCTTCCTTCCGGGTAAACCGCAACGACCTTACCGGCGAGAACCGCAAGCGTTGAGAAGCCTGTGCTGTGCTTGAATTGAATGCGTCCATCGAAATAGCGAGCAGCGGCAGTCCAATCAGCATCACCGTTTAACTCGTCGGCGAATTGGCTCAACCATTTGGCATCATTAATAAGGGTCATGACTTTCTCCTAGCTTTAGCTATCCCCAAGGGGATTTTCTTGTAAGTGCAGGTACGATCGGTTCGTTACAAACCCATGTTGCAAGAGGACTTCGATACCAGCGCCTTGTCGTATTTAAGGAACCAGCCGGTAGTTTCACGGGTGAAGAAAATGGTGATGATGGCCGCCAGTACCATGAGGCCGGAGATAAAGTAGAGCGCGTAGTTGTAGCCCGCAGCCTGCTCAAAGCCACCACCTGCGCCGATGAACATCCCGATCACGAATGGCCCAAAGCCACCGGCGTAAATACCGACGTTGACGATTGAGCCCGCCAGGCCAGTCGTGCCTTGCTTCGCAGAGTCAAACGCAATGGCATACAGCAACGTGTAGGGCGCGTTCATTGCGAATCCAGCAAACAACTGAATCGCGATAAGCCAAGTCAGGCTGACGGATGAGTATTTGAAGAGGTACATGCCCACCGCAAGCCACGCGAAAACAAGCACTAGGCAAAGTTTTCGGCCTGCACGGTCTGAAATCCATCCCCAAACGATCTGGCCGATACCACCGGTGATCGTGAAGAGCACCGAGTAAGCAGCTGCCTCTGCGAAGTTGTAATGGGCAACAAAGGCCAGGTACTGAGGTAGCCAGAAGCTGATGCCGAAGTAGCCAACGATTGCGAACATCGAGATAAGAGCGATAGCGGAGATGTTCGGATTTTTCATTGCAGACTTGAACGCGCCTTTGGGCACCTCCACCACACCCTGTACCGCTTCCATTGATGGAGGGGTCTCACCCACGGCTTGAGCGTGTTCAACAAAGGACTCGTAACGCTTCTTCGTACTGAACCACCAGTAGACCGAAAAGATGATGATCATCGGTACAGGGAACAGCAGGAATGCCAAGCGCCAATTTTCCGGGCCGTAAGCGTGGAGTAGAGCACTGATCGCCAAGCCACCGATCAATGTGCCCCAAGGGTATCCGGTGTGATGAAGTCCTAAGGCGAAACCACGGCGCTCCTTCGACCACCACTCAGACAAGGAGGTGACTTCGATGGCTTCGCCAGCACCACCAAATGCGTGAGACATCACTTGCAGCGCGACAAGCACTCCAAGCGAGCCAGTCAAGAAATTGAGGCCGGTCAGAAAGGTGAATAGCGTGTAAGCAATAACGATTGGCAGGTGACGGTATTTTCGCATCCATCCCTGACCGCCTTTATCAGCCCAAATCATGCAAGGCACGGCTATCAAAGATGTAGCGATCGTGATGAACGCGGCAAGCAGTCCAGTCAGCTCAGCGCTTGTCTTGAACTCGCTGGTGATGGAGGGCAATACCATAAAGAACATCTGGCGGGAGTTGGCATCCATGGCATACACGAGCCACAAAAGAGCCATCGCACCCCAGGAGGCTGCACCTGCACCTTTTGGCACACGATTGACCGCAGGTAATGCTTCGATTTTGTCTTGAGCAAATCCCATGGGGATATCTCCGGGTATTTATTTTTATTCTCCGGCTGAGGATCGGTGTTTTGCACACATACGCCTCAACATCCGAGGTGATCCAGCACTTGTCGTACCGCTCACCATGGACAGAGGTTATGGCTCAATTTCAGGGCTGAATATAGCTGGCAAAGCACACCTGCTGTGACCGCCAGGAACAGGTCAGTGGCACAAAATGAGAGAGGCGCCAGCGAAGCATCTGGCTAAGTAATTACTGGGAAATAGGTCTCAAGTTTTTGGGAGCTCTGTTGGGCACAGAGCAGGAGGTAAAATTACAGAGAGGTGGAGTATTGGCTCTCTTGTGCAGGAGCCAAAGTTGCACGCTTGCGCGGAAGGAAAGTGAAAGTAAGCGCGAGGCCGTAGTGGCTATCAAGTCGCTTCGGGTAGTCCTCTCACGACCTTCCATGGATGTGCTATCCATTTTTTTTGGAAAAACTCGATGAAAACTCGGATGCGGGGGCTTAGATGTTTTCTATCCGAGTAGAGCAGGTAAATAGGCTCTAAGATCTCCGCTTTGTACTCGTCAAGCAGGAGCACCAGCGATCCATCCTGAATGTCTTTTCCAATGTGGAAATCCGCAAGGCGGACTATACCCGCACCTGATTTGGCCATGTCCCTCAGCAGTTCGCCTTGGGTAAACGATCCTCGGGGCTTCACAGGGGTCGTCACACCCAGACCGTCCTGGATAAAGGCCCATTTGTTCCAAGGGCTGGCAAAACTGAAGTTAAAGCATCGATGATTCATCAGGTCTTGTGGCTGTTGCGGTTTTCCATACTTTTCCAAGTAGTCAGGTGAAGCACACAGCAACCATTCACATTCGCCTATCTTCTTTGCGATTCTGGAAGAGCTCGGAAGAATCCCGCTATGGATGGCTATGTCCAATCCCTGCTCGAACTGGTCAACGAACTGAGCGCCTAACTGAATCTCGACATCAAGACCGGGATAAGCGTCGAGGAATTCCGGCAACCAAGGCACGATCTGCTGCTTCGCAAAAGAGGTCATCGTGTGGATGCGTAGCGTGCCACTTACCCTTGAAGGAAGCCCTTCTGCCAGAGAGTCAGCTTCACTCATCGCCTCAACCACAGCTTTCGCACTTCGCAAATAAGCAGCCCCCTCCTCCGTCAGAGTGAGGACTCGGGAACCCCTCTGGAACAGTCGAACTCGAAGCCGATCCTCTAGCCGCGCTATCAATTTACTGATGGCCGACGGAGTCATCTCATGCGCCCTGGCGGCAGCAGAAAAACTTCCGCACTCTGTTGACCAGATGAAGGCTAGCATTTGGGAGTATTGATCCATTTCGGTACGCTCCTTACGCGACTGAATCTACCTGTTTATCTACACAAAAAAACGCGCCGTAGCGCGTTCTTTTTTGTACCAAAATCAGCGAATGAACTGCTCGATATAATCGTCCGGCAAGCCCAAATTTTTGTAATGGCTGCGGGCAGCTTCCAGCTTGGTGAAAACGTCTTCATAGCCAACCGCGACACCCTGTGGGTCGACGTAAGTGTAGCCACCCTGAACGTGGAACCAAGTAATCATTTCTTCGACATCTTCAGGGACGAACAGAGTGTGAGTCTCCCCTGGCGGCTCGAATGCAAAGGAGCCTTCATCAGCAACCCAATCGTGTTCGAGGTAGTACCAACGCCCCTTCAACACGATCGCATGCACTGCACCTGAGTGGCGGTGACGTGACAAAACCCCGCTCTGCCGCACTCGGAGCAAGTTGATGTAGTACCCACCGCTAACGCTCAGCAGCAGTGGTTTGAAAGATACTGACTTGGTGACAGGCACCCAGAGATTATCGTCTTCGAGCCAAGTGGTCATAACGCCTGGATGCACCATGTCTGGAGACATGAAAGGCACCTGCGGCAAAGCATAAGGAATGGCAAGTTCATCAGGTTTAACGGGCGTATTCATTATAATTTCTCTCAACGTGTGACTGGCGAGCGAGCCAGGATTTCAATCGCTGAGTGAGAGTAGGTGATGCTCTCGCACAGGAGAATACTCAGAAATTCACACCATCTGTGACCACTCGTCACAGCGCGTAAGACTCATCCCGTTGAAGGCCGCGACTCATCTAAGACGCCTACTGCGGACGAGTTCAAGCGATTGACCCAGCAGATTTTTCATTGTGTGGATAGCGGCCACCAGTGGATCGCGCCCCATCAGAGGGGACACATTTTCCCCAATACCTTCACTACCATGCAGACCTGTTCATCTGAAAGCCGCTTACACAGTAGTAATCGGCTTGAAATAATGAGGTTTAGCAATGACTTCTCTCAGCCCTTCCCTTGAGCTCAGTCCCGAACTTGCAGCTCACCCGGCCTATTCGCGAGTGTTCCAGCCCGAAGGCCTCACCTTCGGATACATCATGCCCTTGGAGGGCTATCCGAATTCACCGTTTCCCACGCTGCAGGATCATCAACGCCTTGCTCGCATCGCGGACGAGGCTGGATTCGCAAGTCTGTGGATGAGAGATGTGCCCTTCTATGACCCGAGCTTTGGTGATACTGGTCAAATGATCGACCCGTTTGTATATCTGGGATATCTGGCTGCTGTTACCAAAAACATTGCCTTGGGCACAACGGGCATCGTTCTTCCGTTACGTGAACCACTGATCGTCGCTAAGCAGTCCGTTTCGGTCGACCAGCTAACCGGCGGTCGTTTCTTGCTAGGGCTATCCAGCGGAGATCGCCCGATTGAATATCCAGCATTCGGGATTGATTTCGAAGCGAGAGAAGAACGATACCGGGAAGGCTTCGAGCTGATTAAGACAGTCACTGAAACCAGCTTCCCAAGCGTCTCAACCAAACTTTTCGGCCAGCTGGAAGGCTTGCTAGACATGGTACCCAAGCCCGTGGGCCCTCGACTCCCCATGATTGTCGTGGGCCGGGCCCGTCAGACGCTTGAGTGGATAGCCAATAATGCCGATGCCTGGATTTGGCATCTGAGCGACTTCAATCGTTTGCCCGGCCTCATCCGCGAGTTCCGTTCTGCCAGCCAGACCGGCAATGTAAAACCATACGGCTACGCGACGTTTTTCGATCTGGCGAAGGATCCGAGCACACCGCTGGAACGCGGCTACAACGGAATAAGGATCGGGCGTAATGCTCTCGTGGAGCTCTGGAAACGGCAACAGGATGAAGGTGTTTCACACGTCGCACTGAATATCAAACCTCTGCAGCGACCAGCCGCTGATGTCTTGGAGGAGATGGCTGAGTATGTCCTGCCACACTTCCCCATAGGCCAACCTGCCTCGCAGGTGACCCAGTGACCGGCTCAACTGATCGCACCGAAATTAAGGGCGTTATAGCCACCTTTCTGGAAGCCTGGGAGAGCGGTAATTGGGAATCTGCTGGGGACATGTTCACTGACAATTGCCAGTTGGTGACAAGCCACATGTCCGCTCATGAGGGTGGACGCAAGATCGTCAGAGCTTTCCAGCAAGACCGTGCCAAGGCTGATGGCTTTTCAGTGAAGGCAACCAATCACTATGTGGGTGGTGGAGAAACCGACGCCAATTTCAGTTTCTACGCCTATGGCCATATCAGCAAAGCCACAAAGTCGGCCACGCTCGGATTTGGTATGACTGTCACAGGCTCTCTGAAAAAGACAGCAGGCACTTGGCGCCTCGACAGCGTGCTGATTGCCTTGAATTGGGTAACCGGGGACTACTCGCTTGCCACTCACTGGCAGCTTCCACCAGGTGACGATGGATGGAGGATTGGCGATCCAGCCCCCACCATCGTTAGCGAGCTGAATTCGCCATGGCTTGCTTTCCCAAGCTCAACGCCTTCGGTACCCAGCGAGGAGTGTATTGCTGAAACCTACGCTCGTTACTCATGGGCGCTGGATCAGGCTGACATGCAGCTACTTGCCCATTGCTTTGCCAACGACGCCGCTGGTGATTTCCAACCGATGGGCCTTATTGAAGGGCGCCACGCGATCATCGGCTCCTTCAAAGAGTTTCGCAGGCCCTGGCCGTGGATGCAGCATTTCGCGGACGTGCTGGAGATCAAGGCCGACGAGGAAAAGGGTGTAGCGGAAATGATTGTCGGCAGAGTCATTCCTGGAAACTCACACACGCAAGATGGCACGCCTCTCTATGGCGCGCATTACCGAATGCGGCTTCGTCGCAAGCATGAGGGCTTCTGGCAACTGACCTGGAGCGAGTACCGCCCAGGCTGGTTCAATGCCAATGAAGCACCAAGAGTTTAGTGCCTTTCTGGAAACGCTCTAGGGCCGTGGCGCCGTACTATCTCGGACGACGAGTTCGATTTGTATGCGCTCGCGGCGTGCAAGTGGGCGCCCCTCGATTAGCGCAACGATGTTGTTGGCGCTGCTGATACCAATTTTCGAAGTCGGCACCCTGACGGTCGTCAGGGCTGGCACGTAGGCAGCCGCGAACTCGATATCATCGAACCCGCTGACTGATAGTTCTTTGGGGACGTCGATCCCATTGGAGCGCGCTTCCGCCAACGCTCCGATACAGGTGAGGTCAGTGCTGCAGACAATGGCCGTAGGCTTGGGGTTAAGCTCCATAGCAATCCGCAGCCCGGCGCGCCCTCCCTCAATCGTGAATGGCTGCTCAATAATCCGTTCACTTGAAAGCTCTATCCCTGACTCGAGTAGCTGAGCGGTGATTCCTTTCAGACGGTATTTTGCCCGTTCGTTGTTAGAAACAACTCCACTGATCATCGCGATACTTTGATGACCAAGGCTAAGCAAGTGCTTGGCAATCAATCGACCACCCTCCTCATTGCTGAATCCCACGCAGTGATGGTCGTGAGCACCATCTAGCGACCACATGAGAATGAATGGGCATTGGGCGGCAGTTAGTGCTTCATAAATTTCAGGACTATGTTCAGTACCCACTAACAGTAGGCCTTCGACGCCCCGCTCAATCATGTTCCTTACGTTTACCAGTTCTTGCGCCTGGTCGTATTCATGGGAAGAAATGATTAGATGATACCCAAGCTCCGTTAGCCTTAACTGGAGGGCCTGGACAGCTTCAGCGAACGCAGGGTTGTTAAAAGTAGGAAAAACGGCTCCGATGCTGTGCGTGCGCCTGGATGCCAAAGCACGCGCGGCCCCGTCGCGCACGTACCCGAGCTCTTGAACAGCTGCTTGTACTTTGGCCAGCGTGGCAGGTTTCACTAAGTGCGGGACAGCCAATGCTCTTGAAGCACTCCCCATCGAGACGCCCGCCAATTCAGCCACATCCTTGAGCTTCGGTTTCTCGATTTTTTTCATTGGAGATTCAGCATCCTCGATCGTAGCGCGGAGACAGGACGATCAGAAGAACGCCCTC
The DNA here is from genome assembly GCF_979258655.1 of Pseudomonas sp. AC242. NCBI lineage: Bacteria > Pseudomonadati > Pseudomonadota > Gammaproteobacteria > Pseudomonadales > Pseudomonadaceae > Pseudomonas > Pseudomonas sp. AC242. The sequence continues at coordinate 2,472,616 of NZ_OZ409873.1, forward strand.
GATTTGCGCAGAGGATGATAAGCCAACAGCCTGCCGTTCGGGAGCCGTTAATTGGAGGGAAAAACCTGAGAGCAGCGTTTCTGCTGCCCCCAGGCAAAAACACTTATTTAATGACGATCGGATTCACAGGAGCTCCGGTTCCGCCAACGACCTTTAGAGGGGCTGCGGTATAGAGAAACGTCCACTGACCGTCCTCAGCGCAGTCCTCAGCGAGAGGATCAAGCTGAGCGATCTCAGTGAGAGTGATGCCCAAGTTCCTCATGAGTGCGTTGTGCAACGGCAACGCAACTCCTGACACGGGGTCGACGGTGACTTCGTTAGCAATGGTGTCGGTGACGATGTTCGGAATTTCCATCTCCTGAAACCACTTCACCAGCTCAGGGCTGTAGGTCAGGCCTGGCTCGATAAAGTCTTTGTAGAACTCTTCCGGGTCGCGTTTATAAAACGAGCCAATCCATCCAGTGCGGATGATGAGAATGTCGCGCTTGTTGATAGAGACGCCTTGAGCCCGGGCCGCAGCCATTAAATCCTCATGGTTGAACGTTTCACCTGCATCCAGCACGTCTTTACCACGGTGGCGCGCGATGTCGATCAGAATGCCTCGGCCAACGATGCCTTTTTCACCCAATGGAGCAACGCTCGCCTTGGCCAGCGAACCGATAGTGGTATCGGCGCTGTAGCCATTCCAGATCTGATCGTCGTACCAGACATGCCCAAGGGCGTCGTACTGAGTTGACCCTTGAAGATGAAAAAACATCACGTCGTCGGCGAACTCGTAAGAGCCCGGAAAATGTGGGCCTTTGCCACAGTTGTAGTGACCACGATCCATGATATTCATGCGTTTTGACTGGGAGCGACCAGGCCAGACCGGGTCACCAGCAGGATCTGCCATCCGCACCTGCAAAGTAAATGTCTTGCCTTGCTTGACCTCTTTGACCCCTTGGAGCACTTCGATATCTGTAAGGTAGTTGAGTGAGCCTACCTCATCATCCGGGCCCCACTTACCCCAATTCTTAGGGGAGTCTTTGAGCAAGTCATGAATATGCGGAACGGTCTTGTCTGTCATTTTCTGAGCCTCTTTTATTCTTGGATTAGCTGTGCTGCATTTAGCGGTTAGTTGAAACGTTCCAATCGTTGTCCCAGCTCGTCGGCACGAGCGAGTCCTCGGATGATTCGCTCAGCCGTAAGGGCTGGCGCCATATTTTTCGCGTACACCGCACCCAGTGTTGCCTGGACGACAATGTCCAATTCCTCAGAGGTAAACGCAGACGTCTGGCCAAGGCCGTCGAGGGTGACGGGAAGATTCACATCATTCAGAAGCTGAGCGACCCCTAGGATCTCTGAGTCTGGGCGCTCTTCGACGGACATCTGCACCAGCGTCCCGAATGCGACAAGCTCACCATGCAGCATGGAAGTAATCGCAGGAATTGACGTAAGACCTCGCACAAGCGCATGGGCTAACGACAAGCCGCCACTCTCAAACCCAACGCCACTGATAAGGACGGTTCCTTCAACAACCCGCTCGACATCATCATTAACCTCGTGCCGGCCTACTGCTTGGTAAGCGCTGTACCCGTAGGTCATAAGCGTCTTAAACACAGCCTCTGTTAGCAGCAATGCCGTGTTCAACGCTGGAGTACCAAATGAGTTATTGCCTCCGGCAGACTGACATTGTTGCGCCTCAAACTTTTTACTGATGGCGTCGCCGATGCCTGCGGCGAAAAACCTTGCAGGCGCACGGACAATCACTTCGGTGTCCACGACTACTGCAGAGGGGTTCATGTTCAGGTACTCGACACCAACGACCTTGTGCGCTTCGTCGTAAAGCACAATCAAACGGCTGGTTGGGGCGTCGCTGGAAGCAATGGTCGGGCATACGACAATGGGGACGTTAAGCTGAGCAGCCATCCCTTTAGCCGTGTCAATTGTCTTACCCCCGCCCAAAGCGATGATGGTGTCTGGCCTGTAATCTGCTGATCGCTCACAGAGAGACGCAATTGCAGCTTTAGTGCATTCACCAGGAAAAACGATACTGTTCGCCTCGAAGCCATGCTCTGACAATGCATTCCCTACCTCAGGCCACAGATGCCTCGAGACGAACTCGTCGCACAAGACCAATGGGCGCGATTGCCCCATATCGGAAAGGATTCTGCCAAGCTGCTTTAGCGCGCCTGGCCCTTGCTCGTATCGGCCAGGAAAACCCATTGTTCGAACCATGCCACCACCCGCTGCTGAAAAACTGTGAGATAAATCGTTACGCTGAATACGAGCCCGGATGGATCAGCGCATCAACCAGCCACCCGCCACATCCAAAACTTGGCCCGTGATGAAGTCACTGTCGTTTGAAGTCAAAAAGCATGCTGCTTTAGCTACCTCAAGTGACGTTCCAAGACGGCCCAACGGAGTCTCATCAACGACTGCCTGGTTCGCTTGCGCAGAAACGGTTTTTAGAAGCGGCGTTTCGATGCGTCCCGGAGCCAGTGCGTTTGCCGTAATGCCATAAGGCCCGAGCTCACCTGCCAGGTGACGGGTAAAACCGATAACTGCTGCTTTCGTGGCGCTGTAATGCGCCGCGACGATAGGGAGGTAAGCGCTGCCGGCAACGGAAGACATATTCACTATTCTTCCAAAACGGCGTTCGACCATCGCTGGTGCGAGAGCTCTGACCAAGTTGAATGAGCCTGTCAGGTTGATGCCAACGACGCGATCCCATTCCTGAGGATCCATTTCCCAAATCGGCGCTGGTGCGCCCTCGTGTTTGGGGGAAATACCTGCATTGTTAATCAAGGTGTCGATCGGGCCGAGCTGCTCACCAAGCTCAAGACAGGCTCGACTGCATTGAGCGAAATCTGATACGTCAGCTTTAGCCCAAGCCACCCAATGTCCGGCAGCACTGAGTTGCCGTGAAAGCTCGGAAACTGACTGTTCGTCGAAATCTACCAAAGCAACCCGCGCGCCCTCCTCGCAGTACAGCCGGGCAATTGAGGCACCAATGCCCCCTCCTGCCCCGGTAATGAGAACTGTGCGTCCTGAATGTCGAAGATTCGTCATGTCAAACTCCCCGCGCTGAAAAAACAGAAACAAGGCGCGGTGATGCTCACACGCGTCCAATGCCGCACTGGCTGACCGAAAATTTCGGACTCATGTATGCGGGTGGTTTTAGGAGATTTGTGTGGCGAAGCCTGTGCCCCCGTGCCGGGGCGGTCGGTGACTTTAGATAAGAGGGCAGCCGGCGTGGTTGACCGAGCGAAAGCTAATGATGCAGTGACCATTATGAACTCCAGGCTTGCCTAGTAAAACGGAAAATATGAATCGCTTCATTTTCACAGCCTGCGGCCATAAGCCAACAAAATCCATGATATTTTCACGACTCTATTTTTTGTATTTATTCTCTAAAGAGATATTTATGAAGCGCTTCATTTTTATTCGGATATTTGACCGCTGTCAAGCGGTCTGCATGGTCACTTCCCCAGCAAGGAGCGCCAGTAGTTCCTACGAAACGCAGTCATGAGCATCTATTGAGGATGTGGAAAACACCGGCGCACTAAGCCTCTGAGGCACTGGCTCCTTTGGCAAATGCACGGAATGCGGGCGCAGTGCCCACGCCTGGAAGTCGATGCTCAAGTGAAATGAATACGCGATGCATATGCTAGGTATCGACTAGACGAGCGGGCCTCGCTCACGGGTCAGGCAGAGTGAATGCCTTCCGCAGAATGCTGCTCCCATGGTGGGCATGGTGACCAAGCCTCCACGAGCTTATCGATGAAGAGTCGAATTTTTGGAGAGAGGTGCCGCTTGCTAGGGTAGATCACCCGAATAGGCTCTGCGGCCTCTGCATAGCCAGCGAGCAATTGAACAAGTTTGCCGCTTCTCAAATCGTCGTTCACCACGTAGGAAGGAAGAGTCGCGATGCCCAGGCCAGCTACAGCTGACTGGTGTAATGACTCAGCACTGTCCATCTGTAGCCTTCCACCATGAGTAACGGACACAGAGCTACCATCCACGCGAAAATTCCAAGGAAGCAATCTCCCACCACTCACGAAATGCAGGCACTGGTGCTCGGATAAATCCTCCGGCGTTTTAGGCTCGGCGTGCTCAGCCAAATATTTGGGGGAAGCGCAGGTAATCATTTGTTGGTAGGCCACAGTGCGCGTTAACAACCGAGAATCTTCCTTCGGTGGCCCGATACGCATGGCCAAATCAAATCCCTCATCGATCAGATCGACCAGCCTGTCAGAAAAGGTGATATCCACGCTCAGTGAGGGCCAATCCTTAAGGCAGCACTCAATGTGCTGAAGGACATGAAGTCTGCCCAGCGCAACCGGCAGACTCATCCGCAGTCGCCCACTGGGTGTCGAACGACGAAACGCAAGGGCATCCTCCACGTCGTCCAGATCCTGAAGAACGCCCACGCAGCGCTCATACAGAACCTGGCCGTCATCCGTCATGCTTAAACTGCGCGTAGTGCGATTCAGTAAACGTACCTGTAAACGAGCCTCGAGCCTGACTATCGACTTGCCCACTGCAGAGCGCGTAAGGCCAAGCTGTTTTGCCGCCGCAGTGAAGCTTCCAGCGTTTACCGAGCTCACAAACGCGGCAATATCATTTAGGTTATGGAGTTCCATACGGCCTCGGTGGTCTCAACGTTCGGGCGGCTTAGCACCTGTTATGGGGAACCCTATTCCCCAATAGTAAGCATAGTATCTCAATTAGCTAATCCACTCCCAACGATCAATTGAGGTCATTATGAACACTAAAGTCCAAGCAGCCGTCCAAACCTGGGCCAATAGCCTTAGCGATCTGGTACCCGTTCTTAAGGGAATCGATACCACTACAAAAATGAGCGACATCCGCGACTCTTACGCAAAAATGCTCGCGCAAAATCCAGCGCCAGCTGGCGTTAAATTCGAAGCAGTCGACATGGGTGGCGTACCCGGCACACTGGTTACTCCGGACGAGATCAAAACCGACGCGGTCGTGATGTACATCCACGGCGGCGCCTACATTGTAGGACGTCCAGACGGCTACCACGGTATCGGCGGCAACTACTCTAAAATGCTCGGTGCTCGTGTGTACATGCCGGACTACCGCCTCGCTCCTGAGCACAAGTTCCCAGCATCAATTGACGACACATTGCGCGCTTACGAATGGTTGCTTGAGCAGAAAATCCCGGCTAACAAAATTGCGTTCTCTGGCGAGTCGGCTGGCGGCGCGATGGTTGTCAGCGTCATGGTTGCGGCTAAATCGAAAGGGCTTCCATTGCCTGCGGTTGGCTCCTCCATCTCACCATGGGCGAACCTTGAACACACCGGCGCTTCCATGAGCAACCGTGAAGGTCTGGATCCTCTGAACTCCAAGCCTGTCTTGGACATCCTCGCCAGAGCATTCCTCGGCGACACATTGGCCAATCATCCTCTTGCCTCACCTGTGTTCGCGGACGTCACCGGTCTTCCACCAATCTTGGTGCAGATCGGCGAAAACGAGCTGATGTTGAGTGATGCAATGCGCCTCGCAACTCACCTGGCAGATAACCGGGTTCGCGTGAACCTGGAAGTATGGCCTGCGATGTTCCACGCTTGGCACTTCTACGCCACCATGCTGCCAGAAGGTCAGCAGGCTATGGAGAGTTCCGTTCGCTTCATCGAGGCTGGCTTGGCCGACGCTAACCGCTAAAACGCAGAACAACCGCGATGGCTTTGTGGCTGTCGCGGTTTTGCTCATCCTGTTTCTATAAAAGCGTCATCAGGCTATTCAGAGCGCCTGAGCAAGCGTCCTGCCCAACCCCAGAAAATTTCACCAGACGCCCCTTCCTGGCAGGCCGTGCCCACTGAACTTCAAGGTCTACGCGATACCCTGAGCGCCAAGACTGGCATCCACTTCGACGTTCAACCCAAGCACCTCATAGACCCGAGAAACCACCAGCATCGTCGCCTCCTCAACCGTTCCTTCATTACGGCACAACATCCAACCGTGATCCTTGACCGCTTGCTCGAACATTTCCGTACACGCCACATGCTCTGCGTGCTTCTGGATCACAGTGCCGCCCAGTCCTCGTGATCGGTTAGCAGCTCTGGCCCATGAAATATCCGGATCGGTGACGACGCCGACATGCAGATCTGGCACCCGCACATCTCGCTCCATATTCAATTGAAGAATCTCGGCAAACGGGATGGTTTGGCGAAACGCCGCATCCGAGGGATACCAGCGATCGATCAAGATGATGCTGTCCAGCGGCTGCTTCGTCAGAACGTTCTGGGAGATCCAGCGACGGCTATCCGCAAGGCGCTGACACACAGCCCACTCCAGATCCCGGCAAGGATTTCTCGCCAGAGTGTTAACCAAGGCCATGGTTTCACCCCTGAACGGATCGCTTTTTCTCTCGCAAAGCCGGATGACTTTCTGGTTGCCCGCCCTCAGTACTTGCGTAACGGCCTCCAATAGGGTGGTTTTGCCGGTGCCTTTGGGCCCATCCAGAGAAACGAACAGCGGACGATTCATTGTTCACGCAACAATCAAGACATTGATGCCCACTCTAACCTCATTTCCGGTATTCCATCAGCGCATCCCTGCTCCTTGCTGATACTCCCGCGGCGTGCAGCCAAACTCCCGCCGAAACACCGTGTGCAGATACTGCGCAGATTTAAACCCACAACTGCGCGCAACGTCGGCAATCACTGAATCTGCATCTTTAAGGCCGCTAGTCGCCGCTGCCAATTTGAAACGCAAAATCTCGTCATGCACGCTACAGCCTCGCTCAGCACGAAAATGCGCTTCAAGTGACGAACGCGAAACACCAACATAAGCCGCCACCTGCGCCGTTTTAATGCCTTGGCAAGCATATTGGCGGATGAACAGCAGCGCCTGCATGACGTAGGGATTACCCAATGGCTGGTGCAAACTCGACACCTGCACGTTGACCGCATCGGGAGGAATCAGGATTTGTGTACCGGTGGACGGCATTCCATGGAGCATCTGATGGAGTAATTGCGCGGCGGTACGGCCCATGGTTTCCGTGCCCTGAATGACCGAACTCAGCGGCACGCGGGTCAGGCTGCGGGTCAGCGGATCATTGTCGATGCCGATCAGTGCCACCTGCTCCGGCACGGCAATGCCGGCGGTCAGGCAGGCTTGCAGCAACTGGCGGGCGCGGGCGTCGCTGACGGCGATGATGCCGATGGGTTTGGGCAGGCTTTGCAGCCAGGCGATCAACTGTTCGACGGCGCTGTCCCAGAGCGGTGCGCTGGTGCCCATGCCGCGATAGATTTCGCCGTGCAGGCCGTCGCGCTTCATTAGTTTGCGAAAGGCTTTTTCCCGCTCTTGCGCCCAGCGATTGGCTTGCGCTTCCGGCAGGCTGAAGCAGGCAAAGCGCTGCAGTCCCGCCTCGATCAAATGCTTGTAGGCCAGCGTCATCAGCGCGTTGTTATCGGTGGCGACGTAGGGAATCGCTTTCGGATAAGCGCGTTTATCCTCGTACGAGCCCCCTACTGCTACCACCGGCATCTGGATATCGGCCAACGCCTCGCCAATCAGCGGATCGTCGAAGTCGGCAATGATCCCGTCCCCCTGCCAGCGTTCGATCCCTTTCAAACGACAGAGAAAGTCCTCCTCGAGAAACAGGTCCCAGGAAGCACGGGTGCTGCTCAGGTAGTTGCCGATGCCGCTGATGATGCCTCGGTCGTAGATCTTGCTGCCGTTGAACAAAAGGGCGATGCGGTGAACAGGCGGTACGGTTTTCATTGTTTTCAGGCTTGTTCGAGGCCCCCTTCTCAAGGAGACGGTTTGCACAGACTAGGCGCGTGGCCGAAGAAGCTCAATACGCAAAATCGCACCCCGTGTTGATGTTTTTCATAATCAGCGGGTACAGGGCCGTTGCTAGTATCGAGACACCGCCAAGAACAACAAGGACAAGGTCCATGCAGTATTTTCCCGATGTCGATGCGATTCGCTACGAAGGCCCGGATAGCGATTCTCCCCTCTCCTTTCGCCACTATGACGCCGACAAACTCATCCTCGGTAAACCCATGCGCGAACACCTGCGCATGGCCGCCTGTTACTGGCACACGTTCGTCTGGCCGGGTTCCGATGTGTTCGGTGCGGGGACGTTCAAACGGCCATGGCAACACGCTGGCGATCCCATGGAACTGGCGATCGGCAAAGCAGCCGCCGCCTTCGAATTTTTCTCCAAACTGGGTATCGACTATTACTGCTTCCATGACACGGATGTCGCCCCGGAAGGTCTGTCTTTAAGGGAGTACCGCAACCACTTCGCGCAAATGGTCGATCACCTCGAGCAACACCAGGAAGCCAGCGGCATCAAGCTGCTGTGGGGCACCGCCAACTGCTTCAGCAACCCGCGTTTCGCTGCCGGCGCCGCGAGCAACCCGGATCCAGAAGTGTTCGCCTGCGCCGCTGCTCAGGTGTTCAGCGCCATGAACGCGACCCATCGCCTTAAAGGCGCCAACTACGTGTTGTGGGGCGGCCGCGAAGGCTACGAAACCCTGCTCAACACGGACTTGAAGCGTGAACGCGAACAGCTGGGCCGCTTTATGCGCATGGTGGTCGAGCACAAGCACAAGATCGGTTTCACCGGCGACCTGCTGATCGAGCCCAAACCGCAGGAGCCGACCAAACACCAATACGATTACGACAGCGCCACCGTGTTCGGCTTTCTCCAGCAGTTCGGTCTGGAACACGAAATCAAGGTCAACATTGAGGCCAACCACGCGACCCTGGCCGGGCATAGTTTCCATCATGAGATTGCCACGGCGGTCTCGCTGGGGATTTTCGGCAGCATCGACGCCAACCGTGGCGATCCGCAAAACGGCTGGGACACCGATCAATTCCCTAACAGCGTCGAAGAAATGACCTTGGCCACCTATGAAATCCTCAAGGCTGGCGGCTTCAAGAATGGCGGTTTCAACTTCGACTCCAAGGTTCGCCGGCAAAGCCTTGATCAGATTGATCTGTTCCATGGCCACGTCGGTGCCATGGACGTTCTTGCCCTGTCATTGGAGCGCGCCGCGGCCATGGTGCAGAACGACGAACTGCAACGGCTGAAGGATCAACGCTACGCCGGCTGGCAGCAGCCGTTCGGGCAGGCGGTGATGGCGGGTGACTTCAACCTTGAGTCGTTGGCCGAGCACGCGTTCACCAACGAGTTGAACCCGCAAGCGGTCAGCGGCCGCCAGGAAATGCTCGAAAACGTCGTCAACCGCTTTATCTATCGCTGATCACACAGGGAGTCTGCGGGCGCATCGACGCGGTGACATTTCTACGACAAATCTGTGCCTGCGGCGTCTGCGGATTCTCTACAGTTTTACCAGCCCGATACTCATCGTCAGGCCGTGTCTTTCCAACAACAATAAAAGGACGCCCCACTATGAAGAACGTAAAACGCACGCTATTGGCCACTGCCCTGGCCTTGCTGTCTCTGCCGGTGCTGGCTGACGCTGCCCACCCGAAAATCGGTTTCTCCATTGATGACCTGCGACTGGAACGCTGGTCGCGTGACCGTGATTACTTCGTCGCGGCAGCGGAAAAAATGGACGCCAAGGTCTTCGTACAGTCGGCCGATGCCAACGAGCAGAAGCAGATTTCGCAGATCGAAAACCTCATCTCCCGGGGCGTCGATGTTATCGTCATCGTGCCGTTCAATGCCACGGTACTGACCAACGCAGTGGCCGAAGCGAAGAAAGCCGGGATCAAAGTCGTCTCCTACGATCGACTGATTCTCAACGCTGATGTCGACGCCTACATTTCCTTCGATAACGAAAAAGTCGGCGAGATGCAGGCCAGCGGTGTGCTGAAAGCGGCGCCCAAGGGCAATTACTTTTTGCTCGGTGGTGCGCCCACCGACAACAACGCCAAAATCCTCCGCGAAGGCCAGATGAAAGTGCTGCAACCGGCCATCGACAAGGGCGATATCAAGATTGTCGGCCAACAGTGGGTGAAGGAATGGAACCCGACCGAAGCGCTGAGCATTGTTGAAAACGCCTTGACCCGCAACGACAACAAAATCGACGGCATCGTCGCTTCCAACGACGCCACGGCCGGCGGAGCCATTCAGGCACTGGCGGCGCAGCAACTGGCCGGCAAGGTGCCGATTTCCGGACAGGATGCTGACCTTGCCGCAGTCAAACGTGTGATCGCCGGCACGCAAACCATGACCGTGTACAAGCCACTGAAACTCATCGCCACCGAAGCCGCCAAGCTCTCGGTACAACTGGCGCGCAATGAAAAGCCCGCTTTCAGCTCGCAGTACGACAACGGCAGCAAAAAGGTCGACACCATCCTGCTCACGCCAACCCCGCTGACCAAGGACAACATCGACCTGCTCGAACAGGACGGCTTCTACACCAAGGCGCAAATCGCCGGGAAGTGATCTCCGGTAATGCGAAAACCCTTGTGGGAGCGAGCCTGCTCGCGAAGGCGTTGTGTCAGTCAACGAAGCATTGTCTGAACCGACGCTTTCGCGAGCATGCTCGCTCCCACACAGGTTCAGTGGTGTGTGAGTCTTTGATATACGAGCCCTGCCCATGTCCGACTATCTGCTGCAAATGAACGGCATCGTCAAAACCTTCGGCGGTGTCAAAGCCCTCAACGGCATCGACATCAAGGTCAGGCCCGGCGAGTGCGTTGGCCTGTGCGGCGAGAATGGCGCCGGCAAATCCACGCTGATGAAAATCCTTTCGGCGGTCTACCCCCACGGCACCTGGGACGGTGAAATCCTCTGGGACGGGCAACCGCTCAGGGCGCAATCGATCAGTGAAACGGAAGCCGCCGGTATCGTCATCATTCACCAGGAGCTGACGCTGGTGCCCGACCTGTCGGTGGCCGAAAACATTTTCATGGGCCATGAACTGACGCTGCCCGGCGGACGCATGAATTACCCGGCGATGATCCACCGCGCCGAAGCGCTGATGCGCGAATTGAAAGTCCCCGACATGAACGTAGCGCTGCCGGTGTCGCAGTACGGCGGCGGCTATCAGCAACTGGTGGAAATCGCCAAGGCCCTCAATAAAAAGGCCCGACTGCTGATCCTCGACGAGCCTTCATCAGCCTTGAGCCGTTCGGAAATCGAGGTGTTGCTGGACATCATCCGCGACCTCAAAGCCAAAGGCGTGGCCTGCGTCTACATCTCGCACAAGCTCGATGAAGTGGCCGCCGTGTGCGACACCATTTCGGTGATCCGCGACGGCAAACACATCGCCACCACCGCCATGGCCGACATGGACATTGCGCAGATCATCACTCAGATGGTCGGGCGGGAAATGAGCAATCTCTACCCCAGCGAACCACACGACATTGGCGAGGTGATTTTCGAGGCCCGCCACATCACCTGCTACGACGTCGATAACCCCAAGCGCAAACGGGTCGACGACATTTCCTTCGTCCTCAAGCGCGGGGAAATCCTCGGCATCGCCGGTCTGGTCGGTGCCGGCCGTACCGAACTGGTGACCGCACTCTACGGCGCTTACCCCGGTCGCCACGAGGGCGAAGTCTGGCTGGACGGGCAACCCATCGACACGCGCACGCCGCTCAAATCAATCCGCGCCGGCCTGTGCCTGGTGCCGGAAGACCGCAAGCGCCAAGGCATCATTCCGGACCTGGGCGTCGGTCAGAACATCACCCTCGCCGTGCTGGACAACTACTCGAAACTGACCCGCATCGACGCCGAAGCCGAACTGGGCAGCATCGATAAGGAAATTTCGCGCCTGCACCTCAAAACCGCCAGCCCGTTCCTGCCGATCACCAGCCTCTCGGGCGGCAATCAACAAAAAGCCGTGCTGGCCAAGATGCTCTTGGCCAGACCTCGGGTGCTGATTCTCGATGAGCCGACCCGAGGCGTCGATGTCGGCGCCAAATACGAAATCTACAAGTTGATGGGCGCGCTGGCCGCCGCCGGCGTGTCGATCATCATGGTCTCGTCGGAGCTGGCCGAAGTGCTCGGCGTTTCCGACCGCGTGCTGGTGATCGGCGAAGGCCAGTTGCGTGGTGACTTCATCAACCATGATCTGACACAAGAGCAGGTGCTCGCCGCCGCACTCAGCCAGCCTGGCAGCCATAACAATAATGATCGGAAAACCGCGTAAATGAATCAGGTCAAACAACTGTTCACCCGCTACAAAATGCTCGCGCTGGTGTTTGCCGTGGTGCTGATCTGGCTGTTCTTCAGCTGGCAGACCGAAGGCGGATTCCTCACTCCGCGCAACCTGTCCAATCTGCTGCGGCAGATGTCGATTACCGGCATTCTTGCCTGCGGCATGGTGCTGGTGATCATCAGCGGCGAGATCGATTTGTCAGTCGGCTCATTGCTCGGCCTGCTCGGTGGCCTCGCGGCGATTCTTGATGTGGTCTACCACATTCCGCTGCTGGCGAATCTGAGTCTGGTCGCCCTCTGCGGGCTGATGATTGGCCTCGCCAACGGCTACATGACGGCTTACTTGCGCATTCCTTCGTTCATCGTCGGTCTGGGCGGCATGTTGGCGTTCCGCGGGATTCTGCTGGGGATTACCGGCGGCACGACCATCGCGCCGGTATCGTCGGAGCTGGTCTACATCGGCCAGGGTTACCTGCCCCACGCGATCGGCACTGGTCTCGGCGTTCTGCTGTTTGCGCTGACCGTGTTCCTCACCTGGAAACAACGGCGCAATCGCGCCCTTCACGGTCTCGCGGCACATTCGTTGGTGCGTGATGTCATCCGCGTCTTGGTGATCGGTGCCGTGCTGACCGGTTTCGTGCAGACGCTGAACAGCTACGACGGCATTCCCGTGCCGGTCTTGTTGCTGCTGATTCTGCTCGGTGTGTTCAGCTACGTGACCAGCCAGACCGTGTTCGGTCGCCGTGTCTACGCTGTGGGCAGCAATATGGAAGCGACGCGTCTGTCCGGAATCAATGTGCAGGCGGTGAAGCTGTGGATCTTCGGGATCATGGGCGTGATGTGCGCCCTCGCCGGCGTGGTCAATACCGCGCGCCTGGCCGCCGGTTCACCTTCGGCCGGCAGCATGGGCGAACTCGACGCCATCGCCGCGTGCTTTATCGGCGGTACTTCCATGCGCGGCGGTTCCGGCACGGTGTACGGCGCCCTCCTCGGCGCGCTGGTCATCACCAGTCTGGACAACGGCATGTCGATGCTCGATGTCGACAGCTACTGGCAGATGATCGTCAAGGGCAGCATTCTGGTGTTGGCGGTTTGGGTGGATGTGAGTACGCGGACCGGGCGCCGTTGAGCCGTAGGGGTCACGCTGCGGGTGCCGGCGACGGGCTGAGAATTTCCATGAGGAAATCGATAAACACATTGATCCGGCTGGAGCCACGGTGATTGGGTAAATACAACGCGTTGATGCACGTGCTGGCACTGCCGGGATTGACCTCGTACTGCTCAAGCAAGCGGGTCAGCCGGCCGGCTGCGACGTCGTCGCGCACCAGCCAGTCGGCCAGTAGCGTAACTCCACCGCCGCCGATGGCGGCTTCGCGCAGAATGTCGGCGTTGTTGCTTTGCAGGCGCCCGTGGACGTTGAGTTGAATGGGCGCGTCTTCATTCTGAAAGGTCCAGTGCTGGTGGGTGCCGCCGTAATCGAAACGCAGGCATTGCTGCTCCAGCAAATCCCGTGGATGACAGAGCGCCGCGCTACGCGCCAGATACGCCGGACTCGCGACCACCCAGCGTTCGAACTGCCCCACGCGTTTGCTGACAATGTCTTCACTGACCACGGACGATCCCAGCCGCACGGAAACATCGATCTGTTCGCTGAGCAGGTCGCTGACCTGATCGCTCAGCGACAGACTGATCTCCAGGCCCGGATGCCGTTCAAGCAAACGGCTCAGGTGCGGCGCGATCAGGCGTCGGCCGAACTCCACCGGCACGCTGATGCGCAGACGGCCTTGCGCTTCGGCGCCACGATCGGCGACGACAGCATCGGCTTCGTCGATCGCGTCGAGAATCGCCACGGCTTTTTCGAAATAGGTCTGGCCGGCAACGGTCACGCTGGTGTTGCGCGTGGTGCGATTGAGCAGGCTCGCGCCCAACTCGTGCTCCAGCCCGGCCACTTGCCGTGTCACTGACGACGTGGATATCCCGAGTTTGCGCGCTGCCGAGGAATAGCCCCCGCAGCGCACGGTTTCCACAAACATCTTCAGTGCCAGCAACTTGTCCATAAGCGGGGTCCGGTCGAAAGGGAACGCTGACGATTGTGCATCACTGTTCCCCCGACGTCTTGTACCGCCGTGCTTGCCCGCACTTGCCGGATGTTCAGACATCGGCCTTGCGGCTCAGGAACAACCCGAGCGCCAGCGCTGGCAGCAGCGCCACCGCGACGGCGGACAGGTTCCAGCCGAAGTGCTCGTACAGCGGACTGGCGACCAGTGAGCCCAGCGCGCCGCCGACGAAAATGCTGGTCATGTACACGGCGTTCAGGCGCGCACGGCTGTGGGGATCGAGGGCGTACACCTCACGCTGGCCGAGCACCATGTTCAATTGCACAGCGAAATCCAGCAGCACCGCGCACACCACCAGCCAGACATAGCCGCTGCCCGGGAGTGCGGCGATCAACAGCGAAACCGGCGCCAACAGCAATGCGACCAGCGTGCCGCGACGACCATGCCCGGCATCGGCCAGACGCCCGGCAATCGGCGCGGCAATGGCACCCACGGCACCGACCAGCGCGAAGATCGCCACGTGGGCCTGAGTGAAGCCGTGGTGACGCATCAGTTCAATCGGTGCGAGGGTCCAGAACAGACTGAAACTGGCAAACAGTAAACCCTGATACAGCGAGCGCTGACGCAACAGCGGATAGCGTCGGGCCAAGGCAAACACCGAACCAATCAGCGCAGCATAAGAGGCCTTATGCGTCGGCAGTCGACGCGGCAGTGCCACAGCGGTAATCAGAGCGATGACGGCCATCAGGGCTGATGCGCTGTAAAACACCCCGCGCCAGCCGAACACTTCAACCAGCAGGCTCGACAGTGGCCGTGACAACAGAATGCCCAGCAACAGGCCGCTCATGATATTGCCGACGACGCGGGCACGGCTGGCCTCGGGCGCCAGGTGCGCCGCCAGCGGCACAAGGATCTGCACAGCCACCGACGTCAGACCGATGAGCAAAGACAACACCAGGAACATCGACGGCGAATGAGTCAGCCCGGCGCACAGCAATGTGACGCTCGCCGCCAGGGTGAAACCGACCACCAGCCGGCGGTTTTCCATCA
This sequence comes from Pseudomonas sp. AC242, assembly GCF_979258655.1. Taxonomy (NCBI): domain Bacteria; kingdom Pseudomonadati; phylum Pseudomonadota; class Gammaproteobacteria; order Pseudomonadales; family Pseudomonadaceae; genus Pseudomonas; species Pseudomonas sp. AC242. Next base: position 2,487,823 of record NZ_OZ409873.1, read on the forward strand.
GGTCGGCCAGTGGCACCAGCAGTAACAGGCCCAGCGCGTAGCCAAACTGCGTCAGCGAAACGATCAGGCTGGCATTGGCGCTGGACAGACCGATCTGCGGCGCAATCAGTTCGACGATTGGCTGTGCGTAATAAAGATTGGCCACGACCGCGCCACAGCAAAATGCCAGGAACGCAACCATCAGGCCGGAAAGTCCAGCCGGCTGTTCGGCGTTGGTCGCAATGACCGGATTGCCCGTGAGCATGATGACACCTCATTGAGTTCAGGAAAGTGCTGCCAAGGCTACGGCCCTGTTGCGACGCGCAGAATCCACGCGGCGGGCAACGCAGTGATGCGTCCGGCGCAACGGCGCAGGCGTTGCTTCTCGCGCAACGCGCTGTTGCGTGCGCCGCTGATTCTCCCGCGCAGACGGTTTCTCTACGCTTTGGCCCCTGGCGCCGTCGTCCCCATCGGCGCCCTTCCCCGGCTGTTACAAGGAGCGTTGTCATGACCCGTATCCGATCCGTTCTGCCATTGCCTGCCGCGTTTTTCTCAGTCCCATGAACAGCTCATTTCTGAAGTCCAGAACGCTATGGATCAGCGTGGCCGTCGTCGCCGTGCTCGGCCTGATCGGCGCCGTTTGGCTGATGTGGCGCCCGGCGATTGCGCCAATCGAGCGCTCGACACTGTTCGATGTTGCGCAGTTGCAACGCGGTGCGCGGGTGGTCGAGGCCGGCGATTGTGCGGTGTGCCATACCCGCCCCGGCGGTGAATATCTGGCCGGCGGACTGCCGCTGGTAACGCCGTTCGGCACGCTGTACAGCACCAACATCACCCCGGATGTAGAGACCGGTATCGGCCAATGGTCACTGCCGGCCTTCGAGCGGGCGATGCGTCAGGGCATTGCTCGCGATGGTCACTTGCTCTATCCGGCGTTCCCCTACGTGCACTACCGGCGCATGAGCGCAGCAGATATCGCCGACGCTTATGCCTACTTGATGAGCGGCCCCGCCGTGCACGCGCCGGCCGAGCAGAACCAGATGAATTTTCCGATGAACATTCGCCCGCTGGTGTCGTTCTGGAACCTGCTGTTCCTGCACGGTGAGCCACTGACGCCGCTGGCGGGACGTACCGAGGCATGGAATCGCGGGCGTTATCTGGTCGACGGCCCGGGGCACTGCGCCGGCTGCCATTCGCCGCTGAACCTGATCGGCGCGGAAAAATCCTCGGAGTATTTGCAGGGCGGCATCGTCGATGGCTGGCAAGCGCCCGCGCTGGTCGGCATGGGCCAGCGCGGCAACCCGTGGCGTCGTGAGCAACTGGTGGGCTATCTGCGCGCCGAGATCGTCGATGGCCACGGCACACCAGCCGGGCCGATGCGTCCGGTCAGTTTGAGTCTGGCCCGCTTGCCCGCCAGTGAAGCCGAGGCGATTGCCGAATACCTGCTCAGTCTGGAAAACCCGCGTTCGCTGACAGGGACGACGCCGAAGACGCCTGCCAGTGAAGCGGCAGACCACTCGACCGGCGCCCTGCTCTTCAGCAGCGCCTGCGCCGGTTGCCATGGCCCGGCGGCACCGATGCGCACCCTCGATGGTCGCCCGGGCCTGCAAAATACCTCGGCACTGCAAGCGGCCAGTTCGCGCAACTTCCTCAAAACCGTACTTGAAGGCTTGCCCGCTACACCCGGATCGCCCGGCCCGCTGATGCCTGCGTTCGCCGCCAGCCTCGACAACGCGAAACTCGGCGCACTGGCCGCGTATCTGCGTCAGCAAGCCAGCCCCGATCAGCCGTGGACCGACCTCTCTTCCACTATTGAAGCGTTACGTCAGGAGACGAAATGAGCCAGATCACCCTCAACGTCAACGGAGCCGCGCAACCGCTTGAGCTGGAGCCGGACATGCCGCCGCTGTATGCGCTGCGCAATCACTTGAACCTCAACGGTGCCAAATACGGCTGCGGTCTCGGGCAATGCGGTGCCTGCACGGTGATCGTCGATGATCAACCGGTGTTCGCCTGCCTGACACCCTGCGCCGGCCTCGAAGGCAAAAAAATCCGCACCGTGGAAAGCCTCGGCAGCGCGGAAAAACCTGGCCCTCTGCAAGCGGCGTTCATCGAGAAACAGGCCGCGCAATGCGGCTACTGCATTGCCGGCATGCTGATGCGCGCGCAGGCGTTGCTTGAGCACAATCGACACCCGGATGAGGCAACCATTCGCGAGCACATGGCCGGCAATCTGTGCCGCTGCGGTACGCACTTGCGGATCATCGAGGCGATCAAACAGGTGGCCGGGGACAATGGGAGCCTGACATGAGTGAGTCGAATGAATTGAACCCGAGCCGACGCGCGTTCTTGCGCGGTGGCGCGTTGCTGGTGGCATTCACCCTACTGCCGGTGGCGCGACGTGTGTTGGCGGATACCGAAGTCGATACGCTCGGCACCGTGGTTCTCGCGCCCGACCTCCCCGGAAGCCTGCGCACCAACCCGTTTCTCGACGCCTGGATCCGCATCGGCGCCGATGGCATTACCGTTTACACCGGCAAGGTCGAACTGGGTACCGGGGTGAAAACCGCGTTGCTGCAAATCGCCGCCGAGCGTTTGCAGGTGCCGGCCACCTCCATCAACTTGCTCACCGCCGACACCGCGCTAACACCCAACGAAGGCTACACCGCCGGCAGCCACAGCATTTTCGACAGCGGTACCGCGTTGTATAACGCCGCCGCGCAGGTGCGCGAAATGCTCGTCAATGCCGCCGCGCGTAGTTGGCAGGTTGATGAGGCGCTGCTGAGCACCCGCGACGGTGTGATCGAAGGCCCGGCTGGTCAGCGGATGAGTTACGCCGACGCGGTCAAACATGTCGATGTGCATCAATATGCCAAGGCTCAATCACCGGCGATGGCCGCCGCTGATTTCAAACTGATCGGCCATTCGTTGCCGCGCCTCGACATCCCGGCGAAGGTCAGCGGTGGCGCGGCATTCGTCCAGGACATGCGCCTGCCGGGCATGCTGCATGCGCGGGTGATCCGCCCGCCCCGTCCGGGCTGCACGTTGCAGGCATTCGATGCGGCGTCCATCGAGGCGTTGGATGGCGTGGTCAAGGTGATCCGCGACGGCAACTATCTGGCGGTGCTCGCCCGTGACGAGTGGCAAGCGATCAAAGCCATGCGCCGTGCCAGCGAAGTCGCGCAGTGGAGCAGCGGCGAGGCGATTCCTGATTCGGCGCAGATTCATGACCTGCTCAAACGCCTGCCCTCACGGCGCTATCCGATCAGCAACAGTGGCACGCCGAGCGGCGCGGCCGATACGCGTTTTCAGGCGCGGGTCACCAAGCAATATCTGATGCACGGCTCGATCGGCCCGTCTTGCGCGGTGGCCTGGTTCAAGGACGGCAATCTCACGGTCTGGACCCACACCCAAGGCGTTTACCCGCTGCGCGCCGGCATTGCCGAAATGCTCGGTCTGCCACCTGAGCGGGTGCGCTGTATTCATACCGAAGGCTCAGGGTGCTACGGGCATAACGGCGCCGATGATGCCGCCGCCGATGCGGCATTGATCGCGCTGCGCGTGCCCGGTACGCCGGTGCGCGTGCAATGGATGCGCGAACAGGAAAATCTTTGGGAGCCATACAGCTCGGCGATGGTCACCGAAGTTGACGCTGGTCTCAGCCACGGCCGTTTGCAGGATTGGGCCTACGAACTCTGGACCACGCCGCACAACGAACGCATCGTCAACGCCGGGCGTCTGTTGCCGGCACGCTTGCTCGCGCGGCCCTTCGCCTCGGCGCCCTCCGTGCCGATCGCCCAGCCCGAAGGCGATGGTGATCGCAACGCGGTGCCGCTGTACGAGTTGAACTCAACGCGCATCAACATGACCTTCGTCACCGAAATGCCCTTTCGTACCTCGGCCATGCGTTCGCTGGGTGCGCACATCAACATCTTCGCCATCGAGGCGAGTATCGACGAGCTGGCGATCCGGGCCGGCATCGACGCGGTCGCCTTGCGTCTGGACCATCTCAGCGACCCGCGTGCTCGCGCGGTCGTAGAGCGTGTGCGTGATGAGATCGGTTGGCCGCAAAAAAGCAACGAGCCCGGCGCCGGTATCGGTTTCGCCTTTGCCCGCTACAAAAACATCATGGGTTACTGCGCCATCGCGGTGAAACTTCGCGTGCATCCGCAGACCGGCGAGATTCGCATCGAACACGTGGTGACGGCGGTGGATGTCGGCCAGATCGTCAGCCCCGACGGCCTGCGCAATCAGGTCGAGGGCGGCATCGTGCAGTCCGCGAGCTGGACCCTGTACGAAAAAGTCGCTTACGACGCGGGGGGCATTCGCAGTTACGACTGGAGCGGTTATCCGATTCTGCGTTTCACACAACTGCCGAAAAAAGTCGATGTGCATTTGCTCGACCAGCCGGGACAACCTTTCCTCGGTGCCGCTGAAATCGTTCAAGGGCCAATGGCCGCCGCTCTTGGCAACGCCGTCGCCAACGCTACGGGCCGGCGCTGGCTGAACCTGCCGCTGACGCGCTCAAACCAACCCGCCTGAACCACGCCCGTGTTCATCGCTGATAAGCACGGGCGCCGTTGCGTTGCGCGCAAAACAGCGTAGCGCCGGTCACCGATTATCAGCCCCGCTGAGCGCGGTTAAGTTAGCGGCACTGGTTCGCGGCCCCGCTGCCGCGCTTGAATTCCTTTTATTGAAATCTGGAGCTACCCATGACCCGTCGTCTGTTCCAACCCCTTGCACTCGGCCCTTACACCCTCGCCCATCGCGTGGCGATGGCGCCGTTGACGCGTTCACGCGCCGGCCAACCGGGCGACGTGCCGACACCGATGAACGCCGAGTACTACCGCCAGCGGGCCAGTGCCGCGCTGATCATCACCGAAGCCACGCAAATCTCCCGGCAGGCTCAGGGTTACGCCTGGACGCCGGGCATCTACAGTCCTGAGCAAGTTGAGGCGTGGCGTGACGTCAGCGCTGCGGTGCATGAAGCCGGCGGCCTGATCTTCATGCAGCTGTGGCACGTCGGTCGGGTGTCCCACCCCAGCTTTCAACCTGATGCCGGCCTGCCCGTTGCGCCCAGCGCGCTGCCGGTGCCGGTGCCGGGCAAGACGTTTATCGTCGACGAAAACGGTAACGGTGTCTGGGGTGATGTGCCGGTGCCGCGCGCGCTGGAAACGGCGGAAATCGCCGGTATCGTCGAGGACTATCGCGTGGCCGCGCGCAACGCGCTGAAAGCGGGCATGGACGGTGTGGAAATCCATGCCGGCAACGGTTACCTGCTCGACCAGTTTCTTAACAGCAACAGCAATCAGCGTGACGATGCCTACGGCGGCAGCGTGGAGAATCGCGCGCGGTTTCTGCTGGAAGTGGTTGCGGCCGTGGCTGAAGAAGTCGGTGCCGAGCGGGTCGGCGTACGCCTGACGCCGATGGGGCGTTTCATGGGCATGGGTGATGACACTCCGGAGGCGACCTTCGGCCACCTCGTCGAGGCGCTCAACCAATGGAATCTGGCCTACCTGCACCTGGTCGAGCCGGCGATGGTCGGCACAGTCAAAGATGAAAATTTCGACCCGCGCTGGGACGCGATCATTGCCCAGTTGCGCAAAACGTGGAACGGCGTGCTGATTCTGGCGGGCGGCTACGATGCGCAATCTGCCGAACAGGCGCTGATTGCCGATCGTGCCGACATCATCGCGTTTGGCCGGCCGTTCCTGGCCAACCCTGACTTGCCGCGTCGGCTGCACGATGGCCTGGCGCTCAACGCGCCGGATCCGAGCAGCTTTTTCGGTGGGGATCAGCGTGGGTACATCGATTATCCATTTCATGCCTGAACAAATGCAGACCCGCATCTCATGAATGTGTAAATCCCTGGAAGCAGGGGCCGATGCGCCCCTGCCCTATCAAGTCATACGATCTCTACATTTAATCAAATAGGTAAAAATCCACCATAACGCTGAACTTATGCGTAGCTGTGCGCTTTCAGGTCTATTGCCCGACGTCGCCGAATGCGATAAAACGGGCTAGTTATACGACAACCTAATAAAAACCAAGTCGTTCGAACGGCTAACAATCCTGAGATCTGCCATGCCTCGCCCTACCGCTGCGCAAACCGTACCGCCACCCTTCCCTCGCTTTCTCGCCGTAATCATTCTGCTGTGCATGGGCTGTGCGTTTGCCGGCAATCATGTGGCGGCGCGAGTCGCATTTGATGATGGTGCGGGAGTGTTGCTGGCGATTTTGATGCGTTCCGGCGGGACCTTGCTGGTGCTCGCCATCCTGGTGCTGTGGCAAAGACAAAGCCTGCGTTTGCCGGCGGGCGCCTGGCGTTGGCAACTGTTGCTGGGGCTGCTGATCACTGCGCAGAGTCTGTGCCTCTACTCTGCTGTCGCACGGGTGCCGGTGGCGCTTGCCCTGCTGGTGGCGAACGTATTCCCCATTCTGCTGGCATTGCTCACCTGGGCACTGGGTGGCCCGCGACCGAGCGCACGTACCGCGACGTTGATGGGTTTGATTCTACTGGGCCTGGTGTTTGTGCTGGATGTCCCCGGGCGTCTCTCGACCACGACGGACGTCAGTGCGCAATGGCTGACCGGCGTCGCGCTCGCATTCTGCGCCGCCAGCGTGTTCGCCTGCGCGCTGTGGATCACCGACCACAAGTTGTCTCAGGTACGTGGCTCGGTACGCAGTCTGCTGACCATTTTCATCGTGTTCAGCAGCGTCAACCTGGCAGGGCTGACGGGCGCCCTTCCCGGCGGATTGAACCTGCCCGCGACCTCGACCGGATGGCTGGCCCTCGCCACTCTGGTGGTGCTGTACGGCACAGGTTTTATCGTCCTGTTCATTTCGGTGCCTCGCCTCGACATGCCGCGCAACGCGCCGGTCATGAACATCGAGCCATTGGCAACGCTGCTGATGGGCTGGATTGTGCTGGACCAGATGCTCAGTAAAGGACAGATTCTCGGCGGGGTGATCGTGGTCACGGGCATCGTTCTGCTGACTTATCGTAAATCAGTGGTCAAGGCTGAGGTTAAAGCCAGTGCGTGAGGGGTTCTCGCCATTGGTCAGGTTCGCGATTAACCCAAAGCAGTATCGAGGAACATCATCACCCCAAAGCCGAGCATCAGTCCCAACGTGGCCGGGGTCTCATGCCCGTTGCGATGGGTCTCGGGAATGACCTCATGGGACACCACAAAAATCATCGCCCCGGCTGCCAGACCGAGCGCGATGGGATATCCCAATGCAAAGCTGCTGGAAATACCCAGTCCGACAATGGCGCCAATGGGTTCCATCAACCCCGAACCCACTGCAATAAGCGCTGCGCGAAGTGCCGAGATGCCTGTCACGCGTAATGCCAGAGCGACAGCCAAGCCTTCGGGAATATCTTGGATGGCGATCGCCGCGGTCAGCGGCAGTCCGACCTTCATATCGCCGTTGGCGAAGCTAACGCCAATGGCCATGCCTTCCGGCAGGTTATGCAGTGTGATTGCCAGAACGAACAACCAGACACGATTGATGCGCTGCGCATCCGGCCCGCGGCGTCCGCTTTTCTCGTGTTCGTGAGGCACGAAACGATCAAGGCCGACCATCAGCGCTACGCCCAATCCCAATCCTGCAACGACGACGCAGGCTGCGAGCAACTGATTACCGCAAAGCGCCTGAGCCGCTTCTATGCCCGGCAGAATCAGCGAAAACGAACTGGCGGCCAGCATCATTCCGGCGGCGAAGCCGAGCATGATGTCTTGGGTTCGGGCGGCGATGTCTCGTAACGCGATCGCTACGACAGCACCGATTGCCGTGGCAGCGAAGCCGGTCATGCCACCGATAAAGGCGAAGTACAGATTCTGTTTGTTGGTCCCGACGAAGGCACCATACCCGCTAATCAGCAGGAAGATTGTCACGCCGATCAGAATTGACCAGAAGACGCGCCCGCCCCACCCGGAGCCTGAGAATCGGGCGAACCAGGAGCGAGCGGGTGCGGCTGATGAGGTCAACGGCTCGGGCATGGAAATCTCCTGTTTTGTTGATTCGATATTTTCAGCGGATGCGGATAACCAACGTACATGACCTCAGTGGTAATCGTCTCCAGCGACTGCGCGCAGGTACGCAACGTCTGCTTCTCTGCGCAGGTCGCGCCACTCGTCCCAGCTGAGCATGCCCAAGCGGTCCATTTCATCCGACTGGCGCAGCAGTTCGTCGTGATAGGCGTCTGGACAGTCCCTTCGCAGTTCAAGGTTTTCCAGTGCACGTCGCCAGGCCGCCAAGGCGAGTAATCTGGTTTCTTGTGCGAATGTCAGTTGATTCTTGAACGCGTTCATTTCGCCCACCCCGAACATTTCCCGGTTGAGCCACCGATGTCGAGTTAGGTTCAAAATGTCTGCAGAAAAGCGGATGACTGAAAGCTTTCTGCTGACGTGGCCACTAACCAGTCCAGCTCATGGATGGGGGTTACGGTATGTGGCAATCGCCCCGCCACTCAATTCAGTGGTCGGGGCGATGCGATTTGTTGCGTCAAGGCGTTATCAGGAAGCATCAATCCAGATGGTTTTGATTTCAGTGTATTGATCGTGCGCCCAGATCGACTTGTCGCGCCCGCCGAACCCCGACTCCTTGTAGCCGCCGAATGGCGTAGAGGCATCGCCTTCACCGAAGCAATTCACCGTGACAATCCCGGCACGGATGCCGCGCGAGAATTTCAGTGCATGGCGCAGGTTGCCGGTGTAAGCCGATGCTGCCAGGCCGTAGGCCGTGTCGTTGGCCAGCTCAATCGCTTCGTCAACGGTCTGGAACGTGGTGACGCTCAGTACCGGGCCAAAAATCTCTTCCTGGAACAAACGGCTATCGCGACTCACGCCGTCAACGATAGTCGGTTCGACGAAAATATCCTGGCGGGTTTTGCCGCCCACCAGCACATGCAGGTTTTCGTCGCGGGCCACGTCAAGGTAGGAGCGCACCTTGTCGAAATGCGCTTTGCTGATCATCGAACCCAGGCGGTTTTCAGGATCCAGTGGATCACCCATTTTCCAGTCACCCAAATGAACCTGCACACGCTGCAGCAGTTCATCCTTGACGTCGGCGTGGACGATCAGGCGCGAAGAGGCCGAGCAGTTTTCACCCATATTCCAGAACGCGCCGTTCACCACGTGCTGAGCGACGAGGTCGATGTCTTCGACATCATTCATCACCACGGCGGGGTTCTTGCCGCCACATTCCAGCACGATGCGTTTCAGGTTCGACTCGCTGGAATATTTGAGAAACAGCCGCCCGGTATCGGTTGATCCGGTGAAGCTGACCATCGCCACATCCGGGTGACGGCCCAGCGGCTCGCCCGCTTCTTTCCCTCCCCCGGGCACGACGTTGAACACGCCGGCGGGAATCCCAGCCTGATACGCCAGTTCGGCGACGCGCAAGGTGCTTAAGGTGGTTTCCTTGGCCGGTTTGACCACGATCGAACAGCCTGCGGCGAGCGACGGGCCGATTTTCCAGGCGAGCATCAGCAGCGGGAAATTCCAGGGCAGCACCAGGCCGACAACCCCGATCGGTTCGCGCACCACCATGGTCACCGCACCCGAGCCGACCGGCGCCGTAGCGTCGTAGATCTTGTCGATCAGCTCGGCGTGCCAACGCAATGTATGAATCGTTTCCGGCACGTCGATGTTTTGGCATTCACGAATCGGCTTGCCACTGTCCAGGCTTTCCAGCACCGCCAGTTCATGGGCGTTGTCTTCCAGCAATTGGGTAAAGCGCAGCAATACCGATTTGCGTGCGGACGGCGCCAGTGAATGCCAGCGTGCGTCATCGAAGGCTTCCTTCGCAGCGGCGACGGCGGCATCGACGTCGTCGGCATCGCACGCGGCGATCTCGGTCAATACCTGTTCGGTGGCCGGGTTGGTCGTGGTGAATGTCTTGCCCGATCTGGAGGCGCAGAACTGGCCGTTGATGAACGCTTGGTTGCGAAATTCGAGTTTCGCAGCCAGTTCGAGGTATTGCTCTTTGCTCAGCAGGTCTGCCATTTCAAGCCTCCTCGACGATACGCGCGACGTTTTTCTGCAGGGTTTTGATCACGCTTTCCAGCGCTAGCTTCTCGGAAGGCTCCAGCGGTTGCAGTGGCGCCCGCACACCGCCGGCACGCAGGCCACTGAGTTCGCTACCGTGTTTGATCGACTGCACGAACTTGCCGCTCTCGAGGAAATCCATCAACGGCAGCATCGCCGACATGATCCGCCGGCCTTTATCGAAGTTCTTCTCCAGTACACAGGCTTCGTAGAGCGCGATGTGTTCGCGCGGGATGAAGTTCGAGCCGGCGCATACCCAGCTACGCGCGCCCCAGGCGAAAAACTCCAGCGCCTGATCATCCCAGCCACAGGACAACTGGATCGACGGATGGGCGTGAGCCAGACGGTGCAGACGACTCATCTCACCCGAACTTTCCTTGATCGCGGCGATGTTCTTGCAGCCAGCGATGGCTTCGAAAAACTCGTCGCCCATCGCCACGCCCATCCGCGACGGATAGTTGTAAAGCATGATCGGCAGCCCGGCCGCCTTGTCCACGGCGAGCACATGGGCGGCAATTTCCTTTTGCGTCGGCAAGGCATACGGTGGCGAACCGACCAAAATGGCGTCCGCTTCGAGTGACTTGGCTTTTTCGGCGAAGTACACCGAGTCTTCGGTACGAATGCCGCCAGTGCCGATGACCAGAGGCAAACGTCCGCGGATCACGTCTTTGGCGCGCTCGGCGACGGCCACGCGTTCCTCGGCGGTGTGCGCGTAATACTCGCCGGTGGAGCCGCCAATAACGATGCCGTGAACCTTGGACTCGATCAGATATTCGAGCACGTCGGAGAACGCCGAATAGTCGATCTGGCCATCAGCGGACAACGGGGTAATGGCAGGGGTAAAAATTCCGTCAAAGTTCATAGCGTTTTCTCCAGTGGTTCAATGTTCAATCCGTGCACCCGACGGCATGCCGGGCAGACCTTGGTTATTGGCGGTGCAAGCCTTCAGGACGGCAGCGGAGCGACGAGGCTGCAGCGACCGGCCAACGCAGACTCAGCTTTCTCTCCCGGCGCGGTACTGCCCCCACTTGAGGTTCATGTTCACCCCAAGCGAAAGGAACGGTTCTGGCGGGTTGCTGTTGGGCCCCGGCGCCTGCAGCAGGAAGTCAATCAGTGGGTCACGCTGCCCCGCCAGCCAGTCAGCAAGCAACTTGCCGGTGACGGTTCCGCGCGTGACACCCAGACCGTTGCATCCGAGCGCGCCATAAACATTGGGCGCCAGTTCACCGAAGAAGCCGTTGTGGTTGCGCGACATGGCCAAGGCGCCGCCCCAGGTGTAGTCGAACGTCACCTCCGGCAACATCGGGAAACGCTGATCGAATGAAGCCTTGTGCCGGCGCACGAAACGCTCGTTGTATTTACTGTTGCTGCGACCATCCGGGTTGAAGGTGAAACTGTTGCGGATCAGCAAACGGTTGTCCGGGGTTCGGCGCACCGTGGTGCCGAACGGATCCGCCGGAATGGCGCCCCAGAACGGTTTGCCGCCCAGCCGTGCCTGTTCTTCTTCGGTCAGCGGCCGGGTGATGCTCGCGTAGGTGTAGATCGGCAACATGCGCCCTTGCAGGAAACCGAAGCGCATGCCGAACGAGTTGTTCGCCAGAATCAGTTTGTCGGCAGTGATGCTGCCGTGGGCATGTTTGAGCAGCGTCTTGGTGCCGTACTCCACTTCCAGAATCGGCGTGCGCTCATACAGCGTGACGTTCGATGGCAAGTTGTCGGCGAGGCCTTTTACCAGTCCGGACGGTTGCAATAACACTGCGCCCGGCGTGAACAACGCCTTGCGGTAAAACCGCGTGCCCAAATGTTCGGGCAACTCATCGGCATCAATCATCTGAAAAGGCTGATCGAGTTTTTCCAGGCCCCGGCGATAGGCATCGAGTACAGCGATACCGCGGTTCTCTACCGCTGCCTGATATTTGCCGCAGGCTTTCATCTGGCATTCGATGCGGTATTGATTGACCAGCTCGCGAAGTATCGATTGGCCGGCCAGATTGAGTTTCAAACTGGTGCGTGCCAGTGCGATGTCACCGATGTAATCCTCAGCGCCAATATCATGGGGAAGATCAATGGCAAAACCGGCATTACGCCCCGACGGGCCCAGTCCGACTTCCTGCGCTTCGATAAGCACCACTTCATCGTCGGGAAAATTCAACGCCAGTTGCCGCGCGCACGCCAGTCCCGTGAAGCCGGCACCGATGATCACCCAGCGGGCGGAACGGTGCCCACGGTGAGCCGGCTCGGGACTGCGTGGCTTGCTCAAATGAAACCAGCCACAACTATCATCATCGGCGGGTAATGAACTGACTTTCATAGTGTTAAACCGTTAATCGTTGAAGTTGCAAAACGCACGCAGCACAAAGCAAACGCACGCAATGGCGTTGATCCGGAAACTTGCAAAACTGGCACTTACACAAACAGTGACGATTGACTGTTTGTTTTAAAAATTCGCCGCCACGGCATAACGGCCGCTACTGACATAGTCGTTGGCGTTGTAGTAATCCCTGAAGGTCATGGGCGGTAAGCCAAACAGATCCTTGAAGCGTTTATAGAAGTGCGGATAGCTGACAAACCCGGTGGCCAGTGCCACATCCGTCAACGAACGATCACTTTGCACAATCAGTTGCCGAGCCCGAGTCAAACGCAGTTCCAGGTAGTATCGATTGGGTGCGGCATTGAGATAGCGGGCAAACCTTCTTTCCAATTGCCGGCGAGACACGCCAACCTGGCTGGCGATTGCGTCAATTTCCAACGGTTCCTCAATGTTTTTTTCCATCAAGTCGAGCGCTATGTTCAAAGGCTTGGGAATCGCTGAACAGCGGAGACTGTCGGCAGTCTTCGGTTGAAGGTGTCCAGACTGGTGAACCCGTTTTATTTCATCGACCAGTGGCGCATCGTTGCGCGCGCCCAGTTCCTGCATGATCGCCAGGGTCATATCCAGCGCCGAATGAGCGTTGGCGCAAGTGGCTCGGCGCTGTGCGCAAATAAACTCGCGAGTCGAAACGTTCAACTGCGGGAAATATTCATTGATCAGACCGCAGCTGTCGCTGTGACAAGCAAACTCCCCAGTCTCGAGCAAACCGGCATCGGCCAGATAAAACGCGGCATTCCAGCAACCGGCGACGATCCCTTTGCTCGCGGACTTCTTCAGTACTCGGCGCAGCACTGGCTGCGTGGCAAGCCTCACACGCTGACCTCCGACGACAATCACTGCATCATGACTGAAGCCTTCCGCCACCAGCCTTTGCGAGACCAGTGACACGCCGATATCACTTTCAACCAGCCCGCCCTGCAGTGAGTAGGTCGATACCTGGTAAATCGTTTCGCCATTGATCAGGTTTCCAGTGGCCAAGGCATCCATCGCCGTTGAAAGGGTCGTCAACGAAAAATGATCCAGCAGGATAAACGCCACCCGCACCACACGTTCATGGCCCGACATCACGGTGGATGGGCGAAAGCCGATGTTCTGTTGTTTCAACGGACTCTGGAAAGTTTCCATCTTGCGTCACCCGCTCACCTTCACTTGAAACGACAACCTTGTGGCTTGGCGACTGGCACCGCCCGCCGCCAAACCGTGGTCGAACCGATTACTTCGCTGCCGCCCGGGCGTCACTCAACCAGCCGTCATAGGCTTGCTGGTTGGCCTTGATCCATTCCGCAGCATGGCGCTTGATGTCGGCCAGCGATTTTTCACCGTTCTGCATGCGCAGGTTTTGCGCACTTTCAGCGGCCGTAGGGATGCTGACCTCAGAGAGGAATTTGCGCGCCACCGGGTTCTTCTCGGCGAACTCTTTGTTCATCACGGCATTGATCGTGTCCACCGGGAAACCGAGGTTCTTGCCATCATGGAAGGTGTCCTTGCTTTCCTTGCCATCCGGCAGCGAAGTGAAAGGCACCGGCAACCAGACCACGTCACGCCCTTCCACCAAAACACTGGCGATCCATTGCGGAACCCAAGTGAAAAACAGCACGGGTTTGCCTTGCTGGAAGCGCGCAATGGTGTCTGCCATCAACGCGAAGTACGAACCGCGGTTGTCGACCACGGTTGGGCCCAAGCCATAGGCTTTCATGTGGTGTTCGACCATGATCTCGCAGCCCCAACCCGGGTTGCAGCCTGTCAGGTCAGCCTTGCCGTCACCGTTGCTGTCAAAGAGTTTGGCGATTTCGGGTTTCTTCAAGTCCGACAGATCCTTGATCTGATAAGCCTCGGCCGTCTTCTTGTCGATCATGTAGCCCTGCAACACGCCTTTCATGACTTGCCCGACTTTGACCATCACGTCATCGCCGCCGGCCTTTTCATAAAACGCTTGGTGCAGGTGCTCCCATTCATGCACGGTGAAGTCCGCATCGCCGTAAGACAGTGCGAGAAACATCGCCGGGTAGTCGACTTCTTTTAGCTGTTTGACGTCGTAGCCCAACTCCTTGAGGCCGGCGATCACCACCTCACCACGAAAACGCTCTTCGGCGATCGTCGGGAAGATCGGCGTAATCGAAACGCCGGCACCGGGTTTGTTGGCGTCGGCCGCGTAGACCGCCGAGCACAACAAGGTGCCAAACACTGAAGCCACGAGGCTCGCAACCACGCTTTTCTTGAGATTTGTCAGTTTCATGTTTCACCACGCTTGGAATTTTTAATGGGGTGAGCAGGCCAACTCAATTCGTCACTGGACGTGCAACGTTCTTCTTTTTCTTCAGTTTCATGACCAGCCCCACAGGGCCGCTTTCATACCAGCGCTGACCGGAGGCCAGATCGCTGCTGCGCTCACCCATTGCCTGGGTCAGTCGATCAAGGAATACCGCGAGCAGCACCAGCCCGGCACCGCCGACGCTGGCCAGGCCCATGTCGAGGCGGCCGATGCCGCTCAACACCATCAAGCCGAGACCGCCCACCGAAATCATCGAGGCGACCACAACCATCGATAGCGACAGCATCAAGGTCTGATTGAGGCCGGCCATCATCGTTGGCGCCGCCAACGGCAACTGCACCTTCATCAGCATTTGCGTGGCCGTGCAGCCGAATGCGCGGGCGGCTTCCACCTTGTCCGCTGGGACTTGGCGAATACCAAGGTTGGTCAGCCGCACCAGTGGCGCGACGGAAAAGATGATGGTGACGATCACACCGGGTACGTTGCCGATGCCAAAGAGCATCACCACCGGCACCAGATAGACGAACGCCGGCAGTGTCTGCATGGCATCCAGCACCGGACGGATGATCATTTCCGTGCGATCACTTCGTGCACACAAGATGCCCAGCGGTATGCCGATGACCGCGCAGAACAACAGCGATGTCAGCACCAGGGCCAGCGTGACCATGGCATCGTTCCACACACCGATCAGTCCAAGCCCGGTGAGGGTGGCGACGCTGAAAATGGCAATGCGTTTGCCACCAATCTGCCAACTGATCAGCCCGGCAATGATGATGAAGACCGTCGGCGGAACCGACAGCAGTCCCCACTGCACACCGTCCAGCACTTGATCGACCGGCCAGCGGATCGAGCGAAACACTTCCCTGAAGTTATGCACCAGATATTTAAGGGCGCTTTCCACCCAGGATCCCAAAGGAATATTGAGACTTTGAAAGGGATCTAAAAAGTTGAAGTCTGACATGATGCTACCTCGCACTCAGAAACGGCATATCAATTCTGATTATTCTCGGTTCAGCTGTTACACAGGCAGCTCAGAAGATGGCCCTGCGAAATCGAACCTTTATAAAGTCCAACTTCATCCACCACCGGCATGGGAGTTGCCGAGGCCGCAACCAGATGAAAGATGTCGCGAAGAGACGCTTCCGCTTTAATCGGCGTTTGCCCGCCCGGTATATAAGCGACATTGCAATCCTGTTGCGCGATATCACCCGCTTTCAGAATGCGACTGGTGTCGAAACCATTAAAGAAATCACGCACATATTTATTCACTGGGTTGCACAGAAGTTCACGCGGCGTGCCGATTTGCACCACGCGCCCGCCTTCCATGATCGCAATGCGGTGACCGATGCGAACCGCTTCTTCAATATCGTGGGAGATAAAAATGATGGTGCGATCCTGCTCGGCCTGCAGCTTGATCAGTTCGCCCTGCATCTCGCTGCGAATCATCGGATCAAGTGCCGAGAACGCTTCGTCCATCAGCAGAATGGCGGGATCATTGGCCAGCGCGCGGGCCAGGCCGACACGTTGCTGCATGCCGCCGGAGAGTTGGTGAGGAAAGCTGAACTCCTGCCCTGCCAGGCCAACCTGCTCCAGCGCGCCCATCGCGCGGCAATAGCGTTCTTTCTCGCTGACACCGCTGATTTCCAGACCGAAGCTAACGTTGTCGATGACGCTCATGTGCGGCATCAATGCAAACGACTGGAAGACCATGCCCATGTCTTTGCGACGAACCTGTAATAAGTCCTTGTCGCCCAGGCCGGTGATTTCCTTGCCATTGAGAAAGATCTGCCCGGACGTCGGCTCGATCAGCCGGTTGAACAATCGGACCATGGTCGATTTGCCCGAACCGGACAAACCCATGATCACGAAAATCTCACCGCGGCGAACAGAGAAGTTGGCATCAAAAACACCAATCGCCTGACCGGTCTTTTTGAACACTTCAGCTTTTGATGCGCCTTCTTTAACCATTTTCATGGCAAGTGCTGGCTGCGTACCGAAGACTTTGAAAACATTCTTTACGCAAATGATCTCGTCGGAACTTGTCATACCTTGCCTCCTTCGCATCGTGCATCTTTCGCATTAAGCGACAGGCAAACGAGCAAAAATAATTGTAAGCGGCAGCGGTAATGAATAGATGTCTTCACGACGGGCTTCCTTTTATTATTTTTGAGGTCCCAGGAAAAAGGGATGTTTCAAATCTATTAGCATCACCCCGCTTAATCCAACTACATTTACAGGGGCAATTCGATAACGTCGGGTTATCGGTTGCGACGACAGCCATTGCCGAGTGCCGCGTCAGCACCATGAGCGACCGGGTCTATCCCCGCAGCGACGCTCGCGTAGCCCTCCCCGCACGGTTCCGTTACCCTCCTCGCGCTTCGTTGGGGAGCTGTATCGTTAGGAGAGTGTACGAATGAGCAAGCATGTCGACCCTGACACCATCCTGCTGAAAATGCCGTCCTTGAGGGCTGTGAAGGCATTTGTCGCCGCGGCCAAATACGAAAGCTTTACCCGCGCGGCGGAGGCGCTGTGCGTTTCCCAAGCCGCGATCAGCCGGCAGATTCGTGAACTGGAAAGTTATCTGGGCGCGCAACTGTTTACCCGCGTCGGCCGGGCGGTGGAGCTGACGGCGGCCGGCGCGGTGTTCTTCGATGCCGCGCAACTGTCGTTCGTCAACATCGCGCAGGCCGCCGAACGCATCCGCAGCAGCCAGTCGACCAAGAAGGTCCTCACCGTCTGTTGCTCGCCGGCCTTTTCCGCACTGTGGCTGTCGAATCATCTGCAAGAGTTCTTCGCGCAGTGCCCGGATATCGAACTCAACCTGATCACCACGCAGAACTTTCTGACAATGGAACCCGGTGTGCAGCCGGACATCTTCATCACCAAGATTTCGCGCATCCGTGACGGTTATAGAAGCTACCCGTTGTGCCACGACGTGATTTACCCGGTGTGCACCCCGCAGTATCTGGAGAAGCACCCAGAGATTTCGACGATCGAAGGCGTGCGCGATTCGGCCCTGCTCAACCTCAGCCCTTACGGTCGCTCGCAAGTCGCCGAACATGTCGACTGGGGCGTGTGGCTGGCATTTCAGGCCATCGATATTGACGATCGCCCGGCGAACAGCCCGCAAATCTTCAATGCCAACGACTACAACCTGCTCATCAGCATGGTCCTGACCCATCAGGGCATTGCGCTGGGCTGGAATCACCTGGTCACGGGATTGGTACAGCAAGGCCTGCTGGTGCGACCGATCGAGCAGCAGGTGCAATTGCGCAATAGCTGGCACTACCTGAGCTGTCGCGAAAGCTCCGAAAACGAAGACGAGTTGCGGCGTTTTCGTGAATGGATTCTGGCGAAGTTTCCCCGCCGTTAATCCGCACCGCACCGTCGTCGGCTGATTTGGTTATCAATAGCCCGACGAAAATGTTGCTAGAGCGGCACCCTCCCCGTGGCTCATTGTTGAGCTGCGCCGGCCATGATCGGCCCGGCGCAACTCACAGGAAGGGATTGTTGAATGTCACTCTTCGAATTCTGTCGCGATTTTGATTTCCTCGATGCCCCGCTCAAGACTCGTGCAATCTTGCAGGACAGTCTGCTGGATATCGTCGGCGTCATGGCCGGCGCGGCCAGCAATGACACCAGCAGCGCCATGCGGCGTTTTGCCGAACAGCATTACCCGGCGGGCGCCTATAGCAGTCGCCTGATCTTTGCCGGGCAACGTGTCAACGTGCTCGGCGCAGCGTGGGCCGGAGGGTTCAGCGCTGACAGCCTCGACGCCCACGAAGGCCACTTCAAATCCAAGGGGCACGCCGGAGCGACCGTTGTTCCCGCCGTGCTTGCCCTCGCCGATGCGCTGCATCATCAAGGCCAGTCGATCAGCGGCCATGCGCTACTGAGCGCACTGTGCATCGGTTATGAAACGGCGCTGCGGGCCGGTTCCGCCTTGATGGCGACCTCGCCGACTTATCACGCATCGGGTGGTTTTTCCGCGCTGGGCGTTGTCTGCGTCGGCGCGCGCTTGCTGGGCTTTGATGAGCCGACCTTCCGCCACGCCTTGGGCATCGCTGAGTACTTCAGCGCACGCTGCCCGATGATGCGCGTGGTGCAAGCGCCGACGATGCTGCGCGATGCCCACGGTGCAGGCGCATTTGCGGGTTTGAACGCCCTGCTCATGGCTCGGGAAGGCATCACCGGTGCACCGGCAGAATCGGTTGAAGACATCACAGTCGCCGAATACTGGAGCGACATCGGTGCACGCTGGGAGATCGACAGTCAGTACTTCAAACCCTGGCCAGTTTGCCGCTGGGCACAACCGGCGCTGACCGCCATGCTCGAACTGCAGCGAGAAAACCCTCAGCTCGATGCGGACTCGATTGAAACCGTTTGCGTGGAAACGTTCTACGAGTCGATGTGTTTGCAGGGGCATACGCCGAGTGACGCCGATGAGGCGCAGTACGCCCTCGCCTTTCCGCTGGCCGCACTGATTGTGCGGGGCAAGGTCGGTCCGGAAGAAGTCACCGGGGCGGCGATTTTTGCCGAAGATATTCTGGCACTGAGCCGCCGTATCGAAGTCGTCGAAGCCGCCGATATCTCGGCCAGATTCCCAGCCGAAATCCTCTCCCGATTGACCATTACCCTGAAGAACGGCGGCGTGCTGGTGAGTCCGATCACTGCCGCGCGGGGCGACCCCGAAACGCCCCTCAGCGCTGAAGAGCTGAGCCAGAAATTTGATCTGTTCGCCAGCGGTCTCGGTGTAGAGCGCAGTGCCGAGGTGAAAACAGCGATCAAACACATTGCACAATCCAGCTGCGCCATTACGGTTCTGGAACCGATTTTTCACCCAGTGCTGGCACGCCAGTCAGACATCATCGATAACCCCAACGCATGAATTGCCCACAGCAAATGTCGTTTGTGATCGCTGTCCTGCGCCCTATAGGCTGAGGGCTATGTCGCCCCTGGGAGGATAATAATGAATAAAGAAAGCGTTTTTGACCTGATCGCACAGCGCAAACCCTGGCATTCGCTGCCGGGCGCCCTTTACAGCAATGAAAGCGTTTACCGTCAGGATCTTGAGCAGATCTGGCACAAGGACTGGATCTTCGCCGGCCACACCTTTGAAATCACCAAACCGGGGCAGTATTTCACCCTGCAGATCGGTGACTATCCCGTTGCAGTGGTACGCGGCAAAGACAGCGAAGTTCGGGCGTTCCATAACGCCTGCCGTCACCGTGGCGCAAAAATCTGCGAGGCCGATCACGGCAAAGTGGCGAAGATGGTTTGCCCGTATCACAAGTGGACGTACGAGCTGGATGGCAACCTGTTGTTCGCCGGCAACATGGGCCAGGATTTCGACAAATCCCAATACAGCCTGAAAAGCGTTCACTGCGAGATCGTTGATACCTATATTTATGTCTGCGTGGCCGCCAAGGCTCCTGATTTCGAGGGTTTCCGCAAAGCCGTCAGCCCTTTCATCGCGCCGCACTATCTTGAAAACTGCAAAGTGGCGTTCGAGTCGAACATCATCGAGAAAGGCAACTGGAAACTGGTCTTCGAAAACAATCGCGAGTGCTACCACTGCGACGGCTCACACCCGGAACTGTTGCATTCGTTCGTCGATAACCTGTCGGTGGGCGGCATCAGTGGTGAAGATGATCCCGAACTCTCGGCCTACTGGTCCAAGTGCGAGAGCGCCGGGTTGCCAAGCCGTTTGGTGATGGATATCAACGGCCAGTTCCGCATGACCCGTATTCCGCTGTCATCCGGCGCCGTCAGCTACACCATGGACGGCAAACCGGCCGTTGCCGGTCGCCTGGACAAGACAGCTGAAGCGGACATCGGCGCGCTGCTGTACTTCCACTACCCGTCCACCTGGAATCACTTCCTCGGTGACCATGCATTGAGCTTCCGGGTGCTGCCGATCAGCGCCACCGAAACCTTGGTCACCACTAAATGGTTGGTACCGGACAGCGCAGTGGAAGGTGTTGATTACGATATCGAGCGCCTGACCAAAGTCTGGATTGCCACCAACGATCAGGACCGCACGCTGGTCGAGGGTACCCAGCGTGGCGTGACTTCGCCTTCGTACGAGCCGGGTCCTTATTCGGAAACCGCCGAGACCGGCGTTTGTCAGTTCGATGACTGGTATTGCGCGACCATGATGGATCGGCTCAAAGGCCCTATTCCGTTGAAGTCTGTTGGCTGATCTGCGCTCTGTTCACTCATGTTAACCCTGCTCCCTGCCAGCATCCCGACGGATGCTGGCAGGGACTCTTTCGTCTCGAAAACCTGTTATTCCGGTTCGTCGCCAAAAAAAGCCGGGAGACACCGATAAGGATGTCCGCCTCAATGAACACCTCGACATCATCCGTGGCGACTTATGCAAACTACGGCGAACGCGTGTCGACGCGCATTGTATTTTTGATCACCGGCATTGTGATGTCGGCCTGGGCGCCACTCGTGCCGTTGGTGAAAGCGCGTACCGGACTGGACGACGGCGGACTGGGCCTGTTGTTGCTGGGATTTGGTATCGGCTCGATCGTCGCCATGCCGTTTGCCGGTTATCTGACTGCACGGTTTGGCTGTCGGCCAGTGATCATCTGCTCGACTGTCGCGTTGTGCGCAGTGTTGCCGATGCTGAGCCATCTCGCCTGGCTGCCGGGGCTGGCCCTTGCGGTGCTGGAGTTCGGCGCGAGCATGGGCATGCTCGATTGCGCGATCAATATCCAGTCCATCATTGTTGAAAAGAACAGCGGCGAAACCCTGCAATCCGGGTTCCACGGGCTTTACAGTGTCGGCGGTATCGCCGGTGCCGGGGCCATGACGGCGATGCTCAGCCTGGGGCTGGATCCGCTGTTGTCTGTGCTGAGTCTGGTGGCGATCATCCTCGCCGCACTGTACAAGGCTGCGCCGAGTTTGTTGCCCTATGGCACCGAGAGAGACGGCCCGTTGTTGGCGATGCCACGGGGGATCGTGCTGCTGTTGGGCAGCCTGTGTTTCATTGTTTTCCTGACGGAAGGCGCCATGCTTGACTGGAGCGCGGTTTTTCTCGCCTCGCAACGTGCAATGGAACCCAGCTACGCCGGTTTGGGTTATGCGAGCTTCGCCGCGGCGATGACCCTCGGGCGCCTGACCGGAGATGCCATCGTCAGCCGACTGGGTGGCGTTCGCGTGGTGGCGCTGGGCGGGATCTGCGCGGCGGCCGGCATGTTGGTTTCGCTGGTGTTCGAGAGTTGGCAGGCGTCCTTGCTGGGTTATGCCTTGGTCGGTATCGGCTGCTCGAACATTGTTCCGGTGCTGTTTACGGCGGCGGGTCGGCAACAACGCATGCCCCAGCGCACCGCGATTCCGGCGATCATTTCCATGGGCTACGCCGGCATTCTCATGGGCCCAGCGTTCATCGGCATGGTTGCGCATCTCAGTACGCTGGTGGTCGCATTGGGTGGCTTGGTTTTCCTGTTGTTGTTTGTCAGTTACGCCGCGAGATTTTTGAAGGCCTGATGCGCCGGTCACAAGCCTTTGGAACATTGATCGGCTTGAAGGAAATCTTTTAGCGAAGCCTGATAAATGGCCAGTGGTCGTTTCTCGGGCTCAAACAGCGCAAACGGAATCATCACGAGATGGGAAACCGTTGTGGCGCTGACTGAGTAAGTTCTTTGCCTGCAAAAGCCGTTATCTTTATTCAGGGTGAAATCAAACTTGTACAGGTCTGGCCTTGTACACCAACTCGGAATCAAACCAAAACTCAACCCCGTCAAATACTCTTGTGTGCAAGCGCCACCCAATGAAAATTCCGAGACTTTGATTTCCAGTGCAGGGAGGCTCGAGGCTACAGGGCTGGAGCTGTGATCCTGTGCATGTGGAAACATGCTTTTTGTCTGCGCGTAGGCGTCTTTGCCAAGGCGACTGTTTTTCCAGGGAGAGTCTATTTCGTAGCTGAAGCTGGAGATGATTTCCTGGGTTGCGGTTCCAGCGTGTTCGTTGATTGTCGGCACGGTCGCATAGGAGGTACATCCTGAACACAGCATCGCAACACTGACGACAACACATCCATGAGTTATTAAGCGGCGCATTCTAAATTTCAGTCCCCACTATTGATCAGCCATTGCACTGGCGTTTTTCTGGCCTGCTTCGGCCAGCTTCTTTTGCACATAAAAAAGCATCAGCACCGAGTTTCTCTGAGCCTGCCGAGACTGTTGTTCGAACAACGCCACAAGCTCTTCTTCACGCTTGCACCCAGCATTGACATTGCCCTTTGCAAATTCGCAGGTACCGTATTGGCCCCAGCCTTTGCGGGCTTCATCGGTGTTTCGCGCGGGGTAAACCCAATATGCGTTCCATGCACCGTCGACGACAGGTTTACCGGCCGCGTCTATCTGCTCTATCGCTTGCAAGGTTGCTGTGGCAGCGGCGTCCAGAAAACGTCGAGGGTTGGCATCGGCTTTATCCGCCTCATCACGAAGCGCCTGACACTGCACGTCAGACAAGTCGAACACTGGCAGCGCTTCAATGCTCTCGAACTCATCAAATGGATCGGAATGATTGCCCGGTAACTTTGCGTGGTAAGCCGGCACCACATGGCCGGGGACGCTCATGTCCTGTATGTAATGCAAAACCCTTCCTGCTTGCTCGTAGACCGCAACCGGGTCGGCATCAGGTTTCACCAGCAGCTCGTTCAGCTTCTTGATGCGTTTGTTGAAAATCGCGTCCAGATTGCGCTGGACCAACCAGAGTGGCTCAAGCTTTTCGTTGCGGTTGTAGAAATGCCAGTGGGTGGCGCGCTGAAGGATCGTCAGCGGGCTTGAGTCTTCTGCATCCGTTCCTTTAGCCAACGCCTCGCCCAACTGCACAGGTAGCTTTACTCCGGGGCAGCGCTGAAACGCCTGCGCTGCTTTTAGCGCGTAGGCCGAATGCAGCTCGGGGGTAAAGGCCATGGCCGGGGTTGAGGGGTTGAACAGCAGTGACAAGCCCAGTACTGCCCAGTAACGGATCGGGGCTGAACGGTCTACCGGGGTGGCTTCCATGCTGTTGCTCTCCATAAACCCGCGTGATTGCGGGAGACTTGCGTTGCGACGCTAATTTAGCATCCGTTAAGGCAGGCCGCTAAGGCCTGTTTCAGTGAGGGTTTTCGCCCACGCTGACCTTGATCGGAGTTGCTTGGGAAACCTTGTGCTGCCGGGTCGCCTGCCAACACAGTAGCGAGCCCACCGTCACCAGCACGGCGCCCTGCCAGAACTGCATCTGCAAACTGACGCCCAGCCACAGCGCGGCGAACGCCGACGACAGCACGGACGCGGAGTAGGACGCGGTCGCCAGCAAGGTCAGGTTTCCGCGCAGAATGCCGATGTTCCACAGCGCGTAACCGCCAGCCATGGCGATTCCGGCTGCCAGCAGCTCCAGGGAGTTTTCCCAAGTGAATGGCGGAATCTGTTCCTGGCTCACGTACCACTTCCCCCACAGTACGACGGACGTCAGCACAAAAAACAGCACCACCAGATTCTGCCCGCCGGCATAGCGACGCGTGACATTGCAATACAGCGCAAAGGTGATCGCACAGGTCAATGCCAGGCTGTAGCTCAACGGGTTGGACTGAACATTGCGCACAATTCCCGGCAGCGATAAACCCTCGCCACTGACCACCCACAAGATGCCGAAAATCGCCAGCGCGGAGCCTGGGATGATGAACCAGCGGGTCTTCTGCCCGTTCATGACGATCGCCAGCACCACGGTCAGGCATGGCCACAGATAATTGACCACACCCAGTTCGATGGCTTGATGGCGATCACTGGCGAAACCCAATGCCAACGACAGGCACACCTCATAAGCGACGAACAATGCGCTGCCGAGCAGCAGATAGAGCCTGGAAGTCGAGCGAATCCGCGGGCGGCCGAGGAACACCAGCAAGAGCATGGCGCCCAGCGAATAGATCAGCGCAGCGCCTCCCAGCGGGCCGAAGTGTTCGCTGACGCCTCTGATCAATCCGGCAGCGGTACTCCACAAAACGATCGCCACCAAACCACACGCCGTGGCGGCCCGCTCACCTTTGATCAGCATCATGACTCCTGGCACAAAATGGCAAACCGACCGCACAGGCTAACCAGCGCAAGAAGATCAATAAAGGAACATTTTTGCCCTGCAAAGGATGAGCTGTCGTTATGACTCAGCCTTGATTGACCTGCGTCCAACTGTCGCAGCAAACAGCCATTGGAAAATTCCGCACAAGCCTTAGAATCCGCGCGCTCTTGCAGTCGCCGGATCTGGTGACCGAAACATACCCAACCGCCCTGCCCGTTCGGCGGGCACCTGCACCACACATCCCGGCTTGGCAATCGCATGCGCAGAGGCGCACGTTGCGCTGTTCGTTCTCTAGAGGTTTTTATGTCTCCGCGTTTGCTGGCCATGGCGCTGGCGCCCCTGCTCGGGCTGTTCATTGTTGCGCTGGGCAACGGTTTTCTGTCTTCGCTGACCACCCTTCGACTGGACGCTGCCGGTGCGTCGACCACGATGATCGGCATCGTTTCATCGGCCTACTTCATCGGTCTGACCCTGGGTGCGGTGTTCAATGACCGTTTGATTCTGCGCATCGGCCATATCCGCGCCTACGGCAGCTTTGCCTCGCTGATCGCCGTGACCATCCTGCTGCAGGGTTTGTTCTATGACACTTGGGGCTGGTTCGCCCTGCGCCTGATCAACGGCTGGGCCACGGTCGGCGTGTTTCTGGTGATCGAGAGCTGGCTGCTGCTGGCGGGCGACGCGAAGATTCGCGGGCGCTTGCTCGCGTTGTACATGATCGTCTTGTATGGCGCCGGTGTGCTGGGCCAGGCAACGCTGGGCAAGATCACCGGGCTCAGCGACAGCGCACCGTTCATGGTCGCCGGCATGCTCGCTTCGTTGTCGGTGTTGCCGATCGTGATCCTGCCGCGCGTGTCGCCGCTGCTTGATCAGGTCGAGCCGCTCAAACCACGGCAACTGCTGGGCGTGACCCCGACCGGGCTGGTCGGCTGTTTCGGCTCGGGTGTGACCATCGCGGCGATCTACACCTTGCTGCCACTGTATCTGCAACGCAGCGGTCTGAATGTCGGTGAAGTCGGCAGCATGATGGCTTGGACGATTCTTGGCGCGATGCTCCTGCAATACCCGGTCGGACGCTGGTCTGATCGCAAGGATCGCTTGCAAGTGCTGACCATTCTGACGGTAGCGTGCACGGTGTTGTCGCTGCTGATCGTCCTGGTGCCGTTGTCCTCGACAATGCTCGCGGTGATGTTGTTTCTGCTCGGTGGCGGTGTGTTTGCGCTGTACCCGGTTGCCGTCAGCCACGCCGCCGACCGCGCCCCGGCCGAAGCCTTGGTGCCGATGATTCAGGGCTTGCTGCTGATCAACTCACTGGGCTCGGCGATCAGCCCGATGATGATCTCGCCGGTGATGAACTCGTTCGGTGCCAATGGTCTGTTCTGGGTGTTTGCGCTGGTCAATCTGTGCATGGTTACCTTCTTCCTGTGGCGCCGTGGCAAACGCCCGGTTCCGGCCAATCCCGCGCCGTTTGCGGCAGCAGCGACGTTCTCACCGACAGGTGCAGAGCTGCGAGTGACCGAGGACTTGCGTCAGGCGGTGCAGGAGCATCCGCCGATGGTGGATGCATTGAGCGGCGAGCCTTCGCCGCAATGTGAGACGCGCTAGGGGTTGCGCCAGTCTGCGCCAAGCGCAGGCTGGCTCGCAGCACTAGTCAGGTTCGTGGGTGATATCCACGAGCGGAATCGGCTCGATCGCCCAAGCGCGAATTTGACGACGTTCAGGGCTGGGTATCGCGCAAGCCTTGCGTCCGGTGAAGTTTCGAGCGAGGCGGTCTTCATCGATCCGCCAACCGCGCTGCTCCAGTGCCTGCACGTCTTTGCGAAAGGCGATCTGCAGCGCATCGGACTTCAACGAAACCTCCTGCTGAAAAGTGTCCGGCACACGTTCGGGCCTGACGTTTTTCAGCACGGCATGATCTTGTTCGAAGATACGGATATTGCTCGCAATGAACCTGCGATCCAGCAGTCGGGTGCGCAGGAACGTTCTGCCCATCATCCACCAGGTGCGCGTGCGATTGGCGTCAATCGGGACATGCGCCGAGACGATGTAGATCCGCCAGCCGTTCGGTAATTCAAGTTCCAGCGTTGTACACGGACCGGACAGGTGAAACCCCGGAACAGTCACCACACTGACAAACTCGGTGGAGGATTTACGCCGCAGCAGCCCTTTGCGCGCCGGCCTGCGCATAAGCATTTGGGCGCTGCCGCTCCACGCATCGCTGTCGACCTCGAACGATTCAATCTCGGGATGATCCGGATCGCCGAAGGTTGAGCCATGGACAAACGGCGCGTGCGCGAAGTCCAGACCGTTTTCGATAATCCGGTCCCAACTGGCCTGCCAGTCAAAGTGGCCCGAGACCACGCGGATGGCGGGATCGTCGATCCAGTCGAGCGTGGGCAATGGTGGGCGCTCAGACTCCGGCAGATCACCTAAAAACGCCCAGATCCAACCGTAGCGCTCAAGCGTCGGGTACGCATCGACGCGGGCCTTGGCGGGAATCCGCACGTCCGGCTGCGCTGGTATCAGTGTGCAAATACCATCAGCGCCAAACCGCCAGCCGTGATAGGGACACTGCACGCTATTGCCCACTTTGCTGCCCGCTGACAGCGAGCCGCCGCGATGCACGCAAATATCCGAAAGCAGGTGAGCGACGCCCGCGTCATCGCGGAACGCCACAAAAGGTTGTCCGAGCAATTGAACCGGCATCAGTCCATCAGTCAGCTGTGACGATGGGAGAACGACATACCAGAGGTTTGTGAGCATCGGGGGCGTGTGATCCGTCAGTACGGTGAGTTCAGGTCAGAGAAATCTGGCATTCAAACTAGATCAGGCGGCGCTGATTCGACAATCAGCCAAGCACTTTATAGATCTCTGCAACTACCTGAGTCGTTGCGGCTTCGATGGTTCCTTCGTTACGGCACAACACCCAGCCGTGATCGGCGACCGCCTGCTCAAACATCTCGGTACAGACGACGTGCTCTGCGTGTTTCTGGATCACCGTGCCGCCCAGCCCTCGCGACCGGGCCGTCGCCCTCGCCCATGAAATATCCGGCGCGGTGACAACGCCGACATGCAGATCCGGCACGCGCACGCCTCGCTGCATGTTCAACTGCAGAATCTCGGCAAACGGCACGCTATGGCGAAATGCGGCGTCAGACGGATACCAGCGGTCGATCAGGATGATGCTGTCCAGTGGCTGTTTGGGCAGCACCTGCTGGGAAATCCAGCGACGGCTATCCGCAAGGCGTTGACACACCGCCCACTCCAGTTCCCGCGACGGATGTCTGGCGAGTTGGTTGACCAAGGCCATGGTTTCGCCGCGGTACGGATCGCTTTTTCTCTCGCAGAGCCGAATGACTTTGTGCTTGTCTGCCCGCAGTGCAGCGGTAACAGCCTCCAGCAGTGTGGTTTTGCCGGTGCCCTTGGGCCCATCCAGAGAAATAAACAGCGGCAGCTTCATGGTTCACGCAACGATTGAGACATTGCCGAGCACTCTAACCTCATTTGCGCAAATCAATGAGCTGATCCCTGCCCTTTGCCTACACTTGCTTGCCAATGATGTTTACCCCTCTGCCAAAGGAGTCACCATGTCCAAGCTCTATCCGAGCATCGATCCCGACGGATTGGTCGAGTACTCAGTGGTCTACACCGACCGCTCGCTGAACCACATGTCGCAGTCCTTCCAAGACGTGATGAAGAACATTTCCAAGACCCTGAGACAGGTCTACAACGCCGAAGCAGTGGCGGTGGTTCCGGGTAGCGGCACATTCGGCATGGAAGCGGTGGCGCGGCAGTTCGCTACCGGACAACAGTGTCTGGTGATACGCAACGGTTGGTTCAGTTATCGCTGGAGCCAGATCCTTGAGATGGGCAACATCCCGGCGGCCACCACGGTGCTCAAAGCCCAGCCGGTCGAGACGGGGCGCCAGGCAGCCTACGCCCCGCCGCCGCTGGACGAAGTGCTGGCAGCCATTGCGGCGCAGAAGCCGAAAGTGGTCTTCGCCCCCCACGTTGAAACTTCATCCGGGATCCTCCTGCCCGACGAGTACCTGCGAGCCGTTGGCGACGCCGTGCATGCGGTGGGTGGCCTGTTCGTGCTGGACTGCATCGCCTCCGGCACGATTTGGGTGGATATGCACAAATGCGCCGTCGACCTGCTGATCAGCGCCCCGCAGAAAGGCTGGAGCGCGTCCCCTTGCTGCGCGCTGGTGATGTTCAGTGCTGCGGCGCTCGAGCGTATCGAACAGACGCAAAGCAGCAGCTTCGCCTGCGACCTGAAAAAGTGGCTGCAGATCATGCAGGCCTATGAACAAGGCGGACATGCCTATCACGCGACGATGCCCAGCGATTCACTCGCGCGGTTCAACGACGTGATGAAAGAGACACAAGCGTACGGGTTCGACAAGGTTCGCGATGAACAACAGGCGCTGGGCGATCGGGTGCGTGCGCTGTTGACCGGCAAAGGCATCAAAAGCGTCGCCGCAGAAGGCTTTCAGGCGCCCGGCGTCGTCGTGAGCTACACCGATGATGCCGACATCAAAAGCGGCAAGAAATTTGCCCAACACGGCCTGCAGATCGCTGCCGGAGTACCGCTGCAATGCGATGAGCCGGCCGACTTCCAGACCTTTCGCCTCGGCCTGTTCGGGCTGGAGAAGCTACAGAATGTCGAGCGCACGGTCAGCCTGCTTGAGCAGGCACTGGATGAGGTGATGGTTGACTAAAAGCTGTCCTTGCCCGCAGGACACGAAGTTATCGCATGCCAATTCTAAGGTGGAGGCCATGATGCTTACTGGCTTCCACTGCTACCTACGCCCATTGGCGTCGCGCAACGAACAACTTGTACGATGTCCTATCACGAGGTATTACTACGTCTCCCACATAAAAATAAAACCACGGAGATCGCTACATGGACTCATCCCTGTCCGCTCGACCTGAAAGCCCTGACCGAGCGCAAGGCAACACCCGCCGCAGCTTCCTGAAAAAATCCCTCGCCGTTTCCGCCACGCTCGCCACCGTCGGCAGCACCGCACTGACGCGGATCGCCGAGGCCGCCGAACCCTTGAGTCAGCGCTATCCAGATCCACTGATTCACATCCTCGACGACAGCTTCCTCGAGCTACGCGTTTTCAACGCCAGTGTCGAAAAACTTGCCACCGGTATGCGCTGGGCCGAAGGACCGGTGTGGGTCGGTGATGGCCGCTATTTGTTGGTCAGCGACATCCCCAACAATCGCATCATGCGCTGGGACGAAATCACCGACACCTTCAGCGTGTACCGCGAACACTCGAACTTTTCCAACGGCATGTGCCGGGATCGCCAAGGACGTCTGATCGTCTGCGAAGGCTCCACCACCACCAGCGAAGGCCGGCGCGTCACGCGCACCGAAGCCAATGGCACGATCACCGTTCTGGCCGACAGCTTCGACGGCAAACCCTTCAACTCGCCCAACGACATCGTCTGCAAAAGTGACGGATCAATCTGGTTTACCGACCCGCCCTTCCAGACCAGCAACAACTACGAAGGCCACAAAATCACCCCGAGCCAACCCCACGCCGTGTACCGCATCGACGGCGAGAGCAAAAAGGTCACGCGGGTCATCGACGATCTGAACGGCCCCAACGGTCTGTGCTTTTCTCCCGATGAGAAAACACTGTACGTCGTTGAAGGTCGCGCCAAGCCCAATCGCCTGATCTGGGCGATCGCGGTGAAGGACGATGGCACACTCGGCGAACGCCGCAAGCATATCGAAGGGCTGGACTATGCCGCGATCGACGGCATCAAGTGCGACGAAGCCGGCAACCTGTGGTGCGGCTGGGGCGGCAATGGTGATCCCAAGGCCGACCTGGAAAAACTCGACGGCGTGCGCGTGTTCAATTCGCAAGGCAAGGCCATCGGGCACATTTCCCTGCCAGAGCGCTGCCCGAATTTGTGCTTTGGGGGGCGCGAAGGCAATCGGTTGTTCATGGCCAGCAGTCACTCGATCTATTCGCTGTTTGTGAATACTCGGGGGACTACGTTTGCGTTGTAAAAGCGCGGTTCGTCTCGCGATGGATTCGTGAGAATTGCCGCGCATCCGAGAATGCGCGGCATTCAAGCTCGTTTACCGTCCCCGCCTCGCTGGACCTTGTGACGCGGACAGCAGTTTACGACCAGAAGCCTTTATGCGGTGCAGCCGCCTCGCCCTCCAGCATCGGCCCCAACACACTGACCTTGCGCTGCCCCTTGGCGAATACTTCGCGGCATGGCAGCGAGAACGTCGGGTTCTCCGGATGATCCCCCGTCAATCCCAGCAAGGCATGCTCCGACAAGGCATAAACCACTCGCCCGATTCCGGTCCAATACACCGCGCCGGCGCACATGCAGCAAGGTTCGGCGCTGGTGTACAGCGTGCACAGTTCCAGCTCTTGCGGCGACAGCAATTTTGCCGCTGCGGCGGCCGCCACCAACTCGGCGTGCTGCGTCGGATCGCCTTCCGGCGGCATCGAGTTATTCCCCGCTTCGACAATCACCTTGCCGTTGCGGTCGGCCACCAATGCCGCAAACGGATGGCGACCGCGTTGTTTCGATGCCTCGGACAAGGCAATGGTCTGGCGCAGCAAGGTCAGATCAAGCTCGCTGACGCCGGCCGGAATGAGCTGAGTGAATTGATTCATGGGTAACTCCTGGGCAGTGGAAAACAAACAGTCAGTCGGCCAGTTCAGCGCCGAGGGTTTCGGTCGATTTTTTTTCGTTGTTGAGCAGGATGTTGAGGGCGATGGCGGTGATCGCTCCGAGGAAAATCCCGCTGTCGAGCACCAGTTTCAATGTCGGACCGACGTGTTCGAACAGCGCCGGAAAGGACATCGGCAGCACCCCGACACTCACCGAAACCGCAACGATGATGCCGTTGCGCGTCCCCTCGAATTGCACCCGTGACAGTTCTTGAATGCCCGCCACCGTGGTCATGCCGAACATCACGATCGCGCAGCCACCGAGCACTGGCGTCGGCACGGCGGCGATCAACGCGCCGAGTTTGGGGAACAGGCCCATCAGCACCATGATTGCCCCGGCGGCGGCCACGACGAAGCGGCTTTTCACGTTGGAAAGCGCGATCAAACCGGTGTTCTGAGTGAAGGCGTTGTAGGGAAAGCTGTTGAACAAACCGCCGAGCATGGTCGACAAGCCGTCGGCGCGGAACGCGTTGCCGAGAGTCTGTTGCGTGGTCGGTTTGCCGGTCAGTTTGCCGATCGCCAAGCAGTTGCCGGTGGTCTCGGCCATGATCACCAGCATCGCCAGGGTCATGATCAGAATCGGCACCGGTGCGAATTCCGGCGCGCCGAAGGCGATCGGCGCACTCAGCTCAAACCACGCCGCTTCGCTGACACGATTGAAGTGAGTCATACCGCAGGCTGCTGCGATCAGGCTGCCGACGAACAGACCAATCAGCACGCTGAGGTTGCCGAGAAAGCCCTTGCATTTGGCGTAGATCACTAGCGTCACGCTGACCGTCGCCAAACCGAGCAACAGGTTCGCGGGATTACCAAAATCCGCCGAGTCGGGATTGCCGCCGCCCAGCCAGATCGCCGCCGCCGGCATTAGCGAGATGCCGATAATGGTGATCAGACTGCCAATCACCACCGGCGGAAAAAACCGCAGCAAGCGGCTGAACACCGGTGCCAGGGCAATGGTGATAAAGCCCGCTGCGATCACCGCGCCGAAAATCTGACTGAGGCCGAACTCTTTGCCGATCATGATCATCGGCGCCAGGGCAATAAACGAGCAGCCCTGAATCAGCGGCAGCCGCGCGCCGAACTTCCAGAAGCCGAGGGTTTGAATCAACGTCGCCACACCCGAGGTCAACAGGTTGGCGTTGATCAGCAACACCACCTGCGCCGAGGTCAGCCCCATCGCACTGCCGAGAATCAGCGGCACCGCCACCGCTCCCGCGTACATCACCAGAACATGCTGCAAGCCAAACGTGAACAACTGTCGCAGTGGCAAAACCTCGTCCACCGGATGAATGCGTTGTGGGGTCATTTCACACGCTCCTGAAGGTGCGGCATCTGTTGAGATCGCGGGCATGCTCAGGGGCGTTTGTAGGGTGGATCCGCCCCGGAGATCGTTTGACGCGGGGCCATAGTTGAACGTTTATTGCGATGAACAAAATTAGCAACCATCGCTTTTTTCGATGGCACGAATCTGGCATTGGTTATCTGCTTTAAACCCCCATCCTCGACCCGGGAGTTCACCGCTTGCGCTTCTCACTCGATCAACTGTTGATGTTCGTCCAAGTGGTCAAAAGCGGATCGTTCTCCGCCGCCGGGCGCAAACTAGGCAAGACTCAATCGACCATCAGCGCGGCGATTGCCAACCTCGAAACCGACCTTGGCGTCGACCTGTTCGACCGCAGCAACCGCAGCCCTGCGCTCACCGCCAGCGGCCACAAATTGCTGGTTCAAGCCGAAGCCGTGCTCGAACGCTGCATGACCTTCGAAGCCCACGCCGATTGTCTTTCGGACAACGTCGAAACCAGCCTGACGCTCGCCATTGCAACGCCGTACGGGCCGATCATGCCGGTGCTCAAAGCCTTCGAAGCCGCGTTCCCCTTTGTCGACCTGATCATCCGCCATCCGGTTTACGGCGACGTTAGCGAACTGGTCAGCAGCGGCGAAGCGGTACTCGGTGTGGCGTTCTCACAGCCCGGCTATCCCAAGGAGCTGGCGTTCCAGCAACTGGGCAAACTGATCATGCTGCACGTCTGCCATCCCGACCATCCACTGGCGCAGCTCGAGAACGTCACGTTCGATGACCTGCATGTGCATCGGCGCCTGGCCTTCAGCGCCCACGCGAGCAAACTGCCGAGCAGTGAATACCTGCGTTCGACCCAGTTGTGGCAGGCGGAAAGTTATCTGGCGTTATTGGAAATGGTCCGCGCCGGACTCGGCTGGGCCACCCTGCCCCGGCAGCTTGTTCAGCGCGAATTGGCCAAGGGTGAACTGGTGGAACTGCAGCTCTCGGCGTATCCGCATACCGACTGGCAGATTGGTGTGGATTTGCTCTGGGCGCGGCAACGGCCGCTGGGTAAAGCCGAGCGGTGGCTGAAGGAGAAATTGCAGGGCAACAAGGTGTATGAGCTGGATCGCAATGGGCAGATCACCACGCTTTGACGTGGGGACAAAGAGGCCCGCGAAAGCGGGCCTCGATTGCAGGCGTTGTCACTACGCCAGTTTGACTGTTTCGGTCTGAATCTCGTGCTCAGGGCGGATCTTGAACCAGATCGAATACATCGCCGGCAGGAACACCAGCGTAATGATGGTACCGACGAACGTGCCGCCAATCAGGGTGTAAGCCAGCGTGCCCCAGAACACCGAGTGTGTCAGTGGAATAAAGGCCAGGATGGCCGCCAGCGCCGTCAGCAGGACCGGTCGCGCACGTTGCACCGTGGCTTCGACCACAGCGTGGAACGGGTCCAGTCCTTCCAGCGTGTTGTGATGGATCTGCCCGATCAGAATCAGCGTGTTGCGCATCAGGATTCCCGACAGCGCAATCAACCCGACCAGCGCATTGATGCCAAATGGCTGATTGAAGATCAGCAGCGTCGGCACCACACCAATCAAGCCTAATGGCGAGGTGAGGAAGACCATGATCATCGCCGCGATCGAACGCACCTGCACCATGATGATCAGCAACGTCATGGCGATCATGATCGGCAGCAGGGGCAAGATTGCCTTACCCGCTTTGCCGGACTCCTCGATGGCACCCGCCTGCTCGATCCGGTAACCGGAAGGCAGTGTTTCGATGATCGGCTGCAACTCCTTGAGGATCGCACTCGAAACATCCGGTGGCTGCAAGCCTTCGGCAATGTCGCCACGCACAGTGATCGTCGGTGTGCGATCACGGCGGCGCAGAATCGGATCCTCCATGCGCACATCGACCTCGCCGATCTGCGACAACGGGATGCGTTGCCCCGCCGCGCCGACCAGAGTGAAGCCTTTGATTTGCGCCGGGTCGAGCCTGATATTACCCGCCGCACGCCCGACGACCTGCACGGAACGAATATCCTCGCGAACCGCCGTTATCGGCACTCCGCTCAGCAGAAACTGCAATTGCTGGGCGACCGCATTCGAGGTCAGCCCCACTGCTTGCAGACGGTCCTGATCGAGACTGAAATGCAATGTCGGGGTCAGCGGTCCCCAGTCAGTGTTCACCGTTCTCATCATCGGGCTGTCTTGCAGCACGCCCCGGACCTGCTCGGCGATATCGCGCAACTTCGCCGGATCAGGCCCCATCACCCGGTAGGCAACCGGAAACGGCGAATAAGGCCCAAAGACAATTTGCGTGGCCCTGACACGAGCCTCCGGCGCGAGGCCTTCTGCAACCGCTTCGCGCAGCCGGAACTTGAGGGTTTCGCGTGCTTCCTGACTGTCCGTGAGCACCACGATTTTGGCAAAAGAAGGATCGGGTAATTCTGGCGCCATCGCCAGGAAGAAACGTGGCGCACCCTGGCCGATATAGGCGGTGACGATTTTGGCCTCATCCTGCTTCTGCAACCAGGCTTCGACCTTGGCGGCCGTGGCGCTGGTCTGCTCGATCGAAGTGCCGTAGGGCATCTGCACCTCGATCATCACCTCGGGGCGGTCAGAGGTCGGGAAGAACTGTTTCTTCACCAGCCCCATGCCTGGAACGGCGATGAAAAACAGCGTGACCACCGTGCCCGCCACCAGCCATTTGCGAGCGATCACCGCGGTCAGCAGCCGGCGGAAACGGTTGTAATTCGGCGTATTGTAGATCGCCGCGTGGCCACCTTCGACCTTCTTGATGTCCGGCAACAACTTCACGCCCAGATACGGGGTGAACGCCACCGCGACGACCCAGGACGCGATCAACGCGATACCGACAATCCAGAACATGTTGCTGGTGTACTCGCCGGCAGTGGACTGGGCAAAACCGTTCGGCAAGAAACCGATTGCGGTCACCAGCGTGCCGGACAGCATCGGCGCCGCCGTATGGCTCCAGGCATACGCGGACGCTTTGATGCGGTCGTAGCCTTCCTCCATTTTCACCACCATCATTTCAATGGCGATGATCGCGTCATCGACCAACAGCCCGAGCGCGAGAATCAATGACCCGAGGGTAATGCGATCAAAGTTCTTGCCGGTGGCGGCCATCACCACGAACACGATCGCTAGGGTCAACGGCACAGCGGCAGCGACCACCACCCCGACCCGCCAGCCCATACTCAGAAAGCACACGAGCATGACCACCAGCAGCGCGACAAAAAACTTGACCATGAACTCGCCGACCGCCGAGTCAATATTGACTGCCTGGTCGGTGACTTTGGCGAGGGTCATGCCCAATGGCATTTCCGCATTGATCCGCGCGGTTTCCGCATCCAGCGCCTTGCCCAGATCGAGACCGTTCCAGCCCTCGCGCATCACCACGCCCAGCAGCAGCGCGTCTTCACCGTTATTGCGCACAAAAAAGGTGGCGGGATCTTCGTAACCGCGTTCAACCGTCGCGACATCAGAGAGCTTGAGCGTGCGCCCCTGCACGGAGACCGGCGTATCGCGAATTTTCTGCACCTTGTCGAAAGCACCGTCGAGACGCAGAAACACCTGCGGCCCACTGGTTTCGATGAAGCCGGCGGGCGTCAGCACGTTCTGACTGTTCAGGGCGGCGAAGATGTCCTGCGGCGACAGGCCCAGGGTCGCCAACCGATCATGGGAAAACGAAACGTAGATGCGCTCGGCTTGCTCCCCGATGATGTTGACCTTCTTCACCCCTGGCACGTGTAGCAGACGCTGGCGCATGGCTTCGGCATCACGCACCAGCAAGCGCTGTGGCTCGCCCTTGGCTTTCAAGGCGAACAGCGCGAAGGTCACGTCGGAAAACTCATCGTTGACCATCGGCCCGATAACACCGGCCGGCAGCCTGATGGCTTCATCGTCGAGCTTCTTGCGTGCTTGATAGAACTCTTCCTGCACTTGCGACGGCGGCGTGCTGTCGAGCAACGACACCATCGTGAACGCCAGTCCAGGGCGAGTGTAGGTTTCCGAGCGGTCGTACCACTTGAGTTCTTGCAGGCGCTTTTCAAGGGGTTCGGCGACCTGATCCTGCATCTCTTGCGCAGTCGCACCGGGCCACGCGGTAATGACCGTCATCTGTTTGACCGTAAACGGTGGATCCTCCGCACGTCCCAGTTGAAAGAACGACAACGTCCCCGCAACGGCAATCAGAAAGATCAGGAACACGGTGATCGCCCGCTCACGAACCGCGATGGCCGAAAGGTTGAAGCGCCCCTGGCTCATGGGCGACTCCCGGCAACGCTGGCTTCGCTCTGTTGCGGCAATCGCACCTCTTCGCCATCGCGCAGCAGATGTGCGCCCAACGCTACAACCTGCTCACCGGCAGTGAGGTCGCCGGCGATGCGCGCCGAATCATCGCTCAACCCCAGCACCTTAACCGCTCGCCAAGCCACCTTTGCCGGTGTTCCGGTGATCACCCACACACCGGGTCCTTTGCCCGGGTCGTAAATCGCGGCGATGGGGACTTGTAACGCCTGTGTCTGGGAGGCGCCCTCGGCAATGCTGAGGGTGACGGTCGCACCGATCGGCGCGTTGGCCAGCGGCCCCTCAAGCACATAGCGCGCTTCGAATGTGCGCGTCGTGCGGTCCGCGGAGTCCGAAAGCAGCCGCAGTTTTGCCGTCACCGCCGCTGAATTGACCCCGTAGAGGCTGGCTTGTGCGGTGGAACCGGCTGCCGGACGCAACGTTTCGGGCAGATGCACGATGGCTTCGCGCTGACCTGCGCGCGCCAGTCGAACCACCGGTTGTCCCGGGCTTACGACTTGTCCAGGTTCAGCGAGTGTTTCCACTACCACGCCGTCCGCATCAGCAACCAGCAACGCATAACCTGAAGCGTTACTCGCTACGTCCGCTTGCGCCTGCGCGGCGTTGAGCTGCGCCTTTGCAGTCTCCGCAGCGGCTCTGTACTGGTCGTAGGCTGATGCCGAAATGGCGCCAACGCCGACCAGTTTGCGATAGCGAGCCTCGTCGTCGGCTGTCTGTTTG
The DNA here is from genome assembly GCF_979258655.1 of Pseudomonas sp. AC242. Lineage (NCBI taxonomy): Bacteria > Pseudomonadati > Pseudomonadota > Gammaproteobacteria > Pseudomonadales > Pseudomonadaceae > Pseudomonas > Pseudomonas sp. AC242. Next base: position 2,525,614 of record NZ_OZ409873.1, read on the forward strand.
GCGCTGGCGCGAGCCGCTATGACCGCCGCCTGCTGCGCCCGCGCTTGCAGTCCAAGGTCGATCGGGTCAAGACGCATCAGCGGCTGCCCTCGCTTGACGACCTCCCCCGTATCAACCAGACGTTCGAGCACTTTGCCCGACACGCGAAAACCCAAGTCGCCCTGAACGCGCGCCGCGACCACGCCGGTGAAAGAACGAGCGACATCGGGTGACGCTTGAACCGCAGCGGATCTGACCAGCGGCGCCTGGGTACGGGGATCTGCAACGCTGGAAGATTCGCCGCAGGCGCTCAGGGCAAGAGGCAACAAGCATGCGGCAATGGGGAAAGGTCGGAGCCGGCGCATAGATTCCCTTACTGAGGAATAGGATGATCATCATATTCTCAGTCTTGTGACCAATATCGTCAATGGTCACAACCTGAGAAATAACTGCATCCTGGCCATCAGCAACATCGGACTACGGATCGACTGACGGGCCTGACTCGCTATTGCTAGGTCACCTGGCATCTAGACTTGTATGTAGCCATATCACTCATATGACCAACTCCGATAATGGTCACTTCCAGTTGAATGTATAGCTCTCCCGCCGCTCATGTGCAGGGAACAGGAACCATGATAAGAGGATGTCGCCTTGAATTGACTCGCCTGAAAATTCTGCTCAGGGAAGGGTCAAGGCATGAGGCTGCGCAGGATGAGGTTGGTTGTCAGCATGGGCGCTTGCTCGATCAAATCCAGATTGTGTTGCAACAGCAGCGGGTTGACGAAAGGTCGCAACGCCAGATTGATCGCCTCGACCGTCTCGTCCAGCGGCGTCTTGCGCTCGAACTCCCCCGCTTCTCGACCATGGCGCACGATATCGAGGATAAAACCCTTGATCTGCGCCTCATACACCTGGGCACTGTTCCAGCGCTCCGAGGCGGAAAACGCCGCGATGTCGTATAGCTTGCGGTCGTTGAAGAACAGGTCCACGCCCGTGGCGATAACGGTTTTGACCAACCTGCGAAAACGCTCGGTCGCTGAAACCGACTCTGCGTTTATCGCCTGTTCGACCGCGGCAACAATTTGCCCCAGACAGTTGGCGCAAATGGCCTCGCCAATCGCCTGCTTGGAATCAAAGAATTTATAGATGTACGCCTTGGAAAAACCGATGGCTTTGGCCAAGTCGGAAACCGTGGTTTTACCGTAGCCATATTGGCTGAAATGCTCGTTGGCCGCGGCGACAATCTGGTCACGAATGTCGTGTTCGGCGGGGCCGCGAGTGCTCGGCGAGGAGGTAGATAGGGATGGCTGATTCATGGGGGCAGCTTACTCATCCTCTCGAATACTGACAACTCGCCGAGCATTGTTGAACGTGTTACACCACGGCGGCTTCAACCGTTCTGGAACGCCACGCAAACGCCAACACCATCAGCAGTCCCAGGCCAGCCATTGCCGCGCCGGCCAGGGAGATCGCCGGATAACCCAGCCCGCTGCCGATCACCGCGCCGCCCAGCGCCGCACCAATCGCATTGCCGAAGTTGAAGGCGCCGATGTTCACCGCCGAGGCCAGATTGGGCGCGTCCTTCGCCGCTTCCATCACACGCATCTGCAGCGGCGGCACCAGGGCGAAGCTGGCAATACCCCAGATCAGAATGGCCACGGCGGCCGGCAGCGGCCAGCGCATCAGTACGGTGAACGCCAACAAGACCAGAATCAGCACGCTCAACGAGACGATCAGGGTGCGATCTATCGAGCGGTCAGCGGCCTTGCCGCCCCACATGTTGCCCAGCGTCAAACCGACACCGTAAAGCATCAGCATGGCGGTGATGAAGGCGGTGGACGCATGGGTCTCGCTGCTGAGGATCGGCGCGATGTAGGTGAAGACGGTAAACATTGCACTCGAGCCGACGACGGTCAGGGCCAGCGCGGCCAGCACGGGGCCGCGCCCCAATACTCGAATTTCCGCCATGACACCGACACTTTGCGGCGCGCGCACGTTGGGCAAGGCGAACCACAACGCGACCATCGTCACCACGCCGAGGCCGGTAATCCCCCAGAAAGCCGTACGCCAACCGAACAGTTCGCCAAACCAGGCGGCCAGCGGCACACCGCCGATGGTCGCCAGCGTCAGGCCCATGAACATCGCCGCAACTGCTCCGGCACGTTTCTCCGGGGCGACCAGGGTGGCGGCGACGACGGAGCCAACGCCAAAGAAGGCACCGTGGTTCAGTGAGGTCACGACCCTGGCGACCATGAGACTGTAGTAATCGGTGGCCAAGGCCGACATCAGATTACCCAGGGTGAAAATCGCCATAAGCCCGATCAGCAGATAGCGCCGGGGAATCCTGCCGGTGGTCAGGGTCATCAGTGGCGCGCCGAGCAATACGCCCAGCGCATAAGCACTGACCAGCAAACCGGCAGCGGGAATGGAAACGCCCAGATCCGCAGCAATACCCGGCAACATGCCCATGGGGGCGAATTCTGTGACGCCGATGCCGAAGGCACCGACGGCAAGTGCAACAAGTGGTGGATTGATACGCATGGAGAGCTCCTTATCTATGCCGCCAATGCTACGATCCCGTCTTTTAAGGCGGTAGATAGCATTTTTGGCAATCACCTTTGCTTAGGAGGCACAAGTGGATTTCAACGGCAGGTCAGGTGAAATGAGCGTGTTCACCATCGTGGCGCAGGAAGGCAGCCTGTCGGCCGCCGCGCGTGCACTGGGCCTGACACCTTCGGCAGTCAGCAGGATCATTGCGCGCACCGAGCAACGGCTTGGCACTCGCCTGCTGCTGCGCACCACCCGGGCGATCACCTTCACGGCCGAGGGCGAAGCGTTCCTGCGCGGCGCCCGGCGTATCCTCGCCGACATGGACGAGGTCGAAGACGCCATCGCCGATCAAGGCGTGCCCAAGGGGCGATTGCGGGTCAGTGCCGCCCTTGGCCATGGCCGTCTGGCCATCGTTCCGTTGGTCGCAGACTTCAGCGCCCGCTACCCGAACATCGTCGTCGACCTCAGCCTCGGCGACGAAGTGGTCGACATTCTCGGCGGCCAAGCCGACGTCGCGATCCGCTTTGGCCATCTGCCCGACAGCCCGCTGACCGCACGCAGAATCGGCACCACCGGCCAGGTCGTGGTGGCATCGCCCGAGTATCTGCAGCGTCACGGCGTCCCGCAGGAACCGGAAGACCTGCTAAAGCACAACTGCCTGCGCTTCAATTTCAAGCGTGCCGAACCCAACTGGCCATTCATCCGCGATGGCAAAGCGTTTTCCCTGAAGGTCAGTGGCAACATCGAATGCAGCAGTGGTGAAGCGCTGGCACAATTCGCGCGAGTGGGCGCCGGCATTGCCCGTATCGGAGAGTTCAGCGTGAGTGAGGATCTGCAGCGTGGCGACCTGATTGCGCTGTTGCAAGACTGGAACCCGGGGGATCAGGAACCGATTCATGCGGTGTTCGTCGGTGGCGCGGCGATGCCGGCGCGGGTGCGCTTGTTCGTGGACTTCTTGCTGGAGAATCATCGGATGTCAGCGCAGGTATAAGCTGATATTTGCGCAGTTGTATTGCGGATAATTCGGCGCGTGCGAATGACATCCCAAACACAAGGTGCGGAACAAGGAAGTCACCCTTTGAGTACATTTCGAAAGTATCTTTGCCTGGACTTGTTACTTTGGATCTACCTCGGCTGCTGGAATACGACGCTACCGCTGATTATCGTGCAGCGAGGAAGTCTGCTGGAGCTGGCGGCATACGAAACAGCGCTCGCGCTCGCGGCGATCATTTCAATGTTGTGCCTGGCGCCGCGGGCTGAATCGATGCGCCGCAGTACGGCGCTTAAGGTCGGCTGTTTTGCGCTATTGATTGCGAGTGTCTTGCGATACTTTTTTGCCACAAACTGGTATTCGCTTGATGCGCTGATACTGATCGATGTGATCGCTGCATCAGCATTTGGAATGATCCAGCCTCTTTTGGGCATCTATCCTGCGGAAACCCTTGATAAACATCGTGCGCAGGCTGCATTTCGCGTCCGGCGCATCGTTGTTACTGTCGGCCGGGTTGCGGGGCCTTTGTTGGCGGGTATTGTGATTACGGTTTCTTCACTGGAAATCTCGCTGCTATTCGTGTCGATCTTGGGATTGGTCATCGTGGTTTTAGGCATGGCGTTACCGGTCAGCGCAGCCCCTGCCCTGCAACCCCGAAAATCCTCAACCGATCTTGTTAATGACATGCTGTTGGGGCTTAAACTCAAATGCGTTTTACCGCCAGAACAGTTTTTGACCTTTTCCGGATTACTACTGAGTCTGGCCGTCACAGCGACCGTACCGATGCTGGTTCCAGCGCTCATACACACGCACGGCCTTGCTGAAGGTAGCGTTGGCTTGTTCAATGCGGTGTTCGCGGGTGGAGCCGTTGCAGGTGTGTTCTTTTTAAGCCCGCTGATTAGCAAAAAAGAAAATCAGCGCAACAAGTATCTTGGATGCTGGGCACTGTTAACGTTTGCACTCTGTGCAGCGACACCAGCCGACGAAATCTGGCTGTTGGGTACTTGCCTGTTTTTTGCCGGAGCGGCGAGTGCTTGCATTACGATGGTCGGAATGGACAAGAGGCTCATGTCGATCCCATCCGGCGTACGCGTACGACTAATGGCATCCACGTTAGTGATCAGTCAGCTAGGAAGTTCGGTTTCATTCATGATGACGGGCGCCATCATGTCCAGATCCGGCGCAACCAGTTTGATGTGGCTTTATCTCGGGGTATTTCTGATTATCGTCATGTATTCCGTGCGATCAAAAAAGATATGGCACTTCCTGGAAGATGACGCCGAGTCAGAGCTGTATTACGCGAAAAACCATCCGAAACTGGCTGCGATCATGAGTCCATGAAATTCGGTTGAGATATTGCTCACTCAAGGCGTCGATGTCCTGGAGAAGTCACTCAAGGTACTCAGCCCTGGCGACCAACTGATTCCATTTCTGGGCCAACGACCGGGCAATTCGCACGGGAGCCAGGGTTGTCCCAGTGTTCATTATCCGGCGTGGAGGAATTGATTCCACAAGCGACCTTTGTGCGAATGCATAAAAAAGGGCGCCTTTTCAGACGCCCTCTTTATTTACAGTGGGTGTTGCAGAGAAATAGCGGATCAGTGTGATTTCTTTGCTGTCGACGCTCCAGCTTTGCTCAACCCTTTCGAATTGTGATCCCCTGGTGTCGTGTCGGAGATGGCAGTCGCTTTGGTCACGCCGCGCGTATCTTTGGAATGGGCGACGCCTGAAGTCGTTGAGCCGTGACCGCTGTCACCATTGCGATCACTGCCATAGTGGTTCCCGCTTTCGCCATGGTCGCGTACGGCTTTGCCGGCATGATCACTACTGAGCCCATCGCCACGCCCATTGCTATTGGCACTGCCGTGATCTGAGCCGCCATGACCGCCGCCCGTACCGCCGCCGTGGCCACCGCCGTTACCACCACCATTGCCGCCGCCGTTGCCACCACCGCCGCCATTGCCACCACCACCACCACCACCACCACCACCACCACCACCACCACCACCACCACCACCACCACCACCACCACCACCACCACCACCACCACCACCACCGTCCTTCGCGTAGGCAGAGTTCATGACAGAGATGTCAGCAGGGAGTAATGGGGCGGCTGCAAGCATCATGGCGCAGGACATGACAGCAAGGAGACTCTTATTCTTCAAAAGCATGATTGCTTCCATAGGGTTGATTTCGCGAAAGTTAAGACGCAATCCGCCCCTTATGGTTCAAGTCCTACGACAGACGGAAGTCACTGTGCAGGCCCGATTCTGGAGGCAGCGAGTATGACTTGAGCAGGGCTCGCAGGACGTTCTCGATCTCTAAGCCCCTGCAGTGTTTTGACGGCTCATAGAACCCCTCCCGGCAAGAAGGGTCTGCTCTCCTATGACCTCTCAGGAATACGTCCCATGTCCGCGCAACACAACCTTGTCATCCTCGCTCGGGGAGGCTACGCCGCCCGGGGAATGCTGTATTTGATCATCGGTATCTTCGCGTTGCTCGCAGCTCATGACTCGACCAAACCAAAGGACAGCCACAAGAGTCTGGAGGCGTTGCTAAGCCAGCCATTCGGCTATTTTCTGGTGGGACTTGTCGTGGCGGGACTGCTGGCATTCGCCGCCTGGCGTGTCCTGCAGGCCACGCGCGATGTCGATCATCACGGCAAACAACTCAAAGGTCTGGTGATTCGCACAGGGCTGTTTGTCGGAGGCTTGGTCAACGGTGCTCTGGCGTTCTTCGCATTGGGCCTGCTCATCAGCGGGATTAAAAGCTCGGGCAATTCCGCAGGACAAACCAAAGACTGGCTGGCGCATCTGCTGTCCTGGGAACACTCGAACTGGCTGATGTACCTGATCGCCCTCATTCCGCTTGGGGTGGGCATTGCTCACATCTTCAAGGGCTGGAAAGCGTCGTTCGAGAAGTATTTCGAGGCCGACGAGGACGTCATGCGCTACGTCCGCCCGGTCTCCCGGTTTGGTCTGATCGCGCGCGGAGTGGTGTTTATCGAGATTGCATTGCTGCTGGCGGTCAGCGGTTCCACCTATCAAGCCATGGATCCACCTGGAATGAAGGAAGCGCTCGATGCGCTGCAGAATCTGCCCGCTGGCTGGCTGATTTTGATGGTGATGGCTTTGGGGCTGATTGCCTTCTCGGTCTACAGTTTGTCGGAAGCTTTCTGGCGCAAGATCAATATGGATGTGCCGGGCGTAGCGAGAACGTAAGGTTTAACGCCTTTAGCGATGATCACCCCGGACTAGTCGAGACGCCGATTGCCAGACTATTGACCGAACCTTTCCCCCGAAAACAGCGTCCGAGCTAAGGCGTTAACGCTTACCGCTCGCCACGAGGTTTCCGTTTGAAAGCTGCCATCGTCAGAAAATACCGTTTGATCATCAAGACCCTGGGCTATGTCGGCTGGGCGTTGTTCTGGCTGCTGCTCTGGGACATCGCCGTCACCGTCGACTTCATGCTGTTCCTCAACGCCAAACTGAATCTGCCATTGATGCCCCTGACGTTATTGGGTTCGGCATTGATCGTGCTGATCAGTTTCCGCAACAGCAGCGCTTACAACCGTTGGTGGGAAGCACGCACGTTGTGGGGGTCGATGATCAACAATTCACGCAGCTTCGCCCGCCAGGTGCTGACGCTGCTGGATGATCCCGATGGCGAGGTCAATCCGGTCAAGTCGACCCTGTTGCGCCGCCACGTCGCCTATGTGAACTGCCTCGCGGCGCATCTGCAAGGGCAGCCTTGCCCTGAGGAAGTCCGCGCGTTTATTCCCGCCGATGAGTTTGCCCGCAGCGGCACCACCAACAACTTTGCCAATGACATCCTCACCGGTTCCGCGACTTTGCTCGCTCGGGAATACAAGGCCGGGCGCCTGGACAGCATTCGCCTGGCGCGGCTGGAATCGACGCTGGTGGACCTGTCCAACAGCCAGGGTGGCATGGAGCGGATTGCCAATACACCGCTGCCCTACCCTTATGTGTATTTTCCACGGCTGTTTATTTCGCTGTTCTGCCTGATCGTCCCGGTCGGTCTGGTGGAATCGTTGGGCTGGTTCACACCGCTGGCCTCGACCGTGGTGGGTTTTATGCTGCTGGCCATCGAACGCATCGGCACCGATCTGCAAAGCCCTTTTCGCCACAGCGAACATCAGATTCAGATGGAAGCCCTGTGCGAAACCATCGAAAAAAACCTGCAGTCGATGCAGCGTGATTCCTTGGGCGATGTGCGCAGGTTTGAAGAGATCGCTTGAGGATGTCGGGAGCCGTCAGCATTTCTGGCGGCTCCCGACGGCGTCAGAACGCCGGCACCACATCACCGTGATAACGCTCAAGAATGAACTGCTTCACTTGCGGTGAGTTAAGCAATGCGCCGAGTTTCTGCACCGCCGGCGCGTTGGCCTTGTCGCGACGCACGTACAGATAATTGGCGTACGGCGATTCCGAACTTTCGATAAACAGCGCGTCTTTGTGCGGCACCAGTTTGGCTTCCAGCGCGTAGTTGGCGTTGATCAACGCCATGTCGACCTGATTCAACACCCGCGGCAGCATAGCCGCTTCGAGCTCCTGGAACTTCAGATGCTTGGGATTGCTGACGATATCCAGGCGCGTGGCCATGATGTTGTCAGGATCCTTCAGGGTGATCAGGCCTTGTTTGGCGATCAGCAGCAGCGCCCGACCGGAGTTGGTCGGGTCGTTGGGAATGGCAATGGTCGCGCCGTCCTTGAGTTCGCTGATGTTTTTGATCTTCTTCGAGTAGGCACCGAACGGTTCGATGTGCACGGCGACGATCGGCACTTGATCGCTGCTCGGCCGATCTTTCTTGTAAGCCTCGTAATACGGTTTGCTCTGGAAGTAATTGGCGTCAAGCAAGCCTTCATCCGTCTGCCGGTCGGGCTGGATGTAGTCAGAGAAGACTTTGACATCCAGCGTCACCCCTTCCTTGGCCAGCTCCGGCTTCAAGAACTCGAGGATCTCGGCGTGGGGCACAGGCACCACGGCGATTTTCAGGGTTTCGGCATAGGCATTGCCCATGGCGGCGACCAGCAGTGCTACGGAGAGCGCGAAGCGTTTCACGATAGTTTTCCTTCGAAGCGTTTTAGGGAGAAAGAGGACAGATCCAGATCGCTCGAGCCGCGCATGCACCACTGGGCAAATGCTTCGCCGAGCGCTGCGGAATGCTTGAAACCGTGCCCGGAACAGGCCGAGACGAACAGGGTGTGTTGCAGCGACGGATGTTCGTCGATGATGAAATGCCGGTCTGGCGTCACGGTGTAGGCGCAGACCGCTGACTTGAGCACTGTCGAGGTCACGCCGGCGATGCGATCGTGTACCTGGTGCTCGTACATGTCCTGCGCTTCGGCCGCTGACACCGTACGGTCAATGGCCTGCGCGGACGTTGAGGTGTGGTACTGCGCGGTGGCGATTTTCATGCTGCTTTCGCCGGGTAGCGCGGGAAAGCCATAGTTGATTTTGTCGTCGCCGCGACCGTGGGTGAAGATGAACGTCGGTGAGTGGCCGACCAGTCCGGCGTTCTCTTCCAGCTCGAACCAGAACAGCTTTTGTCGGTAAACGCTGAGCAAATTCTCATACGGCTCACCGAGCCATTCGTCGTTCCAGTTGCCTGCGCTGATCACCAGTTTGTCGGCGCGTAGCGTGCGCTGGTTGGTCGAGACCGTGACCCCTGCTTCGTTTGAGCTGATCGCCGTAACGGTCTCGCCTTTATAAAGCGTCGCACCGTGTTGCTCGGCCAGTTTGAGCTGCACATCGATGCAGCGCTCCGGGCGCACGAAGCCGCCACCCGGTTCGAAATAGCCGATGGCCGAGTCGTGCACGTTGGCGAATTGCGGGAAGCGCTGGCGAATCTGTTCGGCGGACAGGACTTCGTGCTCGATGCCGTAGGTTTGCGCCAGGCCGATGGTGCGCAGGGTGAAGTCGGTCTGATCTTCAGGATCGAATTCGGCGCTCGACGTCAGCACCAGCAAACCCGACTGCTCGAACAAAGACTCGCCGGTCAGGGCCTCCAGCTCACGCCAGATGCGATGAGAATTGCGCACGATCGGCACATATTGCGCGCCCTCGCCGACCGAAAGCCGGGTGATTCGAGTATCGCCATGGCTGGAACCGAGGTTGTGCGGCGGGTGATGACGATCAATACCGACAACGTTCACCCCCGCTTTCGCCAGCTGATAAACCGTTGCTGCGCCCATCGCTCCCAAGCCCAGAACCACCACCTCACATCGCTCGGACATAAATAGCCACCTATCAAAAAGGCGCAAGTTGAGCGGTAAATCGTGGCGAATTCCAAGATTAAAAAAGCATATCCATATAGCTCAGCGCATCCATTGACCGCTCTGGGTCGGGCTACCTGGCGGTTATTCGTCGCATTTACAACCCCACGCAAATGAATTACGCCTGAGGGCGCGGCATCCGATATCTGTCACAAATCACAATCAATCTGACAGAACATCGATTCTTGTGCGCATTTCGACAGACATTTCCACATCTGAGTCCTCTGCAGGCGCGAGCCGAAACCTCGAACTACGCTTCACGTTGAAATTTGTGATTTAACTAGGTAGTTACCTAACTATATAATGCGCGCCTCATTTCAACGGGACACTCAACGTGAAGCAGAGTCAACGCCTCTCGGGCATATCAAAATTCATTCTGATCGGGCTGGGCGTCGTCATCGCCCTGCTCGGCTTGGCGCTGGCTGCGGGCGGCGTGAAGTTGGTCAGCCTGGGAGGCTCGTGGTACTTCCTGGTGGGTGGCTTGGTCATGGCCGTTTCCGGTCTGCTGATCGCGCGCTTCAAGCCTGCCGGCGCGTGGCTGTTTGCCGCGTTCCTGGTCGGAACTGCGATCTGGGCGGTGAGCGATGCCGGGCTGGTGTTCTGGCCGGTGTTCTCGCGCCTGTTCATGTTCAGTGTGATCGGCTTGGTCGTGGCGCTGGTCTATCCGCTGCTCAAGCGTGCCAACGGTGGTGTTGCCGGTCGCGGCGCTTACGCTGTGGCTGCGGTGCTGGCGGTCGGCGTGGTTGTAGCGGCCGGCAATATGTTTGTCGCCCATCCAACCGTGGCGGCAACCGGCACTGGCCCGGGCCTGACTCCGGTCGAGCCGGACAAGGCGCAAAAGGACTGGGCGCACTACGGTAATACCGAAGGCGGTAGCCGCTTCGCTGCGCTGGACCAGATCAACCGCAGCAACGTCGACAAGCTGAAAGTCGCGTGGACCTACCACACCGGTGACGTCGCCGAGAGCGATGGCAACGGTGCTGAAGACCAGCTCACTCCGCTGCAGGTTGGCAACAAGGTGTTCATCTGCACCCCGCACAACAACCTGATCGCCCTCGATGCCGACACCGGTAAAGAGCTGTGGAAGAACGCGATCAACGCCCAGTCGAAAGTCTGGCAGCGCTGCCGTGGCATGGCCTATTTCGACGCCACCAAAGCGATTGCTCAGCCGAGCAACTCGTCGATCATCGAAGCCAAGCCTGCGCCGGCCGCCAACTGCCAGCGTCGTCTGCTGACCAACACCATCGATGCCCGTTTGATCGCGGTCGATGCTGACACTGGCGAGTTCTGCCAGGGTTTCGGCAACAACGGTCAGGTAGATCTGAAGGCTGGCCTGGGTGATGTCCCGGACAGCTACTATCAGCTGTCGTCCGCGCCGCTGATGGCCGGTACCACTGTGGTAGTTGGCGGTCGCGTAGCTGACAACGTGCAAACCGACATGCCCGGCGGCGTGATCCGTGGTTTCGACGTGATGACCGGCGCCATGCGTTGGGCGTTCGACCCGGGCAACCCGCAAGATAAAAAGGCTCCGGCCGACGGCAGCACTTATGTGCGCAGCACGCCGAACAGCTGGGCGCCGATGTCCTACGACCCGGCAACCAACACCGTTTTCCTGCCGATGGGCAGTTCGTCGACCGACATCTATGGTGTCGAGCGCAGCAAACTCGATCACACCTACGGCGCTTCGATCCTCGCGCTGGACGCCACGACTGGCGCTGAACGCTGGGTATTCCAGACCGTGCACAACGATCTCTGGGACTTCGACCTGCCGATGCAGCCGAGCCTGATCGACTTCACCAAAGACGGCAAAACCGTTCCGGCGCTGGTCATCGGCACCAAGGCCGGGCAGATTTACGTGCTCGACCGTGCAACCGGCAAACCGCTGACCGACGTGAAAGAAGTGCCGGTCAAAGCGGCGAACATCCCGAACGAACCGTACTCGCCTACTCAGCCGAAATCGGTAGGCATGCCAGAAATCGGTGCTCAGCACCTGACCGAATCGGACATGTGGGGCGCCACTCCGTACGATCAGTTGCTCTGCCGCATCGACTTCAAAGGCATGCGTTACGACGGTCTGTACACCGCACCAGGCACCGATAAATCGCTGAGCTTCCCGGGTTCGCTGGGTGGCATGAACTGGGGCAGCATTTCCACTGACCCGGTGCACGGTTTCATCTTCGTTAACGACATGCGTCTGGGTCTGTGGATTCAGATGATCCCGTCGCAAAACAAAGGCCAGGCCGCTGGCGGTGGCGAAGCACTGAACACCGGCATGGGCGCCGTACCGCTGAAAGGCACGCCTTACGCCGTGAACAAAAACCGCTTCCTGTCGGTAGCCGGCATTCCTTGCCAGGCGCCGCCGTTCGGCACGCTGACTGCCATTGACATGAAGACCCAGAAAGTTGCTTGGCAGGTTCCGGTCGGCACTGTTGAAGACACCGGTCCACTGGGCATCCGCATGCACCTGCCGATCAAGATCGGTCTGCCAACCCTCGGCGGCACACTGTCGACCCAAGGTGGTTTGATCTTCATCGCCGGCACTCAGGACTTCTACCTGCGTGCGTTCAACAGCGGCAACGGTGAAGAAGTCTGGAAAGCACGTCTGCCGGTCGGCAGTCAGGGCGGCCCGATGACCTATGTTTCGCCGAAAACCGGCAAGCAATACATCGTCATCACCGCCGGTGGTGCGCGTCAGTCGACCGATCGCGGCGACTACGTGATGGCTTACGCCCTGCCATAGATCACGGTGTCCACGTTAAACGCGGACGCTTGCTTTGAGCGCGGCACCTTCGGGTGCCGCGCTGCTTTCCCCCCTATTGCTCAAGTTTTCTGCAGGAAGATTTACATGCTATCGGCTGTTCGTTTTTCCCGTTCCGACCTGTTCAAAGGCCTGTTGCTGGGCGTCGCGTGCACCACTACCCTCCCCGCGCTGGCCGACAACGATTCCGATCTGTTGACCCGCAGCACGCTCACCGGTGACTGGGGTGGCTTGCGTCACCAGATGGATGAACAAGGCATCAAGTTCACCGGCGATTACAGCGGTGAAATGGCATACAACGCCGATGGCGGCCTACACCGCTCGGCGCGCTACTCGCAGAACATCAAGCTCGGCGTGCAGTTCGATTTGAGCAGGTTGTATGGCGTCGACAATGCCGGCAAGGTCCAGCTGACCATCAACGACCGTCGCGGCAACAGCGCTTCGGAAGACCTCGTCGGCAACCGTCTGCCGATTCAGGAAAACTACGGCGGCCTGTACACGCGCCTCACCGAATTGAGCTACGAGCGCAGCCTGTTTACCCCGGCGCTCAACGTGAAGCTCGGTTACATGGCCATGGGCAACGACCTCGGTGGCCTCGACAGCGGCATTCTGTGCAACTTCATGAACGCCGGTTTCTGCGGCCATCCGCTGAACATGTCCGGCGGTAGCGGCTGGACCAACTACCCCAACGCCCACCTCGGTGTGCGGGTGAAATACGACCTGTCGTCCTCGTGGCAACTGCGCGTGGCCGCGTTCAACGTCGATCCGGAAAGTAACGGCAACTCCAGTCGCGCCTGGCACCTTGGGCCAAAACACACCACCGGCACCGTGGTGCCGATCGAGTTGGTGTACAAGCACGCGGGTGATCTGCCTGGCGAATACAAGCTCGGTTACTACTACGACAGCTCTGATGTAAAACGCATTGGCAGCGACGACGAAGTGTCCGGTCGTGGCGGTCATTACCTGCTGGTCGATCAGGCGGTCTGGAGCTCGCCAACGTCCGAAGGCCGCAGCCTGCACGCTTTCGGTCAGTACTCGGCCGCCAGTGAAGCGGCTTCGCCGTTCAGCAAGTGGTACGGCACCGGCGTGGTGCTGTACAAACCGTTCGAAGGTCGTCCGCGTGACACCGTCGCTCTCGGTTATGGCCGCGCCGTGCCGAACCCGCGCAGCCGTGACGTTTTGCAGGACGCCGCATTGAACAACGGCACAGCGTTCCCAAACCTGGACAGCGCCGAGCAATTGATCGAACTCGGCTACGGATATCAGGCAACGCCTTGGCTGACCCTGCGCCCGAATGTGCAGTACATCATCGAGCCGGGCGCGTTCTCCGGGCAGGACATCGACAATGCATTGGTGTTTGGCTTGCAGGTGAAAGCGGCGCTCTGACTTTCCGATTACAGGCGATAAAAAACCCGGTTCGAATGCCGGGTTTTTTATTGTCTTCAAGATCACTTTTTCTTTTTAGCCGGCTTGTCAGCCTTCTTCGAATCCTTGGCCTTCTCAGGCTTGCTATCGGCTTTCTTGGCAGATTTCTTCGGCTCGGCGTCTTTCTTCTTGTCTTTCTTGTCCTTGTCGGAGGACTTTGAAAGCGCCGAAGCCGCTGCTGATTTCTTCGCAGGTGACGACTTTTTGTCCTTCAAATCCTTGCTGGCTTTCGAAGCGTCAGCTTTGTCTTTGCTTTTCTTTTCGTCTTTAGCCACGTTGACCACCTCTCGGAGTGTGCCGGAATTGGCACATCGCCTGTGCGATTTACCACAAGCTAATCATTAGGCGAGCAGGTCCTACAGCGGTTCAGATTATTTTCAGGCGTTCGAAACAGGCCAAATGAAGGCAGCGCCGGCGATTGCCAGCGCCACCTTTAACAACGGCCCGTTACTCAGGCCTTGTTGCCAGCCTCCTGAAGCGCCTTTTCAGCATTGAATCCGTCGAAGTTTTCGAACACGCCCATAAAGCCCGGCACGGTCACCTCTCGCGCCCAGTCGCGCTGCAGTTCGCAGTACATCTGCACCCGGCTGATCAGCTTCGCACCTGCCTGTTCCATTCTGCGCAACGCCGCCTCGTGCGCGGCCAGCGACGTGCCGCCTACCGCATCGATCGGCACATAAACCTCATAGCCTTCCTGGATCGCGTCGAGCACCGGGAAGGTCAGACAGGCTTCAGTCCACAGCGCGGTCATGATCAGTTTCTTGCGCCCGAGCGCTTTGACTGCCTGCTTGAACTCGGTGTCCTCCCAACTGTTGATCGACGTGCGGTCATAGGTGGGCAGATGGCCGAGCACCGCCTGCAACTCTTGAATCGGCGGTTTGTTGCGCCCGGTCGCGACATTCACGGTCGAGTGGATGATCGGCAGGTTGTAGTTGACCGCCGCCTTCGCAACGCTGGTGATGTTGAAGACCAGTTCATCCCGTGGCATCGAGCGGATCGAAGACACCTGAACCGGTTGATAGTCGATGACGATCAATGCTGAATTCTCGGGCGTCAGCAGTTGATCGGTGTGGGGGTTGCGGATTGCTTCGCTTGCCATTTGCAGGTCCTTTTGTCTGGGTAACGCACGTGGGTGAATCGGCCGGAGCCCGTGCGGTTTGTGATTCCAGAACGCACGCGAGTGACGCCGTGCCTGGAAAACCCATTGTGCTGTTCCCCTATTCGCGGCAGTAGTAGCATCCCGAGGCGAACTGTGTCGCGCCAAGGGGAACGCGAAAATGGATATCGAAGAACTGCAAACCTTCGTGGAAGTGGCCGATGCCGGGGGTATTTCACAAGCGGCATTGCGGCTCGGGGTCTCGAAATCAATCGTCAGCCGCCGGTTGGCCCGGCTTGAAGCAGAACTGGGCGTGCAACTGCTGGCACGCTCGACGCGCGGCGCATCGCTCACCGAGGCCGGCGCGACGTTCCGCGATTACGCCGCCAAAGTCTGCAGCGAAATCGATATCGCCAGGGAAACCATCCTGCCCGCTGGCGCCCTGCGTGGCCGCCTGCGAGTAGCAGTGCCATTGTCGTTCGGGCCGACGCACTTCGCCCCGGTGCTGGCGGAAATGGCTCGCCGTCACCCTCAGTTGCACATGCAAACCTGCTACAGCGATCGCTTCGTTGACCTGATTACCGAGGGCTACGATTGCGCCATTCGCGTGGGTTATCTGCAGGACTCCAACTTGATCGCAAGGCGTATCGGCCCGGTCTACACCAAGCTCGTCGCAAGCCCGGACTACATCAAAGCCCACGGCGCCCCCGAAACCCCGGACGAACTGCAAGCCCATCAGGCTCTCATGCAAGGCACCGAAGCCTGGCAATTCATGGTGGCTGACAAGGTCATCACGGTTCGCCCGCAAGGACGCTTCAAGGCTGACAATGGCACTGCGCTCGCTGCGGCCGCAGTTGCCGGTCTCGGCGTCGCCTACTTGCCCGATTGCCTCACCCACGAGCACATCGCCACGGGTGCACTCGTGCCGATCATGACCAACCATCCACCGCCCCCTGCCGGAGCCTACCTCCTCCGCGCGCCAGGCCCGCATCCCGCGCGCAAGATCCGCGTGCTCACCGAACTGCTGATCGAGTACTTCGGCGAATCTCCGCACCTCGCGGTGCAGCCGCTGTCACATCACGATGAAGCGCCGGCGTTTAACTGAAGAAAGCTGAAGCCATGAAAGGAGAATTGAGGTGCCGCAACGCCTGCAACAGCCAACGCGTCGGACTGCATTTATCGCAGACACCACAGCGCTGATCCTGTTTTTCACCACCACCGGGATCATCAATGAACGTTTCATTGCCGACATGACCTGGGATCAGGTTCTCCAGGCGCGCCTGCTGGGCGCGGTGCTGATGATTCCAGTCGCGCGACCTTACGGTGTCTGGCGCGATTGGGTGATGACGCGCGCCGGTCAGGGTCGGGTGTCGAGGTTGCTCTGGGACAGTATTGCTCTGGTCAGTTTTCAGGTGCCGATCTATGCAGCGATCATTGCCTTCAGTGGTGCATCGGGTGAAGGACTGGTACGCGGCACGCTGGGTGCGGCGGTGATGATGCTGGTTCTGGGGCGGCCTTATGGGGCGTTTCTTAATGGGGTGCGGAAGCTGTTTGGTTTGCCTCCGGGCGGGAACAGGCCGATGTCGTTGAAGGGTTGAGGGAGTGAGTAGCTGTTATCGGCCTGTACGTCTAGTGTCTTGATCTGTCTCCGAATCTCCCCAGCTAGAAAATCCAGTCTGTCAGGCTCGTATCACGGTACGAGATGTAGTTTTTATCGACCGTTAAACTGACGGTTGCATCGATCAGCGTTTCAATAGCATTGGTTTGCCAATCACCCAAACTGTCTCTCCATGCGAACTTTAATGTTCCATCTTTGGCAAACTCCAGTCGGCCTATGATGGCTTTCGGCAGTGATGTATCGCGCCCCACACCAAGCTGTTCTGCGGACACAGTTAGTTTTGCCTGAGTTACAACTTCACCTCTATCCAACGTTGAAAAAAATCGAGCAAAACGATCTAAGCCTTTAGTGTATTGACGCTTGTAAATTTCCTGAATAAGCAGTTCGTCTTGAAGCAGGCGATCCAACGGAAATACCGTTGATAATGCGACGCCAGACGCTTGCGTATAGCGAATCTCGAGGTGAGGTTTGCCAGAAAAATTTTCGTCGACTCCTAGCACCAGGCCATCATCCAGTAACTCCGACATAAGTTCTGCCACTTTGGAGCGTATCAAACCCCTATCCACTGGCTCGCTCTCTTCAAACGCCTCATAGCCGGAAAAACTTGGAGATGGAAGTTGAGAGATGAGGCCTTTGGCAACCGCCAGGCGATAACCCATCCTGACCTCACGCTGACGCTCGCTCATGTTTCCAAGAAATGCCGTTAAATCAGCATTGTCCGGATCAACAGAAGCGATGAACTCCAAGGCATCCTGCACCTTGTAGGTACTTTTGGAACCCCTGATCAGCGCAGTCGCATACTTTAAAGCAAGCTGATTTGGGACTGAGTTTTTATCATACCCCTTAAGATTCAGGTAAGACTGATAGCGAAACGACTCAGGTGCGGACTCGTCCTGTATATAGTCAGCCTCAACCTCGAGCAAATTACGATCGCGAGAAAGAATCTGAAGTATTTCAAGCTTTCTCGTTGCATCGTACTGTGGGTCTTTAAGTAGCCCAACGAGCTGCCGCCCCAAACCATTCTCTCCAGCTATAATCCCCCATTCACCGTCTGCGAGGGCGAGTAAACGTAAAGCGTCGTAGAAGTCCTGACGATCCGATGACGTTGACTGGACAATTGACAAGAGCCGTTTTTCGTCGCCAGCCTTGAAATCCAGTCTCGCCATAATGTCACTCTGAGCTTTACGCCGGGCAAGTTGGATCATATAGGAGTCAAGTAAAGCGCGTGTCCGATAAGTATCAAGTGTTTTACTGGCTTCCGAACTGTCATTGTTCAATGAAAGCCAACCCTCGATTCTTTGCGTCATCAAGGTCTGCAATGTGGATTTAAGATTATTGGTTGTAATCCAGGCGAACGCACCACCAACGATAACGACCGCTGCTAAAACATAACTAAGAACGCTAACAGCCCTATTGATCGGCGCGTTAGCCTGTTCAATTATCTCTTTGCCCAGTTCGTATTTTATTTTTTCAACATTGATCTGAAACTCACGCTCCAGAGCCCTCATCTCTTCCATAGACTTTGATGAACTACGCTTGGCCTTCGCTAACAGGCGCCGAATCTCATTCAAATGCTCTTGTGGATTTACTTCAATGTGCCGGTTACTTTCACTTGTCATTACGAAGCTCCTTATAAACCACGATTATCTCCATGACACTATTGTCTTTCTCGCTGACTACGCCTGCCGTCACCTGCAAAACCGTCATCAATCCCACAATAACGATGTCCCTAGCCTCACAAATACCACCGATACTCCCGCGCACCAATCTCCTGCATAAACGCCAAATGATCCTGCCGTTTGTTCTCGCAATACACATCGACAAACTCCGCGCCTAATCCCTCACGCAATTGCGGCTGATGCTGCATCGCACGCACGGCTTCGAACATCTCCTTGGGGAAATCGATCCCGCTGTTGCGGTCTTCATTCAGCGGTACGATCGGTTCTTTACCCGACTCCAGCCCGTGTTCAAGCCCCACCAGAATCGCCGCCAACACCAGATATGGATTGGCATCCGCGCCCGCCAGCCGATATTCAACGCGCAAATTCTTCGCGTCCGACTCCGGAATGCGCAGGCACGCATCGCGATCCTCAAAACCCCAACTGGCTTTGGTCGCGGTGTTCACCGTGCCGCCTAAACGGCGCATCGAGTTCTGGTTCGGGGCGAAGATAGGCATGCTGTGCGGCAGCAACTCCAGGCATCCAGCGATTGCATGGCGTAGCGGCTGCTGCTCATTCGCGGCTAGCAGATTATTGCCCGCCGAATCGTAGAGGCTGACATGCACATGCATACCGCTGCCCGGATATTGCAAGTAAGGCTTGGCCATGAAACTGGCGCGGTAGCCGTGTTTAAGCGCAACACCGCGCGTGCTGCGGCAGAACAACGCCGCCCAATCCGCCGCACGCAAGCCATCGTCGAGATGGCCGAAGTTGATTTCAAATTGACCGGGACCCAGTTCAGCCGTAATCACGGTAGCGTCGATGCCCTGCGACCGCGTCGCTTCGACCATTTCATCCAGCACCGGCGCGAAGCGTGAGAGGCGTTCGATGTGCAGGTTCGGTTGATCATCGGCGTCGTCAGTCAGGTCGTCGCGGGGGAATTGCGGCAAGCCATCGCGCAGCTTTTTGTCGAACAGGTAGAACTCCAGCTCGAAGGCCACCACCGGATGAATGCCTTTGCGCGCCAGGCGCTTGAGCACTTGCGCGAGGACTTCACGCGGTTCGAATTCGATCGGTTTTTCGGTGCCGTCCGACGTGATCAGCATCTGCCCCAGCGGGCTCGCTTCCCACGTCACCGGTTTCAGTGTGCCCGGCACCAAGCGGCGCACGGCATCCGGGTCGCCGTCGTTGAAGCAGTAATCGCCAATCGGGAACAAACCACCCTGCACGCCCAGCAATACGCAGTTCTGCGGCAGTTTCAGCACACTGCCCGCCGCGACTTTTTCGAGCATGTCGATTGGATAACGCTTGCCATAGAAGTGCCCCGGAATGTCCAGGCAAATCAGGTCGACATAACGCACTTCGGGGTAGCGTTGGCGAAAGGCACGCACTTCGGCGAGCAGGTCAGCGCAGACAGCGTCCATCGTGTTCATCCTTTTTTGTGATCAGGTGTAGACCCAGAGCACGCGAGTCAGCTGCTCGGTGAGGTTGCCGTAACGGCAACGGGTATGACTGTCGAATTGAAAGCTGTCGCCGGCCTTCAATGTGACGGGTTCTTCGTCGTCGCCCAGCCACAACGTCAGTTCGCCTTCGAGGACGTAACCGCCCTGCTCCGAGCTGTCGGTCAGATGGCGATCACCGCTGCTGGCGCCGGCTTCCAGATGACTTTCGAGCATGGAGAACGAGGCGCGAATCTGCGGCGACACCAGAATGTCGGTGATGCCATTGGCGTAATACAGCGTGCGGCGCTCGTCCGGGCGCGTGACCCACGGCAACTCTTTAGGCTTGGGCAGGCTGTAGAAATAAGTGGTCGGCACGCCGAAGGTTTCACTGATCGCGGTGAGATCCGCCACGGTTGGCCGCGACAAGCCGCGCTCGACCTGCGAGAGGAAACCCACCGAACGGCCGATCTTGTCGGCCAGTTCCTTCAGGGTCCATTTCTTGTGCTTGCGCAGGTCGTGGATGAGGATCGCCAGCGCGGCGATTTCTTCTTGCTTGTTCATGCCATGGATTCCGAAAAAGGTCTCATCAAATACTGTCGCGCAGGCGATACCAGGCTTTGCCAATCGCCTCCAGCGGTGCCGCGAAATGTTTGCCACCGGGGAAACGGCCATTACTCAGGCCCTGGTACAACGCCAGTTCATCGGCATCACCGAGAATCGCATCGGACACCGCACGCGCGGCGGCCAATGTCGGCAGAACGCCGTGGCCCGAGTAGCCTTGCAGCCAATATCGACTGCCCGCGCCGCCGACATCGGGTGTGCGGTTCATCGTCAGGTCGATATGCCCACCCCAGGCAAACTCGATGCCGACGCCCTTGAGCTGCGGGAATACCCGCTCAAGAAACGGTCGGGTCGCTGCCGCGATGTCCTTGGGCATGCCACCGAGATACGTGCAGCCGCCACCGAACAACAAACGGTTATCCGGCGTGCGCCTGAAGTAATCGAGGACGAACTGGTTGTCGGTCACGCAGACATTGCGCGGCAACAGCGCGGTGGCCTGCTCGGATGTCAGTGGTGCGGTGGCCACTTGGTAGGTGCCCACCGGCAGAATGCAACTGGACAGTTGCGGGTCGAGTTCATCGAGGTAAGCGTTGCACGCCAGCACCAGCACATCGGCGCGCACCGCACCGCGCTCGGTGTTGACGCGGAAACCGTCGCGCTGCTCCTGATAACTCAACGCTTTGCTTTGTTCATGGATACGCCCGCCGGCTCGCTCGATAGCGTCCGCCAGGCCCAGCGCCAGTTTCAGTGGATTGAGGTGCGCGCCCTCAGGGTCGTAAAGCCCGGCCTGATAGCGATCGGTGGCCACCCATTCCGGCAGTTGTTCACGGGGAATGAACTGCAACCCATCGTGGCCCCATTTGTGGCTGGCCTCGTGTTGCCATTCGCTGAGCAGACTGACCCGCCGTGGCATCACCGACGTCCACAAATGCCCGGGACGATAGTCGCAATCGAAACCATGCCGCCCGGGCAAGTCGCGTAATTCCCCGGCGGCCCAGCGCATGCCATCCCAAAGCCGTCTGGCCCGTTCATGGCCCAACGCAGCTTCCAGCGGCGGCATGTCACATGACCAACCAAGAATCGCCTGCCCGCCGTTACGCCCCGACGCGGCCCACGCCACGCGACTGGCTTCGAGCACCACCACGCGTTTGCCGGCCAACGCCAGACGCAACGCCGTGTGCAAGCCACTGAAACCGGCACCGATGATCACCACGTCAGCGTCATGCTGGCCTTCCAGCACAGCGCGGTTGCTCAGAATATCCGCGCAACTATGGGCGTAATAGCTGTCGACGTGCTGGCTGGATTGCTGAAACATGCGCGACCTCATGAAATTATCTTTTTATAATTTCATGAAAATCTACAGAATAAATTTCACGCCAGCAACTATCCGTTACGCGGCAACTCAACCCGCGCCAGCAATCCTTGGCCGCTACGGTTGCTCAACGTCAGTTCTCCGCCCTGCTCGCGCACAATCGCCCGCGCCGCCGACAGCCCCAAGCCTACGCCCCCGGTGTCGCGGTTGCGCGAAGCCTCCAGGCGAAAGAACGGATCGAACACCTGCTCCAACGCCGCTTCGGGGATACCGGGGCCTTCGTCGCTGACCTCGATACAGATCGAATACTCGTCACGCGTCAACGTAATGCCCGGACGCTGCGCATACTTCAGCGCATTCTCCAGCAGATTGACGATCACCCGTTTGATCCCCAGCGGTCGCCCTTCGTACACCAGATGCGCCGGGCCATCGAAATCGACATTGATGTGCTGATCGCGGTAGTCGTCGACGATGGTTTGCAGCAGCTCCGACAGATCGAATGCCGTGGTCTGCTCGCGGTGCGTGTCTTCGCGGAAGAACGCCAGCGCGGCGTTGATCATCGACTGCATCTCTTCAACGTCGCGAATCAATTTGCCCTGATGATCGAGGTCTTCCATGAATTCACTGCGCAAACGCATGCGTGTCAGCGGTGCGCGCAGGTCGTGGGAAATTGACGCGAGCATGTGCGTGCGCTCGGCGATGAAGTGCTGGATCTGTGCCTGCATGGTGTTGAAGGCGATGATCGCCTGACGAATTTCGTCGGGGCCTTCGAGTTTGATCGGCGGTGCGCGCAGGTCAGTGCCGAAGCGTCTGGCGGCACGCGTGAAACGCTGCAACGGATTGGCCAGTTGCCGGGTGGCGACCCAGGCGACGAGCAATGTGGCAATCAGTCCCAACGCGATGACGATCACAATACGCACGCCAAATTCCAGCCCCCAACTGCGCTCCGGCGGGATAAATGACAACCAACTGCCATCGACCAATTGCACGACGGCGGCGTAATGCGCCTGGGGACTGCCATTCGGCCAGTCGCCTGGGCTGAACACCTCGATTTTTCGATCATTGCCCAGCAGTTGCTGCAGCACCGGCACCCTGCTCGCTGGCAGGCGAAGGCCGTCATTGGGCAGATCGAAATCCGCGCGCTGTGCTTGCCACGACACGTGCAGCATGGCGCTGCTCGCGGCGGCGGCCAGTTGCGGGCGCAGGTTGGCCGGGGCCGCTTCGATCACCCGCGAGGTCGCGGCAATCTGTTCCAGCAGGCCGGTGCGTTCAATCGGTGGCCGCGCCCAGATGCCGGCGACTTGCACGAACAGCGCATTCAACGCCAGTGACGCGACCATCGCCGCCACGATGGTCAGGGCGATGTGCCGGCGCAGGGTGTCGCCGCGCAACAGTCGGCGGATCATCAGCGGCTGACCTTGGCAGTGAACAGATAACCGCCGTTGCGCACCGTACGAATCAGGTCCGGGCGCTTGCTGTCCGGTTCGATCTTGCGGCGCAGGCGGCTGACTTGCACATCGATGCTGCGATCGAAGGCGTCATGGCCGTGGCCGTGGGTCAGGTCGATCAACTGTTCGCGGGTGAGAATGCGCTGCGGGTGATCGAGGAAGACCATCAGTAAATCGAACTCGCCGCCGGACAGCGGAATCATCACGTTTTCCGGCGAGCGCAATTCGCGACAGGTGATGTCCAGATGCCAACCGGCGAAACCGATCACCGGGCGTGAAGGCTCGACCGGGCTGCGCTGTTCGCCAGCGCGGCGCTGCAAAGCACGTATGCGAGCGAGCAATTCCTGCGGGGCGAAAGGCTTGGTCAGGTAATCGTCGGCGCCCAACTCCAGACCGACAATGCGATCGCTCAGCTCGGCCATGGCCGTGAGCATGATGATCGGAATGCCCAGCTGCGCGCGCACCTTTTGGCACAGGCTCAGGCCGCTTTCGCCGGGCATCATCAGGTCAAGAATGATCGTGTCCGGACGGTTCTGCGCGATCGCCGCCCACATGGCCTCGCCGTGCGGCGCCACGTCGACTTCATAGGCGTGCTGCACGAAGAACTTCTTCAGCAGCGCGAGAATTTCCACGTCATCGTCGACGAACAGCAGTCTGCTCACAGTTACAGAATCCATGCACCAAAAAAAGCCAATCTAAAGCCATTTCGCCGCCCGGGTCATTTATTTCAATCGAGCAACATTCCTACCCGCCAGACATCAAGCGGACATTCTCTGGCAAAACCTCGCGGGCATTCTGCGGCCATTCCAATCCAGGGGGTTCGCATGAAGCTATTGAACGACAACCATTGCGCCGGGGGGCACAACAGCAATCGTCCCTTGATCCTCAGCCAGCGCACCGCGGCGCTCGGCCCTGATACGCCGATCGTGTTTCAGGAGTCGTGCCTGAGCGTGTCCAGCGATCAGAGCCGGATCGTCCTGCGCCGCTACTTCGAGCAGTTCAGCCCGACCAATGCGCACTGGGTCGAATACGTCCACAGCATTGCCGCCGCCGACCTGATCCAATGGATCATGAGCCACGGCCAGTTGCACATCGAATGCTCGGACAGCATCGCCACGCAACCTCGCAAGGAAACCCGTTAATGACCCGCACGCATTCGCTGTCGCTGGCCCTCGCCACCACCCTGAGCCTGTCGGCCTGCAGCAGTAACAAGGTCGAACACAGCGGTTTTCTGCATGACTACAGCGTGTTGAGCGAGCGCCAGTCACCGTCCGGTCAGCCTGTATTGGCGTGGGTCAGCCCGGCCCTCGCCCGGGGTCGATACACGCAGGTTTATCTGGCGCCGAGCCAGTTTTACCCGAGCGCCGAGCCGACTCTGCGAATTCCGCTGAGCACATTGTCTGGGGTCACCGACTACTACGACGCCGCGCTCAGGCTGGAGTTGGGCAAGGTCATGCATCTGGTCAATCAACCGGGGCCGAATACGCTGGTGGTGCGCCCCGCCATCACCCAAGTGGCGACCAGCACTCAGGGTTTGCGCTTTTATGAGTGGCTGCCCGTCACCCTCGTCGCTGCGGGCGTAAGCACGGCGACCGGTATCCGTGATCAGGACAGTCAGGTCGCTACCGAGGTGTCGTTCGAGGACGGTTCGACCGGCGAAGTGATTGCCGAAGTGGTGCGCAAAGGCACCGGCGTGCCTTTGGAGAACGACCAGCAGGTGCTGACTGCTGATGACGTCAAAGTCGTGCTGGATGGCTGGGCCAGCGACCTCGGTAAATCCTACGCAACCCTGCGCCGGTAACCACATTCCCCTGTAGGAGCTGCCGAAGGCTGCGATCTTGTTGGGACGTGGAGCGTCCCCGGCTGCATTCCCACGCAGAGCGTGGGAACGATCAATCGCAGCCTTCGGCAGCTCCTACACAGGTGCTTCAGGAAAAAAAGCACCGAGCAGTGAATTATTTCGTGTCCTCATGTATCTGAGCCAAAGAGTACGCGCCATCAAAAAGATGGCATCTACGCGGCACGATGGATCAGCCAAGAGAAGACCCGGATGAAATCACGCAAGAAAACCGTCAAGCCGATCGGCCTGAACGACATCACCATTGTCGACGACGCCAAGATGCGCAAGGCGATCACCGCCGCCGCACTGGGCAATGCCATGGAATGGTTCGACTTTGGTGTCTACGGCTTCGTCGCCTATGTGCTCGGCAAAGTGTTCTTCCCCGGCGCCGACCCCGGCACGCAAATGATCGCCGCGCTGGCGACCTTCTCGGTGCCCTTCCTGATCCGGCCGCTGGGTGGCTTGTTCTTTGGCGCTCTGGGCGACAGGTACGGACGACAGAAAGTCCTCGCCGCGACCATCGTGATCATGTCGCTGAGCACCTTTGCCATCGGCCTGATTCCGTCCTATGCCTCGATCGGCATCTGGGCACCGATCCTGCTGTTGCTGGCGAAAATGGCTCAGGGTTTCTCGGTCGGTGGCGAATACACAGGCGCTTCGATCTTCGTCGCCGAATATGCCCCGGACCGTAAACGCGGGTTCCTCGGCAGTTGGCTGGACTTCGGCTCGATCGCCGGTTTCGTGCTTGGTGCCGGGGTGGTGGTGTTGATCTCGACGACGCTGGGCGAAGCCAAGTTCGAGGAATGGGGCTGGCGCCTGCCGTTCTTCCTCGCCCTGCCGCTGGGCATGATCGGTCTCTACCTGCGTCACGCCCTGGAAGAAACCCCGGCGTTCCAGCAGCACGTCGAAAAGCTTGAGCAAGGCGATCGCGAAGGCCTCGCCGGCGGACCGAAAGTCTCGTTCAAGGAGGTCGCGACCAAGCACTGGCGCAGCCTGATGACCTGCATCGGCGTGGTGGCGGTGACCAACGTTACTTACTACATGCTGCTCACCTACATGCCGAGTTACCTGTCGCACAACCTGCACTACAGCGAAAACCGGGGCGTGTTGATCATCATCGCGATCATGGTCGGCATGCTCTTCGTGCAGCCGGCAATTGGCTTTATCAGCGACAAGATTGGCCGCAAACCCTTCATCGTTGTCGGCAGCATCGGCCTGTTCATTCTGGCGATCCCGGCGTTCATGCTGATCAACAGCGGCAAGATCGGGTTGATCTTCGCCGGCCTGCTGATGCTGGCCGTGTTGCTGAACTTCTTTATCGGCGTCATGGCCTCGACCCTACCGGCGATGTTCCCCACGCACATTCGCTACAGCGCGCTGGCAGCGGCTTTCAACGTTTCAGTGCTGATTGCCGGTCTGACGCCGACCGTGGTCGCGTGGCTGGTCGAGAGCACCAACGATCTGTACATGCCGGCGTATTACCTGATGGTCATCGCCGTGGTCGGTCTGGCCACCGGCGTGACGATGAAGGAAACCGCCAACAAGCCGTTGCGTGGCGCTGCGCCGGCCGCCTCCGACCTTGAAGAAGCGAAGGAACTGCTGCAAGAACACCACGACAACATCGAGCAGAAAATCGAAGACATCGACGCCGAGATCGCCGCGCTGGAAGCCAAGCGCAAAGAACTGGTGCAGCAGCACCCGCGGATTAACTGATTCCGCGCAACCATCGCAAACCCGGCACTGGCCGGGTTTGTGCCATCTGCAGCACGGGCGCCGCGGCGCTCATTCCTTTTTTATCAGCTAGCCTTGAATCCGGTCGCACGTCATTCAAGGAGCCGTCATGTTCAAGTTCATCAAGACCACCGTGATCGGCGGGCTGTTGTTCATCCTGCCGCTGGTGCTGATCGTCGTGCTGATCGAAAAAGCCATCCACCTGCTGCGCGGGCCGGTCGAGAAGTTGTTGCCGATGTTCAAAGGCTATGACGTCGCGGGCGTGACATTGGTGAGTGTGGCGACGTTGTTGGGTCTGATTGTGCTGTGTTTTCTCGCCGGGCTGCTCGCACGCACCTCAGCGGCAGCGCGGGCCATGGAAGCCACTGAAAACAAGCTGCTGAGCAACTTGCCGGGGTACCAGTTGTTCAAGGACACCACGGCACGCTTCGCCGGGCTGGAAAATGAAGACGGTTCCAAGGTTGGAATAATTGCCGAAGGCGAAGGTTTTCGGTTGTGCCTGATCGTTGAGAGCGTGGATGACTGGCTGACGATTTTCATGCCCGACGGAGGACCGGCCGGCGGTACCGCCGGTGAAGTGCGGTTGGTCCCGGCCGCACACGTCATTAGCACCGACCTGTCGTGGCTGACCCTGGCCACCGGCTTGCGCCGTGGCGGTCGTGGCATGCTCGCGCAGATGCAGCCGTGGGTGCCGAAAGCCTGATCACGGCGCGTTGACCACCACATACGTCACATCACTGCCCTGATACTGCGGCTGGTACCAGGTCGAGCCGCACTGCATGTAGGCGACGTTGTAGCGAATCACCTGCACACAACTGCTGGGCATTTGCGCCGGGGTAAAGATCGCGCCCACCACCGCTGCCGTGACCGCCACGGTGGCCGTCACTGCCGCCGCCGTCGCTACCGGATGGTAGTGATCGTCGTAGCCATAACGGCCATGGCCGTCGACATCAATATCGACATCGCGACTGTTGTCGATGTTGACGTTGCGGTTGCCGTTGTTGACGTACCTGCGATTGCCGACATTGTTGCCGGCGTTGACCCGATTGCCCGAATTGACCCGATTACCGGCATTCACGTGATTGGCGCGTTGCGGCGCATTGATCCGCTGCGCCCGTTGCGCGTTCGGCGCCGGCGCGCGGTTGACGTTGGCGCGGGCATGGCCCTGAGCGCGTTGCCCCCGGGCATCGGCTTCGGTGACATATCCTGCGGTCAGCAGCGTGGCGGCGGCCAGCGATAACAACAGACTCCACGTTATCGACTTGTTCATGTCACTGCCCTCCCTGATCACTGGCTTTTTTAAACGCAATCGCCACATCGCCTTTGCCCGGTTTGAAGGTGAATTGCGTGTCCGGAATGGTCGGCTTGAGGTTCCACTGATACACCGCGCTGTACTCGGGAAAGCTCTTATCGTCGGTGGTGGTGATCACCAGTTTGCACGGCAAGGGTTTGTCGGAGCGGGTCAGCCACAACTGCCAGTCAATACCTTCCTGGCGAAACGCCAAATGATCACAGAGCTGGCCCTTGATGACCGACGGCCCTACGTACAGTGCGGCTTTCAAGGCATCGATCTGCGCCTGATCACTGCCGAACAGAAACAGGTCCTCCATCGGCACCTGCACACCGTAGTAGCTCTCGACCTTGTGCAGGGTTTCCGCGACGGTGGTCGGCGCATCAACGGTGGTGTAGTACTTCAGGTACGGCGAATACTGGGTGAGCTTCTTGCCGTTATAGAAGAACTCGCGAGTGCGCACATCGCCTTCGCTTTTCGCATACAGGCGATCATGGCCGACCACTTTCAGGGTGTTGGCGGACTCGGTCTTGATCTTCTGCCCGGACTCCAGAACCGTGTCGCGCGAGACTTGGGCATCGACCTGAAATTTCGGCAGGCTGCGCAGGTAATTGCCCATATCGATCAGCTTGTCGACCACTTGCGGGTTGATCAACGGCGCATCGTCTGTGGCCTCGGCAGCGGGCGCAGGCGGCGGGTCTTCAGCGCGGGCTCCCGGCGCGAGCACCAGCGTGAACATCAGGCAGACAATACTGGCTGGGGCTTTCATCGGTTGCGCTCCTGTCCCTGCGTTGGGCGTTGCGCCGCATGGGCGACTGACTGACCAGCCTAGACCTCACCCTTGCTGTGCGCCAATACGCACAGACACACCGCGCATTGATGGCAATAGGCTGTTATCGCGCCCCGTTGCAAGTCCCTGAAGTTCGCTGGAAAAGCGTAAGAAACGTCCTACGCTGAATTTGTCCGTCGCCCGGCGTCGGTACTCATTGGATGGATTCAGCAGGCAGTACGAGGCCGATCATGCAAGGTTCACGCAATGGATTGTCCGGCGCCCATTGGCGCCCGCAACGTCAGTCACTGGCGTTGGAACCGAGAATTCTGTTCGACGGCGCCGCCGCTTCGGCGGCCGCCGATCAACATCACAGCGATCCCGCCGCGCCACCGGCCGCGGTGGACGCCCAGGTTCCTCACAGCACGCCCACCGAGGGCCGCGCCAGCGAGCCAGCACCTTCTGCTGCACGCAGTTTGCTGGTGATCGACAGCCGCATTGAAAACCGCGATCAACTGGTCGCGCAGTTGCCGGGTAATGTCACCGCGATTGTGGTGAATGTCGGCGAAGACGGTCTGGCGGCGATCTCTGCGGCGTTGGCGCAACTGGGCAAGGTCGATTCGATCCAGATCATGTCCCACGGCGCCTCCGGGCAATTCACCCTGGGCAACCGCACGGTCAGTTCGGACAACATCGACTCGCTGGGCAAGACCCTCGGACAATGGCGCAACAACCTGACCCAAGGCGCGGACATTCAGCTCTACGGTTGCGATGTCGGCGCCGGTGCGGCCGGGCAAACCCTGGTCAGCGAACTGGCACGCTGGACCGGCGCCGATGTCGGCGCCTCCAGCAATGACACCGGCAGCAGCAAGGCCGGCGGCGACTGGACCCTGGAAACCCGCGTCGGTGACCTCGACAAGAGCATCGCCATCAGCAGCCTCGCGATGGCGCATTTCGACGGATTGCTGGCCGATGCCGCGCCGACCGCGACGGTGTCCACCGGCGGCAGCGATGTACTGCTTGGCGACCGTTTCACGTTTACCGTGAACTTCAGCAACACCTCGACCCAGGTGGGTTACGCGCCATTCATCAACCTGGCGATGCCGGTCACCGGCAAGGATGGCGACGACGGCGTCAATTTCATTTCGGCCACCTACCTTGGGCAAAACCTCATCAGTCACGTGGTGACCTTCGATGCCAATGGCAACGCCACGCATCCACTGGCCAAAGACGCCAACGGCAACTTCCTGATCATCAACGCCGCCACCTACGGCATGCGCGCCGGCGACAAACTGGTGGTGATCGAGTTGCCTTTCGCCAGCGTCACCAACCAGCAACCGGTGATTGGCGTGCAGATCACCGCCAGCCTGAGCAATCTGGCCGACACGGCGTTTTCCAATGGCAGCCCCGACCTGACCATCCGCGCCAGTGGCGGCTTCGAATTCGGCAATGACGCGCTGGACAACCCGACCAACGATCCGAGCCTGATCCAGGCCGGCACTGCGGCTTTCGTCGTGCACCCGACGGTGATTACCGTCAGCGAAACGATCAATACCCCGGAAGGCGAAACCGCCACCGGCCCCAACTACGTGCGCACGCTGACCCTGTCGGCGACGCCCGCGCCGGGCCAGACGTTGAGCAACGTCGTCGTCACCCAACCCCTGCCCGACAACATCCAGGTCAACTCGATCACCCCCGGCGCTGGCGGTCGGCTGACCTCGATCACTCTGCACGACGGCACCGTGGTAACCAATGCTGCGCAAATCGCTGTGCTGATTGCGGCCAACGACGTCTACATCAATTCGTTCACCGTGGAGTACGCCAGCCTCACCGGCAAGACCGACACCGTGGTCGCGTTCTACGTGCCGGAAGTCGACGCCAACGGTCAACCGGTGATCAACCCGGTCACCGGCGACGCGGTGACCGTGACCCTGGGCCCGCCGACGGCTTCGGGGCAATGGGTGCCACTCGATCCTCGCGACGTCACCGCACCGAACACCACCATCGATTTCAGCGGCACCGGCCAGAGCACACAGTTCATCGCCAAATCGATCACGCTGCTGAAAACCGCAACGATGCAGAACGACATCGGCCACAGCGGCATCAGCCCCGGCGACACCCTGCAATACACCCTGAACCTGGCGATTTCCGACTACTTTGCCTTCGGCAAGGACTTCTTCAACGAAGGCCAACTGGTCATCCGCGACCAACTCAGCGATGGCCAGACCCTCAGCGGCACGCCGACCCTGACGGTGACGATCAACGGTGTCGCGCAGACCATCACCCTGGTCACCAGCGTGGTGAACAATGCCGACGGCAGCACCTCGATGGTGTTCGATATCGCCCAGTCGCTGCGCAATGCGTTCAACAACATTCGCGGCTGGCTCAATGGCGACCTGGCCTTCGACGACACGTTGCAGGGCGCCGTGGTCGCGGTGTTGAGCTATTCGGCCATCGTCGGCCAGACCTACAAGCCGCCTTCAGGCAACCCGCACCCGGACATCAACGAAGGTGACGAACTGGGCAACACCGCCACGGTAGACGGCACGCTGTTGGTCGATCGCTTCAACCTGACGGGCGAGAGCGAAACCGATGGTTCCACCACCACCAGCGTGATCCCTACCAGCAACGTCGATATCAATCTGGTCGAGGTCAATAACGGCGCACCGCCGGGCAACGGTGAACTGCGCCCCGGCGATGAAGTGACCTTCGAGCTGAGCTACGACTTGATCACCGGCGACTACGAGCAGTTCAAACTCACCGCGTACCTGCCGCTGCCGCTGTTCAATGTCAGCGGGATCACCTGGGGCTCGGGCAGTGATGTCGGCCAGTGGCAACTGGGCGCGGGCAATACCAATGCCGGCGGTGTGGTCAGCGTCACCAGCGCCGACGGCAACTCGGTGGTGTTCGATTTCGGCAGTTTTGCCACCAACACCACCACCGGCAGCCGCATCGTCATTCGCTTCACGGTCCGGGTCGGCGATCAGCCATTTGCCGACCAGCGCTCGCTCGACGTCCTCGCACAATCGAGCCAGCAGACCACCCTCACCGACCGCACGCTGATTTCCTCCGACGTTGTCGCGATCGTGTCGGTCGCCGAGCCGGTGCTCAATATCAAGCACGGCGTGGTGTCCGGTTCCAACGGCACGGTGACCGGCACCAGCGGCAGCTGGAATCCGCCGGGCATCACCGGCAAGCCGTTCAATGGCAACGTCACCGACCTGTCGGCGGTCGACGGCAACATCAGCAATATCGACGGCGCCGACCGTTTGCGCCTGGTCACGGCGATTGAAAACAGCGGTGGTGGCGGCGCATTTGACGTCAGCACCAGCATCACCCTGCCCTCTGGCTTGAGCTTTGTCGGCGGCAGCCTGGCGGCGGCCAACCTGCAGATTTATCGCGGCGACGGCACGCTGCTGGTGTTGGGCACCGACTACAGCGTCAGCGGCAACCAGATCACCTTTCTTGATGCGGGTGGCCAGGCCAGTCTGTTGGCCGGGCGCAGCGGCACGGCGGCCGATACCAGCGGCGCCAACGTCGTGGTAATCAGCTATGACGTCGTGGTCAGCGCAACCATTGAGGCCAGTCGCAGCCTGCAATCCACCGCGACCCTGAGCAATTACGCCAGCGTCAACGGCGGTACCGATTTCACCCCGACCGACCTCACCGATCTGGCCAGCCAGCAGATTGCCGCGCCGGTCATCAGCAAAGTCTTTGCCGACGGCACACTGGACAATGGCGACTCCAGCGCCAGCCACACCAATGGCAGCGATCTGGTGGTCGGCGAAAGCATGCGCTACGACATTGTCATCACCCTGCCCGAAGGCACCACACAAAACCTGCGCATCGAAGACCTGATTCCGCCGGGCATGCGCCTGGACACCAGTTTCAACGGTGGCCTTGGCTACCAGATCATCACCACCCGCGCCGGCAGTGGCGCGCTCGGCGCCGATTTCGCCGGCAGCGTGCTGGTCGGTGGTTTCGCCGGGATCGGCGGTACATTGGGCAGCGACGGGGTCGATGGACGCTGGACTTTCAGCGTTTCCAGCGTTTCGGCGGACAACCAGACCGGCAACAACACCTTCGTGATTCGTCTGCAACTGGTGGCCAACAACGTCATTGCCAATCAGGCCAACGTCTCGCTGCAGAACAATGCACAGTTGGTTTACAACGACCCGGATGGCGACACGCCGAACGGTGCGGTCACGCTGGATCGCAACGTTGCCCTGAGCGGTGGCCAACCCACCGTGACCCTGCGCGAACCGACCTTGCAGATCAATCAGGTGATCACCTCGACCTCGGGCCTGGGCGGTTATGACCAGGGCGACACGGTGACTTTCAATATCACCATCACTAACGGCAATGGCAGCACCGATTTCAGTGCGTTCGACATCAGTTTCCTCGACACCCTGCCGACCCAGCTCAGCAACGTCACGCTGGTCGGCGTGCTGTATCAGAACGGCGCCACCAACAACGGCGGGGTTGCCTTCGAAATCGTCGGCGGCCAGTTGCGCACCGCCATCGGCGCCAATATCGACATCGCCAAGGGCGGCAGCATCGTTTTGCAACTGCGCGGCATCGTCAACGCCAGCGCCGCAGCGTTATCTAACATCGCCAACGTCGCCAGCGTGCAATGGACCAGCCTCGACGGCGGCAATGCCGGCGAACGTACCGGCGTTGATGGCGTGCTCAATGGCGGCACGCTCAACGATTACCGTAACCTGTCGACTTTGTTGATTCCTGTGGCTCAGGCCATCGAAATATCCCGTGTCGGTGGCCTGCCGGACACGGCGGCGCCGAACCCTACCTCCGCAACCGTCGAACAAGTCACCGTCGGCGAAGTGATTCGCTACCGCGTGGTGGTGCTGGTGCCCGAAGGCAACAACCCCAACTATCAGGTGCAAATCACCCTGGCCAACGGCTTGCAGTTCATCTCCCCGGATGCGCTGGTCAATGCCCTGCGCATTGCGTTCATTTCCAACGGCGGGCTGACCAGCGACGCCAACCTGATCGTCGGCGGCACGCTGAATATCGACGGCAACGAAAACAGCCCCGAGGCCCTGCCGATCACCGCCGACCTGTCAGGTCTGGCGCCGCAAGGCATCTTCGACCCCAGCCGGCTGACCGTCGTCACCAACCCCGATGGCAGCCAGGTTGTGACGTTCAACCTCGGCAACGTGGTCAACGGCAATGGCAACGACGACGATCTGGAAGGCATCTCGATCGAGTTCAACGTGCGTGTGACCAACATCGCCGCCAACATTGCCGGCGCGCAACTGGCGGTGACCGCACAGGAAATCGTCAACGGTGCCGGGCGTGCGGTCAGTGACACGGTGTTTGAACGGGTGGTCGAGCCGAGCTTCAGCGGCCTCGACAAGCAGATTGTCGCGTTCAACCCAAACCCTGCCGGCAGCACCGGCAACGCGACGGTGCAACTGAGCTTTACCCAGAACGGCGGCCTGCCGGCGTTCGATGCGCGCGTCAGCGACGGCTTTGCCGGCGGCAGCAATTACACCCTGCTCAGCGTCAGTATCAATGGCGTGAGTTACGGCCCGGGCAACCTGCCGGCGGGAATCAGCTTCAGCACCAGCGGCGGTTTGAGCGTCAACTTCGATCAACTGAATGTCGGCGCGCAGATTCAGGTGCGCTACTCGGTCGACTTGCCGAACTCGACGATTATCGCCAGCAGCAACGCGACACTGACCTGGAGCAGCCTGCCCGAAGACTTCACCAGTTGGGGCGGCAACAGCGTCGGGGTCGATGGTACCGCCACCGGCGAGCGCGACGGCAGCGCCGTCGGCCCGAACCAGTACATTTTGCGCGACACCGCCGGGCTTGGCGTGATCACCGGCACCTTGTGGAACGACACCGCCAGCCCGACCGCCAGCGCCACACCGGACGGCGCCGGTCTGGCCGGGCAAATAGTGACCCTGACCTGGGCCGGCGCCGACGGCCGCCTCGACACTACTGCCGACAACCTGCAATTCACCACCACGACCGATGCCAACGGCCAGTACCGCTTCGGCGTGTTGCCGCTGGGCGTGTTCCGTATCGATGTGCCCGCAGGGTTGGTCAGTTACCCGCAACCGGTGGGCGATCTGCGCGTGCGCGTCGACAGCGATGCCGGCACTCTCGGCCAGATCACAATCACGTTGGGCGATGCCGACACGCAAAGCGCCAACGCCGGTTACGTCGAACAGAACGACGCGCCGGTCAACACCCTCCCCGGCACGCAAAACGGCCTGGAAGACGTGGTGCTGAATATCGGCGGCATCAGCGTTGCCGATGTCGATGCCAGCCGTGATCCGAACGTCAACGACCGCGCCATCAGCGTCATTCTCACGGTCACTCACGGGACACTGTTCCTCGGCGCGACAGTGCCGGGCGTCACGATCAGCGGGGCCAATACCGCGAGCATGACCCTGACCGGCAACCTTGCCGATATCAATACCGCGCTGGCCAGCCTGCGTTATCTGGGCAATGCCAACTTCAACGGCACCGACACCCTGACCGTGCTCAGCAACGATCGTGGCAACTACGGCGATGCCGATGGCGACGGTATTCCCGGCACGGCCGCCGATGCGCTGACCGACACCGACACCCTGCAAATCGTCCTCGCCGCCGTCAATGACAACCCGGTCGGTGTCAACGACAGCGCCACGGCACTGGAGGCAGGCGGCAGCAACAACGCTTCCGCTGGTATCGACCCACGCGGCAATGTGCTGAGCAATGACACCGACGTCGACATCGCCACCAACGCCGACCAACTGCACGTGGTTTCGGTCGGCCCCGGCGCCGGCATTCAGACGCCGGTGCTCGGTGTCACCGTGATCAATGGCCTGTACGGTCAGTTGGTGATTGGCAGCAACGGTTCGTACCAATATGTCGTCGATAACAACAATGCGGCCGTGCAGGCCTTGCGCGTGTCGGGCCAGACCTTGCAGGACAACTTCAATTATGTGCTCGCGGACCTTGCCGGTGAGACTTCGACGGCGACGCTGACTGTCACCTTGCAGGGCGCCAACGATACGCCGCAGGGCATCGACGATGACGGCGTGGCCGTCGAGGCCGGCGGTGTCAACAACGGCACACCGGGCAGCGATGCCACCGGCAATGTGTTGACCAATGATCAGGACGTCGACAGCGCCGCCAATGGCGAAACCCGCACCGTGACCGGCATCCGCCCGGTGGCCGAGGCCGGTTCTGGCAACTTCACGGCTGTCAGCGGCGCTACGGCGATTACCGGGCTCTACGGTACGTTGACCATCAATCCCGACGGCACTTACAGCTATGTGGTCAACAACAGCAACGCCACGGTTCAGCGGCTCAGCGCAGGTCAACAATTGGTCGAGTTCTTCAGCTATCGGCTGACCGATACCGGTGGGCTCGACGATGTCGCGCAACTGCGCATCGTCATTCAGGGCGCCAACGACAACCCGGTTGCCAGCGATGATGCGGCGTCGGCACAAGCCGCGTCGAGCAATGGCGCAGCCTCGGAAAGCAATCCGAGCGGCAACGTGATTCAGTTCCCCAGCCGCCCCGGACCGATCACCCAACCCGGCGGCAACGGCGTCGATCAGGACGTCGATGCCAATGACCAGCCGAGTAGCCAGTTGCTGGTCAATGGCGTGATCAACAAAAGCGAAGCCAGTTACAACCCGGCCGTCGACGTGCTGAGCGGTGTGGCCACCGGCACCACCTCAGCCAACGGCACCTTGGTGACAGGCCTTTACGGCACCTTGCGCATTGGCGCCGATGGCTCGTTCTTCTATGACGTCGACAGTACCAATGCAGCGGTCCAGGCCTTGGCGCCAGGGCAGACATTGACCGAGTTCTTCACCTACCGCGTGACCGACACCTCCGGCCTGACCGACACCGCGCAACTGGTGATTACCGTCCACGGCGTCAACGATCCACCCGTGGCGCAAAACGTCATCGCCGTTGCCACCGAAGCCGGCGGGATCAACAACCTGACGCCGGGCGTCAACCCTTCGGGCGACGTCACGGCCAACGATACCGACCCCGATGGCGACCCGTTGACGGTCACGCTGATCAAGTCCGGCGCGAGCGGCGACCCGGGCACACCGATTGCGGTGAATCTCGGCGGCACGGTGATTGCCGGGCTGTACGGCACGCTGACGATTTTCCCCGACGGCAGCTACGTCTATGAAGTCGACAACAGCAACCCTGACGTTCAAGCCTTGCGCCGCAGCGCCGATCTGCTTTCCGAGCGCTTCACCTACACCGTCAGCGATGGCGTCGGTGCTACACCGCAAACCGACACCGCGGAAATCATCGTGCTGATCCGCGGGCAGAACGACAACCCGCTGGCCAGTGATGATTCCGGCGTGGCTATCGAGGCCGGAGGCCTGAACAACAGCCAGCCCGGCCAGGATCCCACCGGCAACGTGCTGGATAACGACGGCGACGTCGACGGCGGCGAAATCCCCGGCGATCTGCCCAATTACGACTATGGCGAGACCCGCGCGGTGTCCTCGGTGCGCACTGGCAGCGAAGCCGGAACCGGTAACGCTGGCGTTCTCGGCACCGAATTGCGTGGCACTTATGGCTGGTTGACGCTGAATGCCGACGGCAGCTACAGCTATCGCCTCGACAACAGCATGGCCGCCGTGCAGGCCTTGCGCGCCGGCAATACGTTGCTCGATGCGTTCAGCTACGAGGTGATCGATGCCGCCGGCGCCAGCGATCGCGCGACGCTGAACATCACCATTCAAGGACGCAATGACACGCCGATCGCGCAGAACGACAGCAACACCGCCGTTGAGGCCGGCGGCTTGAACAACGCCACGCCAGGCACCAATCCGAGCGGCAACGTGCTGAGCAATGACAGCGATGTCGACGGCAACGGCGAAGTGCTCAGTGTCATCGGGATCAATCAAGGCTCGTCGGTGGGCCTGATCGGCAGCGGGTTCAATGGCACCTACGGCGTTCTCACCCTGAACGCCGATGGCAGCTACAGCTATGTGGTCGATAACCTCAATCCGCTGGTCCAGGCGCTGCGCAACAATGCCGACACCCTCACCGAAACCTTTACCTATCAGATCCGCGACCTGGCCGGCGCCACCAGCAGCGCGACGCTGACCATAACCGTGCGCGGGGCCAACGACAACCCGATCGCCAGCAACGACAGTGCCGTGGCGGTCGAGGCCGGCGGAACGTTCAACGGCACACCCGGGGTCAACCCAAGCGGCAATGTGCTGAACAACGACAACGATGTCGATGCCAACGACGCCAAACTGGTCACCGGCATCCGCACGGGCAGCGAAGCGGCCGGCGGTGCCTTCACCACCGTTGCCGGCGCACAGACCTTCAACGGTTTGTACGGCACGCTGACCGTCAACACCAACGGCACTTACAGCTACGTGGTCAACAACAACCTCGCCGCCGTGCAGGCGCTGAAAGTCGGCGATTCGCTGGTGGAAACCTTCACCTATCGCCTGCGCGACATCGCCGGGGCCACCGACACTGCGCAACTGAGCATTCGCATCGACGGCGCCTGGGATGCGCCGGTCGCGGCCAACGATACCGTGCTGGCCGTGGCGGACAACGGCAAGGGCAATGGCGTGAACCCAAGCGGCAACGTGCTGCCCAATGACACCGACGTCGACCAGGGTGACAGCAAGACCGTCACCGGCATTCGTTTCGGCACGGAAGACGCCGGCGGCAGTCTGGCCGGGGTCACGGCTGGCACCGACAACAGCAACGGCACGCTGATCAACGGACTCTACGGGCAGTTGATCATAGGCGCCGATGGCAGCTTCACCTACAACCTCGATTCGAACAATGCGGCGGTGCTGGCTTTGGGGCCGCTGCAATTTCTCAATGAGCGCTTTACCTATCAGGTCAGCGACCGTGGCGGGCAGAACGATCTGGCGGAAATCCACATCATCATTCGCGGGCGCAACATTGCACCGGTGGCCAACACCGACACAGCGACGGCGATCGAGGCCGGTGGCAGCAACAACGATCAACCCGGTCTCAACCCCGGCGGCAATGTGCTGGACAACGACACCGATGCCGAAAGCGATCCGCTGTCGGTGATCGGCATTCACACCGGCACCGTCAACGCTATCGGCGCGGTCGGCAGCGTCGGCACCTCGTTGCGCGGTTTGTATGGCGACTTGCTGATCAATGCCGACGGCAGCTACACCTACACCGTCGACAACAACCTTGCTGCCGTACAGGCCTTGCGTCAGAGCGGCCAGACCCTGAATGAAGTGTTCACCTACACCATCGTCGATCGCTGGGGCGACACCAGTACCGCCGAATTGCGCATCACCGTCGATGGCCGTAACGACACACCAGTCGCCACCGATGACAGCGCCACGGCGATCGAAGCCGGAGGCGTCAACAACGGCACGCCGGGCAGCAACGCCACCGGCAACGTGCTGGACAACGATACGGATGTCGACAGCGTCGCCAATGGCGAAGGCAAACAGGTGCAAAGCGTCAGCAATCAGGCCGGCCAGTCAACCGGTGCCGGACAGGTGTTGATCGGTCTCTACGGGCAACTGACGCTGAATGCCGATGGCAGTTACACCTACGTCATCGACAACAACAATCCCGTGGTGCAGGCCTTGCGCACTGCGGGCGAAACCCTCAGCGAAACCTTCACCTATCGCATGCTCGACGCGGCGGGCGCGACCTCGGACGCACGGCTGACGGTGGTCATTCAGGGCGCCAACGACGCACCGGTCGCGCAGAATGACAGCGGGTTTGCCAGCGATCAGTCCCCTGCCCCGCAAACCACCGGCAACGTGCTGCCCAACGATGGCGACATCGACGGCAATGACAGTCTGGTAGTGGTCGGCGTACGCACCGGTGCTGAAGCCGGTTCCGGCACGGAGGGCGTGATTGGCCAGCCGATCATTGGCTTGTACGGAACACTGGTACTGAACGCCGACGGCAGTTACACCTACACCATCGATCAGAACAACCCTTCCGTACTCGCCGCCGCCGGCCTCGGGCAGATTCTGCGCGACGTGTTCACCTACACGATCAACGACCGTGCCGGCGCCAGCGATCAGGCCGAACTGGTGATCACCCTCGACATCGCCACGCCGTTCATACCGGCACCCGGCGGCAATAACTTCGAGCGTGATCCGAACACTTTGAACCGCAACTTGCTGATTCCTGATCCACAGCCGGCAATCTTCGTCACCCCGGTGGTCGAGCGCGCCGCTGAAATCTCCGAACTCTCGGCCTGGGGCGTCGATGGCAGCAACCTGCGACTGGCGGCGGTCGGCGAGTTCACCAGCGAATCAGTGGGCAATGGTCTGGGCCTGGTGCCGGGGCAATTCGTCGCGCAAGCGGTGCGTACCAGTCGCCTCGAAAGCGAACTGGACCTGCTGTGGATTCAGGGGCGTCAGGGCCGTACCGGTTTGAGCGCCGATGGCTTGTTGAGCGACCCGTCGCTGTTCACCTTGAACCCGGCCGACCTGACACACAGCCCGGCACACGCAGAAAAGCCTCATGAAAAACCACGGGCCAAGGGCTTCAGCGCGCAATTGCGCGATGCAGCGCAACGGCGCACGCCACGGTAAAGCGGTCGACCTGAAGAAAAATTCGAAGAATGCAAAGGAATGAACATGCGCCTACACGCGAACCGGCTTCTCAGTACCGCCATCGCTTCTGCACTGTTGCTCAGTGCTTGCTCATCAACGGAGCCGAAACCCTCCACCGACGAAGAAAACCGTCAACGCATCATCGCCGACCAGTCACGCATGTATTCCGGTCAGGAGCCGGTCACCGCGCCGATCACCTTTTACGAAGCCGCCGCGCGGGCCCTGAAATACAACCTCGACTACCGTCTCAAACTCATGGAAAGCGCGCTTGCCTCGGACCTGCGCGATGTTTCCAGCCATGAAATGCTCCCGCGTCTGGTTGCCTCGGCCGGTTATGCCGGGCGTGACAATGATTCCGGCGGCACCTCGATCGGCATCGAAGACCGTCAGGTCAGCTTGCGTCCATCGACCTCCGAAGAACGCTATCGCGAAGTCTACGGTCTGGGTTTGAGCTGGAGTCTGCTGGATTTTGGCGTCGCGTATTACCGTACCCAGCAGAAATCCGACCAGATCCTCATGGCCGAAGAGCGCCGGCGCAAAGTCGCGCAGAACGTGCTGCAGGACGTGCGCAATGCCTATTGGCGGGCGCTCGGCGCCCAGCGTTTGATGCCGGAAGTCGACAAACTGCTGATGCGCACCCACACCGCACTGACCTCGGCCCGCCAGGCGGAAACCCGTGGCCTGCTGCCGCGTCAGGAAATCCTCGCCTATCAGCGCGCGCTGCTCGATTCGATCTACTTGCTGACCGTGCGCCGGCAGGATCTGGAGTTCGCTCAAGCCGAGCTATCGGCGCTGATGTCGCTGCCGCCGGGTTCGAAAATGATCCTCGCCGACATGCCCGACCCGCCGCTGCCGGAAGTGCGCCAGAGCATGGCGCGGCTGGAACAGCTGTCGTTGGAAAATCGACCGGAAATCATGGAAGAGTGGTACCGCAAACGCGTCAATCAAAAGGATCTGGAGATCGCCAAGGCGCAGCTATGGCCGAACGTCAGCGTCGATTTCGGCTACAAGTACGATTCCAACAAATACCTCTACAACAACGACTGGATGAGCACCGGTCTGCAAGTGTCGATGAACCTGATTCGTCTGCTGCAACTGCCGTCGTTGAACGCGGCGGAAAAATCCCAGAGCGAAACCGACGACACCCGGCGCGTGGCGCTGTCGATGGCGATTCTCACCCAAGTGCGGGTCGGCACCCTGCGCTATCAACTGGCGCGGCAGGAGGTCGAGTTTGCCGAAGACAGCCTGCGCGTCGATCGCAGCCTGCTCGATTATGCGCAAGCGGCGAAAACCGGTGCGTTGGGCTCGGAACTGGAAGTGATTCGCTCCGAGGGACGTTATCTGCTCTCGCGTTATCAGCGTGAAGCGGCGTTCTCCAGTGCGCAGGCCGCATGGGGGCGGATGTACAACTCGGTCGGGCTGGACGTGCTGCCCAAGGAAATCTCGCAACACGACATCAAGACCCTGGCCCGGGAAATCCAGCGCACCTTGAACGAACAAGAACAACAACGTCTGCTCGCTGCCACTTCGCAAGGAACGCCGAATGCGCAAAATCGCCCTTGAGTGCCGTTTCGGGGCCCTGTTGTTGGCCAGTCTGATCGTCCCTGCCCACGCTGAAGAAACGACTTCGGCACCCACACTGGAAAGCGCCAGTGCGATTCGCGTGTTGCTCGCCGCCGAACTGGAAACCACCCTGTCCAGCCAAATGGCCGGCACCTTGGGCGAACTGAAAGCCGGGTTCGGCGAACAGGTCGCCAAGGCCCAATTGCTAGCCCGCTTCAACTGCAATGAAGCCGAAGCGCGCGCGAAAGTCGCGGCGGCGGAGCTGGCCATGGCCAAACAGAACCTGCAGGCCAAACAACAACTGCGCCAACTCAACGCGGTGGGCGATATCGAAGTGTCGATGGCCAACACCGAAGTGCAAAAGGCCGACGGCGCGCGGGCCATGGGCGCGGCGCAAAGCAGTTACTGCCAGGTGCTCGCACCGTTTTCCGGGCGTGTGGCCAAGGTTTACGTCAAGCCTTACCAAACGGTTACGGCCGGCACGCCGCTGTTCGATCTGGTCAGTGACGGTGCACTGAAGGTGCGCCTGAACGTACCGTCCAACCTGCTGAAAACCCTCAAGCCCGGCCTGCCGCTGCAGGTCAGCATCCATGAAACCGGCAAGACCTATCCGGCCCATGTCAGCGGCATCAACTCACGCGTCGATGCAGTAGCGCAAACCGTTGAACTGGAAGCGAAGCTCGACAACAAGTACCCCGACTTGATGGCCGGCATGAGCGGCACCGCGCAGTTCGAGCAAGACGCGCGCCCATGACCATGAACGAGCCGTTGCCTCACCCTCACCTGCTGCTCGAACTCGATGCGCTGCGTGATAAAGCCATGGCCGCTGACTCGCTGAACAGCCTGGCGTTCAGCATGGCCAACGACCTGTACCCGCTGCTGCCCTTTCATCAGGCGCTGGTGTTCGCCCAGCGTGAGTCATCGCTGGAGCTGTTAAACGTCTCGGGGCTGTCACGGCCCAGCGAAGACTCGCCCTATCTGGTGTGGCTGCGGCGCGCCAGTCGCTGGGTCGCGGCGCAAGTACCCGATGCAGAGCCGGTGTGGCTGTCCCAGGACAGCGCCAGTCCACCGCTGGACATCGCCGAAGGCTGGAACGAATGGTGGCCGTCGGGGCTGTGGTGCGTGCCAGTGCAGGATCGCGACAATCAACGGCTGGGCCTGTTGCTGCTGTTGCTGGAGCAGGAACCGCCGGCGCTGTTGTGGCACCACCTCAAGGGGCTGGTCAGCACCTGGGCCTATTGTTGGTCAGCGCTGACCCGGCGCAAGGGCTTGCGGCGCTGGCGACCCAATCGCAAACAACTGCTGCTGGTGTTGATCGTGCTCGCGGCCCTGCTGCTGTTGCCGGTGCGGCAAACGGCT
Source organism: Pseudomonas sp. AC242 (assembly GCF_979258655.1). NCBI lineage: Bacteria > Pseudomonadati > Pseudomonadota > Gammaproteobacteria > Pseudomonadales > Pseudomonadaceae > Pseudomonas > Pseudomonas sp. AC242. Next base: position 2,568,885 of record NZ_OZ409873.1, read on the forward strand.
TTGGCGCCGACTGAAATCGTTTCGCGGCAGGCGCAGATCATCAGCTCACCGATTGATGGCGTGATCGAAAAGATACAGGTTCGACCCAATCAACCGGTGGAGGCTGGCACACCTCTGTTTGCGCTGGACGAAACCACCCTGCGCAGCCGCGCTGAAGTGCTCGGCAAAGAGGTCGCGGTGGCAGATGCCGAGTTGCAGGCAGCCAGCCAACGGGCCTTCGATAACCCGCAGAGCAAAAGCGAACTGACCTTGCTCGCCGGTCGCGCGCAGCAACGCCGGGCTGAGTTGGCAGCGGTGCAGGCGCAACTGAAACGTACACAAGTGTTGTCGCCAAAGGCCGGCGTCGCGGTGTTCAGCGACCCCAATGACTGGCTGGGCAAACCGGTGGTGACCGGCGAGCGCATCCTGCAAGTGGCTGACCCGACGCAACCGGCCATGCTGATTCAACTGGCCGTGGCCGATGCCATCGCCCTGGAACCGGGCGCCGAGGTCACGCTGTTTCTCACCGCCTATCCGCTGACGCCCCTCAAGGGGCAGATTCTAGAAACCAGTTATCAGGCGCGGCCCAGCGATGAGGGTGTGGTCGCCTACCGCTTGCTCGCCAGCATTGAGGGCGCCCCCGAACATGCGCGCCTCGGCCTGCACGGCACGGCGAAGCTTTACGGCGGGCGGGTCATGCTCGGTTATTACTTGCTGCGCCGGCCGCTGGCGACGCTGCGCGCCTGGAGTGGCTGGTAATGCTCGACCCGGCCGATCTGCCGGTGCCGCCGCTGCGCGAAGACTTGCGCCTGAGCGAAGCGGCCCACGGCAGCAACGGCGAACCGGCGTGGGTGATTCAGGACACGGTGATCAACCGTTTCTACCGCATCGGCTGGCTGGAATTCGAGTGCCTGCTGCGCTGGGGCCAGTCGCCGCGTCAGATCAGCGAGCAGATCGCCGAAGGCACCGCGCTGAAACCGGATGTCGAGCAAGTCCTCGATTTCCGCCAGTTTCTGGAGCAACACCAGTTACTCCGTGCCGGCCCCGCTGCGCTTGAACGACTCAAGAACAAAAGCGCAGAAGGCAGTTGGCTGACCTGGCGCTGGTGGCTGCACCATTACCTGTTTTTCCGCATACCGCTGCTGCGCCCGCAACAGCCGTTGCAATACCTGGCGCGAACGCTGGGTTGGCTGTTTCATCCGCTCACCGGGATTATCGTGCTGAGCCTGAGCCTGCTTGGGATCATTCTGGTGTTGCAGCAGTGGGATGTGTTCACCAGCGCGGTGGTCGAGTCGTTTTCCACCGAGGGCCTGTTCAGTTTTGCCCTAGCGCTGATCGTCGCGAAAACCCTGCATGAACTCGGCCATGCCTTGGTCGCGACCCGGCTCGGTTTGCGCGTCGGGCACATGGGCATTGCGTTTGTGGTGATGTGGCCGATGCTCTACACCGACACCGGTGAGAGCTGGAAACTCAGCCGTTCACGGCAACGTCTGGCGATCGCTTCGGCGGGAATCGTGACCGAGTTGTCGCTGGCCGGACTGTCGACGCTGGGCTGGGCGTTGTGTGATCCCGGCGCATTGCGCAATGCCCTGCTCTATCTGGCAACCACCAGTTGGCTGTTATCACTGGCGCTGAACGCCAGTCCGTTCATGCGCTTTGACGGCTACTTCATCCTTTCCGATTTGCTCGACTTTCCCAACCTGCATGAACGCGCTTCGGCGCTGGCGCGCGTCACCCTGCGGCGCAATCTGTTGGGCTTGCAGGAAGACTGGCCGGAAACGTTTCCGAGCGGTCAGCGGCGTTTGCTGGTGACCTTCGCAATCATCACCTGGGTTTATCGGCTGGTGCTGTTTCTGGGGATCGCGCTGGCGGTCTATCTGTTTTTCTTCAAGCTCTTGGGGATTTTCCTGTTCATGGTCGAACTGTCGTGGTTTATCGCCCTGCCCGTGATGCGCGAGCTGGGCCACTGGTGGAAAAACCGCGCGGCGATTCCGAGCCGGCGCAAAGTGGCGTTTTACGCGATGCTGCTGTTGATTCTGCTGGGTTTGGCGATGCCATGGCGCACGCAGATCGATGCGGTCGGCGTGGCCCGCGCCGAGCACCAGTTGCGCGTGTATGCGCCCTACCCGGCGCGCTTGCAATCGATTCACCCGCACGGCCCGGTCAAGGCTGGGGAAACCCTGGCTGCCCTGGACGAGCCGGACATCGCCTCGCGCCTGCAATCCAGCGAAGCCAATGCGCGCAGCTATGAGGCGCGGCTGTCCGGGTTGATCGCCGATCCCGGCGGCCTGGCCGAAGACGCCGTGACTCGCCAGCGCCTCAATGTGCAATTCGAAGAAGCCCGCGCCGCCCGCTCGGAAATCGCCCGGCTGAACCTGCAAACGCCGTTTGCCGGGGTTTGGCTGGACGTCAATCCTGACTGGAAAGCCGGGCAATGGGTCGGCCGTCAGGAGTCGCTGGGTATGCTGATTGATCCGCGCAGTTGGCAGGTCGATGCTTATGTCGCGCAGGATCAGGTGCACCGCATGGCTACCGGAGATCACGTGCGTTTCTATGCCGATGGCCAGACCACGCCGTTGTCCGGCCGGGTCGTGCAAATCGGCAGCACCCGCGCCAGTCAGCTGTCGCACCGCATGTTGTCGTCACGCTTTGGCGGGCCCGTGCCGACGACCAATGCCGAACATGCGCTGATCCCGAGCAACGCGCTGTTTCAGGTGTTGATTCAACTGGATGAGCCGCTGCCAAACCTGCGCGAGACCCGCGGGCATCTGAAGATTGAAGGCGAGCGGCGCAGTTTGCTTGCCGACGGCGCGACGCACGTGCTGGCGGTACTGATGCGCGAAAGTGGTTTCTGACAATCCGCTCTAGCCAGCAACCACGAAGATGATAATCGGCCCGCACACCGCCAGCAGCACATTGGAAATCGCATAGCACACGGTGAAACCGATCACCGGTGTGTTACTCCCCGACTGCTCGATGATCTTGTTCATCGATGCCGCTTCCGTCTGCGCGCCGGCCAAGGCACCGAACAGGATCATCGGGTGCAAGCGCAGCACATAGCGACCGAAATACAACGCCACCAGTGGCGGCAAAATCGTCACCACTGCGCCGGACAGCAGCAATGCCAGCCCCTGCTCTTTCATTGCGGCAAACGCCGCCGGCCCGGCAAGCAAACCCACTACCGCACCAAACGCCGTCAGGCCAAACTCGGAAAACGCCCATTGCGCTGCGGGCGGCAGCGCGCCGATTTCCGGGTGGCGCGAGTTGTACCAGCCAATCACCAGCGCGGCGACCAACACCCCGCCGCCAATGCCCAGTTCCACCGGGATCATGCCGACATGGGTCGAGAGCAATCCCAGCAGTGAGCCGAGGACCATGCCCAGGGTGTGCATGGCGATATCGCTTTTGTAGTTGTTCTTGCGGATCCGCCCCAGGCGTTTGGCAATCGCCTCGACACTGGCAGTGCGCCCGGTCAGCGTCAGCACGTCGCCTCGGCGCAGCACCGTGTTGGGCAGCAAGGGCAGCTCGTAGCCCTGGCGGGAGATGGTGTTGACGAAACAGCCCAGGCGTCCATCACTGGCCAGCCGGGTTTTCGCTGCATGGATAGTCTTGCCGGCAAACTCGGCTGAAGTCAGGACGATGTCCACTTCGCGGGTGGGGAATGACAAGGACTCGGGGTGGTCGATTTCCGGCCCGACCCAGTGACTCAGCGTACCGACGGCATCACGCAAGGCATACACGCCAAGGACATCGCCGGCCATGAGAACGAAACTTTCATCACGCTCGATGATTTGCCCGGCCCGCACCACGCGCTCAACCGTCAATGAGTCATGCAGTTTTTCAAAGTCGATGATGCGCTGGCCATCCGCCTGGCCGTTGCTCGCCACTTGATGAGCCCGCACGACGATGCGCGTGTAAGGCACGGTGATCGCCTCTTCTTCCTTGGCGATGCCCAATTCCAGCTCCAGTTCACGCGCCGATTCGCGCAGATTCACCCCGAGCAGTTTCGGCGCGATGCTGCCAACAAACACGATCAAGCCGATGGTGCCGAACAGATAGGTGATGGCATACGCGATTGCCATGTGGCTGTTGAGTTGCGCCTTGGCCGCCGCATCAATCGTCAGTTGATTGATCGCGCTGGTCGCGGTGCCCATGATCGCCGTGTCGGTCAGCGCACCGGCACCGAGGCCTGCGGTGAACCCGGCGTCGAAATCGAACAGCGAGTACATCAGTAGAATCGCCCCCAACGCAGTGGCGCACAGCACCACCGAGAGCAGCACCAGTTTCAGTGTGCCGCGATTGAGGCTGCCGAAAAACTCCGGGCCACTCTTGAACCCGACGGCGTAGATGAACATCACGAAAAACACTGACTTCAGGCCCGCCGGCACTTCCAGACCGATCTGCCCGATCAGCAAACCCATCAACAGCGCACCGGCCACCGAGCCGAGGTGGAAGCTGCCGATGTGAATCCGGCCGACGAACACGCCCAGGGCAATCGCCAGGAACACCGCGATTTCCGGGTCGGTGCGCAAGGCGTGCAGGATGAATTCGAGCATGGGGCGAACTCCTTTGAGCGGCGGTCACTGATCCTTCGGTTCTTGCGCGGGTGCTGTGTACCACTTTTCTCGCGGCACCCACTTTTCGCTCTGCGGATCGCCCAGATAGTGCGGCGACATGATCTGCACTCCGTATTCGTTGAACACGTCCTGGATATTGGCGTGGAGCATGCTCAGCAGCACCGCACGCGGGCGCGGCTGGCTTGGGATCGCTTGCGCGACCAGCCGGTATTCCGGGTAAAAATCCGACAACGCGGTCTGGAATACCTGCGCGGCAGGATCTTCGAGAATCCCCGGCGTACGCTTCGCCGCTTCCAGCAGCATCGCTTCGACCTGACGCCACGGCGTGTCGTAGCCGATGGTCACCACCGTATCCACCACATAACCGGGGCCTTGCACGGTGCGCGAGTAGTTTTTGGTGACCGTGCCAGTGATCATCGAATTGGGCAGCGTCAGCACTTCCCCCAGCCCGGTACGAATACGCGTGGTGAACATGCCCAGTTCGGTGACCGTGCCTTCGTACTCGCCGATTTTGACGAACTCACCCGGACGCAAGGTGCGCGTGTAAGTGAGGATCAAACCAGCGGCGGCCTGCCCGACCACACTGGTCGCGCCGAGGGAAATCATCAGGCCGATCAGCACCGACAAGCCTTTGAACGCATCGGTACCGGCACCCGGCAGATACGGATAGGCCATCGCCAGAGCAAACAACCAGACCGCCAGCGCCGTCAGGCGTTGGGTCGGTTGCAGGGTTTCGTGATTGAGCCAGCTGAATGTTCCCGGCGTAGCCATGCGCCGCAGGATGCGTCGGGTGAACGCGGTGACGCCACGGGCGATAAAGAATATCGCCAGGGCTACGCCCAGTCCGGGAATCGCATCGACGATGCCTTGCAACAAATACCCGGCCAGCTCGAACAGATAGTTATTGAGGCTTTCGCCCCATGGCCGCGTGTAGGGAAAGCGCGACAGGACGAAACCCAGCCATTCATAGGTCAACAGCAAAATCAGCAGCCAGCGCAGCAGCAACAGCAGACGGCTGACCAGCGGATACAGGAAGTTGGAGTCGATCAGTTGCACCCGCCCGACCTTCAGTGCCTGAGTGTGGCGATCCATCAGTTCGGGGAGTTTTGCCAGCAATTTGCGGCGCAAATACGCCAGGCCCCAAAGCAGCGCAAGGTAAATCAGCGTGGCCACGGCAGCCAGTGCCAACGAGCGCAGAATCAAGTCGAGACTGCGCGCTTCGCGGGTTTCATTGACCACTTGGCGGAGTTTTTCCGCCGCGCCCTCGGCAGCCTGTTGCACCGATGAATAGGCCAGCGTGTCGATGTCCTTGGGCGCGACGATGAAGGCGCGTTTAGAACCGATCAGCACCAGATAGCTGTTCTGGATCGGATCAATGCTGACGTTGAGGTCCTCGCCTTCATCCAGCGCCTCACTGATGACCATTTTCGCCCGTTTGACCCGCGAGGCCGGCGCTTCGCCGAGGATGGTGGCGCGAAACAGCATGATGCTGCGATTGGCGACCTTCAGCTCTACTGCTTCATCCGCCGGTTTTGCCGCCTCATCAGCCGCCCAGCCGAGCCCGCTCCAGAGCGCCGCGAACAGCACTATCCATACCGCCAGCAGCCTGCTTCGCATGCGCCTGTTTCCTTACGCCCAAGTGTCAGAGAGGGATACGTAAGGCAGCGTAGTTGAGCGATGAACGGTTGTCAGATTCCCGCGCACCGATAAATGTCACGGCAGATTTTCTTTGCGCTGGCTCTCCAGAAGCTCGGTGACATCGGCCGGTTGATACACCCAGCCGATGAACAACTCATAACCGACCGCCAAAATCACCGGGCCGATGAACAGACCAATAATACCGCTGGTGACCATGCCCCCGAGCGCACCGATCAGCACCACCGGCATCGGCACCGCAACGCCGCGTCCCAGCAACATCGGCTTGAGCACATTGTCGGAAAGCCCGGCAATCGCCATCCACACCGCAAAGATAATCGTGCTGGCGCTGACCCCGTCCTGCGCGAAGACATAAATCACGATGGGCAGCGTGATCAGCAGCACCGGCAATTGGGTGATGCCCAACAGCAACACCATCAAGGCGAGAATACCGGCCGCCGGTACACCCATGACCACCAGCGCCACGCCGACCAGCAGCATCTGAATAAACGCGATGCCGACTACGCCCTGCGCCACGGCGCGGATGGTTGCCGTGCACAGTTCGGCGATTTGCGGGCCACGCACCGGACCGGAAATGCGTGTGGTGATGGCCACTGCCGTGCGATGCCCGCGCTCGCCGTGGGTCATGACCAATCCGGCGATGATCAGCGCAATCACAAACACCACGATCCCGGCACCGACGCCAGCGGCTTGATGCAATAACACTTTGCCCCAGTTGGACAGGTGCGGTGCCAGCTCCTTGAACGCCCAGCTCAAGTCTTGCGAGGCGTGTTGCCAGATGCCGTAAACCGGCGCACCGATCAGCGGCCAGTTCTCGACGCTGGCCGGTGGTGGCGGGATCTCGAACTGGCCTGCCTCCATCGTGTGCATGCCGACTTTCACCGAATCGGCAACGGAAGCCCCGAGCAGGCTCAGCGGCACCATTAAAATCAGCAACCCCAGCAGCACCAGCAAGATCGCCGCCCAACCGTAGCGGTTGCCTAGCTTTGCGCCGAGCTTCTGATTGAGTGGATACAGGGTGATCGCGAGGATCAGCGCCCACAGCATGACATTCAGAAACGGATGAAAGATGTCGTAGCAGAACAACACCAGAATGGTGATCAGACCCGCGCGTATCAGTACGTCCAGCAGTGCTCTGGAACTGTGAAAGGTGATCAGCGGTTTGTCTTCCATGTCGGCGCTCCTGATTGGGCCATCAATGAACCGCTGTGAGCCTAGTTCACATCCGGTACATCGTCTCGACTGGTGCGCACGCCAAATCGCGACTAAACCTGAAGGCTGATCTGCATTGATAAGGAATTCGCGATGAAGTCGACGCACTCACTGATCATTCTTGCGCTGGCAGGCACTGGCGGTCAGGCACTGGCGGGCGGTATTGATCTGTATGAAGCGGGTCAGGAAGGCGCGGGACTGGCGAATGCCGGCTCGGCGGCGTTGGCCACTGACCCGAGCGTGTTGATGAGTAACCCGGCCGGCATTGCTGCACTCAAAGGCACGCAAATCAGCCTGACCGGCCAGGCCATATTCGGCGGCCTTGGTTTTGATCGCGACAGTGACAACGACTTTTCCGGCAACGAGGGCGGCAATCCGCTGCCGCTCCTGCCGGGCACCAGTTTCTTTATCAGCCATGAGCTCAATGATCGCGCCAGTATCGGCTTCGGTATGTACGGCAACTTCGGCCTGAGCGTGAAATACGACGATGACTGGGCCGGCCGCTACTTCAGCCAGGAATCGACATTGATCGGTATTTCGATGCAGCCGACCTTCGCCTACAAGATCACCGACGATCTTTCGATGGGCATCGGACCGCGTCTGGTCTATGGCTACTACTACACAAAAATGGCCATCGACAATAACGCCTTCCTGCCGGGCACGCCGTTTCAGGAGGATGGCAAGTTGCAGTACAAGGACACCGACATCGGCACCGGGATCAACCTCGGCCTGCGCTATCAGTTAAATGAACGCACCACTGTCGGCCTGGCTTACACCAGCAAGGTCAAACTTGAGTTCAAGGACTCACCTTCCGTGCATGGCATTCGCAATCCGCTGCTCAATCTGGCGCTGTCGCGGCTGGACGTCGACGACCTGGAAATCGACATGAACATCCCGCAGACCGCGACCCTGAGTATTGCCCATCAGTTGAACGAACAGTGGACGCTGCTGAGTTCGGTGAACTGGCAGGACTGGAGCGACTTTGCCGACATCGGCGTGTCGGTGGATACGGCGGCAGGCGACGTTTCACGTTCGGTCGACCGCAAGTATCAGGACACCTGGCACCTGTCGATCGGCGCACAGAACCAGATCAGCCCGAAACTGCGCTGGAACATGGGCGTGGGTTACGACAGCTCCGCCGTGAAGGACAAGGATCGCACCGTCGACAACCCGATGAACGAGACCTGGCGGCTGGCGACCGGGCTGAGCTACAAACTGGCCGAAGACACCGACCTCAACCTCAATTACACGCTGGTCTGGCTGGGCGACATGGATGTGCAACAGACCAAACGCAATGGGCAGACGCTGTCGGGGAGTTATCCCAATAGCGCGCTGCACATTGTTGGCGGTGGCGTGACGTGGCGATTTTGATCGGGGCGCTCAGCGCTCCAGCATGCCGTGACACAACAGCTTCAAAACCCCGCGCATGTGCAAGGCATGCGCGGCCCTGTCCGGGACTTCCTGCGTTGCCAACCGAATGAACGCCATGTTCGCGTATTGGTTGAACAGGGTTGCCACCACGTCAAGATCGATCGATTCGCGCACTTTTCCCGCTTGCTGGAAATGCAAAAGCAGCGCTTTGGTCTCTTCGATCACGGCCGCGTTCCATGGACTCATCGCCTCGGCCAGCTCACCGGTCAGTAAAAACGGCGCCAGTTCCCGCCACAACGAAGCCGGCATTGCCTGTAGCTGGTAATCGGTCATCAACCCTTCGAACTCGCACAGCGCCTCCAGGGGATCGCTGTCCTCGTCCAGATTGGCCCGCGCTTCGCGCATGGCTTGCTCGTCGGGTTGCTTGAGCAAGGCCAGCAGAATCTCCTGCTTGCCGCCGAAATAATTCACCACTGTGGGTGCGGAAACGCCCGCCTGGACCGCGATCTGCTCCAGCGTGGTCGCCGCAAAGCCATTGCTTTTGAACAGCTCAAGCGCCGCCTCGGCAATCACCTGCCGGCGCTGTTCCTTCTGCCGCTCTCTGAGTCCGCTCATGTTGCCTCTGATGATCCTTGCCAATGGCTCTCAGCCTACGGAGATCTTTTTTCACCGACAAATATTTTCTTTACAAAAATATTTTTAGATGACAAAACTTTGTCCGTGCAGCGCTGCGACGAACGCACTCACTTGCCCTTTGCTCTGGAGATCCGCCATGTCCGCCGAATTCGATTCGACCCGCAGTACCCGCGATTACCAAGCCGCTGACGCCGCCCACCACATCCACGCGTTCGTCGATCAGAAGGCCCTCAACGAGGAAGGCCCGCGGGTGATGGTCAGCGGCGATCGGCTGGCGTTGTGGGACAACGACGGCAAGCGTTACCTGGACGGCATGTCCGGCCTGTGGTGCACCAACCTCGGTTACGGGCGCAAGGATCTCGCCGCTGCCGCCACCGCGCAGCTGGAACAACTGCCCTACTACAACATGTTCTTCCACACCACTCACCCGGCGGTGATCGAGCTCTCCGAACTGCTCTTCAGCCTGCTGCCCAAGCACTACAGCCACGCGATCTACACCAACTCCGGCTCCGAAGCCAACGAAGTGCTGATCCGCACCGTGCGCAAGTTCTGGCAGGTGATGGGCCAACCCGAGAAGAAAATCATGATCGGCCGCTGGAATGGCTACCACGGCTCGACCCTGGCTGCGACGGCGCTGGGCGGGATGAAATTCATGCACGAAATGGGCGGCAGCATTCCCGATGTCGCGCACATCGATGAGCCTTACTGGTTCGCCCATGAAGGCAACCTCAGCCCGGAAGAATTTGGCTTGCGCGCGGCGCGGCAACTGGAAGAGAAGATTCTCGAACTGGGCGCCGACAAGGTGGCGGCGTTCGTCGCCGAACCGTTTCAGGGTGCGGGCGGCATGATCATTCCGCCGGCGACGTACTGGCCGGAGATCCAGCGTATCTGCCGCCAATATGACGTGTTGCTGTGTGCGGACGAAGTGATTGGCGGTTTCGGCCGCACCGGTGAATGGTTCGCGCATCAGACATTCGGGTTCGAGCCCGACACCCTGTCGATCGCCAAAGGCCTGACCTCCGGCTACATCCCCATGGGTGGCCTGATTCTGTCGCGGCGCATGGCCGAAGCATTGGTCGAGAAAGGCGGCGTGTTTGCCCACGGCCTGACCTACTCCGGCCACCCGGTCGCGGCCGCCGTGGCGATTGCCAACCTCAAGGCCTTGCGTGATGAAGGCGTGGTGACTCAGGTGAAAACCGACACCGGCCCGTACCTGCAAAACTGCCTGCGCGAAGTGTTTGGCAATCACCCGTTGGTGGGTGAGATTCAGGGGGTTGGTCTGGTGGCGGCGTTGCAATTCGCTGAGGACAAGGCCACGCGCAAGCGCTTTGCCAATGAAAACGATATCGCCTGGCGTTGCCGCACGATTGGTTTTGAGGAAGGGCTGATCATTCGGTCGACACTGGGGCGGATGATCATGGCGCCGTCGCTGGTCGCCACGCGTGCGGAGCTGGATGAGCTGATCGACAAGACGCGGATTGCGGTGGATCGGACGGCGCGGGAGTACGGGGTGCTGTGATCGTCTGAGGACGTACCTGTCTTCTGGGAACGCAACAAATTCCTGTGGGAGCTGGCTTGCCAGCGATGGCGATAGTTCAGACACTTCATTATCGAATGGGCTGGCCCCATCGCTGGCAAGCCAGCTCCCATATGGATCTACAGCGGACACGAATTCTGCATACCCCGCAGCCCCCTGTAGGAGTGAGCCTGCTCGCGATGGCGTCGGTCGGGTTGAAAACAGGCAAGAGATCAATCCCGCCGATTACTCCGCACGCCGCTTGGTGTTAAATAGGCGCCAGTCTTAACCTTGTCGCTTATAGCTGTGCAACGAGAACCGATATGAACACCCATTCCAGGAAAAACACCCAAATTCAAACAGCGGTGAGCGCATGATCGAAGTCACCGAGGTTTCCATTGCCCAACTGCGTGCCGCCCTTGAGTCCGGGCAGACCACCGCAGTCGAGCTGGTCCAGGCCTATCTGGCCCGTATCGACGCCTACGACGGTGCCGACACAGCAACGGCGCTGAATGCCGTAGTCGTGCGCAACCCTGAAGCGTTGAACGAAGCACAGGCCTCCGATGCCCGTCGCGCCAAAGGCGAAACCCTCGGCCCGCTCGACGGCATTCCTTACACCGCCAAGGACAGCTACCTGGTCAAGGGCCTGACCGCCGCGTCCGGCAGCCCGGCCTTCGCTGATCTGGTTGCCTATCGCGATGCCTTCACCATCGAACGCCTGCGTGCGGCCGGGGCGATTTGCCTGGGCAAGACCAACATGCCGCCGATGGCCAATGGCGGCATGCAACGCGGCGTCTACGGTCGCGCTGAAAGTCCTTACAACGCCGATTACCTGACCGCGCCGTTTGCCTCCGGCTCGTCGAACGGTGCCGGCACCGCCACTGCTGCGAGTTTCGCTGCATTCGGTCTGGCGGAAGAAACCTGGTCGAGCGGGCGTGGCCCGGCGTCGAACAATGGCTTGTGCGCCTACACTCCGTCGCGCGGGGTGATCTCGGTGCGCGGCAACTGGCCGCTGACGCCGACCATGGACGTGGTCGTGCCTTACGCACGGACCATGGCTGACCTGCTTGAAGTCCTCGACATCGTCGTGGCCGAAGACCCGGACACCCGTGGTGACCTCTGGCGCCTGCAACCGTGGGTGCCGATCCCCAGCGTCAGCGAGGTGCGCCCCGCCGCTTACGCCGATCTGGCGGCCGATGCCAAAGCCTTGGCCGGCAAACGTTTCGCGGTACCGCGCATGTTCATCAATGCCGACCCTGAAGCCGGCACCAGCGAAGCACCGGGCATCGGCGGCCCGACCGGCCAGCGCATCAATACCCGTGAGTCGGTGATCGAGTTGTGGAAACAGGCGCGTCAGGCACTCGAAGCTGCCGGTGCCGAAGTCATCGAAACCGATTTCCCGCTGGTCTCCAACTGCGAAGGCGATCGTCCCGGCGCGCCAACCGTGTTCACCCGTGGTCTGGTCTCCAAGGAGTTCCTTCACCATGAGTTGTGGGACCTGACTGCATGGGCGTTCGACGACTTCCTGCAAGCCAACGGCGACCCGAAACTCAATCGTCTGGTTGACGTCGACGGGCCGAAAATCTTCCCGCACGACCCGGGCACCCTGCCCAACCGTGAAGGCGATCTGGCTGCCGGCATGGACGAATACGTGCGCATGGCCGAGCGCGGCATCACGCCGTGGAATGAAATCCCCACCGTGCCCGATGGCCTGCGTGGCCTGGAACAGACTCGGCGCATCGACCTCGAAGACTGGATGGACACACTGGGCCTCGACGCCGTGCTGTTCCCGACGGTTGCTGATGTCGGCCCGGCGGACGCCGATGTAAACCCTGAGTCGGCCGACATTGCCTGGAGCAACGGTATCTGGGTGGCCAACGGCAACCTTGCAATCCGCCACCTCGGCGTACCGACCGTGACCGTGCCGATGGGCGTGATGGCCGACATCGGCATGCCGGTCGGCCTGACCTTCGCCGGCCGCGCCTACGACGACTCGAACCTGCTGCGCCTGGCTGCAGCGTTTGAATCGACCGGCAGCAAACGCCAGATCCCGCCACGTACGCCGCCATTGTCGTAACGCGCTTAAAACTGTAGGAGCGAGCCTGCTCGCGAAAGCGGTGTGTCAGTCTGGATAAACTTGACTGACACACCGCCATCGCTGGCAAGCCAGCTCCCACAGATTTCAGCTCCAGTCACAAAATCCACATTCGACCCAAATCCCTGTAGGAGTGAGCCTGCTCGCGAAAGCGGTGTGTCTGCCGACAGAAATATCGCCTGATGCACCGCCTTCGCGAGCAGGCTCGCTCCCACAGTTTTTTGTGTGATGCCAAGATCGGTGGGTACACCATAGATCCCTGTGGGAGCTGGCTTGCCAGCGATGGCGTCAGCGCATTCACAACCTCATGACCTGACAGCCACAGCAATTCAGCACATCCGCTCAATCCCCCTCCCCGCAATCCCTCGATCATTCAGGCCATCTTAATTGCCGCTGGCCACCGACCATGATCGACCGCGCCTCTTCACGCCTCACCCTCCTCGCGCTGCTCTGCGGTCTGAACTCAACCGCCCACGCCAGCGGTTTTTTCGACGATGCCAAAGGCGAAGTGCTCACCCGTAACTTCTACCTGAGCAACGACTATCGCTCGCCCTCACCCTCCGGCAAAAACTATAAACAAGAATGGGCTCAAGGCTTTATCGGCACTTTCTCATCCGGTTTCACACCTGGAACGATCGGTTTCGGCATCGATGCCCACGCCTTCGCCGGGCTGAAACTGGACGGCGGCAAAGGGCATTCCGGGACCGGTCTGCTGCCGGTCGACAGCGAAGGTCGCAGCGAAAATGACTACTCCAGCGCGGGCGGCGCACTCAAGCTGAAAACCTCGCGCACCACCCTCGCCTTCGGTGAAATGACCGTCGAAACCCCGGTGTTCGACACTTCCGACAAACGCTTGCAACCGGAGTACGCCACCGGTTTTCTGCTCAACAGCGCCGAGTTCGATCACCTCAATCTGGTGGCCGGGCATTTCACCGCGTTCAAGAATCAAGACAGCTCATCCGGCAAAGGCGATTTCTACGGCTATGGCGCCAATACCGAGGCTGGCGGGATCAGCTTTCTCGGCGCCGACCTGTTCAGCGATAGCCCCGTCGGCGGCGCGCTGTATGCCTCGGAACTCAGCGACACCTGGCATCAGTACTACGGCAATCTGCACTTCAAGCAATCGGGCGTACTCCTCGACGCCAACCTCTACCACACCCGCGATACCGGCCGAGCACTGGCCGGCGCGATTGACAACACCGCGTTCAGCCTGTCCGGCAAATACACCTTCGGCCCGCACGCGGTGATGCTTGGCTGGCAAAAGATCAATGGCGACACGCCGTTCGACTTCGTCGGTGGCGACTCGATCTACCTCGCCAACTCGATCAAATACGCCGACTTCAACGGCGCCAACGAACGCTCCTGGCAGGCGCGCTACGACCTCGACCTCGGCGCCTTCGGCATCCCCGGCCTGAACTTCATGACCCGCTACGTCAGCGGCAGCCACATCGATGGCACCCATGCGCCAAAGGGCGGCGCCTACAACCCGTTCGATGCTGACAGCGGAAACTACCAGCCACAGCAAGGCGCTGGCGGCAAGCATTGGGAGCGCGATATCGATTTGAAATACGTCGTGCAATCGGGCGCGGCGAAGGACCTGTCGGTGCAGGTCTCGCATGTCTCGCACCGGGCCAACGAGGCGCAGGCGGGTGATGATATCGACCGGATCTATGTCGTAATCCAGTACCCGCTGGGCTTCTGACTCAACACATCAAACTTCATGGAATGATTCAATTGTGTGAGTGTCGGTCACACACTGGGTTTACAGGGACAAACCATGTTTGCACCCAGCCGGTTGCCCGATCCTATGCCTTTTAAACTCCGCTGATTAAAAGACACCTGCAGACACGTCTTTGAGGCTACACATCCTGCGCCATTGCCTACAGCTACGCCAGAATCCGCCGGCTTGTGTGCTTTGGGGATCGCGCAGTTGATCATGCTCGGTGAGCTGGCGGTGAATCGGGTGATGGATAATCTGGATGTGCCGCAGTAGCGGGCCTCTATGATCGTTCCCACGCTCCCGCATGGGAATGCCTCAACGGACGCTCCGCGTTCGGCTTTGGGAGGGACGCGGAGCGTCCCGGGCTGCATTCCTTTGCTGTGCGTGGGAACGATCAATCTCTAAGTTTTTTTCAGTTCGACTCGACCTCTCCCAACATTACCATCCGTCGGATTCCAGCCCGCACCTGTCAGATCTGACAGGTGCGCAACCCCAGCAATGCGCTTTCAATCACTCCGTTACCTCACCGAACGGAGCTCGCCACCATGTCCAACCCAACACCGGATGCCCTGAAGCCCCTCTACTTCCCCGCCCTGAACCCGCTCGCCCCAGCGGAAGACTACGATGGCGGCATCCCCATTCGTGCGGTGGAAAACGGCTTGCAAGGCACTGTGCCTGCCTGGCTCTCCATGGAGATCGGCGACCGGGTCGATGTTTTTTGGAACAACGCTACGCAGGAGGTGTGGAGCAAGACCATTCAACATGCTTCCGAACTCAATCGCGATGTGATCTTCACCCTGACCAAGGATTCTGTGCTCGACGGTGACGCCACCAACGTTTACTACAAGATTTCCGGCAAGAACCATCCCGGCGAAGAATCCAGACCCCGCTTGAAGCTGCTGGTCAAACTGACCCGCCCCGGCGGATACGACGACATCCCCGGTGATGACGGCCACTCCGACCTGAATTTTTCCCTCGACCGCTACGAAGTCGACCAGAAATTTTCGGAAACCGACGTGGTGACGATGCGCATCGTTCTCTACCGCCACCTGACCCGCTACGACCGCATCCACGCCCGCTGGGGCAGCCAGCAAGTGATGCATCTGGTCACCCCGGAACAAGCGGCGGATCCGGTGAAAAACCCCATCGACATCACTTTCGATTACGACCTGATCAAGGCCGCCGGCGATGGCTCCGCGGTGGCGGTGGCGTTTCAGGTGGTCGACCGCTGCGGCAACTATCCGGACGAGCGCGCGCCATGGTCAGCCCTGCAGTCGGTGCTGGTCGATATGAACGGTGATCGCCTGAACCCACCGCGGGTGCTGGTCAAAGGCCAGCCGACCGATCGCGTGGACCTTGAAACACTGGGTGACGACGACGTCATCGTTCGCGTGTACACACCAGATGCCGACTTTGACGAGGGCGATGAAGTGCTCCTGACCTGGACCGGCACCCCAGCCCAAGGCCCACAAATCATAGTCGGCCCATTATCGATGACGGTGAAGTTCGTGGATTTTCATCTCGAGTTCAGCATCCCGAACTCGGCCGTACGCGCCATCGCCAAGGGCAGTGCGTCGGTGGGTTTTGTCCGGCGCCGCGAGAATGCGTCCGACCGCCCCTCGAAAAACGCCAGCGTCAGCATCGTCGGCGACATCAGCCAACTGCCCGCGCCTAGCGTCGTCGAGGCACCGGGCGGGACGTTGCCAGTCGATACGCCGTGGGCAACGGTGAGTGCTCCGTGGTACGTCGGTCGCAACGGCAGTGATCTGCTGAACGTGATCTGGGACGCAAGGGCGCCCAACGGCGACCCTGTTTACTATGAGGACCCGCGCCCGGTCGGCAACATCGCGGATGGCGAGCCCGTCTTGCGCGCCGTTGCCCAGAGCGATATCCAGCGTTTCGATGGTTTGAGCGTCAAGGTCTACTACGTCGTCACCAACAGAGACAACCTGCTGCTCAGCGTGCGCGAATCGCTGCCGTTCATCATGCAGGTCGGCGTGGCGAAGCCAATCTTTGATCGCCCGGAAGTCGAAGGAGCAGACGCCAATGACGTGCTGGATCCGGACAAGGTGCCGCCGACCGGCGCAACCATGGTCTTGACCCACACCGGTACCCGGGACAAAGACCGGTTTTACTTCTACTGGAAAGGCTCGGTCAGCGGCGGCAGCTTCAGTGACCATATCGACCTGATCCCCGCCACTGCTGGCAAGCCGGTGCGGGTGACCGTGCCGAAACAGTACGTCACGGCCAACCGCAACGGCACGGTGGTGGCGGATTACAGGATTGAGCGGGGGGGAGAAACGTTGGGGCATTCGCGGGAGTTGAAACTGCGGATCGGGGTGGCACTCGATCTTAAAGAGCCCAGCATCAAGGAAGCCGACCACAACATTCTCGATCCGTTCGCGGCCCAAGACACTCTGACGGCCGTTATTCCGGCCTATTCAAACATGATCGGTACCCAAGTCACTGTGACCTGGAGCGGCACGCCCGGTCAGGGCAGCGCAACAACGGACCCCGTCGATATCACCGAGCAGGCGGACAAGGAAGTTACATTGTCCAAGTCAGTGGTTCCGTTCAATTTGGGCGAACAGGTGAAAGTGACTTACACCGTGATCCGCAATGCGGTGCCGCAGCGCTCGGATGAATTTCTTCTTGGCGTGCTGCCGATCGCCAATGGCGACCCAAGGCTCGGTATGCCATTGATCATCGAGGCTGAAAATAGCGGTGAGGGCCCCACGCTCGATATCAGCGCGCTGACCACGAACGCAACGATGCGAGTGAACAGCTACCCTTTCATTGCTCTGGAGCAATATGTCTGGCTGCGTGTGACAGGCACCCTCAACGATACGAACGGCAGCGAGTATGCAAAAACTTTCTGGCAGCCACCGGGTTCGAAAACCAACAGTACGTGGATCAGCCAAGGATTTCAGACCCACACAATCCCGCTTGTCGATTTGAAAAGTCTGAAGAATGGCAGCGACTTGAAAATGGTATTTAAAACAGGGTTGGGAGGAAGTGCGGACGAACGGCAGGCGACACCATTTAAAGAGCGTATTTATAAGGTGAAGACCGCAAACCCTCTCGTCTGGGATGATAGTCCGGTGACACGGCCATTCTATACCGCTTCATTTGAAGGGGTCAGTCCAGACTGGAATATCATCGGGAATTTTTTTTCAGTTGACTTATACCGGGGAGCCAAAGAGGGAGTTCCTCCTTACACTTTCAAATCAGCAAATGAAAGCGTCGCTACAGTTTCTTGGGCTGGCAGTATCAAGGTTGTCGGCGAAGGAAAAACCATCATTACCCTACAAGACAATGCAGGCGAAACCAAAACGCTTGAAGTTACATCAATACAAGTTCACTGGACTCTCTTGTATTCTCCCCACCCTGGCACTCAAGAGGAATTTATTGAGTGGGCAGGAAAAGTTGGGGGGAACGAGCTCCCTGATGGTTTTTTAGGACCTGTACTCAGAGCATTGTATCGTCAAAAAAATGCCACATGGCATCACGTATCCAGCCGGCGCAATACTACTACTGAAGAGTTGTTGAATCCGACTTTTGTTCTCCAGTTCTACCCTTATCCAAACATCGCACCTTTTCTAGCCATCAAAAAATAACCGAGGCGCCAAACGGAGCCAGATTATGTTTGCTGTATTTTTATAGAAGCTGCCCAGCCTATGGTAGCTCCCACACAATCAGTGTGTGAACTACCATAGGTTGCGATCTTTTTCGTTAAAAAAAACTGGCAGATTGTCAGCGCGCATAGCGTCGCCCCTACAAAGAAACCCGTAAAACTCCGGCAGACTGCAGCGGTTGACTGCCCTGCCCTCACTCCCTATCCTCGCGCCTGTCACGACTCATTCGTGATCGGGTTTGACGGCCTGGACATCCTTACTACGCGCATAGCCTCTCTCTGCTCGTGCACTTGTGTGCCCGCTCATTGCTTATGGTGACTGTGTGTGGGGCATCCTCGGATGCGCCGGGTTTGTGAGGACCGGTCCGTCAACCTGCGCACAGTTGCCACCCCATTCGTTTGACGGCGATTTCGTGGCAGCTCTCTTTAATCCTGAAAGAGATACCTCACTAATGACGCAAGCAACCACAAAACCCACCCCCTTCGCCCCCTGCGACCACGTCGCCCACCACCTCTTCACCGTTCAACCCGACATCCCTCTCCTCGACGCCCTCGAACACGCCTCCGTTTACCTCAATTGCGCCGAAGCCCTCGCCCACCAAGCCCCCACTGCCACCCGCCCGGAACACAGCGGATCACTCCAATGGGCCAGCCAGCAAATGCTTGGCACCGCCCGCGCGTTGGTCCTTGCATCCGTCGCCGGTCTACACGCCGCGCAGGCCGGAGGTGAGGCATGAGTTCGCACATTTCGATGACTCACAACGAACACAGCATTCCAGTCTTGCTGGTCTCCAGCGAAGCGCCGCTGGATGTTTTGCACAGCAGCGCAGCCAGCCGTTTTTTGGCAGTGACGCAGATGATGGAAAGTCTGGCCAGCCTGGATATCTCGTCCGCCAAAGGTGCCGATGTGCAGCAACTGGCCCATGCGGCGGCGATGTTGCTGCGTGATGGCTGTGACGTGATGGATGTGTTAGGCCGGCAGATTCGTTTGCGCGTCTGATAACGGCAAGATCAAATGATCGCAGCCTTCGGCAGCTCCTACTGAGATCGGTGCAGGAGCTGCCGAAGGCTGCGATCATGTGCTTTTTCAGCGAGGTCGAGTCAAACCTCTGAAACACTTTTCAAATAACAATATTTCTCGTTTGACACTAAATCCCCGCCCTCCCCCTCGTCTTTGAACAAACGGAATTTTTCCCTCAAAGACAAGGAGTCGGCTGCGATGTTCGCGCCCATTACCCGTTCCATGACCCTCACCCTCGGCCTGTGCGGCGCTGCATTCAGCGCCGATCTGCTGGCTGAAACCGAAGCCGAAAAACCGCCGCAGCCTGCGAACACGGCGCTTGAGCTGGCGGCGACCAACGTCAGTGCACAAGGTCTGGGCACCACCACCGAGAACACCGAGTCCTATACCACCGGCGCCATGAGCACGGCGACGCGCCTGAACCTGTCGATCAAGGAAACCCCGCAATCGGTGTCGGTGATCACCCGTCAGCAGATGGATGATTTCAAACTCGGTACATTGTCCGAGGCCATGCGCCAGACCACGGGCATTGTGGTGCAGCATCTGGATTCGGATCGGGTCAGTTATTCGTCGCGCGGTTATGCGATCAATAATTTCCAGATCGACGGGATGCTCAACACCTTTGATCGCATGAAGTCCGATTCCGACACCATCATCTACGACCGTATCGAGGTGGTGCGCGGTGCCACGGGCCTGACCACGGGGGCCGGTGATCCATCGGCGACCATCAACATGGTGCGCAAGCGTCCGACCGCGCAGTGGCAGGCGCTGGCCGGGGTCAGTGGTGGCAGCTATGACAATTATTACAGCTACGTCGATGTCGGCGGGCCGCTGGCGTTCGACGGACGCTTGCGCGGGCGCACGGTGTTGGCCTATCGCGACAACCAATCGATCAAGGACAAATACGCGCTGCAACGCGAGGTCGGTTATGGCGTGCTTGAGGCGGATCTGAGCGATTCCACCGTGCTGGCGGTCGGTTACGACTATCAGAACAAGCATGTGCAAGGCTCGTCCTGGGGCACCGTGCCTTACTGGAATGCCGATGGCAGCAAGGCCGGTCTCGGCCGTTCGACCAACATGGCGACGTCGTGGAGTTCCTGGCCGCTGCAGGACAAAACCGCGTTTGCCACCCTCGATCAGCAACTGGCCGGCGGCTGGCGCCTGAAAGCTGCGTACACCCACCGCGACAGCGCGAGCGACGGCAAGGTGTATTACGGCGGTGGCGGTTTCCCCGAGGCCGACCGCAGCGGCATGCTCGCTTACACCTCGCACATGATCGGCACGCAGAAAATGCAGGCGTATGACTTCAATGTCTCCGGCCCCTACTCGCTGCTGGGCCGTGAGCACGAAATGATGTTCGGCTATGGCGAGGCCGAACGCCGCTCGAACTCGCCGTACACCATTGCCGGCGCACAACCCAGCGATTACGGAAAAATCCGCGACTGGAAGTACATGGGCGATATCGCCAAATTCAGCGATACCGTCACCGACCTCACCGGTTCCAAGGACGATACCCGGCAGAAAGCCGGGTACATCGCCACGCGCCTGAGCCTGGCTGATGATCTGCACGCTGTGCTCGGCAGCCGATACGGCAGCTGGGAAGCGTCCAGCACCAGCAACCGTTACGACGCCAGCCGGCAACTGACCAAGGTCGATTACACCAGCCAGAAACAGAACGACGTCTGGACGCCTTACGCCGGCCTGCTGTACGACTTGACCCCGGAGTACACGGCATACGTGAGTTACACCGACATCTTCAAACCCCAGGGCAACCGCGACAAGAACCGCAAATACATCGACCCCGTTATCGGCAAAAACTATGAAGTGGGCATCAAGGGCAGCCTGCTCGAGGAGCGCCTGAACCTGTCCACGGCGGTGTTCTGGAGCAAGCAGGATAACGTCGCCGAACTCGACAACTCGGCCCCGGCGGATCCGGTGACCCGTGAGCAGTTCTACAAATCCGGCGGCAAGGGCAACAAGGTCAACGGCTTTGAGGCTGAAGTATCCGGCGAAATCCTGCAGGGCTGGAACATGACCGCCGGTTACACCTATACCCACTCGGCCGACGGCAACAGCGAGCGCACCAACACCAGTGAGCCGATGAATCTGCTGCGCGTCTCTACCGCGTACCGTTTACCGGGCGAATGGCAGGCGCTGACCGTAGGCGGTGCGGTGAACTGGCAGAGCGATGTGTATGGCACGTCGAGCCGGCCGGTCGGCGGCGACACTCAGGAGGCACGCATCAACCAGAGCGCGTACACCGTGGTCAACCTGATGTCGCGCTACGCGTTCGATCGCCACCTGTCGGCGTCGCTGAACGTCAACAACCTGTTCGACAAGAAGTATTACGACAATGTCGGCTTCTATAACGGTGTGTACTGGGGTGACCCGCGCACCGTCACCCTGAGTCTCGACTGGAAGCTCTGACCCCCGCCTATCGGGCGCAGCGCACCTACGCTTGATGTGCGCCGCGTCTGTCTGATATCGCCTCGCAACATGCTGCAAAACCTACACTGAACGGGCGTTAACCCAGTGTTAATTCATGCCATCCAGACTCTCTTCCGAGATCTGCTTCATGGACGAACGGCTCCCACTTGTTCAGTAGGAGGCACCATGAAAATCATCACCGTAATCCTTGCCGGGCTGTTTGCCCTGGGTTCTGCCAGCGTCTTTGCCGAGGGCGGCGCTGAGCGTATGCGTTATTACTACGACAACTTCCCGGTTCACCACGCCCAGAGCGCGCAGCAGAGCGACGCCAACGCGAAAGAAATTCGCGTTCCCGCCGACCAGACGGCGCAAGTGACCGAGTCCTATCGCGACTGAGATTGACCGAGCAACCGATGGACCTTCCGTGGCTCCGCTCTGGCCCGGAAGAAGACAGTTTGGCGCCCTGATTGGGGCGCCTTTTTTTATGGGCATTGAGCGGGGTGTTCGACCTTATGCTGTCGCGAGTTCGCAGATTGGGTTGGGTCAGCAAGATCCCCCCCTCACCCCAGCCCTCTCCCCAAAGGGGCGAGGGGGAAAGGGAGCCGATTTTCATGCTTTTCAAAACCTACGTTTGGCTCGATGTTTCAGGTCGGCGTACCTTGCCCAAACACCTCGGTCAGTCCCCTCGCCCTCTGGGCGGTCCGACGTTTCGGGAGGGTTAGGGTAGGGTTAGGGTAGGGTTAGGGGCTTCTAGGCTTGGAGGTTTTTGATCCAGAACAGCATCTGCCCATGATCCGGGTCGAACATGCCTGGCGCGAAGCCGAACTTGCGGTAAGACCCCTGGGCCACAGCGTTGCCCTCCAGCACTTCAAGGGTGATTTTGCAGCAACCGCGCTGGCGAGAGATCTCCTCGACTTTCTGCAGCATTTTCTGACTCAGACCGAGGCCGCGGAATTTGCCCACCACCGCCACGTCATGGACATTGACCAACGGTTTGCAGGCAAACGTGGAGAACCCTTCAAAGCAGTTCACCAGCCCCGCCGGCTCGCCCCCGACAAAGGCCAGCACGCTGAACGCATGCGGGCGTCGGGCCAGCTCTTCGGGGAGCCGACGCAACAGGTCAGGGTCGAGCGAATGACCGCCGCCCATCGGGTCTTCTGCGTAATGATTGAGCACGATACCGATGGCCTCGGCTTGCGTTGGATTGCTGTAGCTGGCTTGAAGCACAAGAATCTCTGCGGAATCCATTTCCATCCCCGAACACACAAAAGCCCCGGCGCGCAAAGTGCGCACTGAAAGGCTGTCTGACCTTAGCGCGGGGGTGATCGAGCGGGCAACCCGCAAATGCAAAAGATCAAAAGATCAAAAGATCAAAAGATCAAAAGATCGTCCGAAGGCTCGGGCCGCGATCGGACGATCTTTGGCTTTTTCAGCGGCCCCAGATCAACTCCTCAGTCCAGCCCAGTTCGGCGAAGTCTTCGGCACGCAGGCCGCTCTCGCCGGCACAGAAAAACTCATCCAGTTGCGGCGGCTTGACCACTGTGTCGCTGAGCATCGCATGCACCTGGCCTCGGTGATGAATCTGGTGTTCAAACAGGTGCGACAGCATGCGCAAACGGCTGTCGTGCTGCGGCGTGTCGCGGGCAATGGTGACAATCCGGGCCAGATCGCCATCGCGCAGTTGCTCGCAATAGGCAATCAGCCGTCGATCAACGTGAGCCTGCTCTTCACGCAACTGCGCGCCCTCGGTAAACGGCTCATCCGCATTGAAAAACACGTAGCAGTCGGGATGCGGCTCAGCCCCGCGCAACTCGCGTTCCAGTGCGTCAACGTAGAACCAATCGCAGGTGAGGATGTGATTGAGAGTCAGGCGAATGCTCGGGAAGAAACTCGACCTGGGGGCGGCCAGATCTGCCGCACCGAGCTGGCGCCAGGCCTTGGCCAGACGATGATTGGCCCAGGCATTCTGGTAGGCCATGGTCAGCAAATGATGGGAAAGTGGTTGGCTCATGTCGGCGCCCTCTTCACTCACGTTTCGGCAAAGCGCTGCAGTTGCATCTCCTGCAAGCGACTGAGGGTGCGGCGGAACGGGAATTCCAGATAACCCTCGGTGTACAGCGCATCCATTGGCACTTGCGCCTCGATGTACAGCGGCACTTTACGGTCATAGCACTCGTCGACCAGCGCGATGAAACGCCGCACACCGTCATCGTGAACCGACAATTGCGGCAGCTCGCGGTCACCTGCAACGACCCGCTGCGCGCCATCTTCGGTGCCGCGCGCGATGCGCCCTTCACGTTTCTGTGCGCTGAGGTTCGGCACCTCGCTCAACAGAATAGCCGTGTAGCGATCGCACAGCGCGATGAAATCCATGGCGGCGAACGGCTGCTCGCAAAGATCCGCATAGCGACACCACAACACCGATTCGCTGGCCTGCACGACGTTCAACTGACGATGACCGACCGACACGGGTTCGGTGCTGGCTGGCTGTCCGGCGGTCAACGCCTGAAAGACTTCGTCCAGCGCACTGACCGCAGACGTGGCCACAAAGTAGCGTTGCAGGCCGGCCCCTGGATGCAAGCGGTGATCCTCGGCGCCATTCACCGCCACCACCTGCATATGCGCCTTGATCGCGGCAATTGCCGGTACGAAACGGTCGCGGTTGAAGCCATCGGCGTACAGATCATCCGGCGGCAGATTGGAGGTGCAAACGATGACCACGCCTTCGTCGAACATCACCTGAAACAGCCGACCGAGAATGATCGCGTCGCCGATGTCGTTGACGAACAGCTCATCGAAGCACAGCACCCGCACCTCCGCCGCCAGCTCTTTGGCCAGCGCGCGCAACGGATCGGCAATCCCGGTCAACTGGAACGAGCGCTGATGCACCCAGCCCATGAAGTGATGAAAGTGTTGGCGTCGCGCCGGTACGCGCAGGCTCTGATAGAACTGATCCATCAGCCAGGTCTTGCCGCGCCCGACCGGCCCCCACAGGTAAACGCCGGTGACCGAACGGGCACCGGCGTGCAGGGCTTCATGGCATTTTTGCAGCGCCCAGACCGCGTGTTCCTGGGCTTCGTCCTGGACAAAGCCCTTGTGTTGAACGGCGTGTTGCCAGGCGCTGAGGGGAGTGTCGAAAGTCATGCGCGGCAGTATGCCACGATGCTTACAGGGAAATATCCAGGCGAGCGATTTTGCCCTGTTCGTTCAAGCGAAACGTATAGCGTAACTGGGCCGGGCTGCCGGGGAATGTCCCGGAAATCAGCCCGTGTACCAGCACCTTGCCGGTGCGCTGCTGGACGTCGAGCACTTCGACCCGTGGCTGATAGCGTTGCCCGGTGTCTTGCATCCATTGCGCGATGGCTTGCGGGCCGACCTGATGCTGGCCCTCGTCGAACACGTTGGCATCCTCGGCAAAAAAACTGCCGACCCGCGAGGTGTCGCGTGCGTTGGCCGCATCGATATACGCAGCGATCGCCGGGGCCAGTGTAGAGACAGGATGTGACATGGTTGCAGCTCCTTTTTTTGTTTGGTTCTGCGACCATCCTAAATCAGCGCTGCGTCAGTTTTTGTCAGGAGTGAAGCGCCCACTTTCGTCCAGCTGCATCTGCTCGCGCCAAGTGCGTAACAGGTCGCTGCGCCGCCCCGGATAACTGTCGCCCTGGCGGCTAGCGGCGCTGATGCGGTCGGTTCGAAAAGTGCGGTAGGCGCTGCGCAATTCGCACCACGCAACGATGATCCGCACCTCATTGAGGAAGCCCAGCGCCAAGGGCCAGATCAGCCGCTGACTGGGCACCTGTTGCGCGTCGGCGTAATCGATGTGCAGTTTGGCCTGATCGCGGATAGCGTGGCGGAACACGTTCAACGGCACGGCGTTTTGTGGAAAACCATAACCCGGCGGGCCCGGCATCACGGTGGGATTACGCAGCGCTTCCTGCGCTTGTGGATCGAGCACTGCGGCAATTTTCGCCAGCGCATCCGCCGCTGCTTTGCCGAGGACTTCATCACCGCGCTGATCGACATAACGCAAGCCGAGGACAATGGCTTCGGTCTCGTCGGCGTTGAGCATCAGCGGCGGCAAAAACAGGCCGCTGCGCAGCACATAACCGATCCCGGCTTCACCATGGATCGGCGCGCCGAGGGCGGTCAGCTCAGCAATATCGCGATAGAGCGTGCGCTCGGACACTTCCAGCTCGGCGGCCAGCGTTGCCGCCGTCACCGGGCGCTTTTTGCCGCGCAGCACTTGCAGCAAAGTCAAAAGACGAGTGGTACGCGACACGATGGTCAGGCTCAACTGGGAAAGTGGTCGCAGCTTAGCAGAGGCTGGTGTCAGAAAATGGCAGGAGCCTTTGCTGAAAATGTGGGAGCGAGCTTGCTCGCGAAAGCGGCGGATCAGTCGACAAAGATGTTGGCTGAAAAATGACGCCTTCGCGAGCAGGAGTACGCAGTGTTGGTTAAATATCGACCTTGTGTCGAGCGGCGTAGAGGCAGAGCATTTCCATCGCCAGTGTGGCGGCGGCCAGTGAGGTGACGTCGGCGTGATCGTAAGCCGGGGCAACTTCCACCATGTCCATGCCGACCAGATTGATCCCGCGCAAACCACCGAGAATTTCCAGCGCTTGCACGGTGCTCAAGCCGCCGCACACCGGTGTTCCGGTGCCGGGAGCGAACGCCGGATCCAGGCAATCAATGTCGAACGTCAGGTACACCGGGTTATCGCCGACCCGGGCGCGGATCGCTTCGACAATCGCTTCGCAGCCACGGCGATGCACCTGCCGGGCGTCCAGCACCTGAAAACCCATGTGATCGTCATTGGTCGTGCGCAAACCGATCTGCACCGAACGTGCCGGATCGACCAGACCTTCGCGCGCCGCGTGCCAGAACATGGTGCCGTGATCGACGCGTTTACCCTCTTCATCCGGCCAGGTGTCGCTGTGCGCATCGAAATGAATCAGCGACAGCGTGCCGTGCTTGCGCGCATGGGCCTTGAGCAGCGGATAGCTGATGAAGTGATCACCACCAAATGTGAGCATGGCGCTGCCGGCGTTGAGAATCTGTTCGGCGTGGGCTTCGATGCGTTCCGGGACGGTGTGTGGCGAGCCGTAATCGAAATTGCAGTCGCCGTAATCAATCACCGCCAGATGATCGAACGGGTCAAACGTCCATGGCCAGTGGCGCTCCCAGGCAATCCCGGTGGAAGCCGCGCGAATCCCCCGTGGCCCGAAACGTGCGCCGGGGCGGTTGCTGGTGGCCGTGTCGAACGGCACGCCGCTGACCGCGACATCGACGCCGCGCAGATCACGGCTGTAACGCCGGCGCATGAAACTGGTGATGCCGGCGTAGGTGCTTTCGGCGGCGGTGCCATAAAGGCTGTCACGGGTCAGGGCCTGATCGTTTTGCATGGGCACATCCATCGTGGTGCTCCTGTTGTTATTGATGGCTACGGAAAGTGGTCCACAGACGCGTGCGCTGACGCATGTCCTTGAGGCTCATGCTGCGATCGGCATACAGCCGCGCGCGCACCTCGCTGGGTGGGTAGATGTCGGGATCGTTGCGCACGGCTTCATCCACCAATGGCGTCGCGGCCTGGTTGGCGGTGGCAAAAAACAGCGTGTTGGTCAACTCGGCCACCGAGTCCGGCCGCAGCATGAATTCGATGAACGCCCGCGCGGCTTCGGGGTGCGGCGCGTCTTTGGGGATGGCCAGATTGTCTTGCCACACCAGCGTGCCTTCTTTGGGAATGCGATACGCCACTTCGAAGGGTTTATTGGCCTTGTGTGCCTGATCAGCGGCCATGCTTGCGTCGCCGTTGTAGGTCAGCGCAAGGCACACGTTGCCGCTGGCCAGGTCATTGATCTGCCGGCCAGTGGCGACGTAGAGCACCGACGGTTGGAGTTTGTGCAACAACGCTTCGGCGGCGGCCAGATCGTTCTTGTCCGTGCTGTAGGGATCTTTACCCAGGTAATGCAGGGCCAGTCCGATGACCTCTTGCGGCGAATCGAGGATCGCGATGCCGCAGTCTTTCAGCTTGCTGGCGTTCTCGGGTTTGAACAGCAGATCGAGGCTGTTGAGCGGCACATCGGGCAAGCGCTGCTTCACCGCCTCAACGTTCATCCCCAGACCCAAGGTGCCCCAGGTGTACGGCACGCCGTAGCGATTGCCGGGGTCGACGGCGGCCATTTTTTCCAGCAGGTCCGGATCAAGGTTGGCGTAGCCCTCGAGGCCGTCGTGGGGGATTTCTTTCAGCGCACCCGCCGCAAGTCCTCGCGCCAGAACGCTGGACGACGGCACCACCACGTCATAGCCGCTACCACCGGTGAGCAACTTGGTCTCCAGCACCTCGGAGGTGTCGAAGGTGTCGTAACGCACATGGATACCGGTTTCCTGCTCAAACCGTTGCAGGGTTTGCGGTGGCACGTAATCGGCCCAGCTGTACAGATTTAGCGTTTTGTCCTCGGCCTGCGCCTGAAGAGCCACGGACAACAGCAGCGCGGGGAAACACAGCTTGAACACGGGAGCCATGACGAACACCTGACCGGAGGAAGTGGTTGCAGAATGCGCGGTCCGATACATTAGAAAAATAGCCGAATAATTATCCTGACTTTATTCCGGAGTAATGTGATGTTGGGTCAACTGCACGACGTCGATTTGCAACTGTTGCGCCTGTTTGTGCGGGTGGTCGAGTGCGGTGGTTTCAGTGCGGCTCAAGGTGATCTGGGCCTGAGCCAGTCAAGCATCAGTCAGCAAATGGCCAAACTGGAAACCCGTCTCGGCTATCGTCTGTGCAGTCGCGGCAAGGGCGGTTTCAGCGTCACGCCCAAGGGCGAGCAGTTGCTGATTGCTGTGCGCACGTTGTTTGAATCGATTGAAACCTTCCGCCATCAATCCAACGGCGTCGCCGGGCGTTTGATCGGCGAAGTGCGCTTGGGGATCTCCGAGTCGGTCGATCAGTCGGTGTTGCAGCGGGTGGCGGTGGCGATCCGCCGCTTTCGCGAGCGTGATGAATCTGTACGCATCGAATTGATCAGTGCCATGCCCGGCGAAATGGAACGCCTGCTGTTGCAACAGCGACTGGATCTGGCGATCGGTTATTTTTCGCAAGTGCAAAGTGCCTTCGACTATCGCCAGTTGTTTAGCGAAACCCAGCATTTGTACTGTGCTGCCGGCCATCCGTTGTTTACCGATGCAGCGCCGAGTGATGCAGCCTTGCAGGCCTGTGACCGAGTCGATCATCCCTACCGCTTTCTGCGCAGTGACGAACCGTTTCAGGGCAAGGTCTGCTCGGCGCGGTCGGAGCAGGTTGAAGGCACGCTGACCTTTATTCTGTCGGGTAAACATGTCGGCTATCTGCCGGATCACTATGCGCGCAGTTGGCAAGCCAAGGGCCTGCTGCGGCCAATCCGCGAGGGCGAGTTGAGTTTCGAGGTGGCGTTTCATCTGGCCCGGCATCGGGCACAGGTGCCGGGGGATGCGCAAAAGGCGTTTGAAGAAGATCTGCTCGCAGCCTTCTCCTGATACATCTCGCTGTAGGAGCTGCCGCAGGCTGCGATCTTTTGATCTTAAAAGATCGCAGCCTCGTTTCACTCGACAGCTCCTACATAGCCGTCTACCGCTAGCGGCCAATAAAACCTGACCTTTCAGGCAGTTATTGCTCGTTGCCCTCGCCGCCCTCTTCCGGCATCCTGCGCCTCCATTTTCTGACCCGGCCCCGCCTCGCGGCGCGCAAAACACCATGACCGCCTCTGAAAAAGCCCCGCGCAACAACGACCTGATCTATGGTCTCAACGACCGCCCGCACCTGACTGCCACCGTGTTTGCCGCGCTGCAACACGTGCTGGCGAGCTTCGTCGGCATCATCACTCCGACTTTGATCATGGGCGGCGCCCTCGGTCTGCACAGTGAAATCCCCTACCTGATCAGCATGGCGCTGTTCGTTTCCGGCCTCGGCACCTTCGTCCAGGCCAAGCGCTTCGGCCCGGTCGGTTCGGGATTGTTGTGCCTGCAAGGCACCAGTTTTTCCTTTATCAGCGTGATTCTCAGTGCCGGGTTCATGGTCAAGGCGCGCGGTGGTAGCACCGATGAAATTCTCTCGACGATCTTCGGCGTGTGCTTTTTCGCAGCCTTCATCGAAGTGGTGCTGAGCCAGTTCATCGGCAAACTGCGCATGCTGATCACCCCGGTGGTCACCGGCACCATCATCACGCTGATGGGCCTGTCGCTGATCAAAGTGGCCATGACCGACATTGCCGGCGGTTTCGGCGCGCCGGATCTGGGCGCGGCCAGCCATATCTTTCTGGCAGCGCTGGTGATCGGCACCATCGTCGTGCTGAACCGCGTCGACGTGCCGTTTCTGCGCCTGGGCGCGATCGTTATCGGCCTGACGCTGGGCTATGTGGTTGCGTGGCTGATGGGCACGGTGGATTTCGCCTCGATGCCCGAGGTGCCGCTGGTCAGCGTGCCGGTGCCGTTCAAGTACGGTTTCAACTTCGACTGGGTGGCGTTCGTGCCGGTGGCGGTGATTTTCCTCGTGTCGCCGCTGGAAGCTGCCGGTGATCTGACCGCCAACTCGATGATCTCGCGACAACCGGTCAAAGGCCCGCTGTACATCCGCCGAATCAAGTCCGGCCTGCTCGCCGACGGCCTCAACTCGGCCATGGCGGCGGTGTTCAACAGCATGCCGATGGTGACCTTCGCGCAGAACAACGGCGTGATTCAGCTCACCGGCGTGGCCAGCCGCTACGTCGCCTTCTTCATTGCCGGTTTGCTGGTGTTGCTCGGGCTGTTCCCGATGATCGGCGCGGTGCTGCAACTGATGCCGAAACCGGTACTGGGTGGCGCCGAACTGGTGATGTTCGGCACCGTCGCGGTGGCCGGCATCAAGATCCTTGCCGAGGCGGGCCTGCATCGACGCAACATGCTGATCGTGGCGATTTCGCTGGGCATGGGCCTGGGCATCGCCGCTGTGCCGGAAGTGTTGCGCGAACTGCCGCAAGCGCTGCGCAACATCTTCGAATCGCCGATCACCGTCGGTGCGTTGTGCGCTATCGTGCTGAACATCTTTCTGCCAGAAGAATTCATCGAGCTGGAAGAAGACGATTTCGACCCGGAAGCTTCTATCCTTCAGGTCATGGAAAACCCGGACATGCCGGCCAAAGGTGAACCTGCCCCGGCGGCGGCTGTCGCACAGTTGAACCGCTAACGTCTGGCCTTTGATAGAGAGGGCTGAGCCGGTGACGGTTCAGCCCTTTTTTGTTGAGAGACCGTTTATGCGCCGTTTCCAAGCCGTCATGCTGTCACTGCTTCTGCTGTCCCTCAGCGCCTGTGCGCTTTTCCCCAACCGTGATCCGGTGAACATCAACGTGGTCGGCCTCGAACCGTTGCCGAGCCAGGATCTGGAAGTGCGTTTCGCCATCAAGATTCGCGTACAGAACCCCAATGAGACGGCCATCGACTACAACGGCATTGCGCTGGATCTGGAGGTCAACGGCCATTCCCTGGCCTCCGGCGTGAGCGATCAGAGCGGTTCGATCCCGCGTTTTTCCGAAACCATTGTCAGCGTGCCGGTGAGCATTTCCGCGTTCTCGGTCCTGCGCCAGACGTTGGGCCTGAGCCAGACGCAAACCCTCGATAACCTGCCCTACGTGCTGCGCGGCAAGCTTGCCGGTGGTCTGTTTGGCACCATGCGCTTTGTCGACAGCGGCAAGCTCAGCCTGCCCAAGGCCACTGCCGCTACCTGGTAAAAATGCGCTAGCCTGCTGCGTTCCTGAAAGACACGCATGGAGGCTGCAGGTTTATGGAAGACATACCGACGCTGTACACCGAACGACTGATCCTGCGCCCATTGCAACTGGCCGATGCCGAAGCCGTGCAGCGCGAATTTCCGCATTGGGACGTGGTGCGTTATCTGAACGCGGCCGTGCCATGGCCGTATCCGGAGGACGGTGCCCTCGCCTATCTGCGCGACGTTGCCTTGCCAGCGGTGGCGGCAGGCAAGGAGTGGCATTGGACGATTCGCCTCAAGGCCGCACCCGAACAGTTGATCGGCAATATCAGCCTGATGGATCAGGCGGACAACCATCGCGGCTTCTGGCTGGCGCCGGCGTGGCAAGGTCAGGGCTTGATGACTGAAGCCTGTGCGGTGGTGACCGATTACTGGTTCAACGCTCTGCAACGCCCGCTGATGCGCGTGCCGAAAGCGGCGCCGAACATCGGCTCACGCAGAATCTCGGAGCGCGCGGGAATGCGTTTGATTCGGACCGATGAAGACGATTTCGTCGCTGGGCGTTTCCCTCGGGAGCTTTGGGAAATCACCCGCGAAGAATGGCAGCAACGCCACTGATCTCCAGACACACCACCGATCCATTGTAGGAGTGAGCCTGCTCGCGATAGCGGTCTGCCAGACACCATAATCGTTAACTGACAGATTGCTATCGCGAGCAGGCTCACTCCTACAGGTTTTGTGTCAGCCAGTGGGTTATGTGTTGAATCGCACCCCGGGCTTGGCCCGTTCATCCACAGACAGCTCAAACACATCCGGCCGCGCATAGTGGCCGACCACATCGTAGTCATAGCGCGCACGCACCAGTTCATCGGTGTCGATTTCAGCCGTGAGCAAGCCCGCCTCCCCGCGCAATGGCCCCGCCAGCACGTCGCCCATCGGTCCGACAATCACGCTGCCGCCGGCAATC
Source organism: Pseudomonas sp. AC242 (assembly GCF_979258655.1). Taxonomy (NCBI): domain Bacteria; kingdom Pseudomonadati; phylum Pseudomonadota; class Gammaproteobacteria; order Pseudomonadales; family Pseudomonadaceae; genus Pseudomonas; species Pseudomonas sp. AC242. The sequence goes on from NZ_OZ409873.1 coordinate 2,601,417, forward strand.
AAAGGTCGATCCGCCGGCCAGCTGGCAATCTCGACACCCAACGCCTGAGGCGATGCCTGCACCTGGCACGCACTGACCACAAAGCAGCGGCCTTCATGGGCGATGTGACGCATGCTGACCTGCCACATTTCACGCTCGTCCACGGTCGGTGCACACCACACTTCAATGCCTTTGGCGTACATCGCCGTGCGCAGCAGCGGCATCATGTTTTCCCAGCACACCACGGCGCCGAGCTTGCCCACCTGGGTGTCGAACACCGGCAACGTCGAGCCGTCGCCCTTGCCCCAGATCAACCGTTCGGTGCCGGTTGGCATCAGTTTGCGGTGTTTGCCGACGAGGCCGTCCTGCGGGTCGAAATACAGCGCGGTGCAATACAGCGTGCTGCCAGAGCGTTCAATCACGCCGATCACCAGATTGGCCCCGGTACGCGCCGACAGACCGGCCAGCGCTTGCGTCTCGGCCCCCGGCACATCGATCGCATTGGCAAAATAACGGGCGTAGGCTTCACGCCCCTCAGGCAGGCGATAACCCAATTGTGTGCCGAAACCCTCGCCTTTCGGATAACCGCCCAGCAGCGCTTCCGGCATCACTACCAGCGCCGCGCCGGATTCGCTGATCGCGCCTTCCCAACTCAAAATCTGTTCCAGAGTGGCAGCTTTGCCGTCGGGCAATGCGCCGATTTGCAGCGCGGCAACAATCGATTTGGCCATTACGGGGACTCCTTCAGGTTCAGTGGTTGCCGATTCTGCGGCGCCACGCGATCATGAATAAAGCCCCAATTGCTGCTTAATGATATGAGCCAAATGAATATCGCCACGGTCGACCTCAATCTGCTGAAAGTCTTTGAAGCCTTGCATGAAGAATCCAGCGCCAGCCGCGCGGCGTTGCGTCTGGGCGTCACGCAATCGGCCGTCAGCGCGGCGTTGCGCCGGTTGCGTGAGGTTTACGGCGATCAATTGTTCGTGCGCACCGGGCGTGGGCTGGCCCCGACGCTCAAAGCCAATCAATTGAAACCGGTGGTTAGCGACGCGCTGAACAAATGCCGACAAAGTCTGGCGATGGTCGACCCGGCGGCCAATCTATACGATGGCCGCTCGGTCACGGTGGGGCTGTCGGACGACTTCGAGATTGCCTACGGCCGTCGCCTGATCGAGGAAATCGCCCGCAGCGCACCGAAGCTGCGGGTGATCTTTCGACAGACTCATAGTCAGATCGTCGCCCGCGCGCTGATGGAACGCAGCATCGATCTGGCGATTACTGCCGGTGGCTTTGCCGAGCGCTTGCTCAGCCGTCAGGTATTGGGCGAAGGTGGATATGCGTGCCTGGTCGATCCGGCGAGCCTTGCGCCTGGTCAGCAACAGATTGATCTTGAGGCGTTCGTTGCCCGCGAGCACATCCTGGTGTCGTCCGGCGGGTTTATCGGGATTACCGATGAGGGGTTGGCGGCGCTGGGGCTGAGCCGGCGAGTGTGCGCCTCGACCACACATTTCGCCGCGCTGCCGTATCTGCTCAAGGGCAGCCGGGCGGTGGCGACGATTCCGACGCATGCCGCCGAGAGCATCGCCGCACTCAGCGGTCTGGCGCTGCTGCCCTGCCCGCTGAAGTTGCCGCGTTATCCGATCGAACTGGGCTGGCGCACCAGCACGCAGATCGATCCGGTGGTGGTCAAAGTGCGTGAAGCGATTGCCACGACGTTCAGTTGAAGCGTTACTTGTTGGCGGCCATCAGGCGATTGACTTCACTGCGTACCATGTTGGCGAACTCCGGCGGCGACATGCCGTCCAGTTCCGCGCGGACCCACTCGGCCCATTTGCCTTTGCGCTTGCCGCGCTCGCCGAACAAACGCGCGGCTTCGCCCTTGGCTTTGCCCAGATTGTTCTGCCAGAGTTCGAACAGACGGGATTTCTCGTCTTCCAGCGCAGCGCGCTCTGCAAGGGATTTGTCGGCCAGATTGAAACTCATGGGGAATTATCCTGCTGCGTAAAATGGCGACATCTTACACGCTCGACGGAAATCTCCCGCGCAGGTTTTTATTTCTGACCTAAATTCAGTGCAACTTTTCAGCAAGCGCCACACTCCATTGATCACTGTCCATTCAACTGCAAGGAGTCACCCAATGGCCCGCAAATCCGCCGTGCAAGCCGCCGAAGACCAAATCAAGGATCAGGCCTTCAGCGAACTTCAGGCTCTGATCCAAGAGTCCGACAAACTGCTCAAGAGCAGCGCCTCACTGGTCGGCGAAGAAGCGGAAACGCTGCGCGGACAAATCGCCCTGAAACTGCAACAGGCGCTGGATTCCGTGTCGAGCGTGCGTGATCGCACCAAACCAGCGGTCGATGCCACCGAAAGCTACATCGGCGGCCACCCGTGGCAGACCGTGGCGATCTCCGCCGGTTTCGGCCTGGTGGTCGGCTTGCTGCTCGGCCGTCGCTGAGTCAAACGCGCACGAAAAAGGCGAACCCACTGGGTTCGCCTTTTTTATGCCTGCCGGTTTTTTTCTGTTCAGATCCTGAATTCAGCTCGGTATTCCACGTCGGCGTACCTCGCCCATTCACCTCGTTCAGTCCCCTCTCCCCCCGGGAGAGGGCTAGGGTGAGGGCCCTTTGCTCTTTGCTCACACCCCCGCCAGTTCGCGCAACTGCGCCAGCGTCTGCGCGTCCAGCACAATGCCCTCAGCCAACGACTTACTGCGTTGCCAATGCCGACGATCCCCCGGCAAACGCTTGAGCCCGACACTGTGCATCTGGCGCACCAGTTCGCCACTGCGTTCGGCAAAACCCTGCCCGGCGGCTTTGCTCGGGTCGATGACAATCAGCAACTGCCCGGTCCAAGGCGTTTTCGCCCCGGGATGATTGGACCAGTCGAACTCGAAGGAAAAATTCCCCCCGGTCAGCGCTGCGGCCAGCAACTCGACCATCATCGACAGCGCCGAACCCTTATGACCACCGAACGGCAACAACGCCCCGCCCTCAAGAATCGCCTTGGGATCCTGAGTCGGCTGACCGAGGCTGTCCACGCCCATCCCGGCCGGCAGCCGCTCACCTTTGCGCGCAGCGATCTGCACGTCGCCATGGGCGATCGCGCTGGTGGCCAGGTCGAAGACAATCGGCGCGGCGCCGGCCCGTGGCGCGGCGAACGCAATCGGGTTGGTGCCGAACAGTGGCCGGTCGGCGCCATGGGGCACCACGCAGGTCATGCTGTTGACCACACTGAGCGCCACCAGACCTTCATCGGCGAAAGGTTCGACATCCGGCCACAATGCGGCGAAGTGGTGAGAGTTGCGAATCGCCAACACGGCAATCCCGGCGTTTCGCGCCTTCTCCACCAGCAGCGGCCGGGCGGCAGCCAGTGCCGGTTGGGCGAAACCGTTACCGGCATCGACACGGACAAATCCCGAGGCGACATCTTCGACGTGCGGCACCGCGTGCCCGTTGACCCAGCCGCTGGCCAACGTCGAGACATAACCGGGAATGCGAAACACGCCATGGCTGTGAGCGCCGTCGCGCTCGGCCCCGGCGCAGTTGGCGGCCAGCACTTGCGCGACGTCGGCGGAGGTGCCGTGGCGCAGGAAAATCGTTTCAAGCAGTTGCGTCAGCGCTTCGAGAGATAACGAGGACGCGACAGCAGAGGACACATGATCGTGTGGCGCAGACATCTGAAGCTCCAGAATGATTATTGGAGGGAACAACAGCGTACGGACGACTTGCTCGTCGATTAACCACGGCGGAGCTGTCGGCTGTCAACCCTTCGATCATTCGGGAGTGATTGACGCCCTTCCGCACATTTCAGCTCGGCGCGTGCGGTAACTATGTACCGCCTGCGCGCTGAACTGCGTACCTATTCTTGAGCCCCCGCCCAAGGCGCCTGCATTCAGAGCTCAATGATGTCTAGCCCCACTGCACCTTTATTGTTCCCCGACATTCTTAAATCCCCAGGCCTGCATGAGGGCTTCCGTCTGGCCCACGGTCTGAACAGCAAAGATTTCTCTTGGCTCGCTCATGTGCAACTGGCAACCCATGCGCTGCGCAGCGAACAAACCCCGCCGATGCTGGCCGAACGCATTCTGTTAAACGCCGACAAGCAATTGGCTGTTCCGCTGGCCGGCAGTTTTATTCTCAGCGCCGGGCCGGATGACAAGGGCGTGTTTCTCTATACCCCCTACGATGGCCTGAAAAAATACAGCGATCACAAAGTGCTGACCGAAGCCTTGCAAACGCGCCTCGACAACGCTGACGAAAAGGATGATCTGCTTGCCTTTCTCACCGTGTCGCTGCGCAAGGAATTGGTGGAGAAACGCAGCTTTACCCTGACCCGTGAAACGATCGAAGGCGATGTATTTGACGATCAAAAAGCCGCGATCAGCCAATCTCAGGAAACCTGCGGGCGCGACCAGCTGGATGAACTCAAACGCCTGCCTTCGCTGACCACCCTGCTGGAAAAGATTCTCGATGAACTGCTCGAACCTCACTTTGCCGGTTTGCAGCAGTCGCGCACCCGGGTCAGTTTTTTCGCTGACACCGCCCCACTCTCCGGGGATGTCAGGCAATGGGTCGATTCGCTATCGCTGAGTGAAGCGCTACTGCTGTACTTCCGCCGTCATGGCTGGCCGCGTGGTCAGACAGCTGAATTTTCCCATCCCGCCCGCGCAACCCGGCCTGCTGACCAGATCGCGTGGGCAGAAGCGATCAAATCCGCGGCGGGAAAACTGACCATGCTGTTGTTTCGGCAACTCGAGGCCTACTGGAATGCCGCCTCATTCGAGGGCTCGCCCAGACGCGCATTCTTCAGCCAGACACTGCAGGATCAGGTGCGTGCGGATTTGATGATCAAGCGCGAAACGGAAATCCTCTCTGCCGCTGAGTTCGACGCATTGCACTGCTTGATTCGGGAACCGAATGTCGCTTTCCAGCGACCCACCTTCGAAACCGTGTGCTTGCGCGAGGAGAGCACCTATGTCGAGTTGGCCGGCTCGCTGATGATCAACCATGACAAGGCCTATCTCTACACCCCCACGCAAGGCTTTCAGGTTCTCACCGACTACGCCGATCTGAAACAGACGTTGACCGCCAAACTCAATGCCGCCGGACATGAGGACGAGCTGTACGGCCTCATGAGTATGGAGGAGCGCAATCGCTATCTTGGTTTCACCAACGCCCAGGTGTCCGGTGAAAACATCGGCGGCGAGATCATTGCGACGCTGTTTGAGGCAATCCTCACCAAACAGCGCCAGAACGTTGAATACGTCTTGCAACTCTTTCGCCAAAGCGAGCGCACGACTGACATCCATGCGCTTTTCGACAAGGCGCTGGATGTCCGCGCACTGATTCACGAGCGTCTGCTCAAGCTTGACGTCAACGAACGCTGGAGCACCCGCCCGCTGTTTTCCAGCGCACCACCCTCCTCACTCGTGCAGGCCGACAAGGCTGGGCAATTGGCGACAAAGCTGGAACGCACCCTGGATAATCTCACCAGCCACTTTAAAAATCAGCCGACCACGAGCAGCACTGAACAACGCGCCTTTCTCGAAGATATTCGATGGAAACTGGCGCAGGCTTTCGAGGACGGCGTGCGTGGAGAGGCACAGATGAGAAACCTCAGCGGGTCCTGGCTGACGGCCGAGCGAACACTAGTCGAAACCGTGTTCAACGCAAAACACGCAACACGCATGGATCGCCAGTCCCTCAATGGCTTCCGGCCGGATGCATGGTCGCTCACCCTCACCCGCACGGGCCAAAGTGAAGTGATGTCGCTCGCCCACTGCGTACTCCTGACCGAACGCGGAGGCATGGATGTCAAGCATTCCGGGCGTGCCATCCTGTGGACCCCAGCCATGGGCCTGGAATCGTTCGACGACATCGCCATTGCGCAAAAGCAAATGCAACGACGGCTCGACGACAACAACCAGAATCAGACGCTGCTGGAAAACCTGCCACCGAAGCAACGCCAACTCGATCAGCCATACACTCTGGGTACCTTCCAACTGATTGAAGGCGATGTGTTGAACGACCGCATGCAGTCGGCCATTGAACATTTCCTCGACCATTGCGAGCTATTACGCGCTTGCATCAAGGACAAGGACACACTCGCAAACTTCCTGAGTCAGATGAAAAATACCGTCATCGATACCAACTTGCGCCGGGCCATTGAACTCGCGCGGGCCATCGTCCGCCGGCTCGACTATCCAGACTGGTTACGCATGGCCCCGGTCACCGAACAACACACGCAACTCGCCCTGCTGGATGAACTGCGGCGCAGCTTTATCGATGGCAAGGATTTTCTCGAAGGCGTCCCTGCGTTAGCTACCTATGTCGAGCAGACGCTGAAGACCCTGCTCGACGCCAGATTCCCGAACAATGGACTCAAACCCCAGGAGATCCAGATCACACCGAATCTGACGCTGGCCGGCCCTGCGTGCAATCTTCTCGATTTTGCCTTGCATCACTACAACATCGTGCAGGGCACCGGGTTCAAGGTCGCCTCGAACACAGCCACCGCGTTACCGAAGCACCTCAATCAGACTGCCGTGCAGCAACTGCTGCAATCCCTCGATATCACCACCACCTACACGCAGAAAGTGACGCAAGCGCTGTCAGCTGACAGTGCCTCGGCACGCACCAGCAAAGCGCGCTTTTTACGTCAATTGCCCTGGCAGTTGATGCAGCACGCGCACTCGCTGAAGTTGCAGCAACAGCTGTCAGAAAGCGGCTACGACTACATTTGCCAGGTTCTGGACATGCCGGACGGGGTGGCGCGTGCCACAGTCAAGGACGCCCACGCCATTGTCTGCCCGCTGTTATTGAACAAAACCACGGGCGCCGCTTTTGTCGAGGCCCTCGGACTTTATGTGATCGGGCCGGGTGCAGGACAAACAGGTCCACGGGTGCTCTACGCGCCTTACTCCAAATACGTTTTTCGCGAATTCGATAATGAAGCGCAGTTGATTGATGCGTTGAATACACCGGGGCACTTCCAGGATCTGATCATTCGACGTTTGCCCTCAGCGCAACAGGCAGGCTTCAGGAATCTATTGAAAACAACGATCGGCAAACCGACTGAAATCAAGCTGCAAAGCACTGCCGTTAACGGCAATCTACTGGAGCGATTGCACAAGGACACGCTCAGCCTGTTGCCGCAGTTGCTCAGTTGCCAGCCGCAGATCAATGCGCAATCCGACTGGGAAGCGGCGAAGTTTCTATTCAGCCACGGTGTCCGTCTGGTCCCCCATCTGTTGCCGGGGAAACTCGCTTCTTTGTTTTTTCTCTGGAAGAGTTACAAGGACTTCAAAGAGTCTGCCGAAGACCTGCAGGAGCACCATTGGGCGAACGCCCTGAAAAGCTTCATTGCAGGAGCGATCTCCCTGTTCAGTCTGGGTCGTTTATCCTGGGAAACAGAGGTGGAAGAGGAAACAGCCGAATTTGCCACTGAAACGCAGGCGCCTGGATCGACGGCTGCCGCAAGCGGCGCGACGACAACGGTAAAAGCCGCCGCTCGCTGGGCAAAAGTCGCACCCGTTACGGCCTCTCGCATTAATCTGCAACGCTTTGAAACCACCACCGCTCTCGAGAAGCTGAAGCTTGAGGACAATAAACTTGTTTATAGGGATTCGTCGACGGCACAAAAATATGCGGCGATTGCCGGCAAGGTCTATCCGGTGATCCAGTCTGAAAAAACCTGGTATTTGCAGGTAAAGGACGGCGGGCAAGGGCCGGCGCTTGAACAGAAGAACTCGAGACTTGTAATTGCCGGCGCCGACAAGTCGGCTCGTCGTTGCCGGTCAAAACAACGCAACAGCGTGCAAACCGACATCGAGCGCAGCCGCTCAATAATGATGCACATCCAGGCCAAAGGGATGGCACAAATCAACCGCCGCTATCCCGCCAAGAGCCTTCGTGATTCAGCAAGCTGTCGCTCGGGCGAGAGACTATGCGCTGAATTGCCTGCACAACTTCGTCATAAATCGCGACAACCTGGGTGGCACTCGAGTTGAAACATTACTCAAACACTTTTTCGAAGTTTCGCAAATCACACCCAGGCTACTCAGAAAAATCGAACAGGTGATCATTCCCCTTTGCCGTGAGTTAACTGATCCAAAAGATGACTTGCTCTATACGGAACGCTTTTTCGCGGGCCTGAATGCGCGGTATGGCGACGATACGGTTGCATTTGTTTTCAAGGAAGACAAACGAAAGGTCGTCCACTTCACCGAACTCTTTTTTAATCCGGGGCTGCATGCCTACACCGCTTTTCTGCCGCCCAGGTTCAATATTGACTCTCATGCTCGCGCGATCACGCTGATCCATGAACTTTCGCATTTAGTCTGCGACAGCGACGATTTCGAATCCGTAGAGGCGATGGGGCCATTTCCCCAACTTATCGATACATCAACCGCAAACGGGCTACTTCTCAAAGCTGATATTGATCGGCTGCGTAAGTCCTTTTCCCGTTCCACCCCATTTTCGCAGTTGTTCGCAGAGAAGAGTACGAAGGGTGTGTGGGTGGGTCTGGATCAGTTGCCGGAGCGCGCTAATGAGTACAAAAAAATTCTCAGTCTGACAAAAACCCAAAACCTCGCAGATGCACGTAAAGCCTTTCGCAGTGCGGTTTCTGATGAAGCACGCGTTGATGTGATGCTGGCCAACGCCGATTCGATCGCGTTGCTCATCAGCGAAATGGGCCGGGAACTGGACCCGCTTCCGGTCCCCATACCTTTACCGGCGCCAACTTCAAGTCAGACAGGATCCTCATCTGCTTCGCCTTGACGACTGGAACAAAAAAATACGCCGGCTAGAAGCCGGCGCATTTTCACACGTTGCATTCGGGTTGGTTAATCCTTCTGATCACGCAACACATTGCCCGACGCCCCGTCGATACGGAACTCGTAGACAACGCCATCAGCCTTGCGCCCCTCGCCTTTCCAGTAGCCGTTGTTGTCGGCCTCGATCTCATAGACCTCGACATAACCGGCCTTGGTCTTGACGATCTCAATGGCTTTTTCGATGGTGATCCAGCCAGCGCCCGGCCGATCGGCCAACGCTGCGCCAGCGCTGAGCAAACTGGCGGTGGCAATCAACGCTGCGATTGTCTTTTTGATCATTTTTTCACTCCATTTATGGATAGTGTTCATTAGCGTCCTGCTTTTTGGGTGCCGGAGCGAAAAATAAGTTCCACTTTGATGGGTAAATGCCATGACGAATGTTCTCGGCAACTTGCCGACAAGGTTAGAATGTGCGAAATCAGGACGAGTCAATGACCCAAGACACCCTCTCGGAAGCCGAATACGATGCGATCACCGATGCCGCCGCGCATTGGTGCATGCGTGTGCACGCCGCCGACTGCACAGACGGAGAGCGTCTCGCATTCAAGCAATGGCACGACGCACATCCACTGCATGCCTTCGAATATGAAGCCATGCTGGAAATCTGGGACGTGGCTGAACACTTGCCTCGCCCGGAATCGGCGTCATTCGTGCCAGCGCCTCGACCTTCGCGCGCATGGCGTCAATTCGCTGTTGCCGCCGGTGTCTGTGCACTCGCCCTGCCACTGGCCGCTTACACTGGCTGGAACCTGGGCTGGCTGCCCGACAGCTATGAACATTTCGCCGCCACCGATAATGTCCGGCAGGTCACGCTGAGTGATGGCAGCCAGATCGAACTGAACCTGAACACCGACCTGACCTTCAGCAATTACAAGGACGAACGCCGGGTCACCCTGAAAAAAGGTGAAGCGTTCTTTACGGTCAGTCACGACATGGCCCACCCGTTTGTCGTCCGCGCAGGCGAAGGCAAAATTCGAGTCACGGGAACACGGTTCAACGTCTGGATGTATCAGGATCAAGTGCGCGTGAACCTGATCGAAGGTTCGGTGCTGGTCACCAGCAGTCGTTCATTACCGGGCGATGGCTTGCGCCTTGGCCCGTCGATGCAGGCACGTTACAAACAAGGCGACTACATGCCACAGATCAGCCAGACCTACGCCAGCGACACGTCACTGGCGTGGCGCAATGGCAAACTGGTGCTGGATAACCTGGCGTTGAGCGAAGCACTGCCACTGATCAACCGTTATCTGAGCAATCCACTCGAACTGGCTGATAACAGCACCGGTTCGATTCGCGTGGGTGGCATCTACAACATCAAAGAGCTGAACAACCTCGCCAACAGCCTGCCCAAGGTGCTGCCGGTCTACCTGAGCCGTAACAAGGAAGGTAACCCGGTGATCAACTCAATACCGCAACAGCCACCAAAAAGCTGAAGGCCGCACCCCTTGCAGGATGCGGCCTTCAGGCTCGATGCAATGAACGCTTGTACTTATTGAGCGGCGACTTTCCCCGCCTTGTCCAACGTCGCGCGAACAGTCTGCACCTGATACTGCGGATCAGCCTGAATCTGCTGTTCGGTGAACGGCAGCACACTCCACTGCTTCTTCGAGAACGCCTCGGTCTGATCCCGCGAATACTTAGATGCCGGATCGCTGGACAGCGAGAACGCCAGTAGCCCTTGGGCGTGCGGGCCTTTGTCGTCAAAGGTCACGACTTGCAGGTAGCTGGTGCCACTGACCACTTCGAGTTTGCCGTCCTCACGAGGCACGCTCTGGATGGCGTTGTAGATCCCGAGAGCAGCCGGCCCGCCGTGAATCGGCGTCTGTTGCCCGCCACTGCTGACCACCTGGATATCACCCCAGCGGGTTTGCGGCGTGAGGCCCATTTTTGTACTCGATTCGACCGACGCCAACATGGCCGCACGCAACGCCTTGGCCACCGCTGGCTGCTCGACTGCCAGGCCACGCGGAGTGTGTTGCGCATCCTTGGGATCGAACGCCACGCGCCAGACATCCGGCGAAGCCTGCAATGCATGCATGATGTTCTGGAAGTGCACCAGGCCCACGCCCGAATCAAGATTGGCGCGGCCATCCCAGGCCTTGAGGCTGACGCAAACCGGTTTGAGAGCCTGAGCGTCGGCGCCGAGGTCAGCGGCACAGAACTTCAACAGATCCGGCACCACCTGCGTTGCCAGATACACCTGGTCGTCCATCACCATTTGCTGCAGATCCTTCACCGCCAACGGCCCTTTCTTGCTCAGTGTGCTCAAACGATCCAGAGCAAACCGGGCGCGCAAGCCCAGCGGCAGGCCATCCTGACTGATCAACGGCGAGAAACCGGTGAGCGGCTGCGCCGGGTTGGCCAGCCATGCCGAGTCATTGGAGTGCTGGACAAAGTCCTTGCGCAGCAGTTGCGGCAGTTGGCTGGAGGCATAAATGCCTTTCTGCGCCGCTTGCGGGTCGATGTCCCACGCGCAGGCACTGTTGGAGCCGTCCAGCACGATCATTTGTGTGCCGATACGCGGGTCGCTGCACTTGGCCAGTTTCTCGGCGTTGACGTTCGGCACCACCGACAGGTTCATGTACAGCGTCTGGCCTTTGTCATCGACGGCCAGGGTGTTGACCCACGGAATCCCCTGAATCTTGTGCACCGAATCCTGCAGTTCTTGCAGCGTCTTCGACTGATTCATCGTGTACCACTGGTTCAACACCCGATCATTGTCGAGGTTGGCGTCGCGCAGGCTATAAGCGAACTGATTGTCCCAGTCGAGCTTGCCCGGCCATTGCACAATCGGCCCGAATTGCGAGCTGTAGACATCACGCGAGACCGGAACCACTTGCCCGTCGGCCTGTTTCACCTGCACGGTGACGGTCTGCTTGTTCAACGGCAGGGATTTGCCATCGAGCAGATAGCGTGTGGAATCCTTCGGATCGAGTTGCAAACGATACAAGGTGAAGTGTTTCGACGAATCGACCGTGTGCGTCCAGGCCAGGTGCTGATTGAAGCCGATATTGATCATCGGCAGGCCCGGCAATGCTGCGCCCATGACGTCGAGTTTGCCGGGAATGGTCAGGTGCATCTGATAGAAGCGCATGCCGCCGACCCAAGGAAAGTGCGGGTTAGCCAGCAACATCCCGCGGCCATTGACCGAGCGTTCACTGCCCACTGCGACAGCGTTACTGCCACGGTCCAGGGCGAAGCGCTGCTGACGTGCGTCAGCCAACTGATAGGCCTGCACGTTTTGTTCGATTGCGGCGCTCGCATGCGGCGGTGTAGCACCGGCCAGGGCCTCGGCGAACTGGCCGACACCGCCCTCGACCAACAGACGGCGGGTCAGCTTCACCAGATCTTCCGGTGCAATCTCTCGCACCCACTCACCCTGACACTGTTGCGGCAAGCCTTGCGGACGGCGCTCGGCCAGATAACGGTTGTAGCCGGCGGCGTAGCCCTCTACCAGATCACGCACCTGCGCAGGTTGCGCCTGCCAGAAAGCCTTGACTGCTTCAGGCGTATTGAGCCAGGTAAAAAACACGTCGCTGACGCGGTTTTCGCGTTGCTCGACGGTGAACTGATCCGGACCGAAGTAACGGGAACGCTGGCCATTGACCGTCACGATCTCGTTGGCCAGCAGGCAAAGATTGTCCTGGGCATAGGCGTAGCCAATGCCAAAACCCAGCCCGCGCTCGTCTTGCGCGCGGATATGCGGCACGCCAAAAGCAGTGCGGCGAATATCGGCACTGACATCCGTGGCCGGGCTGAACGCATGGGCCGAACCACTCAAGCCAAAAACCACGCCGGCCAAGGTCAGTCCGGTTAACTGTCTGGAAATTATCACGCTCGCTCCTGATCGACATGCCAAAGAGCGGATCTGACGCTGACGCGGACCCGCCCTGGAAACACCCACGCGTCCACGCGCAATGAGCCTGTCGAAGAAACGAAGCCGAAGAAAAAAATTTAGGCTCGCCGCGTAATCCCCGAAAGCACAATCAAAAGCCCCTCACCCTAGCCCTCCCGAAACGTCGGACCGCCCAGAGGGAGAGGGAACTGACCGAGGTGATTGGTAGAAGTACGCCGACATGAAATACCGAGCCGGACTCAAACCCAGAAGCAGATCAAAAGCCCCTAATCCTAGCCATCTCCCAGAGGGAGAGGGAACCGACCGAGATGATTGGTAGAAGTACGCCGACACGAAATACCGAGCCGGACTCAAACCCAGAAGCAGATCAAAAGCCCCTCACCCTAGCTATCTCCCAGAGGGAGAGGGAACTGACCGAGATGATTGGTAGAAGTACGCCGACATGAAATACCGAGCCGGACTCGAACCCAGAAGCAGATCAAAAGCCCCTCACCCTAGCCATCTCCCAGAGGGAGAGGGAACTGACCGAGGTGATTGGTAGAGGTACGCCGACGTGAAATACCGAGCCGGACTCAAACCCAGAAGCAGATCAAAAGCCCCTCACCCTAGCCATCTCCCAGAGGGAGAGGGAACTGACCGAGGTGATTGGTAGAGGTACGCCGACGTGAAATACCGAGCCGGACTCAAACCCAGAAGCAGATCAAAAGCCCCACCCACCCCGCTTCTCACCACTCAACAGGATGAGCGTTAGCTCGGCTGCAGCTCTTGATCTTGCCGTGCTGGCCCCTTCGGCAGGCTGAGTGGAGGGATTTATCCGGGGGTGGGAGCGCAGCGACCGTTCGACGAAGTCGAACACATCGAGAGGAGGTGCAGCGAAGCAAACCGTAGGCGATGCCCCCGGATAGATCCCGCAACGAAGGCACCCGAGCCACGGCGAGGGCCGAACGCCGGGGCCCAGACCTTTGGTTCCTTTGGGGCGTTTGCCAAAGGGACTCGCTGTAAGAGCGAAACCGCCAGCCGCAACACCCAAAACAACGGATATTCACCCAAAACCCCAAGAGCATGGTCGGCCCAAAGGCCGCCAAGCCCAAAGCGATCTCAAGCCAGAATCACAAGAAAAAGACAAACCCCCGACAAATTTTCTACATCTTTTCTTTCATGATTTGTCGTGCTGATACGTCTTGTTTAAAGAGCGCAAAAAAACCTTTCCCGATCAGGCTCTGAAAAGGAGTAATCGCATGTACAACTCGCAACTACCAACGGACGGTAGCCAGGCCCCCAAAGGAGCTTCCATGAGCCCACACGCGAGCGATTTCGGGCAACGCGTCGAGCGTCACGGCAACGAACGCATCCGTTTGCTGCTGAAAAGTTTCGGGCTGCGCACCAGCCTGATTCGTCTGAAAGTCATTGATGCCCTGCTGGTCGCCGCACAAAGCGAGCGGCGTCTGGGTGTGCGCGGCGTCCACAGCCAATTGCTGGATCTGGATATCCCGCTGTCCTTTCTCAGTGTGCGCGAAGTGCTCAAGCGTCTATGCGCCGAAGGGGTGATCACCTTCAATGAAGACAAGAGCTACAGCCTGCATCCACAGGCTGCGGCAGTCCTCAACAACGATTGATGCGTGCGGCAAACGCCGTCAAGGCTTGACCTTGCGGCGCATGACGCCGTTGATCACCACCACGATCACTGCCACACCGATGGCGACGAACTGGAACGTCTTTTCCGAAATCATTCCTTGGTTTTGCAGCCAGGACAGGCCGAGCATGATCGCCAGGACCGACACGGCGATCAGAATCGAATAAATCAAGCGTTGCTTGTGGGTCATTGCGGCTTCCTGAAACGGTGAAATGTATCCGGTTTGTATCCGCTTGCATGCCATGCACATACCGTTCTACGGGGATGCGCCGCTGCAATCGGGGTCTCATGTTACAGCCGATGAAGAGTTTTGGCTTCATGACGGCGTAACCATGAGGAATTTTCAAAATGCTGCGTCGAATCACCTGGCTGATTCCCGTTCTTGCCCTGCTGACCCTGAGTGGCTGCATCATCTTCCCCCACGGCGGCTGGCATGACGATCACCACCGTTATTACCAGGGTGGCCCTGGTTATTACCAACATCGCTAGAACAGGATTGTTCGCCCTGCCCGCTTGCCCATGAACAGATTGAGGCAGGAACTCAACAAGCCCGATCAACTTCAAACAAAGCCCGCCCTGTTGCGGGCTTTTCTGCTTTTGCCAACGGCGGCTGCCGCGCAGTTGAAACTCACCTGATACGCAAAGCGGACTGGCTAAACAAGTTGCAAGCATTTGAAATCTAATGTCGCAGCAAAAGAATAGGTCACACCCGCCTCTGCAACTAGTCTCTGGCAACTTTCTTCTACTCTCTAACAGGGACGTTTATGCAGAGAACACTTATAAGAATCGGGCCGCGACAAGTACTAGGGTTTTGTTTGGCGCTGAGCGCTTTTGAACTTCTGACGTATATGGCAAGTGACTTGATCATGCCAGCCATGTTGGCCGTGACAACAGAACTTCAGGCCGACGTCAGACATGTTCCCCATGCGTTCAATCTGTATCTGATTGGCGGAGTCTGCCTGCAATGGCTGATTGGGCCGCTGTCCGATCAATGGGGCCGGCGGCGAGTACTGTTGATCGGCTGCGCATTGTTTGCAATCGCCTGCGCAAGTGCATTTGCCACCCAGCGCATTGAAACCTTCAATCTGCTGCGACTGTTGCAAGGCATGGGACTGGGTTTCGTGGTCGCGGTCAGTTATCCCGCTCTTCAGGAAGTATTCTGCGAGGCCGATGCGGTGCGTTTGATGGCGCTGCTCGGCAATATCGCCCTGCTTTCACCGCTGCTGGGGCCGCTACTGGGTATTGTCTTGCTGCAATGGCTGTCCTGGCGCGAGCTGTTTCTGGGCCTGGGTTTTGCCGCATCAATGGTCTGGCTGGGGCTTTTCGTCTGCATGCCGGAAACGGTCGGGGTCACTCGCCGCGATGGGCAAGTACAAGCCGCCGTGCCTTTTTCCTGGCGCCAGACCGGTCAACGCTACCGAGCTCTCTTGAGTAATCGTCGCTTCCTCGCTGCCAGTCTCGCACTGGGCCTCATGAGCCTGCCGCTGATCGCCTGGATCGGCCTGGCACCGTTGCTGCTGATGCAGCTGCTCGAGCTGATGCCGCTGGAATATGCCTTGTGGCAGATTCCGGTTTTTTCCGCCGTCATCACTGGCAATCTGATCCTCGACCGCTTGCTGGTTACGCATTCTTTATCCCGGTTGATCCGGTTGGCGCTTTGGCCTTTTTGTCTGGGCCTTGTGGCGTTGATTGCCTGCGCGCTGTCAGGTGCCGGACTGGGCGCAGTGGTTGCCAGTCTGGCGCTGTACGCGGTCGGGCTGGGAATGAGCAACGCTGCGCTGTATCGGCTGGCGCTGTTTGCCAGCGACGACAGCAAGGGGTTGGTTTCGGCGCTGGCAGGCATGATTTCGATTGCTGTGATGGGGCTCGGCGGCTCACTGATTGCCGGCATCGGCGGTGGCGCCCGCCTCGACCTCTTCGCACTCTGCGCCGCCCTCAGCGGCCTGATGTGCCTGCCCCTGTTGCACGGTTTGTTGCAACGCACACCTCCCGACTCCTCCACTGCTCAATAACGGACTATTGAATGAATCACTTCCCCGCCAGCGATGCGCTTTGCGCATTGCCACACCCCTATTGCCCGGATTCCGTGCCAGCAGGCCTGTTTGATCGGGCCATGACCGAGATCAGTCGTTTTCATTGCCAGCACACACCCGGCTACGAACATTGGCTGAGCGCCAACGGCCTCGATGTGAAGGATCTGGACAGCCTCGATGACTGGTCCCGGCTACCGCCGATTCTGGCCAATTTTTTCAAGCAGCAACTGTTACTCAGCCCCACCGGGGAGGATGCCCTGGAACTGACATCGTCCGGCACCAGCGGCCAAAAAAGCCGCATGCGCTATGACCCGCGCAGTCTGTCGGCCGCGCAGTTCATGGTTGAACGAATCTTTAGTCATTACGGTTGGCATTCAGCGGATACGCCGTGCAATTACCTGCTGCTGAGCTACGAACCGCGGGGCGCGATCACCCTGGGGACGTCCTACACCGACCAATTCCTCTGCCGCTTTGCGCCCGTCAACCGCGTTGTCTACGCCTTGCGCTGCAACGGCGATGGCCACCAGTTCGATGTGTTCGGGGTCATCGCGGCCCTGCAAGCGTTCGCCGAAGAAGGCCTGCCCGTGCGCATTTTCGGCTTCCCGGCGTTTCTTTGGCAGACCTTGCAGCAGATGCAGGCCACCGGCGTGCCTGCGCTGAAACTGCCGAGTGCTTCACTGGTGTTTTTCGGCGGGGGCTGGAAAACCCGATCCAGCGAGGAAGTTCCAAAACAACAACTGTATGGGCGCATCGCCCGGCAACTGGGCATCGAAGTGTCGCGGTGCCGCGACGGTTACGGCGCGGTCGAACATGCGGTGCCGTATATCGAATGTGCCCGGCATCATTTTCATGTCCCCGTTTACGCCAAGGCTTACGTGCGCAATCCGCAGGACTTTTCCATCCAGCCTTACGGTCAGCAGGGCTTGCTGGGATTCGTCTCGCCCTACATCTCGTCCAGCCCGGCGCACGCGGTGGTGATGAGCGATCTGGCGACGCTGCATCCCGGGTCGAGTTGTGATTGCGGCCTCGCCAGTGACTGGTTCGAACTGCAGGGTCGCGCAGGCACCACGGCCGGTAGAAGCTGTGCGATGGCCGCGTCCGAATTGCTGGGGGGACACTGACATGTACCTGATCAACGGAGAACTGCACGCAGATGTCGACCTCGATAACGCACTGGCGCTGTTGCAGCAGACATTGCCGCAACGACTGAGTACACCGCTGGACAGCGCCACCGTACTGACTGCCGCCGCACATTTTGCAGGGCAATTGCACAACGCCGAGCTGCCGCTGGACGATGAACAACGCCAGGTGCTGATCGACTTCTGTCAGCCGCACGCCCTGCAACACAAGCTTGAACGTGAACTGGGCGATCAGGCTGAATCGCTGCGACGTGTCGATTATCAGCATTCGCGCTTTGAGCGCTGGAGTCCGCTGGGACTGGTGGTCCACGTCACGCCAGCCAACGCGCCGCTGCTGGCGTGCTGCGCGCTGATTGAAAGTCTCTTGGCCGGCAACATCAACTGGCTACGGCCCAGCAGCAGTGACCAAGGCCTGACGGCGCGCCTGTTGCACACGCTGGTGCAATGCGACCCCAGCGGTGAGTTGCGCCATTACGTCGCGGTGTTACCGGTGGCGACCGCGCAGATCGGCCGTTTGTGCAAAATGGCCAACGGCGTTTCGGCGTGGGGTGGCGAAGCGGCGCTGCAGGCGATCCGCCAACAGTTGCCGCCCGGATGTCGCTGGATCGACTGGGGGCACCGCATCAGTTTTGCCTACCTGACGCCGCAAGCGGCCTCGCCACAGGCACTGGACGCGCTGGTCGATGAGGTCTGCCGACTGGATCAGCAAGCCTGCTCCAGCCCGCAATGGTTGTTGGTCGATAGCGACGACCCCGCTGTTCTACAAGCAATCGGCAACGAATTGGCCAAGGCGTTCGAGCGCCGCGCCGGACAATGGCCGGCACTGATCCCGACGGTTCAAGAAGCCAGCGAAATCACCACCCGCACCCTGATGACACGTCTGAGCCAGAGTTTTTCCGCAGTGACGGCGCAGGTCTGGAGCGCACCGGGATGGCGAGTGATCTGGAGCCATGATCAGTTGCTTGCGCCCTCGCCGCTGTTTCGCACGGTGCTGCTCAAACCCCTGCCGCGTGCGCGACTGACGCAAAACCTGCTGCCTTGGCGCAACGTTTTACAGAGCTGCGCACTGATGTGCGACGAAGCGCAGATCGGTGCATTGTCGCGAACATTGATTGCCGCCGGCGTCAGCCGAATTGCGCCCATTGATGCAATCCATGATGGCTACGATGGCGAACCCCACGACGGCGTCTATGCACTGCAACGTCTGAGCCGGCGGGTGTCGGTCAGCGTCGCACCGACGCAGTTGCCCACCCACATGACCCTCGACCGTCCAGCTTGCAAGCCGACGCTGGCGGGCCTGGCGATCACCGACAAAGCAGCGTTTATCGCGCGGCCGACGACAGCAGCGGCGCAACTGTTTTTCCGCTCTGGCGGCAGCAGCGGCACACCGGCGCTGGCGGGATATAGCTACCGCGATTTTCAACGGCAAATACGCGCAACGGCCGACGGGTTGTTTGCGGCGGGTCTCGATCCGAGCCGCGACAAGGTGATGAACCTGTTCTTCAGTGGCGGTTTGTACGGCGGCTTCTTCAGCTTTGCCAAAGTGCTGGAAACATTGGGGGCCAGCCACCTGCCAATGGGTGCTCCCGCCGACGATGACTACGGCGATATTGCACAAGTCATCATCGAACAACAGGTCACCGTACTGATCGGCATGCCCAGCTCCCTGCATCGCTTGTTCCTCAACGAACAGCAGCGTCTGAGCCGTTATGGCGCCATCGAAAAAGTCTTTCTCGGCGGTGAACACATCAGTGAGCAGTGCCGCGAACTGTTGCAGCGCTGTGGCGTTGCCAGCATCCGCTCGGCGGTGTACGGCAGTGTCGATGCCGGCCCCTGCGGACATGCCTGCGCCGCGACCGGTGATGGCGTGTTTCATCTGATGGACGCGATCCAGCATCTGGAAATCGTCGCGCTGGAGGAGGACGTGCCTGTCGTTGGCAATGAAATCGGCCGTTTACTGTTCACTTCCAAAGCCCGCGAAGGTCAGCAGGTACAGCGTTATGAGGTCGGCGACACAGGGCGCTGGTTGCCCGGCGATTGCGCGTGCGGGCTGAGTTCCCCGCGGTTCGAGCTGCTGCAACGGCACGGCAGGCTGCTGCGTATCGGTAGCGATTTCATCTGCCTGAACGAACTCGGCAGACACCTGCAAGCACCGTTTCAGTTGCACCTCGATCACGCCCCTGACGGCCTCGAACGCCTGCTGGTTCGCAGCCCCGCTGCCCCCGCCGACCTCCTCCTCCGACTGGAAGGCTACGCGACGCTGACGAGCCTTGTGCGAGCCGGGCTGCTCACGGTGCAAACGCAAACCTGCGAGACGCAACAGTTCGACAGAAACAGGCATAGCGGAAAGATACCGGCAGTGGTCGACGCTCGCCGCTGAAAGTCCAACTTCGTCCATGACCAGAACAATTAAAGAGCCCCCCATGAACACAATACTTGAACTGAGCAAGTTGCTCGCCTTCGCCCGCGAACACTCAACGTATTACGCCAGACATTGGCAAGACCTTGCGCCGCAGATCAGCACACTGGATCAACTTCCGCCGATTGATCCGCAACAATACTGGGCCAGCAGCAATAACCTCGATCAATGGCCAGTACTGACTTCAACGGTTGAACGCGCACTCGTGTTCAAGACCGGTGGAACCACCAGCGCGGGTAAACTTTCGGTATTCACCCGTGAGGAGTGGCAGACACTTGTGCGCGACTTCGGTCGCCATCTGGCGAGCCAACTCAATCCGGGAGACCGGGTTGCAAATCTGTTTTTTGTCGGCGATCTGTATGCCAGTTTCATCTTTATCCACGACGCGTTGGCACACGAAACGTCAGGTATTACCGAATACCCCTTCACCGGCGACGTCGACTTTACACTGCTGACTGACTCTATCCGCCAGCACCGAATCAATGTGCTGGCCGGCGTGCCTGCGCAATTGCTGACGTTCGCCAGCGTGCTGGAGCGCCAGGGGCAAACTCTGGCCGAGGTCGAAAGCGTGCTTTACGGCGGCGAGAGCCTGTTCGCCGGGCAATTGCAGATGTTGCACCGAGTATTCCCCAACGCACGGATCGCTTCCATCGGCTACGCCAGTGTCGACGCGGGGTTCATCGGCGCCACAAGCCGCGATTGTGCCTTGGGCGAACACCGCATGCTCGCCAGCCACAGCGTGCTGGAAATTATCGATGAACACACCGGTGAAGTGATTGAAGAATGCGATCGCACCGGACGCCTGCTGATCACCAACCTCACCCGCCGGCTTATGCCATTGATCCGCTATCCCGTGGGTGATCTCGCCTGCTGGCGAGAGCCGGCCACGGCGAGCATGCGCAAGTTTGCCTTGATGGGTCGCAGCATGAGCAGTCAGCGCGTACGGGTCAGCAGCCTGACCCTGCTGATCGACGACATCGACACAATCATTCAGCGCAACACGGTCAGCGACGACTGGCAACTGGTGATCAGCCAATCGGCAAACGTCGATATCGTGTGTCTGAAATGGGTGCCCGAGGCGTTGAAACCCGAAACGACTCAGGCCAGCACAGCCTTGCACAACGCCTTGATCGAGCGTTATCCGCTGATCGCACAACTCTGCGCTGATGGCCAGCTTGAGCTGCAGGTCGCCTATTGCACAGCCGATGAGCTCGCTCGTCATCCGCGCTCCGGCAAACGCCAACGCGTCGTCGACCTTCGCGACTACGCCGCCCCACGTCCGGAGCAACGCCCATGGACAACGTGACGCTGCGCAGCTATCGCCGCTCCGATGCCGGAGCCGTCAGCCGTTTGTTCCGGGAAATCTATGGCGACCATTACGTACAGCCACACGTGTATTTGCCGTTGATGATCAACCAGAACCATGGCGATGGGAGATGGCATTCACTGGTGGCGGAATCCGGAAAAAAAATCCTCGGCCACGCCACGTTGTGCAGAAACGCGGGATCGCATACCGCAGAACTGGCGTTGAGCGTGGTCCATCCGTCGACCCGCGGGCAGAACATCGCCACCCAGTTGGGCATTCGATTGTTGATCCATGCGCAGGCGCTGGGTTGCCATGGTGTAACCATCAAACAGGTGACGCAGCACGCCTATACCCAACGCATGGCTGACCGGCTCGGCTTTTGCAGCAGTGGGTTATTGCTCGACTATGTGCCCTCGCCGTTTGGCGAAGCACTGCCGGAGTCGATTGTCATCGGCTACACCCCTATCGATGGCTACCGCCGCCCGCTCCCGGCATTGCCGTGGCCACAAAGCTGTCGCGAATTCATGGAGCATTTGTGCGAGGTACACGGGGTGCAGGAAAAAGAAACACCCTGGGTGGGGCCGCCGATGCAGATCGAACACGCTTTCGGGCGTTATGACGTGGTGCTGAAGAAACTCGACGCCGGCTTGCTTCAACAGCTACGACGACTGCCTGAACACTGGATGGTCTCGATCAGACTCAGGCTGGCAACCGGTTTCGCCAGCGCCGTGGACAGCCTCTCGGCAATGGGCTTCGTCTTTACCGGGATTGCCCCGAATGAACGGGGCGCTGGATGGTTGGCGTTGTTTCATCGGGGCTATTGCGCCCGATCGCTGGAGCTGCGCTGCCCACACCTGCAACGACTGCATAATCAGGCTCAACAACACGTCGCAGCACGCTGAAGCGAGGCGTTGCCGGGTTCTTGCACATCAACCAGCCCGTTCAAGCGCTGAGCGGGCTAAACGGTCAGCCTCAAGCTTTGGCTTTGACACCTTCATCGACCGGTTTCGCGGCGTTGCCTTCACCGTAGGTCTTGAGGTTCTGCAGAACATAGATCGCTTTCTTGAACTCTGGAATCAGACTCTGGCCGTAAGCGTTGCCATTGAGGCCATTGTTCTGAATGGCGTCGAGCTGGGTCGCGAAATACTCCAGGGCGTTGAATTTGGCATCGATATCTTTGGTCACGCCAAAACGGTCGAACTTGTCACCGGCGTTCTTCAAGGTAAACGAAGTGATCTCTGAGATCAGCCCGCGGCTGCGCAGCATCTCGCTCAGATTTCCCAATTGTTTTACCGAAACATTCGCAGGATCAAAGCCCTTGATGGCCTTGCGCATGCCCTGCTTGTCCATTTCAGCGGTATTCAGCGCGGTGGGATTGGTGCCGACCTTGGTCAGCATCTGCTGCACTTTGATGCTCTGGGCCACTTGTTTTTTCGCGCCGGTGTTACGAACCATAACGCCTGCTTTGCTCTCCCAGCCGCCGACAATACCGATCGTCATGAGAAGACTCCCTGTGAAATGAACATGAAAAATATCCGTGTTGAACGGCATTAATGGGCGCGAGTATCGGCGGGCGAACTGATGGCACCAACCTCTTTCTGCACTTTTTTACAATTCTCGTACATTCTCGATACAAAAGCGCAACGCCCCGCAAACCCTGACCCAGAGCTGTCATCACAATGAAATGAAAATGGCTTTTTCAACCAGTCGCAGGCGATGACCAGCGCTTGTGTATCGAACCCGATACCGACCAGTCATCGGCGCCCAGTTTTTTTAGGACGCAAGTACCTAAAGCTTCCCGTCGCAACGACGATACGCTGTGAATGCCCGCACTGTTTTAACCCTGCCCCTAATAAGAAACGCTGCTCAAGGACCGGTCTCCATGCCCGCATTCCGCACTATTCAGGCTCGCTACACGCTGTTTCTGGTTCTGTTCATCCTGCTGTTGTCGGTGTTGACCGTGGTCGGCATCAGCCAACTCGTCGCCCCCAAGCTGCGTCATACAGAAGAACAAGTCGTCCTCAACCGCATTGCCGAAGTCGCCGAGCAGATTCAGGGCGAGTTGAACAAAGTGCAGGCGCAACAGCGCAGCATCACCCAGACCATCCCGCTGCTCGACAGCGCCGCCATCGACACAGTGCTGCCAGGTCTGGTCGATCAGTACGGAGAGCTGAAAGTATTCGGCGGCGGGATCTGGCCTTTGCCGGGGCAACGTGAAGCCGGGCGCAACAAATTCAGCACGTTCTGGCACCGCGATGCCTCGGGCAAACTGGCGGTGAATACATTCTGGAACAGTGACGCAGCCCCCAACTATTACGACCAGAGCTGGTACAAGGGCGGCATGGCCACACCGCGTGGCCAATGCGCCTGGGCGGCGGCTTACAAGGATGATGCCAGCGCCGAGCCGCGCACCAACTGCGCCATGGCCATCCAGAAAAACGGTAGCGCGTGGGGCGTGTCGACCATTGACGTCACCCTCGGCTTCTTCAACGATCTAGTGGCGCGCAAGGAAAAAGACCTCAACGCCGAAATGCTGATCATCGAAGCCGACGGCAAGATCATCAGTAACAGCTCGCGCATCAGTGGCCAGATCGTGCTGAAGAACATCAGCGAACTGGCCGGCACGTCGACCTTCGCCAGCCAGGTCAAAGCCGCGTTGCAGAACCGCGATCAAGCGCAGCGCATCGAGTTCGATAACAACGGCGAAGCCAGCACCTTCTTCATGCGCCCGATTGAAGGCACGCCGTGGTTCCTCGCCACCGCCCTGCCAACGAAAATGCTCACGGCCCAGCGTGATGACGTCCTCAGCACCCTGAGCCTGTTGCAGATTCCGCTGGTGATTCTGCTGGTGCTGCTGCAGGTCTACGCGATTCGCCAATTGGTGCAGCGCATGAAAGCGTTGAAAGCCAACATCGATTTGCTCTCCAGCGGCGATGCCGACCTGACCCGGCGCATTACCATTCGCGCTGAAGATGAACTCGGCGCCATCGGTCACTCGGTCAACACCTTTATTGCCTACCTGCAAAACATGATCGGCGAAGTTACCCAAGCCACCGGCGCCATGGCATCGAGCCTCGACAACCTGCAACGCACCTCGGCGCACACCAGCCAGATCCTGCTGCGTCATGCCTCGGAAACCGATCAGACCGTTACCGCCATCACCGAGATGAGTTCGACAGCAGAAAGCGTTGCGCAGAATGCCGCCGAAACTGCCGCGTTCACCCAGCGCGCCAACGAAAACGCCGACCGTTCCCGCGTAGTCGTGGGCGAAGCGACCAACAGCGTGGTGGCGCTGATCGATGAAGTGGCCAGCGCTACGCACAAAGTTGAAAACATGCAGCAGGACGCTCAGCGCATCACTGAAATCCTCGGGGTGATCGGTGCAATTGCCGGGCAGACCAACCTGTTGGCGCTCAACGCCGCAATCGAAGCAGCTCGCGCCGGTGAACAGGGCCGCGGGTTTGCCGTGGTTGCCGATGAAGTCCGCGCCCTCGCCGCACGCACGCAGGCGAGCACCTCGGAAATCAACGAGATGTTGACGCGTCTGACGCAAGGCGTGAGCTCGTCGGTCAGCGCCATGGAAAACACCCAGGCCAGTTGCCAGTCGGCTGCCGACGCCACTGCAAGGGTCAATTCCGGTCTGGATGAAATGGCCGGTTCGGTCAGCCACATCAACAGCCTCAGCACGCAGATCGCCACTGCCGCCGAGCAGCAAAGCGCCGTGACCGAAGAGATCAACCGCAGCATGGTGCAGATCCGTCACATGGTCGATGAGCTGGTGCAGAGCGGCAAAGCCAGCGAACTGAATACCCATCAGTTACTCGAAGCCAACAGCCGGGTGAGCGCGATCATGGGGCGCTTCAAAGTCCGCTGATTCATGCAGGAATTTCTGCAAACCAGATAACCCCTGTGGGAGCGAGCCTGCTCGCGAAAGCGTCCTTTCAGTCACTGCATCCAGTGCCTGACACACTGCCTTCGTGAGCAGGCTCGCTCCCACAAGGTTCGACGGTGTTCACACAATTGCCACCTGACAACTTTGTCATCTCGCGCTCAGCAACCTGTCAGCCTTGATCTACGATCATCCTGCCAGCCCGTCTCGCAACAACTGGAAACATTGCGTTGATGCCAGGCGGCAAAAACCGGTCAAAATGCGTTCTTTTCTGATCGTCACCCGAGCCGAGAATCCGCTATGCGTACCCACCTGCGTCTGGTCGCCCTGAGCGCCCTGTTCATTACCTCCCTGGCGCAAGCCGCCGATCTGATCCCCATCGAAGTCCATCGTGACGCCAATTGCGGCTGCTGCAAAAAATGGATCAGCCACCTCGAAGCCAACGGTTTCAAAGTCGAAGACCACGTCGAAAGCGACATGAGCAGCTTCAAGCAACAACATGGCGTACCGCCGCGCCTGGCGTCGTGCCACACCGCAATCATCAACGGCAAATTCGTCGAGGGTCATGTGCCGGCAGAACAAGTGCTGGCCCTGAGCAAGCGTGACGACCTGCTCGGCGTCGCCGCACCGGGTATGCCGATGGGTTCGCCGGGCATGGAAATGGACGGCATGAGCGATGCTTATCAGGTTATCGGCCTGAAGAAGAATGGCGCTGACGTCGTCGTGGCGGACTACCCGGCCCATTGATCGGCGCCGCCTACTTCGGGCTGTTCTTTGCCGCGTTCGGTGCAGCGACCCTGTTGCCGCTGCAGTCCGAGGCATTGCTGGTCGGTTTGATCGTCAGCGAACGCTACTGGCTGTGGGGTCTGCTCGCCGTGGCGACGCTGGGCAACGTACTCGGTTCGCTGGTCAACTGGTGGCTGGGCCGTGGCATCGAGCGCTTTCAGGATCGGCGCTGGTTTCCGGTCAGCCCCGCGCACATGGCCCGGGCGCGCAAACACTATGAGCGTTACGGCCACTGGTCGTTGCTGCTGAGCTGGTTGCCGATCGTTGGCGATCCGCTGACACTGATTGCCGGCGTCATGCGTGAACCGCTCGGGCGGTTTTTATTGATCGTTACCCTGGCCAAAGCTGCACGCTATGGTGTGCTGGCCTTGCTGACGCTGGGCTGGCTGGGTTGAACGATCAGGCGCGGTGATTGCCTGTGTTTAACGTCGGCATAATCCAGTCATTCCAGCATCGGCCGATTTCAAACGGAGTTTGACCTTATGTCTGTCATGTTTTCCCGTTGGCTACCCGGCCTGTTTCTTTGCGCCGCCCTGCCCCTGTCGGCACAGGCCGCAACGCCAAGCGAAGCCGCGCCGGAAGGCCCGGCCTATGGCCCGGAGCTGCAAGGCTTCGAATACCCTTACACGCTTAAACACTTTGCCTTTCAGTCCCAGGGTAAATCCCTGCAGATGGGTTACATGGACGTCGCCGCTCACGGCAAGGCCAATGGCCGCACCGTGGTGCTGATGCATGGCAAGAATTTTTGCGCAGCCACCTGGGACAGTTCGATCAAGGCCTTGAGCGAGTCCGGTTACCGGGTGATCGCGCCGGATCAGATCGGCTTCTGCACCTCGAGCAAACCCGACAATTATCAGTACAGCTTCCAGCAACTGGCGACCAACACTCAGCAGTTGCTCAAAGCGCTGGGCATTCAAAAAGCCACCCTGCTCGGCCACTCCACCGGCGGCATGCTCGCCACCCGTTACGCCTTGCTGTTTCCCGAGCAGGTCGAGCAACTGGCACTGGTCAACCCGATCGGTCTGGAAGACTGGAAGGCCCTCGGCGTGCCCTATCGCACCGTGGATCAGTGGTATCAGCGCGAGCTGAAAGTCAGCGCCCAGGGCATTCGCGACTATGAGCGCACCACCTATTACGACGGCCGCTGGAAACCGGAATTCGACCGCTGGGTGGACATGCTCGCCGGCCTGAGCAAAGGCCCGGGCAAGACGCAAGTGGCGTGGAACTCGGCGCTGATTTACGACATGATTTTCACCCAGCCGGTGTACTACGAGTTCAAGGACTTGAAGATGCCGACCCTGCTGCTGATCGGCACCTCAGACACCACAGCCATCGGCAAGGACCTCGCACCGCCTGAGGTGAAGGCGAAAATCGGCCACTATGAGGTGCTTGGCAAACAGGTTGCCAAGCTGATCCCGCAGTCGACGCTGGTGGAGTTTCCCGGCATGGGCCACGCGCCACAAATGGAAGAACCGGCGCAGTTCCACAAGGCCCTGCTCGACTGGCTGAATACATCCAATCCCGTGCGTTGATGAGGTAAGGCTGATGGCGGTGCAGATTGCAGTGATCGATGACTGGCAGGACGTGGCCCGCGACGTGGTCGACTGGTCAGTGCTCGATAGCCTCGGTGAAGTGACCTTTGAACACGATTACCCGGCCGACAACGCCACACTGGCCGAACGGCTGGGCCGCTACCAGGTAATTTGCGTGATGCGCGAGCGCACGCGGTTCGACGAAGACTTGCTCAAGCGTTTGCCCAATCTCAAGTTGCTGGTCACCGGCGGCATGCGCAACGCAGCGCTGGATATGCAAGCGGCCGCCAGGCTGGGAATCAAGGTCTGCGGCACCGACAGTTACAAGCACGCCGCCCCGGAGTTGACCTGGGCGCTGATCATGGCGGCCACGCGCAATCTGGTGAATGAGGCGAATGCCCTGCGCGCCGGTCATTGGCAGCAAGGACTGGGCGGCGATCTGCATGGCAAGACCCTCGGCATTCTCGGTCTCGGCAGTATTGGCCAGCGCGTTGCGCAGTTCGGTCAGGTGTTCGGCATGCGGGTCATCGCCTGGAGCGAAAACCTCACAGCCGAACGGGCGCAGCAGGTTGGCGTGACCTACGTGAACAAGCAGGAACTGTTCGAGCAGGCCGATGTGTTGTCGGTGCATCTGGTGCTCAGCGAGCGCAGTCGCGGGCTGGTCGATGCGCAGGCGCTGGGCTGGATGAAGCCGACGGCGCTGCTGGTCAACACCGCGCGCGGGCCGATTGTCGATGAAGCGGCGCTGATCAAGGCCTTGCAGAAACAGCACATCGCCGGGGCAGCGCTGGATGTGTTCGAACACGAGCCGTTGCCGGACATGCACCCGTTTCGCACACTCGACAATGTCTTGGCGACTCCGCATGTGGGGTATGTCAGTCGGCAGAACTATGAACAGTTCTTTTCGCAGATGATCGAGGATATTCAGGGATGGGCGGCTGGTAATCCAATTCGTGCGTTAAATTAACCCCCACTGTAGGAGCTGCCGCAGGCTGCGATCTTTTGATCTTCGCTTTTAAACGCAAAATCAAAAGATCGCAGCCTTCGGCAGCTCCTACAGGTGTTGTCTGTGTCAGCCGATCAACAAACTGCCCGCACCACAACAGTGCAACCGCCCTTCCCGCTAGCACAAAATCGTGACCGTCCAGTCACCGTTTTGGCCCTCCCTCGCAGAAAAACCTGCACTTCGTCGGTGCGTTTGCTCCTCAAAAGCAAGGTTGGTGCTGACAGCCAACCGATTGTCGAACAATTTACCCATTTGCTCTGGCCCGCTCTAGGATCTGGCCTAGACTGACTTTCGCGGGGTAAAACCGACCAGTCACATTGCCGAAAAAAAGTCGAAACTTTTGCGCGCGGCGACGGGTCATCAGAAAGACAGGGCCAAAGCGACTGGTGCAATCCTTGCAACGGCCCAATCACCCATTCTGCTTGCGCGTGTTGGGTAGCGTTTGCTCACCGATGCGTGGCGCGTTTGCGCCCGGCCACAGGACTTGGCCATGGACATCGCTTGTTCAAGACAAGAATCAGATCAACGAGACGGGAGATTCATATGATCAGTGCGGCATTGGATATTCAGGGAGAGCGTGCTCAGCAGGCGGTTGGTGAATCGAGCACCGTCAGTGTTCCCGGCAGCCGACAGATCAACGTCCCCGGCACCAAAACGCTGACTCCAGTAGCGAGCCAGAACCCCAACAAGAAAAAAGTGTTGTTTGTTACCTCGGAAATTGCCGATCTGGTCAAGACCGGCGGCCTGGGTGACGTGTCTGCCGCCCTGCCCCGCGCCATGGCTCATCTGCACGATGTGCGGGTGTTGATCCCCGGCTACCCGCAAGTGATGCACAGCGAGAACCCGATCCACATCATCGGCGAACTTGGCGGCCATGCCGCGCTACCACCGTGCAAGATCGGCC
Organism: Pseudomonas sp. AC242; assembly: GCF_979258655.1. NCBI lineage: Bacteria > Pseudomonadati > Pseudomonadota > Gammaproteobacteria > Pseudomonadales > Pseudomonadaceae > Pseudomonas > Pseudomonas sp. AC242. Next base: position 2,630,735 of record NZ_OZ409873.1, read on the forward strand.
GCATGGATATGCCGGACGGTCTGGTGATCTACGTGTTGATCTGCCCCGAATTGTACGAGCGCGAAGGCTCGCCCTACGGCGCCAACAACGGCCGCGACTGGCCGGACAACCACATTCGTTTCGCCCGTTTGGGTCTGGCTGCTGCCGACATCGCCGCCAACCTTGCACAAATTCACTGGTGCCCGGATCTGGTGCATGCCCATGACTGGCCGGCCGGTCTCGCGCCGGCCTATATGCACTGGCGCGGGCAGCGCACGCCGACCCTGTTCACCATTCACAACCTCGCCTATCAAGGCGTGACCAGCCTCGGCTCCTGCCCCGAGCTGGGTATTCCCACCCATGCCCTGCAACAGGAAGGCATGGAATTCTACGGCAAGATGTCATTCCTCAAGGCCGGCATGGCGTATTCGAGCCATATCACCACGGTCAGCGCCACTTACGCGCAAGAAATCACCACCCCGGATTTCGGCTGCGGCCTCGACGGCTTTCTCGCCGCCAAGACCCAGCAAGGTTTACTTAGCGGCATCCCCAACGGCATCGACGAGAGCTGGGACGCCGCCACCGATCCGCACCTGTTCGCGCCGTTTGCCATTGGTGACTGGGAAGGTAAAGCGGTCAACGCTGCGCATGTGCGTGAATTATTTGAATTGAATGACTCAGAAGGCCCGCTGTTCGCCGTGGTGTCGCGACTGGTCTATCAAAAAGGTCTGGACCTGACGATCGCGGTATCCGAGTACATCGTAAAAAACGGTGGCCAGATCGCCATTATCGGTCGCGGCGAACCTGAAGAAGAACAAGCCATGCGCGAACTGGCCCTGCGCTTCCCAGGCCAGATCGGCGTGCGCATCGGCTTCAACGAAACCGACGCCCGACGCATGTTTGCCGGCAGCGATTTCCTGCTGATGCCTTCGCGTTACGAGCCTTGCGGCTTGAGCCAGATGTATGCCCAGCGCTTCGGCTCGCTGCCGGTCGCACGCAATACCGGCGGGTTGGCCGACACCATTGAAAACGGCGTCACCGGTTTTCTCTTCGACGAATCCACCGCTGAAAGCTATCAGGAAGCCCTGAGCCGCGCGTTCAAGGTGTTCGCCTTCCCCGAACTGCTCAATGCCATGCGTTGCCGGGCGATGGCTGCGCCGTTCAACTGGTGCAAAGCGGTCGAACCGTACGCCGAACTCTACGAACAACTGGTCGCCAAGGCGCTGGGTAAAGCTCACCACAAATAACCAGGGAGGTTCACCACGATGCCGTTACGGTCTACTGAAACCTGGCCCCACGGCGCGATCATGCTGGACGCCGAACACACGCAATTTGCGCTATGGGCGCCGGATGCGTTTTACGTGAGTGTCGAACTTGAAAGCGGCCAGTCGCTGCCGATGCTGCCTCAGGTAGACGGCTGGTTTGTGATCAAGGCCCGCTGTCCGGCGGGCACGCGTTACCGCTATAACATCGACGGCGAACTGGAGGTGCCCGACCCGGCCTCCAGGGCACAGGACGGCGACCTTGACCGCCACAGTGTGGTGGTCGATCCGCTGGCCTATCAATGGCGACACACGGCCTGGCACGGTCGGCCATGGAGCGAAGCGGTGATCTACGAGTTGCACGTCGGTGCGCTCGGGGGTTTCGCTGAAGTCGAACAACATCTGGCGCGGCTTGCAGGCTTGGGCATCACCGCCATCGAACTGATGCCGCTGGCGCAATTTCCCGGCGAACGCAATTGGGGCTACGACGGTGTTTTGCCCTACGCCCCGCAAGCCTCCTACGGCACGCCGGAACAACTCAAACACCTGATCGACAGCGCCCACGGTCATGGTCTGGCGGTGATTCTCGACGTGGTTTACAACCACTTCGGCCCCGACGGTAATTACCTGCATCGTTACGCCAAAGGCTTTTTCCGCGAAGACAAACACACGCCATGGGGTGCAGCGATCGATTTTCGCCGCGACGAAGTGCGCGAGTTTTTCATCGAAAACGCCTTGATGTGGTTGCTCGAATACCGCTTCGACGGTCTGCGCCTGGACGCGGTGCATGCCATCGAAGACCCGGATTTCCTCACCGAGATGGCCCAGCGTATCCGCGCGCAGATCGACCCGAGCCGGCATGTCTGGCTAACTGTGGAAAACGAACTCAACCAGTCGAGCCTGCTCGAATACGACTACGACGCGCAGTGGAATGACGACGGTCATAACGCCTTGCACGTCCTGCTCACCGGCGAAACCGACGCCTATTACGCCGACTACGCCGCGCAACCCACCGAACAATTGGTGCGCTGCCTGAGTCAGGGGTTTGTCTTCCAGGGACACATCACCCGCCATGGCGAACCGCGTGGCGAGCCCAGCGAACACCTGCCGTCCACGGCGTTTGTGCTGTTCCTGCAAAACCACGACCAGATCGGCAACCGCGCGTTCGGCGAACGCCTGCATCATCTGGCTGATCCGCGCGCCGTGCAGGCAGCGACCGTGTTGTTGCTGCTGTCACCGATGATTCCGCTGATGTTCATGGGCGACGAGTTTGCCGCCGAGCAGCCGTTCCTGTTTTTCACCAGTCACCACGGCGAACTGGCCAAGTTGGTGCGTGAGGGCCGCCGTAATGAATTCGCCGCATTCAGTGCCTTCACCGATCCGCACAAGCGCGAGCAGATTCCCGACCCGAATGCCGAAAAAACCTTCCACGCCTCACAGCCGAGGTTGGTCGGCCATGGCAGCGCAAAACAGCAGGAAACCCTGGAGCTGTACCAAAAGCTCCTGCAATTTCGCCATCAATACATCATTCCCCATCTGTCCGGCACTCAGGCCCTCGGCGCCCATATGCTCGGTTATGGCGCGGTCAGTGCGCGCTGGCGTCTGGGCAATGGCAGCGAGCTGCGAATTGACCTGAACCTCAGCGACACGCCAGTGGTCAACCCTCCACAGACCGAGGCCGTGTGGTTGTTTCAGCAGCCATCCACCGCCGATCTGTCGGAATCGGGCGAACTGCCCGCGTATTGCGCGCTTGTCAGCCTCACGGCCGCAACCCCTTTGCAACCTCTGGATGGAGAGCGCCTATGAGCGATGCGCAACTGGAAATTCTTGCCAGCCGAGCCGGCCTTGCCGTCGACTGGATCGACGCCAACGGCCGCCCGCAAAAAGTCGCCCCGGCGGTGCTGCGCAATGTCCTGATCGGCCTCGGCCACCCGGCCAGCACGGCGCAGGAAATCGACGCCAGCCTGTTGGAACTGCAAGCCGTTCAACAAGACCGCCACCTGCCGCCGCTGTTGACCGCCGATGTCGGGGTCGGCGTGGATCTGGCGCGGTACTTCGCGCCGGAGACGCCGTGTGAAATCCACCTTGAAGACGGCTCGCGGCTGAACCTGAAACTCGACTCTGAAGCGATACTGCCGGGACTGATCCCGGTCGGCTATCAACAGGTGCACATCAGCGATCAGTATTTCACCCTGGCCGTGGCCCCGGAGCGCTGCTTCAGCGTCGGCGATGCGGTGGATAATCCGATTCCCCGCGTCTGGGGCCTGAGTGCGCAACTGTATGCCTTGCGCCGCGCCGGCGACGGTGGTTTCGGCGATACCCAAGCACTGGAAGATCTGGTCCGCGTGGCCGGTGAGCGCGGCGCCGATGCCCTGGCGATCAGCCCGCTGCACGCCATGTTCAGCGCCGATACCGGGCGCTACAGCCCTTATTCGCCATCCAGTCGGTTGTTCCTCAATTCTCTGTACGCGGCACCCGGGGCCATTCTTGGTGAGCGCGCCTTGCGTGATGCGATCGACGCGGCCGGCCTGGCCGAGCAGTTCGCGCAACTGGAAGACCTGACACTGATCGACTGGCCGAGCGCCGCCGACGCCAAGCAAAAACTCTTGCAAGCGTTGTACGAAGGTTTCATCGCTGGTGACCACCCGCTGCACCCGGACTTCGCCAGTTTCCGCCACGCCGGTGGCGAAGCACTGGAAAATCACTGCCGTTTCGAAGCTATTCAGGAAATGCGCGCCGCCCGTGGCGAAAACCTCGACTGGCGGCAATGGCCAGAACACTGGCACGACCCACGCGGTGCAGCGCTCGAAGCGTTTGCCGAAGAATACGCCGAACGCATTGGCTATTTCGCTTTTTGCCAATGGCTGATCCACCGTTGCCTGGAACGTGCGCAAACCGCCGCCCGCAGCGCCGGCATGGGCATTGGCCTGATCGCCGATCTGGCGGTGGGCGCCGACGGTGCTGGCAGTCAGGCCTGGAGTTTTCAGGATGAACTGCTCGCCTCGCTGACCGTGGGCGCACCGCCGGACATTCTCAATCGCTCGGGCCAGGGTTGGGGCATTTCCGCGTTCTCCCCCGAGGGCCTGATCCGCAATGGTTTTCGCGCCTTCATCGACATGCTGCGCGCCAACTTCGCCCACGCCGGCGGCCTGCGCATTGACCATGTCATGGGTCTGCAACGCTTGTGGGTGATCCCCAACGGCGCAGTACCTGCCGATGGCGCCTATCTGTATTACCCGGTCGACGACTTGCTGCGATTACTGACCCTTGAATCCCATCGCCATCAAGCGATTGTCCTGGGTGAAGACCTCGGCACCGTGCCCGATGGCCTGCGTGAAAAGCTTATCGCCCGCTCGATGCTCGGCATGCGCGTGTTGCTGTTCGAACAGGACAACACTTATTTCAAGCCGATTCTCGACTGGCCGGACAACGCATTGGCCACCACCAGCACCCACGACCTGCCGACGCTCAACGGCTGGTGGCATGGCCGCGATATCGACTGGAATGCGCGCTTGGGGTTTGTCGATGCCAACGGTGAAATCGAATGGCGCCAGCACCGCCAGCGCGAACGCGAAGGTTTGCGCAGCGCCTTGAGTCAGGACCCGCAGAATTTTCGCGAGGAATCCCACGAGGCCGATCAAGTGGTCGATGCCGCGGTGCGTTTCCTCGGACACACCCGTACCCCTCTGGTGCTGTTGCCGCTGGAAGATGCGCTAGGCATCAACGAACAAGCGAATCTGCCGGGCACCATCGACACCCATCCAAACTGGTCACGGCGCTTGCCCGGCACCAGTGAGGCGCTGCTCGATGGCGCGGATGCGGCGCGACGTCTGGAACTACTCGCGTGCGCGCGTCTTCAGGCTGCCGAGCGTGACCAATGAATCAAGCGCTTATCCAGCCCCTGCGCGCGACACTGCGCCTGCAATTTCATAAGGGTTTTACCCTTGAACAAGCCGTGCCACTGGTGCCGTACTTCGCCCGGCTCGGCATCAGCCATATTTACGCCTCACCGTTGCTCGCGGCGCGGGCCGGTTCCATGCACGGCTACGATGTCGTCGACCCGACCCAGGTCAACCCGGAACTCGGTGGCGAAGCGGCGTTACGGCGCTTGGTCAGCGCCCTGCGTGAACACAACATGGGCCTGATCCTCGACATCGTCTCCAACCACATGGCCGTCGGTGGCAACGACAACCCGTGGTGGCTCGACTTGCTGGAATGGGGGCGACTGAGCCCTTACGGCGAGTTCTTCGACATTCAATGGCACTCGCCGGACCCGTTGATGGAAGGCCAATTGCTGCTACCGTTTCTTGGCAGCGATTACGGTGTGGCCTTGCAGGAAGGCACGCTGAAACTGCAGTTCAATGCGCAGACAGGCAGCTTCCATGTCGAGCATTACGACCATCACTTCCCGATCTGCCCGAACGATTACGGTGAATTGCTCAGGTCCGAGGAAACGTTGAAGGCGCTGGCCGATCGCTTCAGTTCCCTCAGCTATCAGACCGATGCCCATTCGCTGGCGATTCCGCTGAAAGAAGAATTGCGCCAGTTGGCGATTGATCCGCAGATCCTCGAAGCGATCCAGAACAACCTGAAGCATTACGATTCGAGCAGCGAAGAAGGCTTCGACAAACTGCATCAGTTGCTGGAACGCCAAAGCTATCGCCTGGCGAGCTGGCGCACGGCGGCGGATGACATCAACTGGCGGCGTTTTTTCGACATTAACGAACTCGGCGGTTTGCGCGTCGAACGTCCGGCGGTATTCGAAGCCACCCACGGTAAAATCTTTCAGTTGATCGCCGAAGGCTTGGTCGACGGTTTGCGCATCGACCACATCGACGGCCTCGCCGATCCGCGTGGTTACTGCCGCAAACTGCGCCGCCGGGTTGATCTGCTGGCACCGGGCAGGCATTTGCCGATCTACGTCGAGAAGATCCTTGGCGCCGGCGAAACCCTGCACCGCGACTGGGCGGTGGACGGCACCACCGGTTACGAGTTCATGAATCAGCTGTCGCTGCTGCAACACGACCCGGACGGCGAACACGTGCTCGGTGATCTGTGGCAACGGCGCACCGAACGCCCGGCCGCATTCATCGAAGAAGCGCAACTGGCGCGTCAGCAGATCCTTAACGGTTCGCTGGCCAGTGATTGCGAGAGCGTCGCCCAGGCCCTGCTGCAGGTCGCCCGCGATGACCTGATGACTCGCGACTTGACCCTCGGTGCGATCCGCCGGGTGTTGCAAGCGCTGATCGTGCACTTCCCGGTCTATCGCACTTACATCAGTGCGATGGGTCGCTCCGAGCAGGACGAGGTGTTTTTCCAGCAGGCCATGGACGGGGCCCGGCAAACGCTGAGCGAAGCCGATTGGCCGGTGCTCGACTGCGTTGCCGCTTGGCTAGGTGGCACGCCATTGCGGCGCAAACCGCGCGGGCGTTCACGCAAGATCCTCAAACATGCCTGTGTGCGTTTTCAGCAACTGACCTCACCGGCGGCGGCCAAAGCCGTTGAGGACACCGCGCTGTATCGCTCGGCGGTGCTGCTGTCACGCAATGACGTCGGCTACAACACCGAGCAGTTCAGCGCCCCGCTCAGCGACTTTCATGCGGTCAATCAGCAACGGCTGGACGAGTTCCCCGACAACTTGCTGGCCACCGCGACCCACGATCACAAACGCGGCGAAGACACCCGCGCGCGTCTGGCCGTGCTCAGTGAACGCAGCCATTGGTACGCCGAGCAGATCGAACTGTGGCGCGCCCTCGCCCGGCCGGTGCGCGTTGACGATCAGATGCCGTCGAGCGGCGATGAGCTGATCCTCTATCAAGCGTTACTGGGCTGTTGGCCGCTGCAACTGCGCGATGACGATCAGGCCGGGTTCGCCGATTACGCCAAACGCATCTGGCAATGGCAACAGAAAGCCCTGCGTGAAGCCAAGTTGCAAAGCAGTTGGAGTGCGCCTAACGAAGCCTATGAAAACGCCGCGCAGGCATTCACCGAAAAACTCCTCACCGGTGAAGAAGGCGAGCTGCTGCGCGCCGCACTAAGCAAGACCGTCAACAGCATCGCCGCTGCCGGCGCCCTCAATGGCTTGGCGCAAACCTTGCTGCGCATGACCGTGCCGGGGGTGCCGGATCTGTATCAGGGTAATGAGTTCTGGGACTTCAGCCTGGTCGATCCGGACAATCGCCGGCCGGTGGATTATGCCGCTCGTGAACACGCCTTGCAGGAGCCATTGCCACCTGTGGAGTTGTTGGCGAACTGGCGTGACGGGCGCATCAAGCAAGCCTTGATCGCCCAGGTGTTGAACCTGCGTGTCGAGCATGCCGAGCTGTTCCGCCGTGGCCGCTACCAGGCCCTGGAAGTGCTCGGCAGTCAGGCGCACAACGTGCTCGCGTTTGCCCGTGAGTACGAGGGCCAGCAGGCCATCGTGATCGTGCCGATCCGTTGCGCAAAGCTGCTGGAAAACGGTGCTGTACCTCAAGTCGATGCGCTGCGCTGGGGCGACACGCGGGTGGTTCTACCGTTCGCCGCCTCTGAAACAAACCTGAAGGGACTTTTTTCAAGCAGCGCAGTCACAAAAAACAGGGAGCTGAATATCAGCGACGCGCTGGGGGATGTCCCGGTCAATCTCTTTATCCAACACTTAACACAAGCATGAGTTCAGTTCAGGAGCATTGCGATGAGTACCGACGATAAACGCATTCGCGAATTCGCCTATCAAATCTGGGAATCGGAAGGCAAGCCTGAAGGGCACGAGGAGCGCCATTGGGAAATGGCGCGCAAGCTCGCTGAAGCCGAAGCGCTGGCGCCGAAGAAACCGCCAAAAGCCTCTGACAGCAAAGCCGCGGGCAAGACTAGTGAGGCCAAGGCCCCAGCCGCCAAGCCAAAACCTGCGGCCAAAGCCAAACCGGCCAGCGCTGCAAAAGTGATTCCCCCGGGTGAAAAGCCCGCTGAGAAAAAGCCTCGGGCGCCGAAGAAGCCTTCGGCGATCTGACGCTCTAACTGGATTATTGAACTGAATGAACGTGTGGCGGGTTCGCTCGCCACCGAGGACGCGCTCGTCCTCAAGAAACCCACCAATCCCCTGTAGGAGTGAGCCTGCTCGCGATAGCGATCTGACATTCAACATCGATGTCGCCTGATAGACCGCTATGGCGAGCAGGCTCACTCCTACAGGGGGATGTGTAAGCCCAGAAATTACCCGTTTTGCAGGAGCAATCATGACCCGTCCAAAGAATGCCGAACCCGCCGCGCACGCCGAGCCGTCGAGAATCCGTGAAGGCCTGCCCTTCCCGCTCGGTGCGACCTGGGATGGTCTGGGGGTGAACTTTGCTCTGTTTTCCGCCAACGCCACCAAGGTCGAACTGTGCATCTTCGACGATGCCGGCGAAGTCGAACTCGAACGCATCGAACTGCCGGAATACACCGACGAGATCTACCACGGCTACCTGCCCGATGCGCACCCGGGGCTGATTTACGGCTACCGCGTCTACGGCCCTTACGACCCGGCCAACGGTCATCGTTTCAACCACAACAAACTGCTCATCGACCCGTACGCCAAGCAATTGGTCGGCGAACTGAAATGGTCGGAAGCGCTGTTCGGCTACACCATCGGCCACCCTGACGCCGACCTCAGTTTCGATGAGCGCGACAGCGCGCCGTTCGTGCCCAAGTGCAAAGTCATCGACCCGGCGCACACCTGGGGCAACGACCATCGCGTCAGCGTGCCGTGGGACAAAACCATCATTTACGAAACCCACGTGCGCGGCATCAGCATGCGTCACCCTTCGGTGCCGGAGAACGTACGCGGCACCTTCGCCGGGCTGATGGTCGACGATGTGCTCGAACATATTCGCAAGCTCGGCGTGTCCACCGTCGAGTTGCTGCCGATTCACGCCTTCGTCAATGACCAGCATCTACTGCACAAAGGCATGACCAACTACTGGGGCTACAACAGCATCGCCTTCTTCGCTCCGGACCCGCGTTATCTGGCCAGCGGCAAGATCGCCGAGTTCAAGGAGATGGTTGCGCACCTGCACGAAGCCAATCTCGAAGTGATTCTCGACGTGGTCTACAACCACACCGCCGAGGGCAACGAGCAAGGTCCGACCCTGTCGATGCGCGGCATCGACAACGCCTCGTACTACCGTTTGATGCCGGACGACAAGCGCTTCTATATCAACGATTCCGGCACCGGCAACACGCTGGACCTGAGCCATCCGTGCGTGCTGCAAATGGTCACCGACTCGCTGCGTTACTGGGCCAGCGAGATGCACGTCGACGGCTTCCGTTTCGACCTGGCGACTATTCTCGGCCGCTATCACGATGGTTTCGACGAGCGTCACAGCTTCCTCGTCGCTTGCCGTCAGGACCCGGTGCTGCGTCAGGTGAAAATGATCGCCGAGCCGTGGGACTGCGGCCCCGGCGGCTATCAGGTGGGCAACTTCCCGCCGGGCTGGGTCGAATGGAACGACAAGTTCCGCGACACCGTGCGCGCGTTCTGGAAAGGTGACGACGGCCAGGTTGCCGACTTCGCCAGTCGCATGACCGCCTCCGGCGAGATGTTCAACCAGCGCGGACGGCGGCCGTACTCGTCGGTGAATTTCATCACCGCCCACGACGGCTTCACCCTCAACGATCTGGTGTCGTACAACGACAAGCACAACGAAGCCAACGACGAAAACAATCAGGACGGCAGCAACAACAACCTGTCGTGGAACCATGGCGTAGAAGGCCCGACCGACGATCCCGAAATCAATGCCCTGCGCCATCGGCAGATGCGCAATTTCTTCGCCACCCTGCTGCTCGCCCAAGGCACGCCGATGATCGTCGCCGGTGATGAATTCGCCCGTACCCAGGACGGCAACAACAACGCTTATTGCCAGGACAGCGAGATCGGTTGGGTCAACTGGGACCTGAGCGAGGACGGCAAGGCGTTGCTGAAATTCGTCAAGCGCCTGATCAAGTTGCGTCTGGCTTATCCGATCCTGCGTCGCGGCCGCTTCCTGGTTGGCGAGTACAACGAGGACATCGGCGTCAAGGACGTCACCTGGCTGGCACCCGACGCCACCGAGATGACCACCGAGCATTGGCACGATGCGCACAACCGCTGCCTGGGCATGTTGCTCGACGGCCGCGCGCAGGAAACCGGGATTCGCCGCAAGGGTGCGGATGCGACGCTGCTGCTGGTGGTCAACGCCCACCACGACATCGTCAATTTCACCTTGCCGGAAGTGCCGGAAGGCAGCTTCTGGACTTGCATGATCGACACCAATCAGCCGTCGATTCGTGGTCAGGAACGCTTCGATTTCGGCCACGAATACTCGGTCACCGGGCGCTCGCTGCTGCTGTTCGAACTGCAACGTGATGAAGAAGACTGATATGGACCTGCACCGTTATCTCGCCCGGCGTCCGGCGGATTATCCGCACACCGTAGCGCTCGGCAATTGTCTGCGGGCGCTGGTCGAGGCCGGGCTGGATCGTTTGCCGTTGCCGGGCAGTGGCCGCACGCTGGAACGTTTTCAGTGTCTGGCGGAGGTCGCTGGGCATGACCTCGGTTTGTGCAAACTGTTCGAAGGCCATACCGACGCACTGGCGATCATCGAGCAATTGGGCGGTTCGCCGACACCGGGCAGTACGTGGGGCATGTGGGCGGCGGAACCGCCGCAGGCGCGGGTCAAGGTCAGCCCGGCCGGGCACATGGTCGCGCTGCACGGGCGCAAGGCGTGGTGCTCCGGGGCCGCCGTGCTCAGCCACGCCTTGCTCACCGCGTGGGATGCCGATGATCAGCAACAACTGGTGGCCGTCGCCCTCGACCAACCGGGCGTGACCGTCACCGAGCAAGGCTGGCAAGCCGTGGGCATGGCCGCCACTGGCAGCGTGGAGGTGCTGTTCGACGGCGCCGAAGCACAGGCCATCGGCAATCCCGGCGACTATCTGCAACGACCGGGTTTCTGGCAAGGCGGTATCGGTATTGCGGCGTGCTGGTACGGCGCCGCAAGGCAAATTGCCGAAGCGTTGCGCGCACAGTGTGAGCAACGCCCGGAGCCGCACGCCCTCGCCCATCTCGGCGCGGTCGACAGTGCCTTGCAGGCGGCCGCCGATGTCCTGCGTTTCAGCGCCCTGCACATCGATGCACACCCCGAGGACAACGCCGAACTGCTCGCCCGTCGTGCCCGCGCGGTGGTCGAGCAGTCGGCGGAACAGGTGCAGCGAGAGGTCGGTCGCGCCCTCGGCGCCGGGCCGTTTTGCAAGGATCGGCACTTTGCCCGGCTCAGCGCCGACCTGCCGGTGTTCCTGCGTCAGAGTCACGCCGAACGTGATCTGGCTGCGCTCGGGAAAATGGTTGCCGGGCAATCCGCGGAGGCATGGGCGCTATGAAAACCAATCCGATTGTCGGTCAGGGTACGAGCCTGCATCAATGGCAGGCTTCGCGGCATCTGGCGGAACTGGACAGCATCGACATCCTCAGTCTGGTGCCACCCGGCGCACGGGCGGTGATTATCGCGCCGCACCCGGACGACGAAGTGCTGGGTTGTGGCGGTTTGCTGCAATTGCTCGCGGCTGCTGGACGGCCTCTGCAGCTGATTTCAGTCACCGACGGCAGCGCCAGTCACCCCGGTTCCAGTCGTTGGCCGGTCGAACGTCTGAGCGTGGTGCGCCCGCAGGAGTCTGCCGAAGCGTTACGCCGCCTCGGTTTGCCGATGCATCGCGTGAAGTGGCTGCGCGGTGGCTTCAGCGACACCCAGGTGGCCGCTCAGGAAGCAGAGCTGGTGAATTTCATCGAGCGTCATCTGCGCCCCGATGACGTGCTGTTCACCACGTGGAGTGAAGACGGTCATTGCGACCACGAAGCCGTCGGCCGCGCCAGTGCCGAAGCTGCCCGCCGCGTCGGTGCGAGTTGCCATGAATTGCCGGTGTGGACCTGGCACTGGGCAACCCCGGAAGACGCCTTTGTCCCGTGGCAACGCGCACGCAAGATTCTCCTGACGCCGGCGCAAGTTGCGCGCAAGCGCCACGCGGTACATGCCTTCGCCAGTCAACTGGAGGGCGATCCTGACGCCGGACTCGGTCCGGTGCTCGCGCCGTATGTGCTCGATCGCCTCCTACAGCCCTTCGAAGTGGTGTTTCTATGAGTGTCGAAGATCGCTACTTCGATGGCCTGTTTGCCGGCAACGACGACCCGTGGGCGTTCCGTGAGCGCTGGTACGAGCAGCGCAAACGCGCGATCACTCTCGCTGCCCTGCCGCGTCCGCACTACCGGGCAATCTTCGAACCGGGCTGCGCCAACGGCGAGTTGAGTGCCGAACTGGCCAGCCGCTGTGATCGCCTGCTGTGCTGCGACACCGCCAGTGCGGCGGTGACCTTGGCGCGCACGCGTTTGAGTCTGTTCGATCATGCCGAAGTGCGGCAAAACCGTCTTCCCGGCGACTGGCCGGAGGAAAAATTCGACCTGATCGTATTTAGCGAGATCGGCTACTACCTCGATGGCGAAGATCTGACAGAAGTGATCCGTCGGGCCAGTGATTGCCTGACTGCCGACGGCCAGTTCCTTGCCTGTCACTGGCGTCCGCCCATCGATGGCTGCCCGCTGAACGCGCGGCAGGTTCATGACCTGATCCACGAAAAATTGCATCTGCCGCGAGTGGCGCTGCATCAGGAAGCGGATTTCCTCCTTGAGGTGTGGAGCCGGGAGCCGCGCTCGGTAGCGGCACTGGAGGGCTTGCGATGATCGGCATTCTGATCCCGGCGCACAACGAGGAAGACTTGCTCGACGACTGTCTGAACGCGGCCATGCGCGCCAGCCGCCACGGTTTACTGGCTGGCGAAAAGGTTGAAGTGTTGGTGGTACTCGACAGCTGCACCGACCGCTCGGCGCAGATTGTCAGCCGCTATCCGGTGCTGAGCCTGCACATCGATGCACGCAATGTCGGCCAGGCCCGGGCGGCCGGCGCACAACTGTTGCTGGAACGCGGCGCTCGCTGGATCTCCTGCTCGGACGCCGACAGTCGGGTCGCCGACGACTGGCTGGTCGCCCAGCTGGGGTTGGGGGCCGACGCGGTATGCGGTACCGTCACCGTCGAACGCTGGCACGAGTCGTTCGATGCCGCGGCGCAAATCCGCTATCACCGGCATTACCGGGCCTGTGATGGCCATCGGCACATTCACGGCGCGAATCTGGGCATCAGCGCCGACGCCTATCGCTGGGCCGGAGGCTTTAAACCGTTGGCCTGCGATGAAGATGTGCAGTTGGTGCGAGAGCTGGAACGGGACGGTGCCAACATCGCCTGGAGTCATCGCCCGCAAGTCCTCACCAGCGCGCGGTTCGACAGCCGTGCTCGTGGTGGCTTTGGTGACTATCTGCGAAATCTGGCACAGATGGAGCAAAAAAAAGCGGATCAGATTGATCTGTGACGCGACGGATCTGGCTTCATGAGCAATACTCTGCTGCGCGGCAATCCAGGGTTCGGAGCGTCGCACGGCATTCAACCAGCCTTCACGGGTCGGTGGCGTCTGGCAATCACTGCCACGCACACGACTGAGGGCGAGACAACACAAGGACGTCAGACCATGAAAACGTTATCCCTCAGCGACAGCAGCCTGCCGGCGCAAATATGGAACAGCGCCGCACAACTGGACAACATTCCCGTCATCAATACTCGCAGCCTGGTGCCCGATGGTGCCCGCGCCGTGGTCATCGCGCCGCATCCCGGCGATGAAGTGGTCACCTGCGGCGGACTGCTGCAATTACTGTCCAGCCTCGGTCATCCGCTGCAACTGCTCTCGATCACTGACGGCAGTGCCAGCCACCCCGGCTCGCGGCAGTGGTCGGAAAAACGCCTGAGCGTATTTCGCCCACAGGAAAGCGTCGAAGCCCTGCGCCGCCTCGGCCTGCCAATGCACAGCCTGAAATGGGTGCGTGGCGGCTTCACCGATAACGCCCTGTGCGACCAGCAGGCGCAAGTGACCGAGTTCATCGGCCGCTACCTGCGCCCCGGCGACGTGGTGTTCAGCACCTGGCGCGGCGATGGCAACGACGACCACGAAGCGGTGGGCCGGGCCAGTGCGCAAGCGGCTGAACAGGCCGGTGCGATCTTCCATGATGTACCGGTCTGGGCATGGCACTGGCCCGAACGCGACCAGCAACTGATCCCTTGGGAGCGCGCGCGCAAACTGCGCCTCGACACCTGGACCGTCGCGCGCAAGAGCCACGCCACCCACGCCTACGCCAGCCAGCTCAACGGCGAACCGGCGATCGGCATTGCGCCGATGCTGCCGCCGGTGATCCTGGAGCGGATGCGCTTGCCGTATGAAATCGTGTTTGTCTGAACTCAACGAGTTCAGGGAGTACATCTCGCAATACCTATGGGCTTGTTGATGAAAGCGCCAGAACCTTCAGCGTGAAGGCCGACTGACATCCTGCTGGCGCGGGTGCATTTTCTCGCACCTCACCGCCAGAAATTCGTGCCACCCCTCTTAAGCCGTTCGTCGATTTTCAGTGCGCACCTGTCAGATCTGACAGGTGCGCTAACCCATCAATACAGGTTCAATCACTCCATCACCCGACCGGAGTGCATTGCCGTGTTTGTCAACGACCCCAAGCCTGAATCCACCTCGACTCGCACTGAGTTTGTCCGCACCGGTCGTCATCAAAAAGCGCCTGAATGCTCTTCAAGAGGACTTGCCTGATGCCTTCTCACAAGCGTTTCCGCTTCCCTCCCCTGACGGAAGGCAACAACCCACTGACGGTGCTGCGTCCCCTGCTGATTCCGGGGATGGTCGAGCCGGTGCAAGATGGCGATGGCGGGATCAGCATCAAGGTCGCCACCGATGACCCCGACGGCGTGCTGTGCGTCATCAATCCTTATCTGCCTCCCATGAGCGAGGGTGACAAACTCGAGATTTATTGCAACGGCACGAGAGTGCGCGAACGATTCGTGGAGGCCGACGAAGTCAACCAGCGGGTGTTCTTTTATCTGCCGACGCCTGTCGAGTCGGGGTGGCTTGAAAACTGCCACTATGTGCTGACACGCAAAGGCGAGACCGAAGCCGATCCGCCCTCGGTGGCCTTGCGGATATGGGTCAAGCTATACAAGCCGGGTAACTTTGACAGGCATCCGAATGACGAGGACGGCCATTCAGAACTGAACATCGTGCAACTGCCACCCGAACTGGTCGAACAAGGCGTGATAGACGCCGAATGGGCCAAAAAAGGGGTACTGGCCACCATCCCTCATTATGTGTATTGCACACGCAACGACAAGGTGCGTTTACAGCTGGGCGAATACCTGATTCCTGCGCACCGCATCACGCCGGAGCAAGCCGAAGGCCAGCAGCCGATCGAAATCCTGATTGATCAGGACGCCATTCTCGGCGCCGGCGACGGTCTCAGACTGGTAGTCAAATACGACATCATTGACGAAGTCGGGAATTGGGCCGACCGCCACTCTCAACGCACCTACATCGACGTGGACGCGGGCGGCTGGCGACTGGAGGCACCGATCATCAGGGAAGCCCTCAACGGCGTGATTACTATCAGGGATTTGAACAAGCAGCCGGTGACGATTCAGATCCATGTCAGCAGCCAGTACTTCGGCGTGGGCGACAGCGTGAAAATGACCTTTATCGGCACGCCGCCGTATAACGCGGAACCGCTCATCTGCAGCGAAACCCGCGACATCGATAACGTCCCTTCAGTGCTGGAAATCGAAGTGCCCTATGAGTTGATCAGGGCCATCGCCCAAGGGCGCGCCGATGCGTCTTATATTCTTTACAAAAAGGACGGGGGCGACCCGATCTCTTCCCGGCGCGCTCTTGCCAGGGTAGAAGGCGACGTCAACATGCTCCCCGAGCCGAGCATCCGCGAACTGCTCGGCGATACCCTCGAACCGGACCAGCCTTACGCCACGGTCGACGTACGCTACGCGATGAAAAATGGCGACCTGATCTGCCTGAGATGGACCGGCATCAAGTCCAACGGCGACGCCTATCTGCATGAGGTTTCCCATATAGTCAGCGACAACGAAGCCAAGGAAGGCCTGGTCACGTTCGACATCAACGCCGAGCACATCAGTGTGCTTGATAACGGCACGCTCGACCTTTCTTACGTGGTCGCGAACGATGCACCTGGCCTCCTCGACATCAGAGAGTCCGAGCGGTTGCTGGCCAAGGTCGGGAAGGTCCGCGCGACACTGCCGGCCCCCGAAGTGGAAGAGGCCGATCCGCCGGGGGATGTGCTGGATCCGTCCAAGGTGTTCGAGAGAGTGCATGTGTGGATCAGCGAGGCGAAGACCCTGAAGGGGGATGTTCTTACTTATTACTGGCGCAGTCCCAACCCATTCGCCAGCACCAGTGACTGGCTGCCCATTACCACCGTGACCGAAGGTCAACCTGTGCGTTTTCCGGTGGACGTAAAATTCGTGACGGCCAACATCGGAAATAGCGTTAGGGTGCTCTATACATTGTGGCGGACCGCCACGCAGCGGAATGAATACTCTGCAGCATTAGATTTACGGGTGGCTGGGTGGATATCGCCCACCCTCACCGACATCACCGACTCCAAAGGCACAATCGCGCCCGGCGGGATTACCTTTGATACCAGCGTCACCGTCACCGGCACGGCCAGTCAAGACCAGACCGTGCAGCTCTACGACGGCAACACCGCGCTGACGCCGGACGTGCCGGTCGACGCCGATGGCAACTGGAGCAGAGTGATCAGTGGACTAAGCCCGGTCGCGCACCCTATCAAGGCCAAAGCACTCTACGGTGCACAACCGGAGTCGGCGGTGCGCAGCTTTACCGTCGCGCAAACCGTAACCCCCGCCATCAGCAACATCACCGACTCCAAAGGCACAATCGCGCCCGGCGGGATTACCTTTGATACCAGCGTCACCGTCACCGGCAAGGCCAGTCCACGTCAGACTGTCAGGCTTTACGACGGCAACACCGCGCTGACGCCGGACGTGCCGGTCGACGCCGATGGCAACTGGAGCAGATTGATCAGCGGACTGAGTCCAGTCGCGCACCCTATCAAGGCCAAAGCACTCTACGGTGCACAACCGGAGTCGGCGGTGCGCAGCTTTACCGTCGCGCAAACCGTGACCCCCGCCATCAGCAACATCACCGACTCCAAAGGCACAATCGCGCCCGGCGGGATTACCTTTGATACCAGCGTCACCGTCACCGGCACGGCCAGTCAAGGCCAGACCGTGCAGCTCTATGACGGCAACACGGCGCTAACGCCAGTCGTGCCAGTCGATGCCAATGGCGGCTGGAGCAGAGTGATCAGTGGACTAAGCCCGGTCGTTCACCCTATCAAGGCCAAAGCACTCTACGGTGCACAACCGGAGTCAGCAGTGCGCAGCTTTACCGTCGCGCAAACCGTGACCCCCGCCATCAGCAACATCACCGACTCCAAAGGCACAATCGCGCCCGGCGGGATTACCTTTGATACCAGCGTCACCGTCACCGGCACGGCCAGTCCACGTCAGACTGTCAGGCTTTACGACGGCAACACCGCGCTGACGCCGGACGTGCCGGTCGACGCCGATGGCAACTGGAGCAGATTGATCAGCGGACTGAGTCCAGTCGCGCACCCTATCAAGGCCAAAGCACTCTACGGTGCACAACCGGAGTCAGCAGTGCGCAGCTTTACCGTCGCGCAAACCGTGACCCCCGCCATCAGCAACATCACCGACTCCAAAGGCACAATCGCGCCCGGCGGGATTACCTTTGATACCAGCGTCACCGTCACCGGCACGGCGAGTCCACGTCAGACTGTCAGGCTTTACGACGGCAACACCGCGCTGACGCCGGACGTGCCGGTCGACGCCGATGGCAACTGGAGCAGAGTGATCAGTGGACTAAGCCCGGTCGCTCACCCTATCAAGGCCAAAGCACTCTACGGTGCACAACCGGAATCGGCGGTGCGGGCCTTTACCGCCACCTCAGGTTTGAAAAGAGATTTCACCGATTTTGCCAATCAGAACTGGAACGGCTGGGTCGGTGGACCTGGTGTAGATCCGCGGGACTTGCAGTTACGAAATGTGGGTGGCAACTGGAGATTCCATAACTACACCTACACAGGTAAGTCGAACGGGGTGATTATTCAAAAGACACTCTCCAATCTGCAGCCGCGTTACCAATATCGTTTCAGTATTAAGGCTATCCGGTATGAAGGTGCATCCGCGACGCCATCACTCTCGATCCGAGCCGCTGGCAGCCTCGTTGCCGGCCCTACCCAAATCAGTTCTCTAACCAACTGGATCACCCTCTCAGGCACTTTTACCCCAACAACCAGCTCCATCACGGTTGACGTCTACAGCAACGTCGCAACAGGTATTGGCAACGACTATGAGATTGATGACATTGAAATCGTGCTCATTTGAGTCACGCAACCGACCATTCTCGCCAAGCTAACGTGAGTGATTCAAACACTGACATCTGAACGGGTCCGGTAAGCCCTGGCCATCAAGATAAATGCCGCGAACCAAAGGGACGCGGCGCTTATCAGGTTTCATCTTGTGCCGAGTATTTGACTCACCGCTCGTAAGGTATCCCTTGCAGTACAAACTCCGGGGAGCGATCTGAACCTTGATACCGAGATCGAACGACCAAAAGCAGCACTCTTTTGATTTTGAAGGGGCGGCGTTTCTGCGACTCCCGCAGCCTAGCGAACGCAGGCAAGATTATTGATTCGCAAGGAACTGCCGGCCCCAGCTGTCAGTCGCATGAACAGGCACTCAGCATTCACAGGAGTAACCGTGTCCAGCGATCCCGAGCGTCATGTAGTCGACGCGCCCGTCATCCATCGTCTCAGAGTGCTGACGGTCAACACGCACAAGGGCTTCACGGCGCTCAACCGGCGATTTATCCTGCCGGAACTGCGCGAAGCGGTGCGCAGCACTTCGGCCGATCTGGTGTTTCTGCAGGAAGTGGTGGGTGAACACGAGCGGCATTCGAGCCGTTACAACGAATGGCCGCAAACTTCGCAATACGAGTTTCTCGCCGACAGCATGTGGAGCGATTTCGCCTACGGGCGCAACGCCGTCTACCCCGACGGCCATCATGGTAATGCGCTGCTGTCGAAATACCCGATCCGTGAGTACCGCAACCTTGATGTGTCGATCACCGGGCCCGAACGCCGTGGCCTGCTGCATTGTGTGCTCGACGTACCGGGGCACGCTGAGGTCCACGCGATCTGCGTGCATTTGAGTCTGCTCGAAAGCCATCGGCAATTGCAGTTGCAACTGCTCTGCCAGTTGCTCGAATCCCTGCCCGATGACGCTCCGGTGATCATTGCCGGCGATTTCAACGACTGGCAGCTTCAGGGCAATGTCGCCCTCGCCCGTCGCGACTATCTGCACGAAGCGTTCGAGCGCCATCACGGGCGCCCGGCCAAGACCTATCCGGCACGCTTTCCGCTGTTGCGGCTGGACCGGATCTACCTGCGCAATGCCAGCAGTCATGACCCACAGATCCTCGGTAACAAGCCGTGGACGCATCTGTCCGATCATCTACCGCTGGCCGTCGAAGTGCACCTGTAGCCGCAATAGTGACAGTAATGCAGGACACAATAAGGCAGCTCGTTCGTTGGTTGAAAGTTACCGACAGACCTTCTGTCGGTAACTGAATGCCCCTGACGCGAGGCTTATACTGCGTTTATCCATGCAAACAACCACTTAGTTATGTGCAGAAAAACAAACGCTTGCAAAGCCCGTTTTACCACTACCGCTCATCGTTCAATTTCTTGACGGGCGCGCTCGACTCTTCTTATCTCTACCTTACTACCCCCGGAATCACTACCCGGGACGAGCCTTCGGACACTCGCAAAATCGAGCGGTCAGGGCTCGCCCCGCTCCATTCGGTCGCCCCTCGTTCGGGGTAGGAGAGACGCCACACAGAGAGAATGCATGCGCCTGCAAGGTAGACCTCCATGAGAACTTCAATCAGCCCACACGAGATCAAAATCACTTTATGCACAGTGTCGAGTTCTATCTTGCTGTGCTCATCCATGGAGGCGCAGGCCGGTTCTGCGGCGGATGAAACCACACCGTGGTATCGCGCGGATGTGCCCGTAATGACCTTGCCTGCCACCGTCATCACCCCCGGACCGCAACGCTTCAGCCCACGGCCCGATCTGCAGGGCACACGCTTGATTACCGAAGACTTCGCACCGTCCGCCTGGGATGAGTTGTACGGCAGAAGCGCCCGGCAGGCGCAAACCGATGTGCTGTCATCAGGCTACGCGATGCCCGGCAGCGGCGACTTCAAAGGGCCAGCCGTATTGACCGTGAAAGGGAGCAGCCATACCCAGACCATCGGCCTGATCGGCGGCGTCAACCAGATTCAAGCCAATGGCAACGGCGTGCTCACCAGTCGCGCGTTGGCCGATCCGAACAGTGACACCCTCAATCTGCAAGGCCAGAGCCTCGGTGCTTATTACAGCCTCACCGGTGCGCAAGGCTGGCACGTTGATCTGTCGGCCAGCGGTGGCCGGGTCAGTGGTTTCAGTCGCAACGGCCAAGGCGCCAGGCAAGCCACCGAAGGCAGCGCAATGACCTTCTCGGTGGAAGGCGGTTTTCCGATAGGGCTGAGTGACAACTGGGTGGTCGAACCGCAGGCGCAATTGATCAATCAACGCATCACCCTCGACACGCCGTACGCAGGCTCGGGCAATGCTTCTTCCACCGATCTGACAGCGTGGAGCGGTCGCGTCGGTGCACGTTTGAAAGGCAGTTACGATTTGAATGGCTTGCCGGTCGAACCTTATGTGCGCACCAACCTGTGGCACACCGTCTACACCGGCAGCACGGTGACGCTGGATCAGGTCGACAAGATCAGCAGCAGCCGCAAGTCATCCACCGTCGAACTGGGATTAGGTCTGGTGGCACGGGTGACGCCGGCGGTGAGTCTGTACGTGAGTGCGGATTACAGCAGTGATGTCGATGACAATGATTTGAACGGGATCATTGGCAGCCTTGGGGTGCGGATGCGTTGGTAGCGTTTGGCCTGGCGGCGATAGTGTTTGTGCTGACGCCATCGCGAGCAGGCTCACTCCTACAAGGGAACGCATTCCAAGTGTAGGAGTGAGCCTGCTCGCGACGGCAGCGACGCGGTCTCGGATCAGCCCTCTGGCTTGAGGATCAACACCGCCAGCGGCGGCAGATTCAGTTCCAGCGACAATGACTGGCCATGGCTCGGCACTTCCTCGGTAAACGCCCCACCGCCATTGCCGTAATTGGAACCGGCATAGGTGTCGGCATCGCTATTGAGCAATTCTGCCCAGCGCCCGGCAAACGGCACGCCGACGCGATAAGCCTGACGTGGCACCGGCGTGAAGTTGGCCACCACCAGCACCGGTTTACCGTCCTTGCTCCAGCGCAACCACGCATACACGCTGTTGATCGCATCATCACCGATCAACCACTGGAAGCCCTGCGGCGCGTCGTCCTGATCGTGCAGTGCCGGTTCTTCGCGATACAGCCGATTGAGATCGCCAACCAGTTTCTGCACGCCTTTGTGTTCGGAGTACTGCAGCAGATACCAGTCCAGTTGCTGATCGTGATTCCACTCGCGCCACTGGCCAAACTCGCAGCCCATGAACAACAGCTTCTTGCCCGGGTGGGTCCACATGAAGCTCAGGTAGGCACGCAGGTTGGCGAATTTCTGCCAGCGGTCACCGGGCATCTTGTCGATCAGCGAATGCTTGCCGTGCACCACTTCGTCGTGGGAGATCGGCAGGATGAAACGCTCGGACCAGGCGTAGACCAGACCAAAACTCAACTCGTTGTGATGATGGGCGCGATAGACCGGATCCTGCTGAATGTAATGCAGCGAATCGTGCATCCAGCCCATGTTCCATTTGTAGGCGAAACCCAGACCGCCCTGCTGCGTGCTTTGACTGACACCGGGCCACGCGGTGGACTCTTCGGCGATCACCAGCGCGCCCGGCGCTTCCAGTTCGACCACATCGTTCAAATGCCGGAGGAAGTCGATGGCCTCCAGATTTTCCCGGCCGCCATGGCGGTTGGGTACCCATTCGCCCGCCTTGCGCGAATAGTCGCGGTACAACATCGACGCCACCGCATCGACACGCAAGCCGTCGATATGGAAATGCTTCAACCAGTGCAGCCCCGAGGCCAGCATGTAGCCATGCACCTCGGTGCGCCCGAGGTTGTAGATCAGCGTGTCCCAGTCCTGATGGAAGCCTTCCAGCGGGTTGCCGTACTCGTACAGTGCGGTGCCGTCGAACTGCGCCAGACCGTGGGTATCGGTAGGGAAATGCGCCGGTACCCAGTCGAGAATCACACCGATCTCGGCCCGGTGGCAGGCGTCGACGAATTCGGCAAACTGCGCCGGCGTGCCATAACGCGCGCTCGGTGCAAATTGCGAGAGCAACTGATAACCCCAAGAACCACCAAACGGGTGCTCCATGATTGGCATCAGCTCGATATGAGTGAAACCCAGTTCTTTGACATACGGAATCAGCCGTTCGGCCAGTTCCGGCCAGGTGTACTGACGGGCCACTTCGCCCAGATCGTCCAGCTCACATTGCCAGGAACCGGCGTGCAGTTCATAGATCGACAGCGGCGCCGAGTGTTTCTGGCGGTCACGACGGCTGCTCATCCAGTCCTGATCCTGCCAGTCGATTTGCAGCGGCTCGGCGACTTTCGAAGCGGTGTCCGGCGGCAGGCTGGTGGCCAGCGCCATCGGGTCGGCCTTGAGCGGCAGAATGCCGTGGGCACCGAGAATCTCGTATTTGTACAACTCGCCCGCTTGCAGGCGCGGGATGAACAACTCCCAGACTCCGGACGGATGACGCAGGCGCATTGGATGCCGACGTCCGTCCCAGACGTTGAAATCACCAACCACCGACACGCGTCGGGCATTCGGCGCCCACACGGCGAAACGCACACCGTCGACGCCATCAACGGTTTTCAGTTGCGCGCCGAGGCACGCACTGAGGTCACGGTGATTACCCTCGGCAAACAGGTACAAATCCATTTCACCGAGTAACTGGCCGAAGCTGTACGGATCCTCGGCGACCTGCTCGCCGCCCGCCCAACGTGTGCGCAGCTGATACGGCCGCGCCTGATCGAAATGGCCGACAAACAACCCCGGCGTTTCGGTCTGTTCCAACGGACCGCGTTCTTCACCGCTGTCCTTGTCCAGCACCACGACACTCAACGCACCCGGTAGATAAGCGCGAATGAACTGCCCGCCAGCGCCATCGCCGTGCGGG
The DNA here is from genome assembly GCF_979258655.1 of Pseudomonas sp. AC242. Lineage (NCBI taxonomy): Bacteria > Pseudomonadati > Pseudomonadota > Gammaproteobacteria > Pseudomonadales > Pseudomonadaceae > Pseudomonas > Pseudomonas sp. AC242. Next base: position 2,654,213 of record NZ_OZ409873.1, read on the forward strand.
CCAAGAATGGAAAAAGGGTCGTGATGTTCAGCGCGCACCAAGGCGTCGATATCTTTCGCCGAGGGCAGCAATGTTTCTTTAACCGCACCCTGTTCCTTGTTCGAGAAACTCATGACTACTCTCCACCAAGATCGGAAAAGGGTTTAAGCCCCGTCAATAACCCATACAAACCGTGCAACGGCACGGGCAGCCACGTGGGGCGATTTTCGGCTTCATAGGCCACTTCATAGGCCGCCTTCTCCAGGCCGAACAACGCCAGCGCGGCGTCGGCACCTTCAGGATCTTGCCAAGCATGATCAAGACTAGCTGCCGCACGGCGATATGCCTGAACAAATGCCTCACGGGCCTCATGCAGATATCGCTCGGCGACCAGACGCCGCGCGGTTTCAGACTCAGCGCTGTGGTCAACGTTGTGCACGTTGATGGTCATCGCCGCCGCATAATCGAACGAGCGCAGCACGCCGCTGACATCCTTGTACGGACTGTGTTTGCCACGACGCTCGCTCAATGGCCGCGCCGGTTCACCCTCGAAGTCGATCAGGTAGGCATCGCCCTTGATCACCAGCACCTGGCCCAAATGCAGATCACCGTGGACGCGAATGCGTAAACCGCCGACGGCTTTTTTCGCCAGATCCTGCACATGCGCGAGGATGGTTTTCTTCTCGTCGATGAGACGTTTGACCAGTTTCTGATCCGCCGCATTGAGTTCGCCCTGATGCTGCTTGAGCAGTTTCAAGGCGTGCTCGACCTGCGCCACGACATCCTTGCCCGTAGCCTGCATATCCTTGACCGTCGACACCTGCGGGGCGAAGTCGGGATTGTCGGTAGGCGCGGCAAGCATTTGATGCATTTCGCCCAGACGCTGACCGAGCATGCCGGCAAAATCCTTCAACTCGCCGAGGGCGTTGTAATGCTGTTCCTGCTCGGACATGGCATCGGCCAGCTCATCACGCAGCGCCCGTTCGAGGTTGTTCTGCGTCCACTCCCAGGCATCGCCCTGATTGCTCAGGTAGCCTTGGGCGATCATCAACAGGTTGTCTTCGCCCTGGGCGTCGCGGCGAATCACCGAGCCGAGCAGCGGAGAGATATTGGCAAATCCGGCCTCGGTCAGGTAAGCGCTCATCTCCAGTTCCGGGTGTACGCCAGAAGCGACTTTACGTATCAGCTTGAGCACCAGGCTGTTGCCGATCACCACCGAACTGTTCGATTGCTCGGCGGACAGATAACGCACTTCCGACTCGGCACCGAGGCCGAGTTTTTCCAGATGCGGCGTCGGCGCAAAGCGGATCTCGCCCTCGCTCGACTCCAGCACGGTGTTGTTCTGCATACCTTGCAGCACTGCACGAACAAATGCTTCAAGACTGAACGCGTCGGTGATCAGACCAACCTGTCGTACACGGCGTACACGGGACAAGGCCAATTGCTGCGGCAACGCCGGGCCGACCTGATCCTCGGAAATGAAACCGAACGGCAGTTGATAACGACTGGTCTGCCCACCGCTGGTGACTTCGATTTCGCTGAGCAGCACCGGATGCTGCGCATCGCCGAAACGCACGCCATAAGCCAGATGTACTTTTTCGATGGCGGCGTCCTTGCCGGCGAACCAGCGGCGGTTCTGCAGCCAGCTCGGCAGAATGCTTTGCTCCAGCGTCGTACGCGACGGCGCTTCGAGCAGTTCTTCCATGCGTTTTTTCAACACCAGTGTGGTGAAGTCCGGCAGGCTTTGCGCCGGTTCCACGTGCCAACTCGGCATCTGGTTTTCTGCCGCCAGGGCGAACCAGTAGAAACCGTACGGCGCCAGGGTCAGGAGGAAATTCAACTGGCCAATCGGCGGGAACGCGTTACCGCCGAGCATCTCCACTGGCACCATGCCGACGTAGGCCGACAGGTCCAGCTCCACCGCTTGCGCACTGCGCGAAACGTTGGCCACGCACAGAATAATTTCGTGCTTGCCATCGGCATCGGTGAATTCGCGGGTGTAGGCCAGTACACGGCGGTTGTTCGGTGAGAGCATTTTCAACGAGCCACGGCCGAACGCCTTGGACTGCTTGCGCACCGCGAGCAGACGGCGGGTCCAGTTCAGCAGCGAATGCGGATCGCCAGACTGGGTTTCGACGTTGACCGACAGATAGCCATATTGCGGGTCCATGATCGGCGGCAGCACCAGACTCGCTGGGTCGGCGCGGGAGAAACCGCCATTGCGGTCGATCGACCACTGCATCGGCGTACGCACACCGTCGCGGTCGCCGAGGTAGATGTTGTCGCCCATGCCGATCTCGTCACCGTAATACAGGGTCGGCGTGCCCGGCATCGACAGCAGCAGGCTGTTGAGCAATTCAATGCGACGGCGATCACGCTCCATCAATGGTGCCAAACGACGGCGGATGCCGAGGTTGATCCGCGCGCGACGGTCAGCCGCGTAGTAATTCCACAGATAGTCGCGTTCTTTGTCGGTGACCATTTCCAGCGTCAGTTCATCGTGGTTGCGCAGGAAGATCGCCCATTGGCAATTGGCGGGAATTTCCGGGGTCTGGCGCAGAATATCGGTGATCGGGAAGCGATCTTCCTGGGCCAGCGCCATGTACATGCGCGGCATCAACGGGAAGTGAAACGCCATGTGGCATTCGTCACCGTTGAGGCCTGCGGCATCGGTATCACCGAAGTACAGCTGCGTGTCTTCCGGCCATTGATTGGCCTCGGCGAGCAGCATGCGGTCGGGGTAATTGGCGTCGATCTCGGCGCGGATCTGCTTGAGGACGTCGTGGGTTTCGGGCAGGTTTTCGTTGTTGGTGCCGTCGCGCTCGATCAGGTACGGGATCGCGTCGAGGCGCAGGCCGTCGATGCCCATGTCCAGCCAGTAACGCATCACCGAGAGCACGGCTTTCATCACTTGCGGGTTGTCGAAATTCAGGTCCGGCTGGTGCGAATAGAAACGGTGCCAGAAGTACTGGCCGGCAACCGGGTCCCAGGTCCAGTTGGATTTTTCCGTGTCGAGGAAAATGATCCGCGTGCCGTCGTATTTCTGATCGTCATCCGACCACACATAGAAATCCCGCGCCGCCGAGCCGGGCTTGGCCTTGCGCGCACGCTGGAACCACGGGTGCTGGTCCGAGGTGTGGTTGATGACCAGCTCGGTAATCACCCGCAAGCCGCGCTTGTGCGCTTCGGCGATAAAACGCTTGGCATCGGCCATGGTCCCGTAATCGCTGTGCACGCCGCGGTATTCGGCGATGTCGTAGCCGTCATCGCGACGTGGCGAGGGGTAGAACGGCAATAGCCAGATAGTATTGACGCCGAGGTCGGCGATGTAATCGAGTTTGGCGATCAGGCCGGGAAAGTCGCCGATCCCGTCATTGTTGGAGTCGAAAAACGATTTGACGTGAACTTGATAGATCACCGCGTCCTTGTACCAGAGCGGGTCTTTGATAAAGGTGGCTGCCTTGGGTTTCTTCGCCATGTGAAACTCCTGCTGAATGCTTTAAAAGCGTCCCACGATGATCGTTCCCCCGCTCCGCGTGGGAATGCCGCCATGGACGCTCTGCGTCAGTTTCTGGGACGCGGAGCGTCCCGGGATGCGTTCCCACGCAGACGGTTCGACGCCTCGACGTGGGAACGATCATTACGTAGCGGTGATTCGCCAGATGCCAAACGGCTGATACGCCGGGTCAATCCGCATGAACTGGTATTTGCCATGCCAGTCCCAGCGATGCCCGTTCATCAAGTCTTCGCCGTGTGTCGTCGCGTCATCGGGCAAGCCCATTTCCCACAGCGGCAGTTCGAAATTCGCCTCCTGCACGTTGTGCGGATCGAGGCTGACCGCGACCAGAATGAAATTGCTGCCGTCGAAGCTGCGCTTGCCGAAATACAGAATGTTGTCGTTCCAGGCGTTGTAGACCTTCAGGCCCAGATGCGTGTGCAGCGCCGGGTTCTGCCGGCGGATACGGTTGAGTTGGGCGATCTCGGCAATGATGTTGCCGGGCGCTGTAAAGTCGCGGACGCGGATCTCGTACTTCTCCGAGTCGAGGTATTCTTCTTTGCCCGGCACCGGAGCCGATTCGCACAGTTCGAACCCCGAATACATCCCCCACAAGCCCGAGCCCATGGTTGCCAGCGCCGCACGAATCAAAAATCCCGGACGCCCGGATTCGTGGAGGAACGCCGGGTTGATGTCTGGCGTGTTGACGAAGAAGTTCGGCCGGTAGCATTCGCGCCACGGCGATTCATTCAGCTCAGTGAAATAGGTCGCCAGCTCAGCCTTGCTGTTGCGCCAAGTGAAGTAGGTGTAGCTCTGGGTGTAACCGACCTTGCCCAGCCGCGCCATCATCGCTGGCGTGGTGAAGGCTTCGGCGAGGAAGATCACTTCCGGGTACAGCGCCCGCACATCAGCGATCAGCCATTGCCAGAACGGCAGCGGTTTGGTGTGCGGATTGTCGACGCGAAAGATCTTCACGCCCTCCTCGACCCAACCGATGACGATGTCGCGCAACTCGACCCACAGGCTCGGAATCGCGTCCGGCGCATAGAAGTCGACGTTGACGATGTCCTGATATTTCTTCGGCGGGTTTTCCGCGTATTTGATCGTGCCGTCGGGACGCCAGTTGAACCAGCCCGGATGCTGTTTGAGCCACGGGTGATCCTGGGAACACTGAATGGCAAAATCGAGGGCGATTTCCAGGCCGTGATCGGCGGCAGCGGCCACCAGTCGGCGGAAGTCTTCGCGGGTGCCGAGTTGCGAGTGAATGGCCTCGTGGCCGCCCTCCTCACTGCCGATGGCATAAGGACTGCCCGGATCATCGGGGCCGGCGGTCAGGGAGTTGTTGCGGCCCTTGCGATGGGCGCGGCCAATCGGATGGATCGGCGTGAAATACAGCACGTCGAAACCCATGTCCTGAATCATCGGCAAACGCGCGTGCACGTCATTGAAGGTGCCGTGACGGTGGGGATCGTCGGTGATCGAGCGCGGAAACAGTTCATACCAACTGGCAAATTCGGCCAGTTCGCGTTCGACGTCCACCGGGAATTCCGGACTGACGCTCAGATAGGCGCGATGATCGGCCTCAGCCATCAATTGCGCACTGCGCGAGTGCAGGAACAACGCGACCTGCTCGGTTTCGAGCAGCCCGGACAACTCGTGGTGCAACGCGGCGAGCTGTTCGCTGAGCTGGCCTTCGCTGCGTTCGGCGGCCTGTTGCACCATGGTTCGGCCTTCCTGCAACTCCAGCGAAACAGGCACAGCGGCGCTGTGTTTCTTCTCCAGTTCATATTGGAAACTGGCGAAATGGTCGATCCACGCTTCGATACAATAGAGGAAACGCCCTTGATGCTCAGGGCGGAACTGGCCTTGCCAGCCATTGTTGCCCTGATCAGCCATGACCTCGGTCTGCCAGGTCTCCTCGCCTTCCTCGCGCCAGCGAATGCGCACGGCGAGTTTGTCGTGACCGTCGGCAAACACTTTGCTGGTGACCACAATTTCACGGTCGGCAATCGACTTCACGGCGAACTGCCCGCCATCGAGGGTCGGCATGGTGTTTTCAATGGCAATTCGCGGCAGCAGCAAGGCCTGCGACAGCGGCATGTGCGGGTTGTAGCTTAATTCAGAAGGTTTTTCAGCCGTCATTGAGCATCTCTCCTTAACGCCCCAAGGACGCTCTTGTGCCGGGTCAGTGTTCGCAACGCTGCGCCTGCCCCGCAATGAACTCACTTAGGTTCCGAGCGACCGGCGCCGGGAAAAGTTCAGATGAAATTGCCGTGTCAGAAAAGCGGATCGAATTCGCCACGAGGTGGTCAATCCACTTAAGCACTTCTCACGCCATGTGCCACACGGAGGTCATCAGATGAACATCCCGATCCCGGCCGAAACGCCTGATCCGAACATCGACAAACCCACTCTTCCCGAGACCGAGCCGCAGCCGATTCCCGAGCAGGAACCACCGGGAACCACACCGCCGCCCAAAGAAGAACCACCGACGACGATGCCACCCGTCATCGTCTGATTGATCGTTAACTGATCGTTCCCACGCTCCGCGTGGGAATGCAGCCCGGGACGCTCCGCGTCCCAAAGCGGACGCATAGCGTCCATTGAGGCGTTTCCACGCAGAGGGTGGCAACGATCATCCGGCGCAGGAATGATCAGTGGTCATCAGTTTTTTCCTCGTCCTTTTCGAAGAGCTTCACGATGCGCGGCATCACGCTGAAAATCCCCAGCGCCAGAAAGGTACTGAGCAGCGCCGTTGCCTCCCTGCCCAATCCGGCCGCGACACCAATGGCCGCGGTCATCCACAGCCCGGCAGCCGTGGTCAGGCCTTTGACATGGCCTTCATCGCCTTCCTTGTTTTTCAGGATAGTCCCGGCACCGAGAAAGCCGATCCCGGCGATCACCCCCTGCACCACCCGGCTCATCGCATCCGACTCCGCCCCTGACGTTTGCGGCACCAGCACAAACAGCGCGGCCCCAAGCGCTACCAGCATGTGCGTGCGCACCCCGGCAGCCTTGCCCTTGTGCTCGCGCTCAAACCCCAGAATCCCGCCCAGCACCGCCGCCATCAGCAGGCGAACGGTAATCCGCGTCAATTGCGAAGCATCGCCAACGTCGGCGAATTCCGCTTGCAGGGTTTCCCACACTTCATGCCACCACGCGTTCATCGTGCAGTCCTTGTTATTAGTCGGTAAACGATGGACAGCGGCGACCATTAATCAGTTGCGCAGAACGATCGGCAACGCGCGCGCCCTAACCTTGCAGACCTCCCTGAAAAAAGGACTGCTCCCATGCCTCTTCGAGTCGATGAATCCAACCCCGAACAAAAAGTGTGTTTTTTCGCCGTCGAACACGGCGAGGAAATTCGCATTTGCGACACTCTGGAAGTCATGACAGATAGCGAAAAATCCATGTCATTCGTGGAAATAGAAGGCCGGCGCGTTTACATCACAGAGGCAGAGGCTGACGCCTTGACCGTCGCAGGCGCCAAAGACGGGCGCAAACACCTGAAAGCCGACGAGAGTGATTCGGTGATTTGACTGACTTCGATCAACACCCCGCGCAAACGTCTGCGATAGGCGTTTGCGCCTTTGCCTGCGCGCTGCTTCAAGTTGTCGCAGACGTTATCCAAAATCTCATCTGATCCGCTTTTTATTGAAATACCTGAGTCTGTTATGCAAACAGATCGACGCTCATAGTGCGCTGGCCTGATGGAGGCTGATGAGCGAATAACCATGAGCGAACAAATCCCCGTCCGAACCGTAGAAGCATCCCCGACTATAAAGAAGGTGCCCGCACGCCCAATGAAGGCGACGGCCAAGTCCAGCGACAACCAGATCCACACCCGCAGCTTCACCGGCCTGTTCCGCACCCTGCGCATGAGCGGCGCGGGATTTCTGTTCGTGCTGTTTTTCGGCACCGTGTGGCTGAACTGGGGCGGCCGTCAGGCGGTGCTCTGGGATCTTTCCGAAAGCAAATTCCACATCTTCGGCGCGACGTTCTGGCCGCAGGATTTCATCCTGCTCTCGGCGCTGTTGATCATCGCCGCCTTCGGTTTGTTCGCCATTACCGTGTTTGCCGGCCGGGTCTGGTGCGGCTACACCTGCCCGCAGAGTTCGTGGACATGGATCTTCATGTGGTGCGAGAAGATCACCGAAGGCGAGCGCAACCAGCGGATCAAACTGCAAGCCGCACCATGGAGCCTGAACAAACTGGCGCGGCGCGCCGCCAAACACACCTTGTGGCTGGCGATCAGCGTGCTCACCGGCCTGACCTTCGTCGGTTACTTCACGCCGATCCGGCCACTGGCCGAAGAGTTGCTGACCCTGCAAATCGGCGGCGTCAGCCTGTTCTGGGTGCTGTTCTTCACCGCTGCCACCTACATCAACGCCGGTTGGCTGCGCGAGGCGGTGTGCATGCACATGTGTCCGTATGCGCGGTTCCAGAGCGTGATGTTCGACAAAGACACCCTGGCGATTTCCTACGACGTGGCCCGTGGCGAAAACCGTGGCCCGCGTAAACGCGACGTTAAACCGCTTGAAGCCGGTCTGGGTGATTGCATCGACTGTCAGTTGTGTGTGCAGGTCTGCCCGACCGGCATCGACATCCGCGATGGCCTGCAGATGGAATGCATCGGTTGCGCGGCGTGCATAGACGCCTGTGACTCGATCATGGACAAGATGAACTACCCGCGTGGTTTGATCCGCTACAGTTCCGAGCGCGAATTGCAGGGTGGCAAGACTCACCTGCTGCGTCCGCGTTTGATCGGTTACACCGTGGTGCTGGTGGCGATGATCGGCGCATTGGCATTGGCGCTGGTCGAACGGCCGATGGTCTCGCTGGACGTGACCAAGGATCGCGGCTTGTTCCGTGAAAACGGTCAGGGCCAGATCGAAAACATCTACACCCTCAAAGTCATCAACAAGACCCAGCAACGTCAGGACTACAACCTCAGCCTGGTCGACGGCGACGGCTTCCAGTTGCAAGGCAAGACTGAGCTGAGCCTGGCACCGGGGGAAATTGTCGATGTGCCGGTGTCGGTGGCGATGACCACGGAGCGCCCGGCCAGCAGTTCGCAGACCTTGAGCTTCAAGATTGCCGACAGTGATGAGCCTGAGGTTTATAGCGTGGCGAAGAGCAGGTTTGTTGCGCCGATGAATCGCTGAGCCGTTAGAATCCGCTCCCTCACCCCAGCCCTCTCCCAGGGGGAGAGGGGGCCGACCGAGGTGTCTGTCGCTATACATCGACCTGACAGACCGAGTCGATTATGGATTCAGCAAAACGCTTTCAGACCGAGTCGATTGGGATTCAGCAAAGCACTTTCAGACCGAGTCGATTGGGATTCAGCAAAACGCTTTCAGACCGAGTCGATTGGGATTCAGCAAAGCACTTTCAGGCCGAGTCGATTATGGATTCAGCGAAGTACTTTCAGGTCGGTGTAGTTCACAAGCATCCCCCGATCAGTCCCCTCTCCCTCTGGGAGAGGGCTAGGGTGAGGGGCAGTTCCCCTGACACACCTCATCATCAACCAGCACCAAGGCTCCTCGATGAAACGCTACGAAAAATTCGCCGACGACATCGCTGAACTGATCCGCTCCGGCGTCCTCGGCCCCGGCCAGCGCGTGCCTTCGGTGCGTTACGCCAGCCAGACCTACGGCGTCAGCCCGTCCACGGTATTCCAGGCCTATTACCTTCTTGAACGCCGTGGCTTGATCCGCGCCCGACCGCGCTCCGGCTACTTCGTCAACACTCACGCGCCAAGCCCGTTTTCCGAGCCGGTGATCAGTAGCCACGTCAACGACTCCACCGAAGTCGACGTCAGTGAACTGGTGTTCTCGGTACTCGATTCGATCAAGGACCCGAGCACCGTGCCCTTCGGCTCAGCGTTCCCCAGCCCGACGCTGTTCCCGCTGCAACGCCTGTCGCGCTCGCTGGCCAGTGCCGCCCGCGAGATGGATCCGCGCATGGTCGTCACCGACATGTCGCCGGGCAACCCGCAACTGCGCCGGCAGATCGCCCTGCGCTACATGGTCGGCGGCCTGATGCTGCCGATGGAAGAGTTGCTGATCACCAACGGCGCGCTCGAAGCGCTGAACCTGTGCCTGCAAGCCGTCACCGAACCGGGCGATCTGGTCGCCATCGAAGCGCCGGCGTTCTACGCCAGCCTGCAAGTCCTCGAGCGCTTGAAACTCAAAGCTGTGGAAATCCCCGTGCACCCGCGCGATGGCATCGACCTCGGCGTGCTCGCGCAAACCCTGGAACGCCACCCGATCAAGGCCTGCTGGTGCATGACCAGCTTCCAGAACCCGATGGGCGCGACCATGCCCGAGGCGAAGAAACAGGAATTGGTCGAACTGCTGCGCCGCCATCAGGTGCCGCTGATCGAAGATGATGTCTACGCCGAACTCTATTACGGCCAGCAGGCACCGAAACCAGCCAAGGCCTTCGATACTGAGGGCCTGGTGATGCACTGCGGTTCGTTCGCCAAAAGCCTGGCCCCGGGTTACCGCATCGGCTGGGTCGCCGCCGGGCGCTACGCGCAGAAAATCGAACGGTTGAAACTGATGACTTCACTGTGCGCCTCAATGCCCGCGCAAGCGGCGATTGCCGACTATCTGCAACACGGCGGCTACGACCGGCATTTGCGCAAATTGCGTTATGCGCTGGAAGAACAGCAGAGCGCGATGCTTGCGGCGATCGCCCGCTATTTCCCGGCGCAGACGCGGGTCAGCCAACCGGCGGGCGGCTACTTTTTGTGGCTGGAATTGCCGCCGCAGATGGATTCGTTGAAGTTGTTTCAGATGGCACTGGCGCAAGGCATCAGCATTGCGCCGGGGCCGATTTTCTCGCCGACGCAGCGGTTCAGGAATTGTATTCGGTTGAACTATGGCAGTCCGTGGACTGAAGACTCGGAAAAGGCGATGGAGACGTTGGGGCGGATTGTGCGGTCGTTCTGACAGATTGTTGCTGACTGCACTGGCCCCATCGCCGGCAAGCCAGCTCCCACAGTGTTCTATGTCACCGCGTATGTTGTGTACGACACTGAAACCTGTGGGAGCTGGCTTGCCAGCGATGGGGCCGGATCAGGCAACACAAATCCCAACGATCAGCGCCCGCCACCCAAATCAACAAACGTCCCGGTCGCATAAGAAGCCTTATCCGACAACAACCAGACAATCGCCTCCGCCACCTCATCCGGCCGTCCGCCACGGGCCATCGGAATCGCCGACTCCAGCTTGCTGACCCGATCCGGATCGCCGCTCAGCGCGTGGAAATCGGTGTAGATGTAACCCGGGCGCACCGCGTTGACCCGAATCCCTTCGCCCGCGACTTCCTTGGACAAGCCGATGGTGAAGGTGTCGAGCGCACCTTTTGAGGCCGCGTAATCGACGTACTCGTTGGGCGAACCAAGGCGTGAAGCCACTGACGACACGTTGATGATACTGCCGCCCTGCCCGCCGTGCTTGGGCGACATGCGCAGAATCGCGTGCTTGGCGCAGAGGATCGGCGCCAGAACGTTGGTTTTCATGATTTTCAGAATGCGGAATTCGGACATTTCATCGACCCGCGATTTGTGTCCGACGGTACCGGCGTTGTTCACCAGCGCAGTGACACGGCCCAATTCGCTGTCGACCCGCTGGAACAGCGCGATCACTTCGTCTTCGATGCTGACGTCAGCGCGCACGGCGATGGCGTGTGCGCCCAATGCACGGACTTGCTCCAGCACGCTTTGCGCAGCCTGCTCGTCTTGCTCATAGTTGATGCAGATCCGATAGCCTTGCTCGGCAGCCAACAGCGCCGTGGCGGCGCCAATCCCGCGCCCGCCACCAGTGATCACAATGACTTTATCCATGCTGGCCTTTCTCCCCCAATGCACACGTAACAGTCGGGGGAAGAATAACCGCCATTGGCGGGTTTTGCATGAGGTCTGTTGTGTCTGGCCGGACGCCTTCGCGAGCAGGCTCGCTCCCAGACTGCATTCGTGCACCACGCTGTCCCTGTGGGAGCAAGCCTGCTCGCGAAGAACGATAGCGCGGTCGATCAGACCGCCGCCACCGGCTTGCCGCGCGCAATATCCTGCATGAATCTGTCCGCCGGCATCGGATGCCCCAACAGATAACCCTGCAACGAATCACATCCCAGCTCAGTCAGAAACGCCTGCTGCACACCGGTTTCAACACCTTCAGCGACAATGCGCAAACCGAGCGCCTGGCCCAATGCGACAATCGCCGAAACAATCGCGGCATCGTCACTGTCATGCTCCAGATCGCGCACAAAGCCACGATCGATCTTCAGCTCGTTGGCCGGCAAACGCTTGAGGTACATCAGGCTGGAATAACCCGTGCCGAAGTCATCGATCGACAGATCGACGCCCATGTCCGACAACTCCTGCAACACCGTCATGCTCGCATCGGCATCGCTCATGGCCGTGGTCTCGGTGATTTCCAGCGTCAGGCTGTTCGCCGGCAAGTGATGCGTGGCCAACGCCTTGGCCACGCTGCGCACCAGTCCGGCGTGGCAGAACTGCAGCGCCGACAGGTTCACCGCGATACGCCAATCGGTGTAACCGAGCACGTACCACTCGCGCATTTGCCGACAGGCTTCATTGAGCACCCATTCACCGATCGGAATGATCAGCCCGGATTTCTCCGCCAGTTCGATGAACTTGTCCGGCATCAGCATGCCGTGAATCGGATGCTGCCAACGCAGCAACGCCTCAGCCCCGACCGGACGGCCGTTGGCGGCGTCGAACTTCGGCTGGTAATGCAAACTGAACTGGCTGTGCTCCAGCGCTGCGCGCAGGTCCTGCAACAACTGCAACTGCTTGCGCGCGTTGTTGTTCATCGACGCGTCGAAAAAGCTGTAACCGTTCTTGCCGCCGCCCTTGGCGTGGTACATCGCCGCGTCGGCGTTCATCAGCAGTTCCTGCGCGGTCTGGCCATTCCCCGGGTACAGGGCGATGCCGACGCTGGCGGATATCTGCAAATCATGTTCGGCGACGCGGAATGATTGCGCGATCAGGCCGACCTGACGTGCCGCCAGTCCCAGTGCGTCATCGGGTTCGGTCAGACGCACCAGCAGCACGAATTCATCGCCGCCGATTCGCGCCAGTGTGTCCGGACCGCGCAAGTCTTCACGCAGACGCAAGCCCACTTCCCGCAATAACTGGTCGCCCATATGGTGACCGAACGCATCGTTGACCGGTTTGAAGCCGTCCAGATCGATGAACATCAAAGCAAAACAGCCACCCTGCTCATGGACCTTTTTCATCGCCTGATTGATCCGGTCATCCAGCAGCATGCGGTTCGGCAGGCCGGTCAGGGTGTCGTGCAGGGCCAGTTGCGTAAGTTCGCGGTTGGCCACGGTCAGCGAGTGCGCGAGATCAGCGGTACGCGCTTCGAGGCGCGCGTCGAGAATCGAGGTCAGCAAGGCAATCGACAGCACCGCCAGCGTGGTGATCAACACCAGGCTGTCGAGGCCATTGCCCTTCAAGCCATTGACGGTGGCACCACAGAAACTGCCATCAGGAAACTGCGCGGCGGCCATGCCGGTGTAATGCATGCCGACAATGGCGATGCCCATGATGATCGCCGCCCCGCCCCGAATCAGTCGCACATAAGGCGAATGCTGACGCAGGCGGAAAGCGATCCACAGTGCCGCCGCCGAGGCGCCGACGGCAATCAGCAGCGAAGCGCCAAACAACGTCGGATCGTAATCGATCCCCGGCGTCATGCGCATCGCCGCCATGCCGGTGTAGTGCATGGCACTGATGCCGCTGCCCATGATCAGCGCGCCGAACGCCAGTTGCAGAATCGGCAGTTTCGGCTGACTGACCAACCATAAGGCGAATCCACAGGACAACACGGCGATGAGCAGCGACAGCGCGGTCAGGGCGATGTCATAGCCCAGGTCGATCGGCAGTTTGAAGGCCAGCATGCCAATGAAATGCATCGACCAGACGCCGATGCCCATGGCAAACGCACCGCCGGCGGTCCAGAAATGCACCGCCCGGCCCTTGGCCGTGGCAATGCGACCGGTAAGGTCGAGCGCGGTGTAGGAAGCGAGAATCGCCACACACAACGAAATGAAAACCAGCGTGGAGGAATAACTACCGATGAGCATGGGAATTCTCGTGGCCACCCAACGCGGATTGCGTCCGTTCTCGGTCGGGCAAAGGCGGCGATTGTACTGATTGCACAGAAGAACGCACTGACAAAGTGAGCAATTGGCCATCAAGCCGATGAAACGCTTGTTCGATCGTCCGACGAGGCTCTGGCGCGGCGTCACAGCTTTACCCGATCGTTCCCACGCTCTGCGTGGGAATGCCTCTGCGGACGCTCTGCGTTCGGCTCTGGATGGGACGCGGAGCGTCCCGGGCTGCATTCCCACGCAGAGCGTGGGAATGATCAGTGAAGCCAACCTTCAGCGGGTGTTATCGCTCACATCCAGCTGCCCATCCCAACCACCGCCCAGCGCCGCAATCAGTTGCACGCTGGCGATCAAGCGACTCTGCAGAATATTCAGCACGCTGCGCTCATTGCTCAGCGCCGTGGCTTGCACCACCACGACGTCGATGTATGCAATCAGCCCGGCCTTGTACTGGTTCTCCGTCAGGCGCAGGGAGTCGCGCGCCGCATCGAGCGCCTCCTGGCGCACCGCCGCTTCGTCTTCATACACCTTGAGCTGCACCAGATAGTTTTCAACTTCGCGGAAACCGTCGAGCACGGTCTGACGGTACTTGGCCACGGTCTGGTCATACACCGCCTCGGTGCGGTCGACTTCCGCCGAACGAATGCCACCGTCAAACAGCGGCAGCGCCAGTTTCGGCCCCACCGACCAGAAACGGTTGGGCAGGCTGACCAGGTTCTGCGAAGTACTGCTGCTGTAGCCGCCGCTCAGACTCAAGCTCAGATCTGGGTAATACGCCGCTTTGGCCACGCCGATGTTGGCGTTGGCGGCAATCACCGAACGCTCTGCCGAAGCGATGTCCGGGCGCCGCTCGAGCAACTGCGAGGGCAGGCTCAACGGCACTTGCGGCAGCTTTGGAATGGTCTGCACTTCGGCAATGTTGAAATCCGCCGGGGCCTGTCCGGTCAGCACAGCAATCGCATTTTCGAATTGCGCGCGCTGCCAGATCAGGTCAACCAGATCGGCCTGGGTGCTTTTCAGTTGTGTCTGTGCCTGCGCCACCGCATCGCGCCCGGAAACCCCTGCGCGGTACTGGTTCTGGGTCATCTTCAACGAGCGTTCGTAGGCGGCGACCGTGGCTTCGAGCAGGCGTTTCTGCTGATCGATCACGCGCAGTTGCAGGTAGTTCTGCACCAGCTCCGATTGCTGACTCAGGCGCATCGCAGCCAAATCGGCAAAACTGGCCTGGGCGCTGGCCTCATCGGCTTCCAGTCCACGGCGCAGCTTGCCCCACACGTCCGCTTCCCAACTGACGCCAAGTTCGGCGTTATAGGTGTCGCGGATACCGCTGGAAGAACTGCTCAGACTCGAACTGCTGCTGCCAGTGCCCTGACTGGAGCGGGTCTTGCCGAGGCTCAAGTCTACTTTCGGATAAAACGCGCCACGGGCACTGCGCACCAACGCCTGAGCCTGACGGTACTGGGCTTCCGACTGCGCGACGGTCTGGTTGGAATTGTTGAGTTTCTCGATCAAGCCGTTGAGCTGCTGATCGCCATACAACTCCCACCAGGCCCCTCGGGCCAGTGAATCGCTCGGGTTGGCCTGAGTCCAGCCCTCGGCCTCCTTGTACTGGGCGATTTCCGCAGTTTGCGGCCGTTGGTAGTCCGGGCCGACGGCGCAGGCACTGAGCATCGCCACGCACAGCGACAGGCTCAGCAGACGCGAGCCGCGAACGGTGGCCAGATTGAAAAGCGAACGGTCAGTCATAGCGGAGTTTCCAGAGCGGCGTCAGTGCGCACGCCACGCCATTTGTTGAAACGATGGCGCAGCTTGTCAAGATAGAGGTAAACCACCGGGGTGGTGTAAAGCGTCAGCACCTGGCTGAAAATCAGCCCGCCGATGATGGTCAGGCCCAGCGGCTGGCGCATTTCCGCGCCTTCGGCCCGGCCCAGCAGCAACGGCAAGGCACCGAGAATCGCCGCCAGGGTGGTCATCAGAATCGGCCGCAAGCGTTGCAGACAGGCGCTGCGGATCGATTCCAGCGGCGACAAGCCCTGATGCCGTTCCAGTTGCAGCGCGAGGTCGATCATCAGAATGGCGTTTTTCTTCACCACGCCAATCAGCAGGAACAACCCAAGCAACGAGATCAGGCTGAACTCGCCGCCCAGCGCATAGATCGACAGCAACGCGCCGACACCGGCCGACGGCAGGGTCGACAGAATCGTCAGCGGATGAATGTAGCTTTCATACAGCACACCCAACACCAGATACACCGCCAGCAACGCGCCGAGAATCATGAACGGCTGGCTCTTTTGCGTCGCGGCGAAGGCGTCGGCGGTGCCGGCCATTTTTGCGATGACGTCTTCCGGCAGGCCGAGCTTGGCAATCGCCCGCTCGATCGCAGCACTGCCCTGCTCCACCGTCACGCCTTCGGCCATGTCGAAGGAAATGTCTTCGGAGGCGAACTGGCCTTCGTGGCTGACGCGGTCGTCTTCCAGGCTGTTTTCGTAATGAGCGAACGTCGACAGCGGCACCCGCGCACCGTCAGCGGTGATCACCTGCACCTGCTTGAGCGTCACCGGGTCCTGGGCGTATTTCGGATTGACCTCCATGACCACCTGATACTGATTGAGGCTGTCGTAGATCGTCGAAATCTGCCGCTGGCTGTAGGCGTTGTTCAATACCGAAGTAACCATGTCCATGTCGATCCCCAGGCGCTTGGCCTGATCGCGGTCGACGATCAACGTCACTTGCTGGGCACCCGCTCCCTCTCGGGCGTCAATCGCCGTCAGTTCCGGCAAGGCCCTTAACGCGGTAACCACTTTTGGATACCACTTGCGCAACTCGCCCAGATCACCACTTTGCAGGATGTAGCTGTACTGCGACGTGGTCTGTTCGCGGCCGCCGCCAAATTGCAGATCCTGATCGGCCATCAGCATCAGTTGCGCACCGGGGACCTTGGGCATTTCCTTGCGCAGGCGCTCGATGACTTTCTGCGCGTTGAGCTGGCGCTCCTTGATTGGCTTCAGACGCACCAGCATGAAGGCGTTATTGGTGCCGTTGCTGCCGCCAATGAACCCGGCGACACTTTCCACCGCTTCGTCCTTGAGCACGGCGCGGCGGAAAATTTCCATTTTCGGCTGCATCACGCTGAACGACAGGCCGTCGTCGCCGCGTACGAAACCGATCAATTGGCCGGTGTCCTGCTGTGGCATGAAGGTTTTCGGCACCACCACGTACAGCGCAACGTTGACGCCGACGGTGATCAGCAAGCTGAGCAACGTCAGGCGCCGGTGGCGCAAAACCCAGTCGAGGCTGCTGGCGTATTTGCCGACCATCCAGTCGTTGGTGCGACGGCTCCAGCGTTGCAGGCGGTTTTCCTGGCCGGGTGTGTGCGGCTTCAGCCAACGGGCGCAGAGCATCGGCGTCAGCGTCAGGGAAACCACCAGCGACACGACGATGGCTGCGGCCAGGGTGATGGAAAACTCGCGAAACAGGCTCTCGACGATCCCGCCCATAAACAGGATCGAGAGGAACACCGCCACCAGCGAGACGTTCATCGACAGCAAGGTAAACCCGACTTCCTTGGCCCCGAGGTACGCGGCCTGCATCGGTTTGACGCCTTCGTCGATGTGCCGGGAAATGTTCTCCAGCACCACGATGGCGTCGTCCACCACCAGACCGGTGGCCAGAATCAGCGCCATCAGCGACAGGTTGTTCAGCGAGAAACCGTAGAGGTACATCACCGCAAAGGTGCCGACCAGCGACACCGGCACGGCCAACGTCGGAATCAGCGAGGCGCGGAAGTTACCGAGGAACAGAAACACCACCAGAATCACCAGCGCCACGGCAATCAGCAAGGTCATCTCGGCTTCATGCAGGGTGGCTTTGATCACCGGCGAGCGGTCCATGGCCAGATTCAGCTTCACGCTGGCGGGCAACACCGCTTGCAGGGCCGGCAGTTGCGCCTTGATCTCGTTGACCGTCTCGATGATGTTGGCGCCGGCCTGGCGGTTGATCACCAGCAGCACGGCGGCGTCATCGTTGAAGAAGCCGCTGTTGTAGCGGTCTTCGACGCCATCACTGACCTTGGCCACGTCCTTGAGGCGCAGCGCTGCGCCATCGGCATAGTGGATGATCAGTGATTCGTAATCCTTGGCTTTTTCCAGCTGATCATTGGCCTGGATCTGCCACAAACGCTGGCCGTCTTCGACCGAACCCTTCGGCCGGCGCACGTTGGCATCGGCGATGGTCTTGCGCACATCGTCGAGCGCTACACCGTACTGATTCAGCGCCTGCGGTTCGAGTTCGATACGCACCGCCGGCAGCGAACTGCCGCCGATCTGTACTTCGCCGACGCCCTGCACCTGTGAAAGGCTCTGGGACAAAATGGTCGAAGCCAAATCGTAGAGCTGGCCTTTTTCCAGCACGTCCGACGTCAGCGACAACACCATGATCGGCGCCTGCGACGGGTTGACCTTCTTGTAGGTCGGCATGCTGCGCATCCCGCTCGGCAACAGGTTGCGCGAAGCGTTGATCGCCGCCTGCACTTCCCGCGCCGCGCCGTTGATGTCGCGGTCGAGATCAAATTGCAGAATGACCCGGGTCGAGCCCTGACTGGAACGGCTGCTCATGGTGTTGACGCCGGCGATCGCGCCGAACGAGCGCTCCAGCGGCGTCGCCACGGTGGATGCCATGACCTCCGGGCTGGCACCGGGCAGGCTGGCCTGCACGACGATCACCGGGAAGTCCATTTGCGGCAGCGGCGCCACTGGCAGCAGGCCGAAGCTGACGCCGCCGAGCAGCATGATTGCCAGGCTCAACAGCATCGTCGCCACCGGGCGTTTGATGAAAGGACCGGAGAGGTTCATCGAACGCAATCCCCAACGTCACACCAATCCCCTGTAGGAGTGAGCCTGCTCGCGATAGCGGTGTGTCTGTTTACATTGATGTCGCAAGTGCCGGCCTCATCGCGAGCAGGCGAAGGCCTACAGGGGTTATGTGTACGGACAGTAGTCATACCGACACCTCTTCAGTGTCGGCATTGGTCTTGCCAAAGCGCCGGCCAAGACGGTCGAAATACAGGTAGATCACCGGCGTGGTGAACAGCGTCAGCACCTGGCTCACCAGCAGACCGCCAACCATCACCAGACCCAGCGGCTGACGCAATTCAGCCCCGGAGCCGGTGGCGAGCATCAACGGCACCGCACCGAACAGCGCCGCCAGCGTGGTCATGAGGATTGGCCGGAAGCGCAGCAGCGCCGCCTGATAAATCGCCTGTTCCGGCGCCATGCCTTGGGTGCGTTCAGCATCGAGGGCGAAGTCGATCATCATGATCGCGTTCTTTTTCACGATACCGATCAGCAGAATGATACCGATGATCGCGATCATGCCCAGGTCATTGCCGCTGAGCAGCAACGCCAGCAAGGCGCCGACCGCCGCCGATGGCAAGGTCGAAAGAATGGTGATCGGGTGAATGTAGCTCTCGTACAGCACGCCCAGCACGATGTACATGGTCACCACTGCCGCCAGAATCAGCAGCAAAGTGCTCGACAATGACGCCTGGAAAGCTTCCGCTGCACCCTGGAACTGGGTCTGCACGCCGACGGGCATGCCGATGTCTTTCTGTACCTGCTCGATGATGTCGACCGCATGCCCCAACGCCACTCCGGGCGCCAGGTTGAACGACATCATCACCGCCGGGAACTGGCCGATATGGGTGATCGCCAGTTGCGCCTGCCGCTCTTCGACATGGGCGAGACTCGACAGACGCACCTGTGCGCCATCGGTGGTCTTGACGTGAATCTGGTCCAGCGCCTGCGGGCCGATCTTCTCCCCGGCCTGGGCCTGCAGCACCACGCGGTACTGGCTGGCCTGGGTGTAAATGGTCGAGATCTGTCGCTGCCCGAAGGCGTCGTACAGCGCATCGGTGATGTTCGCCACCGAAACGCCCAGGCGTGAGGCGGCATCGCGGTCGATCACCAGATAGACCTGCAAACCCTTGTCCTGCAAATCACTGGCGACGTCCGTCAGTTCCGGACGCTGGGCCAGCGCTTCGACCAGGCGGCCGCTCCACTGGCTGAGCAGTTCGGAATCCGGCGAAGACATGCTGAACTGGTATTGCGTGCGGCTGACGCGGTCCTCGATGGTCAGATCCTGCACCGGTTGCATGAACAGACGGATGCCAACCAGTTTGTCCAGCTGCGGTTGCAGGCGCGCAATCACTTCTGTGGCGCTCAGATCGCGCTCACCGTGAGGCTTGAGGTTGATCAGCAAGCGGCCGCTGTTGAGCGTGGCGTTATCGCCGTCGACACCGATGTAGGACGACAGGCTCTGTACGGCCGGATCTTCGAGAATGATCTTCGCCAGCTCTTGTTGACGCTCGCCCATCGCCGCGAAGGAAATCGACTGCGGTGCCTCGGAAATACCCTGAATCACCCCGGTGTCCTGCACCGGAAAGAAGCCCTTCGGCACCACCATGTACAGAAACACGGTCAACGCCAGCGTGCCGATAGCCACCAGCAAGGTCAGCGGCTGATGCTTGAGCACCCAGCGCAGCATCCGACCATACTCGGCGATCATCCAATCGATGACTGCACCGCTGGCGCGGTAGAAACGGCCCTGCTCATGTGCTTCTGGCTCACGCTTGAGCAAGCGCGCGCACATCATCGGCGTCAGGGTCAGCGAGACCACCAGTGAAATCAGGATTGCCACAGCCAGAGTGATGGCGAATTCGCGGAACAAGCGCCCCACCACGTCGGCCATGAACAACAGCGGAATCAGTACTGCGATCAGCGACAGGGTCAGGGAAATCAGGGTGAAGCCAATCTGCTTGGCGCCTTTGAGCGCGGCCTGCATCGGGCTGTCGCCTTCTTCGATGAAGCGCGAAATGTTCTCCAGCATGACGATCGCATCGTCGACCACAAAACCGGTGGCAATGGTCAGGGCCATCAGGGTCAGGTTGTTCACCGAGAACCCGGCCAGATACATCACGCCAAAGGTGCCGATCAGCGACAGCGGTACGGCCACCGACGGAATGATCGTCGCACTGGCGCGGCGCAGGAACAGGAACGTCACCATTACTACCAGGGCGATGGCGATGAGCAATTCGTGTTGCACATCAGTGACCGAGGCGCGAATGGTTTGCGTACGGTCGGTCAGCACGGTGACATCAAGGCCGGCCGGCAGGTTGTCGGTGATGCTCGGCAGCAACGCCTTGATGCGGTCGACCACCTCAATGACGTTGGCACCCGGCTGACGCTGGATGTTCAGCAGCACGGCCTGATTCTTGTTGGCCCACGCCGCGAGACGCTCGTTCTCGGCGCCATCGACGATTTCCGCCACGTCCTTGAGCCGTAACGGCGCGCCGTTCTTGTAGGCGAGAATCAGATTGGCGTAGTCCTCGGGCGAGGTCAGTTGGTCGTTGGCATCGAGCATTGACACGCGGGTCGGACCGTCGAAGTTGCCCTTCGGCTGGTTGACGTTGGAGGCACTGATCAAGGTGCGCACGTCGGACAGGTTCAGGCTGTTGGCCGCCAGCGCCTCAGGGTTGACCTTGATGCGTACGGCCTGACGCTGACCGCCGGCAATGCTGACCATGCCGACGCCGCTGATCTGGGCGATTTTCTGCGCCATGCGCGTATCGACCAGGTCATTGAGCTTGGGTAACAGCATGGTTTTCGAGGTAATCGCCAGGGTCAGCACCGGGGTGTCCGCCGGGTTGACCTTGTTGTACACCGGCGGTGCCGGCAAATCGGTTGGCAGCAGATTGGTCGCGGCGTTGATGGCGGCTTGCACCTGCTGCTCGGCAACGTCCATGTTGATGTCGAGGCTGAAACGCAACGTCAGCACCGACGCACCGCCGGAGCTGGTCGAGGCCATTTGCGTCAGGCCCGGCATCTGCCCGAACTGGCGTTCGAGCGGCGCCGTCACGGCACTGGTCATCACATCCGGGCTGGCGCCGGGATACAGGGTCATGACGCGGATGGTCGGGTAATCGACTTGTGGCAGTGCAGAAACGGGCAGCAAGCGATAAGCAATCAGGCCGGCCAGCACAATGGCCAGCATGCTCAGGGTGGTGGCTACCGGTCGGAGGATGAACAGCCGCGAAATGTTCATGCGCCCTTCTTGGCCTTGTCGGAAACAGCAGCGTCAGTCGGGGTGGCGGCAGATTTGCCTTGCAGGTGTTCGGTCGGCGTGGTCGGCACTTGATTGCTGTCGTTGACCACTTCCACTTCGCTGCCTTCCTTGAGGCGGTCGGTGCCTTCCAGCACCACGCGATCACCGGCAGCCAGGCCTTCGGTGACCACGGTGTTTTCGCCATCACTGGCGCCAATCTTCAATTGGCGGATGGTGACTTTCTTGTCGCCGTCCAGCGCATAGACGAACGTGCCGTTGGTACCGAACTGGATAGCCGCTGACGGTGCCAGCACCACGCCTTTGAGTGTGTCAGCCAGCAAGTGAACGTTGACGAACTGGTTGGGGAACAACGCCTGATCGCGGTTTTCGTAGCGGGCCTTGAACTTCAGGGTGCCAGTGGCGACGTCGATCTGGTTGTCGAGGCTTTGCAGAACGCCGGTGGCTTGCAGTTTGGTGTCGCCGCGATCCCACGCTTCAGCCGGCAGTTTGGCGCCGCTGCGATAACGGGCGAGCACGGTTTCGAGGCTGTTTTCCGGCAAGGTGAAGGCGACGCTGATCGGTTGGGTCTGGGTGATCACGGCGAGGAACGTGGTGTCGTTGGCGGTGACAAGGTTGCCGACGTCAACCTGACGCAGACCGACACGCCCGGCAATCGGTGCGCGGATTTTGGTGAATTCGAGATTGAGCTTGGCGTCGTTGACCGCGGCCTGATTGGTCTTGACCGTACCGAGATACTGACCGACCAGCGCTTCGGCGGTGTCCAGCGTCTGTTTGGCGATGCTGTCCTCTTTGTACAGACCGCGATAACGCTCGACATCGACCTGAGCGTTTTTCAGTTGCGCCTGATTCTGCAGCAGGGTGCCTTCGGCCTGCAGCAAGGCGTTCTGGTACGGGCGCGGGTCGATCTCGGCCAGCAGGTCTCCGGCCTTGACCATCTGCCCTTCTTCGAAATTGATCTTGACCAATTCGCCGCCCACCCGGCTACGCACATTGATGGTGTTGAGAGCGGTCACCGTGCCCAGCGCCTTGTAGTACAGCGGGAAGTCGCCGGTGACTGCTGGCGCCACGCGTACCGGGATTGGCCCGCTACCACCACCGAAGCCCGGCCGCATCATCCCCGAACGCCCGGTGTGCCCGGCCGCAGCCTTGTCAGCGCCCTCCTTGTGGGCTGAACCGGCGGGCCAGAATTTCCAGCACAGAACGGCGATCACCAACAAGACCAGCAGGCTGATCAGCCAGCGACGGGAGTTACGGGGGGACGATTGCATGGAGTCATTAACCATTGGGCGCGTGGGCTTCTATTACGGGAGGCTGAACGATAAGCACTGATGGGGAATTAGCAAAGCAGCTTTACCGGCAATTTACTTACACCTTACGTTTCAAGGTGTGAGGCAAAACACTGATACACAAATGAAAACGGCCTGGACAGGGCCAGGCCGTTAACAATTGTAAAAGCGCTTATTTCAGAACGGACAGTGCCGCTTCGTAGTTAGGCTCTTCGGCGATTTCCTTGACCAGTTCGCTGTGCAGGACGTTGTCGTTTTCGTCCAGAACCACGACAGCACGAGCGGTCAGGCCTTTCAGCGGGCCGTCAGCAATGGCCACGCCGTAGTTCTCGATGAACTCGGCACCGCGCAGGGTCGACAGGTTCTGTACGTTTTCCAGACCTTCGGCGCCGCAGAAGCGTGCTTGAGCGAACGGCAGGTCAGCCGAGATGCACAGCACCACGGTGTTGCTGATGTCGTTGGCCTGAGCGTTGAACTTGCGCACCGAGGTGGCGCAGGTCGGGGTGTCAACGCTTGGGAAGATGTTCAGCACTTTGCGCTTGCCGGCAAAGTCTTTCAGGGTGACGTCGGACAGATTGCCGGCAACCAGAGAAAAGGCTGGCGCCTTGGAACCGGCTTGTGGCAACTGGCCGTTGACTTGAACCGGATTGCCTTTAAGGGTGACTTGAGCCATGACTTGAGTCCTTCTGATGTTTTGATTGGAAAGCATGCAAGAGGCCGAAGTTAACCACGAAATTGTCCGACGACCTATGCCCTGTTTAGAAATTGTTGGGTGCCTGCGCGAAAAATTGTATACAAAACCACAACCATTCCCCTGTAGGAGTGAGCCTGCTCGCGATAGCGGTCTGTCAGTCAACATCTGCGTATATGACCCACCGCCATCGCGAGCAGGCTCACTCCTACAATGAGATCTGCGGTGTGAAAAATTCTCCGCACTTTTACCAGAGACCCTGTCGATTCAAGTGTGGCTCGTTCGACTAAACAACGAATCCCCACAATCCACGGAGTAAACGCCATGCGCTTCATGATCCTTGTAAAAGCCAACGCCGATTCGGAAGCCGGCATCATGCCCAGCGAAGAACTGATCACCGCCATGGGCAACTTCAACGAAGAACTGGTCAAGGCCGGCATCCTGATCGATTGCGATGGCCTGCATCCGAGCAGCAAAGGCGCTCGCGTGCATTTCTCCGGTGACAAACGCACGGTCATCGACGGGCCGTTCATCGAGACCAAAGAATTGGTGGCGGGTTACTGGATCTGGGAAGTGAAGTCGAAAGAAGAAGCCATCGAATGGGTCAAGCGCTGCCCTAACCCAATGCCGAGCGAGTCCGATATCGAAATCCGCCAGATATTCTCCGCAGAAGACTTCGGCGCCGAGTTCACCCCCGAAGCGCGTGCGCAAGAAGAACGCGTCCGCGAACAGGCCAAGAAAAACAGCTAAACCGGACATCACATGTAGGAGCTGCCGAAGGCTGCGATCTTTTGATTCTGATCGTTCCCACGCTCTGCGTGGGAACGATCATTCAACAGAGATCAGTCATTGAGTTCGACGTGATCGAGGGCTTGGTTGACGGCCAGTTCGCCCAGCATGACGACCTGTGCGATGCCCAATGCGGTCTTGCGCTGCGAGGTTTCCAGCGAGGCGGCGAAGTTGATCAGCATTTCGCTGGCCGAGCCGAGGGTTTCGCTGGCGTTGGCTAGCAGGGATTCGGTGTTGTACCTGGGATTGGCGAGGTACATGGGTTCCGGCTCGTTGGCGCTGGACATGATGTGGGCGGAGGGGTTGAGGTAGAAATCGAGGGCGCGGTCGGCGGCTTCGTGGAGCTTTTTACTGTCGACCGAGGCGTAGGGGGATGTAGTGTCGGCTTCTGCTTCTGGGGGGTTGGGTGTTGGTTTTTTCATGGTGTAACTCCGCTGAAAGTTGGAGCTGTCCCATTCGGTTTCCGGACGAAGAGGTGGCAGCTGTACGCAGGTTGGAAACCCGGGCAGCGGCGACCCGGTCGACCCGAAGGTCTCCCGCGCACAGCCGCCATAACGGAGTGCACACATTTGAAGTGCGCAAGGATACGTTATGAAAGGCGTGTACGCGCCACTAATACCCGTCGGGGTTTCCAGTCCCGGTCGCTGATTTGGCAGCGACGAACACAGGCTAGAGACCCGACGTCCGACGGACAACCTGAAAACCTTGTGGGAACGTTCCGCGAAATCAAAACAACCTTTAAACATCCCGAATTGAAATACGTATGGGTAGGAGTTGCCGAGAGCTCAAACCGCGACCGGACGATTCTCTGATTTTGATCCACAAAACCAAGATCAAAAGATCGCAGCCTCGTTTCACTCGACAGCTCCTACACCGTAAGCAATGGAATAGTTGGTACACAATCACCTGTGAACCCGTACACAAAACCAAAGAATTAATCCATTCGGCTGGCTAACTCCCGATTAGCTGCTAGCGTCATTCAGACGTGTCCTACAGGCTTGATAAGAAAGGGATTACGCCGTAACGGCCGAGAAGTGCCGAGTATCCAGAAGCCACCAGGGAATCGGGGATGATGTTCAATCGAGTGGGGAAGACTCTTTTTCTGGCCAGTGCGCTGGCGGCTGCGTGTGGCGTGCAGGCGGATAACGCCGAGGACTCGAACAAAAGCAACAACCCGTTGAACGTGGCGCCCGGCGCCAATCTGCAGGACTACTACACTCCGAAACTCTACGACAGCAATGCGCACAGCAATGACGTGTTGCTGCGCGGCACCCTGCCGATTGCGCCCAACGATTTCATCGGCGTGCCGCAACTGGTCCGCGCCACGCTACCGATCAGCACCCGCCCCGATCCGCACAACGGTTACAGCACCGGCATCGGCGATCTGAACCTGTTCGATATCTTCATTCTGAAAACCGAAGGCGTGCAATTGGGCATTGGCCCGTTGATCACTGCGCCGACCGCCGAACAGGACGAACTCGGTACCGGCAAATGGCAAGGTGGCCTCGCCGCCGTGGCCATCGACGCCTCGCCGCGCGGACTGCTCGGCGCGCTGGTGCAGTACCAGAGTTCGTTTGCCGGTGACAACGATCGCCCGCACGTCGAGAGCGCAACCATGCAGCCGTTCATCATCCATAACCTGGAAAAAGGCTGGTACCTGCGCTCCACCGGCACCTGGACTTTCGACCTGAAAAACGACACCCACTACATCCCGCTCGGTCTGGGTGTTGGCAAAGCCTGGAAGTCCGGCAGCAACATCCTCAACGCTTTCGTCGAGCCGCAGTGGACGGTCGACCGCAAGGGCGACGGGCTGCCGCAGTTCGTTGTGTACACGGGTATCAATGTGACATTCGGCAAATAAGGAAAACGCCATGCACGCTGTTTTCAAAGCCACCGGATACGGCCTGATGACCATGTTTGTCAGCTGTGGCGTCGGCGCCCAGCCCAACTGCCCGCCGACACCCAACGGCTCGGCACAGGGGATTGTTCGCCTTGATATACCGAAACCGGAAGTCGCCAGTGGTGAATGGAAAATGCCGTTGCTCAATACGATCAATTCAAACCAATAAGCGGAGTCATCAATGATCAAGCCCAACGTTGTGCGCCCGCTGTTGGCGCTGTGCATGATCGGCAGTCCTCTGCTTTACGCAGCGGAGGGCGGCGTCGGTCGCCCGATCACCGGCCAGCAGGTGTTTTCCAACGCCGGGATCGTCCCACCCGAGCCGGGTTGGGTCATGTCGCTCACCAGCATCTGGTACGACGGCTCGCTCAAGGGCAGTGACGGTGCACCGATTTCCGGCGCAGTCAGCGGCGGGATCGACATGAAAGTCTCCTACACCATGGGCAACTTCACCCACGTCTGGGACACCGGCAAAGGCCCATGGAATTACGCCTCGGCAATCGGTGTGCCGGTGCAATACACCGACATCAAAGCCAGCATCACCGGCCCGCGTGGGCGCACCCTGGGGGACAGCGATTCCGGCACGCAATTCGCCGACGCCTTGATCACGCCGATTGCCGCCGGCTATCACTTCGATGAGCTCAACCACATCTCGTTTTCGCTGCCGATCTACGTGCCAACCGGCGCCTACAACAAGGATCGTCTGGCCAACCCGGGACAGAACAACTACACCTTCATGCCAACGGTGGCGTTCACGCATCTGGATGGCAAGGGCGGCGAACTCACGCTGTCCAGCGGTCTTGAGTTCTATACCGAGAACGACGCCACCGACTATCGCAACGGCAACATCTTCACCCTCGACGCACTGTGGACCCATGGTTTTGGCGATGGCTGGAGCGCGGGTATTGCGGCCGGCTACATCCAGCAACTCACCGATGACAAAGGCCAGACCGCCGACACCTTCAATGGTTATCGCGGACGCTCTGTAGGCGCCGGCCCAGTCGTGGGCTGGACCGGTAAATTCGCCGACGCCCAAGCCAATATCAGTGCGCGCTGGGTACCGGAGTTCGACACCAAGAACCGCCCTGAAGGCAACGGCTTCAGCGTCAACCTGACCCTGGCCTTTTTCTAGACCGGACACAAAGGACTGCCCCCATGACTGCGCTTACCGACCTCAACGCCCTGCAAGCCAGTATCGCCGAAGCCGTACTCGGTCAGGATCAGGTGATCCGCCAGATCCTCCTCGGCCTGTTGGCCAACGGTCACTTGCTGCTGGAAAGTCTGCCGGGGCTGGCCAAGACCCGCACGGTCAAAGCACTGGCCAAACACCTCGACGCGAAGATGAGCCGCATCCAGTTCACCCCGGATCTGCTGCCGTCGGACATCACTGGCGCCGAGGTGCTGCATCAGGTCGAAGGCAAAAATGAAATCCGCTTTCAGCCGGGGCCGCTGTTCGGCAACCTGATTCTTGCGGACGAGATCAACCGCGCCCCGGCCAAGGTGCAGGCGGCGTTGCTCGAAGCCATGGAGGAACGCCAGATTACGGTGGCCGGTAACAGTCATGCGCTGCCGGAACTGTTCATCGTGGTGGCAACGCAAAACCCGATCGAACAGGAAGGAACCTATCCGCTGCCGGAAGCGCAGATGGACCGTTTCCTGATGAAAGTCCTGCTCGACTACCCGAGTGCCGAAAACGAAAGCCAGGTGCTGCGCCTGCTGCGCAACGAAGAGTTCGCCCAAGGCGCGAGCACCACGTCAGCCAAAGGTTTCAGCCTGCCGCAGGAGGTGATCTTCGCCGCGCGCAAAGAAGTCAGCGCGGTACATGTCTCTCCGGCCATCGACAGCTACCTGATCGACCTGATCAACGCCACCCGTCACCCCGCCGATTACGACGAAGACCTCGCACGCTGGATTGCCATCGGTGCCAGTCCTCGCGGCGGCATTGGCCTGGACCGTTGCGCCCGCGCCGATGCGTGGCTGCAAGGTCAGGACTTTGTCTCGCCGGACAACGTGCGCGCGGTGGTGCATCCGGTGCTGCGCCATCGCCTGCAATTGAGCTACGACGCGGTGGCCGACGGCGTCAGTGCCGATCAGGTGCTCGACCGGATTCTCGACAAAGTGGCGATTCCGGCATGAACGACGAAGGTCTGGTCTACGTCTCTCTCGCGCAATTGATGGCGCTGGAGTTCAAGGCCCGTGACCTGAGTTTTCTCGCACGACAGCCGCGGGGCAGCATCCTCGCCGGCAACCATGCTTCGCGCCTGCGTGGGCGTGGCTTGAATTTCGATGAGCTGCGTCGCTATCAGCCGGGCGATGATTTGCGTCACCTCGACTGGCGCGCCTCGCTGCGCACCGGCAAACCGGTGGTGCGTACCTTCACCGAAGAGCGCGACCGCCCGGCGTTGATCGTCGTCGATCAGCGCATGTCGATGTTCTTCGGCTCGCAGCGCAGCTTCAAATCGGCCCTCGGCGCCGAACTCGCGGCACTGGCGGCGTGGATGGTGTTCAACGCCGGCGATCGGGTCGGCGGGCTGGTGTTCAACGATCAGCGAATCGACAGCATTGCGCCGCTGCGCAGCCGCAAACGCGTCGAAGCCTTGCTCAGCCGTATCGCCGAGCAGAATCAGGCACTCAGCGCGGCCAACCCCGACGCCGAAGACGAAGACCAGTTGGACAAGGTCTTGCAACGCTGCCTCGCCCTGGCCGGGCACGACCATTTGATCTGCATCGTCAGCGACTTCGCCGGGGCCGGTGAACGAACCTTGCAACTGATGCGGCAATTGTCGGCGCACAACGATGTGATTGCGCTGCAGGTCTACGACCCGCTGGCGATGAAGCTGCCGAGCAATGGTCGCCTGCTGGTTACCCAAGGCGAATTGCAGGTGGAACTGGCGGTGGAAAAACGCAACGTGCACCAACCGCTGGGGGATTTTCTCAGCGGCCGGCTGAAAGACGTCGCCACTTTGCTGCGCCGCAGTCAGGTGCCGTTGATGATGTTCAGTACCGCCGAAGAGGCGCACGCACAACTGCGCGCCGAGCTGGGCAAAAGTGCCGGGGCACGGCGATGAACCCGAATATCCCGAGCATTGAACAGCTTAAAGAGCTGGGCCTGCCCGAGCCGGTCAGTTATGCGCCGCAGACGTGGGGTTGGTGGGTGTTGCTCGCCCTGCTCATATTGGCCGCGTTGTTGATCGGCATTCGGCGCTATGTGCAATGGCGCAGAGACGCTTATCGGCGCGAAGGCCTGGCGCGTCTGGCGCAGTTGCGCAGCCGCAGTGATGACTTGAATGCCTTGCGTGAATTGCCGGAACTGCTCAAACGTGTGGCGCTCTCGATGCCGATGCACAAGCCTACTCGCTGGAATGCAAACCCTGTGGGAGCTGGCTTGCCAGCGATGGGGCCATCACATCCAACATCTGTATCGACGGACAGGACGCCATCGCTGGCAAGCCAGCTCCCACAGGGTCCTGCGGCGCTTGGTCGGGAGGATTGGCAATTTTTCTTGCAGCGCCACTGCAAAAAGCCGCTCCCGGCCGATTTCAGCGAACAACTCGCACAACTCGCCTACGCCCCCGACGACACCTTGCGCGCCCTGCCCGCGCCTCAACGGCAGGCGCTGTTCGATATCTGCCAATACTGGATGGAGCATCACCATGTGGCAGCTTGATTACCCCTGGCTGTTGCTTCTGCTGCCATTACCTTGGCTGGCTTACCGCTATCTGCCCGCCTACAACGAGGCCCGCAGTGCCGTGCGTGTGCCGTTTTTCGCAGCCATGAGCCGCGCGGTCGGTGAGGCCCCGGGCATCGTCGGCAACCGCCGCAATCACTGGCAACTGCTGCTGAATGTTCTGGTCTGGGCCTTGATTCTGCTGGCCGCCGCACGCCCGGTTTTCGTGGAAAAGCCCATCGAACGGCAACAACCGGTACGCGACCTGATGCTTGCCATCGACCTCTCGCAGTCAATGGAAACCGAAGACTTCACCAACGCCAGCGGCGCAAAAATCAACCGCCTCGCTGCCGTCAAAGACGTGGTGCAGGGCTTTATCGACAAGCGCAAGGACGACCGCCTCGGTCTGATCGTGTTTGGCACCGGCGCCTACCCGCAGGCGCCGCTGACCCTCGATCACGCCAGCCTCTCGCTGCTGCTGGCCGACACCGGTATCGGCATGGCCGGCCCCAATACGGCGATCGGTGACGCGATCGGTTTGAGCCTGAAGCTGCTGGACAAGGCCCACGAGCAGGAAAAAGTGCTGATCCTGCTTACCGACGGCAACGACACCAGCAGCGCGATCACCCCGGATCACGCCGCTGAAATGGCCGCCAACAAAGGCGTGATCATTCACACCATCGGCATCGGTGACCCGAGCGCGTCCGGTGAAGCCAAGGTCAACTTGTCGGCGCTGGAACAGATCGCCAAAACCACTGGCGGCCAGTTCTTCCGCGCCGAAGACCGCAACGCGCTGGATCAGGTCTACAGCACCCTCGATCGTCTCACGCCACACCAGGTGAAAACCCTCAGCCATCAACCACAACGCGAGTTGTTCTACTGGCCGCTGGGCGCGGCGGTTGCGCTGTTGGGGCTGTATCACCTTGGCGCGCTGCTGCGTGTGCGTCTGGCGTTTGCCCGTCAGCGGCAGGAGGCCTGAGATGGAGATCAACCTCAGCGACTTCCATTTCCTCCGCCCCCTATGGCTGCTGCTCGCACTGTTCGGTGCCGTGCTGCCGCTGCTCTGGCGGCGTGGTCGCGACCTGCAACGACGGCTGCGCGGCAATATCGCCGAGCACTTGTTGCCGCATCTGCTGGTGACTCCGCAGGACCATCAGCGCCTGCGCCCGGTGCACCTGCTGTGCGCACTGTTGATCCTCGGCGCCGTCGCCGCCGCCGGACCGACCTGGGAACAGGATCGGCCGGACTTCCTTGAAAATCGTGCGCCGCTGATTGTTGCCGTGGATCTGTCGCCATCGATGGACGCCAGCGATGTGCAGCCGAGCCGACTGGAAGCGGCGAAACACAAACTGCACGATCTGATCCAGCGCCGCGCCGGCGCTCGCACCGCACTGATCGCCTACGCCGGCAGCGCCCATCTGGTGTTGCCACCGACCGACGATCCGGCGCTGCTCGACACCTTCATTCAAGCCTTGGGCAGCGGGTTGATCGACAAACCGGGCAAAGACGTCGGCGCGGTGATCGATCAGGCGAAACGCTTGCTCAATGCCGAAAAAACACCCGGCAGCCTGCTGCTGATCACTGACGGCGCTGACACCGCAGAACTCGACGGCCTCGACAAGCGTGTGGGCGACAGTCCATTACAAGTGCTGGTATTGGCCGTTGGCAATGAGGACGGCGGCATCATTCATGAGGCCAACGGCCAGCCGCGCACCGATGCCAACGGGCGCCCGGCACTGGGCGGTTTCGATCCGGCAGCAATCAAGCAATTGGCCTCCGCTCTCGATGCGCCACTGGGCAGCCTGAGCGTCAATGACGATGATCTGGACTGGATCGAGTTGCACGCGCAGCAGCATTTTCAGAGGGCCAGCGCCGAGCAGCGCGAATTGCACTGGAAAGACGCCGGTTACTGGCTGTGCTGGCCGTTGTTGCTGTTGGCGCTGTGCAATGTGCGCAAGGGCTGGAGCGTCAACTGGATGCCCGCGCTGGCACTGGCGATTGGCTTGGGCTGGCCAGCAGCACCGGCGCAGGCCAACGCCCTGACCGATGCGTTTTTCACCCGCGACCAGCAAGGTCGCTGGGCGTTCGAACATGAGCATTTGCCGCAGGCTGCCGCGCTGTTTGTCGACCCGTACTGGAAAGGTGTCGCGGCGTATCACGCGGCCGATTACGACCTCGCCCTGGCGACCTTCGCGCGGCTCGACACGCCGCAGGCGTATTTCTATCTGGGCAATATTTACGTGCGCCGCTTCAAGTTCGATGAGGCCATCGCCGCGTATACCCAGGCCTTGAAGCTGCAACCGCAGTTCCCCGAAGCCACGGCCAATCTGGCGCTGGCGCAAGCGCTGCTCAAGGACACCGAAAGCGCCGAGAAAAACGCCCCGGAGACCAAGCCCGATGAGGTGAAATTCGACAAGGCGCCGGGTAAGGGTCAGAGCAAAAAGGTCGAGACCGAGCAGGCTGCGTCCGATGCTTTGTGGCTGCAGAACCTGACCACATCGCCGGCGAAGTTTCTCAAGCAAAAGTTCAGCTTGCAGGATCAGCAGGGAGCCAGGCCATGAAGCGTCCAAACCCTGCTGGCCCTATCGCTGGCAAGCCAGCTCCCACAGGGAACTCCGGTGTTATCACCGATTTTGTGAACACCATAAAACCCTGTGGGAGCTGGCTTGCCAGCGATGGGGCCAGATTGATCATCGCAAGAATCAGCTTCTGGTTCCTGGCAAGTCTGCTCAGCCTCAATGCTTTCGCCGCCGAACCCCAACTCAAAGTCCAGGCCCACCTGCAACCCGCCGAAGGCGCCATGGTTGGCGGTCTGGTCGAGCTGCAAATCGACGTCCTCACCGACACCTGGTTCACCAGCGCCGCCACCCTGCCCGACCTGAAGCTCGACGGCGCCCTGGTAATGCCGCCGGACGGTCAGGCGCAGCATCTCAATCAAACCATCGACGGTCAGGCCTTCAGCGGTTTGCGCTACAGCTACCTGATTACCCCGAACGTCGCGCGCAGCTTCGACATTCCGGCGCTGACCGTGCGCGCCACACCCGGTCAGGCCACGACAGAAATCAGTGCGCAGAGCCAACCGGTGCAGTTCAGCGCGGCCCAGCCGCCCGGCTTCAAACCCGGGGAAACACCGCTGGTGGCCAACGGTTTGCGTTTCACTCAGAGCATCACCCACTCGGCGACGCCGTTGAAAGTCGGCGACAGCATCACCCGCCAACTGACCCTGCAAGCGGACGGCGCACTGGCCATGGCCCTGCCGATTCCAATGCTCGGTGATGTTCCCGGTCTGAGCCGCTATGCGAAAACCCCGCAAGTCACCGCTCTGGACGACGGTCGCGGTGACATCCTCGGCGGTCAGCGCATCGACAGCGTCAGCTACCGCATCGACAAGGCCGGCTCGCACACGTTGCCGGCCATCGAGGTGAAATGGTGGGACGCCGGCACTCGCCAATCGCGCACCGCGCAAGTGCCGGCGGTGACGTTCGAAGCAGCAGCCGGCACGCCTTACAAAGCGGTCTTTTCGATCAGCGAAGACCTCAAGCAACTCGGCCAGAATCGCCTGCACTTCTCTACACGCTGGCTGTGGTGGCTGACCCTGATCGTGGCGGTCGTCGGTGCCGCTTATCTGTTGCGTCCAGCGTTTAACCGCGCCCGGCAACAGTGGCAAGTACGCCGCCAGGCGCAACAACGGGCATGGCAGCAATCCCCTGACTTCGCCTGGCAGCAAGTCAACGCACAACTGCAAGCCTGCCCTCCTCAATTGAGCGCGCTGTACCTGTGGCTGCGCCGCAGTCGGCTGGGGCTGAAACTGGTCGATGCCGGCCCGCGCCTGCAAGGCCTATTACGCGGGATTTACGGTCGTCAGCCAAGCACCGAGCAAACACTCGTTCAACTGCGCGAATCATTGACTACGCTTCACAGTCAGGCCGAACAGCAGCAGGCGAAACCGGCCTCGGCCCTGCGCCCGCTCAACCCCGTTCACGAGAAGGATTTCCCATGACGACTGCGCTACGGCAACGCCAACGTTTCGGACTCGCCCTGTTGTTTGGCCTCGCCCTGCCATTGCTGGCTCAGGCCAGCGAGCCGCTGCCGTCGTGGAATGACGGCCCGGCGAAGAAGAACATTATCGAATTCGTGCAGGCGGTGACCGACCAGACCAGCAAGGACTTCGTCAAACCGGGCGACCGCATCGCCGTGTTCGACAACGACGGTACGTTATGGAGCGAACAACCGGCCTATTTCGAATTGCTGTTTGCCTTCGATGAGGTCAAGCGCAACGCCGCGCAGCATCCGGAGTGGAAGACTACCCAGCCGTTCAAAGCCGTGCTGGAAAACGATCACAAGGCGCTGGCCGCTTCCGGCATGGAGGGCCTGCTGAAAATCGTCGGGGCGACCCACACCGGCATGACCACCGAAGCCTTCGATGACTACGCCAAAACCTGGCTCAGTCAGGCGCGCCATCCGAAAACCGGCAAGCCGTACACCGAGATGATCTTCCAGCCGATGCTGGAAATGCTCGACTACCTGCGCAAACAGGACTTCAAGACCTACATCGTCTCCGGCGGCGACACCGGGTTCATGCGCGCCTTCGCCGAGAAGGTCTACGGCATCCCGCCGGAACAGGTGATCGGCACCACCTTCATCACGTCATTTCAGTACAAGGACGGCAAGGCCTCGATCGTGCGCACAGCGAAACTGGCGCACAACGACGACGGCCCCGGCAAACCGGAAAGCATTGATGCGGTGATCGGCAAACGGCCGATCCTCGCCTTCGGCAATTCCGACGGCGACCTGCAGATGCTGCAGTGGACCGCCGCCGGTTCCGGTAAACGCTTCATGGGCCTGGTGCACCACACCGACGCCAAGCGCGAATGGGCCTATGACCGTCAATCCGATATCGGCCGGCTCGACAAAGCCCTCGATGAAGCAAATTCCCGTGGCTGGACCGTGGTTGACATGGCGTCGGAGTGGCGTCGGATCTACCCGTTCGAGCCTGCGGTCACCGGGCAGGTGCAATAAGAAAGCGTGATGCAGGACTGCAATAAACGTTAGTCGCAATAAACGACCCCCGCGAAAAGGAGCTAGTCATATGACTCGCATACGCAAGTGGCTACCGAAACTCGCCCTGGTGGCGACTTCGGTCATGGCGCTGTCGGCAACTGCCACAGCGGCTGAGAAACCCAACATTCTCGTAATCTTCGGCGATGACATCGGCCAGACCAATATCAGCGCCTATTCGATGGGGGTGGTGGGCTACAAGACCCCGAACATCGACCGCATCGCCAAAGAAGGCATGATGTTCACCGACTACTATGCGGAGAACAGCTGCACCGCCGGTCGATCCTCGTTCATCACAGGGCAGACACCGCTGCGTACTGGCTTGTCGAAAGTCGGCCTTCCCGGTGCCACGGTCGGCCTGCAAAAGCGCGACATTACCATCGCCCAGGCGCTGAAATCGCAGGGTTACGCCACCGGCCAGTTCGGCAAGAACCACCTCGGTGACCGCGACGAATACTTGCCGACCAACCACGGTTTCGACGAGTTTTTCGGCAACCTGTATCACCTCAACGCAGAGGAAGAGCCAGAGCGTCCCAACTGGCCCAAGGACAATCAGGAGTTCACCAAGGCCTTCACTCCGCGCGGTGTGATTCACAGCTTCGCTGATGGCAAGATCGAAGACACCGGCGCCTTGACGACCAAGCGCATGGAAACCATCGACGACGAAACCACGGCGGCTGCACAAGCGTTCATTGAGAAACAGGCCAAGGCGGACAAACCGTTCTTCGTCTGGATGAACACCACGCGCATGCACTTGTTCACCCACGTGCGTGAATCGATGCGCGGCCAAAGCGGCATGGCCGGCAATGAGTATGCGGACGGCATGATTGAACATGACGGTGACGTCGGCAAACTGTTGAAAACCCTCGATGACCTGAAAATCACCGACAACACCATCGTCGTCTATACCACCGACAACGGCCCGAACCAGTTCTCCTGGCCGGACGCGGCGACGACGCCGTTCCGTAACGAGAAGAACTCCAACTGGGAAGGCGCGTATCGGGTTCCGGCAATCGTCCGCTGGCCGGGCAAGATCAAGGCAGGCGAGGTCTCCAACGAGATGTTCTCCGGCCTGGACTGGTTCCCGACCCTGCTGGCCGCTGCTGGCGACACGGGCGTCAAAGACAAGCTGCTCAAGGGCTGGTCACCGGTTTCCGGCGGCACCAGCTTCAAGGTGCATCTGGACGGTTATAACCAGTTGCCCTACCTCACCGGCCAACAACCCAAGGGCGAGCGTAAAGAGTTCTACTACTTCAACGATGACGGCGTGCTGGTTTCCATGCGCTACGACAACCTGAAGGCAGTGTTCTGCGAACAGCGAGCGCCGGGTGGGTTCAAAGTCTGGAGCGAACCTTTCGTGTGCCTGCGTGTACCGAAGATCTTCAACCTGCGCATGGACCCGTACGAACGTGCGGACATCGTTTCCGATCAATACTATGACTGGGCGACGAAAAACGTCTTCCTGACCGAAGTGGCCGTGATGAAGGCAGCCGAGTTCCTGCAGACCTTCATCGAATATCCACCAAGTCAGCGCCCTGCAAGCTTCAGCATTGACCAGATCCGGCAGGCAGTTGATGCCAAGATCGCCGAGAAGCAGAAAGCTGCACAGTAACACCGCTCGACTGCCGCTCGCCGTCACCGGCGGGCGGCCCTTTTTTTGACTTGGGACCGTGTCGGCTTCTTCGCGAGCAGGCTCGCTCCCACAGGGGATTTGTGGTGGCCACAGGTCCAGTGTGGGAGCCTGCTCGCGAAGGGGCCAGCACCGTCACAATCACTTCTGAATTAAGGCCTCCGCATGTCCTCACGTATCGCCAGCAAGCCGTCGGCCATACCCGCCTCGCATACCGCCGCTCCCGCGCTGCTGTTCCCCGCCCTGCTGCTGTGCATCTCCGGCGCGGCGGCGCTGGTCTATCAGGTGCTGTGGATCAAGCAACTGTCGCTGGTGGTCGGCGTCGAGGTGTATGCGATCACCACCGGTATCAGTGCGTTTTTCGCAGGCTTGGCTATCGGTGGCTGGCTGTTCGGGCGCTGGGCCGATCGCTTGCAGCAGCCGGTGTTGCTGTATGCCGGGCTGGAAGTGCTGGTGGCGATTCTCGGCGTCGGCGCGACCGTGGCCATGAGCCTGGCGGCCAGTCCGTTTGCCTGGCTGCAAGAGCATGTCGGCCTGATCGCGTGGATATTGCCGTTCGCATTGGTCGGCCTGCCGGCGGTGTTGATGGGCGGCACCCTGCCGGTGCTGGTGCGTTCGCTCGCCGCCGATCCGGGCAAGGCCGGCGGTCAGTTGTATGCGGCGAATACCTTGGGGGCGATTGTCGGCACCCTCCTCGCCGCGTTCGTGTTGATCGCCAGCCTTGGTGTGCGTGGCAGTGCCTTGTTCGCGGCGATGCTCAATCTGCTGGCAGCCATCGGTGCGTTATGGCTGGCCCGGCAGCATCCGGCGCCCCTGACCACCACCGTCAAACACCACGCGGAAAAAGCCCCGGATCGAACCGCGCTGTGGCTGTACTCCATCGCCGGTGGCGTGGCGCTCGGTTATGAAGTGGTCTGGTCGCAATCGATCGTGCAGTTCATGAGCACCCGCACCTACGCATTTGCCGTGGTGCTGGCGACCTATCTGACCGGGCTGTTTATCGGCAGCGCCCTGCTCGCGCGCCGGGTCGAGCGTATCCGTGATCCGTGGGGCGTGTTCGGTTTGCTGATTGCCGGTGCCGGGCTGGTCGCGCTACTGGAAATCGCCCTGCTCGGACGCTGGCTGGTGATCGCGCAGAGTCAGGCGGAAATCTGGCTGTTGAGCCTGGGCGCCAGTGAGTTGGCCGGCATGAGTGCACGCTTTGCGGTGGCAGCGTTGAGCATTGTCTTTGTACCGACGCTGCTGCTTGGCGCGGCGTTTCCGCTGGCACTGCGTTTGAGTGTCGGCCATGAACGCGTAGGTCGGGATGTGGGTGCCGTGGTCGCTTTCAATACCCTCGGCGGAATCGTCGGGGTGATGCTCTGCGGCTTCCTGTTGATCCCGCTGCTGGGGCTGGTGCGCACCTTGGGCCTGCTGGCGATTATCGCCGCCGGCATCGGCTATTTTGCCGTACGCAGAGGTCATCACGTGAAGAAAGGCCGGCGTCAGGCCGTGGTTGCCCTCGGTCTGGTCTCGGTTGCATTTGCCGTGTTTACCCCGGTCGACAAACTCGCCAGCCTGTTACCCGGTGCGCGCAATGGCACTCTGTCGTTCTACGAAGAAGGCCGCGGTGGCACCGTGGCCGTGGTTGCTCAAGGTCGCGGCGATAACACCTTTCATCGTTTGTATATCCAAGGCGTGTCGAACACTGGTGACGCCATGCCTTCACTGCGCTACATGCGCGTGCAAGCCTTGCTGCCGCTGTTGATTCACAACGGTGAGCCACGCTCGACACTGGTGATCGGTTTCGGCACCGGCATCACTGCTGGCGCCCTGCTGCGCTACCCGGGGCTGGAACATCGGGTGGTCGCCGAGTTGCTGCCGTCAGTGGTCAAAGCCGCGCCGTTGTTCAAGGGCAACTTCAACGCCGCCAGCGATCCCGGCGTCGATGTGCGTCTGCGCGACGGGCGCCAGGAACTGCTACGCAGCGCACAAACCTACGACCTGATCACCCTCGAACCGCCACCGCCCTCTGCGGCCGGTGTGGTCAATCTGTATTCGCGGGATTTCTATCAGTTGGCGGCGAGTCGCCTGGAGCACAAAGGCATCGTCGCGCAGTGGCTGCCGTTGCCGACGCAGAACATCGACGACTCGCGTTCGCTGGTGCGCAGCTTCCTTGATGTGTTCCCGTATGCCTCGCTGTGGACCAGCGAATTCCACGAGATGCTGCTGGTCGGTTCGCTGCAGCCGATGGAAATGGACGTCGCAAAAATTACCGCGCGTTTCCAGCAGGACAGCGTGCGTAGCACCTTGCAGGATGTCGGTATCGGCTCGGCCGCTGCCCTGCTCGCGACCTGGGTCACCGATCGCGCCGGGCTTGAACGCTTTGCCGCCGATGCACCTGCGGTGACCGACGATCAACCGCGCATCGAGTACGCGCCGTGGGTGCGCAGCAAAGAAATCACGCGCGTGTTGCCGGCACTGTTGGACCTGTATCAGGCGCCGCCACTGGTGAATGCCGATGCCGGATTCAATGAACGCATGGAAAGCCATCGCCAGCGCTTGATGCAGTTCTATCGCGCCAGCCTGCATGCCTATGACGGCGACCGCGATGCCTGGGCACGGGATATCGGCGAGGTGATGCGCGGTGATGGCGGCAACCCGTATTTCCGCTGGTTCGTCGGCAAATAAGTGACGGCTGAGGACTTTTCGACGCGAAACAGGTAGGGTGCGCAAAATCAAAGTGCCATCACTGGGTCGCGTCGAAGGTTTTCATGGAGTTGCACACGCAATGAGTTGCTGGACCGTGCTTGGCCTTACCGCCGACGCCGATACGCGCAGTATCAAACGCCAATACGCCGCCCTGCTCAAACAGACCCGCCCGGACGAAGACGCTGAGGGCTTCCAGCGCCTGCGTGACGCCTATGAGCAAGCCCTGAATTACAAGGAATGGGCGCAGGTCCACGAAGACAACGAAGCGCCGGACGACAGCTGGGATTTGACCGGCCTGACCGTGGTCGAAGTCGATGCCTTGCAACAGGCGACGCGCTCGCTGCACGGCACCAGCCTTGCGCAATTGCAACAGCGCCATGCCCTCGCCGTTGAGCAGGGTTGTGCGCATATTCTCGAAGAAACCTTGCTGCAGCATTGCATCGAGCATCCTGACACGTCGGCGCCGATGGTCGATTGGGCGGTGCAGACCTATCACTGGTTCAGTGCCTGGCAACGGCTGGAACTGGATGAAGAGTCGATCGAACTGTTGCTCGATCAGCAGCGTGATCGCATGACTCGACCGCTGCGTGATGCCCTCGAACGCGAAGACGGCGAAGCCTTTTTGCAGGCCTACGCACAGTCCGCGCAATACCTCTGGCTCGACGCTGAAGTGCATCGGCAGTGGTTCAACCTGTACCTGAGTCGATTGCTGCTGGACAGCGAATACTGGTCCTCCGCTATTTTCGAACAGGTGTGCGTTGGCCAGGGCTGGCACTCCGGCCCGGCCAACCTTTGCCCGAAAGATGAATGGAAGCGGCTGACCGCTCGCTACGAGGCACCGCTGTTTATCGCGCAGCAACGTCAACTCGCCGAAGAGCCGCCCGCCACCGCCGAACACCGCGCCGCCCGCCTGTTGCTCGGCAGCGCCCCGTTCAGCCAGCGGCGTGCACTGGCCCGGCGCCTGCGTGAGAAAGATTGGGAGCATTGCCGACATTTGAGTTCGGCGCTGTACGCCAATCATCAGAAGGTCTGCGCAGAGTTGCCCGGTGGCACCGCGTTCTTCTGGCGCGACTGGGAGCTGAAACGCGGCGAATGGCCGACCTACGTTGGCGTGGTGCTGGCCTGTCTGATCGGTGCGTTTAGCCATTTCATCCCGCTGGGGCTGCGCGTCACCGGTTTGTTCAATATTTTCATGGTGTCGATCGTGGTGTTTGGCGTAATTGCCGCCGGCCTCAATTGGCTGGCCCACGATCTGGCGCACCGTTATTGGCTGCTGGATGACTGGCTAAGCGAGCGGCTGTGTCCGGGGATCGTGGCGCCATTCGGGGTACTTCGCGACCTGATTCCCTGTGCGCTGATGGTCGCCGGACTCACTTGGCTATTCGGTCCTGTCGGCGGGGTGGTCTATGCAACGACGCTGGCGGTGGT
This sequence comes from Pseudomonas sp. AC242, assembly GCF_979258655.1. Taxonomy (NCBI): domain Bacteria; kingdom Pseudomonadati; phylum Pseudomonadota; class Gammaproteobacteria; order Pseudomonadales; family Pseudomonadaceae; genus Pseudomonas; species Pseudomonas sp. AC242. The sequence continues at coordinate 2,695,095 of NZ_OZ409873.1, forward strand.
CGGCCTGGTCCGGCGGCGTCAGATCGAACCGCACGTGTCCTGGGAGCAACGCAATCCACTGCTGAAGATTTGCCTGGCGGTACTCGGCGTTGTCGCCCTGGTGATCTTACTCGGCGTGCTCAATGTGATCGCCAGCAAAGACACGGTGACCCGCAATCAGGGACTGCAACCCTGGGCCGAGCGTTTGTGCAGTCGTCTGCCCGCCACGGCGACTGGCTGCGGTGCACCCGCTACCCGTGAGCAATGGTATGGCGCGGAGGCAAAACCATGAGTTCGAGAATGATGTTTGTCAGTGGTCTACTGATCGCACTGCTGGTGATGGGGTTGTCGGGGGCAACCACGCCGTTCCTGCAACTCGACCTGTGGCTGGACAATCGCGACGCGCCCGTCACTGCTCAGGCCAACGCACTAAGCCCGATCATCACCTGCATCAACCGAGTCGACGTGCATTGGCAGGTGGCCTACGAGCAATACAAACACCCGGAACCGCCAAAGGATTATTCCGCCGCCAATTGGGTACCCGAGCCACGAGACTTTGAAGACAGCGATGCGCGCATCGTGCAGGACATCCAGAAGGATGTCTGTCTTTCCAACATGAACCTGAAGCTCGATCTTCTGGGCTATCAGCCGGGACTCTCGCACCGCGCCCGTGACTATGCGAAAGCGCTGCAGGGCGTGGCAACAGTATCGATGCCCTCACGATTCGATAGAAGTGCCAGCTTCGTTTCCGTGTTCCCGAATCCGTCAGGGGGCTACCGGGAGCGGTACCTGAGCGCCATCGCTGACTACCTCCAAACGTCGGCGGCCTTGAGAAAAGACCTTCTTGCGCTGGATATGGCCCAGCGCAGCGAACAACTGAAACGGCTGGATGCGCGCATGGGCAAGGAGATCCACTGGTCGCTGCTGGCCTACATGATTCAGGCCCGAAATACGCTGGAGCAGTTGGAAGACGGGATGAAGCACCAAACGCTGACACCGCAAACCGTGGCGGACACCACCGCCAGCCTGCAACAGGCATGGTCTCGCCGCGAGCCTTTCATTCGCACCGGCGAGCGCGGATTCCGCACCAAGGATGATGACGCAAAGGAACTGTGGGAATACATCAGCGAGCCCGCGCAGCACTATCTCGACGCGCTGAACACCCTGCACAAAGACTGGCAGGAACACGCCGAACCGCAACGTTTGAGCGACGACTACTACGCCGTCACCCGTGGTTACGACGCCCTGCTCAGCCACTACAACCGCCGGGCACGCGCCAACTTCTGAGGAGTTGCACCGGCCGGACCGTCCTCGCGGACAATCCGGCCGGGCACACTTATTTGGCAGCCTTAAGCTTAAGATACGACTGACGCATGTCCGAAGCCCAGCCATCGATCACCGGTTTGACGTCATTCGCCGTCATCGCCTGCGAGTCATTTTCCAACGGTTTGCCGGTGCCTTTGCGCACCACTTGCGCGACGACCTTGTTATTCGCACCATCGAGGAACACCGCTTCGGTGGCCAGGGTAGTTTCCTGATCGCGAATACCGCTGGCGGTGCTGACCGCAGCGGCGACCAGAGCAATCGGAATCACCTCATAGGCGTGCAGGCCTTCAGTCTTGCTGCTCACGGCGGTGATCGCCGCACGCACCACAATCACGCCCGGGCCTGGGCCGGTGGCCAACGGCAGGTCTTTGCCGATCTCACGCTTGAGCGCCTGATCGTAGTAGGAAGTGATGCCATTGAGGGTCTGCTGGGAGATCTTCGCGGTCGGTTGCGGTTTCGGGTACAGCTGGGTCGGCTCGATATACACACTGGTGAATTTCTTGATGTCGACCTTCGGATCGATCCAGCGCATGACCTCGGCACCGGACGGCGATTTGGCCTCCTTGAGCTGGCTGTAGTCTTTGAGGAAGCCGGAGTACTCTTTCGGGTCGACGGTTTTGCTGGAACAACCCACCACTGCGAGAGTGGCAAAACACAGAGTGCCCATCATCACTGCTAGCTTCATGCTGTAACTCCTGTCAGAAGGCCGAAAACTTTGCCTGGGGGAGTTACAGGTATAGCTAAAACCTCAGTAATTGCGATTGCAAAGCACAAAATTCACACAAACCTGCGCGACGGATCACAAGGGTCATTTGACAGACGCCGATGATCCGGCAAAGCTGCATCGAGCTTGAACGCACGCCAGACGGCAAATGCACCTGGACTACGGAAGTCGCAATGCCCAAGCATAAAAATAAAACAGCACAACCTGACCCTGATTCGACGCAACCTTCCATTTCAAAATACCTGTTCCCGATCACCATCGCTGTACTGCTCGCCGCCGTCGCGGGCATCGGCTGGTTTCTGTTCAGCCCTGCTCCGGCGCCGTTGAAACCCGCGCCGATCAGCGCCCCCGTCGCCCCGGCTGCCAAGCCACAACCAGTTGTGGCGAGCAAACCGGCGACGATGGTCGATGAACAACAATGCCAGGGCTGCCACAGCGAACAGGTCAAGGACTGGCAAGGTTCACATCACCAATTGGCGATGCAGCCGGCGAACGCTGAGACGATGCTCGGCGACTTCAACAACGTCACCTTCAAAGGCGAAAACGAGACCACGCGTTTCTCGCGCAAGGGCGATGAATTCTGGGTCAATACGCCCGGCATCGACGGCAAGAACGCCGACTTCAAAGTCGCCTACACCTTCGGCATCGCGCCGCTGCAGCAATACCTGATCGAAGTCGGCGAAGGTCGTTTGCAGGCGCTCGGCGTGGCCTGGGATACCGAGAAACATCGCTGGTTTCATCTCTATGCCGGCCAAGGCGTCAACTTCAAGAATCCGCTGCATTGGAGCAAGCCGAGCCAGAATGCCAACTTCATGTGCGTCGAGTGCCACACCACCGGCTTCAAGCGCAATTTTGATGCGGCCAGCAACACCTTCAACAGTCAGTGGAACAGCCTCGGTGTCGGTTGCCAGGCTTGCCACGGCCCGGCCTCGAATCACCTGGAGTGGACGCAGAAAAAAACCGACCTGATTCATCAGGGGTTTGACGTCGACCTCAAGGACAAGAACGCCACCGTCGAGATCGAAACCTGCGCCCGCTGCCATGCACGTCGAGCGCCGTTGGGCGATGGCTACACCGTCGGCAAGCGGCTGATGGACGACTACCTGCCGAGCACCCTCACCCGCGAACTGTATGCGCTGGACGGCAAGATCAAGGATGAGGTGTTCGAACATGGCTCGTTCCTGCAAAGCAAAATGTTCGACAAGGGTGTGCGTTGCAGCAACTGCCACAACCCGCACAGCAACGAGCTGAAGGCACCGGGCAACGCGGTGTGCCTGCAATGCCATAACACCGCTGGCAAGACTTCAATCGAAGGTGTCGACGGCAAAGGCCTGCAAGCGAAGAACTACGATTCCATCGAGCATACGCGCCACACCATGGGCCAGCCCGGTTCGCAGTGCGTCGATTGTCACATGCCCGGCAAGTTCTACATGGGCAATGACTTCAGGCATGACCACAGCTTCAGCATTCCCAACCCGGAACGGGCGCAGAAGCTCGGCACCCCGGACGCCTGCCTGACCTGCCATCAAGGCAAGGCTGGCGACAAGGTCACCGCGCAGTTCAAGTTATGGAGCGCCTCTACCGCGCCGCTGGCACCGCGTTATGACGAAAGCCTGTGGTTGATCCGCAACGGCCAGCCGGGCGCCGCGGATGCGCTATATGAGCAGTTGCAGCGCAGCAATTTGCCAGCGATTCAACGGGCGACGTTGCTCGCTGAATTGCCGCTGTACCCGAGCGAACAGGCACTGAAACTGGCCACCCAGGACTTGAAGAATCCGGCGCCGCAAGTACGTGAAAGCGCTGCGCGAGCGATCAGTGCATTCCTGCCGCCACCGGAGCGTGCGCCATTGTTGTCGCCGCTACTGGGTGATCCAGTGAAAGCCGTGCGCATTGTGGCTGCGCGGGATCTGTTGAGTGTTGCGCGCAACAATGGTCTTGGCGCGGCGCAAGCCAATTGGGAGGCTGCGATTGCCGAGTACGAAGCAGTGCAGAAAAGCCTGCTGGAACGTGCCGAGGCCAATCTGAATCTGGCGATGCTGTATCAGGCCAATGGCCGTGGTTCGCAAGTCGAAGGTCTGCTGCGCTCGGCACTCAAGCGCGACCCGGATTTCTATCCGGCGTTGGTGACGCTGGTGCAATGGCTGGAGGCCAATGGCCGTGGCCAGGAGGCGCAGACGCTGTTGGATGACAGCCTCAAGCAGCATCCGGACGCCGCACTGTTGCAGCACACCCGTGGCTTGTCGCTGATCCGCGCCGGCAAGACCACCGAAGCCATGTCACCGCTGAAAAAAGCTGCGCAACTGGAGCCGCAGAACGCGCAGTACGGTTATGTGCTGGCGGTGGCGCTGCATGAAAGCGGCAAGGTCGATGAGGCGTGCGCGGTGCTGGAAGGTTTGCTCAAGGTACAACCGGCGAACCGCAACGCACGGTTGTCGCTGATTCAGTGGTATCTCGACAGCGGGCAAGAGCCGAAGGCGCAGGTGCTGTTGCAGGGGTGGAAGAGGATGAATATGGGGGATCCGGCGCTTAAGTGATTGGCTGGAGATTGGCTTCCCTCACCCTAACCCTCTCCCAGAGGTAGAGGGGACCGATTGGGGGATATTCAAGAGATACACCGACGTGACCGATTCGCTTTGAATCCATAATCGACTCGGTCTGTCACGTCGGTATCGCTCGCCAGACAACTCGGTCAGTCCCCTCTCCCTCTGGGAAAGGGGACCGATTGGGGGAGATTCAAGAGATGCACCGACGTGACCGATTCGCTTTGAATCCATAATCGACTCGGTCTTTCACGTCGGTGCAGGACGACAGACACCTCGGTCAGTCCCCTCTCCCTCTGGGAGAGGGTTAGGGTGAGGGGCTTTTCAGGGTTCACGCCATTACCAGGACGAAGTCTCACCACTGCGCAAAGCCATCTCCCGCCGGCTATTGATGTGCATCGCCTTGATCAACGACACCGTGCCCACCAACAAAATCGCCGCGCCCAACAGGAAATCAATGTTGTACAGCTGAAAATCCTGTACCGGCCCGATCAGCAACACCCGCACGATCGCCGCGCCCAACAGCGTGGCAAGGAAGTCGATCCCCGGCTCGTTACGGTAGAACACCAGCAGCAACGGCAGGCACAACACCAACAGCAGCAACAACACGACAACCTTGAACGAACCTTTGCGCTCGACGCTGAACGCACACTCATGCGGGCCGTAAGCCTTGTAATCGTCGTCGCGGATCATCGAGTTGTTCTCGTTGATGTAGTCTACGCGGTTGTATTTCTGAATCGGTGTGAAGGTATTGGACATCTCCATCAGCGTGGTGATGTTCTTGAAGCGCAGGTCGATGCGTTCGCTGCCCTTGAGGTAATAAAGCACCGGTTTGTAGCCGTAGCGATAAGTGTCGAAAGGGAATTCGGTGACCTGACCCTGTACGCCGATCGGGCGCGGTTCGAGTTCGGCGTAGGCGCTCTTGTTGGTGGCCGACAGGTTGCGGCTCAGCGGCTGCACCTTGACCTGTTCAAGGAAGATCGGCGTGACACCATAGGACCACTGCAACGGTTCCAGACGCAGACGCAGTTCGTTGCGGCTGAGGTCGTAACGGTTGAAGGTGCGTTCCGAAACCACCAGGGAGCCACTGAGCATGAACTCGCCGCGCAGGTTGTTGGTGACGCGCAAGGTCAGTTGGTCCTTGCCCAGCAACGCCGCTTCCGTGGACGGTGGCGTGCCGCACCACGCGGTGCTTTCGCCGACGCCGCCGAGCTGGCCGCTGCGGTTTTCCTTGAATACGTAAAAGTAACTGGCCCACAGCGTCACCATCAAAAGCAACGCTGTGAGGCCGAGGATTTTTTTGCCCGGACTCACTGATCAGACTCCCTTCTTCGGTTCCATCGTCCAGCCGAAAACCCGCTGGCGACGGCGACTCTACCAAAAGGCCAGCATCGACCCAAGGGAAAATGCCCAACGAGTGAGGGTTGTAGGGGTTTCCCCGGTGGCAGAAGCAAGATCAAAAGATCGCAGCCTTCGGCAGCTCCTACAGTGACCTCATGTAGGAGCTGCCGAAGGCTGCGATCTTTTTTAACCGTCAACGCCGACGAAAGAGCGGACGCGGTTCGATGACTGAGCGCCCATACAACACGCTCATGCCAACCAATCCTTTCAGCGCATCCTCAGCCGATTTGTCCTGACGCACCGCAAAACTGTCAAAACCACACTGGCGCATATGGCTGAGCTGATCACGCAACACGTCGCCAATCGCGCGCAACTCCCCTGCCCAGCCGAAACGACTGCGCAGCAGATACGCCTGGCTGTAAGCACGGCCATCGCGAAAACTCGGAAAGTCCAGCGCGATCAGCGGCAACGAACCCAGCCACGGCACCAGGCTTTCGACTTCATCGTCCGGGCCGAGCCACACCGCGTGAGTCGACGGCGACTCCAGCCAGTGTGCCAGCGGCAACATCAGCAAACCTGCCGGCCTTGGCGTCGATGGCTCACGCACCAGCGTCCATGGGTCATCCGTGACTATTCGCGCCACGCCCTGCTCCAGCCGCAACAGATTGTTCATACCGCGGCCTCCAGCGTTTTCGGATAGACCCGCTCCTTGAACGGCTCCAGGCCAATCCTTGCCACGGTGTCGACAAACAATTCCTCGTGCTCGCGATAGCGCACAAAGGTGCCAATGATCCGCTCGATCACCTGCGGCACTTCAGCGGCGCTGAACGACGGGCCGATGACTTTGCCCAATGCGCTGTTTTTGCCTTGCGCGCCGCCGAGGGTGATCTGATACCACTCGCTGCCGTTCTTATCGACGCCGAGGATGCCGATATTGCCGATGTGGTGATGGCCGCAGGCGTTCATGCAGCCGGAGATGTTCAAGCTGATATCGCCCAAATCGTGCAGGTAATCGAGGTTGTCGAAGCGTGCTTGAATCGCCTGGGCAATCGGGATCGATTTGGCGTTGGCCAAGGCACAGAAATCGCCGCCGGGGCAGGCAATAATGTCGGTCAGCAGGCCGACGTTGGCGCTGCCCAGATCGTGTTTGCACGCCAGTTGCCAAAGCGCATAGAGATCGGTTTTCGGTACATCGGGCAGGACGATGTTCTGCTCGTGGGCAATACGAATCTCGCCGAAACCGAAACGCTGCGACCAGTCAGCGACTGCGAGCATCTGCACGCCGGTGACATCCCCCGGCGGCGAGGCCATGCCCGGTTTGGTCGACAGCACCACGCTGGTGTAACCCGGCACTTTGTGCGGCTGCACATTGCGCGCGACCCAACGAGCGAACGCCGGGCTTTCGGCCAGGCGCGTGCCGAAGTCCAGATCGGTGTCGGCCAAGGTGTGATAAACCGGCGGCACGAAGGCGCTGGCGACCCGTTGGTATTCGGCCTCGGTCAGTTGCGCCGGGCCGTCCTTGAGGTGTTGCCATTCCTCTTCGACTTCCTTGGCGAACGCCTCGATGCCCAGCGCCTTGACCAGAATCTTGATCCGCGCCTTGTACTTGTTGTCGCGCCGGCCGTGGCGGTTGTACACCCGCAGCACAGCTTCGACGTAGGACAGCAAATGCTGCCACGGCAAGCCTTCGCGGATCTGCAAACCGAGAATCGGTGTGCGACCCAGGCCACCGCCGACGATCACTCGCAGGAGCATCTGCCCGTCGCGACCGGGGTAAAGGTACAGACCGATGTCGTGCATCATGATTGCGGCGCGATCCTGTTTGGCCGAGCAGATGGCGATCTTGAATTTGCGCGGCAGAAACAGGAATTCCGGGTTGATCGTCGACCACTGCCGCAGGATCTCGGCCAGCGGGCGCGGGTCGATCAATTCGTCAGCCGCGACCCCGGCGAAGGCCTCGGTGGTGATGTTGCGCACGCAGTTGCCGGACGTCTGGATCGCATGCATGTTGACCTGCGCCAGACGCTCGAGAATGTCCGGCACCTCGGCGAGTTCGATCCAGTTGAACTGCATGTTCTGCCGCGTGGTGAAGTGACCGTAACCACGATCGTAATCGCTGGCGATGCTGGCCAGCGTGCGCATCTGCTCGGCGCTCAACGTGCCGTAGGGAATCGCCACGCGCAGCATGTAGGCGTGCTTCTGCAGGTACAGGCCGTTTTGCAGGCGCAGCGGCAGGAACTCCTCTTCACTCAATTCCCCGGCCATGAAGCGCTCGACCTGATCGCGAAACTGCGCAACACGCTCGAACACCAGCGCCCGGTCGTAATCATCGTATTGATACATGCCACTGCCACCTCATCAGTTATTCCTGTGGGAGCGAGCCTGCTCGCGAATGCGGTGTGTCAGGCAACTGCATTGTTGGCTGACACACCGCATTCGCGAGCAGGCTCGCTCCCACAGTTTTCTTCAGAGCACTATGACGAAGCAGCGCAGCGCGTTACAGATTCACCTGAAGTCATAAAAACCATATCAGGGCGCGGCAGAACGCCGCAGTAAGCCCTTCAATCTGATCCGCACAAATCAAAGATTCCTGAGCCTGTTTTGTTTCTGGCGGGGTTTCTACAGTGCAGCTCATGCCAGACCGGGTGGCCTGGCAAGACTTTGCAACCGTGGATGAACTGACCATGAGCACAGCAACAATCGGACAGGCTTATAACTACAAGGTCGTCCGCCAATTCGTCATTGCCACAATTTTCTGGGGCGTGGTGGGCATGGCGATGGGGGTTTTGATCGCCTCGCAACTGGTGTGGCCAGAGATGAATCTGGATCTGCCGTGGACCACCTTCGGCCGTCTAAGACCGCTGCACACCAGCCTGGTGATTTTCGGTTTCGCCGGCAGCGCGCAATTTGCCGCCAGTTACTACGCAGTGCAACGTACCTGCCAGGTGCGGCTGTATTCGGACACCCTTGCCGCGTTCACTTTCTGGGGCTGGCAATCGGTGATTGTGATCATGCTGATCACCCTGCCAATGGGCTACACCACCACCAAGGAATACGCCGAGATCGAATTCTCCGGCGCGGTGTGGATGGCCGTGGTCTGGGTCGCCTACGCCATCGTTTTCTTCACCACCGTGGTACAGCGCAAGACCAAACACATCTACGTCGGTAACTGGTTTTTCGGCGCGTTCATCCTGGTGATCGCCATGCTCCATGTGGTCAATCACCTGTCGATTCCGGTGGACTGGTTCAAGTCCTATCCGGTGTACTCCGGCGCCACCGACGCCATGGTGCAGTGGTGGTACGGGCACAACGCGGTGGGCTTCTTCCTGACCACCGGGTTCCTCGGGATGATGTATTACTTTGTGCCGAAACAGGTCAATCGGCCGGTGTATTCGTATCGTTTGTCGATCGTGCATTTCTGGGCGCTGATCACCCTGTACATCTGGGCCGGCCCGCACCATCTGCACTACACAGCGCTGCCGGACTGGGCGCAGTCGCTGGGCATGGCCATGTCGCTGATCCTGCTCGCGCCGAGCTGGGGCGGGATGATCAACGGCATGATGACCTTGTCCGGCGCCTGGCATAAGTTGCGCACCGACCCGATCCTGCGCTTTCTCGTGCTGTCGCTGGCGTTCTACGGCATGTCGACATTTGAGGGGCCAATGATGGCGATCAAAACCGTCAACGCCCTCTCCCACTACACCGACTGGACCATCGGCCACGTGCACGCCGGCGCCTTGGGCTGGGTGGCGATGATCACCTTCGGCGCGACCTATCACATGGTGCCGAAAGTGTTTGGCCGCGAGCAGATGTACAGCACGCCGCTGATCAACCTGCACTTCTGGCTGGCGACCATCGGCACGGTGTTGTACATCGCCTCGATGTGGGTCAACGGCATCACTCAGGGCTTGATGTGGCGGGCGATCAACGAGGACGGCACGCTGACCTATTCGTTCGTCGAGGCGCTGCAGGCCAGTCATCCGGGGTTCATCGTGCGTTTCGCCGGTGGGGTGTTCTTCCTCACCGGGATGTTGCTGATGGCTTACAACGTGTGGCGCACGGTGCGGGTTGCCGACGTTACACTGGCGCGCAGTGAAGCGCAGATCGCCTGAGGCAGGGAGCCGCTCGTGATGGAGATTTTCTTTGATGCGTTGGGCGTGGTGTTTCTGTGGCTGGCGGTGGAGTACTGCTTGCGGCGGGAGACAGCGGACAGTCTGGATGAGGCGAGCATGGTGCCGTTTGCCGATGATCCGGAGGTGGCTCGGCGGGTTGAGCTGGCTACCGGAAAAACCGTGAAAGCGGTGGCGCCGGAGGTGGCTAAACCGGGGTGGGTCAATCTCGATATGTGAGGGTGTCAGGTGGGCTGCCCTCACCCTAGCCCTCTCCCAGAGGGAGAGGGAACTGACCGCGTTGTTTGTTCGGGTTACGCCGACCTGAAATATCAAGTTGAACTCAGGTTCTGAACAGCACTCGGTCTGCCCCCTTTCCCCCCAGAGGGCGCGGGAACTGACCGAGCTGATTATTCGGGTTACACCGACCTGAAATATCCAAGGTGAATGCAATCTCAAAACCAATGAAGATCGGCTCCCTTTCCCCCTCGCCCCCCTGGGGGAGAGGGCTGGGGTGAGGGGGTAGCTCTTGATCTTAACCGCGATCGCGAGGAATCAGACTCTGCAACTGCTGGGCAAGGAAATTGGCGTCGAAGGCAAACGTATCCGGATCCTTCAAACCATTGGTCTTGCGCCATTGCCACGTGCCGTCCGGCAATCCGACCAGCGAAATGCTGCCATACCGCGCCGCCGTCAGCCCCATCACCGCGAGCGAGATCTGACCCGCGCTGCCCATTACATCCGGCACGAACTCCACCGGTTTGCCGGCAATCACAATGCTCAGCTTCTCCGTCTTGAAAGTGGACGTCTCTACCGGGTTACTCGGCCCGAACGCGACATAGGCCTCGCGACTCACCTCCAGTAGATTCGGCGCCTGCACCGGCTCCAGCCATTGCTGAATTTCGCTGAACAGCGCAGTAATCCGTGTAGCCCAAGCAGCCGATTGCGTCTCGAACAGTTGCTTCTTGTGCGCTTCGCTCTCGGCGTAATGACGAAGCATCTCGCCCAGTTGTTGTACGTCGTCCATAGCGGTGTTCCTCGGAAAGGAGCTGCAAAGGTCGATAGTGGCAGATACCAGCCCCGGCGTACGTTTAACCTGCACCAGGCCCGATGAAGCACCATGACACTTGCGTGAAAGATCAGCGGTACAGTCACTTGCTGCTGGCATCGAAGCATGAAGAAAAGGAAACTCGGCGCAGACCTGAACGCTCGACACTGTCATTTGCCTGAGGACATCCAATGCGCACCATCGGCCTGATCGGCGGCATGAGCTGGGAATCCAGCGCCGAATACTATCGACTCATCAATCAGCAAGTCCGGGATCGTCTCGGCCCGTTGCGCTCGGCGCAATTGCTGATGCACAGCGTCGATTTCGGCCCTGTCGAACAGGCCCAGCACGCCGGGCGCTGGGACGATGCGGCAGCGATTCTGGTCGATGCTGCGCGCAGGCTCGAAGCCGGCGGCGCCGAATGCGTGGTGCTGTGTACCAACACCATGCACAAGGTTGCCGAGCAGATTCAGGCGGCGATCAGCATTCCGTTTTTGCACATTGCCGAACCGGCCGCACAGGCGGCTCTGGACATCGATGCGCGCACGGTCGGATTGCTCGGTACGGCATTTACCATGGAGCAGGATTTTCTCAAGCAACGTTTGATTGCTCAGGGTTTGACGGTATTGGTGCCGGTCGAAGCCGAGCGCAAGGACGTGCACCGGATCATCTACGACGAACTCTGCGTCGGCGTGATCAGCGATCAGTCTCGGCAAATCTATCAACGAGTGATCGAATCCCTCTCCGCGCGTGGCGCGCAGGCAATCATCCTCGGTTGCACGGAAATCGGCCTGTTGATCAAACCCGAACACAGCGCCCTGCCCCTGCTCGACACCACCGAACTGCATGCACAGTCGGCGGTGGCGTTCGCGCTGGGCGACTGAGTCAGGTTTTCGGGCGATTGCGCAGGCGGGCCATGCTCAGGGTGTCGACCCATTGCCCGTCGCGCACCGCGTAATCGCGAAACAGGCCTTCGGTCTCGAACCCGAATTTGCGGTAGAGCGCGATGGCGGCCTCGTTGTCGGCGTAAACCGAGAGTTCGACGCGGTGCAGATTCATCCAGTTGTCGGCGACGTCCAGCGCCGCCGCCAACAGCTTCGACCCCACGCCTTTGCCCTGCCACGCCACAGCGACTGCCATACCGACACTGCCGGCATGGCTGCGACGAATCCGCGAATAGTTTTCCAGCCCCAGATGGCCAATGACCTGGCCCTGATGCAGCGCGACCAGCTTCAACACCCGTTCATTTTCCGCCAGCAACCGTTGGCGCCAGACGTCGATTGACTGAAACGGCATCTGCAACACCTGCCGGGTGACGGCCCGCTCGTTGTAAAGCGCCGTGACAGCCTCGAGGTGCGACTCGCTGAAGCGTTCAATATGAATGGCGGCGTTGTGATCGGGCATGGCGGATCCTTCCTGGATCGATGTGTGGCCGACCACTCTAAACTGCCAGTTGTCTGTCTGGCGAGAGTAAATACGGTAGGAGCGAGCCTGCTCGCGAAAGCGATCTTTCATTCACCGTTTGCGTTATTTGACACAAACCTGCAACTCAGCCGCCCGTCGGATTTTAGCTCGCACCTGTCAGATCTGACAGGTGCGCGATTCTTCAGCTTGCGCTTTGATGGCTCCTTCCACACTTAATGCAGGAGTTTCAACATGAAGAAGTACTCGACCCATGTTTTACCAACGCTAACGTCAATCAAAGGCTTGGGCAGCGGTATCGAGATTCTCAATGAAGGAATTACGGTAGAAACTTCATTTAAGATAAGCGGCACAGCCGCCCCAGGTCAGAACATTGAGGTGTTCGACGGAGAGGTGTCCAAAGGCGAGGCTACCTCAGATACATCAACCGGCGAATGGCGTTTATCGATAGGAGGCCTGACCCCGTCCACGTACAGCTTTACCGCCAAAACTCCGGAGGGTTTGTCGAGTTCTCCCGCAAGAACATTTACCCTACTCCAGCAATTTTTTATCGAAGAATTCGTAGATTACCCTGAAGGGCCTTTCACGACTCTCGAAACCTACTACATGACAATCACTTCAGCAGCGGAGCCAAAAAGTTATCTAAAAATCATCAATAGCGCCGGTGAGCATTACCTGTATTTTGTGCGCCGAGTGGAAGGATCTTTACTCGTGACAATGGACATAAAAGTGCCTTGTTCAAGCATTGAATTTAAGTACAAGGTGTATTCGGGCGGCACTCCTGACGGCGTATTTACTGCTACCTTTTACGACGACAAAGCAACCCTACTGGAGACTAAAAAAATCAGTGCAGTGGACCATACTGAATATGAGGTGGTGGCCGTTGAGCAACCCGGTATTAAAAGAGTGGAGTTCAGTCTTGATGGAGCCTCTGCCGAGACCGGCAACCTATTGACTGTCAGCGTAGACAACATCAAATTTACTGCCCAATCATAGCGTGAATAATGTCATCCAGTAACATGAGTCTGCCCGAAAGCGAACTGTGACAGATGTCAGGCCGCTTTCGCGAGCAGGCTCGCTCCCACAATAGATGTGAATCAGGACTGAAACCATTCGTGGCGCTCGGAGAAAGTGTGATGAATGAGGTCGGTGAGGGTTTGCACTTCGGCCACATTCTGTGACTCGGCGTTGACCGCCAGCCATGCCTGCAATCGCATGGGCTCTTCGAACAACCCCGGCAGTGCGATCAGGCCCCGGTCAAAGCGGCTCATATACGCCGGCAACAAACCAATGCACGCGCTGCAACGAATCATCTCCAACATCAATTCATAGGACTGCATCTGCACCACCCCGGCCAGACGCTGTTCGACCAGTTCATTCCATGGGCGAAAGCTGTCGATCTGGCGGTCGTGTTGCCATTGCACCAGCATGAAGTCGGCTAGGTCGTCGGGTGTGTCCGGGCGGGCGGTGACGCGGGAGTAGCGTTTGGCGATGTGTGGCAGGTAGTCGAGGCGTGCCAGCGCTTGCGGTTCGCTGGTGGCGAAGGTCGGGCCCGGGTGTGGGGTTTCGCCGTGGGAGAGCCAGAGGACGACGTCGGCGCTGACGGCGCGCAGCGACAATTCGCTGTCCAGCGCGATGATTTCCAAGCGTACGCTGGCGTTGCGGCGCAGCAGTGCGATCAGGTCGCGGCCGAGGATGTCGTGGAGGATCGATTCGGCGACGGCGAGGCGGATCAGTGGCTGTTCGATCACCGGCAGTTTGCGTTCGTTGGCCAGCGCTATCAGTTTGGCCTGCAGTTGCTGGCCTTCACGGGTGAGGCTCAGTGCGCTGCCCTGGAAGCTGAACAGCGTGTGTTGCAGTTCTTGTTCGAGTTGTGCCAGTTGTTTGCGCAGCAAGGTCGAGCGCACGTTGAGGCTGCGCGCGGCTTGCATGAAGCAACCGCAGCGGGCGCTGACCAGGAAGTATTGGGCGACGTCGGCGTCAATCGTCGCGGCGTGCGAAAGCCAAGGTTCGCTTTTGTTGTGTGGCCAATGGTAATCGGAGTTGCCCTGTCGTCCTGCGGGTTCGGTGAATGACATCGATGACTCCCTGTCGATCTTTGTATTTTGGTGGCTTTCAGCACTTTTAAACTATTTCTGAACCCAGTGGAGATCCTGTGGGAGCTGGCTTGCCAGCGATGAGGCCGGCAGATCCAACATCATGGGTGACTGGTAAGCCGCCATCGCTGGCAAGCCAGCTCCCACAGGTCACTCAGTGAAGGTGAAATCAGTTTTTTTCCTCTAGGACTTTGTTGAGCTCGGCACCGTCGATGCTGAGCGTCGCGGTATTGAGCATGCCGTCGAGGTACGCTTGGGCGATTTGCTCCTGCCGCTGCGCACGCAAGGCCTGGGTCAATTGATCGCGCAGTTCGTCGAGGGTCGCCAGCCGCGCCGGTTGTTGCTCGGTGAGCTTGATCACATGGAACCCGGCGGCACTTTGGACGGGATCAGAGATGGCGCCAACCTTGAGCCGCGCCACGGCGCCTCGCACTTCCGGCACCAATTGCTGCAACGGTTGCAGGCCACTATCGCCGCCGCGTTCAGCGGTGACGCGATCCTGCGAATATTGAGTCGCCAGTGCGGCAAATTCCGCCGGTGCTGCCTGAGCTTTCTTGCTCACTTCAAGCGCCTGCTTGCGCACCGCTTCAAGATTATGCGGATCATTGACGCCGAGAAAAATCTGACTGACCCGATACAACGCCGGCGTCTGCCAATTGGTTTTGCCGGCGTCATAAGCCTGCTGCAATTCGGCCGCACTCGGATAATCCGCCGGCACCTGGCTGACCGAACGCAAGTAATCACGGAACACAGTCTGCTCAGTCGCCGCACGAGTCTGCCGCGCAACCTCCGGACGCTGCGCCCAACCCTGCGCATCAGCCTGTTCCAGCACCGCTTTCTCGGCCAGCCGCGTGCGAATCCAGCGTTCCAGTGCCTCACGATTGCCGCGCAGTTGCTCGCGGGTTTCCGCTGGCACCGTCGCCAGCAACGTTTGAAGTTCCGCAGGGGTTACCTGCTGATTACCCAACCGCGCCACCGCCGGCCCCGTTGCAACCGCCGCCAGCGGCGACGATTGCTGGGCGGCGACCGGGTCACTGCCCGGCCGCACCACCAGCGCCACGGTCACCACCAATAGCGCCACTGCCGCAGCGCTGATCACCATGGCAGGCTTTTTCACAGCGCGACTTCCTCTTGCTCAGCGACGGCGACTTTGGCGGTCTGCGCGCTGCCGTTCTGGGTGAAGTCACGCAGATAAACAATAAACTCTTGCAGCAGGCGATCCCACAATTCCAGGTTGCCGCGCAGGTGCTCGTTGCTCACGCCCGCCGCCACCACCACGTCCATTTCCATCACCAAAAACTCGCCCTGCAACGACAACCGCGCAAACCGGCGGCTGGCGTTCCACTGCTCGGCCACACCCTGTGGCAACTCACCCTGCACGCGCAGCGCACAGCTGAACGTGAAGTCGACGTAACTGCCCTGCTCCACCGCAGGGTTGCCGAAACGCACGGCGTAGCCAATGCCCTGACTGGCGCTGAGCAACTGGACGATGCCGTTCTGTTCAGTCTGGTTGACGCGATAACCGGCGGCTTGCAGGACGTCGGTCAGGGATTGTGGGGAAACATGGCTGATCAATTGAGTCATTACTTCTTCCTTGTTTATCAGTGCGAGAGCGCGGCTTGCGGCGCGTCGAATTGAGTCTTGTAGAGCTCGTCACCGAACCCCTGCGCCAGTTCATCGAACTTGACCCGGGCGCTGCCCGCGAAGGGCTGGCGGATCTTCATCACCTCGGCCACGTCGATGTTTTCGTAGGCAGTGAGGATCTGTTTGGCGACACCGTACATCTGCTGATTCTTGACTGAACATTGCTGCACTTGTGTGTCACGTTCAGCCAATTGCGCTTGAAGCTTAGACCGTTCTGCCTCTTTGGCACGGGCCATGACCAGCAACTCGTCATAGGCCTTTTTGAACTTGCCGGTCTGCTCGGCGCTGGCCGCCACTTGTGCTTGCGCCTGGCTGTGCAGGCTCTGTTGCTGCCCGGCGAGTTGCTCGGCGACGCCTTTGGCCTTGGCCAGCTCAGCGCTCAATTGCTTGATTTGCGCCTGCGCAGCCTTGGCTTCGTTTTGCGCCACCAGTTGCGCGGCGCTGGCCTGGGCCTGCTGACTTTGCAGGGCCTGCAACTGTTGCGTGGTGCTGCGCAATTGCGTGCGCAGGCGTTCTTCCATGCCTTCGGCATGCGCTCCAGTGGCGATCAAAAGCCCGAGCCCGAGCCACACAAATCGCGTTTTCATAACCCTCTCCCGGCGCCTTAGAAGCGCGTGTTGATCTCAAGCTGCAAGACGTCGATGTCGAACGGCGCGCCGTACACCGCTTCGGTGCTCATCCAGCGACCGGTCGCGTATACGTTCTTCGCCAGACCGTAGTTGCCGCCGATGAAATAGCCCTTGGCGTTGGTGCCGCCAAGGTGGAATGACGAGTCGTTGAAGCCGTCCGGCAAGGCATCCGGCTGGATATACTTGTAGCCGGCGAACATGTTCCAATCGCCCTGCTTTTTCAGGTCCAGCGCGCTGCCGAGGGTGAACTGCACCATCCACGCATTGGCGCCGCTTTCGATGTCGCCGTTGCTGTCGAGGTTGTTGACGATCTGCCCGGCCGAGCGCTTGCGCATGTCGCCCTCGTCGTACGCGAGGTTGTGGATGTAGTTGCCCTGGCTGCGCAGCTTGAAGTCTTCTGGCAGGTCGGCATCCCAGACCATGTTCAGATCAAGCAGATTGAATTCGGAGGCGAGACCAACGAATTGCGGCTGCGGCGTGGTGGTCGGGTTGAGCGGGTTCGGCGTGATGTCGCGCAGCAGGAACACGCTGTTGCCCTTCTGCATGAACGCCGCGCGGCTGCCGTCGCTGTCACAGCCCGGCGCGCCGGCCCACGGTTCGCAAGGGCTGGAACGCTGGCCTTGAATGTCGTCGAAGCGGTAGTAGGCCAGTGCACCTTTCAAACGGTTGTTGCTGTTGATTGCCCATTTGGCGCCAATCTGCGCGCCGTACAACCACTTGTTGTCGCTCTCTTCCTTGTCGAAACCGTTGCTGCTGGCGGTGTCGTTGGTGTAGTCCACCGGGAACGCACCGACGGTGCCGAACACGCCCCAATCGCGATTGAGCTTGTGGTCGAAAATCGCCGCGACGCCGTCGAAGTTCAGGTCGTTGGAATAAAGCATGTCGGTGGACATGAACGGGTTGGCGAAGCGCCCGCCGGTCAGGGTCAATTCATCCGTAGGCTTCCAGTTCAGGTAGCCCTGATCGAGCCAGATGTCCTTTTTGGCGAAACCGCCGCCGAGGTTTTGCGTGGTCGATACCGGGTTGTTGTCCGAGCCGGTGCCGATACGAATGCCGGCGGTCCATTGCGGCGAAATCTCTGCTTTCATGCCCAGCCGTGCACGGATGCGGAACTGGTTGGTGCGATCTTCGCGGGTGTTGAGCAGCGGCGGCAGATTGGTGCTGCTGTTCGGATTCACGTCGTACGGGCCGTTGTTGTTGAGCTTGGCGAAGTCGACGATCTCGTTGCTGTTGCTGTCCGAGTAGTAGCGCGATTCGTTGCGCAAGCGAATGTCGCCGTCGAAACTGATGCGCGCAGCCCATTCCGGGAAGCTGTTGGGCGCGGCCCAGTTTTCCTGTTTGGCGGTGGCCATGACTTCGGCTTTGACCTGATCGCGAATCTGGTCACGCACCGCTGCCGGCACATATTGCACACGGACGTCGCCCGGCGCCGCCACTGGCCCGGCGGCTACGGCGGTGGATGCCGCAGCTTGTTTGGCCTGGGCCGCTTCGTTCTGCGCCTGAGCGATCAGCGCGTCGGCCTTGTCCTGCTTCAGAATGCCCTGCTCGACCAGCAAGCGGATCAGATTGATCGTGGCGTTCTCCGAGGGCGCAGGCGCTGCCACGGCCTGACCGACCAGGGTCGCAATGACCATGCCGACCGCCAGGGACAATCGATTCACGTTGGAAATCATCTGCACACAACTCCTTTTGCCAAAGCGTAAATAAATGAATTAACCCGGACGCCGCCCTTGCAGGGACAGGCGCACAGGCAAAGTGATGGAGGCCGGTGGCCGTTCGCTGAGGGCCGGAGCACCGCGCAACGCGGCCAGCACTTGCGTATCAATCTCGGGGTTACCGCTCGACTTGATCAGCTCGACGCGGGTGATCTCGCCGACGCTGCTCAGCCAGACATCGGCCTGCAACGAAAACGCGAGGTTGCGCAGCTCAGGGTTCTCACGCAGCAAACGCTGGAAGGTGAACGCCAGAAACTGGCTGTACGTGCCCGTGCCCAGACGCCCGCCACCAGTGCCAGCCATGCCGCCACCCTTGCCCGCGCCGATGTTGAAAGCGTCGTTGCCGGACTGCGCATCGCCGTCCATTTGCATCGGGTTGGCCAGATCGTCCGCCGGGGATGGCGGTGCTTCTTCCTCGGGCTTGACCTCTTCCGGCTCCGGCGTTGGCTCAGGCTCGACGACTTTTTCTTCCACCGGGGTTTCCGGTTCCGGCGGTTTTTCCGGCGGCGGAGGTGGCGGTGGTGGCAGCGGAATGATCGTCGGCACCTTCGGCGCTTCGCGGCGAATGCCGCTCATGTCATTGGCCCACTGCCACAGAAACCATGCGGCGAGCGCACCGATGAGCAATCCGGCGCCCCACTTCGCGTAACGCAGCGCTGGCTTTTTCACCGGCAGCGGCTCGATCGGGAGTTGTGCGGTCATGACTCAGCCCTGACTCGGTTTGCCGGTCACAAGACCGACTTGGGACAGTTCGAGCCGGCGCAACAGATCCAGCACTTCAATGACTTTTTGGTATTGCACCGTCGCGTCGCCGCGCACGATCACCGGGAAATCCGGACTCTGTGCCTTTTCGATGCGCAGGCGTTCTTCCAGCTCGGCCAACGTCACCGGATAGGCATCGAGGAACACCTGGCCGCCGTCGTTGACCGAAATCGCTTTGGTCTTGGCCTCGGACAGCGACACGGAGGCGCTGGCCTTGGGCAGGTTGATCTGGATCCCGGAGACCTGCGCGGTGGCGGTGAGGATGAACATCACCAGCACCACCATCAGCACGTCGACCAGCGGGGTGATGTTGATGCTGTCTACCGCGGCATCTTCGTCATCGTCGTGGGAGGCATTTACAGACGCCATGTCAGTGCTCCTCAGGCCGGTACGGAGTGGTTGGCGTGATGGCCGCGATGCGCCGACTCATTGAACTGACTCTCGCCGTGCATCTCCGCCAGCCGCGTGATGAACTCGTCGACAAACACACGCATGTCGGCGCTGACTTCCTTGTTTCGGGTGATCAGGCGGTTGTAGCCAAACAGCGCCGGGATCGCGACGAACAGGCCCATCGCGGTGGCGAGCAATGCGGCAGCCATGCCCGGTGCGATGGCGTTGATGTTGACGTCACCGGCCATCGCCGTGCCGAGGAACACCACCATGATCCCCAGCACCGTGCCGAGCAGGCCGATGTACGGGCCGCCGGCGATGGCGTTGGACAGGGTCGAGAGCTTCGAGCTGAGCTGCTGATTTTCGCGGGTACGCACGCCGTCCATCGAGCAACGGATCGCTTCGATGGTCGCAGCCGAAACCGAGGAGGTATCGGCGCCCTGTTCGCGGCGAGTGCGGATCTCTTTGACCGCCACCAGGTACAGGCGCCACAGCGATGAATGCTGCAAGCGCTGGGCGAGTTGCGCGTCGTCGGCGAACATTTCCAGACGCGTACCGACTTTGGCGAACTGCACACGGAAGTCTTCGTTGGCGGCAGTGACGCGGCTGAGGCTGCGGTTCTTGCGCAGCATGATGATCCACGACTGGAACATCATCAGCACCAGCACGGCGATGATCACCCAAGCGTCGATCGGCACCGCGTTGAGCAGGAAGCCGAGACTGCCGAAACCGAACCCGGATTGCTCTTCATCGACGCCGTAAGCCACCAGTTTCGACTCGGCACCTTGCGAGGTAGCGTCGGCCAGCAACAGCGCTGCCGGACGTGAAACCTTCGACAGGCGCAATTCATCGATAGCGCCCACAAACGGCTGGAACGGACCTTCGTGCACGTCAGCACCGATGGCCATGACCGAGTTGAAGGCCGGCACCGCTTGAGCGAGCGTGGCCGCTTCGCGACCGTTGATGAACAGGGTCACTTTCGAGCCTTCAGCGGTCAGCGCAACGTGCTGCCATTGGCCCGGATTCAGCGCTTGTGTGGCGACGGCACGTTGGCCATCGATCTCAACGAATGGCACACCTTGATTGGCACCGACCAGCAGACTGTTGGCGCCTTCACGGCGAGCGAGAATCAGTTGCTCGCCACTGGCCTGATCCAGACGCAGCCAGGCACTGAAAGTGAACGCACTGCCGGTGTTGTGTTGCAACGAAGGACTGGCCGGCAGCAACAACGGCTGGCCACTAAACTGCAAGGCGCGCCCAACCACGCCGTCAATCGCCGCGCCGGTCGCGCTTTGTGCGGTGTTGCCGTAGGCGGTGGTGTCTTTCGGCGGGGTGCCGGTGGCGCCGTCGAAGTGATACAGCGCGGTGTAATTCGGATCAAACGTCAGTTGGCCGTTGCCGGTCGCCGGCGCCTTCTGATTGCCGTAATACATCCAGATGTCCTGGCGCTGACCGCCCTCGACATTCGGCACATCGACCCAGATCAGCGCCATGCCCATCAGCGCATCGAAGCTTTCGATCTGGTGGTTGAGCACGGTCTTGTCATCGGCGGCGACGAAGCGCAGGTCCGAGCCGTCCTCTTTCACGCCGTCGAAGGTGAAATTGCCAGTGTGCAGGCGCACCAGCAGCGCGGTGCGGCCGAGGGCCTGATTGATCGCCGCGCCTTGTGGCGTGGTGTCGACAGCGATCTGTTTGCGGTAATGCCAGTCGTCCTGCCACCAGGCCTGAGCCGTGGCCGGGAGCACGAAGCCCAGGCAGATCAACAACGAAAGAAAGAGGCGCTGCATGAACGTGCTCCTTGTCAGAAAGTGGCTTGAAGGTTGAAGTGCAGGCGCGATTCCTGTTTCGAGGTGTTCGGCCCTTCGAGTAGCGGATAGCCCCAGTCGAGGCTGCCGGACAGCCATTTGCTCAGGCTGGCGCGGGTGCCGAGGCCGACGCTGGCCAGGGCGTAATTGGCGTCTTGGTCCGGCAGTTCGTCGCGCAGATAAAGCTGTGCGCCTTCGGCGAAGGCATAGAAACGCCAGTCCTGCATCCACGTGCCGGCGTACTTGGCCAGCGATGGCGTGCGCACTTCCTGGCTGAGCAGCAAGCCGTCATCGCCGGTACGCTCGGCGGCCAGATAGCCACGCACCGAGGTCGCGCCACCGGCAGAGAACTGTTCGTTGGAAACCAGTGGCCCCGAGGCCAACTGGAAAGCGGCTTTGCTTGCGCTCTGCCAGTCGCTGTCGAAGGTCCAGGTGTAGTTGGTGTCGCCCTTGAGCACGGCGAAGCTCGGTTTGGCGCGGTAGCGTTTGTAGTCGAAGTCTTCGTCGGAACTGCCGTAGCCGAAGATGCTGCGAGTGGCCGCGACCAGGCTCAGACCGAGGCCGAGCTGGCTCTTCTCGGTGTAGCGATAGCCGTTGTAAGCGAAGGTAAAGGGTGCGTATTGCAGCGGGACTTTGTCGCTCTCACCGGACAAGGTCAGGCGTTCGTCGAAGTCCTTGAAGTCGATGCCGGCGGACAGCGAATTCGACCAGTTACCGCTGGAGGGCAGCGTGTAAATCGCCGAGACGCCATAGGAGTGGCCCTTGCCGAGCACGTTGCTGCCGCCGATGGTGGCGACGTTGCTGTCGGACTGGTAACCGGAGAACTGCACGCTCCAGCGATCGGTCAGCGGCGCGGTGTAGGAGCCGGACCAGACCTTGGCGTTATCGGTTTCCTGCGGCGCAGTGAAGAACGTCAGGTTGACGCTATGGCCGAGTTGCCAGAGGTTGTTGTAGCCAAGGCTAGTGACCGTGCGCAGTTTTTCCGTGTCGGCGCTGTAATCGTTGTTGAGGCCGACACTCGCAGTCCACGGGTTTTGATCTTCGACCTGCAAATCGACGTCCATGGTGCCGGGGCGCTGACCTTCGCGCACCAGTGGCATGACTTGCCGCCCCGGGGTTTTGTTGAGCTGCGCGAGTTCGCCCTGAACCTTGGCAAAGTCCGGCACCTCGCCTTCCTTCAGCGCCGGGACGTCGTCGCGGATGTCCAGCGGCGAATAGTGTTTGGCGCCGACCACACGTACCCGGCCGACCTTGGTTTCGCTGACTTGCAGGTAGACGATGCCATCGGCAACGGCTTGCTCGGGCAGCTCGACGAACACTGATTGATAGCCGCGTTGCTGATAGGCCTTCTGCAATGCGTCGCGCGCACCTTCGATGTCACTGAGAGCTTTTTGCGGACCGAGGAACGGGTACACCGCTTCTTCAATCGCCCGCGCATCGAGCACAGTGTTGCCGCGCACGAAGTACTCGTTGACGTCGACCAGACGCTGCGCCGCTGCGTTGTTGGCGGCCTCTTCGGCCAATGCCGGCTGCGCGCCCGCCGTCACCAGCAGCCAGCCCCACAGCGCCAGCCGTGACTTGAAAATCGGTTCCACACTACCCCCTGAATTCGCGATGACCTGTTGGCGTTTCGAACGCCGCGTGTATGGCGTCAATTGCTGGCTGTCGAGGCGCAGGCGTGTTTGCCCAGCCACGTGTGCAAAAGCGCGAAGTTCAAGGAGAACTCGGGCATTTGCAGCAACGCGCCGCAGAACACTTCGCCGATGATTTTTTGAATGAGCAGCACCGCCCGGGGCTCGTTGAGCAGCGTGGCGATGTCGCGACTGAGGGCGTTGAAGCTCCAGACTTTCTGGTTCAGGCCAAGACCGACGAACCAGCGGAACAACAGGTTGTAATTGAGCTGTTCATACAGTTGCTGCTCGCTGGGCACCGAATACAGCAGTTGCAGGAGCAAGATGTGCATGACCGTGTGCGCGGGAATCAGCATGCCCGGCTCGGCATTGAGGTCGTGCAGGAGCTCGCGGTGGGCGTCGAGCAAGTCGTCGATCTGCGGGCGCAGCAACACCAGCGAATGGCCCGGCGGAATGTAGCTGGAGACCTCTTTCAAGGCGCCCTGCCAGTCATCCTGCGAGACAATCCAGACCCATGGCGCGCCGTAGCGATACACCGAAACCGGCTTCTTGCGCGCGGCTTCGACGATCTTCGACAGGCGTTGATCGAGTTCCTGCATGCCCACTTTCGAGTAGCGTTCCATAGTCCCCATTGCCTCACTCCCGGCGTCCCGCCTCGGCTTGTGAAAAGCGCCCCGTTGGGCCCCTCAAGCGCGTTACATAGGCATGACCGGACTGGCGATGTGCTACCGAACTTTTGTCATAAAAGCTTCATTACAGAATTGGTCGAGAAATCACAGACACAACAAAATACTGTGGGAGCTAGCCTGCTAGCGATGGCGGTGTGTCTGTCGAGTTGATGTCGGCTGACGGGACACCATCGCTAGCAGGCTAGCTCCCACAGGTTTACCGTTTTATTTGTATTTGGCTTAAGTCGGCTCGGGTTGGACTCGAGTCAGGGGCCAGCACCTGTCGAATAGATGACTTAACGAAATATCACGCAGGCGCCACACGGTAATTCAGTCCCCCATTCAAGTATGTCTAGTCGTTCTTCAAGTGAAAGAATCCTTTTACTTTCAGCCTCTCCGGTCCTGGTGGAACCGGAGAGCCTTTCAACTTCATATCCATACTGAACAACCCGGTGGCTTTCCTGGGTGACTCTGTATACGAGACAGCAAATGAACCAGACTCAACAACATATTCGAAATAGTGAGATTCGCTGTAGTCGATGTATTTCACATCCAGCAAATCCTTCGCGTCATATATTAGAAACGACTCTCTTTTGGGAAACGTTAATAGCAATTGTTTTTTTGGCTCCATATTTCCGCCCACACCCTGACGTCCAAAAACGCTGAAACCGTAGGTTGTGTCGTCAAGGGTAACAATATCTGCGCGCATGCTTCCGAGCTGGTCGGTTTCCACCTCAAACAGGCCTGTTGCATTGGCTACTACCACTTCAGTGTCCGTCTTCATTTTTGTCATCCTGATAGGCTATTTGTCTATTGAAAGAGCGGCACAGTCTGAACTTTCAATGCATGCTGCATAGACTGTGTCACTACCATTAGTACAGCCATCGCGGACACGAGATCTACTGTAAGACTTGACAGTAGACAAACTCAAAAATTTGGAGTCAGGCGTAAACCGGCCACACCTCAACGATCCTGCCACCCCGCACCGCCAGTAAATCCCCAAACTGCAACAGCACTGCTTCAGTCTGCGTCGGACGCAGGAAGACTTGATCTTCCACAACCAATCCCACGGCATTCGAGCCATTGACCATTTCCTGATTCGAGCTGCGGCCGTACACCCCGTTACTCTGCAAACCGGCTGGCGATTCGAACTCGGCCATCCAGTTGCCGCCGTAGATGAAGAAAGTCTGGCGCTGATTCTGGTCCCACCACGAAAACAACTTCGACTTGCCATCCAGCGCCGGAATATTCACCGCACCAGTGTTTTTCAATACGGGCGTGGCGATGTAGGTCGCGGGGACGTGTTCGGTGAGCGATGGCAAATCGTAGTGCGTCGGTTTGAGCATCGCCGTGCCCACCGAAACTTCAGTGCTGAGCTTCTCTTTTTCATGAATGCGATAACTCGGGCTGCCAGCGGTGTTCAGGCACAAACCGTCATGCCACAACGCTGGAAAATGCTGCCGGGTGAAATCAACACAACGCTGATAAATCACCATGACCTTGGCGAACAGTTCCTCGGGCGAGCCGAGAATCCCCGGCACGCCCATGCCTACGAACGGGTCGTAACCCATGAACCCGGCGAATTCCAGGTGCTGCGGGTTGGCGCTGATCAGTTTGAGCATCTGCCCCAGCACCTGCTCATCACTGACCCCGCCACGATGCAGACCGACGTCCAGCTCGATGTTGATACGCATCCGCGTGCCCAAACCCTTCGCCAACGCAAGGTATTGCTGCAAACGTTCGGGGCCGTCGAGCAGCCATTGCAGTTGCTTTGCGGGATCGAACGGACCTTTGTGGGTTTGGTAGAACAGCTCTGCCGAACGCACCGGCAATGGCTTGCCGAGCAGGATGTCGGACTGTGGAAATACCTGCGCATCATGATTGAGAAACGGCTGATGGAATGACATCAATTTTTGCGTCCCGGCACGTTGTGCGATGTAGCTCAACAGTCCCGGTGACGGCAGCGACTTCTCCACCAGGCGCAATTGTTTGCCGCCGCGCCTGACCGATTGCATCACCACATCGATGTTGTGATCGAGCCGATCCAGGTCGATCAGCAGCACCGGGCGCATCGGGCCTTTTTCCTTTAACTCTTTGTTCAGTGCGCGGAAATAATCGCTGTACGGCGCGCCGTGGTCTCCCGGCCGCAACCACGCGCCTACGCCCACCAACAATGCGCCAAACCCCAACGTGCCAAGCAGAAAATTGCGTCGATTGACCGCCATCAGCTCACCCCCAATATCGACGCCAGATGCGCATTGAGAAAGCGCCCGCTCGGATCCAGTGCCTGGCGCACGTCGACAAATTCGCGCCAGCGCGGGTATAGCGCTTGCAGGTTCTTCGCGTTGAGCGTGTGCAACTTGCCCCAGTGCGGTCGGCCGTTGTATTTCCAGAAGATCGGTTCAACCGCCGCGAAGAAGTTGTGATGATCCATCTGATAATGCTGGTGGACCGAGATCGAACAACTGTCGCGGCCCTCGAACATGCTCAGCGGAATGTCGTCAGCCTTGACGTAGCGATATTCGATTGGAAACCAGGTGCGCAGATCCTTATCCTGAATCAGCTTGAGGATTTCCCGCAGGCAAGCCGGGCCGTGCTCAGCCGGCACCGAGTATTCCATTTCATTGAACCGCACGGTGCGTACGTTGGCGTAGATGTCGAACGAGTCGCCGACGCGATCATCGAAACTGGCCAGATGACGCAAGTTGTTGAGCAGCGTGCGGCGCAGGTCGGGGAAGTCGCTGCCGTACTTGTCAATCTTCTCGATCAGGGTGACGAACTCGTTACCGCCCTCTTCTTCCGGGCTGATCGGCGGCGTGGCCGGGTCGTCGGTTTCATTGAGGGCGATCGACAAGGCGTAGTCGGAATGGGTAACGACGAGCATTTCCCAGTGCTGGTTTTCACGGGTGTTGTTGTCGATGTCCTCCAGCAGTTCTTCAGTCTTGGCGATCCACTGGCGTTCGCGCAGGCGATAGGCCGGGCGGTTTTGCAGGCGGATTTTTGTTGCCACACCGAGGGCACCAAGGGAGACGCGGGCAGCGTTGAATACTTCGGCATGGCGTTGGCTGTCGCAGTCGAGCACTTCACCGCTGGCCGTCACCAGTTGCATGCCGCAGACATGCGCCGAGTACGACTGGAAGTTTTTGCCGGTGCCGTGGGTTGAGGTGGAAATGGCCCCGGCGAGTGTCTGGTAATCGATGTCAGCCATGTTTTGCAGAGCCTGACCGATGTCTTTCAGCGGCTGGCCCATGCGCGACATCGGTGTGCCGGCGGCGAATTCGGCTTGCAAGGTTTTCGCGTCGTGATCGAGCAGACCGGTGAAGTAGCTCAGCGACAACAGCGTGCCGTCAGTGGGCACCAGCGCGCTGAAGGAATGCGCCGAGCCGACCGGGCGAATCTTGCCTTGTGCCTGCTTGATGACCGTCGTCAGTTCATCGAGATTCTTCGGCGCCAACCGAGCGGCCGGCAGGCAACTTTGCCCGCCCGACCAGTTGCGCCACGGAATCAAACGCGGCGCACGCATCAACTGGCCCAGTGCCGGGTGGCTCGCCAACGCGCTGAACGCGCCGACAATGCTTGCCCGTTGCAACAACTGACGCCGTGTCAGATCCATGGTCATGCCGGGCACCTTATTGAGGGAGGGGCTGGTCGGCCATGAAGCCGATCAATTGCAGGAATTGCTCTTCCGAACACTCGACGCACTGGCCCATCGGCGGCATGCCGTTGTAGCCGTTGATGGCGTGATCGAGCAGCGTGTCAGCGCCCTGCTGGAGGCGCGGCTCCCAGGCTTTGCGATCACCAGTGAGGGGTGCGTTGGCGGCGGGATTGGCGTGGCAGAGCTGGCAGCTGTTGGTATAGATCTGCGCCAGTGCCGGGTCGTTGGGCACGGCGTTGCTGTTGGCGCTGGCTGGGGGTTTGGGGTCGTCGCCGCAGCCAGGCAGCGCCATGGCCAACGCCAGCAGTAGAGTCAGTCGGATTGCCCGCATAACGGCCTCGCTTATTGTTGTGTTCACACAGTAAGGCAGCGGGTGCAACGGGTTGAGGGCATTGCGGGACAGCGAGGGGGGCAAACGGGGCCAGCCAGGACTCGCCTCGGGATCGGCTATAGACACAAAACCCTGTGGGAGCTGGCTTGCCAGCGATAGCGGTGTGTCAGGCAATGAAGATGTTGAAAGTACCGGCCACATCGCTGGCAAGCCAGCTCCCACAGAGTTCGCGGTGTTGCCAGCCCCCTCTGCTCTGCGCCTTTGCGTGACATTCGGGTGACATTTGCGGGTTTAAATTTCGGCGCATTCAGGCGTATAACCTGTGAAGGCTTTTTGATCTGCATACGGACATCAACACGGGGTAGCGACATGACCACAGCAAACATCCTTGGCAACCTGTTCCCTTCTGTCAGCGACATCCCGGAAAAATACCGCCTCGACGCTCAGGTCGAGCAACGCGAATATCTGGTCGACGGCCAGTTGCGCCGCTGGGACGGCCCGCTCGCCACTGTGCGCAGCCCGGTCTATCTGAAAGGTGACAACGGCGACGAACAAGTCATCCTCGGCAGCACCCCGCTGCTCGATGCCGACACCGCGCTCACCGCCCTCGACGCCGCCGTACGTGCCTACGACCGTGGCCAGGGCCTGTGGCCGACCATGCGCGTGGCCGAACGTATCCAGCACGTCGAAGCTTTCCTCGGCCGCATGCGTCAGCAGCGCGATGCCGTGGTGAAGTTGCTGATGTGGGAGATCGGCAAGAACCTCAAGGACTCGGAAAAAGAGTTCGACCGCACCTGCGACTACATCGTCGACACCATCAATGCGCTCAAGGAGCTCGATCGCCGCTCCAGCCGTTTCGAGCTGGAACAGGACACCCTCGGGCAGATCCGCCGCGTGCCGCTCGGCGTCGCCCTGTGCATGGGCCCTTACAACTACCCGCTGAACGAAACCTTCACCACGCTGATTCCGGCGCTGATCATGGGCAACACCGTGGTCTTCAAACCGGCCAAGCTCGGCGTGCTGTTGATCCGTCCGTTGCTCGAAGCCTTCCGCGACAGCTTCCCCACCGGCGTGATCAACGTGATCTACGGCAGTGGCCGCGAAACCGTCAGTGCGCTGATGGCCAGCGGCAAGATCGACATCTTCGCCTTCATCGGCACCAACAAAGCCGCCAGCGATCTGAAGAAACTGCACCCGAAACCGCACCGTTTGCGCGCCGCACTAGGGCTGGATGCGAAAAACCCGGGCATCGTTCTGCCGGAAGTCGATCTCGACAACGCCGTCAGCGAAGCGGTCACCGGTTCACTTTCGTTCAACGGTCAGCGCTGCACCGCGCTGAAAATCCTCTTCGTCCACGAAGACGTGGTCGACAGCTTCATCGAGAAATTCAACGCCAAACTGGCCACGCTGAAACCGGGCATGCCATGGGACAGCGGCGTGTCGCTGACGCCGCTGCCGGAGTCGGGCAAGGTCGATTATCTACACGGTCTGGTGGCGGATGCGCGCAGCAAGGGTGCCGAAGTGGTCAACCCCAATGGCGGCGAATCGCGCGCCTCGTTCTTTTACCCGGCAGTGCTGTACCCGGTGAATCCGCAGATGCGTGTCTACCAGGAAGAGCAATTCGGCCCGGTTGTGCCGATCGTGCCGTACCGTCATCTCGATACCGTGATCGACTATGTGCTGGAGTCGGACTTCGGCCAGCAGTTGAGCATCTTCGGCACCAACCCGGTGGCGGTCGGTCGTCTGGTCGACACCTTTGCCAACCAGGTCGGGCGGATCAACCTCAACGCGCAATGCCAGCGCGGGCCGGACACTTACCCGTTCAACGGCCGCAAGAATTCGGCGGAAGGTACGCTGTCGGTACACGATGCATTGCGGGTGTTCTCGATCCGTACGCTGGTGGCGACCAAGTTCCAGGACAGTAACAAGGACCTGATCAGCGAGATCATTCGCGGGCGTGACTCGAGCTTCCTGACCACCGATTACATCTTCTGATCACTGTCACCCGCATCATGAATAAGCAAGAAGGCGACCACATGCGGTTCTGATCCAAAGTCGCCAAGCGCCCGGCAAATCAGTGTCTACACTGATGCCAGCACTGTGCTGGATGCCGGGAGCTTGATCATGCTGGATTACTTCGCGTTAGGCGTGTTGGTGTTTGCCGGGCTCGTGCTGTTTTACGGGATCATCGTGCTGCATGACATTCCCTACGAAATTGCTGTGCACCGTAACCATCCGCATCAGGATGCAATCCATGCCACTGGCTGGGTCAGTCTGTTCACGCTGCATGCGCTCTGGCCGTTCCTGTGGATCTGGGCGATGGCCTATCGAGAAGATCGCGGCTGGGGGTTCGGTGACGGCAAATCCGTGCAAAACCATGTCGCTCGCCTGGAGCAACAGGTGATCGAACTGCAAGGACGCCTCGAGCGACTCGAAGCGGCGAATGCCACTGCTCCCCACAACCGGGAGGGCTGAACGCCATGGATCTACTGCTCATCCTGACTTACGCCGCGATCTGCGTCGCAGTGTTCAAGATCTTCCGTATCCCGCTGAACAAATGGACGGTGCCCACCGCCGTACTGGGCGGCATCCTGATGATCGGCGCCTTGATTTTCACCATGAACTACAACCATCCCTACTCCGAGGTGGCGCGCACTTACTTCGTTTCTGTGCCGGTGATTCCCATCATCAGCGGCCAAGTGATCGACGTGCCGGTGAAAGGGAACGAGCCGCTGGAAAAAGGCGACGTGCTGTTTCGCATCGACCCTACGCCGTTTCAAAACCGGGTGAAGTCGCTCAAGGCGCAACTGATCGCCGCCAAGGGTGATCGCTACCGGATCACCGAATTGATCCGGCGCAACTTCGGCACCCAGCGTGAACTGGATGCCGCGATTGCCCGCACCGACGATTTGCAAGCGCAACTCGACAACGCCCAGTTCGAGCTGGACAACACCACCGTCCGCGCGCCGAGCAAAGGCTTCGTCACCCATGTTTCGTTGCGGCCGGGGATGATGGCGAGCAAGTTGCCGTTGCGTCCCTCGATGGTGTTCATTCCCGAGGAAGGCCAATATTTTGCTGCGTGGATGCGCCAGAACAGCCTGCTGCGCCTGACCGTCGGCGATGAGGCGGAAGTCGCGTTCGACGGCATTCCCGGCAAGGTGTTCGCCGGTCGGGTGAAAAATGTCATCGGGGTGATTGCCGAAGGTCAGGTGCAACCTTCCGGCACCCTGATCGGCTACACCGGTTCGCCGCCGGCCGGGCGTGTGCCGGTGATCATCGAAATCACCGATCCCGAGTTCGCCCAGTACAGCAAGCTGATGCCGGGCGGTGCTTACGGGCAGGCCGCGTTTTACAGTCAGCACTTCCACCACATTGGCACGATGCGCAAAATCCTCCTGCGTATGGCAGCATGGATGAATTACATTTTCCCGTTCCATTGATCTGAACCGCCATCACGAGAGGCCCGCACTGAGTACTTACAGCACCCATCGACTTCCGCCCTTGCTGCGCCGTGTCTTGCGACCGTTGCTTGATCCTTATCGACGCTACCGGCACGCGCGGCTGATTCATGCGGTGCGCGTGGCCCTCGGCTTGCTGGCGACGATCCTGCTGACCACCGGCATCAACCTGCCCCACGGCGAATGGGCGTCAGTGACCATGCTGGTGGTGATCGGTGGTTTGCAGCACCACGGCAACATCGGCAAGAAAGCCGCCGAGCGCGCCACCGGCACCTTGATCGGTGCCGGCGTCGGGTTGCTGCTGGTGGCGCAGCAGGCATGGCTCGGCATGCCGTGGCTGACGTATTTTGCAATGGCGGTGGTCTGCGGTTTCTTCTCCTATCACGCCATCGGCAAGGGGGGTTACACCGCCCTGCTTTCGGCGATCACCGTGTTCATCGTCGCCGGGCATGGCGACAATCCGATCACCGATGGTTTGTGGCGCGGGGTCGATATTCTGATCGGCATCGCCCTCGCTCTGGCCTTCTCTTTTGCCCTGCCGCTCTACGCGGTGTATTCGTGGCGCTACAACCTCGCCGATGCTTTGCGAGATTGCGCCACGGTGTACGGACGCATCATCAGCGGCCAACCGGTCAGCGCCGATGAGCATTTGAAATTGATGGGCCGTCTCGGCGCGGTGATGGTGCAGTTGCGTTCACTGATGCCGTCAGTGTCCAAGGAAGTGAAGATTTCCATGACCGAACTCGATGCCATCCAGCGCAATCTGCGCATGTGCATCAGCACACTGGAAATCCTCGGCAACACGCGACCAGATGCCAACGATCCAGAAGCCATGGCCCATCTGCAATCAGCGCTGAAGGCCGAGCACCGGCAGATTCGCGTGCAACTGATCGGCATGGCCCGGGCGCTGAAAACCGGCGCCTCGCAACGCCTGGACAAGTCGCTCGAGTTGCCGGAAGCCAACCTCGATGCGCCGGTTTACAGCACGCTGGATGGCTACCGACTGTTGACCCGGCAACTGGCGACGAACATCGCCGAGATGCGCCAGCGCCTGGCAAAAACCGCACCGCGCTGGAACATCTGAGGGTTACTGCGCGGCCAGTCGCCGGGACTTCAAGCCCCAACCCTGTTGCATGCCGGCAGCGGCCAAGAGGATCGCCGCCACGCCGAGCCATTGCAGAACTTCCAGACGATGGCCGAACGCGAACCAGTCGACGAAGATCGCCGCAATCGGGTAGATGAACGACAGTGCGCCGGTCAATGCGGTCGGCAATTTCTGGATCGCGCCGTACAGCAGCACATACATCAGACCGGTGTGGACGATGCCCAGCGTCACCAGACTGGCCCAGGCGCTCGGCGCTTGCGGCAGCGCACTGAAATGCGCGAACGGCGCCAACAGCAAGATCCCGGTGCAGACCTGAATCAGCGCGATCAGATGTGGCGGCGTGCCGGTCAGGCGCTTGATGATCAGCGCTGCAATCGCATACAGAAACGCCGCACCCAACGCAAACGCGATGCCCATCAGATAGTCATTGCCGCTCTCGCCCTGAGTGCCATGGGCACTGACGATCGCCAACATGCCCATGAACGAAATCGCCAGCCAGAACAACTTCTGCAGAGTGATTTTTTCGCCGAGAAACAGTGCCGCCAACCCGACCAGCATAAACGGCTGCACGTTGTACACCGCCGTGCCGATCGCAATCGAAGCGCGAGAATACGAGGCAAACAACAGCACCCAGTTACCGACAATCGCCGCCCCGCTCAGCACCGCGAGCAAGAACGTCGTGCGGGTCAGAATGCCCGGGCGCAGAAAGCCGAAAGCGGCACAGATCAACAGCAAGGTGCCGGCGCCGAACACGCAGCGCCAGAACACTACATCGAGTACCGGTTGCCCGGAGACCAGCACAAACCAGCCGATCGTCCCGGATATCAGCATGGCGGCGGTCATTTCAAATGAGCCGTGACGCAGTGTCTTGTCCATCATTGATCTCCTGTCTTTGTGGCAAAAGTATGCCAAGCGAACACGCAAACGCTCCAGAGCAAAAAGCAGGCTAAACTCGCAATCTGCCTTTTTTATCGAGGGTGGTTTCCGTCAATTGCCTAATGCTGGAGTTTTCCATGACCGACGACATTGACCAGATCCTCATCAGCGCCTTGATGGAAGATTCACGGCGCTCACTCAAAGCGCTGGCGCAGATCAGTGGATTATCGTCGCCAAGCGTGGCTGAACGCTTGCGGCGCCTGGAGGAACGCGGTGTGCTCAAGGGCTATACCGTCGAGATCGACCCGAAATGCTTTGGTTACCAATTGCAGGCCATCGTCCGGGTGCGGCCATTGCCGGGACAGTTACAGGAAGTTGAACGGCAGATTCTGTCGATTCCCGAATTCACCGAGTGCGACAAGGTGACGGGCGAGGACTGCTTTATCGCGCGCCTGCATGTGCGCTCGATGGAACAACTGGATACCCTGCTCGACCGCCTCAATACCTTGGCCGAAACCAATACCGCCATCGTCAAGAAGACACCGGTGAAGCGCCGTTTGCCACCGATGGCCTGAGTGCTTTTTCCGCATGTTCGGCGTAGATTGAGGTTTTTCCGGCGAAGGATTGGCGGTAATGAGATTTCAGGCAATGGTGTTGGCAGCGTTGACGCTTGCCGGTTGCGGGACCGTACAGACCGTGGTGCGCAGTGATCAGGCTGCGGTGGACAGCCTCAAGGAGCAGAAAAGTTATTGCGGGGCGGTGCCAAGGATTTACAGCGGCCTCGCCTACGACTTTTGCAGCCTGCATGCGCCTCTGGGCAAGGGCGTTGATGCCGACGATTACAAAAACGCCGCGATTCCCGTGGTGTTGATCGATGCCGTGGTGTCCGGGGCACTCGACACGCTGTTGCTGCCCTACACCGTCTACAAACAGCAGACTGATGGCAGCATCGTGATCAACTGAAAAAAGCCTGCGCACGCCGAAACGTGCGCAGGCTTTTCGCTTCTTACTCCAGCAGTTGCTGCAGGCTCGGGTCACGAATGACTTTCTGCAATGGCTGCGGCGTGGCGTTGTTGGTGGACTTGAGCATTTTCAGTTTCATGTCCGACGCTTTGCTGCACGCATTCTTGCCGTCAGCATAGATGCCGCTCATGTCGCATTTCCACTCGAAGTAATTCACCAGACCGCCGGACAACTGCAGGCTGTAGTCAGTGCTTTGAGTGCCCGGCGTGAAAGCATGGCCGGCCGGAATGTTCTGGAACCACTTCATCCATTCAGGCGAACCCGGCTGCGGCGCATTGGCCTGGAACGTTGGATTCATGATCGCCACTTGCGGCGTTTCCGCGGTCGCATGGCAGCTCAGGCAGGAACTGTTGGGGTTGTCCACCGGACCATTGAGGCGACCGTTCCAGCCCAGATGGGTGGGCGGCAACTCTTGGGTCTTGGCGTTGATCGCAGTCTGTTGCAACGCGGGGTTGATCTTGGTTTGCGTCGGTTGCGGGTTGGTGAAGTCGTTGCCGATTTCTTTCGGATCGTTACCCCACATGATCCCTACCGGGACAAGGTTGTCCCAGCCCGGCTTGCCGGTTTTCGCGCCGTTGTACTGAAAGGTGCCGAAGATCCAGCCAGTGGCGCTCATGCGCTGATCGCGCACGGCGATGTCCATCTGGATCAATGCGACATCCTTGACCTTGCGATTGGCCGACGTGAACGTTTCGGTGACGTAGCCCTTCCACAACACCGGGTTCACCAGGAACGGCACGGTGCTGCGATCGATATCGGCGAACAGGGCTTTGCAGACTACGGTGCCGTCGGGGAAGCTGTTGGGTGCCGATGTGTATTTCGGATCAGGGTTGTTCGGGTCTTTCCAGACCTCTCCGATGGTATAGGCACCGATGTCGTTATAGATGCCCACCGCGTAAGTCTGGCCGGTGGCGGTCTGCGTGGGGGCGAGTTGCTTGACCTGGATCTGCGCCTCTTTGGTCAGGCCGTGAATCCCTTCGCGTCCCAGCGGGCCGTAGTGCTGCCACGGCATGTGATACCACTGACGTTTTTTATTGTTCTGCACGTACCAATCAGCCTCGACGTTGCCTTCGAGGCAATAGGTTTTGACTTCCTCCATGTACGCACGCCAAGTCTCAAAATTGTTATCTGGCTTGGTCGGTAGATTCTTGAAAAAACCGGGTAGCGGTACTTTCGGCGCTGTGGCCGGGTAATTCTGGCTCAACTCAAACAGTGGGCCAGAGTATTGGCTGGAAGGTGGTTGATAGCCGAAGTCAGGATAGACGCCGGCGAGGGTTGACGCGCTGAACAGCGCGGTGGTGACGGCCAGTACAGCCAGTTTTCCTTGGGGCTGGTTCATCGATGATCTCCTTGATTGGGACAACGCCTGCAATGGCAGGGCCTCCATTATTTTTCTGGTATCAGGGTCCCGGTCATTCGCCGGGATACGGTCACGGTGCATGGAGTTTGGCGTGGTTCACCTCCCGGTTTTCACTGGACGAACGAATACAGTCGCTCTCGACCGAAAGGCCTGGCGATCAACAGCAAGGGAAGTGAATGCGAGGGACGCAGGAATTCTACGAGGGGTGCTGGTTACCGACTCCTGTCGATCAGGCTACTGCTCTTCCTTGGTAATTAGGTTTAGGTGAGTTCCAAAAATACGCCACTATTTTCAGATCATTTTGTAGGTAAAAGGCCACTACGCTTTTCAGCCAGCAACAAAAAACCCGCCGAAGCGGGTTTTTTGTTGAAACGACTAACGATCAGTCGTCGCGGCTCATGATGCCGAAGATCTGCAACAAGCTGATGAACAGGTTGTAGATCGATACATACAGGCTGATGGTCGCCATGATGTAGTTGCGCTCACCGCCGTGGATGATGGCGCTGGTCTGGAACAGAATGCACACGGACGAGAACAGCACGAAACCTGCGCTGATCGCCAGTTGCAGGCCGCTGACCTGGAAGAAGAAGCTTGCCAGCGTTGCACCCAGCAACACGAAGAAACCAGCGGTGATGAAGCCACCGAGGAAGCTCATGTCCTTACGGGTGATCAGCACGTAGGCCGACAGACCACCGAACACCAGTGCGGTCATCGCGAACGCCGAGCTGACCACTTCAGCGCCGCCCTGCATGCCCAGGTAACGGTTGAGGATCGGGCCGAGCAGGAAACCCATGAAACCGGTCAGCGCAAAAGCGGACACCAGGCCCCACGCGGAATCACGCAGCTTGTTGGTGAGGAAAAACAGCCCGTAGAAGCCGATCAGCACCACGAAAATGTTCGGGTAGCCAACGCGCATCTGCTGGGCAACGAAAGCCATGACGCCGCTGAATGCGAGGGTCAGAGCCAGTAGGCCATAAGTGTTGCGCAGGACGCGGCTAACCTCTAGCTGCTCAGCCTGCACGCTGTTATTAACTGCGTAATCCTGTTCGCGCATGGCGACACTCCTGTTGGTTTGAAACGTTCAGTCGCAAAGATCATAACAGACGCTCTGTAACAAGCCATGCAGAGAGTTTGACAGTGTGTTTCATTCAGGTATTATGGCGCCCGCAACGCAACGGAGGTGTGGCCGAGTGGTTTAAGGCAACGGTCTTGAAAACCGTCGACTGTAACAGGTCCATGAGTTCGAATCCCATCGCCTCCGCCATATTCTGTACCGACAAAGCCCTGATTATTCAGGGCTTTGTCGTTTCTGGGGTTTGAGATTTCCAGATTTCTTCGCTGGTTGGCGGCCACCCACTAAAAAGGTCAGCCAAGGCTTGCCACCGGAATAGGCAGGAGCAAAGTGAAAAATGGAGTTTTCAGCTCTTTACGCGTACTTGCGAGAGGCACTCTCCTGATTGACCAACGGCTTTACCACGCCAGGTCGCTGATGGAATGCAGACGAAGCCATCAAACAGTAACCGAGCCGTGCGCATCAGTCCGCACCCAACCAATCGCTCGTCCTGCAAGCGCACCTCCACCGTGAACTCGCCCGTCGGATGTTCGATCGACAGGCGTTTCACCTCGCCCTCCTCCACCACCGCCATGACCGCTGCCACACTGCCTTTGATCAGGCAGGCGGCGGCCACGCTGACTGCGCCGAACACGCCAATGCTGGTGTGGCAGCGATGGGGAATGAAACTGCGTGTGGTGATGGCCCCACCGACCTGCGGCGGTGCAATCAGGCACATTTTCGGCACGTTGCGCTGGCTCACATCATCCAGATTCATGCGCCGCCCCGCTTGCAGGCGGATGGACTCCAGACGCTGTTTCAGTGAAGCATTGACGTCGAGTTGCGCGGGACTCTCATAGCCACTGCAATCAAGCTCTTGCGCGTTGATCAGCACCACGGGCATGCCGTTATCGATGCAGGTCACTTCAACGCCGTCGATCACGTCCCGGGCGTTGCCGGTCGGCAGTAAGGCGCCGCAACTGGAGCCCGCGACATCCTCGAATTCGACAATCAACGGCGCGGCCTGCCCCGGCACGCCGTCAATACGGGCGTCGCCGTCATAGCGCACTTCACCATCAGACGTTGGGACATGGGCGATGGCGATCTGTCCGGTGTTTTCCATATAGATCCGCACAGGGGTGACATCGGCTGTCGCCGCCACCAACCCGCGCTCGATGGCGAACGGACCGACACCCGCGAGGATGTTCCCGCAGTTCTGACCGTAATCGACACGCGGCTCATCCACCAGCACCTGGGCGAAAAGGTAATCGACATCAGCACCCGCGCGGCTCGACGGTCTGATGATCGCCACTTTGCTGGTCAGCGAATCAGCGCCGCCAATGCCGTCGATCTGCCGCGCATCCGGCGAGCCCATCACCGCCAGCAACACGCGATCTCGCAGCGCAGGCTCTTGCGGTAAATCGTCGGCCAGAAAGTAAGTGCCTTTCGACGTACCGCCGCGCATCAGCAGACAGGGAATGCGGGTCTGCGCCATGCTCAGTCTCCCAGTTCTTCAAGGCTGTCGACGTAACGCAAACCCTTTTCCGCCAGGCGCGCGCGCATGTTGTAGATGTCCAGACCCAGTTCGCCCTTGGCCAGGCGCAGGGCCTTCTGTTCCTCCAGGTCGGCCCGGGCGCGACTGGCTTCGACGACTTGCTGCAGCTCGGTGCGTCGTACGACCACCACCCCATCGTCATCAGCAACCACCACATCACCCGGGTGCACCAGTTGCCCGCCGCACACCAGCGGCAGGTTGACCGAGCCAAGGGTTTCTTTAATTGTGCCTTGCGCGCTGATGGCGCGGGACCAGACCGGGAAGCCCATTTCGCGCAGGGTATGGGTGTCGCGCACGCCGGCCTCAATTACCAGCGCCCGGACGCCGTGAGCCTTGAGCGAGGTGGCCAAGAGGTCACCGAAGTAGCCGTCGGTACACGGTGAACTCGGCGCAACCACCAGAATATCGCCGGGCCGGCATTGTTCGACGGCCACATGGAACATCCAGTTGTCACCCGGCGCAACCAGCACCGTGACGGCTGAACCACTGATCACCGTGCCTTGTTGAATCGGCCTGATCGAACTCGCGAACAGTCCTTTGCGGCCCTGTGCTTCATGTATGGTCGCGACCCCGAAGCGTTTCAACTCATCGACTAGCGCCGCTTCGGCCCGCTGAATATTGCGCACAACAACGCCTGTCTTGCCGATATGTTCGCTCATCCCAGATTCTCCGTGACACGCGGGAAAATACTCTGGTAACCCTCGCCATAAACGATGTTGCGGGTTGAGGTGATCCCGACATTACGTTTGGCTTGCACACCGCGTTGCAGGGCGACGCGCGTGTAGTACTCCCACAAATGCTCCTGTCCGGCCATGCACTGGATGGCCGCGTACTTCTTGTCCCAGACATCAGTGATGTCGAGCAATACATCGGGGCGCCATTCGCATTGCTCGGGCTGGTGTGGCTCGAAACTGTAGACCGGCGGTGCACCGACGATTTTCTCACCCGGTTTATAGCCTTCGGCCTGGGCGATGATGCGCGCCTCCTGGGTCAGGTTCATGGCCAGCGGGTGATCGTAGTTGTACGGGTCTTTGAGCGAGTGACTGAGGACGAACTCCGGTTGCACCCGGCGAAAAACATCGGCTAGACGGAACAAGGTTTCCTTGTCGGCGCGCATCGGGTAATCGCCGATATCGAAGAACTCGACACTGGCCCCGAGAATGTCGGCGGCGGCCTGAGCCTCTTCGCGACGTGCGGCTTTGACCTTGTCTTCGCTCATCTCGCCCTTGCGCCACAACTTGGCGGATTCGCCGCGCTCACCGAACGACAGGCAGACGATATGGACGTTGTAACCCTGCTGCGCATGCAGGGCAATGGCACCACCGGCACGCCAGACAAAATCGGCTGAGTGGGCGCTGACAACCAGCGCGTTTTTGGTTGATTCGATCATTGCGGATACTCCTTTGCGTTGCGAAAGAGCATCGCATCGCACCCCGCCGACGGAGTAATGCGTTCGAGTGTTCGAGGTATGCGTTTTTTTTATTGCCACTCGA
Organism: Pseudomonas sp. AC242; assembly: GCF_979258655.1. NCBI lineage: Bacteria > Pseudomonadati > Pseudomonadota > Gammaproteobacteria > Pseudomonadales > Pseudomonadaceae > Pseudomonas > Pseudomonas sp. AC242. The sequence goes on from NZ_OZ409873.1 coordinate 2,734,831, forward strand.
AAATAGCGGCGGCATAGTCGTCGGATTCGCCGACCCGCAGAGTCCTTGCCCATGGAAATCTTTGAACTGCCGAGCCTGATGCACGTGCGCGCCTTCGTCCGCGTGGCTGATCACGGCAGCGTCTCCAAGGCGTCAGTCGCGCTGTACCGGGCGCAATCGGTGGTCACCCGATCGATTTCCGAATTCGAAGAACGGCTAGGCGTAATGCTGTTCGAGCGCCACGCCAACGGTATGCGCCTGACCAATTTCGGAGAGCGTTTGCTGCCCCGAGCGCGACGGGTGCTGGCAGAGCTTGGGAGCGTGCCGACATTGCTCGGCCAAGGTGAAAAAGCTGCGATTGAACCGCTTTATCTGTTCCAAGCGCGACGCCTGCAAGTGTTCGTCAAACTCTGTGAAACCCAGCACATGCAGACAGTGGCCAACCTGTTGGGGCTGAGTCAGCCTGCGGTCAGTTCGACGCTGAAAGTCCTCGAAAACGGCTGCGGCCAATCGCTGTTCGAGCGCACGCCGCGCGGCTTGCAACCGACCCGCGCGAGTCATGACATCCTGTTTGCAATCCGCCGTGCGCTGAACGAACTGCGCCATATCGACAGCGACATCACCGCCCTTCGCGGTGCCTTGCACGGCGTCGTCCACGTCGGTGCCCTGCCCCTCGGCCGCACGCGCATCCTGCCCGAAGCCATCGTGCGCCTGATGGCCGAGCACCCGGGTATTCAAGTGATCACCAATGAGAGTCCCTTCGACCTGCTGGCGACTGAATTGCGCGCCGGTGATGTGGATTTCATTTTCGGAGCGCTGCGTTCGTCGACCTATGCCAGCGACCTGGTCGGTGAGTCACTGCTGACAGAGGAAATGGTCGTGCTTGCGCGGCGTGATCATCCGCTCTACGGCAAAACCGGCCTGCAAGATCATCTCGCTAACGCGAAATGGGTATTGCCGCGCGCCGGTTCGCCGGCGCGCAAAATGCTCGACGACTGCTTCGCCGGTTTCGGCATTCCGGCGCCTTCCCCGGTGGTGGAAAGCGCCGACATGGCGATCATTCGCGGACTGTTGTTACGCTCGGACATGCTCGCAGCCGTTTCAGCGCATCAACTGGAACAGGAAATCGCTAGCGGCGAGTTGTGCATTTTGCCGCTGGAATTGAAACAGACCGCCAGGGCCATCGGCCTGACGTACCGCAGCAGCTGCCTGCACTCACCGGTCGCGCAGGCGTTGATGGAGGTGATCCGCCAGGTAATCCGAACTCAGGCCAATGAAGCGGTTAAAGCAGGTTCAACGGATAGCTGATGATCAAGCGATTCTCGTCGAACTCATTGCTGCTGTAATCGCGGCGAATGCTCGAGTTGCGCCAGCGCAGGTTGAGGTTCTTGAACGCGCCGTTTTGCAGCGTGTAACCCAACTCGGATTCGCGGCCCCATTCTTTACCGTCGGTGACGGCTCCGCTGTGCACATTGTCGCCGCTGATGTAACGGTTCATCAGGGTCAGACCGGGCACGCCGAGGACGGCGAAGTTGTAGTCATGGCGCAGCTGCCAGGATTTCTCCCGCGCATTGTCGTAGCTGTTGTTGTAGCTGTCGTTGGCCAAGGTTCCGCCGCTGGTGCCGTTGACGCGCATCCAGGCATCGTCGCCGCTGAGCTTTTGCAAACCGAGGTAAAACGTGTTGCCGCCGTAGCGTGCCGACAGCAATGCCGAGAACGTACGGTTGTCCAGATCGCCTGCGCGGGCACTGCCATCCTCGCGACCCCAGAAGTAGCCAAGATTGGCGCCCAGCGTCCAGTCACCCAGTGGTTGGCTATGAACCAGTTGCAGATACTGTTGCTGATAGATGTCCTTTAGCTGAGCATTCCACACGCCGATCATCGTGCGCTTTTCGTTGAACGCGTATTCGCCGCCGACGAAGTTGAAACGGTCAGAGGTAAACGCGGTTTTGCCCTGCATGAACATGTCTTCCATGCTTGAATCGTTGCGCGGACTGTTCTGCCGGAACTGACCGCCATACAAGGTCAACCCGGCGATATCCTGTGAAGTGACCTGACCGCCACGAAAGGTTTGTGGCAACGAGCGACCGTCGTCGGAACGCAATATCGGCAACACTGGCATCCACTCGCCGAGCTTGATTTCGGTCTTGCCGATTTTCATTTTCCCGGCGACAGCCAGGCGCCCAAATTGATCGGCAGGTCGGCCATCACTGTCCAGCGGCAGCAATTGCGTGCCTCCCGTGCCTTGACCGCCGTCAAGCTTCAGCGAATACAGGCCCAGCACATCCACACCAAATCCGACTGCACCTTGGGTGAATCCAGAGCGGAAATCGAGAATGAAATTCTGCGTCCATTCCTCGGCTTTGCCCTGCGCATTGGCCGGGTTGGTGAAATTACGATTGATGTAGAAGTTGCGCAGATTGAGATTGGCGCTGGCGTCTTCCACAAAGCCTGCGGCGCTCGCCTCGACAGGCAGCACACAAACAGCGGACAGCGTGAAGACTACGCGGGTATTGGCGGTGATTTTCATTGTTATTGTTATCCATTTTTTTGGGATGAAGCAGTCCGCTACGCCCGCATGAGCCGGGCGCAGTGAAATCATTCAAGGGTGTTGCGAAGCGGCCCGGAGCGAGCCGTCGATGACGCCGTGACGTTAGCGCGGGGCCTTGCCCGCTACCGAATAGAGCACCTGCTGATTACGGGTTTTCATGAACGCCTCCAGGCTTTGTCCGCGCATCGCTGCGTAGATCTGCAGATTCGGCACCCCAACCACGGCAGCGAGTTTTTCCAGCACGAAGAAAATCGCCCCGTAGTGAATCAATCCGCGCCAGTCGCGGCGGCGCAGCAGATCCCGCTCTTCGTCGCTCAGCCCTGCTTCATCGAACAGCGCTTCGGGTTGGTCGAGGAAACGCTGACGCCAGTGCGGCTCGATCATGCGATGCAAAAACTTGTTCAACCGATAGCCCTTGGCGCTGCGTTCCAGGGTGAACGGATAGGTGCCTTCAAGCTTCTCGATACCCGCCAACTGATGCTGCATGTGCTGCAAATGCCGCGCAATGACGTCAACGGGAACGGGCCGATCCTGATTTTCCAGCAACAGTGTGGCAATGCCGGTCATCGACGGCAGGTAGTAATCCTGGTGCAGGTTTTTCACCGTGGCCGACAGCGCGCCGCGCATGATCAGCCAGGTGATCACTTCCGAACCTTCCATGCCCCCCAGCGCGGCGTATTCGGCATGGGTCATTTCGGTCAGGCGCTCGGGATCATTGACCAACAGATCAATGAACTGCTGGTCCCACTCCGGGTTGTTGAACCCACAGCGTTCGCCGTGCACCTGGTGGGAAACGCCACCGGTCGCGACGATGGCTACTTTCAAGTCCTCGGGGTAGCTTTCGATCGCCCGGCGCAGCGCCTGGCCCAACTTGTAGCAGCGCCGCGCACTCGGCACCGGGAACTGCAACACGCCAACCTGCAGCGGCACGATCTCCACCGGCCAGTCCGGCTCGCACGGCAGCAGCGCCGACATCGGCGAGAAGAAGCCATGATCGAGCGGCTTGTCACGGAAGAAACTCATGTCGAATTCATCCGCTACCAGGCTCTCACCGATGTGCCGCGACAGCGCCGCATGGCCAGCGATCCCCGGTAACTCGCGTGGATTACCGCCCTCATCAGCGACTTCGTAACGCTCATCGACACCGAGGGAAAAGGCACCATAGTGATCAAAGAAAAACGAAGTCACGTGGTCGTTGAATATATAGAACAGCACATCCGGTTGCTGCTCCTTCAGCCACACCTTGATCGGCTCAAAACCACGGAAAATCGGCGCCCAGGCGGCCTCATGCTGCTTGTCGTGATCGACCGCAAAGCCGATAGTCGGGGTGTGAGATACAGCGAGGCCACCAATGATGCGTGCCATAACGAGTTCCTTTGTCGAAAAAGATTAATGCGTCAGCAAGGCCCGATTGACTCGGCGCCGTGCATGACCGTTGGCCATGATCGCCAGTGCAGCGATAAAGGCAGGCACGCTCAACAGGGCAAACAGCAGCGGCAACCCCAGCCCGAGGCTGAGCACCGCGCCACCGATGAGTGAACCAAAGATAGCCCCGAAGCGGCCGATACCCAGCATCCAGCTGACGCCCGTGGCGCGACAATCTGTCGGGTAGTAGCCCGGCGCGAAAGCATTGAGGCCGGTTTGCGCCCCACTCATGCAGAAACCTGCCGCCACTACGCCGAACGCCAGCAGACTGGATTCGAGGCTGAAGGCGCCCAGCAGCAGAATGAAAGCGCCACCCAGTGCGTAGGACGTGGCAATTACCGCGTTTGGATTACGCCGGTCCATCGCCCAGCCGACTACGATGGCGCCGACGGTACCGCCAATCTGGAACAGGCCGGTGATGGTCGCGGCGCGTTCGATGGACAGCCCACCTTCACGCAGCAGGGTCGGCATCCAGCCCATGGTCAGGTAGATCACCAGCAACCCCATGAAGTAAGTCGCCCACAAAGCGAGCGTGCCGAAGCGATAGCTTTCGGTGAACAACAAGCGCAGCGGTGCTTTTTGCTGAGCCTGCGGTTCGGCAATGACGAATTTAGTCGCCGCGCTAAACGTGCCCCCCAGCTTGCTCAGAACCTTGGCAATCTGGCTGGCGGGCGCGTTGCGCGCGGCAAGAAAACGCGCCGACTCAGGCAGCAACAGCCACATCAAGGGCAGTAACAACATCGGCAGAATCCCGCCAGCGAGCAGCACCGACTGCCAACCGTGATGGGGAATCAACCACGCGGCGAGAAATCCGCCCAACCCCGACCCCATGTTGAACCCGGTGAACATGATCGTGATGAACAGTGACCGATTGCGTTCCGGCAAATACTCGGAAAGCAGTGTGGTGGTGTTGGGCAACGCTGCGCCCAGCGCCACACCGGTCAGCAGACGCAAGGCCGCCAGTTCGTAGGGATTACGCGCAAAGGCGCAGGCCAGACTCAGCACGCTGAAGCCAGTCACCGCCGTTAGGAGTACCTTTTTGCGGCCGATTCGGTCGGCGTAAGGGCCAGCGGTCAGCGCGCCGATCGCCAGCCCAACCATGCCCGCGCTCATCACTGGGCCAAACGCTGCTTTTGACAATCCCCACTCTTGAATCAGCGAGGGGGCAATAAACCCCATCACCGCGACGTCGAAGCCATCGAAAAGCACGATGAAAAAACATAAACCCATAATCAGCCACTGGTACGGCACCACTTTGCGGTTGTCGATCCACGCTTTGATATCGACCGTTTCACTCGTCATGCTCTCACCTTCTTATTTTTGTAGAAGTCCCGACGGACAAGGCCTGTAAGTAGACCGTCCACGCTGAACGATGAAGGTGACTGTAAAGCCGCAGGTATACCGCCCGCCTCTGGGAAATCCTTAAGCAGGTATCGGTTTTTCTTATCGGGGGATCAAAAGAGATAAACGGGGCGTGGTAGAGCGTGGGATTGATGACCGTGGCGCGAGCGGCCAATAATCGAGTACCTCATCGAACCAACCTCCCTGCTTCGACCTACCGATTGCAGCTTTTCTAGCTACGCTTGCCGACAAGAGTCTGGCGTAAGTACGCCTACTGCTTATCAGTCAAGGGAGCCAACATCCATGGATAGCATGCAGGGCGTTTATCCATCAGCAACCGTTCTGGTGGTCGACGATACCCCAGACAACCTGATGCTGATCGCCGAGTTACTCAAGGACAAATACCGGGTCAAGGCCGCCAACAGCGGTGAAAAAGCCTTGCGCCTTCTGCAGGCCGACACGCTCCCCGACCTGATTCTGCTGGACATCATGATGCCGGGCATGTCCGGTTATGACGTTGCCGAGCGGCTCCAGCATGACGCCCGCCTCTGTCATATACCGATCATTTTCCTGACCTCCATGACCGCCACGGAGGACGAAATTCGCGGCTTGAGCCTCGGCGCTGCTGACTACATCACCAAGCCGATCATTCCTCCGGTGCTCATGGCCAGGGTCGAGACTCAGGTCAAGCTCAAGGCCGTCGCCGACTTTCTGCGCAATCAAAACGATTTTCTGGAACAGGAAGTGCAACGCCGTACCCGCGAGGTGATTGCCATCCAGGATGTCACCATCCACGCCATGGCCTCGCTGGCCGAAACCCGCGACAACGAAACCGGCAACCACATTCGCCGCACCCAGCACTACATAAAATTGCTGGCCGAACTGATGCGCGAGCATCCGCGCTTTCGTCACTTTCTCGACGAGGAAACCATCCAGCTGCTATTCAAGTCGGCACCGCTGCACGATATCGGCAAGATCGGCATTCCTGATCGCATCCTGCTCAAGCCCGGACGTCTCACTCCGGAAGAGTTCGAGATCATGAAGACCCACACAACCTTGGGACGCGACGCCATCCAGCACGCCGAGGACCAGTTGGGGATCGGCGTCGACTTCCTTCGTCTGGCCAAGGAAATCGCCTACGGGCATCAAGAAAAATGGGATGGCAGCGGCTATCCGCAAGGGTTGGCCACCGACGATATTCCGATCAGCGCGCGTTTGATGGCTGTGGCGGATGTCTACGATGCGCTGATCAGCCGCCGCGTATACAAGCCCGGCATGCCCCATGAGCAGGCAGTGGAAATAATCCGCGAAGGCCGCGGCAAACATTTCGACCCGGACATCTGCGATGCATTTCTGGCCAATGCCGGGCAGTTCCAGAACATTGCCGTGCAGTTCGCCGACAGCGATCAGGACTTGGCCAGACAATTGGCCTTGCTTGAACAGATCGCTGACCAACCCTGAGCCGTGTGCCGCTCTTTGCCCCCCACTGCTGAACGAGGCCCGTTATGAACAGACTGTTCGAGACGCTCGAGCGCCTGTCGCTGCGCAGCAAATTGATCATCGGCTTCGCGGCGCTGCTGATGTTGGTTCTGATACTGGGCGTGCAAAGCCTGCGCACCCAGTATTCGCTCAGGAACGAAATGCAGCAGTTGTACCAGCAGGATCTGGTGGGTATCCAGCATGTGCAGGAAGTCCGGGTGCAGTTGCCGTATCTTTTGCTGGCCATGCAACGTGCGATCGCGACCAACAACGCGGACATTCGCATCAGCGCCAGAACGCAGATGAGTGTCGCCCAGGAACGACTCCACGAAGCCCTGGAACAGGTGCGCCCGACACTGCGGCGACAGAGCAGTCTGAGCAGTCTGCTGGAGTTCGAGAGGGTCTTGCAGCGTCTGCAAAAAGATGGCGATGCGGCGCTGGAATTCGCCGGCAAAGGCTCCCTCGGTCAAGCCTGGATGTTGCTTAACAGTCAGGATTTTCTCGCGCTGGAACAGGGCAGCGACGGGCTGCTCACGCAGATCGAGAACAACAAGCAAGCCGACATCCACGATACGGCGAAGAATCTGGCCGAATATGCGCAGCGCAGTACCACGATCACCTATGTGTTGCTGCTGGGCGGGTCGACACTGGCCTTGCTGTTGACCTGGCTGGTCAGTTATTCCATTCGCGTGCCGCTCAATCGTGTCCGTGTGGCAGTAGACGAATTGGCGTCCGGCAAACTCGACGGGCAGATCCCCCACACCGACCTTCGCAACGAAACCGGTGACCTGGCACGTGCCATCGCCACGTTGCAGGTGGAGGCTTGTCAGCTTGAGCGACAGCGCTGGATTAAAAACCACACGTCGCTCCTGCAAGTGGATCTGCAACAGGCGGAAACGCCGCAGCAGTTGGCCCAGGCTTTTTTTAGCCACATCGCGCCGCCATTGGGCATGTGCCAAGGGGCACTTTACGTTCTCTATGAAGGCGCCTCGCGCCTTCGATTGGTGGGCGGTTACGCGGTGGACAGTGAGCATCCGCTGCCCGTTGAACTTGAGCTCGGTGACGGGTTGCTTGGCCAGTGCGCACTGGATCACCAACCCCGCCACTTGCAGAATTTACCCGAACCGTTTTGGCATGTACGCACGCAGTTGGGCGCCGCTCCCGCCAGCGTCCTGATGGTTCAACCCGTGCTGCGTGGCGAACGCCTGCTCGGGGTGGTGGAAATGGCCGGTTTTCGCCAACTGGAAGAGAACGAAGCGCTGCTCTTGCAAGAAGTGTTGCCCAGGCTGGCCGGCGCCATGGCCATCATGGAGCGCAGTGAGGCGGCCCAGGCGCTGCTGCTGGAGACTCGTCGTCAGGCGGACGAAATGGGCGCGCAGACTTTGCAACTGGAACACCAGGCCAGCGAACTGGAGGCCCAGCAGGCAGCATTGCGAGCCACCGAGGCCTGGTATCGCGGCATCATCGAGGCAGCACCGGACGGTATGCTGGTGCTGGGGGCTGACGGTCGCATTCTGATGACCAACCCGCAAATGGACAGCCTGTTTGGTTATGCCCCCGGCGAGTTGATTGGCGCCAGCATCGAGCGTCTGGTGCCTCAGGCTGCCCGCGAGCGTCATGTCAAATTGCGCGACGGTTTCATTGCCAGCGGCGGCACCCGGCAGATGGGTGGCGATCTGGAGGACCTGAGCGGCGTGCGCAAAGACGGCAGCCTGTTCTCCGTGGAAATTGGCCTTTCCCACCTGCCCCGCCTGGAAGGTCGTGGCGTCTGCGTCTGTGCCTCGGTGCGCGACGTGAGTGAGCGCAGAGCGATGGAAGCCAAGCTGCGCACTGCCAGCGATCGCCTGAACCTGGCGCAAGAGGCCGGCGACATCGGTCTGTTCGATGTTGATCTGGTCAGCGGCACAAACTATTGGACGCCGCAGCTTGAAACCCTGTTTGGTCTTGAACCGGGTGCCTTCGGTGGCACGCTGCAGCACTGGCAGGCGCTGGTGCATCCCGAGGATCTGGCGCGGGTCAGCAGCACCTTCGACAGCGCCGTGCGGAGTGGCGATGATCGCGTCGAATTCGACTTTCGCATCGTGCGCAAAAATGACGGGCAGATTCGCACCTTCCGCTCGCTCAACCGTTTCTCACGCACGCCGGAGGGCCAGCCATTGCGCGCAACCGGCATCAACATCGACGTGACGGCGCTGGCAGAAGCAAGAGCAGCAGCCGAAGAAGCCACTCAGGCAAAGAGCGAGTTCCTTGCCAACATGAGCCATGAGATCCGCACGCCGATGAACGCCATCATCGGCATGAGCCACCTGGCGCTGCGTACCCATCTGGATAATCGCCAGCGCAACTACATTGAAAAGGTGCACCGCTCGGCGGAGAACCTGCTGGGAATCATCAACGACATCCTCGATTTTTCCAAGATCGAGGCCGGCAGGATGAGCCTCGAACAGGCGCCTTTCCGCCTCGAGGACGTGCTCGACAGCTTCGCCGCCATGATTGGCCTGAAGACCGAAGACAAGGGTCTGGAGTTGCTGTTCCAGATCCCGCCCGATCTGCCCACGGCCCTGATCGGCGATCCCCTGCGCCTGGGGCAAGTGCTGATCAATCTGGGCAACAACGCGGCCAAGTTCACCGAGCACGGTGACATCGTGGTCGGCGTGGAAGAAGTGGGTACACACAACGAACACGTGCAACTGCACTTCTGGGTGCGCGACACGGGCATCGGCATGACCGTCGAGCAGTGTTCACGCCTGTTCCAGTCGTTCAGTCAGGCAGACAGTTCGATCACTCGCAAGTACGGCGGCACCGGGCTCGGCTTGTCCATTTCGAAGAAGCTGGTGGAGCTGATGGCCGGCCGAATCTGGGTGGAAAGCCAACCGGGGGTCGGCTCGACATTCCATTTCCAGGTGCAACTCGCTGTGCAGCAAGGCGTGCAGCCGCGCCGTATGTTCAAGGCCGGCGAGCTATTGGGCATGCGGGTACTGGTCGTGGATGACAATGCCAGTGCGCGTGAAATTCTCTCGGGCATGGCGCGCAGCTTTGGCCTGGAAGTGGATGTCGCGCAGAGCGGTGATCTGGCGCTGCGCATGTTGGCCGACGCCGAGCACAAGGCACTGCCTTACAATCTGGTCTTGATGGACTGGCGGATGCCCGGCATGGATGGCATGGAAGCCGTGAGCAAAATGCATTCCGCCAGCCTGATGCGCACGCCATCGGTGATCATGATCACCGCATTTGGACGCGAAGAAGCCCGCGAAGAAGCCGAGCGCCAAGGCATCCAGTTGCCGGTGGTACTGACCAAACCCGTCACGCCGTCCTCGCTGCTCGAAGCCATCGGCGTGGTGCTGGGCAGAGAACCACAGGGTGAAACGCGAACGGGCGAACGCTCCCAGCAAAATGCCCACACCGTCGCCAGCCTCAATGGCGCGCGGCTGCTTCTGGTCGAAGACAACGATCTCAATCAGGAACTGGCCAGCGAGCTGCTGGAGAGCGTCGGAATACGCCTGCGACTCGCCACGCACGGTCAGGAGGCCCTGGACATCCTCGCCGAGGATGGCGACTTCGATGGCGTGTTGATGGATTGCCAGATGCCGGTGATGGATGGCTACACGGCCACCCGACAAATCCGCCAGCAACCGCGCTTCAGCACTTTGCCGGTGATCGCCATGACCGCCAACGCGATGGACGGTGACCGCGAGCGCGCCCTCGAATGCGGCATGAACGACCATATCTCCAAGCCACTCAACGTCGAAACCATGTTCGCCACCCTGGCAAAATGGATCAAGCCACGTACCGCTCAAGCATCGCTGAACGCAGGATTCGCCGATGGCTTGCCCGAGCAGCTTGAGGGCATCGACCTCGCGGCGGGTCTCACCACCTGCATGGGACGACGGGATCTCTACCTACGCCTGCTCTGCAAATTTCGCGATACCCAGACAGGCTTTATCGAACAGTTCCACACCGCACGGATCGATCCAGATGCTGGCGCCGCTGAACGACTGGCGCACAGCTTGCGCGGCACCGCCGGCAACATCGGCGCCAAGGCCGTGGCGCAAGCCTGCGCTTTGCTGGAACAGGCCTGCCATGACGGCGAGCCGGCTACGGTGCTGCAAGGGCTGGCGATACAGGTCGAGTATTGCCTGCAGCCGATTCTGGTCGCACTGGCCGACCTCAAGGCAGACAAATCCGCCGGCGCAGGTGATGAGCCGCAGAACGACTCGGCAATCAACGAGCAACTGAACAGACTCGCGGGTCTTTTGGACGAGGGTGATACGGCGGCTTTGGATGCGCTTGCTGGATTGCGCAATATGCGACTTGATCGGGCGTTAGAAGAACGCCTGGCTCTGGTCGCGGTACAGGTGGAAAGGTTCGATTTTGATCGGGCTTTGAAGCTTTTGCAGGATGGGTGATTTGAGTGAGGAGGTTGCTGTAGTTGAGCGATTTTGGCCGATAGCGACTGCTCCCGAATGACCGCTTTCGGCCAAAAGCGGACATTCGTACCGCTAGTCAAATACACTGTCGCGACGATCGCATTCAAATTTGGTGCAAGTGTTCATCGGTAAAAAGAGAGGATTGATGAGTCTTGATCTGTGCTTGGAAGCTGATAGTACGCTCACAATTTTGACATTGAGCAATGCCCTTGAGAATGCTGGTGCTCGAAAAGTCGAGGTAACAGAAGATGGGCTATACGCTGAATTTAGCTCAGGACTTAAATTAAGTACCGATGACGCTTTCGGTGACCCCACGATTTATGCTGAGAATACAATGGGTATCGACTTTCCTGTCGCTGTGCGTTGTACCATCAGAATTAAAGGGCCCGAACCAGAGGGAGAGTCCGCTATGGAAGATTTGGAAAAAGTCGCCCAATCAATATCTCAGTCGTGTTCAGCCTTCTTTCTAGTTAGCTTTCAGTTCGAACAAACCATGTACTGGCGGGATGCGACAGGGCTACATCGTCCTTGAGGTCGGTGACTGCGCGTCGTGCTACAGATATTTTTGAATAGTGTATTTCGGACAAAAGTGCCTTTAATTGATGGGCCGCAATTGGCCGATTGCTGTCTTTGGGAAGGTCCGCAGTCGACCCATAGCTGTCATTAAATTGAGGTAACGAAGCGGGTTTCGAGGCCTACACTTACTGGCGGTAGCGCATTAATCAATACGACGGCATCGTCGCCCTGGTTTAGGTAGATCAACGAGTCACCGGTCTCGAACGTAACTCTGAATCCGGCCAGCCAAGGCTCTTGTCCGTTGAAAGAGTCAAGAATTCCCTCAACTGCGCAAATTTTTGTGTTTTCAAGGTGGGTTGCTGACAGATCCGCAAGCAGGTTTTCCCTCTTCCAGGAGCAGGTCACGTTTGGCTCTATCTCGAAGGGAGTCGGCGTATCAGAAGGAAACAAGTCCGCACCTACTCTCTCGCCATCACTCAAGAGATACATGGATAGAACTTCTCCTTCGCCAAAACGCCACTCTAGAGAACCTATGTCTCCCAGATCTTTCTCGTCGTTGAAATAGTACTGGTCGTGCAGCAGCACGCTCAGCCGTTTTCCCAATAGCGAACGTGCGTTTCGCAGGTCTAGGACAGCTCTTGTAGGGGATGGGGAGTGTCGGCTAGACATCGGCATCTCATATAGGAGGGAAGAGAGGCAGATACTACACAAACGCTATTACGTCCGCTTCTGGCCGAAAGCTGCCGCACGCCAACCGTCACCAAACTGTTGACCCGTGATTGGACTAAGGAGAAGCGATCGGAACGTATTGGCTCGGATCGCTCCGAAGTGAAGCAACCGTGTTGTCAGGGCGCAATTGTCCACGACTTGCCAAGTGCCAGCCGGTGACCATCGTCAACCCTTAGGCGAGAGAGAAGGCTTTTGGGCGCTGAGAGAGAAAAGAACACCCAGTGGCCAGAACCATCAGCCATGGGCTCATTGTCGGCGACATAAAGCGCAACCTCGCTCTCAGGCATTTTTAGGGCAACAGACAGTTCCGCCTGGGTCAACTTTCGATAATCGTTCATCAGATCACTCCTTGATCCCGGCTCCATGCCGGTCCTATAGCAATAGCGCAAAAACTGGAAACCCTCCACCGCCCGGGCATGCTCCGGCGTAGTCCGCGCTCCCTAAAGCCGCCAATTCACCCAACACCCCTTATGTAACCCAAAAACACGCCGATACCGTCCAGCAGCACGGAAGCACCGCAGCAGCACTGACTCCCTAGAAGGAAGGAACCCAAACAATGTTGGAACACCTCTGGCGCAACATCCATTCCCCGGACTACTTGCCCAACGTACTGGAGTGGATGCTCCATATTCTCCTCAGCCCGTTCATGGTGATCATGTGCCTGATGGTCGGGGCGCTGGCCGGAAAATGGTGGAGAGCCCTGCCCTACGGCAGCCTGACTTGTTATGTGGTCTTTCTGAGCCGGTCTTCTTTCTATCGCTGGGAAAGCATTTTCCCCCTGGCCGGCCTGCCTGCGCTGGCGATAGATGGCGCACTGCTTGCGCTGCTCGGCTTTTATTTGAAAGGCGTACTCAAAACCCGCGCAGACGCAAAACCCGAAGGCCATTGGCTGCGCAGGCTTTATCAAGGCCTTAAGGTTTTTCTGCTGACGATCATGGTGATGTTCTGGGGATTGGTCGTGCTGTTTGTCGTGGTCTTCACGGTCTCGGTCGCGACCCAACCGTCATTGGTGCATTGAGCAGCCTCCTGCTCGATCAGACAAATCGGGACTCCGGATCGCCGGAAACAGCGGCCGACTCAACAAGATGAACTTCAGTGGCATTGCGCCCCGCCAGCCAGGCCAGCACAGACGCGGCGACCAGCACCGCCGCACTGAGCTCGAATGTGGCTTTGTATCCGCTCAGGTCAAAAGCCAGACCGCCAATGATTGCGCCTCCGGCGATCGCCAGTTGCACAATGGCCACGAGCAAGCCGCCTCCGGCTTCCGCGTCATCCGGAAGCGTCTGCGCCAGCCATGTCCACCAGCCGACCGGCGCGGCCGTGGCCACCAGTCCCCAGAGGCCGAGCAACACGGCGGTGAGCACCGGTGATTTGCCGAAGCTGACTAACGCCAGCGCGATGGCCGCCATGATCAGCGGAATGACGGTCAACGTGCGGTAGAGGCCACGGCCCATAAACCGTTCGATCAGAAAGGTGCCGATAAACCCTGCCAGTCCCAACCCCAACAGCATCAAGGACAAGGTTGAGACGCTTACGCCGGTCACGCCCTCAAGAAAGGGACGCAGGTAGGTGAACAGCATGAACTGGCCCATGAAAAATACGCTGACGGCGACCATGCCCAAGGCCACTGGCGGCTGCTTCATCAGGCGCAGAACGTTGCCGCTACCGGCTTGGCGCTCGGCCTTGAACGACGGCAGGCTTATCAGCAGCCAGACGGCGGCCAGCACTGCGACCGGAACCACACAGAAGAACGCGCCGCGCCAGCCGATCAGCGAGCCGAGAAAGCTCCCTGCCGGAGCGGCGATGACCGTGGCCAAGGCGTTACCGCCATTGACGATGGCCAGCGCTCGCGAAACCTGTTCAGGCTTGACCAGACGTATTGCAGTCGCCGCCGACAGTGACCAGAAACCACCAATCGCTATCCCGATCAGCGCACGTCCAAACATGAATGACGGGTAACCCGGCGCGACCGCGACGACCGTACCAGAGACGATCATCAGCAAGGTCAGGCCCAGCAGCAGCTTCTTGCGCTCGACGCGAGCGGCGACCGAGGCAATCAACAGACTGGTGATCAAGGCAAAGGCACCGGACACGGAAATGCCCTGCCCGGCCTGGCCTTCGGTGATGTGCAGGTCGGCCGCAATCGGCGTCAGCAGGCTGACCGGCATGAATTCTGAAGCGACCAAGGCGAATGCGGCCAACGACATGGCCAGCACAGCGCTCCAGCCGCCTGTTCTTTTAGATGGATCTGTAGATGGAAACGTCATGAGAACTACCTGTGGTGCGAAAAACCTGTGGATGTGATGCGCAGGGGCAAGCAGTTTGTCGTCCCTTCCGGACACTGCCCCCGTAACAGATAGACACATTCTCCCGGTCAATCCGGCCCTTCCCTAGCGCATTCCTCTTGAATGCTTGCCTGATCCTCTGGCGATGCAGGGTGATGGATAGGAAACGTCTCGCGCGCGGATTAGAGTTCGGTCAACAGGAGTGACCCGACATGATCCCTACCCCTCTGCCCCAGGAATCGCCTTTGGCATTGCACATTGACCCGCGCGTGAGCGCACCGGGTGACTTCGCCACGGCCATCCCCGGCTTGTCGTTGTTTCGTCGCGACCAACCGGCGCCGCCCGTGGTGTGCATGATCGAACCGAGCCTGATTCTGGTGGGGCGCGGCGAAAAGCGCTTGTGGGTCGGCGGTGAAGGCTACAGCTATGACCCGTCACGGTTTCTGGTGACGTCGCTGGACTTGCCCGCCAACTCCGAAGTGATGCTCGCCAGCCCCGAACAGCCTTGTGTCGGCCTCGTGCTGAAACTGGATGTCAGCATGCTCGCCGAGGTCATCACCAAGAGCGGCTTGCCGGCCAAGCGGCAGCCAGCAACGGGCACGGGCGCCGCGATTGGCAGCTTGTCGTCTGCGCTGGAGGGCGCACTCGATCGGCTGCTGGCATTGCTCGATGAACCCGAGGCGATCCCGGTGCTGGCGCCGCTGATTCTGCGCGAAATCCACTATCGGCTGCTGCACACCGACCAAGGCGCACGGCTGCGGCAGATCACGGCCGTCGATGGTCAGGGTTATCGCATCGCCAAAGCGATTGACTGGCTGAAGGTCAACTACACCGATGCTCTGCGCATCGACGATCTGGCCGCGCGGGTGCAGATGAGTGCGCCGACCTTTCACCACCATTTCCGACAGCTCACTGGCATGAGTCCGCTGCAGTACCAGAAATGGCTGCGCCTCAACGAAGCGCGGCGGCTGATGCTGGTCGAACGCCTCGACGTGTCGCGGGCGGCGTTTGCGGTCGGCTATGAAAGTCCGTCGCAGTTCAGCCGCGAATATGCCCGGCTGTTCGGCACCGCGCCGAGTCGTGACATTGCCCTTTTGCGTGGGCAGCCATTCGAAGCAGAAGCCCTCGGCACAGTAGCGAATTGAACGAAAAACGCTGATACGCCTCGCCGCGTGTCACCGCTCATAACAATGCACGTCAACCGATGATCAGCGGGTGAACCATGGAACTACGAATCAACCAGAAGACCTATCAGGTCGATGCCGAAGCCGATACGCCCTTGCTGTGGGTGATCCGCGATGATCTGGGCATGACCGGCACCAAATACGGCTGCGGATTGGCGCAATGCGGCGCCTGTTCGGTGCTGGTGGACGGCAACGTCGTGCGCTCGTGCGTCACGCCGGTGGCGGGTGTGGTCGGCCGCGAGGTCACCACCATTGAGGCGATCGAAAGCGATGAGGTGGGCAAACGGGTGGTCGCGACCTGGGTCGATCTGCAGGTCGCCCAGTGCGGCTACTGCCAGTCCGGTCAGGTGATGGCCGCCACCGCGCTGCTCAAACAAAACCCCAAACCAAGTGATGCGCAGATCGAAGCGGCGATGGTCAACCTGTGCCGCTGCGGCACTTACAACGCCATTCATGCCGCCGTGCATGAGCTGGCCGGCAAGGGAGACGCGTGATGAACGTACGTATCGACCCTTCACAGCAAGCCTCGGTGCTGGATCTGCACGAACCGATCAATGTTTCGCGCAGGCGTTTTCTGACCGGTACCGCCGTCGGCGCACTGGTCCTCGGTTTCGGTCTGCCGCTCGGTACAACGCGCGTGCAAGCTGCCGTTGCAGCGGCAACGGCCGAGCGCGGCACGCAAGTGCCGGCGTTTCTCGAAATCCGTCCGGACAACCGCGTGCGTCTGCTCTGCCCGTTCATGGAGGGCGGACAAGGTACGTTCACGGCGATGGCGCAAATCGTCGGTGAAGAGCTGGATGCCGACCCGACAACCTTCCTGGTCGAAGCCGCACCGCCCGGCGAAGCCTATGTGGTGTTGGAAAACGGCATGCGCATCACCGGCGGCAGCATGTCGGTGCGCATGAGTTACCCGGTCATGCGCCGCCTCGGCGCCCTCGCCCGCGCCATGTTGTTGCAGGCGGGTGCGCAGCAACTTGGCGTGCCGGTGAGTGAATTGACCACCGAGCCTGGCAAAGTCGTGCATGCCAAGTCGGGCCGCTCGTTGGCCTACGGTGATCTGGCCGAGCGCGCAATGGATCTGCCGGTTCCCGATCCGGCCTCCGTGCAACTGCGTGATCCGAGCCAGTTCCGCTGGATCGGCAAACCGGTGAAGCGTCTCGATGCCTATGACAAATCCACGGGCAAGGCGCTGTACTGCATCGATCTAAAGGTCGACGACATGCTGCATGCCGCCGTTCAACATGCCCCGCGCTTGGGCATGACGGTCGGCAGCCTGCGCAACGAAGAGCAGGTCAAGGCAATGAAAGGCGTGCATTCCGTGCATCGTTTGCCGGGCGCCGTGGCGGTGCTCGCCGAGCGCTGGTGGCACGCCAAACGTGCGGTCGAGGCAATTCAGGTCGACTGGCAAGAGCCAACGGCCGAGAGCAAAGTGCGGCCGATGCCCGCGGACTTTTCCAGCGATGCCTGGTTCAAGCGCCTCGCTGAAGATAAAGGCCCGGCCAAAGATGATGAAAACCAAGGCGATGTGGCTGCGATTCTCAAGGAGACCAAGACCCGGATCGACGCCACTTACCACAACCAATACCTGAACCACGGCCAGTTGGAGCCGCCTTCGGCACTGGCCCGATTCAATCCGGACGGTTCGCTGGAAGTCTGGTTGCCGAATCAGGCGCCGGACATGTTCCGCGCCGACATCGCCAAACGCACCGGGCTGGATCCGTCGCGCATTACGTTGCATTCGCCACTGCTGGGTGGCTTCTTCGGTCGGCATTTCCTCTACGACTCGGCCAGTCCCTATCCGCAGGCGATTGCGCTGTCCAAGGCCGTTGGCCGACCGGTCAAACTGATCTGGAGTCGCGAAGAAGAGTTCCTGCGTGACGTGCTGCGCCCGGTTGCCGCAGTGAATTTCCGTGCGGCGCTGGACAGCGACGGCTGGCCGCTGGCAATCGAAGCGATCAGTGCCACAGAAGGCCCGACCGAAGCCCTTGCCGGCAAGCAGGGTGAAAAACTTGACCCCACAGCGCTTGAAGGCTTGTCGGGCAAGTCCTATGCGATCCCCAACAAGCGCATCGCGCAGATCTACGTCAAAGGCCCGGCGATGCTCGGTTACTGGCGTTCGGTAGGCAACTCGCTGAACGACTTCTTCTATGAATCGTTCCTCGATGAACTGGCCGACAAGGGCGGCAAAGACCCGTTCGACCTGCGCCTGCATCTGCTGCGTGACAACAAGCGTTTGACCACGCTGCTGCAAGCGGTGGGTGAACTGTCAGGTGGCTGGAAGCGCGGGCCGTTTACCGCCGAAGACGGCAGCAAACGTGCGCGCGGCGTGGCCATGGCTTCGCCGTTCGGTACAGAGACGGCGGTGATCGCTGAGGTGTCCATCGAGAACGGCCAGGTCAAGGTGCACGACATCTGGCAGGCAATTGATCCGGGCAGCATCGTCAACCCGGCGATTGTCGAGGCTCAGGTCAATGGCGCCGTGGCGCTGGGGCTGTCGCAAACCCTGGTGGAAGAAGCCGTGTGGATTGATGGCAAACCCCGAGCGCGCAATTACGACTTGTACCCGATCCTGCCGCCTGCGCGGATGGCACGGGTCCATGTGCGTGTGGTCGAGAGCGGGGAAAAAATGGGTGGCATCGGTGAACCGCCGTTGCCAGCGGTCGCGCCCGCCGTCGCTAACGCGGTGGCAAGGCTAACCGGTCAGCGGGTGCGCAGCCTGCCCATGAGCCGACACACCTTCACTTGATCAGCGCCGGAGCGTCCATGAATAACAGCCGATTCGCAAGAACCGCTGGCTGGCTGGCGGTGCCGTGCCTGGTCGCGGCAGGCCTGCTGGCCTGGTATGTCACCCGCGAGCCTGTCTCGCGCCTGGAAACCCATCAGATCGCCGTGGCCGATATCGACCCGGCACTGGTCGCCCGTGGCGAATACGTCGCCAGGCTCAGCGATTGCGTGGCCTGCCACAGCGTGCCGGGCGGTGCGCCGTTCGCCGGCGGCCTGGAAATGGCCACACCGCTGGGCTCAATCCATGCGACCAATATCACCCCGGACACGGAAACCGGCATCGGCCACTACAGCCTGGCGGATTTTGACCGAGCGGTGCGCCACGGCGTGGCGCCCGACAGTCGCCGTCTGTATCCGGCGATGCCCTACCCGTCCTACGCCAAACTCAATGACGATGATGTGCGTGCGCTGTATGCGTTTTTCATGAAAGGCGTGGCGCCGGTCAAACAGGCGAATATCCCGAGTGCGATTCCGTTTCCGCTGAACCTGCGCTGGCCGATTGCACTGTGGAACGGTGTGTTTGTCGACGCCGAACCGTACGTGGCCAAACCTTCGCAGGATGAACAGTGGAACCGTGGCGCTTACCTCGTTCAGGGCGCCGGGCATTGCGGCAGTTGCCACACGCCGCGCGGCCTGGCGTTCAACGAGAAGGCATTGGATGAGGCCGGTAAACCGTACCTCGCTGGTGCCTTGCTTGATGGCTGGTACGCGCCGAGCCTGCGCGATGATCACAACACCGGACTGGGTCGCTGGAGCGAAGTGGAGATCGCGCAGTTCCTCAAGACCGGTCGCAACCAACACGCAGTGGTCTACGGCTCAATGACCGAGGCGTTCAACAACTCCACGCAGTTCATGAGCGATGACGATCTGAGCGCGATTGCCCACTACCTGAAGTCGCTTCCCGGGGATCGCGAACGGGACGGCGCGCCGTGGCAGTATCAAGCGGTTTCGGCAGCGCAACGTCTGGACTCGCCCGGTGCGCATACCTACGTGACGCGCTGTGCTTCCTGCCATGGCCTGGACGGCAAGGGGCAACCTGAATGGATGCCGCCGCTGGCGGGCGCCACCTCGGCACTGGCCAAGGAAAGCGCCTCGGCGATCAACATCACCCTGAATGGTTCGCAGCGTGTGGTCGCGGCTGGCGTACCGGACGCCTATCGCATGCCGGCCTTCCGTGAACAGCTGTCGGATCAGCAGATCGCCGAAGTGCTGACATTCATGCGCAGCACCTGGGGCAATCAGGCCAGCGCTGTCGATGCGCAGACCGTGGGCAAACTGCGTGAGCACACCGATCCGGCGAGCAGCAGCCCGATCATCCTGCAGATGCGCTAAGAGGAGATACTGATGGAAAGCATCGACTTGCTGGTCCTGCGCACGGCGCGGGACTGGCTTGCCGCTGGCGAGCGTGTATTGCTCGCCACGGTGGCGCGCACTTGGGGTTCTTCACCGCGTCCGACCGGGTCGATGATGGCGTTGCGTGACGATGGTCGCGTGGTGGGCAGCGTGTCCGGCGGCTGCATCGAAGACGATCTGATCCATCGCTACACCACGGCCCATGGCGGCAGCGCTTTTAGCGACAGCGCACCGCAAGGGGTGCGCTATGGCGTCAGTGCCGATGAGGCGCATCGCTTCGGCTTGCCCTGTGGCGGCACGCTGGAACTGATCCTTGAGTTCAATCCGTCGTGGCAGTCACTCGACGCGTTGCTGGTGCAACTGGACGCCGGGCAACTGGTTCGTCGTCGCCTGGCGTTGGAGTCCGGTCAGGTCATGCTCGAACCGACTGCGACGCCGGAACAGTTCAGCTTCGATGGCGTGCAGATGCTCAACACCTTGGGACCGGGCTATCGGATGCTGATGATCGGGGCCGGCGCAATGGCCGAGTATCTGGCCACCATGGCGTTGTTCAACGGTTTTAAAGTGGCGGTGTGCGATCCGCGCCCCGAGTACATCGAAACCTGGGCGGTCGATGGTGTGGAGCGCATCATTGGCATGCCGGATGATGTGGTGCGCGACTTCGCGGTCGATCTGCGCACCTGCATCGTTGCCTTGAGCCATGACCCCAAACTCGACGATCTGGCCCTGCTCGAAGCCCTCCACAGCCCGGCGTTTTACATCGGCGCCATCGGCTCGCGGCGCAACAGCCAACTGCGCCGTGAACGCCTGATCGAGCATTTCGGTGAAACCGAGGCGTCACTTCAGCGTCTGCACGGACCGATCGGCGTCTACATCGGCAGCAAGACGCCTGCGGAAATCGCCGTCAGTGTGATGGCCGAGATTCTTGCGGCCAAGAATGGCGCGAACTTGCCGAGTGAACTCAGCATCGCCCAGGCCAAACACTCCATCGATTCTGTGGCGATTGATTGAGCGAAACCGCCGACTCGAGTCGATTCTTGACTCAACCAGTGATCCGTCACTCACGACAGTCCATCGAACCAGCCCAGTACGCGCATGACCTTGGTATAGGTTTTTTGCTTGGCGAAGAGAGTCAACAGCACCAGACCGCCGCCCAGCACCGTGAAAAGCACGCCGCCGGTACCATCGATGAAGAGCAGAAATACACCCAAGGTCGCGAATGCGGCCCCCAGCGCGCCCATCACCTGTCGGCTCTGCTTCTGCTCGGGATACTTGCCAAACATCGTCCTGATCTCGTTCAGTCGTTGTATCGATCCACTCTAGACCAGGTGCGAGCGGTCACTGATCATTCGTGCGTCATGGAGGCGCGCATCCGTCGCAGTAAAGCGTTTGCAGATGTGCTGCAATAGGCGTCGAAAAAGTCACCTGACGGGTTAACTGGCCTGAACCGTTAACCGTCACCAGAGGAGCCCTGAATGCCGAAAAAACTGCCGGTCAATAAAGAGGCCGCCACCGCAGCTGATATCGAGCGCTCTATTCAGGCCTTGAACAAAATGGCCGAACGTCTGTGGGGGGATGGACGTGAAGCCGAGGCCAAGGCGCTGCTCGATGCGCTTGATGCCTTGAACCGCGCACTCGACAGAATCCGCATTGGCGAGAGCCGCCGGGTGGTCACCCTGCATTAAATTCCGCATCAGTCGTCAGCCCTGCCAGCGCGGCAGGGCCCGACCTGTGCCTTATGGTTTGAGAATCAGCACCGGCTCACCCTTCTTGACGATGTAAGTCGCCAGTTCGGAACCTTTGTCCTGACCGACATTGCGCGCGATATGCGCCACGCCTTCCGGAATGAACAGCGAATCACCGGCCTTCAACGTGACCGGCGCCCGGCCCTCCAGTTGATACTCGAACGTGCCGCTGATCACATAAGCGACTTCCACGCCCGGATGGGCATGCCGGGGCGAGGTCACGCCCGGTTCGAAATCAACCCGTGCCTGAATCACTTCGCGCTCGGCCGCGCCGAGATCTTGGCGAACCAGATCGGTGCGGCTCAGCCCTTGCTGCCAGCTCTTGGGTTGCGCGTCGGCTGCGTGTGCGAAGCCGATCATCGAAGCGAAGATTACTGCGGTGGTCAGAAACAGTGGACGGTGCATGGCGTGCCTCTCAAAGGTCGTGTTGGGTGACCTCTACTGTGGGCGCGGCATGTAGAAAGGATGTGTCGCAAATCCTCGATTTGTTGTTTACGTGTGTCCTTGCACGGGATTGATACACGCTTATACAAAGGCCTCGTCGCCGGGGCGTTGCGCCAACAGCCAAGTCCTGAACGCCGCAATCTTGCGGGTATCGGCGGTTTCATGGGGTGTTACCAAATAGAAACCCAAGTCATCCTTCAACCGTAGATTAAAGGGCGCGACCAGCCGGCCTGCACGCAGGTCATCGTCGACATACGTCGAACGCCCGATGCACACACCCTGCCCGTGCACCGCCGCTTGCACGGCCATCATTGCCAGATCGAAGGTCAGGCGCGGGCGCTCGGCGAGTTGCGCACACTCACCGGCGGCGCTGAGCCAGTTGTTCCAGTCGCCGGCGGTCATGCCACTGACTTGCAACAACGTGTGCTCGAGCAAATCGGCCGGTGCGCTCAGGCTTTTCGACGCGTCGAGCAACGCCGGACTGCACACCGGAAAAATCTCATCGGACATCAGGAAATCGGCGCGCAAGCCTTTCCAGTCGCCACGCCCGTAACGAATCGCGGCATCGATGCCGCCCCGACGAAAATCGACCAGCTCGGTGGATGCGCTGATACGCACATCGATGGCGGGAAACGCCTGCTGAAATGACGGCAATCGCGGCAACAACCATTTGGAGGCGACCGACACCAAGGTATTGATGGTCAACACGCTGTTGTGGCGCGACTCCAATAACGTCTGCGTCGAATAGCGCAACTCCTGGAACGCTGTACGAATGCCAGGCAAGTACGCCTGGCCGTCTTCAGTCAGGGCCAGCCCATCCTTGAGCCGCAGAAACAGATTCACGCCCAACTCCTCTTCGAGACGGCGGATCTGATGGCTGATGGCGGTTTGCGTGACGTTCAGTTCTTCGGCAGCCTTGGTGAAACTCATATGCCGAGCGGCACACTCAAACGCTTTCAAGCCGTTGAGCGAGGGGAGTCTGGCGACCATGGCGAGTTCGGTACTCATGAGATTTTGTCATACGCTAACACCGCAAATGACCTTTGCGAAGACCTGTCCCTGCAAGGGATGCTGACACTTCCCCACCCACTGGAAGTGCCATGAAACTGTATTTCGCCCCGATGACCTGCTCGCTGGCGCCGCACATTGTGTTGCGCGAATCGGGCCTGCCCTTCGAGCTGATTCGCGTCAACAATCAGAGCAAGCGCACGGCCGACGGACAAGACTTTCGCGACATCAACCCCAAGGGCTACGTCGCTGCGTTGCTCCTGGATAACGGCGAAGCGCTGACAGAAGGCCCGGCGATCCTGCAGTTCCTCGCCGATCAGGTCGCCGAAAGCGCACTGGCGCCGACACTCGGCAGTTGGCAGCGGACGCGCTTGCAAGAGGACCTGAACTTCATCAGCACGGAAATTCACGGTGGCTGTGCACCGCTGTTCGATGCGCAAATGCCACAAGCGACCAAAACGATTTTTACGCAAAAACTGTTCAAACGCCTCGACTACCTGAACCGCAGGCTGGTGGATCAGGACTATTTGCTGGGCACATTCGGAGTCGCCGATGCCTACCTGTTTAGCGTGTTGACGTGGCTGCCAAGCTTCAATATCGACCTGCAGCACTGGCCGGCGCTGGCCGCCCACTCCCGTCGCATCGCCGCCCGCCCCAGCGTCGTTGCAGCCATAGCGGCAGAAGCGGCGACGCAGCCGGTTTGATCGCCCTCAACGCTTTCACTGCGGTGGCGGCTGATCATTTGTCCGTTAGCCCTGAATCTGTAAACTGGCGCGATTTACTCGCTCAAACAAGGGATCCGCATGGCTAACCAAGACATCACCTTTACCCCCGATCCGGACGCAGACTCGATTTCGTCGGACGTCACCACGTTCAACGGGATCATGATGTCCACGCAGATCCCGACCCGTGCCGACGGCAGTCTGGAACTGGGCGACATCACCCTGCAAAGCGAATGCACCCTGCAAGCGCTGAAAGTTGCGCTGGAACGCGCCGGCAGCTCGATGGACCGCGTAATGCACCTGACCATCTATCTGACCGACATGGCCGATCGCGCGGCATTCAACGAGGTTTACAAGCGCTACTTCGCCAAGCCATGGCCGGTGCGTGCGGCGGTAGGTGTGGCGTCGCTGGCAGTTGAAGGCATGCGTGTGGAAGTGACTGCGATGGCGGCCAAGGCCTGAGTTCCACGCCTTTAAGTCATCAGCCGCCGATTCATCGAAGCTTAAAACCCGAGCCAAGCCTCTAAAGGCTGGCTCGGGTCATTTTCAGGATTGCTTCCGGGCTTCAAGTGGCCCTGTTGCGACAAGCGATAACTTTCCTTCCTTCACGCTGTATTTTTTTATTTGGCCGTCATCCTCAAGCTCAAAGTCGAAGTAGAAACTGGCGGTTATCGAACTGTTCGCGTCATTTCTCTGAAACTTAATTTTCCCCGCCTTGGCATAGATGATATGCGGGGTCATTGTGATGAGCCCTTGAACACTACTACCCTGCCCCCCTATGTCGTGTTCCCCATCGGGTAGCTCGTTATTGATAACGAATGACATTATTTCGAAAATGTCGTTTGCATGCTCTCTATGGTGCGCGATCAGGCTAAAGGTCTCGGCGGAACCGAAGTAGAAAGCTCTGCCTTCTTTGGTTGCCTGGAATACCGGCCCGTCAAGGTGCGGATGGACGGGATCAATCACTGCTTTGTAGTAAATTTCCGGCGCGCGAGTCCTTCTGTTCAAATTATTTTTGTTGATGCCTAAATAACGAAAATAGTCTTTATCGTTCATAGCAACATGTCCTTTTCGTAATGAATGTTCGGCGAGTGATTTCATTACTATTTCGAACTTCCTACTGCACAACAACTGACAGGTCTGACAGTTGCGCGAATCCGCGAAACGTGTGTAGCGCGATTGGCAGTCCATCGGCTACATAGGTGCCGACATGTCGTTTCACGGGTAGAATGCGCGCCTAACCGTGACAGCCTGACTAAAAAAACTATGTCCTTGCCCAAGCATCATCTGGAATTGCTCAGCCCTGCCCGCGATGTGGCCATCGCCCGTGAGGCGATCCTGCACGGCGCTGATGCCGTGTACATCGGCGGCCCGAGCTTCGGTGCGCGCCACAACGCCTGCAACGAAGTCGGCGAAATCGCCGAACTGGTGGAATTCGCCCGCAAGTATCACGCGCGAATTTTCACCACCATCAACACCATCCTGCACGACAACGAACTGGAGCCGGCGCGCAAGCTCATCCATCAGTTGTACGACGCCGGTGTCGACGCGCTGATCGTTCAGGATCTGGGCGTGATGGAGCTGGACATTCCGCCGATCGAGCTGCACGCCTCGACCCAGACCGACATTCGGACGCTGGAGCGGGCGAAGTTCCTCGATCAGGCCGGTTTCTCGCAACTGGTCTTGGCCCGTGAGCTGAACCTGCAAGAAATCCGCGCCATCGCCGACGAAACCGACGCCGCCATCGAGTTCTTCATTCATGGCGCGTTGTGCGTGGCCTTCTCCGGCCAGTGCAATATTTCCCACGCGCAGACCGGTCGCAGCGCCAACCGTGGCGACTGCTCGCAGGCCTGCCGTTTGCCGTACACCCTCAAAGATGAAAAGGGTGGCGTGATCGCCTACGAAAAACACCTGCTGTCGATGAAGGACAACAACCAGAGCGCCAACATCCGCGCGTTGGTTGAAGCCGGTGTGCGTTCGTTCAAGATCGAAGGTCGCTACAAGGACATGGGTTATGTGAAGAACATCACCGCCTATTACCGCCAGCGCCTCGACGACGTGCTCGAAGATCGCCCGGACCTGGCCCGCGCCTCCAGCGGCCGCACCGCGCACTTCTTCCTGCCTGACCCGGAAAAGACTTTCCACCGGGGCAGCACCGACTACTTCGTCACCGATCGCAAGATCGACATCGGCGCTTTCGACTCGCCTACCTTCACCGGTCTGCCAGTGGGCACGGTCGAGAAAGTCGGCAAACGCGACATGCAGGTCGTGACCCACGAACCGCTGTCCAACGGTGATGGCCTCAACGTGTTGGTCAAACGCGAAGTGGTCGGTTTCCGCGCCAACATCGCTGAAGCCAAAGGCGAGTTCGAAGAAGACGGCGAGAAGCGCTACCGCTATCGCGTCGAGCCGAACGAAATGCCCGAAGGCCTGTACAAGCTGCGGCCGAACCACCCGTTGAATCGCAACCTCGATCACAACTGGCAACAGGCGCTGCAAAAAACTTCGTCCGAGCGTCGCGTGGCTTTGAGTTGGGTCGCGCGTTTGCGTGAAGAACAGCTGGAAGTGACCGCCACCAGTGAAGAAGGCATCAGCGCCAGTGTCACCCTCGCCGGCCCGTTCGGTGTGGCCAACAAGCCTGAGCAAGCTCTGGAACAGCTGCGTGATCTGCTCGGCCAGCTCGGCACCACGCAGTACCACGCCACCGACATCAAGCTGGATGCGCCACAGGCGTTCTTCATCCCGAACTCGCAGCTCAAGTCGCTGCGCCGTGAAGTGATCGAAGCCCTGACCGCCGCCCGTGTCGCCGCTCACCCGCGTGGCGGCCGTAAAGCCGAAACCAACCCGCCGCCGGTGTACCCGGATTCGCACCTGACCTTCCTCGCCAACGTCTACAACCAGAAGGCGCGCGACTTCTACCACCGTCACGGCGTCAAGTTGATCGACGCGGCGTACGAAGCGCATGAAGAGCCAGGCGAAGTGCCGGTGATGATCACCAAGCACTGCCTGCGTTTCTCCTTCAACCTGTGCCCGAAACAGGCGAAAGGCGTGACCGGCGTGCGCACCAAAGTTGCGCCGATGCAGTTGATCCACGGCGATGAAGTGCTGACGCTGAAGTTCGATTGCAAGCCGTGCGAGATGCACATCATCGGCAAGATGAAAGGCCACATCCTCAACCTGCCGCAACCGGGCAGCGTGGTCGGCCACATCAGCCCCGAAGACCTGATGAAAACCATCCCGCGCGCACCGCACTGAGTGGACGGCGTGCGCGGTGCTTCGGCGCCGCGCACGCCTGCCCTGCTCCGCCTGGCCAAATCGCAGGCATAAAAAACGCCAACTTCTTGCGAAGTTGGCGTTTTTTCGAATATGGCAGGGGCGGCTGGATTCGAACCAACGCATGGCAGGATCAAAACCTGCTGCCTTACCGCTTGGCGACGCCCCTACTGCTCTTTCCAGCTACTTCGTTAGGTTCGCTGTGAGAACGGGGCGCAATTTACCAAGGTTTTTTGGCTTTGGGAAGCGCGAAGTGAAATATTTTTTGTTTTAAAACAGCGACTTATTATTTTGGCCTGAATCAGGCCCGTGGTGAGTCGGTTTCGTTGCCGTGTATCAGACTGTGTACGAACCCCACCGCGACACATCGACTTGCAACAAAGCCGTTCTTCGACACAGGCCAGATACCTCTCCGCGCTCAAATGCACTCAAGGTTTCAGGTGTTCATTCAGAACCCTTGGCCAAAGGCTCGCAAAGGAGAAGTCACCATGAAGATGGCACTGCACACCCGCAAAACCGCGTTCGGCTTGTCGATTCTGGCTTTGTCGTTGTTCGGCGCTTTTGGCAGCGCTCAGGCGCAAACCGCAGAACCTTCCGCCGTCAGCTATTCCGCGCCCTCGCCTTTCGGCCCGCTCAAACATGTGAAGGCCGGCGTGCTCGACGTCGCCTACGCCGAAACCGGCCCTGCCAATGGCCCGGTGGTAATCCTGCTGCACGGCTGGCCCTACGACATTCACAGCTACGACGAAGTCGCACCGTTGCTGGCGGCCAAGGGGTATCGGGTATTGATGCCGTATGCGCGCGGTTATGGCGATACGCAGTTCCTCTCCAAAGACACCCTGCGCAATGGCCAACCGGCGGCGCTGGCCAGTGACGTCATCGATTTCATGGACGCGCTGAAGATCAAGCAAGCGGTGCTTGGCGGTTATGACTGGGGCGCGCGCTCGGCGGACATCGTCTCGGCGCTGTGGCCGGAACGGGTGAAAGCTTTGGTTTCGGTCAGTGGTTATCTGATCGGCAATCAGGCCGCCGGGCAGAACCCGCTGCCGCCCAAGGCAGAATTGCAGTGGTGGTATCAGTTCTACTTTGCGACTGACCGTGGTCGCGCCGGGTATGAGAAGAACACTCATGATTTCGCCAAACTGATCTGGCAAACCGCTTCGCCGCAATGGAAATTCGACGACGCCACGTTCGATCGCAGTGCCAAGGCACTGGAGAACCCGGATCACGTCGACATCACCGTGTTCAATTACCGCTGGCGTCTGGGCCTGGTACAGGGCGAAGCGAAGTACGCCGCGCTGGAACAGAAACTCGCCACCGCGCCGTCGATCAGCGTGCCGACCATCACCCTTGAAGGCGATGCCAACGGTGCGCCGCACCCGGCGCCGGAGGATTACGCCAAGCGCTTTACCGGCAAGTATCAGTTCCGTTTGATCAATGGCGGGATTGGCCACAACTTGCCGCAGGAAGATCCGCAGGCGTTTGCCAAGGCTGTGATTGATGCGGATCACCTGTAGAAACAAACAAGCAGTCAGCCGCTCTGGCTGACTGCTTGATTATTTGAGGGTGGGATTGAGGCTTGAGGGATGCTCACGTTTTGCAGATTCCTTGCCTGAACGGGCGTCATCGCGAGCAGGCTCACTCCTACAGGGGGAACGCATTTCAAATGTAGGAGTGAGCCTGCTCGCGATCATGCCCGACCAAACACCCTCAATCCCGACTAACGTGCGCGATCACTCAGTCGGCACAACCAGATCCAACGCTTTGTTCACCGCCAACTCCCCCAACATGACCACTTGCGCAATACCCAGCAGCGTATGACGGTTCGATCCCTCCAGCACCCCGGCAAAATTACCGAGCATCACCGTGGCGGACGCCAGGGAACCGCTGGCATTGCTCAGCAAGGACTCGGCGTCGGATTGCGGGTTAACCATGAACATCGTACTGGGCGTATAGGGTGTGGCCATGATCGCGGCAGGCAACAGGTAATGGTCAAGCGCCCGTTCTGCGGCTTCGTGGAGCTTTCTTGAATTGGGCGATGCGTACGGGGACACCAGGTCTGTGACCGGTGGTTCAGGTGGCTGAGACATCAGCTGAAACTCCAGACAAGAACCGCTTCAGGTTCTTTGATAGAAGGCGTGAAGCGCCGCGATCGCGGACGCTTCCGTGCAAATGAGGGGGCACGCCCCCTCACCCATCTGCATCGCGACTAGTGCGGCAAGCGCTGGTTATCCAGAACTCGACCGACCACCAGCTCACTGAGCATGATCACCTGTTGCAGGATCAGCATCTTTTTGCGCTGTGAGGGGTCGATCACATCGGCGAGATCTCGGGCCATGTCACTGGCGCAGGACAAGGTTTCAGTGGCTTCGACGAGTAGGGTATCGTTATCCACCGTGGGGTCGATCAGGTAGATCTTGCCGGTTTTGCGGGTGGGGATTGAAGTCTTCAGCGCGGAAGGATTGAGGTAGAAGTTGATCGCGCGGTCGGTGGCCTCTTTGATGTTTTGAGGTTCGAGTGCGGCGTCGTAGGGGATTGGATCGGTTTCTGGCGGGTTTGGCGTGATTTTGAACATGGATGACACTCGCTTAGCAAAGAATAAGGAGCCATCACTCGCGCTACCAAACGAGGGTGGTGACCATTGCGCGGGTTGGTAGACCGGTCTAAGCGAGTAAACCCCGGCGCTCCCGAAAGAGCCCCACGCATGGCCACCATATAAAACCGAGCCCCGAAAAGAGACTGCATATAGCGGCGCATTACGCTTAGAAGACGGGCTACCAAACCCCATCACTGTTTTGCAGTGACAGGGAAACGATACAGCCCGCCTCAAGGCGCGTAAGCCGGCGGATTCTGGCGTACGCGTAGGCAACGGCGCAAGGTGTTGTAGCCGTTATGGCGTAACAGTGCGTGTAAGTTAAACGTGTGTGGGTGATGGTGTTTAAAAGCCCCTCACCCTAGCCCTCTCCCAGAGGTAGAGGGGACTGACCGTGGTGTTTGGGGGAGGTACGCCGACGTGGGATACCGAGGTGAACTCAGGTAAGGAAACAGTTGGGGACCACTGCTGCCAATTCCCTCACCCTAGCCCTCTCCCAGAGGGAGAGGGGACTGACCGAGGTGTTTGGGAGAGGTACGCCGACGTGGGATATCGAGGTGAATTCAGGTGGGTAACGGCTTGGGTTATTTGACCAGCCGTTTTTCTTTGGAGGGTCTGTAGCCGAAATATGAGCTGTAGCATTTGCTGAAATGGCTTGGGGAAACGAAGCCGCACGCTACGAGCACTTCCACTTGTGACAGCTCGGTGTGTTGCAGCAAACGCCTTGCTTCGGTGATGCGCAGTTCGAGGTAATAACGCTGCGGCGTGGTGCCCAGTTGTTCCTTGAACAAGCGCTCCAACTGGCGACGGGATCGGCCCGCGTACACCGCCAGTTGCTCCAACTCCAGCGGCTCCTCCAGATTGGCATCCATCAGCTTCACCACTTCACGCAACGGCGCACTGACGCAGAGATTTTCATCCGGTTTGATCCGCCGGTAGCGCGACTCCTCAAAAGCCAGAATGTCTTCGATGCCTTCGACCAAGGCTTTGCCGTGCAGGCTTTTGATCCAGTCGAGTGCCATGTGAAAAGCACCGGACGGACTCGAAGCCGTCAGCCGGTCGCGATCAATCACGTAAGGCTCACTGCTGACATGGGTGGTTTTAGCAATTTCCGTGAGTGCCGGGCGATGCTCCGGGTGGATCGCGCAGCGATAGCCATCGAGCAACCCGGCGCGGCCGAGAAACCAAGAGCCATTCCACAACCCGGCGAGACTGATGCCCCGCTCCGCTGCGGCCCGCAGCAAATGAATAAACTCATCACTCGCCCGCAGTTCGGTGCGATACCCGCCACACACCACCAGCAGATCCAGTTGCTGAAGCGCGGCCGAATCCAGACGTGCATCGGGGCGGATTACCAGCCCCAGATCACTGATGACTTCGCCGTCACCCAAACCAAACGTACGCGAGGAAAACAAACCCGGACGCAACAGGTTGGTAGTGACAACGGTGTCCAGCGCTTGGGTAAACGCCGGCAATGAAAAGTGTTCGAGCAGCAGAAAACCGGTGCGGGTCAGGCGCGTTTCATCTGCGCCCTGCTCATTCAGATAGCGGAGGTTTTTCCCCTTCATGCCTCCACTGAATTGGCGTCGTTCGATCAAGTTCGGGTCCATCGGTCATGTTGTTGTGCGCCGATAGTTGGCTCGAATGGCGTCAGAGTCAATCACCTGTCGTTGATCGCAACCCCAGCCTATCGATCACCGGGTCATGCTGCGCCATCACCTCGACAATCCAGTCGATGAACACTCGCAGTTTCAGGCTGACATGGCGGTTCGGTGGATACGCGATGTAGAGCGGCATCGACTCGAGTTTCCAGTCCTCGAACAGCGGCATCAGTTCGCCGCGCGCCTCGTGTTCGGCAGACATGTATTTGGGCAGCCATAGCACGCCCAAGCCCGCCAGACCTGCCGCGAGGTAGGCATTACCATCATCGACCGCGAGCACGTGGCGGCCTTTGATTTGCAGGTTTTCACTGGCATTGTGCAACGCATACGGCACTGGTTTGCCGGTGCGTGCCCAGAGGAAACCGACTACGCGATGATGGCTGTCTTCCAGCTCCCGTGGATGCGCAGGTGTGCCCGCCCGCGCCAGGTATTGCGGCGCGGCAAACACGCCCAACTGCAGGTCGGCGACCTTGCGCGCCATCAGCGACAAGTCCATAAGTTCGCCACCGCGCACCACGCAATCAACATTCTCATCAATGATGTCGACGATGCGGTCGCTGACGCCCATGTCGATCTGGATATCCGGATAACGCGCGTGAAACTCAGGCAGGGCCGGCACCAGAATCAACCGTGCCAGCGGACTCGGGACGTCCACGCGCAGTCGGCCCTTGGGCATCGCCGCCGCGCCGGGCAGGCTGGTTTCGGCGTCGTCCATATCCGCCAGTAACTTGATCACCCGCTCGTAATAAACCGCGCCATCGGCGGTGACGTTGACCTTGCGCGTGGTGCGGTTGAGCAGTTTGACCCGCAGCCGTGCCTCCAACTGTTGAACCAGTTGCGTCACGGTGGTTTTGCTCATGTGCAGGGTTTCTGCCGCTTTGGTGAAACTCCCCGCCTCGACCACCCGGGCAAAGGCTTGCATTGCGTCAAAACGGTCCAAGGTGCGCCCTCGATTGTTTGGATTTCACAAACAGTGAACGCCAAGCTTGCGCGTTTATCGCCTGTCTGCAAATACCTACAGTGGCTCCATCAACTCAAATGAAGGAGACACTCCCATGACTCAGCGCGATGTTGTTTTCCCACCCGCACGCCGCACCCTCTATGAGCGGCATCGATACTCGCCAGCCATTCGCTCCAACGGTTTTCTGTTTGTCTCGGGACAGGTCGGCAGCACCGAGGACGGCACGCCCGAGCCGGACCTGAAAAACCAGGTGCGTCAGGCTTTCACTAACCTCAATGCAATCCTTGAGGAGGCCGGTGGCAGCTTCGATGACGTGGTCGATGTCACCGTGTTTATCGTTGACCCCCAGTCGAAATTCGAGACGATCTGGGATGTGGTGCTGACCGAGTTCTGGGGCGAGGCGCCGCATCCGACGGTAACGGCTGTTGGTGTGACGTGGCTGTATGGGTTTGATTTCGAGATCAAGGTCATTGCCAGACTGCCCGAAGCAGTCTGATCGTCAGATCGATTTGCAGCAGGGGTCGGCAGTCTTCAGACTGGCGGCCCTTTAGATTTTTCCGACATCCATCATGTCAGTTTCATTGCTCAAATCTGCCCTCCCCGGCATCGCCCTGCGTCGTTGGCGCTTGTTGCATCGCGTCAAGCAAAGCCATGCCGCGCAGATGTTCAACGTCACCCAATCGACTATTTCCCGTTGGGAAAGTGGCGTGCTGGCGCTGGATCCGGCTGCGCATCTACAGCTTGAGCAATTGCTGGCCGCGCGTCTCGACACGGCAGCCGATCAGGCTCTCGCCCGTCTGGTGCGCGAAAGCACGCGACCGGTGCATCTGGTCTGTGACCTCACCCACCGCTTGCTGGCCTGCTCCCCGGCACGTGCCGCGCAGTTCGCCAGCCCGTTGAGCCAATTGCTCGGGCAATCGTTGTGGCGTTTCGTGACGCCGGAAATCGCCAGCAACGAACTCGCACTCGACGCCCTCGGCTGGCGCGAACTGCAGGCGCCACCGGCGCTGGAATTTGTCACCGGCAACAACGACTCCGACCTCGTGCCAATCCGCCAGAGCCTGTGCCGCTGGACCCGCATTCCGTTGTCCGACGGCACGGCGGCGCGGCTGGTCGAGACGCTTTGAACGCATATTTTATGCGTGGACGCTCAACCCCACCGGCTCTAGGCTTGCCTCTCGGCACCACAACCGGGCAAGTTCATGGACCTCGAAAAAATCAGCGGACGCCTTGAATTTCTGCGTGAAGCGGAAAAACTCAAGGACGTTCTCCGAAGCGCACACACCTCAAGCGGCCGCACCGAAAGCACCGCCGAACACAGCTGGCGCCTGTGCCTGATGGCGATGGTTTTCGCCGATGAACTGGTCGGACTCGACCTGCTGAAAGTGCTCAAGATGTGCGTGATTCACGACTTGGGCGAAGCGATCAACGGCGACATCCCGGCAGTCGATCAGGCCGCGTTCCCCGACAAGGCTGAGCAGGAGCGTAATGACCTTCTGCTGCTCACCCGCTCGCTTGATGAGGCGCTGAGAAACGAGATTCTTGCGTTGTGGGACGACTACGAACATGCCCGGTCAACCGAAGCCAAAGCGGTCAAGGCACTGGATAAACTGGAAACCCTGTTGCAACACACTCAGGGCCAGAACCCGGCGGACTTCGACTACCGCTTCAATCTGACCTACGGCAAAAAGCACACCAGTGCCGCACCGGTTTTCGCTGCACTGCGCGCCCTCATCGATCAGGACACTCAGGCAAGAATTCAACAAGCGAAGTGAACTCGTCGCGTCCGGCATCGCCCGCGCCCCGGCGAACAATACGATCAACGCTCGCCTGCAAGGGTTGGCCGGCTTACAAATCCACATCTGTTGATGCTGGTCTTTGATGCCTTGAGTGCGTATAACCTCGCCGTTTCGTCTACCCTGAGTTTGCGCCTCACGTCGCCACTTCAGCCCTTTTGACGCTCACGAAACGGAGATTCCCATGCTCAAACGAACCCTGGCACTGACCGCCGGCCTGGCGCTGTCCTTTTCTGCCCTTGTGACCCACGCCGCCGACGTTTTGCGGGTCAGCGCGATTCCCGATGAAGCGCCGACCGAACTGCTGCGCAAATTCGAGCCGCTGGGTGCCTATCTGGAGCAGCAACTGGGCATGAAGGTGCAGTTCGTGCCGGTGGCCGATTACCCGGCAGTGGTTGAAGCCCTCGCGACTGATCGCCTCGACATGGCCTGGCTCGGCGGTTTTACCTTTGTGCAGGCGCGTTTGAAGACTGATGCAACGACGCCGGTGATTCCGCTGGTACAACGCGAACAGGATGCGCAGTTCACCAGCAAATTCATCACTGCTGACCCGAACGTTAAGAGCCTCGCCGACTTGAAGGGCAAGACCTTCGCCTTCGGTTCGGTATCGTCCACTTCCGGCAGTCTGATGCCGCGTTACTTCATGCTGAAAAACGACAACATCAAGCCTGAAGCGTATTTCAGCCGTGTCGCCTACTCCGGCGCGCACGATGCCACCGTAGCCTGGGTGCAGGCCGGCAAGGTCGACGCCGGTGTACTGAACGCCAGCGTCTGGCAAAAACTGGTGGATGCCGGCAAGGTCGACACCAACAAGGTCAAAGTCTTCGCCACCACCCCGACCTACTTCGATTACAACTGGACCGTGCGCGGCACCCTCGACCCGGCACTGGCGGCGAAAATCAAGAAAGCCTTCCTCGATCTGGACCCGGCCAACCCGGAGCAGAAAAAGATTCTTGATCTGCAGGCCGCCAGCCGTTTCATCGACACCAAGCCCGAGAACTACAAGGGCATCGAGGAAGCCGCCCGCGCCGCCGAATTGCTGAAATGACCCTGAGCCTCAACCAGGGCCACCTGCGCCACGCCAATGGAGTCGACGCCCTGCGCGGTGTCGATTTGCAGATTGGCGTTGGCGAACAGGTCGCCATCATTGGCCCGTCCGGGGCCGGAAAATCGAGTTTGCTCAACCTGCTGGCCACCGCGTTGCGGCCCAGCAGCGGTGAAATTGAAGTGTTGGGTGAACGCGCCTGGCACTTGTCCGCCCGCCAACGCCAACGCCTGCGTGCGCGAATCGGTCTGGTGCATCAGGCACCGCCGTTGCCCCCACGTCAGCGTGTGGTGACGGCGGTACTGGCCGGCAAGCTCGGCCAGTGGAGCCTGGGCAAAAGTCTTTTGAATTTGTTGCATCCGCTGGATGTGGCCGGTGCACGCGCGGCGTTGGCGCGGCTGGATCTGGGCGACAAATTGTTCGCCCATTGTCAGCAACTGTCTGGCGGTCAGCTGCAACGTGTCGGCATCGCTCGCGTGTTGTATCAGGCGCCGGAAATCCTCTTGGCCGACGAACCGGTGTCAGCCATGGATCCGGTGATGGCCGGGCACACGCTGTCGATCCTATCGCGGCACGCCCGCGAACATAACGTCACGCTGGTGGCGAGCCTGCATGCGGTGGATCTGGCGCTGTCGCACTTCCCGCGAATCATCGGTCTGCGCGACGGGCAGATTCTGTTCGACAGCGCCTCTGATCAAGTCAGCCACGAGATGCTCGACGCGCTGTACGCCAACGAAAAACTGCAATCGCCGACCGCTGCGGTGGCGCCTTTGACTGTGCAGATTCCACGATGCTGAAAGCCGATTCACGCGATCCCGCGGCGTGGCCACGGCTGCTGCTGACGCTATTGGCGATTGCCTTGCTGTGGCCGGGCATTCAGCTCAGCGAGTTGAATCTGGGCGTGCTGCTGCCCGACAGCCAGAATGAAATGGGCCGTTTTGTCGCGCAATTCTGGCCACCGGCGCACGACGAAGCGTTTCTGCAGTTACTGCTCAAAGCCACCCTGCAGACCCTGGCCATCGCCACTGCTGGCATGGCATTGGCGTTGGTCTTGGCGATACCGGCAGGCCTGCTTGCCAGCCGCGCGCTGTCGCTGTCCGCCGCTTCACGCGGTGGAGTGCCAAGCCGACTGGGGCGTCTGTTGCGCTGGCCGGTGCGCGGACTGTTGATTTTCCTGCGCAGCGTGCCGGAAATCGTCTGGGCGCTGCTGTTTGTGCGCGCCGTAGGGTTGGGGCCGGCAGCCGGTGTGCTGGCCATCGCCATCACCTACAGCGGCATGCTCGGCAAGGTCTACGCGGAGATTTTCGAATCCACCGACCAGCGCCCGGCGCACGCGTTGTTGCAGGCCGGCAGCGGCCGACTGGCGGCGTTTGCTTACGGCACGTTACCCAATGTCGCGTCGGAGCTGCTTTCCTACACGGTTTATCGCTGGGAATGCGCGATCCGTGCGTCAGTGGTGATGGGCTTTGTCGGCGCCGGAGGTTTGGGTCAGCAGATCGATCTGTCGATCCGCATGTTCGCCGGCGGTGAAGTCGCCAGTATTCTGCTGTGCTTTCTGATTCTGGTGCTGGCCGCCGATCAACTCAGCCGCTTGTTGCGCTGGAGGCTGACATGAATCGCCTGATCAACCTGCTGCTGATCGCCGGCATCGCGCTGGCAGTGGTTGCTTCCTTCGCTTATCTGGGGCTGGATCTCGGTGAACTGGGCAGCGCCACCAGTCTCAAGCAGATGGGCGCGTATGTGCAGCGTTTTCTCAGTCCGGATTTGAGCGCCGATTACCTCAAGGCCATCTTCCACGGTTCGTTGGAAACGTTGGCCATGTCGGCCCTCGGCACGCTACTCGCGGCGGTGTTCGGCATCGTTCTCGCCCTGCCCGCCGCCGGGCGCTTTGGCTGGCCGCTGCAAAGTGCCTCGCGCCTGTTGCTCAATGCCTTGCGGGCGATTCCGGAACTGGTCTGGGCCGCACTGATGGTGCTTGCCGCCGGCCTCGGCCCGAACGCCGGCACCCTCGCCCTCGCCCTGCACACCACCGGCGTGCTCGGCCGCTTGTTCGCCGAGGCACTGGAAAATACGCCGCCGCAACCGGCCGAAGCCATTCGTTTGCAGGGTGGCAACCCGATTCTTGCGTTCTGCTACGGCACACTGCCGAACCTGGCGCCGCAGTTGCTCGCCTACATTCTGTATCGCTGGGAAAACAACATCCGCATGGCCAGCGTACTGGGTTTTGTCGGCGCCGGCGGGCTTGGGCAGATGCTCTATGTCAGCCTCAGCCTGTTTCAGGAAGCGCAAGCGAGCACGGTGATTCTGGCGATGCTGGTGCTGGTGTTTGTGGTCGACTGGCTGAGTGCGTGGAGTCGTCAGCGTTGGGTCAAGGCGTGAGTATGAATGATAACCGGCGCCTTATTCGGCGCCGGCCTGACGAGACTTCAGTCAGATCTCGATGGTTTTCACCTCGGGGTTATACATTGCCCCGATAATTTCCCGTGCGCCTGCCAGTGGAGACTCTTTGGTAATACTGACGATCGCGCCAATCGACGAACTGATCAACTCACTATTGCCGCTGGCAATACCTTTATCCAACGCCTCAAAGAATCCGCTTATGGTCGTGGCTCTCTCCTTGAACATCCCCGAGAGATACTGCTCCAGCACTTTGCGTTGACCCTCGATTCTGGCCAACTGCGTTTCTTTATAAGCATTGATTTCCGTTCGTTTGGTTTCTTCGACCTCGGAAATTTTCTTGTACTCGGACCAGGCCGACACGAGCATTTTAAAAGACTCGCCGGCGGTATCAGCCGGGTTGACGGGGAGCTTTCCTACCAGGCCTGCAATTTCATTTTTCATGGTCTTAGTCCAGGGTCAGAATGCCGGAGAGTGTGCGCTTGATGTCTTTAGTGGCGCCGCCGTCATCGGCAATGATCGCTACATCCAGGACCTTCTTGAGCCCTACTCCCAAGGCCAGCATTTGTTCGAATGCGACGGGGTCATTATCGTTATCGACTTTGACCTGCTCGAAACGTACGACTAACTCATTGATGGTGTTGGTGATTTCCTTGGCATTGGAGCGAACGCCTTTGAGTGTGGTCTTGACCACCTCCATATTGGCAATCGCCGTGGCAACCTCCGCGTCATACTGGTGTGCCTTGGTCAGTGCTTCTTCCGCCTTGCTGGCCATCATGAAACCGCCAATGGCCAGCGCCGGACCCAGCACAATCCCCCCCAACGCCAACATACCGCCTGCCATGCCAAAACCGCCTGCACTGAGAGCCCCACCGCCAAGCCAGGCCAGCGTGGCATTGGTGGCCGCAACGCCTGAAAGTCCGGAAATCGCGGCCCCGGTGGAGGCGCTCGCCAGAGCACCGACCGAACCGTAGGCACCGATCGCGGCCAATGCGCCACCGCCGATACCGGAAGCAAGACCCTTTTCAATTTCCAAAGAGTTGAGTACGAGCTTTTCGTAATCCTTGAGTTCTTCGATCGTCAGGTCTTCGTTAAACCCTTTCAGCGTGCTTTTGGCGTTCTTTTGTTTCTTGATCGCTTCGACCAGGTATTTGATCTGGTGGGTAAACGTGTGAACCTTCAACTCACCCAGCGCTTCCAACTCGCCTTGAGTCTCTTTGCGAGACTTGTCGAGGCTTTTGGAAGCCTTGTTGTATTGGGCCTCGGCCTCTTCGCCAATCTCCTTGGCTTTATCGAAGTTGCCCGATGCCTGAACCCCCTTCACGACGCCTGTAGCCGCCAGTGCAGCCGCTGCACCCCACAAAATAAACGGTAATGGCATTTCAGATCCCTCTCGATTAATTAGCGACAACAATCAAATTCTGCTGCTGCATTTCCTTACAGGCGTGAGCGTTTGCAGCATGGTAGTCCTCAAGGCGCATCGTCCCCGCCAGATGCTGATCGTAGAAATCATCAATCCGGCAGATCAGCGGCCTCGTATCGTAAATACGGCACAGGTGGGTGCTTTCTTCGAAATTGACGCACACACCATCTCCCCTGTCCAAAGAGGCATAGAGGGGTGATTTATCAAGGTTTCTGCAGCACAGACCGCACTTAGTGCAAGGAAACATGATGACTTTTGAGTAGCGATCCTTTGCTCATCCTTCACTTCCTGTGTTCGTCATTGGCACATGGCCGGGGAGAAGTGAGGTGAAAGATAGCTCAGTGCCATCATTGCGTCTATCTTCACCGCAAACTTCTCAGCCGCCTCAGACGTAAAGGTCTGCGGGTGGATATCTGGCAAAAGCTGATTATGCTTCAGGAAACCTTGCAGCCATGCGAGGCGGTCAGACTGTGCAAGTTTCACGCGAAAGCAATGGCGGTATTTGCCACAAGGCCAGAGTGCGATAAGCAGTAACGGGGGACTCCGGCCTTCAACAATAAGCACGACGGAGAACACCCATGGCCACAATCGACACAGCATCCACCGGCAGTCCACCGCGCAGCGGCGGCATCACCAAAGAGGAGCGCAAGGTTATCTTCGCCTCGTCCCTCGGTACGGTTTTCGAGTGGTACGACTTTTATCTCTACGGCTCACTGGCGGCGATCATCGCCAAGCACTTCTTCGCCGGCGTCAACGAAACCACCGCGTTCATTTTTGCCCTGCTCGCCTTTGCCGCCGGCTTCGCGGTGCGGCCGTTCGGGGCGATTGTGTTCGGCCGGCTCGGCGACATGATTGGGCGCAAACACACCTTCCTCATCACCATTGTCATCATGGGTGTGTCGACAGCGATCGTCGGTATTTTGCCCGGCTACGCGACCATCGGTGTCGCTGCCCCGGTCATCCTGATTACCCTGCGCCTGCTGCAGGGTCTGGCGCTGGGTGGCGAGTATGGCGGCGCCGCGACTTACGTGGCCGAGCACGCGCCGCGCAACAAACGCGGGTTCTTCACCTCGTGGATTCAAACCACCGCAACCCTCGGCCTGTTTCTGTCGTTGCTGGTGATCCTCGCCTGCCGCACCGCGCTGGGCACTGAAGCCTTCGAGGCGTGGGGCTGGCGGATTCCATTCCTGCTGTCGATCCTGCTGTTGATCGTCTCGGTGTACATCCGCCTGCAACTGAGCGAGTCGCCGGTGTTCCAGAAAATGAAGGCTGAAGGCAAGGCGTCGAAGGCGCCGCTGACCGAGTCCTTCGCGCGCTGGGACAATCTCAAAGTAGTGATCATGTCGCTGCTCGGCGGCACTGCCGGGCAAGCGGTGGTCTGGTACACCGGACAGTTTTACGCGTTGTTCTTTCTGTTGCAGACACTGAAGATCGACCCGCAAACTGCCAACCTGTTGATCGCCGGCTCACTGCTGATTGGCACGCCGTTCTTCGTGATTTTCGGCAGCCTCTCCGACCGCATCGGGCGCAAGCCGATCATCATGGTCGGCTGCATGCTGGCGGCGCTGACCTACTTCCCGATCTTCCACGCGCTGACCCAGTACGGTAACCCCGACGTGTTCATCGCTCAGGAGAAGAACCCGGTCAAAGTGATCGCCAACCCCGATCAATGCTCGTTCCAGTTCGACCCGGTGGGCAAGGCCAAATTCACCAGCTCCTGCGACCTGGCCAAGACCCTGCTGGCAAAACGCGCGATACCGTATGAGAACGTGATCGCCGAACCCGGCACCGTCGCGCAAGTGCGCATCGGCGACAAAGTGGTCGAAAGTTTTGAAGGCAGCGCCCTGCCGGCCGCTGACTTCAAGGCTCGCAACGATGCGTTCACCGCGACCCTCGGCAGCGCACTCAAGGAGGCCGGTTATCCGGAGAAAGCCGATCCGGCGAAAACCAATTACCCGATGGTGCTGCTCCTGCTCACCGTGCTGGTGATCTACGTGACCATGGTCTACGGCCCGATTGCGGCGTGGCTGGTCGAGCTGTTCCCGACCCGCATTCGCTACACCTCGATGTCGCTGCCCTATCACATCGGCAACGGCTGGTTCGGTGGCTTCCTGCCGACCGTGGCGTTTGCCATGGTCGCCGCGACCGGGGACATCTATTACGGCTTGTGGTACCCGATCGTGATTGCGGTGATGACGGCGATACTCGGTACGTTCTTCCTGCCGGAAACCAAGGATCGCGACATTCTCAAAGACTGAACACCGTCAGCGCGCCCTCTCCAACGCGGGAGGGCGCCATTCGGCACTACCCGGCAAAAATATCGAACGCCTGCCGCACAGCCTGCCTCCAATGTTTACACCCCTGGAGGTCACCAACATGAACAGTGACGATAAAACCCCCAACGCCCCGCCAACCGACACGTCTGGCAAACCGGTGAATGTGGTCGAGCGCGATCTTGAAGACCGGGACGATGACACCGAAGCCGTGGATAAGGTCATCACACCCTCGTCCACGAGAGTGAAGGAGCAGGACGCCGAGACGCTGCAGCGCAAGATCGATGAGATAGAGCGCAAAGTGGCCGATGGTAATTAGTGGTTTTGCAGGCGATCGCGACAGTCTGTTCGATCTACCCCCTCACCCCAGCCCTCTCCCCGAAGGGGCGAGGGGGAAAGGGAGCCGATTTGTGCGCTTTTCAAATCTTGCGTTCAACTCGGCATTTCAAGTCGGCGTTACTTGCATGAACACCTCGGTAAGTCCCCTCTCCCCCAAGGGCGAGGGGGAAAGGGAGTCGATTTGTGCGCTTTTCAAATCTTGCGTTCAACTCGGTATTTCAAGTCGGCGTTACTTGCACAAACACCTCGGTCAGTCCCCTCTCCCCCAAGGGCGAGGGGGAAAGGGAGCCGATTTGTGCGCTTTTCAAATCTTGCGTTCAACTCGGCATTTCAAGTCGGCGTTACTTGCATGAACACCTCGGTAAGTCCCCTCTCCCCCAAGGGCGAGGGGGAAAGGGAGTCGATTTGTGCGCTTTTCAAATCTTGCGTTCAACTCGGTATTTCAAGTCGGCGTTACTTGCATGAACACCTCGGTAAGTCCCCTCTCCCCCAAGGGCGAGGGGGAAAGGGAGTCGATTTG
This sequence comes from Pseudomonas sp. AC242, assembly GCF_979258655.1. Classification (NCBI taxonomy): domain Bacteria; kingdom Pseudomonadati; phylum Pseudomonadota; class Gammaproteobacteria; order Pseudomonadales; family Pseudomonadaceae; genus Pseudomonas; species Pseudomonas sp. AC242. The sequence goes on from NZ_OZ409873.1 coordinate 2,777,084, forward strand.
TGCGCTTTTCAAATCTTGCGTTCAACTCGGTATTTCAAGTCGGCGTTACTTGCACAAATACCTAGGTCAGTCCCCTCTCCCTCTGGGAGAGGGCTAGGGTGAGGGCTTCTTCGCCAGGTTGAGTTTCACGGCCGCACATTCCTGCTCCCAATCGGCCGTCAGTGTGGCCAGCGTCAAGGCGTTGCCCAGCGCTGCGCCGCTGGCGGTGTTGTCGAATATGCACCAGGTCGCAGCACCTGCTGCGGCCGCTGATTGCAGAGCTTGTGCGAGGTCTAGCAGATACGTTGAATCGTAGGCGCTGTGGTAAATGCGCGGTGAGCCGTGCAGGCGCCAATACCGGGTTCCCCCCCAGCCACTGGGCGCAGCATCATTGCTGATGCGCGAGGGATCGACGGTTGTTTGGGCGATCTGCCAAGTCATCAACATCGGCTCAGCGATGATCCACGATTCATGCCGTGGCTCGAGCACCACAGGGCCGCAGAAGCGCTGACGCAGTATCTTAAAAAAGGCTTCGGCGATGGTGGCGTCGAACGCCAGTGATGGCGGCAATTGCACAAGCAAGCAACCGAGACGCTCGCCTAACCCGCCGCACTCAGCCAGAAACTTGTCCAACGCTGCCTCACATCCCGCCAGGCGTAATTCATGGGTGATGTGTTTGGGCATTTTCACCGAAAAGCGAAAGGCCTCCGGTACGCCATCGGCCCAACGTTCGTAGGTTTGCCGGCGATGGGGACGGTAGAACGAGCTGTTGATTTCCACGCAGTTGAGGCGCGAAGCGTAGCGCTGCAACTGCGAGCCTTCCACCGGAAATGCCGGCCAATGCTCGCGCCCCAGACTCCAACCTGCACAGCCCACGAAAATCATCAACTTACCTCTTGTCGTGCCCACTCGATCGGTGATCGTTCCCACGCTCTGCGTGGGAATGTTGCCCGTGACGCTCCGCGTCACTGGACGCTCCGCGTCCCTAGAGGCGTTCCCACGCAGAGCGTGGGAACGATCAACAGTTGCCTGTCGATTAACCGGTTACTTTTTTCCGGGCAACACCGCGCCGAGTACTTGCTTCGCGGTCTGCACGATCACCCCGGCCTCATCCGGATCGCCCTTGAGCAGCGTCGTGGCGAATTTCTTCGCCTGCTCAAGTTTGATGTGCGGTGGCAGCGGCGGCACATTCGGATCAGTCTTGAACTCGATCAACACCGGCACCTCCGAGGCCAGTGCCTGCTCCCAGGCAGCGGCGACGTCTTCTTCGCGATCGACAAAAATGCCCTTCAGGCCAATGGAGATGGCGAACAAGTGGTAAGGCACATCGGGGATGCTTTGCGAAGCTTCGAATTTCGGATCACCCTCCATCACCCGCTGCTCCCACGTGACCTGATTAAGGTCCTCGTTGTTGAACACCGCGCAGATCCATTTCGGGCTCGCCCACTGTCGCCAGTATTTGGCGACGGTAATCAGCTCGGCCATGTTGTTCATCTGCATCGCGCCATCGCCCACCAGCGCGATGACTGCACGTTCGGGATAGGCGAACTTGGCGGCAATCGCGTAAGGCACAGCGGCGCCCATGGACGCCAGCCCACCGGACAATGAACACTGCATGCCACGGCGAATCTTCAGATCACGGGCAAACCAGTTGGCGCACGAGCCGGAGTCGCTGGTGATGATTGCCTGATCGGGCAGGCGCGGTGACAGCTCATACACCACCCTTTGCGGGTTGACCGGGTCAGCCTTGGCCATCGCACGTCTTTCCAGGGTTTTCTCCCAGCTACCGCGCCAGCCTTCGACTTTCTTGCGCCACTTGCCAGAGGTTTTCTGCTCAAGCAGCGGCAACAACGCCGCGAGTGTTTCCGCCGAGTCGCCAACCAGATTGACCTCCATCGGGTAGCGCAGGCTGAGCATGTCGGGCTGCAAATCGATTTGTACGCCCCGCGCCTGGCCTTCCTTGGGCAGAAACTCCGCATAGGGAAAACCCGAACCGATCATCAGCAAAGTGTCGCATTCGCTCATCAGCTTGTAGCTTGGCTCGGTGCCGAGCAGGCCGATGCTGCCGGTGACCCAAGGCAGATCGTCGGGTAACGCGGCCTTGCCTAAAAGAGCCTTGGCGACGCCCGCGCCGAGTTTTTCGGCCACCGCGATGACTTGATCGGTCGCCTGCAAAGCCCCCGCGCCAACCAGAATCGCGACCTTCTCGCCCGCGTTCAAAACGTCAGCGGCACGCTGCAGATCCACGTCATAAGGCAACACTTTGGGTTTCGTGTAACCCACCCCGGAATGCGCGGTGCCATGCGCGCGTGCCGGTGCTTCGTATTTCAGCTCCTGCAAATCGTTAGGCAGAATCAGCGCGGTTACCCGGCGTTCGCCCACGGCCGTGCGCACGGCCCGGTCGAGCAGATGCCGCACCTGTGAAGGCGCCGACGCCTGCTGCACAAAGGCCCCGGCGACATCCTTGAACATCGACACCAGATCCAGCTCTTGCTGGTAGTGACTGCCCAGCGCCGTGCGTGCCTGCTGGCCGACAATGGCCAACACTGGCATGTGGTCCATGCGCGCATCGTAAAGGCCGGTGATCAGGTGCGAGGCGCCTGGGCCGGAAGTGGCAATGCACACGCCCAGCTCACCGGTGAACTTGGCGTGTGCCGAGGCCATGAACGCAGCCATCTCTTCATGGCGCGCCTGGACGAATTCGATTTTTCCCTTGGCCCGACTGAGCGCGCCGAACACGCCGTTGATGCCGTCACCCGGGTAACCAAAAATCCGCGTAACGCCCCATTGGCTGAGCCGCTCGACCAGAAAATCTCCCACTGTCATCGTCATCTCGATCCTCGTCTTTCTCCGCTGCATGGAGCTGTCCCGGCAGCACATCCGCCGGGAGGTGTAAGGGTCTGGACACTCGGGGCGTTGGCGAAGTTTCGATGGATTTCTCCGCGCCGATTCTTGTTTGCGAACAAAACCGCCAGAGCGGCACAATGCGCACATCGATAATGACAAGGACAAAAGACATGGATTTCCCAGCAGCATGGCGCAGCCAATTTGCCGGTGCGGCCATTGAACAGCAGACCATTGGCGAATCGCGCGCTGATGTATGGCGGATCACGCCTGCCGGGGCTGCGCCGCAATTCGTCAAAACCGAACAGGTGATGACCTGGGGCGAGTTGCCCGGTGAAGTGCAGCGGTTACGCTGGATGGCGACTCAGGATTTGCCGGCGCCGCGAGTGCTCGACACCACCACGCAAGCGCAACACAACTGGCTGTTGATGACCGCCGTGGCCGGTCGCGATCTGGCCAGCAGCGAGCACCTCTCGCCGCAGCAGATCGTCACGCTCGCAGCCCAGGCGTTGCGCGCACTGCATGCGGTCGCGATCGACAGTTGCCCGTTCGATCATTGCCTGGAGCAGAAGATCACACGGGCCCGCGAACACCTGCTCGCCGGGCTGATCGATGAAGAAGACTTCGACGACTCGCGCCTCGGACAATCCGCCGAGGAAGTGTTCGAGCAGTTGCTCGCCACACGCCCGGCGCACGAGGATCTGGTGGTGACTCATGGCGATGCGTGCCTGCCCAACCTGCTCGCAGCCAATGGTCGTTTCAGCGGGTTTGTCGACTGCGGACGCCTGGGCGTTGCTGATCGTTATCAGGATTTGGCGTTGGCTGCGCACAGCATCACGGACAACCTCGGCGAGCAGTGGCTGCCCTTGTTTTTCGAGGTTTATGGCGTCGAGCCGGATCAGCAGCGGATCGCCTTTTATCAGTTGCTCGATGAATTTTTCTGAGACCCCAGGCCATTCGCGAGCAGGCTCGCTCCCACCGGGAATTGAGTTCCAATGTGGGAGCGAGCCTGCTCGCGAAGACGTCAGAACAGTCACTGCTGACGTGGCGGTTTTCAACAATGCGGATGCACTGTCCACGCGACCAGTTTGATCACGATCGGCCGCACGATGAGGATGCACAGGAACGCCGCAGGCATCGCCAGCTTGTAGGCGTGCAAGGCATTACCCAGGTAATCATTATCAATGCCGGAGTTGGCGGCAGTGATCACCAGCGACATCAGAAACGCCATGATCGTCGCCATGTACAACGCAAACACATAAGGCGTGGCGCGCGGCGACAGCTTTCGACGGCCAAGGATCATGGTTTCGGAATTTGTTGGTTGATTCATAAGGCGTTTCCATCCATTGACAGGGAGACCGCACGTTAGCAAAGCCCTCCGGCTGCAACTAGACGCTCAACCGCAGGTACTTTATAAAGCAGAACTTACGAATCAACCCTCAACGGGGCATGGATGAATCTGTTAGCGGCGATTGCCAGCTTTATCAAAGTGGTTGAAGCCGGCTCGATTGTCGGCGCCGCCAAGACCTTGGGCGTGAGCGCGGCGGCGGTGAGCCAGACGATCAATCGACTGGAGGCGCATCTCGGCGTGCGCCTGTTGCAGCGCACCACGCGCAGCATGGCGTTGACCGAAAACGGCGCGGTTTACTACGAGAAAGTTCGCCGTATTGCGGCGGACCTGGAAGCCGCGCAAAGCTCGATCAGCAGCGATGAAACCGAGTTGCAGGGCCGCTTGAGTATCGCGTCGACGTCTGCGTTCGGCCGCCATGTGCTGGCCTCGCTGATCGCCGGTTTCGCTGCTCGGCATCCGCGTCTGCTCATCGAACTCTCGACCACCAATGGCAAGATCAACCACATCCAGGACGGCATCGATCTGAGCCTGCGGATCAAACCGCAACTGGAGGACGGCATCGTCGCGCGCAAGATCGTTTCGCTGCCCTTCATCATGTGCGCCGCGCCGGCCTATCTACAACGCGCCGGTCGCCCGCAATCACCAGACGACCTGCAAAACCACGCTTGCCTGGCCTTTCGTTATCCCTTGGACGGGCGTTTTCTGCGCTGGAGTTTTACTCGCGACGGCCGGCGTTTCGATGCCCCGATCAATGCCACCGCCGTCAGTGATGACATCGATGCGCTGGCGCAAATGGCGGTCCACGGCGCCGGGGTCACCCGGCTGGCGGAGTTTGTCGCGGCACCTTATCTGGCGAGCGGGCAATTGGTGCCGCTGTTTGAACACAGCGACGCCACCCACTCCGTTGTCGAGCCGATGGACATCTACGCCTGCGTACAGGAACGCGCGGCGATGACGCCGAAGGTCAAAGCCTTTCTGGACTATCTGACAGCGCATCTGGCCACGCGCTGGCCGATGGAAAATGTTTAAGACGCAGGGATTAAAGAGGCTCGCTGAAGCGCGCGAAATCGGGCAAAGTTCACCTCGCCCATTCGGCCCATCACGGAAGATAACAACAATGAAAAAGTCTCTCGGCGCCTTGCTACTGATCTGCTTGAGCAGCCACGTATTCGCTGATACCCGACCCGTCGGTTTCCAGTACGCCACGCTGGCCGATCCGCGCAACGAGCGCCCGCTGGAAATGGTCGTCTGGTACCCGAGTGCGACCACGGATGCGACGCCCCAATTGTTCGGTGACAACCCGGTCTTCGTCGGCGCCCCTGCCGTGCTCGACGCCCCAGCCGCCAAGGGTGAGCATCCATTGGTGGTGATTTCCCACGGCAACGGCGGCAGCTGGATCAACCAGACGTGGCTGGCCAGTGCGCTGGCCCATCAGGGTTACATCGTCGCCGCGGTCAACCATCCCGGCACTACCAGCCGCGATCGCAGCCCGCAAGCAGCAGCGCAACTGTGGCAACGCCCCGTTGACCTCAGCCGTGCCATTGATGCGGTAACGGCGCAACCGGGTAAATTCGGTACGGTGGCCAAGGATCGAATTGCCGTTATCGGCCATTCTCTCGGTGGCTGGACGGTGCTGGAAAGCGGCGGCGCGCGCTTCGACCCCAAGCGCTTTGCCGACGACTGCAAAGTCCAAACGCAATTGATCAGTTGCACGGCGTATCAACAGATGAACACTGAAAGCACGGCGCAATCGAAAGCTCAGCTCGCCGCCGATTGGCGTGACAAGCGCATCACTGCCGTGGTGTCACTGGACCTGGGGCTGTCGCGCGGGATGACCGATGCAAGCCTGGCGACCTACCCCGTACCGATCCTGGTGATCGCCGCCGGCGTACCGTCGAAAGAACTGCCCGCGCAACTGGAATCCGTCGACCTCGCCAAACGCCTGCCGAAAACCTCATCGCGCTTCGTCGAAATCAGCGATGCCAGCCATTTCACCTTTATGGCGATCTGCAAACCTGGCGCCGTGGCCATACTCGACAAAGACGTACCGGGCGACAGCATCATCTGCACCGATGGCGAGGGTGGCCGTCCACGCGCGGTGATTCAGCAGCAAGTGATTTCCCTGATTACCGGGTTTCTGGCGCAGTCACCCGACAGCCTGAAACACGCCATCACTTATAAGGACTCCCAATAATAATGCTCACGCCCTCCCCTCAAACCTTCCGGGGCAGTTGCCTGTGCGGTACGGTGAAATACCAGATCCGCTCACGGCCCAAAGCACTTTCGCACTGCCACTGCAGCCAGTGCCGCAAAAGCCATGGTGCGGCATTTGCCAGCTATGGCAGCGTGCTGCGCCAGAATCTGGAATTGCTGGCGGGGGCCGATCAAGTCAAGTCTTACCGTTCTTCTGAAGCGGTACAGCGCCAGTTCTGCTCGCACTGCGGCTCGTCACTGTTCTGGGCGCGTGATGAGGGTGAGCACAGGGAATGGATTTCGGTCGCGCTGGGCACGCTGGACACAACGTTCACCAGCGAAAAACAGCAACACGTCGAAGTGACGTCGAAGGCGCCGTGGTTTGAAATCAAGGATCAATGGCCGCAGCGCTGAGTTGAGCTGATTGTGCGCCAAGCGTTAACAGGTTCGTTGCAGCAGCTCTGTTCAGGAGGTCAGCGATGAGAACGGCACACGTTCATCGCTTCAGTCAGCCACACTCGGAAGGCGGTGCTGTTGGCGCAGCTTTCGAACGGCCGTGGCGATAGCAAGCAGTAGGTCGATCCGTCCTGCGTAAAACCGAACGGTGCGATCAATTGCCCGGACTCCAGCTCACTTTGCACCATCAGAAAAGACGCCATGCCGATGCCCTGGCCGGCCAATGCTGCCTGGATGCACAGATAGAAATGTTCGTAGTCGACGCGACTGCCGTCCGGTACGCCTTGGCCGACAAGCCGCAGCCAGTTGTCCCATGCCAGCGGACGCGTTTTGCTGCGTAACAGGCAGGCGCCGCGCAAATCAGCGGACTCGGGCTTTTTCGAGGGCAGGCAAACCGGGCCTATCCACTCCTGGCAAATCGTCACGGCATGAACCGATTCGTCCCAGTGAAAATCGTCTCGGCGGATCGCCAGGTCAGCACCTGAGCGGGCGAAGTCGATCGGCCCTCCGGCAGTCAGCAGTTGCACCTGAATGTGCGGGTGGCTGCGGTGAAAGTCGGGCAGACGCGGGATCAGCCATTTCATGGCGATGGTCGGCTCGCAAGACACCACCAGCACATCGTCATGGCGCTCTTGATGCAAACGATAAACCACCCCTTCCAACTGCTCGAACATCGGTCGAGTGACCTCGAACAACAGGCGACCGGCCTGATTGAGAAAGATCGCCCGGTTGCGCCGTTCAAACAACTCGACCCCGATCGCCTCCTCCAGCAAACGCACCTGACGGCTCACCGCGCCGTGAGTGACGTGCAACTGTTGCGCGGCTTTGACGAAACTCTGGGTCTGCGCGGCGGTGTTGAAAAAACGAAAGGCAGCCAATGGGGGCAAGTTCATATAGACGACGATTTCTCACAGATTTACGCGACTATAAATCGTTTTTTCTGCAGACGACAATTCTTCATCATTTGCGCCAAACGCTGTACTGATCACGATCCGGGTCGCGTCATGCAGCGCGACATCTGTGAGTTAACGTAGCGCAAATAATGACTGGAGAATGTTGATGAATGAGTTGTTTCTGATGATCGCCATCACGATGTTGGCGGTGATCAGCCCTGGCCCGGACTTTGCCATGGTCACCCGCAACAGTTACGCGTTCGGGCGACGCAGTGGCTTGATGGCGGCGCTGGGCATCGCCTGTGGCGTGCAGGTTCATGTGCTCTACACGGTGTTTGGCGTGGCCGTGATCATCACGCAGTCGCCCTTGTTGTTTATGGCGATGAAACTGCTGGGCGGCGGATACCTGGTTTATCTGGGCATCAAATCTTTTACCAATACCTCGGTGATGACGTTTGCGGACGCTGGCGGCTCGGCCCCCTCAGCCTGGGCGGTGTTTCGCAGCGGTTTTCTGACCAATGCACTGAATCCGAAAACCATGTTGTTTGTCGTCGCGGCATACAGCCAGTTTGTTCAGGCCGGTAGCTCGCTCGCCATTAACTTCGCGTACGGATTGTTTATGTCGCTGGCCCACTGGGTGTGGTTCAGTCTGGTCGCGTTGTTCTTCTCCACAGAGGGATTGCGCCGCCGCATGCTGGAAAAACAGCGAGTCATTGACCGGGTGATTGGCACCGCCCTGATTGGCCTTGCCGCATGTTTATTGATTCCGGGGATTGGCCAGTCTTGAATGCAGGGGACATTTGGCCTGGCGACCTCTGGATTACACAGCGAGTTCTGTGGTGTCCTGTCTCTTATCAGCGAGGTATTTTTTCCACTTGCCAACGAAGAGGCCCCTTAGATGAGCAAAGCGCCGTATGTTCCGCCCCAGGTCTGGAAAAACGAAGCCCCGTCAGGAGGACAGTTCGCCAGTATCAATCGACCGATTGCCGGCCCCACCCATGACAAGACGCTGCCAGTCGGCAAACATCCGCTGCAGCTCTACTCGCTGGCCACGCCCAACGGCGTCAAAGTCACGATTCTGCTGGAAGAGCTGCTAGCGCTGGGACACAGCGCTGCCGAATACGATGCCTGGCTGATTCGCATTGGCGAAGGCGATCAGTTCTCCAGCGGTTTTGTCGAGATCAACCCCAACTCGAAAATCCCGGCGCTGCTGGACCGGAGCGTTGAGCCGCCGATTCGTGTGTTCGAATCCGGTTCGATCCTGCTGTATCTGGCCGAAAAGTTCGGCGCCTTCCTGCCGAAAGACCCGGCCGGCCGCACCGAAACCTTGAATTGGCTGTTCTGGCAAATGGGCGCCGCGCCGTACCTGGGCGGTGGTTTCGGGCATTTCTATGCCTATGCGCCGGAAAAGATGGAGTATCCGATCAACCGCTTCACCATGGAAGCCAAGCGCCAACTGGATGTGCTCGATCGGCGCCTGGCCGAAAGCGCCTACCTGGCCGGCGACAGCTACACCATCGCCGACATCGCGGTCTGGCCGTGGTACGGGCAACTGGTGCGCAACAACGTTTATTCCGCCGCCGAGTTTCTCGCGGCGCACGAATACACGCATGTGCAGCGCTGGGCCGAAGACATCGCCAAACGGCCGGCAGTCGTTCGTGGGCAACGCGTCAATCGCACGTGGGGCGATGAAGCGACTCAAGTGCCCGAGCGGCACGACGCCAGCGATCTGAACTGACAACCCTGTTCGTCATATTCACCCACTGAGCACGCCCCTCAGCAGCGCCGGTCACCGAACTTTGTGACCGGTCTGCTACATCTCATTTGCCCCCCAAAAAACCACGACTCTGCGCCAACCCGCGCCGCAGAGCGGTCAGCCAATTGTGAAAAATTCGTTAACTAACTGAGCCGTACGCCTTTCTTCACCCGGAATGATCTGACACACTAATGCGAATAATTCCTACACGCACTCGCACTGGATTCGTTTTCGTATCATTTGGGGAAGCAGATTGATGTCGTTTCGCACCATTCACCGCCGTTCAAACCGTTCACCTAACCTGTTGGCGCTCGCCATCTGCATGGCCAGCATCGCACCGGCACTGGCCGACGAGACAACGCCCGCCACGCCTGAAAAAACCGCGCCGACCACGCTGGAACTGGATGCGACGGAAATCGGCGCCACGCAGATGAGCAGCACCACCGAGGACACCCAGTCTTACACCACTGGCCCGATGCGGACGGCGACCAAGCTGTCGCTGACCATGCGCGAAACGCCTCAGGCGGTGACGGTGATCACCCGTCAGCGCATGGACGACCAGAACATGACCAGCATCAACGATGTGGTGCAAGGCACGCCGGGACTGTTCCTCAGTCAGGCCAGCGGCCCAGGGCGGCAGACGTACAGTTCACGCGGTTTCGACATCGACACCATCATGTACGACGGCTTGCCGAGTTCCTACTCGCCGTTCTCGATGGCGGTGCAACCGAACCTGGCGATGTTCGATCGCGTCGAAATCGTCCGCGGTGCGACTGGCCTGGTCACCGGTGCCGGCAACCCTTCGGCGGCGATCAACCTGGTGCGCAAACGTCCGACCGCCGATCAACGCGTCACCCTCACTGGCGCCGCCGGCAGTTGGGATGACTACCGTGGCGAGATCGACGCCTCCAGCCCGTTGAACGAAAGTGGCACCCTGCGTGGCCGCGTGGTCAGTTCCTACCAGGGCGCCGACAGCTTCCGCGACAAGGAAGAAAACGATCATGGTTTGTTCTACGCCATCGGTGAAGCCGACCTGAGCGACAGCACCACCGCGACCCTCGGCTTCTCGCGGCAGAATGAGCAAACCAACTATTTCTGGGGCGGCCTGCCGATTGGCACCAACGGCCATCACCTCGATCTGCCCCGCTCCACCTACCCGGGTACCGACTGGGAAAACCGCAAGCTGCAAATCGACACCGTGTTCGGTGAAGTCGAGCATCGCTTCGACAATGACTGGAAACTGCACGTCGCCGGCTCGTCCTCGACCCTCGACGGCGAGTTCTCCGGGACTTACCTGTCGCGTTACGCGGGCCCGCTGGAAACCACCGCTTATCAATCCCATCACACCGACAAGCAACACTCGCTCGACGTGTTTGCCAGCGGCCCGTTCGAAGCGTTCGGCCGCAGCCACGAACTGGTGGTCGGCGCCAGCAACCGCGTATATGACGCGACCACCAAGGAATACGATCCGTACACCACGGCCTGGCCGATTGGCGCGCCCAAGCCTGACTTCGTCCGTGACGGCAAGACCCGCAACGTCACCACCCAGGACGCGGTGTACCTGACCACCCGCCTGAGCCTGGCCGATCCGCTGACGCTGATCCTCGGCGGCCGTCTCGACTGGTACGACTACGATGACCGCTCCGGCGATGGCGATTACAAGGTCACTCGTAACGTCACTCGCTATGCCGGTCTGATCTACAAACTCGACGACCATCACTCGGTGTACGCCAGCTATACCGACATCTTCACCCCGCAAACCCAGAAGGACCTCGGTGGCAAGGTGCTCGAGCCGATCGTCGGCGAAAACTACGAGGTGGGCATCAAGGGCGAGTACTTCAACGGCGCCCTCAACGCCAGTCTGGCCGTGTTCCAGATGGACCAGACCGGCCGCGCCACCCTGGCCGACAATCAGTTCGGTTGCCCGGTCCTGACCTGCTACGGGTCATCGGGCAAGATCCGCAGCCAAGGCGTGGACATGGAACTGCAAGGCGCGCTGACCGACAACTGGCAGGTCGGCGCCGGCTACACCTACACCCGCGCGCACTACATCAAAGACGAGAACCCGACGAACAACAATCAGCGTTTCGATACCGACACGCCTGAGCATCTGTTCAAGGTCTCCACCGTGTACCGCTTCCAGGGTCCGCTGCAACACCTGCGCGTGGGTGGCAACGTCTACTGGCAGAGCCGCATGTACAACGATGTCGCCCTGGCCAATAACGGCAGCTACCGCCTCGAACAGGGTGGCTACGCCGTCACTGATTTGATGGCCGGGTACGAGGTCAACAAACACCTGGATCTTCAGGTTAACGCGAACAATATCTTTGACCGCGTCTACTACTCCGCCATCGGCTCCAATGTCACGTGGGGTTCCAACGACAACTATGGCAACCCGCGCAGCTACATGCTGACCGCCAAATACAAGTTCTGAGTCACTGACGTTCTGATCAGCAGCAATAAACAAGGGCGCCGGGGACATCCACGGCGCCCTTGTACTTTCTGGCCTCTTCATTAGTCATAAGCAGTAAGAACCGTTAGTCTCTGAGCGAACTCTTCACGAAGCATCGCGCTATGACCAATCCGGCCTTTACCCCCGACATCGACGCGATCCGCAGCATTGAAGCTGTTCCGGTCATCCTGAGCATGGTCAAGCACCTCACGGGCATGCGTTTCGCTGCGGTAGCGCGGGTCACCGAAAGCAACTGGGTGGCGTGCGCCGTCGATGACTCTATTGATTTCGGGCTCAAACCCGGTGGCGAGCTGGTACTTGAATCGACTATCTGCCACGAGATACGCCAGCATCAACAACCGGTGATTTTCGGGCACGCCAGTGCGCACCCGGTCTTTTCGCTGCACCACACGCCGAAAACCTATGGCCTGGAAAGCTACATCTCCATTCCCATCGTCAAAGCCAATGGCGACTTCTTCGGCACTCTGTGCGCTATCGACTCGGTCCCGGCCAATATCGACGAACCGGCCATTACCAAAACACTGACCTTGTTCGCTCAATTGATCGCCATGAACCTGGACACGCAACGCCATCTGGAAGCGACCCAAATCGAGCTGGACAACGCCAATGAACTCGGGCGCCTGCGCGAGCAATTCATCGCCGTACTCGGCCACGACTTGCGCACACCACTGAGCGCCGTGCGCATGAGCGCCGACCTGCTGCAAAGCAAAACCGAAGACAAGCGCTCGCTCAACCTGATTGCGGCGATCCGCAATAGCTCGGTGCGCATGGGCGTGCTGATCGAAAACATCCTTGACTTTGCCCGAGGACGTCTGGGCGGCGGGATTCCGGTGCAGCGCAAGCTGGTGGACGACTTGCAGCACACCCTGCAATTGACCCTTGCCGAGGTTCAGGCGTCCCATCCGCAGGCGAAATTCATTCATGAACTGGATGTGCCGGCAGGCGTCTATTGCGATGTGCTACGGATCAGCCAATTGCTTTCCAATCTGCTGGGCAATGCGGTTACCCACGGCTCGAACAGCACACCGATCGTCCTCAATGCTTGTGCAGAAAACGACGAGATCGTGATTTCCCTGACCAATCAGGGCACGCCGATTTCAGCGCAGCTGATGCCACTGCTGTTCGAACCGTTTTCCCGCGCCGAAGCCGGGCAGCGTTGCGAGGGTTTGGGGTTGGGACTTTATATCGCGTCGCAGATAGCGACGGCGCACAACGGCACCTTGAGCGTGACCTCAAGCGCCGAGTTGGGAACCTGCTTCGTGGCGAGATTCCCGGCCCGGTTCAAATGGGTTTAAGCCGCCTGCCGACGCATCGTCAGAATCGCTGCGCCAAAACCGATAAACGTTGAACCGACCACACGACTGACCCAACGGGACAACGCCGGCCGGGTCAGCACGCCCTTGGCGCGGGAAGCCAACGCGGCGTACACGCTCAGTGACGACACCGACAACGCCATGAAGATCGAAGTCAGGATCAGAAACTGCGGCAACAGCGCGGCGCCCTGATCAATGAACTGCGGAAACAATGCGGTAAAAAACATCGTCGCCTTGGGATTGGTCACCGCCGTCAGGAACGCCGACTTGTACAACTTGCCGCGAGTCGGCCGCACCATGCTCGCCTCCCCCTCGACACCCTCCGGCAGCATCGGGCCCTTCTTGAACAGCTGCTTGACCCCGAGGTAGAACAGATACCCGGCCCCGATGATTTTTACCGCATTGAACAGAATTTCCGAACTGGCCAACAACGCACCCAGCCCCAACATCGCCGCAGCCGACAGACAGAACAAACCACTGGCATTGCCCAGCGAAGACCAGATCGTGCTGCGCTGCCCATGCGCGAGACTGTTATTGATCGCCATCAAAGTCGCCGGCCCGGGGCTGGCGATGGCAATTGCGGCGACCAGAGTGAAGGTCAATATCGAGTGAGAATCCATTTCCGCTGCTCGCATAAGTGAAGTCGCCGCATGTTACAGCAACCTGCTGCATAGCCCAGATCAAAAGCCCCTCACCCTAGCCCTCTCCCAAAGGGAGAGGGGACTGACGATGGTGTTTGGGAGAGTTACGCCGACGTGCGATACCGCGTTGAACTCAGATTTTGAAAAGCCCACAAATCGGCTCCCTCTCCCTCGGGAGAGGGCTGGGCGGGCGGCGTTCCGATGAAGGGCAGCAACAACGCAAATCAAAAGCCGAACACCCGCGCCCTTCACCACTCAATAGGCCGAGTATCAGCTCGCCTGCTCTTGATCTTGATCCACGGGCGACGTCGGAAGGCTGAGTGGAGGGATTGATCCGGGCGTGGGAGCGCAGCGACCGTTTGGCGCAGCCAAACACAGCGGGAGTAGGTGCAGCGAAGCAAACCGGAGACGCTGCGCCCGGATCGATCCCGCAGCGAAGGAACCCCGAGCCCCAGCGAGCGGGCCGCACGCAGGAGCAAGCGTTTTTTGCTTACTTTTTTTGGCGTTTGAAAAAAAGTGAGTCGCCGTAAGGGCGAAACCGTAATAAGCCATCACCGCAGCAACGGATATTCACAAAGAACACCCCGAGCATGGTCGGCCCAAAGGCCGCCAAGCCCAAACAAAAAAAAGCCCCGCAACCACATCAGGGCGCGAGGCAAAAAATTGGTTGGTTGCGGCCAACCAAAGGAGCTCAGTCAAATCCATACAAAAGCGAAAATCAGATGCAATCCTGCGCCGCCCGCTCAAAACTCGAAGGCAAAAGATTCGAAGCCAACAAATGCCGCTCGTAAATAAACACCTTGCCGCCATTACCCGCCTTGTACGCCTCAAGCACGTTGTCAGCAGAAATCTTGCTCGGCACCACAATCCGGTAACTACGCTGAGTCTGCGAAACCGTCGGGTTCAACGCACTGCCCTGCAACTTCGGCACAACACAATCGGCGTACTGCGCAGGCGTCTTGCTGGTCTGCAAAGTAAGGCTCGGGTTATTCGGCGCCGAAGCACAACCGGCGAGCAACAAAGAAGCAAAGGCCAAAGCAGGCACAAATAAAAGACGCATCGGTGTCATCCTGAAAATAAAGGTTCGGTTCAACCGGCAACGGTTCAGCCTCACGGAGCCGCCGTCGCCATTTATGTTTTAAGTGATCAGCTCGACGCCACCAGCGCCTTGAGCGACACATCGAATTGCTTCAAGGCGTTGAGTTGCAAGTCACGCTGCCTGTCGATTTGTGCAGCAATGGCCGGTGCCGCTTGGTTATGCACCCACACCGAGGGCAGCTGTTTCTCAACGGCGCCTTCAGCCTTGCCGATGTATTGCAGGTCGGCGTCGTAGAAACGTGCGGTGAAACGCGCTTCGACCAGGCTGTTTTGCTGCGTCAGCAAACGATTGAAGGTGTCGAGTTTCACCACGATGTCCGGATGCGCCTGTACCAACGCATCAAGGTTGTCGTAAACGGTCACGGACAAGAACTGCTGTTGCAGCGAACTTACCAGCCAGTCGATGGCCAATTCCGGATCGGAACTGCTGACAAAGGCTGCTCGAATCCGCGAATCCAGCGCACCTTTCGCACCGTTGACCGCCATGTCGTGGTAACGCCCAAGGTATTGCAGGTTGTCCAGCGTGTTCTCACTGAGCAACACGCCCACGGTCTGCGAATGCTGCAACGTCGCGCTGCTGCCGGTGATGGTCTGGAAGTGACACGACCCGGTGTCGGCTGCGTAAGTCGGTGCTGTGAACAGTGCGCCGCCTGCCAGCAGGGCGACCAAAGCCAGTCGGGTCATAGTCTTCATCGCGCAGATTCCTTGAGCGGCGTGTTCGATGGAGGCGATTTTCCGCCGATTGCCGCCAAAGCAGAACTTGCGTTTCTTGATGGTCACTATTACTTCTAGCAATAGTTGCGCGACGTGCAGACTGATACACACTCAATCACAACGAGAAAAACATGAAATGAGGAGTTCGCCTTGAGAACGTTTGACCTGATCCGTGACGCCGTTCTGCCCGATTTCCGCGAGCGCGTGGCCGAGTATCTGGTTCAGTACGAAAGCGTATTGCTGAACAAAGACGCGACCGACCGGCAGCTCATCAAAGACACCGCTAACCAGTTGCGCGGCTACCTGCGCGGGCTCAACACCACGCGGGTGCTGGGTATGGCGTATTGGGAAGAACTGGATCGTCGAGTCGTCGACACTTGGCTCACGCCCGAGCAATGACCGATCGGCACGGTGATCAGGGCGGCGGTCAGCAACCGCGCCCTCCCCGCTGCCAATGGTCTGCGCGGCAACACGACCGCTGCGAAAAAGCCGCCCGAACGCTTACAATCGCCGGTCTCACCGCCAATCAGACAGGCTCATCCAGAAATGCCGCTCGACCCACCTACGATGCTGACCATTTCCATCGCCCTCGCAGCCGCCGCCGCGCTGTATCTGGCGATCGAGTGGCGCAGCATTCGTGAGCCTTCGCTACTGTTCTGGAGCGCCGGTTTCGCCACCATCACCGTCGGTTCCACCCTGGCTCTGCTGCGCAGCAGCGGCTTTTTGCTGATCGGCATCTGGTTCGCCAACGGCTTGCTGGTGACCGCGCACTTCCTGTTCCTGCTCGGCGTGGCGCGCTTCACCCAGATCCGACTGTCGCCGGCCTGGTATCTGATCTTCGCCACTTGGCTGGTCATGCTGTTGTTGCCGGACGGGCCGCTGTGGTCGAAGGTCATGCTGGCGGCCAATTCGCTGCTGGTGGCGCTGTCGACCCTCAAGGCCAGTTCACTGCTGCGCCCCCACGGCAAGTCGCTGAGCGTCGGTGCGGTGCAGTTGCGTTACGTCCTGCTCGGTCACGGGATCTTCTACGTGGCCAAAGCCCTGACCGTGGTGATCCCCGGCACGTTGATCGATCTGGCGGCGTTTCGGGGCGAGATCATTCAGATTTCTCTGGTCGAGGGTGCGATGGCAATCATGTTGATCGCCCTGTCGATGACCGGCACCGAACGTTACCGTCGGGAAAAACAGATCGCCCGCCTCGCCGAGCGCGACCCGCTGACGGCCCTGTACAACCGCCGCGCCCTGGAAAAACGCGCACCGCGCTTGCTCGAACACGTATCGCCGGAGCATCCCGGCGCCCTGCTGCTGATCGACATCGACAATTTCAAACTGGTCAACGACCAGTACGGCCATACCGCCGGGGATCGTTTGCTGATCGCAATGAGCGAGATGATCCGCTCGGTGCTGCCGCGCAATGCGCTGACAGCGCGCCTGGGCGGTGACGAGTTTGTCATCCTGCTCAACAGCGCATCGAGTGAGCGCGTCATGCAACTGGGCAACACACTGCGCGAGCAGTTTCTGAGCACCACTTCACAGACATTCCCCACTACTGCCGCCGTGACACTGAGCATCGGCGCCAGCCTGTTCGACAAACCGCCAGCCAACCTCACCGCGCTGATCGAGCAAGGCGACGCCGCCCTCTACGAATCGAAACGCGGCGGGCGCAATCGCTTGCGCCTGACCGGACTCACCACGCCAGGATAATAAAAACCATGTCCAGCCTCGATACTCCTCTGCAAGACCTCGCCGCGCCCGAAGGCGTCTGCTACGGCTGCGGCGGCCGCAACCCGCACGGCCTCCACGTCAAAAGCCATTGGCATGAAGACGGCGTGCACGTCATTGCCGAACACCTGCCGGAGGCCAAATACTGCGGCTGGCCGGATCTGGTCTACGGCGGGCTGATCGCGATGCTGGTCGACTGCCATTCCAACTGGACGGCGATGGCGTATCACTACCGCGCGGAAAACCGCGAGCCTGGCAGCCTGCCGCGTATCGACTGCGTCACCGGCAACCTTGGGATCAAATTCATCAAACCGACACCGATGGGCGTGCCGCTGACTCTGCGCGCGAAAGTCGAGGGTGACGTCGGGCGCAAGACCCGGGTGATCTGTGAGGTGTTTGCCGGGGACGTGTTGACGGCGGTGGGTGACTCGGTGTTTGTGCGAGTGGATACCGAGCTGCTGGCGAATGCGGCGCATGGTCGTTAAGCGTTAGAAGACCGTTTGAGCACCGCAGTCGAGACCCGTGGCACGATCATCCTTTCGATCAGCGCCACCACCTCTTTAGCGCCATAGCAGCGGAATTTGACGCTACCAGCGTCGGTGTCCAGACGGATGATCTTGGTGAAGAATCCACCTTCGTTGGCGACAGCGCGGATCATACCGATCGGAATCTCGATGTCTAACGTACCGTCCTGAACCATGCGATTCAGGGCGTTGGCATTGAGGTGAACCGCCGTTTTGGTCAGCACCATCTTCCCACCGACCCACAGACCGCCATAAGCTTGCTTGAACGACTCCATGACCCCGGCCACCACGTCGACATTGCCGGCGCCAACAGCATCGTAAAACTCACCCACCTCCTCGTAATTCACCTCGACATCAGCTACCAGAAAGTTGACCAGTTTGGACTTTACAATCTTTTCCGACATTTACACTTCTCCCTGATTTTAAATCATCGTCCGTGACTTCAGACGCTCGTGGCAAATTCTAGCACTTGGCCACTACTCACCTATAAGACATTCACACGATTCAAGACTTGCAGGTAAAAAAAGCACCCGAGGGTGCTTTTGTTCTAGCGCAGATATCAGCGCGACAAAGCCGTCACATTCGCCCGCGCTGTGTGCAACTTCTTATAGCTTTCGATCAAGCGCAAATGCCGATCCAGCCCTTCCAGCTTCATGCTGGTCGGCGTCAGGCCATAGAAGCGCACGCTGCCATTGACCGAGCCAATCGCCGCGTCCATGCGCTCGTCACCGAACATCCGGCGGAAGTTGGCTTCGTAGTCTTCCAGCTCGAGGTCTTCGTCGAGTTCCATCTCCAGCACCACGTTGACCGCTTGATAGAACAAGCCGCGCTCAACGGT
Organism: Pseudomonas sp. AC242; assembly: GCF_979258655.1. Lineage (NCBI taxonomy): Bacteria > Pseudomonadati > Pseudomonadota > Gammaproteobacteria > Pseudomonadales > Pseudomonadaceae > Pseudomonas > Pseudomonas sp. AC242. The sequence continues at coordinate 2,795,879 of NZ_OZ409873.1, forward strand.
GTTGTCGTTGTACTGCAGGAACGCTTCGACCAGATCCTTGGCCTGTTCGTACTTCTGCAGGGCGAGGCAGATCAGCAGGCGCAGTTCCAGAATGGTCAGCTTGCCCCACGGCGTGTTGTCGTCGAACTCGACGCCGATCAGCGTGGTGATCTCGGTGTAATCGTCCTGCTCGCTGTTTTCCAGGCCTTGGGCGAGGTTGCGCAGGCCGACCTTGCTGAGGTTGTGCAGGTTGAGGATGTCGGCGCGAAATTGCAGGGCTTTGTTGGTGTTGTCCCAGATCAGGTCCTCGACCGGGTAGATCTCCGAGTAGTCCGGCACGAGGATGCGGCAAGCCTTGGCGCCGATGTGCTCATAGACCGCCATGTAGACTTCTTTGCCCATGTCTTCGAGGATGCCGAACAGCGTTGCGGCTTCTTCGGCGTTGGAGTTTTCACCCTGGCCTGAGAAGTCCCACTCGACGAATTCGAAATCTGGTTTGGCACTGAAAAAGCGCCACGAAACCACACCGCTGGAATCGATAAAGTGCTCAACGAAGTTGTTCGGTTCAGTGACGGCCTGACCGGAGAACGTCGGCTGCGGCAGATCGTTGAGGCCTTCGAAACTGCGGCCCTGCAGCAGTTCGGTGAGGCTGCGTTCCAGCGCCACTTCCAGGCTCGGGTGGGCGCCGAACGAGGCAAATACGCCGCCGGTGCGCGGGTTCATCAGGGTCACGCACATCACCGGGAACTCACCGCCCAGCGACGCGTCCTTGACCAGCACCGGGAAGCCCTGCTCTTCCAGGCCTTTGATGCCGGCGAGGATGCTCGGGTATTTCTCCAGTACTTCTTGCGGTACGTCCGGCAGGGCCATTTCGCCTTCGAGGATTTCGCGTTTGACCGCGCGCTCGAAGATCTCCGACAGGCACTGCACCTGCGCTTCGGCTAGGGTGTTGCCGGCGCTCATGCCGTTGCTGAGGTAGAGGTTTTCGATCAGGTTGGACGGGAAGTACACCACTTCATTGTCCGACTGGCGCACAAACGGCAGCGAGCAGATGCCACGCTGGGTGTTGCCGGAGTTGGTGTCGAACAGGTTCGAGCCGCGCAGCTCGCCGTCACGGTTGTAAATCTTCAGGGTGTAGTCGTCGAGGATCTCGCTCGGCAACTCGTCTTTCGGGCCCGGTTTGAACCACCGCTCGTCCGGGTAGTGGACGAATTCGGCGTTGGCGATTTCTTCGCCCCAGAACTGATCGTTGTAGAAGAAGTTGCAGTTCAGACGTTCGATGAACTCGCCCAGCGCCGAGGCCAGTGCGCCTTCTTTGGTCGCGCCCTTGCCGTTGGTGAAGCACATCGGCGAATGCGCATCACGGATATGCAGCGACCAGACATTGGGCACGATGTTGCGCCACGAAGCGATTTCGATCTTCATGCCCAAGTCGGCCAAAATTCCCGACATGTTGGCGATGGTCTGTTCCAGCGGCAGGTCCTTACCGGCGATGAAGGTGCCTGCGTCCGAGCCGGCCACCGGCATCAACAGCGCCTGGGCATCGGCGTCGAGGTTGTCGACTTCTTCGATGATGAATTCCGGACCGGTCTGCACGACCTTCTTCACCGTGCAGCGGTCGATGGAACGCAGGATGCCCAAACGATCTTTCTCGGAGATATCCGCCGGCAACTCGACCTGGATCTTGAAGATCTGGTTGTAGCGGTTTTCCGGGTCGACGATGTTGTTCTGCGACAGACGAATGTTTTCCGTGGGGATGTTGCGCGTGTCGCAGTACAACTTCACAAAGTACGCCGCACACAACGCCGACGACGCCAGAAAGTAATCGAACGGCCCCGGTGCCGAACCATCGCCCTTGTAGCGAATGGGCTGATCGGCGATCACCGTGAAGTCGTCGAACTTGGCTTCAAGTCGAAGGTTGTCGAGAAAGTTGACCTTGATTTCCATGCGGGATTACCAGAATACGGCTAAACGAATGGGCGCCATTATCCGGTTTTTGCGCGGGAAGTCTTGCCCTTTCGGGAATCGCCGCTGATCGGCGCGCTGCACTCGGGGAGGCAAATCACGCGGGCTTCACTACGCTTTCAATGCAGTCGCCGAGAAGAATCTGAACATTGCGCCCGCGCCGTGGTTCTAGATTCAGAAGACAGCGGATCAAGGACGAGCACATGGACCTTTCCAGCTATGCAGCCCCGCTTCCACCGCGCCAGAGCGCCGTCACCCGCCGCCTGGCCTTCGCGGTCGGTGCGCTGTTTGTCAGCGGCGTGATTGCGGCGGCGGTCGCTTTGCTGGGTATCGCCGAGCGCCTGGACAGCGAAGAGGTCAACAAAACCCGCTTTTACTCGGCTCGCGCGCTGGAAAACCGCATCACTGCCTCGAAAAACTACATCACCAGCTACGCCTACTGGACCACCGCCTACGAGCATTTGAGCGGTCAGGTCGACACCGACTGGGCCTACACCGAGCAGAACCTCGGCAAGACCCTGTTCACCAGTGACGGCTATGACGGCGTGTTCGTGCTGAACCGCGAAGGCACCCGTTACGCGGTGGTGCGCGGGCAAATGGTCGATGCCGAGCTGTCCGCGTTCGTTCAGGTGAGCGCCACGGAGTTACTCGATCAAGTGCTGGGCCAAGGTGATCTGACCAAGCCGGTCAGTCGCTATTCACTGTTCGAAGGCTGGCCGGCGCTGGTGTCGACGGCAGCGATCATTCCCAACGATGAGCGACCACTCGGCGATCCGCAGACTTCTTCGGTGCTGGTGTTCGTCGACAAACTCACGCCGACCAAATTGCGCCTGATCGGCAGCGGTTACGGCTTGAATAACCTGACCCTGGCACTGGACGATACGCTCGACCCGAACCGCCCTCGCGTGCCGCTGGACAGCACCGGTTACAGCCTGATCGCTGATCTGGAACGGCCCGGACAACATTTACTGTGGTCATTGCTACCGCCACTCGGCGCGACGATTGTGGTGCTGATGCTGCTGACCGCGTACTTCTTCCGCCATGCCTTGCGCTCATCGCAGTACGTCGACCAGAGTTTTGCCGTCATGCAAACCTCCAATCAGGCGCTGGAACACGCCAATCGCGAGCTGGAAGCCAGTGAAGAACGCTTTCGCGCCGTGGCTGAAGCCGCGTCCGACTGGATCTGGGAAGTCGACCGCAACCTGGCGCTGACGTACCTGTCGGCGCGCTTCAGCGAAGTGACCGGCTACCCGCAAACCCTGTGGCTGGGGCAGGACATCGGCCACCTGTTGAGTTGCGACACCACGCCGCTGGAACTGTGGCTGAGAAAACTGACCGAGGAGAACAGCGCGAGTGACTTGCGTTGCACCTACCGTGACCACTCCGGCCAGACGCGCCACTGTCGGTTGTCCGCCCGGCCAATCTTCGACAAACACGCGGTCATCGGCTATCGCGGCACTGCCAGCGACATCACCGACGAGGTCGCCGCTCATGCGCAAATCCAGCATCTGTCGATGCACGACGCCCTGACCGGCCTGCCCAACCGCAACAAACTCGCACGTTATCTGGATGAGGCGCTGCTGCTCAAGGAGCACGCGCCGCCGCTGTCGCTGCTGATGATCGACCTCGACAACTTCAAACCGATCAACGATTCGCTTGGCCACCCGGCCGGTGATGCCGTGCTGCAGGAAGTCGCCGTGCGCCTGCGTGAATGCACCCGCGAACACGACATCGTCGCGCGACTGGGCGGCGACGAATTCATCGTCGTGCTCAACGGCATGGACAGTCAGAATGAGATCGACAAATTCTGCACCCGCCTGATCGGCAGCCTGCATCAACCGATAGTCTTCGAACATCACCCGCTGCACATCGGCGCCAGCATCGGCATTTCGCTCAGTCGCCGCCACGGCTATGTGCCCAGCGACCTGATCCGTTATGCCGACATCGCTCTCTATCAAGCCAAATCCGAGGGCAAAAACACCTGGTGTTATTTCGAAGCGCACATGAGCGATCAGATCCAGACGCGCCGGCAACTGGAGGATGACCTGCGCCACGCGCTCAAGCACAACGAATTCATCCTGCACTATCAGCCGCGCTACAAGGTCGATGGCAAACACATCGTTTCGGTCGAAGCGCTGGTGCGCTGGCAACACCCCAGCAAAGGCCTGCTCGGTCCGGACCTGTTCATCCCGCTGGCGGAACAGACCGATCTGATTGTCCCGCTCGGTCGCTGGGTGCTGCGCGAAGCTTGCGAAACCGCATTGGGTTGGCCGGAAGACATTATGCTGTCGGTCAATCTGTCACCCGCGCAGTTTGCCGTCAGCGATGTGGTCGAGGATGTTCGTGAAGTGCTGGTGCAAACCCGTTTTCCGGCCAGCCGCCTGGAACTGGAGATCACCGAAAACGTGATGCTCAACGACACCGACGGCGCCCTGACCACCATGAATGCCCTGAAGGAATTGGGTGTACGCCTGAACATGGACGACTTCGGCACCGGTTACTCATCGCTCGGTTACCTGCGTGCCTATCCGTTTGACGGGATCAAGATCGACAAGCGCTTCATCGCCTCGATCAGCAGCGGCACCAATGATCGCGCGGTGGTGCAGGCGATCATCGGCCTGGGCAAAGCCATGGGCCTGACTGTCACCGCCGAAGGCGTCGAGACTGAAGAGCAACTGGATATTCTCGGGGTCGATCAGTGCAATGAGGTGCAGGGTTATTTCATGAGTCGGCCGATCGACAAAGTCGCGTTTGCGCGGCTACTGCACGATTCCAGGGGCGCACAGTTGAAGTCGAAGAAAGGTCGCGTGACCTGAAGGACTTAACCGTTTGTTCGCCCCAAATCAGCGGTAAACACATTACCTGCATCGCGAACTAACTGCCGCCACTCGGCGCTGGTGATCAACCCCTGCTCCTCCATCTCATCGGCTGCCTTGAGCAGTTCGTCGTACTGTTCTTCCGGATCCAGTCGCATCTGCGATTGCGTCGCCAATTTTCGCCATGCCGCCAGTTTTTCTTGTTTGCGCTGATTGAACATCGGGGAATGATCTCGTGAAGGGCTTCCTTGATAGAAAGAAACGGGATCAAAGGGGTTCAGCGCAGTCGACGGATGGACTGTTTGCTTCTAAAGGGCTTTGCCGATCAACAATGATGGATACACCACCGAATACTGTGGGATTGAGCCTGCTCGCGAAAGCGATGTGTCAGGCAACACATCCGCCACAGACAATCCGCTATCGCGAGCAGGCTCACTCCTACAGGGATTTGTGCTGGTCAGTTCCCCTGTGTCTGACGCAATTCGTCAGAACTTTTCCGCTACGCGTTTATACGGATAATCCGGATCGCGGTACTTGCCCGGCTTCTGCCGCTTGGGCAACTCGACCTTCTCGCGCTTCACATCCTCATACGGAATGCGGCTGAGCACATCGGTGATGATGTTCAGCCGGGCACGGCGCTTGTCGTTGGAGTCGGCCACCAGCCATGGCGCGTGTTCGGTGTCGGAGTGCTTGAACATTTCGTCCCGCGCCCGTGAGTAGTCGTACCAGCGGCTGTAGGATTTCAGGTCCATCGGTGTCAGTTTCCAGGTCTTGCGCCCGTCGTTGATCCGCGCCTCAAGCCGACGGGTCTGCTCTTCGGGGCTGACTTCCAGCCAGTACTTGAGCAGGATCACCCCGGACTGGACGATGGCGTGCTCGACCCAGGGAATCGATCTGAGGAATTTGTCGGCCTGCTCATCTGTGCAGAAACCCATCACCCGCTCGACGCCGGCGCGGTTGTACCAACTGCGATCGAAGATCACCACTTCGCCTGCCGCCGGTAGATACGGCAGATAACGCTGCACATGCATCTGGCTTTTCTCGCGATCGGTCGGCGCCGGCAGCGCCACCACGCGAAAGACTCGCGGGCTGACACGTTCGGTCAATGCCTTGATGGTCCCGCCCTTGCCTGCGCCATCGCGGCCTTCGAAAACGATGCAGACCTTGACGCCTTTGGCGATCACCCATTCCTGCAACTTGACCAGTTCGACGTGCAGTTTGCGCAACTGCTCAAGGTAATCCTTGTTCTTCAGCTTCGGACTTTCAGGCGCCGTGGCGGCCTTCTTTTTACCTTTTGCCATGACCTTGGCCTCTCTCCAATAAATGCAGAAACAGAGTGTTGATTGACGGGACAAACCAGACACGTGAGGTTAGTTCATGCCGTGCTGATTGCCATTGCCGGACAAAAAGCCAAATTGCCATGTGTTTCCTTCGTTCTTTATTGCGTCGCACTGTTCATTGCCCTGCCCTTGTCTGCCTGGAGTTTTTCGATGCCCGCGTCCAAATCCCTGCCCACCGCCCTGCTCGGCCTGGCGCTCGCCTGCCCGGCAATGGCCGAGACTCAAGGTCTGGAACTGGGGCAAGTGCTGATTTCGGCCGATGAGCAACGGGGGGCGGATGCATCCGTTGAAGAAGCGCAAGAGCGCCTTGATCAGGTCCCCGGCGGCACCAACGTGGTCGACATGCGTCAGCCATTGCAGGGCCGTGTGGCGAGCAATCAGGATGTGCTGGCGTATCAGCCCGGGGTTTATGCGCAGTCGGCGGGCAACGAAGGCGTGAAAATCTCGGTCCGCGGTTCGGGCATCAATCGCGCGCCGGGCGCGCATGCGTCGGGGCTTTACACGATGCTCGACGGCCTGCCGCTGACCGGACCGGGTGGCACGCCGTATGAATTGCTCGAGCCACTGTGGGTCGATCACGTTGAAGTCCTGCGCGGCGCCAACGGCTTTGATCGCGGTTCGCTGGCACTGGGCGGCGCCATCGATTACGTCAGCCACACCGGTTACAACGCGCCAAAACTGCAAGTGCGCTACGCCACCGGCAGCCACGGCTATCAGCAGCGTCAGGTCAGTTCCGGGCAAGTGCTCGGCGATTTCGATTACTACGTGTCGCTGACCGATTCCAACGCCGACGGCTATCAGGATCACACCGCGAGCGAGAGCAAAGGCGTGATCGCCAACTTCGGCTATCGCTTCAACCCGAACCTGGAAACGCGCTTCTATTTCCGCTACCGCGAGACCGACAACGACCTCGCCGGCCGCGTGACCAAGCACTCCATCGAACACTCGCCTCGGGCGGCCAATCCGTCCTATGTAGCGCGCGACGATAGCCGCAAACAGCCGGGCAGCACGTTCATCGGCAACAAGACCACCTATTACATCGACGACGATTCGAGCATCCAGACCGGTCTCATCTATCACGACTATCCGATGGACCTGCGCGAAGGCCCGAACCGTTTAAAAGTCGCCTACACCGACGTCAGCGGCACTTTCGACTACAAACGCCGCGACACGATTTTCGGCATGGAAAGCCGCAGCAACGTCGGCCTGCGCGTAACCAAGCACCTGCCCAACGACGGCGCCAGCGAGTTCGTACGCATCCCTTCCGGCAACACCGCCAGCTACCTGCCCGGTACTCGCATGCGCAACTTCACCTATCAGGGTTCGGACACCGTTCTGCACTTCGGCAACGACCTGGAAATCGCCGACGACCTCTGGCTGACCACCGGCCTCGCAGCCATCTACACCCGCCGCGAAAGCGCCGTGACCTACCCGCAAAGCGGCGGCAAAACCAGCATGAACGACTGGGACTACGCACCGCGTCTCGGCCTGCGCTACCAGATCACCCCGGACCTGCAAGTGTTCGGCAACCTCAGCCGCTCGGTCGAGGCGCCGCATCCGTGGTCGCTGATCTACAGCTCCAACGTACGCTTCCCGGCGGGTAATGGCGCCGCAACCGGCACGCAGAAAGACCCAATCGAATTGCAGAACCAGACCGCGACCACGCTGGAGCTGGGCGGTCGTGGCGACAGCGCCGTCGGCGAGTGGAGTCTGGCGTGGTACTACGCGCAGGTACGGCATGAACTGCTGTCGGTGCTGCCCGATGCCACCGCCGTCACCCCGTACGAACTCAACGCCAGCCCGACCGTGCACCAAGGCGTTGAAGCGAGCCTGAACAGCAAACTCTGGTCGGCGGCCGATGGCCGTCAGTTGAGTTTGCGTCAGGCGTATACCTTCAGTGATTTCCACTATCGCGATGATGATCGTTTTGGCGACAACCGCCTCCCCGGCCTGCCGATGCATTACTACCAGGGTGAGTTGCGTTACGACTGGCCGCAGGGGTTCTTTGCGGCGGTGAATACGCAACTGGTGTCCAAAGTGGCGGTGGATTACGCCAACAGCTACTACGCCGATCCGTATGCACTGTTCGGCGCGACGCTGGGTTACAACGCGCCGAAGGGAGACTGGCAAGGTTGGGTAGATATGCGTAATTTGACCAACAAACACTACGCAGCAACGGTCACGCCGGGGTATGACGACAAGGGACTGGATGCGGCGCGGTCTACTCCGGGTGAAGGGATGGGGGTTTATGTCGGGGTTTCGTGGAGTTTGCTCTAAGTCTACGAAGGACGGGCCTGTTTATGATCGCGGTGTGTCAGGTGACTATGATGCAATGCATTCCGGCCTCTTCGCGGGCAAGCCACATTCTCACAGGTTTTTGTGGGATGCCGTTATTGTGAACATGCCGAATAACCTTGTGGGAGCGGGATTGCCCGCGAAGACGGATGTTCATTCAGCATAAAACGATTATGCGAAGCATTGACTGCGAAGCCTAGAGGAATCAGCTGCTGACGAGAGCCAGGTACCGGCACAGATTTTTAGTACCTGGCTTCCGAGTTTGCGGCGCCTAACTCCCTTTTGGCAGCTCTTCGTCAGTACGATGCTGCTCTCCTTCAAGCGGCGGTGTTTCAGTACGCTGTTCCTCCAGCGTTCCTGCCGTGTCATCTTTTGCACTATCAATCTTAGGTTCGCTGCTTGATGTGTTCATCGACGCGCTTAGTACATCCGGCGTCTTAGCAAGATTTTTTTGAACGATCAATGAAGTAACGTTCGTGTTAATCGTAAGTGCCATGATGTATCTCCCTTTTCATGAATAAAACATTGGTGAAACACCATGCTCTAGCAGTTTATTCGCTTCGGATACTGTAAGAAGTAACAGGTTTTCAGACCTTTATGCGCTATACCGTATTTAGAAATGTTCTGTCCCGATAAGTGATAGCGATTCGCTGATTAGCGTTGATTGATGGCAGTCGCGGTCGAGATTACCCATCGAGAAAGTCAGACAGGGAAGTTTTCTCAAATCCAGGATTTCCACCCGTGTTTTTACTGGTTTCCCGCCCGTCCAAATTGGAGCCACATATCAACCAGTGGCTCCCTGAAGAAACGGGCTCAACCCAGCCGCATCGACAGCTCAATTTCATCCGCAAACGGCAAAGACAAATACCCGTTCTGCGGCGCCCGCACGTAGGCTAGGTACTCCGGGCAATAGTCAGTGTTGTCCGCCACCACCAGCGCCCCCGGTTTCAGGTGTTTTTCGACCAGACTCAACACGTCGCCATACAACGCCTTGGCTCCATCGAGCAGGAGCAGATCAACCGATTCCGGTAGATCCGTTGCCAGCGTCACCAGCGCGTCCCCTTGGCGAATCTCCACCAGATCACCGACGCCACCTTCAACAAAATGATGCCGAGCCATTTCAACTTTCGACAGTTCGAACTCACTGCCGATCAGCACACCGCCACCGTTATCCCGCAGCGCCGCCGCCAGGTGCAGCGTCGAAAGGCCAAACGAGGTGCCGAACTCGACAATCGCTTTGGCCTTGGTGTTGCGCGCCAGCATGTACAGCAGTTTGCCTGTGTCGCGGGAGACCGGCAGCCACAGGTCTTTGAGCATTTCATAGAGTTTCAGGTATTCGGTTTTGCTGTGCATCAGGCGTTCGCGCTCTTCGCCAGGCACCGTGTGCAGCACCGGGCTGGTGGCGGCGCCGGCTTGGGCGTAGAGGCGTTCGATCAGGCTTGCGAGAGGTTCAGTGGTCAAGGTTGTCATGATTGCTTTCCGTCAGAAAAAAACTAGAATGCGAGCAATTCGTCGCATTTAAATGATGCGAGCGATTCGCTTCTTGCGCTATTCGCATTCCCCTCTGACGTCCGAGCTGCCATGACCCACCGCCAGACTGCCCGTATTTCCTCACGCAAACAGCCGCAGCAGGCACGCTCCAGCGAACTGGTGGCGGCTATTCTGCAAGCGGCTATTCAGGTTTTGAGCGAGCACGGCGCCACTCGCTTTACCACCGCACGGGTCGCGGAAAAGGCTGGCGTGAGCATCGGTTCGCTGTATCAGTACTTCCCCAACAAAGCCGCAATCCTGTTCCGCTTGCAGAGCGATGAGTGGCTGCACACCACCCAGATGCTGCAGCGAATTCTGCAGGAGTTTGAACAGCCGCCACTCCAACGCCTGCGTACGCTGGTGCAGGCATTCATTCGTTCAGAGTGCGACGAAGCGCAGATGCGCGGCGCGCTGAACGACGCCGCCCCGCTCTACCGCAACGCCCCCGAGGCCCACGCAGTGCGTGCGGCCGGGCGGCAGATTTTCGCGACATTCATGGAAGAGTTACTGCCCGAGGTCGGTGAGCAGATCCGTACCGCAGCGTGCGATTTGATCCTGACCACGCTCAGTTCGGTCGGCAAGGATTTTTCCGGCAGCCCGCGTACCGAGGAGGAAATCTCGGTATGCGCCGACGGGCTGGCGGATATGTTCAGCGCCTATGTACTGGCGCTGAATGAGCGGCGTGCACCGCTCACGCGCGCTTCGGCAGCTTCCAGTTCGGGCGAATGAAATGGCAGGTGTAGCCATTCGGAATGCGCTCAAGGTAATCCTGATGCTCCGGCTCCGCTTCCCAGAACGGCCCCGCCGGTGCGATTTCAGTCACCACGCGGCCCGGCCACAGTTTTGAGGCGTCGACATCGGCAGCCGTGTCTTCAGCGATGTCGCGCTGCGCTTCGTTGAGGTAATAAATGGCCGAGCGATAGCTCGGGCCAAGGTCGTTGCCCTGGCGGTTGGGCGTGCTCGGGTCGTGTATCTGAAAAAAGAATTCAAGGATCTGTCGATAGCTGATCACCGCCGGGTCGAAGGTGATCTCGATGGCTTCGGCGTGGTTGCCATGGTTGCGGTAGGTGGCGTTCGGCACATCACCGCCGGTGTAACCGACGCGGGTTTGCAACACACCGGGATAGCGCCGCAGCAAATCCTGCATGCCCCAGAAGCAGCCGCCGGCGAGGATGGCGGTTTCGGTTTGAGTGGTCATGGCGTGTCGTTCCTCTTCGGGGTGTTGGATATAGCGATGGTTATGAGGGCGGGTTGGCGGATTCCAAGGGGCTGAGCCAATAGAACTACTGACGCGCTGAAACCTGATTGGCTTCCTCGAGCAAAGAACCCGTAATCCTTCGGCCGCTGTAATCACTGACAAAGTAATTGATTCGTGGTCGCCCTCGAGGCTCACGCAGTGCGCGCATCCGAGCATCAGTGCCCGGCAACCGCAACCGCTCCAGCAACACGCGGCCCCGATCTGAACCCATGCACCCGCGCGCCGAAGGCAATGGCGAACCCTACGCTCACCAGCACCACCATGGCCCAGGGAAACGAGGCGACGCCCCAGCGGTCGAGCAACACCCCGCCGACCACCCCGCTGCCAGCAATCGCGCTGTTCCACGCCACCACATTCAACGACAGCGCGACATCGGCGCCGTCACCGGCGGCATCGGCCAGCGCCGTTTGCAACAGCGTCGCCGCGCCGCCAAAACTCAAACCCCACACCGCCACGCCGATGTAAATCACCTGCGGCACATGCCCCATAAATCCCAGCACCACGCAAACACCAGCGAAGGTAGCGAGGCTCACCAACACCGTTTTGCGCAACAGCGGCTCAACCAGTTTCGCGGTCAGCCAGATCCCCGCCAACGCCGCGAGACCAAACACCAACAACACCAGGTCCACTCGATCCGCCAGCCCCGCCGGCGCCACAAACGGCGCGATGTAGGTGTAGAGAATGTTGTGCGCCAGCATCCAGCTGATCACCACCGCCAGCACCGGCCGGACGCCCGGCGTCGTCAGCACTTTGCGTAACGACAGGCGCCGATGCGCAGGCTGTGGTGGATAGTCGGGGACTTTCACCAGCACCCATACGATCAAAATCAAAGTTAGCCCGGACATAATGCCGAACGTCGTACGCCAACCGACCAGCCCTCCCAGCCATGTGCCGAGCGGCACCCCCAAAGACAGGGCAATCGGCGTACCGACCATGGCCAGCGCCAACGCCTTTCCCTGCTGATCAGGCTCGACCATCCGCCGCGCATAACCGGCCAACAGACTCCACGCCAGACCCGCCGCAACCCCGGCGAAAAACCGCGCCACCAGCGTCAAGCCATAGTGCGACGACAGCGCCGTGATCGAGTTGAACAGCAGAAAACCGACGATGGTCAGCAACAACACATTGCGCCGACGCCAGCCGCGCGTGGCAATGGTCATCGGGATCACCGCCAGCACCGAGCCCAGCGCGTAAGCGGTGACCATCTGCCCGGCCATCGAAGGCGAAATCGCCAAGCCTTCGCTGATCAGCGGCAACAGCCCGGCGGGCAGGGTTTCGGTGACGATGCAGATAAATCCGGTCATGGCCAGCGCCAGCAGCGCGCCGATGGGCAGGCGTTTGGGCGCCGCCGTTAGAGTCAATGAAGGTGTCACGGGAAACTCCTTGAGTTTGGAAATTCAGACTTGCGTACCGATCGATATAAAATACTGGCGGCAGCCGAGGCACGTTGTCAACGACTTATGTATCGACTAGTATCCAAATCACTTTCCGAGGAGTTTCAGCTATGGCCAGAACCGGCCGCCCCCGCGCATTCGATCGCGACGACGCCGTCGACCAGGCCATGCAATTGTTCTGGCAACACGGCTACGACTCGACATCCCTTTCACTGTTGAAGGCTGAACTGGGTGGCGGCATTTCCGCACCGAGTTTCTACGCCGCGTTCGGCTCCAAGGAAGCCCTGTTCGACGAATGCGTGCAGCGTTACCTGGCGACCTTCGCCCAGGTCACCGAATGCCTGTGGGACGAAACCCTGCCGCCACGCCAAGCCATCGAAACCGCACTGCGCCAGTCAGCACGCATGCAATGCGACGACGGCCACCCCAAAGGCTGCATGGTCACCCTCGGCGTCATGAGCGCCCCGAGTCCGGAAAACGCCCACGTCGCTCAAGCCCTCACCCACTCCCGCGCCCGAACCCGCGCGGGGATTGTGGCGTGCGTCGAACGTGGTGTGAGTGAAGGATTGTTAGCGGACGACACGAACGCAGCCGCGATGGCGACGGTGTTCGACAGTTTCCTGCAGGGGATTTCCATCCTTGCTCGGGATGACACGCCGATTGAGAACATTGATGCGGCGATTACGCAGGTGATGCGGACTTGGGATGTGATGGCGGTGAGTGAGGCATTGGTGGAATTGCAGTAATTGAAGGGCTCGCGTAGTCGAAAACCATTCGGCTACGCGTCAGCTCATCCAACCGAAATCCAACAGCCGTAAATCCCGCTCAACTATTCCCCAACAACCTCAACATAATTCGACTCCCCGCCCCCACTCGCTCCCGACAGCCAGCCCCACACAAAACTCAACGTCGTCCGCCCCGCCTCATCAACCCCGACCGTCCCCCGCGACCAACCGGAAAGCCTCTCGCCCTACAGCGCAGCTCTGATCGCCGCCAACAACTGCTTTCCGGCCTTTGCCGGATCAGCATCTTTGTCATTCATGAAGTGCGTCACCACATCAAACACCGCGCCCTGCACGGCCTGCGATGTCGACATATTAAACGCCATGCTCGGCGCCAGTGAGCCGGTCTTTTCGGCGTTGGCAAAATCCTTCGCCGAGGCCTGAGCGCAGCTGTCGAATCGGCTCATGTCCAGCCCTTTAATCACTGGAATGGAGCCTTTGTTCTGGTTGAAGACATACTGAAACTCCGGCTCCAGCGCGACCTTGGCCAGATCATCACGAGCAGCAATGTTGCCGGGGTTGTCGTTCTTTGTGGCCAATTTGAACATCGCGAGCGAATCAATCGTGTAGCTGTAAACGCCCTGCGAGCCGGGAAACGGTACGCACAGGTAATCGACATCGGCTTGCTTGCCGGCCGCCGTCCATTCGCTTTTCGCCCAGTCACCCATGATCTGCATACCGGCCTTGCCGTTGATGACTTTGGCGGTTTCCAGATTCCAGTCCTGACCATTGCCGTCGGGATCCAGATAACCCTGCAATTTGTGCAATGCAGCAAACACCTCGGTCATTTTTGGCCCGGTGAGAGTCGCCTCATCGACATCAATAAAGGCTTTCTTGAACCCGTCAGCACCCATGACGCTCAGCAGCAGATTCTCAAAAACGGTGGTGTCCTGCCAGGCCTGGCCGCCATGGGCGATGGCGATAAAACCCGCTGCCTTGAGCTTGTCGCCAGCGGCATACAGCTCTTCCAGAGTAGCCGGCGCCTTGCTCACGCCGGCCTTTTTCAGCACCACCGGGTTCAGCCATAACCAGTTGATGCGATGAATGTTCACCGGCACCGCGACGTAATGCCCTTCGTATTTCATGCTGTCGGCGATGGTCCTGGGCAGCAGGTTGTCCCAATGGTTGGCCTTGGCGACGTCATCCACGCTGGTCAACAAATCGAGCCGACCCCACTCCTGAATATCCGGCGCTTTGATCTGTGCGGCCGAGGGCGGATTGCCCGACACCGCGCGAGTTTTCAGCACGGTCATTGCCGCGCCACCTCCGCCGCCAGCGACGGCGCTGTCCTGCCAAGTGAAACCATCCCTCTCGATGATCTTCTTCAACACGTCCACCGACTTGGCTTCGCCGCCGGACGTCCAGTAATGAACGACCTCGACGGAGCCTTTGCTTTCAGCGGCGTGGACGACGAAGGGGAAAAGTGACGCCAAAGAAACCATTGCAGCAAGGCGATTGATGCGGTTCATTTTCGATACCTTTATTGTTGTTATTGAACGGATTCAGCGGTGCAGTTCGATGACTTACTCGAGCCCAAGACCCGCGCGCCCCAGTGCATTCAAGCCCTCGACACTGAAGCGTTCCTGCCAGTTTTTTTCGTAATGCTCAGGCGGAAAATCGTCAGGCGACGCGCCCCGTTCAAATGCCCTGAATACATCTTTGGCGTAACGCCGATTTTTCGGACACATCGGCGCCGCAGGCACATACATCACGTTGCCCCAACCTTGTTGGTTGTCCACGGGCGCGACGCTGTGGATCACATCGCAATGCCACCAGACCGAGTCCCCCGCCTGCACATCCGGAATCGGGCTCAGCCCGTCGACCAACAGCGGATGCCATTGCCTTGAAACCGGCAGCACTTTGCCGGGCGCCACGCCGCACAACTCATCCTCGGGCACGTCATCGAGCAACGGGCGAAGCAGCATGTACGCCATCGCTTTCGGAATCGGCAAGGTATGCAGCACGCCCTGATCCGCCTTCATGTCAGACAACGCCGTCCACCCCTGAAACGTGCGAAACGCGGAACACTTGACCGTGTCCTTGTAGGCGTATTCATCAACCTCGGTACGAAACGCCGCGTCCCAGGGGTCGTAGGCGTTGAAATCGTTGCTGTAGATTTTGTCGAAGACCTTCAGGTACGCCGGATGCAACCAGCGCTCCAACGCACCCGAATCGGTGTGCGGCCCCAGCCCTTTGGAATAGGTGCCCGGTGGGCGCCGCCGCACCCGGTCGGGATACAGCGCATTGACGTCAGGGTCGAACCATTCCTGACCGTGCGACTGAGTTTTCCAAAGACGATTGAGGAACGATTGCGCGGCGCCCATCCGCTCGTCCTGACGCAACTGCATTTGCGACGCAGACCAATAGATCGGGAAAATCTCCGGACGTGAACCCTCAAGGTTGCCGAAAAACTGGTCAACCGGGCCACGGTAAACAGTGTCGAAGTGGTTTTTATCGAGGTATTCCAGCAGGCCCTTGTCCCAATTCAACACCTGCGCTCGTGGAAAGTGGTTTCTGATCACCACGCAACCCCGGCGTTTGATCAACGCCAACTGCTGCGGCTTCACTTTCGCCGCGAGAATGTCAGCGAACTCCAGCTCCGGCCAAGCCGAACCTGTGAGCGCTTCCTGCTCTTTGATTGAGGCGATTTCGCCAGCAACAAACTCACTGACCTGGGCGAACAACGCATCCACATCGCCGATCTGCTCACGCAGCGCGCGCTTCATATTGACGATGCTGGCTCGGTAATCGTCGGGAAGCGTTGCGCTTTCGAATGCCTGGTATTTGCTCATTGAATGACCTGCTGTTCTTGTTATTCAGGCAGGTATGGAAGCACTTCCGAGGGCTATCGCGGCAGCCTCGATTGAAGCGTCAGGTAATACGATTGTGGCGTTTTGCCCGGATGGGCCGGGACGATCGACCTAGTGAAAATGATGCTCGTGCTGGCGGCGAAACTCCGAGGGGGTCAGCCCTTTCTGCGCCTTGAACTGACGATTGAACAGCGCCAACGACGAATAGCCAACCGCCTCAGCGATCAGCGAAACCGTAGTGTGCCCTTGCATCAACAGCGCACAAGCATGTCCGATCCGTAAGCGCACGATGTAGTCCAGCGCCGTGCAGCGCGTGTGACGACGAAACATTCGATGGAACGCCGACACGCTCACGCACGCCATCTCGGCCAAAGCAGGAATACTGACGGGTTGGGCGTAGTGCCCATGCAGGTACTCCAGGACTCGATGGATGCGCGGGTCTTCGACGATGGGGCTCCCGGCCTGCGTGCTCGGCGCTGGGAGAATCCGCGTGGCATCAACGTCTTTCGCCAGTTTGCCGAGCACCGCCAGCAGCGCAATCAATCGCTCCGCCGGCTCCTGATCGACCATCGCCTCAATCACCGGCCGCACCTCGCGAGACGCGTCCTCACTGAAACTCAACGCATGCCCCGCCGCCGCGAGCAACCGCCGAACCGACCCCAACTCAGGGAACAACGTCACCAACGACTCCGCCCACGCCGCCGAAAACCAGATGACCAACGCAACGTGCGGCTGCCGCGGATCAATCAACTCCGCCGAAGACCAGCTATGCGGCACATTCGGCCCCACCAGAATCAGATCCCCGTCATCGTAAGGCGCAACGTCATTGCTGATATAGCGATGGCCTCGGCTGTTCAACGTCAGCGTCAGCTCATACTCGGGATGGTGATGCCACTCGAACGGAATCGCCTCGGGTAAGCGCCGGTTCAGCAGCGTCCAAGAGGCATCGGCCTCGGTGGGAATTTTCTCGAAACTGGGCTTCATGGTGACGGATTCTGCTAGCTGGCGTGGTTGGCACGCCACGATCGTATCACTCACACCCAGCCGTTCAAGGCGTGAAGTCGTCCTCCGCCCGATCATGGCGCTGCCATGCCCTATCGCGTGAACACGCTAGTTTTAAGGTCAAGGAATGACGCTACCAATCACCGGGCCTGCGCAAAACACCCTTTTAACCCATAACGCGTACCCCGGGAGGCCTGATGAACAACTTCCCAATCGTCGCCACCGTTCTCTCAATGATCCTCGGGCTCTCCGTCACCCGCCTGCTGCTTGGCGTATTAACGGTGTTCCGCATCCGCCGAGTAGCCAAGCCAGATTGGGTGGCGCTGGTCTGGGCGGTGATGCTGTTTACCATGCAGCTGCAATTCTGGTGGGCCGTCAACGCACTGTCGACGGTGAAACAGACCTTCTCGTTTCTCGAATTTCTACTGTTGGTGATGCTGACGCTGTCGCTGTTTGTCACCGCGGCGTTGTTGCTGCCGAGCCGCAGTGAGGATGAGCAGCACGGTTTGCGCGTGTATTTCGAACAGGATGGGCGCTATGCATTGCTGTCGCTGTCCACGTATCTGTGCCTGGGGCTGATCGTTAATGTCACGTTGTTTGAGGCATCGCCTGTAGCGCTTTGGGGTTTGCTCGATGTGGTCATGATTGCGTTGCCGATTGGCGCATTTGTGGCTCGGTCGCGTAAAGCGTATGCGGCGATTACGTTGATTTATGTGCCGATCAATGTGATCGACACGCTGATTTCGCTGGCGAATTAACTCCCCCTCTAGCCACGGGACTTGCTGCGGTGGATCGCGAAACGGCTATCGCTCCTCCAGTCCACAAAGACATCGCAAAAACAGCTCGAACTGCCCTGTTGAAGCAATTCCTGGACTTTGTTTAAAGACACCCCAAGTTACGTCATCCCAACCTACAACGCCTTGCGCCGTTGCCTACGACTACGCCAGAATCCGCCGGCTTGTGCGCCTTGGATGCGGGTTCTATTGTGGGTCGGTCACTGAATAGCAGTGATCGGGTTTGGTAGCCCGTGTATACAAGGTGCGCAATTTCACTATTGGCGAAAGTCTTCGCCTGGCTTTTATGGTGGTCATGCGCAGGGCGCTTTCGAGCGCGCCGGTTTTCCTTGTGTCCCGGTCTACCAACCTGTGCATGGCCGCCACCCATCGTTTGGTAGCGAGAGGGTGATGGCTCCTTTTAAGCGACACAAGGGAGTTACATCATGTTCAAAATCACACCGAATCCACCAGAAACCGACCCGATCGCGGGCGACGAATCCCCAGACGCCAAGAAATTCAACGAAGCCGTCGACCGCGCCCTCTCCCATTACCTCGGCCCCGCCCCGGAAATCATGCTCACCCCGTACCAAACCAACACGATGTTTATCGCCAACCCGAACACCAAGACTGAGGAATTGCTGGTGAATGCCAGTGAATCACTCGGCTCGGCATCGGTGATGCTTGGGGATGTGATCGGGCTGGTGCAGGGACCGGCACGCAAGACGCTGCAAGGCATTGCACAGGTGGTGATGCTTGGGGAGTTGGCAGTGAATCGGGCGTTGGATAACGTGGTGCCAACGGAGTAACCGGCCCCCGACTATGGCGGCGATTAGGCCGCCATACGGGAGAAAACAGAGAGAAAAATGAGCATAACGACCAATTTTCGGCCCATTGCGGCTGTTCGGAGTCGACTGATGTAATCGAACAAATATCACCGTGATCACATCTAACTTTCGATGTAACTAGCTAAGCGCATGACGTCGCTCATACTTTTAAGCCTGACAGTAAACTCTCCGTTCGCATTCTCTTTTACGTCGGGAATTCTTCCAAAAATTTCCTCACGCGAAAACTTTTGGAGACGCAGGCACGGCTTTCTGAAGTAGAACAACATCCACTTTTGGTTCGGAATGAATGCAAAATCGCAGTCATCCTCACGCAAGAAACGAAAATCCTTGATGTATCCGTGCGAGCTTGGAAAGCAGTCATAGCCCTTAAGCGTTGATGCCCATCCAATCATGTACAAGAGCGCGTGCTTGGCCTCTGGAGTAACCAGAATCTCGTAGTATTCCCGCAACATCTCACTGTTCTCAGCTCCGCGCAGCATCTCGAGATCTCCCACTCTTTCCGATGGAGGCTGCCTTTAGCGTGAAAAAGCAGCTGCGGTGGTCGCCAGTCTTCAAGGTTCACCAAGCTGAGGCCTTGAAGCATTCTGGATCACAATCTGCTGGCGATTTCCTTCCAAATATAGGCGTAGTTGTATTTCAGCCAGCGCACCAACACCTTATCGAACTGCCGACGAAACCAATTACGTTTTCTCGCAGCCAACCTTTCCTCTATCGACTCTCTGAGTATGTCAGGATCGAAACCAGTCCATACCGGGGGTACTGCGGCCACAAGATTGGTGAAGCACACCGGTGCGACCTCTGAATAGAGAATTTCGTAAAGAATGTCAGGGTCGACGCCTCTTACTTTCCTTGCTAGGTAGTCATATTCAACCGGAAAGTCGTTGAAGGGCTCGGAGAGTGCCGCTCTGACCTTGGTCAGTTCTGGCTCAGTCAGAAGATGTCCCAATGCGTGAACTCCTCAAGCTCTTCATCCAATGAACTCGCAACAGCTTCGCCCGCAACACCGCCTGCGATTGTTCCAACCAAGACCACTGCGATTGCACAAATGGGGGCACCAGGTCCGCAAAATGCGCTGACGCCCAACCCTGCAAGTACCCCACCAAATGCCCCAGCACCGACAATGATTCCTTGGCGCGCAGCTTCCTTGGGTTTGTTTTCAGCATTCAATATCTGATATGTCGCCAGAGCCGCAGTTACGAGAACACCAAGCTTGCCCATGATCAGCATCTTTTTTGTACCGGCCGAGAACTTGGCATTATCCCGGCCCGAAGATTCCAGAATGGTGTAATGGACTTTGTTCTTCTCTATTTCCGAAAGGCTGTCGTAACCTTTTTGGAATAGGTTTTCAGAGTACATATTTAAAAGTGTTTTGAGCTCCGTCCCACCCTTTTTCTTCCTCTGGGCGATTGCCAGCCCCTGCGCAGAGGTGAACTTGCGATGCTCAACCATGATTTTGTTGCGCATCTCGTGACTGAACTTCACTCCCTCTTGCGCCGTAATCTTTCCAGCTTTCACGTCATCGCGTGTTTGCTGAGACATACGCTGGATATTCTTGATATAGCTCGCTCGAGTTTTTTCATCAGATATCGCATCCAGTGAAAACCGCAGCGCAGAGCCCTCCATTAGCTCTAAAGCCCGATCAAGAGGAGAGTCTTGCAAGGCGTGCTCTCGCTGGACCACATAGCTGCCAGTGACGATGTACGGCTCTGTCATAGGATGGTCCTTATCCCAAAATCGAATTCAATAGACTTTCGGTGAGAGATGCCGCTTCTTCGGATGCTTGCTCTTCAAATTGGAGCATCACGCACGCCTTCCCCGATAGGTTCGAAAATTTAATGGCGTTGTCTTTATCAAATACACCGGGCAACGATGAGCCGTCATCAAAATGCGCGGTGCAGGATAGGCCTTCGTAGCTCTCGTCCGCAGGTATTCTGAAGCCGATCCAACGCGCATACCCCGCTAACGGCGCAGGAGCAACAAACTCACAAGGCGAATGGGTATCACCGATTATCACCGTCCCCGACCCGCCAACTACGACGCCGCCGTGAGTGCCACCCGTGTCAATGGTTGCGGCATTCTTACCGTTGATGAGCACAGTCGAAGATAGGCCAGATGAGAGCGCACTCCCGCATGTGCACGCGTCACCTTGCCGTGCTGCGGCCAGTCCGTCGAAAAACACGTCGGGAGAGCCGACCGCAATAGGGTTGGTGCCGTGTCCTGGCAATGGGCAACTGTATGGATCACTTTTTCGCGCCGCTGGCTTGGCCATAATGACTTCCTGTCAAATCCTTGTGAGCGTCGTAAGCTACCAGAACAGGTCACTTGTTAAAAATCTATGTGTTGGAGGGCATTGTCTATCGCCCTCCAATAGCCGCACGCATTAGCTGATCAGCGTTTGAATCGAGACGTCACAACTCGGATGGGAAAGGCTGCCTCTGATTGCATTCACGGGCAGCAATCGGCCAAAAGCGGACGGTCAAGAAAGTGTCAGATTTTTTGTGTGCGAGCGGTGATGGCCTACCGTGACCCAGGCTTTCATTCGGCAGTCGCCACGTCCCCTTTTCCGGGACTGATGAGCAAACCTCATCAAGCTTTGCCGATTTACCCGTCTAGTCCTCAGTCGTTAGCGCGCTTACTGTTCTTCCCATGCCCAACGGGAGATCAACATGCACAAACGCACACTCGGCAACAGTTCACTCGAAGTATCCGCCCTCGGCCTCGGCTGCATGGGTCTGAGCCATGGTTATGGCCCGGCCACGGACACCGAACAAGCCATCGCACTGATCCGCTCAGCCGTTGAGCGAGGCGTCACGTTCTTTGATACCGCCGAATTCTACGGCCCCTATATCAATGAGCAAGTAGTCGGCGAGGCGCTGGCGCCAGTTCGCGACCAGGTCGTGATCGCCACAAAATTCGGCTTCGCCGTCGGCGCCGACAATACAAAGCAGACTCTGGACAGCCGCCCCGAACGTATTCGAATAGCCGTCGAGGGCTCGTTGCGTCGTTTGAAGACCGACTACATCGACTTGCTCTACCAGCACCGCGTCGATCCGAACGTGCCGATCGAAGACGTCGCCGGCGTAGTGAAGGACTTGATTGGCGAAGGCAAGGTCAAGCACTTCGGCCTGTCGGAGGCCGGTGCGCAGACCATTCGCCGTGCGCATGCGGTGCAGCCGATCACGGCGCTGCAAAGCGAGTACTCACTGTGGTGGCGCGATCCCGAGCAGGAAATCCTGCCGACGCTTTGGGAGCTGGGCATTGGCTTCGTGCCCTTCAGTCCGCTGGGGAAGGGGTTTCTCACTGGCACGGTGACGGCTGAGACCACTTACGGCAGCGACGATTTCCGCAGCATCGTCCCGCGTTTCAGCCAATCGGCGCTCCAGGCCAATCAGGCGCTGGTGGTGTTGGTCCGTCAGATAGCCGCGCAGAAACAAGCGACACCGGCGCAGATCGCGCTGGCCTGGCTGCTCGCGCAGGCACCGTGGATTGTGCCGATTCCGGGCACGACCAAACTGCATCGCCTGGAAGAAAACCTCGGCGGCGCGGAGATCACGCTCGATGCGGCCGAACTCAAAGCGATTGATACCGCGCTGGCGCAAGTCCGCATCGAAGGCGAGCGCTACCCCGAATCCCTCAAGGCGCGTGTCGGCCGATGAGTAACGATCACGATCCGCTGCGGCGCACGGTGATCGCCGCATTGGCCAGCGCGCCACTGCTGTCGCTTGCCGACACGCAGAGTGCCGGTGAAACACCGCGTTCTGGCTCGCGCATTCTGGTCGCGTATTTTTCGCGCTCGGGCAATACCCGTGTGGTTGCCGGGCTGATCCAGCGTGGACTGGGTGCCGATCTGTTCGAGATTTGTCCGGCCCACGCTTACCCCGAGGACTATCTGCAAACCGTGGAGCAGGCCCGCCAGGAGCGTGACAGTGGCTTCGAGCCCGAGCTGCAGAACAAGGTTCATGCCCTCAGCGACTACGACACGATCTATCTCGGTTTTCCGATCTGGGGTGAAACCGCGCCGCCGATCGTGCGCGCATTCCTCAGCGCCCACGACCTGACCGGCAAGACCCTCATCCCCTTCAACACCCACGGCGGTTACGGCTTGGGCAACAGCCGCAGTGTGCTGGTCAAGCACGCGCCGAAGGCCAAAGTGCTGGAAGGATTTGTGATGGAGGGTGAGCAGGAGCGCAAGACCATGGAACGCGTGAACGGCTGGCTGAACGATCACCCTCTCACGCATTAATCGAATTCTGTACGGAGTGACATAATGAAAAACCGCACGTTGGGCAATGGCCTGGAAGTGTCTGCATTGGGCCTTGGCTGCATGAGCATGACGTCGGCCTACGGGCCGGCAGCCGACCAAGCCAGCATGATCAAGCTGATTCGTTCGGCCCACGAGCAAGGCGTCACCTTGTTCGACACCGCCGAAGCGTATGGCCCGTTCGCCAATGAAGAGCTGCTGGGCGAGGCCTTGCAGCCGATCCGCGAGCAGGTCGTCATCGCCACCAAGTTCGGCTTCGATATCGACCCGATCACCGGTGCACGAGGCGGCGGCACCAATAGCCGGCCGGAGCGTATCCGCGCCGTCGCCGAGGCGTCGTTGAAGCGCTTGCGTACCGATCACATCGACCTGTTTTATCAGCACCGCGTTGATCCGCAGGTGCCCATTGAAGACGTCGCCGGCACCATCAAGGAATTGATCGCCGAGGGCAAGGTCAAGCATTTCGGCCTGTCTGAGGCAGGTGTGGAAACCATCCGCCGGGCCCACGCGGTACAACCGGTCACGGCGGTACAGAGCGAATACTCGCTGTTCTGGCGCGGCCCGGAACTGGAGCTGCTGGCGGTGCTGGAAGAACTGGGGATCGGCTTCGTACCGTTCAGCCCGCTGGGCGCCGGTTTTCTCACCGGTCAGATCGATGAGCACACGCAGTTCGACGCCAGCGACTTCCGCAACTTCGTCCCGCGTTTTTCCCCCGAAGCGCGCAAGGCCAACCTGGCGCTGGTCGATGTGGTGAAAGTCGTCGCTGAGCGTAAGCACGCGACACCTGCGCAAGTCGCGCTAGCCTGGTTGCTCGCACAAAAACCGTGGATTGTGCCGATCCCTGGCACGACCAAACCCCATCGACTGCAAGAGAATCTGGGCGCGGTCGAACTGCAATTGACCGGCGACGATCTGCGCGTGATCAACGAGCAGATCGCGCAGATTCAGGTGCACGGTGAACGCCTGCCGGAATCGGCACTGAAAATGACCGGACTCTGAGTCTGCCCAACGCGGCGCCACGGGCGGCGCCGCTTTTCTTGTCTGACCGGAGAACCAATCCGATGAACCGATTGATTGCGCCACTCGTTGCTTTGTCACTGATGGCGGCAGAGTCCCAGGCCGCCGGCGAAATCCGCATCACGCCAAACGGCGCGCAGCCCTCGGTCAAGGGCGCGGCGCAAAACTTTACCGGCACGGTGCGCGTTGATGGCCTGTTCAAAGGTGAACCGCCGGCGCGCATCGGCGGCGGCACAGTGACCTTCGAGCCGGGCGCACGCACGGCGTGGCACACCCATCCGCTGGGGCAAACGCTGATCGTCACTGCCGGCGTCGGCTATGTGCAGCAAGAGGGTGGCGCGCGTCAGGAGATCCGTCCGGGCGACAGTGTCTGGATTCCACCGAACACCCGTCACTGGCATGGCGCCACGGCCAGCAACGGCATGACCCACATCGCCATCGCTGAAGCCGAGGACGGCAAGACCGTCACTTGGGGGGAACAGGTCTCGGATGCGCAATACGCCGGTAAATGAAGTTACGGAATGTGTCGAAGTTGCGCTCCCGGCACGTTGGGGGCAATCGACTAGTCGACGTCTAAGCCCCGAATCTGCGGGGTTGCGTCTGGATTTCTGCGATGACTGCTCCGTCGATTCATGAGTTCTGCTCAGGAACCCATGCGCAATATCAGGGTTAATCGCCATAACCAACCT
The DNA here is from genome assembly GCF_979258655.1 of Pseudomonas sp. AC242. Lineage (NCBI taxonomy): Bacteria > Pseudomonadati > Pseudomonadota > Gammaproteobacteria > Pseudomonadales > Pseudomonadaceae > Pseudomonas > Pseudomonas sp. AC242. The sequence continues at coordinate 2,820,638 of NZ_OZ409873.1, forward strand.
CCGTACGATTCAGCGACACCGCAGCGCCCCGCAATGGATGGAGCCCTTCACGATGATCACTGACACCCGCAACAGCACTGCACTCCCCACACTCATGGCGCTCTGCCTTGGCGTCGGGGCGATGTTCAGCGTCACCACTCAAGCAGCCGAGGCTTCGCCCACCATGACCAGCACACCCGCCAGCGCAGCCAGCTTGTCGAGCCAGCAACAAGCCATTCCACTGATCGCGGCGTTCATGGCGACCAGCGACATGCCCAACCTCAACACGGCGCTCAACCAAGGGCTTGATGCCGGCCTGACCATTAGCGAAACCCGTGAAGTTCTCGTGCAGCTCTACGCCTACGTCGGCTTCCCCCGCAGCCTCAACGCCTTGAATGAATTGATGACCGTGGTGCAGGCGCGCAAACAACGCGGCCTTGACGATGCGCCGGGACGTGAGCCGAGCCGGGCGACTCCGGTCGGGGATGAGCTATTGGCAGCGGGTACGGCGAATCAAACGAAAATCTCCGGCGCCCCGGTCAAAGGCCCGGTGTTCGAGTTCGCTCCGGTGATCAACCGGTTCCTGCAAACCCATCTGTTCGGCGACATTTTCGAGCGCGACAACCTCGACTGGCAAAGCCGCGAACTGGCGACAGTCGGGGCGCTGGCAGCGTCCCCGGGCGTGGAATCGCAACTGCGTTCGCACATGGCGGCGAGCCTGCGCGTCGGGCTAAGTGCGGCACAGTTGCGCCAGGTCACCGAGCTGCTTGAAAAGCATGGCGATACACAGACTGCCAAGCGGGCAAGCGCAGCGCTGACCCAAGCGCTCGCAACAGCGGGGAAATGACATGAAATCTGCAAAGCATTTACTGAGCGTCACGCTGCTGAGCCTGTTGGCGGCCTGCGCGAACCACTCCGAAGGCCCGCTGCTGATCCAGAAACAAGGCAGCTTCGCCGCCGGCGGAACGATGACCACGGCACCGGGCACCTTCAACCCGCGCCAACCGATGACACCCAACGGCCAGACCTACCACGGTGACCACGTCTACGCCTTCTATCAAATCCCGGCGGACGCGCGAAAACTGCCCATCGTCATGTGGCACGGCGCGGGTCAGTTTTCCAAGACCTGGGAAACCACCGCCGATGGTCGCGAGGGTTTTCAGAACATCTTTCTGCGCCGCCACTACGGCGTCTATCTGATCGATCAGCCCCGGCGTGGTGATGCCGGGCGCAGCATGGTCGAGACCACCATCAAGCCTGTGCCGGACGAACAACTGTGGTTCAACCAGTTCCGCATCGGCCTTTGGCCCCGCTACTTCAACGGCGTGCAAGTGGCACAGGACGCCCAGACCCGCGAGCAGTTTTTCAGGGCAATGACGCCGAACACCGGGCCGTTTGACATGGGCGTGGTCTCCGATGGTGTGTCGGCGCTGTTCGACAAAATCGGCCCCGGCATCCTGTTTACGCATTCTCAGGGTGGCGGGCCGGGCTGGTTGACGGCGATCAAGAACGACAAGGTCAAAGCCATCGTGGCGTTCGAACCGGGCAGCAGTTTCGTGTTTGCTGACGGTGAAGTGCCGGCGCCGATTCCCAGCGCGTTCGACACGGTGCAAGGCGCAGCGGTGCCGATGGAGCAATTCATGGCACTGACGCGCATTCCGATCCTGATCCTGTACGGAGACAACATTCCGGAACAGACAGTCGATCTGCCCGCTCAGGACAGTTGGCGCGCACGCCTGAAAATGGCCCGGCTCTGGCGTGACGCGGTCAATCGCCATGGCGGTGATGTGCGACTGATACACCTGCCGGAGATTGGCATTCACGGCAATACCCATTTCCCCATGTCGGATCTGAACAACGTGCAGATCGCTGATCTGGTCGCGCAGTTCCTCAAAGAAAAACAGCTGGACTGACCCAAATACTTTTGCTACTGCCGCCCTTTTTTTGCTCAGGAGCTTCACGTGAAAAACACTCTCAAAGCCACGCTCATGTCGGCATTGGTCGGTCTCTCGGCGGGCGAAGCGTTAGCCGCTGACTACAAGAAGAACCCGTTCACACTCGCCTATGACGGCGCGATCAGCAAGAACGAGCCGGGCAAGGTCAACATCCACCCGGTCAGCTATAAGCTCAACGGGCTGGACATCGCCGCCAATGTCTACACTCCTGCCAACTACGACGCGAAGAAGAACTACCCGACCGTGGTGGTTGCGCATCCCAATGGCGGCGTAAAAGAGCAAGTCGCCGGTCTCTATGCCCAGCGGCTCGCCGAACAGGGCTACATCACCATCACGGCCGATGCGGCCTATCAGGGCGCCAGCGGTGGCCAGCCGCGCAGCATCGATAAACCGGCGTATCGCATCGAAGACATTCACGGCATGGCCGATTTCATCAGCCAGTTCGCTGGCGTGGATGACAATCGTCTGGGCCTGCTCGGCATTTGTGGCGGCGGTGGTTATTCGTTGGCGGCGGCGCAAACCGACAAACGCTTCAAATCCCTGGCGACGGTGAGCATGTTCAACTCGGGTCGAGTACGCCGCAACGGCTACAACGACTCGCAAATGGACAGCATCCAGCAACGTTTGCAGCAGGCATCAGCTGCCCGCGCGCAAGAAGCAGCGGGGGGCGCGGTGCTGTATTCGGGGGATGCCAACCTCACCGACGAGCAGATTGCCAAACTGCCTTTCGAACTGTATCGCCAAGGCTATGAGTACTACTGGAAAACCCACGCGCACCCGAACTCGACCTTCAAATACACCACCAGCAGCCTTATTGACCTGATGCGTTTCGACGCCACCGACCATATCGAATTGATCAATCAACCGTTGCTGATGATCGCCGGCAGCAAGGCCGACAGCCTGTACATGACCCAGGATGCGTTCCCCAAAGCCACCGGCACCACCGACAAGGAAGTGTTCATCCTCGATGGCGCCACCCACATTGAAACCTACTGGGTGCCGCGTTATGTCGATGCCGCGATTGGCAAACTGACCACGTTCTACGCCCGTACCTTGTAATCAACTCTCTGGGGGTCGCGCATCTGTGTGCGACCTGCTTTCATGGAATAATCACGCGCCCCCTCATGAGAGGTTCTCATCAATGTCCCGCGCCAATCTCAACGACCTGCAAGCCTTCGTGGTCATCACCCGCGAAGGCAGCTTTACCCGTGCTGCCGCACAACTCGGCGTCTCGCAGTCGGCGCTGAGCCACACCATGCGCGCACTGGAAAGCCGCTTGGGTGTGCGCCTGCTGACGCGCACCACACGCAGCGTCTCGCCGACCGAGGCGGGTCAGCGGTTGTATCAATCGATGGCACCGAGGTTCGATGAGATCGAACTGGAACTGGCCGCCGTCAGCGAGTTTCGCGACACCCCCGCCGGCAATGTGCGGATTCAGGCGTCCGAGCATGCGGCGAACAATATTCTCTGGCCGAAGCTGCTGAAGGTGCTGCCCGACTACCCGGACATCAGGGTCGAAATCACCGTCGATTACGCCCTTTCCGACATCGTCGCGCAGCGGTATGACGCGGGGGTGCGCCTGGGCGAACAGGTAGCCAAGGACATGATTGCCGTACCGATTGGGCCATCGTTGCGCATCGCCGTTGTCGGCTCGCCGCAGTATTTCCAGCATCGGCCTTACCCGATGGAACCGGGAGATCTGGCGGCGCACAACTGCATTAACCTGCGCCTACCGACTCACGGCAGCCTGATGCAATGGGATTTCGAAAAGGATGGCCACGAGCTCAAGGCCCGCGTCGAGGGCCAATGGACATTCAACAGCAGCGTGCCAATTCTGCGTGCGGCCGTGGCGGGATGTGGCTTGGCTTTCCTGCCAGAGGACATGGTGGCGAAGGAACTTGCGGACGGTAGCCTTGTGCGGGTGTTGGAAGATTGGTGTCAACCCTTTGCCGGTTACCATCTCTACTACCCCAATCGTCGCGAACACTCATCAGCGTTTGGCGTTGTAGTTGAAGCGTTACTCTACAGGGACTGAGACATCGACCTTCAAGGCGTCTGGATTTTTTCCGCCCCCTCACAACCGTGAATGAGCAGATGATTTTGATCGACTGCGTCGGGCGCGACCGGCTGCAATGGGAGGTTTACTGCTCATTATGAATGGCAGCTATTGGCCGAGAGCAGCCTTTCGTGAATGGCAGCAATTGGCCGAAAGCTGAACCACCACCAGCTGCTACCACCCAGTCCAAAAAACGGCTGCTTCCCTGATTACGCAGCCTCCTCACGCTTTCGTTCTAAACAACTTATTCATGTAGTACCTCAAACTCCACCGATCCTTCGGCCGCGGCTTATAGTGCGTTTTATTCCTCTGCCCCGGCTCCCCGCCCACCCCACTCCCCGTGTAGTAATAAAGCGCAATCGACCGCCGAGTAATGTGCTCCGGCGTAGTCAACGGCTCCGGATGCCCGTGATTGCTGTCCTTATCCGTATTAAAAATCACACACCGGTTATAAATCGGCAGCACCTTCTTCAGACATTTCTTCATCCCCACATCCCAAAGCTCCAGGTTGCCGCCGTACGCCTCCTGCCAGTCCTCGGTCAGGTAAATGATCACGTTCAGCCGTCGCTCGACGTTGAGCTTTTTGTTTAGTCGAAAATCCGAGTGCACGCCGAGGAAGCCGCCGGTTTTGGTTTCGTGCAGGCCGCCGCCGGCGAAATACGGATCGGGGATCAGGCCTTGTATGCCGGTAAGTTTTTCGAGGAATTCCAGCATGGGTGCGGAGTTGAAGGTGTTGAATACGTTCTTCAGGTACGGGCTGCAGGCGTTAGGGCTGATTTGGCGTTTGAGTTGGCCTTTGTAGCCGCGCTCGTAGGTCTGTTCGTTGTTGGTCGGTTCGACCGGGAAGTGTTCGCGAATGCTGGCGATGACGTCTGCTTGCAGGAAGTTGTCGATGACGATGTGCGGGAATGGTGTGGCTTGGGTGTATTCGTGGGTCAGCGATTCGCCGAAAGCGCTGGCGGCGTTTTGGTCGAAGTCGAGTTCCGGGGTCAGGGTGATGGGGAGTGTTTGTGTGTTGGCTTGCATTGCCGCTCCGATGATTTTTGGCTTTCAGGGCTGGGCAAACAGGGGCTGGGGCTTGGCGCGGTGCCTGTGTTTGCTTGCTGAGTACAGTGGCGAGCAGGTTGCCATGTCGGCGATTGGCTGCCGAGTGTCCTTTGCTTAAACGTGGCGCGGCGGTGTTACGGCATGTTTCCGGCTGTCACAAACCGGTCATATTTCCTCTGCTAACCTCCTCGGCGCCCTACCCTTCACCCCTGTCCTAGAGCCCCCAACCGAAGGTGCCGCCAAGGTGTTTCCGACTCCTGTTCGCCAGCAAATCATTCTGCGCTCCGACAATCTTCGTTCGGACGACTTCGGTGCACTGTTTTCCAGATTGTTTGGCAATCGATATGCGGACAATCCGCCGCCGCCGTCGAACATCATTATCGGCGGCGTTTACGGGCGGCACGATGGTGTGAGTTTTCGGCGGATGCATTATCACGGTGATTTCACCGTCGCTTTCCCCGATCCACAGGACGAGATCACCTTCGTCATTCCCACTGCCGGCAAGATCGTTTTCAACCATGCCACCGAGTCTATCGGGGTGTCGCACGTTGGGCTGGCGATTGATAAGGCGGATATCCGTTCGATGCGCTTTCTGGATGATCACGCGCATCACGGGATGTCGATCAATCGTCACCAGCTCACCGAGCGACTGTCGGCGTTGTTGGATAAACCGATTCTGCAGAAGATCGTTTTTGAGCCGAGCGTGGATCTTGAGACGGCAGCGTTTCAGGGGATCAAGGCGTTGATTGATCTGGCGACGGGGACGGAGTTTGATCTGTTGCTCAACAGCGGGACGTTGATGCCGTCGCGGTTGCGCGAGATGTTGGTTGATGCGGTGTTGGAGGCTTGGCCGCATAACTTTTCCGAGGCGTTGCGGCGGCCGACGGCGATGGTTGCGCCACGGCATGTGAAGTTGGCGGTGGAGTTTATTCAGGCACATCCGGAGCAGTTGGTCAGTGGTGTGGATCTGGCGCGGTTGAGTCATGTGAGTCAGCGGGCGTTGCAGGAGGGGTTTCGGCGGTTTGTCGGGATGTCGATTGTGGCGTATCAGCGACAGGTGCGGCTGGAGCGGGCTTATGAGGTTTTGAAACGGCGGGGTTCGGGGTCGGTGACGGAGGTGGCGTTGCGGTTTGGGTTTAGCAATGTGGGGCGGTTTTGTCGGTATTTTCAGGGGGCTTATGGGGTGAGTCCTGCGGATTTGCGCGGGCGGGATTGAGGGCGTGAGTCTGTTGTGGTGATGGTGGCTGGGAAGGCGCTATCGCTAGCAGGCTAGCTCCCACAGGGGGCTGTGTTGTGATTGAGATTGTTGGCAATCCACAAAACCTGTGGCTGGCTTGCCAGCGATTGCAGTGGGTAAGGCAATGGAGATGTTGGCTGGGCTGGCCAAATCGCTGGCAAGCCAGCTCCCACAGGGGTCAGCGGTGTGATTGAGATTGTTGGCATTCCACAATCTTTGGGAGCTGCTTGCCAGCGATGGCGGTGGGTCAGGCAATGAAGAGGTTGGCTGTGTTAGCCCAATCGCTGGCAAGCCAGCTCCCACAAGGATTTTTGGTGTGCCTGAGATTGTTGGCAATCCACAAAACCTGTGGGAGCTGGCTTGCCAGCGATGGCGGTGGGTCAGGCAATGAAGAGGTTGGCTGTGCTGGCCAAATCGCTGGCAAGCCAGTTCTCACAAGGATTTTTGGTGTGCCTGAGATTGTTGGCACTCCACAAAACCTGTGGGTGCTGGCTTGCCAGCGATGGCGGTGGGTCAGGCAATGAAGAGATTGGCTGTGTTGGCCCAATCGCTGGCAAGCCAGCTCCCACAAGGATTTTTGGTGTGCCTGAGATTGTTGGCACTCCACAAAACCTGTGGGTGCTGGCTTGCCAGCGATGGCGGTGGGTCAGTCGATGGAGATGTTGGCTGGGCTGGCCCTATCGCTGGCAAGCCAGCTCCCACAGGGGTTTGTGGTGTGATTTAGATTGATAGCAACCCATAGAACCTGTGGTGTTGGTTGGAGTGGGGTCTTCCTTGACCCCGCTTTTTTTAGAAGGCGTAGCTGGCTTTGAGGCCGCCGTTGAAGCCGTGGCTGTCGCCGCCGCCATTGGCGCCGATTTCTGCGCCGAGGCTCAGGGCGCCGAGGCTGGCCATGACGTTGACGCCGCCGCTGAATTGGTCGCGGTTGTCGAAGGCGGCGCGTTGTTCGATGTCGAGGCCCAGCAGGTGGCTTTGGCTCTCGACCTGGTTATCGCCCAGTGTGCGTTCGTAACCCACTTGTACGCCCGGCACCAGTTGCCATGCGCCCATCGCCACCGGCGCAAAGGCGACGTTGAGATTGGCAACGGCGCTGCGGCGGGTGGCGGTGTTGTCGTCGACGTCGAGTGAGAGTTCGCTGCCCTTCTCCTTGAAGCCGTTGAGGTCGAGGTGGCTGACTCGGAAGCCCAGGCTTGGTTCGAAGATCATGCCGTTGACCGGGGCGCGATAGCCGAGTGCAAGCGTGGCGCCGCTGAGGTTGCCGTGGGTGTCGCCCTTCGCGGTGCCGAGGCCGCCGCCGAGATCGCGTTTGCTGTCGTAGTCGATGTAGCCGGCGCTGGCGTTGGCGTCTAGGAACAGGCCTTGTTCAAGGCTGGTGAAGCCGTAGCGGGCGCCGACATTGAGGAAGGTGAAGTCGGTGTCAGCTTCGCCACCGGCGCCGCCGACCGTGCCTTTGCTGTAGCCGAAGCCGCCGCGTGCGCTGAGTTGTTCGCTGAAGCGTTGGGTGACGCCGACCATCAGGCCTTGGCTGTGTTCGTTGCTGCTCTCGGCGTGGGACGAGCCGTCGGTGCCGAGGTAGCCGGCGAGCGCGGTGGTCCAGAGGCGATATTGGCCGATCTTGAGATCAGTGCCGCTGGCGAACGGTGCGGCGGCTTGTTCGATCATCGCGTTTTGGCGCAGCAGGTAGCTGGCGGCGTCGGCGTGCACCTGGCCGCCGACCTGGGATTCAACACCGCCGAGGGTGCCGGCATCGATCGCCGATTGCAGATAGTAGTTGTAGGCGCTGTAGGTGCCGGACAGGCTGGTGTTTTGCAACTCGCGGAGCAATTCGGCGCCGGCAGCGGCGTTGCCGATCAGCCCGGCCTGACCCGGCAGGCTGTTGTATTCGACCAGTTTGCCGCGCAGGACGTAAATGGTTTCTTGCGACAGGCCGAGGCCTTGTTTGAGGTAGTTGTCCATGCTGCCGTATTCGGCGGTGACTTCGTCGAGTCCGGCCTGCAAGTAGCTAGCCTGGACGCCGAGCAGTGGCTCGTAGATCGCGGCCATGCTTGGCGGTAGCGCCTTCAGCGTGGCGGCGACGCGGGCGGCGGTGTAGTCGTTGGTCGCCAGGTAGTTGGCCATGATGGTTGCGTTGTCGACACCGGCAATGCTCTGCAACACGGCGGCGGTCCAGCCGGTGCGATCCTTGCCGGCGGTGCAGTGAAACAGTTGCGCGGCGTCGACGCTGGCGAGTGCGTTGAACAAGTTGCCGAACTGGCTGCGCATGCCGGCATCGCTGACGAAGGCGCGGTTAGTCTGTTCCATCATGGCGATCGCGTCGGCGGCGCTGTTGAAGGAAATGTTGGTGATATTCGAGCCAGAGGTGGTGCTGCCGATGATGTCGATGTTCTGGTAGGTCGCGCCACTGATCATTGTGTCCGGGGTGGCGGCGATTTCGCTCGGGGTGCGCAGGTCGTAGATGGCTTTGATGCCGAGGCTGTTGAGGGTCGCCAGATCGCTGGCCGTCGGCGTCAGCGCGTTGGAGCGGTAGAACACGCCGCTGCGCATCGTGCCGTCGTGGGCCGTGGTGTACGCGGTGGTGATGCCGGCGATATCACGGAAGTTGTCGATGCCTTGCAGGCGCGGCGTGTCCAGCGGCACGGACTCGGCAGCATGGGCGGCGGCGATGGACAGGCTCAGTACGGACAGCGAACACAGAAGACGTTGAAACACAGTGCAGCCTCATTGTTTAAGCGTTGGGCTGGTCACTATGGGTAGGCAAGTGATACTGAATATGACAGTTTTGCTTTGAATGGAAATGGCAGCGCGATCGGGCCGTGGGGTGCGCGATTGGTCCGTACCAGGCGCTAATCCAGGGAGCAATTTAGACCTGTCTGCTTGGATGATTGAAGATTTCGGGCGTCACACAATACCTGTGGGAGCATGGCTTGCCCGCGAAAGCGGTAGGTCTGGCTATGAGGATGCTGGACGTGCCGACGCCATCGCTGGCAAGCCAGCTCCCACAAAGTTTTGCGGTGTATGGAATGCTCGCGCAAGGCGAGCCGGCGGTTGATCTACAGCAATATTTGCCCCACACACCGGCGGTATTCTGAAAGGGCTGGGAAACAGCCGTGCTGTGCGCACGTCACAGGCCTTGAGGCCAAGGTGGCGCCATGAACAAAAAACGCATTGTCTGGGGGAGCATTCTCCTGGGCCTTCCGTGTGTCTTGCTTCCGGTCATTTTGATGGGTTACGTCGCCTGGATGTTGAATCTGGCAGCGGCTCAACAAAGTCTGGAAACCCTCGCTTCCGTCGCCTCCAGTCGTGCCCATGGCACCTTCAGTGAAGCGGCCGGCGCGCTGAAATCCATCGCCGGTTCCCGGCTCGCTCCGTGCACGCCGGAAAGCATCGACGAGATGCGTCTGCTGACCATCAACACCCTCTCGGTGAAGTCTATCGGCTATGTCGAAGAAGAGATTTACGCCTGCGGGTCATGGGGCCTGGTCGGGCAGCATGCGGCGCCGTGGCGTGAAGACTTCACCACCGCGGATGGCGTGCGTGTGTCGCTCGGTGTGCAGTCGCGCATCGTTGCGGCCAAGCCGATGATGGCGCTGCAGTATGCGGCGTTCAACGTGCTGGTCGATCCCGAGCAGTTTTTGCAGGTGATGCTTGATGAGGATTTGCACCTGACGGTCGGCACTGCTGCCGGACAATTGGTCAGTGCCTCGCGACCGGGCGCGGAACACTTTCTTGCTCGCGTGCATTCCGGCCCGCATTCGGGCCTTGCCGACGGCTATCTCTACACCCTCGTGCACAGCGGCGACTGGGTCGTCATCGCCGCGCTGTCGCGCCATGAGCTGATGCAAGGCTTGATCCGCCGGGAGTTACTGCTATTGCCCATCGGTGGTTTGCTCGCCGGGGTGCTGGTGTTGCTGATCGTGCGCCGCACCCGGCAACGTCTGTCGCCGCTGGCGGAACTGCAAATGGCGGTGCGCAATCGTGAGTTCGTTGTTCACTATCAACCGATCATCCGCCTCAGCGACGGTGCCTGCGTCGGTGCGGAGGCACTGGTGCGCTGGCAGCATCCGGATGGCTCGCGGGTGTGCCCCGATGCGTTTATTCCGCTGGCCGAGCACAGCGGTTTGATTCTGCCGATCACCGATCAGGTCATCGACAATGTGATGCGTGACCTCGGCCCGTTGCTGGTCAAGGAGCGCAGCTTGCACGTGGCGATCAATCTGGCGGCGAAGGACGTCAGCAGCGGGCGCTTTCTGGCGAAACTGGAGGCCGCGCTGGACCGGGCCAACGTGCAGCAGCATCAAATCTGGCTGGAGGCCACCGAGCGCGGATTCGTCGAGATCGACGCCGCGCGGGCCACGGTCAACCATGCCCGCGAGCTGGGTTATCTGGCGGCCATCGATGACTTCGGCACCGGGTTTTCCAGCCTCCAGCATTTGCAGCAACTGCCGCTGGACGTGCTGAAGATCGACAAATCGTTTGTCGATAATATCGATCAGGATGCCGCGACCGGCACCGTGACCGGCCACATCATCGAAATGGCCAAGAGCCTGCGCCTGCAGATAGTCGCCGAAGGCATCGAGACCGAAGCCCAGCGCGATTACCTGCGCGATCACGGCGTGCATTTTGGTCAGGGCTGGCTGTTTGGCAAAGCGATGCCGGCGGATGAGTTTTTGCGGTTCTATCAAGACCGGGCAAACGTGCTTGTCGACCATCCAGCGCTAGAAAGCGTGTAACTATCGACGACCTCCGGACAAGCCACCCGTCAGCTGACCAAGAATCTGCACGAGCTCAGGTCGCGTCCATTTTTCCCACGGTACGACCTCCTTGTTATCACCGGTGTGCCAATGCTCTCCAGAATCAAACGCGAGGTAGATGGAAAAAGCCGGCTCGGGCATTTCGGCATCCATGCCGAGGTTCACGATATCGCCGAACAACAGATTCATCACCTCGTCGCATGCGTGAAAGTCGCGTGCACCGCTAAGGAACTGATCGGCCATGGCAATCGCGACTTGATTCAACAGGTCGCGAGGATTCATCTGCACGGCCTGAGAAATAAGGCTCAAGTCGTGAATCGTGTCTTGCTCGAGGAGTTGTAGAACGTAAGCAAGATCAGCGCGGCTCAGGGTCGGCAAGGCGTGTCCTCCGGGCGTACAGTGAAGTGTGCGCGCAGCATGCAATGGATCCCCACCGTTGCCAACGTTTGCCTCAACCTTCAGTTGGTCTGGCTGACGACCTTGATGTCCGTAATCCCTACCCGCTCGGCCTGTTCGAGGATCTGCTCGGGTGTTGAGTCTGCAGTGGGCATCATCAGGCCGTTTTCAGCGTCGCCCAAGTGCAGTTCCAGCAGATGCATCGCGGCTTCGTGCTCGGACAACTGCTGTTCCTTGAGTTCAAGCAGAAAAGTCCGCGGCTCGCCGTTGAACAGATATTCGATGTGATAGGTGTACATGATGTCATCCACGTCAGTTGGAAAAGGCACTGATTATCCTGACGCAGTGGTCAGTTTTTAGTTCAAATTGAATCGCCTCTCTGGCCAATCCGGATTTCATGGCAAACTTTTTCCTTGCCGAGGCGTCCCTTTCTTAAACCCCCAACCGGCTGATTTCAGCCAAGGACAGGCGATGACCTTCTTCATTTTTCTTCTGGCCTGCGCAGCAGCGGCAACCACCGGCGTGATGTTCAAACCGGGGCCGTGGTACGAAGGGCTGAACAAACCCGGCTTCACCCCGCCCAACTGGGCGTTCCCCGTGGCCTGGACGATTATCTATCTGCTGCTGGCCTGGGCCGGTTACCGCTTGAGCCTGATTCCCGGTAGCCAGACCGTGCTGGCGCTATGGGCGGCGCAGATTGCGTTGAACACGCTGTGGACGCCGGTGTTCTTCGGTGCGCATCAGGTGCTGGCGGCGATGGTGATTCTCACCGTGTTGTGGCTGGTGGTCGCGGCGATGGTGGTGCTGGCGATACAACTGGACCTGATCACTGGTTTGATCCTGTTTCCTTATCTGGCGTGGCTGTGTGTGGCGGCGGCGTTGAATTTTTCCATCCTGATCAAGAACCGCTGATGAGCAATGCCAATTGCGGTACTGCAACACCGTGGCCGCAGGGCGAACGCGAGTTGGATGAGGTGCGCGCCTTCAACAGGAAGCTGGCCTGGCTGCCACGTTTCAAGATCCGCAATCGCCTGACGCCGCGTGTGATTCAGGCGCTGTTGCGCGTCAGCCAGATCGGCGGTTCCGGCGTGTTGCGCAAGTTTGGTCTGACGGCTGAGCGCAAGCTGATTGATAACGTGCCGGTGCGGATCATTCGCCCCAAAGGCCCGGCGAAAGGCGTGGTGCTGGACTTTCACGGTGGCGGCTGGGTGATCGGCAATGCGCAGATGGACGACAACTTCAACGCGGCCATCGTCGACAGCTGCCAGGTGACCGTGGTTTCGGTGGATTATCGACTGGCCGTGTCCACGCCCATCGAAGGACTGCTGGAGGATTGCCTCAACGCCACTCGTTGGCTGTTACAAGAGGCTGAGTTCGCCGGCCTGCCCGTCGTGGTAGTCGGTGAATCGGCGGGTGGTCATCTGGCGGCGGCAACCTTGCTGGCGCTGAAGCAATGGCCCGATCTGCTGCAGAGAATCAGCGGCGCATTGCTGTACTACGGCGTCTACGACCTGACCGGCACGCCCAGCGTACGCACCGCCCCCGCAGACACGTTGGTGCTGGACGGCCCGGGCATGGTCGAGGCGCTACGTCTGCTTACGCCCGAGTTGACTGACGAGCAGCGCCGCCAGCCACCGCTGTCTCCGCTGTACGGCGATTTCAGCGGCTTCCCGCCCGCGTTGCTGTTTGCAGGTGAACTCGATCCGCTGCGCGATGACACTCTCGAGATCGCCAAGCGCTGGGCGCAAGCGGCCCCGGTCGAAATGTACATGCTGCCCTCCTCGCCTCACGGGTTTATCCACTTTCCCACAGCCATCGCCGAGGGCGTGCTGGCGTACAGTCGAAAGTGGATTTTGGCGCGCGTTGAGGCTGGCGCGCTGCGAGATTGAAAACTGGCAGCCCGGCCAGCCGCCGAAACGCTGTCCCACACTGTTCTGCTCTACCGGAGCATCAAGAGCAAAAGCCCCACGGCTATCGCAATCCAACCCACAACTCTCGCGGCGCCTGCCCACCGATAATACCGGCGCTTGTCTCTCTGCTCCCTTGTAAGCATCTGAGCGGACATCAGCCGAGACCGCTCTGCCTTAACGGACTTTGAATAGCCGAAAATATCTGACACATACAAAATCAGCCCCAGGCCTATCACCAACAGTGCGCAAGCGAAACTCACCACATCGATCCCTCTTTCGAAACCCGCCAGATTCAAGCGATGTAAAAGAAGTACAGCGCCAAACCAAGCAACTGCATGATCAGCATGATTGAAAGAACATGATTGCAAGCCCTCCACGCCTTGCTCACCGGTTTGCTCTTGGCCACCCGGTAACGAAGGTAACTGTCGAGTGACAGCGACGCCGTGGGAATGAGCACGAACAGAAACGTCAAAAAGAAATTAAACATTTCCTTTGCCCATCGACTCCCAACAGAAAACCCGGTGTATTCGCTGCATCTTGCGTTGCTCAAGGCTTCTGAGCAGTCAGCTTAGCTGACCGGCATGCACCCGGAATCCCGGGCGATACTCGGGAATCCAGCGCCCAATGGGGACAAGCCATTGACGTGCAAACCCTCAAAGCCGCCATTCAATGGCAGAATCCCCAGACCCTGATCATTTCGGAGACAACAATGCTGCGCGTGTTTGAACAACGGCTCGACCCATTTCCTCCCGACGAAGCACCGCCTCCGCCCGTCGGCCTGATGCGGTTCCTGTGGGCCTGCACGCGCGGCGCACGCGGTTATATCCTTGCGCTGGCGCTGCTCAGTGCCGGTGTGTCGATCTACGAAGCCTGGCTGTTTTCCTTTCTCGGGCAAGTCGTCGATTTGCTCTCGACATGGCAGGCCGGTGGCGGTGTCACCGCGCAAGAAAGTCGCGTGCTCTGGGGCATCGGCATCGTGTTGTTCATCAGCATTGGGCTGGTGGCGTTGCGCACGATGGTTCAGCACCAGATCCTGGCGATCAACTTACCGTTGCGGCTGCGCTGGGACTTTCATCGGCTTATGCTGCGGCAAAGCCTTTCGTTCTTCTCCGATGAATTTTCCGGGCGGGTCACGACCAAGGTCATGCAGACCGCATTGGCGGTGCGCGAAGTCTTGTTCACCCTGATCGAAATCGCACCGGGCATCGGCGTTTACTTCATTGCGATCATCGCCCTCGCTGGCGGTTTTGCCTTGAAACTGATGCTGCCGTTCATTGCCTGGCTCGCGTTATTCGGGCTGGCCATGGTTTATTTTGTGCCGCGCTTGGGGAAAGTCGGCCAGGAACAGGCCGATGCGCGATCATCGATGACCGGGCGGATTGCCGACGCCTACACCAACATCACCACGGTGAAACTGTTCTCGCACTCCAAGCGTGAAGCGCACTTTGCACGCGCCGCCATGGAGGATTTCAAGCTCACCGGTTTCCGCCAGATGCGTCTGGTCAGCCAGTTCGAAATCGTCAATCAGGCGCTGGTGGTCGGGCTGATTCTGGGTGCCGGCGGCTACGCGCTGTGGCTCTGGCATCTGGGTCAGGTCGGTACCGGTGCGGTGGCGGCGATCACCGCCATGGCGCTGCGCATCAACGGCATGTCGCACTGGATCATGTGGCAGATGACGTCGCTGTTCGAAAACATTGGCACCGTGCAGGACGGCATGGCCACCCTCACCCGCGGCCCTAAAGTGCAGGACGCGCCGAACGCCAGCGTGCTGGTGCCGGCGGGCGGTGCAGTGACGTTCGACAAGGTCAATTTCAACTACAACGGCGAACGTCAGGTCCTCGACAACTTGAGCCTGAACATCCGGCCCGGCGAAAAAATTGGCTTGGTCGGCCGCTCCGGTGCGGGCAAATCGACGCTGATCAATCTGCTGCTGCGTTTCTATGATGTCGACAGCGGCGAGATTCGCATCGACGGGCAAAACATCGCGCACGTGACGCAAGACAGTCTGCGCAGCGCGATCGGCATGGTCACTCAGGACACGTCGCTGCTGCACCGCTCGATACGCGACAACATCGCCTACGGCCGCCCGGACGCCAGCGACGAAGATATCCGCCGCGCCGCCGCCAACGCGCAGGCCGACGGTTTCATCAGCCAACTCAGCGACAAGCAAGGCCACAGCGGTTACGACACGCTGGTCGGTGAGCGCGGCATCAAGCTTTCGGGCGGCCAGCGCCAACGTATCGCCATCGCCCGGGTGATGCTGAAGAACGCGCCGATCCTGCTGCTCGACGAAGCCACCAGCGCGCTGGACTCGGAAGTCGAAGTGGCCATTCAGGAAAGCCTCGATGAAATGATGCAGGGTAAGACCGTCATCGCTATTGCGCATCGGTTGTCGACGATTGCGGCGATGGATCGACTGATTGTCATGGATGAGGGGCGGATTATCGAGCAGGGGACGCACACTGAGCTGCTGAGCAGAAACGGTATTTATGCGCGGCTCTGGCAGCATCAGAGTGGTGGGTTTCTGGGGGAGGATCAGGGCGTGGCGGCGGCGATGGATCAGGCTTGAAGGTGGGCCGAGAGCAGTCGCTGTGAGCGGCTACTTTCGGCCTAAAACGGACATTCAGTTTCCTTCCTAGCCGATAACCGGCCCTAGCTACTACCGACTAAATTTTTCCCCGTGGGTATGATATGAGCAAGCTGCCCCGAGCGTTTTCGCTTTAAAGTGAAACAAGCGCAAAGCTAACGTTGCCGTTATGAAGGGGCCGGCGGTGGAAACTTTCCCCGCATATTGCGAGTGTTTGACACTAACGGCACCCGAGAATCATCAAGAATCATTTTATTGAAAAAAAGCGAGCGTTAAATGCAACAATTCGACTCTTAAACATTTATCGGCGCCAAAACCGCGCCATTACAACCTGGAGACGGAAAGATACAATGCATCTAATTCGCCAGTCACACCTTCACTGCTTTCCACATAGTCGATATCAATGTATTCAAACAAGAATTCCTTGTTAAACTCCACATCAGAAAAACTTTCCGACCACTCTCCGCGCCAAGGCAGGCGCTCTTGAAAAACTCTATCTTTAACCTGCTTCATAAAAACAAATTGATCGTCTACTATCTTAACCTGCACATCGAAGTTGTCCACGGAGAACTTACACCGAAAGGAGACATTCATAATTCCCTTGGCCTCCATGATTTCCGCCTCATCATCAATTTGGATCTGACTTTCAATAACTTTGCAGCTGATAGTATTTTGTTCGATATTTACATCCAAAAAAGCCCCAAACAAGTCGAATAATAGTTCCGCGTCCATATCGGAAAGCCGCTTGCTTACGGCTCTTACCAATTTCTCATTGAATGTGCTGATGACCTCACTGCTGCATGATTGCCCGACATTCGAACTCAGCGCACTAAACAGTACCGCCGCCGAACGAGCGACATAGACATTAGACAAACCATACTGGTCGTCCAACGGGAGCAACGGATTCTCTTTCTTGGACAATGCCTTAGCGCAAGCGAAATCGGCAACATTTTCAGTGAGGAGAAGTACGTTATCTTGCACGCCCCTCTTCAGGTACTCCTCAATAGATGCAATGATCAAAAAATCCTTATAGCCTTTCTCCCGCACCCCACCATCTGTAAACGGCTTTTTTTGCTGATACATCCTCTCCACGACATCCTTATGCCTGACAGCAGGATAAGGAAGTAACTTCACATCGTTAACAGCAATAAAGTCGTCTAACCGGCGCGTGTATTTTTGACGCGACGAATCCATTTTCTTAGCAGCAGTATTTTTGCTCAATACTCCCTGCAAACCTAGCCTGTCAAATTTATCGGACAGCCCAATTAGTTCTTTGCTGGCAGCTTCCATATCCTTGGCGTAGTTCCCGATGCACTCATCGCGAACAACCTCTGGGATGCAAATCTCCAGCGCATAGAAGCTCTTGGTTTTTACCATTTTCTGCAGTGCATTGCCGCGTAGCGGATAGTCGCGCATTAGAAAATTTGTATCAATGACTACGGAGTGAAATTTCATAAAAAACTCTGCATTAGATAACAGAGCGCTACGCTATCTATGTAGGACAAAAGGCACAAGCGAATCTGCCTCTATCGCTGCGGACGTGGTAGACATCAGTTACGCGCTTCTAGTAGGTTTTGCCCCTGATGAAAGGCAGCTTTCGAACGAAAGCAGTCTATCGTGAGGTGCAGAAAGCGCCCCAAAGCTGCCCTTCGCAGAGGGCAGCTGTCGGCTAGAAGCAGACAATCACTTCGGGCGCATGCATTCGCCGAAACAGGCCTGTAGTAGGATACGGATTTAATCGAAAGAAGCTTCATAATGGATGTTCGTGCACTTGAAGAAAGCCGTGTCTTGTCGATCACAGTGGACCAAGCTCATCGTTATTTCGAGATCGTTGTGAGTCTGGATGACGGGACCCAAAAAAAACTGATGGCATGGAACGCGGACGGTACGGAGCTAGCTATCAGATTTGGCGCTCTTTGCGTTCAAAACTACAGCGAACTCGGGGAGCTTGAAGGGATAAACATCGTTGATAATGTTTTATTGCTTGAAGGTGATTTTGGAGATATCACGATTCAAGCCACCTCGATTTCTATTGAAAAGCTGGTCTAAATACCGTTCTGGAACCTACTGCAAGCCTGAATGCTACCCATCATGGATGTCCGCTCCTGGCCGATTACTGCCTGTCAGGAGCGGCTGCAATCGGCCAGAAACAACCATGCAGAATCGTGCATTCGCAGCCACGTCATGGTCAGAAATCGAAAATAACCTACGGAAATAAAAAATGGATTTGGTTCAGATCGCACCTGCGGCATACCACATAACGGACGACTACTGGCATCTTCTCAAAACAGAGGATGGCGCTTTTCATATTCTCGTCGAATGCGAAGCGTCTTTCGTGAGTTACGAATGCCTGATCGGTCATTCAACTCGATAACACTCACCCGCTCAGCATAATGATGTGGTCTGGGAGCAACACCTTGATGGCACGCACTTTCAACTCATTGGCACCGCAAACACCGCACTGGCCCGCGCAACAGTGCGCTCACCGACACGCAGGGTGACAGCAGCAAACGCCAATTGCCGGCCTTTTTTCGAGTATTCAAGACGCACTTCCAGCCACTCATTCATTTTTACGGCACCAAGATAATCCAGGGTCATGCTCGCGGTTATCAATGGCTGTGGAGGGTCGCTGGAAAAGGCCATCGCGTAACCCATACCGACATCGGCCAACGTCGCCAATACGCCGCCATGCAAGGTACCGCGGCCATTGGCATGGCGTGAGTCAGTCAGCAATCCCAGTTCCAATTGCAGTCCACTGCCTCTCGCGTAGATCGGGCCAAGCAGATCAAGCAACGGGCTGCTGCGGGTAAATGGGGTGAATCCTTCGGGAATTGCGGTGGCGTCCATGGTCCCTCCGTTTGCCGGCGACTCACCGGCGTCATTGAGCTGAATACTTCGATTCAGTCGCAAGGTTTATGGGGAATCATGTAACGGGGCAAGCACTATACGGATGCGGAATCTGCAGCGATAAAACGTGCGCCCATAATGAACGGTACTGACACCCGGGGAGCTATCTTGATACCTTGCCGAACCCGAAACAGGCTCTTGTTCAAGGAGGAAAATTGCGTATCTACATTACAGGTGCTTCGTGTGCAGGCGTGACGACATTGGGGCAGAACCTCGCCCTTTTGCTCGACCTGCAACACGTCGATGTCGATGATTATTATTGGCTGCCCACCAATCCTCCGTTCACGACTAAGCGACTACCCGATGAACGCGTTTCATTGATGCAGCGAGAGCTCGGCGACGACGATTGGGTGTTGACCGGCTCGTGTATCAATTGGGGAGATGCGCTGATTACCCATGCCGATCTGATTGTGTTCGTGGTCACACCTACGCCCGTTCGCCTTGAGCGGCTGGCAGTACGGGAAAGGCGCCGCTTTGGAGATCGGATTGCGCCCGGTGGTGATATGCATGAAATACATGTGGCCTTTCGAGAATGGGCCTCGCAATACGACAATCCAGACTTTTCAGGACGCAATCGAGCGTGGCACGAGTCGTGGTTATCAGCGCAAACAGCCCCGGTGTTGCGAGTTGACGGCATGAGAAGTACTGAAAAAATGGCTGCGGATGTCATTCAGGCTTTGTCGTGATCGCGGGAACCAGAACGATCAGCCCGTAGACACCAGATCGCCACCCTCCACCATCCGAACGCTGGCAAACGTCGATTCATTGCGCGCTTGGTCGAGCGTCGTCAGCGGTTTGGTCACTGACCGTGGCGATGCCGATTTACGGCTCATATCAGAACCGGATCGCTCATCACTCGGCGGCACGCCAAAGTGTTCGCGATAGCATTTGGAGAAATGCGGTGTGGAGACGAAACCGCAAACATACGCCAGCTCAACGATCGACAAGGAGGTTTGCTTGAGCAGTTGTCGCGCGCGAATAAGCCGCAACCTCAAGTAGTAGCGCGACGGCGTGCATTGCAGGTACTTCTGAAACAACCGCTCCAACTGCCGCCGTGACAGATCCACGTATTCGGCCAGGTTGTCCAGGTCGATCGGCTCTTCAAGATTGGCTTCCATCAACGCAACGACTTCTTGCAGCTTGGGCTGGTGCGTGCCGACCACATGCTTGAGCGGCACGCGCTGATGATCCTGCTCGTTGCGGATGCGCTCGTAGACGAACATCTCGGAGATGGCGGTGACCAGTTCACGACCATGATCGCGGGCAATCAGGTGCAGCATCATGTCCAGCGGCGCAGTGCCGCCGGAGCTGGTGAAGCGGTTGCGGTCGAGGGTAAACAGACTGGTGCTGACGTTGACGCGCGGAAAAGCTTCCTGCATGGCCGCCAGAAATTCCCAGTGCACGCTGCACTCGTAACCGTCGAGCAACCCGGCCTTGGCCAGCGCCCAACTGCCGGTGCAGACCCCGCCCAAGCGTTTCGATTGCCGCGCCAGGGCTTGCAGCCAGGTCGTGTGCTCGCGGGTAATTGCGCTCTGGATGCCGACACCACCGCAGACGATGACCGTGTCCGCCACGGAGGGATTACTCCACGAGCCATCCGGGGTGATTGGCACGCCATCACTGGCCCAGACCGCCGCGCCATTGGCGCTGAAGGTGTGCCAGCGATACAGCGTTCGCCCGGTCAGTTGATTGGCCATGCGCAATGGCTCGACGGCGGACGCCAGCGACATGAGGGTGAATTTGTCTAACAGCAGAAACCCGACGGATTGCGTCGCACCGTCGGCCACGGAGGAGATCGATGACATCATGTCCTCATAAGAATCGGTCTGAGACGCAGGCGTCTGTCATTCCCTTCGGCTTTCGCGAAGAGAGTATCAGGTTCGGCGCAACCGCCTACCCCACCGACGTAACCCTCGCCGCCGGCGCAGGATGCCGCGACGTCAACAGGCCAATAAAGGAAATCGCCAGCGCCAGGCCAATAGTTGTGGTGACTTCGGTGCGATGTTCAGGAGTGATCATCATCACCGCCAGCGCTGCGCAGATGAACACAATCACCAGCCACGTCAGCCACGGAAACAGCCACATGCGAAAAGTCAGCTCGACGTTGCGCTGGCGCAGTATCCGCCGCATGCGCAACTGCGATACCGCGATCGCGAGGTATACCAGCAAGGCAATCGCCCCGGAGCTGGCCAGCAGGAATTGAAACAGCCCGGCAGGCATGAAATAGCTCCACACGGTAATTGACGCACCGATCACGGTGCTGGCGATGACCGCTGCGCGCGGTACACCTTCCGAGGATGTCGCCTTGAGCATCTTCGGCGCATCGCCACGCCGGCCCAGCGAGTACAACATGCGCGAGGCAATGTAGATCGAGGAGTTCATGCAACTGGCCACGGCGATCAGCACCACCACATCGACCATAAACTTGGCGTGGGGAATGTTCATGATTTCCAGGGCGCGCTGATAAGAGCCGACCGAAGCGAGCAACGGATCATTCCACGGCACCACGGAGATGACGACGAAGATCGACAGCAGGTAAAACACGCCAATACGCCAGATCACCGAGCGCGTGGCCTTGGCAATGTTGCGCGACGGATCATTCGATTCGGCGGCGGCGATGGTCACCGCTTCGGTTCCGATGAAGCTGAACATGATGGTGATGAAAGCACCGACCACCGCTGACAAGCCGTTGGGCGCAAATCCGCCGTGCTCGGCCATCAGCCCGCTCAAGCCGCTGACTTCCCTGTCGGGAATCCAGCCCATCAGCACAGCAAAACCGACACCGATGAAACCGATGATCGCCACGACCTTGGCCATGGCGAACCAGAATTCGAATTCACCGTACTTGGACACGCTGAACAGGTTGGTCACCACCAGCGCAATGATCGAGCCCAACGCGAACAGCCAGGCATCAACCTGCGGAAACCATTGGTTAAGCACATGCCCGGCCGCCAGCGCTTCGATAGGAATGACCAGAACCCAGAACCACCAGTACAGCCAGCCAATGGTGAAGCCCGCCCAGCGCCCGATGGCCTGGTCGGCATAGGTCGAGAACGACCCGGTGTCGGGATTGGCCACCGCCATCTCGCCGAGCATGCGCATGACCAGCACGACGAGCAAACCGGAGAACAGATAGGCCAGAAGTACCGCCGGCCCCGCCGCCGCAATGGCATGCCCCGAGCCGACGAACAATCCGGCGCCGATAATCCCGGCGATGGATAGCATGGTGACGTGACGAGGCTTGAAGCCCTGCGCCAATTGGCTACTCGAATCCGTTGAGTTCGGGCTGATCATTGGTTTTTTTGTTCTCTGCTGATCGACATTTAAGCGAGTTGACTCAGGCAAACGAGCACGATCGTTGCCTGCTGAATTTCCCGAAAGAAGCCCGTTCAACCGCCGCAGTTCTTATTAACCCCATGATCTGGATGGGGTTATTTTGACGTGAAGACGCGTCACCTTACCGGGATTGTCCGACAATCCGGCAGCCTGAGTGCGCCATGGTTGTGTCTGATATCGACATGGGGAGACCGGATGGTCGATATAGATATCCATCAGTCAGCGAGCAGTCTCTGAATAGCTTTCGGGTTCGTTGAGCCTGCTGGTCTGATAGCATCCTTGCTAGCCGAACCCACTCTGCGAGTCAGTTACTACGACAATGGCCATTCTCTACCCTCCTCGATCCTTGCTTGCCAAAGAGCGGCTCGACTATTGGAGCGAGGTAGTGTGCGCCACGTACGGCCTGACCACCCAGCGCACGCTGTCCGACACGCCATTCGATGGTCGCCTCAGCGCTAACACGCTAGGCGATATTCTGCTGACGCACATCTCATCGGCGCCCATCGAATACGAAAGCAGACAGACAGATTCAGGCGTTGAGCAGTTTTTTCTTTGCCTCACCCTCAGCACAGAAGCCGAACTGGAACAACGCGGGCGACGATCGGTACAGGCTCGCGGCGATATCGTGCTGTTCAACAGTGCCGAACCCTACCGGTGCCGTTTCCCCAAGGGAGACGATCAGATCGTCATTGCGATCCCCCGCGAACGATTGATCCAGCACTTGCCCAGACCCGAAGCCCTGGTCAGTCGCACGCTCGACAGCCATTCGGCACTGGCAAGACTGGCCGGCAACATGATGGTCGAAGTGCTCGATACCGGCCCTCAGCAAACCCGTGCCGGCGAACGCTTGAGTGGCGCGTTGCTGGAAGTGCTGGCCACAGCTTTCGAAGGCGCGTTCGACCTCGCGGATCTTGGCCACTCGAGCCGTCATGACGCGCAACTGATGAAAGCCAAAGACTTCTTGCTGGCCAACCTTGAGGACACCGGGCTGGACCTCGCGGCCATCGCACAAGCCATTCATGTCTCCCCGCGCGCACTCAGCCGCCTGTTCGCCATGGAGGGCACAACGGCCACTCGCTGGCTGTGGCAGCAACGTCTTCAGGCTTGCCGGACGGCGCTGATGAAAGGCCCGTCTCGCAGCGTCAGCGAAGTCGCACTCTGCTTTGGTTTCACCAACATGGCGCACTTCAGCCGCGCCTTCAAAAGCGCTTTTGGCGTTTCACCCAGCGTCTTTTCGAAACAGCAATGACCGCTTGGCCAGTCAGGCGAAGTGTCTGGCCAGTTCAGCAAAGCGCACGATAGCGGTCATTGTCACCATGACACGGCTTAAGCGCGTCTCGAATCGCGCCAGGCCACCGGCACCGTACTTTTTCGCCTCTGAGCCGTCTGCTCGCCCCCATCAGGAATCTCGGCATGCCCCCTTCGAACGATAAAACCCTGCGCCTGCTTTTCCCCCAATGGCAGGGTGGCAACAACCCGCCTTATCATTTCGGCGCGCAACTGTTGGCCTGGCTGGCACCCGATCCGCACGGGCCGGTGGCTGAGGTGCCGGTCGCAATGCCAAGTGACGAGCCGTTACCGATGGAGAGCGGGATCCGCGGGCGTAGCGCGTTGTTGCAACAACTGCACAGTGCGCGGGCGATTATCGATGAGCATGCACCGGATCGGATGGTCATTCTCGGCGGTGATTGTCTGGTGGATCTCGCACCGTTCGCCTACCTCAACGAGCGCTATGCCGGCGACCTTGCCGTGCTCTGGGTCGATGCACACCCCGACGTGTTAACGCCTGCGGACTTCGCCAATGCCCACGCCATGGTGCTGGGCAATCTGCTGGGCGAAGGTGATGCGGACTTTGCTGCTGCAGTCAAATGTCCGCTGAAACCGGCAAACGTGATGTATGCCGGTTTGATGGAAACAATGCCTGTGGAAACCGCTCTGATTGAACGGCTGGGACTGCAACATGCCAGCCCCGCGCAATTGGCCCACAGCAGCGAACCGGTGCTGAAATGGTTCCGTTCTACCGGTGCGAAACACCTGGCCATTCACTTGGATCTGGATGTACTGGATCCGAACGGTTTCCGCTCGCTGCTGTTCGCCAATCCAGAAGCGCCACCGGGAACGTTTGACGGCGTCGCCCAAGGCAAGATGTCCATCGCCCATGTGGTGCGGCTGCTGGCAGACATTGCCAGCATTGCTGACGTTGTAGGCATCGGCATCGCCGAACACCTGCCGTGGGATGCACTGGCGTTGAAAAACATGTTGGCGCGTCTTCCGCTGCTCGCTACTGTCTGAGCCACACACCGGTGATAGCGTTTGGTGCCGCGCCTCAAACGCCACCTCGGGCCTGACGGATATAGAAAAGTCCTGGCACCCGATGAACCTGTAGCGCTGCAACTTCGTCCGGTTTTCATCGGGCTAAGTTGTTTTCACCGTTTACCGGTTCATTTCGGGACAACGGCTACCTTTCCTCCTTTACATGGAACGACGGTCGCTCCGTGTTCTCTACCGCTGAACCTACAGCGGAGGGATTGACCATGATTGCCCCTGAAACCGGTATGAAAGCGGGTGAGCGTTACAGCATTGAAAGCGTCGAGCGCGCGCCGCAGTTTTCTGGCTTTTTCCTCGACGGCAAGTATTACCTGGGCCCCGAGTTGCAGACGGCCGTGGGCTGGCTCGAAGGGCAGAACTTCTTCTATGACCAACTCGATCCCAATGGCGAACCGGTTTATCCAGACAGAATCGTTGGCACGATCACCGCGCGGAAACTGGAACTGTCAGATGGCCTGCGTCTGAGCATCGAGGAAATGCCGTTTCAGGCAGAAGCCGTTTCATCATTGCGTACGTTTGACGAAGCGACCGTTGAAACCCGACCACTGGCGATATCGCAGCGGCATACAGCATCAGGCTTGCGCCAGCCGATGCAACCTTCGGCACTGCTGGTTGCAGGCGCCGCACTGCTGGTCGGGCTGTGCCTGTTGGCGATCAATCGTTCTGGCCGTCGAGTCAAATAGGCTCTGCACGATCTGGGCGGTGACCGCTTTTCGTCACGGCCCACGATCAAAGGCTGATCACAGCGCTTGCCTCGCGCATGAAGATTTCCACGGTTTTCGGACCGATGCCGTCGAACTCCGCCAGCCGTTTCTCAAACGCCTGGCGATTAGCGCTGGCCTCGACCATATGGCTGACCTTGCCCGCGTATTCGTCGTTCAACCGGCGTGCCAAGGCGTGCAGCCGTACGGCGGTGGTCTCGTCGTAACGCACGTAGTGCGCCTCACCGAGCATCGCGACCAGTTCACGATGGCTACACGCGGCCAGTTTGCGTGGTGTATCGCGCCCGTGTTTATCAGCGATCACCCGATAGGCTTCGGCGGCGATTTCGGCCTGTATCCGCTTGCCCATCAGGAAACTGGCGAGCAGCCATTTGAACAGTGCAGCGTCATCGTTGTGTTTGAGCTGAATGTTCAAATCCTCGGCACTGATCGTCTTGTTCACCGGGTACCTCCGGGGTTGAAATCGAGGGAATTTTTGCTGTTCTGTCTGCTTGGTAAAGGCTTGATCTTTAGGCCTCCGCCGGTTCCAACCGTTCAAAGCAAAACAATTGTCAGCAGCCTGAAACAAACCCCGAAAATCCTTTGAATTTTTTTCGACGGCAAAACTCATTTGCGTATGAGCGTAAGGAGGAACGCATGAGCAACGTCGACATCTTCGTCATCGAATACAAACTTCACGGCCAGCCAAAATCATTCGTCATCCGCGCAAAAACCATGCGCAATGTTGACGCATGGCATTGGGCGAGTTGCGATGCCGGCATCGCGCCGATTCCCAAACCCGGCAAGCCACCGTTGAAAGTCATCTCTAAACCCCAGGCCGAGCGGTATGGCATCACCGAGGTCAAATGGCGCGAAACGGCAACGGTGGACTGGATGGAGGCTTAGTCATGCTCAAACAGATCGGCAATACGTTGATCCGCCGTGACCATCGAGCCAGCTGCCATTGCGGCGCCGTCATTCTCGAAATCCACCTGCCCGACGGCCTGCCGGCGCCGCATCGCTGCGACTGCTCCTTCTGCAAACGCCGTGGCGCAGTCGTTGCGGCAGTGCCGGCGGCGGACCTGAAAGTGATCCGTGGCCAGTCTGCGCTGTTGAAGTACAGCTTTGGCCAGCAAGTGGCCGAGCACTTTTTCTGCGGTAACTGCGGCATCTACACCCATCATCGACGCAGTACCAATCCGTATGAATTCGGCTTCAATGTCGGCTGCCTTGAGGGGATCAATCCTTATGATCTGGGTGAAGTGCCGGTGGCGGATGGCGGGGCTTGGCAATCGCCGTGAGGGCGAATGAGCACTGGCGGGCGCATCAAGGCTCGCCAGCGGCTCAATGAGCAAGATCAGCTTTTCCGAAAGAAACCTGCCTTACGGCACTTTCAGATCAAGCAACTCACCGCCCTCCTTGCTCAGACGCTCCAGATACGCACCGGCCTCGAGCAACTGATAAGGGAAGTAAAGACCTGCCGCAGTGGGCGCTCGACCATCGAGGCCGAGCAGTCGCTCCAGCAGCATCGCGATACTCAACCCCGTGAGCGCGGCGGCGCCCGCCGGATGCACGAGGGCATGCCGAGTGTGCAACGGTCGCCCCTGGCGATCCTCGCCAACCATTTCGATAAGGATCTCAGTCGACATCGGCCGCCCCGCGCGTCGCGAAGAACTGACCCCGCTGGCGAGATTGAACTGCACATTAGGCGCATCGGTGGCGGCCGCCAGCCCAGTGACGTCGATGGACGAGAAACCGCTGGCTTGCATCGGCGTACCGTCCAGCGCGCGGAAGCTGACGTTCTTGTCCTCCCCTTCGCGCCAGATGTACTCCCCGTCGCGCCGAGTCAGGGCGGCCGGCAGCATCTTGTTCAGGTGTTCGAAATCCTTGGCCACGGTCGGCCCGCCGCCGTCCTCTTCGTCGACCAGCGCATCAATACGGATATCGCGCACTCGGGCAAACGCTTCGGCAAGGTGCAATGTCGCCACGGTCGTCGCGCCCACCATCCATTCGTAACCCAGGACGATGGGCGCCGCGTCAGGGCGATGGATGAAACTGGCGATTTGCGGCGCAATTTCGAAAATGCCAGAAGAAATGCTCAGGTGCGGCACCTTGCGCTGCTGCGCAAAACGTAACCCGGCAAGAGAATGATCCATGTAGAAAACCGCCACGGCGCTGACCGGGCGATCGCCCAACCCCAAGTCTTCGGCAGCAGGATCAATGACCACGCCCTGCGCCCCGCCCATTTCCTCTGCCGCTTGTTGAGCCTTGGCCAGGTCACGGCCGCCGATCAGTAAAGGGACCTCGGGGTGGGCGGCGCGTAAGGCTTTGGCAGAATGGTGGCCGATGGCGCCGGAACCGCCCAGAAACAAAATCGGATGAACTGACATGGGTATCCTTCCTCGTCTTTTTGGGTTGCAACCTAGTGTTGATGCGCTCCCCGACGTGAGGGTTCCAAGCCTTTGCGTGAACTGCAGGGTGGACCGACGAATGTCATTTTGAACGGCGTGTTGATGATGCGTGTTTAGGAGTTTTTCGTGGCTGTTTAAAAGACACGTCGCGTTACCTGCTTAAGGCTACAACGTCTTGCGCCGTTGCCTACGACTACGCCAGAATCCGCCGGCTTGTGCGTCTGGGGCGCGGGTTTTATCGTTCCTGGGTCACTGAAAAACAGTGATGGGGTTTGGTAGCCCGCTTCCATATGACGCATAACGTCACCGTGCGCAGATGCTTTTTCAGCATTTGTTTTATGGTGGCCATGCGCAGGGCGTCTTCGGGCGCGCCGGATTTTCCATATGGGCCGGTCTACCAACCTTCGTATGGCCACCACCTTTCGTTTGGTAGCGAGGGTGATGGCTCCTTAAGTCCCATATGGAGCTTCATCTATGTTCAAACCAACGCCGAATCCACCAGAAATCGATCCAGTCTCACCCTACAAATTCCCGGATTCCCGAACACTCAACGACGCAGCAGAACGAGCACTCGATTACTACCTCACCCCGACTCAACGCATCATGGGCAGCGACCAGAAACACGCACCCATGTTTCTGGCCAATTCCGACTACGACAGCGAGTCCTTGCTGGTTAACGCCAGCGAATCCCTCGGCTCTGCCACCGAAATGCTCTGCAACTTCGCTGCCCTCCTTGACCCAGGCCACCGCAAAACTGCGCTGGGGATTGCGCAAGTGGTGATGCTGGGGGAATTGGCGGTGAATCGAGCGCTGGATAATGTTGTGCCGGTGGATTGATAGGTAATCCCTTTGTGGCTGTGGTGTGGCTGCTGTCACAAAGGGCTCAAGATTGCATTGGGCGTATGCTTTCGGCCAGAAGCGCCCGGTCCGCCTGATAAATAAATCTGTCCCCATTCCACACGGCAATGAGTTCTCCTTCCTTGAACCATGAAGGCAATGTGATAGCATTGGTTCGCCCCCCGGAGAGGGGGAATTTTTCTACATCCCGCAAGGAATATGCCCCTGTGAAAGACTTCGTCATCAGCGTCAACAACACCGTCCTCTATCTGTCCCTGGCGTTCATCTGGCTGGTCGCTATCGTCGCGATTTTCACCAGCGGGTTCCTCCCGGCGCTGGGTATCTTCGTGGCCGGCACCCTGTGCTGGTGCATCATTTCCGGCTTCTGGTTCGTCCAGTCGGCGACCTACGAAGAACTGCGCAAGCTGAACGCAAACAAAGGCTGAAACGTCAGGGTGGAGCAGTAAGTGCCCCGCCCTACCCTGAGCGCTTGGTTCCGTGCCGAGCGCTCTCGCCCACTGCGAATGACTCGCATAAATCCCGCATTCTCCGAAATCCTGAAATTCCCCGCCATTCCCTAGCTCCGAGCGCAGAGAAAAACCTGTAATCCACCCACAAACCATCGTAATTTACCCGCCATAACTACAAGGTCGTTTGGGGATACACGTGGGAGCCTACCGTCTGCTATTGGCCGTTATGGTCGCCGTTTCGCATCTGGGCAAGATGTTCATGGGGTTCAACCCGGGTGTGGTTGCTGTGATTTCCTTCCTGCTCATCAGCGGTTTCGTCATGACTTCACTGATCGAGCGCAACTACAAGGCGCCCGAAAAGGTCGGTCTGTTCTACCTGGACCGGGCCTTGCGCCTTTATCCGCAGTTCCTGTTCTACTTCGTCGTTTCTTGTGCGGTGATCTACTTCCTGCTGCCCGGTACGCCGCAAGCGGCCGAATTAACCGTCAAAAACATCGCCGCGAGCCTGGCCATCGTGCCCCTCGGGTTCTATATGTTTGGTGCATCCGGAATCTGGATTTTGCCACCGGCGTGGTCGCTCGGCCTTGAGATGTGCTTCTACCTGGTGATCCCGTTCCTGCTCATCTACCGAGCACGCGGTGTGGCTTTCGCCTTGTCCGTCGCGGTCTTCATCCCCGCGTGTCTTGGACTCATCAACACCGACTTTTACGGCTACCGTTTGTTGCCGGGTGTCCTGTTCATCTTCCTGTGCGGCAGCTATCTCTACAAACCACAGGCGAAGGGTTTAGCGATTGCTGGTGGTACCGCTGTGGCGGCGGCGTTAATCTTTGTAGCGATCATGGCGGGATGGATCGAACGCCGACCGTTCAACGCCGAAGTGGCCGCAGGCATTGCCGTGGGCATCCCCGTAGTGTTCTTGCTGACGAAGCTCAAGTTTCACCGGATTGACGAGTTCCTGGGCAACATCAGCTACGGCGTATTCCTCAATCACTTCGTGGTGTTCTACTTCCTGCACGGTCTCTCGCCGATTACTTCATTCGACTGGCACAAGATTGCAACGGTGTTGGTGCTGTCGTTCTTGCTGAGTGGTGTTTCGTATTACTGCGTCGAACGGCCGGCGTTGAAGCTTCGGCATGCGCTGCGAGCCGGATCGAAAGATCGAGTGAGGGACGTTCGGGGCGGTGAAACAGCAGTGTGAGGGCAACTGGAAGCGGATCACGCTCTCTAACCATTGCCCACTCCTTAGATAGCTTTTGGACTCGCGATGCATGTATGACATCAAAAACTTAGTTACGCTAGAACGTGAACTGCAGGAAACTGTGCGAAGCCATTTCGTAGACTTCTTTTCGGCTCATGACTACAAAAAAGACCACAAATCAGTTACTTCAAAATCTGTTAGTTCCAGCATCGATGTTGAGGCAACGTACTACGGAACAGGACTGTATGTGATCATGTCTGATTATCAGTCCGAGCAAAACAGATGCAACTTAACCATCGATGGTCTAAAGGCAATTTATAGAGGCCACTCTTACACTGTCAAAAATCGCCTTAAAAGTCATCTATTCAACCGTAACTATCGAGAAAATCTTCCTGAGAGAGGCGTTCGATACGACGTCTGCATGAAGCTCGATGAAAATAATGGAATCAATATCGATGACTTACCATATAGTAAATTTCGCTGGAAAGTTTTGATTCTCAAGATGAAAGGCAGTTCAAAGATGATACGCGAACAAGCGGAACTAGCCTTTGATGAAGTTTTTGGCCGCCCCCTTGGCTCGAAAGAACGAGAGTAAGTAAAAATGTCTAATTAATAAAAATATACCCTAGCCGGTTTGAATACTGTTCTGCACCTTGACAAAGCCCGAAAAAATCGGCACTTGACGCACATAAGTCGTCAGCCCCCAAGGGAAGCTAAATTGAATGAACATTGATGAAATCAAGAAAGACCTGAATTACGGACTGGGTGCAAAACTACGCAGCTTTTTTATATCTACAGAAGGCACGACCACACCAGTCGAAGAAGCAAGACTTGATGATAAAACATTAAAATATTTTATTGATATCCTGTCATCCGACAGCATTACCATTGAGATTAAATTTTACCTGAACGCAGACCAGATACTTTTGGACATCCCTTTAACGGAACGTTTCATCACAACTTTCGCAAAAAAGTTGACTGCAACAAACCGACGCCACGAAACACACCTAGGAGTAAAGGTCCACCATATCGTTCGGGACCTAATATACAGCGAAGCACCCATTCCGCACTTTTTGACACTGCATGCATACGTTCATAGCCTGAGCGATGAGGAACTTGGGGTTCTAGAAAACCTTCCTAGCCACGCAATTGACCTTGGAAGCTTTGAAAAAAAGGGCCAAGTTATTGGAGCTGCACTGTATCTGGAAGCCATGGCAACCAAAGCCAGCACAGAAAGTTTAAAAGAGTACAAACCGAAAAAATCTTGGGAAAAAAGGCTAAGTAGAAAACCAATAACAAAAAATGCACCTGAGATTAATTTTTTCGACCACATACAGCATCTGCAGGAAAACAAAATTCTTTCCAAAGATATCTGCCACGCGCTTCACAAGCTACGCCAGGCAAGGAACGCTGCTGCTCATAACTTCGATATTCATACAAAAGAAAACAGTGAAGCCTCCTACGATTACATTGAAGTAACGCAGGCAGACCAACATTTCATAAGCGCAGTTTCCGACTTTGTAGCGACTTGCAAAAGCTTATACGGACCTGTACCTAAAACCTTCAGAGATATATTCAAGAGATACACAGAGTTATTAGCTGGCGACATAAACAAATTCGCTAAAACCTCGCCAGTATTCACCTTGGAACCACACTACCCCAAGGAGCTGTCAGATATTTTTGGCTAATTACATTTCCACCCTAATTTCGCCCATTCTTGAGAGCCTCGCAATCTGATCTGCACTCGAGACTCTTCAGCGCCGGCCTTTAGAGTTCGTGTTGCCTGTGGCGTGCAGATACCCGCAAGGGTTAACCTCTTGGGGGGTAACAAATATGTTTATTAACGACGTACCTCGCGCACAGATCGCTGATCCGGTTTATACAATCCCCGAATGCTCCCATCGACCGAGCAGCAGCGAACTGCATAGCCAAGTTTCAAGACCTTATAAATCATTGTCTCTTCATCAACCTCCTCCCCTACCTCCAATGTATTTCCGGCAGTTCCCCCTTTTGATATGCGAAAGGCAACGACGCCGGTATCCCTGCGCTTCATTTTCACCGGGAACAATTCAATACCGTTGTTGAGCACAAAACTGAAAGCGCGAGAAAAACGATCCTGATCCACTGACATAGACGAACTTCCTTAAAGACTGGTTAGGGAAACTGTAGTTGATCTACGTTTTCTCGCAGAGTGCCAGCGCGTCCAGGTTAACGCGCAAGTCCGGCGATCACCGAATATGGCCATTCGCGCCAAGCACCTTCTGAGGCTATGATCGCAGCAATTCCAGCATCTCCCGAACCCACACCATGTCCACCCCAAAAACCCGCCCAACCCCAGCCCCGCTGCTCAACCCCGGCGAATCCGTGGTCCTGTTCGACGGCGTCTGCAAACTCTGCAACGGCTGGGCGCGCTTCTTGATTCGTCACGATCATCAGCGTCGCGTACGTTTGGCAGCGGTTCAATCGCCGGAGGGCCAAGCGTTGCTGGCGTGGGCCGGCCTGCCCATAGATCAGTTCGACACAATGGCCGTCATCCGCGACCGCCACTACTGGGAACGCTCCGACGCTTTTCTCGAAGTCATCAGCCAATTACCCGCCCGCTGGCAGCCATTACGACTGCTGCGCATCTTCCCGCGAGGCTTGCGCGACTGGGCCTACGACCGCATTGCGCTGAACCGCTATCGCCTGTTCGGCAAGTACGACGCTTGCCTGTTGCCAACTCCAGATCATGAACAGCGCTTTCTCAAAGCAACTGTACCTACGCCAGAAAACTGAACAACTGCAGCGGTGTCATCTTCGTCACCATCATCAGCACGATGACAAACATCCCGGCAAAACCGAGCACGCCCATCCATAACCATTGGCGGTACACGCCTTGGTATTGCTCATCCAGGTCGGCCCCCGTCTCGCTCGCACTCGACGCCATTACGTACAAGCGCTTCTGCAGAAGCAACACCGGCAGCCACAGCGAGCCGACGCAGAAGAAGATAATCAGCGAGGTCAGCACCCAGTCGGTGCTCATCGACAACCCCGAAAGCCGCATCAACAGATACCCCGTGATGATCTGCACGAAACCGGCCGGTGTGGTGATCCACGTGTCGAAGCGCACGACCATGCGCGCGACGTGCGCTATGACCTGCGGGTTGGCGGTGCGGCTGGCGGCGATCAGGTAGAGGTAGGAACCCATGCCGAAGCCGAACAGGAAAATCGCGGCGATGATGTGCAAGTACTTCAGGCACAGATAGAGCATGTCAGCGCTGCCCGTCGGAGAAATGCACGGCCAGGCTCAGGTTGGCCGGGTCGTTGATCGCGGCCATGTATTCGGCGACGCTGATTTCGCCCACGCAAGGCCGGGCACCGGAGGACGGCACGTAGCCTTGCGCCATTTTCGTGGCCAGTGCCACGGCAGCGCAGCTGGGAATCTCGGGGCCTTTGTCATTCAGGGCGGTGAGTTGCGCGGTCATCGACAACGGTTTGCCGTCAATGCCGAGGCCCTGCACGTCGATGTACATTGCACTTTTGCCATCGCCGAAACGCTCGAACCGCGTGCCCAGGCGATGCAATCTTGCAGCCCACAAAGCATGGTCGCGCACCAGCCCGATTTTCAGCGCCTGAGCCAGCAGACCGTTGGCGATGCCGCCGAGTTTGAGACCGGCGCCCGCCTTGAAGCTCAAGGTCTGCGCACCATAACGATTGGCAAAAATATCCATGTCGGGGACATCAACGTTGGCCAGCAATCGGGTACCCATCTGCGGCATTTTGCGCAAGGTCAGGTCCAGCCAGCCGGAGACTTCGTGGACCTTGCCGTTTTTCAGTTGTTTGATCGGTTTGCCGGCGTAAGCGAGCACGCCTTCGATGGTCGACAGCCCCGGCATTTTCGCCGACGAGGAAATGCCATGCTCGATCGAGTCAATGCGCGAAAAGCGCTGGCGCTGCTCATCGATGATGGCTGACGACAACGTCGGCACCGAGCTGCAACCACTGAGGATCGCCACACCCGCCTGCTTCGCCCGCGCATCAAGCACGTCGATGCCGTTGACGAACGTGCGGCAGTCCGCCAGGTCGCAATAGTTCACGCCGGCATCGATGCAACTCTGCGCAACGGCATAGGATTGCCCTTGAAACGGCCCGCCGGTGTGTACGACCAACTGAATGTTCAGCACACGCAAAGCGGCTTCGAACTCCGCACCCATGGCATCACCGCACCAGCCTTCGCAGACGATGCCCGATTGACCATTCAGTTCATCGACTTTGCGCTGCAATTTTTGCGGATCACGGCCGGAGAGTACCAAGCCGATCTCCGGCATCAGCGCCAGGTGCCGGCAGACGATACTGCCGAAATTTCCGTAACCACCGACCACCATCACCCTGAACGGCATGCAATTCTTCCCTAAGTCAGTCCATCAAACAGGCGTGAAGGATATAGGGCCGAGCGTCAGCAAGCCATCCAATGTAGGGTTTGCGGCGTGTACAAAAGCCCTAGAAATTGATCTTGAACCCCAGCATCGCGTCATACCCATGGCTGTCACCGTCGAACCCCTGACGATAGCCGGCCGATGCGGTAAACGTGGTGCGTTGATTGGCCTGGTAATCCACCCCGACATTCACTTCACCCCACGTGCCCTGAATGTCGGATTCGAACGGAATGTACCCCGACTCGGAGGAAAATTCGGTTTTCGGTTGCCCTTTGAACTCATGCCAGATGCTCGGACGGATCCAGCCATTGGTGCGCCGTGCGCTGTTGTCGACGCCCTCGGTGTCCCAGTCCTTGGCGATACGCACGCCGGCGCGGCCGATCAGTGAGTCAACGTCCTTGAAGCGAATCTTCGCGCCGGCGTCATCGCTGCTGCCCAGATCGACGTAACTGTAGATCGCTTGCAATTGCGGCTCGATGTACCAGTCTTTGTCGACCTCGAACGGGTAGCCGTTTTCCAGCGAGGCGGTGTAGCCCCAACCGCGGGTTTTCAGTTTGGCCATGTCGTTGGGTTTGGCTTCGATGTCAAAGCGGTTGACCTGCAACACCCCGTCCAGATACCAGCCGGAGGGGCCGAAGTGCGTCCAGTACGCGCCGACGCCGTACGCACGCAAGGTGTCTTCGCCGGCGGCGCGCCGGGTGTAGTGGCTGACGCCGGCGTCGATGGTGCCGGCGGACAATGACAGCCCGGCCTGCTCGTGACTGCCGTCGGGCCGGTCCTTGCGGTAAAGGTCGGTGCCGACCTGAAATGCCGTCAGGTCATAGTTGTACTCGGGTGTGTTGCCCAAGGCGTTTTTGCGGTCGCCATCCTGTTTGCCGCTGCGGTAGATCACCCGGCCCCAGCCCATCGATGGCGCCAACGTCGATTCGTCTTCCTTGGGCAATGGATCACCGCGATTCAGGCGTTCCTCGCCGACCCGCTCGTGAAGGGTGTCGACCATTGTCCGGCCGTAAACCAGGGCCAGCGCGGGCACGGCACCGTACAGCGACACTTCCGGACGGTAATTGGGTACCGGGGAAGGATCGGGCGTCGGATCGGGATCGGGATCGGGATCGGGATCGGGATCGGGATCAGGATCGGGGCCTGGAGGACCGTCCGGCGGTACCGCGTCCGAGCGCAGATACCAAGTGTCCTTGCCGCTACCGTCCTGGGCACCTTGCTGCAGGCGATATTCGTACGGACCGGCGACAACACGCCGGGCCAGTTGAAAGGCATTGGCGTCGCTCGCGGCTTCGGTCTTGTTGAGCAGTTCGACCACCGCAATACCATTGCCCTGAGTCAGATCGCCCTGGCCGCCGACATTGCTCACGATCACGCCGGTGGCGCCGCCGCTGGCGGTGGTTGTCGAATCCACAACCAGCATGTCCGAGAGGCTGTTCGCGCCACCACCATTCAACGTGGTGTTAAGCAGCAGCCGGCCGCCATTGGACACAAACACCCCGCCGCCATCGGTGCCGACGGTGTTGGCCCCGCTGATCAGCAACACATTGCCGACCGTGTTGCTGCCGGCGGCAAGGTCGAGCGTGCCGCTATGGGTGAATCGGTTTACACCGAGCAACTGGCCCTGTACAGCACCGCCCAGCGTCGGCGTATTGGCCGTTTGCCCCAAGGGCAGATAGGCGCCGCTGGCGTTGAAGCTGACGATGCCCGTCGCCGGTTGCGCCGCCAGACGAATCACACCGCTGTTGTCGATGCTGTTGGCGCCCGATGAGCCGAGATCACTGACGGCAACGCCCCAGGTATCGCGACTGCCGCTGGCACTACTGGCGGTGAAATTGCGCAGTGTCCAGGTGCCGCTGTTGGCCACCGTGCTGGCCGCGCTGACGGCATTCACAGCGCCGGTTATCTGCCCGGTATTGTTGAGCGCAAACGTCGTGCCCGGTGTGGTCGCATCGGCGCGTACGGCGACATCGCTAAGCGCAGTGATCGCACCTGAGTTGGTCAACGTCTGGCTCGCACCGCCAAGGGCAATGCCGCTGCTATCGGCCCGACCACCCTGAAGCGTGGCGCTGTTACTGACATTGACGCTGCCGCCCTCGGTCAAGGCGTCTATGGCCGACGAGCCAACGCCTCGAGTAGTGATCGCGCCGCTGTTGCTGACGGTCAAATTCGCGGCGCCCGAGGCCTGGGCGAGAATGCCCTGACTGTCGCTGGCACCGAAGGTCTGGATCGCGCCGCTGTTGACCACACTTTGCGCGCCAGTGACCGACAACGTTCGGATACCGCGTTGTTGATTGCCCCGCGCGATCAACTCCCCGCTGTTACTGACACTCAATGTGCCCAGCCCACTGCCTGAGTTGAAGGCATTGCCGGCCAGAATCGCCGCGCCCTGACCGTTGACGTCGATCAGCGGGCCGTTGAACACGACACCCACGTCGCCGCCCAGCGTCAGCGCCTGGATACCAAAAGCACCAATGCCCGTGCCGTCGCCCGAGCCAGCGTTCGAGTGGGTGATGATCGTGCCGCCGGAATTGACGTTGACCGTGCCCGTCGGCGACTGCGTCGAGGCATAGATGCCGTTGGCGTTGCTGTGCAGGGTTTCGATGCGATCGCCACGGTAGTTGACCTGAACATTGCCGCCGGTCGAATCGACCCGTATACCGCCCGCGCCAAACCCGCTGGCGAACAGATCGCCCGAGTAATCAATCAGCACATTGTTGTTTTCGGCGCTGACAATGATCGCGTAGGCCCGGGTGGTGTTGATGTCGCCGAGGACTTTGATATTGCCGCTACCCGTGATCGCGACATCACCGGTACCGCGCTTGATCACGTAGATCGCCCGCGAACCGGCGGTATTGGCCGTGCTGCCGACGTTGATGGCAGCATTGTTCTCGATGCTGATCGAACCGCTGCCGCCGACATTGTCATTGGCATAGATACCGTGGGCGCCGCCACCCGTGGTGGTGATGGCGCCGTCGTTGACGATGGCGATGCTGCCAACGCTGGAAAACGAACGAATGCCGAAACCGTTGAGGCCGCTGGTACTCAGGTTGCCGCTGTTGGTCAGGCGGGTATTGCCTGTGCCGCCCTCGGTGAACAAGCCAAAGGCGTTCATGCCGATGCTTTGCACATTCGCCGCGTTGATCAGTGTGGTGTTGCCATTGACTGCGCGGGTATGCACGCCGGCGTGGTTACCAATGCCGGCAGTCGGCAAAGTGTCGTCAATGATCGGAAGACCGGCCGAGAGTGCATCATCGTTGTTGACCAGAATACTCACGCCACTGCCGACGTTGACGTTGGTCTCGCCACTGCCCGTGGCTTTGGTCCAGACGCCGTTGCCGCCGAGCAACGTGATCTGGCCATTGCCCTGATGATTCAGGTTGATCGCCCCGCCGCCGCTGGCGTTGATGTCGATGCCATCGTGTTCATTGCCGACCACGGTATTGAGGATGTTCAGCGTGGTGCCGGCACTCACCGAAAACGTCGACGAGCCAGCGCTGGCATTGGTGATCGCCAGCGCGTCCAGGCCACTGCCGCCGACATTCACCGTGTTGGTCCCGCCATTGACGCTGAGGCTGGCGTTGCCGGTGGTGCCGATGACATTGGCAAACACTGCGTTGGCGGCCGTTGGGGGTGTGCTGTTTACCGTAGTGCCAGTGAGTGTCAGCGTGGTGTTGGCATTGTTGCCACGACTGTTCAACGAGGAACCCGCCGTAGTGGTAATGGTAGTGCCCGACTGCGTGCTGATCGACGCATCGACGCCGGCCGCCGGCAAACAGGTTTGCGAGACGTTGTAGGCACCCGCCGCCAAAGGCCCGCACGCAGCTTGAGCGTCTGCGAGCATCAGGGTGTTGGCCATGGCGACCAGTAAAGCGCTGCGAATGAAATGCGGGGCGTGCCCACCGTGAGGATGGCCGCTGGCACCGTGCATGAGAACCTCCCTGTTCAGCGTACGTGGCGAATCCCTCACGCCTGTCGACGCCGCGCGATATTGCGTTGTGATTACCGCTATAGACCTTAGTAGTTATTTCCAAAGTTGGTAATTCGCGGGTCGAGTACCTGTATCGGCAAGTTGACGAACGGTCATTCGAATGTTCAGATGCCGCCCAGTTTCAGGTGTCCCATGCCGCCGTGCATGGGGTGAAACGGGAAACCGGTACGTTCTTTTCGAACAAGTCCGGTGCTGCCCCCGCAACGGTATGCGCGTGATGCTTTCGATACACCACTGTGGTTAGACGGCCATGGGAAGGTGAAAGCCTCGATACGCGCGAGCCCGGAGACCGGCCTGAATTGCTGTTTGGCAAAATCCTGCGGTGGGCGGGCATGGGCCGGTATTGGCTGTGCGCGATGCCTTCTCTTGCATGCTCTTCTGCGAAGATCCTTTTCGAGAAGACAATGATTCGACCTTTCTACACTTCTGCTCCAACCCTGTTTCTTGGTTGCCTGTTCAGCCCGCTGCTACTGGCCGACGACACACCACTGGAACTCAATCAGCAAATCGTTTCCGCACCGTCGGTGGAGTCGACCACGGTCGCCGACATGGCGAAGTTCGGCAGCAAGGTCGAGATCGTCAGCCGCGAACAGATCGAGCGCGCCGGCCCCAGTGCCGATGTCAGTCGCGTCATGCAGATGTTCATTCCCGGCCTGTACGTCGCGCCGAAAAATGGCCCGTTCGACTACGGCACCTATTCGCTGCTGGGCGGGCGCAACGACGATACGCTGATCCTGCTCGACGGCGTGCGCCTGAACAATCGCCTGTACGGCGGCCTCTATCTCGACACCCTGCCGGCCAACGCCATCGAACGCATCGAAGTACTCAAAGGGGGCCAGAGCCTGTTGTTCGGCACCCAAGCCGTATCCGGCGTGATCAACATCGTCACCCGCAGCCCGCAGTCGCGCAAAGCCGCCGGCGAAGTGAATCTGGGCGTGGACAGCTTTGGCGGTACCACCGAGGATGCGCGGGTCGAGAATATCTTCACTAACGGATTCGGCGACCTGGGTTTGCTGGCGTACGTCAGTCACAACGTCTCCGACGGCTATCAGCCGTATCGCAACCGCGACATGAAAAACGATTCTGGGAAGAACCGTGCCTACGAAGTCACCACCTTCGGCGGTAA
Organism: Pseudomonas sp. AC242; assembly: GCF_979258655.1. Lineage (NCBI taxonomy): Bacteria > Pseudomonadati > Pseudomonadota > Gammaproteobacteria > Pseudomonadales > Pseudomonadaceae > Pseudomonas > Pseudomonas sp. AC242. Next base: position 2,860,276 of record NZ_OZ409873.1, read on the forward strand.
GGCGATTCAGTCGTTTGGCGAGGATGCGCGGCTGGAACTGTTCTACCAATACGCCGACGCCAACCTCGACTTCGCCCGTCCGGTCGACAATCACAAGACCACCAACGACCGCGTGCAGCAGATCGCCACGGCGACCTTCGAGCAGACCGTCAATGAGCGTCTGAGCTACTTCGTCAAAGGCCATATCAACGACTGGGACACGCGCTACACCCGGGTCAACAACGTCGCCGGCGGCGGCACAAAAGTCATCAACCACAACGACTATTGGGGCTTCACCGATTGGGGCGTGCAGGCCGAAGGCAAAGCAGAATTGCCCGGCGGCCATGTGCTGGTGTTCGGCAGCGACAACCAGTGGTTCAAGGGCCAGGACGACGTGCTGATCATCGACAACGACAAGGCCGAAGCCCATGCGTTCTACACGCAACTGCGCCCGCAGATCGACGCCCTGCCCGACTGGCATCCGAGCATCGGCGTGCGTCACGAGGCCATGAGCGGTGGCGACAGCGCCACGGTCGGCATGCTCACTTCGCTGTATGACCTCAACGACAACTGGTCGGTGCGCGGTCAATACGGCAGCGCCTACAAACTGCCGAACGCCGAGCAACTGTTCGTCAACGAGCCGGGCGACGAGATCGGCAACCGCAACCTGAAACCGGAAAAAAGCCGCAATACGGAGCTGGGTGTCGACTACAAGGGCCTGCTGCTGGATCGCGAAGTCAGCGCCAGCGTGACCCTGTTCAAACGCAAGATCGACGACCTGATCACCGTCGATGACATTCAGTGGGTCAACGGTGAAGGCACGATCCAGATGCGCGGTTTCGAGGCGGACGCGAAACTGGCGCTCAACGATCAGTGGAGCCTGCAAGCGGACATGACCCGCAACCTCACCGAGTCGCGCACCGGTGTAACCATCAACGACATCCCGAGCTTCTTCGCCCGTTCGCGGGTGGGTTATGAATCGGAAAATCGCCTGTGGGGTGTTGGCGGTGCGATCCGTTACATCCGCGATATCAAAAGCTCGAAGCAAGTCGAATACGGCAATTATTCGGTGGTCGACGCCGACGCTTATCGCTACCTCGACAACGCCCACCAACACCGGGTGAGTCTGCTGGTGGAAAACCTCTTCGACCGCGACTACGTCACCAGCCGTTCGAGCAACGTCGACAACCTCGGCCGGCCGTTCACCTCCGAAGTACGCTACACGTACCGCTTCTGATGAGTGAAATCAAAACCGTCGACGGCGTCGATACGCACCCGGACTGGTCGCACGTGCCCGAGCACGCACGCCATGTGTTCCTCTGCACCGGCCCGCGCTGCACCCAGCGCGGCGCCTTGCAGTTATGGAAAACCCTGCGCCGGCATTTGCTGGCGCACGATCGCATCGAGACGCCGGGCGGCGTCTTGCTGACGCGCACGCACTGCCAGTTTCCGTGCAATCTGGGGCCGATTGTGACGGTGTACCCGGAACGTTGCTGGTATGGCGTGCACAGCCATGAAGAGGTGCAGCGGCTGGTCGAGGGGCATCTGGTGGGCGGTGAAGTGGTCGCGGATTTGCTGGTCAAGGCGCAGGGATGAAATCGATCCTGTTAGCGCTTGGCGCCCTGCTCTGTTCAATGCCGACACTCGCCGACAGCTTCAGTAATTGCGGCGAGGACTGGAACGCCGCTGCGCCTTCGCGCGTCGTCGCGCTCAATCAGCATGCGGCGGATCTCGTCCTGGCGCTGGGTGCCGGGCCAGCGCTGGTTGGCGTGGCGTATCTGGATGACACCGATGCCGGTCAGCGGCCAGCCGCGTATTTCGGTGTGCCGGTGATCGCGCGGCAATACCCGGCCAGCGAAGTGCTTTACGCACAGAAACCTGATCTGGTGATTGGCGGGTTCGCCACGGCATTCGGCGACGGTGTGACTTCACGCTCGGGTCTGGCGCGCAATGGCGTCGGTTCTTATCTATTGGAGTCGGCCTGCAACGGGCATTCGCTGGATTACTTCGCGCATGTGCGCAATGACTTGCTGACCTTGGGCAGGCTGCTGCACAAACAGCCACAGGCGCGGCAATTGAGTGAGGCCATGGACGCCGACCTCGCCAGTGCCCGAGCCCTGGCCGGTGCGGGTAAATCGCTGTCGGTGTTCTATCTCGACAACGAAGTCAAAGGCCTCGACAGCGAAGGTCGGCGGGGGTTTGTCACCCCGTTATTGGCCGCTGCCGGGGCACGCAATGTCTTTGCCGAAATCAACCTCTATCGAGTCACCGTCAACAGCGAAACCCTGCTGGCCAGCGACCCGGACGTGATTCTGCTGGCCGACGCCGAATGGTCACCCGCCCGTCGCAAACGCTATCTGTTGACCCACGACCCGGTGTTGTCGCAACTGCGCGCGGTGCGCGAAAACCGGATCATCGAGATCCCTTTCACCCACCTGCTGCCGACTTTCAACAGCGGCCGCGTAGCCTTGCAACTGGCGCGGCAGCTCAACGCACTGAAGAAAAATAAATGAACCCGCCGCCCCCCACGCCACCTAACGAACAGACCATCAGGAGGTAGCCAATGCAAATCGAAACCGTGTGGATCGTACTGGCGGCAGTTCTTCTGCTGATTGAACTCTGGGCCATCAATCGGGTGCGCAAGAGCGAGGGGAAAGCGAGCAATAAAGGTGTGTGGATCGTGCTGATCGTGTTTGTGCCGTTGTTCGGGTTGATTGCCTGGGCGTTAGCGGGGCCAAAACACGTCAGTCAGCATTCGGCGTCGTAATCTGACCCTTGATCCATAGCGACTGAGCATCCGTCACGGACTGACATTCCAAATGCCCGCCGGAGATATGCCTGCTTAAGCCGTTGCCAGCGGACGAGCCCGGCTTTGGCCGGGCTTTTTTCTGGTTGCTCGCCGCGTCTCCCTGCTGCAGGATCAGCCGATCGACAACAGGGAATGTTGAAATGGATCATAAAGCACGTGGGCGAATTGTGGTGGTCGGTGCGGGCATCGTCGGCGCCTCCCTCGCGTATCACCTGTCTGGCAAAGGAGCGCACGTCACGCTGATCGAGGCTGACGAGATCGCGAGCGGCGTCACGGCAAACTCTTTCGCCTGGATCAATGCCTCGCACGCCGGCGCTGATCCGATTGCGCAGTTGCGCGGTATGGCCATAGAAGCATACCGACGACTCGAAACCGAGCTGCCGGATTTGCAGATTCGCTGGACCGGGGCTTTGTCGTACAACGAATCAGCAGAGTATCCGGCGTCGGCGACATTGTTATCGTCTGCCGAGGTGCTTGCCCGCGAGCCCAACCTGAAAAATCCCCCACCCTGCGCGTTGTATCGCGCGGAAGAAGGCGCACTCGACGCCGTGCAAACCACCCACGCCCTGATTGCCGGCGCCCGGGCGCTGGGCGCGCAATTGCTCACGCAAACCCGCGTGACCGGTTTCACAACCTGCAACGCCGATGTCACCGGCGTTGAAACCACAACGGGCGCGATCGATGCCGACCTTGTCGTGCTTGCTGCGGGGACCGGCACCCAACAGTTAACGCAGATGCTCAACGTCTCCCTGCCCATCGACGCCTCCCCCGCCATTTTCATCCGCTACAAGACCCAACCGGGCCTCGTCAAAGGCATCATCTCCAGCCCCGAAATGGAAATTCGACAAAGTGCCGACGGCACGTTGCTGGCCGCTGAAGATTATCTGGGCGAGGCGCCGGGCAACTCGCCGACAGACCTTGCCTGGCGAACCGCCGAAACCATACAAAATGAACTTCACGGAGTGGTTTCCATCGAGCCGCAAACCGCCGTCGTCGGGTTCCGGCCCATGCCCGCTGACGGCATCCCCGTTGTCGGTTACCTGCCCGGTGTCGGCGGAATTTACGTTTGCGCGATGCATCCCGGAGTGACGCTGGCGGCGATCGTCGGGCGCCTCGCCAGTGAAGAGCTACTGGATCGCCAGTCATCTGCGGCCCTTGCACCGTGCCGCCCAGAGCGTTTTTTTCAGAACGCCGGCAAAGTGACAAAAAACGCTGCGCTTACCCCCTGAAAACCCGCCGCACGATCAACAACAATTCGAGAGGCACAGACGCACATGGACGTCATCAACACGTTACAACCCGCCGACTGTGCGGACATGCAAGATATTCGAAGTGAAATCGACCGACTCGATCAAGCGGTGATCAAACTGCTGGGCAAGCGCTTTCAGTACGTACTCGCTGCCTCGAAGTTCAAGACCTCGGCGGCCTCAGTGCGGGCACAGGAGCGTTTTCAGGCGATGTTGGCAACCCGTCGCGACTGGGCCGAAAACGAAGGTTTGAATGCAGATGCCATTGAGAAAATATACAGCGACCTGGTCAATCACTTCATTGCTGAAGAGATGAAGCACTGGGCGGCGGCGCAGACGGACAGTTGACTGCTTTAGCGCAGTCTTCCGTTTGCTCCCTAAGCTGACAATCAAGGAGAACAGCATTGACGCCCCCCAAGGACACCGCGTTCGCCTATCAAACGGTCTACCACTACCTCGTCGGATTGATCGAGGCCGCCAGTGGCATGGGTGAGCAAAAATTGCCGTCACTGCGACAACTGGCGTTGCGCCTCGGCGTTTCAGTATCAACGACCAAATACGCCTACGCACTGCTCGAGGACGAAGGCAGAATCCACGCCAAAGCCAGGTTCGGCTATTTCACCCGGTCAATATCGTCGGCACCTGTGACGGCCAACTCTGGCAATCTTCTGGATCACGTCTTCGCCAGCGCCCGTCAGCCCGGAATGCTGGCACTGAGCAGCGATGCGCCGGCGATGCTGCTGTCGCTGCAAGGCCCATTGTTGACGATGGAGCGCGAACTGACCCGCCAATACCCGCGCTCGCACGCGCCGCTCTATCAGCCCCTCGGCGAGCCGGAATTGCGCGCGGCCCTGGCTGAACGCTACACCCGTTCCACTCACAACCACTGGCAGGCCGAGCAGGTGTATATCGGCGCGGACCTGCGCAGTGTGCTGGAGTTGTCGCTCAGTGCCTTGAACCTCGGCGGCAGCGTGGCGCTGGTGGAATCGCCCTGCTCGTGGGCGATTCTGCGCCAGTTGCAGGCGGCCAATATCCGCGTTGTCGAAATGCCCTTCGGCGATGACGGCCGCTTCAACCTGCCTGCATTGAAGGCGTTACTCACGCGCGAACCGATACGCTTGGCGGTGCTCTCCTCCACGGTGAATATTCCTCAAGGCCAGTTGATGCCCGCGCAGGATAAACAGCAGATCTGTCGCTGGCTGGCCGAGCGGGCAATCTGGCTGTTCGAAAACGACACGTGGGGCGAGTTGAGTTTCTCCAAGTCAGCTACGCGTTATCGGGACTTTGCCGATCCGCACAAGCTGCTGGTGTTCTCGACATTCGACAAGATTATTGGCGGCGAAGCGCCGTACGGCTACGTGCTGTGTCGCCAGCATGCAGCGCAGTTTCATCGATTGTTTATGCAGCGCGGATTTCGCCTCTCGCCGATGCGGCAGAAAGCGATTGCCAGACTCTACAACTCCAGGCGCATTGACCAGCACCTGACTATGTTGCGCGCTCTGTTGGTCAAGCGCATGCAACAGCTGCAGACCTTGCTGGAAGAGTACGGTAGCGGCCACTGGCAGGTGCTCCCCCCGCAAGGTGGTGCGAGCTTCTGGCTCAAGGCTGTGCGGCCGATCAACATGCAACGGGTGTTCGAGCGCCTACTGGCCGAGCGGATTGTCATCGCCCCCGGCGAAATCTTCAGCCAGCAAGGCACCTGGAACCAGCACCTGCGCCTGAGCTACAGCCTCGATTGGGACAAGAACATTGCCCACGCGGTGCAACGACTGGCGCAGTCGATCACTGAAGAAAACCGCGTCTACAGTCCATAGCAATGCCGCGCTTCAGGAAACCGGCCGTGGCGCACATCGTCAGCAAACTGCGCACAAGCCTCGCTGATCACCGCACCGACATCGGCGTAGCGTTTGACGAAGCGCGGCAGATGTTCACCGCCCAGGCCGAGTACATCTTCGGTGACCAGCACCTGCCCGTCGCAGGCCGGTGAAGCGCCGATGCCGATGGTGGGCATTTTCGACTCCAGCGTAATCTGCCGTGCCACGCCCTCCGCCACACCTTCGAGCAACAGGCTGAAGGCGCCCGCGTCGAGATTGGCGCGGGCGTCTTCGGCAATCACCGCAGCGGTTTCAGCCGTCAGGCCCTGGGCCTTGAAACCGCCCATGACATTGACGAACTGCGGCATCAACCCGACATGGGCCATGACCGGAATCCCACGGGCCACGAGAAATTCGACAGTGGAGGCCAAGGCCTTGTTGGCTTCCAGCTTCACCGCATCACAACCGGTACGCGCCAACACCTGAGCGCAATTGCGAAAGGCCTGTTCATGGGATTCCTGATAACTGCCGAACGGCATGTCGGCCACCACACAGGCCAGGCGCGTGCTATCGACCACCGCCCGCGTGTGACCGATGATTTCTTCGAGCTGCATGCTCAGTGTCGAGGGGCGGCCGTAACCGACCATGGCCGTGGAATCACCGACCAGAATGAAGTCGACGATGGGGTCGATCAGTTTGGCAATCGCGCTGGAATACGCCGTCAGCGAGACGATTTTCTGTTGGCCTTTCATCGCCACCAATTGCGGTACAGTCAGGCGTTTGGTGCGGGTATGCAGGCTCATGGGCGACGCTCCGAGGCTGCCGTCCATGAACGATAAATGTCGCCAGATTGAATGCGTAACGCTTCCATACAGTGCCCAACTCCAAAAGATTCGAGCACTCGATTATTCGTTTAACGCCGAAACATTCAATGCACAGATTGGCCTGAAAAAGCGACCCAGGTGCACCCTGCTTCGTTGAAATGCAGCAGGATCCCGGATGCTTTATTTCGCCGTTTACCGCAGGATGCGAACTTATAAACACACCCAAGGAGCAATTTTTATCATGGAAGAAATCATCGCCTACCGCACAGCCACTGCCGCCGATGCGCTGGCAATGAGCGAGCTGGGCCAATTGCTCAACTCGGTACACCACGCCGCCCGCCCCGATATCTACGCCGCCGCGACCGAAGATTTTGCCCGCGACTTGCCGCACTGGGCCGGGGTATTCGAAAAGCCTGGCCAGATCGTCTATATCGCCAGCGCCGCTGAGCGCCCCGTGGCGTTCATTACGGCCACCGTGTCCGCCAGTTCCGGCCCGCTGATGCAGCCGCAGAACGTGGTTCGCATCGGGTCAGTCTGTGTGGCCGAGCCGTTTTGGGGCAAAGGCATTGGCCGCACGCTGATTCAACGGGTGAAAGGCTGGGCTATCGAGCAAAATGCTCAAGACTTGCGCCTGACGGTCTGGCCGTTCAACGAGCGCGCGGTGCGCATGTATGCCGAGTTTGGCTTCGAGACCCGCGCCCTGGAGATGGGCCTGCGTTTGTGAGGAGCGAACACGTCCGATCATGAATAACCGTGAACAGCTTCATCAGCAGGGTTTTGCCCTGCTCCGTCGCGCCATACCCGCCGAGTGGCTGGACGACCTGCGCCAGGCGTTTGATGCGGGTGTACTGCCGTCGGATCGCTGGCCCGTGCCCCGGGGTCAGGACTGGCGCCATTCGCTGCCGTGTCCGGAGCACCGCCCGCTGACGTCCATGATGAGACGCGATCCGTCCAGCTCACGGGCCGTGCGGGCGACATTCTGGTGTTCGATGTCGACCTGCTGCATGCCGGCAGCCGGAATCTTTCGGGCGCGCGCCGACGCTCGATGCTGATCAATTATTGGGCCGAGCCGCTGTACGTATCTCACCGGCAAACCGTAGCCCTGCGAAATATCCACATGGACCCTATCGAATGGTTCGATCCTGCCGACAACATCCTGGTGGACACCGAGAGGTTTTAATGGCGCGAGTCCATCACGTATAAAGCCACTTTCAATGACGATTCAAGAGGCTGCACCCATGAGCAACGCCTGGAACGAAGGTTATTTCACGGACGAAGGCTACACCTACAGCTATAGCCGGGAAATCAATCCGGTATTCCAGCGTTACTGCCTGTTGTTGCGCGGCTTTGCCGGTCTGGACAACCCCGACGGTTATCACTGCGAACTCGGTTTTGGTCAGGGTGTGTCAATCAATATTCACGCCACGGCCAACCCGGCCGGCTTCGTCGGTACGGACTTCCACCCCGGTCAGGCGGCCCATGCGATTGAACTCGCGGCGCTTGGCAATAACGGTGCGCGGCTGTACGACGACAGCTTCGAGCAACTGCTGGCGCGCCATGATTTGCCGCAATTCGACAGCATCAGCCTGCATGGCATCTGGACCTGGGTCAGCCGTGACAACCAGAAGCTGATTGTCGAATTCGCCCGACGCCACCTCAAACCGGGTGGTCATCTCTACGTCAGCTACAACGCATTCCCGGGCTGGTCGCCTGCTGCGCCGTTGCGCCAATTGTTCAGCCTGCACGACCGCTTTGCCAGTCACTCGACGCGAGCGGATCAGCGCATCGATGCCGCGTTGCAGTTTTCCGAAGCGCTGCTGGCGGCCAACCCCAAATACGCCATTGCCGCGCCGCACTTGGGGGCCAGGCTGCAAACCATCAAAGGCCAGGACCGTCAGTACGTCGCCCATGAATATTTCAATCGCGACTGGAACTGCATGTATTTCGCCGACATGGTTGATGCACTGGCCCCGGCCAAGCTCGATTACGTCACGACGGCGGTGCCGATGGATTCGGTTGACGCACTCAACCTGAGCGCCGAAGGCTTGGCCTTTCTCGACGGTATCGAACACCCGGTGATGCGCGAGCAGGCGCGTGACTACTTCGTCAACCAGGCTTTCCGTCGCGACCTGTACGTGCGCGGTGCCAACCGACTCAGCGCGACCGAGCGCCGCTCGCGCATGCTCAATACGCGATTTGTGTTGATGCAGCCGACAGAAAACGTAGCCTCCAGCGTCACCGGCCCCGCTGGCGCAGCGACGCTGCAAGCGGAAATTTACCGTCCGCTCCTCAATGCCCTCGCGGACCAGATGTATGAAGCCAAAACGATGCAGCAGTTGCTCGATGCGGTGTCGCCAATGGCCTACGACGATCTGGAACAGGCCATCGCCATCCTGGTCAGCATGGGCGCGGTAGCCCCGTGCCAGAGCGAAGCCGCCGAGGCGCGGGTGTACGAACGCTGCGCTGCGTTCAACCTGCAACTGTGCAAGCGCGCGCTGTTCAACGCCGACATTCAAGTGCTGAGCAGCCCGGTCACCGGGGGTGGCGTCACGGTCAGCCGCTTCCAGCAACTGTTCCTGATTGCAATCCGCCAGGGCAAACAGCACCCGGCAGAGTGGGCACAACTGGCGTGGAGCGTCATTGCCGAACAAAACGAAGTGCTGGTCAAGGACGGCAAAACGCTGACCACCGCCGAAGCCAACATCGCCGCACTGACCGAACAGGCCCAGGCTTTTGCCGAGCAATCACTGATCGTGCTGAGTGCTTTGAAAATCGTTTGATCGAGGTGGATGGCGCGCAGTGTTGCAGGCAAATCTGCTGTCACTCGCGCCATCCGCAGACCACTGCCAGCCATCAAAAAGCCCACGGTGGCGCGGGCGCGAACATCGCTTCGAGCCATTGCTTGAACGCGACGACCACCGCCGTCGGAAACCGCGCCGAGGGTCTGACCAGATACACACCTCCCGCGCTATCCAGTTGCCAGTCAGGCAGGACATGAATCAGCTTTCCGGCGGCGATATCGCGACTCATCAACCAGTCGCCCGCGCCCAAGATGCCGGCATCCGCCCGGGCAGCGGCCAGCAGCGACTCGCTGTCGCTGGCCGTCAGGTTGCCTTTGACGCTAACGGTTTGCAGCTCATGGCCACGATGAAGGCGCCACAGCGGAAAAGACGCCAACCCGCTGAAACGCAGACAGTTGTGTTGAAGCAAATCCTCAGGTGTTGCGGGCACGCCATGCACCTGGAGATAGGCTGGCGAGGCGCACAGAATCCGCCGGTGGTTGCTGAGCTTCGTCGCGATCAGCCGATTATCCTCCAGCTCGCCGATACGAATGGCGGCGTCAAACCCCTGCTCGATGATGTCGACCAACCCCTCGCTGTAGTCGGCAAAAATCGAAACTTGCGGATGAGCTTTGAGAAACTCCGGCAACATCGGCCCCAGCCAGAGTCGGCCCATGGCGGCCGGCAACGCGAGGCGCAACGTGCCGCGAAGTTCGCCGGCCCCCTGCGCCGCTTGCTGCTGCGCATCGTTCATCAGTTCGACGGCCGAACGCAGACGCTGCTCCAATTGGGCGCCGGCCTCGGTAATGCGGACCTGACGGGTCGAGCGCTCGACAAGGCGAACGCCCAGACGCTTCTCCATCGCGGCAAGGCGCTTGGAGATAATCGTCGGATGGCGTTGCAGCAGCCGACCCGCCGCGACAAAGGAACCTTGCGAGGCGACGGCCAGGAATGCAGCGATCTCATCGCCGTGTTGATTGCTCAAGACATCAAGATTCATGGTTTCAGAATAATCGCCCCAGAAGATCGGCCCGTTTCCAGGTCGGCATGCGCCAGTGCGGCATCGGCCAATGGATAGCTCGCCCAGATATGTGGCTGGATGATACCGGCTGCGACAGCGGCCAGAACATCCTGCGCACGCGCCTGATACTCAGCAGCCGTCGCAGTGTGCGCAGCCAGTGAGGGACGGGTCAAAAACAGCGAACCCTTGCTGTTGAGTGTCGCCAGTTCCACGGCTGCCGGCGCACCGGATGAGGCGCCGAACGACACCATCAAACCACGCGGGCGCAAGCTGTCCAGTGACGCCTGAAAAGACACCCGCCCGATCGGGTCATACACCACATCGACCTTCTGCCCATCGGTGAGTCGTGCGACGTCCGCTGCCAGGGTCTCGGCGTCGAACACCAGCACCTCGTTACAACCCGACGCCCGGGCCTTTTCGACACTGGCCTGTTTCGAAACGACACCGATCACCGTCGCGCCCAGATGCCTTGCCCATGACGCCATGATCGCCCCCAAACCGCCCGCCACCCCGTAAAGCAACAGGGTGGTGCCCGGCCCTACGGGATAGGTGGATTTCAATAAATACTGCGCGGTGATGCCCTTGAACATCACCGCCGCCGCCTCATCGCAAGACAAGGCATCAGGAATTCTGACCAGGCGCTCTGCCGGGAAAAGCCGCGCCGAGGCATAAGCCCCCAATGGCCCGGTGGCGTAAGCCACGCGATCACCCACAACGATGCTACTGACACCTGTGCCCACTGCGGCCACCCGCCCCGCGCCTTCCAGTCCCAAGCCGGAAGGCAACGCAACCGCGACCGCGCCTTTGCGTTGGGTCACATCAAGAAAGTTGACCCCTACCGCTTCTTGCTCAAGCCAAACCTCACCGTGCCCCGGCGCTTGCTTGTCGGTTGCCTGCATTTGCAGTACGTCGTGATTGCCAAACTGCTCAAACCGGATCACAGAAACCATCGTTATCTCTCCTTATCTGGAAGCTGCTTCAACGTAAGTGGTTCCAGTCTGATAACCGATGAGCGGACGAACAAGACCCTCCATTTGCAGATCATTGCTGCGTGCCTTGCAGCAATGCAGCCACACTTCAACCTTGGCCAGCGGCGACATCAGCGGCGCGATAACGCTTAATCAAATGCCCCGTTGAGCACCTCATAAATCAGGCCGGTTGCCAGCGCGACGAGGATCAGATCGGTGCCCGCCTGCTGCCATTCGTAGCCATCGTAATGCGGCAAATGACCGAGCAGACGTCCATCGAGCTTTTTCGCGATACCGGGCGGCAATGGCTTGCCGCGTGCAAGATTCTTTTGAATGCCCGGTGGCAGCGAGGGGCCCGGGCTCCAGTAGTCGCGATAGCCTCCGACAATTCCGAGCACATTGCCGCGATTGATGCTTGGGCCATCATTCCAGTCACCGCCAGCGTTGTTGCCCTTGTTGCCGTTACCTTTCTGGTTGCCGTGGCCCTGCACATTCTGCGAATTACCCTTGCCATTGCCTTGGCCCTGGCCCTTTCCATTACCGGGGTCAGCCAATGCCATCGCCGAACTGAAGACCAGGGCCAAGGAAGAAATCGTTGCAATCAACTTACGTGACTTGATCATGCGGCGCGCCTTCATGGGGGGATGCTCCTGTGTCATCTTGACGTTACACATCAGCTTAGTTTAATCCAACTGGCCGGTCGTCGATTACAGCCCAGCCCATCAACACGGCCTGACAGGAGCTATTTCATGGACTTGAAGTTCAGCCACATCGACGTACTGGTCAAAGACCTTGAACAAGCTTGTGCCTACTACGCGCAGATACTGCAGGCGCGGATCTCCACAACGCAGATCTGGAATCGCGGGGGCCTGCACGTGCGCTATGCCGTCGCATTGATCGGTCAGGAACGCTTCATGCTGGTCCAGCCGCTGGCGGGGAATCTCAAGGAGCTGTTGGATACAGTGGGCGAAGGCATGATTTACCGCCATTGCTACACGACCCCGGATATCGAGTTGGCTTACGACGAACTGCTCGCCAGCGGTGTTCAGCCGGAAGACGAAAACGGCCAACCACTGACTCGCGAAAACCTGCAATCGCCGTCCGGAACGCGCATCATCTGGCTGCCGAAACGCTTCGGACATTTCTCTATCGAGATTCTTGAAGAGCAGGCGCTGGGGGCGTTTATCGAGGCGGCGTTCGCTTCTGGATGAAACTCCGCCGGCCCTGATCGATACGTCTACGCTCTCTCCATCGCCCCCACGCTTGGAGACTTCGCCATAACCGCCCGCTACTGGCCGCCCTCGCCCTTTTGACCCTGAGTTTCCAGGCTTTTGCCGAGGTCGTCCCCTTCCCGCCGACCTTCCACACTCAGGACATCAAGGTCGAAGGTGCCACCATGCATGTGCGTGGAACGAGTTCGCCGGCAACCCGGCCAAAGTCGATGAAGGCACCCGCCAGCATTACGCCAAGCTCTACGCCCGTCCCGGCGCCATGCACGCCGCGTTCGCGCAGTTCCGCAGCATTCGTCAGGACGCCCTCGACAACGCTCCGGTCCTGCAGAAACACTTGAGCATGCCGGTGCTGGCCGTGAGCGGTTAAAAGTCCTTCGGCAACAACGAAGCGATCGTCATGCGCAATGCTGCGGACAACGTCACCGAGGTGGTGATTCCGGCGGCAGGACATTGGTTGATGGAAGAAGCCCCCGCGCCGACCATCAAGGCTGTACGTGACTTTATCGCCATGTGAGGAATTGGCATTGCCTTGGCCCGAGGCTTACGTCAGGATTCGCCCCTTTTCGAGGGCAACGTGCATATCTTGTGGCTCGTCCATTGATGCGTACGTTTACGCCCTTCGCTAACCGATATTCAAACTTGCAGACCGGGTAGAACACATGAATCGCCAAAAGAAACTCAAGCAGTTGTTCAAGGAAAAGGCCAAAAAGGCCAGCGCTAAACTGGCGCCGAAAAAGCCTAAATACATCAGCAAGGCTGATCGGGCGAGATTGGAGGCAGAGGCGGTTCCGGAATCTGTCGATACCAGCGAGAGCTGATCCCTGTCTTACAGGAACGTTGAAATGTTCTCCAGCGCCCGCCCGATGTAGAGATCTCTCACCGCCACCGGCGCGCCGTAATAAAAAGCGCATTGCGTGCGACGTCTCCATCGACAAGGCCCGCGATAAACCAGGCCGCCAGATACTTCGAGGCCACGCAGTCACCTGCAGTGGCGAGATTGCCATTGGCCGCAAACGGTTGATCGAGCACCGCGACAGCGGCCTCCTCGACCTACGATTTGGTGATCAGATTGGTGCAGGGGGGAACGTCGTTCAACAGGTCAAATTTGGCGAGAATGAGGGTGCAGGAATACTGAGTGCCGAGAAATTTTCGTGCAGGGCAAGCTGCCCAACCCGGTTGTTGAACCCGGTTGAGAATGCCGAGAACAATGAGCGATTCGAGTTCGTCGAAGCATTAGTCCGCGGCCACTTCATCGATCGATTCATGCTTCTTTGGTTAACGTTTTATTTTCCAGATCAATGCTCTGATAGAACAGTGGAATGTTGAACAGTTTGCGAATATTTTGCAGATAGGTATTCGCCTCATCGGTCAGTTTTGCCGGCGACACCACTACTAGTCTCTTCGCAAGGTTGCGGTTTGTGTAACACGAATACTCAAGGAGTTGTGAGAGCGCTTCTCTGATGCATTGCTTTGCAGTATTGGCTGTTTTTATTTCATAGAACACGAACGACTTGCCCAGCCGAACAACAACGTCAATCTTTGTCCCAAAACCTGTCAGATTTTCGACAGAAACGTTGACACTTCCATACTGTTCATCGAACAGCTCACGCAGACACTTCTGAATTTGATTATGCACTAGGTCAATATCTGTTATTTTTCCACGATAAACCGCAGAGGTCCGGTCCTTTACACCCATCCCACCAGAGGCAAATATGAACTCACCGAAACTGCCAAATTCTGGAACCAAAATCCTGTTCTTCAAATTGTAATAATCAGACTTCACCGCCGGATTACCAGAATAAAAAGGCAGAGGCTCCTCAAGAAGCTTGATATCTTCAGGTAAAAATTTTATACAGCAAAAATTTACTGCGGAAATGCGTTTGAATTGAGCTGTGTCAGCGTCGACCGCATCGAGCTGCGCGTACATTTCATTTAACCACCCCTTTCTTTTATAAACGTTGTAGACCTTTCGCGACTCTTCGCTTTCGATCACTTGGACATTCAGTATTTCGCCCAACCACCAGCGCAACTTGGTTACCCCGTCTATAGTATAAAATGAGATATCGTAGGTACACCCCAGATATTTCGCATGGTGCTGCCCGACCGCCTGAATATAAGCATAGTGGTAACCATCCACCAACTTCCCAACATCCAGTAGCCACTCCTCGTGACCATAACCTGTTTCAGTTTCGTACGATTTATTGTTTTTTACTTTCCCGAGTTTCCCGGAGGGCTTTTGCCAGTTGTTGCTATTCCAGCAGATCCTAGCCAATTTCTTGTCATTCATGACATTTTTTTCCATAGAAACAGCGATAAAAACAGATAAAGCCAGACCCACTCAATATTACCCCAACCACTCGCGCTCAATAATAATAACCGGGAAACGAGTCTCTTTGAAAAAGCCAATCAACTTGCGAAACGCAGCACCCACCATTGCCGTCAACCCGGGCATATAGGGAAAAGAAACAAACAGGCCAGGCGGACCAGCTGTAGCTTGTCGATTATTTGCAGTTAGTTGTACAAGGGTGGCGCAGAGCCTATCCCATTCTGTTACATTCGGAAGTATTGGAGGTGCACCGATTTGATAAACACTATACGTCATAGTGCAATCCGCACCGACAGGAACTTTATCAATACTGGACCTTTTGAATAACGCCTCTATGACCTCACCCAGCGTACTATCGCAGAGGTGACCCTTAACGGCGGGTGCGCACATCCACCTCGACCTCCAATAACCACTGGTATCCCATCCCGAACTTCGGCTTCCCGGAGCAGCGGCGTACCAACCATAAGAGGGAGGACTGGAACATTTAGGCAGAGTAAAAGTGTCCAATATTGGGCCACGTCGGCCGTTCGCTAGATACAAGTCAAATTTCGGCCAGTTGGAAAGCAACGCGAGTTCTTTATTGGTAGAGCAATTGGGATGCGATGGTGAGAGGGCTGTTACTGGGACCTTTGGCAGAGAAGCCGTCGGGGCAGCTTTGGCCTGAACAATCAAACCTCTGATACGACTCCTGATGGTCTGATCCTTCAATCTGGTAACTTCCATCACAAAAATCGCCGCGTCGCCTAACTCGACAGGTCGAGTAATTGGGTTTTGATGAGCGTCTTTTGTTCCTGAAACGGTCATATCTGCATAAGGTCTTTTGTCGATCCAGCCGAGTGTCACCGTTACCGCACCTTTGGCCTGGTCTGCAGCGAGCGCTTGCTGCAAATCAGACACAAATGCGGGCGAGAAAAGTCGCCTCAATTGAGCAAGCTCACCGAAGCCCGAAGCCCCCTGATATTGAAGTGAAATGGCCCTATCGATTTCCGTACTTAAAGTCATAGCTGTCCTTGGTTATGTCGCGCGAATGTGCGAATGAAGAGGTTCTACAGGCCTTGGAGAATTGTCGCAACAGTCCTTCGGGTGAGTAGACTGTCTTTTAGAGCCTTTTCAATCCTCAATCGAAGACCTGAAAGATCTCTCACTGACTGACCCTAACTAATCCCCGCAGAGCCTGATAGCTCGACTTTTGAAGGAAAAAAATGATCGCACCTATGAAGCGAGAGGAAAATATTCGACGTCTCAGAAAATATCTCCGCATTGACGCGGTTCTCTTTATAGCCAGCATGGTGGGTGCTTTTACTCTTAGCGGTTTTGCACACTTGGAATAATTTTATCTGACCCTTGACATACCGATTGAGCGAGTAAACATCAGTGCACAGCGGTTTTGGGCCTATGGTGCAACCGGATTCGGGTCCTTCCTTGGCGCACTATTGTTTGCCATGTCTCTTGTTGGAACCTTCACCCTGCTCATGCTGCTTTTTGAGCAACCCCGAGGCGACATTGGTGAATTCGTAGCCCCAAATGGATTTCCAACGTTCGTGACCGTGCCGCAGAAAATCGCATTGGGTTCATCGTTGTTGGAATTCTCTGCTTGCTCACGTTTCTATTGATATCCACTTGGTATCTTTTGGTACGCGTCCCCTCAAATACTGGCCGGGCAGCGGCGCTGGATCTTGCTTCCAACTGCGACCTACGTCGTGTGATTTATGCAAACCTTGACAAAATATGAAGGCTGCCAGATCGCAGAATCCAACGACATGTTTTACTTTTTAAAGCGGCACCACGTCGACTCAATGGGTGTCTAGTTCCAAACATTCGAGTTACCGAAGTCCGGTATTAGAAACATCACAGGGGAAAAACAGACACTCACGTATAAACAGTAAAACAACGACGCGTAGCCAAAGCGAGGCGAAACGTACGGCAAAAATTCCGCCGTTACGGAACATGAAAAGCCAGCCATTCCTTTCCGGAAGCGCTGGCCGATGCCGCTGATCAATTAAGGACGAAGGTTCCATCTCAGATGGTTTTCAAGTTCAGGCGAATGCCGCAGTAGAAGGTTCCTCTGAGACAAGCCAACATGTGGGCGCGCTAAGCTGCTATTACAGTCCCAATTCAACTCCTTCCACCAACACCGTATTCACACATCAACGTTCTGAATGTATGCGGTATTTGTACCCACTTAAGTAAAGGGTATATCGCAGGCTCTATTTCGTCACTGGCAATGATTTTGGGAGCTATGAGTATTTTGGCTCTACTGCTGTCGAGATAAAGCACGTCAAATTCATCAGAATGAACATTAGTGCACGGTAAGTAGCTACTGAAGTCAGCAGCATGTGCAAAGCGATATAACACTTCACCACGACGCTCATCCGATGCCAGAACAGTGGTTACAAATATGCCAGCGAGAAAAAATACCAGACTGTTTGATAGATGGCAGAGCATATAACCGCCTGCTCGCATACGTTTTCGACGTAAATAGGAGTACCGCACTAACATTGCAAAGGAGACAATGGAAATCAGAAAGAAAATCCACTGGAGTTTAGCCACGGCATGCATGAATGTCGCTGCGGTCAATGTCATCGGTAGCAGAGAGGGGTCAACGTGAAACATTTGATTGATTTCGACTTGAGCATCGATCTTGGCAACAACGCTTAGTCCACCTAAAAAGACAGCCCAGATCAGTAAGCTCGACTTTAGGTGCATCAGCTTTTGAGCCAGCTTAATCTCGATAAGACTCATCAGAATGTAGAAACTGAGAAGCATCGACACCGCGAAAGCGAGGACGAACAGAGTGGGATAAGGCGTGCTTGACTGAACCGCGCAGCCGGCGACGACGATGAGGAGGAAAGCGATGACTGCCAGCAGGCAAAGTGCCCTGACTGTCGCTATCGGGGTTAGTGATTTGCTCTCTCCTTCGCTATGGGTAGCTGTTTTGTTCAGGTGGGAAATATCCTGCATATGCAGTCGTTCCTTGATTCCGGGTTGAGATTGTCAGCGCAGTATTGCTTCTAACCTATCGGCACTCCGACCCCGATGCTTAAGCACCCTTAGTCTGACCAGGGTTTCCAGCACTATTTGCGACAATGTCATTGATAAGACACTCCATACTGGCAGCCTTTCTGCTCCTGCGCATGTTCAAAGGTGAGAAGGCAGCTATGCTGGGAGTACGGTCACTCTCGCACGGCCAAGCGAACTCATCGGTTCAACCCAAGCCTCTGGGAATGTAAGGCTCGCCTGGCAAAGAGCAGGACTGCCGCTGGGAACTATCGGCCTCAAGTCCGGGCGGCGCGGTCCCCATCTTAGTTCTACCGAGTCAGGAAGACCGTGCTAGAAGGACAAGGAGATCTCAATGCCCGATCATGCTCGAACCACCACCGATGCCCTCCTGACGAGACACCCGACTCTCGAGATGATCACGCCGACCTATCAGAGTGACGACGAGACCATTGACGGCGGTGTTTGTCGCGGGATGGCCAGCCGCTGGATTGGCGCCCAATTACTTGGCGAGCAGAACATCGTCGCCTTTCGCAAACTCGCGACCAACACTGACGGTAAAGTGAATATGGAGTTCGTCAGATATCAGGCTGCCTTCAACGCCGTTGGCAAAGAATTCGAAACCTCGAGAACCCAGTTCAGAACCCTCATGGACGAGGCCGAACGGCTCGACGCAGTCTTCAACGGAAAGAGCGAGAGGGGCTGGTTTGAAAGGATGCCGACTGCGGAAAAAGTTGCCGAGGCTTCAGATGCAGCGGTGAAAGCCGCCACAAACCTCACCAAATCGGCCAGCATGCTCCATCGATACATGTCGGGCGGATTGCAGGAGGTTAATAAGGTGAGTGATGTCGACTACACAGCCTTCGAGCAAGCGCTACACACCCATCTCACAGGGAACGGTTTCTACTACATTGGACTCGGCGGTACACACGCTATTGCCTTCTACGTTGCACAAGCCGGCGAGTGCCTGTTTATCGACGCCAATACCGGCGAGTGGAAGTCGCCGGATCTTGCGACCCTCTCGACCTTTTTCGCCGACTACATGGTCAGCCTCTACGGTACCCAGTATGCAGGAAGGAGAGTCATCATTTACCACCACGCAAGTGTCATCGTCGTCAGCTAGTGAATGGCTGAGCGCGCTCTCCATCTCGCGATCTGATCGGCCACTGTTCATTCGAAAGCAAGACTGAGAATGTAGAAGGGGCACCTCGTCCCAGCATTTCCTGATAAGGCGCGACCTTGTTCAGCGACTGCTCAGACATGTTTACACGTCAGCCACGCGCCCCAGAACAAACTGCTGAAGAACCGCGTCGCTTCCCCAAATCCCGCCTCATGCAACAGCGCCTGAACCGCCGCCTCGGAATGCGGCGGATCGGCGCCTTGCAAAATCTTGCCCAGCTTGGCCTTCACCTCCTCCGCGCTCGCACCCTGCTGGCGCCAGCGCTGCCCCCACGCTTCCAGCAATAACGGCTGACTGGCATAGGCGTAATGATTGCCCGCGACAATCAGCGGCGCACCCGGCTTGAGACGCGCCTGAATCGATTGCAGGATCTGGTGCTTGGGTTCATCACCGTTCAGATGATGGAGCACGCCGATCAGCGTCGCCGCGTCGAATTGCGCATCGGCCGGCAAGTCCTCGACATGCCCGAGATGAACCTGCGTCCGATGCAGCAAGTCGTTGGCCTCCAAATGCTGCACGGCGGCTTCAAGCATCGGCGCGGAAGGATCGACCGCGATGAAACGCCACTGCGGTTCCAGCGCCGCCATCGCAATGATTTCCTGTGCCGTACCGCCCGCGCCGACCACCAGTATGTTGGCCGGGCGCGAACCGAGACTGGCGGCCAACATGCAGGCCGCCAGATCGTGACAGGCGTCGTAGCCGGCCAGGGCGATGCGGCTTTGTCGGGCATATTCGCTGGCGCGGGAGGTGTCGAATTTTTCTGCTGATGTTGGGTGCACGACGAGACTCCTTTCTGTTTCAGAAGAAACTACGCCGAGAAATCACATAAGAAAAATTCATTAATTTTATGCCCCGCATTCCCCTCTGGAATGCGACATCAACGCAGATCATTAATCGCATCAATAACAACCATTGATTCAATGAAGTTCTCTTATCAGGCTCGCGGCGTAAGATCGGCTCCAGACCTCACCACTACCCCACGGAGCACACACTCATGAAACGCCAAGCCCTTTTCAGCATCGCTTTCTCGCTCTTTGCCCTGAATGCTTTTGCCGCTGAACCTGCCACCCAGACTGATCCGCTGTTCAGCGATGCAGTGGCCGACGCTACTCAGACTGACCCACTGTTCAGCGACGCGGTAGCCGCCGCCACCGAAACCGACCCGCTGTTCAGCGACGCAGTAGCCGAAGGCGGTTCAGACCGTTTGCTCGAACGCCGCGCCGTCTGAATGCAGCGTTTCAGCGCAGTCACCGAAGAAAGGCCCGACCTCACCCGTCGGGCTTTTTTCGTCTGGACGCGCTGCGCACCTGCCCTGCTCTGCCCGAAACTTTTCCTCCCCGATCGGCTTGATCACCTAACCTCATAGACTGTGTGATCAATTCGAGCCGCCGCACCCATGCGCAACACATTGAAGTCGTTGTTTATTCTCGCATTCATGCTGCTGGTTGGCGGTAGTCCGACGCTATGGGCAGCCGACTTGCCGGCGCCGGTAACCACCGCGGCTGCGCCATTGCCGGTGATTTCGCAAAGCGATCTGCAGGCCTTGCAACAACGCCTCGATGGCCTCAAACAACAGATTTCCGCAGCGAACAACTACAACCAGCTCGAAGGCCCGCAGGATCGGGTGCAGGCGTTTATTCTGGATGTCGATCGGTTGTCGGCGGCGTTGTTGCCGCAGCAGGCGCAACTGGCGGTGCAGTTGGGGGTGCTGGGGGCGGCGCCGGATGCCGATCTGGCAGCTGAGCAAGCAGACATCGTCGCGCAACGAGCGTCGCTGGCCGAGCAGAAGAGCAAGGTCGACGGCACATTGAAGAGCCTGGCGGCGCTGAAACAGAGCGCGGCGGATCTGATTACGCAGATCGCCGGCATCCGTCGCACACTGCTTGAAAGTGAGCTGACGCTGGGCACTGACAGCGTGCTGAGCCCGAGTTTCTGGTCGCCGCTGGTGAGCCCGAGTGACGACGACCGTCAGCGTTTACGCTTTTTCGTCGCGCAGGTGCGCGACACCTGGGCCACCGTGTGGGCACCAGGGGAACGTTTCTACACCAGTGTGTTGATGGCGTTGGCGCTGATCATCTGGACATTCGGCCGCAGACTGGCCGAACGCGGTCTGACTTGGGTGTGCATTTACCGCATGCCCGAGGGTCGCCTGCGTCGCAGTGCGCTGGCGTTCGCCTCGGCGCTGGCGACCATCGCCACCACCGCGATTGCTTTGCAATTGCTGTTCTACGCCTGCACCCGCCACCAGCCTTTGCCGCCGGTGCTGGAAACCTTCTCCGAAGAGTTCGAAAAAGTCGTCTATGCCTGCGTGCTGCTCACCGGATTGAGCCGTGCGTTGCTGTCGACCGAGCATCCCTCGTGGCGCCTGCCAGCGATTGCCGATCAAGTGGCATTGGCGCTCAAACCCTACCCGCGCATTCTGTCCTGCACGTTACTGGTGCTGGTGACGCTGGTGCAGGTCAGCAATGCCACCGGCATGAGCAGCCAGATCGTGATCGCCGGGCGCGGGGTCATTTCGATCGTCGTGCTGGCGATCGTGACGGTCCTGCTGTTGCGCGTCGGCAAAGTGCGCAAGGCACTGGTCGCGGCCAATGATGCCTCGGCGGCCAACAGCACATTTGCCGGGGTGATTTACACCATCGCGAGCATCTCGATGTTCGTCTCGGCGATCGCTCTGCTCACCGGCTATGTGTCGCTGGCGCGGTTCATCAGTTATGAGCTGGTGTGGGCGTACATTGTCTTGTCGGGTTTCTACCTGCTGATTCAACTGGTCAAGGACGTCTGTGAGCATGTTTTTTCGCCACGGCACGCCAGCGGCAAGGCGCTCAAACAGCTGCTCGGCATTGGCGATCGACGGCTTGATCAGATCGAGATTCTGCTGTCGGGTTTCAGTCGGGCAGCGCTGCTGTTGCTGGCGGTCATCGCCCTGTTTGTCGGCGGCATCGGCACCACGCTCGGGCAACTGGCGAGCAACATCATGGCGATCCTCGGCGGCGCCGGGCTGCGCAAGCTGAACATCGTTCCCGGCCACCTGCTCAATGCCGTCCTGGCGCTGATGATCGGCATCTGGCTGATCCGCGCCCTGCGCCGCTGGCTCGACAACGAGTTTCTGCCCAAGACCGACATGGACCCGGGCATGTGCGCCTCGCTGAGCACGCTGTTTTCCAACATCGGTTACGCGTTCGTGATTCTGCTGACGCTGTCGTCACTGGGCGTGCAGTGGACCAATCTGGCGTGGATCGTCAGTGCGCTGTCGGTGGGTATCGGCTTTGGTCTGCAGGAGATCGTCAAGAACTTCGTCTCGGGCCTGATTCTGTTGACTGAACGACCGGTGAAAGTCGGCGACTTGATCAGCATCAGTGGTGTGGAAGGCGACATCCGCCGCATCAACGTGCGCGCCACGGAAATCCAGCTCAGCGACCGCTCGATCGTCATCGTGCCGAACTCGCAACTGATCTCGCAGAACCTGCGCAACGTGACCCTGGGCGGCAGCGCGCAAGGCGTGGCATCGCTGGAGTTGGTGTTTCCGCTGGACATCGATCCTGAAGAGGTCAAGGACCTGTTGCTCAACACCTATCGAGAGAACGAAACCATCCTCGATAAACCGGCGCCGTTTGTGCGCTTCAGCAAATTGTCGCCGGACGGGATCACCTTGACGGTGACCGGGTATGTGGGCAGCCCGAGGATTGTCGGGGTGACCAAAAGTGATTTGCTGTTCGAGATTCTCAAGCGGCTGGGTGCGGCAGAGATTGCGTTGGCGAAACCACCGGCGAGTGCGTAATGAATCGGTGAGGCTCTGGCATGGAATATTTTCGCTGTCTGAAAAATCGCTTTCGCGAGCAGGCTCGCTCCCACATTTTTGCGCGCTGAAGGGTTATTCCCGAAGCGCCTAAATGCCTGCTTTTTAGGTCTTTATTGGCGGTCAGACAGCAACCTTATACTCGAGCGGCTTACTCATCGTTCAATAAGGATGTTCCATGCCTCGACGTCTTTTACTGGCGGCGCTGTTCGTCGCCGTCGCCGGTTGTGCCAGCCCTCCTCCTGCGTCCGTGCACACCCATGATCCCGCCAGCTCGACCCTGCAAGGCGATGCGTCGCGGCCGGCGCAGGCGCAGTGGATTCGCACCGAGTTGTACTTCTCCGTGGGTTCGATCGATGGCAAGGAAGGTGTGGTCAGTCCGGCGCGCTGGCGTGAGTTTCTTGATCAGGAGGTGACGTCGCGATTTCCTGATGGTTTCAGTGTGTTCGATGCCTACGGGCAGTGGCGGGATAAGGGCGCGAAGGAGCCTGAGCGCTTGAGCACCAAGGTGATTGTGATCCTGCATGAGAACAGTGCGAAGAATGGGGCCAGCATCGAAGCGATTCGTCTGGCTTACAAGCGTATTACGGGGGACTTGTCGGTGCTGCGGTTGTCGCAGCCGGCGGAGGTGTCCTTCTAGAAGCCCCTCACCCTAGCCCTCCCGAAACGTCGGACCGCCCAAAGGGAGAGGGAACCGATCCGGGGATATTGAAGAAGTACGCCGACCTGAACGTGCTTCACTGAATCCATAATCGACTCAGTCTGTCAGGTCGATGTATCACGCAAGACACCTCGGTCGGCCCCCTCTCCCTCCGGGAGAGGGCTGGGGTGAGGGATCGCTTTTAAACGGCTCAACCCGGCCAATAGCACGGCACCAACCAGCAACACTCCAATCCCAAAAAACGCCCCAACCCCCACCACCGTCACGCTGGAATACAGCATGTACAGGCACAACCCGAAGAACAGCAACGGCAACAGCGGATACAACGGCACCTTGACCGGCCTCGCCACCTCGGGAAAACGCCCCCGCAGAATAATCAGCGCCACGCTGCTCAAACTCAAAAACAACCAATAAACCGGGGTCAGGTATTCAACCATGGTGTTGAAACCGCTCTGGGTAAAACTGCCAAACAGCACCAGCAGCAACGCCACCGCACCTTCCGCCAGCAACGCTTTGCGCGGCACACCATGCCGATCGTCCCAAGCACCGAAGCTGCGCAGTTGTGGCACATCGCGCGCAGCAGCGTAAGTGGTGCGAGCGCCGACCAGCAGCGTCGAGTTGATGGTCGCAATCGCCGCGATGCCGACCATCAGCAAAATCAGCATGACACCCGGTGCACCGAAAGCACGGTTCAACAACTCAACCGCCGGTGCATTGCTGGCGGCCAGTCCAGCGAATCCCAAGCCCTGAACGAACGCCCAATTGAGCGCCAGATAGATCGCCATCAACACGCTCAGCGCACCGAGCATGGCAATGAAAATCCCTCGTCGCCCATCGCGAACCTCTGCCGATAATGTCGCCGCATCGCTCCAGCCGCCGAACGCCAGAAAGACGAAAATCATCGCCGCCGAAAACCCGGCCATACCGGTGTTTTCCGCGACGGGCGCAAGACTCGGCGCAGTCGCTTCGATACCTTGCCAGGCCAAAAAAACGCCGGCACTGGCAATGCTCAAAAAACCCAATGCCAACAGTCCCACCAATAAGGTCTGGGTGAGAAAGCCAATGTGCTTGCCGGTGAGATTAAGCAGCACCAATGCCGCAATCACCACTGCGGCAAACAACCCCGAGCCGTACTGCCCCAACGGCACCACCGCATCGACGTAATCGGCAAACATGAACGCCGACAACGCTATCCACCCGGTGTGCATCACCGAAAACCGCGACCAGGCGAACAAGAATCCCATACGCTCGCCATACGCCGTGCGCAGAAAATGATAGTCACCACCCGGGTGCGGAAACGCTGTGGCCATCTCGGCAAAACACAGCGCGCCGATCATTGATGCGACGCCACCCAGCACCCACACCAGATAGAAATATTGCGGTCCGACATTGAGCGCCACGGTCGGCGCGGTTTTCAGGATGTCGGTGGTGATCACCATGCCCAGCGTGATCAGCAACGCGTGAAAAACCGGCAGATGCCGCCCCGGCCCCGCGTCAGAAACCATAGGTAGCGCGGGCGTAGTAGTAGGCGCCGTTGGTGCCGATTGGCGAGAGCACGTCGTACGGCAGGTTGCCGCCGTAGTTGATCGCCGAACCGGAACGTTCCGGGTAGTTGTCGGTGAGGTTATTGCCGCCTACGGCAATGTTGAATTTCGGCGTAAATTTGTAAGCCACTTCGGCGTCCAGTTGCCACACCGCGCCATAGGTTTGCTCGGGCTGCGAGTCGCCGAAATCGAACACCCGGGTGGTCTCGCCCTGGCGCGTCAAGCGACCGAGCAAGCCCCAGTGTTCACTGGCCCAGTTGGCGGAAAAGATGAAGCGATCCTTCGGCGCAGCATCAGTCAGGGTGTTGGTTTCTTCAACGCCAACGAGGGCGTCGTTGCCGATGCCCAACGCCGTCAATTGCGACGGCGTGCCTTTGGTGCTGGTGACTTTGGTGTGGTTGTAGGTGTACGCGGTGGTCAGGCCCAATTGCCCTTCGTAGAACGGCTGATGGTAGTTGAGCACCAGTTCGGCGCCGTGGGTGCTGGTGTCGGCGGCGTTGGTGAAGAAGTTGACGTCGTGCACGCCAGCAACGCCGAAGTTGTCGTTGATGTAGTTTTCCAGGGCATCGCTGCCAATGCGTTGCGACAGGGTGATGCGGTCTTTGACGTCGATGCGGAACACGTCCAGGGATGCATCGAAGCGTTCATTCAACTGAAAGGTCAGGCCGAGGCTGAAGTTCTTCGAGGTTTCCGGATCGAGCTTCTCGGCGCCGAGTGCGCGGGCGATCGGGTCGTTGACCGAGAGCACGCGGATGTCGGTCAGCGTGCCGCCATCGCCGAAGTTGCTGGTGGTGTTCTGGAAGCCGCTTTGGGCCAGCGACGGCGCGCGGAAGTTGTTCGACACCGCACCGCGCAGGGCCCATTGCTCGGTGAGTTTGTAGCGACCACTGAGCTTGCCGGTCAGTTTGCTGCCGGCATCGTCGTAATGCTCCCAGCGGGTGGCGGCGTCGACGAAGAAGCGCTCGGTGAGATCGCCGGACAACTCGACGTAAGTACCGAACACGTTGCGATCCAGATCCGACTCTTCGCTCGGGCGCAGGCCATTGGCGCCGTCCGCTCCGGAGCCGATATACGAGGCCTCGTCACCGGCGTAGGTCAGGTAATTTTCGTAGCGGTATTCACCGCCCACCGCCAATACAAAGGAGCGCTCGCCGAGGCGCAGTTCGCGGCTGAAGTCGAGGTTGGTGGTGGTCTGGCGCAGCTCGTAATCGCCGGTGTCGAACTTCGTCGGCGAGTCTTCGCCGAGACTGACGTTAAGCGTGCGCCGGGTCGAGCCATCGAAGCGGTTGCGGCCGTGGGTAACGCTGCTGTCGAAGTCCCACTCGTCACCGAGCAGGCCTTTGAACCCGGCGGTGGCGGAGACGTCTTTGTTGTCACCGAGCGATTGCGGCAAGTAGCCGTTGGGGTAGAACTGCGGCTGTTCATACGGATAACGATAGAACTCAGCGCCGGTGGTATGGCGCTGGTTATAGGTGCCGAAGCTGTAGGCTTTGCCGCCGGCCAGCGGCAGTTCACTGTTGAACCAGAGGTTGACGTCACGCGCAACGCCGTCGCCCATCACATAGTTGCGCTGACCGGGGCTGTCGGCAAAACCGTCGAAACCGGAGCGGTTGGTCGGATTGCGATCTTTGTATTCGGTGCCGCCGCGGATAAACCCGCCCTCTTCGCCCAGGCGCGTGCCGATCTTCGCCGTGGTCACGCTGTTCTGGCCGTCGGTGGTGGTCTTGTCGATGGCGTCCTGATGGGTGTGATAGGCGCCATAACTGGTAGACACCTCGCCGCCTTCCGGCGCGTCATCCAGGATGATATTGATTACCCCGGCAATCGCGTCGGAGCCGTACTGCGCACCGGCGCCGTCGCGCAGCACTTCGATGCGTTTGATCGCGCTGAGCGGGATCGAGTTGAAATCCACGGGTGCGGTACCGCGCCCGATCTTCGACGAGTCGTTGACCACCGCTGACGTATGGCGACGCTTGCCGTTGACCAGTACCAGCACCTGATCCGGGCTCATGCCACGCAGTTGCGCCGCGCGCACGTGGTCGGCGCCACCGGAGTTGGATTGGCGCGGCAGGCTGAAGGATGGCAATAACGTCTGCAACGCCGCGCCCAGTTCACCATCAGCGGCGCCGGCGGATTTCAGGTCTTCGGCGGTGAGCACGTCGACCGGCACCGGAGAGTCGAGCACGGTGCGCGAAGTACCCCGGGTGCCGGTGACCAACACGGTGCCGAGTCGCGATTCGCTGTCGGCGCTGGCGGAAGTTTCTTCTGCGTTGGCCGGAAGTTGCCAGATGGCGGACACGACAGCAGCCGCCAATAATGAACGGGAACGGTGATGCATATAACAGCTCCTTGAATCGCAGTTAATACCCGGCCGTTACCGACAATAAAGTTCGGCAAGCAATGCGCGGCAATGTCTGCTGTAGTTTTGGATTTCTGGAAGGCAGTGAAGGCTTGTTTACGGTGAGTTGCAGTTTCCCCAGCGTGAGACGTTTCCCCTTGAAAGCCGATGCTAGACGAGCTGCCGCAACTCGTAAAAGAACCAATAACGCTTAGGTTAGATCGCTCTAAAGGATTGTTCTTAGTTCAGCAGAAGTGTTGCTGAGCCAACACTTCAACCAACTAAAAACAATTTTTAGACTGAAATACGGTTCCCTGTAGGAGTGAGCCTGCTCGCGATAGCGGTATATCAATAAGAAAGTTGTCAACTGACACACCGCTATCGCGAGCAGGCTCACTCCTACAGTTTTGATCTGCATCAGACGCTACTTAGTCGAAGGCTTTCTCCAGCCAGGCATCCTCTGCAATATCCAGTTCATCACCACTGAATCGCTGTTCGGCAAACGGATCGGCGTGCAGGTGAAAGCCGTTCTGCTCCCAGAACCCCGGCTGTTCCTGTTCAACAAATTCCAGCCCGCGCAGCCACTTTGCGCTCTTCCAGAAATACCGCCCCGCCACCACCAACCGTAGCGGCCAGCCATGTTGCGCGGTCAGCGGCTGGCCAGCGTAATGGGTGGCCAGCAGACTGTCGGAGTGCAACAGATCATCCAGTCGCAAGTTGGTCTGGTAATCGTGATCGGCATGGGCCATGACGAACGCCGATGTCGGCTGGAGATCGAACGCCTGCAACAAATCCTGCAGATGCACCCCACTCCACTCAGTGTCGAACTTCGACCAGCGTGTCACGCAATGGATGTCGCAGCGAAGTTGCCGTTGCGGCAGTGCCTGCAGGTCGGCGTAACGTAATTCGATCGGTTGTGCGAGCGTGCCGAACACCCGCAGCGACCAGTTGGCAAGGTCATATTCCGGTACTGCGCCTTCGTGGAGAATTGGGAATCGCTCCGTCAGCACTTGGCCTGGGGGTAGTCGATTGCCGTACGCCGGATCCGTCGTCGGTGAACGGCTTTTGCGTATGCGTGCAGCTTTGTTGTGCATAGTCGCTCCAATTTCAAGGGTGCCCCCAATCTCCTGTAGGCCTTCGCCTGCTCGCGATAGCGGTGGATCAGCCGGCAACAATGTTGGATTCAAATCCGCTATCGCGAGCAGGCTCACTCCTACACGGGATCGTTGTCAGTAGGAAGATCTAGTTAGCCACTGGAATCCACGGCGCCCGCGCGACATTGGCGGTATCACCGAAGGCCGGGAGTTTCTGCGCCAGATCTCGAACGTTTTTCACATCCAGATCCAGCAACTGCTGACGGGTAATCAGCGTCGGCGGCACCAGCACCTGATGCCCCGGATTTTCCCCGGCAATCAACATCGCCAGACTGCGCACACTTATTGCCCCGGCCACTTGCGGATTGACCGCTGCCGTCGCCGCCCAGGCGCTGTCCGGCTCTTTCATGATTTGAATATCGGCAGTGGAAATATCGGCGCTGTAGATCTTCACCTTGCTCGTCAGCCCAGCCTCGTCGACAGCGATTTTCGCGCCTTTGGCAAACTCATCGAACGGCGCAAAAATCACGCTGATGCCCGGGTTGGCGCGAAGCACGGCGCTGGCCTGATCCGCCACCGAGTTGGCAATCGGTGGATTCAGCGTGCCAAAGCGCGCCTTCTCGACGATCCCCGGATTGGCTTTCTTGACCTGACTCCAGATCTCGTCGCGGCGCTCCATCGGCGTAAATCCACTGATGTACACGTAGCCGGCATCGAACTTTGTGCCGTTGTCCTTGACGGCTTGATCCAGCGCCAGACGCGCCAGCGCATGGTGATCCTGCTCGACCTGGGTTACTTGCGGGGTGTTCAGATCGACATCGAAAGCGACGACTTTGATGCCTTTGGCGATAGCCCGGTCAATCGGCGCTTTCAGTGTTTCGGCCAGGCCGAGCTGAACGATGATGCCGTCGACGCCCAGATCAATCGCCTGATCGATCATCTCGCCTTGACTCGCCGCCTGCTGCCGGGCATCGAATACGCGCAGGTTGGCACCCAGCGCTTCGGTCTGTTTTTCCACGCCACGCAAGTACGCCTCGGGGAAGTCCCCAGAGAACAAATAACCGACCAATGCAATCTGCACCTGACCTTTGTCGAACGGCGCCGGCGCGCCGGGCAAGGCTTTGGCCTGAGCGCTCAGCGCCAAGGCCGAGAGCAACGCGCCGGCGAGGCAATGACGGGCAAATTGTTTGATTGAACCGTGCATACAACTTCCTTGAATGAAGCGGCTCAACGCGCCCGATGCGCGAGGCCGAACGTGAACATCAGGGCCAGCACCAACACCAGTCCCTTGACGAAATCCTGCGCGTAGTAAGGCGCGTTAAGCATGGTCAGACCATTGAGCAGCGCCGCCACCAGCAGCGCACCGATCAGAGTGCCAAAGGCATTGGGCTTCTTCGCGCCGAGTACGGCAAAACCGATCAGCGCCGCGCCGAGAGCATCCAGCACCAGGCCATTGCCCGAACTGACGTCGCCGCGACCCAGCCGCGCGGCCAGCAACAATCCCCCCAGCGATGCAAGTAGCGCCGAGAGCACGTAAGCCAACAACTTGAAGCGCTGCACCGGCGCACCGGCCAGTCGCGCCGCTTGCTCGTTGCCGCCAATGGCATAGAACAAACGACCAATGCGCGTGCGTTCGAGAAACAGCCACACGGCTAAAGCGACCACAGCGGTAATCAGCACCGGAATCGGCACCACCTCCCACAACCGCCCGCGCCCCAGCGCAAGAAACGCGGCACTGAACGTACCTTCGGTTTCCTCGCCACTGGGCAAGGTCATGCCCACTGCAATCGAGCGTCCGCCCGTGGGAATCAACTGCACGCCGATCACTAGGAACATGCTGCCCAGCGTCGCGAGAATGTCCGGCACCCGCAGTTTGACGATCAGCCAGCCGTTGAGCAGCCCGACCAGCGCGCCACCCGCCAGACTGATCAACACCGCCGGCACCGCACCCCAGCAGAGCACGACCATCACGTAACTGGCGATCATCAGGCTCATCGCCGCCACGGCGCCAATCGACAGATCGAGGCCGCCGACGGCCATGGTCAGCGTCACGCCCAACGCCAGCAGTGCGACAATCGACACCGATTGCAGGATGCTGAACAGGTTGCCGACGCGCAGGAATGCCGGCTCGGCAACACTGAAAAACACCACGATCAGCGCCAGCAGCCACAACAGGCCGTAGCGGATCAGCACATGCAGCAGACGTTCGGCGCGGGCCGGCTCGGTCGATAACAGTGAACTTGAATCAGGCACTCGCTCTGCTCCTTGGCGTGGCTTGAGGGGAATGTTCGGTGACGTCGCTGCCGGCCAGTGCCGCGACCAGATCAGCACGATTGAGGCCGGCGCGCGGGTACTCGGCGACCACGGCGTGATCGCGTACCAGGAGGATGCGGTCGGCAATTTCCAGGGCTTCATCGACATCGGCGCAAATCACCAGCGTCGCCCGGCCCTTGGCGCTGTCGCGCAGCAGTTGGCCGATGTCGCGGCGGGCGCGCACGTCGACGCCTTGAAAGGGTTCATCGAGGATCAACACCCGCCCTTCGCCGAGCAGCCAGCGGCCGAGTACGACTTTCTGTTGATTGCCACCCGACAGTGCGCTCATCGGCACATCGATGCCGGCAGTCTTGATCCCCAGCGTTGCTACTTGCGCGTTGACCGCTGCTGCTTCAGCGCGGTTGCGGATGAAACCGCCGCGGGTGAAGCGTTCAAGAAACGGCAAAGTCAGGGTGCGACGCAAAGAGAAATCAGCTACCAGCGACTGACTGGCGCGATCTTCGGCCGCGAAGAACACCCCGCTTTGAATGGCATGGCGCGGTGAGTCCGCACGCCAGTCCGCGCCATCCAGTTGCACCCTGCCCGAGGCCGCTTTACGCAGGCCGAACAACACCTCGGCGATTTCACTTTTACCGGCGCCCAACAGGCCGGTCAGCACCACGACTTCATTCTCGTGCAGGCTCAGATCGAACGCGGCGGAGCGCGACAGGATTTGCATGGCGCTGAGCTTCATCACCTCGCGCCCGGCCAAGCGCGGCTGGTAAACATGTTCGGCCAGCGCCTGTCCCAGCATGGCACTCACCGCTTCGGATAATTGCCGCGCCGTGAACTCGCCCGCGAACTGGCCATCACGCAGCACAATGGCGCGATCCGCTACGCGTTGCAGATCGGAGAGTCGATGGGAGATGTACAGAATCGCCACTCCACGACTGCGCAAGGTGTCGATCAAACCAAACAAGCGCTGCGCCTCGGCATCGGCAAGCGCCGCCGTCGGCTCATCCAGAATCAGCAGGCGCGGTTGCAACGCCAACGCGCGAGCGAGCACCACCAATTGCCGTTCGGCCTGACCGAGATGTTCGATCGGCTGCTCCAGCGGCAAGGTCAAACCCAGCCCGGCGGCGATGCTCGCGGCGCGTTCCAGCAGGCGTTTGCGATTGAGCCAGAAGTCCGCGTCCGGCTTGCACAGTTCATCGAGCAGGAGGTTCTCCGCGACGCTCAACCCCGGCGCAATGCCTTCATTGATCTGCTGATGCACCGCGACAATGCCGAAGCGCCGCGCCGACAGCGGTGAACTGAAATGCCGTGGCGCGCCTTCCAGCCAGATCTCGCCCGCGTCGGCGGTCTGGCTGCCCGCGAGAATCTTCACCAGGGTCGACTTGCCCGCGCCATTGGCACCGAGCAGCGCCACCACTTCGGCGGGATAGATGTCCAGGCTGACCGCATCCAGCGCCCGGCTCGCGCCAAATATTTTGCTCAACTCTCGTACACGAATCAGCGGCTCACGGGCCACAGCGACCGGCACACTCATACAATTCCTTAGCGGCGATGCGCCAGCGAACGAACCAACCGATCGCCCAGGCTTTGCACGCCCTGAACGAGGATCACCAACACCACCACCGTGGCGACCATCACTTCATTGTTGAAACGCTGATAGCCGTAACGGATCGCCAGATCACCGAGTCCACCGCCGCCGATTACCCCGGCCATCGAGGAAAAGCCGATCAGCATCACCAGCGTCAGGGTGATTCCGGCCAGCAACGCCGGCAGCGCTTCGGGCAACAGCACTTTGAAGATCACATGGCCGATGTCACCGCCCATGGCGAGGATGGCTTCGATGCGGCCCTTGTCGACTTCGTCGAGAGCGTTTTCGACAATACGCGCGAAGAACGGAAAGGCGCCGATGGTGATCGGCACCACGGCGGCGGTGCTGCCCAGCGTTGTGCCGACCACCAGCCGCGTCAGAGGGATCAGGGCAATCAGCATCACCACGAATGGCAGCGAACGGCCGAGGTTGACCACGCCACCCAGCACGGCATTCAAGCGTGGCATCGGCAGCAGCCCGTCGCGGCGACTGATAAACAGCAACACGCCCAGCGGCAAGCCGATCAGTAGCGTGAACAGCCCTGCGAGCAGGACCATATACAGGGTTTCACCGGTGGCGTTGAACACCAGTTGCAGGATTTCATCCCAATTGACTGTGCGGTTCATGAGTGCGCCGCCCTTACGCCGTATTGCTTGAGAAAACTCAGGCCCGGCTCAGCGTGGCCCAGTGGCAAGCCACAGGTCGGCCGCAGCGAAGCGCCCAGCTGTGATTGCGCATCGGCCAGCAGCCGTGGCACCGGCCCGGCTTCGACCAGACGCCCGTTGGCCATGAACGCGGCGTGATCGCAGATCGACTTGACCACCTCCAGCTCATGGGTGATCAACACGATGGTCACGCCCAATTGCCGATTGATGTCGCGCAGCAATTGCAGGATCGATTCGGTGGTTTCCGGGTCGAGCGCACTGGTGGCCTCGTCCGAGAGCAAGTACGCCGGCTCAGCGGCCAAAGCGCGGGCAATCCCGACGCGCTGTTTCTGGCCGCCGGACAATTGCGAGGGAAAGGCCTGCGCCTTGTCACTCAAACCGACCAGCTCAAGCAGTTCGCGCACCCGCACATGGCGCCACGGCTTGCCGACATTGGCAATCTCCAGCGGCACCGCGATGTTGTCGAAAACGGTGCGCGAATGCAGCAGGTTGAAGCCTTGGAAAATCATGCCGATGCGCTGGCGCTGCTGGCGCAGTTCGCTGACCGATAGCGTCGTCAGATCGATGCCATCGAGCAAAATGCGTCCGCTGTCCGGACGTTCGAGCAGGTTGAGGCAACGCAGCAGCGTCGACTTGCCCGCCCCGCTACGCCCGAGAATCCCGTAGACCGCACCGTCGGGAATGCTCAGCGAGACCTGATCGAGTGCCGGTTGCGCGGCCGAAGGATAAGTCTTGCTCAACTGCTCGACGGCGATCATGGCTTGCCGCCCGCCACTGGAATCACCGAACCGGCGAAGTTGTCACTGATGTATTTGGCGACCTCGGGCGACGTCAGGTCCTTGGCCAGTTGCGCGATACGCGGGTCGTGTTCGAGCTTCGGCGTGGTCACCAGAATGTTGGCGTAAGGAT
This sequence comes from Pseudomonas sp. AC242, assembly GCF_979258655.1. Taxonomy (NCBI): domain Bacteria; kingdom Pseudomonadati; phylum Pseudomonadota; class Gammaproteobacteria; order Pseudomonadales; family Pseudomonadaceae; genus Pseudomonas; species Pseudomonas sp. AC242. The sequence continues at coordinate 2,894,319 of NZ_OZ409873.1, forward strand.
TGTGATCGGCTTTCTCCAGACCCAAAGCGTCCTTGGCCGGCACCAGCCCGGCGTCGAGCGCGTAGTTGCCGTTGATCACGGCCAGATCGACGTCATCCAGCGAGCGTGGAATTTGCGGCGATTCGATCTCCAGGATCTTCAGCTGTTTCGGGTTTTCGGCGATGTCCTTGGACGTCGCCTGATCCGCCGCCGGGTCGTTGAAGCCGGCTTTGAGCTTGATCAGGCCGTTGTCCTGCAAGAGGTACAGCGCGCGGCTCAGGTTGGTGACATTGTTGGGCACGGCGACGGTGCCTTTTACCGGCACGTCGGCGAAGCTCTTGTGCCGGTGCGAATAGATGCCCAAGGGTTCGATATGCACCGTGGCGGCCACCGCGAGCTTCTCGCCGAGGGCCTTCTCCTGGGATTTCAGGTACGGCAGATGCTGAAAGTAATTGGCGTCGACATCGCCGTGTACCAACAGCTCGTTGGAGTTCACACCGTTGGGGATCTCGATGACTTTGAGATTGAGTTGCGGATCGATTTTCTGGATGTACGCCAGAATCTGCGCGTGAGGCACCGGGTCGGCAGCCACGCGCAGCGGCTCCAGCGCCGGCGCACCGAACGACGTCACCAGCGCGCCGAGCACGGCCAGGGTCAAACCTGCTTTCTTGATCATGTGCGGAGTCCTTGAGCGAGTGATGAGTCAGGCGGTTTTACGAACGGGCGGTGGCGGCAGTAGCGCATCGGCGTAGAAGCGCTGCGCGACGTCGGGATGCGAGCGCAAACGACCTTTGAGGTAGTTCCAGCCGACATCGCGAAACAGTGGGTTGAGCGGATCACTCGCTGGCCCGCGTGCCTCGCGCAACAGTGCGGTGGGCAGCGGATACAGCGGCACCACGGCATCCAGTTGCGCACCGAGGAAGAATGCGACAGACAGGCGTTCACTTCCCGCCGGTGGCGAAACCACGCGATGCACCGTGGCCCGCAGATAACCGTTGCTGGCCAGCTCGAGCAGTTCGCCGATGTTCACCACCAGGGTGTTCTCACGCGGCAACGCATCGATCCAGCGCCCCTCTTCGATCTCGACCTGCAGACCGGCCTGCTGGTCTTGCAGGAGGAAGCTGAGGAAACCGGAATCCTTGTGTGCGCCGACGCCCTGGTGACTCGACTCGCTGGATTGGCCGGGATAGCGCATCAGTTTGATGTGTTCGTTGGGTTTGTCGCCGTAGAGCTGATCAAACGCATCGGCGCGCAGCGACAACGCCTGAGCGAACGCACGCAGCAGGCGCAACGACATCCGCGTCATCGCCTCTTGCCATTCGAGTAACAGAGGTTTTAGCTCCGGCAGTGACGCCGGCCATTGGTTGGGGCCTTGCAGCCGCGCCCAGAACGGGCTATCCGCCGTTAATGGCAACGCCTCGCGCTCGGCGCCCAGATCGAACTGTTCACGCAGATCGGGCTGGCCACGGGTGATCTCCGAGGCGGCCCGGTTGTAACCGCGAAAGTGCGGTGAATTGATCATGCCGACGGCGTTTTTCTCGCTGTCGGGCAAAGCGAAAAACTGGCGGGCGTGGGCCTGTACCTGCTTGAGCAAAGCGCTGTCGATGCCGTGACCGGTCAGGTAGAAGAACCCGACGTCGCGGGCGGCGTGGCGCAGGTCTTCAAGAAATTCGTAACGCTGTTGCGCCGTGCCTTCGAACAGCGACAGGTCCAGCGTCGGTAATGCGGTGATATCGAGGGTATGCGGCATGATTCACTCCCGTGTGAATCAAACCTGAAAAACCTGTGATCGATTCAGCGTGTGCCGTCATGGCAATCGGGGTCTATCGGTTTGATGCGTTTTGATTCGTCGTTGCGACAAAACTAAACGATCTTAAAAATGCAGAGCCAATATCTTTTTCGCATTACCTTAGGCCCGATTTCCCCTCACCCCAGCCCTCTCCCGGAGGGAGAGGCGCCGACCGGGTTGTCTTGCGTTATACATCGACCTGAAAAACCGGGTTGGATTCGGTAAAAAACGTTCAGGTCGGCGTAGCGCTCAAGATCACATCGGTCAGTCCCCTCTCCCTCCGGGAGAGGGTTAGGGTGAGGGGCACAGACGACTCGGTATCAAGCCTCCTGCAACGCACGCGGCCGCTGACTGCGTTGTTCAGCACTGGCATTCGGCGCCGGTTGCAACTGGAAGTCGAACTTCAGCTCGGCATAACGCCCCGACACCGCGTCCTCGCGGAACACCACCTCCCCGACCAAGCCTTCACGGGTCGCATAGGCGAAGTCATCCCACAGGTATTGATCACCCGACAGATTGATTTGCGTCGTCAGGTGCCGATGCCCCGGTGCGCTGATAAAGAAATGCACATGGGCCGGACGCTGGCCATGGCGGCCGAGCTGGTTCAGGCATTCCTGGGTCGGCCCTTGTGGGTCGCAGCCATAACCGGACGGCACGATACTGCGAGCGCGGTAACGGCCTTCGGCGTCGGTAATGATGCGGCGGCGCAAGTTGTATTCGGACTGGCTCGGGTCGAAAAACGAGTAGGTGCCCTTGGTGTTGGCGTGCCACAGGTCAACGGTGGCACCGGCCAAGGGCTGGCCGTGCAGATCGAACACCCGGCCTTCGAGGTGCATAACGGTGGCGACGCCCTCTTCGCTGCCATCATCCATGCGGCACTCGCCTTCACACAACGGCGCGCCGGCCACGTACAGCGGGCCTTCGATGGTACGCGGTGTGCCGCCGGTCAAGCCAATCTGTGCGTCCTTGGCGTCCTGCAACAGGTCGAGGAAATGCTCGATGCCAAGGCCTGCGACCAGTAATCCCGCCTCCGAACGAGCACCCAATCGGTTTAGATAGTCGACCGCTTTCCAGAACTCACCATCAGTGATTTCCAGGTCTTCGATGATCTTGGCGCTGTCCTGCAAGATGCGCAGGACGATGGTTTTCAGCCGGGATTTACCGTCGTCGTTGGCAAAACCGGCGGCTTCCTTGAAGAATTTCTGCAGCTCGGCGGTGTGGGCAATTTTCACGGTCATAGTGGTTACCTCATCTTGTTGTTTTGTGGTTTACGCGAATCTTCAGAACAGACCACCTTCCCCTGTGGGAGCTGGCTTGCCAGCGATTGCGGTGTGTCATCCAGCATTGATGGCGGCTGGTGTATTGCTATCGCTGGCAAGCCAGCTCCCACAGTGTTCAGGGATGGATTCGAAACCCTGGATCAGCGATCGTCCGTATGGATCGACGACGGATGCCGGCAGAGGCCATCGACCTCAATGTCCATGTAGGGAAACAGCGGCAAGCGCATCAGCGTGTCGTGCAGGGCCTCGACGCTCGGCACATCAAACACGCTGTAATTGGCGTAATGCCCGGCGATGCGCCACAGGTGTCGCCATACGCCGTCGCGTTGCAGCCGTTGCGCCAGTTCCTTTTCGTCCGCCTTGAGCCGGGTGGCCAATGACGGGTCCATATCGACGGGCAATTTCACGGTCATTTTTACGTGGAACAACATGCTGGTTCTCCTGATTCAGTGGCGGCGAAAGCGCGCCAGACGCTCTTCATCCAGCGTCAGGCCCAGGCCTGGAGTTCGCGGGATATGCAGGTGGAAATCGCGGTACTGCGGCGCTTCGCTGACGATGTCTTCGGTCAGCAGCAACGGGCCGAACAGTTCGGTGTCCCAGGTCAGCTGCTTGAGCGTGAGGAAGGCGTGCGCCGAGGCCAGCGTGCCGATGGAGCCTTCGAGCATGGTGCCGCCGTACAGCGCGATGCCGGCGGCCTCGGCGATCTGCGCGGTTCTGAGCACGGCTCGCGGGCCACCGTTCTTGGCAATTTTCAGGGCGAACACACTGGCGGCACCGTCAGCGGCGAGGCTGAAGGCATCCTCAACGCTTTCGATCGATTCGTCGGCCATGATCGGCGCCGGGCTGCGCTGATTCAGGCGAATCTGCCCGGAACGGTTGACCCGCGAGATCGGTTGTTCAATCAGGTCGATGCCGTTGTCACCCAGTACCTGACAGCCGCGAATCGCCTGGGATTCATCCCAGTACTGGTTAACGTCGACCCGCACACTGGCGCGTTCGCCCAAGGCTTTTTTGATCGCCACCACGTGTTTGAGATCCTGCTCCAGCGGGTTGGCACCGATCTTCAATTTGAAGATGCGATGGCGACGCGCTTCGAGCATCTGCTCGGCTTCGGCGATGTCGCCGGCGGTGTCGCCGCTGGCCAGGGTCCAGGCCACTTCGAGGCTGTCCCGTACGCGGCCGCCGAGCAGTTCGCTGACGGGCAGACCGAGGCGCTTGCCTTGCGCATCGAGCAGTGCACTTTCGATGCCGGACTTGGCGAAGGTGTTGCCCTTGGCGATCTTGTCGAGACGCTGCATCGCCGCGTTGATGTTATTGGCTTCCATACCGACCAAGGCCGGAGCCAAATGCGCGTCGATATTGGCTTTGATGCTTTCCGGGCTTTCATAACCGTAGGCGAGGCCGCCGATGGTGGTCGCTTCACCGATGCCTTCGATACCGTCGCTGCAACGCAGGCGCAGGATCACCAGAGTCTGCTTTTGCATCGTATGCATCGCCAGTTTGTGCGGGCGGATGGTCGGCAGGTCGACGATGATCGCCGTCAGGCTTTCAATCAGAATTTGCTGCATGTCTGTGTCCCTTGAATAGTACTCAACCGAGATCGCCGCCACCGACCGGCAAGGTCACGCCGGTGATGTACGAGGCGTCGTCAGAGGCGAGAAAGAGGATCGCGCCGACCTGTTCGTCGAGGCTGCCGTAGCGTTTCATCAGGCTGCTGTCGAGGGTTTGCGCGACGATTTCCTGGTACCAGGCCTGCTCCTGCGCCGACGGTTCGGCTGCATTGCGCGGGATCCGCCGGGACGGTGCTTCGGTGCCGCCCGGGGCGGTGGCGTTGACGCGAATCCCGCGCTCGGCGTTTTCGAATGCCAGGCAAGCCGTGAGTGCGTTGATACCGCCCTTGGCAGCGCCGTACGGCACGCGGTTGACGCTGCGGGTGGCTATTGAGGAAACGTTGACGATGGCGCCGCGACCTTGCTTGAGCATGTACGGCAGCGCGGCGTGGCAACACCACAGCGTCGGGAACAGCGAGCGGCGCACTTCGGCTTCAATCTGCTCGACTTCGTAGTGCTCGAACGGTTTGGTCCAGATCGTGCCGCCAACGTTGTTGATCAGGATGTCGAGGCGGCCGAAGGTGTTGATGGCTTCGGCCATGACCCGCGCGCAATCGGCGTATTGCTCAAGGTCGGCGGTCAACGCGAGAACGCCCTCGCCTTGCAGTTCGTGAACCAGTTCAGAGCGATCAATGGCGACGACTTGCGCACCTTCGTTCAGTAGGCGTTCGCAGACGCGGCGGCCGATACCCTGAGCCGCGCCGGTGACCAGCGCGACCTTGTTGGAGAATCTGTTGTTCATGACAACCTCGAAAATAGGGGTCAGGCAGCCGCTGCGGCGAATTTTTCGTAGTAGAAATTCGCGGGAGTGATGCCCTGTTCACGAATGTATTGGCTGACCGCTTCAACCATCGGCGGCGGGCCGCACAGGTACACATCGACGTCACCTTCATTGAGATGGCGCGGCTCGATGTGCTGGGTGACGTAGCCCTTGAGCGGATGCGCACTCTGCGGATTGGCCACGCAGGCGCCGAAACTGAAGTTCGGGATGCGGGCGGCGAAGGCTTCGAGACGATCGAGTTCGACCAGATCGAAATCGTTGGTCACGCCGTAGATCAAATGCACGGGATGATCGCTGCCCTGCTCGGCGATCTTTTCCAGCATCGCGGTGAACGGTGCCAGGCCGGTGCCGCCCGCCAACAACAGCAGCGGCCGCTTGATCTCGCGCAGGTAGAAACTGCCCAACGGCCCGGCCAGGTTCATGCTGTCGCCGGCCTTGGCCAACCCGGTGAGAAAGCTGCTCATCAAACCGCCAGGCACGTTGCGGATCAGGAAACTGACCTCACCGTTTTTCTGCAACGAGCTGAAGGAATAGGCGCGGGTCTGCTCGCTGCCGGGCACTTGCAGATTGACGTACTGGCCCGGCAGAAACGCCAGTTTGCTCAGCGCTTCGCCCTTGATCGACAGCGCGATAGTGCTCTCGGACAATTGCCGGACAGCGCTGATCGATGCCTGGAAGTTCGCCTGTTCGGTCTTGCACACCTGCGAGCCGGCCGGCACGCGGACGACGCAATCGCTGGCGGCGCGCATCTGGCAGGTCAGCACATAACCTTGCGCGAGTTCATCGGCGCTCAAGGCGTCTTCAATGAAGTTGTCGCCCATGTCGTAACGCCCGGCCTCGGCGAAACATTTGCAGGTGCCGCAGGCGCCGTCGCGGCAGTCCAGCGGAATGTTGATGCCTTGGCGATACGCCGCATCGGCGACAGTTTCATGGCCACCCGCCTCGATGAAACGAGTGACGCCGTCTTCAAAATTAAGCGCAATCTGGAAATTCATGGTGCACCTCGCCGTGTCGACTAGATGTGATAAATGTCGATGACCTGACGGACGTAATCGTTTTTCAGCACGACTTTCTTGGCCTTGATCAGCGGCTGTTCACCACGCAGATCGAGGGTGTAGAAACTGCTGCCGAAGTAGCTGTCGGTGACCTGATAGCGAAAGCTCAGGGTGTGCCAGTTGAAACGCACCTGGCACAGCCCTTCGCTCTGCCCGACGATTTCGATGTTGCTCAGGTTGTGCGAGGTGCGGGTGTCGGGGAGGGTCGCGCTGGAGCGCTCGGTCTTGATCCGGAAGATGCGATCTTCGAGGCCGCCACGGTTGCCGTACCAGATCAGCGAGATTTCGCTTTGCGGGTCTTCGGTGAGGGTGTCGTTGTCGTCCCAGGCCGGCATCCAGAAGGTCGCATCGGCGGCGTACAGTTCCAGCCATTGATCCCACTGGCCGTCATCGAGATAGCGCGCTTCGCGGTAGAGAAAATCGCGCACGGTTTCGTAGAGGTTGCTCATCACACGGCCTCCACAGGAATCAGTTGAGGTTCGGCGGCAGCGGCCTTGAGCATGGTTTCTTGCCAGTACTTGTGTTGCAGCACAAACAGACCTTCGTCTTCGGTACGCATGCCAGAAAGCAATGGTTTAAGGTCGATTTCTTCGGCGGCGGCGTCGGCGCCTTCGACCCAATGGGTGGCGCCACGGGACATGTCGTTCCAGCCGCGACCCGCGCCATAACCGGTCTGGCACGAGCGGAACTCTTCCAGGTCATCCGGCGTGGCCATGCCGCTGACGTTGAAGAAGTCTTCGTACTGACGAATGCGCTTGGCCCGCGCTTCAGCGCTCTCGCCTTTGGGGGCGATGCAGTAAATGGTGATTTCAGTCTTGTCGACCGAGATCGGCCGGGCGATGCGGATCTGTGAGCTGAACTGATCCATCAAGTACACGTTGGGGTACAGGCACAGGTTGCGCGAGTTTTCGATCATCCAGTCGGCGCGGGCCTGGCCGAAATCACGGGCGAGTTCATCACGGCGCTCGTAGGCCGGGCGGTCTTCAGGGTTGGCCCAGCGGGTCCAGAGCAGCAGATGACCGTGGTCGAAGGAGTAGAAACCGCCGCCCTTCTTCGCCCAACTGCCGGCGCTCATGGTTTTGATCGCTTCACCCGCTTCGCGCTGTTGACGCTGGTTCTGGGTGGCGGCGTAGTTCCAGTGCACCGAGCTGACGTGGTAGCCATCGGCGCCATTTTCAGCGGTGAGTTTCCAGTTGCCTTCGTAGATATAGGAACTTGAACCGCGCAGCACTTCCAGGCCTTCAGGCGACTGATCGACGATCATATCGATGATTTTTGCCGATTCGCCCAGATGCTCAGCGAGGGGTTTCACATCGGCATTGAGGCTGCCGAACAGGAAGCCGCGATAGGACTCGAAACGCGCGACTTTGGTCAGGTCATGGGAGCCTTCACAGTTGAAATTTTCGGGATAACCGGCCTCGCTCGGGTCTTTGACCTTGAGCAGTTTGCCGCTGTTGTTGAACGTCCAGCCGTGAAACGGGCAGGTGTAGCTGGAGCGGTTGCCGGACCTGTGCCGGCACAACATGGCGCCGCGATGGCTGCAGGCATTGAGGAACGCATTGAGTACACCGTCCTTGTTGCGCGCGATAAAGATCGGCTGGCGCCCCATGGTGGTGGTGAGAAAATCGTTGTTGTTGGGGATCTGGCTTTCATGGGCGAGGTAAATCCAGTTACCTTCGAAGATGTGCGCCATCTCCAGTTCAAACAGACGCGGATCGGTGAACATCTCCCGCTTGCAGCGGTAGGCGCCCTTCTCCTTGTCTTCTTCAAGCATGGCATTGAGGTAGTCGATTCCCAGGGACATGGCCGGGGCCTCCATTGTTATTGTTCAGGCCAGGTCAGATTAGGGAGGCGATGCACGGGGCAATAGCCGAATCCTGCAGATCGCTATCCGTTTTGTGCAGGATGGCGCGGCAGATGATTCAGCATGTTTCGCGAGGGTTTAGTGCGGAGTGTCAGTGGCGGCGCTTGAAGGTCTGCGACGGCAGTTCGCCGAATTGCTGGCGATAGCTTTCGGAGAAGCGGCCCAGGTGCAGAAAGCCATAATCCAGCGCCAGTTCAGTGAGATTGCGCACCGGGCAGCTTGGGTCGCTGAGGCAGGCGTGAATGCGTGCCAGCTTGCGTTGACGGATGTATTGCATCGGCGTGACGCCGAGTTGGCGTTCGAACAAAGCATACAGCGAGCGCGGGCTCATGCTCGCCTGCGCGGCCAGATGTTCGGCGGGCAGGTCCTGTTTCAGATTGCGCTCGATGTAATCGATGATGCGCTCGAAGCTGACGTTCGGCGTGCTCAGGCACTCACGGCTGACATTGGTGTTCATCAGCGAAATCAGTTTGCTGCCGATGATCTGCGCGTAATGCTCCTGCACCCGCAGTAACGGATCGCTGGCCTCGGCTTCCTGACAGATCATCGCCAGCAGGTTGGTGAAGCCTTCCAACTCCTCCAGCCGATAGTGATTGCGCAGGAAACGGATACCGCTGGAGGGGTGCTGCCAACGCTGCTCGTCGCACACCGATTCGAGCACGCTGACCGGCACCTTGAGGATGAATTTTTCGCAATCATCCGAGTACGTCAGATCGACCGGATCATCCGGATTGATCAACAGCAACTCGCCCGGCACCAGATGCTGTTCGCGCTTATGCCCGCGCCACAGGCAATTGCCTTGCAGCAGGACTTGCAGGTGGTACACGGTCTCCAGCGCCACGGAGGTCACGCGAACACTGCCGCCATAGCTGATGCGGGCCAGATCGAGGTCGGCCAGTTTTCGGTGGTTGAGGCTGGCTTGTGGGTGGGTGGTTCTGGACAGGCCGATGAAATGCTGGCCGACGTGCTGATTGACGTAGTCGGAGACGGCATAAGGGTCAGCGTGACGAAACACGCTGCTGCGATCGCTCAGCAGATGGCTGTCCATGGGGCGTTGCTCGTTGTTGTCGTTATTTTGGGATCACGGGGTTTCAGGCATCGCGACTCACAGTACGCCGGAGTGTCGAGGTGGGCAATTGGACGAAGGTTTGGGTGCTCGATAATCGAACGTTTTTTTGTGGATTACGGGGTGGTTTGAACTAGGCCTACACTTGCCAAAGAAATGCCCTACACGCAAAAAAATCCGACACAGAAAAATCCTACTTATGACAGTTTTAAAAAAACAAAAAAAGCCCGTTCCAGTCGAAACTGAAACGGGCTTCTCCCACCTCAACGGCCCTTACTTCAGGTCGTCAAAGTGGTCTCGCAGGAACTCGTAAAAGCGAAAGGCTTTAAACAATCTCCATACAAGGCTCAGCGTACGCAGCAAAAGCTTCATACGTTTTGGCCTCCAGGGCTGGGGGCCAAACCTCCAGCAAACTTACCGGATCATACTTGCCTTCAGCCTGCACGTTAAAGCAGCTAGTGAGGCGGCCGGTTGAAATCCCTCCGAAACATCATTCCGGCACGGGTGCAAAACCGTGTCAAAGGGCATGAAACCGTTTGGTCACCAGCCTGGCCTCACCGCTGCTCGAACAAGTGAGCGCCCGCATCATAACCTTCATTCAGAGGCTTTCAGGAAAAGTAATTTTCTGTTTTGTTAACCATTATTTCTGCCAGCTTTTTATGAAAATGAAATAGCGCAAACAACCAGTTTCTTACGAACTTTAACCTTGCAAGGGGGCACAAAGACTCCTACCATGAGCGAACGTTAAAGCAGCTAGTGAAGCAAAAAACCTCGGTCGCAAACCAAGGTTTACAAAAGAACCGCCCCGCAAAGGCGGTTTTTTTTCGTCTGCCTTTTCACTGCACCCGCCGATGAAAATCAGATCACAGCGCCCGCGCCCACGTCTGACTCACCAGATCCTTGCCAAAGCTGTGAACCGCCTCCTCTTCCACCAGTTCAAACCCCGCCTGCTGATAAATCTTGCGCGCAGCCGTCAGGTTGCTGGTCGTCCACAAGGTCATTTTCTGGTAGCCAATCTGCCGGGCAAAGCGCAGGCACTCCTCGACCAGACGACTGCCAATGCCCAAGCCCCGCGCGCTGGCGTCGACGTAGAGCATGCGCAGTTTGGCGGTCGTTTCATCCTGGCGGACGATAAACACAGAGCCAATAACCTTGCCGTCCTTTTCCGCAATCCAGCAGCGCTCGCTTGTCGGGTCGTAATCACGCAGGTACTTGGCGACCACCTCGGCCACCAGTGTTTCGAACTCCGAATTCCAGCCGTATTCGCGGCTATACAGCGCGGCTTGCTGTTGCATCACCGTGCCCATGTCACCGGGCTGCGGATCGCGTAACACGTAGTTCGAATCCTTGTTGCCTTGCAGCAGTGTCTGGATCAGCGTCATGGCGCCGATCAGACGTTTCTGCTGCGGTTCAGGTAATCGCTTGAGCATGGTGACGATCTGTTCACGGGAAGCCTTTTCCAACGGGATCAGAATTTCACGGCCCAGCTCGGTAAGGCGCAATTGCGCGGCGCGGGCGTCGGTCGGCGACGGGACTTTCTGGATCAGGCCACGCTTCTCGAAACCACTGATGATGCGACTCATGTAGCCGGCGTCCAGCCCAAGCATCTGGCGTAGATCGGCGCTGGTCAGGTCGCCACGCGAGGCCAGCTCATACAAAATGCGCAGCTCAGTCAGCGAGTAGTCGCTTTGCAGCAAATGCTCCTGCAATACGCCGATCTGATGGGTGTAAAAACGATTGAAGCCGCGCACAACATCGGCTTGCTCGAGGAGATGGCTGCTGGACATGGCAAACACTCAGATAATTGCTTAAAGCAACTATATATTTGCCAAAAGCAACCATGTCAACAGAAAGCTATCGGCATTTGGCCAACACCACCTGACAGGTGTCCGGCGTGCCCCCGGAGCGCCCGGCATAACGGATGCAGTTGTTCATCGATTTCTGCCGGGCCATGTTCAGACTGGAGCCCCAGGCCAGACCGCCCTCGCCGACCGTCGGCAAGGCTTTGGCGTAGCAGGCATCGCCAACCCCCGAGGGTGGATAGTGTTTTCGGCTGGAGCAGCCTGCGCCAAGCGTCAGGCTAAGCCCGATCAGGGTGAGCATGCCCCAGAGCGAGCATCGGTTAATCATCGCATTCCACCTGCCGGCAAAGGGGTCGTGACCTGCAGAGTCTAGTCCCCTCACCTGCACAAATCTTCTAAACGTCGATGATCATTGCGCGGTATTTTATGGGGCCGTACCTTTCAATGGCGAACTCTGGAGCCTCCGTGGATAAACGCAACTGGATCGAGCTGTCCCAGGATGTCGACACCGGGATTGAATCGATTCGCGCTCACTTTGAGGGCCATGCCTACGATCCGCACTGGCATGACAGTTTCCTCGTCGGCGTCACCGAGCAAGGTGTGCAGCAGTTCAATTGCCGCCGCATGCGCCATCGCAGTACGCCGGGCAACGTGTTCCTGCTGGAGCCGGGGGAAATCCACGATGGGCAAGCGCCTACCGAGGAGGGTTTTACCTATTCGATGCTCTACCTCGATCCGCATTGGCTTGAGCGTGAAATGCACGCGCTGTTCGAAGATGCACCGTCCGACAGCCAGCCCGGTTTTGCCGATACGCTGAGTCAGGACCCGCGTCTGGCCACAGCGATCAGTCACGCTTTTCATGCGTTGCATGACGGCGATCTGCGCATTGTCCGCCAGACCGCCATCGATGGCTTGCTCGGCTCGCTCACGCGCCATCTCGCGTGGCGCAAACGCCAGGACTTCGATCCTCGCCTGCCGATGGTGGCGCAATTGGCGCGGGATTATCTGCACGCGCATACCTATGAAGATATTGGCCTCGATGATCTCGCGCGGGTCTGCGGGGTCGACCGTTTTCGTCTTAGCCGCGCCTTCAAGTCGGCTTTTGGCCTGGCGCCGCACGCGTACCTGATCCAGCTGCGTCTGGCCAAGGCGCGTCAGTTGCTGGCTCGGGGGGAAACGCCGGCGCAGGTCGCCAGCGTGCTCGGTTTTGCCGACCAGAGTCATCTCGGTCGCTGGTTCCGTCGCGCCTACCAACTCACCCCCGCCGACTACCGCAAGCGCTGCTCAAACCTTCCAGACTGACGTACACCGACTGGCGATCATGGCTTCCTGTGTTTACTTCCAAGGAATCCGCCCATGGCGTCATTATTGCCCTTCCTGCTATTTGCTTTCGTTGCCTCGATTACGCCGGGGCCGACCAATATTCTGGTGTTGAGCCACAGTTCGCGCCAAGGCCTGCTCGCCACGTTGCCGATCATTTTTGGCGCCTGCGCGGCGGCGGCACTGATTGTATTGGTGGTCGGCCTCGGTGCCGGCGAAACCTTGCTGCGCTACCCGCGCGTGCAGCAAGCCATGGCCTGGGGCGGTGTGCTCTGGTTGAGCTGGCTGGCGTGGCAGATCTTTCGCAGCGCGCCGCCATCGCTGGACCCGGCTGAGACGCAGGCCGAAAGTTTCAGCGTGCTGGGCGCGGCCATGCTGCAACTGGTCAATCCCAAGGTGTGGATGATGGCCGTGGCGGTGGTCAGCGTATTTGTCGGCGGTGGTGACAAGACGCTGCGATTGTTGGTGCTGTCGCTGGCGTTTTTGCTGGTGTCATTGCCGTGCATGACGTTGTGGGCGTTGCTGGGTGTGGGCAGTGCGCGATTGATGGGATCGCCAAAGGCATTCAAGCGGATGAACGCAGTACTCGCGTTATTGTTACTGCTCTCGGCTTGGCTGACCGTCCTGAAATAACTCCACTGTAGGAGCTGCCGAAGGCTGCGATCTGTTGATCTTGATCTAAAAAAACAGAATCAAAAGATCGCAGCCTTCGGCAGCTCCTACATTGCTTCTCAGTGCCACTTCATCAGGGTGAGGTGGCCTGCCGATACTCGCGCGGAGTAAACCCGGTAGACGCCTTGAACTGGCGGGTGAAAGCGCTGTGATCGGTGTAGCCGCATTGCAGCGCCACGTCGGTAATTGGCAGGTCGGTATGCAACAACCGGTGCGCGTGTTCGAGCCGCACTTTCTGGATCATCTGCCGTGGTGTCAGGTGAAATACCCGTTTGCAATAACGCTCCAGTTGCGCCACAGAGATACCGGCGATGCGGGTCAGTTCACCGAGGGTGACGCGGCGATTGAAATTCGCGCGAATATGCTCATCGACCGCCGCCAGCCGTTCGAATGCCGGGTGCGTTTCACTGGCCGATTGCAGGTCAACCGAGATTCCCGCCAGACCAATAATCACGCCGTCACGGTTGTACAGCGGCTGCTTGTGCGTCAGGCACCAGCCCGGTTCGCGACTGCCGTACAGATGCAGTTCCAGCTGATCCTCCAGCACAAAGCCCTCCTCCAGCACTTTGCGATCCTGCTCGGTGTAACCCGGTCCGAGTTGTGCCGGGAACACCTGCGCACTGGTTTTGCCGAGCAACGGGCGCAAATCCTTCAAGCCACAGCGTTGCACCAGCGTGCGGTTGGCGAGCACGTAACGGGCCTGCACATCCTTGATGAAAATCGCCGCATTGGGGATCACATCGAGCATCGGCAACAACAGCGCCGCGCCGGCCAAGAGTTCCTCCAGTGTCTGCGGACGCTGGCCATTCATGCCTTGGGCCAGGATCGAAAACGCCTGCTGCATCAGAGATTCCCCTCGTAACGTGGATCGACCAAGTCCCCGCCATGCGGCGTTCGCGTGCAGATTGCAGCATCGTTCAAGGCGTGTCGAGGGCCGTGTTTCATCTGTGCCATTGTGCTGATTTCGTCATCGAACCCGCGGCAAAACATCAATCGCCACACCGTTGATGAGTTCAAAGTCTGGCCGTCCGAGTGACACAACTGCCTATCCAATAACTCACAAGAAGGCGATGCCATGTCAGGCCAAGGCAAATTCAAAAAACAGCTTTCACTGATCGACCTCACATTTATCGGGCTGGGGGCGATCTTCGGTTCCGGCTGGTTGTTCGCGGCCAGTCATGTGTCCGCGATTGCCGGGCCGGCGGGGATTTTTTCCTGGCTGCTGGGCGGCTTCGCCGTGTTGTTGCTGGGCATCGTCTACTGTGAACTCGGCGCGGCACTGCCGCGTGCCGGTGGCGTGGTGCGTTACCCGGTGTACTCCCACGGGCCGTTGCTCGGCTACTTGATGGGTTTTATCACCCTGATTGCGTTTTCCAGTCTGGTGGCGATCGAAGTGGTTGCTTCGCGCCAATACGCGGCGGCATGGTTTCCCGAGCTGACCAAGGCTGGCAGCGGCGATCCGACGATCCTCGGGTGGATGGTGCAGTTTGGTCTGCTCTGCATTTTCTTCCTGCTCAACTACCGCAGCGTGAAGACCTTCGCCAAGGCCAATAATCTGGTCAGCGTATTCAAATTCATCGTGCCGTTGCTGGTGATCGGTGTGCTGTTCATCTTCTTCAAACCGGCCAACTTCCACGTGCAGGGTTTCGCCCCGTTCGGCTTGTCCGGTATCGAAATGGCGGTGTCGGCGGGTGGCGTGATTTTCGCTTACCTGGGGCTGACGCCAATCATCTCCGTGGCCAGTGAAGTGAAGAATCCGCAGCGCACTATTCCCATCGCGCTGATCCTCTCGGTGCTGCTGTCGACGTTGATTTATGTGCTGCTGCAAATGGCCTTTCTTGGCAGCATCCCGACCGAAATGCTCGCCAATGGCTGGGCCGGGATCAGCAAAGAGTTTTCCCTGCCGTACCGCGACATTGCACTGGCACTGGGTGTGGGTTGGCTGGCTTATCTGGTG
Source organism: Pseudomonas sp. AC242 (assembly GCF_979258655.1). Classification (NCBI taxonomy): domain Bacteria; kingdom Pseudomonadati; phylum Pseudomonadota; class Gammaproteobacteria; order Pseudomonadales; family Pseudomonadaceae; genus Pseudomonas; species Pseudomonas sp. AC242. Next base: position 2,909,494 of record NZ_OZ409873.1, read on the forward strand.
GTCGCCGATGCGGTGATCTCGCCAAGCGGCTGCGGCAACATCTACATGAACGCCACACCGCGCGTGATCTACGGTTGGGCGCAGACCGGCACCTTCTTCAAGGTCTTCACCCACATCGACGAAAAATCCGGCATCCCACGTCCGGCGCTGTGGCTGACCTTCGCCCTGTCGGTGTTCTGGACCCTGCCGTTTCCGTCGTGGGAGGCGCTGATCAACGTGGTCTCCGCTGCGCTGGTGTTGAGCTACGCCGTGGCCCCCGTGTCCGTGGCCGCGCTGCGCCGCAATGCGCCAGACATGCCACGGCCGTTCCGGGTCAAGTGCATGGGCGTGCTCGGGCCGGTGTCGTTCATCATCGCCGCGCTGATTGTCTACTGGTCGGGCTGGAACACCGTGTCGTGGCTACTTGGCCTGCAGATTCTGATGTTCGTCGTCTATCTCTTGTGCGGCCGTTTCGTGCCGACCGCCCACCTCAATCTGGCCCGCCAGGTGCGTAGTTCAGCGTGGCTGATCGCCTTCTACGCGGTGACCATCGTGCTGTCGAAACTCGGCACCTTTGGTGGCCTCGGCATCCTCGCTCATCCGTTCGACACGATCGTCGTCGCCGCATGCGCCACCGGCATTTATTACTGGGGCGCCGCGACCGGTGTGCCGGCGCATCTGCTGCGTCTGGAAGACGATGATGAGGAAAGCGAAATCGCCGCCCCCGACTCGACCGTGGCTGCGCGCCCTGCCGGCGCCTACTGAAATCACCTAAAGGAATCTATTCATGAAACGAGTACACGTCATTGATTCCCACACCGGCGGTGAGCCCACGCGTCTGGTGATGACAGGCTTCCCCGACCTGCCCGGCAACAGCATGGTGGAAAAACGCGATGCGCTGCGCACTCAGCATGACCAATGGCGCCGCGCCTGCCTGCTGGAGCCTCGTGGCAACGATGTGCTGGTCGGCGCGCTGTATTGCGAGCCGGTCTCGCCGGACGCCACGTGCGGGGTGATTTTCTTCAACAACGCCGGTTATCTGGGCATGTGCGGCCACGGCACCATCGGCCTGATCAATTCGTTGCAGTACTTGGGAAAAATCCAATCGGGCATCCACAAAATCGACACGCCAGTCGGCCCGGTCAGCGCCACGTTGCATGAGGACGGCTCGGTGACATTGGGCAACGTGCCCGCCTACCGCCATCGCAAACAGGTGCCGGTGGACGTGCCGGGATTCGGTCAGGTATTGGGCGATATCGCCTACGGCGGCAACTGGTTTTTCCTCGTCTCCGAGCACGGCCAGACATTGACGATGGACAACGTCGAACACCTCACGGCGTACACCTGGGCAATGCTCAAGGCCCTCGAAGATCAGGGCATTTACGGCGAGGACGGCGCCGTCATCGATCACATCGAACTGTTTGCAGACGACGCCGTTGCCGACAGCCGCAACTTCGTCATGTGCCCTGGCAAAGCCTACGACCGCTCTCCGTGCGGCACCGGCACCAGCGCCAAACTCGCCTGCCTCGCGGCCGACGACAAGCTGCAACCCGGCGCCACCTGGGTGCAGGCAAGTATCACCGGCAGCCAGTTCGAAGGCCGCTTCGAATGGGACGGCGAGCGAGTGCGCCCGTTCATCACCGGCCGCGCTTACATGACCGCCGACAGCACCTTGCTGATCGACGAAGCAGACCCGTTCGCGTGGGGCATCTGAGCCACCGCGCAGACTTTTCACCTCAATTTGAACGATGTGCCAAGGAGTTAAAACAATGAGCGACAACATCTTCACCGGTTGCATGCCGGCCCTGATGACCCCGTGCACCGCCCAGCGCAAACCGGACTTCGACGCCTTGGTGGCCAAGGGTCGCGAACTGATCGATATCGGCATGAGCGCCGTGGTCTATTGCGGTTCCATGGGCGACTGGCCGCTGCTGACCGAGGCCGAGCGTCAAGAAGGCGTGGCGCGTCTGGTCGCGGCGGGCATCCCGACGATCGTGGGCACCGGCGCGGTGAATTCCCGTGAAGCGGTCTCCCATGCGGCGCACGCGGCGAAAGTCGGCGCGCAGGGTTTGATGGTGATTCCGCGTGTGCTGTCCCGTGGTGCTTCGGTCACGGCGCAAAAGGCCCATTTCGCCGCCATCCTGCAAGCCGCGCCGAATCTGCCGGCGGTGATCTACAACAGCCCTTACTACGGCTTCGCCACCCGCGCCGACCTGTTCTTCGAATTGCGCCGCGAGTACCCGAACCTGATCGGTTTCAAAGAATTCGGCGGTGGCGCCGACCTGCGTTACGCCGCTGAAAACATCACATCCAAGGACGATGACGTGACCTTGATGGTCGGCGTCGACACGCAAGTGGTGCACGGTTTTGTCAACTGCAACGCCACCGGCGCCATTACCGGCATCGGCAACGCCCTGCCCCGCGAAGTACTGCAACTGGTAGCGCTGAGCAAGCAAGCGGCCAAGGGTGATGCCAAGGCCCGGCGCCAGGCGCGGGAACTGGAATCGGCGCTGGCGGTACTGTCGTCGTTCGATGAAGGCTGCGACCTGGTGCTGTATTACAAACACCTGATGGTGCTCAACGGCGACAAGGAATACACCCTGCACTTCAACGAAACCGATGCGTTGAGCGATTCGCAGCGGCGGTATGCCGAGAAGCAGTATTCGCTGTTCCGTCACTGGTACGAGAACTGGTCGGCGGAACAGAACTTCGCCTGACACCTCAGCCTCACCTGCCGCGATGCGTTTTGCTACGCGGCAGGCATTTCCCTTTTATCAGGAAGACACCATGACTTTGACGGGCCACATGCTGATCGGGCAGCACACGATTGCCGGCAATCGCAGCGCCATTTGCGGGATCAATCCGGCCACCGATGAAGCGCTGCAACCAGCGTATGCCGGTGGCTCGGCCGGGCATGTCGAACAAGCCTGCGCGTTGGCTTGGGCCGCATTCGATGTTTATCGCGAGACAACCCTGAATGTCCGCGCCGAATTCCTTGAAGGCATTGCCGGGGAAATCGAAGCCCTGGGCGATGAGCTGATCGACCGTGCCCACGCGGAAACCGGCCTGCCGCACGCGCGACTGCTGGGCGAACGCGGGCGTACTTGCCAGCAATTAAGAATGTTCGCCCGCACGGTGCGAGCCGGTGAATGGCTGGATGTGCGTGTCGATAGCGCGCTGCCGCAACGTCAACCGCTGCCGCGCGCCGATCTGCGTCAACGGCAGATTGCGCTAGGACCGGTCGCGGTGTTTGGCGCAAGCAACTTTCCGCTGGCGTTCTCAGTGGCGGGCGGTGATACCGCATCGGCACTGGCCGCCGGTTGTCCGGTGATCGTCAAGGCGCACAGTGCGCATCCCGGCACCAGCGAACTGGTCGGCCGCGCGGTGGCCCGGGCGGTAAAAGCCTGTGGCTTGCCGGACGGCGTGTTTTCCTTGTTGTACGGCTCCGGCCGCGAAGTGGGCATTGCGCTGGTCACAGATCCACGGATCAAAGCGGTGGGTTTCACCGGTTCGCGCAGCGGCGGTCTGGCGTTGATTCAAGCAGCGCAGGCCAGACCAGAACCGATTCCGGTGTACGCGGAAATGAGTTCGATCAATCCGGTGCTGTTGTTTCCAGCGGCGCTGGACAATCGCACGCAAGCTTTGGCTGAAGGATTCGTGGCTTCGCTGACATTGGGCGCGGGCCAGTTCTGCACCAATCCGGGATTAGTGATCGCGTTGAAAGGACCGGCGCTGGACAAATTTATCGCCGCCACCGCCGAGACCATTCAGCGCAGCCCGGCGCAGACGATGCTGACACCGGGCATCTTCAGCGCCTACGAGGCTGGCGTGAATGCGCTTGCCGAAAGTGCCGATACGCGCATCGCCGGCGTTGGCCAGCCCGGCAGCGGCCCAAACCAGTGCCAGGCCCATGTATTCGTGACCGAGGCCGCCGACTTTCTCGCCGATCACCGCCTGCAAGCCGAAGCGTTCGGTGCGGCGGCGCTGATCGTACAATGCGAAAGTGAAGCTGAAATCCGTCAGGTCACCGAGCTTCTGGAAGGCCAGTTGACCGCCACGTTGCACCTGGATGACCAAGACCTGGAACAGGCGCGTGCATTGCTGCCGACGCTGGAGCGCAAGGCCGGTCGCTTGCTGGTCAACGGCTGGCCCACCGGGGTCGAGGTGTGTGACGCAATGGTTCACGGCGGGCCGTTCCCGGCCACATCCGACTCGCGCACAACATCCGTTGGTACGGCGGCGATCCTGCGTTTCCTGCGCCCGGTCTGCTATCAGGACTTCCCGGACAGCTTGCTGCCTGACGCATTGAAACAAGGCAATCCGCTGCAATTACGGCGTCTGCTTGATGGCCACAGGGAAGTGCAGCGCCATGGTGAATAACGTCTCCCACGACATCGCCGTGGTCGGCGCCGGCATCATCGGCGTCGCCTGCGCGCTGCGTCTGGCTCGCCAGGGTTTGCGCGTGGTGGTCATCGATCAGCAGCAACCCGGCCACGGCGCCTCATTCGGCAACGCCGGGCATCTGGCGACCGAGCAGGTGTTTCCGATTGCCGACGCGTCCATCCTCAAGCGCCTGCCAGCCATGCTGATGGACCCGATGGGGCCGTTGCGGCTGGACTGGAAATACCTGCCACGCGCCCTGCCATGGTTCACCCGGTTGCTGCTGAATCTGCGGCCGGCGCCTTTTCAGAACACCGTAGCAGGCTTGCGCGCGCTCAATGAAAGCAGTCTGGAGGCCTGGCAGCGCTTGCTCGCCGACATTCAGCGGCCCGACCTGTTGAAGATCGATGGCTCGTTACTGGTGTTCGAACGTCCCGAATCGCGTCAGGCAATCCAGGCATTGCAGAGCCGATTGCTCCAGCAGCAAGTGCCGGTCGACTACTGGCAGGCCGGCGCCATACGCGAAACCGCGCCGCAACTCAGCGAACAGATTCAGGGCGGTTTGTTCTTCCCGCGCACCGGGCATTTCATCGACCCCTACCGCGTGGTGTGCGAACTGGTCGAGGCGGCCAAGGCCAGTGGTGTGAATTTTGTCCAGCAACAGGTTCAGGGCGGCCATGTACAAGAGCATGGTGTTGCGCTGATCACCGGCAATGGCGCTCTGACTGCAAGCCGCGTGCTGATTGCCTGCGGCGCACATTCGGCGAAACTCACCGCCGCCCTCACCGGCAAAAAAGTACCGCTGGACACCGAGCGCGGTTACCACCTGATGCTGCCACAGGAACATGATCGACTGCCCTTCCCCGTCACCTCGCTGGAACGCAAGTTCATCATGACGCCGATGTCCGAAGGCTTGCGCCTGGCCGGCACCGTCGAGTTCGCCGGTCTGGAGAAGCCACCGAGCATGGAACGCGCATGGCAGTTGCATCGGTTGAGTCAGGGCTTGTTTCGCCAGGATCTGAGTGCTGAAGCAGCGACGCCGTGGATGGGCTTTAGGCCATCGTTGCCGGATTCGTTGCCGGTGATTGATCAGGTCTGTGGGGGCAAGGTGTTGCTTGCGTTTGGGCACCAGCATCTGGGGCTGACACAGGCGGCGGTGACGGCGGAGATGGTGGTGAGGATGACGCGCGCAGATGCAATCCCGGCAACGGCTTTGCCAAGTGGCACGCCCTATCGACTGGCACGTTTCTGACGGCCACAGAACAGCAAGATCGACGGTGAGCGTGCTTAGCCGGCAGCCACCGTTTTTTCTGAACATCACGAGCGCCTGATAGGAATAGGCAAGGCTCCAAGACAAACCGGCATAGGTGAGCGCTTGGGTGATGGCTACCATGACGTCACACCCGAGTCATTGGAGACCGTCATGAAACCAAGCAAAACCCTGTTCATCACCGGCGTCAGCAGCGGTTTCGGCCATGCACTGGCCAAGGAAGCCATTGCCAACGGCCACCGCGTGATCGGCACTGTGCGCAATGAATCCGACCTGAAAAACTTCCAGGCGCTGTCCCCGGACAACGCTTACGGGGTGCTGCTGGACGTCACTGATTTTGAGCGGATCGACAGCGTCGTTGCGCAAGTGGAAGCCACTCACGGTCCCGTCGACGTGCTGATCAACAACGCCGGTTACGGTCACGAAGGTATTTTTGAAGAATCTCCGCTGGAGGACATGCGCCGTCAGTTCGACGTCAATGTGTTCGGCGCGGTCGCCATGACCAAGGCCTTCCTGCCCTACTTCCGCCAGCGTCGCGCCGGCCGCATCCTCAACATCACCTCCATGGGCGGCACCATCACGATGCCCGGCATCGCCTATTACTGCGGCAGCAAATTTGCGCTTGAAGGGATCTCCGATACCCTGAGCAAAGAGCTGCGGCCCTTCAATGTCTTCGTCACGGCGGTGGCGCCTGGCTCGTTTCGCACTGACTGGGCCGGCCGTTCGATGCAACGCACCGCGCGCAGCATTGCCGACTACGACGCCAGTTTCGACCCGATCCGCCAAGCCCGGGAAGCAAAAAGCGGCAAGCAGCTCGGCGACCCGCAAAAGGCTGCGCAAGCGATGCTGCAGATCATCGATTGCCCCGAGCCTCCCGCCCATTTGTTACTCGGCAGTGATGCGTTGGGGCTGGTGCGTGACCGCCTGCAACAGGCGCTCGACGAGATTGATCAATGGCAAGCGCTGAGTTGCTCCACCGATCACTGAGAGAGAAAACAATGACGCCGGCCGATGGCAGCACCGCGCGCATGGTGCAACTGATGGAAGTCCTCGCACCGGTCGAGGGCTACAACCTCAGCGTGCTCGATGATGTACGCTTCCTGCGCTCGAATCGCCCACTGACCCGCACACCAGTGTTGTACGACCCCGGCATTGTCATCCTCTGCCAAGGTCGCAAGCGCGGTTATCTGGGTGAGGACACCTACGTCTATGACGCGCAGCATTATCTGGTGGTGTCCGTGCCCATCCCCTTCACCATGGAGACCGACGCCACGGCAGCCGAGCCGATGCTCGCGATTTACATGCAACTGGACTTTCAGTTGGCCAGCGAGTTGATGTTGCAAGTCGATGAGGTGCATGGCGTCAGCGATGCTGAGCCGAAGGGCATGTATGCCTCGCCGATGGACGACGCGCTGCGCACCACGACCTTGCGTTTTCTCGAGGCGATGAGCGTCGCCAGTGAAGCGAAAATTCTCGGGCCGGCGCTGGTGCGTGAAATCTATTACCGCATTCTCACGGGCGAGCAAGGTGGATCAATGCGTGCGGCGCTGCATCGTCGCGGGCATTTCGGCAAGGTGAGCCGGGCGATCCGCAAGATTCACAGCTGCTATCAGCAGCGCCTCGACGTCGAGCAATTGGCCCGCGAAGCGAGCATGAGCGTACCGAGTTTTCACCTGCACTTTCGCAGCGTGACCGATACCTCGCCGATGCAATACCTGAAGTCGACACGCCTGCATCAGGCGCGGCTGCTGATGCTGCGCCAAGCCATGAGCGCATCGGCAGCAGCGTTTGACGTGGGTTATGAAAGCGCCTCGCAATTCAGTCGCGAGTTCAAACGGTTTTTCGGCCGGACACCCCAAGCGGAGGTTGAATGGATGAAGGCGACGTACTCATTGCCGCCGCCGACAACGCCTTCCGAGTTTGTTTCGTCGCACTAGACCGGTCACTTCGCGGGATGAAGCGCCGCGCCGTGGTGCATCGCCAGATGCCCGGTCTTGTCACTTTTGACTTCGTACTGCGGCTCGTCCTTTGAAGCAGGCCGATGGCGGCCCATGAACTCGACATCCCGGGTGTGCACCTTGACAACCTTGCCCCGAATCTCCCCGGCCTCGCTGTTCCAGTGAACCGCGTCGCCGACCTTGAATGGCGTGCTCATGGTCTGTCCACACACTGATTCAATCCGGTCATTGCGACCCAGGATGCTCGCTCGACACCGAGTTGTTGGCCGCCACATCCGTCATGTCTTCATCGACCGGCGACTCTTCATCGGTGGGCAACGGAACCTCGGCCGGGTTGCGTTTCGGATCATGCCCCGTCTCATTGTCCGTCGTGCGTGTCACGTCTTGCTGTGACCGGTTGCCCGGTGCATTTTCATCGATGTCCATGCTTGTTTCTCCGTTCTTGTACGCGGGATATCCGCGCTTAAACGTGAGAGGCAACGGCACAGCGCAAGTGCCGGGCACTGGACGAACGGTGCTCTAACGAAAAAGCCTGCCGTTCAGGGCAGGCTCTCGCTTGGCGATTAAAATAACCGTGCCGGGCCAGCCGAAGGCTAATCGTAAAACGCCTCAACCAACACCCGACTGCCGACAAAAAAACTGTCCGCCACCAACCGCAACGGCTGCACATCCAGGTCACTGGCCTTGTCGCCAATCAACTGCTGAAAATGCCGATAAACCGCCGCGTACTCACCCTCCTCCGACACAGCCTGGCGCACACCGTCAATGCTCAACAACGCGCCGCCGTTATCCAGGCGCAACACACCTTCGGCGCAGCGAACCTCAATACTCCACAGCTCATCGTGCCCATGGTCAAAATCAAACTCCGCACGCACATCGAGGCGGCGGGCGTCAGACATTTGGATCGACGCGGCAATCGGCGACTGGCAGTTGTTCGGTACACGCAGTTCAGCGGATTCGACAAACAGCGGCAGCTTCAGCAGATGGGTGACGATCGATAAGGCATTGATGCCCGGGTCGAACACGCCGAGGCCGCCGGGTTGCCAGATCCAGGCCTGACCGGGGTGCCATTTGCGCACGTCTTCTTTCCAGTCGATCTGCACGCTTTGCAGGGTGCGCGAGGCGAGCCAGTCGCGGGCGGCTTCGATGCCGGGTGCGTAGCGTGAATGCCAGGCAAACAAGGCACTGACGCCCTGCCCAGCAGCCTGATCGACCAGCGCCATTGCCTCGCCCAAGGTGGCACACGGTGGCTTTTCCACCAGCACGTGTTTGCCGGCGGCCAGTGCTTGCTGCACCAGGGCGAAACGCCCTTGCGGCGGTGTGCAAAAGGCAATCGCATCCACCGACGGGCCGTTTTCCAGCAATTCACTTAAGGATTGGAAGTTTTCCACGCCTGCGCAAGGCTTGCCTTGCGTAGCGACGGAGACCAAGTGGAAGGCGGGATTGGCGAGGATTGCCGGGACGTGTTGATCCTGGGCAATCTTGCCGTAGCCCACCAGACCGAGACGGATTGGTTGCATCAATGACTCCTGTTTTGATTTTGTTGTCGTCAGTGAACCGGGAGATTACCTGCAAACGCCACGAGCGTCTGTCCGCGCAATGTCACAACAACGCACAGGATCAGGCAAGGATTGCACAGGAATGCGCTAGTGCCCGCAGCGCGGGAACAGAAACAATGCCTTACGACAAACCGATCGAGGATGTTCCCATGCTTGTACAAGCCTACGGTGCCCACGCGGGCGACAAACCCCTTGAGCCAATGCAGATCAACCGCCGCGCGCCGGCCGCCCATGATGTGCAGATCGATATCGCCTTTTGTGGCATCTGCCATTCGGATCTGCACCAGGTGCGCGCGGAATGGGCCGGCACGCAATTCCCGTGCGTACCGGGGCACGAAATCGTCGGTCGCGTTTCGGCCGTCGGCGCGCATGTCGCGGACTACAAGGTCGGTGATCTGGTCGGCGTCGGTTGCATCGTCGACAGCTGCAAACATTGCGATGACTGCGAAACCGGGCTGGAAAACTATTGCGACGGCATGATCGGCACCTACAACTTCCCGACCCCGGACGCACCGGGCTGGACGCTGGGCGGTTATTCGCAAAACATCGTCGTGCATGAACGCTACGTCCTGCGTATTCGCCATCCCGAAGCGCAACTGGCTGCCGTCGCGCCGCTGCTGTGTGCCGGCATCACCACTTACTCGCCGCTGCGCCACTGGAACGCCGGCCCCGGCAAAAAAGTCGGTGTGGTTGGCATTGGTGGCCTCGGCCACATGGGCATCAAACTGGCCCACGCCTTGGGCGCCCACGTGGTGGCGTTCACCACCTCTGAATCCAAACGCGAAGCGGCGAAAGCGCTGGGCGCCGATGAAGTGGTGGTGTCGCGCAATGCCGAAGAAATGGCCGCCCACGCCAAGAGTTTCGACCTGATCCTCAACACCGTCGCCGCGCCGCACGATCTCGATGCATTCCTCGTGCTGCTCAAGCGTGATGGTGCGTTGACGCTGGTCGGTGCGCCAGCCACTTCGCACCCGTCGCCGAACGTGTTCAACCTGATCATGAAACGCCGCACGATTGCCGGCTCGATGATCGGCGGCATCCCTGAAACCCAGGAAATGCTGGATTTCTGCGCCGAGCACGGCATCGTCTCCGACATCGAACTGATCCGCGCCGACCAGATCAACGACGCCTACGAGCGCATGCTCAAGGGTGACGTGAAGTATCGTTTCGTGATCGACAACGCAACGTTGGCCGGCTAAGCCTCAGCGCCCATTGGCCGTTCAGCGCGGCCAGTGGGCCATTGAATTCCGTCGCCGGGATTTGACAGGCCCGGCGTTGCTCGCCAGAGTCGCACCCCTTTGCCTGCCATCAAGGGGTTGCCGTTGAACGAACAGACATTGTCCATGCGCCTTGAGCGCGTGGCTGCCCACGTGCCGGCCGGGGCGCGGCTGGCCGATATCGGCTCGGATCACGGCTATCTGCCGGTGGCGCTGATGCGCCGAGGCCTGATCACTGCGGCGGTGGCTGGCGAGGTTGCGTCAACGCCGTTCCACGCAGCTGAACGCACCGTGCGCGAGAATGATCTGCAACAGCACATCAGCGTGCGCCTGGCCAATGGCCTGGCTGCGATTAAACCTGCCGACGGGATCACCGCCATCACGATCTGCGGCATGGGCGGTGAGACCATCCGCGACATTCTCGACAGCGGCAAGGCCCACCTCAGCGGCGAGGAGCGTCTGATCCTGCAACCCAACGGTGGCGAACAACCGCTGCGCCAGTGGCTGATGGAAAACGGCTACCGCATCCTCAGCGAAGAGCTTCTGCGGGAAAACCGCTTCGACTACGAAATCATCGTGGCCGAACGCGCTGAACCGGTGACCTATACCGACCAGGAACTGTACTTCGGCCCCTTGCAGATGCAGGCCCGTAGCCCCGAGTTTTTGCGCAAATGGCAGCACAAACTTCACCATAAGCAGAAGACGCTCAGCCAGCTCGCCCATGCGCAACAAAGCCTGCCAGAACAAAAGCTGCAAGACCTCAAACAACAGACACGCTGGATTACCGAGCTGCTGGCCTGAGCGCCAGCGTTTCGCACTGAGACAGCGCGTGCACAGGATGACTGCTCGCGCGCCCTAATTTGATACACCACATCACAAATGATGTACCTCAAACCCCATTTATCAACTCCCGCCCTCCTCTTAAAGTCCTCTCCAACAGCCGCCCATCACTCCGACGGGCCAGCGACAGGAGATACCCCAAATGCCTTTCATCAGCGTACGCATCACCCGTGACGGCGTGACCCGGGAACAGAAAGCCCAGGTCATCAAGGAGATCACCGAAACGATGGAGCGGGTGCTGCACAAGGACCCGAAACTCACCCACATCGTGATCGAGGAAGTCGACACCGATAACTGGGGTTATGCCGGCATCACCACCACCGAATATCGCCAACAGTTGGCGGACTCGCCGTCATGAGCCGGGCAGTGAAAATCGATTTCGTCTCGGATGTCGTTTGCCCCTGGTGCGCATTGGGCGCCACCGCTCTGGAGCAAGCGATCCGGAATCTGGCGGGCGAAGTCGATGTGGAGCTGACCTACAAACCGTTCGAACTGAACCCCGACATGCCCGCCGAAGGTGAGCACGCCATCGAGCACATGATGCGCAAATACGGGCGCAGCGCTGAGCAAGTGGCGGATCGCAACGCGATGATCATCGAACGCGGCGAGCAGATCGGTTTTCACTTCGACCTGGAAAAACGCAGCCATTTTTACAACACCTTCGATGCCCATCGACTGCTGTTCTGGGCCGCCACACAAGGACGTCAGCGTGAGTTGAAGCAAGCCTTGCTCAAGGCCTACTTCACTGACGGCAAGAACCCGAATGACCACGCCACGCTGGTGATGCTGGCAGGCGCAGTCGGGCTCGACAGTCAGCGTGCGCAAGAGGTTCTGGCCAACGCTGAGTTCAGCCAGGTCGTGCGCGAACTTGAACAGTTTTACCAGCAACGCGGCATCGATTCGGTTCCGGCCATGGTCCTTGATGACAAACAGGTCATCCCCGGTTCCCAGTCCGTCGCTTATTACGAGCAAGCGTTACGTCAGGCAGCACAGGTTGCGGCTCACGCCTGACCTCCGAAATCCGTTTATTCAAATCATCCAGATTGCATGAGGAAACATCATGAACACGTCCAAGAAAGTTGTAGTGATCACAGGCGCCTCGCAAGGCATTGGCGCAGGCCTGGTCAAGGGTTTCCGTGAGCGCGGCTATCAGGTGGTCGCGACCTCCCGTTCGATCAAACCGTCCACTGACGCGGATGTTCTCGCCGTCGCCGGTGACATCGCCGACCCGCAGACTGCCGAGCGCGTGATTCGCGAAGCTGTCGCACGTTTCGGGCGCATCGACACGCTGGTCAATAACGCCGGGATATTCGTCGCCAAGCCTTTCACCGAATACAGCAAGGAAGACTACGCACAAGTGGTGGCGACCAACATGAGCGGCTTCTTCCACATCTCGCAACTGGCCATTGCCGAAATGGAGAAAAACGCCAGCGGCCACATCGTCAGTGTCACCACCAGTCTGGTCGACCACGCGATTGACGGCGTGCCGTCGGTGCTCGCTTCGCTGACCAAGGGTGGCATCAACGCGGCAACCAAGTCGCTGGCCATCGAGTATGCCAAGCGCGGCATTCGGGTCAACGCGGTGTCGCCGGGCATCATCAAAACACCGATGCACGGTGAAGAGACTCGCGCCGCCCTCGGCAGCCTGCACCCGGTTGGGCATATGGGCGAAATCGATGACATCGTGCAGGCGATCCTCTACCTGGACGGCGCGAACTTCGTCACCGGCGAAATCCTCCATGTCGACGGTGGTCAGAGCGCTGGCCATTGATACCTCCCCGCAGCACCGCCGGTGTGTACCGGCGGTGCCGCTTCATGAGATAAGCCTGAGAATGAACCGTCAGTTGATCCTCGGTGTACTCACATGAAGCGCCACTTTGATGACTTGCAATTGGGCAGTATCGAACTCTTCTGCCTCGCCGCTGAAGCCGGCAGTTTCACCGCCGCCGCGCAACTCGCGGGGGTGACACCCGCAGCGGTGAGCCGGTCGATTTTGCGTCTGGAACAGCGCTTGGGTTCGCGCCTGTTTGCCCGAACCACACGCAGCATTCGCTTGACCGAAGCGGGCAGAAACTTTTTCGTCCAGTGCAGCCAGGCGCTGACGCAACTGGTCGAAGCGCAACAAGAAGTCATGGGCGCACAGACCTCACCGTCCGGTCAGTTGCGCATCAGTCTTCCCACCACTTACGGGCATCACCGCATCCTGCCGCTGCTTCCCAAATTCCGTGCGCTCTATCCCGACGTGACTGTCGACATCCACTTGGGCAACCGCAATATCGACTTCGTCGGCGAAGGCTACGATCTGGCGATCCGCGTCCGCGCGCAACCGGATTCGACCATGGTTGCGCGGCTGCTGGAAGATGCAAAACTGGTGGTGGTCGCCTCCCCCGACTATCTGAAAAAGGCTGGCACACCGAAGACGCTTGAGGATCTGGTGCAACACGAATGTATTCAGTTCGAACTGCCGAGCAGCGGGCGGCGGATCTCCTGGCTGTTCCAGGAAAATGGCCACGATCGCGAAGTGATTTCCGACGGCGGTTACTCCTGCTCCGATGACGTGCTCGGCGGTGTCACCCTGGCCAGACATGGTGCCGGGGTCTTCCAGACGTACAAGTTCATTGTCGAAAAGGAGCTGGCGGACGGCAGCTTGGTCGAGGTACTTAAGCCGTACGCCGGGCGCTCGCGACCTTACACCTTGCTCTACCCGCACGGGCGGTATGTGCCGCAACGGGTCAGGGCGTTTGTCGACTTTCTGTTGCAGTTTCGTGATGAGTGGGCGGTTGACGCTGATTGAATCGGCGCAACACAAAAGCCTGCTTTTCATGGCAGGCTTTTGTTTGGTCGCGCAGGCTTACTTCTGCTGTGCGGTCAGCGCCGAGTAGCTGTTCATCAGGTTGCGGTAGTTCGGGATCCGCTGCGACAGCAGATTACCCAAGCCTTCAATGTCGTTGCGCCAGTCGCGGTGCAACTCACACGCCACCGAGAACCAGTTCATCATCTGCGCACCAGCCTGAGTCATGCGACTCCACGCGGCTTGTTGCACGGTGGTGTTGAAGGTGCCGGACGCATCGGTCACCACAAACACATCAAATCCTTCCGCCAGCGCCGACAAGGTCGGGAACGCTACGCAGACATCCGTGACCACACCAGCAATGATGATTTGCTTGCGACCGGTAGCTTTGATCGCCTTCACAAAATCTTCGTTGTCCCACGCGTTGATCTGACCAGGACGAGCGATGTACGGCGCATCCGGGAACATCTCTTTCAATTCCGGCACCAGCGGGCCGTTCGGGCCTTGTTCGAAACTGGTGGTGAGGATGGTCGGCAGTTCGAAGAATTTGGCCAGATCGGCCAGGGCCAGCACGTTGTTCTTGAATTCGTTGGGCGAGAAGTCCTGTACCAGAGAAATCAGGCCGGTCTGGTGATCAACCAGCAGCACGATGGCGTCGTCTTTGTTCAGGCGGTTGTAGGTTGGAGTGGTCATGGTCTGCTTCCCTTTTGAGTTTTTGAATTTGTTGTTGCGTTCAAGTTGGGTACAGATTACTGACGCACAGGGACGGGATAAATCGGCTGAAAAGTGTTTCACCGTCAACTCAAAAGGGACAATTTTCCGGCTGCCGGTGAGTCTGAAAAACTGGCACCACTGACAAACCTGCGCGGAGCAGTCACGGGGTCATTTATCAGCTGCAGGTCCCCGCGCCGTGCTGTCACGCCGCGTCAACGCGAACGGCAATACCACATGCCGTTGCGGCAACGGCTGTTTCTCGATCAGCGCAATCAGCATTTCCACGGCTTTCTCGCCGAACATTTCGGCGGGTTGGGCAATGGTCGTCAGCGGTGGATCGCAGTACGCGGCCATTGGAATATCGTCGAATCCGGCGAGAGAAATATCCTCCGGCACACGCAGCCCCTGCTCTTTGATTCGCTTGAGCGCGCCGATGGCCATTTCGTCATTTTCACAAAACAGCGCGCTCGGTCGGCTGTCGAGCGCGAGTAGTTTCCCGGCACCCGAATAGCCCGCGTCGAGCGTGAAATCGCCGTGACAGATAAGCGTGTGATCGAGCGCGAGACCGGCATCGCGCAGGGCCGCTTCATACCCCGCCAGACGATCACGCGTGAGCGGGCTGCCTTTGGGTCCTTTGATCAGTCCGATGCGCTGATGCCCCATCGCGATCAGGTACTCGGTCATGGCTTTGGCCGCCGCAACGTTATCCAGACTGATCGTTGGATGCCGTCCGTGCCGGACGACTTCGCAGGCATTGACGATCGGGGTCAGCACTGGCTCGGCGGCGGATTCATCGAATGGATCATAGGCACGCAACTGAATGACGCCATCGGCTTGATGGGCGTACACCAGATGGGCGAACTGTCGCTCAAGCGATTCCTGGCCCTGGGTGTCGCACAACAGCAACCGGTATCCGGCGGCCTGCGCGGCTTTTTGTGCGCCGCTGATCACTCTGGCGAAAAAGGTGTTGGCAATGGTCGGGACCAGAATCACCAGGTTTCCCGTTCTGCGCGAGCGAAACTGTACCGCCATCAAATTCGGTCGATAGCCGGTTTGCTGGACGGCGGCCATGACCCGTTCGCGGGTATCGGGCAGCACTCGCTCGGGGGACTTCAATGTTCTCGACACCGTTGCCACCGAGACACCCGCCAGCCGTGCCACTTCGCGGATATTGGACAAGACTGCCTCGCTCTTTCAATCAAATCGGCCGTCGAGCTTACCGCACAGCGTCACGGGCCGAAACGTTGGCATTCGTCAGACACGGTTTGACACTCGCTGATTTCGGGCCTAGATTTCGCCGACGATGTAACCGGTTACATCATCAATGTTCCGCATGAATCCACTGAGACAATTGCCATGATTGCTGCAGGTCGCAAAATAAGAATGGGCTTCGTCGGTGGCGGTGAAGGCGCCTTCATCGCCCAGGCACACCGGCAAGCTGCCGGCCTCGATGGACGCTTCGAACTGGTCTGCGGTGCGTTCAGCCGCGACGCCAACAACAATCGACGCAGTGGCGAGGCCTTGGGCCTTCCCGCACAACGCTGCTATGACGCCTGGCAAGACATGCTGGCCGCCGAACACGCACTGCCGGCCGATCAGCGCATGGAACTGCTGGTGATCGTCACGCCCAATCACCTGCACGCCCCTATCGCCAGTGCAGCACTGAGTGCGGGTTTCCATGTGTTCAGTGAAAAGCCTGCAGCGCTCAATCTGGCGCAAGTGCAGGACTTGGCCCGCGTGGTCAACAACAGCCAGCGGATCTACGCCTTGGCACATACCTACCTGGGGTATGCGATGGTCTGGCAGGCACGCGAGATGGTCGCCAACGGTGAAATCGGGCGCCTGCGCAAAGTCCTCGTCGAATATCCCCAAGGCTGGCTCAGCAGCGACGTGGCTGGCCAAGGCAACAAACAGGCGGGCTGGCGCGACAATCCTGAACAGTCCGGCATCGGTGGCTGCATCGGTGACATCGGCACGCACGCGTTTTCCCTCGCGGAGTTTGTCGCCGGTCAATCCATCCAGTTCATCAGCGCGATGCTCGGGTCACATTTGAGCAGTCGCCAACTGGATGACGACGCCTCGATGCTGTTCAAAATGGCCGACGGCGCCAGCGGTGTATTGATCGCCAGCCAAGTGTGCGCGGGCGAAGAGAATCCGCTGAAGATTCGCCTGTATGGCGACAAGGGCGGGCTGGAATGGCGTCAGGAAGAGCCCGCCAGTCTGATCCATCGCCCCTTGAATGAGCCGATGCGCGTGCTGCGCTCGGGCCTTGGTCAACCTTGGCTGTGCGCAAACGCCACGCGGCGCATGCGCTTGCCCGCCGGACACCCGGAAGGCTACCTCGAGGCGATGGCCAATCTCTATGGCGACCTCGCGCAAGCCATTTTCCAGGGTGCGAGCGGCCCTGACGCACCCGGCGTTCCAGGCATTGCCACCGGGCTGCGCGGTATGGCCTTTATCGAGACTGCCATCGCCAACCATCGTGGAGAAGCCAAATGGACTCAAATACCCGACCTTGCGAATGGAGCACCCGCTAATGAGCGTTGATCAACAGCCCCCGAGCGGGATGCGCGGCCCCGGCATCTTTCTCGCCCAATTCATCGCCGACGAAGCACCTTTCGATACCTTGGCCAACATCGCGCAATGGGCCGCTTCTCAAGGCTACAAAGCCATTCAATTGCCGACCCTCGGCACGCGCTTCATCGACCTTGAACGCGCCGCCGACAGTCAGGATTACTGCGACGAACTCATCGCCGTATGCGCCAAGGCCGGTGTGGTGATCAGCGAGCTGTCGACACACCTGCAAGGCCAACTGGTCGCGGTCCATCCGGCGTTCGACTCACTCTTCGATGACTTCGCCCCGGCAGCGCTGCGTGGCAATCCGCAAGCACGCACCGAATGGGCGATCAACCAGTTGAAACTGGCGGCGCGCGCCAGTCAGCGCTTGGGGCTGCCGGCCCACGCTACCTTTTCCGGCGCCCTGCTCTGGCCCTACGTCTACCCCTGGCCGCAACGCCCTGCCGGTCTGGTGGAACAGGGCTTTGCCGAATTGGCGAAACGCTGGTTGCCGATCCTCGAGTGCTTCGATGAGGCCGGTGTCGACCTCTGCTACGAGATCCACCCCGGCGAGGACCTGCACGATGGCGCCTCTTTCGAGCGATTCCTCGAAGCGGTGAATCATCATCCGCGCGCGGCAATTCTGTATGACCCGAGCCATCTGTTGCTGCAGCAAATGGACTACCTGGGCTTCATCGATCGCTACCACGCGCGCATCCGCATGTTCCACGTCAAGGACGCGGAGTTCCACGCCAGCGCTAGGTCCGGTGTATACGGCGGCTATCAGGGTTGGGTTGATCGTCCGGGTCGGTTTCGTTCACTGGGTGATGGCCAGATCGACTTCAAAGCGATCTTCAGCAAACTGACCCAATACGACTTCAACGGTTGGGCCGTGCTGGAGTGGGAATGCTGCCTGAAAGACGCGGCACAAGGCGCTGCCGAAGGGGCGACCTTCATCGAGCGACACATGATCACCCGAACCCGCAAGGCATTCGACGATTTCGCCAGTGTGAGCGCTGACGAGCAATCCAACCGGCGTCTGCTGGGCCTTGGCGAACGCTGATTACCACGCTGTTACCGACATAAAAATAATACGGTGATTGAAATGAACGTAATGAATGCGCGACTCAGCGTCATGATGTTTCTGCAGTTTTTTATCTGGGGTGGCTGGTTTGTCACCCTCGGCACCTTTCTCACCACGACACTGGCAGCAAGCGGCGGCCAGGTGGGTATGGCTTTTTCCACGCAGTCGTGGGGCGCGATCATTGCGCCGTTTGTCGTTGGGCTTGTTGCAGATCGATTTTTCAATGCCGAACGCATTCTGGCGGTGTTGCACCTGCTGGGCGCGGTGCTGCTCTTTCAGCTTTATCGCGCACCTGATTTCAGTGCGTTTTATCCCTACGTACTGGCCTACATGCTGGTCTACATGCCAACGCTGGCCCTGGTAAACGCGGTAGCCTTCCGACAGATCAAAGACCCGGCCCGGGAGTTTTCCCGCATCCGCGTATGGGGCACCATTGGCTGGATCGTCGCTGGCATCGTGATCAGTTTCGGCTTTGCCTGGGACGCTCAACAGACGATTGCTGCAGGCGGTTTGCGCAACACGTTCCTGATGTCTGCCGTGGCTTCGCTGGTGTTGGGCCTCTACAGTTTCAGCCTGCCGAACACGGCGCCGCTGAAGTCGACGGGCGATTCGCCAGGCATCAAGCAGATGCTGGGTGTGGACGCATTGGGCTTGCTCAAGGATCGCAGCTATCTGGTGTTCTTTCTTGCATCCATCCTGATCTGCATTCCTCTGGCGTTCTATTACCAGAATGCCAATCCGTTTCTGGCCGAAATCGGTGTCACCAATCCCACCGCGAAGATGGCTCTGGGTCAGGTCTCCGAAGTGCTGTTCATGCTTCTGCTACCCCTGTTCATCCAGCGTTTCGGCATCAAGATTGCCTTACTGGTCGGGATGCTGGCCTGGGCCTTGCGCTATGTGTTGTTCGCCTACGGTAACAATGGTGACCAAGCGTTCATGCTGCTGATCGGTATTGCACTGCACGGCGTGTGTTATGACTTTTTCTTCGTCTGTGGGCAGATCTACACTGATGCCAAAGCGCCCGAGCGCTTCCGCAGCTCGGCTCAGGGCCTGATCACCTTGGCCACTTACGGTGTGGGCATGCTGATCGGATTCTGGGTGGCGGGTCAGATCACTGACCACTTCACCGCGCAAAACGGCCACGACTGGAGAAGTATATGGCTGTTCCCGGCAGGATTTTCGGTGGTGGTTCTGCTGTGTTTCGCACTGGCGTTCAAAGGCCGTGTCGGCGAAAAGGAGGGGATGCCGTCGACCGTCTAAAAACGCCGTTCTGATAGGTGCAGCGGCAGAAAACACAAAAAGCCTGCTTTTCAGGGCAGGCTTTCGTTTGAATCGCGTCGGCTTACTTCTGTTGAGCCGTCAGCGCTGAATAGCTGTTCATCAGGTTGCGATAGTTGGGGATTCGCTGCGACAGCAGATTGCCCAAGCCTTCAATGTCGTTGCGCCAGTCGCGGTGCAGCTCACAGGCCACCGAGAACCAGTTCATCATCTGTGCACCGGCTTGAGTCATGCGGCTCCACGCGGCTTGTTGCACGGTGGTGTTGAAGGTGCCGGACGCATCAGTCACCACAAACACATCAAACCCTTCCGCCAGCGCCGACAAGGTCGGGAACGCTACGCAGACATCCGTTACTACACCGGCAATGATGATCTGCTTGCGCCCGGTGGCTTTGATCGCTTTGACGAAGTCTTCGTTGTCCCAGGCGTTGATCTGACCTGGACGAGCGATGTACGGCGCGTCCGGGAACATCTCTTTCAGTTCCGGCACCAGCGGGCCGTTCGGGCCTTGTTCGAAACTGGTGGTGAGGATGGTCGGCAGTTCGAAGAACTTGGCCAGATCGGCCAGGGCCAGCACGTTATTCTTGAATTCGTTGGGCGAGAAGTCCTGCACCAGAGAAATCAGGCCGGTCTGGTGGTCGACCAGCAACACGATGGCGTCGTCTTTGTTGAGGCGGTTGTAGGTTGGAGTGGTCATGGTCTGCGTCCCTTTTGAGTTTTTGAAGTTGTTGTTGCGTTCAAGTTGGGTACAGATTACTGACGCACAGGGACGGGATAAATCGGCTGAAAAGCGTTTCACCGTCAACTCAAAAAGGACAATACCGATCAACCAGCCACTTCTGCACTGTCGGCAGATATCAGCAATGACGCGGTCATTTCAGCGTGGCATACCGCAAGTATTTCATCGGCCAGCGCTGAGTCATCCGGGCAGGCACGCGACAGAACAATCGCGCCCACCGCCCGCGCCAGCATGTCGATCATTTTCACTCGCCCCGCGTCAGGCGCCGCGTCTGGCCCTGTCGGGTACTTGTCACCGAGCGTCTGCAGCGTGCGCTCGATGCCGTCGGCAAACGCCTTTTTCACGTCGTCAGACTGGCGCGCGGCGTCGCCGCACAGCGCCGCCATGGTGCAGCCACTGCCCCGCCCGTCCCGATGGTCTTTCGACACATAAGCGTCGATGAAGCCTTGAACATCGACCATTTCGGCACTGGCCAACGAGCGCGCAAGGCTGTTGGCCGAGGCTTCGGACATCAGGTCGGCCTTCGAGCCAAAGTGTTTGTAGAAACCGCCGTGGGTGAATCCGGCCGCCGCCATGAGATCCGCGACGCCGACACCGTCAAAACCTCGCTCACGAAACAACACCGAAGCGGTCTCGACGATGTGCTCGCGGTTTGCCTGCGCCTGGGCTTTGGTGACTCTCACGTGCAATACCTCCGCTGAAAAATCATGCGCCGATGATACATAGATGTCGGCCATAATCAAAATCGTTGACAGCTTAGATTTCGATCATCATCCTAAATGCAGAGGTTACGGCTGCACACACAGACACAAAGCGCTGTTGCTCAGTAGGTTGAACTCCGCCGTAATTTCTGCCTCCTGCATCAACCCTAATCGATTTTTTGAAAAAGAGATGATCCCATGACTACCCGCCCTGCTGTTCTCATCACTGGCGCCTCTACCGGCATTGGCGCGGTTTACGCCGAACGTTTCGCTCAACGCGGACATGATCTGGTGCTGGTCGCCCGCGACCTTGTGCGTCTGGAAACACTCGCCGCGAAGCTGCGTAGCGAACACAGCGTCGCCGTGGATGTGCTTCAGGCCGACCTGACCCAACTCAGCGATCTGCACACCGTCGAAACGCGCCTGCGCGACGATGCGCGCATTGGCATCCTCGTCAATAACGCGGGCGCCGCGCAGTCCGGCAACTTCATCGAGCAGAGCACCGACAAAGTGGCCAATCTGGTCGCCCTCAACACCACGGCACTGGTGCGGCTCTCCAGTGCCATCGCTCCCCGTCTGGCGAAGGCCGGTGACGGCGCGATTATCAACATCGGCTCGGTGGTCGGTCTGGCCCCGGAGTTCGGCATGTCGGTCTACGGCGCGACCAAGGCGTTTGTCCTGTTCCTGTCTCAGGGGCTGAGCCTGGAACTGTCGCCACTGGGCGTCTACGTGCAAGCCGTGCTGCCGGCCGCGACGCGTACCGAGATCTGGGATCGCGCGGGCATCGACATCAACACCTTGAGCGAGATCATGGAGGTCACCGATCTGGTCGATGCGGCGCTGGTCGGTTTCGATCGTCGCGAGCCGGTGACCATTCCGCCGCTGCATGAAGGTGAGCGCTGGGATGCCTTGCAAACCGCGCGGCAGGGCCTGCTGGCGCAGATTCGCCAGTCGGCGGTCGCCCAGCGCTATCTGGCGTGAGTGCAATGGCGCAGACGCTTTTCGTCAACGCCGCCAACCAATCGATTTTGGTTGGCGGCACGGCCTTCGCCTATCGAGACCTCGGGCCGAAATCGGCGGAGCCGCTGATCCTGCTCAATCATTGGGGCGCGGTACTCGACCACTGAGGCAATCCGCTCAGGCAATGCAGCCCTTCCCGAAACAGTGAGAGCCGTCCCCACCATGAAAGCTTATTTTATCGATCGCTACGGCAAGCAGAACGGGCGTATGGGCGATGTCTCCGAGCCTGTACCCGGCGCCCATGACGTGCTGATTGATGTACATGCGGCCAGCGTCAATGTGCTGGATTCAAAGATTCGCAGCGGCGAATTCAAACTGATTCTGCCGTACTCATTGCCCTTGGTGCTGGGCAACGATTGTGCCGGCGTGGTGATTGAGGTTGGCGCAGCGGTCAAGGGTTTCAAGCCCGGCGACGCGGTGTATGCACGCGTGCCCGAACAGCGAATCGGCACCTTCGCCGAGCGAATCGCCGTTGAGCAAAACGCCGTGGCGTTGAAGCCCGCCAACCTCAGTATGGAGCAAGCCGCCGGCATTCCCTTGGTTGCCCTGACAGCCTGGCAAGCGCTGGTCGACATCGCCCGTTTGCAAAAGGGTCAGAAGGTCTTGATTCACGCCGGTTCCGGCGGTGTCGGAACAATCGCCATTCAACTGGCCAAGCACCTCGGCGCTGTTGTCGCGACCACCACCAGCACCGCGAATGTCGAATGGGTTAAAGCGTTGGGCGCAGACGTGGTGATTGATTACAAACAGCAGCACTTCGAGCGCGAATTGCGCGACTACGACGTGGTGCTGAACAGCCTCGGCTCCGACGTTCTGGAAAACTCGCTCAAGGTACTCAAACCGGGTGGTCAGCTGATTTCCATATCCGGCCCGCCAACTGCCGAGTTCGCCAACGCGCAGGGCTTGGCGTGGCCGTTGCGGCAAGTCATGCGCCTGTTGAGCCTGGGTATTCGGCGCAAGGCGCGCAAGCGGGATGTCCGTTACAGCTTTCTTTTTATGCGGGCGAGCGGTACACAACTGCAGGAAATCACCACGCTGATTGAAGCCGGCAAAATAAGGCCCGTGCTTGACCGCACCTTCGCCTTCGAGTCAGCGGGCCAAGCCCTGACTTACGTCGAACAGGGCCGTGCGAAAGGCAAGGTAATCGTGCAGATCAAATAGTTGCCTGCCTGTAATCATCTGGCGAAAGACCCATGGATAACGTTGCCTGCGACACCGAAAAGCCCCCCGCCGACGAACCGCAAGACACGGAGAACAAACACTCACCTGAATCTGCGAACCACGAGACGCCCGACCCCAAGCAGCACAACGCGATACTTGGAGTTGCTCCGATCGTATGGCGGCCCTTGATGCTTGAGCCCTAAGTGTTCAACGCGCATGAGTTTGCTGGAAAAACACCGGAAGGTAGTGTCACTGGCTAAGTGGCGAGGGCCGAAACAGCTGCCCTCACCCTAGCCCTCTCCCCCAGGAGAGGGAACCGATTGGGGGATATTGGCGATGAACGCCGACGTGCAATAGCGCCTGTGAATCCAATATCGCCAAGCATTGCGGATGAACCCATCATCGACGCGATGCATAGGCTCCCTCTCCCCCAAGGAGAGGGAACCGATTGGGGAATATTGGCGATGAGCGCCGACGTGCAATAACGGCTGTGAATCCAATACCACCAAGCATTGCGGATGAACCCGTAATCGACGCGATCTGTCAGGTCGATGCATAGCGCAAGACACCTCGGTCGGCTCCCTCTCCCCCGGGAGAGGGCTGGGGTGAGGGGCAGCCGTTGCAGCGTCGAGCTCGGCTTACAAGGTGTAGGAAATCCCAACCTGCACCGTTCGCGGCGCGCCCGGATAGGCGTAGACATTACCAAACGCGCCCTCTTCATAATCCCGGTCAAACAGATTCTTCACGTCAAGATTGAGCCGCACCTTCTCGTTGACCTTATAAAAGCCGAGCAAATCGACAACGGTGTAGCTGTCCATCGAGAACGCAGTATTGGCGGTTTGCCCGGCGCGTTCGTCGACGTACTTGAGTCCGGTACCCAGGCCCAGGCCTTTAAGCGTGCCGTCCTGAAATTCGTAGACGTTGAGCAGGCTGAAGCTGGTTTGCGGAATGTTCATCAGTCGCGTGCCCGAACGGATCACATTGTCTTTGGTCACTTCGGCATCCACGTAGGCGTAGCCGCCGATGACGCGCCATTCGGGTGTCAGGTTGCCGGCGACGTTCAGGTCGAAACCACGGCTGCGCACTTCCCCGGCCGCCACACTGAAGGTCGAGTCCACCGGGTCGGTGGTCAGCACGTTGCGTTTTTCGATCTGATAGATCGCCGCGTCGACGCTCAACTGATGATCCAGCGCCTCCCACTTGATGCCCATTTCATAAGACTTGCCTTTCTCCGGTGCAAAACCTCCACCCACGCGGCTCGCACCGGTATTGGGCTTGAACGAGCGCGCAGTGTCCGCATAAACCGCCAGGGTCTCGGTCAGGTCGTAGGTCACGCCGAGGCGCGGGGTCACCGCGTTATCACTGGCCTGCCAGTTTTTACCGCCCGGCACGTAGGTTTCATAGTCGTGTTCGAAACGCTCAAAACGCGCCCCGGCCAGCACCTTCAAACGCTCGGTCAACGCCACCTGGTCCTGCACGAACGCGGCATAGGTCTTGAGGTTTTCCTTGTCGTGGGTCGGCGTGCGCGTCAGCGCCGGACGCGGCTGACCGTAGACCGGATCGAAGATGTCGATCGGGTAGGCACCTACCGCGCCGCTGGAACGCTGAATGATCGACTTGTAGTCGTAATCTTCATACTCGATGCCCGTCAGCAAGGTGTGCTGCAGGCCGCCGGTGCTGAAATGCCCGGTCAGATTGAGCTGAGTGTCCTTGTCGGTCCACTCCAGTTTGCGGTAGTTGAAATTGCGTCCCAGGGTTCGACCGTCATCGGCAATGCCGTTGGCTTCGATGGCATTGCCCTCAAGCGAGCCGTCGAGCCACTGGAAGCCACCGCCCAGCGTCCAGTCATCATTGAGCAGATGTTCGAAGCGCAGTTGCGCCATGTTGTTGTCGTTGTGCAATTTGCCGGCGTCTTTCTCGCCGAAGAACGTGTCCCGCGAGGCGGTGCCGATCTGCTTGGCGTAACGCGTCACGCCGCGATCCAGCGGATGATTGTTGCGCATGAAATCACCCTCGAAGATCACCCGGGTGGCATCGCTGGCCTGCCAGGTCAGCACGGGCGTTACGCCGTAGCGCTCGGTCTCGACATGATCGCGGAAGGTATCGCCGCCCTCGCCCACCACGTTCAGTCGATAAGCCAGGCGCCCCTCTTCATCCAGCGGGCCGGAAGCGTCGAGGGTGCCGCGCTTCATGCCTTGATCATTCAACTGACTGCCCAAGGTGACTGTGCGCTCGGCCAACGGCTGCTTGGAAACAACGTTGAAGGTACCGCCGGGATCACCACGGCCATAGAGCATTGTCGCCGGCCCGCGCAGCACTTCCAGACGCTCGATAGTGTTGGCGTCCGGCATGTTCGGGTAGCCGCGATTGATCGGAAAACCGTTGCGGTAGAACTCGCCGGTGGTGAAGCCGCGCACGGTGAATGTGGTCAGGCCCTGCCCGCCGAAATTGTTCGCCCGGCCCACGCCGCCGGCGTAGTCCAGTGCGTCTTGCAGTCGCGTGGCGCCGAGGTCTTCGACCGCATCCTTGGTCACTACGCTGATCGATTGCGGGGTTTCATGGATCGAGGTGTCGGTACGGGTAGCACTGGCAGAACGCGTCGCGCGATAACCCTGCACCGGGCCGTCTGCCCGTTCGTAATCTGCCGTACCGACCACGTCGGTCGCCTCCAGCTCCAGCGCAGAAGAGGTCGAGTCGGCCGGCTCGGCCCACGAGGTAGAAGACAACGCTTGCAGCACACACACGGAAAGCAGAGTTCGACGCATGAAATGAAAACCTTACGAATAGGCCAGAACGAGGGGTAAAACCGCCAGCAAAGCGCCGCGGATGGTATACCAAGCGTTCCGTTATTGAAACTTATTCCCATTCGTATGTTTGAGCCGACCGCGTGCCAGTACGCGTGTCATGCATTGCATCGCACAAAAAACCTTGGTCAAACGTGCAAAAGCTGTTTCGTCATCGCCATCGATGTCTCCAGCGACTGCCCGGTACGCTGCAATTTGTTCAGCAGACTGGCGCCCAACCACAGCTGATAAAGGGTTTCCGCCAGATGCCGGGCGTCGCCTGCGGGCAGGCATTTTTCAGCCTGGCCCTGCTCGATGCACAGGGCAATGCGAGCCACCACTTGCTCGGCGCCATCGCGCAAGGTCAGGCGCATCGACTCCGACAGGTCGGCGACTTCGGCGCTGAGCTTGACTACCAGACACTCATCGCCATGCCCTTCGAGGGTGCAGCGGTTCTGCCAGCCCTGCCAGTAATCCATCAGCCGCTCATAGGCGCTCAGCCCCGGCAGCGTCAGGCGGCGTTCCATGTCGGCGAGGTAGCCGACGAAATAATCCGCGAGCAACGCCTGGCCGTACAACTCTTTGGATTTGAAGTAGTGATAGAACGAACCCTTGGGCACACCGGCGGTTTGCAGGATTTCGTTGAGGCCGACACTGGTGAAGCCCTTCTCGGCCATCATCCGGTGGCCGGTGTCGAGCAAGTGTTGGCGGGTGTCGTCGTAGGTCGCTTTCATGGGGCGCAAGTTACCAGGCAATAGACCAGTCGTATATTGGGAGGAACGGAAGTTTGCCACACCTGTCGATGAAAAACCGCAGGATAAAAAATTACTAGACGACTGGTCTAATAGGAATCTATGCTGCGCCCCGACAAACGTTTTCTGACCGGTGTGGCCGATGTGCGAATCCTTCGCTCAATCGAAGACACCTGATCGACTCAAGGTGCTCTATGAAAATCCTGATGGTTTTGACTTCCCACGATCAACTCGGCGACACCGGCAAGAAAACCGGTTTCTGGCTGGAAGAGTTCGCCGCGCCCTACTACGCCTTCAAGGACGCCGGCGCCGACGTCACTCTGGTCTCGCCCGCCGGTGGCCAGCCGCCGCTGGACCCGAAAAGCGATGAGCCCGATGCGCAGACCGCCGAGACTGATCGCTTCCGCAAAGACTCCGCCGCGCAACAGGCACTGGCAAACACCGGACGCCTGGCTGACGTCAGCGCCAATGATTTCGATGCCGTGTTTTATCCGGGCGGCCACGGCCCACTGTGGGACCTGGCCGAAGACAAGCAGTCGATCGCATTGATCGAAGCCTTCGACCGCGCCAACAAACCCCACGGTTTTGTCTGCCATGCACCGGGTGTGTTGCGTCACGCCCTCACCGCTGACGGCAAACCGCTGGTGCAGCACCGCCAGGTCACCGGTTTCACCAATGCCGAGGAAGCGGCCGTTGGCCTGACGGACGTGGTGCCGTTCCTGATCGAGGACGAGTTCCAGCGCCTCGGCGGCCATTATTCGAAAGTCGCTGACTGGCAGGTTCATGTGGTCGCCGACGGGCAATTGGTCACCGGCCAGAATCCAGCCAGCTCCGCCGCTGTCGCTGAAAAACTGCTGAAGATGCTGGGCTAAAACTTCGCTTCCAACCTTCCTAACGCCGAGTGCGTCTTGCTCGGCGTTATTTTTTCACCCAATCAATAGTCGACTGGTCTAATAAACACCAAGACAAGGTAATCCATGAATAGCAGCACGTTCTTCACACCCGCCAAACTCGGCAACCACACCCTGAAAAACCGTATCGTCCTGCCGCCTCTCACCCGCCAGCGCAGCACCCAACCGGGCAACATCGCCAATGAGTTGATGGCCGAGTATTACCAACAACGTGCCGGCGCCGGTCTGCTGGTCACCGAAGGCACGCAGATCGAACCCCGTGGCCAGGGTTATGCGTGGACGCCGGGCATTCATACGCCTGAGCAAATCGCCGGTTGGCGCAAAGTCACCGAGGCCGTGCATGCCGTGGACGGGGTGATTTTCGCCCAGTTGTGGCACGTCGGCCGCGTCTCCCACACCGCACTGCAGCCCGACGGCGCGGCGCCGGTTTCTGCCTCTGCCGTGGCCTCCGACCGGGTCAGTGTGTTTATCGAAACTGCGCCCGGCGTCGGTGAACTGGTCACCCCGTCGGCACCTCGTGCGCTGAGCACCGATGAAGTTCAGGAGTTGGTTCAGCTGTACATCCAGGCGGCGCGCAACGCCATGGACGCCGGTTTTGACGGCATCGAATTGCACTGCGCCAACGGGTATCTGGTGAACCAGTTCATCTCCGCCCACAGCAATTTGCGCAACGATCAGTACGGTGGTTCGTTGCACAATCGTCTGCGCTTTCTCAAGGAAGTGGTCGCCGGTGTCGCCGAGTGCATCGGCAAGGAAAAAGTCGGCGTGCGGTTTGCGCCGCTGTTCACCACCACCGATGAAGCGCGGACCTATTTGGGCATGGTCGAAGAGGATCCGCACACCACTTACATCGAAGCGATCAAGGTGCTGCAGGACGTGGGCATCGCCTATCTGTCCATCGCCGAAGCCGACTGGGACAACGCGCCGGCGATGCCCCTCACGTTTCGTCAGGCCGTGCGCGACACCTTCAGCGGCGCGATCATTTATGCCGGGCGCTACACCGCAGAATCCGGCGCGCAACTGCTCGATTCCGGGCTGGCAGACTTGGTCGCTTTTGGCCGCCCGTTCATGGCCAACCCCGATCTGCCGGCGCGCATTGCCAATGACTGGCCGTTGAATGCACTGAACCCGGCAACGGTGTATGGCGGCAACGCCGAGGGCTATATCGACTACCCCGTTTATCCCGCCTAAGCCTTTCAAGACACAGTAAACGCTCGCGAAATATCGGGAGCGTTTATCCGAGTCGGAGTGCAAGCCCTTGTGGGAGCGAGCCTGCTCGCGAATGCGGCGTGTCAGTCACTCACAATGTTGAATGTGACGACGCCTTCGCGAGCAGGCTCGCTCCCACAGGAGATGTGAATATTCACCGCACAAAACCTATACACAGACTACAATCTGTACAACTATCTGGACTTAACATGTAAACGTCCATTCGGCAGCTCGCTGCTCACTACGCTGAATCCGTGAAATGAACAAAACCCATCGGCTGTGCCTAGTTCTGGGTGACCAGTTATCGTTTGATCTGGCTTCATTGGCAGGTCTGGATCGCGAACAGGATCGTGTGCTGCTGGTCGAGGTCATGGAGGAAGCCACCCATGTTGCCCATCACCCGCAGAAGATCGCCCTGATCTTCAGCGCCATGCGTCACTTCGCTAAAGCCCTGAAAGATCAGGGCATCCGTGTGCATTACGTGACCCTCGACGACCCGCAAAACAGCGGCTCGGTGCCCGGCGAGTTAAAGCGCTGGCAGACACTGCTGCAGGCCAACGAATTGCACCTGACCGAATGCGGCGACTGGCGTCTGGAGCAATCACTGAAGGATTGTGGCTTGCCGATCCACTGGCATGCGGACAACCGGTTCCTGTGCAGCCGCGACGAATTCCGCGCGTGGGCCGCAGACAAAAAGCAACTGCGCATGGAATTTTTCTACCGCGAGATGCGCCGCAAAAGTCGCCTGTTGCTCAATGGCGATGGCACGCCCGTCGGCGGCGCGTGGAACTTTGATGCCGACAATCGCAAAGCCCTGCCGAAAACCGTCAAGGCGCCCTACCCGACGGGTTTTACCAACGATGCAATCACCCTCGATGTCCTCGCACTGGTCAAGGATCGCTTCGCCAGTCACTACGGCAGCCTGGACGATTTCAACTATCCGGTGACGCACGCCGACGCCCAGGCATTGTGGGCCTACTTTCTCGACTATGGTCTGGCGGGCTTCGGCGATTATCAGGACGCCATGGCCCGCGACGAACCGTTTCTGTTCCATGCCCGCATCAGCGCTGCGCTCAATATTGGCTTGCTGGACCTGCGCCAACTCTGCAGTGATGTGGAGTCTGCCTACTGGTCCGGCAGCATTGCCCTGAACTCCGCCGAAGGTTTCATTCGCCAACTGATCGGCTGGCGCGAATACGTCCGTGGCGTTTACTGGCTGCACATGCCGGAGTACGCCGAGGGCAATGCCTTCGGTAATACGCGGCGGTTGCCAGAGTTTTACTGGACCGGCGCAACGCAGATGAACTGCATGCGCCAGGCCATCGGCCAAAGCCTCAAACACGCCTACGCCCATCACATTCAGCGCCTGATGGTGACAGGCAATTTCGCCCTGCTCGCCGGTATCGCGCCGAGCCAGATCTGTGAATGGTATCTGGCCATTTACATGGACGCGTTCGACTGGGTCGAGCTGCCCAACACCCTCGGCATGGTCATGCACGCCGATGGCGGTTACCTCGGCTCCAAGCCTTATTGCGCCAGCGGCCAGTACATCAACCGGATGTCCGACTACTGTCGCGACTGTGCCTACTCGGTGCGCGAAACCACGGCTGACAACGCGTGCCCGTTCAACGCGTTGTACTGGCATTTTCTGATGCGCCACGGCGACCTTCTGCGCGGCAATCAGCGCATGGGCATGATGTACAAAAACCTCGACCGCATGCCGCCGGAAAAGCAGCAGGCCTTGTGGCAGCGCGGGCAGAGCTTGCTCGACAGACTGGATCGCGGCGAATCGCTATGAAAACGCGTGCCCCCTTGGCTCGCGTGCAACTTAAACGTGACACCCCGGGTCAATGGCTCACAAAGCTTGCAAAGTCGATGGCTTGAAACACGCCAATTAAACGCAGAGCAACAATAAAGGCATGAGGAGTGGATACCCTGAAACAGCTTACTCGCGAGGAGCTTGAGTCCGAAGTCACGCGCCTGCGTCTGGCCGTCAAAGCGACCTGCGACGCCGTCTGGGACTGGGATCTGAAAACCAATCAGGTCATCTGGAACGACTCGCTGCAACAGGCGTATGGCTACGCGTCAGCAGCCATCGAGCCGACGTGTGACTGGCGGTTTGCGCAGATTCACACGCAGGATCGCGCACGCGTGACGACCTCGATTCGCTCGGCGATTGACGGCTCCGGGACGACCTGGAGCGCTGAGTACCGCTTCCTCTGCCACGATGGTTCGTACGCCGAAGTGCTGGATCGCGGACACCTGATTCGCAATGCCGATGGCCAGGCCGAACGCATGATCGGGGCGATGCTCGACCTGACCCGCTCGCGCAGTGCCGAAACGGCATTGCGTCGTAGCGAAGAACGTTTCATCACCATTCTGGAAACCATCGAAGCCGCGTTCGCCATCGTCAAAGTCAAATTCGACGCCGACGACCACCCGATCGACTATTGCTTTGTCGAGGCCAACCCGGCGTTCGAGCGTCAGGCGGGGGTCAACCTGCGGGGCAAATGGGTCACCGAGTTTGCGCCCAACCTGGAGAAGTTCTGGTTCGAAACCTACGGCCATGTGGCCAAGACCGGCGAGCCGGCCAACTTCGAGAACTACGCCAATACCTTCGAACGCTGGTTCGATGTGCGTGCCGTGCGCGTCGGCGACCCGGCCGATCGGCAGATCGCGATCTTCTTCAGCGATGTCACCGAGCGCCGCGACGCGCAGGAGCGTTTGCGCATCAGCGAGGCGGTCGCTCGGGAGAACGTCGAACGCGTGCAACTGGCCCTCGCCGCTGGCGCCATTATCGGTACCTGGCATTGGCACCTGCCCAGCGATCGCTTCAGCGTCGATGAAGCCTTCGCGCGGGTGTTCGACCTCGACCCCGCCTGGGGGCTCGACGGTCTGAGCCTGGAACAAGTAGTAATGACCGTTCACCCGGACGACCGGGAGGGACTGATAGCCGCCATCAACGAAGTCAAAGCCCGCGGCGGGGCCTATTCGCACCAGTACCGAGTGCGCGGCGCGGATGGCAAATACACCTGGATTGAAGCCAACGGCCGCGTCGAGTGCGCCGAAGACGGCACGCCTTTGCGCTTTCCCGGCGTGCTCATCGATGTCGAAGACCGGCGCAACGTCGAAGCCGAGCGCGACCGGGTCACCGCTGCGTTAAAGGCCCTCAATGACACACTGGAACAACGGGTCTCGGCGCGCACCGCAGAGCTGATGCAGGCCGAGGAGAAGCTGCGGCAATCGCAGAAAATGGAAGCGGTCGGGCAACTCACCGGCGGTCTGGCGCATGACTTCAACAACCTGCTGGCGGGTATCTGCGCATCCCTTGAGCTGATGGACAAACGCATCGCCCAAGGGCGTCTGAGCGACATCGACAAATACATGCTGATCGCACAAGACGCCGCCAAACGCGCAACGGCCCTGACCCATCGCCTGCTGGCCTTCTCCAGGCGGCAGACACTCGATCCCCGGCCAACGGAAGTCAACGCGCTGATTGCCGGCATGACCGAACTGATCCAGCGCACCGTTGGCCCGAGCATTCGCCTGAAGACGGTCGCCGCCGCCGACCTGTGGCCGGCGCTGGTCGATGCCAGTCAACTGGAAAACGCCCTGCTCAACCTGTGCATCAACGCTCGCGACGCGATGCCCGACGGCGGCAGCATCACCGTCGAAACCGCCAATCGCACCCTGGATGCTGAAGCGGCGCGCGTAAGGGAAATGCCCGAAGGGCAATACTTGTGCCTGTCTGTCGCCGACACCGGAACCGGTATGAGTGCGGAAGTGATGGCCAAGGCCTTCGACCCGTTTTTCACCACCAAACCGCTGGGCCAGGGCACGGGGCTCGGGCTGTCGATGATCTACGGTTTCACCAAGCAATCTGGCGGACAGGTGCGGGTGCAATCGACCGTGGGTCAAGGCACCACCATGTGCGTTTACCTGCCGCGCTACCCCGGCGAAACGCAGCGCAATCACGATGACGCGCAAAGCTTGGCAACGCCTCAAACCAAGGCCGGCGAGACCATCCTGATTGTCGACGACGAGCCCACCGTTCGCACGCTGCTCAAAGACGTGCTGAACGACCTTGGCTACAACCTGCTCGAAGCGTGCGACAGCGTTGAGGGCCTGGAAGTATTGCGCTCCAGCGCGCACATCGATTTGCTCATCACCGATGTCGGCTTGCCCGGCGGCATGAACGGCCGACAAATGGCCGATGCAGGCAGGCAGATCAGGCCGAAACTGAAGACGTTGTTTATCACCGGATATGCGGAAAGCTCAGTGATCGGCAACGGTCAACTCGGTCCGGGCATGCAGGTACTGACCAAACCCTTTGTCGTCGACACGCTGGTGTCACGCGTCAGTGGCCTGCTGTCCATCGACGTCGAGTAAGCGCTGCGCTCGGGATGCCATGAACCGGTTGCGCCCCGCGGTTTTCGCTTGATA
Organism: Pseudomonas sp. AC242; assembly: GCF_979258655.1. Taxonomy (NCBI): domain Bacteria; kingdom Pseudomonadati; phylum Pseudomonadota; class Gammaproteobacteria; order Pseudomonadales; family Pseudomonadaceae; genus Pseudomonas; species Pseudomonas sp. AC242. Next base: position 2,942,839 of record NZ_OZ409873.1, read on the forward strand.
CAGCGCCTGATCGGCTGACTCGATCAAACCGTGCGCAGGGTCCAGGCGTGAAGCGCGCGCGGCGGCGATGCCGATACTCAGGCTCACGCGGGCCACGGGACTGGAGGGGTGAGCAATGTTTGCTTGCTGTAAACGCTCAATGATCAACTGTGCTACCACGGCGGCACCGTCGATGTCGGTGGCGGGCATGATGACCGCGAACTCCTCGCCGCCGTAGCGCGCGACCAGGTCTGACGGTCGCCGCACACATTCATCCAGCACCCTGGCGACGGCTTGCAGACAGGCGTCGCCGGCAACGTGCCCGAGCGCATCATTGAAGCGCTTGAAATAGTCGATATCGATCATCAACAAGGCCAGCGACGAGCCGTCGCGCTGTGCCCGCCGCGCCTCTGTGGCCAGGGTCTGATCAAAGCAACGCCGATTAGCCAAACCGGTCAGCGCATCTTTCATGGCCAACAACTCCAACTGTCGGTTCGAGCCGAGCAATTGCTGCTGAGCGATGCGCAGTTCGCCTTCCACCTGGGTCCGGCGTCGGATATCGAGAATCAAGAACCAGCCAATCAGACCGGTAAGCCCCAACAGCCCCGCCACCACCACCGCCGACAGCAGCGCCTCGGTTCGCCAGGCCGCGAGGGCTTCACGCTTGCCGATGGCGACCGTGGTGATCAGGGGCAATTTTTCACTTTTGCGGAAGGCGTAGAGGCGTTCGACGCCATCCAGGCTGGAGGTATAAGAGGCGGTGCCGACCGATTGATCGACCAGGTATTTGGCGTAGATCGGCGACTTGGAAAAGTTGCGGCCCATGTCCTGCTCGCGGAAGGGATAGCGCACCAGCAACGTACCGTCGGTATAGGACAGGCCGATGGCCCCGTCCTGGCCGATGTCGAGTTTGCCGAACAGACGCAGAAAGTTTTCCACGCCCAGGGTCACGGCCACGACCCCGGCAAACTCGCCGCGATCATCATTGAAACGGCGGCTGACGGTGATCACCCATTCCTGATTGGAACGGCTGCGGATCGGAGGCCCGATAAAGGGTTCGCGGCTCGGATCGTCGCGATGATGAATGAAGTAGGCCCGATCAACGCTGCTGGCACCCACCGGAATCGGCCGGTTCGACGACATCAGCCAATGACCATCGCGGTCATAGATAGTGATACCGCTCAGCTGTGGCATCAGCGGTTGCTGGCGGTTGACCAGCGCACTCAGGCGCTGGATCTGCGCGGGGCCACTGCCCTCGGTTTCCAGGCGCTCGACCAGCCCGAGCAACAGCAGCGAACTTTGCCGGACAATGCCTTCGGAATAGGTCTCGAGTGCCTGGGTCAGGTTCAACCCGTGCACGTTGACTTCCTCCAGCGCGCGATCGCGCGAAGACAGCACTTTCCAGATGGTCAGCGACGCCAGGGAGCAGCCGATGACCAGCAACAAGAGAATGACGAGGTGGGTATCACGCTTCACGAAAGTACCTAATGGAAAGTCCGGTTTCCGGTTCCGGCCGTTACTGATTCAAGGCAATAACAGCGGTCGTATGTCCTCGACCGGCGCAAGGATACAAGTAGCGCGTCGAACGTGCAGCAACCGTATGACGGAACGTCGTTTTCAGGCCTTAGGCGTTGTTTCGCAACGACACGGCAGCAGCTTGCAACTTATATTCACGGCCGCAGGTCATTAGGCTTGCTGAGGTTGAATCCATCCGCAAACCTCTAACATTGAAGACACCGCCGTGGCCGCTGACCTCGATCGCCGCAACAACCTGTCACTGGACAGCCTGAATTTTTTCCTCGCCGACGTGCGCGACGGTCTCGGTCCCTATCTGGCCATTTACTTACTGGCGGTGCATCACTGGGAGCCGGCCAGCATTGGCCTGGTGATGACCATTGCCGGGGTCGCTGCACTGATCACCCAGACGCCGGCCGGCGCCTGGGTCGACAACAGCCGGCGCAAACGTGCGTTGATTGCGATCGCCGCGCTGCTGGTGACCGGCAGTTGCCTGCTGCTGCCGTTCGTGACGTCCTTCACGTGGGTGGCGTTGACGCAAACCCTGAGTGCGATGGCCGCTTCGATATTCGCCCCGGCCATTTGCGCAATTACCCTGGGCATGACCGGGCCACGAGCGTTCACGCGGCGAACCGGGCGCAACGAAACCTTCAATCATGCCGGCAATGCCTGCGCCGCCCTGCTGGCCGGGGTGTTCGCGTATCTGTTCGGCCCGGTGGCGGTGTTTTATCTGATGGCGGCCATGGCCCTGGCCAGTGTCATTGCCATCGCCTGCGTTTCGCCAGCAGCCATCGACCATGATCTGGCCCGCGGACTGGATCCGGCCGACGCTGGGCATCGTCAGCCTTCCGGTTTGTCGGTGCTGCTGAGCAACCGGCCGCTGTTGCTGTTCGCCATTTGCTGTGCACTGTTCCATCTCGCCAATGCGGCGATGTTGCCGTTGGTGAGTCAAAAACTCGCGCAAGCCAATCTGCAGATGGCCACGCCGCTGACCTCGGCCTGCATCGTCGCGGCGCAATTGGTGATGGTGCCGGCGGCGTTACTGGTCGGGGCGAAAGCCGATCTGTGGGGACGAAAACCGCTGCTGCTGGCCGGTTTTCTGATCCTGCCATTGCGCGGTGTGCTCTATACGCTGTCGGACGATGCTTATTGGCTGGTCGCTGTGCAGATGCTCGACGGCGTCGGCGCCGGTCTGTTCGGCGCTTTGTTTCCGATCATGGTCAAAGACCTTACACAGGGCACCGGACACTTCAACGTCAGCCTCGGCGCACTGACCACGGCCTTCGGGCTGGGCGCGGCGTTGAGCAACGGCATCGCCGGGTTCGTTGTGCAGGAGGCTGGTTACAGCGCGGCGTTTCTGACCCTGGCCGCTATTGCGGCAGTAGCAGTTGTGTTGCTTGGGGTCGGGGTTCCGGAAACCCAGCGCAGCGGTCGTCAGGCTGAAAGCGGGTTGGTCGAGGCCAGCACTGAATCCTCTGCGTAATCCATATCCCATCCCGCCCTCTCATCGCCGCCATATCTACTCTGCGCGCCGCGCCAAACGGCCGCGGCGGATGCGCGTGGCGTTAAAAATCCAGATTCAGTGGATCAGGCAAGCAATCCAGAGGAATGCACTTCGGCGCCGAGGCGCTGATCGAGAGAATGTTCGTGCACAGGCTCAGACGAATAAACCCTCAATCGCAAGGACATTCCAGTGAAAGGTTTTTGCTTGGCCTTCGGGCTGCTCTTCAGTACTTTTTCAGCCATGGGAGCCGATATGTCGAACGGCGCAGACAACTTCTACACCAGCGATAAAGTGACCGTGGAAAAGGTCACCTTCAAGAACCAGTACGGAATGAAGGTCGCTGGCAATCTGTTCAGCCTGAAGAACCTTGACCCACAGTCAAAAAATGCCGCGATCATCGTCGGCCACCCGATGGGCGCAGTGAAAGAGCAAAGCGCCAATCTCTACGCGACCAAAATGGCGGAACAGGGTTTCGTCACGCTGTCGTTCGACTTGTCCTTCTGGGGCGAAAGCGAAGGCCTGCCACGCCAGTCGGTTGCGCCGGACATTTATGCCGAAGACTTCAGCGCGGCGGTGGACTTTCTCGGTACTCGCCCACTGGTCGATCGCGAGCGTATCGGTGTTATCGGTATTTGCGGCAGCGGCAGTTTCGCCATCAGCGCCGCCAAGATCGACCCACGTTTGAAGGCGATTGCCACCGTCAGCATGTACGACATGGGTGCTGCCAACCGCAACGGCCTCAAACATTCGCTCACGCCAGCTCAACGCCAATCGATCATTGAACAGGCGGCGCAGCAGCGTGACGCGCAGTCCTGGGGCGGCCCGGTCCGCTACACCGGCGGCACACCGCTCAAACTCACCGGTAATGCCGTGGGGGACGAGTTCTACGATTTCTACCGCACCCCGCGTGGCCAGGTCACCCCGGCCGGTGCTTCGCCGCAGACCACTACCATGCCGACGCTGATCAGCAATGTGAAGTTCATGAACTTCTACCCGTTCAATGACATCGAGAGCATCTCCCCGCGCCCGCTGCTGTTCATCGCCGGTGCTCAGGCGCACTCCCGCGAGTTCAGTGAAGACGCGTACCAGCGCGCGGCCGAACCCAAAGAGCTGCTGATCATTCCAGGGGCCGGCCATGTCGACTTGTACGACCGGGTCAACCTGATTCCCTTCGCCAAATTGACCGAGTTCTTCAGCCATAACCTGAAGTAACGCCATCGCAACGCTGCCAGCGCTTTAAAGTGCAGACACGCCAAAAGCCTGCTTTTCAGGGCAGGCTTTTCGTTTGCAGCACGTCGGCTTACTTCTGCTGTGCGGTCAGCGCCGAGTAGCTGTTCATCAGGTTGCGGTAGTTGGGGATGCGCTGCGACAGCAGATTGCCCAAGCCTTCAATGTCGTTGCGCCAGTCGCGGTGCAGCTCACAGGCCACCGAGAACCAGTTCATCATCTGCGCACCAGCCTGAGTCATGCGGCTCCACGCGGCTTGTTGCACGGTGGTGTTGAAGGTGCCGGACGCATCAGTCACCACAAACACATCAAACCCTTCCGCCAGCGCCGACAAGGTCGGGAACGCTACACACACATCCGTCACCACACCGGCAATGATGATCTGCTTGCGGCCGGTGGCTTTGATCGCCGTCACAAAGTCTTCGTTGTCCCAGGCGTTGATCTGACCTGGGCGAGCGATGTACGGCGCATCCGGGAACATCTCTTTCAATTCCGGCACCAGCGGGCCGTTCGGGCCTTGTTCGAAACTGGTGGTGAGGATGGTCGGCAGTTCGAAGAACTTGGCCAGATCGGCCAGGGCCAGCACGTTGTTCTTGAACTCGTTTGGCGAGAAGTCCTGCACCAGGGAAATCAGGCCGGTCTGGTGGTCGACCAGCAGCACGATAGCGTCGTCTTTGTTCAGGCGGTTGTAGGTTGGAGTGGTCATGATGGGCGTCCCTTTTCAATGTTGGAAAGTTGTTGTTGCGTTCAAGTTGTGTACAGGTTACTGACGCATCGAAAGGGGATAAATCGGTTCAAACGCGTTTCACCGTCAACCTGAACAGGACAATTCAGCGACGGTGTTCTCTTCGCTCCCGTATTGAAGCCAGCAAAATCAGGGTTATTAGCTAATAACACCTTCATTAAACAGAAGCTCAAACGTTGTACTAGGATAGGATCCAAGTCTGCGGTATTTCGTCGACCAAGGAGATCGTCGACAGTGCTGCAGACGTTTTTGAATTAACGCCTCTCAGGGATGACACGCATATGAATTCACACTTGTTCCCCCACATCGGCAAGGTCATCGCCAGCACCGGCAGCCGGCACTTTCCGCGCATGCTGCATGACCTGATCCTGACGCAACTGGCGGTAGACGCCACGCACATCCGGCAGATGCGTGTCGAACCGGTGAGCCGCGCGTCGAGCCGCAGTGAGCCGGAGCCACTGAAAGAGCCGGCCCTGCTCGCCGAAACGGTGTTTTCCGAACACAGTGCGGCGGCCCACCACTTACAGAATCCGCCGGCTGCGACCAGCGCGGACGCCTCGCAACTGCACCTGACCCGGCGCAAGGATGGCTACCGCTACGTGATTTCGGTATACCGCAACGGCGAGTCGCAGCGCTTTTCCGCGCAGGAGCGCAGCCTGTTGCAGGACATCTCCCCGGTACTGCTGCCGATGGTGGAAAAACACATCAACGCCCTGCAACCGGCCACCCTTGAACCGCAAACCCCGTCCGAAGCAGCCGAAGGCAGCGGCCTGGAAACCTTGCGCCTGCGCTTTGACGAGCGCCTGGAGCAACTGGGGCTGAGCCTGTCGAATCGCGAAACCGAAGTGTGCGTCGGCCTGCTCGCCGGCCGCACGGCGCCGGAACTGGCCGAGCAGTTGGCGTTGAAGGTCAACACCGTGGAGAGCTATCTGAAACGCGCGGCGATCAAATTGGGGATCAGCGGGCGGCATTCGTTGATGCGCTGGATGTATTCGCCGTTGGAGGCGTTGGGATCGAGTGCGGCGTGATAAACGTGGGTTTTGTGCACGGCTCTGGATCGCTACCCCCTCACCCCAGCCCTCTCCCCCAAGGGGGCGAGGGGGAAAGGGAGCAGATTTGTGTAGTTTTCGAGCCTGAGTTCGACGCGATATTCCAGGTCGGCGCACCTCGAAAGAACACCGCGGTCAGTCGCCTCTCCCTCTGGGAGAGGGTCCGCTCTCAATCCCGCGCCAACGCCTCAATCGGATCAAGCCGCGAAGCATTCCGTGCCGGCACAAACCCGAACACAATCCCGATCAACGTCGAGCACACCACCGCCGTCAACACCGACGCCAGCGAAAACACCATCTGCCACTCCTTGATAAACACCGAAAACAAATGCCCGATGGCATACGACAAGGAAATGCCGATCGCCCCGCCCAACAAACAGACCATCACCGCCTCCACCAGAAACTGCTGACGGATGTCCGACTGCCGCGCGCCCACCGCCATGCGAATGCCAATCTCGCGGGTACGCTCGGTCACCGACACCAGCATGATGTTCATCACGCCGATGCCGCCGACCACCAGGGAAATCACCGCAATCAGCGACAGCAGCAACGCCAGTGAGCGACTGGTTTTCTGCACGGTCTGCAAGACGCTGTCGAGGTTGTTGGTGAAAAAATCCTTGGTGCCGTGACGTTGCAGCAGTAGTTGCGTGACGTGTTCTTCCACCACTTTGCTCGGCTGGCCGTCCTTCATGCGCACGCTGATGCTGTCCAGATAGCGCTGGCCCAAGACCCGCCCGGCCGCCGTTTCGTAGGGCACCCAGACGTTGAGGGTTTTGCCCGAAGCGAAGAGGCTTTTATCCTGCGCGGCCACGCCGATCACCGTGCACGGCAGGTTGCCGATCAAAATCACCTGACCCAACGGGTCAACATCCTGCCCGAACAAACGTTGCCGGGTGTTGTGATCGATGACCACCACCTGCGCCTGGCGCCGCGCATCGCTTTCGCTGAACGGGATGCCTGCGGCCATCTTGATCCCGCGCACCTTGAAGTACTGATCGCTGACGCCGTTGACCTGCGCATCCAGGTCAATATTGCGATAGCGCAACAACAGGCTGCGGCCGATCATCGGCGTGGCGCTGTCGACGTAGTACAGCTGATTCAGCGCCGTGACATCGGCCGGCGTCAGGGTTTCGATGGCCGCTGCACGTTTGTCGCCGTAACTGCTGCCGGGATAGACATCGATGGTGTTGCTGCCAATTGCGGCGATGTCCTTGAGCACGTAGTTCTTCGCGCCCTCGCCGACCGCCGAGATCGACACCACGGAAGTAATGCCGATGACGATGCCGAGCATGGTCAGCAAGGTGCGCATGCGATGGGAAATCAACGCCACCCAGGCCATGGCGAACGCTTCTTTGAACAGCCCGAGGCTGGCGACCAGGCGCCGTGACGCAGCCGCTTTCGGTGCCACCGGTTCTTCGCTGAGCAGGTGCGTGGTGTCGCGCTCGTTGGTGCGGTCGCTGAGGATTTCGCCGTCGCTGACTTCGATGATGCGCTCGGCGTTGGCGGCGACTTTCGGGTCGTGGGTCACCAGAATCACCGTATGCCCCGCCGCGTGCAGCTCCAGCAGGATGCGCATGACCTCCTTGCCGCTGGCCGTGTCGAGTGCGCCGGTCGGCTCGTCGGCGAGGATCACTTCGCCGCCGTTCATCAAGGCGCGGGCGATACTCACCCGCTGCTGCTGACCGCCGGAGAGCTGGCTCGGCCGATGCGTCAAATGCCCTTCCAGACCCAGTCGCGCCAACAACTCGCGGGCGCGGGCGTAGCGCTGAAGCTGCGGCGTCCCGGCGTAAATCGCCGGCATCTCGACGTTGTGCATCGCGCTCAAATGCGGCAGCAAGTGGTAGCGCTGGAATATGAAACCGAAGTAGTCGCGGCGCAGTTCGGCCAGGGCCTGATTGTCCAGATCGCGGGTTTCCTGGCCGTTGATCTTATAGCTGCCGGCAGTGGCGTAATCGAGGCAACCGAGGATGTTCATCAGGGTCGATTTGCCCGAGCCCGAGGCGCCAATGATCGCGACCATTTCCCCGGCATTGATCGTCAGATTGATGTTGTTCAGCGCGAGAAATTCGCGGTCACCGGCGGTGAAACTGCGGGTGATACCGGTGAGCTGTAGCAGTGGCTCGGTCATGCTCAGGCCCCCGCCACATTCGTCAGCGGATCACCGATGACTACGCGATCGCCTTCCGCCAGCCCGGCATTGATCTGCACTTTGACGTTGTTGTTGATCCCGGTTTGCACATTGCGCGATTGCGCGTGGCCCTTGGCGTCGAGCACCCGTACCGGAAAACTGCCATCGGCGTTGCGCGGGCCAAGCGCCGCGACCGGCACGGTCAGCACCGATTTGGCGGTGTCGAGGACGATGCGCACCTGCGCGGTCATCGATATGCGCAAACGATGGTCGGGGTTCGGGACCTCGAACAAGGCGTTGTAGAACACCGCGCTGCTTTGCTTTGGCGTGCCGGCGGGCGGCGTTTCGAGAAAGTTCTGCGGCGCCGGGTCGGTGCCGCGCAGTTTCGCGTAGTAGCGTTTGTCCTCACCGAGAATGGTGAAATACACCTCCTGCCCCGGGGCAATGTGAATCACATCGGCTTCGGACACCTGCGCCTTGACCGTCATGGTGTCCAGATCCGCCAGTTTCAGCAGGACCGGCGCCAGTTGGCTGGCGATCACCGTCTGGCCTTCCTGAGTGACCACGCCGACCACATCGCCATCGATCGGCGCGACAATCCGCGTATACGCCAGATTGACCTTGGCCGTGTCGATCTGGATGTGCGCACTTTTGATCTGCGCGTCCAGCGACATCAGGTTGGCCTGTTGTACCTGATAGTTCGACTCGGCATTTTCGAAATCCTGGCGCGAGATCGACGCGTCGTCCTGCAAGTTCTTGTAGCGCTCGTAAATCGCTTTGGTCTGCCTCAGTTGAGCCTGAGTGGCGCGTTTCTGCGCTTGCAGGTTCTCCTCATCGACCTGGGCCTGACGCAGGGTGTTCTGCAGCACCAGCGGATCGATTTCCGCCAGCCACTGCCCCTTCTTTACCTTGTCGCCAACCTTGACCTTGAGCGACTTCAATTGCCCGGACACCTGCGCACCGACGTCCACTTGTTTGATGCCTTCGAGCAACCCGGTGGCCAGCACCGCGTTTTCAATATCACCGCGCTCCACAGGCGCGGTCAGGTATTGCGGCGCCTCGGCCGGTGCCTGCACCGCGTAGAACGCCAATCCCGCCACCGCAACCAACGCCAGACCCATACCGACTTTGCGCAACTTCGACTTTTCCATAAATGACCACAAGTCCGTTCAGGGGTGAGCCCGGCCAGCGGCCGGGCTCTGGTAGATAAACAACAATCAGGAAACCACTTGGCCGGCCGGCACTTTCAGGCCGTCATGCCACCACGCCGCGAGACTGAAGACGTTGGGCGCCTTGAGAATCGTGAAGTGGTTGCCCGGCCCGTACCACACCACCAGATCCGTCACCTGACGCTGCCAGCCTTCGACCATCGCCGCTTGCTCGCGCTGATTGCCCCACGCATCCAGCGTCGGATCATCGACCAGCGCCAGCCGCACCGCCCCGCTGTAGGCCAGTTGCGGTTGATAGACCGTGCGCAAGGCTGTGGCGAAGGTGCGCACCGGGCCGTGCATGGCCTGCGCTGACGAACGCGCAGACAACACACCGGCGCGCACCATGCCCTCGTGCAACAGGCGCATTTGCGTGGTGTCGTCAGCCTCGGCGAACGCCAGCGGATCGATGCCCAACGACTTGCCGCTGGACAGTTGCAGCGTCTCGATCAAGCGTTCCAGCGCGGCGGTCGTCGTATACGGTTTGCCCGCCGTGCCATTGCCACCGGGGGCTTCGCTGTCGATCAGGGTCAACGACGCTACCTCACGCCCGGTCGCCTGCAACTGCGCGGCCATGGCATGCGCGACCCAACCGCCGAACGAATGGCCGATCAAGTGCACCGGACCTTGCGGATAAAACTGCTCGACGGCTTGCAGATAACACCTCGCCGCCGCTTCCACCTGGCTGTGCGGTACGCCGCTGCCATCAAGCCCGCGCGGCTGCAGACCGAAAATCGGCCATTCCGGCCCCAGTGCTTCGGTCAGGTGAATGAACCCGGTGACACTGTCGCCCGCCCCCGGCACGCAAAAGATCGGCGCATGCCCGGCGTGCCCGCTCTGGATCGTCAACACGGGTTGATAAACCTGTGGTTGCGGGGCCTGCGCAGCGGCCATAGCCTGACTCAAGGCCTGGCCGAGTGCCTGGACATCCGGGTTTTTCATCATGCTGCGGTGATCCCCCGGCACATCGATGCAGCGCAGCAAACCTGTACCGACCTTGTTCTCCCAGCCACGGGTCGGACTCGGCTGTGCCTGCCCTGGCATCAGTGCCTGAGCGCGGAACAAGTGCACCGGCTGGCTGGCCGGGCTGACCCGGTAATGCGCCAGCGCCAGGCCATGAGCGGCCTCACGATCAAAGTAACTCCAGGCATCCGCTGCGCTCAGTGCGGCCAGTTCCGGGTCAGGCAATTGCTGTTCGCAGCAGCGCTGGAACAGCTCGTCGAAGGCGATCAGTTCGACTTCAGCCTCAAATTTCTCTACGTCAGCCAACGCTGGCAGCCCTTCTGCCCCCCGCATCTGCGAACGCGCGCGGCAGTGTTCAAGCAATTGACGCTTGTCGCGATGCGCGCCGCTCCAGCGGGTTTTATCCTGACTGGCCGGATGTGGCGCGTAGGTATCGAGCAGGCCGACAAACGCTACCGCCTCATCGAGACCGAGCAATTGCTGGGCGATTTCATACGCCAGCAAGCCGCCAAACGACCACCCGGCCAGACGATACGGCCCATGCGGCTGCACCGAGCGGATGATCCCGACCATCCGCGCGGCCATGCACTCGAGGGTACGCAGTTGCGGCTGCCCCAGCGGCACACCGGGCAAACCGTAAATCGGAAACTCGCCCTCGATATGCAGGCCCAATGCCGGGAAATACACGTCCCGCCCGCTGAATTCATGGATCAGGAACAGCGCATTGCCGCCCTCGCCCGGTCGCACCACGACCAGTCCTTCCGGCTGCGCGGGCACGGCATGGTGCTGACTGAGCAGCGCCGCCAGCGACTCGACACTCGGCCGCTGGAACAACTGCGCCAGCGTCACCTCCTGCCCCGCACGTTGCAGCAGGTTGACCAAACGAATCGCCAACAGCGAATGCCCGCCCAATTCAAAGAAGTTGTCGTGACGTCCGACCCGCTCGACATTCAACACTTCACCCCAGACCTGCGCGAGCAAGCTTTCGACCTCGCCTTGCGGCGCTTCGTAGTGGCGGCTGAGCACCGCGTCGATGCCCGGTGCCGGCAGCGCCTGACGGTCGATCTTGCCGTTGGGACTCAACGGTAAAACGTCGAGCGCAACAAACGCGCCCGGCACCATGTACTCGGGTAATTGTTCGAGGATGAACGCGCGCAGCGTGTCGATCGTGGGCGCTGCACTGCCCTCGCGCACCGTGAAATACGCGACCAGACGCTCGTCGCGCATCAGCACGACCACCTCGCGCACATCCGGGTGCTGGATCAACCGCGCTTCGATTTCACCGAGTTCCAGACGCAAGCCATGCAGCTTGACCTGGAAGTCGTCGCGCCCGAGGAATTCGAGGTTGCCGTCAGCGCGGTATCGCACCAGATCGCCGGTGCGGTACAGGCGATCACCGGCCACAAACGGACTGTCGATAAAGCGCTCGGCCTGCATCTGCGGCAGCCCCATGTAACCGCGCGCCACGCCGATGCCGCCGATGTGCAACTGGCCAATGACGCCGAGCGGCACCGGTTGGTCATGGGCATCGAGTACATACAGACGCGTGTTGCAGATGGCTTTGCCGATCGGCAATTCAGACGTTGGCAACGGCATGTGCGGTTCCAGGGTCCACGCCGTGCTGTCAACCGTGGCTTCGGTCGGGCCATACACGTTATGCAGGCGCACCCACGGCAGGTGCTGACGCACAGCAGCGGCCAGCGCCGCGGTGAGTTCGCCGCCACCGCAGAACACATCGGTGAGGCTGGTGCATTCACTGACATCCTGCAGTTCAACAAACTGCTGCAACAGCGCCGGCACAAACTTGACCACCGTCACACGTTGCTGACGAATCACTTGCGCCAGATACGCCGGTTCACGATGACCACCCGGCCGTGCCAGCACCAGACGCACACCGGCGGTCAGCGGCCAGAAGAACTCCCACACCGAACCATCGAAACTGAACGGCGCTTTCTGCAACAGCGCGCCGTCTGGGGTCGGCGGGCAAATCTGCGAGCCCCAATGCACCAGATTGCACAAGCCCCGATGTTCGAGCATCACGCCTTTTGGCGTACCGGTCGAACCTGAGGTGTAGATCATGTACGCCAGATTCGAGGCGTTCAGACCGGGCACTTGCGGATTGCTTGCCGATTGTTCGTGCCAGCTGCATTGGTCAAAGTCGATCACGGCCACGTCGGTCCCGGCAAACAGCGCACGGGTGGCCGTCTGCACCAGCACCGCCACCGGCGCGCAGTCCCTGAGCATAAAGTCCAGGCGCTCCGCCGGATAAGCCGGATCCAGCGGCACATAAGCACCACCGGCCTTGAGAATGCCGAGCAACCCCACCACCAGATCAAGCCCACGCTCTACACACAGCGCCACTCGCGCATCCGGCCCCACGCCCTGCTCGCGCAAATGGTGCGCAAGACGGTTGGCACGGGCATTCAACTCGCGATAGGTCAGGCTGTGTTCGCCCGACTGCACGGCGATGGCGTCCGGCTGACGACGTACCTGTGCTTCAAACAGGCTCTGGATCGGTTGCTCGACCGGGCAATCAACCGCCGTTGCGTTGAAATCGCCGAGCAAGCGCTGCTGCTCTTCCGCCGCAAGCAGGTTGACCTGCGCCAACAGCGCCTGATCATCACTGACCAGCGCCGCCAGCAAGCGCTGCAAGTAACCGACAAAACGCCGCACGGTCGACTCATCGAACAACGCCGTGGCGTAGCGCAGCGCGCCACGGATGCCTTGCGGGTTCTCACCGAGGCTCAGCGACAGGTCGAACTTCACAAAGTGATTTTCCCCGGCCACGCCTTCCAGCGTGAGACCGTCCAGTGCCAGGGCGGGCGCCACGCTGCTGTCCCAGCTCACCAGGGTCTGGAACAACGGTGTGTGGGAAAGGCTGCGCAGCGGCCGGGTGATTTCCACCACGTGTTCGAACGGCAGATCCTGATGCGCCTGCGCGGCCAGAGTCTGCGCCTTGACCCGCACCAGCAACGCTGCACCGGTCAGATCGCCCGAGGTATCGATGCGCAGCGCGAGAGTGTTGACGAACATGCCGATCAGCCCTTCGATCTCGGCGCGGGTACGGTTGGCCACCGGCGAGCCAATGACCACATCGGACTGCCCGGAGAGGCGCGCGAGCAACATTGCCCAGGCGCTCATGAGCACCATGTACGGTGTCACGGCATGACGCTGACACAACGTCTTCAGGCCGGCGCTGGTCTGCTCGTCCAGCACGATCTCGACACTGCCGCCGTGGTGATCCTGTTGCGCCGGACGTGGACGGTCGGTTGGCAGGCTCAGCAACGCCGGAGCGCCGGCCAACGTCTGCTGCCAATAGTCGCTTTGACGCTGCAGCACCTCACCGCTGAGCCAGCGCCGCTGCCACACCGCGTAGTCGGCGTATTGCAAGGCCAGCGCTGGCAGTGGATCTGCCTCGCCATGGCTGAACGCCTGATACAGCGCCATCAATTCACGGGTCAGCACGCCCATCGACCAGCCATCGGAGATGATGTGGTGCATCGTCAACAACAGCACATGGTGCTCATCGGCCAGACGCAGCAACCGTCCGCGAATCAACGGACCGTCCTGCAAGTTGAACGGTCCGCGTGCTTCAGTTTCGATCAGCGCGCGCAAGGCCTCGTCGGTCTGCGGCTGTTGTCGCCAATCCTCCTCAATCAGCGACAGGCCACTGTCGACCGGGGCAATCAGCACCTGTGCTTCGTCGTTCAATTGTGCGAAACGACTGCGCAGGGTTTCGTGACGCGCGACGATCCGCGCCAATGCCCGGTGCAGCGCCTCTGCGTCGAGTCGTCCACGCAAATGCAGGCCCAAGGGAATGTTGTAAGCGGTGTTGCCGCCGTCCATCTGCGCGAGGAACCACAAGCGTTGCTGGGCGAACGACAGCGGCAGCGCCTGATCGCGCGACGCCGGCAGAATCGGCGGCAAGCTGCTGCGTTCGGCCTGACTCAATACGTTGGCGACCGCCGCCAGTTCCGGATTGGCAAACAGATCAGCCAGCGCCAGCTCCACGCCCAATTGCTGGCGCACCTGGGAGAGCATGCGCATGGCCAGCAATGAATGGCCGCCGAGTTCGAAGAAGTTGTCGTGACGGCCGACCTGTTCGACCTGCAACACCTCGGCCCAGACCTGTGCGAGGCTGATTTCCAGTGGATTGGCCGGCGCCTCGTAGACCCGACAGAGCAGCGCCTCCTGCGTCGGTGCCGGCAGTGCCTTGCGGTCAACCTTGCCGTTGTTATTCAGTGGTAACACATCGAGTTGCACCCACGCGGTGGGCACCATGTATTCCGGCAGGCGTGCGTGCAACTGAGCGTGCAGTTCAGCGCTGTCCAAGACGCCATCGTGCGCCGTGTAATACGCCACCAGACGCGTGGCGTCCTGGCCGTCGCGGCGCGCCAGCACCACGGCTTCCCTGATCCCCGCGCAGTTCAGCAGGCGACTCTCGATTTCTCCCAGCTCGATGCGGAAACCACGAATCTTCACCTGATCATCGTTGCGGCCGATGCAATCGAGTTGTCCCGGCGCCAGCCAGCGCGCGAGGTCACCGGTGCGATAAAGCAACGCGCCCGGCGTCTCGATGAACGGATCGCGGAGGAATTTCTCGGCGGTCAGATCCGGCCGGTTCAGGTAACCCAGCGCCACGCCCTGCCCGCCGATGTACAGCTCGCCGGTCACGCCCATCGGCACCGGTTGCTGATACGCGTCGAGCACGTACACCTGCGTGTTGCCGATCGGTCCGCCAATCGGCACGCTCTCGGCGTTTTCCGCCACTTCACGCACTTCGAATGTCGTGGCGTACGTGGTGGTTTCGGTCGGGCCGTAGCAATGCACGATGCGCAATGCCGGGGCCTCGGCCAGCAGTCGCCGGAACGCCGCCGGATCGCCACGCTCACCGCCGCACAGCAGCATCCGCAGGCCCTTGAGCGCCTGCGGGATCAGTTGCACGTATTGGTTGAACAGCGCGGTGGTGACGAACAGGATCGTCGCGCCACTGGCACTCAGTTCACGGCCGAAGGCATTCGGATCGAGCAGCGTTTGATGGTCGATGATCACCACGCGACCGCCATTGAGCAGCGGCCCCCAGATGTCCATGGTGCTCGCATCGAACGCCGGGTTCGAGGCGAAGACCACACGATCCTGCGCATTGAAATCGGCGTAACCGTTATTAAGCACCAAGCGGCCGATGCCCCGGTGCGGCACCATCACCCCTTTCGGCGTGCCGGTAGAGCCGGAGGTGTACATGATGTACGCCAGCGCCTCGGACGACTGCAGCAGGTTCGGGTTATGCGTCGGCTGGCCGTTGAGGGTCAGCGTGTCCAGATCGATGCGCGGTGCGGTGTAGTCGATGATTTCGCTGCTGAGGGTCAACAGCGCCACCGCTCGGCAATCCTCAACCATGAACGCCTGGCGCTCGCTCGGTGCGTTGATGTCCAGCGGCACGTAGGCCGCCGCGCATTTGGCAATGGCCAGTTGCGCGACCAGCAACTCCAGCGAACGTGGCAGCAGGATCGCCACGTGATCGCCCGGCTGCACGCCGTGGGCGATCAGGTGATGGGCCAGGCGGTTGGCTTGGGCATTCAGCTCAAAGTAACTCAGCGAATGCGCGCCATGTACCGCCGCCACCGCTTTGGGATGCGCAGCCGCCTGCTGCTGGAAAATCCCGTGCACGGTCAGTGTTTGCGGGTAGTCACGCACCGTGGCGTTGAAGTCGTACAGCAAACGCTGGCGCTCATCCGCCGCCAGCAACGGCACCTGTTCCAGTACCGTTTGCTCACCGCTGATCATTGCTTCAAGCAGGCGTTCAAAGTAGCCGATGTAACGCTTGATCGTCAGCGCATCGAACAGCGCCGTGGCGTAGTTCAGCGTGCCGCGAATCGCTCCATTGACCTCGCCCAGTGTCAGCGTCAGGTCAAACTTGGCGACCTCGCCCGGCCCGGCCACGCCCTCCAGCGTCAGATCAGCCAACGCCAGTTGCGGGCCGACGCTGCTGTCCCAGTTCAGCGTGGTCTGGAACAGCGGGCTGTGCGCCAGGCTGCGCAGCGGCCGGGCGATTTCCACCACTTGCTCGAACGGTAGATCCTGATGCGCCTGCGCCGCCAGTGTCTGCGCCTTGACCCGCGCCAGCAGCGCTTCGACGTTCACCGCGCCCGAGGTGTCGATGCGCAAGGCCAGCGTATTGACGAACATGCCAATCAGGCCTTCGACTTCTGTGCGAGTGCGATTGGCCACCGGCGTACCGATCACCACATCGGTTTGCCCGGACAGACGACTCATCAGCAGCGCCCAGGCGCTCATCATGGTCATGAACAGGGTCACGCCGTGACGTTGGCTCAAGGCCTTGAGCCCCGCGCTCAGGCGCGGGTCCAGCAGCACGTCGACGTTGCCGCCGGTGTAATCCTGTTGTGCCGGACGCGGGCGATCGGTGGGCAGCGTCAACACGGCCGGCGCACCGTCGAGGGTTTGCTGCCAGTACTCGCTTTGCCGCTGCAGCACCTCCCCGCTGAGCCAGCGGCGCTGCCACACGGCGTAGTCGCCATATTGCAGCGTCAGCGCTGGCAGCGGATCAGGCTGACCCTGGCTGAACGCTTGATACAACGCCATCAACTCAGCCGTCAGCACGCCCATCGACCAGCCATCGGCGACGATGTGGTGCACGGTCAGCAACAGCACATGATGATCGTCGGCCAAGCGCACCAGTCGCCCACGAATCAGCGAATCATTCTGCAGATCAAACGCTGTCGAGGCTTCCTGCGCCATCAATCCCTGCAAGGTGAGCTCGGCTTGCAAGGCTTGGCGCAGGTCGTCCACGCGCAAAAGCAAACCGCTGTCGACCGGGGCAATCGATACCTGCGCAGTGTCGTCGAGGCGGATGAAACGGCTGCGCAGGGTTTCGTGACGAGCGACAATCCGTGCCAGCGCCGCTTGCAGGGCGTCGCCGTCGAGGTGACCGCGCAGGCGCAGGCCGAGAGGAATGTTGTACGCCGAGTTGCCACCGGCCATTTGCGCGAGGAACCACAGACGTTGCTGGGCGAAGGACATCGGCAGCGGTTGATCACGCGGTGCCGGCACAATGTCCGCTAGCGCGCTGCGCCCGGCGCGGCTCAATACTTCAGCAACCGCACTCAATTGCGCATCGGCAAACAGATCACTCAGCGCCAGTTCGACGCCGAGGCGCTGACGGATCAGCGAAACCATGCGCATCGCCAACAGCGAATGACCGCCGAGTTCGAAGAAATGATCGTGACGCCCGACCTGCTCGACTTGCAGCACTTCGGCCCAGATCTGCGCCAGTGCGGTTTCCAGCTCACCTTGTGGTGCTGTGTATTCGCGGCTGAGTAACGTAGCGTCGTCAGGCTTGGGCAAGGCTTTGCGATCAACCTTGCCATTGTTGTTCAGCGGCAACCTATCCAGTTGCACCCACGCTGACGGCACCATGTATTCCGGCAGTCGTGCTTGCAACTGCTTGTGTAGCCCGGCGCTGTCCAGCTGTTCAGCGTGAGCGGTGTAATACGCCACCAGACGCGTGGTTTGTTGACTGTCCTGGCGAGCCAGCACAACCGCTTCCTTGACCCCGGCACAGCTGAGCAGGTGGTTTTCGATTTCGCCCAGCTCGATACGGAAGCCGCGAATCTTCACCTGATCGTCGTTCCGTCCGATGCAATCGAGTTGCCCCGGCGCCAGCCAACGCGCGAGATCGCCCGTACGGTACAGAAGCGCGCCGGGTTTATCGCTGAATGGATCGCGAAGGAATTTCTCGGCAGTCAGATCCGGCCGGTTCAGATAGCCCAGCGCCACACCCTCACCGCCGATATACAACTCACCGGTCACGCCCATCGGCACCGGTTGTTGATGGGCATCCAACAGGTAAACCTGCGTGTTGCCGATCGGCCCGCCAATCGGCACGCTCTCGGCGTTTTCCGAGACTTCGCGCACCTCAAAAGTGGTCGCGTATGTGGTGGTTTCGGTCGGACCGTAGCAGTGCACGATACGCAGCGCTGGCGCCTCGGCCAGTAACTGCCGGAACGCCGCTGGATCGCCCCGCTCGCCGCCACACAACAGCATACGCAAGCCTTTGAGCGCCTGCGGAATCAGTTGCACGTACTGGTTGAACAGCGCGGTGGTGACGAACAGGATCGTCGCCCCGCGAGCACTCAATTCACGGCCGAAAGCGTTCGGGTCGAGCAGCGTCTGATGGTCGATGACCACGACGCGACCGCCATTGAGCAATGGCCCCCAGATGTCCATGGTGCTGGCGTCGAACGCTGGATTGGAGGCAAACACCACCCGATCCTGCGGGTTGAAATCGGCATAACCGTTGTTGATCACCAACCGGCCGATGCCTCGGTGCGGCACCATCACGCCTTTCGGTGTGCCCGTGGAACCGGAGGTGTACATGATGTACGCCAGCGATTCCGAGGTTTGCGAAAGGTTCGGGTTTTGCGTTGATTGCTCATCCAGCGACAACGTATCCAGATCGATGCGCCGGACGGCGTAGTCGATGACTTCACCGCTCAAGGTCAACAGTGCCACAGCCTGGCAGTCATCGACCATGAACGACTGCCGCTCGCTCGGCGCATGGATGTCCAGCGGCACATAGGCCGCCGCGCACTTGGCGATTGCCAGTTGTGCGACCAGCAGCGTCAGCGAGCGTGGCAACAATATAGCCACGTGGTCGCCCGGCTGGACGCCTTGCGCGATCAACTGATGGGCCAGACGGTTGGCCTGCGCATTGAGTTCAAAGTAACTCAACGATTGCTCACCGTGCACCGCGGCCACCGCTTGCGGTTGCGCCGCCACTTGCCCCTCAAACAACGCGTGCACTGTCAGCGCCTGCGGATACTCGCGTTGTGTGGCGTTGAACTCGACCAGTAACTGATGACGTTCTTCGGCGCTGACTACCGACAACCGATCAAACCCCGCGTGCGGCGTGTGCTCCAGCGCGTTCAGCAAAGTCATCAATGCACCCTGCATGTACCCGCAGATTCGCTGTGCATCAATCCCCGCCCCGGCCAATACCTTCAAGCCGAAATCTTCGCCAAGATCGTCAACGCTGAGGGTCAGGCGATAGTTGGTGTGTTCCTCGGCATCGAGCAATTGCATCCCGTGCCACGCCGCTTGCACCTCGGCGGATATCGGCCCGACCGGGGCGCTGTGACGATAGTTGAGCAGCGTGCTGAACAGCGGCGTACCCGCCGGCATCGCGCTGCACTGCTGCACCTGCGCCAGTTGCGCGTGCTCGTGAGCAAGCAACTGACTCAAGCGTTGATGGGTCGCCAGCGCCGCCCCTTTAACGCTGTGCGCATTGAGCTCGATGCACAGCGGCAAGGTGTTGATGAACACACCCAGCGCCCGCTCCGCTCCTTCGCCACCCTGCAATCTGCCAAGCAAAACCGTGCCAAAAACCACGGCGTCGCGCCCGGACAATTGCCCCAGCACCTGCGCCCAGGCGAGGTGCATCAGGCTGGCGGCGCTGACACCCAAGCGCCGCGCCTGTTGCCTTACGCTGTGGCTGAGTGTGTTTTCCAGCGTCAACTGCGCTTCCTGCGCGGGGCCGTCATGGGCCAGATTCTGACCATAGGGCAAGGTCGGCTCATCGATCGCGCCGAGCATTTCGCGGAAGAAGCTTTCGTGCTCTTGCGTGCTCAGCCCGGCGCGGGTGTGCGCCACGTAGTTGCGATACGGCACTGGCTCGCTCAGTTGCCCGGCGTTGCCCAGCAGAAACGCCTGCATCTCGTGCTGCAACACCTCGAGCGCCACGTGATCCATGACCAAATGATGGAACAGCAACAACGCCACCACCCGTTGATTGACGGCATCACGGCTGTACACCACGCGCATCAGCGGCGCCTCGGTCACAGGCATGCGGTAGTTATCGATGGTGAAGCGTCTGTGCAACTGGCTCAGCGCATCGCCCGCTTCGGCGTCCAGCTGCAAGGCCTCACAGCTCAGCGAAGCCTCACGCCAGACCACTTGGACCGGCTCTTCCAGACCCTCCCAGAACAGCGAGGTGCGCAGAATGTCATGGCGCTCGATCACCCGTTGCAGTGCCTCGGTGAATACCTGTAAACGCTGCTCGTCGGCAAAGGCAAACTGCGCCTGCAGCACATACGGATCACCCTGCGCAGCCGAAAGATGATGGAACAGAATGCCGGTCTGCAAAGGTGCCAGCGGGTAGATATCCTGAACGTTGCGCGCACCGCCGGGGACACTCGCGACGATGCGGTCGATCGTCGCTTGATCCAGCGCTACCAGCGGCAGCAGTTCGGGCGTGATGCGCGGGCAATCGGCTGGAATCAGATTTGCCGGCACCGCTGCTTCGGGTTCCCCGCCTACTGCCGCCGCCAGTGCGGCCAGCGTCGGTTGGCCGAACAGCACGCGAATGTCCGCCGACAGCCCGGCCCGGCGCATGCGCGCAACCAGATTGACCGCCAGCAATGAATGGCCGCCCAGTTCGAAGAAGTGATCAAAGCGCCCTACTCGCTCGACTTTCAGCAACTCGGCCCAGATACCGGCAATGACGGTTTCGACTTCACCGACCGGGGCTTCGTAATCGCGGGTCAGCAGCGCCGACTGGTCAGGGGCCGGCAAGGCCTGACGATCCAGCTTGCCGTTGGGGCTCAGTGGCAAGGCCGGCAAATGCACAAACACGGCAGGCACCATGTAATCCGGCAAGTGTTTGAGCAGTTGGCTACGCAGTTGATCGATGTCCAGCGGTTCGCCGCTGTAGTACGCCACCAGGCGCTGATCGCCCGGCACGTCTTCGCGAGCGAGCACGGCAGCTTCACGCACGCCGTCGATGTGCGCCAGATGCGCCTGGATCTCACCCAGTTCAATGCGCAGACCACGGATCTTGACCTGATCGTCGTTGCGCCCCAGGTACTCGATGTTGCCATCGGCCAGATACCGTGCGACGTCGCCGGTGCGATACAAACGCGCGCCTGGCTGATCATTGAACGGATCGTCGAGGAAGCGTTCGGCTGTCAGCTCAGGCCGATTCAGATAACCCCGCGCCACCTGCACCCCGCCCAGATACATCTCGCCGACTACGCCGAATGGCACCGGTTGCTGATGAGCGTCGAGGATATACGCACGGGTATTGCACAGCGGTTTGCCAATCGGCGGCGCGCCTTGCGGTACCGGCGAATCCGCCTCCAGCGTCCACACGGTGCTGTCGACGGTGGCTTCGGTGGGGCCATACACGTTGTGCAGGCGCACCTGCGGCAGACGCTCGCGGACGCTACGCACCAACGCGGCGGTCAGCTCACCGCCACCACAGAACACATCGCTGAGGCTGCTGCACTCGCCGACCTCTGCCACTTCAAGGAATTGCTGCAACAGTGCCGGCACAAACTGCACGACGTTGACCTGTTGCTCACGAATCAGCTGCACCAGCGCCGCCGGATCACGATGATCGTCCGGGCCGGCGAGCACCAGGCGCATGCCGCAGCTCAACGGCCAGAACAGCTCCCACACCGAGGCGTCGAAACTGAACGGGGTTTTCTGCAACAGCGCGGCGCCGCTAGAAAGCGGGCACAGCCCGGCGCTCCAGTGCAGCAGATTGCCCAGGTTACGGTGCTCGACCATTACGCCTTTCGGCGTGCCGGTGGAGCCGGAGGTGTAAATCACATAGGCCAGATTTGCCGCGCTCAAGTCCGGCACCTGCGGATTGCTCTGCGCAAGGTCTTGCCAGTTGCACTCGTCGAAATCGACCAACACGCCGGCGCACTCGCCGATCAGCGCACGCGTCGGCGCATGCACCAGCACCGCCACGGGCGCGCTGTCCTCAAGCATGTAGGCCAGACGTTCGGCGGGATAACCGGGATCGAGCGGCACATAAGCGCCGCCGGCCTTGAGAATCGCCAGCAGACCGACCAACAACTGCGGCCCGCGCTCGACGCAGATCGCCACCCGCGAATCGCGATCGACACCGCACTGGCGCAGGTGATAGGCGAGTTGGTTGGCGCGGCGGTTCAACTCGGCGTAACTCAAACGCAGCTCACCGGCGACCACGGCGTCAGCGTCTGGCGTGCGCAACACCTGCGCTTCGAAGCGGCCATGAACGGTCTGTTCGAGATCGTGGGCGACGGCGGTGGCGTTCAGATCGACCAGCAGGTGCTGACGCTCGTCGTCCGCCAACAACGCCACGTGTTCAAGCACCGCTTGATCGTTGCTGACCATCGCCTGCAACAGGCGCTGGAAGTAGCCGACGTACCGTTGAATAGTCGACTCATCGAACAAGGCAACGGCGTACTCCAGCACACCGCGAATCCCGCCCGGCGCCTCTGCCAGCGTCAGTGACAGATCGAATTTGGCAAAGTGGCTCGGCTCGGCGACGCTTTCCAGCGTCAGCTCGCCCAGACTCAGGCTCGCGCCATGGCCGCTGTCCCAACTGAACATCGCCTGGAACAACGGGCTGTGCGCCATGCTCCGCGCCGGTTTGGTGATTTCCACCACTTGTTCGAACGGCAGGTCCTGGTGCGCCTGCGCGTCCAGCGTCCGCGCCTTGACCCGCGCCAGCAGCGCTTCGCAGCTCAACTCGCCCGAGGTATCGATACGCAAGGCCAGGGTGTTGACGAACATGCCGATCAGGCCTTCGATCTCGGCCCGCGTGCGGTTGGCCACCGGTGAGCCGATGACCACTTCGGCTTGCCCGGACAAACGACTCAACAGACTCGCCCAGGCACTGAGCATGAGCATGTACATCGTCACGCCGTGACGCTGGGCCAAAGCCTTGAGCCCGGCACTCAGGCGTTCGTCGAGCACCACGTCGACGGTGTTGCCGGCGTAATCCTGCTGTGCCGGGCGCACGCGGTCAGTCGGCAGCGTCAACAGCGCCGGAGCGCCGGCCAAAGTCTGTTGCCAGTATTCACTTTGGCGCTGCAGCACCTCACCACTGAGCCAGCGCCGCTGCCACACCGCGTAATCGGTGTATTGCAGCGCCAGCGGTGGCAGTGGATCCGGCTGGCCATGACTGAAGGCCTGATACAACGCCATCAGTTCGCGGGTCAGAACCCCCATCGACCAGCCATCGGAGATGATGTGGTGCAGGGTCAGCAACAACACGTGATGATCGTCGGCGAGGCGCACCAACCGACCGCGAATCAGCGCATCGTCCTGCAAGTCGAATGGCCCGGACGCTTCGCCCTGAATCAGCGCCTGCAAGGTTTCATCGGGTTGCGGGTGCTGGCGCAGGTCTTCAACGCGCAGCAGCAGACCGCTGTCGACCGGGGTGATCAGCACTTGCGCCTCGTCATTGAACTGGGCAAAACGGCTGCGCAGGGTTTCATGCCGCGCGACGATGCGCGCCAAGGCCTGTTGCAACGCTTGTTCATTCAATTGCCCACGCAGGCGCAGGCCGATGGGGATGTTGTACGCGGTGTTGGCGCCTTCCATTTGTGCGAGAAACCACAAGCGTTGCTGAGCGAACGACAGCGGCAAGGCGCCGTCACGGGCCACCGCGACAATCTCCGGTTGCGTGCTGCGCCCGGCCTGCGCCACCGCCTCGGCGACCGCTGCCAGTTCGGCGTTGGCAAACAGATCGCCCAGTGCTAGCTCCACGCCAAGGCGCTGGCGAACCTGGGACACCATGCGCATGGCCAACAGCGAATGGCCGCCGAGTTCAAAGAAATGATCCTGACGCCCTACTCGCTCGACCTGCAACACCTGCGCCCAGATCTGCGCCAAGGCGCTTTCCAGTTCGTTGTGCGGCGCCTCGTATTCGCGGGTGAACAGCGCCGCACGCTCAGGTTTCGGCAAGGCCTTGCGGTCGACCTTGCCATTGGCGGTCAACGGCAGTGCGTCGAGTCTGACGAAGGCCACCGGCACCATGTAATCCGGTAATTGGGTCAACAGGTGCGCGCGCAACTCGGCCACCGCCAGCGGTTCAACCTGACTCTGCTCGGTGAAATACGCCACCAGGCGCGGTTGGCCCGGTTCATCTTCGCGGGCCAGCAGCACGGCTTCCTGAATGCCGGGCAACTGATTGAGGCGGGTTTCGATTTCGCCGAGTTCGATACGCACACCACGGATTTTCACCTGATCGTCGTTACGCCCCAGGTACTCGATCGTACCGTCGGCACGCCAGCGCGCGAGGTCGCCGCTGCGATACATGCGCGCATTCGGCAAGGAGCTGAACGGGTCATGCAGGAAGCGCTCGGCGCTCAGATCGGCACGGTTCAAATAACCGCGAGCGACCCCGGCTCCGCCAACATACAATTCGCCCATGACGCCAATCGGCACCGGACGCTGCTGTTCATCGAGCAAGTACACCGTGGCGTTGGCCACCGGTTTACCGATGTGCAAGGCGTCGCCCGCCTCGATGCGTCCAGAGGTGGCGACCACGGTGGCTTCGGTCGGGCCGTAGTTGTTGATCACCTCGAATTGCTGGTTGCGGCTGAACTGGCGCAAGCGGTCGCCACCGATCAGCAGCGTGCGCAGCGTCGGGTGTTCAAGGTTCTGGCTGAAGGCGTATTCGGCGACCGGTGTCGGCAGGAAACTGACGTCCAGTGGCTGCGCGCGCCACCACTCGAGCAGCGCATCGATGTCCTCGCTGCCCTCGTGCGTCGGTGCCAGATGCAAAGTCGCGCCAGCACACAACGCCGGCCAGACTTCCCAGGCCATGGCGTCAAAACCGAACCCGGCAAGACTGGACGTATGGCGACCGGCGCACAGATCAAACGCGCTGCAATGCCAGTCGACCAGATTCGACAAGGTGCGGTGTTCGACCATCACGCCTTTGGGCAGGCCGGTGGAACCGGAGGTGTAGATCACGTAGGCCAGATGTGCGGTGGTCAGGCCCGGCACCTGCGGATCAAAGGTCTCGCTCAATGGCCAGGTGCGCGGGTCGAGATCGATCACCGGCACCGCCAGCGCCGGCAGGCGATCCCGCAGAGTGTTTTGGATCAGCACGGCAACGGGGGCGCTGTCGCTGAGCAAGTAGTGCAGACGCTCGGCCGGGTGCGCCGGGTCGACCGGCACATAACCGGCGCCCGCCTTCAAAATGGCGACCAGCCCGACCAGCGTATCGAGGCCACGGCGGGCGACGATGGCGACGCGATCATCAGGCTTCACTCCCAGCGCAATCAAATGATGGGCCAGCGCGTTGGCATGCCGGTTGAGCTCGGCATAACTCAGTTGCTCACCGAGGTATTGCGCGGCTACGGCTTCGGGCCGCTGCACCACTTGCGCTTCGAAACGTTGGCCAATGGTCAACGTCGCCGGGAAGTCGGCGTGAGTGCCGTTGAACGCCAACAACAGCTGCTCGCGCTCCGCCGCCGGAAGAATGGGCAATTGGTTGAGCGCGGTATCGGGCGCCTGTTCCAGCGCCAGCACCAGACTTTCGAGGGCGCATTGCAAGTAATCGCAGATGCGCTGTGGATCGACCTCGGTGGTGGCCAGCAACGTCAGGCTGAAGGCATCGCCGAAATCATCGACGCTCAGGGTCAGCGGATAGTTGGTGCGTTCTTCGGAGCTGATCGTGCTGATGCCTTCCCAAGCGGCCAGGGTCTCGGCACTCGCCGTCGCCGCCGTGTGACTGTGGCGGTAATTGAGCAAGGCACTGAACAACGGCGTCGGCGCGATCACGCCGCTGCAACGCTGGGCCAGTGCCAGCGGCGCGTGTTCGTGGCGCATCAATGTGGTCAGACGTTTGTGCGTCGCCTCCACCGCGGCGCGCACGCCCTGCGCATCGACATCGACCCGCAGCGGCAAGGTGTTGATGAAAATCCCCAGCGCCCGTTCGGTGGCTTCGGCGCCCTGCATACGGCCCATCAGCACCGTGCCGAAGACCACATTCTGCTTGCCGGTGAGCACCGCCAGTACCTGCGCCCAGCCTAGATGAAACAGGCTCGCGGCACTCACGCCGAGCTGCCGCGCCTGCGCCCGCAGACGCTGACCGAGCAGCGCATTGATCGGCAGGCTCAGCTCGGCGATGCCGAGGCCGTCACCCTGCACGTCCTGCAAACCGTAGGGCAGCGTTGGCTCGGCGATGTCAGCGAGCATGTCGCGGAAAAACGTCTCGTGTTCGGCTTCGCTGATGCCCAGACGCGCCTGCGCCACGTAATTGCGAAACGGCACCGGCCGGCCGAGCGATTGATCCTCGCCGGTGAGGCAGGCG
Organism: Pseudomonas sp. AC242; assembly: GCF_979258655.1. Lineage (NCBI taxonomy): Bacteria > Pseudomonadati > Pseudomonadota > Gammaproteobacteria > Pseudomonadales > Pseudomonadaceae > Pseudomonas > Pseudomonas sp. AC242. The sequence goes on from NZ_OZ409873.1 coordinate 2,969,271, forward strand.
AGCAGTTCGTGACGCACCACATCGAGCGCCGAGTGATCCAGCGCCATGTGATGGAACAACAACGTCGCGACCACGCGCTGACCGGCCCCGTCCCATGCGTAGGCCAGACGCATCATCGGTGCGCACCGGACGTCCAGACGGAAATGCCGCGCATCGAAACGCTCGTGCAATTGCTGCTGCACAGCGCTTTCGCCGTCGTGCACCACAACTTCTTCCATCGGCAGCTGCGCCTGACGCCAGACCACTTGCAGTGGCACGTCCAGCCCTTCCCAATGCACGGCAGTGCGCAGGATGTCGTGGCGATCAATGACCTTTTGCAACGCCTGGGCGAAATCCTGCAAACGCTCACGACTGCTGAACGCAAAGTACGATTGCATGACGTACGGATCGCCCTGCTCGTTGCTCGCGTGGTGATAGAGAATGCCTTCCTGCAACGGCGCCAGTGGATAGATGTCCTGCACATTGGCGGCGCCGCCCGGTACCTCGGTAAGCAAGCGGTCGAGGGTCGACTGATCCACTTCAGCGAGGGTCACCATCGCTGGCGTGATGTGCGTGCTGCCGGGGAGAATGCCGTTGGCCGGAACATCGATCTGGCCGACGCGGGTGGCCGAGTATTGGCCGGCCTTGATCAGTTCAATCAGCGCCGGTTTGTGCTCGCGCAGCGCGGCCAGCAACGCCGGATCGCTCAACGCCTGCTTGTTGCCATTGACGCGCAATTGCTCATCGGTCACCGCCAACTGAATGTCTTTTGCCTTCAGGGTTGCCAACAGTTCGAGCACATTCACAGGACGATCTCCATTCTTTCGGTAATTGCGGCGTAGCCGGCCAGGGTCGGTTGTTCGAACAACGCCCTGACATCGGCTTCCATGCCTTCCTGACGTAACCGGCCGATCAGGCTGACCGCCAGTAATGAGTGACCACCCAATTCAAAGAAGTGATCGTGGCGCCCTACTCGTTCGACGTTGAGCAGCTCGGCCCAGAGCCGTGCGAGGGTGATTTCCACTTCGCCGACCGGGGCTTCGTATTCGCGGGTTTTCAGCGATTGCTGATCCGGCGCCGGCAGTGCTTTGCGGTCGAGTTTGCCGTTGGGACTTAGCGGCAAAGCGGCGAGATGCACGAACACGGCGGGCACCATGTAGTCCGGCAAGTGCTCGAGCAAATGACTGCGCAGCAGGTCGATGTCCAAGCGCTCGCCGGTGTAATACGCGACCAGACGCTTGTCGCCCGGCACGTCTTCGCGGGCCAGCACCACGGCCTCCTGCACACCGTCGACCTGGGTCAGGCGTGCCTGAATTTCACCCAGTTCAATACGCAGACCGCGGATCTTCACCTGATCATCGTTACGCCCCAGGTACTCGATATTGCCGTCCGGCCGATACCGCGCGACGTCGCCGGTGCGGTACATGCGCCCACCAGGCTGGAACGGATCGTCGAGGAAGCGCTCGGCACTCAGCTCAGGCCGGTTCAGATACCCGCGCGCCACCTGCACACCAGCGATGTACAGCTCGCCGACTACGCCTTGCGGCACCGGCTGTTGTTGCGCATCGAGGATGTACATGCGGGTGTTGGCAATCGGTTTGCCGATTGGCGTGTTGTCCGGCGTCTGCTCGATGGAACCGGTGCAATCCCACGCGGTGACGTCGACGGCCGCTTCGGTCGGGCCATACAGGTTGTGCAAACCGCTGCCCGGCAGTTGCAGCTTGAAGCGCCGCACCAGACTGCCCGGCAACGCCTCACCGCTGCACATCACCTGGCGCACGCTGTCGCAGCGTGTGGTATCGCTGTTGGCGAGAAACACATCGAGCATCGATGGCACAAAGTGCAGCGTAGTGATGTGCTCGCGCTCGATCACTTCGCTCAGATACTGCGTATCCTTGTGCCCGCCGGGCTGCGCCATGACCAGTCGCGCGCCGGTCATCAGCGGCCAGAAGAACTCCCACACCGACACATCGAAACTGAACGGGGTTTTCTGCAGCACCGAATCGGCCGCCGTCAGCTGATAGGCGTCCTGCATCCATAGCAAGCGGTTGACCACACCGGCGTGTTCGTTGACCACGCCTTTCGGTTGGCCGGTCGAACCGGAGGTGTAGATCACGTACGCGCTGTGTTGAGGTGTCAGCGCCGGGATTTGCGGATTGTCGGCAGACAGCGATTGCCAAGTGGTCTGGTCGAGATCGACCATCGCTGCCGAGGTCTCACCCAGCGACGCGCGGGTCGCGCCGTGCACCAGCACCACGGCTGGCGCGCTGTCCTCGAGCATGTAGGTCAGGCGCTCCGGCGGATAGGCCGGGTCCAGCGGCACATACGCGGCACCGGCCTTGTTGATCGCCAGCAGACCGATGACCATTTCCAGGCTGCGTTCGACGCAGATCGCCACCCGTGAATCCACTTGCACGCCGAGGCTGATCAAGTACCGGGCCAGGCGGTTGGCGCGCTCGTTCAGCTGCGTGTAGCTCAATGCCTGATCGCCGGCGACGACGGCCACAGCCTCTGGCGTACGTCGCACCTGCGCCTCGAACGAGCCGTGCAGCGTCTGCTGCAAATCGTAATCGACGTCGGTGGCGTTGAGGCCGAACAACAACGCCTGTCGCTCCTCGTCCGGCAACACCGTCAAACGATTCAACGGTTGCTGTGGTGTCTGCTCCAACGCCTTGGCCAGCGCAACCAGCGCGTTCTGCATGAACTGGCCGATGCGTGCTGCGCCGATGCGCGACGGGGTCATCACCGTCAGTTGGAAGCCACTGCCGAGATCGTCGACGTTGAGGGTCAACGGGTAATTGGTGCGCTCCTCGCCGGCCAGGGATTCGATGCCCTGCAAGGATTCACGCTTGGCGTTCTGACGGGCCTCACTGTCGCTATGCCGGTAGTTGAGCATTGCACTGAACAGCGGCGACGGCGCCGCGACACCGCTGCAACGCTGGGCCAGCGCCAGCGAAGCATGTTCGTGCGCCAACAGCGCACTGAGCCGCGCATGCGTGGCCTTGACCCCGGCGCGCACGTTACTTTCGTCAACATCCACACGCAATGGCAAGGTGTTGATGAACATGCCCAACCCGCGATCCGCGCCCGCCCCGCCCTGCATCCGGCCAAGCAGCACGGTGCCAAAGACCACGCGTTCCTGACCGGACGTTGCCGCCAGCACCCGCGCCCAGGCGAGATGAAAAAGACTGGCGACACTGACACCGAGCAAGCGCGCCTGACTGCGCAGTCGCTGCGCCACCACGGCGGGCAGCGGCTGGCAGACCTCCTCGATGTCATTACCGTCGCCATGCACATCGTGCAGGCCGAACGGCAGAGTCGGTTCGTCGATGTCGCCGAGCATTTCGCGGAAAAACACTTCGTGCTCTTGTTCGCTGACACCAAGACGAGTCTGCGCAACATAATTGCGGTACGGCACAGCGGCCACCGGCAGTTGCTCATCGCCCTGCAAAATCGCCTGCATTTCCGCGCTGACCACCGCCAGCGCGGTGTGGTCCATGGCGATGTGGTGGAACAACAGCATAGCGACGACGCGCTGATGTTCCGGATCGAGGGCATACACCAGACGCAACAGCGGTGCCTGACCCAAGTCCAGACGCCAGTGCCGCGCATCGAAGCGCGCCCGTAGTTGATCGATGGCTTCACCCTGCGCAGGCTCCAGCGCCACGGCTTGGACCGGTAGCTCCGCATGCCGCCAGACCACTTGCACCGGCGCCGGCAGGCCTTGCCAGACAATCGCAGTGCGCAGTATGTCGTGGCGGGTCATGACCTGGCGCAGCGCCGCCGCGAACGCTTGAACACGCTCGACGCTGTCGAACGCCAGACACGATTGCAGCAGGTACGGATCGCCTTTCACGGCGCTGAGGTGGTGATAGAGAATCCCTTCCTGCAACGGCGCCAGCGGATAAATATCCTGCACGTTGGCCGCGCCACCCGGCACCGTGGCGACGATGCGCTCGATGCTCACCTGATCCAGTTCCACCAATGGCAGCATGTCAGGGGTGATCTGTGTGCAATCGGCGGGAATCAGATTGTCCGGCACTGCAACCTCGCGGCCGCTGCCCACCGCCGCCGCCAGCGCGGCCAGAGTCGGTTGGCTGAACAGCACGCGCACGTCGGTGCTCAGATCGACCTGACGCATGCGTTCGATCAGCGTCACCGCCAGCAGGGAATGCCCGCCCATTTCGAAGAAGTTGTCGTGACGGCCGACCTGCTCGACATTGAGGACTTCGGACCAGATCTGTGCCAGCACGATTTCCACCGAACCTTGTGGCGCGGCATACTCGCGGCTCAGCCACGCCGTCTGATCAGGCTCCGGCAACGCCTTGCGGTCGAGTTTGCCATTGGCGGTCAGCGGCAGTGCTTGCAGGCGCACGTAAGCGGCAGGCACCAGGGCTTGCGGCAACTGCGCTTGCAGATGACTGCGCAAATCCTCGATGTCGACGCTCAGGCGCTCGGTAAACCAGGCCAGCAACTGGCCGTCGCGCACCAGCACCACGCAATCCTGCACGGCCGCGTGAGCGCTCAACGCCGCTTCGATTTCGCCCAGCTCGATGCGCACGCCGCGCAGTTTGATCTGATCATCGTTACGCCCCAGATATTCGATGCTGCCGTCGGCGAGCCAGCGTGCGAGATCGCCGGTGCGATACATACGCGCCTGCGGTTCGTCGCTGAACGGGTCGTCGAGGAAGCGTTCGGCAGTCAGCTCGGGCCGATGCAGATAACCACGCGCCACACCGGCACCGCCGACATACAACTCGCCTGCAACACCGACCGGTACGGGGCGCTGCTGGTCGTCGAGCAAATAAATCTTCGCGTTGGCCATCGGCTGACCGATGTGCAGCATCTGCCCGGCCTCGACCGCGCCGGAGGTGGCAACCACCGTGGCTTCAGTCGGGCCGTAGTTATTGATCACCGCGAAGGTCTGCTCGCGGGGGAACTGGCGCAGCTTGTCACCACCGATCAACAGCGTGCGCAAGGTCGGGTGGCCGAGGTCGCGACTGAACGCATATTCGGCAACCGGCGTCGGCAGGAAACTCACCTGTAACGGCTGCGCGCACCACCATTCCAGCAACTCATCGAGGTGCTCGTTGTTCACCGACTCCGGCGGCAGGTGCAGGGTCGCGCCCACGCACAACGCCGGCCAGACCTCCCACGCCATGGCGTCGAAGCCGAAACCGGCGACACTCGACGTGTGGCTGCCGGCGCGCAGGTCAAAGGCCTCGCAGTGCCAGTGCACCAGGTTCTCCAGCGTCGCGTGTTCGACCATCACGCCCTTCGGTTGGCCGGTGGAGCCGGAGGTGTAGATCACGTAGGCAAGATGCGCCGGAATCAACGCGGACAGTTGCGGATTGCTCTCGGACAACTGTTGCCAGGTGGGATTGTCCAGATCAATCAGCGGCACGGCGCCGAGCAAATCAACCGTCGCAGCCTGCGCCAGCACCGCCATCGGCACGCTGTCCTGCAACAGATAGGCGATGCGTTCCGCCGGATACGCTGGATCGACCGGCACATAAGCGGCGCCGGCCTTGAGGATCGCCAGCAACGCGACGAGCATGTCCGGGCCACGGCGCAGACACACGGCAATGCGGTCATCGGGCTGCACGCCGAGCCCGAGCAAGTGATGGGCCAGGCGATTGGCGCGCTGATTGAGCTCAGCGTAGGTCAGGTGCTGCGCGCCCTGCACCACGGCCAGTGCATTCGGCTGCTGCTCAGCCTGAACCTCGACCAAGCGTTGAATCGTCGCGCCACGTGGATAGGCCGCTGAATGTTGGTTGAAGCCGACCAGCAAGTGTTCGTATTCCGCCACCGAAAGCACCGGCAAACGGTTGAGCGGACGCTGCGGCGTCTCTTCCAGTGCCGTCACCAGATGTTCCAGTGCGGTGTGCATGTAACTGCAAATCCGTTGCGCACCGATCTCTGCAACCGCCAGCACATCCAAGGCAAAACCTTCGCCCAGATCATCCACCGACAAGGTCAACGGATAATTGCTGCGCTCCTCGCCACCGAGCATGCGCACGCCTTGCCAGATGCCCTGACCGTCGTGCGGCTGCTGCTCGGCGGCACTGTGTCGATAGTTGAGCAAGGCGCTGAACAGCGGTGCGGAACCGCCCATTGCAGTGCAACGCTGGGCCAGCGCCAGTGACGCGTGTTCATGGCCGAGCAGCGCTGTCAGCCGCGCATGGGTGGTTTTCACCCCGGCGCGCACGCCTTCAGCGAGATCGACGCGCAGCGGCAAGGTGTTGATGAATACCCCGAGCGTGCGGTCGGCGCCCTCACCACCCTGCATGCGCCCCATCAACACCGTGCCGAACACCACGTCGCGGCGCCCGGAGACCACGCCCAACACCTGCGCCCAGGCCATGTGCATCAGGCTCGCCGGGCTGACGCCCAACTGCCTGGCCTGTTCCCGCAAACGCAGATTGAGCGCGGCATCCACCGGGTGCAGCGCTTCTTCGATGCCGCGCCCGTCGCCCTGCACATCCTGCAGCCCGAACGGCAAGGTCGGCTCGTCGATATCGCCGAGCATCTCGCGGAAGAACGCTTCGTGCGCCTGCTCATCGGCGCCCAGGCGGGCCTGCGCCACGTAATTGCGGTAAGGCATCGGTGGCGTTAGCGTGTCGAGTTGATCGAACATCAACGCGTGCATTTCCCGACCGATCACGTCCATGGCGGTGTGGTCGAGAATCGAGTGATGGAACAGCACGATGGCGACGACTTGCTGTTGCGCCGGATCCTCGGCGTAGACCATGCGGATCAGCGGCGCGAGGGTCAGATCGAGGCGGTAATGCCGCGCATCGAAGCGCGCGTGCAACTGTTCGAGAATATCGCCGTCCTGCGCATCCAGCGGCACCTGCTGCACAACCATCTGCGCCTCGCGCCAGACCACTTGCTGCGGGCTCGGCAAGCCTTCCCAGATCACGCTGGTGCGCAGAATGTCGTGGCGCGCGATGACCTGCTGCAAGTGTGCGGCGAAGGTCTGTAAACGTTCGAGACTGTCGAAAGCCAGACGCGATTGCAGCAGGTACGGATCGCCCTGTTCGGCGCTCAGATGGTGATAAAGAATGCCTTCCTGCAACGGTGCCAGCGGATAGATATCCTGCACGTTTGCAGCGCCGCCCGGCACCGTGGCGACGATGCGCTCGATGCTGGCCTGATCGAGTGTGGTCAGGGTCAGCATGTCGGGAGTGATGTGCGTGCAATCGGCCGCAATCAGATTGGCCGGCACCGCGATTTCCCGGCCACTGCCCAAGGCCCGCGCCAGCGCGGCCAGGTTCGGCTGGTTGAACAGCACGCGCACATCGGCGCTCAGACCGGCCTGACGCATGCGTTCGATCAGGCTCACCGCCAACAGCGAATGGCCGCCGAGTTGGAAGAAGTTGTCGTGACGGCCGATCTGTTCGATGTTCAGAACGTCGGCCCAGATCTGCGCCAACGCCGTTTCGACCGGGCCTTGCGGTGCTTCGTATTCACGACTGAGCCACGCATCCTGATCCGGCTCGGGCAAGGCCTTACGGTCAAGTTTGCCGTGGGCCGTGAGCGGCAGGCTGTCCAGTCGCACATAGGCGGCCGGCACCAAAGTGTCCGGCAGCCGCGCTTGCAGATGGCGGTGCAGGTCGCCGATCTCGACCGATTTGATTTCGGTGAACCAGGCGACCAGACGCCCGTCACGCACCAGCACCACGCATTCGCGAACCGCCTCGTGAGCACTCAGCGCCGCTTCGATTTCCCCGAGTTCTATACGCACGCCGCGCAGTTTCACCTGATCGTCGTTGCGTCCCAGGTATTCGATATTGCCGTCGTCCAGCCAGCGCGCAAGGTCACCGGTGCGGTACATCCGCGCGTGCGGCTCGTCGCTGAACGGGTCGTCGAGAAATTGTGCAGCCGTCAGTTCCGGGCGATTCAGATAACCGCGTGCAACCCCGGCGCCGCCGACATACAACTCGCCCTGCACACCGGTCGGCACGGGCTGTTGCTGACGGTCCAGCAGATAGATCTTGGCATTGGCAATCGGCCGGCCAATGTGCAGAACCCGTCCGGGTTCGATGCGCCCGGAAGTCGCGACCACCGTGGCTTCGGTCGGGCCGTAGTTATTGATCACAGCGAACGTCTGCTCACATGGGAACTGGCGCAACTTGTCGCCCCCAATCAGCAGCGTGCGCAGGGTCGGATGGCCCAGCTCGCGACTGAATGCGTATTCGGCCACCGGGGTCGGCAGGAAACTCACTTGCAACGGCTGAGCACGCCACCACTCGAGCAATTCATCGAGGTGTTCGTTGCCGATTGAAGGCGGTGGCAGGTGCAAAGTCGCGCCGACGCACAACGCCGGCCAGACTTCCCAGGCCATGGCATCGAAACCGCAACCGGCGACGCTGGCGGTGTGGCTGCCGGCGTGCAGATCGAAGGCTTCGGCGTGCCAGTGCACGAGGTTTTCCAGAGTGCGGTGCTCGACCATCACGCCTTTCGGCTGCCCGGTAGAGCCCGACGTATAGATCACGTAGGCCAGATTTTCCGGGGTCAGATTTGGCCGCAGCGGATTGTGGTCAGGCAAGTTCTGCCAGTCGCTGGCGTCCAGATCAATCACCGGCACCCTGCCGAGCAGGTCGCGCGTTGAGGCCTGCGCCAGCACCGCGATCGGGTCGCTGTCCTGCAACAAGTAAGCGATGCGCTCTGCCGGATAATCCGCATCGATCGGCACGTAACCGGCGCCGGCCTTGAGAATCGCCAGCAGTGCGACGAGCATGTCCGGGCCACGACGCAGGCACAGCGCGACACGGTCATCGACTTGCACGCCGAGGCCAATCAAGTGATGGGCGAGGCGATTGGCGCGCTGATTCAGTTCGCGGTAGCTGAGCTGTTGCTCGCCCTGCACCACCGCCAGCGCCTCGGGATGCGCCGCCACTTGTGCTTCGAACAGACGCGGCACTGTTTGTGCGGGCGGGTAGTCACGACCGCTGATGTTGAAGCCGACCAGCACCCGTTGCCGCTCGCCCGGCGACACAATCGACAGCTGCTGCAACGGCGCCTGCGGCGTGTACTCCAGCGCCGTCACCAGACTGTGCAACGCGGTTTGCAAGAAATCGCAGACTCGCGCACCGTCCACCTGCGGCACGGCTTGCACGTTCAGGCGAAACCCCTCGCCGAGGTCGTCGACACTGACCACCAGCGGATAATTGCTGCGCTCGCGCGAGCTGAGAATCTGCACGCCATCCCACGCTACGGCGGCCGACTCGGGCGCACTGTGGCGGTAATTGAGCAAGGTGCTGAACAGCGTCTGCGCACCGCCGACACCGCTGCAACGCTGGGCTAGCGCCAATGACGCCTGCTCATGGCCGAGCAACTGCGCCAGACGCGCATGCGTGGCACGCACGCCGTGTTCTACCGCATCAGCAGCGACGCTGACGCGTAACGGCAAGGTGTTGATGAACATGCCCAGCGCCCGATCTGCACCTTCTCCGCCCTGCATGCGCCCCAGTAATACGGTGCCGAACACCACGTCTTGCTGGCCGGAAACCTGCGCCAACACCTGAGCCCAGGCCTGATGCACCAGGCTGGCAACGCTGACACCCAGCCGCCGCGCCTGCTCGCGCAGACGCTGGCCGAGGCCTGCGTCCAGCTCGGCATGACTGTCGAGGATCGCGCTGCCGTCGCCGTGCACGTCCTGCAAACCGAAGGCCACGGTCGGCTCGTCAATGTCGGCGAGCATCTCGCGGAAGAAAGCTTCGTGGACCCGATCATCGGCGCCGAGCCGCGCCTGCGCGACAAAGTGGCGGTACTGCACCGGCAGCGGCAGATCGACGCTATGGCCGAGCATCACATCGCTCATTTCCGCGACCAGCACTTCCAGTGCGGTGTGGTCGAGGACGATATGGTGCATCAGGAGGATGCCGATCCAACGGTTGTGCGGCTGATCTTCGGTGTAGACAAAGCGCATCAGCGGCGCGCGATTGAGGTCCAGACGATAGTGGCGTGGATCGAAACGCGCCTGCATCTGCTCCAGCACGTCGCCGTCGAGTTCATCGGCATCAACGCGTTCCAGCGCCAGTGGTGCCTCACGCCAGACCACTTGTACCGCCTCTTCCAGCCCTTCCCAGACAATGCCGGTGCGCAGAATGTCATGGCGTTTGATCACGCCGTTCAAGGCGCGGACGAAGGTTTTGATCTGCGCCAGACCGTCGAAGGCAAATTGCGCCTGCAACACATACGGATCACCGGCGCTGGTGGCCAGATGGTGATAGAGAATCCCCGCCTGCAACGGCGCCAACCCATAGATGTCCTGCACATTGGCGATGCCGCCCGGCACAGTTGCAACGACACGATCGATCGCGGCCTGATCGAGATTGGCTAGCGGCAGCATCGCCGGAGTAATGCGCGTGCAACCCGGTTCGATCAGGTTGTCGGGAACGACGATGACCCGTTCGCTGCTCAAGGTCGCCGCCAGCGCTGCTACGCTCGGTTGACCGAACAACACGCGTACGTCGCAATGCAGATCCTGTTGGCGCATGCGTTCGATCAGCTTCACCGCCAACAGCGAATGACCGCCAAGTTCGAAGAAATTGTCGTGGCGACCGACCTGCTCGACACCGAGTAACGTCTGCCAGAGTTCGGCAATCAGATTTTCCACGGCACCGACCGGCGCTTGGAAACCCCGTCGGGCAAACGCTTCGCTGTCCGGTGCCGGCAAGGCTTTGCGGTCGAGCTTGCCATTGGCGGTCAACGGGAAATTCTCGAGACGCACGAAGGCGCTCGGCACCATGTACTCAGCCAGCGAAACCAGCAGTTGATCGCGCAATTGCGCCACATCCGGCGCGGCGCCTTCGTCGGCCAGCCAGTAGGCAACCAGACGCTGATCACCGGGGCTTTCCTCACGGGCGATGACCACGGCTTCGCGCACGCCTTCGCAAGCGCACAGGCGTGCTTCGATTTCGCCCAGTTCGATGCGGAAACCGCGAATCTTCACCTGATCGTCATTGCGCCCCAGGTATTCGAGGCTGCCATCGGCGGCCCAGCGCGCGAGGTCACCGGTTTTATACAACCGCGCCTGGGCGTTTTCGCTGAACGGATCATTGATAAAACGCTCGGCGGTCAGTGCTTCGCGATTCAGATAACCGCGCGCCACACCCGCGCCACCGACGTACAACTCGCCAATCACGCCGGCAGGGACCGGTTCGCGCTGCGCATCGAGGACATAGAGATGCAGGTCGGGAATGCGCACGCCAATCGGGCTGACGCCGAGCAACTGCGCGTCGGCAGCCTGCAACGGCCGATAGGTCACGTGCACCGTGGTTTCGGTGATGCCGTACATGTTCACCAGCCGCGTGCCGGCATTGCCGACCCGCGCATACCACGGCTTGAGCAAGCCCGGCTCCAGCGCTTCACCGCCAAAAATCACTTCCCGCAACGAGTGTTGAAGCTGACTGCGGCCCTGCGCGGCGATCAGTTGGCGGAATGCGCTCGGCGTCTGGTTGAGCACGGTCACGCCGGTTTCGCAGAGCAATGCATAGCAGTCGTCCGGCGAGCGGCTGACGGCTTGCGGGATCAACAGCAATTGCCCGCCGAACGCCAGCGCGGCCCAGATCTCCCACACCGAAAAGTCGAAGGCGAAGGAATGGAACAGCACGCCGATGTCTTGCTGGTTGAACTGGAACCAGTCGTGGGTGGCAGAAAACAGCCGCGCCACGTTGCGGTGCTCGACCATCACGCCTTTGGGCAGACCGGTGGAGCCGGAGGTGTAGATCACGTACGCCAGATGCGCCGGGGTCAGTTCGGGGATCTGCGGATTGCTGTCGAGTTCGGCCTTGAGGTGAGCGCTGTCGAGGTCGATCTGCGGCACCTCGAGATCGGCCACACGATCGCGTGTCGCCGCCTGCATCAGCACCGCCACCGGTGCACTGTCCTGTAAGGTGAAGCTGATTCGGTCCAGCGGATAGGCCGGATCGATCGGCACATAACCGGCGCCCGCCTTGAGCACGCCAAGCAGACCGATGATCATTTGTGGGCCGCGCTCGACGCAGATGGCGACACGGTCGTCAGGGCGAATGTTCAGCGCCAGCAAATGGTGGGCGACCTGATTGGCGCGATGATTGAGTTCGCCGTAACTGAGCGTTTGCCCTTCGAAGATCAGCGCCGTAGCGTCCGGGCGGGCCTGTGCCCGGGCTTCGAATTGCTGGTGGATCAGCGGGGTGTCGGGGCACTGCGACAGCGGCAAATTGCTGTCGTGTAGCAGGTGTTCGCGTTCGCTGGCGGGGAGGATTTTCAGCTCTTGCAGCGCCACATCGGCACTGGATTGCAGGGCCGCCGCCAGACTCTCCAGCGCGGTGTTCAAATAAGCCGCCATGCGCTCGGCGCCCAGTGCTACATCCGCCAGCGCGGTGATGCGCAAGTCCACGCCGAGGTCATCGATGTTGATGGTCAGCGGGTAGTTGGTGCGCTCGCGGGCGCCGAGTACCTGCACACCGGGGGCTATGTCGACCACGTCAGCGACTTCTTCGACGCTGCTGTGCCGGTAGTTGAGAATCGCGCTGAACAGCGGCGTCGGCACCGCGACGGCGCTGCAGCGTTGGGCCAGGGCCAGCGAAGCTTGCTCGTGCGCCAGCAACGCCGTCAGGCGCTGATGGGTCGCCCGCACGCCGGCACGCACGCTTTGTGCACCGACATCAACGCGCAGCGGCAAGGTGTTGATGAACATCCCCAACGCCTGCTCACCGCCCTCGCCCGCGTCCATCCGCCCCAGCAATACGGTGCCGAACACCACCGCCGTGCGCCCCGACAATTGCCCCAGTACGCGCGCCAGCGCCAGGTGCGTCAGGCTCGCGACACTCACGCCCAACTGCCGCGCCTGCTCGCGCAACTGCCGGCTCAAGCGGCTGTCGAGCATCAACGCGGCTTCCTCGATGGCGTGGCCGTCGCCCTGCACATCCTGCAGACCGCAGGGCAGCGTCGGCTCGTCGATGTCGGCGAGCATGTCGCGGAAAAACGCCTCCTGCGCCGGTTCATTGCCGGCACTGCGCGCCTTGGCCAAGTGATCGCGATACGGCACCGGCGCGGCCACTTGCGCGGTCTGCCCGAGCAGGCAGGCCTGAATTTCCCGACGCAGTACATCCAGCGCCACGTGATCCATGATCATGTGATGAAACAGCAACAGCGCAACGACGCGACCCTGAGCAGGATCCTGCGCATAGACCATGCGCAGCAACGGCGCTTGCTGCATGTCGAGACGGAAGTGCTGCGGGTCGTGGCGTGCGAGTAATTGCGTGAGCACGTCGGCACCGCTGTCGACGCGGATTGCCTCACACACCAGCGGCGCTTCGCGCCAGACCACTTGCACCGCTTCGTCGAGGTATTCCCAAACGAACGAGGTGCGCAGAATGTCGTGACGTTTGACCACCCAACGCAGCGCGTCGGCGAAAGCGTCCAGCCGTTGCTGGCTGTCGAACACGAAGCGCGCTTGCGAGATGTAAGGGTCACCGGCAGCAGCCGAGAGATGGTGATAGAGCATGCCTTCCTGCAACGCGGACAACGGATAAATGTCCTGTACGTTAGCCGCGCCACCGGGCACCGTGGCGACGATGCGGTCAAGGGTGTCCTGCTGCAGATTCACCAGCGGCAGCATGTCCGGGGTGATGCGAAACGCAGGACTCAGCCAGTCGCCGCCGTGTTGGGCAACCAATTCCAGCAATTGCGCCTTGTGCGCCGCGAGGCTGTCCCACAACGCGTCATCCAGCGCGTCGTCGCTGCCCAGAATGACCAGGTCTTCATCTTCCTGTTGAAGGCGGATCGCATGGGTGGAAATAACAGCCATCAGTTCGCTGAAATGCATGAGGTAACCTGCTGTAAATACGGAAAAAAGGAGCGCGCAGCAGCGAGTCCGTGCACGCGGCGCGCAGCCTGGAAAAACTAAAACATCGGGGCGTGGGTGTCTGACATGGGAAGCGGGGACAAGCCGCCCTGCTCGCTGTTCGTCTCTGTAGGAGCTGCCGAAGGCTGCGATCTTTTGATTTTGCTTTTAAAAACAAGATCAACAGATCGCAGCCTTCGGCAGCTCCTACAGGGATTGTGGTCGCCGTCAGAGGCGGCGTTTGCGGTTGAGGCTCGGGATGGTGGTCTGGGCGATTTCGACCTGCTTGGCCTGCCGCGAGGTCTGTGCCGCCAGCGCGGCCAACGTCGGCTGGCTGAACAGCGTCCGCGCGTCGACATGCAGCCCGGCCAGACGCATGCGCGCCACCAGACTGACCGCCAACAGCGAATGCCCGCCCAGCTCGAAGAAGTTGTCGTGCCGGCCCACCTGCTCGACCTTGAGCACCTGCGCCCAGATCTGCGCCAAGGCCGTTTCCACGTCACCCTCAGGTGCCTCGTAAGGACGGCTGAGCAGCGCCTCCGCCCCCGGTTCCGGCAAGGCCTTGCGGTCGATTTTGTCGTTAGGCGTCAACGGCAATGCGGCCAGCATCACGTAGGCACCGGGCACCATGAATTCCGGTAACTGCGCCAGTACATGCGCTCGCAAGGCCTCAAGCGTCGGTGCAGTCAGCCCGGTACGCACGCTGTAATACGCCACCAGTCGCTCATCGCGCACCAGCACCACGGCCTCGCGAATGGCCGGGTGTTCCAGCAGGCGCGCTTCAATCTCGCCCAGCTCAAGGCGCACCCCGCGCAGCTTGACCTGAAAGTCGTTGCGACCGAGGAATTCGAGGTTGCCATCGGCGCCGTAACGCACCAGATCACCGGTGCGATACAAGCGATCAGCGGCCACGAACGGGCTGTCGATAAAGCGTTCGGCCTGCAATTGCGGCAGTCCCAAATAGCCCCGCGCCACGCCCACCCCGCCAATGTGCAAATGCCCGCTCACGCCAAGCGGCACTGGCTGATCGCATGCATCAAGGACATACAACCGCGTGTTGCTCAGCGCCTTGCCGATCGGCACCAGTGTCGGCGGCACCGGATCGCCGGGTTGCAGCGTCCAGCCGCTGCTGTCGACCGTGGTTTCGGTCGGCCCATAGACGTTGTGCAGGCGCACCCACGGCAGGCGCTCGCGGACTTGCCGGGCCAGGGCGACGGTCAACTCGCCGCCACCGTTAAGCACGTCGGTGAGGCTGGTGCACTGGCTGACGTCGTCCTGTTCGATGAACTGCTGCAACAACGCCGGCACGAACTTGACCACGGTAATGTTCTGCTCGCGAATCACTCGCGTGACATAAGCCGAATCGCGGTTGCCATCGGCCCGCGCCAGCACCAGGCGCATGCCCGAGCAGAGCGGCCAGAAGATTTCCCATACCGAACTGTCGAAACTGTACGGGGCCTTTTGCAGCAACGCCCCGTGCTCAGTTGGCGGCGACAACTGCGAGCCCCAGTGCACCATGTTGCAGGCGCTGCGGTGCTCGATCATCACACCCTTCGGCGTGCCGGTAGAGCCGGAGGTGTAGATCATGTAGGCCAGATTCGCCGCGCCGAGATCTGGCACCTGCAGATTGTCGTGCGGCTGGTTCTGCCAGGCGCCGAGGTCGAGATGGATTAGCGGCACGCCGGGTTCGCCAAGCAGGTCACGCGTCGCCGCATGCACCAGCAACGCGACCGGTGCGCTGTCCTGCAACATGTAATTCAGCCGTTGCAGCGGGTAATCCGGATCGAGCGGCACATAAGCACCGCCCGCCTTGAGTACGCCCAGCAGGCCGATCACCAGTTCAGGCCCGCGCTCGACACAAATCGCTACCCGCGAATCCGGCCGCACGCCCAGCCCGCGCAGATGATGAGCCAAGCGGTTGGCCTGCTCGTTCAGCTCGCGATAAGTCAGGCGCTGTTCGGCGAATTGCACGGCGACGGCATTCGGTTTGCGCTGCACCTGTTGTTCGAACAGTGTGTGAAGCGGCTGGTCCAGCGGGCAGCCGACCACCGTATCGTTGAACTCGATCAGCAGCCGTTGCAGTTCTTCCTGCGGTAACGGCAGCAGGCTATTCAGCGGCCGCTGAGGCTCGGTCTCCAGCGCCGCGACCAAGCCATTCAGGGCCGCTTGCACGTAAGCGCCAATCCGCTGCGCGCCGATGTTCGACAAGGTTCTGGTGGTCAGACGCAAGCCTGTGCCGAAGTCATCGACACTCAGGGTAAACGGGTAATTGGTGCGCTCCTCGTTGGCCAGGGTTTCGATGCCCTGCCAGGTTTGCCGGGAGGTTTTTTGCTCGACATCATCGCTGTGCCGATAGTTGAGCAAGGCGCTGAACAGCGGCGCTGGCGCAGCAACGCCACTGCACCGCTGGGCCAGCGCCAGGGACGCGTGTTCATGGGCGAGCAAAGCGGTCAGGCGCGCATGAGTGGATTTCACCGCTGCGCGCGCGCCTTCGCCGACATCGACCCGCAGCGGCAAGGTGTTGATGAACACCCCCAACGCCCGGTCGGCACCCGCGCCGCCCTGCATGCGCCCCATCAACACTGTGCCGAACACCACGCTTTGCTGGCCGGATGTCGCCGCCAGCACCTGCGCCCAGGCGAGGTGAATCAGGCTGGCGACACTCACGCCGGCCAGGCGTGCCTGCTGCTGCAAACGCTGATAGAGATCGCTGGCCAAGGCTTGCTCGGCCTCTTCGATGTTGCTGCCGTCGCCCTGTACGTTCTGCAAAGCGAACGGCAAGGTCGGCTCGTCGATGTCGCCGAGCATCTGCCGGAAGAACGCTTCATGCTCCTGCTCGCTGACGCCGAATCGCGTCTGCGCCACATAGTTGCGGTACGGCACCGGTGCCGCCAGCGGTTCGCCGTGCCCGGACAGGCTGGCGTGAATTTCTTCGCGCATCGCCTCCAGCGCAATGTGGTCCATCGCCAAATGATGGAACAACAAGATGCCGACCACCCGGTTATGCGCGGGATCACGGGAATACATCAGGCGCAGCAGCGGCGCCTGACTGACATCGAGGCGATAACGCCGCGCATCGAAGCGCTCGTGCAACTGATCGATGATTGCGCCGCCAGCAGGGTCAAGTTCGACTTCCTGCACCGGCAAAATGGCCTCGCGCCAAACGACCTGAACCGGTGACGTCAGCCCCTCCCAGACCACCGCCGTGCGCAAGATGTCGTGCCGCGCCATGACCTGACGCAGCGCAACGGCGAAGGCCTCGACCCGCTCGAGGCTGTCGAATGCCAGCAGCGATTGCAGCAGATACGGATCGCCCTGCGCAGCGGTGATGTGGTGGTAGAGAATGCCTTCCTGCAACGGCGCCAAGGGGTAGATATCCTGCACATTGGCGGCACCACCCGGCACCGTCGCAACGATACGCTCGATCATCGCCTGATCCAATTGCACCAGTGGCAACAGGTCCGGCGTGATGTGCGTGCAATCGGCGGCAATGCGGTTGGCCGGCACTTCGACTTCGCGGCCACTGCCCTCCGCCGCTGCCAGCGCCGCCAGGGTCGGTTGGCTGAACAGCACGCGAACATCGCTGCTCATGCCAATCTGACGCATGCGTTCGATCAGGCCGACGGCCAACAACGAATGGCCGCCCAGTTCGAAAAAGTGGTCGTGACGCCCGACCCGTTCGACTTGCAAGACCTCGGCCCAGATCTGCGCCAAAGCGATTTCGACGTCACCTTGTGGCGCCTCGTATTGACGACGGATCAACGCGTCCGGCCCCGGCGCCGGCAAGGCCTGGCGATCGAGCTTGCCGTTGGCCGTCAGCGGCAGACTCGCCAGACGGACGTAAGCGGCGGGCAACAGGGCGGCCGGCAAACGCGCTGTCAGGTGCGCGTGCAGTTGCAGGATGTCCAGCGTTTCACGCTCGGTGAACCACGCCAACAGCTGGCCGTCGCGCACCAGCACCACGGCTTCCTGCACCGCATCATGGCTGGCGAGCGCGGCTTCGATTTCGCCCGGTTCAACACGCACGCCGCGAACTTTCACCTGGTCATCATTACGACCGATGTACTCAAGATTGCCGTCGGTGCGCCACCGTGCGAGATCGCCGGTGCGATACATGCGCGCATCCGGCTGCGCACTGAACGGGTCGTCGAGGAAGCGTTCTGCGGTCAATTCCGGGCGATTCAGATAGCCCCGGGCAACCCCGGCGCCGCCGACATACAACTCGCCGATGATGCCGATCGGCACCGGGCGCTGCTGATCATCGAGCAGGTAAGCCGTGGCATTGCTCACCGGTTTGCCGATGTGCAACGCCTGCCCCGGAAGGATCAAACCTGAGGTGGCGACCACCGTGGCTTCGGTCGGGCCGTAGTTGTTGATCACCGCAAAACTCTGCGCACGATTGAACTGGCGCAGACGATCACCGCCGATCAGCAAGGTGCGCAAGGTCGGGTGATCGAGTTGTTGGCTGAAGGCGTATTCGGCAATCGGTGTTGGCAGAAAGCTGACGTCCAGCGGCTGCGCCCGCCACCACGTCAGCAGCGCATCGATGTCTTCGTTGCCTTCGCTCGCGGGTGACAAATGCAACGTCGCTCCGGCACACAACGCCGGCCAGACCTCCCACGCCATCGCGTCGAAACCGAAACCGGCCAGGCTCGACGTGTGCTGGCCAGGGCCGAGAGCGAATGCCGCGCAGTGCCAGTCGAGCAGATTGCCCAAGGTGCGGTGTTCAACCATCACGCCTTTGGGCAACCCGGTCGAGCCGGAGGTGTAAATCACATAGGCGAGGTGGTTGGTGTTCAACCCCGGCACGTCGGGATCGGTCACGTTGTCGAGCGACCATTCTCGGCGATCAAGCTCGATCACTGGCAGCGCTGTGGCGGGCAAGCGATCACGCAGATCACTTTGCGTCAGTATCGCCACCGGAGCGCTGTCGCCGAGCAAGTAACTCAGGCGCTCGGGCGGATGCGCCGGATCAATCGGCACATAAGCGGCGCCAGCCTTGAGAACCGCCAGCAGCCCGACCAGCGTTTCCAGGCCGCGGCGGGCAACGATTGCAACCCGGTCATCCGGCCGCACACCGAGGCCCAGCAGATGATGGGCCAACGCATTGGCTTGCCGGTTCAGCTCGGCATAACCAAGGATTCGTCCCTGACACGTCGCGACCACGGCGTCCGGTTGTTCGGCCACTCGCGATTCGAATCGCTGATGAATCAGTTGCCCTTGCGGATAACTGACGCGAGTGTCGTTCCACTGATTGAGCCGGGCCAGTTCTGCCGGGCTATTAAGGTTGAAATCGGCGATTGCCAGTTCCGGACACTCCAGCCCTTGCTCCAGTATCAGCAACAAGCGCTCGGTCAACGCCGCGATCTCGTCAGCCGTGAAATAGGCCGGCGAATACACCAGATGCAACCAGGCCTTGTCGTTGTAACGGTTGCTGCGCAGGTGAATGGCCAGCGGTGTCGCCTCGTGCTGGTTGGAGACTTTGACCACGTGCCCCGGCGCCTCAGCGTAACGGTAGTCATGGTCGTCCTGCTCGTAGGACACCGACAGCTCGAACAGTTGCGAGCGATCTTCGCGTAACAGACCCAGCGCGCGGTTCATCTCGCTCAGCGGGTAGCGTTGGTGGCGGAAGTCCTGTTTGAGGCCATCGCCGATCGCCTTGATCAAGTCAGCGAATGACAGCTCACGGCCAAAGTCCATGCGCATCGCACTGACCTGGGTGAACAAGCCCAAGGTGCTTTTGAAACGGGCACCGGAGCGATTGAGAATCGGCAAGCCGACAACCCACTCATCACGCTGGGCGGTACGACTGAAATACACGTGCAGCGCCGCCAACAATACGTGAAAGGCCGAACCACCGAGGTGTCGCGCGGTGTCTTTCATGCGCTCGTGCAGCAGGGCCGGAAAAGCCTCGACGTGGATGCAACTCGGCGCCGCTTCAGGGTCAAGGGGTTCGCGATGACGGGGAATCAACAAGGGTTCGGGAAGGCTGCGGTATTTGTCCAGCCAGTAGCGCTGATCGAGTTCATAGCGTGATGACTGATGATAGCGCGCGTCATCTTCGATAAAGGCGACATAGGACGGTGCCGCCACATCTGGACGCTCGCCACGGGACAACGCGCTGTAAATGTCGCCCACCGATTTGAACAGCAGACCAAAACCCCAACCATCGATAATCAAATGGTGGGCCTGCGCCGCCAGCCAGTGGCGGTGCTGATCGAGGCGAATGAGACAGAAGCGGAACAGCGCTTGCCCGCTCATCACATAAGCCTGGGCCATTTGCTCTTCGACCAGCGCCCGAGCCGCCGACTGGGGATCGGGGTGCCCGCTGAAATCAAACAGCGGCATGGGCAACGGCAACGTCTGTGCAAACCCTTGCAACGGTAGCCCGTCGTGACCGACGTCCGCCAGCAGCACAATGCGCAAGGCGTCGTTCGCCGCAACCAGGCATTCGAGTGCCGATTGCATCAATGCCGGATCCAGCGGCCCGCTCAGTTCGACGTAACCGCCAATGTTGTACAGCGGCGAATCTCCGCGGCTCAGTTGGTCCAGCCAGATATCCCGCTGAGCGGCAGTCAGCGCGAATGTCTCGACAGGCACGGACAGATCGTCCGCCACGTTGGCAGAAGTAGGCTGCATAAGGTCCTTCTCATGAAATTTTGCCGGTATTCAAGCATCGGCCCCGCCACCGACATGACACCTGAAACCCGGACAACCACCACCCTGGTACGCGCTATGGGCGTGGTTATCGCAGGCACTGTCTAAAAATTCGGAGAGGAAATACTGAAAAGCTTGTAGGAAAAAAACCACATAGCAGCGCCGCCATTTACCCGAGCACTGCCGATCAGAATTCATCATCGCCCGGTTTCCGGGGCTTGAGCGTGACTGAACAGTCACTCTCGCCGTTACGCCGGCGTTCAACAGCGTCAGAACCCCGGCGCCAATATTCAGAAATAGTGGCACTTTGTGTCCCTGTTTTCCCCTACAGACGTAGGACAAATCCATAGGCTTAAATCCCGCTCCAGATCATGTTCAAGGAGAAATGACTGCGTGGGCGGCTTTTACAGAGACGGCAGACGATTCAGTGATGGCTCTGAACCAGGGATGAAGGATATGAATCTGACCGGCAGCATTCGTAATATGGAAAACCCGCACTTCTACTGGCAACTGGGTGAGTTGATTGCCAGCACCGGCGATGATCACTTCGCCACGAACATGTTCCAGTTGGTCGACACGCTGGTGCCGGTCAACCGGGTAGATCTCAGTGAGTGGACGCTGGATGAGCGTCAGGCCAGCGTGGTCGACATCAAACCGTTGGGCAGCGCCGGTTTGGCGCAGACCTGTGCCGCGCCCGATCCGCTGGAGAGCCCCGACGATCATCCGCTGCTGCAGAAGATGATCGAGATGAACGACTCGCTGCTGATTCAACTGAAAGCCTCGCTCCAGCCTCGCCATCCGCAACACAGCGCACATCAATGCAATCTGGTTTCGCGCACGTCCAATCGCCGTTGCGTGATCTCGTTTTACCGACCGCATACCCAACGGGTGTTTTCCCTGCCCGAGCTATCGTTTCTCAAGCGCCTGTCCGACACCTTGCTGCCACTGATCGAACGCCACGCGCAGATCAGCCGGCAAATCCTCGCCAGACAACCGCGCCAGCCCCTGGCCGAACTGGATCAGGCACCGTTGGCGCAGGTGTTCGATGAACGCCTGGCGATCAGCGACATCGCCCTGTCAGTGCGCGAAAAAGAAGTCTGTCTGGGCCTGTTGACCGGCGGCACAGTGCCGCAAATGGCCGAACAACTGCGAGTCAAAAACAGCTCGATCGAGACATATCTGAAACGCGCCACGGCCAAACTCGGGGTCAGTGGTCGCCATGGTCTGGCGAAATGGATGGCCGGGGCCTGAGCACAACGCTCTTTTAATGCATGAGGCAGTTCGATGTTGACGTTGCGACTTTCCCTGCTGTCCATGGCGATTCTGATGGGCGGTTGTTCATTGATTCCCGAGTACCAGCGCCCCGCTTCACCCACTGCCGCGCAGTATCCCGCAGCCACGCAGCCAGCCACGAGCAGCGAGGACTGGCGCACGCTGTTCACTGATCCGGCGCTGCAACAGTTGATCGAAAGCGCGCTGGTCAACAACCGCGACCTGCGCGTGGCGGCACTCAACGTCGAAGCGTTCCAGGCGCAATACCGCATTCAGCGCGCCGACCTGCTCCCGGCGGTGTCGGCCAACGCCAACGAGTTACGCCAGCGGATGCCGCCGAGCGTGACCCAGGGCAAAGCGCTGATCAATTCGACGTACTCGGTCAACCTTGGCATCAGCGCTTATGAGCTGGACTTCTTCGGTCGCGTGCGCAGCCTCAGCGAGGAGGCCTTGCAGACCTGGCTCTCGACTGAAGAAGCGCGGCGCAGTGCCGAGCTGAGCCTGGTGGCCAACGTCGCCAACGCCTACCTGACCTGGCGCGCCGATCAGGAGTTGCTGGAGCTGACCCGCGACACCCTCGCCGCCGATGAACAGAGCCTGCACCTGACCACCCGTAATCGCGAGGCCGGCAAATCGTCGGCGCTGGAACAGGCGCAAGCGAAGACCAGCGTCGACAGCTCTCGGGCCAATCTGGCGCGCTACCAGCGCCAGGTCGCCCAGGACTTGAACAGCCTGACCTTGCTCGTTGGCGCGCCGGTGCCAGTGACCCTGCCCGCCCGTCCGCTGGCCAGCGATCTGGTGCAACAACTGCCCGCCGGGTTGCCCTCGGATCTGCTGCAGCGTCGGCCGGACATCCTTCAGGCGGAGTACAAACTGAAAGCGGCCAACGCCAATATCGGTGCGGCGCGGGCGGCGTTTTTCCCCAGTGTCAGCCTGACGGCGAATGCCGGCACGTCGAGTCGCGATCTGTCCGGACTGTTCGGCGGCGGCTCTGGCGCCTGGACCTTTCAGCCGCAGATCAACCTGCCGATTTTCAACGCCGGCAGCCTGCGCGCCAGTCTTGATTATTCGAAATTACAGAAAGATGTGGCGGTGGCCGAATACGAAAAATCGATTCAAACCGCGTTTCAGGAAGTCGCCGACGGCCTCGCCGCGCGCAGCACCTATCAGCAACAATTGCAGGCGCAGCGAGATCTCGTCGCAGCCACGCAGACGTATTACAACCTGGCGCAGAACCGCTATCAGAATGGCGTCGACAGCAGCCTGACGTTCCTCGATGCGCAGCGTTCGCTGTTCAGTTCGCAGCAAGGCCTGATCACCGATCGCCTCGCGCAACTGGTCGCCGAGGTCAATCTGTACACCGCGCTGGGCGGGGGCTGGAGCGCCGCTGAATCACGCGTGCAGTAAGCTGTGGTCACTTTTTCTTACACCTTTTGTCGCTCGATCCTGCGCCGTGCGGCGATCCGTGGCCGGCCTCTGCCTTCAGTTTGGTATCATGCGCCGCTTTTACGGTTAACCCCCCGCCAGTCCTGCTGACTGACGGGCTGCAAAAGGCGGTATTAGATGACGGCTTTGTTGACTCGCCGCAAGGTGCTTGCGGGAATGGGCGTGCTCGGGCTAGGCCTGCTCGCCGGCTGCGACACCCGTGGCCAACTGTCGTACAAGTACGGCAAGGATCTGAGTAACAAGATCATGGGGCGCACCTTCAAACTGAAGAACACCGATGGCGAAACCATGACGCTGTCGAGCTTTCGCGGCATGATGCCGATGGTCTTCTTCGGCTTCACCCAGTGCCCGGCAGTCTGCCCGACCACCCTCGCCCGCGCGGCGAAAATCAAAAAGCTGATGGGCGCCGATGGCGATCGCTTGCAGGTGATTTTCATCACCCTCGATCCCGAGCGCGACACCCCGGAAATCCTCGACGCCTACATGAAAGCCTTCGACCCGACGTTCGTTGCGCTGTACGGCACGCTTGAGGAAACCGCGGCCACGGCCAAGGAATTCGACGTGTTCTACGAGAAAGTCCCGGCCGACGACACCTATACCATCTCGCACACTGCCACCAGTTACGTTTACGACTCCAACGGCGGCTTGCGCCTGGGTCTGTCCACGTCGCTTTCGGCAGAACAATGTACGGAAGATTTGCTTACTGTTATGGAGGTTTGCTGATGCAACCTGTTCTGAACCACCTCAAACGCGCTGTCATCGGTTTTTCTCTGCTGGGTCTGGCATTCCAGGCGACCGCAGCGACCAAAGTCGACGATGCCTGGGTCCGTGCCACCGTGCCGAACCAATCCGCCAGCGGCGCGTTCATGACCCTCACCGCCGACAGCGACAGCAAGTTGCTCAGTGTCGCGACGCCAGCGGCCAAAGACGTGCAGATCCACGAAATGACCATGAAGAACGACGTCATGAGCATGGGCCCGGTGAAGTTTGTCGAGCTGCCGGCCGGCAAAGCCGTCAAGCTTGATCCGAACGGCTACCACGTGATGCTGATGGGCCTGACCGCTCAGTTGAAGGAAGGCGAAACTGTGCCGCTGACCCTGATCGTGGAAAACGCCAAGGGTGATAAAGAAACCCTCGAGGTTAAAGCGCCGGTTCGCGCGCTGACCAACATCGAAGGTCACGATCACAGCAAAATGCATTGATCTGACTGAGCAGCAATAAAAAAGGGGCGGCCTGATCGATGATCAGGCCGCCCCTTTTTTGTTTTTGCTGTGCGCCACATTAATGCCTGCGGGCCAATGCCTTGCGTACGCTTTCCCGTGACATCCCCGAGCCGGAACGGGTCACGGCTTTATCTACGGGCGCCTTGGCCAACTGTTTCTTGCGCTTTTCCACCTCACGCCACTGGTAACCGAGATATCCGCCTGCCACCACAATCCCCAGCCAACCGAACACCGAACTGACGAAGAACCACAACCCGAGGGTGATCCACACGGTTTTCGAGGTGAATAACTTCAAGCTGTTATCGGCAGGCACCGGTTCAACCGGTTCAACCGCTGCCTGCTGCGTCACCGGTACTCCATGCACCCCATCCAGATCAAAGCGCAAAGCGAAGTCCGCCCCGGCCACCGGAACATCTAGCTGATTGCCTTCAGCACGATGCACCCGAATTTCGCCATCGACGAGCGACGTGGAGCTGAAACTGATCCGGGTTTCATAGCGAATCTCGCCGTTGACCTGGGTCACGATCGTTCGTTTTTGGTCAATGGGGGTGTCGCGCATATCGATTCCTTGAGCGTTCCACGTCGGACGACGTGCGAAGGGATAATCCGTTGGGCTCGAATGCTACTGAGTGGCTATTACGCTGTCCAGAAAGTGTGCTTTTAAGCTACTGACCTAGGCGAAATCCTCCGGCATGAGTCTGTTCGAGGCTACCAGCCATGATGGAAAGCGTGCTTTACATCGGATAAATCTTCGGCGACCATGTAAAGGGTCTTTTACATAGGAAGTGAAGAATGAACCGGTACTACCTCGAATTGGGCGCAGCATTAATCATCTACATGCTGGTCCTGACAGCCTCATTGATTGCCTCGCAATACCTGATGGACGCCCCCATCGTACTGCGCTCGGCCGTCGCACTGACGCCGATCGTTCCGGCGGGACTGATGTGCTGGGCCATCGTGCGCAATATGCGGCGCATGGATGAAATGCATCTGCGCATCCAGTTCGAAGCCTTGGGTTTTGCCTTTGCCGCCTCGGCACTGCTGACGTTCAGCTACGGTTTTCTGGAAAACGTCGGCGCTCCGCACATTCCGTGGACGTGCGTGTGGCCGGTGATGGGTCTGATGTGGATTGTCGGCCTGCACATTGCGCGACGCCGTTACCAATGAAAAACCGCCTCAAGGAATTGCGCGCCGAGCGCAAATGGTCGCAGGTCGATCTGGCTGAACGCCTGAGCGTGTCGCGTCAGACGATTAACGCTATAGAAAACGAACGCTACGACCCGAGTCTGCCACTGGCCTTTCAGATTGCCCGGGCATTCGGGTTATCAATCGAAAGCATTTTTGATGATGGCATGAACTGAAACGCTCCCCTCGCGTCCTCGCTACTTGCAAAAACGGACTACGCTCGGAGACACCACGGCATTGCGTGGCATCCGTTTTTCTATTGTCAGCGAGGACGACAACATGAGTCCCTTTGGCCCGGTTTTGAGCTTTCGCGGTATTCAGAATCAGAAATACTGTGTATCTGCCCTGCTGGTGCAAGACCTCAACGCGCCGGCACCCACTACGCAGGTCGCGCAGGCACACAATCCGACGATCAAACGGATTGCCCGGATTCCTTTGATCAAACCGCGCATGGCCGTCTGGCGACTGGACATGCAGATCCAGCAAAGTAAAACGCAGTTGAAGATCGACTATGACTTGGGAGATGTGTCGGGCTCATTTCACGTCCCGCCTCTGGATCAGGCGCCCCGCATCGCTTACACCTCCTGCAACGGTGTGTCGGATGTCAAATACCTCAATTCGTTGGCAGATCGTTATGCCGAACGCTGGAGTCATCTCGCGCAGACCCACAAACAAGCCGAGTACCATCTGTTGGTCATGGGAGGCGATCAGATTTACAGCGATGAACTGTTGCAGACTCAAGGCCCCTTGAATGAATGGTACAAACAGTTCTCCTGGAATCGCGATGACACTCTGTGGACTGAAGAAATGGAGATTCAGGCAGACGAGTTTTTCGCCAGTGTTTATCCGCGATACTGGGCCCGACCACAGATACTGAACATGCTCAGCTGCGTTCCGACCCTGATGATGTGGGACGATCACGACATCATTGACGGTTGGGGTTCCTATCCTCAAGCCCTGCATGAAAGTCCCGTACACCAGGGGCTGTTCCGCATTGCCAGTTATTATTTTCGACTCTACCAATTACAGGTTGACGAAACCGAGAGCCGCCCGGGAGCAATTACTCGTCAAGGGCATACCTTCGCTTTTGAAGGCCTCGGTGGCCTCGCCATTGTCGTTCCCGACCTCAGGTCTGAACGCGCGCCCGACATCAAAGGCAGAAACGGCCAGCTCAAACAGCCCACGCAAATCATGTCGCAAAAAAGCATCTCGCAGATGTTTACCTGGATCAAAAGCCTGACGGTCAGCAAACCTTCACACCTGCTGTTCATCTCCAGCGTTCCGGTATCGTTCGTCAACCTTGCGCTGCTTGAGGCCCTGATCGGATGGATTCCAGGGGAGATCGGGCCGGAGGATGATTTCCGGGACCACTGGCGCCATCAGCCGCACAAAAACGAGCGTAAGCAACTGATCAATGGATTGCTCGATTTTGCCAAGTTGGCGAAATGCAAAGTCACCATTGTCTCCGGGGATGTGCATGTAGCCGCCGCCAGCGTCATTCGTTCGGCCAACCCCCGACATATCGACAATGGTGCAGAAGTCATCCATCAGTTGATTTCAACCGGCATCGTCCATCCTCCTCTGCCTGTGCTGACGATCAGAAGCCTGGAAACGATCACCGGTACCCGGGAAAAGATCGACACCGACCTTACTGCCGAAATGCAAGCCATTGGATACGATGGAAATTGCCTGATTGCCAGTCGTAACTGGCTGTCCATCGAGCCAGATAAAAGTTCCGACGGACGCAATCGGTTGTGGGTGAAATGGCACGTCGAGGGGCACGATCACCCCATTACGCGACTGATCGAGCCTGCCGGTTGAGTTCCGGAAATCCCCTGCACCGGGCCGGGTTCTTCAGCTACCGGCCCCACCATGCGCCTCTTCAAAGAAATAATCCTTCCAGCTGTCGGCCTTGTTCTTCAGCACGCCCAGTTCCTGCAATTTCTCGGCATAGATGAAGGTGCGCTGCGGCACCACAGTGAAATCGATTTCCGGATCCTTGACGATTTGCTCGACCAGAGCCAGCGGCAGTTTCGACTGCTCGACACGAATGTACGCCTGAGCCGCCGCCGGCTTATCAGCCTTGATGATCTTCTCGGCCTCGGCCAACGCGTCATAGAACGCCTTGTAGGTTTTCGGGTTTTCGTCGTGGAATTTTTCTGTGGTGTAGAGCACGTTGAACGTCGCCTGCCCACCGAGCACATCATAAGAGCTCAGCACTTTGTGCACGTTGGGATTCTGCAGGGCCTGGTACTGGAACGGCGGGCTGGAGAAGTGCGAGTTGATTTCCGAGCCGCCGGCGATCAGCGCGGCCGTCGCATCGGGGTGCGGCAGGCTGACTGAAATGTCGTCGAATTTCTTGTACTGCGCGTCACCGAACTCCTTGGCGGTTTCGATCTGCAAAGTGCGCGACTGGAAGCCGACGCCGGCGGCCGGCACGGCAATCCGGTCCTTGTCGGTGAAGTCCTTGAGCGTTTTGATGTTCGGATTGTTGGTCAGCAGATAGTTGGGCATCGAGCCCAGTGCGGCGATGGCTTTGACATTCTGTTTACCCTTGGTGCGATCCCACACGGTGAGCATTGGCGGCACGCCGGCGGAAACCACGTCGAGCGATCCGGTGAGCAACGCTTCGTTCATCGCGGTGGCGCCGGAGATGCTGTTCCAGTCGACCTTGATGTCGAGGCCCTGTTCCTTACCGTGTTTTTCGATGAGGTTCTGATCGCGCACCACATCGAGAATCAGGTAACCGATGCCGAATTGCTGGGCGATGCTGATCTTGCCTTCGGCCTGAGCGCCGGTGCTGAACAACGCACTCGCGACCAGAGAAGCGGCCAACAGAGTCAGTGCGGGACGTTTGAACGGTGTGGCCATGACAACCTCGCAGCATGGGGGTGGTTTGCTGAAAGGCCTGACTTTATCGCTATAAAAAATAGAAATTAAATATCTTTATCGCATATCGATAGCACGGGTTGTTGAGCGAAATCGGGCTGCGCGCTTTTGATTGTGAGGTTTAAAACGATCGCAGCGTTGCACAGCTCCTACATTGGATGCCGGTGATGGTTAGGCACCTTAAACAGCCTGAAACAATAAATCCGTCGGCAGCAATATCGCCAATGGTCGTGCAACACGAGGGCCGGTCAGGCCTGCGGACGCACCATCACCTTGATTAGCCCGCACGCCAGCGCATCAGCTGAGCGTTTAAAAGGGCGATCAGACAGCCCACCCTTGGTATCATCGCGCACACTTTTATGACGATTTAATGGCTGGAAGGTCTTTTTTGTGAGTGCTCTTTTTAACCGGTTGCGGCAGCCGCATGCCCGCCTCTTTTCGCTGATTGTTCTGGTGCTGGTGGTGCCGGTGTGCCTGCGTGCGGCGCTGGGCTGGTCGGCGCCGTTGGGCTATTTATCGGATCTGGCCATTGGCAGCCTGTTGGTGGTGTTGCTGCATCGCCGGGCGTGGTGGCTGGCCTTGCCGGTGCTGCTGTTCTGGGCCTTGCTGGCGGTGGCGACCGCTGAACTGGTCAGCGCCGTCGGGCGTCTGCCGACACCTTCCGACATTCATTACCTGATCGATCCGCAGTTCGTGGAAAATTCCACCGGTGGCGGCCTGGCCCATCCTGCACTGGGCATCACTTTGCTGCTGGCTCTGGTGTTCTGGCTGCTGACCCAATTTGCCGGCCGTGGCATGCCGCGCCCGCCCCTGCCCCGCGCAGCCTGGAGCGCGCCACTGCTATTGTTCGCCGCGCACTGGGGTGCGCAAAACCTGTGGCCGAGCGAAGCCGATCCGTGGCGCCAGTACAACCTGCCACACCAGTTGCTGGCCAGCGAGGCCGCTGATCTGCAGATCCAGGCCGAGGAGTGGCTGGACGGTGACGTCGAAGAACCCGCGCCGGCCATGGCCGGACTCACCGACGTCGACCTCAACGGGCAGAAATTGCTGGCCGCGCCGGGGCAAGCGCGCAACGTACTGATCATCGCGCTGGAAGGCATTCCCGGCGCCTATATCCGCGCCAACCGCGAGGCGATCAGCAGCCATTATCAGGAAGACCTGATGCCCAACCTCAGCCGCTGGGCCGAGCGCGGCATGAACACCCCGGATTACGTGCTGCACACACACCAGACCATTCGCGGTCTGTACGCGATGCTCTGCGGCGATTACGACAAGCTCAACAACGGCACGCCCAAAGGCGTGGAAATGCTCACCCTCAACGAGCGCAATCAGGCCTGCCTGCCGGCGCAACTGCGAGATCACGGCTTCAGCACTCACTACTTGCAAGGTGCCGGGCTGCGTTTCATGGCCAAAGACAAGATCATGCCGCACATCGGTTTCGATGCGACGCACGGTCTGGAGTGGTTCACCAACAGCAACTATCTGGAGTTCCCGTGGGGCAAGGATGACAAGGCATTTTTCGAAGGCGCGCTGGACTATGTCGGCCAACTGAAAAAACAGAAAAAACCGTGGATGCTGACGTTGCTGACCGTCGGCACGCATCAGCCCTACTCCGCACCCGAGGAATATCTGGAACGCTACGAAACGCCAAAACAGGCGGCCGTCGGTTATCTCGACGATGCGCTGGAGCAGTTTCTCAACGGCCTCGAACGCCAAGGCGTTCTGAAAGACACGCTGGTGGTGATCACCTCGGACGAATCCCACGGCATCGACGGTGTCCGCCTGGCTTCTTCGTGGGGCTTCAACCTGACCCTGGCACCGGAGCAGGCACAACTGCCACGGCTGAACAAAGGCGTGTATGGCCACGTCGATCTGAGCACCTCGATTCTCGATTACTTCGACTTGCCGGTGCCTTCCGCCCTGAGCGGTCGCTCGCTGTTTCGCGACTATGACAGCGGCCGCGAAATCATGTCGTTCACCAACGGCAAGCTGCGCTATCACAACGGTCAGGGGATCTTTTCCGAGTGCGATATGCCGCGTCGCTGCCGCTACTACGAAAGCGCCGGGTTCATCGCCGACAGCGCCATCTATAAAGGCAACTACAGCGGCCACCCGGCCCGACAGATCGCCGCCCGTGCCAACGCCCTCGACCTGTCGCTGTTGCGCACGCCGCTCAATCATCGCTATCAATTCGGCAGCACCAACGTCATCCCGCTGCAAGCGCAGATCAACGATGACTGGGCCGACAATCTGATTGGCGCGCAATACCTGGAAATGCCCAAAGGCTCGCACACCCGCGTACGCCTGACCGTGCGCTCGGTCGATCCGCAGCAGGCGGCGTACATTCAGCTCAAGGCCAAGGAGTTTGAACAGGACGTGCAGATCGGCTTGCCGCAGGAGATGGTGGCAACCGCCGAGCAGCCGCTGGAAATGAACTTCAGCTTCGACAACCCGCAAGAGCGCAAAGCGTTTTCTTTCCATTTGCTGGGGTATGGGTTGGGTGCGGTTGAAGTGACGGATTTCAGTGTGATTACTGAATTGCCGGGGCAAGAGGATATTCTCGACGACGTGCCGGATGACGACACCGCCCAATCCACCTGATCACGCCCGTGTAGGAGTTGCCGCAGGCTCGGGCCGCGATCGGACGATCTTTTGCTTTTAAAATAAAGATCAAAAGATCGCAGCCTGCGGCCGCTCCTACAGTGGGAATCAGTGATTATCAGAACCTCGTGCGCAATCCGACCTGAATGCTGCGCCCTTCTGCCGGCGCAATGTCGCGCAGGATCGAACTGGCGTAACGCACGGTTTGATTGGTCAGGTTCTCGGCATTGACGAAGGCCAGCCATTTACTCTGGCCGACATCAAAGTGATACCCGACATTGGCGCCCAGCGTGGTGTAGCCGTCGGTGCCGCTTTCGTTATCCGGCACCCGATGTTGTGAACTGGCGTGCTCTACATCGATGCGCGCCTGCCACTTGTCCAGTTCCCACAGCAGCCCGGTGTTGAGCCGCAGCGGCGCGATTCGCGGTAAATCTTCGCCGGTGTCCAGGTTCTTCGCGCGGGTGTAGTCACCGGACAACTCCAGGGCAAACTTGCCGTAGGCATTTTCGCCAAGGTTCCAGCGGTCCTGCGCCTCAATACCGCTGAAGCGCGCCCGCACGCCGGAGTAGGTGTATTCAGGGATGCCATCGGCGTCCTCCTCGCCTTCATCATTCAATGTGCGGCCCGTGCCGAGTAAACCGATGTAATTGGAGAAGTGGCTGTAGAACACACCGACACTGCCCTTGTGCGTGCCGTTATCGAAACGCAACGCCAGATCACTGGACACGGCTTTTTCTTTCGACAGCCCGGCATCACCGACTTCATAGGTGCCGGTCGCCACATGGGCACCGTTGGCGTAAAGCTCATAGAACGTCGGTGCGCGCTCGGTGTAGCCCAGCGTCGCAGCCACCGACCAGATCGGCGTCAGCGTGTACACCGCGCCAGAGGAAAGACTGCCAGCGGTGAAACTGCTGGAGCGGTCGGCGCTGGCGAAGCGTTCGTTACCCTTCGCGTCCGGGTCGACCGTGGTGTGCTCAAGGCGTCCGCCGAGGGTGAACAGCAGTCGATCGGTGGCTTGCAACTCCTCAAGAATGAACAGCGCAGCGGCATTGGTATCGGTCTGCGGCACAAACGCCTCTTCACCCAATGCCGAAAACTCGTTGCGGCTGACCTGTGCACCAATCACGCCATTGAACGGCCCCAACGGCTGATGCCGCGCCTCGACCCGTGCTTCGTAACCTTTGTTCTTGAACGTCGTGCCAACCTCGCCGCCTTCGATTTCGCGGTGCTCGTAATCGGTGTAACCGGCATCCAGTTTGATCGAGGTGAATGGCCCGTCGAGATTGCGTATCTCCGAGGCAAAGGCGTAGTGCTCCTGTTGCATGCGAATACGTACGTCTTGTTCAGCGGGCGAACCGTAATTGGAATCGTAGTTGCTGTAGGACAGACCGGCATAACCGTCATCCCAGGTGTACGACCCGCCGACCGCGCCGCCATCCTGGCGACCATCGCTGTTGGCCAGGCGATGTTTTTTCGAGTCGCCGTCGTCGTTTGCGCGTTCGCGAGCGGTTTTCGCGTAACCGGGGATTTTCAGGTCATTGAACTCGCGGGCGCTAGCGTCCAGATGCAAGGCGAATTGTCCGTTACCAGCCTCCAGTTTGCCGGCGCTGCTGCGCGTGGTGTCGGCACCGCCATAGCGCAACTCACCAGCGCCATGAATGCCATCGATGGCCTCAGTCGGGATGCGGTTATCGAAGGTGTTGACCACCCCGCCAATGGCACTGCCGCCGTACAGCAGAGCCGCCGGGCCACGGACGATTTCAACGCGCTCGACGTTGACCGGGTCCAGCGGCACGGCGTGGTCGTAAGACAGCGACGAGGCATCCAGCGCGCCGACTCCGTTGCGCAGAATACGGATGCGATCACCGTCCTGGCCACGAATAATCGGTCGGCTCGCACCCGGGCCGAAGTACGACGAGGACACGCCGGGTTGCTTGTTCAGGGTTTCGCCGAGGCTGCCCTTCTGTTGGAACGTGAGGTCGTCGCCGCTAAGTACCGTCGAGGGCGAGGCAAGTGTCTGGCTGCCGAGCGGATTGCCGGTGATGACTTGCGGTTGCAGTTCGAGGGTGTCGGCGGCGAATACCGGCGACGCAAAAAGCAGCGCGGCGGCCAACGGATTGAGGCGTCGTTGCAGGGGGTGGGAACGGGCAGGCATTGCAAAATTTCCATGCGCTGAAATGTGAGGATCGCTGCCAGCGTTTTGCTTTAACGCTGGTAGAAACAGAATGAAACGAATTTTATGTTATACAATAACATTTCTTCCTGTCATCCCGATTTTCACATTTTGTTTTTTGCAGAGGCTCAACAACGCATGTTTCAAGCAGGCAGCCGCTATCGGCTCATCCGTGAAGTGCTCCGAAAGAAGCTGAAAGACTTTGCCTATCAGCCTCCAATAGTCGGCCTATTAGCTGACTCCTCAAGTCGGGTCTAGCCTTACTAGTCCGAAGTCGGCACGAGCCGGCCGTAGCAGACCTGATAAGGACCCGAACATGGCAAACGAATCGAAATGCCCGTTCAACCACGCCGCCGGTGGTGGTACGACGAACCGTGACTGGTGGCCGAATCAACTCAACCTGAAAATCCTGAGTCAGCACTCGCCCAAGTCCGATCCGTTGGGCAAGGACTTCGACTACGCCAAAGCCTTCAAGAGCCTCGACTTTCAAGCCCTGAAACAAGACCTCAACGCACTGATGACCGACTCCCAGGATTGGTGGCCGGCCGACTTCGGCCATTACGGCCCCCTCTTCATCCGCATGGCCTGGCACAGCGCCGGTACCTATCGCACCGCCGATGGTCGAGGTGGCGCCGGCTCCGGGCAACAACGTTTTGCGCCGCTGAACAGCTGGCCGGACAACGTCAGCCTCGACAAGGCCCGGCGCCTGTTATGGCCAATCAAGCAGAAATATGGCCGTAATATTTCCTGGGCCGACCTGATTGTTCTCACCGGTAACGTCGCGCTGGAATCCATGGGTTTCAAGACCTTCGGTTTCTCCGGTGGCCGTCCCGATGTGTGGGAACCGGACGAAGACGTCTATTGGGGTTCCGAGCACGAATGGCTCGGTGGCGACAGCCGTTACGGCAAAGACAAGTCAGCCATGCAGGAGCCCGGTGACGGCACGCTGGTCGCCGAGCCGGATTTGCATGGCAAAGAAGAAAGCCGCACCGATCAGGGCGAACGCAATCTGGAAAACCCGCTCGCTGCGGTGCAAATGGGCCTGATTTACGTAAACCCCGAAGGGCCTGAAGGCAATCCTGACCCGGTCGCGTCGGCCCACGATATCCGCGAAACCTTTGGCCGTATGGCCATGAACGATGAAGAAACCGTGGCGTTGATCGCGGGCGGTCACGCCTTTGGTAAAACCCACGGCGCCGGCCCTGCCGATAACGTCGGGCCAGAACCGGAAGCGGCAGGCCTGGAAGAACAGGGCTTGGGCTGGCGCAACGCGTTCGGTACAGGCAAGGGCGGCGACACCATCACCAGCGGCCTGGAAGTGACCTGGACCACCACGCCGACAAAGTGGAGCAACAACTACTTGGAAAACCTGTTCGGCTTCGAGTGGGAGCTGAGCAAAAGCCCGGCTGGTGCGCATCAGTGGATCCCGAAAAACGGCGCCGGTGCCGGCACCGTTCCGCATGCCCATGACCCGAGCAAAAAGCTTTCGCCGACCATGCTCACCTCCGACCTGGCGTTGCGCTTCGACCCAGCCTACGAGCAGATATCGCGGCGCTTCCTCGCCAATCCAGATCAATTGGCCGATGCGTTTGCCCGTGCCTGGTACAAACTGATCCACCGCGACATGGGTCCATTGTCTCGTTACCTTGGCCCGGAACTGCCGAACGAAGAACTGCTGTGGCAAGACCCGATTCCGGATGCCACGCACCCACTGATCGACGACAGCGACGCTGCCGCGCTGAAAAGCAAAATCCTCGCGTCGGGGCTTTCGGTGTCACAACTGGTCTCGACCACCTGGGCCGCTGCTTCGACATTCCGCGGTTCGGACAAACGCGGCGGCGCCAACGGCGGCCGCCTGCGTCTGGCACCGCAGAAGTTCTGGCAAGCCAACCAGCCTGAGCAACTGGCCAAAGTGCTGCAAATCCTTGAGGGCATTCAGAACGAGTTCAATGACGGCGCTGCTGGCAAGAAAGTCTCGCTCGCGGACCTGATCGTGTTGGCCGGGAATGCCGGGGTCGAACAAGCAGCGAAAAATGCCGGCCATTCGGTCACGGTGCCATTCACTCCGGGACGGACGGATGCCAGCCAAGAGCAAACCGACGTCGACTCCTTTGGCTTCCTTGAACCGATTGCCGATGGCTTCCGCAACTACAGCAAAGGCAAGTACACCGTTTCGGCCGAGGCGCTGCTGATCGACAAGGCACAACTGCTGACCCTCACCGCACCGGAAATGACTGTGCTGCTGGGTGGTTTGCGGGTGTTGAATACCAACGTCGGGCAAACCCGGCATGGCGTGTTCACCT
The DNA here is from genome assembly GCF_979258655.1 of Pseudomonas sp. AC242. Classification (NCBI taxonomy): domain Bacteria; kingdom Pseudomonadati; phylum Pseudomonadota; class Gammaproteobacteria; order Pseudomonadales; family Pseudomonadaceae; genus Pseudomonas; species Pseudomonas sp. AC242. The sequence goes on from NZ_OZ409873.1 coordinate 3,004,836, forward strand.
CGCAAACTGAAGCGCTGACCAACGACTTCTTCACCAACCTGCTGGACATGGGCGTGGAGTGGAAGCCGACTTCAAGGGATGCGGATGAGTTCGAGGGGCGCGACCGTAAAACCGGCAGCGTGAAGTGGACGGCGACGCGGGTGGATCTGGTGTTTGGTTCCAATGCACAGTTGAGGGCGCTGGCTGAGGTGTATGCCAGTTCGGATGCGAAGGAGCAGTTTGTGAAGGACTTTGTGGCGGCGTGGACGAAGGTCACCAACCTGGACCGGTTTGACCTGAAGTAACTTTCAGTCAATAAAAACGCCGCATTATTAGTGCGGCGTTTTTTTTATATGTACGGCTTGGGTTTTGTGGTGATGCGTGAATCCCACCCCCTCACCCCAGCCCTCTCCCCCAGGGGGGCGAGGGGGAAAGGGAGCAGATCTTCGTGCTATCCAAAACCTGAGTTCGCCTCCGGACTTTCAGGTCGGCGTAACTCGAACATCCACCTCGATCAGTCCCCTCTCCCACTGGGAGAGGGCTAGGGTGAGGGGCTTTTGATCTGTTTCAGAATCTGAGTTCGGCTCGGACTTTCAGGTCGGTGTAACTCGAACATCACCTCGGTCAGTCCCCTCTCCCACTGGGAGAGGGTTAGGGTGAGGGCCGGTCCACAGCTGGAACACCGACTCCAACACACCATCAAGCCAGGCTCTTGCTCACCACCTCATACACATCACTCGACAACTGCCCCGACGCCCGAATCCGCTCCAGCTCAGCCTTCATCAGCGCCTGCCGCGCACCGTCGTATTTACGCCAGCGAGTCAGCGGCGCCAGTTGGCGCGAGGCGATCTGTGGGTTGAAGCCGTTCAGCTCGATCACCAGATCCGCAAGGAAGCGATAACCCGAGCCATCGGCCGCATGGAAGTTGATCAGGTTCTGCCCGGCAAATGCACCGACCAGCGCACGCACCTTGTTCGGGTTCTTGATGTTGAACGCCGGGTGCTGCATCAACGCTTTCACGCGCTCCAGACCGCCTGGCAAAGTGCTGCCGGCCTGCACGCTGAACCACTGATCCATGACCAGCGGGTTGTCCTTGAAGTGCTCGGCGAAACTGGCCAGTGCCAGCGCTTTCTGCTCTTCGAACGGCGAGTTGACCAACACCGCCAGCGCCGTCAAGCGCTCGGTCATGTTGTCGGCGCTCTCGAACTGCTCCAGCGCCGCTGCCAATACTTCCGGCTTGCCACTGAGCATCAGGTACGACAGCGCAATGTTCTGCAGCGCGCGACGGGCGAAGTGCTCGGCTTCGGCCACGTACGGGGTTTTCTTCGACAGGTCACGGTTGGCCTGATAACGCAGCCACAGCGCCTCGAACAAACTGTCCGCCAGTTGCTTGCGGGCAAATTCGCGAGCGGTGTGAATCGCCTCGACATCCGCCACTTCGCTGATTTCGGTCAGATAGGCCTCACCCGGCAGCGAGAGCATTTCCGCAACCATCGCCTGATCCAGCGACTCATCGGACAGCACGGTTTTCAGCGCCGACACCAGACGCGGATCAAGCTTCAGACTCTCGCCCTTCTGCTGCTGGCCGATCAACTCTTGCAGGACCTGCACCGACAGTTGCTGACCGGCATCCCAGCGGTTGAAGCCGTCGCTGTCGTGCTGCATCAGGAACATCAGTTGATCGCGGTTGTACGGGAAGCTCAGTTTCACCGGCGCCGAGAAGCCGCGCAGCAGCGATGGCAGCGGTTGCTCAGCGATATCAACGAAGGTGAAAGTCTGCTCGGCCTCGGTAACGGAGATCACGCGAGTAGTGCCTTGCGCCGACGCTTCACCGCTCAGACGCAGCGCAATCTCGTTGCCTTGGCTGTCGAGCAGGCCGAGTTCGACCGGAATCACGAACGGCAGTTTTTCAACTTTATCCGGGGTTTCCGGGCAGCTCTGGCGGAAGGTCAGGCTGTAGGTTTTCGCGGCGGCGTCGTACGACTCGCTCACCGCCAGACGCGGCGTGCCAGCCTGGCTGTACCAGCGCTTGAACTGGGTCAGATCGACGCCGTTGGCATCTTCCATCGCCTTGATGAAGTCGTCGCAGGTCACCGCTTGACCGTCATGGCGCTCGAAGTACAGATCGCTGCCCTTACGGAAGCCTTCGGCGCCGAGCAAGGTGTGGATCATGCCGACCACTTCCGAACCCTTCTCGTACACGGTCAGGGTGTAGAAGTTGGAAATCTCGATAAAGCTGTCCGGGCGCACAGCGTGAGCCATCGGGCCGGCATCTTCGGCAAACTGGTGGGTGCGCAGGTACGCCACATCTTGAATACGCTTGACCGTGGCCGAGTTCATGTCGGCGGAGAAGCCGGAATCACGGAACACCGTGAAACCTTCCTTCAGCGACAGCTGGAACCAGTCGCGGCAGGTCACGCGATTGCCCGACCAGTTGTGGAAGTATTCGTGAGCGACGATCGCTTCAACGCGCTGGTGCGCAGCATCGGTCGCGGTTTCGGCGCGGGCCAGTACGGCGCTGGAGTTGAAGATGTTGAGGCCTTTGTTCTCCATCGCACCCATGTTGAAGTCGTTGACGGCGACGATCATGAAGATGTCCAGGTCGTACTCGCGACCGTAAACCTCTTCGTCCCAGCGCATCGACTTCTTCAGGCTGTTCATCGCGTGCTGGCACTTGTCGATGTTTTCCGGCTCGACGTAAATGCGCAGCGCGACGTTGCGCTGGGTCATGGTGGTGAAGGTGTCTTCAACGCACCACAAGTCACCGGCCACCAGCGCAAACAGGTACGCCGGTTTCATGAACGGGTCTTCCCACGTAGCCCAGTGCCGGCCGTCTTCGCCCGGGCCCGAGGCAATCGGGTTGCCGTTGGAGAGCAGCACCGGGTAGCTGTGCTGTTCGGCGACCACGGTGGTGGTGAACTTGCTCATCACGTCCGGGCGGTCGAGGTAATAAGTGATCTTGCGGAAACCTTCGGCCTCGCACTGGGTGCAGAACATCGTGCCGGACTTGTACAGGCCTTCCAGTGCGGTGTTGGTTTCCGGGTGGATCTTGACGCTGGTGTCGAGCGTGAAGGTTTCGCTGGTCGGTTGCAGAGTCAGATGGTTTTCGGTCAGCTGGTAGTCGGCGTCAGACAGCGCCTGATCGGCCAGACTCACAGACAACAATTCCAGCTGCTGGCCATCGAGCACCAGCGGCGGCAGGCCCGGGCCACGCGCCGGGTTGCGGCGCATCACCAACTGCGCGTGCACCAGACTGTGATCCTCGAACAACTCGAAGGTCAGGTGTGTTTCGTCGATCAGGTACTCGGGCGCCTGATAGTCCTTCAGGTAAATCATCTTCGGTTGTTCGGTGCGCATGCTGGCGTCCTTATTGATGCACGGCGAGCTGATAGGCCGTGTACTTGCGAATGTTGATCACGCCGGTGTCGAAGATCAGGTACTGGCCCTTGATCCCCAGCAGCGTGCCTTCGGCAATCGGGTTCTTGTCCAGGTTGAAGCTGACGATTTTGGCCGGGTATTGCTCGACCGGGTAGCGGATTTCCAGCGGTTCGACATCGGCAATGGTCTGAATCGCCTGCAGGCCGAATCGCTCCTGCAAACCTTGCAGGCCTTCGGCGCAGCTTTCGAATAACTGGTCACGTACCTGCGCCAGATCGACCGCCGCCGCATCACCCTTGAGCAACGCGCGCCAGTTGGTCTTGTCCGCCACCTGACTGCGGAACAGGTCTTCAACGAAGCCCGATTGCTGCCGTGTCGAGACGCGCATGATCGGCAATGCCTGACATGCACCCTGATCGATCCAGCGAGTCGGCAGTTGCGTAGCACGAGTAATGCCAACCTTGATGCCCGACGAATTGGACAGGTAAACCACGTGATCGGTCATGCAGAACTGCTCGCCCCACGCTGGATCGCGACAGGTGCCGGCGTCATAGTGGCAACGCTCCGGGCTCATGATGCACAGATCGCACTGCGCCAGTTTGGTCATGCACGGGTAGCAATAGCCCTGACTGAAACTGGTTTTGGTCTTGCGCCCGCAATGGGTGCAGTGGATCGCCCCCAGGTATTCCAGACGCACCGTGGTGCCGATCAACGGGTTGACCGGCACCTCGACGTCATCCAGACGAAACGCGTATTGCACGTTCGGCCCGTCCAGGCGCGCCGACATTTTGCTGATTGCACCGCGGCCAATCTCGATCAATGGATGGCATCCGACTTGAACAGGATGTTCGGCACTTCAATCGACTTCGAGGCACATTCCTGCGGACCCATGTAACCGGTGCGCTGGTCTTCAGGCAGGTTCTGGATTTCCCAGGCGATCATCGCCTGCAACGACAGCTCGCGCTGTTCGGCGGTGAGTTTGCCACCGTCGGACCATTTGCCGATTTCCACGGCCAGCTTCAGGCTCTCGTAGATGTCCGGGGTAATGTTGTTGATCATGTCGTTAAAAGAGGACATCAGGGTCTCCGTGCTCTTTATCTACAGAAAATTTTAGGCGGCCAGTTTACGGCGGTTATACAAACCGCCCAACAAACCGGTGAAGCATCCGATGAGTAACCCGCCGACGTGGGCAGCGTTGGCGATTTCGCCGAAACCGATCATCGAGATCAGCCCGGACATGCACACCAGCAACCACACCAGCATCATCACCAGCACGCCGCGCGGGAGGCGATAGGCGGGGTTCGGCGACAGCAGCTGGAAGATCCAGCAATGCCCGAGCAAACCGTAAAGTACGCCGGACAGCCCGCCAAACAAGGTCGCGCCGCTCCAGACAAACTGTGCGTAGTTGGAAACGAGGCTGAACAACAGCGTCAAGCCGATCAGGTTAATGCTGCCCTGACGCGACTCGATACGCCGGCCCAGCTCCCAGTACCACATGCCGTTCATGGCCAGGTGGAGGATGCCGAAGTGGATCAGCATCGGCGTGACCAGCCGCCACCACTGCCCCGCCGCAAGGCTGTCGGCCAACGGTGTGAAATGGATGTACTCGCCGACTACCTGAAAATCGAGGAAGGTCAGCCAGCGCAGGGTCTGCAGATTCTCACCGAGGTACGTCAATCCACCAACGATCAGGCACAACAACAGGATGAACCCCGTGGCCTTGGCGTATTTCAGTTGCTCGGCAAAGCTCGGCCGCTTGACGGTCGGCGCGACGGGAATGTCCATTTGCTGATCGGGATCGCCAGCCGGGAAGCGTTCGTAGAGTGAACGCACGTCATCGCTGATTTCCGCCGGCGCCCACAACACTTGTTCGCCGGCCTCTTCGCTGACCCGATGCGGCACTTGCATACGTTGCAGCAGTTTGACGAAACCGCTCAAGTCCACTGCCAACGGCAGACGTAATACCGCTACCGCACTCATTGCAGCACCTCCGGCCGCTCGACATCGACCCAGACAAATTTATGCGGATCGAGGCGGGTTTCCTGATCCAGACGATAGGCGACCAGTTTGCCGTAGAGCACCGCGCTGTAATCCAGACACGCGAGGTTCGGGCGGATCGGCGCCGGTTTGCCGCTGCGCCAATAGTGGCCGACGAACAGCAACGGCTCGTCGACGCCGTAGCGCAGAAGGTTGTTTTTTTCGCTGGAGGTCAGCGGCTTCTGCGCCACCGGATCCGGCAGTGCATCCGGCTGGAAGACGATATCGCCGTAGGTTTTCGGATCGTCTTCCCAGAACTTGGTGCGGAAGAACGAACGCACCAGACCGTCGCCGCTGGTCATGGTCAGGCCATCCGGCAGGCGCATGTCAGTGCCGCGCAGCAGACGGTCGAACACGGTGCAGGCGAAGCTGTCCGGCACGGCCGAGGCCTGCAGGAAGTGTTCGTCGATGCAACCGTTGGGGAACAGCGCGCGCAGCGGTTCGATCAGGCCAGCATCCCAGCACGCGTGGACGACGCGGAAACGCCCAGCGTCGACAAACAACGGCAGCTCATAGAACCAGCGTTGGAAATCGTGCCAGTCGCCGGGATGGTCTTCGAATTGGGTCAGGGTTTCGTGCAGCAGGCGTGCATGGCGCGGCGTGTGTTCGCGCACGAACTGCTTGCCGCTGCCCGGTAGCGCCGGCGTGCTCCAGCCCAGCGCGTTGAATTCGTGGTTGCCCATGATGCACAAGGCCTGACCGGCCTCGACCATGTCGTGGACGATGTGCAGCGCTTCGCGAATGCGTGGGCCACGGTCGATGATGTCGCCGACGAACACGGCCATGCGCGATGGATGCCGCCAGACCCCGCCCTGCTTGTGATAACCGAGACGGTCAAGCAAGTGTTCGAGGGTCAGAGCGCATCCGTGCACGTCACCAATCAGGTCATAACTGCGCGCGGGATCGAGCATCAGTCGCCTCCACCGCCCAGCTTGCTGCCCCAGCCGAGCTTGGTGCGGCAGACTTCGTAGTAGTTATGGTCGAGCGGGTGAATCAAGCGCAGCTTCTGCGCTTTCTTGCTGACGGTGATGGTGTCGCCCGGCGCGCAGGTGAAATGGTTCTGCCCGTCACAGGAGACTTGCGGGTAAATCTGCATGTTTTTCGACACGACGATTTTCAGCTCACTGTTGCCATCGACCACAATTGGCCGGCTCGACAACATATGGGGGTACATCGGCACGATCACAATGGCATCGAGCTTGGGATGCATGATCGGCCCACCGGCGGACAGCGCGTACGCGGTGGAACCGGTCGGCGTGGCGACGATCAGGCCGTCGGCCTTCTGGCTACAGACGAACTGGCCGTCGATGTACAACTCGAACTCGATCATCCGCGTCGATTTGCCGGGGTGCAGCACGACATCGTTGAGCGCGTCGCCCTGACCAATGGCCTCGGCATGCCGGCGCACTTCGGCTTGCAGCAGGAAGCGGTTTTCCACCAGATAGTGGCCGTCGAGCACCTTGGCGACTTCGACTTCCAGCTCATCCGGGCGAATATCGGTGAGGAAGCCGAGGCTGCCACGGTTGATGCCCAGCACCGGAATATTGTGTTTGGCCAGCGCACGTGCGGCGCCGAGCAGGCTGCCGTCACCGCCGACGACGATGACCATGTCGCAGACTTCGCCGAGCATCTTGCGCGACGAGGTTTGCAGGCCGTGGCCCGGCAGCACTTCAGCGATGGTGTCTTCGAGGATCACATGCAGGTGACGATCGAGCAGAAACCGTTTCAGTCGGCGGACGGTATCCAGCACCTGGGAACTGCCCAGGCGACCGATGATGCCGATATTACGAAATTGCTCCATGGGACCTCTGCGGACAATCGAAAACGCGAAAAACACGATTATGGGCGAAAGCGCCGGTTAGACAAAATCCTTTCAGCCTCAAGGGTGTGCTCGTGTTTACGGCTATGCTCGCAAGATGATCCTATTTCCCGACTTGCTCCAGTTGCCCCACCAATTACGCCATCCGGAAGTGCGCGATCTGGCGTGGGTGATCCTCGCCCCGCCGATGCTTGCCACCACACCGTGGCCGCAGCGCCATCCGCTGGCGGGCAGCGACTGGGTGCACGATCCAGAGCGACTGGAACACTGGTTGCGTCAGCTTGATCACGACAGCTATGGCTTGCTGCATTGGTTGTCACAGGCACGTACGCGGCGGCTGGGCTTGTATTACGAGCGTCTGTGGCAGTTTGCCGTGCAGCATGCGCCGGGCATTGAATTGATCGCCGCCAACCTGCCGATCCGCCGTGAGGGCCACACCCTCGGTGAGCTGGACATGCTGCTGCGTGATCGCGATGGCGTGCATCACCTGGAACTGGCGATCAAGCTTTACCTTGGGCCGCAAAATGGTGACGGTCGTGATCCGGCGCAATGGCTGGGGCCGGGTTGTCATGATCGGCTGGACCGCAAACTGGCGCATCTGGCGCAACATCAGTTGCCGATTTCGGCGCGCCCGGAAAGCCGTGCAGTATTGGCGAAGCTGGACATCGAGGTGTTCAGTGCGCAGCTGTGGCTGGGCGGTTATCTGTTGTACCCGTGGCCCGGGCAGGCTGAATCACCGAACGGTGCGCATCCGCAGCATTTGCGCGGCAGTTGGTTGCATCAGAAGGACTGGCCGGCGTTTGTCGCGCAACGTCCAGCCGGACGCTGGCAACCCCTGCCCCGCCATGCCTGGCTGGCACCGGCGCATTATCCGGCGGATCAGACCTGGACTTTGGAGCATTTACGGATGTGGCTGGAGGATCTTGAGCCACTGGCCCCGGCGCAGTTGATGGTGCGCCTGATCGAAAATGCGCGAGGGGAATGGGAAGAGGCTGAGCGGTTGTTTCTGGTGTCGGACCTTTGGCCGAATGTTCCCGGCCAGGCCTGATTTTTTTGTGTCGCCTGTACCGGCCCCATCGCTGGCAAGCCAGCTCCCACAGGTTTTGTGGTGTGGCCCAGATAGTGAACACACCACAAAGCTAATGGGAGCTGGCTTTGTGGTGTGACTCAGGTAGTGAGCACACCACAAAGTTAATAGGAGCTGGCTTTGTGGTGCGACTCAGGTAGTGAGCACACCACAAAGTTAATAGGAGCTGGCTTTGTGGTGTGGCTCAGGTAGTGAGCACACTACAAAGTTAATAGGAGCTGGCTTTGTGGTGTGGCTCAGGTAGTGAGCACACCACAAAGTTAATAGGAGCTGGCTTTGTGGTGTGACTCAGGTAGTGAGCACACAGAAGATCCCTGTGGGAGCTGGCTTGCCAGCGATTGCGGCCGACTCGGTCTAAAGGGACAGCCGCACAGCCAAAGCCGCCAACGTCACCAACAACACCGGCACCGTCAACACAATCCCGACCCGGAAGTAATACCCCCAGCCAATGTGAATGCCCTTGCGCTCCAGCACATGCAGCCACAACAACGTGGCCAGACTGCCGATCGGCGTGATCTTCGGCCCCAGATCGCTGCCAATCACGTTGGCATAGATCATCGCCTCCTTGACCACCCCGCTCGCCTGACTCGCATCGATCGATAACAAACCAATCAACACCGTCGGCAGGTTATTCATGATCGACGACAGCAACGCCGTCAGCACCCCCGTGCCCATTGCCGCGCCCCAGACGCCGTGACCTGCGAAGACATCCAGCCAACCGGCCAGATACCCGGTCAGCCCGGCATTGCGCAGGCCATAGACCACCAGATACATGCCCAGCGAAAAAATCACGATCTGCCAGGGCGCTTCCTTCATCACCTTGCGCGTGGAAATCTTGTGGCCACGGGCGGCGATGCCCAGCAACAGCGCGGCGCACACGGCGGAAATCGCACTGATCGGAATGCCCAGCGGCTCCAGCGCAAAGCAACCGATCAGCAGAATCACCAACACCGCCCAACCGGCATAGAACGTGGCTTTATCGTGGATCGCGGTTTCGGGATGTTCGAGTTGCTCAGGGTCGTACGCCGCTGGGATGTCGCGGCGGAAGAACCACAGCAACATACCCAGCGTTGCCGCGACACTGACGAAGTTCACCGGCACCATCACTGCGGCATAACGGTTGAAGCCAATGTGAAAGAAGTCCGCCGAAACAATGTTGACCAGGTTCGACACCACCAGCGGCAGGCTCGCCGTGTCCGCAATAAAACCTGCGCCCATGACAAAGGCCAAGGTCGCGGCTGGAGAGAACCGTAGTGCCAGCAACATCGAAATCACGATCGGCGTGAGGATCAGCGCCGCGCCGTCATTGGCGAACAGCGCTGAAACCAGCGCGCCGAGCAGCACCATAAAGGCAAACAGCTTGCGCCCGCTGCCCCGCCCCCAACGCGCCACGTGCAACGCGGCCCAATTGAAAAACCCGGCTTCGTCGAGCAACAGGCTGATGATGATCAGCGCGACAAAAGTGCCAGTGGCGTTCCAGATGATCTGCCACACCAGCGGGATATCGCTCAGGTGCACAACGCCGAAGATCAGCGCCAGCACGGCGCCAAGCGTCGCACTCCAGCCGACGCCGAGGCCTTTGGGTTGCCAGATGACAAGGGTAATGGTCAGCAGGAAAATCAGTGACGCAGCGAGCATCCGCAACAGCCTTAAATTAAGTAAAAGAGCTGAACACTAAAACCTGTGGGAGCGAGCTTGCTCGCGAAGAGGGACTGTCAGTCACCTATGACGCTTGGCTGATGGCCCCTTCGCGAGCAAGCTCGCTCCCACAGGATCTCTGTAGTGCCAGGGATTTCGGTGAGCTTACTTCTTGTGTTGCTCTACGAACTGTCCGTACGCATTGATAAAGCTTTGCAGAAAAGGTTTCACCGACTCACTCAACTTGCCCGCCTCATCAAACGCCGAGCCTGCACCGCCCAGATACGCTTCCGGCTGCTGCATGCACGGCACGTTGAGAAACACGAACGACTGGCGCAGGTGCTGATTCGCCCCGAAACCACCGATGGCACCTGGCGAAACACTGATCACCGCCCCCGGTTTGCCACTCCAGACAGCCTTGCCATAAGGCCGCGAGCCGACGTCGATGGCATTCTTCAGCGGCGCTGGCACCGAACGGTTGTATTCGGGCGTGACAAACAGCACCGCGTCGGATGAACCCACTTTTTCCCGGAAAGTGCTGTAGGCTGCCGGCGGTGAATCACCGTCGATGTCTTCGTTATACAGTGGCAGATCGCCAATTTCGACAATCTCAAGCTTTAGGTTCGCCGGGGCCAGTTCTGCCAGTGCCAGGGCGACTTTGCGATTGATCGATGCTTTGCGCAGGCTACCGACCACTACGGCGACGTTGTAGACATTGCTCATGGAAGACTCTCGATGGTCCGTGGGAGGAGCGAGTAGTTATAGATGATCCGGTGACGATTCCACCAGCACACAAGGGCAAATTCCTGCGTGCTGATTATTTTTTTCCTGTAGGAAAACTTACAGGCCTTGATGGCGGTCTACCAAGCCGCAAATCAAGCGTTTTATCTCCAGAGGTTCTAAGCAGATGGCAGCAGTACTCGTCGGTCAGTTCCATGCAAGAGATGCGGAAGGCCGCGTTTATTCCGTGCATGAGTTCCAGGAATCCAATCCGTCGGCAGACGGTTCCACTGGCTCGGAGCCGATTTACAAACTGGCGATTGGCGATCGCGTGAACAAGGTCAGCGAGAACGAGTTTCTCCTGGTCCAGTCAGGTATCACCCTGACGCGTGAACCCGAGCCAACCGTCGCTTCATAACTGGCCGTTATGAGCAGAAGTCATATGCGCAGACTTGGGGTAGGATTCAGCCACTGACCCCACCTGCTGAACATGGACTTCACGCATGCGTTTACGTCATATCGAAGTGATTCAGGCGCTCTTGCAGACCGGTCACCTGGGCACCGCCGCCGAATGGTTGCAGTTGCCGGTGGCCGAGGTCGAAGAGCGTTTGCGCGAAGCCGAGAGTCAGTTGGGGTTCATGCTGTTCGCCAGCGTGCGCGGACGCCTGCAATCGACACCCGAAGCGCGGGCGTTGCAGGTCGAAATCGCCCACGTTTATGAAGCGTTGGAGCCGGTGCAACGGCTGGCCAGCAGCCTCAAGCAATACCTCGCCCCACCTTTGCGCATCATCGGCACTGCGCCGCTGGCGCAACAATTACTGCCACAAAGTCTCGCCGCCCTGCGTCGTCGTCTGCCCGACGCACCGTGCAGCCTGCTCAGCGCGCCGACTCGCGACATTGTCCGCAGCCTGTTGCTGCGCGAGAGCGATCTCGGTTTAAGCCTGCACGACCCCGAACACCCCGACATTGATTGCCGGCCATTGGCCCAGGGCAAGCTGCAATTGCTCGCGCCCCATGGCTGGTTGCAGCCGAAACAGAAATACATTTCCCTGCAGGATCTGGCCGGTCAGGCCATGATCGGCCTCGAAGGTCAGGACCCGTTGAGCCCGGCACTGGAAAACAAACTCCAGGCGCTGCGCCCGGCGCCGAGCGTGCAGACGCGGGTGCAAACCCATCAGATGATGCGCAGCATGGTCGAGGCCGGTGAAGGCCTGGCCATCGTCGACCCGTTCACTGCACTGGGCGCGCGCCCGGCCGGGCTGGATGTCTGCCCGCTGTCGCCGGCCGTACCGATCAGCGTCTACGCGCTGACCTTCAAGCACGTCGCGCCGTCGGCAGCGATTCAGACATTACTGGCGATCCTCACGGAACAAGCCGAGGCGATGCTGGCGAGCTGATCGGGTTCTCCAACGGGTTATCGAATAATCGATACCAGAACAGCGCCACTTCGGCGGTGTTCGGATCAATGCCGCGATAGCGCAACTGGTCGATACCACCGATCACATAGCCGCAACGCTCATACAGCCGACAGGCGCCGAGGTTGTTGTTCTGGGTTTCCAGCATGATCCCCGGCAGCTTTTTCTTGCGACTCCAGAACTGCGCGACATCGAGCAGCGCTTTTGCCACACCATGGCGCCGGGCCGGCGCATGCACCGCCAGTTCATCGATATGCGCGAAGCCGTTCCAGTTGGTGCTGATCACCAGATGGCCGACCGGCTCATCGTCGAGATAGGCCATGAAAATCGCGCTGTCCGGCGCGTTGTGGAAAGCGCTGAACTCCTCCGGATCGATGCCGTAGCACTTGCGGTACGGCACGATCGGCGTCACCCGCCATTGTTCGACAGGCTGGCCGATCACGGCGGCACCATAGGCCGCGACTTCGAAGCTGAAGTCGCTGCCCCAGATATACGGCGCAAAGCCTTCATCGGCGACGCGCACCGACAGCCCTGGGTATTTTGGATTCATGACCGGTTGCATACTGGGAAAAGTCCTCATTCCTTGACGCAATCGACGGTGTATTGCCGCCCATTGCCTTCATCTTCGTGCTGCAATCCATGCACATCCGCGACAAAACCGGGGAAGCTGCTATCGAACGTGCGAGCAAATTTCAGGTAATCAATAATCGATCGGGTCGATTCGGTAAAGCGTTCGCCGGGCATGATCAGCGGAATGCCCGGCGGATACGGTACTAGCATGACCGCCGCAACCCTGCCTTCCAGCTCATCGATCGGCACCGCTTCGACTTCGCCGCGCACCAGATGATCGTAGGCGTGGGCCGGTTTCATGGCAATTTCCGGCAGCACGGTATACATGCGTTTGAGGTGTTTGGCTGTGGCATTGCTGCGGTAGCAGGCGTGCAATTGATCGCACAAATCGCGCAGGCCCATGCCGCGATAACGCGCGGTGTCTTGCTGGGCCACACACGGCAGGCAGGTGTCGAGGCGCACATTCGCATCGTAGCTGCGCTTGAACTCCAGCAGTTCGGTGAGCAGCGTGCTCCACTTGCCTTTGGTAATACCCATCGAGAACAGCACCAGGAACGAATACAGCCCGGTCTTCTCCACCACCAGGCCGCGCTCCCAAAGAAACTTGCTGACCACCGCCGCCGGTATGCCCTTCTCGCTCAGCGCGCCACCGGCATTGAGCCCCGGCATGACGAGGGTGACCTTGATCGGATCGAGCAACACGTAATCGTCACTGACTTCGCCAAAACCATGCCAATCGGCATCCGGTTGCAGCAGCCAGTCCTCGGTCTGCACGCGATCAATGCCTTCGACACCCGGCGGCTGCCAGATCGAAAACCACCAGTCATCGGCGGCAATGTGCTGACGCAGATTGGCCAGCGCGCGACGAAAGCTCAGGGCTTCGTCGAAGGTTTCCTGCAACAGCGAACGCCCGGCCGGGCCTTCCATCATCGCCGAGGCCACGTCCAGTGAAGCGATGATGCTGTACTGCGGCGAAGTCGAAATGTGCATCATGAACGCTTCATTGAAACGGTCGCGGTCGAGTTGCCGCGCGCCGCCGTCCTGCACATGGATCATCGACGCCTGACTGAACGCCGCCAGCAGTTTGTGCGTGGAATGCGTGGTGAATACCAGCGGGCTGTCTTCGCTGCGCGAGGTGGCCATGCCGTAGCGCCCGGTGAAGAATTCATGAAACGCCGCGTAGGCATACCAGGCTTCATCGAAATGCAGCACTTCGACGCTGTTGCCGAGGCTTTGCTTGATCAACTCGGCGTTGTAACAGAGGCCATCATAGGTCGAGTTGGTGACCACGGCGAGTTTGACTTTCGCTGTGCGGCCCTTGGTCAGCGGGCTGGCATCGATCTTCGCTTGAATCGATTCGCGGCTGAATTCGCTCAGAGGAATGGGGCCGATAATCCCCAGTTCATTGCGCTCCGGGCACAGGTACAGCGGAATGGCGCCGGTCATGATGATGGCGTGCAACACCGACTTGTGGCAGTTGCGATCGACCAGCACCAGATCATCGCGCCCGACCATCGAGTGCCAGACAATCTTGTTGGCGGTCGAGGTGCCATTGATCACGAAAAAGGTGTGATCGGCGCCGAAATTGCGCGCCGCCCGCGCTTCCGCTTCGGCGAGCGGCCCGGTGTGATCGAGCAGCGAACCGAGTTCCGGCACCGACACCGACAAATCCGAACGCAGGGTGTTTTCACCGAAGAACTGGTGAAATGCCTGCCCCACCGGACTCTTGTGATACGCCACGCCGCCGCCATGGCCGGGGGTGTGCCAGGAATAATTGGAGTCCGCCGTATGCTGCACCAGCGCCTTGAAAAACGGCGGCAGCAAGCCATCCAGATACTTGCGCGCCGCCCGCGCCACTTGCCGCGCCAGAAACGGCACGGTGTCCTCGAACAGATAGAGAATGCCGCGCAATTGATTGAGCTCGGCCATGGCATCGGCCGGGGCATTTTCCAGGGTGACCTGCTCACCGAGAGCGAAGATCGGCAGATCCGGCGCACGCACCCGTGCCAGACCGATCAGTTCGGCCATGTTCTGCAACAGATGCGAGTTAGTGCTGGCGTCCTCGGCGGCAATCAGCATGCACGCGAGGCCATGGTGAGTCGATGCCACCAACCGCCCTTCGGTGTAGTCGATGGCCGAAACGATATTGAAACCTTCCTGCTCCAACTCCCGGGCGATGCCACGGATACGGTCACCCGCGACCGTGTCGGCCTTGATGTCGCGATGGACGATCAACACCGGAAACTTCAAATCTTTGTACATGAGGCTCAGTGTCCCGAGGCGGCAGAATTGAATCGGCCAATGCACTCAGGGTAGAGGGTTGCAGCGAAAGTGGCGAGGGTGGCCAGTTGGCTTCATGGCGCCAAAAACAAAAGATCGCAGCCTTCGGCAGCTCCTACAGGGGATTGCATTCCAATGTAGGAGCTGCCGAAGGCTGCGATCTTTTGATCTTCAGGCTTGGGCGTCGGCTTCGGCGATCTGCGTCCATAACGCCGGGCCACCGGCAGACTTGGCAATAATTTCCAGCCGCACCAGATGCGCCGCCAACTCATCTTCAGTCGCACGAATGATTCGCGCTGGCTGGCGATCCGCCGGCAAACGACGAATCTCGGTCGCCGAGTTGTCCGCACCATCGCCAGTGCCATTGCCGTCAGACGCATTACCCGCCAGCGACAGACTGGTCTGGCCACCGGTCATGGTCAGGTAGACGTCGGCGAGAATCTCCGAGTCGAGCAAAGCGCCGTGCAATTCACGGCCGGAGTTGTCGACGCCATAACGTTTGCACAACGCATCGAGGCTGTTGCGCTGCCCCGGGTGACGTTCCCGGGCCATCATCAGGGTGTCGAGGATCGAGCAGTGCTGGGTGATGTCAGCGCGATCCTGCTGGCCCATCAAGGCGAATTCGTTGTTGATGAAGCCAACGTCGAACGCCGCGTTGTGGATGATCAGCTGCGCGCCTTTGATGAACTCGAAAAACTCATCGGCGACTTCGGCAAAGCGTGGCTTGCCGACCAGGAACTCGTTGGTGATGCCGTGAACGCCGATGGCGCCTTCATCACTCTCGCGATCCGGCTGCAGATAAACGTGAAAATGCCGGCCCGTCAGGCGTCGGCCGATCAGTTCGACACAGCCGATTTCAATGATCCGGTGACCATCGGTCACCGGCATGCCGGTGGTTTCGGTATCGAGTACAACGGATCTGGTGGCCATCAGTGTTCAGCTCTCAACGGGTCGATCTTGCAAAAAACGCGGATGTTAACACGCTCGGTGGGGTGTTTCAGTCAGACCGTGGCGTCCCATTCGCGAGCCTGCTCGCGAAGGCCGCGCCACGGTGTAACGGCAAAATCAGCTCTGCTTGTAACCGCGCACTTCGTCGACACCACGGTTAGCCAACTGGTCCGCCCGCTCGTTACCGTGATGACCAATGTGCCCACGCACCCATTTCCAGGTGACTTTGTGGCGGTTGACCTGCTCGTCCAGCTCTTTCCACAGATCAGCGTTCTTCACCGGCTCTTTCGCGGCGGTTTTCCAGCCACGTTTTTTCCAGTTGGCCATCCACTCGTTGATGCCCTTCATCACATACTGCGAGTCAGTCACCAGCAGCACTTCGCACGGACGCTTCAAGGCTTCGAGGCCACGGATCGCGCCGAGCAGTTCCATGCGGTTGTTGGTGGTGTTGGCTTCGCCGCCCCACAGCTCCTTTTCGACGCCCTTGCACACCAGCAAGGCGCCCCAGCCGCCCGGGCCGGGGTTGCCTTTGCAGGCGCCGTCAGTGAACAGTTCTACGGTGTCGACGCTTTCAACGCTTTCGCTCATGCCACTCTATCCAGAAAAATGCCTGTCTTGCCGATCACGGATCGACAATGACCGAGGCCGGGACAAGCCCGGCCACAAATAAAAGAAGGTTTACGGTTCGATGCGGCGGCGGTTGACCTTGGCCATCGGCAGCGGAATCAGCTTGCCCATCGGCTCGCGACGTTCCTGCCGCAACGGCCTGAGCCCCACGACGATCTTGCGCGCGACCAATAAATAGAAGCCACCGCCCGACAGCTGCCAGTCACCGGCCTTGCGTTCCCAGCCGGCCAGACGGGCCTGCCACTTGGGTGACGCGAGCGGCGGACGATAGCACCCGAAGCGGCGTTTCTCCAGCGCAAAGCCCAGCAGATTGAGCCAGTCGGCCACCCGCGACGGCGAGATGCAGCGCGCCTGACGCAAGGCGTCGTGGGCGAAAACATGGCGCAGACCCCAGGTGCTCCACGGGTTGATGCCGATGATCAGCAAATGCCCGCCGGGGCGCACGCTGCTCGCTGCTTCACGCAGCAAACCATGAGGCGACAGGCAGAAATCCAGGCCGTGCTGCATCACCACCACATCGGCAGCATGCTCGCTCAGCGGCCAGGCTTGCTCTTCGCAGACAATCTCGACCCCCGGCAACGGCGCACCGAGGCGCACATTGCGCTGCACTTGCGGCGCCGCCGGCGGGGTTTCGGCCGAGGGGCCGTAATGCACCAGATAACCGCCAAAGAACCGGCCCAACTCGTCTTCGAGCATGCGCCGCTCTTCATCGAGCAGAAATTGCCCGAGCGGGCCGGACAGCCATTCACGGGCTGCACCGATCAGGGCCAGCCAGTCAGGATCAGCCTGTGCGAACGCTTTATCACTCATCGCATTCTCCAAAGCGCCAGGAACTACTAAGATGCGCCAATGTTTTCCGCTTGGCGAATTCCGACGATGATACAGATCAGTGCCCTGCCCGCGTTCACCGACAACTACATCTGGTTGTTACAGGATCACCGCACCCAGCGCTGCGCGGTGGTCGATCCGGGCGATGCCGCGCCGGTACAGGCATGGCTTGCAGCGCACCCGGGCTGGGTGTTGAGCGACATTCTGATCACCCACCACCATCATGATCACGTCGGCGGCGTCGAACGCCTGAAAGCGGCGACCGGCGCCAAGGTCTACGGCCCGGCCAGCGAAAACATTCCGGGGCGCGATGTGGCGCTCAAGGACAACGACACGGTCAGCGTGCTCGGCTGGGACTTCGACGTCTATGCGGTGCCCGGTCACACCCTGGGACACATGGCCTATTACCACCACGGTTTGCTGTTCTGCGGCGACACCCTGTTCGCCGCCGGTTGCGGTCGCCTGTTCGAGGGCACGCCGGAGCAAATGCACCATTCTCTCAGCCGCCTTGCAGCGTTACCGGAAGATACGCTGGTCTACTGCACGCATGAATACACTCTGAGCAATCTCAAGTTTGCCGCCGCCGTCGAACCGACGAACCCGGACATTACCGCCCGTCTGGAAAAAGTCACCCAGCAGCGGCAAAACGGTGTGATGACCCTGCCCTCGACGCTCGCCCTGGAAAAGCTCACAAACCCGTTTTTGCGCACCACTGAAACATTAGTTACACAAAAAGTGGACGAACGGGCAGGCGCTCAAAACCGGGCGCCGAGTGAGGTATTTGCGGCTCTGCGGGCCTGGAAAGATAAGTTCTAAGTACCCCGCCGCTTGGTACAAAAATTCTGAATGGTTGACCTAGGGGGGTGCGCTTTCTAGAATCCCCCGACATTTTTGCCCGGAACTTACTTCCAGCCAATGTCGTCATCCATACGTAAGTCCGTCAATTCAGACGCATTGACCCGCCTGGCGCAAGCTATCGCGGTGGCTGTGTCCGCCACGCTGGCGGGCTGTTCCAGCCATGCTCCGCAGACTGAAGCGACCCATACGCCGAACATTGCTGCGCGAGCCAAGCAGAAGCCGATCTGGCTGACCGAAAAGCCCAGCCCACAGGTTCCCCAAGACATCTGGGAACGCATGCGCCAGGGCTTTCAGCTGCAGGAAGGCCTCGGCGTCAACCCGCGCATCGAGCAACAGCGCCTGTGGTTCGCCAGCAATCCCTCTTTCCTCGAGAACGCCGGCGAACGCGGCAGTCTCTATATTCACTACATCGTCGAACGCCTCGAAGAACGCAACATGCCGCTGGAACTGGCCCTGCTGCCAGTGATTGAAAGCGCCTATAACCCGATGGCCTATTCGCGGGCCGATGCGGTGGGTCTGTGGCAATTCATTCCGTCCACCGGGCGTTACTTCAACCTGCGTCAGACCCGCTTCTATGATGGCCGTCGCGATATCACCGCTTCGACCACGGCAGCGATGGATTACCTGACCCGTCTGCACGACATGTTCAACGGTGACTGGTTGCTGGCCCTGGCGGCATATAACGCCGGCGAAGGCACGGTCAGCCGCGCGATCGAACGCAACGAAAAGCTTGGCCTGCCCACCGATTACTGGAACCTGCCGCTGCCGGCGGAAACCCAGGCGTACGTGCCGAAGTTGCTGGCACTGTCGCAAGTGGTGCTGGCGCCGGAAGCTTACGGCGTGAACCTCAACCCGATTGCCAACGAACCGTACTTCCAGGTCGTCGAAATCAACCAGCGCATGGATTTGTCCAAAGTCGCCGCGGTTGCCAACATCGACGAAGACGAACTGTTCCAGCTCAACCCGGCTTTCAAGCAACGCACCACCATCGATGGCCCTCAGCATTTGCTGGTGCCAACGTCGAAGGCGCAATTGCTGACCGCCAGTTTGCAGACCATGCGGCCTGACGAACTGATCAGCCCGCGTTCGCTGAAGCCGGTGTTCGAGGGTGCTGACCCATCGGAAGTGGCCAAGCTCAAGCGGGCTTATCGCGTGAAGCGTGGTGACAACCTCGGTTCCATTGCCAAGGCCAACAAGGTCGAAGTCAAGGATCTGCAACGCTGGAACAAGCTGACCGGCAAGAACCTCAAAGTTGGCCAGACTCTGGTCATGCAGGACACCACCAAGCGTGCTCCGGCTCGCAAGTCCGGCCGTGTGAACACGGTGATTGCGGCCAACAGCAAGAGCAAAGGCAAGGACGACAGCGCGCAGCAGACTCAGTACAAGGTCAAACGCGGCGATACGCTGTACGTGGTAGCCAAGCGCTTCAACGTTGAGATGCAGCATCTCAAGCGCTGGAATCCGGGTGCGGGCAAGGCGTTGAAGCCGGGGCAGATGCTCACGGTTTATCAGCCGCACTGACAGACGAGCCCCTGAATTTTCAGGGGCTTTTTTTTGGTTCGGATTTTGTGGCGTGCTTTAGATCGATCCCCCTCACCCCAGCCCTCTCCCCCAAGGGGTAGAGGGGGAAAGGGAGCCGATCGGGGGCTTTTCAAAATCTGAGTTCAGCTCGATATCGCACGTCGGTGCAATTCGCCTAGACACCACAGTCAGTCCCCTTTCCCTCCGGGAGAGGGTTAGGGTGAGGGGGCTTTTCAAAACGTGAGTTCGACTCGACGGTTCAGGTCGGCGTAGCTCGAAGAAACAACTCGGTCAGTCCCCTCTCCCTCTGGGAGAGGGTTAGGGTGAGGGGCTCTTCGCGCAAACGATTAACTCCGCATTAACCCGCATCTTTTTCCTGTCCAGACAAGCTGTTACTGTACGGCCCACTAAGCCCAAGCCGCCTGGATCGGATCTGACTTGAAGCGTGCCCTCCTCCTGCTCCTGATCAGCCTGGCCTTGAGCTCAACCGCAAGCGCGACGATTACCGAAAGTCACGGTTATGCGCAGTTCGGCACGCTCAAGTACCCGGCCAGATTTACCCACTTCGACTGGGTCAACCCGCAAGCGCCCAAGGGCGGTACGTTGCGGGTGATGGCGTTCGGCACCTTCGATACGGTCAATCCGTACACCTTCAAGGGCACCAGCCCGGTCACCACAGCGAATTTCCTCCAGTACGGCATCAATGAGCTGAACGAGCCGTTGATGGTCGGCACCGGCCAGTATTCGCCGTCCGGCGACGAACCCGCATCGAGTTACGGCTTGATCGCGCAATCGGTGGAGTACAGCGAAGATCGCAGCTGGGTCGTCTTCAATCTGCGTCCCGAGGCGCGTTTTCACGATGGCACGCCGATCACCGCCTACGACGTAGCGTTCTCCTATCGAACGCTGCTCAAGGACGGCCATCCGCTGTACCGCACCGCGTTGCAGGAAGTGCTGCGGGTCGACATTCTCAACAAACAGCGCATTCGCTTCGTGCTCAAGCGCTCCGGCAATCCGCTGTTGATTCTGCGCCTCGGCGAATTGCCGGTGCTGCCGCAGCATTACTGGAAAGACCGCGACTTCAAGGCCACCACCTTCGAACCGCCACTGGGCAGCGGCCCCTATCGCATCACTTCGGTGACGCCGGGCCGGCAGTTGATCTTCGAGCGGGTCAAGGATTACTGGGGCAAGGACCTGGCGGTCAATCGCGGTAAGTACAACTTCGATCGCATGGAAGTCGAGTTTTACCGCGACAGCGACGTGGCCTTCGAAGCGTTCAAGGCTGGCGAGTTCGACATCTACATCGAGCATCAGGCGAAGAATTGGGCCAACGGCTACAACTTCCCTGCCGTGCGCCGTGGCGATGTGATCAAGGCGCAGATCCCGCATCAGATCCCGACCCAGAGTCAGGGCCTGTTCATGA
Organism: Pseudomonas sp. AC242; assembly: GCF_979258655.1. Lineage (NCBI taxonomy): Bacteria > Pseudomonadati > Pseudomonadota > Gammaproteobacteria > Pseudomonadales > Pseudomonadaceae > Pseudomonas > Pseudomonas sp. AC242. The sequence continues at coordinate 3,025,964 of NZ_OZ409873.1, forward strand.
ACACACGCCGCGCGACGTTCTCGGACGTGAAAACCCGCGAAGCGCTGGGCCTGATGTTCGACTTCGAGTGGACCAATCGCGCGCTGTTCAGCGATGCCTACAAACGCACCACCAGCTACTACCCCAACAGTGAATTCACAACCTCCGGCCTGCCGGTCGGGCATGAATGGCTGATGCTCAAACCGTACAAGGAACAACTGCCGGCCAAGCTATTCACCGAGCCGTTTACCTTGCCAAAAACCGACGGTCGCGGCATCCCCCGGGAAACCATGCGCAAAGCCTTGGCATTGCTCGCTGAAGCCGGCTGGAAGCTCAACGGTCAGCGTCTGCAAAACGCTAGCGGCCAACCGCTGCGGTTCGAACTGCTGCTGGTCAATCCGAACCTCGAGCGCCTGTACCAGCCCTACATCGAGAATCTCAACAGCATCGGCATCGACGCGCGCCTGCGCACCGTGGATCGGGCGCAGTACAAGCAGCGCCTCGATCAATTTGATTTCGACATGATCTCGATGACGCTCAACCAGACCCTAAGCCCGGGCCTTGAGCAGTGGCAGTACTTCCACTCCAGCCAGGTGAACGTCAAGGGCAGCAAGAATTACGCAGGCATCGCCAACCCGGTGGTCGATCACCTGCTCGAACAACTGCTCGCCGCGCGCACCCGCGACGAACAAGTCGCCGCCGGCAAGGCGCTCGACCGCGTGCTGCTCTGGCAGCACTACAGCATTCCCAACTGGTATCTGAATTATCACCGCCTGGCCTACCGCAACCGGTTGGCCTTCGTCACCACGCCGCCCTACACACTAGGCCTGAGCGCGTGGTGGCTGAAGTCTTCGGAGAAAGATCAATGAAACCGATCCGCGCCCTGCTCGTCCAGGCCAGCGGCCTGCTGTTCGCCGGGCTGGCCTTGGCCGCCCCGCAACACGCCGTGACCCTGTACAACGAGCCGCCGAAATACCCGGCCGATTTCAAACAGTTTGATTACGTAAACCCGGACGCGCCGAAGGGCGGCATCTTTCGTCAGGCCGGTTTTGGTGGCTTCGACAGCCTCAACCCGTTTATCAGCAAAGGCGTGCCCGCCGATGATATCGGGCAGATCTACGACACCCTGACCAAGCACAGCCTCGACGAACCGTTCACCGAATACGGTCTGATCGCCGGCAAAATCGAAAAGGCCCCGGACAACAGCTGGGTACGTTTCTACCTGCGCCCCGAAGCCCGTTTTCATGACGGCCACCCGGTGCGCGCCGATGACGTAGTGTTCAGCTTCAACACGCTAACCAAGGAAGGCTCGCCGATGTTTCGCGGCTACTACAGCGACGTCTCCGAAGTCATCGCTGAAGACCCGCTGAAAGTGCTGTTCAAGTTCAAACACAGCAACAACCGCGAGTTGCCGCTGATCCTCGGCCAGTTGCCGGTGCTGCCAAAACACTGGTGGGCCGATCGCGACTTCAACAAGGGCAACCTGGAAATCCCGCTGGGCAGCGGCCCGTACAAGGTTGCTGAAGTGAAGGCCGGCCGTTCGGTGCGTTACGAGCGGGTCAAGGATTACTGGGGCAAGGACCTGCCGGTCAATCGTGGTTTCTATAACTTCGACACGATGACCACCGATTACTACCGCGACAACACCGTCGCCCTCGAAGCGTTGAAGGCCGGGCAGTTCGATTACTGGCTGGAAATGACCGCGAAAAACTGGGCCAACGCTTACAACATTCCGGCGGTCACCGAGGGCCGCTTGATCAAGGAACAGATCGCCAACAGCAACCCGACCGGCATGCAGGGCTTCGTTTACAACTTGCGCCGTCCAGTGTTTCAGGACGTGCGCGTGCGCCAGGCGCTCGGCCTGTTGTTCGACTTCGAATGGACCAACAAGCAACTGTTCAACGGCGCCTACTTCCGCACCCGCAGCTATTTCGAGAACTCGGAAATGGCCGCCACCGGCCTGCCCGACGCCGATCAGCGGGCAATCCTCGAGCCGTTCCGCAACAAGCTGCCGGCACAGGTGTTCAGTGAGGCGTTCGAAAACCCGAAGACCGACGCCAGCGGCATGATCCGCACCCAACAGCGCGAGGCCTATCAACTGCTGCAAGAGGCTGGCTGGAAGATCGTTGACGACAAAATGGTCGACGCCACCGGCAAACCGGTGGTCATCGAATTCCTCCTTGCGCAGACCGAATTCGAGCGCGTATTGCTGCCATTCAAGCGCAACCTCAGCGACCTCGGCATCGATCTGGTGATCCGCCGCGTCGACGTTTCGCAGTACATCAACCGCGTGCGTTCGCGGGATTTCGACATGATGGTCGGCAGCTTCCCGCAGTCCAACTCACCGGGTAACGAGCAGCGCGAATACTGGATGAGCGCCGCCGCCGACAAACCGAGCAGCCGCAATTCCTTGGGTTTGAAAGACCCGATCGTCGATCAACTGGTCGAGAACCTGATCAACGCCGACTCGCGCAAAAGCCTGGTGGCCCATGCCCGTGCGCTGGATCGTGTGCTGCAATGGGGTTATTACGTGATCCCCAACTGGCACATCAAGACCTGGCGCGTGGCTTACTGGAATCACATCGGTCACCCGAAAGTCTCGCCCAAGTACGACATCGGGATTAACACCTGGTGGGTCAAGCCTGACGCGAAACCGGCGATAGAAGTCGAAACCAAACTGCAAGCCGACCCTGCGGGCACGGAGTAATCAGATGCTGGCGTATATTTTTCGGCGACTGCTGCTGATCATCCCGACCTTGTTCGGCATCCTGCTGATCAACTTCGTGATCATCCAGGCCGCGCCCGGCGGCCCGGTGGAACAGATGATCGCCAAGCTCGAAGGCTTCGAAGGCGCCACCAGCCGCATTGCCGGCGGCGGTGCCGAGGTGTCCGTGGCTGGTTCGTCCTATCGCGGCGCGCAGGGCCTGGACCCGGCGCTGATCAAGGAAATCGAGCACATGTACGGGTTCGACAAATCGGCCCCGGAACGCCTGTGGATCATGGTCAAGAACTACGCGCAGCTGGATTTCGGCGACAGTTTTTTCCGCGACGCCAAGGTCATCGACCTGATCAAGGAAAAGATGCCGGTGTCGATCTCGCTGGGGCTGTGGAGCACGCTGATCATGTACCTGGTGTCGATCCCGCTGGGGATCGCCAAGGCCACGCGGCACGGCAGCCACTTCGATGTGTGGACCAGTTCGGCGATCATCGTCGGTTACGCGATCCCGGCGTTCCTCTTTGCGATCCTGCTGATCGTGGTGTTTGCCGGCGGCAGTTATCTCGACTGGTTCCCGCTAAGGGGCCTGACCTCGAACAACTTCGATGAGTTGAGTTTCGGCGGCAAGATCCTCGATTACTTCTGGCACTTGGCGTTGCCGGTGACTGCGCTGGTGATCGGCAACTTCGCGACCATGACCCTGCTGACCAAAAACAGCTTCCTCGACGAAATCAACAAGCAATACGTGGTCACCGCCAAGGCCAAAGGCCTGACCCGCCACCGTGTGCTCTACGGCCACGTGTTCCGCAACGCCATGCTGTTGGTGATCGCCGGGTTCCCGTCGGCGTTCATCGGCATCTTCTTCACAGGCTCCTTGCTGGTCGAAGTGATCTTTTCCCTCGACGGTTTGGGTCTGATGAGTTTCGAAGCGGCGATCAACCGCGATTACCCGGTGGTATTCGGCACCCTGTTCATCTTCACCCTGCTGGGGCTGGTGGTGAAACTGATCGGCGACCTCACCTACACCTTGGTCGATCCGCGCATCGACTTCGAAAGCCGGGAGCATTGAGATGAACCTGTCCCCTCTCAACCGCCGCCGCTTCGAACTGTTCAAAGCCAACAAGCGCGGCTGGTGGTCGCTGTGGCTGTTTCTGGTGCTGTTCGGCCTGAGCCTCGGTGCCGAGCTGATCGCCAACGACAAGCCGCTGGTGGTGCATTACGACAACAACTGGTACTTCCCGGCGATCAAGCGCTACCCGGAAACCGCCTTCGGCGGCGAATTCCCGCTGGAAGCCAACTATAAGAGCCCGTACATCCGCGAACTGCTCAAGGCCAAGGATGCGTGGGTGTTGTGGGCGCCGATTCCCTACAGCTATCAGAGCATCAACTACGACTTGAAAGTCCCGGCGCCCGCGCCACCGTCGGCGGACAATCTGCTGGGTACTGACGATCAGGGTCGCGATGTGTTGGCGCGGGTGATTTATGGCTTCCGCATTTCGGTGCTTTTTGCGCTGACGTTGACCGTGTTGAGTTCGATCATCGGCGTGATTGCCGGGGCCTTGCAGGGTTTCTATGGCGGCTGGGTCGATCTGGCCGGCCAACGTTTTCTGGAAATCTGGTCGGGTTTGCCGGTGCTGTATCTGCTGATCATCCTCGCCAGTTTCGTCCAGCCGAATTTCTGGTGGCTGCTGGGGATCATGCTGCTGTTCTCGTGGATGAGCCTGGTCGACGTGGTGCGCGCCGAGTTCCTCCGTGGTCGCAACCTCGAATACGTGCGTGCGGCGCGGGCGCTGGGCATGCAGAACGGCGCGATCATGTTCCGCCACATCCTGCCAAATGCAATGGTCTCGACCATGACGTTTATGCCGTTCATCCTCACCGGCGCCATCGGCACCCTCACCGCTTTGGACTTCCTCGGTTTCGGCTTGCCGGCCGGCAGTCCGTCGCTGGGTGAACTGGTCGCCCAGGGCAAATCCAACCTGCAAGCGCCGTGGCTGGGCATGAGTGCCTTCGCCGTACTCGCATTGATGTTGAGTTTGCTGGTGTTTATCGGCGAGTCCGCTCGCGATGCCTTCGACCCGAGGAAGTGAAATGAATCAGGACAATCTGATTGAAGTGCGTGACCTCGCCGTCGAGTTCGGTATCGGCGAGCGCGTGCACCGGGTCGTCGAAGGCGTGAGTTTCGACATCAAGCGCGGCGAAACCCTCGCGCTGGTCGGCGAATCCGGCTCGGGCAAATCGGTGACCGCGCACTCAATCCTGCGCCTGCTGCCCTACCCGATGGCCCGCCATCCGGCCGGCAGCATCAACTACGCCGGGCAAAACCTGCTGGGCCTCAGTGAAAAAACCATCCGGCACATTCGCGGTAATCGTATCGCGATGATCTTTCAGGAGCCGATGACCTCGCTGAATCCGCTGCACTCGATCGAGAAGCAGATCAACGAAGTGCTCGGCATCCACAAGGGCCTGACAGGCAAAGTGGCGACCAAACGCACGCTGGAGCTGCTGGAGATGGTCGGCATCCCCGAGCCGCACAAGCGTCTCAAGGCCCTGCCCCACGAACTCTCCGGTGGCCAGCGTCAGCGGGTGATGATCGCCATGGCCCTGGCCAACGAGCCGGAATTGCTGATTGCCGACGAGCCGACTACGGCGCTGGACGTGACCGTTCAGCTGAAAATCCTCGATTTGCTCAAGGAATTGCAGGCCAGATTGGGCATGTCGCTGTTACTGATCAGTCACGATTTGAACCTGGTGCGAAGAATTGCGCATCGCGTATGTGTCATGCAGCGCGGTTGCATCGTCGAACAGGCATCGTGCGCAGAGCTGTTCCGTTCGCCGCAGCATCCGTACACTCGGGAATTGCTCGGCGCGGAGCCCAGCGGCGGCCCGGCGAGCAATAAAATCGGCGCGCCGCTGCTTGAAGTCGAGGACCTGAAAGTCTGGTTCCCGATCAAGAAAGGCCTGCTCAAGCGCACGGTGGATCACGTCAAGGCAGTGGACGGCATCAATTTCAGCCTGCCTCAGGGTCAGACCCTGGGGATTGTCGGGGAAAGCGGTTCCGGCAAATCCACGCTGGGCCTGGCGATTTTGCGGTTGATCGGCAGCAAAGGCGCGATCCGCTTTGAAGGCAAGCAGCTAGACTGCCTGACGCAGAACGAGGTTCGCCCGTTGCGTCGGGAGATGCAGGTGGTGTTTCAGGACCCGTTTGGCAGCCTGAGCCCACGCATGTGTGTCAGTGACATCGTTGGCGAAGGCCTGCGGATTCACAAGATGGGCACCGCCGAGGAACAACAGGCGGCGATTATTGCGGCATTGAAGGAGGTAGGTCTGGATCCGGAAACCCGGCACCGCTACCCCCACGAATTTTCCGGTGGGCAACGGCAACGAATCGCCATTGCCCGGGCTTTGGTGCTGAAACCGGCGCTGATCCTGCTGGACGAGCCGACTTCGGCGCTCGACCGGACGGTGCAGCGGCAAGTGGTGGAGCTGTTGCGTTCACTGCAAGCCAAGTACAACCTGACGTATTTGTTTATCAGCCATGACCTGGCTGTGGTGAAAGCGCTGAGCCACCAGCTGATGGTGGTCAAGCATGGCCAAGTGGTCGAACAGGGAGACGCGCAAAGTATTTTTGCCGCCCCCCAACATCCGTATACACAGCAGTTGCTGGAAGCCGCTTTTTTGGCACCAGCCACTGCGCAATAACCTGAAAGAGGAGCAACACATGGGTTTTCTCGCCGGTAAGCGCGTACTGATCGTCGGTGTCGCCAGCAAGCTGTCCATCGCATCCGGCATCGCTGCCGCCATGCATCGCGAGGGCGCTGAGCTTGCCTTCACTTATCAGAACGACAAACTGAAAGGTCGTGTTGAAGAATTCGCCCAAGGCTGGGGTTCGAGCCCTGAGCTGTGCTTCCCGTGCGACGTGGCCAGCGATGAAGAAATCGCCAAGGTCTTCGAAGCACTGAGCAAGAAGTGGGACGGCCTGGATTGCATCGTCCACTCCGTTGGTTTCGCCCCGGGCGACCAACTGGACGGCGACTTCACCGAAGCCACCACCCGTGACGGTTTCCGCATCGCTCACGACATCAGCGCCTACAGCTTCGTGGCCCTGGCCAAGGCCGGCCGCGAAATGATGAAAGGCCGCAACGGCAGCCTGCTGACCCTGTCGTACCTGGGCGCCGAGCGCACCATGCCGAACTACAACGTGATGGGCATGGCCAAGGCTTCGCTGGAAGCTGGCGTACGTTACCTGGCCGGCTCCCTGGGCCCGGACGGCACCCGCGTCAACTGCGTATCGGCTGGCCCGATCCGTACTCTGGCAGCCTCGGGCATCAAGAACTTCCGCAAGATGCTGGCCGCCAACGAAGCGCAAACCCCGCTGCGTCGCAACGTCACCATCGACGAAGTCGGCAACGCCGGCGCCTTCCTGTGCTCCGACCTGGCGTCGGGCATCAGCGGCGAAATCATGTACGTAGACGGCGGCTTCAACACCACCGCCATGGGCAACATCGAAGAGTGATCTTCGCTTAGCCAATAAAAAACCCGCCAATCTGGCGGGTTTTTTTATGCCTGCTATTTCTTGAACAACCCAAATCCCTTGTAGGAGTGAGCCTGCTCGCGATGGCGTCGGGTCAGCAACATTCATGTCTCTGGACCACTGCGATCGCGAGCAGGCTCACTCCTACAAGGGGATTGGGGTTATTCCAGACACTGCGCGAACAGCTTTTGAATCGGCTGATTGCGCTGACTGTAACGCTGCAGCAAAACCATCTCGCGATAGAACGTCAGTTCGCCCAGCTCGATGATCCTGACCTTGAGCGGATGGTCCAGCCACAGCCCTGCTTTGGGCAGCAGTGAAACCCCCAATCCCGACTCGACCATTTTCACGATCGCTTCCAGTTCATCCAGCTCCAGCGCTACGTTGACCTCTATGCGCTGCTCGTGCAGAAACCGCGTCACCAATCGCCCACCGAAAGAATTGCGGTCGTAGCGCACATGCGGCCGTTCGGCGAGTAACCGCAGCGGATCGTTGCCATCGACCTGCGGCGGCACGATCAACACAAACGGCTCACGCCGAATCACCTGCGCCGACAACTCCTTGGGCAGTTCGAACGGCGGCTTGATCATGATTGCCAGATCAACTTCGCCGGCATCCACTTGACTGAGCAGGTTCAACGACACGCCCGGCATCAGTTTTGGCTCAAGCCCCGGTGCCTGTTGACGCAAGCGCAATAACGCCTGAGGCAACAACCCGGTTTGCGCAGTGGCCACGGCACCGATTTTCAGCTCGCCGCGAAACTCACTGACGTCCTCGCTGATCGCCATCCGGCTGAAGATCGCCAGCATCTCCTGCGCCATCGGCACCGCCCGCTGCCCCGCCGGATTGAGCATTGCCTGGCGGCCAGTGCGGTCGAACAGGCGAATCCCCAACGCCTGTTCAAGATTGCGGATCTGCGCGCTGACCGCCGATTGCGTCAGGCCAATGTGCAGCCCCGCCGCAGCAAAAGTGCCATGCCGCGCCACGGCGAGAAAGGTCTTCAATTCACGCAGCATGTGCACCTCGACTGATCGAAATAATTTGAGCTCGACGCAAAAACTATCGTCTTTCAATCACATTTCACAGCACTAAACTCAGTCAACCGAACCTGATCGAGAATTCACTATGCAGCTCAGCCCTTTTCATCTGGCCATTCCGGTGTATGACCTCGCAGCCGCACGGCACTTTTATCGCGAGGTGTTTGGTCTGGAGGAAGGTCGCTCCAGTGAGCACTGGGTCGATTTCAATTTCTTTGGTCATCAACTGGTGATTCACCTGGCACCGAAAAACACCTCGCAGGAAGCCGCGCACACCAACGCCGTCGATGGGCATGACGTACCAGTGCCGCATTTTGGCGTGGTGTTGGGGATGCAGGAATGGGAGGCGCTGGCCGAGCGTTTGCAGTCGCTCGAGACCAAGTTTGTGATTGAGCCGGGAATTCGCTTTCAGGGTTTGGTCGGGGAACAGGCGACGATGTTTCTGTTTGACCCGTGCGGCAATGCGCTGGAGTTCAAGGCGTTTAAAGACATTGGGCAGTTGTTTGCCAAATAGATATGTAGGGTTCGGGCTGACGCATTCGCTAGCAGGCTAGTTCCCACATGGATTTGTGGTGAACCGGGATTTTGAGAACACCCGACACCATTGTAGGAGTGAGCCTGCTCGCGATGGCGGTGGGTCAGCCGATGACGATGTTGGATGTGCGGACGCCATCGCTGGCAAGCCAGCTCCCACAGGTTTCTCGGGTGTTCACAAAATCCCGGTTCACTGCAGATCCCTGTGGGAGCTGCGGTGCGACGATTCGACTTGCCAGCGATGAGGCCCGAATCAACAACGCTTCAAGGCCTGCTTGTGCACGTACATCGCACTATCGGCATCCGCCAGCAGCCGATCCACGGTCTCATGGCGCTTGGCGTCGTACTCGATCTGCCCGACGCTGAAGCGAATCGCATACCCGCGATGCAACGTGGCATTGCGCTCTTCGAGAATATCCTTGAGCCGCGCCATGATCGCTGTGGTTTCGACATGGCTGGAGCCGGTCAGCAGCGCAACGAACTCATCGCCACCGAGCCGCCCGACCACGTCACTTTCGCGAAAGGCAATACGCAGCACATCGGCGAAGGTCTTCAGCGCACTGTCACCTTCGGCATGCCCATACAGATCGTTGATCTGTTTGAAGTCATTGAGGTCGAAAAACAGCAAGGTTGCCGGCCGTTCCAGCCGCGCGCAGGCGTCCAGCGCATGCTGCGCCAGTTGCTTGAAACCACGGCGATTGGACAGCAAGGTCAATTCATCCATGCTCGCGATCTGCACAGCAGCCAACTCTTGCTCGGCCATTTCCGCCAGATCACGCAACAGCGCACGCTCTTCCTGGTCGAGGTCGCGGGGCTTGGTGTCGATCAGGCACAGCGTGCCCATTTTATTGCCATTGGGCACAGTCAGCGGGTAACCGGCGTAGAAGCGAATGTTCGGCGCGCCGGTGACCAGCGGGTTGTCATGGAAGCGCACATCCTCGCGGGCGTCCGGCACCAACAGCAGGCCGTCGTTAAGAATTGCATGGCCGCAGAATGAAACATCCCTCGGCGTTTCGCTGACATCAAGCCCCACACACGATTTGAACCACTGCCGGTTGGTGTCGACCAGCGTCACCAGTGCAATCGGCACATTGAACAGGCGTTTCGCCAACCGTGTCAGTCGGTCGAAACGCTCTTCAGGGGCGGAATCGAGCAGTTCAAGACCGTGCAACGCTTGAACGCGCGCCGTTTCATTCGCAGGTTTTCCTGGAACCAGCATCAGCACACTCCATTGGCAACAATGCTTTCAAGCGTAGCGCTAATTTGGCAATGGCTCACATTTGCGCCACCGGGCATGGCCCGCCCGCCTCGGCCCACAGCTTGAATTGCTCGACAAAAATATCGTGCGGCACTGGCACCGGCGCGCGCCCGGCCCCGGGGTTCCAGCCCCACAGCACCAGTTTGTCTTCGCTGACGTGTTTGATCAGCGCGGCAAAGTCGCGATCACCATTGCTCGAGCGATCTTTGATCATCGCGCAGAGCTTGTCCGGCGGCAGGCCGATCCAGGCCATTTTGTGCGCCGCCGGCGGCAGGCTCCAGTGCGGCGCACCCGGCGGTGCATGCGGGCCGTAACTGGCCGGCGGATTGTTTTCTGCGTGACAGGTTGCGCACGGCAGACCGGCGGCGCCCTTGCCGTCCATGCCGCGTACCACGTTCATCGCGTGGGGGATGCCGGCGTCGAACTGCAGCGGCGAATCCCCGGGAATGTGGCAGTTCTGGCAACGCGGGCTCTGGAAAACTTTCTGCACCGTGCCGAACGCTTTCAGCGCTTCCTGATCATCGGCGAACAGGTCCGAGGCATAACCGCCCAGCCCCAGTAAAACCACCGTGCCCAACACTAGATGTCGTTTCATCTCACACCCCCGACAGTTGCAGCGGCAACTCGCGCAGGCGCTGCCCGGTCAGGGCGAACACCGCGTTGGCCACGGCTGGCGCGGTTGGCGGCACACCGGCCTCGCCGATGCCGCCGGGTTTGTCGCTGCTGGGCACGATGTGCACTTCCACCACCGGCATCTCGTTGAGCCGCAGCACCTGATAATCGTGATAGTTGGACTGCACGACCGCGCCGTCCTTGAGCGTCAGCTTGCTGTGCAGCGCCATGCCCAGACCGAAAGTGATGCACGACTCCATCTGCGCCGCGATGCTCTGCGGGTTCACCGCGATCCCGCAGTCCACCGCGCAGACCACGCGATGCACGCGAATCGCCAGATTGTCCTGCGACACCTCGGCGACTTGCGCCACGTAACTGCCGAACGACTCGTGCACCGCCACGCCCAGCGCATGGCCGTCGGGCAACGGTGCTTTCCAGTTGGCTTTCTCCACCGCCAGATTGAGCACGCCCAAATGCCGAGGATGCTCCTTGAGCAAGGTTCGTCGGTACTCCACCGGATCTTTGCCTGCCGCCGTGGCCATCTCATCGATCAGCGATTCCATGACAAACGCCGTGTGGCTGTGACCTACCGAGCGCAGCCACAGCACATTGATCCCGGTTTGCGGTGAATGCAGATCGACCTGGTGGTTGGCCAGGCCTTTGACATAAGGGCTGTCGGAAACGCCTTCGACCGACGTTGCATCAATGCCGTTCTTGACCATGGTTTTTTCCAGCATCGTGCCGGCCATGATCGACTGCCCGACCAATACATGCTGCCAGCTCGACGGCAGGCCATCGGCACCGAGCCCGATCCGCGCCTGATGCAGGAACATCGAACGGTAGTAACCGCCACGAATATCGTCTTCCCGCGACCACACGGTTTTCACCGGCATGGCCGCGGCTTTCGCCACTTGCACGGCTTCGGCGACAAAGTCTGAAGTCGGGTTGGCCCGGCGCCCGAAACCGCCGCCCAGGAATTCGGTGTGAATCTCGACCTGCTCCGGTTTCAGCCCGGTGATCTTGCCGGCGACCATTTGATCGAGCGTCTGAAACTGCGTGCCGGTCCAGATTTCGCATTTCTCGGCGCTGATCTTCACCGTGCAATTGAGCGGCTCCATCGGCGCATGAGCCAGATAGGGCACGCTGTATTCGACGTCGATTTTCTTCGCCGCTTTACCAAAACTGCCCTTGGCATCACCGGCCTGACTGGCCGACGTGCCTTGTGTCGTGGCCAATTTACGGAAGCTCGCCAGCAGTTTCTCGCTGCTCAGGTCCGCATTCGGCCCCAAATCCCAATCGACTTTCAGCGCATCACGGCCCAGTTTCGCCGCCCAGTAATGATCAGCAATCACCGCGACCCCGCTCGGCACCTGCACCACTTTGTGCACGCCCGGCACCGCCAGCGCCTCAGCACCTTCGAAGGATTTAACGCTGGCACCAAATACCGGTGGGCGCGCAACCATCGCCGTCATCAGGCCTTCAAACTGCACATCCATGCCGAACTTGGCGCGGCCGGTGATCTTCTCCGGCGTGTCGAGGCGTTTGGTCGGTTTGCCGATAATTTTCCAGTCCTTGGCTTCCTTGAAAGTGATCGACTTCGGATCCGGCACCGGCAGTTGTCCGGCGGCATCTGCCAGCTCGCCGTAAGTCGCGCGCTTGTCACCAGCGATGACCACGCCCGATTCGGTACGAATCGCCGACGGTGCCACGTCAAAGCGCTTCGCCGCTGCCTCTACCAGCATTTGCCGCGCCGTCGCGCCTGCCAGTCGATAACGGTCGAACTCCATCCACGTCGACGTCGAGCCGCCGGTGATCTGCATGCCGCCAAACCCCGGCATGCCGTAATCCGCCGCTGACGCCGCCGAGTGTTCAACGCGGATCTTCGACCAGTCCGCGTCCAGTTCTTCGGCAATCAACATGGTCAGGCCGGTCCAGATGCCCTGGCCCATCTCCGAATGGCCCAGTAAAACGGTGACGCTGTTGTCTGCGGCAATGCGCAGGAACGCATTCGGCGCGAAAACCTTGCCTTCATTCTCCGCCGCATAGGCAAATTTGTGGCCGCCGGGGACGACAAACGCCACTACCAACCCGCCGCCCAACACGGCACTGCCCTTGAGAAAACCCCGACGCGATACAGGACTGTTCATCGTCTATCTCCCACAGATTGAATCAGCCGATTTCCGACGCACGCTTAACCGCTGCGCGAATGCGGGGATAGGTGCCGCAACGGCAGATATTGCCGGAGAGCGCCTGATCGATATCGCTGTCGGTGGGTTTGGGGATTTTTGCCAATAAGGCTGCGGCAGACATGATCTGCCCCGACTGGCAGTAACCGCACTGCACCACGTCGAGTTCGGCCCAGGCTTGTTGCACCGGGTGCGATCCGTCGGTGGACAGGCCTTCGATGGTAAGAATTTTTTGTCCATGGGCCACGGCGGTCGCGGGGGTTATGCAGGCGCGCAACGGCGCGCCGTCAACGTGCACGGTGCAGGCCCCGCACTGGGCCATGCCGCAGCCGAATTTGGTGCCGGTCAGGTGCGCGACATCGCGCAGGACCCAGAGCAACGGCATGTCCGCGGGGACATCGAGCTCCTGATCCTTGCCATTGATATTCAAGGTCAGCATCGGGGAAATTCCTCAGACTCACGGTGTTCTGAAGGGGCGCCGCTGTGGCCATCGATGCCTACGCGCGCCTCGGCTTATCCCTTTCAGCAAAGCCTAATTTGCGTACGAAGCCAGACGTTGCGACCACCGGTCATGCAGATGTCGACTTTAATCCTACAGTTGATAACGGCTCTCACCGAGCCTGCACAGTAGAAAACTCGTCATGAGCGAAACCGGTCCGCGATTAACGCGCGGGTTATCCATCAGATTGGTCTGGAGTTGCGAACATGGGATTTGTCACCAGCAAAGACGGCGTCGAGATTTTCTACAAGGACTGGGGCCCGAAAGACGCGCCAGTGATCCACTTTCACCACGGCTGGCCGCTCAGTTCCGACGATTGGGATGCGCAGATGCTGTTTTTCCTCGGCAAGGGCTTTCGGGTGGTTGCCCATGATCGCCGTGGGCATGGGCGTTCGAGCCAGGTCTGGGACGGGCACGATATGGATCATTACGCCGACGATACGCTGGCCGTGGTTAATCATCTGGGCCTGAAGAACGTGGTGCATGTCGGTCACTCGACCGGTGGCGGTGAGGTGATTCATTACATCGCCCGGCATGGCCAGGACAATGTGGCCAAAGGCGTGCTGATCAGTGCGGTGCCACCGTTGATGGTGCAGACCGAGAGCAATCCGGGCGGGCTGCCGAAGTCGGTGTTCGATGATTTTCAGGCGCAACTCGCGGCGAACCGGGCGCAGTTCTATCGGGATATTCCGACCGGGCCTTTCTACGGCTACAACCGGCCGGGGGCCACGCCTTCGGAAGGGATTATTGCCAATTGGTGGCGCCAAGGGATGATTGGCGGGGCGAAGGCGCATTACGACGGGATCGTGGCGTTTTCGCAGACGGACTTCACCGAGGACTTGAAGAAAGTCACCGTGCCGGTGCTGGTGATGCATGGCGAGGATGACCAGATTGTGCCGTATGCGAACTCGGGGCCGCTGTCGGCGAAGTTGCTGCCCAATGGCACGCTGAAGTCATATCCGGGGTTCCCGCACGGGATGCCGACGACGGAGGCCGAAACGATTAACGCGGATCTTTTAGCCTTTATTCGCGGCTGAAAATGGACCGGTGCCTGACACTTATCTCTGTGGCAGCCAGCCTGCTGGCTCCCCTATTAGCTATTTGTCACACCAAAAATCCTCAACCCACCTCAATTCCTGTGGGAGCTGGCTTGCCAGCGAAGGCGGCGGCACCTTCAACATCGTTGTTGCCTGACCTACCGCTATCGCTGGCAAGCCAGCTCCCACAGTGTTTTGTGCCAACCCGCAATTCTGTGATCCACACCAATCCCTTGTAGAAGCCAGCCTGCTGGCGATGGCGACGGGTCTGCCAAAGAAGGTGTTGGCTGAACTAGCGCATTCGCTAGCAGGCTAGCTGTGATCCCACAAAGGTCGGCTGAGGGTTGCAACTATTCTTCGGTACGCCCCGTGCTTTCGCGATCACGTTCGTAGTGGTGAGCCAGTGGAAGCGCCGGCAGCCACGCGTCGCGGCGAATCGTCCAGAGTTCGTAGGTGGGTTTGAACTGATTAGGCTCATCGAGCGATCCGACGTTGACCTCTACTTCATCTGCCGAACGCGTGAACACCGGTGAGCCGCAGCGCGGGCAGAAAAAGCGCCCGTTGTAGTCGCGGGTTTCGCCAGTGACCTTCAGCGCATCCTCGGGAAATATGGCCGAGGTGCCGAACAGCGCGCCGTGGCGTTTGCGGCAGTCGAGGCAGTGGCAGATACCGACGCGATAAGGCTGACCTGCCACTTCAAAACGGACATCGCCGCATAGGCAGCCGCCAGTCAATCGATTCATGTCATACCTCCTCTTCAGATTTTTATATTACCGACAGCCCTCACCCTAACCCTCTCCCAGAGGTAGAGGGAACTGACCGCGCTGAATGTGCAAGTTGCACCGACTTGAGATACCGAGTCGAACTCAGGTTTTGAAAGGCCTGGAGATCTGCTCCCTTTCCCCCTCGCCCCCTTTGGGGGAGAGGGCTGGGGTGAGGGGGGAATCGCACTGACACACCGCAAAACACAAAGCCCCCGCCATCCAGTATTTTCATCAATAAACACTAAGCCGTGATCGCGTTTAAAACACACAAACCGTTACGCCATCCCCCCTACAACACCTTGCGTCGTTACCTACGCGTACGCCAGAATCCGCCGGCTTACACGGCTATGGGCCGGGCTATATCGTTGGCCTGTCACTGCAAAACAGTGATCGGGTTTGGTAGCCCGCTTTAAATTGTCGTTGTTGCGACACCGTCGATGCTGTCTCCTTTTTTTGAGGTATGGCTTTGAATGGTGGGCATGCGTGGGGCTCATCCGTGAGCGCCGGGTTACCCAATTTGACCGGTCTACCAACCCGCGCATGGCCGCCACCCGCCGTTTGGTAGCGAGGGTGATGGCTCCCATTTTTTCAAATTGGAGCTTTATCTATGTTCAAGATCACGCCAAATCCACCGCCCACAGATCCAATCCCTCACGACCCCGCGCTTGACCCGCAAAAGGTCAAAGAGGCAACCGACCGCGCCCTCGACTACTACCTCCGGCCCGAAGCACTAGGGGCTCCGCCAAGCTCACCCAAGTTTCGCCCGGTCTATTTGGTCGACCCCACGCTGGATGAAGAAACCCTGTTGGTCGAAGCCTGTGAGTCGCTTTCCTACGCCCACTCCATGGCCGGTAACATCGCCAACTCGATAGGCGGCCCGGAGCGCAAACCGCTGCTGGCGCTGCAACAGGTGATCATGCTGAACGAGCTGTTGGTCAACCGACTGCTGGACAAGCTGCGCATCCCGCAGTAGTCAACAGACGGACTGAGTGAGGGGTCACACCCTCACTTTCGCTTTGCCGCCTTCCGCAGATTGATGAGCAGAACTCATCAAGCCATCCCGATTTATCCGTCTAGTCCCCACCAGTCACCTCGCTTAGTCTTTCCCCCACGCCCAATGGGAGATCGACATGCACAAGCGCACACTCGGCATCCGTTCACTCGAAGTATCCGCCCTCGGCTTTGGCTGCATGGGCCTGAGCCGTGGTTATGGCCCGACCACGGATACCCAGAGAATCGCAGAACCACAGTGGACGGAGCCTTTCACGATGGCCACTGACACACGCAGCAGCGCTGCCCTCCCCGCACTCATGGCGCTCTGCCTGAGCGTTGGCGCGATGTTCAGCCTTACCACCCAAGCAGCCGAGGCACCGAAATCCATGACCACCGCGCAAACCACCGGACAAGCCCTTTCGAGCAAACAACAGACGATTCCACTGATTGCTGCGTTCATGGCGACCAGCGACATGCCCAACCTCAACGCGGCCCTCAACCAAGGACTGGACGCTGGCCTGACGATCAGCGAAACCCGGGAAATTCTCGTGCAGCTCTACGCCTACGTCGGCTTCCCGCGCAGCCTCAATGCCTTGAATGAGCTCATGACCGTGGTGCAGGCGCGCCAACAACGCGGCATCGAAGATGCGCCGGGGCGTGAGCCGGGCCGGGCGATTCCAGTCGGGGATGAACTGCTGGCCGCCGGCACCGCGAATCAAACGAAGATCTCGGGCGCTCCGGTCAAAGGCCCGGTGTTCGAGTTCGCCCCAGTGATTAACCAGTTTTTGCAAACCCACCTGTTCGGCGACATCTTCGAGCGCGACAACCTCGACTGGCAAAGCCGTGAACTGGCCACTGTCGGCGCGCTGGCAGCGACGCCGGGCGTGGAACCGCAACTGCGCGCGCATATGGCGGCAAGCTTGCGCGTCGGGCTCAGCGCGGCACAGTTGGGCGAGGTCACTGAGCAGTTGAAAAAACACGAGGATGCGCAGACTGCCGAACGTGCGAATGCAGCGCTCAAGGAGGTTTTGGCGGCTTCGAAAAAATGACCTGAAAATGGACCTGATATCGATGTCTTAAAGAAAATCGGCGTTCGGGGTTGTGGTGAATGCGCTGATCTACAAGCCCTTGCCCGCGTTCAGCGTCCATACTGTGGTTTTCAAAAGTCGGGACACCGCCATGCCCTCCCCCGAATCCAGCCTTTTGCAGAGCTGGCATGCCAACGCTGATGCCTGGATCGAAGCGATCCGCAGCGGCGCCATTGAAAGCCGTCAGCAGGTTACCGATCAGGCGACTCTGCTGGCGATCATGGGCCGCCAACCGCAGCGCGTACTTGATCTGGGTTGCGGCGAAGGCTGGTTGTTGCGGGCGCTGGCGGATCGCGGGATTGAAGCTGTCGGTGTGGATGGCGATGCGCGGCTGATCGAGGCGGCGCGTCTGGCGGGGGCGGCGCGGGTGCATGTTGCGAGTTACGAAGCGCTGGTCGATGGCAAGGTCGATATCGGTCGTGACTACAACCTGGTGTGCGCGAATTTCTCGCTACTGCATCAAGACATAATTCCGCTGCTTGCCGCGATGAATGCCTTGCTTGTTCCCACAGGTGTTGTGGTCATTCAGACACTGCATCCATGGTCTGTCGCGGCAGGCGATTATCAGGATGGCTGGCGCGAAGAATCGTTCGCGGGATTCAAAGGTCAGTGGCAGCCGATGCCGTGGTATTTCCGCACGTTGTCGAGTTGGCTGAATGCGCTGGACATGGCCGGGTTCCAATTGGCCGGTTTGCAGGAGCCACAGCATCCGCAAAGTCCAGTGCCGCAGTCGTTGCTGATGGTTGCCGAGCGCCGCTGAGATTTCAGAAACACCATCAATCATTGTGGGAGCTGGCTTGCCAGCGATGGCGTCGGGTCAGTCAACATTGATGTTGAAGGTGCTGGCCTCATCGCTGGCAAGCCAGCTCCCACAGTGGTTTGGGTGTGCCAGGAATTTGTGACCACCATACAAACCTGTGGGAGTGAGCCTGCTCGCGATGACGGTATTTCAGGCGACATCAATGTTGAATATCAGACCGCAATCGCTGGCAAGCCAGCTCCCACAGTGGTTTTGGGTGTGCCAGGAATTTGCGACCACCATACAAACCTGTGGGAGTGAGCCTGCTCGCGATGACGGTATTTCAGGCGACATCAATGTTGAATATCAGACCGCAATCGCTTGCAGGCAAGCTCCCACAGTGGTTTCGGGACCGCGGATGCGGTGCTGCGCCAGCAGGCGCATGACGTAGCCGATCTTGATCAGGGTTGGGCCGAGGATGGTCAGGGCGTGCATCGCCACCAGCAGCGCAATCGGCGTCTGACCGTTGTAGAGATAAGCGCCGTAGATGCCGGTCAATTTGACTCAATCTCTAGTCGTTATGACTACGATCTGACGCCCGCTAACTTGTCGATCTACGGCACCGGCAATCGACCAAGGACTGACTACGCTGTTAATCCTGCGTGTCTAACCTGCCGAGGATGACTGCCATGCAACGCTTTCAGAAACTCACGCCCTGCCTGTGGTTCGACGATCAGGCCGAAGCCGCTGCGAAGTTCTATTGCTCGATCTTCGATCATTCGAAAATCACCGGCCTGACCCACTACAGCAAGGTCGGTCAGGAATTTCACGGCAAGCCGGAAGGTGCGGTGATGACCGTCAGTTTCGAACTCGATGGCCAGACCTTCACCGGCCTCAACGGTGGGCCGATGTTCAAATTCAGCGAGGCGATCTCGTTTCAGGTCAACTGCCAGAATCAGGAAGAAGTCGACCATTTCTGGGGCAACCTGTCCGAGGGTGGCCCCGTCGAAGCCCAGCAATGCGGCTGGCTCAAGGACAAGTTCGGCGTGTCGTGGCAGATCGTGCCGGTGGCGTTCATGCACATGATGCTGGATGCCGACACCGCCAAGTCGCAGCGAGCGATGCAGGCCATGTTCACGATGAAAAAACTCGACATTGCCGAACTCGAACGGGCCTTTGCCGGCCAGAGCTAATACACTGGCGCGCTGGCCTGCCGGGAATAACAACGATGAAACACGCTGCCGCCAAAAACCCTGAAAAAGCCCCGCGTTTCTGGCGCGACGCGGCGCTGCCGTTCATTGAAGCGCGGGCCATCGCCGATGGCCGCGAGGTCTGCTATGCGCGGCATTCCCACGCGCACTTTTCCATTGGCGCAATCACCGCCGGTCGCAGCACCTATGTGCATGAGCAGGCGCAGTTCGAAGTCGCGGCAGGCACCGTGGTGCTGATGAATCCCGGCGATGTGCATGCGTGCAATCCGATCGATGATCAGCCATGGTCGTATGTGATGCTGTACGTCGAAACGCCCTGGCTGACGGATTTGCAGCATCAGTTGGGGTTCGCCAGTGATCTTGAGTTTCGGCGTTTCTCCACTACTCATCTCGACGACACCGCGCTGTTCAACGACCTGAATGGATTTTATGAAACATTGGTCGACGAACAGCAGGACGTACTGCGCAAACAGAGCGCAGCAGTGGAGTTTTTCAGCGACCTGCAACTGCGGTTGAATCCCGCCGGCCCCTCGCTGCGCGAACCCAATTTCAAGCTGGAACGCGCGGCCGATTTCATCCGCGAACACTGTACCGAGCTGCTGAACCTCGACGACATCTGCACGGCGGCACAACTGTCGCCTTCGTACCTGATCCGCGCCTTCAAACAGCATTACGGCATGACGCCCCACGCCTTTTTGGTCAACCAGCGCATCCAGTTCGCCCGCGAGCGTTTGCGCAGCGGGCAGTTGATTGCCGATGTGGCGCTGGAAGCCGGGTTTGCCGATCAGGCGCATTTTCAGCGAGCGTTCAAGCAGCATTTGGCGGCAACGCCCGGCCAATATCGCGGCTGATGGTTTGCCCCGATTGATCGTTCCCGCGCTCTGCGTGGGGAACGTAGCCCGGGACGCTCCGCGTCCCTTCCAGAGCCGGAGGCAGAGCGTCCGATGAAGCATTCCCACGCGGAGCATGGGAACGATCAATCGCTGGCCAACACATTCAGATATTGACATATCGGTAAATTCCGATATCTTCGCGGCATGGACCTACTCGAAATCTTCAAAGCCCTCTCGAACCGCACACGCCTGGAAATCCTCAAAGGCCTGAAGGATCCCGAGAAGCACTTTCCTCCCCAGGATGAAGGTGACGTGCACACGGTGGGCGTTTGCGTCAGCAGTATTCAGGAAGGCGTCGGGCTGTCGCAGTCGACGGTGTCCGATTACCTGGCGACGCTGCAACGCGCAGGCCTGGTCGAGGTCAGGCGCATTGGGCAGTGGACCTATTACAAACGTAACGAAGCAGCGATCAGTGCGCTGGCCGAGATCATCGGCAGCGAGCTGTAATTTTTTGCCCCAAGATATCGATAATTCCCGATATCCCTTTTTACCGAAACGAGGAAATGCAATGAAAGCGATGATCCTTACTTCATTTGGCGGCGCACAATCGTTCGAACTTTGTGAAGTGCCCAAACCAGTGCCACACGCGGGAGAAGTGCTGGTCCGGGTGCACGCCACCTCCATCAATCCGCTGGATTATCAGGTGCGCCGTGGCGACTATGCCGATCTGGTGCCCCTGCCAGCCATCACCGGGCACGACGTCTCTGGCGTTGTCGAAGCGGTCGGCCCGGGGGTGACAGCGTTCATGCCGGGTGACGAAGTCTGGTACACCCCGCAGATTTTCGACGGTCCAGGCAGTTATGCCGAGTACCACGTCGCGGCCGAAAACATTGTCGGCAAGAAGCCGGCCACGCTCAGCCATCTTGAAGCGGCGAGCCTGAGTCTGGTTGGCGGCACGGCGTGGGAAGCGCTGGTCGTGCGGGCGGCGCTCAGAGTCGGCGAGAGCATTCTGATCCACGGCGGCGCGGGCGGCGTTGGTCATGTCGCGATTCAGCTGGCCAAAGCCATCGGCGCGAAGGTCTTCACCACTGTGCGTGAAGGCAATTTCGAGTTCGCCAGGCAGATGGGCGCCGATGTGCTGATCGATTACGAAAAGGAAGATTATGTCGCCGCGATCCTGCGCGAAACCGAGGGTCGTGGCGTCGATGTCGTCTTCGACACCATCGGCGGCAACACCCTGGCGCGCAGCCCCGACGCCCTCGCACAGCTTGGCCGCGTGGTGTCGATCGTGGACCTTGCCCAGCCGCAAAACCTGATTCAGGCCTGGGGCAAGAACGCCAGCTACCACTTCGTGTTCACCCGACAGAATCGCGGCAAACTCGACGAGTTGAGCGCATTGATCGCCAACGGTCAGTTGCGCCCGCACGTCGGCGCGGTCTATCCGCTGGCCGACATCGGCCTCGCCCATGCCCGGCTGGAAACGCCCAACAACGGCGTTCAAGGGAAAATTGCGATTGCTGTCGTGCCGTCGCCCGAACTCGCCAATCGCTGAACCCAGCCCCGAGGAGAACACCATGATTTATGAGATCGCTTTACTGCCCGTTCACACAGGGAACACCGAAGCCTTCCGGCAGGCATTTGCCGGGGTCGAGCCACTGCTCAGGCACGCCAAGGGTTACGGCGGGCACTTGCTTGCGCAGGGAATTGAAACGCCTGAGGTGTTCAATTTGATTGTGCGCTGGCAATCCCTTGAGGATCACACGCCGGGGTTTGAAGCGAGTGAGGACCATCGGCTGTTCATGCTGGGTCTGGAGGAATATTTTTCCGAAGAGCCAAAGGTGTATCACATTGAGGGCGGCGCCTTTCAGCAGCCGTTCGACTAATGATCTCTCGGCTACACCGCGATTCATTGTAGGAGTGAGCCTGCTCGCGATAGCGGCCTATCAGTCGACATCTATATTGACTGATACATCGCTATCGCGAGCAGGCTCACTCCTACAGGGTTTACGGTAGCAGCAGGTAGATAGCACTCAGCGCCAACAACCCCGCCATGCTCCGATTGAACCAGCGCATCCCCGTTGCATTGCTCAAGTACCCACGCAAAAACGTCCCGGCATACGCCCAGCAGCCGACCGACAGATAACAGATCACCAGATACACCGCCGCAAACTGCCACACCAGCCGCGCCTCGCCATCGGCGACAAACGCGCCCATGCCCGCGACGCAGGCCAGCCAGGCTTTCGGGTTGAGCCATTGCATCACCGCGCCGTACAGCATCGACGGCGCCCGTCCGGAATCACCGGCATTCAATTGCCCGTCATCCATGGCCAGCTTCCACGCCATGAACAGCAGAAACGCCACACCGGCCAGTTGCACCACCCGGGTCATGAACGGCCAAAGCTTGAGCACCTCATGCAAGCCCAGCCCCATCAGCACCAGCAGCAACACAAACCCCAACGTGGCCCCGGCAACATGCCGCTGACTGGCGCGAAAACCGAACTGCGCCCCGGAACTCAACGCCACAATATTCACCGGCCCCGGCGTGATGGACGCCGCCAGCGCAAACGCCGCCATCGAAACAATCAGACTCATCGCACACCTGCTTCAAATCGAGGAACAAGGTGCTCACCCTAACCAGCACCCGATCCCCGGTATTGAAGAAAATGCCCCTGTGATCCTGATCGTTCCCACGCTCTGCGTGGGAATATAGCCTGGGACGCTCCGCGTCCCCTTCAGAGCCGAACGCAGAGCGTCCGTTGAGGTATTCCCACGCGGAGCGTGGGAACGATCACATGACCCACCGCTTTCGCGAGCAGGCTCGCTCCCACATTAAAATCTACGCTCAGTCCAGACGCGGCACGGTGAAGCGGAACTCGCTGCCCTGCCCCGGTTCGCTCTCGGCGAAAATCCGTCCGCCGTGGGCTTCGACGATGCCTTGAGTGATGTACAAACCAAGGCCGGTACCGGTCGGGTTGCCCTCTTTCACCGTCCAGTAACGGTCGAACACATGCGGTAGATGCTCCTTGGGAATGCCTTCGCCGCTATCGCGAACAGTGAAGACGATTTCATTGCCGACGGAGGTGGCATGCACGCCCACCCTGCCCAGTCGCGGGGTGAACTTGATCGCGTTGCCGACCAAGTTCGACAGCACCTGGAACAGCCGCTCCGGGTCAGCATGAATGCGCAGATCAGGATCGGCCGCGAAGGAAATGCTGATGTCCTTGTCCAGTGCCAACGGTGCAAGCAGCGCCTGCGCCTCTTCGAACATCTGCGCGACATCGAGCTTTTGTGGGGTGATGGAGTAGCGTCCGGCGTCGATTTTCGAGGTGTCGAGCAAGTCCTCCAGCAGCGTGTTCATGCGTCCGGCAGCCTGTTGCATGGTGTCGATCGCGGTGGAGATCCGGCGCGAAGTGTGCGGGCCGTCGGAGCTGAAGGCCTTTTGCATCATGCCGCACAGCATCGAGATCACCGTCATCGGATTACGCAGATCGTGGGAGACCACCGCCACCAGCTCATCGCGGGCGCGCACCGCTTCCTGCTCGCGGCGCACCTGCCGGGCCAGATCGTTTTCCAGTGCCGAACGGCGCAGATCATTGGCGGCGAAAAGATCACCGTGGCTCCACTTGGTGGAGATCCCGGCCATCTCGACTTTCCAGATTTCAAACGAGGTGCGCGGGCGCAAGCGCAGGCCGGCGTCGGAGTTTTCCAGGTCCAGCGGCTTGCGCGGATCGCCGCTCCAATTGATGTTTTCCTTGACCTCGGGGCGGAACCAGAACACGCCGTTGTCCACCGGTTTCGGCAGGCTCATGGCGAGCACGCCGCTGGCCACCTGCTGGAACTGCGCGGCCGGCGGATAGACGCTGGCCAGGTGATGACTGGCAAACACCGCCTCGCCGCTGTCCTGCAGCCACTTGTGCAAGGCGCGAATGTCTTCCGGCTCCGGGCAGTTGCCGTAGCGGTGCAGTTGTTTGTCTTCGATGATTGCAATACCGCCGGCATTGGTCAGCGCCATCAGGGTCTGCGGCTGATTGGCGAGGCCGTCGAAGACATTCTGCGGCGAGTCGATCATCGCTTGATTGAGCAGCGCCAAGGCTTCGACTTTTTCTTCGCGCTGACGGCTGATCTCCAGCGCTTCCATGGCGCTGATCTGCAGCGACAGCACCTGGCCGATGGTCTGACACGCCGCGCGCAATTCGTGCGGCACGTGCAGTGGCTGACGATTGCCGCAACTGATCAGGCCCCAGAGCTTGTCACCCTTGAGCAGGGAAATGCTCATCGACGACAGCACGCCCATGTTCTTCATGTACTGACAGTGGATCGGCGACACGCTGCGCAGGGTGGCGAAACTCAGGTCCAGCGGCGTGTTCGTGTCCGGGCGCAACTTTGGCAGCAGCGGCACTGGTTGATAGTCGGCATTGGGGATGATCCGCAGCCAATTGGTGCGATACAGCTCGCGCGCTTGTTCGGGAATGTCCGAGGCCGGGAAGAACAGGCCATTGAACACTTCCATCGACGGGTCGGAGGCTTCGGCGATGACCTGACCGTGGCCCTCCTCCTCGAAACGATAGATCAACACCCGGTCGTAACCGGTCATGGCCTGGATTTCCTTGACGCTGATGTCGTACAGCGCCTGCAACGTGGTCGCCGCTTGCAGACGCTGAAGCATGCGCCCCAGATGAGTCTGGTTGCCGGCGACGTTGCGCGGCTGGAAGTTCTCGACGTGGATTTCCAGCTCCAGAATCAATACGCCCTGATGACGATGCAACAAACCCTCGAACGCGGTGCCGTTGAGCCTGAAGCGCAGTGGCTGCAAGTCGGAAAGCGACGGTTGCAGCAAGGCCTCGCGCACTTTTGCCGCTTCGGCGTCGCCGATCAGGCTTTCCAGCGGCTGGCCGATCAGGCTTTGCGGCTCTCGGGCCAGCAACGTTTCGACATTGGCGCTGACCTGAATGATCACCAACTCAGGCTCGCTCAGGGTTAGCAACAAACCGTGGGGCTGGATCGCGCCGGGAAAACGGATCGGCTCATCGGCACAGTTGGCCAGCAGTTCTTCAAAGGCTTCTTTGTCTTGCGGGTTCATGCCAGTACCTCCCGGCTTTCGAGCCAGCGCTCGAAACAACTGAATGTGGTTTGTGCCGCTGTGACGACGGCGGCGCGCTCATCGGCGCTCATCGGCTGATTGCCCAGATATTCGATGAAATCGCGCCAGCGCCGGCCCGTGGCGGCGCCGTAGATATCGAGAAAGGCCGCGCCGTTGTTGGCTTCCAGGCCTAACCGTGAAGAGATTTCGCGGCGCAGAATCTGCCCGCCGAGCGTCGCGCCCTCGAGGACGTAGAGCACGCCCAGGCAGGCAGCGCTTGAGTCGATGATCGGCAACTGCTGGCAGTGCGGCAGGCTTTGCAGCGCTGCGGCGGATACGCCCAGAGCTAGCAGGTCGGCGCGCAGGGTTGGCGTTTTGAGGCGGGGCGCCAGATCAAAATCGGTGGGGATTGCATCGCTTTGCTGCAGTGCGTTTTCCAGCGGTAAATAGAAGCCGTAATAGGCCTGCACCAGCCGGACAAAGGCCTGGGTATCGAGGGTATCGGAGAAAAAGGGAAGGCGTTTTTCCAGCGCGATGTGCAGCTCGGCAGTGCCGGCTCGCAGATCTTGCAGCACCGGTGGCACATAAACTTCACGGGCCTTTGCTTGCATGTAGATCGCTCTTGGTGGGGCCGCCTGGGGCCAAACGGGGTGAGTGCAACGTCGGCGAAATTTTACACGGCTATCGCGGTTTCTGACCGGCCGGATAGTTATTTCTGCCGAAACCATCACCCTCTGAGTCATTCAGAGTGAAGGCATCTGCAAAAAGTTCGACCGCGTTGCCCAACGGCGCCGGGCGCTGTACCGCGACAGCACCGCGTGACTGTATGGGTCTGGGCGCCCGGAGGCTGTGATAAAAATATCGTTCTCGTTACTGGAGTGCCGCCATGGATCTCGCCACGCTCATCCTGTTTCTTCCGGCCTGTTTCGCCCTGAACATGGCCCCCGGGCCGAACAATCTGCTATCGATCAGCAACGCCACGCGTTATGGCTTTCGCCGCGCCTGCACGGCGGGTATCGGGCGGATTCTGGCGTTCGCCGGGATGATCGCGCTGGCCGGTGCCGGTCTGTCGGTGGTGTTGCAAACTTCAGAATGGTTGTTCCATGCGATCAAGATCATTGGCGCGGCGTATTTGCTGTACTTGGCCTGGCAGTTATGGCGGGCCAATCCTGAGGCCGAGCAGCAGGTGACGGGCGTGACCGTTGGTTTTTTTGCATTGGCGCGGCAGGAGTTTCTGGTGGCGGCGGGCAATCCGAAGGCGATCCTGTTATTTACCGCGTTTCTGCCGCAGTTCGTCGACCCGGCACGCCCGGTGCCGGCGCAGTTTGCGGTGCTGGGCGTGCTGTTTCTGCTGCTGGAGTGGATCGCCATCAGCGCCTACGCGTGGATGGGCCTGCACATGCGCCGCTGGTTCGCCGAGCCGCGCGGCAAACGAATGTTCAATCGTTGCTGCGCAGGCCTGCTGTCGGCGGCGGCTTCGGTGCTGTTGATGGCCAAACGCGCTTAAGCCTCGGACGGGCCTTTGAGTTCGACCTGATTGCCGTCCGGGTCGAAGCAGTACAGCGACAGCCCTTTGCCTTCGGCGCCGAAGCGTGATTCGGCTTTTGCGGCGGTGAGGCCGAAGGTTTGCAGATGTGCAATCAGTGCAGCCTCATCAAATGGCTCAATGCGCAGGCAAAAGTGATCGACGTTGCGTCGCTCGGCCCCGGCCGCCCCGCCGCCCTTGCGGCCGAGTTCGCCTTGCAGGTCGACCAGATCAATCATCGAAGTGCCGGCGCGCAGGTGTATCAGGCCCAGCGGTTCGTTGCGTTTGACCACTTCGGCGCCGAACACCTGGCCGTAGAAGTCGATGCTGCGTTGCAGATCCGCGACGCGCAGGACGATGTGATCAATGTGTTGGATGGAAAACGGATGCATCGGGCACACCTCAACAAACGGTAGGAGCTGCCGATAGCGGCGATCTGGGATTTTGGGACGCGGAGCGTCCCAGGCTGCATTCCCACGCAGAGCGTGGGAACGATCAAGATCGCAGCCTGCGGCAGCTCCTACACGGTAGTTCAGGGGATTTGAAAATTCACTGTCGATTTTTCGGTGGAGCCATCGAGAATCTGGTTTTACTCTCGAGCCATGAACATACAAACCGCTGTCCTGCCGCCCCACGCCGAAATGGTTCGCGCCATGCTCGAACGCGACACTGCCTATGAAGGCGTGTTCTTTACGGCCGTGAAAACCACCGGAATCTTCTGCCGCCCCAGCTGCACGGCGCGCAAGCCGAAACCGGAGAACGTCGAGTTCTTCGCCCAGGCCGATGACTGTCTGTCGGCGGGCTATCGCGCCTGCCTGCGTTGTAAACCGCTGGACGCGGCGGCCATCGCGCCGGACTGGGTGCAGCGCCTGCTCACCGCCGTGGAGGCCGATCCAGAGCTGCGCTGGAGCGACGCACAATTACTCGCTGAAGGCATCGAGCCGCTAAAGCTGCGCCGTTGGTTCAAGCAGCACTTCGGCATGACCTTCCATGCGTGGCTGCGAACGCGCCGCTTGGGCATGGCGCTGGGCGGGATCAAGCAAGGCACCTCGATTGATCACGCCGCGTTTGATTCCGGTTATGAATCGCTCAGCGGTTTTCGTGATGCTTTCCAGAAGTCATTCCACATCACCCCCGGTCGCGCCGAACACAGCGAGCCGCTGCTGTTCACCCGACTGACCACCCCGCTGGGGCCGATGATTGCCATGGCCGAGCGGCGTGGCCTGGTACTGCTGGAGTTTCTTGATCGCCCGGCGCTGACCCGCGAAGTCGAAGAACTGCAACACCGCTACGGCTATGCGGTCGCGCCGGGGCACAACCCACATCTGCAACAGATCGAGCAGCAACTGGCGCAGTATTTCGCCGGTCAACTGACGACCTTTACCGTGCCACTGCACCTGCCCGGCAGCGAGTTCGCCCGGCAGGTCTGGTCGGCGCTGCTGCAGATACCTTACGGCCACACCAGCACCTACGGCGCCATCGCCGCCGGTTTGGGCAAACCCGGCGCCAGTCGCGCGGTCGGTCTGGCCAACGGGCACAATCGGTTATCGATTGTGGTGCCCTGCCATCGGGTGATCGGCGCGGATGGCTCGCTCACCGGCTATGGTGGTGGACAACCGCGCAAGGCGTTTCTGCTGCGGCTGGAAAACGCCGCCGTGCAACTCACCCAACAACTGGCATTCTGACCCACCGAATCAACTGACAAGAAGGATTTTTGATGAACGCGCTCGCTACGCAGTTTCACCAGTTGCACCAGCAAGGTCTGTTGATTCTGACCAATGTCGCCGACGCCACCGGTGCGCGACTGGTCGAGCACCTGGGCGGTAAAGCCGTGGCCACCAGCAGTGCGGCAGTGGCCTGGGCTCACGGTTACCCGGACGGCAACACCCTGCCCCTTGAACGTCTGGTGTCGACGGTGGAATCCATCGCCCGGGTGATCAGCATTCCCTTGACCGTGGATGTCGAGGCCGGCTATTCCGATGACCTCGGGCGCGTCGCCGAAGTGCTGGATGCGGTGATCGCAGCGGGGGCCGTGGGCATCAATATCGAGGACGGTTCTGCCGATCCCGAGTTGCTCGCGCGCAAGATCGAAGTGGCGCGACAGGTGGCCAACAAGCGCGAGGTGCAGCTGTTCATCAATGCACGCACCGATGTCTATCTGAAAAGCCTTGTGCCGGCCGAGGATCGCGTCGCCGAAACCCTGCACCGCGCGGCGCTGTATCAAGCGGCCGGCGCGGATGGTTTGTTCGCGGCGGGCGTCACCTCGGCCTATGAAATCGAGGCCATCTGCAAAGGCACGACGCTGCCGGTCAATGTCCTGGGTTTCGCTTGCCTGCCTTCGCCGCAAGAACTGCAAGCGCTGGGCGTGCGCCGCTTGAGCGCGGGTTCCGGCATCGCCGAATTCCTCTATGGCGCCATGGGTGGGCTGGTAAAAAGCTTTCTGGCCAGCGGCAAACTCGATACCCATGATCTCAAGGCTTTCACCTACGGCGAAGTCAACGGCTTGCTGAAATAACATGCCTGATGCCTATCAAGCGGCCAGAGAGTTTCTGGCCGCGCTCGATGCGGACTGGCAACGCCATATCGCAGCGGTCGGCCCGTGCCGGCATCAACCGCATCCGGCGCGTGATCCCTACGAGTCGCTGGTGCGGGCGATTGCTTATCAGCAACTGCATGCCAAGGCCGGCGATGCGATTGTCGGGCGGCTGGTGGGGTTGTTTCCTGGGCAGTCGTTTCCGCGGCCGGAGCAAATCCTTGCGACGAATTTTGAGCGCATGCGCAGTTGCGGGTTTTCCGCGGGCAAGATTGCGACGATCCAAGGGATTGCCCAGGCGACGCTGGATGGCGTGGTGCCGGATTACGCCACGGCGCTGGCGATGGACGATGAGGCGTTGATCGAACGTTTGGTCAGTTTGCGCGGGGTGGGTCGCTGGACGGTGGAGATGTTGCTGATTTACAGCCTGGAACGCATGGATATTCTGCCGGCCGATGACTTTGGTGTGCGTGAGGGGTATCGGCGTTTGAAGGGGTTGGAGGTGCAGCCAACGCGCAGGCAGATGGTTGAGATCGGGTTGGCCTGGAGTCCTTTTCGGACGGTGGCGGCTTGGTATTTGTGGCGGGTGCCTAAACCGCTGCCCTCACCCTAGCCCTCTCCCAGAGGGAGAGGGGACTGATTGGGGGAGATTGGAGATTCACGTCGACCTGAAATAACGTCTTTGAATCCATGAACGCCAAGACTTCTCAATTCCATAATCGACTGCCCTCACCCTAACCCGCCCGAAACGTCGGACCGCCCAAAGGTAGAGGGGACTGATTGGAGGATATTGGAGATTTTACGTCGACCTGAAATAACGTCTTTGAATCCATGAACGCCAAGACTTAGATCCATAATCGACTCGGTTTTTCAGGTCGATGTATAACGCAAGACTCCTCGCTCGGCTCCCTCTCCCTCCGGGAGAGGGCTGGGGTGAGGGTCTGCTTTTCACAGCCCGGACTTCAACCGGCTGAACGCCCGCATCAGCGCCCGATTGAACGCCTTGCCATTATCATTTTTGCTGTACAGCGTGGCCCTGACGGCGGCCGAGGGATACGTCCCCGGATCATTGCGTATTGCGGCATCGACCAAACCATCCGCCGCCGTGATCGCATTGGCGTAGTGAATGGTGTCGGTGATCGGCGCAATCACTTCCGGCGTCATCAGATAATCCATCAGCGCCAACCCGGCCTGCGGATGCGGCGCGTCCTTGGGCACGACCATGGCATCAAACCAGATCAACGCACCCTCTTTCGGAATCCGGTAACTCAACTTGAACGGCTTCTTCGCCGCCTCCGCCTGCCCCGCCGCAATGGCGACATTGCCGTTCCACGACATCGCCACGCAGGTATTGCCATTGGCCAGATCGCTGATATTCAGATCATTGTCGAAATAGCGGATATACGGCCGGATCTTCGCCAGTTGCTGCTCGGCGAGTTTCAAGTCATCAAGATTTTGCCGATTGATGTCCAGCCCCATGTACTTCATGACAGCGGCGAATACTTCGTTGGGATCGTTGAGCAGACTCACCCCGCAATCGGCGAATTTCGCCACCACCGCCGGATCGAACAACATCGCCCAACTGTCCGTCGGTGCATCGGGCAGACGCTGCTTGATCGCCTCCTCCTGATAGCCGACGCCAGTGGTGCCCCAAGCGTAAATCCCGGCATAGCGATTGCCCGGATCGAACACCGCCATGTGCTGGCGAAACTCTTCACCGACGCCTGCAAAATGCGGCACCCGGGCCTGGTCCAACGGCTGGATCGCGCCGCTCTCGATGGCCCGCGACAGGTGCTGTCCGGCGGTCAACACCAGATCGTAGCCGCTGCGCCCGGTGAGCAATTTGGTCTCGACGGTTTCCAGCGAATCAAAGTGATCGGCGACCACATGAATGCCGGTCTGCGCCTCGAAATTCTTCAGGGTATCCGGCGCCAGGTACTCGCCCCAGATGTACAGATTAACCACCGGTTTGGCGGAGTCAGCGGCCTGCACACACAGGGGTGCAAGCACCAGCAATAACGCTTGAGTCAGTTTGTGCAGGCGCATGATCACACTCCTTTGCCGGCGTATTGCGGCATAGTGATGCACGCGACGTTGCCGCCGCCGAGAAGGATTTCCCGGGAGTTCTCGATGCCGACAATCTTGTGCTGCGGGAACAGTTCGGCCAGCGTCGCCATGGCAACCTTGTCGTTACGATCACCAAACAGCGGCACAACGATCGAGCTGTTGCCGGCGTAGTAGTTGATGTACGACGCGCAGATTTTCGTGCCGGCCTGACGAGTGTGGGTGCTGTCCTGCTGATCGAGGCCGTCGGCTTCTTCGGCGGTCCACTCGAGCACGTCCGGTTGCGGCAGCTTGTGCACGATCAACTCGCGGCCACGGCTGTCGCGGGTGCTGCGCAGGATGTCGTAGGCTTCTTGATAGATTTCCCACTGCGGATCGTCGCGGTTGTCGGTCCATTGCAACACCACTTCACCGGGACGCACAAAGCAGGCGAGGTCATCGACATGGCCATCGGTTTCGTCGAACTTGCAGCCGCGTGGCAGCCAGATGACTTGCTCGGCACCGAGGTAATCAGTCAGGCGTCGGGTGACTTCGTCCTTGCCCAGATGCTGGTTGCGATTGCGGTTGAGCAGGCATTGTTCGGTGGTGAGGATGCTGCCCTGACCGTCGCTCTGGATGCCGCCCAGCTCGGCAATCAGCGGCGCGCGGTAGCGGTCGAAGCGCTCGATTTCGAGGATCTTGCTGGCGATCTGGTCGTCCTTGTCCCACGGGTAATACAGGCCGCCGTCAAGACCGCCATAGGCGTTGAATTCGAAGTCGACGCCGCGCACTTCACCGCTCTGATCGTTGACCACAAAGCATGGGCCGCTGTCGCGAAACCAGGTGTCGTTGCAGGTCATCTCGACCACGCGCACTTGCGGCGGCAACTGCCGACGCGCCGTGGCGAACTGCGCGGCCGATGCGCAGACGGTGACCGGTTCGCTGTGGGAAATGGCGGTGACGATCTGCACCCAGACTTTCTGCGCCGGTTTCGCGCCGTTGCGCCAGACGTCGGTGCGCTCCGGCCAGCCGAGCCAGCAGCCGGACTTGGCTTCGAATTCGCCGGGCAGACGGAAGCCGTCCTGTTTGGGGGTGGAGTCGAGCAAACGTGCCATGGTCAAACCTCGTCTTCGCGATGGGAATGACCACAGGCTAAGGGCGCACACAGTACGCCCGCCAACGATGATTATTGCGGAACAGTTGAATTCAACTCATCAATCGGCCAGTTGATCGTTGAACCATTCGAGCATCTGCGCCACCGCCGGGCGCTCCAGCCGCAGCCGCTCGCAGACCAACGCGTATTGGCCAAGGGCAGTCATGCTGGATGCGAAGGGCCG
Source organism: Pseudomonas sp. AC242 (assembly GCF_979258655.1). Classification (NCBI taxonomy): domain Bacteria; kingdom Pseudomonadati; phylum Pseudomonadota; class Gammaproteobacteria; order Pseudomonadales; family Pseudomonadaceae; genus Pseudomonas; species Pseudomonas sp. AC242. The sequence continues at coordinate 3,058,502 of NZ_OZ409873.1, forward strand.
CACAAGGCGACCACTCTGTAAATCCTCCTGCGCGGTGAGGTTATCGCCCATGGCCACGCCCTGCCCTTGCGCCGCCGCTTCCAACGCCAAACCAGCGTGGGCGAAATACAACTGACGCTGCGGACGTAGATCACCGGCGTGGCTGGTCAGCCACGCGGTCCAGGTCTTGCCGTCCTGATCGTCGTGCAGCAGGCAGTGACGGGCCAGATCCTTCGGGGTTTTCAAGCTGCCCTGGTTGAACAGGCCGGGGCTGCACACCGGGAAGAACTGCAAGGCTGGCAGCGGCCGCACGAAGTAGGCGCTGCTGTCCACCGGGCCGGTGCCATAGGTGATCGCCAGGTCGATGTCTTCGCCGGGCGCCGTGGCGTCGATCGGTTGTTCGTAGAGGTGCAAGGTGATGTGCGGATAACGCGCGTAGAAATCAGTGAGGCGACTCATCAGCCACTTTTGCGCGAGTTCGGCAGTGACGGCCAGTCTGAGCACCGCCAGCGACGACGGATCGCGCAATTCATCGCAGGCATCGCCGATCAGTTCGAAGGCTTGTTGCAGGCTTTGCATCAGCCGCCCGGCGGCGATGGTCGGGCGGATTTGTCGGCCTTCGCGGATGAACAGTGAGACGCCGAGTTGTTCTTCGAGCTGGCGGATCTGATGGCTGACGGCGCTGTCGGTGACGCACAGTTCGGCGGCTGCACGGCCGAAATGCGCGTGGCGGGCGGCGCATTCGAAGGTGCGCAGGGCGGCCAGGGAGGGGAGTCGTCGCATAGGGTGGGTCCGTTTTTTTGGTCATGCTGACTGGCTCGTCGATATGAGTCCAGCCCGTTACCCTCACCCCAGCCCTCTCCCGGAGGGAGAGGGAGCCGATCGGGGGATATTGACGATGTACGCCGACCTGAACGTGCTTGGGTGAATCCATAATCGACCGGATTTCCCAGGTCGATGGATGACGCAAGACAACTCGGTCAGTCCCCTCTCCCTCTGGGCGGTCCGACGTTTCGGGAGGGTTAGGGTGAGGGGCTTTTGCCTGTATCGCACTGTATACCCGGAAGCCGCAGACACACCCAACGCACAATTCCCCATCCTGCCGACACATCACCGATACACCCCAAAGCTGAAATGACCCGGTCGATTTCACTCAATTCACCGGAGACGCCTCATGACCACCACCCTTTCAACTGCGGTCAAATCCCTGCACCTGAACCTCGACCGCGCCGGTACCTGGCTCGCCCCACTGACCCTGCGCCTGTTCATCGCCTGGGAGTTCTTCGAGTCCGGACTGGAGAAATTCAACGGGCAGAACTGGTTCGAAGACATCCAGGACAAATTCCCCTTCCCGTTCGATCACCTGCCGGCAACGCTCAACTGGGAATTGTCGATGTGGGCTGAACTGATCTGCGCACTGGCGATTCTGGTGGGCTTCGGCACGCGGATCTCGGCGATCTCGCTGATCGTGGTCACCGTCGTCGCCACCGCCGCCGTGCACTGGCCGGCTGACTGGTCGTCACTGAGCGAGTTGGCGCAGGGTTATGCGATCACTAACAAAGGTTTCGGCAACTTCAAGCTGCCGGCGATTTACCTGGCGGCGCTGCTGCCGCTGGTGTTCGCTGGCGCTGGCAAGTTGAGTGTCGATGCGTGGTTGGCGCGGGTGTTCTGGAACCGGAGCACCCGCTGAGGCTCAATGCGCCCGATCAAGGCCCGCGAGCAAGGCGCTGTCACGGCTGTAGATGTCCGGTGAGTAACGCACGCGGCCGCTGCTGTCGACCTGTGCCGTCCAGTAAGTCATCAGGATCGGCACCGGCGCTGACAGGCGAAATTCGTGGGTGGTGCCGGTGGCCAGCAGGGTTTCGGTACGGGCCTTTTCTGCGGGTGTGAGCAACAAGTCGCGCAATTGCATCGGATGCTCGACCCGCACGCAGCCGGAGCTGAAGGCGCGCGGGCCTTTTTCGAACAGCGCCTTGCTCGGCGTGTCGTGCAGATACACCGAGAACGGGTTGGGGAAGCGGATGACCATTTGCCCCAACGGATTACGCGGCCCGGCATCCTGACGCAGCATGATGTTGCCGGGGTTGTCCCAGTCGATGTCCGCTGCCGCCAGCGGCTGACCGTTGGCGTCGAGCACTTGCAGGTTCTGGCGGCTGAGGAAGGTCTGGTCCTTGCGGATTTCCGGCAGTTTGTCTTCTTTCCAGATGGTCGGCGGCACGGTCCAGGTCGGGTTCAGGGTCAGGCGTGTCACCCGGGATTTGAGCAACGGCGTCTGGCGCTCGGCGCGGCCAACCTGAGTGCGCGTTTGCCACACCGCCACGCCGCCCTGATACAGCGTCAGTTCAGCGGCGGCGACGTTGACCAGCAAGCCATTGGGCTCCAGGTCCTGGGCCATCCAGCGGAAACGCTCGAGGTTGACCCGCAGTTGTTCGCGGCGGGTCAGCGGACTGATGTTGAGTTCAGCAATTGTTCCCGGCCCGACCACACCGTCAGCCTGCAAGGAATGGTTGGCCTGAAAACTCTTCACGGCGTCGACCAGCACGCCGTCATACGCATTGCCGGGCGTGCCAATGATCTGGGTCAGATAGCCCTCGCTGTACAGACGCTGGGCCAGTTCCGGTACGCGTTTGTCTTCCATGGCCGGGCGCAGCAGCGGCCCGTTGCCCACCGCTTGCCATTGCGGCAAGACTTTGAGCCGTTGCGCCGCATAGAGCTGACGCAGGTCCTGATATTGCGCCAGACGCGGACGGGCAAGGTCGAACGCAGCGGGAATGTCGTGCAGGCCGGGAACGGCGATGGCCAATAATTCCGCCTGACGGTCGCGCGGAGTGGCGTCGGCATGCCACAGCGGTTCGAAGTGCGATTGCAGCAGGAGACCGTAGTGCAAATCCTGCAGGGCCTGGAGATAGTTGCGACTGATGTCGATGTCGGCACACAACTCGCCATCCTGAGGCGCAGTGGTGGCGATCGGATAGTTTTTTGGATTGAGGCCATCATCGGCCAACAGCTGTAATTGCGCATGCAACACCGGCAATCGTGCGGATTCGTTGGCCCACACCGGCATCCAGTCCTGCTGCTGGTAGAACGCTTGCAGTTGCGTCAGCGCCGGGCCGTTGAGGCGCGTGGCAATCGCCGGACACGACTGCGCCAGACTGATCAACACCGCCTGCAACGGACTTTGCGGCTCGACCGGCATTTCCGCCGGTGGTGTTGGCAATGTCTCCAGCGGTGGCAGCGGCTCATCGGCACAAGCGACAAACGGCGCAGCGAGCAAACAAATGCTCAAGTAGCATGCGTACTTTTTGAACAACTGCTTTACTCCAATCCATGGCCGTCTAGATGATGGCCAACCTTACATCAGGTGCGCTGAACAGTCAGGCTCGATCTGCGGGCTTGCGGGTATTGACTGGGAGTCAGGAGCCAAAGTGCCAAATATGTAGCAAGTGAGGACACTTTATAAAATGTTGACGTTTTTGCGCCGACTTCTGCTGACTGCCACCGCTATCGTCGTGACCAGTCCAGTTTTTGCCGCCGGCAAACCATCGCCGGTTCTCTTCACCAGCCTCGCGCACGCCGCGCCAGAACTCAATCCCCAAGCGCTGAAAGGTGCTTTGAACGCCATGCAATGCGCGGTCAACAACGGTGCGAAGCCGTCCCGCCATCTGGCGATCATCGACTATTCGCAACCGTCCACCGAACGCCGCCTGTGGATCTTCGACCTGAGCAAAAAGAAATTGGTGCTGCGCGATCTGGTCGCCCACGGCTCCAACTCCGGGGAAAATTTCGCCACGCAGTTTTCCAATGTCGAAGGCAGTTACCAGTCCAGCCTCGGCCTGTTCCGCACCCAGGAAAGTTACAGCGGCACCCACGGTTATTCGCTGCGCATGGACGGTCTGGAGCCGGGTTTCAATGACATGGCCCGCGATCGTGCGATCGTCATTCACGCCGCCAGCTATGTGAATCCGTTGTGGAGCAAGAAACAGGGGCGCATCGGCCGCAGCCAGGGCTGCCCGGCGGTACGACCACAGATTGCCAAGCAGGTGATCGACCGCTTGAAGAACGGCCAGTTCATGTTTTCGTGGTACCCGGATCAGCGCTGGTTGAAGTCTTCGCCTTATCTGAACTGCCAGCCGCAGCAGGTGGCGAGCATCCTCAATACCCACGCGAGCTGACCGACCACCACAAATCCCCTGTAGGAGCTGCCGAAGGCTGCGATCTTTTGACTTTGACTTTTAGAAGCAAGATCAAAAAATCGCAGCCTTCGGCAGCTCCTACAGGGAGATTCGCAGTCACTTTCATTACAACTTTGTCATTCAGCTGTCGGTTTGCCGTGCGGATCGCTCGGTAGCCTGAAGTTGTCCCGGCGCCAATGCCGATCAACCTTGACCACTGAGTGACTGATCATGAAAAGCCTCCTGCTCGCCTTCACCGCCCTCCTCGCCACCGGCAGCGCGTTCGCCGCGAACATGCCCGACACCGCCGTGATTCATGACAAATCCGGCTTCTACGTCAACCTGGATGTCGACAAAGTCCTGTCCAGCACTGATATTTCACAAGCGTGTGGCGTGGTCCCGGCGCAATTGAATTATCTCGACCATCAGGGCCGCGAACATGTGCTGGACTATCAGGTACAAGGCAGCGGCTGCATCAATGACCATTGAGACTGATCGATGAATATTCTGGTTGTCGAAGACGAACCCAAGGCCGGCAATTACCTGCTCAACGGATTACAGGAACTGGGTTACAGCGTCAGCCTCGCCCGCGACGGTGCCGACGGGCTGCACCTGGCGCTGGAACACAGTTTCGATGTGATCGTGCTCGATGTGATGATGCCGAAAATGGATGGCTGGGAAGTCCTGCGCCGGTTGCGCAAGGAGGCTGACACGCCGGTGCTGTTCCTCACTGCTCGCGATGACATCGCTGACCGCGTCAAAGGCCTGGAACTGGGCGCTGATGATTACCTGATCAAGCCGTTTTCCTTTGCCGAACTGGTGGCGCGCCTGCGCACCCTGACCCGGCGCGGGCCGATCCATGAAGACGAACAACTGCAAGTCGCCGACCTGCAGATCGACGTACTCAAGCGCCGCGTGAGCCGTGCCGGTGTACGCATCACCCTAACCAACAAAGAGTTTGCGTTGCTGCAGTTGTTCGCCACGCATACCGGACAAGTGCTGGCGCGTTCGCTGATTGCCTCACGGGTTTGGGACATGAATTTCGACAGCGACACCAATGTGGTCGATGTCGCCGTTCGCCGCTTGCGGGCGAAGATCGATGATCCGTTCCAGCTCAAGCTGATCCACAGCGTGCGCGGCATCGGTTATCGCTTCGATACGCAGCCATGAGCAGCCCTCGGCCGTATTCGTTGACCTTGCGCCTGGCGCTGGTGTTCGCCCTGCTTGCGTTCGCCTCGCTGGCTGGCCTCGGCGCTGCGCTGTACAACGAACTGGAGCAGCAGTTGATCCGCCGTGATGACACAGCGCTGGTCAGCCGCGTCGATCAGTTGCGCACCTTTCTCAACGACAGCAACACTCTGGAGCTGATCAAGAACAAACCGGCGCTGTTCCAGAACATGCTCGGCAACCACGAAGCACTGCTGACCATCGGCACGCCGGGGCAACCGCCGCTGCTGGTGGTCAACCCGGGCAACCTGAATACACCGACGTTGCCAGCGGTGCCCATCGATCATGCGATGACACTCAAAGACGTACAGCATCTGCCGAGTGTCGACGGCGTGCCGTTTTCGGCGGTGGCGGCGAGTATCGATTCCGGCGAACTGGGCAATCTGCAAGTCACCACCGGGCGCCTGATGAGCGAGCGCACGGCGATGCTCGCCAATTACCGTTTGAGTGTTTATGGACTCGCCTCGCTGGCGGCGCTGTTACTGGCGGTGGTCGGTTGTTTGCTGGTGTATCGCGGTTTGCTGCCGTTGCGGCAACTGGCGAAGCACGCACATGGCATTGGTGTCGGCAACCTCGGCGAACGCCTCGCCAGCAGCGGTGCGCCGCGAGAATTGCAGCCGATGATCGAGGCGTTCAATGCCATGCTCGACCGCCTCGCCACGGGTTTTGCGCAATTGAGTCAGGTGTCCACCGACATGGCCCATGAACTGCGCACGCCGATCAACAACCTGCTCGGCGAAACCCAGGTCGCGCTGCAGCAGAATCGCAGTATCGAGGCTTATCAGCAGTTGCTCGCCTCCAACGTCGAAGAGCTCGAACGGCTGACGCGGATGCTCGACAACATGCTGTTTCTGGCGCGCACCGATCCGGCCAGTGCCCTGAGCCAGCGCCAGGAGCTGGATGCGGCGGATGAGATGCAACGCATTGCCGATTACTTTGAAGGATTGGCGGCAGATGTCGGGATGAGTATCGAGGCCCGTGGCAGCGGTGTGATCTGGGCCGAGCCGATGCTGCTACGCCGCGCACTGGCCAATCTGTGCGCCAATGCGATCAAGTACGGAGAGGCGGATTCGACGGTGCAGGTGGAGGCAATTGCCGAGTTGGATGGCAGTTATCTGCGGGTGCGCAATCAGGGCACAACCATTGCGTCTGAACATTTAGCCCGGCTGTTCGAGCGTTTTTACCGCGTCGATCAGTCACGCGAGCGCTCGGCGCAATCCAATGGTCTGGGCCTGTCGATTGTCGCGACCATCATGCAGTTGCATCAGGGCCGCTATAGCGTCAGCAGTGTCGATGGCATCACCTGCTTCGAATTGTTCTTCCCCGCCCGGCAATCACCTTCATCGACTTTTCCGCCGTCATCGCTGGCAAGCCAGCTCCCACAATGATTGGCGCTGAATCCAGATTTCCGGCCAACCCAAAACCCTGTGGGAGCTGGCTTGCCAGCGATGAGGTCAGCTTGATCAACATCAACTTTCCCTGACCCCGCAGCTACCGCGAGCAGGTCGAATCGGCGCGCTGTCGCTCCCACAGCTTGATCTCGGCTCGGCTGATGATCAGGGCTGTCAGCATCAGTGCTGAGGCGACGCCGAAAGTGATGTGCAATCCACTGGCAATCGCCGTTGCCGGCGCTTGCGTCGGATCCCCCGCCGCCAGCGCAAACACCGCACCCATTACTGCCGCCCCGGTAATCAACCCAAGATTGCGCGCCAGCCCGAGCATCGCCGAAACCACGCCGCGCTGCTCCTGACGTACTCCGGCCATCAACCCGGTGTTGTTCGCCGCCTGAAACAGCGCATAGCCAACGGCGACCACTGCAATCGGCAGCAAATAGGCGGGCAACCCCAGACTCATCGGCAACAGCGCCAGCAAGCCACAACCGCAGGCCATGCCAAGCAACGCGCCCGGCACGATCCGGCGCGCGCCGAAACGATCCACCAGACGCCCGGCCGGCACACCGCCAAACGCAGACAACAGCGGTCCGATCGATAACGCCACGCCGACCATTGTGCTGCTGAGACCCAAACCCCGGTGCAGGTAAAACGGACCGACCACCAGCGTGGTCATCATCACCGTGGTCACCAGCAACGTCAGCGTCAGACTGCTGCTCAATCGCGCGTCGCAAAACAGCGACAAACGAATCAGCGGCGACTTGGCCTTCATCTCGACCACGATGAACAATCCTGCGCCGCCCAGGCTGGCCAGCAGCAAGGGCACGGTGAAACCTTCAAGGGTCATTGCCAGCGCATAGGCCGCCAGCGTCAACACCAGCACCACGCTGCCAGAATAATCGAACGCGACTCGCGGCCCTGTTGCCCGATCCGCCGGCAAATAGCGGTACACCAGCCACGCATTGAGCAAGCCCAGCGGTACGTTGAGCAAAAATATCGCCTGCCAGCCGATATGCGTCATCAACAGCCCGCCCAGCGACGGCCCAAGACTGGTGCCCGTCGCCGACATTGTTGCCAGCAACCCCATCGCGCTGCCCGCCCGCGATTTGGGCACCGCATCGGCCACCAACGCCACGGTCAAGGCGAACATGATCGCCGCGCCGACGCCTTGCACCGCTCGCGCACCGATCAGCCAGCCCAGTCCCGGTGCCAGCGCGCAGGCCAACGAAGCGCTGGTGAAAATGCCGATCCCGATCAACAGCAATCGACGTCGACCAAAGCCATCGCCCAGCCGCCCGACACTGACGATCAGCGTGGTGATCGCCAGCAGGTAAGCCAGCACGATCCATTGCACCTGTTGAAACGTCGCCTCGAACGCCGTCGCTAGAATCGGCAACCCTGCGTTGGCAATACTGGTGTCCAGCGACGGCATCAACATCGACAGGGCCAGACTGGTCAGCGCCCATCGGGCCGAAGTGCTCAGGGGTTCTTGGGACATGGCAGGCTCACAGTGCAAAGGTGACCGGCCATAGCCTGAGCCTCGACAACACACGGCGCAAGACGCATGCTTTGCACTCAATACCTGCATGGAACGCCATGTCATGAGCGCCCCGGATCTGAACCTGCTGATTACCCTCGACGTGTTACTGCGTGAAGGCAGCGTCGCCCGCGCCGCCCAATGCTTGCGGTTGAGCCCGTCGGCCATGAGCCGCGCCCTTGCCCGTCTGCGCGAAACCACCGGAGATCCGTTGCTGGTGCGAGCGGGTCGTGGCTTGGTGCCAACCCCCCGCGCATTGGAATTACGCGAACGAGTCAGCCATCTGGTGCAAGACGCCGAGGCGGTTTTACGACCTGCCGAAGTGCTCGACCCCGGCCGCTTGCAACGCACCTTCACCCTGCGCAACACCGACGGTTTTGTTGAAACCTTTGCCGCCGCCCTGCTCGCGCGGATCGCCGAAGAAGCACCCGGCGTGCGCCTGCGTTTTGTGCAAAAAGCCGACAAGGACAGCACGCCGTTGCGCGAAGGTCGCGTCGATCTGGAAACCGGCGTAGTCGATGACAGCACCGACCCGACGTTGCACAGCCGCATCCTGTTTCAAGATCAGTGGATCGGTGTGGTGCGTGAGGGGCATCCGTTGAGCGCGGGAAAAATAACCAGCAAGCGCTTTGCCGGTGGCCAGCACATTCTTATCTCCCGACGTGGGCGCAGCAGCGGCCCGGTCGACGAAGCACTGCTCGCGTTCGGACTGACGCGGGACATCGTCACCTCGTTCGGTGGCTTCTCGGCAGCGCTGACGCTGGTGCGGGAATCAGACCTGATTGCCACCGTTCCACAACGTCATACGAGCAAACTGCGCACGGGCCTGCACAGTTTCGCCCTGCCCTTCGCGATGCCGGACATCAGTGTGTCGATGCTCTGGCATCCGCGCATGGACGCTGACCCAGCGCATCGCTGGCTGCGCGATTGTGTGCGGCAAGTCTGCGCTTAACGCGCGTCGCCGCCGGCAGGTTTGTAGAAGAGAAACTTTTTCGTTTCGGCGGTCTTGCGATATTCCTTGGCCCAGCTCGGATGCACATTGCGGTCGTGGAAATACAGCGCGCCGTTGGTGCGATCCTTGAGCTGGCGGTTCAGCGCTTTGCGGGCGATGTCCTTGGCCAGTGTGTATTCGGCATCTTCCTTGACCTGATCCGGACGCCCGTCGCACCACCAGGAAAACTGGCAGCTCTTGGTTTCCGAGCCTTGTTTGACGACAGCGCATACCGTATCGGGGAAACCTTCGTGGCCGAGGCGATTCATCACCACACTGGCCACGGCCTCCATTTCCGGCGTGTCTTTGCCTTTGGCTTCCCAATAGATACTGCGCGCCAGGCAAGTGATCGGATCATCCAGCGGCGCGGCGCCGACCGGGTCCACTGCCTGCACTTCGGTGGGGGTAATGGCTTCGGCTTTCGGTGCCGGTGCGGCGCTGACTTTGTCCGCCGCTTTCTCTTCCAGTACTTGGGCTTTTTCTTCAGCCTTCGCTTTGATCGGGGCCTGATCGGTGGCCCATGCAGAGCCTGCCAACAGGGTGAATACGAGACAACCCGCCCATCCTTTCAATCCCATGTCTGTTCTTCCGGCAGCGCCCGAGTCGGGCAAGGTGTTACGTCGGGGAGACACCCGTATCCCGGGGTCTTCGGTGAGTGTAGACGGCAAATCCATCGGCAAAGTTGCGCAGAAAAACCGCTGAATGAAGAAAAAAGACATTGCACTCCCCGGGGGCCTTTCGCGCATCATGGGCGCATTCAGCTCCAGGGAGATTTCCATGCGCTTCATGCCATCCGTTTTGCGTCTTGCCGTTTTGTCCGTGGGCGTTATGTTTGCCATTCCGGCCATGGCTGGCGATGAATCGCAACTGATCGAGTCGATCAACAGCTACCGCAGCCAGCCGCAGCGTTGCGGCAGTCAGGCGTCGAACGAACTGCCACCGCTGTCAGCTGATCCACGACTGAGATTACGCGCTACCGGTGCCGTCGATCTGCAGCAAGCCATGGCCAGCGCCAGTTACCCGATGGTCAATGTGCAAGCGATCACGCTCAACGGCCCGCGTGATGCGGCGTCGGCGATGAAGGCAATTCAGGAGAGTTTCTGTCAGGTGGTGCTCGATCCGCAGTTCGTCGATGTCGGTGTCAGCCGCGATGACCGTGACTGGCGCATCGTGCTGGCGCGGCCGCTGCTGTCGGCCAAGCTCGGTGACGCGCAAAGTGAGGGACAGAAGTTGCTCAGTGAACTCAATGTCGCCCGTAGTCAGGCGCGTCAGTGTGGTGGTCAGGCGTTCGCCGCTGCCGCACCGCTGGCGTGGAACGCGACGCTGGGCACGATCGCCCAGGATCACAGCCGCGACATGGCCAACAACAATTACTTCGACCACAAGGACCGCGACGGCCGTACTCCCGGCGATCGCGCCGAACTCGCCGGCTACAGCGGCCAACAGGTCGGCGAAAACATCGCCGCCGGACAAGACACCGTGCACAAAGTCGTCGAAGGCTGGCTCGCCAGTCCCGGCCACTGCGCCAACCTGATGAACCCGCAATACCAGGAACTCGGCGCCGCCTACGCGACCGACCCGAAAAGCAGTGCCGGTATCTACTGGACCGCGATGTTCGGCGCCCAGTAACTCAAATCTCAAACACACCGCCCCCACAGGGGCTTGAGTTGATCAGTAGATCTTCGGCCGAACCGAGGTCCAATGTGGGAGCGAGCCTGCTCGCGAAGAGGCCCTTACATTCAACATCAACATTGTCTGACCTGACGCCTTCGCGAGCAGGCTCGCTCCCACAATGATCGGTGTAATGCTCATCATCCCTGAACAACACAAAACCCTGTGGGAGCTGGCTTGCCAGCGATGAGGCCCGCCCCTTCAACATTGATGTCGACTGACCCACCGCTATCGCTGGCAAGCCAGCTCCCACAGGGTCAGCAGTCGCTCGGAAGATTGAGGCAATAAAAAACCGCAGCCTGGCTGCGGTTTTTCAGGCTCAGTGGGTCCTCATCCCCGCTGCATACATCGCCAGTTTCAGCACACTGGCGACCACCGCCAGCGACACCACGCTGCCCAGCCAGATCAACAACAGCCAGCCCAGACGCTTGTACCAGCGGCTGTTCTTCACTTCGCGCGAATCAATGGTAGCCATCGCCAATCCTCACTTTGCCGCGGAATACGTAGTAGCTCCAGAAGGTATACATCAGGATCACCGGCAGAATGAACAGTGCGCCAATCAGTGCAAACAATTGGCTCGACGGCGGTGACGCGGCGGCCCAGATGCTCACCGACGGTGGGATGATGTTCGGCCAGATACTCAGCGCCAGGCCGATGTAACCGAGCAACATCAGCACCAGCGTAAACACGAATGGCCAGTGCGTATGGCGCTGACGCAACGTACGCAGCAGCCCGAACAGCGCCAGCAACGCCAACACCACCAATCCGGCAAACACCTGCAGATGCCCGTGTGTCGACCAACGTGTTGCCAGCTCCGGATGCAGTTGCAGGGTCCACACGCCGATCACCAGCACCATCGCCATCAACAGCAAGGCCAGCGGCCGGGTGAACAGACGCATCCGCGACTCCAGCATGCCTTCGGTCTTGACCAGCAACCACGTACTGCCGAGCAACGCATACGCGATCACCAGCCCCACGCCACACACCAGCGGAAACGGTGCCAACCAGTCCAGACCGCCGCCGGCAAACTGCCGATCGACTACCGGAATCCCGGACACGTACGCGCCAATCACCACACCCTGGGAGAACGTCGCCAACAGCGAGCCACCGATAAACGCCTTGTCCCACCAATGACGTTTTTGCGGCGAAGACTTGAAGCGAAACTCAAACGCCACGCCACGGAAAATCAGCCCGCAGAGCATCAGGATCAGCGGCAGATACAACGCCTCGAGAATCACCCCGTACGCCAGCGGAAACGCGCCATACAACGCCGCGCCACCGAGCACCAGCCACGTCTCGTTACCGTCCCACACCGGCGCGACGGTGTTCATCATCACATCGCGTTCCTGCTCATCCGGGATCAGCGGAAACAGGATCCCCAGGCCCAGATCGAAGCCGTCCATGATCACGTACATCATCACCCCGAAGGCGATGATCACTCCCCAGATCAACGAGAGATCGATACCTTGAATACCCATGACTCAATGCTCCTTCATAGGGGCGGTAGCCGCCGAAATCGGTCGACGCGGCGCCTGCAACTCATCGCCCGCAGGCGGATGTTCGTGGTGCGGCTGCGGGCCTTTTTTCACCAGTTTCATCATGTAGCCGATGCCCACGCTGAACACGGTGAAATAGATCACCACGAACAGCGCCAGCGACGTGCTCATCTGCGCCACCGAGTGATGCGATGCCGCGTCGTGAGTGCGCAACAAGCCATAAACCACCCACGGCTGACGCCCGACTTCCGTAGTAATCCAACCGGCCAGCAGCGCAATCAGCCCGCTCGGCCCCATCAACAACACCAGTCGCTGGAAGCCGCGATGCTGATAAAGCTTGCCGCCCCGGCGCAGCGCCAACCCCAGCAAACCAACGAGGATCATCAACATCCCCAACCCGGCCATGACGCGGAAGCTCCAGAAAATCACGGTCGAATTCGGCCGGTCTTCTTTCGGAAAGCTCTTCAGCGCCGGGATCTGCTTATCGAGGCTGTGGGTGAGGATCAGGCTGCCGAGATAGGGAATCTCCAGCGCATACTTGGTCTTCTCCGCCTGCATATCAGGGATGCCGAACAGCACCAGCGGCGTCGGGCCGTTGTCGGCGTTTTCCCAGTGACCTTCGATGGCGGCGATTTTTGCCGGTTGATGTTCCAGCGTGTTCAAGCCATGGGCGTCACCGACCACTGCCTGGATCGGCGCAACGATCAACGCCATCCACAACGCCATGGAAAACATCTTGCGCACCGGCGCCGTGTTATTGCCGCGCAGCAAATGCCAGGCAGCCGAGGCACCGACGAAGAACGACGTGGCGACAAACGCGGCAATCGCCATGTGCGCCAGCCGGAACGGGAACGACGGGTTGAACACGATCGCCAGCCAGTCCAGCGGCATCACCCGACCGTCGACGATTTCAAAGCCTTGCGGCGTCTGCATCCAGCTGTTGGACGCAAGAATCCAGAACGTCGAAATCAACGTACCGATGGCGACCATTACCGTGGCAAAGAAGTGCAAGCCACGGCCGACACGGTTCCAGCCGAACAGCATCACCCCGAGGAAACCGGCCTCAAGGAAGAACGCAGTCAGCACTTCATAGGTCAAAAGCGGCCCGGTGATGCTCCCGGCAAAATCCGAGAAGCCGCTCCAGTTGGTGCCGAACTGGTACGCCATGACCAGTCCCGAAACCACGCCCATGCCAAAATTGACCGCGAAAATCTTCGACCAGAAATGGTAGAGATCACGGTAGGTGTCATTGCGGGTTCTCAGCCACAGGCCTTCGAGTACCGCGAGGAAACTCGCCAGGCCAATGGTGATCGCCGGGAAAATAATGTGGAACGAAACCGTGAACGCGAATTGAATTCGCGCCAGGTCCAGTGCCTCCAGATTGAACATGATGATGTCCTCATCCAGGCTGAAAAGCGGCAGCACGAACCCGGGCCACCGCCAGACGCGAACGCCTGCAGCCAGTCAAATTGCTATGGTTTTTATGAGTCGCGGGTTACGCCAGCGACGACGGGATCAGGTTGCTGACCTTCGCGGCTTCAAGGCGGATCGCGACGAATTTGGAGGTCGGCGTATACGTGCGGTCGCCGTAGCTTTCCAGCGGTACCAGCGGGTTAGTCTCCGGGTAATACGCCGCTGCCTGCCCTGGCGGAATGTCGTAGGCAATCAGGGTGAAACCGCTGACCCGACGCTCGCGCTCGTCATCCCACAGCGCCACCAGATCAACCTTCTGCCCCGGTTCAAAGCCCAGGCGCTGGATGTCCTGCTCGTTGGCGAAGATCACATCGCGCATGCCGTAAACACCGCGATAACGGTCATCGAGGCCATACAGCGTGGTGTTGTACTGATCGTGGGAACGCATGGTTTGCAGAATCAGATGCGGCTTGACCGGCAGGTTGCGCACGCCCTCGCTGATCAAGTGCTCGGGCAGCACGCACGGGGTGAACTGCGCCTTGCCGCTGGCGGTGTTCCAGACCCGATCCGAGGCGTCGTTGCCGAGGTGGAAACCACCCGGAATCAGCAGTTTTTCATTGAAGTTCTCGAAGCCCGGAATCACGTCGGCAATCAGGTTGCGGATGCGCCCGTAGTCGCCTACCACCCACTCCCAATCAATCGGATGTTTGCCCAGTGTTGCGGCGGCGATCCCGGCAATGATCGCCGGCTCGGATTTCAAGTGCGCCGACTTCGGTTTCAACTGACCGAACGACAAATGCACCATGCTGAAGGTGTCTTCAACGGTCACGCCTTGCGGGCCTTCAGCCTGGATGTCGATGTCGGTGCGCCCGAGGCACGGCAGGATCAGCGCGTCGCGACCGGTGACCAAGTGGCTGCGGTTGAGCTTGGTCGCAATATGCACGGTCAGGTCGAGTTTGCGCATCGCCGCGTGGGTACGCGGGGTGTCCGGCGTGGCTTGGGCGAAGTTGCCGCCCAGACCGATAAACACCTTGGCTTCGCCACGTTCCATGGCGCCGATCGCCATCACCGTGTTGTGGCCGTGCATGCGCGGCACGTCGAAGTTGAAGCGTTTTTCCAACGCGTCCAGCAAGTCCTTCGGCGCCAGTTCGTTGATGCCCATGGTGCGGTCGCCCTGCACGTTACTGTGGCCGCGAACCGGCGACAGCCCCGCGCCCGGACGGCCGACGTTGCCGCGCAGCAGTTGCAGGTTGATGACTTCCTGCAGGGTTGCCACGGAATGCACGTGTTGGGTCAGGCCCATGGCCCAGCACATGATCACGCTTTTGGCGCGGCCATACATGCGCGCGGCCAGTTCGATGTCATGCAACGGCACGCCGGACTGCTCGAGAATGTGCTCCCAACTTGTCGCCTCGACTTCAGCCAGATAGCTGTCGAGCCCTGTGGTGTGCTCGGCAATGAACGCATGATCGAACACCGGCTCGCCGCCAGTCGCCTGAGCTTCGCGTTCCCACTGCAACAGGAATTTGACCATGCCGCGAATCATCGCCATGTCGCCACCAAGGGCTGGGCGGAAGTACGCGGTGTTGGTCGCTTCCCAGCCGTTGCTGAGCATTTCGATCGGGTTCTGCGGGTTCTGGAAACGCTCGAGGCCACGCTCTTTCAGCGGGTTGATACAGACCACTTGCGCGCCGCGCTTCACCGCTTCACGCAGCGGTTCGAGCATGCGCGGGTGGTTGGTGCCGGGGTTCTGGCCGATAACGAAAATCGCATCGGCGTGATGCAGGTCCTCGTAGACCACGGTGCCTTTGCCGACACCGAGGGTCTCGATCATGCTCACCGCACTGGCTTCGTGGCACATGTTCGAGCAGTCGGGGAAGTTGTTGGTGCCGAAGGCGCGGACGAACAATTGATAGAGAAACGCCGCTTCATTGCTCGCACGGCCGGAGGTGTAGAACTCGGCCTCGTGCGGCGATTTGAGGTTTTTCAGATGATCAGCGATCAGCGCAAAAGCATCTTCCCAGCTGATTTCCACGTAGCGGTCGACCCGCGCGTCGTAGCGCATCGGGTGGGTCAGACGACCCTGATATTCCAGCCAGTAGTCGCTCTGCTCGGCCAGGCTCGACACCGTGTACTTGTTGAAGAACGCCGGGTCGACCAAACGCCCGGTCGCTTCCCAGTTCACCGCTTTCGCGCCGTTTTCGCAGAACTTCAACATGCTCGCGCCGGGCGCTTCACCCCAGGCACAACCCGGGCAGTCGAAGCCGCCGTTCTGGTTGGTCTTGAGCATGGCGCGGATGTTTTTCAGGGCGTTTTCACTGCCCAGCCAGCTCTTGGTGAGGCTGATGACAGCGCCCCATCCGGCAGCGGCGCCTTTGTAGGGTTTGTAACGGTCGACTTGTGACATGGGACTCTCCATGACGATGCACACAGGCATGAACCTGATTCGGTTAAACAGCTACGGCCGACTTTCAAGGTTGAAAAGGGGTCGTTGGGTTTGCCGGGGCAAGGATATGAACCGTTACAAAACATTGTCTAATCGCTATTAATGACCGACTTATCGAAAGCATCTATCACGGATTAAAACCCTTTATTTACGGGGCTTTGCGAAACTAACGAAGCAACTTTCGGCGAAAAATATTTCATCATCGACGGCATCAATCAGCTGTTCATTAACAGTGATTGGACGGCACTCAAAGTTGCCCATAACCTGCGCTGACCAAACTCCTTCAACCGGGGTTTTCATTCCTGCGAGGCTGTCATGTCAGAGCGTGTCTTGATCGATGGTTACAACCGCCGCGTCGACTATCTGCGCATGTCGGTAACCGACCGCTGCGACTTCCGCTGCGTCTATTGCATGGCCGAAGACATGCAGTTTCTGCCCCGCCAACAAGTGCTGACGCTGGAGGAAATCTATCAACTGGCGCAGAGCTTTGTGGCGCTGGGGACGCGCAAGATTCGCCTGACCGGTGGCGAGCCGTTGATCCGCCCGGGCGTGGTCAAGCTCTGCGAGCAGATCGCCGCCCTGCCCGGCCTGCGCGAACTGTGCATGACCACCAACGGCTCGCAACTGGGCAAACTCGCGGCGCCGCTGTTCGACGCCGGGGTCAAACGCCTGAACATCAGCCTCGACAGTCTTGATCCGCAGCGCTTCAAACAGATGACCCGCACCGGCGATCTGGCGCAGGTGATCAACGGCATCGATGCTGCGCGCAAGGCCGGTTTCACCCGCACTAAACTCAATGTCGTGGTGATGCAGGGCCGTAATGATCAAGAGATCAACGATCTGGTCAGCTTCGCCATTGACCGTCAGCTCGACGTCTCTTTCATCGAAGAGATGCCGCTGGGGATCATCAGTGAACACAGTCGCGCCGAGTCGTTTTTCTCCAGCGCCCAGGTGCGGGAAAAGATTGCCGAACGCTATACCCTGATCGACTCGGCCGAGTCGACGCAAGGCCCGTCGCGCTACTGGCGGCTGGCCGAAGCGCCGGAAATTCGCCTGGGCTTTATCTCGCCGCACAGCCACAACTTTTGTGGCACCTGCAACCGCGTACGCCTCACCGTTGAAGGGCGCCTGCTACTGTGTCTGGGTAACGAGCATTCGGTGGATCTGAAAGCGCTGCTGCGCGCCCACCCGGGGCAACCGCAGCGGCTGGAAAAAGCCATCGTCGAGGCGATGAAGCTCAAGCCGTATCGACATAATTTCGAAGTGAACGACGATGTTCAGGTTGTGCGCTTCATGAACATGACCGGCGGCTGATCCCGCCAGTTTCATCGGTTATCGGAACCGCAAAGCATGATCATCAGACCCAAGGTCAACCAGTTCGCCATTCTCTTCACCCTCAAGGGTTCGATCGCCAAACGCATCGCCCTGCGCACGCTGATGGTCACCCTCCTTGCCTCGGCCATTGTGTTGGTGGAAATCCTCCATCCGAGCAACTTCACCAAGGTCAATGCCACGCCGTTTACCTTGCTCGGTTTGTCGCTGTCGATCTTCATGAATTTTCGCAACAACGCCTGTTATGACCGCTGGTATGAGGCGCGTAAAGCCTGGGGCGAAGTGATCGTGCACATTCGCTCGGTGATTCGCGAAACCCATGTGATTCGTGAATCGGCTGAGCGTAAACCGTTGCTGCTCAATCTTTGTGGTTTTGCCCATGCGTTGAACGCGCGCTTGCGTAAAGAAAGCGAAGCGGATGCGAGCAGCCAATGGATCATGCCGAAACCTGATCCACAGACGCCCGATTACAGTGGGCGCATTCTGCAAACGGTCGGCCAGCAGTGTTCCGATCTGCATCAGAACGGTGAATTGACTGAGTGGCGCTATATGCTGCTGGCCAATCACCTGACCAGCCTGACCCAGGCGCAAGCCGTGTGCGAGAGGATCAAGACCACGCCGCTGCCGTTTCCTTACACGCTGTTGCTGCACCGGACGATTTATCTGTTCTGCATCCTGCTGCCGTTTGCCATGGCGGAACCACTGGGCTGGCTGACACCGTTGTTCACGGCGATTGTCAGCTACACGTTCTTTGGCCTCGATGCGATTGCCGATGAACTGGAAGACCCGTTTGGCCGCGACGAAAACGACCTGCCGACTGATGCGCTGGTACGCACCATCGAACGCGACATCCTCGCCGAACTGGGCGCCGAAGTGCCGCCGGCGCTGAAGCCAGTGGACTATGTGCTGAGCTGATCCGTAGCTCTCCAGACACCTCAAAACCCTGTGGGAGCTGGCTTGCCAGCGATGAGGCCGTGTCAGCCAACGTCAATGCCAACTGACCTGCCGCCATCGCTGGCAAGCCAGCTCCCACACGTTCTGTGTACATCCTCAACATCAAGCATCACCACAAATCATTGTGGGAGCTGGCTTGCCAACGATGAGGCCGTATCAGCCAACGTCAATGTGACTGACATGCCGCCATCGCTGGCAAGCCAGCTCCCACACGTTCTGTGTACATCCTCAACATCAAGCATCACCACAAATCATTGTGGGAGCTGGCTTGCCAGCGATGAGGCCGTATCAGCCAACGTCAATGCCAACTGACCTGCCGCCGTCGCTGGCAAGCCAGCTCCCACAGGTTCTGTGTACATCCTCAACATCAAGCATCACAACAAATCATTGTGGGAGCTGGCTTGCCAGCGATGAGGCCGTGTCAGCCAACGTCAATGCCAACTGACCTGCCGCCATCGCTGGCAAGCCAGCTCCCACACGTTCTGTGTACATCCTCAACATCAAGCATCACCACAAATCATTGTGGGAGCTGGCTTGCCAGCGATGAGGCCGTGTCAGCCAACGTCAATGCCAACTGACCTGCCGCCATCGCTGGCAAGCCAGCTCCCACACGTTCTGTGTACATCCTCAACATCAAGCATCACCACAAATCATTGTGGGAGCTGGCTTGCCAGCGATGAGGCCGTGTCAGCCAACGTCAATGCCAACTGACCTGCCGCCATCGCTGGCAAGCCAGCTCCCACAGGTTCTGTGTACATCCTCAACATCAAGCATCACCACAAATCATTGTGGGAGCTGGCTTGCCAGCGATGAGGCTGTGTCAGCCAACATCAATGCCAACTGACCTGCCACCATCGCTGGCAAGCCAGCTCCCACACGTTCTGTGTACATCCTCAACATCAAGCATCACCACAAATCATTGTGGGAGCTGGCTTGCCAGCGATGAGGCCGTGTCAGCCAACGTCAATGTGACTGACATGCCGCCATCGCTGGCAAGCCAGCTCCCACAGGTTCTGTGTACATCCTCAACATCAAGTATCACCACAAATCATTGTGGGAGCTGGCTTGCCAGCGATGAGGCTGTGTCAGCCAACATCAATGCCAACTGACCTGCCACCATCGCTGGCAAGCCAGCTCCCACAGTTTGATTGGTGGTGAGGTCAGAACAGTTCGTTGAAGGGGATGAAGCGCAGCGGGTCGCCGAGGTTGTGCTTGCTGTTCTCGGCGATTTCCACCAGGCCATCGGCCCAGGTTGCACCTAGCAGGACGCCGGAGCTTTGATTGGGATAGAGCACCGCACGCCCCGCCTCCAGCCGCACCCGCAGGTATTCACGGCGGCCGCCAGCCTTGTGCCAGTCGAAACCTGCATTGACCGTAAAACTCAGCGGCATGACATCTTCCACACCCTGAATACGCAGCAAATACGGCCGCGCCAACAAGCCAAACGTCACCAGCGCCGAGGTCGGATTGCCCGGTAAACCAATCACCGGCACCGTGCCAAAATGCCCGACCGTCAACGGTTTGCCAGGCTTGATCGCCAGTTTCCACAACAGCGGTTTGCCGCTGTCGCGCAGCACTTGCCCGAGGCAATCGGCATCCCCGGCTGACACGCCGCCCGTAGTCAGAATCAGATCAACGCTTACTTGCAGTTGCTCAAGTTTGAGCCGCGTCTGCGCCGGGCGATCCGGGAGGATGCCGGCGTCGATCACCTCGCAGCCCAATTCCCGCAACCAGTGGCCGAGCAATACGCGGTTGCTGTTGTAGATGCTGCCGGGGCGCAACGGCTGACCCGGTTCGACCAGCTCATCACCGGTCGACAGCAACGCCACACGCGGGCGACGCACCACGTGCAGTTGCGCCAGCCCTTGCCCGGCGGCGACCGCCAGTTCGAACGGTCCAAGGCGCTTGCCGGCGCGCAGCAGGATGTCGCCGACGCGATTTTCCTGACCTTGCGCGCGGATGTTCTGCCCCGCCTTCAGCGGCTGCAAGAAGCGCACGCGGCCGTCCTCCAGCACTTCGACGTTCTCCTGCATTTCGACGCAGGTGGCGCCGGGCGGCAGCGGCGCGCCGGTAAAAATCCGTGCGCAGGTGCCGGGCAGCAACGTGTCCGGTGCCAGCCCGGCGTAAACCTTCTGTGAGACCTTCAGCGGCTGTCGGTGCAGATCGGCGAGATTGAGCGCGTAACCGTCCATGGCGCTGTTCGGCCACGGCGGCAAGTCGAGGGTCGCCACCAGATCACTGGCCAGCACCCGCCCACGCGCATCGTCGAGCGCCAGCAGTTCGCTGTCGGCCAGACGTTGCTCATTGGCCATGCACAGCAATTGGTCGAGGGCGTCCTCGACCGGCATCAACGGTGCTTTGCTCATCCGCGTGACCCGCAGGCTTGCACGGCTTTCAGGTGCGGGACGAAGTTGCATGGGCGATGACGGTTGTCCAGCTGCTCGGCAAGAATGCCTTCCCACGCCGTGCGGCAGGCGCCGGTCGAACCCGGCAGGCAGCACACCAACGTGCCGTTCGACAACCCGGCCAGCGCACGGCTTTGCACGGTGGACGTACCGATATCCAGAATCGAAATCGCCCGGAACAGTTCGCCGAAGCCGTCAATCTGCTTATCAAACAAGCAGGCCACCGCTTCCGGCGTGCTGTCGCGACCAGTGAAACCCGTGCCGCCGGTGATCAGCACCACCTGAATGCCTTCGTCGGCAATCCAGTTCGCTACCTGAGCGCGGATTTTGTACAGATCGTCCTTGAGCAAGTTGCGCTCGCTCAACGTATGACCGGCTTCCAGCAACCGACTGACCAGCAACTGGCCCGAGGTATCGCTGGCGTAATCGCGCGTATCGCTGACCGTCAGCACGGCAATATTCAGGGGGACAAACAGGGCATCGGCTTTGGCACTCATGGCAGTTCTCCGGCAGCAGTCAATCAACATTGCCGAGCAGCCTAAGTGCCACTTATGAGTACTGTCTAATCACTCTGGCCAACCACATTATCGACCAGCTCTATCGGTGCCTTTCACGTTGTTCAGGGCCAGTAAAACCGGGCCTGATAGAGCTGATCGATAGTGCCTTAAATACTTCCGATTGGACGAACAACTGTTCAAGTGAGATCGTCGCACCCTGCGCTTTTCGTGCGTCTCGCGCATCCGCGTCAATACTCAATCAAAAAATCCCCATCGAGCAGGTGCCATCGTGGACATCAAACAACTCAAGTTCCTGATCGCGCTGGACGAAACCCGCCACTTCGGCCAGGCCGCCGCACGCTGCCACATCACCCAACCGACGTTGTCGATGCGCCTGCGTAATCTCGAAGATGAGCTGGATCTGGTGCTGGTCAACCGTGGCCAGCGCTTTGAAGGTTTCACCCAGGCCGGCGAGCGCGTGCTGGCCTGGGCGCGCACCTTGCTCGCCGCGCATGACGGTTTGTTCGCCGAAGCGGCGGCGTGTCGCGGGCAACTGGTCGGTAGCTTGCGTCTGGGTCTGGTGCCGCTGAGCAGCTTCAACCCGGTCAATTACATTCAGGGTTTGTCGGGGACGTATCCGGAGTTGAAGTTCAGCCTGTCATCGCTCAGTTCCGACGAGATCATCGCCGGGCTGGGCAACAATCAGCTTGATCTGGGTGTCTGCTATCTGGACCACGTCAACCCGAACTATTTCGAGTTTTTCGAAATCGGCGAGACCCGCGTCGGCCTGCTCTACGACAACCGCCACTTCCATTTCGAAGGCTCGGAAATGAGCTGGGAAGACGCCGCCGAATTACCGCTGGGGATGATCACCGCCGGCATGCATTACCGTAAATCCATCGACTTGAGCTTCCGCAGCCGTGGGCTCAGCCCGCAGCCGATCATGGAAAGCGACTCGACCTATCAGCTGTTGCAGGCGATTCACCAAGGCTTCTGCTGCGCGATCATGCCGCTGGACAGCGGTCTTGAGGAGCCGATCGAGCACCTGTCGTTCATGCAGTTGCCGGATGCCAGCGTGCTTGCGCCGCTGGGCCTGGTGATGCGCAAGACCGAGCCGCGTTCGGCGATTGCCGAGAAGTGTTTTGCCGAGGCGCGGAAGTTGTTTGGGGTTGAGGTTTCTGCCGAATAAGCAAGGGTGGATGTCCCGGCCCCATCGCTGGCAAGCCAGCGATGGGGCCTGACCAGCCAAGACAAATCCTGGTTGATCGACCAAAGCAATCACCACATCGGAACAAGCGATTGGACGCACTTTTAACGCCCCCGTAGCCTGAACACTCTTCAGCGCTTCGGGACTTTTCAGATGCTCTGCCACGTCGAAACCCTCACAGAATCCACCAGCGAACCCAACGCCCCCGCGCCACAACCGGCGCAAGTGGCGTTTCGCGAATACCTGCCCGACGCCGCCATCTCCCACGCCGCGCTGGCCTCGGAAATCGCCCTCGCCATCACCTACAACGGCCTAAGCCAAGCGGTGATGATGGTCTCGCCCGGTAACCTCGAAGACTTCATCCGTGGCTTCAGCCTGAGCAACGCGATCATCGACAGCGTCGACGAGATCTACGACATCCGCCTGACGCATTTCGATCAGGCCTGTCAGGCCGATGTGAAGATTTCCAGCCGGGCGTTCTGGGCCCTCAAGGATCATCGTCGGCAAATGACCGGCACCAGCGGCTGCGGCATCTGCGGCGTCGAAGCGCTTGAGCAGGCGTTGCCGCAACTGCAGATTCTGCAACCGTCAGCACTGCCGCCGGCCGAACATTTCGACGGCATCCGCCAACGCATCGAAGCCGCTCAACAACTGGCCCGCAGCAGCGGTGCCTTGCATGCCGCGCTGTTCTTCGACGTGACGGTGAAGCCTTGCTGTGCCGCGAAGACATCGGCCGCCACAACGCCCTCGACAAGCTGATCGGCGCGATGCAATTCGCCGCCGTCGATGCCGCTGAAGGCTTTGTCGTGGTCACCAGCCGTTGCAGCCTCGAACTGATTCACAAAGCCGTGCGCGCCCGCCTCGGCACCCTCGTCAGTCTGTCCGCGCCTACCGCGTTGACCGTGCGCTGGGCACTCAAACACCGACTCAATCTGATCCATGTACCGCACCGCAACGCCCCGCGAATTTACAGCCCGATCCAGGAGTTTTCCGCATGAGCCACACCCTCACCCACCTTGACGATCAGGGCCGCGCCAACATGGTCGACGTCAGCGACAAAGCCGCGACCCGCCGCGAAGCCAGCGCGCAAGCCTGGGTGCAGATGCGCCCGCAAACCCTGCAAATGATCCAGGCCAACGGTCACCCGAAAGGCGATGTCTTCGCGGTGGCGCGGATCGCCGGCATCCAGGCCGCCAAACGTACCCACGAGCTGATCCCGCTGTGTCATGCGCTGCTGCTCAGTTCGATTCACGTCGAACTCAAGGCCTGCGAACCGGATCGCGTGCAGATCACCAGCACCTGCCGCCTCACCGGCCAGACCGGCGTCGAACTCGAGGCGCTGACCGCCGCCAGCGTTGCCGCGTTGACCATTTACGACATGTGCAAAGCGGTGGACCGGGCCATGGTTATCGGCGATATCCGCCTGCTCAGCAAACAGGGCGGTCGCTCGGGACACTTTCAATGGGAGGACGCGCAATGATCCTGATCAACTACTTCGCCAGCTACCGTGACCGGCTCAATCTGGGCGGTGAAAAAATTCCGCTGACTGACACGCTGGGCTGCGTGGAAGACGTGCGGCAAATGCTCATGCAGCGCGGCGATCTGTGGCGTGAAGTGCTCGGCGCCGGCAACCTGATGTGCGCGGTGAATCAGGAGTTGTGTCAGCCGAGTCAGGTGATTGAGGATTTCGATGAAATCGCGTTTTTCCCGCCAGTGACCGGAGGTTGATCGATGGCTATTCGCGTCCAGCACAAAAGCTTCGACGTCGGCCAGTTGACGGCTGATCTGCACGCGCGCAATCCACGGGTCGGCGCGGTGGTGAATTTCGTTGGTTATGTGCGTGATCTGAATGTTGGTCAGAGCGTGAATGAATTGTTTCTGGAGCACTATCCGGGCATGACCGAAAAAGCCCTCGAACAGATCGCCGAAGAGGCCCGCGAGCGCTGGCCGCTGTTGGGTGTGGAGATTGTGCATCGGGTCGGTGCGTTGTCGGTGAGTGAGCCGATTGTGTTTGTCGGGGTCAGCAGCAAGCATCGGCATATGGCGTTCGAGGCGTGCGCGTTCATCATGGACGTGCTCAAGACCCGTGCGCCGTTCTGGAAGCGCGAGACTACGCCTGAGGGTTCTCACTGGGTCGAGGGCCGTGAGAGCGATAGGGATGCGGCGTTGCGCTGGAGCCTGGCGCATGCCTGAAAAGCAAAAGCCCCTCACCCTAGCCCTCCCGAAACGTCGGACCGCCCCGAGGGAGAGGGGACTGATTGGGGGATATTGCAGAGATTCACCGACTTGAAAGATTGGCTCTGAATCCATAATCGACTCGATTTTTCAGGTCAATGGATAACGCCAGACACCGCGGTCGGCCCCTTCGGGTGACCATCAAATCCATAATCGACTCGATCTTTCAGGTCGATGGATAACGCCAGACACCGCGGTCGGCCCCTTCGGGTGACCATCAAATCCATAATCGACTCGATCTTTCAGGTCGATGGATAACGCCAGACACCGCGGTCGGCCCCCTCTCCCTCTGGGAGAGGGCTGGGGTGAGGGTTAAAAGTCTGATTAGATAGCCACTCCGCCAGGATTCAACTCCGGAGTCTCGCTTGAGCACAGCGCCGAACAACCTGCCCCGCCCCGATCCCGTCACCCTGCGCCAGGCCTGGCGCTTCTGGCTGAAACTCGGCTGCATCGGTTTCGGCGGGCCGGCCGGGCAGATCGCGATCATGCATCAGGAGTTGGTCGAGCGTCGGCGCTGGATCTCCGAAAAGCGTTTTCTGCACGCACTCAACTACTGCATGTTGCTGCCCGGCCCCGAGGCTCAGCAACTGGCGACTTACATCGGCTGGCTGCTGCATCGCACCTGGGGCGGTGTCATCGCCGGTGCGCTGTTTGTGCTGCCGTCGCTGTTCATTCTGATTGGCTTGTCGTGGCTGTACGTCGCTTTCGGTGACGTGCCGGCGGTGGCCGGGGTGTTTTACGGGATCAAACCGGCAATCACCGCGATTGTGTTGCACGCCGCACATCGCATCGGCTCGCGTGCATTGAAGAATGCCTGGCTGTGGGCGATTGCCGGGGCGTCGTTCGTGGCGATTTTCGCCTTCAATCTGCCCTTCCCCTTGATCGTCCTCGGGGCTGCGTTGATCGGCTATCTGGGCGGACGGTTCGCACCGCAGCGGTTCAGCAACACAGGGGCGCGCAACAGCGAGAAATCCTTCGGCCCGGCGTTGATCGACGACGATACGCCGGCCCCCGAACACGCCCGTTTCAGCCTGCCGAAGCTGCTGCGTCTGGCTTTGATCGGCGCAGTGCTCTGGTGTTTACCGATGGCGTTACTAACGGTGCTGTTCGGCTGGGACGGCACGTTCACGCAAATGGCCTGGTTCTTCACCAAAGCCGCGCTGCTTACCTTTGGCGGCGCCTACGCGGTGCTGCCTTACGTTTATCAGGGTGCCGTCGGGCATTACGGCTGGTTGACGCCGACACAGATGATCGACGGCCTCGCCCTCGGCGAAACCACCCCCGGCCCGCTGATCATGGTGGTGGCGTTTGTCGGTTTCGTCGGTGCCTACGTGCAACCGGCGTTCGGCCCCGAACATGCCTTTGCCGCCGGCGCACTGGCAGCAACGCTGGTGACCTGGTTCACCTTCCTGCTCTCGTTTCTGTTCATCCTCGCCGGCGGGCCGTTGGTGGAATCGACGCACAACGAACTGAAGTTCACCGCACCGCTGACGGCAATCACCGCCGCCGTGGTCGGGGTGATTGTGAATCTGGCGTGTTTCTTCGCTTATCACGTGTTCTGGCCGAATGGCTTTAACGGGGCGACAGATGTTTTTTCAGTGGCGCTGGCCGTTGCGGCGGCATTGGCCTTGTTCGTTTTCAAACGCGGTGTGATCAGTGTGTTGATCGTTTGCGCCCTCGCCGGGCTGGGCTTTGAGCTGATGCGCTGAACCCTGGCCTGCGAATCTCCCGTTTACACGCCCGCGAATTCCCCCTTACTATCCGGGCACACCGGTCGGCGGGCATCCCCCGCCACCGACGTTTTCCGCCAACGGAAACACGCGTTATGAGTACGTCACTACAACAACCAGAATCGTTGAACGTCTCTACCCTGCGCGCCCTCTCTCACAGGGGCGGCGTATGAATCGTATCGTCAATCTCCCCATGGCCCTGCGCCGTTCCAAGCTGCGTCACTCCGCACGCCCGCCGGATATCGCCCGGTCTATCTGATCGCGTCCGTTAAAGAACCGCGACAGTCCCCTGCTTCTTGATATCCCTGCCAGGACACCTACGCCTTTTTGCCGCGTCGTGTCCGGCCCGAATCTGCGCGCCTGTGCGGCGCCATCGTGAGTGATTGATTATGAAATTCGCAGCCATCGAAGACGCACGCCTGTTCCTTGACCAGAACCCCGATATCGACATGATCGAGTTGTTCATTCTCGACGCCAACGGCGTGCCACGCGGCAAGCTGTTGCACCGCGAAGAACTGCTCGCCGTGTACCAAAGCGGTCGACCGCTACCAAGCACCATCCTCGGTCTGACCGTGCAGGGTGAAGACGTCGAGAACTCCGGTCTGGTCTGGGACGTCGGCGATATCGACTGCCGCGCCTATCCGCTGGAAGGCAGTCTGGTGCGCCTGCCATGGCGGCAGATTCCGACCGCCGCCGTGCAGGTCAGCATGCACCCGACCGAGGGCATGCCTGCGAGCATCGCCGACCCGCGACACTTGCTGATCAAGGTCATCGACGGGCTCAAGGCCGAGGGTTATCACCCGGTGATGGCCTGCGAGCTGGAGTTCTACTTGCTCGATGCCAAACGCGATCACAACGGCCGTCCGCAACCGGCACTGGACGCTGACGGTGGTCGACCGCGACACACCCAGGTTTATGGTTTGCGCGAGCTGGAGCAGATCGAACCGTTCCTCGCCGACCTCTACAGCGCCTGCAAACTGCACGGCATTCCGGCGCGCACGGCGATCTCCGAATACGCGCCGGGTCAGGTCGAAATCACCCTCGAACATGGCGACGCGCTGGAGGCGATGGATCAGGCGGTGCGCTACAAACGCCTGGTCAAAGCCATCGCCCACAAGCACGGCATGCAGGCAACCTTCATGGCCAAGCCGTTCGATGATCTGGCCGGCACCGGCATGCACATGCATGTCAGTCTGGCCGATGGCGCGGGACACAATCTGTTTGCCTCGGAAGACCCGGCCGGCACGCCGCTGCTGCGCACGGCGATTGGCGGCATGCTCGCCTCGCTACTCGATTCGTTGCTGCTGTTCTGCCCGAACGCCAACTCGTACCGGCGCTTTCAGGCCAACAGCTACGCGCCGCTGGCGCCGACCTGGGGTGTTGACAACCGCACCGTCAGCCTGCGCGTACCCGGTGGCCCGGCCAACACCCGGCACATCGAACACCGCATCTGCGGCGCCGACGCCAACCCGTATCTGGCAGCGGCGGCGATCCTTGCCGGGATTCATCGTGGCATTCGTGAAGACCTTGATCCGGGTGCGCCGGTCGAGGGCAATGGTTATGCGCAGGCGAAGGAATTGCTGCCGACGGATTGGCTGACGTCGCTGCAGGCGCTGGAAAATTCAGTGTGGGCGCGGGATGCGTTGGGGCAGGAATTTCTCGGGGTGTATCTGGCGGTGAAGCGTGCCGAGTATCGGCAGTTCATGGCCGAAGTGGGTGAGCAGGATTGGCGTTGGTATCTCACCGACGCCTGAATATTCACCACTATCCCTTGTAGGAGTGAGCCTGCTCGCGATGAGGCCATGTCAGTCACATCATAGGTGAATGACACACCGCTATCGCGAGCAGGCGAAGGCCTACAGGGACCGCGTACAACCGAAGAATTTGTGTGGACACTGACATGACCGAACGCTGCAATTCCTACTACACCGCCACCCTTAACCAAGACACCGACTACCCGACCCTGCAAGGCCGGCACAAGGTTGACGTGGTGATCATCGGCGGCGGCTTTACCGGCGTCGCCACCGCCGTCGAACTCGCTGAAAAAGGCATCAAAGTCGCCATCGTCGAAAGCCACAAAATCGGCTGGGGCGCCACCGGGCGCAATGGCGGACAAGTCACCGGCAGCCTTTCCGGCGACGGCGCGATGCGCAAACAGATGCGCGCGAAACTCGGCAATGAAGTCGATGATTTCATCTGGCACCTGCGCTGGCGCGGACATGAAATCATCCAGCAACGCGTCGAGAAATACGGCATTCAATGCGACCTCAAACACGGCCACTTGCACGCCGCGTACAAGCCCAGCCACATGACTGATTTGCGTAAGGATCATGAAGAAGCCGTACGGCGCGGATTAGGCGATGAAGTCAGCCTGCTCGACCGCAGTCAGGTGCGTGATCTGCTGCAAAGCGACCTCTACCACGGCGCAATCAAGAATACCCGCAACATGCATCTGCACCCGCTCAACCTGTGCATCGGTGAAGCGCGGGCGGCGGAAAGTCTCGGGGCGCTGATCTTCGAAAACAGCGAAGTGCTGGAGATCATTCACGGCGCTACACCCGGTGTGCGCACGGCTCACGGGCAGATCGACGCCAATCAGGTGATGCTCGCCGGCGACGTCTATCACAAGCTCGAACCGGGGCAGCTCAAGGGCAAGATTTTCCCGGCCATGGGCGGCATCGTCACCACCGCACCGCTCGGCGATCTGGCGAAACAGATCAACCCCGAAGACCTCGCGGTGTACGACTGCCGCTTCGTCCTCGACTACTACCGCCTCACCGCCGACGGCCGCTTGTTGTTCGGTGGCGGAGCCAACTACAGCGGCAAGGACTCACGGGACATCGCCGCCGAACTGCGCCCGTGCATCGAGCAAACCTTCCCGGCGCTCAAAGGCGTGCAGATCGATTACCAGTGGAGCTGCGCAATGGGCATCGTCATCAACCGCATCCCGCAACTTGGCAAGCTCTCGGACAACGTCTGGTATTGCCAGGGCTACTCGGGGCACGGCATTGCGACCACGCACATCATGGGCGAAATCATGGGCCGGGCGATCACCGGGCAGATGGAGCAGTTCGATACGTTTGCCCAGTGCCAGCACATTCGTGTGCCGATGGGGGATTTGCTCGGTAACCCGTTGTTGGCGGCGGGGATGTGGTATTACCAGATGCTTGAGCGACTTCGCTAAGCCTGTGTTGATCCTGCTGACCCCATCGCTGGCAAGCCAGCTCCCACAGTGTCCGTGGCGTACCCAAATTTCATGTACACCGCAAAAACCTGTGGGAGCTGGCTTGCCAGCGATGAGGCCATCAGCTCCACCACAAAACCTCAATCCGGCAACTGCTCCACCACAATCCCCAACCGCCGATAATCCTCCACACTCCCGGATGCCACATGCTGCTCGGTGATCAGCGTATGCAGGCGCGCACACGGCGCCACCACAAACGGCTCCACCGCCCCGAGCTTGTCCGCCGTGGTCACCGCAATCACCCGCGCGGCGCCATCGAGCATCGCCTGCTTCACCGGCACTTCATCGAAATGCAGCGAAGTGATCCCCACTTCCGGATGAATCGCACAAACCCCGGTAATCGCCAGATCCGCCCTGATCCCGGCCAGCAGCCGTAGCGCCTCATGCCCACCCGCCGCCATCGTCCGCGGGTTCAACTGGCCGCCAGCGAGAATCACTTTCACAGCCTTGAATTCAGACAGGGCAATCGCCGTCATCGGTGAAGCGGTCACCGCCGTGATGCTGATATCTGCACGCAACGAGCGCGCCACTTGTAGCGTGGTCGAGCCGGAATCGAACAACACAATCTGCCCGTCTTCAATTTCCTGCGCGGCCCGTTGCGCCAGGCGGATTTTCACCTCATCCGTCTCGTCCAGCCGCGTGAAGTAGTCCTTGCCGGAGTCTTTCGGACGCGGCAACGCCCCGCCGTGTACGCGTTGCACCAGCCCGGCATTGTCCAGTTCGGCGAGGTCGCGGCGGATGGTGTCTTCGGATACCGCAAAGTGCTGACTCAGCTCGGAGGCCATGACCTTGCCGTCACGTTCGAGGAGCAAAAGGATTTTCTGCCGGCGCAGAGAGGGCAGTTCGGCTGCGGAATGATCGTGCATGATTGTGCCTGTTTATGCTTGTAATTGCAGGTTTCGCAAGACTAGCGAAAGCCCCAAGTAAACACAAACCGACCGGGTATCAATCGTTTCGATCATTGGAATCGACAAGGCGAATTTTTTCTTTGCTTTCAACCTGTTCAGAATGGCCGCACTTCTAAAAGGCTCAGGATGAATACCTCATGAATCTCAATTTTGCGTTTGCGTGCATGATCGTCGTGTCGTTTGCGATTGCCCTCGGCCACGCCTGACTGCGCCTCAGACCGACGCCAGCAAATGCTCGCGCAGCCATTTGTGCGCCGGATCGCGATGCGAGCGTTCACCCCAGAACATCGCCATCTCGTAACCGGGTACTTCCAGCGGCGCGTCGACCACTTGCAACGCCGGGTTGCCACGCACCAGGCGTGACGGCAGCATCGCCACCAGATCGGTGGCCGCCAGCACCGACATCGCCATCAGAAAGTGCGGCACCGACAACACCACTTTGCGCATCAGCCCGACATCGGCCAACGCCCGATCGGTCACCCCGAAAAAGCCCCCACCTTCGCGCGACACCATCACGTGTTCCAGCGCGCAGAACTGTTCGCGGCTCGGCGCCTGCATCAAACCTGGATGCCCTACTCTACCGGCCAGCACATAACGCTCGGTGAACAGCGGCCGTCGATGCAGCTCCGGCGGCGCATCTTCGCTGATGTGCAGCGCCAGATCGAACACGCCTTGCTCGGCCTGTTTGACCAGATGCGCCGGGGTCAGATCGATCACCGCCAGACGCGTGCCCGGCGCCTGTTCACGCAAACTGCTCAGCGCCGGCAACACCACCGTCGACTCGCCGTAATCGGTCGCGGCGATTTTCCAGGTGTGCGTCGCCAGCGCCGGGTCGAACGCACTGGCCGGCGCCACCGCCCTCTCCAACGCCTCCAACGCTTCGCGCAACGGTTCACGCAGTTCATCGGCACGCGCCGTCGGGCGCATGCCACGCGGCCCGGGCAACAGCAGCGGATCACCGAAGATGTCGCGCAACTTGGCCAGATGCACGCTCACCGACGGCTGCGACAGGTTCAGGCGCTGCGCCGCGCGGGTGACATTGTGCTCCGACAGCAGCACATCAAGGGTCAGCAGCAGATTGATATCCAGTCGTCTCAAATTATTCATGGCTATACCAGACATATCAGACATTCATTTCCAATATACCGGTTGAACGCCGATCCTGCAGTCACTCAGCTAACGGAGCTTCAACATGAAAGTGCTACTGGTTTACGCCCATCCAGAACCGACTTCCCTCAACGGCTCGATACGCGACTTCAGCGTCCAGCGCCTGCAAGCCGCCGGCCACACCGTGCAGGTCTCCGACCTCTACGCGATGAACTGGAAAGCCAGCCTCGACGCCGAAGACGCCCCTGAGCGCGATGCGACGAAACCGTTCCACGCTTCGCTCGACTCGAAAGTCGCCTACGCCGAAGGCACTCAGGCTGCCGACATCGCTCGCGAGCAGGAAAAACTGTTGTGGGCGGATGCGCTGATTCTGCAGTTTCCGCTGTGGTGGTTCACCATGCCGGCGATTCTCAAAGGCTGGGTCGATCGGGTGTACGCCTATGGGTTTGCCTACGGCGTCGGCGAACATTCCGACAGTCGTTGGGGCGAGCGTTATGGCGAAGGGAAAATGAAAGGCAAACGGGCGATGTTGATGGTTACCACTGGCGGCTGGGAATCGCACTATGCGCCGCGCGGGATTAACGGGCCGATGGATGATTTGCTGTTTCCGATTCAACACGGGATTTTGTATTACCCCGGTTTTGAAGTGGTGCCGCCGTTTGTGGTGTATCGGACAAGTCGGATGGATGCGGCGCGGTATGCTGAGACTTGTGATGAACTGGGGCGGCGGCTGGATGAGCTGTGGAGTACGAGGCCGATTGGGTTTCGGCAGCAGAATGGTGGGGAGTATGAGATTCCTGCTTTGACTTTGAAGAGCGATATCGCGCCGGATAGCGAAGGCTTCGACGCACACATCCGCTAGTGCCGCATCGACCACGTAGAGCAAAAGCCCCTCACCCTAACCCTCTCCCAGAGGGAGAGGGGACTGACCGAGTTGTTTTTCCGAGCTACGCCGACCTGGAATATCGAGCCGAACTCAAGTTTTGAACAGCCCACAATCGGCTCCCTTCCCCCCTCGCCCACTTGGGAGAGAGGCGACTGACCGAGTTGTTTTTTCGAGCTACGCCGACCTGGTATATCGAGCCGAACTCAAGTTTTGAACAGCCCACAATCGACTCCCTTCCCCCCTCGCCCATTTGGGAGAGAGGCGACTGACCGAGTGCAGTGGTCTAATTTCCCCGGACACCCCGATAGGTGGAAAATACATCTATCGAGGAGTTATTCATGACTAAAAAACGCAGGGCATTCGACGACAGCTTCAAGCTGCAAGTCGTGAAGATGATCAAGGATCAGGGACTCACCGTTGTACAGGTTTGCCAGGATCTGAACATTGGTGAGACAGCCGTTCGACGCTGGGTTCAGCAATACGAGGCAGAGCAACTGGGGCAGGCCGGAATCGGCAAGCCATTAACGGCAGAGCAACAGCGCATCCGGCAATTGGAACAAGAAAATCGGCAGCTCAAGATGGATAACGACATCTTAAAAAAGGCTACCGCCTTCTTTGCCCGCGAGCTGAAGTAAGGTATCGACTGGTTCGGCAGCTGCAACAGAAGGCTTACTCAGTGGCACATGTCTGTCGGTTGCTGAGCATCAGTCGTTCAGGCTTCTATGAGTCTCAGAAGCGTGCTGATGCGCCTGTTCGGCAGAGTTGTCCTGTTCTTGTGCAACTCAAGGCGTCTTTCGCCGAGAGTGGAGGCTGCTACGGCAGCCGCCCTTTGCGCGACGCTTTGCGCGGTAAAGGCATGCTTGTCGGGCTGTATAAAATCCGTCGATTGATGCGGGCTAACGGACTGCGTTCAGCCTGGAAGCGCAAGTTTGTACACACAACCGATAGTAATCATGACCTGCCGATTGCAGAGAATGTACTGAACAGAAAATTTGATCCAGTAGCGCCAAACAAGGCCTGGGTAGCCGACATCACTTATATCCGCACCCGCAGTGGCTGGTTGTATCTGGCCGTGGTGTTGGACTTGTTTTCACGCAAGATAGTGGGCTGGTCGATGGCTCCGAACATGCCGGCAGAGCTGGTGTGCACCGCGATGCAACTGGCAATCGCGCAGCGTCAACCGCCGCCAGGCTTGATTGCCCACTCAGATCGGGGTAGCCAATATGCGAGTGCAACTTACAGAGAATTACTGGCAAGAAACGACATGCAGCAGAGCATGAGCCGTAAAGGTAATTGCTGGGACAATGCAGTGATGGAGCGCTTCTTTTTGAGTTTGAAAATGGAGCGAGTATGGCGACGTGACTACGCGAACCACGCTGAAGCGATCCGCGACATCACCGAATACATCGTTGGGTTTTACAACAACGAACGGCTGCACTCGAAACTGGGATATCTGCCACCGACCGTTTACGAGCGGGCGATGGCGTCAAAACCACCTATCGAGGTGTCCGGAATTAGTTGACCACTGCAGAGTTGTTTTTCCGAGCTACGCCGACCTGGAATATCGAGCCGAACTCAAGTTTTGAACAGCCCACAATCGGCTCCCTTCCCCCTCGCCCCCCTGGGGGAGAGGGCTGGGGTGAGGGGGATGGATCTAACTGACACACCGCAACATGCAGGCATCAGTGGCTCCGGTCAGGTTTCCTCCCGCGCCCGCCGCACTTGCACCAACAACGCCGGGGCAAAATGCAGCAACACCATCCGGCTCAAATGATGAGTCAGGATAAATACCACATTCAGCCCGCCACCAAACGCGACAATCGCAATCGTCTCAATCGCCCCCGGCATGTACGCCAGCCATAGCGACAGCGGATCACTGCCCAACCAGCGCGCCGCCACCTCAGCAAATACTGCGGCTACCACGATCATCAAACCCACTGAGACCAACGCCGTGCGCCCGTGACGCCCCAGTTCCGCAACGCCAAGCCCCTGAAACCTTGAGCCGATCCGCACGCCGAGAATCAGCGCCGCCAGATTCAAACTCCAGTCCGGCATATGAAAACCGTGCAGCCATCCCGATTTCACGAACACGGCAGTGATAATGATCGCCGTGAGCATGAACGGCGCCGGTACGCCGATCACCAGCAGCAAGCGTCCGAGCAGTACACTCAATGCGATCACCGAAAACGCGGTCAGTGCCATGCCTGTCGTTAAAGGATCACCATCGGCAACCGCCACCGCAGCCGCCTGGCCGGGAATCAGGAAACTCACCAGTACCGTGATCAGCAGCAAGCGCATCAGATGCACAATGATGACCTTGCTCGACGCTTTCTCCGACTCGAGTAAATCGAACACCGCTGCCAATGCGCCGGGATAAACCGCCAACAGCGCATCGGTACGGTTCCAGCCTGCGCCGCGCGTCAGCCACCATCCGGCCAACGCGATTTGCACCGTCAGGCAAATCAGCAACACACCAAGGCTAGGCAACATCGTCGAGGCCGTCTCGCTGTCCCACGCTTCGAACATCAGCCCGGTGGCGATACCCAGCGTGACCTGGATGTAGCCCAGTCCATAAGGCGTTGCCGGCGCGATATCGGTTTTGCTGGCAAACAATGCGGTGACCACAATCGAGCCTAACAACAAACCGTGGGGCACGCCTTCGAACTGCAACAGCGCGCCGAAACCGGCAGCAATCAACAAACAGAGAATGGATTTCATAGTCGCCTTCCTGGCTATCTGCCTGACACACCACAACCCATGTAGGAGCCTTCGGCAGCTCCTACAGGGAATGTATTCGTTTTCAGCCGCGCAACCGTCCAATCGCGCGACGGTACTTCTCGATCCGCTCCAAATCTTCCCAACTTGGCGAGGCAATTCGCGACAGGTCGCTGTTCTCCTCCAAGTCCGCCAGCTTCACCACCCGACCGATCGGGTTCTGTGCGGCGCGGTCGACGAAGTCTTCATAGGATTCGCCCGGCACTTTGGTCACGGATTCGATAGCGCTCAAAACGTCTTCGCTGAAGCCTTCTTTGCGCAGATCAACGAGGCTGATGCCGCAATCCTCAACCACATCGTGCAGCACAGCGACGATGCGTTCTTCCAATGTGGTCATGCGCAACATGACTTTCAGCGGATGCAAAATGTACGGCGCGCCGCCCTTGTCGACCTGTCCGGCGTGGGCCGTGGCGGCGATGGCGATTGCACGTTCGAGGGTCTGGGTCATGGGGTTCTCCGAGGGTTAAACGCCGTAGCGGCCGCCGACATGGATGTTGCGTTTGAGCCAGTTGCCGATGGCCTTAAGACGCCCGACTGGCTTCGCTGACCCGTAATGCCGCTGAAGGATCAGCGACACCAAACCAGCCTGATCGGCTTTTGGATGGGCATCGATCAACTCGGCAACCCACGCGCAATCAGCCTTATTCAAATGCTCACGCCACTCTCCCGGCCAGGCGTCCAGCTCATCCAGCGCCAACCATCGCGCACCGCCATGCTCCATATGCCCGCCGGACATCGACTGTTCGAAACAGAAAGGCGTGTCTGGCTTTGCAGGGTCAATGTGAAACAGATAGATGTCGTGGAATGGATGCTGCGAGGGGGGCGCGTTATTGCGGCTGCCGATTTCAATCATGGGCAATGTTCCAATCCTTGGGCGCTGAATGTTTCCGATTGTTTCGCAGTGTACGCGATAGGAGCAAATCAAAAACCCGATGGAACCTCCCTCCTCCGCACAATCTCGAAACTGTATCAGCGCCAAATCCTCGATCAGACACGGCGCCATTGGAGAGGAAAGCCCGATGAACATTCGATTCCTGCTTCTGATCGCCACCTTCGCCGTCATCCCCACCTGCGTCATGGCCGAAGGCTGCGACGTCCAGACCCAATCCTCCAGTGCCTCGGTGCCAGCGGTGGAAACCCACAGCTGTTATGAATACGAAGGCATGCCGGTCAACTCAATCGACTGGTCGTGCAGCAACGAAAGCAAGGACATGCTGAGCAGCACTAAAACCAAGGTTGAACACTGCGCCGATCACTATCAGGCCACGTGTATCGCCACGATCACCCAGGAATCCCTGGCCAACCCGCATTCCACCAGCAAGGACAAAAACGCCAAAGCCCTGAACATCCCCGACAACGCGCAAGTGACCACGTATTACTACGACGTGGAGCATTTGGCGCAGGCGCGGATTGATTGTGAGAATGGTGGCGGGCATTGGAAAACGAAGTAAACGACTGATTTCCATGCCAGCGACAGGCAAAGAAAAGCCCGGCTCAAAAGGACCGGGCTTTTTAGTGCGCAATATCCGTTAACCACCGCCGTTACCACCACCGCTGCTACCGGACGGTTGACCCGCAGGGCTGGGCTTGGAGGCAGAAGGCACCGGCCCATTGTCGGTCTTGCCACCATCACCACCCTTGGGCAGCGAGTCGGCATCCGGGTCGGCATTGGTGGCTGGAGACGCCGGATCACGCGTCTGGCTGTTGCCGTCGTTCGCTGTCGAGGTCGGCGTTTCGCCGGCCGCGATCGCGTACAGCGAACTGCCGGACAGCAAGGCCGCGAGGGTTAACACCGCGATTTTATGGTTCAGCATGGTGGTTCTTCCTTTGCTGGGT
Organism: Pseudomonas sp. AC242; assembly: GCF_979258655.1. Taxonomy (NCBI): domain Bacteria; kingdom Pseudomonadati; phylum Pseudomonadota; class Gammaproteobacteria; order Pseudomonadales; family Pseudomonadaceae; genus Pseudomonas; species Pseudomonas sp. AC242. The sequence continues at coordinate 3,095,941 of NZ_OZ409873.1, forward strand.
GAGTTACAGCATTGGAAGAGTGGCTGGCTCGAAGGTGCGGTGTATTGGATGAATGGTCATGGTTTAGGCGAAAAAAAACCGACGCCTGTTCAGGCATCGGTTTCCCCTATTGGTGACAGGAACCGGATATCAGCGCTTCATCGCTTCACACTGGCTGCGCAGAATCTTTAAATCGGCACTCATTCTTTGGGCGTACTGACCAAGCAGGCAGAGAAGTATTTGTTCTGGAATTCAGTGGTCGCGGCCGTTTGCTGCTCTGCGGTTTCGCGCCGTGGCTCTTCATACGCATCTTGAATGAGCCTCTGATACATCTTGGTGATCAACTTATTCTCATTTTTTTCCGAAATGTCCCAAAGCGTCGCCATGGGAGCGCCATCCTGACGTGCCTGCATCACGACCATCGCCGCGTTTTCAAGGATCTTGCAGCCTTTCAGATATTCGGTTTTTGAGATGGCCTGTGCGGAAAAGCTGCAAGTAAGTAATGCAGCACAGATAAAGAGACGATTACGTAGCACAGTGGTCTTCCTTGGAAAAATGGCCCGGGACTCTATCATTGATATCGTAACGCCATCAATTCGAACTGATCTGCAAGGTTCAACGTTTCAGGGCTTCGCAGCGGGTGCGCAGGTCATGGTTGTCGATATTCCCGCAACTGCTGCCGCCGGTCGTGGCGTTGCAATAGGCTCGTTGATCATGGTCATCGATGTTGCCGCATGAGCTGTTGCCCTGCTCCGCATTGCACCGCGCACGCAAGTCGTGATTATCAATATTGCCGCAACTGCTGCCGCTCTTCTTCGCGTTGCAGTAGGCGCGCTGATCATGGTCATCGATGTTGCCGCAGGAGCTGCCACCCAACTCGGCGTTGCACGAGGCGCGCAAATCGTGATTATCGATATTGCCGCAACTGCTGCCGCTCTCCCTCGCATTGCAATAGGCCCGCTGATCGTGGTCGTCGATGTTCCCGCAACTGGCGAACGTGTAACTGCTGAACATCAACAACATGGCGAGTAATAGTCTCATCACACACTTCCTTGGGTTGCCAGGAAACAGCCTGGCACTGGTTGATCCTGTTCAATGAGCGTCGCGACACGCCATCAAATTGACATCGCTTTTTAGGAAAGTTCCAAATCGAGGTGTGTGCGGATTTGAGTTCTGAAAAAGGCGTAGGAAAACGCGTCGTGTGGTGAGGGGATTCGTCCGTCGAGGGCGATGAAGTGGCACAGACATGGCGAGCTTTTTTGCCCTGAGACTTCGAACGCATCGGATTACGTCGATTGCACCTTGAAACGCGGTTTTACGGCATTCCAACCGGCTCCCTCGCCGACCGGTTTTGCGTCCTACAAGTCGGTTGGGGCTGATGAGATTGCTGCCTAGGGGCTTTGTAAAGAGCGAATGAAAAACAACCGAAGAAAGGATAGGCATTAGACCATGAGAAAAATCCTGACTTTTTGGTGATATGCCTTATCGCATATCGTTTTAACAACCTGTCAACTTTAACAGGTGTATTTTTCGCAGATATATATAAATTTAGTTAGGCAATATCTCACTCACTGAAATCACCGGAAGGAATAAAACATGAATATCTATCGCGACTCTATTCGAGGTCTCTTGGTAGCCAGCGCGATTGGCTGTGCCAGCCTTTCGATGGCTGGAATTGCAGATACCGAACAATCAGTACGTGGCGATAAGGCTGTATATGTAACCTGTACGGAAGCCGAAAAACGCAATGGTCAATGCCAAGACAAATGACGCTAGCAGAACAGCAGACGAAAAGAAACCGCAATAACGCGGTTTCTTTCTAACTACCGTCTTCTGATAACTGCAATTAAACCACACACTAGCGCGTCAGAAATTCGCCGGCGTATTCGCACTAATAATCTCAGCCTCATCCGCCCCGATATTCCGGAACTTATGCGGCAGCGTGGTCGGGAAGTAATACCCATCCCCTGCATTCAATACACTCACCGACCCATCCACGGTCAACTCAACCGTACCCCGAGTCACCAGTCCACACTCCTCACCCTCAGCATGCACAATCGGCTCTTCCCCCGAACTAGCGCCCGGTGCGTATTGCTCGCGCAGCAAGCGCATCTGCCGGCTTGGTACAGAGGCGCCAATCAGCAGCAGGCGCAGGCCGTGGCGGCCGAGGTCGGGTTGTTCGTTGGCGCGGAAGACGTATTGGTGTTCGCGCGGGGGTTGGTCGAAGGTGAAGAAGTCGGCTAGGGACATGGGTATGCCTTCGAGCAGCTTTTTCAGTGAGCTGACGGAGGGGCTGACGCGATTTTGTTCGATCAGGGAGATGGTGGCATTGGTCACGCCGCTACGCCGGGCCAGCTCGCGCTGGGAGAGTTTGTAGCTTTCGCGTACTAGTTTGAGTCGAGAACCCGTATCCATGACTGCCTTATGTGAGAAGTACTTAGGCTCTGCGCGAAAACTGCCTGCGCGACGATCATGCTGCGTTAAAAACAGGCTCGGAATGCTCATGTAGGGCCCTACACTCCGCTTCCTCGCCTGTTTTTGCCTTGCCTGATCGCCGCTCGGCGGTTCTCGCGCAGACCCACGGGTAATGGGGGTGGGTGGCGGGTGCCGCGCGTGGGGCGCGGATCACGTTGCTCCCGTGTCCCGGAACCGTGAAAGGCGGCTATTAAATCACGTTTGCCGGTGTTGCTCAGCAGGTTCGATGGACGGTGGGTGAAATGAACCTGCCGGTGGTAATTCTGGGCTGAATACAAAACCTGTGGGAGCTGGCTTGCCAGCGATCGGGTGGCACATTCAACATCCCTTTTGCTGAAAGACCGCCATCGCTGGCAAGCCAGCTCCCACAGGTTTTGTGGTGTGTCAGCGGGAGTGATGGTGTCTTTTCTAACCTCATCGCGAGCAGGCTCACTCCTACAATTTGATCTTTAGTGTTTCAGTCGGATTGATGTTGTGTTTGCTGGCCTCATCGCTGGCAAGCCAGCTCCCACATTTGGTTATCAGGGAGTGTTGCGATAAGAAAAACCGGCGGGGTCTTGGGGCCGCCGCCGGGGAGGTAACTTAGATGCCAAAGCGGTCGCGCAGCGAGTAGTAGACGGCGCCGAGGGCAGTCAGTGGCGCGGAGAAGGTGCGACCACCGAGCATTGGCATGTGCGGCAGCGATGCGAAGGCGTCGAAGCGTTCGGCGTCGCCGCGGATCATTTCCGAGATCAGTTTGCCGGCGAGGTGCGAGCAGGTGACGCCGTGGCCGCTGTAGCCTTGCATGTAGTAGGCGTTCTTTTCGATGCGGCCGAATTGCGGCATGCGTGACATGGTCAGCAGGAAGTTGCCGGTCCAGCGGTAGTCGATCTTGACGTCTTTGAGCTGCGGGAAGGTCTTGAGGATCTTCGGGCGGATCAGTTGTTCGATGTCGTCCGGTTCACGCGCGCCGTAGACCACGCCGCCGCCGTAGAGCAGACGGTTGTCGGCCGTCAGGCGGTAGTAATCCAGCAGGTAATTGCAGTCTTCGACGCAGTAGTTGTTGGTGATCAGGCTGCGCGCCTGTTTTTCGGTCAACGGTTCGGTGACGACGATCTGCGAACCGCACGGCATGCTTTTCGCGGTCACGCGGTTGTCGAGACCTTGTGGCAGATAAGCGTTGCCGGCGATCAACAGGTACTTGGCGCGGACCTGGCCTTTGGCGGTGCGCACAACGTTCGGCTCGCCGTATTTGATTTCCACGGCCGCCGATTGCTCGTAGATCTTGCCGCCCAAACGGGTGATCGCAGCCGCTTCACCGAGCGCCAGGTTCAGTGGGTGAACGTGGCCGCCCTGCATGTCCAGCAGGCCACCGACGTAAGCATCGGAGCCGACTTCGCGACGAATGTCAGCCGCGTCGAGCATCTTCAGATTGCGGTTGCCGTAACGCTCCCAGCTGCGCTTTTGCTCAGCCAGACCGTTGAGTTGTTTTTTGTTCATCGCTGCGAAGATGCCGCCCGGGCGGTAGTCGCATTTGATGTCGTATTCCTTGATGCGCGAACGAATGATGTCGGCGCCTTCAAAGATCATGCTGCCGAGAATTTCTGCGGTCTTGTCGCCGTAGCGCTCTTCGATCACATCGACGTCACGGCTGTAGGAGTTGACCAGTTGACCGCCGTTGCGCCCGCTGGCGCCGTAGCCGACTTTCGCCGCTTCCAGCACCGTCACTTTGTAGCCGGCTTCGGTGAGGAACAGTGCCGAGGACAGACCGGTGTAGCCGGCGCCGATGATGCAGACGTCGCACTCGACTGACTCTTCCAGAACCGGAAAGTCGATGACTTCATTGCGGGTGGCGGCGTAGTAGCTGTTTACGTGTTGTTGCTTCATTTTATTGTTCTCCGAAGGTCGCTCATCAAGAGCGACCACCGCTGTCGAAAATCAGAGCTTGATCCAGGTCGCTTTCAGCTCGGTGTACTTGTCGAACGCGTGCAGCGATTTATCGCGGCCGTTGCCCGATTGTTTGAAACCACCGAACGGTGCGGTCATGTCGCCGCCGTCGTACTGGTTGACCCAGACGCTGCCGGCACGCAGGCCACGGGCGAAGGTGTGCGCCTTGCTGAGATTGCTGGTCCAGACGCCGGCGGCGAGGCCGAAGATGCTGTCGTTGGCGATCTGCAGCGCTTCTTCCGCAGTGTCGAAGGTGATCAGCGACAACACCGGGCCAAAGATTTCTTCCTGAGCGATGGTCATCGCGTTGGTCACGCCGTCGAACAGCGCCGGTTGCACATAGAGGCCGCCGGTTTCTTCGAGGATGCGTTGGCCGCCGGCGATCAGTTCGGCGCCCTGCTCGCGACCGATGCTGATGTAGCGCAGCACATTGTCGAGTTGACGCTGATCGACCACGGCACCGACGGTGGTAGCCGGATCGAGTGAATGACCGGGTTTCCACGCTTGCAGCGCTTCCACCAACAGCGGAATGAATTGCTCGCGAATCGAGCGCTCGACCAGCAAGCGCGAACCGGCAGTGCAGACTTCGCCCTGGTTAAAAGCAATGGCGCCGGCCGCCGCTTGTGCTGCCGCGCGCAAATCCGGAGCGTCGGCAAACACCACGTTCGGGCTCTTGCCCCCTGCTTCGAGCCAGACGCGTTTCATGTTGCTTTGGCCGGCATAAATCATCAGTTGCTTGGCGATCGCCGTGGAGCCAGTGAAGGCCAGCACGTCGACGTCCATGTGCAACGCCAACGCCTTGCCGACGGTGTGGCCAAAGCCTGGCAGGACGTTGAACACGCCTTTCGGAATGCCGGCATCCAATGCGAGCTGGGCGATGCGGATTGCGGTCAGCGGCGATTTTTCCGAAGGTTTCAGAATGAACGAATTGCCTGCCGCCAGTGCTGGAGCGAATTTCCAGCTGGCCATGATCAGCGGGAAATTCCACGGCACGATGGCCGCAACTACACCGGACGGCTCGCGAGTGACGAGGCCTAGTTGGTCGTGCGGCGTCGCGGCGACTTCGTCGTAGATCTTGTCGATGGCTTCGGCGCTCCAGCGAATCGCATTGGCGGTCGCCGGGATGTCGATGCTCATCGAATCGCTGATCGGTTTACCCATGTCGAGGGTTTCCAGCAGCGCCAGTTCTTCCTGGTTCTGCAGGATCAGATCGGCGAAGCGAATCAGGATGCGCTTGCGCTCGGCCGGGGCTTTTTTCGCCCAGATGCCGGACTCGAAAGACTGGCGCGCGACTTCAACAGCGAGGTTGGCGTCGGCTTCATCGGTGCTGGCCACGGAGGCGAGGAAACGGCCGTCGACGGGGCTCAGGCATTCGAAGGTGTCGCCACTGATGGCCGGGCGGTATTCACCGTTGATGAATGCGCGGGCTTCGATGGTCAGGGACTGGAAGCGTTGTTCCCAGTCGTTGCGGGTCGTTGTCATTGTTGTGGCTCGACAAGGGGGGATTGGGGTGTCGGGGTGTTGTGTCTGGTTTGAGATGGCTGCCCTCACCCTAGCCCTCTCCCAGGGGTAGAGGGGACCGATTGGGGGATGCTCAGAATCTCCGCCGACCTGAAAAATCTTTGCCGAATCTATAATCGACTGGATCGTTCAGGTCGCCGGATATCTCAAGACAACCCGGTCAGTCCCCTCTCCCTCGGGGAGAGGGTTAGGGTGAGGGGCTCTTCAGCTTTTGAGGGCCTCAGCCAATCACACCGTATGCAGATACCAGTTGTACTCAAGGTCTGAAATCGAGTTCTCGAACTCGGCCAGCTCGCTTTCCTTGCACGCGACAAACACGTCGATGTACATCGGGTCGATGTAGCGGGCCATGACTTCGCTGTCGTCCAGCTCGCGCAGTGCATCACGCAGGTTGTTCGGCAGGCTCTGCTCGTTCTGCTCGTAGCTGTTGCCTTCAACCGGGGCGCCCGGTTCGATCTGATTGGTCAGACCGTGGTGAATACCGGCCAGCACCGACGCCATCAGCAAGTACGGGTTGGCATCAGCACCGGCGACGCGATGCTCGATACGCACCGCGTCGGCCGAACCGGTTGGCACACGGACCGCAACGGTGCGGTTGTCGATGCCCCAGCTCGGCGAGTTCGGTACGTAGAACTGCGCGCCAAAGCGGCGGTACGAGTTGACGTTCGGGCAGAGGAAGGCCATTTGCGCAGGCAGGGTCTCCAGCACACCGCCGATCGCGTGACGCAGTGCGGCGTTCTGCTCGGGATCCTCGCTGGCGAAGATGTTGTTGCCTTCTTTGTCCAGGATCGAAATGTGCACGTGCAGACCGTTGCCCGCCTGGCCCGGATACGGCTTGGCCATGAAGGTGGTGTCCATCTCGTGGTCGTAGGCGATGTTCTTCACCAGACGCTTGAGCAGGACGGCGTAGTCGCACGCCTTGATCGGGTCGGAGACATGGTGCAGGTTGACTTCGAACTGCGCCGGGGCGCTTTCCTTGACGATCGCGTCAGCCGGAATGCCCTGCTCTTTCGCGCCTTCGAGGATGTCTTGCAGGCAATCGACGTATTCGTCGAGATCGTCGATCAGGTAAACCTGAGTCGATACCGGACGCTTGCCGGACACCGGCGAACGTGGCGACTGCGGACGACCGTTCACGTTGTCTTGGTCGATCAGATAGAACTCGAGTTCGAACGCGGCGCAGATGGTCAGACCGAGGTCGTCGAATTTGCGTACGACGTTGGCCAGCACTTCACGCGGGTCAGCGAAGAACGGCTGGCCTTCGATCTCGTGCATGGTCATTAGAAGTTGTGCGGTTGGGCGCTTCTGCCACGGCTCGATGCTCAGGGTGCCGGGGATCGGATAGCAAATGCGGTCAGCGTCGCCGATGTCCAGACCCAGGCCGGTGCTTTCCACCGTGGAGCCATTGATATCGAGCGCGAAAAGCGAGGCCGGCAGGTTGATGCCTTTCTCATAAACCTTATGAAGACTGGTGCGTTCGATGCGCTTGCCGCGCACCACACCGTTCATATCCGCAATCAGAAGGTCGACGTACAAAACCTCAGGATATTTCTTAAGGAATGCGTTTGCTTCGTTGAGTTGAACGGTACGCAGAGGGACCGACATGATGCACCTATTTAGCTGTTAATTATTATGTTCACTGCTGTTTCGCCGAGCCAGTCAACCCGAACGGCAAAGTGAAGTCAATAGCGAACAGATGGCCGCGCAGGGTTTATTTTTCGGGCTTTTTTTAACACTCGCGTGCCAATACAGGCGCCACAGACCCTGAAATCATGAAGATATGATGAACGGCGTTTAGAATTTTTTACATGACAGTTGTTAATTAAAATCAACGAGGCTAAGCTCCGGAAAAGCTCGTTCAAGTGTCAAACTTCGAGGTGAATAAAAATGGCATTCAAGCCATTGATCGGCGTTACTGCGTGCGTCAAACAGATTGGCCTGCACCGCTATCACATCAGCGGCGACAAGTACGTACGTGCTGTCAGCGTTGGCGCTGAAGGGCTGCCAGTGGTCATTCCTTCTCTTGGCAACCTGACTGAAATCGAAGACCTGCTCGGTCAACTCGACGGCCTGTTGCTGACCGGCTCGCCCTCGAACGTGGAACCCTTCCACTATCAAGGCCCGGCCAGCGCCCCCGGCACGGATCACGATCCGGCGCGGGATGCCACCACCCTTCCTTTATTGCGTGCAGCCATTGCGGCGGGCGTTCCGGTGCTCGGTATCTGCCGAGGCTTCCAGGAAATGAACGTGGCGTTCGGCGGTAGCCTGCATCAGAAGGTGCATGAGCTGCCGGGCATGCTCGATCACCGCGAAGCCGATAGCCCGGACGTGGCGGTGCAATACGCACCGGCCCACGCCGTGACCGTACTCGCTGGCGGTGTGTTCGAAGCACTGGAGCTGCCGGGCGAGTTCCAGGTCAACTCGATTCACAGCCAGGGCATCGACCGCCTCGCGCCCGGCCTGCGCGCCGAAGCGGTGGCGCCGGACGGTTTGATCGAGGCGATCTCGGTCGAGCACAGCCCGACTTTCGCCCTCGGCGTGCAATGGCACCCGGAATGGCAAGTGCTGGACAACCCGAACTACCTGAAGATTTTCCAGGCATTCGGCGCGGCTTGCCGGCAACGGGCGGCGCGGCGCAACAAACGCTGACACAACCCAAAAGATCACACCGATTTACTGCCCCCTCGGAAGTCGGGTGTGCCTGCGCGCATCCGTCATTCGTGAACAGCAACACCCGTAATAACAACAAGTACGACCCAGGCAGCCAGGACGGCGGCGCCGACCAAGCCGGATCGGTAAGTGCAATACCTGTCAGAACAATGCAAAACCCTGTGGGAGCTGGCTTGCCAGCGATGAGGCCGTCACCTTCAACATTAATGGTGACTGACCCACCGCCATCGCTGGCAAGCCAGCTCCCACAGGGTATTGCGGCGCTTCGACCGGAGCAGCGCTTACAGGCTTGCAATCCACTTAAGCCCGGCCACATTGGCCAGGCGAACGAAACCTGTTGGGAGTTTCACATGGCAAACGCCTCCAGCACTTACAGGAAGGCACTTGAAGGTCATCAGCAACCGAAAAAGGTGCTGGTGAAAGTCGATCGTGTCACCAAGAAGTTCGACGAAACCGTGGCCGTGGACGATGTGTCCCTGGAGATCCATCAGGGCGAAATCTTCGCTCTGCTCGGTGGCTCCGGTTCGGGCAAATCGACCCTGCTGCGCATGCTCGCCGGTTTCGAGCGCCCGACTGAAGGGCGGATTCTGCTCGACGGCGTGGACATCACCGACATGCCGCCGTACGAGCGGCCGATCAACATGATGTTCCAGTCCTACGCGCTGTTCCCACACATGACCGTCGCGCAGAACATCGCCTTCGGCCTCAAGCAAGACCGTTTGCCCGCCAGTGAAATCGACGCCCGTGTCGATGAAATGCTGCGTCTGGTGCACATGACCCAATACGCCAAACGCCGCCCGCACCAGTTGTCCGGCGGCCAGCGCCAGCGCGTCGCCCTCGCCCGCTCGCTGGCCAAGCGTCCGAAGCTGTTGCTGCTCGACGAGCCAATGGGTGCGCTGGATAAAAAGCTGCGCTCGCAGATGCAACTGGAGCTGGTACAGATCATCGAACGCGTTGGCGTGACCTGCGTGATGGTGACTCACGATCAGGAAGAGGCCATGACCATGGCCGAGCGTATCGCGATCATGCACCTCGGCTGGATCGCTCAGATCGGCAGCCCGGTCGACATCTATGAAGCACCGGTCAGCCGCATGGTCTGCGAATTCATCGGCAACGTGAACGCCTTCGACGGCACTGTGGTGGAAGACCTTGAAGGTCACGCGATCATTCACAGCCCGGACTTGCAGCAGAAGATCTACGTCGGTCACGGCGTCAGCACCTCGGTGCAGGACAAGTCGGTCACCTACGCGATCCGTCCGGAAAAAATGCTCGTCAGCACCACCCAACCCGAGTTCCGCTACAACTGGTCCGAAGGCAAGGTGCATGACATCGCCTACCTCGGCGGTCACTCGGTGTTCTACGTCGAATTGCCCGGCGGCAAAATCGTCCAGTCGTTCATGGCCAACGCCGAGCGCCGTGGCGCGCGCCCGACCTGGGACGACAAGGTCTACGTGTGGTGGGAAGACGACAGCGGCGTGGTACTGCGCTCATGAGAACCTTCAATCAGCAATTCCTGCGCCTGGTGCCCAGCGGGCGAAAACTGGTCATTGGCATCCCGTTCATCTGGCTGTTCCTGTTCTTCATGCTGCCGTTCTTTCTGGTGATGAAGATCAGTTTCTCGGAAGCCGCGCTGTCGATCCCGCCGTACTCGGAGATCTACACCTACGCCGAACAGAAATTCCAGCTGCTGCTGAACATCGGCAACTACACCATGCTCGGCGAAGACGAGCTGTACCTGTCGGCCTACCTCGGTTCGCTGAAGGTCGCGGCGCTGAGCACGATGATGTGCCTGCTGATCGGTTTCCCGATGGCCTACGCGATCACCAAGACCGGCAAGGAAACGCAAAACGTCTTGCTGCTGTTGATCATGATGCCGACCTGGACCGCGATCCTGATCCGCGTTTACGCGTGGATGGGCATCCTCAGCAACAACGGTTTGCTTAACGCATTTCTGATGTGGACGGGGCTCACCGATCACCCGATCGAGATCCTCAACACCAACACGGCCGTGTATATCGGCGTGGTCTACGCCTACCTGCCGTTCATGGTGTTGCCGCTGTACGCCAACCTCGTCAAGCACGACGGTAGCTTGCTGGAAGCCGCGCAGGATCTCGGTTCGAGCAACTTCAACAACTTCTGGAAAATCACCGTGCCGCTGGCCAAGAACGGGATTATTGCCGGCTGCATGCTGGTGTTCATTCCGGTGGTCGGTGAGTTCGTGATTCCGGAACTGCTCGGTGGCCCGGAGACGCTGATGATCGGTCGCGTGCTGTGGCAAGAGTTCTTCAATAACCGCGACTGGCCGGTGGCGTCTGCCTTGGCGGTGGTGATGCTGTTGATCCTGATTGTGCCGATTCTGCTGTTCAACCGCAGCCAGGCCAAAGAGATGGAGGCACGGGGATGAAACGCTTCGGTTTTTCCAAGTTCATGTTGATCTTCGGCCTGATGTTCATTTATCTGCCGATGCTGATTCTGGTGATCTACTCGTTCAACGCCTCGAAACTGGTGACGGTGTGGGGCGGCTGGTCGGTGAAGTGGTACGTCGGTTTGCTCGACAACACGCAACTGATGGGCTCGGTAGTGCGCTCGCTGGAAATCGCCTGCTACACCGCGATTGCCGCAGTCGCGTTGGGCACCCTCGCCGCTTTCGTGCTGACTCGCGTCACGCGTTTCAAGGGCCGCACGCTGTTTGGCGGTCTGGTCACCGCGCCATTGGTAATGCCTGAGGTGATCACCGGCCTGTCGCTGTTGCTGCTGTTCGTGGCGATGGCGCAGTTGATCGGCTGGCCGCAGGAGCGTGGCATCGTCACGATCTGGATCGCCCACACCACGTTTTGTGCCGCTTATGTCGCGGTGGTAGTCTCCGCCCGCCTCCGCGAGCTGGATCTGTCGATCGAAGAAGCGGCGATGGACCTCGGTGCGAAACCGTTCAAGGTGTTTTTCCTGATCACCATTCCAATGATCGCGCCGTCGCTGGCGGCGGGCGGGATGATGTCGTTCGCCTTGTCGCTGGATGACCTGGTGTTGGCCAGCTTCGTTTCCGGACCAGGTTCGACGACGTTGCCGATGGAAGTGTTCTCGGCGGTGCGTCTGGGCGTGAAACCTGAGATCAACGCCGTGGCCAGCCTGATTCTGCTGGCGGTGTCGCTGGTGACTTTCCTGGTCTGGTACTTCGGCCGCAAGGCAGAAGCCAACCGCAAGCGGGCGATTCAGGAAGCGATGGATCAGACCGCAAACGAGTCGTGGCGACCACAGCAACAAGCCGCCACCGCATAACCCTGTAGGAGCTGCGGCACGCTGCGATCTTCTGATCTTGATGTGAAAGATCAAAAGATCGCAGCCTCGTTTCACTCGACAGCTCCTACACATGCTGGCGCTGTTAACCGAGTTTTGGCTTTGTGTTTTTGAATAAAAAGAATGGAGTTGTACCAATGAAAATGTTTGGCAGGACTCTGCTGACACTGTCCTTAATGGGCGCAATGGTCATGGGCGCCCAGGCCAACGACAAGGTGCTGCGTGTTTACAACTGGTCCGATTACATCGCGCCGGACACCGTCAAGAAGTTCGAAGATGAGACCGGCATCCGCGTGACCTACGACGTCTTCGACAGCAACGAGACCCTTGAGGCGCGTTTGCTGGCGGGCAAGTCCGGCTACGACCTGGTCGTGCCGTCGAACAGTTTCCTGGCCAAGCAGATCAAGGCTGGCGTCTATCAGACCCTGGACAAATCGAAGCTGCCGAACTGGAAGAATCTCAACCCGGTGCTGCTGAAAAACGCCGCCGCCAGTGATCCGGACAACGCCCACGCGTTCCCGTACATGTGGGGCTCGATCGGCATCGGTTTCAATCCGGCCAAGGTCAAGGAAGTGCTCGGCGCCAACGCCCCGACCAATTCCTGGGACTTGCTGTTCAAGCCGGAAAACGCTGAAAAGCTGAAAGCCTGCGGCATCAGTTTCCTCGACTCGCCGACCGAAATGATCCCGGCCGCCCTGCACTACCTGGGCTATCCGGTGAACGACAAGGACACCGCGCACATCAAGGAAGCCGAGGCGCTGTTCATGAAGATTCGCCCGAACGTGGCGTACTTCCATTCCTCGAAATACATCTCCGATCTGGCCAACGGCAACATCTGCGTGGCAGTTGGTTACTCCGGCGACGTGCTGCAGGCCAAGGCCCGCGCCGTGGAATCGGGCAACAACGTGGTGATCGACTACAGCATTCCCAAGGAAGGCGCCGGCAGTTTCTACGACATGGTCGCCATTCCGCGTGATGCGGCGAACGTCGAGAACGCCTACCTGTTCATGGACTTCCTGATGCGTCCGGACATCATCGCCGAGATCACCAACAGCAACGGCTACAGCAACGCCAACGCGGCGGCCACGCCACTGGTGGACGAAGCGATCCGCAACGACCCGGGCTCGTACCCGTCGCAAGCGGTAATGGCGACGTTGTATGCGGTGCCGGATCAGCCGATTGCCACGCAGCGGATCATGACCCGTGGCTGGACCCGGGTGAAACTCGGTAAGTGAGCCGATGATCGTTCCCACGCTCCGCGTGGGAATGCAGTCCGGGACGCTCTGCGTCCCAAAGCGTGACGCGAAGCGTCACAAGAGGCATTCCCACGCAGAGCGTGGGAACGATCAGTGTAAAAATTTCCCGTTCACGCAGCGCCTTACCACCGCTGCACCCTGCTATGAACGGCCTCACCTGGCTCCCTCGGCTCAGGTGAATTCTCAGGCGTCTTCGGGCGCCTTTTTTGTGCGCTCACATCAGCGACCAATCTTGCAGGATCCGATAGCGACCCTTGTGTGATTCGAACAGGGCAAAGCGTTCGGAGCGCAGGAAAAACTCCGGCGGCGTGGCCGACTCAGGCTCCGGCGCACGGTAGTCACGGGCCAGCGTCAGATGCGGGCGAAACTCGCGGGTTGTTTCTTCAAAGCCAAAGGGCAACATCGCCTGCTCTAGTGCGTAGACCAGCCGCAGCAGCGCTTGTGGCGCCTGCTCCGGCGCCAGCGACAACACCCCGGCGCGATGCCAGACCTGCAAGTGGTTCAACGAAATCTTCAACGCCTCTCCCGGCGTGCGCACTTGTCCGGCCGCCTCGCAGACGTCGTTGATCTGCGCCAATGGCACCGCGCCGAGAAACAGCAGCGTCAGGTGAAAATTGTCCGCCGGCACCGGCTTACCGGTGCGCAACCCCAACTCCCCGCGCCACTGAGCGATCGCCTTGCGTTGCGCCGGCGGGCAATCGAGGGCGAAAAACAGTCGCTTCGCTTCATCGGTCATGGCCCTGCTCCCTGTTCAAAGTGTTCCGCCGGATTCTACACAGCCTGATCTGACGACTCGTGACGGGAAGCTATAGTTCAAGGATTGCCATCAACCGGAGGCCGCCATGCGCGAGATCCTCAGCAAAGAACCGTGGTGGGCGCGACCACCGCATCCCGGGCAGGATGAAAAGGAGCTGGAATGGGGCTGGCTGGTGCATTACAGCGAGGGTGAGCCGCGTTTCGAGTTCGTCCGCGAGCGGCCCACTGACGAACAGATTCGCGAGCGCAAAAGCTGCCGCATCACCCCCTCACCCGAGTGAACACAGTACCTGTAGGCCTTCGCCTGCTCGCGATAGCGGCAGGTCTGCCAAGCCAGCTCCCACAGGGTCGTGCGGTGCGCCCACCATTGCTGGTTTCACACAAAACCTGTGGGAGCTGGCTTGCCAGCGATAGCGGTAGGTCAGGCAATGATGATTTTGAATGTACGGGCGCCATCGCGAGTAGACGAAAGCCTACAAGAGATTTTGCGCAGGCCTCAGGATTCAAGAATGTTCTTGAAACCACCAAAGATCATGCGCTGGCCATCAAATCCCATTGGGTTGACGTCCGGTTGCATGCGCGGGTCGTCCATCATTTTTGCCATGCCGGCGTCGCGCGTAGCTTTGTCTGGCCAGATCAGCCAGCCGGACGACACCGTTTCGCCTTCCTTGAGTTTGACCGCCATCGGGAATGACGTGACCTTGCCCTCCGGCACGTCATCGCCCCAGCATTGAACCACGTCCTGTGCGCCGTATTCCTTGAACAGTTTCGCCGCGATTTCACAGTGTTTTTTGTACTGCTCACGATTTGCATTCGGCACCGGTGCGACAAAAATATCGATGTAAGCCATGATCACTCTCCTTGCATGTTGGTTTCGATCTGCTGGTTAGTAGATTGCGGTGGCTGCCATTCGACAGGATTCACCCCCAAACCGACCGACGGTTCATCGCCCCCACCCAGATTGCGCTCGACCTGCCCGGCCATGTGCAGCGTGCCGGCCATGACGCCGGTGATCGGGTTCTGCACCAGTTTCATCCAGGCCTTGTCGAAGGTGCTGCCCAGACTGCTGCGGATCAGCGCTTCGCTGTCCGGCCGGTCATTGGCCTGAATGATCGCGCGAATGCCGGCCACACCGACCGAAATCAGTCCGCCAGCCAGTTTTCCGGCCGCTGCTGCGACTGCGCTGGCAGCCCCACGCGGGGCCATTTCCGCTTCCATCCGCTGACTGGCGCGCTTGGCCACCGGGGCCATGCCGGCATCGGTCGAGGCAATCCCCTTTGCGCCGCCCTCAGTGTGGATCTTGTCGATCAGCGCTGAGTAGGCCGGCAGCGTATTCAGCGGCTCGGTACTGATGACCTGAAACAGCGAGGCATCCCGCGCCGGTGGCGGGCCAAGCGCAATGGCCGGGACTTTCTGCAAACGTCCATTGAGCTGACCAACGGGCACACCATGACGTTGGGCGATGAGCGGCATCTGCTGCGCCATCAACTGCGCATAGAACGCCGTGGCCTGACCAAGAATCGCATCCGGATCGATCTCCACCGCCACCGGCGCCAGCACCCTTTCCTGATACTGCTCAAGCAGATACGCCGCGAGACGCTTGGCCGAGGCGTCCTGCTCGCCACCGGCATTGATCGTGTACCAACTGACCTTCATCGACAGCCATTCCTGGGTCCAGTAGCTGCTGAACCACGGGATGAAATTTTCTTCAGTTTGCTGATAGACCCGAGTGCGCCAATGTTCCATCGAACCACGGGCGAAGACTTTGACTTGCTCGGTGGACTGCTGCGAAGCACTGACGATTTCCCGGTCGATCTGCTGCCAGGTCTGCGGCGAGACGAACACGGCCTGCGGCGCTGCCACCGGCACCCGCGCCGAGGTGGCGCAGCCGGCCAGCAACAACAGTGCGGCGACGAGCAGCGCACGCGGGTTCACGGTGGCGGTTTCCTTCAAATGTGTGAGAGGCAGATTTGATTATAGGTGGGTCAATTGAGCCTGATGTTGGAAGTACCGGCCTCATCGCTGGCAAGCCAGCTCCCACAAGGATTTCCAGCGGCCGCAGATTTTGTGATCACCTCAGAACCTGTGGGAGCTGGCTTGCCAGCGATGAGGCCATCAGCAACACCCAAAAAACCCCAACCATCACTGCCATCGATATTCACCATCGCCACGATTGCCTTCCGCCCACCGCCCATCAAAGGCACGATTGAGCCATCCGAAACACAGCGAGGAGTTCACAACATGATTCACACCCACGTCACACTCTCCGTGAGTTTCCCGGTGTTCGGCAGCAACTATTACGACCAGCACGCCGTGTCGCACAAAGCGCAGGCACTGGTGTTCAACGAAGATTTCGAAGATCTGTTGATGCCCGCTGCGACCAATCACTTCAGCAATGAAGTGGTCGGCATCAACGATCAATTCCGTTTTCTGAGCGACATTCTCGCCACCCATTTGCTGGACATCGAGGCCTCCGTGCCTGCGCGATCCAGCGTCCGGGCGAGCGCTCACTTTTCTTGAGTATCGAGGGCTAAACAAAGAGGGCGTCCCATCGCGGGACGCCCTCTTGCGTTCAATCAGTCATCATCCCGATCACGATAGTAACGACGCCCGTCGCGGCGATCATCGCGGTCATCCCAGCGCCGGTCATGGTCGTAATTGCGGCCATGATCGCGGTCGTAATGCCGGCCATGGCGGTGGTCATCATCAAAATCCGCGACACAGCCACCGAGCATTACGGCGGCGGTCACGGTCAGCAGCATCGTTGTTGCGCGCTTCATTCAACACTTCCCTAAAACCAAGGTCTTGACGACGGAATCGGCCACACTGCCCGCGCCTTCAGGACGCAGTGCGCGCAGCTGCAGATACGACCGGGCAAAACGCCGTTGATTCAATGGCCACTATCGACCGTTTGTCGCCCCGCTCGCGCTGCCCGAGCGGCGGCGAAATGCCACCTATACTGCTTGCAACCAAGCCCCACGCAATGGATCTGCGCCCTCAATAACAACAAGCAGAGGTGGACCATGGTCTGGCAGCAAATTTACGACCCGTTCGGCAACCCGGTGATCTCCACGCTCATGGCCGCCGTACCGGTGGTGGTGATG
This sequence comes from Pseudomonas sp. AC242, assembly GCF_979258655.1. Lineage (NCBI taxonomy): Bacteria > Pseudomonadati > Pseudomonadota > Gammaproteobacteria > Pseudomonadales > Pseudomonadaceae > Pseudomonas > Pseudomonas sp. AC242. The sequence goes on from NZ_OZ409873.1 coordinate 3,112,922, forward strand.
CTAGCGGCACTGGCGTTTTTCCACGTCAAGGCGCATCTGGCAGCGTTATTGGCGCTGGCTTCCGCCCTGCTCATATCGATTTTCGCCTTCGGCATGCCGGCGAGCATGGCTGGCTCTGCGGCGTTGTTTGGCGCGGCCAATGGCTTATTGCCGATCGGCTGGATCGTCCTCAACATCATCTTTCTGCATCGCCTGACCACCGAGAACGGCTCGTTCAAAGTGCTGCAGGACTCACTTGCGCGCATCACTGATGATCGACGTTTGCAGTTGCTGCTGATTGCGTTCTGCTTCGGTGCATTTTTCGAAGGTGCGGCGGGATTCGGCACGCCAGTGGCGGTGACCGGGGCGATTCTGATCGGCCTCGGCTTTTCGCCGCTGGCCGCATCCGGCTTGGCACTGATCGCCAACACCGCGCCCGTGGCTTTTGGCGCACTAGGTACGCCGATCATCACCCTGGCCAAAGTCACCGGGCTGGATGAAATGGAATTGTCGATGATGGTCGGTCGGCAGTTGCCGTTTTTCTCGGTGCTGGTGCCGTTCTGGTTGATCTGGGCATTCGCCGGGTGGCGCAAGATGCTGGAGATCTGGCCGGCGATACTGGTGGCCGGGGTGAGCTTCGCCGTGCCGCAATTTCTGGTGTCGAACTACCACGGGCCGATGCTGGTGGACGTCATTGCCGCGCTGATTTCCATGGCCTGTCTGACGCTGTTTTTGAAGGTATGGAAACCGGCGACCATTCACACCTCGGCAGCGCTGTCAGGGCGCGTCGACAACTCCAAAGTCGAGGAGGAAAAAGTCACCGCCAGCGCCGCGTTCAGCGATCAGGCGCGCCCGGCGGTGATGCGCGCATGGATGCCGTGGATCATCCTCACTGTGTTCGTGTTTGCCTGGGGCACGCAGGGCTTCAAGAACATGTTCGACACCCGTCCGGCGATTGATCCGGTCACCCAATCGGCCAAGCTTGATCCCGCCGGCAAACCGCTGCGCGAGGCCAACCCGATTTTCGCCCCGGCCGTGACGTTCACCAGCCTGCACCTGCAAATCGAAAAAGTCCCGCCGGTGGTCGCGGCACCGAAGGCCGAAGAAGCGGTGTACAAATTCACCTGGCTCACCGCTACCGGCAGCGGGATCTTGCTGGCGGCGATTGTCGGCGGTTTGCTGATGGGCTATTCGATTCCGCAACTGATCAAGCAATACCTGCGCACATTGTGGGTGGTGCGGTTTTCGCTGATCACCATTGCGGCGATGCTGGCGCTGGGGTTTCTCACGCGCTACTCCGGACTCGACGCGACCATGGGTCTGGCGTTTGCCGCGACGGGGATTTTCTATCCGATGTTCGGCACGCTGCTCGGTTGGCTGGGTGTGGCGTTGACCGGCTCCGATACAGCGTCAAACGTATTGTTTGGCGGCTTGCAGCGGGTGACTTCGGAACAGCTCGGGATCAGTCCGGTGTTGATGGCGGCGGCCAACAGCTCTGGCGGGGTGATGGGCAAAATGGTCGATGCGCAATCGATCGTGGTCGCCTCCACCGCGACCCGCTGGTATGGGCATGAGGGCGAGATTCTGCGCTACGTGTTCTTCCACTCGATCGTGCTGGCGATTCTGGTCGGCGGGCTGGTGACATTGCAGGCGTATGTGGCGCCGTTTACCTCGATGGTGGTCGGCGGGCATTGAGACTGGATGATCTGGCCCCATCGCTGGCAAGCCAGCTCCCACAGGAACTCATGCTGTAAACAAAATTTCGTTCACAACATCGAAACCTGTGGGAGCTGGCTTGCCAGCGATGAGGCACTGACATTCAACACTCATGTTGACGGACAAGACGCCATCGCGAGCAGGCGAAGGCCTACAGTGGATTGTGTCGTACCGTCGATTAATGAGCCACACGCATAACTCTATAGCGAAAATCCGACAAAACCTTTTCCTCTTCCCGACAGTCACTCCTTAACGAGACCGGCGATGACGCTGGCTGCCCGCTTGGGCCATCCACGACCCTGCTGCCCTGATGAAGAGAGAAAAGGAATCGAACCATGACGATTTCCCGACGCGGATTTCTGATCCTCGGCGCCGTGACCGCCACCGCCTTCGCGATGCCGCCGTTTATCAGCCTCAAGGCCTACGCGGCCAATCTGGAGCAACCGGCCATGAGCAAAGTGACGATCAACGTCAACGGCAAGCCGCGTGCGCTTGACGTCGACACCCGCACCACCCTGCTCGATGCCCTGCGCGAGCATCTGCACTTGACCGGCAGTAAAAAAGGTTGCGACCACGGCCAGTGCGGCGCCTGCACGGTGATCGCCGATGGTCGACGCATCAATTCTTGCCTGACCCTGGCGGTGATGCATGAAGGCAGTGAGATCACCACCATCGAAGGCCTCGGCATGCCCGACAATCTGCACCCGATGCAGGCCGCGTTCATCAAGCATGACGGCTATCAGTGCGGTTATTGCACGCCAGGCCAGATCTGTTCGGCGGTGGCGGTGATCAAAGAGATCCGCGACGGCATTCCCAGCCACGTCAGCCCCAGCCTGACCGAGCAACCGCAACTGATCGCCAGTGAGTTTCAGGAGCGCATGAGCGGCAATATCTGCCGCTGCGGGGCTTACTCGAACATCATTGAAGCGATCACTGAAGTCGCGGAGGTGCCGGCATGAGACCGTTCGATTACAGCCGCGCCGACTCCCCTGCCGCTGCCGCTGCGCAAGCGGCACAGGTCGAAGGCGCACGCTTCATCGCTGGCGGCACCAACCTGCTGGATTTGATGAAGCTCGACATCGAAACCCCGCTGCATCTGATCGACGTCAATCACCTCGGCCTGGATCAGATCGAAGCCACGCCCGAAGGCGGATTGCGCATCGGCGCACTGGTGCGCAACACCGATCTGGCTGCCGATGCGCGCATCCGCAAAGACTACGCCCTGCTCTCCCGCGCGTTGCTCGCCGGGGCTTCCGGGCAGTTGCGCAACATGGCGACCACTGCCGGCAACCTGCTGCAACGCACGCGCTGTCCGTACTTTTACGATACGAATCAGGCCTGCAACAAACGCCAACCCGGCAGTGGTTGCGCAGCGATCGGCGGGGTCAGTCGGCAACTGGGGATCATCGGCGTCAGCGACGCGTGCATCGCCACACACCCGAGTGACATGGCAATTGCCATGCGCGCGCTCGATGCGCAGATTGAAACGGTGAAACCCGATGGCACGACCCGCAGCATCGCCATGGCCGATTTCCATCAATTGCCCGGCACCACGCCGAACATCGAAACCAGCCTCACGCCCGGCGAATTCATCACCTCGGTGACATTGCCCGCGCCCGTCGGCGGCACCCACGTTTATCACAAGGTGCGAGATCGCTCGTCCTATGCGTTCGCGCTGGTCTCGGTCGGCCTGATCCTGCAAAAGGACGGCAGCGGCCGCATCGCCGTCGGCGGTATCGCGCCGAAACCATGGCGGGTTGAAGCCGCCGAAGCGTTGCTGCCCCAAGGCGCCAAAGCCGTCAGCGCACGCCTGCTGGACGGCGCCACGCCGACCCACGACAACCAATTCAAACTGACCCTGGTCGAGCGCACGCTCGGTTCGGTGTTGGCGCAAGCGAGGGATGAAGCATGAAATTCGACACGCCCGCCACCACCAACCCGATCGACCAGTTGAAGGTCGTCGGCCAGCCCACCGACCGCATCGAAGGGCCGTTGAAAACCTGCGGTCAGGCGCCTTACGCCTATGAGCAGCATGAAGCGGTGGCCAATCAGGCTTACGGCTTTATGGTCGGCTCGGCCATCGCCAAGGGGCGCATCAACAATATCGATCTTGAACAGGCGAAAGCCGCGCCGGGTGTGTTGGCCATCGTCACCGCAGCCAACGCTGGCAAACTCGGCAAAGGCCAATACAACGCCGCGCATTTGTTGGCCGGGCCGGAGATTCAGCACTACCACCAGGCGGTTGCGCTGGTGGTTGCCGAGACCTTTGAACAGGCGCGCGCCGCTGCGCAAATGGTCAAGGTCGACTACGTCGCGGCCAAAGGCGAATTCGATCTGGCCAGCGTGCGCGACCAAGGTGTCGAGCCGAAAGACGAATTGCCCGACGTCAGCCATGGTGATTTCGCCAAGGCATTCGCCGCCGCGCCGGTGCAGTTCGATCAGACGTACACCACGCCGGATCAGTCCCACGCGATGATGGAGCCGCACGCCACACTGGCGGCTTGGAAAGGCGATCAACTGACCTTGTGGACATCGAACCAGATGATCGCCTGGAGCGTCGACGACATCGCCACTACGCTTGGTTTGCCTAAAGAAAAAGTCCGGTTGATTTCGCCGTACATTGGTGGCGGTTTCGGCGGCAAGTTGTTCATTCGCGCCGATGCGATTCTTGCCGCCCTGGGTGCGCGCATGGCTGGCAGACCGGTGAAAGTCGCCCTCGCCCGCCCGCAGATCGCCAACAACACCACCCACCGCCCGGCGACGATTCAGCGCATTCGCATGGGTGCGACGGCGGACGGCAAACTCACCGCGATCGCCCATGAAGGCTGGTCGGGCAACTTGGCTGAAGGCAAGGTCGAGGTCGCGGCGCAACCGAGTCAGTTGTTATACGCCGCTGAAAATCGACTAGTGAGCATGCGCCTCGCGCCGCTGGATCTGCCCGAAGGCAACGCCATGCGTGCACCTGGTGAAACGCCGGGGCTGATGGTGCTGGAAATCGCCATGGACGAGATGGCCGAGCAGCTCAAGCTTGATCCGGTCCAGTTCCGCATTCTCAACGACACCCAGGTCGACCCGGTGAAAACCGAGCGGCCATTCTCGCAGCGGCGCCTGATCGAATGCCTGCAAACCGGCGCGGAGAAGTTCGGTTGGGACAAGCGTAATGCGCAACCGGGAACACGGCGTGAAGGTCGCTGGTTGATCGGAATGGGCGTGGCAGCGGCGATCCGCAACAACCTGCTGGTCAAGTCGGGCGCGCGGGTACGGCTGGAGCGTGACGGCAAAATCACCGTTGAAACTGACATGACGGATATCGGCACTGGCAGTTACACGATCATCGCGCAAACAGCCGCTGAGATGATGGGTGTTGGTTTGAAGGATGTGAGCGTGCATCTGGGCGATTCGAGCTTTCCAGTGTCGGCAGGTTCCGGCGGACAGTTCGGCGCCAACTGCTCGACCGCCGGGGTATACGCCGCGTGCATGAAGCTGCGTGAAGCGGTGGCGGGCACGTTGGGCATGGCGGTGGATCAGGCGGAGTTTGTCGACGGTCAGGTGCGGGTTGGCGACAAACACGTGCCGCTGCGCAATGCTGCGCAAAATGGCGTTATCGTGGCCGAGGACAGCATCGAATTCGGCGACCTTGCCAAGCAGTATCAGCAATCGACGTTTGGTGCGCACTTCGTTGAGGTTGCGGTGGATGCCGCGACCGGTGAAGTGCGTGTCCGCCGCATGTTGGCAGTGTGTGCGGCCGGGCGCATTCTCAACCCGAAAGCGGCGCGCAGTCAGGTGATTGGCGCGATGACCATGGGCGTTGGTGCGGCGTTGATGGAAGAGTTGGCGGTGGACAAGAAGCTGGGTTTTTTCGTCAACCATGATCTGGCCGGGTATGAAGTGCCGGTGCATGCCGATATTCCGCATCAGGAGGTGATTTTCCTTGATGAGACTGATCCGGTGTCTTCGCCGATGAAGGCCAAGGGGGTTGGTGAGTTGGGGATTTGCGGGGTCAGTGCGGCGGTGGCGAATGCGATTTACAACGCCACGGGGGCTAGGGTGCGGGAGTATCCGATCACCCTCGATAAAATCCTCTCTTCACTGCCGGAGATGATCTAAACGCCTGAAAAGAGCCCCTCACCCTAGCCCTCTCCCAAAGGGAGAGGGGACTGATCCGGGGATATTTGAGGGCTGCACCGACGTGAACGTCTTGCTGTGAATCCATAATCGACCCGGTCTCTCAGGTCGATGGATAACGCCAGACACCTCGGTCGGCCCCCTCTCCCTCCGGGAGAGGGCTGGGGTGAGGGAAGCGCTTCACTCGGAACGCGAATACTGCTCATCACTCACCTGCTCCATCCAATCCACTACTTTGCCATCCAGTACTTCAGCGATAGCGATATGACTCATCGCCGTGGTCGGCGCCGCGCCGTGCCAATGCTTGGCCCCCGGCGCAATCCACACGGTATCGCCAGGACGAATCTCACGCACCGGCTGCCCCCATTCCTGTACAAACCCAAACCCCGCCGTAACGATCAAGGTCTGTCCCAACGGATGCGTATGCCACGCCGTGCGCGCGCCCGGCTCAAACGTCACCGTTGCGCCACTGACCCGTGCCGCGTCGGAGCCTTTGAACGGCGCATCGACACGCACAGTGCCAGTGAACCAATCGGCCGGGCCTCTGGCCGAAGCTTGTGAGCCATTGGGTGTCACGGTCACGCGCGGATTGTCATTGGCCTGCACCTCACCCGCCAACAGGGAAAGGGTCAACGCAGAAGCGGCAATCGGGTTCATGGCAATTCCTCCAGATAATCAATGCCACTACTTTACCCAGCCGAACTCTTCCGATAATCGACTAGAATTCAAAAAAACTTATGCAGGACACTCATCAATGCTTCGGGAAAACGCCACCGACCTCCTCGCCTTCCTCGCCGTGGCCCGCGAGCGCAGTTTCACCAAAGCGGCGGCCAAACTCGGCGTTTCGCAATCGGCGCTCAGTCACACGATTCGCGCGCTTGAAGCGCGTTTGGGCTTGCGCCTGCTGACCCGCACGACTCGCAGCGTCTCGCCCACCGAAGCCGGCGAACACCTGCTGCAAACCATCGGCCCGCGCTTCGAAGAAATCGAACTGGAACTGGCGGCGCTGAGCAACCTGCGCGACACCCCGGCGGGCAAGATCCGCATCAGCGCCACCGATCACTCGCTGAACTGGTTGCTGCGCCCGGTGCTCAAGGATTTTCTGCCGCAGTACCCGGACATATCCATCGAGGTCTGCTGCGATTATGGTTTCGTCGACATCGCCGGCCAGGGTTTCGACGCCGGTGTACGCCTGGGCGAAGACGTCGCACAAGGCATGATCGCCACCCGCATCGGCCCCGACATGCGCATGGCGGTGGTGGGCTCACCCGCCTATTTCGCCAAACGCACCCCACCGCAAACGCCACGCGATCTGACCGACCACGCCTGCAACAACCTGCGCCTGCCCACCAACGGCGGGTTGTACAGCTGGGAATTCGAGAAGGATGGTGAAAGCCTGAAAGTGCGGGTGTCCGGGCAAATCACCCTGAACGGTGTCTACCCGTTGCTCGACGCTGCGCTGGACGGTTTCGGATTGAGCTACATCCCGGAGAACGTCGTCGCGCCGTATCTGGCCGACGGCCGTTTGCTGCAGGTGCTTGAGGATTGGTGCCCGACGTTTGCCGGGTATCACCTGTATTACCCGAGCCGACGTCAGGCTGCGCCGGCGTTTGCGTTGTTGCTGGAGGCGTTGCGCTATCGCGGTTGATGGCTTGTCATTTTTTATAACAACCCGCAGCGCCCCAAAACGCCTTGGCTAACGTCGCCGCCTCTTTCACAGAATTCGCAGTCACGGTTGCAAACTGTCTACGCTGCGCTCCCATACACATATATTTTTCATCAAGCGCGTAAGCAGCAAACAGAATGAACACGAGGCAAACTCCGGTAAAACAGGCGAATCGACGGCTTTGCGCATCCATGATGATTCTTCCTGAGCGAAGTAGTGTCATCATGATTACGTGCTAACAAAGCCCCTCCAACTGTCAGATCTGACAGTTTCCAAGACCATTTGGAAATTAAATACCTCAGCCATCGAAGCAAACGGAAGATCCCGGCTCGCTCAACCTGCCAACGCAATCAACTGATGCCGCTGCGCGTCGGTGAGCATCGGCCCGAACCCGGCCCTGGCGTTGTCGGCCATGTAACGCGGATTACCCGTGCCCGGGATCACACAGGTCACCGCTGAATGCGAGAGCAGAAACTTCAAAGCCAATTGCGGCCAACTGTTGACCTGCACATCGGAAACCCAGCCTGGTAACGGTTTGCCCTTCAACCGCGCGAGCAGATCACCACCACCAAACGGCCGGTTGCAGATCACCGCAACACCGCGCTCACGGCACAGCGGCAGGATGCGTTTCTCCACGCCACGGTCATCGAGGGCGTAGTTGATTTGCAGAAAATCCAGTGGTTCGGCCTTCAGCACCGCCTCAACTTCGTCGTAAGCCGAGGGCGTGTAATGGGTGATGCCGATGTAACGGATGCGCCCCTGCGCTTTCCATTCACGCAGGGTTGGCAGGTGGGTTTGCCAGTCGAGCAGGTTGTGAATCTGCATCAGGTCGATGTGTTCGGTGCGCAGCAGGCTGAACGACTGCTCCATCTGCGCGATGCCTTCCTTGCGCCCGCGCGTCCACACCTTGGTCGCCAGAAACGCCGGCGAACGCGGTTCGTGGATCGACAGCAGCTCACCGGTGGTTTCCTCTGCCCGGCCATACATCGGTGAACTGTCGATCAGCGTGCCGCCCTTGCTGAACAGCTCATCCAGCACTGCAGGCAATTGCCGGTAGGCCGGATCACCGGGGGCGACGTCGAAACCGCGATAAGTACCCAGGCCGATGATGGGCAGCGACTCGGCGCTGGATGGGATGGCGCGGGTCTGCATGGCGAGGCCTCCGGAAGTCGCGGGCGTAGTGGTTGTGGCCAACGCCCGATCAAAGGTGAAGACCGCCGAAACCCCGGCAGCCAGCGTGAGCAATCGGCGACGGGAGTAACCCTCAGTGTGGCTCATGCTGGTTCCCCTGCTGCGTGGATCTGTTGCATGTTGTGTGTGCGAGCGGCCCGGTTGCAGGGCTGGACTACACTGCGACAGCAATCCTTCACACACCGTTAAAAGTAGCCGAATGTCCCGAACCCTGATGTCACTCGTCGCATTGATCGTTGCCGTGTACCTGGTGCTGTGCGCGGCGCTGTTCTTTTTTCAGCGCTCGCTGATCTATTTTCCGCAGCCCAATGCCTTCACAAACACCGACTCACAACTGACCTTGTCGATGCCGGACGCGCAGGTTTCGGTGCTCACCCGCGAACGTGTCGGGCCACGGGCGCTGATCTATTTCGGCGGCAATGCCGAGGATGTGTCGCGCAATCTGCCGGAGTTTGCCGAGGCGTTTCCCGAATACGCGGTGTATCTGCTCAACTATCGCGGCTTTGGTGGCAGCGGCGGTTCCCCGTCCGAAGCGGCGATTGCCGAGGATGCGTTGACGCTGTTCGATCAGGTCTACGCCAGTCACCCGCAGGTTGCCGTGGTCGGACGCAGCCTCGGTTCAGGAGTGGCAGTGCGTCTGGCCAGTCAGCGCCCAGTACAACAGTTGGTTCTGGTGACGCCTTACAACAGCCTCGAAGAAATCGCGGCGCGGCAATACCCCTGGGTGCCGGTGAAGTGGTTGCTCAAGGATCGTTTCGAGTCAGGCAAGTACGCCGCGCATATTCGCGTGCCGACGCTGTTGCTGGCGGCCAGTGACGACGAGGTGATTCCGCGCGCCAGCACCCAGCGTTTGCAGGAGAGTTTCCCGCAAGGCGTGGCGGTGCTCAGGGTGGTGCCGGACTCGGGGCATAACTCGATTTCGGATCGTGCGCAGTATTTGCAGTGGATGGGGGATGTGTTGAATCGCTGATGTGTTGGCTGGGCGGGCGCCATCGCTGGCAAGCCAGCTCCCACAGTTTTTGTGGCGAGCACAATTTTGTGTACGACGCCGCACCCTGTGGGAGCTGGCTTGCCAGCGATGAGGCCAGTCCAACCACGCTTGATCTTCCTGAAACAACCAGCGCCTCGTCGCCCCACAACAAAACCCCTCCCCGCCCCTTGAACCAAGTCCAAAAAGCCCAGTCCTATCCGCGCCGCTTTCTGCGGTTCACTCAACTTTTGCGCTGTCCCTCTTCAGAGCTGCCCGTCTCATGCGCCACGCCGTTCGCTCGTCTCGCTTGGTTTCGCTGTGCCTGCTGATCCTTTCGCCGCTGTTCGCTGCAACCGCCCATGCCGGTGCGGAGCGACAACTGGTGGCCGCCATCAACGACTATCGCGCCCATCCACAACGCTGTGATCGACGCCCGGCGCAACGGCTGGCACCGTTGGCGCTGAAGTCGAACCTGGCCTTGCCGATTGGTTATCGCTACGCCGGCGGCATGCGTGAAGCGTTGAAGTCGTCAGGCTATTCCGCCATCGCGGTGCGCAGTATTCGCGTGGTCGGGGCCGAGGACGCCGAAGAGGCCTTCGACCTGCTGCAAGACGAGCACTGCGCCGCGCTGCTGGATGCGAGCTACGCCGACATCGGTGTCAGTCGTTCGCGCAATGAGTGGCAAGTGGTGTTGGCGCAACCGGTGCTCGACAGCCGCGTTGGCGATAACCGCAGCGTCGGCAAGGCGCTGCTCGCTGAGGTCAACGCCGCGCGCTCCCGGCCACGGATGTGTGGACGCCAGCGCTTCGCCGCCGCCCGGCCTTTGAGCTGGAACGTAGCGCTGGGCGCTGCCGCACAGGGACACAGCAAAGCCATGGCTTACGGCAACTATTTTGCCCACCGCGACCCGGATGGCGACCTGCCCGCCGATCGCGCCCGTGCGGCGGGTTATCGTGGTCGGCAAATTGGCGAAAACATCGCTGCCGGGCAGAGTTCACCGGGCAAGGCCATGGCCGGATGGCTGGCCAGTCCCGGGCATTGCGCCAACCTGATGAACCCGATGTTTACCCAGGTTGGTGCCGGGTTTGCCAGTGAGGCGCGCAGTGATGAAGGGGTTTACTGGACGATGGTGTTTGGTGCGCAGTGACTGCCAGCGTCCAGCCCCAATTTCAACAATTCCTTGCGCAGCATTGACGGCGATCGCACGGCCAATCCGGCCTGCCAGTCGAGTGGCAATAAGCGATTGAGCTTTTGCTGGCTGACCTCGGCTGGCGCCAGAAAGCAGCTTTTGCGGTCGCGGATACTGATCACATTCAGCAGCCCGTCATCGCCCTGCTCTGCCATCCAGCGCTTGATCATCGGCCGGTGTTTTTGCAGCAAGGCATCGGCATCCCACACCGTCATTTGTGCGAAGAAGCCAGGCAGGTTGCTCTCGGGTTTCATGCGCTTCGAGTCGGCTGCCAATGCAGCGGCCAGGTCCGATTCGATGCGAGTCTGGCATTCGAGAAAATATTGTCGGGGCCAGTCTGACGTCAGCTTTGAGCGTGAAGCGAGGTCGACGTAAGCCTCAATGTCCGCTGGGGTGGTCATCTGCCCGCTGAAGTTCAGCGTGTTGTCGAGAATCGCGGTGGCCAGCAAAGCGGCACTTTGCACGCTGATCTGCGGCAGCACACCGGCCGTCTGCCAGCGCTGAAAAACCTGGGTTGCCGCAGCGCCGATCGCACGGATATCGGCGGCAGACCCAAGCTTCTGCTGCCAATAGGTTTCGTACCCTGGATGGTGATCGATGATTTCTACCACCCGCTCGAGCACCACCATCGGGTCGAAATGGTGATAGTCCGAGACATCGACCAGGACAAACTCATCGTCCAGCGTCGGCGGGTAATCGTCAAAAGCAGCAGCCCAGCCGAGCACAGTGTGCGAAACGCTGGCGTTGGGTTGTGCGTTACTGGCGGCGCGGGCGGGAATGCCTTGCAGGTTGAGCAATTCTGCGTAGGCGATGCAGCAGGCGTAGGCGTCGATGTCCAGATAGGACGCGCCGGAGGTGATGATTTTCATGGGCCGGCAAAATCGCACATTGTCATGACGTTGTGGTGACAGCGAAAAGATCGCAGCCTCCGGCAGCTCCTGCACAGGATCTATGGTTTCCCTGTAGGAGTTGCCGAAGGCTGCGATCTTTTGATCTTCAGGCTGCGCGCTGTCCTCCCGCGACCATCGCCGAAGCCGCCAGCATCGCCCGCAACAACACCGCACAGCCGGCCGCCAGATCATCCGGCGCGGCGTTCTCGATTTCGTTGTGGCTGATGCCGCCCTCGCACGGCACGAAGATCATTCCGGCCGGGCCGAGTTCGGCGAGGAAAATCGCGTCATGCCCAGCGCCGCTGACGATGTCCATATTCGACAAGCCAAGCCCTTTCGCCGCGCCGCGCACCGCTTCCACACAGCCTTTTTCAAAGTACAGCGGCGGGAAGTCTGCTGTCGGCGTCAGTTCATACGTCAGACCGTGTTCCTCACAGGTGGCTTGGATGACTTGTTTAACCTCGGCAATCATCGAGTCGAGACGCGCCGGTTCCAGATGACGGAAGTCGAGGGTCATGCGCACTTCACCGGGGATGACGTTGCGCGAGCCGGGATAGGCTTGCAGGCAACCGACGGTGCCGCAGGCGTGGGGTTGATGGCCGAGGGCGGCGCGGTTGACGGCGCCGACGATCACCGAAGCGCCGACCAGTGCATCTTTGCGCAGGTGCATCGGTGTCGGGCCGGCATGCGCTTCGACTCCGCGCAGCTTGAGATCAAACCACTTCTGCCCCAACGCACCGAGTACCACGCCGATGGTTTTCTGTTCGTCTTCGAGGATCGGGCCTTGTTCGATGTGCGCCTCGAAATAAGCGCCGACCTTATGCCCGCTGACTTCGCGCGGGCCGGCGTAGCCGATGGCGTTGAGCGCTTCGCCAACGGTGACGCCGTCGGCATCGACTTTGGCGAGGGTTTCTTCGAGGGTGAATTTCTCCGCAAACACCCCGGAGCCCATCATGCACGGGGCGAAGCGCGAGCCTTCTTCGTTGGTCCAGACCACCACTTCCAGCGGCGCTTCGGTTTCCACGCCAAGGTCGTTGAGCGTGCGCAGGACTTCGACGCCGGCGAGCACGCCGAAGCAGCCGTCGAATTTGCCGCCGGTGGGTTGGGTGTCGATGTGGCTGCCGGTCATCACCGGTGGCAGATTCGGATTGCGCCCGGAGCGACGGGCGAAGATGTTGCCGACAGCATCGACCGTGACGCTGCATCCGGCGTCCTTGCACCATTGCACAAACAGGTCGCGGGCCTGGCGGTCGAGATCGGTCAGGGCCAGGCGACACACCCCGCCTTTGACCGTGGCGCCGAGTTTGGCCAGCTCCATGAGCGACGCCCACAGGCGATCGCGGTTGATGTGCTGATGGCTCGATTGCAGAACGTCTACGGCTGCGTTCATGGGGATCTCCTCAGGCTGCTTTTCTTATGGATGTCGCTGTGGTGTCTGGTAGACCGCTATCGCTGGCAAGCCAGCTCCCACAGGTTCTTGAGTGAACACACAATTTGTGTACGACTCGATCCCTGTGGGAGCTGGCTTGCCAGCGATGGGGCCCTCATTCACACCGCTGTTTTCACGACCGAAGGCTGTGCACGCATCACGCACAACCCGTAATAAATAATCCCGCCCAGCGCCGAGCCGGTGAACCAGCCATAGCTGTAAAACCAGCTGAACGCATCGCTGCCCAGCGACAACAAGGTCAGCACCACCGGCACGCCAAACGCAACAAAACCGGCCCAGTTCCACGCTGGATAAACGTCGTCGCGGTACAACCCGGCCAGGTCCAGTTGCTGTTTCTTGATCAGGAAATAGTCCACCACCATGATCCCGGCGATCGGCCCGAGCAGGCTCGAATAGCCCAGCAACCAGTTGGAGTAAACGGTTTCCAGGCTGACATCGGAAACAATCAAACCGAGTTTTTTCAGCAGCTCATGGCCCATCAGCGCCAGCCCGACAAACCCGGTCAGCAACACCGCTTTGGTGCGGTTGATCACCTTGGGCGCGATGTTCTGAAAGTCGTTGGTCGGCGAGACGATATTGGCAGCAGTGTTGGTCGACAGCGTGGCGATGATGATCAACGCCATCGCCACCGCCACCCACACCGGGCTCTGGATGTGGCCGATCAGACTGACTGGATCAGACACGGTGACGCCGACCAGTTTCACCGACGCAGCGGTCATGATTACGCCAAGGGAAGCGAACAGAAACATGGTCAGCGGCAGACCGAAAATCTGCCCGAGGATCTGATCTTTCTGGCTCTTGGCGTAACGGCTGAAGTCCGGAATGTTCAGCGACAACGTCGCCCAAAACCCGACCATCGCCGTCAGCCCAGCGGCGAAGTAACTCACCACACTGGCGCCCTCCGGACGTTTCGCTGGAATCGCCAGCAGCTCGGTCATCGACACATTGGGCATCGCCCACACCAGCAGGCCGATGCCCACCGCTACCAGCAACGGCGCCGACAAGGTTTCCAGCCATTTGATCGACTCGGCGCCACGAATCACCACCCACAGGTTCAGCGCCCAGAAGATCATGAAGCCAATCACCTCCCCGGTGCCGCCGAGGGATTTCCAGCCCTCGAACACCGAGCCGAGAAACAGGTGTATCGCCAGCCCGCCGAACATCGTTTGAATACCGAACCAGCCACACGCCACCAATGCCCGAATCAAACACGGCACGTTGGAACCGAGAATGCCGAACGATGAGCGCAGCAACACCGGAAACGGAATGCCGTACTTGGTGCCGGGAAAGGCGTTCAGTGTGAGCGGAATCAGCACGATAACGTTGGCAAACAGAATCGCCAGCAACGCCTCACCGACGGTCAGGCCGAAGTAAGCCGTGAGTACACCGCCGAGGGTGTAGGTCGGCACGCAGATCGACATGCCGACCCACAACGCGGTGATGTGCCATTTGTTCCAGGTTCGTTCGCGCACCTTGGTCGGTGCCATGTCGTGGTTGTAACGGGGACTGTCGAGGACGTCGCTGCCGGCTTCGAGTTCATACAAGCCGTCGCGCTCGGTCACTTGCGATCTGTTCTGTTGCATGGCCGCTCCACTGTTCTTCTGATTATTTTTTTGCTCATCAGGCGGCTTGCACACGAGGGTGCGAGCCGGACGATGGCCGGAGGAACTGACAACTTTCGTGCACCGGCCATTGTGTCAGCGGCGGCATCAATAAACGTGCCGGGTGCCCCGCTTGCGCATCGGGCCGAGCGTTAAACGCTTTGCAACTTTCTGATATTCATCAGTTTTAATTATTCACCGGGTGAGTTCGCGGAAACTTGTCTGGGTGCTCAGGCTAAACACCTGGCAAGTTGTCCGAACAGACAGGACTCAATCTGGTGCACTGCAATTATTTTCATCGTGAGCGAGCAACCGCAGCTCAACTTCAAGCGGCTGATTTCACATAGGAAATCTTGCTCATATTTCCATCCTGTCAAGTGCGTCAAAATGGTGAACGGCCTCACCATTTTGGTGATTTACGTTTTTTATCGTTATTTTTCATACAGTTAAAACAGTCATAAGCTTATAAAAAATAATCTTGATCTATTGCAAATCTGCGACTAGTTTCTATTCCTGACAGCGCTGACAGGAATACACCCTGCAACGCCGTACATCAATAAAACATCTAGAACCGACACAAGTCGGTCAATGCCTGCGAGGAACTCGGAATGTCTCTGTTGATCCGTGGCGCCACCGTTGTTACCCATGATGAAAGTTATCGCGCCGACGTCTATTGCGCCGACGGCGTGATCAAAGCCATCGGTGAAAACCTTGATATTCCCGCCGGCGCCGAAGTACTCGACGGCAGCGGCCAATACCTGATGCCCGGCGGCATCGATCCGCACACCCACATGCAACTACCCTTCATGGGCACTGTGGCCAGTGAGGATTTCTACAGTGGCACGGCGGCCGGTCTGGCCGGCGGCACCACATCGATCATTGATTTCGTGATTCCCAATCCGCAGCAGTCGCTGATGGAAGCCTTTCATCAGTGGCGCGGCTGGGCGGAAAAGTCCGCCTCCGACTATGGCTTCCACGTCGCGATTACCTGGTGGAGCGAGCAGGTGCGTGAGGAAATGGCCGAGTTGGTCAGCCATCACGGCATCAACAGTTTCAAGCATTTCATGGCCTACAAGAACGCGATCATGGCCGCCGACGACACGCTGGTGGCGAGTTTCGAGCGCTGCCTGGAACTCGGCGCGGTGCCGACCGTGCACGCGGAAAACGGCGAGCTGGTTTATCACTTGCAACGCAAGTTGATGGCCCAAGGCATCACCGGGCCGGAGGCGCATCCGCTGTCGCGGCCGTCGCAGGTTGAAGGCGAAGCGGCCAGTCGGGCGATTCGTATCGCTGAAACCATCGGCACACCGTTGTATCTGGTGCACGTTTCGACCAAGGAAGCCCTCGACGAAATCACCTATGCGCGCAGCAAGGGTCAGCCGGTGTACGGCGAGGTGCTTGCCGGGCATTTGCTGCTCGACGACAGCGTCTATCAACATCCGGACTGGCAGACCGCTGCCGGTTACGTGATGAGCCCGCCGTTCCGCCCGCGCGGTCATCAAGAGGCGCTATGGCACGGGCTGCAAAACGGCAATCTGCACACCACCGCGACTGACCACTGCTGCTTCTGCGCCGAGCAGAAAGCCGCCGGGCGCGATGACTTCAGCAAAATTCCCAACGGTACGGCGGGTATCGAAGATCGCATGGCGGTGTTGTGGGATGAAGGCGTCAACAGTGGTCGTTTATCGATGCAGGATTTCGTCGCTCTCACCTCCACCAACACCGCGAAGATCTTCAACCTCTATCCGCGCAAAGGCGCGATTCGCGTCGGCGCCGATGCCGATCTGGTGCTGTGGGATCCACAAGGCAACCGCACCATTTCCGCCAAGACCCACCATCAGCAGGTGGACTTCAACATCTTCGAAGGCAAGACCGTGCGCGGCGTGCCGAGCCATACCGTCAGCCAGGGCCGGGTGGTCTGGGCCGATGGCGACCTGCGCGCCGAGCGCGGCGCCGGTCGGTACATCGAACGGCCGGCGTACCCGGCGGTGTTTGATTTGCTGAGCAAGCGGGCTGAGTTGCATAAGCCGACTGCTGTGAAACGCTGATCCCCCGAAGATGATCGTTCCCACGCTCTGCGTGGGAATGCAGCCCGTGACGCTCCGCGTCACTGGACGCGGAGCGTCCCTAGAGGCATTCCCACGCAGAGCGTGGGAACGATCAAACCACTGCCCATCAGAGGCAGAGAACCTCAATAACCGTGAGGCACAAAACCGTGATCGAGACCCTGAACCATCTCCCCCACCCGCACGAAAGCGCGGCCGCCCTCGCCGGGCATTTCACCGATCTGGCGCCGCCGCTCAACGACCGGCAGGCGCATCTGGAAGCCTCGCGCTGCCTGTATTGCTATGACGCGCCATGCGTGAATGCGTGCCCGAGCGAGATCGACATCCCGTCGTTCATCCGCAATATCCACCAGGACAACGTCCCCGGCGCGGCGCAGAAAATCCTCTCGGCTAACATCCTCGGTGGCAGTTGCGCACGAGTCTGTCCGACCGAAATCCTTTGCCAACAAGCCTGCGTGCGCAACAACGCCCACGAATGCGCGCCAGTGTTGATCGGCCTGCTGCAACGCTATGCCGTCGACAACGCACACTTCACCGAACACCCGTTCCAGCGCGCCGCCACCACCGGCAAACGCATCGCCGTGGTCGGTGCCGGACCGGCCGGTTTGTCCTGCGCCCACCGCAGTGCCATGCACGGCCACGACGTGGTGATTTTCGAAGCACGGGAGAAGGCTGGCGGCCTCAATGAATACGGGATCGCCAAGTACAAACTGGTCGATGATTACGCGCAGAAAGAACTGGATTTCCTCCTGCAGATCGGTGGTATCGAGATTCGTCACGGGCACAAGCTCGGCGAGAATCTGACCCTGAGTGAATTGCATCAACAGTTCGACGCGGTGTTCCTCGGCCTCGGCCTCAACGCCAGCAAACAACTCGGCCTGCCTCACGAAGACGCGCCGGGCCTGCTCGCTGCCACCGATTACATTCGCGAACTGCGTCAGGCCGATGACCTCACGCAACTGCCACTGGCCGAACGCTGCATCGTTCTCGGCGCTGGCAACACGGCAATTGACATGGCCGTGCAAATGGCTCGGCTCGGTGCTCGTGATGTGAATCTGGTGTATCGGCGTGGCGCGGCGGATATGGGCGCCACCGACCATGAGCAAGACATCGCCAAAGCCAATCAGGTACGCCTGCTGACCTGGGCGCAACCGGAAGAGGTACTGCTCGACGCTCAGGGTCACGTGCGCGGCATGCGTTTCGCCCGCACCGATCTGTTCGAAGGACGCCTGCAAACCACCGGCGAAACTTTCGAGTTGGCTGCTGACGCGATCTTCAAAGCCATCGGCCAAGCGTTCGATGGCAGCGCCCTCGCCGACCCGCTAGCCCGCGAACTCAAGCGCCAGGGCGAGCGAATTCAGGTCGATGAAAACCTGCGCACCAGCATCCCCGGCGTGTATGCCGGCGGCGATTGCACCAGCCTCGATCAAGACCTCACCGTGCAAGCCGTGCAGCACGGCAAACTCGCCGCCGAGGCGATCAACGCTCAACTGATGCTTAACGTGGAGGCTGCGTAAATGGCCGATCTGTCGATTGTCTTCGCTGGCATCAAAGCGCCGAATCCGTTCTGGCTGGCCTCCGCGCCACCGACTGACAAGGCTTACAACGTGGTCCGCGCGTTTGAAGCGGGCTGGGGTGGCGTGGTCTGGAAAACCCTCGGTGAGGATCCGGCGGCGGTCAACGTGTCGTCGCGTTATTCGGCGCACTACGGCAATAACCGTGAAGTGTTGGGAATCAACAATATCGAACTGATCACCGACCGTTCGCTGGAAATCAACCTGCGCGAAATCACTCAGGTGAAGAAGGACTGGCCGGATCGCGCACTGATCGTTTCGCTGATGGTGCCGTGCGTCGAGGAGTCGTGGAAACACATCCTGCCGCTGGTCGAAGCTACGGGCGCTGACGGCATCGAGCTGAATTTCGGCTGCCCGCACGGCATGCCCGAGCGTGGTATGGGCGCGGCGGTAGGTCAGGTGCCGGAGTACGTTGAGCAAGTCACACGCTGGTGCAAGACCTATTGCTCGCTGCCGGTGATCGTCAAACTGACGCCGAACATCACCGACATCCGCGTCGCCGCCCGCGCGGCCCATCGCGGTGGCGCCGATGCGGTGTCGCTGATCAATACGATCAACTCGATCACCAGCGTCGACCTGGAACACATGGTCGCCCTGCCCACCGTCGGCAGCAAAAGCACGCATGGCGGTTATTGCGGCTCAGCGGTGAAGCCGATTGCGCTGAACATGGTCGCCGAGATTGCCCGCGATCCAGAAACCCAAGGCTTGCCGATCTGCGGCATTGGCGGCATCGGCAGTTGGCGTGATGCGGCGGAATTCATGGCGCTGGGCAGCGGCGCAGTGCAGGTGTGCACGGCGGCGATGCTGCATGGTTTCCGCAT
Source organism: Pseudomonas sp. AC242 (assembly GCF_979258655.1). Lineage (NCBI taxonomy): Bacteria > Pseudomonadati > Pseudomonadota > Gammaproteobacteria > Pseudomonadales > Pseudomonadaceae > Pseudomonas > Pseudomonas sp. AC242. The sequence continues at coordinate 3,132,160 of NZ_OZ409873.1, forward strand.
TGTCGAGGAGATGAAGGACGGGCTGTCGCGGTGGATGGACAGTCAGGGCTACGCCAACATTGCCGAGTTTTCCGGGCGTGCGGTGGGCAATACCACGGACTGGAAGTACCTCGACATCAACTATCAGGTGATCGCCAAGATTGATCAGGAGGCGTGCATTGGCTGCGGGCGCTGTCACATTGCTTGCGAGGACACTTCACACCAGGCGATCGGTAGTCTGAAGCAAGCGGACGGCACGCATAAATATGAAGTGATTGATGAGGAGTGTGTGGGTTGTAACTTGTGCCAGATCACTTGCCCGGTGGCGGATTGCATCGAGATGGTGCCGATGGAGACTGGCAAGCCGTTTCTGGACTGGAATCATGATCCGCGGAATCCGTATCACGTTGCGGTCTAGCCCCTCACCCTAACCCTCTCCCAAAGGGAGAGGGGACTGATTGGGGGATATTTTAGAAATCCACCGACCTGAACGATTTGCTTTGAATCCAAAATCGATACATGCATAAGCACGAACTGCTTTGAATCCATAATCGAACCGGGCTTTCAGGTCGATGTAACTCGCAAGACACCTCGGTAGGCCCCCTCTCCCTCTGGGAGAGGGCTGGGGTGAGGGTCAGCTTTTGCTTCAGGGTTCCAACCCGATCCCGCGCAAGATCACACTCGTCACCGTCTGCACCGCCCGCTCGAACTGCATGTCCGACAACGGCTGGTGCTCATTCAGAATATTCACCTGATGATCAAAGTCAGCATAGTGCTGAGTCGACGCCCAGATCATGTACAGCAGACTCGACGGCTCCACCGGCAAAATCCGCTTGTCCTCGACCCACTGGCGAATCTTCGCTTCCTTCATCTTCGCCCAGTCATACAGGCTGACATCCAGCGCCTCACCCAACGTTGGCGCGCCGTGGATGATCTCATTGGCCCAGACTTTCGAACCGTACGGCCGGCTGCGCGAGTGGTTCATCTTGGCGCGGATGTAGCTGCTCAGCACCACGCGCGGATCATCAAACATCTCGAAGCACAGTGCGTCTTGCTTCCACACTTCCAGCAGGTCGAACAGCACCGCGCTGTACAGCTCGCTCTTGGTGCTGAAGTAGTAATGCAGGTTGGAACGTGGCAGTTGCACTTCAGCCGCGATGTCGGCCATGGCGGTGCCGCCAAAGCCTTTTTCGGCGAAGACTTTTTCCGCCGCGAGGAGAATTTTCTCGACGTTGTTGCGACGAATCTCGATCTTGTGATTGCCCATGAGGGCTCCCTGACAACAGCGTTGCCCAAGACTAGCATCCGCTCTGGTCCGCGGGCGACCGCTGCAAACAAAACTTCGTGCTGGCGTGAGCGGATGGCTAAACTGACGCTTCTTCAATCCTGCCTCAGAGGTATTCGCGATGCTGTTCAAGAACGTCCTGACCACCACTGCCCTGCTCGCTTCGCTGTTTGCCGCATCTTCGGTATTTGCCCACGCCCACCTGAAAAGCCAGACCCCGGCCGCCGATAGCACAGTCGCCGCTTCCGCCGATTTGCGCCTGACCTTTTCTGAAGGCGTCGAAGCCAGTTTCACCAAAGTCACCGTGACCAAGGATGGAGCGCCGGTCGCCGTTAAGCCGTTGACCACCGAAGGCGACAAGAAAACCCTGATCGTCACCCCGGCCGCTCCGCTGACCGCCGGCGAGTACAAAGTCGAATGGCACGCGGTGTCGGTCGATACGCACAAAAGCGAAGGCGCTTATCAGTTCAAGGTTGGTCAGTAATTCATGAGTGAAGCGCTGGTGCTGTGCCGCTTTGTGCATTTCATCGTGGTGTTGATGCTGTTCGGGGCCTGGTTGTTCAGACCGTTGCTGCTCAGGGATGAGGCGCTGCAAGTGGACCGGCACCTGGCGCGACTGACGCGTTGGCTGGCCGTTGTGGCGCTGGTCAGCGGGATTGCCTGGGCGCTGTTGATCACTGCGAGTATGGCCGGTTCGGTAGCGGCGGCGTTTGATCCGGACACGGTTGCACTGGTGTTGGGCAATACGTTTTTCGGTCAGGTGTGGCGCTGGCATCTGCTGATCAATGCTGCGCTGCTGGCCTTGTTGTTCACACCTTGGCGCTCGAGCATGCCGTTGCGGTTGGGCTTGAGCGGCTTGCTTCTGGCGACCCTCGCACCGGTCGGGCATGGCGCCATGCTCGATGGTGTGAGCGGGCAATTGCTGATTCTCAACCAGATCGTGCATCTGACCTGCGTGGCCGCGTGGCTCGGCGGACTGTTGATGCTGGTGATGATTTTGCGTCAGCCGACGGAGCCGATGCGTGATGTTTTGCGGCGTTTCAGCGGAGTCGGTTATGCCTTGGTCGCGGGGCTGCTGATCACCGGTTTGATCAATGTCCGCGTGCTGACCGGCCAGTGGTGGCCGACGCCGCTGTTCAGCGGGTTTGCGTTGATTCTGTTGATCAAGGCGCTGATCGTGCTGGGGATGCTAGGGTTGGCGCTGTTCAATCGCTTGCGGGTTGAGGATTGCGAGCAGCGGATGGGCACGCTCCGGCGCACTGTGATGCTGGAATGGTTACTCGGCATTGGTGCCGTAGCCGCCGTATCCCTGCTCGGCACTCTACCGCCAATGATCACAACCTGAAACACGATCCCCCTGTGGGAGCTGGCTTGCCAGCGATGGCGGTGTGTCAGGAACAGATATTTCGGATATGCCGACGTCATCGCTGGCAAGCCAGCTCCCACAGGGTTATCTGTTGATCAGTGAGGTTGGGTGTTGCCTGCTGCAGTGTCGATGCTGACCACCACCGACATCCCCGGACGCAACCGTTCCTCTTCCTGTTGATCCGGATCGATAGTGATCCGCACCGGCACCCGCTGGGCAATTTTCACAAAGTTGCCGGTCGCGTTATCCGCCTGCAACAACGCAAATTCAGAACCAGTCCCCGGCGAAATATGCTGCACATGCCCGGTGAATTTACGGTGGTTCAAGGCATCGACGGTGAAGCGCACCGGTTGCCCGACGCGCACATTGTCCATCTGGGTTTCCTTCATGTTGGCGATCACCCATTTCTGGTTCGGCACCAACGCCATCAACTGCGCCCCGGAGTTGACGTAGGCGCCGAGACGCACGCCGATCTGCCCGAGCTGACCGTCACGCGGGGCAACGATGCGCGTGTTCGACAGGTCGATCCGCGCCAGTTGCACCGCTGCTTCGGCGCTGGCCACGGCCGCTTCCAGCGAGCCACGATTGACGATCACCGTTTGCAGATCCTGGCGGGCGATTTCCAGATTGGCCTTGGCCTGCGCCACCCCCGCAACACTCTGCGCATTCGCCGCCAGTGCTACATCCATCTCACGCTTGGACACCGAACCGTCGCGCACCAATTCCTGGTTACGGCGCAGATCGGCCTCGCTCTTGCGCAACTGCGCTTCGCTGTCGGCCTGTACGGCCTGACGCAATTTGATCGTCGCCTCGGCGCTGTTGCGTTGCTGCACGACATTGGCCAATGCGGCTTTCTGTACCGCCAGTTGCGCCAGCGACTGGTCGAGGCGCTGCTGATAGATGCGGTCGTCCAGGCGCACCAGCAAATCCCCGGCCTTCACGTACTGGAAATCCTGCACCGGCACTTCATAGACATAACCGGCGAGTTGCGGGCCGATGATCGTTACCTGGCCGCGAATCAGGGCGTTTTCGGTGGTCTCGACGGCACTGCTGAATGGCGGCAGTTGCCAGGCATACAGCACGATCAACACACCCACGATGGCAATCGCCGCGAAGCCCATTGAAGAGATGATCCGCACCCGCAGCGAGCGCGGCTCGGTGTTCGGTGATGACGGCGGCGCTACACCTTCAGGTGTGGCGGCAATGGCATTGGTGGTCGTGGTGGTCGGTTCGGTCATGAAGAAGTGGCACCGCTCGAAGGTGTGGATGGCGCTGGGGCGACGGCTTTGGTGGTGCTCATCAGCCACAGCGCGCGAATGGACAGCCAGATCATGGTCAGCACCGCAATCACGGCGATCAGCATGAACACATCGTTATAGGCCAGCACGTTGGCCTCACGGGTGGCGGCATTGGACAGGCTGCGAATACCCGCCAGGTTGCGCAGACTCGGGTCGGCCAACAGCGAACCGTAGGCCGAGCCGCCGCTCTGCACGCGTGCAGCCACCAACGGGTCAGACAGCGTCAGGTGCTCAACGATGTGACTGGAATGAAATTTTTCCCGGACGATCTGGAAGGTGCCCAGAAGCGCCGCGCCCAGCAGGCCGCCGAGGTTATTGCATATCCCGAACAGCACCGAAAAGCTCACCAGATTACGCGGATTGGTCAGCACGTTACGAGTACCGAAAACCATGGTCGGGCCGAGGAAAAACGTGCTGCCGAAGGCCAGCAGGAATTGACTGAAATAGAGGTTTTGCGGGCGCGTCAGGTTGTTGGAAAAACTATCCATCACCGACCCGGTGGCCATCAGACCCAGCGAGATGATCAACGGCATCAGCAGGTGCTTGGGGTCGATCGTCAGTGCGCTGGTCAACAGTCCCGCAACACTGCCGATCAGCATCACCACGTACAGGCTGTGCAACTGCTCATAGCCCATGTTCAGGTTCTGCATGAAACCCACCGCACCGGTGGACTGCTCCGAGGTGACCATACGAATCAGGGTCACCGCCAGCGCCAGGCGGATCATCGTCCCGCTGCCCAGCCAGCGGGTCATCAGCAGCGGGTTGCTGCGGTTATGTTCGATGGCCAGACCGGCGATGATCAAGGCAATCGAAGCAGCCAACGCATAGCCGATCCAGTCGGCCTCCAGCCACCAATCGATCCGCCCGAGCGACAACACCGCACACAGCAACGCCACGCCAGTGGCGAGAATGGCAAAGGTGAGAAAGTCGAGTTTTTCAAAGGTTTTGAAGCGGTCGCCCGGCGGCAACTTGAGCATCAATACACAGCCCAGCGACAGCAGTGCCATGCCCAGTTCGAACAGATACAAGCCCCGCCATTCGGCGATCTGCAGCAAGTCTTCGGAAAATAATCGCGCCAATGGCAGCGCCAGTTGGGAAGTGCCGAGGCCGAGCACCAACGCCTTCATCCGCCACTTCGCCGGGAACGCCTGAACCATGTAATACAGACCCAGCGAACTCAGCGCTGCGCCGACCATGCCGTGGGCCGCGCGCACCGCCACCGCCGAATTGAGGTCATTGACGAACAAATGGCCGAAGGTCACCAGCGCATACAACACCAGGAACACTTCGGTGAACGCACGCAACCCGAACTGCTGGCGAAACTTCACCAGCAGCAGGTTCATCGACACGTTGGTCATCACGAACGCTGCCGGCAGCCAGGCCATTTCCGCGGTGGTCGCACCGAGTGCGCCTTGCAGATAAGGCAGGTTGGCCACCACCAGCGAGTTGCCCAAACCACCGGTGACCGCCACCAGCACACCGACCAGCGCATAGGCCAGGCGCTTGGGATTGGAATGCAACGGCGTCGAGGGGGAACCGGGCAGACTGGGTTTTTCGTGGGGCTGCCAATTGCGCGGGGCGTATTGATCCATTGCAAGGCCTTGTGCGGAAGGTGGGTGAAGTTTGCCGCAAATTCACCGGCAACACACATCCCATGGACAACACAGATACTTGTAGGAGCTGTCGAGTGAAACGAGGCTGCGATCTTTTGATCCTGTTTTTTTTTAAAAAGCCAGATCAAAAGATCGCAGCGTTCCGCAGCTCCTACAAAGTGATCTGCGTCGCGACGACAAGTCATCGTATAACTTGCTGTTGACATTCCCGTAAAACCTAGGAAATATCCGCACCCATGTTGTACGACGACGTATGACAAATAATAAAAACAACAAACGAAACAGGGAGCGTCACAGTGAGCACACTCGTCTGCAGTTCCGTCCGCCCTTCCCGCTTTGCCACGCTTCGCCCGCGTTCCACCCTCGGCCTGATCGGCTGCAGCAGCCTTGCCTTGGCCTTACCGATGAGCGCCGATGCCGAAGGTTTCCTCGAAGACAGCAAAGCCACGCTGAACCTGCGCAACGCCTACTTCAACCGCAACTTCGTCAACCCGGCCTACCCGCAAGGCAAGGCTGAGGAGTGGACGCAAAACTTCATCCTCGATGCCAAATCCGGCTTCACCCAAGGCACTGTGGGGTTCGGCCTCGATGTGCTGGGAATGTATTCGCAGAAGCTCGATGGCGGCAAAGGCACGGGCGGCACGCAACTGTTGCCGATCCACGATGACGGACGCCCGGCCGACAACTTCGGCCGCCTCGGGGTAGCGCTGAAAGCCAAGGTATCGAAGACCGAATTGAAGGTCGGCGAGTGGATGCCGGTGCTGCCGATCCTGCGCTCCGACGATGGCCGCTCGCTGCCGCAGACCTTTCGCGGCGGCCAGATCACCTCCACCGAGATCAATGGCCTGACTGTCTACGGTGGCCAGTTCCGTGGCAACAGCCCGCGCAACGACGCGAGCATGGAAGACATGTCGATGAACGGCCGCGGCGCGTTCACTTCCGACCGCTTCAACTTCGGCGGCGGCGAGTACAGCTTCAACGACAAGCGCACGCAGGTCGGTGTCTGGTACGCCGAACTCACGGACATCTACCAGCAGCAGTATTTCAACCTCAGCCACAGCCAGCCGTTGGGCGACTGGACGCTGGGCGCCAACCTCGGTTTCTTCACCGGCAAGGAGGACGGCAGCGCTCAGGCCGGCGACCTCGACAACAAAACCGCGTTCGCCCTGCTTTCGGCCCGCTACGGCGGCAACACCTTCTATGTCGGCCTGCAAAAGCTCAGCGGCGACGACGCGTGGATGCGGGTCAACGGCACCAGCGGCGGCACCCTCGCCAACGACAGTTACAACGCCAGCTACGACAACGCCAAGGAACGCTCTTGGCAGCTGCGCCACGACTACAACTTCGTCGCCCTTGGCGTTCCCGGTCTGACCCTGATGAACCGTTACATCAGCGGCGATAACGTGCACACAGGGACCATCACTGACGGCAAGGAATGGGGCCGCGAGTCGGAACTGGCCTACACCGTGCAAAGCGGCCCGCTGAAGAATCTCAACGTGAAATGGCGCAACGCGACGATTCGCCGGGACTTCAGCACCAACGAGTTTGACGAGAACCGGATCTTTATCAGTTATCCGATTTCGTTGTTGTAAAGCCAGTCGCCACACCGAGCTTCCCTGTGGGAGCGAGCCCGCTCGCGAAGGCGGCGTGTCAGTCGATACAAGAGTTACCTGGACCGGCCTCATCGCTGGCAAGCCAGCTCCCACAGGATTTTGTGGTGAATGCGGTAATTGAAAACAACGCTGATACCTGTGAGAGCTGGCTTGCCAGCGATGGCGGCGGCAGATTCAGCATTGATGTTGATTGATACACCGCTTTCGCGAGCAGGCTCGCTCCCACATGGGATTGCATTGCAAATACAGAACTGTGGTGATTGAAAAGAGGCAAGGCCTTCCGTCATTTACACCAAAAGTCGCGTTGACAAGTTCCGGAAACCCTACCGATACTTCAGCGCAGTCATACGACAACCTACAACAAACCTAATAACAACGTGTAAGGGATTGCCATGACGTCTACTTCTACTCCCCGCGCCCCGTTCAACCGTCTGCTGCTGACCGGCGCCGCCGGTGGCCTGGGCAAAGTCCTGCGCGAACGGATGCGCCCTTATGCCAATGTCCTGCGCCTGTCGGACATCGCCGCCCTCACCCCGGCCATCGATGATCGTGAAGAAATCGTGGTCTGCGATCTGGCCGATAAACACGCCGTGCACCAACTGGTCGAAGGCGTCGATGCGATCCTGCATTTTGGCGGTGTCTCCGTCGAGCGGCCCTTCGAAGAAATCCTCGGCGCCAACATCTGCGGTGTGTTTCACATCTACGAAGCCGCGCGCCGGCATGGCGTCAAGCGGGTGATCTTCGCCAGTTCCAACCACGTCATCGGCTTCTACAAACAGGATGAACCACTCGACGCCAGTTCCGCGCGCCGCCCCGACGGCTACTACGGTTTGTCCAAGTCCTACGGCGAAGACATGGCCAGTTTCTATTTCGATCGCTACGGCATCGAGACCGTGAGCATCCGCATCGGCTCCTCGTTCCCCGAGCCGCAAAACCGTCGAATGATGCACACCTGGCTGAGCTTCGACGACCTCACGCAATTGCTCGAACGCGCGCTATACACGCCAAACGTCGGTCACACCGTGGTCTATGGCATGTCCGACAACAAGGACGTCTGGTGGGACAACAAATTCGCCAGCCACCTCGGTTTTGCCGCGAAGGACAGCTCCGAGGTGTTCCGCGAAAAGGTCGAAGCGCAGCCAATGCCGGCCGCCGATGATCCGGCGCGGATCTATCAGGGCGGCGCGTTTGTCGCCGCAGGTCCGTTCGGCGACTGATCACTCTGACAACGACGCAAGGGAATGAGTATGCAAGCCGATTTGATCGTCGATGCGCGCAACGCCGTGGGCGAAAGCCCGGTCTGGGTAGCAGAGGAAAACGCACTGTACTGGGTGGATATTGCCAACGGCGGGCTGCAACGCTGGAGCGCCGAGACCGGCCATGTGCATGCCTGGAAAACCCCGCAGATGCTCGCCTGCATCGCCCGCCACAGCCGTGGCGGCTGGGTCGCCGGCATGGAAAGCGGCTTCTTCCACCTGCACCCGCACAGCGACGGCAGCCTCGACAGCGAGCTGCTCGCGAGTGTCGAGCACAACCGTGACGACATGCGCCTCAACGATGGTCGTTGCGACCGTCAGGGCCGCTTCTGGGCCGGCAGCATGGTGCTGAACATGGCCCTGAACGCGCCCGAAGGCCGGCTCTACCGCTACGGTGCCGGGCAGTCTGGCGTCATCGAAGCGCAGCTCGACGGTTTCATCGTGCCCAACGGCCTCGGTTTCAGCCCTGACGGCAAGACCATGTACCTGTCAGATTCGCATCCCGACGTACAACTGATCTGGGCGTTCGATTACGACACCGAGACCGGCACACCGTCGAACCGCCGCGTCTTCGTCGACATGAACCACTTTCCCGGCCGTCCCGATGGAGCCGCCGTGGACGCCGAAGGTTTCTACTGGATCTGCGCCAACGATGCCGGCCTCATCCACCGCTTTGCCCCGGACGGTCGTCTTGATTTCTCGCTGGAAGTGCCGGTGAAGAAACCGACGATGTGTGCCTTCGGCGGCAGCCGCATGGACACCCTCTTCGTCACCTCGATTCGTCCCGGCGATGACCACGATCCGCAATCCCTGGCCGGCGGCGTTTTCGCCCTCAACCCCAACGTCAAAGGCCTGCCGGAGCCGCTGTTCAACGATTCCCTGTAATACCCGCTTGTACTGCACCGCTGCGCCTTGAACACAAAAATAACAAGACTGGAGACTCACCCCCATGAACTTCAAACGCACCTTGCTGGCCGCTGCACTCCCGCTGATGGTTACCTTCACTGGCGCCGCTCAGGCCCTGCAACTCAAATTCGCTGACATTCACCCCGCCGGTTATCCAACCGTGGTGGCCGAAGAAAACATGGGCAAGACGCTGACCAAGGAGACCAACGGCGAACTGACCTTCCAATACTTCCCCGGCGGTGTGCTGGGCTCCGAAAAAGAAGTCATCGAGCAGATGCAAGTCGGCGCCGTACAGTTGTCTCGCGTCAGCCTGGGTATCGTCGGCCCCGTGGTCCCGGACGTGAACGTGTTCAACATGCCGTTCATCTTCCGCGACCATCAACACATGCGTAACGTCATCGACGGCGCAGTGGGCGACGAGATCCTCGACAAGATCACCAACTCCGAATTCGGCCTGGTGGCCCTGGCCTGGATGGACGGCGGCACGCGCAACGTCTACACCAAGAAACCGGTGCGCAAGCTCGAAGACCTCAAGGGCATGAAAATCCGCGTGCAAGGCAACCCGATGTTCATCGACATGATGAACGCCATGGGCGGTAACGGCATCGCCATGGATACCGGCGAGATCTTCAGTGCCCTGCAGACCGGCGTGATCGACGGCGCGGAAAACAACCCGCCAACCCTGCTCGAACACAACCACTTCCAGAATGCGAAGTACTACAGCCTCACGGGCCACCTGATCCTGCCAGAGCCGATCGTGATGTCGAAAATCACTTGGGAAAAACTGACTCCGGATCAACAGGCGCTGGTCAAGACTGCCGCCAAGGCTGCCCAGGCCGAAGAGCGCGTGCTGTGGGACAAGAAGTCCGCTGCCAGTGAAGAAAAACTCAAGGCCGCCGGCGTCGAATTCATCGAGGTCGACAAAAAACCCTTCTACGACGCCACCGCACCGGTGCGGGAAAAGTACGGCGCGAAGTATGCCGACCTGATCAAGAAAATCGAAGCCGTTCAGTAACGCCTCCCGCTCCGTCCTCATGAACAAGGCCCGGTGCGCCCGATGACTGCGGCGCACCCGGTTACGGTGGAACCCGATGAAGAATCTACTGCTGCGTATCAACGACAAGATCTACATGACGTGCATCTGGGTCGCCGGCCTTTCCGTCCTGGCGATTTCCCTGATGATTCCCTGGGGCGTGTTCGCCCGCTACGTGCTGGGCACCGGTTCGAGCTGGCCCGAGCCCACGGCGATCCTGTTGATGATGGTGTTTACCTTCATCGGTGCCGCCGCCAGTTACCGCGCCGGCGCGCACATGGCCGTGGCCATGCTCACCGATCGCATGCCTCCACAACTGAGATCTGCAGCGGCGATATTTTCACAGCTGCTCATGGCGGCGATCTGCATCTTCATGACGATCTGGGGCGCCAAGCTGTGCATGTCCACCTGGAACCAGTTCATGGCAGCCCTGCCCGATCTGCGTGTTGGCGTGACCTATCTGCCAATTCCTGTGGGCGGCTTGCTGACGCTGGTTTTCGTGCTGGAAAAACTCTTGCTCGGTGACCAGAGCAAACGGCGGGTCGTGCAGTTCGATCTGGTTGAAGAAAGTGAAGGTGCCGCTTAATGGACGCTCTGATTCTGCTGGGCAGTTTTATCGTATTGATCCTGATCGGCATGCCGGTCGCCTACGCGCTCGGCGCGGCCGCGCTGATCGGTGCATGGTGGATCGACATTCCGTTCCAGGCGGTAATGATCCAGGTCGCTTCGGGGGTGAACAAATTCTCGCTGCTGGCCATTCCGTTCTTCGTCCTGGCCGGGGCGATCATGGCCGAGGGCGGCATGTCGCGTCGATTGGTGGCGTGTGCCGGGGTGCTGGTGGGTTTTGTCCGCGGCGGTCTGTCACTGGTCAACATTGTCGCCTCGACCTTTTTCGGCGCGATCTCCGGTTCGTCGGTGGCCGACACCGCGTCGGTGGGTTCGGTGCTGATTCCGGAAATGGAACGCAAGGGCTATCCACGGGATTTCTCCACCGCCGTGACTGTCAGCGGTTCGGTGCAAGCGCTGCTGACCCCGCCCAGCCATAACTCGGTGCTCTACTCCCTGGCCGCCGGTGGCACGGTTTCGATTGCCTCGCTGTTCATGGCGGGCATCGTGCCGGGCTTGCTGATGAGCGCCTGCCTGATGGTGCTGTGCCTGATTTTCGCGAGAAAACGCGACTATCCCAAGGGTGAAGTGATCCCGATGCGCCAGGCGTTGAAAATCGTCGGCGAAGCCCTCTGGGGCCTGATGGCGATGGTGATCATCCTCGGCGGCATCCTCTCGGGCATCTTCACCGCTACCGAATCGGCGGCCATCGCCGTGCTGTGGTCGTTCTTCGTCACCATGTTCATCTACCGCGACTACAAGTGGCGCGAACTGCCGAAACTGATGCACCGCACAGTACGGACGATTTCGATCGTGATGATCCTGATCGGTTTCGCCGCGAGCTTCGGCTACATCATGACCCTGATGCAGATCCCGGCGAAGATCACCACGCTGTTCCTGACCCTGTCGGACAACCGCTACGTGATCCTGATGTGCATCAACGTCATGCTGCTGTTGCTCGGCACGGTGATGGACATGGCGCCGCTGATCCTGATCCTGACGCCAATCCTGATGCCGGTGATTCTCGGCATCGGCGTCGATCCAGTGCAGTTCGGCATGATCATGCTGGTGAACCTGGGGATCGGACTGATAACGCCGCCGGTGGGTGCGGTGCTGTTTGTCGGTTCGGCGGTGGGCAAGGTCAGTATCGAGAGCACCGTGAAGGCGCTGCTGCCGTTCTATGCCGTGCTGTTCCTGGTGTTGATGCTGGTGACTTACGTGCCGGCACTTTCGCTGTGGTTGCCGCACTTGGTGTTGTAACAACCTGAAAGATCGCAGCCTCGTTTCACTCGACAGCTCCTACAGGGAAACGCAATCCCTGTAGGAGCTGCCGAAGGCTCGGGCCGCGATCGGACGATCTTTTGATCTTCCAATACTCACGCCCGCAACAACATATACCCCGCCACCACCAGACAGACACTGGCAAAACCCACCTGCAACGCCCGCGCCGGCACGCGCGCGCAGAGCTTACGGCCGATGATCATGCCGACAATGCTGGCGACGATGAACGCCGCGCCCTGCCCGTCAATTCGCACACCGGCGTGAAACGAGCCGATCACCCCGATTGCCGAAATCAGACTGATCACCATCAACGACGTCGCAACAATCCCGCGCATCTGCACGTCGGTCAGTTGCTTGAACGCCGGCACAATCAGAAACCCGCCACCGACACCGAGCAATCCGGACACCACGCCGGTAATTGCGCCCAGTGCCGCCAGTGTAGCGGTGCATTTGGCGGTCCAGTCGAAGCGCCCGGTTTCTTCATTGAGCATGCAGTTCTTCTGGCCCCAACTGGCGTGACCGTGATCGCTCGGCCCCTCCTGCTGACGCTCGCGGCGCAGCATGCGCCAGGCCACCATGACCATGAGCAGACTGAACAGGATCATCAGGATTTTCTCCGGCAACTGGTGCGCGAAGTAGATTCCCAACGGCGAGAACACCGCACCCAACGCCGCAATCAACAACGCCGCGCGATAGCGCACCAGGCCATGACGCAGGCCGTCGATGGCACCGACCGCCGCCGCACTGCCCACCGCAAACAACGCCACTGGCGCTGCCTGGGTCATCGTCCAGCCAAGCCCGAGCACCAGTGCCGGCACCGCAAGAATCCCGCCGCCGGCCCCGGTCAAGCCAAGGACCAACCCCATCACCACGCCAAACAGACTTGCCAGCAACATAGGGTTTTCTCAGTCGACCTTGGACAGACCAGTCAGCCACTCGCGGCCCTTGAGCATGCCGTTCCAGTAGAACCACGGCAGCAAGGTTGCCTTGAGAAACCACGCCGAACGCCGCGCCACTGTCGGGTCTATCGGGAAGGTCGGCAGCAACTTACCGGCATAACCGAACTCGGCAAGGATCACCTTGCCCTTCTCCACCGTCAGCGGGCAGGAACCATAGCCGTCGTACTTCAGAGGAAGCGGTTGTTGCTTGCGCAGGGCGAGCAGGTTTTCCGCGACCACCACCACTTGCTTGCGCACCGCTGCGGCGGTTTTTGCGTTGCTCGTGCCGCAGATATCACCGAGTGCAAACACTTCGGAGTAACGCGGATGCTGCAGGCTGTGCGGGTTGACTTCGCACCAGCCGGCGGTGTCGGCCAACGCGCTTTGTGCGATGAAATCCGGCGAAACCTGCGGCGGCACGACGTGCAGCAGATCGAAGGTTTTCGCCTCGCGGATGACATTGCCATCGGCATCCTTGATCTCGAACCACGCGGTTTTCGCCGGGCCGTCGACCTTGACCAGATTCGAGTTGAACGCCAGTTGTGCGTTGTACTTTTCGATGTACTTCATCAACGGCGGAACAAACGTCGCCACACCGAACAGCGCGGCGCCGGCCAGGTTGAATTCGACATTGATATTGTTCAGCGCACCGTTTTTACGCCAGTGATCGCAGGACAGGTACAGCGCCTTTTGCGGCGCGCCGGCGCATTTGATCGGCATCGCCGGTTGGGTGAACAGCGCTTTGCCGCCGCGCAGTTTCTGCACCTGATCCCAGGTGTACTGCGCATGCTGATAGCTGTAATTGGAGGTGACGCCGTGCTGGCCGAGGCTTTCCTGCAAACCTTCGATTTTCTCCCAGGCCAGACGCAGGCCGGGGCAGACAATCAGGTTCTGATAGCTGACGGTACGTTGATCGTTGAGGGTGAGTTGGCGTTTGTCCGGGTCGATCGCGGTGACTGCCGCTTGCAGCCAGTTCGCTTGCTTTGGCATGACCTTGTTCATCGGCCGTGCGGTGTCTTTGACGTCGTAGGCACCACCGCCGACCAGCGTCCACGCCGGTTGATAGTAATGCTGGGCGCTGGGTTCGATCACGGTAACTTTCAGAGCCGGATCACGTTTGAGCAGACTGGCGACGAAACCGATACCGGCCGTACCGCCGCCGATGACCACGATGTCCGCACTGATGGATGGGCCCCAGTGTTGATCGTTCATTGCTTGTTCCTTTTGCTGCACGCAAGGATTTCTCAGCCTTCACACAAATCCATTGTAGGGGTTGTGTGTTGGCTGGCATTTATTGATGGCCGAGACTTTTCAGCACTGCCCCGCAATACAGTCCGGAGAGAGTTTTCATGACCTGAATGACTTCCGGACTGGCGAGGCCGTAGAAAATGTATTTGCCCTCACGACGGGTCGCGACCAGCCCTTCATCGCGCAGGATGCCCAGTTGCTGCGACAGCGTCGGCTGGCGCACACCGGTCATCTTTTCCAGTTCGCCGACATTGCGTTCGCCCTGGGTCAGTTGACAGAGGATCAGCAGGCGATCCTCATTGGCCATGGCCTTGAGCAAGGCGCAGGCCTTGGAGGCCGAAGCGCGCAGTTGGGCGACTTCACATTCGGTCAGACTGGATTGCATTTGCACGATGCCTTCAAGGTCACTTAAGCTGCGAACATTATGTTTTTAGATAAAGTGTTGCAACCCATTTTCCTCGTTCAGGTTGGTGTCCATGCCCGCGCAGATTGAAGCTTTCCTCGACCCCGCCTCCTCGACCTACAGCTATGTGGTCTATGAAGCCGACGGCGGGCAATGTGCAATCGTCGATCCGGTACTCGATTACGACGGCGCCGCCGGGCGCACCTGCACCGCCCAGGCCGACAAAATCATCGCCTTCGTTCGCGCCCACAACCTGCAAGTGCAGTGGCTGCTGGAAACCCACGCCCACGCCGATCACCTGTCCGCCGCGCCGTATCTGCGCCGAGAGCTGGGCGGGAAAATCGCCATTGGCGAATCGATCAGCAAAGTGCAGAACGTGTTCAAGGCGCTGTTCAATCTGGAGCCGGAGTTCTGCGTTGATGGCTCACAGTTCGATCACCTGTTTGCGCCGAACGAGTCATTCCGGATCGGCAATCTCAAAGCCACTGCCCTGCATGTGCCGGGGCATACACCGGCTGACATGGCCTATCTGATCGATGGCGAGCAGATTTTGGTAGGCGACACCCTGTTCATGCCGGATGTCGGCACCGCGCGTTGCGACTTTCCCGGCGGCAACGCCCATCAGCTGTTCAACTCGATTCACAAACTGCTGGCCTTCCCCGCCAGCGTGAAACTCTACGTTTGCCACGATTACCCGCCCGAGGGACGCGCCTCACAATGCCAGACCACCGTCGGTGAGCAGCGCAAAGGCAATATTCATGTGCATGACGGGATCGATGAAGCGGCGTTCGTCGAGATGCGCACCAAACGTGATGCCGGGCTGGGCATGCCGACGCTGCTGCTGCCAGCGATTCAGGTCAATGTGAGAGCGGGGAATTTGCCACCGGCGGAGGAAAACGGTGTGGTTTACCTGAAGATTCCGCTCAATTCCCTATAGGAAAAAACCACCCGCCCCATTGCAGGATTATTTTTCCTACGAACACTGGCGACAGTGATGAACTGGTGAAAATCCTGTAAGCGAGCAGACTCCATTGGGCAAACATTCAATGGAGTTTTCGCAATATGGATATTCGTCGTAATCACCGTGACATGACCGCGCAACAGAAATCCGCATTCATCGATGCCATCCTGAGGCTGAAAAACAACGTCGACAGCGTCCTGCGCCCCGGACAGCAGAGCCGCTACGATGACTTTGTGCAGATCCACAAGAATTCGATGGGCCGGGGCAATCCGCTGGTACCCAATCCGCATCTGAGTCCGCTGTTCTATCCGTGGCATCGAGTTCTGATTCGCCAGTTCGAACTGGCCCTGCAGTCCGCCGCCAGTGACACGACCATCACCCTGCCCTACTGGAACTGGCAACTGACCGGAGCGGACAACCCCTTCACCTCGGACTTCATGGGGTCAAACGGTGACAACCTGCAAGATCAGCGTGTCACCAGCGGCGCGTTTTCCAGGGAGCACTCGCAATTCGATGTCAGGGTCTGGGACGAGGGCGTTGGCAACACCGGCATTCGTCGAAATCTGGGGGCAAGCGGCGCACTGCCCACCCCGCTGGATGTTATTTCGGCCCTGAACAGAACGCCTTACTGGATGAATGAAAGCGGCTGGGAAAACATTTCGGAAAGCCTTTTGCACAATCCGGTACATGCCTGGATTGGCGGCAGCATGGCACAAGCCTCCTCACCCAACGATCCGATATTCTTCCTGCACCACTGCTACCTCGACTTGCTGTGGGAGCGCTGGAAACATCAGCATGCTGGAACCCCAGGCTTTACCAATGAGGCTGGCTCGGCCACCAACGAAACCGTGCTGGTATTTCATCCGGCCAATGAACTGGCGCCCTGGGAGCAAACCTTTACCGTCCAACAAACCCTCTATACCGCGGAACTCGATTACCGATATGACTACATCTGACTTCAGTTACCTAGCGTCAGGCCGTTCGCTGGCAAGGGCAATGCAGTCTTGTAGCGCACCTGTTTGAGCGCAAAGCTCGATCGGATATTCGCCACACCGGGAACCTTGGTGAGGAAGTCCATCATGAAGCGTTCGAGCGACTGAATCGTCGGCACCAGGACCCGGATGAGGTAATCCGGGTCTCCGGCCATCAGGTAGCACTCCATCACTTCCGGGCGATCGGAGATCGCCTCTTCGAAATGCTGCAGCGCTTCCTCAACCTGCTTTTCCAGGCTGACGTGAATAAACACGTTCACATGCAGCCCCAGCAGATCAGCATCCAGCAGCGTGACCTGCTCGCGAATCAGGCCCAATTCTTCCATGGCCTTGACCCGGTTGAAGCACGGCGTTGGTGACAGGTTTACCGAGCGTGCGAGGTCGGCGTTGGTGATGCGCGCATTCTCCTGAAGGCTGTTGAGAATGCCGATGTCGGTACGGTCCAGTTTGCGCATGAGACAAAACCACCTGTTTTTTATGTTTATGCAGAATTTCTATCTGCAAATCGTCTCCAGCGCAACGAAACAGAGATAAATATTCTTCTTGCCCGGGCCTATGATTGTTGTAGGACAAGATTTCTTCTACCGAAGAATGACTGCCAGCTCACTACAAGAAATTCACAAGATCGAGCGTAGAAGCCATGACCCAAGCGTATGAACCGCTGCGTCTGCACGTCCCTGAACCCTCGGGCCGTCCAGGCTGCAAAACCGATTTTTCCTACCTGCATCTGACCGATGCCGGTACGGTGCGCAAACCTTCCATCGACGTCGAACCTGCCGACACCGCCGACCTGGCGCGTGGGCTGATTCGCGTGCTCGACGATCAGGGCAACGCCCTCGGCCCATGGGCCGAAAACGTGCCGGTCGAGATTCTGCGTAAAGGCATGCGCGCCATGCTCAAGACGCGCATCTACGACAACCGCATGGTGGTCGCCCAGCGTCAGAAAAAAATGTCGTTTTACATGCAAAGCCTTGGCGAAGAAGCCATCGGCAGCGCTCAGGCCCTGGCCTTGAACATCGACGACATGTGCTTTCCGACCTATCGCCAGCAAAGCATTCTGATGGCCCGCGAAGTGCCTTTGGTCGACCTGATCTGCCAACTGCTGTCCAACGAGCGCGATCCGCTCAAAGGCCGCCAGTTGCCGATCATGTACTCGGTCAAGGAAGCCGGTTTCTTCACCATCTCCGGCAACCTCGCGACCCAGTTCATTCAGGCCGTCGGCTGGGGCATGGCCTCAGCGATCAAGGGCGACACGAAAATCGCCTCGGCATGGATCGGCGACGGCGCCACCGCCGAATCGGACTTCCATACCGCCCTCACCTTCGCCCACGTTTATCGCGCGCCGGTGATCCTCAACGTCGTGAATAACCAATGGGCGATTTCGACCTTCCAGGCCATCGCCGGTGGTGAAGCCACCACCTTCGCCGGACGCGGCGTCGGTTGCGGCATCGCTTCGCTGCGCGTGGATGGCAACGACTTCTACGCAGTTTATGCCGCCTCTGCCTGGGCCGCTGAACGCGCCCGCCGCAACCTCGGCCCGACCATGATCGAATGGGTCACCTACCGCGCTGGTCCGCACTCGACCTCCGACGATCCGTCAAAATATCGTCCGGCCGATGACTGGAGCCACTTCCCGCTCGGCGACCCGATCGCCCGCCTCAAGCAACACTTGATCAAGGTCGGTCACTGGTCTGACGAAGAGCACGCTGCCGTCAGCGCCGAGCTCGAAGCCGAAGTGATTGCCGCGCAGAAACAGGCCGAACAGTACGGCACCCTCGCCGGCGGCCAGATTCCTAGCGCCGCAACCATGTTCGAAGACGTCTACAAAGAGATGCCGGAGCACTTGAAGCGCCAGCGTCAGCAGTTGGGGATCTGACATGAACGATCACAACAACAATATTCAGTTGGAAACCGCCATGACCACGACCACCATGACCATGATCCAGGCCCTGCGCTCGGCCATGGATGTGATGCTTGAGCGTGACGACAATGTGGTGGTGTTCGGTCAGGACGTCGGTTACTTCGGCGGCGTGTTCCGCTGCACCGAAGGCCTGCAGACCAAGTACGGCACCTCCCGCGTATTCGACGCGCCGATCTCGGAAAGCGGCATCGTCGGCGTTGCCGTCGGCATGGGTGCTTACGGTTTGCGTCCGGTCGCCGAGATTCAGTTCGCCGACTACGTCTACCCCGCTTCCGACCAGATCATTTCCGAAGCGGCGCGCCTGCGCTATCGCTCGGCTGGCGAGTTCACCGCGCCGATGACCCTGCGCATGCCTTGCGGCGGCGGCATCTACGGCGGTCAGACCCACAGCCAGAGCATCGAGGCGATGTTCACCCAGGTGTGCGGCTTGCGCACGGTGATGCCGTCCAATCCGTATGACGCCAAAGGCCTGCTGATCGCCTCCATCGAAAACGATGACCCGGTGATCTTCCTCGAGCCGAAACGCCTGTACAACGGCCCGTTCGACGGCCACCACGACCGCCCGGTAACGCCTTGGTCGAAACACCCGCAAGCCCAGGTTCCGGACGGCTACTACACCGTGCCGCTGGACGTTGCTGCGATTACCCGTCCGGGCAAGGACGTCACAGTGCTGACTTACGGCACCACCGTTTACGTGTCGCAAGTCGCTGCCGAAGAATCCGGCGTGGATGCAGAAGTCATCGACCTGCGCAGCCTGTGGCCGCTGGACCTGGAAACCATCGTCAAGTCGGTAAAGAAAACCGGCCGCTGCGTGGTGGTACACGAAGCCACCCGCACCTGCGGTTTCGGCGCCGAACTGGTGTCGCTGGTGCAAGAGCATTGCTTCCATCACCTGGAAGCGCCGATCGAACGCGTCACCGGTTGGGACACCCCCTACCCGCACGCGCAGGAGTGGGCGTATTTCCCAGGGCCGTCCCGAGTGGGCGCAGCGCTGAAACGGGTTATGGAGGTCTGAATGGGCACGCACGTTATCAAGATGCCAGACATCGGCGAAGGCATCGCAGAAGTAGAACTGTCGCAGTGGCACGTCAAGGTTGGCGATCTGGTGGTTGAAGATCAGGTGCTGGCGGATGTGATGACCGACAAGGCGATGGTCGATATTCCGTCGCCAGTGCACGGGAAAGTGATTGCGCTCGGCGGTCAGCCGGGTGAGGTGATGGCGGTTGGCAGTGTGCTGATCAGCATTGAGGTTGAAGGTGCCGGTAACTTGAAAGAGTCCGCCGCACCCGCGCCGGTCAAAGAAGCACCTGCGGCGCCGAAAGTTGAAGCAGTTGTTGAAAGTAAACCTGCTCCAGCCGCCCCGCGTCCGGCTGCTGTTTGCCAAGGCCCGATGGTTGCTCGCGAAGCGGACGAACGCCCGCTCGCTTCGCCAGCCGTGCGCAAACACGCGCTGGATCTGGGGATTCAATTGCGCCTGGTACGCGGCACTGGCCCGGCCGGTCGCGTGCTGCACGAAGACCTTGAAGCCTATCTGGCACAAGGTCAGTCCAACGTTTCAGCACCAGTCGCCGCCGCTTACGCCCAACGTAACGACGAAGAACAGATTCAAGTCATCGGCATGCGCCGCAAGATCGCCCAGCGCATGCAGGACGCTACCCAGCGTGCCGCGCATTTCAGCTACGTCGAAGAAATCGACGTCACCGCGATTGAAGAACTGCGCGCGCATCTCAATGAAAAACACGGCGCCAGCCGTGGCAAGTTGACCTTGCTGCCGTTCCTCGTCCGCGCTCTGGTTGTGGCCCTGCGCGACTTCCCGCAGATGAACGCCCGTTATGACGACGAAGCCCAGGTCATCACCCGCCTCGGCGCGGTGCATGTCGGCGTCGCCACGCAAAGCGATGTCGGCCTGATGGTGCCGGTGGTGCGTCACGCCGAGGCGCGCAGCCTGTGGGACAGCGCCGCGGAAATCTCGCGTTTGGCCAACGCCGCGCGCAATGGCAAGGCCAGCCGCGATGAATTGTCCGGCTCGACCATCACCCTGACCAGCCTCGGTGCATTGGGCGGTATTGTCAGCACGCCAGTGTTGAACTTGCCGGAAGTGGCGATCGTCGGCGTCAACAAAATCGTCGAACGGCCGATGGTCGTCAAAGGCCAGGTAGTGATCCGCAAGATGATGAACCTCTCCAGTTCCTTCGATCACCGCGTGGTCGACGGCATGGACGCGGCACTCTTCATCCAGGCCATTCGTGGCTTGATCGAACAACCTGCCACTTTGTTTGTGGAGTAAGGCGCGCATGCAATCTCTGAACACTACGCTGCTGATCATCGGCGGCGGCCCTGGCGGTTATGTGACGGCGATCCGCGCCGGGCAACTGGGCATTCCAACGATTCTGGTCGAAGGCCGATCGCTGGGCGGCACCTGCCTGAACATCGGCTGCATCCCGTCGAAAGCGCTGATTCATGTGGCTGAGCAGTTTCACCAGACCCAGCACCACAGCCAGCATTCGGCGCTGGGCATCAGCGTTGCCGCGCCGAGCCTCGACATCACTAAAAGCGTCGAGTGGAAGGACGGCATTGTTGATCGCCTGACCACCGGCGTCGCTGCCTTGCTGAAAAAGAACAAGGTTCAGGTCATCAATGGCTGGGCCAAAGTCATCGACGGTAAAACCGTGGATGTCGGCGACACGCGCATCCAGTGCGAGCACTTGGTGCTGGCCACCGGTTCGACCAGCGTCAATCTGCCGATCCTGCCGATTGGCGGGCCGATCATCTCCTCCACCGAAGCGCTGGCGCCGACATCCGTGCCGAAACGCCTCGTCGTAGTTGGCGGTGGTTACATCGGTCTGGAACTGGGCATTGCTTATCGCAAGCTTGGCGCCGAGGTCAGTGTGGTCGAGGCGCAGGATCGTATCTTGCCGGCCTATGATGCGGAGCTGACGCAACCGGTGCATGACGCGTTGAAGCAACTGGGCGTTAAGTTGTATTTGAAACACAGCGTGCTGGGTTTCGATGGCACGTTGCAGGTGCGCGACCCTGAGGGCGAAACCCTCAACCTGGAAACCGATCAGGTGCTGGTCGCCGTCGGCCGCAAACCGAATACCCAGGGCTGGAACCTCGAAGCGCTGAATCTGGATATGAACGGTTCGGCGATCAAGATCGACAGCCGCTGCCAGACCAGTATGCGCAACGTTTACGCCATCGGCGATCTGAGCGGCGAGCCGATGCTGGCCCACCGCGCCATGGCCCAAGGCGAAATGGTTGCCGAGTTGATCAGCGGCAAGACCCGTGAATTCAACCCGACCGCCATCGCTGCCGTGTGCTTCACCGACCCGGAACTGGTGGTGGTCGGCAAGACGCCGGACGAGGCTAAAGCTGCGGGTCTGGACTGCATTGTTTCCAGCTTCCCGTTCGCCGCCAATGGTCGGGCGATGACGCTGGAGTCGAAAAGCGGCTTCGTGCGCGTGGTCGCTCGTCGGGATAATCATGTGATTGTTGGCTGGCAGGCTGTGGGCGTTGGCGTGTCGGAGTTGTCGACAGCGTTTGCGCAAAGCCTGGAAATGGGCGCGCGGCTGGAAGACATCGGCGGCACCATTCATGCGCATCCGACACTGGGTGAAGCGGTGCAGGAAGCGGCGTTGCGTGCTTTGGGGCATGCGTTGCACCTGTAGCTGCGTTGATCGTTCCCACGCTCTGCGTGGGAATGCAGCCGGGGACGCTCTGCGTCCCAAAAGTCGAACGCGGAGCGTCCGATGAAGCATTCCCACGCAGAGCGTAGGAACGATCAAGCGTGGGAACGATCAGTGGAGCGAATTCCGGCTGCGAAACCGCTCAAGAATGAAGTATTGTTGTGCCCATCCAAAAAACGTCAGAAGCCTTGAACCGTTTCGGCGGTTGTTCAGTGATAGAGGGTGTCATGGGTAACGAAAGCATCAATTGGGACAAGCTGGGTTTTGACTACATCAAGACCGACAAGCGCTATCTGTCGTACTTTCGCGATGGCGAGTGGGACAAAGGCACCCTGACCGAAGATAACGTGCTGCACATCAGCGAAGGCTCGACGGCCCTTCACTATGGCCAGCAGTGCTTCGAAGGCATGAAGGCCTATCGTTGCAAGGACGGCTCGATCAACCTGTTCCGCCCCGATCAGAACGCCCTGCGCATGCAACGCAGCTGCGCGCGTCTGCTGATGCCGACGGTCGACACCGAGCAGTTCATCGAAGCGTGCAAAGCCGTGGTTCGCGCCAACGAGCGCTTTATCCCGCCGTACGGCACTGGCGGCGCGCTGTACCTGCGTCCGTTCGTGATCGGCGTCGGTGACAACATCGGTGTGCGCACCGCACCCGAGTTCATCTTCTCGATCTTCTGCATTCCGGTCGGTGCTTACTTCAAGGGCGGCCTGACTCCACACAACTTCCAGATCTCCAGCTACGACCGCGCCGCCCCACAAGGTACCGGCGCAGCCAAGGTCGGCGGCAACTACGCCGCCAGCCTGATGCCGGGTTCGAAAGCGAAGAAAGCCAACTTCGCCGACGCGATCTATCTCGATCCGATGACCCACACCAAAATCGAAGAAGTCGGCTCGGCCAACTTCTTCGGGATCACCCACGACAACAAGTTCATCACCCCGAACTCGCCGTCGGTGCTGCCAGGCATCACCCGCCTGTCGTTGATCGAACTGGCCAAGACCCGTCTGGGCCTGGAAGTGGTTGAAGGCGACGTGCTGATCGACAAGCTGTCGGACTTCAAGGAAGCCGGCGCTTGCGGTACTGCTGCGGTAATCACGCCGATCGGCGGCATCAGCTACAACGACCATCTGCATGTGTTCCATAGCGAGACCGAAGTGGGTCCTGTGACCCAGAAGCTTTACAAAGAGCTGACTGGCGTGCAGACCGGCGACATCGAAGCGCCAGCGGGTTGGATCGTCAAGGTTTGATCTGACGGCTGCTTATGTAGAAAAGCCCTCCACCGAGTGATTGGTGGGGGGCTTTTTTATGGCGCTTGGCGCAGTATTTGTGGCGTGCTTGAGATTCTTTCCCCCTCACCCCAGCCCTCCCGAAACGTCGGACCGCCCCCAGGGGGGCGAGGGGGAAAGGGAGGCGATTTTTGTGCTTTTCAAAACCTGAGTTCGACTTGATCGTTCAGGTCGATGTAGTACGCGAGAACACCTCGGTCGGCCCCCTCTCCCTACGGGCGGTCCGACGTTTCGGGAGGGCTGGGGTGAGGGTAAGCTCTTAGCTCTTCAAGGCAATCCGTTTACCTGCGCGACTGGCAATCCCACTCGCCTGCCCATTTTGCTGCTTGCCCATCCGCGCCTGCGTAATCAACCCTGGAATCAACTCCCCCTCCGGCAAATTCTTCCAGAACCGCGCCGGCAAATGCCCCTGCATGACCTTCTCGTTCAACCGCGCCGGATTGAAGATGTGGCTGTAATAGGTCAGCCACAGATCACCATGAGGATCATCGACATTCTGCGCCAACTGCTGCCATTCCAGCGGGCATTGACGCTGATGGATCAGTTGCTCGCCATCGTAATAAACCCCATCGCGCGGCGTGGCGATCAACCAGCGATGCCGGCCCATCCTCCCGATGAAATGCTCACTGGCGCTGTGCAGTATGTCGTGGGCCGGCTCATGCCACGCCACGTATTGCGGACCTGCGCTGGATGACGGGCGTTCGATGAAACGCACAAACGCATGCAGATGATGGGCTTCTCGATTCACTTGTTTGATCCGTCGCTGCAACTCACTGCCGAGTTTGTCACCGGCCATCATCGCCGTGCGGTCGCCGTGGCTGACGCGCCACAACACTTCATACAACAGGCTCCAGCGTTGATCGCCGCGATAGCGTGAGGCTTGTTCCAAGGTGTCGATCAGTGCACGTGGGATTCTCGCCATAAACGGCCCCTGCCCTTCAGGCACCGGCTCATCACTGGCAAACAGATCAGCCACGCCTTGCGAAGCCCAGCTCACCAGACTCGGATCGACTTCATGGCTCAGCAGCCAGCGCGCCTGCTGGCGCCAGGTGTCGAACAAATCGTCGCAATCAAGATTGATCATCCCCACAGCCCCATCTGCTGCGGCATCGGCCGGTCGCGCAATTGCTGATAGAGCAAATGGCTGGTGACCTCGGCCTGCTGCGGGTGGTAGTCGCTGGTGATGATGAACGGCTTGGCCTTGGCCAGCACGCAGCGCATGCGCGCGACGTCTTCGTAACGAATGCGCCGCTGGCGACGTAGCTCGACCAGACGTTCGGTGGTGCGCAAACCAATCCCGGGAATACGCGCGATCAACGACGCTTCAGCGCGGTTCAGATCCAGCGGGAACACCTCGCGATTCTGCAACGCCCAAGCCAGTTTCGGGTCGATGTCCAACGCCAGATTGCCCGGCCCCTTGAGCAATTCATCAGCGCTGTAGCCATAGCTGCGCAGGAGAAAATCGGCCTGATACAAACGGTGCTCGCGCATCAGCGGCGGCGCGGCCAGCGGCACGCTTTTCGGGCTGTCGGGGATCGGGCTGAAGGCCGAATAGTAGACCCGGCGCAGACGGAAGTTGCCGTACAAGGCCTGGGCGCTGTGGAGGATGGTGCTGTCATCAGTGTCGTCGGCGCCGACAATCAATTGCGTGCTCTGCCCGGCTGGAGCGAACTTCGCCGAGCGCGGTTCGTTCAACACGGTCTGCACGCCGGTGTAGATGGTGTTCATCGCCTGTTTGATCGAAGTGATGTCCTTCTCCGGCGCCAGCACTTGCAGGCTGGCATCGGTCGGCAGTTCGATGTTGACGCTCAGGCGATCGGCGTAGCGCCCTGCTTCTTCGATCAATGCCGGATCGGCTTCGGGAATGGTCTTGAGATGGATGTAGCCGCGAAACTCATGCTCTTCGCGCAGCAGCTTCGCCACCCGCACCAGTTGTTCCATGGTGTAGTCCGCCGAGCGAATGATGCCGGAACTGAGAAACAGTCCGCTGACGCAGTTGCGCCGGTAGAAATCCATGGTCAGCGCGACGACTTCTTCGGGGGTGAAGCGTGCGCGCGGGACATCACTGGAGCGGCGGTTGACGCAGTACTGGCAATCGTAAAGGCAGAAATTGGTCAGCAGAATCTTCAACAGCGACACGCAGCGCCCGTCCGGCGTGTAGCTGTGACAGATGCCCATGCCATCGGTCGAACCCAGCCCGCTCTTGCCCTCGGAGCTGCGCTTGGCCGCGCCGCTGCTCGCGCAGGAGGCGTCGTACTTGGCGGCGTCGGCGAGGATGCTCAGCTTGTCGATGATTTGCATGGCGCGGGCTCTATACTGTTTGCATATACAGTATAGGGTCGTCTGCGGTGATACAAGGTGGCAGATGCGCCCCTCGTCGGTCAGAAGCTGAAAATCAAAAGATCGCAGCCTTCGGCAGCTGCTACAGGAGTCGCGTACACCCAATAAATCTCAGCCCTACCCAATCCATGTAGGAGCTGCCGAAGGCTGCGATCCTTTGATCTTGTGGTTTTCAATCGGCAGCTCAACACCAAACCGCGCGCTGATCTCCTTGCGCCCCAGCGCCGTCAACGCCAGCGCCCGACTGTCCAGATCCTGGGTCACCCAGTTGCGCTTCAACGCGGTCTGCAACAACGCCGCGCCTAGCGAGCCACCGAGATGCGGTCGGCGCATGCTCCAGTCCAGGCACGGGCAGGCAAATTTGCGGCGCAGCGTCGTCAAATCCTGCACGTCTATTCCCAAACCAAGAAACAACGCCTCGCCACTGTCACTCAAGCGATACGCCTGCTCGTCGGTTGCCACCAGCCAACCGGCTGCGATCAAGCGGTCATGCAGCATCACCGCCAGCGTCCCGGCCATATGGTCATAGCAGGTGCGCGCGAATTGCAGGCGATCCGGGGTGTGAGGCTTGAACGTCGGCGCGGCGTTCTGGCCAATCACCATCAACGCTTCCAGCGCCTGCGCCACGCGCTGATCGGCAAGGCTGTAATAACGATGGCGGCCCTGCACATGCAGGCGCAGCAGGGCCAGGTCCTTGAGTTTCGCCAAGTGCACACTGGCGGTAGAAGCGCTGACTTCGGCGATCGTCGCCAATTCAGTGCTGGTGCGGGCGTGGCCGTCCATCAGCGAACAGAGAATTTTGGTCCGCGCCGGCTCGGCGATGGCGGCAGCCACCTGCGATACGCCGATGTCTTGATGTTCTGCGTGCATAGTTCGCTCCCGGACGAATCGTCGTCGTTGCGCAGTGGAGATAGTAGCAACACTTTCCCCGCCGACAAGGATGCAAACCATGAACCCGATCAGCGCCGCAACGCATGTCGATCCTTATCCCTACTACGCCCAACTGCGCGCAGCAGGTGGGCTGACGTTTCATCCGGAGTTGAAACTGTGGGTCGCCAGCAGCGCCCGCGCGGTGTCTGCGGTGTTGGCCCACGCCGATTGTCGGGTGCGTCCGGCGCAAGAACCCGTACCCAAAGCGATTGCAAAAGGCATGGCTGGCAAGGTCTTCGGCCAATTGATGCGCATGAATGACGGTGAGCGCCAGCGCTGCCCGCGTTCTGCGATTGAGCCTGAGTTGGCCGCGCTCGACCTTGAGGCCGTCGACAGACTGGTTGCCACGCGGCTGATCACAGCGGACGCCGACGGTGTGTACAAGGCAATGTTTCGAGGCCCGGTGTGCGTGGTCGCGGCGCTACTGGGTTTCAGCCCTGCGCAAGCGCGGGCGATCAGTGAATTGACGGCGGACTTCGTCGCCTGCCTGTCGCCGTTGAGCAACGACCTGCAATTGGCCGCAGCAGATGCGGCGGCCGAACACCTGCGCGGCTACTTCATCGAACTGCTCGCCGAACCCGCCAGCGATTTTCTCGGCGCGATCCAGCAGCGCTTTAGCGGCGATGAAGAAACCCTGATCGCCAACCTGATCGGCCTCTGTTCGCAGACGTTCGAAGCCTGCGCCGGCCTGATCGGTAACACGCTGTTGGCGCTACGTCGTCAGCCAGCACTGCGCGGCGAATCCATTGAGGCGCTGCTCAGCGAAGTGCAGCGCTTCGACCCGCCCGTACAGAACACCCGGCGCTTTGTCGCCGCGTCCTGTGAGATTGCCGGTGTGCGGGTCGAAGCAGGCGATGTGATTCTGGTGCTACTGGCCTCGGCCAATCGTGATCCGGCGCTTAACGAACGACCGGAGGAATTTATGCCACAGCGCGCCAACCGCCGCAGTTTCAGTTTTGGCAGTGGTCGGCATCAGTGTCCGGGGCAAGCGGTGGCGATGAGCATTGCCGGGGCGACGGTGAGGGAAATACTCGAAAACGGTACCGATCTGAATCGCCTGAACTGGCACTACAAGCCTTCGCTCAATGGGCGCATTCCGCTGTTCAGCGACGTGGGCGCCTGACAGTCCGCCTTCGCGAGCAAGCTCGCTCCCCCAGGGTTATCGGATGTGCACACTATTGTGGTCACCCGATAGCAATTGTGGGAGCGAGCCTGCTCGCGAAGAGGCCAGCCCAGTCACTGCAAATGCTGGCTCAAACCGCCCACTGCAAAATCAACCAGCTGTTAGCGCCGCTGATCACCACAAACAACCCCCACGCCAACACCCGTGTCGGCCAGCGATTCACAAACGGCCCCATCAGCTTTTTATCATTGGTCATGCGAATCAATGGATACAGGGCAAACGGCAACTGCAGACTCAACACCACCTGACTCAGCACCAGCAACTTGCCAATCGCGTTATCGCCCATCAGCCACACGCCGATAAACGCTGGAATCAACGCCAGCCCGCGAGTGATCAAGCGTCGCTGCCAGCACGGAATCCGCAGATTCAGGTAACCCTCCATGATCACCTGGCCAGCGATGGTACCGGTGAAGGTCGAACTCTGCCCCGACGCGAGCAACGCCACGCCGAACAACACACTGGCCAACGCCCCGCCCACCAGCGGATCGAGCAAGTGGTAGGCGTCCTGAATGTCCACCACGTCGGTGTGCCCGGACTGGTGAAACGCCGCTGCCGCGAGAATCAGGATCGCCGCATTGACCAGCAACGCCAAGGCCAGCGAACCGATAGTGTCGATGCGCGCCAGTTTCACCGCGTCCTGCTTGCTCGCCAGATCCTTGCCGATCATCCGCGTTTGCACGATCGAGGTATGCAGATAAAGGTTATGCGGCATCACCGTCGCGCCGAGAATACCGATCGCCAGGTACAACGGCGCCGCCTCGCCAATCGCCGCCAGCGACGGTTTGAAACCCTGGGCGACGTCGGGCCAGTACGGTTTGATCAGCAACAGTTCAACGAAAAAACACACGCCGATGGTTGCAACCAGCACCAGCATGATCGCTTCCAGTCTGCGGAAACCGCGATTTTGCAGGGCCAGCACCAGCAAGGTGTCGAACGCCGTCAGGGCAATGCCGAAGGTCAACGAACAACCAAGCAGCAAGTGGAACGCCAATGCGCAGCCGAGCACTTCGGCCAAATCGGTGGCGATGATCGAGATTTCCGCCAACACCCACTGCAGGCGCGCGGTCGGTGTGCTGTAGCGCTCGCGCGACAGCTGCGCCAGGTCGCGCCCGGTGGCGATGCCCAGTCGCGAGCACAGGCACTGCACGACCATGCCCGCCAGACTCGCCAGCAACACCACGAACAACAGGCTGTAACCGAAGCGTGAACCGGCCTCGATGGCGGTGGCCCAGTTGCCCGGATCCATGTAACCGATCGACACCAGCAACCCGGGGCCGGCGAAACGCAGCACGCGTTTGAAGAATGAGGCATTGGGATCAACCGCGACACTGCCGGCCACTTCCGGCGGGCAAAACGGCGCGGTGGCGATTTTGGGCAAGCTGAATTTCACGCACACATCCAGAAACAAGTCGAAAGACGCAGCTTAGAGGTTTCCGCCACAGCCTTGAAGCGCAAAAGAATCTATCGACTCACCCCCAACAACTGCTCGCGCAGCTCAGGATTGCGTGTGCGCGGATCGAGCCAGATATCGAAAAACGCCCGGGCAAACAGCGGATCATCAATCTCGTGCTGCAATTGCTGGCCGACAAAAAACCGCGCGCCCTGCCCCGGCAAATACACGCCGGTAATCCGCGTGCCAGCCTGCACATCGACGAACGATTGCTGCATCTGTACCTGCCACCCGGCCAATTGCGCCGGGCTGACGCGGGCACCGGCCAGACGTTTGATTTCATCGACGCTGGCCTTGACCAGATCGTCGCGAGAAATGTTACGGCGGTAAATCAACTCCAACGCAAACGGCTGGCCGTCGACCAGGGGCCGCGCGGCACTCCACAGGCGCGCGTTGTAGACATCGAAACCGAACACACTGAAATCGCCGGTACCGATGATCTGCGCGCCGGGCACCGCGTCCTGCCAATTGGCCCAGGTCGGCGTCAGCAACAGCGCCCACAAACCGATGCCGCAACATCCGCGCAACACCTTCGGTGTTCTGTTCATCGCGTTATCGACTCCGGCAAGCCCTGATAATCAGAGCATAGTCGGGTATTGCTCCCGACACTTTGTATACAAAAACTGCGCACATAGGCAGCAATCGCCGATCGACAATGCTAACGTGGCGAACCTTCAACGGATGGAGACTCCTGCGTGCTGATCCTCAAACTGCTGCTGATTCCCGGTTTTCTGCTGCTGATTTCCCTGGCGGGCAAACGCTGGGGGCCGAGCGTGGCCGGGTGGCTGTCGGGGTTGCCGGTGGTGGTCGGGCCGATTCTGTTTTTCCTCGCCATCGAGCAGGGTCCGGGGTTTGCCGCGCAGTCGGCGGTGGCGGCGTTATCGGCGATGTTCGCGATGATTGCGTTCTGCATCACCTACGCGCAGGTCGCGCAACGGGCGAACTGGCCGTTGGCGCTGACGGCGTCGCTGTCGGTGTGGGCCGTCATCGCTTGGGTGTTGTCGCTGATCCCGGCGTCGCTGCCGTTTTCCGTAGCAGCGGCGGCGATTGCGTTGCTGGCATCGCCTTATCTGTTTCCCACAGTGCAACCGGTGCTCAGCGGCACGGCGCCGAAGTCGGACAAACTGATCTGGCGGATGATCGCCGGCGCCGCGTTGACCCTGGTGGTGACGATGCTCGCCAGCACCGTCGGCGAGCGCTGGAGCGGTTTGCTCGCGGTATTTCCGGTGCTCGGCAGTGTCATGGCGGTGTTCTCGCAACAAACGCGCGGCCCGGCATTTACCGCTGCATTGTTACGGGCGACGGCGACCGGCATGTATTCGTTTTCGGCGTTTTGTCTGGTCTCGGCGCTGACCTTGCCAAGCATGGGGCTGAGTGGATTCGCCGTCGGTGTCGCAGTGTCGGTGGCCATGCTCGGCGTGACCAAACGCCTGTTGGCCCTTCCGCTGGCGAAAGCGCAGGCGCAATAACCACTCGGATGATTCGCGCTGGAACGCCCGGCCCCCTCCGTGGGATGATCGCCCGCCTCGCGCGACCATCCACCGGAGATTCACATGTCATTGTTGAGCAAAAAAGCCGTCGTTCTGTTGGTGGCGGCCCTCGCCGGTTTCGGCGCCCTCCACGCGCAAGCGGCCAAGAAAAATGCCGGCACCGAGAAAGTCTCGATGCTCGAGGGCAAGTTCACCTTTGTGCTGCCAAAAGGTTTCGTCGCTGACCCGCTGCCGACCAGCCCGAGCGGGACCACGGGCACCATGTACACCAACGAGGCCACAAAAACCGTGGTCATTACCGCTGAAAACAAGATCCCCGAAGGCCAGCACGTCAAGGACAACGACGGCCAGTTCCTCGACGGCAGCGTGTCGAGCTTCATCGAAGACCAGCGCAAAGCGCTGCCGGACTTCAACAAGCTCAGCGAAAAGAGCCTGACCCAGAAAGGCACCGGCCTTGGCTTGCGTCAGGTCGACAGCACCGCCACCCAGGGCGGCGGCCAGACCCTCAACACCACGCTGATGGCCGGCTCCGGCACGAAGATGGCGCTGGTGCAGGTGATCTCCCGCGCCAGCGACAAGAAGGGTCACGATGCCCTGGTGAAAACCATCCTCAAGGATTGAGCTGCTGCAACCAGCCGTTCAAGTCGCGCAGCTCGGCCGCACTGATGCTGTGGCCGACGCCGGGATAGGCATGGAACTGCGGTTTATAACCGAGTTTCTGTAACTGAGCGTTGGCCTCGGTGCCGTTCTTATACGGCACCGGATCATCGGCGGTGCCGTGGCCGATAAAGATGTTCAGCGGCAACGGCTGCTGTTCGCTTTTAAGTTCAGCCTTCAACACTGGCAATAAACGCCCGCTCAACGCCGCGATCCCGCCGACCGCCACTGGCGGCCGCAGCCCGACCTCGTAGGTCATCATCGCGCCCTGGCTGAAACCGATCAGGTACACCTTGTCCGGTGTGGTGTGATATTTCTTCGCTGCTTGCGCGATAAAGTCGCGCAGCTTCTGGCCGCTGACCTTCAGATCATCGGTCTCGCCGTTGTAGGCGCCTTCACCCTTCTTGCGAAACCACTGGAAACGTCCTTCACCGAGCGACAGCGGCGCCTGCACCGACAGGTAGTTGTATTGCACCGGCAGCTGAAATTTCATGCCGATCAGATCGGCTTCGTTACTGCCGTAGCCGTGCAGGAAAATCACCAGCGGCCGCGGTTCGGCATCGGCGTGAACCAGTTCGAGGTACTTGAGTGGCAGATCGGATTGCAGCGTGGTTTGCGCCTGCACAGCAGTGGACGCCAGCAGGGTCAACAGAGCAAAGATCTTCAACATAGAGCCTTCCTTCACGGAGTGTCGGGTTCGGGGGGGAGCCTAACATCCTGCGGCGAAGATCCAAATTCGGTGGTGCTGTCGATGCCGCCATCGCTGGCAAGCCAGCTCCCACAGGATTTGTGTGAACACAATGTTTGTGAACACCTTCAATCACTGTGGGAGCTGGCTTGCCAGCGATGAGGCCAGTACCCCCAATGAAGGTTTATATATTGGGTTTGCTGATGGCCCCTTCGCGAGCAGGCTCGCTCCCACAGGGGGAATGCATTTCCAGGGTGGGAGCGAGCCTGCTCGCGAAAGGGCCGGTGAATCCAGTGACGATCCGTCAGTCGTTGGTTAATTTCCCTGTACGAAACGCCACCCGCCCCGCCACTTTCGCCTGCCAGATCCCCGGCTCGGTGTAGCGCCCGCGATCCAGCGCAAACAGCACGCCACTGGTGCCCGCGCGCACGGTGGTCACGCGATCCTGCAACGGATCGACCACCTCAAACAGCGCATCACCCTTCTCCACCCACTCGCCAGCATTGCGCAGAAAACTCACCACGCCATGGTGCGGCGCGAACAGGTATTCGGTGCCCTCGAACGGTAGGCCTTCACAGCACTCGCTCGGCGCCGCCGGCCACTCGCCGCTGATGAAACCCTGCTCAGCAAGGAAACCGAGGATCGCCTCGCAATTGGCCTGCGCCTGATCGACCCGGGTATCGCCCATGCTGCCCAGTTCCAGCGTGGTCGCCAGATTCGCCGCCGGAATCGCGGCGTTGGGGAACGCCCGCGCCAGACGCAGCCACGGCGTCGAGCAGGATTCATCGAACGAACTGCCGCCGGAATCTTCACATAGCAACGCCACGCCGGCCTGCAAACGTGCCGCCAGCGATTGCCACTGTGGCCAGTGCTGCGGCAGCGCGTACAAATGAATCGCCGCGTCGAAATCACAATGCAGATCGAGGGTGATGTCGGCATCGCAGGCATGGCTCAGCAACAAACGATGCAACGCTTCCAGTTGCGAGGCCGGCGCCGGCAGCTCATCGAATACCTGGCCCATGGCTTGGCGGATCAGCGCGACGTTGGCCTCGGCGTCAGTGCCCAATCGTTCACCGATCAACGCCCCGACCGGCGCGCTGAGTTCGACGAAGGCGCGGTTGAAGTTTTTGCCGCTGCCGAGTTCGAAACGGCCCATGTGCGCACCTTGCACGTGTTGATCGAGGCCGATCGGGTTGGCCACCGGTACCAGTTCGATCACGCCCTGCAAACGGCCTTGCTGTTCGAGCTCATTGAGGCGTTGCTTGAGTTCCCACGCGGTGCGCATGCCCGGCAGTTCATCGGCGTGCAGGCTGGCCTGGATGTACACCTTGCGGGCGCCCGCGCCATAGCGGAACACGCTGAGCGAGCGCTCGCTGCCCAAGTGGCTCCAAGGCAGAACATGGTCGATGCGTTGCATGGGAAGACTCCGATGTTTCTGTAGGAGCTGCCGAAGGCTGCGATCTTTTGATCTTGTTTTTCACAAGCAAAGTCAAAAGATCGCAGCCTTCGGCAGCTCCTACATGGGAAATGTGTGAAACAGAATAAATCATGGGCGCAAAAAAAGTGGCCACCGCGCAAACGGGGCCACTTTTTTCTACGGCGTATTAATGGCCGTACACATCAAAGTCGAAGTACTTGTCCTGGACTTTCTTGTACTCGCCATTGGCGCGGATTTCGGTGATGGCTTTGTTGAACTGCTCGGCCAGCGCGGTATCGCCCTTGCGCACCGCAATGCCGGCGCCGCCGCCGAAGTACTTGGCGTCTTCGTAGGTCGGGCCAACGAATTCAAAACCTTTACCCGCGTCGGTTTTCAGGAAACCATCGCTGAGGTTGACCGAATCGGCCAGCATCGCGTCGATACGGCCGGAAACCATGTCGAGGTTGGCTTCCTGTTGCGAGCCGTAACGCACCAGATCGATCCCGGCTGGCACCAACACTTCGGTGGCGTAACGGTCGTGAGTACTGGCACGCAGCACGCCGACTTTCTTGCCTTTGAGCTCGGTCAGCGGGTCTTTGACACCGGAGCCTTCCTTCATCACGAAGCGCGCCGGGGTGTGGTAGTACTTGATGGTGAAATCGACGTTCTTCTTGCGATCATCGGTGATGGTCATCGACGACAGGATCGCGTCGATCTTCTTCACTTTCAGCGCCGGGATCAGGCCATCGAATTCCTGCTCGACCCAAGTGCATTTGACTTTCATCTGCGCGCACAGCGCATCGCCGATGTCGACGTCGAAACCGGCGAGTTTGCCGTCAGGGGTTTTCATCGAGAATGGCGGGTAACCGGCTTCGATACCGATGCGGATCGGCTTGGCGTCTTCGGCCACGGCGGTCAGGGACAACATCGACAGTGCCAGGGCACCGAACATCACTAGCTTCTTCATTTATAACTCCTGTGTGCGGAGGCTTTTATTGGCAGCTTTCGATTCAGCGTTCGGTCATGGCCAATTGGCTACAAAAACCGAAGTGGCCGGCAGTCTATGGCGGCGCGCACAGGGTAAATTGTGTTTAAGCGACAAATACTTATGAAAGATCGGCGCACCGATTGACCGGGGTCAACGGGTGCGCCGTCGTGGTGCAAAGGCTGTAGGACAAGCGCTTTTTTTGCTCAGGAATTCTCTTAAAAGAACGTCAGCATTCGCAGCCGATTGCGGTTTTGGCGGCGTGCTCAACGCTCAGTTGAAAGCCTTCATCGAGCCATCCGGTAACCCCGCCGATCATCTCCTTAACCGGATAACCCAGCGCCGCCAGTTTCACCGCTGCCTTGTTCGCGCCGTTGCAGTGAGGGCCGGCGCAATAGACCACGAACAGCGTGGTTTTCGGGTAGCTGGCCAGTTCTGCCGCCGTCAGCAACCGGTTCGGAATATTGATCGCCCCCGGCACATGCCCGCGCTCAAAGGCCAGCGGGCCACGGACGTCGACCAAGACAAAATCGATCTCGCCAGCCTCCTGGCTACTGAAGACATCGGAACAATCGGTCTCGAAAGTCAGACGATTACTGAAGTGCATCAGGGCGATCGCCGACGGTGCCGCAGGGATGTCGCGAACCAGACTGACCATGGGTGTTGCTCCTTTATCTGAACGGGTGTGAACAGACTTTATCGAGCGGTCGCTTGCGGCTACAGTGGCGCACAAGACACTCACCGGGAATTTTCCGCCAAATGCCGATATCACCAGGTCTGGTTGCGATTCTGGCCTACGACGGCCTCTGCACATTCGAATTTGGCATCGCCGTGGAGGTCTTTGGCCTGACCCGGCCGGAGTTCGATTTCCCGTGGTACTCCCACGCCATAGCGGCGGTCGATCAAGGCCCGATGCGCGCCTTGGGCGGGATTCAGGTGCTGGCCGATGGCGGCCTGGAATTGTTGGCCGAGGCGCGCACCATCATCATTCCCGGCTGGCGCGATCGCAACGCGGCGGTGCCTCCAGCATTGATCGACGCGCTGTGCCAGGCCCATGCCCGAGGTGCGCGATTGCTGTCGATCTGCTCCGGTGTATTTGTGCTGGCGGCCACCGGTCTGCTCGACGGCCACGGCGCCACCACTCACTGGCGTTACACGGCGGAACTGGCGCAGCGCTTCCCGGCGATTGCCGTCGATCCGGATGTGCTTTACGTCGATTCCGGTCAGTTGATCACCTCGGCCGGTAGCGCCGCCGGGATCGATGCCTGCCTGCATCTGGTGGCGCGGGACTTCGGCACGCAGGTCGCCAACTCGGTGGCGCGGCGACTGGTAATGTCGCCGCAACGCACCGGCGGTCAGGCGCAATTCATTCCAACCCCGGTCAGCCCGACGCCGCGCAACGATCTGTCGCGGGTGATGCAATGGGCGCGCGAGCGTTTGCATGAACCGCTGGAAGTGCGTGATCTGGCCAGTGAAGCGGCGATGAGTGAGCGTACGTTTCTGCGGCGTTTTACCGAGGCCAGTGGGCAGTCGCCAAAGGCGTGGTTGCAGCATGAACGGTTGGCGCGGGCGCGGGAGTTGCTGGAGAGCACGCCGCATAACACCGAGCAGATTGCCGAGCGTTGCGGTTATCGGTCAGTGGAGAGTTTTCGTGTGGCGTTTCGCGGCGTGGTAGGCGTGCCGCCGTCGGTGTATCGGGAGCGGTTTGGGCGCGGCGTGAGGGTTGAGTCCTGAGGTGATTTTAAAGGCGCCTTCGCGAGCAGGCTCGCTCCCACAGTTTGGGAATGCATTCCCCCTGTGGGAGCGAGCCTGCTCGCGAAGGCGCCCAGTCAAACGCAGCATCATTTAGACATCAGCCATGAGGCTACAGCGCCTTGCGCCTTTGCCTACAACTACGCCAGAATCCGCCGGCTTGTGCGGCTTGGGGGCTGCCGGTAACTTGGTTCGCGTCACTGAATGTTCAGTGATCGGGTTTAGTCGCTCGGTGGTTTATTGGCAGCATACAGTCCGTTCAGTCAGGCATTCTCGCGCCTGAGCTTAATGGTAGCTGTGCGCAGGGCGCCTTCGGGTGCGCCGGGACTGCTTAGAACCACCGGTCGACTAACCTGCGCATAGCTGCCACCCATTTGTTTAGTCGCAATGAACGTGTCGGCCTCATTAAAAGGTTCTAAGAAATGTTCAAAATAACGCCGAATCCGCCCGAAACAGAAGCGGAAATAGATCCAAATCCAACGTCCCCCTACTCCGAACCGGGCTCCAGAAAACTCCACGAAGCCGCCGAACGCGCCCTCGATCACTATCTGAAACCCACACCGCCGTCACCACCGCGCAGACCCAGCACCATGTTCCTCGTCGACCCCAACACCGGCGCCGAAGACCTCATGGCCCACGC
This sequence comes from Pseudomonas sp. AC242, assembly GCF_979258655.1. Taxonomy (NCBI): domain Bacteria; kingdom Pseudomonadati; phylum Pseudomonadota; class Gammaproteobacteria; order Pseudomonadales; family Pseudomonadaceae; genus Pseudomonas; species Pseudomonas sp. AC242. The sequence continues at coordinate 3,169,363 of NZ_OZ409873.1, forward strand.
CTGCGAATCCATGGCCTCGGCCAGCATCATGCTCAGCGACTTCGCCGCCCTGCTCGACTCGCCCTACCGCAACACCGTGCTCGGCATCCAGCAAGTGGTCATGCTCGGCGAACTCGCGGTCAACCGCGCCCTCGACAAAATCGAACCCGCACTGAGGCAATAAACATGTCCATCAAAACAGATGCACAAGTCGTCGCGGCACTGGTGGCCATGGGCTTCAACGAACGGGACGGACGCTGGGCACAGAACGCCTGCCTGGTGCTGTTCGAAAGCGAACGCGAATCCATCGTCGCCTCCGCCGTCACCGCCCTTCCCCAACTCGATGAACTGGAAATCGACGCCGTGCTGCCCGCACTGCGCCGCGTGACACGCCGGTTCCCCTCACTGCAAAAAACCGTGGCCGACACACTGGCCGAAATGGCACACGCAGCCTGATTGACCGCGTGATCGTTCTTCGCGAGCAGGCTCGCTCCCACAGGTGTTCACGGTTACTCGCGGCATTCGAGTACACCGCCGTTCCAATGTGGGAGCGAGCCTGCTCGCGAAAGCGTTCTTTCTGCATCGGGCGCGTGAGTCACTAAGCTCGAAAATCCGCGAGGATAAAGGGTGTGTGGTCACGCAAGTAAACGTCGACATCGTCCAGCGAGTGCAACGCTTCACTGGATGACTCCACGCGTTCTTCATCGTCATGACGAATGACCGTGACGAAAAAGGTTTCTTCCTGTCGGACCAACGTCGCAGTGCGTTTGACTGGTCGCCCATCCTCCTGAGCAAAGGACATCGCACGTAACGTTTCATTTTGCAGAGCTTCAGACACGCTTGCTTTTAGGGCCTTGCGTTTGGCGAGCAGTTCTTTCGCGACTACCCAACTGCCAACTGCAGTGGCAGCGGAAACGAAATACATGTAGTTGTAAGTCGATCCTCTGCGCGAGGCATGCCTCTCCACCAGCCAATCGGCAACTTGTGAAACCCACTGCCACACATCCATCGCATTTATTCCCAAGCGTAAAAAACGACCCGGTTTCAATCCTCCCGCGTCAACACTTCCAACAACTCAATCTCAAACACCAGATTCGAATTCGGCGGGATCTTGCCCATCGTCCGCTCGCCATAGCCCAAATGCGCCGGCACCAGCAATTTTCGCTTGCCCCCCACCTGCATGCCCATCAAGCCCTGATCCCAACCCTTGATCACCCGCCCGGTGCCAATCACACACTGAAAAGGTTTGCCACGGCTGTAGGAAGAATCGAACTCGCTGCCGTCTTCCAGCCATCCGGTGTATTGGGTGGTGATCAGCGCGCCTTTGACGGCGGCTTTGCCTTCGCCGACCTGAAGATCGATTACCTGCAGTTCATCATTCATAACATTCACTCTATTGTTCAGCCGGCCGCCGTTTTCCCAGAAATGCCGGGGATTGGCAACCTGCCAGCGCAGATCAACATGTATCCGAACCGAGTATTGAAGCATTAACATAGCCAACCGCCACTACTCTACGGATCGATTCGCCATGCTGGCAGCACCCGAATGACTCTGTTCTGGATCAGCCTCGCCGTGGGCGTGATCATGCTGACCGTCATCGCATTGCTGCTGTGGCGCGAACGCGATTTGCGCAGGCAGCTCGCGCAGTATCGGGATCTGCTGAGACGGGCCGCCGATGGCCAACACATTCAGCAGGACGGCGACGTCGAGCGCTTCAAACGCAGCCAGTACTTTGCGCGCATCGGCACTTGGGACTGGGAAGTCGACACGGATCGGCTGTACTGGTCGGATGCGATTTACGGCATGTTCGGGTTCAAGATCGGCGAAATCACACCGTCCTATGCGCTGTTTTGTTCCTGCGTGCATCCGGACGATCGCACCAAGGTGCGCGAGGGCGAACTGCGCTGCCTGGAGACCGGCGAAAATCACGACGAGGAATACCGCGTGGTGTGGCCCGACGGCACGATTCGCTGGCTGCGGGAAACCGGCAACGTGGTGCGCAACGACCACGACGCGGTGGTGAAAATGATGGGTGTGGTGCGCGACATCACCGAAGAAAAAGCCTCGGCCAGCTACCTGCAACACCTCGCTCACTTCGATCCGCTGACCGGCCTGCCCAATCGCCTAGTGCTGGAACAACGCTTGTCCGAAGCGCTGGATCAAGCTCGCGAGACCGAGACTCGTGTCGCACTGGTGTTCGTCGACCTCAACGGTTTCAAAACCATCAACGACCGCTACGGCCATGCCGCCGGCGACCGGGTGCTGATCACCATGGCCACGCGGCTGAAACGCATCCTGCGTGTCACCGACACCGTCGCGCGCATTGGCGGCGATGAGTTTGTGGTGATCCTGCAAGGCCTGGCGCCGAGCCTGAGCTTGCAGGACGAAGCTCGCAGCATCTGCCAGAAAATCTTCATCGAACTGTCGCCCCCGATCAGCATCGGCAACGACCAGCGCCACATCGGCACCAGCCTTGGCGTGGCGGTGTTTCCGGACCATGCGACAGCCATGGATCGCTTGCTGCACGTCGCAGATCTGGCGATGTATGAGGCCAAGCGCAGTGGCAATAATCAGTATCGGCTGGGGGGTGGGCAGGTGTTCAGTCACGTATAAATTCAGATGCCAGTCACACCAAACACCATTGTGTTACTCGCGAAAAAGCCTCGAGCGTTGCGCGCGCCGTCTACCGAAGGCAGGTTATCTATACTTTTTGAAACCTGTAGCGATCACCTATATAAAATTCCAGCTTCGAATACGGGAACATATTTCAATCATATTGCTCTCAATCTCGGGACGAAACTTCAAATTACTACGACTAAATGACCTCACATACTCTTTTGCCTTTTCAAACTTATTAGTGTACTCAGTAGCTTGTGTGGCTTCATGCCGTGTCAAAAATTCCAGTATCGACTCATACATTCCGATATCCCCAACCCCCTCTAGCGCATTCACTGACTTAAACGACTCCGCAGGAATGCAATTTTCAATTTCTCTGCACTCTGTGACCCACGAATACCCGCCTGACTCTTCTAGAGCACCCATAGCCTTTATTACTCTAGCCTTAAGAGGATCATTTTTGCTGCGCCTATCGCCATCACAAATGAGCACCGCATTTTTGTTAATCCTCAAGACATTTAAAGCCTCGCTGCCCTCATGCTCGGGAACAGACATATCGAAATGTTTCAAGAGACTTCCGCCAAAGTAAGCAAACTGAAAATGCACTCCTTCCTGAATCTCTCCCTTACCAAATATTTCGATAAATTTATTAATAAAAATACGATCCGATGGCCCTTCCACCCAGAGCAAACCATTCGCCTGTAATAGATCGCTGGCTTTATTTCCGAGATCAGACAACACACGATATCCGTGAGAACTATCGCTAACAACGAACCCAACCACTTCGTCATTTACTTTTTGAATATGATTTATTTGCGCGTTATTCGATTCACTGTACGCATCAATGGCCACACTGGAGTGAGTCGTTATAAATATATGGCAATCATTACTTACCGCAAAATTTTCAAGGTACTTAAATAGTCTGCGCTGCAGACTAGGATGCAGATTATTCTCTAGTTCTTCAAAAGAAAATATATACTCGGAAACCAGGGCATCTTCAAACACTGGTCGAACCAACAGATTCAGCAACACCAAAATAATCGTTTTCAGCCCGCTTCCAGACTGAGACAGCGGGTAAAGCTTGGCCCCTTCCTCAGAAAGATAAATTTCCCAGACGTCTCTAGCCTTGTGATATTTGGTTGTCATTTCAATAAAGCGAGTGTCTGGACTGAACACCTCATTCAACGCACTTAAAAATATCTTTGTAATTAGTTCCCTATCCCGTTCTGAATGATGGGAAAGTGCATGAACTATTTGCGTCGCACCTACACCATTGCCCGTGAAAACAATATTTTTCTTATCAACTTCCGGAGCAATATCGCGATCCGCATGTAATCTCACATGTTTTTTATTGAGAATACTCTGAGGCGCGACCCTAGCACTATCAGTCTCATCGCGAAAAAGTCTAGATGAATAGCGCTCAACCAGCGCATACTCCTCAAACTCCGAAACCTCACAACTTACGCCGAGAAAATCAATCGAATCTTCAGATTCACTATAAGTAACAACTGCTCCCTTGAGATGTTCATGACCCACAAGCTCTGACTCGGGTTCACCTAGGTCGATGGTCTCATCAAAATCAATTTTCGCAATTATATCGTCAGTCAGCGTCTGGAAAAGCTCAAGCTCCGGAAAATCACTTCCACCCCAAGTATCTAAAGCACACAAAGTGTCCAATATATCTATAAAACTTGACTTGCCAACATTATTTCTACCGATTAACAAATTAATGTTTTCGATACGATGAAGGCTTACTCCGCGAGACTTGAAACACTTGTAATTTTTGACGGAAAAACCGAAATTGATAGTCATGACAGTCCATGTAATCGCGACAAATAGTCATTTTGCCACTACCTCATACACCGATGTCAATTCAATGTAGTAGATTGATGAACATTAGCCTCGCGTTGAAGACGATCGCTTTCGCGATACGGTGGTCACTTTTTCAATCTGTCCTGGCCTCCCTTCATCTAAATGCCCCAAGGGTTTTACCCGAACGGCGCTCGATTGCAATCAACCGTCCATGGCTGATTATTGCCGGAGATTTAACGCGGGACCGGTTTCATCTCGACAATCGTCCCGTTGGTGATCATCACCATGACGTACTGGTCATTGATCTGTACCCATTGCGCCTGATCAACAGGTTTTTTCAGGCCCTTGGCTTTCCAGTCGATGGCTTTTTCACTGCGCTGATAAATATCCGGAGCACGGTCGTTGACCTTCAGTTCGCGGTCGCTGACCGGGGATTGCACGGCCTGTTCATTTGAGGTTTGCGCCGCTTGAACAAGTGGGCTGATCCCGGCAATGCCGGCGACGAGGGCCAGGCTGGCGATTAGGGTTTTGCTGTTCATCGGTGAACCTCCTGTGATGTGTGCTACCTGAACTCGGACTGCCGGGTTCGGGAAACATTCCTTGTTTTTTCCGTGAGCAGGCTGGGGATTGTAGTTGTCTGTGAGGCCGCCATCGCTGGCAAGCCAGCTCCCACAGGGTTTCTTGGTGTTGCAGAAACAGTAGGTACACCGCAAAAACTGTGGGAGCTGGCTTGCCAGCGATGGCGTCGGCACATTCAACATCTTCATTGACTGACAAACCGCTATCGCCAGCAGGCTGGCTCCCCAGGTTTATCAATAACCTGAAAGGATTGATCCACTTTGCACATCAATCCATGCCAACAATGCAATTAACATCCAGTTACACCTGCGCCACCATCCACCTCAATAAAAACCGTGCGCCGCCCTCCCGTCGCGCACGTCATAAAAGCGGTGGAGTACTTTTCTATGACAGCCTCAATCCCACACAACGGCTCGCGGGCCGGTGCCATTTTCCGGGTGACCTCGGGCAACTTCCTCGAACAGTTCGACTTCTTCCTGTTCGGCTTCTACGCCACGCAGATCGCGGCAGTGTTCTTTCCGGCGAGCAGTGAGTTCGCCTCCCTGATGATGACCTTTGCGGTGTTCGGTGCAGGCTTCTTGATGCGTCCACTGGGCGCCATCGTGCTCGGTGCGTACATCGATGATGTCGGCCGGCGCAAAGGTTTGATCGTCACCCTGTCGATCATGGCCAGCGGCACGATATTGATTGTGCTGGTGCCCGGTTACGAAAGCATCGGCCTGTTTGCCCCCGCACTGGTGTTGATCGGGCGCTTGCTGCAAGGCTTCTCGGCCGGGGCGGAACTGGGCGGTGTGTCGGTGTATCTCGCCGAGATCGCCACGCCGGGTCGCAAAGGTTTCTTCACCGCTTGGCAGTCGGCCAGTCAGCAAGTGGCGATCATTGTCGCCGCTGCTTTGGGCTACGCCCTGAACGCGTGGATGGCGCCGGATGTGGTGGCCGATTGGGGCTGGCGGATTCCGTTTTTCGTCGGTTGCATGATCGTGCCGTTCATCTTTTTTCTGCGCCGTAACCTGGCGGAAACCGAAGAGTTCGCCGCACGCAAACACCGCCCGAGCATGGGCGAAGTGTTCCGCACTCTCGGCCAGAATTGGGGCGTGGTACTCGGCGGCATGTTGATGGTCGCGCTGACCACCACCGCGTTTTACCTGATCACCGTGTACGCGCCGACCTTCGGCAAAACCGTGCTGCACCTGAGCACCTCCGACGCGTTGCTGGTGACCTTGTTGGTCGGCGTGTCGAACTTCTTCTGGTTGCCGATTGGTGGCATGTTGTCCGACCGTATCGGCCGTCGTCCGGTGTTGATCGCCATGTCGCTGCTAGCCCTGGCCACCACCTATCCGGCGCTGTCGTATCTGGTGCAGGCGCCGAGCTTCAGCCACATGTTGCTGTCGCTGTTGTGGCTGTCGTTTATCTACGGCTTGTACAACGGCGCAATGATTCCGGCGCTCACCGAGATCATGCCGGTTGAAGTGCGGGTTGCCGGTTTTTCCCTCGCCTACAGCCTGGCCACAGCGATTTTCGGTGGCTTCACCCCGGCGATGTCGACCTTCCTGATTCAGTACACCGGCGACAAAGCCGCGCCGGGTTACTGGATGAGCATCGGTGCGCTGTGTGCCTTGTGCGCCACTCTTTATCTGTACCGCCGTGCCGGTGGTCGTCTGCAACCTGTCGCGGCCTGAGGAAAACTCGCCATGAAAAAACTGTTTACTGTCACCGCCCTGCTCGCCGGTCTCGCGTTCAACCTCGCGGCCCAGGCCGAAGAGTTGAGCGTGATGACCTCCGGGGGCTTCACTGCCGCCTACAAGATTCTCGGGCCGAAATTCGCTGCCACCAGCGGCAACACATTGACCACCAGCCTCGGTCCGTCGATGGGCAAAGCACCCGAGGCGATCCCCAATCGCCTCGCCCGCGGTGAACACGCCGACGTGGTGATCATGGTCGGCTATGCCCTCGACGACTTGATCAAACAAGGCAAGGTCGACCCGGCCTCGCGCGTTGAGCTGGCGGACTCGCGGATCGGCCTGGTGGTGCGCGAAGGTGCGCCAAAACCGGACATCAGCAGTGTCGACAGCCTGAAGAAAACCTTGCTTGACGCGCAGTCCGTGGCCTACTCCGACAGCGCCAGCGGCGTGTACATCGAGCAGCAGTTGTTCAAGAAACTGGGCATCGAAGAGCAGCTAAAACCGAAGGCAAAAATGATCCCGAAAATCCCGGTCGGCTCGGTGGTTGCCACCGGAGACTATCAATTGGGCTTCCAGCAGGTCAGTGAATTGCTGCCAGTGCCGGGCGTGAGTTTCGTCGCGAAGATTCCGGAATCGGTGCAATCGGTGACGCGGTTTGCCGCCGGTATTCCAGTCGGCGCGCAGCATCCAGAAGAGGCCAAAGCCTTGCTCGCTTACCTCGCCGCGCCGGCCGCGCAAGCTGACGTGCAGGCCACCGGACTGGACTCGGTCAAGCGCTGACAATCGGCGGCTGGACCTTCATTTCCACCACCAGCCGCTCCAGTTCCAGTGCCGCCGGGGTCAACGTGCGACCCCGGCGCTTGATGATGCCGACACTGCGCATCACTTGCGGATCGGTCAGCGGCACTCGCGTCAGGATCGGATGATCCGGCCCGGGCATCGCCATCAGCGGCACCGCCGCCACGCCCAACCCCGCTTCCACCAGACCGATCATCGTCGTGACATGGCGGGTTTCGCAGATGCTCGAGCGCTGCGGCACCACCGTGCTCAACGCCTGATCGAGCAGAAAGCGGTTGCCGGAGGTCTTGTCGAGCGAGATGTAATCCTGCTGATAGAACTCGTCCCAGCTCACGCTGCTGCGCCCGGCCAACGGGTGATCGCGGCGACAGGCGACGACGTAGCACTCCTGCACAAGCGGTTCGAACTCGACTTTGGCATCCTGCGTACCGAGAAAACTCAAGCCGAAATCCGCCTCGCCATTGACCACCGCACTCAAGACATCGTGCGCACTGGAGTCGAGCACTTTGACTTTGATCCGTGGAAATTGCTGGTGATAGCGCGCAACCACACGGGGCATGAAGTAGTACGCCGCCGAAGGCACGCAGGCGACGGTGACGTGGCCTAAACGGGTCGAAGCGACTTCGCTGATGCCCAGCAACGCGACATCGAGATCATCGAGCAAACGCTCGACACTGGGCATGAATCCACGCCCGGCCTGGGTCAGGCTGACCTTGCGCGTGGTGCGTTCGAAGAGTTTCACGCCGAGAGCGTCTTCGAGCTTTTCGATGCGCCGGCTCAACGCCGGTTGCGACAGGCGCACGGTGTCGGCAGCCTTGCGAAAACTGCCCTGCTCGACCACGGCGCGGAAGGCTTGCAGGTCGTTGAGGTCGAAGTTGATGGCCATGGCAGGACTCGGGAGATTGATTCGCTGAGGCTATCAATGTAACCAATTGATGCGATTTTTTACACTGCCCGTTCTGTCGAGAATTGCCGCTGGATGGCAGCAAGATTGCGCTGGCGAATCCAGCCACTGGCCAGACGAATCAGCAGCCAGTAAGGGGTGAAGAGCATTTTGCTGCGCGTGGAAGCGCAATACACAAAGGTTTCGGTGCGCAGCGTGCGCATGCCTTGTGGATGTTCGATGACCTGAAAACGCAGCAGCAGTTTCGCCGCGCGTGGATCATCCAGCGCCTTGAAGGCTTGAGCATCAGCGATATGGCCAGTCTTCAGATCCGGGCGCCAGAAGCGTCCTGCCAGGCCCAGAGACACTTCTGTCGGGGTGCGTTCCAGTAGCGTGAAAGCGTCAAAACCGAACGGGGCGGTTTGCGCCTGCGAAGCTCCGCCCGCCAATCTTCGTAGTATTTTTCCCGGCAACTCGCGCAGGGATAACAGCGCATCGACGACGCGGTCTTCACGCATGTCCAACGCGCAAACGGCGGCGATGATGTCCTCGGGTTGCGCACGGATCGCACCCGACTCATGCCGCTCGTGAAACTGAAACAGCGGCAGAAAAGGCGAAGGATATTGCCACGTCAGATTGTCTTTGCGGCCGATGATGCCCAGTGCGCTGCAGAGTTTTCGCTTCATGAAACAGCTGTCCCGTGATCAGAGGATTTGAACCAAGGCGTGGCACCTTTGAAGGCGATCCGAGGATCGCCGCCAAAGGTGCCATGTCATGCCATTGAGGAGCGGTCAGGCCTGCAAACGCTCACTCGGAGCCAGAGCCGGTTCGTCCGCCAGAGCGGTTTTCTCCGGCACTTCGCAAGGTGCCACAGCGGTCGTGCGACGCAGATCGACCTTCAACGCGCCCCACGACAGCCCGGCACCGAAACCGCACAGCACAACGTGCTCGGCCTGCGGCGTGCCGATCGCGGCATGACGCGACAACACGATCGGAATCGAGGTGGAGCTGGTATTGCCAACGCCATCGATGTCGACCGGCATCTTTTCCGCCGCCACGCCGATCATCCGTCGCAGGTAATTGAGCATGAACGCGTTCGCCTGATGCAGTACCAGCAAGTCCAGCGCAGCAGGACTTGACCCCGTTGCCTCAAGCAAAGCCTTGACGGTCTGCGGGACCCGGCTCAGGGCAAAATTCATCACCGCCGTGCCATCCATCTGCAAACGCTGGATGGTCGCGCAAACGTGGCTGCCCGCCTCCCGGGCGTAGGCGATGTCGGACTGCAGCGCCGCACCGCCGCTGCCATCGGCGCCGCAGAGGAACTCGAACTTGCCTGCACCCGGCTCCAGCAACGTTGCCGACGCAGCGTCACCAAACAGCATCTTCACATGGCGGTCGCGTTCGTCGAGGATTCGCGTGGTCACGTCCCCGGTGCACAGGAGGATTTTCTTGCAGGCACCGGATGAAATCAGCGCGCCCGCCTGAACCAGCGCACTGATATAGCCGGAGCAACCTGCGGCCACATTCAGTACCAGGCAATGCTGCGGCAGGCCGAGGGCCTGCTGCACCATGAAGCCGACACCCGGCACCCACGAGTCAGGCGTCTGGGTCACCACGATCAGACCGTCGATGTCCTGTGCCGCAGCATGCCCTTGATCGAGCAGGTTGCGGCACGCGGCGATGATCAGATCGGAGGTGTGCAGGGTTTTGGTTTCGCGGATCGACTGGATGCCGGTGCTCTTGGCGATGCGCGCAACTTCCTTGGCGCCGAACAGTTCGGCGAAGTCCTCTTCCGTCACACGACGCTCGGGCAGCGCCGCCGTGACCGCCCGAATGGCGACGCCCTCAATGGTCAGCAGGCTCATGCGGCGTCCTTGATTTTGCGGTCGATCAGATCGAACAGATCCTGCACCGTGACCACACGCTCGATCTCCTCGCCCGACACGCTCACGCCGACTTGTTCGAACACCAGCGCGATAATCCCGATTCGCGCCATCGAGTCCCAGTTGTCGCTGTTTTCCAGCCGCGTCTCACCGTGCAGTTCGTCCACCGGGATGAACAGGATTTCAGCGATGCTTGCGCGCATTTTTACCAGATCAACCATGGGTCATTTCCTTATAACGTGATGAGTAAACCGGTCTCACGACTGGGCGAGAACGCCGGGGTGACGCATTTTCTTGAAGCGGCTGGTGTACAGCGGCGTCTCGGCGATGGAGACCACCCGCGGCAGTTGTTCCTGCGCCAGTACGCCGCGAACGTGTTGATACAAGCGGACCTTGAACGCTTCCAGGCTTTCCGGCTCGAACAGCGTGAAACGCGCGGCGACGATCTGCCCGAGCAGTGGGTTGGGCTGCGCGTAAACGACCACATCCGAGACGTTTTCCAGGCCCATCAGCACACTTTCCACGTGTGACGGAAAGACCTTTTTGCCGCCGACGTTGATCAGATCGACCGCCCGCCCCGTGACCCGGAAATAGCCCTCGTGCTCCTCGGCCAGGTCATGGGTGATCAGGTAGCCATCACTCGACAGGTCACCGGCGCTGGCAAGGTAGCCAAGCATGTTGGTTGCGCCGCGCACGTGCAGAATGCCGTCGACCACCCGCAGGCTGTAGTTCGGGTCTTCGATCTTCATCCACGCGCTGTCGCCGGCCTTGCTGCGGCACGGCAGCACGCCGATCTCCGACATCCCGTACAACTGCTGCAATTGCACGTGCGGCATGACGTTGGCAATGCGCTGGATGGATTCCGGTGAACTCGGTTCGGAGCCGAAATAGATGCGCTGCAGACTGCTCGTGTCCCACTTCTGGAAGACCCCGGTGATCGTCGCCAGGTTCAGCAGCGTCGGCGAGACGTGCAGGGTTTGCACGTTGAACGATTCGATGCAGTGACCGACCTCTTGCGGCGAGCGCTCATTGGGCAGAATCAACGTGCCATGGGTCGCCAGCGCCTGCAGCACGGTCACCAGGCCGCCGATGTGATCGAACAGCAGAAACGCCAGAATCGCACCGCAGTGTTCGGCATTCAGGTAGCGCTCGAAGAACGGCGCGATGCTGTGCACCACGCCTTTTGCCGGGCCTGTCGAGCCTGAAGAAAACACAATGAAACCGGCCTGACGCCGCGACAGCAGTCCGCCTACAGTCGGTGGCACGACAGGGTTGGCGTGCTGGACAACCGCCAACTCCGGCGTCCCGCCGATAACGGAAAACCTCGCGCCCGCCGCGCCCGCCAACTGCGCGAGCTGTTCCTCGCCCTTGGGCACAGACAGCGCCACCACGTTGTTGTGCAGCCACAACGCGAACAGCATGCAGACGCTGTTGAAGCTGTAGTTGTCGACCAGCAGTACGCAGGAATCACTGACGGATTTTGCCGCCAGCTCCGCGCTGTACACGCTTATCTGCGCGTGCAACTGGTCATAGGTAAAGCGGCCCTCATCGCTGACGATTGCCGGTTGGCTGCCGGCGCTTTTCAGATGAGCCAAAAATGCTGCTACTTGCATACCCAACCCTCCCGCTCGATCAAACGGCCTGAACTGAAGCTTGCGCCGCAGACAACCGGTCCATGATGTAGGCGATCAGCGTGCCCAGTGTGGCAAACGGCGTGGCGGTTTCGGGCAGGTCGGTGGTATCGGCCAGACGCACCTCAACGCCAAGCTGGCTGCGCAGTTTTTCCTCAACATCGACAATGATCGAGACCAGGGTCAGGGAATCGATGCTGCCGTCCACGCCGTAAAGGCGGCTGTCTTCGCCGCGGGACAAATCGATCGGGGTGCCCAGCAACAGATCCTGTTGCCGAACGGCTGACTCGGTCAGCGCTTTGACTTGATTGAACATTCCAACATTCCTTTATTGGCTGATGCAGGTCCCTGCATTCACTACGCTTGAGACAATGGCGAGTGCGCTTTCTGGTGATCGGCCAACGCCGTGCGCATATCAACGAATATCCCGCTCTTGATCCCATAGGCATCGGGCGCGTCAATCACCGCCAGCATGTCCTTCGCGCGTTGCGCAGGTGACACCATGTAACCGGGCGCCAGGGCTCGTTGCTGCAGCGACTTGAGGTCGGCGAAGTCGGCGGTGCGCTGGCTGAAGCTCACCTGCCGGGACAGACCGGTATCAACGTTGCACAGACCGAGCACCGCGAAGAAGACCTGCGGATTTTCCTCGGCGTAAACACCGCCCAATGCCGCCAGCGCGGCTTTCGACAGGCTGTATGGCAGCGTGCCCGCGCGAAAGCGCACGCCCGCCATCGAGGCTGACAGCACGCATGTCGTCGGGCGCCGGGAAGACGACAGCACGAGGTCAAGCATGGCTTTATTGGCCAGCACGTTGACGTTGAGCACATGCTGCAGCTCATCCAGCGAGAATTCCGCACCACGCCCGGGGACGTTGCCGCTGACCCCGGCATTCAGGAAAACCCTGTCGACGCCCTGTTCCAGAACGCTGGCAAAGTTGTCCTCGAACAGCTCGTCCATCGCGCTCGGCCGGGACAGATCGAACGACCGAAAATGGAAGTCCGGATAGTCCATCAGGCCATAGGGCTGACGACGCGAAGTGCCGAAAACCGTATGCCCGTTTTGCAAATGAAGCAGCGCCAGCGCCTCGCCGATGCCGCTGCTCACGCCCGTGATAAACACCCGCTGGCTGGCCTTCTCGCGAGATTCTGCAGTCGGGTTACGCGTTACGGTGTGCATCAGAATTTACCGGCCGAAAAACCGCCATCGACCGGCATCACCGTACCGGTGACAAACGACGATGCGTCACTCAGCAGCCAGAGGATTGCGGCGGAAATCTCGCCGGGGTTGGCGAAGCGCTTCATCGCCGTCACTTGCAGCTTGTGCCGGGTGGACTCCGGGTTGGCTTTCAGTCGCTCTTCCGAGTTCATGCCGCCCAATGTCGGCCCGGGGCATACGGCGTTGACGCGAATCGAATGCCGCTCAGGCAGGGCTTCTTCAGCGCATTCAATCGCGCAGACCTGGGTCAGCATGTTCAGCGCAGCCTTGCTGGTGGAATAGGCGCTTTGTTTGGCAACCCCCAGCAAACCGGCGCAAGACGAGACGTTCACGATCGAGCCACCCGCATGCTTCGAGATCAGGTTGGTTTCGTGCTTGAGCAACAGCAGCGGGCCCAGCAGATTGATTTCCAGTACGCGCTTCCAGTCAGCGAAATCCATGTCGCGGATCGGCGCGTGTTTTGAAGTGACGCCGGCATTGTTGACGGCCAGATCGAGTCGACCGTGCCTGTCGTTGATGAGGCGGAACAGCTCGATCACCGAGGCTTCGTCGGTGACGTCGCTGCGGATGAACGTGCAGTTTTCGCCGAGACGACTTTGCGCGGTCAGGCCATCGTCTTCGTTGCGGCCGGTGATGTAACAGATGCAGCCGGCTTCGATCAGCTTCTGGCTGACATCAAAGCCGATCCCACGTGTGCCCCCGACAACGAGAGCGATCTTGGCGGTGAAGTTCATTGCAGGTTTTCCTCATAGTGCTGTTGGAGTTGTTCTGGCCGGCGGTAGGCAGGATTGACGCAGCAATACACGCGCTCGGCCATGGGCTCTTTTTTGTCGCGGAAACAAAACGCATCGCCTCGGCAGCGGTTGAGCTGATCGGCTCGCCCCGCCAGTTGCTTGGCGACGAAGTCGTTGTCGGCGAGCATGGAGCGGCCGAACCCGACGAAATCGGCATCGCCACTGGCGATGATTTCATCGGCTTGCGCCACATCCGCGACCGAACCGGTAAAGCCCAGCGGAATCCGCACGAAACGCTTCAGATAGCGGCAACCTTCCCGCGACATGGCCAAGGCCTGTCCGGTATTTTTGAAAAAGAAACGGAAGGTCTCGCTGATGCCCAGCGAACAGGTAATCGCTGCGACCCCTCTGGCCTCCAGCGCGGCGACGACATCACCCAACAGCGCGGCGTGCTGCCCTTCTGCACCGAGGCCGTCATCCATGCCCAGGCGCACAGTGACCGCGACCTTGTGATCGGTGGCCTGGCGGATCCCGTCGACAATCGAAAGCAACAGCCTGGCGCGCTTGAGCGGCGTGCCGCCCCAGTCATCCACGCGCCGGTTGGTCTTTGGCGAAAGGAAGCTGCTGATCAAATAGCCGTTGGATGCCTGTAGCTGGATCAACGTGGCACCGGCCTGTTGCGCATAGCGGGCGGCGACGCAGAACTGTTCGATGCAGCGCTGGATCTGTGCCTCGGTCATCGCCACCGCCCGTGCCTCGGGGTACGCACTGAGGATGCTCGGCGACGCGATGGCGCTGGGGGTCAGAATGATTCCCTGCTTCGACGGCAGTGACTGCGGCCCGTAATGCTGTAGTTGCACGCCCAACGGGAAACCACGCGCCCGCGCCGCTTCAAACAGCGGCCGCAGGGCCTGCGCGTGGGCCGCCGAAGTCAGACGCAGACCACGGCTGTTGTAGCGTGCATCGGCGTCGACGCTGGCATTGCCGAGAAAGCCAAAACCGGCACCGCCGTCCATCAAAGCTTGATAGACCGAGAAAAACGCCGGTTGCGGGAAGCCGTGTTCGTCACACAGATCCATGCCGAGCGAGGAAAAATACAGTCGATTTTTCGCCACTGCCTGCGTGCCGAAATGCAGCGTTTGGGTGGCCGCCTGGAAAGTCGGGGTTGCCACGATCATTGCTGCAAGGCTGCAAGGGCCGGCTCATCGAGGTGGACAAAGCCGCGCTTGATCATGTCGCTGATCACTTGCAAGCCGTTGAAATCTACCTCGGCGAATTCCCACGAAGAATGCTCGCCCTGCCCGACGCGGCGGATGCCGGCGGTAAAACTCAATTTGCCTTCATAGACGATGTGCAGAGTGACCGGCTCGGACATATCTGCCGTTGTCGTCACGCAACCGCTCTTGCCCAGGCCCAATAGCTGCACTTCAACTTTGCGCCCCTGCGCGTCGCTGATCGTGCAGGCCAGCTTCAACGGTTGCAGCGGTGCAAACCAGTCGTTGCAGTAGATGAAGATATTGCGGGTCTTTTCGAACAGCGGCATGTCGATCACGGTGGCTTTGGTGTCGACGGTGGCGAACAGGGTCTGACGTTGATAGAACGCGACGCGCAGATGGATTTTCTTCGGCGATGTGGCATCGCTCGGGGTCATGTTGTCGACCACCAGTTCGATCGGATACATCAGCTCTGCGTAAGCGAAAAAACTCGCGTTCAGCTCATTGACGCTGACGGTGACGGCACCGCGCGCATGATCGGTGTGGTGATACAGATGGTGATAAACCGCTTGCCGCGCCGCCTCGATGAACATCGTCCCCGGCACATGTTCGTGCGCCTTGCGATAGAAGAAATAATTGTCGGCGTTATTGATGAAGCGGAACGAACTGGCGCGGCGAATCGCCGGGATCGATTCGCACAGCGCGGCCACGCTGGTTTCCAGGCTGTCGCTGCGGATTCCAGCTGCCTCCAGCTGTGCGGCGACGATCTGATAAGGCAGCGCCCTCAGCCGATTCCATTCATCATCGGCACGAACTTCTTCCATCCGGTTCTTTTTCTGCAGCGCTGGCGCAATCTCGAAGCGGCGTGGCAGGTTGGCGCCTGCAGCGTAATTGCGTACCAACGGGTTATGCCCGTTGGCCTCGACCAGTGTGTCGTTCATATACAGCGGCAGCGCGTCTCTGGGGGCGCCAATCAAAACGTCGTCAGCCGAACCTTTGTGCAGGAGGTCGGGCGCAATGCTGTCGTTATTCATCGTTATCAGCTCATCTCGGTAGTTGTTGTATTTGTTGTTCTGCGGGGCTGGCGTAGCCTTCGGTCAAGAGGCTTCCATCACGTCGCGCTCTTCTTCGCTCAGTTGCCTGGCGATGACGGTGGATGGCTGCCATGACTCGACACCGTGAATGACCGGCTTGTCCGCCAGAATCTGTTCGATGAGTTCTTTCTCGCGCAGTCGCGCCGCCGCAATCGAGCGCTGCTTGACGTGGCCGTAGCCGCGAATCGAATCCGGCAGATTTGCCCAGGCGACGAACGCCGACAGATTCTCCGAGTTCAATTTCGGTAACAGGCGTTGCAGGGTTTGCTCGTAGTCATTGAGCAAGCGACGCTCTTCGCGGCGTTCGGCAGAGAAGCCCAGCGGATCGAACCGGGTGTTGCGCAACACCCGGCCCTTGGCCAGGACCTTCAGCAACGGCAGGATCCAGCCGGAAAACGCGATCTTTTTCGGCTCGCCGGTGCTCTCCTGGTTCTTGCGCAGCAGCGGCAAGGCAAAGTGAAATTTCAGGCGAACGCCACCGTCGAAGCGGGCCTTCAGCGAGTCGGTGAAACTGCGCGTGGTGAGCAGCCGTGCAACCTCGTACTCGTCCTTGTAAGCCATCAGCTTGAAGAGGTTGCGTGCCACTGCCTGGGTCAGCGCGCTGTCATTACCGGCCGCCGGTAGCGCTCGCAGTTGCTCGATGACCTTGCGGTAACGCGCCGCATACGCTGCATTCTGGTAGCTGGTGAGGAATTCGCTGCGATGGTTGATCAGTTGTTCGAGGCTTTCGTGGCGGCCGCGCATGTCGCTGATGTCGCGGATCGCAATCGTCGACACGGCATCCATGGGTTGCTCCAGGTAAGGCGCGACAAAAGCTGAATCCTGCGCCCACAACCGGCCCCAGGCGAAAGCCAAATGGTTGGTCGCGGCGCTGCCGGCCAGATCAATGGCTTTTTTCAGCGCCGGCAGCGACACCGGTATCGTGCCCTTCTGCCACGCGTAACCGAGCAACAGCATGTTGGCTTGCATCGGGCTGACCAAGCTGTTCGCCAACTCACCGGCATCCAGGCTGTGGAAGTGTTCGGCACCAACCTTTTGCTGCAGAAACGTTTGAATCGCGTCGGTTTCTATACCCAGTCCGGTATTGCGCAACATTGCGCCAGTCTGGGTCAGGGCACTGTTGGCGATGACCACGGTTTTGTCCGGTCGCAGCGTTGCCAGCGCATCGTCTTCACTGGCCACCACCAGATCGGCCGCAAGCAGCAGGTCGGCACCGCCGATGTCGATGCGGTGCTGGTGCAACGCATCGGCGTCGCCGGCCAGACGTATGTGGCTCAACACGGCGCCGCCCTTTTGCGCAAAACCGGTAAAGTCGAGCACGCTGACCGCACGTCCGTCGAGGTGGGCGGCCATGGCAATCGCCCGCGCCACGGTCACCACACCGGTGCCGCCAACACCCGCCAGGAGCATTTCATACGGCAGGTCGAGCGCACGCGCGACTGGCGGCAGCGCCAGCGCTTCGGCCCGCGCCAGCACCTGGGCGCTGTCGGCGAGTTTGCGCGGTCGTTGCCGCAGCTTGCCGGTCACTGTCACAAAGCTTGGACAGAAGCCCTTGATGCACGACAGATCGGTGTTGCACGAGTGCGGATCGATGCGGCGCTTGGCACCGAACGAGGTTTGCACCGGGATCACCGACAGGCAGTTGGATTTGACCTGGCAGTCGCCGCAACCTTCACAGACCGCTTCGTTGATGACCACTTCAGTCTTCACCAGCGAGGCCGGCAATTGCTTCTTGCGTCGACGACCTTCGACGGCGCAGACCTGATCGAAAATCAGCACGCTGACGCCACGGGTGTCGCGCAGTTGCAACTGCACTTCTTCGAGCTTTTCACGGTGAAAGACTTCGATGCCCTGAGGCAGACTGTCATGCGCCAGGTATCGCTGCAGGTCGTCCGCCACCACCACGATTCGCTGCGCGCCTTCGGCCTTGAGCAGTTCAACGGCTTTCTTCACCGTGAGCTTGCCGTCGATCGGCTGGCCGCCGGTCATGGCCACCGCGTCGTTGTAGAGCAGCTTGTAGGTGATGGTCGCGCCGGCCGCGATGGCCTGTCGCACCGCGAGGAATCCGGAGTGAAAAAAGGTCCCGTCGCCGATGTTCTGGAAGATGTGCGGGGTCTGTACGAACGGTGCCTGGCCCAGCCAGTCGACCCCTTCTCCACCCATCTGCACGCTGCCGGTGGTCGAGCGTTCAGGCATGCGCGCGGCCATGGCATGGCAACCGATGCCGAGCCGCGCTTCACTGCCCTTGGGCACCTGAGTGGAGGTGTTGTGCGGGCATCCGGAACACAGATAAGGCGTGCGCCGGATCCACTCTTCAACTCGCGAGACGCTGGGCAGGCACCAGAAATCCGGGAGACTCAGGTCAATGCCCATGCCTTGCAGACGCTGCTTGAGCAGTACGGCGATGCGCGACGGACGCAGCTCTTCGTGATCCGAGATCAGTGGTTGGCCGTGTTCGTCGGTCTTGCCGATGATCACCGCACGCTGGTCATGCGCAGCGTTGTAGTACTTCTGTTTGAGCTGCTCTTCGACAATCGCTTGCTTCTCTTCGATGATCAGCACATTGCCGGCGCGTCGGGTCCAGGCGTCCAGCACAGGCGACAGCGGATAGACCAGGTTGATCTTGAGCAGCGCGACGCCGGCGTTTTCCAGTTGCTCAAGGGAGATACCACATTGCTGCAAGGCCTGGCGCACGTCGCCATACGCCTTGCCCACCGCACCGATGACCAGCGTCGGCCGGGCGGGCGCGGTGACCGCGGTATCGATCGGGTTCGCCAAGGCAAAGGCCCGGGCGGCGTCGAACTTGAACGCGGTCCGGCGCTCGATCTGCATGCCCGGCAGGTCCGGCCAGCGCCAATGCAGCCCGTCTGGTCCCGGATTGATCTCGGGGGTGACGAATTCGGGTAGCGGGATCGATTCAACGGAGGCAGTTGCCTCGACGGTTTCGGTGATGGCCTTGAAGCCCACCCACAATCCTGAAGTGCGTGACAGCGCCCACCCCCACAGACCGCAGCGTTCGTAATCATCAAGGCCTGCCGGATGAATCACCGGCAAACCCCAGGCGATCAGCGTGCGGTCGGATTGATGCGACATCGATGACGACACGCAACCGTGATCGTCACCAGTGACCACCAGAACCCCACCGTTGGGCGACGAGCCATAGGAACTGCCGTGCTTGATCGCGTCACCGGAGCGGTCGACCCCGGGCCCCTTGCCGTACCACATGCCGAACACGCCGTCATACAGACGCTGCGGATCAGTTTCGACGCGCTGCGTGCCGATCAGGGCCGTGGCTGCCAGATCTTCATTGATCGCGGGCAGAAAACGGATGTTCGCACTCTCCAGAACAGCCTTGGCCTTGACCAGCTCGCGGTCGACACCACCCAGCGGTGACCCCCGGTAGCCACTAACGAACCCCGCCGTGCGAATGCCGTTGGATCGATCCAGTTCAGCCTGGGACAGCAGCAACCTCACCAACGCCTGCTGGCCACTCAAAAAGACCCGTTCGTTGGGCAGTGCGTGTTCCCGGCAGTAGATCGAGCGACTGTCATACCGCTCGATACGCGACAATGGCGCCTGAGTCTCATCAGTCGCGAGTTTGTCCGGTTGCAGCCGTTGGCGTTCTGAATCAATGGAATCCAAGTACACAGTTTCAAATCCTTATGAAAACTTCACATTTAATGTGCTTAATTGCGCACTACAGCAGAGGTTGCATCAAAACACTTGATCACTACTCGACGAATTCACGAGGTATAAGCACTTGAATAGCGCGCGCAAAAAAACGCACTCGCACGGCTCCGCGATTTATAGAGAACCGATCGATTTTTTTTGTACTTTCGTTATAAACGCGGCACGAAATCCAAGTACAAAACTTCAAATCATTATGAAATCTTTACTTTGAAAGTTGTATTTATCTCGATAGCGAGTACAACTTCAGACTGCACTGAAGTCGTCGTCAAGAGCCGTTCAAAAACGCGTCACCTGCGGCTTGGGAAGCCAACAGACCGCAAAGGGGTTTTCGATTTTTCAGGAAGATGAACTCGTCTGAACCCGCGGCTTCCCGGGGCTCCATCGAGTGACTGCCATGAATTTGGCGACGCCATAATGACGCCAGGATTTCAGTCGACGCATGATCTTGCGCCACGCTGCGACCGATATGGGGAATGAGGTGAAATCGCAGAGATTCCGATCCAATGGAGTCCAGATACAAAGTTTCAATTCCTTGTGAAAACTTCTCGCGACCATCCTGGTCGCTTTATTACAGCCGTTATATACAGCCAGCATCTCGGGTGAAAAATAGTAGATTCGGAGCCTTCAGCTTGTCAATCGCTGTAACAAACATTTAATCAGAAACTGACCATTACGAACTATCCAGTTCACGTAACTGCTTGGCGTAATACTGGCATTGCGAGCTTCGCATTATCGACCCCCCGTGCACTCGCCGATCAAGACTGAATGGATCTTCCAATTAAAAACTTCGCCCATCGCCAGCGATTATCGAGTTATCGCGCAATTGCTCGGCAATATCACGCGCATTACATCAAGTCCAAAGTATTGCTTTTCATAACCAGATAATTGGCGAAGCGTCTTTGGCCGGAAAACAATTCCACGGCGCCTGACACTCTTCAACGCAAGACCTCGCGCGCCCATCAAAAGACATTAACCGCAAATCGCCCCCCCGAAAGTGCCAGTGGTGTGACAGGAACTCAACCCTTATCCTTGTCACCCCCGCCGTACCGTTGTCAGGAGTAACCCCCCATGCCCCATGAAGGCAATCTGTTGCAAGCCGCCGTCGTCTTTCTGTTCGCGGCCGTGCTCACCGTGCCTTTGGCCAAACGTCTGCAATTGGGTGCCGTGCTCGGTTATCTGTTTGCCGGGGTGATCATCGGCCCGTCGGTGCTCGGCCTGATCGGCAATCCGCAAAGCGTCGCGCATATTTCCGAACTCGGTGTGGTGTTGCTGCTGTTCATCATTGGCCTTGAGCTGTCGCCGCGACGCTTGTGGGTGATGCGCAAATCAGTGTTCGGCGTCGGCCTGGCGCAAGTGCTGTTGACCGCTTCGGTGATCGGCGTGCTGGCGTTGTCGGTGTTTGGCCAACCGCTGAACAGTGCGATTGTGCTTGGCCTCGGTCTGGCGCTCTCATCCACGGCATTCGGTCTGCAAAGTCTGGCCGAACGCAAGGAACTGACCAGCCCCCACGGGCGGCTGGCGTTTGCGATTCTGCTGTTCCAGGACATCGCCGCGATCCCGTTGATTGCGCTGGTGCCGATGCTGGCCGGGGGTGCCCACGACACCAGCAACGCCGAGAGTCTGAATCACGCACTGCAAGTGCTCGGCGGTATCGCGGTGGTCGTGGTCGGTGGGCGTTATCTGCTGCGTCCGGTGTTCCGCGTGGTGGCGAAAACCGGTTTGCCGGAAGTGTCGACGGCTACGGCGTTGCTGGTGGTGATCGGTACGGCGTGGTTGATGGATCTGGTCGGTGTGTCGATGGCGCTGGGGGCGTTTCTTGCCGGTTTGCTGTTGGCGGATTCGGAATATCGCCATGAACTGGAAGCGCAGATCGAGCCGTTCAAAGGGTTGCTGCTCGGGCTGTTTTTCATCAGTGTCGGCATGGGCGCCAACTTGAGTTTGCTGCTCAGCGCGCCGATCACCGTGTTGGGGCTGACGCTGCTGTTGATCGGTTTGAAGTTACCGCTGCTGTTCGTCGTCGGGCGCCTGGCCGGTGGCTTGAACAAGGTCAGTGCGATTCGCCTTGGTATCGTGTTGGCGGCGGGTGGTGAATTCGCCTTTGTGGTGTTCAAGATCGGTCGTGATCAGGGTCTGTTCGAACCACGCCTGTATGACTTGCTGGTGCTGACCATCACCCTGTCGATGGCGGTAACACCGTTGTTGCTGTTGATTTGCGCGCGGCTGGTCAGCCCGAAAGTGCAGCCGGTGGAAGTGCCGGAAAAATACCGTGAAATCGACACTGACACCCCGCGTGTAGTGATCGCCGGCATGGGCCGGATGGGTCAGATCGTGGCGCGGATTCTGCGTGCGCAGAACATCAAGTTCGTCGCGCTGGACACCTCGGTGGAAACCATTGAACTGTCGCGCAGCTTTGGCGGTGTGCCGGTGTTCTACGGCGACCCGATGCGCCCGGAAATCCTCAATGCGGCCAAGGTCGGCGAGGCGGAATATTTCGTGATTGCCACGGACGACCCGGACACCAACATCAAGACCGCCGAGGTGGTGCGCAAGCTGTATCCGCACATGAAGATCATCGCTCGGGCACGTAACCGTCAGCATGTGCACCGCTTGGTCGATGTCGGCGCGGAAGCGATTCGTGAAACCTATTACTCGAGTCTGGAAATGAGTCGACGCACCTTGGTCGGCCTCGGTTTGACCCAGGCCCAGGCCGATGCACGGATCAAGCGCTTCAAGCATCACGACGAACAGGTGCTGGAGGCGCAACACGCGATCTACGACGATGCCGCCAAAGTCCTGCAAACCGCCCAGGAAGCCCGGGCGGAACTGGCGCGGTTGTTCGAATCGGATCAGCTCGAAGAAGAATCACGCCAAACCTGAGCCACACCCGATTGTTCCCACGCGGAGCGTGGGAATGATCATCTTGCCAAGGTCAGACCAGTTCCAGTTCCAGCTCCTGTTTGACCGGCGCGACTTCAAACCGATCCGCCAGAAACGGTGTGATATCCAGCGGCAGCGGTTCATCGTTGACCAGTTTGTCCAGCAGCACGCCGGTAATCGCCGACGTCAGAATCCCGGTGCGGAAATGCCCGCAGGCATTCAGATAACCCTCCACCCCGCGCATCGGCCCGAGAATCGGCAACTCATCCGGCGAACCCGGGCGCAACCCCGCCCACGTACGCTTGAGGTTGACGTCTTTCAGCTCCGGCAGACACCGCACTGCGCCCTGCACCAGCCCGGCGATTTCCGGGTAGGTGGTGGTGACGTCGAAGCCTTTGTCTTCAGTGGTGCTGCCGATCAGGATCTCGCCGTTGTCCTTTTGCGCCACGTAGCAGTCGCTGGTGGTCAGGCAGCCGTTGAGGATTTTCGGCATGCGCTCGGTGAGCAGAATCTGGCCTTTCACCGGTTTCACCGGGATGCGAATCCCCGTCGCCCATTCGCTCAGATCCGCCGCCCAGGCACCGCCGGCGTTGATCAGCGTCTTGCAGTGGAATACGCCCTCCTCAGCCGTCTGCACACCGGTGACGCGGCTACCGTGGTGCAACACGCCGGTGACGTTGGTGTTGACGAAAATGTCGACGCCGTTCTGCCGCGCGCCTTCCATGTAGGCATCGGCGAGGCGGAACGGGCTGACCTGGTGATCGCAGAGAAATTCCAGTGCCCCGCGTGCTTCATGGCTGACGCTCGGTTCAGCCTCGCGCAGCGCCGCCTGATCAAGCCAGCGCACCTGGTCGGCCAGGTGCGGAATGCAGCCGACGATGTGCTCGGCGTAGAGCCGGTCTTCGTCGTCGTAGATGACGAATTTCAGCCCGGTCTTTTCGAACTTGAAATCCATCCCGTGATTGTCTTTCAGCTCACGGTGCAGCGCCGGGTACAACGCGTTGGACTGCAAGGCAAAATCGAAAAACGACTCCGGCAGAATGTGCGGCGTGCTCGCGTCCACGGCGACCGCCGCGCCCTGGGTTTCGCGTTTGCGGTTGGCCGACATCATGCGGAAGAAAATCACCCCGCAACCGAGGCCGACCGACTCACCGATCGCCCACAAACCGCCGGCCGAGGCACGGGTCGCGTTGCCCGGGCGCTTGGCGTCGATCAGTGCGACCTTGAGGTTTTTGCGCTTGGACAGTTGATAGGCGCAGGACGCCCCGATCACGCCACCACCGGCGATGACCACGTCGTAGAACTTACTCATGGGCAGCGGCCTCCGTGCCGATGGACTGGAACGCGGAAAAGGGAATCGGATCGATCGGGAAACGCGGGCGCAGCCAACCAACGTCCTTGCGTCCGGTGGCCTGGCGCAGGCGGTCGCTGCAGTAGCCGACGCACATCCGTCCCTGGCAATCGCCCATGCTCACGCGGGTACGCATTTTCAGGCTGGCGATGTCTTGCACGCCCTGCTCCAGCGCCAGGTCGATGTCGGCGCGGGTGGCGTGTTCGCAACGGCAAATCACCGTATCGGCAGCAGGCAATGCAGTCTGGCCAACGCCGCGTTCGGTGTAGCGATCCACAGCGGCGCGGAAGCGCACGATGGCTTTGAGTTTGCTCAAGTAGCGGTCGCGACGCACCCGCGCCAATTCCTCTTCGAGCACTCCGCGCTGCAGCAGAATCGAGGTCGCCGCGATCTTGCCAGCGAGCATCGCCGCTTCACCACCGCGAATCCCGCCCATGTCGCCGGCCAGATGCACGTGGGGTTCGTTGCTTTGCTGCCAGACGTTGGCGTTGGCGCGCAGATAGCCATCGTCACTGAAGCCGTGATCCAGGCCCATCTGCTGACTCAGTTGGGTGCGCGGAATAAAGCCGTAACCGACCGCGAGGGTCTTGGCCTCGAAACGCTCGACGCGGCTCATGTCCGGCTCCCAAGTCGCCGAGTACGGCGCGACGCTGACGCTTTTCAGTTCGTCTTCGCCGTGGGCTTCGACCACGCCCCAGCCGTAGTTCATCGGGATACCGTGCAGTTTCAGGTAGGCGAGCATGCTCAAGCCATCGAGGAACAGTTGTGGCTTGTTCAGCAGCGCCAGACTTTCACGGGCAATCTTGCCGAACGCGCAGGCTTCATACACGCCCGCGACGCTGACGCCCGAAGCGTGCAACTGCGTCGCCACCAGCGGCAGCAACGGCCCGGTGCCGGCGATGATCACCGGCCCTTGCGGCTTGACCACGCCGCTTTTGATTTGCAGTTGCAGGCCGCCAAGCATGATCACCCCCGGCAATGTCCAGCCGGGAAACGGCACGCTGCGTTCGTGGCAACCGGCGGCCAGGAGCAATTGTGGATACTCGATTTCGTGCAATTGCTCGTCACCATCCAGCACCACTAGCGCGCGGGTGCCTTCGGCGCCGACCACGCGATGGTTGAGGCGCACGTCGATCAGCCCGGCCTGCTCCTGAAAATCACCGTGCAGTTTGCCCAATGCTTCGGAATAACGCGGGCCGAGATAATCCAGTTGCACGCCATCACGCAGCGGCCCGCGATAAACCACGCCGCCAAGCCGCGATGCTTCTTCAAGCAAGGTGCAGCGCACACCGTGGCGCGCCAGTTCGATGGCCGCTGCCATCCCCGCCGGGCCACCGCCGACGATTACCGGTTGCAGGTTCATACGACCTCCTGCGCAGTGATGCGGTTGACCTGGGTTTCAATCTGCATGCCGTCGCGCACGACGGTCTGACAGGCACGGCGTTTGTGCCGGCCATTGATTTTCACCAGGCAGCACTGGCACACGCCCATGCCGCAGTAGGCGCCGGTGATCTGGTCGTGATCATTACGGGCAATCTGGCGAACGCCGAGGGACTGGATAACGCTGAGGACGGTTTCACCAATGGCGGCGGTGACCGCTTGGCCGTTGATATGGACGGTCATATCCGCCTGCGCCAACGGCTGGATATCGAAAGTTCTTTCTTGGCAGTGCATTGCGATGTTCATCCGTGAAAGTTCGGTTGAGGTGGTGTCAGCTCCTTGCTGCACTACACCGGGTCGACGCGTTTATTGTTGCTGTGATTGGGGCGTCGACACGGGTACTCCGTCAGCGCAACAAGGTGCGCGTGAAGCACTGTAGTTCATACCTCAGCAAAGGCCTGGATCATTTACGTTAGGCGATCTCGCCCGGCGAAATATTGATCCAGGCCAGTGAAAGCGGCTGGATTGTCCAACGATCAATTGGAGAAGACGTACTGCCCTTTGATCTTCCTTGTACCGACCAAAGCGAGGTCCGGAAACAGCAGCGATTTGACCCAGGCGGCGTAGAACACCATGGCCAGAATGAACGCCACGCCGAGCAGAGTCGACACGGGTTCTTCACTGAAGCCGTAGAATTCACGAGGAATCTGGCTGATCGTGAAGGTGACATAGATTGTGTAAATCACCGCGATGCCCTTGTAAAAGCCCCACGCAAACAAGAGCGGAATCACGCCAATAATCAAGACCATGGTCAATGCCATAGCGATGCCACCGTCATTGATTTGAAGCAGCCCGGCTATCGCCCCGAGAAGTCCCCAGATACCCATCAGTGCGACCAGAATGTTGACTTTAACGGCGTGTCGTTTTCTCAGGGCGGGATCCGGATGCGCCCCGATCCAGCCCGCCAGCACTCGATCCTTGACCTTGCCACCCGAAAACGCCTTGAAGGTTTCGGCCCTGGAATGCCCGCTATCGAGCATTTCGACGACTTTTCGTTTGATTGCTTGCTTGTTCAACGTATTCATCCTTAAACGTGCGCGCAACGGCCGCCCCGTTGCCGACGCGGATTTTCCCCTTGTTGCCCGTCAGAAAGCAAAAAGCCGCTTCCACCCGAAGGTGGAAACGGCCGAGGCATGGGCCTCAATGGAGCAATCAGTGCACGAACAGGGCGATCAGGATGATGATCGGGATCGGTACGCCGAGGAAAAACAGCAGTAATGAGCGCATGGTCATGCTCCTTGTTTAACGGACTGGAGTGGTCGTGGTGTAGGTGTCGACTTCTACGTACTCAACGGCATCCCGACGACGACCGCCGTAGGTGGCCGCGAGGCTGGCGAAGAACGCACCGGCCAACAGCGAGATGAACATCCACAGCGAGGTCCAGGCAGCGACTTTCGCAGCGGTGTCGGCGGCTTGTTGAGCTTTCAGTTTGGCGTCGGCCAGGGCTTTCTGAGTGCGGGCGTAGATTTCATCGACGCGGCGCTCGGCATCGGCCTGAGTCAGGTTGGTCCGCTGGGCGACCAGTTGCGCCAGGTAGGTACGGTCTTCGGCACTCAGCTGACCGTTGGCCAGGCTTTGTGCAAAGATCCGCGCCACGGCGCCATGCGCTGCGTCATCGCTGACCGAGGCTGGACGGTCATCGCGGAACAGGCTGTCGATGTAGTAACCGTACTGGTTGCTGTCGGTGTTGGCCGCCGCAGAACCGGCCGCTTGGGTCATGGCGCTGGCAGCACCGCCAGCGACACTGGCACCGGCCTGCACACCACCACTGATCACACTGCTGACCGAGCCGACCACCAGCACCGCGGTGACCAACGTCGCCACACACCAGGCAAGGAAGCCGTGCGCGGTGTCACGGAAATACACTTCGTCACCGTGCATGTTCGCCCACTTCACCCGCAGACGACCGGCGATGTAGCCACCCATGCCGGAAGCGATGATTTGCGTCGCCGCCAGCCAGACGATTGTCGAAATGCCCAGGCCCTTGGCGCTCACGCCCTCTCCGGCCCACGGTGAAACGGCAGATAAACCCAAACCAAACCCGAGCAGGACTAAAATCATCGACAGTGCAGCGGCAGCCGCAGCACCGGCGAAAATCGCGCCCCAGGACACGCCCGAAACGCTGCTCGACTCTTCAACGGCGGGATAAAACCCATCAGGGGATCTATTCATTGTTGTTCTGCTCCAGGCATGAAAAATGGTGTTACAACTCGTCAGCAGATGAATTGCAGTGACCGTGCCAGTCGCGAGAAATAAATAAATCTTTTATTTTCAATCAGTTAGAAAGAATGAACTTCCTCGGACCATGCAAATTGCAACAAGGGCCGAATAACAGCGGGTTTTATGCATTGGCACAAATGCCAGTTATTTACGTTTGTAGCTTTTGTTGCCGCTAGGCGTCAGGCAATACACCCCGCCACGTGGGCCAGTACAAAACGAACCCGTGCCGCAGGCGCAACCATCATCACTTTGCAGGAGGTTTTGTGGACGGGCCTGCTGGGGCTCGCCAAACATCGCCGCGCAGCTTTTCTTCGAGCCGCTGATGGAACCGTCATTGCACAGGAACAGGTCGCCATCGCAGCGAGCGATCCCGCCTTTTTTGCCGGAACACGGCGTATTGGCCGCCCATGCCGAAGCGCTGAACAGCACCAGCAACAGACCGGTAATTGGCATCCAGCCACGGCGAATGGAAATACGCACGGGACAACTCCTGTAGAGAATTATGGCCAGATGATATCAACGTTCCGGCAAATTAATCCCCAAAGCGCGCAAATGACAGCTACAACATGAAAGTTAATTTAAAGCGTCGCCGGAATTTCTTGGCAAAATGCTGCCATTCCGTTTGAACCGATCAGCAGGCCTGCCTATGACTCGTATCTTGACCATCGAAGACGACGCCGTGACCGCCCGGGAAATCGTCGCCGAACTGAGCAGCCACGGGCTGGAAGTCGACTGGGTCGACAATGGCCGCGAAGGCCTCGACCGCGCCGTGAGCGGCAACTACGACCTGATCACCCTCGACCGCATGTTGCCCGAACTCGATGGCCTGGCCATCGTCACTACCCTGCGCACCATGGGCGTGGCCACGCCGATTCTGATGATCAGCGCGCTCTCCGATGTCGACGAGCGCGTACGCGGCTTGCGCGCCGGCGGCGATGACTACCTGACCAAACCGTTCGCCACCGATGAAATGGCCGCGCGGGTTGAAGTGTTGCTGCGTCGGCAGAACAGCGGCGCCACTCAGGCCACGACGCTGCAGGTCGCCGACCTCGAACTCGACTTGATCAGCCACGAAGCGCGACGTGCCGAACAGGTGCTGACGCTGCTGCCGACCGAATACAAATTGCTCGAATTCCTCATGCGCAACAGTGGCCAGATCCTCTCGCGCATGATGATTTTCGAAGAGGTCTGGGGCTATCACTTCGACCCCGGCACCAACCTGATCGACGTGCACATCGGCCGTCTGCGCAAGAAGATCGACGCCGCCGGCCATGTGCCGCTGATCCGCACCGTACGGGGCTCGGGTTATGTCATTGCCGAACCCGTCTGACGGCTGGCGCTCCTCCAGCAGCCGTTTGCTGGCGCTGTACAGTTCGCTGTTCGTGGCCTGGAGCGCGATCCTTATGGGGGTCATGTATTACGAGGTCTCCGGCTACCTCGACAACCTCGCCAAACACTCGCTGATGCAACGCCAGCACCTGTTTTCGCACTTTCGCGGCGAACAGCTGGAAGACGCCCTCGCCGCCAGCATGACCTTCGACATTCGTGGCATCGACGCTTATGGCCTGTTCGATGCCAACGGCGTTTACCTCGGCGGTGCGTTGCAGCAGATCCCCGAAGGCCTGCCGCTGGACGGCAAGATCCACATGCTTGCCGAATGCGCCGACTCCGACGACCCGACCCTGCCCAATGACAGCTGCGACGCGGTGGCCACGCAAACCCGCGACGGCCGCTGGCTGGTGCTGCTGCGCGACAACGGCTCGCTGTTCGCCGTCACGCGGATCATTTTGCATGCGTTGTTCTGGGGCGTATCGCTGACGATTCTGCCTGGAATCGCCGGTTGGCATTTGCTCCGGCGTCGGCCACTGCGGCGGATCAGAGCCATTCAGGACAGCGCCCAGGCGATCGTGGCCGGCGACCTGACCCATCGCCTGCCACTGTCCAATCGCCGCGATGAACTGGACATGCTCGCGGCCATCGTCAACGCCATGCTGGAGCGCATCGAGCGTTTGATGAATGAAGTCAAAGGCGTCTGCGACAACATCGCCCATGATTTGCGCACCCCGCTGACGCGCCTGCGCGCGCAGTTGTATCGCATGCAGCAGCAGGCCGGCGAAGGCTCGCAGGAAGCAGCGCAACTGGATCTGGTGCTGGCCGAAGCCGACACGCTGATGGCGCGGTTTCGCGGTTTGCTGCGGATTTCCGAACTGGAAGATCGCCAGCGCCGCTCAGGTTTTGTCGAACTCGACCCGGTGCAATTGCTGGAAGAGCTGCATGAGTTTTACCTCCCGCTGGCCGAAGAAGGCGAACTGCGTTTCGAGCTGAACATGCCGGAGACGTTGCCGCCGCTCAATGGCGATCGGGCGTTGCTGTTCGAGGCGCTGGCCAATCTGCTGAGCAACTCGATCAAGTTCACCCCGCCGGGCGGTACGGTGATGCTGCGCGGGGTGAACGCAGGTGGGCAGACGCGCATTGAAGTGCATGACTCAGGACCGGGAATTCCCGAGGCTGAGCGTGAAGCGGTGTTCCAGCGTTTCTATCGCGCCGAGGGTGGGCAACCGCAGGGTGGCTTTGGCTTGGGGCTGTCGATTGTGGCGGCGATTGTCAGCTTGCATGGCTTCAGTCTTGAAGTCGGCAGCAGTGATCTGGGTGGGGCGAAACTGCTGCTCGATTGCCGGCAGAGCCTGATCGAAAACTCCTGATCCCTGACATGAGCGTTCCCACGCTCTGCGTGGGAACGATCATCAACTCAGGCTGGGTAATTGGCTCGGAGTGCCTCGAGGCCACCCTGATAGATACCGCTGAACAGCGCCACCACCTCCTCATCACTCACGCCTTTGGCATTGAAGCGCCCCGACCACGTCACCCGTGCGCCCTGCCCCTGTGCTTCAACCTTGATCGTCGCCAGATAGTCAGTCGCCGGGAACGGTGCCTGTTCAATCGAATAGCTGTAAGTCTTCGCCGCGTTATCGAACGCTTGCAGACGCTCGACCACCACAGCGCCGTCAGCGGTTTGCAAGGTGCGCACGCGGCCGCCGTCGCTCAGTTCACTGTTGGGTATAAAGGGCAGCCAATCGGGCAGCGTGTTAAAGCCGCCGATCAATTGCCAGACCTGATCGGCCGAAGCCGGAATATCGATGGTTGCAGATGCTGTTGGCATAAATAAACGTCTCTCCAGAATTCAGATAGTCAGGCTGTCGACCACGCCGCCATCGACGCGCAAAGCGGCGCCAGTGGTGGCCGACGACAGCGGCGAAGCAATGTAGGTCACCAGATGCGCGACCTCTTCGACATCCGCTACGCGCTGGATGATCGAGGTCGGGCGGGCCTTGCGTACAAAGGCGTCGGCTTCATCGCGCACGTTACGCCCGGATTCGGCAGCGGCATCCTTGAGCATGTCTTCGAGGCCATCGGTGAAGGTCGGCCCCGGCAGGATCGCATTGACCGTCACCCCGGTGCCAGCCAGACGTTTGGCCAGACCGTGCGACACCGCCAGATTGGCGCTTTTGGTCACGCCGTAATTGATCATGTCGGCCGGTGTGGCGACGCCGGATTCCGAGGACAGGAAAATCACCCGGCCCCAGCCCTGCTCGACCATCGCCGGCACGTAATGCCGAGACAGGCGCACGCCGGAAATCACGTTGACCTCATAGAAGCGCGTCCACTCGCTGTCCGGCGCTTCGAAGAAATCCACGGCGTCGAAGATGCCGAGATTGTTCACCAGAATGTCCGCGCGCGGTTCGGCGGCGAACAGTTTCTGCGCGCCTTCGGCGGTGCCCAGATCGGCCGTCAAGCCACGCAATTGCGCGCCCGGCACCTTCTCGCGAATGCTCGCCAGCGCCTGCTCGACCTTGGCGGCATCGCGACCGATCACCACCACTGTGGCGCCCGCTTCGGCCAGCGACTGGCTGATGCCCAGACCAATGCCGGCGGTGCTGCCGCTGACGATGGCCAGTTTTCCATTCAGATCAATCTTCATGCTTTCACCTCATCGATTGGCAATGGTGCACGTTCGGAAACCAGTTTGGCGTCGCGCATCGCCTGCCAGAAACCGGCAGGAATGATCGCCGATAACGCCGCGACATCTTCAGCGATTCGACCGGGTTTGCTCGCGCCGGGAATCACCGCCGCAACAGCGGGATTGGCCAGCGAGAACTGCAACGCAGCCGCTTTGATATCGACGTTGTAAGCGGCGGCGATGCGCTTGATCTGCTCAACTTTGGCGATGACCTCAGGGCTGGCCTGCTGGTATTCGAAGTGCGAGCCTCCCGCCAGAATTCCTGAGCTGTAAGGGCCACCGACGACGATTTCAACGTTCTGTGCCAGCGCTGCATCCATCAAGCGTTGCAACGGGCGTTCGTGATCCAGCAGCGTGTAGCGGCCGGCCAACAGGAAGCCATCCGGCTGCGCTTCGCTGAGGTCGAGGGTCAGTTCACACGGCTCGACTTTGTTCACGCCCAGGCCCCAGCCTTTGATCACGCCTTCTTCGCGCAAGCGGGTCAGCACTTTGAATGCGCCAGTGCGGGCCTGATTGAAGTACTCCAGCCATTGATCGCCATAGAAGTCCTGAGCGATGTCGTGCACCCAGACGATGTCGAGGCGATCGGTTTGCAGACGCTTGAGGCTGTCTTCGATCGAACGCATAGTCGCGTCGGCGCTGTAGTCATTGACGATCTTGTTCGGGCGACCGTGTTCGAAAACCCCGCTTTTTTCGCCGAGATCGCGGGCGGCGGCGTCTTCGACTTCATCGAGAATCACCCGGCCGACCTTGCTGCTCAGCACGTAGTCGTCGCGCTTGTATTGCTTCAGCGCTTCGCCGAGGCGGATCTCCGACAGCCCGGAGCCGTAGAACGGCGCGGTGTCGAAGTAACGCACACCGGCATCCCACGCGGCATGCACGGTGGCTTGCGCTTCGTCTTCGGGGATGGCGCGGAACATGTTGCCCAGTGGCGCGGTGCCGAAGCCGAGTTGGCCGGGCAGTTTGTCTTTCAAGCTCATGGGTTTTTCCTCAATAGGTTCTGGGTCTGTGCGACCGTTGAGCAGATCCTAGATTGCGACACCGAGACCGTCCAAGACATAATGCGCAGCACTTGAGTCCCTAAAGGTCTGACATGATCGACATCCGCCAATTGCGCTACTTCGTTGTCGTCGCCGAGGAAGAACACGTCGGTCGCGCCGCCGAACGGCTGCATATTTCCCAGTCGCCACTGAGCCGGCAGATCGCCCAGCTCGAAGAACGCCTGGGTCTGACGCTGTTCGAGCGCAGCCAGCAACGTATTCGCCTGACTCGCGACGGCCAGACTTTTCTTGCCGAAACCCGCGCCCTGCTCACCCACGCCAATCGCCTCGAGTCCCTCGGCAAACGCCTCGGTCGCGGTGAAGAAGGCGGTTTGTGCATCGGCTATATCGAGAACGCCATGCACGCCGGCGTCCTGCCCAATGCCTTGCGCGTGTTGCGTGCGGATCGTCCCAACGTCCATGTCGCGCTGTACAACCTCAGCTCCGCCGAGCAATTGGAAGGCTTGCGACAGCGTAGTCTCGATATCGCCTTGGTGAGTGAGCCGCCGACCGATGACGACCCTGATCTGTTGGGCTTTCAGGTGCTGGATGATCCGATGCTGCTGGCGTTGCCGGAACACCATCCATTGGCGCAACAAGCGGCGTTGAGTCCCGATGATCTGGCTGATCAGGAATGGATCGGCGTGCAGCCGCGTCAGGATGCCAATGATGAGTTCGTCAGCGCCTGCATCCGCGCCGGCTTCACCCCGGATGTGCGCATGCAGGCGACCGAACCGTTTACCGCGCTGGGGTTGGTGGCGTCGGGGTTGGGGATTGCGATGATTCAGAAGGGTTTGAGCCATAACGCGCCGCCGGGCGTGGTGTTGCGCGAGCTGCCGTGGCTGACCTTGACCACGCCATTGTGGGCGGCGTGGCACCGGATCAATTTGCGGCCGCTGGTCGAGACTTTCAGGAAAGTCCTGACTGACGACAAGATATCCGCTGACTGACAGGCTCGCTCCCACAGGTTTTGCGGTGGATCTACACTCAACGGATACGCCCCAGCCGTGAGTTGACCATGAAAATGTCCGCACAAATGACCGTCGTCGCGGTACTCGCCACCCTCGCTTATCTGGGTCTGGCCGTGTGGGGCATTGGCGGTGTGGCGATGTTCTTTTCCCATGGCTCGCTGGTGATCGTCGCACTGGCGACGGTGGCCATGGTGATCGCCTCACTGTTCAGCGAGGTCAACCTCAGCTCCGGTGAGCGTGAAGATCGCGCCAATCGCTGGGTGATTCCGGCGTTTGGGGTGATCGGACTGGTCAGTGGTTTCTTGCCGGCCTACTGCGACCGGGTGAACTTCTGGACGGTGGGCGGCGAAGGCGTGCGCTGGCTCGGCACTTTGCTGTTCATCATCGGCGGCGCGCTGCGATTGTGGCCGGTGTTTGTGCTGGGGCGGCGGTTTAGTGGATTGGTGGCGATACAGCCGGGGCACCGGTTGGTCACCGATGGCATTTACCAACGGCTGCGCAATCCGAGTTATCTGGGGTTGGTGATCAATGCCGTGGGCTGGGCGCTGGCATTTCGCTCGGTGGTCGGCTTGATGCTGGCGGCGCTGACGTTGATTCCGCTGATTGCCCGGATTCATTCGGAGGAGGCGCTGCTGCGTGCGCAGTTTGGGGCGGAGTACGACGCTTACTGTGCGCGCAGCTGGCGGTTGCTGCCCGGCGTTTATTGATTTGCGAACACAGTCCCCCTGTAGGAGTGAGCCTGCTCGCGATAGCGGTGTGTCAGTCAAATCTGTGTGTCTGACACACCGCTATCGCGAGCAGGCTCACTCCTACAAGGGACTGTGTTGTGTCAGTTTTTTTGCAGGTGAAGTTTGCCGTCGTTGTCGACCTTGACCTGCACCGCAGCATAACTGGCCAACGTCGCATGGGCCGTTTCCAGCGGATGCTGATGCGTCGTGGTGATGATCATCAGCGGTGCACCGGCCGCTTCGGCAGCCTGAATACCGACGGTGGCGTCTTCAAAGATCAGGCAATCATGCGGCTCCAGGCCCAGTCGTTTGGCCGCCAGTAAATAGCCGGCCGGGTCGGGCTTACCCGCCTTCACATCTTCAGCGGTGATCATCACCGCAGGCTCTGGAATCCCCGCCGCCGCCATGCGCCGCAACGCCAGATCCCGTGGCGCCGAGGTCACCATCGCCCAGCGATCTTTGGGCAGGCTGTTGAGAAACTTCGCCGCGCCGGGAATCTCGACAATGCCTTCAACGTCTCCGATTTCCGCCTCGGTAATGAACGCCGCTTGGGCATCAGCATCCACCCCCGGCAGGTTCAGACGGGTGATGGTATCGATGGCGCGCACGCCATGAATGGTCGGCAAAAAGGTCTCCACATCGACGCCATGGCGCACGGCCCAGGCTGACCAGATCCGCTCGGCGGCGGCAATGGAGTTGAGGACAGTGCCGTCCATGTCGAACAGAAACGCGCCGAACGCGCGATCGAATACAGCATCGTGAGCAGACAAAGGTTCACATCCTCTGGCAAAAGACCGGGCGGGCAATGTAGCACTTGCCCGGCCGATTCACCCAGCGTGTCAGTGCAGGCGCGGTGCCTTGGATTTGAAGGCGCTGTCGACGCAGTCGAGCAACTGCCCAATGGCCCACGGCTTTTTGATGAACGCCACCGGATACTTGACCCCGGAGGTCTCGGGCGTTTCATAACCGGACATGACCATCACCGGTTTGTCCGGCCAGCGGTCGCCGACCAGGTTGGCCAGATCCGCGCCATTAAGGGTGCCGGGCATGGTGATGTCAGTCAGCAGCAACGCCACGTTCGGGGCGTTTTGCTCAAGGTAAAGTGATGCGGCGTCGGCACTGGTCTGCGGCTCGACCTTGAAACCTTCCTCCTGAAGAATTTCGCAGAGAAACTCCAGAATCAACGGATCGTCCTCAACCACCAGAATCAATCCGTCAGGAAGGTGCGCGCTCGCCGTCGGTGTTGGGCACATGGAACTGCACTCCCTGAATTGCATTAACGATTTAGCGGCTTGAATCCGCTGCTTAACTGGTATGAGCAGCGGGCTCTGCAGAAATTCATTTTTGATACAGGTCTTTTGCGAAAGGCCATTTTTGCCCGTCGCAGGCAATCGTTCGCGACGGCGTATTTGTGGTTAAAATGCCGGCCCTTTTGCTTGCCGATCCTGACTGATGAACCCTGAAGCCCTCGCCATTCTCCACGCCCATCTGCTGCCGGCCCTCGCTGCAGCACCGAGCGAAACCCGTCGCCTGTTCCACGGGCGCGGACGCTGCTGGGCCGGGCTGGAGCAGTTGACCGTGGACTGGCTGCAAGGCGTGGTGCTGGTGTCGCTGTTCAAGGAGCCGGCACCTGAGCAACTGGACAATCTCAAGGCGTTGCTGCTGGAACTCACGGGGTCCGCCGAATGGAAACAGTCTGGCGCACACACGCTGTTGATCCAGCATCGCTACTTGCCGCAGAGCACTGCCGAATGGCTGCTGGGTGATGAGATCGACGAAATGAGCATCGTCGAGGGCGGCTTGCAATACCGCGTCGACCTGGGCCGCAAGCAAAACACCGGGCTGTTTCTCGACATGCGTTACGGGCGCAACTGGGTGCGCGAACAGGCCAGCGGCAAACGCGTGCTCAACCTGTTTGCCTACACCTGCGGTTTTTCCGTGGCCGCCATCGAGGGTGGCGCGAGCCATGTGGTCAACCTGGACATGTCCCGCGCCGCGCTGAGCCGTGGCCGCGACAACCATCGCTTGAACGGCCATGACCTGAGCAAAGTCAGTTTCCTCGGCCACGACCTGTTCAAGTCCTGGGGCAAGGTGATCAACAGCGGCCCTTATGACCTGGTGATCATCGATCCGCCGTCGTTCCAGAAAGGCAGTTTCCTGCTGACCAAGGATTACCAGCGCGTGCTGCGCCGTTTGCCGGAATTGCTCACCGCGCAGGGCACGGTACTGGCGTGCATGAATGACCCGGCGTTCGGTTCGGACTTTCTGATTGATGGCGTGACGCAGGAAGCGCCGAGTCTGCGTTTTGTAGAGCGGCTGCAGAATCCGCCGGAGTTTCCGGACATTGATCCTGAAAGCGGACTCAAGGCTTTGGTCTTCCAGCGTACCCCCTGACACCCCGCCATCGCGCAAACACCACGGCCCCCT
The DNA here is from genome assembly GCF_979258655.1 of Pseudomonas sp. AC242. NCBI lineage: Bacteria > Pseudomonadati > Pseudomonadota > Gammaproteobacteria > Pseudomonadales > Pseudomonadaceae > Pseudomonas > Pseudomonas sp. AC242. The sequence goes on from NZ_OZ409873.1 coordinate 3,206,245, forward strand.
GTGGGAGCTGGCTTGCCAGCGATGAGGACGGCGCAGTCGACATCTTCATCGCCCGACATACCGCCATCGCTGGCAAGCCAGCTCCCACAGGTTTTGCGGTGAATCAGGGAGTTGGCGGGCGCAACACCAGCGCAAACAACTCACCATGCCCGGTGACATTGAGCTTGTGATACAGATTGCGGCGATGCACCTTCACCGTCTCCGGCGAGATGCCCATCTGCTGGGCCATCGCTTTGCTGGAGAAGCCCTGCAAGATCAGCCGCGCCGTATCGACCTCGCGCACCGTCAGCCGCGCATCGAAACGATCAAGCAACGTTGCCAGATCACCGACCGGCGTTTCCGCCAGCGCGCCCTGAGGCAGCAGCAACTGCACATGCCGACGCATCGCCGCCAACACCCAATCGCGCACGCACAGCAGTCGACCCTGCTCGGCCATGCCGAACGGCGTCGAACGGCCCAAGGACAAACCGAGCACGCCGCCCTCGACATTGATCATGAACTGCAACTCGTCCTCGCCCACCACTGAACGAAAATAGCTCTGGTAGTACTCGCTGTGCAGAAACTGGTCCGGCGCCACCGAGGCGAGGCTGTGCAAGCCGTCGGCAATGCCGGTCGATGCGACCTGGTAAAACGGATCGAGCAGGTACATGCCGGCGCTGTAACTGGCCAGTTCTTCCTGCTCGTCGGCGCGGCCCTGGCTGTCGAAGTCGATCAGCAACTGCGGCGCCTGCCCGGCTTTCATCAGCGCCACCAGCGCGTTGTCCAGTGGCACCAGCAGCCGCAACGTATCGACCAGCGCGCGCCAAAAAACCTCTTGGCCAACACCAGCAAATACCCGCGCCAGGCTTTGATGCACCGGCAGTTCCTGCAACAACGCGTCCACGCACTACCCCTTTTGAGTAACCCATGATGGGAATGGGTCAGGCGTGACCGGCCCGATAGGCTGAGCACTCCTGTTCATCACCGGCCTGCACAGGCCAGGAGTGCCGCATCATGCGTCGTCACCGTGGCTGTATCAACCTCAGCATAAAACTGGGCCTGCTGGCCGGTCTCAGCGCCAGCTCAATTGCCATGGCCGCCGACGCACCAAGCGTGCATGTCTACAACTGGTACGACTACATCGGCCCGAACACCCTGCACGATTTCCAGCGCGACAGCGGTATCCAGCCGGTCTACGACACCTTCGACAGTGCCGAAGTCCTTGAAGGCAAACTGATGACCAGCCGCAGCGGCTACGACGTGGTGGTGGCGAGCAACTTCAGCCTGCCGACGCTGATCAAGGCCGGCGCCCTCGCCCCGCTGCCGCGCGAGCAACTGCCGGGCTGGAAGAATCTCGACAGCGACTTGCTGGCGAAACTGGCCAACAACGATCCTGGCAATCAATACGCCGTGCCGTACCTGTGGGGCACCAACGGCATCGGCTACAACGTCGACAAAGTGCGCGCGGCGCTCGGCGACAAAGCGCCGGTGGATTCGTGGGATCTGGTGTTCAACGAAGACAACCTCACCAAACTCGGCCAATGCGGCGTGGCGATGCTCGATTCACCGTCGGAAATGCTGCCGGTCGCCCTGCACTATCTCGGTCTGCCACCGAACAGCACCGATCCTGAAGACTATAAAAAAGCCGAAGCGTTGCTGCTGAAACTGCGCCCGCACATTGCCTACTTCAACTCGTCGAAATTCATCAGCGACCTGTCCAACGGCAACATTTGTGTGGCGGTCGGTTGGTCGGGCGCGATGCTGGAAGCCAAGACCAATGCCGAGCAAGCCAACAACGGCGTGAAGATCGCCTACAGCCTGCCCAAGGAAGGCGCTCCAGTGTGGTTCGACACGCTGGTGCTGCTCAAGGACGCGCCGAATCGTCCTCAGGGTCTGGCCTTTATCGACTATCTGCTGCGCCCCGAAGTGATCGCGCCGGTCAGTGATCATCTGTCGTACCCCAATGGCAATCGCGCGGCGACAGCGCTGGTGGCCGCCGCGACTCGGGACAATCCGGCGGTGTATCCCTCCGCCACGGCGATGGCCACGCTGTACACCCTTGAACCCCTGCCGAAAGCCAGCGAACGAGTGCGCACGCGGGTGTGGAGCAAGGTCAAGAACGGCCAGTAAGACCTTTTGAACATTTCACAAAACCCTGTGGGAGCGAGCCTGCTCGCGATAGCGGTCTGCCTGATAACACTGTTTTGCCGGACAAATCGCTATCGCGAGCAGGCTCACTCCTACAGGTTTTGTGATTCACCAGACATTTTTTAGAGAGACAGAAATCAATGAAACCTCGTGCCCGTGACCTCAACATCCGCATTGGCCAACTACCTCCCGGCCCGCTCAACGCCATCACCGATGTCCCCGGCGTGCGCGTCGGCCACAGCAACGTGCGCGGACGCAGCAGTGCCGGACGCGACATCTGCACCGGCGTCACGCTGATCGAACCGCGTCCGGGTTCGACCAATCAGCAACCGTGTTTTGCCGGCGTGCATGTGCTCAACGGCAATGGTGACGCCACCGGACTTGAGTGGATTCGCGAGGCGGGTCTGCTGACCAGCCCGATTGCGTTCACCAACACCCACAGCCTCGGTGTGGTGCGCGATGCATTGATTGCACTGGATCGCCAGCAACAACCGGACGACGGTCGCCTCTACTGGAACATGCCGGTGGTGCTGGAAACCTTTGACGGCTTGCTCAATGACATCAACGGTTTTCACGTCCAGCCTGAACACGTCGCCGAAGCGCTCTTCGCCGCCGTGGATGGTCCCGTCACGGAGGGCGCCGTCGGCGGCGGTAGCGGCATGATCTGCCATGAATTCAAGGGTGGCATTGGCACTTCGTCGCGGCGCTTGAACGCTGCCCAGGGCGGCTGGACTGTCGGCGCAATCGTACAGGCCAACCACGGTATTCGCAGTGAGTTGCGGGTCGACGGCTACCCGGTCGGACGTTACATGGAGCAGAAAGATTCGCCGTTCTTGCGCGCCTCATTACCGCATCCGGGCATGGGTTCGATCGTCGTCTGCCTGGCCACCGATGCGCCGCTGTTGCCGCACCAGTGCACACGTCTGGCGCAACGCGCGAGCCTGGGCCTGGCGCGCACCGGCGGCGGTAACGAGGATCACAGCGGCGACATCTTCGTCGCCTTCGCCACCGGCAACGCTCACGTACCGCCCGCGGCCTACGAAGGCAAAGGCGCGCCGACCTGCGATGGTTTGCGCATGGTCAACAATGACCACATCAGCGAGCTGTTCCTGGCCGCCACCGAAGCGGTTGAAGAAGCGATCATCAATGCGTTGCTGACCAGCGACAGCACCGAGGGTAACGGCCATTCGGTGCCGGGACTGGATGCCGAAACCCTGCTCGCTGCCCTCGAAAAATCAGGCTGGCCCGGCGCCCGCTGACACCGTAAAAACACTGTAGGAGTTGCCGAAGGCTGCGATCTTTTGATTTTGCTTTTAAAAGACAAGATCAAAAGATCGCAGCCTTCGGCAGCTCCTACAGGGGTTATGTGAGCATTTGGCTGCCGAGTTCCCTTGCAACCGCCAACTGCTCCCGTGGATCGCGCAACTCCGATTCCGGCAGCAACGTTGAACTCAGCACTGTCGCCCCGCAGTAATCGAAAATCCCGTGTTCAATCTGCGCTTTCATCGCCGCGCCATAGCCATGGCGTTCATAGGTGCGCGCATCCGCGCCGGCGACGCCGACCAGGTGCACACGCAGGCGCTGCAGCAGCTTCACATGCTTGAGGTCACCACTGAAATCAAAAGCCCAGCCATTGCTGAACACCCGATCAATCCAGCCTTTGAGCAATGCCGGCATCGACCACCAGTACACCGGGTACACCAGCACCAAGGTATCGGCGCGGTCGATGCGTGCCTGCTCGGCCAGGACATCGGCGGGCGGCGCGGACTCACGGTGATGTACGGCGAAATCGGCCGCGCCGAAACGTGGTTCGAAGCCTTCGGCAAAGAGATCGGCGATTTCAAAAGTGTTGGCCGGGTTAGCCTGAACAAGGCTTTCGGCAATTTGCGCGGCGGCGCTGTGGGTCAGCGAGCGTGGGTCGTGATGCGCGACGACGATCAAGGCGTGCATGACAATTCTCCGGTTGGTGATTGCTCACCAAGGCTTATATACTCTTGGTAAGTTACGAACAGTAAGTTACGTTTGGTATATAAACGATGTCAACCACTGAAATCAGCCAACCCGTCCCCCCGGCTCCGCGGCGTCGCCTGTCCCGTGAAGATCGCCTGCGCCAATTGCTCGATGTCGGCTGGCAAATCATCCGCGCCGAAGGCACCGACGCCCTGACCCTCGGCTATCTCGCCGAAATGGCCGGGGTGACTAAACCGGTGGTGTACGATCATTTCGTCACGCGCTCCGGATTGCTCGCAGCGCTCTATCGGGATTTCGATGCACGACAAACGTTGCTGATGGACGCCGCCGTCGCCCAAAGCGAGCCGACACTGACCGGCATCGCTTCGGTGATTGCCACAGCGTACGTTGATTGCGTGATGCTGCAGGGCAACGAGATACCAGGGATCATCGCTGCGCTGGCGAGCACCCCGGAACTGGAGAAGATAAAGCGCGAGTACGAGGCGATCTTCCTTGAAAAATGCCGCCGCGATCTGGCGCCGCACGCGAGCGGCGGGCAGATCACCCAGGCCGCATTGCGGGCGATGCTCGGCGCCGCCGAAGCGCTGTCGCACGCGGCGGCCAACGGTGAAATCAGCGCGCAAGAGGCCAGCGACGAACTGTTTGCGACCCTCCTGGCCATGGTCGAACGCGCCGCCGCCCGGGCGACTGGCGGTACTTGAGCCGCCACTTGCACACTCCTACGATGGAATCACGCAGTAGCTCCGCTCTTCGAGCACTGCGTAGGCACGGGTGCTCTGAACCCCAATCAAGCCCGTGCCTTGCTTCATGCGCACCTTGAGCCTCACGGGCTCCACTTCCTCCCCATCAAAGAGCTTTGAGGCTCTTTTTTTGTCTGCGTAAATCAGCAGTCCGGCGGTGCGTCGGCGCAAATCGAGCGCCAGGCCGCTTGTGCCAGCAACTCGCGATAGTCCGCCGGGCTGCCCTTCACTCGTCCGGCCAACCAGGCGCGGCAGTAACTGTCGGCCTGGCCGATGATCAACGACGGCAACAGTTCGGCGGGCAGCGCCTTGAGTTCGGCAGCGCGTCCCGATTCGGCCAGCCAGTCGCGCAGACGCAGATTGCGGGTCTTGTTGCGCTCGGTCAGTTCGTCTTTGAACGGCCCTTTGGTCACGGCAAATCGTGCGTGGTACTGGAAGCGCGCCCACTGCGGTTGACGTTCGACCCAATCGACGTAGCTGAACACCAGCGCCTGCACACCTTCCTCGGTGGTTTTCGCAGCCTCCAGATAGGCATCGCGCAGGCGCGCCTGATCCTCCAGCGCGGTGAAAAACAATGCGGCGACCAAGCCCTCCTTGTTACCGAAATGGTGATAGATCGCCCCGACGCTGGTGTCGCACTCGGCGCGAATCATGTCGATGGTGGTGGCCTCGATCCCCTGTTCATTGAACAGGCTCAGCGCCTTGCGAAAGATATCGCGCTTGAGTTCGGCGCGACGGCCGGGGTAACTGCGTTCCAGTAGATCTGCGGTGTCCATGCGGCTGACTGCCTGAAAATCGGATTGAAAGGCACACGTCGTGCCCATGAAAAAAACACGCACAGGTTGACAGATTTCCCGCAGACCGAATACCGTTCCGTTACAGAATATTATTCTGCAACGGAACATCATTCTGCAAATTCACTTTTCGCGAGGCGTTTCCATGAGTCAGTTTCTCAGCATGTTCAACAGCGCAGGTCCGCAAGCCTTCAGCCAGATGGCCTGCCAGGTCGCGCCGTACTTCAGCACCATCAACCCGCTGGTGACCGAGTTGCGCGCCAATGCGGCGACGGTGCAAGTGCCGTTCCGTCGTGAGATCACCAATCACCTCGGCACCGTGCATGCGATTGCCATGTGCAACGCCGCAGAACTCGCCGCCGGGATGATGACCGATGTATCGATCCCGGCCGGCGCACGCTGGATCCCCAAAGGCATGACCGTGGAGTACCTGGCCAAGGCGAAAACCGATGTGACGGCAGTGGCCAGTGGTGAAGGTGTGGATTGGCAAAGCGAGGGCGACAAGATCGTCACCGTGGATATTCGCGACACCGAGGGCAAGCACGTGTTCACGGCGCGGATCACCATGAACGTCAAACTCGGCTGAATGACGCGCACAAAAAAGCCCTTGCTGCGCCATTCACAGCAAGGGCTTTTTCAGCGATGTGAGGTCAGTGTACGGTCAGGCGTTGCCGGACAAATTCTTCGGTGTGGCGGGTGGTCTGATCGAGGTGTCGATCGCGCTGTTTCTCAGCATCGAGCATCGCCCGCTTGCCGTTTTTCTGCAGTAGATAGGTGTGGATCTGCTGGACTTCCAGCGACCGGTAAATCGGCGTGGTGTCGATAAATCCGCGCAGGCCGTTGCTGCGGTAATGCCGGGTGCTCATCAATACCTGCGTTTCCCGTGAACCGATCACTTCAAAACCCAAGGCTTCGAAGTACGGGACTTTACCCACGGTGCAGGCCAGTTCCGCGTGGGGATAACGCCCGAGCATTTCGCCGATCAGCGCCCGCGCCACGCCCTGACGCCGATGCCCTTCGCGCACGGCCATATAAGCCACGCTGCAGGCTTCCCAATCGCCCTGCACCGGCAGGTACAACAGAAAACCGATCACTTGCTCTGGATCATCCTCGTCGGTGGCGACCAGCAACTCGACGTCGGTGCCCTTCTCGCCATTCAACGCTTCCAGATACAGATGCACCTCATAGCCGACCGCGTACTGATAGACGTTGTACAGCAGGTTGCTCGGGCCGAGACCGACCGCGCTGATGTCGGTCAGGTAATCGACGACCATTTGCAGGATCTGGCTGTTGACGCCTTCGGGGCATGGGGTTTTGTAGTGGGTGATGCGTGGCATGAGGAACTCCGACGGTGAAAAGCGTTGCCGACCGGCGCTGCGGTCGACGAGCCGCGACATCATACCGTGACCGGCCCGCTCGACGTCTAAAGTTCCTGTTCCGAGCGCCGATGTAACGGTCTCCTACAAAAGTCACCACCAGGGATCGGCCATGTACTACCCGCGCGAAGCTGCCAAGGATCACCTCTATAACCGTATCGTCATGCTGACCGTTGCTTGCTGCGTAGTTCTGCTGCTCGCTGCAATGGCTCACAAGTCGGGCATGCTTTATGGGGCGCTGAGTTTCAACGGTGTGGAAAACCGCGGCAGCGTCACGGCATTGGAGCAGATTCCAATGAACGCCAATGGCAAGGTCATTCACTATCAATACACCGATGCTCAAGGCCAGACCCATGAAGGGCAACACGCCGACGAACGCTACGTTGAGCATACCCAGTACGAAGTCGATGGTCCGATCACCCTGCTGGTGTCGCCGTGGATGCCCGATAAAAGCTGCATCGCCAGCCAGTTGCAGAGCTACCGAACGAGCTTCTGCATCATGACTGGTGGTGTGTTGCTCGCGTTGCTGTTTCTGCTGATCTCGGGCAGAACGTTCTGGCAGATTCAGGCAATGAAAGAGCAAGACCGGTTCTATTGAGTCCAGACTCACAGGCAAAAACCATCACGCGCGCCGGGCGTCTTGCTGCGGCGCCATCCTGACGTTCTCGCATCGCCCTCCCTGAAAAAAAATTCATCCGCCGCATAGGGGATCTTTCGCAAATCAGGCATCCAATTCTGCAGCTGCGTTCACTTTTCGACGCAGGCCTTGAGGAGTTGTCATGAGCGTTTTGCGTTCCCTGTCCAAATGGCGAAAAACCCTGCTGCTGGTGCCGCTGACGCTGGCGGCGCTGAGCAGCGCCCCGGTGTTTGCGCAACCGGAGGTGATCGTCCAGCAAGCCCCGCCGCCGATGCGTATGGAAGTGATGCCCGGCGCGCGTCCTGGTTATGTCTGGGATCAAGGTCATTGGCGCTGGCAAGGACGCGGTTATGTGTGGATACCCGGCCACTGGCAACCGGTGAGGTACGGCGCGCGCTGGAAACCCGGGCACTGACAGGCACGCGGGCCAAACTGGTTCTGGGTCGAGGGGCATTGGGTGCGATGAATGCGCGACAGCCTGGCCATCACTTCTTGCGAGAACACCACCATGTCGAAAACCGTTAAAGCACTGCTGGCCGCCACGCTGGTGGCCGTTACGTTGTCCGGTTGCGTCGTCGAGCCGGCCCGTCCGCATCGGCCTCCGCCGCTGGTCGAAGTGGTTCCGGTGATGCCGGCACCGGGTTATCACTGGGTTGCCGGGCACTATCGCTGGGGCGGCAACCAATGGCGCTGGGTGCCGGGGCACTGGCGGGCCTATTGATTGCAACGGCGAGCGTCACTGCTGTGGCGCCACCACTTTGAATTTGATGGCGATGTCCTTGGACACCACGGTGTCCGCCCACTCCCCCGCGCCGAGGCCGAACTCATCGCGGTTGAGCACCAGCTCACCGTCGAAAACGCCGATGGCGCTGTCCGGTTTCAATTCCACCGGTACCTGAACCTCACGGGTGATGCCTTTGAGGGTGAGCTGGCCGTAGATCAAGTAAAGATTTTTGATTTTTGTATCTTGGGTAAAACGCTTGGATTCGAACACCGCCACGGGGAATTTTTCAGTGTCGAACCATGCCGGTTTCACCAGCTCGGTGTTGGCGTCTTCGCTGCCGGCATCAATGCTGGTGAGATCGATATGCAACGAGGTGTGGGCGTCGGCGAGGTTGTCGGTGTCAAAGTCCAGCGTTGCCTCGAACTTGCCGAAGGTGCCGTACACCCGCGAGCCCATCTGGTTGTAGGTGAAGCTGATCTGACTGGCGGTGGTGTTGACGCGGGTGTACTCGACAGCCTGTGCGACAGAGACGACGCACAGCGAACTCGCGGCAGCCAGCAGCAATCGGATCGACATCGGATTCTCCAGGCGGGGCTTGCCGTCGAGGGCCTCGATTGACTTAAGCAAACATCCGACTGTTACGCCAGCGCCTACACCAAACGCTCGATCTTCTGATGTTGCCAGACCAGTTTGTAATACAGGGTCTGCAACACCAGCATGCCCAGATACGCCACCGGAAACGCCATCCACACGCCTTGCAAACCATATTGCCCGTCCAGCCAGTACGCCGCTGGCAGCTGCACACCGACCACGCAAATGATCGCAATGATCACCGGCACCAACACCGTGCCGCTGGCGCGCATGATCCCGCCAATGATGGCCTGGAAGCCAAACACCAACAGGCTCCACAACATGATGTGCAGCAGATGCTCAGCCATCGCCCGGGTCGAGTCCTCGGTCAGGAACAGTCCCAGCAACCAGTGTGACAACAGGTAACCGAGCACGATCAGGCCGCCGGTCAGGCATACGTTGATCAACAGCCCGGTGCGCAGGATCGGCCCCATGCGCTCCAGCCGCCCGGCGCCGATGGCCTGTGCACCGAGGATCGACGCGGTGATTGCAATCGACAACGCCGGGAACTGCACATAGTTGACGATCTGCGTCACCGCGCCATACGCCGCCGTCGCTTGCGAGCCGTGCTGGTTGACCAGCGCCAGAATCACCAACTCCGACAGCGACAGTACAATCATCTGCACGCCGGTCGGCAGGCCGATGCGCAACACCTTGCCGAGAATCACCCCGTCGAGGCGCAACGCAGCAAAGAACTCGCGGTCCGGCGCCAGTGGATGGCCCTTGCGAATCAGGCGCCACGCCAGCCATGCCATCGCCGCCAGGTTACCGGCCAGCCCCGCGTACGCCGCGCTCTGAATGCCCAGTTGTGGCAAGCCGAACCAGCCGCGAATCAGCGCCGGTGTCAGGGCCAGCCCGACGCAGGTCGAGACCATCAGCGCCAGCAATGGCGACAGCGTATCGCTTACCCCGCGCAACAGCTGCGTGAACAACACAAACACCAGCAGCGACGGCAAGATCCACATCATCACATGGGCATACGCCACCGCATCGTCGAGCACATCTGCCGGCGTGCCCAGCCCGGTCAGCGCCTGTCGCGCGAACACGCTGCCCAGCACCGCAGCCACCAGACCGATCAACACCCCGAGCAACAGCGTCGCCCCGGCAATCGCCTTGACCATGTGCGGCTCACGCGCGCCCCATGCCTGACCGATCAACACCCCGGCGCCCGCGCCGAGGCCGATCACCAGTGCGATAAAGAAGAACACGATGGGAAACATCCCCGACACCGCTGCCAACGCCTGGGTGCCGAGCATCTGGCCGATGTAGATGCTGTTGACCGTGCCCGACATCGATTGCAGAAAATTGGACAGCACCATCGGCGCGAGGAACAACAGGTAGGTGTGCCAGAGTGGGCGTTGGGCGACGGCTTGCATTGAATAGAGGTCCATCTCGACGGCGGGAGGGCTGATTGAGGATAGCTTCGGTGAGTTGCTCGCGGGGTGCAATTAACATTTCAAATCGGTGTTTATTACCGGTGCCCGCACCTGTGTAATGAGCACGGATCTATAGGTGTCGGTTCAGCACTGTGGTAAACAACTGCCCACTTCCATTGCTCTCATTGAGACTCTGTTCATGCCGCACGTTGCCAATCTGTTGACCGCCAGCCTCCTCGCCCTGCTCGCCACCAGCGCTCACGCCGCCGCGCCCGCCGAAACGTTGAAGCCGTTGCTGGAAACACTCAACGAACGCCTGAACATCGGCGACCTCGTCGCGCTGACCAAATGGGACAGCGGCAAGCCGATTCAGGACAGCCCGCGTGAGGCGCAGGTCATCGCCAATGCTCGCACGCTGGCCGCCGAGCGCCAACTCGACCCGGAGGACGTGGCGCAACTGATCGCTGCGCAAATGGAGGCGAACAAACTGGTGCAGTACGGTTTGCTCGCACAGTGGCAAGCGACCGGTAGCGCGCCGGACACCCCGCGCCCCGACCTGGGCAAGCAGATCCGCCCGCGCCTGGATGAACTGCAAACCCGCCTGCTGCAGCAATACGCCGCCTTCACGCCGTATCGCCATGACGCCAATTGCCCGGCGTGGCTGGCCAAGGCGCGCAGTGGCCTGGCCCACGATGCGTTGCATGAACTGGCCCTGACGCGGGCGACCGGTGAGCTGTGTGTGCGATCAACAGCCCCATGAAACGGGGGTTCGGGCATACATTGCTGGCGTCGATAGTCACCATCACGTCAATGAAGTTCTCATAAATAATCCACGGCGTAACATCGGCTCCAGACAAACAACTACCCCTTGGAGCACACGATCATGAAACGCCAAACCCTTCTCGGCATCGCTTTCTCGGTTTTCGCCATTAACGCTTTTGCCGCCACTGCGGCACACACCCAGGTCGCTGAAGGCGGCTCGGACAAGCTGATTGAAAGTCGTGTTGCCGAGGGCGGTTCCGATCGTCTGCTCGAACGTCGCGTTGCCGAAGGTGGCGCTGATCGTCTGCTTGAACGCCGTGTTGCCGAAGGTGGTTCCGATCGTCTGATCGAACGCCGCGTTGCCGAAGGTGGTTCCGATCGCCTGCTCGAACGCCGTGTTGCCGAAGGTGGTTCCGATCGTCTGATCGAACGCCGCGTCGCTTAACGCTGCGGCTTCATCACAATCGCAATAAAAGCCCGGCCTGATCAGCCGGGCTTTTTCACGTCCGCCGCCATCCATTCCCCGACTGGCCACCCACCGCCCATTGCGCATACCATGCGGGCACAACTCCAAAACAGACCTCGCCTGCCCATGCTCAAAGCCAGTCTGCGTAGCCACCTCACCCTTTGGTTTGCCGGTTTATCTCTGCTGACACTGCTCAGCGTTGGCTTCTATGTCGGTCACATCGCCACTGAACAAATGAAGCAGGCCAGCGGCAATGCCTTGCTCAACACCGCGCGCTCGGCCGCATCGTTGCTGGGTGAACAACTGCGCGAACGCCAGTTGGAGGTTTATCTGCTCAGCCGCGCGCCGCATCTTGAGCGTGGCGATCTGGACAACCCGGCGATTCTGAAATCAATGCAACTGCGCACTCAGGCGCGCGCCGAGTATGCGTGGATGGGCGTCACCGATGCCGAGGGCAAGGTGCATCAGGCCGTCAACGAGTTGCTGGTCGGTCAATCAGTGCAACAACGGCCGTGGTTCCAGGCCGGTTTACGCAGTGAGTACACCGGCGACCCTCACGAAGCGGTGTTGCTGGCGAAATTGCTGCCGGGGCTGCCGAACGGTGAACCGCTGCGTTTCATCGATTTCGCCGCGCCGATCCATAACGCCGATGGTCAGGTGATTGGTGTCCTGGGCGCCCATGCACACTGGAGCTGGGTCACGCGCATTGTTGAGTCGGCGGCGTTTTCGCATAAAAACTCAATGCCGGATATCGAAGCGTTGATCATCGATCACGATGGCAAGATTCTCTATCCCGAAGCACTGATGGGCCAGCAACTGGCGGCGACTGATTCGAAGTTGCAGGGCTGGACCGCGGGTAACGGCTTCCTCACCAGCATGGTCACCGTCCCGACGCCATCGAGTACGGCGCTGTCGTGGGCGATTGCCGTGCGCCAGCCATTGGAAACCGCGCTGCAACCGGCGCGCCTGCTGATGTACAAATTGCTGATACTGGGTGTCGTCGCAGCGGTGTTGTTCGGGCTGGTGGCCTACTATCTGGCGCTGTACCTGAGCCGCCCGATCGAACAACTCGCGCGCTCGGCACGGCAGGTGCAAAACCAACAGCCCGGCGCGCAATTCCCACTGCAGCACCCGGTGCTGGAAATTGCCCAGCTCGGGCAATCCATTGATGCAATGACGCAATCGCTGCTCGGTAAAGAGCGCGAACTGCAAGAGGCCAATGCCTCGCTGGAAGCCACCGTGGCACAACGCACCGCAGCCCTGACACTGGCCAACGCCGAACTGCTGAATCTGGCGACCCACGATGCCTTGACCGGCGTATACAACCGTCGCCGTTTCGATGAGAAGCTCACCGAGTACACACTGCTGTTCCGCCGCACTGGACGCCCGTTTTCCCTGCTGCTGATCGATGCCGACCACTTCAAACGAATCAATGACACGCACGGTCACGCGGTGGGGGATGAGGTACTACAGCAGTTGGCGCAACTGATTCAGAGCAGCTTGCGCACCACCGACTTCGTCGCCCGTTACGGCGGCGAAGAGTTCGCTGTGCTGTTGCCGGAAATCGCCAAACCCGACACCCCGGAAGTTGTCGCCGAGAAAATTCGCGCGGCGGTTGCCGAGGCCGACTTTCCTGTGGTCGGGAATGTGACGGTGAGCATCGGCGTCGGCCTGGCGGATCCGGCCGACAACAGCCACAGTGCTCTGATCAAACGCGCTGATCAGCAGCTCTATCAAGCCAAAGCAGCGGGCCGTAACCAAGTGGCGTGATCAGGCCTTCTTCACTTCGCAAATCCCGTTGGCCTTGTTCTTCCCGGTGTAGGACACAGCAGGCGAACCATCGGGATTGATACTCAGGGAAATGGTCACGCCCGCGCCTTTGGCTTCGAAGTAGTTGTCGTTGAATTTCTTCAACTGGCCTTCCTTGCCATTGATATAAATCGGGCCACCCTCATCGGCGTGCACTTCGATCTTGCCCGGGCACGTAGCGTTGAGCAGGGGGATGCCAGCGTGGGCCAGTCCGGTGGCAAACAACAGCGGCGCTGCCAATAGCAAAGATTTCATGGTGGGTTCCTTAAAGGCGGCAAAAACACCGAATAGCTTTTGCATGTCATTTTTCAATCAGGGACTTGGGTGCCCGGCATATCGCCCGAACACACCAACTTGAATCGCGAACAAGGCGTGGCCGTGACGGTTATGACCCCTGTGGGCTGCATTCCCACGCAGAGCATGGGAACAATCAATCGCAGCCTGCGCCAGCTCCTGCCGTTATTGCGTGAAGGTCTGGAGGTATGCCAGCAGATTGTCGAGTTTCTCTTCGTCGCTCAGCCCCCAGAAAATCATCCGCGTACCCGGCACCACACCTTTCGGATCCTTCAGATAAGCGATAAGCGTCTCACGATCCCAAGTCACCCCCGAGTTCTTCATCGCATCGGAATACACGTAATTCTCTGACGTCCCGGCAGGCCGACCAATGATGCCATTGAGCTGCGGGCCGAATCCGGGACGGGCCGATTCGCCGACCTGATGGCAGCCGCCACACAAACGCGGGAAGATTTTCGCGCCGGCCTCGGGGTCGCCCGAGGCGTGGGAGAGCGTACTGAACAGGCTGGTGCCGAGCATCAGGGCGAGTGACAGTGCTGCGGTGTTTTTCATCGAGGGTTCCGGGTCGGTCTGCATCGGGCGGCGCAAGGGTAGCATTTTGTTTTTACCGGTAAGCGCCAACGACCTTTCTGATTCTAATCAATGCGTGACGCAACACGTCCATGTCCACCGAGCCTAATGCCAGACGAATCGCATGCGGCGCATGGCCCGACACCGAAAACGGCTCGGCGGTGGTGACGGAAATCTGTTCGTGCATCAGCTCGACGACAATCTGATCGGCGCGCACATCCTCCGGCAACGGTAGCCACAAGAAATACGACGCCGGATGGCCAAGGCTCGGCAGTCCTTTCAACACTTCGGCCGCCAGCGCCTGCCGCGCCTTGGCGTCGTTGCGCTTCTGTTCCTCCAGCAGCGTCACTGTACCGTCGTCGAGCCAGCCACAGGCGATGGCAGTCATGATGCCCGGCGTATTCCAGGTCGTGGCGCGAATGATGCGTTCCAGCGCCGGCACGGTCTCTGTCGGTGCAGCGATGAAACCGACGCGCAGACCTGTGGCGATGTTTTTCGACAGGCCCGAGACGTACACCGTGCGCTCCGGCGCCAGATCGATCAACGTACGCGGTGGGTTGTCCACCAGAAATGCGTAGGCTGCGTCCTCAATGATCGTCAGATCATGCTGACGGGCAATCGCCACCAACTGCTCGCGCTGCGCCGGAGGCATCACCCAGCCCAGCGGATTGTGCAACGTCGGCATGCTGTACACGGCGCGCACCGAGCGGCTGCGACAGAGTTTGTCCAGCGCGGCGAGATCCGGCCCATGCTCGTTGAATGCAATCGCCACGACCTCCAGGTGCAGCGCTTCGGCCAGCACCTTGAACCCGGAATAGGTCAGCGCATCGGCGGCAATCACATCACCGGGTTTGAGCAGCGCCATCAGCGTCACCGCCAGGCCTTGCTGGGCGCCATTGACGATCAGCACTTGCTCGGCCTCGACGTTCACCCCGCGCGTCAGCAGATGCCGAGCGACCGACGCGCGCTCGTGCGCACGACCGGCGTGCGGCTGGTAGCGCAGCAACGCCTCCAGATCACCCGACAACGCCAGTTGGCGCAACGCGCTGCGCAACAAATCGGCCTGACCGGGCAGCGACGGGTAGTTGAAGTTAAGGTCGATCATGCCGACCGCCACCTGTTTCTGATCGATGCCCTGCCCCGGCGACAACGAGGTTTCGCGGACAAACGTGCCGCGCCCGGTCTCGCCGCTGACCAGGCCCATCGCCTCCAGCTCCGCGTACACCCGCGAGGCCGTGACCAGCGCTAACCCTTCTTGAGCCGCTAATTGCCGATGAGTCGGCAACCGCGTACCCGGCGGCAATTGGCCCGAGCGAATGTCTGCGGCAAAGGCGTCAACCAGTGTCTTGTAGCGTGAACGTGGCATGCCGGATGTATCCATGACAATTTTTTGATTGTGCTGATTCTCAGCTCTAGCATGACCGCAACGCAACCCACTTCTGAGCGTGAACGGTGATGGAACGGACCTCGAATCTGACGACCCCGGCACTGGAAAAAACCAGCGGCTGGATCAACGGTTTTATCGGCGTGGTGATCTTCAGCGGCTCACTGCCGGCCACACGTTTGGCGGTGCTGGAGTTCGATCCGGTGTTTCTCACCGTGGTCCGCGCCGCCATCGCCGGGGTGTTGGCGGTGGCGCTGTTGTGGTTGTTTCGCGAGCAGCGCCCGGCGCGCAATCAGTGGCTGTCGCTGTTGATAGTCGCGATGGGCGTGGTGCTCGGCTTCCCGCTGCTGACCGCCCTGGCGCTGCAACACGTGACGTCAGCACATTCGATTGTGTTTGTCGGCGTGCTGCCACTGGCCACGGCAATTTTCGCCGTGCTGCGCGGCGGTGAGCGGCCGCGACCGGTGTTCTGGATGTTCTCGATTCTCGGCAGCGCTTTGGTCGTCGGGTTCGCCCTGGCACAAGGTCTGACGGCCTCGCCCACCGGTGACCTGCTGATGCTCGCGGCCATTCTGGCCTGCGGCCTCGGTTATGCCGAAGGCGCGAAGTTGTCGCGCACCCTCGGCGGCTGGCAGGTGATTTGCTGGGCGCTGGTGCTGTCGCTACCGCTCATGGCGGTGTTGAGTCTGTGCTTGGCGCCCGCCTCGTTCAGCACGATCAGTCTGTCGGCGTGGCTTTGCCTGGGCTACGTGTCGCTGTTCAGCATGCTGATCGGTTTTGTGTTCTGGTATCGCGGCCTGGCCCAGGGCGGGATTGCCGCGGTCGGTCAGTTGCAATTGCTCCAACCGTTTTTCGGCTTGGCGTTGGCGGCGACGCTGCTGCATGAACACGTCAGCATCGGCATGCTCGCGGTGACGCTGGGCGTGATTCTGTGCGTGGCCGGGGCGAAGAAATTCGCCAAATGATCCTCAGGCGCCCGCCTTCCACTCGCGCGGGCTGAGCCCGGTCTTGCGCCGAAACGCCCGGGCCAGCGCCGAAGGACTTTCGTAACCGACCTCCTCGGCAATCAGCGCAATCGGCTTGCCTTCGCGCAAGCGTTTCTGCGCCAGACTGACGCGCCAGCTCAGCAGATAATCGGCCGGTGTCTGCCCGACGACCCGGCGAAACTGCTCGGCAAACCCGGCGCGGGACAGGTTGGCGACAGCGGCCAGATCCGCCACGCTCCACGGTTTTTGCGGTTGCTCGTGCATCAGGTTCAAGGCGCGCGAAAGACGCGGATCAGCTAGCCCGGCGATCATCCCCGGTTGTTGCTCGCGGCTGCTGATCAAGTGCCGCAACAGCAGAATCACCAGCAGTTCGAACAGGCGATCCATCACCGCCACCCGCCCGCAATGCCCTTCGAAGGCTTCCTTGAACAGCCATTCCACGGTGCTGCCCAATTCCGGGATGTCCGTCAGCTTCAGCACCAAATAATCCGGCAGTGCCGCCGCCAGTGCATTGCCGAAGCCGCCGTCAAACGTCAGCGTGGCGCAGACCACTCGGGTGTCCATCGCCTCGTCGGCGAACATGCGATGGGCAAAGGGCCGGGGGAAGAAGATCAGCGACGGTTCACAGAGACGAGTTTCACGCTCGCTGCCCGGCTTGAGCAGCAACTCGCCTGCCTGCAACAAATGCACATGGCCGCATGGCTCGCCGTCGTGAACGCTGAGGCCGCAAAACGTGCCGCTGTGAAAGGTCCCGGCAGACACGCCGAAATGGCTGAGCAACGTGGAAAGGCGATCCATGGACGACTCCAAGGGTAAGTCTGGACGATCTGCCGCATATCCTCGACGATTTGCCGCCAATCCACCAGCCCGGTTCCATAACATGACCTCCATCCCCGGCGCACTTCGCACCGGACTTTCGGAGAATCACCATGAGCCGCATCCACGCTATCAGCCTCGAAACCGCCGCCGACGCCAGCCGCCCAGTGCTGGAAGGCGTGAAAAAGAAAATCGGTTTCCTGCCAAACGTCTTCACCACCCTGGCCAAAGCGCCAGTGGCCCTCGAAACCTACGTGCAAGCCTCGGCAATCCTCGGCAAGACTTCGCTGAGCGCCCAGGAAAAAGAAGCCGTTTACCTCGCCACCTCGCAGGTCAACGGTTGCGATTACTGCCTGGCCGCGCACACCTTGTTTGCCGGCAAGGCCGGGCTCTCGGCACAGGATATCGTCGCCGCCCGCCAAGGCGAACTCAACGCCTACGCCGCCCTCGCCCGTCAGTTGACCGAAAGCCGCGGCCATTTGAGTGACGAACAGATCGCCGCCGCCCGCGCTGCCGGTATCGACGACGTGAAGATCATTGAAGTGATTGCGCTGGTGGCCGTGCAGAGCCTGACCAACTACCTGAACAATGCGGCGCTGACGGATATCGATTTCCCGGCCATCGATGCCTGATCAAAACCTGACAAACACTGTGGCGAGGGCGCTTGCTCCCGCCGGAATGCGCAGCAGCCCCTCAATATTTTGTGGGGCGTCTCGTCTCCGGCGGGAGCCGGCGCCCTTGTCACAAATCGTTTTGTCTCACGCATCGTGCAATGATGTGCGCAGACCTGAAAAAACAGTTTCACTGCGAGCGGGCGTGCTGAAACCAAACACCGCGCGCAAAGGTCTTTCTTCACACGCAGATGCCCGGAAAGACACGATTCCCATGACAGACTGGTTGCAAGACAACGGTGAGATGGCCGAGCAGATTCGACGCCATGATTGGGCAAGCACCCCGCTGGGTCCGTTGCAAAACTGGCCCGATGTGCTCAAGACCACGGTCTCGCTCAGTCTTGCCTCGCACTTTCCTCAAGCCATCGTTTGGGGGCCAGAACTGATCACCTTGTTCAACGACGCCTTCCTGCCGATTCTCGGCGCTAAACCGAACGCTCTGGGAAGACCTTTCAGCAAGATCTGGGAAGAAGCCTGGAGCGAGATCAGCCCGATTGCCGATGCGGCGTACGCCGGGCAAGCCACTTACATCGAAAACTTTGCGCTGACCATCGAGCGAGGCAGCGGACCGGAGCAGGCGTTTTTTACCTTCTGCTACAGCCCGATCCGCGATTCGCTCGGCAACGTGGTCGGCATGCTCGATACCGTTACGGAAACCACCCAGACGGTTTTTCTCAACCAGCGTCTGGCCGTGCTTGAGGCGCTCGGCAACGCCGTTGCCAACGCGACCGATGCCCAAGCCATTCTCGCCATCACCACGCGTCTGATGGTCGAACATCTGCAGCTGTCAAACTGTGCCTACGCCGACATGGACGCCGATGAGGACGGTTTCACCATTCGCGGCGATTGGGCGGCGCCCGGCTCGCCAAGCATCGTCGGCCACTATCGACTGCGCGACTTCGGTGAGAAAGCCGTGACCTTGCTACGTGCCGGCGAACCGCTGATCATCCATGACAACCGCAGCGAACTCGCCCCTGAAGAATCGGCAACCTTCCAGGCCATCGGCATCACTGCAACCATTTGCGTGCCGTTGATCAAGCAAGGACGACTGACCGCACTGATGGCGGTGCACGACAATGTGCCGCGAGCCTGGTCGCGCTTCGAACAGTCACTGCTGAGCGAAGTCACCGAGCGTTGCTGGGCGCACATCGAACGGGTCCGCGCCGATGCCAACGTGCGTGAAGGCCTGCTGGCGCTGGCGGAACTGAATGCCACGCTGGAACAACGGGTCGAGGAACGCAGCTTGCGTCTGGCCGAAACGGAGTCGGCGCTGCGCCAGTCACAAAAGCTTGAAGCCATCGGCCAGTTGACCGGCGGTGTGGCCCATGATTTCAACAATCTGCTGACTATCATTCGCTCGTCAGTGGATTTCCTGCGCCAGCCCAACCTGCCGCAGGAGCGTCGTCAGCGCTATATGCGCGCGGTTTCCGACACCGTCGAGCGCGCCTCCAAGCTGACCAGCCAATTACTTGCTTTTGCCCGGCGTCAGCCGCTCAACCCGCAAGTGGTCGATGCGGGCGAACGGTTGGCGAACATCGGTGAAATGCTCGAGTCTGTCACGGGCGCGCAAATTCATGTCAGCGTCGAACGGCCGGACCAACCCTGCTACATCCGCGTCGATCTGAGTCAGTTCGAAACCGCAGTGATCAATATCGCGCTCAACGCCCGTGACGCGATGAATGGCCAAGGCCTGCTGAAATTGCGCCTTGAGTGCGACAAACCACTGCCAGCGATTCGCGGCCATGCCGGCGCCAGCGGCCCGTTTGTGTCCATCGCACTGTCGGACACCGGCGGCGGTATCGATGCGCATACTCTTGAGCATATTTTCGAACCGTTCTTCACCACTAAAGATGTCGGCAAAGGCACAGGGCTCGGGTTATCGCAAGTGTTCGGCTTTGCCAAGCAATCGGGCGGTAATGTCGATGTGTCCAGCCTGGTCGGTCACGGAACGCAGTTTACGCTGTACCTGCCCCAGGTACCGGCGGTTGCGCCGCAGGCCAGCGAGACGTCGGACGAAGGCGAACTGCAGGCGCCGCATGAAAAGCGCCGGGTGCTGGTGGTCGAGGACAATCTGGACGTTGGCCGCTTCGCCAATCAGATCCTGCAGGATCTGGGCTATGACACGACATGGGCCACCAACGCCGAAGAAGCCTTGAAGTTGGCAGGCGAAGACGCAAGGGCTTTCGACGCAGTGTTTTCCGATGTCGTCATGCCCGGTATCACGGGAGTCGCGCTCGCCAGGGAATTGCGCCGTCGCCGCCCGGATCTGCCCGTGATACTGACCTCCGGCTACAGCGAAGAACTGGCGCGCTACGGTCACGAGGGTTTCGAGTTTCTCGCCAAGCCCTACTCGGCCGATCAGGTCTCGCGGATTCTCAGCAAGACCTGGCTGAAGGCGTCAGCGCCAGCGCCTTCAGTCGTGGTCGACACCGGCACGCTTGAGTAATTTTTTGCAGCGCTCAGACAAATGAAACACCTGCAAATGCTTACCCGCCTTGGCATATCGCTCGCGCAAAGTCTTCAACGCCGCAATCGCCGAGTAATCGACAAAACTCAAATGCCGACAATCCAGCGTCACCCGAGCCGGATCATTGGCCGGATCGAACTGATTGAGGAACGGCGTGGTCGAGGCGAAAAACAGCGTGCCGTGCAGACGATAGAGCTTGCTGCCGTCAGCCTCCAGATGCTCATCGGCATACAGCTCACGGGCCTGCTGCCAGGCAAAGTTGAGCGCCGCAATAATGATGCCGCACAGCACCGCAGTGGCCAGATCGGTAAACACGGTGATGGTGGTCACGGCGATGATCACCAGCACATCATTGAGCGGCACTTTGTTGACCACCCGCAACGACGCCCAGGCGAAGGTCTGCTGCGACACCACGAACATCACGCCGACCAGCGCCGCCAGCGGAATACGCTCGATCAGCGGCGACAGGAACAGAATGAACAACAGAATCAGCACGCCAGCAACCACGCCGGACAAGCGCCCGCGCCCGCCGGAGCTGAGGTTGATCACGGTCTGGCCGATCATCGCGCACCCGCCCATGCCACCGAACGCGCCGCTGACCATGTTGGCCGCGCCGAGCGCCACGCACTCGCGATCCGGGTAGCCACGGGTTTCGGTGATTTCGTCGGTGAGGTTGAGGGTCAGCAAGGTTTCCAGCAGACCGACCAGCGCCATCAGGATTGCGTAAGGCGCGATGATGCGCAGGGTTTCCAGATTCCACGGGATGTCCGGCAAGGCGAACGTCGGCAAGCCGCCGGCGATGTGTGCCATGTCGCCAAGGGTGCGGGTCGGCAGGCCGAACAGGTAGACCAGCAGACCGACGCCGAGAATCGCCACCAGTGCCGGCGGCACCGCTTTCGTCAGACGCGGCAGGATGTAGACGATGGCCATGGTCAGCGCAACCAGCCCGGTCATCAGGTACAGCGGCGTACCGCTGAGCCAGTCCTCATCGCTCTTGAAATGCTCCAGTTGCGCCAATGCAATGATGATCGCCAGGCCGTTGACGAAGCCGAGCATCACCGGGTGCGGCACCATGCGCACCAGTTTGCCCAGGCGCAGCAGCCCGAACGCCATCATGATCAGACCGCCGAGCAACACCGTCGCCAGCAAATACTGCACGCCGTGTTGCACCACCAGCGCGACGATGACCACGGCCATCGAACCCGCCGCGCCGGAGACCATGCCTGGCCGGCCGCCGAACAACGCCGTCAGTGTACAAATGATGAAGGCGCCATACAGGCCCATCAGCGGATTGAGGTGCGCCACCAGCGCGAACGCAATGCATTCGGGCAACAGGGCAAACGAGGTGGTGAGTCCGGCCAGGACATCGGCGCGCAGACGAATCGGTTTCATGGCTTACCTGATTGAGCAGCCGTCGAGCGCGACTGCAGGTGTTCGGAGAAAAGAGGGTTGCGGATGTTACGGAATTGTCCGGGATCGGGCCAGTGAACGCTGACACTTGTCGGCTCGGGCTTTATGCTGGCGCGTTCCTGTATCCATTGAGTTGAACATGTCTGCCTTTCTGAGCGCCCGCGAGGTGTGCCAGCGTTTGCGTGAAGCGGCGCTGGGTGTCCTCACTTTCAAAGTCTGCGAGATGCCTGACGAGGCGGGGCGGGTCGCGGTCGATATCGAGGGCTGGCACCTGCTGCTGGACTTTGAAGGTAGCCGCTTACATCACTGTGAATTTGCCCGCAATGGCGATGGGCAAGAAGGCGCGCTGGAGAGCTGGCAGCGTTATGGCACCGATCCGGTAAGTTTACTCAGTACCTGGGAATTGGCGCAGATCGAGCGATTGCTCAACACGCAGACGAACGAGGTTGCCCAATGATGGCACTCTGCCCATAATTCGCGCCCTCCTCTATTCCCACGCAAGGAACTGCCGTGAAGAAGTCGCTGTTGTTGATCCCGATGCTGGCCCTGCTACTGCAAGGCTGTGGCATGACCATGACTCGTTACGAGCCAAGCTTCGAGAACGTGCAGAAGCTCAAGCAAACCCCGCCGCTCCACGCGATCAGCAATCCTCAGGTCACGGCCGAATCCGGTGAAGGTTCGCTGGTGGTTCGCGCCAACCCGGTTCGCTCGCCGTCCGGCAGCATCCCGGCGCACATTCAGGATGCGATCACTGAAGAACTGCGCAAGGCCGGCCTGCTCGATCCGCAGGCGCAGCGTCAGTTGAAAGTGTTGGTGGTGAAGAACGAACTGTCCGCAGGCATGGGCACGGGCGACGGCAAACTCGCCGCTCGCTTCACCCTGCTCAACGGCAACGATGTGGTGTACGACGCCACCAAGAATGTCAGCAGCCAGTGGAGCAGCAGCTTTTTCGGCTTCATTGCGATTCCGAACGCGGTCAACGCTTACAACCCGATGGTGCGTGACCTGCTGAAGGAACTGTACAGCGATCCACAGTTCATTCAGGCCCTGAAGTAAGGGCAAAAAAAGAGCCGCGATTGCGGCTCTTTTTTTTCTTCAGGCCATTGGAATACCGGTTTCGAGTGCCGAGTACTTCAGGTTTTTGCTATCGACCATTTGCTTGAGCAGCGCGTTGACCTGACGGGTGAAAGTGTCATTCACCGCGTCTTTCGGTGTGTTGGCCATCAGCGGGATGAACCAGATACCGATCCAGGTCCCGATCGCATCATGATTGCTCGCGGTGGTCAGGGCCTGACCCTGGCCATCCATGCCTTCCAGGCTCATGGAGTACTGATCGGTGCCGTACGCCGGGATCACCCCCAGGCTGAAACCACTAATAAAGCCCAGTACCATGGAACCGGCATTCGGCGGATGGTTGTACATTTTCAGACGCAGGCTGTAGTCCCCCGGCTGCTTCTGGAACTCGTCCAGGGTGACACGGCCGAACAGACCCGAGTCAGTGAGGATTTTTTGCAGCTGTGGTTTCAGTTGATCACGTGCTTGCGGCACTTCCACGGCGGAACCACTTTTCGGCTCGCCCTGATAGAAATCGAAATCGACGTATACGTTTGGCTTATTGGTGTAGCTGGCCATCGACGGCATGGTCACCGGCGCCACTTCGTCTTTGGTGAAACTGGCACAACCGCCCAGCGCAAGTACCAGCCCCAGCGCCAGAATTTTCCCGAATTGCATGATGATCCGTCCCTATGTATACACATCCAGATGATGGCATTGCGCCTTCATTTTGAAGGCCGGGCGGATTCTAGAGAGAGCGGCGGTCGGGCGAAAGCCTGAATTCGGGAAATCGCAAAAAAATTTGCTCAACCCTGCCGCAAGTCGAGGATGTAGGTGTAATAACCGCTGTCGCGCACGTAGCCGAGGGATTCGTACAAACCTTGCGCCATAAGGTTGTCGGTGGCGGTTTCCAGCACCAGCCCCTTGGCACCGCTCGCCAAGGCAAAGTCACGCGCCGTGTTCATCAGCAATCGACCCACCCCGCGTCCACGTGCGGCGGGCGTGGTGAACAGGTCGCTGAGCAGCCAGGTGCGGTGGGCATCGATGGACGAGAACGTCGGGTACAATTGCACGAATCCCAGCGCCTCGCCGTGTTCATCCTGCGCGAGAAATATCGCTGATTCGTTGCCAGCCATGCGCTCGGCGATGAAGGTTCGCGATTGCTCGAGATTCGACGGCTGTTGGTAAAAACCACGGTAAGCGTCGAACAACGGCGCCACCGCATCCAGATGTGTCGCGTCGGCTCGCACTGCCTGAAGGGTCATGTGCCGGCTCCGTTTCCACTCGTTGATCGAAACAGCATAGCGCTGTCCTTCGAGTGTGCTGGCCTCACCGCTATATAGTTTTGTATATTGCGAATCCAAAATCGTCAGAATCTGTCCATGCCGTCCAGCCAACCTGTATTGCCATGAGTGCCATCCGCGTCCGCAACGAGCAGTTGATCCTCGCCGCTGCCCGCGAAGAGTTCGCCGCCAACGGCTTCGACGCCACCCAGACTCGCGATATTGCGGCGCGTGCCGGGGTGCCCAAGGCCAATCTGTATTATTACTTTCAGACCAAGGAAAACCTTTACAGCAAAGTACTGCTGGGCTTTGTCGAGCCGCTGTTGGAAGCTTCAGCGGCGCTGCGTGAAAGTGATGACCCGCTGACGGGGCTGCGTGCTTACGTTGCCGCGCGGATTCGTATTGCTCGCGAGCATCCGGCGATTGCCAAGGTATTCAGTGGCGAGCTGCTGCTGGGCGGTCGACAGCTGCCGGATGAGTGCCGCGATCTGTTGCAGGCCGAAGCGCGGCGTAATGTTGAATGCCTGCGCAGCTGGATCGATCGCGGCTTGCTGGCGCCGGTGGATCCTGAGCATCTGATGCTGTTCATTTGGTCGGCGACGCGCACGTACACCAACATTGGCTGGCAGATGGGTCGGATCATGGGGCGCGAAGTGCCGCAGGATGAGGATTATCAAACGGCGGCGCAGACGATTACGCGAATGGTGCTGGAGGGTGTCGTGGTGACGCCGCGGGTGGGCGGGATTCGTGGGGTTTTGTTTGCGACGTGAGCGGATGGGCTACCGCGCAGATCAGGGCATGAAGTCTACGGGCAGCTCCAGATGAGCTTTCATGCGCTCATTCCAGTCGTGCAAGGCATCGGGTAGAACTTTTTTCCATTTCGCCACGTTGGTGTAGTAGCGCAGACGCGAATGGCCGGAACTGTCGTAGGTCACCAACAACACCCAGAAATGGCCATCGGATGAGCGCATCACGATGCCGGTGCCACCCAGACCGCGCATCCACATCTCCCAGACCTGACTGCCCGGCACATCGGTGCCTGGCTCACCCGTCATCAGGGAGCCGGACTTTTCCACCAGTGTCTGATAATCACCTTTGAGCAAGGTGTGCAGTGCCTGGTTCTCTTCCGGTGTTTGTGCCAGGCCCAGGCTGAGCATGTCGTAATCCAGTGTCAGCGGGTGCTCCGAGGCGACAAAACGGCCGGTGTAGTAGACGCCCAATCCGGCACTGCAATACCCGCCTTCCCCTGCAAGCGAAATATCCAGCACACCGTTGATGGGAGTGAACAACAGGGTGCACTCATCTTCCGAGTAAACGGCTTTACCGTCGTTGAGTGTGGCAACGCCATCCAGATCACCGGAGTTGGCACCCTCAGCCGCCGTGATGTCGATGCTGATGTGCGTGGCATCGCGGCGCTGGGTTATCACCGTTGCCGAGGTTGAAGTCCCCGGCGGTATGAGTTGCCAGGTTGCGTCCCAACTGAACGGCTGGGTAGCGTGTTCGAGCTCGCTCAGCCGCATCAAATACTCGCGGCGCAAACAGGCCGTCTGATCGCCGCAGGCGTTGCGACTTTTCAGCCACTGCCGCTGGTCAGCCTTGAGGGCTTTGGCATCGGGGACACTGGCCAATGTCGAATGCCAGAGCTTGCCCAGCTTCTCGTCGAGCAGCGAAATCTGCGGGTCGCCACAAACGGCTTTTTCGGTTTTGTTGTTGGCCGTGGAGCAATCGAAACTGCTGGCGTGGGTAACAGAGGCAAACGCAAGGGACGTCAGCAGCAAGGCGTAACGCAGGGAGATCGCGAACATCGAGAGATTCCATTCTTCGGACGGCGCGCAGTATGCCAGTGCTGCCAGCGGAAATCCCTGATGTACATAGCAATCAGGGTTTCGCAATCACTGTAGGAGTGAGCCTGCTCGCGATAGCGTTCTGTCAGACGATGCTGCATCAAATGCCACACCGCTATCGCGAGCAGGCTCACTCCTACAGGTTTGGTGTGGGTAGTCAGAACCTGATGTCGGCGGCGGGTTTGACGTCGATGCGCGCCACGGAGCCGGTCAGGTGCGCCAGATCCTTGTTGTGCTCGGTGATGATGTCTTCGGCGCTCATGTTGCCGTTGTCGACGGTGGAATGCGCGTCGGCGGCGAGCACCACGTCATAACCCAGTTGATGGGCCTGGCGCACGGTGGCATTGACGCAGTAATCGGTTTGCAGACCGCAGATGAGCAGTTTTTCGAAATCTTCGCTCGGCAACAGTTTGCGCAAGTCAGTCTGGTAGAACGAATCCGGGGTGGTCTTGCGTACGCGCAAGTCTTTCGGCGATGTCTCAAGCCCTTCGGCCAGTTGCCAGCCTTCGGCACCATGGGCCAACGGGCTGTCCTTTTCTTCATGCTGGATCAGCACCACTGGCACACCTGCCTTGCGCGCGCGGGCGCTGAGGCCGTTGATGGTGTCGATTACACGGTGAATGTCATGGCACTGGTATTCGCCCGAGCAGAGGGCGCGCTGGACGTCGATGATCAGCAATGCGGTGGTCATGATGAGCCTTCCTTGATCAGTCCTTGAGACGGGGGCGGATGTGAGCCCGCCCCCTTTTTTACGCTTCTTAGTAACCCAGTGACAAGCCAGTGTTGCGGCGTGGATCGTTGGCGCCGTAGAAACGGTTTTTCCCGACGGGTTTACCCCCCAGCGACGGTGCGCCGACCAGAATCGCGGCGATGTGATTGGCGTCCTGCGGCCCGGCGAATTTGTGGCCCCAGCTTTCGAGGAGCTTCTTCGTGTCGGGGCTGGCGGCGAAGTCTTCGAGGTTGGTTTCTTCCGGCATCCACTGCTGGTGGAAGCGTGGCGCGTCGACCGCCTCCTGCAAGCCCATGCCGTAGTCGATGACATTGAGCATGGTCAGCAACGTCGCGGTGATGATGCGGCTCCCGCCCGGCGTGCCGACCACCATCACCACTTTGCCGTCCTTGGTGACAATGGTCGGGCTCATCGATGACAGCGGTGCCTTGCCCGGGGCAATCGCATTGGCTTCACCCTGCACCAGACCGTACATGTTCGGCACGCCGACCTTGGAGGTGAAGTCGTCCATTTCATCGTTGAGGATCACCCCGGTCTTGCTTGCCATCACGCCGGCGCCGAACCAATCGTTGAGGGTGTAGGTGACCGACACCGCATTGCCCCACTTGTCGACGATCGAATAGTGGGTAGTGTTGCTGCCTTCATGAGGCGCTACACCAGGCTTGAGCTCAGCCGACACGCCGGCCTTTTGCGGCTGGATGGCATCGCGCAGTTTGGTCGCGTAGTTCTTGTCCAGCAGGTGCTCGATCGGATTTTTGACGAAATCCGGATCGCCGAGATAGCTGTTGCGATCGACATACGCGTGACGCATCGCTTCGATCTGGTAGTGCATGCCCTGAGCGGAATGGAAGCCCAGGTCCTTCATCGGATAGCCTTCGAGGATGTTCATGATCTGGCAGATCACTACCCCGCCAGAGCTTGGCGGCGGCGCCGAGACCACGTGGTAACCACGGTAATCACACTCCACCGGTGCCAGTTCGCGGGTATTGTATTTGTCGAGGTCGGCCTGGGTAATGATGCCTTTGTTGGCCTGACTGGAAGTGACAATGGCATCGGCTACCCAGCCTTTATAGAAGCCGTCGGCGCCTTTCTCGGAAATGGTCCGCAGGGTCTTGCCGAGGTCCTTTTGCACCAGTTTCTGCCCGACCTGCATCGGCTCGCCTTTGCTGAGGAAGATCGAGCCAGAATCGCGCATGTCCTTCTTGAACACGTCGGTGGCGTACTCCAGCAGTTCGACGTCACCCTGCTCCAGTTCAAAACCGTCTTCCGCCAGTTTGATCGCCGGTGCAATCATTTCCTTGCGTGGCTTGGTCCCGTATTTGCTCAGCGCCAGTTCCATGCCGGACACCGTGCCCGGTACGCCCACCGCCAAATGTCCACGGGTGCTGAGATCGGGAATTACGTTGCCTTCCTTGTCGAGGTACATGTTGGCGGTGGCCGCCAGCGGCGCTTTTTCGCGGAAATCGAGGAAGGTCTTACGCCCGTCCGCCAGTTGAATGGTCATGAAGCCGCCTCCACCGAGGTTGCCCGCTGCGGGGTAAACCACCGCCAGCGCGTACCCCACGGCGACCGCCGCGTCGACGGCATTGCCGCCACTTTTCAGTACGTCGACGCCGACATGGGTGGCCAGATGTTGCGCGGTGACCACCATGCCGTTTTCGGCGGCAACCGGAGCGACTGACGCCGCGTGAGCCATGAGACAGCTGAGTGCCAGTGAGGTCGCTATCAGCGACTTGGCCAAAGGTTCGTACTTCATGAGTCGATCTCTTTTTTGTTGTTTTCAGGGTCTGTGCAAAACAGAGGGGGAACGCTGCAAGAGCACCAAGCAGTATGGTCGGCTTTGCGTATTGCGCCTCCCCGATCAGGCAGTATGCTGGGCGCTGTTGCCGCCCTGATCCGGAGTCTGCCGTCATGCCTTACACGTTCATCACCCTGCCCTCGCCCGTCGGCGAGCTGAAGCTGGTCGCGAACGGTTCACGACTGGCAGCCATCCTCTGGGAAAATGACAAACCGAACCGTGTGCGCCTCGGCCCGATGAGTGAGGCACCCAACAATCCGATCCTGATTCGAACGGCTCGACAACTTGAAGAATATTTTTCCGGGACGCGTGACTGTTTTGATCTGGAACTGAATTTCGCTGGCACCGAGTTTCAGAAAAAGGTCTGGGCGGCGCTGCTGACCATTCCATTCGGCGAGACGCGGACCTACAGCCAGATTGCCGAACAGATAGGCAATCCCAGCGCCGTGCGGGCAGTGGGCGCAGCGAACGGACGCAACCCGATCTCCATTGTCGCGCCGTGTCATCGAGTGATCGGCGCGTCGGGGAAGCTCACCGGGTTTGCCGGTGGGCTAGAGGCGAAAGAGCGCCTGCTGACACTTGAAGGTGGCGACTGGTCGCAGATTGGCAAAACCGGGGATTTGTTTTAGTCAGTCAATACAGATCAAGAGATCGCAGCCTTCGGCAGCTCCTACCTGGAATGCGTTTTCCTGTAGGAGCTGCCGAAGGCTGCGATCTTTTGATTTATTGGGCAAAAAGGTTATTCATCGCCGCATATTGCAACAGCATGATGGTCTTGGCGTCGCAGATCTCGCCGCGCTGAAACGCCGCCAACGCGTCGTCGAATCGCCACTCCAGCACTTCCAGTTCTTCGGTCTCCTCTTCCAGACCACCACCGTCGCTAACCTTCGATGCGGCGTCGTATTCGGCAATGAAAAAATGCAGTTTCTCGGTCACCGAGCCAGGGCTCATGTAAGCCTCGAACACCTTCGTCACATCGTGCACGCGATACCCGGTTTCCTCTTCGGCTTCATCGCGAATCCGTTGCTCCGGCGCTGCACCTTCGAGCAACCCGGCCGCCACCTCGATCAACAAACCATCGTGGCCATTGACGAATACCGGCAAACGAAACTGCCGGGTCAGCACCACCGTGCGCTGCTCGCGGTTGAACAACAGAATCGCAGCGCCATTGCCACGGTCGTAAACCTCACGGGTCTGACGCTGCCACTCGCCATTGTTGCGGTGATAGTCGAAGGTGATTTTCTTCAGTAGATACCAGTCATGGGACAACACTTGAGTGTCGACAATGTTGACCCGCTCGGCTGTGTTGGACATGACGCCTGATCCTGTTCCTGAGTAAGTCGCCATGGTCGAATAATTGCGCAAACAAAAAAAGCCCGGCAGCGCTACCGGGCTTCTTCATTTGCAACTAACGAGCGATAAACGATTGCTTATCATCGAAAGCTTGCCCTGCGGCGGGTACCCCGTGAATCAACGGCCCATAACGCCGGCTGAACTCCCAGTTGTATGGCACGCCATCCTTGCTGGTACCGTTATCCCAATTCACCGACCAGGTCATCAGGCCTTTGATCGGTATCCCCTTGATCGCCAGACGCTTGAGGACATTCCCGACCACGGTTTTGTCGATCACATAACCGGTGGCTGCCGCATCGTTATTGGCCGGCAGACCGATGACGAACTTGTCCGCCGGGATCCGCGTGAAGCCACGTGTGCCGGTCACCAGACTTTCGGTCAGGTAGTAAAGGAAATCCTCCTTCAGCGCATCGTTGTTCTGCGCAATCCACGCACCCGCGCCGTTGTTCGCCTCCGGTACCCAAACGCCGTCACCGCCCTGGTTGTAGAACTGTGGGGCGATGAAGTCGTAGTAGCCTTCCAGTGCCTGCAAATAGCTGATGTATTTCCCGGTGCTGGTCAGGTACGGAAACTCCGGAGCCATGCTGATGATGAAGTGCTTGCCCTGGCCTGCGTAGTGATCCTTGACCAGTTTCAGTGCGGCCGGCAGAACTGTCTTG
Organism: Pseudomonas sp. AC242; assembly: GCF_979258655.1. NCBI lineage: Bacteria > Pseudomonadati > Pseudomonadota > Gammaproteobacteria > Pseudomonadales > Pseudomonadaceae > Pseudomonas > Pseudomonas sp. AC242. The sequence goes on from NZ_OZ409873.1 coordinate 3,236,975, forward strand.
TTGGCAGCGAAATCAATCGCGCTCTGTTCAAGATCGATGTCCAGACCGTCGAAGCCGTAGGTTTCCACCAGACGAATGATTTCATTGGCCAGCGGTTGTTCCTGACCGCTGCGCAATTCGATGTGCGCATCGGCGCCGCCGAGGGAAATCAACACGGCCCGTCCCTGGCTGTTGAGTACGCCGACCTGGCGGCGGAACTCGGCATCGGAAACGTTGAACGGTTTGAAGGTCGGAATCCCGCTGCCCTTCATAAAAGCGACCGCAACCACGTTGTACTCCTTGGGTACGTCCTCCAGCGAGAGGCTGGCAAAGCGGCCCTGGCGGTAACCATCGCTCGGGCCTGCGGGCCAGTTGTGCCAGAAGCCCATAAGGACCTTTTTGCCGGCAATGCTCGGCATCAGCGAGGCGGCATCGCTCGCCGCGTTTTGCACTAAAGAGAAATCGATTTTTGACATGTTCTAATCCTTCAGAACGTGTGGGTTTGGCGACGCTGCGCCGTTATTTGAAGTCGACGTCGAAAGCCTGATAGAAGGCGTTGCCGGTGTTGGCGACGATCCACATCAGCACGATCACGTGATGGCCTCTTTTGTTGGCCGGCAGTTTCACCGCGTGATTGACCTTGGCCTTCAACTCATTCGGGTAGCTGTAATAAGGCACCTGAGTGTAGAAGTCCTCGAAGAACGGTTGGGCTTCCAGTTGCGCACGGGTAATGCGCTGTTTCGGGTCCCAGCCGTCCTTGGTGATCAGCCAGCGGTAGCCGCGGGTGGTGTGTGGTGCGGTGTATTCCCACTTGATTTCGAGGGTTTGTCCCGGGGTGACATTGAGCAGCGGCCAAGTGAACGGACGAGCGAGTTTCTTGCTCATTTCGTCATTGGTGAAGTTCACACAGTCGCGGGCATCGGTCTTGCCGCCGCTGAGGATGTAGCCATCGGCCGGTGGCGTGACGCTGTCCGAGTCGCTCTGGTAAGGCGCCGGAAATGGCCCCGCCGCCAGCGCCGGGAAGTTCTTGCCGCCTTCCATTTCGTTGACCTGCCAGGCGCCGAGCAATCCTTGCTCAATCGCTACCGCACCGCGGCTTGCAGGGGAAATGACACGACCGTGTCGCAGTTGGGTTTGTGGTTGATTCATGTTTTTCACTCCGTTGATTTAAGAACTCTCCTTTCCGAGGAGAGGCCTTCAAGCTAACGGAGACGGATTTTTTGTCCATCGGCGGTTTTGTCGCAGTCAGCAGCCTTGAACCGTAAAAACACCGCAAATACTGGATGCATATACAGTCTTTTGCGACAACGCCCACCAGAGATGACGACAAAAGATTACACGCCAATGCTACAAAGACTGCCATTCAGTGATTACGGCAATTGTTCCTGAAACTCCTTTTCGTATTGCCCGGCGAGTTGTTCTTTCTGTTTTTCGCTGAGCAATTTGCCAGCCATCTGGAAGAACTTCTGTTCCTCTTCCTTCAGGTGATGGTGAACTTTGTCAGAGAGCTTCTTGGCGGTGGCCAGCCAGGCCGGGCTGGACATCTCGGTCTCATCGAGTTCTTCCATCATCTCGTCCATTTCATGATGTTCCGCGATGGCATGGCGGCTCAAATCGACACCGTCATCAAGCTCCATCAACGGAATGTAGAAATGGCGCTCTTCGGCGGTTTCATGGGCCTGGAGTTCTGCCTTGAGCTGTTTGTAGGCTTCGACCCGCTCCGGCGTATCGCCGCTGGTTTCGATCAAGGTCTTGGCGTAAGTACGCTGGCGGTCATGGCTTTCGCGAAGGGCTTCGAAAATATTCATGGGGGTTCCTCATCAACCGCGTGCTGGAATGACGCTGTAAAGCCTAGACCCCGAGGCGAGAGCGGCAGTTCCACCGGGTTGAAGAAGGGCTTGGAAGATGGCCGCGGGGCAGGATAGGCTGCGAATTCAAACAACAAGGAAGTCATGCATGAACTTACGCATCGAGCAGTCACAAAACCCGACCGAAGAAGAACGCACAGCCATCCTCGCGCCGCTGCGTGCGCACAACGTTGCCAACGCCGGACCGTCGACCTTCGAGCCGATCGCTCTGTTAGTGCGTGATGAACACGACGCGATCCTCGGAGGTTTGTATGCCCACACGTTCTATCGTTGGCTGTTCATTGAGTTACTGGCCGTGCCGGAGCAAGGTCGCGGCAAGGGTATCGGCTCGCAGTTGATGCAGAGGGCGGAAGATCTGGCACGGGAAAAAGACTGCGTTGGCATCTGGCTCGACACCTTCTCCTTCCAGGCACCGGAGTTTTACAAGAAGCTTGGATTTAGCGAATGCGGAGAGATTCTGGATTATCCACTGGGGCATAAGCGGCATTTCTTCCAGAAGCGATTGATCGGTTGAATGTTGCGGCCCCTTCGTCGGAAGGCCATCCGGAGCGAGCCTGCTCCGGGCGGCCTTCCGACGAAGGCGGGTTGAGCATCACTGCGACAATTGCCCCTACAGGCAGGTCGCCAACGCCGCCAACCGGCGCTTGGCGACAAAGTCATCCTTCTGCGCGTAGTAATTCAACGTCGTGCCCGATGCCTGGGTAATCACGTCGACAAACGACTCTGCCGAACGGGTGTACACCGTCGTCCCGCCGGACTTGCGCGGTTCCAGATACGCCGCCGCATCCACACCGAACACCGCTTCGTCCTGCCAACCAAACTGCACACACTGCGCCACGACTTTTTCAGCCTTGTCCGACGTCAACACCTTGTACGGGGTTTTCGTGCGAGCATCGTCCATCACCGAGCCTGCGCAACCGGCCAGCAATGTCGCGGCCAGCGCTACCATCAGAATTCGCATTGCATTCGCTCATTCAGAAAAAAGCGGACTGTATCATCGCAGCAGCAGGAATCGTTCTGCTTTACTGCATTTATAGCGCGACACGCGCAGGTCGCTGCGGCAACCTAAGCTCATCAGCCTCACAAGGAAAACACATGGCGCCTACCGACCAGCGACATGAACATGCCCTGAAAGTGTTTCTCGACGCGCGTCCCGAACTGCGCGAAACCCTCGATCACCTCAACCCGTTGCTGGCTCAGGCCAAGGGCGAAACGCAGGCGCAATATCGTGAAGAACGACTGCATGAAGCGTTTGAAGAGGAAGCGGAAAGCCGCGGGTTGTTCGCCTGGGAATTGACCTTGCAACTGACCGCTGATTCGCCTGAGGCGTATCAGGCGCAGCGTCTGGAAGTGCATCGCGAAGTCGCGGAAATGGCCGGAATGGATTGGCTGGAATATTGCGATCTGTATGGCATAGAGCCGTAACCTCCGCCTAAGGACACCGCCACTCATGCTGCCATCCGCTTCGACTCACCGCGCCAGCCCCGGCCACCTGCACACACAGAAGTGGCGCGGGCGGATTGGTCTGGCGCTGGTGGCCAGCCTCTCGGTACTGGCCGGAATGACCGACGCCATTGGCTTTATGGCCAGCGGCGACTTCGTCTCGTTCATGAGCGGCAACACCACCCGACTTGCCGTGGCAATCAGCGATGGCGATGTCGGGCTGACTGCGCGATTGTTGATCCTCGTCGCAACATTTATTGTCGGCAATGCCTTGGGGGTTGTCGTCGCACGTTTTGGCGGACGCCGGGCGCTTCCTCTGCTGCTGTGTATCGCCACCCTGCTGTGCGCGGCGGCGGCCTGGCCATTCGACACGCAACTGCCAGCGCTGCTGGCGGCGATCATAGCGATGGGCATGCTCAACGCGGCGGTCGAAGAAGTGAATGGCTTGCCGGTCGGGCTGACTTACGTGACTGGCGCGTTGTCGCGGTTCGGCCGTGGATTGGGCCGCTGGATGCTTGGCGAACGGCGCAGCGGCTGGCGGGTGCAGCTGGTGCCCTGGAGCGGAATGTTTATCGGCGCGATTCTGGGCGCAGTGCTGGAGCATCATCTTGGACTCAAGGCGATGTTCGTCAGCGGGTTGCTGGCCGCGATGATCGGGCTGCTCTCCCTGAAAATTCCGCGGCGCTGGCAACTGGGCTACATGCCTCGCTAATCAACGCCCGCCCCGTGCTCCCTGTAGGAGCTGTCGAGTGAAACGAGGCTGCGATCTTTTGATCTTGTTTTTCAAAATCAAAATCAACAGATCGCAGCGTGCCGCAGCTCCTACAGAGATCGTGTTTCCCTGTAAGCGCTGCGATCCTTTGCGGCCTGCAATGCTTTATCATGGCCGCAGTTTTGCTGATCGAGTCCGTCATGAAGTTTGCCATCGCGCTGTTTTCCGCCGCCCATGCGCCCTCCTCGCGCCGCGCCCTGCTGTTTGCGCAGGCTGCGCTGGCCGGCGGGCATGAGATCGTCCGGCTGTTTTTCTATCAGGACGGCGTTTATAACGCCTCGGATGCGCTCGTCACCCCGCAGGACGAACTGGATTTGCCCAAACAATGGCGCAGCTTCATAACCGAGCAGAATCTGGATGGCGTGGTGTGTATCGCCGCCGCCCTGCGTCGCGGTGCGCTCAACGCTGAAGAAGCCAAACGCTATCAACGTGACGCCGTCTCAGTCAGCGCGCCGTGGGAATTGTCCGGCCTCGGTCAGTTGCATGACGCGGTGCAAGACGCCGACCGTTTGATCTGCTTTGGAGGTGCGTGAGATGGCCAAGTCCCTGTTGATCATCAGCCGCCAGTCGCCGTGGTCTGGCCCCGGCGCTCGTGAAGCGCTGGACATCGTGCTGGCCGGTGGCGCCTTCGATCTGCCCGTTGGCTTGCTGTTTCTGGATGATGGCGTGCTGCAACTCGCCGCCGGGCAAAACGCCAAGACCCTGCAACAGAAAGACCTCAGCGCCAACCTGCAGGCGCTGTCGATGTTCGGCGTAGAAGAACTGTTTTACTGCGCCGACAGCGCCAGCACACGCGGTCTCGGCAATCTGTCGCTGGCCGAAGCGCAGCCGCTGGCCGCCGAACAAATCACCGCCCTTATTGACCGTTACGACCAGGTGATCACCCTCTGATGTCGACTTTGCATGTGTTGTCTCATTCCCCGTTCGGCGACGATCGCCTGAGCAGTTGCCTGCGCCTGATCGGCAGCGCTGATGCCCTGCTGCTGTCCGGCGATGCCGTCTATGCATTGCAACCGGGCACAGCGCCATTCACCGATCTGCAAAGCCGCCAGATCAAACTGTGGGTTCTGGCCGAAGATGCACAGGCTCGCGCCATCGAAGTCCCGGACTGGGCCGAAGCGATCGATTACCCGGCCTTCGTCGAACTGTCGATACACCACGACAAGGTCAACAGCTGGCTATGAATTCCATGACCGTCGGCGCCCGCGCCATCGAACTGGACAAGGATGGCTTTCTCGTCGACCTCAGCGACTGGTCGGCTGAGGTCGCCAGCGCCCTCGCCGCTGCCGAAGAGATAGAGTTGACTCCGGAGCACTGGGAAGTCCTCGAGCTGCTGCGCAGCTTCTATGCCGAATTCCAGCTGTCACCGGCCACCCGGCCGTTGATCAAGTACACCGCGTTGAAACTCGGCCCGGACAAAGGCAACAGCCTGCACCTGAACCGACTGTTCAAAGGCACCCCCGCCAAACTCGCCGCGAAACTGGCGGGCCTGCCCAAACCGACGAATTGCTTATGACCGACTTTCCAGCGCTGACCCTCGAAACGCCAGCCGAACATCCGTTCGCTCAATTCGTGCGAATCCTCGGCAAGGGCAAACGCGGCGCCCGCGACCTGACCCGTGAAGAAGCCCGCGAAGCGATGGGCCTGGTGCTCGACGACAAGGTCGAAGACACCCAGCTCGGCGCGTTCCTGATGTTGCTGCGGCACAAAGAAGAAAGCGCCGAGGAGATGGCCGGTTTCACCGAAGCCCTGCGCGAGCGCTTGCAGGCCCCCAAGCTGAACGTCGATCTGGACTGGCCGACCTATGCCGGCAAAAAGCGCCATCTGCCGTGGTACCTGCTGGCAGCCAAGTGTCTGGCACAGAACGGAGTGCGCATCTTTATGCACGGCGGCGGCGCGCACACGGCCGGGCGGCTGTACAGCGAGCAATTGCTCGGCGAATTGAACATCCCGTTGTGCCGGACCTGGCAGCAGACCGGCACGGCGCTGGACAACGGCGGACTGGCGCTCATGCCGCTGGTGGACTGGGCGCCACAACTGCAGAAGATGATCGACCTGCGCAACACCCTTGGCCTGCGCTCGCCGATTCATTCGCTGGCGAGGATTCTCAATCCGCTGGGCGCGCGTTGTGGGCTGCAGAGTATTTTCCATCCTGGCTATCAGGCCGTGCATCGCGATGCCAGCGGCTTGCTCGGCGACACGGCGATTGTGGTCAAGGGTGACGGTGGCGAAATCGAGATCAACCCGGATGCCAACAGTCACTTATACGGCACCACTGGCGGCGAGAGCTGGGACGAGGAATGGCCGCAATTGTCGGCGCAGCGCCACGTCAAACCGGCAACTTTGGACGTTGAACATCTGAAAGCGGTGTGGCGTGGCGACGTGGTCGACAGCTATCCACAAATGGCCCTGATTGCGACCATGGCCCTGGCCTTGCGCGGCCTCGGTCAAAACCGTGAGCAAGCCTTCGCAACCGCCGAGCAGTACTGGGCCGCGCGGAACAAATCGATTTAACCGATCATTCACGCCCGATCTTTGCGCTTTTTGTTCGAACTCATCGGAATAGACTCGACTCCAACGATTATTGGTTTACGGAGTCTTGATCATGGGTTTACTCGTCGATGGCCACTGGCAGGACAAGTGGTACGAAAGCAGCAAGGACGGCGCGTTCCAGCGTGAACAGGCCAAACGCCGCAACTGGGTGACCGCCAACGGTGAACCCGGCCCCAGCGGTGAAGGCGGTTTTGCCGCTGAAGCCGGGCGCTATCACCTATACGTTTCCCTCGCCTGTCCGTGGGCACATCGCACGCTGATCCTGCGCAAGCTCAAAGGCCTGGAAAGTCTGATCGACGTCTCGGTGGTCAGTTGGCTGATGCTGGAAAACGGCTGGACCTTCGACACGGCACTCGGCTCAACCGGCGACAAGCTCGATGGCTTCGACTTCATGCACCAGCGCTATACCGCCGACACGGCCGATTACACCGGCCGCGTTACTGTGCCGGTGCTGTGGGACAAGAAGCTCAAACGCATCGTCAGCAACGAATCAGCGGAGATCATCCGCATGTTCAACAGCGCGTTTGATGATCTGACCGGCAATGATCTGGATTTCTACCCAGCACCGTTGCGCGGTGAAATTGATGCGTTGAACGAGCGAATCTATCCGGCCGTGAACAACGGCGTTTATCGCGCAGGCTTTGCGACGTCGCAACAGGCTTATGAAGAAGCGTTCGATGAGGTGTTTGCCGAACTCGATCACCTTGAAGGCGTTTTAAGCGCAAACCGCTATCTGAGCGGCGAATACCTCACTGAAGCTGACGTGCGCCTGTTCACTACGATCATCCGGTTTGATGCGGTGTATCACGGGCACTTCAAGTGCAATCTGCGGCGCATTGCCGATTATCCGAACCTGTCGAACTGGCTGCGGGAGATGTATCAGTTGCCGGGGATTGCCGAGACGGTGGATTTCCAGCACATCAAGAATCACTACTACGGCAGTCACAAGACGATCAACCCGACGGGTGTTGTGCCGAAGGGGCCGGAGCAGGATTTCACCGTGGCGCATGATCGGGCGCGGTTGGCTGGGAAAGGGGTTTGGTTGAAGGGTTAATAGCAAAAAGCAAAAGATCGCAGCCTTCGGCAGCTCCTACAGGGAACCCATTCTCATGTAGGAGCTGCCGAAGGCTGCGATCTTTTGATCTGACTCAGACCTGCGCCTGAGCCCCTTCGAACCACGCCAGTTTCTCGCGCAGTTGCACCACTTCACCAACGATCACCAGTGTCGGCGCATGCACTTCATGCTCCGCCACCAATCGCGGCAGATCGGCCAGCGTGCCGGTAAAGACGCGCTGATTGACCGTGGTGCCCTGCTGAATCAACGCCGCCGGGGTATCTGCTGAACGACCATGTTTGATCAGTTGTTCGCAAATGACCGGCAAGCCGACCAGGCCCATATAGAACACCAGCGTCTGCGCCGGGGCGACAAGGTCGGCCCATGGCAGATCGGTGGAACCGTCCTTCAAATGCCCGGTGACAAAACGCACCGACTGCGCGTGATCACGATGGGTCAGCGGAATCCCGGCATACGCCGCGCAACCGCTGGCTGCGGTGATACCCGGCACCACCTGAAACGGAATGCCATGAGCGGCCAGTTCTTCGATCTCTTCGCCGCCACGGCCGAAGATAAACGGATCGCCGCCCTTCAACCGCACCACACGTTTGCCGGCCTTGGCCAGATCGACCAGTTGCTGGTTGATCTGATCCTGCGGCACGGCGTGATCAGCACGACGTTTGCCGACATAAACCCGCTCGGCATCGCGACGGCATAGCTCAAGAATCGCAGGTGCAACCAAACGGTCGTACAGCACCACGTCGGCTTGCTGCATCAGGCGCAAGGCCTTGAAGGTCAGCAGGTCCGGATCGCCCGGGCCTGCGCCGACCAGATACACCTCGCCGGTGGTGACCATGGCTTCGCCATCGATCTTGGCTTGCAGCAGACGTTCGGCCTCGGCGCCCTGCCCGGCCAGTTGCCGATCGGCAATCGGTCCCTGAAATACATCTTCCCAGAAACCACGACGCTGCTGCACATCCGGAAACAGGCCTTTCACCTGATTACGGAAACGCGCGGCGAGCCCGGCCAATTGGCCGTATGTCGACGGAATCCAGGTTTCGATCTTGGCGCGGATCAAACGCGCCAGCACCGGTGCATCGCCGCCGCTGGACACGGCAATGATCAGCGGCGAGCGATCGACGATCGCCGGGAAGATCACGCTGCACAAGGCCGGCGCGTCGACCACGTTGACCGGCACGCAGCGCTTATGAGCATCGGTGGAAACTTGTGCGTTCAGTGTCTCATCGTCGGTAGCGGCAATAATCAGCCCGCAACCGTCCAGATCTGCCTCGACGTAACCACGCAACAGGCATTCACCGCCAGAAGCAGCGACCAGCTCACGCAGTTGCGTTTCGATTTCAGGTGCGACCACCCGCAGCAGCGCACCGGCATCGGCCAGCAGGCGGGATTTGCGCAAGGCAATTTCCCCCCCACCGACGACCAACACACGACTGCCGCGCAGGTTGTGAAACAGCGGCAGATATTTCATTTAGCCGATGACCTCAAGGCCACCCATGTACGGCTTCAGCACGTCCGGCACACGGATCGAACCATCGGCCTGCTGGTAGTTTTCCAGCACGGCCACCAGGGTACGGCCAACAGCCAGACCGGAACCGTTCAAGGTGTGCACCAGCTCAGGCTTGCCGGTTTCCGGGTTACGGAAGCGCGCCTGCATGCGACGGGCCTGGAAATCGCCGCAGTTCGAGCACGAGGAGATTTCGCGGTACTTGTCCTGGCTCGGGATCCACACTTCCAGATCGTAAGTCTTGACCGCGCTGAAGCCCATGTCGCCGGTGCACAGTGCCAGGGTGCGATAAGGCAGACCGAGCAATTGCAGCACCTTTTCAGCGTTGGCAGTCAGACCTTCCAGCGCTTCCATCGAAGTCGATGGCTCAACGATCTGGACCATTTCAACTTTGTCGAACTGGTGCTGACGGATCATGCCGCGCGTGTCGCGACCCGACGCGCCGGCTTCGCTGCGGAAGCACGGAGTATGGGCAACGAACTTGATCGGCAGCAGTTTCGAATCGACGATTTCACCGGCCACGATGTTGGTCAGCGATACTTCGGCTGTCGGGATCAAATACAGATCGGCTTCGCCTTCGCGAGCGATCTTGAACAGGTCTTCTTCGAACTTCGGCAGTTGACCGGTGCCTTGCAGTGCCGGCGCCTGAACCAGATAAGGCGTGTACGCCTCTTCGTAGCCGTGCTCGTTGACGTGCAGGTTGATCATGAACTGCGCCAGTGCGCGGTGCAGACGGGCGATCGGGCCACGCAGCAGGGCAAAACGGGCGCCGGACAGCTTGGCGGCGGTTTCGAAATCCAGCCAGCCGAACTTCTCGCCCAGCGCCACGTGGTCTTTCACTTCGAAATCGAATGCAGTCGGCGTGCCCCAGCGGCGCACTTCAACGTTGTCGTCTTCGTCTTTGCCGACCGGAACGGATTCGTGTGGCAGGTTCGGGATGCCGAGCAGGATCGAGTCCAGTTCGGTCTGGATCGCGTCCAGTTCGACTTTACCGGCACTCAGTTCGCCCGCCATGCGCTCGACGTCCGCCATCAACGGCGCGATGTCTTCGCCGCGCTGCTTGGCCTGACCGATGGATTTGGAACGCGCGTTACGCTCAGCCTGCAGTGCTTCGGTGCGGGTCTGGACGGTCTTGCGCTGTTCTTCCAGCGCTTCGATGCGCGCGGTATCCAGGGCAAAGCCACGGGAAGCCAGGCGGTCCGCTACGTCCTGAAGGTTGCTACGTAACAGTTTGGAATCGAGCATGTCGGTTTCTCGTTATCAAAGTTTGGTCAAAGACAGGCCAGCCCACGTCGCGAGCAGCCCGCCGAATACGCTGAGCGCCGCATAGCCCAGGGCCAGCGGCACTTGCCCGCTTTCCAGCAGGCGCACCGTATCCAGTGAAAAGGATGAAAAAGTCGTCAGCCCCCCGAGGAAGCCGACCATCAACCCGGCACGCACCTCGATCGGCACTTCCGGGCGTATCAAAAACAGGCCGTACAACACGCCAATCAGCAGACAGCCCACGATATTAACGGCCAGCGTCGCGGTATAGAAGTGCCGCGGCCAATTGGCGTTGACCCAATTGCCGGTAGCGAAGCGCAACAAGGTGCCGGCAACCCCGCCGGCGGAGACCGCAATGATCAATGGAAGCACTATTTTCTCCGTTGCCGAGGGCTTAAACGATCAAGTTGAGCGAGGTGGTTGAGCTTCTCACCGATCTTCAACTCCAGGCCGCGCGGCACCGGTTGGTAAAACGGTATCGGCTCGAGTTCTTCCGGGAAATAGTCTTCGCCGGCGGCGTAGGCGTCTGGTTCGTCATGGGCGTAGCGGTATTCGTCGCCGTAGCCCAATTGTTTCATCAGTTTGGTCGGCGCGTTGCGCAGGTGCAGCGGCACTTCCAGCGAGCCGTTTTCGGCGGCGGCACGCAGCGCGGTTTTGAAGCCCATGTATACCGCGTTGCTTTTTGGCGCACAGGCCAGATAAGTAATGGCTTGAGCCACCGCCAACTCACCTTCGGGGCTGCCGAGGCGTTCCTGCACTTCCCACGCGGCGAGGCACAGGCTCAATGCGCGCGGGTCGGCGTTGCCGATGTCTTCGCTGGCCATGCGCACCACGCGTCGGGCCAGGTACAGCGGATCGCAACCGCCGTCGATCATCCGCGCAAACCAGTACAGCGCGCCATCGGGGTTGGAGCCGCGCACGGATTTGTGCAGCGCCGAGATCTGGTCGTAGAACGCTTCGCCGCCCTTGTCGAAACGCCGGCGCGTGTCGCCGAGCAGGCTTTGCAGCAGATCGATGCCCATCTCGCTGTTGTCATCGGCCAGATCGGAGGCATTCTCCAGCAGATTGAGCAGACGCCGGCCATCGCCATCGGCGGCCGATAGCAGCATCTGAAAACCCTCATCACTGAGGGTCAAGTTACGTTTGCCCAGCCCGCGCTCTTCGGTGAGCGCGCGGTGCACCAGTTTGCGCAGCGCCGCTTCGTCGAGGCTTTTCAGCACGTAGACGCGGGCGCGCGACAACAGAGCGTTGTTGAGCTCGAACGAAGGGTTTTCGGTGGTGGCGCCGATGAAGATCAGCGTGCCGTCTTCAACGTACGGCAGGAATGCGTCCTGCTGGGACTTGTTGAAGCGGTGCACTTCATCGACGAACAGAATCGTGCGCTTGCCGTACTGGCCGGCCTGCTGCTTGGCGATTTCAACGGCCTGACGGATCTCCTTGACCCCGGCGAGCACCGCCGAGACCGTTTCGAAGTGCGCATCGGAGACTTCCGCAAGCAACCGCGCCAAGGTGGTTTTACCCACGCCCGGCGGGCCCCAGAAGATCATCGAATGCAGGGCACCCTGCTCCAGCGCCTCACGCAGAGGTTTGCCGCGAGCGAGCACGTGCTCCTGACCGACGTACTCATCCAGATTGGTCGCACGCAAACGCGCGGCCAGTGGCTGGGCAATCGGTGCACTGCGAAACAGATCCATCACGTAGCGTTGAAACCTCTATTTTGCCGATCATTGACCCTGTAGGAGTGAGCCTGCTCGCGATAGCGGTGGGTCAGACGATGAAGATGTGACTGACAAATCGAATCGCGAGCAGGCTCACTCCTACAAAGGGTTTTGGGTTTATTCCTGGATTACGTCGGCACCCTTGGGGATGTCGAACTTGAACTTCGACGCTGGAACCGGCTCATTGGCCTTCACCCCGGTAAACAGGATATTGGTGCGCTGGCCGACGCTGTCGATCAGTTGCATATCGTTAAGCAGATTATTGCGGAAGGATAGGCGCAGGTTATCGAACAGGGTGTCCTTGGTTTTCGGCTTCAGAGTGAAGTCGATCACGCCGCCCGCCTCTTTCGCGGTGATATCAAAGCTCTGGCTGATCTTCGACACATCACCGGACAACAGCAGCGCCGGGGTCTGGGTCAGACGCTCGTCGAGCTTCTTGATGGTCGCCTGTTCCAGATCCGGGTCCCACAGGGTGACCTTCTTGCCGTCGGAGACCATGGTCTGCTCGGCCGGCGCATTGGTGTGCCAGTAGAACAGCCCCGGACGCTGCAGGGTCATGTTGCCGGTGGTTTCCTGCAACTGCGTGCCGCTGCCGTCGAGGGTCAGCTGCGAGAAGTTCGCGCTCAGGGTCTTGGATGTTTCCAGCAATTGGGTCAGACGCGCCACGTCCTTGTCATCGGCGTGGGCCGTGAGCGTGGTCAGCGCCAGTACTGGCAACAGCATGCGGATAAGACGCATGGGAGTCCTCTTGAATACTCGTTGGGAGAGCGGCGGCACATCATTGTCCCGCCTCTTGCGTTTGCAATCAGTCGCGTACCGGGCCCGGGGCCAGGACTTCACGGGAACCGTTGGTGTTCATCGAGGTGACGACCCCGGCCATTTCCATGGCTTCGATCATCCGTGCGGCGCGGTTGTAGCCGATCTTCAGCTTGCGCTGTACAGCGGAGATCGAGGCGCGACGGCTTTCGAGTACGAACTGTACGGCTTCGTCATACAGCGCGTCGGCTTCCGGATCATCGCCATCACCGCCACCGCTGCTGCCTTCAAAACCGCTGCCGGCTTCTTCGACACCGTTGAGGATGTCGTCGTTGTATTCCGGTGCGCCGCGCAGTTTCCACGCTTCGACCACCCGGTGTACTTCATCGTCGGATACGAATGCACCGTGAACGCGGATCGGCAGGCTGGTGCCCGGCGGCATGTAGAGCATGTCACCGTGGCCGAGCAGTTGTTCGGCGCCGCCTTGGTCGATGATGGTCCGGGAGTCGATCTTGCTCGACACCTGGAACGCCATACGGGTCGGAATGTTGGCCTTGATCAGACCGGTGATCACGTCCACCGACGGTCGCTGGGTCGCGAGGATCAAGTGAATACCGGCCGCCCGCGCCTTCTGGGCAATACGGGCGATCAGTTCTTCAACCTTCTTGCCGACAATCATCATCATGTCGGCGAATTCGTCGACCACCACAACGATGGTCGGCAGCTTCTGTAGCAACGGCGCTTCGTCGTGGATGCTTTCGCGCTTGTACAGCGGATCGCTCAACGGCTCGCCGGCGTCCTGGGCCTCCTTGACCTTGGCGTTGAAGCCGGACAGGTTTCGGACACCCATCTTCGCCATCAGCTTGTAGCGGCGCTCCATCTCGGCGACGCTCCAGCGCAGGGCATTGGCGGCATCCTTCATGTCGGTGACGACCGGGCACAGCAGGTGCGGAATGCCTTCGTAGATCGATAGTTCCAGCATTTTCGGGTCGATCATGATCAGCTTGGCGTCTTCCGGGCCGGACTTGAACAGGATCGACAGAATCATCGCGTTCACACCCACCGACTTACCGGAACCGGTCGTACCGGCCACCAGCAAGTGCGGCATCTTCGCCAGGTCGGTGATGACCGGCTTGCCACCAATGTCATGACCGAGTGCCAGGGTGACCGGCGATTTGAAGTTGTCGTACTCGGGCGTCGACAGCACCTCGGAGAAACGTACGATCTGCCGGTCTTCGTTGGGGATCTCGATACCGACGGTGGTCTTGCCCGGAATCACCTCGACCACCCGCACACTGGTCACGGCCAGGGAACGCGCAAGGTCTTTGGCGAGGTTGGCGATGCGGCTGACTTTGACGCCGGCAGCCGGCTGGATTTCGTAACGGGTAATCACCGGGCCTGGGTGGATCGAATCCACCGTGACCTCGACCCCGAACTCCTTCAGCTTGATCTCCAGCAAGTGGCCGACCGCCGCCAGGGATTCCGGTGAGTAATTGAGTTGTTTCTTTTCCGCCGGATCAAGAATCGAGATCGGCGGCAAGGTGCCTTCCACGGCGCTGTCGACGAACAACGGCACCTGTTTTTCCTTCTGTACGCGCTTGCTTGGCTCGGGCGCCTTGGCCGGAGCCGGGGCGATAACCGGCGGCACTTGTTTCTCGCGATCGGACATGTGCTTGCTCAGGGCTTGCTCACGTTCGATCAGGCGTTCTTTGACTTTGGCCTGCTCACGTTTGTCGGTCACCGTCGGCGCGACCACGTCGTGGACGCGATCGTCGACTTCACGCAGTTGCGCAACCAGTTGTTTGCGTTCGGTACGTGCCGACCACCAGCGATTGAGCGCGCCTTGAAACAGTTCGAACAGATCAAGGGTGATCTTGCCGGTGATGTCCATCACTTTGAACCACGACAGGTCAGTGAACACCGTCAGGCCAAACAGGAACAACGCAATGAACAACAGCGTGCTGCCCTGAATGTTCAGCGCATTCTTCGCCAGATTGCCGAGACTTTCGCCCAGCGCGCCGCCCGCACCTGCCGGCAGACCCGACGCTGCGTGGAAATGCAGATGCGCCAGCGCCGCGCCGGACAGCACCAGAAACACCAGACCGATCAGACGCCAGGAGAACAGCCAGCCGCTCCACTGCCACGGTTCGTGGCGCTGACGGAAGATCTGGTAGGCCTTGATCGCCAACAGCAGCGGGAAGATGTAGGCGAAGTAACCCAGCACCATAAACAATATATCGGCGCTGTAGGAGCCCGCCGGGCCGCCGAAATTCTGTACGTCGTCGATCTTGCTGTTGTGGCTCCAGCCTGGATCGTCCTTGCCGTAGGTCAGCAAAGCCATCATCAGGAACAGGCACAAGGCACCGATGGCGATCAATGCACCTTCCTTGAGCCGGTAGTGCAACTGTTGGCGCCAGAGCGGAACGACTGTTTTTGGTGCTTCGGTGGATTTCTTCAAAACGCTTCTTTTCCTGCGCCCAAGGCGCGTCCATCTATTGAATGACGATAAAAAACTGCCCAATCCAGGCAGGTAAAAAAGTGAACGAGCGCAACTGAGACTACTTTTAACACTGCGTCGCGCATTTTATAAACACAGCGCAGCGCGAATATTCTGTAACAGCCCGGCATTGTACGGGTTTGTGCGTCTGATGCCATGCTTCAAGCCCCAGGATTGAGCATAGTCAAGCACACAGAAGCCGCGACTCAATTTGAGCATGCATTACCTTTTGTGACAAAGGCTTATGAGGTGTATTTGATGAACGTAGCGAAGCATTCACGCCTGATCATCCTCGGCTCCGGCCCGGCCGGTTACAGCGCTGCCGTGTATGCCGCCCGCGCCAACCTCAAACCCGTGGTCATTACCGGCCTGCAGGCCGGTGGCCAGCTCACCACTACCGTCGAAGTCGACAACTGGCCCGGCGACGTCGAAGGCCTCACCGGCCCGGTACTGATGGAGCGCATGCAGAAACACGCCGAACGCTTTGCCACAGAGATCGTTTACGACCACATCCACACCGCCAAGTTGCAGCAGCGCCCGTTCGAGCTCACTGGCGACAGCGGCACTTACACCTGCGACGCACTGATCATTGCCACCGGGGCCTCGGCGCAATACCTGGGACTGCCTTCAGAGGAAGCCTTCGCCGGCAAAGGCGTATCCGCCTGCGCGACCTGTGACGGTTTTTTCTATCGCAATCAGGTGGTCGCCGTGGTCGGCGGCGGCAATACCGCCGTCGAGGAAGCACTGTACCTGTCGAACATTGCCAAGGAGGTGCATCTGATCCACCGCCGCGACAAGCTGCGTGCGGAGAAAATCCTGCAAGACAAACTGTTCGAGAAAGCCGCGAACGGTAACGTGCGCCTGCACTGGAACCAGAATCTCGACGAAGTACTCGGCGATGCCAGCGGCGTCACCGGCGCACGACTGCGTGACAGCCATACCGGCGAAACCACAGAACTGGCGCTGGCCGGCGTATTCATTGCCATTGGTCACAAACCCAACACTGATCTGTTTCAGGGACAGCTGCCGATGCGTGATGGGTACTTGCTGGTCAAGGGTGGCAGTGACGGCGACGCTACGTCCACCGAGATTCCCGGGGTGTTTGCCGCCGGCGACGTGGCCGACCACGTTTACCGTCAGGCGGTGACATCGGCAGGCGCCGGCTGCATGGCCGCACTCGATGCCGAGAAGTATCTGGACGACATTCCGGTCATTTAACGGCACACTTTATCGCGGGCCAAACGGCCCGCACCGCCCTCCCCTTCTGCAAGCCTGGATGCCATGCTGACTTGGTTACAACGTAATTCCCTGACTTTTCCACCGCTGGAAAAGGCCATGCGCGACCCCAACGGATTGCTCGCCGCCGGTGGCGATCTGTCGGCCGACCGACTGATTCAAGCGTATCGCCATGGCTGCTTTCCGTGGTTTTCCGAGGGCCAGCCGATTCTCTGGTGGTCGCCGGATCCGCGCACGGTGTTGTTTCCCGACGAACTGCATGTCTCGCGCAGCCTCGGCAAACTGCTGCGCCAGGAACGCTATCGAGTGACCTTCGATCAGGACTTCGAAGCGGTGATCCGCGCCTGCGCTGCACCACGGGACTACGCCGACGGCACCTGGATCACCCAAGCCATGCAGGACGCCTACGTTGAACTGCATCGTCGCGGCTTCGCGCATTCGGTGGAGGTCTGGGATCAAGACGAACTGGTCGGCGGCCTGTACGGCCTGGCGATGGGCCAACTGTTTTTCGGCGAATCGATGTTCAGCCGCGCCGACAATGCCTCCAAATTCGGCTTTGCCACCCTGGTGCGCCATCTGAAAGACTCGGGATTCGTGCTGATCGATTGCCAGATGCCGACCGATCATCTGCACAGCCTCGGCGCGCGGGCAATTCCTCGTCAGCAATTCGCCGACTATCTGGCACATCACCTGGATCAGCCCAATCGCGCCACCTGGGTTTGCTGAGCGACTTTTGCGCGCGTGGCTTACACTTAATTCACCAGCTTATCCCGAGGGTTGATCATGACCGAGTTGGCGCGTTTGAAGTTCTATGCCACTCAGCCTCACTCTTGCAGTTATCTGCCCGAGGAGCAGGCCACGACCCTGTTTCTCGATCCGAGTCAGCCCATGGATGTGCATGTCTACGCAGACCTGTCGGAAATGGGCTTTCGTCGCAGCGGCGATCATCTGTACCGCCCGCATTGCCAGAACTGCAATGCGTGCGTGCCTGCGCGCATTCCGGTGGCGCAGTTCACACCCAATCGTCAGCAGAAGCGGATTTTCAAACGCAACACGGATTTGCAGGTGCGCCCGGCCAAACCGCAGTTCAGCGAAGAATATTTCGATCTGTACCAGCGCTATATCGAACAACGCCACGCCGACGGCGATATGTACCCGCCGAGCCGCGATCAATTCTCGACTTTTCTGGTACGCGATCTGCCCTTCTCGCGCTTCTATGAGTTCCGACTCGACGGACGGTTGCTAGCCGTGGCTGTGACCGACTTACTGCCGAACGGTTTGTCGGCGGTGTACACCTTCTACGAACCGGCCGAGGAACGCCGTAGCCTTGGCCGATTTGCCATCCTCTGGCAAATCGCCGAGGCACAGCGCCTCGGACTTGAGGCGGTGTACCTCGGTTACTGGATCAAGAACTGCAAAAAGATGAACTACAAGACGCAATATCGCCCCATCGAATTGCTGATTAATCAGCGCTGGGTCATCCTCAACTAAACCCAAGCCGTAAACCCCTTGGCGTAAACCCCATTTTTCGGGCACAATGCACGCCGCTTTTGCCTGGCGCAGTTGCACCGGGCCATTCATTGGATACCGAGGGCTTTACTGCATGTCGAAAGAAGACAGCTTCGAAATGGAAGGCACTGTCGTCGACACCCTGCCCAACACCATGTTTCGTGTGGAGTTGGAAAATGGGCACGTCGTAACCGCGCATATTTCCGGCAAGATGCGCAAGAACTACATTCGTATTCTTACCGGTGACAAAGTGCGCGTCGAGCTGACGCCCTATGACTTGAGCAAAGGGCGCATCACTTACCGCGCTCGTTAATCAAGTCAATACAAAACGCCCGGTTTATGCCGGGCGTTTTTGTTTGTGCGTTTTGGGGGTTGGTTTGGGTTTGGGGGCATATCCGTTGCTGCGGGTGCCGCCGCTGGCGGTTTCGCTCTTACAGCGAGTCACCTTTTCCAAACGCCGAAAAGGTAACCCAAAAGGCTTTGCCCCGGCGTACGGCACTTCGCTGAGGCTCAGTGTTCCCTCGCTACGGTGTCCATCCGGGGGCATCGCCTACGGTTTGCTTCGCTGCACCTCCTCTCGATGTATGCGGCTTCGCCGCACGGCGCTGCGCGCCTAACCCCCGGATGGACACCTACGCTCGGCCTGCCGAAGGGGCAAAAGATCAAAAGCCAAAGCAAGATCAAGAGCCAGAGCCAGAGCCAGATCAAGAGCCAGAGCCAGAGCCAGATCAAGAGCCCCTCACCCTAGCCCTCTCCCGAAGGGAGAGGGAACTGACCGTGGTGTTTGGGCGAGGTACGCCGACATGCGATACCGCGGCGAACTCAGGTTTTGAAACGCCCAAAAATCGGCCCCCTCTCCCTCGGGAGAGGGCTGGGCGGGCGGCGTTCCGATGAGGGGAAAATCCACCACAAATCCAAAGCCGAACACGCTGTTGCTCCTCACCACTCAACAGGATGAGCGTTAGCTCGGCTGCGGCTTTTGATCTGCAAGGCGACGTCGGAAGGCTGAGTGGAGGGATTGATCCGGGCGTGGGAGCGCAGCGACCGTTTGGCGCAGCCAAACACAGCGGGAGTAGGTGCAGCGAAGCAAACCGGAGACGCTGCGCCCGGATCGATCCCGCAGCGAAGGAACCCCGAGCCCCAGCGAGCGGGCCGCACGTAGGAGCAAGCGTTTTTTGCTTACTTTTTTTGGCGTTTGAAAAAAAGTGAGTCGCCGTAAGGGCGAAACCGTAATAAGCCATCACCGCAGCAACGGATATTCACCCAAAAACCCCAAACGACAAATAACAAAAAGGCGCCCGAAGGCGCCCTCTTGATCCAAGGCCATCAGGCCATTTCTGCGGTAGTCTCGAAGTCAAACGTCAACTCACCATCCTTGATGTCGATGTGCACCACACCGCCATGCTCGGCCAGCTCGCCAAACAGAATCTCCTCCGCCAACGGACGCTTGATCTTGTCCTGAATCAGACGCGCCATCGGACGTGCGCCCATTGCCGAGTCATAACCACCCGCCGCCAGCCAACTCCGCGCAGCATCAGTGACCTCAAGCAGCACACGCTTGTCTTCAAGCTGCGCCTGAAGCTCGGTAAGGAACTTGTCCACCACACTTTTGATGACCTCATGGCTGAGGCGACCAAACTGGATAATGGTGTCCAGACGGTTACGGAACTCCGGTGTGAAGCTCTTCTTGATCACTTCCATCGCATCAGACGAGTGGTCCTGATGGGTGAAACCGATCGAAGCCCGCGCAGCCGTTTCGGCACCGGCGTTGGTGGTCATGATCACGATCACGTTGCGGAAATCCGCCTTGCGCCCGTTGTTGTCAGTCAGCGTACCGTGGTCCATCACCTGCAGCAGCAGGTTGAAGACTTCCGGATGCGCTTTCTCGATTTCATCGAGCAGCAATACGCAGTGCGGCTGCTTGGTGATCGCTTCGGTCAACAGACCGCCCTGATCGAAACCGACATAACCTGGAGGGGCACCGATCAGACGCGATACGGTGTGACGCTCCATGTACTCGGACATGTCGAAACGCACCAGTTCGATCCCCAACGCCTTGGCCAATTGCCGCGCGGCCTCGGTTTTACCGACACCGGTCGGGCCTGCGAACAGGAACGAACCGACTGGCTTGTCAGGCGACTTGAGGCCGGCACGAGACAGCTTGATCGCGGTTGACAGCGAATCGATCGCCGCGTCCTGACCAAACACCGTCAGCTTCAGGTCACGCTCAAGGTTACGCAGCAACTCCTTGTCGGAGCTGGTGACGTGCTTAGGCGGAATCCGCGCGATTTTCGCGACGATGTCTTCGACGTGCGGCACCTCGATACGCTTGGCGCGCTTCTCGACCGGTTGCAGACGCTGATAGGCGCCCGCCTCGTCAATAACATCAATGGCTTTGTCCGGCATGTGTCGGTCATTGATATAGCGCGACGCCAGTTCAGCAGCGGCACGCAGCGCTTCGTCGCTGTATTCGATGTTGTGGTGCTGTTCGAAACGCCCTTTCAGGCCGCGCAGGATACCAATGGTGTCTTCCACCGATGGCTCGACGACATCGACCTTCTGGAAGCGACGCGCCAAGGCGCGATCCTTCTCGAAGATGCCGCGAAACTCCTGGAACGTGGTCGAACCGATGCAGCGAATGTCGCCAGACGACAGTAGCGGCTTAAGCAGGTTCGAAGCGTCCATGACTCCGCCCGACGCAGCGCCCGCACCAATAATGGTGTGGATCTCGTCGATAAACAGAATGGCTTGCGGACGTTTTTTCAATTCATTGAGCAACGCCTTGAAGCGCTTCTCGAAATCACCGCGATACTTGGTGCCCGCGAGCAGAGCACCGAGATCGAGCGAATAAACAACACTACCGGCCAGCAGATCCGGCACCTGGTTGTCGACAATGCGCTTGGCCAGACCTTCGGCAATCGCGGTTTTACCCACGCCTGCTTCACCGACCAGCAGCGGATTGTTTTTGCGCCGACGCGCGAGAATCTGCGCGACACGTTCGACTTCCGATTCACGACCGACCAGCGGATCGATACGACCCTGGCGCGCGAGTTCGTTGAGGTTGCTGGCATAAGCATCCAGAGGATTGCCTGAAGAAGAAGACTCACCGCCCTCGTCGTCCTGCATATCTTGTTCACCTTCAGAGTGATCGCCATGCCCCGGCACTTTGGAAATGCCGTGTGCGATGTAATTGACGACATCGATGCGCGCAACGCTCTGCTGTTTCAGCAGGAACACTGCCTGACTCTCTTGCTCACTGAAGATGGCAACCAGCACATTGGCGCCGGTTACTTCGCGTTTGCCCGAGCTCTGTACGTGGAAAACAGCACGTTGCAGTACACGCTGGAAGCCCAGAGTTGGCTGGGTTTCGCGATCTTCGTCATGAACGGGGATCAATGGCGTGGTGGAGTCGATGAACTCCTGCAGGTCATGCTTGAGTTTGTCGAGGTTTGCGCCGCAGGCACGCAAAACGGTGGCGGCAGCCTCATTGTCCAATAGGGCCAGCAAAAGGTGTTCGACGGTCATGAATTCATGACGTTTCGAACGAGCCTCTTTGAAGGCTAGATTGAGGGTGACTTCGAGCTCGCGGTTTAACATAGCTTCACCTCATACCCAAGTGGTCGGCGATTAACCGTCCTTCTCGATTTCACAGAGTAGCGGATGCTGGCTTTCCCTGGCGTACTGGTTGACCTGCATGGCCTTTGTCTCGGCGATGTCGCGGGTAAACACTCCACATACTGCCCGTCCTTCTGTGTGGACGGCCAGCATGACCTTGGTCGCCAGCTCGCGATTCAGGTTAAAAAACACCTCGAGCACTTCGACGACGAAATCCATCGGTGTGTAGTCATCGTTGAACAAAACCACCTTGTACATCGGCGGCGCCTGTAACGCAGGCTTTGCTTCCTGAACAGCAACGCCTGCCGAATCGTCGTCGTGCTCCTGTGGAAGATCCTTTTGGAGAAGCGGGCGATCCTGATTGAATGTTAGTCGAATCTGGCTGATTGCATGCATGGAAAGAAAGGTTCGTCAGTTGTGCAAATACAGTGGTGGGGGCGGTTGTACGCGTTTTCAACTCCGACTGCCCGGTCACCTTGACTATCGGGAAAACGGTGTTACAACCAATAGAGCCCACAGTGGGTAAAAAAGATCCGCGGAGTCAATCCTTTTAACGGATTAGATTGCGGATGAATTGGATGATACTCCAGCGATGGAATCTGTTGCAGAGGGATTTGAGCATGGCTGTCGGCAAGGTGAAATGGTTCAACAATGCCAAGGGATTCGGCTTTATCAATACCGACGCCCGTGAAGGCCGCGATGAGGATGGCAAAGAGATCGACTTTTTTGCTCATTTTTCTCAGATTAAGATGGACGGATACAAAACCCTTAAGGCCGGGCAGGCGGTGGTTTTCAGCATTATCCAAGGCCCCAAGGGGCTGCATGCCGTAAACATCCAGTCAGTCGAACCATCCAGTGCCATTGATAGTGCAGCTGTCAGCGCTGCTGCCGCTGCCGCTGCCGCTGCCGCAACTGCCAAAGCGTGAGCTGACTGATCTTCACCTGAATATCCCAAGCAATAAAAAACCGCCTGACTCAATGAAGAATCAGGCGGTTTTATGTGCCCGCGTTTTACATATGCGAAATCAGCGCATCGCCAAAGCCCGAAGACGAAACCAGCTTGGCCCCGTCCATCAGACGCTCAAAGTCATAGGTCACAGTCTTGGCCGAAATAGCGCCGTTGGTGCCCTTGATAATCAGATCCGCCGCCTCAGTCCAGCCCATGTGCCGCAGCATCATTTCTGCCGAGAGAATCAGCGAACCCGGGTTGACCTGATCCTTGCCGGCGTACTTCGGCGCCGTACCGTGGGTCGCTTCGAACATCGCCACGGTGTCGGACAGGTTGGCGCCCGGCGCGATACCGATACCGCCCACTTCCGCCGCCAAAGCGTCGGAGAGGTAGTCGCCGTTGAGGTTGAGGGTCGCGATCACATCGTATTCGGCCGGGCGCAGCAGAATCTGCTGGAGCATGGCGTCGGCGATGGCATCCTTGACCACAACATTCTTGCCGGTTTTCGGGTTTTTGAACTGCATCCACGGGCCGCCGTCGAGCAGGGTCGCGCCGAATTCTTCCGCGGCTACTTCATAGGCCCACTCTTTGAAGGCACCTTCGGTGAACTTCATGATGTTGCCTTTGTGCACGATGGTCAGCGAATCGCGGTCGTTATCGACCACATATTGCAGAGCCTTGCGCGCCAGGCGCTTGGTGCCTTCCAGCGAAACCGGCTTGACGCCAATGCCGCAGTTTTCATCGAAACGGATCTTGGTGACGCCCATTTCTTCTTTAAGGAATTTGATGACTTTGGTGGCTTCCGGCGAACCGGCCTTCCACTCAATGCCGGCATAGATGTCTTCGGAGTTCTCGCGGAAGATGGTCATGTCGACGTCGCCAGGCTTTTTCACCGGGCTTGGCACGCCTTCGAACCAGCGCACCGGGCGCAGGCAGACGTACAGGTCGAGTTGCTGACGCAGGGCCACGTTCAGCGAGCGGATGCCGCCACCGACCGGCGTGGTTAGCGGGCCTTTGATGGAAACCACATAATCCTTGACTGCATCGAGAGTTTCCTGAGGCAGCCAGGTGTCCTGATCGTAAACCTGAGTGGCTTTTTCCCCGGCGTAGACTTCCATCCAGGAAATCTTGCGTTTACCGCCGTATGCCTTTTGAACTGCAGCATCGACAACCTTGATCATCACCGGGCTGATGTCGACACCAATGCCGTCACCTTCGATGAAGGGGATGATCGGGTTATCAGGAACATTGAGAGAATGGTCTGCATTGACGGTGATTTTGTCGCCGACGGCTGGAACCTGAATCTTCTTGTAACCCATGCTGAACTCCATTGTTTGGATTGAACATCTGGCTTGGTTCGAGCGTAACCCAGTTAAATCAACACGCAAACCCTCTGTTCGTGGCGCGGCTACATCTCGTTTCGTACAAGCCTGAAAGCAAAGGGAAAAGCGCCAAACTCAAGCATTCGCGACGACTCTACGCCCCACCCCGCCCTGCGACCTTTAGACCAATGGACGAGAATCGTTGCATATGAACCATCGGCAGATTGCCAGCTACCTATGTATAATGCCGCCCGCTGACCACAGGGTCACGACGGCTGGCCTCTCTAGCACGAGACTTTCCGCCTGATTGGTCGGGTTGTTACCGCAGTCCGACTGCTTGACGCTCTACTGATGCACCCAACATCACCGCGAAGAATCTCGACATTCGGTTCATGGATGACTTTGAACGAACGCGCTTACCCGGCGCCCCTCGAGTTTCTGCGCACGCTTTAGCAAAGAAGAGAGAGTTAATCCGAATATGCCCACCCGCTCGAAGATCATCTATACCTTCACCGACGAAGCTCCAGCCCTCGCCACCTATTCCCTGCTGCCGATCATCGAGGCGTACACCGCTTCGGCCGATATCGCCGTGGAAACCCGCGATATCTCTCTTGCAGCGCGCATTCTGGCCAGCTTCCCCGAGCAACTGGGCGACAAAGCCGTAGCCGACCACCTCGCCGAACTGGGCGACCTGGCCGTTACGCCTGAAGCCAACATCATCAAGCTGCCGAACATCAGCGCTTCGGTGCCACAGCTGCAAGCCGCGATCAAAGAGCTGCAAGCTCAGGGTTACAACCTCCCGGACTACCCGGAAACCGTGACCAGCGACGCCGACAAAGACGCCAAGGCGCGTTACGACAAGGTCAAGGGCAGCGCCGTGAACCCGGTTCTGCGTGAAGGCAACTCCGACCGTCGCGCACCGCTGTCGGTTAAAAACTACGCTCGCAAGCACCCGCACAAAATGGGCGCCTGGGCCAAAGACTCCAAGTCCCACGTCGCTCACATGAGCACCGGCGATTTCTACGGCAGCGAAAAAGCTGCCCTGATCGACGCCGCTGACGCCGTGAAGATCGAACTGATCGCCAAGGACGGTACCGCTACCGTCCTGAAAGAAAAAACCACCGTTCAGGCTGGCGAGATCCTCGACTGCGCCGTGATGAGCAAAAACGCCCTGCGCGCGTTCATCGCTGCTGAAATCGAAAGCGCCAAGGCCCAGGGCGTGCTGCTCTCGGTTCACCTGAAAGCGACCATGATGAAGGTCTCCGACCCGATCATGTTCGGCCAGATCGTTGCCGAGTTCTACAAAGACGCCCTGACCAAGCACGCTGACGTGCTGGCCGAGATCGGCTTCAACCTGAACAACGGCATCGGCGATCTGTACGCGCGCATCAAGGCCCTGCCGGCCGAGCAGCAAGCGCAGATCGAAGCCGACATGGCCGCGGTCTACGCCGCTCGTCCATCGCTGGCGATGGTCAACTCCGACAAAGGCATCACCAACCTGCACGTGCCGAGCGACGTCATCGTCGACGCCTCGATGCCGGCAATGATCCGTGACTCCGGCAAAATGTGGGGCACCGACGGTCAGTTGCACGACACCAAGGCGGTGATCCCGGATCGCTGCTACGCGACCATCTACCAGGCTGTGATCGAAGATTGCAAAGCCAATGGCGCTTTCGATCCGACCACCATGGGCAGCGTGCCAAACGTTGGCCTGATGGCGAAGAAAGCCGAAGAGTACGGCTCGCACGACAAGACGTTCCAGATCAAGGCTGACGGCGTGGTTCGCGTCACCGACAGCAAGGGCAACCTGCTGATGGAACAGGCTGTTGAAGCCGGCGACATCTTCCGCATGTGCCAGACCAAAGACGCGCCGATCCAGGACTGGGTCAAACTGGCCGTCAACCGTGCTCGCGCAAGCGCAACTCCAGCGATCTTCTGGCTGGACCCGATGCGCGCTCACGACGGCGTAGTGATCGAGAAGGTTCAGGCTTACCTGAAGGATCACGACACTGCCGGTCTGGACATCCAGATCATGGCGCCGGTCGACGCGATGAAGTACACCCTGCAGCGCACCCGCGAAGGCAAGGACACCATTTCGGTGACCGGCAACGTACTGCGTGACTACCTGACCGACCTGTTCCCGATCATGGAACTGGGCACCAGCGCCAAGATGCTGTCGATCGTGCCGCTGATGAACGGCGGCGGCCTGTTCGAAACCGGCGCCGGCGGTTCGGCTCCGAAGCACGTGCAGCAACTGGTTGAAGAAAACTTCCTGCGCTGGGATTCGCTGGGCGAGTTCCTCGCACTGGCAGCGTCCCTTGAGCATCTGGGTGTGAACTACAACAACCCGAAAGCACTGGTGCTGTCGAAAACTCTGGATCAGGCCACTGGCCAGTTCCTCGACAACAACAAGTCGCCATCGCGTAAAGTCGGCAACATCGACAACCGCGGCAGCCACTTCTACCTGGCGATGTACTGGGCTCAGGCCCTGGCCGCCCAGACTGAAGACGCTGCACTGCAAGCGCAGTTCGCGACCCTGGCAAAAACCCTGACCGAGAACGAAGCAACCATCGTTGCCGAGCTCAACGCCGTTCAGGGCAAGCCAGTCGACATCGGCGGTTACTACCACGCCAATGCCGAGCTGATCAGCAAGGCCATGCGCCCAAGCGCAACCCTCAACGCGGCGATTGCTGCGCTGGTTTAAGGTTGTAAAGGGAACATCACAAACCCCGGCCTTGTGCCGGGGTTTGTGTTTCCGGGCTTTATGATCACCACAAAACCCTGTGGGAGCTGGCTTGCCAGCGATAGCGGTGGATCAGTCACCTTCAATGCTGAATGATAGGCCGCCATCGCTGGCAAGCCAGCTCCCACAGGGATCGGGTTCCAATATTCAAAAACGAGGACACCGTATGGAATGGCTCCCCCACATCACCGTCGCCACCATCGTCGAGGACAACGGCCGCTTCCTGATGGTCGAGGAACACAAGGCCGGGCGTAATGTGCTCAACCAGCCCGCCGGCCATCTCGACCCAGACGAAACCCTGATCGACGCTGCCATCCGCGAAACTCTCGAAGAAACCGGCTGGGACGTCGAGCCCACCGGCGTCATTGGCATTTATCTGTATACCGCCCCAAGCAACGGCGTGACCTATCAGCGCGTGTGCTTCAGCGCCAAAGCCGTGCAACACCACCCCGATTACCAACTCGACGACGGCATCGTCGGCGCCAAGTGGCTGACCCGTGACGAATTAATTGCTCAGCGCGACAACTGGCGCAGCGAGCTGATCATCCGCTGCATCGACGATTATCTGGCCGGCCATCACTTCAGCCTCGAACTGATCCGCCCTTCTCTTTAGCCTTGAGGCCGCGAGCCTGCTAGAATCGCGTCCTTTTTCAAGACACTCATTGAATCCCTATGCGTGATCCAGCCCCTTCTGACACATCCAAGAAGCGCGTCATTGTCGGCATGTCCGGCGGCGTGGACTCTTCCGTTTCCGCTCTCCTGCTGATCGAGCAGGGTTACGAGGTGGAAGGCCTGTTCATGAAGAACTGGGAAGAAGACGACGGAACGGAATACTGCACCGCCATGGACGACCTGGCGGATGCCCAGGCTGTCTGCGACAAGATCGGCATCAAGCTGCACACCGCCAACTTCGCTGCTGAATACTGGGACAACGTGTTCGAGCACTTCCTGGCCGAATACAAGGCCGGCCGTACGCCGAACCCGGACATCCTGTGTAACCGCGAGATCAAGTTCAAGGCGTTCCTCGACTACGCCATGATGCTCGGCGCCGACCTGATTGCCACCGGCCACTACGTGCGCCGCCGCGACATTGATGGCCGCACCGAACTGCTCAAAGGCCTCGATCCGAACAAGGATCAGAGCTATTTCCTGCACGCCGTTGGCGGCGAACAGATTGCCAAGACCCTGTTCCCGGTCGGCGAACTGGAAAAGCCGGAAGTGCGCGCAATTGCCGAGAAATACGAGCTGGCGACCGCCAAGAAGAAGGATTCCACCGGGATCTGCTTTATCGGCGAGCGTCGCTTCAGCGACTTCCTCAAGCAATACCTGCCGGCGCAACCGGGCGAAATCAAAACCACCGAAGGTGAAGTCATTGGCCGTCACCACGGCTTGATGTACCACACCATCGGTCAGCGCCAGGGCCTCGGCATCGGCGGTTTGAAAGACGCCGGCGATGAGCCGTGGTACGTGCTGCGCAAGGATCTCGACAGCAACGAGCTGATCGTCGGCCAGGGCAACAACCATCCATGGCTGTTCTCCAGCGCCCTGCTCGCTTCGGAAATCTATTGGGTCAACCCGATCGACCTGAGCCAGCCGCTGCGCCTGACCGCGAAAGTGCGTTATCGCCAGAGCGACCAGGCCTGCACTTTGGAAAAAACCGCCAGCGGCTACCGCGCAGTGTTCGACGAGCCGCAACGCGCGGTCACGCCGGGTCAATCCGTGGTGTTCTATGACGGTGAAATCTGCCTCGGTGGCGGCGTGATCGAAGTGGCCGAACCGTGGAGCGGCCAGGCATGAGCCCGACTCAGGAGCAACTGACGGCGCTCGGCGGTGTGTTTCTCGCCGCCGTACTGGTCGACCGGATCGCCAAGACCGGGCAGACCAGCGAGGCCGGCCTGACCTGCATGCTCGGCAGCCTGTTGGTGCGCGACCCGAAAGACACGCTGGACGTCTACGGCGGCGATGACCTCAATCTGCGCGAGGGCTATCGAGCGCTGATCGGTGCACTGGAACGCGACCCAAGCACGCTGCAACGCGAGCCATTGCGCTACGCCCTGTCGATGCTCGGCCTGGAACGTCAACTGGCCAAGCGCGACGACATGCTCGACACCATCGGCAAGCGCTTGCCGCAGATCCAGTCGCAGGTCGAGCATTTTGGCCCGGCCCACGAAAACGTGGTCGCGGCTTGCGGCGCGCTGTATCAGGACACCCTGAGCACCCTGCGCCAACGTATTCAGGTGCACGGCGACATGCGCAACCTGCAGCAGCCGAGCAATGCCTCGAAAATCCGCGCCCTGCTCCTTGCCGGTATCCGTTCGGCACGTCTGTGGCGGCAGCTCGGCGGCCATCGCTGGCAGTTGGTGATCAGCCGACGCAAGCTGCTCAAAGAGCTGTATCCGTTGATGCGCAGCGAGTAAAACGCCGCGCAAT
This sequence comes from Pseudomonas sp. AC242, assembly GCF_979258655.1. Classification (NCBI taxonomy): domain Bacteria; kingdom Pseudomonadati; phylum Pseudomonadota; class Gammaproteobacteria; order Pseudomonadales; family Pseudomonadaceae; genus Pseudomonas; species Pseudomonas sp. AC242. The sequence continues at coordinate 3,266,207 of NZ_OZ409873.1, forward strand.
AAAAGCTTTGTAGTCTGTAACGCGTAATACGCCGGTCAGTTGGCAACGGACCGGCGGATTTTTTCATGTATGATACGCGCCCCATTTCGTTGCCCGACTGTCCGAGAACACCCCATGCAGCTTTCTTCGCTCACTGCGGTTTCCCCTGTTGACGGCCGCTACGCCGGCAAAACCCAGGCCCTGCGCCCGATTTTCAGCGAGTACGGTTTGATCCGTGCCCGTGTTCTGGTTGAAGTGCGCTGGCTCCAGCGCCTGGCCGCCCACGCGGGCATCCCTGAAGTGCCAGCCTTCTCCGCCGAGGCCAACGCCGTTCTCAATGAACTGGCTGAAAACTTCTCGCTGGAGCACGCCGAGCGCGTCAAAGAGATCGAGCGCACCACCAACCACGACGTCAAAGCGATCGAATACCTGCTCAAAGAGCAGGCGGCCAAGTTGCCGGAGCTGGCCAAGGTCAGCGAGTTCATCCACTTTGCCTGCACCAGCGAAGACATCAACAACCTGTCCCACGCCCTGATGCTGCGCGAAGGCCGTGACGACGTGATGCTGCCGCTGATGCGCCAGACCGCCAACGCCATCCGCGAACTGGCCATCCGTTTCGCTGACGTGCCGATGCTGTCGCGCACCCACGGCCAACCAGCCTCCCCGACGACTTTGGGTAAAGAGCTGGCGAACGTGGTTTACCGTCTCGAGCGTCAGATCGCTCAAGTCGCTGCCGTGCCGCTGCTGGGCAAAATCAACGGCGCCGTCGGCAACTACAACGCACACCTGTCGGCCTATCCGCAGATCGACTGGGAAGCCAACGCCCGCGCCTTCATCGAAGACGAGCTGGGCCTGGGCTTCAACCCGTACACCACGCAGATCGAACCGCACGACTACATCGCCGAACTGTTCGACGCGATCGCGCGCTTCAACACCATCCTGATCGACTTCGACCGTGACATCTGGGGCTATATTTCCCTGGGTTATTTCAAGCAGCGCACCATCGCTGGCGAAATCGGTTCGTCGACCATGCCGCACAAGGTCAACCCGATCGACTTCGAAAACTCCGAAGGCAACCTGGGCATCGCCAACGCGCTGTTCCAGCACCTGGCGAGCAAACTGCCGATCTCCCGCTGGCAGCGCGACCTGACCGACTCCACCGTACTGCGCAACCTCGGTGTTGGCTTCGCCCACAGCGTGATCGCCTACGAAGCCAGCCTCAAAGGCATCAGCAAACTGGAGCTCAACGAGCAGAAGATTGCCGCTGACCTCGACGCTTGCTGGGAAGTGTTGGCTGAGCCGATCCAGACCGTGATGCGCCGCTACAACATCGAAAACCCGTACGAGAAGCTGAAAGAACTGACCCGCGGCAAGGGCATCAGCCCGGAAGCGTTGCAGACTTTCATCGATGGTCTGGACATGCCTGCCGAAGCGAAAGCCGAGCTCAAGCAACTGACCCCGGCCAACTACATCGGCAACGCTGTAGCGCAAGCCAAACGCATCTGATCGACCGCTTGATCCGTTTGAGACGCCCGGCCGCGCCGGGCGTTTTTATTCCCGTCTGAAAAGTGCTTTTTTTCAATAGGTTACATATGAATTCCGATATTCCTCTTCAACTTCTGGGCGGCCTCACTGCACGCGAATTCCTGCGCGACTACTGGCAGAAAAAGCCGCTGCTGATCCGTCAGGCGATTCCTGACTTCGAAAGCCCGATCGACGCCGACGAACTGGCCGGCCTGGCCCTGGAAGAAGAAGTCGAATCGCGCCTGGTGATCGAGCACGGCGAGCGTCCATGGGAACTGCGTCGCGGCCCGTTCGCTGAAGACGAGTTCAGCAAATTGCCGGAAAAAGAGTGGACCTTGCTGGTGCAAGCGGTCGACCAATTCGTGCCGGAAGTCAGCGAGCTGCTGGAAAACTTCCGCTTCCTGCCGAGCTGGCGCGTCGATGACGTGATGATCAGCTTCGCCGCCCCGGGTGGCAGCGTTGGTCCGCACTTCGACAACTACGACGTGTTCCTGCTGCAAGGCCACGGCAAGCGCAACTGGAAAATCGGCCAGATGTGCGACTCCGAGAGCCCGCTGTTGCAACACGCCGATCTGCGCATCCTCGCCGAATTCCACGAGACCGAAGAGTGGGTACTGGAACCGGGCGACATGCTCTACCTGCCGCCGCGTCTGGCTCACTGCGGTGTCGCGGTCGACAACTGCATGACCTACTCGGTCGGTTTCCGTGCGCCAAGCGCTTCCGAAGTGCTGACTCACTTCACCGACTTCCTCAGCCAGTTCCTGACTGACGAAGAGCGCTACACCGATGCCGACGCACAGCCAGCAGCCGATCCGCACCAGATTCAACACGACGCACTGGATCGCCTGAAAGCGCTGCTCGCCGAGCACATGAGCGACGAGCGCCTGCTGCTGACCTGGTTCGGCCAGTACATGACCGAGCCGCGTTATCCGGAGCTGGTGGCTGGCCCGGAAGAAATCGAAGAAGAAGACTTCCTCGCCGCCCTGCAGGATGGCGCCATCCTGATCCGCAACCCGAGTGCGCGCCTGGCCTGGTCGGAGGTCGATGACGACCTGCTGCTGTTCGCCAGCGGCCAGAGCCGTTACCTGCCGGGCAAGCTGCGCGAACTGCTGAAGCTGATCTGCGCCGCTGACGCCCTGCACACCGACAACCTCGGTGAGTGGCTGAACGACGAAGACGCCTGCGGCCTGCTGTGCCAACTGGTCAAGCAAGGGAGCCTGGGGTTCGCCGATGAATAAGATTCGCGTACGTGTCGCAGACTGGCAGAAGGACATCGCCGAGATCCGGCGCATTCGTGAAACGGTGTTCATCGCCGAGCAATCGGTGCCACCTGAGCTGGAATGGGACGCGGATGACGCGACCGCCGTGCATTTTCTGGCGTTTGAAGGCGACTTTCCGATTGGCACTGCGCGCTTGTTGCCCGACGGGCACATTGGCCGCGTTTCGGTGCTGAAAGACTGGCGCGGGATGAAGGTCGGTGATGCGCTGATGCAAGCGGTCATTGCTGAAGCTGAAGAACGTGGGTTGAAGCAGCAGATGCTCAGTGCTCAGGTTCAAGCCACGGCGTTCTATGAGCGCTTGGGTTTCAGCCTGGTCAGCGAGGAGTTCCTCGAAGCCGGGATTCCGCATGTCGATATGGTTCGCCATTCGGCTTAAGACCGCGGCGCGGCGACCTGATCGTTCCCACGCTCTGCGTGGGAATGCCTCTCGGGACGCTCCGCGTCCCTTGCGGCATGTGACGCAGAGCGTCACTGGCTGCATTCCCACGCAGAGCGTGGGAACGATCACGCCCCGACATCAACCGATGCCGGGGCGTTTTGCTGTCTACGATTCAACTTGCCCCACCCCAGGCCGACAAACTGGCAATATCAAGCCTTTCGAAAGCGGAGATAACGGACATGTCCCTACGCACCCTGCTCACCACCCTGCTGCTCGGTTGCAGTTTTTCGGTGATGGCAGCCACAGAAATCGTGCCCCTCAATTACCGCACCAGCGCCGACATGCTGCCGATGGCACAAGACTTCCTCGGCAAGGACGGTCAGGTCAGCGCCTACGGCAACCAACTGATCATCAAGGCCGAGCCGGACAAGATTCAGGAACTCAAGGCGCTGATCAGCCAACTGGACACTGCGCCCAAGCGCTTGCTGATCACCGTCGACACCAATGAAAACAATGGCCGTGGCGACGAAGGCTATGCGGTCAACGGCACCCAGCCGAATCAGACCCGTATCATCAGCCGCAGCACCACCAGCCGCGAAGGCGGCGTCCAGCAAGTGCAGGCCACCGATGGCATGCCCGCGCTGATTCAGGTTGGCCAGAGCGTGCCGATCACCAATGTTCAGAGCGACTCCTACGGCGGTTACAACAGCCAGACGCAATACCGCAACGTCACCCAGGGTTTCTACGTCACCGCCAGCGTCACCGGCGACATCGTTCACCTGGCGATCAGTACCAACCGTGACCGTATGAGCCAGGAACGTCCCGATGTAGTGAACGTGCAAAGCACCGACACAACTGTCAGCGGACGTCTCGGCGAATGGATCACCCTTGCCGGCGTCAATCGCCAGACCCAGGCCGACAAACAGGGCCTGACCCGCAGCTACTCGACTCAAGGCCGGGATGACATGACCTTGCGGGTGAAAGTCGACGCCTTGGACTAAAGCACCGAAAACTGACTGATTAGTCGTATTAGACGAAAGATGTAGTGCTTTAAAAAAAGCACTACAAAACGTTTGACGGGGTAAAAAAGCGAAGGCATGATGGCCTCGCTCCCGCTAATCAGAGGCCCTGGCAAGGGCCTTCGAAGCGACGTTCGCACCTACCCCGCGAACCGTTTCGTGTCTGTACCGCCCACAAGGTGTGTTTGACGAGGTTGCCGACTGGAACGAAGTTGTCCCGAGGGACGGAAGCGTATTTAGGTAACCCGGCTTCACACTGTAGACCGTATAAAGGCCCACGACGCCCGAATGCGCCCGCAGTCCGCCACTACCTGCTCACTTCCCCTCGAGCCCATCGTTCATCCCGTCGCCTACCCCGCCGAATCCGACTTGACCACCTAAGCTTCTGGTCAGCGAGCGCAGGAATTTTCCACCGCAGAACAACTTTTCATAAAGACGCGACGAGGTTTATCTCCATGGCACTGACACGCGAACAGCAAATTGCAGCCCTCGAAAAAGACTGGGCTGAAAACCCGCGCTGGAAAGGCGTGACACGCACTTACTCCGCTGCTGACGTCGTCCGTCTGCGTGGCTCGGTTCAACCTGAGCACACCTTTGCAAAAATGGGCGCCGACAAGCTGTGGAACCTGGTCACCCAGGGTGCCAAGCCGTCCTTCCGTCCTGAGAAAGATTTCGTCAACTGCATGGGCGCCCTGACCGGCGGCCAGGCTGTTCAACAGGTTAAAGCCGGTATCCAGGCAATCTACCTGTCGGGCTGGCAAGTGGCTGCGGACAACAACTCCGCAGAATCCATGTACCCGGACCAGTCGCTGTACCCGGTGGATTCGGTTCCAACCGTGGTCAAGCGCATCAACAACTCGTTCCGTCGTGCTGACCAGATCCAGTGGAAAGCCGGCAAGAACCCGGGCGACGATGGCTACATCGACTACTTCGCACCGATCGTGGCTGACGCTGAAGCCGGTTTCGGCGGCGTGCTGAACGCCTACGAGCTGATGAAGAGCATGATCGAAGCAGGCGCCGCCGGCGTTCACTTCGAAGACCAACTGGCTTCCGTGAAGAAGTGTGGTCACATGGGCGGCAAAGTACTGGTTCCGACTCAGGAAGCCGTACAGAAGCTGACCGCTGCGCGTCTGGCTGCTGACGTTGCCGGCACCCCGACCATCATCCTGGCCCGTACCGACGCCAACGCTGCTGACCTGCTGACCTCCGATTGCGACCCGTACGACCAGCCGTTCGTGACTGGCGAGCGCACTCAGGAAGGTTTCTACAAGGTCCGTGCCGGCCTCGATCAAGCCATCGCTCGTGGCCTGGCTTACGCTCCATACGCCGACCTGATCTGGTGCGAAACCGCCAAGCCGGATCTGGACGAGGCTCGTCGCTTCGCCGAAGCGATCAAAAAGGAATACCCGGACCAACTGCTGTCGTACAACTGCTCGCCTTCCTTCAACTGGAAGAAAAACCTGGACGACGCGACCATCGCCAAGTTCCAGCGCGAACTGTCCGCCATGGGTTACAAGCACCAGTTCATCACCCTGGCCGGCATTCACAACATGTGGCACAGCATGTTCAACCTGGCGCACGACTACGCCCGCAACGACATGACTGCCTACGTGAAACTGCAAGAGCAGGAGTTCGCTGACGCCGCCAAGGGTTACACCTTCGTGGCTCACCAGCAGGAAGTGGGCACCGGCTACTTCGACGACATGACCACTGTGATCCAGGGTGGCTCGTCCTCGGTAACCGCACTGACCGGTTCGACTGAAGAAGAACAGTTCCACTGATTCGGCTTCGCTGAGCAAACGGCCTTTGCGGATCGTATAGAAAGCTAACCGCAGAGCCGCAAAACTGACGCCCCGACTGGTTCGGGGCGTTTTTTTTGCCCCCGGAAAACACACCCTCCCCTGTAGGAGCTGCCGAAGGCTGCGATCTTTTGACTTTGTTTTTTCAGAATCAAAAGCAGGATCAAAAGATCGCAGCCTTCGGCAGCTCCTACAGGGATCGGCGTCGTTCGGAGAAAACATTGATCCAGAGCGGTACATCCGTCAGAAAAATCCGCTAAAACGGGCGCCGTCGCTACTTGCAGTAACGTACAAGTAAGACAACTTCCCAACTGACATCCCGTTAAACAGTTACAAAACCCCTGCAAACGATATCAATTATCATTTAGCCGCAACTATGTTCGTTACACTCCCTACAAAACATTATTTGCATAAACCCGCCTAATGCCCGCAACGCATGGGCTGCAGGGCATTGGAGATGCGCTATGTCCTTATTCCAATAAATAATTTCGCTATAGGAATTTTACTTGCAGGGTGTTTAGCCATAAAATCAGCGCGATTGATTGCTGCGACATATCGTCACTGCCTATTTCTTTATCAAGCTCAGAGACCTTTGCTCTCTGTTAAGGATTACCAGCATGCCCGAAGCGACAGGACTCATGGCCCACAACTGGGGCTTTGCCATTTTCCTTCTGGGTGTCGTCGGCCTGTGTGCCTTCATGCTTGGCGTCTCCAGCCTCCTTGGGTCAAAAGCCTGGGGTCGCAGCAAAAATGAACCGTTCGAGTCCGGCATGCTACCTACCGGTGGCGCCCGCTTGCGGCTCTCAGCCAAATTCTATCTGGTCGCGATGCTCTTCGTGATCTTCGATATCGAAGCCCTCTTTCTCTTTGCATGGTCTGTGTCCGTCCGCGAAAGCGGCTGGACCGGATTCGTCGAAGCTCTCGTTTTCATAGCAATTCTGTTGGCAGGTCTTGTCTACCTGTTCCGAGTGGGCGCCCTTGACTGGGCTCCGGAAGCTCGTCGCAAGCGGCAGGCGAAGCTGAAACAATGAGGCTTTGGCAATGCAATACAATCTCACCAGGATCGACCCCGATGCTCCTAACGAGCAATATCCGATTGGCGAACGGGAAACCGTTTCCGATCCGTTAGAAGATCAAGTCCACAAAAACATTTTCATGGGCAAGCTGGAAGACGTGCTGAGTGGCGCGGTCAACTGGGGACGTAAGAACTCCCTGTGGCCGTACAACTTCGGCTTATCGTGCTGCTATGTGGAAATGACCACCGCCTTCACGGCGCCCCACGACATCGCGCGCTTTGGCGCCGAAGTGATCCGGGCATCGCCGCGTCAGGCCGACTTCATGGTTATCGCCGGTACCTGCTTCATCAAGATGGCGCCGATCATCCAGCGTCTCTACGAGCAGATGCTCGAGCCGAAATGGGTTATCTCCATGGGTTCGTGCGCTAACTCCGGTGGCATGTACGACATCTACTCTGTGGTTCAAGGGGTGGACAAGTTCCTGCCCGTGGACGTCTACGTACCTGGCTGCCCTCCTCGTCCGGAAGCATTTCTGCAAGGCTTGATGCTGTTGCAGGAATCGATCGGCAAGGAGCGTCGTCCGCTTTCCTGGGTCGTTGGCGATCAAGGCGTTTATCGCGCCGACATGCCTTCGCAAAAAGAAGAGCGCCGCGAACAGCGAATCGCAGTCACCAACCTGCGCAGCCCTGACGAAGTCTGATCCAGATCTGTTCTTACAAAAGAAACGAGAAGCTGGCTTCATTCTTTACGTTGACCGAAAGCGAAAAAATAACCATGACTACAGGCAGTGCTCTGTACATCCCGCCTTATAAGGCAGACGACCAGGATGTGGTCGTTGAATTGAACAACCGTTTTGGCGCCGAAGCGTTCACCGCTCAGTCGACCCGTACCGGCATGCCGGTACTGTGGGTCGCGCGCGCCAGGCTCGTTGAAGTCCTGACCTTCCTGCGCAACCTGCCCAAGCCGTACGTCATGCTCTATGACCTGCACGGCGTGGACGAGCGTCTGCGCACCAAGCGTCAAGGGCTGCCGAGTGACGCTGAGTTCACCGTGTTCTATCACCTCATGTCGCTGGAGCGTAATAGTGACGTGATGATCAAGGTCGCCTTGTCCGAGAGCGACCTCAGCTTGCCGACCGTCACCAGCATCTGGCCGAACGCCAACTGGTACGAGCGTGAAGTCTGGGACATGTTCGGTATCGACTTCAAAGGTCACCCGCACCTGTCGCGCATCATGATGCCGCCGACCTGGGAAGGTCACCCGCTGCGCAAGGACTTCCCTGCGCGCGCCACCGAATTCGATCCGTACAGCCTCAACCTCGCCAAGCAACAGCTTGAGGAAGAAGCCGCGCGTTTCCGTCCTGAAGACTGGGGCATGAAGCGCTCCGGCCCGAACGAGGACTACATGTTCCTCAACCTCGGTCCGAACCACCCTTCGGCGCACGGTGCGTTCCGCATCATTCTGCAACTGGACGGTGAAGAGATCGTCGACTGCGTACCGGACATCGGTTACCACCACCGTGGTGCCGAGAAGATGGCCGAGCGTCAGTCGTGGCACAGCTTCATTCCGTACACCGACCGTATCGACTACCTCGGCGGCGTGATGAACAACCTGCCGTACGTGCTCTCGGTCGAGAAGCTGGCCGGCATCAAGGTGCCTGAAAAGGTCGACGTCATCCGCATCATGATGGCCGAGTTCTTCCGGATCACCAGCCACCTGCTGTTCCTCGGGACTTACATCCAGGACGTCGGCGCCATGACCCCGGTGTTCTTCACCTTCACCGACCGCCAGAAGGCGTACACGGTGATTGAAGCCATTACCGGTTTCCGTCTGCACCCGGCCTGGTACCGCATCGGTGGCGTCGCCCACGACCTGCCGCGCGGCTGGGAAAAACTGGTGAAAGACTTCGTTGAATGGCTGCCAAAACGCCTCGACGAATACACCAAGGCTGCCCTGCAGAACAGCATCCTCAAGGGCCGTACCATCGGCGTCGCCCAGTACAACACCAAAGAAGCCCTGGAATGGGGTGTCACCGGTGCTGGCCTGCGTTCGACCGGTTGCGATTTCGACCTGCGTAAGGCGCGTCCGTACTCCGGCTACGAGAACTTCGAGTTCGAAGTACCGCTGGCTGCCAACGGCGATGCCTACGACCGCTGCATGGTTCGCGTCGAAGAAATGCGCCAGAGCATCAAGATCATCGACCAGTGCATGCGCAACATGCCGGAAGGCCCGTACAAGGCGGATCACCCGCTGACCACGCCGCCGCCGAAAGAGCGCACGCTGCAGCACATCGAAACCTTGATCACGCACTTCCTGCAAGTTTCGTGGGGCCCGGTGATGCCGGCCAACGAATCCTTCCAGATGATCGAAGCGACCAAGGGCATCAACAGTTATTACCTGACGAGCGACGGCGGCACCATGAGCTACCGTACCCGGATCCGCACTCCAAGCTTCCCGCATCTGCAACAGATCCCTTCGGTGATCAAAGGCAGCATGGTCGCGGACATGATTGCGTACCTGGGTAGTATCGATTTCGTTATGGCCGACGTGGACCGCTAAGCATGAACAGCACGCTTATCCAGACAGACCGTTTCACCCTCAGTGAAACCGAGCGCTCGGCCATCGAGCACGAGCTGCATCACTACGAAGACCCGCGCGCGGCGTCGATCGAAGCCCTGAAGATCGTTCAGAAAGAACGCGGCTGGGTGCCGGATGGCGCCTTGTACGCGATCGGCGAGATCCTCGGCATCCCGGCCAGCGACGTTGAAGGTGTGGCGACGTTCTATAGCCAGATTTTCCGTCAGCCGGTTGGCCGTCACATCATTCGCGTCTGCGACAGCATGGTCTGCTACATCGGCGGCCACGAGTCGGTGGTCAGCGAAATCCAGAACAATCTGGGCATCGGCCTGGGTCAGACCACCACCGACGGTCGTTTCACCCTGCTGCCGGTCTGCTGCCTCGGCAACTGCGACAAGGCGCCGGCGCTGATGATCGACGACGACACCTTTGGTGATGTGCAGCCTGCTGGCGTCGCCAAACTGCTCGAGGGCTACGTATGACCCTGACATCTTTCGGCCCGGCCAACCGCATTCAGCGTTCGGCCGAGACTCACCCGCTGACCTGGCGTCTGCGTGACGACGGCGAAGCCGTTTGGCTCGACGAATACCAGGCCAAGAACGGTTACGCTGCGGCGCGCAAAGCCTTCGCCGACATGGATCAGGACGCCATCGTCCAGACCGTGAAAGACGCAGGCTTGAAAGGTCGCGGCGGTGCAGGCTTCCCCACTGGCGTGAAGTGGGGCCTGATGCCCAAAGACGAATCCATCAACATCCGCTACCTGCTGTGCAACGCGGATGAAATGGAGCCGAACACCTGGAAAGACCGCATGCTGATGGAGCAACTGCCCCATCTGCTGATCGAAGGCATGCTGATCAGTGCTCGCGCGCTGAAAACCTACCGTGGCTACATCTTCCTGCGTGGCGAGTACACCACCGCCGCCAAGCACCTCAACCGTGCCGTGGAAGAAGCCAAGGCTGCGGGCCTGCTGGGCAAGAACATTCTCGGCAGCGGTTTTGATTTCGAGCTGTTCGTCCACACCGGCGCCGGGCGTTATATCTGCGGTGAAGAAACCGCACTGATCAACTCCCTCGAAGGCCGCCGCGCCAACCCGCGCTCCAAGCCGCCCTTCCCTGCCGCCGTCGGCGTGTGGGGCAAGCCGACCTGCGTGAACAACGTCGAAACCCTGTGCAACGTGCCGGCGATCATTGCCGACGGCGTTGACTGGTACAAATCGTTGGCCCGCGAAGGCAGCGAAGACATGGGCACCAAACTCATGGGCTTCTCCGGCAAGGTCAAGAACCCGGGCCTGTGGGAACTGCCATTCGGCGTTACCGGTCGCGAGTTGTTCGAAGACTACGCCGGCGGTATGCGCGACGGCTTCAAGCTCAAGGCCTGGCAACCAGGTGGCGCCGGTACCGGTTTCCTCCTGCCAGAACACCTCGACGCCCAAATGTACGCCGGCGGCATCGCCAAAGTGGGCACCCGTATGGGTACCGGCCTGGCCATGGCGGTGGACGACAGCGTCAACATGGTCTCCTTGCTGCGCAACATGGAGCAGTTCTTCGCTCGCGAGTCGTGCGGTTTCTGCACCCCGTGCCGCGATGGTTTGCCATGGAGCGTCAAGCTCTTGATGGCCATCGAACAAGGCCGTGGTCAGCCGGGCGATATCGAGACCCTGCTGGGTCTGGTCAACTTCCTCGGCCCGGGCAAGACCTTCTGTGCTCACGCACCGGGTGCCGTGGAGCCGTTGGGCAGTGCCATCAAATACTTCCGTCCAGAGTTCGAAGCCGGTATCGCGCCAGTCAGCGCCGCCGTCCCGCCTCTGGCAAGGCCGATCGTAATCGGCGCGTAAACGCTTAAAAAGGCGAAGGGTCCGTGCCCTTCGCCTTTCGTCCGATGACGCCTTTCGGGGCTGACTGGATTCGGACGGATAACAAGATTCCATTAGCCACGCCCGCTGACACCGGGCCAACGAAGACCTTTGAACCATGGCCACTATCCACGTAGACGGCAAAGCGCTCGAAGTCGACGGGGCAGACAACCTGTTACAGGCATGTCTGTCGCTGGGCCTCGACATCCCTTATTTCTGCTGGCACCCCGCGCTTGGTAGCGTCGGGGCTTGCCGCCAGTGCGCGGTCAAGCAGTACACCGACGAGAACGACACCCGTGGTCGCATCGTCATGTCCTGCATGACCCCGGCCACCGACAACACCTGGATCTCCATCGACGATGAAGAATCCAAGGCGTTCCGCGCCAGTGTTGTCGAATGGCTGATGACCAACCACCCGCACGACTGCCCTGTGTGCGAAGAAGGCGGTCATTGCCACCTGCAAGACATGACTGTGATGACCGGCCACAACGAGCGCCGTTATCGCTTCACCAAACGCACCCACCAGAACCAGCAACTGGGGCCGTTCATTTCCCACGAAATGAACCGCTGCATCGCTTGCTACCGCTGCGTGCGTTTCTACAAGGATTACGCTGGCGGCACCGACCTCGGTGTGTTCGGCGCCCACGACAACGTGTACTTCGGTCGCGTTGAAGACGGCACCCTCGAAAGCGAGTTCTCCGGCAACCTCACCGAGGTCTGCCCGACCGGTGTGTTCACCGACAAGACTCACTCCGAGCGTTACAACCGTAAATGGGACATGCAGTTCGCGCCGAGCATCTGCCATGGCTGCTCGAGCGGTTGCAACATCTCTCCGGGCGAGCGTTACGGCGAACTGCGTCGCATCGAAAACCGTTTCAACGGTTCGGTGAACCAGTACTTCCTGTGCGACCGTGGCCGTTTCGGTTATGGCTACGTCAACCGCACCGACCGTCCTCGTCAGCCACTGCTGGCCGACGGCACCAAACTCGGTCTGGATGCTGCGCTGGATAAAGCTGCTGATCTGCTGCGCGGGCGCAACATCGTCGGTATCGGTTCGCCGCGCGCCAGCCTCGAAAGCAACTACGCGTTGCGCGAACTGGTCGGCGCCGAGCACTTCTACTCGGGTATCGAAGCCTCCGAACTGGAACGCATCCGTCTGGTCCTGCAAGTGCTGAAAGACAGCCCGCTGCCAGTGCCGAACATGCGCGACATTGAAGACCACGACGCGATTTTCGTGCTCGGTGAAGACCTGACCCAGACCGCCGCCCGTGTGGCGCTGTCGCTGCGTCAATCGGTCAAAGGCAAGGCTGAAGACATGGCCGAAGCCATGCGCGTTCAGCCTTGGCTCGACGCGGCGGTGAAGAACATCGGTCAGCACGCGCTGAACCCGCTGTTCATCGCCAGCCTGGCGGAAACCAAGCTCGACGACATCGCTGAAGAATGCGTACACGCTGCTCCGGATGACCTGGCGCGCATCGGTTTCGCCGTTGCTCACGCACTGGACGCCAGCGCCCCGGCCGTTGAAGGTCTGGACGCTGAAGCACTGGAACTGGCTCAGCGCATCGCTGACGCCCTGCTCGCTGCAAAACGTCCGCTGATCATCGCCGGTACTTCGCTGGGCTCCAAAGCCCTGATCGAAGCCGCCGCGAACATCGCCAAAGCCCTGAAGCTGCGCGAGAAGAACGGTTCGATCAGCCTGATCGTGCCGGAAGCCAACAGCCTTGGTCTGGCCATGCTCGGTGGCGAATCGGTCGACGCGGCTCTGCAAGCAGTGATCGACGGCAAGGCCGACGCCATCGTCGTGCTGGAAAACGATCTGTACACCCGCACCGCCAAAGAAAAAGTCGATGCGGCACTGAACGCTGCGCAAGTGGTGATCGTTGCTGACCATCAGAAGACGGCTACCAGCGACCGCGCGCACCTGGTGCTGCCAGCCGCAAGCTTCGCTGAAGGCGACGGTACGCTGGTCAGCCAGGAAGGCCGCGCCCAGCGCTTCTTCCAGGTTTTCGATCCGCAATACATGGATGCGAGCATTCTGGTTCACGAAGGCTGGCGCTGGCTGCACGCCCTGCGCGCGACCCTGCTGAACCAGCCGATCGACTGGACGCAACTCGACCACGTCACTGCTGCCGTTGCTTCGAGCACCGAGCAACTGGCGCGTATCGTCGACGCTGCACCATCGGCAGCGTTCCGCATCAAGGGTCTGAAACTGGCGCGTGAGCCGCTGCGTTATTCCGGTCGCACCGCGATGCGCGCCGACATCAGCGTTCACGAACCGCGCACCCCGCAAGACAAAGACACCGCGTTCGCCTTCTCCATGGAAGGTTACTCGGGCTCTGCCGAACCGCGTCAGCAAGTGCCATTTGCATGGTCGCCGGGCTGGAACTCGCCACAAGCGTGGAACAAGTTCCAAGACGAAGTCGGTGGCCACATCCGTGCAGGCGACCCGGGCACCCGCCTGATCGAAAGCACTGGCGATTCGCTGAACTGGTTCGCTGCAGCACCGCGCGCGTTCAACCCGGCGCCGGGCACCTGGCAAGCCGTGCCGTTCTTCCACCTGTTCGGCAGCGAAGAGAACTCTTCGAAAGCCGCGCCGGTTCAAGAGCGCATTCCGGCTCCGTACGTGGCTCTGGCCAAGTCGGAAGCGGATCGTCTGGGCGTCAACGACGGTGCCCTGCTGAGTCTGAACGTGGCCGGTCAGACCCTGCGTCTGCCGCTGCGCATCAATGAAGAACTGGGCGCCGGTCTGGTGGCATTGCCTGCGGGCATCGCCGGCATTCCACCGGCATTCGCCGGCGTATCCGTCGACGGTCTGCAGGAGGCAGCGCAATGACCTGGTTCACCCCTGAAGTGATCGATGTGATCCTCTCGGTCGTCAAAGCCATCGTGATTCTGCTGGCCGTGGTGGTCGCGGGCGCGTTGCTCAGCTTTGTCGAACGTCGCCTGCTGGGCTGGTGGCAGGACCGTTACGGTCCGAACCGCGTTGGCCCGTTCGGTATGTTCCAGATCGCCGCCGACATGCTGAAGATGTTCTTCAAGGAAGACTGGACCCCGCCGTTTGCCGACAAAGTGATCTTCACTTTGGCACCGGTGGTGGCCATGTCGGCCTTGCTGATCGCGTTTGCGATCATCCCGATCACCCCGACCTGGGGCGTCGCGGATCTGAACATCGGCCTGCTGTTCTTCTTCGCCATGGCCGGTCTGTCGGTCTACGCGGTGTTGTTCGCCGGCTGGTCGAGCAACAACAAGTTCGCCCTGCTCGGCAGCTTGCGTGCGTCGGCGCAGACCGTGTCCTACGAAGTGTTCATGGGCCTGGCCCTGATGGGCATCGTGGTCCAGGTCGGCTCGTTCAACATGCGCGACATCGTCGAGTACCAGGCACAGAACCTGTGGTTCATCATTCCGCAGTTCTTCGGCTTCTGTACCTTCTTCATCGCTGGCGTCGCCGTGACTCACCGTCACCCGTTCGACCAGCCGGAAGCGGAACAGGAACTGGCCGACGGTTACCACATTGAATACGCCGGTATGAAATGGGGCATGTTCTTCGTCGGTGAATACATCGGCATCATCCTGATCTCGGCGCTGCTGGTCACCCTGTTCTTCGGTGGCTGGCACGGTCCGTTCGGCATCCTGCCGCAACTGGCCTTCGTCTGGTTCGCACTGAAGACCGCGTTCTTCATCATGCTGTTCATCCTGCTGCGCGCTTCCATCCCGCGTCCGCGTTATGACCAGGTGATGGATTTCAGCTGGAAATTCTGCCTGCCACTGACCCTGATCAATTTGCTGGTGACCGCTGCGGTCGTGTTGTGGAACACGCCTGCAGTCGCGGTTCAGTGAGGATTTGACCCATGTTCAAATATATTGGCGACATCGTTAAGGGTACTGGTACCCAGTTGCGCAGCCTGGTCATGGTCTTCGGCCATGGTTTTCGCAAGCGCGACACCCTGCAATACCCGGAAGAAGCGGTCTACCTGCCACCACGCTACCGTGGTCGCATCGTCCTGACCCGTGACCCCGATGGCGAAGAGCGTTGCGTAGCCTGCAACCTGTGCGCCGTGGCTTGCCCGGTGGGTTGCATCTCACTGCAGAAAGCGGAAACCGAAGACGGTCGCTGGTACCCGGACTTCTTCCGTATCAACTTCTCGCGCTGCATTTTCTGCGGTCTCTGCGAGGAAGCCTGTCCGACCACCGCAATCCAGCTGACCCCGGATTTCGAGATGGCCGAGTTCAAACGTCAGGACCTGGTGTACGAGAAAGAAGATCTGTTGATCTCCGGCCCCGGCAAAAACCCTGATTACAACTTCTATCGTGTTGCAGGTATGGCAATCGCTGGCAAGCCGAAAGGCTCCGCGCAGAACGAAGCCGAACCGATCAACGTGAAGAGCTTGCTGCCTTAAGGAAGAACGATGGAATTCGCTTTCTATTTCGCATCGGGTATCGCTGTTGTGTCCACGCTTCGCGTAGTCACCAACACCAACCCTGTGCACGCCCTGCTCTACCTGATCATCTCGTTGATCGCCGTGGCCATGACCTTCTTCGCACTCGGCGCACCGTTCGCCGGCGTGCTGGAAGTGATCGCTTACGCCGGCGCCATCATGGTGCTGTTCGTGTTCGTGGTGATGATGCTGAACCTGGGTCCCGCCTCGGTTCAGCAAGAACGCGTCTGGCTCAAGCCCGGCATCTGGGCCGGTCCGGTGATTCTCGCCGCGCTGCTGCTGGCCGAACTGCTGTATGTGCTGTTCGCTCACCAGAGCGGTCAGGCCATCGGCCACACCACCGTAGACGCGAAAGCCGTGGGCATCAGCCTGTTCGGCCCGTACCTGCTGGTGGTCGAACTCGCCTCGATGCTGCTGCTTGCTGCAGCCGTCACGGCGTTCCATTTGGGCCGTAACGAGGCGAAGGAGTAAGACATGCCTGCTATCCCTCTCGAACATGGTTTAGCCGTAGCCGGCATCCTGTTCTGCCTTGGTCTGGTCGGCCTGATGGTCCGCCGCAACATTTTGTTCGTGTTGATGAGTCTGGAAGTGATGATGAACGCCTCTGCATTGGCGTTCATTGTTGCAGGCGCCCGTTGGGGCCAGCCGGATGGGCAGATCATGTTCATCCTGGTGATCAGCCTTGCAGCCGCCGAGGCCAGTATTGGTCTGGCGATCCTGCTGCAACTGTATCGCCGCTTCCACACGCTCGATATCGACGCTGCCAGTGAGATGCGCGGATGAATCTTATCTTTCTGACTTTCGTATTCCCTCTGATCGGTTTCCTGCTGCTGTCGTTCTCCCGTGGACGCTGGTCGGAAAACCTCTCGGCGCTGATCGGCGTGGGTTCCATTGGCTTGTCGGCGATTGTCGCCGCCTACGTCATCTGGCAATTCAACGTCGCGCCACCGGAAGGCGGTCACTACACGCTGGTACTGTGGAAGTGGATGGCGGTCGAAGGCTTCAAGCCTGACTTCGCCCTCTACGTCGATGGCCTGTCGATCACCATGCTCGGCGTGGTCGTTGGCGTCGGTTTCCTGATCCACCTGTTCGCGTCCTGGTACATGCGCGGTGAAGCGGGCTACTCGCGCTTCTTCTCGTACACCAACCTGTTTATCGCCAGCATGCTGTTCCTGGTACTCGGCGATAACCTGTTGTTCCTGTACTTCGGCTGGGAAGGCGTGGGCCTGTGCTCGTACCTGTTGATCGGTTTCTACTACAGCAACCGCAACAACGGTAACGCCGCACTCAAGGCTTTCATCGTGACCCGGATCGGCGACGTGTTCATGGCCATCGGCCTGTTCATCCTGTTCCAGCAAGTGGGCACGTTGAACATCCAGGAACTGCTGGTGCTGGCACCGCAGAAATTCCAGGTCGGCGACTTCTGGATCACCCTGGCGACCCTGATGCTGCTGGGTGGTGCGGTGGGTAAATCGGCACAACTGCCGCTGCAAACCTGGCTCGCGGACGCGATGGCTGGCCCGACCCCGGTTTCGGCACTGATCCACGCCGCGACGATGGTTACTGCCGGTGTCTACCTGATCGCCCGTACCCACGGCCTGTTCACCCTGGCGCCGGAAATCCTGCACCTCGTCGGCATAGTCGGTGGTGTGACGCTGGTTCTCGCAGGCTTCGCCGCACTGGTACAAACCGACATCAAACGTATCCTCGCCTACTCGACCATGAGCCAGATCGGCTACATGTTCCTGGCGCTGGGCGTTGGTGCCTGGGATGGCGCGATTTTCCACCTGATGACCCACGCCTTCTTCAAGGCCCTGCTGTTCCTTGCTTCCGGTGCGGTGATCGTTGCCTGCCACCACGAGCAGAACATCTTCAAGATGGGCGGTCTGTGGAAAAAACTGCCACTGGCCTACGCCAGCTTCATCGTCGGCGGCGCGGCACTGGCTGCCCTGCCACTGGTCACCGCAGGCTTCTACTCCAAGGACGAAATCCTTTGGGAAGCGTTCGCCAGCGGCAACCACGGTCTGCTTTACGCAGGTCTGGTCGGTGCGTTCATGACCTCGCTGTACACCTTCCGCCTGATCTTCATCACGTTCCACGGTGAAGCCAAGACTGAAGCCCACGCCGGTCACGGCATCTCGCACTGGCTGCCACTGTCGGTGCTGATCGTACTGTCGACGTTCGTCGGCGCGATGATCGTGCCACCGCTGCACGGCGTTCTGCCAGAAAGCGTTGGCCATGCCGGTGGCGAAGCCAAGCACAGTCTGGAAATCGCTTCGGGCGCCATCGCCCTGGCCGGCATCCTGCTGGCAGCGCTGCTGTTCCTCGGCAAGCGTCGCTTCGTCACGGCCATCGCCAACAGCGGCATCGGCCGTTTCCTTTCGGCCTGGTGGTTCGCTGCCTGGGGCTTCGACTGGATCTACGACAAACTGTTCGTCAAACCTTACCTGGCGATCAGCCACGTACTGCGCAAAGACCCGCTCGACCAGACCATCGGTCTGATCCCGCGTATGGCCAAGGGTGGTCACACCGCCCTGAGCCGCACCGAGACCGGTCAACTGCGTTGGTACGCTGCTTCGATGGCTGCTGGTGCCGTGCTGGTTATCGGCGCCATCGTGCTGGTAGCGGTCTGATATGAACCTTGCGAATTTGCGAAAGGAAACGAGCCCGTCATGATTCTGCCTTGGCTAATCCTGATCCCCTTCATCGGCGGCCTGCTGTGCTGGATGGGTGAGCGCTTCGGCGCTACCCTCCCGCGCTGGATTGCGCTGTTGACCATGACCCTGGAACTCGCCCTCGGCCTCTGGCTGTGGGCCCACGGTGACTATTCATTTGCGCCGGCGCCTGGCGCCGATCCGACCTGGGCGCTTGAGTTCAAGCATGTCTGGATCCAGCGCTTCGGCATCAACGTGCACCTGGCCCTCGACGGCCTGTCGCTGCTGATGATCCTGCTGACCGGTCTGCTGGGTATCCTCTCGGTACTCTGCTCGTGGAAAGAGATTCAACGTCACGTTGGCTTCTTCCACCTGAACCTGATGTGGATCCTGGGCGGCGTTGTCGGCGTGTTCCTCGCCCTCGACCTGTTCATGTTCTTCTTCTTCTGGGAAATGATGCTGGTGCCGATGTACTTCCTCATCGCGCTCTGGGGTCACAGTTCTTCGGACGGCAAGAAAACCCGGATCTACGCGGCGACCAAGTTCTTCATCTTCACTCAGGCTTCCGGCCTGATCATGCTGGTGGCGATCCTCGGTCTGGTGCTGGTCAACTTCAACAACACTGGCGTGATTACTTTCAACTACGCCGACCTGTTGAAAACCAAGATGTCGATGACCACCGAGTACATCCTGATGCTCGGCTTCTTCATCGCCTTCGCGGTCAAGCTGCCGGTCGTACCGTTCCACTCGTGGTTGCCTGATGCCCACGCCCAGGCGCCGACTGCCGGTTCCGTCGACCTCGCCGGTATCTTGCTGAAAACCGCTGCCTACGGTCTGTTGCGTTTCGCCCTGCCGCTGTTCCCGAATGCTTCGGCCGAGTTTGCGCCGATCGCCATGACCCTCGGTCTGATCGGGATCTTCTACGGTGCTTTCCTCGCTTTCGCACAAACCGACATCAAGCGTCTGATTGCCTTCTCGTCCGTTTCCCACATGGGCTTCGTGTTGATCGGCATCTACTCCGGCAGCCAACTGGCCCTGCAAGGTGCAGTGATCCAGATGCTGGCGCACGGTGTGTCGGCGGCGGCACTGTTTATCCTCAGCGGTCAGTTGTACGAGCGTCTGCACACTCGTGACATGCGTGAGATGGGCGGTGTGTGGTCGCGTATCGCTTACCTGCCGGCAATCAGCCTGTTCTTTGCAGCCGCTTCATTGGGTCTGCCGGGTACCGGTAACTTTGTCGGCGAGTTCCTGATCCTGATCGGCTCTTTCGCCAGCTGGCCTTGGATCACCGCGATTGCCACCTCTGGTCTGGTGTTCGGTTCGGTCTACTCGCTGATCATGATCCACCGTGCCTACTTCGGTCCGGCGAAATCGGATTCGATCCTGCACGGTATGGACGCTCGCGAACTGATCATGGTGCTAGGCCTTGCGGTATTGCTGATCTACATCGGCGTCTACCCGCAACCGTTCCTCGACACGTCTGCCGCCACGATGCATGGCGTGCAGCAGTGGCTCGGCACCGCCTTCACTCAACTCGCTTCGGCCCGGTAAGAGCGCTATGGAATTCACGATTCAACACTTTATTGCGCTTGCGCCACTGTTGATCACCAGCCTCACCATTATCGTGGTGATGCTGGCAATCGCCTGGCGCCGCAACCACTCGCAGACCTTCCTGATCTCGGTCGCCGGTCTGAACCTGGCCTTGCTGTCGATCCTGCCAGCCCTGAAAGTCGCGCCTCTGGCCGTGACTCCACTGCTGCAAATCGACACCTTCGCTTGCCTGTACATGGCGCTGATCCTGGTCGCCACCCTCGCCTGCGTCACCCTCGCCCACGCTTATCTGGGTGATGGCGGTTCGGGTTACCCGGGCAACCGTGAAGAACTCTACCTGCTGATCCTGATGGCCGCCGCCGGCGGTCTGGTTCTGGTCAGCGCGCAGCACCTGGCCGGTTTGTTCATCGGTCTGGAACTGCTCTCGGTACCGGTTTACGGTCTGGTGGCTTACGCATTCTTCAACAAGCGTTCGCTGGAAGCCGGCATCAAGTACATGGTGCTGTCGGCCGCCGGTTCCGCATTCCTGTTGTTCGGTATGGCGCTGCTGTACGCCGACTCGGGTTCGCTGAGCTTCGTTGGCATCGGTCAGGCATTGGCTGCGACTGGCCTGCCTAGCTCGCTGGCACAACTGGGCCTGGGCATGATGCTGATCGGTCTGGCGTTCAAGCTGTCGCTGGTACCGTTCCACCTGTGGACGCCGGACGTTTACGAAGGTGCTCCGGCACCGGTGGCCGCGTTCCTCGCGACCGCTTCGAAGGTTGCGGTGTTTGCGGTGATGGTGCGTCTGTTCCAGATCTCCCCTGCTGCCAGCAGTGGCGTACTGAGCGACGTGCTGACCGTTATCGCCATCGCCTCGATCCTGTTCGGTAACCTGCTGGCCCTGACCCAGAGCAACCTCAAGCGTCTGCTCGGTTACTCGTCCATCGCGCACTTCGGCTACCTGCTGATCGCGCTGGTGGCGAGCAAGGGTCTGGCGGTGGAAGCCATCGGCGTGTACCTGGTGACTTATGTGATCACCAGCCTCGGCGCCTTCGGCGTGATCACCCTGATGTCCTCGCCGTACAACGGCCGTGACGCGGATGCCCTGTACGAATACCGCGGCCTGTTCTGGCGTCGTCCGTACCTGACCGCCGTGCTGACCGTAATGATGCTGTCGCTGGCGGGTATCCCGCTGACCGCTGGCTTCATCGGCAAGTTCTACATCATCGCTACCGGTGTTGAATCGCACCAATGGTGGCTGGTCGGTTCGCTGGTGCTGGGCAGCGCCATCGGCGTCTTCTACTACCTGCGCGTGATGGTCACCCTGTACCTGATCGAGCCAAACCTGCGTCGCCACGACGCCCAGCTGCACTGGGAACAGAAGGCAGGCGGTGTGATGCTGCTGGCCATCGCCCTGGTCGCGTTCTTCCTGGGTGTGTACCCGCAGCCATTGCTGACTCTGGTTCAGCAGGCGGGTCTGGCGGGCTGATAGTTCGGCTGGCCAGAAATGAAAACGGCACCTTCGGGTGCCGTTTTTGTTTTTGCGGGATTTAACATCTTGAGCGTTTGCGCTGGCCTCATCGCGGGCAAGCCCGGCTCCCACAGGTTTGTGTGGCGTTCACTCAATCCATATAGCCACATGACGAAATTGTAATTCCCTCATCACCTTGGCGTTATCCGCAGCTTGCAACGATGTGACCCGGCGACCAATGCCGGCGGGCCCTTGCCCGTCGCACAACAAAACCCACGCCGAAGCACGTTCCCGTTCTGCCGAACCCAAGGAGTGTTTGATGGTTAACAATTCAAAAATGTCGATGGCCGCTTTAGCGGTGGTGGTCGGCGCCGGGCCGTCCATGGTGTTTGCAGAAGACAAGCCTGAAGGCTTTGTCGAAGGCAGCAGCCTGACGGTGCTCAACCGTAACTTCTACTTCAATCGTGATCATCGCAACGGCCAGTCCAGCCCGACCGGCAACGGTTATTCCGAAGCCTGGGCGCATGCCGTGATCAGCAAATTCGAATCCGGTTTCACTCAAGGCACCGTCGGCGTCGGTGTCGATGCGTTTGCGATGATTGGTCTGAAACTCAACACCGGTGACGGCCGTAATGGCGGGCGCAGTTCGTTTGATGTGTTGCCGGTCAACAGCGACGGCGAAGCGCGGGACGAATACACCAAGGTCGGTGGCGCTGCGAAAGTGCGGGCGTTCGATACGGTGGTCAGGGTCGGTGATGTGTTCCCGGCCAACCCGATGGTCGCGGCCGGTGACTCGCGCTTGCTGCCGGAAAGCTTCCGCGGGGTGACGGCGAGCAACACCAGCATTGAAGGTCTGTCGGTGCAGGGCGGTCGATTGCATGCGATGAGCCAACCGGTGTCCAGCGACATGCGCGAGAACTTCGCGACCTTCTACGCAGGCCCGGTCAATTCGCCGTGGATCGCTTACGGCGGCGGCGATTATGTGCTGAACAAAAACCTCAGTTTCAGCCTGTACTCCAGCCGTCTCAAGGATGCGTGGAATCAGTATTACGCTGGCACCGCCTGGACGTATCCGCTGTCCGATGACCTCTCACTGTTCGGTGGCCTGAACTATTACAAAGCCGTCGATGAAGGCAAACAACTGCTCGGCGAGTTCGACAACAACATCTGGAGCGGCCGCGTCGGCGTCAAACTCGGTGCCCACTCGGTCGCCCTCTCCCACCAGCGCAACAACGGCAATGACGACTTCGATTACCTGCGTCAATCCGATTCGATCTTCCTCGACAACTCGATCCAGTACAGCGACTTCAACTCGCCGAAAGAGCGTTCGTGGATGGTGCGGTATGACCTCGACATGAGCACCTATGGCGTACCGGGTCTGTCGTTCATGACTCGCTACGCGCGCGGCACCGACGCTGATTATTCCAACGCCAACGCGGTGTACATGCGCCGCGATGCCGAGGGTAATCCACTGACCGATCAAAAACGTTGGGAGCGCGATATCGAAGTCAAATACGTGGTGCAGAGCGGCTCGATGAAAGACCTGTCGCTACGCTTGCGCCAAGCCACGACCCGCGCCACGGCGTTCGAGTCGGATCTGGATGAGGTGCGGGTGATTGTCGAGTATCCGCTGGCGATTCTTTGATTGCGCGGTTGATGCAAATTCACCTTTAGAAGCTCCTTGCTCCTTTGGTAAGAGGTGAATCTTTTGGCGTCCTTCGGGGCGCTTTTTTTTGCGCTGCGTTTTGCCGTGGTTGTGTTTTCCAGATTTAGACCCGGCCCTCACCCTAGCCCTCTCCCAGAGGTAGAGGGGACTGACCGAGCTGCTTATTGGAAATCCATCGACCTGAAAAACCGGGGCGTACTCTGGTTTTGAATGGCTTGAAGATCTGCTCCCTTTCCCATTGGGGGAGAGAGGACAGACCGAGTTGGTTGTCGAAGATACACCGACCCAAAAAACCGGGGCGTACTCTGATTTTGAATGGCTTGAAGATCTGCTCCCTTCCCCCTCGCCCCCTCGGGGGAGAGGGCTGGGGTGAGGGGGCAGGATTTTGAGGTCAACGCAAAAACAACGGATAAAACCCGGCCATTGATAGCTACGACGCAGGATCTACGTTATCCAATGCCTTGTTCACCGCAAGTTCGCCAAGCATGACGACCTGCGCGATGCCGAGCAGGGTCTTGCGATGGGTGCCGCCTAGCAGCGCGGCGAAGTCACCGAGCATTACCGTGGCCGAGGCCAGGGATTCGCTGGCGTTGGCCAGTAGTGATTCGGTGTCGGCTTTGGGATTGACCAGGAACATCTGGTTAGGGATGTACGGTGCGGACATGATGGCGGCCGACGGTTTGAGGTAGAAATCGAGGGCGCGGTCGGCGGCTTCGTGGAGTTTTCTAGTCTCAATGGAGACGTAGGGGGATGTTGAGGTGGCGTCAGGGGTGGCGTCTGTTTCGGGGGGATTCGGGGTTGGCTTTTTCATGATATTTCTCCTTCATAACGTTGAAGCTGATCCATTCGGTTCCACGCGAAGGGGTGGCAGCTGTACGCAGGTTGGAACCCGGGGAACGGAGAAACCCGGCAGACTCGAAAGTCTCCCGCGCACAGCCGCCATAACAGACTGCACACCATGAAGGTGGGCAAGCATACGTCATGAAAGACGCTTTGGCGCTGACACGTTCTCCGGGGTTCCAATCCCGATCGCTGAATTGGCAGCGACCCACACAGGCTAGAGAGCTGACGTCCGACGGACAACCTGAAAACATTGTGGGAAGGTTCCGCACTTCCCACACAAACCTTAAACATCACGAATTGAAATACGCATCGTGATATTGAAATTCGGCCCCTGTAGGAGCTGCCGAAGGCTGCGATCTTTTGATCTTGATCGTTAAAATCAAAGTCAAAAGATCGCAGCCTTCGGCAGCTCCTACACGGGACCGCGTTTTGGCGTAGCGGATTCAGCTCCCGCCGTTTCGACACACACCCATCACGCTGTACTTGATGGTGTTGAGCTGGCCTTTGGAATCCTCGTAGGTCATCGCGGTGGGCACGACATTGCACGCCGCCTGCGGCTTCACAACACTCACCACCTTGGCCACGTCCAGCTTCATTCCGTATTCGTAATCCTTCACCACCGGCGGCGCTTTGCCCTGGTTGGCGGCGTACTGTTCCATGGCTTTGCTGTTGGCGCTGAGCGCGCGTTCAAAGGTGCGGTCACCACCGCCTTCGGCCAGCACATTCGCAGACATCGCCATTACGCCGACGAACGCGATCCACTTGAGCATGTTCATATCCATTTCCTTCCCGTCCGGGCTTGAAAAAAAAGCCCGGCATCGATGCGCGATGAAGGGCTTGTTCAGGTGCAGCAGGCTTACAGATCGCGGGTTTTGTCGTCTTTCTTGTCATTGACCACGACCGGGTTGCCGGCGGCTTTTTCCTTGGCGACGAAGAGCTCCATGGAGCGCTCGTTGCTGGTCATCATCCGCTCGAATGTGCGGTCACCGCCGCCTTCGGCCAGGGCCACGGAAGAGATCGCCAGAGCGGCGGCGAAAGCACTGAGTCGGGCAAGTTTCATCGTTGATTCCTCGTTTAAGTAACTGACGGGATCAAGGTAACAATCCGAACCTTTCGTGACAGTGGCGGGGAAATTACATATCCGTTATGTGCCGGGCACTCTCCTGAAGTCGAACACAAAACCTGTAGGAGTGAGCCTGCTCGCGATAGCCGTGGCTCAGTCAATGTAGATCTGACTGATAGACCGCTATCGCGAGCAGGCTCACTCCTACAGTGGGATTGCCTAGTTAGATGGAACGGTGTCCTCATCCCGGCGATGGGCGAGTTGATAGAGCGCCGGCAAGATCAGCAGCGTGAGGATCGTGGAAGACAGGATTCCGCCGATCACTACGGTGGCGAGCGGCCGCTGCACTTCGGCGCCGGTGCCGGTTGCAAGCGCCATCGGGATGAAACCCAGCGACGCCACCAACGCCGTCATCAACACCGGCCGCAAACGCGTCAACGCACCTTCGTTAATGGCATCGGACAGCGAACGCCCCTCCTCGCGCAAATTACGAATAAACGCAATCATCACCAAGCCGTTCAACACCGCCACCCCGGACAACGCGATAAACCCGACACCCGCCGAAATCGACAGCGGTATATCGCGCAGCCACAGCGCCATGACCCCACCGGTCAGCGCAAACGGAATCCCGGTAAACACCAGCAAACCGTCCTTCAAGTTGTTGAACATCATGAACAACAACCCGAACACCAACAGCAGCGCCACCGGCACGACAATCTGCAAGCGTTTGGCCGCTGATTGCAGTTGCTCGAACTGCCCGCCCCAACTGGTCCAGTAACCCGCCGGGACCTGCACGTCACGCTCGATCAACTCGCCGGCCTCGCTGACGAACGAGCCGATATCACGCCCGCGCACGTTGGCGCTGACGATCACCAGACGCTTGCCGTTTTCGCGGCTGACCTGATTCGGCCCGAGCACCAGGTCGAGGCTGGCGACGTCTTGCAGCGCGATGAAGCCGATCTGATTCGCAGCGCCGCTCAGTGCTGGCACCGGGATCAGCAATGCCGACAAGCCGTCGATGTCCTTGCGCATGGCATCGGACAGGCGCACGACCATATCGAAACGCCGATCACCCTCATACAAGGTCCCGGCCTGACGACCACCAACTGCAACCGCAATGGTGTCCTGCACATCACCGACATTCAGCCCATATCGCGCAGCCTTGTCGCGATCAATGTTGATGGTCAGCACCGGCAGCCCGGTGGTTTGTTCGACCTTCACTTCAGAGGCACCGTTGACCTTCTGCATGGCAGCGGCGATTTTCGCAGCGGTGGCGTTGAGCACGTCCATGTCATCACCGAACACCTTCACCGCCACATCGCTGCGAACACCGGAGATCAATTCGTTGAAACGCAACTGAATCGGCTGCGACAGCTCATAGTTGCTGCCCGGCAACATCGCGGCCGCAGCTTGCAGTTCGGCCATCAGGGTTTCGCGGGACTTGCCCGGATCCGGCCACTGCTCTTTCGGCTTGAGCATCACGTAGCTGTCGGAGATATTCGGCGGCATCGGATCGGAGGCGATTTCGGCGGTGCCGGTACGGGCAAAAACACGTTCGACTTCCGGCACCTTCGCCAGTATCAACGTCTCCAAGCGCTGCTGCATGTCCACCGATTGCGTCAGGCTGGTGCCCGGCACGCGCAACGCTTGCAGGGCAAAATCGCCTTCACTGAGGCTCGGCACAAACTCGCTGCCCATACGACTGGTGAGCACACCGCTGAGCACAATCACACCCAACGCCGCGCCCACTGCGATTGCGCGATGGGACATGACCCAGGCCAGCGCCGGCGCGTAAACGCGACGTGCGCCGCGCATCACCGCGCCCTCCTCTTCCTTGACCTTGCCCGTGACGAACAACGCAATCGCCGCCGGCACAAAGGTCACCGACAACAGCATCGCGCCAAGCAAAGCGATGACCACGGTGAACGCCATCGGGTGGAACATTTTCCCTTCGACGCCGCTCAAGGCGAAAATCGGCAGGTACACGACCATGATGATCAACTGGCCGAAAATCAGCGGTCGCCGCGCTTCTTTCGCTGCGGCAAAGACTTCCTTGAAACGCTCGGCGCGGGTCAGCAAGCGACCGTGATGCTGCTGCGCATGGGCCAGTCGACGCAGGGTGTTTTCGACGATAACCACCGCGCCGTCGACAATAATCCCGAAGTCCAGCGCGCCTAGGCTCATCAGGTTGGCGCTGACCTTGTTGCTGAACATCCCGGTGAAGGTGAACAGCATCGACAGCGGAATCACCATCGCAGTAATCAGCGCCGCGCGAATGTTGCCGAGGAACAGAAACAGAATCGCGATCACCAGAATCGCGCCTTCGATGAGGTTCTTTTTCACCGTGGCGATGGCTTTGTCGACCAGGTGCGTGCGGTCGTAAACCGGCACGGCGATCACGCCTTGCGGCAGGGACTTATTGATCTGTTCGAGCTTGCTGGCGACCGCTTGCGAGACCGTGCGGCTGTTCTCGCCGATCAACATGAACACCGTGCCAAGCACCACTTCACGACCGTTTTCCGTGGCCGCACCGCTGCGCAATTCGCGGCCGATTTCCACGCTGGCGACGTTCTTCACCCGGATCGGTGTGCCGTCGACATTGGCCATGACGATGTTGGCGATGTCCTCGGTGCTCGCCACTTGGCCCGGCGCGCGAATCAGCAATTGCTCGCCGCTGCGCTCGATGTAACCGGCGCCGACGTTGGCGTTGTTGCGCTCCAGCGCGGTGACCAGATCGGTCAGCGTCAGCTTGTACGCGGCCAAGCGTTTCGGGTCCGGCGCAATCTGATATTCCTTGGCGAAACCGCCGATGGTGTTGATCTCGGCCACGCCCGGGACGTTGCGCAATTGCGGCTTGATGATCCAGTCCTGAATCACCCGCAGATCGGTCGGTGTGTACGCGCTGCCGTCGTCCTTCAATGCGCCCTCCTTGGCTTCCACGGTCCATAAAAAGATCTCGCCGAGGCCGGTGGAAATCGGCCCCATCACCGCTTCCGCGCCTTCGGGCAATTGCTCCTTGGCGATCTGCAGACGCTCGTTGACCAATTGGCGGGCGAAAAACAGGTCGGTGCCGTCCTTGAAGATTACCGTGACTTGCGACAGGCCCGAGCGCGACAGTGAACGGGTCTGTTCGAGTGCCGGCAGACCGGCCATGGCGGTTTCAATCGGGAAGGTGATGCGCTGCTCGGTTTCCAGCGGCGAAAACCCGGCGGCGCCGGTGTTGATTTGCACCTGGACGTTGGTGATGTCCGGCACGGCGTCGATCGGCAGTTTTTGATAACTGGCGATGCCGAGGCCGGCCATGAGCAGAACGGCGAGCAGGACGATGATGCGCTGCTCGATGGCAAACTGGATCAGGCGTTCGAACATGGGATTCTTCCGGATCAGTGGCTGTGCTCGGCTGAGGCTTTGCCCAGTTCCGACTTGAGGACGAAGCTGCCGGCGCTGGCGACTTGCGCGCCCGGTTCCAGCCCTTGAGTAATTTCCACATGGCCGGCTGCGCGGCTGCCCAGCTCAACCGCGCGCGCTTCGAAACCGTCGTCGGTACGCACGAACACCGTGGATTTGTCCTCGACGGTCTGGATCGCAGATTCCGGTACGGCGACTTTCGCTTCGCGGCTGTCGGTCGCCACCAGCGCGGTGACGAACAGACCGGGGCGCCACGAGCCTTGCGGGTTTTCCAGAGTGACGCGGACGGTTGCCGTGCGGGTCTGTTCGCCGAGCAAGCTACCGACGTAAGCCACGCTACCGACCACTTCCGCGTTCAATTCCGGGGCGCTGACGGTGACCGCTTTGCCTACTTGAACCTTGTTCAAATCCTTCGGTGACACGCCGAACGTCACCCACACTCGCGACAGATCCGAGAGGGTGAACGCCGCTGTACTTTCATCAACGACTTCCCCCGGCGTCAGATGTTTTTCCACAACCACGCCGTCGAACGGTGCGCGCAATTCGTAGCGGTTGCCGCCAGTGGCGACCAGGCTGCCGCTGAGCACGCTGATCTTTTGCCGCGCATTGCTCACGGCGATTTCCGCTTCCTGCAACGCCTGGCGCGCCTGGAGGAAATCCTGCTCGGCGGAGATCTTGTCCTGCCACAGCTTTTTCTCGCGCTCGTAGGTGGTGCGCGCCAGGGCCAGGCGACGTTGCGCGGCGGCCTGTTCGCTGCGTTGATCGGAGATCTGCTGACTGGCGATCACCGCCAGCAACTGGCCCTTTTTCACCGTTTGCCCGAGGTTGACCGCCACCGATTCGACCACGCCCGGCACACGCGGCACGACGTGGGCGGTGCGGTCTTCGTCGAAGCGCACTTCGCCGGGGAATGGCAGGCCGCGGCTGATGTTTTGCGCCCGTGCTTCGGCGAGTTGAATACCGGCAGCCGTGATCTGCTCGGCGCTCAATTCGATGTGCCCTTCTTCGGCATGTTCAGCCGCTGCACCTTCTTCGGCGTGATCGGCATGCTCAGAAGTCTCGTCGGCATGCGCGTCGATGCTTGCGTTACCTGACCACTGCGAGCCGATACCAATGCCCAGCGCCAACGTCGCCACCGCGACCACCATCAGTTTTTTATCCATGGAAACTCCTCTGCGTCGAGCCATCGCGCAGTTGTCTGAAGAATGAAATTCAACGGCTGACGCTGAGGTCGCCAAAAATTCGTTCGATGCGTACGCGGGCGTCGGTCGCCTCGCTGACGGCCTGGATGTACTGGCTACGAGCGCTGATCAATGTGCGTTGCGCATCGAGTACATCGAGGAAGCCGAACTTGCCCATTTCGAAACCGCGTGTGGCGCTGTCGACCGCACTTTGCGCGGCGGGCAGGATGGTCTGGTTGAACGCGGTGACTTCGCCGTTGGCGGTCTGCCATTGCTCGAGACTGGTCTGGATTTCCGTGCGCAAACGCAACTCGGTGGCGTTGCGCAGATCCCGCGCCTGATCGGTGCGGCGGGCGGCGGCGAGCACGTTGCCCTGATTGCGGTTGAACAGCGGAATCGGCATCGACAACCCGACCACGTTAACCCGCTCGCGCTCGGTTTCGCTGTATTGACTGCCGATGCTCACGGTGAGGTCGGGAATGCGCTGAGACTTTTCCAGGCCAAGCGATGCTTCGCGCTGATCGATCTGCAACTTGGCCAGACGCAGTTCGGCGGTTTCGTTCAGACGCTCGAGCAATCTTGTCGGTGGTGGAACGGCCGGCATGCTTTGCGTGGGTGCCTGCACCTTGGTCGAGGTCGGTAGAGGCGCGCCCATGACCTGCGCCAGTTGTTGGTACGCGGTGGCCTGATCACGTTCGGCGCGGCTCAGTTCAAGGCGCACTTCCGAGAGCTGCACTTGCGCCCGCGTGCCCTCGACCGGCGACGATTTACCCGCCTCGATCCGCCCTTGCGCCACCCGCACACCGTGCTCGGCCAATTGCAGGGATTGCCGGGACAGCTGCAAACGCTGCTGCGCGGTTTGCGCACTGTTGAACGCCTGAATCACATCGGCACGCAAAGCATTGCGCTTGCGCTCCAGTTCGATGCCGGCAGCGTCCTGCGCGCGGCTGGCAACGTCGATCCGTGCGCCGCGCTTGCCACCCAGTTCGATCGGCTGACTGAGCATCACCGTGGTTGTGCGCGACTCGCGGCGAGTGTCTTCGGCTTCCCACGACACTTCGGGGTTGGGGATCAGGCCGGCCTGTTGGCGGTCACCTTCGGCGATGCCGATTTCCCATTGCGCAGCGGCCAGTTCCGGGTTGCCGGCGAAGGCGCTTTGCAGGGCTTGCTCCAGCGTCAAGGTCGCTGCGTTCGCGAGGCTGGTACAGGCCAACAACAGGATGCCGCTGGCGGTTTTTTTCAGGCGTGATCGCGCCGTCAGTTCTATTAAACCGGGCAATGGAAGACTTCCTTTATTGAAGAATCTCGGATGCCGCCACGGTAGGGTTTTGAACTTATCGACAAGGTGACTGGAACATTACAAATCCGTTATCCACGGTTTGCCGAAGTTGTTTTGTTCTAGGATGCGAAGTGCAAATGGTTTTATCGAAATACATCGAAACAAAAACACGGTAGTTATCTGCTGAATTGCACTTGCCGGAATCAAACTGATGGGAATTTTATGGTTTGTGCTGCGACCGACTGTCGCAGAGCACCGTTTTAAAGCGCTTGGTGGTTGACCCTGTAGCCACTTCAACCTTTATCGTCCGGACTTCCCCTCACCCCAGCCCTCTCCCAGAGGGAGAGGGAGCCGACCGAGATGTCTGGCGTTATATATCGACCTGTTACATCTAGTCGATTATGGATTCAGTAATGTTTTTTCACGTCGGCGTAGTTCTGAAATATCCCGCATTCAGTCCCCTCTCCCCCGGGAGAGGGCTAGGGTGAGGGGCCTTTTTAATTAAATACCCATTAAATAAAAGTGGTGAAAGATCATGCGAATCCTTGTCGTCGAGGACGAGCTTAAAGCTGCCGAATACTTGCATCAGGGTTTGACCGAAAGTGGTTATGTCGTTGACCACGCGGCCACTGGCGCCGATGGCTTGCATCTGGCGCAACAACAGGCCTATGACCTGATTATTCTCGATGTGAACCTGCCGGAACTCGACGGCTGGGGCGTGCTGGAACAACTGCGTCGCACCCATTCGACGCGGGTGATGATGCTCACCGCACGCGGGCGCCTGGCGGACAAGATTCGTGGTCTTGATCTGGGCGCTGACGATTATCTGGTCAAGCCGTTCGAGTTCCCCGAACTGCTGGCGCGGGTGCGCACCTTGATGCGTCGCAGTGAAAACATCCCGGTGCCTCAGGTGCTGAAAGTCGCTGATCTGGAACTTGATCCGGGCCGCCATCGCGCGTTTCGCGGGCAACAGCGTATCGACCTGACCACCAAGGAGTTCGCCCTGCTGCATCTGCTGATGCGTCAGTCCGGCGAAGTGCTGACGCGCACGCAGATCATCTCGCTGGTGTGGGACATGAATTTCGACTGCGACACCAATGTGGTCGAGGTGTCGATCCGCCGTTTGCGGGCGAAGATCGACGACCCGTTCGACAGCAAACTGATTCACACCCTGCGCGGTGTCGGCTATGTGCTGGAGGCACGGGAATGAAGCCCTCCAGCCTGTCGATGCGCCTCGGTTTGACGGTGAGTATTCTCGGCGCGCTATTGGTGGTGTTCCTCGCGATCCTTGCCTATTTCGCGTTGACTCATGAACTGAACGCGCTGTCGCGCGACAGTCTGGAAAAGAAAATGGCGCAGGTCGAACACAGCCTGTCGTTGTACGTCGATGCCAATGAAATCACCGGCAAACCGCATATTCTGCTCGATCAGGTGATGGGGCATGACAACCTCACGCTGACCATTTATGACCGCCTCAATCAGCGCTCGCCGCTGTTCAAATCCGGCTCGGGATTGAGCGATCCGCGCGTCGAATTGAAAGCGGTGCGCGCCACCACCGATCAACTGACTTACAGCGACAGCACCGACGCGGAAGGCAAGAAATTCCTCACCGCCTCGAAACTGATTCGCCTCAAGGACAGCAGCAGCGTGCCGGTGCTGCTGTCAGTGGATAACGCCCACGATGAGGCGCTGCTCAGCGCCTATCTGCGCTCAACGCTGATTGCCTTGCCGTTGTTGCTGGTGTTTATCGGTCTGACCGCTTGGGGTGCGGTGCAGCGTGGCTTGGCGCCGTTGCGCGAGTTTCGCAAAGTCGCAGCGATGGTCTCGACCCAGGATCTGGAACACCGGCTGTCCGTGGTGAACATGCCGCAGGAGTTGAGCGAATTGGCGCAAGGCATCAACTTCATGCTGCATCGGCTCGATGCAGGAGTGCAGCAGTTGTCGCAGTTCTCCGATGACCTGGCGCATGAGCTGCGCACGCCGATCAACAACCTGATGGGCAAAGCGCAGGTGACCTTGTCCCGCGAGCGCACGACCGAGGAATACAAGGACGTGCTGGTGTCGTGCACCGAGGAACTGGAGCGCGTGGCGCGGATTGTCTCGGACATGTTGTTTCTGGCGCAGGTCAGTCATCCGTCGGCGCTGGCGCCGTTTGAATCGGTGGCGCTGGAGGACGAGGCGGCGAAGGTCGCTGAGATGTTTTCGCTGTCGGCGCAGGATAAGAACATTCACTTGAACGTCGTTGGCAGTGCGACGGTAATGGGTGATCGGCTGATGATTCAGCGGGCGATTTCCAATCTGTTGTCGAATGCGCTGCGCCACTGCCCGAACGGGAAAACCGTGACGTTGCTGATCGAACAAGGTGCGACCCAGGCCTCCCTGTTGGTCAGCAACCCCGGTGCCGGGATCGAGGCGCAACACCTGCCACATCTGTTCGACCGCTTCTACCGCGTCGACAGCAGCCGCTCGCGTTCGCAGGGCAGCACCGGGTTGGGGCTGGCAATTGTGCGCTCGATCATGAGCCTGCATCAGGGTGTAGCGGAGGTTAAGAGCTTGCCGGGGGCGATGACCGTGTTCCGGCTCGGGTTTCCTGCGGTGCCGCCAACGGCCTCTTCGCTTGCAAGCCAGCTCCCACAGTGATTTGCGGCGTGCCCGGAGTTTGTGAACATCAAAGAAAACTGTGGGAGCCTGGCTTGCCAGCGATGGCGACGGGTCGGTCGATATCAATGTTGAATGTCAGATCGAATCGCTGGCAAGCCAGCTCCCACAGTGATCTGCGGCGTGCCCGGAGTTTGTGAACATCACAGAAACCTGTGGGAGCCTGGCTTGCCAGCGATGGCGACGGGTCGGTCGATATCAATGTTGAATGTCAGATCGAATCGCTGGCAAGCCAGCTCCCACAGTGATCTGCGGCGTGCCCGGAGTTTGTGAACATCAAAGAAAACTGTGGGGGCCTGGCTTGCCAGCGTTGGCGACGGGTCGGTCGATATCAATGTTGAATGTCAGATCGAATCGCTGGTAAGCCAGCTCCCACAGTGATCTGCGGCGTGCCCGGAGTTTGTGAACATCAGAGAAAACTGTGGGAGCCTGGCTTGCCAGCGATGGCGGCGGGTCGGTCGATATCAATGTTGAATGTCAGATCGAATCGCTGGCAAGCCAGCTCCCACAGTGATCTGCGGCGTACCCGGAGTTTGTGAACATCAAAGAAAACTGTGGGAGCCTGGCTTGCCAGCGATGGCGGCGGGTCGGTCGATATCAATGTTGAATGTCAGATCGAATCGCTGGCAAGCCAGCTCCCACAGTGATCTGCGGCGTGCCCGGAGTTTGTGAACATCACAGAAAACTGTGGGGGCCTGGCTTGCCAGCGATGGCGACGGGTCAGTCGATATCAATGTTGAATGTCAGATCGAATCGCTGGCAAGCCAGCTCCCACAGTGATCTGCGGCGTACCCGGAGTTTGTGAACATCACAGAAACCTGTGGGAGCTTGCCTGCAAGCGAAAGCGGTAGATCAGGCAGCAAAAAAAACGGCACCTTCCGGTGCCGTTCGCCTTTCACAGTTCCACTATCACTTACGCGCATCCGCCCAGGATTTCAGCAGTTCGTTGTAGCTCACGGTCTCGCCTTTCGGCTTCTCGTTGGCCAGTTTCGGTTTCGGTGCGCCCGGTTGATCAAACCAGTACTGAGCATCGCGCTCCGGATTCATCTTCGGTGCACAAACCGCCTGGGCTTTGGAGCGTTCCAGACGCGTCATGATCGCGTCCTGATCCTTGGCCAAGCCATCCAGCGCCTGTTGCGGGGTCTTCTCGCCGCTGGCCGCTTCGGCGATGTGGCTCCACCACAGTTGCGCCAAACGCGGGTAGTCCGGCACGTTGGTGCCGGTCGGGGTCCATTGCACGCGGGCCGGGCTGCGGTAGAACTCGACCAGACCACCGAGTTTCGGCGCCAGATCGGTCATCGCCTGCGAGTTGATGTCCGACTCGCGAATCGGCGTCAGACCGACGATGGTTTTCTTCAGCGACACGGTTTTCGACGTGACGAATTGCGCGTACAGCCACGCCGCCAGTTTCTGTTTCTCAGGCGTGGACTTCATGAACGTCCACGAACCCACGTCCTGATAACCGAGCTTCATGCCCTCCTCCCAATACGGCCCACGCGGCGATGGCGCCATCCGCCATTTCGGCGTGCCGTCGGCGTTGACCACCGGCAGGCCCGGTTTGGTCATGTCGGCGGTGAACGCGGTGTACCAGAAGATCTGCTGAGCAATGTTGCCCTGCGACGGCACCGGGCCAGACTCGGAGAAGGTCATGCCCGCCGCTTCCGGTGGCGCGTACTTCTTCAACCAGTCGACATACTTGGTGGTGGCGAACACCGCGGCCGGGCCGTTGGTATCGCCGCCACGGGTCACACTGGAGCCGACCGGATGGCAATCCTCAACACGAATCCCCCACTCGTCCACCGGCAAGCCGTTGGGAATGCCCTTGTCGCCGCCGCCGGCCATGGAGAACCAGGCATCGGTGAAACGCCAGCCCAGCGACGGGTCTTTCTTGCCGTAGTCCATGTGCCCGTACACACGTTTGCCGTCGATTTCCTTGACGTCTTCGCTGAAGAATTTGGCGATGTCTTCATAGGCCGACCAGTTCACCGGCACGCCCAATTCGTAGCCGTACTTTTCCTTGAACTTGGCTTTCAGATCGGCGCGTTCGAACCAGTCGGCGCGGAACCAATAGAGGTTGGCGAATTGCTGGTCGGGAAGTTGATAGATCTTGCCGTCCGGCGCGGTGGTGAACGAGATGCCGATGAAGTCCTTGATGTCGAGGGTTGGCGAGGTGAAGTTCTTGCCTTCGTTGGCCATCAGGTCGGTGATCGATTCGGTCTTGCCGTAGCGAAAGTGCGTACCGATCAGGTCCGAGTCGTTGACCCAGCCGTCATAGATATTCTTGTCCGACTGCATCACCGTCTGCATTTTTTCCACCACGTCGCCTTCTTGCAGCAGGTCGTGGGTGAGCTTGATCCCGGTGATTTCGCTGAACGCCTTGGCCAGCACTTTCGACTCGTATTCATGGGTGGTCAGGGTCTCGGAAACGACCTTGATGTCCATGCCGCGAAACGGCTCGGCGGCCTTGATGAACCACTTCAGTTCTTCGAGTTGCTGCTCGGCCGTCAGGGTCGACGGTTTGAATTCACTGCCGATCCATTTTTTCGCCGCGTCCTCGTAGGCATCGGCCCAGGCGGATGCGCTCAAACCGCTGAGTGCCAGCATGGCTGCCAATGAAATGCTATGTCGCAGCTTATTGTTTTTGTCGAACATAGAGACCTCCTGTTTAAGTTGTGGAGCCGCATTGCCGAACGACTCGACTAGCCCCAACGCATCACAGCCAACAGCCACACCAGGGACAACGCGGACGCCACCCAGATGCTCCAGTCGGTGGCGCCGATCACCAGCAAATGCAGGTAGGCGCTGCCGAGAAGACCGATAAACAAGCGATCGCCACGGGTGGTGGCAATCGGCAGAAAACCTCGCCGCAGGATGCTCGGCGAGCGCAATTCCCAAGTGGTCATGCCGACCAGAATCAGGCCGATGACGATGAAGAATGCTGCGGTAGGCGTGGTCCAGCTCATCCATTCCATCATCAGCTCCTCAGACCCGACCGAGGGCAAAGCCCTTGGCCACGTGGTTGCGAACAAACCAGATCACCAGCATGCCCGGCAGAATGGTCAACACCCCCGCCGCTGCCAGCACGCCCCAATCGATACCCGACGCCGACACCGTGCGCGTCATCACCGCCGCGATCGGCTTGGCGTTTACCGAGGTCAAGGTGCGCGCGAGCAGCAGTTCGACCCAGGAAAACATAAAGCAGAAAAACGCCGTCACACCGATGCCGGAGCCGATCAGCGGGATGAAAATCTTCACGAAGAACTTGGGAAAACTGTAGCCGTCGATGTAGGCGGTTTCGTCGATTTCTTTGGGCACACCGGACATAAAGCCCTCCAGAATCCACACCGCCAATGGCACGTTAAACAGGCAATGCGCCAAGGCCACGGCGATGTGCGTATCGAACAGCCCAATCGACGAATACAACTGGAAAAACGGCAGCAGAAACACCGCCGGCGGCGCCATGCGGTTGGTCAGCAGCCAGAAAAACAGGTGCTTGTCGCCGAGAAAACGGTAGCGCGAAAACGCATACGCCGCCGGCAACGCCACGCTCAGCGAGATCACCGTGTTCAGGCTGACGTAATACAGCGAGTTCAGATATCCGGTGTACCAGCTCGGATCGGTGAAGATCACCTTGTAGTTCGCCAGCGTGAAGTCCTGTGGGAAAAGTGTGAGGCCACCAAGGATTTCGGTGTTGCTCTTGAACGACATGTTCAGCAGCCAGTAGATCGGCACCAGCAGGAACAGGATGTACACCAGCAATGGAATCAGCTTTCTCTTGCTCATGGCCGGGCCTCAGCGGTTGGCGTCGGAGTGCGTCATGGCGGTGTAGAACAGCCAGGACACCAACAGGATGATCAGGAAGTACACCAGCGAAAACGCCGCTGCCGGACCGAGGTCGAATTGCCCTACGGCCATCTGGGTCAACGTCTGACTCAGGAAGGTCGTGGCATTGCCCGGCCCGCCGCCGGTGAGCACGAACGGCTCGGTGTAAATCATGAAACTGTCCATAAACCGCAGCATCACCGCGATCAGCAGCACACTTTTCAACTTGGGCAACTGGATGTGGCGGAACACCGCCCAGGCCGAGGCCCGGTCGATCCGCGCGGCCTGGTAATACACGTCGGGAATCGCCCGCAACCCGGAGAAACACAACAGCGCCACCAGCGAAGTCCAGTGCCAGACGTCCATCACCAGCACCGTCACCCAGGCGTCCATGGTGTTGGCCGCGTAGTTGTAGCTGATGCCCATCGCGTTGAGGCTGGAACCGAGCAAACCAATGTCGGCACGGCCGAAGATCTGCCAGATGGTGCCGACCACGTTCCACGGGATCAGCAACGGAATCGCCAGAATGATCAGCACCACCGACGACCAGCGGCCCTTGGTCGGCATGGTCAGCGCAACGGCAATGCCCAGCGGAATTTCGATCAGCAACACACACGCGGAGTAGATGAACTGGCGCAGTAATGAGTCGTGCAAACGTGGATCGAGCAGAACCTGCTTGTACCAGTCAGCGCCGACGAAGTAGCGGCTGGACTGGTCGAAGATGTCCTGCACCGAATAGTTGACCACGGTCATCATCGGGATCACCGCACTGAATGCCACCAGCAGGAACACCGGCAACACCAGCCACCAGGCCTTGTTGTTCTGCACCTTGTTCATGGCTGCACCTCATCGTCGGCTTCGAGCAGAAACTCATCGGCATAAACCATCAACCACTGCGCCGGGAAACTGATGTACGCCGTGCCCTGCGGCACCGGTTTGTCTTCGGCCAGTCGCACTTTCAACGGCGCGCCGTCGAGATCGAGGGTCATGATCTTGTAGGTGCCGAGGTCTTCGACGTGTACGACCCTGGCCTGCATCGCGTCATCAAACGGCTCGTCCCAGACATGAATAAACTCCGGGCGGATGCCGACCTTCAGATTTTTCCACTGACCGTGTTCGATATGGCGCTGCATGGCGTCGGACAACGGCAGGTGCGTCGAGGCGAAACCGACGCCGCCGGGCTGCGGCTGCACGTCGATCAGGTTCATCCCCGGGCTGCCGATGAAATAGCCGACAAAGGTGTGGCTCGGCCGCTCGAACAATTCCCGTGGCGTGCCGAACTGGACGATCTGGCCGCCGTACATCACCGCAATCTTGTCGGCGAAGGTCGAGGCTTCCAGTTGATCGTGGGTGACGTAGACCATGGTGATGTTGAACTGCTCGTGGATCTGCTTGAGCTTGCGCCGCAGTTTCCACTTCAGGTGCGGGTCGATCACCGTCAGCGGTTCATCGAAGAGGATCGCCGAGACATCGTCACGCACCAGACCACGGCCCATCGAGACTTTCTGTTTTTCGTCGGCGGTGAGGTTGCGCGCCTTTTTGCTCAGGAGGTTTTGCAGGTCGAGGACTTCGGCAATTTCCTGCACCTTGCTGTGCACTTTCGCCTCGGCCATGCCCTGATTGCGCAGGGGGAAAGCCAGGTTATCGAACACGGTCATGGTGTCGTAGACCACCGGAAACTGGAAAACCTGGGCGATGTTGCGCTTCTCCGGCGTCAGGTCGTTGACCGCTTTGCCGTCGAACAACACATGGCCCTGCGAGGGGCTGAGCAGTCCGGAGATGATGTTGAGCAAGGTCGACTTGCCGCAACCCGACGGACCGAGCAAGGCGTAAGCACCGCCCTGCTCCCAGACGTGATCCATCTCGCGGATCGCATAATCCTCGGCGCCGCTGGGGGTTTTGCTGTAGCTGTGGGCGAGGTGCTGCAAACGGATTTCGGCCATCAGGCAACCCTCGCGACACGCCGGCCCGGTGCTTGCACCAGACGGCCCTGCGCATCGAAAACGAACAGTTTGTGGGTCGGGATGTAAATGCGGATCGGCGCATCGACGTCGTATTCGTGAACGCCGGGCAAGTGCAGCACCAGCAGGAAATGCTCGTTGCGCACATGCAGGAAGGTTTCCGAACCGCTGATCTCGGCGACTTCGACGGTGACTGCCAGTTCGAGGTCGTCATCGTTGCTCGGCACCAGCGAGATGTGGCT
The DNA here is from genome assembly GCF_979258655.1 of Pseudomonas sp. AC242. NCBI lineage: Bacteria > Pseudomonadati > Pseudomonadota > Gammaproteobacteria > Pseudomonadales > Pseudomonadaceae > Pseudomonas > Pseudomonas sp. AC242. The sequence goes on from NZ_OZ409873.1 coordinate 3,305,849, forward strand.
GGGGCGCACGCCAAAGCGGAACTCGCCCTCGCCCACCGGGCGCAGATCGACGTTCAACGGGAAGTGCACAAAATTGGCGAAGCTGACTTCGTTGCCGGCGATGCGCCCGGGCATCAGGTTGATCGGCGGTTCGGAGAACAATTCGGCGGCGAGCACGGTTTGCGGCTGGTGATAGACCGAAGTCGACGGGCCGCTCTGAATCACCCGGCCTTCGTGAAGAATCGTCGTGGTGCCGCCGAGTGCCAGCGCTTCGTTGGGTTCGGTGGTGGCGTAGATCGCGATGGTGTGGCGCGCCTTGAACAGCTCGCGCATTTCCTGACGCAGCTCTTCGCGCAGTTTGTAGTCGAGGTTGACCAGCGGCTCATCGAACAGGATCAGCTCGGCGTCCTTGACCAACGCGCGGGCCATGGCCGTGCGCTGCTGTTGACCGCCGGACAGCTCCAGCGGATAGCGCTGCAGAAACTTCTCGATGCGCAGCATCTTCGCAGTTTCCTGCACTTTGCTATGGATGATCTCTTTCGAGACACCGGCCTGCCGCAGCGGCGAGGCGATGTTCTCGAACACGGTCATGGTCGGGTAGTTGATGAACTGCTGATAAACCATCGACACGTTGCGCAAACGCACCGGGCGCTGGGTGACGTCGACGCCGTTCATCAAGATGCGGCCGCTGTCAGGTTTATCCAACCCGGCCATTAAACGCATGAGGCTGGTTTTGCCGGACAGGGTGCGGCCGAGCAAAACGTTGAACGAACCGGGTTCGAATTTCAGGCACGCATCGTCGATCCAGGTCTGGCCCTCGACGGTACGGCTGACGTGCTCCAGGGTGAGTGACATGGCTCGGCCTTTTTATTATTGGAGTCAATCGACCTGTGCACGGGAGCGAGTTTCGTGCCAAAAATCTAAGTGATTGATTTGTCGCGAAAATCGGTGAAAGCGTGGGGAGACGGCGTTCATTGCTGAACACATTTGAACAGTTGACCGATTGACAATGAACAATAGTGAACAACACTCTATGAACGCTTTTTGCGAACCGATCCCCCTGTAGGATCGAATAACAATAATAAGAATGCTGCATCAGAGGCTGACTGCCATGGCCGCACCTGCCCCGCCGCTGTCCCACGACGCGATCGTCCAGACGTCCTGGCAACGTTGTCGCGCGTTCGGTCTCGACCACCAAAGCACGCCGGCCTTCGATCAACTGCCTGCCGCCGGCATTGCGCAGTTGCTCGACAGCCATCATTCACTGGTGCAGACCACGCACCAGGAAGTCCTGCCCTACTACGAAAACATCCTCAGCAACTCCAACTGCCTGATCATGCTCGCTGACAATCAGGGCCAGGTGCTGACCTCGTGGGGCACGCAACGCTTTATCGAACCGAATCTGGCCCGGGGTTTTCAGGCTGGGGCGAGCTGGATGGAGCGCTGCAGCGGTACCAATGCGATCGGCACGGCACTGGCGTGTGAGCAAGCGGTGCACATTGAACACGATGAACACTTTCTGAAAGCCAACCGCTTCATGACCGGGTCCGCCGCGCCGATTTTCGACGCCGAGCGCAAGGTGATCGCGGTGCTCGATGTGTCCAGCGACAGCTATCTGCCGCCCTCGCACACGCTGGGCATGGTCAAGATGATGAGCCAGACCGTGGAAAACCGGCTGATCCTCAACCTGTTCCATGGCCAGCATTTTCAACTGACTTTCAACACCGGGTTGAACAACCTCGACAGTCAGTGGGCCGGGTTGTTGATCTTTGATGAGAGCGGTCAGGTGCTGTCGGCCAATCGCCGGGCGGACAATTTGCTCGGCGTGCGTTTGTCGCGGGTCAGCGTTGAGAGCCTGTTCAAAGTGTCACTGCTGGAATTGATCAACCAGCCGGACGGTTTGCCGTTTGCCTTGCAGACCTCTGGGCGTAACCGTTTTCAATGTTTGTTGAAGCGGCCGAAACAGGCGTCGATTCAACCGCGCGTTTTTGCTGCTGAACCCAAAACCGCCGCGCCCACCGCCATCAGCCTCAACACCCTGCACTTCGGCGACAGTCGCGTGGAAAAAGCCGTGCGGCAGGCTGAGCGGTTACTGGAAAAAGACATTCCGCTGCTGATCCATGGCGAAACCGGGGTCGGCAAAGAGGTCTTCGTCAAAGCCCTGCACCAGGCTAGCTCTCGCAGCAAACAAGCCTTCATTGCCGTCAACTGTGCGGCGATCCCCGCCGAATTGGTCGAGTCCGAGTTATTCGGTTATGAGAAAGGCGCATTCACCGGCGCGAATCAGAAAGGCAGCATAGGGCTGATTCGCAAGGCGGACAAAGGCACGCTGTTTCTCGACGAGATTGGCGATATGCCGTTGCCGACGCAGGCGCGGTTGTTGCGGGTGTTGCAGGAGCGCTGCGTGCAACCGGTGGGCAGTAGCGAATTGTTCCCGGTGGATTTGCGGATTATTTCGGCGACTAACCGTTCTCTGCGTGAACAAGTGCAGTTGGGGCGGTTTCGTGAGGATTTGTATTACCGCATTGGTGGTTTGACCCTGGAACTGCCGCCGCTGAGGGAGCGCAGTGACAAGGAGGCGTTGTTTAAGCGATTGTGGGAACAGCATCGTGAACCGACGCAGTGGGCGGGGTTGAGCCAGGAAGTGCTGGAGCTGTTCAGCCGTCATCCGTGGCCGGGGAATTTGCGTCAGGTCAGTAGTGTGATGCAGGTGGCGTTGGCGATGGCTGAGGAACAGCCGGTGAGGCTGGAGCATTTGCCGGATGATTTTTTTGTGGATCTGGAGATGGAGCCGGTTGAGAGCGCGGCGCCGTTGGGGCTGGATTTGAATGATGTGGAAGCGTTGAACCGGGAGTTGAAGGCTTCCGGGGGCAATATTTCGCATCTGGCGCGACGTTTGGGTGTTAGCCGCAATACGCTCTATAAACGGTTGCGGCAGATTGAAGGTTGAGTGAACCCCTTCCCCTCATCGGAACGCCGCCCGCCCATCCCTCTCCCGGAGGTAGAGGGAGCCGACCGAGGTGTCTGGCACCGGACATCGACCTGAAACATCGTGGCGATTATGGATTCAGCGCAAATCGCTCAGGTCGGTGTATTTCCTGAACATCCCCCATTCAGTCCCCTCTCCTGGGGGAGAGGGCTAGGGTGAGGGCGAAAGTTCTGGCTCAACATGCGCAACCGAAGCCGCCTCCAATGTGCGCAACCCCACCAGCACAACCACCACCATCATCAATCCCGCACCAATAGCCACCGCAAATCCCGCGCGCGCGCCGAAGGCATCAATAACCAACCCTGCCAGCATGCCGCCCAGCGCAACACCAACGCTGATACCGGTAGTCATCCATGTCAGCCCCTCCGTGATCCGCGACGGAGGAATAATGATCGTCCCCATTTTCATCACCACGACCATCGTCGGCGCAAATGAGATGCCGGCGATAAACAGCGCCGCTGTCAGCACATAAACATCCGTTGCAAAAACAGGCAGTACACCGGTGAACGCCGTCACCAATATCCCGATCAGAAACTGTTTTTCAATCGCCAGGGAAACCCTCATCGCACCGAACGTCAAACCCGCCACCAGTGAACCGAACGCATAGGCCGCGAGGATAAAGGTCGCCGACGCTGGCCAACCCTGCGCATTGGCGAACGCGACGACGGCCACATCGATTGCTCCGCCAATGACACCCATCGCCAACAGCGCGAGGACAATGGTGCGTACGCCGGGAATCCGCAGGGTTGAGCCGCCATGACTGGCGTGGCCCACGACAACCTTGGGTTCAGTCTGGCGTTGCAGGAGAAACGCCGTCACCCCGACGGCCAGCAGCCCGACCGCGACCAGTGGCCCCGCCTCGGCAAAGAAACTCACGCTCAAGCCGATCGCCAGCGGCGGACCGACGATGTAGGCCATTTCGGTGAGGACCGTGTCCAGCGAAAACGCCGTGTGCAACTGCGGCTTGCCCCGGAACAACTGCGACCATCGCGCGCGAATCATCGACGGCATGCTCGGCATCGTCCCCGCCAGTGCGGCCAGAACAAACAGCAGCGCGGCCGGTGCCCGCATGTAAACCGCAAGGATCAGGGCCAGCAACATGGCAATGCTGAACGCCGTGACAACGGGTAGCACACGGCTCTGGCCATGTTGATCGACCAGTCTCGAGATGTACGGGCCGAGCAGTGCGTTGGCCAGGGTGAACGTCCCGGCGACGGTGCCGGCCAGCCAGTAAACCCCGGTCTGCTGCACCAGCATGGTGATGATGCCGATGCCGATCATTGCCTGTGGCAAGCGGGCGATAGAACTCGCGAGCACTAACCCGGTGGCGCCGGGGGTCGTTAGCAGCTCGCGGTAGTGATTGGCCATGGTGTCTCCATTCGATATTCATCGCCGCTCAGCATCCGGCTGAACGCGTTGCCGACATCAAGACCTACGCGAACGTCAAAAGCAACCCTCACCCCAGCCCTCTCCCGGTGGGAGAGGGAGCTGACCGAGGTGTCTCGAGTCATCCATCGACCTGAAAGAACCAGTCGATTATGGATTTGGTACGGAGCGTTGAGGTCGGTGGATCGCTTTGACACCATTCCCCTCACCCCAGCCCTCTCCCAGAGGGAGAGGGAGCTGACCGAGGTGTCTGGCGTTGTGCATCGACCTGAAAGATTGTGTCGATTATGGATTCGGCAGAAATCGCTCAGGTCGGCGTATCTCGCAAGCATCCCCCATTCGGTCCCCTCTCCCTCTGGGAGAGGGTTAGGGTGAGGGGCTTTTCTCGCGGCCAAACAAAAACCCGCACACGGCGGGTTTTGTTTGTAACAAGTACAGCTTTCAGTCAGCCAGACGCCAGGTAGTCCCACCCTTGCCGTCTTCCAACACAACGCCCATCGCCGACAGTTGATCACGAATCCGATCCGACTCGGCCCAATCCTTACCCGCACGTGCCGCCAGACGCGCCGCAATCAGCGCATCAACCTCAGCCGCATCGACACGCCCTTCAGCACCCGCCTGCAGGAAGTCATCCGCTTCCAACTGCAACACACCCAGCACACTCGCCAGCTCTTTCAGACGTGCCGCCAGACCTGCCGCTGCATCAAGATCGCTCTCGCGCAGACGGTTGATCTCACGCACCATCTCGAACAGCACGGCACAGGCTTCCGGCGTACCGAAGTCGTCGTTCATCACCGCAGTGAAGCGTTCAACAAACGCTTCGCCGCCAGCGGGCGCCACAGTCGGCAGGCCTTTCAACGCGTGATAGAAACGCTCCAGAGCGCCTTTGGCGTCCTTGAGGTTGTCTTCCGAGTAGTTGATCGCGCTGCGGTAGTGGCTCGACACCAGCAGGTAACGCACGACCTCAGGGTGGTACTTTTCCAGCACGTCGCGAATGGTGAAGAAGTTGTTCAAGGACTTGGACATCTTCTCGCCATTGATGCGAATCATGCCGCAATGCATCCACGCATTGGCGTAGGTCTTGCCGGTGGCCGCTTCGCTCTGGGCGATTTCGTTTTCGTGGTGCGGGAACTCAAGATCGCTGCCGCCGCCATGAATGTCGAAGGTCTCGCCGAGGCAGCAGGTGGACATCACCGAGCACTCGATGTGCCAGCCCGGACGCCCGGCGCCCCACGGCGATTCCCAGCTCGGCTCGCCCGGTTTGGCGGCTTTCCACAGGACGAAGTCAAGCGGGTCCTGTTTCGACTCGTCGACTTCGATGCGGGCGCCGATGCGCAGGTCTTCGATTTTATTGCGCGACAGTTTGCCGTAGCCCATGAACTTGGCGACGCGGTAGTACACGTCGCCGTTGCCAGGAGCGTAGGCGTAGCCCTTGTCGATCAGGGTCTGGATCATCGCGTGCATGCCCGGAATGTGATCCGTGGCGCGCGGTTCCATGTCCGGCTTCTTGATGTTCAGACGCGCTTCATCTTCGTGCATCGCGGCGATCATGCGCTCGGTCAACGCTTCGAACGATTCACCGTTCTCGTTGGCGCGATTGATGATCTTGTCGTCGATGTCGGTGATATTGCGCACGTAGGTCAGGTCGTAACCGCTGAACCGCAACCAGCGGGTCACCAGGTCGAACGCGACCATGCTGCGGCCGTGGCCGAGGTGGCAGTAGTCGTACACGGTCATCCCGCAGACGTACATGCGCACCTTGTTGCCATCCAGCGGCTTGAAGACTTCTTTGCTCTTGGTGAGCGTGTTGTAGATCGTTAGCACGTTATTTCCTTTGACGCTGAATCACTGGCCCCACGAATCACGCAGGGTCACGGTACGGTTGAATACCGGCTGACCTGGTTTCGAGTCCTTCAAATCCGCGACGAAGTAGCCTTCGCGCTCGAACTGGAACCGGTCTTCCGGCTGTGCATTGCCAAGCGATGGCTCAGCACGACAACCGGTGAGCACCTGCAGCGAATCAGGGTTGATGTTGTCGAGGAAACTCGCGCTGTCTTCAGCCTTCTCAGGGTTGGCCGAACGGAACAGGCGATCGTACAGACGCACTTCGCACTCGACGCTGGCCGCGGCCGGCACCCAGTGGATCACGCCTTTGACCTTGCGGCCTTCAGGGTTCTTGCCGAGGGTTTCCGGATCGTACGAGCAACGCAGTTCGACGATGTTGCCATCGGCGTCCTTGATCGCTTCGTCGGCACGGATCACGTAGCTGCCGCGCAGACGCACTTCACCGGCCGGTTCCAGGCGCTTGTAGCCCTTCGGTGGCTCTTCCATGAAGTCGTCACGGTCGATGTAGATTTCCCGAGCGAATGGCAGCGCGCGTACGCCCATGTCTTCTTTCGGGTGGCGCGGCAGTTCGAGGTTTTCGACCTGGCCTTCCGGGTAGTTGGTGATGACGACTTTCAGCGGACGCAGCACGCACATGGCGCGTGGCGCGGTGTGATCGAGGTCGTCACGGATGCTGAATTCGAGCATGCCGAAGTCAACCACGCCATCGGAACGGTTGGTGCCGACCATTTCGCAGAAGTTGCGGATCGATTTCGGCGTGTAACCACGGCGGCGGAAACCCGACAGCGTGGACATGCGCGGATCGTCCCAGCCATTGACGTGCTTTTCATCGACCAGCTGCTTGAGCTTGCGCTTGCTGGTGATGGTGTAGTTGAGGTTCAGACGGCTGAACTCGTACTGACGCGGGTGCGCCGGCACTGGCAGTGCGTCGAGGAACCACTCGTACAGCGGACGATGGCTTTCGAATTCCAGGGTGCAGATCGAGTGGGTGATGCCTTCGATGGCGTCCGACTGACCGTGGGTGAAGTCGTAGTTCGGGTAGATGCACCACTTGTCACCGGTCTGGTGGTGATGCGCGTGACGGATGCGATACATGATCGGGTCACGCAGGTTCATGTTCGGCGAGGCCATGTCGATCTTCGCACGAAGCACGCGGGCGCCGTCCGGGAACTCACCGGCGCGCATACGCGCAAACCAGTCGAGGTTTTCTTCTACCGAACGGTCGCGGAACGGGCTGTTCTTGCCCGGCTCGGTCAGGCTGCCACGGTATTCCTTGGCCTGCTCCGGGGTCAGGTCGTCGACGTAGGCCTTGCCGGCCTTGATCAACTCGACGGCCCAATCGTGCAACTGGTCGAAATACTGCGAGGCGTAGCGCACTTCGCCGGACCACTCAAAGCCCAGCCATTTGACGTCGGCTTCGATCGCGTCGATGTATTCCTGATCTTCCTTGGCCGGGTTGGTGTCGTCGAAACGCAGGTGCGTGACGCCGCCGAACTCCTGGGCCAGGCCGAAGTTCACGCAGATCGACTTGGCGTGGCCGATGTGCAGGTAGCCGTTGGGCTCCGGCGGGAAACGGGTGACGATCTGGGTGTGCTTGCCCGAGTCCAGGTCTGCCTGGATGATCGGCCGCAGGAAATTGACCGGCACGGCAGGGCCGGACTTGGCATTCGAGGTAGGGTCGACAGTGGGCTTGCTCATAGGATCCTTGACTTACAGGTGCGCGGCCGCAGAGGGGGCCAGACAAAACAAAGCCGCTATCATAGCCGATGCTGTCAAGGGGCTGACAGAGCACGGCCTATAAAGGAGCGCATTTAATCGCAGGGATTTGGAAAAACTGCCTCGAAATTCGCGCCTGTCACGCTAAACTGCGCACCTTGGCCGATGGGCTGAACCGGTAACGGGTCGAAATGTCCCATTACCCACGAATTCCTTATAAAGAGTAGCGATCATGACTCAAGTCAAACTGACCACCAACTACGGCGACATCGTCATCGAACTGGACGCGGAAAAAGCGCCGATCACCGCTGCCAACTTCCTCGAATACGTTAAAAACGGTCACTACGAGAACGTGGTATTCCACCGCGTGATCAAGGGCTTCATGATCCAGGGCGGCGGTTTCGAGCCTGGCATGCAAGAAAAGAAAGACAAGCGCCCAAGCATCCAGAACGAAGCCGACAACGGCCTGAAGAACGAGAAGTACACCCTGGCCATGGCTCGCACCATGGACCCGCATTCGGCCTCGGCGCAGTTCTTCATCAACGCCACCAACAACAGCTTCCTCAACCACACCGCCAAGACCGCTCAGGGCTGGGGCTACGCCGTATTCGGTAAAGTGGTTGCCGGCACTGATGTCGTCGACAAGATCGAAGGCGTTGCCACTACCTCCAAGGCCGGTCACCAGGACGTGCCAAAAGACGACGTGATCATCGAGAAAGCCGAGATCATCGAAGCGTGATATTGCTGATTTCAGACTTGCATCTGGAAGAGGAGCGCCCGGACATTACCCGGGCGTTTCTGGATTTGCTCGCCGGACGCGCCCGCTCGGCGAGTGCGCTGTACATTCTCGGCGACTTCTTCGAAGCGTGGATTGGCGACGACGCCATGACGCCCTTCCAGCGTTCCATCTGCCAGGCCCTGCGCGAACTCAGCGACAGTGGCACGGCGATTTTCCTGATGCACGGCAATCGCGACTTCATGCTCGGCAAGGCCTTCTGTAAACAGGCCGGCTGCACCTTGCTGAAGGATCCGAGTGTCGTGCAGTTTTACGGCGAGCCGGTGCTGTTGATGCACGGCGACAGCCTCTGCACCCGCGACGTCGGCTATATGAAGCTGCGGCGTTATCTGCGTAATCCGATCACGCTGTTCATCCTGCGTAACCTGCCCTTGAGCAGCCGCCACAAACTGGCGCGCAAGCTGCGCAGCGAAAGCAAGGCACAGACGCGGATGAAGGCCAATGACATTGTCGATGTCACGCCGGAAGAGATTCCGCGGATCATGCAGGAATACGGGGTGAAAACCCTGATTCACGGGCACACCCATCGGCCGGCGATTCACAAGTTGCAGCTTGGTGAACAAGCGGCGAAGCGGATTGTGTTGGGGGATTGGGATCGGCAGGGTTGGGCGTTGCAGGTGGATGAAAGCGGTTACGCATTGGCGCCGTTCGACTTCGCCCCGCCGCTGGCTTTGCCGCACGGCTGAAGATCGCTTCCCCCTCACCCCAGCCCTCTCCCCCAAGGGGGCGAGGGGGAAAGGGAGCCGATCTCTATGCTTTTCAAAACCTGAGTTCGACTCGGTATTGCAAGTCGGTGTACCTCAAACAATCAACTCGGTCAGTCCCCTCTACCCTAGTGAGCGAGGGGATATGGGAGCCGATCTCTGTGCTTTTCAAACCTGAGTTCGACTCGGTATTGCAAGTCGGTGTATCTCGAACATCCACCACGGTCAGTCCCCTCTCCCTACGGGCGGTCCGACGTTTCGGGAGGGTTAGGGTGAGGGGCTTTTGACCTTAGTGCCCTGAAGCCGCCGGCCCCGCCTTCGCGGCAAACGGTGGCTTAGCCAGCCACACAATCAGAATCAACCCCATAAACCCCCAGCCCAGCAGCGTGAAGTAATCCACGGTGGAGAGCATGTACGCCTGGCTGGTGAGGATCTGATCCATCTGCGCATAAGCCGACTGGCTCGCCCCGCCCAACTGATTCAAGGTCTCGCGCGTCGCCGGTTCGAAAGTGCTGATGCTTTCACTCATATACGCATGATGCTGATCCGCGCGGCGAATCCAGATCCACGTGGTCAGCGACGCCGCAAAGCTACCGCCCAATGTCCGCAGAAAAGTCGCAAGACCCGCGCCATCGGCAATCTGGCTCGGCGGCAAGTCCGACATCAAAATACTCAAGGTCGGCATGAAGAACAGCGCCACACCAATACCCATGAACAACTGCACCAACGCGATGTGCTGGAAGTCCACCTCATTGGTGAATCCCGCCCGCATAAAGCAACTCAAACCAATCGCCAGAAACGCCAGCCCGGCCAGCAAACGCAGGTCGAACTTGTTGGCGTACTTGCCGACAAACGGCGACAGCAGCACCGGCAAAATACCGATCGGCGCCACGGCCAGACCCGCCCAGGTTGCGGTGTAGCCCATTTGCGTCTGCAACCACTGCGGCAGGATCAGGTTGATGCCGAAGAACCCGGCATAACCCAGCACCAACACCAGCGTGCCGATGCGGAAGTTGCGGTACGCGAACAACCGCAGATTCACCACCGGATGCTGGTCGGTCATTTCCCAGATAACGAACACCGCCAGCGCGATCACCGAAATCGCCGCGCCGATGATGATGAAGTTCGACTCGAACCAGTCCAGATCATTGCCCTTGTCGAGGATCACCTGCAACGCGCCAACACCAATGATCAGCGTGATCAGGCCGACGTAATCCATCGGCTGACGGCTGGTTTCCACCGGACGTTTGGCCAGTTGCGAACGCACCACCATCACCGCAAAGATGCCGATCGGCACGTTGATGAAGAAGATCCACGGCCAGCTGTAACTGTCGGTAATCCAGCCACCGAGAATCGGCCCGGCAATCGGCGCGACCACCGTGACCATCGCCAGTAACGCAAGGGCCATGCCGCGCCTGGCGGGCGGATAAACTGCGATCAACAGGGTCTGCGTCATCGGGTACAGCGGGCCGGCGACCAGACCTTGCAGCACACGGAAGCCGATCAGTTCCGGCATCGACGTCGAGATACCGCAGAGAAACGAGGCCAGCACGAACAGAATGGTGGCCCAGAGAAACAGCTTCACCTCGCCGAACCGACGGCTAAGCCAACCGGTCAGCGGCAGCGCAATCGCGTTGCTCACGGCGAACGAGGTGATCACCCAGGTGCCCTGCTCCGAACTCACCCCGAGGTTGCCGGAAATCGTCGGCAGTGCCACGTTGGCGATGGTGGTGTCGAGCACTTGCATGAACGTCGCCAGCGACAGGCCGATGGTGCTGAGCAACAGGCTGGGCGGCGTGAAAGAGGCGTTATTGCTCATTGTGAATCCTATGAAACCTGATGGTCGCCGCAGCCCTGTAGGAGTGAGCCTGCTCGCGATAACGGTGTATCAGTCGAGGAATTGGGTCTGACACACCGCTATCGCGAGCAGGCTCACTCCTACAAAGTCAGTGCAGGTCAGCGTTGTGCGGTTTTGCTCACCGCTGCGCTGTTGTCGTGGATCAGCTGCGCAATCATCGCGTCGGCTTCAGCCAGTTGGCGGTCGTAGACGTTGGTGCTGAACGACGCTTTCTGCGGTGGCTGCTGTGCGAGCACCGGACCGCTCTGGTCGTGCAGGTTCACTTCAACGTTGGTCGACAGACCGACGCGCAGCGGATGCTTGGCCAGTTCTTCGGCGTTGATGTGAATCCGCACCGGCACACGCTGCACGATCTTGATCCAGTTACCGGTGGCGTTCTGCGCTGGCAGCAGAGCAAACGCGCTACCGGTGCCGGCGCCGAGGCTGTCGACGGTGCCGCTGTACTTCACGTCGCTGCCGTAGATGTCGGACTCGATATCGACCGGCTGACCGATGCGCATATCACGCAGTTGGGTTTCCTTGAAGTTGGCGTCGATCCACAGTTGATCCAGCGGAATCACCGCCATCAACGCCGTGCCCGGCTGCACGCGCTGACCGAGTTGCACGGTGCGCTTGGCGACGTAACCGGTGACCGGCGCGATCAAGGTGCTGCGGGCATTGGTCAGGTACGCCTGACGCAGATCGGCAGCGGCCGACATCACGTCCGGATGCGACGACACCACGGTGTCATCAACCAGCGCGCTGGTGGTTTTCAATTGCTGTTTGGCGTTGGCCAGGGCGTTTTGCGCCGAGGTCAGGTCGTCGCGAGCGTGGGACAGTTCTTCCTGGGAAATCGCCCCGCCCTGCGCGAGGTTTTTCCGGCGGTTGTAGTTGTCCTGGGCTTTCTGCACTTCGGCCTGCTGCGCGTTGACCTGAGCTTTCATGCCATCAACGTTGCTATACAGACCGCGCACCTGACGCACGGTGCGCGCCAGTTTCGCCTGGGCACTTTGCAGGCCGACTTCAGCGTCGTTCGGATCGAAGTTGATCAGCACCTGACCTTCGTGCACCAGATCACCATCGTCAGCGCCAATGCTGACCACGGTGCCGGTCACCAGCGGCGTGATTTCGACGACGTTGCCGTTGACGTAGGCGTCGTCGGTGCTTTCGTTAAAGCGCCCGATGAATTCGTGATACGCCCAGACGCCGGCGCAGGCGAGTGCAACCACAACGGCCAGCACCAGCAGCATGACTTTGCGTTTGCGCGGGTTGCCGGTGTCCGGGGTGTTGCCTTGAGCTTGGGTGTTTTCGGCAGTGGCCATGACAAGTACCTTGAATTAGTTGTGCGGCGTGGCTGGGCTGGCGTTGGCTGCGGTCAGGGTGTCACCCTGGAAGCCGCCGCCCAGCGCTTGCATCAGTTGAATCGACAGGTCGATCTGCTCGGCATTGAGGGTGGCCAGTTGACGCTGGGCCTGCAGCAATTGCTGCTCGATGCTGAGCACGTCCAGGTAGTTGCCGATGCCGGAACCGTAACGCTGGACGACGGTGTTGTAAGAATCCTGGGCAATGTCGGTGGCGTGTTGCTGCGCACCGATCTGCCGGCCGATGTCACGCAACTGGTTGATCGTGTCGCTGACATCGCCCAGTGCTTTCACCAGACTTTTGTTGTACTGCGCCACCGCCAGGTCGTAATCGGCGTCGCGCGCATCGAGGTTGGCGCGCAGGCGTCCGCCGTCGAAGATCGGCACCGAAATGGTCGGGGCAATGTTGAAGAAGCGACTGGCCGAGCCGAACATCGCGTCACCCAAAAGGGATTCGGCGCCGGCCGAGGCCGTCAGGTTCAGGTTCGGATAGAACTGGGTTTTCGCCGAGTCGATATCCTTGCTCGCCGCTTCTACACGCCAGCGCGCAGCGACCAGATCCGGGCGCCGACCGAGCAGTTCCGCCGGCAACACTGACGGCACGGCGACCGCGCTGGCTTGCAGGACTTTCGGTCGGGCGATTTCGTTGCCGCGATCCGGGCCTTTGCCGAGCAGCACGGCCAGGGCGATTTTCGCGCTGTTCAAGCGTTTTTCTGCGTCGATCAGGCTGGCTTCGGAACTAGCTTCCAGGCTCTGGGTTTGCTGGAACTGGTACTGGCTGTCGATCCCGGAACTGAGGCGACGCTGGCTCAGGTCGAGCATCTGCTTGGTGCGTTTGAGGTCTTCGTTCGCCAGGTCGTAAACGATGTGCGCCTGACCGAGATCGCTGTAAGCGCGAGCGACATCAGCGGCGAGGGTCAACTGCGCAGCCTGACGATCAACTTCAGCGGCGCGGGCCTGACCGAGTGCAGCTTCCCAGGCATCACGCTGGCCGCCCCAGAGGTCGAAGTTGTAATTGAACCCGGCGCTGACGTTACGCACGGTGGCGTAGGCATCGCCCTGCCCCAGCGGATCCTGATCCTTGGCCAGACGCGAACGGCTGATGCCGGCGCTGGCGTCGAGGGTCGGATAACGTTCGGCATCGGCGGCGTACGCAGCGGCGTTGGCCTGATGCGCGCGGGCTTCGGCGATTTGCATGTCCGGGCTGTCGTGCAGCGCTTCGCGGATCAGACCGTCGAGTTGCGGATCGCCGAGGCTGGTCCACCAGTCGCTTTTCGGCCACGCGGCCGGCGACAGGGTCACGCCGTTGAGGGACTGGCTGGCATTGAGGCTTTTCGCATCAAGGCTTTTGCCTTGAGTGTCGAGGCCGCTGTAGTTGGCGCAACCGGCGAGGATCATCGCCGACAGCACCAGCGTCAGGCTGCTGCGCAAGGTTTTACCGCTCATTGTGTTCACCTAACCGCTGGATGGTGATCGGGTCACCGGCTGCCAGCAGGATTTTCTTGAGGATGTATTCCAGGGTCTTCAACTCGTCCGGAGTGACGGCGCCGGCCAGTTCATTCATCGCATCGGCGCCGATGTGCGGCAGGCGATCGGCCAGTTGCTGGCCTTGTTCGGTCAGCTTGAGTTGCACCTGACGGCGATCGCCTTCGCTGCGCTGGCGAGCCAGAAAGCCTTTCTGCTCCAGACGATCGAGCATGCGTGTCATCGAACCGCTGTCGAGCGACAGATGCCGGCACAGCTCGGCCGGGGTGTCGACGCCGAACTGGGCCATGATGATCAACACCTTGAACTGCGCGGCGGTGATGCCGTGGGGTTCCATGTGGGTGTCGATGATCCGGTCCTTGAGCAGCGCAGCACGGCCAAGCAACAGGCCGAGATGGCAATGTTTGAATTCGTCCGGGGTGAAATGCTTCATTTGCTCACCTAATAACTGCCTAGGCAGTGAATGTATGTCGAGATATTACTGCCTAGGCAGCGAATGTCAACGCAATAGTTAGGCTGCTTTGCAATTAGTTGACCAGTGGAGTGGGTTTTTGTGCTGAAGAGGGGTGACGAAGATCAAAAGATCGCAGCCTTCGGCAGCTCCTACAGGGATGTGAAACATGTAGGAGCTGCCGAAGGCTGCGATCTTTTGACCTTTATGAGGATGTCGAGGATTCGTCGGAAGGATGCGCAGGCGGCTGCACAGGATGCACCGCACGCCCCCGCAACGCAGCGCCCACATACCCAAACGCACGCTTGCTCACCGCATAAATGCTGTGCCAGCCCGGCGGTGCCGGCTCGATGGCGGCATGCAACGCCCGCGCATAATCGAGCACCAGTCCGGGCGTCCACGCCATCGCCTCTGCCCGTTTGCGCACTTGCGCGGCAACCCAGAACTCGGGGCTGAAAATGACCCGGGCGAAATCCAGCATGCTCGAATGGCCCCGGTTCATCGCTCCCTCAAGGGCCGCTTCGAGGCTATGAGCGACGGCGCTGGAACAATTGCGACTGGTCAGGTTGTACGTGCTGTTCTGCCGATACGCAGTCCAGAACGCATGCAGGCGCCGGGCGTCGTAATGGGCAAAACTGACCTGCACCGAAGACGGACACCAGTCAGCCACCTCCCCCGCATAATCCGGCAAAAACCTGCCGGCAACATCGTTGTTCGGCGTCGCCCGCAGCAGTCGCACAAAATCCCCCGCCGAACGATCGATGTCGTCCTGCGGGTAATGGCTGATGTAAATGTCCGGGCCACATTCCAGTGCCGCGTGACCGGCGGAGATAACGCCATTGATGTCGACCGCCGCGATGTAGCGGTTGAGCAGGCGGTTGCGCACCAAGGTGTCGTCGACGGTGCCACTGGGGGTCCAGACGTGAATCACCAACGCATCGCTGCTGGCCGGCGCACTGACCGACAAAGGGCTTGTCAGCGGCGGCTGGTTTTTGAAGCGCACGGCTTGCCGCAACAAGGCGCAACCGGTCAGGAAAAGGCTCATGCCAATGCAAAACGGCACCGTGCCCTTATACAGCGTCGGATACGGCTCGAGGATAAACACGCCAAAGCCGATTTCGAACAACCCCGCCAGCAACGACACCTGCCAACCGACAAAGCGCACCACCAGCGCCGCCGCCAACCGAAAGCCGCCATCGAGCAGAAAAGCCCCACCAAACAGCACCGCCAGAATCAGCCCGGCGGCATGTTGCCGGTCGACGATCAGCAGCCCCAGCAAGAGAAAAGCCAGTCCGCGCGCTCTGCGCAGGGCCGCAGCGGTCCCGGCTTGTGGTGCCGGCACCAGCAGCAGGATCAGCGCTTCGAGCAACAACAGATAGCCGAAGAGATGCAGCGGAAAATACAAAACCCCGTCCAGCGCATCAATGAAGATGCCCACACCGGCCGCGCCCCAGACAATGCCCGTCAGCGCCAGCGCAGACCAACGCTTGCGGACGAATTCGTGACCGAGCAAGACCATACTCAAGCGGATCATAGGCGTCTCTGTTGTTTTCGGGCAGCCGCCAATCGCGCAGCATTCAAGTAGCGCTGAGTCTAATTCATTCGGCAAAAGCCGGATCGCAGCGACGCGACCCGGCGATGGGAAACGCGCGTTAGAAATCGCGCTTGTAGAAGATATCCAGCGAACTGGCGACGCCACTCGCCGCCTCGACGTAAACCTTCTTGCTCAGCTTGTAGCGCAGCGCGATGGTGCTGGCCGGTTCAAACACGCCAACGCCATAACGCAAACTGAGCTTCTCGGTAATATTGCCGCTGGCCACAACACTGGTGGCATCGCCGCTGCCTGCAGTGTCGAGCTGGAAATCCTGAATCCCCAGATCCTTGGCCAGACTGCTGGTGACCCCGGAGCTGCCCATCAAGCCCAGACCCAACGCCGCTTGCGCGAGCATGTTGTTGTCTTCGCCGTTGGTGCTCAGCGGTCGACCGAGGACCAGATAGGACAACGCCTGTTCCTGACTCATCGCCGGTTCCGAGAAGATCTGCGTGGTCGGCTGCTCGGCGCTACCGCTCAGGCGAATACCGGCGATCACGTCGTCGGTCTGGCGGATCGCTTCGATGTCCAGATACGGCTGATCGAGGGGGCCGGCGAACAACAGACGCGCACGGCGCACTTGCAGGCGCTGGCCGTAGGCACTGTAGCGGCCGTCGTTGAGCCACAGCTCGCCACGGGTGTCCATGTTGTCGCCGATGTGCACATGACCTTGCACGTTGGCGGTCAGGCCGAAACCGGCGAAGGCCAGTTTGTCTTCGCCGACCACCACGTCGATGTCCATTTTCATCGCCAGCGGTGGTTTGCCCTCTTCGGTCTGCGCGCCGACGATGATCGTGTCATCGGAGACTTTCACCGTGGATGGCGGCAATTCGCGCACGGTGATTTCGCCTTTGGGCACCTGCACTTTGCCAGCGATCTTCAGCTCGTCGCCGGCCATGGAAATCTTCAAGTCCGGCGCCACTTCCAGCTTGGCGTACGGCTCGACGGTGACCGGCAATTGCGTGCCCTTGAGCGCCAGATCGACCACCAGCGCCTGGCCCCAAGCGACGTTCCCCGTCAAGCTGCCCTGCCCGGCCTTGCCGCTTTTCCAGCCGCCGTCGAGGCGTACCGATTCGCCGGCAATCAGGGCGGTGAGTTGCAGATTTTGCAGCTCCATCGGCAACTCGGCGCCGGACACTTCGCCGTCACTCAGCTGCACGGTGCCGTTGACCAGCGGCGCGAGCAATCCGCCGGAAATCGTCCCGCTGCCATTCAGGCGGCCGGTGAGCTTTTCAACCATCGGCACAAACGGCCGCGCCACCGACAGATCCAGCCCGCTGAGGCGGAACGAGCCGCTCAGCGGTTTGTTTTTCGGCAGTGGATTGAGCTGCGCCTGCACCAGCAACTCGCCGAGTTTGCCGCCGACGAAATTGAGTTCGGTGTCGACGCGCTTGGGCGTGAGTTTGCTGGTGAGTTTCAGGGTCTGATACGGGAAATCCAGCCACTGGTCCTTTTCCTTCATGCGCAAGGTGCCGCCGCTGGCGTCAATGCTGACCACGCCGTTGGGGCCGCTGGCCGGCAGATCCAGTTGCAGGTCGGCGTTGAGCTTGCCCTTCCAGGCAAAGTCTTTCGGCAGCCATTGCGCGAGGCTTTCGATCGGGAATTGCTTGAGGTGATAGCGCAATTTCGGCTCTGGCATCAGCCGCTGATCTTCACCGCACAGGCTGGCATCGCCGGACATCCAGCAATGCGCGCCGAAGTTGATTTTGCCGTCGGCCAGACGTTCGAGTTTGGCCGGGCTTTGCAGTTTCCAGTCCTGGCCACCGGCCTGAATGTCGCCGCTGGCTAAACGCCCGCGCCAGTTGCCCTTGTCCAGATTGCCATCCAGACCAAGGGCCAGTTTCAGTTTCGGCCCGATCAGGTCGAGGTTGAGTTTCTGGTTCTTGATGTCGCCTTGGGCGCTGGCGGTCAACACGCCCAGGTTGGTGTCACCTGCCTGAATCCCGCTGCCTTTCAGATCGATTTTCGCCCGTTGCGCGCTGTCGAGGGTGGCGTCGAGATTGAGGCTTTGCAGGCGATTGTCCTGGAACGCCAGTTGCGAACCTTGCAGGCCAAGTTTGCCCTGCGGCGCCTTCAGCGTGCCGGCCACATTGACCTGGCCGTTGACCTGCCCGCGCAGTTGCGGCCAGAGCTGAGCCAGGCGCGACAGCTTGATGTCGATCTGCCCGGTGAGTTTCTGTTGCAGGCTGCCCTTGCCGTTGATGCTGTTGTCACCGAGGCGGATTTGCAGGGCATTCAGGTTCCACTGCTCACCCGCGCCGTCAGCCTTGGCCTGGAGGATCGCCGGTTGCCCGCGCAATTTGCCCTTCAAGTCGAGGTCGGCGGTGAGACTCAGGCGTTCGTTCTTCATTTCGCCTTGGCTTTTCAGCGGCCCGGCCAAAGTGCCCGGCAACTCGGCGACCCAGTACGCCGGGTTGAGCGCCGACAGATCCAGCGCCGTGTCCCAGGCAATACCGTCGGCGAACTGCACATTGACGTGCCCTTCAGCCTTGCCCTGCCCGGCTTGCATTTTCAATTGCGGCAAAGCGATCTGTTTAAGGCTGCCGCTGAACGGACTGCTCAACGTAAACGCGCCCGCCGGGCCATCCAGTGCGGCGGCGAAGTTACCGAGATATTGGCCGTCGGTGTAGGAGACTTCACCAGTGAACGTACGCAAGGCAACTTGTGGCTCGTCGATTTCGTTATAGAGCCGGTGCCACGGAAAATCCTGCCAGTTGATATTGGCTTGCGCGCTGAGGCCTTTGCTCCAATCGACACTGCCAGTGAGTTTCAGGCTTTGCTTGTCGTTGGCCGTCAGATCAAGGCCGGCGATCTGCGCGCCGCTGGCGTCGACTTTACCTTTGAGCAACAACGCTACCGGACCTTTGTCGGCGGGCAGCGTGGCGTTGCCGTTGAGCTGGTAACCGTTTTTCAGGTCGCCTTCACCGGTCAACAGCAATTGATTGAGTTGCAGAGTGTCCGGTAAATCAGCGCTCGGTTTGAACGCCTCGGAGGTGATGCGCACTTTCGCCGGCAGGTTTTCAACCAGCGGTTGCAGTTCGCCGCTCAACTGGCCGTCGAGGTAACCACGGCTGTCGGCGTGCAGGTTGAGGGTTTTCAACAGGTCGCCGTCGATCTTCAACGCCAGTGACCACGGCCCAGTGCCCGGGGATGGCAGGGTCAGGTCACCGGCGATGTTCAACGGCCAGTTGCCGCTCGGTTCAAGTGTGCCGGACAGGTTCAGGCTGAGGTCGTCGCGCTGCAATTTCACGCTGTCGATCTGCATGCCTTGCGCGGTCCAGTGCGCCGCCAGTTGCAGGCCCTTGAGCTGTTCGCTGCCGTTGAACAACAGGCTGCCGACCTGCACGTCGCCCAGTTCGATGGCCACCGGCAATTGCAGATCCGGTAGTTTGATCGGGCCGCTCTCGGAGGTTTCTTCGCTCGGCGGGAATTGCAGAATGACCTGATCGGCCTTGAGCTGTTCGATGCACAGGGTCATACGGGTCAGGCACAGCGGTGACCAAGCGAAGATTGCCTTGTTCAGTTCGACGCGGCTGCTGTCCTGCTGCCACAGCAGATGATCGGCACTCCATTGTCCGCCGAGGCGTCCCTGGAAATTCTCCACTGTCAGACCCGGTACGAGGCCCAACACCCAGCGGCTGCCGGCCGCCGTGCCGAGTACGGCGGTGACACTCAACACAATCAACAACACCAGCGCCAACAACGCCAGCGCCGTAATTTTCAAACCACGCTTCACAGCTCAGGCCCCATGGAAAAGTGCAGCCGGATGCCGCCATCGTCGTCGAGTGCGTGGGCCAGGTCGAGGCGGATCGGCCCGACCGGCGAGACCCAGCGCACACCAATACCGACCCCGGTCTTGAGGTTCGGCAGTTCGAGTTTGTTGAAAGAGTTGCCCTGGTCGACGAAAGTCGCGACGCGCCATTTCTCGGCGATCGAGTATTGATACTCGACGCTGCCGGCGACCATGTAACGCCCGCCGATCCGGTCACCGTCGGAGTTTTTCGGCGACAGGCTCTGATAGTCGTAACCGCGCACGCTCTGATCGCCACCGGCGAAGAAGCGCAGCGACGGCGGCACCGAGTTGTAGCCGTTGGTGGCGCTGCCGCCGACCTGCACACGACCAAGGAAGCGGTGTTTGTCGAATACCGTGGTCAGGCCTTTGACCAGCGCGGTGCCATATAAAAGGTTGTTGTCCGAGCCGAGGCCTTCCTTCGCCACTTTGCTCTCGAAGCTCAGGCGATAGCCGTTGTGCGGGTCGATACGGTTGTCGCTTTTCAGGTACGAGTAGCTGATGCCGGGCATCAGCAAAGTACTCAGGCCCGAATCGTCGCCGAGTTCATATTCTTCGCGCTGCCATTTCAGCGAGATCACCCGCTGCCAGCCGCTCGGCAATTTGCTGTGCCATTCCGGGCCAAAGGTCAGCAGCTTGCTCAGCGTGTCGGAGCCGTCGATGTCTTCGAATTGATAGCCACCGGCCCAGCGCAGTTTGTCGGTCAGTGGCGGGTCGAGCGGGATGTCATAGAACAGTCCAACGTTTTGCCGTGGCGCCGACAGCTCGGCTTCCCATCCGTAACTGTCGCCTTGCGGGTTGACCCAGTGGCGTGTCCAGTTGGCTTTGATGCGCGGGCCGACGTCGGTCGAGTAACCGAGGCCCAGGCCCATGGTCCGTGGCTTGCGCGTGTCGAGTTTGACCTCCACCGGGATCACGTCATTTTTCGCCGTGGTCGGTGCGGCATCGACGCGCACGCCTTCGAAATAGCCGCTCGATTGCAGATCGCGGTTCAGCTCGGCGATCAGCTCGGAGTCGTACGGTTCGCCTTCCTTGAACGGCACCATGCGTTGCAGCAGGTCTTCGTCGAACGGCGTGTCACCTTCGAATTTGATTTTGCCCAGCGCATAACGCGGGCCGCTGTCGTAGATCAGTTCGATGTCGGCCACCCCAGCGCGCGGGTCGACCATGAGTTTTTGACTGGTGAAATGGCCACTGAAGAAACCGAAGCGCGAGGCCTGATTCTGAATAAGTCTTTTGGCGTCTTCGTAACGCCCATGGTTGAGCACCGCGCCGGACTTGAGCGCATCGCTTTTCGGTACACGAAAGGATTTGAGGGAGGCAGCCGGGCCGTCGACACGAATGGTGACGTTGCGCAGGTGAATAGGCTCGCCGGGATCGATGTTCAACACCAAGCGCGGCTTGTCGCCGCCCTTGACGTCACTTTCAATCTGCGGCTGGTAGTAGCCCAACGCCTGGGCCGCCTTGCGCGCCTGCTCTTCGGCACCGCGACTGAAGCGCTGCAGGGCTTCTTCGTCACGGTCGCCGAGACTGCCGATATAGCCTTCTATATTGGCCTTGAGTTCATCGTTGGACGGTTTGATCCGCACATCCAATTCACTTTGCGCCAGCGCCGCGCAGCTGGTTAACAGCATGAGCACGCCACTGGTAAATCTTCCTGGAAACTTCATAGGCGCGGATGCTATCACGGGCTTGGGAGCGTGATAGAACAGGAAATTTCCCCAGAAGTTCGATTGTTATGCTGTTGCAGTTTGTAACACCTGCGGGTTGGCATGGAAAAATACGTGTTCGCGCACCGGTCCGACGGCAACCTCGCCGATCTCCTCGTAACCCTGCCTTTTATAGAATTCCAGATAACGCGGGTTGCCGGTGTCGAGCACCACACCTTGCGAGGTTTCGTCGACCGCGCACCAGTTGTGTACCGCCGTCAGCAATTGCTCGCCGAAATGTTTGCCCTGGAACTGCGGGTGAATCCCCAGCAGCGGCAGCATGTGCACGGAATCGCTGGGCACGCAGGCGGCAACGGCATCGTGGTATTCAAGGTAGCGGCGGGTGCAGCGGAAACCGGTGCTGAGCACCATGCGCAGGCGCCACGCCCAGCTTTCGGTGATGCCCAAACGGCGTTGCGGTGGCGCGATCAGGGCGATGCCGATCAGGCGGTCGTTGACCAGCAGGCCGATGGCCGGCAGATCCTGCAGAAAGTGTTGTTTGACCAGTTCGCGCACCGTTGCCCGCACGCGCTGTTCGTAGCCGGGGCGCTCAGCTTCGAACAGGTAGCCGAAGGTCGGTTCGTGGCGATAGGCCTGATAAAGCAGCGAGCGGGCTTCGCGCGAGTAGCCGCGGTCGAGCATATGAATGTCGGCGATGGCGGTCTGGGTTTCAGGCATGACGGTGATTCTCCCCGGGCGCGTTCAAATGGCGGCGCTCTTGTTGGTACGAACCTTTTGGCAGTGACACAGTTCCCCACAGGTATAGACCAACTCGGGATCTTCATCGACCGGGTTGGCCCCATCGCTGGCAAGCCAGCTGCCACAGGTTTCTCTGGTGTACATGAATGTTATGAACGACGCGGACATTGTGGGAGCTGGCTTGCCAGCGATGGGGCCCTCCGAGGCAACACATGTCCCACAGGCCAAAATGATTTCTCCCACACTGGCCCATCTCCCCCATGTCAGCTAGCATCGCCCTTTTGCCAGGACTGCCGACCATGAAGATCGTTTCCTTCAACATCAACGGACTGCGCGCCCGTCCGC
This sequence comes from Pseudomonas sp. AC242, assembly GCF_979258655.1. NCBI lineage: Bacteria > Pseudomonadati > Pseudomonadota > Gammaproteobacteria > Pseudomonadales > Pseudomonadaceae > Pseudomonas > Pseudomonas sp. AC242. The sequence continues at coordinate 3,328,532 of NZ_OZ409873.1, forward strand.
ATCAGCTGGCAGCGCTGATCGAAAAACATCAGCCGGACGTCATCGGCCTGCAGGAAACCAAAGTCCACGACGACCAGTTCCCGCTCGAAGAAGTCCGCGCCCTCGGCTACCACGTGTACTTCCATGGCCAGAAAGGCCATTACGGCGTGGCAATGCTCTCGCGTCAGGAACCGATCGCCATCCACAAAGGCTTCGCCACCGACGAAGAAGACGCCCAGCGCCGCTTTATCTGGGGCACCTTCGCCGACGCCAATGGCGTGCCGGTGACCATCATGAACGGCTATTTTCCACAGGGCGAAAGCCGCGACCACCCGACCAAATTCCCGGCCAAGCAGCGTTTCTACAGCGATCTGCAAACGCTACTGGAAAGCCAGTTCCACAACGAGCAGCCGCTGGTGGTGATGGGCGATGTGAACATTTCCCCGGAAGACTGCGACATCGGCATCGGCCCGGACAACATGAAGCGCTGGCTGAAAACCGGCAAATGCAGCTTCCTGCCGGAAGAACGCGAGTGGATGGCGCGCTTGAAGAATTGGGGCCTGACGGATAGCTATCGCCACCTGAACCCGGACGTGACCGATATGTTCAGCTGGTTCGATTACCGCAGCCGTGGGTTTGAGGATGAGCCGAAGCGTGGCCTGCGCATTGACGTGATTCTGGCGTCGCATGGTTTGTTGCCACGGGTGAAGGCCGCCGGTGTTGACTATGAATTGCGCGGGATGGAAAAACCGTCCGATCATGCGCCGATCTGGCTTGAGCTCAGCTGATCCCCAGCCTTACGCAATACCTGTAGGAGTGAGCCTGCTCGCGATAGCGGTGAATCAGACGACATAAATGTTGACCGGTACACCGCTATCGCGAACAGGCTCACTCCTACATTGAATCGGTGTCATCTTTCGGTCATGCGCCTGACTTAATCTCCCCGGCAATCCCCTTGGCTTGATTCGGTGCCGGCATGACCCTGCGTGTTCTGTGCGTTTTTCTCTTGAGTGCGTGGCTGACGGTTTCGGCCGCCGCCCTGCCCCTTCCTGAAAACGGCCCGGCGCTGCGCATTCAAGGTTCCAACACCATCGGCGCCGAACTCGGCCCAGCACTGGTCGAAGGCCTGCTGCAGGAACAGGGTTTGCTGAAGATACACCGCGAAACCCCGGACACCGCTAATGAATTGCGCATCGTCGGCCAGACCCACGAAGGCAAACGCGTGGTCGTTGAAGTCGCCGCCCACGGTTCCAGCACCGGTTTCACCGCGTTGAAAAATGCCAGCGCCGACCTGGCGGCGTCCTCTCGCGAGATCAAGGACAGTGAGCTGCTCAGCCTGCAAACGCTTGGCGATCTGAAAAGCCCGGCCGCCGAGCAAGTCATCGCCATCGATGGCCTGGCGATCATCCTTCATCCCGACAATCCACTGCATCAACTCGACACAGAGCAACTGGCGCGGATCTTCAGTGGTGAGGTGAAAACCTGGGAAGACCTCGGCGGACGTGGCGGCGCCATTCATTTATATGCGCGCGATGATCAGTCCGGCACCTACGACACGTTTAAGGAATTGGTCCTCAGCCGGCGTGGGAAAAGTCTGAACAGCGCCGCGAAAAGGTTTGAGTCCAGCGAACAATTATCCGACGCCGTCAGCGCGGATCCGCAAGGCATCGGCTTCATCGGTTTACCCTACGTGCGCCAGGCCAAAGCCGTGGCCATTGCCGATGGCGCGTCGCAATCGATGTTGCCGCTGAACAGCCTGATCGCCACCGAAGACTATCCACTGTCGCGGCGCTTGTTCTTCTATCTGCCGCCCGACAGCAAGAATCCGTGGGCAAAGGCATTGGTGACATTTGCGCAAAGTCGTCAGGGCCAGGCAATTGTCGCCGCCAACGGTTTCATCAGTCAGACCGTGCATGCGATGAGCGTCGCGCCGAATGCGCTGATGCCCGAGGGTTATCAATCCCTCAGCCGTCACGCCCAGCGTCTGACGGTGAATTTCCGGTTTGAAGAAGGCAGCGCGAATCTGGATAACAAGGCGCGGCAGGATCTGGCACGGGTGTTCGACTATATAAAGCGCCATGACAAGACCGAGCGCGCGGTGACATTGGTCGGGTTTGGTGATGCCAAGGATGACCCGGCGCGGGCGGATCTGCTGTCGAAGCTGCGGGCGATGGCGGTGCGGCGGGAGTTAGTGAAAAACGGCGTGGTGTTGCGTGAGGTTCGTGGCTTTGGCGCGTTGATGCCGGTGGCGGCGAACAATGCGGATGAGGGCAGGATCAAGAATCGGCGGGTTGAGGTTTGGGTGTATTAGCCCTACCCGATCGTTCCCACGCTCTGCGTGGTAACGCCGCCATGGACGCTCCGCGTCCACTGTGACGCAGAGCGTCACGGGATGCATTCCCACGCAGAGCGTGGGAACGATCAACGCGGTGCTGGATCAGCGCTCGCTTCGCAGCATCTCCTTCGGCACATACTTGCCGATCTCGAACTTGCCAATCGCTGCGCGGTGCACTTCGTCCGGGCCGTCGGCCAGGCGCAAAGTACGTTGCATGGCGTACATATAGGCCAGCGGGAAATCGTTCGAGACCCCTGCCCCTCCATGCATCTGGATCGCCCGGTCGATCACGCGCAGCGCGACGTTCGGCGCAACAACCTTGATCTGCGCGATTTCGCTCTTCGCCACTTTGTTACCGACGGTGTCCATCATGTACGCCGCTTTCAACGTCAGCAGACGTGCCATGTCGATTTCCATCCGCGAGTCGGCGATCTTGTCGACGTTACCGCCCAGACGTGCCAGTGGTTTACCGAATGCAGTGCGGCTCACCGCACGTTTGCACATCAATTCCAGTGCACGTTCGGCCATGCCGATCGAGCGCATGCAGTGGTGAATCCGGCCTGGGCCAAGACGACCTTGAGCGATTTCGAAGCCGCGCCCTTCGCCGAGCAGGACGTTTTCGTACGGCACGCGCACGTTGTCGAACAGCACTTCGGCGTGGCCATGCGGAGCGTCGTCGTAACCAAACACCGGCAGCGGACGAACGATTTTTACCCCGGGAGTATCGACTGGCACGAGGATCATCGAGTGCTGGGCGTGGCGCGGCGCATCTGGATTGCTCAGGCCCATGAAAATCAGGATTTTGCAGCGTGGATCACAGGCGCCGGAGGTCCACCATTTTTTACCGTTGATCACCCACTCGTCACCATCACGCACGGCGCGGGCGGCCATGTTGGTGGCGTCGGACGAGGCTACGTCAGGTTCGGTCATGGCGAATGCCGAGCGGATTTCGCCGCGCAGCAACGGTTCGAGCCAGCGCTGTTTCTGTTCTTCGTTGGCGTAACGCACCAGCACTTCCATGTTGCCGGTGTCCGGCGCCGAGCAGTTGAACGGCTCCGGGCCTAACAGCGAGCGGCCCATGATTTCGGCCAATGGTGCGTATTCGAGGTTGCTCAGACCGGCACCAAGTTCCGACTCCGGCAGAAACAGGTTCCACAGGCCTTCGGCCTTGGCCTTGGCTTTGAGCTCTTCCATGATCGCGGTCGGCTGCCAGCGATCGCCTTCGGCAACCTGGCGTTCGAACACCGCCTCAGCCGGATAAACGTAAGTGTCCATGAACGCGGTCACGCGCTCACGCAGTTCTTGCACCTTGGGCGAATAAGCGAAATCCATGATCAATTACCTTCTTGGGCAGAGGTTGTTCAAGTCATGCAATCGATGCTAGAACAGCGCTGATAATTTACCTAGCCTATTCTCGGCGTGTATAAACATTCATCACCGATATATGATCCAGTGATCGTCAGCCCTTAAAAACAAGAGAAGCCGCGTTATGAATCTGAGCAAGGTCGACCTCAACCTTTTCATCGTCTTCGACGCGATTTACACCGAAGCCAACCTGACCCGCGCCGGGCAGATTGTCGGCATCACTCAGCCGGCGGTATCCAACGCCTTGGCCCGGTTGCGCGAAACCTTTAACGATCCACTGTTCGTGCGCACGGCTCAGGGCATGGTGCCAACACCGATGGCACAGAACATCATCGGCCCGGTGCGTAACGCGCTGTCGTTGCTGCGTGTGTCGGTACAGGAAAGCCGCATTTTCAACCCGGCACAAGCGGTCAAGACTTACCGCATCAGCATGACCGACCTCACCGAGGCGGTGATTTTGCCGCCGCTGTTTCAGCGCCTGCGCCGCCTGGCGCCGACGGTGATCATCGAAAGTTTTCTGTCCAAACGCCGCGAGACCACCAAAGAGCTGGCCGCCGGGCGTCTGGATTTCGCCGTGGATGCGCCGCTCAACACCGACCCGCAGGTGCGCCACGTCAAGCTGATGGAAGACCGCTACGTCTGCGCGATGCGCAAAGGGCATCCGATGGCGGGCAAGGAAAAGCTCTCGCTGGATGATTACCTGTCGCTGACCCATATCCACATTTCCAGCCGCCGCAGTGGTTTGGGTTATGTCGATCTGGCGCTGGGCAAAATGGGCATTCAACGCAAGATCGCCCTGCGTTCGCAGCACTATTTGATGGCATCGCAAGTGATGCAGCAGACCGACATGGTCATGACCGTGCCGGAGCGCTTTGCCCGTCGCCATGAACTGCAGGCGTTTAATCTGCCGGTGAATGATGTGCCGCCGGTGGAGACGCATCTGTATTGGCATGAAAGCACTGACCAGGATCCGGCGAATCGCTGGATGCGCGAGCAGATGATCGAGTTGTGCCAGCAGGTGACGGCGCAGGAGAAGAAGCTGGATAAGCAGGTGGTGTAAAGGAAAGATCAAAAGATCGCAGCCTTCGGCAGCTCCTGCATTTGGAATCTATCACCCCTGTAGGAGCTGCCGAAGGCTGCGATCTTTTTCTTGCTTGACGTAAACGTCAACCTGCCATTAGCTTAGCGCCAAGACCTTTTTCCGAGCGCTTCCATGAGCAGCCAGACTTACAGCATCTCCGACCTCGCCCGCGAGCTGGACATCACCACCCGGGCGATCCGCTTTTATGAAGAACAAGGCCTGCTCAGCCCTGAGCGCCGTGGCCAGGAACGCATCTATTCGCCGCGCGACAAGGTCAGCCTGAAGCTGATCCTGCGCGGCAAGCGCATCGGTTTTTCGCTGGCCGAATGCCGCGAATTGATCGAACTCTACGACCCGTCCAGCGGTAACACCAAACAGCTCAACAGCATGCTGGCGAAAATCACTGAGCGTCGCGAGCAGTTGGAACAGCAGTTGCTGGATATCGAACAGATGAAACTGGAACTCGATACCGCTGAAGAGCGCTGCGTCCAGGCGTTGGAGCAGACGCTGAAGAGCCAGCAGGCGATCTGACTAACAACATAAATCCCCCTGTAGGAGTGAGCCTGCTCGCGATAGCGGTGTGTCAGTCAAGCAATTTTCATCTGGCACTCCGCGATCGCGAGCAGGCTCACTCCTACAGGGGTTCTCCACAAATTCAAAAGAGCAGGTCAGCCCATGTCCCTCCCCTCCCAAGTACGCCTGATCGAAGTCGGCCCGCGCGATGGCTTGCAGAACGAAGCCCAACCGATCAGCGTCGCTGACAAGGTGCAACTGGTCGATGCTTTGAGCGCCGCTGGCCTCGGCTATATAGAAGTCGGCAGTTTCGTCTCTCCGAAATGGGTGCCACAAATGGCCGGTTCCGCCGAAGTGTTCGCGCAGATTCAGCGCAAGCCCGGCGTAACCTACGGCGCATTGGCGCCGAACTTGCGCGGATTTGAAGACGCCATCGCTGCCGGGGTCAAGGAAGTCGCGGTGTTCGCCGCCGCCTCCGAAGCCTTCTCGCAGCGCAACATCAACTGCTCGATCAGCGAAAGCCTGGCGCGCTTCGCACCGATCATGGAGGCGGCGCAACAGCATGGCGTTACCGTGCGCGGTTACGTGTCGTGTGTGCTCGGATGCCCGTACGAAGGCACGGTCGCGCCGGAGCAAGTGGCGATGGTCGCGCGCGAGTTGTATGCGATGGGCTGCTACGAAGTTTCGCTGGGCGACACCATTGGCACTGGCACTGCGGGCGCGACGCGCCGTTTGTTTGAAGTGGTGTCGGCGCAAGTGCCACGGGAAAAACTCGCCGGGCATTTCCACGACACTTACGGCCAGGCCATGGCCAACATCTACGCCAGCCTGCTTGAAGGGATTTCGGTGTTCGACAGCTCTATCGCGGGCCTCGGCGGCTGCCCGTACGCCAAAGGCGCGAGCGGTAACGTTGCCACCGAAGACGTAGTGTACCTGCTCAACGGCCTGGGTATCGAGACCGGTATCGACCTGGACGCCTTGATTGCCGCGGGTCAGCAGATCAGCGCGGTGCTCGGTCGCCCGAGCGGTTCGCGCGTGGCCAAGGCTCGTAGCGCGCAGTAAGGGGGGAAGGTGTTACCGCTGTGTCCGGAATGTGGGTTTAAGCGAGTAACACGGAAACAAATTGTCTGGTTTCGCTGGAGCGAAAATCTGCCGAAATTTTCAAACCTTTGATTTATAAGGTTTTTTAAAAGTTGGCACGGCTTCTGCTATCTCTATGGCATAACAAGAATAAAAAGCAGCAAACCAATAAAAATAAGACGTACCGACTCTGACATAACAAAAACAACACGGCAGAGACGCAGCTAACAGATTTTTTTGGAGAAGGTGTGCTTTTCAGGGTGCTCTCAGGAGTGACCCGCAACCGGGCAGAGAACAATAAAACTACCTTCAGGTAGCTCCCGAATCGGTTGGATCGCTTAGCGAGAAAGCAGATCAGCGCTCAAAAAAATACGTTTGCTCTTGACCCCGGATGGGGGTCGCCAAAAACAGCGGTAAAGGGCCACGGTTGCCAAAAACAACAACAGACCGACCCTCAATAATAAAAAAGAGCACGCGACGACAAAATTAAAGGGGAGCTTCGGCTCCCCTTTGTGCTTTCTGTGATTCCTGTTTTCACCGCAAATCCCTGTGGAAGCTGGCTTGCCAGCTCCCACAGGGGTGGTGGTTAACGCTCGATTGTTTTCAGTTCTTCGATACTGATCTCACGCATCCTGAATTTCTGGATCTTGCCCGTCACCGTCATCGGAAACTCTTCGACAAACTTGAAGTGCCGTGGCGTCTTGAAGTGCGCGATGCGTTCCTTGCACCAGGTTTGCAGCTCCAGCTCCGTGGCGCTGTGGCCGGGGTGGAGTTTGATCCAGGCGACAATCTCCTCACCGTAACGCGAACACGGAATGCCGATCACCTGCACGTCCGCCACCGCCGGATGGGTGAAGAAAAACTCCTCGAGCTCACGCGGATAAATGTTTTCGCCACCGCGAATGATCATGTCCTTGTTACGCCCGGCGATGTTGACGTAACCCTCCTCGTTCATGCTCGCCAGGTCGCCGGTGTGCATCCAGCCCGCGTCATCGATGGCTTCGGCGGTGGCTTGCGGATTGTTCCAGTAACCGAGCATCACACTGTAACCACGGGTACACAGTTCGCCGATGGTGCCGCGCGTTACGAGGTTGCCGGCTTCGTCGATGATCTTGCTCTCCAGCTGTGGCTGGGTGCGGCCGACGGTGGTCACGCGCAATTCCAGCTCATCGTTCGGCCCGGTCTGCAGTGACACCGGACTGGTTTCGGTCATGCCGTAAGCAATTTGCACTTCACTCATGTGCATTTCGCTGATCACCCGGCGCATCACTTCGATCGGGCACGTCGCGCCGGCCATGATCCCGGTGCGCAGGCTCGACAGATCGAATTCGCTGCGTTGTGGCTGGTCGAGCATGGCGATGAACATGGTCGGTACGCCGTAAAGGCCGGTGGCTTTCTCTTCGGCGACGGTTTGCAGGGTCAGTAAAGGATCGAAGGCATCGTTGGGGTAAATCATCGTGCTGCCGTGGGTGATGCAGCCGAGGTTGCCCATGACCATGCCGAAGCAGTGGTACAGCGGCACCGGGATGACCAGGCGATCGCGCGGGGTCAGGCCGATGCTTTCGCCAACCATGTAACCGTTATTGAGGATGTTGTAGTGGCTGAGGGTCGCGCCCTTGGGGAAACCGGTGGTGCCGGAGGTGTACTGGATGTTCACCGGCTGATCAAAGTGCAGGCTGTTGCTGCGTTCGTGTAGTTGTTCGGGGGAGAGGCTGGCGGCGAGATCTGCCAGCTCCGACCACGGCAGGAAACCTGAGGGTGGCTGCGCATCGAGGCTGATCACGCCGCGCAGTTCGGGGAGGCGTTCGTTGCGCAGTTGGCCGATGGGTTGCTCGGCCAGTTCCGGCACCAGGCCTTGCAGCATGCCGTGGTAGTTGGAGGACTTGAACGCCCCGGCGCAGACCAGCCATTGGCAGCCGGATTGTTTGAGCACGTATTCCAGTTCGGAACTGCGGTAGGCCGGGTTGATGTTGACCAGGATCACGCCGATTTTTGCGGTGGCGACTTGCGTGATGCACCACTGCGCGCAGTTCGGCGCCCAGATACCGAGCCGATCCCCCGCCTGCAAACCCAGGGCAAGCAGCGCTCTGGCGTGCAGGTCCACCGCATCGGCCAGTTGTCGCCAGGAATAACGCAACTGCTGATGGCGGACCACCAGCGCTTCACCGTCGGGGTATTGCGCGACAGTCTGATCGAACTTCTGCCCGATGGTCATCGCCAGCAAGGCTTTGTCCTGTGAACCACGGGTGTAGCTGCGCGGCGGGTTTGCACTGGGTTGATCCATGACGACCCCTATTGTCTTTATTTACGGGTTGCCGACGGTCACTTGTAGGAGTGAGCCTGCTCGCGATCTCGATCCATTAGTCAACACTTACGTCGACTGACACGACGCGATCGCGAGCAGGCTCACTCCTACAAAATCTAATCAGCTTTCAATCTTGAATTGCCCCTACTGTCGCTCAAGTTGACGTTAACGTAAAGGGTGATTGACAGCCCTTCATCGCAGGCTTACGTTAACGTAAAGGTGAGAGCTGAATGACCGCCCTCCCCACCCTACAAAAAAGCCAAAAGGTGACCCATGAGCTATCCATCCCTGAACTTCGCCCTCGGTGAAACCATCGACATGCTGCGCGATCAGGTTCAGTCTTTTGTCGCCAAGGAAATTGCTCCGCGCGCTGCGCAGATCGACAGCGACAACCTGTTCCCCGCCGACATGTGGCGCAAATTCGGCGACATGGGCCTGCTCGGCATCACCGTGCCGGAGGAGTACGGCGGCGCAGGTCTGGGTTACCTGGCGCACGTGGTGGCGATGGAAGAAATCAGTCGCGGTTCGGCCTCGGTGGCGCTGTCCTACGGCGCGCATTCCAACCTCTGCGTCAACCAGATCAACCGCAACGGCAACCACGAACAGAAATCCAAATACCTGCCGAAGCTGATCAGCGGCGAGCACGTCGGTGCACTGGCGATGAGCGAGCCAAACGCCGGCTCCGACGTGGTCTCGATGAAACTGCGCGCCGACAAACGCGGTGACCGCTTCGTCCTCAACGGCAGCAAAACCTGGATCACCAACGGCCCCGACGCCAACACCTATGTGATCTACGCCAAGACCGACCTGGAGAAAGGCCCGCACGGCATCACCGCCTTCATCGTCGAGCGCGACTGGAAAGGTTTCAGCCGCAGCAACAAATTCGACAAGCTCGGCATGCGCGGCTCCAACACCTGCGAGCTGTTTTTCGATGACGTCGAAGTGCCGGAAGAAAATATCCTCGGCGTGCTCAACGGCGGCGTAAAAGTGTTGATGAGCGGCCTCGATTACGAGCGCGTCGTGTTGTCCGGCGGCCCGACCGGGATCATGCAGTCGTGCATGGACCTGATCGTGCCGTACATCCACGACCGCAAACAGTTCGGCCAGAGCATCGGCGAATTCCAGCTGATCCAGGGCAAAGTCGCCGACATGTACACCCAACTCAACGCCAGCCGCGCTTATCTCTACGCAGTTGCGCAGGCTTGCGAGCGCGGCGAAACCACCCGCAAAGACGCCGCCGGAGTGATCCTCTACACCGCCGAGCGCGCCACGCAAATGGCCCTCGACGCGATCCAGATTCTCGGCGGTAACGGTTACATCAATGAGTTCCCGGCCGGTCGTCTGCTGCGTGACGCCAAGCTGTACGAAATCGGCGCTGGCACCAGTGAGATCCGTCGCATGCTGATCGGTCGCGAACTGTTCAACGAAACCCGCTAAACGGAGCTGGCCATGGCTACCCTGCACACTCAGCTCAATCCCCGCTCAGCGGAGTTCGCCGCCAACAGCGCGGCGATGCTCAAACAGGTCGACGCCCTGCACACCCTGCTCGCCCAAGTGGCGCAGGGTGGCGGCGCGAAAGCCCAGGAACGCCACACCTCGCGTGGCAAACTGCTGCCGCGCGAACGCATCAACCGTTTGCTCGATCCGGGCTCACCGTTTCTGGAAATCAGCCAATTGGCCGCCCACGCCGTGTATGGCGAAGACGTGCCCGCCGCTGGCGTGATTGCCGGGATCGGTCGGGTCGAAGGCGTCGAGTGCATGATCGTCGCCAATGATGCGACGGTGAAGGGCGGTTCGTACTACCCGCTGACCGTGAAAAAACATCTTCGCGCACAGACCATCGCTCAGCAGAATCGTCTGCCGTGCATCTATCTGGTGGATTCCGGCGGCGCCAACCTGCCGCGTCAGGACGAAGTGTTTCCGGACCGCGAGCACTTCGGGCGGATCTTCTTCAACCAGGCCAACATGAGCGCGATGGGCATCCCGCAGATCGCCGTGGTCATGGGCTCCTGCACCGCTGGCGGCGCTTATGTGCCGGCGATGGCCGACGAAGCGATCATGGTGCGCAATCAGGCCACCATTTTTCTCGCCGGCCCGCCACTGGTGAAAGCCGCGACCGGTGAAGTGGTCAGCGCCGAAGATCTGGGCGGCGCCGATGTGCACTGCAAGATTTCCGGGGTCGCCGACCATTACGCCGAGAGCGACGAACACGCCCTCGCCCTCGCCCGCCGCAGCGTCGCCAACCTTAACTGGCGCAAACTCGGCGAAGTGCAGCAACGCGCGCCGATTGCACCGCTGTACGCCAGCGATGAGTTGTACGGCGTGGTTTCGGCTGATGCCAAGCAGCCGTTCGACGTGCGCGAAGTGATTGCGCGACTGGTCGACGGTTCGGTGTTCGATGAATTCAAGGCTTTGTTCGGCACCACGCTGGTGTGTGGCTTTGCGCATCTGTACGGGTACCCGATCGCGATTCTGGCGAACAACGGCATCCTCTTCGCCGAAGCCGCACAGAAAGGCGCGCACTTCATCGAACTGGCCTGCCAGCGCGGCATTCCGCTGCTGTTTTTGCAGAACATCACCGGCTTCATGGTCGGCCAGAAATACGAGGCCGGCGGCATCGCCAAACATGGCGCGAAACTGGTCACGGCCGTGGCTTGCGCGAAAGTGCCGAAATTCACCGTAATCATCGGCGGCAGCTTCGGCGCCGGTAACTACGGCATGTGCGGGCGCGCTTACGATCCGCGCTTCCTGTGGATGTGGCCGAACGCGCGGATCGGCGTGATGGGCGCCGAGCAGGCGGCGGGCGTGTTGGTGCAGGTCAAACGCGAGCAGGCTGAGCGCAGCGGTCAGGGTTTCAGTGCCGAGCAGGAAACCGAGATCAAACAACCGATCCTCGACCAGTATGAAGAGCAGGGTCACCCCTACTATTCCAGCGCACGGCTATGGGACGACGGCGTCATCGACCCGGCGCAGACCCGCGATGTGCTGGCCCTGGCCCTGTCCGCGTCGCTGAACGCGCCAATCGAACCGAGCCGCTTCGGCGTGTTCCGGATGTGATCGGGAGAATCTCATGAGTGATTTCAACACCCTCGAACTGCAGAGCGACCCACGGGGTTTCGCCACGCTGTGGCTCAACCGCGCGGAAAAGAACAACGCCTTCAACGCCGAGATGATCCGCGAGCTGATCCTCGCGCTGGACAAAGTCGCCAGCGACGCCAGCCTGCGTTTCTTGCTGGTGCGTGGCCGTGGCAAGCACTTCAGTGCCGGCGCTGATCTGGCGTGGATGCAGCAATCGGCCGAACTCGATTACCACACCAACCTCGACGACGCCCGTGAACTGGCAGAGTTGATGTACAACCTCGCCAAGCTGAAGATCCCCACCGTGGCTGTGGTACAAGGCGCGGCATTCGGGGGCGCGCTGGGGTTGATCAGTTGCTGCGACATGGCGATTGGCGCCGATGACGCGCAGTTCTGCCTGTCGGAAGTACGCATTGGTCTGGCGCCGGCGGTGATCAGTCCGTTCGTAGTGCAGGCCATCGGCGAACGCGCTGCACGTCGATATGCCCTGACCGCCGAGCGTTTCGGCGGGCAGCGTGCGCGCGAAATCGGTTTGTTGTCCGAGAGCTATCCGGCCGCTGAACTTGATCAGCAAGTCGAGCACTGGATCAACAACTTGCTGCTCAACAGCCCCGCCGCGATGCGCGCCAGCAAGGACCTGCTGCGTGAAGTCGGCAACGGCTCACTGACCCCGGCGCTGCGCCGCTACACCGAAAATGCCATCGCCCGTATCCGCGTCAGCCCGGAAGGTCAGGAAGGCTTGCGCGCCTTTCTGCAAAAACGTCCACCGAGCTGGCAAGCAGCAACCACCACCAAGGAGCCGCATTGATGAGCGCACCCGTTCTCACCACCCTGCTGGTGGCCAACCGTGGCGAAATCGCCTGCCGCGTGATGCGCACCGCCAAAGCGCTGGGCCTGACCACGGTCGCCGTGCACAGCGCCACCGACCGCGAGGCGCGGCACAGCCGGGAAGCGGATATTCGCGTCGACCTGGGCGGCAGCAAAGCCGCCGACAGTTATCTGCAAATCGACAAACTGATCGCAGCGGCCAAGGCCAGCGGCGCGCAGGCGATTCATCCGGGTTACGGTTTTCTCTCGGAAAACGCCGGCTTCGCTCGTGCCATCGAAGCGGCCGGGCTGATTTTCCTCGGCCCGCCCGCCTCGGCCATTGACGCCATGGGCAGCAAGTCCGCCGCCAAAGCGCTGATGGAAACCGCCGGTGTGCCCCTGGTGCCGGGTTATCACGGCGAAGCACAGGACCTCGACACCTTCCGTGATGCCTGCGAACGCATCGGTTATCCAGTGCTGCTCAAAGCCACGGCCGGCGGTGGTGGCAAAGGCATGAAAGTGGTCGAGGACGTCAGCCAGTTGGCCGAAGCCCTCGCCTCGGCTCAGCGTGAAGCGCAGTCGTCGTTCGGCGATTCGCGGATGCTGGTGGAGAAATACCTGCTCAAACCGCGTCACGTGGAAATCCAGGTGTTCGCCGATCAACATGGCAACTGCCTGTACCTCAACGAGCGTGACTGCTCGATTCAACGACGCCATCAGAAAGTCGTCGAAGAAGCGCCGGCACCGGGCCTGACCCCGGAGCTGCGTCGCGCCATGGGCGAAGCGGCGGTGCGCTCGGCGCAGGCAATCGGTTATGTCGGCGCCGGTACTGTGGAATTTTTGCTGGATGCGCGCGGTGAGTTCTTCTTTATGGAGATGAATACGCGCCTGCAAGTGGAGCATCCAGTGACCGAGGCCATCACCGGTCTGGACCTGGTCGCGTGGCAGATCCGCGTAGCCCGTGGTGAAGAGCTGCCGATCACCCAGGCGCAGGTGCCGTTAAACGGTCATGCGATTGAAGTGCGCTTGTACGCCGAAGACCCTGCAAATGACTTCCTGCCGGCGACCGGGCGTTTGGCGTTGTATCGCGAATCGGCTGAAGGGCCTGGACGCCGGGTCGATAGCGGGGTTGAAGAAGGTGACGAAATTTCGCCGTTCTACGACCCGATGCTGGGCAAGCTGATTGCCTGGGGCGAGGATCGTGAGCAGGCGCGCCTGCGTCTGTTGAGCATGCTCGACGAATTCGCGATTGGCGGATTGAAGACCAACATCAACTTTTTGCGGCGGATCATCGCGCACCCGGCGTTTGCGGCGGCGGAGTTGGATACCGGATTTATTCCGCGTTATCAGGAGCAATTACTGCCTGCGCCGGGCGCGTTGAGCGATGCGTTCTGGAACGCGGCGGCTCAGGCGGTGGCGCAGAGCCTGCCGCAGTTGGCGCGCCAGGATGACCCGGCTTCGCCATGGTCACTCAACAGCGGTTTGCGTGCGGGATTGCCTCGGGAAATCACCCTGCATTTGAGTTGCGAGGGACAGGATCGAGCACTGACGCTGAATGCCGATGATCACGCCAGACTGTCCGGCGAAGCCCTCATCGTCGAGCACGATGGCGTACGTCGTACGTTGCGGGCTATCCGCCAAGGTGATGCGCTTTATCTGCAATGGGAAGGTGAGTTGCGGCGCATCGAGACGCATGACCCGATCAGCGCCGTCGAAGCCAGTCACAGTCATCAGGGTGGCCTGACTGCGCCCATGAACGGCAGCATTGTCCGTGTGCTGGTCGAGGCCGGGCAATCGGTCGAGGCCGGTGCGCAACTGGTGGTGCTGGAAGCAATGAAGATGGAGCACAGCATCCGCGCGCCGCATGCGGGAGTGATCAAAGCGCTGTATTGCCAGGAAGGCGAAATGGTCGGCGAAGGCAGCGCTTTGGTTGAACTGGAAGCAGTGTGATGGGGAGGATCGATCCTACGCCGGGCGCGGATCGATCTGACTAGTAACGCGCCGTTGCCTGAACCACAACACCGATGATTCGACACTCATCGGTCAGCAGGGCTTTCGGCCAGGTCGGATTGAGCGGCACCAGGTAACGCTGGCCGCCCTCTTCGTCGAGTTTGCGGAAGATCGCTTCAGGGCTGTCGGGCCACTGGGCGATCACCAGTTTGCCGGGCACCGCTTCGGCCGCCGGGTCGACCAGAATCAGCATGCCTTCGGCGATGCTCTGGCCACTGGGAGCGGTCATTGAATCCCCCGTCACCGTCAGCCAGAACGCCGGGCCACGCGCATGGTAATCCGTCAGTTCGAAGCGCTGCTTGCCGGATGCCTTGGTGTAAGACGCCGGATCGTTCTCGCGCACCTCGCAGGTCGTCTGCCAATCGCTGACCGGGTAACGGAAGTACGGGTTGTACTTCTGCGCCAGCGGCATCTCGTCGTCCGCCATTGGTTGCGGTTCACGGATCACCAGCACCACTTCGAGGAAATCCATGCCCAGCGCCTGCAGCACGCGGTTCATTTCCGTGATACCGGGTTCGCGACGCTTGTTCAGCCAATGGCCTATCCCGCCCTGGGACATGCCGACGCGCTCTCCGAGCTCTGTTTGAGTGATTTTGAGTTCACTCATCTTGGCCTTGACCAACTCAATCCATTTATCCATGTGCAGCACCTTACGTCGACGCCTTCGGCCAACAAAACACATATTGTAGTATTTAAATTCTGGTCACAACTACACAGAGTACTATTCTGAAAGCACGGATTTACAATCGACCAAGGAGTGCTTCTTCATCATGAATATCAGCAGCAAAGACTTGCCCGACCTGCAAATGGACACCAGCTTCACCTCCCCTCAGGGCAATGCGGCAGCGCAGCGAGCGCTGGACTATTACTTGAAACCAGCTGTTTCAGAACCAGAGGTCGACGAGCGTTTTTTCGATGTCAGGCGCCATCTCAGTGGCGAAGAAGCCCTGGTGCATGCCTCGGACCTGTTGCGCTGTGCGGCAGCCACTGCGTTCAAGGCAGCCGAAAGCCTGCAAGGCGCGAGTCGCGATCTGGCATTTTCAGTGGTGCACATGGTGGATATGGCGCGGGCGATGGTCGACCATTCGCTCGATGGCGATGAAGCCTGAGAGGGACGCGAGTGTGGGCGGACGGGAAAGAATTTTCCAATCGCGCAGATAAAAACATTTGACTTGCAAATGATAATGATTATTATTGCATGCAGCTGGTCGCGAGATCAGTCGATGGACCAGAGACCTTAGGTCGGTCTTCTGGACTATCTCCTCATCAGGCTAATCACGGTTTTTGACCCGGCTTTTTGCCGGGTCTTTTTTTGCCCGTTTTTCGGGCTTATGGCTTCAGGCTAATGAAGTCTTTAAGTGCTGCAAATTCGATGGCGCGGATAATATCAAAAGAATATCGCTTGGCAAGCGAGGCCCGGCCAGATTGGGGCAAACTAATGACAATTAGCACTTGAGAATCAATCGCACAGTCTCTAAGCTGCTTGCGCGTCATGGAGGACGCCCCCCGCCACACCCCGCAATTCCCCTCGGTTTCAGCCCTGCCTGCGTGTAAAGTAACGGCCATAAAAATCATATTCAGGAATCGATTATGACCGTGGCCAAATCTTCGTTCGACATCAGCGCCAACTTCGACAGCGGCAACATCCAAGTCATCGACATCAGCAACCCGCTCAATCCGGTTCTGGCCATTCGCCCGGATACCCGCAGCGCCCACTTTCAGTGGTTCCACTTCAAGGCCAGCGGCCTGCATGTTCATCAGGAACATTGGTTTCGCCTGGTCAACGCCAGCCAGTCTTCCTATAACAAAGCCTGGACCGGCTATCAGGCAGTCGCGTCCTACGACCACGTCAACTGGTTCCGCATTCCAACCAGTTTTGAAGGTGACAGCCTGCGCTTTTGCCTCGAAGCCGAGCAAACCCATGCATGGTTTGCGTATTTCGAACCCTACAGCCGTGGCCGTCACGACTGGTTGATCGATCAGGCACTGAGCAAGGCCGGCACCGAATTGCTGGCAACCGGCAAGAGCGTCGAAGGTCGCGACATTCAGCTGCTGCGCAAAGGCACCGGTGCCGAAGGCCAGCGCAAAGTCTGGATCATTGCTCAGCAGCATCCGGGCGAACACATGGCCGAATGGTTCATGGAAGGCGTGATCGAACGCCTGGAAAGACATGACGATCCGGTGCTGAACAAGCTGCTGGCGAGTGCCGATCTGTACCTGGTGCCGAACATGAATCCGGACGGTGCCTTCCACGGTCACCTGCGCACCAATGCGATGGGCCAGGACTTGAACCGCGCTTGGCAGAACGCCAGTCAGGACGTCAGCCCCGAAGTACTTTTCGTACAACAACAGATGGAAAAGTATGGCGTCGACCTGTTCCTCGACGTACACGGCGATGAAGAAATCCCCCATGTGTTCACCGCCGGTTGCGAAGGCAATCCGGGCTACACGCCACGAATCGAGAAGCTCGAAGAGCACTTTCGCAGCCACCTTAAACACACCACCAAAGATTTCCAGACCAAGCACGGCTACACCCGCGACGAACCGGGCCAGGCCAACATGACCCTGGCCTGCAACAGCGTCGGGCAGAAATACGACTGCTTGTCGCTGACCCTGGAAATGCCGTTCAAGGATCACGACGACCACCCTGACAAGGAAACCGGCTGGTCGGGCAAACGCTCCAAACAGCTGGGCAAAGACGTGCTGACAACCATCGCTGAAATGGTTGATACCCTGCGCTGATCCCCTCCTCCGTCCATCAAAAGATCGCAGCTTGTCTGCGATCTTTTGCTTTTTGCCATTCACACACTCGCGCAAACAGGTTGCAAAATAAAACCCGAACCCATACCGTGATCAAGGTTTTATTTTGAAACCTAAAAGGATGCGGGATATGAAACCTCTCAAAAGCAGCGCCGTTTTGCTTTTCTCTGTGGCCTGCGGTCTGGCCGTGGGCAACGTGTATTACGCACAGCCATTGCTGGACGCCATGGCCGAGGCGTTTGCCCTGTCGCCGGCGACCATCGGCATCGTCATCACCCTGACGCAAATCGGCTACGGCATCGGTCTGGTACTACTGGTGCCCCTCGGTGATCTGCTCAACCGGCGCCGATTGATCGTCACTCAAACGCTGCTATCGGCAGCGGCATTGTTGATGATCGCGCTGGCGCCCAACAGTGTATGGCTGCTGCTTGGCATGACCTTGACAGGGCTGCTCGCGGTAGTGACGCAGGTGCTGGTGGCTTACGCCGCCACGCTGGCGCTCCCGGCCCAGCGCGGGCGCGTGGTCGGGGTGGTCACCAGCGGTATCGTGGTAGGAATTCTGCTGGCACGCACGGTTGCCGGCGGCATGGCCGATCTGGCTGGGTGGCGAGCGATTTACTTCCTGTCAGCAGGGCTGACATTGTTGATGGCGCTGCTGCTGTTTCGCGTCCTGCCCAAGCATGAAGCCCCACAACCGGCGACTGGCTACACCGCACTGATTGCTTCGGTATTCAGTCTGTTCAAAGAGGAACCGGTACTGCGTCAACGCGCGATCCTGGCGCTGCTGACCTTTGCCAGCGCAATGGTGCTGTGGACGCCGATGGTGTTGCCGCTGGCCGCGCCGCCACTTTCTTTGTCGCACAGTGAAATCGGTCTGTTCGGACTGGCTGGCGCAGCGGGTGCGCTGGCCGCTGCACGCGCCGGGCATCTGGCTGATCGCGGCCTCGGACAATGGGTCAGCGGTCTTTCGCTGTTGCTGATGCTCGCTTCATGGCTACCAATCGCCCTCACCCAATCTTCGCTGTGGGCATTGCTACTCGGCGTGATCACTCTGGATCTGGGTCTGCAAGCGGTGCACGTCACCAGCCAGAGCATGATCTACAGCGTGCGCCCCGAAGCGCAAAGCCGTCTCACCGCCGGTTACATGCTGTTCTACTCGATCGGCAGCGCGCTCGGCTCCATCGGCTCGACCGCGATGTACGCGTGGGCCGGTTGGATCGGCGTGTGCCTGCTCGGCGCGGGCATCAACGCCGTGGCGCTCGCGTACTGGTGGCTGACCCTGAAAAGCGGCGCACCGGCACGCTGCGCCACTCAAGCGAGTTAACCGCGGTCGCGACCGCGCAACATACTGTCGAGCACCTCGTCGCGGCGGATCCAGCCATGAAACAGCGCCGCCGCCAGGTGCAGCAGCACCGTCAGAAACAACAGATAGGCCAGATACCCGTGCGCCTTGCGCAATAACGCGAACAACTGCGCATCGGCCGGAACAATGGCTGGCAACTGCAACGTTGTGCTGAGCATGACCGGTTCACCCGAAGCACTGATCATCGCCCAGCCCAGCAACGGCAACACCAGCATCAACGCGTACAGCAGCAGATGCGAAGCCTTCGCCGCCATCACTTGCCAACTTGGCAAATCCGCTGGCAGCGGCGGTTGGCGCGTAGTGAACCGCACCAGCAAACGGACAATCACCAGCGCCAGAATCGCAATGCCCAGCGGTTTGTGCAGATGGATCAACCATTCATGCCGCTCGGAAACCGAGGTGACCATGCCGGCACCAATAAACAGCATGGCGATGATCATGATCGCCATCAGCCAGTGCAGCAGGCGCGCCAACAGGGCGAAATGCGTCGGTTGAGTGCTCATGGACGAGCCTCCTGTTTGGCAGCGGGCAACTGGCTGACTTCGCTGGTGCGACGCAGATAGGAATTGGCGTAACCGGCGGAACGCGCCGCGAGCAACGGGTCGTCGGAGCCTTGAATCCCGGCCGGCAGCACCAGCGGGTCGTAGTTGATATCACGGCATTCGCCGCTCAGTTGTGGCTGGGTTTTTTCCAGCACCAGTGTGCCGGCGTTCAACACTTTGCGGCCGTCGGGCCAGGTCTTGCTGGCATCGTTCACCGGGTCCTCAGGATTGGCCAGGGTGATGTTCAACTGAAAACGCAACGGCGCAGACGCCAACCGCTGCACCAGATCCTTCTCGAGAAAATCGCCGCCCTCAGGCGCAGTGGCGCCCGCAGCGTCTCGCGCCAACGGCGTCATGCTCCAGCGCACGGCCTGTTTTTTACCGCTGGCGTCGACCAGATAAAACGCGTTGACGCTGTTGTAGGTTTCGGTGGCGTAACTGGCCGAGGGTTTGGCGGTCTTCACCCAGGTCAGAAACGGCACGGCTTCCGGATGCGATGCGAAGAACGCTGGCACCTTGCTCGGATCCGGTTTACCGGTGGCCGGATCTGGCGACTGCGCCTGCTGCAATTGATAAAACGCTTCAGGCGTACCGACCGGGAACACCGGCATGCTGTTCATCCCGGTGCGCCACTGCTGCCCGTTGGCCTGGGTGAATCGCAACGCCAGACTGCGAATCGGCACGCTGCTGTCCGGTGCATACGGATTGCCGGCTGGCAAGGCGAATCGCCCGACTACCGGGGTCTGCGGCTCGTTGAACACCTGCGCGGTAGAAAACGCCCGTGCCTCACCACTGCTCTCGAAATGCCCGATCACGCACACGCCTTTGGCGTGGTTACGGCGAAACCCGGGGTGCACGCCGTTGTTCTTCTCCAGCACATCGACCAACGCTTTTGGCGTCAGGCGTTGTGGGTCAAAGTTGCCGTGAACGTAGGCGAATGCTCCGGCCACTGCGGCGACTACCACGGCAATGCCGCCCAGACGCAGAACCAGGCTCGCCGCACTCAGTGGCGGACGCTGCGGCCCGCCGGGCGGTGCAGCATCGGGTGATGAACGATCAACCATGAAAAACTCCAGGGCCATCGGCCACAAGTAGGAAGAATCAGCAAGACGCGCCTCGTCCGGGTTTATTCCACGCGACGGTATTTATTTTTCCGAACGTGGAATAACCTCCAACGACGGACGTCTCCCTAGTCCACAGCGTAGTGACTAGCAGAATTTCATGAGCGAATTCGACGAACAGTTGAGAGAAATCATTCCCAGATTGCGCCGCTTTGCCGTGTCACTGACACGCAACAGCAGCAGCGCCGACGATCTGGTACAGGCTTGCCTCGAGCGGGCACTGTCGAGTTGGGGCGATAAACGCGCCGACGGCGACTTGCGCGCCTGGCTGTTTGCGATCCTCTATCGGCAGTTTCTCGACGCCCATCGGCGCTCCCGACGCTATGCGCGCATGCTCGAATTCTTCACCGGCCGCGACGATGCCGAACCCTCGGTCGAGCGCACCGTCATCGCCCAGTCGACCCTGCAAGCCTTCGATCGCCTGCCCAGCGAACAGCGCGCCCTGTTGCTGATGGTCTCGGTGGAAGGCCTTTCCTATAAAGAGGTCGCCGAGATTCTCGGCGCCCCGATCGGCACCGTGATGTCGCGCCTGTCCCGCGCCCGCCAGGCCTTGCGCCAACTCAGCGACGGCGAAATCAGCAGCCCTTCTTTGCGGATACTCAAATGATCAGCCTGCCTCCCAACGAGCGTGACCTGCACGCCTATGTCGACCACCAGCTCAGCGACGCCGACCGGCGTGTACTGGAGACCTGGCTGGCCAGTCACCCGGATGAAGCGGCGCAGGTTCGCGCCTGGCAACAGGATGCCCAGCAATTGCGCGCGGCACTCAGCGGCGCATTGCAGCAACCGGCCAACCCGGCGCTTGATCCGGCGATGATTCGCCAGCGCCGCCAGCGTCAATCGCGTCGCCATCTGGCCAGCGCGGCGGTGTTGCTGATAGCGGTCAGCGTCGGCGGATTCAGTGGTTGGCAGGCTCGGGAAATGACCCTGGTGCGCCCGTCCATGTTGCCGATGACCGACGCCTTGCAAGCCTATCGCCTGATTGCCCAGCAAGGCATGCTGCCGGCTGATTACAAGGTCGACAGTGATGGCGACATGCAGCGCTGGCTCGACCGCTATTTCAACCGGGCCAGTCGTTTACCGGATCTGAAGGCGGCCGGGTTTGAACCGGTCAGCGGACGCCTGCTCAGCACCGACGAAGGCCCGGCAGCGATGGTGATGTATGAGGATGGCAGTGGCCACAAGGTGAGTTTCTACGTGCGCCCGCCGGGGCCGAAGAACACTTTTTTGCCGCGTGGAAGCCGCAGTGATGGCGACTTGCAGGCCGAATACTGGTCGGGTGGCGGGTACAACTACGCCATGGTCAGCCCGGTCGATACGCCAGCGGCGCAACAGCTCAAGCAATCACTGCAATTCTGAAAACACCGCTGTTCTACGTAGGAGCTGCGGCACGCTGCGATCTTTTGATCTTGTTCTTAAGGGCAAGATCAACAGATCGCAGCCTCGTTTCACTCGACAGCTCATACAAAGGATCGTGTCAGCTCAGAAACCCACGTCCAAAACCACATTGTCCAGATACGTGCCCGCCGGCGGCGTGGTCTGGTCGGTGTAGATCTTCGCGTTGTAGTTGAAGATCTGACTGCCCGTGCCCAAGCCGTTTCCCGGATTGACCTCGGCGTCGGTACTCGCCCGCCGTGCCGCGCCGACACTGCCCCAACGCGTGGTGCCGGCACTTTTGAAAATGTCGTAGGCCAGATAATTGCTTCCGGAAATCATCCGGCGCCGGCCACCGACACTCACCGCGTTCTGCCCGTCGCTCAGCCCCACGGTGTAGGCACTGCCCTTGGTGCAGGCCAGATTGATCGTCTGTCCGGTCACCGGGGTGAACGCGCTGACCACCGGCGCGCTGCCGAAGGCAATGTTCGGTGCGGTAATCGTACAGTCGTTGGACACCGTCAAGTTCACCGTCAACGACGTCGTGCCGTTGGCGATATCACGCCCGAGGCAAATAGCACCGATGCCGATGCCCGAACAGTAATTCCAGTTCCAGAAAATACTCAGGGTTTCGGTATACACCCCGGCGGCGACGTTGCTGCCAATGGTGGTACCGAGATACAGCGGCACCGTTTTCGGCGTCGTACCGTTGAGCAGGCCCAGAGCATCGATGATGCCGTTGCGCGCAAAGTCATAGGCAGTGCCGCGAGTCAGCGGATAGCTGGTGCTGTTGTTGGCGTAGATCGTGTAATTGATGACATCGCCGGTCGGCCCGACCAGACCACTTTGAGTCGATGAAACGGTGCCCCAGAAGTGGTCGTTGCTGGTCAGCAGGGACAGCAGCGAACCGGTGCAACTCAAACCCGCATTCAACGTGGAACTGGGTTGCGAAGTTGTGCGCACGGCAATCGAACTGAGCGTGCCAAACGCCGCTGGCGTGGTGCTGACCACCGAGCACGCGGCCTGCACCGCCCCGGGTATAAGCAGTGCCAGACATAACAGCCATCGCCGGAACATCATTGGCACACCAACGGGCCAATCAACGGCACCTGATCCTGATTCAGATCGACACTGAACTGCGCCTGACAGGTCTTGCCGTCGGCCAGCGTCACTTGCAACGAGTTCTGCGCCTGCAGGTTTTCCAGATACACCAGCCCATCCCAACCGACCACCGTCCGCGTCCCGCTCTGCTCATGCAGCACACCCGCGCCCAGCGGCAACTCGCGCTGCTGCGCGTCGACCAGCACGATGCTCGCGGCAATCACTCGGGTCAGCGGAAATTCCAGCAGATAACCGCTGCCACGCCGCACAGCGATGCGCTGTTCGACGTTGGGGCTGCGCACGTTGGCCGGCAGATTCAGTGGATCGATTTCATACTTGCCGCGGTAATAGGCACTGCTCCACGGCACCAGCAGATGCCCATTCTTGTCAGTCTGGCCGACCTGCTGATTTTCGTAGCGCACCGGAATGTCGGCAAAACCCTCAGTACTGACCACCACAAATGCATCGTCGATGCGGTTGGCGGCGAACACCTGACGGTCCATCCACACCAGCGAACCACTGGCATCGGCCCAACGGGTTTCGGCGTCGGAAGTACCGTAGACGCCGGCCTGCAACTGCACCGATTGCAGACGCCAGGTGACGTCGGCCTGACGATAATCAGCACCATCACCCTTGGCGTAGCCCAGATTGAAACCCACGCCGCCCTCAGTCGGCACCGCGCGGCTATAGTTGACCCGCTGCTGGCTCTGCCCGGTTTTACTGCGATCGCTGCTGATCGCCAGGCTGCCGCGCAGATCGAATGGAATCACCAGTTGCGCCTGCACCGCCCAGTTGCTGTCGCCGATCTCACGGTTGGCCGAGAGGTAGAAACTGCTGTTGCGCCACAGCGGCTTGCTCCAGCTGAGGTTGAGCAGCCGCGTGCGCGAATCGTCCGCCGCGCGCACATCGAAATAACCCGCGCCGAGACTGCCCCAGCGGTCTAGGTTGAGGCTCAGGGTCGCTTGCTCGCTACGCCGGCTAAGACTGATGTACGGGCTGTCGACCACGGTCAGATCGGCGTATTGAGCGTGACGTTGCAGCCGCTGATAAGAAAAGCTGAAACGCTGGTTGCTGTACTGATAGCCCAGGCTTAATTGCTGCCCGCCCTCGCCGTCGAAGCGGCTTTGACTCATCGCGCTGTTGAGTACGCCGAAATTGCCCAGACGCAGGTTGCCGCCGAGGCCGCCCAGTGTCAGCGAATCGGCCGCTTCGGCATGGCTTTCCAGAGTGAAACTGTCGCTGATGCCGTAACGCAGGCTGCCTGAGGTGACACCCGGCCCGTAACTGAAATCCTTCAAACCGTAGTCGCGACGCAACGTACCGGCGGCCACGGAAAAGTCGCTCAAGCCTTTTTGCAGTAAGGTGCTGGTGACATAGAACGGCACCGTGGTCGAGACCTGCCGACCGAGCGCATCAGTGGTCACAACGACAGCTTCGCCAGCGCCGTTGATGAACGGAATATTGGTCAGTGTGTACGGCCCCGGCTGCAAGTCTGCACTGCTGGACTTGTAGCCATTGATGAACAGATCCACCGAGGACGGCACCGCTGCTTCACCGGCAAATTGCGGCAACGGATAGGTCACCAGATCCGGGCGCACCGCGAAATCCCGCGAGAACTGCACGCCGCCCAGACGCACCGAACTGCTCCACGGCAAAGCGCCGCTGATCACGTCGCCGGCCTCATAGGTAAGCATTCGCTCGTCGTCGGAGTAACGCCAGGTGGTGTCGTATCGCAAGTAGCCGTTGTCCAGCGTGTTGAGCGAATCACCGGACAAGGTGCGCCGGTATTGCCCGGTATTGGACAACGTGCCCCAACTGTCGAACAGCCGCACTTCGTTCCACGCCGCCAGGTAAGTGCCGGCATCGTCAGTGTCGTTGAGGTACAGGTCATAGTTGAACAGCGCGCCGAAACTGCTCAGCGCCGGGGTGCGCGGATAGGCTTGTCGATTACCGATGAACTGTTCCGGCAGCCAGTCCGGCGGCACGTCCAGCAGCAGGCGTTGACCAACACTGTCGTAGTCAGAGTGCAGCCCCGCCAGACTGTCGAGATCGACCTCGGCGCCGAGACTGTCGGGCAGCTTCATGCCGGTTTCACGCAACGCCGTTGCCGGGACAAACAAGCGCCCGTCGCGCTGCTGCACCGCCACTACGCGCCCGGTATTCATCTGGTTGACCACCAGTTCCAGAAACAACTGTGCATCACTCACGGCCTCCATGCCGCTGGGTGGCGGCGGCAGATCGCCGGCCCCGGATGGTTGAATGAACATCAGGCAACACGCGCCGGTGATGAGCCACAACGGACGCTGAATACGGCGAACCCGTCCTGGGCTCATACGCGCTTTACGTCCGTCAATGGACTCAATCCTCCTGATACCGCTTGCGTCGACGCCAGATGCCTGCGCTACGACTCACTCACTTGGCTGGCGTGATGCTCTGCACCTGTGCCGCGCCATTTACTCGTACCTGCAACGCTGAATCACTGGTCAGCGGCGTCGGTGCCGGCCAGCGCATCACCGCACCGGGCAGCACATAACCCAACAACCCTTCGGCCAATGGCTTGCTCTGCCCGGCCTGTTTGATGGCCACGTCGGTCAGCCGAGCATGCACCGCGCCCTGATTGCGCACTTCGACGTAGGGCTTGCCGTCCACCGCCACCGTGCGCCAGCTCAACTGCGGCAGACCGACACCTTTGGGATCGCGCGCACGGGTGCTGTCTTCCTTGCTCCACAGCCCCGCGCCATAGGCAAACAGCGGTACCGAATAACGCATCTGGAAGCGGATCGCGGCGGCGGTTTTGCCGCCGTCGGTAGTCGCTGGTTGCGCAGTGGGAATTTCGTCGATGATGATTCGATAGGCCAGTTCCTGCCCCGGCGGCACTTCCTTGGTCCGGGTCAGACGCACCAATTGTTTCTGCCCCGGTTCGATTTTCGCCACCGGCGGGCTGCCGATCACGTCGCGCTGGTTCTGGTATTGCTCGGCGAACCCACTCTGGCTCCAGCCGAACACGCGGATCTGCAGATTGGCGGTTTCGCTGCCGCGGTTCTCCAGCCACAGCGCACTGGCCTGCTGATCAGCCTCCAGCACCGGATCGATCGGCCAGATCAGCACCGAACTGGCAGCGTGTGCGTTGCTTGCCCCGAACATGACCACCGCGCACATCGCGCAACACACGAGCGAATGCCGTGACGTAACTGCCCCCATAAACCTGCTCCTTGTCGGCCATTCAACTTCGCCTTACCACGACAGTTGCACCTGCAACACGTCGCTGTACGTCCCCCCAGGCTGATTGCCCGGCAATTGCACCTGACCGTAAATCGGCAGGCTGATGTTGTTCGCATCGCTGTAAGCCACCGCCACACTCTGGCCAATACCCAGGCTCTGGCTGTAAGCCGCATCACGAAACAGTGCATACGCCACCCGCGCGCTGCCGCTGTTGACCTGCATATGCCGGCCGCTGCTGTTGTACTGGCCGCCATCGACGCTCATGTTCAGCGTTACGCCCGGCGTGCATTGCAATTGCACCCCGCCGGTCAGCGCGACCTGTACGGTGCCGGTGGCCAGTGCCGAACGTGAACCGAAATTCAGCCCGCCATAATTCGATACCCCGCCCACCACCAGACACCCGGCAGTGACCGTGGCGCTGACCTGAAAGCTCTGGCTGGTCGCGGCGGTCAGCGGCAGCGGTGCACTGCCCGCACAAAGCAGGAGCAACGCGGCGCAGCCATGGCAGCGCATGGCATCAGAACGTCAGTTCAACAGCGACGGTGTCGGTGTAAGTCCCCGCCGGCAAACCGGCCTTGCCCACCGCCTGACCGTAGAGGTTCACCGTCTGCGCGACACCGGTGCTGGCCGCAAGGTTGATGGTCCCGTCGATCGCCAGCAGTTGCGAGTGCCCGGCATCGGTGTACAAGTCGTACGGCACGTAATTGGCCACCCCGTCATACAACGCTCGCGTGCCGCCCGGCGACATGCCGTCATGGGAACCCGCGCGCACCTTGACCGTCGGCGTGGTGCCACTGGAGCAGAGAATCGACAGCGCCCCGCCACCACCGCCCAACACCTGCCCGGTGGCGGTGGTGAACAGGCTGTTGGCGGTGCCGAAATTCAACGCACCGAAGTTCAGCCCGGTGGAACCGCCGGCGCCGTTGACCTGACAACTGCTGATCAGGATCAGGCTGGAGGTGATCTGGCCGGTGACCGTGGTGGCGGCGTTGGCACTGGAAACCAGCGCCAGGCCGAGTAACGACAAACCTATCCTTGATGCAAACGTACGCATGGTGTCCGTCCTCTACGGGTTTACCAGTCGAGCGTCACCGTCAGGGTGTCGGTATAGACCCCTGCCGGCACCGCGCGGGTATTCGCCACCACCGAGCCAAATACCGGAATGGGTATCTGCGCACCGCTGGTGACAGCGAAATTGTGTTGCTGGCCGATGCTGTAGCTCCGGGCGCCGGAGGGATCGACAAACAGCTGATAGGGAAGGGTCTGGCGGCCGTTGCTCAGGCGCCGGGTGTTGCCGTCACCGTGGGTACCGCCATCGATAGTGACGGTGAAGCCGGTGACCGAAGGATTGCAGGCAACGTTGAGTGTACCGCTGCTGTCACCGTCGAGACTGGCCTTGATCGGTGCGTTCCAGGTGGGCCCCTGAAGGCCGAAATCGAGGGTGCCGAGGGCACTGACCGGGCTCTCGGGCGTGCTGGTATTGGTGACTTCGCAGCCGGCAATCAGGATCAGCCGCGCATTGATCTGCCCGCTCATCGCCGCTTGCGCGTCATCTGCGAGCAATGCCAGCGTACCTGCCGCCACCACCATCCAGTGTTTGCCTGTCATTGCGCCCGTCCCTGCTCCTTCACGCTGAATCGATCACCGCGCTCATGATTGAACGCCTTCCTTGTGCACCCGCGTCCAGCGGTTGCCTTGATACCGCGATCACCAGGTAACCGTCACCTTGACCAGATCCGAATAACGACTGACCTGCGGCACCTCAGCCAGACGCTCGATCCGCGCATACAGCGGCAATTCTACCGTGCCACTGTCCGGCACCCGCCCGCTGACTGGCACATCCACCACCAGCGGTACCCGGCGCGCCGCGTCCTGATACAAGCGATACGGAATCGGTTTGCTGCCGAACGAACCGGCCATGTAGCGGACTTCACCGACACCGCCATGCAAGCCGCCATCGACGCGCATCTGGTACGGCGTGTCCGGGTTGCACTCCAGCCGTGGCAGGCGCTGATTGGTCAATGCGGCAGCCAACGGCCCGGCGGGGTCATCGAGGCGTGCGGTGCTGCCGAAGTCGAGCACACCCAGTTGCTCAATGCCGGCGCCACGCTGCTGGCCGATCAACTGGCAGCCGCGCTGCACGTCAACGCGCACTTCGACTTGAAGATCCGCCGCATGAACAGGCGCAACGAGTACAACCAGCAAGCCCATGACTACCTGTACATTCACTGCGCCGTTCCTTGTCAGCGATCGCTTGCGACGTCGTTTCTGTGATTGAGGTTAGCAATGGTCGACGATTCCGCCAGTCGATTGGATCCAGGGATCGCCCGAGATATGTTTCGAAAGGTTGGCAACACGTCGAGCCATGTCGCTAAAAATAGCTGTACGTGCCGCACAAATTTGTCCAATAACCGCCCACTCTCGGATCGTTGCGGTGGCTGGCCAAGTCGGCGTCTGGTTACACTACGTTGCCGCGCTCCCGGGTGCCGGTCTTGACGAACACGGAGACGCCCACAGTGCCTGCCCAACCGCCGAAACGATCACGACTGATCCAGCGCTGGCCGGCGTTGCGCCGCTGGTTCGGCAAAGGTTTTCCGGCCAGTGCCGGCCATGATGCCAGTGCCCAGTCGATCCGCGATTACTTTCGGCACAAGGCCAGTGGTCAGGGCTACACCCTCAGCCACAGCCAGCAGTGCGTCATCGATTGCATGGCGCAGCAGGCGAGTCTTTTGCTCGGCGCAAGCGCTCGCACACCCCAGAGCCTCTATTTGTTCGGCGCTGTCGGGCGAGGCAAGAGCTGGCTGCTCGACGGTTTCTTTCAAGCCTTGCCGATCACCCAGAAACGGCGTCTGCATTTCCATCAGTTCTTCGCGCAATTGCATCAGGCCATGTTCAGTCATCGCGAGCACGACGATGCTCTCGAAGTCTGCCTCGACGAATTGCTGCAAGATTGCCGGGTGCTGTGTTTCGACGAGTTTCATGTGCATGACATCGGCGATGCCATGCTCATCACCCGGCTGTTCAAGGCACTGTTCAAGCGGCGGATCCTGCTGCTGGTCACCTCCAACTACGCGCCTGAAGGCCTGCTGCCCAATCCGCTCTATCACGCCCGCTTCAAACCGGTGATCGAACTGATCAATACGCGCATGCAGGTGATGGAGGTCGGCGGCCCGCACGATTACCGCAGCCAGACGCGCCATTCTGCACATCAGATCTTCACCCAAGGGCATTACGTGTGGCCGGCGACGCCAGCACAGCGCGCCGCCCTCGATTTGCCACCTGCCGACGCACCAACCGTCACGCTAACAGTCGGCACCCGGCAGTTTCAGGCGCGGTTTTGTCAGGAGCGGCGGGTCGGTTTCACCTTCAACGACCTGTGTGAACAGCCAACGGCGGTCATGGATTACTTGGAACTGTGTCGACGTTTCGACCGCTGGATCATTGATGATCTGCCAGAACTGGCGCAATGCTCGATCGCCGCGCAACAGCGCTTCATCAACCTGATCGACGTGCTGTACGACCAGGACAAGCACCTGACGCTGCTCGGTCGACTGCCCTTGCGCGAAAGCATGGACGGCCATGTCATCGACCTGGCGCGCACGCGCAGCCGCTTGGGGCAGTTGCAAGAAGTGCACGGGACGATCTGAGCACGCCATTCCCCTGCGGGAGCGAGCCTGCTCGCGAAAGCGCCCTATCAGTCAAAACATCAGCTTCTGACACTCCGCCTTCGCGAGCAGGCGCGCTCCCACCAAGGGCTACTGAAGTTTCGCCATCTGTCCAATTCAAACCCGGGCTTTGCCGTTATCATGCTGCCCATTCCCAGCGCCCCAGCGTCGCTCCACTGAACAATAGCGAACACCAACATGCACACCCTTGCTCAATTGCGCGCCGGCGAGTTGTCGGGCATTACGCGTCTGGATCTGTCTTGTGGACTGACCGAGTTCCCGCGCGAGATTTTCGACCTGGCCGACACCCTGGAAATCCTCAACCTCAGCGGCAACCAATTGAGCAGCCTGCCGGATGACTTGCATCGTCTGACGCGCCTGCGCGTGCTGTTCTGCTCCGATAACCCGTTCACCGAACTGCCAGCCTGTCTCGGCCAGTGCGCGGCGCTGACGATGATCGGTTTCAGGGCCAATCGCATCGTCAACGTCCCCGCTCAAGCGCTGCCGCCTCAGTTGCGCTGGCTGATCCTGACCGACAACTGCATCGAAAGCCTGCCAAGCGAACTCGGTGAGCGCCCGGCCCTGCAAAAACTCATGCTGTCCGGCAATCGCCTGCAAGCGCTGCCGTCCTCGCTGAGCAACTGCCATCGACTGGAGCTGCTGCGCATTGCCGCCAACCGCCTGACCGAACTGCCGCAGTGGCTGCTCGCGCTGCCGAGCCTGACGTGGCTGGCCTACGCCGGTAATCCGCTGGAAACCGAGGCAGACGCCGCCGCGCTGGAAGCGACGCCGCACATCCCTTGGTCAGCGCTGCGCCTGGAGCAACGGCTGGGTGAAGGCGCTTCGGGGGTGATTTCCCGGGCGAGCTGGCAACGCGACGATGGCTCAGTGACGCTGGTCGCGGTGAAACTGTACAAAGGTGAAATGACTAGCGACGGTTCACCGCTGCACGAAATGAATGCCTGTATCACCGCCGGTCTGCATCCCAATCTGATCCGCATCGAGGGGCGCATCAATGGCCATCCCGACGGCCAGCAAGGCTTGGTGATGCAGTTGATCGATCCGTCTTTCCGCAACCTAGCCGACCTGCCAAGCCTGGCATCCTGCTCGCGAGATGTTTACGCCGATGATTGCCGGTTCAGCGCCGAGGTTGCGCTGAACGTTGCCAAAGGCATTGCCTCGGCGGCAGAACACTTGCATCGGCAAGGCATCACCCACGGCGATCTCTACGGGCACAACATTCTGTTGAATGGACACGGCGATTGCCTGCTCGGGGATTTTGGTGGGGCGTCGTTCCACGCGGTTGCCGACACAGCAGAAACACGGGCGTTGCAACGTATTGAAGTGCGCGCGTTCGGGATTTTGCTGGGGGAATTGCTGGCACGCATCGACTCGGGGTTGAGTGATGAATTGCGTGCGGTGCTCGAAGAGCTGGAGCGGCGTTGCTGTCAGGCGGAGGTGCTGGCGCGGCCGGGGTTTGCTGAAGTTAATGCGGTTCTGCGGCAAAGCTGACTGCTGCGCAGTCAATCGCGGGCAAGCCCGCTCCCACAGTGTCCGAGTCGCTCACAAAATGTGTGGACACCTCTGAACCTGTGGGAGCGGGCTTGCCCGCGATGAGGCCATCACCGGAGAAACAGATCAGCCCGCCAGGCCAACAAACATGTCCTGCACGTCATCATGGTTGTCGAGGCCTTCGAGGAACGCTTCAACCTCAGCCATCTGCTCGTCGCTCAAACCGCTCACCGGGTTCTTCGGCTGGTAACCGAGTTTGGCCGACAACACGGTGAAACCTTGCTCTGGCAGTGCTTTCTGCACCGCATCCAGATCGGTAGGGTCGGTCAGGAACAGCGTCGCGCCCTCTTCGCCCGGCTCGAAATCCTGCGCGCCGGCTTCGATGGCGGCCATTTCCGGATCGGCGTCCGGGGTGTCCGGCGAGGCTTCGATCATGCCGACGTGGTTGAAGTCCCAGGCCACAGAGCCGGAAGCCCCCAGTTGGCCCTTGCGGAACGCCACGCGGATTTCCGCGACGGTACGGTTGATGTTGTCGGTCACGCACTCGACGATCAGCGGCACCTGGTGCGGGGCGAACCCTTCGTAGGTCACGCGATGGTACTGCACGGTTTCACCCAGCAGACCGGCGCCTTTCTTGATCGCGCGGTCCAGGGTTTCTTTTGGCATCGAGGCTTTCTTGGCCTGTTCGACCACCAGACGCAGGTGTGCGTTGGTGGTGGTATCGGCACCGTTGCGGGCAGCGATGGTGATTTCTTTCACCAGTTTGCCGAAGATCTTGCCTTTGGCGTTGGCTGCCGCTTCTTTGTGTTTAACCTTCCACTGTGCGCCCATTACTCACTCTCTTGATCTGTGGCGCCGAGACATCTATTGGCCGACGCGTGGCGCCAAGTTTATACGGCCTAAAGTCGGCAATCGACCAAAAAAACGCAATGTGGAATCGACATCTTCACCAAAGCGTGTAGGGCGATTCTGAAAAACGGATTTGACATGACCATTCAACGCTGCGGTTTCGTACCCTCTCAGGCCCGTATTGCCTGACAGAGCCCGTTCGAATGCTCAATGACAAGGAAAGTCCTTTTACCCTGACCCTGACCGACAGCGGTCTGTGCCTGCCAGTGGTGCGCTTTCACGGCGAGGAAGCGCTCAACCAGCCCTACCGTTTCGACATCGAACTGATCGGCCTGGCCCCCGCCATGGCGCCGGGTACATTTCTGCATCAACCGGCATTTCTGCGCCTGGACGACCATTATGGGATTCACGGCGTGATCGACAGTGCCAGTTGCGAACATCGAGGCACACACCGGATCGGCTATCGACTGACGGTTGTGCCGCGCCTGCAGAGGCTGGCCCAGCCGAGCAAACGGCGCGTGTTCGTGCAACTGAGCGTGCCGCAGATCCTTGAGCAATTGCTCACGGAAAATGCCTTGCCCGCTGACGGCTACCGGATTGAAATGAGCGTCGGGCAATACCCGATCCGGCCGTTTTGCATCCAGTACGAAGAAAGCGATCTGGCGCTGCTGGACAGGCTTTGCGAAGAGGAAGGCATTCACTATCACTTCGAACACCGGGTGGACGGGCACATTGTCGTGTTTGCCGATGACAGCCTGAGCTTGCCGCAAATGCCGGTGCTGGTTGCATTCAAGGCTTGCGAGCAAACGCCCTCCCCCTGCGTCAGTGCGCTGTACCAGCATCATCACGCTGCCCCCATCGCCACACTGCATGCGGTGCGTAATCGAGGGCAGCAAGCGCTCAGCAACGATGCCGCCAACCACATCACAGCCAATCACCTGCCGCCGATACCCTCTCTCGAACAACGTCACCACGAACAACGCAGCCGTCGACATCTGGAACGGCAACGCTGCCAGCATCGCACGATCAACGGCCGCTCTGACCGGGTGGGCTTGCTCAGTGGGCATCTGCTGCAAGTGTCGGCGCATCCGATCAGCCACTTCAACGAACAATGGCGACTCACTTCAATACGCCATCATGGGCAACATCCGTCGATTCTGGATCCGACACCGCCGCGGCACCGCTACCACAACGATTTCACCGCCCAGCCCTGGTCGACCGACTACCGTCCAGCGCTCAAACAAACCCGCCCGGCCATCGCCGGGTATCACCTGGCACAGGTAGTCGGACCCACCGGGCAACCGGCGCAGCTCGATGAGCAAGGTCGAGTCGCCGTCAGGCTGTGGCCCTCGGAACAACCGCAAACACTTGATAGCGACGCGGTCTGGCTGCCCATCGCCATGACGCGAGCCAATGGTCGATTCGCACGGGACGAACTGCCCTGCGCCGGCAGTGAAGTGTGGGTGAGTTTCCTCGACAGCGACCCGGACCGGCCAATTCTCTGTCTGGGCAACTCACCCAACCCGACGCCTCGCGAACCACCGACCGCACGCGACAACGACTTGTTGCTCGACTGGTTGCTCAACAGCAACGCCCGCTGATCCCGCTACATCAACACGCCGTGCTTCAACCTTTGTCAGCCTTGCCCGCCGCTGCGGCGAACCTGGCCAGACGCACATCCAGATGCCGAGGCCGCCGGCCGTGATCCTCGGCGCGCTCCTTGCGGCGGATGGCGTTGCGCACCATCAGCGAGCCGAGGTAACGGATCGGCTCCGGCGGGAAGTAGCCCAGCGGCCCGTTGACCAGCGGCGAACGCGTCCATGGATTGTCCAGGCCTTGCACCAGCGAAGCGAGAATCTGCCCGCCCATGTGACATGGGCCGACACCGCTGCCCGAATAGCCGAAACCGTAAAACACATTGCCGGCGCTGCTCATCTGGCCGAAGAACGGCAAACCGGTGACCGAGCGATCCGACGGGCCGTTCCAGGTGGCCTCGACTTTGACATCGGCAAATGCCGGGAAGAAGTCGGCGAGGCTGTTTTTCAGCAGGCCGGCATAGGGCGATGGCTGATCGAATACTGGCAGCATGCGCCCGCCAAACGCGAAGGTATTGCCGCCCTTGCCGAGCATGATCCGGCCGTCCGGGGTGTTGTGGTAGTAGTGCACGAAAATCCGCGAATCAAGCACGGTGACGCCACTGGTCAAACCGATCTCCTGCAACAGATCCGGGCGCGGTTCGGTGATCAGCATGTCGCTGGAAACAATCGCCACGCTACGTTCGAACTGCGGGAAGGCACGGGCCATCCACGCGTTCATCGCCAGCACCACGCGATCAGCGATCACCGTGCCATTCGGCGTCTGCAACCGCGCCGGGCGTCCCTCCTCCAGCCCGGTCATTGCCGTGTTTTCGTGAATCTTCACACCCAACTGCAATGCCACCCGACGCAAGCCACGCACCAATTTGCCCGGCTGCACACTGGCCGCTGCCGGCGAGAACCAGCCCTCCAGATGTTTGCTCGAACCGGCCATGCGCTGCACATCGGCCAGCGGACGCTGGGTGAACGAGTTGATGCCATTGCGCTCCAGTGCGGCAATCACCGCGTCGGTCGAACCGACTTGCGCGCGGTTGGTCGCGGTGTACAGCGTGCCGTCCAGACGGTAATCGGCGTCGACACCGTACTGCTCACAGAACTCGCCGATCGCGTGGATACTGCGTTCCGATTCCTTGACCAGACGTACCGCTTCCTCGACGCCAAACAAGCGCTCAAGGGTGAAATACTTCGCCGACCACGACAGCGCACACCCGCCATTACGCCCACTGGCGCCAGCGCCGCAGATGTCCGCTTCGATCAGCAACACATCGAGTTCGGGGTTCTGTTGCTTGAGCATGATCGCCGTCCACAACCCGGTGTAGCCACCGCCGACGATGCACACATCGGCGCGGACTTCGCCGTGCAACAGCGGGCAGGTTTCAGAGCTGTCGGCCTGCAAGGCCTGCTCCAGCCAAAACGGTCTCATGTGGGGTTCTCCAAGTCAGATGGCCACGACCCAGCCTGCCGCGAGCGCCGCAGCAGGCCGCGAGGCAAAGGGTTTCAGGAACGCAGGGGTTTGATCGTCAGCGGGCAATTGGGGATTGAGGCACGCGGCTCCATCACGCCGACCGGACGGCTGTTCCAGTGCGGAATCAGCACCAGCGCCGAGAACAGCGCACAACCGGCGAAGACGATGAACACCGTCACCGAGTCGAAGTAGCCTGGCAGCAAACCGCCGAGTACCGCGCCGACCGAGCCGCAGCCGTTGACGAAACCGGCCGCCGTGGCGCCGGCCTTGGCTTTGCCGAAGTCGATCGCGGCGGCACCGCTGATCATTGAATCCGGGCCGTAGAGGGTCAGGCCCATGACAAACAACAAGGCGACCACCAGCAACACACTGCCGCTCTGCAACGCAGCCATGAACAGCGCCAGCGTCACGGTCAGCGCCAACAAGCTCAATACGCAGGCCGGCATACGCCGGGCGCCAAAGAGTTTGTCCGAAGCCAGGCCGATCAGAATCGGCCCGAGCAACCCGGCCAGTTCGAACGAAGTGGGAATGATCGCCGCGCCGACCTTGCCGACACTCGGCATCTGTTCAAAGACAATCACCGGGCCCCACAACAGAATCGCGTAACGCGCCGGTTTCAACATGAAATACGCCAGGCCCAGCACCAGCACCGTGCGGTTACGCAGGATTTCCTTCAGCGGCTCCCAGACACTGAGCTTGCTGTTGGCTTCGGTTTCTTCCGCCGTCAATTCAGGCTCCGGCTCAACCGCCGGCAAGCCGACGTCTTCCGGCTTATTGCGCTGGAAGATAAAGAACAACACCGCCACCACGGCAACCACCACCGCACTGGAAATGAATGCCGCGTGCCAGGTGCCCATCAAGGTATACGCCCACCAACCGGCGAACGGCGACGCTACCAGACCACCAAACGCGTAGCAGGAACTCCATAACCCGAGCACTCGCCCGCGTTGTTGGGAAGGGAAAAAACTGCCGAGGTTCTTGCACAATCCCGACCATCCGGTGGACTGCGCCAACCCCTGAATCAACATGCAGGTGGCGAAGATCGGCAACGTGGCGAAACTGCCCATCACCAACGCCGCCGCTGCGGAAATCAGCAAACCGCCGAGCACCACGACCCGTGGGCCAAAGCGGTCAGCGAGCATGCCCCAAGTGAACTGGCCGAGGGCATAAGCCGCCAGATAAATCGCATCGAGGTTGGCCATGGCCATCTTGTCGAGCATGAAGGTGGGGTCTTCGGCGATGCCCAGTTTGGCCACCGAAAACGCTTTGCGGGTGAAGTAGAAAGCGGCGTACGCCAGCCAGGTAATCGCGAAAATCTGCACGCGCCAACGCGCAATGGTGCCGATGTGCTTGTTCATGGTGGTTCTGACCTCAGGGTGTGAGTGTGCCGGCAGAATCGTTAAGCAAAACGCCTGTGTTTTTATTGTTGAGCACTGCGATATCACCCCGTCCCTACGGCGATATCGGTCAGATGAGTCCTGCTGTTGCACGCACAGGCTCATGGCCACCGTGCTGCCCGAGCGGGCAGTCAGCGATGGCGTGAGCCGATCAAAGCAATTACTGTTTAATAAATAAAATCGATTTATCGTATTTCACACATAAGCTCAGCTTGTTACTGACTTATCGATCAGGTGACTGCATGTCGGTGTCCCACGCCCAACTCAAAGCCTTCCACGCCGTGGCCGTGCATGGAAGCTTCACCAAAGCCGCCGAGCGCCTTTTTCTCACGCAACCGGCGATATCCGACCAAGTGCGCAAACTCGAAGAGCGTTTCGGCGTTTTGCTGTTTCACCGCAATAAACGTTCCGTGCGCCTGACCGACCTGGGCGAGCGCTTACTGGCGATCACCCAGCGCCTGTTTGTAATTGAAGCCGAAGCGCAGGAACTGCTGCAGGAATCCCAGGCCCTGCAGACCGGCAGCCTGATTCTGGCGGTGGATGCGCCGGTGCACGTGCTGCCGCAGATCGCGCGGTTCTGTGAGCGCTATCCGGGCATCAGCGTGAAGATCGAGACCGGCAATACCGATGAATCGCTGTTTCGCCTGTTCAACTATCAGGCCGATCTGGCGTTGCTTGGGCGTGATGTCAGTGATGAACGCTTGCTGTGTGTGCCGCTGCGCAATGATCCGATGGTGGCGTTCGTATCACGCAATCATCCGTGGGCCGAACGTGAATCGATTTGCCTGGCAGACCTGGATGACACGCCGCTAGTGTTGCGTGAACACGGTTCGGTGACGCGGCAAACGCTGGAAGAGGAAATGGCGCGGGCGGGGTTTCGTATTCGTCCGGCGATTCAGGTTGAGGGGCGGGAAGCGGCGCGCGAGGCGGTGGTGGTCGGGATTGGTGTCGGCGTTGTTTCGGCGGCGGAGTTTGGTGCGGATTCGCGGGTGTGTGCGTTGCCGATAATAGATTGCACACGACGACTGACGGAGACGCTGGTGTGTTTGCGCGAGCAAAGCAATCGACGGGTGGTGGCGACCTTCCTCGATATGGTTCGCGACAGTCTTGTGTAAGGAATACCGGCCCCATCGCTGGCAAGCCAGCTCCCACAGGTTTCTTGGCTGTACCCAGCACCTTTGAACGACCGAGATCACTGTGGGAGCTGGCTTGCCAGCGATTGGGGCGACTCGGTGTATCAGGCCGGCGCCAAGCCAAAGAACGCCTGAATCAAGCGCAAATCCCGGCGCCGCTCCATGCAACCGATCATGTGCCGATTGACCAGCCCTTCGCCGACAATTGGAATCGCCACCACCCTCGGGTCATGACTGACCTCCACCGAGGACACCACGCCAACGCCCAACTCAGCGGCAACGGCTTCGGTCACCGCCTCACGGCTATCGAGCTCCAGCAACACGCGCGGATGGATCGACGCCTGCGCACAGGCCTCATCAAACGTGCGCCGGGTGATCGAACTCGGCTCGCGCAACACCATGATCACTTGATCCAGCTCCTTGAGCTTCACTTCCCCGGTGCGCATCGCCCACGCATGCCCTGCCGGTACCAAGGCGCAGATCCGTGATTCGCTCAACGCTTGCAGATGCAAGCCTTTGCGCGGCTCCACTTCGGTCAACACCGCCACATCGGCGTGTTCCGACAACAACGCCGCGAGGGTTTCCTGAGCATTGCCCAAACGCAGATTCACGGTGATCCCCGGATAGCGCGCACGCAGGCTGGCGAGCATCGGCATGACCATGTGCGGCCCGTCCGCCGCCACTTCCAGCCGTCCGGTGAGTAATTGCCGGTTGGCCTCGAGCATCGTCTGCGCCTCTTCCGCGAGGCCAAACATTGCGCGGGTAATCGCCGCGAGTTTGGTGCCCTCCTCGGTCAGTTCCACCCGACGCGCGGTGCGCCGCAACAGAGTGATCTGGTAGTGCTCCTCCAACGCCTTGATGTGCCCGGTAACCGCCGGCTGACTGATGAACAACCGTGCGGCGGCGCGGGTGAAGCTGCCTTCACGGGCCACGGCGTCGAAGGCGCGGAGCTGGAACAGGTTCATGAATAACTCTCGCTGATGGCTGGCATAACAACAAACAATTTGATTGATGCAACGGCGAATTGCAACGTATGCCCCGTAGCTTCATCCCACAGCGCAATCCGAGGACATACGAATGAGTATCGCCGAACCCATCCTGCTCACTCCCGGCCCGTTGACCACTTCGGCCCGCACCCGCCAGGCGATGATGGTCGACTGGGGGTCATGGGATGACCGTTTCAATCAACTGACCGCCAGCCTCTGCGAACAACTGCTGGCGATCCTCAACGGCGCCGCCACTCACCACTGCGTACCATTGCAGGGCAGCGGCACCTTCGCTGTTGAAGCGGCGATCGGCACCCTGGTGCCGCGTGATGGCAAAGTGCTGGTGCTGATCAACGGTGCCTACGGCAAGCGTCTGGCGAAGATCTGCGAAGTGCTCGGCCGCTCGTTCAGCACCTTTGAAACCGCTGAAGATGAGCCGACCACCGCCGCTGACGTCGATCGCCTGTTGCGCGCCGATAGCAACATTACCCACGTTGCGCTGATCCACTGCGAAACCAGCACCGGCATTCTCAACCCGCTGGCGGAGATTGCCCAGGTCGTCGCGCAACACGGCAAACGCCTGATCATCGACGCCATGAGCTCCTTCGGCGCACTGCCGGTGGATGCGCAGCAAGTGCCGTTCGACGCACTGATCGCCGCGTCCGGCAAATGCCTGGAAGGCGTGCCGGGGATGGGCTTCGTGTTTGCTCGCAAAGAGTCACTGGCCGCTGCCGCCGGTAACTCGCATTCGCTGGCAATGGACCTGTACGACCAGCACGCTTACATGATGAAAACCGGGCAATGGCGCTTCACCCCGCCGACCCACGTGGTCGCGGCGCTGCACGAAGCGCTGCTGCAATACAACGAAGAAGGTGGCCTGCCGGCGCGGCATGCGCGCTATGCCGCCAACTGTCAGGCATTGATGGATGAGATGGGCAAACTCGGTTTGCGCAGCTTCCTGCCGGCGGCGATTCAGGCGCCGATCATTGCCACGTTCCATGCGCCGCAAGATCCGCGTTATCAGTTCAAGGATTTCTACGAGCGGGTCAAGGCCAAGGGTTACATCCTCTATCCGGGCAAATTGACCCAGGTCGAGACCTTCCGCGTCGGTTGCATCGGCCATGTCAGCCCGGACGAAATGCGCCAGGCCGTCGCGGCGGTCGGTGAAGTGTTGCGTGAGATGGAAGTCCTCGAAATCTGAGCCACACCACCAATCCCTTGTAGGAGTGAGCCTGCTCGCGATGAGGCCGTGTCAGTCGACGAAGCTGTTGAGTAATCAACCGCTATCGCGAGCAGGCTCATTCCTACAGTTTGAATTGCATTGCCAACTCAGGAATTTGATCAACATGAACTACATCAATCCAAACAAGCTGCAAGCCGCGATCCTCGACTGGGCCGGCACCGTGGTCGATTTCGGCTCGTTCGCACCCACGCAGATCTTCGTCGAAGCCTTCGCCGAGTTCGACGTGCAGGTCTCCATCGAAGAAGCCCGCGGGCCGATGGGCATGGGCAAGTGGGACCACATCCGCACCCTCTGCGATCAGCCACAAGTGGCCGAGCGTTATCGCAAGGCATTCGGCCGCACGCCGACCGATGACGACGTCACTGCGATCTACAAGCGCTTCATGCCGCTGCAGATCGAGAAGATCGCCGAGCACTCGGCGCTGATTCCCGGCGCACTGGAAACCATCGCCAATCTGCGTCAGCAAGGGATCAAGATCGGTTCCTGCTCCGGCTACCCGAAGCAAGTGATGGACAAGGTCGTCGAACTGGCTGCCACCAACGGCTACGTCGCCGACCACGTGGTTGCCACCGACGAAGTGCCGAATGGTCGCCCATGGCCGGCACAGGCCCTGGCCAACGTGATCGCGCTGGGCATCGACGATGTCGCGGCGTGCGTGAAGATCGATGACACCGTGCCGGGCATTCTCGAAGGCCGCCGCGCCGGGATGTGGACCGTGGCACTGATCTGCTCGGGCAACGCGCTGGGTCTGGATTACGCCGGTTTCCGCGCCTTGGGCAGCGATGAACTGGCCAGCGAACGCAAGCGCATTCACGCGCTGTTCGAAGGCTCGCGCCCGCATTACATGATCGACACCATCACCGATTTGCCGGAAGTGATTGCTGACATCAACAAGCGCCTGGCCAACGGCGAGATGCCGCAATCGAGCTGATTCCTGGCGCTGGCTACAAACAAAAACGCCAGCGTCTGCACGACGCTGGCGTTTTTTATTGGCAAAGCCCCCATTCAGAGCATTGAAAGTCCGATCAGCCTCAGGCAAATCCGCCAAAGCGGATTACAGTTAAAGCATGCCGTCGCCCAAGAACGGCCGTTTTGACCCTGATCTGTGAGGACACACCGTATGCCGTGGACAAGTTCCGAATCGCGCTACAGCACCGTCTCGGTCCTGTTGCACTGGCTGATGCTGGTCCTGTTGGTGCTGGTGTACGCCAGCATGGAGTTGCGCGGCCTGTTTCCCAAAGGCAGTGGCGGGCGCACGCTGATCCGCGAAGTGCACTACATGCTCGGCCTGACCGTGTTTGTGCTGGTGTGGTTTCGCCTGCTCGCGCGCAGCATTGGCCCGGCGCCGAAAATCTTCCCCGCCTCGCCGCAATGGCAAACCGTGCTGGCGCGGCTGATGCACTGGGCGTTGTACCTGTTCATGATCAGCATGCCGATTCTCGGCTGGCTGATCACCAGCGCCGAAGGGCATCAGGTGATGTTCTATGGTTTTGATCTGCCGCTGCTGGTCGCGGAGAACAAGGATTTCGCCAAACAGGTCGAGTACTGGCATGTGCTCATTGCCACGATCGGCTACTGGCTGATCGGGCTACATGCCCTGGCGGGGATCTATCACCATTATGTGGTGCGCGATAACACCCTGCTGCGGATGATGCCCAAGCGCGGTTGAGCGTCAGGGGCTGGCGATAAACCCGCGCCGCCCCTGCAAACCTCCGGTATGAATGAAGATCAGCCGTGTGCCGGCTGCGAACCTGCCCGCCTCGACTTGCAGTTTGAGCGCCAGCAACGCCTTGCCGGTGTACAGCGGCTCCAGAGGAACGCCGCTGGCCTGTTCGGTTTGTTCGATGAACTCAAGCAACGCCGGATCAACCTTGGCGAAACCGCCGCGGCTGGCGTCGATCAGTTCATAGCGCCCGTTGCCCTGCCCTGCGGCTTGCAGGATCGACTCGACTTGCGGCGCCACGCCGTGATCATCTGGCACAGCCAGCGCGCCATAGACCGGGTGGGCCCCTGCTTCGGCCAGCAGCAATCCCGCCAATGTCGTGCCGGTGCCGCAAGCCAGCCACCAAGCGTGATAATCACTCCAGCCCAGCGTGTGCAATTGCGCTTGCACCTGCTGTTTGATGGCCGCACAACCGAGCGCCCCCGTTAAGCTGCCACCGCCCTCGGGCACCGCATACAACTGCGGATACTGCGCGCGCCAAGGCTCCCAGAATCCCGGCTGGTTTCGTGCGCGATAGCCGCCGTAACCCAACCAATGCAGTTGCATGCCGAATGCCTGCAAATCCTGCACTGTCGGCGTTTCCTGTGCATGCCCGCGCAACAGCCCCACGGTTTTGAACCCCAGCCGTTTTCCCGCCGCCGCCAACGCATGCAGATGATTGGAGTGAGCCCCACCGAGACTGATGATGCCTTCGGCACCCGCACGGTCGGCGGCCTTGAGGTGTTCGACGAGTTTGAACCATTTGTTGCCGCTGATCAGCGGGTCGATCTGGTCGAGGCGCAGGATGGCGACTTCAATGCCGGCGGTTGCGAGCCAGTCGAGTTGAAGCGGTTGTAGCGGGGCTTGGGGGAGCCAGTTGGAGGGAGGCAAAAGCATGGGCGGCGATTCGATCTGGACAGAGCCGGCATTCTAGTCGCTCAGAAGCAGCCATCGCGAGCAGGCTCACTCATACATTGGTTTGGTGGTGCTCACTGCATCTGTGAACAACACAAACCCTGTGGGAGCGAGCCTGCTCGCGAAAGCGGAGTGTCAGCCAATACATATGTCGACTGACACCACGCCTTCGCGAGCAGGCTCGCTCCCACAGGTTCAGCGCAGGGCTTAAAGTTCAGCGGCGAGGCGCGAACCCTGGTTGATCGCACGCTTGGCATCCAGCTCCGCCGCGACATCGGCGCCGCCGATCAGGTGCACGTTCTGCCCCGCCTCAACCAGACCGTCGTGCAGTTCACGCAGCGGATCCTGCCCCGCGCAAATCACAATGTTGTCCACCGCCAGCAGTTGGGGCTCGCCAGTTTCACCGATTCGAATGTGCAGGCCTTGGTCATCGATGCTCAGGTATTCAACGCTGTTAAGCATCTGCACCTGTTTGTTCTTCAAACCGGTACGGTGAATCCAGCCGGTGGTTTTACCCAGACCATCACCGACCTTGGTTTTCTTGCGCTGCAACAGAAACACTTCACGGGCCGGGGCATGCGGTGCGGCTTTGATCCCGGCGACGCCACCGCGAGCCTCCAGTTTGGTATCGATGCCCCACTCTTTCCAGAACGCGGCGCGATCCTGACTGGTGGCCACGCCTTCGTGGACAAGGAATTCCGACACGTCAAAACCGATACCGCCGGCGCCGATCACAGCGACACGCTTGCCGACCGGTTTACGCTCAAGGATCACATCCAGGTAGCTCAGCACCTTGGCGTTGTCGACGCCCGGAATCGCCGGCACACGCGGCGCAATGCCGGTGGCAAGGATGATTTCGTCGTACCCGCCTTCAACCAGTTTCGCCACGTCGACGCGGGTGTTCAGGCACACCTCAACGTTAGTGGTCTGCAGCTTGCGCTTGAAGTAACGCAGGGTTTCGAAAAACTCTTCCTTGCCCGGCACGCGCTTGGCGATGTTGAACTGGCCGCCGATTTCACTGGCCGAATCGAACAACGTCACCTGATGGCCGCGCTCGGCAGCTACAGTGGCGGCGGACAAACCGGCAGGGCCAGCGCCGACCACGGCGATTTTCTTGCTCTGCTGCACCGGCAGGTAGTTGAGTTCGGTTTCGTGGCACGCACGCGGGTTGACCAGACAGCTGGTCAGCTTGCCGCCGAAGGTGTGATCGAGGCACGCCTGGTTGCAACCGATGCAGGTGTTGATTTCGTCCGCACGACCTTCAGCGGCCTTGTTGACGAAGTCCGGGTCGGCGAGGAACGGCCGCGCCATCGAGACCATGTCGGCATCGCCCTCGGCAAGAATCTGCTCGGCGATTTCCGGGGTGTTGATGCGGTTGGTGGTGATCAGCGGGATCTTCACCGAGCCGCGCAGTTTGGCCGTGACCTTGCTGAACGCCGCACGCGGCACTTTGGTGGCGATGGTCGGGATCCGCGCTTCGTGCCAGCCGATGCCGGTGTTGATGATGGTCGCACCGGCCTGCTCGATGGCTTTGGCCAGGGTGACGATCTCGTCCCAGGTGCTGCCGCCCTCGACCAGATCGAGCATCGACAGACGGAAAATGATGATGAAGTTCGGGCCGACGGCTTCGCGTACACGGCGAACGATTTCCACCGGCAGGCGCATACGGTTTTCGTAGCTGCCACCCCAACGGTCGGTGCGGTGATTGGTGTGCGCGGCGAGGAACTGGTTAATGAAATACCCTTCCGAGCCCATGATCTCGACGCCGTCATACTCGGCGGTCTGCGCCAGTACCGAGCAGGTGACGAAATCGTTGATCTGCTTCTCGATGCCTTCTTCGTCCAGCTCTTTGGGCTTGAACGGGTTGATCGGGGCCTGGATCGCACTCGGCGCGACCTGCTTCGGGCTGTAGGCATAACGCCCAGCGTGAAGGATCTGCATGCAGATCTTGCCGCCCGCGTCGTGCACCGCGCGGGTGACGATGCGGTGCTTGAGCGCTTCCTCCTCGGTGGTCAGCTTGGCCGCACCAGAATAGACGCCGCCCTCGTCGTTCGGACCGATACCGCCAGTGACCATCAGGCCAACGCCGCCTCGGGCACGCTCAGCGAAGTACGCCGCCATGCGCTCGAAACCACCCGGTTTT
The DNA here is from genome assembly GCF_979258655.1 of Pseudomonas sp. AC242. Classification (NCBI taxonomy): domain Bacteria; kingdom Pseudomonadati; phylum Pseudomonadota; class Gammaproteobacteria; order Pseudomonadales; family Pseudomonadaceae; genus Pseudomonas; species Pseudomonas sp. AC242. The sequence goes on from NZ_OZ409873.1 coordinate 3,373,173, forward strand.
TCTTCAAGGCCCGTGTGCATCGAGCCCATCAGGGTGCGGTTGCGTAGCGTGGTGAATCCCAGGTCCAGCGGGGCCAACAGGTGCGGGTAATGAGCGGCGGTCATCGGTAACTCCACAACGAGCAATCACGGAAAAGTTGCGGGAGCTCTGCGGCCCCCATCAGTCATGTTCGACAGACTAAGAGTCGTATCGCTGTCACTCAATGACCGTAACTGACAACTTATTGATCCAAATGCGCAGCGCCCCTTGGCAACCGGAGCCATGGGCCCTACCCTAGTCGCCATACCCTGCACCCGGTAGTTGTTGGTTTTCATGCGCAAACTTTTGTACCTGTTTTTTTCCATGGCCCTCGTTGCCGCCCTGACCACCTACGCCATGTGGGCGGCGGACCGGCCGGCGGGGCATTACCTGTCGGACTTACGCATTAAAGTCGCGGTCGATCAGGGCACCCCAGCCGATCGCGGCAATCTGCTGGGCATCCAGCCCGAACTGTTTCCCACCGATTATCAAAGCGCCGAACGCTTGCACCGCAAACTCGCGGCTTATCTGCAGCAAGCCCAGGATCAAGGCCTGCTGAATGACAAAACCGTCGTGGTATTGCCGGAAAACGTCGGCACCTGGTTGCTGCTCAGCGGTGAAAAAGACGAGCTGTATCAGGCCCCGACCCTCGCCGAGGCGATGAACTGGCTGGCGGCGAGCAATCCGTTGTTGTTCGCCCGCGCCTGGTTCAGTGCCAACGGCAGTGACCGCCTCAATGACGCGTACCTGCGCATGAAATCCAAGGCGATGGCCAAGGATTACCAGGCACTGTTCGGTGGTCTGGCCAAAGAGTTTCATGTGACGCTGGTGGCGGGTTCGATCGTGCTGCCGGAACCGAGCATCCGTGATGGCCAGCTCAAACCCGGCAGCGGTGCGCTGTTCAACAGCAGCGTGGTGTTCGGCCGTGACGGCGTGCCGCTGGGTCAGCCGCAACGGCAGATGCACCCGGTGTTCGATCAACGTGAAGTGATCGAAGGTGCAGACAAACATGCGCTCAACGTGGTCGACACCCCGGCCGGACGCCTCGGTGTGCTGATTGGCAGCGACAGTTGGTATCCGGACAATTACCGCAAACTCGATGAGCAAAACGCACAATTGGTTGCGGTGCCGGCGCAGGTGTTCGGCCAAGGCGCGTGGAATCAGCCATGGCGCGGTTACAAAGGTTCAAGTACCCCGGGCTCGGTCAGTCTCAAACCCGGTGAGCTTACAGAAGGACAGGCTTGGCATCGGTTGACGCTGACCGCGCAGCCACCGAGCAGCCGAGCGATCGCCGGCATCAGTGTGTTCCTGCGCGGGCAGTTCTGGGACAAGGCCAGTGCCGGTCAGAGTTTCCTCAGCAGCAACGGTCAGCAGTTCGCCGATGGCGAGGCCCGTGGCGCGCGTTTGTTGAACATCTGGTTGTAAGCCATGAAACCGCTGCCGATGCGTCTGGGGGATCTGTCGGTGGGCTTCGTGCACAGCCTCGCCGATGCCGTGCGCAGTCATGCGGTCGATCCGCAGCCGCTCCTCGAGCAATATGGCCTCGACGCCGCACGGCTGGCCGAGGCCGGGGCGCGTTTGTCGATTCCGCGCTATATGCGCCTGGGCCACGCGGCGATTCAACTGACCGGCAATTCGGCGTTGGGATTGCGCATGGGCCAGCTCAGTCGCCTGAGCCAGGCCGGGCTGGCCGGTGTCACCGCCGCACAAGCGCCGACCGTGCGTGAGGCCGCGCGCTGCCTGATCCGTTTCGAAGCGTTGTACGGCTCCAATTATCGCGGCCAGTCGAGTTTCCACGAAGACGCCCATGGCGCGTGGCTGCGTTTCTATTCGATCAGCCCGTACAACGCCTATAACCGTTTTGTCGTGGACTCAATCATCGCCGGGTGGTTGCATCAGCTCTCCAGTGTCAGCGGTGAACCGCTGCGCGCCGAACGCATTGAAATCGAATTCGATGAGCCCGATTACCGCGAGGCTTACAGCGTGCTGGGGGATTGCCCGATCCAGTTCGGTGCCGAGCGTAATCAACTGCGCCTGAACCTCAACAGCCTCGCACAGCGCAATCCCGAGCATTGCCCGAGTACCTGGCGGCATCTGCTGCAGTTGTGTGAGCGGGAACTTGAGCAATTGACCCGAACCCGCAGCCTGCGCGAACGCATCACTCAGCTATTGGGGCCGTTGCTCAATGGCGGCCGGGAACCCGACCTGGAAGAAGTGGCGGCACGCCTGAAGCTGCCGACCTGGACGTTGCGGCGCAAACTGGCCGAGGAAGGCACGCAGTTTCGCGCGATCCTCAACGACACGCGTCGGGATCTGGCGATGACCTACATCCGCGACACCGAACTGGCTTTTGGAGAAATCGCCTACCTGCTCGGTTTCGCTTCAGCCGAAGCGTTCCAGCGAGCCTTTAAACGCTGGAGCGGTCAGACGCCCGGCGAATTCCGCCGCAGTCACCGCAAAACGGCATAAAAGCGGCTGCGCGTTACCAGCTTCAAGCTGCAAGTCAAAGCTCGGTGGCGTCTTCGGCGGGCTCGGGTTGATCCAGTTCAAAGGCCTGATACTCGAGCAGCTCTTCTTGATATTCATCCATCGTGTAATCCCCCTGCTGCTCTCTTGAATGGGCCTGAGCAAATGCCCAGTACCTCGAGCTTAACGTGCTCGTGTGAAGGAAAAGTGAAACCCGGCCTTCATGATTAAAACGTAGCAGGTGGTCAGGAATTTATCGCGGGAATTTTGTCAGGGGAATGTAACGAGATTTTAAGCCACCGCAAAAACCACTGTGGGAGCGAGCCTGCTCGCGAAGGCGGCCAGTCAGTCACATGCGTGCTGAATGTTCCGACGCTTTCGCGAGCAGGCTCGCTCCCACAGGGATTTGCGGTGAGGCTGGTTTATTGGCCGGACGCTGGCATCGCCGGAATCGGCTCGGATGGCGGCGGGATGTCCGGGTTGGCCGGTGGCGTGATGGTTTCGGTCGTCGGCGCCGGTGCAGGTTCTGCGCTCGGCGCCGGAGTGATCGGCGCGGCCTCTGCCGGTGGCGCAACCGGTTCAGACGTCACTGGCGCGGCCTCGGCGGGTGCGGGAGCGGGCTCCGCTGCAGGCGCAGGGGTTGCGGCGGGCGCAGGCGTTGGAGTCGGCGTTGGCGCCAGCGCTGCCGGAGCCGCCTTCGCCTCAGGCACACCGAGGTCAGCCTTCGGCTTCTCTTCAATGTGCGCAGCTTTCTTTGCTTCCGCCGGCAGGAACAACTCCACCAGCGTGAAGAAGCGCTCATAGAACTTCTGCGACGTCACCGTCTCGCTGGCAACCTTGACCATCGAATCGTCGGACGAGCCGATCGGCATCGACACCGAACCCAACACACCCACGCCGAGGCTGGCGGAGTTGTTGGTCTTCTTCAGCGCATAACGATCCTGCAAGGCGTTGGCAAACATCGTCGCATGGTGCCCGACACTGCCGTCATCGGCGCAGACCACGTTGAAGCTGATCTCCATGTGGGTGTCGCCGGTTTGCTGGAAACTCTTGTGGCCACTGACCAGTTTCGGGTCACTGCTGGTGATGATGTAGCCCTGGCTGAGCAACGCACGACGGGCCGCTTCGCAACTGACCGAATCGGTCACCGGGTAATTGCGCGAAAACGTACCAGAGTCATCGAAGTTCTCATGCTCATACATCGGCTTGTCTTTCGAACAGCCGGCAACAGCGGTCAACAACAGCGCCAACCCGACAACACGCATGGGAGTGGAAATCAACATTGAACATCCTGAGAGAAAACAGTCCGGGGCGTATTGTGCAACAGATCACGACCCTGCGGCGCATGGATTAGTGTCTTAAAGCAGTTACAACTCTATCGACCGCGCGTTGCGGGAAAAAGTCGCAACGCCAGATGATCGATGAACACGCGCAGTTTCGCCGTGGCGTGGCGACTCGATGGCCATAGGACCCAGAACTGCCCGGTGTGTTCCAGATGCGCATCCAGCACCCGCTGCAAGCGCCCTTGGGCCTCGGCCTCACGGGTCATGAAATCAGGCAGACAGGCAATGCCCATACCGGCCAGCACCGCGTGGCTCACGGCCTCGATGGACGTACTGACCAGCCGCGTCGGCAACGTCGGCTCGGCGGCACTTTGCGCGCGGATCAGCGGCCATGTTTCCAGTTTGCCGGTCGCATGAAACGTATGCCGCAGGCACGCGTGCGCTGCCAGATCGCCCGGCGTTTGTGGCACACCGCGTTGCGCCAGATAGGCCGGGCTGGCCACCAGCACCATGTGAAAATCGCCCAACGGTCGCGCCATCAGTCGCGAATCTCGCGGTTTGCCGGTACGGATCACCGCGTCGAAACCTTCCTCAACCACATCGACCATGCGATCGGTCAAATCCAGATCCAGTTCAATCTGCGGGTACAACCCCATGAACTCGGTCATGACCGGCATCACCAGGCCATGCACCTGCGGCAGGCTGATGCGTAACTTGCCATGGGGTTTGGCGGCGGCATCACACAACTCGAATTCCGCCGCCTCGACTTCAGCGAGGATCTTGCGACAGCGCTCCAGAAACAGCGCGCCCTCACTGGTCAGCGTGACGCTGCGCGTGGTGCGTTGGAACAGGCGCACGCCGAGTCGCGCCTCCAGCCGCGCGATACTTTTGCCCACCGCCGACGATGACACCCCTTGCAAGCGGCCAGCCTCAGTGAAACTGCGCGTTTCGGCGACCTGAACAAACACCGAAATACTGCCCAGGCTATCCATACCACTCTCCCATTGCTGACATCCGTGTCCGATATGTTCGGAACCTTAACCCGTTTTTCACCGATGTGCAGCGCTCTACCCTGTGCTCCTCGTCAACTCTGCACACGGATGCCGGCTCATGAACGACGCACAACTCGAATGCCCCGCACTTGAACAACCCGCCGAACGCCGCGAGCGATTACCCCTTGCTGCGCTGCTGGCACTGGCCACCGCCGGATTCATTACGGTCATGACCGAAGCCATGCCCGCCGGCCTGTTGCCGCAGATGAGCAGCGGCCTGAATGTCTCCCAGGCGCTGATCGGGCAATTGGTCACGCTGTACGCAATCGGCTCGATTCTGGCAGCGATTCCACTGACGATCGCCACCCGCGGCTGGCGGCGCAGACCGCTGCTGCTGTCCGCCATCGGCGGCTTTGCCATCGCCAACAGCATCACCGCGCTGTCGGAGCTGTACTGGCTAACGTTGATTGCACGTTTCATTGCCGGCGTATTTGCCGGATTACTATGGGCACTGCTGGCCGGATATGCGAGCCGTATGGTCGCCCCGCACCTGCAAGGCCGCGCCATCACCGTGGCCATGCTCGGCGCGCCGCTCGCGCTATCGCTGGGAATACCCGTCGGCACCCTGCTCGGCAGCCTGATCGGTTGGCGTCTGAGCTTCGCGATCATGACCGCGCTGACCGTAGTGTTGGTGGTCTGGGTACGCTGGCAAGTACCGGACTTCGCCGGCGAACGCGTGGGAAAGCGCATGCCGCTGCGTCAGGTGTTTAACTTGCCGGGCGTGCGAGCCGTATTGTTTGTCACCCTCACCTACGTCGTCGCGCACAACTTGCTCTACACCTACATCGCGCCCTTTCTGCAGCTTTCCGGGCTGGATACCAATGTCGACCGCGTGTTGCTGGTATTCGGCCTCGCCTCGGTGCTGAGCCTGTGGATCGTCGGCAGCCTGATCGACCGTTGGCTACGCGAACTGGTATTGATCAGCGCCGGATTGTTCATGCTCTCGGCGATAGCACTGGGTCTGTGGCGCGACTCGCCGAATGTGGTGTACATCGCCACCGCTGTGTGGGGACTGGCGTTTGGCGCAATGCCATCGCTGCTGCAGACCGCCTCAGCGAAAACCGCGAAAGAGGCTGCTGACACAGCGCAATCGATGCTGGTGACGTTGTGGAATGTCGGGATTGCTGGCGGTGGTTTGATGGGTGGTGTGTTGCTGGGCAACCTCGGTGTGGGGGCGTTTCCGTGGATCGTTGCAGGGTTGTTGGTGTTGACCCTGTCAGTAACTATCAAAGCTCGGAAACATGGTTTTCCAAGAGCCGAATGAGACCGAATGAGCTGTTGGATTGAGACCTGACCGCTGGAAATCGGCCGATTGACAGGCCGCCATCGCGAGCAGGCTCACTCCTACAATGGAACTGAGTACATCAGACAGAAGATGGGTCGGCTGTCAGGCCGCCTTCGCGAGCAAGCTCGCTCCCACAGTTAATTTGTATACCGCCCACGCGGCAAAGCCGCCCCACTCAACAGGATGAGCGTTAGCTCGGCTGCAGCTTTTGATCTTGATCTGAAGGCCCGTCGGCAGGCTGAGTGGAGGGATTTATCCGGGGGTGGGAGCGCAGCGACCGTTCGACGAAGTCGAACACATCGAGAGGAGGTGCAGCGAAGCAAACCGTAGGCGATGCCCCCGGATGAATCCCGGAGCGAAGGAACCCCGAGCCCCAGCGAGCGGGCCGAACGTCAGGGCACAGACCTTTGGTTACTTTGGGGCGTTTGCCAAAGTGACCCGCCGTAAGGGCGGAACCGCCAGCGGCAACACCCGCAGAAACGGATATTCATAAAAAACACCCGCAGCATGGCCGGCCCAGAGGCCGCCACGCCCAGCCACCCAGCGAAAAAAAAGCCCCGACCTATTCAGGCCGGGGCTTTCACATTACATCTCAGTCAACCATCAAAACCGCTTGATCTCAGCCTGAGCTTCCAACTGCTTGCGATACGCCGCAAAGTCCTGCTGCCCCTCACGCGAAGCAAGGAAACGACGGTACTGAACCTTCTCTTCATCCGTCGGCGCAGCCGCTTCGTTAACGCCATTCAGACGCACGATCATCAGACTGCCATCGGGCAACGTCACGCTGGTGAACGTCGGCTTGTCCTTGGCAGCCGGCTTCGGCATACGGAACAACGCCTGCAGCACCGCCGGATCAACACCTTCCTGACCACGAGTGGCCGCTTCGGTGGCTTTCCAGTTCTGACCCTCAACTGCCTTGTCCAACGGCGCCTTGCCATCACGCAGATCAGCAATCAGCTTCTCGGCCTTGGTCTTGGCAGCCGCACTGGCGTGCTCTTTGGTCAACTGAGTGCGGATGGCCACATTCACGCTTTCCAGCGGCAGTTGCGCAGGCTTCAGGTGCTCCTTGGAACGCAGCACGATCACGGTTTCCGGATCCAGCTCGATGGCGGTGCTGTTGGCACCTTCGTCGATCACTTCAGTGCTGAAAGCAGCAGTGACCACGGCACGGTTGGCTGCAACACCTTCGCCACCTTCACGGCCGAACGGCTTGGAGGTGTGCACGGTCAGCTTCAGATCCGCCGCTGGCTGAGCCAGGTCAGACGCTTCGAACGCCGAGTCTTCCAGTTGCTTGGTCGCCTCGACAAAACGCTGCTCGACCTGTGCGGCTTTCAGCTCGCGGGTCAGCTTGTCTTTCAGGCTGGCCAGAGTCGGCACTTCAGGCGCTTCCACACCCAGCAGCTTGATCAAGTGGTAACCGAAGTCAGTACGAATCGGCTCGGACACCTGGTCTTTCGACAAGGAGTACAAGGCTTTTTCGAACGCCGGGTCGTAAACACCCGGACCTGCATAACCGAGGTCACCACCGTTGTTGGCCGAACCCGGGTCCTGCGAGAACTCCTTGGCCAGCGCTTCGAACTTCTCGCCCTTGGCCAGACGCGCCTGGACTTCGTCGATCTTCGCCTTGGCCTGAGCTTCGGTGGTCTTGTCGTTCACTTCGATCAGAATGTGCGCGGCACGACGCTGTTCCGACAGGTTGGCGATCTCTTTCTGATACGCCGCCTGCAGGTCTTCGTCCTTGACCGCAACCTGATCGAAGAACGAAGACTTCTTCAGTTCTACGTAATCGATGATCACTTGATCCGGAGTCATGAACTCCTTGGCGTGCTCGTCGTAGTACGCCTTGACTTCGTCGTCGGTCAGTTTGACCGCTGCCGGGTCAGCCTTGACGTTCAGGGTGGCGAAATCGCGGGTCTGTTTTTCCAGACGGGCAAATGCCAACACTTCAGCGTCGGTGACGAAACCGCTGCCAGCCACACCGGCACGCAGTTGGCCGATCAGCATTTCCTGAGCCAGCATCTGGCGGAATTGCATACGGCTGTAACCCAGTTGACGGATCACCTGGTCAAAGCGCTCGGAGCTGAACTTGCCGTCCACCTGGAATTCAGGTGTTTGCAGGATCACTTGGTCCAGTGCGCCTTCGGAGAAAGCGAATTTCGCTTGTTCGGCGCCTTGCAGCAGCAGCTTGCGATCGATCAGACCCTTGAGGGCCGATTCGCGCAGCATTTTCTCATCAAGCAAGGAAGCATCGAAGTCTTTGCCCAACTGTTGCATCAACTGACGGCGTTGCATATCAACGGCCTGACTCAGTTCGTTCTGGCTGATTTCTTCACCGTTGACCTTGGCCGCCTCATTCTTGTGAGTCGTGGCCTGGAAAATGGCGTCGAAACCGGTCAGAGCCATCAGTGCAACGATGACCCCGATAATGGTCTTGGCAATCCAGCCTTGTGAATTGTCCCTGATATTCTGCAGCATGCGTCCCCCAGAAACGGTTGAACTTCAAAATTAGGCAACCGTGGAGCGTGGGTAGAATCCGGATAGAAGAAAGGCGCATCCGAGGATGCGCCTTCTCGTAACTGGCGGAGCGGACAGGGCTCGAACCCTCGATCCCGGCGTTACAAGCCACTGTTTCAGCGACCTGCTCTACCGCTCCGCTGCCAAGTCAGGCATGACCCCGACCCGGATGGGTAAAAACCTGAAAACTTAGTTAACAGCTTCTTTCAGTGCTTTACCGGCTTTGAAACCTGGTTTCTTGGCAGCCGGGATTTCCAGAGTCTTGCCGGTCTGAGGGTTACGACCGGTACGAGCCGGACGGTCCGTCACGGAGAAAGTACCGAAACCAACCAGAACAACGGAGTCGCCAGCCTTCAGAGCGCCAGTGACGGATTCGATTACAGCGTCCAGCGCACGGCCAGCAGCAGCTTTCGGGATATCAGCGGATGCAGCGATAGCATCAATCAGTTCCGACTTGTTCACTCTAAGTCCCCTTATATCTATTTTGAGATGATTCTAAGTTTTTTGGTGAAAGCAAAAACGAGTGCTGAATGGCCTACAGACACTTAAGAGCCGCTTTATAACAAGGGCTCTAAAAAACTGTCAAGGAAGCCCCCCAGTCAAAAGCGTATTAATGCGTGCTAATTCTTTCCTTAGAGTCAGACTCACGTTTTTCGTCCTTGGCAACTATCTCCGGAGCCACATCCGGCAAGGGCTCCGGCGCGTATTGCAGCGCAATTTGCAGGACCTCGTCAATCCATTTAACCGGTTTAATCTGCAGATCCTGCTTGATATTGTCAGGAATCTCCTTCAGATCACGCACGTTCTCTTCCGGAATAATCACAATCTTGATTCCGCCGCGGTGAGCCGCCAGCAATTTTTCCTTCAGACCACCAATTGCCAGCACCTGACCACGCAGGGTAATTTCACCGGTCATGGCGACATCGGCGCGCACCGGAATGCCGGTCAATGCCGACACCAGCGCCGTGCACATGCCTACACCAGCGCTAGGGCCGTCCTTCGGGGTCGCCCCTTCGGGCATGTGGATGTGCGTGTCGCGCTTCTCGTGGAAGTCCAGAGGAATGCCCAGGCTCTTGGCGCGGCTGCGCACTACAGTGAGCGCAGCAGTGATCGATTCGACCATTACATCGCCCAGCGAACCGGTCTTGATCAACTGACCTTTACCCGGCACAACCGCGGCTTCGATGGTCAGCAATTCGCCGCCCACCTGTGTCCAGGCAAGGCCGGTCACCTGACCGATCTGATCCTGCTGTTCGGCCAGACCGTAGCGGAATTTGCGCACACCCAGGAAGTGCTCCAGCAGATCAGCTGTCACTTTCACCGAGAAGCGTTTTTCCAGTGCGTGCTCTTTAACAGCCTTGCGGCAGACCTTGGCGATCTGACGTTCGAGGCCACGCACACCGGCTTCACGGGTGTAGTAACGGATGATGTCGCGAATCGCTTCTGCGTCGAATTCCAGCTCGCCCTTCTTCAGACCGTTAGCGGCGATCTGTTTAGGCGAGAGGTATTTGACCGCGATGTTGATCTTCTCGTCTTCGGTGTAGCCCGGCAGACGGATCACTTCCATCCGGTCGAGCAGCGCCGGCGGGATGTTCATCGAGTTCGAGGTGCACAGGAACATCACATCGGAAAGGTCGTAATCGACTTCCAGATAGTGGTCGTTGAAGTTGTGGTTCTGCTCTGGATCGAGCACTTCCAGCAATGCCGATGCCGGGTCGCCACGCATGTCACTGCCCATTTTGTCGATTTCATCGAGCAGGAACAGCGGGTTGCGCACACCCACTTTTGTCATCTTTTGAATCAATCTTCCCGGCATCGAACCGATGTAAGTCCGACGGTGACCGCGAATTTCCGCTTCATCACGCACGCCACCGAGGGCCATGCGCACGAATTTGCGGTTGGTGGCGTGAGCGATCGACTCTGCCAGCGAGGTTTTACCCACGCCCGGAGGACCAACCAGACACAACACCGGGCCACGGATTTTCTTCACGCGTTTTTGCACGGCGAGGTATTCAAGGATACGTTCCTTGACCTCTTCGAGGCCGTAGTGATCGGCATCGAGAATGTCTTCTGCACGCGCCAGGTCCAAGCGAACCTTGCTTTGCGCCTTCCACGGCACTTGCACCAGCCAGTCGATGTACGAGCGCACCACCGTGGCCTCAGCGGACATCGGCGACATCTGCTTGAGCTTGTTCAGCTCGGCCGTGGCCTTGGCCAACGCGTCTTTCGGCAGACCGGCAGCGTCGATACGCTTTTTCAGGTCTTCGATTTCGTTGTGGCCTTCGTCGCTGTCGCCGAGCTCTTTCTGAATGGCCTTCATCTGCTCATTCAAGTAGTACTCGCGCTGACTGCGCTCCATTTGCTTTTTGACGCGGCCACGAATGCGTTTTTCGACTTGCAGCAGATCGATCTCGGCATCCAGCAACGCCAGAACGTGCTCGACCCGGGCCGACAAATCGATGATTTCGAGGATTTCCTGCTTCTGCTCGATTTTCAGCGCCATGTGCGCCGCCATGGTGTCGACCAGGCGACCCGGCTCATCGATGCTGTTGAGCGACGACAGGACTTCAGCCGGGACTTTCTTGCCCAACTGCACATATTGTTCGAACTGCGACAGCAGCGTGCGCACGAACACTTCGGATTCGCGCTCGGCAGCGTCGACTTCTTCAATCAGCGAAACTTCAGCACGGCAGTGGCCGTCGACTTCGCTGAAGCGTTCGACGGTGCCACGCTGCTCACCCTCGACGAGAACCTTTACGGTGCCGTCAGGCAGCTTCAGAAGCTGTAGAACAGTGGCGATGGTACCTACGCGATAGAGAGCGTCTTCACCGGGATCGTCGTCAGCCGGGTTTCTCTGGGCCAGCAGGAGGATCTGCTTGTCGCCCGTCATCGCGGCCTCGAGGGCTTCGATGGATTTCTCGCGCCCCACGAACAGCGGGATAACCATGTGCGGATAAACCACGACATCACGCAATGGCAGGAGAGGCAATTCGATGGTCGTCTTCATGATTTCGCCTCTACGGCGGCCATATGGCCGTAATCAGATGGAATTGAGCTTGAAACCAAGATGGGGGCTGCCTTGAAAAAAAACAAGCGCTAAGCGGATGTAAAAAATGACATAAAAAAAAAGAGGCCCGAAGGCCCCTTCTTTATTCCAGCAGACTGGACGCTTACGCGTCCGGCGCTGCCTTGGCTGTCGGCTCACTGTTCTCGTAGATATACAGTGGCTTGGACTTGCCTTCGATCACGCTTTCATCGATCACGACTTTGCTCACCTCGGACTGCGAGGGGATTTCATACATCGTGTCGAGCAGTACACCTTCGAGAATCGAACGCAGACCACGGGCACCGGTTTTACGTTCCAGGGCACGCTTGGCGACCGATTTCAGCGCGTCGGTCCGGAATTCCAGATCCACGCCTTCCATCTCGAACAGCTTGGCATACTGTTTGGTCAGAGCATTTTTCGGCTCGGTGAGGATCTGCATCAGCGCAGCCTCATCCAGCTCGTCCAGCGTCGCGAGGACCGGCAGACGACCGACGAACTCCGGGATCAGACCGAACTTGACCAGATCGTCAGGCTCGACTTCACGCAGGGATTCACCGACTTTCTTGCCTTCTTCCTTGCTGCGCACTTCCGCGTTGAAGCCGATGCCGCCCTTGGTGGAACGGTTTTGAATAACCTTTTCCAGACCAGAGAACGCACCACCGCAGATGAACAAGATGTTACGGGTGTCGACCTGCAGGAATTCCTGCTGCGGGTGCTTGCGACCACCTTGCGGCGGTACGGAAGCAACCGTGCCTTCGATCAACTTCAGCAAGGCCTGTTGCACGCCTTCACCGGAAACGTCCCGGGTGATCGACGGGTTGTCGGACTTGCGGGAAATCTTGTCGATTTCGTCGATGTAGACAATACCCATCTGGGCTTTCTCTACGTCGTAATCGCACTTCTGCAGCAGCTTCTGAATGATGTTCTCGACATCTTCACCCACGTAACCCGCCTCGGTGAGGGTGGTTGCGTCGGCAATGGTGAACGGAACGTTCAGCAAGCGGGCCAGTGTTTCGGCCAGCAGGGTTTTACCGGAGCCTGTCGGGCCGATCAGCAGGATGTTGCTCTTGCCGAGTTCGACGTCGTCAGCCTTTTTGTCACGCTGGTTCAGGCGCTTGTAGTGGTTGTACACCGCTACGGCCAAAACCTTTTTGGCACGCTCCTGACCAATGACGTACTGGTCAAGGATGCCGCTGATTTCTTTAGGCGAAGGCAATTTATGCGCGCTGCTTTCGGCCTGGGCTTCCTGCACCTCCTCACGGATGATGTCATTGCACAGGTCGACGCACTCGTCGCAGATAAAGACCGAGGGGCCGGCAATCAATTTGCGCACTTCATGCTGGCTTTTGCCACAGAAGGAGCAATAGAGCAGCTTGCCGTTGTCCTCGCCGTTGCGGGTGTCAGTCATTCGTTCGATCCAAATCCGATAGGCTTGCAACACAAGATGAAGGCTATTGCGGGCTTTTTCAAGCCCGCCGCTGATCAGACAAGCCGACCAAGCCTATTTTGAGCTGCTTATTTTAAGCTGGGCGCTGGTTGATCACTTCGTCGATCAGGCCATATTCCTTCGCAGCTTCTGCACTCATGAAGTTGTCGCGATTGGTATCGCGCTCGATTTCTTCCAGAGTACGCCCGCTGTGCTTGGCCATCAGCGTGTTCAGACGCTCGCGAATGAAGAGGATTTCCTTGGCATGGATCTCGATGTCCGACGCCTGGCCCTGGAAACCGCCCAGTGGCTGGTGAATCATCACGCGCGAGTTCGGCAGGCAGAAACGCTTGCCCGGGGCACCTGCGGTCAGCAGGAATGCACCCATGCTGCAGGCCTGGCCGATGCAGGTGGTCGACACGTTCGGTTTGATGAACTGCATGGTGTCGTAGATCGACATGCCTGCAGTCACCGAACCGCCCGGGGAGTTGATGTAAAGATGGATGTCCTTGTCCGGGTTTTCCGCTTCAAGGAACAGCAGTTGCGCGCAGATCAGGTTGGCCATGTAGTCCTCTACCGGACCAACCAGAAAGATCACTCGCTCCTTGAGCAGGCGCGAATAGATGTCATAGGCGCGTTCGCCACGAGCAGATTGCTCGACAACCATCGGGACCAGGCCGCCGGCGGCCTGGATATCAGAGTTCTGCTGAATATAAGAATTACGGAACATGCTCTGCAGTCGCTCCCAAATAGTTATGTCTTGAATACGCATAAGCCAGCTCGAGAGCTGGCTTATGGTGTGTACTTCTTAACGCAAATTCAATCAGTCGGCTGTTGGAGCTTCTACCGGCTTGACTGCTTCTTCGTAAGAGACCGCTTTGTCGGCCACACTAGCTTTCTGCAGAACAGTATCCACAACTTGTTCTTCCAGCACAACCGAACGCACTTCGTTCAGCTGCTGCTCGTTTTTGTAGTACCACGACACAACCTGCTCAGGCTCTTGGTAAGCCGAAGCCATTTCCTGAATCATTTCGCGAACGCGAGCTTCGTCAGGCTTCAGGTCGAACTGCTTGACCACTTCAGCAACGATCAGGCCCAGCACGACGCGGCGCTTGGCTTGCTCTTCGAACAGCTCGGCCGGCAGTTGATCAGGCTTGATGTTGCCACCGAACTGCTGAACAGCCTGCACGCGCAGACGGTCAACTTCGTTGGACAGCAGCGCCTTAGGTACTTCGATCGGGTTGGTGGCCAGCAGACCGTCCATTACCTGATTCTTGACCTTGGATTTGATCGCCTGACGCAGTTCGCGCTCCATGTTCTTGCGAACTTCGGTGCGGAAACCATCGATGCCGCTTTCCTTGATGCCGAATTGAGCGAAGAACTCTTCGTTCAGCTCTGGCAGCTTAGGCTCGGACACAGTGTTGACGGTCACGGTGAACTCGGCGGTTTTGCCGGCCAGGTCCAGGTTCTGATAGTCCTCAGGGAAGGTCAGGTTCAGAACGCGCTCTTCGCCGGCTTTAGCACCAACCAGGCCTTCTTCGAAGCCCGGGATCATGCGACCGGAACCCAGCACCAGTTGAGTGCCCTTGGCGGAGCCGCCAGCGAATACTTCGCCGTCAACCTTGCCAACGAAATCGATGTTCAGTTGGTCTTCGTTCTGGGCAGCGCGATCGGCCACTTCAAAACGAGTGTTCTGCTTGCGCAGGATGTCGAGCATTTTGTCCAGGTCAGCGTCAGCCACGTCAGCGCTCAGGCGCTCAACGGTGATGCCGTCGAAACCGGCAACGGTGAACTCAGGGAACACTTCGAATACAGCAACGTATTCCAGGTCTTTGCCAGCTTCGAGCGACTTAGGCTCGATCGATGGCGAACCTGCCGGGTTCAGCTTCTGCTCGACCACAGCTTCGTAGAAGGAGGACTGGATCACGTCGCCTACCGCTTCCTGACGAGCATCAGCACCGAAACGGCGCTTGATTTCGCTCATTGGCACTTTGCCTGGACGGAAGCCAGCAATCTTGGCCTTTTGGGCAGTCTGCTGCAGACGCTTGTTGACCTGAGTCTCGATGCGCTCTGCCGGCACGGTGACGCTCATGCGGCGCTCGAGAGCAGTAGTATTTTCAACAGAAACTTGCATGGATATTCCTCGTTGCACAGACGTTAGCCGGCCGTTTCCGACCCCAGAATCAAGGGCATGCATTCTAGTGGGTCAAACTCAAGAAGTCACCCTACTGAAAACGGGTAAAAAAACAGCAGGCATATTATCGGGACCGCCACACCAATGCAGCGCGTCCCACAGGCGAATACAACCAATCACGCCAGGGCTCTGCGCCAACCGCTTCTATATATAGAAGAGACTGCCAATCACTCCCTGACGGCCGCTCTTGCAAGCAAGCCCGGCGAACAGCGCAGCATCATCGAGCAACATAAATACGACGAAGCGCCCTGCCCCTGCACCCCGAAACCGGCAATCACCGATTTTCAGAAGCGCTAAAACAAAAAAGGCGCCAGACTGTTAAATCTGGCGCCTTTCGAAATATGGGGTGGACGATGGGGATCGAACCCACGACAACGGGAGTCACAATCCCGTGCTCTACCAACTGAGCTACGCCCACCATATTGCGTAACAAAAAAGCCAAACAACTTCTTTGTTGAAACCTCACCAGCCCGAAGACATGAATGAAGCTTTAATTGGTGCGGATGAAGAGACTCGAACTCTTACGCCTCGCGGCGCTGGAACCTAAATCCAGTGTGTCTACCAATTCCACCACATCCGCGGATGAAGCTTTTAAAGCAAAGGCGCCAGACTTTTACATCTGGCGCCTTTCGAAATATGGGGTGGACGATGGGGATCGAACCCACGACAACGGGAGTCACAATCCCGTGCTCTACCAACTGAGCTACGCCCACCATATCGCGTTACTTGTGCCAAAGCTGCCTAATGGCGCACCCGGCAGGACTCGAACCTGCGACCATCCGCTTAGAAGGCGGATGCTCTATCCAGCTGAGCTACGGGCGCCTTATTAATCTGTACTCTTAAAGGACTACAAACTAAGTGCTTTCCAGTGTCGCAGAACCTTGATTCCGCTTCACCTTCTTAACCAGTGCTAGGCTGTGCCCGACAAGTGCGACGAATAGTATAGAGCGCTCCGAAGGTCGTCAAATCCTTTTTGAAAAAAATTCATTTAATTAAAGGAGTTAGAGGAATTTGCTGACCAAGCGCCTTTGCCCTCACCGCTCGACATGCGAGAATGCGTTCTCATTTTTTCCCCTCTCGATGGTTAATCACGCGCAATGACTGCACAACTAATCGACGGCAAATCGATCGCCGCCAGCCTGCGCCAGCAGATCGCCCAACGAGTTGCCGAGCGTCGCCAGCAAGGCCTGCGCACTCCCGGCCTCGCGGTGATCCTGGTCGGCAGCGATCCTGCCTCTCAGGTTTATGTCTCGCACAAGCGTAAAGACTGTGAAGAGGTTGGCTTCCTCTCTCAAGCCTACGACCTGCCCTCTGACACCACGCAAGACGCGTTGACCGATCTGATCGATCGCCTCAACGACGACCCTGCAATCGACGGCATCCTGCTTCAGTTGCCGCTGCCCGAGCACCTGGATGCCTCCAGACTTCTGGAGCGTATCCGCCCGGACAAAGACGTCGACGGTTTCCATCCTTATAACGTCGGTCGTCTGGCCCAGCGCATTCCGCTGCTGCGTCCATGCACGCCTAAAGGCATCATGACGCTGCTGGAAAGCACTGGCGCTGACCTTTATGGCATGGACGCAGTGGTCGTCGGCGCCTCCAACATTGTCGGGCGCCCGATGGCGATGGAACTGTTGCTGGCCGGTTGCACCGTGACCGTGACTCACCGCTTCACCAAGGATCTGGCCGGCCACGTTGGCCGTGCTGATCTGGTGGTGGTGGCCGCCGGCAAGCCGGGCCTGGTCAAAGGCGAGTGGATCAAGGAAGGCGCGATCGTGATCGACGTCGGCATCAACCGTCAGGACGACGGCAAACTGGTCGGCGACGTAGTCTACGAAACCGCCCTGCCCCGCGCTGGCTGGATCACTCCGGTGCCGGGTGGCGTCGGTCCGATGACCCGCGCCTGCCTGCTGGAAAACACCCTTTATGCGGCAGAAACCCTGCACGCCTGATCGGTACTTTCAGCAATAAGAAAAACCCGCCTTGTGCGGGTTTTTTCATGCCTGAGAAAAAACTGTAACCGTTCGCCGGAAACCCCTCTTTTTACAGGCCTTTTCACGAGTTTTTCAGGTCGTTCAAACAACCATCGACAGATCTTCAGCCATACTCCTAGAATGCGACGCTTTGAAGAAATAACCCGTTACAAACTAACGGAATATCCAACCTTTATGAGTTCGCCCGCGTGAAAATTCGTCTTTCGATTCTGAGCCTGTTTTTTGCTTTTACAGGCACATTCATCACGCCAACGATCAACGCTGCGGAAACCACCGCTGCCCCCCGTGACGCTTCGACCCTGAAGATCGCCTCCGGCAGCGCCCTGCTCATGGATATGCAGACCAACAAAGTCATCTACTCCAGCAACCCTGACGTGATCGTACCGATTGCCTCCGTCAGTAAGTTGATGACCGGTTTGGTAGTGGTTGAAGCCCGGCAGAACATGGACGAATGGATCAATGTCGATATCAGCAACACACCGGAAATGCGCGGTGTGTTTTCCCGAGTCAAACTCAAGAGTGAACTGCCGCGCCGCGAGATGCTGCTGATCGCCTTGATGTCTTCGGAGAACCGCGCGGCCGCCAGCCTCGCGCACCACTATCCGGGAGGCTACGCCGCCTTTATCGCGGCGATGAACGCCAAAGCCAAGGCACTGGGCATGACCAGCACGCATTTCGTCGAACCGACAGGCCTGTCGGAGCGTAACGTTTCCACCGCCCGCGACCTGAGCAAGTTGCTGGTGGCCGCGCATAAGTATCCGCTCCTCAGCGAACTGACCACCACCAAGGAAAAAACCGTGTCGTTCCGTAAACCCAATTACACCCTGGGTTTCCGTAATACCGATCACTTGGTCAATAAAGCCGACTGGGACATCAAGATCACTAAAACCGGCTTCACCAACCCCGCCGGGCATTGCCTGGTTCTGGTGACGAAAATGGGCAATCGCCCGGTCGCTTTGGTGATTCTCGACGCGTTCGGCAAGTACACCCACTTTGCCGATGCCAGCCGCATCCGCAGCTGGGTGGAAACCGGCAGGAGCGCCAACGTCCCAGCCGTGGCTCAACAATACAAAGCCGTGAAAAATCTCAAGTCGCGCCAGAGCGGCGTGGTCGAAGCGTCCAAGTAACCTGCCGCACAAGAAAAAGCCCCGAATCCTCGGGGCTTTTTTTCATCTGCGAATCAGTCATTGGGCAGCGGCATCTTGTCGTCATCGGGGATGCCATCGCCCGCGCTCGGATCCCGCGCAGGTTCCGGCGTCAACACGTTGGGCCGGGCCATCGGGTCGCGCAGCGGGCTTTCCGGGTCCAGCACCGGATCAATCTCCGGCTCTGGCGTGGTGGGCACACTGTCGGGTTTATGGTCGTCGAAGCTTGAATCAGTACTCATACGCACCTCGCATCAAGGTTTCAGATCAGCCAGGGGATCGTAGGGTTTGGCTGGTTTCCTGGGGTCTTCGCCTGGCTCAACGTCGAGAGGCGCCTTGGCGGGGCCGACAGGATCGACTTGCGGATCATCGAGGTCGGGCGAGTCCGGATCAAACCCCAGATCATCTCCCGAAGAATGCTCGGACGAATGCGGGCCTTTCGGTGCTTGGGAATCTGTCATATCGCCTCCTGATTCACCCGCGGAAAGCGGGTTCTATTCGTAGGAGGCTTGCCGGGCGCAGTCGTGCCCGGCAAATGACGAACGGAGACTCAGTGGGCTGCCAGCGCCTTGCGCGCCTGCGCCGCTTCGTTTTCCTGACCGGCCTGAGCCAGATCATCCGCCGCTTTGAGCCAGCGCTGTCGGTCGACGGCTGCGGGGATCTGCGACGGTTTCTGAATCAGCACGGCCCAGCCACCGGACTTTTCCAGTGCCGACTCAAAGGAACTGAAACTCATCAGCTCGCGACGGTTCATGCCGGCGCGCAGCAACACTTTCTGCTTATTGCGGTCGTAGCCGGACAGGATCGCGTAACGCGGTTCGGCCCAGAATGCCGAACCCTCGCTGAAACGCACCATCACCGGATAACCCGCTGCCACTTGCTTCAACAGCGCTGGCAGCTTGCTGTCCAGCGGGTACACCACCATGCCGTACTCACGGGCAAGGTTTTGCAGATTCTGCTGCAATTGGTCTTCGGCACCCGGCAGGTGCAATGGTTTCTCGAGCAGCCCCGGGGTAATCACGATGCCCTGCTGCGACAACAGGCTAGCCAGCACTTGCGGCCCGCTTTGATTGGCTTCACCGCGATAGAACGTGCCGCTGAGTTCGACCCGCTCCGGCAGACGCTTGACCTCGGGCGCGACACTGCCTGCACATCCGGCCAACACGGCCGCGCAACCCGCCACCAGCAGCGCCGCACGAATTCGAGAAAATACCTGCACCATCATCACTCTCTGTTCAGACGCCGGTCATCGTGTTCCGGCAACGCCTGCGATCATAGGGCCGCTCCAGGCTGCGGTATAGCCTTAAGCGGCAGACCCATCGATTGCATAGAGCAAACTGATTGGTCGCAATCGACCTTTGGTCAATAGTCTGAAACACCCCATTGTCTAGACTGTCACTGAAACAGAGCGAATTGAAAAAGCGTGCGCCCGATGCAGGGCGAAGAGGAGGCACTGATGAGCCTGACCATGACCATTGTGATGTTGATTGCCGGCTGGCTGGCCGTGGCGGCTGCCATGTTGTGGGGCGTGCTGCGAATTTCGCGGCGCCACCATCATCCGGTTCAGCCTGCTGCGGTTGAGAAAACCGAGAAGCACAGCCCGCGTCACGCAACTGCGCACTGAGGCCAAACTTTAAAAGCAAAAGCCCCTCACCCTAGCCCTCTCCCGGAGGGAGAGGGGACTGATCGAGTTGTTTTTCGAGCTACGCCGACCTGGAAGACCAGATTGAACACACGTTTAAAAACTACACAAATCGGCTCCCTTTCCCCCTCTCCCTCGGGAGAGGGCTGGGGTGAGGGGCTGGATCTATCCTGCACTGCAAATCTTGAATCAAAAAAAACCGCCTGATCTCTAAGAGTTCAGGCGGTTTTTTGTACTTTCAGCAGTTACGCCTGCTCAGCCAGTTTCTTCTGCCTCGCCCGACGCGACATCATGTTCAGCACTTCAATCGCTGCCGAGAACGCCATCGCCGCATACACATAACCTTTCGGTACGTGGGCACCGAAGCCTTCAGCGATCAAGGTCATACCGATCATGATCAGGAAGCCCAGAGCCAGCATCACCACCGTCGGGTTGTCGTTGATGAACTTGGCCAGCGGCTCAGCAGCAAACAGCATCACCAGTACCGACACCACCACCGCGATGATCATGATCGGCAAGTGTTCGGTCATGCCGACCGCAGTAATGATGCTGTCGATCGAGAACACCATGTCGAGCATCAGGATCTGACCGATAGCGGCGGCAAAACCCAGGGTAACCGTCGAGGTCGCCGACTTCGGATCTTCCGGCGCCGGGTCCATGCTGTGATGGATTTCAGTCGTGGCCTTCCAGACCAGGAACAGACCACCGGCAATCAGGATCATGTCCTTCCAGGAGAACGCCTGGCCCAGAATCTCGATCACCGGCGCAGTCAGCTGCACGATGAAGGCGATGGTGCTCAACAGTGCCAGACGCAGAATCAACGCCATACCGATACCGATGCGGCGCGCTTTCTGCTGGTACTGCTTGGGCAGCTTGTTGGTCAGGATCGAGATAAAGATCAGGTTATCGATGCCGAGCACGATTTCCATCACCACCAAGGTGGCCAAAGCAACCCAGGCGGTGGGGCTGGCGGCGAGCTGTAACAGATATTCCATGGGTCAGTCCTGACTCTGTGTAAGACGAATTAGATGGTCTTGGAGGAAGATTCGGATTTTTCCGCATCTTTTTCCGGTGTTTCTTTCTTCTCGATCAGCCCGCCGGTGGCATCGCTGAGTGCTTGCTCGGCGGCTTTGTGGGTGTCGTCAATCGCTTGCTTGGCGCTTTCGGCAGCCTTGCCCATCAGTTGCTGAGCGCTTTTCTCGGCCTGATCGCAACCGGCCAGAAGCAGTAAAGACGTAAACATCAATGCTGGGATGGTGTATTTCATGAGGCTTCCTTCGAATGAACAGACAGGGTCACAGACCAGCCGTCGATGGCTGGGCATTCTAGGGAGATGAACACTTCAGGAAAATTCGTATTTTTAGCGGCTATACTTCGGTTTTCACGAACTGTAGAACGTCATGCTCAATTATCGACAACTGCATTACTTCTGGGTCGTAGCCAAGACCGGCAGCATCGTGCGCGCCTGCGAGCAACTGAACCTGACCCCACAAACCATCAGCGGGCAAATTTCACTGCTCGAACAGACGTATGGCATCGAGTTATTCAGACGGGTCGGCCGGCAACTCGAATTGACCGAAGCCGGACGCCAAGCCCTGCCCTACGCCGAGCAAATGTTTCAGCTGGGTGGCGAGCTGGAACTGATGCTGCGCGCACAACCCAACGAACAGCAGATCCTGTTCCGCGTCGGCGTGGCTGACGTGGTGCCGAAATCCATCGTCTATCGCCTGATCGCACCGACCATGGAGCTGAACGAACCACTGCGCATCACCTGCCGCGAAGACAAGCTCGAACGTTTGCTCGCCGATCTGGCCATCCAGCGTCTGGACCTGGTGATTTCCGACAGCCCGATGCCCTCGCACCTCGACATCAAGGGCTATAGCCAAAAGCTCGGTGAGTGCGGGATCAGTTTTTTCGCCACCCCGGAACTGGCAGCCAAATACGGCCAGGATTTCCCACGCAGTCTGCACGGTGCACCACTGTTGATTCCCGGGCCGGAAACCGTGGTGCGCAGCCGCTTGCAGCGCTGGTTTGCCGAGCAGCAGATCCAGCCGCAAATTGTCGGCGAATTCGATGACAGTGCCTTGATGCAGGCCTTCGGCCAATCCGGCAGCGGGATTTTTATCGGCCCGAGCGTGATTGCCGATGAGGTGAAGCGCCAGTATGGCGTCGAGCTGATTGGCCAGACCGACGCGGTGACCGAGTCGTTCTACGCCATTTCGGTGGAACGCAAGGTCAAGCACCCCGGCATCGTTGCGATTACCGAAGGTGCCCGACGCGAGCTGTTTACCGCGCTATGAGGCCTCGGCGCACATTTCGCGCGGCTTGAGCGTCATCAGCACCATGGCGAGGAACACCGACAGCAAAATGAACCCGGCGGCGGCAAAGCCAAGGAAGCCCAGACCCGCGCTGTCGATGACCCGACCACCGACGATGGCGCCCAGGCCGATCCCCAGATTGGCCCCGGCGATGTTCAACGAGGCGGCAAAGGCCGGCGCTTCCGGCGCCGCTTTCATCAGGCGCACGTGGCTGACCAGGAACAACGCAGCCTGGGTTACGCCCCAGATCCCCATCGCCACCGCCAAGCCCAGCGGCGAATGAATGTTCGGCACGAGCGAGACCATGCCGGCAATCATGAACGCACAGAACAACACCGACGCCCCCAGCGGATGCTTATCGACCGCACGACCGCCCAGCGAGTTACCAATCAACCCGACCGCGCCGAAGGCCATCAGGCACCAACCAACCACAGTGCCGTTGAACCCGGCGAGGCGCTCAAGAATGTCGGCCAGATACGTGTAAGCGGTAAACATGCCGCTGAACACCAGAATCGACAGCAGGATATGGCCGATCATCAGCGGACTGCGCAGGATTTTGAATTGCGAGCGGAAGCTGACCTGATGCTGATGCAGGCTGGTTTTCGGCAGATAAACAAATAGCAACAAGGCTTTGGCAAAAGCGATCACCGCCAAAATCCCAAAGGCACTGCGCCAGCCGAACGCATCGGAAATCAGCGTGCCGACTGGAATGCCGAACACCGTGGCGCAGACAATGCCAAAGCCGATCTTGGCAATCGCGCGACCGGCGAAATCCGGACCGACGATGTCCACGGCAGTCTCACTGGCCAAGGCCCAGAACACCGGCAGACCGAGCGCCGGGATCAACCGGGCAATCGCCATCACCCAGATATTCGGCGCCAGCGCCGCCACGGTATTGGCCAGACCAAACATGATCAGGATGCTGATAAACAGCTTGCGCCGCTCGAAGCGGGCGAAATACGCGGTCAGGAAAGGCCCGAACATCGCCACCGTGAAGGCGAACAAAGTCACCAGCAACCCGGCCTGCGGGATGGTGACTGCGAGGTCTCGGGCAATCGCCGGCAACAGGCCGACGATGACGAATTCCGTGGTCAGCACCGTGAAGCCGGCGGCGGACAACAGAAGAATGGGCAACAGCATGCGCAACTCCAGCAAAACGACGACACCAGCGTTGACCCGGAGGCCCGCTGGCAGAGTTTGAAAATAAGGATGCGCAATCTTAACAGAGTGTGTCCGGGCTGACTTGCACAAACCTGCCGACTTTGTTGCCTGATCCGGTGGCAGATCGTCACATGCCTGAAGGATAAGGCCTACGCTGTGATAAAGTCCGCGCCCTGAAAAACGTACGGCCTGTTCAACGACCGGCTTATTGGCGTTGATGTCGCGTCAACACTTTCGGTTCGTGGCGGTGGTCTGCCTCTGTTTTGCCATCGCTTTACGCAACCTTGCACCCTATAAAAAATCAGAGATGCCGCTATGACTGCTTCATCCCCTTCTCTATTGCAACGCCTCAAGAACCTCAGCCTGGTCACGCAGATCCTCATTGGCCTGATCGCCGGTATCGCCCTGGCGCTGTTCGCCCCGGAAGCGGCGAAAGGCACGGCGTTCATCGGTAAAGTATTCGTATCGGCGTTGAAAGCCGTCGCACCGATTCTGGTGTTCGTGCTGGTAATGGCCTCGATTGCCAACCACAAGCACGGCCAGGAAACCCACATCCGCCCGATTCTGTTCCTCTATCTGCTGGGCACCTTCGCTGCGGCGGTCGTGGCCGTGGTCGCGAGCATGGCGTTCCCGTCGCATCTGGTACTGTCGACCGACAACGTTTCGGTGACGGCGCCGGGCGGTATCGGCGAAGTGCTGCAAAGCCTGCTGTTGAGCGTGGTCGACAACCCGGTCAGCGCACTGATGAACGCCAACTTCATCGGCATTCTGGCCTGGGCGATCGGCATGGGCATCGCGATTCGCCATGCCGGCGACACCACCCGCGAAGTGCTGGGGGACCTGTCCAACGGCGTGACCTTGATCGTGCGTGTGGTGATTCGCTTCGCGCCGCTGGGCATTTTCGGTCTGGTGGCTTCGACGCTGGCTACGTCCGGCTTCGGCGCGCTGATCGGTTACGCGCACCTGCTGGCCGTGCTGCTCGGCTGCATGCTGTTCGTGGCGCTGGTGATGAACCCGCTGATCGTGTTCTGGAAACTGCGTCGCAACCCGTATCCGCTGACCCTCAAGTGCCTGCGTGAAAGCGGTATCACTGCATTCTTCACCCGCAGTTCGGCGGCGAATATTCCGGTCAATCTGGAGTTGAGCAAGCGTCTGGGCCTGCATGAAGACACCTATTCGGTGTCGATCCCGCTGGGCGCGACCATCAATATGGCCGGTGCGGCGATTACCATTACCGTGTTGACGCTGGCGGCCGTGCACACATTGGGTATTGCCGTGGACATTCCGACGGCGATTCTGCTCAGCGTTGTCGCCGCGATTTGCGCGTGTGGCGCGTCGGGTGTGGCGGGTGGTTCGTTGCTGTTGATTCCGTTGGCGTGCAGCCTGTTTGGCATTCCGAGTGAGATTGCCATGCAGGTGGTGGCGGTCGGTTTCATTATTGGCGTGTTGCAGGACTCGGCGGAGACGGCGCTGAACTCGTCGACTGACGTGCTGTTTACCGCAGCGGCGTGCCTGGGTGAAGAAGAAAAGGCCCAGCGTACGGCTTGATATTCGCTGTAATGAAAAGCCCGCCATGGTGTGAACCTTGGCGGGCTTTTTTGTGGCTGAGATCTTTTCCCCTCACCCCAACCCTCTCCCCCCAAGGGGGCGAGGGGGAAAGGGGGCAGACCGATTGTTGTTCAAGATCTGAGTTCGACTTGATAGTTCAGGTCGGTGTAACTCGAACAAACAACACCGTCAGTCCCCTCTCCCTCTGGGAGAGGGCTAGGCGGGCGGCGTTCCGATGAGGGGCTTTTGACTTTTTAGAACGCGCCCATGTAATCACGCTTGCCCACTTCAACGCCGTTATGACGCAGCAGCGCATAAGTGGTGGTGACGTGGAAGAAGAATTGCGGCAGACCGTAAGTCAGCAGATAAGCCTGACCGCTGAAGCGCTTTTCTTTCGGCGTGCCCGGACGGGTGACGATTTCAATGCCTTCCTTGCCATCAATCTGCTCTGGCTTGATCTCGCCGATGTAGGCCAGCACCTTGGCAATCAGAGCTTGCAGCTCGGCGAAGGTGGTTTCGGTATCGTCGTACTTCGGCACTTCGACTTCAGCCAGACGCGAGGAAACGCCTTTGGCGAAGTCCACGGCGATCTGTACCTGGCGGGTCAACGGGAACATATCCGGGAACAGACGGGCCTGCAGGAACGCGTTCGGGTCGATGTTTTTCTCGGTGGCATGGGCTTCAGCCTTTTTCAGCACATCGCTCAAAGCGTTGAGCATTTGTTGAAAAACCGGGACAGATGCGGCGTACAGGGAAATGGTCATGGCAGTCTCGTGTGGTGGCTGGGTGGAACAAGGAGGCGATTATAGCCATGCTTGATGACCACACGGCTTGCCTTTTGTTTGGCAAGGATTAGGCTAGGCGCCTTCGACTGCAGAGGGAACGCGCGATGACCACAGAACCAGAATCCACCTTCGACGAGCCACGGCTCAATGCCACGGAAATTCGCATCCTCGGCTCGTTGATCGAGAAACAGGCCACCAGTCCGGAAACCTATCCGCTGACCCTGAATGCACTGGTCACGGCGTGTAATCAGAAAACCAGCCGCGAACCGGTGATGAACCTGACTCCGGGTCAGGTCGGCCAGAGCCTGCGCGCACTGGAAGGTCGTGGTTTCGCCAAACTGGTAATGGGCAGTCGTGCCGACCGCTGGGAGCACAAGGTCGACAAGGCGCTGGAGTTGGTGCCGGCGCAAGTGATTCTGAGCGGTTTGATGTTTCTGCGCGGCCCGCAAACCGTCAATGAACTGCTGACCCGCAGTGGGCGCATGCATGAATTTGAAGACACCGAGCAGGTGGTGCATCAACTTGAGCGTTTGATTGCGCGGGGGCTAGCGGTACTGATTCCACGTCAGGCCGGGCAGCGCGAAGATCGCTACACCCATGCTCTGGGTGATCCGGCGGATAGCGAGGCGATCATGGCGGCACGGCAGAACCCGTCGGATCGCGGTACCAGCAGTGGCGTTTCGGTTGAGCGTATTGAAGAGCTGGAAGCGCGGATTGCCGCGCTGGAAGAGCGTCTGGCCCGCCTCGAATAGCCACACAAAATCAATGCAGGAGTGAGCCTGCCCGCGATAGCGGTGTGTCAGTCAAATTACCGTTAATGACACACCGCTATCGCGAGCAGGCTCACTCCTACAGGGATCTGCGCATTACTCGCCATCCCAGTAATCCACACCCTCCGCCTGCCGTGCCACAGCCACAAAACCTGAGGCATTGCCCTCGGCATCGATGTTGAAGTTATCCATCACCGCATACTTGTTCGAATCCGGGTACTCGCAGATTTCCGGCTGTTGCTGGGTACTCACCGCCAGATAACGCAGTTCGGCCTGACTGGTATTGATGATCTGATGCGCCTTCTCCGGGCCGCCCGGCGGGCAAGCGATCACATCGCCTTCGCGGATCGGAAAACGCTCCGTACCAAGACGCACCTCGCCCTCCCCGGCCACCACGTAGAACATCTCTTCGTTGACCCGATGACTGTGAAACGGACTGCCGCGCATGCCCGGAGGCAAGGCGTACAGGCGATAACCGAGTTTCTGCGAACCCAGTTGCTGGCCAATCCGCGCCATGCGCTGCTGATAGCGCCCGGCGGTTTCGCCTTCCGGGGCCAGGGCTTCGGGCAGGGGTTCGAGTTCGACCTGATGCAGGTTGAGGATGGGCGGATGCATGGGAGCCTCGGTCACGGTTTTTGTGGTGGGCAAGTCTGGGCTTGCTGGGGAGGCAGTATAGGCAGCAGGATAAACCGAGGTGAATTCATCGCTGGCAAGCCAGCTCTCACAGGTTTCGGGTTGGAACACAAATCTGTGAGCAGCTCCCATACCTTGTGGGAGCTGGCTTGCCAGCGATGAGGCCAATTAACTCACTGCATAATTATGAGAATCAGCTCCGGGCAAACGCCACCGCCGCCGCAAATTGCTCTTCAGTCGGGCGCACGCCGGTGTACAGCACAAACTGCTCCAGCGCCTGAATCGCAATCACCTCAAGCCCGGTAATTACCCGCTTGCCCTCAGCCCGACCACGTACGATCAACGGTGTCTCCGACGGGATCGCCACCACATCAAACACCGTATCCGCAGCCTTGATCGCCTCAGGCTCAAACGCCAGTTGCCCCGCCTCCGGCCCGCCATCCATGCCCACCGGCGTCACATTGATCAGCATCTGCGGACGTTCATCGCCCAGTTCCGCCTGCCAGCGATAACCCAGCGAATCCGCCAAGGCACGCCCGGCGCGCTCGTTGCGGGCGACGATCAAACCGTTTTTATAACCGCCATCACGCAAGGCGCTGGCCACCGCTTTGGCCATGCCGCCGCTGCCTCGCAGGGCGAAGGTCGAATCCTTGGGTACCGCGTGGGTTTCCAGCAACTGCGCGACAGCAATGTAATCGGTGTTGTAAGCCTTCAGATGGCCGTCGGTATTGACGATGGTGTTGATCGACTGGATCGCTGCCGCCGACGCATCCAACTCATCGACCAGCGCAATGCACGCTTCCTTGAACGGCATCGACACGCCGCAACCGCGAATGCCCAAAGCGCGAATGCCGCCCACGGCACCCGTCAAATCCTGGCTGCTGAACGCCTTGTAATAGAAATTCAGGCCCAACTGCTCATACAAATGGTTATGAAAACGCAGACCGAAATTGCCTGGGCGTCCGGACAGGGACATGCACAGCTGGGTGTCTTTGTTCGGGTTCATCTGCATGAAACTTCTCCTTCAAACGCACTTTCGGATAAACGGGATTAGCCAGCCCATCGGCTTCTGAACGATCATTGAGGCCTGTTTTAAAAGGTGCTGCGCGGCCATTACGCGGCCCGGTAAAGAAGCCGGTACAGACCTTACACAAAATTTACCCAGCGGCTGTGCTGATTTTCAGAATTTCGCTGTCTTAGAAGTATCCCCGCGACAACTGTGGGCCTGGTGCAGGCCCTGCCGCCGGGTCGAAGAACCGAGGACTTATCATGATTCGTAAACTCCCCATTCTGGCCTTGCTGATTGGCGCACTCGCTGTCACAGGTCAGGCAGAAGCCGGTGGTGGCCACGGCTGGCAAGGCCCTGCGGTGTTTGGCGCGATCGTCGGCTCGGCCATCATCGGCTCGGCACTGATCAACCAGGATCGGCCGGTATACGTGCAACAACAGCCGGTTTATGTTCAGCCACAACCGGTCTACGTGCAGCAGCCGCCACCACCGGTCTACTACCAGCCGGCACCGGTGTATGTGCAACAACCGGTGTACATCCAACAGGCCCCCGTCTACTACGGCCCGCCTCGCGGTTATTACGGGCGGCCACATGGCTACTACGGTGGCCCACGCTGGTAACCGAAACACGAAAGCCCCGCTTTTATAGCGGGGCTTTTTTATGACCGTTGGTCGGCCAGCGTCTGAAAAAATCTCGCCAAGGTCGCTGTGAGGACAGTTTCACCGGCTAAAGTCGGCATGATTGAGTGACCGTTATGTACATCTACGCAAAACGGTCACTCGTTTGTCATGACGGAACCGCAATCTGAATCCGTCCGTAAACAACAAGTTGATAACAACAAGGACGACTGTATGCCAACACAAAACCCGCACCGCATCGTCGGCCTGTGCACCTCAAGCAAGGTGTACGGCGCGCTGACAGAACTCAAGCACCTGGAAGGCCATCGCTGCGCCAAGTTCCTTTCGCTGCTGGCGGAAAACCTCGTGCACAAAGGTTTGCTCAACGAACGCGAAGTCATGCACATGCTCGATCAAGTGGTCGATTGAGCCAGCCCTCAACGGCATCAATGACCACTATCGAAAGCGTTGATTGTCCGTAGAAGCGACGACTCATTAAGGTAGCTCCATTGATAGATGGAGGTACCCGTCATGGCTCAGGTTCAAATCATGTCCGTTATCGGCAGCGCCGTTCCCGCCTCGCTCAGAGCCTCGGGCCTGCTTGCCTGCTGGTATCTGATGCGCGACGGTGAAGCGATCAGCGGCCCGCTCACTTCGCTGCCCGCTGCGCAGGCACTGTCGCAGAAGATCGTCAGCGAGCCGTTTCACGCTTAAGGCAGTTGCACCTTAGGCTTGGTTTCGGCGAAAAGCGCCCAGCTCGACATGAACAACGCCGCGATCAGCGGGCCGATCACAAAACCATTCAGGCCGAATACCGCAAGGCCACCCAGAGTCGAGATCAGAATCATGTAATCGGGCATTTTGGTGTCCTTGCCCACCAGAATCGGTCGCATCACGTTGTCCACCAACCCGATCACAAACACCCCAAACAAGCCAAGCACCACGCCCTGCCAGATCATCCCGCTGAGCAGGAAATACACCGCCACCGGCGCCCAGACAATCCCCGCGCCCACTGCTGGCAGCAACGACAAAAACCCCATCAAGACCGCCCACAGCAAGGCGCTGGGGATGTCGAGAAACCAGAAAATCGCCCCGCCCAGCGCTCCCTGAGTCACCGCGACTACGAGATTGCCCTTCACCGTCGCGCGTACCACGCGGTTGAACTTCAACTGCAAGCGCCGCTTGTGGCCTTCCTCCAGTGGCACGGCAGTGCGCACCTTGCGCGCCAGTTCGGCGCCGTCACGCAGAAAGAAAAACAGCAGATACAGCATGATGAAGAAACTCACCACGAACTCGAACGTACCTTGGCCAAAACTGAACGCTTGAGTGGCCAGGACCTGACTGCCCTGCATCGCCGATTTGACGATTTTCTCGCGCAGGCCATTGAGTTCGCCCATGCCGAAGCGGTCGAGCAAGTGCTGAAAGTACGGCGGCAGGCTGTGCTTGAATTGTGCCAGATACGCGGCAATGTCCAGCTCGCCGCTTTCGATGCTCTTGTAGACCGCTGCGCCTTCCTGCACCAGCAGCACACTGAGGATGATCACCGGCAGAATCGCGATCACCAGGCAGACCGCCAAGGTACACAGGGACGTCAGGTTGCGCTGCCAGCCGAATTTCGCCTGCAGCCGGCGCTGCATCGGCGCAAACACAATGCCGAGAATCACCGCCCAGAACACCGCGCCGTAGAACGGCAGGAGGATCCAGATAAACGCCACCGTGACCAGCAACAGCAGCACGGTGAGGGATTTGAATTGAAGGCTTTTTTCGTTCATGTCCGATCCATGTCAGTCAGGCGTCATGCACGCCCCGATGCTTAGTCAACCGGGGCCTGCACGAGTGCCATCTTTATTCATGGAGCATAGTTGCGGATCAGCGCAAGCCGATTAACGAACCGGCAACTTGACGATTTCAGCCGTGCTCAGCACATCGCCGAAGGTGTCCTCGACTTCCGCCAGTGCGGCTTTGTGCAAGGCATCCTTGTCGATGGATGTGCCATTGACGCGGGTGATCGCACGGGTCGCCGAGGCGTCGGAGGCGACGATCACGCTGTAACCGAGTGGCGCCGCGTCCCGCGCGGCACCGGCGACGCAAGCGTGGGTCATCAGGCCCGCGACGATGACCGTGTTGATGCCGGATTGCTTCAGCCGTTCGTTCAGATCGGTGCTGCCGAACACGCTGACCGTGGTCTTTTGCAGCACCGCATCCTTCGCGCGTGGCTGCATGTCCGGGTGAAATTTCACGGTTTCGCCATCGATGGCAAACACCGCCGAGCCTGCCGGGGCGATATGTTGAACGTGGTACACGGGGATCTTGTGGCTGTCGGCAAACGTGATCAACTCACGGGTTTTCGCCAGCGCAGCGACACCGTCCGGAATCGGCATCCTGCCGGTGAAGTATTCGTTTTGAAAATCGATCACCAACAAGGCGGACTTGCCGGCCGGTAACTGGCTGACCGGTGTGGCCCCGGACATTGCGCGAATGGTCGGATGGTTGTCTGCCAGTGCACCGGTGCTGGCCAACACACCGGAAAATGCACAGGCGCTGAGGAAACGACGGGTAAAACGTTGCATGGCGAGTGCCTCTGTTCAGTTAAGTGATGAACAAAGCTTAAGCAGCCGCCAGACCGTCGAACACAGTGAAACCGGCACATGATTTGTGCTGTTTCTGCACAAACAGAAACTGCCAAAACCTAGATCCAGATCAATGCTCGCCATTGGTACCCGTTCTACCCTGCCGCGCTTTTACGACCGACACCGCCATGACGCCGACCCTCGCCACCCCCGAACTGCTCGCCCCCGCCGGCACCCTGAAAAACATGCGCTACGCCTTCGCCTATGGTGCCGATGCGGTCTACGCCGGCCAACCGCGATACAGCCTGCGGGTGCGCAACAATGAATTCGATCACGCCAATCTGGCACTGGGCATTCGCGAAGCCCAGGCACAGGGCAAGCGCTTCTATGTCGTCGTCAACATCGCGCCGCACAACGCCAAGTTGAAGACCTTCCTCAAGGATCTGGCGCCGGTGATCGAGATGGCGCCGGATGCACTGATCATGTCTGACCCGGGCCTGATCATGCTGGTGCGCCGGCATTTCCCGCAGATGCCGATCCACCTCTCGGTGCAGGCCAATACGGTGAACTGGGCGAGCGTCGAGTTTTGGCAACAACAGGGTTTGAGCCGGATCATCCTGTCGCGGGAATTGTCGCTGGAAGAAATCGGCGAAATTCGCGAACAAGTGCCGGGCATGGAACTGGAAGTGTTCGTTCATGGCGCATTGTGCATGGCTTACTCCGGGCGCTGCCTGCTGTCGGGTTACATGAACAAACGCGATGCCAATCAGGGCACCTGCACCAACGCCTGTCGCTGGAAATACTCGGCGCAAGCGGCCACGGAAAATCAACTCGGCGACATCGTCCAGACCTTCCAGCCCGAGCCGACCCTGGGCCTCGGCGCTCCTACCGATCAGGTGTTCCTGCTTCAGGAAGCCAACCGCCCCGATGAATTGATGCCGGCATTCGAAGACGAGCACGGCACCTACATCATGAACGCCAAGGACCTGCGCGCGGTGCAGCACGTCGAGCGCCTGACGCGCATGGGCGTGCATTCATTGAAGATTGAAGGCCGGACCAAATCGCACTTCTATTGCGCGCGCACCACGCAGGTGTATCGCCGGGCGATTGATGATGCGGTGGCCGGGCGTGAGTTTGATCGCAGCCTGATGACGGATCTTGAGTCACTGGCGCAGCGTGGCTACACCGAGGGTTTTCTGCGTCGGCATGTGCATGACGAGTACCAGAATTATCAAAATGGCAGCTCGGTGTCGGAGCGTCAGCAGTTTGTGGGTGAGCTGACTGGGGAGCGGCGTGAGGGGCTGGCCGAGGTCAAGGTGAAGAACCGTTTTGGTCTTGGTGATCATCTGGAATTGATGACGCCCGCGGGCAATTTTCATTTTGATCTGCGTGAGTTGCAGAGTGTTGAGGGTGAGGCGATCGAGGTAGCGCCGGGGGATGGGCACACGGTTTTTGTGCCGATTCCGGAGGCGGTGGATTTGCGGTTTGGGTTGTTGATGCGGGATATCGGTGTTGCCTGAAAAGGCCCCTCTCCCAGAGGGAGAGGGGACTGATTGGGGGATGTTGGAGAGGTTCATCGACCTGAACGTGCTGCGCCGAATCCATAATCGACTTTTCTGATCAAGCACACTGGACTCGGTTGAATCTATATTCAACACGGTGTTTCAGGTCGGCGTATAGCGCATGACAACTCGGTCGGCCCCCTCTCCCTTTGGGAGAGGGCTGGGGTGAGGGTCGGAGTTTCCTACACACTAAACTCCTCCCGCAACATCGCCACAAACGCCTCCCGCGCCGGATGCACCCCGGCGTTTTCATGCCAGTAAAACAGGTTGTCGACGGCCGTCAGCTCAGCAAACTCATACCCCACACACCCGGCCCCTTTCGCGTACTGCTCAAACACGCCCTTGGGCACCAGCGCCACGCCCGCCCCGGCACTCACACAACCGACAATCGCGCCATAACTGGCGAGACTGACGATCGGCAGCGACAACCCCTGACGCAACAACCAATGCTCCAGCGCCGCTCGATACGGACAACCCTGCGGCCACATGAACACGGTTTTGTCCTGCAGGTCTTCGATGCCGCGCACTGGCCCGAACGACGTCGACGCGATCAACAGCAATTCTTCGCGATACATCGGCGTGCGCCTGAGCTGCGAACGTTCGACATCCACCGCGACAATCGCCCCGTCGAGACGATGGCTGACGGTGTCATCGAGCAACTGCCCCCACGTGCCGGTGGTGAGTTCCAGCGCCACCTGCGGATAGCGCTGGTGAAACTTCGCCAACAAGCGCGGCAAGCGCCCGGTCGCCGAGGACTCGATCGCACCGATGCGCAACGGCCCGGACGGCTCGGCCGAGGGGTCCACTGCACGTTTCGCTTCAACGGTCAGCGCCAGAATCTTTTCCGCATAGGCGAGAAACGTCTGCCCCGCCGGGCTGATGCGCAACCCGCGCCCCTCACGCAGAAACAACGCAACGCCCAACTCGGCCTCGAGTGCCTTGATCCGCGCGGTGATGTTCGAGGGCACGCAAAACAGCTTTTCCGCCGCTCGCGCGATGCTGCCGACCTCGGCCACGGTCTTGAACATACGGATTTGCGCCAGCTCCATATTCATCACTCTGAGTGAACATTTGACGCAGTATAAGTCAGTTGTGGCGAATGATTGGCGGCCCGGATACTCGGCGCATCGACACCACCGAGCGCCCGATCATGCCGCACCCTTCCCCGTGGAAAATCCTCTTGGCGATGGCCTTTGTCGTTGGCTGCTGGGCGTATTCGCCGACCGGCATTCACATCGGTCTGCAAGCCTACGACCCCGGGCATCTGGCATTGCTGCGCTTTCTGTTGGCGTCGTTGTTCATGGCGTTGATCGCCGTTTTCAAAGGCATGCGCCTGCCGCACTGGCGCGATGTGCCGCTGTTGTTCGCCCTGGGGTTTTTCGCCGTCAGCCTGCATCACGTCGCACTGAACATCGGCCAGCAAAGTGTCAGTGCCGGCGCTTCCAGCGTGTTGGCGCAATCGAGCCCGTTGTTCAGCACGTTGCTGGCGCGATTCGTGTTCAAAGATCAGGTCAGCGCCTGGCGCTGGGGTTGTGTGTTGCTCGGCTTTGTCGGTGTGGTGATTGTGGTCAGCGGCGATAAGGGTCTGGGCGATATCGATGCGCATGCCCTGCTGATCCTGCTGGCGGCCGTTTCATGGAGCGTTTACTTCGCCCTGCAAAAGCATCATGCGCGGCGTTACGACGGCTTCAGTCTGGCGTGTTACGCGGTGTGGTCGGGGACGTTGATGCTGCTGATTTATCTGCCCGGGTTGGGTCAAGCCTTGCTGAATGCGCCGCTGCGGGTGCAGTGGGCGGTGTTGGCATTGGGCGTGTTTCCCAGTGCGCTGGCCTATCTGGCGTGGGGGTTTGTGCTCCAGCATGTGGATTTGAGCCGGGCGACGATGACGTTGTATCTGATTCCGCCAACAGCGATGGGGATTGCGTCGGTCGGGTTGGCGGAGCGGCCGACGTTGCTGATGCTGGTGGGGTCGGTGGTGGTGTTGATCAGTGTGTTGGCGTTGAATCTGGAGCGACGGGTTGGGGGTGTTCGGGCAGCGATCTGATCAATGATTGTTGTTGAGGCAAATGCCGACATCGCTGGCAAGCCAGCTCCCACAGGGTTCTATGGTGAACATAGTTTTCAGGTACATCCGCATAACCTGTGGGAGCTGGCTTGCCAGCGATGAGGCCAGCCCAGACAACACATTAATCAAGGCAATCGCCGATCAGCGCCGATCATCCGACAACGGCGTCGGCTCATCCGCCGGCGGTACATCGTCATCCGCCGCCGGATCCTTCCAGTCTTCGGGCCGATCAGCATCGCTCAACGGATCACGCCCTGGGGGCATGCCCATCGGTGAATCGTGATCGGCCAGGGTCGGTTCATCGGTACCCGGCATCGGCCGGGTTGGATCGGTTGGCAGCACACCACCCTGAAACAGCAAATCATTAGCCATGACACACCTCACCAAGGAGGTCCGGAATACCCGGGCCGTACAACTTGGAATCAGGCCTGTGGACGGCGTGCTATCGAACAGACCGACGGCGTTCAACCTTGCGCGGAAAAACGGTCGCGGCTGTTGGTCAGGTGCAACCACATGGCTGCCCGCGCGGCATCCGCATCCTGACGTTTGATCGCATTCAGAATCGCCTCATGCTCCAGATGGGCCAGTTGCCCGAGTTTGCTCAAATCCGCCGCGCCACGTTCAGCAGCATTGAGCCGGTTACGCGGAATCATCGCACTGCCCAGGTGTTGCATGATCTCGCTGAAGCAGACGTTGCCGGTGGCCTCCGCGATCAGCAGATGAAAGCGCCGATCGGCCTCGACGCAGCTGTCGTTGTTGTCGAGCAGCCGTTGATAGTCATCCAGCGCCTGACGCATTTGCAGCAATTGCTGCTCGGTACGGCGTTGCGCCGCGAGCGCCGCCGCTTGTGTTTCCAGGCCCAGACGCAATTCAAGAATGCTGCGCACGCCGAGCGCCGTGTCGACGTTAAGGCGCAAGCCCTGCTCCGCCGCGCGCTCGATGACAAACGTGCCGATGCCGTGGCGCGTCTCGACCAGTCCCGAAGCCTGCAATTTGGAAATCGCCTCGCGCACCACCGTGCGGCTGACGCCATGTTCCTGAACGATGGCGTTCTCCGAGGGCAGCTTGTCGCCGGGTGACAACTGGCCGAGCAGGATGCTCTGGGTGAGTTTCTCCACCAGATCATGGGCGAGGTTGTGCGCACGTTTGCGAGCGGGAGCGTCGAGGTCTTCTTGCATGGTTGGTTCCGGTGATCGGGGCTTGCCGATCGTAGCATCGCGCGCGGGGCTTACAAGATTGATTTTAGCGGACCAACTTGTATGACAACACTCAAATTAATCGAAATAATTTGATACTTCCCAGACGAACAGAGCCGCACAACCGTAGGAAGCCTTCACTTCTCAAAAGCCATAACACCCAGCAATCATTGAGTATCCGTGTAAAAAAGCATAAAAAACCGGCTTTCCAGAGAAAATTAATCGGCCTTCCCCACTTGTAGGACAAAAATTCTCAGTTGTATGATGTCTAGCAACAACGCAGTACCTGCTCTACCCCGCATAAAAATAATCAGTGGGAGAAAACCAAGTGAAAACCTCCGTCTCCGGGAT
The DNA here is from genome assembly GCF_979258655.1 of Pseudomonas sp. AC242. Lineage (NCBI taxonomy): Bacteria > Pseudomonadati > Pseudomonadota > Gammaproteobacteria > Pseudomonadales > Pseudomonadaceae > Pseudomonas > Pseudomonas sp. AC242. The sequence continues at coordinate 3,409,823 of NZ_OZ409873.1, forward strand.
GAACGAGGGCGTCGATTCGACACTCGCGTCGGCCATCTCGAAAGTGAAACGCCACGTCCTGCCGCTCTTCGTGATCATGTTCATCGTCAATTACATTGACCGGGTGAACATCGGTTTCGTCCGCACCCACATGGAACACGACCTCGGTATTGGTGCCGCCGCTTACGGCTTCGGCGCCGGGTTGTTCTTCATCGGTTACGCGCTGTTTGAAGTCCCCTCCAACATGCTTTTGCAGAAAGTCGGCGCACGCATCTGGCTGACCCGCATCATGTTCACCTGGGGCCTGGTCGCCGCCGGCATGGCGTTTATCCAGAACGAAACCCACTTCTACGTATTGCGCTTTTTGCTCGGCGTGGCCGAGGCCGGGTTCTTTCCCGGGGTGATCTACTACTTTACCCGCTGGCTGCCCGGCGCCGAGCGCGGCAAGGCAATTGCGATCTTCCTCAGCGGCTCGGCCGTGGCCTCGCTGATCTCCGGCCCGTTGTCCGGCCTGCTCCTGCAGATCAACGGGCTGGGCATGCACGGCTGGCAATGGATGTACTTCATTGAAGGGATGTTCTCGGTGTGCCTGTGCGTCTTCGTCTGGTTCTGGCTCGACGCCAAACCTCACGATGCGAAATGGCTGAGCCGCGCCGAACAGGACGCATTGGTCAACGCCATCGACGCTGAACAAAAAGCCCGCGAAGCCGCGACGCCGATCCGGCCATCGATGGGCAAACTGCTCAAGGATCGCCAGATCATCCTGTTCTGCCTGATCTACTTCTTCATTCAGTTGACCATCTACGCGGCAACCTTCTGGCTGCCGAGCATCATCAAGAAAATGGGCGAGATGAGCGACTTCCAGGTCGGCCTGTTCAACTCGATTCCGTGGTTGTTGTCGATCATCGGCATGTACGCCTTCGCTTCGTTCTCGGCCAAGTGGAAACACCAGCAGGCGTGGGTCGCCACCGCCCTGTTGATCGCCGCAGCGGGGATGTTCATGTCCACCACCGGCGGGCCGATCTTCGCCTTCGTTGCGATCTGCTTTGCCGCACTGGGCTTCAAATCCGCGTCGTCGCTGTTCTGGCCGATTCCGCAGGCCTATCTGGATGCACGCATCGCCGCAGCGGTGATCGCGTTGATCAACTCGGTGGGCAACCTTGGCGGCTTCGTCGCGCCGACCACGTTCGGCCTGCTCGAAGAACACACCGGCTCGATTCAGGGCGGCCTCTATGGCCTGGCCGCGACCTCGATCATTGCCGCGATCATTGTCTTCTTCGCCCGCATCACACCGAAACCTGCTGCCGACATCGCCGTGGTCGAGACCGCGCCGAAACACGCCTGACGCCCATTTTTAAGATTGCGTATTAAGGATAAGAACATGACCGCACACGACACCGCCAAAGCCCCGATCATCACCGACATGCAAGTCATCCCGGTGGCCGGCCACGACGGCATGCTGCTCAATCTGAGTGGCGCCCACGGGCCGTTTTTCACCCGCAACATCGTCATCCTCAAGGACAACGCCGGCCACACCGGCGTCGGTGAAGTGCCCGGTGGCGAGCGTATTCGCCAGACCCTGGAGGACGCGCGCAGCCTGGTGGTCGGCAGCCCGATCGGCACCTGGCAGAAGATCCTCAATCAAGTGCGCCAGACCTTCGCCGACCGCGATGCCGGCGGTCGTGGTCTGCAGACTTTTGACCTGCGCATCACCATCCACGCGGTCACCGGTCTCGAAGCCGCGCTGCTCGATTTGCTCGGTCAGCATCTCGACGTACCGGTGGCGGCATTGCTCGGCGAAGGTCAGCAACGCGATGAAGTGAAGATGCTCGGTTATCTGTTCTACGTTGGTGATCAGCGCGAAACCGATCTCGCCTATCGCAGCGAACCGGACGCCGACAATGACTGGTTCCGCGTACGTCACGAGAAGGCCATGACTGCCGAGGCCGTGGTGCGCCTCGCCGAAGCGGCCCATGCCAAGTACGGTTTCAAGGACTTCAAACTCAAGGGCGGCGTGCTCAGCGGTGATGCCGAAATCGAAGCGGTGACAGCGCTGGCCGAACGCTTTCCCGAGGCGCGCATCACCCTTGATCCGAACGGTGCGTGGTCACTCAAAGAAGCTATTCGTTTGTGCCGCGATCAGCATCAAGTGCTCGCCTACGCCGAAGACCCGTGCGGTGCGGAAAACGGTTATTCGGGCCGTGAAGTGATGGCCGAATTTCGCCGCGCTACAGGGCTGAAAACCGCCACTAACATGATCGCCACTGACTGGCGTGAAATGGGTCATGCGATCCAGTTGCAGTCGGTGGACATTCCACTGGCCGACCCGCACTTCTGGACCATGCAGGGTTCGGTGCGCGTGGCGCAGATGTGCCATGAATGGGGCCTGACCTGGGGTTCGCATTCCAACAACCACTTCGACATTTCGCTGGCGATGTTCACCCATGTCGCTGCGGCCGCACCGGGCGAGATCACCGCCATCGACACCCACTGGATCTGGCAGGACGGCCAGCGTTTGACCAAGGCGCCGCTGCAAATTGTCGACGGTCTGGTGCAAGTGCCGAAGAAACCGGGGCTGGGTGTCGAACTGGACATGGACCAAGTGGCCAAGGCTCATGAGCTATATAAAGGCATGGGCCTCGGCGCGCGGGATGACAGCGTGGCGATGCAGTTTTTGATTCCGGGGTGGAAGTTCGATAACAAGCGGCCGTGTCTGGTGCGCTGATCATCAACCCAAACCGATATCCCCACAGGCTCACTTCTACTGGGAATAGGGGTTGAATCCGAGTAGCTGGTTCAACAAATGAACCTGTGGGAGCTGGCTTGCCAGCGATAGCGGTGGGTCAGCCAACATCGATGTTGGCCGTGCCGGCCCTATCGCTGGCAAGCCAGCTCCCACAGGGGATGATGTGAGTCATGTAGAGATTTGCAGCAGCCAGGTTTTGAACGCACTCATCGCCGCCGTTTCCGGCCGCGACTGCAGCCGCGTCAACCAGTAACTCCCCGTCGTAATCTCAATCGCAAACGGCTGACAAATCGCCTCCGCCGCCAGTTGCCGGGCGAACATCAGCGGTGGCGCCAGCGCCACCCCGCTACCCTGCAAAGCCGCTTCCATCATCGCCAGCGATGAATCAAACACGATGCTCTGCGGCGGTGCTGCCTGCGTCGCCAACCCGGCAGCCTGAAACCATTCCGGCCATTCATCGGTGCGATAGGAACGCAGCAGTGTTTGCTGCAACAAATCCCCCGGCGAATGCAATTGCCGGGCGATCTCCGGCACGCACAACACCGACAGCGGCGCCTCAAGCAAACGCGTCGCCTCGATGCCATGCCACGCCCCGGCGCCGAAGCGGATCGCGTAATCCAGCCCTTCCGCCGCGACATCGACGCGGTTGTTGTTGGTCGACAGCCGCAAATCTATGAGCGGATGTTTCGCCCGGAAGTCCGCCAGCCTCGGCAACAGCCAACCGACAGCGAAGGTGCCGACCGCGCCGACGGTCAGCACTTCGCGATATTGTCCACCGGCCAGGCGTTCGAGAATCTGCGCGATGTGATCGAACGAAGTGCTCAGCACCGGCAACAAAGTTTCGCCTTCGCTGGTCAGCATCAGCCCACGGGGCAGGCGTTTGAACAAGGTAACGTTGAGTTGTGCCTCAAGGCTTTTGACCTGATGGCTGACGGCAGCCTGGGTGACGCACAGCTCCACGGCCGCGCGAGTGAAGCTCAAATGACGCGCGGAGGCTTCAAAGGCGCGCAGTGCATTCAGCGGCAATTGCGGTCGAATCATGCCCAGTCCCAAATTTTTCTAATGGCTCGTGCGAGTTTTCATCGTTTGTCGATTGGCGTCGCGCTAACTAAATTGGCGGCGCTGATCGGTCGCCCAACGAAGAAATCGCCCGCAGTGTAGCGGGATAACGTCATCAACACTCATGGAGAGTGGTTCACCCATGTCATCCATTCAATCGAGAAAAGTCATTTCCTGCGCCGCTTTCGGCCTGTTATTCGGCGCCACATCCTGCCTCGCCGCCGCGCCCGATGCTGTGCAGTTGCAAGCATTGGTCAACGACGCGGTAACGCCCGTGATGCAGCAGCAGAACATTCCCGGCCTGAGCGTGGCGCTGACTATCAACGGCAAAGCGCATTACTTTAACTACGGCGTCGCCAGCAAAGATACCGGGCAAAAAGCCAGCGAAAACACCCTGTTTGAAATCGGCTCGGTGAGCAAAACCTTCACCGCGACGCTCGCCGGTTACGCCCAAGCGACTGGCAAACTCGACCTGTCGACCAAGGCCAGTCAGCTCTGGCCCGAATTGAAAGGCAGCGCCTTCGACACTATCAGCGTGCTGCAACTGGGCACCTACAGCGCCGGTGGTTTGCCGCTGCAATTCCCGGACAACGCGGATTCGTCTGACAAGATGCTCGGCTATTTCCAGCAGTGGAAACCGGTTTATCCGGCAGGCAGCCATCGCCAGTACTCCAACCCGAGTTTGGGTTTGTTCGGTTATCTGGCCGCGAAAAGCCTGGGCCAGCCTTTCGATCAGGCAATGACGCAAACCCTGCTGCCGAAACTCGGTTTGCAGCACACCTACCTCAGCGTGCCGGCCGCGCAAATGGACCTGTATGCGCAGGGTTACGACAAGAACGGCAAACCGGTGCGCGTCACGCCCGGTGCGCTTGACTCACAGGCCTATGGCGTGAAAACCAGCGCGGTGGACATGCTGCGTTACGTACAGGCCAATCTGAAACCTGAAACGCTGGAAGCCTCCCTGCAAAAAACCATCGCCAACACCCACACCGGTTACTACACCGTCGGCGACATGACCCAAGGCCTGGGTTGGGAAATGTATCGCTACCCGCTCAGCCTCGAGCGTTTGCTGGCCGGCAACTCGACGGAAATGGCCATGGAACCGCACAAGGTGCAGTGGCTGAATCCGCCGCGACCGCAACCGGATGACGTGCTGATCAACAAGACCGGCTCGACAGGTGGCTTCGGGACTTACGTGGCGTTTGTGCCGAGCAAAGACGTTGGCATCGTGATCATGGCCAACAAGAACTTTCCGATTCCTGAACGGGTGAAGATCGCCCACAAAATCCTCAGCGCTGTCACTGACTGAAAATCAAAAGATCGCAGCCTGCGGCAGCTCCTACAGGATCGGGTTTTCACTCGGTCAATGTAGGAGCTGCCGCAGGCTGCGATCTTTTGTCTTTAAAGCTGCGCCTGCAACTTCCAGCCGATGACATCCATCAAGTCGCAACTGTCCCGCAACGGAATCGCCATCACCCGGGCGAAATCCTGCAGCAGCAAAGCGTCTTGGCCCTTGCCATCCCCCAGCGCCAGTGTCTCCATAAGTTGCGTGACACAACGCAAACGGTAAGCCGCCGTGCCATGCAGCACATCCACCGGTGCTTCGCGGTCGATCAGCAGAGCGGGAATCTTGCAGTCAATCCCGGTCAGCGAAATGTATCGCGTCATGTTTTAACCTCCCTGTTCAATGCTGCGTCGCCGCTGGTGGATCGAGATTGTCCAGCGCACGGTTGACCAGCAACTCGCCGAGTACGGCCAACTGCTGAATCGACAAGGCGAGACTGCGCGGTGAACCTTGCAGTTCTGCGGCGAGGTCAGTGGTCAGGACGTTCAGTGAGGCGAGGGTTTCGCAAGCGTGGCAGAGCAGCGTGGGCGTATCGATATCGGGGAGGATGGTGAAGAGATGGCTGATGGGATCGGGGTGATGCGGGTTGCGCAAGCGGGGGTTGTTGGCGTCGAAGGATCCTGAATCCATGGGGGATTCGGGGGGACTTGGAGTATGTTTTTTCATTAGTAAATCCTCGGGACATTCAAAGAAAAAACTGCCGAACTCACTTCCACGAGAGGGTGGCAGCTTTGCGCAGGGGTGGAAGTCCGGGGAAACCCGAGGAACCCGGTGCACTCGAGAGTGCTCCTGCGCATCGCTGCCATAAACAAACAATGTTGGCATAAAAACCACCAACATGTGTTTACAGGCGCAATGCGCTCTCGGGAATCACCGGACTTCCACACCCGACCACTGTGTTTTGCAGCGGCCAAAGAAGACTATCCCTCCTCACCCAAGCCCACCAGTTCACCACCGCCGCCGCGACTTGCAGGAAAAATCCGACGAGGTTGAAGGGCTTTGCGTCGCAGCATGCAGAAACAGAAAAGGGGCGAGAAGATTGAATCCTCTCGCCCCTTTGACATGAAACCGTCTCTACAACAACCGATCAATCATCCGGCATTTCCGGCGGCTTGGCTGGTTTCGCAGGCTTGGTCGGTTTGGCGTTCTTCGCGCCTTTTGCAGGTTCCGGCGTAGCAGCAACCGGCGCTTGAGCCGCAGCGGCCGCCTCCTTCTCAGCCATTGGCATGGCATCGATGGTGTCGAAGATCTTCTTCAAATCCACCGCTTTCGCCTCATCCCCAGAAGCCGAGAGTTTGGTCTCGCCGTCCTTGCCCACCAGAAACACTTTCGGATACGCCCCGGCACCTAGCTTCAGCGAGCGCAGCAGCGCCATGGTGTCTTGCTGGCCCATGTCCTTGCCGTCGAGTTGACCGGACATGTTGAGGATGGTGTAGACCTTGATGTTGCGGTCGGTGACGCCCTTTTTGTTGGCGGGATCCTCCAGCGACTTTTTCAGGGCTACCCACACGGGGTCGACGGTGCTTTGTGCGATCACGATCAGCGGTCGGGCGCGGCCCATGTCCCCGGCGATGGGTGAATCGTTGTCAGCGGCGAACAAGGGGCCGGCAATCGCCAGCAAGAGTGTCAGGGTCAATGACCTGATGAGCATGCGCATCTCCTTTTGATATCCACGCTCTAATGATTGCGCATCGTGGCGATTGTTCCGGGACAACCCGGCAAATATCTTCCGCCTAGTCAGAAGCTTAGGACAGGCGCGACATTGCGCAACATATCCGAGGTGATCGCAACGCGGATTTGATTACCTTTTATGACCGCATTAGGGTGGCAGTTCTGCCCATGAAATGGAGTTCACCCGCATGCACATCGATTACCTGTGCGATCACCCCGAATTGATCGAAGAACTGGCCACGCTCAACTTCGAGGAGTGGGGCGAGTTTCGTCCCGGACAAACCGTCGAGGACCGTATCGAACACATGCGCGAGTCCTGCGGCAAACGTGCCGTGCCGAGTGTCGTGGTAGCGCTAGAGGGTTCGCGACTGCTGGGCGGTGCGCTGCTGATCGAAAGTGATCTGAAGCTGCGCCCGAACCTGACGCCGTGGCTGGCAGGCGTTTATGTGAAGGCTGAGGAGCGCGGTCGCGGGATTGCTTCGCAACTGGTCAATCGAGTGGTTGCAGAAGCGGCGGCGCTGGGCGTGCCCGAGTTGTATCTGTACACCGACACGTCGCAGTCGCTGTATGCGCGACTGGGTTGGGAAGTGGTTGAAGAGCTGGTCTACGACGATTTGCCGGTGACGGTGATGAAATACGTCATTGAGCGTTAACCCGTGCTGAGGCGGCGCGCCGCAAGCTGTGCCGCCTCACTCCAGCGCTGAATCGAGCACGGAGAGCAATTCTGAAGGATCGACAGGTTGTCCACCGAGCTTGAGCTCACCGCTGTCGAGTTCAACACTCAACCTCACCGACGACCGATCGCCCGGGTATTTGCGCAACATCAGTTCGATGCCATTGGCCGTCTCGTTGGCAGTACCGAGCAAATCCCACAGGCTCTCGCTCAGATCCAGCAGCACTTGCTGGCGCTGCAGATCGACCACCCGCGGCGCGTACAGCCAATGGCTCATGCGCATCTCACGCGGCTCGACGGTGATCGCGAGACGGCCCTCGCAGTGGACAGTGGTTTCACTCATGGCCGGATCAGAACGCCAGTTTGTAACCGATCAGCACCAGCATCGTCGCCAGGCACGGGCGCAGCACTTCATCGGAAATGCGTCCGGTCAGGTGGCTGCCGAGCCAGATGCCTGGCAGCGAGCCGACCAGCAAGAAGCCCAGCACACCCCAATCCATATTGCCCATGCTCGCGTGGCCAAGGCCTGCAACGAGGGTCAGCGGCACGGCGTGAGCGATTTCAGTGCCGACCAGACGGCGGGTCGGCAGCAGCGGATAGAGGATAAACAGCGCAACGGTGCCGAGGGCGCCCGCACCGATCGAGGTCAGGGCAACCATGGTGCCGAGGATCAGACCAGTGATCACGGTCATCACGTTCAACCGCGAACCGCTCGGGTTGTAGTTGCCACCGGCGCGTTTGTGGGCGAATTCGAGCAAGCGCTTCTTGAAGAAGATCGCCAGCGCCGTGGCGAACAGGACGAAGCCCAGCGCCTGTTTGATGATGGCGTTCATCGCGTCCGGCGCGGTGTGCAGGGTGCTGAGGAACCACAAGGTCATCGCTACCGCCGGCACGCTGCCGAGGGTCAGCCAACCGGTGATGGCCCAGTCGATGTTCTTGTTCTTGCGGTGAACGAGGACGCCACTGGATTTGGTAATAGCGGCGTACAGCAGGTCAGTGCCCACCGCCGTTGCCGGGTTGATGCCGAACCACAGCAGGATCGGCGTCATCAACGAACCACCGCCGACACCGGTCATGCCGACGATAAACCCCACTACCAGCCCGGCAATCACCAGGCCGAAATTTGCCAATTCCATTAAACCGTCCAGAAAAACGACAGGAAAAATCTGGCCCGCAGCATAGCGATTTTTCTTATAACCACATATATCGATGCGGTCTATCGTTATGCCATATCGAATTCACCAGCGCTTTACTGTAGGAGTGAGCCTGCTCGCGATAGCGGTCTATCAGTGACGGATTCAGTGACTGACCCTCCGCTATCGCGAGCAGGCTCACTCCTACAGGGTCAGGTGGTGGATGCAGATTCAGTGCACCCTTCGGCCAGGTTTGAAGCTGTGGTTTTTGTTGATCCACACCGTGGCCAGCGCGATCAGCGACAGAATCAGCAACGCCCACGGAAACGACATCGCCCCCGCCCGATCCAGCAACAACCCGCCAAACAACCCGCCCCCGGCGATCGCCACGTTCCAAGAGGTGGTGAGCATTGCTTGCACCACGTCGACGTGATCACCAGCCGAGTCCGCCGCCGAGGTCAGCAGCAAAGTGGCCGAGCCGCCAAACGACAAGCCCCACACCGCCATGCAGGCATAAATGATCAGAGGCGACGGCGCTGCCAATGCCAGAACCAATGCCGTCAGCGCAAACACCGCGAGGCTGATCAGCGTCAGCCAGCGCAGCCAGCGATCAACCAGCATGCCAATAATCCAGATCCCCACCAGCGAACACAGGCCAAACACCAGCAGCACCAGATCGACCCGATCAGCCAGCCCGGCCTGCATCAGAAACGGCGCGATGTAGGTGTAGAGAATGTTGTGTCCGAGCATCCACGTCAGCACCACGAACAGCACCGGCCGCACGCCCGGCAGGCGCAGCGATTCGAGCAACGGCAGACGCTCCTCGCTGGTTTGCCCCGGACGATCCGGCACGGCGATAACAATCCACGCGGCCAAAAACAGCGCCAGCGCCGACATGATCCCGAACGACGCGCGCCAGCCGATCAGATTGCCCAGCCACGTCCCTGCCGGCGTGCCCAGTGACAACGCCACCGGCGTGCCGAGCATGGCAATCGCCAGCGCCCGCCCTTGTTGATGCACCGGCACGATGCCGCGCGCATAACCGGCCATGATCCCCCACGACAACCCCGCCGCCATCCCGGCGAGAAAACGCGAAGCCAGGGTCAAACCGTAATGGCTGGAAAACGTGGTGACCGTGTTGAATAGCAGAAACCCGCCGACCGTCATCAATAAAACACGGCGTCGAGGCCAGCCGCGCGTGGCGACGGTCAGCGGAATCGCCGCGACAATCGAACCCAGCGCGTACAGCGTCACCAGTTGCCCGGCGAGTACTTCACTGACGTTGAGCCCGGCACCGATCTGCGGCAGCAGCCCGGCGGGCAGGGTTTCGGTGAGGATGGCAATGAACCCGGTCATGGCGAACGCCAGTAACGCGGCGTAGGGCAGTTTGTCCGCACGGGCGGTGCGGTCGACGCGGCTGAAATCGGCGCTGGCGGGGTCGGTCATGACGGGTGTGGCTCCATTTTGATCAATAGCGGTGACGGATTGTATACAAAAACAACCTTCACTATTCGATCAATGTGGGAGCTGGCTTGCCAGCGATGAGGCCAGGTCAGGCAACACTGCTTTGCTTGACCCACCGCTATCGCTGGCAAGCCAGCTCCCACAGGGTTTTGTGGTGAATTGATCATCACCGCCCAAACAGAACTCACTGCACCGGCAAGAAATTCAGGAACAGCAAACTCTGCGCGTAGTTAAGGCCGATCCGCCGGTAACGCTCATCAAGCATCTGCGTGATCAGATCCAGTCGCGCAACGATTTTGCCGAACTCGGTGGCGAAGCTCAGGTTGCTGCCCTCCTCCGAGATCTCATTGGAAAACAGCAGCGGCTGACCTTCCTTGTTCTGCCGCTGGGACAAGATCCACGTGGCTTTTTCGATATTGCGTGCGGCGTTGTGAACGAACGTCGGGTTGATCGCGTCCGTCATATAGAACTCGGTGCGATTGCCATGGGCGGTGACCAGCATGCTGCCGATGGCATAGATGAACGCGCCGACGCGGTCACCGAGAAACTCCGGGCTCATCGCATAGCTCAGCGCCGCCAGATCCTTTCGACCACCCAACACCGGCAGCGGCTGTTGCTGCTCTACGGCCATCCGCACCTGCTTCACAGCGGCATGGATGTTGAGAAAGCCTGACTTGCGCAGCTCGTCCGGGTTGCGCAGGTACAGCTTGGCTTGCAAGCGATAGAGGCTGCTGAGGTTGTCGCGCATCGCCAGCGTGGCCATGCGGTCGACGCTGGTCTGCAGGAACTCCTGCGGCTTCCCTTCACGCATCTGATTGAAGAAGCCGTTGCCGTCCTGATGACTGCAACCGCTGAACAGCAGCGACGACAAACACGCCAGCAACAGGCTCGGGCGGCGGAAAAAAGCAGCGATCAGGGCAAAAACTCTCGGCATGAAATCTCGAACAGGCACATTCCTGTGCGGCGGGAGTCACCGCATCCTGGCCATGGATAGAGCCGCTGATTGCGAAAAAGTGCAGTGGTGCGCACGACCAGCCGACCTTCGGCAATGCCTGCCCAACCAATTAGTCTGTCTTTATTGTTGAAATAAACGATTAATCAACTATAAATCTTGATTGCAAATACAAATAGCATGACTAGTTACGCTGTAGGAGCTGCCGCAGGCTGCGATCTTTTGACCTTGCCTTTGAAAACCAAAATCAAAAGATCGCAGCCTGCGGCAGCTCCTACACGGCATCGGCGCCATTTTGAAAACAACAACAAAAAGGAAGGTCAACCATGCTTCAATCCCGTCACCTGCTCTCCGGCCTCGGACTGTCCCTGATGATCGCCACCCTCTCCGCCAACGCGGCCGGCCTCAGCGCCGAACACAAAGCCTTCGGCAAAACCAATGACGGCACGCCCGTCGAGCAATACATCCTGCGCAACAGCCACGGCATGCAAGCCACCGTCATCACCTACGGCGCGACCCTGCAATCGCTGAAAGTCGCCGACAAGCACGGCAAGTTCGACGACGTCGTACTCGGCTTCGACGATGTGCAGGGCTATCAGAAAGGCACCGCTTACTTCGGCGCAACCATCGGCCGCTTCGGCAATCGCCTCGCCGAAGGCGCGTTCGAACTCGACGGCAAGCGCTATCAAGTGCCGCAGAACGACAAGACCAACGCGCTGCACGGCGGCACATCGGGCTTCGACAAGAAAGTCTGGAAGGCCCAGGAAACTAAGGACAAGGATTCGGTCGGCGTGACCCTGACCTATCTCTCGGCCGACGGTGAAATGGGCTTCCCCGGCAACCTCACCACCGAAGTGACCTATCGCCTCACCGACAACAACGAACTGCGCATCGACTACAAGGCCAGCACCGACAAACCGACGGTGCTCAACCTGACCAACCACAGCTACTTCAACCTCGCCGGCGCCGGCAATGGCGACATTCTCAAACAGGTCGCCACCCTGCACGCCAGCCATTACACCCCGGTCACCGCCAAACTGATCCCGACCGGCGAACTGGCACCCGTGGCCGGCACGCCGATGGACTTCAGCAAACCGACCGCAATCGGCACGCACATCAAGGCTGATCATCCGCAGCTGAAATTCGCTGAGCCGAAACAAGGTGGCTTCGACTTCAACTGGGCGCTGGATACCAAGGGTGATATCGGCAAAGTTGCGACTGAGGTGAGTGATCCGCAGTCCGGTCGCGTGCTGCAGTTGTTCACCACGGAGCCGGGTGTGCAGTTCTATACCAGCAACTTCCTCGACGGCACCGTCAAGGGCAAGGGTGGCAAGGTGTATCCGCACTGGGGCGCGTTTACTCTGGAGACTCAGCATTATCCGGATTCACCGAATCAGCCGGACTTCCCGAGTACACGGCTTGATCCGGGGCAGACCTACAGCCACAGCGTGGTGCTGAAGTTCTCCGCAAAATAACCTGCCCGTTGCACCTGATCGTTCCCACGCGCAGCAAAGGCATGCAGCCCGGGATGCTCCGCGTCCCTTGAGGCATTCCTTTGCTGCGCGAGGGAACGATCAACCATCAAGGGATTAAAGACCCACACGCTCCAATCCCTGACGCATGCCTTGATCCGCCTGCTCGCACCACTGCTTCAGCGTCAGACTCGGCGGCAGATTGGCCTCCAGGGTTTTGTATTGACCATCGTCCAATACTTCACCCTTGCGACCATGGGCCTCGTTCTTATCGCCGTCGCTCTTGTCCATCTGCCCTGGAATACCAGCAACAAACGCCACCATTTTATTGGCGTTCGTAGCGCTTTCAGCTTTCAGGAAACCTTTGTCAACGCAATGGTTAATCAGACCGGACATGTTGCGCCCAGTGTCGTACATCCCTTTCAACGTAGCGGCGTCCGGTCCTTCTGCGTGAGCAACATTGACGGTGCCGAGAGCGGCGGTCAGTGCGAGGATCAAAGCGGTGTTCTTCATGTTTATTCCTTTAATGGATGAAGCCAGGTTGTTTACTTGCAGTATTCCTGAGGGCGAACGAAGAGCTCACCCTCGCGGATTCAACTGACCACCGCTCCTTTCGGGCCACTGGCAATCAGCGCGGCCCCGCAGGCGGTTTTCATGCCGTCCAGCGCGATGGGCGTTCCATCGACGGTGTAAGTGCTGCTGCCTTCGGCAATTGGAAAAATGCCTTTGCACAGAGGACAACTGACTTTGTGGCCAACCCCTGCGATGGGCTTGCCGTTGAGGTCAGTCTGGGAAAAGGCTTCGAGGACTTTGCCACCGTGAGTGGTGGAGTAGCCCAAGCGAATGGCGTCTTTCATGTTGTCATTCCTTCGACTACGAGGGTTGACTGCAGCCTCGATCAATTTCGCGTCTTTCGACCACCAATGGCAGAGAGTTTTATCAGAGGCAGGTTGCGTTTAATCAACCTTCAAAAACGTGGCCTGCCCCTGATATATTTCATAAATTTTTAGAGATTAAAAAGTGGCTATTCGGCTGCAATTTGACCGAGAGTCAACCTACACGCGGAAGGCCTCATTTAAGCCAACCTCTTCATCCTCGTCCCCATCTTCAAGACACCTGAAATTTCTTCCATTGAGTGCTTTTTTAAGTAGGGCGTACAGTTCTGCTGATTGGAAATTCACTTGGAGCCACAGGGATTCATCATCCCCATAAATGAGACGAGTATCGTAAGCCCCACTGCTATTCAACGAGTGATCCTTCAAATAAAGATCACCGTCGCCCGAGCGAACACAAGCACTACTAGCTTTAACAATGTCGATGACATGCTGAGCTGTAGAGTTGTCGTCAAACACCAATTTGTATTCATAACTCATGATCCGTGTGGTCTCCCTCGGACAGCTGGTAAATCGGCAGGATTACGAATGCCAATGTGAGTTTTATTAGGATCGGTGGAAACTTTACCCTCATCATCCAGTTGATGATTGGACGGATCCTGTTTATGGATGTGTGCATTGTTGCCAGATTTGTGAGGGCAGGCATTCAAGTTTCCGTACTTGTGAACCCTGACCTCTGAACCGTCTGCATGCTTCCAGGTTTCGTTAACCCCATTGTCTTTGGTTTTCGAAAATCCGGCGCTGTTCAACGTTCTACCGGCGCGAGGAATACTCGTACCTTTCATCCGAGGTAGATCAGAAGAGGCGGAAAGGCCAAGTGGATCAATCCACTCCAGCGGGTTAGGTACGTAATGATAAAGGTTCAGTCCACCAGCCAGCCCAATCGGGTCCTGTGAAATGAAACGCCCTACCTCAGAATCGTAGTATCGGTAGCGATTGTAATGCAGCCCCGTCTCATGATCGTGATACTGCCCCTGGAACCGTATCGGGTTCATCACGCCATGCTGCTGCGCCTACTCCGAACGCTGCTCCGTCACCTGTCCCCACGCCTTGTACTGCGCGGTCCAGGCCATGTTGCCGTGCGAGTCCGTCAATTCCTGCGGCGTGCCGAGGTGATCACACTGATACCAGGCCAACGCATCAAACGGTAAAGCCGTTGCCTTGTGATTCCACACCGGGTCTTCATCGAGGCTGTATTCACCGCTGTAATCCGGCAGCCCAATCAGATCGATTGGCGCGTGCCGTACAGCCTGTGCCACAGGGACAAAAGTGCCCGGTTCGAAGACGTAGTGCACCGTGCGACCCGGTTCACCATCGCTTTGCGCTGGGCTGCTTTCCCAGGCGAGGTTGTCGCCATCCCAGCCGTACAAGGTGAAGCCGCAGCCGAGTTCGCGTTGTTTGCGCGCGTGCTCGTTTCTGTTCCAGAGGGAACCTGCTTCAGGACGTTGTTTGTAATGCGCGCGGGATTTTTTGTGCAGGCGTCGTCCCAGTGCGTCGTAGGCGAAATCCACGCTCAGGCGCGGGTCCTCGAAATGCACCAATCGATCAAACAGATCCCAACGCAGGTCGCTCCGTTGGCCGTTGTGCCAGCGCTGGATCTGGTTGCCGCGTTCGTCGTACTCGAAGTGGGTGCCGGCGTATTCGCGCAGCAGGTTATCGACCAGTTTGCTGCGTGGTGGGGTCAGGTCCAGTGGGCGGCGAATTTCTGTCGCTTTGTCGTCGAGCAGGTTGCCGGCCGGGTCGAAGGCGAAGGTTTCCACGCCTTGACGTGTGGTGGCGCTGAGCAGTCGGCCGACCGGATCGTAGCGATAGGCGAGCGGCCCGCGGCGGCTGTCGTTGATGTCGGTCAGTTGGCCGGCGGCGTCGTAGCTGTACTCGCGTTTGAGCAGGGTGGATTTGTCGTCGCTGCGTCCCAGCAACTGTTCCTGCAAGCGGCCGGCCGGGTCCCAGCTTTGGGTTTGCAGCAGGTGGTTGCCTTGATGGCGGGCGACTTCGCGGTGCAGGTCGTCACGCTCGTAGCCGATCAGTTCGTGTTCATCGAGGCGCAGGCCCAGCAGGTGGCCGCTGCCGTAAGTCAGCCAGCTGACGCGGTGGCCGTCGGGG
Source organism: Pseudomonas sp. AC242 (assembly GCF_979258655.1). Lineage (NCBI taxonomy): Bacteria > Pseudomonadati > Pseudomonadota > Gammaproteobacteria > Pseudomonadales > Pseudomonadaceae > Pseudomonas > Pseudomonas sp. AC242. Next base: position 3,425,313 of record NZ_OZ409873.1, read on the forward strand.
CGAACGGTGGCGACTCGTTGGTTGAGCACGTCGTACTCGTGCTGCCAGATCGCGACGGTGGGCTTTTCCAGGCCGAGATAATGCTGGTGCTCGCGCAGCAGATTGCCGGCCGGGTCATGGAACCATTGCAGGCGGCTGTCGGCGTTGTCGGCCAGCACCAGATTGCCGTTGCCATCGTAGGCAAAGGTTTCGCTTTGCGACTGGTCGCCCAGAGTGGCGCGACGCTCGGTCAAGCGGCCCATCGGGTCGAAGCTCAAAGAGATGACGCGTTGGCCATTGATCGATTGCGCGAGGCGGCCGGTGAGTGGGTCGTACTGATAGCGCGTGCTGCGGCCGTCGAAACCGCGTTCCTCGAGCAGACGACCGACCGGGTCGTAGTGGAAGTGCGCGCGTTGTTCGTTTTCGTTTTCCAAAGCCGTTAACCGTCCGAGACGGTCCCAGCGATAGCGCAGGGTTTGTTCGGCTGCGTCGATGCGTTCGGCGATCAAACCGGCGGCGCTGTAGCTCCACGTGGTGCAACGATCAAGTCCATCAACGTGCGCCAACAACCGACCTTCGGCGTCTCGCTCGAAACGCTCTTCGGTCTTGTCCGGGTGCTTGATCAGCACCGGTTGGCCGGCCTTGTATTGGTATTCGGTGGCGTTGCCGGCAGCGTCGGTGAAGCAGATCATCTGCCCCAGTTCGTTGTATTCCCACGCGCTGGTCTTGCCCGAGCAATCGACGTACTCGACCAGTTGCCCGGCGTCGTTGTAGTCGAGGTTTTTTTCGTTGCCGTTGGCGTCCTTGATCGCGGTGGGCTGGCCGGATTTGTTGTAGGCGTATTCGGTTTTGTTGCCCAGCGGATCGAGCGCTTCAACCAGATTACCTTGATCGTCATAGGCGCGCTGCCACTGACCGCCCTCGGCATCGCTGATCTTGATCAGCAGGTCCTGATCATCGTAGGCGTAATGCATCACCGTGTGGTCGGCGCGGATGTGTTCGAGCAAGTTGCTGCGTTCATCGTAGCTGTAGCGATCGGTGCTGCCGTCGGCATTGACGCGGCGCACGATGTTCTTGGCCTCGTCGCGGAAGAACCATTCCGAACGCTCATCGGCGTAACGGATGCGGTAGGTGTAGCCAAGGATGTCGTAGTAGTGCCAAGTCTCGTTGCCGAGCGCGTCGGTGACGTAGGTCAGACGAATGTTCTCGTCCCACTCCAGGCGCGTGTCGAAGCTACCGTCATCGGCCCATTCGCGCACGGCTTTGGCCTTGGCGCTTGAACCGTTCCACTGCAGGTTCATGCCGCGCCCGGTGCGGTCGGTGTAGCGGGTGATCAGGTGGTGCTGGAACTGATACGCCCAGACGGCGCCGTTCTCGTCCTGCGCCTGAATCAGGTCGCCACAGGTGTCGTACTGATAGGCGCAGAGCTGGCGCAGCGGTTCGCCGTCAACGATCTGCCAGAGGCCGATAAACCGGCCGTGCTCGTCGAGCATCGTGCCGAGGTGCAAATGGACTTTGGTGAAGTCGTTTTCCTGATAGGTGATCAGGTCGGAGAGCAGGGAGTCTTCGCCGTGACGATGCTCGTAATGCAGCATCACTCCGGCGCCGTTGCGCAGCGAAATGTTACTCAGCACAAAGCGCTGGCCACGGCGGACGTAGGTTTCTTTGCGTTCGAAACCACGGCACAGCAACAGCTGATCTTCGCTGTTGCGGACCAGAGTGATGTTTTCGATGGCGTCGTAGTGGAACAGGCCGACTTTAGGCAACGGATAGCTGTGGTCGCGGCCGCCGGCGCTGTAGAACGTCAGGCCATCGTCCACGCAGTCGAAACGCGTGGTGAATTCGCTGATCCAGCGAGCGCCGAGTTCGCTCTGATCGTAGGCATCGAGGCGCGAGTTGTAGGTGCGCGTCCATTCGATCGGGAAGGGGCCGGGCAGGCTGAAATCGGTATGACTGAGGCTTTCAGAGCCTATGGCGAAATTGATACTGCGCCCCGTGCTGGCGCAGGCGCAGTTTTTTTTCGGCTCGGGTGCGTGAGTCGCCGAAGCCTGTTGGCCGTTAGAGGCCAACTGCCCCTCGGATGCCGTACGCTTCGCCTGACCGGTCTTGTCCGGGTGGACCGCGGCGTTCTGCCCATGGGCATTGCGCTTGCGCCACAAGGTCACGGCACTGGAGAGGATCAGCAGCAACCAGCCGATCGAGTTCTGCACCGACTCATCGTCGAGCTTGCTCAACTGCGTACGCAGCTCCGGGCCCATGGCGCGCAGTTTTTTGGTTTCGTCAGAAACGGTTTTTTTGAAGTCATCGGGGACAAGGTTTTGCGCCACGCTGTTGGCCAGGCCTTTGCCCGCCGACTTCAGGGCGCTGTTGGCAGCCCCAAAAACATTGCTGAATGACGCCAGCGGATCATTCTTGAATTGATCGGCTGCGGCGCTCGCCTGGGCGCTGGCTGCATTCAGATCACCTTTGGCATCCAGATTGCCGAACGCCACCGCTTCGATGCCTATTGCAATCTGATCAATGATTTCTTCGCCGAGCTTGCCAGCGTCCGCCAAAATGCCCGGTAACTTGCCTTTGGCTTGCTCAACAAAATCATCCAGCGTGCCGATAATCGAGGCGTTCAGGTGGCCGACCAGCACCTCGATCACGGAAGTGCTGAGCAACACCTTGCTGCTGGCCCTCATTTCCTGACGCACCAGAAACAGCGTCGGGCGCAGGGTCATCCGCGCCGCGGCCATCGACGGCGGCAACGGCAAGACGCCGATCAGGTTGATGCCAAGACTGGCCCAAGCGAGCAAGTCGCGTTGCTTGGCGTTCGACAGGGTGACGATGTCACCCAGCGCATCGACTAGCGCCATGATGTTGCCCACCACCGGCAGGAAGCCGGCGTAGTTCTTGATTCGATCAAGCGTGACCACGCCATCCGTAGCCGATTGCAGCCAGGCGTCGAAGGTTGCCGCACCGCTGGCGACATCCTGAATGTCGATGGCATTCAGGGGAACGATGGCAACTTGAGGTTCACGTTTTACAGCAGCTACTTCAGTGGTCATGACAGCATCTCACCCGCCAACAGGCCCGGGGTTTTCAAGGAAGGTTTTGGCAGACTCGGTGCAGGCAGGCTCGGCAAGTTGCCCGCCTTGCTCGCCGCCCCTAGAATCCCGGACGCACTCGGCAACGCCGCACTCGCCAGCTTCGGCAACCCGGCCACCCCGCCCTGCGCCAAGCCTTTCACCTGCTGCGCCGTTTGCATCGCACCTTGCGCGGTCTGCATCGCACTCATCCCTGTTTGCGCCATGTCCTTACCCTTCTCCAACATCTCCCAGCTCTTGCTCGGCAACACCTGCGCGACCATGGCTTGCACTTGGCTCGGCACGTCTTCGGCACCCGGTGGATTCAACGGCCACTCCGGTTTTCCGATGTAACTGCCATCGCTCCAGGTGTCCGCCGGATCCTTGCCGAACAGCACACGCGCAGGCCCCGGTGCAGCCCCGGCGACGCTGGCAAAACCCTTGCCGTCGAGCTTGCCCTTGATGCTTTTACCCAGCGCATCGATGACTTCGTAATCGCCTTCCTTGATGCCCTGACGCCCGGCGTACTGGTTGAACAATTCAAGGTTGCCCTTGCCGGGTTTCGGTGGTTCCGGGAACACCCCGGCGAGACTTTTCGCCCCGGTGTAGGCGAAGTTCGCTGCGTGCGCGGTGTACGGGCCGCTGGTGGCGTGGGTGATGCCGCCGGCGTTGTAGGTGGTGGCGCTGCCGCCGCCCTGGATCACCAGTTCGGTTTTCGCGGTGATGGTGATGCGGTCGGCATTGGCGGTGATGTTGAGTTTGGCCAGCAGGTTGATGCTGTCCTTAAGCGCACGCACGTCGATGTCGCCGGACGCCGCGACCAGCCGCCAGCCCATGCTCTGCACGAACAGGCGCATGCCGCGACTGGCGCTGGCCAGCAGGCGTTTGCCGATCGACAGGCTGGTGTGGCCGGTGCTGCTCAATGCCAAATGTTCGCCAGTGGCGATGTGGCTGGAGCGCGGCGTTGTCAGGGCGATGCCGGCCGGGCTGGCGAGAACCAGATGCGGTTCGGTGAATTCGGGGAATTCGTTGGCGGTGAGGTTGGCTGGACCGCTGCCGAGCACGCCTTGATGCTGGGCGTGCAAGGCCTTGGCCACGTCGTCCTGGTCGCCCGCCTCCTGGGCTTGCAACTCTTTGGCTTGAACAGCGAAGCCATCCTGCTGATCGCTGGCCGTGGCGAGACGCTCGGCGGTTTCCGGCAGGTCCTTGTGGTGCTTGGATTCGTTCGGCCGTGGCTCGGTAGTGATCAGCAGACCAGCGGCCGCACGCACCGCACCGTGGCGGTCGGTTCTTAACTCAAAACCTTCGCCACGCGGCTGGCCACCGCTAGGGCGCGGATGGGTCAGATAACCGAGGTTGATCGCACTCGCGCCGTGGTCGCTGCGCAGCGCGATGCTGATCTCGCTGGTGGTGTCGTCGATGCGTAATTCGTTGGCGCGACTGCCCTTGTATTCCTTGCTCTTGACCGTGGCCAGGGTCTTGAAGTCCGGCAGCTTGTACGGCGGCAGATTGGCGCCGTGGTACAGGCAACCGGTGATCAGCGGCTGATCGGGATCGCCTTCGAGGAAGGTGATCAGCACTTCCATGCCGACCCGCGGAATGTTGATAGAACCAAAGGTTTCCGCCGCCCAACTCGACGCGACGCGCATCCAGCAACTGGTCATGTCGTCGTGCTTGCCTTCGCGATCCCAGAAGAACTGCACCTTCACCCGGCCGTACTGGTCGCAGTAAATCTCTTCGCCCTCGGGGCCGCAGACCACCGCACTTTGCGTGCCGAGGACTTTCGGTTTCGGGTGATCGAGCGGCGGACGATACGGCACGTCCCACGGGATCGCGCTGAAGCGGTTGCGGTAGCCCTGGTGAAAATCGTCCTTGAGGTCGGTGGTGTCGCTGGTCACCGACTCTTCCAGCACCTGCGGTTGCTTGCCTTCGTGGAAGATTTCGGTGAGCAGCCAGAGGTCGTTCCACGTCGAGTTGGCGTGGTCGGTCAGGGCGAGGAAATGCCCGCTGACCAGGATTGGCTGATCGCTGTTGCCCTCGGCCAGACGATAGTCGCTGCGATGCCGTTCCAAGGCGCGATTGGCCAGGTGTTTGCCGCGCTCGCGGTCAACGAAACGGCCCGGGTAATCGTAGTCTTCGAGGTCTGGCTGAGCCGAACTCTTGGCATCGCTTTCCAGCTCGATCTTCGGTTTGACGAAGTCGTAATCGCGCCGCGTGGTGCGGCTGGTACGGGTGGCCAGACGCAGGCCGAAACGCTTGACCACCGGTTTGTCGGCGACCAGTCCGGAGTCCTGCTGATAGGCCACTGGCGCCAGTTTCGGGAACACCGTCTGGTCATCGCCGAAGGTCAGCTTGTGGCCGCTGGACGTGTGCTGGAAGTGGTAGTGAATGCCCTCCTCTTCGCACAGGCGCTGGATGAAATCCAGGTCCGATTCGTCGTACTGCACGCAGTAAATGCGCTCGGGGTAAATCGCGCTGAGCTGGAAGTGGTAATCGCTGGCAAGGATGCCGTGTTCTTCCAGCACCTGGCTGATGATCTGCTGCACGGTCATCTGCTGGAAGATGCGCTGGTTGACCCGGTGCGCGAGGTACGCCAGTTGCGGGCGCAGGGAGATCTTGTAACGAGTCAGGCGTTTGCCCGCCTCGCCCTGGGCGATGCTGTAGACCAGCCCGTGAATGCCGCTGCCGCTCGGCGACAACTGCAGAAACGCCAGTTTGTGCAGCACGCTTTCGAGGTTGATCGAAGCCTTTTCGCTGACCAGTTCCAGCTCGAATTCGAACGGCGTGTTGAGGGCCTCGCGACCGGTGAACGACAGCACCTGGAAATCGCTGTCGATGCCATCGACGGTCAGATTGAAATGAGGCTGGTTGGCCGGTGAGAACATCCCTTGTTCCTCGCGCAGTGCTGCGACGCGCAACAGCCCTCAAGGGGCTATTGGCAAAAAATTCTTTAGAAGTGAATCCGCCCCGACCAGTCATGCCGATCGGGGCGGTACAACCATCAGCCGTAATTAAACGACTGGAGCACGCCAGTCATCGGAACCCGAAGTACCGGAGACTTCGTGGGTCCAGGTGATTTTACGGTAGGTGAACTGCACTTCTTCCAGGTGGGTGAAGTGCGAGTTGCCTGGATCCTGGCAGTTGTGCATTTTGTTGTTGATGGCGACGATGATCGCGTCTTCCAGTTTGGTGGTGTAGTAGTGCTCTTGGGTGCCTTGAGCAGAAGTACGGAACCACTGGATAACGATTTCGCTCATGCGCTCGCCGGAGGTCAGAGCGGCTTGCAGCAGAGGCGAAGCTTTGTCGTAGACCTTGGTGATCACAACTGGCTTGTGAACGCGCTGACCGGTTGGCTGACCGGATTGTGGGTCACGCGGGATGATCACGTCGTGGCTGAAAGCCTGAACCATAACCTGGTCTTCGTGGCCTTCCTGGTAGGTGTTGCCAACGGAGTCAGCGGTGAATGCGCCGGCAGTGATCAGGCCTTGTTTTTCGCCGGTAACCGACATGTACGCTGGTGTTGCCATGGGATGCTCTCCTTGCTTGAAAGACATACCTCTCAGGCACCATTGCCTGAAAGGATGGCCATGCGCCATCAAACTTCGTGCCAGCTTTTATGCAGCCCATACGGATCAATGCCTTGAGCTCATCGACTGATTTTTTCCTGTGACTAAGCCAATGAAAAACAAAGGAAAGTGCGCAACTTTTTGCGCAGTGGTGTGCAAGAAGTTGCGCACTTGGCTGGAGGCCACGAGCTACGCGGCCTGTAGAGACTTATCCGGGTGAAAACAGGCGAGGCACTGCGCAACTTCTTGCGCACTTGTACGTGGATGGATAAAGAAGAGCGCCAGATCAAAAGATCGCAGCCTTCGGCAGCTCCTACATGGGAAACCGCTACCCATAAGGAAAGCGCTGCCGAAGGCCGCGATCTCTTTGCTTATTGAACCCCTGAGCTATCCTGCTGCCCACTAAAAGGTATCGACACATTCAGCAAGGAGGTTTGCATGCGTACCCTCGAATTGGCCGGCGTCCAGGTTCCGGTGATTGGCCAAGGCACCTGGCGCATGGGTGAAGATCGCTCGGCGCACAAGCGTGAAGTGGCGGCGCTGCGCACGGGTATCGAGCTGGGCATGACCCTGATCGACACGGCGGAAATGTACGCCGAGGGCGGTGCCGAAAGCTTGGTTGGCGAGGCCATCGCCGGCCTGCGCGATCAGGTGTTTCTGGTGAGCAAGGTCTACCCGCACAACGCCAGCCGCAAGGGCATCCCGCAAGCTTGCGAGCGCAGTTTGCGCCGGCTCGACACCGACTACATCGACCTCTATCTGTTGCACTGGCGCGGCCAGTATCCGCTGGAGGAAACCGTCGAGGCCTTCGAACGCCTGCGCGAGGATGGCAAGATCGGCCGTTGGGGTGTGTCGAATTTCGATGTTGACGATCTCGAAGAACTCTCAAGCTCGGCCTGCGCGACCAATCAGGTGCTTTACAACCTCGGGGAGCGCGGCATCGAGTTCGATCTGCTGCCGTGGTGCCAACACCAGCGCATGCCGCTGATGGCCTACTGTCCAATCGGCCAGGGCGGCGCGATGCTGGCTGAACCGCTGCTGAATGAGATTGCCGCTCGTCATGGTGTAACCCCGGCACAGGTTTCGCTGGCGTGGATTCTGCGTCAGGATGGTGTGATTGCGATTCCCAAGGCTGTGCGACCGGAGCACGTGCAACTCAATGCACAAGCCGCGCAACTGCAACTGGAGGCCGGGGATCTGGCGGCGCTGGACCAGGTTTTTAAAGCGCCACAACGCAAGCAGCGGCTGGCCATGGTCTGAGCCGCCGACTGGCGAGGGCTTCGCGATGAGAAGCACTGATCAGTACGACCCGTTCAACCTGCAACGCTTTGTCCAGGCCCAGGACCCGGTGTTCGAGCGCGTGCAACGCGAACTCGATGAGGGCCGCAAACGCAGCCACTGGATGTGGTTTGTCTTTCCGCAGTTCGCCGGCCTGGGCGGCAGTGAAATGTCCCGGCGCTACGCCATCGGTTCGGCCGAGGAAGCCCGGGCTTATCTGGCTCACGAACTGCTCGGCGCACGCCTGCGTACTTGCACGCAGCTAGTGCTAAAAGTGCAACAGCGCTCGATCGCGGAGATTTTCGGCCATCCCGATGACCTGAAATTTCATTCTTCGATGACGCTGTTCGCGCAGTTTTGCGCTGAAGACAGCGTGTTCAATCAGGCGCTGGAACGCTACTTCCACGGCATTCTCGATGAATGGACGCTGCAGTTGCTCGACTCAAAACAGGCCCAGTTGCCCCCCGATCAGGGTTGAGAAATCGTCGTCGACAAACGGCAGAATCGCGTCCGCCACCGGTTGCAGTTGCCGGGTGATGTAGTGGTCGTAGTCGATCGCGGCGCGGCGCACTTCCAGCGGTTCGGGACCTGCCAGGGTGATGACGTAGCTGATCCAGCCGCCATTCTGGTACTGCCGTGGGCGCCCGTGCTGGGCGTTGTAGTCGTCGGCCAGCCGCGCCGCACGCACGTGGGGCGGCACGTTGCGCTCGTAATCGTCGAGAGTGCGGCGCAGGCGCTTGCGGTAGACCAGCCGATCATCGAATTCGCCAGCGAGGGTTTTGCGCACGTAGTCGCGCACGTAATCCTGATAGGGCTTGCGCTGGAAGATCCGCTCGTAGAGTTCCTGCTGGAATTGCCGGGCCAGCAACGACCAGTCGGTGCGCACGGTTTCCAGGCCTTTGTAGACCATTTCATCGCTGCCGTCGGCGCGGGTGACGAGGCCGGCGTAGCGCTTCTTGCTGCCCTCCTCGGCACCGCGAATGGTCGGCATCAGAAAGCGTTTGTAGTGAATTTCGAATTGCAGTTCGAGGGCGCTTTCCAGGCCATATTCATCACGCACATGCGCGCGCCACCAGTCGTTGACGTGCTTGACCAGCGCATGACCGATGTTCGCCGCTTCTTCCTGTCCGTGCGGGCGACGCAGCCAGACAAACGTTGAATCGGTGTCGCCATAGATCACCGCGTGGCCCTGCTCTTCGATCAGCTTGCGCGTGCGCAGCATGATCTCGTGACCGCGCAGGGTGATCGATGAGGCCAGCCGCGTATCGAAGAAGCGGCAGCCGCTGGAGCCGAGCACGCCGTAGAAGGCGTTCATGATGATTTTCAGCGCTTGCGACAACGGTGCGTTGTGCTCGCGCTTGGCGGTCTCACGACCTTCGGCCACCCGCGAAACGATTGACGGCAGACAATGCCGGGTACGCGAGAACCGCGCACCTCGGAAGCCCGGCACGGAGTCGCTATCGTCCGGGTGTTGCAAGCCTTCGATCAGGCCGACCGGGTCGATCAGAAAGGTGCGAATGATCGATGGATAAAGGCTCTTGTAATCGAGCACCAGCACCGACTCATACAGGCCCGGTTGCGAGTCCATGACAAACCCGCCGGGGCTGGCCTGCGGCGGATTGGTGCCGAGATTCGGCGCGACAAAACCCTGTCGGTGCATCAACGGCATATACAAATGCGTGAACGCTGCTACCGAGCCACCGCTTCTGTCCGCCGGCAGTCCGGTGACACTGGCGCGCTCGAGCAGAAAGGTCAGCAACTCGGTCTTGGCGAAGATCCGAGTGACCAGTTCGCAGTCCTTGAGGTTGTACTTGGCCAGCGCCGGTTTGTCCTCGGCGAACATGCGGTTGATCTCGTCCATGCGCTGGTACGGGTTGTCGATCGACTTGCCTTCGCCGAGCAGAGTCTGGGCAACGTTTTCCAGACTGAACGACGGGAAGCTCCAGGTCGCTGAACGCAGGGACTCGATACCGTCGATGATCAGCCGCCCCGCTGCGGAGGCGAAGTAGTGATTGCGGCTGCCGTGTTCGCGCCATTGCATCTCTTCGCCGCCACGGCCGATCTTCAGCGGCACGCCGAGGCGTCGCGCGTGTTCGTGGAGGATGCGCAGATCGAACTGCACGACGTTCCAGCCGATGATCGCGTCGGGGTCGTGACGGGCGAACCAGTCGTTGAGTTTCTTCAGAATGACCGTGCGCGAGTCGCAGTATTCAAGATCAAAGTCGACGATGCTGGCGTCGCCGTTCGGCGCACCGAGCATGTACACCTGACGTTCGCCGCACCCTTCGAGGGCAATCGAATACAACTCGCCGGTTTCGGTGGTTTCGATGTCGAGCGAGACAAGGCGCAGCTTCGGTCGGTAATCGGGGTCAGGTTTGAGCTGGGCGTTGAGCAATACGCCGTCGGCATCGGACGTGCCACTGAACCGTACCGGTGCGGTGATGAAGCGCTCCATCAGATAGCGCTCCGGCGGGCGCACGTCGGCTTCGTAGACGTCGACCCCGTTGCGGTTGAGCGCGGTTTCCAGGCGCATCAACTGGCCGTGTTGCTGACAATACAGACCGAGCACCGGGCGATGTTCGAAATCCTGCAGGGCCAACGGGCGCAGTTCGACGTTCTTTTCGTCGTGCAGCAGACGTTCGGCAGCCTCGCGCTGCTCGGCAGGAACAAACGCCACCGACGGCTGATGCGGCAGGCGCACACGGCGCGGCCCGGCGTCGGTCGCCAGCCAGAACTCGACTTCGGTGCCGGCCGGCGTATCGCGCCAATGCCGGGTCAGGACGAAGCCCTGCGGTAAATCCACCACTGCAACCTCAGGAATTGAATCAGAAGGGCATTCTACGCGGCATTGCCTGGGATGACTCTGGCGATAAATCGCCGTCAGCCACGGAAAAAACCGGCAAATGACGTTTTTTGCGTGTTATCTGCCGCTTTGCCACCTTGCCCTGCGCGCTTGCGTCTACGATGCTTGGAGAACAACGACAACACCTGAGTAACCGCCATGAAGACCGTCGCCCAACTGCTCAAGCTCAAAGATCAGAAAAATCAGGAAGTGCACCAGATCAAACCTGATCACATGGTGCTCGAAGCGCTGATGAAGATGGCCGAGAAAAACGTCGGCGCCTTGCTGGTGGTCGAAGACGAAAAAGTGGTCGGCATCATCAGCGAACGGGACTATGCGCGCAAATTGGTACTGCATGGCCGCTCATCCGTGGGCACGCCGGTGCGCGACATCATGGTGGCGAACGTGATCACCGTCGACACCCACCAAACCGTCGACACCTGCCTGGGCATCATGTCGGACAAACGCCTGCGCCACTTGCCGGTGGTAGAGAACGGCAAGTTGATCGGCCTGCTGTCGATCGGTGACCTGGTCAAGGAAGCGATTGCCGAACAGGCGGAGTTGATCAAGCAGTTGGAGCAGTACATTCGCGGGGAATAACCCTCCTTTACCGAGATCGTTCCCACGCTCCGCGTGGGAACGATCATCGTCGGTCAGGACGGCCAATGCCGGGCAAACACCGGCGCCAGCACCGGGTGCCGGTCAATTCGCTGCAACCACGCATAAAACCCCGGCCGCGTCTGGCGCAAATGCTCGCGGCTGCCCGCCCAGCGCGTCACCACCGCCGCCAGCACATCCAGCGCCCCCGGCGTTTCGTCATCCAGATACAGCTCGGCAGAAAACTGGTCGGCAAATACCTCCCAACTCCAGTGCAAACGCTCGCGCGCGCCGGCCACCAGATTCTGTCGCGAGGCTTCGTCGGGCATCAGCAGCCAGCGCTCTGGATAATCGATGACGCCGATCGCTGCGTAGCAATTGCTGACGATGTAGACCAGACCGCGAATGGCCTGATCGCGATCATCCGCCTTGGCTGGCAGCAGGCCGGACTTGGGAAACGTCAGGCCCAGATGAATCAGGATCGCCGCACTCTCGGTGAGAGCGCTGCCGTCGGGCAGCTGCAAGGTCGGTATCTGCTTGAGTGGATTGAGCTGGGCCAGTGCCTCGGCGGCTTCGGTGCTGGCTTCGATATCAATGAAACGGTAAGCGATCTGGCACAGTTCCAGCGCCGCTTCGATGGCGGCTGCGCCTGAATTTCTGTGCCCGTAGAGCTGGTACATATCCAATCCCCCCGAAAAGACCATTGCCACAGGGTAGATGGCTGTAGCGTGGGTGTAGAAAAAATCTGCCTGTGTATCGGTTTTGGCACGGTTTTCCCATGCACTCGCGACTTGCGAATTCAAACCTCGCAAAACAGCGCTGGCGGTGCCCATCCCGCACCAAGAGCAATCATCGAACGCTATCCGCGTTCTTGTAAGGTGCGATACCGAACCAAAAGTTCGCGTATCCGAGCTGGCAACAAGGAGTTCACCGCGTGAATCTTCAAACGCTTTGCCGCATCACAGCCTCTTTGCATTTATCCGTTCGCCGCCGAGTTCATCCGAACAGTCCCGGCTACCTTCACTCTTACTTTATTACCTGACACCTCGACAGCGCACTGCGTTCGGCAATGAGTTATTGGCCGACGGCAGCGTGCTATTTATTTTTTAAATAAGACTCGGGCAGTTATTGCACAACCGCAGTGTGCATTGAACGACAGCAGGATTGTCGAACAATAACTTTCAGCGCCATTGCAAGTGCACCAAAACTGCTCCACGGACTTGCACTATTCAATACTTAAAACAGTGATTTCATTTAAACAACAACAAGGAACATACCCCGTGAGCCGCTAAAACATTGACCCGCACCAATTCAGTCCGCCGCGCACCAGCAAGTGCCCTGGCCGCCAGCTGCGTAGCCGCTCTATCCCGCCAACCCGCGTGATATGGCGCACAGCCTGACTCGCCTGTGAAAAAGCTCCCTCAACCGGAGTAACGGCAATCTGCGCGCCATGGAAAAACCACGACAAGGGTAAAACTTATATAAATGCGACATGGGTAACACTCATGAAATACGCACTCTACATTTCAGCAACATGTGGCACAGCGGTTGCTATGTGTAACAAGCATGAGACACCGACAGTGCGCTCACGTAATAGAAGAACAACCAGGGAATGGCTAATGAACACTCGAAGTCGATGACGCCAAGCCAGTAAGTTTGCACAAGCCTTGTTAACCGAATAGTTCAACTATCGGCTTCTGCACACCTTGAAGAAAGTTACACCCACCCACTCGAATATCCCCTGGATGTTCGGACGGCACCTTATTGCCCTTCATCAACCCGAGGGAGCTTTAATGAACGATGCGGTAAAGCACAGAACCCTGCCGGGGCCGTTGCGGGAAGCGCCAATTCCGCCGCCACCGGGCAGGCCGGCGTTTAAAGCCAATACCTCGCAACCCGGTGGTCTGAATAAACAGCAGATGGTGTTGCTGGTCGCTGTGTCGGCGCTGATACATGGCGGCGCCTGGTGGTTTCTCCAGCAATCGAAAACACAGCCATTGCCAACGCCACCGCAGATTCCGGAAATGACCGTCGAGCTGACCAGCCCGACGCCACCGGCACCGCCCACTCCGGAACCGCCGCCACCGCCGCCACCGCCGCCTCCTCCACCACCGCCGGAACCTGAACAACCGGTGGAAGACGAGGACGCGGTCAAGCCACCGCCGAAACCGGTGGAGAAGCCCAAGCCGATCGAAAAACCAAAACCGGTCGAGAAGCCGAAACCGGTGAAAAAGGTCGAGCCGCCGAAAGCCCCACCCGCCCCGGCACAACCGGCCGCACCCGCTGCGCCGGCAACACCGAGCGCGCCCCCGGCACCCGCCGCTGCGCCGGGTCCGGTCAAGGAATCGGCAGCGATCTCGGGCCTCGCCAGCCTCGGCAACCCGCCGCCGGAATATCCCTCGCTGGCCCTGCGGCGCAACTGGGAAGGCAACGTGGTGCTGCGCATTCAGGTGCTCGCCAATGGTCGCGCCGGCTCGGTGACGGTGACCAAATCCAGCGGCAAACCGCAACTGGATGACGCGGCTGTTACCGCCGTGAAGAACTGGAAATTTATTCCGGCCAAACGCGGTGACACGCCGATCGACGGCTTCGCCACCCAGACCATCGATTTCAAATTGCCGCAATAACCGAACGCTCAATCAACGCACAACCGAATAACGCAAGCGAGGTATCACCATGAACGATTTGTCTTCGATGATTGTCCCCGGCGTGCTCTGGGGTCTGGTGCTGTTTTCCGTGGTCAGCTGGGCGATCCTGCTGGTCAAGTCGGCGCAGTACCTGCGGCAGAAAGCGCAGAACAAACAGTTCACCAAAGCCTTCTGGGGCGCGCCGGATCTGCTCACTGCCGCCGAACACGCCAGCCAGTATCCGGGCTCGCTGGCGCGCATTGCCAGCAGCGGTTTCGAAGCGCTGCTGGTGGAAGACTCGCCGCGCACCACGCAACAACTGGCACACACCATCAACCGCTCGGATCGCCTGGAACGCAACCTGCGCCAGCAGATCCAGAAGGAACGCCGCTCGCTGGAAAACGGCCAGGCGATCCTCGCCAGTATCGGCAGCACCGCGCCGTTCATTGGCCTGTTCGGCACCGTGTGGGGAATCATGGAAGCGCTGAAAAGCATCGGCGAAACCGGTTCGGCCAGCCTTGAAGCAGTGGCTGGGCCGATCGGTCACGCACTGATCGCCACCGGTGTCGGCATCGCTGTCGCCGTGCCAGCGGTGCTGATTTACAACTTCTTCCTGCGCCGCTTGAAACTGGCTTCGGCAGACATGGATGACTTCGCCCACGACTTCGACGCCCTCGCCTCGCGCAGTGCGTTTTCCATCAGCCGTCAGGCCATCGCCAGCAAAACCACAGCCGCCGTGCGGGAGGCCAGCTGATGTCGTTCTCCACTCAAGACAGCGATGAAGTACTCAGCGAAATGAACGTCACGCCGTTGGTCGACGTGATGCTGGTGCTGCTGGTGGTGTTCATCGTCACCGCGCCGCTGATGACCAACGCGATCAAAGTGAATCTGCCGAAAACCGACGCCGTCGCCCCCGCCGAAAAGAAAGACCCGGTGGTGGTCAGCGTCGATCAGGACGGCAAGTTCTATCTGGCGAAAACCGAGTTGGCCCCGGAATCGCTGGAAGCCAGCCTCAAGGAGGTCAAGGCCAAGGACGCCGAAGTCCGCGTGCAATTGCAGGCCGACTCCGCCGTCAATTACGGCCAGGTGGCCAAGGCCATGGCGTCGATCGAACGCTCGGGCATTACCAAAATATCGGTGATGACCACCCACTGAGTGCGGTGGCGGCCGGGTCTTGAGAGACGCGCCCGCCACCGCCCGCTGAATCCTGTCGCAATCAGCCGACCGAAAAAACGCCACGCGTCTTCGGAGGGGATCGGCTTGCTTGAAGAAAGTGGTTTTCCGCACGCGGTATCACCGATAGCGGAGCAATGAGGGGCTCACAAGGCCAATTCGATAACGTCTAAAAAGTCGGAAATAACCATGCTGATGAACACTCCACGCTTCACGCTCAAACCCTTGGTGGCCACGATTTCTCGCCACCGTTTTGTTCCGTTGTATCTGGTGGCCATGGGGATGGGCGCTGGGACTGTGCAAGCGGCCGAGGACGACAACGCTGCCGTCCCGGCAGCTGCGGCGGTGGTTGCGCCGACCACGCAACTGCAACGGGTCGAAGTGACGGGCTCGGCGATTCGCCGGGTCGATGCGGAAACGGCGGTGCCGATCACCATTCTCAAGGCCGATGAACTGCGCAAACAGGGCGTGACCACCACCGCCGAACTGGTGCAGCGCATCACCGGCAGCCAGTCGATCAACAACAGCGCAGGCTCAGTCGGCGCAGCCACTGGCGGCGCCTCGTTCGCCGACATGCGCGGCATCGGCGCGAACAAGACGCTGGTGCTGCTCAACGGTCGACGCCTGGCCAACAACGCCTTGTCGGGAACCAACTCGGCCGGCGGCGCGGTGGATCTGAACATGATCCCGTTTGCCGCCATCGAACGCGTGGAAGTGTTGCGTGACGGCGCGTCGGCGCTGTACGGCACTGACGCCATCGGCGGTGTGATCAACTTCATCACCAAGAAATCCCTGACCGACGGCCAGTTGACCCTCGGCGGCGAAACCCCGACCCACAGCGGCGGCGGCCAAACCAAAGACATGAGCGCCAGTTGGGGCTACGGCGACCTGGAAGAGGACCGCTTCAACGTCCTCGGCGTGTTCAACTACAACAAGCAGCAGAACCTCGACGCCAACGATCGCTCTTTTGCCACTGACTATGCCCCCGGTCGCGGTCTCGATCAGACTTCCGGCACCGCATTTCCCGGTAACTACAGCCAGAACGGCAACGCCACCAACCCGTTGGCCAACAGCAATTGCAACGGCCCCAACCTGATCGCCCGCGACGGCTTGTGCCGCTTCAGCACCCGCGAATACATCGACCTGGTGCCGCAGACCGAGAAGACCTCGTTCTTCGGCAAGACCACCGGCAAACTCGGCGACGATCACAACGTCAATCTCGAATACTTCTGGTCGCGCAACAACAACGCCACGGCGATCGGCCCGGCACCACTGACCGGTCTGAGCCTCGATTCTTCGTCGCCCTACTACCCCGGCAACGGCATCACCCCGGCGCCGACCGATTTCGCCCTCGACCCGACCCAACCGGTCGATGTGAACTGGCGGGAAACCGCGGCCGGCCCGCGGGAATCGAAAGACCAGAACACCAGCCAGCGCTTCCTGCTCAGTTTCGATGGTCTGGTCGCCGGTTGGGATTACAACGTCGGCGCCTCGTACAACCAGAACAAAATCGTCTCCAGCGTCACCAATGGCTTTGTCAGCGATCAGGCGATGATCGCCGGTCTGGCCAGCGGTCTGCTCAACCCGTTCGGCCCGCAGTCGGCGGCCGGCCAGCAGTACATCGACAATGCCGCATACCACGGCGCCTATTCCACTGCCGTTGGCCGCGTGGCCGGATTCGACGGGCGTATCAGCCGTGAAATCGGCGACTGGTTTGGTGCCGGTCCGTCCGGTCTGGCGCTGGGCGGCGAATACCGCAAAGAGAAATTCCATCAGGATTTCGAGTCGTTCGCCGGCGACATCCAGAGCCTTGGCATCGACCCGGCCGGCAGCGTCGAGGGCGACCGCAGCGTCAAAGCCGCCTACGCCGAAATCAACGTGCCGGTGCTCGACAGCCTTGAACTGTCCGCCGCCGTGCGTCACGACAAATACAGCGACTTCGGCAGCACCACCAACCCGAAATACTCGTTCCGTTATCAGCCGTTGAAAGAGCTGGTGGTGCGTGGCGCCTACAGTGAAGGTTTCCGTGCGCCGTCGCTGTACGAGCTGTATTCGCCGCGCAGCATCACCTTCACCCAGGGCTACTACAACGACCCGGTGCTGTGTACCGGTGGCGTCGTGCAACCGGGCGGCAACGGCGGCCGCGATTGCGGTCAGCAGTTCCTCAACCAGATTGGCGGCAACGAAGATCTGGCCCCGGAGAAGGCGCGCAACGTGACCCTCGGCTTCGTTTATCAGCCGATCAACAACCTCTCGGTAGGTCTGGATTTCTGGTGGATTCACATTTCCAACCAGATCCAGCCGTTCCCGGAATCCACCGTGTTTGATCAGGCCGGTTCCTACCCGGATCGCTTCGTGCGCAACGCCGACGGCACGCTCAATTACATCGTTACCGGCAACGCCAACCTCGGCATCGTCGAAACCAACGGTGTCGACGTCTCGCTGGACTACCGCTTCCCGAACACGCCGTACGGTCAGTTCGGTCTGGGCCTGCAAGGCACCTATGTTGACGAGTACGACTTCCAGAGCACCATCAAAGGCCCGTTCACCGACAAGGTCGGCGACTTCCAGGGTGACGGCGTGATCGCCCGCTGGAAGCATAACCTCACCGGCAGCTGGACCTTCGGCGCAGCGCGGGCGGCACTGACCAACCGCTTCACCACCGGTTACAACGACTACGACCGCGACACCCACGCGCGCGTGGCGTCGTATTCGGTGTGGGACCTGTCGGCCGGCTACACCTTCAACAAGGTGCTGGATGTCGATGCCGGAATGAAGAACGTGTTCGACCGCAACCCGCCGTTCTCCAACCAGGCTTACAACTTCCAGAGCGGCTATGACCCGCGCTACACCGATCCGCTGGGCCGCACCTTGTTTGCGCGCATGACGTACCACTTCTAAAGAACGAGCACCGCAAAACCCTGTGGGAGCTGGCTTGCCAGCGATGGCGTCGTATCAGTCGACATTTACTTCACTGACATATCGCTATCGCTGGCAAGCCAGCTACCACATGGGGACCGGGTTTCTTCAGGGATTTTCAGGAGTGATTGCATGAGTTTTTTGCGCAACATGGCGGGCCTGCTTTTGGGCAGTGCGCTGCTGTGCACCGGCACCTCGGCGCTGGCCGGCGGCAGTTATGCGCTGACGGTGTACGGCGAAGCGCCGAAGTATCCGGCGAACTTCCAGCACTTTGATTTCGTCGATCCCAACGCGCCCAAGGGCGGTTCGCTCAGTCGCGCGTCGATGGAGATCGGCCAGTACAACTACATCAGCCCGTATGCCGATCAGGGCATTTCCGTGGTGCAGGTCAACGACTGGGTGTACTCGCCATTGGCGTTCCGTTCGCTCGACGAGCCGTACACCGTTTACGCACTGGTCGCGCAACAGATCGAGCGCGATCCCGATGGACTCTGGGTGCGTTTCACCCTCAATCCAAAAGCACGTTTCGCTGACGGTACGCCGATCACTGCCGAAGACGTGCGCTACACCTTCAACCTGCTGATGACCAAGGGCAGCCTGAGTTATCGCCAGCAATACGCCGACGTGCAGGACGTGCTGATCGAAGGCCCACGGCAGGTGCGCTTCACCTTCAAGAACAATCTGAACCGCACCCTCGCACTGGACTTGGCGACGATGCGCGTGGTCCCCGAGCACTGGTGGAAAACCCGCGACTTCGCCAATGGCGGCGGCTTCGAGCCACCGCTGGGCAGCGGCCCGTACCGGGTCAGCAAGGTCGACGCCGGGCGCAGCATCAGTTTTCAACGTGATCCGGACTGGTGGGGCAAAGACCTGCCGGTCAGTCGCGGCATGTACAACTTCGACACCCTCACGGTGAATTTCTACGGCGACACCGACGTCGCCCGCCAACTGCTGCAGGCCGGCGCATTCGACTACAACCGCGAGTTCTCCTCGTCTGGTTACGTGGTCGGCTACGACAGCCCGGCACTGCGTGACGGTCGCTTGCAGCAGTCGATTCTGGCGCCGGAGAAACCCACCGCCGCCCAAGGCTTTGTGTTCAACCTGCAGAACCCGATCTTCCAGGATCGCCGCGTGCGTCAGGCGATCAGCCTGCTGTGGGATTTCGAGTGGACCAACAAGCAGATGATGCGCGGCTTCTACGTGCGCCAGAACAGCTTCTGGCCGAAGAGCGAAATGGCCGCCACCGCCCTGCCCGACGCTGAAGAATTGAAGATCCTCGAACCGCTACGCGGGCAAGTCCCCGACGAGGTTTTCACCACAGTGTATGAAGCGCCGAAAACCGATGGCAGCGGCTACATCCGCGACAAACAACTGCAGGCGCTGAAGCTGCTCGCCGAGGCTGGCTGGACGCCGCAACACAATCGCCTGGTCAACGCTGCGGGTGAGCCGCTGGAGTTCACTTTCCTCGACGGTCAGGGCGGCTTCGATCGCATGCTCTTGCCGTTCAAACGCACCCTCGCGCAGATCGGCATCACCCTCAATCTGCGGCGGATCGATTCGGCGCAATACGTCAACCGCCTCAACGCCCGCGACTACGACATGATCGTCGTCGCTTTCCCGCGCAGCGGCGATCCGATCGTATCCCCCGGCCGTGAGTTGTACAGCCTGTACGCCTCGCAAAGCGCCACGCAAGTCGGCAGTTCCAACTCGATGGTGCTGGCCAACCCGGCGGTCGATCAGTTGATCGACGGGCTGGTCCAGGCCAATACCCGCGAAGCCATGGTGCATTACGCCCGCGCCCTCGACCGGGTGCTGCAATGGGGTTACTACATGATTCCCAACTACTACTCCAAAGGCACGCCGACGGTGTATCAGAACCGCTTCGCCATGCCACCCGTGCAACCGGCATACGACGAAGGCCTCAACACCTGGTGGGAGGTGTCGACCAAGGCATTGACCACGCAACAGATGCACACTCAGCTTGCGGGGGGCCAGTGACATGCTGCGTTATCTGAGTCGACGTTTGCTGCTGATCATCCCGACGCTGCTGTGCATTCTGGTGGTCAACTTCCTTATCGTGCAGGCCGCGCCGGGTGGGCCGGTAGAGCAAGCCATCGCCCGCTTGCAAGGCTTCGGCGGCCACAGCATGGGCGGCGGTGGCGAGGTCGCGGCGGTTGGCGGTGCAGGCCGCAGCAGCCGTGGCCTCGACCCGGCGCTGATCGAGGAGATCAAACACCATTACGGTTTCGACAAACCGCTGCACGAACGCCTGTGGCTGATGCTGAAAAACTACGCGCAACTGGATCTGGGCAGCAGTTTCTTTCGCGGCGCCAAGGTCACCGATCTGATTGTGCAGAAGTTGCCGGTGTCGCTGTCGCTGGGCTTGTGGGCGACGTTGATCACCTACCTGATTTCGATCCCGCTGGGCATTCGCAAAGCGATCAAGAACGGCAGCGCCTTCGATGTCTGGAGCAGCACGGCGATCATCATCGGCTATGCGATGCCAGCGTTCCTGTTCGCGATTCTGTTGATCGTGGTGTTTGCCGGCGGCAGCTACGTCAACTGGTTTCCAGTGCAGGGGCTGGTCTCGGATAACTTCGACAGCCTCAGCACCTTGGGCAAGGTCGGCGACTACCTCTGGCACCTGGTGTTGCCAGTGACGGCGCTGGTGATTGGCGGTTTCGCCACGCTGACCATTCTGACCAAGAACAGCTTCCTCAACGAGATCAGCCGCCAGTACGTGATCACCGCGCGGGCCAAAGGCCTGACCGAGCGCCGCGTGCTCTACGGCCATGTGTTTCGCAACGCCATGCTCTTGGTCGTTGCCGGTGTGCCGTCGGCGCTGATCGAGGTGTTTTTCGCCGGTTCCTTGCTGATCGAAACCATCTTCAACCTCGACGGCCTCGGGCGCATGAGCTACGAAGCGGCGGTGTCGCGCGATTACCCGGTGGTGTTCGGTGCGTTGTTTCTGTTCACCCTGTTCGGCCTGTTGATCAAGCTGATCGGCGATCTCTGCTACACCCTGCTCGACCCGCGCATCGACTTCTCGGCGAGGACTGCCTGATGTTCACACTTTCTCCTCTCGGCCAGCGTCGTGTTGCGCAGTTCAAGGCCAACCGGCGCGGACGCTGGTCGCTGTGGCTGTTTGTCGGCCTGTGCCTGATTTGTCTCGGCGGTGAGCTGATCGCCAACGACAAACCGTTGGTGATTCGCTATCACAACGCTTTTTACTTCCCGATCCTCAGCGATTATCTGGAAACCGATTTCGGCGGCGAGTTGCCGTTTCAGCCGGATTACGCCAGCAGCTATGTACACAAACTGATCGAGGATCAGGGCGGCTGGATGTTGTTTCCGCCGATCCCGTTCAGTTACGACACGGTCAATTACGATCTCAGCGAACCAGCGCCGAGTCCACCGTCAGCAAGCAACTGGCTGGGCACCGATGATCAGGCGCGCGATGTGCTGGCGCGGGTGATTTTCGGCACGCGGATTTCGATTCTGTTTGCGCTGATCCTTACCGGCATCAGTGCGTTTATCGGCATCGTTGCCGGGGCGTTGCAGGGTTATTACGGTGGCTGGGTCGACTTGCTCGGGCAACGGGTGCTGGAGATCTGGTCGGGGTTGCCGGTGCTGTACCTGCTGATCATTCTGTCCGGCTTCGTCTCGCCGAGTTTCTGGTGGTTGCTGGGGATCATGGCGCTGTTTTCCTGGCTGGCGCTGGTCGATGTGGTGCGCGCCGAGTTCCTCCGTGGGCGCAATCTGGAATACGTCAAAGCCGCGCGAGCGCTGGGTCTGACCGACAACGAGCTGATGTGCCGGCATATTCTGCCCAACGCGATGACCTCCACCCTCACCTATCTGCCATTCATTCTGACTGGTGCGATTGCGACGCTGACTGCGCTGGATTTTCTTGGCTTCGGCATGCCGGCTGGCACCGCGTCGCTGGGCGAATTGATCGGTCAGGCCAAGCGCAACCTGCAAGCGCCGTGGCTAGGGCTGACGGCGTTTTTTGCCCTGGCACTGATTCTGTCCTTGTTGGTTTTTATTGGTGAGGCTTGCCGTGATGCATTCGATCCCCGGAGCTGAGATGAACGACAATTTGATCGAGATCCGCGATCTGCGCGTGGCCTTCGCCGGGCAAGAAGTGGTGCACGGTTTGAACCTGGATATTCGCCGTGGCGAATGTCTGGCACTGGTCGGTGAATCCGGCTCGGGCAAGTCGGTGACGGCGCATTCGATTCTGCGTTTATTGCCGGGCAAGAACGTCAGCAGCAGCGGCGCGATCCGCTACAACGGCGTGGATTTATTGCACGCCAGCGAGCAGCAGATGCGCGGTTTGCGCGGCAACCGCATTGCGATGATTTTTCAGGAGCCGATGACCTCGCTCAATCCGTTGCACACGGTGGAAAAGCAAGTCAGCGAAGTACTGGAGATTCACAAAGGCCTCAAGGGCCGCGCTGCCCGCGAACGGACTCTGGAGCTGCTGGAACTGGTCGGCATTCGCCAGCCGTTGCAGCGCTTGAAAGCCTATCCACATCAACTCTCCGGTGGTCAGCGGCAACGGGTGATGATCGCCATGGCGCTGGCCAATGAGCCGGAGCTGTTGATCGCCGATGAGCCGACCACGGCGCTCGACGTCACGGTACAACAGAAGATTCTTGAGTTGTTGATCGAGTTGCAGCAACGCCTCGGCATGTCGCTGTTGCTGATCAGCCATGACCTCAATCTGGTGCGGCGCATCGCGCAACGGGTGTGCGTGATGCGCCATGGTGAAATCGTCGAGCAGGCGGATTGCGAAGCGTTGTTTCGCGCGCCGCAGCATCCTTACAGCCGCTTGTTGATCGAGGCTGAGCCGAGCGGTGGGCCGGTGCCGAGTGAGTATGATCACAACCTGCTCGAAGTTGATGATTTGAAGGTGTGGTTTCCGTTGCCCAAGGCGTTGTTCAGCCGCCAGCAGGATTACATCAAAGCGGTGGACGGCGTGAGTTTCACCCTGCAACGGGGCAAGACTTTGGGGATTGTCGGCGAGTCCGGTTCAGGAAAATCGACCCTGGGTCAGGCGATCCTGCGGTTGGTCGAGTCCGAGGGCAATATCCGTTTTGGTAACAAGCAACTGAGCTTGCTCAATCAACGTTTGATGCGGCCGTTGCGGCGGCAGATTCAAGTGGTGTTCCAGGACCCGTTCGGCAGCCTCAGCCCACGGATGTCAGTGCAGCAGATTATTGCCGAAGGCTTGCTGACTCACGGCATCGGCACCGAGGCCGAGCGTGAGGCGGCGGTGATTCGGGTGCTGGAGGAAGTCGGCCTCGATCCACAGAGCCGCCATCGTTATCCCCATGAGTTTTCCGGCGGCCAGCGCCAGCGCATTTCCATCGCCCGCGCACTGGTGCTGGAGCCGGCGCTGATTCTGCTCGATGAGCCGACATCGGCGCTGGATCGTACGGTGCAGAAACAGGTGGTGGAGTTGTTGCGGCAATTGCAGATCAGGCATGGGCTGACCTATTTGTTTATCAGCCATGACCTGGCAGTGGTGCATGCGTTGGCGCATGACTTGATGGTGATCAAGGATGGCAAGGTGGTTGAGCAGGGTTCGTCGCGCGAGATTTTCGCCGCGCCCAAACACCCCTACACCCAAGAGCTCTTGAACGCCTCCGGCCTGAAGCCCGACACAAAACCCTGTGGGAGCTGGCTTGCCAGCGATGGCGCCGGGTCAGTCGACATCCCCTTCGCTGACCCACCGCTATCGCTGGCAAGCCAGCTCCCACAGGTATAGAAGTGGTCCAAAAAATATTTTTCAGGCACTGCATCCAAACACCTCCGCCACGGGTAGTCCTTGTAACAGCCCTCTTCGGCTGTCAGCGGTTTACCCTTTTCGGAGATAACACTGATGAACATCACCCAGCTGATTGGCCTCACCGGTTTGCTCGCCCTGTCCTCGACGACCTTCGCCCAAAGCAGCTATCCCGACGCGATCAAAGTCCCGGACGGCCACAAGATCGCGATGGAAACCACCGGCGTCGGTGAGATCACCTACGAATGCCGGGACAAAGCCAATGCGCCCGGGCAGACCGAGTGGACCTTCGTCGGCCCGAAAGCGGTGCTCAATGATCGCAGCGGCAAGCAGGTCGGCACCTACTTTGGCCCGCCGGCTACCTGGCAGGCCAAGGACGGTTCGAAAGTCACCGGCACGCAATTGGCCGTGGCGCCGTCCAGCCCGGGCAACCTGCCCTATCAACTGGTCAAGGCCAATCCGGCCGAAGGCAAAGGCGCGATGAACGGCGTGAGTTACATCCAGCGGGTCGCGCTCAAGGGCGGCGTAGCGCCGGGCAGTGAATGCACGGCGGCGAACAAGGGCAAGCAGGAAGTGGTGAAGTATCAAGCCGATTACATTTTCTGGGCGGCGAACTGATTCCCGGATTTACCGCCTCCCCTGTAGGCCTTCGCCTGCTCGCGATAGCGGAGTGTCAGCCAACATATGCATCACTGACACACCGCTATCGCGAGCAGGCGAAGGCCTACAAGGGGAATCATGTGTTCTGGATGTTTGCGGAATGTGAGCTAGATTGCACGACATGCCTTTAGCCGAATCCGCGTTCGATTACGAAGCCCGCCTCGCTGCCTGTGCCCGTGGCGAGCGTGCGGCCCTGCGCGATTTGTATGTGCAGGAAGGCCCGCGTCTGCTCGGTGTGGCCAAGCGTCTGGTGCGCGATACGGCGCTGGCGGAGGACATCGTTCATGAGGCGTTCATCAAGATCTGGAACGGCGCGGCGGGGTTTGACCCGGCACGCGGTTCGGCGCGGGGCTGGATGTTCACGGTGACGCGGCATCTGGCGCTGAATCTGCTACGCGATCAGGGCCGGGAAACACCATTCGACGAAGCCCACGAAGTGGCTGCAGACGATGACGGTTTCGACGCCCAAGTTCATTCGGCGCGTATCCACCGTTGCCTTGAGCAACTGGAGCCGCAACGCCGCCACTGCATCCTGCATGCCTATGTCGACGGCTACAGCCACGCGCAAATTGCCGCGCGCCTCGACACGCCGCTGGGCACGGTCAAAGCGTGGATCAAACGCAGCCTCAACGCCTTGCGGGAGTGCATGGGATGACCAGCGAATCAGCGCAAGACCGCGATGAACTGGCCGGCGAATATGTGCTCGGCACGCTTTCTTTTGAACAGCGGATCGAGGTGCAACGACGCTTGCCCAACGAACCCGAATTGCGTGCAGCGGTGGATGCCTGGGAGCGGCGCCTGCTGGAGTTGACTGATCTTGCCCCCTCGCAGCAACCGTCTGCGTTGTTGTGGCCGCGCATCGAACGCAGCCTCGACCGACTCACGGCAAAAGCGCCGTCGACTTCATGGTGGAACCTGCTGCCACTCTGGCGCGGGTTGAGTGCTATCGGATTGGCCGCCACGTTGATTTTGGGTTCGATCCTGTTGACCCAGACCACGCCGAAACCAAGCTTTCTGGTGGTGCTGGTCGCGCCGCAGGACAAGGCCCCGGGCTGGGTGATTCAGGCAAGCAATTCGCGGGAGATTCAGTTGATTCCATTGGGCGTGGTTGAGGTGCCGGCGGACAAGGCCCTGGAATTCTGGACCAAGGCTGACGGCTGGCAAGGGCCGGTTTCGCTGGGACTGGTCAAACCCGGGCAGGCCTTGTCGGTGCCGCTGGACAAGTTGCCGCCGCTGCAACCCAATCAGTTGTTCGAGCTGACACTTGAGGGTGCCAATGGCTCGCCGATCGGCAAACCGACCGGGCCGATTCAGGCGATCGGGCGTGCGGTGAAGGTGCTGTAAGGCTCTGATCTGCGGCTTCTGGCGACCATCATCGACATCGATGTTCACCATCACGGCAATGAAGTTCTCATAAAAAATCTCCGGCGTAACATCGGCTCCATACCAACCAACAACACCCCGGAGCACACCATCATGAAACGCCAAACCCTTCTCGGTATCGCTTTCTCGGTCTTCGCTATCAACGCTTTCGCCGCCACCCCGGCCCACACCATGATCGCCGAAGGCGGCTCGGACAAACTGATCGAAAGCCGTGTGGCTGAAGGTGGTTCGGATCGTCTGATTGAACGTCGCGTTGCTGAAGGTGGTTCTGATCGTCTGCTCGAACGCCGCGTTGCTGAAGGTGGTTCGGATCGTCTGCTGGAACGCCGCGTTGCTGAAGGTGGCTCGGATCGTCTGCTGGAACGTCGCGTGGCTGAAGGTGGTGCGGATCGTCTGATCGAACGCCGCGTCGCCGAAGGTGGTTCGGATCGTCTGCTGGAACGCCGCGTCGCCGAAGGTGGCTCGGATCGTCTGCTCGAACGCCGCGTTGCCTGAATGCATGGCTGCAAGCGCAACACCCCAGAGAAACCCGGCTCCCTCAGCCGGGTTTTTTATGCCCGGTTGTTTTATCCGGCCTTGGCCATGCAGCGCTTGTAGCGCTCATCCACGCGTTTGGCGAACCAGGCCGTCGTGAGCTTGCGGGTGATCTTCGGACTCTGCAGTACGATCCCCGGCAACACCGCACGCGGCAGCTTTTTCCCCTCCGCTTGCTCCGCCAGTTCGAACACCCGCTGATAGAGTCTGGTCTCTTCGAATTCCAGGGTTTTGCCCTTCTCCAGTTGATCGCGAATGGTCGGGTTGCGCATGCCCAGCGACTTGCCGAGAGTGCGTACCGCCAGTTCCGTGCCGCCGGGCATGATCGAGTCGTAGCGGATCAGGTCGCCATCCAGCGCCAGTGGAATGCCCGAGGCGCGACTGACCGCATTCTGAAACGCAGCATTGCGACTGGCGTACCAACCGGCGTTGAAGTCGGCAAACCGATACAGCGGCTCGCGATAACTCACCGGATAACCGAGCAAATGCGCGATACCGAAATACATGCCACCACGGCGGCTGAACACTTCACGGCGGATCGTGCCGTCCACCGGGTACGGATAATCCTTGGCGTGTTGCTCGGCAAACTCGATGCTGACCTGCATCGGCCCGCCGGTGTGCACCGGGTTGAAGCCGCCGAACAGCGTGCGGCCCATCGGCACCCGACCGATGAAGTCGTCGAAAATGCCACTGAGTTCTTTCTCACTGCGTGCCGCATTCAGGCGTTCGCTGTAGGTCTTGCCGTTGGTTGAACGCACTTGCAGAGCGCCGCTGACCAACAGGCTGGGAATATGCACTTTGGCGGCGCGGCGATCGATTTCGTCGCGGGCGATTTTGCCCAGGCCGGGCACGGAGGGGTCGGCCTGGAAGGTGGATTCCTGCTCGGCGACGGCCAGTACCGAACACAGATTCTGCGTGGTCGGGCTGATGTTTTGCGCGGCAAATGCGGCGTAGATATCGGTGGCCCAGCCTTGCCGATCGGCCGTCTTGGCCGGCATCAGCCGCACAATCTCGGCCTTCACTTCGGCAGGCGCACGCGGCACCGGCTCCTGGCTGCGCTGCCCCGCGCAACCGGCGAGCACCAGCAGTGCGGCGAGCGTGATCGGTAATCGAAAGTTGTGCATGTAACTTCATCCAGTCCGTTGTGCCGGGTTCACCATACGTTCAATGGTATGGCGCAGGCTAGGACTGCGCTGATCTGGCCCTGTTCCCTTGATGTTCATTTCCCTGCGCCGCCAAGTGCCCCGAAATAGAGCTTCCA
This sequence comes from Pseudomonas sp. AC242, assembly GCF_979258655.1. NCBI lineage: Bacteria > Pseudomonadati > Pseudomonadota > Gammaproteobacteria > Pseudomonadales > Pseudomonadaceae > Pseudomonas > Pseudomonas sp. AC242. The sequence goes on from NZ_OZ409873.1 coordinate 3,452,991, forward strand.
ACGGCTGATGACAAACTGATTGCAAAACGTTACTGAGAAAATCTATCATTTGCACCTGGAGTCGCATTTGCGCAAGGAGTTCCCGCGCCGCCCTTATTTTTCTCACCGGCCGTGCGCCTCCAGGTATCTACATGCCCGCTTCAGCTCGACTCGCCGTCCCGTTTCGCCCGACGCTTCTCGCCCTGCTGTGCTCCCTGACTGTCACCGCTTACGCCGCCGAAGGCGATACCAAAGCGCTGGTGCTGGACGACGTCAACGTCAATGCCCAGGCCCCGACACCCGGTGCCCTGCCTCCGGTCTACTCCGGCGGACAAGTTGCCCGTGGTGGTCAACTCGGCGTGCTGGGCAATCAGGACATGATGGACGTGCCGTTCAGCGCCGCGTCCTACACCGAACAATTGATTCAGGATCAGCAGGCCGAAAACGTCGCCGACGTGCTGCTCAACGATTCGTCGGTACGTCAGGCCTCGGGTTTCTCCAACCAGGCGCAGGTCTTCATGATTCGCGGCCTGCCGCTGAACGGCGACGACATTTCCTATAACGGCCTGTACGGCGTGTTGCCACGGCAGATCATTTCCACCGACGCCCTTGAGCGCGTGGAAGTGTTCAAAGGCCCGAACGCCTTTATCAACGGCGTGACCCCGACCGGCTCCGGCATTGGCGGTGGCGTCAACCTGCAACCGAAGCGCGCCGGCGACGTGCCGTTGCGTCGCTACACCACCGACATCAACAGCGAAGGCCGTATCGGTCATCACTTCGACATCGGCCAGCGTTTCGGTGAAGACAACCGCTTCGGCGCCCGGATCAACCTGTCCCAGCGCGAAGGCGACACCGGTATCGATCACGAGAACCAGCGCTCGAAACTGTTCGCCATCGGCCTCGACTATCGCGGCGATGCCCTGCGCATTTCCGGCGACTTCGCCTACCAGAAAGAACGCGTCAACGGTGGCCGCAACTCGGTCAACCTCGGCACCGCCACACACATTCCGGACGCGCCGTCGGCCGATACCAACTATGCGCCGAAGTGGGGCTACACCGACATCGAAGACACCTTCGGCATGCTCCGCGCCGAGTACGACCTGAACGACAACTGGACCGCCTACGCGGCCGGCGGCGCCAAGCACACCCGCGAAGTCGGGCGCTACAACTCGACCACGCTGGTCGGCAACAGCGGCGCTTCGTTCACCACCGGCTCGTTCATTCCCCATGACGAAGACAACACCAGTGTGATGGCTGGCCTCAACGGTAAATTCAACACCGGCCCGGTCAGCCACAAACTCAATTTCGGCCTGACCGGCATCTGGGCCGAACAGCGCAGCGCCTATGACTTCGACCTGACCCAGTACGCCAACAATATCTATCACCCGGTGCAAACCCCGTCGCCAGTGGGCAATTTTGCCGGCGGCGACTTGAATGATCCGGGCATCGTCGGCAAGACCTTCAACCGCAGCATTGCGATTTCCGACACCCTCGGTTTCTTCGACGATCGCCTGCTGGTCACCGCCGGCCTGCGTCGCCAACAACTGGTGGTGCAAGGTTACAACTACGCCAGTTGGGGCAGCGGCGATCGCAAGTCGAGCTACGACGAATCGATCACCACGCCGGTGTACGGCGTGGTGTTCAAACCGTGGGAACACGTGTCGTTCTACGCCAACCACATCGAAGGCTTGGCCCAGGGCCCGACCTCGCCGACCAGTTCTGGCGGATTCCGTGTGACCAACGGCAACGAAGTCTATGCACCGGCACGCTCCAAGCAGACCGAAGTCGGGGTGAAAGTCGACATGGGCACTTACGGCGCCAGCCTGGGTGTTTATCGCATCGAACAGCCGAGCGATGGTTACTGCGAAATCGACAGCGCCACTACCTGCACCTACGTGCGTGAAGGCGAGCAGATCAACAAAGGTGTGGAAATGAACGTGTTCGGCGAGCCGATCCAGGGCCTGCGCCTGATCAGCGGCCTGACCCTGATGGACACAGAGCTGAAGAACACCCTCAACGGTGCCAACGACGGCAACCGTGCGATCGGCGTGCCGACCTTCCAGTTCAACGCCGGCGCTGACTGGGATGTACCCGGTCTGCAGGGCGTAGCGCTGAATGCGCGGATGCTGCGTACTGGCGGCCAGTACGCCGATGCGGCGAACAATCTGAGCCTGCCGACCTGGAACCGTTTCGATGCGGGTGCGCGTTATGCGTTCAAGGTGTCGGAGAAAGACGTGACCGTGCGTCTGGGTGTGGAGAACCTGGCGAACAAGAAGTACTGGGAATCGGCTCAGGGTGGGTATCTGACTCAGGGTGAGCCGCGGGTGGCGAAGCTGTCCGGCACCATTGATTTCTAAGCTTGAAAAGCCCCTCATCGGAACGCCGCCCGCCTAGCCCTCTCCCGGAGGGAGAGGGGACTGACCGAGGTGTTTTTTCGAGTTACGCCGACGTGTGCCACCAAGTCGAACTCAGGTTTTGAAAGGCACCCAAATCGGCTCCCTTTCCCCTCGCCTTTTAGAGGAGAGGGGACTGACCGAGGTGTTCTTTCGAGTTACGCCGACGTGTGCCACCAAGTCGAACTCAGGTTTTGAAAGGCACCCAAATCGGCTCCCTTTCCCCTCGCCTTTTAGAGGAGAGGGGACTGACCGAGGTGTTCTTTCGAGTTACGCCGACGTGTGCCACCGAGTCGAACTCAGGTTTTGAAAGGCACCCAAATCGGCTCCCTTTCCCCTCGCCTTTTAGAGGAGAGGGGACTGACCGAGGTGTTCTTTCGAGTTACGCCGACGTGTGCCACCAAGTCGAACTCAGGTTTTGAAAGGCACCCAAATCGGCTCCCTTTCCCCCTCGCCCCCTTGGGGGAGAGGGCTGGGGTGAGGGGGTAAATTTCACTGTCACCAATATCTCCTGCCGAACACCCGAAAAAAGGCCCCACAGCCCCACCGCTGCGGGGCCTTTCTCCGTCTGGCCGATCAACTGGCCACCCGCTCCTGCTGATCCATACTTGCTGCACAGCAAACGGAGGACAGGCCCATGAACCGCAGCGACGTCCTGATCATCGGCGCCGGCCCGACCGGGCTGGTGCTGGCCCTGTGGCTGAGCAAACTCGGCGTACGCGTGCGCATCATCGATAAAACCTCCGCGCCCGGCACCACTTCGCGAGCGTTGGCGGTGCAGGCGCGCACCCTTGAGTTGTACCGGCAACTGGACCTCGCCGACACTATTGTGCGCAACGGCCATCGGGTGGCGGCGGCGAATTTCTGGGTCAATGGCAAACCGGTCGCGCAATTGCCGCTGAACCGCATCGGCGAAGGCCTGACGCCCTACGCGTTCGTTGAAGTCTTCCCGCAGGATGAACATGAACGGCTGCTGATCGAGCGTCTCGAAGACTACGGCGTCACGGTCGAACGCAACACCACGCTGGACAGTTTCGAGGAAACCGGCGATGGCCTCACCGCGCACCTGCGCCTGCCCGATGGCGAGCAGGAAATCTGCCAGGCCTGTTATCTGGCCGGCTGTGACGGCGCCCGCTCAGTCGTGCGCAAAACCCTCGACACCGGTTTTCCCGGCGGCACCTATCAGCAGATTTTCTACGTAGCAGATGTCGAGGCCAGCGGCCCGGCGATGAACGGCGAGTTGCATCTGGATCTGGATGAAGCGGACTTTCTCGCCGTGTTTCCTCTCGCCGGCGAAGGCCGCGCAAGGCTGATCGGCACCGTGCGTGACGAACGTGCGGATCGCGCCGAAACCTTGGAATTTTCTGATGTCAGCAGCCGTGCCATCGAACACCTGAAAGTGCATATCGAAGATGTCCATTGGTTCTCGACCTACCGCGTGCATCACCGCGTGGCTGAGCACTTTCGCAGTGGCCGCGCGTTTCTGCTCGGCGATGCCGCGCATGTGCACAGCCCGGCGGGCGGTCAGGGCATGAACACCGGCATCGGCGACGCGATCAACCTGGCGTGGAAACTCGCCGCAGTGCTCAGCGGCGCCGCTGAACCGAGCCTGCTCGACAGCTACGAAACCGAACGCAAGGCCTTCGCCCGTCGACTGGTGTCGACCACCGACAAAGTCTTCAGTTTCGTCACCGCCGAGGGGCGCATGGCCGATCTGCTGCGCATGCGTGTGGCACCGTTTCTGATCCCGAAAATGGCCTCGTTCGAGGCCAGTCGCGAGTTCCTTTTTCGCACCGTTTCGCAGGTCACCCTCAACTATCGCGGCATGCCTCTGAGTCAGGGCGCCGCCGGCCATGTGCACGGCGGCGACCGCTTGCCGTGGGCGCATGATGGTGAGGGAGATAATTACGAACCGCTCAGACAGCCGTGCTGGCAGGTGCATGTGTACGGTGACACCAGCGACGAAATGATTGCCTGGTGCCACGAACATCATTTGCCGCTGCATGTGTTCGACTGGCGCCCGGCGTTTGAAACGGCGGGGTTGGGGCGTAACGGTTTTTATCTGCTGCGCCCGGATACCTATGTGGCGATTGCCGAAAACAGCGCGGATCCGAAGGTGATTGAACGCTACTTCCGCGATCACGGCATCCGGCCGTTCTTTGCCTGCCTCTGACCCAAGAACACCACAAGAACCTGTGGGAGCTGGCTTGCCAGCGATGGCGTCAGCACAGTCAAAATCAATGTTGACTGATGCGCCGCTATCGCTGGCAAGCCAGCTCCCACAGGGTTGTGCGTTGGTCTTTAGATCCCGGCCAGTGCCAGATCCATCGCAAAGTAAGTGAAGATCAAATCAGCGCCTGCACGCTTGATCGCGCCCAGGCTTTCGCGCACCACACGATCCTCATCGATCGCCCCGGCCTGCGCGCCGAACTTGATCATCGCGTATTCGCCACTGACCTGATACGCCGCCAGCGGCAGGTTCGAGGCCTCACGAATGTCGCGGATGATGTCGAGGTAAGCGCCGGCCGGTTTGACCATCAGCGCATCGGCGCCTTCCTGCTCGTCGAGCAGCGATTCGCGCAGGGCTTCGCGGCGGTTCATCGGGTTCATCTGATAGCTTTTGCGATCGCCCTTCAGCGCGCTGCCACCCGCCTCGCGGAACGGGCCGTAGAGTGCCGAAGCGAATTTGGTCGAGTAGGCCATGATCGGAATCTGGGTGAACCCGGCCGCGTCGAGTGCCTGACGAATCGCCCGCACCTGACCGTCCATCGCTGCCGACGGCGCGATCACGTCCGCACCGGCGCGGGCCGCTGCCACGGCTTGTTTGCCGAGGTTGATCAGGGTCTGGTCGTTGTCGACTTCATGGTTGTGCATCACGCCGCAGTGGCCGTGATCGGTGTATTCGCAGAAGCAGGTGTCGGACATCACGATCATTTCCGGCACGGCATCTTTGGCAATGCGCGACATGCGCGAGACCAGACCTTCTTCGCGCCAGGTGTCGCTGCCGTTGCTGTCCAGATGGTGGGACACGCCGAAGGTCATCACCGACTTGATGCCGGCGCGGGCATAGCGCTCGATTTCACTGGCCAGTTTGCGCTCGGGAATGCGCATCACCCCGGGCATGCTGTTGATCGGCACGAAGTCGTCGATTTCTTCTTCAACGAAAATCGGCAGGACCAGATCGTTCAGGCTGAATTCGGTTTCCTGGAACAGGCTGCGCAGGCTCGCATTGCGGCGCAGACGGCGGGGACGTGCTTCGGGGAACTGACTGGACATGAGGGCCTTTCCTGAAAACGGCAGATGAGACGAAAGTCGTAGGGGGCGAAGCTTATGCCTTGCGGGGGTTGGGGTACAAACCTGGATCAATCAAGAGTGCATTACTGGGGGTGTAACAATCTTTCAGAACACTGTAAATCCCTGTGGGAGCTGGCTTGCCAGCGATGGCGGTGGTTCAGTCAACATAGATGTCGACTGTGCCGGCGTCATCGCTGGCAAGCCAGCTCCCACAGGGTTATGTGTGTAGTCCGAAAATTACGAGGGAATGGTCAGGCCGCGAATGACTGCCGGACGCGCGAGGAAACGCTCAAGCACACGGGTGACATTCGGGAAGTTGCTGATGCCAACCAGATCACCGGCCTCATAAAATCCGATCAAGTTACGCACCCACGGAAATGTGGCGATATCGGCAATGGTATAGCGCTCGCCCATGATCCAGTCACGGCCCTCGAGCCGGCCGTCGAGCACCTTGAGCAGGCGTTTGCTTTCGTCGACATAACGATCACGCGGACGCTTGTCTTCGTAATCCTTGCCGGCGAATTTGTTGAAGAAACCCAACTGGCCGAACATCGGACCGATACCACCCATCTGGAACATCAACCACTGGATGGTCTCGTAACGCAGCGCGCCTTCCTGCGCCAGCAACTGACCGCTTTTGTCGGCCAGATAAATCAGGATCGCACCGGATTCGAACAGCGGCAGCGGCTGATCATCAGGGCCGTGCGGATCGAGGATCGCCGGAATCTTGTTGTTCGGATTCAGCGACAGGAACTCGGCGGACAGTTGATCATTGTTGTCGAAAGCGACCTTGTGCGGTTCGTACGGCAGGCCGATTTCCTCAAGCATGATCGAGACTTTGACGCCGTTAGGCGTCGGCAAGGAATAGAGCTGAATCCAGTCAGGGTACTGCGCCGGCCATTTCTGGGTGATCGGGAACGTGGACAGATCGGTCATGAGAAGCATCCAGTCACAAATTAAAGCCTGATCATAATGTAGGCGCTGCGCAGGCTGCGATCTTTTGATCTTGAGGCTTTGCAGTCTGCAAAACGATCGCAGCCTTCGGAGCGCCTACATGAACCCGTAACATCCTGTCGCTAACCTGCGGCCAGACCGTTGAAGGTTGCCGTTAGAGTGCTGCGCACTCTTACGATCGAACCAAACGGCCCTCAGGGGACTCTGAGCTATGCGTTTGTTGCAGAGGAAGCCGTTCACGACAGGGAAAACACCCGGTGCTGGGAGCCCGCGGTGTAAAGGTTTGTCAGCCTTAACCGAATTTGCTGAAGAACCCTTTATTTCATGACGATCCTTATGCGATTCGCCAAACGTTTCAAACACCGCGCGTATGTGGCCCTGCCTTCCCTGCTGGCCGTCAGTGCACTGTTCCTGTCGCTTGAGTCCAGCGAAAGCCGCGCGCAACCGGTGGACGGCACCCAGACACTGGTGTTCCTGCGCCACGCAGAAAAACCCGAGGGCGGGCTCGGCCAGCTCAACTGTCAGGGCCTGAACCGCGCCATCGACCTGTCGACGCTGCTGCCGGAAAAATTCGGCAAGGCCGATTACGTGTTCGCCGCCAACCCGACGCGCAATGTCGAGGAAGGTGAGCTGGACAACTCCTACAGCTACATCCGTCCATTGATGACCATCAGCCCCGCCGCGATCAAGCTCGGCCTGCCGGTGAACATCGAGTTCTCGGCCAACGACACCAGCGATCTGGCCCGCGAACTGCTGGAAGACAAGTATCACAACTCGACGATCTACACCGCCTGGTCCCACGGCTATCTGCCGGAGCTGATCAACAAGGTGGCGGGCAAAGCGGTCGGCGAGAAACAGAACATCACCGAGGACTGGGCGGGCAACGACTTTGACTCGCTGTATGTACTGACGCTGACCTGGCACAACGGCAAGGCCAGTTTGCAAAGCCACAGCTACAAGCAGGGGCTGGATCATGGCAAGGAAACGTGTCCGACCTGAGTCATCTTCTGTCTGAACCGGCCCCATCGCTGGCAAGCCAGCTCCCACAGGGTTCCAGGGTGTACACAAATTCCATATACATCCGCAATACCTGTGGGAGCTGGCTTGCCAGCGATGGGGCCAGCAAAAGCACTATCAAACCTTCTGATTCCCCCGCTCACGCAGATACTCAAGCACCGCTCCACGCTCCCCGGCAAACTCGATCCGCCCGCCCTTCTTCTCGCGCTGAAACACATACATCGGGTCGTAATAATCGCGTAGCAGTACGCCGATCCACTCACGGAACAGCTCGACCGACCCGCTGCGCGCCTGTTCGGACAGCGCCGCTTCCATCTGCAAATACATGCGTTGATAGCGCTCGCCACCCAACCGACGTTGAATATTGTTCAGGCTGGAAATCAATCGCTCGGCATACAAAGCAAAACCCTGCTCGCCGTGAACCGCGACAAACTCGGCGTACAGGTCGATGACATAATCCTGCAGAATTCGCTCGACCCGACTCTCGAGGCTATCTTCCAGCCAGACCAGTGGTGCCGCCTGCATGCCCCGGTAGAGCGGTAATGGCAAGGCACAGCTGCCGACCACCCGACTCTCGTCTTCCAGAACAAACTGGTTGATCCCGCCTGCGCGTTTTTTCAGCACATCGACAGCCAGGCGGTTTTCGAAATCGATATTGGTCGGCTGTCCGGTGGCACGCTTGCCAAAACTCGAGCCGCGATGATTGGCGTGACCTTCCAGATCCAGACCATTGCTCAACTGCACCAGCACTTCAGTCTTGCCAGTACCGGTCATGCCGCCGAGCAGGACCAGATCGCATTCGGCCACAGCCTGATCGACTGTCTCCAGGAGGAATGTGCGCATGGCCTTGTAACCGCCGGCGACACGCGGGTAATCGATGCCGCCCTCGTCCTTGATCCATTGCTGGACGATCTGTGAACGCAGGCCGCCGCGGAAACAATACAGATAGCCATCGGGGTGGTTACGGGCAAACTCGACCCAGCCTTGAATGCGCCGCTCTCTGACCTCGGCGGACACCAGTCGCTCGCCCAAGGCAATCGCGGCTTGCTGTCCGTGTTGTTTGTAACAGGTGCCCACCTGTTCGCGCTCACGATCGTTCATCAGCGGCAGGTTGACCACCCCGGGAAAAGCACCGTGGGAGAATTCGACCGGCGCACGGGCGTCCATCATTGGCCGGTCATTGAGGAAAATATCACGGTAATCAGTGCAGTCGCGGAGCATCAAATCACCTCGACTGCGTTCGTCTGTCGCTCAACCAGTTCGCCGATTGGCGCCAGGTTCAGGCCCAGTTCGGCGGCTACGGCGAGAAACTCTTCATTGCCTTCAGGCGTCACCGCGATCAACAGACCACCGCTGGTTTGCGGGTCGCAGAGCACGCGTTTGTGCAGTTCCTGCACGCGGCCAACCTTGCTCGCGTAGCTGTCGAAGTTGCGCAGCGTACCGCCGGGAACGCAGCCCTGATCGAGGTAGTACTCGACGCTGTCCAGACGCGGCACACGGTCATAAGCGATGCGCGCGGTGAGCTGGCTGCCATCGGCCATTTCCACCAGATGCCCGAGCAGACCAAAACCGGTGACATCGGTCATGGCGGTAACGCCGGCGAGTTTGCCGAAACGGCTGCCGGGTTTGTTCAGGGTGCACATCCAGTCGCGGGCCACGCCAACGTCGGCGGCGCGCAATTTGCCTTTTTTCTCGGCGGTGGTGAGGATGCCGATGCCCAGCGGTTTGGTCAGGTACAGCAGGCAGCCGGCGGTGGCGGTGTCGTTGCGCTTCATGTGACGCTTTTCCACCAGACCGGTGACGGCGAGACCGAAGATCGGTTCCGGCGCATCAATCGAATGCCCGCCCGCCAGTGGAATGCCCGCCGCGTCGCACACCGCGCGGCCGCCGCGAATCACTTCACGCGCCACTTCCGGCGCCAGCACATTGACCGGCCAGCCGAGAATGGCGATGGCCATCAACGGATCGCCGCCCATCGCATAGATGTCACTGATCGCATTGGTCGCGGCAATGCGGCCGAAGTCGAACGGGTCATCGACGATCGGCATGAAAAAATCCGTGGTCGAGACCACTCCGCGCTCGGCATCGATCTCATACACCGCCGCATCATCGCGCGAGGCATTGCCGACCCACAGTTTCGGGTCAAGGTTCTGCGCACCGCTGCCGGCCAGAATAACTTCGAGCACCTGCGGGGAAATCTTGCAGCCGCAGCCGGCGCCGTGGCTGTATTGGGTCAGACGAATCGGCTCGCTCATGGGGGAGTCTCAGGCTGTTGATGGGGGCGATTCTAGCAGAGCGCGACGCAGCAGTTTTTTGATCGTTCCCACGCTCCGCGTGGGAATGCAGACCGGGACGCTCCGCGTCCCTTCCGGAGCCGGAACGCGGAGCGTCCCTAGAGGCATTCCCACGCAGAGCGTGGGAACGAGCAGCTTGAGGCAAGGCAAAAAAAACCGCCCTTACGGGCGGCTAAAAGTGCTTCGACCCTAAATCAGAAGCCCAGGCTGAAGCTGATGGTCATTGCATGGTCGTTGCTGTCGTTCGACAGTTGCCCCGAGTAGCCGATACCGAGTTTGCCGGTCGGGCTGATCTGGAAGTCGACACCGGCTTCAACGATGGCGCTGTCCTTGGCAATCGGCACGCCTTGGGTGCTGAACGAGGCGCCGCCGTCGATGAAGGTCAGGTCGGCGTCAGGCTTGGTATCACCAAAGGCATGGCGCCAGCCGATGGCCGCGCGCGGGGTGAATTGCCCGCCGTTGGCCAGGGTGATGACTTTGCCGGCACGCACGCCGAGGGTCGAGAAGGTGATGTCCTGATCGGCATCGGCCTCCAGGCGCCCTACTCCACCCTTCTCCTTGGCTTTGTCAGTGTCGTAGTTGACGTAGGCCAGACCGGCAAACGGTTCGAGGGCAATGCCGCCAGCGTCGATGGCGTAGCCGACTTCACCGAATACCTGCGCACTGCGCGCATCGTAATTGGCCTTCAGGCGATCGTTGTAGCTGCCGACGCTGACGTTGCGTTTGGTCTCGATGTCGTGCCAGCTGTAAGCCGCGCCGAGGCGCACCGCCAAGGCGTCAAACTGCGAATTGAGATACGCCGCCAGGTGGTAGCTTTCGACGGTGGCATCCGAGCGACGATCATGCGCATCGAGGTCGCTGCGGGTGTAACCGGCGGCCATGCCCACGCGCCATTGGTCATCGAGTTGCTTGTCGGTGCCGAGCATGAAGCCGCTGAGGTTACGGTCGAGTTTCGCCGCGTTGCTGTCGCCATCCGACTCGCCCCAGGCACCGAGTGCCCGCGCCCAGCCGACCATTTCGCCGTGGCAACCGTTGCTGCTCAATTGGTTGTCACTTGGCGCCAGGGCACGGCGTGGATCATCCGCCGCGCTGCATGACGGTTGGCGCATGCGATCGTTGACCGCGTCACGCACGTAGCGCGAATCCTCGAGGATGGCGCTGGCGGTGCTGGCGTGGATCTCACCGGACAGACTGTCGAAGGCATTACGCGCACCGGCGACACTGAGGTTGACGATCTCGTTCTGCAACGCCGCACCGGCCGGGCCGTTGTTCGACAGCGCGGTGGCGGTTCTGAACTGGTTGCCAGTGGCGGCGACATCGGCGAAGGAATTGCCGTTGCGGCTGACCACCAGGTTCACCGCATTAGCGTCATACACCAGTGCGCTGTTGAGGAACGCATATTGCGGCAGGTCCGCAGCGCTGAAGGTGCCGTTTACGCCACCGCCCGCCGTAATCAGCGAATACGTGGTGTTGCCGGTGAACGGTGCCAGCGAGTTGACTTGCAAAGCGCCGCCCAGGTTTGCGGTACCACCGACGGCCAGCGGCGTCGCGGTTGGCGAACTGACAGTCAGCGCCAGCACGCCATCCGAGGCGTTGGTCAGGTTACCGGCCACGCTCAGGGTTCCGGCCTCAGCGCCGGAAGCCACCACACCATGGTTGATCACCGAACCGACACTGCCGTTACCGCTCAGCCCTGCACCGTTGGCCACGGTCACTTGCCCGCCCAACGAAGCCCGCGCCGAACGGCTGCCGACTTGCAGCACGCCTTGATCAACCGCGACGGTACCGCTGAACGGATTATCTCCGCTCAACAGCAAGGTGCCGGTGCCGCGTTTGGCCATCGCCCCGAGACCGCTGAGGACCCCGTTGAACTGACCATTGGCATTCTGCTGGAACACCAGCGTGGCGTTGTCGAGGATATTGCCTTGCAGACTGGTGGTGTTACCGACCAGCGTACCGCCGCTGACGGTGGTGCCACCGCTGTAGGTGTTGGCACCGCTCAATACCAACGTGCCGGAATCAAGCTTTTCGATACCACCCGTGCCCACCAGTGGCGTGGAAATTTCTGCACTCGCGCCGGCATTGACCCGCACCGGTGCAAGGCTCCCGTCCGCGCCATTGACCGGCGTCAACGTCCCGCCAGCCCCCGGAACCAGGCTGTAGCCGCCGGAGAGGAATTGCACACCGGTGAAGTTCTGATTGCCCTGCACGGTAACCGTACCCGCCTGGCCGCCGAACACGGCGAACTGACCATTTGAAGCCAGGGCCTGAGTACCGCTCGGATCGGTCCAGTTGGTGCCTGGACCCCATACACCGCTGCCGCCACCGATGCTGCCGTCCGGATTGGTAGTGCCACCGTTCCAGAACTGCACCTCACCCGGGGTGCCTTGCACCAGCAGATTGATCTGATTGGCGATAGCCGTTTGCAGGGTCAGATTGGCCGCCGACACCGGCAGGCTGCCATACACCAGACCGTTGTCGGTCAGGCTGCCGCCATAGCTGAACAGTTGATAAACCCCGGTGCCGAAGCCGCCGGCGTTGCTGATGTTCAACGTACCGTCGAGGGTCAGGTTGCCGGCAACATTGACCACGGTGGTCGAACTGGTCGCCGCGCCGAGGCTGAAGTCCAGATTGGTTCCCGACGACAGCGCCAGCGAACCGACTGACAAAGGCGTTGCTGTACCGCCACCGGCCAGCGTCGCACCGTTGGCCAGTTGCACGGCGCCGCCGAGTTGGCCGCCACCGCCGATGCTCGCGCCGCTGGCGACGTTGACGTTGGCGCTGTTGAGCACCCCGTTGACGATCAGGTTGCCGGCCTGCACCGAGGTGTTGCCGGTGAAGGTGTTGTTGCCGGCCAGCAGAAGTTCACCAGTGCCGGTTTTGTTCAGCGTGCCGGCGCCGGTGAGGTTGCCGGTGTAGCTGCCGTCGGCGTTTTGCTCGAAGGTCAGCGTCGCGTTGTTGACGATTGCACCTTGCAGGCTGCTGGTATCGCCGCGCGTCGTGCCGGCGTTCAGGGTGGTGCCGCCGCTGTAGGTGTTGGCGCCACTGAGGACGAGATCACCGCTACCGTTTTTCACCAGACTGCCGGTGCCAGTCACAGCACCGATCAACGTGGTGTTCTGGTTGCCGGCGAGGATCAGTTGCGCGCCAAGGTTGACGGTGTTGGCCAGTTGCAATGCCGAGGTGCTGTCGAGGGTGCCGGTGCCGGTCACGTTGAGTGCACCGCTGCTGATTGCACTGTTGTTGCCGAGGATCAGCGTACCGCCGGCGAGTTGAGTGCCGCCGCCGTAGGTGTTGCTGCCGTTGAGGGTCAGGCTCGACGCGCCGGCCTTGATCAGGCTGCCGCTGCCGCTAACCACGCCGCCGAGGGTCAAGGCGTTGGAACCGGCAACGGTCAAACCACCGTTGACGACCAGGTCGTTGCTCAGACTGACGGCCGCATTGCTGTCCAGCGCTGTGCCGTCAGCAGCAGTCAACACGCCAGTGCCGAGCGCCGCGTTGTTGCCGACTACGATCTTGCCGCCATTGAGCACCGTGCCGCCGCTGTAGCCGTTGGCGGCGTTGAGCACCAGCGTACCGCTGTCGTATTTGCCCAGCGTGCCGCTGCCGTTCAGCGCGACACCAATGGTTGCCGTGGCGTTCGGGTCAACCCGCACCGTGGCATTGCCCAGCGAACCGTTGACCAGATTCAACGAGCCCGCCGCGCCGTTCACTAGGCTGTAGCCGTCGGTGACGAACTGCATGCCGGTGATGGTTTGCGCGCCGTTGACAGTCACTGTGCCGGCCGCGCCCTGGAACACCGCAAAATTGTTGGTCCAGGCCTGATTGGTGGTGCCGTTGACGTCGGTCCAGTTGGTGGTGCCGGTGCCCCAGGTGCCGCTGCCGCCCTCAACCGAACCGTTGGCCACCAGTTGATTGCCGTCCCAGAACTGCACGGTGACGCCCGGTGCGGTGACCAGCAGGTTGATCTGATTGGCCAGCGCGGTTTGCAGGGTCAAATCGCCAGGGCTGACGCTGCCCGGCAGTGTGCCGAAGAGCATGCCGTTGTCGGTCAGGCCGCCGGTGTAGTCGATCAGGCGATAGACACCGCTGCCAAAACCACCGATGTCGCTGACGTTCAGGGTGCCGTCGAGGGTCAGGTTGCCGCCGACATTGACCAGCGCATTGCCGCCGCCGGACACCGGTGTGCCGAGGCCGACGTCGAAGTTTGAATTGCCGTTGAACAGCAGCGAACTGACGTTCAGCGTACTGCCGGTGACGCCAGCCAGATGACCGCCATCGGCCACGGTCACGGCACCGGTCAGGGTGCCGCTGCCGCCGAGGGTGCCGCCGTTGTTGACCAGCACATTGCCGCTGGCCAGCGAACCGTTGACCTGCAAGGTACCGGCGTTGACGTTGGTGTCGCCGGTCAGGTCGCTGATGCCGCTGAGGGTCAGGGTGCCCGTGCCAAGTTTGCTCAGGCTGCCGTCACCGCTGAGGATGCCGGCGAAGGTGCTGCTGACGTTGTTGCCACCGAGGCTCAGCGTGTTGCCCGTACCGACCAGCGCAGTACCGCTGCCGGTGAGGCTGGCAAGGCTGCCCGAAGCACCAAGATTGAGCGCCGCGCCGCCCGCGAGATTGACCGTGGCGTTATTGCCCAATGCCGTGCCGTTCAGGGTGGTCAGGCTGCCGGACAGTACATCGAAAGTGCCGCTGAAGGTGTTGTTGCCGGACAGTGTCACGTCGGCCAGACCGTTCTTGGTCAGAGTGCCCGCACCGGCAATCACGCCGCCGAGGGTCAGGTTGTTGTTGCCGGCCAGACTCAGGTTGGCATTGACGTTGACGTTGTTCGCCAGCACCAGCGGCGCACTGGTGTCGAGGCTCGACGCGCCGGCCACGGTCAGTGCGCCGCTGCCCAATGCCGAACCGGTGCCGAGGGTCAGCGTACCGGCGTTCAACGTGGTGCCGCCGGTGTAAGTGTTGACGCCGTTGAGTGTCAGGTTCGACGCGCCGTCCTTGATCAAGCCACCCGCGCCGCTGACCACACCCGCGAGGGTCAGATTGTTGCTGCCGGTGTTGCTCAGATTGGCATTGAGCACAACGTTGTTGCCCAGGCTCAGCGCACTGTTGCTGTCCAGCGCGGAGGCGCCGGCTACGGTGAGATTGCCCAGGCCCAGCGCCGAGTTGCTGCCGGCGGTCAGGGTGCCCGCGTTGAGGGTCACGCCACCAAGAAAATTATTGTTGCCACTCAGGCTCAGGTTGGCCGCGCCGTTTTTGCTCAGGCTGCCGGCGCCGTTGACCGTGCCGGCCAGGGTCAGATCCGCCGTGCCGCCAATGCCGAGGTTGCCCGCGAGGTTGACCGCGTTGTTCAGCGAAACCGCAGTGCTCGCATCCAGCGTAGTGCCGCCCGCCGCGTTCAAGGTGCCGGAACCCAGCGCCGAGTTCGACGCCAGAACCAGTCCGCCGGCATTCAGCGCGACCGGCCCGAGGAAGGCATTGTTGCCGCCGAGGGTCAGGTTGGCCGCGCCGGTTTTGATCAGGCCACCGGTGCCGCCAATCACGCCGTTGAGGGTCAGGGCATTGCTGCCGACGATGGTCAGGTTGCCGTTCAGCGTCGCCGCGTTGGCCAGTGTCACCGCCGCGTTGCTGTCCAACTGCGTACCGGCATTCGCCGTCAGCGTACCGGTACCGAGCGCCGTATTGCTGCCGACGATAATCTTGCCGCCGTCCAGTTGCGTGCCGCCGGTGTAAGTGTTCGCACCGCCGAGCACCAGGGTGCCGGCGTCAAGTTTATTAAGGATGCCGCTGCCATCGATATTGGCATTGATGGTCGCCGTGACGCCCGGATCGACGCGCAACGAAGTGGTGCCGCCGGTGCCGTTGACCGCCGTGAGTTGCCCCGCCGCACCGTTGACCACGTTGTAGCCATCGGTGAGGAATTGCATGCCGGTAAACGCTTGCGTGCCGTTCACCGTCACCGTGCCGGCAGTGCCCTGGAACACCGCGAAGTCGCCGGCCCACGGTTGGTTGACCAAACCGTTGGCGTCGGTCCAGTTGGTGCCGACCGCGTTCCACGTGCCGCTGCCGCCATCGACCACGCCGTTGGCGATGGTCTGGCTGCCGTCCCAGTAACGAATGTTGACGTTCGGCGCGGAGACTTGAATGTTGATCTGATTGGCCACCCCGGTTTGCACCAGCAGATCGCCGAGGCCGTAGCCGACCGGCACGCTGGCCACGTCCAGACCGAGATTAGTCAGGGCACCGGTGTAGTTGAACAGGCGATACACGCCGACGCCGAAACCACCGGCATCGCTGACGTTGAGATTGCCATCAAGCGTGAGGTTGCCGCCGACGTTCATCAGCGACGCGGTCGACGGTGTGCCCAGTGCTACATCAACGTTGCTGCCGGCGCCGAGAGTCAGAGCACTCGCCGACAAGGTGTTGCCCGACGCCAACGCCAGATGCCCACCGTTGTTGATGTTGACCGCGCCGAGCGCCGAGCCGGTACCGGTCAGGGTGCCGCCGGTATTGACGTTGAGTTGAGCACTGCCCAGCGAACCGCTCAGGTTCACGATACCGCCATCGATCGCGGTATTGCCGGTAATGCCGTTGATGCCAGTGAGGTTCAAGGTGCCGGTACCGACTTTGACCAGGCCGCCGCTGCCGCTGAGATCGCCATCAAAGATGCTGGTGACGTTGCCGGTGCCGACCGTCAGGGTGTTGCTGCCGGTGAGTTGCACACTGCCGCTGCCGCTCAGCGCGCCGAGGCTGGCGTCACTGCCCAGATTCAGGCCGGCGCCGGCGCTGATGTTGACGCCGGAGGTGTTGCCCAATGCGTTGGTATTGAGCGTGGTGACGCTGCCCGAAATGATGTTCAGCGCGCCAGTGAAGGTGTTATTGCCGGCCAGGGTCAGGTCTGAAAGGCCGTTTTTGGTCAGGCTGCCGGCGCCGTCAATGATGCCGTTCAAGCTCAAATCGTTGTTGCCGGCGACGGTCAGTCCGGCATTCAGGGTAATGGCGTTGCCGATGCCGAACGATGCGCTGTTATCCAGCGTTGCCGCGCCACCGACGAGCAATGCGCCACTGCCCAGACCGTTGGCATTGCCAAGGGTCAACGTGCCGGCGTTGAGTGTGGTGCCGCCGCTGAAGGTGTTGTTGCCATTGACGGTCAGGTTGGCTGCGCCGTCCTTGATCAACTGGCCGGTGCCACTGGTCACGCCGCCGAGGGTCAGGTTCTGCGTACCGCCCACGGTCAGCGCCGCATTCAGGGCGACATTGTTGTTGAGGCTGACCAGCGGCGAGTTGCTGTCCAGTGTCGCGGCGCCAGCGACGGTCAATGCACCGGAACCGAGCGCCGAACTGTTGCCGACGGTCAGAGTGCCGGCGTTCAGCGTGGTGCCGCCGAGGTAGTTGTTGGCGGCATTGAGAATCAGATTGGCCGCGCCGTCTTTCACCAGACTGCCAGCCCCGCTGACCAGACCGGTCAGGGTCATATCCGCTGTGCCGCCGATGTTCAAGGCACCGGCGAGTGCCACGGCATTGTTCAGGCTGACGGCGGTGTTGGCATCCAGCGTGGTGTTGGCCGCCGCGTTCAACGTGCCGGAACCCAGCGCGGTGTTGCTGCCGACGGTCAGTTTGCCGGTGTTCAACAGGGTGTTGCCAAAATAAGTGTTGGCGCCGTTGAGGGTCAGGTCGGCAGCACCGTTCTTGGTCAGTCCACCGATACCGGCGACCACGCCGCCGAGGGTCAGCGCATTGGAGCCACCCAGGGTCAGAGTGCCGGCGAGGTTGACGTTGTTGGCCAAGGTCGCGGCGGTACTGGTATCGAGGGTGGTGCCGTTCGAGGCGTTGAGTGTGCCGGTGCCCAGGGCGGTGCTGGAACCGACAATCAGTGAACCGGCGTTCAGCGCCGTGGTGCCCGTGTAGGTGTTGTTGCCGTTGAGGGTCAGACTCGAAGCGCCGGTTTTGATCAGACCGTTACCGCCACTGATCACCCCGCCAAGGGTCAGCGCATTGGCGCCGCCGGCGGTGAGGTTGGCGTTGAGAATGACGTTGTTGTTGAGGGTCACGGCCGAACTGCTGTTGAGGGTGCCCGCGCCTTCCACCGACAAGGCGCCAGTGCCCAGTGCCGCGCCGTTGCCGACCGTCAAGCTGCCGGCATTCAGCGTGGTGCCGCCGCTGTAGGTATTGGTGCCATTGAGCGTGAGATTGGCGGCGCCGTTTTTCACCAGTTGGCTGGTGCCGCTGATCACGCCGCCGAGGGTCAGCGCGTTGCTGCCGCCAATGCCCAGGCTGTTGTTGAGAATGATGGCATTGTTCAGGGTCACCGTCGCATTGCTGTCGAGGGCGGCCACGCCGCCGACGGTGATGTTGCCACTGCCCAGCGCCGCGTTGGCGCCCGCCGTGATCGTACCCGCGTTCAACGCGACGGCACCGAGGAAGGTGTTGGCGCCGTTGAGAATCAGGTTGGCCGCGCCGTTTTTGGTCAGCCCGCCGCTGCCGCTGACAATCCCGCCCAGGGTCAGGTTGGCACTGCCGCCGACAGTCAGGTTGCCGCCGAGTGAGACTGCGTTGGTTAGCGCAACGGCAGTGCTGGCATCGAGGGTGGTGCCCGCCGCCGTGGTCAAGGCACCCGTGCCCAGCGCGGTGTTGGAGCCGACAATCAGCGTGCCGGCATTCAGCGCGGTACCGCCGGAAAAGGTGTTGTTGCCGCTGAGGCTGAGGTTGGCGGTGCCGTTCTTGATCAGATTACCGGCACCGCTGATGACGCCGCTCAAACCCAGCGCCTGCGTGCCGCCGATGGTCAGATCGGCCGCCAGCGCGACGGTGTTGGCGAGAGTCACCGCCGTGGTCGCATCCAGTGTGGTACCGGCCGCCGCGTTCAACGCGCCCGTACCCAGCGCGGTGTTGCTGCCAACGAACAGGCTGCCGGCATTGAGCAGCGTGTTGCCGCTGTTGGTGTTGTTGCCGCTCAAGGTCAGGCTGGCGCTGCCGGATTTGGTAATCCCACCAGTGCCGGACAACACGCCGCCGAGTGTCAGGGCATTGCTGCCGAGCACGTTGAGCGCACCGGTCATGCCGATGTTGTTGGCCAGGGTGACGTTGGTGGTGCTGTCCAGACTGGTGCCGGCGGCGGTATTCACCGCGCCACTACCCAGCGAGTTGTTGTTGGTCACCAGCAGGGTGCCGGCGCTCAGGGTGGTGGTGCCGGTGAACCCGCTGTTGGCGCCACTGACAGTCAGGCTGCCGCTGCCGGTTTTGGTCAGGCCGCTGCTGCCGCTGATCAAACCGCCGAGGGTCAGCGCGCCAGTGCCGCCGGCGGTCAAGGTGCCGCCGAGGCTGATGGCGTTGTTCAGGCTGATCGTGCCCGGGGCGCTCAACGTTGTCGCGCCAGTGACGTTGAGGGTGCCGGTGCTCAGCGCCAGGTTGTTGCCCAACTGCACGGTGCCGCCGTTGAGCGTGGTGTTGCCCAGGTAGGTGTTGGCGGCGCTGAGGCTCAGTTGCCCGGAACCGACTTTGGTCAGGCCGCCGCTGCCGGAAATGACGCCGCTCAGGGTGGTGGCGTTGGTACCTTGCACTGTCACGCCGCCCGCGCCGAGGGAAATCAGGTTACTGACGTTCAACCCGGCATTGCTGGCCTGGAGTATCCCGCCGTTGGAGGTGATCACGCCGCTGCCGAACGTGGCGTTGTTGTTGAACTGGGCGACACCACCGTTAAGCGTGGTCGCGCCGCTGACCAATGGCCCCTGCAAGGTCCAGGTGCCGCTATTGAGGGTCAGGTTGTTGAAGTTGACGTAGGTCGCGCTCGATGCGGTGCCGACACCCGTGGTGCCGCCGCCGACGCCGATCGGGTTTTGCAGAATCAGGCTGTTGGTGCCGCCCGCGCCACCATCGACCGTGCCGGTCGGAGCGAAGGTCAGATTGATGCCGATCAAACCGCCAAGGCCGACGCTGATCTGTACACCGTCACCGACGTTGACGCTGGAACCGGTCACCGCGGTGAAGGTGTTGGTGCTGGCCGCGCCCATCGACACGCCGCCGGTAATCGCACCGGCGTTGGTGAAGGTATTGCCTGCCGCCGATGTTTCGAACGCGATCCGGCCGTTGATCACACCGGTGCTGCTGTTGGTCATGTTGACCTGCGAGCCGCCGTAGACGCCGACCACCGGGGTGTCGGCGAGGGTGATGCCGCCGATCGACAAACCGGTCGAGGTGATGGTGCCGTTGTTGGTGATGCTGGTGGTGCCGGCAGCAGCGTTGTTCACCGCAATGCCGAGGCCGTCGATGCTGGTCAGGTTGAGCCCGAGCAACATGCCCGTGCCGCGAATGATCCCGCTGGCGTTGTTGAGCACGCTGACCGTACTCGTAGCGCCAGTGCCGATGAACGCGCCGCCGCTCAGCACCGAGACCAGGCCGAGCAGTGCCGGGTCGAGCGTGCCGGAGTTGTTCAGGGAAATGTTCACCCCGGTCAGGTCCATCACATGGCCGCCGAGGGTCGCGTTCATCTGCGCCCCGCTGTTGACGTTGACCGTCAAACCACTGGTGGCGCTGGAGAAGTTGTTGAGAAACAGCGGCAGGCTCGGCACGCCGGTGCAGGTCACCGTTGAACCCGCCGTGGAGCACGTGGCCAACGCAGGAGCGCTGACGCCGCCGAACAACAGCCCGGCGACACTCAGATGCACAGCAAGGGAAAGAGGGGAAAAGCGCGAAACGAGGGCGACACCAAACCTTGCTTCCACGGGCTACTCCTTGTCGTGGCCAAATTCTTCCTTGAGCGCGCGAAGAGCCGTGCTTATTCCACACGCGAATCAAGACTGCGACGGTCATCACAAAACCGTTGATTGGGGACAAAGCTAGTAGACGCCCGGCAATGGGGCACGGATTAAATGGTGTTAATACTTTAATACTAGAGGGGTCTGGAATAAGCGTTTCAGCCCGTATTCGTGGCCCTTCAACCTGTCGCAGAACCTGTAGGCCTTCGCCTGCTCGCGATGGCCTACAGGGGTTTGCGGTGATCAGTTATACCTGATCAGTCCGTCAGTTAAATTTGCGAATTCTTCGATATTTCATGGCATTGAGAAAACTGGTATGCCTTGTGCAAACGTTTGCGTAACGTCAATCCCAACGTTTTCGTAACAAAACCGTACAAGCCCACGGAACACGGGCCTCGATCCGCAAAAAAGGACTTTGAATGGCCATTGCATGCCCTTTTCGCGCACCTTTCTCGTGCACGCTTGCTGTTTCCTTGCTACTGACCGGCGTTACCGGACTTCTCAGCCACAGCGCTCTGGCGCAACCGGCAGCCAAAGAAGAATCCGCCCAGGGCGAAGCCCTCAGCCCCGAAGCCAGCCCGCCGAAAAAAGGCGCCTACCTCTCGGACTGGTACAACCAGGACCTGATGCTGATCGGCAGCAAGGACATCAGCTTCGGCCCGCAACCGGCCGACGATATCTATCTGGAATACGAGTACTTCGGCCGCAAAGGTCCGTTCGAACTGTACGGCTATGTCGACATTCCGAAGATCTTCAACATCGGCAACAGCCACGACAAAGGCGTGTGGGATCACGGCTCGCCGGTGTTCATGGAGCACGAACCGCGCATCTCCATCGACTACCTCGCCGGCCGCAGCCTGGCCATCGGTCCGTTCAAGGAATGGTATGTGGCGTTCGACTGGATCTACGACCACGGCAGCCGCAAAGAGAACCGCGCCAACACGCTGTACAGCGGTTTCGGCACCGACATCGACACGCACTCGCGGGTCAACCTGTCGGCCAATCTGTACGGTCGCTATCAGTGGGAAAATTACGGTGCCAGCAACGAATATTCCTGGGACGGCTACCGCGCACAGCTCAAGTACATCGTGCCGATCGATAAATTCAGCAACGGCGCCTCATTGACCTACATCGGCTTCACCAACTTCGATTTCGGCTCGGACATCCACAAGGACAACCCGGCGCGCACCGCCAATGCGACGGTGGCGACCAACGTCCTGCTCTACTCGTTCACGCACTTGCGCTTCACCCTGGTCGGCCGTTATTTCCACAACGGCGGCAACTGGGAAGACGGCAGCGAGCTGAATTTTGGCGATGGCAATTTCCGCGCGCGTTCCAACGGCTGGGGTTACTACGCCGGCGTCGGTTATCAGTTCTGAATCAAGGAGTTTTCCATGCAAGCAATGATGCGTTTGACCCTGGCCGGTGCGGCCCTGCTCTCCTCCACCGCGTGGGCGGCCGAGGCCCCGATGCAACCGAAAGTCATGTTGATCACCATGTTCGCCCCCGAGGCGCAGCACTGGATTGATCGCCTTGAACTGAAGCAGGAAGTCCGCGTGCCGGGCCTGTCCGCCGAGTACCCGAGCATTCGCTGCAACACGCAGCAGGTGTGCCTGTTGACCACCGGCATGGGCCAGACCAATGCGGCCGCCTCGACATTGGCGTTGGCGCTGTCGCCGAAATTCGACCTGCGCAAAAGCTACTTCCTGATCGCCGGCATTGCCGGCATCAGCCCGAAACACGGGACCATCGGCACCGCTGCATGGGCGCACTATCTGGTGGAATTCGGCACGCAGTGGGAGATCGATTCGCGTGATGCGCCGTCGACCTGGCCGACCGGCTATCTGGGCATCAACACCAAAGGGCCGAACGAAAAACCGCCGCTGGATTACAAGACCGAAGTCTTTGAACTCAACCCGAAGCTGCAGGCCAAGGCCTTCGCCCTGAGCCACAAGGTCGAACTGAGCGAAAGCAAAGAGTCCGCCGCGTGGCGTCTGAAATATCCGTCGGCCCCGGCCAATCAGCCGCCGGTGGTGACGCGCTGCGACACACTGGCCGGCAACACCTGGTTTTCCGGAACGCGCCTGAGCGAGCGGGCCGAGGTCTGGACCAAGTTGCTCACCGACAACAAGGGCGAATACTGCACGACGCAGCAGGAAGACAACTCGACCTATGAGGCCTTGCTGCGTGCCGGTCGTGAAGGTCTGGTCGATGTCCAACGCCTCGCCGTGGTGCGTGCAGGCTCCGACTTTGACCGCCCGGAGCCGGGCGGCAGTGAAGTGGATAACCTGCTCAAATACGCCGATCAGGGCGGCTTCGTGCCGGCGCTGGAAAACCTCTATCGCGCGGGGAATCCGCTGGTGCAGGACATACTGAAAAACTGGTTGGCGTGGGAAAACGGCGTCCCCGCCTCTTAAGAACACCGAAAATCCCTGTGGGAGCTGGCTTGCCAGCGATGGCGGCGGAACAGGCAAAGAAGAAGTTGCCTGAACTGACGCTATCGCTGGCAAGCCAGCTCCCACAGTTTGCCAGGTGTCAAGGAGATCCAAGGTGTGTCAGGGGATAAGGATGACCTTGTCGCCGCTGCCCTGATTGACGTCGGCGTAGCGCAACAGGCCTTCGGCCAACGGCGCCTCGACCAACCCTTGCGGCAACGGCAACAACCCTTCATCGAAGAACCGCCCGAACTGCTCGAGCATCGCCGCGCAGGCTTCAACGCCATACAACAGCGAATTGATTCCGACCACCGACCCGCCCTTGCGATACAAGGCCAGCGCCGGCAGTTGCACATGCCCGTCCACCGGCGCGGCGATGATCGCGATCCGTCCGAAAGTGGCCAGTGCTGCCACCGACGCCGGCAGCCAGAAACCGGTGGTGTCAAAGATCACATCGGCACCACCGCGATACACCGCGTTGACCTGCGCACCGAGGTCTTCGGGTTTATCCAGTTGAATCGTCTGATAACCCTGCGCCTGCAAATCCGCGACCTGCTCGGGGCGACGCGCCGCTGCCAGCAATTGCGCACCACGCACTTTCGCCAGCGCCAAAGCAGCAGTCGCCACAGCCCCGCCGCCGATCACCAGCAAACGAGTGTCAGCCGTGACGAGGCTACGCTCCAAAGCATCCCACGCCGTGGTGTAGGGCACGCCAAGGCTGGCGGCCTGGGCGAAACTCAGGTGCGAAGGTTTGTGTGCGACGCCATTGGCTGGCAGTTTGACGAACTCGGCATGGGAGCCGTCGGCGAAAAAGCCCAGCTCACGGCCAGTGCCCCAGACTTCCTGACCGATCAGCGCCTGTGGGCCTTCAATCACAACACCGGCGAAATCCCGACCGGGAATTCGCGGCAGCGTGGTGTAGGGGAAGCGGCCGAGGACGTTTTTCACATCGCTGGGGTTGAGGCCAGCAGCCTTGATCTGCACCAGCACTTCGTCAGCGCCGGGTACCGGAGTCGGCACCTCGACGTAACGCAGGGAAGACAGGTCGCCGGTTTTATCGAATTGCAGTGCTTTCATGGGGACATCCACCGAAGGAAAAGAGGGAATTCAGGACAGCCAGCCCGCGACCAGTTGCCGGCCCATCGGCCACAACTGCTCACCGGCCAACATGCCGAGTAAACCGACCAGCGCGATAGCCGGTGGCGCCGGAGAACGGAAATCCAGCGCGCCGTACAACAGACCGACGCCCAGACCGATGGCCAGCGAAATCAGGTAATTCATGGGGAGGAACTCCGCCCGTGGAAAGGAATGGGCAAAGTTTAGGGAGTCGGCGAGGTTGGCATCGGCCAAGGACTTCTGAATTTCGGACAAACCAACCACAGTCACCACAAAACCCGGTGGGAGCTGGCTTGCCAGCGATGAGGCCTGTACATCCGACATCCTCATCGGCTGACACACCGCTATCGCTGGCAAGCCAGCTCCCACAAGGTTCTGTGTAGGTTCAGGATATAGCGTCGTTATAGAGTGAATTGCGAAGGGGCGACGCCCAGTTCGCGACGAAACATGTCGCTGAAGCTACTGGGTGAATAGCCGAGCTCCCGGGCAATGACACTCACCGCCACGCCCTGAATCAACGCCGCCACCGCCGTCGCCAGTTGTACCTGCCGCCGCCACTCGGCGAAGCCCATGCCGAGGCTGTCCTTGAACAACCGCGCCAGGGTGCGCACGCTGGCTCCGGCATTTTCCGCATGCTGTTCGAAAGGAATCTCCAGCGACGGCGCCGCCATCACTGCCTGACACAGATTCATCAAGCGCCGGTCGGAGTCATCCGGCATCGGGATCTTCAACTGCGAGCGCCGTGCGCGTTTCAGCTCCAGCAACGCCAACCCGACCAACGCCTCGTAGTAGGCTGGTTCACCACTGTCACCCTGCTCCACCAGCCCGACAATCAACTCGCGCAGCAACCCACCGACCTCGATCACCTGTACCGTCGTGTCCAGCGTCGCCGCCAGCGCCGGGCGCAGGTAGATATTGCGCATCTGCAAATCCGACACCACGCGAATCCCGTGCGGCACGCCCGGCGGCAACCACACCGCCCGCTGCGGCGGCACCACCAGCGCTTCGTGCGGCGTCTCGACCCACATCACCCCGCTCATCGCATACAGCAACTGTCCCCAGACATGCTCATGCGGCTCGATAAACAAGCCGCGCGGATACGTCCGCGCCACACGTTGCACGGGCACATCGGTATCGCTCAGATCTGGGGGTGCGGCAAGGGCCATGGCGAGCATTCATTGGGGTTGGCGAAAAACCCATGGTAACCAGTGCGCCACGGCGTCGCCAACGATAGATACCGTCGGACAATCCGAGTGAATTTTCCCGCAGCGCCGCGATCCCTCTATTACCACAGGGAGGAATACGGGCTTTATGAACAACGCAAAACTCTATGTCATCGAATACACCCTTCACGGCACGCCCAAGTCGTTCATTATCCGCTCGGACAAAATGGACAACACCGAGGCGTGGCACTGGGCGAGCTGCGACGCAGGCGTTGGTCGCATCCCGCGCTTTGGCCGTGAAAAAGTGCAGAAGACCAGCAAACCGATGGCGGAAAAATTCGGCGTGGAAAACGTTGTGTGGCGACCGACCAGCTAAGCTCTGCGCATCGATCGGCATCATTCGGGGGAATGCACCATGAGCAACATCATCAGCCCGGCGCACCTGGACTACGGCCTCGATACGCTGTTTGGGCGGATCACCAAAAGCGTGGACTGTCGCGTTGGGCTGGAGGCGGTCGAAGGTGATCCGTTTCGCTTTGCCTTGCGAGTGCCGGCGCCGCTGCCTGAAGATCTGGACCAGGCGAAAACCATCGTGGTCAGGGTTGAAGGGCGACGGCTGCAAGGCACAGTGAGGCATACAGAGCGGCTGGATGATGAAAGTATGAAACTGGAAGTGGAGCCTGATTAGGCTCCACTTTTTTTATGCGTCGTTCGTCATCCGTGGGCGCATTTACAGCCCTTGGTTGAACATTCTTCGCCACTCTTGTGGTGGTGAGCGCAGGCCTCGCAGCAATAGTGTTTGCCGTGAACTGCGTAGGCATGCTCGCCTTCCTTGATGGTGCACTTGCAGTTGGGACAATCGCATTTTCTATCGGGCATGGGACAGACTCCTTGGGTGGGGGTTGTCTGGGGCTTGAAGGGCAAGCCGTGATAACCAGTGTAGAAGCTGCCGGAGATTTGGGGGGGTGGGGGATTTGGGGGCATATCCGTTGCTGCGGGTGCTGCCGCTGGCGGTTTCGCTCTTACAGCGACTCACTTTTCCAGACGCCGAAAAGTAAGCAAAAGGCTTTGCCCCTGGCGTACGGCACTTCGCTTAGGCTCAGTGTTCCCTCGCTACGGTGTCCATCCGGGGGCATCGCCTACGGTTTGCTTCGCTGCACCTCCTCTCGATGTATGCGGCTTCGCCGCACGGCGCTACGCGCCTACCCCCGGATGAACACCTCCGCTCGGCCTGCCGATGGGGCAAAAGATCAAAAGCCGAAGCCAGATCAAGAGCCAGATCAAGAGCCAGATCAAGAGCCAGATCAAGAGCCAGATCAAGAGCCAGATCAAGAGCCAGATCAAGAGCCAGATCAAGAGCCAGATCAAGAGCCCCTCACCCTAGCCCTCTCCCGGAGGGAGAGGGGACTGACGGTGGTGTTTGGGAGAGGTACGCCGACGTGCGATACCGCGTTGAACTCAGATTCTGAAAAGCCCAAAAATCGGCTCCCTCTCCCTCGGGAGAGGGCTGGGGTGAGGGGCAAATCCACCACAAATCCAAAGCCGACCACGCCCCGCTCTTCACCACTCAATAGGCCGAGTGTCAGCTCGCCTGCTCTTGATCTTGACCCACGGGCGACGTCGGAAGGCTGAGTGGAGGGATTGATCCGGGCGTGGGAGCGCAGCGACCGTTTGGCGCAGCCAAACACAGCGAGAGGAGGTGCAGCGAAGCAAACCGTAGGCGCTGCGCCCGGATCGATCCCGCAGCGAAGGAACCCCGAGCCCTAGCGAGCGGGCCGTACGTAGGAGCAAGCGTTTTTGGTTACTTTTGAGGCGTTTGTCAAAAGTGACCCGCCGTAAGGGCGGAACCCTAAGCCGCCGTGACCGCAGCAACGGATATGTACTCAACTAAACCCAACTCACCCAGCCTGACGCGAACTCCTATACATAAACACCAAAGCCACCCCCAAACACACCATCGCCAAAATCCGCGAACCAGACAGCTCAATCGCCGGATTCCCCAACCAGCCAAAATTATCAATCAACATCCCCATCCCCAACTGCCCGACAATCACCGCCACCGTCGCCACAGCCGTCCCCACCACCGGCACCGCCCCGACCATCACCATCATGTACACCACGCCAAACAGCGCCCCGGTCAACTGCCACTTCGGCACATCGAAAAGACTCACCGCATGGGCCGGCTCAAAAAACAAAATCAACAACCCGGTCGACACCGCACCCACAACAAACGTCAGCAAACTACTGCGCAACACCCCGACGCTCTCGCCCAGACGCCCATTGATCGCCGCCTGCACACTCAACACCGCACCGGCCAACACCACCACCGCCAACAAAATAACCAGACTCATCACTCACCCCCGCGCAATCAAAACCAAAGCCACCACAATCAACCCCAACGCCAGCCACCGCTCGGCATTGACCTTCTTGCGCGTCGCGCCGAACCAACCGAAATGGTCAATCAACACACTCTTGCCAACCTGCCCGGACAGAATCGCAATCATGGTCATCGCAATGCCGATATGCGGCGTCGCCAGGGTCAGCACCACCACATACATCGGCCCCAGAAACCCGCCAATCAACTGCCAGCGCGGCAGATCAGTCAGTGCCGGGCCTTTTTGCGGGCCAGCGAACAGCAACAGCAAAAACAGAATCGCCGAGCCCACACCAAAGATGCTCAAGGTCGCCCACAGATGCCCGACCTGCACGCCCAACGGCCCGAGCAACCCCGCCTCCACCGACAAGCCCATACCCGCGAGAATCACCAGCGGCAGCAACAACAAGCGCAACCCCGACTTCGTCGCCGGCGCGCTAACGCTCACCTCATCCAACGTCTGCATAAACAACCTTCCACTCAAGTAAACGATGGCGCGGATTATCGGCTGGCGCAGCTGTGCGATAAATGGGAGCATCCGGACAACACTTTTGCGCAATACGCACAACAGGATCATCCATGCACGGGCTCAACGAACTCGGATTCAAGGCACTCAGGCTGTTTGTGGCCGTTCTCGATCACGGCAGTTTTTCCGAAGTCGCCCGCCGCGAAGGCGTGGCGCCCTCTTCAATCTCCCGGCAGATTCAATTGATGGAGCAGGCGCTGAACCAGCAATTGCTCTACCGCCACACCCGCGCCGTCACGCCGACCGAAGCCGGGCGCATGCTCGGTCATCACGCGCGGCTGGTGCTGGTGCAACTGGAAGAAGCCGAACAGGCCTTGCAGGAACAGCAAAGCGAGCCCACCGGGCTGGTGCGCATCAACGCGCCAGTGGTGTTCGGCCAGCGGCATCTGACGCCGTGGCTGGGCCAGTTGTGTGCGCGTTATCCGAAGCTGCAACTGGATATCCAGCAGACCGACCACTACGTCGATCCATTGCAGGAAGGCGCCGACCTGCTGTTCCGCATCGGCCCGTTGCACGACTCGAGCATGCAGGCACGGATTCTTGCGCCGCATCGCTTTCAGGTCGCGGCCAGCCCGGCGTATCTCAAGCGTCACGGTACGCCGCAAAAACCCGAAGATCTGGCGCAACACCAATGCCTCGCCTACAAAGGCGCCACCGGCCAGCAGCGCTGGTTTTTCCGCCGCGACGGCGAGGACTGGACGCCGTATTCGGTGAAAGGCCCGATCACCGGCAACCACGCCGACACCCTTACCCAAGCCGCTGAACAGGGTTTGGGGCTGGTGATGTTTCCGTCTTGGCTGATTGGCGAAGCCGTGCGCGATGGCACGCTGGTGCCAGTGTTGGGGGAATATCAGGTATCGAACAGTCTGGAGCCGCAGCAGATTGCGGTGTTGTGGCCGGGGAGCCGGCGGTTGTCGGTGAAGGTGCGGACGGTGATTGATTTCTTTGTCGAATGCTTTGGCGAAGTGCCCTACTGGGATAGACCTTGAGGGGCTGAAGTTCAAGAGCCCCTCACCCTAGCCCTCTCCCGGAGGGAGAGGGGACTGATTGGGGGATGCTGTGGAACTACGCCGACCTGAAACAGCTTTACCGAATCCATAATCGACTGAATCTTTCAGGTCGATGTATGACGCAAGACACTTCGGTCAGTCCCCTCTCCCTCTGGGAGAGGGCTAGGGTGAGGGGCTTTTCAAGCGGTCAAATACGGAACTGGCCGACGAGTTTGCCAAGGCGCTGCCCCAGCTCCGCCAGACTGCGCGACGTCTGTGCACCCAACTGCGTTTCATCGGCCACGCTGTCCACCGCCACCGCAATCTGATGCACGCTGCGGTTGATCTCTTCGGCCACCGCCGTCTGCTCTTCCGCCGCACTGGCAATCTGCGCGTTCATCGAGTTGATCGTCGCGATCAGCTCGGCCATCGCATCCAGCGAAGCCCCAGCCTGATTGGCCTGTTGCGAAGTACCATCACCCGCCTCACTGGAGCGACGCATCGCCTCAACCGCCGACTGCGTACCCGCCTGCAAGCGGTCGATCATGCCCTGAATTTCCTGGGTGCTGATCTGCGTGCGACTGGCCAACGCCCGCACCTCATCCGCCACCACGGCAAACCCGCGTCCGGCCTCACCGGCGCGCGCCGCTTCAATCGCGGCGTTCAGTGCCAGCAGGTTGGTCTGCTCGGCAATCGAGCGGATCACCCCGAGCACGCCAACAATCGAGGTCACGTCCTGCTGCAGGCTGTCGAGCGACACACCGCTGCTGCGGATGTCATCGACCAGCGCATGAATCTGCTTGATGCTGCCGGCCACCACACGCTTGGCGCTCTGGCCTTCTTCGTCGGTCTGCTGGGCGGCGACGGCAGCGTTCTGCGCGCTCTTCGCTACTTCCTGCGCGGCGGCGGACATTTCATTGATCGCCGTGGCGACCTGATCGGTTTCGTGCCGCTGACGCTCCATCGCCTGATCCGAACGCTGGGCCTGATCGGACACTTGCGTCACCAGCCCGGTCAGTTGCGTGGTCATCTCGGTGATCTGCCGCACCAGACCATGGATCTTGTCGACGAAGCGGTTGAACGAGCCGGCCAGTTCGCCGAGTTCATCCTGGCTGGTGATGTTCAGGCGACGGGTCAGATCGCCCTCGCCCGCTGCAATGTCATCGAGGTTGGCTTTCATCAGGGTCAACGGACGCAAAATGGTATTGGCCAGCAACATCCCCGCCGCCGCGATCACCAGCAGCACCACCACCGCCACGCCGACGATGCTCAGCACCACGCCTTGCATACGCTCCTGCACTTGCGCTTCGACCTGTGCGACTTGCGCTTCGATGCCGTCGAGGTTGACCGAGGTACCGACCGCCATGTCCCACTTGGCCAGGTATTCGGTGTAACCGAGTTTCGGTACCAACACCTTGGCATTACCCGGCAACGGCGAGCTGTATTGCAGATAGTGCGTACCGTCCTTCGCCACTTTCACCAGGCCGAGGTTGACGTAAACGCCGTTCGGGTCGCGGTTGTCTTTAAAGCTTTTGCCCACGCCTTCGGGGTCGTTGGCCTTGAACAGGCGCACGGTCTCGGAGTCGTAGCCGAAGAAGTAGCCGTCCTTGCCGTAGCGAATGCCGGAGAGCAGTTTGATCGCCTGGGCGCGTGCCTCGTTATCACCCGGCGCGGCCGCGTCGTACAGCGGCTTGATCGTGGTCATGGCCACGGCGACGTAACTTTGCAGGGTGGCTTTGGCATCGCCAAGCAGGCGTTCGCGGGTCTGTTCGACCTCTTTGTGCGCCTGTTCCTGGAGGATGAACAGCGTGGTCAGGCTGATGACTAGGGCAAAGAGCAACACCGGGAGAACGGCGAGGGACAGGACTTTAGCCTTGAGGCTCAGGCGCATTGTGGGAGCTCACTCTTTTGGTTTTATTGGCGTGGTTAAAGGCTTTAACGGCACGCCATCACAAAAGTTGAGCTTCGGTATGAGGATCATTCCCACGCTCTGCGTGGGAACGCAGCCCCGGACGCTCCGCGTCCAACAACGTGACGCAGCGCGTCACAAGAGGCATTCCCACGCAGAGCGTGGGAACGATCACCGGCGGGGTTCAGAGAACCATCGCGGCCACCCAGCCGAACGCCAGCAGCGGCAGGTTGTAGTGCAGGAACGTCGGCACCACGGTGTCCCAGATGTGGTGATGCTGGCCGTCGATGTTCAGACCGGAGGTCGGGCCCAGCGTCGAGTCCGAGGCCGGCGAGCCGGCGTCGCCCAAAGCACCAGCGGTACCGACGATGCACACGATAGCGATCGGGCTGAAGCCCAGTTGCACGCACAGCGGCACGAAAATCGCCGCCAGAATAGGCACCGTGGAAAACGACGAACCAATCCCCATGGTTACCAGCAACCCGACCAGCAGCATCAACAACGCGCCGATGCCCTTGCTGTGATTGATCCACGACGCCGACGACTCGACCAGGGTCTGTACCTCACCGGTGGCCTTCATCACCTCGGCAAACCCGGAGGCGGCGATCATGATGAAGCCGATCATCGCCATCATCTTCATGCCCTCGGTGAAGAGGTCATCGGTCTCGCGCCATTTCACAATGCCCGACACCGAGAAGATCAGGAAACCGACCAGCGCCCCGATAATCATCGAGTCCAGCAGCAGCTGCACGATGAACGCAGCGGCAATCGCCACACCGGCAATCATCAGGCTCAGCGGGTTGTACTGCACCGCCACTTGCTCGACCTGCTCAATCTTCGCCAGGTCGTATACGCGCCGCTTGCGATAAGTGATGAACGCCATCGCCAGGCCGAAGACCATGCCCAGCGCCGGAATGCCCATGGCGTGGGTGACATTGATGCCGCTGATATCAACACCGCTACGGGCAACGTTGGCCAGCAGGATTTCATTGAGGAAGATGTTGCCGAAGCCCACCGGCAGGAACATGTACGGCGTGATCAGACCGAAGGTCATGACGCACGCGATCAGCCGGCGATCGAGTTGCAGCTTGGTCAGTACATAGAGAAGTGGCGGCACCAGTAGCGGAATGAACGCGATGTGGATCGGCAGGATGTTCTGCGAAGCGATCGCCACGACCCACAGCAAGCCGATCAGCAGCCATTTGACGCTGCCACCGCCGGTCGCATGCTGGCGATCAACCATCGCCAGCGCCTTGTCAGCCAGGGCATGGGCCAGGCCCGACTTGGCAATCGCCACGGCGAAAGCGCCGAGCAACGCGTAGGACAACGCCACCGTCGCCCCGCCGCCCAGGCCGCTGTTGAACGCCTTGAGCGTGGCGTCGATGCCCAGGCCACCGGTCAGGCCGCCGACCAGCGCGCCAACGATCAAGGCGATCACTACGTGCACGCGGGACAGGCTGAGAATCAGCATGACGCCGACTGCCGCTATGACTGCATTCATTTCACTTCCTCGAAAAACACTGCGGTGGAAAACCGACCGCCAGACAGAATGAGTCCGCCAACGGTTCACCGGCGGATTTGCAAAGAGGGTCTTATTAGAAGGGCGCGCACTGTGCCGCAGAGTGGCCGCAGTGTCAAAGCGAGCGGGCGATTTCGGCTGCGGCAATCGGTCATATTGTGTTTCAAGGATAAAGAAAGCCGAAACGCGGCCGTTACAGTGCAAAGTCTCAGATATTTATCGAATAAGGACGTCTCCATGTCGCTCAGACAACTTTCCATCCAATGGAAAATCACCCTGCTCGCCGGCCTCTGCCTGGCCGGTATCGTGACCCTGTTGGTGGGTCTTTCGCTGTATCGCATGGAGCACAGTTCTGAACTGGTGAAAGCTTCGAGCATGGAGATGCTCACCGAGTCGGCGCAAGCGCGCATCGAGTCGCAAGGTGAAGTGCAGGCTGCCGGCATTCGCCAGCAATTCATGGACGCCTATCAGTACGGCCACGGTTTCTCGCGGCAGGTGCTGTTCCTGCGCGAACAGGCCGAGAAGCGCTTCCTCGATGCCTTCGACCTGCGCGAAGACATGACCCGTCAGGTCAAATCGGCGCTGCAAGCCAACCCGGACCTGCTCGGCCTATCGCTGGTGTTCGAAGCCAACGCACTGGACGGCAAAGACGAACTGTTCGCCGGCCAGGCTGAACTGGGCAGCAACGACAAGGGCCGTTTCGCTCTGTACTGGTCGCAACCGACCCCGGGCAAAGTCACCTCGATGGCCCTGCCGGAAAGCGACATGGCCGACACCAGCACCGGTCCCAGCGGTCAAGCGGCCAACGCCTGGTTCACCTGCCCGCGCGCCACGCTCAAGCCGTGTGTGATCGAACCGTACTTCTATGTGATCGACGGGCAAAACGTGCTGATGACCAGCATCGTCTTCCCGCTGATGGTCAACGGCAAAGTCATCGCTTCGCTGTCGGTCGACATCAACCTCAACAGCCTGCAAGCGATCAGCCAGGGCGCGAGCAAAAAGCTCTACGACGGCCAGACCGCCGTGAGCATCATCAGTCCCGCTGGCCTGCTCGCCGGTTACAGCCCGGACGCCGGCAAACTCAGCCAGCGTCTGGATGCGGTGGATAAAACCAGCGGCGCCGAGTTGCTCAGCAAGCTCGCCTCCAGCACAAGCGTCAGCAGCCTGCACAGCAACGGCCAGTTGAAAGTGCTGTCGCCATTTCAGCCGATTCCCGGGGGTCCGTCGTGGGGCGTGCTGCTGGATGTGCCAGAGAAAGTCCTGGTCAGCCGTGCCGAAGCGCTCAAGCAACAACTGGACGCGAGCAACAACTCCGGCACGCTGATCGAATTGAGCCTCGGCGTGCTGGCCGCGTTGATCGGCTTGCTGCTGGTGTGGCTGATGGCGCGCAGCGTGACCAAGCCGATCCTCGGCGTGGCGCACATGCTTGAAGACATCGCCAGCGGCGAAGGCGATCTGACCCGCCGTCTGGCCTATGACAAAAAGGACGAACTCGGGCAACTGGCCGGTTGGTTCAACAAGTTCCTCGACAAGTTGCAGCCGATCATTGCCGAGGTGAAACGCTCGGTGCAGGACGCGCGCAACACCGCCGACCAGTCTTCGGCCATCGCCACGCAAACCAGCGCCGGCATGGAGCAGCAATACCGCCAGGTCGATCAGGTTGCCACTGCCTCCCACGAAATGAGCGCCACCGCGCAAGACGTCGCCCGCAGCGCCGCGCAGGCTGCCGAAGCCGCCAAGGATGCTGATCGCGCGACCCGTCAGGGCCTGACCGTGATCGACCGCACCACCGCCAGCATCGACACCCTCGCCGCCGACATGAGCGCAGCCATGGTGCAAGTCGAAGGCCTGGCCGCCAACAGCGAGAAGATCGGCGCCGTGCTGGAAACCATTCGTGCGATTGCCGAGCAGACTAACTTGCTCGCGCTTAATGCCGCGATCGAAGCGGCGCGCGCCGGTGAGGCCGGACGCGGTTTTGCCGTAGTCGCCGACGAAGTCCGCAACCTCGCCCGCCGCACACAAGAGTCGGTGGAAGAGACCCGTCAGGTCATCGAACAACTGCAAACCGGTACGCAAGATGTGGTTGGTTCGATGGGCAACAGCCATCGTCAGGCTCAGGGCAGTGTCGAGCAGGTTGGCCAGGCTGTGACGGCGCTGCGCCAGATTGGCGATGCGGTCACGGTGATCAGCGACATGAACCTGCAGATTGCCAGTGCGGCGGAAGAGCAAAGTGCGGTGGCCGAGGAGATCAATAACAACGTGGCGACGATTCGCGATGTGACCGAGTCGTTGTCCGGGCAGGCGAATGAGTCGGCGCGGGTGAGTCAGTCGCTCAATAGTCTGGCGAATCAGCAGCAGAGTTTAATGGATCAGTTTCGGGTTTGATTCGCAGGTTGTGGGGTGTCAGTGAGATTCCCCCCTCACCCCAGCCCTCTCCCCCCAAGGGGGGCGAGGGGGAAAGGGAGCCGATCTCCGTGCCATTCAAAACCTGAGTTCGACTCCTTATTTCAGATCACGGTGATGCTTTCAAAACCTTATTTCGACTCGGTGTCTCACGTCACAGGGAAGCTTTCAAACCCTGAGTTCGACTCGGTATCTCACGTCGGCGTACCTCGAACAAACAACGCGGTCAGTCCCCTCTCCCTCCGGGAGAGGGCTAGGGTGAGGGGCTTCTAAAAGGCTCACCGCCGAGGCAACTCGATCACCACCTTCAGCCCGCCCCACTCACTCTCGCCCAACACCAGCAAACCACCCCAGGTCTCGACAATATCGCGGACAATCCCCAGCCCCAGGCCATGCCCGTGGGTCTGCTCATCCAGCCGCGTGCCCCGGCTGAATACCTCGGCGCGCTGTTCTTCGGGAATCCCCGGACCGTCATCTTCCACGCTCAGGGCAAAGCCATCCGTACGCTCGATCACGCTCAGGCGCACTTCGGCATCCGCCCATTTGCAGGCGTTGTCCAGGCAAGTTGCCGAGCAGTTCCAGCAAATCCTCACGATCCCACGGCAGTTGCAATCCCGCCGGCGCGACATAACTCAAGGCCAGATGCTCGCCGTGAATCATGTTCAGGGTCGCCAGCAATCCCGGCAGTTCCGCATCGCAATCAAACAGCGCACCTGGCAACGCATCACCGGACAGCCGCGCACGGTTCAACTCGCGATTAAGCCGTTGCTGCACCTGCTCCAGTTGTTCCTTGAGGACCTTGCGCAACTCGGGATGCGCATCCAGTTTTTCGCTGGACGCCAGGCTCAACAGCACCGCCAACGGCGTTTTCAAGGCGTGCCCGAGATTGCCCAAGGCATTGCGCGAGCGCTTGAGGCTGTCTTCGGTGTGCGCCAACAAATGGTTGATCTGCGCCACCAGCGGTTCCAGTTCCACCGGCACCTGTTCATCGAGTTGTGAACGCTGGCCCTGCTGCAATTGCGCAATCTGCTCGCGGGCCTTTTCCAGTGGTTTCAAGGCGCGACGCACGGTCAGCCGTTGCAGCAGCAGAATCAACAGCAATGCCGCCAGACCCAGGCCCAGGCCGATCTGGCGCATGCGCTGAAAGCTCTCGCGCACCGGCGTGTAATCCTGGGCGACGCTGATCGAAATCGACTGGCCGAGACGCCGATAGTCCGAACGCAGCACCAGCAATTGCTGACCGTCCGGCCCCAGTTGCAGATTGCTGTGCAGCCCGGGATGGTCGAGCAGTGGCAGATCCTGATCCCACAACGAACGCGAACGCCAATGGCTGTCGGCAAAATCAATGCGGAAATAGTGCCCGGAAAACGGCCGCTGATAAGCTGGCGACAAATGCCGCTCATCCAGTTGCAGGCCTTGCGGCCCGCGCACCAATGCCACCAGCAGACTTTCGCTGTCGTTGCGCAGACCGGCTTCGAGATAGCGCTGCAAACCTACTTCGAACAACCACAGACTGGTTTGCGCCACCACCACACCGACGACCACCATCACGCTGATCAAACCCAGGCTCAAGCGGCGTTGGATCGACCTCACGAAGCTTGCCCGCCGAACAGGTAACCCTGACCTCGACGGGTTTCGATCACACTTTTGCCGAGCTTGCGCCGCAGGTGATTGACGTGCACTTCGAGGACGTTGGAATCGCGCTCGGTTTCACCGTCGTAGAGGTGTTCGGCGAGGTGGCTTTTGGAGAGGATCTGCTCCGGGTGCAGCATGAAATAGCGCAGCAGGCGGAATTCGGCGGCGGTCAATTGAATGTCGGCGCCGTCGCGCACCACGCATTGGCGACCTTCGTCCAGATGCAGACCGGCCGCCTGCAATGTGGGTTGATTGGCCTGGCCTTTGGAGCGACGCAGCAGCGATTGAATGCGCAACTGCAACTCTTCGGGGTGGAACGGTTTGGTCAGGTAATCGTCAGCGCCGGCCTTCAGGCCTTCGATGCGCTCGGCCCAGGAATCGCGCGCCGTGAGGATCAGCACTGGAATCGCCAGGCCGCCGGCGCGCCACTGCGCCAGCACTTCAAGCCCCGGTACACCGGGCAGGCCGAGGTCGAGAATGATCAGGTCATAGGGTTCGCTGCTGCCCTGATACAGCGCATCGCGGCCGTCCGCCAGCCAATCGACTGCATAGCCCTGGCGTTGCAGGCCGGCGAGCAATTCGTCGGCCAGCGGTACGTGGTCTTCCACCAATAGCAAACGCATCGATCAATCTTCCTTGTCTTTCACCAGTTCGCCGGTATCGGCCTTCAAGTGCAGCTCACGGGCGACACCTTCGACGGTCAGCAACTCGACTTCATAAATGTAGACGTCGTGTTTTTCTTCCAGCTCGACTTCCAGCAGTTTTGCGCCGGGATAACGATCCATCGCCTGCTGCAGCACTTGCTCCAGCGGCAGGATCACGCCCTGCTTGCGCAGATCAAGCGCCTCGTCCGGACCGAGGTCGCGGGCCATGGCCGTCGAGCAACACATCACCAGCGCCAACGCCGTACGGCGGGTGGCGCGAACATTAACCTTCATTACGTATCCTGATGATCCTTGAGAACCTGCCCAGTCACCGCGTCTAATTCCAGATCCCACTCCAGCCCCTGCGGATCACGCATTTCGATCTGGTAGATGTACTTGCCGTACTGCTCTTCCAGCTCGGTATCGGTGATCGTCGAACCCGGGTGTTTTTCCAGCGCCGTGGCGTTGAGCTTCTCGAAGGAGACGATAGTACCAGCGTCGCGCAGACGCAGGGCTTCGTCGGGGCCGAGATCGCGGGCGTGGGCGAGGTTGGCGGTGAAGCCGATGATCGCGGCAATGGACAGGGCAGTCAGGGTTTTCATGGGGTCTCCGTATTTTTATGTGTTGCTTACGGTGGGCACCTTAGCGAGATGAACTTAACTGAAACTGAATTGCCATCATTGCCCCAGCTCAACACATACCCCCGTGTAGGAGCTGCCGCAGGCTGCGGCAGCTCCTACAGGATTTTGTAACATGTGCTTATAATTGTTCGCTTGCTAACGATCGAGACCGGTATGACCGCCATCCACATCAAATTCCCCGCCCTCACCCTCAAGGCCGGCCCACGCGCCATGGCGCGCATTCGTGCCCAAGGCCTGAACGCCGCCGATGTCGGCACCCTGCCCGGCGCGGCCGGTGGACCGAAGGCGTTGGGCATTCAGGGACTGGATCTGGCGTTGTTCGGTGAATGGCTGCCGAGTGCACCGCGTGAGCGTTCGCTGATCGGCGCCTCGGTCGGTTCCTGGCGCTTCGCCAGCGCCTGCCTGCCGGACGCCGCCGAAGGCATTCGCCGCCTCGGTCATCTGTACGCCGAGCAGAATTTCAACAAAGGCGTGACCATGGCCGAGATCAGCCAGAGTTCGCAGCGCATGCTCAACGACCTGCTCGACGGCCGCGACGCGAGCATCCTCGACAACGCGCATTACCGGCTGAACATCATGGTGGTGAAAAGTCAGGGGCGTCTGGCCGATGACCATCGCGGCCGACTGGGTCTGGCACTGGGCTCGGTGATTGCCGACAACCTGCGCGGTCGCGCGCGGCTGTCGCGGCACTTCGAACGACTGATCATCCACGACCCACGCCTCGCCCCGCCGGTCAATGCGCTGAACGATTTCCCGTCGCGCTTTGTCGCCCTGAATGCCGGCAATCTGCGTCAGGCCTTGTTGGCGTCGGGATCGATCCCGATGGTCATGGAAGGCGTACGCGACCTGCCGGGCGCCGGTGCCGGGACGTTCCGCGACGGTGGCCTGCTCGACTATCACCTTGACCTGCCCTACAGCGGCGACGGCATCGTGCTTTATCCGCACTTCACTGATCGGGTGATTCCCGGCTGGTTCGACAAGACCCTGCCATGGCGCAAGGCCTCGGTGGAGCGCTTGCAGGACGTGCTGCTGCTCGCGCCTTCGAAGGAATATCTGGCGCGTCTGCCCTACGGCAAACTCCCCGATCGTAATGATTTCAAACGCTTCATGGGCGATGCGCCGAGCCGGCAGAAATACTGGCACGCAGCGATGGACGAGAGCCGTCGCCTCGGCGATGAGTTCCTTGAACTGACTGCCAATGGTCGCCTCGCCGAGCGCTTGCTGACCCTTTAGTCAGCACGGCCAAAGACAAGCTGGTAAACTCGCCGCCTGCCCGAATCGCTGCGGCGAACGCCATCTGAACAGAGCCGAAAATACCGTGGAAATCTTCAAAGAGTTTACTTTCGAATCCGCCCACCGCCTGCCGCACGTCCCGGACGGCCACAAGTGCGGGCGTCTGCACGGTCACTCGTTCAAAGTGGCGCTTCACCTCAGCGGCGACCTCGATCCGCACACCGGCTGGATCCGCGATTTCTCTGAAATCAAAGCGATCTTCAAGCCGCTGTACGAGCGTCTCGATCACAACTACCTGAACGACATTCCCGGTCTGGAAAACCCGACCAGCGAAGTGCTGGCCAAATTCATCTGGAATGAAATGAAGCCGTTGTTGCCGGAACTGAGCGCGATCCGTATTCACGAGACGTGCACCAGCGGTTGCATCTATCGCGGTGAATAACCTGACGTAGATCTCCCTCGTAGGAGCTGCCGAAGGCTCCTACAGGGGGATTGGTGTTTTGTCTGGGAAATAGAGAACAGCCCGCGAGGCTGTTTTTTTACGCCTATGCTTTTTGGCTCCCACCCGCCAAGAGGACAGGCCGATGACAGACTGGCTGCTGGATCAGGTCTTTGACTTCAACGGGCATCCCGTTCATTACGCCATACGCGGCGACGGCCCGCCGCTGGTGTTCGTGCATGGCACGCCGTTTTCGTCATACGTGTGGCACCGGA
This sequence comes from Pseudomonas sp. AC242, assembly GCF_979258655.1. Taxonomy (NCBI): domain Bacteria; kingdom Pseudomonadati; phylum Pseudomonadota; class Gammaproteobacteria; order Pseudomonadales; family Pseudomonadaceae; genus Pseudomonas; species Pseudomonas sp. AC242. The sequence continues at coordinate 3,492,974 of NZ_OZ409873.1, forward strand.
TCGCGCCGCACTTTTTCGCCACGCATCGCGTGCATTACTTCGACCTGCTGGGCTACGGGCGCTCCGAGCAACCTGACGCCGATGTCTCTCTCGGCGTGCAAAACCAACTGTTGGCGCAGTTGCTCGATCACTGGAATATTCAACACACCGATGTCGTCGCTCACGATTTTGGCGGCGCCACCGTACTGCGTGCACACCTGCTCAACGGCAAGGATTACCGCAGCCTGACGCTGATCGATCCGGTGGCGCTGACGCCGTGGGGTTCGCCATTCGTGCAGCATGTCCGTCAGCATGAAGCGGCGTTCAGTGGCCTGCCCGACTACATCCAGCGCGCCATCGTGCCGACCTATATTCGCGGGGCAATTCACCGCGATATCCCCGACGACGAACTCGCACCCTACGTGCAGCCGTGGCTCGGCGATCCCGGGCAAGCGGCGTTCTATCGGCAGATTGCGCAGATGGACGAGTGCTATACCCGTGAAGCAGAAAGCCTGTACCCGACGATCCGCTGTCCGGTGCAGATTCTCTGGGGCGAAGAGGACCAGTGGATCCCCATCGAGCGTGGCCGAGCGTTACATCAAATGATCCCGGGATCACAATTCCCACCCGATTGCCAACGCCGGCCACCTCGTCCAGGAAGACGCCCCCGAAGCCATCGTCGCCGCCCTGCTGCGCTTCCTCTGACCTTGATCGTTCCCACGCTCTGCGTGGGAACGATCAAAAACAAGATCAAAAGATCGCAGCCTTCGGCAGCTCCTACATTGGGGCTCCGGTGTATTCAGGTGCACTGTTTTCGCGCTTGCCGACGCGACTCGTCTATACATAACCCGCGCCATCCGGCATTTGGCACGACCACTGCAACCCTCCCCAGCGTCTCCTCTATTCCAGCAAGGACCGCCCCATGACGCAGAACGATCCCGGCAACGATTACCCCCTCAGCGAAGTCCCCATGCATGCGCGCAAAGGCCTGGCCTCCACGGCGATGGTGTTACTGGGCTTCACGTTTTTCACCGCAACCATGTTTGCCGGCGGCAAGCTCGGCGTGGCGTTCAGTTTCGGCGAGATGATGGCGGTGATCATCGTCGGTAATCTGCTGCTGGGTTTGTACGCGGCAGGCCTGGGTTACATCGCTTTCAAGAGCGGCCTCAATTCGGTGTTGATGGGCCGTTTCTGCTTCGGCGAAGTCGGCAGCAAGCTCAGCGACCTGATCCTCGGTTTCACCCAGATCGGCTGGTACGCCTGGGGCACGGCGACGGCTGCCGTCGTGATCGGTAAATATTTCAATCTCGACGAAAGTACGGTGCTCGGCCTGATGGTGCTGTTCGGTCTGCTGTTCTGCGCCACAGCCTACGTCGGTTATCGCGGACTGGAGATCCTCTCGTACATCGCGGTGCCGGCAATGATGTTGCTGCTGATGCTGTCGATGTGGGTGGCGACGGTGAAAGTCGGAGGATTCGAGGGTTTGCTCAGCGTTGTGCCAAGCGGTTCGCTGGACTGGTCGACGGCCATTACGCTGGTATTCGGCACCTTCGTCAGCGGCGCAACGCAGGCGACCAACTGGACACGCTTCTCGCGTTCGGCCCGGGTGGCGGTGCTGGCCAGCCTGATCGGTTTCTTCATCGGCAACGGCCTGATGGTATTGATCGGCGCTTACGGCGCCATCGTTTACCAACAACCCGACGTGGTTGAAGTGCTGCTGTTGCAAGGTTTCGCCATGGCGGCGATGGCCATGCTGTTGCTGAACATCTGGAGCACCCAGGACAACACCATCTACAACTTCGCCGTCGCCGGTTGCAACCTGCTGCGCACCGGCCGGCGCAAAACCGTGACCCTCGCCGGCGCAGTGATTGGCACCCTCCTCGCGCTGCTGGGCATGTACGACATGCTGGTGCCGTATCTGATTCTGCTCGGCACGGTGATTCCACCGATTGGCGGGGTGATCATGGCGGACTTTTTCTTCCGTTGGCGCGGGCACTATCCGCGTCTGGCCGACGCACGGTTGCCGGCGTTCAACTGGCCGGGCCTCGGGGCCTATGCGGTCGGCACTGTCGCCGCGTTCAGCTCGCCTTGGGTCGCGCCACTGGTAGGGATCGCCGCTGCCGCGCTAACGTATGTCATCGTCACCGGCGTGCTCGGCGCTCGCAGCGCGAGCGCGCCACTACAAGACCTATAAAAAGGATTCGCCTGATGCACATCATCAACGCCCGTTTGCGCAACCAGGAAGGTTTGCACGAATTACACCTCGAAGACGGCCTGATCCGCAGCATCGCCCGGCAGACCGAAGCGCCCACTCTCGGCCCGGATGACCTCGACGCCGGCGGCAATCTGGTGGTGCCGCCCTTTGTCGAACCGCACATTCACCTCGACGCCACGCTGACCGCTGGTGAGCCACGCTGGAACATGAGTGGCACGCTGTTCGAAGGCATCGAGTGCTGGGGCGAGCGCAAAGTCACCATCACCGAAGAAGACACCAAGACCCGCGCCAAGAAAACCATTCAAGCCCTGGCCGCGCACGGCATCCAGCACGTGCGCACCCACGTCGACGTCACCGACCCGCAACTTACCGCGCTCAAAGCCATGCTCGAAGTGCGCGAGGAGAGCCATCACCTCATCGACCTGCAAATCGTCGCGTTTCCGCAGGAAGGCATCGAGTCGTTCCGCAACGGTCGCGAGTTGATGGAAGAGTCGATTCGCATGGGCGCGGACGTGGTTGGCGGCATTCCGCATTTCGAGTACACCCGCGATCAAGGTGTGAGTTCGGTGAAGTTCCTGATGGACCTGGCCGAGCGCACCGGTTGCCTGGTCGACGTGCATTGCGACGAAACCGACGACCCGCATTCACGCTTTCTTGAAGTCCTCGCCGAAGAAGCACGCAGCCGCGACATGGGCGCCCTCGTCACCGCCAGCCACACCACGGCGATGGGTTCTTACGACAACGCTTATTGCGCCAAACTGTTCCGTCTGCTCGGCCACTCCGGGATCAGTTTTGTCTCCTGCCCCACCGAGAGCATTCACCTGCAAGGGCGTTTCGACAACTTCCCGAAACGCCGGGGCGTGACCCGTGTGAATGAATTGCTCGAAGCCGGCATGAACGTCTGTTTCGGCCAGGATTCCATCGTCGACCCGTGGTATCCGCTGGGCAACGGCAACATCCTGCGCGTGCTTGAGGCCGGGCTGCACATCTGCCACATGCTCGGTTACCGCAACCTGCAAAGTGCGCTGGACCTGGTCACGGATAACAGCGCCAAAGCCATGCACCTGGGTGAGCGTTATGGCCTGGAACAGGGGCGTCCGGCGAATCTGCTGATTCTCTCGGCGGACAGTGATTACGAGGTGATCCGCAGTCAGGGCTTGCCGTTGTACTCGATTCGCGGCGGCAAGGTGTTGATGAAGCGGCAGATGCCGGTGGTGGAGTTCAGTGGTGAACTGAGCTGAGCTGAGATCTGCGGCGGGGCTGATGGCCCCATCGCTGGCAAGCCAGCTCCCACAAGGATCTGTGGCGCACCGTAGATCCAATGTAGGAGTGAGCCAGCTCGCGATAGCGCACTGGCATTCAATAAAGATGTTGTCTGATCTACCGCTATCGCGAGCAGGCTCACTCCTACAAGGGTTCAGTGGCGTACACAAATGAGGTGTTCACCACAAAACCCTGTGGGAGCCTGGCTTGCCAGCGATAGGGTCTTTGAATTCAGCCCATCAACCGCGCCGTACCAAACAACCTGACCCGCCGCAATTCACCCTCTGCTTCTTCGAGCAAAATCGGCGCCGTGCCGCCGGGCATGACCACCTGCACTTCTCCCGCCTCGACCCAACCCACCCGCCAAGCCGCCGATGCCACGGCACTGGCACTGGTGCCGGAGGACGCCGTCGGCCCTTCGCCGCGTTCAAATACTCGCGCGAGGATTTTCTGTGGTGATTCCAGCACCGCCCATTGCAGATTGACACCTGCCGGGCATGGATCTCCGGCACCGGTGGGCATGGCGTAGGCGATTTCGGTCAGGCCTTTGTTCAGGGGTGATTCACGCATTTGCTCGTTGCTCGGCAAAGCAGCTGCAGCGCTGAGCAGCGTTACACAATGCGGGTTTCCGATGCGCACGAATTGGCTGTGCGCCCAATCGCGATCAAGTTGTGCCAAGGGTTGGACGTGACTCACAACCCGACCGTTGAACTCGATGCCTTGAACAGTCTGCGCACCGACCGCATCCGGTCCAAATCGCGGTTGGCCGAGATCGAGCCAGAAGCCTTTAACACCTTCGACTTCAGCCGGTTTCGCCGAGGTCTCCACGGCGTAACCCTTGTCGTGATGCACGCGCAACAAAGCACCCTCCTCTGGCATCAAGCCTTGCTCGGTCAGCGCCTGCGAGAAAATCGTCAGGCCATTGCCACTGCGCTCGGCGAGCGTGCCGTCGGTGTTGACGATCAGCACGTCGAATGGCGGCGACGTCTGGAACGGGCCGATCAGCAGGCCGTCACTGCGGTGGGACTTGCTGTTTGCCGGGCGTTGGTCTTCGGGCCAGTCGCAGCAGAGTTTGATTGCCGCTGCGCTCCAAGAGTGACGCGCAGAGGCGCATTCAGTGGCGCTGACGGGCAAAACAATGCCCGCGTCGCGCAATGCCTGCGGCGCAATCACCCCATAGATATTGCCCCGTGCATCGTAGAATTGCGTCATCAACCTTAGTCCCTGCTACCGAAGAATCCCACTGTAAACCGAATCCCCTGTAGGAGTGAGCCTGCTCGCGATAGCGGTGTATCAGGCAAAAAAATATTGACTGACAAGCCGCTATCGCGAGCAGGCTCGCTCCCACAGGGTAGGATGTCGTCTGCACGTCCCCGAGCATCGGCGATCGAACCTCGTCGCTGAATCACTGTCCTTCGGGGACGCGATGTTTTTTGCCAAGGATCGATATGACCAGCCTCAACCCCCAAGACACCTTCGTCCCCGGACGCCTGCAACAGATGTCCACGCGCATCGCCTTTTTCATCGCCGGACTCGGTATCGCCGCGTGGGCGCCGTTGGTGCCGTACGCCAAGGCCCGTGCCGGACTGGATGAAGGCACGCTGGGGTTATTGCTGTTGTGCCTCGGCGTCGGTTCGATACTGGCGATGCCGTTGGCGGGGATTCTGGCCACACGCTTTGGCTGTCGGCGGGTGGCCACCGGCGGCACGCTGCTGATCTGCGCGGCGCTGCCGTTACTGGCGACGGTGTCGTCGATACCGGCGCTGATCGCTACCCTGTTCATGTTCGGCGCCGGCCTCGGTACGGTGGATTCGACGGTGAACCTGCAAGCGGTGATCGTCGAACGCGCCAGCGGCAAGAACATGATGTCGGGTTTTCACGGTTTGTTCAGTCTCGGCGGGATTGTCGGCGCGGCGGGTGTCAGCGCCCTGCTCGGCCTCGGCTTGACGCCTCTCGCAGCCATGTTGGTGGTGGTCGTGGTGCTGATCGCGGCATTGTTCAAATGCGTGCCGCACATGTTGCCTTACGGCAGTGAAAGCTCCGGACCGGCATTCGCCATCCCTCACGGCATCGTGCTGTTTATTGGCGGGATGTGCTTCATCGTGTTCCTGACTGAAGGCGCGGCGCTGGACTGGAGTGCGGTGTTTCTGGCGCAGGAACGCGGGATCGACACGGCGTACGCGGGGTTGGGTTATGCGGCGTTTGCATTGACCATGACCGCCGGACGTTTGCTGGGTGACCGCATTGTGCGGATTGTCGGTGCCACGCGGATCATTCTGTTTGGCGGTCTGTTGGCTGCGGCTGGCCTGTTTCTGGCGACATTTGCGCCGAGCTGGCAAGCGGCACTGGTGGGTTATGCGCTGGTCGGTGCCGGCTGTTCGAACATCGTGCCAGTGCTGTACACGGCGGTGGGCAAGCAAACGGTGATGCCGGAAAGCATCGCGGTGCCGGCGATTACCACTTTGGGCTATGCAGGGATTCTGGCAGGGCCGGCGGTAATCGGTTTTGTCGCCCATGCCAGTAGCTTGAGCTTTGCCTTTGGCTTGATGGCGGTATTGTTGGTCGCGGTGGCCATCGGCGGTAAGACATTGAAAGTATGAAGATTGGCGCGACACCTGTCAGGTTTGACAGTAGACAGGCCTTAACCCTTTGAATCATGGTGATTTCCAGCCACGCGGAAATGGAAATCTGTCATGAACATTCGAATTGGATCGGCTGTTGCACTTATCGCTCTTCTCCAGGGATGCGCCTCCGTCAATCGATACGACTGGGGCGAAGGCGGAGCCAACTTTGCTCCCGCTGAGCGGCTGGCCAATGCCAACGGATGTTATGCGCATTGGCAAGCCATTGGCCGTGTCGAAGTTGAAGGCGGCATGACCTGCTCCGGTACACTCATTGACACACGAGAACCCGGTACTGTGTCGAATCCGGCTTATGTACTGACCTCCGGACACTGCACACATCCGGAGATAGGCAATAACGAGGTCATCGTCAATCAGCCTGCAAAGGGTCGGGTTACGTTCAATTATTTTTTCGACACGCAACCGCACAGTCGCTCCTATGCGGTAAGCCGGATTGGCTGGAGCACGCTGCGTGGCCAAGACATCTCCATCGTTGAACTTGAACGGCCTCTGGAACAGTTGATCAGCGACGGTATCGAGCCTCTGAAACTGGCGCATGCCCCCTTGCCCCCCGAAGAAAACATTTTGATCACCGGCGCGCCCGTGAACGGCTTCATTCAGCGAATGGCATGCAAACAGGAACATTCGGCAGCGGTCATCGAAGGCCCGTGGCGATGGGTAGGACAATCGAGCAACCGTTGCCTCGATGTTGTCAGTGGATTATCCGGCTCACCATTGCTTGCGCGTTATACCAATGAAGTCGTGGCTGTGTTGGGCACTACCACGCGCGGAAGTGAGCGTAATCGATGTGACAAGGGCGCCCCCTGTGAAGTCGTTGCCGGGCAGGTCAACAAGCGAACTGACACCAACTACGCCTCCACAACCGAAGGCCTGGGTGCTTGCTTCACCAAGGGGCGTTTCGACCCGCGTCCGGGTGACTGCCCGCTGGGAGCGGCATGGTCTTTTCCGACATCATCGCAAAACAGCGATTACATCAAAGTCGAGCGTGACGAGCACGGACAAGTCGTGCCATGGCATTGGCTGCAAACCTTCGCATTGAGCGCTCCCTACTACCGCTATCGCTATACGCGCACGCTGGACGAATGCCAGTCGCTTGCTGGGTATAGCCAGGTACAAACCGCTCGCCCTGGCTCCGAGAATCAGTTGAGCCATGAACTCAAAGAAGGTGCGGGGCTATATTTTCTCTGCCTGATTGGTCAACAGCGGCCTACGGACGTGCCAAAACAATCGGATGGAAAAACCCCCAACATCTATTGGCGGTGGTTGCTGGAAGCACCAGCGCCGTTGGCGCCGGCCTATAAAATCGAATGGGTGGGTGACGATGACTACGATGTCAGGGTTTTTCCGGTCTCACCGGATCTGGATCCCTTTCAATTTCAATACAAGTCCGGGCAGCCCGGGAGCATCAACTGCAATGACGGGCTGGGATTCCAGCGCGTATCGCCCTCCACGGGCGTGTTCCATGTTTCCGTTGCCAATGGCCGGCAGAACGTCTGCCTCAAAGGCGCAGACCTGGCGGGGAATCCCGGACCGCCCATCGACTTTCTGATTCATCAATAGCTTCAGGCCTATTGTGACTGAGTCGTGTGAAACCGGTTCAGCCACAACAGCATCTTAGAAACCAACGCTGGCCTGCACAAAGAACGTACGCGGCGCGCCGACATACATCCCCGAGTTGTTGTCGCTGGAGCGGGTGAAGTACTGCTTGTCGAAGACGTTCTTCACCCCGGCGCCCAGCTTCAGGTTCGACACCTGCGGTCCGAAGTCATAGCCGCCACGCACGTTCCAGGTCACGTAACCCGGAATGTCGCCGTACTGCCCGTCTGCGGTGCCGTCAGTGATGTAGTTGCCGTTGAAGCTGCCATCAGCGTTAACCCCGGTGCCCGGCGAGCGCTGTTTCGACTGGGCGAAACCGTCGAGGTTGTAGGTCCAGCGGTTGATGTCGTAACGCAAACCGACGGTCGCCACCTGACGCGAATAGAACGGCAGATCACGGCCCTTGAAACCCGGAATCTCGCCTTCATACGTGGCGCGGGTGTAAGTGAAACCGGCGTTGGCGGTCAAGCCATCGAGGCGCGGATCCAGTGCCGCCATGTCGTAGTGCACCGACGCTTCGATGCCTTGGTGCTTGGTCGCGCCGAGATTCGTCCAGCCGACATCGTTGCTGATGTATTGCAGCTCGTCATCGAAGTCGATGTAGAACAGCGTTACCTCACCGCCCCACACATCATCGTTGTAGCGCGTACCGATCTCGTAGGTCTTGGCCTTTTCCGGCTCCAGGCCATTGGCGGTCTGATCACCCGAGCCGCCCTGACCGAGCTGGAAATACTGCAGGCTGCCGAACGAGGTTTCATAGTTGGCGAACAGTTTCCACGCGTCCGACAGGTGATACATCACGCTCAGCGCCGGCAGCGGCTCGTTGCTCTCGATGCTGCGGTTTTTCGCCTGTACCGGCTTGCCGGCCGTGTCGAGCACCGCGCGGTCATGCCAGTCAGTGCTGATGTGTTCGAAGCGGATGCCCGGAGTGATGGTCCAGTTGCCGACATCGATTTTGTTGTCGAGGTAGACCGAGTTGGCTTCGGTGCCGCCGGTACGATCCTGGAAAACATGACCATCAGACGTCGGCGTGAGCACCGGCTGATTATTGACCAGCGCCACTCGGCTCGACGATTCGTGCATCGCCTCTTTCAGGTAGCGATAACCAACGCTGACTTCCTGCGTGGTCGGGCCGACATCGAAGACCCGCGAGACCCGTGGCTCGATGCCCAGCGTGTAATACGAGCGCGGATAGGAGCTGAGGGTTTTCTGGTCGCGCGCGGCGATGGTACTGCCACGGAAACTGTCGGTGTAATAAGTGAGGATTTCCGCCTGGGTGCGTTCGTCGATCTGACGGATCCATTTGAACGACACATCTTTGCGCCGCCCGGTGAATTGGTCGTAGTCACGCACCGAGTCGTACGGTTTGGCGTCGTACTGCTTTTGCGTCAGACCACCGGGCATGTCGGCCGTGGCGTCGTAGTAGTGGAAGTTGAGGCTGAAATCGTCCTGATCGGTGGGCGCCCAATGGGTCTTGAGCAGCACGTCGTCGATGTCGTTGCCGTTGTTGCGCTCGCGATAACCGTTACCGTTGACGCCGGAATACAGCAACGCCACGCCCATGCCGTTGTCGGCAGTGCCACCGAGGAACGCCGTATCGATGTGTTTCCAGCCACCGTACTGAGTGGTTTCCAGGGTGGTGCCGATTTCACCGGTGGCTTTTTCCGGGATCGCGCGGGTGACGAAGTTGATCACCCCGCCGACGTTCTGCGGCCCATAACGCACCGAACCGGCGCCACGCACCACGTCGATGCTGTCGAGGTTGCCCGAGGAAATCGGCGCCATCGACAGTTGCGGTTGACCGTACGGGGCGAATGCCGCCGGTACACCGTCGATCAACACGGTGGAGCGCGGCGACAGACGCGAGGTCAGACCGCGCACGCCGACGTTGAGGGAAATATCGCTGCCGCCGGTGCCGTTGGAATCCTGCACCTGCACGCCCGGGACACGCTTGAGCACGTCGCTGACGTTCATCGCGCCCTGCTCGACCATGGCTTCGCGGCGGATCACCGTGCGCGCGCCGGGATGGTTCTGCACCACGGCGGCGTTGGCATCACCGAGCCAGTCACCAACCACCTTGATGTCGGTCACGCCCAGTTCCAACGGGCCGTTGCTGGCGGCGGAACTCGCGGCCGGCGACAGCGTTACCGAACCTTCGTTGATCTGATAATCCAGACCGCTGCCCTGCAGCAATTGGCGCAACGCCTGCTCCGGCGAGATATCACCGTCGACTGCCGGCGCCTGTTTGCCGGCGACCAGGTCCGGGCTGAAAAACACTTGCAGCGATGTCTGCTGGCCCAGTTCGCTGAGGGCCTGACCCAATGGCTGCGCGCGGATATGAATCGCTTCACCGGCAAACGCCAGCGGCATGGCAGCGTTGACCGCCAGCGCTAGGGCCAGCGGCAGCCAAGGGGATTTTTTGTTGTTGGCAGTGGTGTTTTTCACGTCGTACGTAGTCCTGTGGATCGCAAGAGTGTGCGGCTGTTAATGCAAACCAGTTGCAGTTGAACAGGAAGACGATGAACTCGAAAAAAACCTGAATTTTATTTTGCGATTATTTCCTGACTGCCATCCGCAAGGGTGCGAACGGCCACCGGCAGGATGCTCGGCAAGGCTTTGAGCAAAGCGTCGGTGTTGTCCGATTTGAACACGCTGGTCAGGCGCAGACTGGCCACGGCCGGATTGGCCACGGTCAGCGGCTGCTCACGGTAACGCGAGACTTCGGCCGCGACCTCACTGAGGCTGGCGTTGTTGAACACCAGTTTGCCGCTGCGCCACGCTGTCAGCTCCGCCGGGTTGACTGCATAGGCGGCGGCGACTTTGCCTTGCGCATCGACATAAGTGCCGAGGCCTGCGGTCAAGCTGATGAAGTGATCATCCGCTGCATCGCGCCCCTGCACTTTCACCGTGCCCTGCTCCACCGCTACGCGGGTTTGTGTGACATCACGGCGCACATCGAAACGCGTGCCGGTGACCGTGACCTTGCCATTTCCGGTCTCGACCACGAACGGTCGCGAGGTATCGTGCGCGACGCTGAACAGCGCTTCGCCTTCGCTCAACTCGATCAGTCGACGATCCTGTTCATAGTGCACTTGCAAGCGGCTGCGGCTGTTCAGATCGATCACCGAACCGTCCGGCAGCGCCACGTGTTTGCGCTCGCCCAGCGCCGTGGCGAATTCGGCGCTGTAGCCGCCGGGATGATTCAAACCACTGAACAAACCCAGGCCGAGCGCCACCGCCAGCACACTCGCGGCCACGGCATAACGCAGCATCGGACGGCGCTCGCGGCGAGTGGGCGGCGTTTCAGCAAGGGCTTTGAGGCGTGGCGCCGGGAGCAAATCCGCCGCCGACCACAAGCCCTGGAGCAATTGGAATTCGTCACGGTGCTGCGGATGTTGATTCAGCCAGGCATCGAAGCGCTGCTGCTCGTCGGCACTGACGGCCGGCTCCTGCAAACGCACAAACCAGCGAGCCGCGTCATCGCGCACCGTTGTTTGCCCGCACGCGCAATCACGCGTATCCATCATGGAATGTCCTGTTGGGCTGGGGATGAAAAGCTGCGGCGGTTCATGACTGCAACCCGTCGAGGCGATCACGCAGATGCCGCAGGGTGCGGATCATATACTTTTCGACCATGTTCTTGGACAGGCCCAGGCGTTCGGCGATTTCCGCCTGGGTCAGGCCTTCGATCTTCTGCCAGACGAAGATCTTGCGGCAATTGACCGGCAATTCAGCGAGCGCCCGTTCGATGGAGTCAGCCAACTGGATCGCATGCATGTAATGCTCCGGGTCGCCGGATGACGACTCACTGTGATCGATGGCCTGGGACTCCATGGCGCCGCGCCGATCCTCACGCCGATAACCGTCGACCGCGATATTGCGCGCGGTCTGGTGCAAATACGCCCGTGGCTGCTGCACCGCCGCCGAATCCGACTCAAGCACCCGCACAAAGGTGTCGTGCGCCAGATCCTCGGCCTGCGCGCGATTGCGCAGGCGGCGAGTCCAGGTGCCGATCAACTCTTCGTAATGCTCGAAAAAGCCGGGTCTGCGGGGACGCATTGGGGTTTGGCGGCGTGCTGAGGAAAGGGGCGTGGATAGTAATGCTTCCTATTAAGGCGAAGCAATGGATTCCTCGATCCGACCGTCCGGGTCGCCTCGCGAGCTCAGCGTTTTATCGAAATCACCCCACTCATGTAGTCATGCAAGTCACGCAGATCCTTAACGCTCCAGGCATGCGGCGGTATTTTTACCCCGTTTTCCTGCAGCGTTTTTGGAATCAGGTTGCCGTTCGGGCGAAGGATGATCGACGACACAATCACCCCCGGATATTCACTCAGGCGTTTTTTGAACGCGGAGGTGGTCAGGTCGGGTGTGGGCGGATTGCTTTTACGCGCCAGCGGTCCGCTGCCTTTTATATCGGCGCCGTGGCACACAGCGCAGCGCTGCGAATAGAGGTTTTTGCCGTTGCTGTTATCCGCGAAGGACACGGATGGTTGGGCGATCAACAAAGCCCCGAGTACAGCGACGAATGCTGTTTTCATTGTTTGCCTCCCTGGCGTTTTTTAAGGTCGCGCATGATGCGCGAGATTTAACGCCTGGCGCAAAACAATGTGGGAGCGAGCCTGCTCGCGAATGCGGTACATCAGTCACTGGTTGCATTGACTGACAGGACGCTTTCGCGAGCAGGCTCGCTCCCACAGGGTTGGGTGGTGGATGCGGGGTCAAGTGCATCCACCACTGGCCGTTGGATCAGCCTTTCTCGTCGATCCCGGCTTGCAGGGTCTGGGTGTCGAGATGCCCACTCAGGGTGACCGGGCCGACTTTCAAGGTACCGTTTTCCAGGGAAACCTTCGGTGCGTTTTCCTCGGCTTTATGCGGCAGATCAAGGCCCGCTTTCACGCCGTAGTCACGGTTACTCAGATCGGTGCTGCTGACCTTCGAACCACCGAGATCGACCTTTCCTTGCGTCGACGAAATCCGCGCGCCGGTCAGCTGTGTCGCGCCGCCGACTGCGAGGTTCACGCCTTGGCTGGCACTGATCGCGGACGCCTGCGCAACGCTGTCCTTGTGCGCGTACTCACCCTGCGCTTTCAGTGTCGGTTTGTAGTCGGTGCCGGCGAGCTTCTCTTTGTCACTCGGTGGGTTTTTCTTCGCAGTCAGGCCCAGATCAACATCGACCTTGGCGTGGTTGCTCGCGTCCTGAAGGCTTTCGACGATCAGATCACCCGCGACCTTGCCGCTGACATCTTTAGCGTCGATCCGCGCACCCGCCAGCTGTGCATCACCAGCGCTGTTCAACACCACGCTGTCAGCCTTGATCTGGCTGTTCTGCTGGGTGCTGCCCTGCAAGTAATCCACAGCGACTTTGGCCCCGGCGTTGAAGCCGTGGTCGCTGCTGGCCTTCTCATCAGCGGCGGTCGGGGTTTTGCTGCTCAGGTTGCCACCGGCATTCAGCGCGACATTCCAGTTATTGCGGTGGTCGGTGGACTGCGCCGACTCCTGCACGTAACCACCCTTTTGCGCGTCGATGCTGACGTTCGGTGCGCTGACTTGCGTGCCTTGCAGATGAATCGAATCACCGCTCAACGCGATGCCGCTCTGGCTGTTGAGTTGGCCACCGGTAAGGGTTTTCGAATCCTCGTTGACCCGACCGATATTGAAGTTGCCACTCAGATTGCCGCCCTGATCGCGGCTCTTCTCGCTGCTGGTTTTGCTGCCGCCACCCTTCAAGCCGCCGCCGAGATTGCTGCCGGTCGCGGTATGAGTGTCGGTTGCGGCTTGCAGATCGAGCTTGCCATCAGCGTGCAAATCGATGGCGCCAGCGCTGTCGATTTTCGTGCCTTGCTGGACTTGATCGCCGCCGCTGCTGAGTTGCACCGGACCGTTGCCGGTGATGCTCGCCACATGGGCCTGAGTGTCAGTGCTTTGCTTGCCGCTGTGATCAAGCTGGAAACCGGCGCCGAGATCAACGTTGGTGCCATCGGTGCCGGGCAAGGTGCCGACCGTCAGCGAGCCATTGCCGCGCAGGCTGCTGTCATTGCTGGTCTGCCGGTCGTTGGCCTGATTCAGCGCCAGATCACCGCCCGTCTTGATGCTCACACCGCCCTGCCCGCCGTCGAAACGACTGCCTTCGAACTGCGCATCGCCGCCGACCTTGATGTTCACACCCTGGCTACCGGCGTAACCGCCGACCACGGCGCTGGAGTTGTCCTTGCTCGACGCACTGCTGCCACCCGCGCCGCTGCCGGCGACGTTCACGTCTTCACCGGTCTTGGTGTAGACGCGCACATCGACCTTGGCATCCACCGCGTTGGCGCTGCTGTTGTGCGTATTGCTGGCGGCATCGGCAAGCAGTTGGTCAGCGCTGATGTTCACTTGGCCGGCGCTGGCGTTGTATTGCGTGCCTTGGTCGTGCAACGTGCCGGTGGTTTTCACATCGACAGTGCCGCCGTCAAAACGGCTGACTACAGCGTTGTTGTTTTGCTCGGTTTTGCTGGCGCTGCCATGACCGACTGCGACGTCTATGCCGACATTCGGCTGACCGAGATTGGCCAGCGAATCCTTGTCCGGCACCTTGCCGCCGAGCACGTCTTTGACTGCGCCAGCGATCGGCCGGGCGATGTCTTTGTACTCGACGTTGGCGCCGATGTCCGCCGACCAGTTGCTCTCGCTATGCGTGCTGCTGTCAGTGTTGCTGGCCGCACGGTTGTCGATCTCGTTGGCGGCGACGTTCAGACCGTCGCCAGCCTTGAGTTGCGCACCTTCAGTGGCGAGTTTGTCGGCATTGATCGTCAGGCTGCCGCTGCTCTGTACGCTGCTGGTTTGCGCGGCGGTTTTACTGGTCGAATCCTGCGCCGTGCTGTGGGCGAAATCGACGCCACTGCCGGCACGGTCGAGGCCGCCGGTGTAGTAGAAACCACCGCCAGTGCTGGAGGTGTCGGTGGTGGTTTGGTGACTGTCGGCTGCGGCCAGCAACGACACGTTTTGGCCGCTCAACGTGGTGTCGCCAACGGTGGATTTCACCTCCGCGCCTTTGAGCGTGACGTCACCGCCCGCCTTCACCTGCACACTGCCGCCGCTGAGGCTGGAACCTTGTTGAGTGACGTCGTTGCTAGTGACGGTTTGCTGTTTGTCTTCGTAGTGGATCCCGGCGCGGTATTGTTCCGGCGTTTGCTCTTTGGCGTACGCATCGAAGCCACGGGTGTGCGTGGTGTCAGTACTGTCGTGAGTGTTCTGCGCCGAATGCACATTGACGTCGCCTGCCGCGTCGGCCGTCAGCGCACCGCCAGCCTTGACCGTCGAGCCCGCCACTTCGATATCCTTGGCGCTCTTGAGCTTGAGGTTGCTGTCGGACACCAGTTCGCTGCGCACGGTGCTGCTGTCTTTGCTGTTCTGCCGCGACTCGTCCTTGCTGATGCCGAAGAACTTGCTGTCCTTGTCGTGGTTATTGCTGTGCGAGGTGTCCTGCACGCCATCGATCACCAGCGAACCCTTGTCGCTGATCACGCTGGCGTCGGTGCCGCCACGCACTTGGCTGCCGCTGATGCGCACGTCGTCAGCCTTGACGATCAGTTTGCCGCTGGCGTTGACCTTGCTGCCCTGATGCTGGGTCTTGCCCTTGTCGGCATCGCCCGTCTTGCCGAAGAAACCACCGCCGACCAGATCGCCGGAATATCGGTTGTCGCTGCTGCGATTGGTAAGAGTGGCCGTGGTGATTTCCACCTGTTTGCCGGCCAGTTGCACGTCGCCGGAGCTGTTTAACTCGGCGCCTTCGGAGCGCAACAACGCGGCGGTTTGCAGAGCAATGTTGCCGGCCTTCAGTTGGCTGGTGACGCTGCGCTGCTCCTCGCTGCTGCTGTTCCAGTCGGCTTTCCACAGGTGTTTGCGGTGATTACCTTGATCGGTCTGCGTGTGGCTTTCAGTGGCGGCGGTCAGGCGCAAGTCGCCGCCGCTTTGCACATCGAGAGTCTTCGCCGCTTCGACCTTGGCGGCTTTCAGTTCGGTGTCTTTACCGGACGACAACTTGGCGTCGCGGCTAGCGATAATCTGGCTGCCGTGCTGGCGCGATTCACTGTCGGTCTGAGTGCGGTCGTAGGTTTCCCAGGTGATGCCGATGGTGCTGTTGTTCCAGTTTTCGCGCTTTTCCTGAAGCTTGCGGCTTTCGACCGTCGACAGGGTCAGGTTGCGTTTGGCGTCGAGCGTGACGTCGCGAGCGCTGACATCGGTAGCCGCCAACGTCAGATCCTTGCCGCTGTGCAAAGCCACATCGCCCTGACTACTGCGGAGACCGGCGCGGGTCACGTCGAGGCTGTTGGCAACCGCTTCACCGCTGACACTCAAGTCACCAGCGGAACGAATCTGCACGCCATCACGCCCGGCCACTTGCACCGCGCCAACCCGTACGCCGGCACCTTCGGCGGTGCTGACAATGTTGATGCGCCCGGCCTGCATCGCGCCGAACAGACTGGCGTCGATGCGTTGATCGCCGGTGTTGCCGGCAGGGTCGACGGTTTTCACCTGGCCGCTGGCGTAATCAACCTGATTGCGCCCGACCGTAAGGTTCAACTGGTCGCGCGCAGTGATCGCGCCCTGGCTGTCGATTCGCGGCGCGATCAGGTTGATCGAGCCCTCGCCGTTGCGTAGTCCACCGCTGTGAATCTGCAACTGACCACTGGCGTCGCGGGTATTCAGACTTTGCAGTTTGCCGTCATTCAATTCCGGACGACCGACCACCAGATTGGCGTTCGGCGTGTTGATGAAGCTGCCGCCATTGACCGAGATGCCGTTGGGGTTGGCCAACACGTAATCGGCAGGCCGACCGAAGATTTCCTGCGCGCCGTTGATGGCGGACGGATTGCGGCTGATCACTTCGTTGAGAATCACGCTCGCCGCCTGGCCTTGCAGTTGCGGGTTGGCCGCCAGTTGCCCGGCCAGTTGCGATTGCCCGGCCTGCAAGGCGTTGTTCAGTACCAGCCCCTGACGGTCGACGTTGTAATCGAGGAACTGGTTGTGCGACAGGCCCGAACCGTTGGGCGCGACGATGTTGACGATGGGCACACCGCCCTGGGTCTGCAATTGCGCGGTGCCGCCGGGGCCCGGTGCGACTACGACGCCGCCGGCGAGCGCGCTCGGCAGGTGCACGGCGAAGAACAGGCTGGCAATCGCCCAGCGCAATTTGCCCCGCGGCGAAAGATGAAATGCAAAGGTGTGTGCTGGCATAAAAACGTCTCCATGTGAGTACGGCATCACGTTGCGCGTTTAGTCTTGGCCGTGGCTGACGCGCTCAGATCCGACGGCTGTTTGTTCACTGCGTTGTTCGTTGCGGTAGCGTCATATCTGCACCCCGACGCGCATCAGCCAGGTTTGCGATTCGTGTTGCAGACCGCTCGGGGTGTTGAGCGCGCGTTGATAATCGACGTCCACTTGCAAGTTCTTCCAGCCCAGATTCAGACCGACACTGGCGCCACTCAGGCGTTGGCCCTGCGCGCCGTGATCGGCCTTGATCCAGCCGTGGTCGAGGCCCACCCGCGGGGTGATCTGCACCGGCCATTGACTGCGCAGCGGCAAGCGCAAGGTGTTACGCCAGATCGCGCCGCTGGCGCCGGAGGCACTGCTGACCCGATAGCCGCGCACCGCCGATTCATCGGTGCCGAGCAATTGTTCGATCGCTGGCAACGGGTCCGGGCTGTACTGCAAATTGAGCTGGCTCTGCCACTGCCAGGCCTGCGCGCCAAGCTGACCATTGCGCCACTGACTGAGGCCCGTGCGGTACTTGCGGAACTGCGCCTTGGGCAGGTTGTTGATCTGCTGCTGTGAGTCGTCGTCGGCGCCAAACCAGCGCAGGCCCTGAGCGTAATTGACGTCGAGGTTCCACACCGCGCGGTCGAGCCAGAACAGATTGAGGCCAGCCTCAGCCACCGTCAGCGTCGGGCTTTGAATACCGAGGCGAACGTCTTGCAGGTAGCTGTCGACATCCTTGTGCGCCAGTTGCAGGTTGGCGCTGAGCTGACGGCTCTGGTCGCGCCACAGCACACGGTCGGCGCGCAGGCTGACTTGGTCGGTGATGCCGGTGTTGTGAAAGGTCACGCTTGGCAGTTTGAATGGCGCGCGATATTCGGCATGGCTGGCGAACACGCTGTAGGTCCAGTAACCGTAGGGAATCGCGTAATACAGGCTGGCGTTGCGGCTGTAGCGATCGCCCTGATTGAGGGTGTCGCTGGCGCTGAGGCTCAACAGGTCGTTGAGTTGCAACGGGCTGTCGAGACTGAGGCTGACGGTGTCGCGATCACGTCCGGTGCTTGCGCTGCCGAGGTTGTCGATGCCCGCGTTCAAGGCCCAGCGCGAATGCGCGGAGGTGCGAGAACGCAGGATGATCCGCGAGGCACCGGGCTGACTGCCGGGAGCGATATCGGCGGTGAGATCGATCGAGCGCAGGCGATTCAGTTGATCAAGGCCCTGCTCCAGATCGCGCAGGTTCAGCGGCTCGCCGAGCATCCCCGGAAACGCGCCGCCGAGGGACACCGGCAGACTCTGATCGGCCAGTTCGATGGACTCGATGTAGCCTTCTTCAACGCGGATATCCAGTGACTGCCCCGCTGCCGGTGCGCTGAGCAGATACGGACGGCTGGCGATGTAGCCCTTGTCGACGTAGCTCGCGGTGATGGTCGCCAACAGATGATTGATCTGGCCGACGCCCATGCACGGCGCCAGCAGCGGTTTGATCCGCGCGTTGAGTTTGGCACTGTCGATCAACGTGACGCCGCCGATGCGCGCACCGCTCAATGGCCAGCAACGTTCATCGGCGGTGACGGTTGGCGGAATGGCCGGGGTGACCGGCGCCGGACCGAACGCGCCGCGCTCCAACTGCCGCTTTCTTTGCTCAAGTTGCAGTTGTTGCAGATCGCGCTGTTGCTGTTGTTGCTGGCGCAGCACTTCCTGGCCCGGCGCGACAGGTTCGGCGGCTTCAATCGAGGAGGCACACACACTCAACACAAAGGCCGACAACAGCGGGCAAAGCGGGGAACGACGGCGAAAAACAGCGCGAAACGGAAACGGCACGCAACATCCTTGCGATCATCAAATGGCGTAATGCCACGTCATCAATGATCGTGATAGTCGGAGCCCTCCTACACAAATGCAAGACGCTTCCTACAGCGCTTACATTTCTTAAACAATTGCTTTGCCTGGCTTTATTGTCAGCAGCAAGGCCACGGCACTGCACGCTATCAGGGTTTCCCCGAGGGCTTGAAACCAGCCGGCGAGCATCAGTCCCGCGCCGATCAGCAGGTAATACATCAAACCCAACAACGCCCCGGCGGTGCCCAATCGATCCGCGTAATTGGCCAAGGCCGAACCGAGAATGTTCGGGATTGCCAGGCCAAACGCCAACACCACCAGCAGCATCGGCAGCACGAACGCGACACTGCCTTGCAGCGACCATACGCCCACGCCACCGAGCAAGGCGATGCCAGCCGCGAGGCGAATCAACTGCAATGCCTTGAACCCGGCCGTCAATAAACGCCGGTTGAACCATGCTCCAAAACCTGAGCCCAGCGCGAGGATCACGCCGCTGTAGCCGAACCCGCTGGCGTCCACATCCAGCCGCTGAAACATGAACGGTGCGAGGCTGTAATAGCTGAACAGCGCCACGTTGAACGATGCAATCCACAGCGCCGAGCGCCAGATCCCCCAGTCTCGCAGCATGCGCCCAAGGGTTTCGAACAGACCGACATGGCTGCAGGGCGCTGGCCGGGTTTCCGCCAGGATGTACCAACTCCATAGCCACAACAGCGTTGCCAGCAACAGCAATGCAGTGAGGACACCGCGATAACCGAAGACCTCAACCAGGCTGGCGCCGCTGAACAGGCCAATCGCCGGACTGGCCGCCAGCGCGATGCCTACCAGGGAAAACACCTGCGCCAGTTCGGCGCCTTTGAAGCGGTCGCGCAACACGGTTTGCGTGACCACCGAGCCCACCGAAGCACCGAAAGCCGCCAACATCTGCGCCAGTAACAAGCCGTTGAAACTGCTGACCCGCAGACCGAAAAGTGTGGCAGCGGCGTAGATAGCCAAGCCCGCGAGCATCGCCGGGCGCCGACCGATGCGATCACACAAACGCCCCCACACGACCACCCCGACGGCAAACGCGAGGAAATACACCGACAAGGTCTGCGCGGCGGCTTGCGGGCCAACGTTAAACGCACGCCCGATATCGCCGAGCGCCGGGCTGTACAGGGTTTGCGCGATTTGCGGAAACATCAGCAGCGCAATTGCCAGCCACAAGAAATATCTGTTGTTCATCCTTCATCACTCCTCACTTGAACCGCCGAGGAGTTTAAGAACCGGCCACTGGCGTATTATCCAAATCCTGCCAACTTATCGCTGAAATCGGACAACTCATGGCCTGGCTCGAAGCCCACGCAACATTCGACGCAGATCGCTTTCAGGCGCCGGTGATTGGTATCGCCTCGACCTTGGGCGACCACGACTCCGGCCTGCACCGTCATCAACGCGGGCAACTGCTGTACACGCGACAAGGCTGCACGCGGATTACTCTGGCGCAGCAACTGTGCCTGTTGCCGCCGTCGCGGGCGGCGTGGATTCCGCCGGGTGTCAGCCATCGGGCGGTGATGCAGCGAAGTGTCGATTACCGCTCCATCTACTTGATCCCCGAACTGTGCGCCGAGCTGCCAGAGCAGGTGTGCGTGATCGAAGTCAGTGCCTTGTTGCGTGCGGTGCTGGAGCCCATGGCGCTGGCCGATTTCGCCACCGATTGGCAGCAGGGCAAATTCGCCCACTTGCTCGGCCTGTGCCTGAGCGAAATCGAGGAAGCGGCGCAACAACCGATGTTGTTGCCGTTACCTCAAGACAAACGCCTCGCGCTGCTGCTGCAAACGCCCGAACGTCTGCCTCCGGAGCTGCAACTGCTGGAACAGCAGATCGGCGCCAGCAGTCGCACCATCGGGCGAATCTTCCAGCGCGAAACCGGCATGAGTTATCAGCAATGGCGCCAGCAGTGGCGCTTGATGCGCGCGATGGAATTACTCGCCACCGGGCGCAGCCTGAGTTACTGCGCGTTCGAATCGGGTTTTGCCAGCGACAGCGCCTTCATCGCCTTCTTCAAAGCCATGACCGGCAGCACGCCGGGCCACTGGCTCAAGTGAGCAACTGACGATTGGCAGCAGAAATAATTTGCGACTAAATATTACCTGCGTCATATTACAGCCGTAATAATGACCCGTTTGCGCAGGTATCCCGCCATGACCAGCATGCCCACCCTCGAACCTGTTGTGGTAAAGACCAGGCCGCCCCTGCTTAAACGCCTGCTGCTTCCCGGCGCGGGATTGCTCGCATTGATCTTTGCCGGTCTGTACGCCGTGCACTGGTGGGGCGCCGGGCGTTTTCTCGAAGAAACCGACGATGCCTATATTGGTGGCGATGTCACGGTGATCGGGCCGAAAGTCGCCGGTTACATCGACGAAGTGCTGGTCAGCGACAACCAGCACGTCAAGGCCGGCGATGTGTTGATCCGCCTCGACGCCCGCGACTATCGCGCCAATCTGGCCAAGGCCGAAGGCGCCGTCGCCGCTGAAGAAGCGCTGCTGGCCAACCTCGACGCCACCGAACAACTGCAACAAGCGGTGATCGGCCAGGCCCGCGCCGGCATCGACGCCGCCGGCGCAGAAACCGCGCGTTCGCGGGACGACAACGCACGCTACAAACGCCTGGTGACCAGCAACGCCGTGTCCGTAGAAAGCGCACAACGCGCCGACGCTACCTTCAAAACCGCACAAGCCCTGAGCGCCCGTGCACAAGCCGAACTGCTGGCCGCGCAACGCCAACTGGCGGTGATCGACACCCAGAAACAACAGGCCCGCGCCGCCCTTCAGCAAGCCCGCGCCGAACGCGATCTGGCGCAACTCAACCTCGGCTACACCGAACTGCGCGCGCCGGTCGATGGCGTGATCGGCAATCGCCGCGCCCGGGTTGGCGCCTATGCTCAGGCCGGCTCGCAACAGTTGTCGGTAGTGCCGGCCAGCGGCCTTTGGGTCGATGCCAATTTCAAGGAAGACCAATTGGCGCGGATGAAACCCGGGCAACGCGTGAGCATCCGCGCCGACGTCCTTTCCGGACAGGAATTCCACGGCCGCCTCGACAGCCTCGCCCCCGCCACTGGTTCGCAATTCAGTGTGCTGCCACCGGAAAACGCCACCGGCAACTTCACCAAAATCGTCCAGCGCGTACCGGTGCGCATCCTCCTCGACCCCGCTGATGGCGTGCTCGGGCACTTGCGCCCGGGCCTGTCGGTGACGGCGGAAGTCGACACCCGCGCACAACCGGAAACCAGTGCCGTGGCCGTCGCGCCATGAGCACCGCCCTCGCCGCTCCTGCACAGCCATTCAACGCAGCGGACATGGCGACCGCCACCAAAGTGTTCGCCTTCGCGACCATGTGCATTGGCATGTTCATCGCGCTGCTGGATATCCAGATTGTCTCGGCGTCACTGCGCGATATCGGCGGCGGACTGTCCGCCGGCACCGATGAAACCGCGTGGGTGCAGACCAGTTATCTGATCGCCGAAATCATCGTGATTCCGCTGTCCGGCTGGCTGTCGCGAGTGTTCTCCACGCGCTGGTTGTTCTGCGCGTCGGCGGTCGGTTTCACCCTCGCCAGCCTGCTCTGCGGCGTGGCCTGGAACATCCAGAGCATGATTGCCTTTCGGGCGCTGCAAGGTTTTCTCGGCGGCTCGATGATCCCGCTGGTGTTCACCACCGCGTTCTTTTTCTTCACCGGCAAACAACGCGTGATCGCCGCCGCGACCATCGGTGCGGTCGCGTCCTTAGCGCCGACATTGGGGCCGGTGATCGGTGGCTGGATCACTGATATTTCCTCGTGGCACTGGTTGTTCTATATCAACCTGGTGCCGGGTATTTTCGTTGCCGTGGCAGTGCCGATGCTGGTGAAAATCGACCAGCCGGAACTGTCGCTGCTCAAAGGCGCGGACTATTTGAGCATGGTGTTTCTTGCGCTGTTTCTTGGCTGCCTGGAATACACCCTCGAAGAAGGTCCGCGCTGGAACTGGTTCAGCGACCAGACCATTCTGACCACCGCGTGGATCAGTGGCCTCGCCGGGTTGGCCTTCATTGGCCGCACCTTGCACGTGGCCAATCCGATCGTCGATCTGCGCGCCTTGAAGGATCGCAATTTCGCCCTCGGCTGCTTCTTTTCGTTTGTCACCGGCATCGGCCTGTTCGCGACGATTTACCTGACGCCGCTGTTCCTCGGCCGGGTGCGCGGCTACAGCGCGCTGGACATTGGTCTGGCGGTTTTCTCCACCGGCGTGTTCCAGATCATGGCGATTCCGCTGTATGCCTTTCTGGCCAATCGCGTCGATCTGCGCTGGATCATGATGATCGGTCTGGGTCTGTTCGCGATATCGATGTGGGAGTTCAGCCCGATCACTCACGACTGGGGCGCGGGGCAATTGATGCTGCCGCAAGCGTTGCGCGGGATTGCCCAGCAATTGGCGGTGCCGCCAGCGGTGACGCTGACCTTGGGCGGGTTGGCGCCCGCACGTTTGAAGCATGCGTCAGGGTTGTTCAACCTGATGCGCAATCTGGGTGGTGCGATTGGTATTGCGGCGTGCGCGACCATTCTCAATGACCGCACCAACCTGCACTTCACGCGATTAGCCGAACACTTGAACAGCAGCAATGAAGCGATGAATCAGTGGCTGTCGCAGGTCAGTGGAAACCTGGCGAACCTGGGCCAGAGCGGCGACGTCGGTGTCACCGCCAGCCTGCGCCAGTTGTGGCTGCTGACCTACCGCGAGGCGCAAACGCAAACCTACGGTGACACCTTTTTGATGATCGGGGCGTGCTTCGTCATCGCCACGGCGATGGTGCCCTTGATGCGCAAGGTGCAACCACCGGCGGCGCCGAGTGCGGATGGGCATTGATCCAGTTTTATGAAGTTTCCCCGGCCCGTGTAGGGATTGTGGGCAGCTTAAGCCTGTGGGATTTTGCGGAAGCCTACGGCCAGACGATTCCAGCTGTTGATGGTGTTGATCGCCACGCTGAGGTCGACCATTTCTTTCGGTGTGAACTGCGCCGCAACCACCTCGTAATCTTCGTCCGGGGCGTGGGTCAGGCTCAGTTGGGTCAGCGATTCAGTCCACAACAGCGCGGCGCGTTCGCGGTCGCTGAAAAACGGCGCTTCACGCCATGCCGTCACCGCGAACAAGCGGCGCGGGGTTTCGCCACCCTTGATCGCATCGGTGGTGTGCATGTCGATGCAGAATGCGCAGCCGTTGATTTGCGAGGCGCGCAACTTGACCAATTCGATCAGGGTCTTTTCCAGCGGCAGTTTGGACACGGCAGTTTCCAGAGCCATCATCGCTTTCAAGGCGTCTGGGGAGGCGGTGTAGAAATCGGTACGAGGTTGCATGGTAGCTCCGGGTAGCAAGTGAATGTGTGGCTACGTTAGCCCTCACACCCGGTTCGACAAATAGCCAATATTCCAGAAGATCAGGAGGCCACTCGGTTTTCCCGCTGACCGCTCGTCAGCCATTCGGCACCAAGGGTTCTGCGCGTCAGACCAATATCAGGTACATGCCATTTCTGGAGACGGATCATGATCACGCGCAAACTCACTTCGTTATTGCTCGCCGGGTTGCTCGCCAGCGCCTCGGCCGCCAGCTTCGCCGCCAACGACGGCGCTGACGCCACCGGCACCAAGTCCGGCGGCCCGACCAGCACAACTACGCCGCCAGACAACACGCCGGGCGCGCCTTCCGGTGGTAGCGGTTCTTCGGGCATGGGTTCCGGGACTGGCACCAATGGCGGGGCCAGTGGTTCGGGTTCCGGGGCTGGCGGCGGTACCGGATCGGCCGGCGGCGGCACTGGCGGTGCGGGCGGTGGCACTGGCGGCTGAACGAACAAGAGCCACCCGTGGTGAAAACCCTCGGTTGTATGGGTATTCACATAACCTTGGCTTGATGAAAATCACTGTGGGAGCTGGCTTGCCAGCGATAGCGTCAGCACAGTCAACATCTTCCTTGACTGACCGACCGTTATCGCTGGCAAGCCAGCTCCCACAAGTTCCTGCGACAATCACACAATCCCCTCTCACCCATAGGGTTTGTGCCAGGCTCTGGGTCAGCGATCGGAGCGCATCAATTCGGCCAGGCCGCTGTCCAGTGACAACACCGCCGCACGATTGCGCCCGGCATTTTTCGCCTGATACAACGCCGCATCGGCACGCTGGATAAACACTTCCAGGCTGTCATTGCCGCTCGGAATAAACGAATAACAGCCCAGACTCACCGTCAAATACCCGGTTGGCGAGCCGCTGTGGATGATGTGTTTGTCGATCACGCTGCGCCGGATCTGCCCGGCAATCGCCAGTGCGCCGTTGATGTCGGTGTCCGGCAACAGCACCGCAAACTCCTCGCCACCGTAGCGCACCGCCAGATCCGACTTGCGCTGGCAGCACGTCTGCAGCACTTGGGCGACCTGAGTCAGACAATGATCCCCGGCGACATGACCATAGGCGTCGTTGTAGCGCTTGAAGAAATCGATATCGAGCATGATCAGGCTGACCGGGCTGACCTGCCGCGCACCACGGGCGAATTCGACTTCCAGAGAGCGCTCGAACAAACGTCGATTGGCCAACCCGGTCAGGCTGTCGTGAGTGGCGATCTGCTCCAGCGTACGCTGGGCTTTGCGCAGGTTTTTTTCGATCCGTTCACCATCGCGCACCTGATGAATGAACACCCAGCCAAACAGGCCGACGCCAAGAATCACCAAGGCGACAATCACACTCGACTGGAAGGCCCGTGCGTACCAACCCTCGAGAATCGTGTCGCGCGAGGTCGCCGCCGACACCACCAGCGGATACGCCGACAAGCGTCGATAACCATACAAACGCACCACGCCATCGACCACCGAGTTGATCATCGCCGTGCCGGCCGCCGCCTCAGGCAGTAACGTGCGATAAATCCGCCCTTGCGCCAGCGACGTGCCGATCAGGTTTTCATCGAACGGCCGACGGGCGAGCAAGGTGCCGTCACTCAAGCCGAGAAACATGATGCCTTGATCATCGAGGCTGAAGCTTTCGAAAAAGCGGTCGAAATACGACATCTTGATCCCGGCCAGCAACACCCCCTGAAAATTGCCCGCGTGATCATTGACGCGTTTGGAAATCGGGATGATCCACTCGCCGTTCTCACGGCTGCGAATCGCCGGGCCGATGTGCGCCAGCGTCGAGGCGTTCTGCTGGTGGAACTTGAAGTACTCGCGATCGGCCACGCCATTGCCACGGGGCAAATCAGCGAATGAAGTAATCACCCACTGGCCCTGCGTGTCGAAGAGAAAAATGCCGTGCAACTGATCGAGTTGCTGCACGCGCCGGGCGAAAGTTTTCTGCAAACGCGGCTTCTGCGCGGCGCCGTAACCGTCATCCTGAATCCAGTCAACCAGGCTGGTCATCACCAGATCGGCGGCCAAAAAGGTGTCTTCGGCCTGCTGCGCCATCGCCCGGGTCAGGTTGCTCGAGGCCATTTTCGCCACGGCCAGATCCTGACGACGCGACTGCTCCAGTTGCAGGTACAGCAAACCGGACAGGCACAACCCCACCGCAACGATAAACAGCACTGCCGCTTTGCGCAGCGGCAGGCGTTTAAGGGTGCCTCCGGGGGCCTGATGCGGATCGTGAATAGGGATAGGCAAAAGCAAGTCCTGGGCAGGTACGACAAGGGCGCCAGCGGCAAAACCCTTATGTTTGTGAGCGTAGCCCACCGGAATCTACGGGGCAAACGCCCCGGTCCCGCTCAGGTATATCGGCGCACAACGAGTTTGGATGATCGCTGTTCGCCGATTTATTTTCGATCGCTCCTTTAGGGTTAGTCAGTTGTGAAGGGCCAGGCGCCGCATCGCACTGTGCAGGTGGGCTCGCGCACTTTGCGGATCACCTTCGCGCATTTGCTCATAGGCCCGTTGCGCAATGGCGTGGGGCACCGGCTTCAATTGCCGTTGCGTGGCCATCGCCAGCAGTTGCACCTGCGCGGCGCGTTCCAGGTAATAGAGGTCGTCCCAGGCTTCGGCGATGGTCGGCGCGGCAACGATCACGCCGTGATTTTTCAGGAACAGAATGTCGGCGTCGCCCATGACTCCGGCGATACGGTCGCCTTCGGACGTGTCCAGCGCCAGGCCGTTGTAGTCCTCGTCGACCGCCGTGCGCCCGTAGAACTTCAGCGCGGTCTGCCCCAGCCATAACAGTGGCGGCCCTTGTAGCAGGCACAACGCCGTGGCGTGAGGCATGTGGGTGTGAAAGGCGACTTTCACTCGCGGCAGTTGCTTGTGCAGACGCGCATGAATGTAAAACGCCGTGGCTTCCGGCAAGCCTTCGCCTTCAACCACATTGCCGTCGAAGTCGCAGACCAGCAGATTCTGCGCGGTCACTTCGGCAAACGCAAAACCGTAGGGATTGACCAGAAACAGATCGTCGTGCCCCGGCACCATCGCCGAAAAGTGATTGCAGATGCCCTCCTCCAGGCCATGCAACGCGGCCAGTTGAAAGCACGCCGCCAGCTCAGTGCGCGCGGTGATGATGGCTTCTGTGTCGAGGTTCAGCGCTGTCGGGCGTGCGGCCCGCGCACTGGCAGTCAGGGTGTGAGCCATGACGATTCTCCGTTACCAACCGAGGGATTTGAACAGCGGCAACACTTGATCGAGGCGGTTGAGGATCGCGTCGGGGTGATAGTCCGCCAGCATCTGGCGACCAGTGCCACGATCGATCCATACACAGCGAAAGCCCATGTCCCGCGCGGCCGTATGGTCGAGCATCGGGCTGGCGCAGATGTGCAACACCTCTGCGCGGCTGACGCCCAACTGCTCATGAGCGTAGTCGAACAGGCGCGGCGCCGGCTTGTAGGCGCCAGCCTGTTGCGCGGTGATCACCCGGTCGATGTGGCCGCCGAGCTGCGCGACGTTACCGGCAATGATGTCGTCGTCGGTGTTGGAGACGATGCACAGTTTGAAGCCCATCGCCTTGAGCTGCGCAAGAGTTTCGATCACCTCGGCAAACGGCGGCATTTTCGGGATGGCGGCGGCCAGACGCTGGCTGTCTTCAGGCAGGCTGGGCAGCCCCAATTCTTCCAGGGCCAATTGCAGGCCGAGGGTGCTGAGTTCGCGGAACGATCGGTGCGGCGGGGTTTGTTCGAGGCGATGTTCATGGCGATCATAAACTTCGATCAGGTGCCCGGCGTCGACCTGATGTTCGCCCTTCTCGCTGAGAATTTCGCCGACCACAGCTTTGAGGCCTTCGTCCCACTGGATCAAAGTGCCGTAGCAATCGAAGGTCAGCCATTGCGGGCGCGGGGTATGGATGAGTGTCATTGGTCGAATCCTCCGTGGTGAGGACTTCAGCTTATGAGCGCCCGGTGATAGTGTGAAATTAAATAAATAGCCAATCGTCAGTTGAAAATCCACTATCGAGAGCGCCGCCATGCTGGACCTGGAATTGCTGAAAACCTTTGTCTGCGTGGTTGACGAAGGCAGCTTCACCCGCGCCGCCGAGCGCGTGCACCGCACTCAGTCGACAGTCAGCCAGCAGGTGCGCAAACTCGAAGAGCTGGTCGGCCACGCCCTGTTGCTGCGCGACCGTACCGGGCTGAATGTCGCCGTCACCGAACACGGCGAATTACTGATCCATTACGCGCGCCGATTACTGGCGCTGTCCGCTGAAGCCACCGAAGCATTGGCCAGCGACCTCGATCTGGAAATCCTGCGGATCGGCATGCCGGAAGACTTCGACGCGCGGCGCATGGCGCTGATTCTCGCCGGCTTCACCCGCAGCCATCCGCAAGCGCGGCTGGAAACCCTCAGCGGCATGAGCCTCGATCTGCGCCAGCGTCTGGATGCCGGCGACATCGACATCGCCCTGATCAAACGCGAACCCGACAGCGGCCCGGCGTGGGCGACCTGGCCCGAGCGGCTGGTGTGGGTCAAAGGTGCGGAGTTTGATTCGTCCACTGGCGTGTTGCCGTTGGCGTTGTTTCCGCAAGGCTGTCTGTATCGGCAGCGCGCCATTCGTTTGCTCGATGTTGCCCAGCGCCCCTGGCGGGTCGCGTTCGGCAGTCACAGCCTGACCGGGATTCAAGCGGCAGTGGCCTCGGGGTTGGGGGTGTCGGTGCTGCCAGTGTCGGCGGTGTTGCCTGAGCATCAGGTGTGTACGGATTTGCCGGAACTGGCGCCGACGGAATTGGCGTTGGTCAGTCGTGATGGGGTTTTGAGCGGGTTGCAACGTGGTTTGGTGGAGTTTTTGCGTGGGGAGTTGGGGGTGGATGCGGGGGGATTCGCCTGAAATCCCCCCCGTTTTTATCATTGGGGTTTGTTGATTTCCCGCAGCAGATCCGCGACGGGAATGTTCATGGTGTTTGAGTAGTAGGGTTTGTAGCCGTAGGCGGTGACGACGACTTTGCAGGGGATTTGTTGTTTGTTGGCGAGGAGTTGGTTCAGTTCTGCCGCTGACAGATCTCTCTCCGTACTTCGGTCGCTGGATGTTTCAGTGATGAATGTACTGTTCGAAAAGGAGAATTTGGAGTTGCCGTTTTCGCGTATATCAGAATCTACCAGCCCCACCGCAGAAAACTGAATAGCTTTACCAACAGAAAAATCGTGGTCATCCGCTAACGCGCACCTCAATGTCCCCGAAGCCATCCCTTGCCTTTCGCCTCGGCCAAACAGGTTCAAAACATCCACATCGGATTGATATTTGATGACATATAAAAGGGAACTCGACCTATCTACGGACACATAACTTAAATTTGCCGGAGGCTGTAAATGGTCCTTTGCACATCCCGAACAGACAGCCAGAACCACACAAAGGAAAAACCTGTACATCACGAAAACTCCTTCATGATTGAATCAAACAGCAAGTCACTTGCAGATTTACCATCAGCGATTGGGGCGTTTAGCAATCCCAGTGCGTTAGCGTGATTCGTGTCGACATTTACGTTAATTGACGGTCCGCAGGAGATAATCCATTTTTCCCCGAAGTCCGCGACCCCGTCTGATGGGTCTCTCTTGGAAGGTGTTGCCTTGATATTGATCCAATCAACCGAAACTGGCGCGGGACGTTCGCGATAAATGTCTGAGCCCAGCCACACCAAAGCCCCTTCACCCACAGGATCCAGAGTGATCAGCATCTGAACCTTGTAACCCCAATCCGACATTATTTTGGACAGGTGCGCACCATTCCAGCCGCCGAGGCTATGGCCGACGATATAGACGGGACAGCTTTTATACGGAATAAGGCTTAGCACGTGCCGTTGAATGTCCTGCTTTCCTCTGACTTCGTTGTAACCCAACCATTGCGACTTATATTTCCCTTCTGCCTTTAATGTCTCAGTGCGCCTATCAAATGCAAGTCGTGCATCCTGGATGTTTTCATAAGGACCCGAAAAATAATAACTCTCCTTATCTCCCGCACCTCCGATAAAAACCACAATCGCCTTGGTACTCTCCACCGGCACAGGCTTGTCACTGACATCCTTCTTGTCCGTCAGCGCATGTTCCTTGTGAAGCTTGTAATTGTTGCCCTTCGCGCACGTTACCGTTTCAGCAGCCATGCCTCACTCCTCCAAAAACAACTTGATGGTTTCAGGCAGGTGCGAGCTGACTGGGTGAGTAAATCCGTTCGCGTCAGACACCCCATGTTCCAGACGTCCGTCAGCGCGCTGAATAACGTAAGGATGATCAGGCATCGGCTCACCGGTTACGTCATTGACCAGTTTCAACCGGTCAGTGAAATGCACCGGCATCGGCAACAAGCCACTGAAGGGCGCGACTGTCACCGTGTCACCGATGATCACCGTGCCTGAACCGCCGATGACGACATTGCCGTGACCACCGGTGCTGTCCAGCGTCGCGGGCGGCGGGTTTTCCGCTCATGAACAGCTCCTTGCAATGTAACGTGGTCATCCTTTCGGGGGCGCAAGCATGCGGGAGTTCGTCGGGTACTTCAAACCATCAGACCAAAAAAGGCGCCCGATCGGGCGCCTTTTTTATACGTGGAAACCGCTCGTCTCAACGCGACGGCGGCACCCGAATATCCCCCGCCCGGCACTGGGTTTTCACACCCTTGCCACACGCGCCGAACTGCAGATCCTTGCCCATGCAGACGCGCACTTCCGAGAGCTCCGGGCCACTGCAAATGACGGCGATGCCATCGGCCGGAATGCCCGGGTTGGCCTTGCGGAACAGGTCGGCGATTTCCTGCGCCTCGAAGTAATACGAGGAGCTGAACGGTTGCAGTTCCTGCGGAATTTTAACGGCGCCAACGGCTTTGTCCGCTTCATCCAGATAGCCCATCGCGCCGAGACCGCTGCAGGTGCCGTGTTTGGACCATTCGTGGTCGAGCAGTTTTTTGGTCGGGAACAGCGTCAGGCCCTGGCTGGTTTGCGCCGCGTTC
This sequence comes from Pseudomonas sp. AC242, assembly GCF_979258655.1. Classification (NCBI taxonomy): domain Bacteria; kingdom Pseudomonadati; phylum Pseudomonadota; class Gammaproteobacteria; order Pseudomonadales; family Pseudomonadaceae; genus Pseudomonas; species Pseudomonas sp. AC242. The sequence goes on from NZ_OZ409873.1 coordinate 3,524,141, forward strand.
AGCGTGGTCAGCGGCGGGCAGGATTCCGGCCAGCCACCCTTGGCGTATTGTGGCCACAAGCCGTGCAACACAAAGCCGTAGCCCTTGCCCGTGCACTGCGAGTCATCTTTGTGGGTCAGACAAAAGGTCGGCGACCAGGACAACGCCAGCAGGTAGTAATCGAACACCCCAGCCACCGATTCCGCCTGCGCCTTGCTCGACTGCGATTGCCGCGCCGAACTCAACCCGATGCTACCGGCCGTCAGCGCAATCACTGCCAAAATTGTAAACAGCTTTTTCATCTACCCGCTCCTTGGGACGCCTGCGTCCGTGGTTTTCGATCCTGACCAGACTTGGCCAGTGCTGATTTCGACACGCTTGTGTTGCAGGCGCATGACGCAAGGCAACGTCGTACGCCGTTGAAAGGTCTACGATTAACAGGCAGACATCAAACCAAGGGATCCGAAATGAGTAAAGCAGACGAACTCGCCGCCAAACTCAAGCAAACCCGGCACACTCATGCTGATGCCGCGCTGGAGATCGATTGCTGGCCGGCGCAGGTGTATGACTTGTACCACCGCATTGAGGCGTGGCTGCAACCGGTCACCGAGGTCGGGTTGAAGATTCGGCGCAATCCGACCCACGTTTGCGAAACGTCACCCGATGGTGAATCCCACGATTACGCCATCGACCAACTGGTGATCGAAGCCAACCATCAAAGCCTGACATTCGATCCCATTGCGCGGTTTACCGAGGATGGCGCCGGGCGGGTGCAGATCAGCCCGTCAGCCACAGACACTTATCTGCTGCGTACCGTGGATGAGCACGGTGAAAGCCATTGGTGGATGCAGTCGATTGAAACAGGCCAGCAGCTGGATGCCATTGCGCTGACCGAAAACAATCTGTTGCTGGCGGTGCAGGAAGGATTGGGACTTTAAATTCTCCACGCCACCACAAGAGCTCCTGCCCGGAGCAACACGGGCCCGCCATTTCAACGGCCAGACTTCCTAAAGAATTCTGGCCGTTTGTCGTTACAGGACCCACAAACCAAAATCGATGGAAAGCCTTTACGCATGGATGCTTCGACCGCACCAACGTTCACCCAGTTTTTTAAGCGCAACTTCAAACGTGTTCTTGATTACTGGAGCCAGATCACCGTCACTCTGGGCTTTCTCGGCGCGGGGTTGGCAATCCTTGGGCTTTACGTCTACACCCGGGCAATTGGTCGTACTGACCTTTTCCTGGCAGGCAGCGATGCCAAGTCAGCCCTTGCTATCTGGCTTTTACTGATCGTGCTGATCATGGTGGGCTACCTTGGCGTACTCTCCGCCAGCGCATGGTTCTACGGAATCACCGTTTCGATGTTCGAAAAAGTGCCAAAAAGGCACAAACAGATCGCTGCCTTTTTGCTGCTTCCTATGTGTTTTGGCTTTGGTACCTTCATTTCTCTGCTTTTCAATTTCCCGAACGCATTCAGCGCCGCAGGTTCGATGCTGTTTGTTTTTTCCTTGACCCTGCTGGCCTACTTCGCACTTTTCCTGTTCAAACGCTTTCGAAAGATTTTCAACAAACACACCCGTCGAATGGGAGGCTGGAAGAAAAACTGGTTCCGACTCTTGATCGGTAGCATGATCGGCTTTGCCGTTCTATGTGCGTCACTCCCCGCATTGCTGATCCTCGAGACCTACGTCGGCGAAGATAACGCGAAGGCGGTAGTGGTTGTCGGGCTGTTTTCCCTTGGCACACTCATTTTCAGTCTCCTCCCCGTTTTCATTTTTTATATCAGCAGAGGCCACGTCTTTGCGCGTATCGCTTATGGAATCGCAACAGCACTGGTTCTGTTCAGCGGGTTTCTTCTTTTATCGCCAGGTGCAATGCCGAGTATCACCAACGCTGCCGCTGGAAACCTGGCGATTCGTCAGCAGCCGGCGCTTTTCATACTCGACGAAAACATCAGCCTGGACGATCTGGATAACAGCCTTTGGCAAACCAGACTCAATGAAAAACAAAAGGTCGAAGTCACGGCGTTTCCATTGTTTGCCTTTGGCGACATCTTGCTGTTGTGCAGCAGAGACCTGCAGCGTTTGAACCTGTATGAATTGCCTCGCTACACACACTTTTGCATCGCCACACGTAACAGCAAGGTCACTCAGAAACCGTTGCGTCCAGGGCTTGCGCCGCTACTCAGCTGGCAGCAGCGTGCTGAACACGTCGTTGGCTGGGATCACTTGCGCTCAGCCATTCTCAAGCCGATTCACCTATCGCCACAGGTCCTCCAACTCCAACGCCGCATTGAGCAATTGGCTGAACCTGTCAAAACTGTAATCCCCTACTCAGCTAACTGAAAGCCGGCGCTGGTTAGCCTCCCCGTCATGAGTCACACGGGGATTTCCAGCGCATGCCTTCCAACCCATCACGACGCACCTTCGTCAAAGGCCTCGCCGCCGGCAGCCTGCTCGGCGGCCTCGGCCTGTGGCGCACGCCGGTCTGGGCGCTGAATGCGCCCGGTCAATTGGATGAACTGAGCGGCAGCGACTTCGAGCTGTTCATCGGCGAAACCCCGGTCAACTTCACCGGCAACCCACGCACGGCGATGACCATCAACGGCAGCTTGCCCGGCCCCCTGCTGCGTTGGCGCGAGGGTGACACGGTGACGCTGCGGGTGCGCAACCGGCTCAGCGCCAGCACCTCGATTCACTGGCACGGCATTCTGCTGCCGGCGAACATGGACGGCGTACCGGGCCTGAGTTTTCACGGCATCGAACCGGGTGGCGTGTACGTCTATCAATTCAAGGTGCGGCAGAACGGCACCTACTGGTATCACAGTCATTCCGGGCTACAGGAACAGGCCGGCGTCTACGGCCCGCTGGTGATCGACGCCAAAGACCCTGAGCCATTCCACTACGACCGCGAGTTTGTGGTGATGCTCAGTGACTGGAGCGACGAAGACCCGGCCAGCCTGATGAAGACCCTGAAAAAACAGTCCGACTACTACAACTTCGACAAACGCACCGTCGGCGATTTCATCGATGACGTCAGCAAAAAAGGCTGGGCCGCCACCGTCACCGATCGCAAGATGTGGGCGCAGATGAACATGAACCCCACTGACATTGCCGACGTCAGTGGCGCCACCTACACCTTCCTGATGAATGGCCACGCGCCGGATAACAACTGGACCGGGTTGTTCCGCCCCGGCGAAAAACTGCGCCTGCGCCTGATCAACGGTTCGGCGATGACCTACTTCGACATACGTATTCCCGGGCTGAAAATGACCGTGGTCGCGGCGGACGGCCTGCACGTCAAACCGGTCAGCGTCGATGAATTGCGCATCGCCGTGGCCGAGACTTACGACGTCATCGTTGAGCCGGACGCCGAGGCGTACACCCTGTTTGCTCAGGCCATGGACCGAACCGGTTTTGCCCGTGGCACCCTCGCCACTCGCGCCGGGCTATCCGCGCCCGTACCAGTTCTGGATCCGCGCCCGCTGGTGAGCATGGACGACATGGGTATGGGTGGCATGGATCACGGCTCGATGGACATGAGCGCCATGGATCACTCGGCGATGGGTCCGATGCAATCCCATCCCGACAGCGAAACAGACAACCCGCTGGTCGACATGCAAGCCATGACCACCGCGCCGAAACTCAACGACCCCGGCCTCGGCCTGCGCAACAACGGCCGTCGCGTGCTCACCTACGCCGACCTGCGCAGCACCTTCGCAGACCCGGATGGCCGCGATCCAAGCCGCACGGTCGAGTTGCACCTGACCGGCCATATGGAAAAATTCGCCTGGTCGTTCAACGGCATCAAATTCTCCGACGCCGAACCCTTGCGGCTGAAGTACGGTGAGCGCATCCGTCTGGTGCTGGTCAACGACACGATGATGACCCACCCGATTCACCTGCATGGCATGTGGAGTGATCTGGAAGACGAAAACGGCGACTTCCAAGTGCGCAAACACACCATCGACATGCCACCCGGCACCCGCCGCTCCTACCGCGTGACCGCCGACGCACTCGGTCGCTGGGCCTATCACTGCCACCTGCTGTACCACATGGAAACGGGCATGTTCCGCGAAGTGCGGGTAGAAGAATGAAGGGGCCGATGATGACTCGATTCACAGCGTTTTCTTTATTGCTGATCGGCAGCTCGGCGATGGCCGCCAACGACATGCCGGGCATGGACCACAGCCAGATGTCCGGCATGGATCATGCCGGGATGCAGAGTATGGACGACGGCATGATGCAGCCCGCCGCCCCGACCGAAAGTCGCACGCCGATCCCGCCACTGACCGACGCCGACCGCGCCGCCGTGTTCACCAGCCCCGGCGGCCATCAAGTCCACGACAGCGCGATCAACACGTACTTCCTCGCCGACAAACTCGAATGGCAGGACGCCGATGACGGCAGCGCGTTGGCCTGGGATCTGTCCGGCTGGATCGGCGGCGACATCGATCGCCTATGGCTGCGCTCCGAAGGTGAACGCAGCAACGGCAAGACCGAAGACGCCGAGATTCAGGCGCTCTGGGGCCATGCGATTTCGCCGTGGTGGGATGTGGTCAGCGGCGTGCGTCAGGACTTCAAACCCGGCGCGCCGCAGACCTGGGCCGCGTTCGGTGTGCAGGGCATGGCGCTATACAACTTCGAAGCCGAGGCCACTGCGTTCATCGGCGAAGGCGGCCAGAGCGCGCTACGGTTCGAGGGTGACTACGACATCCTGCTGACCAATCGCCTGATCCTGCAGCCCACCGCTGAACTCAATATCTACGGCAAAAACGATGCGCAACGTGGCATCGGTTCAGGGCTATCCAACAGCGAAGTCGGCCTGCGTTTGCGCTATGAAATCCGCCGCGAATTTGCGCCTTACATCGGCGTGACGTGGAACCGCACCTACGGCAACAGCGCCGATTACGCACGCGAAGAAGGCGAGGATCGCAGCGAAGCGCGGCTCGTGCTTGGCGTGCGGATGTGGTTCTGAATTCCAATAGAAAACAACCCAGAGGTCTTGCATGCGCACCTTGAAAATCACCCTTGTACTCGCCAGCGGCTTGCTCCTCAGCAGCCTCGCTCAAGCCCACCCGAAACTGCTGTCGTCGACGCCCGCCGAAGGTGCCGACGGCGCCGCGCCCGGCAAGATCGAACTGCACTTTTCCGAGAACCTGCTGACTCAGTTCTCCGGCGCCAAACTGGTCATGACCGAGATGCCCGGCATGGCCCACTCACCGATGCCGATGAAAGCCAAAGTCAGCGCCGGCAGCGACCCGAAAAGCATGCTGATCACCCCGCTCGCGCCGCTGCCCGCCGGCACCTACCAAGTCCAATGGCGCGCGGTGTCTTCCGACACGCACCCGATCACCGGCAACGTCACGTTCAAAGTGAAGTAAGCGATGGCTGAGCTGATCAACATCGTCCTGCGGTTTACGTTGTATGTGGATTTGCTGCTGGTGTTCGGGCTGGCATTGTTTGCGCTGTACAGCACTGATGCGCTGCTGCGGTTGCGGCCGATGCTGCGCGGGATGGCGTTGATCGGGGCGCTGTTGTCGATGGCGGGACTGTTGCTGATGACCCGCGCCATGAGCGGCGAAACGGCGCTCGCGGCGCTGTGGCCGCATCTGCAAATGATGCTGCTGGAAACCGACGTCGGGCTGGCGTGGGCGCTGCGGATGATTGCCCTGATTGTGCTGTTGATCAGACCGGGTTTATGGCTCGCATCGATTGCCGGCGCCGTCGCCCTCGCCTCTTTGGCCTGGAGCGGACACGGGGCGATGGACGACGGAGCACTGCGGTTCTGGCATTTTCTCAGCGACATTCTGCACCTGCTCGCGGCGGGCGCGTGGCTGGGTGCGATGCTGGCGCTGGTGTTGATGGCGCGGGGGCCGGTCGATGAGGCTCGCATTCGTTCGCTGGCGTTTGCGGTTCGGCGCTTTGAGTGGATCGGTGCGGTGATCGTGCTGACGCTGTCGCTCACTGGCGTGGTGAATTACCTGTTTATCGTCGGCCCGAAGCTGGAGGACGTGTTGCTCGGCACGTACGGGATGCTGTTGGCGATCAAAGTTCTGCTGTTTGCCGGGATGCTGGTGTTGGCGGCGCTGAATCGCTTTCATCTTGGCCCGTCACTGCAACAATCGTTGCGCGATGGGCAGCATGCCATCGCGGCCAATGCGCTAAGGCGCAGCGTGGTAGTTGAACTGGCAATCGCATTGTTGATCGTGGCACTGGTGGCGTGGCTCGGCACGTTAAGCCCGGAAGCAGGATGACACCCGGGAAAGCCTTTCACTACACTGGGCCACCGTCCTTATCAGAAGCCCCGATCGCAATGACAACACTAAAAAGCACGATGATCCTCTGCGGCCTGCTGACCCTGGCCGCCGGCGCCCATGCCGAGCAAACCCTTTCGCACCTCGACAGCATTCAGCAACAGGGCCAGTTGCGCGTGTGCACCACCGGCGACTACAAGCCCTACACCTTCAAACGCCCCGACGGCGATTTCGAAGGCATCGACATCGCCATGGCCCGTTCGCTGGCCGACAGCCTCGGGGTCAAAGTGCAATGGGTGCAAACCACCTGGAAAACCCTGATGCCGGACATGCAGGCCGGCAAGTGCGACATCGCCATGGGCGGCATCTCTGTGACACTCGAACGGCAGAAAAAAGCCTACTTCAGCAATACCCTCGACACCGACGGCAAGATCCCGCTGGTGCGTTGCGCCGATGTCAGCAAGTACCAGACCGTCGAACAGATCAACCAGCCCGCTGTGCGTCTGGTCGAACCCGCCGGCGGCACCAATGAGGCCTTCGTCCACGCCTTCCTGCCCAAAGCGCAACTGGCCCTGCACGACAACGTGACGATCTTCCAGCAACTGCTCGACAACAAGGCCGACGTGATGATCACCGACGCCTCGGAAGCGCTGTATCAGCAGAAACTCAAACCGGGCTTGTGCGCGGTGAATCCGCATCAGTACATGCAATATGGCGAGAAGGCTTATCTGCTGCCGCGCGATGACATCAGCTGGAAACTGTATGTCGATCAGTGGCTGCACTTGAGCAAAGTCACCGGCAAGTATCAGCACACCCTTAGCGAGTGGATTGCCGTACCTGCCGCGCAGTAATCCTTAATCGTCATGCAACATGCCGGAGCTGTACTGATTGAGACTGCTGCCAATACTGTTGCCGCCAAACTTCAACGTATTGGCATTACGCCCCTCCGGCGACTGACAGTCGCTGGAGAAACAACTGGTGGTGGTCAGGCCACCCGCGCCCGAACAGGCACTCAACACCGATACCGCTGCAGTAATCAACAGCACTTTGACGACATTAAGGCGCATGGCACGATTCCCCTCGGGATGAAAAGCGACGATCTTGTGCCAACATCCTAGGCCTGCGCCGAACCCGGCAAGATGAAACTTTGCTCATCGACAGGGGATTACCAACGCCAAAGGCTCAACAAACGTCCGGCGCTGAGCCAGGTTATCGAGCGGATCAGCACGAGCTGAAAGCGATCATCGCTTCAGCCACGCACTCGTCGGGATCTGCGCCAATGATTTGAAGGCAGGCCTGGCGAACCAGTACCCCTGCATCAGGTAAATGCCGCAATCGGCGAGAAAATCTCTTTCATCGGCAACTTCTATGCCCTCGGCGATCACCTCCACGTCCAACTCTCTGCACATGTTCACCACATTACGCACGATGGTCTGGCGAACCCGGTCACGGTGAATATCGCGGATCAGGGCCATATCCAGCTTGATCAAATCCGGCTGAAAATCCGCCAACAAGTTAAGGCCGGAATAGCCTGCGCCAAAGTCGTCGATCGCCGTCTTGAACCCAAACTCACGATACTCACGCAAGATATTCATCAAGTGCTTATTGCTTTCAACGTGCTCGCCCTCCACCGCCTCGAAGATCAGGCGCTCCAGTGGGAAGCCGTGAGCACGCGCCGATTCCAGCGTGCTGCGAATGCACATTTGCGGGCGGTAAACGGCATTCGGCAAAAAGTTGATCGACAAGTACTGCGTCATCCCTAACTCAGCCGCCGTGGAAATCGCCCGCACTCGACACAGTTGATCAAATCGATAACGGTTTTGATCGTCCACCTGCTCCAGAACTGACAAGGCGCCCTCACCCTTCACGCCGCGAACCAAGGCCTCATGGGCAAAAATCGTTTGATCACGCACATCCACAATGGGCTGAAAAGCGAAGGCGAAATCCATGTCCGGCACGCCTTTGTCCTGACAGCCCTGGCAGCCTCCGCGAGACGCGAATGATTCTGGAAAGTCGGTCATGACACCCCCTGATATCGGGTTATAACCTTGCTTGGCTATAGGTAAAAAACTGCTGTTGAACCGAGTCACCTGCTCACCACGCCCCATCGGTAGCCCTGCGACGCTTGAATATTCGAAATCGCCGCAGGTTCATCGTTCCAAAAATCAAGTGCGGAAATGCGCAGTCATTCGCTGCAAGTCCTGCCCCAGTGACGCCAACTCAACCGTCGCAGCCGCACTCTCTTCACTGGCAACAGCCGACTGGTCAGCCACATCCCGTACGCTGACGATGCTGCGATTGATTTCGTCGGCCACGGCACTTTGCTGCTCGGCAGCGGCCGAGATCTGCAGGCTCATCTCCTGGATCGTACCGATGGACTGATTGATCTCGGTAATGGCCAGCTCGGCCTTCTGCGCCAACACCACCGTATCGAGGGTGCGCTCGCGGCTGGAGGCCATCAGTGTCGAGGCCGCTTGCGCGCCTTGTTGCAGGGTGATGATCAGCGCTTCGATTTCCTTGGTCGAGTCCTGCGTGCGCTGCGCCAGCGAGCGCACTTCGTCTGCGACCACGGCGAACCCACGCCCCTGCTCTCCCGCTCGCGCGGCTTCGATAGCGGCGTTCAATGCGAGCAAATTGGTCTGCTCGGCGACGGCTTTGATGACATCGATCACTTTGCCGATCTGCTCACTGTCCTGGGAAAGCACGTTCATCGCGCCGCCCAACGCTTCAATGGCCGCAGCGAGTTCACTGATCTGCAAAGTCGCCTGCTTCACCACCGTACTGCCGTGGCGCGCCTGTTGATCGGCCAAGGTCGCGGCGGCGGACGCATCGGTCGTGTTACGCGCAACTTCCTGCACCGTCGAAGCCATTTCGTGCATCGCCGTGGCGACTTGATCCACTTCGCTTTTTTGCTGACGCACGCCCGCGCTGGTCTGCTCGCTCATGGCCGAGAGTTTTTCCGCAGAAGTGGAAATCTGCGTGACGCCATTGCCGATACCTTGCACCAGCGTGTTCAGGTTCTGCGCCATGTCCTGCATTGCATTTTGCAGATCGCCCAACTCGTCTTTGCGGTTTGATTTGGCCTGTACCGTCAGGTCGCCCTTGGCGATCCGTCGAGCCAGTTCAACCGTCAGCGCCAGCGGCGCAGTGATCTGGCGCGAGATGACCACCGAAGCAATCAGCCCGATCACCAGCGCCAACACGGTCAACACGGCGATCTGAATAAAGGCTGAGTGCTGATCTTCACGCGCCAGGCGCTGCTGGGTGTCCATCAGGCCATTCATGATCTTGTCCATCGCCTTGCTTTCCTGGTCGACCTGCTCGCGCATGTTCTGCTTCTGCTCAAACAGCCCGGCCACTTCCACCAACACTTCGCGATAACGACGCATCCCGGCGTGCGCTTCTTCCAGTTGGCTCGACAGGGTCGCCGGCAAGTTGCTACGCGCCTTGGTGATATCACTCAAAAAGGTATCGATGGTTTCCATCAGCAGGTTTTTGTTCGCGTCGTTGGGCACCGCAATGTAACGACGCAACATCAGGCGAAACGTGGTCATGCCATTGCGCAAGTCGGCCACCGTGCGCAGATCCCGAATGCGTTCGCCATCGGCAGACGCCAGCGCACTCGTCGTGGTGGCCTCAAGCATGCCGGCAAAAGTTTGCGCGTACTTGTCCGACAGTGCAGTCAGCGGTTTCAGAGCATCGGTGGTCGACTTATCGGCAGCGATCAGCCGTTTGACCTTCTGGTCGTAGGCGACAATCGTGCTTTGCAAGGCCTTCAAGGCTTGCTGGTTTTCAGCGCGGGTCAACGTTTCCAGGGCCTTGCTGACAAGCCCCTGCAAGACATTCAACTGAGCGTTATAGGAATCGGCGAACGCTGCGTCAGCGGCGGCTTCGTACTGTTTCTCGGACAGCCGCATATCTTGCGTCGCGTCATTCAACGTGCCGATCAGACGCGTCGTACTCAAGCGATCAACCAGCACGCTGTTGCTGTTATAGCCAATGAAGGCCACCGCCAAAACAGCCAGCAAAAGAATGCCAAAGCCGGTGCCCAGCTTGCGGGAAACTTTGATATCACCGAGGAAATTCGATGCAACTGCCATATTCAGCCTCAAACGCCCTGACGCGAAACGCCAGGCACAAAAAATTGATCTCCGGTGACCACAGTCACCGTCCAGACATTCGGGGTTCGTCATCCAAGGCGTAATACGGGACGCTCCAGCTGTCCCGGGAATGCAAAATGCGGATGCGGTTGAAGCGTCGAAAAGAAACCCGACGCGAGCATCGGCAGACAAAACCATCACGTCGCAGACAGGGCGTCTGCACGCTGGATTTATCGTTTCAGCAAAGGTGTCTGGAGGGATGCTAGTAATTTTGCGAAAACTTGTACAACTTTATATTTTTGTACAATCGTTGAACTTTTTGCGCAGCGTGATGACGCATTGCCATCACGATTTGTGGCACATCGCTATCGGCGTAAAACGCAGCTGAAAAGGCTGATTTAAATGCCTGCCGACTCAGTCCTTTCCCGGCTTGGGAATAGCAATACGGCTACCGGACTTGACCTCACGCAACGCCAAGCTGGACTGGATCGACGCAATCCCCACCTGACGCCTGAGCACCTGCTCGATAAAGTCGCTGTAGTGATCAAGATCCTCCGCCAACACCTGCAACACATAATCGGCATCGCCCGTGATCTTGTGGCAGGCCACCACCTGCGGTAATTGCGCAATCACCGCCTCGAAAGCGTCCGGCGCGTGGTCGGCGTGGGTGGAAAAACGAATGTGCACAAACGCCATGATATCCAGCCCGAGCATTCGCCGATCCAGATTGGCCTGATAGCCCTTGATGACTCCCGCCTCCTCCATGCGCTTGCGCCGCCGCCAGCACGGCGTAAGGCTCAACGACAGCCGCTCACTGAGTTCAGCATTGGAAATACTGGCGTCTTCCTGCAACAACTCAAGAATCGCCAAGTCGGTCTCGTCGAGGCTGATGCGTTTGGATATTTTTTTCTGCATGACGCCATTCCTGAGTAAAAACGCCCGATTAATCCACCAAACCACGAACACAAAGCAAAGAAAGCGCAGCCCAGCCGGAACAGAATATTTGCACTGGCTAACAATAACGGATGCGCAGAATGTTTACAGTTTTCAGTGATTCCCACCGTTTGCACCACGGCACCGAATTGAAAGACGGCGTGCTCAAGCCGTCGTTCGAACAACCGAGTCGGGCCGACACCGTGCACAACCGCGTAAAACAGGTCGGCCTCGGGCAGATCGTCGAACCGCGCGCATTTGATCGCTCGTGCTACGTCAACGCACACAGCGAGCGCTACGTCAGTTTTCTCGAAACTGCCTGGAGCGAATGGTGCGCAACCGGTCGCACTCACGACGCCTTGCCACTGGTCTGGCCGGTGCGCGATCTGGCCGGCGAAGAGGTGCCGACGTTCATCGACGGCAAGCTCGGCTTTTATGCGATGGACGCCGGTTCGCCGATCACCGCGACAACCTGGCAAGCGGTGAAAACCAGCGCCGATATCGCCCTCACCGGACTGGCCCTGATCGATGAAGGCCACGACAGTGCCTTCGCCCTGTGCCGCCCGCCCGGCCATCACGCCGCGCGCGAATACATGGGCGGTTATTGCTACCTCAACAACGCCGCCATTGCCGCACAACAAGCCATCACCCGGGGCGCCAAACGTGTCGCGGTGCTCGACGTCGACTTCCATCACGGCAACGGCACGCAGAACATTTTTTACCAGCGCAGCGACGTCATGTTCGTCTCGTTGCACGGCGAACCGGCGGTGTCCTATCCGTACTTCTCGGGCTACAGCCACGAAGTCGGCGCGGGTGTCGGCGAGGGTTACAACCTCAACTATCCCCTGCCGAAAAACACCACCTGGGAGAGCTACCGCAACGCCCTGCTCCACGCCTGCAAAAAACTCCAGCAGTTCGCGCCTGAAGTGCTGGTGATTTCCCTCGGTGTCGACACGTTCAAGGACGACCCCATCAGCCACTTCCTGCTGGAAAGCGAGGACTTCATTGGCATCGGTGAACTGATCGCCAGCGTCGGCTGCCCGACCCTGTTCGTCATGGAGGGCGGCTACATGGTCGATGAAATCGGCATCAATGCCGTCAACGTGCTGCACGGTTTCGAGAGCCAACGCAGCTGAGCCATCCCGCGCTCTACAGCCTTTCAATGTCTGGATCGGAGAACAAGACCATGACGCTTTTTATAGATGTCGATGATGCTGCACGCCTGTTCACCCAAGTCGGTATCCGCCGCGCCATTCGCGAAATGGCCGGCTACATCGAAGCGGACTACGCACGCTGGGCGCAGTTTGATAAATCGCCGCGCACGGCCAATCACTCGGCAGACGGCGTGATCGAGTTGATGCCGACCGACGACGGCCAGCAGTACTCGTTCAAATACGTGAATGGCCACCCGAACAACGGCCAGCAGAATTTGCTGACGGTCATGGCCTTTGGTCTGCTGGCGGATGTGCAGAGTGGCTATCCGACCCTGCTCAGCGAACTGACCTTGACCACCGCCGTACGCACGGCCGCAACCTCGGCGCTGGTGGCGAAATCGCTGGCTCGTCCGGGTGCGACCTCGATGGCTCTGATCGGCAACGGTGCGCAAAGTGAATTTCAGGCGCTGGCCTTTCACGAAATGTTGGGCATCAACGAAATCCGCATCTTCGATATCGATCGCGACGCTTCACTCAAGTTGAAGCACAACCTCGCGGCGTTCCCGAACATCGACGTGATTCTGGCCAGCTCGGTGAAGGACGCGGTCAAGGGTGCGGACATCGTCACCACGGTCACCGCCGACAAAGCCTACGCAACCATTCTGACCCCCGAAATGATCGAGCCCGGCATGCACATCAACGCGGTCGGCGGTGACTGCCCGGGTAAAACCGAACTGCACGCCGACATCCTGCGCAACGCCCGGGTCATCGTCGAATTCGAACCGCAAACGCGCATTGAAGGCGACATTCAGCAACTGGAAGGCAATTCCCCGGTGATCGAGTTTTTCCGCATTGTGCTGGGCGAAGTCACCGGACGCGAAAACGATGCGCAGGTGACGGTGTTCGATTCGGTGGGTTTTGCCCTGGAAGACTTTTCCTCACTGCGCTACCTCAACGACCTGGCTCAGGCACAGCAAATCGGCCAGCGCATCCACTTGGTGCCGACACCAGCCAACATCAAAAACCTCTTCCAACTGCTGGATCCGCAACCGGCCAAAGCCTCGCGTCTGCGCACCGTCAGTTGATCGGTCATGACCGCCCCCAAGCGACAGGGGCGATTCACCTTGTGATTAGCCGCTGCACCTCTAACAAGAACGCTCGACACCTACTTTCTGCCAAAACTCAAAAACATAAAATCAAGAGGTTTTGCAATGAAATCGACCCCTTCCGGGCTGCCTGAACAGCCCGCGCTGCAGCGCACGCTCAGCAATCGTCACATCCAGTTAATGGCCATGGGCGGCGCCATCGGTACCGGCCTGTTCATGGGCTCCGGGAAGATCATCGCTCTCTCCGGGACATCGATCATCCTCATCTACATGATCATCGGCCTGTTCGTGTTTTTCGTCATGCGCGCCATGGGCGAAATGCTCCTGTCCAACCTCAACTTCAAAACCTTCGCCGACTTCGCCGGCGCCTACCTCGGCCCGCGCGCGGCGTTCTTCCTCGGCTGGTCGTACTGGCTGAGCTGGAGCGTGGCGGTGATCGGCGACGCCGTCGTGGTCGGCGGATTCTTCCAGTACTGGTTCCCCGACGTACCGGCGTGGATACCCGCCGTCGGCATGCTGGCAACCCTGTTCGCCCTCAACGTGCTGACCGTCAGGCTGTTCGGTGAAGTGGAATTCTGGTTCGCGATCATCAAGATCATCGCCGTCGTGACCCTGATCGGCGTCAGCAGCGTGCTGATCGCCAGCTCATTCGTATCGCCCAGCGGCGTCACCGCGTCCCTGAGTCACCTGGTGGACAAACAGGCGGCGTTCCCCAACGGCTTGTTCGGCTTCTTCGCTGGATTTCAAATGGCGATCTTCTCCTTCGCCGGCACCGAGCTGATCGGCACCGCCGCCGCCGAAACCCGCTCGCCAGAGAAAACCCTGCCCAAAGCGATCAACTCGATTCCGCTGCGGATCATCCTGTTCTACGTGTTGGCGCTGACCTGCATTATTGCCGTGACCTCGTGGCAACAGGTCTCCCCCGTCAAAAGCCCGTTTGTCGAACTGTTCCTCGTCGCCGGATTTCCCGCAGCGGCCGGCATCGTCAACTTCGTGGTCCTGACCTCCGCGGCCTCCTCGGCCAACAGCGGCGTGTTCTCATCGAGCCGCATGCTGTTCGGGCTGGCCAATCAGGACAACGCACCCGGCCTCTTCCGCCGACTGTCGAGCAACAGCGTGCCGCTGCTAAGCCTGGCGTTCACCACGCTGTTGATGCTGGTCGGCGTACTGGTGCTGTTCATCGTGCCGGAAGTCATGACCGCATTCACCATCGTCTCCACCGTGTCGGCGATTCTGGTGATCTTCACCTGGTCGACCATCCTCGCGTCTTACATCGCCTACCGGAAAAAACGTCCGGATTTGCATGCGAAGTCGGCTTACAAGATGCCCGGCGGTGTGCCGATGGCTTGGTTTTCGTTGGCGTTTTTGGGGGTTGTGCTGGGGTTACTGGCGTTACGGCCTGATACGCGGATTGCGTTGATGGTCATGCCGGGGTGGTTTGTTTGGTTGGGGATTGCTTACCAGTTGACGCGGTTGAGGAAGCCGAAACCTGCGGTTGAGTCGGCGGGTCAGTTTGGCTAAATGTGCGAGTGAAAGCCGTCACCTTAAAGTGACGGCTTTTGGTTATCAGTGAACGAGCATTTCACCCGCCCATGGCGGGACAGGCATTACGCCTTCACCTCTACGTTATCCAACGCCTGATTCACCGCCAACTCGCCCAACATCACCACCTGCGCAATGCCCAGCGCGGTTTTGCGGTGTGAGGGGTCCAGTGCTGCGGCGAAGTTGTTGAGCATTTCCGAGGCGGAACTCAGCGTTTCACTGGCGTTGGCCAGCAGGGATTCCGAGTCGTACTTAGGATTGGCAAGGTACATGCGCTCGGGCTCGTTGACGCTGGACATGATGTGGCCGGCGGGAAGGAGGTAGTGATCGAGGGCGCGCTCGGCTGCTTGCAGTGGTCAACTAATTCCGGACACCTCGATAGGTGGTTTTGACGCCATCGCCCGCTCGTAAACGGTCGGTGGCAGATATCCCAGTTTCGAGTGCAGCCGTTCGTTGTTGTAAAACCCAACGATGTATTCGGTGATGTCGCGGATCGCTTCAGCGTGGTTCGCGTAGTCACGTCGCCATACTCGCTCCATTTTCAAACTCAAAAAGAAGCGCTCCATCACTGCATTGTCCCAGCAATTACCTTTACGGCTCATGCTCTGCTGCATGTCGTTTCTTGCCAGTAATTCTCTGTAAGTTGCACTCGCATATTGGCTACCCCGATCTGAGTGGGCAATCAAGCCTGGCGGCGGTTGACGCTGCGCGATTGCCAGTTGCATCGCGGTGCACACCAGCTCTGCCGGCATGTTCGGAGCCATCGACCAGCCCACTATCTTGCGTGAAAACAAGTCCAACACCACGGCCAGATACAACCAGCCACTGCGGGTGCGGATATAAGTGATGTCGGCTACCCAGGCCTTGTTTGGCGCTACTGGATCAAATTTTCTGTTCAGTACATTCTCTGCAATCGGCAGGTCATGATTACTATCGGTTGTGTGTACAAACTTGCGCTTCCAGGCTGAACGCAGTCCGTTAGCCCGCATCAATCGACGGATTTTATACAGCCCGACAAGCATGCCTTTACCGCGCAAAGCGTCGCGCAAAGGGCGGCTGCCGTAGCAGCCTCCACTCTCGGCGAAAGACGCCTTGAGTTGCACAAGAACAGGACAACTCTGCCGAACAGGCGCATCAGCACGCTTCTGAGACTCATAGAAGCCTGAACGACTGATGCTCAGCAACCGACAGACATGTGCCACTGAGTAAGCCTTCTGTTGCAGCTGCCGAACCAGTCGATACCTTACTTCAGCTCGCGGGCAAAGAAGGCGGTAGCCTTTTTTAAGATGTCGTTATCCATCTTGAGCTGCCGATTTTCTTGTTCCAATTGCCGGATGCGCTGTTGCTCTGCCGTTAATGGCTTGCCGATTCCGGCCTGCCCCAGTTGCTCTGCCTCGTATTGCTGAACCCAGCGTCGAACGGCTGTCTCACCAATGTTCAGATCCTGGCAAACCTGTACAACGGTGAGTCCCTGATCCTTGATCATCTTCACGACTTGCAGCTTGAAGCTGTCGTCGAATGCCCTGCGTTTTTTAGTCATGAATAACTCCTCGATAGATGTATTTTCCACCTATCGGGGTGTCCGGGGAAATTAGACCACTGCAGCTTCGTGGAGTTTTTTCGGGTTGAGGGAATCGTAGGGGGATGCGGGATCGGTTTCTGGTGGGTTGGGCGTTACTTTGAACATAGATGGAACCTCTAGCGCGATTACTAAAAGAAGCCATCACCCACGCTACCAAACGATGGGTGGCGGCCATACGCGGGTTGGTAGACCGGTCGCACTAGAACCCGGCGCCCACGAATGGGCCCCACGCATGACCACCATGAAATTCGAGCCCTGGGAAAGCGACTGAAATTGGTGATGCGATGCATCTAGACACGAAGCGGGCTACCAAACCCGATCACTGGTTTTCAGTGATGTGGGGACGATAGAACGTGCGGGCTAGACGCACAAGCCGGCGGATTCTGTCTTAGGTGTAGGGGGTGGCGCAAGGGAGTGTAGGCTCAGGACTGCAGCAACAGGCTTAATTTAAACAGACGCGTTTTTTCTGTTTGGAAAGGCTCTACGAGCAAGGTGATCGATTCAAAACTGTGCAAAGAGCACTGCGTTCCGTTTTCAAGCGCTGCCCGTTACTCCGATGATGGATTGGACGTATTTCTCTTATAGGCCTTGATTTATAAGGCATCCAGCCACATCTTGAAATAGCCGTACCATTTCCGCACCGCCAACGTTCTAAATCTCTTACTTTTTAAACAATAGATGTCGCCTGATGTGCCTTAAGAAGGCAAAATGCTACCCATCCTGAGATATCACCAGATCCGTACAATCTATTTCTCCGGCCGAACCGATTCATCAAATACCACCTCGTTCGAGCCGATATGAATTTATATTTGTGAGCACTAAATGAATATTTTCGATTACAACGAACTTGAAATTGCCGAGCTTATCGCCATTACTCTTCGCTGCGAGGTAGCAATTGAGAGCGGTAATGCCACATACAAAATTAGAGATCGTGAATATATACTTCCTTTAAGCTCAATCGTTACAGCCATGACTTCAATTGCAAAAAAATCTGTGAGCGATGAAACAGCACTTCATTCAGAAAACGAATATGAAATTATAGTCCACGTCGAAAGCCCGCAGCCCTTTTCAATGCGCAGCGAGCCTTTAATACTAGAAGACACCGACACTCAGGTTACATATGAAATTTCCGGATCTAGCGAAGAATATCTAATCTGGCTTATTTGCTCTGCGAACAAGAGCGGATCACTACGCGATCTTATATCAGGCCCCCTTGGTCGAGATAGGTTGATCCGACTCTCAGACGACACAAGTGCGCTAGATGCCCTAAGAACAGTCTTAGGACGCCAATTAACCTTAAAAATACAGTCAACCCACAAAACAAACATCAAACGTTTTCAGTCTCTGTCAAACTCACTATTGTTCCATCTAGCCTACAACCTAGATCTAGCTGTAGTACCACAAAGATTTTTATTAGAAATATCTAGACGTGGCCGAATTACTCGCATGCGGCGCTCAGCCATAAGTGAAATGGATCCACCCCGCCGCGTATACAATGAAGATCTAGTCAATCACTATGTATTGGGAATCTCTACAGACAACCCAACTGTACAATTCCTTTCTTTCTATCATGTTTTAGAGCACTTCTTTGAATCCGTATTCAACGACGAACTAATCGAAAACATAAAAACAGCAATAACACAACCTAGCTTCTCATACAAAAGAAAAAAAGATATTGCAGGACTGGTTACCACCATCAAGAAAAACTTGCAAATTCGTAGTGAAACCATAACTTTTAGCGAGTTTCAAGCGCTATGCATCACGCTGACAAGATTCATGGAAAAGCAAGAAATCGTTGATAAGCTCAATGAATATGATGCTTCACTCGTAGAATACTACAAGAACGAACAAGTTAATTTTTCAAATGGATCCAAAGTCAACCTTAGCTCTACCGACAACGAAACAATAATAAAAAATCTAGCCGGCCGAATATACTCAACAAGAAATGCATTAGTTCATAGCAAAGATGGGGATAGAGCGAAATACACACCTTTCCGAGATGAACGATTTTTAGTTAAAGAAATTCCGCTTCTTCGCTTTATTTCTGAGTCAGTAATACTTGCAGTTTCGGAACTCTCATAAAAAGCACCCCTTCCATGACCATCTGCCGGCGCCCACTTCATACAAGAAAGTATTAACATAACAAGGCGCCCAACTTCACTACTAACGGAGTTGGGCTCCTTTTATTGAAAAAGGGGGGACGGATTTGTTTACTGCCAAGCCACATCCATCTAAATAAATCCGTCACCTTTTGCCTTTTTTAAAACGGTCACAGTTAAACGCTGCAACCGTCTCAATCAGAATTGCAATCAGTCAGAACTATCTTTTGATGGCTCAGCCGCAAGAGCTACGGAGCTATGTTTTCTATAACCTTGAATTGCCTCTGATCTTTTTCTCGCCCCAACTGTAGCCTCTACAATTTTCTCGGCCAATCCGTCAACCTTATCGGTCTTTAAGACGGGAACATCCAAAAGTCGTGCGATACTATCTAAGCTTTTTTTAGTTCTAAAATTGGAATTTAGAAATGCCAGAGCCTGATCTCTACTCTCGGTAGAAATCAGCTTTTCAGCCAAATCCCTAATATTCTCTTTTGAAACTTCGACTTCAGGAGCCCCTTTACCTCGACGACGCAAAAACTTCACTTCCACGGAATACGTTTCGTCTGCAAGCTTGAGCAAATCGTCGTCACTTAAAGATGCTATAGCCTCTGCATAACGACGTAATGCAAATGCTAAATCGTATCTCTCCTTCACCATTACTTACACCTCCTCCAAAGTACCCTCAAACTCTTCAACAAACTGCCCCAACTCCTCAACTATGTTCGCATAGGTTCCAGCAGAATGATATTGCAGCACTGCAGGAATCAAGCTTTCAGGCGCACTCGCAAACATTGTCTTGTTTTCTCTGAAAAATTTTTCATACGTAAAAATACCAGAACGTTTCGTCTGAGCAATATACTGACGCTGAGCAGATATTGGCATACCGCTTGTAATTTGAATCATTGTAAAAACAACACCAAGTATTTCCGGCGAAATATTTCCAACCTTCGAATCCATGTTTGCATATTCATTAAACTCTCGCACCAACTGATCAACACTTTGGCGAAGATAGTCTATACCTAACGTTGACAGATAGTCTGGCTTCGCCGGAATCAATATTTTCTGACTAGCCACAATCGCATTTTTTGTTACAATATTAAAATTGGGAGGGCAATCAATTAACAAAACGTCGTAATCTGATTCCCGCTCCAATCTTTCGATCGCGTCACGCAACTTCCCGTGAACCTTTATATAGTTCAGCTTAGACTGTTGAAGATTAGCGCCTCCCAGTAGGGTTGCCAGCTCCAAATCAACATTAATCAAGCCCAAGTGCGAACATATTAAATCTATCTGCCCAGTAGATCTGGCACGTTTCAAGTATGCATTTACATGCGGAGGTGAAATAATAAATTTATTTAGAGGAGGAGGCTCTTTTCCTTGAGAAATTGCGTCAAACCAAGACTTAATAGTAAGAGACTCTTTGTATTTTTCATCCCATACATCCGGCTGAACAAATGAAAACGTCAAACTTGCCTGCGCATCCGTATCAAGCAAGAGCACCTTCTTTCCTTTGAAAGCCAACTCTGCCGCTATATTCGATGTAACCGTTGTTTTTCCAACACCACCTTTATAATTAATAACCGCAACCACATCCATTCTTTGCTCCTTGCAACTCAGTTGCACACGCGATGTCACCACGACATCATCCCTGTGTAAGCTAGCAGCTTTTATACTTAAAAATCTAATTGAAATATATCTCATTGAAAATTAAAGAATAAATATTTTCTTCAAAGTATGGGTCGGTCCATCAGGTTTTCCTAAAATCATCAGCAAATCCAGTTGCAAGACTCATCTGAGTACTCGTGCTCATTCTGATAAACTCCCCACCCTGCCTCCACTAACACCAGAACCGCCAATGCCCCCTATCACCGCCACACCCGCCCCACTCTCCCGCCGCTTCTCCGTCGCTCCGATGATGGATTGGACTGACCGCCATTGCCGTTTCTTCCTACGCCTCCTATCGAAGAACGCGCTCCTCTACACCGAAATGGTCACCACCGGCGCACTCCTCAACGGCGATCACGAACGCTTTCTCCGTCACAACGAAGCCGAGCACCCTCTCGCGTTGCAGTTGGGCGGTAGCGTTCCGTTGGATCTGGCCGCCTGCGCCCGCATGGCTCAGGAACACGGTTACGACGAGGTGAACCTAAACGTCGGCTGCCCGAGCGATCGCGTGCAAAACAACATGATCGGCGCGTGCCTGATGGGTCATCCACAACTGGTGGCGGATTGTGTGAAGGCGATGCGTGATGCGGTGTCGATTCCGGTAACGGTGAAGCATCGCATCGGCATCAACGGTCGGGACAGTTACGCGGAGTTGTGTGATTTCGTCGGCACAGTCCGCGATGCCGGGTGCACCAGTTTCACCGTGCATGCGCGGATTGCGATTCTGGAGGGGTTGTCGCCGAAGGAGAATCGCGACATTCCGCCGTTGCGCTATGACGTGGCGGCGCAGCTGAAGGCGGATTTTCCGGCGTTGGAGATTGTGCTGAATGGCGGGATCAAGACGATGGAGGCTTGCCATGAGCATTTGCAGACGTTCGACGGTGTGATGTTGGGGCGTGAGGCTTATCACAATCCGTATTTGCTGGCGGAGGTGGATCAGCAGTTGTTCGGCAGTTCGGCGCCGGTGATCAGTCGGGCTGAGGCGTTGGCGCAGTTGCGTCCTTATATAGCCGAGCATTTGCTGGCCGGTGGTGCGATGCATCACATCACGCGGCATGTGTTGGGCCTGGGCACGGGGTTCCCGGGGGCGCGGAAATTCCGTCAGTTGTTGTCGGTGGATATTCACAAGGCCAAGGATCCGTTGGCGTTGCTGGATCAGGCAGCTGAGTTGCTTGAAGGTCGTTGATTGATGGTTTGAGTGTGCGGGCGACGCATGAGCGTTGCCCGCTGTTTTGTTGTACTGACAGGATGTCTTTTGTTTATGCCCGCGTTTAGTTTTTCTGCTTTCAAGCGTTTCACCCTCCTCGCTTTGTTCAGCTTCACTTCCGACGTTTATGCGCACTGCGATGGCTTTTGCATGGGCCGTACTGATACGCCGTGGGAGGTGACGCAGTTTTCCGGCTTCACCTTGGTGTCTTTAATCCTCGCACCTATTTCGACTAGCCAGGAAACGACCGACAGTCACAAGCGTGTTTACTCTGCCGAGGAGCAAGAAGACGCGCGACTCTATCTGGCCAGCGACGGCATGCTGCAGGCCGCGTATTTCACCTCGGCCTTGCAGCGCTATCGCCAGGAGTCGCCGGATTCGGCGTTAAACGATCTCGCCGTTGCGGCGTTGATCAGCGCTCAGTGATCAGGCGGCCGCTGCGGCGGTCCAGTTGACCCAGCCAAACAGCCACGTCGCCAGAATCAACAAGCCAAACGCGATCCGGTACCAAGCGAACGCGGCATAACTGTGGTTGGCAATAAATTTGAGCAAGCCACGCACGGCGATCATGGCGAAGATGAACGCGGTGACGAAGCCGAGGGCGAAGACTGGCAGGTCGTTGGGCTGGAACAGGTCGCGGTATTTGTAGCCGGAGTACACGGCGGCGCCGACCATGGTCGGCATGGCGAGGAAAAACGAGAACTCGGTGGCGGCTTTGCGCGACAGGCCGAAGAGCAGGCCGCCGATGATGGTCGAGCCGGAGCGCGAGGTGCCGGGAATCATCGCCAGGCATTGTACGAATCCGACTTTCAGTGCGTGAGACCAGCGCATGTCGTCGACGTGTTCGACGCTGATCACATGGCTGCGCTGTTCGGCCCACAACATGATGATGCCGCCGACGACCAGTGCCACGGCAACGGTGATCGGGTTGAACAGGTATTCGTGGATGGCGTCGGCGAACAACACGCCCAAGACCACGGCGGGCAGAAAGGCGATCAGCAAGTTGAGGGTGAAGCGTTGTGCATTGCGTTCGGTGGGCAGGCCTTTGACGATTTCGAAGATCTTCGGTCGAAACTCCCAGACGACAGCAAGAATGGCACCCAGTTGAATAATGATGTTGAACGCCATGGCGCGTTCGCCGCCGAATTCCAGCAAGTCGGCGACGATGATCTGGTGGCCGGTACTCGAGATCGGCAAGAACTCGGTCAGGCCCTCTACCGCACCTAATATCAACACCTGGAAAAGGGTCCAGAAATCCATTAATCCTCCGTCAGAGCGCTCGTGGCGAGCGACCGGGTAATAACACTCAGGGGTTGAGTATCTGCAGTGAGACCATTGACATACATAAACGCAAAAGTTCATCAGCCACAAAGATTACGTCTTATTAAAAGACACACTCAAGCCATGTTAGTAATCGTCGGCTGACGAACTACGCAGAAAATATTTAGGCCTTTTTGCAGAAAAAAGTTGCTCTGACAATAAAGTGTGATCAATATCACATTATCCAGAGATGGCCAGACAGTGGCAGATGGACATAGACAAAGCCATCGCAATAAGCTCAAAATAGTGGCACCATTGCATATCGCCACCATCTAAGCAGTAGTTCACCCTTTCGAGAAAATCAACTAAAAGCTTGAAAAGCTTAATTATTGTTAGAAAACTCGGGAGCCACGTCTAAAAATCGCGTGAATGTTACCAATTGTCAGTCACAGATGAGAACCGGTGCTTTAACATCCCGATGTCAGCACTTAATTCGAGTCAATGCATGATGCTCTCAGCGAACTTAGCGACTAGAAGCCCGCGCCCGACAAACGACGAACCTGGTGTTCTTACTCTGGGTCGTACCCGTGGCGTGGCTGAACATTTCAAAGCGCTAGTCGCCCAGCATATACGTACCGATATGGCGCTCGAAGCCAATGCGTACACTAGTGCATATCAGTTGAATGAACAGTCTGGTTCGTATCGAGCGATCTTCCTGATTATCGACAGCCCACAGGCCCTCGAAGACAATCTGGCGCTGGTCGAGAACCTGCGCAGCGACAACTTGAAGCCGATCATTTGCGCGGTCATCACCGGTCGCGGCGCCTTCAACAAGATCAAATATTATCTGGCTGGCGCGGATGTTTGTATCAAGCTCAATACCCTTTCCGAGGATGGCGCCGAGTTGCTGGGCGAGTTCTTCAACAGTGAAGAATGGCAACGCGATATCGATCTGACGCTTGATCCGACCCGTATCTGCCTGATGGGCACCAGCAAGAAACTCGACATCTCGTTTGCCGAAATGAAGATCCTCGAAGCCTTCGCGCAAACCAGCAATCACATTCTGAGCCATGATGAAATCGCCAGCATCATGGGCCTCAACGCCAATTTCTACGACCCTCGAGCACTGGAAAAATCAATCAGTCGCTTGCGTGGAAAAATCAAGGACATGTATGGTACAAACGCGATTCAGAGCATTCGCGGCTATGGCTATCGCCTGCTGCGGGGTCTGATATCGACTGCCTGACTCTCGGGCAGCCATCCCATTTGCATACGTACGAAGGATCGTCTAATGCAACCATATAGCTCCCGTTCTGCTTCACGCCTGTTTGAAATCAAGCAATTGAATGAGCGCGACAACACGACCCATAACAATAAAACTCCATAACATAGCAGCAGATCGAGTGGAATTTATCGAGGGCCAATCTTGGGCCCAGACCCTGCCTATCGATTACTTCCGAGGAAGTCATTGCTCGCCTGCCGATTTATCTTTTAGCCAATTTTGGTATGTATTCAGGAGAGAGACATGGAAACTAGTACAACCCTCCCAAGGAAATATTTTGTTGTCGTGACTCACAGTACAACGTCGCAACGCGAACTGGAGAGCATGCTGTCCAGCGAACGTTTCAATTCGTTTGAAGGGGTGGATTCGCCCTCTTCCGCTCCAATGGTGATGGAGTTCACATATCCAGGCATCAGTCGAAAAAATGCCCCGCGCAGTATCGAACACGATACTCAGCGAATATTGGCCACGCTCGAGTCCGAATGGCGCGCAGCGCAATCGGCTAATCCTTTCCAGAATGTCCCGGCCATTACCGGGGAAACCCGCAACATGCCACCTGCCGTTGAAGGTGATATGCCCGGCAATGAAACCTGGCATCTCGACCCTGATCAGGGTGCACTGGTCAAAGAAGGTGTCGAAATCAGCCTGACTGGCCTGGAAACAGCACTGGTCAGGAAAATGCTCACCCATGAAGAGCGTGTTGTCAGTCGTGACGAGCTGATTCTCAGCATCGGCCGAGAGCCGGAACAATATCGCGGCCTGGAGATGTGCCTGAGTCGCCTGCAAGACAAGTTCAAAAGCGCCAGTCATGGCGAACGACTGTTTCGTGCCGTCAGAAACCGCGGTTATTGCCTGATTCAGGAAATCGTCGCGTAACCTCGCAAGACCTCCACGAACAGAACAAACAGAAAAAAGTGCGATTACAAAAACAACAAGAGCACTCTGTTTGGTTTCATCTTCCTCCTTGATTTGAACACTCCCTGCCTCCACCCTCCAACAGTAACAAATACAACATCATTTATTCACCCCTTCCTCTGCGACCTTTTCTAACACTCTTATATTTAATTATTAAAAAGTTGGCACTGTGCCATCTTGTTAGAACTCGTCAGACACCATTCCAGACAATAACTTAGTCTATTGACTGACGACAGTTCGGCATATCGATGTTGTTACCTCAGGACACTCGTTAGAACAAAAACAATAAGTCTGCATAACAACTCGGTTTTCAACTGTTGAAACCTGAATGGACGTCTTTTGGGGATACCGTATGGATCTTTCTCTAAGTATCAATCGAAGCACAGGCCTCAAGGGACTGACCTTTTGGGGCCAATGGGCGCTGGCACAGGGCTTTGTGGTGACGCTGTTGTTCATACTCGCTGAGCAGCACACCGGGACGGTCGCGTTTTACTACCGGATGTGTGCAACGCTGGCGGTACTGGCGTCGGTGCCGGCTTATACATTTAGCGGTGTGTATCGCAAGCGTGACAATTACCTGACCGGTCTCGGTCGACTGTTTATGGGCTGGTCGATGACCATGGCGGCGCTGGCGTGCATCGCCTTTGTCTGCCAGGCCGATGAGCTGTTTTCACGACAGGTGATTCTGAGCTGGGCGGTGTATGGCTTCCTCGGTCAGGCCTTTCTGTACGCTCCGCTGCATGCGTTTTCCAAGTACTACCAGCGTTCGCGTAAAAGCGAGCACAAGACGCTGATCGTCGGCACCGGCGAACTGGCGTTGGGTCTGGCGAAGAAGCTCAGCCAACTGGAAAACCTGCCTTTGGTAGGTTTGGTCAGCAATGGTGATGTGTCTGCGCTGGGTCCGGATGCACCGCGCGTGGTTGGCGATCAGGAGCAACTGCTGGAGCTGATCGAGGCGCATGACATTCGCCGCTTGTATATCACCCTGCCGCTGTGTGAAGCCGCGAAAATCGAGGCGATTTATGGTGACTTGCTAGGAGCCAACGTTGATGTGGTGTGGGTGCCGGACTTGAACAGTCTGACCCTGCTCAATCACTCGGTGAAAGTCGTGGACGGTCTGCCGGCGATCTACTTGAACGAGAGCCCGTTGACCAGCCGCCCTACCGCTGCTTTGAGCAAGAGCCTGGTCGAGAAAACCGTGGCGTTTCTGGCGATCATCGCGCTGAGTCCGATCCTGCTGATCATTGCGTTGGCGGTGAAGATCAACTCGCCCGGCCCGGTGTTTTTCAAGCAGGATCGTCATGGCTGGAACGGCAAGGTGATCAAGGTGTGGAAGTTCCGCTCGATGCGTGTTCACGATGACCGTGATGTGAAGCAGGCCAGCCGTAATGACTCGCGCATTACCGCAGTCGGTCGCTTCATCCGCCGCACTTCGCTGGATGAGTTGCCGCAACTGTTCAACGTTTTGCAGGGGCATATGGCCCTGGTCGGCCCTCGCCCGCATGCCGTCGCGCACAACAACTACTACTCGGGGAAAATACTCGCGTACATGGCGCGTCACCGGATTAAACCGGGGATCACCGGCCTGGCCCAGATCAGCGGCTGCCGCGGTGAGACGGACACCATCGACAAGATGCAGAAGCGTGTCGAGATTGACCTGCAGTACATCAACAGCTGGTCGTTGTGGCTGGACCTGAAGATCCTGGTGAAGACGCCGTTTACGTTGCTGTCGAAGGATATTTACTGAGGTTTGAAGCTGTATACCGCAAGGGGACGAAAGTCCCCTTTTTTGTGCCTGGGATTTGGGGATGGAATCGGATCTTGGATGGATGCAAAAACTGTGGGAGTGAGCCTGCTCGCGATGGCGGTGGGTCAGGCAATGATGATGCTGACTGTGCCGACGCCTTCGCGAGCAGGCTCACTCCCACAGGGATTTGTGTTTGGCTCAAGCCTTGTGGCTAGACACGCAACCTGTGGGAGCTGGCTTGCCAGCGATGGCGGTGGGTCAGCCAATAACAATATTGAATGTGCCGACCTCATCGCTGGCAAGCCAGCTCCCACAGGGATTCGGGATTGGCTCGGGATTTGTGGCGTGACAAATAACCAATGTAGGCCTTCGCCTGCTCGCGATGGCGGTGGGTCAGGCAACAGGGATGTCGGCTGGTCGAACGCTATCGCGAGCAGGCTCACTCCTACAGGGGATTTTTGGCTGGTTCGGGATTTGTGGCGTGACAAATAACCAATGTAGGCCTTCGCCTGCTCGCGATGGCGGTGGGTCAGGCAACAGGGATGTCGACTGTACGGACGCGTTCGCGAGCAGGCGAAGGCCTACAGGGGATTTGTGGTTGGCTCAGGCCTTGTGGCTAGACACATAACCTGTGGGAGCTGCGGTGCGACGATTCGACTTGCCAGCGATGGCGGTGGGTCAGCCAATATCAATCTTGAATGTGCCGACCTCATCGCTGGCAAGCCAGCTCCCACAGGTTTCAGAGGTGTTTCGGATATCTGCGCTTACTCGGTAATCTTCTCGAAATTCCGATAAAACATATCCCCTTCCCGGCTATCGGTCATCGAGTGCAGTTGGTAGCCGCGATTCAGTCGCGCACCACCGTCACGGGTCAGTGGGGCCCAGACCAGGTTGGCGCGGCGCATGGTCGACATGCTCATCATTTCGTCGAACGGGATCGACAGGTAGATGCCTTTGTCGAAACTACCTTCGCCATATTCCGCGCTGCCCGCCGTGGTGATCGTCGCCCACGCGCCAAAACGCACGCCATTGAAAAACTCGCGCGAGATGTCCAGCGTGCCGCCCCAGTCTCCGGCCAGATAACGCCCAACACTAACCGCCGCCAGCGTATCGAACGGCAAATCGGTATACGCCGTGACATGCCCGGTCACCACCGAGTAATCACGCAAGGCAAAGCCTTGATCGAAATCACGCTGACGCACCCAGTTCAGATCCGCGCCCACCGACCAGCGCTCACCGGTCGGGCGGAACAACACCTCACCGCCGACACCGGCAAACATCGACTCCAGATAACCGCCATACACCATGCCGTACCAGTCTTTATCCAACTGCTCGGCATGGCTGACCTGGAACAACGGCATGGTCGTGTTGGACGTGGTCAGGTACTGACGCAAATCCGTGCGCACACGCGGCAAGCCGCTCGGCGCGTCGTAGGTGAATTTGTCGAAGTTGTTGGCCAGGTTGGCACTGAGCAAGCCGCTCCACCAGGTGTTGCGATTGAAGCGGTATTCGGCGTCGGCATCGGCGCTCAATTGATAGAGCAAGCCATCCGGACCGCCAACGTTCTGCTTGAAGCCCAATCCCACGCCATAACTGAAATGCTGCGGCGCTTCGGTGTAAAGGGTCTTTTCGTTACGCGGCATCGCCGGGTTGATCTCGGTGGTGCGGTGCAGCGATTGCAGCGGCTCTTCGTTGTTGATCACTTCGCGGAAGGTCTGGCGCGGCACGCTGGTTTCTTCCAGCGGCAAGTCGTAGCGCTTGTTGACCACGGTGAACCAGTCGATGTCGTCGTTGACGCTGTTGTCGAGAATCCGGCTCGCCCGCCCGACAGCCTTGGACGAATGGAAGTAACGCTGCTGCTCGCCATACACAATCAGTTCGGAATCACGCTGGGTGATGCGCTCGACCTTGTAGCCGGCATTCTGCTGCAAACGCTGCGAGACGTTGGCCCAGTTGACCTGATCCATCGCCGTGGTCGGTGCCTTCGCCGGCAGCGGTTCCGGGGTCGGATCGTAAGTCTTCGCCGGTGCCTTGCGGCTGACGAAATTGGTGTGGAAGGTCACGCCGAACATCGCCGTGTTGCCGCGCTCCCACGCCGCGCTGACATCGACCGAATCAGTCACCTTGAACACTGCGCCAAGGTTGATCGGCGAGTCCTGTTTGATCTCGTTGTCCTTCGGCTCGTGCTTGTAGTCGTTACCTTCGAATTCGAGTTTCAGGCTGAGGCGATCCCACGGCGTCTGATAGCTCACGCCACCGAAGAACGACGGCCGCCCACGAAAGTACGAACCCGAGTTGACGTCACCGGTGCCCTCCAGGGCCGGTCGGGTATCGAAGCGATCGCTGACGTAGCCCAACGGGTTGTCGATATCGCCGCGATTACCCAGGTAACCCCAGGCAATCCCGGCGCTGAAATCGAAGTTGTCGTAGCGCTTGTTGGCGACGAAAAATTCACTGGAGAACAAACCCGTACCGCCGACGTCTCGGAAGCCCAGCGCCACATCGGGCAGCCAGTGGCTTTCCTGCCACAGCCGGACTTTGACGTCGACCGCCTTGTCCTTATAGCTTTGACTACCGCTGAGGGCCTCCGAGCCGTACGGCCGGTTGGTGATCGCGGTGTAGCGAAACGAGCCTTCGAGCCAGTCCAGCGGCTGCAACGACACGCTGTAGCGACTGTACGGATCGGTGCGGTTGGCGTTGACGCTCAACTCGCCGGCCGGGGCCATGCGCGCGGTCGGCGTCTGCAACAGACCGGTGCCACCGAAGTCATTCTGGGTAATGCGCGGCTCTGCATGAGCCAAACCACACGGCAATAACAACACAGCTGCAAAACGTAACTTCAACGAACCACCTCGGCCAGCTGCGTGGCAATAAATTCAGCCAACTGCTGATTCAGCTCAGGGATAGGCGGATCAAGATCATCATTTTTCAACGGCACCAGAATCTTGCTGCCGGCCACCGGAAACTGCCCGGACTCGCGATTCCAGTGGGCAATGCCGACGCGCCGCGACACGCCGTTGGGCTGGATCAACCACAGGTAATCGGCTTCGGCATCGGCCAGAATCGAGCAGCCTTGCAGATACTCACGGGCCTCCTGCAACGGCTGATACGGCAAGTGACACGGCTCGGCGACTGCGCCCAACACTTGCACTTCGTCGACGCGTTGCGGATAAACCAGACGATCGCCGTCATCGAGGCGAATGTTGCGCGCGAAGCCAACCTCCAGCGCCACCGGATCGAGATCGGCAATCTGCCGCCCGGTCACCGGCATCCGCCGCACTTCTTCGGCAATACGCTGCGCCAGCGCCGCCCGACTCGGCAGATCGAACAGCATCGACATGCGTTGCAGCACATCCAGGTCAAACAACACGCCGACCTTCAGCCGCGTTTGCTCCTCGATCAGCGACTGACGCAGCAACCCGCCCGCCAGCCAATAACCTTCGGCATTCGGCACGGCTTCGCTGATCACATCGAGCAAGCGCCCGCCGGCTGGTAACGCGACCGGCCCGGGATTGGCGACATCGCCCGACACCGTGACGGCCGCCTGACTCACACTCGCGACCAGCAACAAGCTCGCCGATAACATTTTCAGGCGCATCACGGCAGGTGCCTGCGATCAGGGGTCAGTTGCACAACCTTGACGCGTAACTGCGAGGTCAGTTGCTGCTCGCTCTGCAAAATGAAACCGTCACGCGGATCGACCCAGTAACGATTGGTCGCGCTCAGGCCGATGGCCGGGGCGTCAATCTGCTCATCGACACGCAGCACGGTGTATTCCTTGTCGAGAATCTGCAGGGTCTGTTCGGAGCGGCGGGAGAAGCGGCTGTTGACGATCACCCCGACTTCCTGGCCCTTGTAGAGGTCGATCCAGCGCCGCGTGGTGAAACCGTCGGCGACGTGATGCAGGCCTTGTTTGAACGGCGAGTCATCGGCCAGCCGCGTGCCATCGAGATCGCCTTCCAGCCCCAGGCCGATGCTGCGCACGGCGAGGCCATTGCGCAGCAGCAGAACCTGTTTGCCCGAGGCGACCCAGAACTGCAGGTCTTCGCGCTCGCGCACCAGCGCCAGCACCCCGGAACCGGACGGCGTGGTCAGTTTCATTTGCGGATAATTGACCCCGGCCACTTCAGCCGCCGACACGTCGACCTCATCCGGGCCGACGACTGCCGCCTTAAGGTTGTTCAACGAAGCGCTCATCAGCGGGTTACAGCCGCACAGCAACGAGGCCGCCATCAGGCACAGGCCAACTTTCAAAATATTCAAAGTCGGCGACCTTATTTGCTGTTGTTACTGTATTCGCTCCAGTTCTTCGCAGCGGAAGCGCCAGTGCCGACAATCGATGCCGACGGCACCAGTTGGCTGATCAGACGGTTCCAGCGAGTCACGTTGGCAGGCCCGACATACACCACGTCCTGCGGGCGGACTTCGAAGTGCGAAGCGAGCGCCATGGCAGTCGGCGATTCAGCTTCCAACTGGTAGATCTTCGCCGGCTCGACATCGAGGTTTTCCACGCCACGAATGACGTACACCGCGTTGCCATTGGAGGTGGTCTGGCTCAAGCCGCCGACCGAACCGAGCACATCGGTGAGGTTCATCGTCGCGGTCTTGAAACTCAACGCGCGCGGCTGGTTGACCTCGCCCATCACGTAGATGCGCTTGTTGTCGTTGTACGGCAGATACAGCTGATCGCCGCCCTTGAGGAAGACGTTCTGCAACTCGGAATCCTGCTGATTGAGCGAGTCGAGGTTGAGCGGATACGTGCGGCCGTTGCGGGTCAGCAACAGCCCGGACAAATCGGCATTGTTGGTATCGATGCCGGCGGAACCGAGGGCTTCGACCACGCTCAGCGGATTGGTCGAAATCGCTTGCGGGCCGGCCTTGGCCACCGCGCCAGTGACCACGACTTTCTGGCTGGCAAAACGCAACACCGCGACATCCACCTGCGGCTCGGCAATGAATGCCGACAGCCGCTGTTCAATGTCCGAGCGCAGTTGCTGGATGGTCCGGCCGGTGGCCTGGACTTCCTTGATGAACGGGTAATAGAGCGTGCCATCGGAGCGCACCAGACGGCCGTTGGCATCGATCTGTTGTTGCGCGCCGGACGGGGCCGTCAGCTCGGGGTGATCCCACACGGTGATGTACAGGACATCGTTGTTGCCGATGCGGTATTCGGCCGGGGTCGCCAACAACTCCGGCGGCAGCGACTCACGCTTTTGCGTGGCGCGGTTCATGGCAATCAGCTTGGGTGTGATCGGAATCAGCTCGACCCGGCTGCTTTCGCTGGCGCCCTGGCGGGTGATGCTGCCGGTGCTGAGGTATTGACCGGGGGAAAACATGCAACCTTGCAAAGCGAGACTTGCCAACATTAAAAGATAAACACTACGAGTCATAATGGCACTACGCTATTCAAGGGCGAATCCAAAAACAAAGTCACCCGACTTGCGTCGGGCGACCTTGTACTGCACTAACAGAACTTCCTGTTAGTTATGCGTGCCGGTGGTACCGGTGGTACCCGTCGTACCGGTGGTACCGCCGTTGGCACTGCCACCGCTGTTAGACGCCGCTACAGCACTGGCAACCATTGCAGTACTGGCTGCGGGCGCTTGAGAAGCCGCCACGTTGCCACCTACATTGGTTACCGCTGTCAGCGGTGCTTCAGCGGCGGCAGCCCAGTTGCTCAACATCGTCAACAGGGCAACTGCCATCACTTTTTTCATATCAACTCCTTTCTAACATTCGACCTGTTAAAAAACCGGCCTGAGTTAGCGGTGGTGAGTTCAAGTCCGCAAAAAGCGCGAACATGATCCGTCGTTCTTTCACAGTCTTACCCAACTGATAAAAGTCGAACGGCAGGTTTATATCTACGGACTTGCAAAAGGCATTGCCAGTGTAATTTCCCGACGTTATCTAACAACCTGACTGAAAATAACATTGAGTTAAATGGCCATCATCCCAAGTAGCCTTTGGGATGGTTCGATTGCCAGCGCCAAGTGTCAGTGACCATATCCTGCAAGTTGCGCGTGGCTTTCCAGCCAAGTTCCTTCGCAGCCTTGGAGGCGTCGGCCCAGCTCTCGGCGATATCCCCGGAACGGCGCGGCATCATCCGGTAAGGCACCGGTTGCCCGCAGGCCTGTTCAAACGCGTGGAGCACTTGCAGCACGCTGTAGCCATCGCCCGTGCCAAGGTTCCAGGTATGAATGCCGGTGCGTCCGGAGATCGACTGCAACGCCTTCAAGTGACCGTCCGCCAGATCGACGACGTGGATGTAATCGCGCACGCCAGTACCGTCGACAGTCGGGTAATCGTTGCCGAAAATCGACAACTCTTGCAGGCTGCCGACCGCCACCTGACTGATGTACGGCACCAGATTATTCGGGATGCCGTTGGGGTCTTCGCCCATATGGCCGCTGGCGTGGGCGCCGATCGGGTTGAAGTAGCGCAGCAAGGCGATGCTCCAGCGCGGCTCGGCCAGGCTCAGGTCACGCAGCACGTTCTCGACGATCAGCTTGGACTGGCCGTAAGGATTGGTCGGATTACCAGTGGGGAAATCCTCGCGGATCGGCATCTGCTCAGGCTCGCCATACACCGTGGCCGACGAACTGAACACCAGCCGGAACACCCCCGCCGCCGCCATTGCCTGGCACAGATTAATGCTACCGCTGACGTTGGTCTCGTAGTACTCGAGCGGTTTGCGCACGCTTTCGCCGACCGCTTTCAGGCCGGCAAAATGCAGCACCGCGTCGATGTTGTGCTCACGGAAAATCCGGTCGAGCAGTGCCCGGTCACAGACATCGCCGCGGATCATCCAGGCACTCTTGCCGCAAATGCCCTCAACGGCGTGCAACGATGCTTCGCTGCTGTTACAAAGGTTATCCAGTACGACAACTTCATAACCTGCTTCAAGTAGAGCAAGTGTGGTGTGCGAGCCGATATAGCCGGCGCCACCCGTTACCAGAATCTTCATAGCGCGATCCGTCTTTGAATGAGTGACAAGTAGCGTGTCAAGCCTGATTCATTGAAGATGTGTCACAATCCACACAAACAAGGCGACAACAACCGAAAACAAAACTAGTTCAATGACTGGCAATAAATATTTTTGCAGGTCACACTGTATTGCCCGCTACTTATTAGCACTCCCTGTGCACTCATCACTATCAACAGATACCGACTAAAAATAACTAACAACGCACTTACCGACATCTCATAACATTGTCGTGTTTTACCGTCACGAGCATTTGCCATTAATAACCTGACTCAGGTATTAAAGTAAGCCTTCAATCCAACATTGAAACTTGTACGCCCTTTATTAGTGCGCGCATCTGTCGCCTGTGTTCCATGACTGTCCAGGATACTTTTATGATTCGTAAATGTTTGTTCCCCGCTGCCGGCTACGGCACGCGTTTCTTGCCGGCCACCAAAGCCATGCCTAAAGAGATGCTGCCAATCGTCAACAAGCCGTTGATCGAATACGCCGTTGAAGAAGCACGGGACGCCGGCCTGCAACACATGGCCATCGTCACCGGTCGCGGCAAGCGTGCGCTGGAAGACCATTTCGACATCAGCTACGAACTCGAACACCAGATCCGCGGCACCGAGAAAGAGAAATTCCTCGCCGGCACCCGTGAGCTGATCGACACCTGCACCTTCTCCTACACCCGTCAGGTGGAAATGAAGGGCCTCGGTCACGCGATTCTCAGCGGTCGTCCGCTGATCGGCGACGAACCCTTTGCCGTGGTGTTGGCCGATGACCTGTGCCTGAACCTCGAAGGTGACGGCGTACTCACGCAGATGATTGAGCTGTACAAGAAGTTCCGCTGCTCGATCGTCGCCATCCAGGAAGTCCCGGCCGACCAGACCCACAAGTACGGGGTGATCGCCGGCGAGCTGATGTCCGACGGCATCTACCGGGTCAACAACATGGTAGAAAAACCGGCCCCGCAAGACGCGCCGTCGAACCTGGCGATCATCGGTCGCTACATCCTCACTCCGGACATCTTCGACCTGATCGCCGACACCCAACCGGGCAAGGGCGGCGAAATCCAGATCACCGACGCGCTGATGAAACAGGCGCAGAACGGCTGCGTGCTGGCCTACAAGTTCAAAGGCCTGCGCTTTGACTGCGGTGACGCCGAGGGCTACTTGCAGGCGACCAATTTCTGCTACGAAAACGTCTATCTCAAGGGCCGCTGAGACGGCTCCCATCACTCAACGAGGCCACCATGAACATTGCACAACATTCCGTAGAGATTGAACGCGAGGTGGGTAACCTCGGGGTGATGAGCTGGCTGTCACGCCATCAGCCGTTGCCCAGCGCCAACGAGTCCTGGCTGGGCACGATTCTGCTGGTGGAGCGGATTGGCGTGTTTCCCGCGTCCGGGGACATTCGCCGGCCGCTACGCGATCCCTATCCGCTGCTCGCGCATTTGAAAAAGCTGTACGGCGAGCAGGCGCTGGAGATGGATGACAGTGATGGGCTGAAGGTGATCTTCAGCGACTGGCGCTTTCGCGTGCGGATTTGCTGTAACGACCCGGCGATCATCATCAACGTGGAAACCCGTTGTGATACGCGGTTGATGCCACAGAAGATTGCGGAGTTGCTCGAGCAGGTCGACGCCTTCGAATAACTCCCCTCACCTGATCGTTCCCACGCTCTGCGTGGGAATGCATCCAGTGACGCTCTGCGTCACACAGCGAGGGGACGCGGAGCGTCCCGGGCGGCATTCCCACGCGGAGCGTGGGAACGATCAGTGTGGCGAAGCTTCGCAACCGCTTTGGGTGCCAGTGATCCAGCCATAAAAATAATCGGCAATGACCTTCCCGCCCGTGGCCGGCACCGGATGAATCTTGTCCGGGCCAATCATCGCCGCCGCGTAGCGTTTGACGTCCGGCCCGAACGCGCATTGCAGGTTGGCATAACCCAGATGCTGCTCACGTGCCCACGGTTCAAGCACCTGCGCGTACGCCGACATCGGGTAAGCACTGGAGCGCGTGGTGTCCTGACGCATGATCAGGTTGATGCTCGCCTGCGGTTGAATCTCACGCAGCATGCCCACCAGCCCCTGAACATTCTGCAAGTACTGCGCGGGTTTAACGCCGAAGCCCTGATCGTTGCCACCGAGCATGATCAGGTAAACATCAGCGGGGATCTTCGACACGGCAGCTTTCCACTGCACCTGCCATTGCGGATCCTTGTGATAGAAATCCGCAGACGCTGCGCCCGATGCCGCCAGTTTCGAGACCCGCACGCCGTTCTGATCGTTGCTCATCCACAGGCCGAACAACGTCGGTGCGCCCTTCACCACTTCCAGTTTGAAGGACCAGTCTTTCGCTGCAGACAGGCCTGCCAATGGCACTTCCTGAACCCCCGCACCTGTCAGCGTCATGGGCTGCCAATCTTCTGAAGGTGACCAGCGGTAACGGATCTCGGAGGATTCGCCAGTGCCCAGGTAAAGCAATTTCGCCTGAGTAACCGCCGTATCGATGCGCGGCGTCGGGTTGGCATCCACTTGCAGCCAAGCGCCGGGCCGGCCTGTTACCGTGCGACTGTCCGGGCTCGCCTGGCCCAACTCTGAAACCTTCCAGTCACCGCCAAAGTACTTGTCACTGCTGCGGGTGTATTTGAAATGCGTGCCGCCCAGCGCGGCACCGTGGTTGAAACCGACGTAACCCGGCCCGGCAAAACCGACCTCCCCGGCCACGCGTTGCACCAGTTTGTTCAGGTAGAAATCCTGCCCGGCAGTGTAGCTGTCACCGATTACCGAGACTGACAACACCTTGCCGGCCTTGCCTTCACGCCACTGCGCGAATCGCTCGCGGGCATCGCCCACCTGAACCACCGACGCTGCGACGGGTTGCGCATCATCTACTGCCACCATGCAAAATTTCCTTCAGTCTGGAATGGCCCACTGAGTGCCGGGATGTACACAGATCAACTGTAGGAGTGAGCCTGCTCGCGATAGCGGTCTATCCAATACAAATGCATTGACTGACGCAACGCTATCGCGAGCAGGCGAAGGCCTACATTTATCGCGGTCACCCGCTAAATCTGTGTACACCGAGAAATCCTGTGGGAGCTGGCTTGCCAGCGATAGCGGTGGGTCAGGCAACAAATTTGTATCTGACCCGACCCTATCGCTGGCAAGCCAGCTCCCACAGGGATGGTGTGACTTACAGGGATGATTGGGTCTGCACCACCGGGGTGGCAGGCACCAAGGGTTTCTTCTTCGCCGCGCGCTCGCCAAGAAACAACACCGAAGTGAAATTGAACCGACTGAAAACCATCGACAACACCACCGGCCCGAGCAAGCCACAACTCAAACCACCCAGCACCAGCAAGCTCTCATCCTTCACCCCCAACCGCCCCAGCACAAACCGCGACGTCGCCGCGAACAGCACATGAAACAGGAAGATCGCGTAGGAATAACCACCGAGCCAGGTCAGCGCCTTCGAGCGCATATCACTCGACAGCAAGGCGATGCACGACACGCAACCGACAGTCAGACCGATCAAACTGCGACGATCAACAATCAACTCGCGATCAATCGCCGCCACATACAACAGCGTCAACGAGATCAGTACAAACACCAGCGGCCCGATCACCTTGAAGCGCTGTTTCAGCGCGTCGACATTCTCCTGGCCAATCATCCCCGCGACAAAAAACGGCAGCAGATAAATCGCGCCGTTAATTCCGAACGCATCGAACTTGAACGGCGGCAGCAGAAACAACAGCGCAGCAAACGCGAACAACCCATACAACCGCGTCGCCGAGCGCAGCATCCCGCGCCACTCCAGCAGCCCGACGAACATGAAAATGATGAACACCGCCTGCAGGAACCAGAAGTGGTTGATCGGCACCCAGAACGACAACAACGCGTCGATCACCCCGACATCCTTGTTCACCCCCGGCCCCACCGCTTGCAACACCGAGAACGGCACGCCGACGCAAAACAGCGGCACGATCAAGCGGCGCACCTTGCCGCTGAAGAACGCGGAAAAGTCATTGCCGCGAATTTTGTAGATCGAATAGATGTACCCGGAAATAAACGTGAACAACGGCATGCGCACGTAGACCATCGAATCGGCGATCACCCGGAACGGCGAGCCGATATCGATCTTCAGCCCGCCGCCCAACGGCCCGATGACGTGATAGAGCACCAGCAACAGGCACGCCAGGCCACGCAGGGTTTCGATCTCCAGGGACTTTTTCTTGCTCGACATAAAGCACCTGCCTCAATTCAGAATTCGTGATTCAACCTGCACCGGTTTGTTCGCCCGCAGCATCAAGCCCAGGCCCACGAACAACACCGGTACCACCATCGAGAAGTGCCGGGCGAAGGAGCCGAAGTCCGGCTCGAACAGGCCTTGCACCAGCAGAAACGCCAGCGGGATCGCGATCAGTTCCTTGGGTTTGGTCTGGATCGGCGCGCCTTTGTAATCGGTCGAAGTGATGACTTTGAACAGCAGCAACGCAGTCATGATCATCAACGCGACGAAGATCACCTGACCTGGCCCCGAGAGCAGAATCAGCTCCACCGGGAACGACAGCCGGAAGAAAATGATCATCGAGTCCAGCGCCTGCGAAACGAAGTCGCTGCCGCTGAGCCACGACACGATCAACGATTTCGAGCCCTCCTCGCCCGCCGTGCGCAGTTCGTTGTTACTGGCGCGAATCGATGACACCGGAAAGCCCAGGGCGAGCTGGATCGACATCGCCACCGCCAGATAAAACAGGAACAGCATCAGAAAGAACGTCGTGCGCGACACATACTTTTTCATCACACAGACGCCGACCCACGACAGCGAAAACAAAATCCAGTAAGGCCGGATCAGCACACCGTAGATCACTGCCGAGAGGAAAAATCCGCCGCGATATTTGCGCGTCAGCGAGCTGAGCAAAATGCTCAACACCGCCACCGAGACGATGATTTCCTTGGTCAGGTTCTCGAGGAAAAACGAACGCACAATGCCCCACAGACACAGGGTGCCGAAGATCGCCAACGGCATGCGCCGAAACACCACCACCGGTATCGCCGTGAGGAAAAAATTGCAGAACATGCCGTAGGCCCAGGCATTGGTCAGGTTGATCCCGGTGGGCCGCAGCAGGAATGCCGAACACTCGTAGGACGAGCGATCCGGCGAGAACGGGTTCCAGAAATTGCAGTTGTCGGCACGCGCGTAAGACGACCACAAGGTCATCGCATCCGGACCCGGATCACGCGGGATCAGCAGCGGCATGGCCACTGACAGAAACAGCCCGGTGAAGAGGATCAGGAACGACACATACGAATCGAGTCGCTTGCCACGAAACTCGATGCACGGCAGCTTCAGGCCCATGACAATGCGGCCTTTTTCGCCTGGGTCGCACGGGTCAGCACAGCAATCACCACAAGCTGCACGATGATCGCGAAGACATTGCCCCACGCCGCGCCGTAAATCGAATAATGCTTGATCAGCAGATAGCTGACCGGCACTGACACCAGCAGGCAAATCGCCGCACTGGCCAGCGACACCCGACTGTTTTTCGAGGCAATCAAACCGCCCCAGACAATGTCGCCAATCGCCCGTAAGGCGAAGGAAAAAATCAGCACGCCAAGAATGCCGTTATCCGGGCGCGGCACGCTGGTAGCGACGTAATCGAGCACCACGTTGAAAAACACATAGATCGCCACCGCCACCGCCGCCGACACCACCAGCGAGCGCATGACCCACTTGTTGATGAACAGTTGCTTGACCGTGAACGGCTGTTGATCCGCCTGAAAACGCTTGGCCAACAGCGGAATCCCGACCACCGCCACCACCGCGTAAGACAACGCCTGCAAGGTGTTCGCCGCCGACCATGCGTACACGTATTGACCCAGTTTGGCGTACGGTTCGAGGTCGGCGATCAGAAACCGCTCGGCGTACTGACTCAAGGCGATCAACCCGGTGCCGAGGTAAAACGGTAGTCCCGCTTTCCACACAGTGGCGGTGGCCAGTGTCCCGGCTTCTCGGCCGTGATGAACGTTCACCACGATCAAGTAACCGGCGATGATCACCAGCACGTTGGCGGCGACCCACAGCCACAATACGCTGGCGATTCCCGAGACCCAACCGAGCATCATCCCGCCCACCGCCAACACCGCCCAGAGACCGGTCTTGATGAAGAACAGCAATGCGCCGGCCGTGGCTTTCTGCGCGGAAAACACGAACGAGTTGATCTCGAACGACAGGTGCTCTGTGAGCAACACCAAGGTCACGCAGAGAATCAGCGTGGCGGTCGCTTCGACTGTCTGGAACAGCGAATAAATCAACACCGTTACCACCGACAGCACCAGCCCCACTGCCAGATACAGCAGCAGAACTTTATCGACCACGCGGCGAGAACTGCCGCCGACGCTGATCAAGCGGTTGATCTCGGAACTGAAACCGACGCTGTAGAACTTCGACGCAATCAGCGACGCCGCGACCACCACACCGTAAAAGCCCAGCGCCTCATAACCGAGGTAATGGGTGATCGCCAACACCAGCAAAAACTTCGCGCCTAACGCTCCGCCGCGAAGCAGCAGCCGAAATATCATCGAACGACACCCTTGATGATGTCGTCCATGGCCACGGTTTTCGCTTCGATTTCACGGCAGGTGTCAGTCAGGCGCTTGCCGAAATCCGACAGTGCATTCGGCGCGTAAACCGTGTTGATGATGGTGTCGACATTGATGTCGCCGCCGTTGATTACCCAATCTTCCACGCCCATGTCCTGATAGGCGCCGAAGCCTTTGCGTTCATAGCTGATGTGGTACGCCGGCACGCCGGAGAGCAGCGATTCGATGGCGCCGTGCAGACGCACGGAAATCACCAGGTCCGGTTGATACTTGGCAATCGTCGCCTTCAACGACAACAAGTCTTCGCTGATGCCCAGTTCGCGATAGAACGCGCCGTCATCGTTGCCGCGTACCGCGCTCTGCACGGCGCAGACCACTTTGCTTTTGTTCTTCAAACGCTGCAGCAGCAACTTCAGATTGGCCACGTAAGCGACTTTCTTTTCCTTGCTCCACTCCGGCGGCTTGCGCAGTACCACGCACACGGTGGCTGGCGAAGACGCGCAGCGGGTGAATTTTGCTTGCTGGAGGATTTTGCTCGCCAACGACTGCACGGCCAGATCCGGCGCGCGGTAGACGTTGGCGCAGGCATCGAAAATCGCCGAAGAGCGATTGTCGCGGACGAACACCGCATCAGCACTGGCGTA
The DNA here is from genome assembly GCF_979258655.1 of Pseudomonas sp. AC242. Classification (NCBI taxonomy): domain Bacteria; kingdom Pseudomonadati; phylum Pseudomonadota; class Gammaproteobacteria; order Pseudomonadales; family Pseudomonadaceae; genus Pseudomonas; species Pseudomonas sp. AC242. Next base: position 3,565,189 of record NZ_OZ409873.1, read on the forward strand.
ATGCTCGACGATCTTGCTGCTCTCGCCGTGGAACGGGCCAATGCTTTGCGGCAGGTACACCGACGGCACTTTGCTGAGGATCGCGGTTTCCAGTTGTTTGGCGTGGCCGAGTTTCAGCTTGATGTGTTCGAAAGCACTTTTCGAGCGCATGTAGCCGCCGCCGACACCGACGATCAGGTCGGTTTTCTTCAACAGATCCGCCAGCCCGGCGTAGGACTGATTAAGGAACACCGCTTGCTTGACCCGGCCCAAACCTTTGGCCGCCATCACCGGCGCGTCGAAACGCGGGTGCGGCAAGTAGCTGAAAGAGTCCGGATCGGAGGCCACGACACTGATCGCGGTGTCTTCACCAAAGTTGCGCTGCACCAGCGCGATGGCCAGATCGACGAGCAGACCGTCACCGGAGTTGGACGCACTGTAGCCATGCAAAATCGTTACGTTCATATGCTTGAGTTCTACTTAAAAAGTGGGAGCGCGATACAGGTCGTAGGTCTGGCGAATCATCAACGCGGCACTGAAACGCTCGCGGACGATGCTCCGACCTTGGTTGCCGAGGTCGAGCAGGCGCGGCTTCTGGATGATCGTCAGGACATCGGCCAGCGCCTTGTGATCACCGGACGGGAAGACATAACCGGAGACTTCATTGGTGACCAGTTCAGGCAGCGACGTGCAGTTGCTGGCGATCACCGGCAAGCCCATGGCCATGCCTTCCAGCGGCACCATGGCGAAACCTTCCCAGCGACTCGGCACGATCAGCGCATCGGCTTGCTGATACAGCGCCTGCACTTCGCTCGGCGTGACCCATGGCAGGTATTCAACAGAGTCCATCGGCGGGCACTCCACCGCGTCCTCGTTCACCGCGCTGCCGACCACGGTCAGCTTCAAGTCTTTGCGCTGCACATTGGCGAAGGCCTTGAGCAACACGTCGAAGCCTTTCTGGTAATCGAGACGACCGACAAAGAGCAGATGAATCGGCTCAGGACTCGCCGCTTTCGGCGCGTCATCCTTGCGGTGAATGCCGTTGTAGATCAGCTTCATGCGCTTGCGCTCGATGCCGAAGCGTGCGGCTTTGTCGAGTTCGTACTGGCTGACACAAATGATCACGTCGGTGACTTTCTGCAGTACTCGCTCGATCCACGCATAGACTTTCTGCTTGGTCGGCGAGCTTTCCATCAGGAACGAAAACGCGTGCGGGCAGTAGACGATTTTCGGCTTGCGCCACGGTCGCAGCAGCACACACACGCAACGGCCGATCACCCCGGAAAAGGTGCTGTGCAAATGCACCACGTCGGGTTTTTCCTTGAGCATGACCTGGGTCAGGCGCCAGGCGAAACGCAGCAACGACGGTACATTGCGCCCGGTGCGGGGAAAGGTGCGGATCTGTTGCTCGCCAATGCCGTGCAACTCTTTGGCCTGATCCTCCGGGACCAGATACACCAGCTCGTAGTTCGCCGCGTCGCCTTCCGGCGAAGCCGAAATCGTCCGGATCACCGTCGCGACGCCACCTTTGATCGTCTCTGCCACGTGCAGTATTTTTTTCACAAATCACCCACTTCAAACAGGAAAAAACAGTCGCTGACAGTCAGGATTTGTCGGACGCGTATTCGTAGTTGTAATAGCCGTAGCCGCCGTTGCCGTAGTAGCTGGCGGCGCGCTTCTCGACGCCGTTGAACACCGCGCCTTTGAGCTCGATGCCGTTCTGCGCGAAGCGGCGAATGGTCAGTTCGATCTCTTTGGCCGGGTTCACCCCGAAGCGCGTAACGATCAGGCTGATCCCGGCTTCACGGCCAACGATTGCCGCATCGGTCACCGCCAGCAGCGGCGGCGTATCGATGATCACCAGGTCGTAGCGCTCGCTCAGTTCCGCCAGCAGCTCGCGGAAGTTGGCGTGCATCAACAGTTCGGAAGGATTCGGCGGCACCTGACCACGACTGATGAAGTGCAGGTTGTCGACTTCGATTTTGTTGATCGCCTGATCGATACTGCAGCGCTTGACCAGCAGGTCGGACAAGCCGTTGGTGATCGGCGTGTTGAGGGTTTTGTGCAGGTGTCCTTTGCGCATGTCGGCATCGATCAGCACCACGCGCTGGCCGCTCAGGGCCATGACGGCGGCGAGGTTGGACGAGACGAAGGTCTTGCCGACCTGCGGGCTCGGCCCGGAAATCATGATGCGGTTGTTGGTCGAATCGAGCCCGGCGAAGTGCAGGCAGGTGCGCAGGCTGCGAATCGATTCGATCGACAGATCCGTCGGGTTACGCAGGGCCAGCAGGTACGCCGGTTTGTCGACACCGTCGCGGGCGCGGCCTTTTTTGTTGTCTTCTTCATCCTGCAAGGCGCTGTACGGAATCGACGCGTACACCGGCAAACCGAGTTGCTCGATGGCCTCCGGGCCTTCCAGACCACGGCTCAGGGATTTACGCAGCAGCACCAGCGCCACACCAACGAAGGCACCGAGGAAGGTGGCGATGATAACGATCAGAGCTTTTTTCGGTTTGACCGGACTGGTCAGGTCGACATCCGCCGCGTCGACCAGCCGCACGTTACCCACCGCGCCGGCACGGACGATGTCCAGCTCTTGGGATTTGTTCAGCAACTGCGTGTAGATCTGCGAGGCCACTTCGACATCGCGGGTCAGGTTGAGCAATTCCTGCTGCGTCGCGGGCAGATCACCGACTTTGCCTTCCAGCGATTTCTGTTGCTGGGTCAGTTCGCCAATCTGGCTCATCAACGCGCGATAGGCCGGGTGCTGTTTGGTGAACTTGCGATCCATCTCCGCCTGCTGCATTTTCAGCTCGGAGATCCGCGTTTCCAGCGCTACCGACTGACCGAGCACCGATTGGGTTTCCAGCGAGATGTTCACGGTCTTGCCGTGGGTCTGGTAGGCGTTCAACGCATCGCTGGCCTTGGCCAGATCACGCTTGACCTGCGGCAACTGGCTTTGCAGGAAAGCCAGACTCTGCGCCGCTTCCGCCGAGGTGCGACGCACGTTCTGATCGACGTACAGCGCAGCAATCTTGTTGAGGATCTTCACCGCTTCAGCGGCGTCGCTGCTGGCCAGCGCCAGTTTGATAATCCCCGATTCCTTGCCCTGCTCGGAGATGTCCAGCGCGTCCTGATAACCCTGAATGGTCACGATTCGCGGGTTGCGCACCACTTCGAAACGCGTACCTGGGTTAGCCAACAATTGAGTGATCTGCCCTTCTACGCCATCCTGCGCGAAGGCTTCGCCCGCCGTGCCTTCTACCAGCAGGTTGTCGTTGTCATCGAGCAACTGGAAGCGCTTTTGTTCGCCAGCAATCAGGGTGAGTTTCTTGCCCAACAGTTCTTTCGGCAGATTCAGCCGGGCAAACTCCAGGCGTTCACCACCCCAGGCGTAGCTGGTCAAACCGAAACGCGGCGCAGCGACGCTGGTCTCGGTCTCGCCGCGATAACGCCGGGCGAGAAAGCCGCCAATCATCGGGAAGGTGTTGGGGGTGACATCGATGTCCAGGCGCAAGTCGTCGACGGTTTTGCCGATCACCGCGCGGGATTTGATGATGCCGATTTCGGTCACCGACGGTGATTGCCCGCCGAGCATGCTATTGAGGTCGGAAAACCCTAGCATGTCGTTCTTTTTCGGCTCGACCTGCACCAGCGCATTGGCCAGGTACACGGGCGTGGCCAACACTGCATAGGCCACACCGGTGACCATAAAGGCGCCGGTGAGCGCCCCGATCAACCATTTCTGGTCGATCAAACTGCCGAATATGCCGAGAAGATCAATACTGTCTTGATCATTGTCGCGGGTGCCGATGACGGACGGTAACTGCATAAGTCTGTTCTTACCATTCATTGATCTGAAGAATATTTATCAACGCGCGAGGCGTTGCGCCCATGAGCTAACAGCATCTTCAATCAATGCATGGGCATGAATAAAAGCGGCCTTGCCTTGACGATACGGGTCTTGTATTTCGCGCTCGCTCTGCCACTTGCCGAGCAGAAACACTTTGCCTCTGGCGTGAGAGGCAATCTTCAGTACTTGATTAACATGCTGTTTTTCCATGACCAGAATCAGGTCTGATTCATTGACGATGTCGGCGGTCAGTTGCCGTGCCCTGAAGCCTTCGGCGCTATGCCCATGGTCTTCCAGCACTTGCCGGGCGGAAGCTTCGACACCCTCGCCAACCCGCGCCGACAGGCCTGCGGAGGAGACGGTGATCGCTGAAGGGGCCAGCGCGTTACGCAGCATCAGTTCTGCCGTCGGACTACGGCATATATTGCCCACGCAAACGACAAGGATCTTTCTGAACAAGGTTTTACTTTCCTGTGTAATGTCAAACGGCCAACATCTCGAGAGCAATTGAATGAACCCTCAAGATCTTCCTGCACTCAGAAATAGATTCGCCCTGTTAGTACCGAAGTATTAAGTACCACAGCGTTTAAAAGCCCCCCAACCACAATTAGCGGACTAAAAATAACTGTGATTTTCGAGTGATTGTTTTCCGACAAAAAATAACATTCGTGCACTAAGTGCCATTACCTCACTCGAAAATTGTGAAACGAGATCATTTATTCGCAGTTGTCACTTCTCTTCGGGAGAACAGACATGAAATCAACACCTCTCAAAAAACTCGGCGCTTTGGCGTTAATGATGGCGGGGGCTACGACCCAGCTTCACGCCAGCGAGCTGTTTCCCAACCTTCCGGCCAAGAACATCGGCGTACAAGTAAAGATCCAGAACTTCACGGCCGCCGACGCCGCGCAGATCAAATCGGCTGGCTTCGGGTTTGTCCGCTTCGGTGTGTGGAGCGACAGCCTGACGGCCAAGGCTTATCAGAAACAGGTCAGCGACGCCTTTGCGGTGGCGCAATCGGCGAGCCTGCCGGTGTTGCTGACGGTCCGCGCGATCAAGCCGTTACCGGCCACATCGAGCGCAGAGCTGACCTCCGCCGGTGAAGGCTTCGGCAACGCCGTGACAGGGCTGCAACAGTCGTACGGCAAGCAACTGGTGGCGATCGAGCTATGGAATGAACCCGATCTGGAAACCTACTGGCCGACAGGCAAGTTCGACACGACGTTTGTGCCGTTCATGAGCGGCGTGTGCAAGGCGTTGCAGGCGCAACCGCCATCGACACCGGTGATCGGCTACGGCTTCGCCCGCCCACCTAGCGCCGGCTCGGCTTCAACCGTGGCGCTGAACCGCATCGTCAGCGAATATCCCAAATGCCTGAGCGCGGTGTCCTATCACCCCTACGGCATGACCGCCACGCAGATCAGCAACGCGCAAAACTTCATTCAGCAAAACTTCCATCTGCCGGGGATCATCAGTGAATGGGGGATTTCGGCGCTCACCTCCAATGGCGGGCCGGAAGGACAAGCGAGCAAGATCAACGCGTTTATTGGCGATGTTAAAAAACTCAATATCCCGCTGACCTCCATCTACGAATGGAAGAACAGCGATTCCGGCAGTAACGATCGCGAGAAGAACTTCGGCCTGCTGACTTCTGACGGCCAGCCGAAACCGGCGCGCATGTCGGTCGAAGCCCTGTTGAACGCCGGGTAGTCCTGCGCAACCGATCTGTACGCAGGTCGGTTGCTTTGAACCTGTTGGCCGTTTTGGCATCGTATTCATCGATACCGCGCCCCGCCTTTCAAACAATTGTTTTCAGGTTGTTGCCGCAGGGGCCATCGATACACGCACCTACCCTTGAGTGGCCGTCAGCGCTCGGGTAATGTCATCAGACCCATAGGACAGAGCACGCCCATGACTTCCAAGCTGGAACAACTCAAACAATTCACCACCGTGGTTGCCGACACCGGCGACTTCGAAGCGATCGCCCGAGTCAAACCGGTCGACGCCACCACCAACCCTTCCCTGCTGCTCAAAGCGGCGGCCATTCCGGCCTACGCCGAGCTGCTGAACGCCTGCGTCAGCGACTGCAAGGGCGATGTCGGCCTGGCCAGTGACCGTTTCGGCGTCGCGGTGGGTCAGGAAATTCTCAAAGTGATCCCGGGCCGTATTTCCACCGAAGTGGATGCGCGCCTGTCGTTCGACAAGGATGCCGTGCTGAAACGCGCACATCGCTTGATCGAGCTGTACGACAAGGCCGGTATCGGTCGTGATCGCGTACTGATCAAGATCGCCTCGACCTGGGAAGGCATCCGCGCCGCCGAAGTATTGGAAAAGGAAGGCATTCAGACCAACCTGACCCTGCTGTTCTCCTTCGCACAGGCTGCCGCGTGCGCCGACGCGGGTGTGTTCCTGATTTCGCCATTCGTGGGCCGCATCTACGACTGGTACAAGAAGGCCAATGGCAACGACTACACCGGCGCCGATGATCCGGGCGTGCAGTCGGTTACCCGCATCTACAATTACTACAAGTCCAATGACTACAAAACTGTGGTCATGGGCGCGAGCTTCCGTAACCTCAATCAGATCGAGCAACTGGCCGGCTGCGACCGCCTGACCATCAGCCCGGACCTGATCGACAAGCTGGCGGCCGATACCGGCAAGCTGGAGCGCAAACTGGCCCCAGGCAACGCCGGTGAAGCCCGTCTGAGCCTCAATGAAGCGCAGTTCCGCTGGTTGTCCAACGAAGACGCGATGGCCACCGAGAAACTGGCAGAGGGCATTCGTCAGTTTGCTCGCGACCAGGAGAAGCTTGAGGCGCTGTTGCAGGCCAAGCTGTGATTTGAGTGGGTGAAATGCAAAAAGGGCGAACCTTCACAGGTTCGCCCTTTTTTGTGTGCGCTGGATTACATCAGTGTTCTTGCGAGAGCTATCGCGAGCAGGCTCACTCCTACAGGGGATCTGTGGTCTGATCGCGATTGTGTGTCGAATGAAGAACCCTGTAGGAGTGAGCCTGCTCGCGATGAGGCCAGCAGGGCCTACCCTCAATTCAGCGGATCAATGCCGCTCGAGGGCATTCACCAGATCATGAAACGCTTCACGATTGGAATCGTTGAGGCCCATGAGGATCTTGTGCGCTTCGAGCACCTTGATCCGCACCACTTCTTCCGACTGGTCCTGATCCGGCAGGTCGTCCAGGCACTCCGGGCATGGCACCGGGTGGTTGACGATGTTGAACACCTGCTCGAAGCCCATCGACTGCAGCAGACGGGTGATGTCTTCGTGGGTGGTGACGACGGTCGGCAGCAGGCCGACCTTCTGCCGCGACAGGATCGACAGTTTGGCTAACAGGCCCAATGTCGTGCTGTCGATGCTGCGGGTTTCGGTCAAATCGATCACGATCGCGTTGAAATTCAGCGCGGTGAAGATTTTCTCAATAGTCGCATCCAACGCCGAACACAGGGTCAGGCGAACTTCACCGACGAACTTCAGGACGAAGGTGCCGTCCTGCTCGGCGAACTGGATTCTACCGGTACTCATTAAAGATTCCTGCTCAACACCAACAGGGCGATATCATCCGGCATCTCCCCTAGCGTGGCCAATCCAAACACTTGCCGCAGACCATCCAGGCTGCCGCCCGCCGACTTCACCCGTTGAGGCAAAGCGGCTTCTTTTTCTTTGAGCGTAGGTTCTGGCAAAAGATCCAGAATGCCATCGGACATCAGCGTCAGGCTGAATGTCGGCGGCAGCTCAAGCACGTGGTCTTCGTAGGTGGCTTCATTGAACAGCCCCACCGGCAGACCACGCCCTTCGAGATAACGAACACTGTCAGGCGTGTACAACACAGGCAACGGCAGATGGCCGCCGATGCTATAGGTCAACAAACCGGTCTCCTCGTCGATGACTCCACCGACCATTGTGACGTGTTTACCCAGCTTACAACTGATCAGCCCCCGGTTGATATGACCAAGGACTTCCGAAGGCTTGAATTCCGGCAATGTGCCGTTGCGCTTGGATTCGAACAGCAAGCGCGTGGTCATGAACTTCAGCAGCACGGTGACGAAGGCTGAAGAGGCGCCATGACCGGAGACGTCCGCCAGGTAAAACGCGACCCGGCGCTCGTCGACACGGAAATAGTCGACAAAATCACCCGAAAGGTACAACGACGGGATGATCTGGTGCGCGAACTTGAACTCGTCGATGCTCCACGGGCTTTCCGGCAGCATGTTCATCTGCACCTGGCGACCGGCGTTCTGGTCTTCCTGGAGCAGGTTGAGGCTGGCCTCAAGCTCGCGGTTGGCCTTTTCCAGCTTCTCGCGGTAGCGCTGGTTTTCCACCAGCAGGCGCGCACGATCCAGGGCCCGGCGCACAGAGTGCTCGAGCACAGCCAGATCTTCGAGAGGCTTGATCAGGTAGTCCGCCGCGCCCAGGCGCAGAGCCTCGACCGCGTCGTTCATCACGCCGGCACCCGACACCACGATCACCGGCGTCTGCGGTGAACGCTCGGTAACCTGACGGATCAGTTCGAGACCGCCCATCTGCGGCATGCGCAGATCGCAGATGACCAAGTCGGGCTGTTCTTGCTCGAATACCTGAAGACCCTGTTGGCCGTTGCTGGCCTGCAGGACGCTGAAACCACTGTCTTCCAAATAGGCCGCGAGGCTCGCGCGCACTACTTCGTCATCATCGATTATCAGCAGCGTGGCACTGGTTTTTGGCATGTGGGCAAACGGCGCCAGAATTAGGTTGGCGTAGTTGGCGGGGCATCGGGCCCTGCGCAGACTACTGGATTCGCTTTCTAGCCTCTCTGCTGCACCGCTTTCGAGCATTGTCTGCAAACGCGGTTACATCAGAGGTGCCCTTCTAAGGCGCAGACGGTACTCCCATCCGCAGAGCGTTTCAAGCATGCGCCGATGGTCGCTTGACGACTTTACTTGTCAAATCACCGAGAGTTATAAGAACAGCTCAAACCGTAACCCAATGGAAGGACGTAACCATGAGTCAAACCAGTCGGGACTACAGCGAAAAGCGCGATTTCATCCGCATGCGGGTCGATGCCGATATCGTGTTGATTCATGAAGGCGATCAGATTTCAGGGGTGTGCATCGACCTCTCCAGCAGTGGCATGCAGGTCGAAGCGCCGCGTCGGTTCGCGGTCGGCGACCGTTTGAGCGTACGCATCGACTCCGATCTCGCCGCACTCCGCGGCCTTGAGGCAGAGACCGAAGTGGTCTGGGTCAGTGCACAGGATGGCGGCGGCCAAAAGCTCGGCCTGACCATCCTGAAGATGAAATAGCTACACACAAAAAAGGCGACCCTGAGGTCGCCTTTGTTTTTATCGGTCGAGATTAAAAATCGTCTTCGACCTGGCCATCCTTCACCTTGAACTCACGGTTCTGCAAGTAGGCATTGCGGATGAAGGTGTATTTGTCGCCGCTGATCAGCTTCTCGCTAGACAACAGGCTGGCGCGGGTATCGACGATGTTCAGACCGAAGATCGAGTTACGCGTAGGCACGTGGTCGATGTAGCGGTACATACCGGTGTAGCTGTCGACGTATTTAGACGGTGCGTCACGCAAGGTGCTCGGACCCATCAGCGGCAGCATCACATACGGACCGCTGCCGACGCCCCAGTAACCGAGGGTCTGACCGAAGTCTTCGTCGCTACGATTCAGGCCCATCTTGGTGCCGACATCGAAGAAACCGAGCAGGCCGAAGGTGGTGTTGAAGATCAGGCGAGCGGTGTCGACGCCAGCGGCAGCCGGTTTGGCTTGCAGGATGTTGTTGGCAAGGTTGGTGACGTCACCGACGTTGCGAAACATGTTGTGGATGCCGTCTTCGAGGAACTGCGGTGTGACGAACTCATAGCCCTGCGCCAATGGCTTCAGCGCGTAAGTATCAACGAAGTCGTTGAACTGGAAAATTGGACGGTTAACGCTTTCCCAAGGGTCTTCTTCCGTTGCCGCCTGAGTGGCGAACGGAGCCAGCAACAGGCCGGCACATAAACAAAGCTGAGCGAGCGGATTGCTCCAGCGCATAGAAAAACTCCTTGGAATGGTACTGTCGCGGACCTCTGGGCCCGGCTATTCAGGTCGCTAGTATAAGCGTAAAAGCCCGTTTGGACAGTCCGCGCAATGCAGCAGTCTGTAGGACGCTTCGTGCATCGCCCTTCACACCGCTGTCATCCAACTGTCACTGATACGCCCTAGCCTGATCGTTATTTCAGGGATGTTGCCATGACACACGCCGAAACCTTGCCCGTCGCCGCGCCCAGACTGACCGCGGTACTGTTTGGACTCAGCGGTTGCCTGGTGGATTTCGGTGCCCGTGCCCGGCAACAGACGATCGCCCTGCCTGAATACGCTGAAGCCACACCAGGCGCATTCGACAGTTTGCACAGTTTGCAGCGCCAGCAGATTCCCTGTGTCTGGCTGGATGAACTGCCCCCTGCCCTCGCCCGGTCCTTGTCGGCCTCACTGCCGGCGTGGATCAAACCTGCGCAACATTCGGCAACAATCAATCCATGGCCTGCACCGAACGCTTGCTGGCAGGCCCTGATGGACCTGAACGTCAGCAGTCTGGACGGCTGCGTATTGGTCAGTGGTGAGCCGCGCTTGCTCCAATCGGGCCTTAACGCCGGTCTGTGGACGATCGGTCTCGCCTCCTGCGGCTCGCTGTGCGGCCTGGCGCCGGGCGAATGGCAAGCGCTGAGCCAGAAAGAACGCGAACAACTGCGTGGCAAGGCGACGATGCAGTTGTTCGGCCTCGGCGTGCATTCGGTTATCGATCACTTGGGTGAACTCGACACCTGCCTGGCCGACATCAGCCTGCGCCGTCACAAAGGCGAAAAGCCCTGATCGGGATCATGCAGGTTTGCCGGGAGTGGATTAATCTAAAGGTCAGCCATAGACCTTTGGCGCGCGGCTGCGGTCAATGCCAGTGCCTATTGATAAAAGGAAAACACCATGCCCGCCCAAGAACTGCAAAAACAGCTCGATACCCTGCGCGAGCAGCTGGAGCAGAATCCGCCGCTGTCGGAAGCCGAGCGTGAGGATTTGCATGCGCTGATGGCGCAGATTGAATCCGAAATTCAACTGGAGACTGCCACTCAAGACGCCAGCATCGCTGACGGCGTCAATCTGGCGGTTGATCGCTTTGAACTCGAACATCCGGCCATTGCCGGCACCCTGCGCAACATCGTTAATGCGCTGGGCAGCATGGGGATCTGATTCTCCCCGAAACGCAAAAAGCCCTGCCAGCGATGGCAGGGCTTTTTCATTTCAACTTTGGCAATGCGTTCCCCTGTAGGAGTGAGCCTGCTCGCGATAGCGGTGTGTCAGTTAACATCATCGTCAACTGACACACCGCTATCGCGAGCAGGCTCACTCCTACAGTTGATCTTTATTGACGCACGAGGCGGTGATTCGGCAGCTGTACGCTTTCGGTGCTGCGATATGGGTTGATGTCCAATCCACCGCGACGCACGTAACGTGCAAACACCGTCAGCTTTTCTGGTTTCAGCAAGCGCTGCAAGTCGAGGAAAATCCGCTCAACACACTGCTCATGGAAGTCCGAGTGCTGGCGGAAGCTGACGATGTATTCGAGCAAACTGGCGTGATCCAGTGCCGATCCACGATATTCCACCACCACCGTGCCCCAGTCCGGCTGACTGGTCACCGGGCAATTGGATTTGAGCAGATGGCTATACACCGTCTCCTCGACAATCCGCGACTCATCGCAACGCAGCAGTTCCGGGCGCGGATGCTCGTAGTTGCTGACGCTGATATCCAGATCATCGATGCACACGCCCGGCAACGCCACAACGCCTTCCGCTTCAACGTCCTTGAGGCTGCGAACGCGCACCCCCACCGGTTTGCCGGCGGCGGCCGACAGATCCTTGATCAGGGTCGCTTCCAAGGACGCCACGTCGGCAAACGCCGTCTGGTTCAGCGAGTTCAAATACAGCTTGAACGACTTCGACTCGATGATATTCGGCGAATCCGCCGGGATGCTGAATTCGCCGATCGCCACCACTGGCTTGCCGGATGGCAACAGCCACGACAGCTCGAAGCAGTTCCAGAAATCCACACCTTTATACGGCAGGGTGTCGGCGGTCAGGCCCAGCTCGGCCCATTTCGCGGTGCGCGGAATCGGGAACAGCAAGGACGGCGTGTACGTGGCGATGTATTCGCTGGATTTGCCCAGCGGCGAATGTTCGGCTGCGGGATGCATGGCGGAAACCTGACTGAATAATCAGCGGATTCTACCAGCCTTTGCCCGCGCCTTTGAGTGCTTACTGACTGACCGTCAGTTTGCCGACCATGCCCGCCTGATAATGCCCGGGAATATTGCAGGCAAATTCCAGACTGGTGGCCTTGCTGAAGGTCCAGGTCAGCTCGGCGGTTTTACCCGGTTCGACCAATACGCTGTTCGGATCATCGTGCTTCATGCCATGGCCCATCGCCGCGTGATCCATGCCGGCCATATCGTGGGACATTTCCTTCATGCCGGTAGGCGTCAGCATGCCGCTTTGCTGCATCTGCAACATTTCCTGCTGGTGCTTGGCATGCATCGCCGCGTCACCGAGGTTGAATTCGTGCAACAACTGGCCTTTATTCACCAGCACAAAACGAACGGTCTCACCGGCCTTGATCTGAATCGCCTTGGGATCGAAGGACATATCGCCCATCACCACTTCAATGCTGCGCGAGGCTTTGGCGGCTGGTGCTGGCTGGCCGAAATCATAGGTGTGCGCGGGTGCTGCAAACGCCGTCGAACTCATTGCCAAAAAACAGATGGCCAGGGATTGGCGTAAAAACATGGTCGTTCTCCAACAAGATAAGGTTCAGCTTATGGGAAACTTTAGCCGGCCGGCGCTGGCATCTACCTGACAGGCAGATTACAACTTTGTCAGGTTGGCGTTTGCCGCCAGCGCTCACGGTATAAAGCTTTCGTGACTACAACACCCCCGAACCCACCCGAGTCGCCCATGAAACTGTTGATCGTCGAAGACCAAGCGAAAACCGGCCAATACCTGCGTCAGGGCCTGACCGAGGCCGGGTTCAATACGGAACTGGTGGCCGACGGCAACAGTGGTCAGCATCTGGCGCTGAGTGGTGATTACGCGCTGCTGATCCTCGACGTGATGCTGCCAGGGCGCAGTGGCTGGCAGATCCTGCAAGCGGTGCGCAGCGCCGGGCTGGATACGCCGGTACTTTTTCTGACAGCCAAAGACGCCGTAGAGGACAGGGTTCACGGCCTCGAACTGGGCGCCGACGATTACCTGGTCAAACCGTTCGCCTTCTCCGAACTGCTGGCGCGGGTACGTAGCCTGTTGCGTCGCGGCAGTGCTACAACCCAGGAAACCAGCCTGCAACTGGCCGATTTGCGCCTGGATCTGATCCGTCGCCGCGTCGAACGCAGCGGCCAGCGCATCGACCTGACGGCCAAGGAATTCGCACTATTGGAAATGCTCCTGCGTCGCCAAGGCGAAGTGCTGCCAAAGTCGCTGATCGCTTCACAGGTCTGGGACATGAATTTCGACAGCGATACCAATGTCATCGAAGTGGCGATCCGCCGTTTGCGCCTGAAGATCGACGACGAATTCCCCAACAAACTGATCCACACCGTGCGCGGCATGGGTTACGTGCTCGAAGAGCGTGGCGCCTGATGCGCCGACTGTCCCTGAGTTCGCGCCTGGCCTTGTTGTTTGCCGCTTGCACCGCTGTGGTTTCGCTGTTCGCCGGGGTGTTGTTCAACCGCGCCAGCGAAGCGCACTTTATCGAACTCGACCAGCAACAGCTGGACGGCAAACTAATCGGCCTGCGCCGCGCCTTGCAGGATCTTCAGCCCGGTCAACGTGAAGCACGGCTGGCGGATGAGCTGAGCCGTCAGGCCGATCTGTCATTGCGCATTACCGGCACTGACGGCCAGCGCTGGTATGACAGTTCGACGCAAATCCCCAGGATTTGCCGCAACAATCCGGCCTGTCGACCATCAGCCATGACGGCACCGATTACCGCGTGCTTAACGCCCCGCTCTACCCGGACAAAGCCGATTCACCGCAACTGTCCTTGTTGCTGGACATCACCCATCACCAACACTTCCTGCAACGCATGCAGCACCTGATCTGGCTGACCGTCGGGTTGTCAGCGCTGGCGACGGCGTTGCTCGGTGCCTGGGCAGCACGCAGCGGCTTACGGCCATTGCGACGCATGAGTGCAGTCGCCCGTGGGATTTCCGCACAATCGCTGAATGCGCGACTGCCCGAAGCGCAAATGCCGCCAGAACTTGCGGAAATGGCCCACAGCTTCAACGCCATGCTCGCACGCCTCGACGACTCGTTTCAGCGGCTCTCGGCGTTTTCCGCCGACATTGCCCATGAGTTGCGTACACCACTGTCGAACCTGCTGACCCACACTCAGGTCACCCTCACCCGCCCCCGGCCGATCGAGGACTACCGCGAAGCGCTGCACAGCAACCTCGAAGAACTGCAATGGATGGCACAACTGGTCAACGACATGTTGTATCTGGCCAAGGCCGATCATGGCTTGCTGATGCCCAAGCGGGAACCGCTGGAACTGGCGGATGAAACAGATGTGCTTTTGGAATTTTTTGCGCCGCTGGCGGAGGACGCCGGGGTCAAACTGACGCGTGAGGGCAATGCGCGGATCGAGGGTGATCGCAGTATGTTGCGCCGGGCCTTGTCGAATCTGCTGGATAACGCGCTGCGGTTTACCCCGGCTGAGGGCTATGTGAGCCTGCGGATCGTTGATCAACCGAACGCGGTACGCATTTCAGTCGAGAACAGTGGCGAGGGGATTTCTGCGGAGTTGTTGCCACGCCTGTTTGATCGATTTTATCGGGCCGATCCGGCGCGGCAGGAAGGCAGCAGTGAGCATGCGGGGTTGGGATTGGCGATTACTCAGTCGATCATCCGCGCCCATGGTGGGCAGATTCATTGCGAATCAGAGGCGGGATGGACGCGGTTTGTGATTGAGTTGCCTCGAACCTGATCGTTCCCACGCTCTGCGTGGGAATGCAGCCCGGGACGCTCCGCGTCCCTTCCAGAGCCGAACGCGGAGCGTCCGTTGAGGCGTTCCCACGCAGAGCGTGGGAACGAGCATGGAGTCGCTTACGAATATCTCAGGGCGTGAGCCGGCTCGATCTTCGCCGCCCGCCACGCCGGATACACCGTCGCCAGGAAGCTCAGAATAAAGCCCGCCGAGCAAATCAACAGCACATCCCCACCCTGCAATTCCGACGGCAAATTGCTGACGAAATACACATCCGAACTGAAGATGTGCTGCCCGCTGACTCGCTCGATCCAGCCCACGATCTGACTGACATTCAGCGCGGCGATCACGCCCAGCACGCCGCCAATGATCGTACCGACAATGCCGATCACCGTGCCCTGCACCATGAAGATCGCCATGATCTGCCGTGGCGTGGCGCCGATGGTGCGCAAAATCGCGATGTCCGCGCCCTTGTCGTTCACCACCATGATCAGGGTCGCGATGATGTTGAACGCCGCCACCGCGACGATCATCAGCAACAGCAGGCCGATCATGGTTTTTTCCATTTTCATCGCGCTGAACAGGCTGCCCTGGGTGTGGGTCCAGTCGTCAGCCTTGAAGTCCGCGCCCAAACCGGCAGCGATATCCGAGGAGACTTTCGGTGCGGCGTACAGGTCTTTGACCGCCAGTCGCACACTCTGAACCTGATTCGGCTCCCAATGCTGCATGGTCGCGGCATCGGCGACGTGGATCAGGCCCATGGAGCCATCCAGCTCAGCGCCGACCTTGAACACACCGACCACGTTCAGACGCTGCATGCGCGGGGTGATGCCGCCCGGCGCAGTACTGACTTCCGGGACGATCAGGGTGATTTTGTCGCCGACATTGAGGCGGAAACGCCGCGCAGTGATTTCGCCAATCACCACGCCGAACTCTCCCGGCTTCAACGCATCGAGACGGCCCTGCACGATGTGCTGGGCAACGATCGAGACCTTGCCTTCCTGCGCCGGATCAACGCCGCTGATCTGGATCGGCTGCATCAACCCCTTGTAAGACAGCATGCCTTCCATCTCAGTGAACGGCACGGCGGCAGTCACCTCAGGATTTTTCATCGCGGCGGCAGCAACCGGCTGCCAGTCATCAATCGGCTTGACGCCGACGATGGTCGCGTGCGGCACCATGCCGAGGATGCGCGAGCTCATTTCGCGCTGGAAGCCGTTCATCACCGACAACACCACGATCATCGCCAGCACGCCGAGGGCGAGGCCGATCATCGAAGTCATCGAAATGAACGAAACAAAGCGATTGCGGCGCTTGGCGCGGGTATAGCGCGTGCCGATAAAGATCGATAACGGTCTGAACATTCGCTGGGGCACCGTATAAAAATAAAAGACCCGACGCCTTTACAGACGTCGGGTTTCAGCCAATCAGATAGGCGTGAGGCAGCCTTCTTGCAGGTGCAAGACGCGGTCCATCTGGCGAGCCAGGTTCATGTCGTGAGTCACCACCAGGAACGCCGTGCGCATCGAGGTGCTGAGTTCCAGCATCAAATCCTGAATGCCCTGGGCGGTGTGGGAGTCGAGGTTGCCGGTTGGCTCATCGAGCATCACCAGGCCTGGCTTGTTCACCAGGGCGCGAGCGATGGCCACACGTTGACGCTCGCCACCGGACAGTTCCGCCGGCTTGTGCTCCAGACGATGACCGAGGCCAACGCGCTCCAGCAGTGCCGTGGCACGCTGACGGGCTTCCGGGATCGGCGTCTTGCCGATCAGCAGCGGCATGCAGACGTTTTCCAGTGCGGTGAATTCCGGCAGCAAGTGGTGGAACTGGTAAACGAAACCGAGCGCACGGTTACGCAACAGGCCACGCTTCTTCTCGCTCAGTGCCGACAACTCTTCGCCGTCGAGCCAGACGCTGCCCTTGGTCGGCGTGTCCAGACCACCGAGCAGGTTGAGCAAGGTACTTTTGCCCGAACCCGAGGTGCCGACGATCGCCACACGCTCGCCCGGGTGCAACTCCAGTTGCAGGCCGGCCAATACCTCTACCGATTCCGGGCCTTCCTCGTAGGATTTGCCCAGATTACGGCAGCTCAAGATTGCTTGTTCACTCATGCCCGACTCACTCATAACGTAGCGCCTCCGCCGGCTGGGTGCGCGCGGCACGCCAGGCGGGATACAGGGTGGCGAGGAAACTCAGAACCAACGCCGCCGCGCAGACCATGACCACATCCTGGCTCTGCACCTGCGACGGAAGATAATCAATGAAATACACGTCAGCATTAAGGAATTTGTGGCCGATCAGGCCTTCCAGTGCCGAGATCGCCGCGCTGACATTAAGCGCCGCGAAAATCCCGACCACTGCACCAATCGCCGTGCCGACCACACCGATCACCGTGCCTTGCACCATGAACGTGCGCATGATCGTGCCCGGCGTCGCGCCCAAGGTGCGCAGAATGGCGATGTCGCCCTTCTTGTCGTTGACCACCATCACCAGCGTGGAAATGATGTTGAACGCCGCTACGGCGACAATCAGCAGCAACAGCAGACCGATCATGGCTTTTTCCATGCGGATCGCCTGATACAGATTGCCGTGGGTGCGCGTCCAGTCGCGGGCGTAGTAATGATCTTCGCCGAGTTGCTGGGCGATGTTCCATGCTACGCGCGGTGCCTGGAACAGGTCGTCGAACTTCAGGCGGATGCCCTGCACCTGATCAGGCTTCCAGCGGTGCATCTTCGCCAGATCCTGCAGGTTGGTGACGCCCAGATAGCCATCGAGTTCGCCGGCGCCGACATGAAAAATGCCGACCACGGTGAAGCGCTTCATGCGCGGGAACATCCCGGCCGGGGTCACGCTGACCTCCGGCGCGACGAAGGTGACCTTGTCACCGATGCCCACGCCGAGCTTGGTCGCGGCCTTGTCGCCGATGACGATGCCGAAGCTGCCCGGCGTCAAATCGTCGAGTTTGCCCTGCTTCATGAAGTTGTCGATGATCGACACGTTGCGCTCGAGCGCAGGGTCGATGGCGTTGAGCAACACCTTGGACACCTGACCGTTATTGGTCAGCAGGCCCTGCATCTGGGTGAACGGCGCAACCGCCGTCACCTGCGGGTTCTGCTTGACCTTGTTGGCCAGACTTTGCCAATCGTTGATCGGCTCAGTGGATTCAATGGTCGCGTGGGGCACCATGCCCAGCACGCGGGTGCGCATCTCATGATCGAAGCCATTCATCACCGAGAGCACGACGATCATCACGACCACGCCAAGGGCGAGCCCGATCATCGAAGTCAGGGAAATGAATGACACAAAATGATTGCGACGCTTTGCACGGGTATAACGCGTGCCGATAAATACGAAGAGAGGTCTGAACATGTCGGGGCTTGTTCGGAGGGAAAAGGAACGTCCTTGTGGCGGGGGTCGATAACCAGCTTTACACTCAGACCACCGCCGCTACCATGGGTTCGCCATGTCGACATTAGATGAAGAAGATCGCCGCGAATACTACCGTATCGAGGACACGATCGCACTGGAAATTCGGCCCCTGTCCGCTCCCGAAGCCGCAGGCCAGGAAGTGTTGCAGGATGCTTCCCCACTGTTCAACCTGCTCAGTGAACTGCACCTGAGCGAATTCGAGTCGCAGCACCTGTTGCGCCAGATCAGCGAGCGCGACCGGGCCATCGCCGCGTTCCTGAAATCGCAGAACAAACGCATCGATCTGCTCAGCCAAGTGGTCGCCCTGACTGTGCTCGGCCATATCGGCGAGCCGCAACCGGTGATCATTTCCGAGGGCGGGATCGACTTCCAGCACCCGACGCCAATTGCCACCGGCGCACACCTGTCGGTGAAACTGGTGCTGATGCCGCAAGCGCTGGGCCTGCTGCTGCGCGCCCGCGTCACCCATTGCGATCGCAAGGGCGAAGGTTATGACATAGGCACCGAGTTCGAACACTTGACCGACGCCCAGCGCCAGTTGCTCGCCCGCTACATCTTGCAGAAGCAGGCCCAGGAACGACGTCTGGCCCGCGAACAGAACGAATCAGGCATTTAAATTTAAGGAAGAACCGTGACCCTCATCTACGGCCACCGCGGCGCCAAGGGCGAAGCACCGGAAAACACCCTGAGCAGCTTTCAGGAATGTCTCAAGCACGGCGTGCGCCGCTGCGAACTGGATCTGCACCTGTCCAAGGACGGCGAGTTGATGGTCATTCATGACCCGACCCTCAAACGCACCACGGAAAGGCGCGGCAAAGTCGTCGAACACAGCGCCGCCGAACTGGTCACTTACGACGCGCGCAAGGGCGGCCCGGGCTGGATCAAACCCTGCCCGATTCCGACATTGGAAGAGCTGTTCGAAAAATGCGATTTCGAGCACTGGCAACTGGAAGTCAAAAGCGCTTCGCGTACTCGCGCAGCAACCACCGTGCTGGCGATTCGTGAAATGGCCCAACGGCATGGCCTGCTCGACAAGGTGACGATCACCTCGAGTTCGCGGGAAGTGCTGAAAGCGGCGCTGGATCTGGTGCCGGACGTGTCGCGCGGACTGGTGGCCGAATACGCCTGGCTCGACCCGCTGAAGGTCGCGGCCAGCTATGGCTGTGAGATTCTTGCGCTGAACTGGACGCTGTGTACGCCGGAACGCCTGCAGAAGGCGCAGCGTCAGGGGCTGCATGTGTCGGTGTGGACCGTCAACGAGCCTGCGCTGATGCGCAGACTCGCCGACTTCGGCGTTGACAGCCTGATTACAGACTTTCCCGGTTTGGCCACTGCCACCCTCGAGAATTGCTGAAATCGGTCTCCCCGGCCGGCTCAGGCCACCGGCCGGAGCCCGTCAAAAAAGCCGGTTGAGGCCGTCGTACGCCGCTACCCGATAGGCTTCGGCCATGGTCGGGTAGTTGAACGTGGTGTTGACGAAGTACTTCAGGGTGTTCAGTTCGCCCGGCTGGTTCATGATCGCCTGACCGATGTGGACGATCTCCGACGCCTGATAACCGAAGCAGTGAACGCCCAGCACTTCCAGGGTTTCACGGTGGAACAGGATTTTCAGCATGCCTTGCGGCTCGCCGGCGATCTGTGCACGCGCCATGCTCTTGAAGAACGCCTTGCCGACTTCGTACGGCACTTTGGCCTGGGTCAGTTCCTGCTCGTTCTTGCCGATCGAGCTGATCTCCGGAATGGTATAGATGCCGGTCGGCACGTCATTCACAAAGCGCCAGCTACCGTTATCAACAATGCTGCCAGCAGCCGAACGACCCTGGTCGTGGGCGGCACTGGCCAGGCTCGGCCAGCCGATCACGTCACCGGCACCGTAGATGTTCGGCACGCAGGTGCGGTACGCCTCGTCGACTTCGATCTGGCCACGGCTGTTGACCTTGACGCCGATGTTTTCCAGACCCAGCGTGTCGGTGTTGCCGGTACGGCCGTTGCACCAGAGCAAGGCGTCGGCTTTGATCTTCTTGCCGGACTTCAGGTGCAGGATCACCCCGTTGTCGACGCCTTCAACGCGATCGTAATCTTCGTTGTGGCGCACGGTGATGTTGTTGTTGCTGAAGTGGTAGCTCAACGCCTGGGAGATTTCCGAGTCGAGGAAGCTCAGCAACTGACCACGGTTGTCGACCAGCTCGACCAGTACACCCAGACCGCTGAAGATCGATGCGTATTCGCAACCGATCACGCCGGCGCCGTAAACGATCAGTTTGCGCGGGGTGTGATTGAGGCTGAGGATGGTGTCGCTATCGTAGATACGCGGGTGGTGGAAATCGATGTCCGCCGGACGATAAGGACGCGAGCCAGTGGCGATGATGATGTGCTTGGCCACCAGTTTTTCGACCACACCGTTGGCGCAGACCACTTCGATGGTTTGCTCGTCGGCGAAGCTGCCGGTGCCAAAGAACACGTCGACGCGGTTACGGGCGTAGTAGCCGGTACGCGAAGCGACTTGTTTGGAAATAACCTTTTCAGCGCTTTTCAACACGTCCGGGAAGGAGAACCAGCGTGGCTCGCCGATCGCCCGGAACATAGGATTAGTGTTGAACTGCATGATCTGCCGCACCGAGTGACGCAGTGCCTTGGACGGGATGGTGCCGAGGTGGGTGCAGTTGCCGCCGACCTGGCGACGGCTGTCGACCATCGCGACCTTGCGCCCTGCTTTGGCGGCGTTCATTGCCGCGCCTTCTCCCGCCGGGCCGGAACCCAGCACCACCACGTCGTAGTTGTAGACAGCCATGCGTACTCCTCAGAACAGGCCGCGGTGCCAGCAGCACCGGCGGCTAAATCACGCCGAACGGCGGCGCGAAGGAACAATTGGGGGTCAATCAAGAACCCGGACACAGTCTATAGAAGCGTCAACGCCGCGCACATTAACCCTTGGTCGCGTCGTAGGCTACTTTTGCCTGCACTACAACGCCAGCTTTCGTATTGTTCTCAGTCAGTTTTTTCGCCACTGAGGCGTTCGAAAGCCTTGTTGGTGCGGACGACAAAACCTGTATCGGCACGAATCACAAAGAATGCACCAATGTCATGCTTTTCGGCATAGTCCCAGGCCCTTTCAGGGCCGAGAATCAACAACAGCGTCGATAGTCCATCGGCCATCAACGCTGAAGGATGAATCACCGTGACTGACGCCAGATCGTGTAGGACAGGTGCACCGGTGTGCGCATCGAAAGTGTGGGAATAGCGCCGACCGTCCTGCAGGAAATAGTTGCGGTAGTCGCCGGAGGTGGAAACGCTGTAGCCGTCGACATTGATGATGCGCTCGGCGACCTGTTGATCGTCACGGGGCTCTTCGAGAGCAATGCGCCACGGTGAGCCATCAAGCTTTCTGCCTTTGGCTTTCAACTCACCCGTGGCTTCAGCGAGGTAATCGTGGATACCCAGGGCGTCGAGTCTGGCCGCGATGGTGTCGACGGCATAACCGGCGGCGATGCTATTGAAGTCGACCTCGACGGCGGCGTCTTTGCACAATTGATCGCCATTGACGTGCAGGTGCTGATGGCCGACCCGCTGCATCACTTCGGCCAGCGCAGCGGCGTCAGGGACTTTCTCCTCGCGGCCTTGTGGGCCGAACCCCCAGAGGTTCATCAGCGGTTCGACGGTCAGGTCGTAGGAGCCCTCGCTTTGCGCTGACAGTTGTTCGCCAGTTCGGACCAATTCGAGTACCGACCCAGGCACTTTCTGACAGCTGTTGGCGGGCAAAGCGTTGAAGCGCTCGATATCCGAATCATTGCGATAGGTGGACAACTGTCGATCGACTGCGCCGAGGATGCCCTCCACTTCACTGCGAACCTGAGTTGATTCAGGCATGCCGGCGTGGCGTACGTACTTGATTGAATACGTACTGCCCATGGTAGGCCCGCCGAAGCTTTCCATGGACTCGCCATTACCGCAGCCAGCCAATACGCCAGCCAGCATCACAAGCCAAAACAAGCGTCCAGTGAACAATTATTCATCTCTCCGTAAAACCGCGGCGGCCATTATGAATTAAAGGATCTGCAACATCTTTATACAAAATCCAATAGCGAGTACCTGAACATGTCCTCCACCACGGGCAAAGGCAAAGCGATCTTTCGCGTTGTCAGCGGCAACTTTCTCGAAATGTTCGACTTCATGGTCTACGGCTTTTACGCCACGGCCATCGCCAAAACCTTCTTCCCCACCGACAGTGCCTTCGCTTCGCTGATGCTTTCACTGGCCACGTTTGGTGCCGGTTTTCTGATGCGTCCATTGGGGGCGATATTCCTCGGCGCCTACATCGACCGTCATGGCCGTCGCCAAGGCTTGATCATCACGTTGGCGTTGATGGCTGCCGGCACGGTGCTGATTGCCTGCGTTCCGGGCTATGCGACCCTTGGCGTCGCTGCGCCATTAATCGTACTGTTCGGTCGCTTGTTGCAAGGCTTCTCGGCCGGCGTGGAGCTGGGTGGTGTGTCGGTGTATCTGGCAGAGATCGCCACACCGGGCCGCAAGGGCTTCTTCGTCAGTTGGCAGTCGGCGAGTCAGCAAGCGGCAGTGGTCTTCGCCGGATTGCTCGGTGTGGGTCTCAACCATTGGCTGAGCCCGGAACAGATGGGTGACTGGGGCTGGCGCGTGCCATTCCTGATCGGCTGCATGATTGTGCCGGTCATTTTCGTGATCCGTCGCTCACTGGAGGAAACCCCAGAGTTCCAGGCCAGAAAACATCGCCCTACCCTGCGGGAAATCGTCCGCTCGATCGGTCAGAACTTTGGCATCGTCATCGCAGGCATGGCACTGGTGGTGATGACCACTGTTTCTTTCTACCTGATCACCGCGTACACCCCGACATTCGGCAAGGCTGAACTGCACCTGTCGGACTTCGACGCGTTGCTGGTTACCGTGTGCATTGGCCTTTCTAATTTTTTCTGGTTGCCGGTGATGGGTTCAGTGTCCGACAAGATCGGACGTAAACCCCTACTGCTCGCGGCGACGATTCTGGCGATTCTGACGGCCTACCCTGCCCTGTCGTGGCTGGTGGCGAACCCGAGTTTCAGCCATTTGCTGATCGTCGAGTTGTGGCTGTCGTTCCTGTATGGCTCGTACAACGGCGCGATGGTGGTGGCGCTGACCGAGATCATGCCGGTTGAAGTGCGCACGACCGGCTTCTCGCTGGCCTACAGCCTGGCGACAGCGACGTTCGGCGGGTTTACCCCGGCGGCGTGTACGTATCTGATTCATGTGCTGGATAACAAGGCTGCGCCGGGGATCTGGCTCAGTGGTGCGGCGGTGCTGGGGTTGATTGCGACGCTGGTGTTGTTCCGGGGCAATAAGCATGAACTGCGCACGGCGCAGGCAGCCATACCCGGTGGCGCCCGATAGGACGCCATCGCTGGCAAGCCAGCTCCCACAAGTTTATTTGGCGGTTACACGATTGCATTCACACCCCAAGACCCTGTGGGAGCTGGCTTGCCAGCGATGAGGCCGCAACAGTCAATCGAGATTTAGCAGGCATAAAAAAACGCCCCGACCTAGGTCGGGGCGTTTTCATGTGCAGCTATCGCTTAGCGCGGGAACGCTGGCGGGTTTACACCAGCCATGTCTTCCATCACGCGGATAACCTGGCAGCTGTAACCGAACTCGTTGTCGTACCAGACGTACAGAACAACGCGGTTGTCCTGAACGATGGTCGCTTCAGCGTCGACCACACCGGCGTGGCGCGAGCCCACGAAGTCGGTCGAAACCACTTCCTGCGAGTTAACGAAGTCGATTTGCTTGTGCAGATCGGAGTGCAGCGCCATGTAGCGCAGGTACTCGTTCATTTCTTCACGGGTGGCGGCTTTCTCAAGGTTGAGGTTGAGAATGGCCATCGATACGTTCGGCGTCGGAACACGGATCGCGTTACCGGTCAGCTTGCCGGCCAGCTCAGGCAGGGCCTTGGCAGCAGCGGTGGCAGCACCGGTCTCGGTGATGACCATGTTCAGCGCGGCGCTACGACCACGGCGATCGCCCTTGTGGAAGTTGTCGATCAGGTTCTGGTCGTTGGTGTACGAGTGAACGGTTTCGACGTGACCATTGATGATGCCGAACTTGTCATTCACAGCCTTCAGCACCGGCACGATGGCGTTGGTGGTGCAGGAAGCGGCAGAGACGATCTTGTCATCAGCGGTGATTTCACCGTGATTGATGCCGTGAACGATGTTCTTCAGCTTGCCCTTGCCAGGCGCGGTCAGAACAACGCGGTCGATACCCGGGCACTGCAAGTGCTGGCCCAGGCCATCAGCGTCACGCCATACACCGGTGTTATCCACCAGCAGCGCGTCTTTGATGCCGTACTGGGTGTAATCCACCTCGGTCGGGTTCTTCGCGTAGATCACCTGGATCAGGTTACCGTTGGCGGTGATGGTGTTGTTTTCTTCGTCGATGGTAATGGTGCCGTTGAACGAACCGTGT
Organism: Pseudomonas sp. AC242; assembly: GCF_979258655.1. Classification (NCBI taxonomy): domain Bacteria; kingdom Pseudomonadati; phylum Pseudomonadota; class Gammaproteobacteria; order Pseudomonadales; family Pseudomonadaceae; genus Pseudomonas; species Pseudomonas sp. AC242. The sequence goes on from NZ_OZ409873.1 coordinate 3,589,930, forward strand.
ACCGAATCGCGACGCAGCAGGCTGGCGCGCTTGGTCAGGTCGTTGTCGGCGCCTTTGCGCACGACGATGGCACGCAGACGCAGACCGTCGCCACCACCGGTTTTCTCGATCAGGATGCGCGCCAGCAGACGGCCGATACGACCGAAGCCGTACAGCACAACGTCAGTGCCTTTACGTGCGGAAGCGTTTTGCTGGCCAACCACGTCAGCCATTTCTTCACGAACGAATTGCTCGGCGCTGCGGCCGTTGCCTTCGTTGCGGAATTTGAACGCCAACTTGCCCAGATCTACCGAAGCCGCGCCGAGCTTGAGCTCGCTCATGGCTTTGAGCAGTGGGAATGTTTCGTGGACGGAGAGTTCGCTGTCGTCGGAAGAACGGTGGCGCGCAAAGCGGTGAGCTTTGAGAATCGCGATGACAGACTGGTTGATCAGGCTGCGGCCATAGATCGAGCTCACCACGTTGTTATTGCGGTAGAGCTGACCGATTAGCGGAATCATCGCTTCTGCGAGTGCTTCACGGTCGATCCATTCACCAAGACACTGGTCGGGCTTCTGAGTCACGGTAACCTTCCACATGTAGGGGCAGAAAAAAGGGGCTACATTATGCCGCCCACAACCTCATTCAGCAATGCGCGCTTGTCGCGAAATCGGTAACAAAATTCCTTTCAAAAAAATCACACCTCGCGCCAGCCCAGTAAATACGCGGCTTCCAGCGCTGTCAATTTTTCGACGACTGTTAGACGATGTCTGTAACCCTCCGTAACACCAACCACTTTTGGCACTACATAATCGCTAAAAAAGCGCTGGTTTTTATGGTTACCACTACATTTCTCGCAAACATCGAAGATAGACGTAGTCTGCAACTGACAGGCGACACCGGACGCCGCTACAATTACCGACTTTGTCGCAAAGCCTGGAGCTCAACCTTCCGTGCCCGTTCTGCGTCTACCGCAACTCCCTGCCGAGGCAGGTAAACAGCATTGGGGCAATTTGCCCGGCGCTGCCCTCAGCCTGGCGATTGCCGAGGCTGCCAGCGCTGCCAAGCGCTTCACCCTGCTACTGACCGCCGACAGCCAAAGTGCTGAACGACTGGAACAGGAGCTGAGTTTCTTCGCCCCGGATTTGCCCGTGCTGCATTTCCCCGACTGGGAAACCCTGCCCTACGACCTGTTCTCGCCGCACCAGGACATCATTTCCCAGCGTATCGCCAGCCTCTATAGGCTGCCGGAACTGGCGCATGGCGTGCTGGTGGTGCCGATCACCACAGCGTTGCACCGCTTGGCGCCGACCAAATTCCTGCTTGGCAGCAGCCTGGTGCTGGATGTCGGGCAGAAACTCGATGTCGAACAAATGCGTTCGCGGCTCGAAGCCAGCGGCTATCGTTACGTCGACACGGTGTATGAGCACGGCGAGTTCACCGTGCGCGGTGCGTTGATCGACCTGTTCCCGATGGGCAGCAAACTGCCGTATCGCATCGACTTGTTCGACGATGAAATCGAAACCCTGCGCACCTTCGATCCGGAAAACCAGCGCTCCATCGACAAGGTCGAGTCGGTCAAGCTGCTGCCGGCCCGTGAGTTTCCGCTGCAAAAAGACGCGGTCACCCGTTTCAAGGCGCGCTTTCGCGAGCGCTTCGACGTCGACTTCCGGCGCTGCCCGATCTTTCAGGATCTGAGCAGCGGGATTACCCCGGCCGGTATCGAGTATTACCTGCCGCTGTTCTTCGACGAAACCTCGACGCTGTTCGACTACCTGCCGCAGGACACGCAAGTGTTCTCCCTGCCGGGCATCGAGCAAGCGGCGGAAAACTTCTGGAACGACGTGCGCAATCGTTATGAAGAGCGCCGCGTCGATCCATCGCGTCCTTTATTGCCACCGGCGGAATTGTTCCTGCCGGTGGAAGATTGTTTCGCCCGCCTGAAGAGTTGGCCGCGTGTGGTCGCCAGCCAACAGGATGTAGAAGGCGGTGCAGGTCGCGAGCGCTTCCCGGCACAAGCACTGCCGAATCTGGCGATCGAAGCCAAAGCCACACAACCGCTGGCGGCGCTGTCGGCATTTCTCGATGAATTCCCCGGTCGCGTGCTGTTCACCGCCGAGTCCGCCGGCCGTCGCGAAGTGCTGCTGGAGTTGCTTGAGCGCCTGAAGCTGCGACCGAAAACCGTCGACAGCTGGCCAGACTTCGTCGCGAGCAAGGATCGTCTGGCGATCACCATTGCCCCGCTCGACGAAGGCCTGATGCTCGACGATCCGGCGCTGGCATTGGTCGCGGAAAGTCCGCTGTTCGGCCAACGCGTGATGCAGCGTCGCCGCCGCGAGAAGCGTGCCGACGGCAATAACGATGCGGTGATCAAAAACCTCACCGAGCTGCGCGAAGGCGCGCCGGTGGTGCACATCGATCACGGTGTCGGCCGTTATCTGGGCCTGACGATTCTGGAAATCGACAATCAGGCTGCCGAATTCCTTACCCTCGAATATGCCGAGAACGCCAAGCTTTACGTGCCGGTAGCCAACCTGCATTTGATTGCACGCTACACCGGCAGCGACGATGCGCTGGCCCCGCTGCACCGCCTCGGCTCCGAGACCTGGCAGAAGGCCAAACGCAAAGCTGCCGAACAGGTGCGTGACGTCGCCGCCGAACTGCTCGACATCTATGCCCGTCGCGCCGCTCGCGAAGGCTACGCGTTCGCCGACCCGAAAGCCGATTACGCGACGTTCAGCGCCGGTTTCCCGTTCGAAGAAACCCCGGATCAACAATCGACCATCGAAGCCGTGCGCGAAGACATGCTCGCGCCGAAACCGATGGATCGACTGGTCTGCGGTGACGTCGGTTTCGGCAAGACCGAAGTGGCCATGCGTGCGGCGTTCATCGCCGTACACGGTGGCCGCCAAGTGGCGATTCTGGTACCGACCACCCTGCTCGCCCAGCAGCACTACAACAGCTTCCGCGACCGCTTCGCCGACTGGCCGGTGACCGTGGAAGTGATGAGTCGCTTCAAGTCGGCCAAGGAAGTCAACGCGGCGATCGCCGATCTGGCCGAAGGCAAGATCGACATCGTCATCGGCACGCACAAACTGCTGTCCGACGACGTCAAGATCAAAAACCTCGGGCTGGTGATCATCGACGAAGAGCACCGCTTCGGTGTGCGTCAGAAAGAACAGCTCAAGGCCCTGCGCAGCGAAGTCGACATTCTTACGCTGACCGCCACACCGATTCCGCGCACGCTGAACATGGCGGTGTCGGGCATGCGCGACCTGTCGATCATCGCCACGCCGCCGGCGCGACGCCTGTCGGTGCGCACCTTCGTCATGGAGCAGAACAAGAGCACGGTCAAAGAGGCCCTGCTCCGCGAACTGTTGCGTGGCGGTCAGGTGTACTACCTGCACAACGATGTGAAAACCATCGAGAAATGCGCTGCCGACCTCGCCGAACTGGTGCCGGAAGCCCGTATCGGCATCGGTCACGGACAGATGCGCGAGCGCGAACTCGAACAGGTGATGAGCGACTTCTATCACAAGCGCTTCAACGTGCTGATCGCCTCGACCATTATCGAGACCGGTATCGACGTGCCGAGCGCCAACACCATCATCATCGAGCGCGCCGACAAATTCGGCCTGGCGCAACTGCACCAGTTGCGCGGTCGTGTCGGCCGTAGTCACCACCAGGCTTACGCGTACCTGCTGACGCCGCCGCGCCAGCAAATCACTTCGGACGCGGAAAAGCGTCTGGAAGCGATTGCCAATACTCAGGATCTCGGCGCCGGTTTCGTCCTGGCCACCAACGACCTGGAAATCCGTGGCGCCGGCGAACTGCTCGGCGATGGCCAGAGCGGGCAGATTCAGGCCGTGGGCTTCACACTGTATATGGAGATGCTTGAACGTGCGGTGAAATCGATCCGCAAGGGCGAACAACCGAACCTCGATCAACCCCTCGGCGGTGGCCCGGAAGTCAATCTGCGGGTGCCGGCGCTGATTCCGGAAGACTATCTACCGGACGTTCACGCTCGTCTGATTCTGTACAAGCGCATTGCTTCGGCGACCGACGAGGAAGGCTTGAAGGATCTGCAAGTCGAGATGATCGACCGTTTCGGCCTGCTGCCGGAACCGACCAAGAATCTGGTGCGCATCACCGCGTTGAAGTTGCAGGCCGAGCAATTGGGCATCAAAAAAGTCGATGGCGGCCCGCAAGGTGGACGTATCGAGTTCGAAGCGCAGACGCCGGTCGATCCGATGACGCTGATCAAGCTGATCCAGAGCCAGCCAAAACGCTACAAATTCGAAGGCGCCACGATGTTCAAGTTCCAGGTGCCGATGGAACGCCCGGAAGAGCGCTTTAATACTGTAGAGGCGCTGTTTGAGCGCCTCCTCCCGAAATCTGTTTGAAGGACGCCCAATGCGCCTGTTTCGTTCGCTGACTTTGCTACTCACCTTGGTAGCACCCTCGGTTTTCGCCGATGACCTGTATCAGGTCGAAATGATTCTGGTGCGCCAGAACGCCGTACCGGCCATCGTCAGCCGCGCCGCGCCGGAAGACTGGGCCGCTGGCGCCCAGCGCTTGGGCGACGACAGCAAGCGCACGCCTGCGCTGAATGACGTTGTCAGCAAGCTTACCGCCAGCGGCGACTACAGCGTGTTGATGCACAAGGCCTGGCAGCAAACCCTTGGCGAAGCACCGGCAAAAGTTGCGGTCAGCGACGGTCAGGAACAGTTCGGTCAGTTCCCGATCGAGGGCACGCTGGAAATGAAACTGGGGCGTTTCACCGACGTGAGCGCCGATTTCTGGGTCAACCAGATCGACAGCAACGGCATGGTCACTGCCAGCGAACGCCTGAAACAGGACAGCCACACCAAGAACGGCCAACTCAACTATCTCGACAACGGCCATCTGGCCCTGCTGATCAAGATCACTTCCCTGACCGCACCTGCGCCACGGGAAGCGCCTGAAGCGATTCCGGACTGATCGAAGTCCTTATGAACCCGCCGCTGAGTAAACCGTTGGCGCCCTCCTGGGTCAGCCGATTCAAGGAACAGAGCCTGGAACGTGGCCGACGCTACGCCCTGGAAAATCGAGTACGCATCGCCCAGGTCGGCGATGCAACGATCACCGCCAGTTGTGAAGGCTCTGGCGGTAACGTTTACCGTCAGACCATTCACCTGCGCGAGTCAGCCAAAGGCACCTTGCTGCTGGTCGATGCCGGCTGCACCTGCCCCGTTCGCAGCAACTGCAAACACTGCGCAGCGGTACTGCTGAAAGTGCAGGAAACCCTTGATTACCCCGCCGCTGCGAAAGACGCCGAGCTGTTGGAGAAACTTCAAGCCGTGCTGGAGAATCGTGGCCCGAAAGCACCGCCGCAAGTGCTGGTCGATAATGTTCAGCCGCTGCCGCGGCTGTGGCTGGCCAGCGTCGAATTCAGCGCTTTCGAACCACGCAACGGCAAGATGCAGCGTTATATTCAGCATCGCGCGGCGCTGTCGTTCAGCTATCTCGACGAATACGTCAGCGGGCAGAAGAACAGCGACATTCTGATCCGTCAGGAAACCCAGACGCTGCGGATAAAACGTCACCCGGAAGTCGAACAGTCCTACCGCGAACAGTTAAGAATCCTCGGCTTTCGTATCGCCACTCGCCAGAGCAAAGCGCTGCCGGAGAGCGCGGGCGAGCTGTACGAAATGGTCAACGATAGCGCCTGGCTGACGTTCACCCTTAACGATCTGCCGAAACTGCGAACGCAGGGCTGGGAATTGCAGATCGATGAAGAGTTCGGCTTTGACCTGACCGCTGTGGATGACTGGTACGCCACAGTCGAGCAGGCGCCGGAGCGTGACTGGTTTGATCTGGAGTTGGGGATCATCGTTAACGGTGAGCGCCTGAGCCTGCTGCCGATCCTGCTCAATCTGATGCGCTCGCATGCGGAGATTCTCAATCCCGAACGCCTTGCGCGCCGCCGCGATGACGAGCTGATTCTGGTCAACGTCCCACAACGCAACATTGAGCACGGGCCACTGCAGGTGGCGTTGCCGCTAGGCCGGCTGAAACCTGTGCTGATGACGCTCGGCGAGTTCTATTTGCAGGAGCCGGGCGAAACCACCCTGCGCCTGAGCAAGGCGGACGCTACGCGACTCAACTCGCTGGAAGGCATTCCGCTACTGTGGGAAGGCGGCGAGCAGATCCGCACGTTCGCTCAACGTCTGCGAGACATTCGTGATTTCAGCGTTGAAGCGCCGAAAGGCTTGAATGCGACGCTGCGCCCGTATCAGCTTGAAGGCTTGAGCTGGATGCAATCGCTGCGACAACTGGAAGTCGGCGGGATTCTCGCGGACGACATGGGTCTGGGTAAAACCCTACAGACCCTGGCGCATATTCTCAGCGAGAAAAACGCCGGGCGTCTCGATCGACCATGCATGGTGGTGATGCCGACCAGCCTGATTCCAAACTGGCTGGATGAGGCGGCGCACTTCACCCCGCAACTGAAAGTAGTCGCGCTGTACGGCGCCACTCGCAAGAAGCATTTTGACAACCTGGGTGACTTCGACCTGATCCTCACCACCTACGCGCTGCTGCCCAAGGACGTCGAACGGCTGGCCAAGCAGCCGCTGCACGTATTGGTGCTGGATGAAGCGCAGTACATCAAAAATCCGAACAGCAAAGCCGCTCAAGCCGCGCGCGAGCTTAATGCACGTCAGCGCTTGTGCTTGAGTGGTACGCCGCTGGAAAACCACCTGGGCGAGTTGTGGTCACTGTTTCACTTCCTGTTGCCGGGCTGGCTTGGCGACGTGAAAAGCTTCAACGCCGATTACCGCGTGCCGATTGAAAAGCGCGGCAGTGAAGTCAGACTTCAGCACCTCAACGGTCGGATAAAACCGTTTCTGCTGCGCCGCACCAAGGAACAAGTGGCCACCGAGTTGCCGCCGAAAACCGAGATCATCCACTGGGTCGATCTCAACGAAGCGCAGCGCGATGTGTATGAAACCATGCGCCTGGCAATGGACAAGAAAGTCCGCGACGAGATCACCCGCAAAGGCGTGGCGCGCAGCCAGATCATCATTCTGGAGGCGCTGCTCAAGTTGCGTCAGGTTTGCTGCGATCTGCGCCTGGTCAACGACGCCACCCTGCCCGCTCGCGGCAGCACCTCCGGCAAGCTCGACAGCTTGATGGAAATGCTCGAAGAACTGTTCGAGGAAGGCCGGCGGATCCTGCTGTTTTCGCAATTCACCTCGATGCTGTCATTGATCGAAGACGAGCTGAAAAAACGTAACGTTTCCTACGCGCTGTTGACCGGCCAGACCCGCGATCGACGGACGCCGGTGAAGGAATTCCAGAGTGGCAAGCGTCAGATCTTTCTGATCAGCCTGAAGGCTGGCGGTGTCGGCTTGAACCTGACGGAAGCGGACACGGTGATTCACTACGACCCGTGGTGGAACCCGGCGACCGAAAATCAGGCGACGGATCGTGCGTACCGGATTGGTCAGGAAAAGCCGGTGTTCGTTTACAAGATGATTGCCCGGGGTACGGTGGAGGAGAAGATTCAGCACCTGCAGAAGGAAAAGTCCGACTTGGCGGCGGGCGTGCTGGATGGGCGCAAGGCCGGGGACTGGAAGTTGCAGAGTGATGATATCGAAGCGTTGTTTGCGCCCCTGCCGGACAAGCTCGACAAGCGTTGAGATTTGCGTAGCCGGTTAGATAGCTATCGCTGGCAAGCCAGCTCTCACAGGTATCGAGTTGGAACACAGTTTTGTGTACGACTCAAAACCCTGTGGGAGCTGGCTTGCCAGCGATGGGGCCATCAGATATTGCTCTATTACTTAGGGCTCAGCCCTTGGCAACAGGCAACGGCGCAAACAGCGCCTCAATGTCACTCTGCTCCAGCTTCCAGCCACCCGTCGTCCCGCCTTCAAGCACCGCCCCGGCCAACGCTGCTTTCTCCTGCTGCAGCGCCTGTATTTTTTCCTCTACTGTGCCGCGAGCGATCAGCTTGTAAACGAATACCGGATTGTTTTGCCCGATTCGATAGGCACGATCGGTGGCCTGATTCTCCACTGCCGGATTCCACCAAGGGTCGAAATGGATCACCGTGTCCGCAGCGGTCAGGTTCAAACCGGTACCCCCGGCCTTCAGACTGATCAGAAACAGCGGCACCTTGCCGCCCTGAAAGTCCTTCACTGGCGTGCGCCGATCCGTGGTGTCGCCGGTCAACAACGAATAGGCAATGTCACGTTGCTGCAATTCTTCCTCGATCAAGGCAAGCATTGAGGTGAACTGCGAGAACAGCAGGATCCTGCGACCTTCGCCGAGCAGTTCTTCGAGCATCTCCATCAAGCTGACCAGCTTGCCACTGCCGGAGCGCAGTGCCTTCGCCGTCAGCGGCATCTTGATCAGACGCAAGTCGCAACAGACCTGCCGCAGCTTGAGCAAGGCATCAAGAATGATGATCTGACTACGCGCCACGCCACTGCGGGCAATTTCGTCGCGGACTTTTTTGTCCATCGCCACGCGCACCGTTTCATAGACGTCGCGTTGGCCGTCGCTGAGATCAACCCAATGGACAATCTCGGTTTTCGGCGGCAACTCGGTGGCCACCTGATCCTTTTTGCGGCGCAGCAAAAACGGCTTGATGCGCGCTGTCAGGTGCTGCATGCGCTGAACATTGCCGTGCTTCTCGATTGGCGTGCGGTAATCGCGATTGAAGGACTTGCTGTCGCCAAGCCAACCGGGCATGAGGAAATGAAACTGCGACCAAAGCTCGCCCAAATGGTTTTCCAATGGCGTGCCGCTCAGGCACAAGCGCTGGCGGGCCTGCAAGTCGCGTGCGGCCTGCGCGGCTTTGCTGATCGGGTTTTTGATGTTCTGCGCTTCGTCGAGAATCAGTACGCTCCACAGCTGCGGCTGCAAGGTCTCCAAATCCCTTGGCAGCAACGCGTAAGTGGTCAGTATCAGATCGTACTCAGCCAGATCAGCGAAATCCTTTTGCCGCCCCGAGCCGTGCAGCGCCAATACTTTCAACTGGGGGGTGAAACGCTCGGCCTCGTCGAGCCAGTTGGGAATCAGGCTGGTCGGCATCACCGCCAGAGCCGGACAATCAAGGCGACCGGCGTGTTTTTCCGTGAGCAGATGCGCCAGGGTTTGCAGCGTTTTGCCCAGCCCCATGTCATCGCCCAGAATGCCGCCGACCTCAAGCTCGCGCAGGGTCTGCATCCAGTTCAGGCCTTCGAGCTGATACGGGCGCAGTTGCGCGTTAAGGCCGGCCGGCGCAGCGACCTGGGTGTGACTGGAATTCTGCAAGCGCTTGGCGAAGGTGCGCAGCCGCTCGCCACCCTGCCAATCCAGCGGCACGCCATCGAGCATACTCAAGCGCGCGGCATCCGGGACACTCAAACGCAGTGCATCGCCCTGATGACCGCCCAGGTACAACTCGCCCAGCGCGGTCATCAGCGGTTTGACCCGGCTCAGCGGCAGCGCGACCTTGTCGCCCGAAGAGTCGCCAAAACCACTGGGCTTGAGTTCGATCAGGAGTTTTTCGTCATCGCTGCGTTGTGCCAGATTGACCGGGTCAAGCAAGCGCGGCTGGGTGCGCAACAAGTGCAGAAGGATCGGCAGCAAACTGTAGCGCTGGCCATTGACGACGATACCCAACTGCAAATCAAACCACTGATGCCCAGCCTCTTCTTCGACCTCGGCGTACCAATGCTCAACCGGTTGCACATTGAAATGAAAGCCGGGACTCATCTCCACTTCCCAGTTCGAGGCGCGCAACGTGGCAAGCCCTTCGTGCATAAACCCGAGCCAGGCGGAATCATCCGCCAACGTGAACATCTCGCCGGGACGATCCAGCGAACTCTTGCGCGTGGTTTTCTTGAAGCCGAGCCTTTGCAGGATCTGGCGCAGTTTCTTTTCCACCGCAGGCTGGCGTTGAATGCGCTGGGTTTCGGTGCCGTTGAGGATCATCACTTCCGGGTTGCGATCCACCGTCGGCTGGCCGTTGTAGGTAAATACCAGAGCGGCGCGGTGCTCCAGAACGTATTCCCAGCGCGAGCGCTCCCGACCGCTGACGAGGGTCAGTTGTGGCTGAGGAAGTACGTCGTCGATGATCCGTTCGGTCAGCTGGTGTGGCGGCGGGATTCTCGTCGCGGCACTCATGCGATGGCTGAACTGCATGGCCTGACGCGCCGGAATGTCCGGCGCCAGAGTCAAATGGCTGGCCAGTTTTTCTTCCAGTTCATTGAACAGAGGGCCAATCTGCCGCTGTTCACGATCCAGGTAATAAAGCGGCTCCAGCGCCAGCACAGTTTCCTGCGCCGCCTCGGCACTGCTCCACTGCGCGCGGAAACCGCCGTCGGCCTGCTCGGCCCAAGCGAACTGGCCGATGCGCTTCGCGCCCGGCACCAACGGTCGCAGATCCTCGAAATCGAGGAACAGCCGCGAGGTACGCAGGAGCATTTCCAGCAGTTCGGCGCCGCTGCTGCCTTCCAGCGGATAGCCGCTGTAATAGGCGTGGTGAGAGTGCATGGCAACCAGCAGCCTGGCGACACGCAGATCCATCTCGGACAGGTAGCCGGGCTGACGCATGAGCATTTCCGCCAGCGAATACATCGGTTTGACTTCGCGTAACTCGCCGCTCTTGAGCTGGGAAACCTTGAAAATATCGAGCAGCCACTTGCCGCTCACAGGCGTTGGCTTGAGTTTGTAAAACAGGCGCGTGCCTGCGGTTTGCGCGCCTTCTTCGGCAGGCTTGGCCGGAACGGGGATGGTCGAAAGCCAATGTTCCAGCGCCCGACCCAACGGGATCTGTGCGTCACTTTCAGACGCTTCATGATCACTGCCCTGCAGGTGATAGAGCACCGCAGCGCAGTGTTTGCAGTCGATTGAGACAGGACAGGTGCACAGGCAACGCAAGTTGACAGAACCCAGCCGATCTTCGGACAGGTAAATGGTTTGTTCATACGCCTGATTTTCCGAACCGACGCAGAACGCCTCAATCTTTCTGTCATCGATTTCGATGATCTCTACCCGATCATCAGCGGCATAAGCCCGGGCCTTGGCCAGCGCGCCGCTAGTGAATGCCCGGGGCCAGGCCAACGACTTAAGCCGTTCGATGAGAATGCTCATGGGCAGTCCTTAGCCAGCCAGCACCCGCGCCAACGCCGATTTCACCTTACCCATGCCGTCATGCAGCGCCTGCTCGATCTCGGCCATGGTGATCACTTCCGTGGTCTTGCCCGCCGCCGGATTCACCACCAGCGCCAGACAGGCGTAATCCAGATCCAGCTCGCGGGCCAGTGCGGCTTCCGGCATGCCGGTCATGCCGACGATGTCGCAGCCATCACGTTCCAGACGCACGATCTCGGCGACCGTTTCCAGACGCGGGCCTTGGGTACAGGCGTATACGCCTTGATCGCTGTACTCGCAGCCCTCGGCAGCTACCGCGGCAATCAATTGCTGACGCAGCGGCTCGCTGTAAGGAAAGCTGAAGTCGATGTGGGTGACATGCTCCAGATCATCGGCGAAAAAGGTGTGCTCGCGCCCGCTGGTGTAGTCGACGATCTGGTGTGGCACGCAGAAATGTCCTGTGCCCATGGCCGAATGAATCCCGCCCACGGCGTTCACCGCGATGATCGCTTCGGCCCCGGCCTGCTTCAGCGCCCACAGGTTGGCGCGGTAGTTGACCTTATGCGGCGGGAAGCGATGCGGGTGACCGTGACGGGCGAGAAACAGCACTTCCTTGCCGGCGTATTCGCCAATCTGCACGTCGGCCGACGGCGCGCCGTAGGGCGTGTCCACTGCCAGCGATTGGCGAATGGTCAGGCCTTCGAGTTGGGTCAGGCCGGTGCCACCGATGATTGCGTAAACCGTCATAGCGAAAAATCCTTAATCGATCAGTTGAGCGTCTTTGAGCGCGCCAATGGCGGTGAGCCAGCGCGGATCCTGACGGTAGTCGGTGCTGGCGAAGGCCTGACCGCGCATGCGCGCGATTCGGGCCGATGGCTTGACCTTCATACGTTGTGCGGCGCTCAGGGCCAGTTCGGCAGCGGCGCGGTCGTTGCACACCAGGCCCATGTCGCAGCCGGCAGTCAGCGCAGCCTCGATACGACTGGCGGCGTCGCCGACCACGTGGGCACCGGCCATCGACAGGTCATCGCTGAAGATCACGCCGTCGAACTGCAATTCGCCGCGCAGAATGTCCTGCAACCAGCGCCGGGAGAAACCGGCTGGCTGCGAATCCACCTGCGGATAGATGACGTGCGCCGGCATGATCGCGGCCAGTTGTTTGCTCAGTTTGGCGAACGGCACGAGGTCGTTGGCGCGGATTTCGTCGAGGCTGCGCTCGTCATTCGGAATCGCCACGTGGGAATCGGCTTCAGCCCAGCCATGACCGGGGAAGTGCTTGCCAGTAGCGGCCATGCCAGCGCTGTTCATGCCGCGAATGAATGCGCCGGCGAGTAACGCGGCGCGCTCAGGATCGCCTTCGAACGAACGGGTGCCGACCACGGCGCTGCGCTGGTAATCCAGATCGAGCACCGGGGCGAAACTCAGGTCGAGACCGACCGCCAGCACTTCGGTAGCCATGATCCAGCCACATTGCTCGGCGAGGTATTCAGCATTCGGGTTGTCGGCGATCGCGCGCATGGCCGGCAGCCGCACGAAGCCCTGACGCAGACGCTGCACGCGACCGCCCTCCTGATCCACTGCCAGCAAAAGATCCGGGCGAATTGCGCGAATCGACGCACTCAGCTCACGCACTTGGCGCGGATGCTCGATGTTGCGCGCGAAAATGATCAGGCCGCCCACTTCGGGCTGACGCAACAATTGGCGATCTTCGGCCGTCAGCCAGGTACCGGCGACGTCCACCATCAACGAGCCTTGCAGGCCAGCAGTCATAGAGATTCCTTGAAAACGAAAAACCCGATCCGCAACAAATCGCTACCGTGAGCCATGCTCGGCAGGTCGGCAATTTCTATGGATTTCGGGTTCAGAACGAGAGTCGGCATGGGCGGCTAGCTTAGCGGATACAAGCTGCCGCGCCCACCCGTGCGCGGTTAAACCTTGGCGGCGACCGGCGTAGACTTGCTGCGCGGACGCAGTTGCGCGGTGGCCATCGCGGCGTCAGTGACACCGGTTTCGGCGCGCATGCCCGCAGCGAGGAACGGCACCATCAGGCGCATCACTTGCTCGATGGAGGTGTTGACGCCGAAATCGGTCTCGGCGATCGCGCGCAAGGCCTTGATGCCGGACATGCTGAACGCGGCGGCGCCGAGCATGAAATGCACGCGCCAGAATAGTTCGATCGGCGGAATGCGTGGTGCGGCTTCGTTGACCAGCAGCATGTAGCGACGGAACACCTTGCCGTACATGTCTTCCAGGTAACGGCGCAAGTGGCCCTGACTCTGGCTGAACGCGAGACCGAGCAGGCGCATGAAGATCGACAGATCGTTGCCGCTGCGTGGTTGAACCACGAGCGCCTGCTCGACGAGGATTTCCAGCAGTTCTTCGAGCGTCGGTTTGTTTTCAGGCTTGGCCTGACGGCGCTCCAGTTCCTTGTCCAGGCTGATGCAGAACGGCCCGAGGAAGCGCGAGAAAACCGCCTGAATCAGCGCTTTTTTCGAGCCGAAGTGATAGTTCACTGCTGCCAGGTTGACGCCAGCCTTGCTGGTGATTAAACGCAATGAGGTTTCAGCGAAACCTTTCTCCGCGAACAACTGCTCGGCAGCATCAAGAATGCGTTCAACGGTTTCCGACTGGGCCATGGCTACTCCGCCTGACAAACACTTGTTTGAAACATACGTTTCAGCCTGTGCCTTGTCAAGCCCGCCTGTTCGTTTTGGGAATGGTCGGTCAGCTATTTAACCACACAAGCCCAGTGCATTAATAAGCACGAAAGCCGACCGTCCGGCGGCGCAGGAAAAAACGGGCATTGCCAAGGGCGATTCACTGTATATAATCCCAGTCACTGTATAAAAAGACAGAGCGATCAATATGCTAAAGCTGACGCCACGCCAAGCCGAGATTCTGGCCTTTATCAAACGCTGCCTCGAAGACAACGGCTACCCGCCAACCCGCGCGGAAATCGCTCAGGAACTGGGTTTCAAATCGCCGAACGCGGCTGAAGAACATCTCAAGGCACTAGCCCGCAAAGGTGCCATCGAGATGACCCCTGGCGCTTCTCGCGGTATTCGCATTCCCGGCTTCGAAGCCAAGGCCGACGACTCCACTCTGCCGATCATTGGCCGGGTCGCTGCCGGCGCGCCAATCCTCGCCCAGCAGCACATCGAAGAATCCTGCAACATCAATCCGGCCTTCTTTCATCCACGCGCTGATTATCTGTTGCGTGTACACGGCATGAGCATGAAGGACATCGGCATTTTCGACGGTGACCTGCTCGCCGTGCACACCACCCGCGAAGCGCGCAATGGCCAGGTCGTCGTCGCCCGCATCGGCGATGAAGTGACGGTCAAACGCTTCAAGCGTGAAGGCAGCAAGGTCTGGCTGATTGCCGAAAACCCTGAGTTCGCCCCGATCGAAGTCGACCTGAAAGATCAGGAACTGGTGATCGAAGGCTTGAGTGTCGGCGTCATTCGCCGCTAAAGGAGGCTTTATGCAGTTCCCACACACCCCTCAGCAAACACAACTGCCTTTATTCGAAGCGTTTCTGGCGCAACCGATGGCGCCGATCCTGAAAGACGTGGTCGAACGCCCTTGGAATGCCGAACCCGAAGTATTCAGTGAGCTGTCACTGCGCGGTGCTGCCGGGAACTGCCTGAACCTGCTCGCCCCGATCCTGCGCGAACTCAGTGAAGATCAGGACGCGCGCTGGCTGACGCTGATCGCACCACCTGCCAGCCTGACCCAGACATGGCTGCGAGATGCCGGGCTGAATCGCGAACGCATTCTGCTACTGCAACCAAGGGGCGCTCAGAGCGCTCAACAACTGGCGTGCGAAGCTCTGAAGCTGGGTCGCAGTCATACCGTGGTCACTTGGCTCAACCCGCTAAACACCCACTCGCGGCAACAACTGATCAGCGCTGCACGCACGGGCGACGCTCAGAGTCTAAACATCCGCTTGGGTTGATTGCTGGCAGCACGCGCTGTGTGAAGCGCAGGGCTTCTCCAGGGACAGAGAAGCCGATCTGAAGCGGTAACGTCAAACAGTAGAAAGGCGGGGATCAATGAAGAACCCGCGGCCCCTCTTCCTTATCAAACTCGCCTTCGACCATACGACCGGCCATTTGCACGCCGACGCTCAACATCGCTTTAGCGATTTCCACATGCTGACCTTGCAGGAACGCCTTGGCATCGTCGGAGAAATCCAGCGTCACCAAAGAACCCTCGTCCTCAGCCCTGCGCAGTTCGATTCGGCCGTCTGGTAACTCGACAATTTCTAGAAAGGACGTTGGCATAAAGGTCTGTTCTCCACGAAAGGCAGGCATTATATAGACATCATTCAGGCTTCGCTCGGGATCTTGACCAGCAGCATGTTTCAGATTGCCACCGTGTCAATCGCCCTCAGCACTCGTTCAAGCCTTCGCGAAAACGTATCGCCAGACCTTTCAAGTTCTGCCGCCAGCTCTCCAGCTCCTCTCGACTCAACTCTTCCGGCGCTTCCTCTTCATCCAGATTAATCGCCTGAATCAACGGCTGAGTCACATCCCCTTTCGGTTTGTGTGGCACCCGTGGCGGCTGGAACAGCGCCGAATGCGCAGCCAGCAGTTTTGCCAGCCAGGTTTCAGAGTTGCCCGCCAACTCAACCATTTCGGCGAGTTCAGGAATCGCAATCGACTCCAGCACTTCACGCGTCAGCAGCATCTCAGCCCGTGGCGCATTGGCCTGCGGCAGACGATAGAAACCCGCGATCTCGTGGCAAAGACCCAGCAAGGCGCCGTACAGGTGAAACAGCGCCGATTCACGTCCGGCCTGAATCAACGCCAGTGAATTCATCGCCCGCCCCTCCTCAGCGCGAGCCAAGGCTTCGAGCGACAGGCCAGCGAAATAGATCTTCTGATTGGTACGGGTATAGAGTTCGTGAGCCATGACGGCGCTCCCCACAACGAAATAATTGCTTCACACAGGCCGGACAGTGTCATGGATCAGCCGATCCCACCGCAAGCACAAAACAAAAAGGCCGCATGAAAACCCAAGGGTTCTCATGCGGCCTTTCAGTATCAGGCTAATGCTTATTCAGCTTTGGCCTTCGTACGCTTGTCTTCAACCGTCCACTTGCCACCGTCGTAGTAAGCTTTCCAACCAGTAGGCTTGCCGTCGACTTCAGTCTGCACGTATTGCTCCTTGGTCTTGCGGCTGTAGCGGATGACCGCTGGCAGACCATCAGGATCCTTCTTCGGCGCGTCGCAGAGGAAGTGGTACTTCGGATCGATTTCGTCCTTGTGCGGCACAATCTCGATCACCAGCGGAGCGCGGGTTTCACGGTTTTTCGGGAACTGGCTGGCGGCCAGGAACAGACCAGAGGCACCGTCACGGAGGATGTAGGTGTCGTTGACCTTTTCGCATTTCAGCTCAGGCATCTTCACCGGATCCATCTTCGGCGGCGCTGCATCACCGCTTTTCAGCAGTTTGCGGGTGTTCTTGCACTCAGGGTTGGTGCAGCCGAAGAACTTGCCGAAACGGCCAGTCTTGAGCTGCATCTCGCTGCCGCACTTGTCGCATTCCAGGCTCGGACCTTCGTAGCCCTTGATGCGATAGCTGCCCTCTTCGATTTCGTAGCCAGCACAATCCGGGTTGTTACCGCAGATGTGCAGCTTGCGCTTCTCGTCCAGCAGGTAAGCGTCCATCGCCGTGCTGCAGATCGGGCAACGATGCTTGCCACGCAACACCAGCGATTCCGACTCACCTTCGTCGTCCGCAGCGATTTCGTCGCCCGGCACCAGGTTGACGGTGGCCTTGCAGCGTTCTTTCGGCGGCAGGCTGTAGCCTGAGCAACCAAGGAACACGCCGGTCGACGCAGTACGAATCTGCATCGGACGGCCGCAAGTGGTGCACGGAATGTCGGTCATGACCGGCTGGTTGGCACGCATGCCGCTGTCCGGGTTTTCGGCTACTTCGAGCTTCTTTTTGAAGTCGCCGTAGAACTCGTCCAGCACACTTTTCCAGTCGCGCTCACCCTGTGCCACGTCATCGAGATTCTCTTCCATGCCGGCAGTGAAGCCGTAGTCCATGAGGTTGGAGAAGCTTTCCGACAGACGCTCGGTGACGATGTCACCCATCTTTTCCGAATAGAAACGACGGTTGTGCAGGGTCACGTAGCCGCGATCCTGAATGGTCGAGATGATCGCAGCGTAAGTCGAAGGACGACCGATGCCACGTTTTTCCATTTCTTTAACCAGGCTCGCTTCCGAGTAACGCGCCGGCGGCTTGGTGAAGTGCTGGGACGGATCGAGCTTGATCAGCTTCATCACGTCGCCCTGCGCCATATCGGGCAGAACGTCGTCATCACCCGGCTTGGCAATTTGCGGCATAACGCGGGTGTAACCGTCGAACTTGAGGATACGACCCTTGGCACGCAGCTCGAAATCGCCAGCACCCACGCTGACGGTGGTCGACAGATATTGCGCCGGCAGCATCTGGCAAGCGAGGAACTGGCGCCAGATCAACTCGTAGAGACGCTCAGCGTCACGCTCCATGCCTGCAAGCTTGCTCGGAATGGTGTTGGCGTCGGACGGACGAATCGCTTCGTGAGCCTCTTGTGCGCCTTCCTTGCTGCTGTAGACGTTTGGCGTTTCCGGCAGGTACTTCTTGCCGAACTCGTCTTCGATGTAAGTACGCGCCATCGTCACGGCATCAGCCGAGAGGTTGGTCGAGTCGGTACGCATGTAAGTGATGTAGCCGGCTTCGTAGAGACGTTGGGCCATCATCATGGTTTTCTTCACGCCGAAGCCCAGGCGGTTACTCGCAGCCTGTTGCAGTGTCGAGGTGATGAATGGCGCCGAAGGCTTGCTGCTGGTCGGCTTGTCTTCGCGCTTGACGATGCTGTAGCTGGAAGACTTGAGCTTCTCCAGCGCGGCCATGGCCTGGGCTTCGTTGAGCGGCTTGAAGGCCTCGCCTTTCTCGCGAGCCACTTCGAAACGCACGGTCGAGCCTTTGGTGGTGCCGAGATCGGCATGCACTTCCCAGTACTCTTCCGGGTTGAATGCACGGATTTCACGCTCACGCTCGACCACCAGCTTCACGGCAACCGATTGCACGCGACCGGCAGACAGGCCACGGGCGATCTTCGCCCACAGCAGCGGCGAGACCATGTAACCCACAACGCGGTCGAGGAAACGACGGGCCTGCTGAGCGTTGACACGATCGATGTCCAGCTCGCCCGGTTCCGAGAAGGCTTCCTGAATCGCCTTCTTGGTGATTTCGTTGAACACCACACGCTTGTAGCGGCTGTCGTCACCACCGATGGCTTCGCGCAGGTGCCAGGCAATGGCTTCCCCCTCGCGATCCAAGTCGGTTGCGAGATAGATGGTGTCAGCATCTTTGGCGAGCCGGCGCAGCTCTTCGATGACCTTCTCTTTACCCGGGAGGATCTCGTACTTGGCTTTCCAGCCATGATCGGGATCGACACCCATACGCGAGACCAGCTGCTTGCGCGCTTTCTCTTTCGGCGAGAGCACCGGACCTTCGCCCGCAGCAGCCTTGCCGCGCTTGGCGGCTGGCTCTTTGCTGGCGCTAGCCGAACCGCTGGTGGGCAGGTCTCGGATATGGCCGATACTCGACTTCACCACGTATTGGTTACCCAGATACTTGTTGATGGTCTTGGCCTTAGCCGGGGATTCCACAATGACCAGCGATTTGCCCATGGATCAGAAAATTCCTGAATTCTAGAAGTGAAAGGCGGTTGGCGCCTGACGCGGCACCGCTATATATAGTTGATACAAGGTGAGGTCAAGCACAGGGTTCTGTGCACACTCGCCTCATGCCTTGGAAAAAAGGCTCGGTTCGGCTTGCACCAAAGCAAAGCGTGGCACCTGCTCGCCGTCAACCTCGACCGACTCGAGAAACATGCTCAGAGGGCGCACCCAAAAGCCGTAATCGCCATACAGGGCTTGGTAAAAGACCACTTCTTCTTCGGTCTCGGAGTGCCGCGCAACACTGAATACGCGGTACTGCGGACCTTTGTAATGTTGGTAGAGCCCAGGTTGTATCGGCATGGTTTGGCCCTCACTCAAATTTTTTCAAAAATAAAAACAAAATAAATCCACAAAAACAAAAACCGGGGCACTTGGCCCCGGCTTCCATCGACGAGACGCTTAAACGCGTTCGAAGACGGTGGAGATGCCTTGGCCGAGACCAATGCACATAGTGGCCACCCCGAAGGTGCCGCTATTCTGCTTCATCACGTTCAGCAAGGTGCCGGAAATACGGGCACCGGAGCAACCGAACGGGTGACCCAGGGCGATCGCGCCGCCGTGCAGGTTAACCTTCTCGTTCATCTTGTCGAGCACTTTCAGATCTTTCAGCACTGGCAGGGCCTGTGCGGCGAACGCTTCGTTGAGCTCGAAGAAGTCGATATCGTTGATCCCAAGGCCCGCACGCTTCAGGGCTTTTTGTGTCGCCGGAACTGGACCATAGCCCATGATCGCCGGATCCACACCCGCCACTGCCATCGAACGGATAACCGCCATTGGCTGGATACCCAGGTCCTGTGCACGCTGCGCCGACATCACGATCATGCACGAAGCACCATCAGTGATCTGCGACGAAGTACCGGCAGTCACGGTGCCGCCCTTTGGATTGAAGGCTGGCTTGAGAGCCGCCAGACTTTCCAGGGTGGTTTCCGGACGAATGGTTTCGTCATAGTCGAACAGTTTCAGGAAACCGTTCTCGTCGTAGCCTTGCATCGGAATGATTTCGTCTTTGAACTTGCCTTCCACAGTTGCCTTGTGGGCCAACTGGTGGGAACGCACGCCGAAAGCGTCTTGCTGTTCGCGAGTGATGCCGTGCATTTTGCCGAGCATTTCCGCGGTCAGGCCCATCATGCCCGAGGCTTTCGCCGCGTACAGCGACATGTGCGGGTTCGGATCGACACCGTGCATCATGCTCACGTGGCCCATATGCTCGACGCCGCCAACCACGAACACGTCACCGTTACCGGTCATGATCGCTTGCGCAGCGGTGTGCAATGCGCTCATCGACGAGCCACACAGACGGCTGACGGTCTGGCCGGCCGAGGTGTGCGGGATCTGGGTCATCAGCGACGCCATGCGCGCGATGTTCCAGCCCTGCTCCAGGGTCTGGTTGACGCAGCCCCAGATCACGTCCTCGACTTCAGCAGGATCAACCTTGGCGTTGCGTTCCAGCAGTTTGCTGATCAGGTGCGCCGACATGTCTTCAGCGCGGGTGTTGCGGTGCATGCCGCCCTTGGAGCGGCCCATCGGAGTACGACCGAAGTCGACAATCACGACGTCTCTAGGATTCAAGCTCATAAGTTCACTCTCACTCTAGTTGGGGGCGCTTAACCGAAGAAGCTCTGGCCGGTTTTGGCCATTTCACGCAGCTTCGCGGTCGGGTGGTACAGCGCGCCCAAATCAGCGTACTGGTCAGCCAGGGCAACGAACTCGGCAACACCGATCGAATCGATGTAGCGCAGCGCACCGCCACGGAATGGAGGGAAACCGATACCGTAAACCAGACCCATGTCGGCTTCGGCGGCGGTTTCAACGATGCCGTCTTCCAGGCAACGCACGGTTTCCAGACACAGCGGGATCATCATCCAGTTGATGATGTCTTCGTCAGTGACTTCGCGCTGCTCGTAAACGATCGGCTTGAGCACTTCCAGCACCGACGGATCGGCGACTTTCTTCTGCTTGCCTTTCTTGTCGGCCTCGTAGGCGTAGAAGCCTTTGCCGTTCTTCTGGCCCAGGCGCTTGGCTTCGTACAGCACGTCGATGGCCGAACGACGGTCATCCTTCATGCGATCCGGGAAGCCTTCAGCCATCACGTCACGACCGTGGTGACCGGTGTCGATGCCGACCACGTCCATCAGGTACGCCGGGCCCATCGGCCAGCCGAATTTTTCCATGACCTTGTCGATACGGACGAAGTCCACACCGGCGCTGACCAGCTTGGCGAAACCGCCGAAGTACGGGAACAGTACGCGGTTGACCAGGAAGCCCGGGCAGTCGTTGACGACGATCGGGTTCTTGCCCATTTTCTTGGCGTAGGCAACGGTGGTGGCAACAGCCAGCTCGCTGGACTTCTCGCCACGGATCACTTCCACCAGCGGCATCATGTGCACCGGGTTGAAGAAGTGCATGCCGACGAAGTTTTCCGGACGCTTGAGGGCCTTGGCCAGCAAACTGATAGAAATTGTCGAGGTGTTGGACGCGAGGATGGTGTCCTCTTTGACCTGACCTTCCACTTCAGCCAACACGGCTTGCTTGACCTTCGGGTTCTCGACCACAGCTTCGACAACCAGATCGACGTGACCGAAGTCGCCGTAGGACAGGGTCGGACGAATGGCGTTGAGCACTTCAGCCATTTTCGCAGCGGTCATGCGACCTTTATCAACGCGGCCAACCAGCAGTTTGGCGGCTTCGGCCAGCCCCTGCTCGATACCGTGCTCGTTGATGTCCTTCATCAGGATCGGCGTCCCTTTGGAAGCCGACTGATAGGCGATACCGCCACCCATGATGCCGGCGCCGAGTACAGCGGCCTGCTTCACGTCTTTGGCGATTTCGTCATAGGCCTTGGCCTTTTTCTTCAGCTCCTGATCGTTCAGGAACAGACCGATCAAGCTCTGCGCGGCAGAGGTCTTGGCCAGTTTGACGAAACCGGCGGCTTCGACTTCCAGCGCCTTGTCACGACCGAAGTTCGCGGCTTTCTGGATGGTCTTGATCGCTTCAACCGGTGCCGGGTAGTTCGGACCAGCTTGACCGGCAACGAAACCTTTGGCGGTTTCGAAAGCCATCATTTGTTCAATGGCGTTCAGCTTGAGTTTTTCAAGTTTCGGCTGACGCTTGGCCTTGAAGTCGAACTCGCCGGAGATGGCGCGTTTGATCAGTTCAAGAGCGGCTTCCTGCAGCTTCTCCGGAGCAACCACGGCGTCGACGGCGCTGACTTTCAGGGCGTCTTCAGGGCGGTTTTCCTTACCGGAGGCAATCCATTCGATGGCGTTGTCGACACCGATCAGGCGCGGCAGACGCACGGTGCCGCCGAAGCCTGGGTAGATGCCCAGTTTGACTTCCGGCAGACCGATCTTGGCCTTGGTCGACATGACGCGATAGTCAGCCGCCAGGCACATTTCCAGACCGCCGCCCAGTGCGATGCCATTAATGGCCACTACGGTTGGGACATTGAGGTCTTCGAAATCGCTGAAGATCTTGTTGGCTTCGAGATTGCCAGCAACCAGCTCGGCATCCGGCAGCTTGAAGTTGTCGACAAATTCGGTGATGTCGGCGCCGACGATGAACACGTCCTTGCCACTGCTGACGATCACGCCCTTGATCGAAGCATCTGCCTTGATGGTGTCTACGGCCTGACGCAGTTCGTTCAGGGTTAGACGGTTGAACTTGTTGACGGACTCACCCTTGAGGTCGAATTTCAATTCGACGATGCCACTTTCAAGAGCTTTAACCGTGATGGCTTTACCTTCGTAAATCATCAACTGATCTCCACGATATGGAAGCTGAACAGTACACGTCGGACGCAGGCGAATGGCTCGGCAGGACGCTTTTTCGTCGATGCTAACGCCAATCCACCCGGCACACCCGCCAACGCGATAGTCGGGATTCTGTAGGAGCAGTCTGTAAGACAAACGCTCAATTCATACGCCCGTTTGATTTGGGTACGTCACCTTCACGGAATTTCCAACAATTGTCAATCGCCCAAAATACGGGTTGAAATGCGACTTTGCGGTCATTTCCGTCAGACGAAGACCCGCAACACGCGTCGGCATGTGAAGCCATTCATAGAATCAATAGTTAGAAAAGTCGCCCTAATTCGCGGCGGCCCTTGTTTAAAGGGCTACGCTGGGAGGACTACAGAGAAATGCGCTGAGCGCTCCAGGCCCCATCAGCATCAAAAAAGGTTTCCGGCCTGCCTGGCCAACCCAGCCCGATGAATCATGTCGGGCTTTTTATTGCGCGTCTGCCGGACGTTTCACACCATTGCAGTGCGAAAAGTCCGCGCGTCACGCCAGCGCTTTCAGAGTGGCGTCGATATCCTGCAAAACCGTCGCTTCACCCTTCTCGCCCCAATACAGAGCGATCATCTGCTTGTCTGCCTCGACTTTGAAAACGTTGCCCGGCAACTTTTCGAAATGATTGAGCAGCGCACGATCCTCACAGACTTCCTGCCATTGATTGACCCATACACCCGGCGATTTCTGCCAGTAAGTCCAGCAGACGGGCTGCTTGCTACGGCGCGGTCGATGATATTGCGCACACGGGTTCGGCGGCTCTTGCGCCAGCCAGTGCGGCCATTCCTGAGGGGCCAGCTGCATGGCCAGACCGATGCGTCGCGCCTCCATGCGCAGGGCGATGCGACCGCTTTGCGCGCGCGATGGGCGCAGCCACGCCAGCGGACTTAAAACCACCAGCAGGATTGACACCACCAACCAGACCGTCATATCTCTATTCCCAATTCTTGGTGAGCGCATTGTGTCACTTTGGAACCAATGCGCTTGAAACCAGCCATACTTAACAATATTGAAACCTCACGAGGAGCACCTCATGCCCTACCACCACATCCTGGTCGCCGTAGATCTGACCGAAGAGTGCGACCCTGTGATTCACCGCGCCCGAGAGCTATCGGTGAGCAATGGCGCCAAGCTGTCGCTGGTGCATATTGTCGAGCCGATGGCCATGGCGTTCGGCGGCGACGTGCCGATGGATCTGTCACAACTGCAACAACAGCAGTTCGATCAGGCCAAGGAACGCCTCGAGCGCCTGAAACTCAAGTACTCCGAGCTCGAAGGCGCCAATTGTCACCTGACTTATGGCCAGCCACGCCAGGAAATCCATCATTTCGCCAAGGAACAAGCATGCGATCTGATCGTGGTCGGCAGTCATGGCCGTCACGGTCTGGCGCTGTTGCTCGGCTCGACCGCGAATGACGTGCTGCACGGCGCGCCATGCGATGTATTGGCGGTACACTTGGTCAAACGCTGAAATACCATTCCATGCAGGAGTGAGCCTGCTCGCGATAACGTTCTGACAGTCGACGAGTTCGTTGAATGCTAAACCTCTATCGCGAGCAGGCTCACTCCTACAAGGGAACTGCGTTTACATATGAAAAGCCCGGCGTTCATCACTGAGCGCCGGGCTTTTTCACATCAGGAACAATCAGGCATCCAGCTCGGCCCAACGTTCCATCAACGCATCCAGCTCAGCCTGCAACTGCTCCAGCGAAGCAATCACCTTGGCTGTTTCAGCCGCAGGGCGCTGATAGAAGCCAGCTTCAGCCATTTCGGCTTCCACGGCAGCAATCTGCTGTTCCTTGGCGTCGATATCAGCGGGCAACGCTTCCAGCTCGCGTTGCAGCTTGTAGCTCAGCTTTTTCTTGGCAGCCGGGGCAGCAGCGACAGGTGCTGCAACTACAGCAGGCTCGGCAGTGACCACCGCCGAATTCAAGTCAGCCTTGCCCGACTTGCTTTCAGTCACGCCCAACAGGCGCGGCGAACCACCCTGACGGATCCAGTCCTGATAGCCGCCGACGTACTCACGCACCTTGCCTTCACCTTCGAAGACCAGCGTGCTGGTGACCACGTTGTCGAGGAATGCCCGGTCGTGGCTGACCATCAGCACGGTGCCGTTGAAAGTCAGCAGCACTTCTTCGAGCAGCTCGAGGGTTTCCACGTCGAGGTCGTTGGTCGGTTCGTCGAGGACCAGCAGGTTCGCCGGCTTGCTGAACAGTTTGGCCAGCAACAGACGCGCACGCTCACCACCTGACAGCGCCTTGACCGGCGTGCGGGCACGCTGCGGGCTGAACAGGAAGTCGCCGAGGTAGCTCAGCACATGACGGCTCTGGCCATCGATATCGATGAAGTCGCGACCTTCAGCGACGTTGTCGATTACGGTCTTTTCCAGATCCAGCTGATGACGCAATTGGTCGAAGTACGCCACGTCGATGCGCGTGCCCTCTTCCACTTTGCCGCTGGTCGGTTGCAGACCGCTGAGCATCAGCTTCAGCAACGTGGTCTTGCCGGTACCGTTGGCGCCGAGCAGGCCGATACGGTCGCCGCGCGTCAGGACCATCGAGAAATCCTTGATCAGGAACGGGCCGCCCGGGTGAGCGAAACTCACGTTCTCGAGGACCATCACCTGCTTGCCGGACTTGTCGGCCGTGTCCAACTGAATGTTGGCCTTGCCAGTGCGCTCACGACGTTCGCTACGCTCGACGCGCAACGCTTTCAGGGCGCGGACGCGGCCTTCGTTGCGGGTGCGGCGGGCCTTGATGCCTTGGCGGATCCAGACTTCTTCCTGGGCCAGTTTCTTGTCGAACAGTGCGTTGGCGGTTTCTTCAGCGGCCAGCGCAGCTTCTTTGTGCACGAGGAAGCTGGCGTAGTCGCCGTTCCAGTCGATCAGGCCACCGCGATCCAGTTCGAGGATGCGCGTAGCAAGGTTTTGCAGGAAGGAACGGTCGTGCGTGATGAACAGCACGGCGCCCTGGAAATCTTTCAGCGCTTCTTCGAGCCAGGCAATCGCACCGATGTCCAGGTGGTTGGTCGGTTCGTCGAGCAGCAGCAGATCCGGCTCGGACACCAGCGCCTGTGCCAGCAGCACGCGACGACGCCAGCCGCCGGACAACTGGGCGAGGGTCTTGTCCGCCGGCAGTTGCAGGCGGCTCAAAGTGCTCTCGACCAGAGTCTGCAAGCGCCAGCCATCACGGGCTTCGAGGTCTTGCTGAACGTGCATCAGCTTGTTCAGGTCATCTTCAGTGACGCAGTTCTGCGCAAGGTGATGGTATTCGGCGAGCAACGCGCCCACGCCATCAAGGCCTTCAGCGACCACGTCGAACACCGTCCGATCGTCGGCCACCGGCAATTCTTGCGGCAATTCGCCGATTTTCAGACCGGGGGCACGCCACACTGAGCCTTCATCGGGCTTCTGGTCGCCCTTGACCAGTTTCATCATGCTGGACTTGCCAGTGCCATTGCGGCCGATGATGCACACCCGCTCACCACGGGCGATCTGCCAGGACACCTTGTCCAACAACGGCATAGCGCCGAACGCAAGGGACACATCGCTGAATTTGAGCAGGGTCATGAGCTTCTCCAAAAACCGGGCGCGCATTCTACCTGAGTTAGGGCTTCAACAGGCCGGCAATTTATCTGTTGAAGCACTCTGCACAACATTTGTTGCGAACTTGTGCTGCGAGGCCGGCAAAGCTTTCGCCGCTTGCTGGCAAAAGGCTAAGCTACAGACAATTCAGTGCTGATTCGTGTCGGCACTTGTCATGATTTCTCTGCCCGGATGTCTCATGCGCAGTCGCCTTTTCAGTGTTTTCTCCTGTTTGCTACTTACCGCCGCTGCCGCTCAATCCGCTCAGGCGGTGGACCTGTCCACCCAACGCCAGTATTACGATGAAGCCAAGCGCGCCTTGGCCAAGGGTGATACCGGCCCGTATTTCCGCTACAGCCAGGCGCTCGCCGATTATCCGCTGGAACCGTATCTGGCTTACGACGAACTGACCGCGCGTCTGAAGTCCGCGAGCAATGCGGAAATCGAGAAATTCCTCGCCGAACACGGTGACCTGCCCCAGGCCAACTGGATGAAACTGCGCTGGTTGCGCTGGCTCGCCGACCGCGGCGACTGGGCGACCTTCGTCAAGTATTACGACCCGAAACTCAACTTCACCGAGCTGGATTGCCTCAATGCGCAATACCAGATCACTCACGACAAGAAAGCCGAAGGCTATGCCAACGCCGACAAGCTGTGGCTGACGGGCAAATCGCAACCCGCCGCGTGTGACGCGCTGTTCGGGATTTGGGCCGCCGATGGTCAGCTCACTGAGCAGAAACGCTGGGAGCGCACCAAACTCGCCGCTCAGACGCGTAACTATCCCCTGGCCAACAGCCTGGTCAACGGCCTGACCACCCTCGCCCCGCGCGGCCGTTTACTGGTGGATGTGGCGCAAAAGCCGGAACTGCTCAATCAGCCTTCACGCTTCACCCCGGCCGACGAGCCGATGTCCGATGTGGTCAGCCTCGGCCTGCGCCGCCTCGCGCGTCAGGATCCGGACAAGGCCATGGCGCTGCTCGACGGCTACGCCAGCAGCATGCATTTCTCCCGCGATGAAAAAGTCGCGATCGCCCGGGAAATCGGCCTGACTCTGGCGAGGCGTTTCGACAGCCGCGCGCTGGACGTGATGACCAAATACGATCCGGAACTGCGCGACAACACCGTCTCGGAATGGCGTTTGCGCCTGCTGTTGCGTCTGGCGCGCTGGGACGATGCGTATCAGTTGACCCGCCGCCTGCCGCAGGATCTGGCCACCACCAACCGCTGGCGCTACTGGCAGGCGCGCAGCCTGGAACTGGCCCAGCCGCAGAATCCGGAAGCGCAAACCCTGTACAAAAACCTTTCGCGCGAACGTGATTTCTACGGTTTCCTCGCCGCCGACCGTTCGCAATCGCCGTACTCGCTGAACAACAAGCCGCTTGTCCTCAGTCAGGCGCTGATCAACAAGGTGCGTAACACGCCGGGCGTGCGTCGCGCGCTGGAATTCCATGCTCGCGGACAGATCGTCGATGGGCGCCGCGAGTGGTACCACGTCAGCCGTCATTTCAATCGCGATGAAATGGTTGCTCAGGCGAAACTCGCTTACGACTTGAAATGGTATTTCCCGGCGATCCGCACCATCAGTCAGGCGCAGTACTGGGACGATCTGGATATTCGCTTCCCGATGGCTCACCGCGAAACACTCGTGCGGGAAGCCAAGGTGCGTGGCCTGCATTCAAGTTGGGTGTTTGCCATCACCCGTCAGGAAAGCGCCTTCATGGACGACGCCCGTTCCGGCGTCGGTGCCAGTGGCCTGATGCAACTGATGCCCGGCACCGCCAAGGAAACCGCACGCAAATTCAGCATTCCGCTGGCCTCGCCGCAGCAAGTGCTCGATCCGGACAAAAACATCCAGCTCGGCGCCGCTTACCTGAGCCAGGTGCACAGCCAGTTCAACGGCAACCGCGTCCTCGCCTCCGCCGCCTACAACGCCGGACCGGGTCGCGTACGCCAATGGCTGCGCGGCGCCGATCACCTGAGCTTTGACGTGTGGGTAGAAAGCATCCCGTTCGATGAAACCCGTCAGTACGTGCAGAACGTGCTGTCTTATTCGGTGATCTACGGCCAGAAGCTCAACTCGCCACAGCCGCTGGTGGATTGGCATGAGCGGTATTTTGATGATCAGTGATCCAGCGCTTAGTGCCGGATAACGAAAAATGCCCGTATCTCGCGATACGGGCATTTTTTATGGGCACGGCCTTAGTGAATGGCAGGATCGGTGACAGGATTCGTTGAAGCGCTCTTGCCATCATTGAACTGCAACGCCGCCAACCGTGCATACAGCGGATTGCTGGCAATCAGCTCCTGATGAGTACCAATGGCCACCAGCTTGCCCTGATCCATCACCGCAATCCGGTCAGCGTTTTTCACCGTGGCCAGTCGATGCGCGATCACCAGCGTGGTGCGGTTCTGCATCAGGCTCGGCAAAGCTTCCTGAATCAGATGCTCACTCTGCGCGTCGAGGGCGCTGGTGGCTTCGTCCAGCAGCAGGATCGGTGCGTCGACCAGCAACGCCCGGGCGATCGCCAGACGCTGACGCTGCCCACCGGAAAGACCGAGACCGCCATCGCCGAGATGGGTCTGATAACCGTTGGGCATTTTTTCGATGAAGTCATGAGCGTGGGCAATTTTTGCCGCTTCCTTGACTTGCTCCAGCGTCGCCCGCGGATTGCCGTAACGAATATTTTCTTCAACGCTGCCGAAAAACAGCGCCGGCGATTGTGATACCAAAGCGAAGTGACGGCGCAGGTCCAGCGGGTCGAGGCTGGTCAGCGGCACACCATCGATAAGAATCCGCCCTTCCACGGGGTCATAAAAGCGCAATAGCAAATCGTACACCGTGGACTTGCCGGCGCCCGATGGCCCCACCAGCGCCAGCGTCTCGCCGGCCCGAATGGTCAGGTTCAAGCCGTTGACGGCATAGCTTTCAGGACGCGACGGATAGGAAAAACGTACTTCCTGTAATTGCAGTTCACCCCGCACGCGCTCCGGCAGGGTCACAAGCCCGGCGGTTGGCGGCTGGATGATATTTTCCGAACCCAGCAATTCAGCGATCCGCTCGGCGGCACCTGCCGCACGTTGCAGCTCGCCGATCACCTCACTCAAGGTGCCGATCGCACTGCCGACGATCAGGCTGTAGAAAACAAACGCCGCCAGTTCGCCTCCAGTGATACGTCCGGCGATCACGTCCATGCCGCCAACCCATAACATCACCGCCACCGCGCCCAAAACCAGCACGATCACCATGGTGATCATCCATGAGCGCTGGAAGATACGTTTGCGTGCCGTGTCGAAGGCGTCCTCGACCGTTGTCGCAAAACGTCGCTCATCCTGCACCTGATGGTTGTAGGCCTGCACGGTTTTGATCTGGCCGAGGGTTTCCGACACATAGCTGCCGATATCGGCGACGCGGTCCTGGCTCAATCGCGACAGATTGCGTACGCGTCGGCCGAAAATCAGGATCGGCGCGACCACGAACGGCAGCGCAATCACCACAATGCTGGTGAGTTTCGCATTGGTCACGAACAGCAGGATGACACCACCAATGACCATCAGCAGGTTGCGCAGGAACATCGACAGCGACGAGCCGATCACCGATTGCAGGAGTGTCGTGTCGGCAGTCAGCCGCGACTGAATCTCCGAACTGCGATTGTTCTCATAGAAGCCCGGATGCAGATAGACCAGATGGTTGAACACCTCACGGCGAATGTCGGCGACGCAGCGCTCGCCGATCCACGATACCCAGTAAAACCGTGCGAACGTGCCGACCGCCAGGCCCAGCACCATTAACATGAAGATGCCGATGCTCTGATTGAGCTGATGCGGCGACTGAGTCATGAAGCCGCGGTCGACCAACAGTTTGATCCCCTGCCCCATCGATAACGTAACGGCGGCGGTGACGATCAACGCCAGCAGCGCGCCGATGACTTGCCAGCGGTAAGGAGCCAGAAATCGAGTGGTCAGACGCAGGGCGCGCCGGTGCCTTGACGAAAGCTTCGGGGTCATTCAGGTACGCATCCGTGTTGATGAAAGGGCTAGCGTAAACCTTCTTTGGGGTGGAACTCTGTAAATCACAATGAGTCAGGTTAAATATGCCCCCAAAGACTAGGCCATAGTTGCTATCGGTCTAACGTCGCGGTTGAGACGAACGGTCATTTCTGTTGGACTGGAATGGCCGCTCATGACGGATCGAAGGCGCTGTCACAGCCTGGTCACGTGGCGGTTTTAATCTGGGTACACAACCTGATGAGGAGACAGGCCATGTCCTTGCAACACAGCAGCGAAGACAAAATTGAAGTGATCCGCACCAAGCCCGGCCAATCTCTGGGTTGCTCGATACTGGATAAGGATGGGCGTGAAGTACCGATCACTGAAGAGATGATCCAGCAAGCCTGCAGCGAGCTGGAGAAGCGATTGGTCAAGCCTGCCGAACAAGAGTGATATAGCCACCGTCTTCCTGACCCGGCCCCTTTGGCCGGGTTTTTTCTGTCTGCAGATCAGGTATTTGTGGCGCGGCATTCGCGAGCAAGCTCGCGAATCGCCCATCTCGCTTTCTAGACAGGTACCGCACCCAGCGCCGACACGATCTTCGCCAACGCCGGCGAATCCCCTTCAATGCGCACCTTCAGTCCTTCAATCTCGCGCCGCACCGGATATTGCTTGCGCAACACGTCGAACGCCGCACGCTGCTCGCCGACATTGCCTACGAGGCTGCGGCGAAAATCCGCGTCATCGCGGCGCGGGTCGTACACCCCACGGCACAACATCGCCAGCGCCCAGGCCGGATCGCTGTCACCGTGCAGGGAAACTTCCGACAACCACGGTGCCGGCAACAGATCACTGAGTTGAATGCTCGCCGCTTGACCGAGGAATGTGCAGTAAGCCTGATAGATCTGCGCCGTTCCGCGCTGTTTGCCATCAAGGCTATAACCGGCAATGTGCGGGGTGGCCAAGACGCAGAGTTCGGCCAGCGCAACATCCACTGCAGGTTCTGCTTCCCAGACATCGAGAACGGCTTGCAGGTCTTCACGCTCCAGCAACACTTCGCGCAGGGCAAGGTTATCCACCACGGGACCACGGGCCGCGTTGATCAGCCATGCGCCGGGCTTGAGTTGCTGCAAACGTTGCTGATCAAACAGATGCCAGGTCGCGCCGTCGCCGCTGCGCGTCAGCGGCGTGTGCAAACTGATCACATCGCACTGCTCGATGATCTGCTCGAGGTTGACGTAATCGCCGCCTTCGGCAGCCTGCCGTGGCGGGTCGCAGACTTTGACGTTCCAGCCCAGGCCCTTCAGGACCTTGATCAGCCGTCCACCGACCTCACCCGCGCCGACGACCCCGTAGGTGCGCTGAGTCAGATCGACGCCTTCGATTTCGGCGAGTGTCATCAGACTGCCCAGCACGTAATCAACCACGCCGCGGGCATTGCAGCCAGGCGCACTCGACCATGTGATGCCGGCCTCATTGAAGTAGTCGAGATCCAAATGATCAGTGCCGATGGTGCAGGTGCCGACAAAGCGCACCTTGCTACCCTCAAGCAAAGCACGGTTGACGTTGGTCACCGAGCGCACAAGCAATACGTCAGCCTGCTCGACCGTCGCTCGGTCGATGGAACGGCCCGGCACCCGGCGGATCTCGCCGAAACCGGCAAAAAAGGCATCGAGCAGCGGGATATTTTCGTCGGCAACAATCAGCATGGCGGGCTCCTTTGGCGGATCGGCAGTTTAGGTGCAGATCGGTCGCTGAGCCAGCGAGCTTTGCGCTTACAAATCCGCAACAGAGGATTTTTCCTGACCAAGGCGTCAGCGGCGTAGAATGCGGCGCCTTGCGCATCAACACCTGTGGACGTTTTGCCCGTGAATTCTGTAACTGATCAACCTGTCGCTGTTTCCCTGACCCGCCCGGCGCGGATTCGCCTGGAGTTCAAGAACCTGCTCGCCCTGGCGTTGCCGATCATCATCGCGCAACTGGCGACCACGGCCATGGGCTTCGTCGATGCGGTGATGGCTGGCCGCGTCGGGCCAAAGGATCTGGCGGCCGTTGCGCTGGGCAACTCGATCTGGGTGCCGGTGTTTCTGCTGATGACCGGCACCCTGTTGGCAACCACGCCGAAAGTTGCCCAGCGCTTCGGTGCCGGTACCCACAGCGAAATCGGCCCGCTTGTACGTCAGGCGTTGTGGCTGGCACTGGTGGTCGGACTGATTGCGACGGCGATGCTGGTGGCCGCCGAACCGGTGCTGCACCTGATGAAGGTCGATCCCGAACTGATCGGCCCGTGCATGCAATACCTGCACGGCATCGCCAGCGGTCTGCCAGCAGTGGCGTTCTATCACGTGTTGCGCTGCACCAGTGACGGCATTGGCCGTACGCGTCCGGCGATGGTACTGGGCCTGTGCGGTCTGGCGCTGAACATTCCGCTGAACTACATCTTCATCTATGGCCACTTCGGCGTGCCGGCGATGGGCGGCGTTGGTTGCGGATGGGCCACGGCGATTGTGATGTGGGTGATGGCGCTGGGGCTGGCCGGTTATGAGCGCTGGGCACCGGCCTATCGTTCGAGCGAAATCTTCAGCCGTTTCGACTGGCCGCAATGGGCAGTGATCAAGCGTCTGCTGGCAATTGGTCTGCCGATCGGCATCGCCGTGTTTGCCGAGTCGAGTATTTTTGCCGTGATTGCGTTGTTGATCGGCAGCCTCGGCGCCACGGTAGTGGCCGGGCACCAGATTGCGCTGAACGTCAGTTCGCTGGTGTTCATGATTCCCTACTCGTTGGGCATGGCGGTGACCGTGCGTGTCGGTCAGGCATTGGGCCGCGAAGAACCGCGTGAGGCGCGCTTTGCCGCTGGCGTCGGTATGGGCACCGCGCTGGCCTACGCCTGTCTGTCGGCGAGCATGATGCTGTTGCTGCGCGAGCCGATTGCGGCGATCTACACCGCTGACCCGACGGTGATTCACATTGCGGCGATGCTGATTGTGTACTCGGCGCTGTTCCAGTTTTCCGACGCCATCCAGGTGACCGCTGCCGGCGCACTGCGCGGTTATCAGGACACGCGGGTGACGATGATCCTGACCCTGTTCGCCTATTGGGGGATTGGTTTGCCGGTGGGTTACGCCCTCGGCCTGACCGACTGGCTCGGCGAGCCACGCGGCCCGAGCGGCTTGTGGCAGGGTCTGATCGTTGGCCTGAGCTGCGCGGCGTTGATGCTGTCGATCCGCCTGACACGCAGTGCACGCAAGCGTATTCGGATCAGTCGCTCGGCGGGCTAAACCCTTAAAACCGGGACAAAAAATGTGGGAGCCAGCCTGCTGGCGAATGCGGTGAATCAGTCGCCATCAATAGTGACTGAGATACCGCTTCGCGAGCAGGCTCGCTCCCACATTTGGTTTTGCGTTCGCCTGGGATTCAGGCGTCTTTCTTGCGAATCCAGTACAGATAAGTACCGGCCTCTTCGTGCTGGCTCACCAACTCATGGTCGAGAAACACGCAGAACTTGGGGATATCGCGTTTGGTCGACGGGTCGGTGGCGATCACCTTGAGCAGGCCGCCAGGTACCAGGTCACGGATGTGCTGGTGCAGCATCATCACTGGCTCCGGGCAATTGAGGCCGGTGGCGTCAAGGGTGCCGTCGACCGGGGTATCGATCATTTCACTCATGATTCACTCCTGAAACTGGCCGGCATTGTCGCGCATTGCCAGGTATTCGGTCATCTGTGGCGTTACGCCACACCCTGTGTAGGAGCTGCCGCAGGCTGCGATCTTTGCTTTTTAAGATCAAAAGATCGCAGCCTGCGGCAGCTCCTACAGGGTTTTGCGGTGTATCAGCGGGATTTGACTTTCTTGGTGTCGTGACGACGCAAGTGGCAGGTCACTTCTTCACGGTCGTGATACAGCTGCTTGCAGCCGATATCGACCTTGATCCCGCGCGCCTTGAAACCATCGGCAATGCGTTCGAGCAAGCGCTTCACTTCGGCGTAACGCTGTTTCATCGGCAACTTCAGATTAACCACCGCCTCGCGGCAATGCCCCTCGCCGATCCACTCTTCAAGCATCGCGGCATTACGCGCCGGTTTCTCGACGATGTCGCAGACCATCCAGTCCACCGGTTGCTTGGGCTTGAAGGTAAAACCGTCGGCCATCAGGTGCTGCACCAGACCAGTGTCCATCAGGCTTTCCGCCATAGGGCCGTTGTCGATGGCGGTCACCAGCATGCCGCGATTGACCAGTTGCCAGGTCCAGCCACCCGGCGCAGCGCCGAGATCAACACCAGTCATGTCGCTGTGCAGGCGATCTTCCCACTGATCACGCGGGATGAAATGGTGCCACGCCTCTTCCAGCTTCAACGTCGAACGGCTGGGCGCCTCACGCGGGAACTTCAAGCGCGGAATACCCATCGGCCACATCGCCGAATTACCGGCATCGGCCATGCCGAGAAACACTTCACGACCGCTCTTGAAGGTCAGCAGCAGACGCGGTTTATTCGCGTCTTCCACCAGTTTGCCGGCACCGATCAGAGCCTTGCGCAGCGGACCTTCGAATTTCTTGCAAAAGTTCGACAGCTCTTTGCCGTCATTGGTGTCGACGACCTCCAGCCACAGGCTGCCGCACACCGGAAAATCCGCCATGTGCGCAAGGATCACACTGATGCGATCGTTTTCCGGCAGATCGATGAAGACGCCGCGCGCCCATTGGCGCGGGAAGATCAACTCGGCAAAACGCTGGCCGCGCATCAGGCGCTCGGCGCCGTCTTCTTCGGTGCAGACAAACTCGGCGCACGCGGTGGCCGCTTTGGCCTTGGCGTAGCCGGCCACATTGAGTTGGGCGGCGAGGTCGGAAATCTCCGAACAGACTTCGCCTTCGAAGCCTGGCCGGCAATGCATGAATAGGGTGTTCATTCTTACTCCTGGGCAGAGGGCGGTGATTCGGCCCCTGCGCGATGCTCAGGCCTTGCGCTGAAGCAAAGCCTGTCACGAAAACCGGCGCATGATAGCCGATGTCGGAACCTTGGACTTGCCCATAGAGTCCAGTTATTAGCCAGCTAATGAAAACAGGGCTACGTTGATAGCTCTGCCCGTCCCCTCAATCCGTAGCCGTGCGGATTCAAAGGAGTGATTGTAATGCCGTCCCTCGATAGCCTGAAAACGCTCAAAACCCTGCAAATCGACGACAAGACCTACCACTATTTCAGTTTGCCGGATGCCGCCAAAAGCCTGGGCGACCTCGACAAGCTGCCGATGTCGCTGAAAGTCCTGCTGGAAAACCTGCTGCGCTGGGAAGATGAAAAAACCGTCACCGGTGCCGACCTCAAGGCCATTGCCGCGTGGCTCAAGGAGCGTCGCTCCGACCGGGAGATCCAGTACCGCCCTGCCCGCGTCTTGATGCAAGACTTTACCGGCGTACCCGCCGTGGTCGACCTCGCCGCCATGCGCGCAGCGATGGCCAAGGCCGGCGGCGATCCGCAGCGAATCAATCCGTTGTCGCCAGTGGATCTGGTGATCGACCACTCGGTAATGGTCGACAAGTTCGCCACCGCCAGCGCGTTCGAGCAGAACGTCGACATCGAGATGCAACGTAACGGCGAACGTTATGCCTTCCTGCGTTGGGGCCAAAGCGCCTTCGACAACTTCAGCGTGGTGCCGCCGGGCACCGGCATCTGTCACCAGGTCAACCTTGAATACCTCGGCCGCACCGTGTGGACCAAGGATGAGGACGGCCGCACCTACGCCTTCCCCGACACGCTGGTCGGCACCGACTCGCACACCACCATGATCAACGGTCTCGGCGTACTCGGCTGGGGCGTCGGCGGGATCGAAGCCGAAGCGGCGATGCTCGGGCAACCGGTGTCGATGCTGATTCCGGAGGTGATCGGTTTCAAACTGACCGGCAAACTCAAGGAAGGCATCACTGCAACTGACCTGGTGCTGACCGTCACACAGATGCTGCGCAAGAAAGGCGTAGTGGGCAAATTCGTCGAATTCTACGGTGACGGCCTCGCTGATCTGCCCCTGGCCGACCGTGCGACCATCGCCAACATGGCCCCGGAATATGGCGCGACGTGCGGCTTCTTCCCGGTTGATGACGTGACACTGGAATACTTGCGCCTGTCCGGTCGGCCGCCTGAGGTGGTGAAGCTGGTGGAGGCCTACACCAAGGCTCAGGGCCTGTGGCGCTTACCCGGTCAGGAACCGGTGTTCACCGACAGTCTGGCGCTGGACATGGGCAGCGTCGAAGCCAGTCTGGCCGGGCCGAAACGACCGCAGGATCGTGTCTCACTGCCGAATGTGCCGCAAGCCTTCAGCGACTTCATCGATCTGCAATTCAAACCCACCAGCAAAGAAGAAGGACGCCTGGAAAGTGAGGGCGGTGGCGGTGTCGCGGTAGGTAATGCCGATCTGGTCGGCGAAACCGAATACGAGTACGAAGGCCACACCTATCGCCTGAAAAACGGCGCCGTGGTCATTGCCGCGATCACCTCCTGCACCAACACCTCCAACCCGAGCGTGATGATGGCCGCCGGGCTGCTGGCGAAAAAAGCCGTGGAGAAAGGCCTGACCCGCAAACCGTGGGTGAAGAGTTCGCTGGCGCCGGGTTCGAAAGTGGTCACCGACTACTACAAGGCTGCGGGGTTGACGCAATACCTCGATCAGCTCGGGTTTTCACTGGTCGGCTACGGCTGCACCACCTGCATCGGCAACTCCGGGCCGCTGCCGAAACCGATCGAGAAAGCCATCCAGAAAGCCGACCTGACCGTGGCATCGGTGCTCTCCGGCAACCGCAACTTCGAAGGCCGCGTGCATCCGTTGGTGAAAACCAACTGGCTGGCCTCGCCGCCCTTGGTGGTCGCCTACGCCTTGGCTGGCAGCGTGCGCAGCGACATCAGCAGCGAACCGCTGGGCGAAGATCAGCAAGGCAATCCGGTGTATCTGCGGGATATCTGGCCGACCAGCAAAGAGATCGCCGATGCGGTGAATCAGGTCAGCACGGCAATGTTTCACAAGGAATACGCCGAGGTGTTCGCCGGTGATGAACAATGGCAGGCCATCGAAGTGCCGCAGGCCGCGACTTACGTGTGGCAGGACGACTCCACCTACATCCAGCATCCGCCGTTCTTCGACGACATTTCCGGGCCGCTGCCGGAAATCAAGGATGTCAAAGGTGCGCGGGTGTTGGCCCTGCTCGGCGATTCGGTAACCACCGACCACATCTCCCCTGCCGGCAACATCAAGGCTGACAGCCCGGCCGGACGTTATCTGCGCGAAAAGGGTGTCGAGCCTCGGGACTTCAACTCTTACGGCTCACGTCGCGGCAATCATGAAGTGATGATGCGCGGTACCTTCGCCAATATCCGTATCCGCAATGAAATGCTCGGTGGTGAAGAAGGTGGCAACACGATCTACATTCCGACCGGCGAGAAACTGGCGATCTACGACGCGGCGATGAAGTATCAGGCTTCGGGCACGCCGCTGGTGGTGATTGCCGGGCAAGAATACGGCACCGGTTCCAGCCGCGACTGGGCGGCCAAGGGCACCAATCTGTTGGGGGTGAAAGCGGTGATCGCCGAAAGCTTCGAGCGGATTCACCGTTCCAATCTGGTGGGCATGGGCGTATTGCCGCTGCAGTTCAAGCTCGATCAGAATCGCAAGAGCCTCAACCTCACCGGCAAGGAAACCTTTGAGATCCAAGGGCTGACCGGCGTCGAGCTGACACCGCGGATGAATTTGCCGCTGGTGATCACCCGTGAGGATGGCCGTCAGGAAAAGATCGAGGTGCTGTGCCGGATCGATACGTTGAATGAGGTGGAGTACTTCAAGTCAGGCGGAATTCTGCATTACGTCCTGCGCCAATTGATCGCATCGTAAGATCTGCGGATGCAGAAACACCGCCATTCGGCGGTGTTTCTGTTAGAGCAATGCACTTTTCTGTGGACGAAAAAAAACCCGCCGAAGCGGGTTTTTCCCAAGACCATTATCGACTCCCTGTCGGCAGCGATCCTTGCAAATGGTCGATCATCCGTGATCCTGAAACACTCCCTGTGTCTCAGTTGATGTGTGTAGATTACCCACTGGATCCAATCGGCAATAGTCGTAAAAGCTACCAGTGCGTGTAAGACATTCGCCATAGCAACCCTTCCGAAAACCCCTAGCCGTGTCAGGCATCGAGCATGGACGCCGCGATCTGCGCGATTTTCAGTTGCCCCGAGGCCTGTTCCAGCGCGTCATCCTCCAAAAACCAGGCTGCAGACAAACCGGAAAACGCCAATACCCATTGCAGCAGCCTGCGTCGATCAAGCCCGGCAGCCTCGACAATCACATCCAGTTGCCGGCGAAAGCGCTGGGGATCGGTGGCTGTCGGCAAGTCCGGGTTGCAAATCAGGTTGGCGTAATCAAAACCGCGCTCGCCCCTGACCCGTTTCGGATCGATGGCCAGCCAGCCGCGCGATTGGAAATCCAGCACATTGTCGTGGTGCATATCGCCGTGCAGCACCACCACATCCTGTGGATCGGCGAGCAGGGTTTCGGCGGTTTGCAGGCTCAGGCTGTAGAGACCGTCATGTTGGTCAGCAGCAACGCGCAGCGAAGCAAACCATGGCCGCAACTCCACTAACGGCGGAGGCGGCGTTTCGCGCGGTGCATGCAATCGCGCCAGCGCCGAACACAGAATCCGGCTCGCCTCGGCGTCTTCGCCGTTCATCGCCATGTGCATCAGCGAGCGGCTGCCCATGGCGCGCTCCATCAGCAAGCCATCTTCGTGATGCGCCAACACTTGCGCAGCACCATCACCGCCCCACCAGGTCATCAACCGATTGCCGTACTTCTCGTCGACATCCAGCGCAATCTTGAGCATCGCCGGCGTGTCGTTCAGGCGTACCGGCAACAAACGGCTGCCGGATGTGATGATCGGCGCACCGTCCGGCACCAGTGCCCAGCGCTCGAGCCAAGGTTCGAAAATATCAGCCACCGTCACGCTCGCGGGCCTTGGCGCTCTCGACAAGAAACTGTTCGAGTCGGCTCAACTGTTCTTCCCAGCCACGGCTATCCATGTAATACGCCTCTTTCTGGCGAATGTCGGGAATGTGCGCGAAGCCCGATTCAGAGACCTTCAGCAGCGTACCACCCTCGAAATCTGCCAGCTCGAACCTGACCAGCGTGGTCGGCTCCTGGGAATAGTCGATTTTCGGGTTCACCGCATACGGATGCCAGCGAAACGAAAACAACTGCTGCGGCTCGACCCGCTCGATCAGCACATTCCACAACACATGTTCATAACCTGGATACGTGACCTGCCCTTGCGTCCATTCACCGGCAATAAACCGTCTGCCCTCAAGCGCCACCCCAAACCACTGGCCAAACGCTTCGGCATCGACCAATGCACGCCAGACATGCGAACGCGGCGCCTTGAGCGTGATTTTGCGTTCGAAACTATTGGGTACTGGTTTCATACGTCACCTCCTGTTCTGAACACTAGGCCTGTATGACCACATGTCCAATGTGAAGTTGTATCAGGGCGGTGCAGTCGTTCACCAGCAAGGACACATCAAGCTGCACTTTTTTACCGGTGCCGTGATGGTTCCAGACACCCTGCGCCCATCGAAACTGTTACCTTTTCCAGCGAATTTGAATCTACAAGGACGAATCATGCCGCCATCCCTCGCGGAACGTTACCGCGGAGCCCTGCTCGGTCTTGCGTGCGGCGACGCTGTCGGTACTACGGTTGAGTTCAAACCACGGGGATCATTCCAACCGTTGACCGATATGATCGGTGGTGGCCCATTCCACCTCAAGCCCGGGCAATGGACCGATGACACCTCGATGGCGCTGTGTCTGGCGGAAAGCCTGTTGAACAAAAATGGTTTCAATGCTGCTGATCAAATGGGCCGCTACCTCAACTGGTGGCAATGGGGTTATCTGAGTTCGACCGGTGAGTGTTTCGATATCGGCATGACCGTCAGTCAGGCGCTGGCGCAATATCAACAAACCGCTGATCCCTTCGCCGGTTCGCCCGACCCGTACAGCGCCGGCAACGGTTCGCTGATGCGCCTGGTACCGGTGGTGCTGTTCTACTTTCCCGACGCCCGGCAAATCCAGAGCTTGCCGCCGACAGTTCGCGAACCACCCACGCAGCACCTGAAGCCATCGAATGCTGCCAATTGTTGGCCGCGGTGATCGCCAGTGCGCTTGAGGGCGCGAGCAAAGCAGAACTGCGTCAACTGCCACTCGCCAGTTTCTCGCAGCCCAAGGTCGCTTCCATCGCGCGTGGCGATTATCTCAGCCTGTCCGAGACGGACATCAAGGGCAGCGGCTACAGCGTACAGTCGCTGGAAGCGGCGTTGTGGTGCTTTCATCACACGAACAGCTTCGAAGCCGCCATTTTGCAAGCCGCCAACCTGGGCGATGACGCCGACACCACCGCCGCGATTACCGGTCAGTTGGCCGGCGCCTATTACGGCGTGCGGGGGATTCCTGAACACTGGCTGGAAAAGCTGCACGACGGTGAAGAGATTGCGGCGACCGCCGACCGTTTGCTCGCGGCTTCCCGAATGCGCCCGCAAGAATAGACGCGACACAGCCGCTACACTGCTCCGCACTTACCTTCGATACAGCGAGATTTGACCATGTCCCCACGCCTGCTTCTGGCCCTGACACCCTTTCTGTTGACTCCCCTCGCCCACGCCGCCGTCGACTGCGCGAATGCCAGCGATCAGGCGACGATGAATCAATGCGCCGGGGAGGACTTCAAAGCGGCGGACAAGGCGTTGAACGCGGTGTATCAGCAAATCACCGGGCGTTTGAAGGACAACCCGGATGGCAAGAAGCTGTTGGTCAGTGCACAACGGGCGTGGATCGGGTTTCGCGATGCCGAGTGCAAGTTTTCATCGTCCGGAGTTACTGGCGGGAGCGTTTATCCGTTGATCTACAGCAACTGCCTGACGAGCGTGACCAAGGTGCGGGTTGAGGCGCTGAAACAGTATTTGAAGTGTGAAGAAGGTGACATGAGCTGCCCGGTGCCGGGGGCCTGATTTTTGCGGCGGTGTTGAGGGATCTTTCGCGAGCAGGCTCTCTCTCACATCGGAATGCATTTCAAATGTGGGTTAACGGCCGTGCAATGCGTTGCGCGTGATCATGTTCTGCTCAGGACGATACGACTCGGCCCTGTACACACTCGCACACACGACAGGTGCACCACTGCGCAAACTTTCCTCAAGCAACTGAGGGGGACTGGTCGGTCAACTTGAAAAAAGTTCGCCGCTCGCGGGAAAACTTCATTACCGAAATCAAGTAAGCCCTATACGAGCGGGCGACTGAAGCATGCCTGTGGCGTGTGTCCCCGCTCTAATCAATCCCTGCCCCGTCATCGATACCAGCGCCCACCGAGTGGATCGCGCCCCTCCTCTATCGACTTGCTTCGAATTCGACAGCCTATCGACATTGAAATCCCCCAAAGCGAATGCACTGAAGATGCTGCTGTAGCCCCGGCACCTCGACACCAAGAGCGATCTTCACAAAACAGGAACAATTTATTATTGCGATTCGATAATTTAACATCGAGAATTAGTCATTCCCAATGACACCGCAAGGATTTTTCATGAGTACTCGTAACAACGGATTGGCACTGCAACGCATGCATTGGGTCGGACTACTGGCAGCGATTCTTGTCTGGGTTTTGGGGGTGACCGAGGTTGGTGGCAACGCTTCGATCTGGTTCTTCAAAACGGATGAAATGCTCGCGGCTCTGCTCTACGCCTTCGCCGAAAACTCGCCGCAATTGCTTGATCCGTTTGTCGAAGGTGCGCTGCTTGCCCCTGACACATGGCTCTCGCCACTGGTCACTGCGCTGCTCGTCGTTCTGGATTTCCTGCCCGTTCTGCTTTCGACCTACGTACTCTGGCTGACAGGGTTGTTTTTTCTGCGCTTGTCCCGCGGCGAAACCTGGACCGAGCGCAACATCAAGCTGCTGTGGCGAGTGGGGATTCTGTGCATCATTTCTCCGGCCGCCTACCCGCTGGTAGAGACCTTGCAAGGTTTGACACTGTCGATTGATCTGCCACCTGGAGATCGCATTTTTCAGTTCTCGATTGGCCTGTCTTCCACTTCTGCCTACGAGATTGTCAAAGGCGTATTGCTCTGTTTGTTTTCAATTATCATGCGCGATGCAAAAGTACTCAGCGATGAGCAAAGCCAATACATATAGAACAATACAATGACCATTATCGTCCGCCTTGACGTTGTCATGGCCACGCAAAAAATTCGCTCGAAAGAGTTGGCCAGCCTGCTGGGCATCACCGAGGCCAATCTGTCATTACTGAAGAATGGCAAGGTCAAGGGCGTGAAGATGGCCACCCTGGACAAGCTCTGCGCAGCACTCGATTGCCAGCCAGGCGATTTGCTGGAATACCAGAAAGACTGAGCCTTGCGCAGGCGCGCAAGTTAATTGTCGCCAGTCCACACCGTTTAACTCTTATTCAATCCTTAGTTTATAAGGCGGCTTTGTCATGACCCGGTTTTTACTCTGCGCGCTGTTTTTACTGACAGCGTTGATCAGCGGCTGCGCCACGCAAATGGACGTAGCGCTAAATGCGACACCCGATCCGGACTATCATTTTGACCGAAAGGCGATTGTGCTGGTGACGTCTGCGAGTGGCAGCGACGAAAACGCTCTTAATGCCCGCTACTATCTTCGCGACATGGTTAACGCGCTGAAAGACAGGGGTTTCCAGGAGGTCTATACCGACGCCAGTCTGCCGAAGAACCATGCGCCGATAAAAATGACCGTCAGCCTCGATGTCGGCAGCCGACAGGTGACCTACCGCTATACCGCCACCGACTATGGGCAAGTGCCGACCAGCACCTCTACCGTGTGCAAGACCAGCAAGAAAAAAAACGATCGACTGACCTGCACGAGTAAACCGAACACGACCTATGGACCGGTAGGGACCTCGGAGCGCACCGGTTACACCACGCTCAGCACCTTCGTTGCCACTGCCCGCGATGAAGTCAGTAAGCGCCCGGTCTACCTGCTCCGCGCTTCGTCCTATAACGAGGACTGCCAATCCTCCAAGGTTGAAGACTTTCTAGTGGAACAAGGCTTGCAGAACCTGAACTTCGAGGACCGTCTGCAGCGCAATTACACCGTCACGATGCCCGAGGGTTACCGCTGCAAATAGGCTTTGCAGGACAGTTCACAGTACCGGCTCAGCTTGCATGAGCCGGTACTGTGAACTGTTGAAGGTTAAACGTGCGGGTCACCCGGCGCTTTGGTCGGCGCGGCGTACTGCGGCTTGAGATGGCCGTCCTGATCAAGCAG
Source organism: Pseudomonas sp. AC242 (assembly GCF_979258655.1). Taxonomy (NCBI): domain Bacteria; kingdom Pseudomonadati; phylum Pseudomonadota; class Gammaproteobacteria; order Pseudomonadales; family Pseudomonadaceae; genus Pseudomonas; species Pseudomonas sp. AC242. Next base: position 3,633,441 of record NZ_OZ409873.1, read on the forward strand.
CCAGGCGTCCATGATCTGCCGCACCACAGGGCCTGCGACACGACCACCGGCCTCGCCGTTTTCGATCATCACCGAAATCGCGATCTTCGGATGCTCGGCCGGGGCGAAGCCAACGAACAAGGCGTTGTCGCGATGGCGTTCCAGGGTTTTCTCGCGGTTGTATCGCTCGCCCTGCTTGATCGCCACCACTTGCGCGGTACCACTCTTGCCGGCGATGCGATATTGCGCACCGGCGGCGGCCGCACGAGCGATACCCCGGGCATCGTGCATCACCATCTGCATGCCGTGATTGACCTGCTCCCAGTCTCGCGGATCCTTGAGCAGGATGTTCGGCATCGGATGCTCATCGACCGGGGCGACGCCATCGACGGTTTTAGCCAGGTGCGGCCGGTTCCATACACCTTTGTTAGCGATCAATGCCGTGGCTTGAGCCAGTTGCAGCGGCGTGACCTGCATGTAGCCCTGGCCGATGCCAAGGATGACCGTTTCGCCAGGGAACCAGGCTTGCCGGCGGGTCGCACGTTTCCATGCTTGCGATGGCATCAGGCCGGGCGACTCTTCGAACATGTCCAGCGAGACTTTCTCGCCGAGGCCGAACATCGCCATGTAATCGTGCAGTCGATCGATACCGAGCTTGTGGGCCAGATCATAGAAATAGGTGTCATTGGAACGCATGATTGCCGCGTCCATGTCTACCCAACCGTCGCCGCTGTGATTCCAGTTGCGATACTTGTGATCGAAGTCCGGGAGCTGGTAATAACCGGGGTCGAAGACGCGGGTTTGCGGCGTCACAACACCAGCGTCTAGGCCAGCGATGGCCACCTCTGGCTTGATCGTCGAGCCCGGTGCATAGAGACCGCGCAGTACGCGGTTGAACAAAGGCCGGTCGATCGAATCTCGCAGTGCCGAATATTCCTTGGAGCTGATACCGGTGACGAACAGATTCGGATCGAAGCTGGGATTGCTGACCATGGCCAACACTTCGCCGGTCGACGGATCGAGCGCTACCACCGAACCACGACGATCGCCAAGCGCGGCTTCGGCAGCTTCCTGCAGCTTGATGTCGAGGCTCAGGACGATGTTCTGACCAGGCACCGGATCGGTGTGTTTGAGCACGCGGAGTACGCGACCCTGGGCGTTGGTTTCGACTTCCTCGTAACCGACGTGGCCGTGTAACTGCGCTTCGTAGAAACGCTCAATGCCGGTTTTGCCAATGGATTGGGTACCGCGATATTCGACCGAGTCGAGGGTCTTGGATTCTTTTTCGTTGATCCGGCCGACGTAACCGATCGAGTGGGCAAAGTGCGCGCCAAGTGGGTAATGGCGGACGAACTGTGGCTCGACATCCAGACCGGGGAGGCGGAACTCATTGACGGCTAGTACGGCAATTTGCTCTTCCGTCAGCTCATAGAACAGCGTCACCGGCGTAAACGGGTGGCGGGACTGCTTCATGGCTTTATCGAAGACTGTGCGATCTTCTGCAGGCAGGTGCAGGAGATTGATGACCTCATCCAGTTCTTGATTGACGTCGCTAGCGCGTTCGCGGGTGATGGTCAGGTTGAAACTGGGACGGTTATCCGCAAGCAGCACGCCATTACGATCGTAGATCAAACCGCGTGTCGGCGGGATCGGCAAGACGTGGACGCGGTTGTTTTCGGAGATGGTCGAGTGATAGTCGAATTCCACCACCTGAAGGATGTACAGGCGCACGACAAGGGCGCAGCTGATGGCGAAGACGAACAAGGCGCAGGCGATCAGCCGTTTGTTGACCAGGCGCGTCTCTTTTTCGTGGTCCTTGATCGGGATGGGTTCAGGCATTTCTACAGCAACTCTTTGACATAAATGAGTGCCGATCCGTGGGCATGACATCAGTCCGTTAAAAAACGAGCTGCACCATACCAAAAACTGCCCGGTCATTTCAGAAGGAATTTCCCCAATGGCCGTTTCTTGCGACGGCTGGGACAGCGTTGTCCCGCGAAAACTTTCCTGCGGGCAAAACAAAACCCCAACTGCTTTCGCAATTGGGGTTTCGGAATTTAATCTTGACGATGACCTACTCTCACATGGGGAAACCCCACACTACCATCGGCGATGCATCGTTTCACTGCTGAGTTCGGGATGGGATCAGGTGGTTCCAACGCTCTATGGTCGTCAAGAAATTCGGGTACTGAGTCGTGGCCTTGTGGCCTCGCTTCAGCAAATTGGGTATGTGACAGCTGGTGTTTTGTGAGTCTTTCGAACTTTCGGTTCGTTTCGTCTTCACACACCGCAATCTGGTCTCTTCGACGCAAATTGCTTGGGTGTTATATGGTCAAGCCTCACGGGCAATTAGTATTGGTTAGCTCAACGCCTCACAGCGCTTACACACCCAACCTATCAACGTCGTAGTCTTCGACGGCCCTTCAGGGAACTCAAGGTTCCAGTGAGATCTCATCTTGAGGCAAGTTTCCCGCTTAGATGCTTTCAGCGGTTATCTTTCCCGAACATAGCTACCCGGCAATGCCACTGGCGTGACAACCGGAACACCAGAGGTTCGTCCACTCCGGTCCTCTCGTACTAGGAGCAGCCCCTCTCAAATCTCAAACGTCCACGGCAGATAGGGACCGAACTGTCTCACGACGTTCTAAACCCAGCTCGCGTACCACTTTAAATGGCGAACAGCCATACCCTTGGGACCGGCTTCAGCCCCAGGATGTGATGAGCCGACATCGAGGTGCCAAACACCGCCGTCGATATGAACTCTTGGGCGGTATCAGCCTGTTATCCCCGGAGTACCTTTTATCCGTTGAGCGATGGCCCTTCCATACAGAACCACCGGATCACTAAGACCTACTTTCGTACCTGCTCGACGTGTCTGTCTCGCAGTCAAGCGCGCTTTTGCCTTTATACTCTACGACCGATTTCCGACCGGTCTGAGCGCACCTTCGTACTCCTCCGTTACTCTTTAGGAGGAGACCGCCCCAGTCAAACTACCCACCATACACTGTCCTCGATCCGGATAACGGACCTGAGTTAGAACCTCAAAGTTGCCAGGGTGGTATTTCAAGGATGGCTCCACGCGAACTGGCGTCCACGCTTCAAAGCCTCCCACCTATCCTACACAAGCAAATTCAAAGTCCAGTGCAAAGCTATAGTAAAGGTTCACGGGGTCTTTCCGTCTAGCCGCGGATACACTGCATCTTCACAGCGATTTCAATTTCACTGAGTCTCGGGTGGAGACAGCGCCGCCATCGTTACGCCATTCGTGCAGGTCGGAACTTACCCGACAAGGAATTTCGCTACCTTAGGACCGTTATAGTTACGGCCGCCGTTTACCGGGGCTTCGATCAAGAGCTTCGCGTTAGCTAACCCCATCAATTAACCTTCCGGCACCGGGCAGGCGTCACACCCTATACGTCCACTTTCGTGTTTGCAGAGTGCTGTGTTTTTAATAAACAGTCGCAGCGGCCTGGTATCTTCGACCGGCATGAGCTTACGGAGCAAGTCCTTCACCCTCACCGGCGCACCTTCTCCCGAAGTTACGGTGCCATTTTGCCTAGTTCCTTCACCCGAGTTCTCTCAAGCGCCTTGGTATTCTCTACCCAACCACCTGTGTCGGTTTGGGGTACGGTTCCTGGTTACCTGAAGCTTAGAAGCTTTTCTTGGAAGCATGGCATCAACCACTTCGTGTTCTAAAAGAACACTCGTCATCAGCTCTCGGCCTTAAGATCCCGGATTTACCTAAGATCTCAGCCTACCACCTTAAACTTGGACAACCAACGCCAAGCTGGCCTAGCCTTCTCCGTCCCTCCATCGCAATAACCAGAAGTACAGGAATATTAACCTGTTTTCCATCGACTACGCTTTTCAGCCTCGCCTTAGGGACCGACTAACCCTGCGTCGATTAACGTTGCGCAGGAAACCTTGGTCTTTCGGCGTGGGTGTTTTTCACACCCATTGTCGTTACTCATGTCAGCATTCGCACTTCTGATACCTCCAGCAAGCTTCTCAACTCACCTTCACAGGCTTACAGAACGCTCCTCTACCGCATCACCCGAAGGTGATACCCGTAGCTTCGGTG
>NZ_OZ409873.1:3640000-4670000 GCF_979258655.1 Pseudomonas sp. AC242
TTCACCGCTACACAGGAAATTCCACCACCCTCTACCATACTCTAGCTCGACAGTTTTGAATGCAGTTCCCAGGTTGAGCCCGGGGATTTCACATCCAACTTAACGAACCACCTACGCGCGCTTTACGCCCAGTAATTCCGATTAACGCTTGCACCCTCTGTATTACCGCGGCTGCTGGCACAGAGTTAGCCGGTGCTTATTCTGTCGGTAACGTCAAAATTGCAGAGTATTAATCTACAACCCTTCCTCCCAACTTAAAGTGCTTTACAATCCGAAGACCTTCTTCACACACGCGGCATGGCTGGATCAGGCTTTCGCCCATTGTCCAATATTCCCCACTGCTGCCTCCCGTAGGAGTCTGGACCGTGTCTCAGTTCCAGTGTGACTGATCATCCTCTCAGACCAGTTACGGATCGTCGCCTTGGTGAGCCATTACCTCACCAACTAGCTAATCCGACCTAGGCTCATCTGATAGCGCAAGGCCCGAAGGTCCCCTGCTTTCTCCCGTAGGACGTATGCGGTATTAGCGTTCCTTTCGAAACGTTGTCCCCCACTACCAGGCAGATTCCTAGGCATTACTCACCCGTCCGCCGCTGAATCCAGGAGCAAGCTCCTCTCATCCGCTCGACTTGCATGTGTTAGGCCTGCCGCCAGCGTTCAATCTGAGCCATGATCAAACTCTTCAGTTCAAACATCTTTGGGTTTTTAAGAAACCCTAAACTTGGCTCAGCAATCGTTGGTTACATCTTTGATTTCTCGCGGAGTAACTTGTGATGCTGATAATCTTGTTGACTATCAGTCTGACTCCACAAGCACCCACACGAATTGCTTGATTCAGTTGTTAAAGAGCGGTTGGTTAAGATCTTTCGTCTCAACCGAGGCGCGCACTCTACAGCAGCCTCATTTGCTGTCAAGTGATTATTTTCAGAAGTTTCGAAGAATTCTTCAACAACTTCAACCACTTGCGCTTCAGATCTCTCCGAAGCGGGAGGCGAATTCTACAGCGTTACACGCTGCTGTCAACACCTCTTTTTCAACTTCCTTTCGGCTTCGATGAACTGAAGCAACTCACTGCCGAAACCTGCATAACTCATTGAATCTCAAGGAGTTTTCCGTTTCGACTGCGCCGGAAGTGGGGCGAATTATAGACATCTGAAATCTGCCGTCAAGCGTTAATTGCGCTTTTCTATCGATCCGGGGAAAAAGGACTCTTCTATATAGACGTAACTCGATCGAATGCGCAGTATATTGCCCAACACCAATAATAATGCCTTGCTCTCACCTTGGACGATGCCACGTAATGAATGACCAGCCACGCTCTCTTGCCTCAATGCTGTTTCCGGTTGGCCTGCTATTAATAGCCATGGCGTCGATCCAGTCAGGAGCTTCTTTGGCCAAAAGCATGTTCCCTATCGTTGGCGCCCAGGGAACCACCACGCTGCGGCTGATCTTCGCCAGCGTGATCATGCTGTTAATACTGCGTCCATGGCGCGCGAGGCTGACCGCCAAATCACTGCGTACAGTCCTCGTCTACGGCATGGCATTGGGCGGCATGAACTTCCTCTTCTATATGTCATTGCAAACGGTGCCGTTGGGAATTGCCGTCGCCCTCGAATTTACCGGGCCACTGGCCGTAGCCATCCTTGCTTCCCGCCGTGCCATCGACTTTCTCTGGATTGCCCTGGCTGCCGCCGGCTTGATGCTGCTGATTCCAACAGGCACAACCAGCGCCGGAATCGATCTGGTGGGCGCCGGGTATGCACTGGGAGCCGGTGTCTGCTGGGCGCTATACATTCTGTTCGGTCAGAAGGCCGGCGCCGATAACGGTGTAACGACGGCAGCTCTGGGGGTAATGATCGCAGCGCTGTTCGTGGCCCCTATCGGCATCGTGCATGCTGGTTCAGCCCTATTGACCCCTTCGTTGATCCCGATTGCCATCGGCGTCGCCATTCTGTCCACCGCCCTGCCCTATACACTGGAGATGGTCGCCCTCACCCGCCTCCCGGCACGCACTTTCGGCACATTGATGAGTATCGAACCGGCCTTCGGAGCCCTCTCAGGCCTGTTGTTCCTGCACGAATTCCTCACACTGTCACAATGGATGGCGATCCTGTGCATTATTCTGGCATCTGTCGGCGCAACCATGACCATGGGGAGTGCTGCGAAACCCGCCATCGCGGCTGATTGAAAGAGGATTCGACGAAGGTCTGGCAATTGACGCGCATTTAGGCCATGTTTAGACCTGTAACCCAATGCCAGACATGGATTTTTTCGGACAGGGATTTCAAAAGCTTAGAGCGCACGCGAACACAGGCAAACCCGAGCATTAGACTCGTGGCCGTTATAAGGACGGTAATGAAACGAATTTTGATACTGATCGCCATACTGGCAGTTGCAGGTTGTGCGGCGACTTCGGAAACTCAGGTAAAACGCGGGAAAAAAGGGCTGCACATCAACTGCTCAGGGCTATCGTCCTCCTGGGACAAGTGCTACGCCAGTGCCGCCAATGCCTGCTTGCCGAAGGGCTACAAGGTCATCGCAAAATCCGGTGACGCCGTGGAAGAGCCCGGCGATTACCCGTTCGGTCTCAATCCTGCGGGCTACACCAGTCGCAGCATGATTGTCATCTGTAAATAGATCAGCGCTGCCCGGCAATCTGCCGGCCAATTTCTTCATGGCTGGACTTCAGCACCGCTTGCTGAACGTCCGGCGTGGCCAACATACGCGCCACCACCAACGCCCCGACGCATTGCGACAGCACCGACCACGCCAGGGTCTCGCTCTCAAGAGTCTGTGCCCAACGCTCCTGAAGCCGGCAAATCCACAGCTCGGCCTGCTCGCGCACCAGAACATCCGATCGGGCAATTTCTGCGCCCAACGCCGGCAACGCGCAACCGGCCTCAGGTTGCTCTACGTGAGCCATGCTCAGGTAGTGCTTGAGACAGCGCTCCAGTCGCTCACGATCCCGCGTGCCCTCCCCCCCAATCGTTCAAGGCTTTGACCCAACTCGCGTTCGACGATGGCAGTGAACAACGCATCTTTCGATGAGAAATGGCTGTAGAACGCCGCACCGCTCAATCCGATAGCCTTCATCAAACCATCAACGCCCACCGTGGAAAAACCGGAACGCTTTGCTGACAGCGCGCTGCTCTGCAGCAGCTTTTCCCGTGTTTCCAACTTGTGACTGGCGGAGTAACGCATGTATTTGCCCTCGAATCGACTGCCTTGACGTTGTCTGGATCCTAGCATAACGTTCGTTCACTTAACGATCGTTTAATAAAGGCAATCACCCATGAATAACAAGAAGGTCGTATTGGTTGTCGGCGCTGGCGATGCCACGGGCGGAGCGATTGCAAAGCGTTTTGCCAAAGAGGGATTCATCGCCTGCGTCACCCGACGCAGCGCCGACAAATTGCAGCCGCTAGTGGACGCGATCAAGGCTGAAGGCGGTGAAGCTCACGGTTTTGCCTGCGATGCGCGCAAAGAAGAAGACGTCATTGCTCTGATTGAAGACATCGAGACTCGCCTCGGTCCGATCGAAGCTTTTGTATTCAATATCGGCGCCAATGTGCCGTGCAGCATTCTTGAAGAAACCGCACGCAAGTATTTCAAGATTTGGGAAATGGCCTGCTTCTCAGGGTTCCTCAATGCCCGTGAAGTGGCCAAACGCATGATCACACGCCAACGCGGCACTATCCTGTTCACCGGTGCCACCGCCGGACTTCGCGGCGCATCCGGGTTTGCCGCCTTCGCCGGAGCCAAACACGGTATCCGCGCGCTGGCACAAAGCATGGCGCGGGAACTGGGGCCAATGAACATCCACGTCGCCCACGTCGTAGTCGATGGTGCGATCGACACCGATTTCATTCGCAACAGTTTCCCAGAGAAGTACGCCACCAAAGATCAGGACGGCATCCTCAACCCCGAGCACATCGCCGAGAACTACTGGTATCTGCACAGTCAGCCACGGGATGCCTGGACGTTCGAGCTGGATCTGCGCCCCTGGAACGAACGCTGGTAAGCCCCCCCGCCATAACAATAACGACAGAGACGCGAAAATGACGAAAACCGTGGAGTTCTATTTCGACCTCGGCAGCCCTGCCACCTACCTGGCCTACACCCAGTTACCGAAGATTTGCGCCGAGACCAACAGCGAGCTGATCTACATCCCGATGCTGCTCGGTGGCGTCTTCAAGGCAACCGGCAACGCTTCACCGGCGATGATTCCGGCGAAGGGTCGGTACATGTTTGAGGATCTGGATCGCTACGCAAAACGCTACGGGGTGCCGCTGAAATTCAATCCGCACTTCCCGATCAACACACTGATGTTGATGCGTGCGGTAACCGGCATCCAGTTGCGTCAGCCAGCACGCTTTCAGGCGTTTATCGATTGTCTGTTCACGGCGCTATGGGTTGAAGGACGCAGCCTCGACGAACCGGCGATTGTCGCTGCTGTGCTGAGCGAACACGGTTTCGATCCGCAGGAAGTACTGGCGCTGAGCAACGATGAATCGGTCAAAGCAGCGCTTAAGGAGAACACCGAAACCGCTGTTAAACGTGGTGTTTTCGGAGCACCCAGCATGTTTATCGGCGATCAACTGTTCTTCGGCCAGGATCGGCTGGACTTCGTTGCGGAAGCCTTGCGCCAAGGCTAAACGATCATTCAGGCGCTGAACACAGCGCCTGAATCCCAGCCGATCAGATCGCCGCAGTACGGGTGTTCAGCCATTCCAGCGCCGCACCCTCAAGCAATGGACTCAAGCGCTCACGCACTTGCGCGTGGTAGGCGTTGAACCACTGTTTCTCTTCTTCAGTCAGCAACGCCGGCAGCAGGCAACGCGTGTCGATCGGGCACAGCGTCAAGGTTTCAAACTTGAGGAATTCTCCGAATTCGCTGCTGCCCGCCTCGCGGTTCATCGCCAGGTTCTCGATCCGCACGCCCCAACGACCCGGACGGTAGGTGCCTGGCTCGATCGAAGTAATCATCCCCGGCTGCATGGCCGTCTGCGGTGCAGGCGCGGCCTGATAAGCGATCACCTGTGGACCTTCATGGACGTTGAGGAAGTAGCCAACGCCATGACCGGTGCCGTGACCGTAATCGACGCTTTCGGCCCAGATCGGCGCACGGGCAATAGCATCGAGCAGCGGCGAGAGAATGCCTTTCGGGAACTGCGCGCGCGACAGGGCAATCACGCCCTTCAACACGCGCGTGCAATCGCGCTTCTGTTCTTCGCTCGGCGTACCAACCGGCACCATTCGCGTGATGTCCGTGGTGCCGCCCAGGTATTGTCCACCCGAGTCGATCAGCAGCAAGCCGTCACCCTCGATCACCGCGTGCTCTTCTTCGGTGGCGTGGTAATGCGGCATGGCGCCATTGGCGTTAAACGCAGCAATGGTGTTGAAACTCAGCGAGACATAATCCGGACGACGCTCACGGGCAGCGGTGAGCTTTTCGTCGATGGTCAATTCGGTAATGCGCTCGCGCCCCCAGGCCGATTCCAGCCAGGCAAAAAACTCGCACAGCGCCGCGCCATCCTGCTCCATCGCTTTGCGAATATGTTCAGCGTCCGCTTCACTTTTCTGCGACTTGGCCAACGTGGTCGGGTTCAGGCCTTCGACCAGCTTCACCGTGCTGTCGAGGTTATCCAGCAAGCCGCTGGTAACGCGCGCCGGATCAACCAACAAACTCGCGCCACTCGGCACGGCACGCAGGGCATCAGCGACTTCGCTGTAATCACGCAACGTCACGCCGTCCGTCTCAAGCACCGAGCGCAAATCTGCGTCGACCTTGCTTAACGCTACGAACAACGTGGCCTGCTGCTGACCGATCAACGCAAACGAAACAAACACCGGGTTGAACGACACATCGCCGCCGCGCAAGTTGAACAACCAGGCAATGTCGTCGAGGGTGGCGATGAAATGCCAGTCAGCGCCGCGCTCTTGCAGGGTTTCGCGTAGCTTGGCCAGTTTCTCGCCACGGCTGACCGTCGCTTGCGGTGGCAGATGCTGATAGATCGGTGCGTTCGGCAGGCTCGGGCGATCGCGCCAGACTTCTTGCAGCAGATCAATGTCGGTGCGCAGACGTGCGCCGCGTGCTTCCAGTTTGCTGCTCAGGGTACGCGCCGAAGCCACGGCCATCACCGCACCGTCAACCGCGACCACACCACCTTCCGGTGTCTGCTCGGCAAGCCAGTCCAGCGGGCTCGGTTGACCCGGTTGCAACTTGACCAGTTCGATGCCGCTGCCCTTGAGTTCTTTGCTCGCCTGCTCCCAGTAACGACTGTCGGCCCAGACGCCGGCGAAATCAGCGGTGACAATCAACGTCCCGACCGAACCATGGAAGCCCGACAACCACTGCCGACCCTGCCAGTAACCCGGCAGATATTCCGACAAATGCGGGTCGGCGGACGGCACCAACAGTGCGTGAATGCCTTCGCGGCGCATCAGTTCACGGGTGTGCGCCAGGCGCTGGGGCACCGATCCTTCGGTCGAGGTCTGGGTACTCATCATGTCTCCTGCTAATCACTTCATCGTTATTGTTCGTCGCCGTTAAATCGGCTCGTTTAAAGCCCTGTCGCCCAGAATGCCGGAGCACTGGCGCAGGCGGTCTTGATCAGTTCGACGGCCTTGTCGATGTCCTCGGCGGTGGTAAAACGGCCGAGGCTCAAGCGAATGGTGCGTCCGGCCAGATGCGCGTCATGCCCCAGCGCCAACAGCACGTGGGATGGCGTGTTACTGGCGGAGTTGCAAGCCGAGGTCGCGGAGAAAGCAATCGAATGGCTCAACGCCGCGCTGTTGAATTCGCCTTCGCTGAAGGTCAGGCTCAAGGTGTGCGGAATGCGCTGAGTGGCACAACCATTCAGGCGCACGCCCGGCAGGCTCAGCAGTTGTTCGAGCAAGCGTTCACGCAGCGCGACGATGGTTTTTTTCTCGACATCGAACGCCTCGGCGGCCAAGGCAAATGCTGCGCCCATCCCGGCAATCTGGTGCGTCGCCAGGGTTCCGGAGCGCAATCCCCCTTCGTGTCCGCCACCGTGAATCTGCGCCTGTAAACGCTGCTGCGCCCGTGGGCCGACGTACAACGCGCCGATGCCTTTGGGACCGTAAAGTTTGTGCGCCGAAAACGACATCAGATCCACCGGCCATTGCCCCAGATCGATGGCCACTTTGCCGGCGCCTTGCGCCGCGTCGACATGGAACAACGCCTCGCGACTGCGCACCACTTCGCCAATCGCTTGAACATCATTGACGGTGCCCAACTCGTTGTTGACCAGCATCAGCGACACCAGAAAGGTGTCCTCACGCATGGCTTCACTGACTGCTTGCGGCGTGATCAGGCCATCGACGTCCGGCACCAGATAAGTCACGGCGATGCCGGCGTCCTGCAACTGGCGGGCGGTATCGAGGATGGCTTTGTGTTCGATCTGACTGGTAATGATGTGGCCGCCGGACACCCCGCGCGCCTGCGCCACGCCTTTGAGGGCGAGGTTATTGGACTCGGTGGCACCGGAGGTCCAGACGATCTGCTCAGGATTGGCGCCGACCAGTTCGGCGACCTGTCGGCGGGCCTGCTCGACCGTGTGTCGGGCTTGCTGGCCGAACGCGTGGGAGCTGGAAGCCGGGTTGCCAAAGTTACCGTGAAACCCCAGACACTCGATCATCACCTGGATGACCCGCTCGTCAACCGGGGTGGTGGCGGCGTAATCGAAATACAACGGACGTGTGTTCATAAAAGACTCGCAGAGCGTGTTCCGGGATCAGGAGGCTCGTGTCTGCAAACGGTACGGCGCAGCCTTGTGAGCTGCGCGCCGGTTCGAGAGCGTCATCAATACCTGATCGGATGCCGTTAAAGAAGAACAACTTCATTTAAAAGTGCGTAGGAACGCTCCTGAAGTCGAGCTTAACAGGCATCCGGCCTGCGGTTGAAGCGATGCGTCAGCTAAAGCTTTCGAGAAGTAACGGATACAGCGAAATCACCAACAGTGCCGCCATGCCCCAGTTGAACACGCGCAACCAGCGCGGATCCTTCAGCACATTGCGCAACAACGTACCGCAGGCGGCCCAGACGCCGACGCTCGGCAGGTTGATGATGGCGAACACTGCAGCAATCACCACGACATTGGTGAAATAGCCCTGCATCGGCGTGTAGGTGCTGATGGCGCCGATGGCCATGATCCACGCCTTGGGATTGACCCACTGAAACGCGGCGGCGCCAAGGTAGCTGATCGGCTTCGCTTCGCCTTCGGCGCTGTCACCGACCGGCCCCGAGTGGGCGATTTTCCACGCCAGATACAACAGATACGCCGCGCCGACATAGCGCAGAACCGTATAGAGAATCGGATAGTTCTGAAACACCGCGCCGAGGCCAAAGCCCACCGCGACTACCAGAACGAAGAAGCCACAGGTAATTCCGAGCATATGCGGGATGGTGCGGTTAAAGCCGAAATTCACCCCCGATGCCAGCAACATGGTGTTGTTCGGCCCCGGCGTAATCGAGGTGACAAGGGCAAACAGGGCGAAGCCCAACAGCAGGTCAAGCGAGAGGGTCATGGCAGGCAATCCATCAGGGTCATTCAGGTGTTGACCCTATCCCACACTGCCCGGCAAGCCCACGGACAGTTGGGTAAAACTTCGAGCAGTACAGTTTGCTTTCAGCTTGGGCGACCGTGCAGCTGTACGGCACGTTCGGCACTCATTTCAGCTTTTTTGTCGAACTGGGTCTGACCGAGTAATTGCGCTTTTTTCGCGTGGTATTCGTCGAAGGACAGGCCGCTGCGATTGAGCGCTTCCATCGCCAATTCGCGGGATTCTTCATCAGTGTAAGGGCGCAGTTCCGGCGAAACGTGTCCGGCACAACCGGCGAGTACGGAGACAGCGAGCAACAGCGAAACGGTCAGTAAACGGTTCATGGGGGCGTCCTGGCGAGCAATGGGAGTCGATGGACAAAGGCTACGCCCGGGCACGCTCGCGCGGAAATCAACGCTCTCAATAGTGGCTATCAGGAATTCGACACAAACTGCCGCATATCTCTTAACGATCTATAAATATCGATTAACGTTATTTTACGGAATAACAAACAGCCTTTATAACTCCAACCATGCGCTGAGCACTGTTGCTCCAGCAACTGTTGCTCAGCCAACAGCGATTCAACAAAGCGCCCTGTTACTCACACGGGCGACCGCCACCCTTACGCTCAACGCCTTGTAAACCGGGGCTTGCGGGAATTGGTACAGCGCTTGCTCAGACTCGGTGACTCATTCACTGCTCGCTGAGCAACTGTTGAAAAAAGGAACTGATCATGTCGCGTCCCCTGAAAGTCGTCGCCCTCTCCGGCGGCACCTGGCGTCCGTCCCGTACTCTGGTGCTGACCCAGGCCTTGCTCGCCGAACTGGCTGGGCACCTGACCATCGAAAGCCATTTGATCGAACTCGGTGATATCGCTCGTCCGCTCGGCGCTGCGCTATCGCGTCAGGAACTCAGTGCGGAAGTTGAAGCCGAGTTGCAGGCCATCGAGCAGGCCGATCTGCTGATTGTTGCCGCGCCGGTTTATCGCGGTTCCTACCCGGGTCTGCTCAAGCATCTGTTCGACCTGATCGACCTCAACGCCCTGATCGACACCCCGGTGCTGCTCGCTGCTACCGGCGGCAGCGAACGCCATGCGCTGGTCCTCGATCACCAGTTGCGCCCGCTGTTCAGCTTCTTCCAAGCCATGACGTTGCCGATCGGCGTGTACGCCACCGAAGCCGACTTCGCCGATTACCAGATCACCAGCGAACTGTTGAAGGCGCGCATCCGCCTCGCCGCCGAACGCGCGGCGCCGCTGTTCGCCACACAAATCAAACCCTTGCTGAAAATCGCCTGAGGAGCCGTTCATGGATGTTTTCTGGTTCCTGCCGACCCACGGCGATGGCCACTATCTGGGCACCACTCAAGGCGCGCGCCCGGTCACGCTCAATTATCTGAAACAGGTGGCGCAGGCCGCTGACAGTCTCGGCTACCACGGCGTGCTGATTCCCACCGGGCGCTCCTGCGAAGACTCGTGGGTGATCGCCTCGGCGCTGGTGCCGCTGACTGAACGCCTGCGTTATCTGGTGGCGATCCGTCCGGGGATCATCTCGCCGACAGTCTCGGCGCGCATGGCTGCGACGCTTGATCGCCTGTCCAACGGGCGCTTGTTGATCAACGTGGTGACCGGCGGCGATCCAGATGAAAACCGTGGCGACGGCAGTTTCCTCAGCCACGCCGAGCGCTATGAAGTCACCGATGAATTCCTGAAGATCTGGCGTCGCGTGTTGCAAGGCGAAGCGGTGGATTTCGACGGCAAGCACCTGAAGGTGCAGAACGCCAAAGCGCTGTATCCGCCTGTGCAGAAACCCTATCCGCCGCTGTACTTCGGCGGCTCTTCCGATGCCGCGCATGATCTGGCCGCCGAACAGGTCGACGTCTATCTGACCTGGGGCGAACCACCGGCCGCCGTCGCGGAAAAACTCGCCGACGTGCGCGAACGCGCGGCGCGGCATGGGCGCAAGGTGAAGTTCGGCATCCGCCTGCATGTGATCGTGCGCGAGACCGCCGAAGAGGCCTGGAAAGCCGCCGACAAACTGATCGAACACATCAGCGACGAAACCATTGAAGCGGCGCAGAAATCCTTTTCGCGCTTCGACTCCGAGGGTCAGCGGCGCATGGCCGCATTGCACGATGGCCGTCGCGACAACCTCGAGATCGCCCCGAACCTGTGGGCCGGCGTCGGTCTGGTGCGCGGCGGTGCCGGTACGGCATTGGTCGGCGATCCGCAGCAAGTGGCGGCGCGGATCAAGGAATACGCGGATCTGGGCATCGAGAGTTTCATCTTCTCCGGTTACCCGCATCTGGAAGAGGCTTACCGCTTTGCCGAGCTGGTGTTCCCGCTGTTGCCCGAGCCTTATGCGAGTCTGGCCGGGCGTGGCGTGACCAATCTGACCGGGCCGTTTGGCGAAATGATTGCCAATGATGTGTTGCCCACAAAAGCCACTGCCTGAACCAAATCCCTTGTGGGAGCGAGCCTGCTCCGGGCGGCGCTCCGACGTATGCGGTGGGTCATTCAACGATGATGTCGATTGTGCCGACCTCATCGCGAGCAGGCTCACTCCTACAGGGAATGCGTCGATTTCGAGGAACACCGTGTGACCGCTAAACCACAAAGTACTTTGTTATCCCCGCTGCAGACCGCCCGCCAACTGGCCGCCGAATTTGCCCTGACCGCCGTCGAACGCGACGAACGTGGCGGCACACCGAAGGCCGAGCGCGATGCCCTGCGCGACAGCGGCCTGCTGGCCCTGAGCATTCCCACCCGCTACGGCGGCCTCGGCGCGAGCTGGAGCGAAACCCTGCAGGTCGTTCGCGAGTTCGCCAAGGTCGACAGCTCGATTGCTCACGTCTTCGGTTTCCATCATTTGATGCTCGCCACCGTGCGCCTGTTTTCCCGGCCGGAACAATGGCAGCCGTGGTTCGAACAGACCGCGCGGCAGAACTGGTTCTGGGGCAACGCACTGAACCCGCTCGACACCCGCACCGTGGTCAAGGACCTCGGCGGCTGGCGCGAGTTTTCCGGGAAGAAAAGCTTCTGCTCCGGCGCCAGTGATTCACAAATGCTGATCGCTTCGGCGGTCGATGAAAGTGCCGGCGGCAAATTGCTGATCGCGGCGATTCCCAGCGGCCGCAGTGGCATCACCCTGCACAACGACTGGAACAATATCGGCCAGCGTCAGACCGACAGCGGCAGCGCTACGTTTGAACGGGTCCGGGTCGAAGAGTCGGAACTGCTGCTCGATCCCGGCCCGCTGAGCACGCCGTTTGCGTGCTTGCGACCGCTAATCGCGCAGCTGACCTTCACGCATATGTTTCTCGGAATTGCCGAAGGCGCTTTCGAGGAGGCGCGGCAATACACCCTCAGCGAAACCCGACTCTGGCATAAATCCTCGGCGCGCGATGTGCGTGAAGATCCGTACGTGCTCGCCCATTACGGCGAGTTCTGGGTGGCGCTGGAAGGCATCCGCCTGTTGGTCGAACGCGCGGCGGCGTTGCTCGATGAGGCCTGGGCCAAAGGCGCGAATCTCAGTGCCGAAGAGCGCGGCCAAGTCGCGACAGCGATTGCCACCGCGAAAGTTGCCGCCAGCCGTCAGGGCCTGGAGATTTGCAGCCGTTTGTTCGAAGTGACCGGCGCGCGCTCCACTCACGCGTCCCTGCGCCTCGATCGCCACTGGCGCAACCTGCGCACGCAAACCCTGCACGACCCGCTGGACTACAAACTCCATGAGTTGGGCGACTGGGCGCTGAATCAGTCGCTGCCGGTGCCGACCTTCTATTCCTGACCTGCCTGCATTTGAACTAAAAAGAAGGACGAGCCCATGCAACTGCTGACCCTACCGCCCTCCCCCGCGCTCGCCACGTCCATCCGCGCCACTGCGCAGGTGTTCGAGGACCCGAAGTCCCAGGCCCTGCTCGCGCATTTACAGCAGGTCGCGCCGAGTGAAGCGAGTGTGCTGATCATCGGCGAGACCGGTACCGGCAAAGAACTGGTAGCGCGGCATATTCATAACCTCAGCAATCGCCGTCATCGGCCGTTTATCGCGGTCAATTGCGGGGCGTTTTCCGAATCACTGGTGGAAGCGGAGTTGTTCGGTCATGAAAAAGGCGCGTTCACTGGCGCGCTGAGCGCCAAGGCCGGATGGTTCGAGGAAGCGGATGGTGGCACCTTGTTTCTCGATGAGATCGGCGATCTGCCGATGGCGATTCAGGTGAAGTTGCTGCGGGTTTTGCAGGAACGCGAAGTGGTGCGACTGGGCTCGCGCAAAAGCATTCCCATCGATGTGCGGGTGCTGGCAGCGACCAACGTGCAGTTGGAAAAAGCCATCAACGCCGGCCATTTCCGCGAGGATCTGTATTACCGCCTCAACGTGGTCAATCTGGAACTGAGCCCGTTGCGCGAGCGTCCTGGCGACATACTGCCGCTGACCCGCCATTTCATCGAGGCCTACAGCCAACGCCTCGGTTACGGGCGGGTCAGCATCAGCCCCGGCGCCGAACACAAACTGCGCGCTTACAGTTGGCCGGGCAATATTCGCGAGCTGGAGAACGTCATCCATCACACCTTGCTGATCTGCCGCAACGGCGTGATCGAACGCGATGATTTGCGTCTGTCGAACCTGCGCATCGAACGCCCGGACGATCATCACAGCAGTGCCGATGATTCACCGGAGGCCTTACTGGAACAGGCCTTTCAAAAACTCTTCGCGCAACAGGCCGGCGCGTTGCACGAAAAAGTCGAAGACGCTTTGCTGCGCGCGGCGTATCGCTTCTGCCATTACAACCAGGTGCACACCGCCGCGTTGCTCGGTCTGAGCCGCAACGTCACCCGCACGCGACTGATCAAGATCGGCGAACTGGCGGTAAACAAGCGGCGGCTCACGGAGAATCTGCAGGGCGAACGCCTGATCCAGTTGTCGATCTAGCCGACCAGGTGGCAATGCAGCGCATCGTCGTGACTGCGGGCGATGCTGCTCAGCACCTGAAACGAGTTGAAGGTGACGGTTTTCGCCTGATGGGTGTGAATCAGTTGCCAGAAGTCCTGCTCGCCGCTTTCGAAGCTGCGAAAGGCCGCCTCCCCCGCCTCGCGGGTCTGCCATTGCAGAAAACTCAACACGCGCCGGCCGTCATCGCTGGCCTGCACACTGGCGCTGACAAAACCGGCATAACGTTGCGCCAGGCGCTCGGTTTGCATTGATAGTGCAGTGACCAAGGCGGGTTGTTGGCGTGGTTCGATTTCGAATTCGATCAATTGGGTAAAACTGCGGTTGTTCATGGAATGCCCCCACTCAGCGTAAGACGAGCCTTGCGACTCGAAGACCTGCAGGGTAAAACCTCTAGTTAAGTCAAGGTCAAGAGCTGTCTTCAAATGATCAGCAAAGAAAATGTGCACAAACAGTTAACGGTTGGTGAAGTCGCAGCGCGCAGTGGCGTGGCCGTCACCGCCCTGCACTTTTATGAATCCAAAGGCCTGATCAAGAGCCAGCGCAATGCCGGCAATCAGCGGCGCTATCCGCGCGAAGTACTGCGCCGCGTAGCGTTGATCAAAGTCGCGCAGCGGCTGGGGATTCCGCTGGCGGAAATTGGCGAGGCATTGAAAATCCTCCCGGAGGATCGTGCGCCCAGCGCGGCAGACTGGAAAATCCTCTCACAGCAATGGCGACAGGAACTGGACGCGCGGATCGAGCAACTGACGCTGCTGCGCGATCGGCTCAATGGCTGCATCGGTTGTGGCTGTTTGTCGATGGAGGCCTGTCCGCTGCGCAATCAGGGCGATGTACTCGGCGAACAAGGGCCTGGCCCGCATTTTCCAAAGGATTGACTGCTCGTCGGGCAAAAGTCTGCACGGCGAGGACGGTTCTATAGTGAATCTTCCACAAATTCGGTGGAGTCCTGTCCCATAGAACAACAATTCAGGGAGAACGTCATGAGCGTCAAACCCATTCCCGAGGGGTATCACAGCATTACCCCGTATCTCGGCATCCACAAAGCCGCCGAGGCCATCGACTTCTATAAAACAGCCTTCGGCGCCACCGAGGTCATGCGTCTGGCCATGCCTGACGGCGGCATCGGCCACGCCGAACTGCGCATCGGCGACAGCGCGATCATGCTCGGTTCGCCGTGCGATCAGGGGCCACTGAGCAATCCGGATCAAGCAGTGTCGGTTGGTTTGCATCTGTATGTGACTGATGTCGACAAATCGTTTCAAAGGGCGCTGGAGGCCGGGGCGACGACGGTGTCCGAGGTCAAGGATCAGTTTTACGGGGATCGCAGCGGGACGTTGAAGGACCCGTATGGGCATCTGTGGTTTCTCGCCTCACGCAAGGAGGATCTGACCGAGGAGCAGATCAAACAGCGGGCGATGGAGATGTTTAGCCAAGGCTGATTTTTTCTGTGTGTTCAATGGCCTCATCGCGGGCAAGCCCGCTCCCACAGGGTTTTGTGGTTGGACATAGATCGTGACCACACCAAAGATCCCTGTGGGAGCGGGCTTGCCCGCGATGGGGCCGGAACGGCCAACACCCATCACACTTCATGAACCTGCCGACCACGCTTTGCCCCTTGCCGCGAATCCCGGACAATTTCAGGATGCAGCCAACCAGAACCCTGAAAAAGGATCAGCCCGATGTTTGCCGGATTCCGCAAAGACCAGCGCCACGTCAACGGCGTCGACATTGCCTACCGCCTCGGCGGCAGCGGCCCGGGCCTGTTGCTGTTGCACGGGCACCCGCAGACCCACGTGATCTGGCACAAGATTGCCGAACAACTGGCCGAACACTTCAGCGTGGTCGCCGCCGACCTGCGCGGTTACGGCGACAGCAGTCGCCCGGCCGCCGATGAGCTGCACGTTAATTACTCGAAACGCGAAATGGCCCGCGACAATGTCGAGTTGATGCAGGCGCTGGGCTTCGAGCAGTTTTCGATTCTCGCTCACGACCGTGGCGCGCGGGTCGCCCATCGCCTCGCCCTCGATCACCCGGATGCCGTGCAACGGATGATGCTGCTCGACATCGCGCCAACCCTGTCGATGTACGCGCAAACCAACGAAGCCTTTGCTCGCGCGTATTGGCACTGGTTCTTCCTGATCCGCCCGGCGCCATTGCCGGAAACCTTGCTCGAAGCCAATCCCGAAAGTTATCTGCGCAGCGTCATGGGCAGCCGCAGCGCCGGGCTCAAGCCGTTTACCGATGCAGCCTTCGGCGAATACCTGCGCTGCCTGCAACAACCGGGCAGCGCCCGTGGCATCTGCGAAGACTATCGCGCCAGCGCCAGCATCGATCTTGAGCACGACCGCGCCAACATCGCTGCCGGGCATCACCTGAGTCTGCCGCTGCGCGTGTTGTGGGGCGCCGAAGGCACCGTCGGCCGTTGCTTCGATCCGCTCAAGGAATGGCAACACGTGGCGACTGACGTCAGCGGTCAGGCATTGCCCGCCGGCCATTACCTTGCCGAAGAAGTCCCTGAACTGTTGCTTGGCGAAGCACTGGCCTTTTTGCGCTGAGCCGAGCCGCCGGATCTCGGTGCTATGCTGGCGGCTTCTGCCGCCAGTGTTCGTTTTGACATGCCACAGAAGAAAGACAGCGTGCCCCTGCCCGAAGACCTGCGCGTGCTACTCACCGTGATCCGCAAGAACGGCTTTGCCGCCGCAGCGGATGAACTCGGCCTGTCGCCGGCCTATGTCAGCAAACGCATCCAGATTCTTGAAACCACCCTTGGCACTCGCCTGCTGCACCGCACCAGTCGTCGCGTCTCGCTGACCGAGGACGGCGAACGGGTGCAGCGCTGGGCGTTGCGCATTCTCGATGACTTCCAGCAACTGCACGACGAACTGTCCGACGCCCACGACAGCCCGCGTGGGCGTTTGCACCTCTGCAGCAGTTTCGGTTTCGGTCGCAATCATGTGGCGCCGGCGGTGTCGCTGCTGGCCGAACGTTATCCAGACCTGGAGATTCGCCTCGACCTGTTCGACCGGGTGGTGGACATCATCAACGAAGGCTTCGACCTGGAGATCCGCGTCGGCGATGACCTGCCCGGCCAGCACATCGGTCGACGCCTGGTCAGTAATCGACGAGTGCTATGCGCGGCTCCCGATTATCTGCAACGCCGCGGCACGCCGCAGACGCTGGACGAATTGCAACAGCACGATTGCCTGGTGATCAAAGAGCGCGACAACGCCTTCGGCATCTGGCATCTGGATCGCGACGGCGGGCAAGAGAGCGTGCGGGTCAGCGGGCCGTTGTCGTCCAACAACGGCGAGATTGTTTTGCAGTGGGCACTGGACGGGCGTGGGGTGTTGTTGCGCTCGCTGTGGGATGTGAAACCGCTGCTGGAGCAAGGACGCTTGGTGCAGGTGCTGGACGATTACAGCCAGAGCGCCAATGTCTGGGCGGTGTACCCGACACGGCTGGCGCATTCGGGGAAGTTGCGCGCGTGTGTGGAGTTTTTGCAGGCGCATTTCAAAGGATTGTCGCTGTAGCTCAAAACACCACAAAAACCTGTGGGAGCTGGCTTGTCGGAACGCCGCATCGCAGCGATGGCGTCAGCTCAGCCAACACAAATGCTGGAAGTGCCGGCCTCATCGCTGGCAAGCCAGCTCCCACAGGTTATGCGTTCAGCCTAACCAAGGGTTACTGGCCAAATGCTCGCGTTCGAAATCTTTGATCTGTTCGCGCCGTTGCAGGGTGCTGCCGATGGCATCCAGGCCGAGCAGCAACGCGGTTTTGCGCAGGTTATCAATCTGGAAATCGATCACGCTGCCATCCGCCAGACTAATCCGCTGCGCCTCCAGATCAATGCTGACCCGCGCCGTTTCAGGCTCACCGACAAGCTGTCCAATGCGCTGCACCTGTACCTCTTCCAGGGTGATCAACAACACGCCGTTACGCTGGCAATTGTCATAGAAAATCCCGGCAAAGCTGCTGCCGATCAACGCGCGGATGCCCATCTGCTGCAGGCCCCACACCGCGTGTTCACGGCTGGAACCGCAGCCGAAATTGGGCCCGACCACAAGAAAGTTCGCACCTTTCCAGGCGGGCTGGTTCAGCACGAACTCAGGGTTGGGCGTGCCATCGCGCTGAAACCGCAGATCGAAAAACAGTCCGCGATCCAGCCCGTTTCTATCGATGCCCTTGAGAAACTGCTTGGGCATGATCACGTCGGTATCAACGTTCGCTGCCAGTAACGGCGCAGCCTGGCCAATGACTAGAGTGAAAGGTTGCAGGCTCATGGGCGTACTCCAAAGTGGCGGATATCGGTGAGTCGACCGCTGATCGCTGCGGCGGCGACCATCGCCGGGCTCATCAAATGAGTGCGCGCGCCGGCGCCCTGACGGCCTTCAAAGTTGCGGTTGGTGCTGGATGCGCAGCGGTCGCCGGGGGCAAGTACGTCGTCGTTCATCGCCAGGCACATCGAGCAGCCGGACTGACGCCATTCGAACCCGGCGTCGATAAAGATCTGCGCCAGCCCTTCGGCCTCGGCCTGCGCGCGAACTTCGCTGGAGCCGGGGACGATCATTGCGCGTACATGCCCGGCCACGTGCTGACCGCGTACGACGCCGGCGGCATCGCGCAAGTCTTCGATTCGCGCGTTGGTGCACGAGCCGATAAAGGCGTGGCTGATAACAATGTCGCTGAGCGCCATGCCCGCTTCGAGGCCCATGTAGTTGAGGGCGCGGCGCATGTCCTGGCGCAGGATCGGATCGCTGATCGCTTGCGGATCCGGCACCCGCGCACCGATCGCGGCGGCCTGATCGGGGCTGGTGCCCCAGGTGACCATCGGTTCAAGAATGCTGGCATCCAGGTGAATCTCGCGGTCAAACAGCGCACCGGGATCACTGCGCAGTTCGCGCCACTTCTTCACGCCCCGTTCCCACAACTCACCTTGCGGCGCGCGCGGCTTGCCCTTGAGATAGGCGAAGACCTTTTCATCCGGGGCCATGAACGCGCCGCGCGCACCGGCCTCGACAGCCATGTTGCAGATGGTCATGCGCGCTTCAACGCTCAAGGCATCGATAGTCGAGCCGCAGAACTCGATCGCGTAACCGCTGGCCCCGGACGCGCCGATGCGACCGATCAGGGCCATGATCACGTCTTTGGACGTCAGGCCCGCTGTCAACTCGCCGTCGACGGTCACGCGCAGGCTTTTCAGACGTTTGTAGACCAGCGTCTGCGAGGCCAGCAGGTGTTCGATCTCGGAGGTGCCGATGCCAAAACCGAAAGCGCCGAGTGCGCCATAGGTGGTGGTATGGCTGTCGCCGGCGGCGATGACCATGCCGGGCAGAATGAACCCCTGCTCGGGAGCGATCACGTGTTCAATGCCCTGACGTTTGTCGAGGATGTCCAGCAACTCGATGCCGAAGTCCCGGCAATTCTCCGCCAGATACGAGACTTGCCGGGCGCCGCCGGCATCAGGCATTGCCGCGATGCGCACAGGCGTGGTCGGGTTGACGTGATCGACCACCGCCAGCGCCGTGCCCGGACGCCAGACCCCGCGCCCGGCGGCACGCAAACCGCTGAACGCCTGCGGGCTGGTGTATTCGTTGATCACCTGACGATCGATATACAAGAGGACATGGCCTTGATCGTCGAGGCGGCACACCGTGTGCGAATCGATGTGTTTGTCATAGAGGGTTCTGGCGGTCATCAAGGCGCTCACTCAGGGAAATCAGGTGATTCCCATCATAGGGAGCGCGGGTCGGCCATCAATTGGCAGACAGTGATGGCGTGGATCATGAATCGTGTTTGATCTGCCGATCAGCGAAACCCTGTAGGAGCTGTCGAGTGCAACGAGGCTGCGATCTTTTGATCTTGTTTTTAAAGATCAGGATCAAAAGATCGCAGCGTGCCGCAGCTCCTACAGTGGGATCTGTCAAACCCTGCGAATTGGGAAACATTTGCTTTCATATCATCTTTCGGGATTTTCCTCGCTCATCCGTCCTATAGAGATGCAGGCCGTTCGCGTAGGCAAAAGCCACGTCCGGTCTTTCCGGGTCCCCGTGCTGCGAAGCCCGTAGCCAGGCACCCTTTCACCGCTATCAAGACGCGCAATCATGTCGAAGAAATCCCGCTCCAAACTGTGGTTCCTCGTTCATAGCTGGCTGGCGTTACCGATCTGGTTCTTTGTCCTGATCGTCTGTGTCACCGGCACACTGGCGGTGGTCAGTCAGGAAATCGTCTGGCTGGCCAACCCGCAGATGCGCGCCAGCCAGCCTGCGGAGGATGCGCCGCTGCTCAGCTATGACCAGATCATGGCAGCGATCAAAAAAGCCGAACCGCAGACCCTCGTTGAAAGCATCAGTCGCCCCGATGAGTCACACTTCGCGCTCGACGTTGCGGTCAGTTATCCGGACGGTCGTTCGCAGACGGTCTACGTCAATCCTTACACCGGGGTGATCCAGGGCCCTGCGCCGACCTTCGATTTCAAAGCCTTCACCCGGGCTCTGCATGGCTGGTGGCTGGTGCCGTTCACCAATGGCTTCAGTTGGGGCTGGTATCTGGTGTCGTTCCTCGGCGTGCCGATGCTGGTCTCGTTGATCACCGGTCTGGTGGTCTACAAGCGCTTCTGGAAGGGTTTTCTGCGCCCGACCCTGCGCGTGCGCCACGGCGCACGGATTTTCTGGGGTGACTTCCATCGGCTGTGCGGTATCTGGTCGATCTGGTTCATTGCAGTGATTTCCATCACTGGCATCTGGTTTCTGATTCGGGCGATTCTGTTCGATAACCAGATCGCCATCTCCAGCGAGCCGATCATTCCGGCGATGTCCCGCGAAAGCGTGCCGATCTCTGCCGCCGGCACCCCGCCGCCACGGATCAGCCTGGACCGTGCCGTCGAGCTCGCGCAAGAGAAGATTCCGGGGCTGGAAGCCAGTTTCGTCAGCCTGCCGGGCAACGCCTACAGCCACATGAGCGTCGGCGGGCGCGGCTGGTATCCGCTGATGTTCCAGACCGCCACGCTCAATCCGTACAACGGCGACATCGCCGCTTCACGGTTGCTGTCCGATCGCTCGTCGCTGGAGTTCGTCACCGAGTCCATGCGACCACTGCACACCGGGGATTTCGGCGGCATCTGGATCAAGCTGATCTGGTTCTTCTTCGGTTTGATCCTGAGCATGATGATCCTCAGCGGCTTGTTGATCTGGACCAAACGCACCGCCCTGGCCACCGCCAATGCGTTGAAGCGCGAAGACAAGAAAAACCGCATCAAGGCACAACCGGCCATGAGCCGTGAAACCTCGGAGGCCAGCCTGTGAGCAAGTCCATCACCAAGGCCCAACCTTCTCGACTGGCGCGTTTCTGGCACAGATGGCGCTTCCACATCAATGTTCTGCTGCTGTTGATCCCGCTGGGTTTCATGCCCAAGTACTTCGCCGACGCCTCGCTGTTTCGCGGTGACAGCGGCTTGGGCCAGCACGAGATCGGCACTGTCCAGGTCGGGCCATGGAGCCTGCGCCTGGCCGAGTTACGCAACGAAGCACCGGTGCTGACCGGTCCGGCCGGCTACATGAAAGACTTCAGCGCCGCGCTGTGCGATGCCTGTGTCGATCAGGTCAAGGCGACCTACCTGCGCATCGGCAAGCCACGCAGCCTGCGCGCCGCCGGCAGCATTTTCTTCGGCACGCCTTATCGCATGGGCACGCAAATGCCGATCCCGGAGAAAACCAGAGCCGACGCCGAACTGTGGATCACCATGGAAGGCTGGGACGGCAGCATGCACCAGGCTTCGATTCCCCTGAGTCAGGCCTCCCCCGCCACCTTCGCCTGGCTGAACAAACAAGGAGTCAAACCATGACTTGCTCTCAACGCCCTTCTCGCCTGCGCCTGAAGGCCGCGCTGCTGGTGCTCGGCGCCGGCTTCAGTGCCAGCGCTCTGGCGCATAACCCGATGTGCGAATGCAAAGCCATCGACGCCGAGCAGATCAAATGCACCGGTGGGTTCTCCGACGGCAGCGGCGCGCCGGGGGTGACCCTCGATGTGATCGGCTACGACGAAACCATTCTGGTGCCGGGCAAGCTCGGCAGTGACTCGACCCTGACCTTCAAGAAGCCTGGCGCCGAGTTCTACGTGCTGTTCGACGCAGGTCCAGGCCACGTTGTGGAAATCGACCAAGCGGATATCGAAGCCCCATGAGTACGCCAACCACACAAATCGTGCGTCCGGCCGGCGCCGGTCATGAAACCCTCAATGTGCTGCTGTTGTGCCTGTTGATTCTGGCAGTCGCCGGTTCCGTGGTCGCGTGGCGCGGGGTTTCCCATGAGCCGGAGCCGGTTGCGTCCAATCAACTCGACGCCCGTCGCGACCTCAGTGCTGCCGAGCAAGGCATCTACGCCGACCTGCGGGTGACCCTCGACGAAATCCGCCTGCTGCGCGAAGAACAGCAAGCCCTGCCGACGCCGCAGAATCTGGCCGACGAAGGCTTTGCCCCGTTTGCCCAGGATGCGAGTTCGGTCAGCCGTGGGGGTCATGCCTGGCAGTTGCTGGCGAACACCGCGTATGTCGGTCAAAGCCAGAATCCGACTGTCGCTGGCTCGTTCGTCATGCTGCTGAGTACCGATGACAAGGCTGCGCCGGACATCTGGCTCAACCGTGATGCCGCCGCTCAAGCCCCGGCGCAACTGAATGCGGCGGCGCTGTCCGCTGCTGGCTGGAAACAGATCGTCGCGCAATACGATGCCGGGGTTACCCGCGAACATCGCCATTGATTCCTCGCCCTACTCCGAGAGAAGACCGCTTGCCCATGTCTATTTCATCGCCTCGCCGTCCGTTGTTACGCCTGTTTTTAGTGGGCCTGTGTGCCTGCCTGCTGAGCCCGCTGGCCAGCGCCGATCAGGCCAAGCGCCTGCGCATCGGCATCACCCTGCACCCGTATTACAGCTACGTGGCGAACATCGTCGGCGACAAGGCCGAAGTGGTGCCGCTGATCCCGGCCGGTTTCAATCCGCACGCCTACGAGCCTCGGGCCGAGGACATCAAACGCATCAGCGGGCTGGATGTGATCGTGCTCAACGGTGTCGGTCATGACGACTTCGCCGACCGCATGATCGCCGCCAGCGAAACGCCGAACATCAAAACCATCGAAGCCAACGAAAACGTTCCGCTGCTGGCCGCCACCGGCGTTGCCGCGCGCGGGGCCGGCAAAGTGGTGAATCCGCACACGTTCCTGTCGATCAGCGCCTCCATCGCTCAGGTCAACAACATCGCCCGCGAACTGGGCAAACTCGATCCGGACAACGCCAAGACCTATACACAGAACGCCCGCGCCTACGGCAAGCGCCTGCGGCAGATGCGCGCCGACGCGCTGGCAAAACTGACTCAAGCGCCGAATGCCGAACTGCGCGTGGCCACGGTACACGCGGCTTACGACTATCTGTTGCGTGAGTTCGGCCTGGAAGTGACCGCCGTGGTCGAACCGGCCCACGGCATCGAGCCAAGCCCAAGCCAGTTGAAGAAGACCATCGACCAATTGCGTGAACTGGACGTGAAAGTGATCTTCTCGGAGATGGATTTCCCCTCCACCTACGTCGAAACGATTCAGCGTGAATCCGGCGTGAAGCTGTATCCGTTGTCGCACATTTCCTACGGCGAATACACCGCCGACAAATACGAAAAGGAAATGACCGGCAACCTCAATACCGTGGTGCGGGCGATTCAGGAGTCTGGCGCATGACTTCCAGAGAAAACCTTTCCCCCGAAAACACCGAGTCCCCTGTGGGAGCGAGCCTGCTCGCGAAGGCGCCGGATCAGTCGACACCTTTGTTGAATGACACACCGCTATCGCGAGCAGGCGAAGGCCTACAGGTTATGGGGCCGACGCTGGATTTTGCGCAGGTTTGTCTGACGCTGGGTCGCACAACCATTCTCGACAAGGTCACCTTCCAGGTGCAGCCCGGCAGCGTACACGCGCTGGTCGGCCCCAACGGTGGCGGCAAGAGTTCGCTGATCAAGACCCTGCTCGGGCAAATGCCGCATCAGGGCCAGCTCAGCCTGCAATGGCCCGGCGAACCCGGCACCATCGGTTATGTACCGCAGGCGCTGGAATTCGATCGCGGTCTGCCGATGACCGTCGACGATTTCATGGCTGCCATGTGTCAGCGACGCCCGGCGTTTCTCGGCTTGAGCAAGCGTTACGCCGGCGCCATTGGCGATGCGCTGGAACGCGTCGGCATGCAGGACAAACGCAAGCGGCGCATGGGTGCGCTGTCCGGCGGTGAGCGCCAGCGGGTGCTGCTCGCACAAGGTTTGATTCCGACGCCGCAATTGCTGGTGCTGGATGAGCCGATGTCGGCCCTCGATGAAGCCGGGATTCAGGTGTTCGAGCGCCTGCTCAATGACTGGCGCGCGGCAGGTATCACCGTGCTGTGGATCGAGCACGATCTGGAAGCGGTCGGACGCCTGGCCGATCGGGTCACCGGCCTGAACCGTCGTGTGCTGTTCGACGCCACGCCACAACAGGCGCTGACCCCGGAACGCCTGCTGACGCTGTTCTCGACCCATCCACGGAGCGCTGCCTGATGAGTTACGAAGCCTTTCGTTTGATGGTGCAAGGCTGGGCCTCGTCCGGTTATCTGCCGGAAGCGCTGGCCTACGGTTTCGTGGTCAATGCGCTGCTTGCCGGCCTGTTGATCGGCCCGGTGCTCGGCGGCCTCGGCACGCTGGTGGTGGTCAAGCGCTTCGCGTTTTTCTCCGAAGCGGTGGGCCACGCGGCGCTAACCGGCGTGGCCATCGGCATCCTGCTCGGCGAACCCTACACCGGCCCCTATGGCAGCCTGTTCGGTTATTGCCTGCTGTTCGGCATCCTGCTCAATTACCTGCGCAACCGTACCGGCCTCGCACCGGATACTTTGATTGGCGTGTTTCTGTCGGTGTCGCTGGCGTTGGGCGCGAGTCTGCTGTTGATTCTGGCGGGCAAGATCAACGTGCACATTCTCGAGAACGTGCTGTTCGGTTCAGTGCTGACGGTCAACGGCAACGATCTGGCGGTGCTGGCCATCGTCGGTTCGCTGGTCATGGCATTGGCGCTACCGCTGTACAACCGCATCATGCTCGCCAGCTTCAATCCGCAACTGGCAGCCGTGCGCGGAGTGGCGGTGAAGACCCTGGATTATCTGTTCGTGATTCTGGTGACGCTGATAACCGTGGCAGCGGTGAAAGTCATCGGCGCGATTCTGGTCGGTGCTCTGCTGGTGATCCCGGCCGCGGCGGCGCGCTTGCTCAGCCAGTCGCTCAAAGGGTTCTTCTGGTGCTCGGTGTTGATCGCCACGGTCAGCACGTTGTGCGGGATTCTTGCGCCGATCGTGTTCGATCTGCCGATTCCGTCCGGCGCGGCCATCATTCTGGTCGCCGGTATTGCCTTTGCCCTTGCCGCCATTGCGCGCGGGGTTGTCCCGAGTCTGAAAGGGAATCTTGGATAAATGACTTTTTCAATTCGCAAACTGACCTTGGCCATGGCCTTGTGCGGCGTGGTCTGCGCGCCGTTGATGGCTGCCGAAAATGCTAAACCGCTGCGAGTGCTGGCGTCGTTGCCGATTACTTATGGTTTGGGCGAAGTGCTGCTCAAAGGCACTGATGTCAACCTTGAACGTGCGGCGCCAGCGAATCTGCCGGGCAGCCGTCAGACCGCGTATTTCACCGGTCGCGGCGCGCCGGCACTGAGCAAACTGGCAACCGGCGCCGATGCTGTAATCGGCGTGCGCTCGCTGTGGGCCGATGATCCGCTGTACCCGATCGCCCGTCGCAGCAATATCCGCATCGTTGAAGTCGACGCCGCGCGACCGGTGGATGGCGCCCTGCCCGGCATCGCCGTGCAACCGGATCTGAAGGTCGATGGCTTGAACAGTCAGCCATGGCTGG
The DNA here is from genome assembly GCF_979258655.1 of Pseudomonas sp. AC242. NCBI lineage: Bacteria > Pseudomonadati > Pseudomonadota > Gammaproteobacteria > Pseudomonadales > Pseudomonadaceae > Pseudomonas > Pseudomonas sp. AC242. Next base: position 3,665,410 of record NZ_OZ409873.1, read on the forward strand.
CGAGCAACAACATGGGGCGCATGGCGGATGTGATGGCGGCGGATCTGGTGCGCCTGGCACCCAGCGCGAAGCCAAAGATCGAGGCGAATCTGGCGGCATTGAAGCAGCGTTTGCTGAAGCTCAGCGCCGACAGCGAGGCGCGACTGGCCAGCGCCGACAATCTCAGTGTGATGAGTTTGAGTGATCACTTCGGCTATTTGATCGGCAGCCTCAATCTGGAACTCATCGGCGAGGATCCACGGCCGGATGCCGAGTGGACGCCTGAAGATCTGAAAAAACTCACGGCGACGCTCAAGGACAATGAGGTGGCGGTGGTGTTGCATCATCGGCAGCCATCGGACGCGGTAAAAGCGGCGATTGCCGAGTCCGGCAGTCATCTGGTGGTGTTGAGCACCGATGCGGCGGACCCGGTGGCGGAGCTGGAAGGCAATGTGGATTTGCTGCTCAAGGGCTTGAGCGGGGCGTGATTCCAGTTGCACCGCGTTATCGTTCATCGCTGGCAAGCCAGCTCCCACAGGGTTCTCGGTGAGCGCAGATTTTGTAATCACCAAAATACCTGTGGGAGCTGGCTTGCCAGCGATGGGGCCCTGAAAGGCAACACAAATCCAAGGCAAGAAAAAACCCGCTGACTGTTTCCAGTCCAGCGGGTTTCTTTTTGCCCGGCCGCTTATTGCGCGGCGGCCTGGGCTTCCATCTTCTGGCGCAGGCTCAGCGGACGCATGTCAGTCCAGACTTCTTCGATGTAGGCCAGGCACTCCTTTTTCAGGCCGCTCTTGCCCACGGTGCGCCAGCCGTCCGGCACGGATTTGTAATCCGGCCAGATCGAGTATTGCTCTTCGTGGTTGACCACAACCTGAAAAAGGATGTCCTCGCGGTCGAATACTGACGTCATGCTGGTTCTCCATCGTTGTAAGGGTGGGCTGCACGCGGGGTGCAGCCGGGTATGTAGAAAGAACGTTTGGCGCGGCGAAAAATTTACAGCGCAGCGGTGGCAGCGGCCAAAGCACGGCCAAAGATTTCCGCGACACGGTCGATTTCGGCAGCAGTGATCACCAGCGGCGGCAGGAAACGCACCACCGCGCCATGCCGACCACCCAGCTCCAGAATCAGCCCGCGCTTGAGGCATTCGCGCTGGACCAGCGGCGCCAGTCGAGCAAACGCCGGCGGATGACCGAGCGCATCGGGAGTGCCGTTCGGCTCGACCAGCTCGACCCCGAGCATCAGGCCACGACCACGAATATCGCCGAGTTGCGGGAAGTCGCGTTGCAGGATGCGCAAGTGCTCGCTGAGGCGCTCGCCCATGGCCGCGGCGTGTTCGCAGACCTTGTGTTCGACCAGATAACGCATCACCGCAGAGCCTGCCGCCATGGCCATCTGATTGCCACGGAAGGTGCCGGCGTGCGCGCCCGGTTGCCAAGTGTCGAGCCAGTCGCGATAGACCACCACGGCCAACGGCAGACTGCCGCCGATGGCTTTGGACAACACCACCACATCCGGGGTGATGTCGGCGTGTTCGAAGGCAAACATTTTGCCGGTGCGGGCAAAACCGCTCTGGATCTCGTCGACGATCAGCGCCACACCAGCCTTCTCAGTGATCCGACGCAAGCCGCGCAGCCACTCGATGTCCGCCGGAATCACACCGCCCTCGCCCTGCACCGCCTCGACAATCACCGCGGCGGGCAATTGCACACCGGCCTCGGGGTCGTTGAGCAGGTTTTCCAGGTAACTCAGGTTGGCCTTTACGCCCGCCGCGCCACCGAGGCCGAACGGGCAACGGTAGTCATACGGGAACGGCATGAACTGCACGCCATTGCTGAGCAGCGCACCCAACGGCTTTTTCGGCCCCAGGCTGCCCATCAGGCTCAGCGCGCCCTGGCTCATGCCGTGATAACCGCCGGAGAACGACAGCACGGTGCTGCGCCCGGTCGCGGTGCGCACCAGCTTCAACGCGGCTTCCACGGCATCGGTGCCGGTCGGGCCGCAGAACTGGATTTTCGCTTCAGCCGCGAGCGCGGAAGGCAGCAGGCCAAACAGATCCTGGACGAACTGATCCTTGACCGGAGTGGTCAGGTCGAGGGTATGCAGTGGCAATTCATCGGCCAGCACCTGCTGGATCGCTTCGATCACCACCGGATGGTTATGCCCCAGCGCCAGCGTGCCGGCACCGGCCAGGCAGTCGATGAACGTGCGCCCTTCGACGTCTTCGACATAGAGGCCTTTGGCGCGCTTCAGCGCCAGCGGAATGCGCCGCGGATAACTGCGGGCGTTGGATTCCTGCCGGGCCTGCCGGGCCAGCAATGGCGATTCATTGAACTGGTACAACGTTTCGGCCGGCGCCGAAGTAACCCGGGCCGACGACTCTTCGATAAGGCTGGTGGCGACTGACATCTCTCGACCCCTCAATTGGCTATGGATAGTGACCAAAACAGCACACCGGACAGGTGCGCATTCCGATCGCGGGGCGCACTTGCAGGTTTTCCTGTTCTGGAAACGCTTAAGGGGCCTGAGGATTTAGCCCGTGATCGAGTTGTCAGCCCGGCAATGCCAACGGCTTGCGCATGGGCAGGCTCTGCAAGCCTTGGTATTCGAGGGGCGGCGCTGACTTGTGATAGCCCAGACGCCGATAAAATGCCTGGCCGGTGTACGTGCTGTTGAGATCAGCGTGAGAACCACCGCGAACCCGTAACCAGCCTTCCAGATCCTCCATCAGCGCCCGTCCAACGCCCCGGCGAAATGACTCTGGCTGGACGTAACACAGCAAAATGTCGCCGCTGGCCCGAGCCATGCCGACACCGACCGGTTTGTCCGCCAGCAACGCGATACACAGATAGAAGTGCGGGTCGGCGAGCCGGGCACTGATGAAGTCGGCGGATTGCAGGCCGATCCATTGGCTGACGAGTGACGGATCGTTACGGTGATCGAGCGCACAACCGATGCGGATCGAACGTTCGATGATGCGACTGATGATACCGGCGTCGGCCAGAGTGGCCGGACGAATGCAGATGGGTGCTTCCATGGCGCAGTTCCCTCAATCCATTGAGTCAAAGCTGCGATGACCTTATCCCCACCCGGTCCGGATAGCGAACGCCGAGAAGTTACATTTGATGTGTCTGGCGCGATTTCCTACCACAGGCTGTGCTGGAATCAGACAGGCTGCAACGGCATGGTCAGCTCGACCCGCAGGCCATCCGGGCGACTGTCGAAATGCAGGGCACAGTCGCAACGCTGAACGATCGCCTGAACAATTGCCAGACCGAGGCCGCAACCGGTGCTTTGGCCGTTGCGCCAGAAGCGTTGGGTCAGGTGTTGCAGATCATCCGGCGCAATCCCCGGGCCATGGTCGCGCACGACAAAACGCACGCGGTTGCCAATGGTTTCCAGGCTCAGCTCAACCGCACAGTCTTCGGGCGTATGGCGCAGGGCGTTGTCGAGCAGATTGCGCAGCGCCGCAATCGACAGCACCGCCGGCATTTGCAACGGTGCGACAGAAAGTTCGGCCGGCAGGTGCAATTTGATGCGCAGGCGTTCGCCCCCCGTGGCGTCCTGAATCGCCAGGCGTGCCACTTGCTCGGCGCTGCATTGCGAGCCGTCATCGAACGACAGACTGCCCTCGACCCGCGCCAGCAACAGCAGTTGCTCGAGCGTGCGATGCAAGCGATCAGCGCCCTCCTCGGCCCGTGCCAGCGACTGATCGCGGGCGTTGCCATCGGTCATGCGTGCGACTTGCAGGTGGGTCTTGATCGCCGTCAGCGGGCTGCGCAGCTCATGCGCCGCGTCACCGGTCAGACGGCGCTCACGCTCGATGGTTTTGCCAATGCGCTGGAACAACTGGTTTTGCGTTTCAAGCAGCGGCTTCAATTCACTGGGGAAAGTCTGGATCTGCAACGGCTCAAGCGAGTCGGCATTGCGCCGCATCAGTGCTTCACGCAGACGGTTGAGCGGCGCCAGACCCTGGCCAATGCCCAGCCACAACAGACACAGACAGCCGAGCAACGCCACACCCACCGGCACCGACGCCGCCAGCAGGATCGACATGTTCAGCGCCTCGCGCTCGATCTGCCGGTCAGCGGTGGTAATCCGCACATCGCCTCGGGCAAGGGTGAAACTGCGCCACGGCGCACCGTCGATCATCTGGTCATGGAAGCCCATCTTCTCGGCTTCCAGCGCTTGTTCGGGGTTGTTGTGGCTGCGCGCGAGGATTTCCCCGCGCAAGGAGCTGACCTGACAGGCCATGCCACCGGGGATATTCAGTTGTTCGGCACTGAAATGCGTGCCCTCGCCTTTGCTCGGCAAAGTCGGCAACTGTTCCAGCAGCCCGGCGACCATGCGCGCCGACGCCACCAGACGCTGGTCGAGGGAAAACATCATCTGATTGCGCAGGTCACTGAGCATCCACGCCGCCGCCAGCGCCCAAATCAGTGCAAACGCGGCGCCGAGGGTCAGACTCAGGCGCAGTCGCAGACTCATCACTTGCCTTGATCTCCACCATCGGCCGGGCCAAGGCGATAGCCCAGACCGCGCACGGTTTCGACGATGCCTTTGCCCAGTTTGCTGCGCAGGTGATGAATGTGCACGTTCAGCGCGTTGCTTTCCAGTTCATCGTTGAAGCCGTAGACACTGTCCTTCAACTGTTCAGTGGACAGCACCCGACCACGATTGTGCAGCAGCGCCTGCAGCAGCGATTGCTCGCGGCGCGACAAGTCCACCGGTTGCCCGGCCAGGGTGGTTTCGCGGCTGCTCGGGTCGTAGGTCAGCGCGCCGTGCTCGATCAGGTTGACGCTGCGCCCGGCGACCCGGCGCAGCAAAGTTTGCAGACGGGCGAACAGTTCACGCAGATCGAACGGTTTGAGCAGGTAATCGTCAGCCCCGGCCTGCAAACCATCGACGCGGTCGGTGACCGAGTCGCGCGCGGTCAGGATCAGCACCGGAATTTCCAGGCCACTCTGCCGCAGTTGTTGCAGCAACTTGAGGCCATCTTCGTCGGGCAGGCCGAGATCGAGCACCATCACGTCGAATTCGGCCACCTTGAGCATCGCCCGCGCCTTCGACGCGGTGTTGACGTGCTCAACGGTCAAACCCTGAGCCGTGAGGCCGGCAACGATCCCGCTGGCAATCAGCTCATCGTCTTCGCAAACCAGTACGTGCATGGGTGCTCCGTGGATAAAAAAGGCGAGTGAAGCAGGCGAGGATTAAGCGGCAATTATGGCCGTCACCGGCGCTTACGGAAAGCCGGGCAAAAACATCGGGGCGCCACCTGTTGCAGGGCCTCACCCGGCGCTGAAACTTTCCCAATAATAAAGAAACAGTTTCTCCCTATGTAATAACCCTTCGATCATTTAGTTTTCGACTGGCAACCACCAACAACTTTAAAGGGACTTAATAAACATGCCTCAACTAAAAAACTTCGTCGCGCTCGATTGGCGCTCCGGCCCCGACCGTATTTATTTCTTCTTCAAGGACAGCGACACCTATTCCCGATTCGATCTCGGTGACAATAAGGTATCCGCCAACTATCCCGCATCGGTCGGCGATAGCTGGGACACCTTTGGCCCCCATGCCAAAGACTTGCGTTTCGGCCTGACAACCACTTCATTCGGCTGGAACACCTCGTCAGATGAAGATATTGCCTGGTTGTTTTTCTATCAGGGCAACACACCCGTGGTGTGTAAATATAATCAAGACAAAGACAAGGTCGATGCCTTTTATAAAGTTTCCGATTCGATCTGGAAGCCGATATTGCCCTACTTCGACAAGATCATCGCTGGCACCTGGTTCCAACTGACCGGTCACCCGTTTCTATTCAGGTTCATCCTCAACGACGGACACTATCTATCGTTTAACTACAAGGCAAAGACCCTGACCTACAAATCCTTCGGGGATTATCGGCTGGGCGCGCTGAAACCGTACAAGGACCGCATCATCACGGCAGCGCAAAATGACCGGACTTTGGCCGACAGCTACTGGTACATCTTCCTGACCGACAACCAATACCTGACTTACAACATTCAGTCCGACCGTCTGGTCTCCGGACCGAAAACCATTAATGACGCGAACTGGCCGGGACTGCTGCGCGGCTGATTGGCCGAAGCCCGGAGGGCCTTGTAGGATACGGTTAATTATCGGTTAATCGCCGCCGCCCATTCTGCGCCTCACTTGCACAGGGACAAGGCTCCTCCATGCGTCATTTTTTTCTATTGTTTGCTCTGCTGATGTCCAGCCTGGCCCAGGCTGGAAACAATCCATTTGAGACTAAACCGGAATTTCTGCCGGTCGACCAGGCATTCGTGCTCACCTCCGAACGCCTGGAATCCGGTGAAACCCAACTGTTCTGGCAAATCACCGACGGCTATTACCTGTATCAGAAACGCCTGAAATTCGACGGATTGAGCGCAGAGCAACAGCCCGCGCTGCCTGAAGGCGAGTCCCACAGCGACGAGTTTTTCGGGGAACAACCGGTCTATCGCCAAGGGCTGGAAGTGAAAATCCCGGCGACAGCCACAGGCCAGATCAAGGTCAGCTATCAGGGCTGTGCCGATGCCGGCCTGTGCTATCCACCGCAGACCCGGGTCATTGATCTGGGCGGTAAAGCGGCGGTGGCCGCCAGCGCTGAAGCGCCGGATCAGGCCTTGGCCAGCAGCCTGCAACAACGCGCGCTGGGCTGGAGCTTGCTGGTGTTTTTCGGCCTCGGTCTGTTGCTCGCGTTCACGCCTTGCACGTTACCGATGCTGCCGATTCTGGCCGGCATGGTCGTTGGCAGTGGCGCCACCCCGCGTCGCGGTTTCGCGCTGGCCGGCAGTTATGTGATCTGCATGGCCCTGGTCTATGCGGCGATGGGCGTGATCGCTGCGCTGCTCGGCGCAAACCTGCAGGCATGGTTGCAGAATCCGTGGCTGCTCGGCACGTTCGCCGCGATCTTCGTGGTGCTGGCCCTGCCGATGTTCGGCTTCTTTGAACTGCAATTGCCGGTGGCCCTGCGTGATCGCCTGGAACACGCCTCGCGCAGTCGCAGCGGTGGCAGCCTGATTGGCGCCGGGGTCCTCGGTGCATTGTCCGGTCTGCTGGTCGGCCCGTGCATGACCGCGCCGCTGGCCGGTGCGTTGCTGTACATCGCGCAGAGCGGCAACGCACTGCACGGCGGCTTGATTCTGTTCTCGCTGGGTATCGGCATTGGTGTGCCGTTGTTGTTGCTGGTGACCGTGGGCAATCGCTTCCTGCCCAAGCCCGGCGCGTGGATGAACCTGCTCAAAGGCGTGTTCGGTTTCCTCTTCCTCGCCACGGCGCTGTTGATGTTGCGTCCGGTGCTGGAGGCTTCGTTGTGGCTGGGCCTGTGCGGTGCACTGCTGTTGATCGCTGCGTTCTGTGCCTGGAAACAGTCCGAAGGTTTTGGCCGAGTAGCCCAGTTGTTCGGCGCCAGCTCGCTGTTGCTCGGGCTGTGGGGCAGTCTGCTGGTGATTGGCGCGGCAGGCGGCAGCGATGATCCGTATCAGCCGTTGCAGGTCTACAGCGCCGGCCGCGCCAGCGCAGCGCAGCCATCGGCTCATGACGCGTTCACCACGATCAAGGAGCCGGCTGCGCTGCAACGCGAACTCGATGCCGCCAAGGCTCAGGGTCAGTGGGTGCTGCTCGATTACTACGCCGACTGGTGCGTGTCGTGCAAAGTCATGGAGAAACAGGTATTCGGCAAGGACAAGGTCAAGCAGGCGTTGAATGACGTGCGCCTGCTCAGGCTCGATGTCACCGCCGACAATGCCGCCAGCCGTGAATTGCTCAGCCGCTACAAAGTGCCGGGGCCACCGAGCTTCGTCTGGATCGGTACCGATGGCGAAGAACGCCGCAGCCAGCGCATCACCGGCGAAGTCGATGCCGAGACGTTCCTGCAACGCTGGGCCACCACCCGGGACGCCAATTAATGCTGACTTTCACCCTCGGCACTTTTGCCATCGCGCTTAATCACCTGCTGCTGATCAGTGCTCTGGCACTGGCGACCTTTGTCGGCTGGCGGGTGGCCAAGCGTGGCGGCGATAACCCCGAGTCGGCGTTGTTCAGCCTGTTTCTGCTGGGCATGCTCGCGGCGCGGATTGCCTTTGTGCTGCTGTACTGGTCGCACTATCGCAATGACCCGTGGCAGATCATCGATTTGCGTGACGGTGGCTTCCTTGCCTGGCCGGGTGTGATTGTGTTGCTGCTGGCGGCGCTGTATCGCGGCTGGCGGCGTCCAGGGCTGCGTCGTCCACTGGGCTTTGGCGTGGCCAGCGGTGTGGCGTTCTGGCTGTTGGCGACGTTGTCGTTAAACATCTATGAACAAGGCACCCGACTGCCGGACATCTCTCTGCGCAACGCGGCCGGGGAAACCATCCAGCTCAGCGATTATCAGGGCGGCCCGCTGGTGATCAATCTGTGGGCGACCTGGTGTCCGCCGTGTCGGCGCGAAATGCCAGTCCTGGAGAATGCCCAGCAACAACGCCCGGACCTGACCTTCCTGTTCGTCAATCAGGCCGAAAGCATGCAAAGCGTGGCGACGTTTCTCGAAACTCAGGGCCTGAGCCTGAACAACGTGCTGTTCGACCGCAGCGGCCGCCTGGGTCAGGCCGTGGGTTCCATGGCTTTGCCGACTACGCTGTTCTATAGCCCTGACGGTCGCCTGCTGAGCAGCCACCTGGGCGAGTTATCCAACGCCAGCCTGGCGCGCGCCCTGGAAAACTTCGACACCCCGACCCCGAATTCGAACCCGGCCACTGCACCGGCCACCTCTGCAAGGAAACTGCCATGCCCCGCCTCCGCCACCTGCTGACGCTGACTCTGGGCAGCGCCCTGCTGCACTTGCCGTCGGTGCAGGCCGCTGAAGAATTGCCTGCGGCGATCAAGCAGATCGAAGCCAAAGGCGCGAAAATCGTCGGCCAGTTCGATGCGCCCGACGGTCTGCGCGGTTATGCGGCGCAATATCAGAACCGTGGCATGGCCCTGTACCTGACTCCGGATGGCAAACACGTTTTGCTCGGTAATCTGTACGACGCCGACGGTAAGGACCTGAGCAGCGAGCCGCTGCAAAAACTGGTCTACGCGCCAATGGCCAAGGAAGTCTGGGCCAAGTTCGAGGCGAGCAACTGGATTCAGGACGGCAACAAGGATGCACCGCGCACCGTGTACCTGTTCAGCGACCCGAACTGCCCGTACTGCAACATGTTCTGGGAACAGGCGCGGCCGTGGGTCAAGGCTGGCAAGGTGCAGTTGCGGCACATCATGGTCGGCATCATTCGCGAGGACAGCCCGGGTAAATCAGCGGCACTGCTGGCCGCGAAGGATCCGGTCAAGGCGCTGGAAGATCACGAAAAGGCTGGCAAGGGCAGTTCGCTAAAAGCGCTGAAAGATATTCCAGCGGCCGTGCAGAGCAAATTGGCGGCGAACATGCAGTTGATGGAAGACCTCGATTTGCAGGCGACGCCGGCAATCTTCTATATGGATGACAAGGGTGAGCTGCAACAGCAGCAAGGTGCGCCTTCGCCGGACAAGTTGGTGAAGATTCTCGGGCCTAAATAAGCAAAATCAAAAGATCGCAGCCTGCGGCAGCTCCTACATGGAAAGCGTTTTCTGTAGGAGCTGCCGCAGGCTGCGATCTTTTCAACGGCGGTCAGCCAGGAAAGCCAACAACACCTCGGTGACAAACTGCGGGTTCTCCAGGTTGGAGATATGCCCCGCCTCCGGCACCAGCACCCACGGGCAACCGATCAACTCGGCCATTTCCTTTGTTTCCGACGGTGGTCGTGGTTTGTCCTGATCGCCGCACAGCACCAGCGTGGTCGCGGCATTCAGCTCGCCCAGACGCGGCAACAAATCATCCCGGCCAAAGGTGATACGCCCCATCGGCACGATACTTTCGCGCAGTCGATCCGAGGAGTACGCCGCCAGTTTCGCGCGGAAATCCTGATACAGCGCCGACTGCGGATCGATACCCGGACGGAAGAAGATCGGCACGACGATATCCAGTAACTGCTCGGAGATTTCGCCGGTTTCTTCAATCTGCTTGAACAGCGAGAAGTAGTACTGACGAGTCGGTTCCGGCTCGACGCCGACGTAGGTGTCCATCAGCACCAGACCGTTGATCCGTTGCGGGGCCGACAACGCCAGACGTACGCCCCACATGCCACCGACCGACAGCCCGACAAGAGTGACCTGATCGATATCAAGATGATCGATCAGGGACCGCGCCTGACGAGCAATGTCGTCCAGTGATGTGGTGCCTTCAGGCAACCGTCCCGACTCACCGTGGCCCCACAAGTCCAGTGCGATCACCCGATAGTGCGGCGATAACGCAGCGATCTGCGGTGCCCACATGGCCTGATCCCACAGGTAGCTGCCGGCCAGCAATACCGCCGGGCCTGTGCCTTGATCAATGTAATGCAGCGCTTGTCCGTCAACCGTGAAAAAAGGCATCGACCACCCCCGCGACAAAAAAGAGAACCGGCAGACTGAGCTGCCGGTTGCTGGTCGTCAACCCTGAAAATGTACGCGTTTGTACTGGTTTAATTGTGTTGAACGCGCTGACGCCATCGCTGGCAAGCCAGCTCCCACAGGTTCCAGAGTGAACACAAAATCTGTGGCTACACTCGATTACTGTGGGAGCTGGCTTGCCAGCGATAAGGCCACTACAGGCACTAGAAAATCAAAGGCCCTCCAGCTCCGCCATCAGATCATTCAACCGATCAACCTTCTCCTCGGTGATATCGCTCGCCGCCAGCCCGTCAATGTATTCGGCCAGCTCCTCCACCGTGCTGCACTCGAACATCGCCCGCAACGGCACATCGCGCTGCAGGGTTTTCTGCACCCGCGAGGCGATCTGCGTGGCCAGCAACGAATGCCCGCCCAGTTCGAAGAAGTTGTCGCGTACGCCGACCTTCTCGACCTTCAGCACCTCGGCCCAAACATCCGCCAGGGTCTGCTCCAGTTCATTGCGCGGGGCCAGATAATCCTGACTCTGCAACTGGCCGATCTCCAGCGCCGGCAAGGCTTTGCGGTCGAGTTTGCCGTTGGCATTCAGCGGCAGCTGATCGAGCCACAACCAGTGCAGCGGCACCATGTATTCAGGCAACTCGGCGCGCAGGCGCTGTTTGATCCGCTCCAGGCGTTCACTCGGATTGAGTGCCGAATCGGCCGCCACCAGATAGCCGACCAAGTGCTTGCCGTTGACGCCTTCCTGCACACCGACTGCGCCATCGCGCACTTCCGGTTGCTCATGCAGACGCGCCTCGATCTCACCCAGCTCGATGCGGTAACCGCGAATCTTCACCTGATGGTCAACGCGGCCGACGTACTCCAGCACACCGTCGCTGCGACGCCGCGCCAGGTCACCGGTGCGATACAGACGCTCGCCCGGCGCACCGAACGGGTTCGGCACAAACACCGGCGCGGTACGCAACGTATCGCTGACATAACCGCGACCAACGCCCGTCCCCGCCACACACAACTCCCCCACCGCGCCCAAAGGCACCAGTTCCAGAGCGCCATCAACGAGGTACAGCAAGTTGTTGTCGGTCGGCGTACCGATCGGCAAGTAACTGCCGCGCGTCGAGGCCATGTCGACACGGAAAAACGCCACGTCATCCGAGCATTCCGCCGGGCCGTAAGCGTTGACCAGACCGATGTCCGGGTAACGCAGCAGCCATTGGTGCGCCAGCTCCGGCGGCATTGCTTCACCGGTCGGCAGCATCCAGCGCAAGCCATCCAGGCTCAGGCGATCCGAGGCGAGCATCCCCTGAATCAGCGACGGCACGCTCTCCAGTACGGTGATGCCCTGCGCTTGCACGTGCACCAGCAAACCTTGCGGATCGTGGGCGATGGTGTTCGGCACGATGTCCACCCGTGCGCCGAACAACGGCGCGGCGAGGAACTGCCAGACCGAAATATCGAAGCTTTGCGACGCGGTCTGTGCAATCACATCGACGTCGCTCAGATTCAAGTACGGCACCTTGCTCAACTGGTTGTTGAGCATACCGCGCTGCTCGACCATCACGCCTTTCGGCAGGCCGGTCGAACCCGAGGTGTAGATCACATAAGCGAGGTTGTCCGGGCCGCTGTAAATCTCCGGGTTGTGCGCCGATGTTGCCGCTGCCTGAAGCTCTTCCCACACCAGCAAGCGCGGTCGATTGGCGCAGCTGAATTCATCCAGCAAAGTCTGCGCCTGTTCAAAGCATGCTTTAGAGCAGACCAGCACCGGCGTGCGGCTCAGTTCGATGATGCGTTGCAGACGCTGGCTCGGCAGGCCCGGATCCAGCGGCAGATAACCGGCACCGGCCTTGAAGCTACCGATGATCATGCCGAGCAGATCGAGATTTCGTTCGGCGAGCAAGGCCACCGGTTGATCCATCTGCACACCCGCGGCGACCAGTGCATGGCCGAGTCGGTTGGCATTGTGGTTCAGCTCGGCGTAGCTCAGTTGCTGATCAAGGCAAGTGGCGGCGATGCGCTGCGGATGCGCGGCGACCTGCGCTTCGAACAGCGCAACGTAGCTCTGCTCCAGCGGATAGTCGTGGGCACTCTGGTTGCAACCGTGCAGCAGAAACTCCTCTTCCTCACTGCCTAGCAGCGGCAGGTCGGCCATATCGCCATGGAAGCCATCGACCAGCGCCAGCAGCAAACGCTTGAACTCGCCGAGCATGCGTTCGATGGTCGATTCGTCGAAATAGCGCTGGTCGTAGGACAGATGCAGACCAAGGTCATCACCCGGGTAGCACACCGCCGTCAGCGGGAAGTTAGTGTGCGTACGGCCGGAGTCCGAGGTCGCATTGAGGCTCTGCGCGCGATCAAGTACCGACACTTCCACCGGCGCGTTTTCGAAGACAAACAGGCTGTCAAACAGCGGCTGGCCTTTCGGCAATTCGCTTTGTTCCTGAATGTTCACCAGCGGCAGGTATTCGTACTCACGCAGTTGCATGTTGCTGTCGAGCAAAGCGCTGAGCCACTCACGCACGCTGCTGCGCTGATCGTCCTCAGGCATTTTCACCCGCAGCGCGATACTGTTGATGAACAGACCGACGGTGCGCTGCATCTCCGGCATTTCCACCGGACGCCCGGCCACGGTGACGCCGAAGAGCACGTCACGATCGCCACTCATGCGGCGCAGTACCAAGGCCCACGCGGCTTGAGCGAAAGTGTTGATGGTCAATTGATGCGCCTGCGCCAGTTCACGCAGACGCGCACCGTCCTCGACATTGAGGCGGGTGTAGCGGTCGCCAACGACCATGCCGCCGCTTTCACCGGCGTGTTCGCGCAGGAACGGACGGTCGCTCGGGATCGGTGTGGTGCGTTCGAACCCTTGCAGATTGTGCTGCCACCACTGCCGCGCTTCGGCCAGGCTCTGACGTTGCAGCCAGCCGATGTAATCGCGATAACGCGGCGGCACGGCAAGTTGCGCTTCACGACCCTCACCCAACGCGGTGTAAATCTCGAAGAAGTCGTTCATCAGCAACGAGCGGCACCATGCATCGATGAGAATGTGGTGGTTGCTCATCATGAACCAGTAACGCGCTGCGCCGACCTTGATCAGACGCAGGTGGAACGGCGCCTGATTGAGCAGATCGAAACCGGCCTCACGCTCGCTTTTCAGCAGCGCTTGCAGCTTCGGTTCCTGCTCGGTTTCAGCGATGGCACTCCAGTCCAGATACTCGATCGGCGTGCGACCCGGTGTGTGAATCACTTGCAGCATGTCTTCGCCGACATTCCAGCAGAACGACGCACGCAGCGCTTCGTGACGGGCGATCACCGCTTGCCACGCCTGGGCGAAACGCTCCGGGTCGAGTTCGCTGTTGATGCGGTAGCGATCCTGCATGTAGTACAGACCGGTGCCCGGTTCGAGCAAGGTATGCAGCAACATGCCTTCCTGCATCGGCGTCAGCGGATAAACGTCTTCGATGTGCGCGGCCGGTACCGGCAAGGCATCCAGTTGCGCCTGAGTCAGCTTGGCCAACGGGAAATCCGACGGCGTCAGGCCGCCGGCCTCGTCTTGCAGGCAATGGGCGATCAGGCTTTGCAGCTCACCGAGGTAAGCGTCGGCCAGATCGTTGATGGTTTGCGCGTCGTAACGCTCGGCGCTGAAGGTCCAGCGCAGCAGCAATTCACCGCCGTAGACCTGACTGTCGATACTCAGTTCGTTCGGCAATGGCGCGTGCGGATCGTGGGCGGCACCGACCGCTTCATCCAGCGGACGGAACAGCGCATCGCTGCCGAAGCTCTGGTCGAACTGGCCGAGGTAGTTGAAGGTGACCGGCGCGTTCGGCAACGCGGCCATGCTGCGCTGGCTGAGATCATCGGCGAGATAACGCAGTACGCCGTAGCCCAGGCCCTTGTGCGGCACAGCGCGCAGTTGCTCCTTGATCGCCTTGATCGAAGCGCCCTGCCCCGCAGCCTCTTCGATGTTGTGCGGGGTCAGACGCAGTGGGTAAGCGCTGGTGAACCAGCCGACAGTGCGGGTCAGATCGATCTCGTCGAACAGGGTTTCGCGACCGTGGCCTTCCAGTTGAATCAGTGCCGACGGTTGACCGCTCCAGCGGCAGAGCACACGGGCCAGCGCGGTCAGCAGCAAGTCGTTGACTTGCGTGCGATAGGCGGCTGGCGCCTGTTGCAGTAACTGTTTGGTGTGCTCGGCATCGAGGCGCACGCTGACGGTTTGCGCGTGACGATTCTGCTGGCCGCCCTGCGGGTTTTCGCACGGCAAATCGGCGCTCGGACCGGCCAGTTGGGTCTGCCACCAGTTGAGTTCTTCGCGCAGGGATTCGCTGCCGGCGTAGGCTTGCAAACGCGCGGCCCAGTCTTTGAAGGCACTGGTTTTCGCTGGCAGTTTCACCGCTTGGTCGGCATCGAGTTGGCGGTAAACGGTTTGCACATCGTCGAGCAATACGCGCCACGACACGCCGTCGACCACCAAGTGATGGATTGCGATAAACAGGCGTTGCTGACCTTCAGGGCCGTCGACCAGCAAGGCGCGAACCAGCGGACCATTTTGCAGATCAAGGCTGCGTTGCGCATCGGCAAACAGCGCTTGGCACTTGTCCATCGAGGTAACCCGCACTTGCCACACCACGGCCGCTTCGGAGACGGCTTGGTGCGTCGCTTGCCATTGACCGTTGGCCTCGGTGAAGCGCAGGCGCAAGGCATCATGCTGCTCGATCACCGCCAGCAACGCTTGCTCCAGACGATGCGGTTCGAGGGTCACGGTCGGCTCCAGCAACAACGCCTGATTCCAGTGCTGACGCTTGGGGATTGCAGTGTCGAAGAACCAGTGCTGAATCGGCGTCAGGCGCGATTCACCGGCCACCAGACCCTGCTCGGCCGTGAACTGCTCGGTGCGGCTGGCCACAGCGGCCAGTGTCTGCACAGTCTGATGCTGGAACAGATCACGCGGGCTGAAATGAATGCCTTGCTGGCGCGCACGGCTGACCACTTGGATCGACAGAATCGAGTCGCCACCCAGTTCAAAGAAGTTGTCGTTGAGGCCGACCTGTTCGACGTTGAGCACTTCGCACCAGATCTGCGCCAGGGTCTGTTCCAGTTCGTTGCTTGGCGCAACGTAGTCCTGACGATTCAACTCGGGATCCGGCGCCGGCAAGGCGCGGCGGTCGAGTTTGCCGTTGGCGGTCAGCGGCATGCTCGCCAGCAGAATCAGGTGGGTCGGCACCATGTAATCCGGCAGTTGCGCCTTGAGGTGCGCCTTGAGCGCGTCGCGCAGTTCAGCCTGATTGGCTTCGCTTTGCTCAGCGACTTCAGTGACTAAATAGCCAACCAGTTGTTTGCCGCTTGGCGCGTCGAGGGCGAGCACCACGGCTTCGCGGATCGAGTCATGATCGAGCAGACGGGTTTCGATTTCGCCGAGCTCGATACGGAATCCACGGATTTTCACTTGATGGTCGATGCGCCCAAGGTACTCCACCAAACCATCGGCGCGCTGGCGCACCAGATCGCCGGTGCGGTACATGCGCCCGCCATCGCTGGCGAACGGGTCAGCAACAAAACGCTCGGCGGTGATGCCCGGACGGTCGTGATAGGCCTGCGCCAGACCGGCGCCGCCGACGAACAATTCACCGGTCGCACCTTGCGGCACCAGCGCCAGATCGGCGTCGAGAATGTACGCCACGCGCGCACCGATCACGCTGCCGATCGGCACGCTGCCGGCGCCCTCCTCCAGCACCTGCGGCGCCAGACTGGCCAGTGGCATGACCACGGTTTCCGTCGGGCCATAGGCGTTGAAGAACATCGCCGGTTTGAACGCTGCACGAATGCGTTGCAGGTGTTCACCGGTCAATGCTTCACCGCCGGTGATGATCATCCGCACCGGGAGGATTTCGTTTTGCGTCGAGAGGAACTGCGCCAACTGGCTACCGTAGCTCGGGGTGAAACCGAGCACGTTGATTTTATGCGTGCGGATCAAACCGCAGATTTCTTCCGCGTCCCACTGACCTTGTGCACGCAATACAACCTGCGCGCCACTGAGCAGCGGCACCAACAGACGCTCGGTCGCCGCATCGAAGTTGATCGAATAGAAGTGCAGTTCGCAGTCATCCGGGCGCATGCCAAACCGCTCGATCACGGCTTGGCAGTGCATGGCGATTTCACCGTGGGAGACCACCACGCCTTTCGGTTTGCCGGTCGAGCCCGAGGTGTAAATCAGGTAGGCCTGATGTTGCGGCAGGCTGATAAACGGCAGCTCGCTGGCCGGATAAGCAGCGAGTGCTGCGCTGTCATCTTCCAGGCACCAGCGCGCCACGCTCGACGGCAGTTCGCCAAGGGCTTTGAACATTGCGCGATCACTGAGCAGCAGGCCGATGCGGCTGTCTTCGATCATGTAATGCAGACGGTCGAGCGGGTATTCCGGGTCCAGCGGCACATAGGCGCCGCCAGCCTTGAGAATCGCCAGCAGGCCGATGACCATTTCCAGCGAACGCTCCAGTGCCAGACCCACCCGTACTTGCGGGCCGACGCCGCGCTCACGCAGCGCCCAGGCCAGACGATTGGCGCGGGCGTCGAGTTCGGCGTAGCTAAGGGTCTGCCCGGCGAAAGTCAGGGCCGGTGCGTCTTTGCGCGCCAGCGCTTGTTCGGCGAACAGGTGATGGATGCACTGGTCGAGACGACGCTCACCCGGTTCGACGCCGAGGCTGTCGAGCAGTTGCTGTTGCTCCAGAGCGTCCAGCAGCGGCAATTCGCTTAGACGCTGTTGCGGATCGGCGATCAGCGCTTCCAGCAGGTTGCGCCAATGTTTGGCCATGCGCGCGATGGTCGGCTCGTCGAACAGATCGGTGCTGTAAGTCAGGCAGCAACCGAGGCGATGGTCGAGGTCGGTGACTTCCAGATTGAGGTCGAACTTGGTCGCCCGCGCATCGTTGGCCAAATACTCGACGGTCATGCCGGCGAGCATGCGGCTCTGCTGGAATTCCCAGCGCTGCACGTTGCACATTACTTGGAACAACGGGTTGTAGGCGGCACTGCGCGGCGGCTGCAACGCTTCGACCAGATGATCGAACGGCAGATCCTGATGCGACTGGCCTTCGATCACGGTGTGACGCACCTGCTCGAACAACTCGCCGACCGACATCATGCCGTCGAGCTGACAACGCAGCACCTGGGTGTTGAGGAACGCACCGATCAGCCCTTCGCTTTCTGGGCGAATACGGTTAGCCACTGGCGCGCCGATGCGCAGATCGGTCTGGCCGCTGTAGCGGTAAAGCAATGTCGCGAGCGCGGCGGTCATGGTCATGAACAGGGTCAGGCCGTTTTGCGCATTGAAGGCACGAACCCGCGCGGCAAGATCGTCGCTGAGGTCGAAGCGGAACAGTTCGCCCTGATGGCTTTGTACCGGCGGACGCGGACGGTCACCCGGCAGTTCCAGCAGCGGATGTTCACGACCGAGTTGCGCGGTCCAGTAGTCGAGTTGGCGCTGACGCTCGCCGGATTCCAGCCAGTTGCGCTGCCAGACGCTGTAGTCGAGGTATTGCACCGGCAACGGTTCCAGCGGCGAATCACGGTCATCGACAAACGCTTCGTACAGCGCGCTGAGTTCGCGGGCGAAAATATCCATCGCCCAGCCTTCGGTGACGATGTGGTGCAGAGTCAGGACAAAGTAATGCTCCTGCTCGGCGGTTTTCACCAGGCAGGCGCGCAGCAGCGGACCGCTTTCCAGATCGAACGGCAGATGCGCTTCTTCGTCGGCGAATTGCTGAACCTTTTGCTCGCGCACGTCGGCGGAAAGTTTTGAGAAATCCTTCCAGCCCATGCATACGCCGGTTTCGGCATGCACCTGTTGGCGGGCGACGCCGTCGACGCTCGGGAAGGTGGTGCGCAGGGTTTCGTGACGCCGGATCAGCGCTTGCAGTGCGGCCTCGAAACGCTCGACGTGCAACACGCCGCGCAAGCGCGCCATGCCGCCGACGTTGTACGCCGGGCTGTCCGGCTCCATCTGCCAGAGGAACCACATGCGCTGTTGCGAGTACGACAACGGCACCGGTTGGCTGCGATCAACCTTGTCGATCGGCGGCTGTTTGTTGGTGCGGCCGCTGGCCTGGATCAGGCGGATCTGCTCGGCGAAATCAGCCAGCTCGCTGTGCTCGAACAAGGCGCGCAACGGCAGTTCGACGTCGCAGGCCTGACGGGTGCGCGAGATGATTTGCGTGGCCAGCAGCGAGTGACCGCCGAGGGCGAAGAAGTCGTCGCGCAGGCCAACTTGCGCCAGACCGAGCACTTCGCGCCAGATCGCGGCGATCTGCTGTTGCAGTGCAGTCACCGGCTCGACGTGTTCACGTACTTGCCATTGCGGCTCGGGCAAGGCGCGGCGGTCGAGTTTGCCGCTTGGGCTGAGGGGCATTGCATCCAGACGCATCAGTTGTGCCGGGACCATGTATTCCGGCAGCTCGGCGGCCAGCGCGGTTTTCAGGCGAGCGCTTTGCTCGTCAGGATGTTCACTGGCATCGGTCGCGGTGAAGTAACCGATCAGTTGCGCACCGGCAGCGGTTTCGCGCACCAGCACCACGGCTTGGGCGACGCCATTCTGGGCAAGCAGACGCGCTTCGATTTCTTCCGGTTCGACGCGGAAGCCACGCAGTTTGACTTGCTGGTCGAGACGGCCGAGGTATTCGATGACGCCGTCGGACGTCCAGCGCGCGCGGTCGCCGGTGCGGTACAAACGTGCGCCCTGCTCGCCCAGCGGATCGACCACAAAACGTTCCGCGGTCAACGATGGACGGCCAAGGTAACCGCGAGCCAGACCGATACCGCTGATGCACAGCTCACCCGGCACGCCGGCCGGCACCGGATTGAGATCGGCGTCGAGCACGCGGCAAATCACGTTGCCCAACGGACGACCGATCGGCGAACGTTCGCCATCGGCAGGGGTGCAATGCCAGTGGGTGACGTTGATTGCGGTTTCGGTCGGGCCGTAACGGTTGTGCAGTTGCACCGTCGGCAGTTGCGCGAGGACGCGGTTACGCAGTTCGGCGGGCAGCGCTTCACCACCGGAGAATACCCGGCGCAGGCTGGTGCATTCGGCGCTCAGCGGTTCGTCGATGAACAGCGAGAGCAGTGGCGGCACAAAGTGCAGCGTGGTCACGCCATAGGCCTGAACAAGCTGCGCAATGCGATGCGGATCGCGGTGTTCACCGGGGCCGGCGATCAGCAGACGCGCGCCAGTGATCAGCGGCCAGAAGCATTCCCACACCGACACGTCGAAACTGATCGGCGCTTTTTGCATCAGCACATCCGTTTCATCGAGCGCGTAAGCGTTCTGCATCCATTGCAGGCGCTCGGCCAGTGCTGCGTGGGTATTGCCGACGCCTTTCGGTTGGCCGGTGGAACCCGAGGTGTAGATCACGTAGGCGAGGTTGTCGCCGTGCAGGTGCAGACCTGGCGCCTGGCTCGGCCAGTTTTCCAGGTGCAACGCATCCATGGCGATCACGCTGACGCCGTCGCTGGCCGGCAAACGCTCGAGCAATTCGGTTTGGGTCAGCAGCAATTCGACGCCGCTGTCGCTGAGCATGTAGGCGAGACGATCAGCCGGATAATCCGGGTCCAGCGGCACATAGGCGCCACCGGCCTTGATGATCGCCAGCAGGCCGATCAACAGTTGTGGCGAACGCTCGGCGGCGATGGCCACGCAAACGTCCGGGCCGACGCCTTTGTCGCGCAGGTAGTGCGCGAGGCGGTTGGCCTGCGTGTGCAGTTCGGCGAAGTCGAGGCTGCCACCGTCCCACACCAGCGCGGTGCGTTCCGGGGTTTTTCGCACCTGTTCGTTGAGCCGTTCCGGCAGCCATTGTTGCGCCGGGGTGCACGGTGCGACGCTCCAGTTTTTTTGCTGGTCGTGTTCGCCGACGGTCAACAGCTGCAGGTCGCCGATGGCTTGCTCCGGGCGTTCGCAGACTTCGCGCAACAGGTTGCTGAAGTGTTCGGCCAGACGCTCGATGGTGGCCGAATCGAACAGTTCACTGGCATAGTCGAACGACAGCGTCAGGCGACCGTTACGGTCTTCTTCGCTGTGCAGTTGCAGGTCGAACTTGGCTTCGCGGCTGTGCCACGGCAGTTCTTCGGCGAGCAGACCCGGCAGACGCTTGAGTGCGCTCAGGTCGCGTTGCTGATGGTTGAACATGACCTGGAACAAGCCTTGTTCACGGGCTTGCGGGAAGGCTTCGAGCAGTTGTTCGAAGGGCAGATCCTGATTCGCTTGCGCACCGAGTGCGGCTTGACGGGTCTGGGCCAGCAGCTCGACAAACGACAGGCGCGAATCGATTTGCGCACGCAGCACTTGGGTGTTGATGAAGAAACCGATCAGGCCTTGGGTTTCCAGGCGCGGACGGTTGGCGTTGGGTACGCCGATGCGAATGTCGCGCTGACCGCTGTAGCGATGCAGCAGGCTCTGGAATGCCGAGAGCAGCAGCATGAACGGCGTCGCTTGTTGCGCTTGCGCGGTGTTGCGGATCGCCTCGCTGAGGTGCGCGCCCAAACGCACGGTGTGGCGCGCGGCACTGTGGTTTTGTTGGGTCGAGCGCGGATGATCAGTGGCCAGTTCCAGGGTCGGATGTTCGTCACCCAACTGCGTTTTCCAGTACGCTAGTTGCCGCTCGCCCTCGCCCTGCGCCAGCCATTGGCGCTGCCAACTGCCGTAGTCGGCGTACTGGGTTGGCAGCGGCGCAAGGGTCGCGGTCGCGCCCTGCGAAGCGGCGGCGTACAGGCGCGAAAATTCGTCGATCAATACGTTCAGCGACCAGCCGTCGGCGATGATGTGGTGCAGCGTCACCAGCAGTTGGTGATCTTCGTCGTCGAGACGCACCAGCGTCACCCACAGCAGCGGGCCTTTCTCCAGGTCGAACTGGGTGCGCGCTTCATCTTCGCGGATTTGTTGCGCACGGGCCTCGCGCTCATGGGCCGGCAGGTCGCTGATGTCGATCAGTTGCAGATTGAATTCGGCGGCGGCAGCGACTTGTTGCAGGGCCACGCCGTCGCGTTCGAAGAAGCGTGTGCGCAGGGATTCATGGCGTTCGATCAATTGCTGGAAACTGGTGCGCAAGGCGTCTTCGTCCAGTTCGCCGCGTAAACGCAGGGCACCGGGAATGTTGTAGGCGCTGCTCTGCGGGTCGAGTTGCCAGGTGATCCTCAGACGGTTTTGCGCCAGCGATTGTGGCATTGGCTCGGAACGCGACAACGCAATGATTGCGCCTTGGGCGCTGCCGCCGTCCTGTTGCTGTTGCGCCACGGCAGCAGCGAATGCCGACAGTGTCGGGGCTTCGAAGAGCAGACGCAGGCTCAGCTCAAGGCTGAGTTCTTCGCGAACCCGGGCGATCACTTGCGTGGCGGCGATCGAGTTGCCGCCGAGCAGGAAGAAGTGATCGTCGGCGTTGACCTGTTTGACGTTGAGTTGTTCGGCCCAGATGTTGCCGATCAACGCTTCGAGTTCGGAGGCGCTGGTGGCCGACTCTGCGGTTTCGGCTGTGGTCGACGGGAACACCGCGTAGCTGTCTAGGCTGCCATCGGCCAGACGATTGCGGCACGCCGAACGCTGTAATTTGCCGCTGGAGGTTTTCGGCAAGGCGCCTGGATTGAGCAGTACAACGACGCTTGGTGCCTCCTGATACGCCTCGGCTACCGCTTGGCGGATCGCTTTGATCAAGGCTTCCGGCGGCAGGATTTTTTGCACGCTGCGGCTGATTTCCGCGGCGATGCCGATGCCTTCTTCGCCATTCTGATTGATCGCGAATGCAGCGACGCGGCCCTTGCGCACCACTTCCACTTCGTTCTCGACGGTCTTCTCGATGTCCTGCGGATAGAGGTTGTGGCCGCGCACGATGAGCATGTCTTTCAGGCGCCCGGTGATGAACAGTTCGCCGTTGCGGACGAAGCCCAGGTCACCGGTGCGCAGCCAGGTGCGGCCGGCATGCTGGACAAACGTCTTGGCGCTGGCTTCCGGGTTGCGCCAATAGCCGAGGGCGATGCTCGGACCCGTAGCCCAGACTTCGCCGACAGCATTGTCGGCCAGCGCTTCGAGGGTATTGGGTTCGACGATCAGCACGGCGTGTTCCGGCTGGCTGATGCCGCAGCTCATGATCGGGCTGCCCTCACCCGGCTCCGCACGGTTTTGCGCCAGCGCCTGATCGTCCACGCGCAGTGCCGGGATGCCGGTGCCGCGCGGGGTGCCGGCGACGAATAGCGTCGCTTCGGCCAGACCGTACGAGGCCATGAAACTGTCTGCGCTGAAGCCGCACGCAGTGAACTTCTCGGCGAAGCGCTCGAGGGTGTCGAGACGGATCGGCTCGGAGCCGGAATAGGCCACGCGCCAGCGGCTCAGGTCGAGGCGTTCAAGTGCCGATTCGCTGACCCGCTCGCTGCACAGGCGATAGGCGAAGTCGGGCCCGCCGCTGATGGTGCCGCCGTATTGGCTGATCGCTTCCAGCCAGCGCAAAGGCCGGCCGAGGAAGTACGCTGGCGACATCAGGATGCACGGTACGCCGCTGAAAATCGGCTGCAACAGACCGCCGATCAAACCCATGTCGTGATACAGCGGCAGCCAGCTGACGATCACGTCGTCCGGATTTACATCGATGCCGAAACCGTGACGGATCAACAGTTCATTGGCGACCAGATTGCCGTGGCTGACCTGCACGCCTTTGGGCAGCGCGGTGGAGCCGGAGGTGTATTGCAGGAAAGCGATATGGTCTTGCGGCAAGCTCGGTTCAACCCAGCTTTCGGCCTGCGTTCGGTCGAGAGTGTCGACACACAGCAACGGCGGCGCGCCTTCGATCTGCTGCAAGGCGTCGCGCAAGTCGGCGCTGGTCAGTAGCAGACGCGGTTCGGCGTCGGCAATGATCGACAGCAACCGCTCCTGGTGATGACGCCGCGCAGATTCCGGCGGATAAGCCGGCACCGCGATCACGCCGGCGTACAAGCATCCAAAGAAGGCCGCGACGTAATCCGGGCCGCTGGGAAACAACAGCACCGCGCGGTCGCCGAATTCGGCTTCGACCTGCAATGCGGCCGCAATAGTACGCGCGCGCTCATCCAGTTCGCGATAACTGAGTACCACAGCCTGCTCTTCGCTTTCGGCAAGAAAACGCAAGGCCAGTCGATCCGGCGTCAGGGCCGCGCGGCGCTGAAGGGCTTGGACCAGGGTGCTGGGGAGTTCGAACGCGTCGGTCATGAGGTTTCCTGCCTGAATTCGGCTTGCTAATGGAATCGGGTTGCTGCGTCACGCCCCGCGAAGGGCCTGCTGGGCGCGGTCTGTGCCGACCGCGCAAGGCGCTGGAATGCTGTCTGGCCGGGGTCGTGCACCCGGAACCATTCACCAATGAGAACGGATGACGTCTTGAAATAATTAGTCGGCAGGCTGGATCGCCAATGGGGCCGGGGTGTGGCGGCGTGTCGCAGTTCTCACATCGCA
Source organism: Pseudomonas sp. AC242 (assembly GCF_979258655.1). Lineage (NCBI taxonomy): Bacteria > Pseudomonadati > Pseudomonadota > Gammaproteobacteria > Pseudomonadales > Pseudomonadaceae > Pseudomonas > Pseudomonas sp. AC242. The sequence goes on from NZ_OZ409873.1 coordinate 3,689,309, forward strand.
CCTTTGTGGCGCATTACTTCTCTTTCTCAATTGACAATCATTATCATTCAACATAATTTGTCGCTCGATGTGTAGGACGGCCTCGTCCCCAGGCGTCCCACTAACCTATTTGGCAGCAAGGTGATTTCCATGACGGAACAAGTATCCACAAGCAAGTGCGATTCACCGCTACTTCAGGCATTCGTCGACAATCGACTGATTCTGGTCAAGATTGCAGCCCGTATTACCGGCTGCCGGTCGCGCGCCGAAGATGTGGTGCAGGATGCGTTTTTCCGACTGCAATCGGCGCCACCAATCACGTCGTCGATCAAGGCGCAACTGAGCTATCTGTTCCAGATCGTGCGCAACCTCGCTATCGATCACTACCGCAAACAGGCGCTTGAGCAGAAGTACTCCGGCCCTGAAGAGGAAGGGCTGAACGTGGTTATTCAAGGTGCTTCGCCGGAAACCTCGCACATCAACTTCTCGACCCTGGAAAACATCGCCGACGCGCTGACCGAACTGCCCAGCCGCACGCGCTATGCATTCGAGATGTACCGCTTGCATGGCGTGCCGCAAAAGGACATCGCCAAGGAGCTCGGCGTTTCGCCAACCCTGGTCAACTTCATGATTCGTGACGCGCTGGTGCACTGCCGCAAGGTCTCGGGCAGCCGTCAGGATGCGGTGATTGCCGGTCGTCGTTAAGACCGCGTCGCCAGATAAAAAAGATCGCAGCCTTCGGCAGCTCTCACATGGAAATGCATTCCTCTGTAGGAGCTGCCGAAGGCTGCGATCTTTTGCTTTTAAATCACCTCAGGCCAATTTGCACCGATCAAAAAACCGCTCACGCCCCAGCATCATCAGCGCCGCGCGCTTGTGCGGAAAGTCGAACTCCTTCTCACAGTGGAAACACTGATTCTGCATGTGGCCGATCATCTTCGCGTTGTCGGCCCGAGGCTCAGCGACCACACGCTGAGTGCGCGGATCATCGAGAAACAGGTAATGCACCAGCGCCGATAGCCAGCTCGCCACTTTGTGCGGGCCACGGTGATCCTCCTCGCCGACCAGCATGTGAATGCCGCGATCGTAATTGTCGGCATCGTAGAACGGCGCAATGCGGTCTTCCTTGGCCCAGTAGGCTTCGAAATAGGCAAACGGCTGATCATCGAAACAGCCGATCAAGGTCAGCGTGTGCGGATCGGCATCGAGCTTGCTCAGGTATTCGCGGTGCTTCTCGAGGCTGCCCTCTTCCTGCCAGAAACTGGCAACGCGCGGACTGTTCTGCCAGCGGTTGAAACGCGGCAAATCCTCTTCGATCTCTACCGTGCGCAGGGAAATCCACGCGCCCAGACGGGCATCGAAACGCCGATACACTTCACCGCGCGGCTTCACCGGCCGCAGTGGATGGCGCTTGCCTTGGCTGATGACCATTTGCTGCGGGTAGCTGCCGGTTAGCGATGTGCCGAGCCAAGGTTGCGGCAATTGCCAGAACAACGTGCGTTCGCAGCGGTATTCACCCGCCACGTCGGTGTTCACCAGCAAGCCACTGAGCAAGGCTTCGGTGGGTGGCTGATCGAGTTGCCAAGTCAATTGCTCGCACGCCGGATCGCGGGCGAACAGCCAGTAACAGGCTGCCCACAACGCCTGCCCGGGCGGCAACGCAAAGCGCTCATCGATCTGGATCGGTCCCTTTGCCTCTCGATCGAGGCGCAAGCGGATCAGCGGTTGCCCGTCCAGGCTCAGGCTCAGACGGCTTTCGGTGGCATCAGCGATCAGTTGGCTGCCCGAAGGCAAGGCCAGGGCAGTCAGGTCATTCAGATTGGACATGGGTCGGGCTCACGATAATCGTCGACAGTTAAATGCTGGAACGTGATCGCGCCCGGAAAATTTAGAGATCCCCACCAACAATCTAACGATGCTGTTTGCTGGCGGGGCTCTCTGAAGCTGACAAACCCCATGTTCTCAAACTAAACAGACCTGACACAGATCCTTTTGATTGCGTAATCGTTTCCGCTGCCACTCGCCGTATGACTGATGATTGCCAACGTGCACTGCGAAGAATCCGCAGTAAACGTGCCCTCCAGTGATTCCCAAGTCATGGCTGGAAAATCCTTGGCTTCAGTGACTGTCTGGGTGCCTGCTGCAAGCGACAGACTCGGCACACTGGAGCTGGTGTTGGTTCGACGAACCTGTAGACCGAACTCATAACGCGTACCGGCTTCAAGGTTCGCGAAGTTTTTTTCCAGAATGATGCCAGCCGATGCGTTGGTGTACGTGCGGTTGTTGAGAACGTAGATGTCCTCGTCCTTGGCGACAACCAGATCTCCGGGGTCGATTGCAGCCGGGCCTTTTGTCCAGCCGTTCCAGGGCGCTTCTTCAGCGTCGGAGAAGGTCGTCAGATCCTCGAAGGGAACTCGCACTTTGAGGCTGATCGGAGGAAACAGCAGTGGGCAATCACAACCCGCGTTATTCAGGGCCAGCTGAAAAATAAGCATCAGTTGACTGTTGTGTTTCAGATCCTGCAGGTCATCCCACGCAATCGTTCTGCGCCAGCCCTCCTCAAATTCCTGCTGCGTCAATGGTTCAGCATCGGCGATGCGCAACATGATTGGTGAACCATCGCTTGTCTGACCACAGGCATGCAGCGTCGTCGGTTGCCCGAGCGCCATAAAGGGCCACCTCGACACTTCGACTGTAATGCCGGTCGAACCATCGGGTTTGTTCAAGGTGAGGACATTCTCGCTGGCTTGCTCTACGAATGGAGCAGGCACACAACGCAGTGAAATCGGGGATGGATTGGACATGGCAAATTCCTTTTTCTCAAGCCGCTCACAAAGAGCGGGTGTGGAAAGGAATCAAAACCTGAAGCCAATACGGCGTCTACTGTCAGATCTGACAGGGTCAGCCAGGTATCCGACCAACGGATGGGCATGACACGCCGTTACTTCGGCACCGGCACCACCGCAATCTTGTACGGCTCGAAAATTTTCAGCATTTCACCGTTGTCGCGCAGCCCCTTAAGCAGCTTGCCAAACGCCGCACCGGTAATCGGCGCCGTCGGGCGAAGAATCGCGTAGTGGTGATAGACCTGATCGATACGTTGTGACACCAGCAACTCGTCGCGCACCTTTTCGTTACGCAGCAGATAATCGAACAGATAGGAACGGGTCACCAAGGCGATATCGGCGCGACTACGAAGGACCATCAGCAGATTGCTGTCGTGGGAATAGGTCAGCGTGGCCTTGTAATTCTGTGCAAGAAATTTGGGGTCGGCGTTGAAGTTGGCGAACTCGTAGTGATAACCGCTGAACAGCGCGAGGCGCTTGCCGGTGAGGTCGGCAAAGTAGTTCTGCTGACGACCGTCCTCGCGTTGCGCGACGAAAATCTCCGCATCCTCGAGGCCCATGTCGACATCCGTGTGCGGAATGTCTTTCCAGCCCCAATCAGGATTCTCGAAAATCGCCATGTCGATCCGGCCCTGCTTGAAATCACCGAAACGCCGGGGAATCGAGGTCGGCACGAGGACGAACTGATAGTCGCTTTGCAAACGATTGAGGGCCTCGACCAGTTGCGGCAGGAGGCCTGTGTCGGCACCGTTCTCCGGGCGAATGGTGTAAGGCGGAAAATGCGCCGCGCCGACCCGAACCAGTTGCGCTGCCTGAGCGGGCAAAACCCAAAATGCAGCCAGCGCTGCGAGCATCAAACCCGCGGCCGTCCGAATTGGCGAAGACTTCAAAACACCCCACTCCCCGAAAAAATACCGATCAATGCATTCAAGCTAGGCGGTTTCGCCAAGTTAGCCAGTTTCCCGGCCGGATAGAAAGTGCTTCAGCGCGCTTCAAGGACCAGAATCAACGCCTCGTCGGCCAACTGATCGAGGCTCAAACTGCCGCCGGCACGGAACCATGTGGTCGTCCACGACAGTGCGCCGGTGAGGAAACGTCGGGTAATAAATACATCGCCACGAATAAATCCGGCGTCTTTGGCTTCACCCAGCACTTGCAGCCAGATGTCTTCGTAAACATCGCGCAACGCCAGCACTTTGGCCTGGCCCTCTTCGGACAGCGAGCGCCATTCGTAGACCAGCACCGCCATGGCTTCACCGCTGCCGCCCATGATCGACTGCAATTCGCAGCGGATCAGCGCCAGCACGCGCTCGCGCACATCAGCCGCATCGGCGAGTGCAGCACGCATCAACGCAGTGTTGTAGCGGATGGTTTCTTCCATCACCGCGCGGAGGATTTCATCCTTGCTTTTGAAGTGATGAAAAATGCTTCCCGACTGGATACCGACTGCGCCGGCCAGATCGCGCACTGTGGTGCGTTCATAGCCTTTGTTACGGAACAGGTGAGCGGCCACTTGCAGCAATTTGCCACGGGCGCTGTCGGGGTCGGTCAATTGGCCCTCGTCGACCAAATCACGCATGACCCTCAGGGCTTTTTGCTCGTCCACCCGTTCTCTCCTACAGTCGATCAGTCTGTTGCCCCCTGAAACCGCAGGGTTGCGCGCAATTTAAGCCGCCAGCGGCAACCAAGCAAGCGCTTGGGCAGAAGATAGTTTCAACTGTTTACAAACCAAGCGCTTGCTTGGTAGCCTCCAGACACTTCTGTCGCAGGTTGCTGAGTCGGAGATAAAAATGCCCACCACCGTTCGCATCGGATGCGCCAGTGCATTCTGGGGAGATACGTCCACCGCCGCCGCGCAGTTGGTGGAGGGCGGCAAGCTGGACTATCTGGTGTTCGACTACCTCGCCGAGATCACCATGTCGATCATGGCCGGCGCACGCATGAAGGATCCGCAGGCGGGGTTCGCCGGCGACTTCATCGAAGTGCTCACGCCTCTGTTGCCGCAGTTGGCCGAGCAGAACATCCGCGTCATCAGCAATGCCGGCGGGGTCAATCCACAAGCCTGCGCCGCCGCCCTGCAAGCGGCCTGCGACAAGGCCGGCGTCCCGCTGAAAATCGCCGTGTTACTCGGCGATGACCTGCAACCACAATTCAAACAACTCAGCGGCATCGCCGAGATGTTCAGCGGCGCCCCGCTGCCGCCGATGTGCGTATCGACCAACGCCTACCTCGGCGCGCCGGGCATTGTCGAAGCCTTGCGCCTGGGCGCCGACATCGTCATCACCGGGCGCGTGGTCGACAGCGCCGTGGTCAGTGCGGCGCTGGTGCATGAATTCGGCTGGTCGTGGCACGACTACGACAAACTCGCCCAGGCCGCGCTGGCCGGGCACATCATCGAATGCGGCGCGCAATGCACCGGCGGCAATTTCACCGATTGGCGCGAGGTGCCGGATTACGAGCACATCGGTTTCCCTATCGTCGAAGTCAGCGCCGACGGCCAATTCATCGTCAGCAAGCCTGAAGGCACTGGCGGACTGGTCACACCACTGACCGTTGGCGAGCAGATGCTGTATGAAATCGGCGATCCGCAGGCGTATCTGTTGCCTGACGTGGTCTGCGATTTCACTCAGGTCAAACTTCAGCAACAAGGCAAAAACCTCGTTCATGTCCACGGCGCCAAAGGCCTGCCGCCGCCGGATAAATACAAGGTCAGCGCCACCTATCCGGATGGCTTTCGCTGTACCGCCAGTTGCCTGATCGCCGGCATCGATGCGGTGGATAAGGCACGACGCGTCAGTCAGGCGATCATCGATAAGACTTCGGAAATGTTCAGCCAGCGCGGCTGGGCGCCCTACAGCGAAATCAACATCGAACTGCTCGGCAGCGAAGCCACCTACGGCCCTCATGGCCAGCGCCGCGACAGCCGTGAAGTGGTGATCAAACTCGCCGTGCGCCACCCGCTGAAACAGGCACTGGTGCTGTTCTCCCGGGAAATCGCCCAGGCCGCCACCGGCATGGCACCGGGGCTGACCGGCATCGTCGGCGGACGGCCAACGGTGTATCCGTTGATCCGTCTGTTCTCCTTTCTGATCGAGAAAAGCGCTTGCTCGCTGCACATCGACATGGCCGGTGAACACTATCCATGCACCCTGCCCTCACTGGGCGCGCTCGACAGCGAGAATTTACCTCTGCCCCATCAGCCGCCCAAACCACAGGGCCGCGCCGATGCCAGTGTGGCCTTGGTGAAACTGGCCGTGGCGCGCTCCGGTGACAAAGGCAATCACAGCAACATCGGCGTCATGCCGCGCAAACCCGAGTACCTAGCGTGGATCGCCGAAGCACTGACCCCAGCCGTTATCGTCGACTGGATGAGCCACGTGCTCGACCCGATCCACGGCCGGGTCGAGCGCTGGTATCTGCCCGGCACCCACAGTTTGAATTTTCTTTTGGAAAACGCGCTTGGCGGTGGTGGCGTGGCCAGTCTGCGCATCGACCCGCAAGGCAAAGCCTTCGCCCAGCAACTGTTGGAAATCCAGATCCCGGTGCCACAGAGCATCGCCGAACAGCTCGACTAGAGGAGGGTTTGCATGGCTTACGCGTCGATTTTCAACGCCGATCTGTTCAGCGGCCAGACCATCATCGTTACCGGCGGCGGCAGCGGCATCGGTCGCTGCACCGCGCATGAACTGGCAGCGCTCGGGGCCAATGTGCTGCTGGTCGGGCGCAAGCCGGAGAAGCTCGAAAAAGTCGCCACCGAAATCGCCGAGGACGGTGGCCGCGCATCCTGGAAGGCCTGCGATATACGCGATGAAGAAGCGGTGAAGCAATTGGTGAAAGAACTGATTGCCAAACACGGGCCGATCCATGGTCTGGTCAACAATGCCGGCGGCCAGTACCCGTCGCCCTTGGCCTCGATCAATCAGAAAGGTTTCGAAACCGTGTTGCGCACCAATCTGGTCGGCGGTTTCCTGATGGCTCGCGAAGTGTTTAACCAGTCGATGAGCAAACACGGCGGCAATATCGTCAACATGCTCGCCGACATGTGGGGTGGCATGCCCGGCATGGGCCACTCCGGCGCGGCGCGTTCGGGCATGGACAACTTCACCAAAACCGCCGCGTTCGAATGGGGTCATGCCGGCGTGCGGGTCAACGCGGTGGCGCCGGGCTGGATCGCCTCCAGCGGCATGGACACTTACGAAGGCGCGTTCAAAGCGGTGATTCCAACCCTGCGTGAACATGTACCGCTCAAGCGCATCGGCACCGAATCGGAAGTCAGCGCGGCGATTGTATTTCTGCTCAGCCCGGCGGCGGCGTTCATCAGTGGCAGCACCTTGAAAATCGATGGCGCAGCCAGCCTCGGCAGTCGTGCATGGCCGTTGCACAAGGCCACTCACAGCGAGTCGTTCAACGGGTTCCACCGGGCGTACCTTCCCGATGTCCTCAAGGACAAGGAGTAAGCCATGCCGCAGATTCAGTCCCGACTCGATCCGCACAGCGAGGCTTTCGCCCGCAACCGTGCGGCCATGCTTACGGCCATCGAACAAGTGCAGCAACTCGAACAGAACCTGCTGAACAAAGCCGCCGAAGCCAAAGCGAAATTCGACAAGCGCGGGCAACTGCTGCCGCGCGAGCGCCTGAACCTGTTGCTTGATCCCGGTGCGCCATTCCTCGAACTGGCCAGCCTCGCCGGCTACAAATTGCATGACGACAAGGATGGCAGTTCGGCCGGTGGCGGGCTGATCGCCGGTATCGGTTACGTCTGCGGCATCCGCGCGATGATCGTGGCGAACAACAGCGCGATCAAGGGCGGCACGATCTCGCCCAGCGGCCTGAAAAAATCCCTGCGCCTGCAACAGATCGCTCAGGAAAACAAACTGCCGGTGATCACCCTCGCCGAGAGCGGTGGCGCCAACCTCAATTACGCCGCCGAGATTTTCGTCGAAGGCGCGCGCAGTTTTGCCAATCAGGCGCGGATGTCGGCAATGGGCTTGCCGCAGATCACTGTGGTGCACGGCTCGGCGACGGCGGGCGGCGCCTATCAGCCGGGGCTGTCGGATTACGTGGTGGTGGTGCGCGGCAAGGCCAAGCTGTTTTTGGCCGGCCCGCCGTTGCTCAGAGCCGCCACCGGCGAAGTCGCCACCGATGAAGAACTGGGTGGTGCCGAGATGCACGCGCAAGTCGCTGGCACGGCTGAATACCTCGCGGAAAACGATGCCGATGGCGTGCGTCAGGTGCGTGAAATCCTCCGTATGCTGCCATGGAACGAGCAGCTGCCGTGGCTGCCGGAGCCGCAATACAAAGAGCCGCTTTACCCGATCGATGAATTGCTCGGGCTGATCCCCGATGATCCGAAAAAGCCTTACGACGTGCGCGAAATCATCGCGCGCATCGCCGATGAATCCTGCTTCGTCGAATTCAAGGGCGAGTTCGATCAGCAAACCATCTGCGGCCAATTGAAGATTCAGGGCCGCGCCTGCGGGTTCATTGGCAACAACGGCCCGATCACCCCGAACGGTGCAAGCAAAGCGGCGCAGTTCATCCAGTTGTGCGACCAGAGCCAGACCCCGCTGCTGTTTTTCCACAACACCACCGGCTTCATGGTCGGCACCGAATCCGAGCAACAAGGCGTGATCAAACACGGCTCGAAACTGATTCAAGCGGTGGCCAATGCAAGGGTGCCTAAACTGACCATCGTCGTCGGCGGTTCCTACGGTGCCGGCAACTATGCGATGTGCGGCCGCGGCCTCGACCCGCGCTTCATCTTCGCCTGGCCGAACAGCCGCACGGCGGTGATGGGCGGTGCGCAGGCCGGCAAGGTGTTGCGCATCGTTACCGAAGCCAAACAGCTCAAGGACGGCTTGACGCCGGACCCGAAGATGCTCGACATGCTCGAACAGGTCACCGCGCAGAAACTCGACAACCAGTCCACCGCGCTTTATGGCAGCGCCAACCTGTGGGACGACGGGCTGATCGATCCGCGCGACACGCGCACCCTGCTCGGTTATTTGCTCGATATCTGTCACGAAGCCGACATTCGCACGTTGCAACCCAACAGCTTCGGCGTCAGCCGGTTCTGACCGCCACGGATCTTACGGAGAACAATAACAATGATCTTCACCCCGGAACACGAAGCCCTGCGCCGTACCGTCCGCCAGTTCGTCGAGCGCGAGATCAATCCGCACGTCGATGAATGGGAAAAGGCCGGACGCTTTCCCATTCACGAAATTTTCCGCAAGGCCGGCGACCTAGGTTTGCTCGGTATTTCCAAGCCGGAAAAATTCGGCGGCATGGGCCTCGACTACAGCTATTCGATTGTCGCTGCCGAAGAGTTCGGCACCATTCACTGCGGCGGCATTCCGATGTCGATCGGCGTGCAGACCGACATGTGCACCCCCGCCCTCGCCCGCTTCGGCTCTGATGAACTGCGCGAAGAGTTCCTGCGTCCGGCGATCACTGGTGAGCAGGTCGGCTGCATCGGTGTCTCTGAAGTCGGCGCCGGCTCCGACGTCGCGGGGCTGAAAACCACCGCGCGCAAGGACGGCGACGACTATGTGATCAACGGCAGCAAAATGTGGATCACCAACTCGCCGAGCGCCGATTTCATCTGCCTGCTGGCCAACACTTCGGACGACAAACCGCACATCAACAAGTCGCTGATCATGGTGCCGATGAACACGCCGGGGATCAGCCTCAGTCCGCACCTCGACAAACTCGGCATGCGCAGTTCGGAAACCGCACAGGTGTTTTTCGACAACGTACGCGTGCCCCAGCGCAATCGCATCGGCCATGAAGGCGCCGGCTTCATGATGCAGATGCTGCAGTTTCAGGAAGAACGTCTGTTCGGTGCGGCGAACATGATCAAGGGCCTGGAATATTGCGTCGACAGCACCATCGAGTACTGCAAGGAGCGCAAGACCTTCGGCAATGCGCTGATCGACAACCAGGTCATTCACTTCCGCCTCGCCGAATTGCAGACCGAAATCGAATGCCTGCGCGCGCTGGTCTATCAGGCGACCGAGCAATACGTGAAAGGTCAGGATGTGACACGGCTGGCGTCGATGGCCAAGCTCAAGGCCGGGCGCCTCGGCCGCGAAGTCAGCGACAGCTGTCTGCAATATTGGGGCGGCATGGGCTTCATGTGGGACAACCCGGTCGCCCGCGCCTACCGCGATGTGCGGCTGGTATCGATTGGCGGCGGCGCCGACGAAATCATGCTGGGGATCATCTGCAAACTGATGGGCATCCTGCCGGGGAAAAAGAAATGAGCAACCTGCCGCAATGTCAGACGCTGTTGCTGGAACTGCATGGCGGCGTGCTGCACATCACCCTCAATCGGCCGGACAGTCGCAATGCGATGAGCCTGCAGATGGTCAGCGAACTGCGCGCGGTGCTGGCGGCTGTGTGCGATGACCGCGCTGTTCGGGCACTGGTGCTCAGCGGGGCCGATGGGCATTTCTGTGCCGGCGGCGATATCAAGGACATGGCCAATGCACGCGCTCAGGGCGCCGAGGCTTACCGCGATTTGAATCGCGCGTTCGGTGCCTTGCTGGAGGAAGCACAGCACGCGCCGCAAGTGCTGATCACGGTGCTGCAAGGCGCGGTGCTTGGCGGCGGTTTCGGGCTGGCGTGTGTCAGCGATATCGCGATTGCCGATCATCAGGCGCAATTCGGCCTGCCGGAAACCAGCCTCGGCTTGCTGCCGGCGCAGATTGCGCCGTTTGTTGTGCAACGTATCGGCCTGACCGAAACCCGAAGATTGGCGCTGACGGCGGCGCGTTTCGATGGGCATCAGGCACGGCGTCTGGGGCTGGTGCACTTTGTCGAGCAGGATGCCCAAGCGCTGGCCGAGCGACTCGATGAAGTGTTGCAGCATGTGCTGTGTTGCGCGCCCGAGGCGAATGCGATGACCAAGAAATTGTTGTTGGCGAGTGCCGGTCAGCCGTCTAGCGAATTGCTCGATGAGGCCGCGCAGTGGTTTAGCGAAGCAGTGACTGGCGACGAAGGGATCGAGGGCACCATGGCTTTTGTGCAAAAGCGGAAACCGCGGTGGGCGACCTAAAAGCATCGCTGGCAAGCCAGTTCCCACAGGGGATTTGCGTCGCTCACAAAACCTGTGGGAGCTGGCTTGCCAGCGATGAGGCCAGCACATGCAATGCAACTTTCCAAGGAAATATCCCATGCCTGCATTCCACAAAATCCTGATCGCCAACCGCGGTGAAATCGCCTGCCGCATCCAGCGCACCGCGCAAGCCCTCGGCTATCGCACCGTCGCCGTCTTCAGCGATGCCGACGCCGATGCCCTGCACGTGAAAATGGCCGATCAAGCCGTACACATCGGCCCCGCCCCCGTGCAGCAGTCCTACCTGAACACCCAGGCCATCCTCGACGCCGCCCGCCGCAGCGGCGCCGACGCCATCCACCCCGGCTACGGCTTCCTCTCGGAGAACGCCGAATTTGCCCGCGCCTGCAAACAGGCCGGGCTGATCTTCATTGGTCCCAGCGCCGAAGCCATCGAACTGATGGGCAGCAAACGCCGCTCAAAAATCGCCATGCTCGAAGCCGGCGTACCGTGCATCGGCGGTTATCAGGGCGCTGAACAGGATGACGCAACGTTGCTGCGCGAGGCCGAACGCATCGGTTTTCCACTGATGATAAAGGCCAGCGCCGGCGGTGGCGGACGCGGCATGCGTCAGGTGCACGACGCCGCTGATTTGCCAGCGCAACTGCGTACCGCGCGCTCCGAAGCATTGAACGGTTTCGGTAGCGACGAATTGATCCTCGAACAGGCGTTGATCGAACCACGGCACGTCGAAGTGCAACTGTTCGGCGACCAACACGGCAACCTGATCTACCTTGGCGAGCGCGACTGTTCGATTCAGCGTCGCCACCAGAAAGTCATCGAAGAAGCACCTTGCCCGGTGATGACCGCTGAGCTGCGTCAAGCCATGGGTGAAGCGGCGCTCAAGGCTGGCCGCTCGGTGAATTACGTCGGTGCTGGCACGGTGGAATTCTTGCTCGATGCGCGTGGGCAGTTTTACTTTCTGGAGATGAACACGCGTTTGCAAGTGGAACACCCGGTGACTGAATTGATCACCGGACTGGATCTGGTGGCGTGGCAAATATTGGTTGCCGAAGGTCAGCCGTTGCCGCTGACCCAGGACCAGGTCCTGCTCAACGGACATGCCATGGAAGTGCGGCTTTACGCCGAAGATCCCGCGCAAGACTTCCTCCCGCAAACCGGTCGAGTAGAGGCCTGGGAGCCGGCGCTGCAACACGGCGCGCGAATCGATCATGGCTTGCTTGAAGGGCAAGCGGTCAGCCCGTTCTACGACCCGATGCTCGGCAAACTGATCGCCCACGGCGCCACCCGCGAAGAGGCCCGGCGCAAACTGTTGCGCGCGGTGCAAGACACGGTGCTGCTCGGGGTGCAAAGCAATCAGCGCCTGCTCGTCAGCCTGTTGCAACATCCGCAGTTCATCAGTGGCGAATTCAGTACCGCGTTTATTGCCCGGCACTTCAGCGAACACCCTTGTTTGCACCGTTACATTGCGGATGCCGAGGAACTGGCGATTGCGGCGATGCTGTTCTATCAAGCAAGCGCCCTCGCCCACCGCGCGCCACTCACCGGCTGGCGCAACAACGCCAGTGTGCCGCTGCATTATCGACTCGGGCTTGATGATCAGAACTGGACAGTGCAACTGCTCGCTCAAGCGCAAGGCGCCTTCACCGTGCAGGTTGCCGAGCGCGCGCTCGAGTTAAAACTCATCGACCAGGACACGCAGTCACTGACACTGGAAATCGACGGTTTGCGCCAGCGTCACGCGTATCGACTGGATAGCGGGCACCTCTGGCTGTTCAGCCATCCCGGCAGTCTGCGCCTGGAGGATCGAACTCATGCCGTGATCGACAGTCAGACCAGCGTCAGCTCCGGCACCTTGAAAGCACCGATGGACGGCGCCATCGTCGACGTTTTGGTCAGCGAAGGCAGCCCGGTCAGCAAAGGTCAACTGCTGGTGGTACTGGAGGCAATGAAAATGGAGCACCCGCTCAAGGCCGGCATCGACGGCGTGCTCAAGCGGGTGCAGGTCAAGGTCGGCGATCAGGTAAAAAATCGTCAGGTTCTGTTGCAGGTCGAGTAGTCGCCCACACACGCATGCGGGTTTTGACTACGCTCTGAGTTATCAGAACGCGGAAATCAGGAACCCTGCGATGCCTCACTGGCTGGTCATAGATCTGGAAGCCACCACCGATGAGGGTGGCTGGCCGGTCACCGAAATGGAAATTATCGAGATCGGCGCCACACTGGTCGATCGTGCCGGGCGCGAGCAGGATCACTTCCAGCGCTTCGTCAAACCGACGCGGCGGCCGTTGCTCACACCTTTTTGTCGTGAACTGACGCACATCACCCAGGCCAATATCGACACGGCGCAGCCGTTGACCGAAGTCTGGCCGGCGTTCGAACGCTGGCTCGCGCAGCATCAGACGCGCCTCGAAGGCTGGGCCAGCTGGGGCGATTACGACCGCAAGCAGTTGTTGCAGGAATGGCAGCGTCTGCAAATCGACAGTGGATTGAGCAAGGTGCCGCACATGAACCTCAAACAACGCTTCGCCAAGGCCCGACGCCTGGAGCGGCCGTTGGGCCTCAACGGTGCGCTGCAACTGGCTGGCATGCAGTTCAGTGGTCAGCAGCATCGGGCGCTGGAGGATGCGCGCAACACCGCACGGTTGTTGCCACTGGTCTTGCCACTCTAGGGTCAATTCGAGAACTCACCAGACAGAAGCCGGGCAGGTGACGGCGCGAAAAGCCTTGTGCATACTGGCCGCCTCCATTTTTTAACCCTTTTCGAGGAATCGCCCATGTTTAAAGTCAACGAGTACTTCGACGGCACCGTCAAGTCGATCGCCTTTGGCACCGCTGAAGGTCCGGCGACCATCGGCGTCATGGCCCCGGGCGAATACGAGTTCGGCACCGCTCAGCGTGAAATCATGCATGTGGTGTCCGGCGCATTGACCGTCAAACTGCCCGACAGCAGCGACTGGGAAACCTTCGCCGCCGGCAGCCAGTTCAACGTTCCGGCCAACAGCAAGTTCCAGCTCAAGGTCGCGGTCGACACCGCTTACCTGTGCGAATACCGCGGCTAAAGCAACGGTTTCACCGCACCAACAAAAATGCCCGTGTCCAAGGACACGGGCATTTTCCGTTGCAGTGACGGACTACTCGAGAATCTCCACCGGCATGCCGACTTCGAGTCGACCATTGCTGTCATTCACCAGATTCTGCCCGAACATCGCACCATCGGCTTGAGCGCGATATTTCTGCAAGGTTGCCAGCGGCTCGCGATCGGCACTGCGCTCACCGGTTTGCGGGTCGATGGTGGTGAGAATGCAGCGCGAACACGGCTTGACCACACGGAACTCGACTTCGCCAATGCGTATGCGCTTCCAGCCATCTTCGGCATACGCCTCGCTGCCTTCGATCACCAGGTTAGGCCGAAAACGCAGCATTTCCAGCGGTCGTCCGACCTTTTGCGATAGATCCTGCAGGGATGCCTCACCAATCAACAGCAGAGGAAATCCATCGGCGAACGCGACCTGATCCTCATCGTTGCCATAGCCCGCTTGGGTGGTGCGAGCGCGATCCAGCGGCACCTGCACCAGCCGGGTCGGCTTGCCGATGAAATCGCTGACCCAGCGCGCGGCCTCATCACCGGCATCCGGCACGCGCAAGGTGTCGCGCCAGATCGTCACACCGCGCAGTTCGGCGTCGTTGCCCGGCAAGGCGATTTCGATGGAGGACTGTTCAGGTGCGCTCAGGGTCAGACCGCCCTGCGCATTCCACAGGGCCGACAACTGACTCATCTTCGCTTCGGCGCGCTGGGTCAGAAAGCGGCCGCTGGCTTCGTCCACGAGCATCCAGCGTCGGTCGCCATCAAGCCCCAGCTTGTCGAGGTCGACACTTTTTAGCACATCGACTTTGCCGGATTTCAACGGGTAACGATAAAGCGCGCTCAGACGCAGCATGGCCAGCTCCCTGGAGGATAAAAACGCCACCCTATACGAGCTTGATCAGGAATCAAAGAGCAATGACTGCAGGAGTGAGCCTGCTCGCGATAGCGGTGTGTCAGGTAATGATTCGGGGCTGACACACCGCTTCCGCGAGCAGGCTCACTCCTACAATGGGTGTGTAATCAGGCCGGGACTTCGTCGAGCATCAGACGCTGGCGCACCACGTCGACCAGCTTGTCCGGCTGGAACTTGGAGAGGAAGTTGTCGCAACCGACCTTCTTCACCATCGAGTCGTTGAAACTGCCGGACAGCGAGGTGTGCAACACCACGTACAAGCCACGCAGACGCGGGTCATTGCGAATTTCGGTGGTCAAGCGATAACCGTCCATTTCCGGCATTTCCGCATCGGTGAAGATCATCAGCAGTTTGTCGGTCATGTTCACGCCAGTATCGGCCCAGGCCTTGAGCATGTTCAGGGCTTTCAGACCATCGCTGGCAATGTGCATCTTCACGCCGAGCTGGCCGAGGGTGTCGCGCAATTGCGAGAGGGCCACGTTGGAGTCGTCCACCAGCAGTACTTCACGGCCACGGGCGCGCTCCAGCACCGGATCTTCGAGTTTTTCACGCGAGACCTTGGCGTTGTACGGGACGATTTCGGCGAGGACTTTCTCGACGTCGATGATTTCCACCAGTTGATCGTCGACCTTGCTGATCGCAGTCAGATAGTGCTGACGCCCGGCGCTGGTCGGCGGCGGCAGAATGGCTTCCCAGTTCATGTTGACGATGCGGTCCACACCGCCCACAAGGAATGCCTGCACCGAACGGTTGTACTCGGTGACGATGATGGTGCTGTTTGGGCCTGGCACCAATGGACGCATGCCGATTGCCTGCGACAGATCAATCACTGGCAAGGTCTGACCGCGCAGATTGACCACCCCGCACACAAACGGATGACGCTGCGGCATCAAAGTCAGTTTCGGCAGTTGCAGCACTTCCTGGACCTTGAACACGTTAATCGCGAACAACTGGCGCCCGGCCAGTCGAAACATGAGAATTTCCAGGCGATTCTCACCCACCAGTTGCGTGCGTTGGTCTACCGTGTCGAGAATGCCGGCCATCAATGACTCCTGGGCTTGTTCTGATGAATTCACTATGTGAGGTTATCGGCGGCAAATGGCAGTTCTTGATTGCCAAACCCGACCCGTCAAAAATGCCATGATCAGGCATTGATGTCACATTAACATCATGCTTTACTGGCCCGGTGATTTTCATCTTCTACATACTCTGCGGCGCGACCTCGGTTTGCACCGTAGGTTCCCGTGTCTAAGGGATTCCCCTAGTAACAATCAGGCCCAACCTGATATTCGCAATATCCAATAGCCATTAATGTGACGCCATTCTCATTGCATGAACGGAGTCAGGCTATTGTGTGCGATCGCAGTTCAGTGGAAACAACCCCTCTGGAACCCCTCAGCCAGTGCACCTGCACGTCTGGGCGCGATCTCCCGACGATTCATGATCGTCGCCACACACGGCATTCCCTCATGAGACATGACGTGGTGGAGATAAGCATGCCAATGGACCGCAAAGAGTGGGTACAACGCTTCCCCGAATTCCTTGTCGAGGCCGAACAACTCTTGGCCAAGTCCGAAGAATGCCTCAGCCATCTGCAACTGATCAGCAATGACAAGGACGCTATCGAGTGCATGCTCAATACCCTCCTGAAACTCGCACGCAGGGCTGAAGCCCTGGCGCTGGAGGCAATTTCCGAGTTCTCTCTGCATATTTACAGCCTGCTCAACCTGACCCAGGATCGCGTCGACCTTCACGAAGAGGCCCTGGTCGCGTTGCAGGATTGCTTCACGTTGATGGCCTGGCAGCTTGAACTGGTCGATCAACAGACCGGGCAACTGAGTCTGGATGAAAGTGAACAGACTTCGCTGATCGAAGCTTTCGCATTCCAGGTTGGTCAAAGCCAGCTCAAGCCGCCACTGACGGGCAAACGTTTGCCTCAATTGCCCTACTCGGGACAAGCCTGATCAACACGCTGTATCCACGCAGGCGCTTGCAGCGAAACGTTGAATGTCGTAATTGAATACTTCATACCTGCCAGCGACAAAATCGAATTAAATAATCACCGACGACAGACACCCATGTTTTCTGCCGACCTCAGGGTTTACCTGTGTGTTAAGAAGCACAACTTCAGGTAACACCTACATCTATCGAACTCAATAAATCGACTTTTTCCATTATGGAACTTGCGTCCAAAACACGTATTTCCTGACTCAATGGACATATATAGCGAGCGCGACCAACGGTATCTTAAGTGGTATTATGCCGCCCATTAGTTGCTTTCAAATTAATGGCACAGTGATTTCAGCGACCGCTGTCCACTGAAGTTGGCGGTCAATACATTCACTGGACCGCGTTGAAACCAATAACATAATTGACAGCATTTTCAGACAGAGACCCGCCAGCCTCAGGCCGGTCTGCCCGCAGCGAACATCCATTGGCTCCATCCGTTATGTACGCCAGTCTCAAGTCAATCACTACATGGCCACCTTCCCGGGAAAATGCACGCCGGTTCACGCTCATACTGTGTGTCGCGGCCACCCTCGGCAGCCTGCTGACCTATGGTCTTTCGACACCCCTTAGCCTCGGGCTGCTACTGCTCGACATCGCCGCTACCGCATGTGTCTGGGTGCAATATCGACTGTCACGCAAATCGATCAAATTTCAGCCTCAGGAGCTCGCCGACCGCTTGCTGGAAGTCCAGGAAAACGAGCGCCATCGCCTCAGCCGCGAATTGCACGACGATATCGGCCAATTGCTGACGGCCGCCAAACTGCAGAGCGAGTGGCTCAAGCGACGCCTGCCGGATGACTTGCAGGAGCAATGCACGGTGCTGTGCGCCACCCTGGAAGAAACCCTCGACAAAGTGCGCGACGTTTCGGCCATTCTCAATCCACGGCAGTTGACCAGCCTGGGGCTTGAAGCCAGTCTGCGTGCACATCTGCTCAAGACATTGACCAACACCAGCGTGCACTGGAGCCTCGATTGCCAGCAGCGCCTCAACGGTATTCCGGAAGAAATGGCGGTCGCCGCCTTTCGCATCACCCAGGAGGCTGTTACCAATATCCTGCGTCACGCCCAGGCAAAAAACCTGGTGATACGCGTGCAACGTCTGCCTAAAGGGCTGACGCTGCTGATCAGCGATGACGGTATGGGATTCGCCCCGTCGGCCAATCCTGGTCGAGAAGGACAACGAGGCATGGCCGGGATGGCCGAACGAATCGAGCAACTGGGTGGCACCCTGAACGTCATCAGCGAACCGGGTAAAGGCACTCAAATCGAAGCACTCTTCCCCTGGGCGCCTCGCGCACTCGAGCGGGCCAGTACGAATAAGGTTATGCGTTGACTTGCAACTTACTTCTGGTGGATGACCACTCGCTGATCAGGGCCGGCGTGCGCGCTCTGGTGCTGGATATTCCCGGTTACGCGGTGATTGGCGAGGCCAATGACGGTTCGCAGTTGCTCGAAATGGTCGAGCAACTGAGTCCGGATATCGTGTTGCTGGATATCTCCATGAAAGAAACCGGTGGCCTGGAAGCCCTGCAACGGCTCAAGCGGGTGCGTCCGCAGAGCAAGGTGCTGATCTTGTCGATGCACACCGATCCGGCGCTGATCATGCAGGCGCTCGAGTCCGGCGCCCACGGCTATCTGCTCAAGGACACGACCGCTACCGAGCTCGAACATGCACTGGAGGCCTTGCGCAACAACGAGCGCTACCTGAGCCCCGCCATCGCACACACCGTGATCAATCAGGCCCTGACCCGTAATCAGAAGCAGCAGCCGGAGGCCGCCGACTCGCACAATCTGACCGCGCGCCAGCTGGAAATCCTGCGTTTGATCGTGCGGGGGAAATCCACCCGGGAAATCGCCAATGGCCTGGGGCTGAGCATCAAGACAGTCGAGACCCACCGCTCACAGATCATGAAGCGTCTGCAAATCTACGACGTAGCGGGCCTGGTACTGTTCGCCGTGCGCGAACAGATCATCAGCCTGGACGACTGACCGAGCGGGCGCCGCCCAACAATGGAGAATGCTCCGGCAAGTGCACGCGCAACGCTGCCGGACGCGCCTCAAATCGCAAGCTCTCACCTTCCAGTGGTTCGCCATCCAGATTGATGCAGAGCCCCTCGGCCACTTTGATTTCGACCCATGGCAAACGGGCTCGGACAAACATGTTATCGATGCCGAAACCATCGCTGAGCAGCGTCTTCAACGTGCCCACCAGCTCCTGTGGCGCCGGCAGGATGCTGATATCCAGCAAACCGTCATCGGCCAGCGCTTCCGGGCACAATACGTGCCCGCCACCGGCCTGACGGCCATTGCCGATACCCAGCGCGAGCATTTCGCCACTCCAGTGAAAGTCCGGCCCCTGAAGTTCACCATAAGCAGCATGCAGCTCGCTGAATCGTGACAAACCGGTGAACAGATAGGCTGCACCACCGAGTACTTTTTTCAGGTCCTCGGAAGTATTGGCCGTGACCTGACTGCCGAAACCACCCGTGGCCATATTGAGGAAAATCTGCCCGCCCACCTCGCCCAGATCGATGTCGCGCGGCGGCACATCAAGCAGCTCAAGCGCTTCGGCAGGCTCCAATGGCACACCGGCGGCGCGGGAAAAGTCGTTAGCGGTGCCCAAGGGTAAAAGAACGAGGCTGGCTTTGCCCGGGTGCGCCGCGAGCGCTTCGGCGATGTCGCGCAACGTGCCATCTCCACCACCGGCGATAATCTTTGTGTAGCCGTCCGCCAAGGCTTGCTCCACCCACCGCTGAGCATCCCCTGCCTCCCACGTCAGGCGCACGGCCAGCTCCCAGCCTTGCTTGCGCTTGTCCTCGACGGCGGTGCGTACCGCCTCGTTGAGTGCCTGCTTGCCATGCAAAATCAACAGTGCCCGGCGTTCACTCATCACATCACTCCCTAATCGAATCGGTTCGAGACATCTTGACCACTGCCGCCCGCAAAAAAGCCGTCAGACCTGTAATTAATTCGGCCTTCTGGCCTCAACGTCCTACACAGCGGTATTTTTTCTTACAAAACATGCGGAATCGGCTTAATTGACCCGGCTTCGACATTGGGTCACCGTGTGCCGGCGGTAGCAATCTTCAATCCAACACACAAGGATGTGCATGTAATGAGTGGATACCCCCCCAAGGCTCTTGCCAGCTCGATAGCTGAAAAAGTTTGCAAGCGAACAGTTGAAACGATCGGTGGATGCTTCCATGCCCAGTCATGAAGCCAGAGTGCCATTGAGCCCGGTTGGCCCTCTCGTCGAAAGTCGCTCGAATCAAAAGTCAGAATTCAAAAACAGCGCCAGAACCACTGGAGAAATTGATATGGAACCTCGTGTAACCGAGCTGGAAACCCATCTCAAGTACCTTCGGCGGGACATGGACGAAGTCCGCAGTGATGTCAGAACAATCAAACACCGGCTTGCCTACTCGGCGGGTGCGACAGCGGTAGTGCTGGGTCTGCTGGGTTGGGTGGCCAATAGCCGATTCGACCAGCTTGTGACACTGATCAGCAATTAAATGAATGAGTCATTGCAGGCGCCGACGACAGCCGACGCCTGCATTTGCGAGACAGCGGTCAGTCCAGCAGATCACTCAGCGGAATGAAGACCACTTCATCGCCGGCGCTCAGTGTGCGGCCCTCCAGCACTTCGACCAATCCATCTGCCCATGCGGCGCTACGCAGTACGCCTGAGCTCTGGTTGCGATAAACAGTGGCCCGCCCTTGCTCCAGACGGCCTCTAAGGTACTCACGCCGATTGCCTGCCACCGGCCAGTCAAAACCCGCTGGCACGCTGAACTTCAGCGGCTCGACGTCCTGCACGCCCTGACGGCGCAACAGATATGGCCGAGTGAGTAGCGCAAAGGTCACCAGCGTCGATGCCGGATTTCCTGGCAAACCAATGACCGGTACATTGCGGAAATGGCCAAATGTCAGCGGTTTTCCAGGTTTGATCGCCAGCTTCCAAAGGGCAAGCTCGCCCTCTTCTCGCAAGGCGACACCCAGAAAATCCGCCTCACCTACCGACACGCCCCCCGTGGAAAGGATCAGATCAACATCCTGCAACTCCCCCAGACGGGCACGGGTAGTGGCCAGATTATCCGGAAGAATACCGGCATCGATCACCTCACAGCCCAGACGTTGCAGCCAACTGCATAGCAACACCCGATTGCTGTTGTAAATCTGACCCGGCCCCAATGCCTGGCCCGGCTCGACCAATTCATCACCCGTGGAGATCACCGCAACGCGAACCTTGCGCACGACCTTCAACCCGGCACACCCCAACGACGCAGCCAGTCCCTGCTCTATCGGACCCAAGCGGGTTCCGGCAGGCAGGATCAGCTCACCGACGGTGGTTTCCTGGCCTTGTGGACGGATGTTCTGCCCGGTCTTCATCGGCTCGAGGAAGCGCACCGTTTCATCAGCTTGAACCTCAGCGTTTTCCTGCATTTCCACGCAGTCAGCGCCCGCGGGCACTGGAGCGCCGGTGAAAATCCGTGCACAGGTGCCCGGCTTCAAAGGCTCCGGGGATTGCCCGGCGAACACTTTCTGACTGACCGGCATGGGTTCGCCAGTCCAGTCCGCCAGGTTCAAC
Source organism: Pseudomonas sp. AC242 (assembly GCF_979258655.1). Taxonomy (NCBI): domain Bacteria; kingdom Pseudomonadati; phylum Pseudomonadota; class Gammaproteobacteria; order Pseudomonadales; family Pseudomonadaceae; genus Pseudomonas; species Pseudomonas sp. AC242. The sequence goes on from NZ_OZ409873.1 coordinate 3,710,813, forward strand.
GCATATCCGTCCATGGCACTGTTAGGCCAAGGCGGCAGATCCAGCGTCGAAACCAGATCTTCGCTCAGCACACGTCCCTGAACCTGAGCCAACGGCAAGTCTTCATGCTCTGCAATTGGCGAGGCTTCGGCCATCTCGAGCAAACGCGCCAGCGCCAACTCAACCGGCATCAATGCCCCGGTCTTGCCCGGCTTACCCACGGGATTCACAAGGCGCCGCCTGCTTCAAGTGAGTCACGAAATTGCACGGACGGTGACGCGCGTCCAACTGCTCGCCCAGGATGCCATCCCAACCGGTGCGTACGGCGTTGGTCGAACCCGGCAAGCAGCAAACCAGCGTGCCATTGGCCAGACCGGCCAGCGCACGGGACTGCACCGTGGAGGTACCAATATCGGCTACCGAAATCTGCCGGAACAACTCACCAAACCCGTCGACCTGTTTGTCGAGCAGGCAGGCAACTGCTTCAGGAGTACTGTCGCGGCCAGTGAATCCGGTCCCGCCGGTGATCAGCACGACCTGTACGACATCGTCGGCAATCCAGGTGGCGACTTGCGCACGAATTTTGTAGAGGTCATCTTTGAGCAACACCCGCTGCGCCAGAAAATGGCCTGCCGCCGTCAAACGGTCGACGAAGACCTGACCTGAGGTGTCGGTTTCCAGTGTTCGAGTGTCACTGACAGTCAGCACCGCAATATTGAGCGGCACGAAAGGTACATCAGCCTTGGCTTTCATAGGCTCGTCCAGTTGTAGGAGAAACAGCCCGGTGTTATATCACAGCGCCTCATTTTTTCGCCGCCCCTCTGGAGAGCTGCCATGACCCTCGACACGCAACTGCCCCCCTGCTCCATTCTGCTCCTGGCAGGTGGACGCGGCCAACGCATGGGCGGCCAGGACAAAGGTTTGGTCGAATGGCAGGGCGAGCCGTTGATTGCACATTTGCAGCGCAAGGTCCGTGGGCTGACTGATGACCTGATCATCTCCTGCAACCGTAATCGCGAGCGTTACGCGCCATTCGCTGATCAATTGGTGGTCGATGACGAAGGCGATTTTCCGGGGCCATTGGCCGGCATTCGTGCGGGTCTGAAAGCTGCGCGCCATTCGCACCTGCTGGTCTTGCCCTGTGACGTCCCGCGCATTGACGCAGCGTTACTGCAAAGCATGCGCGAGACGGCCAATCAGAATCCTGAAAAACCTTTAATGTTGCGCCATGACGAGCACTGGGAACCCTTGCTGTGTGTGATTCCGGCAGCCCTTCGACCCGCCTTCGAAGAGGCCTGGAACGCCGGTGAGCGCAGCCCCGGCCGGGTTATGCGCATGCTCGGCGCTACTGCCCTGCAATGCCCGGACAACGACCCGCGACTGGCCAACCTGAACACCCCCGAACTGTTAAATTCCCACAACACTGTGTCAGACTGACACCATTCAAGGAACTCTCACGCCTTGTATACGTCTCAAGCTCAGTAACCAAAAGAATTCCCATTCGGAGACACACCCATGACTCAACGGACCCTCGCCACTTTCATGCTCGCACTGGGCCTTGCCACCCTCGCCGGTTGCTCGTCGCCTACAGTGATCACCTTGAATGACGGTCGCGAAATCCAGGCCGTCGACACCCCGAAATACGATGACGATTCGGGCTTCTACGAGTTCAAACAGCTGGACGGCAAAGAAACCCGCATCAACAAGGATCAGGTTCGCACCGTTAAAGAGCTGTAAAGCTCTGGTCGACACCGGATACAGAAAAGCCCGCATTAATGCGGGCTTTTTCATGGGCGTTCGAAAGGTGGCTTGGGCCTCACCATTGCAGCGTAATCCGGCTCTCGAATTCGCGCTCTTCACCGTTCACCGGGTCGATAAACCGCAGCCCCTGCGCCAGCAGCTTCAGCGGATTGGCGTAGTCATCCTCGACGTCTTTCAACACCTGCGGATAAAACGGATCGTTGCAGATGCTCGCCCCCAGCGCAGTCATGTGCACACGCAGTTGATGTTTCTTGCCGGTCACCGGAAACAATCCATAGCGCCACAGATCGCCATGCTTTTCCCGAACCTCCACCGCCGTTTCGGTGTTGCTGGCCCCTGCGCCTTCCTGCATGCGGAAAAACGGCTCGCCATCGACCAGACGGCTCTTGTGCACCAAAGGGAACCTCAGATCTGGCAGCGCCGGGGCGATGGCTTCATAGCGTTTGTCGATCTGCCGCGTCGGGAAGAGCGACTGATAAGCCGAACGGGTTTGCGGGTTGGCCGAGAAAATAACCAGTCCCGCCGTATGCCGGTCGATGCGGTGCAAAGGCACCAGATGGGGATTGTCCAGGCGACAAATCAGCCTGCGCAACAATGTCTGCTCAACGTACTCGCCGGCGGGTGTGACTGGCAGGAAATGCGGTTTGTCAGCCACCACCAGATGTTCGTCGGCATACAGGATCGACTCGACCACCGGGATCGGCTTTTCGTCCGGCACTTCGCGAAAATAATGAATTCGCAAGCCTTCCTTGTAAGGCAAATCCACCGAGATCGGCTGACCATCACCATCCAGAACTCGCCCCCGAGCGATGCGGTCCAGCCATTGCTCGCGATCAATCGCACGAAAATGCTCACACAGACAATCGAGTACGGTCAGCCAGGGACCCGGCGGCAGATAGAGCGTGCTCGCCTGATTCTGCGCAGCAGAGAATGTAGATGTGGACATACGGAAATCAAACCCTCAATACAGGGCGGCATTATCCAGCACGGAGGGAAACGAGCCTAGCGCAGATTGCTCAGGCCGGGATCGACTTGAGCGCTGCGGCGTCAGTGAACTCCTTGAGCCAGCGCAGGACATCGACAGCCTCCCAGCGGCCCGGGTCATACAAGGCGTAAAGCAACCCTTGATAACCGACCACATCCAGTTGTTTGTGATAACCGGCACGCTGAAACAAGGCCTCGATTTCGGCAAAGCAAGTGTTGAAATGCAGCTTGTTGAAGGGCGTCTTGCCTTCCGTGACCAGCCCGTCCAGGCGCAATTCGAGAACGGCCTCGCGCACCACGTCAACCGACATCCGGTTCACGCTGTTTTTCAACTGTTCGACATTGACCACGGTTCATCCCTCTGAAGCATTTACTGTATGAACATACAGTAACCGAACAATCCGTAAAATGCCAAGGAATGGATGGCAGCGGCGACCGGCGGGATGAATGAGAAAATACGAATTAACGCAGAAACGCCACAACTTGATCAGCGCTGAAGGGCCAGCCCAGTTCTGCCCCGGTGTCGACACGACGCAACACCGGAATCCGCAGGCTATAAGCCTCAAACCAAGATTCGTCTTCAGCGATATCGACCAGTTCAACCAGCAGGCCGTGCTCAACGAAAGGCATCAACTCGGCCTCGGCAACTTCACACAAATGGCATCCAAGGGTGCCGAACAGCTGACATTCAGGAAGCATGAGCGCTCAACCAGGAAATGAGTGGGCCTATTCTAGGCCGCAGCTGAAAACCCGTCGAGCCACCGCCGCCCAAAGGCTCCAGTCCTCCGACAAAGGTTCACAGGCAAAACCCTGACGCAAATCAGTCCACAGAAAAACCATTTGCGCGATCCTCCCGGTCTTTTTGCCTCTACGCTTGAAAAGCCTGAATCTGACATCGGAGTGTCCAGTGTTTGCCAATTTGTTGATCATCCTCGCCTCGTCCCTCGTGGTGATTGCGCTGTTTCGGCGCCTGCGGTTGCCGCCGGTTCTGGGTTATCTGTGCGTGGGATTGCTGGTCGGGCCGAGTGCCTTCGACTGGGTCAACGAAAGCGAACACCTGCCTGACGTAGCCGAACTGGGGGTGGTGTTTCTGCTGTTTTCACTCGGCCTGGAATTTTCCCTGTCGAAGATGATCGCCTTGCGTCAGGTGGTATTCCGCCTCGGCAGTCAGCAGGTACTGATCAGCACCGCGCTGCTCGGTTTGTTGCTGATGCTGCTGGGCATGCCGACGACGCCGGCGCTGCTGCTCGGCGCCGGGCTTTCGCTGTCATCGACGGCAATTGTGACCAAAGAACTGGGCAGCCTCGGCGAGGTGTTCAGCAGTCACGGGCAGAATGCCGTTGGCGTTTTGCTGTTTCAGGACGTTGTCGCAGTATTGCTGCTGACGTTGGTGCCAGTGTTTGCCGGGAGCAGCGCCCAAGCCTGGTACTGGGCGCTGCCGCTGACACTGGCGAAAACCGTGGTGCTGTTTGTCGGTCTGCTGCTGGCCAGTCGCTGGTTACTGCCGAGGCTGTTTCATGAAGTGGCCGCGTCACGCTCGGCTGAGTTGTTCGTGCTGTTGGCGCTGGTGATTGTGCTGCTGACCGCGTGGCTGACTCACTTGCTGGGCCTGTCCCCTGCCCTCGGTGCATTTCTGGCCGGCATGTTGCTCGGTGAAAGCCACTATCGGCATCAGATCGAGGCCGACATCCGACCGTTTCGCGACATCCTGCTCGGGGTGTTTTTCGTCAGCATCGGCATGCTCATCGACCTGCAACTGTTCGTCAGTCACAGCCTGCTGATCCTCGGGCTCACCGTCGGCTTGATGGTGATCAAGGGCATCGTCGTCGCCTTGTTGGTGAAGTGGCGCGGCAGCGACAGCGAAACGGCGTGGCGTAGCGGCCTGGCATTGGCGCAGGGGGGCGAGTTCTGCTTTGCACTGATGGCGCAAATGCAGCAACACAGCATGACGCCCGAGGCGCTGGGCAATCTTCTGCTCGCCGCGACGTTCTGTTCGATGCTGCTGACGCCACTGCTATTGCGCGCGGCGCCCCGCATCGCTACAGCACTCCACCGCAAGCCCAATCAGGAAGCACAGATCGAGGAAATCAGCGCACTCAACGCCGACCTCAATCAGCACGTGGTGATTTGTGGCTACGGCCGCGTCGGTCAATCCATCGGGCGTTTCCTGCGCAATGCCAAGCAGCCTTACATCGCACTGGACAGTGATCCGGTTCGCGTACAGGAAGCCGCCAGCGGAGAAAGTGACGTGCATTATGGCGACTCATCACGCGGCGATCTGCTGACCGCCGTTGGCCTGCTGCGCGCAAAACTGCTGGTGGTTGCCGTGGATCAGAGCGACATTGCCCTGCACATCCTCAAGGAAGCGCGCCGACTCAATGCCCATGTGCCGATCCTGGTACGCACCCGCGACGACAGCCAATGGGCCGAATTGAAAGCCGCCGGCGCCACCGAAGTGGTGCCGGAGCTGTTGGAGTCAAGCCTGATGCTCGCCTCTCACGCCTTGATCATGCTCGGTCTGCCGGCGCATCAGGTGCAGGAAAAGGTCGATCAGGTGCGCATCGACCGTTATCGCCTGCTCCATGGTTTTTACCCCGGAACCGATGATCCCGAGACTTAGTCCTGGCTCACCGCGCCGATCTTGTGCAGCGACAGGTCAGCGCCGTAATACTCTTGTTCCTGACTCAGGCGCAGCCCGTGCAGCGCCTTGATCACGCCGTACACGACAAAGCCACCGATCAGCGCCACCGCGACACCGAGTGCGGTGCCGATCAACTGGCTGATCAGACTGACGCCGCCGATACCACCGAGCGCGGCCTGGCCGAAAATCCCGCAGGCGATCCCGCCCCAAACACCGCACAGGCCGTGCAGTGGCCAAACACCCAATACGTCATCGATGCGCCATTTAACCTGCGCAGCGGTAAAGCACCAGACAAACAGCGCACCGGCAATCGCGCCGGTCACCAGCGCACCGACCGGATGCATCAAGTCGGACCCGGCACAGATCGCCACCAGCCCGGCCAATGGGCCGTTGTGCAGGAAGCCCGGGTCATTGCGGCCGACGAGCAGCGCCGCCATCGTGCCGCCGACCATCGCCATCAACGAATTGACCGCCACCAGACCGCTGACGCCTTGCAGTGTTTGCGCACTCATCACGTTGAAGCCGAACCAGCCGACAATCAGAATCCACGAACCCAGGGCCAGGAAAGGAATGCTCGACGGTGCGAACGCCACCAGACGCCCGTCGCGGTAACGGCCATTACGCGGCCCCAGCAACAGCACCGCCGCCAGCGCCAGCCAACCGCCCATGGCATGCACCACGACGGAACCGGCGAAGTCATGAAAAGCGGCACCGAACTGCGCCGTCAGCCAAGCTTGCAGACCGTAGTTGCCGTTCCAGATCATGCCTTCGAAAAACGGATAGATGAACGCGACGATCAGCGCCGTGGCGCACAACTGCGGCACGAAACGCGCGCGTTCTGCGATGCCACCGGAAATAATCGCCGGGATCGCGGCAGCAAAAGTCAGCAGGAAGAAAAACTTCACCAGTCCGTAACCGTGATCGGCACTCAGCACCGCCGCCGGTTGCATAAACGTCACGCCGTAGGAGATCCAATAGCCTATAAAGAAATAGGCCAGGGTCGAGACGGCGAAGTCGCTGAGAATCTTCGACAACGCATTCACCTGGTTTTTCTGGCGGACTGTACCAACTTCGAGAAAGGCGAAACCGGCATGCATTGCCAGCACCATTACCGCACCGATCAGAATGAACAAGGTATTGGAGCTGTGAACCAGGGTGTCCACAGCGCTTTGCAGATTTTCCATAAGCAGGCAGACCTAAAGGCGAAAAAGGCACCAAAGCGGTTCATGCGCACATTTCATGCACCAAGTTGCGACCGCGCAGGCACGGAGCCTACGGTCCGGCGAACTGCTTTGGCGCACGAGGTCGATGTCCTGACACGAACCGGGCTTGTTTGGGATAAGGTTTCTCATGGCGCATGCCCGGCAACCGCGCACGACCGCCGGGCAACGCACCACGACACAGCAAAAGTTGTACCAGTCATTTGTACTGAACCTTCGCGCAAGGCTCATACTCGAACGCTTCAGACGTCACTTACGGAGATCCACCATGGCCAGCATCAAGGCAAAGACTGCTCAAGAAATCCTCATGAACGACTTCCAGACTTTGGTCGCCGACACCGAACGCTTGCTCGAGCACACCGCCACCCTGGCCGGCGATCAGGCCGATGAGCTGCGCGAGCAGATTCACGACAGCCTGCTGCGCGCCCGCGAAACGCTGAAACTGACCGAAGAAACCCTGCGCGATCGCGGTCAGGCTGCAGTGACCGCCACTGAAGATTACGTGTCGGCCAACCCTTGGCAGTCCGTTGGCATCGCTGCCGGTGTCGGCTTTCTGATCGGCCTGCTGGCTACCCGGCGCTGATTATGTCGATCGGTGAATCCGGCCCGACTGCGGGCACCGCCTCTTCCACGCGACGCCTGGGCGCCGCCGTTCTGGGTCTGCTGCACAGCCATGTCGAATTATTCGGCATCGAATTGCAGGAGCAGAAATCACGAACCGTCAGCCTGTTGCTGTTCGCAGGTCTGGCTTTGGTCTTTGCCCTGTTGTTGCTGGTGGGCTTATCGACACTGGTGATGATCGTGTTCTGGGACACTTATCGTCTGGCCGCGATCATTGGCCTGTGCGTTTTCTATACCCTGGCGTCGATCTTCTGCGCACTGCGTCTCAAGGCGGCGATTTTCGATGAGTCCTCGCCTTTCCACGGCACGCTCGAAGAGCTGGCCAACGACCGGGAGCGCCTGCTGCCATGAGCCTGCCTGAACTGCCACACAACAGCTCGCGTCGGGAAATGCGCAAGGCGTTGATCCGCCTGCGCATGGAAATGCATCGCCAGGAAATTCGTCATGAAGCCGGGCAAGTCCTGCAACCGCTGCATCGCATGCGCGGCATGACGCAAAACCTGCAAGGTGGTTTCGGCATCAAACACGCGCCATTGTGGGGCGTGGCTGCCGTTACGCTATTGGGCTTTATCACTGGCAAAGGCGCGAAAAGCGGCGGCGCCGGTGGCTTGAGCCGGCTGATCCGGCTCGGCACCAGCCTCGGGCCGCTGATCAAACTGGTCATGCAGAGTTCGGCCAAACGCTGAACAGATACATCTGGCTACATTCTTGCAATACCGGCGGGATGAACCTCTTTATCCGGAGGTTCAATCCCGTGCGCCTATCCGGTCGACGGGGTTCAACCAGAACAAGAACGACTAAGGAGGCCCCGTGATCGACGGGCAACCGCTCGCCTGCTTTCAACCTTTCATCGATACCGCCACGGGACGCATTGCAGGCGTCGAAGCATTGGGCCGCCTGCGCCAGGCCGACGGTCAACTGGCTTCGGTCGGGCCACTGTTTGCGGACCCGCGCACACCCGCGATTGCCCTGCGTCGCCTCGACCGGCAAATCCGCGACAACGCCTTGAGCCGCTTGCATGAAGCGCCGGCAGACTGGTTTCTCAGCCTGAACATGTCGCCGCGCTGGATCAGTCGTCTGCGCGCCGATCAGGCTCTGCCCAGCCTCAAACAATTGGCGCGCTACGGTATCGATCCGCAACGCATCGTCTTCGAGATCACCGAACTGGGCGGCAACGGTCAACGCCTGGCCGAAGTCGTCACGCGTTATCGCGAGGCGGGCGCGAGAATCGCCATCGACGACTTTGGCGCCGGCTACTCGCAACTTGATCGGGTGCTGGCGCTGCAACCGGACATTCTCAAACTCGATATGCGTCTGTTCCAGGCCGCCGCACTGGGTGGTCCGAGCAGTGATGTGGTCAAGGCTCTCGCGCAGATGGCCGAGAAGACCGGCTGCTGGATCATCGCCGAAGGCGTCGAGACCGAAGCGCAGTTGAATTTCGCCCTGGAATGCGGATCGCGCTATGTACAGGGATTCCTGTTCGCGCGGGCGCAGGAGGCGTTCTTTCCCGCCGACGCGTTTGTGCAGCACTTCGCCGAACTGCGCCAGCGCTATGTCCGGCAGAAACTCGCGGAGCGCGGGCGGCTGATGCAAATGCGCCAGCAACTCGCTGAACTGATGTCGATCCTGCAAGCCTGGGCTCAGGCGCATGCCCCCTTGAGCGCGCTGCCACAACTGGACGCCTTCCCTTGGCTGCTGCGGTTTTATCAATGCGATCGCCACGGCACGCAGCTGACGCCCAACCTCGAATGGCGGCAGCATGGCTGGTTCGCCGACAATCGTTATCTGGGGCACAACTGGTCGTGGCGCCCGTATTTCTATCATTTGCTCGCCGAAGGCTGGGAGGAGCGGCGTTTGACGCTCTCCAATACCTACCGCGATGCCACCAGCAATCAGTATTGCCTGACGGCCGGGCAGTTTTTTGACAACGGTGAGCGTTTGCTGTTGATCGACATCGACGCGGCTGGGTTGTAGTTACGCTTGCAGGGGCGTGCGCGAACCGGGAAGCTAGGGGCCAACGCCCCCAGTCACCTGACGGAGAGAATCAGCCTTGGATTGGCAAACCCTGCTCAACCGCGAACGCCTAGGCAAGCCGCTGCACAGCCCGCAAGAACTTGGCCGCAGCCCTTTCCACAAAGACCATGACCGCATCATTTTCTCCGGTGCCTTCCGCCGCCTCGGACGCAAGACCCAGGTGCACCCGGTCACCAGCAACGATCACATTCACACGCGCCTGACCCATTCGCTGGAAGTCAGTTGCGTCGGCCGTTCACTGGGCATGCGAGTGGGCGAAACCCTGCGCAGTGCCTTGCCCGAATGGTGCGACCCGGCCGACCTCGGCATGGTCGTGCAGTCGGCGTGTCTGGCCCACGACATCGGCAATCCGCCGTTCGGCCATTCCGGTGAAGATGCTATTCGTCACTGGTTCCAGCAGGCCGCCGGACGTGGCTGGCTCGACGGCATGAGCGAAGCCGAACGCGCTGACTTTCTCAACTTCGAAGGTAACGCCCAAGGCTTTCGCGTACTGACTCAGCTGGAGTACCACCAGTTCGACGGCGGTACACGGCTGACCTACGCCACCCTCGGCACTTACCTGAAATACCCGTGGACCGCGCGCCACGCCGACTCCCTGGGCTACAAGAAACACAAATTCGGCTGCTATCAAAGTGAGCTGCCGCTGCTTGAGCAGATCGCCCACAAACTGGGCCTGCCGCAAATCGAAGACCAGCGTTGGGCGCGTCACCCGTTGGTGTATCTGATGGAGGCAGCCGACGACATCTGCTACGCGCTGATCGATCTCGAAGACGGCCTCGAAATGGAGCTGCTGGAATACGCCGAAGTCGAATCCCTGCTGCTCGGGCTGGTGGGCGACGATCTGCCGGAAACCTATCGTCAGCTCGGCCCGCAGGATTCGCGACGACGCAAACTGGCGATCCTGCGCGGCAAGGCCATTGAGCATTTGACCAACGCTGCGGCGCGGGCCTTTGTCGAGCAACAGGACGCACTCCTCGCCGGCACGCTGCACGGCGATCTGGTCGAGCACATGCACGGCCCGGCCAAGCGTTGCGTCCTGAACGCCAAGGACATCGCCCGCAAGAAAATCTTTCAGGACAAGCGCAAAACCCTGCATGAAATCGGCGCGTATACGACGCTGGAGATCCTGCTCAATTCGTTCTGTGGGGCCGCGCTGGAACAACACAACGGTCGTACGCCGTCATTCAAAAGCCGGCGCATTCTTGATCTGCTGGGCAGTAACGCACCGGATCCTCAGGGTTCGTTACACACGTCGTTTCTGCGCATGATCGATTTCATTGCCGGCATGACCGACAGCTACGCCAGCGACATGGCGCTGGAAATGACCGGCCGCTCCAGCCACTGACCCCATCGCGTGCGGGCGCCCATGGTTTTGGCTACCCGCATGCAGCCCTCCCAATGTCAACCCGAGAACTTTTAACGCGTCACTGACAGGGCTGAAGATCCACAATGACCACGCGGCGATTCAGCAAGTTTAAACATCTATAAAAAGCCATTTACAGCCAGTACTTGCAAATCATTCAAGTCAAACTATAAGCCTCTTCAAATTCTGCTCCTCCTTACGTCAAACCTAGTTTGAACGTAGTCCGTTTCCTTATTAGTTGTAGGATTAATCCGATAACGTGACTGGAGCCATGTCACTTCATGCGAGTGCTCATTCAACTGAGCTAAGGTGCGCGCTTTATTCGTGCTTGCATGGGATTTGATTATGAACTCCGTTTTTATTGTCGACGATCACCCGGTCATCCGTCTCGCCGTTCGAATGCTGCTGGAGCATGAAGGTTACAAGGTCGTCGGTGAAACCGATAACGGAGTCGATGCCATGCAAATGGTGCGCGAGTGCATGCCCGATCTGGTCATTCTCGATGTGAGCATTCCCAAGCTGGACGGCCTGGAGGTGCTGGCCCGCTTCAATGCCATGGGCTCGCCGTTGAAAATCCTGATTCTGACGGCGCAGTGCCCGACACTGTTCGGCATTCGCTGCATGCAATCCGGCGCATCGGGTTATGTCTGCAAACAGGAAGACCTGAGCGAACTGGTCAGTGCAATCAAAGCAGTACTTTCCGGTTACAACTATTTCCCCAGCCAGGCATTGAATCCGGTTCGTAGTGACGATATCCGTTTTGCCGAACTGGAACTGTTCAAATCCGTCAATGATCGCGAGTTGATGGTTTTGCAATTGTTCGCCCAAGGCCGCACTAACAAGGAGATCGCCAAGGGCATGTTTCTAAGTAATAAAACCGTCAGCACTTACAAAAAACGCCTGATGCAGAAACTCAAGGCCAAATCCCTTGTAGAACTTATCGAGATGGCCAAACGAAACGCACTCGTGTGAGAGCCCGCATGCCCAGCCGTTTGAAGGACTATTTAATTGCGTTGAGTGCAGGTCTTTACCTGAGCGCCAACGTGTTCGCCATGCCCGGCGGTTCACCGGACTATGCCTTGCTAAGCAGGTCGGCAAACGAGCCGGTATCGATCACGTTCGATAAGTCCCAGCGGCAATGGATGCTTGCGCGTAGCGAACTGGTTCTGGGCACTTCGGCGCCTGACTACCCGCCGTTTGACATGACGGTCAGTGGCAAGGATTACGAAGGGCTGACAGCTGACTACGCCGGACTCCTTGGCCAGGCCACCGGTCTGCCTGTCCGGGTGCAGCGCTTTCCATCCCGGGATGCGGCGATTCGGGCACTGGTCGATGGCCAGGTCGACCTGCTGGGTACCGCGAACGGGTTCGAAGCGAGCAATGCCAACCTGGCGCTGTCGACCCCCTATGCCATTGACCTGCCGGTGCTGGTCACCCGCGAAGACGAAACCCGCTCACTCACCGAAGGCCTGGCCGGGCTGCGCCTGAGCATGGTCTATCACTATTTGCCGTTACCCGAAGTCAAGGCGCTGTATCCCAAGGCGCTCATTACCTGCTACCCCTCCTACCAGAACGCGATCAACGCCGTCGCGTTTGACCAGGCCGATGTGTTTCTCGGCGATACCCTGTCGACGCATTACATGATCAACAAGGGTTACCTGAACAATGTGCGCATGGCCAATTTCGGCAAGCAGGAAGCCCAGGGGTTCAGCTTCGCCGTGCGCCGCAACAACCCACAATTGCTCGACATCGTCGACACCGTGCTCAAGGCAGTGCCTGCCAGCGAACGCGACAATATTGCCAAGCGCTGGAGCGCCGGCAGCGACCTGTTGCTCACCGACCGGAAAATGCAACTGACCCAGCGCGAAGAAGTGTGGCTCAAACAGCATCCGGTGGTCAGCGTGGTCGTCAATGAAGCGTTCGCGCCCCTGACATTCTTTGACAACGACGGCAATTTTCGCGGCATCAGTGCCGACCTGCTCGAACTGATCCGCCTGCGCACCGGCCTGCGTTTCGAGATCCGGCGCAGCCGCAACGACGCGGAAATGATCCAGCAGATAGACCACCATCAAGCCGATCTGATTGCAGCATTGTTGCCGACAGCGGAGCGCGAAAAAACCCTCAATTTCAGTCGTCCCTATCTGGAAAATTCCTACGTTCTGCTGACCCGCAAGAGTGCCGACGGCCCGACCAACCTGGGCCAGCTCAAAGGCAAACAACTGGCGATTGCCCAAGGCAATCCGATGGTCGAATACCTGCGCCGAGAGTATCCGCGCATCCAGTTGATCGAAACCGCGGATACCTTCAGCGCGGTATCGCTGCTCGCTGAAGGACATGTCGACGGCGCGGTGAACTCACTGGTGATTGCCAACTACTTCATTTCTTCGCGGATCTTCAATCAGGCATTACAAATCACCACCACCATCGGCACCGGCCAGGCTGCGTTTTCGCTGGCAACCGCCCGGGACAACACGGAACTGGCGTCGATCATCAACAAAGCGTTGTTGAGCATCGCCCCCGATGAGCTGGGCGTGATCAATGGCCGCTGGCGCGGTTACTCCACGGCATCGCAGAACATCTGGCATAACTACCAGCGCCTGTTCTACCAAGTGATCGTCGGCGCTTGCCTGTTACTGCTGCTGCTTCTGGCCTGGAACGCCTATATGCGTCACCAGATCAAACAACGTCAGGCCGCCGAGCGCGCGCTGAACGACCAGTTCGAATTCATGCGTTCACTGGTCGATGGCACACCGCATCCGATTTATGTCCGCGACCGCCAAGGCCTGCTGCAAAGCTGCAATGAAAGCTACCTCGAAGCGTTCAATGCCAAACGCGAAGACGTCATCGGCAAAAGCGTCATTGAGGGCACCTTGAGCAACGCCTTCGAAGCTCAGGCTTTTCAGGCCGATTACCAACGCGTCGTCGCCGAAGGCACGCCGATGGTGGTCGACCGGCCTTTGCACATCGGTAACCGACGCCTGACGATCTATCACTGGATACTGCCGTACCGTGACTCCAGCGGCGACGTGAAAGGCATCATCGGCGGTTGGATCGACATCAGCGAACGCCGTCAGTTATTCGAAGAGTTGCGTACGGCCAAAGAACAGGCAGATGAGGCCAACCGGGCAAAAAGCACGTTTCTGGCGACCATGAGTCACGAAATCCGCACGCCAATGAATGCCGTGATCGGCATGCTTGAACTGACACTCAAACGTATGGATCAACAGCATCCGGATCGCTCATCAATCGACACGGCTTATCATTCGGCCAACGATCTGCTGGGTTTGATCGGCGATATTCTCGACATCGCACGGATCGAATCCGGGCGTCTGAGTCTTTGCCCGGAACGGGTCAATCTGGTCGATACCGTGGCGTCTGTGGCAAGAATCTTCGAAGGCCTCGCCCGGCAGAAAAACCTCACCCTGCAAGTCATCTTCAATCCACCGGACCTGGCAATCGATGTGCATCTGGACCCCCTGCGTTTCAAACAGGTGCTGTCGAATCTGGTGAGCAATGCCATCAAATTCACCGAGCAGGGGCATGTGCGGATTACCCTGGACCTCATGAACACCGAGGTGCCGGCCCGTGCCTTGATGCAACTGACCGTACAGGACACTGGCGTCGGTATCAGTGCCGAGGACCAGCAGCGCTTGTTCGAACCATTTGCCCAGGCGGAAAACAGCAGTCAACAAGGTAGAAGCGGGGCAGGCCTGGGACTGGTGATCAGTCGCAACCTCTGCGAAATGATGGGCGGGCAACTGCAATTGAACAGTCAGCCGGGCATCGGCACTCAGGTATGTATCTCCCTGGCGCTGGAAACCTTGCCGATACAGCTGAGCACAGTGAAAAGTGAAGCGGCGATCAAGACATCGCAAACGCCCCTGCGTGTGCTCGTGGTAGATGACCATCCGGCGAATCGATTGTTGATGTGTCAGCAACTGGAGTTTCTCGGACATCACTTCAGCATTGCCGAGAACGGCTGCAGTGGCCTGGCACTGTGGAGGGCGGGCCATTTCGACCTGGTGATCGTCGACTGCAACATGCCGTTGATGAATGGCTACGAATTGACTCGCGCCATTCGCCAGCATGAACTCCAGGCACGCTGCCCGCCCTGCACTGTGCTGGGCTTTACGGCCAATGCACAGCCGGAGGAAATCCAGCGTTGCAAACAGGCCGGCATGAACGATTGCCTGTTCAAGCCCTTGAGCCTGAGCCTGCTCAGCCAGTGGGTCGATGGCATCACGCCGACGTGTGCACCACCGGCCTTCAACCTGCAAAACATGAACATGCTGACCGGTGGCAACCCTGCTCAAGCCCGCCGTTTGCTGGCCGAGTTGCTCAAAAGCAGCCGTCTCGATCGTCAGGAACTGCTCGCGCTGTCGCCTGAACATGATCGCGCGGCGCTGGCGGTGGTCGCTCACAAGATCAAGGGCGCCGCGCGTATCGCTCAGGCATCACGCGTGATCGAGTGCTGCGACGCCCTTGAGCAAGCCTGCGCCGAGGCCTTGTCGACAGACGAGATCGCTCGCCGTTGCGAAGCGAGCAACCGGGCGATGCTCGATCTCGAGCACGCCTTGCAGCAGCAATTGACGGTGTCGGATCAAAGCACAATGAGCCTGCCTTAACTATGCTTGGCGCTGAGCAGTGAGTTAACCATCATGGAGAGCCCGAAATGCCCAGCCCACTGCGCCCGGAGCAACGCCGGTTTCCGCTGCATGTGCACATCAGCGTCATGTTCACCTTCCTGTTGCTGCTTACAGGAATCGTGCTGGGCCTGTTCAATTACCACCAGACCACGCAGATCATCCTCTCGAGCAGCGAAAAACTGTTCGAACGGATCGAACAGGACGTGCGCCTGGACATGGCGGCCACCTATCAGCCGATCCGCCATTTGCTGAGTTTGCTGGCGGACAACCCCGCCACTCAGGCTGCGCGCCTTGAACAACGCATGCCCCTGCTCCGCCCCTTCAGCCAGTCGCTCACCGACAATCCCAACCTGGCGTCGCTGTACCTGGGTTATGCCAATGGCGACTTCTTCATGGTCCGTCCACTGCGCAGCGCAGCACTGAAAACGCTGCTCAAGGCCCCTGAAGCGGCGGCGTATCAGGTCTGGAGCATCGAGCATGACCCGCAGGGCGCGATGCACTCGCAATCGCTGTTTTTCGATCAGGCACTGACCCCGATAAGCCGTCAGGACAACCCAGGCGACCGCTACGATCCGCGCAGCCGTGCCTGGTTCAACGATGCCCGTCAACAAGAGGAACAGATCACCACCGAGCCCTACGTGTTTTTCTCCACTCACAATGTCGGCACGACCTTGGCCCGGCGCAGCGGCGAGAACGCCGTGATTGGCGCGGACCTGACGCTGGTCGCCCTGTCCGCCGCGCTGAGTAAACATGTCGTCACCCCCTCCACCGAGATTGCCCTGTTCGACGCCGAGGGCAACGCCGTGGCCTACCCCGACAGCGAGCGCCTGATTGTCGACGGCAGCACGGCCTCTCTGGCCAAAGCGGCGGACCTGAGTCCGGGCTTGCATACGCTGTTGTCCGGCGCAGCCAAGGGCAATCGCGTGGAAGCGGAGGGGCGCCACTGGATCGTCGCCCGCAGCAGCATTCAAGAGGGTGGCCCGAAAGGTTTGCAATTGGCGTTACTGGTGCCGGAAGACGAGTTACTGGTCGATGCCTACCGTTTGCGCTGGCAAGGCGCGCTGGTCACCCTGGCGACCCTGCTGCTATGCCTGCCGCTGGGCTGGGTGATTTCGCGGATTCTGGTCAAGCCGTTGCACGCGCTGGTCAAGGAAGCAGACGCCATCCGCAGTTTCGATTTCAATTTTCCGTTGGCACGCCGCTCGCCGGTGCTTGAAGTCGACCAGTTGAGTGTGTCGATGGCACGAATGAAAGACACCCTGGCGAGTTTCTTCCAGATCACCGACACCCTGGGCGCCGAAACCCGCTTTGCCCCCCTGCTGCACCGGGTGCTGTTTGAAACGGTGCAGATTGCTCAGGCGCAGGCAGGGCTGATCTATCTGCGTGAAAGCGACAGCAGCCGCATGGAGCCTTACGGCCTGGTCATAGATGGCACGCCACAGACCCTGGAGGCGTTCGACATCCAGGGCCACGACCTGCAGCAGAGCAACGGCCCGGCGTGGTTCAGACAATTGGTCAGCGCCAACAACGTGGTGAGCAACTTCGGCTTTGATCAGGCCGGCGACTTGCAGAAGGTCCTGCTGGCAATGCAATCGCCGCGCATCCATCTGATCGGCATCCGCCTGCACAACCGCCACGACGAAACCATCGGCCTGCTGATTCTGCTGGTGAGCGACAGCGGCACCGCAGCCGATCTGGAAAAACTGCGCCCTGATCGCATCGCTTTTTTGCAGGCTGTGTCCGGCGCGGCGGCGGTGAGCATCGAGAGCCAGCGTCTGCAAGCCCGTCAGAAACAACTTCTCGACGCCTTTATTCAATTACTCGCCGGTGCCATCGACGCCAAGAGTCCGTATACCGGCGGGCATTGTCAGCGCGTGCCGGAGCTGACACTGATGCTTGCCCAGGCCGCAGCAGCCAGTCAGGCGCCGGCCTTCAGCGCCTATCAACCCAGCGAAGATGAATGGGAAGCCCTGCACATTGCCGCGTGGCTGCACGACTGCGGCAAGGTCACGACGCCGGAATACGTGGTCGACAAGGCCACCAAACTGGAAACCATCAACGACCGCATCCACGAGATCCGCACACGTTTCGAAGTGCTCAAGCGTGATGCCTGGATCAGCTATTGGCAGGCGCGCGCCCTGGGCGGCGATGAGACCGCATTGGCCGAACTGCGCGACGCCACGCTGACGGCGCTCGACGACGATTTTGCCTTTGTCGCGCGCTGCAACCTAGGCAGTGAAGCGATGGCCGAAGCAGATCTGCAGCGCCTTGATCATCTCGGCCGACGCACCTGGATGCGTACCCTTGATGACCGGTTGGGTGTGTCCTGGGAGGAGAATCGGCGTCAGTCGCGCACGCCGGCACCGAGCTTGCCGGTCAGTGAAAAGCTTTTGGCGGACAAGCCCGAGCACCTGCTCGAACGCGACCCGAACGAGTTGATTCCCGAAGACAATCCATGGGGCTTCAAGCTGGATGTGCCGCGCTACAAATACAATCGCGGCGAGCTGTATAACCTGAGCATCAGCCGCGGCACCCTGACCCGCGAAGAGCGTTACGTGATCAATCACCACATGGTGCAGACAATCATGATGCTCAGCCACCTGCCCTTCCCCGGCCACCTCGACAGCATTGCCGAGATCGCCGGCGGTCATCATGAAAAAATGGACGGCACCGGTTACCCGAAACGCCTGAAGCGTGAGGACATGAGCCTGCCGGCGCGGATGATGGCGATTGCCGATATCTTCGAGGCGCTGACCGCAGCCGATCGCCCGTACAAGAAAGCGAAAACCTTGAGTGAGGCGTTGGCGATCATGGCCACCATGTGCCGCGAAGCACACATCGATGCCCAGCTGTTTGGTTTGTTCATCAACGATGGCGTGTACATGCAGTACGCCGTGCGTTTTCTCGATCCCGCGCAGATCGACAACGTGGATCCGGCCAGCCTGCTGCACAAGGCTGGCCTCACCGCGTGATCAGCAGTCGGTCAGACGCAGGAAAATCGCCGCCAGTTGCTCGATACCGGCCTGATCCTGCGCACCGAAACGCGCCAGTTTCGGGCTGTCGAGGTCAAGTACACCGATCAGGCGACCGTCCTTGACCAGCGGCACGACCAGCTCACTGTTCGACGCGCTGTCGCAGGCGATATGCCCCGGGAACGCGTGCACATCTTCAACGCGCTGGGTTTGCCGAGTCGCTGCCGCCGCACCACACACGCCACGACCGAACGGAATGCGTACGCAAGCGATCTGCCCCTGAAACGGGCCGAGCACCAGCTCTTCGTTACGGTTGAGGTAAAAACCCGCCCAGTTCAGATCATCGAGCTGGTTGAACAGGAACGCCGAAAACTGCGCGGCGTTGGCGATGAAATCGCGCTCGTCCGCCAGCAGCGATTCCAGTTGTGCGGCCAACATGCCATAGCCTTCGAGGCCTTGGCCGCTTTGTTGCAAATCAATCATGCCTTGTGCTCCAACAATTTCAGTCCCACCCAGTAACGGGCGAATTGGTACGCGCAACGTCCATTGCGATTACCGCGGCCGGTGGCCCAACGCACGGCAAGGATGTCCAGTTCTTCGTCGCGCTGCCAGCTCAGGCCGGCCTTGGCCGCCAACTGGCCGATCCAATGCTCGACGACGTTGAGGAAGTGTTCTTGAGTAAACGGGTAGAACGACAGCCACAGACCGAAACGGTCCGACAGCGCGATCTTGTCTTCCACTGCTTCGCTGGGATGCAGTTCGCCGTCGACGCGTTTCCAGTTTTCGTTGTCGCTTTCCTTCTCCGGCACCAGATGGCGACGGTTGGAAGTGGCGTACAGCAAGACGTTGTCCGGGGCCTGCTCAAGCGAACCATCGAGCACGCTTTTGAGCACGCGATAATCGCCTTCACCGGATTCGAACGACAAGTCATCGCAAAACAACACGAAACGTTGCGGCAGTTTGCCGATCTGCTCGACCACCCGCGGCAGATCCGCCAGATGATCGCGCTCGATCTCGATCAAGCGCAGACCCGCGGCGGCGTGTTCCGCCAGCAAGGCTCGCACCAGCGACGACTTGCCAGTGCCGCGCGAGCCCCACAGCAGCGCATGGTTGGCCGGCATGCCATCGAGAAATTGCTGGGTGTTGCGCCCCAGTTGTTCGAGCTGACGGTCAACACCGATCAGGTCGGACAGGCGCATGTCGAGGCTGACTTCCAGCGGCAACAAGTAGCCGCTGCGCCCGTCGCGCTGCCAGCGCGCCGCCAGACAAGTGCCCCAGTCGATCACCGGCCGTGGTGCCGGCAACAACGGTTCGATCCGCGCCAGAACCGACTCGGCGCGTTCAAGAAAAGCATTCAATCGGGAATCCACGTCTTCTCCTCGGGCACATTCACAGTGATGATGACGATCCAGCGGCGACACACAGATAAAAATCACCCTACCAAGCCTTGTTACAAGGCGATTCGGGAACCTCGGTATCCATACATGATCGACTATGCTTGAGCAGCGAAGGGAAACGGAAGTGGTTCAACACCCCATGGATATCAAATTCACCCACCGGCTGTCATACAAGCAAGCCAGGCTTACTGTGCTGGTCGGGTTCATTCTGGGCACGCTGCTCAGCCTGCTGCAAATCGGCATCGATTATGCCAGTGAAGACGCCTCCATCAACCGTGAAATCCTGTCTTTGCTGGAAATCAGCCATAACCCGGCCTCAAGGATTGCCTACAACATCGACGCCGAACTGGCGCAGGAACTGACCCTGGGCCTGTTGCGCTCACCGGCGATCATTTCTGCGCAACTGATCGACAATAACAATACGGTGCTGGCCAGCGTCAAACGCCCGGAACTGCAAAGCGGCTACCGGGTGATCAGCGACTTCCTGTTTGGCGCCAAGCGCCAGTTCGAGGATCGTCTGTATCTGGATCACCTGCCCAACGAATCGCTGGGGGTCTTGAGCCTCGAGGTCGACACCTATGCCTTCGGCAGCCGTTTTCTGCGCCGGGCCGAGGTGACCCTGCTCAATGGGTTCGCGCGCAGCCTGATTCTCACCGGCATCCTCTTGGCGCTGTTCTACGTGATGCTGACCAAACCGCTGGTGCGGGTGATCCGCGAACTCAGTGGGCGCGACCCGCGCAGCGCCGAACCGACTACGCTGGAATGTCCGTCCGGCCACGGCAACGATGAAATCGGCGTGCTGGTCAAAGTCGCCAATCAGCAATTCGAGAACATTGCCACCGAGATTCAACAGCGGCGCAACGCCGAAAACCGCCTGACCGACTACCTCGGGCAACTGGAAAACATCGTCTCGGCGCGCACCGCCGAACTCAAGGCGATCAACGCGCGGCTCAGCCAGTCCAATCAGGAACTCGAAGTCGCCCGCAGCACCGCCCTGGAAATGGCCGAAGCCCGCTCGGCATTCCTCGCCAACATGAGCCACGAGATCCGCACGCCACTCAACGGCCTGCTGGGGATGATTGCGCTGTCACTCGACGGCCCGTTGAATGCCGAGCAACAGCAACAGCTGTCGATCGCCCACGATTCGGGCAAGGTGCTGGTCGAGTTGCTCAACGATATCCTCGACCTGTCGAAATTCGATGCCGGGCAACTGGAGCTTGAGCACATCCCGTTCGATCTTGGCTCGTTGATCGAAGATACCGCCAACCTGCTATCGCAGAACGCGGCGCCAAGCGTCGAGCTGACCTGCCTGATCAATCCGCACTTCCCGGCGCTGGTGCTGGGCGATCCGACCCGCGTGCGGCAGATCGTCAGCAACCTGCTGTCCAACGCGCTGAAATTCACCCGCTTCGGCAGGGTAGACGTGCGCTTGTCGACCTACCAGGATGGCGTGCGCATCGAGGTCTGCGACACCGGCATCGGTATCGCCCAGGACGCGCAGCTGAAAATCTTCCAGCCGTTCACGCAGGCAGGCGCCGGCATCACTCGCCAGTACGGCGGCACCGGCCTGGGACTGGCGCTGACCTACAACCTCTGCGAAGCGATGCAGGGGCGCCTGACCATCAGCTCCGAGACCGGTTTTGGCAGTCAGTTCTGTGCCGAGTTGCCTCTGCCGTGTCATACCCGCGCGCTTGCCCCGGCGCCACTGCACGGGAAAGTCCTCGCCATCACTGCGGCCAGCAGCGGTCTGGCGGAACTGTTGCAGAGCCTGCTGCCGGTCTGGGGGCTTGCGTATGAGCAGCGCACCATCGATGACTCACTGTTGGGCCTGACCCCGGACGTGGTGATTACCGATTGCCCTGAGTGCCTTTTCGGCTTGCGCCCGACGCTCGTTGCGCCGATTTTGCTGGTGACCGCCTACGGCAGCTTTCTGCCGAGCGAAGAAGCGGCTGCGCTCGCGCCTCTGCAACAACAGGCGCGGCCGTTGGCGCGCAACGCGCTTTACCAGAACCTGCGCCGCACCCTGCAACCGGACGTCGTTGCCATTAACGATGCGCAGCTCGAAACCGCTCCCTCGGTGCGGCGCGGGCGGGTGTTGCTGGTCGAAGACAACCCGGTCAATCAGTTGGTGGCCAAAGGCATGCTCGGCAAACTGGGCTGCGAGGTCATCGTCGCTGCCCATGGTGCCGAAGCGCTCGATCAGTTGGAGTATCACGAATTCGATCTGGTGCTGATGGACTGCAACATGCCGGTGATGGACGGCTACGAAGCCAGCCGGCAGATCCGTCAAAGCGGGCGCTGGCCGCACCTGCCTATCGTCGCCCTGACTGCCAACGCCATGTCCGAGGAACGCGAGCGCTGCCGTGCGGCCGGTATGAGCGACTATCTGGCCAAGCCGTTCCGCCGTGAAGAACTCGCGGCCCTGCTCGATCAGTGGATCCCGACTACGACAGCGCTTTGATCTGCCCCAACAAGTGATCGAGGCCGTCACGCAGGTCGTTGAGGCGGTCCAGATCGACCCCGCTGTCGCACAGCAACCGGGCCTTGAGCGGCCCGACCTGTTCGCGCAACGCTTGGCCGGCCGGTGTCAGGCTCAGGTGGACTTCCCGTTCATCACGCGTGGAACGCTGGCGCTGCACCCACTGCAACTGCTGCAGACGCTTGAGCAACGGCGTCAGCGTGCCCGAGTCCAGTGCCAGGCGCTCGCCCAAGGCCTTGACGGTCGGTTGCTCCGGCGCGGCGTCCTGCCATTCCCACAACACCAGCATCGCAAGATATTGCGGGTAGGTCAGACCGAGCTGATCGAGCATCGGCTTGTAGGCACGAATTACCGCTCGGGAGGCGGCGTACAACTTGAAGCACAACTGGCTGTCGAGCTTCAGCGAATCGACCGGCAGGCTGTTCATTTGAGCAAGGCTTCGATCTCGCCGCTCAGCTCCTGCGGCTTGGTGGTCGGGGCAAAACGCTTGACCAGTTTTCCGTCCTTGCCAATCAGGAACTTGGTGAAGTTCCACTTGATGCCCTGGGAGCCAAGCAGACCCGGCGCGCGTTTTTTCAGTTGCACGAATAGCGGATGCGCGTCGGCACCGTTAACTTCGATTTTCTTGAACAGAGGGAAGCTGACACCGAAGTTCAGCTCACAGAATTCACTGATCGCCCCTTCGTTGCCTGGCTCCTGCTTGCCGAACTGATTGCACGGGAAGCCCAAAACCACCAGCCCCTGATCCTTGTAGGTCTGCCACAGCTCTTCGAGGCCTTTGTACTGTGGGGTGAAACCGCATTTGCTCGCAGTGTTGACCACTAAAACCGCTTTGCCAGCGAAATCGGCCAGGGTCTTTTGCTCACCCTTGATGGTGGTGCACGGGATGTTCAGCAGGTTGTCGCTCATGGCACTGGGCTCCGCAGACAGTCAGGAAAGACCAAACATAGCGAGCAATTAAATTGTGTGCAATTTAATTATCGAATAACAAGGCGACCCGAAGGTCGCCTTCAATCGTTTAAGCGCGCGGTTCGAGGTTCAGACACACCGAGTTGATGCAATACCGCAGGCCGGTCGGCGGCGGGCCGTCGGGAAACACATGACCCAGATGCGCATCGCAGCGCGCGCACTTCACTTCCGTGCGGATCATGCCGTGCGTGGTATCACGGATTTCGGTCATCGCGCTTTCGCCAATCGGCGCGTAGAAGCTCGGCCAGCCGCAGCCGGAATCGAATTTGGTCTTGGAGTCGAACAACGGCTCGTTGCAGCAAACGCAGTGATAAACGCCGTCGGTTTTGGTCGCGTTGTATTTGCCGGAGAACGGTCGCTCAGTGGCACTGAGGCGGCAAACCTCGTACTGCTGCGGGTCGAGCATGGCTTTCCATTCTTCCAGGGTTTTTTCCAACTTTTCCATCATCACACCTCAGCGGCTGAAAAAGCCCGATCTGTACCTTTTCCACGGATCGGGCGGCACGTATGATTGCGCCTCGTCACGCACCAGTCTGGCAGCCAGACCGGGCGCATTCAAACGGATTATGGGAGCCACGGCTCAAGACGTCCGCCTGTGTGAAAACACAGGAATCCCAGCACGGTTGTCCATCCACCGCCTGGATCGTTCATTTTCGGGATCACATCGCCATGCAGTTCAGCAAATCGAACAAGCTCGCCAACGTCTGCTACGACATTCGCGGCCCGGTGCTCAAGCACGCCAAACGACTGGAAGAGGAAGGCCAGCGCATCCTCAAGCTGAACATCGGCAACCCGGCGCCGTTTGGTTTCGAAGCGCCGGATGAAATCCTCCAGGATGTGATCCGCAACCTGCCGACCGCGCAAGGCTACAGCGACTCCAAAGGTCTGTTCAGCGCGCGCAAAGCGGTGATGCAGTACTACCAGCAAAAGAATGTCGAAGGTGTCGGCATCGAAGACATCTACCTGGGCAACGGCGTGTCCGAGCTGATCGTGATGTCGCTGCAGGCGCTGCTCAACAATGGCGACGAAGTGCTGGTGCCGGCCCCGGACTATCCGCTGTGGACCGCCGCCGTCAGCCTCGCCGGTGGCAATGCCGTGCATTATCTGTGTGACGAGGGCGCCGACTGGTTCCCGGATCTGGCCGACATCAAGGCCAAGATCACCCCGAACACCAAAGCCATGGTGATCATCAACCCGAACAACCCGACCGGCGCGGTGTATTCGAAGGAAGTGTTGCTGGGCATGCTGGAAATTGCCCGTGCGCACAATCTGGTGGTGTTCTCCGACGAGATCTACGACAAGATTCTGTACGACGATGCCGTGCACATCTGCACCGCGTCGCTGGCCCCGGACCTGCTCTGCCTGACCTTCAACGGTCTGTCGAAGTCGTACCGTGTGGCGGGTTTCCGTTCCGGCTGGATCGCGATCTCCGGGCCGAAGCACAACGCGCAGAGCTACATCGAAGGCATCGATATGCTGGCCAACATGCGCCTGTGCGCCAACGTGCCGAGCCAGCACGCGATCCAGACCGCACTGGGCGGCTATCAGAGCATCAATGATCTGGTGCTGCCGCAGGGTCGTCTGCTGGAGCAGCGCAACCGCACCTGGGAATTGCTCAACGACATTCCCGGCGTGAGCTGCGTCAAGCCGATGGGTGCGCTGTACGCGTTCCCGAAAATCGATCCGAAGGTCTGCCCGATCCACAACGACGAAAAATTCGTCCTCGACCTGCTGCTCTCCGAGAAGCTGCTGGTGGTACAGGGCACGGCGTTCAACTGGCCGTGGCCGGATCACTTCCGCGTCGTCACGCTGCCTCGCGTCGATGATCTGGAAATGGCCATCGGCCGCATCGGCAACTTCCTCAAGTCTTACCGCCAGTAACTGGCCAGCAGTGCGCAACGGCCAAACGTTGCGCACTGTCTGATTCAGCAACACTTCTGCGTTCCACCTCCGCGCACGCCTTCTACACTTGCGATTCATACCGGTTACCTGCGTCCGGCGTAATGGCGACGGGTCGCGGCTGGCCGTCATCCCTATCAGTTTCTGTCGTGGGAAATGTGCCGAGCACCGAAGAATCTGCTGTAGGACACAGTTTGAAATAGTCACTCAGTTGAATAGCCCGGTGCAGCACCTTATATACCCCGCAGTACGCTACATCTTTAGCTTGAGGAGATTTCTACAACCATGATGCGCATCCTGCTGTTTTTGGCCACTAACCTGGCGGTCGTGCTGATAGCCAGCATCACCCTGAGCCTGTTCGGCTTCAACGGGTTCATGGCGGCCAACGGGGTTGATCTCGACCTTAGTCAGCTGCTGGTTTTCTGTGCAGTCTTTGGTTTCGCCGGCTCGCTGTTCTCGCTGTTCATCTCCAAGTGGATGGCGAAGATGAGCACCGGTACCCAGATCATCAGCCAGCCACGTACCCGGCATGAGCAATGGCTGCTGCAAACCGTTGAGCAACTGTCCCGCGAAGCCGGGATCAAGATGCCCGAAGTCGGTATTTTCCCGGCCTACGAAGCAAACGCCTTCGCCACTGGCTGGAACAAGAACGACGCGCTGGTCGCGGTCAGCCAGGGCTTGCTCGAGCGCTTCTCACCCGATGAAGTGAAAGCCGTACTGGCCCACGAAATCGGTCACGTGGCAAACGGCGACATGGTCACGCTGGCGCTGATCCAGGGCGTGGTGAACACCTTCGTGATGTTCTTTGCGCGGATCATCGGCAATTTCGTCGACAAGGTGATCTTCAAGAACGAAGAAGGCCAGGGCATCGCCTACTACGTGGCGACCATCTTCGCCGAACTGGTACTGGGCATTCTCGCCAGTGCGATCGTCATGTGGTTCTCGCGCAAGCGCGAATTCCGTGCCGACGAGGCCGGCGCACGTCTGGCTGGCACCAGCGCGATGATCGGTGCACTGCAACGCCTGCGCGCCGAACAGGGCCTGCCGGTGCACATGCCGGACACCCTGAACGCCTTTGGCATCAACGGTGGCATCAAACAGGGCTTTGCCCGCATGTTCATGAGCCACCCGCCGCTGGAAGAGCGTATTGACGCGCTGCGTCGTCGCGGTTGATCTGACCGGTAACAATGAAAAGGCCCGCAGTGATGCGGGCCTTTTTTGTTGCCATGATTAGTTCGCGGTTGCTGATGGCCCTATCGCTGGCAAGCCAGCTCCCACAGTGGGCTGTGGCGTTTTGAAGATAGAGAGAACACGATTGAACCCTGTGGGAGCTGGCTTGCCAGCGATGAGGCCAGTACTCCCCCTAAAGAGCTATAGGCCAGAAACGCGGTACACCCGCTCCTCAAGTCGCGTCACGCCCGCCTGCAGGAACTTCCAGCTCTCGCCCAGCACATCCTGCTCCTCGAGCACTTGCACCTGCCAGGCATCCCCCAGCAACCGCTGCACCTCATCATCCCCCACCGCAAACGGCGGCCCCGGCATCTGCGCCTGATCGTAATCCAGCGTGATCAGCAACCCTTGTACACCTTGCGGGAGAATCCGCTGAAGATGCGCCGCATAACGCTCACGCATCGGCGCTGGCAAGGCAATCAGCGCGGCGCGGTCGTACAACGCTGTGCAATCGGCCACATCACTCGCTGTCAGCGCAAAGAAATCCCCACACCACAACTCGATGGCGTCACCCCGATAGACCTTGAACGCGCCCTTCTCGCTGATCTGCGGCTGCACCTGATGTTCACTGAAAAAGTCCTCGATAGCCTTTTCCGACAATTCGATCCCGAGCACCTGATGACCGCGCCCTGCCAGCCACGCCAGATCCAGACTTTTCCCACACAAAGGCACGAGCACTCGCGCCGTTTCAGGTGCCGCCCAGTGCCGCTGCAGATACGGGTTCACCTCGGGCAGATGGAAACCGATCTGGCCCGAAGCCCACTTCTTGTGCCAAAACTCAGGCTGCATGCATCACTCCCAATAATTCGATCAAAAAGCATCAAAACTTATATTAGATTTAGATCAATGATCTGACTGAAGATGAGGCCATCTTAACGCTCAGGAACCCATCATGTTTCCCAGCCTGTTTATTTCCCACGGTTCACCCATGCTCGCGCTGGAACCCGGCGCCAGTGGCCCGGCGCTGGCGCGTCTCGCAGCCGAATTACCGAAACCCAAAGCCATCGTGATCGTTTCTGCGCATTGGGAAAGCCACGAGTTGCTGGTCAGCAGTAACGCGCAACCGGAAACCTGGCACGACTTCGGCGGCTTTCCGCGTGCATTGTTTGAAGTGCAGTACCCGGCGCCGGGCAATCCGCAACTGGCTGCCGAAGTGGCTGATTTGCTGGCAGCCAACAACCTGACTGCCCGCCTCGACCCACAACGTCCATTCGATCATGGTGTTTGGGTGCCGTTGTCGCTGATGTACCCGCAGGCGGATATTCCAGTGGTGCAGGTTTCGCTGCCGAGTCGCGCGGGCCCGGCGCTGCAAACCCGGGTCGGCCGAGCGCTGGCGAGTCTGCGTGATCAGGGCATTCTGCTGATCGGCTCCGGCAGCATCACCCACAACCTGCGCGAACTGGACTGGCACGCCGGCCCGGAAAGTGTCGAGCCGTGGGCGCGAGATTTCCGTGACTGGGTGATCGAGAAGTTGGCGGCGGACGATGAGGCGGCGCTGCATGATTACCGCCAGCAGGCGCCGAATGCAGTGCGCAGCCATCCGAGTGATGAGCATTTGTTGCCGCTGTATTTTGCCCGGGGCGCGGGCGGTGAGTTCAGTGTGGCGCACAAGGGCTTCACGATGGGTGCGTTAGGGATGGACATCTATCGCTTTGGTTAAAAGCAAAAGATCGCAGCCTTCGGCAGCTCCTACATTTGGAATGCGTTCCCTCTGTAGGAGCTGCCGAAGGCTGCGATCTTTTGATCTTTCAGGCAGACAAAAAAAATCCCCGAACCAGTCGGGGATTTTTTATGTTCGATCAATCAGCCCAAGGGCGGATCAATCTTCGCGGTAGCGACGCAGTTTCAGCTGCTTACCGGCAACGCGAGTGTCCTTCAGTTTGGTCAGGAGTTTGTCCAGACCATCTTCCGGCAGCTCGACGAGGCTGAAGCTGTCACGCACCTGGATGCGACCGATCGCTTCACGGGCCAGACCGCCTTCGTTGAGGATGGCGCCCAGCAGGTTTTTCGCAGCGATACCATCACGCGCACCCAGCGCGGTACGGCAACGAGCACGGCCTTCGCCCAAAGGCATTGGCGCGCGACGCTCGCGGTCACCACGATCAGGACGATCACCGGTGCGCTCAGGACGGTCGCCACGCGGTGCGTTGTTCGGCACCAGTGGACGTTCCTTCTCGATCGCAGCCAGGTTCAGCGCTTGACCGTTGGTGGCTTTGCGCAGCAGCGCAGCAGCCAGAGCACGCGGAGTGCAGCCGATGTCTGCAGTCAGACGATCGAGCAGATCACCGTGAGTCGATTCGGCATCAGCGACCAGCGGCGACAGGCTGTTGGTCAGTTTCTTGATGCGTGCATCGAGAACAGCTTGAGCGTCCGGCAGGCGAACTTCGGCAACTTTCTGACCGGTTACACGCTCGATCACTTGCAGCATGCGGCGCTCACGTGGAGTCACCAGCAGCAGTGCACGACCTTCGCGACCGGCACGGCCGGTACGGCCGATACGGTGAACGTAGGACTCTGGGTCGTACGGCATGTCAACGTTGAACACGTGAGTGATGCGCGGAACGTCCAGACCACGAGCAGCAACGTCGGTCGCAACAACGATGTCCAGACGGCCATCTTTCAGCGAGTCGATCACGCGCTCACGCTGGTTCTGGGCGATGTCACCGTTCAGCGCCGCGGCTTTGTAGCCTTTGGCGTCGAGGGCGCTGGCCAGATCCAGGGTCGCTTGCTTGGTGCGCACGAACATGATCAGTGCGTCGAAGTCTTCCACTTCCAGCAAGCTGAGAACGGCCGAAGTCTTCTGGTCAGCGTGAACCAACAGGTGAGCCTGTTCGATCGCGGTAACGGTCTGGGTCTTGGTCTGGATCTTCACGTGTTGCGGATCGCGCAGATGGCGTTCGGCAATGGCGCGGATCGACTGCGGCAGGGTAGCCGAGAACAATACGGTCTGACGGGTAGGTGGCAGAGCCTTGAAGATGACTTCCAGGTCATCCATGAAGCCCAGTTTCAACATTTCGTCAGCTTCGTCGAGAACCAGGTGGTTCACGGTCGACAGCACTTTTTCGTCACGACGCAGGTGGTCGCACAGACGGCCCGGAGTGGCGACAACGATCTGTGCACCATTACGGATTGCTTTCAGTTGCGGGCCCATCGGCGCGCCGCCGTAAACGGCCACAACAGTAACGCCCGGCATTTGCTTGGCGTAAGTTTCGAAAGCGGTTGCTACTTGCAGCGCCAACTCACGAGTTGGCGCCAGGATCAGGGCTTGCGGTTCGCGCTTGGCAGGATCGATGCGGTGCAGAATAGGCAGTGCGAACGCGGCGGTTTTACCGGTACCGGTTTGCGCCTGGCCAATCATGTCCTGGCCGGCCATGATGATCGGGATCGATTGCTGCTGAATCGCCGAAGGCTCTTCGTAGCCGGTCGCTGCGACGGCTGCAAGAATATTCGGGTTAAGATTAAAAGCGGCGAATCCGCCGGTTTCCTGGGTCATGGGTCTGCCTCTAAGTGCATCCGCAAAGACCCATGCTCCAAAGCTGCGCATGCCGTGTTGAGACTCAAGAGTCGCCCTGGCAGCTTTGTCGGCGGGGATTTGCGAAAACGAATGAATGAAAAAAGAATCGTCCGGGAAGAGCCCGCAATGCGGACGTGCAGCCGAAGCTGACTTCGGGAAATTGCGCTACCTAAACGCGGCCCGGTTAAAGGCCGGCGCGCACTATACCGGATTTTGCCCAAAAAGGGAGCTTTTTTTATCGTCAAAATACCTGTGTCACCGCTGTGTAACGGGGTTTTGCGGATAATCGCGCCAAGGTCTATTTTTCAAAGGCCCGGCCCTGCTGGCGATGACGCTAAAACGATTCACCGACCTGCGGCATACCGTCGCTGTACCCGCCCTTCCCGCCCGAGGATTTCGCCATGAATCAGCCCTGCCCCGGCCGCGTCAGCCGTGAACGCCGTGGTCACGTCCACCTGATCGGCCTTGATCGAGCGGCCAAGCGCAATGCTTTCGACCTCGACCTGCTCAATGACCTGAGCCTGGCCTATGGCGAGTTCGAGGCCGACAGCGAGGCGCGGGTAGCGGTGGTGTTTGGACATGGCGAACACTTTACCGCTGGTCTGGATCTGGTGAATGCCAGCTCGGCTTTGGCCGAAGGTTGGCAGGTTCCGACCGGCGGTTGCGATCCGTGGGGTGTTTTCGTCGGGCCTCGGGTGAGCAAACCGGTGATTGTCGCCGCGCAAGGCTATTGCCTGACCATTGGGATCGAGTTGATGCTGGCCGCCGACATTAACCTGTGCGCGAGCAATACCCGTTTCGCGCAAATGGAAGTGCAGCGTGGGATTTTTCCTTTTGGTGGCGCGACTTTACGTTTTCCCCAGATGGCCGGCTGGGGGAATGCGATGCGCTGGTTGCTGACCGGGGATGAGTTCGATGCGCACGATGCGTTGCATTTGGGGTTGGTGCAGGAAGTGATGGCCAGTGAAGACCTTTTGCCGCGGGCGATTGAGTTGGCTGAGCGGATTGCCCGACAGGCGCCGTTGGGGGTGCAGGCGACGTTGCTGTCGGCGCGCCAGGCGCGGTATGAGGGTGAGACGGCGGCAGCGCAAGGGTTGCCGGCGCTGGTGAAGAAGTTGCTGGCCAGTGAAGATGCCAGGGAGGGGGTGCGCTCATTGGTGGAGCGGCGACCTGGCATATTCAAGGGGATCTGAGAATTATGTCGCCTGTCAGGGCGCCATCGCTGGCAAGCCAGCTCCCACAGTGACCGAGTCGTTCACACATTTTGCGTGCGGCGCGAACCCTGTGGGAGCTGGCTTGCCAGCGATGGGGCCAGCACTGACGCCTCAGGTGGCCGGGCGAATACTGTTGATCAACGGCTGCAACGAATACCCCAACTTCGGTGCCAAGGCTTCAGCCCGGGCGGTCAGCGCTTGCATGTCCAGCACCTGATCGAGATCCGCCGGCACAATCAGAATCACATTGCCCTCCTTCACCGGCAGTTCCCAGTAATGCCGGTGATAGAGCCCACGCAACAACGCCGCGCCCAGCGGCTTGCCGTCATCGGTGGCCCACTGATTGATCACCAGCCAGCCGCCCGGATTCAAACGCTTCTGACAGTCGCCAAGAAAACTCCAGGCCAGATGCCCGACGCCCGGCCCGACATCGGTGTACAGGTCGACGAAAATCAGATCCGCAGGCTCGGCGGTCGGCAGCAGTTCCAGCGCATCGCCAACGCGGATATACAACCGTGGATCATCATCCAGCCCAAGGTATTCGATCGCCAGACGTGGCACGTCCGGGCGCAACTCGATGGCTTCGACATCTTCCAGCGGCAGAAACTTGAGGCACGCCTGAGTCAGCGTCCCGGCACCGAGCCCGAGAAACAGCGCACTCTCCGGCTGCTCATGGCACAACGCGCCGATCAGCATCGCGCGGGTGTAATCGTATTCCAGCCAGCTCGGGTCTGCGGTGAACACGCAGCTCTGCTCGATCGCATCGCCGAACTCGAGAAAGCGGTAATCGGCCACTTCCAGCACGCGAATCACGCCGAACTCATCCTGTACTTCGGCGAGCAGATGCTCGACGCGCTCCTCAGTCATTTCGTCTCCTGATGGTCACCGGGCGCGGTGACGCGATGGCACCGCTGTGGGGCCGTGGCAAAGCGGCGATTGTCGGCGATGGGGCGGGAGCAGGTCACGCACTAATTGCTGCTACCATGGGCTTCCCGTGCGTAGAACCAACTAGAGACCGTGATGAGCCAACCGTGGAGCCCTGACAGCTGGCGCGCCCTGCCGATCCAGCAACAACCGCAATACCCCGACGCCGCGCACTTGCGCCAGGTCGAGCAAACCCTGGCCAGTTATCCGCCGCTGGTGTTTGCCGGTGAAGCGCGCGAACTGCGCCGACAGTTTGCCGAAGTCACCCAGGGCCGGGCCTTCCTGTTGCAGGGCGGCGATTGTGCGGAAAGCTTTGCCGAGTTCTCCGCGGCGAAGATTCGCGACACCTTTAAAGTGTTGCTGCAAATGGCCATCGTCATGACTTTCGCCGCCGGTTGCCCGGTGGTCAAGGTCGGGCGCATGGCCGGTCAGTTCGCCAAGCCGCGCTCGGCCAACGACGAGACCATCGACGGTGTGACCCTGCCGGCTTATCGCGGCGACATCGTCAACGGCATCGGTTTCGACGAGAAAAGCCGCGTACCGGATCCGGAACGTCTGCTGCAGTCTTATCACCAGTCCACCGCGACGCTGAACCTGCTGCGCGCGTTCGCGCAGGGCGGTTTTGCCGACCTGCATCAGGTGCACAAGTGGAACCTCGACTTCATCGCCAACTCGGCGCTGGCCGAGAAATACAGCCATTTGGCCGACCGCATCGATGAAACCCTGGCATTCATGCGCGCCTGCGGCATGGACAGCTCGCCGCAACTGCGCGAAACCAGTTTCTTCACTGCCCACGAAGCGCTGCTGCTGAACTACGAAGAAGCCTTCGTGCGTCGCGACAGCCTGACCAACGATTACTACGATTGCTCGGCGCACATGCTGTGGATCGGCGACCGCACCCGCCAACTCGACGGCGCTCACGTCGAATTCCTCCGTGGCGTGAACAACCCGATCGGCGTGAAGGTCGGCCCGAGCATGAACCCGGATGATCTGATCCGTCTGATCGACGTGCTCAACCCGGATAACGATCCAGGTCGTCTGAACCTGATCGCACGGATGGGTGCGAACAAGGTTGGCGATCACCTGCCGGCGCTGATCCGCGCGGTGCAGCGTGAAGGCAAGCAGGTGCTGTGGAGTTCCGATCCGATGCACGGCAACACCATCAAGGCCAGCAGCGGCTACAAGACCCGCGACTTTGCGCAGATCCTCGGTGAAGTCAAACAGTTCTTCCAGGTGCACGAAGCTGAAGGCAGTTATGCCGGCGGCATTCACATCGAGATGACCGGGCAGAATGTCACTGAGTGCATTGGTGGCGCGCGGCCGATCACTGAAGACGGATTGTCGGACCGCTATCACACCCATTGTGATCCGCGGATGAATGCTGATCAGTCGCTGGAGTTGGCGTTTTTGATTGCCGAGACGCTGAAGCAGGTTCGCCGCTAAGATTCGACATCTTTATCGCTTTAACTGGCCTCATCGCTGGCAAGCCAGGCTCCCACAGTGATCGCGTCGATCACAAAATATATGTACGACGCGGACACTGTGGGAGTCTGGCTTGCCAGCGATGGCGTAAGGTCAGTCGCACCCAATCTGTGCCAATGCCACCCGTAACCGCGCCGCACTCTCGCGCTGACAATTCAGCTGCACCCGCGCAAGCCCCAGCCAATCCGCCATCTGCCGCAAATTCACCGCCAGCGCCAGCATCCCCTCCTCATCCAGCCCCGGCTCTTCCTCGTGCACCGCATGCACCGCCAACTGCCCCGCCGCCCGCTCGGCACGTAAATCCACCCGCGCAGCAATCCTCTCGTTGTGCAAAAACGGCAACACGTAATAGCCGTAAACCCGCTTGTCCTGCGGCGTATAAATCTCCAGTCGATAACGGAAATCGAACAAGCGCTCAGTGCGGCTGCGCTCCCAGATCAACGAATCGAAGGGCGACAACAGCGCGCTGGCCACAACCTTGCGCGGGACTTTCGGCTCCGGCAGGCAATAGGCGACCTGCCGCCAACCGGCGACTTCGCACATCTGCAGTTGCCCGGCCTCGACCAGTTCCGCCAGACGTGGACGGGCATCCGCCGGGTTCAGCCGAAAGTAATCACGCAGGTCTTTTTCAGTGCCGACGCCCAAGGCCTGTGCCGCGTGCAGCAGCAATCCCCGTTGCGCCTCCGCCTCGCCAGGTAAGGCTTGCTGGAGGATCGAAGAAGGAATGACGCGCTCCGGTAAATCATACAAACGCTCAAAACCGCGGCGGCCCGCCACTGTCACTTCACCGGCAGCAAACAACCATTCCAGCGCATGTTTTTCTGCGCTCCAGTCCCACCACGGCCCGGCCTTGTCTTCCCGGGTTGAAAGGCTGCCGGCGCCTAAGGCGCCCTGCTCCTCAACGGAACTCAACACCCGACGAACAACGTCCTGCTGCTCGCGACCGAATCTGGCCAGTTGCTGATAGATATCCTCGCCACGCCTGGCCCGCTGCATGCGCCAGCCCAGCAACGGATACATCGACAGCGGCAACAATGAGGCTTCGTGCCCCCAGTATTCGAACAACGAACGACGTCTCCCCGAACTCCAGGCAGCCTGGTCGAGCAAGTCAGAGGAATAAGAACCGAGACGGGAGAACAGCGGCAGGTAGTGCGAGCGCACCACGGCATTGACGGAGTCGATTTGCAGCACGCCCAGCCGTTCGATCAGCCGGTGAACGTGAGCGGCTTTGACAGTCGGCGGCTGGCGCCCGTTGAATCCTTGGGCAGCCAGCGCCAGTCGTCGCGCCTGTTTGAGGGAAAAGGATACTGTTGCGGGCATGAGCATCTCCTTGTCTGCTCGCAACCTACCCCACTTGAAGCTGGTTTGTGTAGCGCTCTGCTCATCATTTATGCAGCGGGTCATTTATGCATCGGATCATCCCAGAACGGCCGCACGGCTTCGTGTTCAACGTCGGCACGACTCACCCCGATGTCCTTCAACGCTTCGTCACTCAGACTGGCCAGCAACTCGCGTTCACGGTGCAGTTCGTACCAGCGGCTAAACTTGTGCAGCAGGTCGGAAACGATATGGCCGTGGCCGGAAAATTTTGATTCGTCTACATACTCTCTTTGACCTTTCATCGTGTTGCCCTCCATGTGGATGGCTCAAGTCTCGCGCCGGCGCTAAGATCAATCCAACGAATGTTTCTGATGGCATGCATCACGGAGATTCATCAATTGTCGGCCTACCCCAGTATCGATACCGATGTCCTGCGCACCTTTGTCGCCATCGCTGATCAGGGCGGTTTCACCCGCGCCGGCGAAATGGTCAACCGCACACAGTCGGCGGTGAGCATGCAGATGAAGCGTCTGGAAGAAGACGTATTGCAGCGACAGTTGTTCGAGCGCGATGGACGCCAGGTGCGCCTGACCGCCGAGGGCCAGGTGCTGCTCGGTTACGCGCGGCGCATCCTCAAGTTGCACAGTGAGGTGTTCAACACATTGCGTGAGCCACATATGGTCGGCACGGTGCGCATCGGTACGCCGGACGATTATGTGATGCGATTTCTGCCGGGGATTCTCTCGCGGTTCGCGCAGTTCTATCCGCTGATTCAGATCGAAGTGCACTGCGAATCGACCAAGCAGCTGCTGCAACGCACTGATCTGGACCTGTCGATCGTCACCCGCGAACCGGGCAACGAGATCGGCCAGTTGCTGCGCAAGGAGCGTTTCGTCTGGGCCGAGGCGCAGAATTTCAGCGCCCACGAACAGACGCCGCTGCCCTTGGCGATGTTCAACAGCGATTGTTTCTGCCGTTTGTGGGCGTGTAATGCACTGGATGCGATGGGCCGCGAATACCGCATCGCCTACAACAGCACCAGCCTGTCGGCGCTGATGGCCGTGGTCAGCGCGGGTCTGGCGATCACCGCGCAACTGGAAAGCCTGATCACCCCGGACATGCGCATTCTTGGCGCCGCCGAGGATCTGCCACTGCTGCCCGAGGCCAGCATCATGCTGATCCGCAACCTGAACAACCCGTCGCCGATCACCGAGTGCCTGGCCGAGCACATCGTCGAAGGCTTCAAACTTTAAACGCGAGCATCACCGCACACAGCACCAGGAAACCGCAGAACAGCCCGCGCAGGAGTTTTTCCGGCATGGCGTGGGCGACTTTCACGCCCCAACTGATGCTGGCCAGACCACCGATGGCCAGCGGCAGGCCGATCATCCAGTCCACTTCGTGGTGGACCGCGTAAGTCACCAGGGTCACGCCGGTGCTTGGCAAGGCCAGCGCCAGCGACAAGCCTTGAGCAACCACTTGCGTGGTGCCGAACAAGCTGGTCAGCACCGGCGTTGCCACCACCGCACCGCCGACACCGAATAAACCGCCCATGGTCCCGGACGCCGCGCCAAGCACGCCAAGCCACGGCCAGGAATAGCGCATTTCGGACGTCGCAGCAGGTGGCTTGCCGAACATCTTCAACAAGTTGTAGATCGAGAGCACCACCAGGAACGCGACAAAGCCGATGCGCATGGTTTGCGCATCAATGCCCACTGCCCAGATCGAACCGATCCAGGCAAAGCAAAAGCCCATCACCGCCAAGGGCAGCGCATGTCGCAGTTCGATGCGATTGCGCTGGTGATAACGCCACAGCGCCAGCATCACGTTCGGCACTACCATGACCAGCGCCGTGCCTTGGGCGATCTGCTGATCGAGACCAAACCAGACGCCGAGCAACGGGATAGCGATCAAGCCGCCGCCGATGCCGAATATGCCACCGAGAGTGCCAAGGGCGGCGCCGAACAACAGGTACAACACAAACTCCATCACAGCCAATTCCTCTTACGTCGGGTGACTCATCCTACGCAGTCGCGGCTGGCGGGGAAACGCATAGCAACGCACAATGGCTATGCCGATTTCGCACAAGCATTTAGCCGATATGAACCCTAATCAATTGACCGATCAACTCGGGCTGTTTCTCGACGTGCTGGAAAGTGGCAGTTTTTCCGCCGCTTCACGTCGTCATCCGCTGACACCGTCGGCCGTCGCGCGACGGATCGACAGCCTGGAAAGCGCCGTCGGCAGCCAGTTGTTTATTCGAAGCACCCACGCCGTACGAGCAACACCCGCCGGCCTGGCGTTTGCCGAACGCGCCCGGCGAATTGTCGCCGAGTTGCAACTGGCCCGGGCCGAAGCCGTGTCCCTGAGCAGCGCGCCGGAAGGTCTGATCCGCATTGACGCCCCCGCCGCGTTTGGACGCCGGCATCTGGCGCCAGTGATCGCTGACTTTCTCGTGCTCTACCCCGGACTGGATGTGCAATTGCACCTGATCGACAGTTTCGTCGACATGGGCGGCTCGAACCTGGGCAAAGTCGATCTGGTGCTGCGCGCCGGGCAAATGGCCGATACGCGACTGGTGGCCACGCCACTGGCGAGCATGGTGCGCATTGCCTGCGCCAGCGCCGAGTATCTCCAGCGTCGTGGGGTGCCAAGCGTTCCTGCGCAGTTGCATGAACACGATGGTCTCGACTGGGAGGGGCTCGCTCCGCCCTTCGCCTGGCGCTTCGAACACGACGGGCAAATGCAATTGCATCGCCCGGGCCGTATCCGCATGAGCGCCAACAATGCCGAAGCCCTGGTCTGCGGCGCTTTGGCTGGCTTGGGCATCGCCCATCTGCCGACGTGGCTGGCCAGCGAATACCTGTTGCGCGGCGAACTGCTGCCGTTGTTCTGCGAAAACGGTCTGCCGATGCCGGAGTCCACCGGCATCTACGCTCTGCGCATGGAACAACAAACCAACTCGCGCAGCCGCCTGCTTCTGGAGTATCTCAAGACCCGTTTCAGTCCAGTGCCTCCGTGGGATCTGGCCCTACAGCGGGATCTGGGTCGACACTAGCACTGGAGAATTATCTGGCGCATTAAAGATTCGAGCGCTAGATTCATGTCCATCACCGATCAAGGCTTTGACATGACTTCCGAACGCGACACCTGTGATGACCTGCTGCTGGATAACCAGGCCTGCTTCGCCCTGCATTCCACCTCGTTGATGATGACCAAGGTCTACAAGCCGCTGCTGCAAGCGCTTGGCCTGACCTATCCGCAGTACTTGGCGATGATGGTGTTGTGGGAGAAGGATGGTTTGACCGTCGGAGAAATCAGCACTCGGTTGCTGACCGATCCGGGCTCGCTGACGCCACTGCTCAAGCGCCTGGAAGGCGAAGGTTTGCTCAGCCGCACGCGCAGTCGAGAAGATGAGCGCGTAGTGATCGTCGAGCTGACCGAGCAAGGCCGCGCGTTGCAAGAAAAAGCCCAGACCGTTCCACAATGCATCCTCGGCGCCAGCGGCTTTTCTCTGGAGCGTCTGCAACACCTGCAAGCGGAGTTGCAGGCACTGCGCAGCCATCTACAAGAAAGCCTGATCTGACCCAACACTTGTCCCCTGTGGGAGCGAGCCTGCTCGCGAATGCGATCTGTCAGCCAACTGATTTGTTGAGTGAGACATCCCATTCGCGAGCAGGCTCGCTCCCACATTGATTTCGTCGCCAGCAAAATATTTTCAACAACTGATCTGCAGCACAAACCGCTCTAAATCAAGGCTTACAGACCATCTCTCATCCCCACCCCTTAGTCAAAGCGCGGATTTCTCAATAATATATCTTGCGCACTAAATATTCGCGCGATACATTTATCTCGCAGTTACTTAGCGCGCAAATAATTAGCGCAACACATCGCACTCAACGAGGCTCACACCATGCAAACTCTCTACACCGCAATCGCAACCTCCACTGGCGGCCGTGATGGTCGTGCGATCTCCAGCGACAACATCCTCGACGTCAAACTCGCTACTCCGAAAGAACTCGGCGGTGCCGGTGGCGCAGCGACCAACCCAGAGCAACTGTTCGCAGCCGGCTATTCGGCCTGCTTTATCGGTGCGCTGAAATTCGTTGCCAGCCAGACCAAACGCAAAATCCCTGACGACGCCTCGATCACCGCCCACGTCGGTATCGGCCAGATTCCTGGCGGCTTCGGTCTGGACATCGACCTGCACATCAGCCTGCCGGGCCTGGAACAAGCCGACGCACAAGCGCTGGTCGACGCTGCTCACCAGGTCTGCCCGTACTCCAACGCCACCCGTGGCAACGTCGATGTGCGTCTGCACGTCACCGTTTGAAGCCATACGCAAATTCCAATGTAGGAGTGAGCCTGCTCGCGATAGCGGTTGAGTCAATCAATGTAGATGTCGACTGGAATGACGCTATCGCGAGCAGGCGAAGGCCTACAGGGGATCCTGCGGCGTGACACATATCGCAGGCACAAAAAAGCCCGACTCAATGGTCGGGCTTTTTCTTTCCGCAAAAACCGATGCTTATTTAGCACGGCCTTTGTAGGAACCGCCTTCGCGGGTGTCGATTTCGATCTTGTCACCGATTTCGATGAAGTCAGCAACTTGCAGCTCAGTACCGTTGGCCAGCTTGGCTGGCTTCATGACTTTGCCGGAAGTGTCGCCACGCGCCGAACCTTCGGTGTAGTCAACTACGCGCACGATAGTGGTCGGCAGCTCTACGGAAACCAGACGCTCTTCGAAGAAGATCGCTTCGCAAACATCGGTCATGCCTTCTTCAACGAAAGGCAGAACAGCTTCGATGTCTTCAGCGTTCAGCTCGTACATGGTGTAGTCAGTGGTGTCCATGAACGTGTAGGTGTCGCCGCTGATGAAGGACAGGGTCGCTTCTTTGCGGTCGAGGATTACGTCGTCCAGTTTGTCGTCAGCGCTGTAAACGATCTCGGTCTTGTAACCGGTCAGCAGGTTTTTCAGCTTGGTTTTCATGATCGCGCTGTTACGGCCCGATTTGGTGAATTCAGCTTTCTGAACCAGCCAAGGATCGTTCTCGAGACGGATCACGGTACCGGGTTTCAGTTCTTTACCAGTTTTCATTGCGAATATCCGAATTTGGATGGGATTTACAAAAATCTAGGCCGCGTATCATATCCAATTTAGGTAAAACTGTACCAGCGCTGCGGCAAGATCAGCCTGCAAGCCTTGTTCCAGACACCATTTTTCAGCATTTTCCTGCAGTTCCGGCCAGTGTTTGCGGGTCGCAAGCCAATGTTCACCGATCGGTTGACTGGCACTCCACGCCCGCCACAGACCGTTTATCGCCTCAGCGGCGCCCGGCGACAAGCCTTTTGTGTAGAGCGCAAGGAAGGCATCGAGCTTGTCCAGATGGATGTCTTCGTCCTGCTGATAGATGTGCCAGAGCATCGGCCGCGCCGCCCATTGCGCCCGCACGAACGAGTCCTCACCACGCACCGCGTTGAAATCGCAGCACCAGAGCAAGTGATCATATTGATCCTGTCGGACGAACGGCAGCACCTGCACGGTGAGCGACTGACGCACATGAATCGCACCAACCGCAAGGTTTTCCACCTCGAGCCAGCGCGCCACATCGCCAAGAATCCGCCCTTCCGGCACCAGCAGATGAGTCGGTGCAGCGTCCGCCGCCAAAACGTCCAGCCAGCTGGCCAACCCCGCATTCTCGTAGGCAAACAGCGAAATCAGCTGAACGCCAGGTGCAGGATCGATGCCAAGACTTTGCAGGAATTGGCGCTGAGCCTCGGCATCCTGCTGAAATTGCCGACGCTGATCGAGCAATCCTCGCTCTCGCAACAATCCGCCAGTGCCCGGCTGGAATCCCGGAAAGAAGAAGAATTTCTGCACCGTTTTGTATTTGACCGACGGCAATCCATGGCAACCGATCACCCAGTCTTCGGCGCTGAGATAATCGAGGTTCATCCACAGTGGCGGCTGCTCGCGCGCAGCCATCGCGTCCATGTAGTCAGTGGGCAACTGACAGGCAAATGCGGCGATCACGACATCGGCGGCGTCAGCGTGCGACCACTCGGCCGGCCAGTGTCGCACTTCGACGCCATGCTGCCATTGCTGTGCCTGGTCGATATCGATCTCGGGGCAGATACGTTCAAACGCACGCAGATCATCGACCCATAAACGCACCGGCAAACCATGCTCAGCCACCAATTGCCTGGCCAGACGCCAGGTCACGCCGATGTCGCCAAAGTTGTCGACCACGGTGCAGAAAATATCCCAGCGGGGTTTTAATTCCGGCATTCAAGACTCCCGTTGGCAAAAGCAGCGATTGTCCGCATAAATGACCTCGCGCAGAAGAGCCGACGGCGATTAATCTTCGTGCGACAATCGCCACTTGCCCGTCATCATCCGCCAGGAGGCTGCCATGCCCTATCGCCCCAATCCGCGTCGCCCGTTGCCTGTTCAGCTAAGTGCGCTGCATTTGACCGGCAGCATTGCCTTGGGCATGTGGCTGGGCTTTCTCGCCATTGCGCTGACCTGTTGGCTGCTGTCGCATTTTGTCTTCAAAGAGCAATTGGTACCGGTGGCTCAAGCGGTGCAGCAACTGGCCAATCCGCCCGCCGTGCAGGTGCAGCCGGACATTCCGCCGCAGAGCCCGCTGTTCGACCAGTACGAAGAAAACCTGCGCAAGAATGAACAGCAGGCTCGACTCGATCAAGCGCGCAGCAGTTCGCGAAATCAGTCGAACCCGAAATGCCAGTTCTGGCTGCAGCAGGATCAGACGGCTCCAAGCGAGAAAAGCCGCGCCAACGTTTTGCAATTCTGCGATTGATCATGAACAAACACAGCGTCCACCAACTGATTCTCGACAAACTGCGCGTTGACCTCGACATCGCCGAACGCGCCGCACAAACCGCTTACGAAACCGCAACCCACGAAGAAAACATCGCCGAAAACAAGTACGACACGCTGGGTCTTGAGGCGTCGTATCTGGCGGCCGGACAGGCGAAACGTGTCGAAGAAATTCGCCATTCATTGGCGCTGTGCCAGAACCTGACTCTGCGTGCCTACGATGAAAATCGTGGCATCGAGGTCGGCGCCCTGCTCGGTCTGGAAGACGAAAAGGGTCGCGAGCAATGGCTGTTTCTGGCACCGGATGCGGCAGGTCTGAAAGTCGACGTGGTCGGTCAGCCGATTACCGTCATCACCCCGCGCTCGCCGCTGGGCAAAAGTCTGCTGGGCAAGCTAGAAGGTGATGAGGTGGAGATACTGGTGGCGGGCACCCGGCAACAGTTTGCTGTCACCGAGGTGCTCTGATTCAACGGATCAGTGAACCGGCAGTTCGACGCCGTCGAACAGTTCTTCCAGTTCCTGCTTGTTGTGGCACTGAATGGCTTTGGCCATCACTTCGCGGGTCAGGTGCGGGGCAAACTTCTCGATGAAGTCGCACATGAAACCACGCAGGAAGGTGCCGCGACGGAAACCGATCTTGGTGATGCTCGATTCGAACAGTTCGCTGGCATCCAGCACCACCAAATCATTATCGAGCTTGGTGTCGACGGCCATTTTCGCCACGATGCCCACGCCCAGGCCCAGGCGCACGTAAGTTTTGATCACGTCGGCGTCGGCAGCCGTGAACACCACTTTCGGCGTCAGGCCACGATGGCTGAAAGCTTCGTCGAGTTTCGACCGGCCGGTGAAACCGAACACGTAAGTCACGATCGGGTATTCGGCCAAGGCTTCGAGGGTCAGCTTCGGCAGCTTGGTCAGCGGGTGGCCCTGCGGCACGACCACGCAGCGGTTCCAGCGGTAGCAAGGCATCATCACCAGGTCGCCGAAGAGCTCCAGCGCTTCGGTGGCGATGGCAAAATCCACAGTGCCGTCAGCGGCCATTTCGGCGATCTGCATCGGCGACCCCTGGTGCATGTGCAGCGCCACGTCGGGGTATTGCTTGATGAAATTACTGATCACCGGCGGCAGTGCGTAACGTGCCTGGGTGTGGGTGGTGGCGATCGACAGGGTGCCTTTTTTCTCGTTGGAGAATTCCTGGGCGATCTGCTTGATGCTTTCGACCTTGCGCAGAATCTCACCGGCGGTGGTGATGATGCGCTCGCCGGCCGGGGTCACGCGGGTCAGGTGCTTGCCGCTGCGGGCAAACACTTCGACGCCAAGTTCGTCTTCCAGCAGGCGGATTTGTTTACTGATGCCCGGTTGCGAGGTGTAAAGGCTTTGGGCTGT
The DNA here is from genome assembly GCF_979258655.1 of Pseudomonas sp. AC242. Classification (NCBI taxonomy): domain Bacteria; kingdom Pseudomonadati; phylum Pseudomonadota; class Gammaproteobacteria; order Pseudomonadales; family Pseudomonadaceae; genus Pseudomonas; species Pseudomonas sp. AC242. The sequence goes on from NZ_OZ409873.1 coordinate 3,753,689, forward strand.
AGCGGAAACGTTGAGGTCGTGGTGCGCCACTTCCCAGATGTAGCGCAATTGTTGAAGCTTCATATGAATCCCTCAAAGCAGGTAGACGCCACGGGCATCAGCGACGGTATATAACTATATTAATGGTTTGAATAATAAATCTAGAACTTTTTTATCAAAGCGCCATTATTCCTGCCTCAGCGATCCTCCCGCCGCCGACGCTCCACCAACGGCACCAGATAAACCGGCACCTTGGCCAATTGCAGGACCCGCGCCGCCGTGCGCCCCAACGGCGTTTCCGCGCCCACCCCGTGGCTGTGACTGCCGACGATCAGCAGATCGACAGAGAGTTTCTGCACCTGGTCGAGTATCACTTGCGACGGATCACCCTGCAGCACGCGCACCGCGCGAATGCGCTGCAGATCCTGCTCGCCTTCATCTCCCAGTTCTTCGCGAAAACTTTCCAGCACCCGCTGCTCGATATTGGCGATGACAGTTTTCAGACCCTGGCTGTGAAATTCGTTCAATGCCTGCTCGTCGAGATAGCTCTGCAACACCGATTCGGCAAACAGCCCCATCGGCTCCACCGCGTGCACCACGTACAAATCGGCATTGAATGTTCGCGCCAGCGCCAAGGCATGCTGCATCACTAACGGTGCGTACAGACCGAGGTCAGTGGCATACAGCATCGAACGAATCATATGACCTCCTCGCGTGCCAACATGGCGGAGATTTGATTCAGCTTAGCAGTGCCTTGGCGAGTACGACGTGCGACGCAACGTCTTGAAGCACGTAGGCTTTAGACCGACGGTTCGTTACTGATGCCGTGCGGTACGTGGCCGGTGGCAACGACTTCGCGGGCGAGTTCGCAGTGGCCGGCCTGATCGTCGAAAAACACGTCGGCAGCAAACGCTTCAAGGAACGCCGACTTGGTCAGGCCGCCGAGGAACAGGGATTCGTCGAGGCGGATGTCCCACTCGCGCAAGGTGCGGATCACCCGCTCATGGGCCGGCGCCGAACGCGCGGTGACCAGCGCCGTGCGGATCGGGCAATCGTCATCGGGAAACTCGCGCTGCAACAGATTGAGCGCTGCCAGAAAGCCTTTGAACGGCCCGCCGCGCAAAGGCTCGCGGGCGGCTTCACGCTCCTTGGCCTGAAACGCTTCCAATCCGCCGGATTGATAGACGCGCTCCGACTCATCGGAAAAGATCACCGCGTCGCCGTCGAAGGCGATGCGCAATTCGTCGCTGGCCGCGCGGCTGGCGCCACCGGACAGAATGGTTGCAGCAGCGAATCCGGCATCCAGCGCGGCGCGCACATCTTCGGCATGAGTCGACAGAAACAGGTCGCAACCGAACGCTTTCAAATACGGATACGGACTGCGCCCGCCGACGAACGCCGCGCGGGAAATCGCCAGACCGTAATGGTGAATCGAGTTGAACACGCGCAGTCCGGTGTCGGCGCTGTTGCGCGAGACCAGAATCACCTCGACCCGTGCTCGTCCGAGGCGACTGTTCAGGCTCAGGAGTTTTTCCACCAGCGGGAAGGCGTCGCCGGGCGCAAGAATTTCGTCTTCGTGCTCGATCTGATATTGCCGATAGGCTTCGACCCCGCTCGACAGATAGACCTTGTGGCTCTCGCTCAGGTCGAACAAGGCGCGCGACGAAATCGCCAGCACCAGTTTGTCATCGATGTTCTTGGCCATGCCTTCCCCCAGAGCGACCGGCTTAAACGTTGCGCCGGTCGATAAAACTTAAATTGCGATACAACGCTTCGATGCGCGGCAGCTCACAGCCCGCCGCTTTCGCCGCTGCCAATGGCCGAGCGTAGATCGCTTGCAGCTCCAGCGGGCGTTTGTGTGAAAAGTCGTGGTACATGCTCGGCCAGTAGTCGGGCATTTTCTCGGTCATCATGAACAGATAGTCGGCGTATCCCGGCGGCACGTCATGGCCGCAGGCCTTGGCGCCCTGCACCACTTCGGCCATCAACGCCTGAATCAACGCGCGACTGTCGGCATCGGCCATCAGCGGTGTGGTGCTGGCGCCGAGCAGAACCGAAAGTCCGTTATAAGGAATATTCCACACCAGTTTCTGCCAGCGCGCCTGTTGCAGATTGGGCATCGCCTGGGAATCGATTCCGGCAGCGCGGAACAACCCGGCCCCCTCCTCGACGATCGCCATAGGTGCGACGTCATCACTGGCCGGACCGCTGTGATAACCGACGTTCACCGCGCCCAAGGCTTGATGGGTGACTTGTCCAGGTCCCTCACGATGCACGCAGATCAGGCACAAACCGCCCAGCAGGTGAAGAGAGTCGGGAAGCAGTTCACGCAGGCTGTCCTCGACGTCGAGACCGTTTTGCAGGACCAGCACTTTCGCATCGGGTTTGGCCGCTTGAATGATTGAAGGCGCGAGGCCGGCGTTGCTGGTGGTTTTCGCTCCCACCAACAGCCAGTCGCATTTGGGCATGTCTTCGGCCGACGAATAGGCCTGCGCCGGATGCAACGTCAGCGGGCCATGCACCGCGCTGTTGATGTGCAAGCCGCGCTCGGCCACCGCTGAAAACTCGCTGCGCAACAGGAAGTGCACATCGAAACCGGCGCGCGCCAGCATCACACCGTAAAACCCCCCGATTGCACCGGTACCGATAATCCCTACGACCGGTTTATTCACTGCCCCCATCATGGCAACTCCTCTGCAATTCGACCCAGTGCCTGCGCCAGCGCCGCGTTCAGCGCATCGGCCGTCAGGCGCGTGTGCAATGCCCCAAAGAACTCGCCGTCGCGCACCACAAACAGCGCCGGCAAATGAAAGACCTGATAGCGCTCCACCAACCCGCCGTTGTCGCCGGCATCGATCCAGCACAACTGATCGATTGCCAGATCGAGTCCCGGCAACACCTCGCGGGCATAACGGCAACTGGCGCAGCCGACGCTGGTGAAAATCACCAGCGAAACGCCGCTCATCGCCAATAGCCGTTGGTCGGCGTCGAAATCGGTCAGTTCGGATTCGACCACTATACTGGGGGAAACAATGTCAAATGGCCGACACAGGGAGTCTGTGCTCATGGGACGTTTCATTCCTCATCCGGACGAGGTGCCGGTTGAATTAACCTTGCTCAAGCCTGAGTGTATTTCCAGGCAACAGCTGCACACTATCAGCCTCGGCGGCATCGCTTGCAATTACCACCGTGCCTGGCGCCATGGCACCGCCCTGCAAGTACGCATGCCGACACTGAATGCCGACATCTGTTATCCGGGCTATGTAGCGTGGTGCCTGCGACGCAAAAAAGGCTATCTGGTGGGCATCGCGTTCACCGATGAGCAGACGCTGTTCAGTGCGCGAATGGGTGAGCAAGTGTGTCAGATCGAGCGCTATTGCCGCATGCACGACACCCACGATGACCTGCAAGAAATTCAGGCAGTGGCCCTGCAATGGGTCGAGCAACACGCCGACGAGTTCTCCCACGACAGCGTGCGCAAGGCTTTTGCGCAGCCAGCGCTGGACTAAAGCACCTTTTGCCCATTGTCTAGCAGGCGCTTTACGCGCTAAGGTTCCGCTCCCCGACGCGCTTAAATCTGCTGTGCTCCGCCGCGCGGGGATCGCTGGCGGCCGGCACCCGTGACCTGACGAGTAAACGATGGCTGATTTACCGATCAACGACCTAAACGTCGCCTCTAACGAGACCCTGATCACTCCCGATCAGCTCAAGCGTGATATCCCTCTGAGCGATGCTGCCCTGCGCACCGTCACCAAGGGTCGCGAAGTCATTCGCAACATTCTTGATGGCACCGACCACCGTCTGTTCGTAGTGATCGGCCCGTGCTCGATCCACGATATCAAGGCTGCCCACGAATACGCCGATCGCCTCAAGGTGCTGGCTGCGGAAGTTTCCGACACCCTGTATCTGGTCATGCGCGTATATTTCGAGAAGCCACGCACCACCGTCGGCTGGAAAGGCCTGATCAACGATCCGTACCTGGATGACTCGTTCAAGATTCAGGACGGTCTGCACATCGGTCGTCAGTTGCTGCTGGATCTGGCCGAAAAAGGCCTGCCAACCGCGACCGAAGCCCTCGACCCGATCTCCCCGCAATATCTGCAGGACCTGATCAGCTGGTCGGCCATCGGCGCGCGTACCACCGAATCGCAGACTCACCGCGAAATGGCTTCCGGCCTGTCCTCGGCAGTCGGCTTCAAGAACGGCACTGACGGCGGTCTGACTGTGGCGATCAACGCCTTGCAGTCGGTGTCCAGCCCGCACCGTTTCCTTGGCATCAACCAGGAAGGTGGCGTGTCGATCGTCACCACCAAAGGCAACGCCTACGGTCACGTGGTGCTGCGCGGCGGCAACGGCAAGCCGAACTATGATTCGGTCAGCGTGGCCCTGTGCGAGCAGGCGCTGAACAAGGCGAAGATCAAGCCGAACATCATGGTCGATTGCAGCCACGCCAACTCCAACAAGGACCCGGCCCTGCAACCGCTGGTGATGGAGAACGTCGCCAACCAGATCCTCGAAGGCAATCAATCGATCATCGGCCTGATGGTCGAGAGTCACCTGAACTGGGGTTGCCAGGCAATTCCAAAAGACCTCGCCGACCTGCAATACGGCGTGTCGATCACCGATGCGTGCATCGACTGGTCCGCCACCGAGAACACCCTGCGCAGCATGCACGCCAAGCTCAAGGATGTTCTGCCGAAACGCCAGCGCAGCTGATACGCGCTTTACAGGCATAAAAAAACGCCGGGCAATGCCCGGCGTTTTTGTGTGTGCGATTCAGATTTTGGCGGCGCGGCGCTGATGACGTTCCATGTAGCGCTCGACGTAGGAGCATGACGGGATCACCGTGTAGCCCATTTCTTCGGCGTACTGCAGCGCGCTTTCGGTCAGCGCTGCGGCAATGCCACGGCCACGCAGGGCGTTGGGCACGAAGGTGCGATAGATATCCAGGGTCTGTTTCCCCAGATCCATATAGGTCAGGTAGGCACGATGACCGTCCACATTGGTCTCGAACTGATGACCAGCCTGGTCATGGTGGATGGACAACGCCTCGCTCATCACTACTCCTCGCGGGTCTTGAATTCTGACCCCTACCTTACCGATGTTTTTCCGGCGAAGGAACATCTACGCCACCCCGTGCCTGATGGACACCGAGAAGAGCCACACCGATCTCGCGCAACCTGGCACCTGATAAATAGTAGGCACCATTGGCAAAAATGCTCAAGGTACGCTCGTCATCAAGCGGGTTGACGGGGGGTTGCTCCGATGGACGCAGAGGTGATTGGGGAGAAGATCTTCCCGGGCCACTCACCTGAACATTGCCGGATGTTGAGACTTAAGACGTGCAGCCTTTTTTAAAGTCACCTCAACATGGACAAAGATAAGCGAAGCAGCGCGCAAAATCGGAACAAAAGTGTGGACGAATTCATCTAGACAGACTTTAGCCAAGACTGCAAAAACAGCACGTGGCAACGGGAACTTTTTCTCATTAACTCGCTCAGCTCGGGGCTTGCAGCTGGGTATTTTTTAAGCAGTGCAGTTAAAAGTTGCTCGAAAAAGAATCAACGCCTACAATTTTTTTTGCTTCTTGCCTTACGTCAGTTTACTTACTACAAGTAATGGGTAGTATGTACGCCGGCTATTTCCTCAATCGTGAGGAGACAGCCACTTAATTTGAAAGTCCTTGAAGGGGAACACGATGAACAACGTTCTGAAATTCTCTGCTCTGGCTCTGGCCGCAGTTCTGGCTACCGGTTGCAGCAGCGCATCGAAAGAAACCGAAGCACGTCTGACCGCTACTGAAGACGCAGCTGCTCGCTCCCAGGCTCGTGCAGACGAAGCTTACCGTAAAGCTGATGAAGCTCTGGCTGCTGCTCAAAAAGCACAACAGACTGCTGACGAAGCTAACGAGCGTGCTCTGCGCATGCTGGACAAAGCTAGCCGCAAGTAATAATCCCTCGGGATTGTTATCAAGCCGACCCGATTTTTCGGGTCGGCTTTTTTGTGCCCGATGCTTTTCCCCGGGCAATAAAAAACCCGCCGACGCTACACGCATCGGCGGGTTTTTGATCTCGACTTACTGCTGCAAGTCGATCGGTGTGTTCGAGACTATCGGCGCCGAGGTATTCGGCGTGCCGATTTCAGTTGGCAGACCATCTTCAGCCGCGACCACATCACGCACCACATCCCAGTTCACGCGCAGGTTACTGGTGACGTCTTCACGCTTGAGCATCGCATTGATCACGGCAGTGTGCTTGTCGACCACCGACGGGTTGCCCTTGTCGTCGATTGGTGTGTGCGCTTCCAGATAGACCTTGCCGCCACTGCTGCCGAACTTGTAGGCATCGTTGAGGATGCGCACCGAGGTACCGACCGGGACCATGCTGGCCATTTCCAGCACGTTGTTGTTGAACATGCGGAAGCAGCCGTGGCTGGTGCGCATGCCGATACCGAATTTCTTGTTCGAACCGTGGATCAGGTAGCCCGGCGTGCCCAGGGTGAACTTGAACGGACCCAGCGGATTGTCCGGGCCGGCCGGCACTACGTTCGGCAGCGGGTCGCCGTCAGCGGCGTGTTCAGCCTTGATCGACGCTGGAGGCGTCCAGGTCGGGTTAGGCGTCTTGGCGGTGATCGAGGTGTGCGCGATCGGCGAACCCCAGCCCTCACGACCAATACCCAGCGGGAACGTGTACACCACGTTCTTGCCTTTCGGGAAGTAGTAGAGGCGGTATTCGGCGAGGTTGATGACGATGCCTTCGCGCGGGCCCGGCGGCAGAATGAAACGGGTCGGCAAGACGATTTCGGTGCCGGCGCCCGGCAACCAGGCATCGACGCCCGGGTTGGCCGCGACCATTTCCGAGTAACCCAGATCGTACTTCGTGCCCAGATCGGCGAAGGTGTCTTCGTACTTGGCTTTGATCACCTGCACCTGACCGATGATGTCTTCACCGGGTGGTGGCAGGGGAAACTCCAATGCAGCAACGGGACCGGCCACACACAGGGCGGCAAGTGACAGGCAGCGGGTGACGGCAGGAAAGCGCGGCAACATCCGGAAAATCCTTCGCATGATCAACAAGGGTATAAAAGCGCGATTGTACACCGCACTTTGAATATTCGGGGAGCCACGCCGATGGACCGTGCTGAATGCGAAAAGATCGCAGCCTTCGGCAGCTCCTACAGGATTACGCGAACCCATGCAGGAGCTGCCGCAGGCTGCGATCTTTTGCTCTTAAAGCTCGAAACGCAGCTCCGGCCAGATTGGCGAAGTGCCGCGCTTCTGCGACTCCAGAATCGCCCGGCACAGCGAGCACAGGCGCTGATCCTGAAACACCCGGCGATCCACGCTCGACCAGCGCGGCTGCGCCGGCAGCAGACTGCCGCACAGGGTGCGATCGGCCGAACCACCGAGTTCGAGTTGCCGGGTCACCAGATGCACCCGCACTTCCTGGCAGGCGAACAGATCCAGCTGCTCGTCAGGCTCGATCAGTTGGTAGGCAAACAGGGACCAGGCAGAACGCGACATCGGGGGCTCCAAATAAGGGGGCGCCACATTAGCCGAAAGCCTGCCCTTAGAAAAGCCTCATAACAGCGGTTTTAGCGTCGGCCAGACATTTTCCAGCAACTTGCCCTGAGCCCCGGCCGCCGGGTGCAGACCATCGGCCTGCATCAGGTCTGGATGACCGCCCACGCCGTCGAGGAAAAACGGCACCAGAGGGATCTTTTTATCGTCGGCGAGTTTGCCGTAGACCTCGGCAAAAGCATCGGTGTAGCGCTTGCCGTAATTGGGCGGCAGTTGCATGCCGAGCAACAGCACCTTGGCCCCGCTCTGACGCGAGCTGTCGATCATCGAGGCAAGATTTTGTTGCAATTGATTTGGCGGCATTCCGCGCAAGCCATCGTTGCCACCCAGTTCGAGGATCACCAGTTCCGGCTTATGCTCTGCAAGCAGCGCCGGCAGCCGTGCCTGGCCTCCGGCACTGGTGTCGCCACTGATCGAGGCATTGACCACTTTGTCGTCGAAACCCTCCTGTTTGAGCCGTTGTTCGAGCAACGACACCCACCCCAAGCGGGTATCCAGTCCGAAACCGGCGCTGATACTATCGCCAACGATCAGGACAGTACCCGCCGCTGCGTTCTGGGCCATGCACATCAAGGCCAGGCCAGCACTCAAAAACCACACACGCATCGGATTCTCCATGGGCGCAAGCATTCTCACCGCGAAGAACCTCAGCAAAGTGGTTCCCAGCGCGGAAGGTGAACTGACTATCCTGCACGAACTCAGCCTGGAACTGAACAAGGGCGACAGCCTCGCCATCGTCGGCGCATCCGGTTCAGGCAAATCCACCCTCCTCGGCCTGCTCGCCGGTCTCGACCTGCCGAGCAGTGGCGAAGTCATTCTCGCCGGGCAAGGACTGAGCAATCTTGATGAAGACCAGCGCGCACGCATTCGTGCCGAGCATGTCGGTTTCGTCTTCCAGTCTTTTCAATTGCTCGACAGTCTCAACGCACTGGAAAACGTCATGCTGCCGCTGGAACTCGATGGCCGCAAAGACGCCCGTGAACGCGCGACCGAATTGCTCCAGCGCGTCGGACTCGGCCAGCGCCTCACGCACTCGCCGCGCCAGCTCTCCGGTGGTGAGCAACAACGTGTTGCGATCGCCCGTGCGTTTGCCGCCGAGCCCGATGTGCTGTTTGCCGACGAACCGACCGGCAACCTCGACAGCCACACCGGTGAGCGCATCAGCGATCTGCTTTTCGAATTGAACAAGGAACGCGGCACCACCCTGGTGCTGGTGACCCACGACGAACGCCTGGCCCATCGCTGCCGGCGCCTGATCCGTCTTGAAGCCGGGCTGTTGGTCGCCCCTCTGGAGCCTTGATGGCACGTTTGCCGCTGTTGCGTCTGTTCAGTCTCGCTATACGCCAACTCCTGCGCGATGCCCGCGCCGGTGAATTGCGCGTGTTGTTCTTCGCCTTGGTCGTTGCAGTAGCGGCGAGTACCGCCATCGGCTATTTCGGTGCCCGACTGAATGGCGCGATGATGCTGCGCGCGACCGAGTTCCTCGGCGCCGACCTGGTGCTTGAGGGAAGTTCGCCAGCACGCGAAGAACAGATCAGAAGCGGCACCGAGCTGCGTCTGAAGCATGCGCAAGTGGTGGAATTCTCCAGCGTCATCGCCACCGACAACGGCATTCAGCTGTCGAGCATCAAAGCCGTCGACCGCGCCTATCCGTTGCGCGGCGAACTGAAGAGTGCGCCAGCGCCCTTCGCCACCGAAGAACCCGGCGGTGAACCGCAACCCGGCGAAGCCTGGGTCGAAGCACGCCTGCTGACCGCACTGGATCTGAAGATCGGCGACAGCATCGATGTCGGCATGAAGACATTGAAAATGACCCGCGTGCTGACCTACGAACCGGATCGCGCCGGCAACTTTTACAGCCTCACGCCGCGGGTGATGATCAACCTCGACGACCTCGCCGCTACCGGCGTCGTGCAACCCGGCAGCCGCGTGAGTTACCGCGAACTGTGGCGCGGTGAACCGCAGGCGCTGGAAACCTATCGGCAACTGATCAAACCCGGGCTCGCCGCGAACCAGCGGATTCAGGATGCGCGCGATGGCAACCGGCAGATTGGCGGTGCACTGGGCAAAGCCGAGCGTTATCTGAACATGGCCAGTCTGGTCGCCGTGCTGTTGGCCGGTGTCGCGGTGGCGTTATCGGCCAACCGTTTTGCCAGTCGCCGTTTCGATGCCAGTGCGTTGTTGCGTTGCCTTGGTCTTTCGCGCCGGGAAACCATGGTGCTGTTCAGTCTGCAGTTGACCGTGCTCGGGCTGCTCGCCGCACTGAGTGGTGCATTGCTCGGCTGGTTGGCGCAACTGGGTTTGTTCGCGCTGCTGCATGATTTGTTGCCAAGCAATGTACCCCCGGGCGGGCTGTTTCCAGCCATCGCCGGGATCGGCACCGGGCTGGTGGCGTTGGCCGGTTTCGCCTTGCCGCCGCTGGCCGCATTGGGTCGCGTGCCGCCGCTGCGGGTGCTGCGCCGCGACATGCTGCCGATCCCGTCGAGCACGTGGATGGTTTATGGCGCCGCGTTGGGTGCGCTCGGTTTGATCATGTGGCGCCTGAGCCTCGATCTGCTGCTGACATTCGCCCTGCTCGGCGGTGGCGTGGTCGCCGCGTTGGTCTTGGGTGGTTTGCTGCTGTTGTTGCTGCAAAGCTTGCGGCGGATGCTCGCCCGAGCTTCGCTGCCATGGCGCCTGGGCCTGGGCCAGTTGCTGCGCCATCCCTTGGCAGCGGCCGGTCAATCGCTGGCATTCGGTCTGATTCTGCTGTCGATGGCCTTGATCGCCCTGCTGCGCGGCGAACTGCTCGACACCTGGCAAAACCAGCTTCCGAAAAACGCTCCCAACTATTTTGCTCTGAACATCCTGCCAGCAGACAAACAGGCGTTCACCGATCACCTGATCAAAGTGTCCGCGCAAGCCGCGCCACTGTATCCGGTAGTGCCGGGACGATTGATCAGCATCAACGGCGAAGCCGTGCAGCAAATCGTCAGCAAGGATTCGGCGGGCGACCGCGCGGTTCAAAGAGATTTGAGTCTGACCTGGGCCGCTGATTTACCGGCGGGCAACAAGCTCACTGCCGGTGAGTGGTGGAAGGATCAGCCGACCGACGATGTTCCCGGGGTATCGGTAGAAGGCAAAGTCGCCGAAAGCCTCCAGCTCAAACTCGGCGACCACATGGTGTTCAGTGTCGGCGGGGTCAATCGCGAGGCGAAGGTCACCAGCCTGCGCGAGATCAACTGGGACAATTTTCAGCCGAACTTCTTCATGATCTTCCAGCCTGGCACTTTGAAGGATCTGCCCGCGACCTACTTGACCAGTTTCTATCTGGCTCCGGGTCATGATCAGCAGATCGTCGAACTGTCGCGAACCTTTCCCGCTGTGACCATTCTTCAGGTCGAAGCGCTGCTGGAACAACTGCGCAGCATCCTCGCCCAAGTCACCCTGGCCGTGGAATATGTATTGTTGTTTGTTTTGGCAGCGGGCATGGCCGTGCTGTTTTCCGGCTTGCAGGCGACGCTCGATGAACGCATTCGCCAAGGCGCGCTGTTGCGTGCGCTGGGGGCGGAGCGGCAGTTGCTGATCAAGGCGCGGCGTATCGAGTTCGGTTTGCTCGGTGCGGTCAGCGGTTTGCTCGCAGCGATCGGTTCGGAAGTGGTGAGTCTGGTGTTGTATCGCTACGCGTTCGATCTACCGTGGCACCCGCATCCATGGTTGCTGGTGCTGCCGTTGATTGGCGCGGCGTTGATTGGTGGCGCCGGCGTATTCGGAACGCGCCGGGCACTCAATGCAAGTCCACTGACAGTGTTGCGTGAGGGTTGATAGACTCAGGCGGTCTTAATCACAAGAAGTTGCCATGAGCCGTTATCGCCCTCCCCGCCCCGCCGGCACCGCGCTGATCACCCCTGAGGGTGAAGCGCGGATGCGCGCCGAATTCCATGAGTTGTGGCATGTGCGCCGCCCGCAAGTCACGCAATCGGTCAGCGAGGCGGCGGCTCAGGGCGATCGCTCGGAGAACGCCGAATACACCTACGGCAAGAAGATGCTGCGCGAGATCGACAGTCGCGTGCGCTTTCTCACCAAACGCCTGGAAGCATTGAAAGTCGTCAGTGAAAAACCCAGTGATCCGAACAAGGTCTACTTCGGCGCGTGGGTGACCATCGAAGACGAAGAAGGCAAGCAATCGCGCTACCGCATCGTCGGCCCGGATGAACTGGATCTGAAACTGGGCCTGATCAGCATCGACTCGCCACTGGCCCGCGCCTTGATCGGCAAGGCGCTGGATGCAGAAGTCCGGGTGCAGACGCCGACGGGTGAACAGTTCGTTTACATCGTCGCTATCGACTATCCGTAAAGCGTATCAGCGTCGGGTGATCAAGCCCTGCCGCGCAACGCGGGTCAGTTGCTTGATCATCTCCGGCGCATCCTCAACGCTCGGCGCTTGAATCACCGCCAGATCAAAGCTGTCACTGGCAAAACGCGCCAGCGACTCGCCGTCTTCAACGAACTGGATCAGGAACGCGGCAGGACCGCCGCTGCGACGTGGCCAGCCATCGAGATAACGCAACAGCGTCGGCTGATGTTTGCCGCCAAGGAGAATTTTCGGGTTGCGCTGGGTGATATGTGCCGTGATCGGCGCGGGACGTGCTGGAGGGCGTAGTGCATTCATCGTGTCGTGTCTCTGCCTCAAAAGTCTGCATGGCAGGTGAGAGGCAACACCGAACCAGCGCTTTAGCGGTATTTCGAAGCCCTGTTCCGGCTTCTGACGGCAACTGTTGAAGTCACCTGGCGCCCCGCAAGTAGCTGTTTAAATCGGCGCATGGGCAACATCCTAGAGAACGTGACCGATCAGTGTCAAGAATCAGCCGCAACAAAAAAAGGCCCGCACAATGCGGGCCTATTCCTTGAGCCAGAGCGCTTAGCCGGCGATGGCGCGGTCCACCGAGAGCTTGCCGGCGCCTTCGATCAGGACGGCGAGGCTGCCACCGAGCAGGGCCAGGGCGAACTCGTAACCGTTGTTGGCCATAAACAGACCGTTGCTGATGTGTACGGTGAAGATCGCCACCAGCGACAGGAAGGTCAGGCCCAACGCCGCCGGACGCACCAGCAGGCCGATGATCAAGGCCAGGCCGGCGAAGAACTCAGTACCGCCCGCCAATGTGGCCATCAGGTAGCCCGGGTGCAGGCCAATGCTGTCCATGTACTGCGCGGTGCCTGCCAGACCATACCCACCGAACAGACCGAAGAGTTTTTGCGAGCCGTGCGCAGCGAAGATTACGCCGACCGCAATGCGCAGGATGGTCAGACCGTAGCCGGCGCGGGTGAACAGTACTTTGTTGATCAGAGAGCTCATGGGGCATTCCTTGTTTTTGCGAGAAGTTGTGTGTGTTGGTTGGCCGCTATATTAATCAGTAAAATTCATGTTAAAAGCGCAAATATTCCGCCATAACAATCAGTTTATTAGATCATTTCCGTGAGACGACTTTTTGCGCCCCGGGCTCCAACGACTCCCGCTCCCGGTCGAACGCCAAGTAATACTTGTTCACGCTATTAACATAGCTGACCGGCCCCATTCCTACCTGCTCCATGGCAATGCGCTCGACCTGGAAGAACCACTGGTTGGGATTCAGCCCGCGCCGCCGGGCCTCGGCGCGCATGCCCTGCACGCGCTCGGGGCCGATGTTGTAGGCCGCGAGGGTGAAGGCCATGCGCTCGCGCTCGTTGAGTTTGGGGCTGTTGAAAAACTTGCGGCGAATCATCGCCAGGTACTTGGCCCCGGCCTGCACATTCGCATCGAGATTCTGAATATTGCTCACGCCGACTCGCTGAGCGGCGGAAGGCGTGATCTGCATCAGCCCCGTCGGGCCGCTGCCGCTACGGGCGTTGGGTTGCAGGCGTGATTCCTTGAACGCCAGTGCGGCCAGATTCAGCCAGTCCATGTTCTGCGCGGCGGCGTGCTTTTGCAGAGTCGGGCGCAGTTTTTCGAGACGCTGGCGATCGGCCTTAGCCAACGGATTGTGGACTTGGTACAGGCGTCGATAGATGCGCAAAAACGCAGCATCTTCGTTCGAGGGTTTCTTGTAACCGCCGAGGAAGCGGTCAATGCTTGCACGCAACATTGCGGCGTCACGGCGCACGAACCAGTACTCCTCGCCCGGCTCGCTGATGATCAGTTGCCGGTCAAAACGCAGCTTCGGCAGGATCTTGCCCCAACGCTCGGCGATAGGTTGCTCGACGATGGTCAGGTGAAAAATCCCGCCCTGAACCATCTCCAGCACATCTTCGACCGCCAGGGTCGGATCGACCCATTCGATCTTGATCGGCGCCAGTTTGTGCAACGCCAGTTTCTGATTGAGCTGACTGACCGCCTCCCCCGCCGCACTGCCGGTGGGCAACGCGAGGGTTTTGCCGGAAAGTTGCTCGACCTTGGTGTAGCGTCGCTCGCCCTTGATCCCGACCAACACCAGCGGCACGTTGCTGGCGACCGGTTCGCTACTGGCCACGGCATAGCCAGATTGCAGATCGAGCAATTCACCCGGTGCGACCAGATCACCTTCGCCACGCTGCAAGGCGCCGAGCAATTGGTCCTTGGCTTTGGGAATGATCTTGAGGGTGATTTCCTGGCCATCGCGAGCATGGCCATTGAGGTATTGCTCGAAGGCACGCAGGCGATGGTATTCGACGCCGATGGCCTGGCCCTGAACTTCGCCGGAGCTGTTGCGGCTCTGGTTGACCAGCACGCGCAATACGCGGCTGCTGCGAATCTCGGACAAGTCCCGCACCTTGGCCGCCGGCACGGCTTGCAACGGCCCGGGCAGGCGCGCAACCGCCGTCATCGGCAGTAGCAACGATCCACACAACAGGAGCAAAACCGAGGGACGAACCATCCACTCTCCGGAAAGAATACGGGGCAATTTCATCTCTGAAAGATCGAAATCACCGACAAAAACAGAGCGCTTGGAGCGCTGGCAAAGTGCGAGAGACTGGCACAGTAATGGCACTTCTGCCAAACCGGGCTGCGTCGCGGCATCAAAAGACAGCTATAACTCGTTGTAGTTCTTGGCTTTTCTTATGAATCTACAGCTCTGGTATGCTTTCCGGCCTTCGGCCCGAGGTAGCAACCATGCAACTCATCGATATCGGCGTCAACCTGACCAACCCCAGTTTCGCCGACAAACACCAGGCCGTGCTTGATCGCGCCTATGCGGCCGGGGTCTGCCAACTGGTGCTGACCGGCACCAGCGTCGAGGGTAGCGAACAGGCTTTAGAGCTGTGCCAACAGCTGGATGAAAGCGGTCAACGGTTGTTCGCCACCGCCGGTATCCATCCGCATTCGGCCAGCGACTGGAACGCCGATAGCGCCCGACGTTTGCGCAGTCTGTTGCAAGAAAAAAACGTCGTCGCCGTGGGTGAATGCGGGCTGGATTTCAACCGGGATTTCTCGCCGCGCCCACAGCAGGAAAAAGTCCTCGAAGAACATTTGGCGTTGGCCGTTGAACTGCAATTGCCGGTCTTCCTGCACGAGCGCGATGCCAGCCAGCGCCTGATGGAAATCCTCAAAGTCTTCCGCGATCAACTGCCCGCCACTGTGGTGCATTGCTTCACCGGCGAGCAAAAAGCCCTGTTCAGCTACCTCGATCTGGACCTGCACATCGGTATCACTGGCTGGATCTGCGATGAGCGTCGGGGCACGCATTTGCATCCGTTGGTGAAAGAGATCAAACGCGGGCGCCTGATGCTGGAAAGCGATGCGCCGTACCTGCTGCCGCGCACTCTGCGACCGAAACCAAAGAATGGGCGCAATGAACCGGCGTATCTGACTGAAGTGCTGCGCGAAGTGGCGTTGCACCGCGGCGAAACCGAGGAAGATCTGGCGGCGCACACCACCGCGTGTGCCCGCGCGTTCTACAACATGCCCACCCTCTCCTGACACACTGGAATCCAATGTAGGAGTGAGCCTGCTCGCGATTGCGGTAGATCAGTTGATATCGTTGTCGACTGGCACGCCGCCATCGCGAGCAGGCTCACTCCTACAAGGGCGGACCGCATCGTCTGTTGACTCACATCAAAATGTCTATATCTGCATAGCGGCACAATGCTGGCACCTTGCCAAAACTGTTTCCGCTATCAGAGAAGACCTCCATGGGTGCCTGGCTTAGCAATATCTCGCTGAAATACAAATTCTGGGCGGTCAATGCGGTCGCCTTCGTCACCACCCTTTTGCTGGTGCTGTACGCCGTGCAGCTCGAACAACAGGCGCGCAGTCACGCATCACAGGCCTCGGCGCAAGCCCAGGCGCAATTGCTCAAGGCCTGGCCGGCCGGGCAGGCATTGCCCAAGGCCGATCAGGTGCTGACCTTCAAGCGCGGCGAAGCACCGCGCCTGAACGATCAGCCCTTGCTGGAAATCACGGAAAGCAACGGCTGGAACGAGATCAATCACCTGCCGCTGTTCGGCGATAACCCGCTGATGGGCGCCGAAGTGTTCAGTCGCGCCGATGGCCAGCAAGTTGCGGTCATTGCCTACGGCCCGAGTCTGAGTCAGGTGTTCAGCGAGCGTTTCGCCAACTATGCGGTGGCGGTGTTCATCCTGATGTTCGCCATGCTGTGTGCCTCGCAACTGCTGATCCGTTTTCTGCTCAGCCAGCTCAACACCTTGAAGGACGTCATGCTTCACGTTGAGAAAAGCGGCGATCTCTCGGCTCGTGTGCCACTGGCAGGCAAAGACGAAGTCGGGCAGATGGCCAATGCGTTCAACGCGATGCAGGCCGGTTACCAGCGCGTCGTCACCACAGTGGCCAACACCGCACGGCAACTGGATGTCGGCGCGGCACGGTTGGCGTCGAGCATGAACGAGGTGCGCCACGGTATGCTCGGCCAGCAGAGCGAAACCGATCAGGCCGCTACCGCGATCAATGAAATGACCGCCACGGTTTATCACATCGCCCAGCACGCCGGCGCCACCCGCGACTTGTCGCAGACCGCCGATGGCCTCGCCGGCAGCGGTCAGCAAGTGGTCGCGCGGGTGCAGCACTCGATTGCCGGGCTGTCCAGCGGCGTGCAGCAGACGGCCGAGATGATTCAACGGCTGGCCGAGGACAGTCAGAAGATCAACGGCGTGGTCAGCGTGATTCACAGCATTGCCGAGCAGACCAACCTGCTGGCGCTGAACGCGGCCATCGAAGCGGCGCGCGCCGGTGAGATGGGCCGGGGTTTTGCAGTGGTCGCCGATGAGGTGCGTAATCTGGCGAAACGCGTGCAGACCTCGACCGACGAGATCACCACGATGGTCTCGGCCTTGCAGGCGGGCACTCGCGACGCGGTGGATTTCATGCAGGAGAGTTCGTACAAGGCCGACGATTGCGTGCAGCAGGCGCAAGAGGCCGGCGAGGCGCTGGCGGAAATCACCGGAGCGGTAGCGCAGATGCGTGAAAGCAATACGCAGATTGCCGTGGCGGCGGAGCAGCAAAGCCAGGTTGCTGAAGAGATGAACCGGGCGGTGGTGAGTATTCGTGATGTGACCGAGAACACCGTGCAGCAGACTGTGGATTCGGCGACGACCAGTAATGAGCTGGCGACGTTGGCTGGGGAGTTGAGCAAGGCAATAGGTCAGTTGAAGCTCTGAAGATCAAAAGATCGCAGCCTTCGGCAGCTCCTACAGGTGTACGCATTTCAATGTAGGAGCTGCCGAAGGCTGCGATCTTTTTTGTCCATCATTACTATGATGCCAATAGCCAACCTTGATTCGCCGCCCTCCGCGCCCGGGCCTATTCTTCAACCATGAGTTCAACATGGATCGAGGAGTAGAAAACATGGGCAAACGTCACCCCAACCTTCCCGCGTGGCAATGGCGCGCGTACCCGGGCAATCATCAGCATCCGACCAATCTGGTGTTGCACCTGATCGCCGTGCCGCTGTTCATCGTCGCGTTTCTGCTGATCGTCTCCGGGGTGTTCAGCCTGAGTCTGGCCAGTGTGGCCATCGGCGTGATCGGTATCGTCGCGGCGCTGGGTTTGCAGCGTCATGGCCACAGCCTGGAGGCGCAAGCCTCCGAGCCGTTCAGTGATCGTAAAGATGCCGTCTCGCGTTTACTGGTCGAGCAGTTCCTGACCTTCCCGCGCTTCTTTCTCAGCGGCGGCTGGTGGCGCGCCTGGCGTGAACGCCACCGTCGGCACTGAGTCAGGCGAAGATCGTGACGGTCTGGCGACTCATCGCAATCAGCTCACCTTCTGCGCTCCACAGCTTGGCGGCGACATGGCCGTAGCCATCGGCGGCGTGCTCGATGTCGGCCAGGTATTGGCACCAGTCCAGCGTGCTCAAGTCGCGTAGCGGCTGAACGAATTCGATGGTCCAGGTCAGCGTACTGCCGGGTGCAGGCTTCTTCAGATACGGCAACAACGCGGGTGGCCATGCATCCACCAAGGCCAGAAGATGTGCCTCGTTAACCGGTTCTTCTTTGACATCCCCACGCAAGCGCACCCAGCCGCCCATCAGCCGCGATTGCGTGCCGGTGAACGGCATCCCACCGACACTCCAGCGCATTGCCAGATGACGCATGAACTCCGGGGTCACGCCTTTGATATAGGGTAATTCCTGGCATTCATCCCAGTGTTTCATTGACGGCGCCGGATACGCTTCGACTGCCACCTCCGACGGCCGAGAGGCACCGAAACTACCCTGAACGATGGTCACCACCTGACCATTCTGGATCGCCCGGCCCATGACCTGGCTGACGGCCTTGCCTTCGCGCAGTACATCCACTTCGAAACTCACCGGGACTTCAGGCTCGACCGGGCCGACAAAGGTGATCGCCAGCGAACGTACCGGGCGATCCGCCGGGACCTTCGCGCGTATGGCTTCGTATTGCAGCGCAGCCACCAGACCACCGAAGCTCGCACGCCCCTGGCCCCATTCGGCAGGAATGGTCAATTCTGGTTGGCGGCGGACCGCCTCGAGCAGATCGCTAAAGCGCATGGCAACCTCAAAAAACGAAAAAGGAATGCAGGGATCTTAACCAGACCTGCACAGCGCCGCAGCGTCTATTCCGGTCAAATGGGCTGACAGAAAGGCCTTAGCGTATTTCAAATACAGACACAAAACCCTGTAGGAGCTGCCGAAGGCTGCGATCTTTTGATTTTGATTTTTAACAACAAGATCAAAAGATCGCAGCCTTCGGCAGCTCCTGCAGGGGATATCGCGGGGCTCAGGTTATTTGAAACAGGCTGAACTGAGTTTTTCCAGCACACGATCAGCTTTGCTTTCGGCTTTGATCATGGTCGCCTGCCAAGTGGCGACACAGGGCTGAAGATCCGCCTCCAGTTCGGCTTTCGCCAGCCACTGCCAGCAATCGTGCCAGTCACCCAACGCGCCTTGGGCCGACTTCAATCGCGCCAGCGCCGCCTCGGGCAAGCGGTCCAGTTCGGGATAGGCTTCGATGCCGTAGCGCACGCGCTTGATCAGCAAACGTAAGCGGTGACGATCGTGAGCGGGATCGTGCAGCGCCTCGTCGAGTTTCTGCCATTGCTTGCCGAGGCGTTTCTCGATGCGCTTGTCCAAACCTTTGAGCAAGCCCTGACGCTGTGAGGCGCGCAGAAATCGCGGGAACGCGTCGAGAATCATCAGCAGCGAGGCCACTTCGGCACTCGCCGCCAGCGCCGGATAAGCCTCGGCCATCTGCGCCATGCGGCGTTGCGCGGCTTCAGGCTGATCATGCGCGAGCAGGTACGCCGCCAACACCTCGCGATCACGCCACGGGGTGGTCAATTGGCCGACCGCCGAGGCGGCATCTTCCAGTTGCTCGACACCGGGCAAGCCGCGCAATGGCCGCAACAGGCTGCGCAAGCGCCGCACCGTAGTGCGCAGATCGTGCAGCGCCTCGGGGTCGGTACGTGCCGTCAATCGCGCCTGACAGGCCAGCAGCCGCACCTCCAGACTCAGGACATGAGCCACCAACCGGTCAACCAACGCAGACATCACTTGCTCCTGATTCAAATGGCTCTGACGATCATTCTGCTGCCCAGCGAACGCAGCCTCCTTGCTTCACGTCAGCAGCTTAGCGGCCGGCGCGGGATTCGCGAATGTAGAAACGCGCTTTCTCGGCTTTCTTGCTGCAGCCTTCGAAACCCTCGAATTGTTGCTGAGTCTTCGCGGCAGTCAGCAGCGACAACGCTTTGGAGTAGCTGACGGTGCCGGCAAAGCCTTCGGCCTTGGCCAGATCCAGCTCATGCCAGGCCGCGTCGAGCTGGCTGCCGCAGCTGTCGCGGTAAGCGGTTTTACCGGCGCAACCGGCCAATGCCAGAGCCATCAACGGCACACAGATCCAGGCTTTCATCACTCACACCTCAAATAGGTCAACAATCGTGCAGGTAAGACGGCCTGGCTGCGAAAAAGTGCCTTGCCGGCGGGTGAAACCGCGCAACTGAGAAGGATAGCGCTGAAGGGTCATGCAGGAGCGAAAAAACGACGTCACTGGCGCACTGAACGACTTCGGCGATTGAGCCGGTCCGGCGATGGGTGCATTGTGGAACCTTGTCGGGAGGACGCTGGATGAAAAAAAAACGTGTCGCGCTGGTACTGGGCTCCGGTGGCGCCCGGGGCTATGCCCATATCGGGGTCATTGAAGAGATCGAGAAACGCGGGTACGAAATCGCCTGCATTGCCGGCTGTTCGATGGGCGCCGTGGTCGGCGGGATCTACGCCGCCGGCAAGCTCGATGAATACCGCAACTGGATCGAAAGTCTCGACTATCTGGACGTACTGCGCCTGGTCGACGTGAGTTTCCGCCTCGGCGCGATTCGCGGCGAAAAAGTCTTCGGCCAGATCCGCAAGATCGTCGGCGAAATCAACATCGAAGACTTGCGCATCCCCTACACCGCGGTCGCTGCCGACCTCACCAACCAACAGGAGATCTGGTTTCAGGAAGGCTGCCTGCATCAGGCGATGCGCGCCTCGGCGGCGATTCCTAGTCTGTTCACGCCAGTGATGCAAGGCAATCGCATGCTGGTCGACGGCGGCATTCTCAACCCGTTGCCGATCGTGCCGGTGGTGTCGAGTCACTGTGATCTGATCATTGCGGTCAACCTCAACTCGACCAACCAGCGTCACTACAAACTGCCGGTGATCCAGCGCCCCGCCGCGTTCCGCTCACGCTTCGACAACCTGATCAGATCACTGGGATCGAAGATGCCGTTCCGCCGTACACAGGCCGAGCAACTGTTGCGTCTCGAGCAGGAAGCGTTGCGTGCCGAAGCAGCAGACATCAACCCCTGGCTGGACGGCGCCGAGCCGGAGAGCCAGCAACCGGCCGCCGCGCCAGAGCGTGAAGGCGCGCCGAAATCGGCGACCGGTTCATTCATCATCGATAACGTCGGGCCGGCGTCGCTGCTGGATTTGATCAACCAGAGTTTCGAGGTGATGCAGACCTCGTTGGCGCAGTACAAGATCGCTGGGTATCCGCCGGACATCCTGATCAACGTGCCGAAGCGGGTGTGCCGGTTTTTCGAGTTTTACAAGGCGCCGGAGCTGATCGCGTTGGGGCGCGAGATTGCGCGGGATACGCTGGATCGGTATGACAGTGAGCAGAGCAGAGAGCCCTGAAGTTTTCCGCAGTCTTTAAGGGCCTCATCGCTGGCAAGCCAGCTCCCACAGTGATCGAGGTGATACACAGATTTCAATCACAGCTGAAAAACCTGTGGGAGCTGGCTTGCCAGCGATGGCGTCTGCCGGGACAACAAATGGCTAAAGAGTGTTGTCACTCAACAGCCGATAGCCAACCCCCGCCTCAGTCACGATAAACCGCGGCCGCGTCGGATCATCCGCGAGTTTCTGGCGCAAATGCCCCACCACAATCCGCAGATAATGGCTGTCCTCGGTGTGGGTCGGCCCCCAGATATCCTTGAGCAATTGCTGCTGGGTAATCACTCGCCCCGGATGCCGCGCCAGTTGCGCCAGCACTGCGTACTCCTTACGAGT
The DNA here is from genome assembly GCF_979258655.1 of Pseudomonas sp. AC242. Classification (NCBI taxonomy): domain Bacteria; kingdom Pseudomonadati; phylum Pseudomonadota; class Gammaproteobacteria; order Pseudomonadales; family Pseudomonadaceae; genus Pseudomonas; species Pseudomonas sp. AC242. The sequence continues at coordinate 3,775,199 of NZ_OZ409873.1, forward strand.
CAGCGCCACTTCGACACCGTCGAGCAGCACCCGCCGATAGGCCAGATCCACGGTCAACGGGCCGAAACTCAACGCCGCCTGCTGCGCCTCCCCCGTCGGCGCCTGACGCAACAAGGCGCGGACCCGGGCGAGAAACTCCTGGATGCCGAACGGCTTGGTCACGTAGTCATTGGCGCCGCCATCCAACGCCTGGACTTTCTGCCCTTCGCTGGCGCGCACCGACAACACCAACACCGGCGCCGTGGCCCACTCGCGAAATTCGCGCAGCACTTGCTGGCCGTCCATGTCCGGCAGGCCGAGGTCGAGCACCAGCAAATCCGGTTTGTTCAGCGCCGCCTGCGCCAGGCCTTCGGCACCGGTGCCGGCCTCAAGCACTTTGTAGCCCTGGGAAGCGAGGCTGATGCGCAGGAACTTGCGGATCTGCGGTTCGTCGTCGATGACCAAAATGGTCGCGGTCTGGCTCATGAATTCACATCAACACAAAAGAGTGGCAAGAGATTAGCGCAGTCCGCATCAGGCTTCATTGTCCATCCCCGGTTGCGCTTGCAACGGCAAGTGCAAAGTGATGCAGGTGCCGCGTCCGTCGATGCCGTCGGCGACACTGATGCGACCGCCGTGCGCGCCGACCATGCCCTGACAGATTGCCAGGCCGAGGCCAGTGCCCTGCCCCCCGCGATCACCACGGGCTGCGGTGTAGAACATGTCGAAAATCTTCGCCCGTTCATCCTCGGGAATCCCCGGCCCCTCGTCGCTGACCGAGAAGAAAATCTCCTCGTCATTCGCTCCCGCGCTGAGTTGTAAACGACCGTGAACAGGTGAGAAACGCGCTGCGTTTTCCATCACATTGACCAATGCCTGTTCAATCAACGCGGCATGGACGAACAATAGCGGCAACTCACTCGGCACATCGGTACTGACCTGGAGCGGCGCCAATACCGCGCGCAGGCGATTGAGTGAGCTGCCGACGATATCGGCGGGCGACACCCAGTCCCGCGCAAGTTTCAACGCACCGTGGCCGAGCCGGGTCATGTCGAGCAGGTTCTGGATGTAGCGGTCGAGGCGTTCGGCTTCATCACGGGTGCCTTCGAGCAGTTCACGACGATCCTCCAGCGGGATCGCTTCGCCGAGGGCCAACAGGCTGTCGATGCTGCCGCGCATGGCGGTCAGCGGCGTGCGCAAGTCGTGAGACACCGACGCCAATAGCGCACTGCGCAATTGTTCGGTCTCGCCGTGCAGGCGCGCGGCTTCCAGGTCATCGGCCAACTGCGCGCGCGCCAGCGCTTGGGCGAGCGGCTGACTCAACGCGGTGAGCAAGCGGCGACGCTGGCCACTCAAGGTCTGGCCTTCCTTGGCACACACGCCAAGCAACGCCAGCGGCCCATCCTCGACCGACAGCGGCCACCACCACCAGCGTCCGAACGGCAACGTGCCGGTGCCCATGCCCGCCGGTTGATCGTGCTGCCAGGCCCAATCGGCGGCGGCGCGTTCGGACTCGGTAAATTCCAGCGGCCCGCCGGTCTCGATTTTCCAGCCGCCCTGGCCATCGCGATTGAGCAGGCACAACTGCAGATCGCTCCAGCCGTTGAGGTGTTGCGCGGCGGCGCTGACCACGGCCTGGCGATCGGTGGCGGCGGTGAGTTTGCGCGACAGGTCAAGCAGTTCGGTGGTTTCTTCCTGGGTGTCACGCAAGGCTTGCAATTGCCGACGCTGACGCGCCGCAAGATTACCGGTGAGCGCCGCCATCAACAGGAAAAACAATAAAGTCAGGACGTCTTCTTCGCGCTGGATGGCGAAGGAAAAATTCGGCGGGATGAACAGAAAGTCATAGGTCAGAAACGACAACGCCGCACAGGCCAGCGCCGGACCGAGACTGCTGCGCACCGCCACCAGCAACACTGCCGCGAGGAACACCAGCGAGATATTCGGCAGCGGCAACACACTCGACACCGCCCACGCCAGCGCACTGGCCAACACCGTGGCAACCAGCGCCAGCGCATAGTCGAACCACACCAGTGTCAGCGGGTTTCGCGGGCGCGACTGCGGGTGTTCATGATCGTTGTCGAGGACGTTGATTTCCAGCCCATGGGCCTGACGCAACAGACGCGCCGCCAAGCCACCGCCGAACAGTCGACGACGCCAACTGGGCCGAGACTGGCCGACCAACACCAGACTCGCACGGCGCTCGGCAGCATGCTGGACCAAGGTTTTCGCCACTTCACCGGCGCGCAGCAACACCACTTCTCCACCGAGGCGCTCGGCCAGTTGCTGAGCGCTTTGCAGGCGCAGGCGCGATTGCTCGTCGCGTACGCTGCCGTTATCGACATGCACCAGACTCCACGGTAAATGCCGGCGCTGGGCGACACGACTGGCATGCCGTACCAGGCGTTCGGCTTGCGCATCACCATCGACGCCGACCAGCAATCGCCCGCGCACTGCCGGGGCGGCCTGACCGAGCTGGCGATAGCCTTGAGCGAGATCGTTATCGACCTGCGCAGCGGCGGTTTGCATCGCCAGTTCGCGCAACGCGGTGAGGTTGGTCTGGGTGAAAAACGCATCGATCGCTGCGCGGGCCTGTTCCGGCACGTAGACCTTGCCTTCACGCAGACGCTCGAGCAGTTCACGCGGCGGCAGGTCGATCAACAGCAGTTCGTAGGCTTCTTGCAGCACCCAGTCCGGCAGGGTTTCGCGCACTTGCACACCGGTGATGCCGCGCACCTGATCGTTGAGGCTTTCCAGGTGCTGGACGTTGACCGTGGTGAATACGTCGATACCGGCGGCGAGCAGCTCCTGAATGTCTTGCCAGCGTTTCGCGTGGCGGCTGCCGGGGGCGTTGCTGTGGGCCAGTTCATCGACCAGCACCAACTTCGGCCTGGCCGCGAGAATGCCGTCGAGGTCCATTTCTTCGAGCATCACGCCACGGTATTCCGAGCGCACCAGCGGTTGCTGCGGCAGGCCGCCAAGCAACGCTTCGGTTTCGGCGCGGCCGTGGGTTTCAACGACCCCAGCGAGGACTTTCACGCCTTGGCGCAATTGCGTGTGGGCAGCCTGAAGCATGGCGTAGGTCTTGCCGACACCGGGGGCGGCGCCGAGGAAAACCTTGAGCCGGCCACGGCCGTCACGGGGCAGGTCTGCTAACAGCGCGTCGGCGCGGCCGGAGTCGCTCATGCTTGATGTTCTCTCTTCCTGATGATCGTTCCCACGCTCTGCGTGGGAATGCAGCCCGGGACGCTCTGCGTCCCACCAAAGCGGACGCGGAGCGTCCATTGATGCATTCCCACGCAGAGCGTGGGAACGATCATCTTCTACAGTTTTTCCAGGGCCATGTTCAGCTCCAGCACATTGACCACCGGCGGCCCCACCAGCGGCTGTTCGATATGCGCATCGAGCAGTTGCTGAAGAGTCGATACCGGCACATTTCGCGCTGCTGCGACACGCGCCAGTTGATAGGCAATCGCTGCCGGTGGCAAGTGTGGATCAAGGCCGCTGCCGGAGGTGGTCAGCAAGGCCAATGGCACCGGGCCCTGACCAGGAACCTGCAATTTGTTGGCATCGTCGATCACCCGCGTGGCGAGTGCCGGATTGCTCGGCGCCAGGTTGCTCGCGCTGCTGGAAACGGTGGCAAACGCACCGGCGGAGGGACGTGGATGGAACCACGCATCGCCGACAAAATCCTGGGCAATCAGTGACGAGCCACGGACTTTACCGTCGGCGTCGTGCACCAGGCTGCCGTTGGCTTGAGCGGGGAATGCGACTTGCGCGACGCCGGTCACCACCAGTGGATAGGCGACGCCGGTGACCAGGGTCATCAGCACCAGCAGGCTCAGGGCCGGACGTATCATTGTGGACATTTCAAAATCCTCGAATTCGTTGGGCAAACTTTTGCGGGGTATCAGGGAGATCTCTTCCCCCTCACCCCAGCCCTCTCCCCCAAGGGGGCGAGGGGGAAAGGGAGCCGATTTCTGTGTGGTTCAAAACCTGAGTTTGGCTCGGTATCTCAAGTCGACGCAGCTCTCACAAACACTTCAATCAGTCCCCTCTACTCCAAAGGGGCGAGGGGAAAGGGGGGCCGATCTCTGTGCTTTTCAAAACCTGAGTTCGGCTCGGTATTTCAAGTCGATGTACCTCTGATAAACCACTCGGTCAGTCCCCTCTCCCTCCGGGAGAGGGTTAGGGTGAGGGGCTGCGATATCAGCCTCACACCAAATGCAGCGCCGTGAGCAACATGTCGATCGCCTTGATCCCCACAAACGGCACCAGAATCCCGCCCAATCCGTAGATCAGCAGATTGCGCCGCAGCAACGCTGCCGCACTCGCCGCCTGCACGCGCACACCGCGCAGCGCCAACGGAATCAGTACAACGATGATCAAGGCGTTGAAGACGATGGCCGAGAGGATCGCGCTCTGCGGACTGGTCAACTGCATGATGTTGAGCACGCCCAGTTGCGGATAAATCGAGGCAAACAGCGCCGGCAGGATCGCGAAGTATTTGGCCACGTCGTTGGCGATGGAAAACGTCGTCAGCGCGCCACGGGTCACCAGCAATTCCTTACCGATCTGCACCACGTCGAGCAGCTTGGTCGGATCGCTGTCGAGGTCGACCATGTTCGCCGCTTCGCGGGCAGCCTGGGTGCCATCGTTCATCGCCATGCCGACGTCAGCCTGAGCCAGCGCCGGGGCATCGTTGGCGCCGTCGCCGCACATCGCGACCAGGCGACCGTCGTTTTGCTCATGACGAATGCGCGCGAGTTTTTTCTCCGGGGTGGCCTCGGCGAGAACGTCATCGACACCCGCCTCAGCGGCGATGGCGGCGGCAGTCAGCGGGTTATCACCGGTGACCATCACGGTACGGATCCCCAGTTTGCGCAGTTCGGCGAAACGTTCGCGGATCCCCGGTTTGACCACGTCCTTGAGATGGATCGCGCCCAGCAATTTGCCGTCGGCACACACCAGCAATGGCGTGCCACCGCTCTGCGCGATCTTGTCGATTTCCCGCGACAGTGCCGGAGCCAGATCGGCGCGTTTCTGGCCGAGGAAACTCAGCAGCGAGTCCACCGCACCTTTGCGATAGACGCGGCCCTGATAGTCGACACCGGACAAACGGGTTTCCGCGCTGAACGGCACAGCGGTCAAGGTTTCCAGCGCCGGCTCAGGCTGCGGGTGCAGACCGCGCAGGTATTCGACGATGGATTTACCTTCAGCGGTTTCGTCGGCCAAGGATGCGAACAACGCACCTTCAGCCAGTTCGCGACCACTCACACCCGGCGCGGCATACACCGCGCTGCAACGACGGTTACCGAAGGTGATGGTGCCGGTCTTGTCGAGCAGCAGCACATGCACGTCCCCCGCCGCTTCCACCGCACGACCGGACTTGGCGATCACATTGAGGCGCACCAGACGATCCATCCCGGCGATACCAATCGCCGAGAGCAAACCGCCAATGGTGGTCGGGATCAGCGTGACCAGCAGCGCCACAAGGAATACCAGCGGCAGGCTGCCGTTGGCGAAATGGGCGAACGGTTGCAGGGTCACGACTACCAACAGGAAGATCAGGGTCAGGCCAATCAGCAGGATGTCCAGCGCCACTTCGTTGGGCGTCTTCTGACGCTTGGCGCCTTCAACCAGTGCGATCATGCGGTCCAGAGTCGACTCACCGGGGTTGACGGTGATCTTCACCAGCAACCAGTCAGACACCAGTCGCGTGTTGCCAGTGACGGCCGAACGATCGCCACCGGATTCACGAATCACCGGCGCCGATTCACCGGTGATCGCCGCTTCGTTGACCGCCGCGATGCCTTCGATGACTTCGCCGTCACCGGGGATCATTTCCCCGGCTTCGACACGCACCACATCGCCTTTGCGCAGACTTGCCGCTGGCACTACCTGAAAGCTGCCGTTAGCCTGTTTACGCCGTGCGCTGAGGCCTTCGCTGCCAGCCTTGAGGCTGTCGGCGCGGGCCTTGCCGCGACCTTCGGCCAAGGCTTCGGCGAAGTTGGCGAATAGCACGGTGAACCACAGCCACAGGGCGATTTGCGCAGCGACGAAGGTCGGCACGTCGGCGTCGGGAATGAAGCACAGCACCGTGGTGAAAATTGCGGTCAGTTCGACCACCAGCATCACCGGCGAACGTTTCAGTTGCCGAGGGTCGAGCTTGACGAAGGCTTGCACCAGCGCCGGCCGCCACAGGGCCGAGATCGCGGTTTTCGCTTGTTCCGGCGCCTTGACGACGGCGGGTTTGATTGCGGGCATATTCATCATCCAGCTCCTAAAATGAAAGGCTTAGAAGCCCATGCTCAGGTGTTCCGCGATTGGGCCGAGCGCCAGGGTTGGCAGGAAGGTCAGGCCGCCCACCAGCAAAATGGTCACGGTCAACAGGGTCACGAACAGCGGGCCATGGGTCGGGAAGCTGTTCTGGCCGATCGGTGCGGTTTTCTTCATCGCCAGGCTGCCGGCCAGGGCCAGTACCGGCAGGATGTAACCGAAGCGACCGATCAACATGCCCAGGCCCAACATCAGATTGTGGAACGGCGTGTTGGCGCTCAGACCACCGAACGCCGAACCGTTGTTGGCACTGGCAGAGGTGTAGGCATAGAGCAACTGGCTGAATCCGTGCGGGCCGGGGTTGCTGATGGTCGCCGCAGCACTGGGAACCGCTGCGGCAATCGCACCGAGCACCAGCACGCCGACCGGCATGACCAGCAGGGTCACCACCAGTAATTGCACCTCACGCGCCTGGAGTTTCTTGCCGAGGTATTCCGGGGTGCGACCGATCATCAAACCGGCGAGGAACACCGCGATCAGCACGTTGAGCAACATGCCGTAGAGCCCAGCACCAACGCCGCCGAAGATCACTTCGCCGACCATCATGTTGACCAGCGCGACCATGCCGCTGAGCGGGTTGAGGCTGTCGTGCATGCCGTTGACCGAACCGTTCGACGCGGCCGTCGTCGTCACCGACCACAGCACCGTGGCGGTGGTGCCGAAGCGCGCTTCCTTGCCTTCCAGCGGCGCGGTCTGTTCGACGGCGGCGTTGTTCAGGGTCGGATTCGGTTGGTACTCAGCCCACAGCGAAGTCGCGCCACCGATCAGGAACAGCGCGAGCATGCAGGCGATAATCGCGCGGCTCTGGCGCAGGTCTTTGACGTAGTGGCCGAAGGTGAACACCAGCGCCACCGGAATCAGAATGATCGAAGCGACTTCGAACAGGTTGCTCCACGCGGTCGGGTTCTCGAACGGATGCGCCGAGTTGACGCCGAAGAAGCCGCCGCCGTTGGTGCCCAGTTGCTTGATCGCAATCTGGCTGGCGGCCGGGCCGAGCGGGATCACTTGATCAACGCCTTGCATCGTCACCGCGTTCACATACTGCGCAAACGTCTGCGGCACGCCCTGCCAGACCAGATACAGCGCCAACAGCAAGCACAACGGCAACAGGCCGTAGAGGGTGGCGCGGGTCATGTCGACCCAGAAGTTGCCGAGAGTTTTCGTCGATTTGCGGCCGATGCCACGGCACAGCGCCACCAGCACGGCCAGGCCGGTGGCGGCGCTGACGAAGTTCTGCACGGTGAGACCGACCATCTGGCTCAGGTAGCTGAGGGTCGCTTCGCCGCTGTAGGACTGCCAGTTGGTGTTGGTCATGAAACTGACCGCGGTGTTGAACGCCTGCGTCCACTCCTGGCCCGGCAGATTTTGCGGGTTCAGTGGCAAGTGATCCTGAAACAACAGGATCGCGAACAGCAGGAGGAAACCGGCGAGGTTGAAGGCGAGCAGCGCCAGCGTGTACTTCTGCCAGCTCTGCTCAGCCTGCGGATCGACCCCGGCGATGCGATAGCAACCGCGCTCGACCGGGCCGAGAACCGGCGTCAGCCAGGTGCGCTGACCTTCCATCACTTTGTAGTAGAAGCGCCCGAGCAGCGGCGCCGGCAGCAGGACCACCGCGAAAAACGCGAGGATCAGCCAATAGTCATAACTGTGCATAGCCGCTCCTAGTTCCGATCCGCGCGCAACAGCGCAACCAACAGATAAATGAACAGCCCCACTGCCAATAGCAGTGACACCCCGTCCAGAACGCTCATGGAAGATCTCCGTGTTACGGCGTATTGCCGCGTGTGGAGGCATTGTCGGAAAGGAGGCTGTAAAGGAACGAGAGCGAGGGGTCTGGCTGGGCATAAAGAAAGCGTAAAGAGTGGGTTTATGCCGGCGTTACAGCAGGTTTTTGCGCCGTCAGGCGGGCCTCTTCGCGAGCAGGCTCGCTCCCACATTTTGAAATGCATTCACCTGCTCGCGAAGACGGCATCAACGCCGACATCGCACCCAACTGGCGCACAAAAAGCAGCTATCCCACCGCGAACATCCCCGATACGACAGCTTTCAACTCATTACGACTTGTTTCAACGCAATGGCACGCCCACTGCAAACGCCCTCTCCCGAGCTTTTCAAACCGTTCAGGGAGCAAACGCATGAACACACAACTCAAACCTACGCTGGGCACGCTGCACCTGTGGGGCATTGCGGTAGGGCTGGTGATTTCCGGAGAGTACTTCGGCTGGAGTTACGGCTGGGGTGTGGCCGGGACCCTGGGGTTTCTGGTGACCTCGTTCATGGTCGCGACCATGTACACCTGTTTTATCTTCAGTTTCACCGAACTCACGACCGCAATTCCCCATGCGGGTGGGCCGTTCGCCTACAGCCGTCGCGCCTTCGGTGAAAAGGGTGGCTTGATTGCCGGGTTGGCAACGCTGATCGAGTTCGTCTTCGCCCCACCGGCAATCGCCCTAGCCATTGGCGCCTACCTTAATGTGCAGTTTCCGGCGCTCGATCCGAAACACGCGGCGGTCGGTGCGTACATCGTGTTCATGGGGCTGAATATTCTTGGGGTGAAACTGGCGGCTACTTTCGAACTGATTGTTTGCGTGCTGGCCGTGGCTGAATTGCTGGTATTCATGGGCGTGGTCGCACCTGCGTTCAGCTTCAGCAACTTTGCCTTGAATGGCTGGGCCGGCTCCGACGTGTTTGGCGCGCCGGCGATTGCCGGGATGTTCGCGGCCATTCCGTTTGCGATCTGGTTCTTCCTGGCCATCGAAGGCGCGGCGATGGCTGCCGAAGAAGCCAAGGATCCGAAACGCACGATTCCCAAGGCTTATATCAGCGGCATTCTGACCCTGGTGTTGCTGGCGATGGGTGTGATGTTCTTTGCCGGCGGCGTCGGCGACTGGCGCACCCTGGCCAACATCAACGACCCACTACCGCAGGCGATGAAAACCGTGGTCGGCGACAACTCCGGCTGGCTGCACATGCTGGTGTGGATCGGCCTGTTCGGTCTGGTCGCCAGTTTCCACGGCATCATCCTCGGCTATTCACGGCAGTTCTTCGCCTTGGCCCGCGCCGGTTATCTCCCAGCCTCGCTGGCGAAACTCTCACGCTTCCAGACGCCACACCGCGCCATCATTGTCGGCGGCATCATCGGCATCGCGGCGATTTACAGCGACGGTCTGATCAACCTCGGCGGCATGACCCTCACCGCCGCGATGATCACCATGGCCGTGTTCGGCGCCATCGTGATGTACATCATGAGCATGCTCAGCCTGTTCAAACTGCGTAAATCGGAACCGAATCTGGAACGTACCTTCCGCGCGCCGTGCTACCCGTTGATTCCGCTGATTGCCTTGGTGCTGGCGGTGGTGTGTCTGGTGGCGATGGCGTGGTTCAACGCGTTGATCGGGCTGATCTTCCTCGGCTTCATGGCAGTCGGTTTCGGCTACTTCCTGCTCACCGGACAACTGCGTGCCAACGCACCGGCCGATGCGATGCTGACGGGCAATTGAGGGATTTCGGGTGTACCGGGTGCAAGCGGCCTAGAATGGAACCACTGCGAGTTCACTTCGCTCAAACGTGGTATGCAGCGTCGCACGGCGAAATCCTCGTCCGTCGACCTGCCCTTAAGGAGAGCCGTTATGCCTTGGTATGCCTGGTTGATTCTAGTCGTTGCAATCGGCTCGATCGTCGGCGGATTGATGATGTTGCGCGACACCGCCAACAAGGTCGATCTGACCGATGAAGAACGCCGACGCGTTGCCCAACGCAATGCCGAAGCGGACGCCAAAGATGCGCAGGACCGCTGAACACAACCCCGCCTGATCGGCGGGGTTTGTGCTTTTTATAGCCATTGGACCTATCTGCACGCTTTTAAGAAGTAGAAGTACAGTCACCATCTAATTTTCCTTGGTTAAGATGGGGACATTGTTGCGGAGAGTTCCACATGCGTTATTCGCAGGATCATAAAGCCCAGACCCATCAGCGCATCATCAAGGAGGCTTCGGCTCGCTTTCGCAAGGACGGAATCGGCGCTACAGGTCTGCAACCCCTGATGAAGGCGCTGGGTCTGACCCATGGCGGTTTCTACTCACATTTCAAGTCCAAGGACGAACTTGTCGAGAAAGCCTTGCAAGAGGCCGGCAACCAGGTCGACGGTTTGTGCGCCGAGATTTTTTCCCAAGACAATCCGCTCGATGTCTTCATCGAAACGTATCTGTCCGAATGGCACCAGACATCGCCGCATGAAGGTTGTCCGTTGCTGACCATTTCTTCCGAGCTGGGCCTGCGTGGCCAACCGAGCCCCACCAGCGACGTGGTCCTCAACGCGCGGCTGGAGCAGATCGAAAACAGTCTCGAAGGAGAGAACAGCGCTGACCGCGCCATCGTCATCATGTCGACACTGGTCGGCGCGCTGCTGCTGTCACGCAGCGTCGCGGATGCCGAGTTTGCGCAACGCATCCTCGATGTCACCCGCGATCATCTCAAGAACCGCGACTAAGCCTGCCAGCGCTTGAACAGCACGCTGGCATTGACCCCGCCAAACCCGAAACCATTGGACAGTGCATATTCGATCGACATCGGCCGCGCTTGGCCATGGACGATGTCCACCCCTGCGCTCGCCGGATCGGGATTGTCGAAATTCAGCGTCGGCGGAACGACCTGATCACGAATGGCCAACAGTGTGAAAATGGCTTCAAGCCCGCCGGCAGCGCCGAGCAAATGACCGGTGGCTGACTTGGTCGAGGTCACGGCGATTTTATTTTGCGTGCCGAACAACGCTTTGATCGCCGCCAGTTCGCCGAGGTCGCCCACCGGGGTCGAAGTCGCATGAGCGTTGAGGTGTTGCACCTGTTCCGGCTCGATACCCGCCTGCGCCAGTGCCAACGTCATCGCCCGCCTGGCACCGCTGCCATCTTCCGGCCCGGCCGTCAGGTGATAGGCGTCGGCGCTGGTGCCATAACCGACCAGCTCAGCCAAAGGCTTGGCCCCCCGGGCCAAGGCATGCTCCAGAGATTCGATCACCAGCAGCCCCGCGCCCTCGCCCATCACGAAACCGTCGCGACCGCTGTCGAATGGTCGAGATGCGCGCTCCGGGGTGTCGTTGTAACCGCTCGACAGTGCCCGTGCTGCCGCAAAACCGGCAAGACTGACGCGGTCGATGCAAGCTTCCGCGCCACCGCACACGGCAATATCCGCTTCGCCGGCGCGAATCAAGCGCGCCGCATCGCCAATCGCTTGAACACCCGCAGCGCACGCCGTCACCGGCGCCCCCAAAGGCCCCTTGAGGCCGTGCTGAATGGACACGTGCCCTGCCGCGAGATTGACCAGAAACGACGGGATGGTAAATGGTGACAAACGCCGAGGACCGCGGCTGTCGGTGGTGCGCACGGCGTCGGCAATCGCGCCGAAACCACCGACACCGGAACCGATGATCGTTGCGGTACGCTCCTGGCTTTTGCTCTCCGACGGATGCCAGTCAGCCTGCTCCAGCGCCTGCCGGGCAGCCTCCATGGCGAACAGAATAAAGCGGTCCATCTTCTTCTGTTCCTTGGGTGACGTGGCGCGATCCGGATCAAAACCTGCTTCAGCATCCTCTTCCAGCGTCGGCACCGCGCCGCCGACTCGCGTGGGCAAATCAGCGACCGTTGCCTCAGGCAAGTTACGCAGACCAGAACGCCCGGCCAGCAAGCGCTGCCATACGACTTCAAGATCGCTGCCCAAGGGTGAAACCAGGCCCATGCCCGTGACGACTATTCGACGCGAATCCATACCGTGATGACCTCTGATCAATTCAATTGCCGGACTTGTAGCGCTGGGCTGCAGCACTGCGGGAAAGGTTCGGTGCCATGACATGACGAGCCGCCACAAAGGCATGCCATTCGCCTGCGTCAGGTAGCGAAGGAATGGTGATCAACTCGCCCTGATCCAGACCGGCCAGCGCCGCATCGACCATCTCGCCTGCGTCCATGACCATTTCTGCCGGAATGCCACTGGCATCGATACCCGAGCGCTCCCAGATTTCGGTGCGGGTCACGCCCGGCAGCACGGCCTGGATCTGCACGCCGGTGCCTTCGAGTTCAGTGTTAAGCGATTGGGTCAGGCTCAGTACATAAGCTTTGCTGGCGCTGTAGGTAGCGTTGAAGCGTTCCGGAAACAACGCCACCACCGAGGCGATATTGATGATCGTGCCACGACCGGCCTTGGCGAAACTGGCAGCAGCAGACGATGCCAAGCGGGTGACTGCGGTGATGTTCAACTGGATCAGGCGCTCCAATTGGTCCATATCGGCGTTGGCCAGCAGTCCGTCCGCTGCCACACCGGCGTTATTGACCAGCAGGCTGATGCTCGAATCACTGCGCAAGCGCTGTTCGAGTTTGAGCACGTCGTCCTTCTGTGTCAGATCGGCCTTGAGAACTTCAACCTGAACGCCATGGGCGTCACGCAACCGGCTCGCAGCACTTTCCAGACGGTCCTTGTCACGGGCAACCAGCAGCAGATCAAAACCACGCGCCGCCAGGCGCTGAGCGTAAATCGCACCGATACCGGACGATGCGCCGGTAACGAGAGCAGTACCTTGGGATTGGGCGGAACTCATGAGAATGCTCCTGGAACGCTTGATGAAGGAAGTTGCCGATGAGCCATGTTGGCTCGACGCACCGGCAAATTATTATAGGCATAATCCAAACGCAATATGATAGCCGTAATTTAAAAGTGGCCGACGGCTGCCCTCTCCACCAACACTAGCGGCCATACGCTGCGCAAGTAAAAAAGGCCGGTCAATGACCGGCCCCCTTGGCGTTGAACACTTAGCTTAGTTGACTTCCAGCTTGTCGCGATTGCGATCCAGAATCGCCTTGCCGATACCCTTCACTTCCAGCAACTCATCCACCGATGCAAAAGGCCCGTTTGTTTCACGATAAGCAACAATCGCTTTGGCCTTGGCCTCACCAACTCCTGCCAGCTCCTTTTGCAGCGTTGCCGCGTCGGCATCGTTAAGATCGATTTTTGCACTCAGGGAAGGTGCCGCGGTATCCATCACCAAAGGCGCCTTGGGCGACTCCGCTGGCGCAACAGGTGCGGCAATAGCAGCGATCGAGGCGCTGGTAAGGAAAGCGAAAATCAGAGAGTAGAAGTAACCGGTACGCATTAGTGACGCTCCATCATCATTTGAGAAAGCAGCTTTTCCGAAGCTGCTCTCCAAACGTAGGTCATGCTGGAGCGATGTCAAAAATGCGTGCGTTACAGGATGTGAAACAATCAGGGTTCGAGACGGCGTTGCTGATAGATCCAATCGACGATCTCGCCGTCCGGCATATAGCCGCTGACCGTTTCGCGCAGCAGTTGTCGGACCCGCGCATAATCATCGCGTTCCACGGCCAGAAGCAATTCGCTCAAGCGGGTTTTCAGCACATCCCACGGCAGGTGGTCTTCGCTCGCCGTCATGATCATCGGGTGCTGGGTGGCGGCCACGTTGTCGCCGATCAACAGCTCTTCGTAGAGCTTTTCGCCGGGGCGCAGCCCGGTGAACTCGATGGAAATATCGCCCTGCGGATTGCGTTCGGAGCGAATGCTCAAGCCGGACAGGTGGATCATTTTTTCTGCCAGCTCGACGATTTTCACCGGTTCGCCCATGTCCAGCACAAACACATCCCCGCCCTGCCCCATGGAGCCGGCCTGGATCACCAATTGGGCGGCCTCGGGGATGGTCATGAAATAGCGGGTAATTTTCGGGTGAGTGACCGTCAGCGGGCCACCGGACTTGATCTGACTGTGGAACAGCGGAATCACTGAACCCGAGGAACCGAGAACATTGCCGAAACGCACCATGGTGAACCGGGTCTTGTTGACCCGCGACACGTTGGCACTGTCACCAAACAATACCGGTGCACTTTCACAGCTGAGGGCCTGCAGCGTCAACTCGGCCAGACGCTTGGTACTGCCCATGATGTTCGTCGGGCGCACGGCTTTATCAGTGGAGATAAGCACGAAATTCGACACGCCCGACTGCAATGCCGCCTGCGCTGTATTGAGCGTGCCGATCACGTTGTTCAGTACACCTTCAGCAATATTGTGCTCAACCATCGGCACATGCTTATAGGCTGCTGCGTGATACACGGTGTCGACTTTCCAGGTTTTCATCACATCGAGCAGTTTGTCTTGATGACGGATGGAACCGAGGATAGGCAACAGACGTACCGGAACCGACTGCCGGCAACCCCGTTGTTCGAGTTCGGAGAGAATGCTGTAGAGATTGAATTCGCTATGTTCGAACAACACGAGCGTGGTCGGCCCCAGAGTGAAGATCTGTCGGCACAACTCCGAGCCGATCGAACCACCAGCGCCTGTGACCATCACCACTTTGCCATTGATGCAACGCGCCAACAGGTCCGGTTGGGCCGGTACGGCGTCACGCCCGAGCAAGTCGGCGATATCCACTTCCTGGATATCCTCGACCTTGACGCGACCACTGGCCAGATCGGTGAAATTCGGCACACTGCGCACGTGCAGCGGAAAACCCTCGAGCAGGTTGAGGATTTCCCGGCGCCTGGCGCGGGTCGACGACGGCAGCGCGAGGAGTATCTCCTGGGCACCGGTGACATCGATCATATGTTGAATGTGCTTGGGTTTGTAGACCTGAAGCCCGGAAATCGAGCGATCGGAAATGCCCGGATCATCATCGATAAAGGCCACCGGACGCATCACGCGCCCCATGCGCAAAGCGGCAACCAGCTGATTGCCGGCGACACCGGCACCGTACACGGCGACCTTGGTCAAACCGTCATCGCGGCTGGTAAACGGTACGTGTTGAGCTGCGGTAAACCAGTCGCCCATGAAAAACTGGCGCATGCACAGGCGCAGGCCGCCGATGATCATCATGCTCAACCACCAGTAGTTGAAGATGATCGAGCGCGGCACTACGGCTTCGTGATTGCTGTACCAGTAAACGACGACCGCCAGAATCAGCGAGGACAGGCTGACCGCCTTGACGATGGCAATCAGGGCGTCGTTACCAAAGTAACGCATCACGGCCCGGTACATGCCAAAGCGAATAAAGAGTGGAATGGCGATGACAGGGGCGAATGCAAAGAGCCAGATGTGAGCCTTCAAGGGGTTGTACATGTCATCGATGCCGAGGCGCACGATGAACGACATCCAGAGAGCAACCCAGACCAGGACGACGTCGGTAGCCACCTGCAGCAAACGTTTTTGCTTACGAGGCAAGCCCAGCAAGACAGTCCGCACTTTATCCATTCAGCCGCTCGAGCACGTGGCTCCCTCCTTAAACAGTCGACGACCAGCATTGTAACCTCATGCTGGCGTCTTCATCTGAATAATTGGCCCCAGAAAAGGTGAATTGGTTCTCGGAGTAAACGCGGCGACCCTATAGAATTTCACCATTGCCTTTTCGCAACCCCGATGAATCAGGAATTAATCAGACAATGATCCCAGTAGTTGTACTCGGCGACTCTCACGCATCGGTATTCAACTCCGAAATACTGAAAGCACTGCTTCCCGAATACACGTTCGAAGTGACTTCGGTAGGAGGGGCAACCGTTTCTGGATTAAAAAATCCAAACGCCCTAACTCAGGCCATGCCACAGTTCAAAGCAGCGCTGGAGGCGACAACGGCCAAAACGGCGATCGTAATGCTGGGCGAGGTCGACACCGGTTTTGTGATTTGGTATCGAGCGCAAAAGCACGGCAACGCTGTATCGCAAATGTTGCAATTGGCAGTTGATAACTATCAGAAACTTCTTCAGGACATTAAACAGACCCATCATGTGATCTGCATCAGCACTCCCCTCCCCACCATTCGAGATGGAATGGATTGGGGCGAAGTTGCCAACTTGCGTAAGGAGGTGCAGGCCACTCTCGCTGAAAGAACCCGGTTGACTATTGAGTTCAATAGTCTGATGGAGGTTTTTTGCGTCCATCAGGGCATCAGTCATATAAACATGGACAGTCTGTCGCTGGACGCAACGGGAAGTCTCAAAGAAACGCTTCGAAACACCGATCCGAGCGACCATCACTACGATCCCTCTGCCCACTCGCTAATGATTGCACCGCTGCTGGCGCCGGTGCTCGAACGTTACGCGCATTCGGATCAATCAAGCGGTGTAACCCAGCCTGTCGAAGAACATCTCGCAAAGAGCAAACCGACGCTCTTGGGCAGGCTGGTGGAGCGTTACTTTCGCCGCAGGTGAGGTGACCCTGTCAGGCGTTGTTCCATACGCCTTGCGGAGAACCCGTGCGAATGTAATCGGCAAATGGGTCGCTGCCCGGGATTTCCACACCATGTTGTTCGGCATATACATCGGGCTGGAAGTCTGAGCGAGGCGACTGCGGGTTTATGCCGCTGGCCCATGCGCGAACATACAAGCGCGCGTCTCGCTGACTGATGTCGAGCAAGCCCGAGTCCGAAATCAATTGAACATCACGTTTTTCCTGTTGAGCGCGTACAGCGGCTTTAACACCGACAGACTCAAGTTCCGCAACATACCTGTCCATATCGAAGTAGATTTTCGATGCTGCATGACTCTTGGCGACTGCCTCTTCATACAGTTCACTGGAGTCGGCCAATGCGAAAATTTTTCGCACGGCGCTGTCAACATCAAGATAATCAGCGATACAGGAATCGCGCAGTCCGCCAAATGAAAGGAAGTCAGATATGCCTGTCGCTTTGTCGAAGCAGAGCACTGGCAATCGCGCATCGAAAGCATCAATGGCGACGTTCGGCAACGGGTCCAATCGAGACGAGATAAACAACAGGTCAGCTTCTTCATAAGCCGTTGCAATAGCGGACGTCTCGTCCAGCATCACGAAGCGATCCCCCAGCCCCGAACGCTTGATCTGATCGGCGAGATAAACCGAATAGCCATCTTCTACATCGGGGTTAAAGCCTTTACCGATCCAGACAAAACGAAACTTCTCCCCACCGGGAGTCAGCATGGCTTTGATCGCGCATTGAATGAAGATGTCGGCGCCTTTTCGGAAATTGACATAGCCAGCGCCGAGAATTACGAACTTCCTCTCAGTATCGGTGGCAGGCCGCATCTTGCCGCGCAAGTAATCAGACTCCAATTGCTGCCTTTCCTGTTCGACAACTGGTGCGGGCAGCGCACAATGTCCCTGAGGAATAATGTGGGCGCTCAGAGGTTTCAGGGCCGGACATAAATCTTTGGCACTCTCCCAAGTAATATCCGCGGAAAACACCAGGTCGCTAGACCACAACTTGGCATCTGAAAACAGAGCGGCGGAATTGGGGTATGCGGACGCAAATTCATGGATCAACGGAATAGCGGGCACGAAATGCCGGGCCAGTGGCTCCAGAACCACGCGGCACTCCATGCTGTTAACCAGTGCGAACTTGAAATTGAAGTCGCTGCACAGTTTTTCAATGGCGAACTGTGTGTAGGGAAGATTGTTTTTCAGTCGCGGGCTCGCCATTGTCGCAACCGCTGCATCTTCGAAGTCCTCAAGAAGCGGGCCATTGCCGAGCAAAAGCGCGACTACGTTGTAACTGGCGGATAAACGCTGTACCAGGTTAAGGGCAAGTATCGGCGCACCTGATCGGGATGCTTCGTGACTGACGACCATGACCGTTTCTCGCGAAGGATCGAACTGACGACTGTCGGACATTTTGATTCTGGGCAGCGTCACGATACGCCAGCTTTCCTGAAAACCATGATTCAGGTAATGGGCAATCGGATCAATTGCCGTACCGAGATCCGGATTCATTTTCAGATAGAGCGCCGCGTCAAAATTGTCTGGCAGCCTGCGCGTGTGATGTTCAATCTGAACGACCGCCGGCGGCTCAACCACAGGGGCTCCAACGATAACTGGCTCAGCGGGTGACTTTGGCTGGGGCAACCTGGAGATCTCAACGCTTTCTGATCGTTGGACAAAGAGCCGGGACAGCTTCGAGAAAAAACTATTGCGAGCCAAAATCTATTCCTTCTAATTAAGCAGTTTCAAGGGATCGAGTGCTTCTCCACCTTTGATGAACGGTGCAGTGTTTCCCAGCCTCTCACCTATCTCGAACCATAAATGTACACAAACCGAAATGTGTCATGCGCCACCTGATTTCGCAGTCCGTGATACAGACGGGCAATAATCTATCTGGGTGGAGCATGATACACATCCTGGCCGGTTTTCCGACACTTGCGCAGCAGCCGTAATCGGCGATGGGCGGCAGGGAGCGCCCAGGACGATGCGACCTGCCCAACTACTTAAGATCGCTCAAGTTCGCCCGCTCGATACTTAACCGCCAGCCAGACAAGTGGCAAGTACGCCACAACCAAGCCCAATGCACCGTCCACTTTCCAGTAGCTCACGCAGAGCGCAATCGGCAGCAGCCAGAACACATTGATCAGCCCGACTGCCACAGTCACGGGCAGGTGCTTGCCAAACTGTCGGGACGCAAACTGATAGCCGTGGCTGCGATGCGCTTCGTAGACTTTATCGCCGCGCAACAATCGACGCATCAACGTGAACGTTGCATCAACGATGAACACGCCAAGCAGTATCAGCCAGACCCACAGCAAACCGGGATCAGTCCATGCCGCCTGCAGCGACAACACGCCAAGAATGATACCGAGGAAGCCACTGCCCGCATCGCCCATGAAAATTTTTGCCGGGGGAAAGTTCCAGCACAGAAAACCGGCAGCGCATACCGCCAGTAACGCAGGTGGCCATAACAGTTGCGAGAAGCCACTGAGCCAGTAAATCAGACAGGCACCAGCGCATGTCGTGACGGCTTCGACACCGGCAATACCGTCAATACCATCCATGAAGTTGTAGAGATTCAGCATCCAGACCAGATAAAACAGCGCGAGAAAATGTCCGAGCCATCCCAGATCAACGCTGACACCGGCAATCACCAACGGCGATAGCCCACCCACCCAATAAACGCCCCAAGCGGCGGCAGAAAAATGCGCCAGCAGGCGCCAGCGGGCGGCAATGTGACCGTGATCATCCAGAAAACCGATAACCGCCGTGATACTGCCGGCGCCGACCAAGGCAATCAACGCATCCTTGGTCGTCAGCCCGACAGCGAACAAAACGCACATGGCGAAGATAAAGGTCAGGACGATGGCCACACCGCCACCACGCGGTGTTGGGATCGAGTGGGAACTGCGCTGATTGGGAATATCGATCAGGCTGCGCGAAATTGCATAACGACGTAAAAAACCCGTGAGTGCGAACGACAGAATCGCAACAACCAGAACTAGCCACCAGTCATTCATTTTTTTCGAGCATCCAGGAATGGTTTTACTGTGGCGTCAAGAGCCCGCGGAAAACTGACCGGCGGAACCCAGCCCAACAGACGTTGATTCTTACTGATATCGACTTCCAGAGAACCAAAGATGCGCTGTGCGACGGCCTCTTTACCCAATAGTTTCGCCGCAGCGCTCATCAGGCTCACCGGCAACGGTATTAACAGAGAGGGCTTATGCAGCGCAGCAGACAGACTGCGTAACAGCTCGGTTGTCGAGACGTCATGCCCGTCGCTGACCAGAAATGTCTGATTAGCCGCCGAAGGGTGTCTCATACACGTCTCGATCAAATCCACCAGATTATCCAGACTGACCAGGCTGCGCTTGTTATGCACCGCACCAAACGGCAACGGCACTGCGCGTTGTACCCAGCGAATCATGGTGAGGAAGTTGGCTTTGACGCCCGCGCCATACACCAGAACGGGCCGGATGATGACCACTTCCATTCCGGTAGCGATTGCGAGCGCCTTTAAGCCAAGTTCGGCCTCAAGTTTGGAAATGCCATAAGGGTCGAGGGGCGCGGGCGTGTCATCTGCTGTAAACGCAATGCCAGGCGAAGTTGATTCGCCATTGACCTTGATCGAGCTGATGTAGATGAAGCGCTTCACGCCTGCACTTGCAGCCTGCCGGGCCAGATTCAATGTGGCATCGACATTTACCCGGCGAAACTCGGTCAGCGGATCAGCAGCGGATTCATCCATGACGTGAACCCGTGCAGCTGAATGTACCACCACATCAACCTGATCAAGCGCATCTCGCCAATCGACATCAGCCGTCAGATCCGCAAACAGGAAACGTCGAATGGATGGGGGGAGATCGCTACATTCCTTGCGCAACGCGGCAATCAGGGAATACTGCCCGCTGGTATCCAGGTGTCGCAGCAAGGCACCACCCAAAAAGCCTGAACCGCCGGAGACAAGTACCGTTTCAACTTTCATTGTTCAGGCTCGGTAACGAATATTGACGCTTGAAATTGCATCACGACTACTGACCATCAAATTATCCAAAAGAGGATTGGACCCCGCTGCAAACAGCGAGGCCAAACTACACGTCAGTGGAAACCGTGATGCCTGAAAGGACAAGCCCGTGACACTGATCGTCGCGATATGAATCAGCCGAGTTTCGCGGCAACCCGCTGGGCCAGATCTCGCGCATAACGACGAAGCTCTGGAACAGCCGTGGCTTCCCAGAACTGCGCCTTGAGCATTGGCCCGACGTAGCTCAGCCAACTGACAGGGGCGCCGTGCTCATCCTGAACGGAAAGCGCCTCATCGACGCAAACGCCCAGGCCGAGTTTATCCAATCGAATCAGCCCCGACTGCCGCAATTGCACGATCAAGCGATCATCGACACGCGCCAGATTGGAATTCGGCCCGGTGCAATTGATGATATGCGAAACATCCAGAGACTCTACCGCCGCAGTACCACGCAGCCCGACTTGAACGCGCAAACCATTGGGCAACACTTCGATGTCCTGGATTCTGCCCGCCATCGGCTTCAGCCTGCCCAGCTCCAACTGCGCGGAAAACGCCGCATACGAAGCCGGTGCAACTCTGTGGCGATGGGCGTCCCAATACACTTGGACGTGACGCAGGAAACGCCGGCGTTCGGTCTCGCTCAAACGCTCCCACAGTTGTGCAGTGACTGGACGCACGGCGGCAATGACATCACGCCAGTCGACGCCATCCTGAGCGGCAACACGAACCAATGAGCGCATGTGGCGCAGATAGCTGCGCACGCTCGGAGCGGAGGCAAGAAGCGTTTGAACCACCTCACCGGCAATGCTATCGACATGTCCCGAAGTACGATGGGGCAACGGCTGAACGCCTCGCCGCGAAAGCATGTACACCGGCCCGGTGTGCCCTTGTTGATCCAGGGTCAGGGCCACATCCAGCGCAGTCAATCCTGCGCCCAGCAACAGAACCGGAGCCTGCGGGTCGATCGGCACCTCGATTTCTCCCGACCACGGATCAGCGATATAGCGCCCTGCGGCACGGGGAATGGACGTGATAGCCGGGTTGAACGGTGAAAAGTTACCGAACGCGAGAATCACATGATCGGCCAGTATTTCCCGGCCATCAGCAATACGTATCCGGGCTTTTCCGTTCTCCGCTTCGATACTGTGAGCTTCGGTGGTGATCCGCTCGAAACTGACGCCATCACGGCACTGATGTTCAGCCTCGGCGAGCAGTCCCGAGAGGTATTCGCCGTAGAGCTTGCGAGGAACAAAAGTCCCCGCCGCAGTACCCGGCAAACGGCTTTCGCAAAAACGCAGAAAATGATCAGGCTGATCAACCAGCGCCGTCATGTTCCCCGCTGGCACATTAAGCAAGTGCCGCGAACTGTTGGTTCCGTAAGCCAGACCACGGGCCATTTCACCGGAACGGTTGAGCAACACCACTCGAGTGCCAGGTTTGCACACCTGGAGGAATTGAACAGCGGTTACCGCGCCACTGAATCCGGCACCAATGATGACCAGAGTCTTCAACGTTCGATCCGCCCGACCAGATACTGCATAATCTTCTCGACAGATACGGACACATCTTCTTCAAGTGTGTTGATCGTGATATCCGGGTTCAACGGAGGCTCGTACAACGAGTCGATACCGGTGAAATTCTTGATCATGCCCGAGCGGGCCTTGCCATACAGACCCTTCGGGTCGCGGCGCTCGCACTCAGGTAACGGCGTACTGATGTAGACCTCAACGAAGAACTCGTCACCGATCACTTTCCTGGCCAATGCCCGGTCAAGGCGAAACGGCGAAATGAAGGCGCTGACGACGATCAGGCCAGCGTCAACGAACAGCTTGCCTACTTCAGCGATCCGGCGGATGTTTTCCGCCCGATCATGATCATTGAACCCGAGATCATTGCACAGACCGAGACGCATGTTGTCTCCGTCCAGCAAGTAGGTATGACGATTATTCTCAAGCAGTGCCTGCTCTAGAGCGTTGGCGATCGTCGATTTGCCGGCGCCGCTAAGCCCGGTAAACCAAAGAACCACAGGGCGCTGCTGTTTAAGAGCGCTCCGCTGCTCCCGGTCGACGACCATCTGATGAGCGACAAGATTTTCCGTCATCGAAACTACACCGCAGTTATATACACATTGACTTAAATCAGGCTTTCCAACGCTGTCAGAAATTAGATCTGCGAGCATTGAACCCAAGTTCGTAATTAAGCGTGAAGAATAGACCCAGCGTCTGCCGGCGCCAAGAAAAACCTCTACACCGGAACAATAGCCGACGCTGTTACTTGGATAACGTCCATCTCTGTAACAACTCATTTACATAAACAGCAACGGATTTTGGAGGCGTGGAATTCGACGACAGCTTTGCCAATAAACCCTCCTCGGCAAGCAGACGTTTCAATGCGCTTTCAAGGCCCAACACGCTGCCTGGTTCAAACAGCAATCCATTGAAATCATGGGTCACGGCCTCAGCGATTCCGGGTACATCGGAAGCCACAACCGGGCAACCGGCAGCCTGTGCCGAATAGACGACCAGTGGCGTATTTTCATTCCAGACAGATGGCACTATCAGTGCGTCCAGCCCACCCAATACATCGAATATGTCTTCGTTGGCGAAAGTGCCGCAAAACGTAACGGCTTCATTGCCATCCGCCAGCCGATGCAAGCCGGCTACATAGTCGGGAAATTCCGTCTGCTTGCCGTAAATTCTCAGTCGCACATCGCGTGAAGAAAACTGCTGCAACGCCTCCAAAAGCACATGGCAGCCTTTGTGTGAAGCGAGCGTACCAATGAATCCCAAGACCAAGGGGCGCTCACGCCGCGCTCGATCTCGCACCACAACTGGCTGATCAAGATTGATGCCGTAGGACGACTTGACCACGATATCTGGGCGCACGCCATTACGGGTCAGCAGCGTTTCGATCATCTGGTTGGGGGCGATGATGCCCTGGAGCATATTCAGCCGCCCGACATTACGCTCAAGACGACCATGCAATGCGCGCACCTCGCGCACCAGGGAACCCGCTGGCAGCCGAGGCGAGCGAGCAATGCGCACGAGCAAATCGCTGATGACATCCGGAACCGCGGTCGCCAGCCTGCCAATGCGCTCAGGCAACTGACTTGCAGCAAAATGCACGACACAGTTCCCCGCATCCGTACTTGGCCCCGCACATGCCCGCCCGCCACAACGCAGCAACTGCCCGGTAGGACAAATACTCCAGAAGTCGGTTGGCGTGTAATACGCAGGCACACCGGCAGCGACCGCTTTTTCGATCAGGCCGGTGCCGAGACGATTGAGGTGAAAGAAATGCACGACATCCGGCTTGAACTCTTCCAGCAAATGCCCGAAAAAGTCAGCGGCCAGATGGTTGTCATAACCGATCTCGATTTTTGAAGTTTGATCGCCCATGGGCACATAGGCGTGCCGAAAACGATCAACCAGAATCGAGTCGTAACTATATTGATCGAAGCGCTCACTGTCCGCGAGCGCTTCGGTAGCCGGATAGCCCGTAAAAATCCTGACCTCATGGCCAAGGGTTTTCAATACGCGGGCAACGGACAGCGTCAAAACCTCAGTACCCGCAGAAAACTCCGGGAAAAACTGATGAACCGTGAGCAGAACCTTCATTTGCAACCAACGCTGACACCGAGCAGACGGTAACTCACCCGACCACCCTCACTTCTGCTGTTCGTTCTTGGCCCACTCGAAAGTTCGCACGATCCCTTCCTTCATCGAAACCTTGGGCTCCCAGCCCAGTTCGTCGCGCGCCAGATCGTTGCTCAGCACACTCACTGGCACATCGAAAGAACGGCCAGGCTTGTAGTTACGGGCAACCGGCTCACCGCTGACTTCTTCGATCATCGACATGAGACTGTTCAGGCTGGTACCCACGCCGGAACTGATATTGAAGACACTGGCGCTACCCGAGTAGGTAGCCGCCTTGGCGAACGCCTCGGCCACATCGCTGACATGCAGGAAATCGCGCTCGACGCTACCATCACCCCAAATCTCGATCGGCAAGCCCTTCAGCACGTTATGGATGAACACACCCACCGCGCCCTGCGCAGTCTCCACGCGCTGACGCTCGCCGTAAGGGTTGGCGACCCTCAGAACGACAGGCTTGATGCCATACAGATGGTTGTACATTTGCAGATATTTCTCGATGGTCAGCTTGGTGATGCCATAAGAAACTTCTGGATCTGTCGGGTGTTTTTCATCGATCGGCAGGTACTTCGGAGCGCCATAGACAGTGCCTCCGGAAGAAATGAAAACGATTCTGCCAACCTTGTGCGCAACCATTGCATTGAGCAGCTGCAAACTTGCAACGACATTGCTCTGGACATCGTAGACCGGATCTTCATTCGAGCTTTTCGGCAGCGTGGTGGAGACCAGATGAAAAACAACATCGGCACCTTCTACTGCCTTGTTTATATCACTGGTGGACGACAAATCGCCTGTCATCCATTCGACACATTCATGAGATAAAAACTTACGATATTCAACTACGCGAGGACGCTCAAAAACTCGAATTGAATGACCATCTAACAACAAGCGATCAACAATTGTTGATCCGATAAAACCACCACCACCAAATACTGTAATTTTCATAAAAACTCTCGACTGACATCGAAAAAATGACAAAAAAATTGACGTTAATCAGCCAATAAAAATGACAAAAAAATTAACACAAAAGCGACAAAGCGTCAAGAAACCAACACTTTCAACTTTTGCGCAACCTTTTTAATCAATGGGTTTTTCAGCAAGTATTTAGTAAATGGATATTGGCGAACTTGTGAAATTAACAACCGTAGAATTCCGGACTTGACTGGAACCTCGGTCTGCGCATCATTTGTCAGGCAATGCGTAGAGTAGAGATAATCCAGATAAGATGTCACACGACGGTTCTCCAGCGCAGTCGTCGCCAGCTCTCTCGCGAGCCCTGCCGCCATGAACGGTTGGGGTGACTGCGCCCTGTTGGCTTGAGCCTCATCCAAGATCTGCAACCACTGACGATTGGTCGCGGCTGCAGTGTAATGAGCCTCGATCAACTGCCGGCACGCCTGCGCCTTTCGCTCACGCATCGCCGGATCTTTCGACAGCACCTTCAATACGTCAACATAGCGACTGACCTCGTCTTCGCCGTGCGGGACCAGATACCCGGTTTCCTCCCCCACCAGCTCATCCTGTCCACCAACATCGGCGACCACCGGCACAACGCCTGCAGCCATTGACTCAAGAAGAGCGACCGAGATTCCCTCGTATTCCGAAGGCATTAGCAACACATCGGAAATCGCCAGCAATGAGAGCCACTCAGCATGCGGTTTCGCACCAATTACATGAACTTCTGCACCCAAGCCATACTGCTTGATTGATGCCTCGAACGCGGGACGTAATTCGCCCTCACCGATGATCAATGCATTGAAGCGAATGCCAGCCTGTTTCAAACCGTTGAGGATTTCAGCCAGCTTCAGCGGTCGCTTCTGGTCACACATGCGCCCCGCAAAAATGATGGTAAAGGCCTGTTCATCAAGGCCTAGACCACGCTGTTTTTCAGCTCGCTGAGTTTGCGAAAGCGATACCGGGTGCGATTTGATTCCCGTGTACATGACACGAACTTTCCCGGCATCAGCATTGCGCTCCACCATCC
Source organism: Pseudomonas sp. AC242 (assembly GCF_979258655.1). Lineage (NCBI taxonomy): Bacteria > Pseudomonadati > Pseudomonadota > Gammaproteobacteria > Pseudomonadales > Pseudomonadaceae > Pseudomonas > Pseudomonas sp. AC242. The sequence goes on from NZ_OZ409873.1 coordinate 3,801,399, forward strand.
ACTCGGACAGATGGCGAGTACTGACCACGTTCATGTCCAGCGCATCCTGATAACCGACGCCAAATCGCGGATGCCCGCCGTTGAGCCAGTGCATTTCCTCGGTATGACTCAAGTCCAGGAACGTCGTCGCTGGCGCCTGCGTGCGCAAGTAAGGAAGAAGCTGATAACCCAGCGTACTCCCGGCTACCAATACAGTGTCGATCTGTCTGGAGGCAATGAGATACAAGAGGAACCTTGGAAAATCTGACAGCGAAAGAATATTCGGCAGAATGAAGATATCCGCCGTCCACTCCGCAAACTTGTCCTGCCACCGATGATCAGCCTCAAGGGTAGCGCATACCGTTACATCGGCGCCGCCCGCAACGAGCCCTTGAATGAGATCAATATTGACGCGATCAGCCCCGCCCTCAACCATCCACGGCAGTAAAAACATGACCCTTCTACCGCGCACGTTGCCTTTCAGCGGATTATTGAATACAACGCCCTCGGGCAATGTTTCATAGGCAGAGGGATAACGACGCTGAGGGCTAGGAACAGGCTTGAGCGGCAGTGAGGGTGAATCGTCAAGGTCTTGTCGCGACGATACTTTGCTAAAGGTCTGCAGAAACTCTGCAATGGTAAAACCCCAATGACCCGCATCCGCCAGGCGAGCGAGAAACGATGTTGGATCTCTGCCGTCGACGAGAGGCGCTACTTCTTCAGACATCTGCAAGATGACCGACTTGCGAACCACAATGCCTCTGACTTTGGGATGAGGGTGCTCGAGGTAATATTTGCCTTGACTCAAGCTGTGCCGTACTGGCACGCGCTGCTCTCCCGTTATCGTGCCGAAGGAGTTGCAAAAAGCGAACTCAGGGTTGGACTCTAGAAACCAGATACCCTTCTCGATAAATGTCGGATCAAACGCTGTTGCTGCATCAGCCAGAACTACATATTCAGGAAATGCCCAAACGTCATTCGCATAAGAGCACTCTGTACGATCAAGTACCTGCACACGCTTATCAACGGCTATAGCTTGCAAGAACTCATCGGCAAATTGCGGCGCCGTGCCACCTTCAAAGCAAATCAGCCATTTCCAGGACTGGAATGTCTGCCCCAGAAGGGATCGATACAGATTCGAAAAATCGGTGAGCGTAGCGCTCGCACTGCTGACGACAAGGACGTCAGCTTGCTGAGGACCACCACTCGATCCATTTATCGGTTCGTATCGATTCGCCATTTCAACCGGATCGGCGCTTGGAAGAGCATCAATCTGCGCAGAGTTCGACATAATATAATTACTTCCCTGCGCCAAAACGCTGAAGACTTTTGAAAAACTTGAATACCGACAAGCTATTAACATCACGCAACCGCAAGAACGGCTTCTCAACGAATGTGTATGTCAGATGAGCGAGCGCGTAAACGCATACAATGAAAATCGGGTAGGCCAGCCACGGATTATCGTAAATACGCTCGTGCAACCCATATCGATTCAAAACATTTATTACCAATATAAAAGCGAAAATATGGCCGAGATAAATTGAATAGGAAATCAGGCTGGTATATTTCACGAAGCGATTTACAATATTAAGGCGCGAAGCACTCAGACTGAAAAATGCAGGTATTAACGTGGCGAAAAATATCGCTGACCACGTGAAAAACAATGATTGCTCCAGCTTGCTACCAGCAGTCCATGGCATCCCTTGTCGAGTCAGGACAATCAATCCGACAGCGAATGTAAATGGCACATACCAAAATTTGGCCAGACATTCAAAGATCGGGCGGTGCCAAGTGTAGAGATAAGCGATCAATACCCCGAAACCAATGGCATCAAGGCGGTACAACACTACATAACGTGCATCGTCATATCGCACTGACTGAATTGGCAATCCGATACGCGCAAGAAAAGGCGCCACTATAAAGACCAGAATAACGATCGCTGCTGCGCTCTTTACGCCTGCGCCCAGCCCGATCATCAACAACATAACAAGCGGAAAGGTGTAGTAAAACCACTCTTCAACTGCCAGGCTCCAGGATAGACGGTAGAAATCCGTCATGCTCCATGCAAAGTTCTGCGCAAACACCAAGTAGTGAAACTGCTCGGCGAATGTCGTGGCGCCCGCCCAGTCAAATCGCAACGAAACAAAAAAGAAGAAAATATAGAGCGGCAAAGTCCTCATCCAGCGGCGATACCAAAACTCTGTCAATCCCGCAATCTTTTGTTCGCGCCAATGCGCCGCCTCTTTTAGCAGAATCCTGCCGATAAGAAAACCACTCAGACAAAAGAACAAGTCCACACCGAAAGTCGCCAGAAATGCAAATCCGGCCAATACTGGATGCGGTGCCGAGTGCCCGAGCATATGTCCGAAAACAACAAGCAGGCAGGCAATGGTCCGACAAACATCCAGGCCAAAGGAACGATGGACATTCTGTACAGCGCCTGTTGCTTGAGGGTTATTCATCAAGTTTCACTTCTTTAGTCCACAATATGTCACAGCAACGTCCTTCCGGTGCCCTGAACTGACCTAGCGCGACGCGTGTAATGGCCATCGGCGCGAACTCTATGCGGTAATGACAAGAGCCGGGACCTTCCTGCTTTTTGGTTTGGACTGGCGTCAAGGCCTTCAGATTGAACTGCTGATTGATGAATCCTTCCGGGCCTGCGCTCGCGGCATTCGCTGGATAAAGATGCAGGAAAAACTCATCCCCCAACTTTTCGATGTCACACGCTTGTACTTCCAGGGTGACCCCCGCGCTCGTCACGGCCACATCCACCCCTTGCGGAAGAACGACCGTAGGTTCGACCGGTACGGGCAATTCAACTACCTTGCCGACTCCTGTCCAGCGAGCGAAGGACAACACTCCTATCGCAATCAAGGCGAAAAAAAGGACACCACTCAATATCTTCAGATCGACCTTCACTCTCACTGCCCAATCATCACTGATTACTTTTGCGTACCATAAAACCAGCACTCCGCCCCATTCAGAAGCGAAACACTGGCTCGGTCAGTTATCCTGGAAGATGCCCTGTTACCAGCTGCTTAGCCTGCGCACTACCTTACCGGCAAAGCGCCGCAGTGGATTGCTGACGATGCGACTCGGCACTACGGGCGCCAATGCTGCCGGGTTGAAAAATTCTTCCTGACCCGTGAGCGCGATGAAATCCAGGTAGTTGAAGCCGTGAATAGCTTCGATCTCCGCCCTCTCCTCGCTATTGTTCATCAACTGATACAGTAGTTCGACACCAAACAGCCGGGTGCCAGGGCAACCGCCGATCTGGATTGCGAACATTGCCAGCAAGTATCCACTATTAGCCCCTTTTGGCGTTACCCACTTTACACTTTCGGGAAACGCTTCAAGTATGTCGGCCAGCGACATGCCAATGTAGTTTTTCTTTTGAAAGTACCATTCCAGCCACATCCGGGCCCGCCTGTCCGGCCGATCCCCACTCTCGTTGGATTGATCCGAGAAGATACGGTGTAGAGTCAGTCGCTCTTGAACAACATGGATATCGAAAATCTTCAGTAACCGTGTCCACATTTCGGCATCGTCTGTTTGCGCATGCGCGCTTCTATAGAGACCCGCCTGTTCATAGGCACTGCGTCTGACCAGCGCACTTGGGTGACACAACTGGTTTTCGTTGAAGAACAGCGAACGCAACCAGGCCGTCCGCGGCTTGTTCGGCTGATTGAACCATTCGACGACGAGTGGCTGGTTATTCTCGTCAATGCATTGAACATGCGAAAATACCGCGCCTATGCCGGGATTTGCTTCCAGCACGGCCACTTGCTTTTCCAGCTTGCCCAGTTCCCAAGCATCATCCGAGTGGTGAATGGCAATATATTCACCGGTACTTTGCGATTCGATAGCACGATTAATGTTATAGATATAACGGCGAGTTCTATCGTTCTGAACCTTGATGATTCTTGGGTCATTGTAGCTTTCGATAACGGCCCACGAACCATCTGGCGAAACGTCATCTACAATAATCAGCTCCCAATCAGTAAACGTCTGATTGATCACAGAATCGATTGCCTGCCCTATAAACTTTTCATGGTTATAGGAGGTAAGAACAACTGAAACTTTCGCCACTTTACGCTCCGTTACGCTCATTAGTTACACGCAATGCCTTGCGCAACTCCGCTTGGGAAAGTTCGAGATCCACCTTCAACTGGCTCGCTTCTTTCTTCGACTGGTCCAGCTCAATTACGAGATTTTCGCATTCAGAGCGCAACGCTTCAAGTTGAGCTTGTTGAGCGAGCCTGTGGACCTCCAGGTCATTATATTGTGCCTCTTTAGCGACCATTTTGGCCTCTAGATCACCATATTGTGCGTCTCTGGCAATCCTATCGGCCTCTTGAGCACTACAGTGCGCCTCAATAGCATATATCTGCTCTTCTTTGCTCTTGGCGAAAGCAGCCCAAGTGTCGCGATCTCCGACAAGCCACTCTTTATCCTTCAGCAGGTCAGCCATCTGTTCGTTCAAACATTGGCGCATTTCACCCATGCGTTGATGCCTGCCGCGTAAAAGCTCAATCCCCTTCAGCGCCACCGTCAACTGCTCTTGCGAGAAACTTTCCTTCGCAGGCGGAATGACTTTTGAATAGCCATATTCCTCAAAATCCTTGGAATAAAGTTCTTTAATCAGCTCCTCGGATCGCGGGCTGATGAATTCCGGCAGATAGGGAATCATGCTCTCGTTCGCGCGAGCAGTCGTAAACGGACTTACATATGCCTCTGCGAGGTGAGCGCGCAGCGCAGCATCAAGCGCCGCAGTATCTTCTATTTTTGAGACGGCGCTGTAGGGGAAAAGTGCAGGCTGGAGCAAATCGTACTGAGGCGTCCAATGACAATCCTTGAAATCGTCGCGCTCGTGGACGTACAGATATTCGAGAAAACACTCGAAAGCCCCCGCCACATCTGACATGAGTTCAATCGGGTACTCGACGAAATCCTGCCCTTCATAAGGAACAATCTGCAACGGCTCGCGCAGCAGTATTTTCGATTGCCAGGCAGAAAAAATCCGTTTGTAGGGATTTCTCACCAGCGCAAAGCTAAAGTACCCATCGGCCTTTATCTGAGCAAGTCGCTCGGGGGATCTGACGAACAATCCTGGGGCGACGGCGAGCAACGTGTCATGAATGGCCAATTCCGGATCTGTTTCCGAACTGCTTTTCGCTTGCTGGACGGCCTGAACAACGCCCTCAAGCTCTGCAAACCACCATTTCACGGAGGTGCACGCCACCTTTGGAGTGGCCACGTAGAACAACTTCCGCTCATCCGAGACGCAGCTATTCCAGGAAAAATAGTCCAGCAAGCGCTGGTCATCACTACTCGTCATTACTTTTTTCTCAATTCTCATTGATTTTTATGCAAAGGGAAATCTTGCCGATATTCACGCTATATCGGGGCCCATACCCGGCCTCCTCATCCATTCGAACATCCCTGTCCCGAGGCATCTGAACGACTGATTCTCCCTCAGCAGATCAAGTTTTTAGAGCAGTTCAAGCGCCGGTTCGTCTACGGAAACATCCATATAACCAAACGACCTCGCCCCCTGATCCGACACCACCCTGAACATCGAAGCATCCAGAATCCGATGGCACAGGGTTGGCTCGCTCTCCGACCACACGCCCCCACCGACGAAGTATACGCCGGGGAGCATCACCATCTTGCAGCTGAACGTGACTCGAAACTCGCGCTCAGCGCCTTCACAGTCAAAATATTTCCCTTCATCGGGGAAACGCTGACCGGTAATCACGACGCCCGACACCGTGCGGATATGCATCGCAAAGAAAACCCGCGAAACCGCGTCAGTGAGGTTGCCCCGCATGACGATATCGTATTCGCCGCCGGCCTTCAGGACATTACAACGACGTCCTTCTTTGTCGAACACCTCGAACGCGTCGATTCGAGCACCTTGTTCGGGGTAGACCGTAGTCGACTCAGGCACCATTCCGGCATCGAAGTACTGGTCTTGCGCCGGAGCATCCTGCTCAGCTTCCAGCGGGGTCGTTTCGACAGCAATCTTGTCCGTACCAATTGCGCGGAATTCCTCGATCAATCGAGGCTGCTCTTCGGCTGGTGCGTAGATCAGCTTTTGATAAGCCCGCACCACCTCCATCGGCGATCCGGTACAGACGCGCTCGCCGCGCTCCATCAAAATCGCCCGATCACACAGCTCGACAACCTGCGGTCCCGAGTGGGAGACGAACAGAATCGAAGTGCCCTTCGCCTTCAACTCATCGAGCCTGGCGAAACACTTGCGCTGGAAGCGCTCATCACCGACCGCCAGCGCCTCATCGACAATCAGGATGTCCGGGTCGACCATCGCCTGAACGGCAAACGCCAGACGCACGATCATGCCGCTGGAATACGTCTTGACCGGCTGATGGATGAACTCGCCAATGTCGGCAAATGCCGCAATGTCGTCGTAGCGCTCATCCACTTCCGCACGACTGAGGCCGAGAATCGCGGCGTTCATGTAGACGTTCTCGTGCCCGGTGAACTCCGGGTTGAATCCGGAGCCGAGCTCAAGCAGTGCGCCGATCCGGCCCAGAGTCTGAACATCACCGACGGTCTGGTTCAACGTACCGCAGATGACCTGGAGCAATGTCGACTTGCCGCTGCCGTTACGGCCGACAATACCGACAGTCTCGCCTTTCTTGATTTCGAACGAGACGTCCCTGAGTGCCCAGAACTCTCGATAGTATTGTTTGCGCTGACCAGCGACCATCTGCATGAGGCGATCGCGAGGCTTATCGTAAATGTGATAACACTTGCTGACATTCTGCAGCTTGATCGCGATTTCAGAGGACATCGGCGAACCCCTTTCTAGTCTTCTGGAAGAAGGCAAACCCCAGGTAAGCCACTGCAATCGCTATGCATGCGTAGATGCCGAGCGCCTGCCAATCAGGCTGCTGCCCGAAAAACAGTACGGCCCTCACGTTCTCCACGGCCACGGTGAGCGGGTTGAGCAAAAGCAGATGCCGATACTCCTCCGGCACTGCCGTCGCAGGGTAGAAAATCGGCGCGAGAAACATCAGACCGCTGGTCACCAGGCCAATGAAATGCGCGACATCTCGCATGTAAACACCGATGGCGGCCAACCCCCATGACAGACCCAGGATGATCAGCACCAGAGGCGCTATGACCAGCGGCAGGTAAAACAATGTGAGCGGCGGCATGCCAAAAAACACGCAGTAAGCCAGCAACCACACAATCAGGCTGACCAACGCATGGAACAAGGAAGAGCCGGCGATTACGCACGGCAGTATTTCCAGCGGAAACACGACCTTCTTCACGTAGTTGGCATTTGAAATGATCAGATTGGGCGCGCGGGTGACACACTCTGCGAACAGGTTGAAAACCATCAGGCCGGCGAACAGGATCAACGCGAACTCGGCTTTTGAATCACCAGCCCCCGCCCAGCGTGAATTGAAGATGAAGCTGAACACGAATGTGTAGATCGCCAGCATCACGATCGGATTGAAGAACGACCAGAGAATGCCCATAAAGGAGCCGCGGTAGCGACCGATGACTTCGCGCTTGATCAAAGCAACGATAAGTGCGCGATTGCGCCAGACACTGGAGAACATGACGCCAGGCGCCGCTGAAAACTTCTGCATTAACCTGCGACCTCAAAAAAAATCATTTTCAAACCCTTTTCACAACATTCATCATCAAATTCCTTTGAAAATGATCGCTACTGCAAGCCCCAGATTTCCAAGGAGCGTCTGGCGGTAAATACCCGAGCGCCATATCCCGGTGATGCGTCCAACCAAGCCCCGATTGCGAGCGCTCTTGAACCGGCTCAGCACCTTGCGGTTCTGTTCGGTTAGAAGATGTTCAACCACCTCCAGGTGGTCGATGTTCTGATCGATCCAGCGCCGCAAACGTCCCTGAAACATTTTTCGGATACGCGTCAGGGCGGCCATGAACCCCGCATTGGCGCCTATCGAATTCGTTTCGTGCTGCCGATAGAAAAGATGCGGCACCTGATCGAAATGAAACTGCCCGCCGGCACCGGTCACCAGCATATAGGCCCACCAGTCATGGGCGACAATGCCCCGAGCCGGCCCCGCCTTCAATAGCTCATGCGCCGCGCGATTGAAAACCATCGTGTTTCCGGCGGCGACATTCTGTACGAGCGCATTGGGGAAGCTGAAGTCGCGGCAATATCCGGGGGTCATCCCCACTTCGACACCGGACTCATTGACCACCGTCGTCCGGGAGGCATACAGCGCAGGAACGCCAACGGGTACCTGACGTAGCCGCGTCAACGCAGCGCTGAGCTTATCGGCCGCCCAGACATCATCCTGGTCGGACCATGCGTAAAAATCAGCACTGATATTTTCCAGACAGGTCACCGACATGAAGTTGTCGGCGAACCCCGTTCGAGGGCCGGAAAGCAACGTCACTTTCTGCTCCCCCATACGCGCCTGAAACGACTTGAGAATCTCCAGTGTTGAGTCGGACGATCCGTCATCTGAGACGAACAGACGCCACTGCGCATGTTGCTGCTGCTCAATGGAGCTCAATTGCTCGGAAAGAAATCGCTCTCCGTTATACGAGCACAGCAATATCGCGACAGACTCATCCAGCTCCGGCACTTCGACTGTATCGACACTCAGGCCGGAGTTCGCGGAATCCGCTGATAAGGGGCTTGACACTGTATGCTCCACTGCAATTAAAACGCCGGTCGGAAGCCTGAGGAATCATATCCAGTGCTTCGACGGTATCGGCTCCATTCGTTCCCTTCATGAAGCGGGCGATTATAGAGAACTTTCATCTCCGGTTGTTGGGCTTCGAGCAGGCGAAGCAAAATCGCAAAACCCGCTCCAGCCTCGATCAGGACTTCCTGCCAACGACAGCAGTCAGCCAGCAGACGAAAAAAAACAGAAACTTGTCACGCGGCCGCCGACGGCACTGCCCGCCCCTGACGGATAACCGCAGCAAATCACGCCGCCGCAGAGGCAGCCAACTGCTGACGAAGGGATTTTTATCCGCCCCGACAAGCAGCGCGATGGCCTGAACTTGCTTGAACCACCAGCCTTCATGGATGGTGACATAGCGTTGAAACAGTGATGTCAACCCGGTATTGGCGCCTACCTGGTTACTCTCATGCTGCCGATAAAGCATGCTCGGCCGCGAATCGATGAACCATTTGAAGCCATGGCTGCGAGCGAACGCATAGCAATACCAGTCATGCAAACTGACTTGCTGCAGTTGCTCCCAATCCTGAATGACCTGTTGGCGCAGTGACCGGGCAAGCGCGGGGCTCAACACGTAAGTACAGCCAGGCCCCGCCGCCTCGAACAGAAAGTCCCAGGCAACTTGCGGCTGACTCTTGTCGAGCAGGATCGTCTTGCCATCCGGCCAGAAAGCCGTGACATTGCTGGAGTAGGCATCGACTCCGTGCGAGGTAATGGCTTGTGTAGCGCGCAGCAGCTTGTCGGACTCCCAGATATCATCCTGATCTGCAAACGACACAGCATCGTAATCGTGCAGATCAACATCTCGAATCAAACGAAAAAAATTGCGCGCCGCACCACCAAAACGCCCGGCAGGAGGCAAAAGAATCACGCGACTGTCGACCTCTCCGAGAGCTTTGCACCAGGCCTCGGTGCCGTCATCGGACAAATCAACGCTGATATGAATAGTGACATCGACGGACTGCTGACCGAGGATCGAGGCTACCTGCTCCTCGATCCACTGCATGCCATTGTAGGCAGCCAGCAAAACCGCAATCTTGGGATGTTTTACTGGCATGCCATTCCTGCTAGCAGCGATTGAACCCACCGATTGAAAGCGCGAGGCTTTCGAATCAGCGAGAAGGCGAGTCCAGCAGTTTTTGCAGGTACTGACCGTAACCGGTTTTCTTCAAGGCATTTGCCTGAGAACCCAGCTGCTCTGCTGTTATCCAGCCATTGTGGTAAGCAATTTCTTCGAGGCACGCTACTTTCAAGCCTTGACGCTGCTCGATGGTGTGAACGAAGTGACTCGCTTCCAACAAGGAGTCATGGGTACCGGTATCCAGCCACGCGAAGCCACGGCCGAGCATTTCGACATTCAGCGACTTCTTATTGAGGTAGGCGCTGTTCACATCAGTGATTTCCAGCTCGCCTCGCTCCGACGGCTTGATATTCTTGGCGATTTCCACGACCTCGTTATCGTAGAAATACAGACCGGTCACCGCGTAGTTGGATTTCGGCTTCAACGGCTTTTCTTCGATGCTCAGGGCACGGCCTGTCGCGTCGAACTCGACCACGCCAAAACGCTCCGGATCGGAAACGTGATAACCAAACACAGTGGCGCCACTCTTCTGCTCGTTGGCGGAGCGCAGATTGTCCGAGAAGTGCTGGCCGTAGAAGATGTTGTCACCCAGGATCAGGCAGCAAGGGTCCTTGCCGATGAACTCTTCACCGATGATGAACGCTTGTGCAAGTCCATCCGGGCTAGGCTGCTCGGCATAAGTCAGCTCGATACCGTAAAGGCTGCCATCACCCAGCAATTTGCGGAAGTTCGGCAGATCTTCCGGCGTGGAGATGATCAGGATCTCGCGCATGCCGGCAAGCATCAGTACCGAAAGCGGGTAGAAAATCATCGGTTTGTCGTAAATCGGCAGCATCTGCTTCGACACGCCGAGGGTCAGCGGATGCAGGCGAGTGCCCGAACCGCCGGCGAGGATGATGCCTTTACGATTATTGGTGGTCATTTGTTCAGAACTTCCCTAAGCATTCGAGTTACACCACTTTGCCAATCCGGCAAGTGTAGAGAAAAATTGTCGCGCAGCTTTTGTGTATTCAAGCGCGAGTTCAACGGTCGACGTGCGGCAGTTGGATAAGCCGTTGCCTCAATGGGTTCAATTGCCTGTACGGCAAGCGACTCGCCATTGGCCTTGGCAAAATCCAGCACATGACAAGCATAGCCGTACCATGACACTTCCCCAGCGGCCGCCAGATGATACAAACCGGACAGCTCCGGGCGCTTGAGCGCTTGCTGCAGTGCCAGTGCGGTTATATCCGCAATCAGATCGGCACCTGTCGGCGCTCCTACCTGATCAACGATGACATTGAGCTTTTCGCGCTCTTTACCCAGACGCAGCATGGTCTTGGCGAAGTTGCCGCCACGAGCGCTGTAAACCCAACTGGTACGAAACAGCAAGTAACGGCAACCGGAGGCCTGGACGGCGCGCTCCCCTGCCAACTTGCTTTCGCCGTAGCGATTCAGCGGCTGCGGCTCGTCGCCTTCCAGCCAGGGCACTTGCCCCTGACCGTCAAACACGTAATCAGTCGAGTAGTGGACCAACCAGGCACCCACTTCACGAGCTTCGTCGGCGAGAACCTGGATAGCTTGCGCATTCACCAGATTAGCCTGATCTGGCTCGGACTCGGCAGTGTCGACGGCATTGTAAGCTGCCGCATTGACGATCACGTCAGGCTGGACCTTGCGGATTGTCTCGCGCAAGGCCGCCAAGTCGGTCAAGTCACCAGACAACCCGTCAACGCCATGCCGACCCAGTGCGATCAATTCGCCAAGCGGCCGGAGGGAGCGTTGCAACTCCCATCCCACCTGACCATCCTTTCCTAGAAGAAGGATCTTCATGCCTTGTTCGATCGATCCGCGTAGTTCTGATCGATCCACTGCTGGTAGCTGCCGCTCTTCACGTGCTCTACCCATTCGGTGTTGGTCAGATACCACTCGACGGTCTTGCGAATACCCGTTTCGAAGGTTTCTTCAGGCGTCCAGCCCAGCTCACGCTGGATCTTGCTGGCATCGATTGCGTAACGCTGATCATGGCCCGGGCGATCCTGGACATAGGTGATCAGACTGGCATGCGGGCGATGTGCAGAATCCGGACGCAGTTCGTCAAGCAGGGCGCAAAGTGTATGGACCACTTCGATGTTCTGCTTTTCGTTATGACCACCAATGTTGTAGGTCTCGCCGATAACACCCTCGGTCACGACCTTGTACAGCGCACGAGCATGGTCTTCTACATAAAGCCAGTCGCGAACCTGATTACCTTTGCCGTAAACCGGCAGCGGCTTGCCTTCCAGCGCATTGAGAATGATGAGCGGGATCAGTTTCTCGGGGAAGTGGCAAGGGCCGTAGTTGTTCGAGCAATTGGTGACCAGTGTTGGCAAACCATAGGTGCGAGCCCAGGCACGAACCAGGTGATCGGAACTGGCCTTGCTGGCCGAGTATGGCGAGCTTGGCTGGTAAGGCGTAGTCTCGGTGAACAGATCTTCCGGGCCTTCAAGATCACCATACACTTCGTCAGTGGAGATATGGTGGAAGCGGAAGTTGCTCTTGCGGGTATCGTCCAGCGCCGACCAATAGTGGCGTGCGGACTCGAGCAAAGTGTAAGTACCGATGATGTTGGTCTGAATGAACTCGGACGGGCCCGAGATCGAGCGATCAACATGGGACTCAGCGGCAAGATGCATGATCGCATCCGGCTGGTGCTCACGCAGAACACGATCAACCTGCTCGCGATCACAGATATCAACGCGTTCGAATGCGTAACGCTCGTCTTGACTAACCTCGGCCAGCGACTCCAGATTGCCGGCGTAAGTCAGTTTATCGACGTTAACGACAGAATCGGTGGTGTTGGCGATGATGTGACGGATGACTGCCGAGCCGATAAACCCGGCGCCGCCGGTTACTAGAATTTTCACGCGGAACCATACCCTTGAGCTGCGGACAGCGCCATCAACGAGCACTGTCTAATCCATGAATGCAGAAGCCACCAAACATGAGGCTTCCGTCAAAGTCAGTCTGAATCGACGCGCAATAAAGCATTGTCGAACAAGGGCTGCATTTTACAGCTTAACGAACGTTTTACTAATGGATATAAACAGGGAGAGGCGCAATTTCGACAGACGCCCTGCACCTGCCGCTTTCAGACAAGGCGTTTGCGCGCCGCTCTGGAGGAGCGCCCCAAAAACCAACCGAGCACTGGCCCCATCAACATACCAATCAGCAACGCCAAGACTACGATCAGTGAAATTGGCAACTGCGGCCCGCTCAAACCTAGAAACAATAACGATACCGATTGCTGGTTTTCGAGCACAAACGCTAGAACCACCAGAATCAGTAAAAGAATAAAAACGCCAAGAAATATGCGCTTAAGGTTACGCATGAGGAACCCCTTGAGAGATAGCGACTGTCAAACCCCCTCCTCCTCTTCCTCATTCACCCGATCACGCAACTCTTTGCCCGGCTTGAAATGCGGAACGAATTTACCGTCAAGACTGACGGATTGGCCGGTCTTCGGGTTACGACCGACGCGCGGCGCACGGTAGTGCAGGGAGAAACTGCCAAACCCACGGATCTCGATGCGATCACCGGTGGCAAGGCATTGGGACATTTGCTCAAGCATGGTCTTGATGGCCAGCTCCACATCCTTGGATGAGAGCAGCCCTTGATGGGTGACAATTCGTTCGATCAACTCCGACTTCGTCATATTTTTCCCTTCTTTTTCAAGCAGCTAGATCAGCGCTTGAAAGGTTTTAGCACGCCCGGAAGATTTTGAACAGCCCAGGGATTGACATATCTTCCACCGCGTCGAAACGCCCGTTTTCAGGGCATCACAGCAACAAACAGGGCACGGCATGCTTAACGACATATCACCAGCATGGTTCGCGTCACGTAGCCCGCCGGATTGAAGCCAAAAGGAAACTCATCTTCATCCTTGGCATCATCCGATCGGGTGATCACCTTGTACCCCGCCCCCTTGCACTCCTTTGCCGCACGCTTCTGACATTTCTCCCAGCCAGAACCCAACCCAGAGCAGTCGACCTCTATACCACTGACACCACGCACAGCATGGGTCTTGGCACTGGTCGTACAGCCAGCCAGAACCAGTACAGCCATGAGGACAATAAACTTGTTCATCCACTTCCTTATGCCAGGCAACTGCCCGACGACTACACGCTTAAGACCAAGCTTAGACGTGAATAGACGATTGATCCGATTAAAGAAACAGACCAGCCCGAAGTGGAATTGGTTTCACCGAAACACTCGCGAAAACCTGGAAGCACCAAATCGCAGGCACAAAAAAGGGCGACCGAAGTCGCCCTTTTTAATGATCAAGCAGAACTTAGTTCTGTTTGGCCATTGCATTGCGCAGCAGTTGCGCCATGGTGGTGTCGCCAACAGGAGCTTCTTCAGCCTTCAGGCTTTGGATAGCTTCTTTCTCTTCAGCATCGTCTTTCGACTTGATGGAGAGCTGGATCACGCGGCTCTTGCGGTCAACGCTGATGATCTTGGCTTCTACTTCCTGGCCTTCTTTCAGAACGTTGCGCGCGTCTTCAACGCGGTCACGGCTGATTTCGGAGGCTTTCAGAGTCGCTTCGATATCGTCGGCCAGAACGATGATGGCGCCTTTGGCGTCAACTTCTTTCACAGTGCCTTTAACGATGGCGCCTTTGTCGTTCTCTTGAACGTACTCGGAGAACGGATCGCTTTCCAGTTGCTTGATACCCAGGGAGATGCGCTCGCGCTCTGGGTCAACCGACAGGATAACGGTGTCCAGCTCGTCGCCCTTCTTGAAACGACGAACAGCTTCTTCGCCAACTTCGTTCCAGGAGATGTCGGACAGGTGAACCAGACCGTCGATGCCGCCGTCCAGACCAATGAAGATACCGAAATCGGTGATCGACTTGATGGTGCCGGAGATTTTATCGCCCTTGTTGAACTGGCCAGAGAAATCTTCCCATGGGTTAGATTTGCACTGCTTGATGCCCAGGGAGATACGACGACGCTCTTCGTCGATGTCCAGAACCATAACTTCCACTTCGTCGCCGACTTGTACGACTTTCGAAGGGTGGATGTTCTTGTTGGTCCAGTCCATTTCCGAAACGTGTACCAGACCTTCAACGCCTTCTTCCAGCTCAGCGAAGCAGCCGTAGTCGGTCAGGTTGGTTACACGAGCGGTAACGCGAGTGCTTTCTGGGTAACGGGCTTTGATAGCAACCCATGGATCTTCGCCCAGTTGCTTCAGGCCCAGGGAAACACGGTTGCGTTCGCGATCGTATTTCAGAACCTTGACGTCGATTTCGTCACCAACGTTGACGATCTCGGAAGGATGCTTGATGCGCTTCCAGGCCATGTCGGTGATGTGCAGCAGGCCGTCCACGCCACCCAGATCGACGAATGCGCCGTAATCGGTGAGGTTTTTGACGATACCTTTGACTTGCTGGCCTTCCTGCAGGGATTCCAGCAGAGCTTCACGCTCGGCGGAGTTCTCGGCTTCCAGGACGCTGCGACGGGAAACGACAACGTTGTTGCGCTTCTGATCCAGCTTGATGACCTTGAATTCCAGCTCTTTGCCTTCCAGGTGCGTGGTGTCGCGCACTGGACGGACGTCAACCAGGGAACCTGGCAGGAACGCACGGATGCCGTTAACGTCGACAGTGAAGCCGCCTTTAACCTTACCGTTGATAACGCCCTTGACCACTTCCTCAGCTGCGAAGGCCGCTTCCAGAACGATCCAGCACTCAGCGCGCTTGGCTTTTTCACGGGACAGCTTGGTTTCACCGAAACCGTCTTCAACCGAGTCCAGAGCAACGTGAACTTCGTCACCGACATTGATAGTCAGATCGCCAGCGTCGTTGTAGAACTGCTCAAGCGGGATGAGTGCTTCAGACTTCAGGCCAGCGTGAACGGTTACCCAGCGAGCCTGGTAATCGATATCAACGATAACACCGGTGATGATGGAGCCTGCCTGAAGGTTCAGGGTTTTTAGGCTTTCTTCAAAGAGTTCCGCAAAGCTTTCGCTCATTTTAATTCCTGTAAATGAGGGCGAAGGATACGCCCATCTCCACACCCCAGACGGTGTGGGTTAGTTTCATTAAAAAGAAGCGCTGCAGGACTATGACTGGTCCCCTGCCGCCTTCTTGGTCACCCGGCGATATCGCGAATGGCGATCTCGCTCATGATGCGTTCAAGCACCTGATCGATGGACAACTCCGTGGAATCCAGCTGTATGGCGTCAGCCGCCGGCTTAAGCGGGGCTACCGCTCGCTGGGTGTCACGCTCGTCGCGTGCACGGATCTCATCTAGCAGACTCGACAGACTAACACCCTCGACTTTGCCCTTCAACTGCAAATATCGACGGCGCGCCCTCTCCTCGGCACTGGCGGTCAGGAAAATCTTCAGCGGCGCATCAGGAAAAACCACCGTGCCCATGTCGCGACCATCGGCCACCAGACCCGGCGCCTCCTGAAAAGCACGCTGGCGCTGCAGCAGTGCCTCGCGTACGGCCGGCAATGCCGCCACTTGCGAAGCGCCGGAACCGACGCTTTCGGTGCGAATGACATCGCTGACTTCGTCGCCTTCCAGAATGATCCGTTGCAACTGACCATCGGTCGCCGCAATGAACTGAACATCCAGATGAGCGGCGAGTTTCTTCAGCAGCTCTTCATTGGTCAGATCCACACCGTGGTTGTGCGCAGCAAATGCCAGCAAGCGGTACAACGCACCGGAATCCAGCAGGTTCCAGCCCAGACGCTTGGCCAGAATCCCGGCTACGGTGCCTTTGCCCGAGCCGCTTGGCCCATCAATGGTGATGACCGGTGCAATGTATTTCACGACTGAGCCTCTTGTGCCACACGAATACCGACCTGCCCGCACAGTGCGAGGAAGTTCGGGAACGACGTCGCGACGTTGGCGCAATCATGGATGCGGATCGGTGCAGTAGCGCGCAGCGACGCCACACTGAATGCCATCGCGATACGGTGATCGCCATGACCATGCACTTCGCCGCCGCCAATCTGGCCGCCGTCGATGATGATGCCGTCCGGAGTCGGCTGGCACTTGACACCCAGCGCCAGCAAACCGTCTGCCATGACCTGAATGCGATCCGATTCCTTGACCCGCAGCTCTTCGGCACCGGTCAGCACGGTGCGCCCTTCGGCACAGGCTGCGGCGACGAACAACACCGGGAATTCGTCGATCGCCAGTGGAACCAGCGCTTCAGGAATCTCGATACCTTTGAGTTTAGCTGCTCGCACGCGCAGGTCAGCCACCGGCTCGCCGCCGACTTCACGCTGGTTTTCCAGAGTGATGTCCGCGCCCATCAGGCGCAGGATGTCGATCACGCCAGTGCGGGTCGGGTTGATGCCGACGTGCTCAAGCACCAGCTCGGAACCTTCGGCGATCGAGGCCGCGACCAGGAAGAACGCTGACGACGAGATGTCGCCGGGCACTTCAATGTGGGTCGCAGTCAGTTTGCCGCCGGACTCGACCGAGGCCGTAGCGCCATCAACGCTCACCGGATAACCGAAACCACGCAGCATGCGCTCGGTGTGGTCGCGAGTCGGAGCCGGCTCGGTCACGGTGGTCTTGCCTTCAGCGTACAGACCGGCGAGCAGCAGGCAGGACTTCACCTGAGCACTGGCCATCGGCATGGTGTAAGTCAGGCCTTTGAGCTTGTGTCCGCCACGAATGGTCATCGGCGGACGACCTTCAGCAGCAGTTTCAATCACGGCGCCCATTTCGCGCAGTGGATTGGCCACGCGATTCATCGGACGCTTGGACAGCGAGGCGTCGCCAGTCAAAACGCTGTCGAAGTTCTGCGCCGCCAACAGGCCGGACAGCAGACGCATCGAGGTACCGGAGTTGCCCAGATAGATCGGGCCGGGCGCCGGCTTCAAGCCGTGCAGGCCGACACCGTGGATGGTCACGCGGCCGTGGTGCGGGCCTTCGATGACCACGCCCATGTCGCGAAATGCCTGCAAGGTCGCCAGGGCGTCTTCACCCTCAAGGAAGCCTTCGACTTCAGTGACGCCTTCGGCCAGCGAGCCGAGCATGATCGAGCGGTGGGAAATCGATTTGTCACCCGGTACGCGAATCCGACCGGACAGGCGGCCACCAGGTTGAGCCAGGAAGATCAGATCGTTGGAATTCATAGCGTCCACATAGGCCCTGCGGGCCAGGATTTTACTGAAATGCTCGCGGGCAACCCGGGCGCGAGTGAAAACGCCCAACAATTGGTGCCCATCCCCTGCATCGACCGCGTCGCGCAAGGCGTCGAGGTCGCTGCGAAATGTATCGAGTGTGCGCAGGACAGCCTCGCGGTTGGCGAGGAAGATGTCGTGCCACATCACCGGGTCGCTTCCGGCGATTCTTGTGAAATCGCGGAAACCGCCCGCAGCGTAACGGAAGATCTCAAGATTTTCATTGCGCTTGGCCAACGAATCGACCAGACCGAAGGCCAGCAGATGCGGCAGATGACTGGTCGCGGCCAGCACTTCATCGTGACGCTCGACCTGCATGTGCTCGACGTCGGCGCCCAATTCGCGCCACAGACGATCAACCACAGCCAGCGCCGCCGGATCGGTTTGCTCAAGCGGCGTGAGAATCACTTTGTGGCGACGGAACAGTTCGGCATTGGAGGCTTCCACCCCGCTCTGCTCGGAACCGGCAATCGGATGAGCCGGTACGAATCGCGGCGGCATAGCGCCAAACGCTTCGGTCGCCGCGCGCACCACATTGCCTTTGGCGCTGCCGACATCGGTCAGAATCGCCGAGCCCAGATCCATGTTCGCCAACCGCGCGAGCACTTTCTCCATGGCCAGAATCGGCACCGCCAACTGAATCACGTCAGCGCCCTGGCATGCGGTTGCCAAGTCATCTTCACAGCGATCCACAACGCCTAACTCAACCGCCAACTTGCGCGACTGCGGGTCGAGATCGACCCCGACCACTTCGCGGCAGATACCGCTTTCACGCAAGCCTTTGGCAAACGAACCACCGATCAACCCCAGACCGACCACCACAAGGCGACCGATCATAGGTGCAGCAGATTGCAGTGCAGTGACATCACCCACGAGCCAGAACCTTGCGCAGCGCTTCGAGGAAGCGGCTGTTTTCCGCCGGCAGACCGATGGTCACCCGCAGGTGGTTCGGCATGCCGTAGTTGGCTACCGGACGCACGATCACGCCTTCGCGCAGCAAGCCCTGGAACACCGGAGCCGCGACCTGACCGAGGTCGACGCAGATGAAATTGCCTTTGGATTCGATCCAGCTCAGCCCCAGCTCACGGAAGCCGGCCTGCAACTGCTGCATACCCGACTCATTGAGCTGACGGCTTTGCGCCAGATATTCCTCATCCTTCAGCGCTGCGCAGGCTGCCGCGAGGGCCAGACTGTTGACGTTGAACGGCTGGCGAACGCGGTTCAGCACGTCAGCCACAACCGCAGTCGACAGACCGTAGCCAACGCGCAATGCCGCCAGGCCATAGGCTTTGGAGAAGGTGCGCGAGACCAGCAGATTCGGGTAAGCGGCGAGGAAATCCAGACCGTCCGGCAGATCGCTGCCTTCGGCGTACTCGATGTAAGCCTCGTCCAGCACCACCAGCACATGCTCCGGAACGTCCTGCAGGAACTCGTCCAGCGCTTCAGCACCGAACCAGGTACCGGTCGGGTTGTTCGGGTTGGCGATAAACACCACGCGGGTGTTGGCATCGATGGCCGCGAGCATTGCAGGCAGGTCATGCCCCCAATCTTTCGCCGGCACCACTTTGGCTTGGGCGCCGACTGCCTGGGTGGCAATCGGGTACACAGCGAAAGCGTGCTCACTGAACACGGCATTCAGACCCGGCGCCAGATAGGCGCGCGCGACCAGTTCAAGAATGTCGTTGGAACCGTTGCCCAGCGTGACCTGATTCAGCTCGACGCGGCATTGCTCGGCCAGCAGGGATTTCAGCGCGAAACCGTTGCCGTCCGGGTAACGCGTCAACTCGGCCAGCTCTTCGCGGATCGCCGCCAAGGCTTTCGGACTGGCACCCAGCGGGTTTTCGTTGCTCGCCAGTTTGACGATTTTTGCCGGATCCAGGTCCAGCTCGCGCGCCAGTTCGTCCACAGGCTTGCCCGGAACGTACGGCGAAAGTTGTTGCACGCCCGGCTGTGCCAGAGCGAGGAAGTTGCCACTCATTTGCTACCGCCCCTTAGAGAACTGCTTTCGGGTAGGAACCCAGCACTTTGAGTGCTACTGCTTCCTGACTGATCTTTTCCAATACACCTTTGATCAACGGATCACGGTGATGGCCGACGAAGTCGATGAAGAACACGTAGGTCCATTTGCCACTGCGCGACGGACGGGTTTCGATACGGGTCAGGTCGATCCCGTTGTCGTGGAACGGCACCAGCAACTCATGGAGCGCGCCGGGCTTGTTGCTCATCGACACGATGATCGAAGTCTTGTCGTCGCCGGTCGGCGGCACTTCCTGGTTACCGATCATCAGGAAGCGCGTCGAGTTGTCGGGACGGTCTTCGATCTTCTCGGCCAGACGCGTCAGGCCATACAGCCCTGCCGCCATGTCGCCGGCAATCGCCGCCGAATTCCACTCGCCTTTAACCCGCTTGGCCGCTTCGGCGTTGCTCGACACCGCCACGCGCTCGACATTCGGGTAATGCGCGTCCAGCCACTTGCGGCACTGGGCCAGCGATTGCGCGTGGGAATAGATGCGGCTGATGCTGTCGGTCTTGGTATTTTCACCGACCAACAGGTGATGGTGAATGCGCAGCTCGACTTCGCCACAGATCACCATGTCGTGCTCGAGGAAGCTGTCCAGCGTGTGGTTGACCGCGCCTTCGGTGGAGTTTTCCACCGGCACCACGCCAAAATTCACCGCACCGGCCGCCACCTCACGAAACACTTCGTCGATCGCCGCCATCGGCTTGCTGATCACCGCGTGACCGAAGTGTTTCATCGCTGCGGCTTGGGTGAAGGTGCCTTCAGGACCGAGATAAGCCACTTTCAGTGGCTGCTCCAGCGCCAGGCACGACGACATGATTTCACGGAACAACCGCGCCATCTCTTCGTTGCCCAGCGGCCCCTGATTGCGCTCCATCACCCGCTTGAGCACCTGAGCTTCGCGCTCAGGACGATAGAACACCGGCACTTCGCCTTCGGCCAGCGAGGCCATCTTTACTCGCGCGACTTCCTGGGCGCAACGCGCACGCTCACTGATCAGCTCCATGACTTTGGTGTCCAGAGCGTCAATGCGAACGCGCAGTGCCTTGAGTTCTTGCTCGGACATCAGCCGTGTTCCTTCTCGAATTCAGCCATGTACGCCACCAGCGCATTAACCGCGGTGATGTCGACGGCGTTGTAGATGGAGGCGCGCATGCCGCCCACGGAGCGGTGGCCCTTCAGATTGAGCAAGCCGCGCTCTTCGGCACCGACGAGGAACGGCTTGTCCAGACGATCATCGGCCAGACGGAACGGCACGTTCATCCACGAGCGATCCGACTTGTTGATCGGGTTGCTGTAGAGGCCGCTGGCGTCGATGAAGTCGTACAGCGTGCGCTGTTTGACGTCGTTGAGCTTGGCGATCGCTTCGACACCGCCCTGCTCTTTCAGCCACTGGAACACCAGGCCGGACAGGTACCAGGCCAGGGTCGGCGGGGTGTTGTACATCGAGCCGTTATCCGCTGCGACTTTGTAGTCGAGCATGGTCGGGCACAGCGCGCGCGCCTTGCCGAGCAGGTCTTCGCGGATGATGTTGACCACAATACCGCTCGGGCCGATGTTTTTCTGTGCGCCGGCGTAGATCATGCCGAAACGCGAGATATCGACCGGGCGCGAGAGGATGTCCGAAGACATGTCGGCTACCAGCGGTACATCACCGACTTCAGGAATCCACTGGAATTCCAGACCACCGATGGTTTCGTTCGGCGCGTAGTGAACATAAGCGGCGTCTTTCGACAGCTTCCACTCGTTCTGGCCCGGGATAGCGAAATAGTCGTATGGCTTGGCGGTGGCGGCAACATTGACGTGGCCGTAGCGCGAAGCTTCTTCGATGGCTTTCTGCGACCAGATACCGGTGTCGATATAGTCGGCAGAACCGCCTTCAGGCAGCAGGTTCAGTGGGATCTGCGCGAATTGCTGGCTGGCGCCACCTTGCAGAAACAGCACTTTATAGTTCGACGGGATATTCAGCAGGTCACGCAGATCCTGCTCGGCCTGGGTGGCGATGGACACGAACTCATCGCTGCGATGGCTCATTTCCATGACCGACAGACCCTTGCCATGCCAATCAAGGAGTTCACCCTGGGCGCGCTGCAGGACAGCTTCAGGAAGCGCCGCAGGACCGGCGCAGAAGTTATAGGCTCGCTTGCTCACATCCAATCTCGCTCTGACTTGGTGATACACAAAAAATCTGTAAATCTGATAGGTCTACCTCTGTAGCAGCCTTCGGCAACTCCTACAGGGGAAATTCATACCGGACAAATAACAAGGGGGCGAATTCTCATCCGCCCCCTCGTTTGTCCGCTTATTCTTGCGGTTCTTCGTCTGCTGCGGCGTCGAGTTGCTGGTCTTCACCGGCATCGTCGTTTACGACAGTGCCTTCGAATTCCTCGCCCTCTTCACCCTCAAGCTCTTCACCCTCAACTTCCGAAGGCTCCTGAACCCGCTCCAGCCCGACCAGGGTTTCATCCTTGGCCAGCTTGATCAGCGTTACACCTTGAGTGTTACGACCCAGGCTCGACACTTCGTCGACACGGGTACGCACCAGGGTGCCCTGATCGGAGATCAGCATGATTTCTTCACCGTCCTGCACCTGAACTGCGCCGACCAGACGGCCGTTACGCTCGTTGCTGACCATGGCGATAACGCCCTGACCGCCACGTTTGTATTCAGGGAACTCGGTGATCGCCGTGCGCTTGCCGTAGCCGCGCTCGGAGGCGGTGAGGATTTCGCTGCCCTCTTCCGGAATCAACATGGAGATCAGCTTCTGCCCTTCCGGCAGACGCATGCCACGCACACCGCGGGCGGTACGGCCCATGGCGCGAACTTCGGATTCCTTGAAGCGCGTCACTTTGCCGCCGTCGGAGAACAGCATGATTTCCTGCTCGCCATCGGTGATGGCTGCGGAGATCAGGATGTCGCCTTCGTCCAGTTCCAGCGCGATCAGACCAACGCTGCGCTGACGGCTGAAGGCCACCAGCGGCGTCTTCTTCACGGTACCGTTGGCAGTCGACATGAAGATGAACGGCGCTTTCTTGCGATCGGCAGCCTTGATGCGAGCGCGACGCTCTTCATCGGTTTCGTTGCTGTTTTCGATCTCTTCTACATCAGCCTCGACGCCTTCGGCTTCTTCTTCATCAGCCTGACGCTTCATGGCTTCGAGATCGACCGGCAGCATGGTGGTGATGTACTCGCCTTCGCTCAATGGCAGAAGGTTGACCAGCGGACGGCCACGGGCGGCGCGGGACGCTTCCGGAATCTCGTAGGTCTTGAGCCAGTACACCTTGCCCTTGCTGGAAAACAGCAGCAGCGTGGTGTGACTGTTGGCAACCAGCAGGTGAGCGATGTAGTCCTCATCCTTGACGCCGGTGGCCGATTTGCCTTTACCGCCACGACGCTGAGCCTGATACGCAGCCAGAGGCTGGGTCTTGGCGTAGCCCCCGTGGGAGATGGTCACGACGCGTTCTTCTTCCGGGATCATGTCACCCAGGGTCAGATCAAGACGGGCATCGAGAATTTCGGTGCGACGCTGGTCGCCGTATTCGGCGCGGATCACTTCCAGCTCTTCGCGGATCACTTCCATCAGGCGCACGGCGCTGTTGAGGATGCGGATCAGCTCGCCGATCTGGTTAAGGATCTCTTGATACTCGGCCAGCAGTTTTTCGTGTTCCAGACCGGTCAGACGGTGCAGACGCAGTTCCAGAATGGCTTGCGCCTGTTCTGGCGACAGGAAGTACTTGCCTTCGCGCAGACCGTATTGCGGGTCGAGGTTTTCCGGACGGCACGAATCGGCACCGGCACGTTCCACCATCGCCACCACTGCCGAGGATTCCCACGGCGTGCTGACCAGGGCTTCTTTTGCTTCCGACGGCGTCGGCGAAGCCTTGATCAGCGCGATAACCGGATCGATGTTCGACAGGGCAACGGCCTGACCTTCGAGGATATGACCACGCTCGCGCGCCTTGCGCAGTTCGAACACGGTACGGCGGGTAACGACTTCGCGACGGTGACGGACGAAGGCTTCCAGCAGATCCTTGAGGTTCAGGATGCGTGGACGACCATCGATCAGCGCAACGATGTTGATGCCGAATACCGATTGCAGCTGGGTCTGGGCGTAGAGGTTGTTGAGGATCACCTCAGGCACTTCGCCGCGACGCAGTTCGATCACGACGCGCATACCGTCCTTGTCGGACTCGTCGCGCAGTTCAGTGATGCCTTCCAGCTTCTTCTCTTTGACCAGCTCGGCGATCTTCTCGATCAGACGCGCCTTGTTCAACTGGTAAGGGAGTTCGGTGATGACGATCTGCTGACGGCCACCGACCTTGTCGATGTCTTCGATGATCGAGCGGGCGCGCATATAAATGCGCCCGCGACCGGTGCGGTAGGCTTCGATGATGCCGGCGCGACCATTGATGATCGCGGCGGTCGGGAAGTCCGGACCGGGGATGTACTGCATCAACTCGTCGACGGTCAGCTCAGGGTTGTCGATGAGTGCCAGGCAACCGTCGATGACTTCACCGAGGTTGTGTGGCGGAATGTTGGTCGCCATGCCCACGGCGATACCGCTGGAGCCGTTGACCAGCAGGTTGGGGATACGGGTCGGCATGACCGCCGGGATCATTTCGGTGCCGTCGTAGTTCGGCACCCAGTCCACGGTTTCTTTGTGCAGGTCAGCCAGCAGCTCGTGCGCCAGCTTGGTCATGCGCACTTCGGTGTATCGCATCGCCGCAGCGTTGTCGCCGTCGACCGAACCGAAGTTGCCCTGACCGTCTACCAGCAGGTAGCGCAGGGAGAAAGGCTGAGCCATACGAACGATGGTGTCGTACACGGCAGTGTCGCCGTGCGGGTGATACTTACCGATCACGTCGCCGACAACACGGGCAGATTTCTTGTACGGCTTGTTGAAGTCGTTGCCCAGCTCGCTCATCGCGAACAGTACGCGACGGTGCACGGGCTTGAGGCCATCGCGCGCATCCGGCAGTGCACGGCCGACGATTACGCTCATCGCGTAGTCGAGGTAGGACTGTTTCAGCTCGTCTTCGATATTGACCGGGAGGATTTCTTTGGCCAGTTCGCCCATGAGAAGCCTGATTCCTTTTTCTGGTGAAACTTCGTCATATCCATGTGGGAGCAACGAAGCTCGCCGGGGCAGGCCGAGTGCCATGCGCCGACTTACGACAAATCAACATTGGATCGCGGATTTGCGCAGTAAAGACAGCTCCGTGGAGCTGCCTCGGAAAACGCCGGATGTTATCACAAAGGCCGCCACGCACCTATCCCCCAGATGCGCATGGAGCATAGTTAGTTGACCGGTGACAGGCTTAACGGGGACGAGAGAAGCTCAGAGCTTCTTTGAATGCAGATTTGAGGGCTGATTTGCGGATGTTTATTGACATTTAGGGGTACAAACACCTGTAGGAGCTGCCGAACGCTGCGATCTTTTGATCCTGCCCTCTAAAAAGCAAGATCAAAAGATCGCAGCCTTCGGCAGCTCCTACATTGAGTATCACCGCATTAATGCAGGCGTTTGCGGCACATCAACTGGGCCATTTTCGCGGTGTCCGGGCGTTCGACGATGCCTTTTTCGGTGACGATCGCGTCGATGAGATCCGCCGGCGTCACGTCAAACACCGGATTGAACGCTTCAACGTCCGCACCGACACGCTTGCCGCCGACTTCCAGCAACTCGGCGCCGTCACGCTCCTCGATCGGAATGTCGTCACCGCTGGCCAGATTCATGTCGATGGTGGAACTCGGTGCCACGACCATGAAGCGCACACCGTGGTGCATGGCGTTGACCGCCAGTTGATAGGTGCCGATCTTGTTCGCCACGTCACCATTGGCGGTGATTCGGTCAGCACCGACGATCACCCAGGTCACGCCTTTGGTTTTCATGATGTGTGCAGCGGCGGAGTCGGCATTCAACGTAACCGGGATGCCTTCGTTGGCCAGTTCCCACGCAGTCAAACGCGAGCCTTGCAACCATGGGCGGGTCTCGTCGGCATAGACGCGCTCGACCATGCCTTCAATGAAGGCTGCACGAATCACCCCTAACGCCGTACCGAAACCACCGGTGGCCAGCGCGCCAGTATTGCAATGAGTCAGAATCGCCTGGGCATTGCCCTGATGCTTGCGGATCAGATCAACGCCCAACTGGGCCATGGTCAGGTTGGCTTCGCGGTCGCTTTCGTGAATGGCGATGGCTTCGGCTTCCAGCGCGGCCAGCGGATCGGCGTTCTCTTTCAAGCGATCAAGGCGATCGTGCATGCGACCCAAGGCCCAAAACAGGTTAACCGCTGTCGGACGGGAATCGGCCAGCAAGGCAAAGTCCTCTTCCAGCGCCACGTACCAATCGCCACCTTCGGCGATCCGCGCACGGGCCGCGAGGACGATGCCATACGCGGCACTGATGCCAATGGCCGGCGCGCCACGTACCACCATCGAGCGAATCGCCTCGGCCACGCCGGCGGCGCTGGTGTAGGCAATCCAGGTTTCTTCGAACGGCAAAATACGCTGATCCAGCAGGTGCAGCGCGCCGTCACGCCAATCGATGGCCTTCACTTTTTCCGCAGCCAACAGTCGATCGCGCATCCTACACCCCGCACTCATGAACAAAAGCCGCCGATTATAGCGATCCCCCCGCGAAGACGCTCGGGTATACTTCGCCATCCTTTACAAAAGCACTGGAACCGACCCTCGATGCCGAAACCTGCCATTGCGCTCGACTTATTATTGCTGCCGACCTGGCTGGTACCCGTCGAACCTGCAGGCGTTGTGCTCAAGGAGCACGGCCTGGGCATCCGCGACGGTCGCATCGTGTTTATCGGCCCGCGCGCCGAAGCATTGAAGTGTAACGCCACTGAAGTCCGCGAACTGCCGGACGTGCTGCTCGCCCCCGGTCTGATCAACGCCCACGGCCATGCGGCGATGACGCTGTTCCGTGGCCTGGCCGATGATCTGCCGCTGATGACCTGGCTGGAAAACCATATCTGGCCGGCCGAGGCCAAGTGGGTCGATGAAGATTTCGTTCGTGATGGCACCGACCTGGCCATCGCCGAGCAGATCAAGGGCGGCATCACCTGCTTCTCGGACATGTATTTCTTTCCAAAAGTCGCCAGCGAGCGCGTGCACAACAGCGGCATTCGCGCGCAGATCGCCATTCCGATCCTTGATTTCCCGATCCCGGGCGCCAGCAGTGCCGATGAAGCCATTCGTCAGGGCGTCGAATTGTTTGGCGACTTGAAGCATCACGAACGCATCAAGATCACCTTCGGCCCTCATGCACCGTACACCGTCGGCGACGAGAATCTCGAGAAAATCCGCGTGATTGCCGAGGAGCTGGACGCATCGATCCACATGCACGTGCATGAAACCGCGTTCGAAGTCCAACAAGCGCTGGAGCAGCGTGGCGAACGCCCGCTCGCTCGCCTCGGTCGTCTGGGCCTGCTCGGCCCGCGCTTCCAGGCCGTGCACATGACCCAGATCAGCGATGACGACCTGGCGTTGCTGGTAGAAAGCAACACCAGCGTCATTCATTGCCCGGAATCGAACCTGAAACTCGCCAGCGGTTTCTGCCCGGTCGAGCGTTTGTGGCAGGCTGGGGTGAATGTCGCGGTCGGCACCGATGGCGCCGCCAGTAATAATGATCTCGATCTGCTCGGCGAAACCCGCACTGCCGCCCTGCTGGCCAAAGCCGTTGCCGGCTCGGCCACGGCGCTGGACGCTCATCGGGCACTGCGCATGGCCACCCTGAATGGTGCGCGAGCACTGGGAATCGAGACGCAAGTTGGCTCGCTGGAAATCGGCAAAGCCGCCGACATCGTCGCTTTCGACCTGTCCGGCCTGGCCCAGCAACCGGTGTATGACCCGGTATCGCAGCTTATATACGCCACCGGCCGCGATTGCGTGAAACACCTATGGGTCGCCGGCAAACAACTGCTCGACGACCGACGCCTGACGCGCATGGACGAAGCGCAACTGGGCGCCACCGCCCGTACCTGGGGCCAGCGCATCAGCGGCCACACCGAATCGTAAACACCCCGGCGCCCACGCCGGGGCTACAGCCCTTTTAAAGTTTTAGAGGAATTGAACATGAGCAACGTCGACCACGCCGAAATCGCCAAATTCGAAGCCCTGGCCCATCGCTGGTGGGACCGCGAAAGCGAATTCAAACCGCTGCACGACATCAACCCTTTGCGGGTCAACTGGATTGACGAGCGGGTCAATCTGGCCGGCAAGAAAGTCCTCGACGTCGGTTGCGGCGGCGGCATCCTCAGCGAAGCCATGGCGCAACGCGGTGCCACCGTGATGGGTATCGACATGGGCGAGGCGCCATTGGCGGTCGCGCAACTGCATCAACTGGAATCCGGCGTCAGCGTCGAATACCGCCAGATCACCGCCGAAGCCCTGGCCGAAGAAATGCCTGAGCAGTTCGACGTGGTGACCTGTCTGGAAATGCTCGAGCACGTACCGGATCCATCGTCGGTCATTCGTGCCTGCTTCCGCATGGTCAAACCGGGTGGCCAGGTGTTCTTCTCGACCATCAACCGCAACCCGAAGGCGTACCTCTTCGCCATTATCGGCGCTGAATACATCATGAAGCTGCTGCCGCGCGGCACCCACGACTTCAAGAAATTCATCCGCCCTTCCGAGCTCGGCGCGTGGAGCCGCATGGCCGGCCTGACCGTCAAGGACATCATCGGCCTGACCTACAACCCGCTGACCAAGCACTACAAGCTGGCCAACGACGTTGACGTCAACTACATGATCCAGACCCTGCGCGAGGAATAAGCCGATGGCCATCAGAGCAGTTCTCTTCGACATGGACGGCACCCTGCTCGACACGGCGCCGGACTTCATCGCCATCTGCCAGGCAATGCGCGCGGATCGTGGTTTGCCGCCGATGAACGACAAGTACATCCGCGACGAGATCTCCGGTGGCGCCAAAGCCATGGTAGCGGTGACGTTTTCGATGGACCCGGAATCACCGGGCTTCGAAGAACTGCGCCTGGAGTTCCTTGAGCGCTATCTGGTTGGCTGCGCCGTGCACAGCAAACTGTTCGACGGCATGGGCGAACTGTTAGCTGATATCGAAAAGGCCAAGCTGATCTGGGGCGTGGTCACCAACAAGCCATTGCGCTTTGCCGAGCCGATCATGCAACAGTTGGGACTGGCCGAGCGTTCGGCGCTGCTGATCTGCCCGGATCACGTGAAAAACAGCAAGCCGGATCCGGAACCGTTGATCCTTGCGTGCAAGATGCTTGATCTGGATCCGTCGACGGTTCTGTTTGTAGGCGATGATCTGCGCGATATCGAATCGGGGCGCGATGCCGGGACGAAAACCGCTGCGGTGACGTTTGGCTATATCCACCCGGACGATAATCCGCGTCATTGGGGCGCGGATGTGGTGGTGGATCATCCGTCGGAATTGCGCAAGGTACTCGATAGCGCGCTTTGCAGCTGCTGAGACCTGACGCAGAGCGTCATTGGCTGCATTCCCACGCGGAGCGTGGGGAACGATCTGACTCCATGATGAGGTTTTTATGTTTGATTATTCCGCTCGCCCCGAATTGCTCAAGGATCGGGTCATTCTGGTCACCGGTGCCGGTCGGGGCATTGGCGCGGCTGCGGCGAAAACCTACGCCGCCCACGGCGCCACCGTATTGCTGCTGGGCAAGACCGAAGCGAACCTGACGCAGGTCTATGACGAAATCGAAGCGGCAGGCCACCCTCAGCCGGCGGTGATTCCGTTCAACCTCGAAACCGCCCTGCCCCATCAATACGATGAGCTGGCCGCGATGATCGAGGCCGAATTCGGCCACCTCGACGGCTTGCTGCACAACGCTTCGATCATCGGCCCACGTACACCGATCGAGCAGTTGTCCGGCGAAAACTTCATGCGCGTCATGCAGGTCAACGTCAACGCCATGTTCATGCTGACCAGCACCCTGCTGCCGTTGCTCAAGCTGTCGCAGGATGCCTCGGTAGTGTTCACCTCCAGCAGTGTCGGGCGTAAGGGCCGGGCGTACTGGGGCGCCTATGGCGTCTCGAAGTTCGCCACCGAAGGCCTGATGCAAACCCTGGCCGATGAAGTCGATGGTGTGGCACCAGTGCGTTCCAACAGCATCAACCCGGGCGGTACGCGCACCAGTATGCGCGCGCAAGCTTATCCGGGAGAAAATCCGCTGAACAATCCGACGCCGGAAGAAATCATGCCGGTGTACCTGTACCTGATGGGCCCGGACAGTACCGGCATCAACGGCCAGGCATTCAACGCGCAATAACTGCCATACGTCGCATTTGTTGCCGCGGCAGATTCCTGTCGCGGCATGCATTTGCCGCTGGCGACCGTCACATTTCAGTCAAATTTCCAGCGCACACCTCGCACCCCAATATCCAAACCATTGATTCCAAACGGTTTAAATAAAACCGAACCGAATGGCACGACTTTCGCTCTAATTTTCCTCAAAGCAAGCCACGTGAAGGCAATGGGGCGAGGCCGATTTCGATAGCTGACTAATCGTCATCCGGCAGACTAAACTTACGCCAAACGTCCTACGGGACTGATGGATCAGTATGACGCGCAGCCCATAGCCGCTCTCACCCAGCCTGTAAGACAGACTTACTGCTAAGGGTTCACGCCATATGAAATCACCCTCCCAGACCAATGCAATTGACTTTGACAGTGCCAAATTGCAACGCCTGGGCTTTGGTCAATTGCCTCCCTTGTTGGAGCGACCGGCCAGTCTGGCGCAATTGCGCCAGCAAATGAGCCTGCAACTGCAAACCAGCCTCGAACCGCAACGCATCCTCGGCCTGTTTTTCCGCGAAGTTCAGCGCCTCGTGCCATTGGACGCGCTGAGTTACGTGCACCAAGGCAGCGATTTGCGCCTGGAGTTCGGCAGCCGCGGCCATCACTCGGTCAGCTACAGCCTGAGCCACGAAGGCGAGCACATGGGCGAACTGGTGTTCCGCCGCAATCAGCGCTTCAACGACAAGGAACAAGGCCAGCTGGAGTCGCTGCTGTCATCCTTGCTGTACCCGATGCGCAACGCCCTGCTTTACCGTGAGGCGACCCAGAGCGCTCTGCGCGATCCGCTGACCGGCGCCGGCAACCGCATCGCCATGGAGCAGACCCTGCAACGGGAAATCGAAATGTCCCGTCGCCACCTGCAACCGTTGTCGCTGTTGATGCTCGATATCGACCACTTCAAACGGGTCAATGACAGCCATGGTCACAGTGCCGGCGATGACGTGCTTAAAGCCATCGCCGCGACGATCAAGGCACAATTGCGCAACGTCGACATGGTGTTCCGTTACGGCGGGGAAGAGTTTCTGATTCTGCTGTCCAACACCAGCCGCGAAGCGGCGGCAATGGTCGGCGAACGGCTGCGTTATGCGACACAGGCGGCTGAGTACTACGCCGATGGCCAGTTGATCGAGCTGACCGTGAGCCTGGGATGCTCGACGTTACTGCCCGGCGAATCGGCCGACAGCTTGCTGCGCCGCGCTGACAGTGCGCTGTACGTGGCCAAGCGCGAAGGGCGTAATCGCTTGGCCATGGCGGGCTGAGCTGTTCAACCAACACAAAACAGTGTGGGAGCGAGCCTGCTCGCGAAAGCGGTGATTCAGTCAAAGCAATGCTGACTGACATGACCCCTTCGCGAGCAGGCTCGCTCCCACATTGGTATTGCGTGAGACTTGAATCAGCTCTCGACTACCGCCCTGCGCTCTCGGTTGACCAACAAGCGCTCCGACGTCTCCAGTTGCATGCAGCGCTCCAGAAACAGATACATGTAGTCATAGCTCTTGCACACCGCCTGACGCAGTTCGGCCTGCAAGGCCTTGCTCGGGTTCATCCCCGCGAGCGTGCAGATGATTTCCAGCGCCTCCCAGGGATGAGCATCGTCGTACTGGGCATGCATCTTCAACCACTTCATCGCCCGCTTGCGATCCTCTTCGGGAAACGCTGCGGCATACACGCCGGTGGAGCAGACCAGCGCCGACCACTCCCCGGTCGCGCCTTCAATGGCATAGTTGGTGGCGGCGATGGCCACGATCAGCGAATCGGCAGAACTGGTGTGCCAGCACCAATGACTCAAGGCATGCAACTCAGGCGGCACCTGTTGAGCCTGAAGGTCTTCCAGACTGACGCCATGTGCCCGGCTCCAATGCACCCAGTAATCAGCGTGATTGAGTTCAACGCGGATATTGCGCATCAACCAGCGCCGCGCCATGTCTTCACCCGGATGCCGGGCAAATCTGGTTTTGGTGAGGTTCTGCGCCATGTACAACGCAAACTGCTCAACCACCGGCCAGCCCCCGATCAGGTACTGACGCATGGTTCTGGCGCTGAGCTTGTTATCACGCATGCGCAGGTAAAGTTCATGTTCGACAACCCGGCGCTTGCTCTCGCTGCAATCCTCAATGAGCTGTTGCGCCCAGGCAGGATAACTTGCAGCTTCCATGAGTGGTCCGGTTCGGTTGAATGTGTCGATCACTGTTCGGCTCCTTTTGATTTGTGATTGTAAGGATCGGCGAGAGACTTCAACGGAACGTGCCAGGCGCTTTGAATAACAACGGTTGCGGTCTGGCGGGCCGACTTTGCAAACTGTCACAGGTAAACAACTGTGGGCGTTCTATAACATAACCCTGAGCGTAATCCACACCAATTTCGAGCAATGCCTGCTCGATCTGAGTTGTTTCAACAAACTCGGCAATTGTCTGCTTACCCATGACATGCCCGATGTGATTGATCACTTCGACCATTGCGCGGTTAATCGGGTCGTCCAGCATATCCTTTACGAAACTCCCGTCGATCTTCAGGAAGTCTACAGGCAAATGTTTCAGATAAGCGAATGAAGACATTCCGGCACAAAAGTCATCTAATGAAAAATAGCAACCTAAGCCTTTGAGTTCATTAATAAATCTTATTGCGCTGCCCAGATTTGCAATTGCACTGGTTTCTGTAATTTCAAAACAAATCATTTCAGGCGGTATTGCGTAGTTAACAAACTGCTCTCGCAGAAAGTGCAAAAACGCGTCATCTCCTATAGTAATGCCTGACAGATTAATCGCACACATTGCTAAAGGCTCTTGATGTTCTTGTGCAATACATTGAGCAATAACCTTGAATACGTTCTGAACTACCCAACGATCCAGTTGACTCATCAAACCATAACGCTCGGCAGCGGGAATGAAACTGTCCGGCAGAATCATCCGCCCAGCTTCATCATGCAGACGCAGCAGAATCTCGATGTGCCCACCCTTGTTGTCACCCGGCTTGAGCGGGGCGATTTCCTGGGCGTACAGACAAAAGCGGTTTTCTTCCAGTGCCATGTGCAGCCGTTGCACCCAAGCCATTTCGCCAAAGCGCAGCGACAGCTCGGAATCGTCGGCGTGGTAGACCTGCACCCGGTTGCGGCCCTTTTCCTTGGCCATGTAACAGGCCATATCGGCCGCGCGCAGTGAGGCTTCGAGGGTCGTCGGGGTCTGCGCGATATGCACCAGACCAATGCTCACCGTGGTCAGGAACGGCCGCCCTTTCCAGACAAAATGCAGGTTCTGCACAGTCTGGCGTAGCGCCTCGGCGATTTTCTCGGCCGCGTCTGGCGCGCAGTTCTCCAGCAGAATGCCGAACTCATCACCGCCCAGGCGCGCCAGCGTGTCGCCTTCGCGCAGCCCCGATTGCAACAGCGTACAAATGTGCCTTAACAGTTCATCGCCGGCGGCGTGACCACAGGTATCGTTGACCAGTTTGAATTGATCGAGGTCGAGGAACATCAGCGCATGCCGCCCGGAATGCCGCGTGAGCTTATGCAGTGCCTGCTCCAGCCGATATTCGAACTCGCGACGGTTGGCCAACCCGGTCAGCGCATCATGGGTCGCCTGCCACGACAGGTTGGCGATGTATTGCCGCTCCTGAGTCATGTCGTGCAGCACCAGCACCGTGCCGCTGACCTTGCCGGCATTGCGGATCGGTGCGCCGACCAGCGTCACTGACAACGTCGTGCCATCCAGGCGCTGGATCAGTTTCGAATGCTCGCTGCCGCCACTGAGCTGGCCACTGAGAATGTGCTCGATCAGGGTCAGCCCCTCGGCCTGGGCGTTGTCGTCGAGCAAATTGAACAACGCTGCCAGCGGCAATCCCGCCGCCTGCTCGGCCTTCCAGTGGGTCATGGCTTCGGCGGCCGGGTTCATGTAATCGATGGCACCACTGACATCGGTGGTGATGACGCCATCACCGATCGAATGCAAGGTGACGTGCGCCCGATCCTTCTCAAGTTGCAGCGCCTCGGCAAAGGCATGGCGCTGTTTGAGCAGTTTGTGCGTGCGCCACAAGGCCAGCACGATCAGCCCCAGTGCCGTGGCCAGATTGGTTAACAGCAGCAGCCGCAGAATCATCCGCGAACCTTCGCCCAAGGCATCGCTGAAAGCTTTCGCCGCCGGAGTCACGGCATCGTTGATGGCGAAAATCCGCGCCTTCCAGCGCTGGATATCGGCGCTGCTGGCCGTGCTATCTGAAATGCTGCGGTGCATCTCCTGCGCCACGTCATCCAGTTCGACCAGATAGGCATCGCCGACCGTCCAGCGGTCAATGGCAGTTTCCAGATAACTGAAATGACGGAAGTTGAGGTACAGCCAGATCAGGCTGGAGACGTCGTCCGGGTGGTTGCCACCCTTGAGAATACCTTCGCGTGCCGCGGCCAGATCCGGCGGTTGATGATCCAGCGCCAGGCGTAACTGATGCCCGCCTTGCGGCACGGCAATCGCGTTGCGGTATTTGAGGAAGATCGCCTCGTCACGGCTGTCGGCGTATAGATTGAGGTAATAGATCGCGTCTTTCTGGCCCTTGGACCAGAGACTTTCGCCAGCGACATAACCGCGAACGGCCGAGAGCACGTAAAGACTCACGCCACCCAGTAACGCTTGAAACAACACGACGGCAATAAATGGCCAGACGATGCCCAACAACCGTGGCGTTCCGAGAGTCCGCTTTTGCTTCATGAGATCCCTTGCGCAAGCACTGCCAGATGAACACCGGAAAATCCCGCTCCTGACAGCTCAGCCTAGGCTAGTTTTCGACAAGTCAAAGGGACAGCTCTGCCGTCCTCTAGGCCGATTGTGCAAATGGCTGTGCTGCTTGCGCGTTCCGGTTGAATTTACTCAATGCAATTCAAGCACTAAGCACAGAAACCGGAACGAAACTCAAGGGCGCTGGATCTGCTGCAGGTGACCATAGAGCTTGGCATACAGACCGCCATCGGCGATCAACTGCTGGTGATCGCCGTCTTCAGCGACCTGACCACCATCGAACACCAGCACGCGATCAGCCTGTTTCACCGCCGACAGTCGGTGGGCAATGATCAGCGTGGTGCGGCCATTGAGGAAGCGCGCCATGGCCTGATGCAGGTTGTACTCAGTGGCGGCGTCGAGGGCAGACGTGGCTTCGTCGAGGATGACTACTTTCGGCTCGGCGAGGATCATCCGCGCGATGGCCAGCCGTTGCCGCTGCCCGCCCGACAGACGCACGCCGGAGCGACCGACAATACTGTCGAGGCCATTGGGCAAAGCGCGGATGGTCGCGTCCAGCTGAGCGATTTCCAGCGCCTGCCAGCAGGCTTCGTCACTGCGGGTGCGGCCCATGGTCAGGTTGGCGCGCACGGTGTCGTTGAACAGCGCCGGGTGCTGTAACACCACCGCGACATTTTCGCGAACCGTTTCCAGGCCGATGTCCTGCTGGGTCGAACCGCCGAACCGGATGGTGCCGGCCAGCGGTGTATAAAGCCCGAGCAACAACTGCACGAGGGTACTTTTACCGCCGCCACTGGCACCGACAATCGCGACTTTCTCACCGGGAGCAATCGACAGATTCAACTGATCCAGCACCAGCTCATCGCCGTAGCCGAAGCTCAGGCCTTGCACCTGAATGCCGACAGTGTCGCGGCCCTTGAACGGATCGACGCCACCGGGATATTGCGGCTCATCGGCGCGCGCCAACAACTCGTTGATCCGCGCCAGCGCCCCGCCCGCCGCGTAATAGGCGTATTGCAGATTGAGCAGTTGTTCGACCGGGCCGATCATGAACCACAGGTAACTGAACACCGCGAGCATCTGGCCGATCGACAGGTCGGAGAACAACACCGTGAGCATCGCCGCCGCGCGGAAAATGTCGATGCCGAACTGAAACAACAAGCCACTGGCGCGGTTGGAAGCGTCGGTTTTCCACTGCGAATTGACCGCGTAGTTGCGCACCTCCTGCGCGCGCAGGCCGAGCCGACCGAGAAAGAAGCCCTGGCGGTTACCGGCACGGATTTCCTGAATCGCATCGAGGGTTTCACTCAACGCCTGGGTGAAGCGCGAGGTGCTGTCGTTCTCGAGTTTCTTCAGGTGTTTGACGCGTTTGCCCAACTGCACCGTGGCGTAGATCACCAACGGATTGAACAACAGAATCAACAGCGCCAGTTTCCAGTGCATCCACATCAGGATGCTCGCGGTGCCGACCAGCGTCAGCATCGCCACCAGAAAGCGGCTGAGGGTTTCGCCAACAAATTTGTCGAGGGTGTCCAGGTCGGTGACCAGGTGCGTGGTCACGGTGCCGCTGCCGAGGCTTTCGTATTCGCCGAGGGAAATCCGCTTCAGGCGTTCGATCAGGCGCACGCGAATGCGATAAACGATGTCTTTGGCCAGCCGTGCGAACAGCCGCGACTGCAACACGCCGAAGCACAG
This sequence comes from Pseudomonas sp. AC242, assembly GCF_979258655.1. NCBI lineage: Bacteria > Pseudomonadati > Pseudomonadota > Gammaproteobacteria > Pseudomonadales > Pseudomonadaceae > Pseudomonas > Pseudomonas sp. AC242. The sequence continues at coordinate 3,838,086 of NZ_OZ409873.1, forward strand.
CGAGCCGCAACGCAGGGTCAGCGTCACTACCAGCATCAAGCCGATGTAACCCGCCGCTTGCTGCCACATACCGGGCAGCACGTGATTCATGACTTTCAGCGCAGCGTCGCCATGGCCGAGCAGCACTTCGTCCACCAGCAGCGGCAGCAGCAACGGAATCGGCACGCTGCACAGCGTCGCCAGCACGGCGACACCGTTAGCGATCCACAGGGATTTTTTGTGCCTCAATGCCAGTCGCCGGACTTCTGCCCAGCTCAGCCGGTCGACACGCTTTACGGCTGGCGTGTCATCGGCCCGATCAGACACAGGCCGCGCGTTCCAGCCAGCGGCCGAGCAATGGCGACAGCTCGCTGAGCGGTTGGTAGCCGTTGGTCAGCAGCGCCAGTTGACCGTTGCGCTCGGCGAGCAGGGTCGGGAAACCGGCGATGCCCAGATCTTGCACCCAACTGAAATCGGCCTGAGTCGCTTTGTGCTGGTCGGCATGATCGAACAAGGCAGCGAATTCGATACGCGGTACACCGGCCTTTTCTGCCAGCTCGACCAGCACGCTGGCCTGGGTAACGTCGCGACCTTCAGCATAAAACGCCTGCTGGATCAGTCCGACCAATCTCCACGCGCAATCCGGCGCCAGACTGCGCGCAGTAACGATCGCCCGGCAGGCAGGCTCAGTGTCGTAGACAAAACCGTCGGGCAACGCACCGTCAAACTTGAACGGCTGGCCGGTGGCTTCAGTGACCGCTTGCCAATGCTCGATAATGTAGCGACGCGTGGTCGGCTCCAGCGCCGAGCCACTGCCGGTGCGCAAACCGCCAACCACCAGATGCAACTCCACACCGGCTGCTTGCGCCTGCTCGACCAATGCCTTGGCCACCGGAGCAAACCCCCAGCACCACGAACACATCGGATCCATCACATAGAGCAGGCGCGCAGACATGGTTAAGCCTCGGTGGATGCTTGCTTGTAGTTGTAGCCAATCGGGTGCGGCTGGTTGCGCGCCTTGGCCAGTTCGATCTGCTTCTGCCGATCGATCGCGCTGCGGCGAGTTTTCTCGCTGAGTTTGTCCCAGCAATGTGGGCAGCTGATACCGGCCACATAGTGCTCGGACGCACGATCTTCAACACTGACCGGCGTGCGGCAGGCATGACATTGATCGTAGTCGCCTTCGCTGAGGTCGTGACGCACGGTCACGCGGTTGTCGAACACAAAGCAGTCGCCCTGCCACTTGGTTTCTTCCTGCGGCACCTCTTCAAGGTACTTCAGGATGCCACCCTTGAGGTGGTAAACCTCTTCGTAGCCTTCGCCGAGCATGTAGCTCGAGGCTTTCTCGCAGCGAATGCCACCGGTGCAGAACATCGCAACTTTCTTGTGCACGGCCGGGTTGAAGTGTTCTTTGATGTAGTCGGGAAATTCGCGAAAACTGGTGGTTTTCGGATCGATGGCGCCTTCAAAGGTGCCGATCGACACTTCGTAATCGTTACGTGTATCGATCAACAGCACTTCCGGGTCGCTGATCAACGCGTTCCAGTCTTGCGGATCAACGTAGGTGCCGACCTTCTTGTTCGGGTCGACGCCTTCGACACCGAGGGTGACGATCTCTTTCTTCAGTTTGACCTTGGTGCGATAGAACGGCTGCTCGTCGCAGTACGACTCTTTGTGATCAATGTCGATCATGCGTGGGTCGTTCTTCAGCCAGGCGAGCAGGCCGTCGATGCCTTCGCGGCTGCCGGAGACCGTGCCGTTGATACCTTCTTCGGCGATCAGCAGCGTGCCTTTGATCTGGTTGTCGACCATCGCTTGCAGCAGGGGCTCGCGCAGATTGACGTAATCTTCGAGGGTGACGAACTTATACAGTGCCGCCACGACAATCGGTTGTGTCATGGGTATTTCTCCAGGTGGCTACCCTCGCAAAGGGTGAACCGGATTCAAAAAAAACGCGCCGGGTGAGCGGCGCGTTGCGGATTCTAGCAAAAAACCGAAGCTTAATGCTTGCTGCCGCCAGCACAGGTCGGCGATGCCGGAGCGGCGCCGATCTCTGCCCATTCCTGCGGGGTGTAGGTGTGCAGCGCCAACGCATGGAACTCGCCCATCAGCTCGCCAAGCGTGCCGTAGACTTTCTGGTGGCGCTTGACCCGGTTCAGGCCGTCGAACTGCGCGCTGACCACCACGGCCTTGAAGTGCGTCTGTAACCCGCGACTGTGCATGTGGCTTTCATCCAGCACTTGCAGGTGCTCAGGCTGAAGCAGGGCCAGCGTCGATTCGATGCGTTGTTGCATGGTCATCACGAACTCCGCTTACTTCTTCTTGGCCGCAGGCGCTGCCGGGGTCAGCTCTTTGGTCATGTCGTCGAGCAGCTTGTTGACGACCGGTACGGCGCTTTCCAGTTTGGCCTGGGTCATCTGGGCCGATTGCTGAGTCAGCTGCGGCATTTTTTCCAGGACTTTCTTGCCCAGTGGCGACTGGTAGAACGCGACCAGGTCTTTCAGCTCGGATTCGCTGAAGTTGCTGGTGTAGAGCTTGACCATGTCAGGCTTGAGCTTGTTCCAGCCGATGGCCTGGTCGAGCGCGGCGTTGGCCTTGGCCTGGTAGGTTTCCAGTACGGCTTTCTTGGCTTCCGGGGCTTTGGTCTGTTCGAAACGCTGAGCGAACATTTGCTGCACTTGCATGTACACCGGAGTGCCCAGCTTGTCAGCGTGCGCCAGGGTCAGGAAAGCTTCAGCACTGGCGTTGTGGCTGGCGGTATCGGCAAGCACCTGGCCGCTGGCGCAAACCAGTGCAACCGCGGTGCAGATGGCACGAAGACGAGTCATCGAGTTTCCTTTTCAGCTAGGCGAGGTAAAACCCCAAGGGCGACCATTCTGCGCCTAAAAAACCTCGTCGCTCAACCCCCGAGCCTTGCCGCGCTTGATTGGCGGGGTTTTACCGGTCAACAATCGGATCGAGGGAACCACCTGGGCCCGACCGGGCCTAAACTGCGCAAACAGACCAACAGGAGTGTGCACGATGAGCCGTATCGAAACCGACAGCCTGGGCCAGATCGAAGTCCCGGACGACGCCTACTGGGGTGCTCAGACGCAACGCTCGCTGATCAACTTCGCCATTGGTCAGGAACGCATGCCGCTGCCGGTATTGCACGCCCTGGCCCTGATCAAGAAAGCCGCGGCCCGGGTCAACGACCGCAACGGCGACCTGCCCGCCGACATCGCCCGCCTGATCGAACAGGCCGCTGACGAAGTGCTCGACGGCCAGCACGACGACCAGTTTCCACTAGTGGTCTGGCAGACCGGTAGCGGCACGCAGAGCAACATGAACGTCAACGAAGTGATCGCCGGTCGCGCCAACGAACTGGCCGGCAACCCGCGCGGCGGCAAGACGCCGGTGCACCCCAACGATCACGTCAACCGCTCGCAAAGCTCCAACGACTGCTTCCCTACCGCCATGAGCATCGCCACCGCGCAAGCGGTGCAGGAACAACTGCTGCCGGCGATTGCCGAGTTGTCCGGCGGCCTCGCCGAACTGGCCGCGCGGCACATGAAACTGGTGAAGACCGGACGTACGCACATGATGGATGCGACGCCGATCACCTTCGGTCAGGAGTTGTCCGGGTTCATCGCGCAGCTGGATTACGCCGAACGCGCAATCCGCGCGGCACTGCCGGCGGTGTGTGAACTGGCCCAGGGTGGCACCGCGGTCGGTACCGGGCTGAATTCGCCACACGGTTTTGGTGAGGCGATTGCCGCCGAACTGGCGGCGCTCTCAGGCCTGCCCTTCGTCACTGCGCCGAACAAGTTTGCCGCCCTCGCCGGCCACGAACCGCTCACCAGCCTCTCCGGCGCGCTGAAAACCCTCGCCGTGGCGCTGATGAAAATCGCCAATGACCTGCGTCTGCTTGGCTCCGGGCCACGCGCAGGGTTTGCCGAAGTGCGGCTGCCGGCGAACGAGCCGGGCAGTTCGATCATGCCCGGCAAGGTCAACCCGACCCAATGCGAAGCGCTGTCGATGCTCGCTTGTCAGGTGCTGGGCAATGACGTGACCATCGGCATTGCCGCCAGTCAGGGTCACTTGCAGTTGAACGTGTTCAAACCGGTGATCATCCACAACCTGCTGCAATCGATTCGCTTGCTGGCCGACGGTTGCAGCAACTTCCAGCAGCACTGCATTGCCGGGCTGGAGCCGGATGCCGAAGTCATGGCACGACATCTGGAGCGTGGGCTGATGCTGGTGACCGCACTGAATCCGCATATCGGTTATGACAAGTCGGCGGAGATCGCCAAGAAGGCCTACAGCGAAGGGCTGACCTTGCGTGAGGCGGCGTTGGCGCTGGGGTATCTCACCGATGAAGAGTTTGATGCGTGGGTGCGGCCGGAGAATATGATCGAGGCTGGCGCCAAGGGCTGAGATTTGTAGCGTTTCTTAGTAAGTCATCGCGAGCAGGCTCACTCCTAAATTGGAACGCATTCCCCCTGTAGGAGTGAGCCTGCTCGCGAATGGCAGCGGCGCGGTTTAACTGGCGGCCATCTTCATCCGCCGCGCCTTCAAACCGGCGATCAACGACGGCCCCAACGCCACCAGCGCCGAACCCAGCACCACCAGCACCGCCCCGCCATAGCCGAGCGCATTGATCTGCTCAGCATGTACGTACTCGGGCCAGATCCCGGCCGCAATCGCCACCGCACCAAACGTTACCAACGGCGTAATCGCCAACGTCGCACTGACCCGCGACGCCTCCCAATGCGCCAACGCTTCAGCGAACGCGCCATAGGCAATCAGCGTGTTCATGCAGCACGCCAGCAGCAGCCAGCCCTGCAAGGGATTCAGGTTCAGCGCCTCGAGCGGGTGCACCCACGGTGTCAGCAACAGCGCGCAGAACAGGTAGATCACCATCATCACCTGCAACGAATTCCACACCGTCAGCAATTGCTTCTGGCCCAGCGCGTAGAAGGTCCACACCGTCGACGCCAACAGCACCAGCAAAACCCCAGCGGTGTAATCCGACAGTGAGGTCAGCAGTTCGGCCAGCCGCTGATTGAAGAACAGCACAAAACCGATCAACAACACCGCCAGACCAATCCCCTGGCCAATACTAAAGCGTTCCTTGAACACAAACAGGCTGGCGATCAGCAACATGATCGGGCCCATCTGCACCACCAGTTGCGCGGTACCGGGGCTGAGCAGATTGAGGCCCATCAGGTACAGCACATAGTTGCCAACCAGCCCGAGCACCGCCATCAACACCAGCCAGCCACCCTTGGGCCCGAGCACTTTGCGGCTGGGCAGGCGTTTTACCGCCGCCAGATAGATGAACAGACAGCCGCCGGACACCAGCAGGCGAAACCAGGTCACCGTCACCGGGTCCATCACCAGTAATACCTGTTTGAGTTTGATCGGCAGGATGCCCCACAAAAACGCAGTCAGCAGTGCCAGGAACAAGCCGTAGACCCAGCGACCGGATGATATGTGCATGGAAACCCCAAAGCCTGCTGACAAGTGCGCTCATTCTAGGCGTGCCACCGGGCGCGACACAGGGACAGTTGCGGTCAGGACGCGAATGAAACTGTGCAGGTCGCAGCAGTAAATTGACGCGCCGCCGTTGATCGGCTGAGCGGGCGCGCCAAGTGCTTCAGGCATAAGCTCATTGGATCCCTTTCAGCACATCAGCCGAGGAGACCGATCATGTTAGGAATGCGCGCGCAGGACAGCGCCCCCGCCATGCGCTTTCGCAGCGAGCGGTTGTGCCGGGTCAATGGCGAACTTTTTTTCAGCACTCGGGAAAATACCCTTGAGGGGCCGTTTGAGAGTGCCAAGAAGGCTGAGCTGGAGATAAAAGCCTATATCGCGCGGATGCAGCTGCAGGATTCCAACCGCTAAGTGGTGGTGATCCAATCGCTGGCAAGCCAGCTCCCACAGGATCGGTGGCGTACACAGATTTTGCGAACGCTCCGAAACCTGTGGGAGCTGGCTTGCCAGCGATAGCAATGGAACAGACAACAAAAATGTTCTGGCTTAACGCACCGCCTCAAACAACCCCGTCGCCCCCATCCCGCCGCCCACGCACATGGTCACGATGCCGTAACGCAAATTCCGCCGCTGCAACTCACGCACCAGATGCCCGACCTGCCGCGATCCGGTCATGCCAAACGGGTGACCAATGGAAATCGAGCCGCCATTGACGTTGTACTTGTCGTTATCGATCTCCAGCCGATCACGGCTGTACAGGCACTGCGAAGCGAACGCCTCGTTCAGCTCCCACAGATCGATATCCGCCACTTGCAGGCCCTTGGCCTTGAGCAGTTTCGGCACCGAGAACACCGGGCCAATGCCCATCTCGTCCGGCTCGCAGCCGGCCACGGTGAAGCCACGGAAAAACGCTTTCGGCTTGAGGCCCAGCTGCAACGCTTTCTCAAGGCTCATCACCAGCGTCATCGACGCACCGTCAGACAGTTGCGACGAGTTGCCCGCCGTCACCGAACCGTCCTCGGCGAATACCGGTTTCAGTCCAGCGAGGCTTTCATAGGTGGTGTCCGGACGGTTGCAGTCGTCGCGGTCGACCACGCCATCGAGAATCTGCACCTCACCGGTGTTCTTGTCCTCGACACGATACTTGACCGCCATCGGCACGATTTCATCGTTGAACAGCCCTGCGGCCTGCGCTGCCGCAGTGCGAACCTGACTTTGCAGCGAATATCGATCCTGCGCTTCACGACTGACGCCATAACGTCGCGCGACCACTTCGGCGGTCTGGCCCATCGTGTAATAGATGCCCGGCGACTGTTGCTTGAGCAGCGGGTTGATCAAGTGATCAGTGTTGACGCTTTTCATCGTCAGGCTGATCGACTCGACGCCGCCGGCAACGATGATGTCGCTGCAACCCGAGGCAATCTGGTTGGCGGCAATGGCGATAGCCTGCAAGCCTGACGAGCAGAAACGGTTGAGGGTCATGCCGGCGGTGCCGTTGCCCAAGCGCGACAGCACCGCGACATTACGGCCGATGTTGTAACCCTGCGCACCTTCGTTGGAGCCCGCACCAACGATGCAATCCTCGACGCTCGCCGGGTCGATATCGTTGCGCTCAAGCAGGGCGTTGACGCAATGAGCCGCCATGTCATCGGGACGGGTCTGGTTGAACTTGCCGCGAAAGGATTTGGCCAGGCCAGTCCGCACGCTGTCGACGATCACCACTTCACGCATGGCATACCTCATTGTTGTGGTCAGTTGAGAGTGGACCGAGCATAAGTCCACTGCATCAACGACCGCGACAATCATTCACCCCGCGTATGCGCGTCTATCGGCTCAATCCTTGTGTTTCTTTGCGCGCTTGTCGGATTTCTCGAAGGCGTCTTCCAGCGCGCGGTTGATCGTGCGCAACACTTTGACCCTGGCCCAGCGTTTGTCATTGGCTTCGACCAGCGTCCATGGCGAGATCTCCGAACTGGTGCGGTCGACCATATCGCCCACGGCGGCCCGGTAGGCGTCCCATTTGTCGCGATTGCGCCAGTCGTCTTCGGTGATCTTGAAACGCTTGAACGGGATCTCTTCGCGCTCCTGGAACCGCTCCATCTGCGTGTCCTTGTCGATGGCCAGCCAGAACTTCACAACGATCACGCCGGCATCGGCCAGTTGCTCTTCGAAATCGTTGATCTCGCCATAGGCGCGCAGCCAGTCGGCTGGCGTGCAAAAGCCTTCGACCCGCTCGACCAAGACCCGGCCGTACCAGGAGCGGTCGAACACGGTGAACTTGCCGCGCGCCGGAATGTGCCGCCAGAAGCGCCACAAGTACGGCTGCGCCCGCTCCTCTTCGGTCGGTGCGGCAATCGGCACGATGTTGTACTGGCGCGGATCGAGCGCCGCCGCGACCCGACGGATCGCCCCGCCCTTGCCTGCCGCGTCGTTGCCTTCGAATACCGCGATCAGCGCGTGGCGGCGCATGCGTTTGTCGCGCATCAGCCCGGACAATCGCGCCTGCTCGGTGATCAGTTGTTCTTCGTAGTCTTTCTTCTCCAGGCGCTGGGTCAGGTCGAGGCTGTCGAGCAGGTTCAACTGATCGACCGGCGTACCCAGCGGCGCGGCGCTGACATCGTGGGGATGTACGTCCGGACGCTTCAGCGCATTTTGCAAACCCTCGAGGAGAATCTTGCCGACCGCCAGGCTGCGGTAGTTGGCGTCGACGCCTTCGATCACATGCCACGGCGCGTAATCACGGCTGGTACGGCGCAGCACGCGCTCGCCGTACTTGACGAACTTGTCGTAGGTTTCCGACTGCTGCCAGTCCAGCGGGCTGATGCGCCAGCTGTGCAACGGGTCATCGGCCAGCGCCTTGAGCCGCGCTTTCATCTGTTTCTTGGACAAGTGAAACCAGAATTTGAAGATCAGCGCGCCTTCATCGCAGAGCATCTTTTCCAGGCGCTCGGCACCGGCGATCGCCTGATCCAGACGCGGATCCTTGAACAAGCCATGCACCCGCCCCTGGAGCATCTGGCTGTACCAATTGCCGAAAAAAATCCCCATGCGGCCCTTGGCCGGGAGCATCCGCCAGTAACGCCAGGCCGGTGGCCGGGACAACTCTTCATCGGTCTGTTGATCGAAAGTACGCACTTCGATCAGGCGCGGGTCCATCCACTCGTTGAGCAACTTGACCGTCTCGCCCTTGCCCGCACCTTCGATACCGTTGATCAAGATGATCACCGGAAAACGCTTCTGCTGTTGCAGTTCGAACTGGGCTTCGAGCAAGGCTTCACGCAATGCCGGGACGGCCGCCTCATAGGTGTCTTTGTCGATGGCGTGACCGATTTCAGCGGATTCAAACATGGGACGGCTCCTTCCAGGATTCAGCAAGACTAGCGGATTGGGCACAGCAACGGCGCAGAAATTCCCGCAGGTCGCGGATTGTCCGCGAGTCGTCGGGCGCAAGCCTTGCCATGGATCAAGCAGCGCCTGCGCGATCGGCTAGAATGGCCGCCTTGTCGTTGCCGAGCCTGCCATGAAACCTGTATTGCCCCACGCCCAACTCGACTGGGATGACCAGGGACGCCCGCGTTCGCGGGTGTTCGATGACGTGTATTTTTCCGACAAATCAGGTCTGGAAGAAACCCGTTATGTGTTCCTCGAACAGAATCGCCTGGCCGAGCGTTTTGCCGCACTGCCGGCAACTGGTCGTCTGGTTATTGGTGAAACCGGTTTTGGCACCGGGCTGAATTTTCTCTGCGCCTGGCAGTTGTTCGAGCAACACGCCGTGGCCGGTGCGCGACTGCATTTTGTCAGCGTCGAAAAATACCCGTTGAGCCCCGCCGACCTCAAGCGTGCCTTGGCACTCTGGCCGGAACTCAAATCGTTGGCCGATCAGTTGCTGCGCCATTACGTGGCAATCCATGCCGGCTTTCAGCGCATCACCCTGGCCAACGGCCGCGTGACGCTGACGCTGTTGATCGGCGATGCACTGGAGCAACTGCCGCAGCTCGACGCACAGATCGACGCGTGGTTTCTCGACGGTTTCGCCCCGGCGAAAAACCCCGACATGTGGACCGCCGAACTGTTTGTCGAACTGGCGCGACTGGCAGCGCCCGGTTCGACCATCAGCACCTTCACCAGCACCGGCTGGGTACGGCGTTTGCTCAATGCCGCCGGGTTCAAAATGAAGCGCACGCCGGGCATCGGCCACAAGTGGGAAATCCTCCGTGGCGAATTCCTCGGCTGGCCGGCAGAGGTGACGCCGCCGGCGCCGGAAAAACCCTGGTTTGCTCGCCCTGCGCCGATCACCAGTGACCGTCGAGCACTGGTGATCGGCGCCGGTCTCGCCGGATGTGCCACGGCGTCCAGCCTGGCCGCACGCGGCTGGCAGGTGACGTTGCTCGAACGCCATGCAGCCGTGGCGCAGGAAGCCTCGGGCAATCCGCAGGGCGTGCTGTACCTGAAGTTGTCCGCCCACGGCACGGCGCTGTCGCAGCTGATCGTCAGCGGTTTCGGTTACACCCGGCGCCTGCTGGAAACCCTGCAACGCGGCACTGACTGGGACGATTGTGGCGTGCTGCAACTGGCGTTCAATACCAAGGAAGCCGAGCGTCACGCGCAGTTGGCTGAAGCCTTCCCGGAAGACCTGTTGCAGTGGCTGGATCAACCCGAGGCGCAGGCCCGTGCCGGGGTCGGAGTAGCCCACGGCGGCTTGTACTATGCCGAAGGGGGTTGGGTGCATCCGCCGGCGCTGTGTCAGGCGCAAGCGGCGCAGCCGAACATCGAACTGCTCAGCCATTGCGAAGCGCTGCAACTGCGCAAGGTCGATGATCAATGGCAGGCGCTGGACGGTGAGCGTTTGCTCGCCAGCGCACCGGTCGTGGTGCTGGCCGGTGCCGCCGAGATCCAACGCTTTGCCCAGAGTGCCGAGTTGCCGCTCAAGCGCATTCGCGGGCAGATCACCCGTCTCGCCGAAACCGCAGCCAGTCAGACACTGGCCACCGTGGTCTGTGCCGAAGGCTACGTCGCTCCTGCCCGCTTGGGCGAACACACCCTCGGCGCCAGTTTCGATTTCAACAGCGATGATCTGACACCGACCACCGCCGAACACCAAGGCAATCTGGCGATGCTTGCAGAGATTTCCTCTGACCTTGTCGCACGCCTGAAAATCAGCGAACAGCCTGTCGAAAACCTGCAGGGCCGCGCAGCCTTTCGCTGCACCAGCCCTGACTATTTACCGATGGTCGGTCCCCTCGCCGACCGCAAAGCGTTTCTTGACGCTTATGCGCTGCTGAGCAAGGACGCCCGTCAGATTCCGGACATCGCCTGTCCGTGGCTCGACGGCCTGTACATCAATAGTGGCCACGGCTCGCGAGGACTGATCACCGCGCCGCTGTCGGGCGAGCTGCTGGCTGCCTGGCTGGACGATGAGCCGCTGCCCGTACCAAGAAGCGTCGCCGAAGCCTGTCATCCCAACCGTTTCGCGTTGCGCAAGCTGATTCGCGGCAAGTAGTACTTATCCGTCAGCCAGGGTGCAGATGCCCAGATCCGCGTCGCGCAGCGCATCGGTGGTCAGACGCGTCATGACCTCGTCCATGGCGTTTTGGCGCTCGACCTTGAGGACGCCGGACTGGCTAACGTAATCGACACTGGACATCGTGTCTTTCTTCGCGTCCAAGGCAGTCATGCGCTGGTCGTACATATCTCGGACAGAGGAAAACTGATGCGCAAGTGTGCGCTCCAGATAGTCTCTCCAGAATGTCCGCTCACTCATGAACTGCAGCCATTTGGGCGAGAGTTCCGCCGTGGCGACCTGGTTTTTCGCGACGTCCAGATCGGCTGCGGTGACCCCGCCCAGTGTGCCAAAAAGCATATTGCGCGGCTGGCCGGGCAACTCCAGTGTCTCGGCCAGGCCGATGCGATAGGCGAGGTTTACCTCCAGTGGATCCACCTTCGGGACCTTGGCGGCATGCGCCCGAGCAATTTCATTCAATTGTTCCAACCGGAACAGGCCACGTCCCAGCTCAAGCAACGGCTTGCCACTGGCGATCCGGTTTCCGGCCAGCCGGGTCACCCGATCGACCTCCACGGCGACCTCCAGATAACTGAAGTTCATTGCCGCACTGTCGGTGCAATTGATCGGGGTGGCGGCCAGACTCAGTATCTGATCACACAGCGCTGTATCGGCTTCGGCTGCTTCCAGCACGGCCCAGACTCGCCGCTGCATGTCCTTGTTGACCTTTTCCGAATCGGCGGTATCACCCAGCTCAGCGAGCAGATGGAACAGGCTCTCGGCGCGTGGATCATCCTTGAATGCGTTCCAGATCCGTTCACGCCCGGTCCCCGTCTCAGCCGTTTTATCAGCAAGCCAAAGCGAGCGTGCCTGTTGCTCGTTCATTCGAGCGATGTCGTTTTCCAGATACCCCATGCCGATACCGAAATTATCGCGATAATTCTCCAGGTGCGTTTTGCTCGGATCGGCCAAGGGATTGAGTCCCAGGTCCAGCGCCTGGCTGAAACTTCGCGGTGTCTTGAACAACCAGTCAGGCAGGTTCTTGATCTTGTTGCTGCGCAAGTCCACCCAGTCCAGATACAGCAGATACTCAAGTCCCTTGGGGATTTCCGTGAGGCCGGTGTCTTGCAGTAACAGACGACGCAGATTGAACATCTGTCTGACATCCGGTGTGGCATTCAGCGGATTTTCGTTGAGGTTCAGGTGATGCAGCGAGCGCAAACCGCTGAGTTTGGCCAGCGTATACTCGGTCAGCTGGAGCTTGTTGCCCGCCAGACACAAGCGAGTGATATCGGGCATATGCGACAGCACCTCAGGGAGGCGGGTAATGGCATTGCGGTCGAGCTCGAGCGTCTCAAGCTTTTTGAATGACTTGAGGAAGTACGCGACATCATCATCCAGTGCCATGTCATTCATGAACAGTTTCTGGATGTGGTCAAAGCTGATCCCCGGGGGCAGCGTCGGCAGTTTTCCGACCCGCATGCCATCAAAATTCAGGACCCCCACCCATTTCCCGTTTTCATTGGTGACGGAGTAATACCGGCGGAATCCGTTTTCGATCAGCTCGGCCATGGTTTTGCGGCTGTGCCGCACTTCCGCCAGATCCCCTCCGAGTTTGTTCATTGCGCCAGTATCCTCACTCCAGAGGAACAGCGCTTCACGCAAGCTTTGCAGATCCTGGCGCAAGGCATTGACCCGTGTCGCACGAGTCAACTGATCGTCTCCCAGGCCATCGATGAACTCACTGGCCTGCGTTTCACTCAAGCGCGGAAAGAGTTTGCGCACTTTGCGCAGCAACGCCGGTGGATGTTGCACCGCAGGCGGCTGATCACCCTGATTACAGACTGGTTCGACAACCTGCGGCTCAGGCTTGCCATTGACCAGCGTGCGCGCCGTGGCCTCGCGCTCATCCAGTGCAGCGTTGAGCAACTGGCTGCGCAGCTTTGCCGCGCTGGCCTGCTTCGGGTCTGCAAAGCCAATGGCTGTTCGCTGGCGTCGCGGCAGGGCCTTGAGGATGGCTTCGTACAGCGCGTCAGGGCCGAATGCCACTTTTCCCAAGGTTTTGCCGTCGCCGCCAAAAGCCTCATACCCATCAGCCGACTTCACCAGCGAGCACGTATCGGCGGGGAGCGCCGAGGTGTCGCCAACGGCTTGCAGAATCGGCCCGCTGAGCGTTTTGTCGCGCAGTTCCAGACGCAGTCGGGAATCCCAGCCGCTCAGACGAGGCAACAACTGAATCGCCAGCCTGTCGGTGTCGGCGTTGGCGAGCCTCGACCAATGAAACCCCGCCAGTGCGCGATCCAGTCGCACTTTGCCAATACCATCGCTGACCTCCTGCCCCAGCCGCAGCGGTACTCGACCGGTTTTACGCAGATGCAGGCGCTGCACACTCGACGCGCGCTCGATGAGTGCTTTCGCATAACGCGCCGGGATATCGGGAAAAACACGGCGCAGCTTCAGAACATCATCGACGTCACTTTTATCGTAGCGTTGGTACATACGCTCGAAAGCCGCGCGATGATCCGCCTGCAAAACCGCACCGAGTTTCTTTGCCAGCGTCGACTCTTCAACACTTTGCGCGACTTTGCCGCCGAGCAAAGTGTCCACCTCTTTCTGATACAGGCCATCGACTACGGATTGCAGCAACTGGCCCTGCGCCAGTTGTTTTTCGCTGACCATCACCGCCAGCGATTCGTCGAGCACTTTGGTTTGCGGATAGGTCGCCGTCACTGTGCCTTCTGCGTCGGTCACCTCAATGTAGCGGTCGGTCGGCCAACCGGACATTTTCGGCAAGGCGTGCAATTGCGCTTCAACAGGCTGGCCGGAATGGGTTTCGCCGTTCTGCAGTTCGCGGGTCAATTGCCGCAACTGACGCACGACGCGCGCGCGCTCCACGGTTTCGCGCAGCCGCACAGGCAAATTCAGATTGTCAGTAAAGGCCTGATGCAAGGTTTCTGGCGAGGTGTCGCTGAGTCGCCGCATCATGTCCAGGTCGGTATCCACGAATTCGCTCAATTGCGGATCGATACGTTTGAGCGTGTACGCGGAACTGCCCCACTCTTGCGGTTCTTCAGCAGGCAGCCGCCAGCCACCTTCGACGTGCCGGACAAGCTCCGGCACATAAGCTTGCGCGCGTTCGGCATGTTCCAGGCGCCAGACTTTCGCGGCGGAATCATAAGGTCCGGCGAAGAACCGATGATCGACGCGAGCCATGGTTTTCGCACCGATCTGATAAAACTCCTCGGAACTCGGCGCGACCGTCAATCCCGTCGGCAGGAAATGCTCATAGCGCGAAAGGTCAGGTTTCCACAGGCGCGGCTGGCCAGCGTGATTGATAATGGCGGTGAATTCACCGAAGAACGCCGGGTGTGACTGCAGCAGTTTCTTACCCAGCGCTCCCAAGGCTTTTTGTCCCCCGGCAAAGGCAACCGTCAGCGCAATGTTTTCCACGACGCTCAACAGATGCGACAGGGCTTTCTGATGATCACCGCGGCGCCAATCCTCGACCCCTTCGTAAACTTCACTGAGCAACTGCCCGACTGCAACGCCCATCATCAATTGCCCGAGCACCGGCACGACGAACCCCGCCACGGACGCAACGGTCACACCCAACTGAAGAAAATCCAGCAAGCGTTTCCGGCGGACATCCTCATCGATATCAGCGGTCGGCACCGCCAGTTTGCGCGCGTCGAGCTGAAGCTTGCCGACATGGCTTTGCAGCATGAACTCAAAGAGTGGCACGGCGATCGGCAATTGCTTGATGTGGCCCAGATCCGCGCTGTCAGCGAGTGATTTGAAAAAATCGGCCTTGTCGTCTTCATCAATGCTGTTGGCGAAATAATCCTTGTAACTTTTAACCTTCAACTGCTGCGTCAGGTACTGCTTGAACGCGGTAAAACTGCTGTATTCGTACAGTGGTCGCTCGGGCTCACCCGCCATGTACACCAGGCACCACTCATCGGGGTACAACTCCACCGAACGGGCAGAAAACACCACCACACCCCAGACGCAACTGTCGAAAATTTCAATGCCTTGCATGATCAGCGTTCGGTTGCCATAGAGCAGTGTTTGCGCCGACACCACGCCATCGAAGTCGATCAGCTTCTGCAGCATTTGCTGACCGGACAAGGTGATATGGCTTTTAAGAGCGGCCTGGTGCATGTCGAATTGCAACAGCAGCTTTTTCATTTTGGCGATATCAGCGGTCATGGTGCTGGTGGCGATCACCTTGTCATCGCTGTCGCGCAAGCCGAACACCAGCTGGAAATGCTCCTGATAGCGCTTGCCCAAATCCAGCTCTCGGCAAAAAGCGGCAAACGTGGCCGGGGTCAGCCCGGTGACACCGTCTGGGGCACTGTGCACTCGAATAAAACTGCCTTGCGGAAAGCTCTCAGCCGCCTCGTCTTCGCTGAAGTTCTGCATCGCCGCTTGCAACAGCGGCGTTGTAGCGTGCGGGAACGTCTGAATACCGTTCTCGTCGGTAGAGGTCGCAGGGCAACCGCAATCAACGCCCGGCAGACTCAGAAAGTCTTTCTCGACATCAAAAACCACCGACCATTTGCGACTCAAGGCATCGCTCAGTTCACTGATGCAGAACGTCTGCAAGGGCTTCAATGCGAGCAGATCCGCCGCCACGGTCGCCTGAATCTGGTGCAGATCACGGCTTGTCTGATCAAGGGCTGACAAAGCGGCCACCGTCGCTTTCAATAAATGCGCCGGTAGGCTTTCTTGCAGAGTCTGGGCGGTATCGAGATCCTCTGTGGCATCGAGCAATGTGCTGAGGATTGTTTTTTGTGAAAGCTTTGCTTCGGTTGACATCGGCAATAGTCCTTTATTGCGAAGTGGAGGTTTGAACATATCGGAATCGAAGAACAATTAACAATCCAAGACCTGATGTTCCTGCACGCATAAAACCACAACAACCCTCATCAATAACATAGATATCTACCACCACTTTTCCGGTAACTTCAGGATGCCCGAGTGCCATCTCCCCTGCAAATACCGCACACACACTCAGACCTTTCCGTGGCGATAGATATGTATATATTTCAATCAAAATACCGCTGACTTCATGGCTCAAGCGATCAAATAAACACGTTATTTTTTTTCGTTTCGACGGCCTAGGATCAAGTCTCTTCTTCAACACGAGATTTCCAACATGATTATCCAGACGCAACAACAAGCAAGCGTTTTGACCCATGAAGCCACGCTGAAAAAACTGCTCAATGTAATGGGCAACCGGGACAAGGCAACCGTCGTTGCCCGATTCATCAGTGACGGATTGCTCAAAGCCGACCCGGTCAGACTTGACGGATTCCGTGCATTGTTCGATGAGGCGCTGCCCTACCAGTACTACATTGATCAATTGCTGGGCAAACTGGAAACGCTGGAGGATCTCTGCAAGCGAAAGCTGCGACAGGCGCTGCAGCAACAGTATGGAGGACGATTCAGTATCAACGACAGCATCAAGCTCAAACCCGCGACAGCCGTGGACGATGGCTCCCACACCTACACCTTGTTGCAGGCAGCGATGCTGAATTTTACGCAACAGGAAGCGGCTGCCGGTTACTTCTCGGACGACAGCGAGACCTTAACCAAAGTCGACGAAGAAGCGCCCGACGGCTCAACGCCTACTCAGATAACCGCACAAGCGTTTGCGCTGTTGAGTCGCCAGCTTGATCTCGGGGGCGAATACAAGAAACACATATCCAGAACGTTCAGAGTCTCAAGTCTCGAATTGATCAGCCTGCGAATGCATAAAACAAACATGAAGCTCGCCGCCTACGGAAAATATTTCAGCAAACCGAACTTCCCTCTTTCTCGGCTTGTCACCCTGTTGAACCTCGCCAAAGGCAACGAAGACATTGTTTATGGTGACCTGTTCAACAACTCCAGAATCAAGTTGTATTCGATACAACTATTTGGCAAATACATGACAGATGCCGTATTGATAACCTGTCGCCAGACCGATCAATCGACGAAAGACAGCTACTACGTTTACATTCCCAATGATGCTGGCGACAGCTTTTACCAGGACGACAGTGAAGACCAGTGCAGGTATCGCCTGGCCGTCAACTTCGTTGCAAGTAAAGAACTGCAAGAACTGTTCATTTCGCAATTGACCCACCGCGAACAAAGTGACTTCCGGACATTGAACCTGGAAAGCCTTTCGTTCCTGGAAGACATCGCGTTCATCCCGCTGGAGACAGGCCTGTACAAACATCTTTTCGATCGCCATCTCGATAAGTTGACAGCAGATGCCGGGGAACTCGCGGTGGCGGTTGCCAATGTCAACGAGGCCGCCTACGCCAATCGCCCGGAGAATCAGGCGTCACTTATAGGCGCAGCCCATCTCAACAGCCCGAACGAGGACTTCAACAGGCGCTTGCGTATTTATGCCACGGATGAATTGCTGGCCCTCGTTTTCGCCAGCCTCGATCGTTGGACCGCCATCGAAAAACACGATGCGCTGTCTCGACTGGTGGATCTGAAAAAACGCCTGACCACAACAGACTCCGCGAAGCCCGGTGCCCCCATAAACAGCGAAATGGCGGACGACTACTTCGGGCAGTTTGAGGCGCAGAAACATTTGCGCGAACAACCGGGCACTCTGCTGCACAAGCTGGAACCTGTTGCCTTATAACTTATCGTTCTAAAACTCCACTTACCGGGGCGGGTCAGTTTCTGAGTACCCGCTCTTCTGGCGAGGTACGGCTTGACCCCTCCCCAACGGAAAAACCGGTAAGGACTTTATGTGCGGATTAGCTGGCGAGTTACGCTTTGATCAACAACCTGCAGACCTTGCAGCGATCGAGAGAATCACCCATCACCTGGCCCCTCGCGGCCCCGACGCGTGGGGCTTCCATGCCCAAGGGCCGATTGCCCTGGGCCACCGTCGCCTGAAAATCATGGACCTGTCGGACGGCTCGGCACAGCCGATGATCGACAGTCAACTTGGCCTTTCCCTGGCCTTCAACGGTGCGATCTACAACTTCCCCGAGCTGCGCGCCGAACTCGAAGCGCTGGGTTACGCGTTCTATTCCGGTGGCGACACCGAAGTGTTGCTCAAGGGCTACCACGCTTGGGGCGAAGCGCTGCTGCCCAAGCTCAACGGGATGTTCGCCTTCGCCATTTGGGAACGCGACGCCAAACGCCTGTTCATCGCCCGCGACCGTCTCGGCGTGAAGCCGTTGTACCTGTCGCGCACCGGCCAGCGCCTGCGTTTTGCATCGGCCTTGCCGGCGTTGCTCAAGGGCGGCGACATCAACCCGATTCTCGATCCGGTGGCGCTCAATCACTATCTGAATTTCCATGCCGTGGTCCCGGCGCCGCGCACCTTGCTGGCCGGCATCGAAAAGCTGCCGCCAGCGACCTGGATGCGCGTTGAAGCCGACGGCAGCACCGAGCAGAAAACCTGGTGGACCCTGCCCTACGGCCCACACGACGACGAAAAAAATCTGACGCTGGAAGACTGGGTCGACCGCGTCCTCGACAGCACCCGCGAAGCGGTGGCGATTCGTCAACGTGCCGCTGTGGATGTCGGTGTGCTGCTGTCCGGCGGTGTCGACTCGAGCATGCTCGTCGGCCTGTTGCGTGAAGTCGGCGTCGAGAACCTCTCGACGTTCTCCATCGGTTTCCAGGATGCCGGCGGCGAACGCGGTGACGAGTTTCAGTATTCCGATCTGATTGCCAAGCACTACGGCACTCAGCATCACCAATTGCGTATCGACGAGAAAGAAATCATCGAGCAATTGCCCGCCGCGTTCCGCGCGATGAGCGAACCGATGGTCAGTCATGACTGCATCGCTTTCTATCTGCTGTCGCGTGAAGTGGCCAAGCACTGCAAGGTTGTGCAGAGCGGCCAGGGCGCAGACGAATTGTTCGCCGGTTATCACTGGTACCCGCAAGTCGACGGCGCTGCCGATCCTTACGCGGCTTATCGCAACGCGTTTTTCGACCGCAGCTACGACGACTACGCCGCCACCGTGCAACCGCAGTGGCTGACTGCGCATGACGCGGCCGGTGACTTCGTCAAAGAGCATTTCGCCCAGCCCGGCGCCGAGGCGGCGGTCGACAAAGCCCTGCGTCTGGACAGCACGGTGATGCTGGTCGACGATCCGGTCAAACGCGTCGACAACATGACCATGGCCTGGGGCCTGGAAGCGCGTACGCCGTTTCTCGACTACCGACTGGTCGAACTCTCGGCCCGCGTACCCGGCAAATTCAAGCTGCCCGATGGCGGCAAACAAGTGCTCAAAGAAGCGGCGCGCCGAGTCATCCCAAGTGAAGTAATCGATCGCAAAAAAGGCTACTTCCCGGTGCCCGGCCTCAAGCACTTGCAGGGCGATACGCTGAACTGGGTGCGCGAACTGCTGCTTGATCCGAGTCAGGATCGCGGCCTGTTCAACCCGGCCATGCTCGACAAATTGCTGACCGATCCGCAAGGCCAACTGACGCCGTTACGCGGTTCGAAGCTGTGGCAACTGGCGGCCCTGAACCTGTGGCTCAGTGAACAAGGAATCTGATTGATGAAACCCCACGCCACGGCCATCAACCAACGGCTGATACGCGGTCAGACACCGTCCTATGAACGCTTGCAGGCACGTCTGGCCGAAGACGGCAGCACGCTGGCCGCCGAGCCGATTGCGCTGCATTGCGGCTGGGGCCGGTTGCTGATCGGCCACACGTTTCCCGACCCGGCATCACTGGCGCAGGAACTGCTGAAAGAGCAGCCCGGCGAGCGCGACATTGCCTTGTATGTCGCCGCGCCGCAGCAGATTCTTGGCCTGGAACCGACGCAACTGTTTCTCGACCCGTCGGACACCTTGCGCCTGTGGTTCAGCGATTACCGCCAGGCCACCCGAGTGTTTCGCGGCTTTCGTATTCGCCGCGCGCAAAGTGAAGCGGACTGGCAGGCGATCAATCAGTTGTACCAGGCGCGCGGCATGTTGCCGATCGATGCCACGCGGCTGACTCCGCATCATCAGGGCGGCCCGGTGTACTGGCTGGCCGAGGACGAAGACAGCGGCGCGGTGATCGGCAGCGTCATGGGCCTGAACCATCAAAAAGCCTTCAACGACCCGGAAAACGGCAGCAGCCTGTGGTGCCTGGCGGTTGATCCGCAGTGCTCGCGCCCGGGTGTCGGCGAAGTGCTGGTGCGGCATCTGATCGAACACTTCATGAGTCGCGGCCTGAGTTATCTGGATCTGTCGGTGTTGCACGACAACCGGCAGGCGAAAAACCTCTACGCCAAGCTCGGTTTTCGCAATCTGTCGACCTTCGCCATCAAGCGCAAGAACGGCATCAATCAGCCGCTGTTTCTCGGCCCGGGGCCGGAGGCGCAGTTCAATCCGTATGCGCGGATCATCGTTGAAGAAGCCCATCGGCGCGGCATCGACGTGCAAGTGGACGACGCCGATGCCGGCCTGTTCACCCTCAGCCATGGCGGGCGCCGGGTGCGTTGCCGTGAATCGTTGAGCGACCTGACGAGCGCGATCAGCATGAGTTTGTGTCAGGACAAAAGCCTCACGCACAAAGTGCTCAAAGGCGCCGGGTTGAACCTGCCCTCGCAGCAATTGGCGGGCAATGCCGACGACAATCTGGCCTTCCTCGACGAGCATCAACGGGTGGTGGTCAAGCCGCTCGACGGAGAACAAGGTCAAGGCGTGGCGGTGGATTTGCAAAGCATCGAAGAGGTGCAGCAAGCCATCGAAACGGCGAAGCAGTTTGATAGCCGCGTGCTGCTGGAAAGCTTCCATGAAGGCCTTGATCTGCGGATTCTGGTGATTGGCTTTGAAGTGGTGGCAGCGGCGATTCGCAAGCCTGCCGAAGTGGTAGGCGATGGTCAGCATTCGGTGGGCGCGTTGATCGAGGCGCAGAGTCGGCGTCGGCAAGCGGCCACCAGCGGTGAGAGCAAGATCCCGCTGGACCACGAGACCCAGCGCACCTTGCATGCCGCGGGTTATGACTACAGCAGCATTTTGCCGGCCGGTGAGCATTTGTTTGTGCGGCGTACGGCGAATCTGCACACCGGCGGCACGCTGGAAGATGTCACGGCGATTCTGCACCCGACGCTGGTCGATGCGGCAGTACGGGCGGCACGGGCGCTGGATATTCCGATGGTCGGCCTCGATCTGATGGTGCCGGCGGCGGATCAGCCCGAGTACGTGTTTATCGAGGCCAACGAGCGCGCCGGGCTGGCCAACCATGAGCCGCAGCCGACGGCGGAGCGGTTTGTCGATTTGTTGTTTCCGCACAGTCAGCCGGTTGTCTCTTGATTCTCTAGTGACTGAACCGACGCCATCGCTGGCAAGCCAGCTCCCACAAGTTTTGCGGTACACACAAAAACTGTGGGAGCTGGCTTGCCAGCGATGAGGCCCTATCAAGCAACACAAAACTTTCCTCATCGAAACCATCGGTGTGCTCAACCCATCAGGAGTTTCCATGACCACGCAAATCCCCGAACCGGATCTCAACTACCTGCAAAAAGTACTGCTGGAAATGCTCGCCATTCCCAGCCCTACCGGGTTTACCGACACCATCGTGCGCTATGTCGCCGAGCGTCTGGAAGAACTCGGCATTCCGTTCGAAATGACCCGGCGCGGCACCATTCGCGCCACGCTCAAAGGCAAGAAGAATAGCCCCGATCGCGCCGTCTCGGCGCACCTCGACACCATCGGCGCGGCGGTCCGCGCGATCAAAGATAACGGGCGTCTGACCCTCGCCCCGGTCGGCTGCTGGTCGAGCCGTTTTGCCGAGGGCAGCCGTGTCAGCCTGTTCACCGACAACGGCGTGATTCGCGGCAGTGTGTTGCCGCTGATGGCCTCCGGGCACGCGTTCAACACCGCCGTGGACGAGATGCCGATCAGTTGGGATCACGTTGAACTGCGCCTGGACGCTTACTGTGCGACCAAGGCCGATTGCGACTCACTGGGCATCAGCATCGGTGACGTGGTCGCCTTCGATCCGCTGCCGGAATTCACCGAAAGCGGCCATATCAGCGCCCGTCACCTCGATGACAAGGCCGGGGTTGCAGCGCTGCTGGCGGCACTCAAAGCCATCGTCGACAGCGGCCAGGAACTGATGATCGACTGCCATCCGCTGTTTACCATCACCGAAGAGACTGGCAGCGGCGCGGCAGCGGCATTGCCGTGGGACGTCAGCGAATTCGTCGGCATCGACATCGCACCGGTCGCTCCGGGGCAGCACTCCAGCGAGCATGCGGTGAGTGTGGCGATGCAGGATTCCGGCGGGCCGTACGACTATCACCTGTCGCGACATTTGCTGAAATTGGCCAGCGAGAACGAGTTGCCGGTGCGCCGCGACCTGTTCCGCTATTACTTCAGCGATGCGCATTCGGCGGTGACTGCAGGCCACGACATCCGCACTGCCCTGCTCGCGTTTGGTTGCGATGCGACCCATGGTTATGAGCGTACGCACATCGACAGCCTGGCGGCGCTGAGTCGTTTGCTGGGGGCTTACATCTTGAGTCCGCCGGTGTTTGCCAGTGATGCAGCGCCGGCGAATGCTTCGCTGGATCGCTTCAGTCATCAGATTGAACATGACACGCAAATGGAGAGCGATACGCGGGTGCCGTCGGTGGACAGTCTGGTGGGGCAGCGTTCCGATACTTGATCCGGCTTTGTGATGACAGGACTGGCCCCATCGCTGGCAAGCCAGCTCCCACAGGTATCGGAGGTGTACACAAATTTGTGTTGCCCCAATTACTGTGGGAGCTGGCTTGCCAGCGATGAGGTCGGCATAGGCAACACAAAACTGGCAGGCAAACCGCAATCGCCGTAGCATCCCGCCATTGATTCAGCCGAGGTGCCCATGCTCATTCCCCACGACCAACTTGAAGTCGACACCCTCACCCGCCTCATCGAAGATTTCGTCACCCGCGACGGCACCGACAACGGCGATGACACGCCGCTGGAAACCCGTGTGCTGCGCGTGCGTCAGGCCTTGAACAAAGGCCAGGCGCTGATCGTCTTCGACCCGGAAAGCGAGCAATGTCAGTTGATGCTCAAACACGATGTGCCCAAGCATCTGTTCGATTGAATGCCTAGCGGAGCTTTTCGGTGGCCTGCTTGCGCTTGATCCGGTCATAGACCTCCGCGCGGTGCACATTGACCTTTTGCGGGGCCTCGACGCCAAAGCGCACGCTGGAGCCGTTCACCGACAGCACGCGCAGGGAAATGTCGTCGCCGATTGAAATCAACTCACCAACAACACGGCTGAGTACAAGCATGAGATTCGTCCTTCAGGGTTAGCGAACCCTGAAGATGCGCGGCTTGCCGCGGCTCTACAATGCATGGCGGGCAAATCAGTTTTGCCTTACAGCCATGCTCGCATCAAGCCGTCAGACGTTTCCGACAAATACCCCTCACGCCGCAGAAAATCGCGGCCCGAACAGAATCACGCTAGCGCCGATCACGCACAGCGCCACGCCGATCCAGTCCGAACTCAAAGGACGCACCCGCTCGACCACCATCAGCCAGCCAATCGACGCGACGATGTAGATCCCGCCATACGCGGCATAGGCACGCCCCGCGTAGTTAGCTTCAACGCGGGTCAGCAGCAGTGCGAACAGGGTCAGACTGAGCAGCGCAGGAATCACCCAAAACGCACTTTTGCCTTGGCGCAGCCACATGAAGAAGGCGAAGCAACCGGCGATTTCAAACAGCGCCGCGAGGAAGAACCACAAGTAATTGAGCATTGATGCGTCTCGACAGGGTGACCATTGCGGCCACCCTAACGACGCGGTCTGCTACGGGCAAGCTCAGCCGTTGTTCTGTTTGGCTTTGGCGCGCATTTTTTCCGCCATGGAGGTCATTTCGTTATAGAGCAGTTGCGGGTTCTTCTGCTTGAGCGCCCAAGCCATCCGGCCTTGTTCGTGGGGCAGAATCATGAACTCGCCGGCGGCCACTTGCTGATAGATGTAATCGGCGATGTCCGCCGCGCTGATCGGCGAACTTTCCAGCAACTTGCCGACCTGCGCTTTCATCGCCGGGGTGGGACCACGGAACGAGTCCAGCAAGTTGGTCTGGAAGAACGACGGACACACCACGTGCACGCCTACTTCCTGTTGCGCCAGCTCGATCAGCAAGCTTTCCGACAACGCCACCACCCCGGCCTTGGCCACGTTGTAGTTGCTCATGGCCGGGCCTTGCATCAATGCCGCCATCGAGGCGATGTTGATAATCTTGCCTTTGCTTTGCTCCAGCAGCGGCAGGAACGCCTTGCAGCCCTTGACCACGCCCATCAGGTTGATCGCGATCTGCCAGTCCCAGTCTTCCAGCGACAGCTCGCTGAAGAAACCGCCCGAGGCAACACCGGCGTTGTTGACGATGATGTCGATGCCGCCGAGCTTCTCTTCGCAGGCCTGGGCGAACGCGGTGAGCTGGCTGTAATCACGCACATCGCAGCGCTGAATGAACCCGTCGCCACCGGCCTCGCGGACCATTTTCAGGGTTTCCTGCAGGCCGGGTTCGCTGACATCGGACAAGGCCAGTTGCCAGCCTTCACGCGCCCAGCGCAGCGCGATTTCGCGACCCAGGCCCGAGCCCGCACCAGTGATCATCATGCGATTTTGCATAGCAAACAGCCTTGTTGTTCCGGGGAAGATGCGCCGAGTGTAGCGAAGGATCGGCGCGCGCCCACGCTCCATCAAGTTGCTGAATGCAAGATCAAAAGATCGCAGCCTTCGGCAGCTCCTACATCGAACTCCTGTAGGAGCTGCCGAAGGCTGCGATCTTTTGATCTTGTGCTTCAAAGGAAATAAACAAGCAATCCAAATACATTAAAAAAACATTGAATTTTCTTTCACGCGCACCGGTCGGAATTTGTAAGCCGTCTGGAATTACTTAGTCTCCAGTCGCCCTTGAATACCAAGACTTCTCGAACACTATCAACAAGGAAATCGACATGGGCACAATTCTTATCATTATCCTGATCCTGTTGCTGATCGGTGGTCTGCCGGTCTTCCCGCACTCCAGAAGTTGGGGTTACGGTCCATCGGGGATTATCGGCGTGGTGTTGGTGGTGCTGTTGGTGCTGCTGTTACTCGGTCGGATATAACGATGTAACCGGCAAAAAAAAGAGGCCCTGTTCAGGGCCTCTTTTTTATTGCGCGGATTTTACTGGCAGTGAACGATCAATCCGGCTTGCCGTGAATGACGCCAGCGGTGTTATCCATCAGGCTTTTGGTCGCCGTTTGCAGGAACGCTTCGAGTTTGAGTTTCAACTCGGCAGTGCGCGGTGCATTTGGAATGACTTCGGCGTGCGGGTTGGCACCTAGCTGGTACTGCCACATCTTCGGCCCCATATCCTTGTCTCTTGGCAACACCAGGATCTGGTCGGCGGTGACGATGGCGGTCGTCTGCTCACTGCCCGACGGTTTGATCACACCGAAACCGGTGTCGCCTTCCGGCAGGTTGAGCAAATCGCGGCCCCAGCACTGATGACGCACTTCGCCACCGAGACGGCCCATGATGGTCGGCACGATGTCGATCTGCGTACCCACGGTGTGGTCACGGGTACCGAACTTCTCCTGGATGCCCGGTGCAATCATCAGCATCGGTACGTTGAAGCGGCCCAGGTCCATTTCGGTGATCTGGCGCTCGTTGCCGAAGCCGTGGTCGCCGACGATGACGAACAGGGTTTCCTTGAAGTACGGCTCTTTGCGCGCCTTCTCGAAGAACTGACCCAGTGCCCAGTCGGAGTAGCGCATGGCGGTCAAGTGTTCGTTGAGGCTGCCACGGTCAGTCACGCGCTCGACCGGCAATGGCGTCGGCAAGGCGTACGGCGTGTGGTTGGACAGGGTTTGCAGCAGCGCGTAGAACGGCTTGCCGTTTTCCCGCGCCTTGAGCTCCTGCAGACCACGGTCGAACATGTCCTGGTCGGACACGCCCCAGGTCGGATCGGAGAACACCGGGTTGACGAAGTCGTTACGGCCAACGAAGTTGGTCATGCCCTGGTTGCTGAAAAAGCCCGACTGGTTGTCCCAGGCGAAGTCGCCGTTGTAGACGTATACGTCGTCGTAGTTGCGGGCGCTGAGCACCTGCGGCAAGCCGGACAGTTTGTGGCTGCCTTCCGGGGTCTGCATCAGGTATTCGAAACCTGGCAGGTTGGGGAAGCAGGCCATGGTCGCGAACATGCCCTGATGGGTGTGCGTACCGTTGGAGAAGAAGCGGTCGAACAGCAGACCTTCCTTCGACAGTTTGTCCAGGTATGGCGTGATGTTGCCTGACGCGCCCAATGCACCGACCGAGTGACCGGCCATGCTTTCCATCAGGATCACTACAACGTTCTTGATCGGCAGGGTCTTGTCGGCCGGCGGCGTGTAATCACGGCGCACGGCGGCAATATCGGCATCGACCAGTTTGTCGTCAGGCATCAGCAGCATATCGCGCACGACTTTCTGCGCTTGCTCCTGCGGTAACGTCGCTTTCCAGATATTGTCGCGATCTTCGCCCATGCGCGACTTGGCAGCCTCGATCAGCGACAGCGTGGCGTTGAGGCCAAGCTGGTTGGCGAAGTTGGAATCGGTGGTGTAGACGTCACCCCAACGCATCGGCGGGCCTTGACGCAGAGTGCCACGAGCGGCAACCACGCAAATCAGCAAGCAGACCACGAACACCGCAAGACGGGTGTACCACGGCGCAACTTGACGGGTGCTGACGCTGCCGCCACTGAACGGTCCGCGCGGACGCGTGGCACGGTCGGCACCTTTGAACGCCAGGGTGAGGATGACAGTGCCGATGACCCATCCCAGCAGATAGCGAACCACCGGGAAACCGTACCAGAGCATGCTCATCACGGTTTTCGGGTCTTCTTTCACGTACTGGAACACCAGACCGTTGAGGCGCTGGTGGAACTCACGATAGAAGTCCATCTCCATCAGGCCAAGGAACAGCGCGATGCTCGAGGCGATGGTCAGCCACAGGCGGAAGAAACCGCGAGCGGCCATGGCGCGGGCACTGAACAGTGCCAGCACCAGCGGAATGCACACGTAAACCACCAGGCGCAGGTCGAAACGCAGGCCGTTGGCGAAGGCTTCGAGGAAGGTCGAAGCCGGGGTGTCGAGGATCATCTCGCGGTTGTAGACCAGCAGCGCGAGGCGCAGCACGGAAAACATCACCATCATGACCAGCGCGCAAAGCAGCGTGTAGGCCAGATGCGATTTGACGGTCGGTTGCAGCAGGCGAGCGGAAGATCGCTGCTGATTCAGGGCGTCCGGGTTTGCCATGTCGTTTTAGGACCCATTGGAAGTTGAAGTTGCAAAAATACAGCGGCGCCATGCCCTCTATTGGTCATTCCAGACCCCGGGGCTTGCGCAGTGCGCAAATGTTGCACGATCACCCGCACCATTGCCATTGATTACTGCCCCGCCGCCAGACACTTTCATCTAGAGCCATGGCAAACCGGGAAAGCGTGCAAACAGCGCGGGCGAATTGTCAGGAACACTTTGTGAAAATTTCGTGCAACGCATATCTGGAAACACAATATTGCGAGAAAACAAAACGCCCCGTATCGGTCGGGGCGTTTTGTGTAGAGCGCGCTTATTACTTCTCGGCGCGTTCTTTCAGAGCTTTCAAGGTGTTGAACGGCGCATCGACGACGAACTTGTTGGCCACCATTGCCGGCACGCTACCGCCTGGCTCGGTGTGCACCTGATAAGTCACTTCAACCTGGTCGCCCTTGGGCACGAACTTCCAGAAGCCTTTGACCTGCTGAACGCGGACAAAGCCCTTTTCTTCCGGCATGTACGTCGGCAAGCCTTCCAGATTGCGGGTCAGGCTGCCATCGGCGCCTTCAACGGTGGTCACCTTCAGCACCGAGTCACGCGGAGTAACTGGCCAAGGCGTGTTGAACTGGGTGTAGGTCCAGCTCTGATCGCCTTCGTGCTTGAGCAGTTTCTGGGTCTTGCACTCGTGAATCCAGGCGCACGCGCCGGAGACATCTTCCTGCAGTGCGCGCAGTTTGGCGACGGTGGTTTTCATCAGCGCAACGCCCTGGTAGGACTTGTAGTCCGAACCCGGCACTTCACTGAGGGAAACCTTGATACCGTCCTCGTTCTTGGCGACTTTCCAGTCTTCAGCCTGAGCGACGGACGTGGCCAGCACAGCGGTCAAACCACACAACACAGCGATACGATGCAGCGAACCCATAGTCTTATTCCTTATTGTTGAAGTTCCGTTCGTTTGACACATCACGCCGCCGTCATTTGCTCCCACCAGCCGATCAGCCTGATCGCTTCTTCCGAGCTGCTGCCGCAGACCTCGACATCCGCAGCAAAGCCCGAACAGACTGCCGGGCGCTCCGGGCGGCCGAAAATGCTGCACAGGTTTTCGACCGAAAGCTGCACGCAACGTTCGCCGGCAGGTTTGCCATCAGGCATGCCGGGAATCGGCGAACTGATGGATGGGGCAATGCAGCAAGCGCCACAGCCTTCACGGCATTTCATGACGAACAATTCCTCGCGACGGGCGATGTGTAAAAGGGACGCGGAACAGAGTAACCGCTAAAACGGCTGTTTCAAATTCCCGGAACCGGGGTTTTTAGCGATAACTGAATATGACTGACCAGTCTCCGACAAAGCGTCTGGTCTGCGGGTCACAGATGGGCTGGTTTTACTGTTTGAATTCGAAATCCAGCGCCGCGCCTTCGACTTCGCGGCGCTCTTCGTTGCGCAGTTGCAACTGCATTTCGTTGCTGAGCAAGCGGCCGTTGAGCTGGAATCCGTTGTTTTTCTCGCCAAACATCTGCGGCAGGATCGGCTCGCGCTTGGGCAATTCAACCGTGCCCTTGGGCTTCAGTTCCTGGACCATGTCCTTGGGCAGGCTCAAATCGAGTTTTGCCGGCGGCAACTTGGCTTTCACCACTTCGCTGGCAGGCTTCGATTTGGAAGCGATCGGCTTGCGTTTCTTGATGACTTTTTGCTGGGTTTTCTTCGCGGGAACAGCCTTTGGCGCAGACGTGGCTTTTTTAGCGGCACTCGTCGCAGCCGGTTTTTCCTGAACTGCAGCGGCCACGGCTCCAGGCGCATGACCGATCATCAGCAAACCCAGCAACACCCAAGCGGCAGGAAAAATCGCTTTCATGGACCCAACGACACTAACGGCAGAGGGCCATATGCTCGCTTGTTGGACGCGACAAGACAAGCGTCACCCACCGCTCGTTCAGAATCCGCCAGCGGTTTCCTGACACAGTTGCGTCGCCAGCATGCCCAGGGTCATCAGCGCCCGCTCCGCCTCGCGGTTCCACGGAATCCCGCAGTTCAGGCGAATACAGTGGTTGAACTGCTCGGTATTACTGAAGATCAGCCCCGGGGCAATACTGATGCCCTGCTGCAACGCGCGAACATGCAACTCCTGGGTATTGACCCTCCCCGGCAAGCTCACCCAGAGGATGAAACCGCCCGTGGGCCGGGTCATTTGCGTGCCTTCGGGGAAGTACTGCTGCACCGCCAACTGGAAGGCGCTGAGGTTTTTCCGGTATTCCTGGCGGATGTACCGTAAATGCCGGTCATAACCGCCGTTTTCCAGATAAGCGGCAATCGCCATCTGCGTCACGCTGCACGCCGAATGGGTGCTGAAGGTCTGCAAGCGCTGGATTTCCTGCTGATACTTGCCGGCGATCATCCAGCCGATGCGCACACCGGGTGACAAGGTTTTGGAGAAACTCGAGCAGTAGATCACCCGATCCAGTCGGTCATACGCCTTGAGCGCTTTGGTCTTGCCTTGCTCGAACATCAGTTCGCCATAGATATCATCTTCGACAATCTGAATATCGAAATCAGAAGCCAGGCGCAGCAACTGTTTCTGCCGCTCTTCGGGCATGGTGCCGCCCAGCGGATTGCTCAGCCGCGTGGTCAGCACCAGCGCTTTGATCGACCATTGGTTGGCCGCCAGTTGCAGGGCTTCGAGGCTCATGCCAGTCGCGGGATCGCTCGGAATCTCGATGACTTTCAGGCCGAGCAGATCGGCCAGTTGCAGCAATCCGTAATAGGTCGGCGATTCGGCGGCGATCAGATCACCCGGGCGGGTCAGTACGCGCAACGACATCTGCAAGGCATCGACGCAACCGTGGGTGATCACCACTTCTGACGGATCGACCACCACACCAGCATCGCGCATGCGGATCGCCACCTGGCGGCGCAGCGGCTCAAAACCGGGGCTGAACATGTAACTGAAAGCACGCGGGCTATGGAAGCGCGTGACCTTGGCCAGTTGCTGATGCAGTGCGCGCACCGGCAAGTAATCGACACTCGGCACAGCCGCGCCGAGCGGAAACACGCCTTCTCGGCGTGATTCGACCAGCACCTGTTGAATGATGCTGCTGCGGGTAACCAGGCCCGGCCGTTCGACCCGGGCGATGTCCGGCGTCGGCGCCGTCAGTGCAGGTGTCTGGTGCACGTAATACCCGGACTGCGGGCGCGCCCTAATCAAGCCCTGATCTTCGAGATTGGCGTAAGCCTGCAACACCGTCGCATGGCTGACGTTGAGCTGCGAACTCATCTTGCGCACCGAAGGCACGCGCTCCCCCGGTTGATAGACGCCACGGCGGATGTCTTCGGCCAGTTGCTGAGCAATACGTTGGTAGAGCAAGAGATTGGTCATGACGCAGCACTCGATTTCACGGGCATTTTATTCTTGTGTGAAACAATACCGGAACAGTTTAGAAGTGTACTGGGACAGTTGTCACATTACTCGACCATACAGTGCGGTGTCTGCCCCTGACTGTACTGATTTGCGGGCTATTCGACAGACGTAAAAAAGCCCGGTACTGCATGACAGTCCGGGCTTTCCAGAGACGCAGCCCTCAGCGGGCGGCGCCGAGCTGGCCTTTTTCATCGGAGAAGACAATTTCCACACGACGATTCTGCGCCCGCCCACGCTCGGAAGCATTGGCGTCCACCGGGTATTCGTCGCCGTAGCCTTCGACCTGAATGCGCTTGTCGTCGATGCCCAGATCTATCAACACATCCGCGACCGATTGCGCGCGATCACGAGACAACTTGAGGTTTTCCTGTTTGCCACCGGTACTGTCGGTGTACCCCTCGATACGCACCACGCGTTTGGGGTTCAATTGCAGGAACTGGACGATCTTCAGCACCACGCGGTTGGCCGAGTTTTTCAGCTCCGCTTCACCGGTGTCGAACAGCACATCACCGAGGGTCATTACCAGACCACGGTCGGTCTGCGTGGTGGCCAGTGCGACGATCTGTTCTTCCAGCCATTTGCCCTGCTGCTGCACACTGAGCAACTTGGATTCACGCAGGGCCAGTTGCAAGCGCTGACGCTCTAGCTCCAGTTTGGCTGCGCGCTCTTCGTTGAGCACCTGATTGGTGTGCTCGCGGGCGATTTCGCTGTAACGCTGGCTCAGGTAGGCGTAATGCACCACGTCAGAGCCGCTGCCCCAGTAGGTCGACAGGCGATCGGCACGGGCCAGCGACTCACCGGCACGGATCACGTCTTTCGGCGCAATGCGCAGCACGTTGGAATCTTCCTTGACCTTCTGGAAGTCGGCGCTGGCCTCTTGCAGTGCGGATTCGCTGTGTTGACCGGCGCAGCCGTACAGGCTGGCGCAACCGGCAAGTATCAGACCGCCGAGGACTTTGGATTTGAGGCTCATTGGGCATCTCCCAGTTGCTTGCGCAGACGGACGATGCGGGTGTTGAGCACATTCAGCTGTTCTTCACTTTTTTGCGTCAACACTTTGGCTTCGGCCAGACGAGCATCCAGTTCAGCCTGTTCCGAACGCATGCGCGCGTTGCGGTAGGACTCGTCCGCCATGTTGCCTTTGGCGCGGTTGTACTTGGTTTCGGCCAGTTTCATTTCCGGCACTTCGTCAGCAGTGGCGCCAACAGCCTTGGCCTGGATTATGGCTTGCTCGGTCAGGCGCATTTGTTCAACGGGTGCCGGATCGGTCGCGCAACCGGCCAGGGCCAGAACGGCCATCGCCGCGAAAAGAGGTCGAATACTCACTAAGAATCCCTACTGTTTTGGGGCACTGACGGGTTGTTGCGGCTGTTGCTGCTGCGCCTTCCAGCGCTCGATGTTGCGTTGCAGCGCGGCTTCCGTCAGTCCGGACGCGGGCAATTCTGTCATCTTTTTGGCCAACTGTCCGCGCAACCACGGATCGTTACATGCCGAGTTATGCGAAACCGCAAGAAACAGCCCCGGGCGGTCGACGGGGTGCTCGAACGCCAGCAGGTCATTGGTCATGCCCAATGCCTGCGCGGCGGCCATGCCTGAGTAGCGGCCGGCGAGTACATATTCCACTTCACCGAGGAGCAATTTCTGCAGGGCCTGAGTGAGGTTGGCTGTCCGTGTCAGGGTCAGATTCTGCTCGGCGAAAACGCCGAATGCCTGGGTCATGCGAGACTTTTCCGACATCGCACCGGTGTGGCCATGCAAGTCTTTGGCCTCGCTATAGACCAGTGTCGAGCCTTTACGCGTCCACACCAGATAGTCGTTTTCCAGCAGCGGTGGATAGATGTAGTCGAAGTTTTCCAGTTCATTGAAGGTCAGCGGCGCATCGGCCAGCATGTCCATGCGCCCGCTGCGCACTTCATCGAGGGCTTGCGAGCGTTTGCCGGCGTAGAGCAGTTCGACTTTGATGCCGAGGTCTTTGGCGACTTGTTGCAACAGGTCGGCACTGGCGCCGATCAACTGCTTGGGATTCTGCGGGTCCTGCCACAGGTACGGCGGCGCATCCGGGCTGCCGGTGACGACGAGGCGCTCGCACTTGCCCGCGGCCGTGGCCAAACCTGACAACAGGGCCAATCCCAGCAATACCGAGTAATGCAATCCGCAGCGCAGATCCATGGCAAAAAGCTCCCACTCAAATCCGAAACAAAAAAAAGCCCGACCAAAAGGTCGGGCTCTTTATAAGTGAAGCCGCTGGATTAGACCAGCTTCTCCAGCTCAGGTACGGCTTCGAACAGATCCGCCACCAGGCCGTAATCGGCCACCTGGAAGATCGGCGCTTCTTCGTCCTTGTTGATCGCAACGATCACTTTGGAGTCTTTCATACCGGCCAGGTGCTGGATCGCGCCGGAGATACCGACGGCGATGTACAGCTGTGGCGCAACGATCTTGCCGGTCTGACCGACCTGCATGTCGTTCGGTACGAAACCTGCGTCGACGGCGGCGCGCGAAGCACCCACCGCAGCGCCCAGCTTGTCGGCCAGGGCGTACAGGTGTTTGAAGTTGTCGCCGTTCTGCATGCCGCGGCCGCCGGAAACGACGATCTTGGCTGCGGTCAGCTCTGGACGATCGGATTTGGCCAGTTCTTCGCCAACGAAGCTCGAAGTGCCCGCGTCGTGTGCAGCGCCAACGGCTTCAACAGCAGCCGAACCACCTTCAGCAGCTACCGGATCGAAACCGGTAGCACGC
Organism: Pseudomonas sp. AC242; assembly: GCF_979258655.1. Classification (NCBI taxonomy): domain Bacteria; kingdom Pseudomonadati; phylum Pseudomonadota; class Gammaproteobacteria; order Pseudomonadales; family Pseudomonadaceae; genus Pseudomonas; species Pseudomonas sp. AC242. The sequence continues at coordinate 3,871,443 of NZ_OZ409873.1, forward strand.
ACGGTGATCACTTTGATCGCAGCGGTGGACTGCACGGTAGCGATGGCGTTACCGGCGTAGATCGGACGCTTGAAGGTATCAGCGCTTTCAACCGAGATGATCTCGGAGATCTGGTCAACGTCGAGCTGCGCAGCAACGCGCGGCAGGATGTTTTTGCCGTTGGAGGTAGCGGCAGCCAGGATGTGGCTGTAACCAGCGCCAAGCTCAGCTACCAGTGGAGCAACGTTTTCCGGCAGCTGATGCGCGTAAGCGGCGTTATCAGCGTTGAGGACTTTGCTCACGCCTGCGATTTTCGCAGCGGCTTCAGCCACGGCGCCAGCGCCTTGGCCGGCAACCAGAACGTGGATGTCGCCGCCGATTTTGGCCGCAGCAGCCACGGTGTTCAGTGTGGCCGGGGCCAGCACTTTGTTGTCGTGTTCAGCAATAACCAAGATAGTCATTTAGATTACCTTCGCTTCGTTTTTCAGTTTCTCGACCAGTTCAGCCACCGACTTGACCTTGATACCTGCGCTGCGTGCAGCCGGCGCTTCGACTTTCAGGGTCTTGTTGGTGGAGGCGGTGGAAACGCCCAAAGCGTCCGGAGTCAGCACTTCGAGAGGCTTCTTCTTGGCTTTCATGATGTTTGGCAGGGACGCGTAGCGCGGCTCGTTCAAACGCAGGTCGGTGGTGACGATTGCCGGCAGTTTCAGCGAAACAGTCTGCGCGCCGCCGTCGATTTCGCGAGTCACGGCAACGCTGTCGCCGGAGACTTCGACTTTCGAGGCGAACGTGCCCTGACCGTAGCCGCTCAGTGCAGCGAGCATCTGGCCGGTCTGGTTGTTGTCGCTGTCGATGGCCTGTTTGCCAAGGATCACCAGTTGCGGCTGTTCCTTGTCGACCACAGCCTTGAGCAGCTTGGCCACGGCGAGCGAGGTCAGATCTTCAGCGGATTCGACGAGGATGGCACGGTCGGCACCCAGAGCCAGTGCGGTACGCAGCTGCTCCTGAGCGGTGGTCGGGCCGATGGAGACGACGACGATTTCAGTCGCAACACCTTTCTCTTTCAGGCGTACGGCTTCTTCCACTGCGATTTCGCAGAACGGGTTCATCGACATCTTGACGTTGGCGAGATCGACGCCGGAATTGTCCGCCTTGACGCGAACCTTGACGTTGTAATCCACAACGCGTTTGACAGCTACAAGAACCTTCATGGATTCCTCGTTACTCTCCGGTGAAAAGAAAGTCGCCTAGGCGAACCTGGCGGTTGATGCTCATCAGGCTAAAAGGGCACCTCTAAAAACGCCGACCGGGGTGCGAAGTGATTCCACGATGTGAAGGGGGTGCGACCGTTCGTCAGTGGTGACCGACAAGTCATTGATCCTCACGCTGTGTAAACTGCGCGCCAGACTGCGCTGCGCAGCACTCTCGACCACCTGTGCCCTGCCTTTAGACGTGCTCTTGAAACCGCCAGTCTGCCTACGACGAGCGCAAAACCGACCGTATCTTGACCGGAACGCCTATTCCGGTCAATACAGCAAAATGACCATTCATAAGCCGCGCTTCTTTGATTTCTCTGGGCTGGAGCCGATTCAAACAAACGTTTGTATTGGACGCTCGGAGTGGTGTAGATATAATGCGCCGCCTAGAGAGAAAGGTCTGTTCTCCAATATTCCCCTTGACGTTAACGTAAAGGAATAGCGGATGCGACATCAAACCTCCAAATTAGAAAAAAAACTGTTGAGCCTTGAGTAGGAGATAGCCTGTGGAACGCGAATACATGGAATTCGACGTGGTCATCGTCGGTGCCGGCCCCGCTGGCCTGTCCGCCGCCTGCCGTCTGAAGCAGAAGGCCGCCGAAGCCGGTAAGGAAATCAGCGTCTGCGTGGTCGAAAAAGGCTCCGAAGTCGGCGCACACATCCTCTCCGGTGCCGTGTTCGAACCACGCGCTCTGAACGAGTTGTTCCCGGACTGGAAAGAACTCGGCGCGCCGCTGAACACTCCGGTCACCCGCGACGATATTTTTGTCCTGAAAAACGCCGAAAGCGCGCAGAAAATTCCTGACTTCTTTGTGCCCAAGACCATGCACAACGAAGGCAACTACATTATTTCCCTCGGCAACCTGTGCCGCTGGCTCGCCCAGCAGGCCGAGAACCTCGGCGTAGAAATCTACCCGGGCTTCGCCGCTCAGGAAGCACTGATCGACGAGCAAGGCGTGGTGCGCGGGATCATCACCGGTGATCTGGGCGTCGACCGCGAAGGCAATCCGAAAGAAGGCCTGTACACCCCGGGCATGGAACTGCGTGGCAAATACACGCTGTTCGCCGAAGGTTGCCGTGGCCACATCGGCAAGCAGCTGATCAAGCGCTACAACCTCGACAGCGATGCCGACGCTCAGCACTACGGCATCGGCCTGAAAGAAATCTGGGAGATCGACCCGGCCAAACACCAGCCAGGCCTGGTGGTGCACACCGCCGGTTGGCCGCTGGACATCATGGGCACCGAGAACACCGGCGGTTCGTTCCTCTATCACCTGGAAAACAACCAAGTGGTGGTTGGTCTGATCGTCGATCTTTCCTACAGCAACACCTACCTGTCGCCGTTCGACGAGTTCCAGCGCCTCAAGCATCACCCGGTGCTGGCGCAGTACCTGGAAGGCGGCAAGCGCATCAGCTACGGCGCCCGCGCGATCTGCAAAGGTGGCCTGAACTCGCTGCCGAAAATGGTCTTCAAGGGTGGCGCGCTGATCGGTTGCGACCTCGGCACCCTGAACTTCGCCAAGATCAAAGGTAGCCACACTGCGATGAAGTCCGGCATGCTCGCCGCCGAATCGGTGGCTGACGCGCTGTTCGCGGAAAAGGACGGCACTGAAGAGCTGACCACTTACGTCGACGCGTTCAAGAAGAGCTGGCTCTACGACGAACTGTTCGCCAGCCGTAACTTCGGCCCGGCGATCCACAAATTCGGCGCCATCGTTGGCGGCGGTTTCAACTGGCTCGATCAAAACATCTTCGGCGGCAAACTGCCGTTCACCCTGCACGACACCAAGCCGGATTACGCTTGCCTCAAGCTCGCGGCCGACTGCAAGAAGATCGATTATCCGAAGCCGGACGGTAAACTCAGCTTCGACAAGCTCAGCTCGGTGTTCATCTCCGGTACCAACCATGAAGAAGAACAACCTTGCCACTTGAAGCTGACCGACCCGAGCATCCCGATCAGCAAGAACCTGCCGCTGTACGACGAACCGGCACAGCGCTACTGCCCGGCCGGTGTGTACGAAGTAATCACCAAGGAAGACGGCGAGAAGCGCTTCCAGATCAATGCGCAGAACTGCGTGCACTGCAAGACCTGTGACATCAAGGACCCTGCGCAGAACATCACCTGGGTCACGCCGGAAGGCGCTGGTGGCCCGACTTATCCGAACATGTAAGTCGACCCGCTGAACATCAAGGCTCCCGATCTGGGGGCCTTTTTGTTGCCCAAAATTTAGTGCATCGCATCACCCCCTGTGGGAGCTGGCTTGCCAGCGATGGCGGTGGATCAGGCGACATCTATGTTGAATGTGCCGGCCTCATCGCTGGCAAGCCAGCTCCCACAGGGATTGTGTCAATCCTCAGGCAGCGCGCTCGTCGCCCGGGCTGCGCTCAAAGTAGCGTTTGTACTCACGGCTGAACTGCGACGTACTCTGATACCCCACCCGATGCGCCACCTGCGCCACACCCAGCCCTTCGGCGACCAACAACGTCTGCGCCTTCAACAAACGCAAGCGCTTCAAATACTGCACCGGCGACAACAACGTGCTGCGTTTGAAGTGCTCATGAAAGGTCGACACGCTCATGTTCGCGCAACCGGCCAGGGTCTCGACATTCAGTGGCTCGGTGTAATGCGCATGCAGATGGCTGATCGACGCCGCCACCCGCGCGAACTGCCCCTGCTGCTCGACCAGCGCGCGCAATACATCAGCCTGCGGCCCGCGCAATGCAGCGAACAACAACTCGCGCACCCGCGCCGGCCCGAGAATCTGGCATTCCAGCGGATCGTGCAGGCAACTGAGCAAGCGCTCGACGCAGCCGCGCATGGCATCGTCGAGCACCACCGAGGTCATCGACTCCGGCGTCTGCGCCGGGATATGCCGGCCCGGCGCCAGCCCCATGGCCAGCACCAGCTCACCGAGCAACACCCGATCAATCGCCACCGACACGCCGAGCAACGGCGCATCCGGCAAGGCAAACGTCTCGCACTCGAACGGCACCGGCAGTGCCTGAATCAGATAGTGCCCGGCGCCGTACTCCATGGTGCGCGGCCCGAGAAACGCCAGTTTGCTGCCCTGGGCGATGATCATCAGGCTCGGCTCGTAAATGTGCGGGCCACGGGCGACGTCACAACTGGCGCGCAACACTTGCACACCGGGCAATCCGGTCGGCGAATAACCATCGCGCAGCGCCAGCGGTTCGATCAGCGAAACCAGGCGCGCATTGGCATCAAGATGACGGGTCAATTGCATCGAATTGTTCTTCACAAAAAATCACGAAAACAGGGGGATGAAAACATCATGGCAGATCCTTTTGCCAATGCGACCGATCAAACCCGTATGCCGGAGGATTAGGCATGAGACCCGGAGGAATCGTCATGGCCGACCGGTCAGTCGACGCCCAAAATGCGCCGCCTCACTTGTTCCTGCTTTTGCGAGGTTTCACATGTACACCGCCATCGGCTATGCCGCCCAATCGGCCACCACCCCCCTCGCCCCGATGAAGTTCGAACGTCGCAGCCCGCGCGCCGACGACGTAGCGATCGAGATTCTCTACTGCGGCGTCTGCCACTCCGACATCCACCAGGCGCGCAACGAATGGGGCATCGCCGTTTACCCGTTGATGCCGGGCCACGAGATCGTCGGAAAAGTCACCGCGATCGGTGCGAATGTCACCCAACACAAAGTCGGCGATCTGGTCGGCGTTGGCTGCATGGTCGACTCTTGCCGTACCTGCGAAGCGTGCCAGTCGAACCTTGAGCAATATTGCCTCGAAGGCCCGACCATGACCTACGCCACCCCGGATCGGGTCGATGGCAGCAACACCATGGGCGGTTATTCCGACAGCATCGTCGTCAGTGAACACTTCGTTGTGCGCATCCCGGAAAAACTCGCATTGGCCAGCGCCGCGCCGATCCTCTGCGCCGGCATCACCACCTACTCGCCGCTCAAGCACTACGGCGTCAAGGCTGGCGACAAGGTCGGGATTCTCGGCATGGGCGGTCTGGGCCACATGGGCATCAAGTTCGCCAAGGCCATGGGCGCTGAAGTGACGCTGTTCACCCGCTCGGCGAGCAAGGCAGAAGAAGGTCGTCGTCAGGGTGCCGATCACGTGATCGTTTCCACCGATGCCGAACAGATGAAAGCCGCTGCCGGTTACTTCGACTTCCTGCTCGATACCATTCCGGTGCAGCACGATCTCAACCCGTACCTCGACACCCTGCGCTTCGACGGCGTGCACATTCTGGTCGGTCTGATCGAGCCGATTGATCCACCGGTACACGCCGGCAAACTGGTGATGAGCCGTCGCGTATTGGCCGGCTCGTTGATCGGTGGCGTCGCTGAAACCCAGGAAGTGCTGGATTTCTGCGCCGAACACAACATCACCTGCGATATCGAAATGCTCGACATCCGCCAGATCAACGAGGCTTACGCGCGGATGATCGCCGGCGACGTGAAGTACCGTTTCGTGATCGACATGGCGACGCTCAAGGTTTAAATCTTTAGACCGAGTTCCGCCGAAAGCCGGGCTGTGACCCCTTTGATCAGGGGAATCAGCTCGGCCATTTTTTCCAGCGGCATGTATGGCACGGTGCTGGCGATACTGATCGCCGCCACGATGCCCTTGCTCGCATCGCGAATCGGCGCCGCCACGCAGCGGATCGACGGTTCGTTGTCCTCCAGATCGAAGGCGTAGCCGCCGGCGACGTACTCGGTCATGCGCTGCTCCAGCTGTTCCCAGGACTGCTGGGGATGCTGCGGCCAGAACTGACTTTTCCCACCCGCCGGCAGGCTGATGTCGTACAGACGCTGCCAATCTTTCGGCGAGTCATCAAGCATCAACGCCTTACCGATCCCCGTGCGCGCCAGCGGCATGCGATGGCCGACCCGCGAACGCATTTCCGGGCCATTGCGCCCCGGATTCTTCAGCAGATACAGCACTTCATCGCCTTCACGAATCCCTAGGTGCACGGTGTCGCCGGTCAGCGCCGACAACTCGTCCAGATACGGCCCGGCCAAGGTCACCAGCGGCAACTCTTCGCGAGCCTGGAAACCCAGCTCGATCAGCTTCGGCCCGAGCAGATAACCGACTTGCGGCACCACGCGCAGATAGCGCTCGTCGACCAGACAACTGGCCAGACGATGGGTGGTGCTGCGCGTGGTGCCGATCAGCCGGGCAATCTCCTTGAGATCGCGGGCGCCACTGGCCACCGCTTGCACCACTCCCAAGCCACGCAACAGCGTCTGCGTGCCGGTGGGCGCGGCGTCCTTGGTTTTTTCCGGAGCGTCTTCCTGCATATCCAGCCTTTTACCGTTGAGCGAGGGAACGGGCGGCATTATGGTCGCCCGACGCAGACCACTACAACTCGATACGCTCGACCTTGCCGACCAGCAACACGTAGGACAAGGCACCGATCAATGCGAGAACCGCGATGTAGGTGATCGCCGGCGCGAACGAATCGCCGCTGGCGAGGAAGCCGATGACGATCGGCGTGGCAATTGCCGACAGGTTGCCGATGAAGTTGAACACTCCTCCGGTCAGCCCGAGCAAACGCGCCGGTGCCAACGTCGAGACCAGCGACCAAGTGATCGAAGCCAGGCCGTTGCCAAAAAAGGCCAGCGCCAGAAAGGCAATCACCAGTGGTGTCGACTCAACGAAGTTGGCACCGATGATCGAGGTGGAAATCAGCAGCCCGCCAATGATCGGCAACTTGCGCGCAAAACCGACCGTGTAGCCGCGACGAATCAGGAAGTCGGAAAAGAACCCCGAACACAACACGCCAACGAACGCGGCGAGAAACGGTAGCGACGCCAACAGGCCTGACTTGATGAAGTCCATGCCGCGATACTTCACCAGATAAGTCGGGAACCACGTCAGGAAAAACCACAACGTTGAGTTCAGGCAGAACTGGCCGAGGTAGATGCCCCACAACTTGCGCTTGGTCAGAACGATGCCCAAATCGGTCCAGCTGAATTTGGCTTTGACCTTGGCCGTTTCCTGCTGAATATCAACGAGGCCACCGCCCTCGCGGATCAAGTCGATTTCCGCTTCGTTGGCGCCTTTGAAATCCCGCGGCTCGCGATACACCGCGTACCAGATTGCTGCCCAGATGATGCCTACCGCGCCGGTTGCAACGAAGACCATGTGCCAGCCGAATTCATGTTGCAGCCAAGCCAGCACCGGGGTGAGGAATGCCAGACCAACGAACTGCCCCGACGTGTAAAAACCAATCGCCGTTGCGCGTTCCCGCTCGGGAAACCAGGTCGTCACCACGCGGCTGTTGATCGGATAGGCCGGCGCTTCCAGCGCTCCGACCGCCATGCGCAATACGAACAAAGCAATGAAACTGGCGGCGAAACCGAGCATCACCGTAGCAATCGACCAAAGCAGCAATGCGACGCTGTAAAGAATGCGCGGCGGCACACGATCAACCAGCCAGCCGCCGGGGATCTGCATGGCAGCGTAGGTCCAGCCGAACGCGGAGAAAATCAGGCCGACGTGAATCGGGTCGATACCCAGATCACTGGTCAGCGCGGGGGCGGCAATCGACAGGTTGCTGCGGTCGAGGTAGTTGATGACCACGGTGATAAACAGCAACACCATGATGAAAAACCGCTTACGGCTAGGCGTGACTAAAGACGCCTGCCCGGTGAGGGTTTGCGGTTGCATGGGGAGAGCCTCTTTTTATGTTTATTGAGGTCGGCCTGAGGCCTGATCGTTCCCACGCTCTGCGTGGGAATGCAGCCCGGGACGCTCTGCGTCCCAAAAGCGGACGCAGAACGTCCATTGAGGCATTCCCACGCAGAGCGTGGGGACGATCTCATCGGGTGTGTCAGGCAGTACTCACCACTCGGCAAAGCTGCCATCGGCATGACGCCAGATCGGGTTGCGCCAGCGGTGGCCGACCGCCGCGCGCTCGATCACGTATTCCTCGTTGATCTCGATACCCAGGCCCGGTCCGTTCGGAATCTTCACAAAACCTTTGTCGTAATCGAACACCCGCGGATCCTTCACGTAGTCGAGCAAGTCATTGCTCTCGTTGTAATGGATGCCCAGGCTCTGCTCCTGGATAAACGCGTTGTAACAAGCCGCGTCCAGTTGCAAACACGCCGCCAGCGCAATCGGCCCCAGCGGGCAATGCAGCGCCAGCGCGACGTCGTAGGCTTCAGCCATGTTGGCGATCTTGCGGGTTTCGGTGATGCCGCCGGCGTGGGAAGCATCCGGCTGGATGATGTCGACGTAGCCTTCGCTCAACACGCGTTTAAAGTCCCAACGCGAGAACAGCCGCTCACCGAGAGCAATCGGCGTGCTGGTCAGCGGCGCCAGCTCTTTCAACGCTTCGTAGTTTTCGCTGAGCACCGGCTCTTCGATGAACATCAGTTTGTACGGATCGAGTTCCTTCATCAGCACCTTGGCCATCGGTTTGTGCACGCGGCCATGGAAGTCGACGCCGATACCGACGTTCGGCCCGACCGCGTCACGCACGGCGGCAACGTTAGCCAGCGCCAGATCGACTTTCTCGAAGGTATCGAGGAATTGCAGTTCTTCGGTGCCGTTCATTTTCACCGCAGTGAAACCGCGGCTCACCGCATCTTTCGCCGCACGCGCGGTATCGGCTGGACGGTCACCACCGATCCATGAATACACACGAATCTTGTCGCGCACCTGACCACCGAGCAGATCACTCACCGACACCCCGAGGGCCTTGCCCTTGATGTCCCACAGTGCCTGATCGATACCGGCCAGTGCGCTCATGTGGATGGCGCCGCCACGGTAGAAGCCACCGCGATAAAGCACGGTCCAGATGTCTTCGATATTGCGTGGGTCTTTGCCGATCAGGTAGTCGGACAATTCTTCGACGGCAGCGGCTACTGTGTGGGCGCGGCCTTCGACCACAGGCTCGCCCCAACCGGTCACGCCCTCATCGGTTTCGACCTTGAGAAAGCACCAGCGCGGCGGGACGATGAAGGTGGTGAGTTTGGTGATTTTCATCTTTTTGTCTCTCTTATAGATGTAGCGCACGCAGCGCCAAAAAAGTCTTAGCGAAGGGCCTTCCACGCGGCCACGTAGGCCTTGGCATTCACCGCCACCTGCTCCGCCGTCATGCCTGGTTTGAACAGACCGGAGCCGAGACCGAAACCCTTCACGCCAGCGTCGATAAACGCCTGCATGTTGTCCGGCGTGATACCGCCGACCGGCGCCAGCACCGTCCCCGCCGGCAACACCGCAAGCCAGGCTTTGACGACCGCTGGGCCCATCTGCTCGGCGGGGAACAGCTTGAGAATGTCCGCGCCCTCCTCCAGCGCCGCGAAGGCTTCGGTCGGCGTGGCAACGCCCGGCGACAGGAACAGCCCTGCCGCCTTCGCCGCACGCAAGACCTTGGCGTCGCTGTGCGGCATAACGATCACTTGCCCGCCGGCCTCTTTCACGAGTTCGACCTGCTCCGGCGTCAGCACCGTGCCGGCACCAATCAGGCAATCGGCGGGCAAGGTCGTGCGCAGGATGCGGATACTTTCGTACGGCGACGGGGAATTGAGCGGTACTTCGATGACGCGAAATCCGGCCGCATACAGGACTTCTCCGACAGCGGCAGCTTCCTGTGGGTGCAGGCCACGCAGAATCGCGATCAGACCGTTTTGCGCCAATGCTTGCTTGAGCATGTCAGGCCTCCAGTCAGGGTTAACGGGATGAGGAATCGATCAGTCCGGCGGCCAGCGCCAGTTGCCACAGGCCACGCTCGGTGGCCTGCTCGGCCAGCGTCACGTTGGCGAAACCGCAGGCATCGAGGGCACGGCTGTAGCGCGCGCAGAGTTGCGCGTTGCCGATGAGGATGATCGAAGGGAGATTCCGGTTGTTGCGACGGCGACGTTGAGCGCTGGCGAGCGCCGCCAGTTCATGGCCGATCATCAGGCCGGACAGATAATCCGCCTGCGCGGTCGGGCTGAGTTCGCCGGTCAGGCCCAGGGTACGGGCGCTGAACAAGGTCGACAGCACGCCGAGCTCGCCATCTGCCGACTGCGCAACCTGCACGCCACGGTCAAACGCCTGAGCATCGAACGTCGCACTGTGCTGTTGGGTTCGGCCGAGAATGCTGTATTCACTGAGCACGGCGAATACTTCGCCGGTCATGAACGTATCGAAATGGGTGATGCAGCCATCGACCACGTCGACCCATTTCGAGTGACTGCCCGGCAGACCGATCAACAGATCGGCACCCGCCTCAATCGGCAGATTCTGCAGCACACCGAGCACTTGGGTTTCTTCGCCACGCATCACATTCGGCAGACGCGATCGCTGAATCACGCCCGGCACGATATGCACAACGGTGCTGCGCAAACTGACAACTGTTTGTAGGGAGTTTCCGAGATTGGCGACGTTCGCCGGCGTCTCGCAGTAGGCTGCTTCACGCCAGCCCTGCGCACTGCCGACCATGCCGCAGGCAATTACCGGCAGATCCGGCTGCGCATCGAGCCAGTCGCCGCACGCTTCATCGAAGGCCAGTTCGAAACCATCGGCGCATTCGCGACCGTTGATGGCTCGCGGAGTCTTTGGCAGTTGCATGATCCCGGACGACAGCGCGCGCTGCTCCAGCACCACACCGCCCGCCGCGAGTTTGTAAGCACGTAATGAGGTCGTCCCCCAGTCGAGCGCGATCAATTGCGCCAGCATCGCTTCACCTGTTTTGTTTTTGGCAGTGAGTGCGACGGACTATAGACCTCTCAGGCGCTAAATCTCAATATGTAATTTTGCATCCCATATTTTGGGATGATCACGTCTACCCACTCTCCTCGAACAGATCCGTGATTCACCGTTATCAATATCACTACTGACGCTCTATCGCCTGAACGAAAACACTGGCAGGAATATTCATTGATTTTGAGTAATACGGACCGTAAGCGTAGGCAGCAGTCCTGAATTTACATGCCACGACCTGACGCGCGCTCAATACCATCAACAGTTGTTTTTTATTGAAGTACGTACTCAGCGTTCCACCGTCCGGTGTATGCACCGCAGAGACCTCAGCCGAATACACATATGGCCCCGCAGCAGATTCATTTAATACCGCGACGACCTCCCCTTCGAGATACCGGGTCAGGTCCTGTTTTGTTTCGAAGAAGCCACTCTCATCCATTGAACAGATCAAGGCATTGCCGACCTGATGTTGGCCGGCATTGATCTCGAAGAATCGCAACAGATCAGTCATTGAACTGAAGCGAACATCCAGAAGAGCACTGTGTCCAGACTTGGTAACAGAAACAAATTCAATTTCGGTCTCTGGTAATGGCACTCTTTTTGCGCACGAAGCACACAAACAAAGAACTAGAATTGCAAGCAACACTCGCATGTCAAGACTCCAGATATTTGATCATTTTTTCAGCGATGAGATCACATGCGGACTGTTCGCCAAGAATCCTCGCCTTGAACATTACGCCTGCATCTTCGTGGTTGGTGTCTACCGCTTTATTGATATCAGGACCCGAGCTCATGACCCAGCGTTCTCCCATCTCGGCGACATCATCGGACTGATTGGGTTTCGCCGGTGCAGCCAATATATTGATCCAGTACTCTGCACCAGGCTTCGGGGTGGTGGCGTAAATGTCTGAAATCAGCCAGACACCCAGTCCGCCGCCCACTGGATCAAGCGTGACCAAGGACTTCACCGTAAATCCCTGTTCTTTGAGTATGGCTGCCAGATGAGCGCCGTTCCATCCTCCCAGACTGTGACCGACGATACTTATATAAATTGATTTATCACCTTTCAGATAACTCAGCACATACTTTTCTATGTCTTTCTTGCCGCGCACATCCTTATAACTAAGGTACACCGACTTTATTTTTCCAATTTGCGCGTCGCTGAATTTTTTAGGCAATAAAACCTGCGCACTGGTTACGTTACCGTGAGGTGGTTGATCTTGATAATACGGTTCCTTGTCTCCAGCACCGCCGATGAAAAACACGACGATTTTTTTGATTTTGATTGCCACAGCTTTTACAGTCTGGTCGGTTTTGCAAGTCAACTCATGACTCACCACCTCGTTTTTGCAATCTTTGAGTGCAGGGTTTGCGACTTCCATTTCGATCACTCTACAAACAGTTTTATGGTTTCGGCCAAATGAGAGCTGACCATATGAGTAAAGCCCTGCTCATTGGTGATCCCATGTTCCATGCTGCCATCGCCCCGTTGAATCACATAGGGATGATCGGGCACGGGCTCGCCAGTTGCTTCATTAACCACTTGCAACCTGTCCGTAAAATGCACTGGCATCGGCAACAACCCGCTAAAAGCCGCCCCGCCGCCGCTCTGGCCAATAATCACCGTCCCCGAACCACCGACCACGACATTGCCGTGACCTCCAGTGCTATCGAGCGTGGCGGCATTCAGGCCGTTGATGAAAACCGTGCCGGAAACGGCCCCGGTAATCGGGCTGCCGCACGCCGATTTATCGGTCATGCGCGCAGCGGCGAGGCCGTCGAAGAAGACGTCGGGCGAGCCGGAAACAATCGGGTTGGTGCCATGGCCTGGCAATGGGCAGGCGGTCGGGTCGGTGACGCGTGCAGCGGGTTTACCACTCAATTCAAAGCTCCTTGCTTCAGGGGTTCCGGGTGCAGCTGATGAATATCGATGTCGGTCGCGGCGAAGCGCCAGCGGTTGTCGACGGGGTCGAACAGGGCGTGGCAATGCTCACGGCTGTCGGGTGATGCGGCGGTTTGCAGGTGTCGCCAGGCTTCGTCGGTTTGCCATGCCAGTTCAGCCGGCGAGGCGTCGTCGAGTTCGTTGAGCCAGGCGTTGTAGTGGCGCAGGTGATTACGCTCGTAAGTCGATTGCAGCAGTTCAGCCATTTGTGCGCCGAGGTCGAGATGATGCTGGGCCGTCCACTGGCCGATCTCGGAATAGACGTACCAGCCCATCGGCATCAACCCGCGGTCCTTGAGCAGCGAATGCCCGACAGGGGCGACGAAACCGCAACAGACGTGCAGCGTCAGCCAGCCTTGATGAGCGTCGATAAACGCCGTCGGATCGAAGGTGCGCAGCGGTATCACGCGGTAATCGGCGAGCCCGGCACTGCGGCTCATCAACTCGGCATCAAGGCGTGACACGAACGCACGAATGGCAGTGCCACCCGTGCTGTTCGTCGTACAGAGAATATCGACCGGTTGACGCTGGGGGTTGTCGCTTGAGCCTGAGTTCTTCACCAGGCCATACAGACGCATTGACGCCCGTAGTCCGCTCATCGCCGGTCACTCGTTGACGCAGCGAAGGCTCCACGGGCGTGGAGAAATTGTGCCAGAGGCATTGCAGGTGTCGTCCGTGAGTGCGCAAAAATGGCGCGTAGAATGCCGGACTAGAGCGCTGACGACAATCGAATTACTGCTGGATTGCCATCATTGCGATCAGCCTTCAGCAAACTCACGCAGGACCTGGCCATCCATGCGGTAGCGCACCCACTCTTCCTGAGGTTGCGCGCCGAGGGATTTGTAGAATTCGATCGCCGGCGTGTTCCAGTCGAGCACGCTCCATTCGAAGCGGCCGCAGTCGTTGTCGCAGGCGATTTTCGCCAAGTGACGCAACAAGGTTTTGCCAGCACCGCCGCCGCGTTGTTCGGGGGTGATGTAGAGGTCTTCGAGGTACAGGCAGTTGCTGCCCAGCCAGGTCGAGTAGCTGAAGAAGAACACGGCGAAACCGATCGGCAGCCCGTCGCGCAGGCAGATCAGACCGTGGGCGGTGGCGCCTTCGCCGAACAGGCTGCGCTCGATGTCGGCAACGCTGGCGATGACTTCGTGGCGGGCCTTTTCGAAATCGGCGAGTTCAGTGATGAAGGCGAGGATTTGCGGGGCATCGCTGGGGGTCGCCGGGCGGATTTCGATCGTCATGGACGGGCCTTGTCGGAAAAAGGAAAACGCCATACTAAGGTGGTGAGCGGCGCTCGTCACATGGCAAAACACACACTACCCTGCGCAATGTTGCAAACACTGCAGTTCCCTGTGGGAGCGAGCCTGCTCGCGAAAGCGGACTGTCAGTGACATTGCGGTGACTGATACTGCCTCTTCGCGAGCAGGCTCGCTCCCACAGGAACTGAGACAATCTGAAAGGATGCTTATGAACTTAGATAGTTTTACGCCCGTGGCGGCACTGGCAGCAGAGTTACTGCCGTACGCATTGGAGCCGTCCGACGACGGCGCCCACGACCTCGCCCACTTGCAGCGCGTCTGGCACAACGTGCGTACGCTGCATGAAGAAGAAGGCGGTGATCTGGAGGTGCTACTCGCTGCGGTGCTCCTGCACGATTGCGTGGCTGTCGAGAAAAACTCGCCACTGCGCGCGCAAGCCTCGCGTCTGGCGGCAGAAAAGGCTTCATCGGTGCTCGCCGAAATGACCTGGCCCAGCGAAAAAATCACGGCCGTCGCCCACGCCATCGAAGCCCACAGTTTCTCCGCCAACATCACTCCGCGCACCCTCGAAGCGAAAATCGTCCAGGACGCCGACCGCCTCGACTCACTGGGCATGCTCGGTGTCGCCCGAACCTTTTACATCGCCGGACGCATGGGTTCGGCGCTGTACGACCCGCAGGATCCCGAAGCGAAACAACGCAGTTACGATGACACGCGTTTTTGCCTCGATCATTTCCAGACCAAGCTGCTGCACCTCGCGGACGGTTTCCAGACAGACGCTGGCCAGCGTCTGGCGCAGGTCCGTCATCAACGCCTGAAAGGTTTCATGGAACAATTCAAGGAAGAGATCGGCATTGCCTGAGCGTTACTCCGGCGCGCAGCGATCCTGACTTCGCCAACCTCAGACCTAATCCGCCGGCCCGCCGTGCTAAACAGATGACGCTGAATTTTTCCGGTCAAGGAACCGCGTCATGTCGCAAGCAACACCCACGGTATCGAGCAAGTTGTTCGGCCTGTTCTGCCTCGCCAGTTATCTGCTATCGCTGTCCTACGGCTCGACGTTTTTGCTGTCGCTGTTGATCGGCTCTCGCGGCGGTAATGAACACGATGCGGGGAGTGTGATTTCGGCGGCGATGCTCAGTACGTTTGTCGCGGTGCTGGTGTCCGGGCATTTGTCGGACTGGCTCGGGGCGGCGCGTTCGATTGCAGTGTTCGGGCTGTTGCTGGTGGCGGCGAGCCTGGGTTTTGCGCTGACGCCGGGGTTCGGTCATTTGCTGCTGTTTTTCGGTTTGTTGTTGGGATTGGGCTGGGGCGTTTTTTACACCTTGGGACCGATTATCGTTGCCAGTCTGGTGACGCCGGCGCAGCGGGCCAAATATTTCGCCTTGCTGTCCGGCAGCATGATGACCGGCATCGGCAGTGGGCCATTACTGGGTCGTGCGGCGAGTGCATTGGGGTTGCCGGTGACCTCGGCATTTTATCTGGCGGCGCTGGCAAGCCTGATCGGGGTGCTGCTGCTCTGGCAGCTTGGCGCAAAACTGAAAAGTACCCAAGCCACAACCGCGGCAAGAATCACCTGGCAGACGACCACTCAAGTGCTCGGTTCACGCGCCCTGTTTCCGATCATCATGGTCGGTCTCGGCGGTTGCGTATTCGGTGGCCTGTCGAGTTTTCAGACAAGTTATGCCGCCGCCCTTTCGCTGGATTATTCGTTGTTCTTTCTCGGTTTCATGAGTGCCGCGATCAGCAGTCGGATGCTGATCTCGGGATATGTCGTCAAGCGTGATCCATTACGCGCATCGTGCCTGCTGTCGGGACTGATGCTGGGTTCGATTGCGCTGTTCGCGTTCGGTGTGCACAGCGGATTCAGCTATCTGTTGGCGGCGCTGATGCTCGGCGTCGGTTATGGCCTGACCTATTCGGTGATCAACGGCCTCGCCGCCAACGAAGCACCGGCCGGCACCACATCGCAGGCGTTGTTGCTGTTCAGTCTTTCGTACTTCATCGGCGTATTCGGCTTCCCGTTATTGGCCGGGAAAATCATCGTCGAGCACGGCATGAGCACGCTGCTTTTGACGGTATTGCTCGTCGCGTTGGCCAACTGGCTGATCACCCTTGGCCGCTTGCTCTGGCGACGGATCAGTCTGAAATCGGCGCAGGCAATCCAGACCGTTCGTCGTTCATCAGGCACCAATTCGATCAGCAGGCAGACCAACGACAGGTAAGGATTCCAATCACTGGAGATGCCCTATGATCCCGTCAAGGTTGACTGCTTTCGTATTCAGCGCCCTGCTCTGCCCTGCGGTTTTCGCCGCATCCGCCACCGCTGCGGGCACCGGCCCTACCGATCCTACCCCACCCCGCGCACCCGCCATCAACAGTGCCCCCGGCATGAACACCGATGGCTCGGGCGTGCCGTTGATCAATCAACCGCCCGCCACCGGCACCGATCCGCGCACTCAGGGCAGTGACCCGGGTCGTCAGGGCGGCATGAACACCCCCGACGCCCCCGCCACGCCAGACAACGCGGGCCCCGGCGTCGGTTCCAAAACCACCACCGGTGGCTCCGGTTCCGAAGGCTCCGGTCAGTAGTTCGCCGACGCGAGCGTCCTATTCACATCCATGAAGAGGTACCCATGAACGTCGATAAAAACCTGGAAAAAGAAGTCCTCACCCGCCTGCTGCATGCCCATCCGAGTGGTCTGGGCAAGGAGGTGCTGGACAATTACCGGGGCGAGAAAGTCGTGGCCAGCGCCCTCGCCGCCCTGCAGGATCGCGGATTGATTCACCATGGTCATGTGACCTGCAACGAGGCTGGCGAGCATTCGTTGAACCTGCCGATCAAGCTCAGTGCCGCCGGCGTTGAGGCGGCGCGCAAGCTGGATCTGCAGTAGTCCTGCGGTCGCTCGTTGCCGATGCGGCGAGCGGCCAATTCAAGTTTTGACTTGAGGCTGATGGCCTAATCGCTGGCAAGCCAGCTCCCACAGGAACCGGGGTGTACACAAATGTGTGTTCACCAAAAAAACTTGTGGGAGCTGGCTTGCCAGCGATGGCGGTAGATCAGGCGCCGCCGGACTCGCGGAAAAACGCATCCACTTCAGTCGCACCCGGTGAAGTCGCCGGCCCCCAGCGCGTCACCGCCAGCGCCGCTGCAGCATTCGCCCGCCGCGCTGCTTCATGGGCAGACAAGCCCTGCGCCAATCCGGCGACGAACACCCCGGCATGGGCATCACCGGCGCCATTGCTGTCCACCGCTTTCACAGCAAACCCCGGCACATGCCGACGCTCGTTGGCCTGTTGAATCCAGCAACCCTGCGGCCCGTCACGCACAACCATCAACACCTCGTTGGGCAGATGCTCAGCGAGACGATCCAGTGCCACGCCAATATCCTCAGCGCCGGTAAACCGCAGTGCTTCGACACTGTTGCTGGTCCACACATCGATGCGTGGCAGCAACGCTT
The DNA here is from genome assembly GCF_979258655.1 of Pseudomonas sp. AC242. Lineage (NCBI taxonomy): Bacteria > Pseudomonadati > Pseudomonadota > Gammaproteobacteria > Pseudomonadales > Pseudomonadaceae > Pseudomonas > Pseudomonas sp. AC242. The sequence continues at coordinate 3,889,024 of NZ_OZ409873.1, forward strand.
TCATCAGCGGCGAGTCCGGTGATTCAACCAGCGGGCCCGGATCGAACACCACGTTGATTGTCGCCGGCAACGCCAATGTCCAATCGAGCAACGCCTGCGCCTTACCCTCGTGGAGCAGGCTGTAGCCGCTCAGATAAACGTAATCGCCCGCCTCGGTCGCGACGCTGTTCAAATCCTCTTCAGTCACTTCACCTTCAGCGCCGATATAGGAAATAAAGCTGCGCTCGGCCGACGCATCGGTCAGCGCCACACACAAACCGGTGTCTTTCATTGCGGGTTCGGTGATGCCGATGTGAATCCCCTCGGCATTCATCGCCTGACGCGCCAGATCGCCGAAACGTCCGGTGCCATGCCGGCCAAGATAAACCACCGGCAAGCCATTACGTACCGCCGCTGCCATTACATTGAAACCGCCACCGGCTTCGAAACCGGCCGACTGCGCGAGCACGTCACCGCCAATCTGCGGCAGTTTATCCACGGCCATGACCAGGTCGATGATGACCTGGCCGGTGTGCAACATCTTAGGCATGAGCATTCTCGGTTGGCGTGGCGCGGCGATCTTTCGCCCCGCCCAGTACACAGTAAATCCCACCAGCGACGACGAAGGTCACAATCCAGCCGAGGCCGTTGTGGCCCAGCCACGAATCAGACAGAAAGCCTTTGAACCAGACGTTCTCGGCAGTGGTGCCGATGGTGGTGAAGCTGAAGCCGAGGACGATGGCAATCGCCCAGGCGCCGAATGCACGCCACTCGATGCCGCCGCGATACCAATAAGCGCTGCTCGGGCTGACGTCGAGCAGGTCTTTCGGGCTGTAGTAGTGACGGTGAATCAAGTCGACGACAAAGATCCCGACCCACGCGGTGATCGGCACCGCCAGCAGGGAAATGAACGTGATAAACGGGCCGTAGAAGCTGTCGGCGATCAGCATGAAGTAGATCGAACCGGCGAAGATCGCAACGATGTCGACCACCACCGCGTAGACGCGTTTGACCTTCAGGCCGAGAGTCAGCGTGGTCAGACCGGCGGAATACACCGACAGGTTGTTCGACAGCAACAGGCCACCGAATGCGGTGATCAGGTACGGCACCGCCATCCAGGTTGGCAGCATGTCGCGGATTGCCACGATCGGGTCAGTCGCCGAAGCAAGATCGTTATTGCCCACCGACAGCAAACCGCCGAGGGTGATCAGCAACACCAGCGGAATCCCCGCACCGAATGCAGCGGACGCAACCAGACGCACAGCCTTGACGCTGCGGTGCTGATAGCGCGACATGTCGGCGCCCGCGTTGGCCCAACCAATGCCAGTGCCGGCAGCCATGGTACCGATACCGATGATCATTGCGCTCATCGGCGCTGGCGTGGCGTTGAACACCGCGCTCCAGTCGATGGTTGCGCAGAGGAAGCCGCCAACCAGAATGTTCAGCGCGCCGAACACGTAGGTCGCCCACTTCTGAATCACCAGCAAGGTCGCATGGCCGAGGCCGGACACCGACAGGGTCAGCAGAACGAAAATGGCGATGAAGATCAGCGTCAGTATCGGCGCGCTTTTCGCTTCGACCGGCGAGCCGAACAGGATCGAGCACAACGACAGCAGCACGAATGCAGCGGTGGTGGTGTTGACCGTTTCCCAGCCCAGACGCGACATCAGCGAGACCAGTGTCGGGCCGATATTGCCGCGCACGCCGAAGATCGCTCGCGACAACGTCAGGCTCGGTGCGCGGCCACGACGGCCGGCAATCGAGATGATCCCGACCACGGCAAACGAACCGGCGGCACCGATGATCGCGACGATGATTGCCTGCCAGATCGCCAGCCCGCGAAACGCGACCAGCGTGGCACCCAGCGGCAGACCGAGGATGGAGATGTTGGCAGCGAACCAGACCCAGAACAGTTGCAGCGGATGGCCGTTGCACTCGGCTTCCGGCACCGGTTCGATGCCGCGGGTTTCCAGTTGCCCGGCGCTTTGCCCGGCGGATGATGAACTCATGAAGGTGCTCCTGTTTGCCTTTTTTGTGGTTGTGGCAATGATGCAAAACGACAAGACATCGCGGCCTTCCTCGGCCTGTCTGCGCGATCCATTGCGGGTTGAAAATTCGAAAATTGCGCTGCGCCTATCGCTGGCAAGCCAGCTCCCACAGGGATCGGGGGTGTACACAAAAGTGTGTTCACAGCAAAAACCTGTGGGAGCTGGCTTGCCAGCGATGCCGTCAGTTCAATCAGCGCAAAGCCAACAGCCCCTGCACCAACGGCTCAAGCTCCAGATGATTAACGGCCTTCACCGTCTCGATCATCGCGCCAGGCCAACACTCAAGACCCAGGCAGGCCCCCAGCATCGCCCCGAGAATCGCCGCGATGGTGTCAGTGTCGCCGCCCAGACTCGCCGCCATGCACAGCGCATCGAACGCACTCATCTCACCGACCGCCACTTGCTGCGCCAGTGCGAACGAGACCACCACCGACTCCTGCGACGCCACCGAAGTGCCGATCACGTCGTAGAGCAGATCGGCCAGTAAAGCCTTGTCGCTATCAACACTGATGGTGCGCGCCCAACTGATCCGCGAGGCAATACGCCCACCGGCGACCCAGTGCCCGTGCGCCTCGGCTTGCTGAGCGATTTGCTGGCCGAGGTTGAGCGCCTCGCCCAAGTCCACGCCATTGATGCCAGCAGACACTACCGCCGCTACCGCCGCCGCACTGGAAATCCCCAGCGTGGTGTTGTGAGTGACTTGGCAAGCTTGTACCACTGCCGCAATAAAGCGCTCAGGATCGGCAACATCTGCCGCGATCCCAACCGGCGTGATGCGCATCGCCGCGCCGTTGGTGGTGCCGTAACGTCCGGCTTCTTCCGGCGAATGGCCGGCGAGAATCATTTCAATGGCGCGCTTGGTCGACGGCCCGAGCAAATCCTGCGAGCCCTTGGCCTGCATCTCGGCCTCCCACTCGATCAAGCGTTGCGCGAGGATCGCCGGCTCGATGCGGCCCTTGCCTTCGATCAGCAACTCGCCGACCAGAATCGCCTGTTCGGTGTCGTCGGTGATCGAACCTTTGGGCATGTTCGCGGCGATCGGTTGCAACGGACCGGCGTCCTGCAGATCGGTGATCTGGCCGAAACGGGTCTTGATGGTTTCGCGGTTCAGCGATTGCGTCGGCATGCCCAGCGCATCACCGAGGGCCAGGCCATAGAAAGCGCCGAGGGCACGGTTGAGCGCGGTCATTTCGATTCTCCAAATTGCAGGTGCAAACGGAAATGCACCGGGTCGAGCAGGCTTTCGACCAGCTCCATGAAACGGTTCTGGCGGTCGTAGGTAGTGCGCAGCGCTTTGAGGAAAACGGTGCCGACCGGGCGCCCGAGCAGTTCAGCATCTTCGGCATTCAGCGGCTCGGCGCCGATCCATTGATCGCCGCGCTCGCCGATGTAGCCGTACGCGGCCAGGGTGATGGTCAGGGAGTTGTCGATCAGGCCGACGCGCGGCAGGCTTTCCAGGCCGCCAGTCGCTGGCATCAAAGAGCGTTCGAGGGACACCAGCGTACCTTCGTTGGAGCGGCGGCGACGGTCGAGGGTGATGAATTGGTCAGTGCCAAACCGCGATAGCAGGTCTGGCCGGGTCACAGCTTCCAGGCGCAGCACTTCGGTGTTGATCATCGCCCCGCTATCGGCCAAGGCCTGTGCCCAGCCGCTGCGCTGGTCGAGCGCGACACCATCGAAGGTGACGATTGAGCCGACTCCGCTTTGCGTGGCGATGTAATTGCGCCGTTTCAGTTCGGCCAGCGCTTCGCGCAGCGTGCCTCGGCTGACTTGGAATTCTTGAGCCAACTGATGCTCGCCGGGCAACAGAAAGCCGTCCTCCATGAGGCCGCTCTCGATGCGCCGGACGAGTTCGTCGACCACCCGTTGTTTCTTGTCAAATCGTACCTGTCTAATCATGTACAAATTGATACCCGAAACGGGTGCGGGCGGGCAAGGAAAATTTGGGGATAGTGACGAAAGGCGGGAGAATCAAAAGCCCCTCACCCTAGCCCTCTCCCGGAGGGAGAGGGGACTGAATGGGGGATGCTCAAGAGGTACGCCGACCTGAAAGTGCTTTGCCGAATCCACAATCCACCCGAAAGTGCTTTTCCGAATCCATAGTCGACGAGAACTTTCAGGTCGACGGATTACGCAAGACACCTCGGTCGGCCCCCTCTCCCTCTGGGAGAGGGCTGGGGTGAGGGGCTCTTGATTTTTAGCGTTGTTTGAGGCGGTCGATCACCACCGCCAGCAAAAGGATCGAACCACGGATAACATATTGGTAGAAGGTATCAATGTTCTTCAGGTTCATCGCATTCTCGATGATCGCCAAAATCAACACCCCGGCAATCACATGCCGGATCATGCCGATCCCGCCGCTCAACGACACCCCGCCCAACACGCAAGCCGAGATCACCGTCAGCTCAAAACCCTGACCAATCATCGGCTGCCCCGAGGTCATCCGCGACGCCAGAATCACCCCGGCCAACGCACCAATCACCCCATGCACGGCGAAGATAATGATCTTGGTCCGATCAACATTCACACCCGCGAGCAACGCCGCTTCCTGGTTGCCACCGATGGCCATGGTGTTACGTCCGTAGGTGGTGTAATTCAGCAGCCAGCCAAAAAACAGAAAGCAGACGATGGTGATCAGAATCGGCACCGGCACGCCAAACAGCTGGCCGTTACCGAAGACGAAGAATGATTCCTGCGACACGCCCACCGCTTTGCCGTTGGCAAAAATGTACGCCAGACCGCGAACAATCTGCATGGTCGCCAACGTCGTGATCAAGGCGTTGACCCGCAACTTGGCGATCACGATCCCGTTGATCAGCCCGACAATCAGGCCCATTACCAACGCCGCGCTGACACCGAGAAACACGCTGTTGGTGTCGCGCATCACCACCGCCGCGACCACGCCGGCGCAGGCAATCACCGAGCCCACCGACAAGTCGAAATGCCCCGACGCCAGGCAGTACAACATCGTGCACGCGGCGATCCCGGTGGTGGAAATCGCCAGGCCCAGGCCACGCATGTTCAGCGGCGAAAGGAAGTTGTCGATCAGCAGCGTGCAGGCAATGAAAATGCCGATCGCCGCCAGCAGCATGACCCAGTCATCGAGGAAGCGGCGCATGTCCAAAGGTTTGCGCTCTTTGGGCAGGGTTTCGTTTTGGGTTGTCATCATAGTCACCTCTCAGTTCGCCACGCCGTCAGCGCGGTGGCGCGGCAAAGCCATTTGCAGCAGGTTGGATTCATTGGCCTGGTCACGGCTGATTTCGCCGCGCAGAGCGCCTTCACAGAGCACCAGAATGCGGTCGGAAATGCCCATCACTTCCATCAGGTCGCTGGACACCACGATCACTGAAATGCCCTCGGCAGCGAGGTTATGGATGATCTGGTAGATCTCCGCTTTCGCACCGATATCGATGCCGCGCGTCGGTTCGTCGAGCAACAGGACCTTCATCGGCATCGACAGCCAGCGACCGAGAATGGCCTTCTGCTGATTGCCGCCGGACAGAAATTTGATCTGCTGACCGGCATGCGGGGTTTTCACCTTCAGCGCCTTGATCTGTTTGTCGGCGTTGCCCTTTTCCCACAAACCGCGAATCAGGCAACCGAGGCCAGAGTTGGCGCCGCGGGCACTGATGTTGATGTTCTCGGCAACGCTGGCGAGCGGGATGATGCCCTCCTTCTTGCGATCTTCCGGACACAGCAGAACCCCGGCGGCAATCGCATCGCGCGGTGAGCGCAACTTCAGTTCGTGACCTCGCAGTTCGAGGCGTCCGGCCGTCATGCGCTCAAGGCCACTGAGCAGGCGAAACAGCTCGGTGCGCCCTGCCCCGACCAGTCCGAACAAGCCAAGGATTTCGCCTTTGTGCGCCTCGAAACTGATCGGCTCGCGCAGGCCCGGGCCGAGCAGGCCGGCGACCTTCAGCGCGACGGCGCCGCGTGGACGATGGCGGTAATCGTAGATGTCCTGAATGTCGCGCCCGACCATGCAGGTCACCAGTTGATCGTGGGTCAACTGGCTCATGTCGTCGAAGGTGCGCACGTAGCGACCGTCCTTGAACACCGTCACCGCGTCGCAGATGCGGAACACTTCTTCCATGCGATGCGAGACGTAAAGCACGACTTTGCCTTCGTCACGCAGGCGCCCGATGATCGCCATCAAGCGGTCGATCTCACGGGCCGAGAGGCTGCTGGTCGGTTCGTCGAAAGCGATCACATGGGCGCCGCGCGACAGCGCTTTGGCGATTTCCACCAGTTGTCGCTGGCCGAGGGACAAGCGTCCGACCTTGGTTTGCGGATCGATTTCATCCGCCAGACCTTTCAGGCAATTCAACGCTTGCTGGCGCAGGGCACCGCGATTGATGAAACCGAAACTGGCCGGCAGATGGCCGAGAAACAGGTTTTCGGCGACGGTCATTTCCGGCACCAGATGCAGCTCCTGGTGAATCACCGCGACGCCGCTGCCGATACTGTCAGCCGTCGACTTGAACGCCATGGTCTGCTCGCCGATCTGCAACTCGCCACTGCTCGGGATGTAAGCGCCGCCGAGGATTTTCAGCAGGGTCGATTTGCCGGCGCCGTTCTCGCCCATCAAGGCATGAACCTGGCCGGGATGGGCGACAAAGCTGATTGCGTCCAGCGCTTTCACGCCAGGAAAGGTTTTGCCGATCCCGTTGAAGCGCAGGCTGCCGCCGGAGCTGTGTTGTTGTGTTTGTACTTGCGCGTGCATAAAGCCACCTCTTCACACCGAAAAACGGCCCGGCTGCCCGGGCCGTCGCTGCATCAGTTCCACAAGCCGATTTTTTCCAGCTCTTGCTTGAAGTTCTCGCGGGTGATCAGGGTGACGTCGTCCATGGCGGTGTACTTCGGCGGTTCTTTGCCGGTGGTGACCCACTCGAACATCATCTCTGCGGTTTTGTAGCCTTCGATGTGCGGGCTTGGCAGCATCGAGCCAAAGAAACCGCTGTTAGGCTTTTTCAGCTCGCCGATGGCGTCGGTGCCGTTGATGCCGATGCCGATCACGTTGGCGGCGGCGAAACCGGCCGCTTCAGTGGCGCGCACACCGCCGAGCACGGTGTTGTCGTTCATGCCGCCGATGATCAGGTTTTTTGCGCCGCTCGGCAGTTTCACCAAAGCCGAGTTGGTGGCGTCCATGCTGCCCGGTACGTCGAGGGTTTTCAGTGCGGCGAACAGAATGTGATCTTTCGGCATGCCGGCGTCTTCAAGGGATTTCACCGAGCCGTCGGTGCGTTTCTTGCCGGTGTCGAGTTCGTTGTAGGTGTTGACCACCGCGTAGGTGTCTTTCCAGTCCCAGTTACGCTTCTTCGCTTCGGCGACCATGGCATTGCCCTGCTTCTGGCCAACTTCGAACGCGGCCATGCCGAGGTACGGCACGTCTTCCATGAACTTGCCGTTGGCGTCGACGAAACGGTCATCGACGGCAATCACTTTCAGGTCATTGAGTTTGGCTTTGGCCATGATCGCCGGGCCGAGCGAGACATCCGGCGGGCAGATCACGAAGCCTTTGGCGCCGTTGGCCGCCAGACTGTCGATCGCCGAGAGGGTCTTCTCGCCATCCGGCACGGCGATCTTGATCAGTTCGAAGCCCTTGTCCTTGGCGGCTTTCTCGGCGAAGGCCCACTCGGTCTGGAACCACGGTTCTTCAGCCTGTTTCACCAGAAAACCGATTTTCACAGTATCGGCAGCGAGCAGCGCACTGCTCAGGCTGAACGCGGTGACCGCCAGAGCGGTACTGCACAGGGTACGAATCCCGAAACGACGTTTCATAAGCTGACTCCTTGTTATTTTTTTTGAGCAATGTTTGAAAAACGTTAAAGCGTGTTCCTGCAAAATCTTCTGACAATAGTCATATCGTATGATGATTGGATTGCAAACGGATTTACCCGCGTGAAAGCCACTGTGCTCAGTCGTGGTACATCACCGAGCGACCACCATCGATGGTGATGCATGACGCATTGATGAACGGTGCTTCATCGCTGGCCAGAAACACCGCCGTCATCGCCACTTCGAGCGGCTGACCGATGCGTTTCGGCGGGTGCAGATCGAAGGCGCGCTGACGCTCGGCGTGCGGGTTGGCGAAACCGTTCCAGTAATCGACGTTCAGTTGCGTTTCGATATAGCCCGGGGCGATGGCGTTGACGCGAATGCCTTTCGCGGCGTACTCGATGCCAAGTGCGCGGGTCAGGCCGAGCAAACCGTGTTTGGCCACCGGGTACGGGAAGCAGCCGGGAATGATGTGGCTGGAATGGGTCGACGCGATATTGATGATGCTGCCAATGCCCTGTTCGATCATCTGCGGCAGTACCGCTTTACAACCGAACCAGGCACCGTCCAGATCGATGGCGAAACAACGATGCCAGTCTTCTTCGGTCATTTGCAGCGGATCGCGGAACACATTGACACCGGCGCAGTTGACCAGCACATCGATGCGTCCGTGTAGCGCAACGGCGCGTTTGGCCATGGCGTGCAGATCAGGCTGATGCGAGACATCCGCCTTCAGCGCTTGCACATCGTAACCCTGCTCACGCCAATGGCCGGCAACCTGCTCGACTTTCTCGGCCTGGATATCGCTGATAACCAGTTTCGCTTGCTGCGAAGCGAAGGCCGCGACGATGGCTTCGCCGATACCTTGCGCGGCGCCGGTCAGCAGCACGACCTTGTTTTTCAGACGCTCGCCCTTCGGCGGTGCGGGCACCGGCGGCAGGGAAAGAGGTTCAGCCATGGATCAGGACTCCTGTTTCGCAGGCACAAAAAAACCGGGCATCTGCCGGTGTCCGGTCTGGAAGGCGGTTTGAACGAAACAGGCAGGCGCGGCCGACGGCATCGAGCCGTTGCGAGACGCGGACTCCACGCGGGAGTGCGATAGACATTCGCTGCATCACTTCACCTGTTTTGTTCTTTTTAAGTGTGAGTGCGTGTTACTGCTGGAGCCGACTATAAACCCGACCGCAGAATAATCTCAATATATAATTTTGCATCCCATATTTTGGGATTTAATCCGCAAACCGCGTACAGAGTTTTCCTGCAACATCCACGCGCATCGACAGAACTGCGCCATCCAATGGATGGTTGTGCGGGCTCTGGGCGCTGGTGATGAACAGGGTTTTCAGGTCTTCACCGCCGAATACACAACTGGTCGGGCGGCTGACAGGCAGATCGATTTTGCGCTCGACCTTGCCATCAGGTGTCAGCCGCAGCAGGCAACTGCCGTCCCAACGGGCATTCCAGATGTAGCCTTCGGCGTCCATCGCAGAACCGTCCGGGCCACCCTGCTGGTCGGGGCCATACCAGACTTGCGCAGCATCAAGGTTGCCGTCGGCGTGAATAAAATAGCGATACAGCGTGTCATCGAGACTGTCACCGAACAGGACTGTGGTGCCGTCGTCGCTCCACAGCAGCGTGTTGGGAATGCCCAGGCCGCGCAGCAATGGCGTGACACGTTTATCCGGATCAATGCGGAACAGGCCACCGGAACGACGGGTGATCGGCAGATCTTCGCCGTTCTCGCCGATGTTGTTTTGCATAGTGCCGAGCCACAAACGACCCTGGCCATCGCAGCGCGCTTCGTTGGGGCGATTGCCGGGTTGCGGGTCGGCGACGCAGAACAGCGTCAGTCGCGGTTCGAGGCCTGGGGAGTCGAGATCGAGGCGATAGACGCCGCTACTCAGGGTCACCAGTGCGTCACCGCTGGCGCAGGGGATGAACGCGGAAACGTGTTCAGGCATCTGCCAGATCTGTACGTTCTGACCGATCAAGCGCAGCGCCTGTTTGCCGGCGATATCGACCCAGTACAACGCCTGGGTCGGCGCGTCCCAGAACGGGCCTTCACCGAGTTGAGCGCGGTGTTGGGTCAGGGCGGTCCACGGCATATAACGGTCTCCATTGTTCTTGTTTTAACTGCAGGAGTGAGCCTGCTCGCGATCGCGGTGGACCAGTCGAAGCTACTTTGCCTGATACGACGCTATCGCGAGCAGGCTCACTCCTACAGTGGATCTGTGTATTCAGCTGGCTTTTTTGTCGGCCATGACTTTCGGGTAGAAGCGTTTGATCGCCAAGTCCGCGTTGTCGATCAGGGTCATGCACGCCCACACGCCGCGCGCAGAATCGCGGGCGGCGATGGCATCGGCCATGTCCTTGTGGATGGGTAGCGTACGGCGCAGTTCATCCGGGTCAGCGGCGGAGACTTCGAACGACACCGCCAGCAATGCGCCGAGGGCCGGGACCATTTGTTCGATGAATTGATTGTGGCTGGCGGCGAGAATGCATTCGTGGAAGAACTGGTCGGCGCGGTTGTAATCGGTGCCGCTGTCGACCGCGCGCTCAAGGGCGTTATAGGCCAGTTGCACCGCTTCGATCTGGTCCAGCGTCGCCCGCTCACACGCCCAGCGCACAGCCATGGGTTCGATAGTGCGGCGCAGGTCGAGCAAGTCATCGACAAAGTTTTCCGGTAGCCCGTTGCGCGACAGCCAACCGACGACTTGCGGATCGAACAGGTTCCAGCGCCGCACCGGCAGCACGCGGGTGCCGACTTTCGGCCCGACTTCGAGCATGCCTTTGGCGACGAGGGTTTTGATTGCTTCGCGGATCACGGTGCGGCTGACACCGAGCTGTTCGCCCAGATCGGCCTCGACCTTGATGGTCTGCCCGGGTTTGACTTGGCCAGCGGCGATCCAGCTGCCGAGCCAGTCGACCGTCGACGCGTGAAAGCTGCTGGACATGAACACCTCAAAGCGGATCGCGATGGGTGATTAAGCTAATCATCATATGATTAGGTGTCAACGACAAAAAAAGATCGCAGCCTTCGGCAGCTCCTACAGATGTACGCCATGTAGGAGCTGCCGAAGGCTGCGATCTTTTAAGGTTCGAGGCCGATGCGGAAGAACTCGCCGCCACTCCACACACCGAGCCAACGCTGCCCGTCGATTTCGCGGCTGACCGCCATTTCCACCAGTTGATAGAACACATTTCGGTGGATCAGCGCTTCAAGGTTGGTACGCACATGCACGTAAGGCGCGGGTTCTTGCGTTGTCGGATCAATCTCGACGCGGATCGGATGCTCCGGCCCGGCCTCGGCGGTTTCATCGACGTTAGTGGTGAAGCGCAACAGCTGCGCCTCGCCCTCGCCTTCAACCTCGACCGCAATCGCCACGAACGGCGCATCATCAACCTTGATCCCGACCTTCTCGACCGGCGTGATCAGGAAATAATCATCGCCATCGCGGCGCATGATCGTGGAGAACAATTTGACCATCGGCTTACGCCCGATCGGAGTGCCCAGGTAATACCAGGTGCCGTCGCGAGCGATGCGCATGTCGATGTCGCCGCAGAAGTCCGGGTTCCACAAGTGCACCGGCGGCAGGCCTTTGGTTTTCGGGATCTGTCCCAACAGGTCATTGGCTTTTTGCGGGCCACTCATGGCGTTCTCCTTGAATTATTGGTCGCCGACTCCCAACAGACTGCGCGCGTACTGGGCCAGCGGCGGGCCGATCAGGTCTTCGGGCTTGCTGTCGTGGAACGTCAGTAAACCGCCACGACTCTTGATCCGTGCAGTATCAATCAAATACTGGGTGCTGGTCTCGATCAACATGATCTGAATCACGCCGCCGTCGATGCCGAGACGATCAACCGCTTCTTCATCGAGCCATTCATCGGAGTTGCCGATGCGGTCGTCAGCCTTGGCGAAGCGGGTGTACAGCAGATAGTGCGCGCCAGCATCGCGAGCTTCGCCCATCGCCTGATCGAGGCCTTCCGGCGCACGGGCACGGCGGACCATCGGGAAGTATTCGACGAAGCCTTTGAAGGCTTCTTCAGCCACAACGTTCGGCCGTGGGTAAGAACCACCCGGCGGTGCGAACGCGCCTTGAGCGATGTAGATAAACGAGTCCGGCTGAATGCGGAAGTTGTTCACGCGGCGGCTATCGCTGTGGTCCAGCAAGCCTGCGTCGCTCATTTGGTAGCGAGTGCCTTCGGCCATATCGCTGACAGTCATACAGCCGCCAAGCGCCAAAACGGCCAGCAGCAAAACCAGGCTACGCATCCTATTCCTCCAGAGGCCGGTGACGGAAAACCGGCGAATGGCCGTTGGATGCAGCTTTTGCGCCAGCTCGGGATTTTTGGCGAATGATGGATCGCCTTCGCGAGCAAGCTCACTCCCACATTTGGAATGCGTTCAACCTGTGGGAGCTAGCCTGCTAGCGATGAGGGAAGTTCAGCCGCCGATAATCTTCATGACGGTAGCACCGCCCGAGAACGCCACTTCCTGTTTATCGCCCAACGCTTTGACCAGCAAACGCTGAAGCGCCGGCAGTGCCTGATGACGCGGCTTGTCGAGCAGATCACCAACATAGTGGCGGTTGCTCGACGACAGACAGCCATGCAGCCAACCGGTCGACGACAAGCGCAACCGCGAGCACGTCCGGCAGAACGGCACGCTTTCGTTGGCGATCACACCAAAGTTGCCAAGACCGGGAATTGCGTAACGCACGGCGGTGGCGTCTACGGGCGCATCGGTTTGTGCGTACTCATAACGTTCGCCAATCAGCTCCAACAGCTGCTGCAGACTGACAAACTGTTGCAGGAACGCATTGTTGTCCTTGGCTAGGTGGCCCATGCGCATCAATTCGATGAAGCGCAGTTCGTATCCGCGTTCCAGGCAGTAATCGAGCAGCGGCATGACCTGATCGAGGTTCTGCCCGCGCAACGGCACCATGTTGACCTTGATCTTCATCCCCGCCGCTTTCGCCTGATCCATGCCATCCAGCACGGTGGCCAGATCGCCGCCACGGGCGATGCTGCGGAAAGCACCGGCGTCGAGGGTATCGAGGGACACGTTGATCCGACGCAGACCGGCATCTACCAGCAACGGGAGTTTCTTCGCGAGGAGTTGACCGTTGGTCGTCAGGCTGATGTCTTCCAGGCCCATCTTGCCGACAGCGGTCATGAACGATTCGAGCTTGGGACTGACCAGCGGCTCGCCGCCAGTGATGCGCAGACGCTCGATACCGGCGGCTTCGATCAGATACGCCACGCCGCGGGCCATGGCTTCAGCCGACAGCTCATCCTGCGCAGCCACCAGCCGCTTGCCGTTAGGCACGCAGTAGGTACACGCGTAATTGCAGGCTGAGGTCAGGCTGATCCGCAAATTGCGAAAACGCCTGCCTTGACGGTCAACGATCATGATCACTCCGGCGAAAGAATTTCGAGCCGCTAAAACTTGACTCACAAATCAAGTTTTAGCAAGCCCTATGCCTGAGTATATTCCTGCGGTACTGCGTCATGTAGCTAAATCATGGCGCAATAAGGCAGCTGAATGGCTCAGCTGCTTGGGGTTTCCGGATCACGCTTGCGCTTGTTGCCCATGCGCACGCCGATGTCCATCAGGAACTGGAAGAAACCTTCCTGATCTTCCAGCACATTGCTCCAGAACGGCGAGTGATACAGCGCGACAGCGCCGTGCACCAGCGCCCAGGACGCGCAGTAGTGGAAGTACGGCGGCACGTCTTCGAGCTTGCCTTCGCTGATGCGCCCTTTGATCAGCAGGGTCAGGCGTTCGAAGTTCGAGGCACGAATCTTGTGCAGCTCCTCGACCATTTCCGGCACCTGATTGCCTTTTACGACCTTCTCTTCGAGACGGTCGAACAGGCGATAGCGCTGCGGGTCGCGCATGCGGAATTCGAAGTAGGCGCGGGACAGCGCTTCCTTGTCCTTGTCGACATCGGCCGAATGCAGCAGCTCGTTCAAATCACGCTCGTAATCGAGCATCAGGCGCAGATAGATCTCGGCCTTGGATTTGAAGTGCTTGTAGATCGTGCCTTTGCCGATACCCACGGCATCAGCAATCATCTCGACGGTGACACTGTCTTCACCTTGGTCGAGGAACAGCTTGAGCGCGGTATCGAGAATTTCTTGCTCGCGGCGACGAAACTCACGGACCTTACGAGGTTCTTTGTGCATAAGAAAAGGTCTGAAGGGTCAAAATTCGAAGCCGCGTATTATGCCTAACTTGCGCAAAAATGCACGGATCATCCGACCATATCTGTGTTTCTTGTTCATTTTGAGAACGTTTTGGGCGCAATGAGAACTCAACTGAAGCGAACGTATTCCAAATTTGTTTAAAAACCCCGACCGGCTAACTGGACTGCACGCCAGACTGATCAATACTTGAACTGTCGGGCGACATCTCCCCCAAGTGTCGCGCCGGTAAAGGTACCAAGGGACCGCGTGCCTTTGTTTTACTCCTAATGGTCTTAACCCGGATTCACCCCCCAGAACCCGGGTTTTTTTTGCCTGCGATTTAACGCTTGGCGCAGCTACCTGCACATCACAACTGTAGGAGCTGCCGCAGGCTGCGATCTTTTGCCTTTGCCTGTCAAAATCAAGATCAAAAGATCGCAGCCTTCGGCAGCTCCTACACGGCAGATTTAACGGAGGCCAGCGGGAACAGATGCTTGAAGTTCTCGGTGGTCTGCTCGGCAAAACGCTCGTAGTTTTCCCGCGCAGCATGGCCAGGAATTCCGCCACTTCGCGCACATACTGCGGCAGATTGGGCTTGCCGCGATAAGGGATCGGCGCCAGATAAGGCGAGTCGGTTTCCACCAGCAAACGATCGGCCGGGACCTTGCTCGCGACGTCGCGCAACGCATCGGCATTGCGGAACGTGACAATGCCCGACAGGGAAATGTAATAACCCATGTCCAGCGCCGTTTTGGCCATGTCCCAGTCTTCGGTGAAGCAATGCAGCACACCGGCCTGCGGCAACGCCGCTTCGCGCAGCAACTCAAGGGTGTCGGCACGGGCGCCACGGGTGTGGATGATCACCGGTTTGCCGGTGTGCTGCGCCGCTTGCAGGTGCAGACGGAATGACTCTTGCTGCAGCTCGGCCGCTTCCGGCTCGTAGTGATAATCCAGACCGGTTTCACCGATCGCCACCACTTTCGGGTGGTTGAGTTCGTGCAGCAGCCAGTCCAGCGCTGGGGCTGCGCCGGGTTGCACATCGAGCGGATGCACGCCAACCGAACAATCAACGTCGTCATAACGCTCAGCCAGGGCTTTGACGTCAGCGGCGTTGTCCGCACTCACGCCGATACACAGGAAGTGCCCTACTCCGCGCCCACGGGCCGCATCCAGTGCGGCATCCAGCGAGCCGTCATGGGCGGCGAGGTCAAGGCGATCAAGGTGACAATGGGAATCTACAAGCATAAAAAAACGGCTACTTACATCGTATGAGTGGGACGGTCGGATTTAAGCGCTCCGGCCAGATGGGTTTCGATGCGACTGCGCGCGGTATTGTCGCCATCGTTGAACTGTACGCCGACGCCGGCAGCGCGATTGCCTTGCGCCCCTTTCGGGGTGATCCACGCGACCTTGCCAGCCACCGGGATCTTCTCGGCCTCGTCCATCAGGTTGAGCAGCATGAACACCTCATCGCCCAGCCTGTAACTCTTGTTGGTCGGGATGAACAAGCCACCGTTCTTGATGAACGGCATGTAGGCGGCGTAGAGCACTGACTTGTCCTTGATGGTCAGGGACAAAATGCCGTTGCGCGGCCCCGGGCTGACGGGTTCATTCATGTTGACCTCCACTGCTGATGTTCAGAGTCTAGGTACACATTCTTATCTTTGACCAGGCAATCCCGCCCATTGCACCAACAACGCTTCCAGCAGCAAGGCCGGATTGAGGTTGGCCTTGCTCAGGACTTTCTGGCGCTGGGCGAGGATCCAGTCCTGAATATCGAGGACTTTACCTTGCGCACTTTTCTGCGCCAGGTACTGTACGACCTTGCGCATGTCGGTCAGGCCGAGGCCGGCTTCATCCTGAGTCAGCTGATAACGCAGGATCAGACTCGACCAATCGCAGAACCAGTCGAACAGACGCAGCATCGGAATGCTTTTCCATTCTTCGGCCAGTTGCGTCGGCGACTGCTGCTGCTTGAGCAGTTTTTTCACGCCTTCGACTACTTGTGCACGCTGCTCGCGCACGCCCTGAGACTGCAGACTGACCGCCATCAACGGCGAGCCGGCCGCCAGCGTCAGCAATTCGACACGTTCGTCTTCGGAGCAATCCGGCAACGCCTGAGCCAGCCATTGCAGGCTCATCGCTTCGCCGGGCAGCGGACAGGCCTGTTGCACGCAGCGGCTCTTGATCGTCGGCAGCAAACGGCTGGTCTGATGGCTGACCAACAGCAACACGGTATCGCCGGACGGTTCTTCAAGGCTCTTGAGCAAGGCGTTGGCAGCGTTGATGTTCATCGCCTCGACTGGCTCGATCAGCACCACTTTGCGCCCGCCAAGCTGTGCGGTCTGCACCACGAAGCTGACCAGATCACGCACCTGATCAACCTTGATGGCCTTGTCGGCTTCTTCCGGTTCGAGGATGTAATTATCCGGGTGACTACCGGCCTTGAGCAGCAGGCAGGATTTGCACTCGCCGCAAGCTTCCGGCGTCGGCCGCTGGCACAACAGGCTGGCCATCAAGCGTTCGGCCAACGCGCGCTTGCCGATGCCGGCCGGGCCATGCAGCAGATAGGCGTGTGCGTGCTGCTTACGCCCGGCCAGTTGCTGCCAGAGGCTGTCCTGCCACGGGTAGGCCTCAGCCACGGGCCAGCTCCAGCAGATTCGGAATCAGGGTATCCAGCGATTGTTGAACCTTGGCCAATGGCTGACCGGCATCGATGCGCACATAGCGCGCAGGATCGGCTTCGGCACGTTTGAGGAAAGCGCTACGCACGGCCTCGAAAAAAGCCCGACCTTCCAATTCAAAACGATCCAGACGACCGCGGGCATTGGCGCGGGCCAGACCGATTTCCACCGGCAGATCAAAAATCAGCGTCAGGTCCGGGCGCAGATCACCTTGCACAAAGGTTTCCAGCGCGGCGATGCGCTCCAGTGACAAGCCGCGACCGCCGCCCTGATAGGCGTAAGTGGAATCGGTAAAGCGATCGCACAGGACCACCGCGCCTCGGGCCATGGCCGGGCGAATCACTTCGGCCAGATGCTGGGCACGTGCGGCGAATACCAGCAACAGTTCGGCATCCGGATTCATGACTTCGTCAGCCGGCGCCAGCAGCACCTCGCGAATTCGCTCGGCCAGCGGCGTGCCACCGGGCTCACGGGTCAGCACCACTTCGATACCGGCGGCGCGCAGGCGCTCGGCGAGGTATTCGCGGTTGGTGCTTTTGCCGGCGCCTTCCGGGCCTTCCAGGGTAATAAACAAGCCAGTCACAGGCAGTCCTTAATCAAAGTCATTGCGTGTTTTGTGGGGCGGCGGCTTCTGGAGTCGGCGCTGGCTCCTGTGGTGCCACCTGTGGCACCGACTCCGGTGTTACATCCGGAGATGCCGCAGGAATCGCATCCTCGGCAGCGGGAGCCGCTTCAGGCGTTTGCGCCGGCGCAGGGCTGGAGCGGTAATCGGCACGGCGCTTGAGCTGGTACTCACGCACCGCATTGTTATGTGCATCGAGATCGTCAGAGAACACATGACTACCGTCACCACGCGCAACAAAGTACAGGCTGGTACCGTCTACCGGGTTCAATGCGGCGTGAATCGCTTCGCGGCCAACCATCGCGATCGGCGTCGGCGGCAAGCCGGGGATCACGTAAGTGTTATACGCCGTCGGCTCTTTCAGATGCGCGCGGGTCAACTTACCGGTATAGCGATCGCCCAGACCATAGATGACGGTCGGATCGGTCTGCAGTTGCATGCCCAAGGCCAAGCGACGCACAAAGACACCGGCAATCTGCCCACGCTCCTGCGGCACGCCGGTTTCCTTCTCGACCAGCGACGCCATGATCAGCGCTTGATAAGGTTCGGTGTACGGCACATCGGCAGAACGACTTTCCCATTCTTTCGCCAGCACTTCATCAAGGCGATCAAAGGCTTTCTTCAACAACTCAGCATCGGACATGCCGCGCACAAAGCGGTAGGTATCAGGGAAGAAACGGCCTTCCGGGAACAACCCTTTATGACCAATCTTCGCCATGACGTCGCTGTCGCTCAAACCGTCCAGGGTCTGCTCGACCTTGTCATCCTTGGCCAACGCCGCGCGCACCTGATGGAAATTCCAGCCCTCGACCAGCGTCAGGCTGTACTGCACCACTTCACCACGCTTCCACAAGTCGATCAGACCATTGACGGTCATGCCCGGTTGCATACGGTACTCACCGCTGTGAATCGGCGTGCCCGCGAGATTGAAGCGCCAGTAAACCCGCAGCCAGAACGCATCCTTGATGACGCCATCGGTTTCAAGTGAAAGGAAAGTACGGGTCGGTGTCGAGCCTTTCGGCACATCCAGCAGCTCTTCCTGCGTGATGTTCAGCGGCTGCTCCAGTGCGGAGTGAATCTTCCAGGCGCTAGCGCCCAGCAACAGCCCTGCCAGAACCAGTCCGGTTTCCAGCAGCAGCAAAAGTTTACGTCTCAAAATCAGGCATCCAATAGGGCGCGGGCAATGGTTTGCAGTTTACGGGTGAGCGGGCCAACCGGCCAGCTCAGTGCAGCACAGGCGCGTACCGGCCAGACACCATAAACACTGTTGCAGACAAACACTTCATCAGCCCATTGCAGCTGTTCGAGGCTGATATCGGCGATTTGCGTGGGGATGGCCAATGACTCGGCCTGAAACAATATTTCGGCGCGCATCACCCCGGCGACACCGCAACGCTTGAGGTCCGGCGTTATCAGCACACCGTCGCTTACCAGAAACAGATTGCTGAACACGCCCTCGATCACTCGACCGACCTGATCCAGCATCAAGCCTTCGGCGTGCTCGCTGTCCTGCCATTCGGCACGGGCGAGAACCTGCTCCAATCGATTGAGATGTTTGAGTCCGGCGAGAAGCGGCTGTTTGGACAGTCGCGTGTTGCAGGGAAACAGGCGAACGCCTTGTTCAGCATGCACAGCCGGATAAGTCGCCGCAGGATTGCCTTGCAGAATGCGTCGGCCCGGCGCCGCCGGGTCGGGCGCATAACCGCGCAAACCGTCGCCACGGCTGAGGATGAGCTTGAGCACACCCTCACCCATCGCTGCTGCATAACTCAGCAGCTCATGGCGAATCAGCTCGATATCGGCCGCAATGGCCAGACGCGAACAGCCATCGGCCAGACGCGTCAGGTGCCGATCCAGCAGGATCGGCTGGCCGCTACGCACAGCGATAGTCTCGAACAGACCATCACCGTAAGCCAGGCCGCGATCTTTCAGCGACAGAGCGTCAGCCGGTTGACCGTCGACCCAACTGTCCATCAGCCTGCGAACCGGCGGAATGCCAAGGTGCCATTGGTGCCGCCAAAACCGAAGGAGTTGGACAGCACGACATCGATGTCCATGTTGCGCGCGGTGTGCGGCACAAAATCGAGATCGCAGCCTTCATCCGGCTCATCGAGGTTGATGGTCGGCGGTGCGACCTGGCTGTTGATCGCCAGCACGCTGAAGATCGCCTCGACTGCGCCCGCCGCACCCAACAGGTGACCGGTCATCGATTTGGTCGAGCTGACTGCCAGCTTATAGGCGTGGTCACCGAACACCGACTTGATCGCGTTGGCTTCGGCGAGGTCGCCGGCCGGGGTCGAAGTGCCGTGGGCGTTGATGTACTGCACTTGATCGACGTTGATCTTCGCATCGCGCAACGCATTGGTGATGCAGCGTGCCGCACCGGCACCGTCGGCGGGTGGCGAAGTCATGTGGAACGCATCGCCACTGGTGCCGAAGCCGATCAGCTCGGCGTAGATGGTCGCGCCACGCGCCTTGGCGTGCTCCAGTTCTTCGAGAACCAGTGCACCGGCACCGTCGGAAAGGACGAAGCCATCACGGCCCTTGTCCCATGGACGGCTGGCACGGGTTGGCTCGTCGTTGCGGGTCGACAGTGCACGGGACGCGCCGAAGCCGCCCATGCCCAGACCGCATGCAGCCATTTCGGCACCGCCGGCGATCATCACGTCGGCTTCGTCGTACATGATGTTGCGCGCCGCCATGCCGATGCAGTGCGTACCGGTGGTACACGCCGTGGCGATGGCGTAGTTAGGTCCCTGTGCGCCCAGGTGGATGGACAGGAAACCGGAAATCATATTGATGATCGAGCCTGGCACGAAGAATGGCGAGATTCGACGCGGACCCGTCTCATGCAGAGTACGGCTGGTTTCTTCGATGTTGGTCAGACCGCCGATACCCGAACCCATGGCCACGCCAATGCGTTCACGGTTGGCGTCGGTGACTTCCAGACCGGCGTTGCGCACGGCTTGAAAGCCTGCGGCGAGGCCGTACTGAATGAACAGGTCGAGCTTGCGCGCTTCCTTGACCGACAGGTATTCCTCGACATTGAAGCCCTTTACCGAGCCGCCAAAGCGGGTGGAATAGGCAGAAAGGTCGGTGTGTTCGATCAGACCAATGCCACTGCGGCCAGCCAGAATGCCCTGCCAACTGCTCGGCACATCCGTGCCCAGTGGCGACAACATACCCATACCGGTGACTACGACGCGTCTACGCGACACAGCACTCTCCTTTTTCAAATGACGATTTTGCATCAGGCCTAAAGAAAAAACCGCACGCCATGATGGCAGTGCGGTTTTTCCATGACAGCAAACAACGATTACAAACTATTACGCCTGGTGGCTAGTAACGTAGTCGATTGCAGCTTGTACAGTAGTGATCTTTTCAGCTTCTTCGTCAGGGATTTCGGTCTCGAATTCCTCTTCCAGAGCCATCACCAGCTCAACGGTGTCAAGGGAGTCGGCACCCAGGTCTTCAACGAAGGAAGCAGTGTTGACCACTTCTTCTTCTTTAACACCCAGTTGCTCGGCAACGATTTTCTTGACGCGCTCTTCGATGGTGCTCATACCTTGTTTTCACTCCTAATGGACAAATTCAGGCAGCTGGCCAGTGGGTAAGTGTATAGAAAGACTTTTCAGCTTTTCAACTGAAAGCTTCACTCCTCAAACCCTGCGGCCCTCTGCCTATAAATAGATTGCAGCTTTATAACGGATTTTAGACAGCTCGTATGACATTTTTTTGAAGCAATCCGTCACATTTTACTTACATGTACATCCCACCGTTCACCGGGATTGTAGCCCCAGTGACGTATGCCGCACCGTCGGATGCAAGAAAAGCGACCACAGACGCGATCTCTTGAGCTTGTCCCAGACGACCCAGCGGAATCTGCGTCTGCAAGGCTTCACGCTGTGCTTCAGGCAGCTCGCGCGTCATATCGGTGTCGATAAACCCAGGGGTTACCGAGTTGACTGTAATCGAACGCGAACCGACTTCACGCGCCATCGCACGGCTGAAACCTTCCAGACCGGCCTTGGCGGCTGCATAGTTTACTTGGCCTGCGTTGCCCATGGCACCCACTACCGAGCCAATACTGATAATTCGGCCCCAACGCGCCTTGGTCATTCCGCGCAGAACGCCCTTGGACAGGCGGAACAGACTGTTCAGGTTGGTATCGATCACGTCGTACCACTCGTCGTCTTTCATGCGCATCATCAGGTTATCGCGGGTGATGCCAGCATTATTGACCAGGATCGCCACTGGCGCACCAAACTGTTCCTGAATGCTTGCCAGCACCGCGCTGACCGATTCATCGCTGGTGACGTTCAGCTCAAGGCCCGTGCCCTGGATACCGTTTTCCTTCAGGGTGGCAGCAATACGCTCAGCGCCCGAAGCGGAGGTCGCGGTGCCAATGACAATGGCGCCCTGACGACCCAGTTCCAGCGCGATAGCCTGACCAATGCCGCGGCTTGCACCGGTAACCAGTGCAACTTTACCTTGCAGACTCATGCAAGTTTCTCCTGATTCAGGCTTGCGCTGTACGGGCGGCAGCGAAAGCGTCTGGGGTATTGAGGTTGGAAGTCGCGACGCCTTCGGCGCAACGTTTGTTCAGACCGGCCAGCACTTTGCCCGGGCCGCATTCGACCAGATTGGTCGCGCCCTTGGCGGCCAGAGTCTGTACCGACTCGACCCAGCGTACTGGCTTATAGAGTTGTTCGAGCAGATCGCGCTTGAGGGTTTCCAGATCGGCCGGCACTTGCGCGCTGACGTTCTGTACGACCGGGATCTGCGGCGCCTGCCAGTCGATGGCGGCGATGGATTCAGCAAAGCGCTCGGCAGCCGGACGCATCAGTTCACAGTGCGAAGGCACGCTCACTGGCAACGGCATGGCGCGCTTGGCACCACGCGCCTTGCAGCCTTCGATGGCGCGCTCGACAGCAGCCTTGGCCCCGGCGATTACCACCTGGCCTGGCGAATTGAAGTTGACGGCGCTGACGACTTCGCCTTGCGCAGCTTCTGCGCAGGCTGCCAGCACGTCGGCATCTTCCAGACCAAGAATGGCAGCCATGCCGCCCTGCCCGGCCGGAACCGCTTCCTGCATCAACTGACCGCGACGCTCAACGAGCTTGACCGCGTCAGCCAGTGTCAGGCTGCCGGCAGCGACCAGCGCGCTGTATTCGCCCAGGCTGTGACCGGCAACAAATGCCGGACGCGCTCCGCCTTCAGACAGCCACAGACGCCACAGGGCGATCGAAGCGGTCAGAATGGCCGGTTGGGTTTTATCGGTTTGATTGAGCAGCTCTTCCGGGCCCTGTTGGGTCAGTGCCCACAGGTCATAGCCCAGAGCCTCAGAAGCTTCTTTGAACGTTTCGAGGATCAACGGATATTCCGCGCCCAGCTCGGCCAACATGCCGAGGGACTGCGAACCCTGTCCTGGAAAGACGAATGCGAGGGAAGCAGACATGTAACAAGCCCCTAATGATCTTGTCGTCGGAAAATGACGCCCCGCTGGGGGACGCAAGAAACTGACAGTTGGATGGCCCTTTGAACCGGGCGGTCACATTTAAGCATTGTCCGACGAAAACGCCTAAGACAACAAATCCTCCAGACGACCGTGGAGGCGTTCGGGAAGATTCTCCTGAATCTCGATCAGCGCGCGCTGAATCGCGCTCTGAAAGCCCTGGACCCCGGCCGAACCGTGACTTTTCACGACGATACCCTGCAAACCGAGAAAGCTTGCGCCGTTATGTCGCGCCGGCGCCAGATCCGCCTGCAAGCGCTTCATCAGTGGCAACGCCAAAGCCCCTACCGCACGGGAAGCCAGATTCTTTTTGAACAACGCTTCAATACGTGCAGCAATCATCGTCGCCAGGCCTTCGCTGGACTTCAGCAGGATATTGCCGACAAAACCATCGCAAACCACCACGTCAGCCTCTCCGCGATACAACCCGTCGCCTTCGATAAAACCGATGTAGTTGATACCGCGAGCAGCTTGCAGCAGTGTCGCAGCCAGTTTGACCTGCTGATTGCCCTTGATGTCTTCGGTGCCGATGTTCAGCAGCGCGACACGCGGGCGATGGATGCCCAGCGTCTGCGCCGCCACCGAGCCCATCACCGCAAACTGCAGCAAATGCTCGGCACTGCAATCGACATTGGCGCCCAGATCGAGCAACTGGCAAAAACCCTTCTGCGTCGGAATCGCGGCAACCATGGCCGGACGGTCAATACCCGGTAACGTTTTCAGAACGAACCGCGACAGCGCCATCAACGCACCGGTATTACCGGCACTGACACACGCTTGAGCCTTGCCGTCACGCACCAGTTCGAGAGCAACACGCATCGACGAATCCGGCTTGCCGCGCAAGGCCTGGGTCGGTTTTTCGTCCATGGTGATGACTTCGCTGGCCGCAACAATCGTCAGGCGCGCGCGATCGGCAGCCGATTGGCCGTTGATCAATTCTTCAAGAAGGGAGGGTTGACCGACGAGGGTCAGGTGCAGCGAGGGCGTAGCAGACAGGCAAGCAAGGCTGGCCTGAACAATGCTGCGGGGACCGAAGTCCCCGCCCATTGCGTCAATCGCGATGACTTGAGCGGACAAGTGATTACTCGTCAGCGCCCTTGTCGATCACTTTACGGCCACGGTATACGCCTTCTGGCGATACGTGGTGACGCAGGTGAACTTCACCAGTGGTTTTTTCTACAGACAGAGTGCTAGCCTCGAGAGCGTCGTGCGAACGGCGCATGTCACGGGCAGAGCGGGATTTTTTGTTCTGCTGAACAGCCATAATTGATTAACTCCTAAACGTTTGGGTCACGCTTTAACTGCGCCAATACACTGAACGGGTTGGACCGCGTTGACTCGTCCTCGCTCGGTTCGGGCTCATCGAGACCCGCCGGCTGCTGGCATTCTTCCGGATGATGAGCAGGCACAATGGGCAAGGCGAGCAGAAGCTCCTCCTCGATCAGTGACTGCAGATCCAATGGATCTTCGCCCAGTTCCAGCACGTCATAACCTTTCGGCAACGACTGGGTATTCGCACCCTCTTTCACCACAGCATAACTGCATTCGCTGTGGATCGGCAGGGTGACCAGCTCAAGACAACGCTGGCAAACCATTTTGACCTCGGTGTCGATAAAGCTGTGGATTACCACAGATTTACGTTCATCTCGTTCAAAAACGAATTTCGCCTGCACCGTACCGACATTGTCGGAAAGCGGGTCGCAGAGTCTCTCCAAATCGGCCAGCAGCATTTCACCTTGAAGGGTGGTGCCACGATCAGCCAATTTGCGCGGGTCAACGTGAGGTGGAATCGGGTCATTCAACATAGGCGCAGCATTATAGGGATGCACCCACCCATGTCAAAGGAAATTGTGCCCTGTCCGTCACTTGCGTGCCTCCGCTAGAATTCGCACCTGCCTCAGGAGACGCGAATGCTGCCTTTATTACTCGCTTCAAGCTCGACTTATCGTCGTGAATTGCTCGCCCGCCTGCACCTGCCGTTCGTCTGCAGCTCGCCGGATATCGATGAAAGCCATCGCCCGGGCGAGTCAGCCATCGAACTGGTCAAGCGCCTCGCCGAACAAAAAGCCCGGGCACTGGCCGACAGCCACCCCGCTCACCTGATTATTGGCTCAGACCAGGTTGCCGTGCTTGGCGAGCAGATTATCGGCAAGCCGCACACGTTCGAGAAAGCCCGCGAACAACTAATGGCCGCCAGCGGCGCCAGCGTGACATTTCTGACCGGCCTGGCCTTGCTCAATAGCCAGACGGGCGAGTGCCAGGTCGATTGTGTGCCATTCACTGTCCATATGCGCCAACTCGATCAGGCGCGCGTTGAACGCTATCTGCGCATCGAGCAGCCCTACGACTGCGCGGGCAGTTTCAAGGCTGAAGGCCTCGGCGTGAGCCTGTTCCAGTCCACAGAAGGCCCGGATGCCACCAGCCTGATCGGCTTGCCGCTGATTCGCCTGATCGACATGCTTTTGGATGAAGGCGTGCAGATTCCCTGACCCACAAAAAACCGGCCATCAAGGCCGGTTTTTTCATGCAGTGATTTGTTAACGCAACGAAGGCCCGTGGAAACCCATCCACATCGCCAACTGCTCAGCCACACTGGCACCGAGCTTCTTCGAGAAGCGATCGAACGGCGACTCCTGAACAGTGAAGTCCACCAACTCCTTCTCACCAATCACATCCCGCGCCACCGAACTGGCATTGCCCAGACCGTCAATCAAACCCAGTGGCAGCGCCTGCTCGCCCGACCAGACCAACCCGGAAAACAGCTCCGGATGTTCTTTGTCTTTCAGACGATCGCCACGACCCAGCTTGACGCTGTTGATGAACTGCTTGTGCGTGGTATCCAACACGCCTTGCCAGAACGCCGTTTCTTCAGGCTTCTGCGGCTGGAACGGGTCAAGGAACGATTTGTGCTCGCCCGAGGTGTACGTGCGACGCTCGACGCCAAGTTTCTCCATGGTGCCGACAAAGCCGTAACCCGCCGCCGTCACACCAATGGAGCCAACCAGACTCGCCTTGTCGGCGTAGATCTGGTCCGCCGCACTGGCGATGTAATAAGCACCGGACGCACCCAGATCGGAAATCACCGCATACACCTTGATCTCCGGGTGCAGACCGCGCAGACGTTTGATCTCGTCATATACATAACCCGACTGCACCGGACTGCCGCCAGGACTGTTGATCCGCAGGATCACGCCCTTGACCTTCTTGTCCTCGAACGCCGCCCGCAGACTGCCGACGATGTTGTCGGCGCTGGCCGGCTCTTTATCGGCAATCATGCCAGTGACGTCGATCAGCGCGGTGTAGTTCGACCCGCGCGTGGCGCTTTTTTCCATGTCCATCAGTGGCGTGAACAGAATCAGCGCCACAAACAGATAAACAAACGTCAGCAGCTTGAAGAAAATCCCCCAACGCCGCGAACGACGCTGTTCCTGCACACCGGCCAGCATGGTCTTTTCCAACAGCTTCCAGCTTTTCTCGTCACCGCCGTCGGCACTTGCCTTGGCCGGTGCTTTCCATTCGTCGGTCATGCCATCCACCCCAGCAAAAACGTATTAAGCCTGCTGTTCCAGCCAGGCATGCAATTCACAAAAACGGTCGATCGACAGACGCGGCTCGAACTGCTGCAGCGATTCGATCGATTGCGCGCCATAACTGACCGCCACCGAGTCCATCCCTGCGTTACGCGCCATCAGCAGATCGAAGGACGAATCGCCGACCATCAGCGCCTGCTCCGCACGCACACCGCAGTGAGCAAGGATCTGCTCCAGCATCAGAGGATGCGGCTTGCTCGCAGTTTCATCGGCAGCACGGGTGATATCGAAATAATCTTCCCAGCCATTGGCCTTGAGCACCCGATCCAGCCCGCGACGATTCTTGCCGGTGGCGACGGCCAGGTGATAACCCTGCTCGCGAAAGGACGCCATCGACTCGACAACGCCTTCGAACAACGGCGAAGGCACGGCTTCCGCGGCGATGTAGTGATCGGCGTAATACTCGCGAAACAAGGTCATTTCGGCATCGCTGATCTCGGGATACAGCGTGCGAATCGCCTCGGGCAAACCCAGACCGATGATGCCTTTGACGGCAAAGTCATCGCGCAACTCGAAACCGGAGCGCCCGGACGCCGAGTGCATCGCCTCGACAATCCGGTGAATGGAGTCGGCCAGCGTGCCGTCCCAATCGAAAATCAGCAGTTTGTAATCAGATGGGCGCACTCAATCGCTCCACGGTCTTGGCCCACATTTCATCGACCGGCGCCTGCAAGGTCAGCTTGCCGCCATCGGGCAGCGGCACGGTCAGCATGTAGGCGTGCAGGAACAGGCGCTTGCCGCCCAGATCGCGGATTTCCTTGGTGAAATCCTCATCGCCGTACTTGCTGTCGCCAGCAATGCAATGGCCGGCATGCAAGGTGTGCACGCGAATCTGGTGAGTACGACCGGTAACCGGTTTAGCCTCGACCATGGTGGCGAAATCACCGAAACGGCGCAGCACCTTGAACATGGTCAGGGCTTCTTTGCCCTCGTCATTGACTTCGACCATGCGCTCGCCGGAACGCAGATTGCTCTTGAGCAATGGCGCACTGACTTTCTTGATCGAAGTCGCCCAGTTGCCGCGTACCAGCGCCATGTACCGCTTGTCGACGCCATCGCCGCGCAACTGCTCATGCAAGTGACGCAACATGCTGCGCTTTTTCGCGATCATCAGTAGGCCGGAGGTGTCACGGTCGAGACGGTGAACCAGTTCCAATTCCTTGGCATCGGGGCGCAACTGACGAAAGGCTTCGATCACGCCGAAGTTCAGGCCGCTGCCACCGTGAACCGCAATGCCGGCGGGCTTGTTGATCACGATCAGGGCTTTGTCTTCGAAGACAATCGAGGCTTCCAGGCGCTGCAGCAAACCCTGTGCAAGTGGCACCGGTTCGTCACGCTCAGGCACGCGAACGGGCGGCACGCGCACGATATCACCGGCCTGCAGCTTGTATTCGGGCTTGATCCGACCTTTGTTCACGCGCACTTCGCCTTTACGCAAAATGCGGTAAATCAAGGTCTTGGGCACGCCTTTGAGCCGGGCGAGGAGAAAGTTGTCGATTCGTTGGCCGGCATACTCCGGCGAGACTTCAAGCAATTGAACGCCTGGAGTCGAAGGGGCAGTAGTTGTCATGCCGCGGATGATAACAATTTTTATGGAATTGAAGCACTTAATCATTGCTGCTATAGTCGCGAACGCCGCCAAAAGCGGCCTGGACAGAGGAACCACGGTCAAAAACCGGCCCTGACCAACGCAATTCACCAGGACGCGAGGCCGTCCTACGGGGCTTTCGCTACGTAACGGTGGAGTTTGCAGTTGTAACAAGCGCAGGTGACATGAGGCCTGAATTACACCGCCGAGCAGAGTTTTTACTCGCCTGGCAGGCACACATTCAAGGCCAGTTCACAAAGTGCAGTCAGCTGCAGATGACCCCGAGCGAATGCTTCGGAAACAACGCCTGAATTAGCCATGATGCGTGACCTCCCCTATCGGAGCTCACGGTAAATGCCAACCCGCTGCGGATTCTGCGCGCGGCAGCACCCGAATTATCAGGGATACGTGTAGGGTGGAGATGCACAACCGCCGGACTGTGTAGCAATAGGCTTTATCAAGACGCTTCATCTCGTCCACAGCCGCTGGTTGATTCCTCCTCCTGACTGAGTGCTTAAGTAGCCACAGCAAGCAGGACGCGTACGTCGCTATATCGGCCCAATTGGCCGCATATCGCTGGACACGGGAATGGCCAACCACTCCCGACGCACCTGACACCGACCGTGAGAAGTCGTGTGTGCCGAACGCCGTTTCCGGCAGCCCGGAAACCGACGGTACTACATGAAAAGAATGCTGATTAACGCAACTCAACCCGAAGAGTTGCGTGTTGCACTGGTAGATGGCCAACGCCTCTACGACCTGGACATCGAATCCGGTGCACGCGAGCAGAAGAAGGCCAACATCTATAAAGGCCGCATCACTCGCATCGAACCAAGCCTTGAGGCTGCCTTTGTCGATTTCGGCTCCGAGCGCCACGGCTTCCTGCCCCTCAAAGAAATCTCCCGCGAGTACTTCAAGAAAGCCCCTGAAGGCCGCGTCAACATCAAGGACGTCCTGAGCGAAGGCCAGGAAGTCATCGTTCAGGTCGAAAAAGAAGAACGTGGCAACAAGGGCGCAGCCCTGACCACCTTCATCAGCCTGGCCGGTCGTTACCTCGTGCTGATGCCGAACAACCCGCGTGCCGGCGGCATCTCCCGTCGCATCGAAGGCGAAGAGCGCAACGAACTGCGTGAAGCGCTGAACGGTCTGGTTGCGCCAGCCGACATGGGTCTGATCGTGCGCACTGCCGGCCTGGGCCGCAGCAGCGAAGAAATGCAGTGGGACCTCGATTACCTGCTGCAACTGTGGACCGCCATCAAAGAAGCCTCGCTGGATCGCTCCGCGCCTTTCCTGATCTACCAGGAAAGCAACGTGATCATCCGCGCCATCCGCGATTACCTGCGCCAGGACATCGGCGAAGTGCTGATCGACAGCGTTGAAGCCCAGGACGAAGCCCTGACCTTCATCCGCCAGGTGATGCCGCAGTACGCCAGCAAGATCAAGCTGTACGAAGACAGCGTGCCGCTGTTCAACCGTTTCCAGATCGAAAGCCAGATCGAGACCGCTTTCCAGCGCGTCGTTGAACTGCCTTCCGGCGGCTCCATCGTTATCGATCCGACCGAAGCTCTGGTGTCCATCGACATCAACTCGGCGCGCGCCACCAAAGGCAGCGACATCGAAGAAACCGCTCTGCAGACCAACCTTGAAGCCGCCGAAGAAATCGCCCGTCAGTTGCGCCTGCGTGACATCGGCGGCCTGATCGTCATCGACTTCATCGACATGACCCCTGCCAAGAACCAGCGCGCCGTGGAAGAGAAAGTCCGCGAATGCCTGGAAGCCGACCGCGCTCGCGTGCAGATCGGCCGCATCTCGCGCTTCGGCCTGCTGGAAATGTCCCGTCAGCGCCTGCGTCCATCCCTGGGCGAAAGCAGCGGCATCGTCTGCCCGCGTTGCAACGGCACCGGCATCATCCGTGACGTTGAATCGCTGTCGCTGGCGATCCTGCGCCTGATCGAAGAAGAAGCTCTGAAAGACCGCACTGCCGAAGTGCGCGCTCAGGTGCCGATCCCGGTCGCCGCGTTCCTGCTCAACGAAAAACGCAACTCGATCACCAAGATCGAACTGCGCACCCGCGCTCGTATCGTCATCCTGCCGAACGATCACCTCGAAACGCCGCACTTCGAAGTTCAGCGTCTGCGTGACGACAGCCCGGAAGCCGCGACCAACCAGTCCAGCTACGAAATCGCTGCTGCCGCTGCTGAAGTCGAAGAAGTTCAGCCAGCCGCTGCGACCCGCACCCTGGTTCGCCAGGAAGCTGCGGTCAAGACTGCTCCGGCCCGCGCCAACGCTCCGGTTCCGACCGAAGCCGCCGCGCCTGTTGCTCCGGCACCGGCGCCAGTTGCCGCGCCAGAGCCAAGCCTGTTCAAAGGCCTGGTGAAATCGCTGGTCAGCCTGTTCGCCACCAAAGAAGAGCCTGCCGCTCCGGTTGTGGTTGAAAAACCAGCCACCGAGCGCCCGGCCCGTAACGAAGAACGTCGCAACGGTCGTCAGCAGAGCCGCAACCGTAATGGTCGCCGCGATGAAGAGCGCAAACCGCGTGAAGAACGTGCACCGCGTGAAGAACGCGCCCCACGTGAACCGCGCGAAGAGCGTGCGCCACGCGAAGCCCGTGAAGTCCGCGAGCCTCGTGAAGCCCGCACCGAAGCACCAGTTGCCCGCGAAGAGCGCGCACCACGTGCTCCGCGTGAAGAACGTGCGCCACGTGCACCGCGCGAAGACCGCAAGCCACGTGGCGAGCGCGAAGAGCGTGTACGTGAACTGCGCGAGCCACTGGACGCCGCTCCAGTGACTGCAGACACCGCAGTTGTTACCGCTGAAGAGCGCCCGGCCCGTCAGCCACGTGAAGAGCGCGCACCGCGTCCGCCGCGTGAAGAGCGTCAGCCACGCGCCGAACAGGCCGCTGCTGCCGTCGCTGAAGAAGAAGTGAACAGCAACGAAGAGCAACTGCCGGAAGACGGTTCGGAGAACGCCGAAGGCGATCGTCCACGTCGTCGTTCGCGCGGTCAGCGTCGTCGCAGCAACCGTCGTGAGCGTCAGCGTGATGCCAACGGCAACGTGATCGAAGGTTCGGAAGAATCCGAAGCCGGCGAAAACGGCGAAGGCCCAGGCACTGCCGATCTGGCTGCTGGCCTGGCGGTGACCGCCGCTGTTGCCAGCACCGTGATCAGCGCCCCGGCTGAAGCACAAGCTCACGAGCAAGCCGAACGCGCCACCGCTGCTGTTCAGGAAACCGCTCCAGTGGAAGCGCCGGTAGTTGAAGCGACCACTCCGGTAGAAGTGGTTGCTGCTCCGGAAGTCGAAGTGGCACCGGTTCAGGAAACCTTGCCTCAGGTAGAGCCAGCTCCAGCCGTGGTTGCCGAGCCGGTGGTTGAAACCGTCGCTGAAACCGTGACTGAAACCGTGCGTGAAGTTCGCGAAGAGCAGACCGCTTTCAACTGGGTTGCCGAACCAGCAACCGCTGAAACGCCTGCGCCTGTGGTTGAAGCACCGGTTGTTGAAGCGCCAGTGTTCGAAGCGCCAGTAGTTGAAGAAACCAAGGTTGCCGAGCCAGTGGTCGTTGCTGAACCAGCGCCCGTTGTCGAAGCGCCAGTGGTTGCCGAAGCGCCAGCCCCGGTGGTTGAAGCACCGGCTCCGGTCAGCGCCCTGACGCCAAGCGGCCGCGCGCCGAACGATCCACGTGAAGTGCGTCGTCGCAAGCGTGAAGAAGAGCGTCTGCAGAAGGAAGCCGAACTGGCTGCCGCAGCTGCTCCAGTCGCTGCCGTGGTCGAGGCAGCTCCTGCCCCGGTCGCTGAAGAAGCGGTAGTTGAAGCGGTGATCGCTGAAGCACCACGCTCCGTTCAGGACGCGGTCGAGCAACACCAAGAGGCCGAGGAAAAAGAGCACGAGCCTAAACCTCTCGTGTAATTCCCAAAGCCGTTAAAAAGCCCCGCCTGATTATTCAGGCGGGGCTTTTTTATGCATCGATTTTTTGTGGTGGATTCTAGATTTCCCCCTCACCCCAGCCCTCCCGAACGTCGGACCGCCCCCAGGGGGCGAGGGGGAAAGGGAGCCGATCTCCGTGTACTTCAAGGCCGGTGCTCGACTCGAAGTTTGGGTCGGTGCACCTCGAAAGAACACGTCGGTCAGTCCCCTCTCCCTCTGGGCGGTCCGACGTTTCGGGAGGGTTAGGGTGAGGGCCTCTAAGGAATTCACACAGATCTCAAGACGAGGCAAAAACCAAAGCCTCAGGCACATCGATATCCCACAGAACGCCTGGATCATCGACAGCAATCTCCACCACCCTGCCCTGCGTGAACAACGGCCTGGCCCCACGATCACCGCTCAACGCCTGCAACCCCGCGCCAAACGAACGCCCAAACCCCACAGGGTGACCAAACTCGCCATCCTGCACCGGCACACTCACCGCATCGTCAGCAATCGCCGCAACCACACGCTCAATACTCGACGGCAAGATAAACGGCATATCCCCCAGCACAATCAACCAGCCATCAGCATCCGGGCACGCGGCAATGCCAGCGGCAATACTGTCCCCCATCCCGGTCGATTCGATCGAGACCACGTCACAACCATAAGCCTGCGCCATGCGCATCACCTGCGGCCGTGCCTCGGTCGTCACCAGCACGCGCTTGTCCAGACTGGCCGGCAGATTCACCAGCACCTGCTCGATCACCGAACGCACCGCACCATCCCGCCCGGTGCAGTCCGCCAGTAACTTGTCCTTGTCGGCACCCGCCACCTGGCGAAAGCGACTGCCCTCGCCCGCCGCCAGCACAATCACTGCAATGGATCGACTCATGTGCCCTCCAGGTTTTTTTTCTGCTTCAGTTCGACGCCGTTCTTGATTGCGACGATTTCCGCCAACAACGACAAGGCAATTTCCGCCGGCGAATGACTGCCGATGTGCAAGCCGATCGGCCCGTGCAGTCGATTGATCGCCTTTACCGACAAGCCTAGCTGAGCGAGATTCTCCCGACGTTTCTGACTGTTGACCCGCGAGCCGAGCGCGCCAACATAGAAGGCTGGCGAATCCAGCGCCGTCAGCAATGCCATGTCATCCAGACGCGGATCGTGAGTCAGCGCGACAATCGCCGTGCGCTCATCGGTCTGGATGCTCAGCACCGCGTCATCTGGCATGCCCGGGACGAAACGCCCGTGATGCTCCTCCCAACCGTAGACAAACTCGGTGCGCGGATCGCAGATCAATACCTCGAAATCCAGCAGTCGAGCCATGTCCGCGACGTAGCGGGACAACTGGCCGGCGCCGATCAACAGCAGACGCCAGCGCGGACCGTAAATGGCGCGCAGGGTTTTGCCATCGAATTCCAGCGCATCGCTTTTGCTCGCCGGTGACAGAAGCACTTCGCCGGTTTCGATGTTCAGTTCGCGAGCAACGATCTCGTGAGCCTCACAACGGGCCAGCAATTCGGCAACCCAGGCAGGGTCGCCGACGCGCTCTTCGGTCAGGCGCAACGTGCCGCCGCAAGGCAAGCCAAAGCGCGCCGCCTCTTCACGCGTGACGCCATAAGTAATCAACTGCACCGGCGGCCCATCGGTGGCGATCCGTCCATCGTGCAGGCGGGCGATCAAGTCATCCTCGACGCAGCCGCCCGACACCGAACCAATCACCACGCCATCCTCGCGCAAGGCGAGCATGGCGCCGGGCGCCCGCGGCGCAGTGCCCCAGGTCTGCACCACGCTGAACAGCACCACCCGCTGCCCGGCGCGGCGCCATTCGAGGACGCTGCGCAGGACATTGAGGTCGACGCTGTCCATTACGCCTCTGCCTTCTGCCAGCCCTGCAACTGATAACGCACCGGCAGATTGCGGATGCGCTTGCCGGTGGCGGCGAAGATCGCGTTGCACAGTGCCGGCGCAATCGGTGGCACGCCCGGTTCGCCAACGCCGCCCAACGGCACGTCGCCCGGCGGTGTCACCAGATGCACGGCGACTTCCTTCGGCGCCAGCGACATGCGCGCCACTTCGTACATGTGGAAGTTGTCCTGCTGCACCTTGCCGTCCTTGAAACTGATTTCGCCCAGCACCGCGTTGCCCAAGCCCATCACGCAAGCGCCTTCGAACTGCGAACGAATGCGCTCGGGGTTGATCTGCGGCCCGCAGTCCACGGCAATATCAGCCTTGTGCACGATCAGCGTACCGTCGTCTTTTACTTCAACCTCAATCACCGCCGCCACATAGGTGACGAAGCTGTAATGCACCGCCAGACCCAGACCACGGCCCTTCGGCAGTTTGCGTCCCCAACCGGCTGCTTTCGCGGCGGTTTCCAGCACGGTGCGCATGCGCCCGGTATCGATTGGATAACGCTCGGGCGATTCGCCGTAGTTCCACTCTTCGCTCAAGGTGCGCGGGTCGATCTGGCGATCCGGGCCGAGCAGTTTGATCTGGTATTTGAGCGGATCTTCGCCGGCCTTGTGCGCCAGCTCATCGACGAAACTCTGGATCGCGAAACCATGGGGAATGTTCGACACCGAGCGATACCAGCCGACTCGCGTGTGCACGGTGGCTTCGGGGTTTTCCAGACGCACATTGGGAATCGCGTAGGCCATGTTGGTGAAGCCCATACCCAGTTCGAATGCCGCTTCATGGTTCATGCCCGGCGCGAACAACGCAGTGATGCTCGGTGCCACGGTGCGATGCAGCCAACCGGACGGCATACCGTCCTTGGCCACGCCCGCCTTGAGGTACTCAGCAGACACAGTGTGGAAATACGAGTTGTGGATGTCATCTTCACGCGTCCACTGCACCCGCACAGCTTTACCGGGAAACTCTTTGGCGAGAATCGCTGCTTCAACGACGAAGTCCGGTTTCGACTTGCGGCCGAAACCGCCGCCAAGCAGCGTGACATTGAACGTGACGTTGTCGAACGGCAGCCCAAGACGCTCGGCGATGCGTTCGCGGGTGACTTGTGGCGCCTGACTCGGCGCCCACGCTTCGCAAACGCCATCCTTGTAACGGGCGATGGCGACCATGGGCTCCATCGGTGCCTGCGCCAAGTGCGGCAGGTAATACGAAGCTTCGAGCGTACTCGCGGCGCCGCTCAGGGCCTTGTCGATATCGCCGGTGTTGCGCACCACTTTGCCAGGCTTCAGCGACGCAGCTTCCAGTTCCTTGCGATAGGCGATCGAGTCATAACTGGCGTTCGGCCCATCGTCCCATTCGATTTTCAGCGCCTCGCGGCCCTTGATCGCTGCCCAGGTATTGCTGGCCACCACGGCCACACCGCCCAACGGTTGGAATTCCGAAGGCAACGGGCGACTTTCGATCTGCAGCACTTTGAGTACGCCAGGGACTTTCAGCGCGGCGCTGTCATCCAGCGATTTGACCTTGCCGCCGTACACCGCCGGACGGGCGATGGTCGCGTACAACATGCCATCGAAATGCACATCGGCGCCGTACACGGCACGACCGTTGACGATGTCGTCACCGTCGATGGCTTTGCTGCCTTCCTTGCCGATGTAGCGAAATTCCGACGGTTGCTTGAGGCGCAGACTGTCACGCGCCGGCACTGGCAACGCACTGGCGGCAGCGGCGAGTTCGCCATAGCCCAGCTCACGGCCGGACGGTTTGTGCAGCACTTTATGCAACTGCGCGTGGCATTCGCCGACCGGCACTTTCCACTGCGCAGCGGCAGCTTGCTCGAGCATGGTCCGCGCCGCCGCACCACAACGACGCATCGGCTCGTACCAATGACGCATGCTGCGCGAACCGTCAGTGTCCTGGTTACCGAAACGCACTTCATCGCCCGGCGCCTGTTGCACTTTGACGTGCGCCCAGTCGGCTTCCAACTCGTCGGCAACGACCATGGTCAGACTGGTGCGCACGCCCTGGCCCATTTCCGAACGGTTGCAGACCACGGTGACGGTGCCGTCAGCGGCGATGCTGACGTAGACCTTCGGATCATCGATCCAGCCATTAGGCATGCCATCGGCGCCGAATTGCTTCGGTTTGTCTTCAGCCAACGCATCTTGCCAACCCCAACTGGCGGCGAGTACCAGCGCACCGGTAGCGCCAACGCCTTTGAGAAAACCGCGACGGCTGAGATTGCTCAGGGCGAAATCATTCGGAAGACGGCTCATGCCTTGGCCTCCTTCAAGTGAGTGGAGGCCTGACGAATAGCGGTTTTGATTCGGTTGTAGGTGCCGCAGCGACAAATATTGCCGACCATGGCTTCTTCGATCTGCTCGTCGCTCGGGTTCGGGTTGGTCTTGAGCAACGCGGTGGCCGACATGATTTGCCCGCCCTGACAGAAACCGCATTGGGCTACAGCGGTGTCCAGCCAGGCTTGCTGGACGACCTGACCCACCGGGTCGGCATGCAGGTTATCGATGGTGGTGACGTTCTGTCCGACCACCGAGCCGATCGGCGTGATGCAACTGCGCGCGGGCAAGCCATCGATATGAATGGTGCACGCGCCACACAGGCCCATGCCGCAGCCGAATTTGGTGCCGTTGTAACCGGCGACATCACGAATCGCCCACAACAGCGGCATGTCTTCGGTGACATCGAGGGGATGGTCTTGACCATTGAGTTTCAGGGTAATCATGGGCACGCCCGCATATTTTTAGTGGTTATGGGGTCGAGCAATCTGCCGCCGGAAAATCAGCGGTGTGGTTCACGCAGATCGACTCAGGCTAATCAGGCTCTCTCGTGCCGACGGGAACGTCTGCACCGGGCCTTTGGTGGAGCAAATGACGGTTATCGTTAGCTCGCTAAGTTAACCCAGCGTTAACAAAAAAGCCCTGCACTTTTTTATCAGTGCAGGGCTTTGGGTGGCGCTTTTGAAAGCGTAGCCTCAATAGCGGTTAGGCTCCATCTCCAGCTCGACATCGAAACGTTCGGCAATGTCTTTCTGGATGCGTTGCGCGAGGTCGAGCAGTTGCAAACCGGTTGCCGCGCCGTAGTTGACCAGCACCAGCGCCTGCAATTTATGCACGCCGGCATCGGCCTCACGGAAACCTTTCCAGCCGGCACGCTCG
Organism: Pseudomonas sp. AC242; assembly: GCF_979258655.1. Lineage (NCBI taxonomy): Bacteria > Pseudomonadati > Pseudomonadota > Gammaproteobacteria > Pseudomonadales > Pseudomonadaceae > Pseudomonas > Pseudomonas sp. AC242. Next base: position 3,926,010 of record NZ_OZ409873.1, read on the forward strand.
ATCAGCCAACCCGCCGCCAGTTTCATCTGCCCGTCCGGTTGCGCGTAAGCCACCACGTCCGGGTGCTGCGTTTTGATTTGCGCGACGACGGCCGCCGACACCAGCGGATTCTTGAAGAAGCTGCCGGCATTGCCAAGCACCGCCGGGTCCGGCAGTTTTTCACTGCGGATGCTGCAGATGGCGCGACTGACGTCACTTGGCGTCGGCTGCTCGATACCCTGCTCGGTCAGGCGCTGACGCACCGGGCCGTATTCCAGATGCAGATGCGCGACGCGATCCAGTTTGAAGCGCACGCGCAGAATCAACCAACGCCCAGGCTGCTGCTTGAACAGGCTGTCGCGGTAGGCAAAGTTGCACTCTTCGAGGCTGAAGTCGCGCAGCTCGCCGGTCTGGCGATCCAGCGCGGTCAATCCGGCAAACACATCCTTGATCTCGACACCGTAGGCACCGATGTTCTGCATTGGCGCAGCGCCGACGGTGCCGGGAATCAGGCTGAGGTTTTCCAGTCCGGAAAAACCCTGCGCCAGCGTGTATTGCACAAAGGGATGCCAAGGCTCGCCGGCTTCAGCTTCGATCACCACACGATTGCCGTCATCACTGACCACGCGGATCCCCCGCGTCGCCATGCGCAGCACCAGCGCCGGGATATCTGCGGTCAGCAGCAAGTTGCTGCCACCGCCGATCACCAGCATTGGCACGTCATGTGTTTTCGCATAAGCCAACGCCTCACGGACATCGGCGTCGCTATGGGCCTCGGCGAACAGTTGCGCGCGAACATCTACGCCAAAACTGTTGAACGGTTTCAGGGAAACCTGCGGTTGCACCTGCAAACTCATAACCGGCCCTTCACTTCGATCAGCAGTTGGTCACATGCCGCTTCGATCAGATCCAATACCTGCTCGAAACCCTGATCACCGTCGTAATACGGATCCGGCACTTCATCGACCAGCCCGGCATAACGGCGCAGGAACAAATCCAGTTCAGCCTTGCCGGTGGATGGTTGCAAGGCTTTGAGGTTGCGCAGGTTGCTGTTATCCATGGCCAGAATCAGATCGTAACTGGCGAAGTCAGCACGGCTGACCTGCTGCGCGCGTTGCGCCGACAAGTCATAACCGCGCACTTTGGCGGCGGCCTGGCTGCGTTTGTCTGGCGGATTGCCGACGTGCCAGTCACCGGTGCCGGCGGAGGCCACTTCAACCTGATCCGCCAGCCCCGCTTCACGCAGTTTGTGGCGCAACACGCCTTCAGCGGTGGGCGGACGGCAAATATTGCCCAGGCACACAAACAGAACGCGCATCAGGCCTCCAGCAGGCGACGAACGCGCTCAAGGTCTTCGACGGTGTCAACTCCGGTCGGTGGCGCGATCAACGCGTCAGCAACATGAATGCGCACGCCGTGCCACAGGGCACGCAGTTGCTCGAGGGATTCAGTGTTTTCCAGCCAGCACGGCCCCCAGTTGACGAAATCCTGAAGGAAACCGGCGCGGTAGGCATAAATGCCGATGTGGCGACGGTACGGCACGCCTTCCGGCAGTTGCTCGCGGCTCTTGGCAAACGCATCGCGTGCCCACGGCAAGGTCGCGCGGCTGAAGGTCAGCGCCAGACCGTTGATGTCACTGACGACCTTGACCACGTTCGGATTGAACAGGGTTTCCACGTCCTCGATCGGCTCGGCCAGCGTGGCCATGCGCGCTTCGGTGTGGGCGGCGAGGTTGGCGGCGACCTGATCGATCACGCTCGGTGGAATCAGCGGCTCGTCACCCTGCACGTTGACCACGATCGCGTCAGGCTCGAGGCCCAGTTTCGCCGCGACTTCGGCCAGACGGTCGGTGCCGGAATTATGGTCTTCACGGGTCAGCACCACTTCGGCGCCAAAGGCCTTGCAGGCCTCGACGATGCGCGCATCGTCAGTCGCAACCACCACGCGGCTGGCGCTGCTTTTGCTCGCCTGTTCCCAGACGTGCTGGATCATCGGCTTGCCGGCGATGTCCAGCAGCGGTTTGCCCGGCAGACGGGTCGAGGCGAAACGTGACGGGATGACAACGGTGAAGGCAGTGGTCATTTATCCAGACGCTCGTCGGTGGTCAGGGTACGGGCTTCGCTTTCGAGCATCACCGGGATGCCGTCGCGGATCGGGTATGCCAGACCGGCGCCCTTGCTGATCAACTCGGTCTTGTCGGCGCTGAGCTTGAGCGGGCCTTTGCAGATCGGGCACGCGAGGATATCGAGCAATTTGGTGTCCATGAACATTCCCTGAGTAAAGAGTTAAGGCAAAAGCCGATCGGGCAACAGGCGCATCAGCTGCGTGTCAAACCAGGCCACGAAGGCCGGCGACGGCACGGCATCGACCGCCAGATACCACCAGTCGGCTGTAGCGAAGGCACGGCACTTCACCGCGTCCTTTTCGGTCATCACCAACGGCAATGACGGTGTGAAATTCAAGGCCTGCACGCTGTATTCGGCGTGATCGGCAAACGCGTGGGCACTGCGCGCCAGTCTAGCGCTTCGAGGGTATTGAAGAAACGTTGCGGATTGCCGATCCCGGCGACCGCGTGCACGGCCTGGCCGGACGGGAAATGATCGAGCGACTTGCGCTCGCCACTGCGCAGATTGACCAGCGCGGTGGGTTGCAGACGGAAAGCAAAACCGTCGTCTCGGTCTTCAGTGGCACCATTGAACAGCACGCCGTCGACGCTTTGCAGGCGCTCGATCGGCTCCCGCAACGGTCCGGCCGGCAGACAACGCTTGTTGCCCAGACCACGGGCGGCATCGATGAGCACCAGTTCCAGATCTCGCGCCAGACGGTAATGCTGCATGCCGTCATCCGACAGGATCAGATCCAGCGGTTCGCTGGCGAGCAAGGCTTTGACGGCGGCGCTGCGATTGGGGTCAATCATCAACGGTACGCCGGTGCGCTGGACGATCAGCAGCGGTTCGTCTCCGGCAATGTCGGCGGCTTGATCGGCCTCAACCCGCCACGGCAGCTGCGGCGGTTTGGCACCGTAACCACGGCTGACCACGCCGACGCGCAAGCCGCTGCGCCGACAGTGCTCGATCAGCCAGAGAATCATCGGTGTCTTGCCGGTGCCACCCACGGTGATGTTGCCGACGACGATTAACGGCACCGGTGGCTGATAGATCTCGCCCTCGCCGTCGAGAAAGCGCTGGCGTTTTTTGACCACCACGCGGCGGTACAACAACTCCAACGGCCGCAGCAACGTCAGGGCCGGGTGCCCCTGATACCACGCGGCTAGCAAACGATCGGACAGACTCATCAGGATTTCGGCGCCGCCTCGACCGTGGTCATGCGCAGATGGCTGAAACCGAGCTTGCCGGCCGCGTCCATGGCGGTGATCACAGATTGATGCTGAGTCTTGCCATCGGCACTGATCGACAACGGCATGTTGGTGTCGCCGTTGGACTCTTTCTGCATGGCTTCCATCAGGGTCGCCAGATCATTTTTCGGCAAAATCTTGTTGTTCACCGAAAACACGCCCTCAGCGCTGATAGCCACATCAATCTGCTTGAGCTGCTGGTCTTCGGCCGGTGAGCCGCTGACCGCTTCCGGCAGGTCGACGCGCAACTGGGTTTCACGGGTAAACGTGGTGGTCACGACGAAAAACAGCAGCAGGATAAACACCACATCGATCAGCGATGCGAGGTTGATGTCGATGGTTTCCCGAGGCTTGCGACGGAATTTCACGCGCGGCCCTCGGTCAGATCGACGTCACGGTCGCCCTGCACCACTTCAACCAGTTTGATCGCTTCCTGCTCCATACCGACGACCAGTTCATCGATGCGGCGCTGCAGGAACCGGTGGAAGAACACTGCCGGAATACCGACCATCAAGCCCGCCGCCGTGGTGATCAGCGCTTTCGAGATACCGCCGGCCAATACCGAGGCATTGGTGGTCATACCTGAACCGGTGAAGGCACTGAAAATGTCGATCATGCCCAACACCGTGCCCAGCAGGCCCAGCAGCGGCGACATGGCGGCAATCGTGCCCAGCGCATTGACGTAGCGTTCGAGCTCGTGAATAACGCGGGCGGCGGCTTCTTCAATGCACTCTTTCATGATCTCGCGACCATGCTTGGAGTTGGCCAGACCGGCGGCGAGGATTTCTCCCAGCGGCGAATTGGCGCGCAATTCCTTGAGCTTTTCTTTATTGAGCTGCTTGTCCTTGATCCACACCCAGACCTGGCCCAGCAGATGCTCGGGGGTGACGCGACTGGCGCGCAGGGTCCACAGGCGTTCGGCGACGATCGCCATGGCCGCGATGGAGCTCAGAATGATCGGCAACATCATCCAGCCGCCGGATTTGACCAATTCCCACACAGTGACAGTCCCCTCGAAAAAGTGCGCCACTTTACCATACCGATTCACGATTAAGACCCGCCGCCCCGACGACCGTGATGCCCCATTCGCCCACGCCCCGATCAACGGGCCAGTGCGGGCGGATCACGCCAGAAACGCCGTTGCTGACGCATTGTGCGTGGCGCCTTGAAGGTACCCAGTTGCAGATGAATGGCGCCCTGCTCGGCGCTGTCGTAAATGTGCAGATTCAATTTGCGATAACGCGCCAGCACGGTCGGGTGCGGATGGCCGAAAGAGTTGCCATGGCCTCGCGAGATCAGCACGGACTCAGGCTGCAAGACTTTGAGCAGCGCCATGGACGATGAACTGCGGCTGCCATGGTGCGGCGATTGCAGCCATTGCGTCGGCACGGCCAGCGGACTGTCGAGCAGCAAGCGCTCGGCATGGCTGTCGATGTCGCCGGTCAGCAGCAAGCGCTCGCCATTGGCCTCGATCTGCATTACGCAGGAACGCTGATTGCTGTCGTGAGCCTCCGCCCACTGCCAGAGCTGAAAACGCACGCCGTCCCATTGCCATTGCTGGCCGCTTGCACAGGCTTCGGCGCCCAATTGCGCGGGCAGTGCCGCCGGATCGCCGCTGAGCACATGAGCGACGGTCAAACCGCGCATGATCGCCAGAGCGCCACCCGCGTGATCGGCGTCCGCATGGCTAAGCAGCATCCGGTCAAGTTTCTCCACACTAAGCTTGCGCAATGCGGGCAGTACCACCCGTTCGCCGAGATCGAAATCGCCAAAGCGTGGCCCAGCGTCATAGAGCAACGCGTGATGACGAGTACGAATCAAGATGGCCAGGCCTTGGCCGACATCGAGTTGCCAGACATCGGCCAGCCCTTCATCCAGACGCTCGCGGGGCGGCACGACCAGCAGCAATAGCAATGGCCAGCCCAGTGCACGCATCGGCACGCCGCGCGGCAACAGCAACAACACGGCACCGAGGCTGCCGAGCAACCAGACCCAACCCGGCACAGCGGCGGCTGTCCATGCCGGCCACTGCCCGGCGATCACGGCCAAAGTACGAAACAGCGCATCGATCAAACCGCCGGCCAGCCACAAAAGACCTTCACCGACATACGGCACCGGCAACATTAACGTGCCGAGCAGTGCTGGCGGCAATACAACCAGGCTGACCCAAGGCACTGCCAACAGGTTCGCCAGTGGTCCGCTAAGACTGATCGGCAGATTCAGTGCCAGCAACACCGGACACAGACCGATGGCAATCAACCACTGCGCCCGCGTCCAGGTTTGCCACCAACGCCACGCGCCCAGCCGACCGCCAAAGGTGAAGATCAACACGGCAACAGCGGTAAAGGACAGCCAGAAACCGGGGCGCAGACTGGCCAGGGGATCGAGCAAAAGCACCGCATTGAACGCCAGCAACAACGGCCACCATGCACCAAGATGACGAAAACGCAGGCGCCACAACAGCACCAGACCGACCATCACACAGGCGCGCTGTACCGGCACGTCGAATCCTGCGAGCAGGCCATAACCGAGCGCCGCCGCAAATGCCAGACCACAGGCCCACGGCAACCAGGGCCAGCGCAGCGGCCACAGGCCAAAACGGGCCAATCCGCTGACCAGCATGTACATCACTGCCGCCAGCAAGCCAATGTGCTGACCGGAAATCACCAGCAAGTGCACGGTGCCGGTGTCCTGCAAAATCTGCCAGTCCTCGCGACTGAGTCCCGAGCCATCGCCCAGCACCAGCGCCGCCAGTGCCCCGCCCCGTCCCTGTGCGTCCACCTCGAGCAAACGCTGACGAATACTGTCGCGCCAGGCCCAGCGTGCTTCGCTCAGGCGCTGGCCATCCTTGATCGTGCCGGTGGCGCCGATGCGTTGCGCCAGCAGCCACGCTTCGTAATCGAAAGCGTGCGGATTGAGCAATCCACCCGGACGCTTGAGCTTGACCGCTAATCGCCAACGCTCGCCACTGTTGACCGGCGGGCCGGCGTACCAGGCGAGTCGCATCAGCGCCGGCAGTTTTTCATGCCGTGAGTGTGCATCGGCCAATTCGAAGCGCACCACGCCGTCGCTGTTCTGCGGCAAACCGACGACCCGCCCTTCAACCCACCGGGTTTCGCCATCCAGCCCGATCGGCAAGCGATCATTCAGCGCCCACTGCGCACCGACGCTGGCCCACGTGAAGCCAAACAGCAAAAACGCCAAGGGGTAGCTGCGAAACGGCAGCAGCATCAAAGCCACGACCGGCAACAGCAGCATCAACCAGACCGGCGGTAGTGCCGGCATAAAAACCGGGGCCAGCAGACCGACTGCGAGCGCCATCATCCCTGTGCGCATAAGCCCGTCCTTGAGAGTCCCGCTTTTAGGCATAGCGGGTGTCGGGCACAAGCGTCGTCAACAATTGTCACAAAGTCTGAATGGGCGCTTCGTAGAATCCAGACATACTTGCCGCCTTAACCGACCGAGAAGCCTTATGCCCCGGCGCTTATTCAAACGTTACATGCCCGACCCGACGAGCATCAGGGAACACAAATCCTTACGCTTTCTCGGCAAGTTGCTGCATGACCCGAACCTCTGGCACCTCAATCGCCACTCGGTCGCCCGAGCGATGGCCGTCGGCCTGTTCGCCGCATTCCTGCCGATTCCGGCGCAGATGCTGGTGGCGGCTGCCCTCGCCGTCATGGTGCGAGGGAATATGCCGATTGCGGTCAGTCTGGTGTGGCTGACCAATCCGATCACCATGCCGGCCGTGTTTTTCTGCACTTATCAGGCCGGGGCGTTTTTGATGGACGTGCCCGCCCGGCATCTGCCGGATGAGCTGACCTGGGAATGGATCAGCGGCGAGTTGTCGACGCTGTGGCAGCCGTTTCTGCTCGGTTCGGTGGTGGTAGGGCTGGTGCTTGGCGCCCTCGCCTACTGTCTGGTGATGATGTATTGGCGCTGGTGGGTCGCGCGGCAATGGGCGCGGCGCAAGAAAAGCCGCATGCGCTGAATGCAAAACGGCCTCCACAATGGGAGGCCGTTCTGGTTTGTGGCGTCTGCATTCGCGAGCAGGCTCACTCCTACATTGGAATTCGTTCCCCTGTAGGAGTGAGCCTGCTCGCGATGGCCACGACTCGGTCTGGAGTCAGGTACGCATCCCGCGCCCACTCACCAGCAACCGCGCACAACCGAGATACAACACCACCGTCGCCACCAGCATAAAGGTGATCGCGATGCCGATGCGGATATCCGACACACCCAGAATGCCGTAACGGAAAGCGTTGACCATGTGCAGCACCGGGTTGGCCAGCGACACGGTCTGCCAGAACGGCGGCAGCAGCGTGATCGAGTAGAACACCCCACCCAGGTACGTCAGCGGCGTCAGCACAAAGGTCGGGATGATCGAAATATCATCGAAGTTGCGCGCAAACACTGCGTTGATGAAGCCCAGCAGCGAGAAGATCGTCGCCGTCAGTACCACCACGAGGATGGTCACGCCGAGGTGATGCACCTGCAAATGGGTGAAGAACAGCGACAGAATGGTCACGATCACGCCAACCATCAGACCACGCAACACGCCGCCAATGGTGAAGCCGATCAGAATCGTGTGCGGCGATACCGGCGACACCATCAGTTCCTCGATGGAACGCTGGAACTTGCTGCCGAAAAAACTCGACACCACGTTGCCGTAAGAGTTGGTGATCACCGACATCATGATCAGCCCCGGCACGATGTACTCCATGTACGTGAAGCCACCCATGTCACCGATCTGGCGACCGATCAGATTGCCGAAGATCACGAAGTACAGAACCATGGTGATCGCCGGCGGCAGCAGCGTTTGCGGCCAGATCCGCGTGAAGCGTTTGACCTCGCGGTAAACAATGGTCTGCAGGGCGACGAGGTTGGGACGGAATTCGGAACTCATACCGCCACCTTCGACAGATTTTTCTCGACCAGGGACACGAACAGCTCCTCGAGGCGATTGGTTTTGTTACGCAGGCTCAATACTTCGATGTTCTGCTGCGCCAACTGGGTGAACAACGCCGTGATGCCCATGGACTTGTCGACCTGGACTTCAAGGGTATGGCTGTCGAGCAATCGGGCGGGGTAGCCGAGCAATTGCGGCGCAGCGTTCAAGTCGTTTTTCAGGTCCAGCAGGAAGGTTTCCACGTGCAACTGGCCCAGCAATTGTTTCATGCTGGTGTTCTCGACGATGGTGCCGTGGTCGATGATGCCGATGTTGCGACACAACTGCTCGGCCTCCTCCAGATAGTGCGTGGTGAGGATGATGGTGATGCCTTTCTGGTTCAGTTCGGTGAGGAACGTCCACATCGAACGGCGCAGCTCGATATCAACACCTGCGGTCGGTTCATCGAGGATCAGCAGACGCGGTTCGTGCACCAGTGCGCGGGCAATCATCAAGCGCCGCTTCATACCGCCCGACAGCGAACGCGACGGCACATCGCGCTTGTCCCACAGGCCCAACTGGGTCAGGTACTGCTCGGCGCGCTCCTTGGCGATCTTCGCCGGAATGCCGTAGTAACCGGCCTGGGTCACGACGATGTCGAAGGTCTTTTCAAACTGGTTGAAGTTGAATTCCTGGGGCACGACGCCGATCGAGCGCTTGAGCTGCGCAGGATTTTTGTCCAGGTCATGACCGAAGATATTCACCGTGCCGCTGGTCTTGTTCACCAGTGTCGAGAGAATGCCGATGGTCGTGGATTTGCCGGCACCGTTGGGGCCGAGCAAGGCGAAAAAGTCACCTTCGGCGACGTCCAGATCGATACCACTCAAGGCCTGGAACCCGTTGCCGTAGGTTTTGGTTAGCTGCCGGATGGACAGAGCGGAACTCATATCTGATTTACGCACCATTGAAGGGAAAAAGGAGACGGCGGCGAAGGATCGAACCGCAGCGCAAGTGCGCAATGGTGCTTGCCGCCGCCGTACAAGTACAGTCAAGTGTGTCGATAGTAGGTATTAAGTCAACGCGGTCATAACCGCTTTCTGGTAGGCCGAACGCTGCTTCAGGCGCTCGTACCAGGCTTGCAGATGGGGTTGCGGGGCGCGTTCGATGGGCATCTCGAACCAGGCATAAATGAAACTGCCCAGCGGGATATCGCCCATGCCGATGTCATTGCCGGAAAGATATGGCTGACTGGCCAAGGCACTGTCGGCCATGCCCAGCAACTCGTTGCATTCCTTGATCGCGGCGTTGATTGCCGTCCAGTCCTGCTTGTCCGCCGGCGTGCGCAGCACACCCCAGAACACCGTGCGGAAAGGACCGGCAAAACTCGAAGTGGTCCAGTCCATCCACTTGTCAGCGACGGCGCGCGCCTGCGGATCTGCCGAATACCAATGGCTGTCGGGCGCATGTCTGGCCAGCAGATAGCGGACGATGGCGTTGGACTCCCACAACACAAAACCGTCGTCCTCGATCACCGGTACCCGGCCGTTCGGGTTCATCGCCCGGTACTCGGGTGTGTCGACCACGCCGAATGCGCCGCCGGCATCAATCGCCTCGTAAGCCAGGCCAAGCTCTTCAGCAGCCCACAATGGCTTTCTGACATTCGATGAGTTTTTCCGTCCCCAGATCTTCAGCATGACTGCCTCTTTTCAAATGAGTGGGCAGGCAGCATACGCCGGATCAGGTACGGCTCAAATCACTCTGCATATCACCGAGCAGTTGCGGCTGCTGATCAGTGAACAGATGCGGATAGCACTTTTGCAGATGCTCGAAGAAGAACGTTTCCGGCACATCGGAAAATTGCCCGTGGTCGACCAGATACTCCATCAACTGCGCACCGTCACGGTTGAACGGATGGAAAACGCTGTCGTTGATGCCGTCGAACTCCAGCGGCGCGACGTTAAACAACTCGCAGAGTTGCTGATTGAACGCCGGCGTGGCTTTCACCCAGCGATCATTGAGAAACAACTCTGTATAGCCGTGCATGGCGAACATATCGCTCTTCAACAATTCGAGCAGGCGCGGGGTCGACAGATGATTGCGCACATCGGCCAGACCGATCCGCGCCGCAATCCCGCAATGTCGCGCACAACCGGCGAGCAGCGTGGCTTTCGGTACGCAATAACTCTCCCCCCTCGCCAGCGCATAACTGCCGCACAAGGTCTGCGGATCGCGGCTGAAGGTGTAGGGGTTGTAGCGCACCGCCTCACGCACGGCGTAATAAAGACTGATCGACTGCTCGAGCGGATCGCGACTGATGCCCCGATGCAGTTCGGCGAACTCCACCACCGCCGGGTGGTCACTATCGATGAAGCGGCCGGGACTCAGATACTCGTGCATGACGACAATCTCCTGGGTGAGCCCCGAGTCTAGCGATACCTTCAGCACAGAGATAACGACGTTTCGGCCAAACTTGCACGCAAAGACGCGGGATCAGCGAACGATTTCCCACAGGTGTTGCCCACCGAACCTACGAACACCATCCGGGGTTTCCCACGATTTCAATCACCTTGGTCTGACCACCCGCTTTTACAGATGCCGTCTAAGCTCTGGAGGGTCGATTTGCCTTGGTTCACGGAGGACTGAATATGCTGTTGTTGTGGATACTGGTTTTGATCGTTGGCGTGGCGTATCTCGCCCACCGGCGTATTTCCCCTCTGCCTGCGTTGGGCATCGTTGCCGTCTACCTGCTGGCGATGGGCATTTTCAGTCATGCGCCGGGCTGGTTATTGGCGGTGTTGTGGATCTTGCTGGCGGTGGTCGCCGCACCGCTGCTGCTGCCTGACCTGCGCCGCAAACATTTCACTGCGCCGCTGTTCAGCTGGTTCCAGAAAACCCTGCCGCCGATGTCGCAGACCGAACGCGACGCGATCGACGCCGGCACCGTGTGGTGGGACGGCGAGCTGTTCAGCGGCCGCCCGGACTGGGACAAGCTGCTGGCCTATCCCAAGGCGCAATTGAGCGAAGAAGAACAGGCGTTCATCGACGGCCCGACCGAAGAGCTTTGCGCGATGGTCACTGACTGGCAGATCGGCCAGTCGATGGACCTACCGGCCGAAGCCTGGACGCACATCAAGGAACACGGCTTTTTTGCCCTGATCATTCCGAAAGAATTCGGCGGCAAAGGCTTCTCTGCATACGCGCACTCGCAAGTGGCGATGAAACTGGCCACCCGCAGCGGTGACCTCGCCTCCACTGTCATGGTGCCGAACTCACTCGGCCCGGCCGAACTGCTGCTGCATTACGGCACCGACGAACAACGCAATCACTACCTGCCGCGTCTGGCCCGGGGCGATGACATTCCGTGCTTTGCCCTCACCGGCCCGCTCGCGGGTTCCGATGCCGGCGCGATGCCCGACACCGGGATCATCTGCAAAGGTCAGTGGGAAGGTCAGGAAGTCATCGGCCTGCGCCTGAACTGGGAAAAGCGTTACATCACTCTTGGCCCCGTGGCCACCCTGCTCGGCCTGGCTTTCAAGGCCTATGACCCGGAACATCTGCTGGGCGACAAGGAAGACCTTGGCATCAGCCTGGCACTGATCCCGACCGACACCGCCGGCGTGGAAATCGGTCGTCGTCACCTGCCGCTGGGCGCGGCGTTCATGAACGGCCCGAACTCCGGCAAGGACGTGTTTATCCCGCTGGACTTCCTGATCGGCGGTCAGGAAATGCTCGGCAAGGGCTGGATGATGCTAATGAACTGCCTGTCGGTCGGCCGTTCGATCTCGTTGCCGGCCGTCGGGACCGGCGCGGCCAAATTCACCAGTCTGGTCACGGGTCAGTACGCGCAGATTCGCGAGCAGTTCAACGTGCCGCTGTCGGCGTTCGAGGGCATTCAGGAGGCCATGGCGCGCATCGGCGGCAACGCGTGGATGATGGACGCGGCACGCATGCTCACCGCCAACGCGGTGGACCTGGGCGAAAAACCTTCGGTGCTGTCGGCGATCCTCAAGTACCACCTCACCGAACGCGGCCGCGAGTGCATCAGCCATGCGATGGATGTGCACGGCGGCAAGGCGATCATCATGGGGCCGAACAACTACCTCGGGCGCAGCTGGAACGGTGCGCCGATCTTCATCACCGTGGAGGGCGCAAACATCCTTTCGCGCAACCTGATGATCTTCGGTCAGGGCGCGATTCGCTGCCATCCGTTTGTACTGAAGGAGATGGCTCTGGCCGGCCGCGAAGACAAGGATCAGGCGTTGAAAGAGTTCGATGGCCTGCTGCTCAAACACATCGGTTTCGCCGTAAGCAACGCGGCCAGCACGCTGGTGCTGAACCTCGGTTTCGGCCACTTCGAACATGCGCCGGGCGACAAGATCAGTCAGGGTTACTTCCGCGCACTCAATCGCCAGGCAGCGGCATTTGCCATGCTCGCCGACTTCAGCATGATGCTGCTCGGCGGCGAACTGAAGCGTCGTGAGCGTCTGTCGGCACGTTTGGGTGATGTATTGAGCAACTTGTATCTGGCCTCGGCTGCGCTTAAGCGTTACCACGATCTGGATTCGCCGGCTTACATGGAACCGCTGTTCCGTTGGGCGATGGAAGAAAGCCTCGGCCAATCGGAACGGGCGCTGGATGAATTGCTGCGCAACTTCCCGAACAAAGTGTTCGGTTGTCTGTTGCGAGTCATCGTGTTTCCGTTCGGTCGTCGTCACAAAGGCCCGTCGGACAAACTCGGTGCCGAAGTGGCTGGGGTCATTGGTCGCGCCAAGGGCGATCCGGCGCTGGAAGAACTGCTTGCCGGTTGCTATCGCCCACAGTCGGCAGACGATGCCGTCGGCGCGCTGCAACACGCCAGCGATCTGCTCAATGCTGCGCAGCCGTTGCACAAAAAACTGCACACCTCGCTGAAAAGCGGTCAGGTCAAACCGGTCGCAGGTGAACACACCATCGATGCCGCGCTTGAAGCTGGAGTATTGCAACCAGTGGAAGCGCAGAGTCTGCGCGATGCCGAAGCGGCGCGACGCAAGGTGATCGACGTCGATGATTTCGACAAAGAGGAGCTGGCGCTGGCAGAGGGCAAAGTCCGCTGATCCTGACAAGCATGTCCAACAGGGCGCAGGAGCTTTATACTCCCGCGCCCGTTTTGCTCTTGAGGACTTATCTCGTGTCCAACGTCGTTGCCGATCATCTTGTTTTGCTCGACCACCTGCGCAGTATCCTGGTCGCCGTAGGTGAGGCCGAACAGGTTCCCGAAGAAAGCCATGCCCTGTTCCTGGAGCGTTTCGACGAACTGCTGGCATCGCTGCCGATCGATCCGATCGAAAGCCAGTACCTGGGCCAGGACATCCTGACTCAAGTGATTACCCGTTACCCGCAAATCGCCCACCTGATCCCGCGCGATCTGCTGTGGTTCTTCGCTGGTGACTGCCTGCACTACCTGGCCGATGAAGAGATCGACATGTATCAGGCACTGGAAGAACGCCGTTACGAAGCCGAACAGAACGATGAACCGTTCGACTGGAACCAGGAAAAACAGCTGCTGGCGATGTCCGCTCAGGACAGCAAGCACTGATTTAACTGTTTGGTTGAAGGTCAAAAGATCGCCGCCTTCGGCAGCTCCTACATTGACTGTGTACGCCCGTCATAACGGATACACGCAATCCTCTGTAGGCGCTGCCGCAGGCTGCGATCTTTTGTTTTTGCGTTACAACAACCCTTCGCTTTCGGGCAATTCATAGGCCATCGCGGCGTTGCTCTCCCCCACTGATTTGCCCGGCTTGCTCAAGGTCGGTTCTTTCTGCAGGCATTCCACCAGATAGTCGATAAACACCCGCAATTTGGGTGGTAGATAACGCGTCGGCGAGTGCAGCAACCACAATCCGCCGTGATAGGACGCAAGGAAGGTCCAATCCGGCAGCACCTGGACCACCAACTTTTGCTCCAGCGCATAGCGGGCAGTGAAATATGGCAGGCTACCAATGCCGATGTGTTGCAACACCGCGCCCAATCGAACGCCGGTGTGATTGGCGGCATAGCGACCGCGCACACCCACCGTTACCGCTTTGCTGCCTTTCTTGAATTTCCAGCGCGCATCGCTCGGGGTTTCGCCCAGATAGATACAACTGTGATTGAGCAAATCATGCGGGTGAGTCGGTGTGCCGTGCTCGGCCAGGTATTGCGGCGTGGCACAGAGCAAGTGGTCAATGGTCAGCAATTGCCGCCCGACCAGCCCGGCCGGTGGTCGATCGGTGATGCGAATCGCCAGATCGACATGGTCGTCGATCAAATCGACCTGGCGATCCTCCAGCAACAGCTCGACATCGACCTTGGGATAACGCCGCAGAAACTCGGGCATGTGCGGATGAATCACAAAGCGCCCTACCGCTTTCGGTACGCTGACCCGCACCAGTCCTTCCGCTTCATGGGTGAACTGGCCACTGATCTCCATGACCGATTTGGCTGCGCTGACCATTTCCTGACAGCGCTTGAATACCTCCTCGCCGCCATCACTCAAACGCAGTTTGCGCGTGGTGCGCTGCAGCAATCGTGTGGCCAAGGCTTTTTCCAGGCGCGAGATACTGCGGCTCACCGCTGACGGCGATGACCCCAGCTGCCGAGCGGCCTCAGAGAAGCTGCCGGTCTCCACGACTTTGACGAAAATCGCCATTTCACCGAGCAGCGGTAGCGGCAGATTGATGCTCACAGCGCACAAGTCCTTTGATGTTTGAACGGATTATCACGTTATTGCACGATTCATATAATAAAAAAAGAAACTTTAATAAGGGCATGGAATATGACGCTTCGCCTCTTTTTCCATAGTGATGACCTCAAGGCCAATGTGGAAGTCCTCGACTGCACGCCCCAAGAGCACGAATTCGCCGTGGTATTACGCGCCACGCTGTTTCACCCGCAGGGCGGCGGCCAGCCCTGTGATACCGGCTGGATCGGTGAAAGCCAGGTGCTGCGCGTGGTACAGGAGCCGGACCGGATCATCCATTTTGTCGATCGCCCGGTGGCGCTCGGCATGACCTGTATCCGCATCGACGAACAGCGCCGAAACTTCAATACACGCATGCATTCAGCCGGCCACTTGATCGGGCATTTCGTTCAGGCGTTGGGCTGGATGCCGATCAAGGCACACCACTGGCCGGACGAAGGTCGAGTGCAATTCAAACCCGGCGATGGTGCGCAGGAAGTCGATGCAGAGACCGTTCAACACGGAATCGCCCAGTGGATCGAGCACGATCTGCCGCGCCTGACCTCGCTGCGCGAAGGTGCGCGAGAAATCGGTTTCGGTGAACTGCCCGCCTATGGCTGTGGCGGCACCCATGTACGTAGCCTGAAGGATCTGGGCACTGTCACGATCGCGTCCCTTTCGCAGAAGAAAGGCACGTTGTCCGTCCACTACAGCGTGGATTGAGCATTTCGGACGCGGCCTCACGCAACGTCCGACGCCGGGGAACCGCATTCGCAGGTTCCGTTGACTATCGATAGATGGACCTAAAAAAATGATGCTAGACGTCGAGCGTCTCGATGAGACGTGCATAAAAAAACTGGCCAACGAAGAAGTCCTCGCCATCCGCGTCAAAGGCTTTTTGCCTGAGCCGCTGGCCATTCAGATTGGCGACAAGATTCTCGCTCCAGGCTTTGAGGGTTACATCAACGCACCGAGTATCGGCCGCATCGGCATGGCCTTTTATGAGGCGGAAAATCAACCGTTGCTGATTGAGGACTACTTCGAACGCGCCACCAGCAACATCGCCGAACTGCGCAATCGCTGCGCGCCCTACTCTTCACCGATCGACACCTTGCGCTGCATGCTCGACGAATCCTGGCCAGCCGGCGCGCACCTGGAAAACCTTTACGGCCGGAAAATGTATGTTGGCCTATCGCGAGTGGTGAAACCGGGGGTGTGCTTCCTCGCCCACCACGACATCTTCGCCAAGGACGCCCCGGACAGCTTCCAGGCCCGCAGCCTTGAGGCGCAGTTTGCCTGCAACGTCTACCTGAACATGCCGACCGAAGGCGGCGCGTTGCAGATGTGGGACGACGACATCAGCCCCGATCAATTCGACGAAATGCGGGGTGACAGCTATGGCATCGAACCGGCGCTGCTCGGCCCGCCGGCCCTCGAAGTGAGACCGCAACCCGGCGATTTCATCATGTTCAATTCGCGTCGCATGCACTCGGTGACCCCGGGCGTGGCAGACCCGCGCTTGAGTCTTTCCTTTTTTGTCGGCTATCGCGGCAATGCTTCACCCCTGACCTACTGGAGCTGAGATGTATTCGAATTATCTGGGCGAGTTTTTGGCGCTGGCTACCATTCACTTTCTGGCCGTGGTTGCTCCCGGCCCGGACTTCGCAGTCACTATTCGCCAGAGCGTACGCTTCGGCCGACTGGTGGGAATCTGTACGGCGCTGGGGATCGGCGCGGGGATTTCCGTGCACGTGCTGTACACGCTGCTGGGAGTCGGGGCGCTGATGCACACCACACCGTGGTTGCTGACCGTGGCCAAAGTGATTGGCGGGGCTTATATCCTGTATCTGGGTGTCAGCCTGTTGCGCAGCAAACCGAAATCGTCCCTTGAAGGTGAAAAGACCAGCGAGGAGCCGGTGGTTGAACAGACGTTGTTCAAGGCCTTCAGCACCGGTTTTCTGACCAATGCGACCAACCCCAAGGCCACGCTGTTTTTCCTGGCCATCTTCACCACGATCATCAGCGCCAGCACGCCCCTGCAGATCCAGGCCTTTTACGGGCTGTGGATGTGCTTTGTGAATGCGCTGTGGTTTGTTGTGGTCGCGCTGTTTTTCTCAAGCAATCGGGTTCGCTTGCTGTTCATGCGCATGGGCCATTGGTTTGAACGCACGATGGGCGTGGTGCTGATTCTGTTTGCCGGTCGCCTGATGCTGTCCTGGTAAGCCGACGCATAACGCAAAAGGCCCGCCGAATCGCTTCGGCGGGCCTTTTTCATGACTGATGACTCAACTACAAATCGTGCGCATACAAAAACGCCGCTCAGTTGAGCGGCGTTTTTGTGAATATGGAGCGGGAAACGAGACTCGAACTCGCGACCCCGACCTTGGCAAGGTCGTGCTCTACCAACTGAGCTATTCCCGCAATGGCGTCCCCTAGGGGACTCGAACCCCTGTTACCGCCGTGAAAGGGCGGTGTCCTAGGCCACTAGACGAAGGGGACACAGGCTACAACTTTCACTAATAAAAACGCCGCTCACTGAGCGGCGTCTTTAGAATTTGGAGCGGGAAACGAGACTCGAACTCGCGACCCCGACCTTGGCAAGGTCGTGCTCTACCAACTGAGCTATTCCCGCAAATGGCGTCCCCTAGGGGACTCGAACCCCTGTTACCGCCGTGAAAGGGCGGTGTCCTAGGCCACTAGACGAAGGGGACACGCTACCCGGAACACATGGTGTGTGTTTCGGTGTCCAGATCCTTGTCCGAAGACTTGGTTCTGGTTTCACTCAGCACCGCCCGAAAGCACTGCTGTTTAAAATTGGAGCGGGAAACGAGACTCGAACTCGCGACCCCGACCTTGGCAAGGTCGTGCTCTACCAACTGAGCTATTCCCGCATTGGCGTCCCCTAGGGGACTCGAACCCCTGTTACCGCCGTGAAAGGGCGGTGTCCTAGGCCACTAGACGAAGGGGACACGCTACAACATTCACTCCCTGCCGCGCTTCGCTGTGTGCTTTACGCTGCAAGTGGCGCGCATTCTATGGATGGATTGAGAGGTCGTCAACCCCTTGATATAAATTTATTTAAATCAATGACTTCGACCTGCTTTACGGCGGCAACCGGGCTTTTCCGTCGCCCGACGATTGACGCCTATATTCCGCCACTCGCCAAGACGTTATAGTCCACCGGACAGTGATGGCAATCTGCACATGCATCGCCAGCATTCATATAAGCAGCGTGCGGCCGATACAGATTGAACCTGCCGATCCAACTCGTCGAGCGGCGCTAGGCGGCTAAATGCCCAGCCACTACACTCGCATGCGAACCCTATAAAGAGGTCTTACCGGTGACACCACTCATGATCACCCTGCTAGTCATAGCCGGGATCGCAATTCTGATCGCCATTGGCTACATGAACCATGTGGTGGAAAACAACAAACTGGAGAAAGCCCGTACCAAGGTCGAACTGAACGACCGCCTGCGCCGTTGCGGCGAACTGACCGAGACCTTTCCGGGCCAGTTCATGACCCCGGCCCTCAAGCTGCTGCTGACCCGCCTGGAGCTGAATGTCTGCCAGCGCCTGCTGAACCTGGAAAAAACCAGCGCCACCACCAAAGCGCGCATCACCGAACTGAGCGCATTGGTCGCCCAAGGCGAATCGATCCCGGTCAACAACCCTCCGGCGCCGATCCTGACCGAAGCCAAAGCCAAAGACGTGCGCTTCCTGCTCGAAGCCCTCCACGGCCAGATCACCCGCGCCGCCCACGACGGCTTCCTGCCACCGAACGAAGCTAAACACTGGATCCGCGAGGTCCGCCACATACTGGTGCTGCTGCACATCGAATTCTTCAACAACCTCGGCCAACAGTCCCTGCAACAAAACCAGCCCGGCCAGGCCCGCCTCGCCTTCGAACGCGGCGTGCAATACTTGCGCAAACAGCAGGATCCGCAAGTGTATGCAGAACAACTGCAATATCTGGAAAAACTGCTGGCCCGCGCCAACGCCCAGGTCATGGACAAAATTGCACCGGTTGAAGGTGAGGAGAACCAACTGACCGCCGGCCTAAAAGATGTAGAGGCCGATGCCGACTGGAAAAAGAAAGTGATTTACGACTGATTGCAGATGTTGAAAGAGAAGCCACCGAGAGGTGGCTTTTTTTGTGGGCTCGCGGGAGTGAATCCGAAAGAAAACCGGTGAATGTGAGAACGCTTTCGCGAGCTGGCTCGCTCCCACAGTTTGAACTGCGTGCATTCAGACAGAGATTGGTCGGCTGTCAGGCCGCCATCGCTGGCAAGCCAGCTCCCACAGGATTTAAGTACATCCGGCAGAGATGAGTTGGCTGCCAGACCGCGATCGCGAGCAGGCTCACTCCTACAATGGGATTGAGTACATCTGACAGAGATTGGCCGGCTGTCAGGCCGCCATCGCTGGCAAGCCAGCTCCCACAGGGTTTGAGTACATCCGGCAGAAATGGGTTGGCTGCCAGACCGCGATCGCGAGCAGGCTCACTCCTACAGTTTGAACTGCGTGCATTCAGACAGAGATTGGTCGGCTGTCAGGCCGCCATCGCTGGCAAGCCAGCTCCCACAGGGTTTGAGTACATCCGGCAGAGATGAGTTGGCTGCAAGACCGCGATCGCGAGCAGGCTCACTCCTACAAGGGGATTGAGTACATCTGACAGAGATTGGCCGGCTGTCAGGCCGCCATCGCTGGCAAGCCAGCTCCCACAGGGTTTGAGTACATCCGGCAGAGATGAGTTGGCTGCCAGACCGCGATCGCGAGCAGGCTCACTCCTACAGTTTGAACTGCGTGCATTCAGACAGAGATTGGTCGGCTGTCAGGCCGCCATCGCTGGCAAGCCAGCTCCCACAGGGTTTGAGTACATCCGGCAGAAATGGGTTGGCTGCCAGACCGCGATCGCGAGCAGGCTCACTCCTACAATGGGATTGAGTTCATCTGACAGAGATTGGCCGGCTGTCAGGCCGCCATCGCTGGCAAGCCAGCTCCCACAGGGTTTGAGTACATCCGGCAGAAATGGGTTGGCTGCCAGACCGCGATCGCGAGCAGGCTCACTCCTACAATGGGATTGAGTACATCTGACAGAGATTGGTCGGCTGTCAGGCCGCCATCGCTGGCAAGCCAGCTCCCACAGGGTTTAAGTACATCCGGCAGAGATGAGTTGGCTGCAAGACCGCGATCGCGAGCAGGCTCACTCCTACAATGGGATTGAGTTCATCTGACAGAGATTGGCCGGCTGTCAGGCCGCCATCGCTGGCAAGCCAGCTCCCACAGGGTTTGGGTACATCCGGCAGAGATGAGTTGGCTGC
The DNA here is from genome assembly GCF_979258655.1 of Pseudomonas sp. AC242. Classification (NCBI taxonomy): domain Bacteria; kingdom Pseudomonadati; phylum Pseudomonadota; class Gammaproteobacteria; order Pseudomonadales; family Pseudomonadaceae; genus Pseudomonas; species Pseudomonas sp. AC242. The sequence continues at coordinate 3,946,255 of NZ_OZ409873.1, forward strand.
AAGACCGCGATCGCGAGCAGGCTCACTCCTACAAGGGATTGAGTACATCTGACAGAGATTGGCCGGCTGTCAGGCCGCCATCGCTGGCAAGCCAGCTCCCACAGGATTTAAGTACATCCGGCAGAAATGGGTTGGCTGCCAGACCGCGATCGCGAGCAGGCTCACTCCTACAATGGGATTGAGTACATCTGACAGGGATTGGCCGGCTGTCAGGCCGCCATCGCTGGCAAGCCAGCTCCCACAGGGTTTGAGTACATCCGGCAGAAATGGGTTGGCTGCCAGACCCCGATCGCGAGCAGGCTCACTCCTACAATGGGATTGAGTACATCTGACAGGGATTGGCTCGCTGTCAGGCCGCCATCGCTGGCAAGCCAGCTCCCACAGGGTTTGGGTACATCCGGCAGAGATGAGTTGGCTGCAAGACCGCGATCGCGAGCAGGCTCACTCCTACAGTTTGAACTGCGTGCATTCAGACAGAGATTGGTCGGCTGTCAGGCCGCCATCGCTGGCAAGCCAGCTCCCACAGGGTTTAAGTACATCCGGCAGAAATGGGTTGGCTGCCAGACCGCGATCGCGAGCAGGCTCACTCCTACAGAAAAGCAAAACAGCGCCCACCTCGCACCGCGTCGCTTCTCACCACTCAACAGGATGAGCGTTAGCTCGGCTGCAGCTCTTGATCTTAAAGCCCGTCGGCAGGCTGAGTGGAGGGATTGATCCGGGGGTGGGAGCGCAGCGACCGTTCGACGAAGTCGAACACATCGAGAGGAGGTGCAGCGAAGCAAACCGTAGGCGATGCCCCCGGATCGATCCCGGAACGAAGGAACCCCGAGCCCCAGCGAGCGGGCCGAACGTCAGGGCGCAGACCTTTTGGTTACTTTTGGGGCGTTTGCCAAAAGTGACCCGCCGTAAGGGCGGAACCCTAATCAGCAACACCCGCAACAACGGATATCCCCCAAAAACCCCAAGAGCCTGGTCGGCCCAAAGGCCGCCAAGCCCAAAGCGTCAAAGCCGAAAATGCCCAACCATCCCGCGCAACTCACTCCCCAACTGCGCCAGCTCAACACTCGAAGCCGCATTCCCGCGCATCGCGATCGACGACTGATCCGCACTCGCACGAATACTCGTCACACTGCGATTGATCTCCTCCGCCACCGAACTCTGCTCCTCGGCCGCCGCCGCAATCTGCTGATTCATCTGCTGAATCAACGACACCGCCGCCGCAATACTCCCCAGCGCACTCTCGGTCTGCAAAGCATCACTCACCGCCAGCTTCACCAACTCCCCGCTGCTCTGAATCTGCTGCACCGACGAATGCGCCGCCGAGCGCAATGCACTCACCAGTCGCTCGATTTCCTCGGTCGATTGCTGCGTGCGCCGAGCCAAAGCACGCACCTCATCGGCCACCACCGCAAAGCCCCTGCCCTGCTCCCCGGCCCGCGCCGCCTCGATCGCGGCATTCAACGCCAATAGATTGGTCTGTTCGGCGACACTCTTGATCACCTCCAGCACCGTGCCGATATTCTGGATTTCCGCACTGAGGCTTTCGATGCTGGAACTGGCCGACGTCGCCGAATCAGCCAATTGCTCGATGCGCGCCATGCTCTGGCGCACCACTTGCTGCCCGCTTTCGACCTTGTCATCCGCCGTTTGCGCGGCCACCGCCGCCTCTTCGGCATTGCGTGCAACGTCATGCACAGTGGCGGTCATCTGGTTCATCGCCGTGGCGACCTGCTCGGTTTCTTCCTTCTGGCTGCTGACCTCAAGGTTGGTCTGCTCGGTGACCGCCGACAACGATTGCGCCGAACTGGCCAATTGTTCGATCCCAGCCTGCAAGCCGCTGACAATCGTGCTCAGCCCCGCCCCCATCTGTTGCATCGCCAGCATCAACTGGCCGATCTCGTCACGGCGGGTCACTTGCACGGTCGCACTCAAGTCGCCGGCGGCAATCTGTTGCGCGACCTGAATCACGCTGCGCAATGGCGCGACAATCAGTCGGGTGATCAGCCACGCCGCGAACAAGCCGACCAACAACGCCAGCGCCGATGAACCAATGATCAGCAGCGAATTTTTCTTCAGTTCCGCCTGCATCGCACCGTCTTCAGCGACATACGCCTGGTTGACCCGCTCGACCACTTGGTCGGCACGCTGGTGCAATTGCTCGTAGACGGTTTTTTCCTGCGCGAGCAATCCGGTGTATTCGGCGAGCTTGTCGTTGAAACCGGCGATATGCCCGGAGACTTCGTTGAGCACGGTCAGATAGCCTTCGTCCTTGACCGTGGTTTTCAGTTCTTCGGCCTGGGCCTGGGCCTGTGCGGCCTGTTCGATATTGCCCTTGCCGGCACCGTCGGCATCACCCTTGCGGCTTTGATCCAAACGAATCCGCGCTTCGTTCATCGCTTGCAGCATCAGCCGGGAGACCTGACTGACCTGACTGGCCTGCTCGATGAATTGCGCGCCGTCCTTGCCCTCGGTGTCCTTCAAGGTATATGCACCGTCGTCGGCAAGCCCGGCCTGCAATACGTCGAGGTTGTTGGCCACACTGGACACCGACCAACTGGCCATTTCCAGTGCCAGGTCCTTGGCCTGAGTCAACGACACAAATTCATCGAACGCCTTTCGATAGGCTCCCAGCGACTGCTGCACATCATTCATGACCGGCACATTCGCCGCCGACTGCGTCTTGAGCTGATCAGCCAGAACGACCAGTTCGTCGACGCCCTTACGCAGCGCATCGGCGGTCTTCGGATTGCCTCGCAAAGCGTATTCCTGCTCGAGCAGGCGCACGTTGAGCAGGCCACTGTTGAGCGAGGACATCTGTTTCAGCCCGTCGAAACGCTGACTGATGGTTTGCAGGGACCAGACGCCAATGGCCGCCACCAGCGCAGTCAGGAGCAAAACCAGCACAAACCCGATACCCAGTTTTTTCGCCATACCGAGGTTGGCAAAACGTCCTTGCATGGCCGAAATCATTGCGCGTAGTCCCCTGCCATTGTCAGTAGAGCGAAGAGTCGCAACGGCCATCCACCGACACAAGTCTCTGGCGTCGGAATAATGGCAAAAAGCTACGCCCGCGTCGTTTTCAGAACACTTGAGGTCGATCCGAACCGGTGTGGCGGAAAAACTGCCGAGCGCGTGGATCGCATGCATAGGTAACGTTGATGCGCAGCCAGTCGCCCGACTCACCACTGGGACTGAACGCGTCAGGCGCTGACAGCAGCACGCCGCAGCGTTGAGCATGACGACGCACTCGAACCTGATCGGTCATGCGCGAGCGCGCCCAAATGAAAAGCCCACCCGCAGGTTTGCCGAACACCTCCCAATCAGCGTCCTCCAGCGCCTGCAGCGCGGCGGCGCGATCGGCATTCAAACGTTGACGCTGACGCTGCACCAGTTTGCGGTAAGCGCCACTGACCATCAGACTGGCCAGCACCGCTTCGGAAAACCTCGACACCCCCAAACCACTGATCATCTTGACCTGCGCCAGCCGCCTGACGATTTCGCTGTCGGCGAAGACGAACCCGACCCGCAACGAGCTGCTCAGTGTCTTGGAAAAGCTGCCCACGTAAATGACCCGCCCCTCATGGTCCTGCGCCGCCAGTCGTGTGCCGTTGTCCGTGTGCAAGTCCGCATAGACGTCGTCTTCAATCACGCGCAGATCGTAGGTCTTGCTCAGTTGCAGGATGCGTTGCGCAACGCTCGGCGACAGGCAAGTACCGGTAGGGTTGTGATGATGGCTGTTGATGAACAATGCGCCGGGGCGAAACTGTTGCAGCACAGCCTCGAGCGCTTCGATATCCGGCCCGTTCGGGGTACGACGCACCTCGAGCATGTGCACGCCATGCAGACGCAGCAGATCAAACAGCGGCGCGTAACCGGGCGTTTCGACCACCACGCAGTCTCCTGACTTGAACAAGGTACGCACGATCAGATCCAGCGCATGGCTGGCACCGCAGGTACTCAGCAACTGCGCACTGCGGGCCTCGATATTGAGCAGCTTCAGGCGCTTGACGATCTGCTCGCGCAACGCTGGAAGCCCAAAGGGTGTGCTGTAGTTGAACAGACTGGCCATATCGGTGCGCGCCACCTCGCGCAGCGCATAGCTGAGGTCGTCAGGCTCGCGCCAGCTTTGCGGCAGACCACCAGCACCCAGCTTCAAGCCACCGGCCGTCTCGCACACTGCATCGCACCAAGCATACCGCCCCCCGAACAGCGCCAGTTCATCCTCTGCGCCCAGTGTCGACGGCGAGGCGGCGACGATGAATCCGGTGCCTTGGCAGGTGCTTAGAACGCCCTGCGATACCAGACGCTCACAGGCCTCGACCACACACGACTGGCTGAGCAGATTACCCCGGGCGATTTGCCTCACGGAGGGCAAACGAGTGGCCGGCGGTACGCCATTTTGCAGGATCCACTCGGTCAGTCCGTCAACAATCTGCTGCACGACCGGCACCATTGCCTGTCGATCAATTCTCAATTCCATGAGCAAGCAAACTCCTGTCCGTTTTGCTGGCGGCAGTAAATCACAGCCGCGCCGGACAGGCTGTGCGACAACGCCGCCAAAAGCGACCGTTCTAACCGTTTGATACACATTGTTTAAGGTACTTCACGGAACTGACCGTGACCCACAAAAAAGCCCGCAATGAATGCGGGCTGTTTTTTCTGGCGCTTTATTCAGAAAGCGGTGACGCCGCCATCCACTGCCAGAGAGTGGCCCGTGGTGAAGGCGGCACCGTCGCTGCACAGGTACAACACAGCGCTGGCAATTTCCTCGACCTTGCCGATGCGACCGACCGGGTGCATCGCGTTGGCGAATTCGCCCTTCTTCGGATCAGCCTCATAAGCGCGGCGAAACATGTCGGTATCGATCACCGCCGGACACACAGCGTTGACGCGGATTTTCTTTTTCGCGTACTCAATGGCTGCCGATTTGGTCAAGCCAATCACCGCATGCTTGGACGCCGCGTAGATGCTCATCTTCGGCGCCGCGCCCAGTCCCGCCACCGAGGCGGTATTGACGATCGCCCCGCCGCCCTGCGCCAGCAACAATGGCAGTTGATACTTCATGCACAGCCAGACGCCTTTGACGTTGACGCCCATGATTGCGTCGAACTCATCCATCGAGCCTTCAGCGAGTTTGCCTTTTTCGATTTCGATACCGGCATTATTGAAGGCGTAGTCCAGACGACCGTAGGTATTGATCACCTCGTCCATCAGATTCTTCACTTCGCTTTCGACGGTCACGTTGCAACGCACGAAGGTCGCTTCGCCGCCAGCGGTACGAATCAGCGCAACGGTGCCCTCGCCCCCTGCCGCGTCCAGGTCGGCGACCACCACTTTCAGGCCTTCGGCAGCGAACGCCTGCGCGGTTGCACGGCCGATGCCGTTGGCGGCGCCGGTGACTACGGCAACCTGACCGGAAAACGTCATGCTCATTGTTATGTCCTCGAAGGGATGGATGCAGGGGATGTGTGGAATGGCAGCATAGCCATTGAGGTCTGCCGAGCGTCAGCACTATCCAATGGCTGTTTATGTGCCCATGCGTTGCAGTGATAAAACCAACCCGGTGATCATCACTGCACTGGATCGGCGTGCATTCGCCGCATCAGCCAACCTTGCGCCAATGCCGGCGAAGGTCTATCAACAAAGCTTCATTCCGTTCGAGTGCCTGTCATGACCAACCAGACCAATCGCCAGTTCCTGCTCGCCAAACGCCCGGTGGGCGCGGCAACCCGCGAGACCTTCACCTATCAGGAAGTCCCGGTGGGTGAACCGGCGGCGGGGCAGATTCTGGTCAAGAACGAATACCTGTCCCTCGACCCGGCCATGCGTGGCTGGATGAACGAAGGCAAGTCCTACATCCCGCCGGTCGGTATCGGCGAAGTCATGCGCGCGTTGGGTGTAGGCAAAGTCGTTGCTTCGAACAATCCGGGATTCGCCGTCGGGGACTACGTCAACGGCGCCATTGGCGTGCAGGATTATTTCCTCGGTGAGCCAAGAGGTTTCTACAAAGTCGATCCGAAACTGGCACCGCTGCCGGTGTATCTGTCGGCACTGGGCATGACTGGCATGACCGCCTATTTCGCCCTGCTGGATGTCGGTGCACCGAAGGCCGGCGACACCGTTGTGCTGTCCGGTGCGGCGGGCGCAGTGGGCAGCATTGCCGGGCAGATCGCCAAGATCAAAGGTTGCCGAGTGGTTGGCATTGCCGGCGGTGCCGACAAGTGCAAATTCCTCATTGATGAACTGGGCTTCGACGGCGCCATCGACTACAAGTCCGAAGACGTTGTAGCCGGGCTTAAACGCGAATGCCCGAAAGGCGTCGACGTCTATTTCGACAACGTTGGCGGCGACATCCTCGATGCGGTGTTGAGTCGGCTTAACATGAAAGCGCGCGTGGTGATCTGCGGCGCGATCAGCCAGTACAACAACAAGGAAGCGGTCAAAGGCCCGGCCAACTACCTGTCGCTGCTGGTCAATCGCGCGCGGATGGAAGGTTTTGTGGTGATGGACTATGCCGCGCAATACGCCAGCGCCGCGCAGGAAATGGCCGGCTGGATGGCCAAGGGGCAGCTCAAGAGCAAGGAAGATATCGTCGAAGGCCTGGAGACGTTCCCGGAGACGCTGATGAAATTGTTCAGCGGCGAGAACTTCGGCAAGTTGGTGTTGAAGGTTTAAGCCCACCACAAAACAAAGGTAGGAGTGAGCCTGCTCGCGATAGCGGTGTGTCAGTCAACATTAACGTTGTTTGACACACCGCTATCGCGAGCAGGCTAACTCCTACAGGGTTTCGCGGTGCCTGATCAGGCGATTTCGGCTACAACCGAAGCCAACGCCTTGGCCGGATCCGCCGCCTGGCTGATCGGACGGCCAATCACCAGATAATCGGAACCGGCATCCAGCGCCTGACGCGGGGTCAGAATGCGGCGCTGATCGTCCTGCGCGCTGCCCGCCGGACGAATCCCCGGGGTCACCAGTTGCAGCGACGGATGCGCGGTTTTCAGTGCCGTGGCTTCCAGCGCCGAGCACACCAGACCGTCCATGCCAGCCTTCTCGGCCAGTGCAGCCAGACGCAGCACTTGTTCCTGCGGTTCGATATCCAGACCGATACCGGCCAGGTCTTCACGCTCCATGCTGGTCAGCACGGTCACGCCGATCAGCAACGGCTGCGGGCCGCTGCGCTTGTCCAGCTCTTCACGGCAAGCGGCCATCATGCGCATACCACCGGAGCAATGCACGTTGACCATCCACACGCCCATCTCGGCGGCGGCTTTCACGGCCATCGCGGTGGTGTTGGGAATGTCATGGAATTTCAGGTCGAGGAATACTTCAAAACCCTTGTCACGCAGGGTGCCGACAATTTCGGCGGCGCAACTGGTGAACAGTTCCTTGCCCACTTTGACCCGGCACAGTTTCGGGTCCAACTGGTCGGCCAGCTTCAGTGCGGCGTCACGGGTAGGGAAATCCAGGGCGACGATGATAGGAGTCTGGCAGGCGGACATGAATGGGCTCTCAGGCAGGTCGAAATCGGCGCGCATTGTAGCGGAACCGGCAGCGGCGCGGCACCCGATGATCGGTAAATCGTCGCACCAACCGTGATCAGCATAGCGCTCGCTGCTATTGTGTCGACTCCGATACACAGCCGACACGCCAGCAACAAGCATCCGCGCTAGCCTCGCCAGCCGCAACACGTCCTTACATCAGCACTTCCCGCCTCGCGGCTGGACGCCTATGCTGAAACCACCACCTCGCAGCCCATCTTTTGTGGTTGGCGGCCTACTGGCAGATGAACAGCCTCATGCACAACACCCAAATGACCGCGACGGATGAGCCTAAAGACGACAAGCGCTGGAGCATTCGCGCGCTGATCGTCGACGATGACGTGCCGATTCGCGAGCTGATGATCGATTACCTCGCCCGCTTCAACATCCACGCCAGCGGCGTCACCGACGGTGCGGCGATGCGTCAGGCGCTGCTGGCCGAGCATTTCGATGTCGTCGTGCTGGACCTGATGCTGCCCGGTGAAGACGGCTTGTCGCTGTGCCGCTGGCTGCGCGCTGAATCGGACATCCCGATCCTGATGCTCACCGCTCGCTGCGAACCGACCGACCGCATCATCGGCCTGGAACTGGGCGCAGACGACTACATGGCCAAACCGTTCGAACCGCGCGAACTCGTCGCGCGCATCCAGACCATTCTGCGCCGGGTGCGTGACGACCGCACCGAACAACGCGCCAACATTCGTTTCGACAACTGGCGCCTGAACAGCGTCCTGCGCCAATTGATCGCCGACGATGGTCTGGTGGTGCCGCTGTCCAACGCCGAATTTCGCCTGCTGTGGGTGTTTATCGAACGTCCGCGCCGAGTGCTCAGCCGCGAGCAATTGCTCGACGCAGCCCGGGGTCGCTCGATCGAAGCCTTCGACCGCAGCATTGATTTGCTGGTCTCGCGCCTGCGGCAGAAACTCGGCGATGACCCGAAAGCCCCACAGTTGATCAAAACCGTGCGCGGTGAGGGTTACCTGTTCGACGCGCGAGACATCGGCTGATGCGGGCGCGCTTCGACACGCTGTTCGGGCGCCTGTTTGGCGTGCTGTTCGTGGCGATCGTCCTCGCGCACCTGCTGGCTTTCACCTGGTTCCGTCTCTACGGCCCGCCTCCGCCTCCGCCTCCGCCGCCTCCGGAGTTCTCCCAGGGCGCCAACGGCCAAGCAATGGCGCAAGACCCGCGCTACCCGCCACGGCCACCGCGTCCGTGGTTCGGTGGCCCGGTGGTGCCGCTGACCTTTCAGTTCATCACGCTGATGATCGCGGCCTGGTACGGCGCCAAACTGCTCAGTCGCCCGATCCAGCGCCTGAGCGACGCCGCCGAACGCCTCAGCGAAGACCTCGACAGCCCGCCACTCGACGAGTCCGGCCCACGGGAAGCACGACAAGCCGCCTACACCTTCAACCTGATGCAGCGGCGCATTCGCGAACAGGTGCAGCAGCGCGCACGAATGCTCGGCGCCGTGTCCCACGATCTGCGCACACCGCTGTCACGCCTGAAACTGCGCCTGGAAAACATCAGCGATGAAAAGCTGCAAGGCCAGATGCGTCAGGACCTGGACGACATGATCGGCATGCTCGACGCCACCCTCACCTACCTGCACGAACAGCGCACCAGCGAAGCCTTGCAGTTGATGGATGTGCAGGCGCTGGTCGAATCGCTGTGCGAAAACGCTCAGGACCAGGGCGCCGACGTGCAGGTCAGCGGCCACTGCGCGCCGTTGCCGGTGCAGCCGATGGCGCTGCGTTCGTGCATCAACAACCTCATGGACAACGCCCTGCGTTATGCCGGCCAGGCGCGCATCGAGTTACAAGATCAACGCGAGCAACTGCTGATCCACGTGATCGACCATGGCCCGGGGATTGCCGAGGACAAACGTGAAGCGGTGTTCGAGCCGTTTTATCGGCTGGAAGGTTCGCGCAATCGTAACTCCGGCGGTGTGGGGCTGGGCATGACCATTGCCCGCGAGGCAGCGCAGCGTTTGGGTGGGCAGCTCAATCTCGAAGAAACCCCGGGCGGCGGCCTTACCGCCATCATTCGCCTGCCGCGCCCCTGAAAACACCACCATCCAATGTGGGAGCGAGCCTGCTCGCGAAGGCGTCATCTGATCCAACATCTCTTTTGGATGTACCGGCCTCTTCGCGAGCAGGCTCGCTCCCACAGAGTTCGGCGGTGTTCATTCTGCCGTGTGTACCCACCGGTACAAACCCCACATACCCCCGACAACTTGTGCCCTGAGGCTGCATAAGCCGGTACACCCACCGGTTTGCCATTCCAGGGAGTGAGTCCGATGATCGGTAGCGTCAGCAACTACACAAGCTATACCAGCACCAGCAGTACCTCCACGCAAAACGCGCGCAGCCAGCAACTGCAAAAAGAACTGTTCGCCAAACTCGACAGCAACAGCGACGGCGCAGTGGATCAGGACGAACTGAAAAGCGCCCTGTCGCAGAAGTCCGACGACGGCCTGCTGGTCAACCTGAGCAAACAGTTCGGTGATCTGGACAGCGACGCCAGCGGCAGCCTCAGCGCCGAAGAAATGACCGCCATGGCGCCGCCTCCGCCACCGCCACACGATCAAGCTCCGGACACCGATCTCGCCGACGCCCTGATCAGCGCCCTCGACACCGATGGCGACGGCGCCATCAGCAGCGACGAACTGAGCAGCGGCCTGACCAGCGCCGGCAGCAGCGCCGACAGCAACGAAATCTTCTCCGCCCTGGACAAGAACAAGGACGGCACCGTCAGCCAGGACGAACTCACCGCCAGCCTGACCCCTCCGCCGCCTCCGCCACCACAAATCAACAGCGACGAACTGTTCAGCCAACTCGACGCCGATGGCGACGGCAGCGTGACCGCGACAGAACTGAACAGCGCATTGCAAACCAGCAACAACAGCACCGCAACGACCAGCACCGACACCAGCGCCGCGCTGCTCAAGGTGCTCGATAGCGACAGCAGCGGCGGCGTGAGCAGTGATGAACTGAAAGCGGCGTTACAGGCTGGGAGAGAACGACCGGAGGAAGAACAGACCGCTTCGACCCAGAGCACCACTGAAGCGCTGAACCGCATGATTGCCAATCTGAGCAAACAGTACTCGCTGGAAAAAACGGCGTCGGTGGGCAAGTATTTGAATGTGGCGACTTGAGTCGACGCCATTATTTGCCACGGACAATCAAAAGCCCCTCACCCTAGCCCTCTCCCGTGGGAGAGGGGACTGATCGAGGTGTTTGGGAGAGCTACGCCGACGTGAAACACCGAGTCGTACTCAGATTCTGAAACAGATCAAAATCCCCTCACCCTAGCCCTCTCCCAGAGGGAGAGGGGACTGATCTGAGGTGTTTGGACGAGTTACACCGACGTGAAATACCGAGTTGAACTCAGATTCTGAAACACATCAAAAGCCGAACACCCCACGCTCTTCACCACTCAATAGGCCGAGTGTCCGCTCGCCTGCTTTTGATCTTGATCCACGGGCGACGTCGGAAGGCTGAGTGGAGGGATTGATCCGGGCGTGGGAGCGCAGCGACCGTTTGGCGCAGCCAAACACAGCGGGAGTAGGTGCAGCGAAGCAAACCGGAGACGCTGCGCCCGGATCGATCCCGCAGCGAAGGAACCCCGAGCCCCAGCGAGCGGGCCGCACGTAGGAGCAAGCCTTTTGGGTTACCTTTTCGGCGTTTGGAAAAGGTGACCCGCCGTAAGGGCGGAACCCTAAGCCGCCGTTACCGCAGCAACGGATATTCACCCAAAACCCAAAACCCAAAACCCCTAGCGCCGCTCCTCAACCCGCCCCTGACTCTTGCTCCAATCCGTCAACAAACTATAAGCCACCGCCAACAACGTAGGCCCGATAAACAACCCGATAAACCCAAACGCAATCAACCCGCCAAACACCCCAAGCAACACAATCACCAACGGCAAATTCCCCCCGCGACTGATCAGATACGGCTTGAGCACGTTGTCCACGCCACTGATGATGAACGTCCCCCAGATCCCGAGAAACACCGCCATCCCATACTCACCTTTCCACGCCAGCCAGGCCGTCGCCGGCACCCACACCAACGGCGGCCCCATCGGAATCAGACTCAGCAGGAAGGTGACAATCCCCAGCACCAGCGCCCCCGGCACCCCGGCAATCAAAAAGCCGATCAACGCCAGAACTGCCTGCGCCGCCGCCGTGCCGATCACCCCGTTGACCACCCGCTGCACCGTGCCGGCCACCAAGTCGATGTAATACCCCGCCCGATCACCGATCAGCCGCTGCAGCAGACTGTGTACAAACGCCGCCAGTCGCGGCCCGTCACGATAGAAAAAGAACACAAAGACAATGCTCAGGGTCAGCTCGAGAATCCCGCCGCCGATCTGCGCACTGCGCGCCAGCAGCCAGTTACCGACCTGCCCCAGATAAGGTTTGATCGACACCATCAGAGCGGCGCCCTGCTGATCGATGCTGTTCCACAGCCCGACCAGACGCTCGCCCACAAACGGCAGAGTCCCCAGCCACACCGGCGCTTCCGGCAGACCGTCGACCTGCACATCCTTGATAAACGCCGTGGCATCGCGCACATGATCCGCCAGGTTGAACCCCAGCCACACCAGCGGCGCGGCCACGAGCAACATCCAGCCCAACGTCAGAATCGCCGCAGCCAAGGATTCACGGCCATTGAGCCAACGGGTCAGCAGGCGCATCAACGGCCAACTGGCAAACGCCAGCACCGCGCCCCAGAACAGCGCCGACCAGAATGGCGCCATCACCCAGAGGCTGGCACCAAACAACACCAGCAGCAGGATCTGCACCAGCAGGCGATCATTATTGAGCATGTAAGGTCTCGAAAAAGTCAGTCAGGCAAAGAGTAGGCGAACACACGGCTCGTGCTCGCCAAAAACAGCTTACCGCAACAGATCGATGCGCAGGCCAGAGCCTTCGACACTGCCGGTTTCCATGCGTGCCGCCCGCACCCCCTGATTGATCAGCGCCTGGCGCCAGGCCTCGGCCTTTGGCCCTGACACCGTTACACGCAACGTCGTGTCGAGATTAAGGCCACGGGAAATCAGGCGTAGCCAGGTGTCATCCGGGTCATTCACGCGATCAGGAAAATCCAGCTCACCGGTGCTTTTCAACTGACGCAACAGCGTCGCCGAGGTCGGCAGCAACTCACCCAGCGGTGCAACCGCCTCGAACTGTTCGACATGCAGATAGGCTTTGCGATTGCCACGGGTGATGCTGTAAAGCGCCACCAGCGTGTTGTCGCGCGGTGCGGCCAGCCTCAACAACAGATACGCCTGTTGTTCGTCAGCGCCGTACAACTTGGAGTTACCGAACACCTCGTTGGCCCAGAGGCTGCTTTCGCCGCAATCACGCGCCTGACACCAGAACAGCAATTCTGCGTCCTGCTTTTGCAGGGCCTCGCGGGCGGCGGTGAAGGCTTCGGTGGCGGAGTGTTCGGGGGGCAACTCGTAAGTCACCGACGTGATCTGGCCACGAGCGGTGACCTGGCCGTCGAAGCGCAGTTGCCCGCTGATCTTGCGGATCGAGCCCAGCGGATAGATCCGCTCAAGCTCCACGGGCGGGCGGTAGTCGACGATCTGCGCATCGGCCAGACGCGGCACGATCTGCAGATCCTGGCTGCCCGGCACATCGGCGGCGAACGAAACGGTACTGAAACAGCACAGTGCCAACAGACTGAGTGACCGTATAGTCAGGCTCATCGGATCGGTAATGCTGGATGATTCGAGGTCGCAGCGGTGTAGAAATCCATCGTGGTTGTCTCCCATTTCAACCCGCCCAGCCTCGACAGTTGCCCGCAGCAAGTCAAGGAATGGCGAAGAACCGATTGAAACAGTCTGCGACAAGGTCGGCCCCGGCCTCATCGTTCAGGTGCAAATGGTGCCCGCCCGCCAACTGTTCCCGTCTGAAGGGTAGACGCTCCAGCAACTCGGGATGTTTAGCCAGCATGCCGTCAGCCGCGACCACCAAATGCGCCGGGCAACTGACTCGAAGCGCGAAAGCCATCGCCTGTTCCTCGGTCAGGCGCAGCGGCGATGGCAAGGTCAGGCGATTGTCGGTGCGCCAAGTGTAGCCGCCGGGCACTGGCATCAAACCGCGCTGAGCCAACAATTCAGCCGCCTCACGACTGACCGCCACCAGACCTTTCATGCGCGCTTCGATCGCACGATCAAGGGTGTTGTAGACCGGTTTGCGCTTCTCGCGCAGATCCAGTTGCGCTTGCAGGGCCATGCCCATGCGTTCGGCGGCGTTTTCGCCTTTGTCTGTAGGAGGAATCACGCCGTCAATCAGTGCCAGATGACTGATGCGTTCCGGTAACGAACCCGCCAACACCATCGAGACAATGGCGCCCATCGAATGCCCGAGCAGGCCGAATCGCTTCCAACCAAGTTGCTCGGCGACCTGCAGCACGTCATGGGCGTAATCCCACAGGGCATAGCCGGCGCCGTTGGGTCGATGCCCGGAATGCCCGTGCCCGGCCATGTCCAGCGCGATGATGCGCAAGCCTTTGAGCTTCGGCGCCAGACGGGCAAAGCTGTTGGCGTTGTCGAGCCAGCCATGCAGCGCGATCACCGGCACACCGTCCTCGGGCCCGAACAAATGCGCGGCCAGTTCGATATGCGGCAGGCTCAGGCGGACTTCTTCGAAGGGCGGGCTCATGCGCAATCCTTGTCCTGGCGTTTTTCCCAACGGGTAAACAGGTTCTTCAACAACCGTGCGGTGTCCTGCGGGCGCTCAAGCGGGAACATGTGCCCGCCGGGCATGCTCAACGCCTCGCCTTGGGCCAGACGCGAAACGAAACGGGTGTGATGACGCATGACCACACGACTCTTGTGCCCGCGCACCACCGCCAGCGGTACCTGTAATTGTCGGGTGCGACCGGGGCTGGTGTGGGGCACGCCGCGATAGATGCTGATTTCGGTCGCCGGATCGAAGCGCAGGCGCAGCTTGTCGCCGACCTGGTGCAAACCGTGCTGCAGGTAGGCATCGAAGCATTCCGGATCGAAACCACGGAACAGTGTCTTGCCAGCAAAATAGCTGCGCGCACTGTCGAGGTCGGCGAACTCTTCCCGCCGGCCCAGGGTGCGGCCCGCTGGGGTCAGTCTGTCGATGAAACCAAAACGCTTGGCGGCACGGATCACCCACTGATCAGTGCGAGTCAACACCGGTGAATCAAGCATCACCACACCGCGATACAACTCAGGGCAGCGCAGCGCCGCGTGCAGGTGCAACACCCCGCCAAAGGAGTGGCCAACGCCCCACACTGGTTGATCCTGTTGCTGCAAATGGTGGATCAACTCATCGACAAGGTTGTACCAGTTGTCGTCCGCCGGGAAACGCGGGTCATGGGCATGCTGCTCCAGATGCGCAACCCGGTACTCAGGCGCCAGCGCCGCGAACAACTTGCCATAGGTGCCTGAGGGAAATCCGTTGGCGTGGGCGAAAAAGATCGGTTGCGACATGCTGGGTAAATCCATGAGCGGGAAACGTGGCGTTGATTGTCCGTAAGACCGCGTCCAGGAGCAATGACCGTAACTGCCAGGAATGGTGGCGATGTTGTTTTATTCATAAGCGCAGATTGCACCAGTCGTCGCAAACTTCGCTCAACTGTAATTTCTGACAGTTGACCGTTCGGCCCCGTTGCCGAATAACTGAGTCCGGTTCACTGGCTACGGAATGTGACATTCATGCACGCTTACACGCCGACCGTTTCTGTGACGGATCCACGCAGGCTGAACATTGCTACGGTGTCCTATTGCCGTGACACACACGCTGCGGTGGTCGAAGCGCGAATCTACCGCCAGCGCTACGACGCTGTCGCTCGTCTGACTGATGTCTGCGATCCTCGCTTGCACGCCCTACAAGCGCGCGAGCCAAATGCTGCACCGAACATGAAACTGCGTTCCAGCCTCACTGGAGCGCTCCTTGGCAGCGAATGTGTTGACGGGACTAGTCAACTGACCTTGCCAGGGGCAGCCGGTCAACGCCTGATCGACTGGGACGGCCTGCTGACCCAAACGCAGACCCGCTACGACTTGATGCTGCGTCCGGTCAGTGCCATCGAACAGACCTGTGGGGGGAATGCCAGAAACAGCACATTTTTCACTTACGGTGACAGTACGCCAGCGACTGCAGGGCGCAACCAGTGTGGGCGAGTTGTCCGCCATGACGACAGTGCCGGTACTGAATTCTTTCCGCACTACGCCCTGAGCGGTGTCCCGATCGCGTGTGTTCAACATTTCCTTGGCCAACTCGATGAACCTCACTGGCCGGAAACCGAGCCACAGAGAGACCTGCTACATGAAACCGGTCACGGCGCGGCAACCCATTTCAGCCTCAACGCGTTGGGGGAGGTGATCAGCCAGCAAGACGCAATGGGCAATCTGAAGCGGCTACAACTGAACATTGCCGGACAACTGAAACAGATCAGTCTGAAAATCGCGGGAGATACGCAAGACCACTTATTACTGCTCGACATCCAGTACAACCCCGACAATCAGATTGTGCGCCAAGTGGCCGCCAACGGCGTGATCAGTCAGAACCTTTACGATCCGCAAAATGGTCGACTCGAGCAAATCAGTGCCGAGACATTCGCCAGGCCCAATCTGCAAAAACTGGTTTATCGCTATGATCCGGTGGGCAATATCCTCAGCATCCAGGACATGGCACAACGCACGCGCTTCTTTCGCAACCAGAAGATCGAACCGCTCAGTACCTTTACTTACGACAGCCTGTACCAATTGATTTCAGCCACTGGCTGGCAACGAAGCAACACGTCGAATGGCCCCGCAGCCCCCGTCTTCACCTCCCCGCCAGACTCCGCGCAACTGGAAAACTACTGTGAGACGTACACGTACGATGCTGCCGGCAATCTCACGATGCTGGTGCACAACGCGGTCAGCCAGAGCTGGACACAGCGTACGGCGATCTCGCGGTACAGCAATCGGGGACTTGAACAATCCGACGATGGAACGCTGCCCGACGAGCCTGAAATCGCCGCCGCATTTGATGCCAATGGCAACCGCAAAACTCTGCAGCCCGGGCAGCTATTGCAGTGGAACGCTGGCAGGCGATTGAGTCAGGTTGATCAAGTCATACGCCAACATGCTGCGAACGACTGCGAACGCTACGTGTACAACGGTGCCGGCCAGCGCAAGCGCAAGGTTCGTCTCGTATACATGGAGGGCATCGCGCAACGGCATCAAACGCGCTACTTGCCAGAGCTGGAAATACGCGAGTCGCCCGACGAAGCCCTGCATGTCATTTCAGTGCAGGTGGGACGCTGTGCGGTTGAGGTTCTGCATTGGCCCGGCAAAGGTGTGGCAGCCAATCAATACCACTACAGCTTCAGCAATCATCTGGGCTCGAGCATGCTGGTGTTGGACCATCAGGGAGACACCGTCAGCGAGGAACACTATTTCCCCTACGGTGGTACTTCCTGGTGGGCGGGCCCCGATCAGGTTCAAGCAAGCTACAAGACCCGTCGCTACGCAGGCCAGGAGCGCGATGCCACAGGACTTTATTACTATGGACAACGCTTCTACGCACCTTGGTTGATGCGCTGGATCAGTCCCGATCCGGCCGGTATCGCCGATGGTCTGAACCTGTTTTTGATGGTCCGCGGCAATCCTGTCAGGTTCGTCGACAGACAGGGACTGGCGGGGGTCGATACCGCCAGGGCAGCGGGCGCGACAGCCGCTCGAGAGTTTTTCAGCGCAGCCGTTGGCTCGGCTGTCCAGGCGGCTTTCGTGGGCTTCTTGCCGGCGGCGAACATGGCGGTGACGATTGGCGGTGCGGTGGCCGGCGCCATTTCGGGCGGCATCAGTGGCTACGCCGGGTCCAACTGGGCGCAAAGTTCAATGTCCATCGACGACCCGGGAAGCTGGGGGCCGCTGGCGGCAAAAATCGGTGGCGCCGCATTGGGTGCGGCGTTGGGTGCCGCGCCTTCCTTGCTCGGCATACTCGATCCAAGAGGCAATACTGCGGCTGCCAATCAGATTGGCAGCGCATTCGGTACGGTGTTTCGTGAGATGTCGGCCCAGTACCTCGCCAATGTCGGCCAAAGCAATCCCTCCATCGGCCGTGTCGACCTGGCCACGGGAGCGGCCAGTGTCGGGGCAGCAGGGTTGGCAGCAGGCGCCACCGGTTTCGCAGGTTCAGTGCTGTTAGGCACGGATGTGACTGGAAACGTTCTGCAGTCGATTCTTTCTGTCTCGGCGGTGACGGCCACCAGCGCTGCCGGCGCCTCTGTTGCAAGAGGGATGCGCGGCACGCCGGCCAGGCCTTCGAACAACAGCGATCCAACCTTCAACCCCGACAACGCTTTGATAGGCTTCAGCACCCGCCACTTCTTCATGTCTCTAGGGCAAATCGCCAACCTGGCGGTTGCACAAATTCCCGGATACGACGCCCTGGACGTACACACTCGAACAGCGGTGAACCGGGCAGTCATGAGCGCCGTCGGCGATATACGCTCGACGTTTGTCACAATTGCAACGCCCGGTTTAAGCGCAGAACTGGGCCGAACCTCCTGGGACCTTGAGAGGAATCAGGTCGGCGCCGACATCCGTCGAGAAAGTCCGCCGATTTCGAGCAATGCAGATTTTGACCCCGCCGCCACTGAAGTCTTGCATTTCGTCAGTGAAACGGGGCCGGGACAACGAAAATACTCCCGATCACAACTGAACTTCTGAGCGCGTTAGCGCGGTTGAGAGCAGCCATCGCCATCAACGTGCCGGCGGCTGCTCACCCAGCGGTACCACGGCCATGGTCAGCCGCGACACACAACTGGCCTTGCCTTCATCGCTGGTCAAACGGATATCCCATACATGGGTGGTGCGACCAATGTGAATCGGTTTGGCCACCGCCGTCACCCGGCCACTGCGCAAGCCGCGCAAATGGTTGGCGTTGATCTCGAGGCCGACGCAATAAAACTTGCTGGCGTCGATGCACAGATAGCTGGCCATCGAACCGACGGTTTCCGCCAGCACCACCGATGCGCCACCGTGCAGTAAGCCGTAGGGCTGATGGGTGCGATGGTCGATGACCATGCTCGCGGTCAGCGATTCCTCGTCGAACGCTTCGAAGCGGATGTCCAGCACTTCGCCGATGGTGTTTTTCTGGATCGCGTTCAACTGCTCGATGTTGGGGGTAGTACGCCACAAGCTCATCGCAGACTTCCTTTGTTGTTTTAGTGGTCGCTCAATCCTGCCACAGCACCGCCTCGCTGCGCTCGCTCCATTCTTCGAAACGCGCGCCATAGGTGTCTTCGATGACGTTGCGCTTGATCTTCAGCGTCGGCGTGAGGAAGCCGTTTTCCACCGCCCAACTGTCCTTGACCACCACCAATCGGCGCAGGCGTTCATGCTTGTCGAGCACGGCGTTGACCTCTTCCAAGAGTTTTTCCAGACTCGAATGCAGGCTCGCCCGGCCCTCCTCCTGATTGACGCTCGACAGCACACACAAACCCAACGGCGCGCTCAAGCCGTCTCCCACCACGCACACCTGTTCAATCCGTGAATGCACGGCCAAGCGGTTTTCGATCGGCGCCGGGGCGACGTATTTGCCTTTGCTGGTCTTGAAAATTTCCTTGAGGCGGCCAGTCAGGCGCAGGCGCCCTTCGGCATCCTGCTCGCCCTTGTCGCCGGTGCGCAGAAAGCCATCCTCGGTCAGGGTCTCGGCGGTCTTCTGCGGCTCCTTGAAGTAGCCGAGCATGTTCGCCTGACTGCGCACCTGCACCTCGCCCGACTCATCAATGCGCACCTCGACTTCCGGGCACGGTTTGCCGATCCAGCCCTGTTTGTATTGCCCCGGCAGGCAGATGTGCGAGTAACCGCAGCCCTCGGTCATGCCATAGACCTCCAGCACATCAAGGCCAAGTTTGCGATACCAGGCGAGCAACGTCTGCGGCACTGGCGCGGCGCCGGACAGCGCCACACGCAAGGCATCCAGCCCCAGTCCCGCCAGCACTTTGTGCCCGACACGTTTGCCAATGAACGGCAGGCCGAGGAGAAAATCCAGACGCTTCGCCGGGATCTTGCTGTACACGCCCATCTGGAATTTGGTCCAGATGCGCGGCACGCCGAACATCGCGGTTGGCCGAGCTCGCTGCAGATCGGTAATAAAGGTCTCAAGGCTTTCGGCAAAGAACACCGTTTGCCCGGTATAGATCGAGGCCAGCTCAACGAACATCCGCTCGGCAACGTGGCACAGCGGCAGGTACGACAGCAGCCGGTCGTTCTCGTTGAGACCAAACAGTTGCGTGCCACGCGTCGTGGCGAAGCCGAGATTGGCGAAACTGTGCATCACCCCTTTGGGCAGGCCAGTGGTGCCGGAGGTATAGATGATCGTCGCCAGTTGCTCGGCAGCCGGGCGCGGATCGTCCTGAATCGGTGAGCTGCGCTGCAAGTCTGCCCAACTGAAATCGAACTCCCCGGGCGGATGCAGCGGCAGGCTGATGGTCGGCAGATCGGCCGGCACGCCTTTGGACATGCCCGGCCAATCGTCAAGTTTACCGATGAAGGCGAGGACACTTTCCGAGTGATTGAGTACTTGCGCGACGGAGTCGGCGGTCAGGTTGGGGTACAACGGGACGGAGGCGTGCCCGGCCATCCAGATCGCCAGGTCGGCGATGATCCAGTGTGCACAGTTTTTCGAGATCAGGGCGATGTGGCTGCCTTGTGGCAACTCGCGGGCGCGCAACCAATGTGCGGCGCAGCGGGCCTGATGGCCGACGTCGGCCCAACTCAGCGTCTCGACCTGGCCGCCGCCGATGGGCTGCACGAGAAAGCGCTGGCGCGGATGGCGGGCTTCACGCTCGTAGAACACGTCCAGCGGCAAACGGAAGGCGGCAGACATGCGACTCGCTCCTGTTTTTTGGGTCTGGAGCAAGCGTAGTCAACCAAGCAAGTGCTTGGTTGGAAAATTCAAACAAATAATTTCATGGTGTACGCAGAAACCAATGTGGGAGCGAGCCTGCTCGCGAATGCAGTCTGTCAGACACATAAAGGGTGAATGACACGCCGCTTTCGCGAGCAGGCTCGCTCCCACAAGGGATCAGCGTTACGGGTGCTTGAGGCTGTTGAGGGTCATCGAGCCGATCAGCAACTCTGGGCTTTCCAGCTCTGCCAGGCCGGCGGTGCTGACCTTCTCCGGCGGATACCCGGCGCCATGCTGCAAATAGCTCAGCAAGTTGCCCACCAACGGGTTGTGGCTGACCAGCAGCACGTTGCTCACCGACACCAGTTGATCGGTGACCTTGTCCGGATCAACCTCCGGCGTCAGCCACTCGACCGTGCGAATTTCCGGCTCGAAACCCAGCGCTTCACGAACAATCTGCGCAGTCTGTTGCGCGCGTAAATAAGGGCTGGCGTAAATCGCGGTCAGCGGCTGGCCGATCAAACGGGCGGCGCTGCTCAAGGCCTCTTTGCGACCGTGCTCGGTCAGTTCACGCTCGGAGTCGGGGCACGAGCCGTAAGGCACGGCCTCGCCGTGACGCAATACCCAGAGTTTCATAGCTTGGGTTCCTCATCTCGGACCGGATGTGGCGCCGGGGCAACGGCGTGTGGCGCTTCACCTTCCGGGGTACGCGGCGTTGGCCAGTCGGCGAACGGCCAGGGTTTCTGGTCGCTGTGGAAACTGCCGAAACGCCCGATCTGCGCCAGAAACTGGCTCAGGCTGTCGCCGAAATTCATCAGGCTGGCGCTCGGCGCGCCATAGATCAAACGATAGATCAGTTGCACCAGCACCACCGCACCGAGGATGAACTGCGCCACTTGCCAGACCAGCACGTAGACGATCATCCACAACACGCGCAGGAGGATGGATTCGTACTTGGCTTCGGTTTTCGGATCGTTCATGGCTTGCTACTCCCGGCTCAATCAGTTGAAACCGCTGGTGGAAATAAAATCGACGTCGGTTTTCGGTTCGGCTCGCATCAGTAGACCGATCACCTGCTCCAGCGTGCGTCCTTCGAACAGGATCGCGTGCAGCCCGGCGACCAGCGGCATGTACACGCCGACTTCCTGGGATTTGGCCTTGAGCACTTTCAGCGTGTTGACGCCTTCAGCAACTTCACCGAGGCGCGACACGGCTTCGTCGAGGCTCAAGCCCTGACCCAGCGCGAAACCGACTTGATAGTTGCGACTTTTTGGCGATGAGCAGGTCACGATCAGATCACCAACACCGGCCAGACCGAGAAAGGTCATCGGGTTGGCGCCCTGATTCACGGCAAAGCGGGTCATCTCGGCCAGCGCGCGGGTGATCAGCATGCTCTTGGTGTTCTCGCCCATCTCCAGCGCCACCGCCATGCCGGCGATGATCGCGTAAACGTTTTTCAACGCCCCGCCCAACTCGACGCCGAAACGGTCGGCGCTGGCATACACGCGGAAGGTGCGACCGTGCAGCGCGGCTTGCACGGATTTACAGAGTTCTTCGTCTTCGCTGGCGACGACGGTGGCGGTCAGCGCGTGCTCGGCAATCTCGCGCGCCAGGTTCGGCCCGGACAACACGCCGATGCGCGCCTGCGGGGCGATCTCTTCGAGAATCTGGCTCATCAGTTTGAAAGTCTGCGCTTCGATGCCTTTGGTCAGGCTGACCAGCATCTTGCCGCTCAACCGCTCGGCGTGGGCGGCGAGCACCGTGCGCAGTGCGCTGGATGGCAGCGCGACAAAACACAAATCGCAGGCGTCGAGGGTTGCCTGCAGGTCGGTGACGGCGGTCACCCCCGGCAGAATCTTGATGCCTTTGAGGTAACGCGGGTTTTCGCGATTGACCCGGATGGCCTCGGCCTGCTCGGGGTCACGCATCCACTGCCGGACTTGATGGCCGTTCTCGGCCAAAAGGTTGGCCACGGCGGTACCAAAACTTCCGCCTCCCAGGACCGCAATCGGGCGCTGTTCAGTCATATGCAATCCGTTAATCCATACCAGTGGCGATGCCGGCATTATACGGGGCAGCCCACGCGCGGCCAGCCCCTGCATCAATTACCGACACTTGTAGGAAGAAGACCAACAAAACCTAGGAAAATGCCTGCAACGTGACTGGAAAAGTCGCTGTCCTCGGTTAACATGCGCGCCAATTCTTCGCTATCAAGGTTGTGTCGTGTCTTTTGGCTCTGCGTCCCCGCGTTCGTCCGTTTTACTGGCGCTGTTGTTCAGCCCGGTAGTGCTGGCGGACGACCTGTTCCTGGACAACGAAGCACTGCCGCAGGTGCTGACGGCCACGCGCCTGAAACAGACGCCGGCAGAAGTGCCGGGGAGCATGACCGTCATCGACAGCGAATTGATCAACGCCAGCGGCGCGCGCGACATCAGTGAACTGCTGCGGCTGGTGCCAGGGATGATGGTCGGCAACATCAGCGGCAATCAGGCGGCGGTCAATTACCACGGCACCAACGCCAGCGAAGCACGGCGCATGCAAGTGCTGATCGACGGCCGTTCGGTCTATCGCGCAGGCTTGTCCACGGTGGACTGGAGCGATATTCCGGTGGCCATGGAAGACATCGAGCGCATCGAAGTCTTTCGCGGCCCGAACACCGTCAGCTACGGCGCCAATGCGCTGATGGCGGTGGTCAACATCATCACCCGCCACCCGGCCGACAGCCACGGCACACGGTTGAAGTACACCCGTGGCCAGCGCGGCATCAATGACTTTTATGCCAGCCAGGGCACCGGCTGGAATGGCGGTGACTTGCGCCTGTCGTTGTCCGGGCAGGAAGACGACGGCTTCGACAGCGATCGCAGCGGAGCCGATTACCGTGACAGCCGCCGCTTGAACCGTTTCAGTCTCGCGGTCAGTCACACCCTCAGCGACAACCAGAGCCTCGATTGGCAGGTCAACGCCAAGGACGGCAGCAACCAGCGGCCCTATACCTACCGCCCGGTTTTCTCCGGGATTACCGCCGCTGGGAACAATTCCGACGTGGTCGCCAAGGATTACGCCGGCTCGGTGCGCTGGAACCTCGACATCAATCCCGAACACAGCCTTTATATACAAGGCTCGGCGCAACACTGGGATCGTCAGCAAACCTGGCGCGCCTGCGATGCCGAGGTATCGTTCAGCCCCGAACTGACGCAGTTGTGGCAACTCAACCCGAATTACACCGAACGTCTGGCGCGCAACATCACCCGTTTCACCGGCCCCGGCGCAGCGCCCGGCACCCCGCAGGAAATGGCCCTGGCCAATCAGGTGCTTGATCAATGGCGCAACGGTGCCAGCCGGACCCTGTGCGGCGACATCGACCAGAGCGCCCGCGAATCGCGTTACGACCTCGAATTGCAGGACACCCTCAGCCTGTCCGACAGCCTGCGACTGGTCAGCGGCATGAACTATCGTTACGACCGCGCCGACTCCGAGACTTACTTCAATGGCACGCTGGATGACACCACCTGGCGCGCGTTCGGCCAACTGGAATGGCGCGCCACGGAACACTGGCTGTTGCAGGGCGGCGCGATGTTTGAAAACACGCAACTGACTGGCAGTTCGCTGACCCCGCGATTTGCCGTCAATTACCTGATCAACCCGCGCCACGGCCTGCGTGCGGTGTACTCGGAGGCTATCCGCTCGCCGGACATGTTCGAGAACAACGTCAACTGGAGCTATCAGGTCAGCAACCTGCGGCCCTCGGCCTACGGCCAGTCGTCGGCGCGCTACTTTGTCAAAACGCGTGGCCCGGGCGATCTCGATCAGGAACACATGCGCTCGCGCGAACTGGGTTACAACGGCTATTTCGCCGAGTTGGGCCTGGCCCTGGATGTGAAGCTGTTCTACGACGAGATCACCGGAATGATCAGTGAGCCGCTGCGCAACAACCAATACATCGCGAGCAACGCCAACAGCTCACGGTTTCGCGGTACGGAAACCCAGCTCGACTGGCGCGTGAGCCTCGCCGATCGCCTGCGCTTCACCTACGCCTTTGTCGATGCCGAGGCGAGTAACCCACTGGATCAGCAATTCACCTCGCGCAACAGCGGTTCGGCCGGCTGGCTGCGCGATTGGGGCCACGGCTGGAACAGCGCCCTCTTCTATTACGGCGACAACGCGCTCAACGGCTACCGTTTCGAACGCGTCGACACGCGCATCGCCAAACGCATTGCGCTGGGCAAAGCCCAACTGCAACTGGCCGGGGTGCTGCAACAGCGCCTCGATCATGAGCCGACCACTTTCGTCGACAACAATTACGACGAACGCCGGGTGATGTATTTCAGCGCCGAGCTGGAGTTCTAGGATGCACTACGGGCCGTCACGGAAGCTGCCAACCTTTGGCCACTGGCTGGCCGGGGTGTGTCTGTTTCTGACCGCATGGCTGCATGGCGTGGCAGTGCAGGCGGCCGATATTCTGTTGACCGGCGCCGAGGAAAGTCCTGGCGTGCAAGCGTTCGTGCAGGCACTCAGCGAATTGCGCCCGACCGACAACGTGCGTTTCCAGCCACTGGCCAGTCTGCCGGCACCGGGAAAACTGCCCGCCAGCCTGCGCCTGATTCTGCTCGACCTGCCGAGTCTCGACTGGCGTCTGCAAGAACCACAAGGCCCGGCGACACTGGTGCTGCGCATCAGTCGCCTGCAAGCTCGCCAGCGCCTGGGCAACGCGCAACCGGCGCATCTGAGTTTGCTCTGGAGTGATCCGCCGCTGAGCCGACAGTTGCAGTTGATCCGGCGCATTTTGCCCCAGGCCCGGCGGATCGGCGTGCTGTTCGATCAGCACAGTGAATTCCTCCTCAAGGAACTGAATCTCGCCGCCGCGCCGCTGAACCTGCAAGTCGTCAGCCAGCGCTGGGACAACACCCACGACAGCCGCCCGCTGCAAACCGTGCTGAAAAACAGCGACGTGCTGCTCGGGCTCGACGACCCCGATCTGTACAACCCGAAAACCGCGAAAAACCTGCTGCTCAGCAGTTACTCACGGCAAGTCGCACTGGTCGGCCCCAACGTCGCGTTCGTTCGCGCCGGCAGCCTGGCCAGTACGTACAGCGATCAGAACGACTGGCTGGCGATGCTCGATCAATTGCTCGACCAACCGCCGGCCACTTGGCCGCGAACCCTCTACCCCGCACGTTTCAAAGTCTCAAGTAATGCGCAGGTCGCTCGTTCACTGGGTATCGAACCGTTGAATGAAGCGTCTGTCGCCAGCGCGCTGGCTGAAGGAGAACACCGCCCATGAGTTTCCGTCGCCGTTGGGACATCAATACCCGCACCCAGCTGATCAGCCTGGGCCCGGCGTTGTTGCTGACCCTGCTGTTGATCAGTTTTTTCACCTTCGTGCGCATTCAGGATTTGCGTCAGGAGTTGAACCACACCGGCCAACTGATCGCCAACCAACTGGCACCCGCCACCGAATACGGGGTGATTTCCGGCAACAACGAAGTGCTGGAAAGCCTGCTCAAGGCCACACTGGCCACGCCCAATGTGCGTTTTCTTGAAGTGCAGGACAGCGCCAACCGGATTCTGGTCTACGTCGAACAACCCGCGGCGGCGCACGGTCGACCGCATCAGGTCGAAGTATTTCAGGCACCGGTGCGCCTGCAACGCATCGCCCTGCACAACGATTTCTTCCAGGACGGCAAGGTCAGCAATAGCGGGGCCAGCGAAGATTATCTGGGCCGGGTGATCGTCGGTCTGTCCAACGATGCCTTCAGTCAGCGCCAGCAGGAAATCCTGTTCAAGGCCGCAATCCTCGCGCTGTTCGCCCTGCTCTTCACGTTTGTGTTGGCGCGGCGCCTGGCCGGCAGCTTGTCGCAGCCGATCCGCGATATCGGTGACGCGGTGAAGGCCATTCAGGACGGCGACTACAAAACGCCGCTGCCGATCGTCGATGACACCGAACTCGGCGCGCTGTCGCAGCACATCAACAACCTCGCCCAGGCGCTGGAACAAGCCAGCCGTGAGCAACATCAAGCCATGGCGCAACTGATCCAGACCCGCGAGGAAGCGGAAAAGGCCAACAACGCCAAGTCCGACTTTCTGGCGATGATGAGCCATGAACTGCGCACCCCCATGAACGGTGTGCTGGGCATGCTGCAATTGCTGGAAACCACCGAGATGACCGAGGAGCAGGTCGAGTACGCCGCCCTCGCCTCGGAGTCCACCGAACACCTGCTGAAAGTCATCAACGATATTCTCGACTTCTCGCGCATCGAACGTTCCGAGCTGGAACTGGAGCACATCCCGTTCAACCTCGCTGAACTGATCGGCGCCTGCGCGCAGTCGTTCCAGCACAGCGCAGTGCAACGCGGCCTGGCTTTGAATCTGCGCATCCCGGACGACATGCGCGGTTTGCAGGTGCAGGGCGATCCGACGCGGATCCGGCAGATTCTGGTCAACCTCGTCGGCAATGCGCTGAAGTTTACCGAGCAGGGTCGCGTCAGCATCGAGGCGCAGTGGCAGTCGCTGGATCACGAATTGTTGTGGTTCACCTGCTCGGTGCGCGACAGCGGCATCGGTATTTCGTCAGAAAGCCTGGAGCTGATGTTCAACGCCTTTCAGCAGGCCGACAGCTCGATTTCGCGGCGTTACGGCGGCACCGGTCTCGGTTTGCCGATCGCCCGTACACTGGCCGAACGCATGGGTGGCACCTTGCGCGCGCAGAGCGAAGAAGGTCGTGGCTCGGTGTTCACCCTGGAAATTCCGCTGGCCCTGTATAAGCAGGCGCTGCCGGCACTGACCGCGCCTCGAGCACTGAACGGCAAGGGCCATGGCGAAGGGCGCAATGTCTTGCTGGTCGAAGACAACCCGGTGAATCAGACCGTGATTGAAGCGATGCTGCGCAGTCTGGGCTTTACTGTCAGTGTTGCCAGCGATGGCGCACAAGCGGTGCGCAGCGCCGAGGGCAGCGACTTCGAAGTGATTCTGATGGATTGCCGCTTGCCGATTATCGATGGCTACGAAGCGACACGGCAGATCCGTCTTCTGCCGGGTCGCAGCGATGTGCCGATCATCGCCCTGACGGCCAACGCCTTGCAGGGTGACCGCGAAACCTGTCTGTCGGCGGGCATGAACGATTATTTGGCGAAGCCGTTCAAACGTAATGATCTGCAGCAGATTCTGCAGCGCTGGGTGTCGTAGTGTGGGCCTTTCGACCATCTGCGACTGGCATGAAAAGCGAAAGTGCGGCAGTCTTAGGCACCCGAACGAGCCTCAAAAGGGGCTTGAATAAAAATTTCAGTGCACAAGTGTACATTCATGTCCTTGGTGCTGTGACTTTCACCACAACGCAATAGTCTATGAGTAGGCTGCCGGTTCGAGGCATGAACGCTTCGAACGGTCGGGAAGATTTGCCCCACCTGCCGCATGGGATTATTGAGGAGCTCGCATGACCAAACAAAACGCCTTTACTCGGGAAGATCTGCTGCGCTGCAGTCGCGGTGAGCTGTTCGGCCCAGGTAACGCGCAACTGCCCGCCCCGAACATGCTGATGGTCGATCGCATCACCCTGATCAGCGAAGAAGGTGGCAAGTACGGCAAAGGTGAATTGGTCGCCGAGCTGGATATCAACCCTGACCTGTGGTTCTTCGCGTGCCATTTCGAAGGTGATCCGGTGATGCCGGGCTGCCTGGGTCTGGACGCCATGTGGCAACTGGTCGGTTTCTTCCTGGGCTGGCAAGGTCTGCCGGGCCGTGGCCGTGCGCTGGGTTCGGGCGAAGTGAAATTCTTCGGTCAAGTGCTGCCGACCGCCAAGAAAGTCACCTACAACATTCATATCAAACGCGTCCTCAAGGGCAAGCTGAACCTGGCCATCGCCGATGGTTCGGTGACTGTCGACGGTCGCGAAATCTACACCGCCGAAGGCCTTCGCGTCGGCGTGTTCACCTCCACTGACAACTTCTAAGGGTTATTCGCATGCGCCGCGTCGTTATCACTGGTCTGGGCATTGTTTCGTGCCTGGGCAATGACAAAGAGACCGTCTCCGCTAACCTGCGTGCAAGCCGCCCTGGCATCCGGTTCAACCCGGAATATGCCGAAATGGGTCTGCGTAGCCAGGTTTCCGGCTCCATCGACCTCAACCTTGAAGAGCTGATCGATCGCAAGATCTATCGCTTCGTCGGCCACGCAGCGGCTTACGCTTACCTGGCCATGAAAGACGCTATCGCTGACTCCGGCCTGACCGAAGAGCAAGTGTCCAACCCGCGTACCGGCCTGATCGCTGGTTCCGGTGGTGCTTCCACGCTGAACCAGATGGAAGCGCTGGACATCCTGCGCGAGAAAGGCGTGAAACGCGTTGGCCCATACCGTGTAACGCGGACCATGAGCAGCACCGTTTCCGCTTGCCTGGCCACGCCATTCAAGATCAAGGGCCTGAACTACTCCATCGCTTCTGCCTGCGCCACCAGTGCTCACTGCATCGGTACGGCCATGGAACAGATCCAGATGGGCAAGCAGGACATCGTCTTCGCCGGTGGCGGTGAAGAAGAGCACTGGAGCCAATCGTTCCTGTTCGACGCCATGGGCGCGCTGTCCAGCAAGCGTAACGACACCCCGGAACAGGCTTCCCGTGCCTACGACGCTGACCGTGACGGTTTCGTCATCGCTGGCGGTGGCGGCATGGTCGTGGTTGAAGAGCTGGAACACGCTCTGGCCCGTGGCGCCAAGATCTACGCGGAAATCGTTGGCTACGGCGCCACGTCCGACGGCTACGACATGGTTGCCCCAAGTGGCGAAGGCGCGATCCGCTGCATGCAGATGGCGATGTCCACCGTTGATACCCCGATCGACTACCTCAACACCCACGGCACTTCGACTCCGGTCGGCGACGTCGCGGAAATGAAAGGTGTGCGTGAAGTGTTCGGCGACAAGGCGCCTGCGATCAGCTCCACCAAGAGCCTGTCCGGTCACTCCCTGGGCGCTGCCGGCGTTCACGAAGCGATCTACTGCATGCTGATGATGGAAGGCAACTTCATTGCCGGTTCCGCCAACATCGACGAGCTGGACCCTGAAGTGGCCGATCTGCCGGTGCTGACCAAGACCCGCGAGAACGCCACCATCAACACCGTGATGAGCAACAGCTTCGGCTTCGGCGGCACCAACGCCACGCTGGTACTGAAGCGCTGGGAAGGCAAGTAATTCCCCCCGCTTGAGCCACACACAAAAACGCCCCGACTGGTTCGGGGCGTTTTTTTTCGCCTGCAGAAAATAGCCGGGACACTACCGGTCCGTGTTGTTGATCGCTCCCACGCTCTGCGTGGGAATGCAGCCGTGACGCTCCGCGTCACTGGACGCGGAGCGTCCTCAGAGGCATTCCCCACGCGGAGCGTGGGAACGATCAAAAGACAGGGATCCAGAGCGTTCTGAAAATGAAACTTCTGTCATGAAACTTACCGCCCTGCGACCGAATGTCGCGGATTACGCGGACTGCAGCACTGTTGCAAAAAACGCAACAACACCTTGCACAAATCAGCCGTTTACTTAGCAGGCTAACAAATTCTATAACAGAGTCCTGCACACGCCTTGCTGCAGATAACTTGAGATTTGGAGCTAGCAGATGACTGTAAAAGTAACTGAACGCGACGATTCACACATGTCCCACGAAGGCGTAGCCGCCGGTATCCGCATCTGGGATGTGCATCAACAAGACTTGCTGGTCGGCATGTTCCACAACGAGATCGATGCCCACAACTACAAGGCCGAACTGGAAGTGCAAGAACAGCAGCGGGATCTGAAATCCGCCTGATTCAACCACAGCATTGAAAACGACAAACCCCGCCATGAGCGGGGTTTGTCGTTGTTACAGCTTTATCGATTTACCACATCAGATCATCAGGGATCTGATACGCCGCGTAAGGATCGTCCTCGGTGCTGACCTCTTCAGTCTGCACGTTGAGCTGGACGATACGCTGCGGATCGCGCTCCTGGATCTTCAGGGCCGCTTCACGCGGGATGACTTCGTAGCCGCCGGCATGGTGCACGATCGCCAGCGAACCGCTGCTGAGCTTGTTGCGCATCAGCGTGTTGACCGAGATGCGCTTGACCTTCTTGTCGTCGACGAAGTTGTAGTAATCCTCGGTGGTCAGCTTCGGCAGACGCGAGACTTCGATCAGTTGCTTGACCTGCGCTGCACGCGCCTTGGCCTCGGCTTTCTCTTTCTGCTGGCGGTTCAACTCCTGGTCACGCTTGACCTTCTCGGCCATGGCTTCCTGAGCCGCGCGCTGCTGCGAGTCATCCAGTTCGATCTGGCCTTTGTGCGCCAGGCGCTGCTGCTTCTGCTTGTCTTTGCTGACCTGTTTGGCCTGCTTTTGATTGACCAATCCTGCTTTGAGCAACTGGTCGCGAAGGGAAATACTCATGGTGCTTACTCACTTGGGCAGTGGCTCAGCCGCAGCCGGGCAAATTCTTTTCCTGACGTTTGGCTTCACCCCACAGGGCGTCCAACTCTTCGAGGGTGCAATCTTCTATGGGACGATGGGTGTCGCGCAATGCCTGTTCGATAAATCGGAAACGTCTTTCGAACTTGCCGTTGGCGCCACGCAGCGCGGTTTCCGGGTCAACCTTCAAGTGCCGGGCCAGGTTGACCACGGAAAACAGCAAGTCGCCGATCTCGTCAGCCACGGCGACGGGATCGTTTTCGGACATGGCTTCGAGGACTTCGTCGAGTTCTTCGCGCACCTTGTCGAGCACCGGCAAGGCGTCCGACCAGTCGAAACCGACCTGCCCTGCGCGCTTCTGCAACTTTGCCGAACGCGACAATGCCGGCAACGTGGCCGGCACATCATCAAGCAATGACAGTTGCTCGGGCGCGGCAGATTTCTCCGCACGCTCCTCTGCCTTGATCTCTTCCCAGCGCTGTTTGACCTGTTCCTCGCTCAAGCGCGGCACGTCGAGCGGTGCATACAGATCGCCCGTTGGAAAGACATGAGGATGACGACGAATCAGCTTGCGGGTGATGCTGTCGATCACCCCGGCAAATTCGAAGCGCCCTTCTTCCTTGGCCAACTGGCTGTAATACACCACCTGGAACAGCAGATCGCCCAACTCGCCCTGCAAATGATCGAAGTCGCCACGTTCGATGGCATCGGCCACTTCGTAGGCTTCTTCGAGGGTGTGCGGAACGATGGTCGCGTAGGTTTGCTTGATGTCCCACGGGCAACCGTACTGAGGATCGCGCAGACGGTTCATGAGGTGGAGCAGGTCTTCAAGGCTGTACATACAAACTCTCACTCAACTCTTTCTGCGATCTTGATCGTTCCCACGGCGTGGGAATGCAGCCCGTGACGCTCCGCGTCACTGGACGCAGAGCGTCCCTAGAGGCATTCCCACGCAGAGCGTGGGAACGATCAATCGAAGCCATCTTCACGGAGTGCGGTTACGCCGCGTTTCGATGATGTTCGGCAACTGCGATATGCGCCCGAGCAAGCGCCCCAGCGCATCCAGCCCCGGGATCTCGATCGTCAGGGACATCAGCGCGGTGTTGTCTTCCTTGTTCGAGCGGGTATTGACCGCGAGCACGTTGATCCGCTCGTTGAGCAGCACCTGCGAGACGTCACGCAGCAGACCGGAACGGTCGTAGGCACGAATGACGATGTCCACCGGGTAGGTGAGCACCGGCACCGGGCCCCAGCTGACCTGAATGATCCGCTCCGGCTCGCGCCCGCCCAGTTGCAGCACCGAGGCGCAGTCCTGACGGTGAATGCTCA
Source organism: Pseudomonas sp. AC242 (assembly GCF_979258655.1). Lineage (NCBI taxonomy): Bacteria > Pseudomonadati > Pseudomonadota > Gammaproteobacteria > Pseudomonadales > Pseudomonadaceae > Pseudomonas > Pseudomonas sp. AC242. Next base: position 3,978,429 of record NZ_OZ409873.1, read on the forward strand.
CGCCACGGCCCTGGGTGATGTAACCGACGATCGCGTCGCCCGGCAGTGGCTGGCAGCAGCCGGCCATCTGCGTCATCAGGTTGCCGACGCCCTGGATCTGAATGTCGCCGCGTTTGCCCGGTTTGTAGCCGGTGGCTTTGCGCGGAATCAGTTCCAGCTGTTCGTTACCGCGTTCCGGCTCGACCAGTTGCTGCGCCAGGTTGACCAGTTGCGCCAGACGCAGGTCGCCGGCACCGAGGGCGGCGAACATGTCTTCGGCAGTTTTCATGTTGGCCTTGTCGGCCAGCTTGTCGAAGTCCACCGCAGGCAGACCGAGGCGCGTCAGTTCGCGTTCGATCAGGGTTTTACCGGCGGCAACGTTCTGGTCGCGCGCCTGTAGCTTGAACCAGTGAACGATCTTCGCCCGCGCCCGCGAGGTGGTGACGTACCCGAGGTTGGAGTTCAGCCAGTCGCGGCTCGGCGTACCGTGCTTGCTGGTGATGATCTCGACCTGCTCACCGGTCTGCAGGCTGTAGTTGAGCGGCACGATGCGCCCGTTGATCTTCGCGCCACGGCAGTTGTGGCCTATTTCGGTGTGCACGCGGTAAGCGAAGTCCAGCGGCGTCGCGCCTTTTGGCAAGTCGATGGCGTGACCGTCGGGGGTGAAGATGTAGACTCGGTCCGGCTCGATGTCGACGCGCAGCTGTTCGGCCAGGCCACCGATGTCACCCAGTTCTTCATGCCACTCGAGGACCTGACGCAGCCAGGAGATTTTCTCTTCGTAATGGTTCGAGCCGGATTTGACGTCGGTGCCTTTGTAACGCCAGTGCGCGCAGACGCCGAGTTCGGCTTCTTCGTGCATCGAATGCGTACGGATCTGCACCTCAAGCACTTTACCCTCAGGGCCGATCACCGCCGTGTGCAACGAGCGGTAGCCGTTCTCTTTCGGGTTGGCGATATAGTCGTCGAACTCTTTCGGGATGTGCCGCCACAAGGTGTGGACGATACCCAGCGCGGTGTAGCAGTCGCGCATTTCCGGGACCAGCACGCGCACCGCGCGCACGTCGTAGATCTGGCTGAATTCCAGACCCTTGCGCTGCATTTTGCGCCAGATCGAATAGATGTGTTTGGCCCGGCCGCTGATGTCGGCATCGACGCCGGTGGCCTGCAATTCATCCTTGAGCTGGGTCATCACGTCGGCGATGAAACGCTCGCGATCAAGCCGTCGCTCGTGGAGCAACTTGGCAATCTGTTTGTATTGATCAGGTTCGAGATAGCGGAAGGACAAGTCCTCCAGTTCCCATTTGATATGACCGATGCCGAGGCGGTGCGCGAGCGGCGCATAGATATCGAACACTTCGCGGGCGACACGGTTACGTTTTTCATCGTCGGCGGTTTTCACCGCGCGAATGGCGCAGGTTCGTTCGGCCAGTTTGATCAGCGCAACACGGACATCGTCGACCATCGCCACGAGCATCTTGCGCAGGTTTTCCACCTGCCCCTGCGTGCCCATGACCATCGACTGACGCGGACTGAGGCTGGCGCTGATAGCGGCCATGCGCTGCACGCCGTCGATCAGTTTGGCCACCACCGGGCCGAAGCGCTGGCCGACGGCCGCGAGTTCGATCTGGCCTTCGCGCACGCCGCGATACAGGACCGCCGCGACCAGCGAATCCTGATCGAGCTTGAGGTCGGCGAGAATCTCGGCGATTTCCAGGCCGGTACTGAAACTACCGGAGCCTTCGGCCCACAGATTCTTCTTGGCATTGGACTGTTGTTCGGCCTCGCGAGCGAACTCGCAGGCTTCTTTCAAGGCTTCGCGATCCAGTGCCAGATCGACACTGACCGCGTGATCGAGCCAAGCCTCGAGATTGATACTGCCGTCAGTGTTGATCGGCTGGTGTGCTCTCACCTGTACCATGTTGCTTTACCTTCCCTACGACGCAGATTCAATGCGTCAAATCGCTGACCTTCAGTGCCCATTCGCGCTCGCGGGGCTAAAGCGAGCGCTGCGCGGACAGGTCAGACGGATTCAGACGAGCCATCCTGGCTCGCTTCAAATAACGCCATGGCCTCGACATGTGCCGTCTGAGGAAACATATCGAGAATCCCGGCACGTTTTAACCGGTAGCCCTGCTTGATCAATTCGACCGTGTCGCGCGCCAGAGTTGCAGGGTTGCACGACACATACACCAACCGTTTGGCACCCAGGGTCGCCAGCTTGCGAACCACCTCGAAAGCACCGTCACGCGGTGGGTCCAAGAGTACCGCAGAAAAGCCGTTTCCGATCCACTGGGCATCGGTCAAAGGCTGGGATAAATCGGCTTGAAAAAACTTTGTGTTATGCAAATTGTTACTAGCGGCGTTGGCTTCGGCGCGATCAACCATGGTCTGCACACCTTCGACTGCCACCACTTCGCGCACGGCTTTGGCCAGCGGCAAAGCGAAGTTGCCCAAGCCGCAGAACAGATCCAGCACACGTTCATCGCAACCCGGTTTCAGCCAGTCCAGCGCTTGCGCCACCATCGCTTCGTTGACGCCAGCGTTGACCTGGACGAAGTCGCCCGGCCGGTAAGCCAGATCCAGATCCCACTGTTCCAGGCGATAGCCCAGCGACTGGGTCGCATCGACCGGTTGCGGCTCGCCTTCGCCATGCAGCCACAACTGCGCTTCATGGAATTGGCAGAAGTCCTTGAGGATGGTCAGATCCGCTTCGGACAACGGCGCCATGTGCCGCAGCAACACCGCCAGTGACGAGCCACTGAACAACTCGACATGCCCCAGCGCCTGCGGTTTGCTCAAACGACGAAGCATCTCCGGCAAACGGGTCATGATCGGTTGCAAGGGCTGTACCAGCACCGGACATTCGCTGATCGCGACGATGTCCTGACTGCCGGCGGCGCGGAAACCGACTTCGAGTTTCTTCGCCTTCATGTCCCAGCGCACGGCGATGCGGGCGCGACGGCGATAGCCGAATTCAGGTCCGGTCAGCGGTGCTGCCCATTCTTCAGGTTCGACACCGGCGACACGCGACAATTGCTCGGCGAGCATGCGCTGTTTCAGGGCAAGCTGTTCGTTGTGAGGCAAATGCTGGACGCTGCAACCGCCGCAACGGCCGGCGTGCTGGCAGGGTGCCGGGCGGCGCAGCTCGCTGGCCTTGAACACGCGTTCGGTGCGCGCTTCGACCACTTTGCCGTGGGCGCCGAGCACCCGCGCTTCGACCTCTTCACCGGCAAGGGCGCCGAGGACGAACCAGGTCTTGCCTTCGAAAAACGCGATGCCGCGACCGTCATTGGCCAGGCGCTCGATGCTCAAGCGCTGCTTTTTACCGGTCGGGATTTGCGCGGCCTTGCTGCCGCCCGTGGGCTGGAAGCGCAGGCCTCTCTCGTGCTTGGCCATCAGTTGGGCGCGTCGAAAATGCCGGTCGACAGGTAACGGTCGCCACGGTCGCAGATGATCGCGACGATCACCGCGTTTTCAACTTCTTTGGACAGGCGCAGCATCGCTGCCACCGCACCGCCCGAGGACACGCCGCAGAAGATGCCTTCTTCGCGGGCCAGACGCCGGGTGACGTCCTCGGCTTCGCTTTGCGCCATGTCGACGATACGGTCAACGCGATCGGCCTGATAGATCTTCGGCAGGTATTCCTGCGGCCAGCGACGGATGCCCGGAATGGCCGAGCCTTCCATCGGTTGCAGTCCGACGATCTGCACCTTGTCGCTCTGCTCTTTCAAGTAGCGCGACACGCCCATGATGGTGCCGGTGGTGCCCATCGAGCTGACGAAATGGGTGATGGTGCCCTGGGTCTGACGCCAGATTTCCGGACCTGTGGTGGTGTAATGCGCTTCAGGATTGTCGCCATTGGCGAACTGATCGAGCACCTTGCCACGGCCTTCGGCTTCCATACGCTGGGCGAGGTCGCGGGCGCCTTCCATGCCTTCTTCCTGGCTGACCAGAATCAGCTCGGCACCGTACGCGGTCATTGCCGCTTTACGTTCGGCGCTGGAGTTGTCCGGCATGATCAGGATCATTTTGTAACCCTTGATCGCGGCCGCCATGGCCAGCGCGATCCCGGTGTTACCCGAGGTCGCTTCGATCAGCGTATCACCGGCATGAATCTGCCCGCGCAACTCGGCGCGAGTGATCATCGACAACGCCGGACGGTCCTTGACCGAACCCGCCGGGTTATTCCCTTCGAGCTTGAGCAATAGGGTGTTGCTGGTAGCACCGGGCAGGCGCTGCAAACGCACCAGCGGCGTGTTGCCGACGCAATCGGCGATGGTTGGGTACTGCAAGGTCATGGCGTATTCGCAATCCAGACGTGCGGGGGCGCCTATCATACCGGCAAACCCGCGCAGGCCATATCACGCAAAGTGCGGTGCTTATGGTTTATGGGAATAAGCAGCAATAGTCTCACCACTGGTGAGACTTTTACGCTGGGTCATCTTTGTTTGCGGTGATGCAAATGGCCTCATCGCTGGCAAGCCAGCTCCCACAGTGACCCGTGTTGCTCTATTAATAATGTCAGCAGTGCTGACACTGTCTTGTATTGCTCAAACAATCTGCGGGTAAAACACACTCCCTATGGGATGGGAGTAAGCGATAAAAGTCGCACCAGTGGTGCGACTTTTGTGTTGAGCCATTTTCATTGGTGGTGATGCGCAGAGACTCTTCGCGAGCAGGCTCGCTCCCACAGGGAGTAGTGTCATTCGCAGAATAGTGTCAGCAGTGATGACACTATTAACTGTTGATCACACGATCTGCGGCGAACCGAGTTCCAATGTGGGAGCGAGCCTGCTCGCGAAGGCGTCAGGCGGCGCGAAATCACCCTCAGCGACCAACCGCAAATTCAACCGCAACCCCGCCCCGCTGTTCTCCGCCCAAATACTTCCGCCCTGACGCTGCACGGCATTGCGCGCGATGCTCAGCCCCAAGCCAAATCCACCGTCCCCGGGCCGCGAGCCGTCGAGGCGGGTGAACGGTGAAAAGATCCGTTGCAGATCCCCTTCCGCTACGCCGCCGCCCTGATCTTCCAGCCACAGATGCCAGTAATCACCATCGCGCCGTCCATCAAGACGCACGATCCCGCTCGGCGGCGAATGCCGAATCGCGTTACGCAAAATGTTCTCCAACGCCTGCGCCAGCGTATTCAGGTTGCCACGCACCCAGCAAGAGGCCTCGACCGAACACTGCAATTGCAGACTCGGCCAGCCGCTTTCATAACAGGCATTGTCGGTGAGCATTTCCCACAGGGCCTGAATTTGAATGGCTTCATCCGGCAGCGGCGTGCGGTCGGTATCGAGCCAAGCCAGTTGCAGGGTGTCTTCGACCAAGCGTTGCATACCGTCGACTTCACGACCTATGCGCTCACGCAGTTGCAGCAGACCTTGTTCGCTTTCACTGGCGACCCGCAAGCGGCTCAACGGTGTGCGCAATTCGTGGGACAGATCACGCAGCAGTTGCTGTTGCAAGGCGACGGTCGATTGCAGGCGTTCGGACATCGAGTCGAATGCCCGCGCCAGCTCGCCGAGTTCGTCCGGCCGTTGGGTGATGCCGCTCGACAGCCGTACATTCAACTGGTCGGCGCGCCAGGCGTTGGCCTGTTCGCGCAGGTTGTTCAGCGGCACGACCAGCAAGCGGTACAGACCGACACACAGCAATAACGTGAACAGCCCGGGAATCACGCCGTTAGTGATAACGCGCCAGAACACCCGGTACTTGCCCGGAACAAATCGTTCGGGCAACTCGATCACCAGGCTGCCGGCAGACGGCTCTTTGGGGAAAGGAATGCGCAACCACGGCCGCCCCTGTTTGTGAATCGGCCAGTCGAGACCGCGCAGGAAGGTCAGGCGCTGCAATTCCTGATCATTGAGCGGATCATTGCTCAGCGACTGCAAATTGCCGCCGATCACGCCGACCCAACTGGCTTCGCGCAATTCCATGCTCTGCAACCAGTCATCAACACCGCTGCGTCCACCATGCTGCCACGCCTGTTCCGCTTGCGCGGCATAACGAGTGAGCGTGCCGCGCGCTTCGTCGGAGAGGAACTGGTTGCGCTCCTCCATGTAACGCCCCCACGACCAGCTCAGCCAGATCATCAGCAGACAGAAGGCCACCAGCAGAAACGCCAGTTTCCAGAACAGCGAATGCCGCCCCGGCAGTTCAGAGCGTTTCATCGGCGGCGCTCAATACGTAGCCCTTGCCCCAGACAGTCCGCACTTCACGCTCGGTGTAACCGATGGCTTTCAGTTTGCGGCGGATCTGGCTGATGTGCATATCAAGACTGCGGTCGTGGGCCGCGTAGCCGCGTTGCAAAACGTGCTGATAAAGGAAGGCTTTGCTCAGCACTTCCTCGTCATTGCGGTTGAGGGTTTCCAGCAAACGGTATTCGCTGCGGGTCAGCCCGGCGGCTTGCTCGCGGAAAAACACATCGCACTGTTCGTCGTCGAACCGCAGCGTACCGGCCGCCACGGGCACCGCGGGGGCGGCCGGGCGCCGATCCAGGGCAACCCGGCGCAGGATCGCTTCGATGCGCACATGCAACTCGGCCATGCTGAACGGTTTGGGCAAATAGTCGTCGGCCCCCAGACGGAAACCACTGATACGATCCGCCTCGGCGCCGAGGGCCGACATCAGCAGCACCGGCGTCGAATGGCTCTGGCGCAATTGCGTCAACACATTCAAACCGTCCATGCCTGGCAACAGGATATCCATCAGCACCACGTCGAACGGCTGGCGTTTGGCGATGCTCAGGCCTTCCTGACCGTTCTGACACCAGGTCACCTGAAAGCCGCTGCGGCCCAGATGTTCGTGAACATAGGCGCCGAGCACCGGATCGTCTTCGATGGAGAGAATGCGTGGCTGGCCAGCGGAAACAGGAGTCATGAGTATCTGCAAGTAATTCTCAGTTGAGCGCGATTATTCAAGATTGTCGGACAGCGGGCAACACAAGGCTGCCCTTTCTGACAAACGAGCACCGGCGCCCTGACCCACCCTGACAGCATTTTTCCGGAGATTGCCTGCGAGCAAATCGCTACACTGCGCCCATGCCGCGTGCCGGATGCACGCATGAGTCAACAGATCAGCGGGATGCAGGAGATAGGCGTGCTCAAGAAACTGGGAATCAAAGGTCGCGTGTTGTTGCTGACCTTGTTGCCGACCAGCCTGATGGCGCTGGTGCTGGGTGGTTATTTCACCTGGACGCAGCAGTCCGACTTGCAGAGCCAATTGATGCAACGCGGCGAAATGATCGCCGAGCAACTGGCGCCGCTGGTGGCACCCGCCATGGGGCACGGCAATAGCGATCTGCTTGAACGCATCGCCACCCAGTCTCTTGAACAACCGGACGTGCGCGCGGTGACCTTCCTCGCCCCGGACCGCTCGCCGCTGGCCCATGCCGGGCCGACCATGCTCAATCAGGCGCCGAGCGGCGACAGCTCGCATTTGCAACGGCGCAGCGGCAATGACGCGACGCGTTACCTGATGCCGGTGTTCGGCAAACACCGCAACCTCGCCGGTGAACTGATCCCGGACGAATCCGACCGACTGCTCGGCTGGGTCGAATTGGAGCTGTCGCACAACGGCATGCTGCTGCGCGGTTATCGCAGCCTGTTCGCCAGCCTGTTGCTGATTGCCGCCGGTCTGGCGGGCGCGGCATTGCTGGCGTTACGCATGGGCCGCACCATCAACCGTCCGCTGAGCCAGATCAAGCAAGCCGTCGCGCAACTCAAGGACGGCCATCTGGAAACGCGTTTGCCGCCGCTCGGCAGTCAGGAGCTGGACGAACTGGCGTCGGGCATCAACCGCATGGCCGGCACCCTGCAAAACGCCCGCGAAGAACTGCAGCACAGTGTCGATCAGGCCACCGAAGACGTCCGGCAGAATCTGGAAACCATCGAGATCCAGAACATCGAACTGGACCTGGCGCGCAAAGAAGCGCTGGAAGCCAGCCGGATCAAATCCGAATTCCTCGCCAACATGAGCCACGAGATCCGCACGCCGCTCAATGGCATTCTCGGCTTCACCCACCTGTTGCAGAAAAGTGAACTGACCCCGCGCCAGCTCGATTATCTGGGCACCATCGAAAAGTCTGCCGACAGCCTGCTGGGGATCATCAACGAGATCCTCGACTTCTCGAAAATCGAGGCCGGCAAACTGGTACTCGACCACATTCCGTTCAACCTGCGCGACCTGCTACAGGACACCCTGACCATCCTCGCCCCGGCCGCACACGCCAAGCAGTTGGAGCTGGTCAGTCTGGTCTATCGCGACACGCCGCTGTCGCTGGTCGGTGACCCGCTGCGTCTGAAGCAGATCCTCACCAACCTGGTCAGCAACGCCATCAAGTTCACCCGCGAAGGCACCATCGTCGCCAGGGCGATGCTTGAAGAGGAACACGAAGACAGCGTGCAACTGCGCATCAGCATCCAGGACACTGGCATCGGCCTGTCGAATCAGGATGTGCGCGCGTTGTTCCAGGCGTTCAGTCAGGCCGACAACTCGCTGTCGCGGCAACCGGGTGGCACCGGTCTGGGGCTGGTGATTTCCAAACGCCTGATCGAACAGATGGGCGGCGAAATCGGCGTCGACAGCACGCCGGGCGAAGGCTCGGAATTCTGGATCAGCCTGAGCCTGCCGAAAACCCGTGACGACGCCGAAGATTTGCCGGCCGCGCCGTTGCTCGGGCGCCGCGTGGCGGTGCTGGAAAATCACGAACTGGCACGTCAGGCCTTGCAGCACCAACTGGAAGACTGTGGCCTCGATGTCACGCCGTTCAACACCCTCGAAAGTTTGACCAACGGCGTCACCGGCGCGCACCAGACCGATCAGGCGATCGATCTGGCGGTCATCGGCATCACCAGCAACGACATGCTGCCCGAGCGTTTGAATCAGCACATCTGGGACCTCGAACACCTCGGCTGCAAAGTGCTGGTGCTGTGCCCGACCACCGAACAGACGCTGTTCCATCTGTCGGTGCCGAACCCGCACAGCCAACTGCAAGCGAAACCGGCCTGCACACGTAAATTGCGGCGAGCACTGGCCGATCTGGTCAACCCGCGCCAGCCGCGCAATGAGCCAGGCGAACCGCTGTCGAGCCGCGCGCCGAAAGTGCTCTGTGTCGACGACAACCCGGCCAACCTGCTGCTGGTGCAAACCCTGCTCGAAGACATGGGCGCCAAGGTACTTGCGGTGGAAAGCGGCTACGCGGCGGTCAAAGCGGTGCAGAGCGAATCGTTCGATCTGGTGTTGATGGACGTGCAGATGCCAGGCATGGACGGCCGCCAGAGCACCGAAACCATTCGCCAGTGGGAAAGCGAGCGACATTGCACGCCGCTGCCGATCGTCGCCCTCACCGCCCACGCCATGGCCAACGAAAAACGCGCGCTGCTGCAAAGCGGCATGGATGACTACCTGACCAAGCCGATCAGCGAGCGGCAACTGGCGCAGGTGGTGCTGAAGTGGACCGGCCTGGCCTTGCGCAATCAAGGGCCGGAACGGATCAGCGACAGCGCGGCGGGCAATAACGAACTGCCGGTGCTTGATCACGAGGAAGGCTTGCGCCTGGCTGCCGGCAAGGCTGACTTGGCGGCGGACATGCTGGCCATGTTGCTCGCCTCACTGGAAGCCGACCGCGAAGCCATCCGCGCGGCGTGCGAAAACCGCGACCAGAACGCATTGATCGAGCGCGTCCATCGCCTGCACGGTGCCACCCGTTATTGCGGCGTACCGCAATTGCGCGCGGCCTGCCAGCGCAGCGAAACCCTGCTCAAGCAGGACGACCCCAAGGCTGTGGCTGCGCTGGAAGAACTGGAGCGCGCGATCAACCGGCTAGCGGCGCAAGCGAAGATCAGCGCCTGATCCACAGCAATGCCGGCCAACACCGGCAGCGCTAAAGTGGGATCGGGTGATTCAATCCGTGTCGATGTTCCAGGAGGATTTCATGCGCACGCTCGTTTTCAGTAGCCAGACCTACGACCGCGACAGCTTCCTCGCCGCCGATTGCCCGGCGGGTATCGAGCTGCACTTTCAACCGGCCCGGCTCAGCCTCGATACGGCAGCACTGGCCGACAAACACCAAGTGGTCTGTGCGTTCATCAATGATGATCTCAGCGCTGCAGTGCTGGAACGTCTGGCCGCGGGCGGCACGCGCCTGATTGCCCTACGCTCGGCGGGTTACAACCATGTTGATCTGGCCGCGGCGAAACGTCTCGGACTGGCCGTGGTGCGCGTGCCGGCCTACTCGCCGCATGCGGTGGCCGAACACGCCGTGGCGCTGATCCTGGCCCTCAACCGTCGTCTGCACCGTGCCTATAACCGCACCCGTGAAGGCGATTTCAGCCTGCATGGCCTGACCGGTTTCGACCTGGTCGGCAAAACCGTGGGAATTGTCGGCACCGGCCAGATCGGCGCCACGTTCGCCAAAATCATGCACGGCTTCGGCTGTGAGCTGCTGGCTTACGATCCTTTCCCCAACCCGGAGGTGCTGGCGTTGGGTGCGCGTTATCTGAGCCTGCCGGAATTGCTCGCGCAGTCGCGGATCATCAGCCTGCACTGCCCGCTCAACGAGCAGAGCAAACACCTGATCAACCGCGACTCGCTGGCGCACATGCAGGCCGGCGCCATGCTGATCAATACCGGCCGTGGTGGTCTGGTCGACACACCGGCACTGATCGATGCATTGAAGGACGGCCAGCTCGGCTATCTGGGGCTGGATGTTTATGAGGAAGAGGCACAACTGTTTTTCGAGGATCGCTCCGACCTGCCCCTGCAGGACGATGTGCTGGCGCGCCTGCTGACCTTTCCCAACGTGATCATCACCGCGCATCAGGCGTTTCTGACCCGCGAAGCACTGGGTGCGATTGCTGCAACCACCCTGCACAACATCGCGACCTGGGTGGCGGGAACGCCACAGAACCAGGTCGAGGGTTGAAATTTTTCCCGCTTACTTGGGTGAAAGCGAAGTCGCCAGAATCAGCATCGCCAGCCAGCCGAAGCCAAAAAAGCGCTGTTTCATCGAGTGGCCGTAGCGCAGCAGGAACCAGACGAAAAACATCGGCAGCAGGAAGATCATGATCTTCAGCCAGCCTTCCACCGGGCGACTGCCGTCGGCATTGGTCTGCTCAGTGGCCGGTTGCTCGGTGGGCTGCTGGCGCCGACGCCGCGCAGCGGCCGGCATCACTTTCGGCAAAGGTTGCGGCTCAGGCGCTGGAGCACTGACTTCGGGCACAGCCTTGTTACGCGGCAGACTGCCGAACGAGATTGTCGCAGCCTGAACAGGCGCGGCTACGGTTTGCGCGTGTACTGCTTGCTCCGCCATTGGAGCCCCGCAATGAATGCACGCGTTGGCTTCGGAGCTGATGCTCTTCTTGCATTCATAACATTCGATCAGCGCCATGTTCCGTTCCTTCAGATTCGAGGCCGGCAGTTTGCCATGAGTGTCGCGGCATTTGAACCGGATCGAAGGTCGCACGCGCGCATCATTCTGCAATCAAGCCCGTGCTAGCATGTCGCGCATATTTGGAGGACCCATGGTCGAACACGATTTCCGCTACACCCTGATGAACCCGCAACACACTCTCACCGAATGCCGCGCCCTCGTTCCGGGCCGCTATCAGGTCACCGGCAATGGTGGCTCGATTCGCATCGGTGACGCGCTGTTGGTCACCCTCAAAGGCAGCAAGGACTTGTCCATGCGCCTGACCGTTGAAACCGTCCGCCACCTGATCAATCCGCCGGGCCAATGGACCGCGATGACCACGGGCCCGGTGTTCGGTGAACTGGCGATCCACACCTGGCAGGTCAACTGCGACAACTGCGCCAAAGAGCTGAGCTTCGAATTCGCCGTGGACGCCAAACTCGGTAAAACCGCAGAAAAACCGGCAGCCACCGCGCGCATCGCCGAGCTGGGCTGGAAAGCCGTTGGCGACAAGCATTTGTGCCCGAAATGCCAGGTGTCGGCATGATCAAACGCCTTGCCCTGACCGCGCTGGTCGGTGCCGGCCTGGTGGGCTGTGCCGCAGAACCTGTGCAACTGCAACAGAACCGCAGCTACATTCTGGAGTGGATCGGTGAGCGGCCGTTGATGGATTACAGCCATCTGACCGTGACCCTTGGCGATGATGGCCGCGCCTACGGAAACGGTGGCTGCAACCATTGGTTCGCGCCGTACACGCTGGACGGTGACAAGCTGACTTTCGGCAAGATCGGCAAGACCCGCAAGCTTTGTGCACCAGCGCTGATGGAGCAGGAACAACGCTTCCTGCAGGCGCTGGAGCATGTCGAGCGCTGGGACATTTCGCCGATCGAGCAGATGCGCTTCTGGCCGGCGGAAGGCAAGCCGTTGCGTTGGTGGCTGGAAGAGGGTTGATTGGCTAGACCGCCGATACCCTCATCGGAACGCCGCCCGCCTAGCCCTCTCCCAGAGGGAGAGGGGACTGATTGGGGGATATTGGAGAGGTACGCCGACTTGAACGAGTGCAACTGAATCCATAATCGACTGGGTCTTGCTTTGGCGAATCTACAATCGACTCGATCTCTCAGGTCGATGTACCTCGCCAGACACCTCGGTCGGCCCCCTCTCCCTCTGGGAGAGGGCTGGGGTGAGGATTGCTCTTTAGCGGCAACTCACTTGGTCGCCTGCAACGCCTCAAGCTTGGCCATCACCCCCGCCGCCGTCTGCTCGCCCATCAACTGTTCCCGCACCTTACCCTTGTTGTCGATGATGTACGTCACCGGCAGCGCTTCACTGCGCGGCAACTCGAACAGTTCCGCCGGATCCTGCGCCAGCACGGTGAACTTGATGCCCAGCTTTTCGCTGGCGTCTTTCAGCTCCACGCCCTGCACATTGTCGAAGTTTACCCCGAACACGCCAACGTTCTTGCTCTTCAGCTCATCCGCCAAATGATTGAGTTCCGGGATCTCGGTCCGGCACGGACCACACCATTCGGCCCAGTAGTTCAGCACTACCCATTGTTTGTCCAGACGCTCCGACGCAACCTTCTGGCCGTTCTGGTCGATACCGTAATCATTGCCGCAGCCCCCCAGCATCAACGCCCCGATTATCGTCAATGCCGCTGCCAATCGCCGTGTCATGTCGTGTTCCTTGTGAAAATTTGAAGGCGCCTGCGACCCATTGCCTCCGAAGGTTCTGGATTGCGCGCTGCACAGTTAGAATAGCCGCCACTTTACGCCAGAAGCGACCCGCCATGACCGATCTGACGCTTTATCACAATCCGCGCTGCTCGAAATCCCGCGGCGCGCTGGAGCTTCTTGAAGCCCGCGGCCTGACCCCGAACGTCGTGCGTTACCTCGAAACCCCGCTGAATGCCGCGCAAATCAAGGCCCTGCTCGGCAAGCTCGGGATCAGCGCGCGTCAGTTGCTGCGCACCGGGGAAGATGAATACAAAATGCTTCAGCTGGCTGACGAAAGCCTCAGCGAAGCGCAATTGATCGACGCCATCGCTCAGCACCCGAAACTGATGGAGCGGCCGATTCTCGAAGTCGGCGACAAAGCCGTGATCGGTCGTCCGCCGGAAAATGTGCTGGAGTTGTTGCCGTGAGCGCGCCGTACATTCTGGTGCTGTATTACAGCCGCAACGGCTCGACCAATGAGATGGCCCGGCAGATTGCCCGCGGTGTCGAGCAGGCCGGCCTCGAAGCACGCCTGCGTACGGTGCCAGCCATTTCCACCGAGTGCGAAGCGGTGTCGCCGGACATCCCGGACGAAGGCGCGTTGTATGCCACGCTCGATGACCTGAAGAACTGCGCAGGTCTGGCCCTCGGCAGTCCGACACGCTTTGGCAACATGGCCGCGCCGCTGAAATACTTCCTCGATGGCACCAGCAACCTCTGGCTGACCGGCGCCCTCGTCGGCAAACCGGCGGGTGTATTCACCTCCACCGCCAGCCTGCACGGCGGTCAGGAAACCACCTTGCTGTCGATGATGTTGCCACTGCTGCACCACGGCATGCTCATCACCGGCCTGCCGTACAGCGAATCGGCGTTGCTCGAAACCCAGGGCGGCGGTACGCCTTACGGTGCCAGTCATCACGCTGGGGCTGACGGCAAAAGTGCTCTCGATCAGCATGAAGTGACGTTGTGTCGCGCGCTGGGTCTGCGGCTGGCGAAAACCGCTCAGAAACTGGTGGGCTGATATGGCGAAGAAGCCGAAGATTCTGCCGAGTGTCGAGTGGCTGGAGCCACGAGTGAAGGCGATGCGGGTGATTAGCCTGCTGAGCTTCTTCGCCCTCGCCGGCCTGCTGGCGGCCTACTATCTGCTGTTCGCCGATCTGCACGGCGCGCGGCCGTGGGTGATTCTGCTGGTCGAGTTGATCCCATGGATCGTGCTCGCCCCGGCAATGATCATGGGCAGCGCCCGCGGGCATTCGTGGATGTGTTTTGTGGTGAATCTGTATTTCATCAAGGGCGCACTGGCGGCGTATGACCCGAACCGGCAGTTGTTTGGTGTGCTGGAGATGGTCGCGAGTCTGGCGGTGTTCTGCTCGGCGCTGCTGTATGTGCGGTGGCGGTATCAGTTGAATCGCAAGCTGGCTGGCGAGGGCGAGATCTCCGTCGCCTGACAGATCGCCATCGCTGGCAAGCCAGCTACCACAGGGTCTGTGTTGAAACACAATATTGTGATCAATACAAAAAACTGTGGGAGCTGGCTTGCCAGCGATTGGGGCAACTCGGTATCAATGATTCACTGTGTACGCGAGCATCATCGAAATCTGGCTCATCGCCCGCCCGCCGCTCTGCTCGTGCCATTGATTGAACGCATCCTGCACAATCGCCAGATCGCGCAGACTGGTCGGCACCTTGTCGACGATCTTCTGTGCATTCAGCGCGGCGACCACGTCGTAGCTCGGTACAAACGTGTCCTTGCCGACCATGCGCAAAAACCGTGGCGCCGACAGCCCACCCAGTTGATGACCGTGCTTTTTCAGGTAGGTCCACAGACCGACGATATCGGTCACCGGCCAGTCGGCGATCAACGCACCGAAACTGCCCTTGTCTTTCTCTACATCAAGAATGAACTGCGCATTGCGCGGCACGCTCTTGAGCTTGCCCAGGTGACGGATGATCCGCGCATCCTGCATTAAACGCTCAAGGTGTTCGGCGCTCATCAGCACGACTTTTTCCGGGTCGAACTTGAAGAACACTTCTTCGAAGGCTGGCCACTTGGCGTCGACCAGACTGTGCTTGAGGCCGGCGCGGAACACACGCAGGGCCATGGTCGAGAGGTAGCGGTCGTCGCTGATCTTGCGCAGTTGCGCCGGGGTCTTGGGAACGGGCAGATGGGCTTCCAGTTCAGCCGCCGAACCGAAGCGGTTCAGACAGTATTCGTGCAGCCACTTGTAATCGCGCATGCCCTCTCCTATTGAATGAAGCGAAGAAACCAATGTGGGAGCGAGCCTGCTCGCGAAGTGGGAGTCTCAGTCAACAAATCAGTTGAATGACACACCGCTTTCGCGAGCAGGCTCGCTCCCACATTTGAAATGTGTTTACAAGTTGACGACGTTGACGAAGCGCGAAGCGGCGGTCTCGTCGATCTTCAGGCTGGTGAAGTCGAACAGGTTGCGGTCGGCCAGTTGCGACGGGATCACGTTCTGCAGACTGCGGAAGATGCTTTCGGTTCGGCCCGGGGTCTTGCGTTCCCAGTCCTGCAGCATTTCCTTGACCACCTGACGCTGCAGGTTTTCCTGCGAACCGCAGAGGTTGCACGGGATGATCGGGAATTCTTTCAAATCCGAGTAAGCCTGAATGTCTTTCTCGTTGCAGTACGCCAGTGGACGGATCACTACGTTGCGACCGTCATCGGCGCGCAGCTTCGGCGGCATCGCCTTGAGGCTGCCGTTGAAGAACATGTTGAGGAAAAACGTCTCGACGATGTCGTCACGGTGGTGACCGAGGGCCATCTTGGTCGCGCCGATTTCGTCGGCGAAGGTGTACAGCGTGCCGCGACGCAGACGCGAGCACAGCGAGCAGGTGGTCTTGCCCTCCGGGATCAGCTCCTTGACCACCGAGTAGGTGTCTTTCTCGACGATGTGGTACTCAACGCCCAGTTCTTTCAAATAGGCCGGCAGCACATGCTCGGGGAAGCCCGGCTGTTTCTGGTCCATGTTCACCGCGACGATCTCGAACTTGATCGGGGCAACCTTCTGCAGGTGCAGCAGCACGTCGAGCATGGTGTAGCTGTCTTTGCCCCCGGACAGGCAGACCATGACCTTGTCGCCATCTTCAATCATGTTGAAATCGGCGACCGCTTCGCCGGCCAGGCGGCGCAGGCGCTTTTGCAGTTTGTTCTGGTTGACCGTAAGAGTGCCCATGACGCGAAATCCGTGAGGTGTGACGAAAGGCCGGCATTTTACGCAAAAACCCCGGTGTTGTGGGCACAGGTTGTCGTAGCCCGGAGATGGAACGTTTACAGACCCCGAGGCGATTACGCCCTGTTTTTACAGCGCGATTTGCTCTAAGCCCCTAATACCTGTGCGGTTAAGACCTTTCTATACTGCGACATAAGGTCGCACACAATCTGAAGACCTGTATTTGCTCGGCCACCTTGGCCCGTAGGCGCTCCGCTGGGGGGCGATGGCAATAACAAGAGGAGTGACTGGCATGATCCATCACGTAGTGGGACTTTTTACCCACCCCGATCAGGAATGGAAGGAAATCCGTGGCGACCAAGAGGAAAGCATCAGCCACATGTACCTGACACACACGCTGATTCTGGCGGCTATCCCCGCTGTCTCGGCCTTTATCGGCACCACACAGGTCGGCTGGGTAATCGGCAATCGCGCGCCGGTCATGCTCACCGTCGAAAGCGCGATCTGGATGACCGTCATGTCGTACCTGGCCATGCTCGGCGGGGTCGCGGTCATGGGCGCCTTTGTGCACTGGATGGCTCGCACCTACGACGCCAATCCAAGTCTGGCCCGTTGTGTGGCCTTCGCCACCTACACCGCAACACCGTTGTTTGTCGGCGGGCTGGCGGCGTTGTATCCGCACATGTGGCTGGGGATGATCGTCGGCACGGCGGCCATCTGCTACACGGTGTATCTGTTGTACGTGGGGCTGCCGACGTTCATGAATATTCCGTCGGATGAAGGCTTCCTGTTTTCCAGCTCGGTGCTGGCGGTGGGTCTGGTGGTGCTGGTTGCCATCATGGCGTTCACCGTGATCGTCTGGGGGCTGGGCGTTGGTCCCGTCTATACGAACTGACTCGCCAAACCAATCAGAGGCCGCCGCAAGGCGGCCTTGTCGTTTGCCGGATGACCATTCGGCAGCTCGGCGATTCGCAAGTCCGGGGCGTTACGGCATACTCGACGTCTCTGGAGATCCATCAAGCATGCCCGAGCAACTCAATACCCGCGTCGAAGACTGTTACCAACTCGCAGAATCCTTTTTCAAACGTTCCTTCCCACGCCCTGTCGTCAGCCTCAAGCTGCGCGGGCAAAAGGCCGGTGTCGCGCATCTGCACGAGAACCTGCTGCGCTTCAACCCGCAGTTATACCGGGAAAACACCGAGCACTTCCTCAAGCAGACCGTGGCCCACGAAGTTGCGCACCTGATCGCCCATCAGTTGTTTGGCGAGCGCATTCAGCCCCACGGCGAGGAATGGCAACTGATCATGCGCGGCGTTTACGAACTGCCGCCGGATCGCTGCCACACCTATGCAATCAAGCGCCGCAGCGTGACCCGCTATATCTATAAATGCCCGTGCGCCGACAGTGATTTCCCGTTTTCGGCGCAGCGCCATAGCCTGGTGCGGCAGGGGCGGCGTTACCTGTGTCGCCGCTGCCGCAACACGTTGGTGTTCAGTGGTGAGATGCGCGTCGAATAGTCAGTTTGTGTCGCCCTGACTGACCCCATCGCTGGCAAGCCAGCTCCCACAGGTTTAGGTGTCTTACACAGAATCTGTGGACACCTCGATAACTGTGGGAGCTGGCTTGCCAGCGATGAGGCCAGAACAGGCACTAAAGAATGACTTTGGCCCGGCGCAGCTCTTCAATTTTCGAAGGACTCAACCCCAACTCCGCCAACACCTGATCCGTATGCTGCCCCAACACCGCGCCAACATGCCGCGGCGCCGGCAACGCTTGGGAAAACTTCAACGGACAGGCCATCTGCGCCTGCGTCGAACCATCCCCGCGCGGCACCTGCGTCACCAGTTCCCGCGCCTGCAACTGCGGATGGCGCACCGCCTCACCCAGACTCAATACCGGCTCGACACACGCATCGATCCCGGCAAACAGCTCGCACAACTCAGCAAAGTCGTGTTTTTCGAACTCGACCGTCAGCGCGTACTTCAATGCCCGCTGCTGCTCGGGCTTTGAGGACAAGCCCTGCGCCGCCAACTCCGGCCGCCCCAACGCCGTACACAGTTGCTGCATGAACCCCGGTTCCAGACTGCCCACCGACATCCAGCGGCCATCGCGAGAACGGTAATAATCGTAAAAGCTGCCGCCGTTGAGCATCTGGTCTTCCCACGCAGGTTCTTCGCCGCAAGCCAGATAGCCGGCACCGGCCATGGCATTCAGGCTGAACGCGCAATCGGTCATGCTCACATCCAGATGCGTGCCCTGCCCGCTCTGCTGACGCGCAATCACCGCGGCCAACAAGCCGATCACTCCGTGTAATGAGCCTCCGGCCACATCCGCCACCTGCATGCCCAGCGGCAACGGCCCGCTGTCGGCGCGGCCGGTGTAGCTGGCCAGCCCCGCCAGCGCCAGATAGTTGATGTCATGCCCGGCGCGGTCCTTGTATGGCCCGGTCTGGCCGTAACCGGTAATCGACACGTAAATAAGCTTCGGGTTGATCGCCTTCAGCGCTTCATAGCCCAGACCCAGGCGCTCCATCACACCCGGGCGAAACTGCTCGAGGACGATGTCGTAATCGGCCAGCAACTGCTTGATCACTTCCACGGCTTCAGGCTGTTTCAGATCCAGCGCCAAGCTGCGCTTGTTGCGGTTCAGGTAAGCGTGGCTCGCTGATACTCCGCCATCATGCGGCGGCAAAACGCGCAGCAGGTCCATGCGCGTTGGTGATTCGATGCGCAGCACTTCAGCACCCATGTCCGCCAGCAACAACGAGGCGAACGGCCCCGGCAACAATGTCGAGAAATCGAGGATTTTCAGTGAGGCCAGCGGTGCGGACATGGGCGAACTCCTTGGGCGATGCACTCAGCCTAGGCAGCGATGCCGTGTACGGCAATCACCGGAAATGTCAGCGGGTATGACCGTTACGCTCAAATCGCAGGCAAGAAAAAACCCGCCGAAGCGGGTTTCTTCAATTCAAGCAGTGCTTACTTCACATTGCTTGGGGTTGGGCCTTCAGCCACACCCAAGTCATCTTCTTCACGCTCGTCGGAGATACCGCGACCGCCCGAGGCCAGCTCGGTTTGCAGCTGATCGGTATCCAGTTCCTTGACCCACTTGGCAACCACGATGGTGGCTACTGCGTTACCGACCAGGTTGGTCAGTGCGCGGGCTTCGGACATGAAGCGGTCGATACCGAGGATCAGCGCCAGACCGGCCACCGGCAGGTGACCGACCGCCGACAGGGTCGCGGCCAGTACGATGAAGCCCGAGCCGGTCACACCGGCTGCGCCTTTGGAGGACAGCAGCAATACCAGCAGCAGAGTGATCTGGTGGGTGATGTCCATGTGGGTATCAGTCGCCTGAGCGATGAACACGGCCGCCATGGTCAGGTAGATCGAAGTACCGTCGAGGTTGAACGAGTAACCGGTCGGGATCACCAGACCTACTACGGATTTCTTCGCGCCCAGACGCTCCATCTTGATCAGCATGCGTGGCAGTGCCGATTCCGACGAGGACGTGCCCAGTACGATCAACAGCTCTTCACGGATGTAACGCACCAGTTTAAACACGCTGAAACCGTGAGCACGGCAGATCGCACCCAGCACCACCACCACGAACAGGATGCAGGTGATGTAGAAGCAGATCATCAACTGGCCCAGTTGCACCAGAGAGCCGACGCCGTAGGCACCGATGGTGAAGGCCATCGCGCCGAAAGCACCCAGCGGCGCCAGTTTCATGATCATGTTGATGATGTTGAACATGACGTGGGCGAAGCGATCGATCATGTCCAGCAGCGGACGACCGTACGAACCCAAGCGATGCAGGGCGTAGCCGAAGATCACCGAGAACATCAGCACTTGCAGGATGTCACCGGTGGCGAACGCGCCGACGATGGTGTTCGGGATTACATTGAGGAGGAAACCGACAATGCTCTGGTCTTTACTGGCCGTCACATAAGTGGCGATTTTCGAGGCGTCCAGGGTGGTGACGTCGATGTGCATACCGGCGCCCGGTTGCACAACGTTGACCACGATCAGACCGATCAGCAGGGCAATGGTGGAAACGATTTCGAAGTACAGCAGCGCGTAGCCGCCGGTCTTGCCCACGGATTTCATGTTCTGCATGCCGGCGATGCCGCTGACAACGGTACAGAAGATGATCGGGGCGATGACCATTTTGATCAGTTTGATGAACCCGTCACCCAGCGGCTTGAGGGCCACACCGGTCTGAGGGTAGAAGTGACCAAGCAGGATGCCGATGGCGATGGCAACGATCACCTGGAAATACAGGGATTTGTACAGTGGCTGACGAGTCGTCATTGCAGGTTTCCTCAAGCGTCCCGCGTGGCAACATCCATCTGTTGGCCGCGAAACCTTAATTGCGAACCCTCCTGCACTGGAGGGATTTGTTGTTGGAGCAGCATTTTCCATCTGGGCCAAACGCACGCTTCTGTGGCTTGTATCGCAAACCTCGTGCCACTTTGGTGCGATTGCCAGCAAGCCTTTTGATATCAGGGGTAACGGGTCTACGGATGTCACCATCCCGTGACTCAGGCGTGGCGGATTTCCGCCAACTCACCGCTTCTCGTCCTACAATTTGGCGGAAATCCGCCTTGTCGATGCGTCCAGCCCGCCGCTACCATCCGGCGCCTGAAGAAGGATCTGCCGCTTATGCGCGAACGCACCATCGCCAGTCATTTTGCCCGTGCCGCTCTCGGTGGCGCACGCCGCGTGGGTTTCGATTACTCGGGCCTGCTGCTGCAACTGGGCATCAGCCCGGAATTGCTCGACGAACCTCGCGCGCGCATTGCTCCGGAACAATTCACCCGGTTGATTCAGGACCTGTGGCTGGCGCTGGACGACGAATACCTGGGTTTCGGCAACGCACCAAGCAAACCCGGCAGTTTCGCCATGATGTGCCACGCCTCGATTCACTGCCGCAATCTGGAAAAAGCCCTGCAACGCGGCTTATTGTTTTATAGCCTATTCCCCGAAGCCCCGCGCCTGAGCCTGGCGCGCGAAGACGAATGGGTGCGCCTGAGCCTCGACGATTCACAATTGTGGGATCCCGATCACTTTCTCACCGAGAGCCTGCTGGTGATCTGGCATCGCCTCGGCAGTTGGCTGATCGGCCAGCGGATTCGCCTCGAACAGGCGAGCTTCAGCTATCCGCGCCCCGAGCATGGGGCCGAATATGACCTGTTGTTCCCCTGCCCGCTAACCTTCGGCACCGAGCAAAGCAGCCTTTTATTCCACAGCCGCTATCTGTCTATGCCGCTGTTGCAGGACGAACGCACGCTCAAACACTTCCTCGAACGCTCCCCCGCCGACCTGCTCTCGCGCCCGGACGACGGCGACAGTCTGAGTAGCCGTTTGCGCCGCTTGCTCAGCCGTGACACTGCAAATTGGCCGGATCTGGACGCGGTGGCGGCGCACTTGTACATCAGCCCGCAGACCTTGCGCCGGCACTTGCGTGAGGAAGGCACGAGTTTTCAGGAGTTGAAGGATCAGTTGCGGCGGGATATCGCCATTTATCATTTGGGGCGGGCGGATCTGTCGTTGCAACAGATTGCCGAGCAGTTGGGGTTTTCCGAACCGTCGGCGTTTCATCGGGCGTTCAAGAAGTGGACGGGTTTGACGCCGGGGGCGTATCGGGCGCAGGAGCAGTGAGGCGCCAAATCAAAAGCCCCTCACCCTAACCCTCCCGAAACGTCGGACCGCCCGGGGGGAGAGGGGACTGATTGGGGGATGCTCGGTAAATACGCCGACCTGCAAGCTCTCTATTGAATCCATATTCGCTGCAAATCGCTCAGGTCGATAATTTTCCAAAGACACTTCGGTCAGTCCCCTCTCCCTCTGGGAGAGGGCAACTCCCAATCACACCGCCGGAAAATGAATCCTGAACGCCGCCCCACCCATCGGCGAATCCCCCAGCGCGAGTTTGGCGTTGTAGCTTTCGATAATATCCTTGACCACCGCCAACCCGATCCCTTGCCCCGGATGCTGGGCATCCAGGCGTTCACCACGCTCGAGGATCCGCGCACGCTGATCCGGCGGCACACCGGGGCCGTCATCTTCGACGCACAGTTCAATCCCGGCCAGAGTCTCACGCACGCTGATACGCACTTCGCCCAGACACAGGCGATAAGCGTTTTCCAGCAAGTTGCCCATCATCTCCAGCAAGGCACCCTGCTCGATCGGCACATAGCAGTGCTCAGGCAGATCAAAGGCCACGCGCACATGCTTGTCGCGGTACACCTTGTCGAGGGTGTCGCACAGGCTTTTCAGCACCGGTTGCAAGCGCACCTGATGTCGCACCAGTCCGCTTTTGCGCAAACTGGCCCGTTGCAGTTGATAGCTGATCTGCTGGCTCATGCGTTCGATCTGACTCTGCAGCACCCACGCTTGATCGCGTTCTTCGGGACGTTGGGCCATGTCCTCGCTAACCCCTTGCAACACCGCCAACGGCGTTTTCAGGCTGTGCGCCAGATCATCGAGGGAATCGCGATAACGACTGCGCTGCTGGCGCTCGCTGTGCAGCAAACGGTTAAGCGAGCCGGTCAGGCGCAGCAGTTCACGCGGGTGTTGTTCGGTGAGGCTTTCACGGGTGCCGCCTTCGATTTCGTCGAGTTCCTGACTGAGCCGGCGCAGCGCTTTGAGGCCCCAGGTCAGGCCGATCCACAACAGCGCCAGCAATACCAGTAATGCCGCGCCGAAGCCTAGATAGAGATTTTCGCGCAGGCCTTCGAGGGTGGTTTCGTACTCGCGCACCGGTTGCAGGGCGACGATGCTGAACGCCGCGCTTTTGCCGCCGAGCAGTTTGACTTCGACGTCATAGACGAAGAATTCCTGGCCATTGCTTTCGCGGATCCGCGCGAACTCATTACCGAGTCCGTCGTAGCGCGGTTTGTAGTTGATCTGCTCTTCCTGAGTCGCCTTCGAGCGCCAGACCAGATGCCCCTCGCGATCGTAGATATAGCCGAGCAAACGGAAATCGGTGAGGTTGAAACGCTCATCCGGCAGTTGCGTCGGCATCACCAACCGACCGTTTTCAATGCGCGCGGCAGAAATCAGCGTAGTGACGTCCGAGGCCAGCCGCTGCTCGATCGAGTCTTGCAGCGCCAGGCTGAACGCGCCTTGCATCGCCGGCAGCAAAGCGAGCATGAACAACACCGCCAACGTCGTGGCGGCGAGCATCAAGCGAACGCGAAGAGAACGAATCAAGTGCAGCGCTCATTGAACAGGTAGCCGAGGCCGCGCACGGTGTCGATCGGCTTGAACCCGGCCGGCCCTTCGAGTTTGCGCCGCAGCCGGCCGACCAGCACTTCGATGACATTCGGATCGCGCTCGTCGTCATCCGGATAGAGCTGCTCCATCAAGCGATCCTTGGGCACCACTTGCTGGTGATGACGCATGAGGTATTCGAGGATGCGGTACTCGTAGGCGGTCAGCGCCAAAGGTTGTTCGTCGAGGCTCGCCTGTTTGCGATTGAGGTCGAGCAGCAGCGGGCCGGCAACGATGGTCGACTGAGTGAACCCGCTGGAACGGCGCAGCAAGGCATTCAAACGCGCGTCGAGTTCTTCGAACTGGAACGGCTTGACCACGTAATCGTCGGCGCCGGCGGCGAGGCCTTCGACCTTGTCCTGCCAGTTGCCGCGCGCGGTGAGGATCAGGATCGGGAAGGTCTTGCCGCCCGCGCGCAACTGGCGAATCAGGTCGAGACCGCCCATGCCCGGCAGGCCGAGATCGATCACCGCCAGGTCAAAGTTGAACTGTCCGGTCTGGTACAGCGCCTCCTCGGCATTGGCCACGGACTCGACCACGTGGCCACTTTCCGTCAGGCGGGTTTGCAGGTGATGGCGCAAGAGCGCTTCATCTTCGACGACCAACAGTTTCATAACACTCTCCCGGGCAAATCAGAATCTCCAGTCACACACCTGTGGGAGCGAGCCTGCTCGCGAAGGCAATGGCTCAGTCGACCTCTGATCGACTGAACCGGCGCTTTCGCGAGCAGGCTCGCTCCCACATTGAACCTGCTGGCAACTCCTTAGAAATTATAGTTGGCCGACAGGTAAGTCTGGGCGCTGCTGGTCAAATCCAGCGAGCCTTGCTTGCTGCCGCCGCTCTCTTTCATTTCAGTGCTGGCGTTGCTGCGCAGGTAACGGTAACCAAGTTCGACCGAGGTGTTCTGCGAGACTTGCTGCAACACACCGAACTGGCCGCCAACCGCATAACCGATGTCACTGTCGCGGCTGTAGCTCGGCGAATCCTGAGTCAGCTTGGTCAAACCCGCCGTCGCGCCACCGAACAGCTTGGTGCTGCCACCCACCGGGTAGAACAGATCGTAGCTGCCCAGCAGGTTTTCCTGACGCAGTTTAATGCCATTGTGCGAACCGGACACGTTGTCGTAGGTGGCGTAGTAGCGACCCTGGCTGTTTTGCTGACCGAGGCGGACGCCGTAGGTGTTGTTGCCGTCGATGGCGCCAGTGGCGTTCGGGTGGTCGAGGTTGTTGTTCAGCGAGTTGGATTTGTTGATCTTGTCACTGGTCTGGCCGAAGGACAGGCCGGCGAAGTTCGAAGTGGTGTCGGCCTGGGCCGCGATACTGGCGCTCATTACGGTCAATGCCAGCAACAGTTTGTTAAAAGTCATGGGTATTTCCTCTTTCACAGTGCTGTTTGGGTATGGCGCAAGGTTACTGACCTTCCCCTGTACCGCCCCTGAACCGTCTCTGAACCCGACCTGAACCAAATGAACTAGGCTGATTTGACCGTTTATTGTCAGGAGATCCGACCATGCGCCTGTTCCTTGCCCTCATTTTGCTGGCCGTCAGCAGCCTCACTCAGGCAGCGATCAAGACCGAGGAAATCCCCTATCAAAGCGCCGATGGCACAAAGCTGATCGGCTACTACGCCTATGACGACGCCATCAAAGGCAAACGTCCGGGTGTCGTCGTGGTGCACGAATGGTGGGGCCTGAACGATTACGCCAAACGCCGCGCACGCGATCTCGCCGCACTCGGCTACAGCGCGTTGGCGATCGATATGTACGGCGAAGGCAAGAACACCGAACATCCAAAAGACGCGATGGCGTTCATGCAGGCAGCGACTCAGGATGCGGCGGCTTCCAGCAAGCGCTTTGAGGCCGGGCTGAATTTGCTGAAGCAGCAGCCGCAGACCGACGCCAACAAAATCGCCGCTATCGGTTACAGCTTCGGCGGTGGCGTGGTGCTCAACGCCGCGCGGCAAGGTGAACCGTTGGCGGGCGTGGTGAGTTTCCACGGCGCGCTGGCGACCAAAACCCCGGCGACGCCCGGCAGTGTGAAAGCGAAGATTCTGGTCGAGCACGGTGCGCTGGACAGCATGGTCACTGCCGACAATGTCACGGCGTTCAAAGCGGAAATGGACAAGGCCGGTGCTGACTATAAATTTGTCAGCCTCGACGGCGCCAAGCACGGTTTTACCAATCCGGATGCCGATCGCCTCAGCCATGGCGAGCACGGTGGCCCGGACATCGGGTACAACAAGGCAGCGGATGAAAAATCCTGGGCGGACATGAAAGCGTTCTTGCAGAAAATCTTTAGCTGAACAGGAACACCGCGGCGCGGCCTTCGCGAGCAGGCTCGCTCCCACAGAGGATCTTCTGGGCGGCATAGATCCAGTGTGGGAGCGAGCCTGCTCGCGAAAGCCGCACCACCGATCTCGACCTTGCCGCGACTAACCGGCAAAATGCCCGCCATGAATCTCACCCCCGCCCTGCCCGCCTGCTGCACCGCACTCGACAGCCACTGGCCGTTGCCGACGGTATTGGCCGACACCGTGCTGCTCAGCACCCACTTCGATCCGGCCCGACTGCTCGGCGATGACTTTCAGCGCAGTGCCGTGGTAGCACCGCCGAGCATTCAGCGTTCGGTGGCCAAGCGGCAGGCGGAATTCCTCGCCGGGCGTATTTGCGCCCGCGCGGCGTTGCGACAATTGGAAGGCAGCAGCGTTGTCCCAGCGATTGGTGAAGACCGCGCGCCGATATGGCCGGCACATATCTGCGGCTCGATCACCCACAGCACCGGTCGTGCGGCGGCAATTGTTGCCAACAAACGACACTGGCGCGGGCTGGGAATGGATCTGGAAAATCTGCTGAGTACCGAACGTGCCGAGCGTCTGGCCGGGGAGATTCTGACGCCACCTGAAATGCAGCGCATGACGGCCGCCTCGCGAGATCAGTTGGCGTTGCTGGTGACACTGACGTTTTCGGTGAAAGAAAGTCTGTTCAAGGCGCTGTATCCGATCGTGCAGCAGCGCTTTTATTTCGAGCATGCTGAAGTGCTGGAGTGGACTGAGGCCGGTGAAGTCCGGTTGCGGTTGTTGACGGACTTGTCTGCCGAGTGGCGCAACGGCACTGAACTGGAGGCGCAGTTCGGGGTGCAGGATGGGCAGTTGTTGAGTCTGGTCAGTATCCACGCCTGAAATCTTTAGCGCCTGTCCGGGCCTCATCGCTGGCAAGCCAGCTCCCACGGGTTTCTGAGTGGACCTTAAATCCGTGCTCACCACGTTCACTGTGGGAGCTGGCTTGCCAGCGATGGGGCCAGCACAATCACCGCAAATACCTAGCGGCGCTCCTGATTCCTCGGCCAACTCAGGCTGAAACACGCCCCACCCAGACTCTTGCTCTTGCCAATGATCGCCCGGCCGTCATGCCAGTGAATGATCCGCCGCACAATCGACAAGCCCAGACCATGCCCGCCCGACGCCCGCGTACGGCTGTCGTCCAGACGCAGAAACGGGGTAAAAATCCGCTCCCACGCGACCTCCGGCACACCCGGGCCGTCGTCCTCGACGTCGACGCGACAGCGCAATTGCCCGACCTGATAACTCACCGTCACGTTCGAACGGGCGTGGCGCATCGCGTTGCTCACCAGATTCTGCAGCGCCCGGTGCAGATAGCGCGGCTCGGCTTCGACCCAGGCATCATCGTTATCCGCAGCAGACAGGCACAAACCACGCTGCACCGTGACCTCGGCGCGTAACGGCGCCAGTTCCTCAATCACCTGATTGACCAGTGCATCGAGATCGATGCGCTGGAAGGTCAGCGCCGGCGAACCCTGTTCCAGCCGCGCATAGGTGAGCATTTCATCGACCAGCTTATCGAGGTCTTCGATGTCGTGATCCATGCCTTCACGGTACTTTTCCAGCGCTTGCGGCGTGGTTGCCGAACCGATCATCTCCAGGCCGAAACGCAGGCGTGCCACCGGTGTGCGCAATTCATGGGACACCGCGCGCACCAGTTCGCGCTGAATCGCCAGCAGCTGTTGCAAGTGCTCAGCCATGCCATTAAACGCCGACGCCAGACGCCCGACCGAGTCAGCACCGCGCGCTGGCACACGGGTTTCCAGGCTGCCCTTGGCAATCCGCGTGGCCGCCGCTTCGAGGCCACGCAAACGGCGTTCGAGCTGACGCACCAACAAATAAACGATAAGACCGATCAGGGTCAGGCCGAGTGCAGCAATCAGCACCAGCCATTCCGGCGGATACGGGTTCATCTGATACAGCGGGCCGATCTCCAGCACCCACGGCGTGCCGACCATGCCGGCAAAGACGCGGATCGAATCGCCGCCCTTGCCCAGCGCCATGACGGTGTCGCCTTCGGCCACGCGGCGGCTCTGGTCTTCGTCCATGTCGGCATCATTCACCGTGACCAGGCGCAGATCGAAACCGAAACCCTTTTCTTCCTTTATCTGCGCGAGGCGCTTGGGCTGTTCGGCGACCGGCACGCGCACCAATTCATCGGCCAGCAGGTAAATGGTCGCGCGGGCCAGTTGTTCGCTGATCTGCTGCACTTCCCCCACCAGCACCAGTTGCTCTTTGTCGCTGACCATTCGATAGACTTTCGCCGCGTGCGGCCCGGTCTGCTCGACCAGCGCCTGACCACGCTGTACGCGGGTGCGCTGGGACAGATCGAGATCGGTCTCGGCAAACTTCTTCAGCGCCAGCGGAATCCCCAGCAACCGCTCCCACACCAGCAACGCGCGATGGCGCTCGGTTTCGTTCATCGGTTGCAGATTGCCGGCCATCAGCGAGAACGTGCCGTGGGCCAGCCGCTCGCGATATTGCTCGCTGCGCACCTGATTAAGCAGGTTGAGCGCCAGCACGCCGAGCACCGCCACCAGAATGATCGCTGCGCACATGCCGCCGTAGATGCGCAGGAAGATCGAGTTCACAGCGGCAGATCTACGCAGGCTTCAGGCACGAACAGATAACCTTTGCTGCGGATGGTCTTGATCAGGCGCGGATGGTCGGGGTCGTCACCGATTTTCGGGCGAATGCGCGAAATGCGCACATCGATCGAACGGTCCTGACCGTCATAGCCGATGCCGCGCAGTGCGGTGAAAATTTCTTCGCGCGACAGAATGCGCCCGGCGTTGGACACCAGCAGCCAGAGCAGATCGAATTCGGCGCTGGTCAGTTCGATGCCATTGTCGCTAAGCCACGCCTCGCGCAAGGCGTCGTCGACCACCAACGGACCAAATTGCAGACGACGGGATTTCTCGGCGACCGGTTCGGGTGTGTCGCTGCGGCGCAGCAACGCCTGGATTCGCGCCAGCAACAGCCGTGGGCGCACCGGTTTGCACACGTAATCGTCGGCACCGAGGTCAAGCCCCTGGATCTGATCGGCATCGTCGGTGCGCGCAGTGAGCATCAGAATCGGCCCGTCATACTGATTACGCACCTTGCGGCAAATGCTCAGGCCATCTTCGCCGGGCAGCATCAGGTCGAGGATCACCAGATCCGGCTGCTCCTTGATGATCCGCGCCGCCGCCAACGCACCGTTACCTTCGATGTCCACGCGCAGTCCATTGGCTTGCAGGTAGTCGCGCGTCAGTTCGGCCAATCGCTGGTCATCCTCGACGATCAATACCTGAAAGGCTTGTTGCTCCACCGGTGACCTCTACTTTCTATTGTTATTAATAAAAGGAAGGCGATTGCCCGGACACACAATCCCCTGTAGGAGCTGTCGAGTGAAACGAGGCTGCGATCTTTTGATCTTGCTTTTCAAGATCAGGATCAAAAGATCGCAGCCTTCGGCAGCTCCTACAGGGGTACGCGATATTCAGCGTGATCCTCCCGTCCTTTTGTCATGTTTCTGGAGGATAACAATGCCTGCGCATGAGCCGATTGTATAAACGGCGTACAGCCAGAACACAAGTCGGTAAATGCGTTCGGACAAGGCGGTTTTTTGTGATAGGGTTCGCGCCCTTAAAAATCCGCTGAAGCGTTTTTCCCGGTGAAAAAACAGTGACAGACGGTCTAGCTCAGCAGGTTCGCGGCCTACACGCATTTTCGAAGTTTCTTACACAATTTACGCACAGGCTTATCCACAGGTAGTACGTTGCAATCCCCCCCTGAAACGCATTATCTTGTAGCCCGAGCGCAAAAAAACCCTACATGTAGGGTTTGACGCTAAAAAACCAAACACAAACCCGGCAGTGAATTCAAGGCTTTTTATTGCCATTGTCTGGTTGAACCAAACGTATTTTCGAAAGCCCAAACCGCGCCTGCGGATGGCTACCGTTTTTGCGCCGATCACGGTGTTTACGGTACGGGTGTTGCAGTGGCGAAACTGCTCCCCGAAAGGAATGCGGTGATACGCGTATCGCGTGAACCGAAGACTTCGGCATGGAAGCGGCGCTCACAAGGCCCTCTTCCTGAACTGTCCCGAAGTCGTTATGCCCGGCGCGTGCCGGTTGTAGTGCTTCAGGACGGAACGGTGGGCACCGTGATGGTGCCCAAACAAACATAGAGAACGTGGAGACACCCATGCAAACCGACACAACTCGCGAGAACCCGCAGGGCACCTTGCCGCAGGCCGCCGATTCGAATTCGGATCTGGCAGCCACCGCGCCTGGTCAACTGCGCGTGATCAAGCGCAATGGCACTGTCGTTCCTTACACCGATGACAAGATCACCGTCGCTATCACCAAAGCGTTCCTCGCAGTTGAAGGCGGCACCGCTGCCGCTTCGTCGCGAATCCACGACACTGTTGCGCGCCTGACCGAACAGGTCACTGCAACCTTCAAGCGTCGCATGCCATCGGGCGGCACCATCCACATCGAAGAAATCCAGGACCAGGTCGAACTGGCCCTGATGCGTGCCGGCGAGCAGAAAGTCGCTCGCGACTACGTGATCTACCGTGACGGTCGTTCGAAAGAGCGCGCTGCCCACGCACCGGCCGAAGAAGCGGTCAACGCTCACCCGTCGATCCGCATCACCCGTGCCGACGGTAGCCTGGCGCCGCTGGACATGGGTCGTCTGAACACCATCGTCACCGAAGCCTGCGAAGGTCTGGAAGAAGTCGACGGCGACCTGATCCAGCGCGAAACCCTGAAAAACCTCTACGACGGCGTGGCCCTGACCGACGTCAACACCGCGCTGGTGATGACCGCCCGTACCCTGGTCGAGCGTGAGCCGAACTACTCGTTCGTCACCGCCCGCCTGCTGATGGACACCCTGCGTGCCGAAGGCCTGGGGTTCCTCGGTGTGGCCGAAAGCGCCACTCACCACGAAATGGTCGACCTGTACGCCAAGGCACTGCCGGCTTACATCGCCAAAGGTATCGAGTTCGAACTGCTGAACCCTGTGCTGGCCTCCTTCGACCTGGAAAAACTGGGCAAGGCGATCAACCACGAGCGTGATCAGCAATTCACCTACCTGGGCCTGCAAACCCTGTACGACCGTTACTTCATCCACAAGGATGGCGTGCGTTTCGAACTGCCGCAGATCTTCTTCATGCGCGTGGCCATGGGCCTGGCGATCGAAGAGAAGCAGAAAGAAGACCGTGCGATCGAGTTCTACAACCTGCTGTCGTCCTTCGACTACATGTCGTCGACCCCGACCCTGTTCAACGCCGGTACCCTGCGTCCACAGCTGTCGAGCTGCTACCTGACCACCGTGCCGGATGACTTGTCGGGCATCTACCACGCGATCCACGACAACGCCATGTTGTCGAAATTTGCTGGCGGCCTGGGCAACGACTGGACGCCGGTGCGTGCACTGGGTTCGTACATCAAGGGCACCAACGGCAAGTCGCAAGGCGTGGTTCCGTTCCTGAAAGTGGTGAACGACACCGCTGTGGCCGTTAACCAGGGTGGCAAGCGCAAAGGCGCTGTGTGTGCCTACCTGGAAACCTGGCACATGGACATCGAAGAGTTCATCGAACTGCGCAAGAACACCGGTGATGATCGTCGTCGTACCCACGACATGAATACCGCCAACTGGATCCCTGACCTGTTCATGAAGCGTGTCTTCGATGACGGCAAGTGGACCCTGTTCTCGCCATCCGAAGTGCCGGACCTGCACGACCTGACCGGTAAAGCCTTCGAAGAGCGCTACGAGTACTACGAAGCGCTGACCGAATACCCAGGCAAGGTCAAACTGTTCAAGACCATCCAGGCCAAAGACCTGTGGCGCAAAATGCTCTCCATGCTGTTTGAAACCGGCCACCCATGGCTGACTTTCAAAGACCCGTGCAACCTGCGTAGCCCGCAGCAGCACGTCGGCGTGGTTCACAGCTCGAACCTGTGCACCGAGATCACCTTGAACACCAACAAGGACGAGATCGCCGTTTGCAACCTGGGCTCGATCAACCTGCCGAACCACATCGTCAACGGCAAGCTGGACACCGCCAAGCTGGAACGCACCGTGAACACCGCTGTACGCATGCTCGATAACGTTATCGACATCAACTACTACTCGGTGCCACAAGCGAAGAACTCCAACTTCAAGCACCGTCCGGTCGGTCTGGGCATCATGGGCTTCCAGGACGCTTTGTACCTGCAGCACATTCCTTACGGTTCCGACGCTGCCGTCGAGTTCGCCGACAAGTCGATGGAAGCGGTCAGCTACTACGCGATCCAGGCTTCCTGCGACCTGGCTGACGAGCGCGGCGCATACGAGACGTTCCAGGGTTCGCTGTGGTCCAAAGGCATCCTGCCACTGGATTCGCAACAGATCCTGATCGAAGCCCGTGGCCAGAAGTACATCGATGTCGACCTGAACGAAACCCTCGACTGGGCACCGGTTCGCGCCCGTGTACAGAAAGGCATTCGTAACTCCAACATCATGGCCATCGCACCGACCGCGACCATCGCCAACATCACTGGCGTATCGCAGTCGATCGAACCGACCTACCAGAACCTGTATGTGAAATCGAACCTGTCGGGCGAATTCACCGTGATCAACCCGTACCTGGTTCGCGACCTCAAGGCTCGCGGTCTGTGGGACTCGGTCATGATCAACGACCTGAAGTACTACGACGGTTCGGTTCAGCAGATCGAGCGCATCCCGCAAGAACTCAAAGAGCTCTACGCGACCGCGTTCGAAGTGGACACCAAGTGGATCGTTGACGCCGCCAGCCGTCGTCAGAAGTGGATCGACCAGGCCCAGTCGCTGAACCTGTACATCGCCGGCGCATCGGGCAAGAAGCTCGACGTGACCTACCGCATGGCCTGGTACCGTGGTCTGAAAACCACTTACTACCTCCGTGCCCTGGCCGCGACCAGCACCGAGAAGTCGACCATCAACACCGGCAAGCTGAACGCTGTTTCCAGCGGCGGCAACCACGGCGACGATTCGGTTCTGGCAGCACCTGCCGGTCCTGCTCCAGTGCCAAAGGCTTGCGCGATCGACGAGCCGGATTGCGAAGCTTGCCAATAAGCTGAGCTGAATCAGGCGTTGCGAGACGCCTGATACTCTCCGGGCAAAAGAAACCCCCGACAGACTTCTGGTTGTCGGGGGTTTTCTTTTGTCTGGAGTAAAAATCGAAGTAAAAAAAAACGGCGAAACCTGAATGCAGGCTTCGCCGTTTTTATTCGTACAACGGCTTTTGTCAGACCGCGAATGACTCGGTCATTGCCTGCCCTACGACAGGAATGGTGAAGGATTGACCGTTGTTGGTGTAGAACGTTTCGATGGTATTCCCGCCCTTGTACCAGTCCTTCAGGAACACACCGGAATCCAGGTTGCCGCTTTGCAGATCGGCAGCATTGAAGATGTAGGCGCCAAGGTCGTTCTGGACAATCCGCACATCACTGACACTCTGAATGTTCTTGAGGGTGACAGTGTCGATCCCGGATGTGCCTGTGTCCTGGATGCCTACCATGGTTTTCGAGAACACAATATAGGCGTCACCGCTCTCTCCGCCCAAGGCATCACCCGATCCGCGCAAGTTCAACGTATCAACACCTGCACCACCCTGGAGTTCATAGCCGTAACCGGTACCCGTCAAGGTATCGTTACCGTCACCACCATAGGCAATTCCTGCCGACACGGTGATGTTGTCGTTGCCAGATTCACCATAAAGAATGCTGCCGGCATCGTCATCGGCACTGCGCATGGTGTCATTGCCGTTACCACCGTAAAGCGTATCGGCCTGGACGCCGCTAATAGTCAGTGGTCCGAATGCACCGGTATCAGTGGCGGTGCCGCCATAGATAAAGTCATCCCCCTCACCACCATAGATGAGGTCGTTACCCGCCCCGCCCTCAAGCTTGTTCGAGTAGGCGTTGCCAGTCAGCATGTCATTGAATGCCGATCCCATCAGGTTATCGATGTTAATCAGCACGTCACCTTGAGCGTCGCCGCCTGCGGCAGTGCCCTCCAGCAAATTGATCTGAACGCTGCCAGTGCTGGTCAAGTACCAGGCGCCATCACCTCGACCAACACCCGTCAGCAGATCGGCGCCAGCGCCACCGACAAAATTCTCCGCCGCAGCGCCACTGCCCGTAAAGCTGTCGGCCTGTGTCGTACCCTGGAATACTTCGATCGACGTATAGATATCGCCGGCGGCCGCGCCAGTCAAAACAGGTGCGCCCAGATCCAGGGTGACACCGCCAGCTTCGTCGGCAAAGCTCACCATATCCATACCGAAACCACCGTCGAATCGGTTGATGCCCGCATCCCCGACAAACGCATCACTGAAGTCAGAACCCAAGATCGCTTCGATACTGCTGTAAACATCGCCGGCGGCAATTCCGGTGTGTATCCCGGTTTTGGTATTGAGGGTCACGCCCTTGTCGGCATCGCCATAACTGACCGTATCAAAACCCTCTCCACCGTTGAGTTGGTCTGCCCCTGCGCCACCGAACAGCGTGTCATTACCAGCCCCACCCGTGATGACGTTGTCCGAGGCATTGCCACGAGCAATGAAGTTGCCGGTACCGGTAAAGGTCAGACGCTCGACTTCACTGGCCAGGGTGATGGTGTTCAGTGTGGTGCGCACTTCATCATCACCGCCGCCGGCCATTTCCACCACATTCTGGCTAGCCGAACCGTTGATGATGTACACGTCATTGCCGGCACCGCCGTAGAAGGTCGTGGTACCCAGCGAGGCGGTGAATACGTCGTTGTAGTTCGAGCCAATGATGGTTTCGAAATCCGAGAACGTGTCACCTTGCGCGTCGCCGCCCAGACCGGTGCCCACACGCGCGGCGGTCATGGTGATGTTGACGCCTTGCTCCGACTGCGCATAGCTCAGCCGGTCGTTACCGTTGTAACCATCAAGATTGTCGGCAGCAGCGCTGGCATAGAACGTATCGTCATAATTTGAACCACGGAAACTCTCAATCCCGACAAAGGTATCGCCCGCTGCATACCCGGTATGCACACCGGTTTTCAGGTTCAGGGACACCGCCACGCTGCTGGGTACGTCTTCATAGCTGACGATATCGAAACCTGCGCCGCCAATCAGTTGGTCGGCACCTGCGCCTCCCATCAGGATGTCATTGCCGGCACCGCCGGTAATGACGTTGTCCGAGGCATTGCCACGAGCAATGAAGTTGCCGGTACCGGTAAAGGTCAGACGCTCGACTTCACTGGCCAGGGTGATGGTGTTCAGTGTGGTGCGCACTTCATCATCACCGCCGCCGGCCATTTCCACCACATTCTGGCTAGCCGAACCGTTGATGATGTACACGTCATTGCCGGCACCGCCGTAGAAGGTCGTGGTACCCAGCGAGGCGGTGAATACGTCGTTGTAGTTCGAGCCAATGATGGTTTCGAAATCCGAGAACGTGTCACCTTGCGCGTCGCCGCCCAGACCGGTGCCCACACGCGCGGCGGTCATGGTGATGTTGACGCCTTGCTCCGACTGCGCATAGCTCAGCCGGTCGTTACCGTTGTAACCATCAAGGTTGTCGGCAGCAGCGCTGGCATAGAACGTATCGTCATAATTTGAACCACGGAAACTCTCAATCCCGACAAAGGTATCGCCCGCTGCATACCCGGTATGCACACCGGTTTTCAGGTTCAGGGACACCGCCACGCTGCTGGGTACGTCTTCATAGCTGACGATATCGAAACCTGCGCCGCCAATCAGTTGGTCGGCACCTGCGCCTCCCATCAGGATGTCATTGCCGGCACCGCCGGTAATGACGTTGTCCGAGGCATTGCCACGAGCAATGAAGTTGCCGGTACCGGTAAAGGTCAGACGCTCGACTTCACTGGCCAGGGTGATGGTGTTCAGTGTGGTGCGCACTTCATCATCACCGCCGCCGGCCATTTCCACCACATTCTGGCTGGCCGAACCGTTGATGATGTACACGTCATTGCCGGCACCGCCGTAGAAGGTCGTGGTACCCAGCGAGGCGGTGAATACGTCGTTGTAGTTCGAGCCAATAATGGTTTCGAAATCCGAGAACGTGTCACCTTGCGCGTCGCCGCCCAGACCGGTGCCCACACGCGCGGCGGTCATGGTGATGTTGACGCCTTGCTCCGACTGCGCATAGCTCAGCCGGTCGTTACCGTTGTAACCATCAAGGTTGTCGGCAGCAGCGCTGGCATAGAATGTATCGTCATAATTTGAACCACGGAAACTCTCAATCCCGACAAAGGTATCGCCCGCTGCATACCCGGTATGCACACCGGTTTTCAGGTTCAGGGACACCGCCACGCTGTTGGGTACGTCTTCATAGCTGACGATATCGAAACCTGCGCCGCCAATCAGTTGGTCGGCGCCTGCGCCTCCCATCAGGATGTCATTGCCGGCACCGCCGGTAATGACGTTGTCCGAGGCATTGCCACGAGCAATGAAGTTGCCGGTACCGGTAAAGGTCAGACGCTCGACTTCACTGGCCAGGGTGATGGTGTTCAGTGTGGTGCGCACTTCATCATCACCGCCGCCGGCCATTTCCACCACATTCTGGCTAGCCGAACCGTTGATGATGTACACGTCATTGCCGGCACCGCCGTAGAAGGTCGTGGTACCCAGCGAGGCGGTGAATACGTCGTTGTAGTTCGAGCCAATGATGGTTTCGAAATCCGAGAACGTGTCACCTTGCGCGTCGCCGCCCAGACCGGTGCCCACACGCGCGGCGGTCATGGTGATGTTGACGCCTTGCTCCGACTGCGCATAGCTCAGCCGGTCGTTACCGTTGTAACCATCAAGGTTGTCGGCAGCAGCGCTGGCATAGAACGTATCGTCATAATTTGAACCACGGAAACTCTCAATCCCGACAAAGGTATCGCCCGCTGCATACCCGGTATGCACACCGGTTTTCAGGTTCAGGGACACCGCCACGCTGCTGGGTACGTCTTCATAGCTGACGATATCGAAACCTGCGCCGCCAATCAGTTGGTCGGCACCTGCGCCTCCCATCAGGATGTCATTGCCGGCACCGCCGGTAATGACGTTGTCCGAGGCATTGCCACGAGCAATGAAGTTGCCGGTACCGGTAAAGGTCAGACGCTCGACTTCACTGGCCAGGGTGATGGTGTTCAGTGTGGTGCGCACTTCATCATCACCGCCGCCGGCCATTTCCACCACATTCTGGCTGGCCGAACCGTTGATGATGTACACGTCATTGCCGGCACCGCCGTAGAAGGTCGTGGTACCCAGCGAGGCGGTGAATACGTCGTTGTAGTTCGAGCCAATAATGGTTTCGAAATCCGAGAACGTGTCACCTTGCGCGTCGCCGCCCAGACCGGTGCCCACACGCGCGGCGGTCATGGTGATGTTGACGCCTTGCTCCGACTGCGCGTAGCTCAGTCGGTCATTACCGTTGTAACCATCAAGGTTGTCGGCAGCAGCGCTGGCATAGAACGTATCGTCATAATTTGAACCACGGAAACTCTCAATCCCGACAAAGGTATCGCCCGCTGCATACCCGGTATGCACACCGGTTTTCAGGTTCAGGGACACCGCCACGCTGTTGGGTACATCTTCATAGCTGACGGTGTCGAAGCCGGCACCGCCAATCAGTTGATCGGCGCCATCGCCGCCGATCAACAGATCATTACCTGCCCCACCATTCAAGACATCATTACCCGCCAAACCGCGTATCTGATCATCGCCCGCAGTACCGAGCAGATTATCGGCACCAGCGGTCCCGTTGATTATCGCCATTACATCGTCCTTGTGTTTTTGTGTTGGAAACTACGGTTGAAAAACCAGGTAGAAGCTTCCTGACTTCCATATCGCCATCCAGTGTCATGGCCCAATGAAGCAGGTCGTGCGAAGTTTTGACGCCAAGGTCCTTTGCCAGGCAGGACTGCAACTTCCACACCATAAATTCAGACAAACGGTTAATTGGTGAATGTAAATTTAGTGACACGCATAAAAAAACCGACGCTCAAGGCGTCGGTTTTCAATGCAGCTATCGAATCACATCAAGTCATCTGAATGATGGTCTGCATGATGGTGCTCTGAGTGGAAATAGTCTTGGCGTTCGCCTGATAGTTGCTCTGGCCTTTGATCAGGTCTACCAGCTCGTTGGTCAGGTTAACGTTCGACTCTTCCAGCGAGTTGGAAACAACCGAACCCAAGGTACCGGTTTCCGGTGCATCGTAGCCCGGGATACCCGAAGCAAACGTCTCTTTCCAGCTGGTGCCACCGATAGCCTGCAGGCCTTGTTCGTTGGTGAAGCTGGCCAGTGCAACCTGGCCGATGGCCTTGCTCTGGTTGTTGCTGAAGTTGGCAAACAGCGTACCGGTGCCGTCGATGGTCAGGTTGGTGATCTGGCCAGTGGCGTAACCGTCCTGAGTCGGAATCGAACGCGCGGTGTCAGCGTTGTACTGAGTGGTCTTGGCCATCGAAATGGTAATACCGGCCGGGTTGGCAGACGCACCGTTAGGCGTGAACGTACCGTTGACCACTGTGCCCGGCTTCCAGCCGGTCAGTTTCAAGTCGCTGCTGATGATCGGGTTCGGGTTCGGTGGCGGCAGAGTGCTCGGCGTGCTGACCTGAGTCAAATTGCCAGAGCTGTCAAACGTCAGCGTCGAAGCAACCGGATCGACCTTGGTTGGATCGCTACCGGCTGCATCCGGGTTACGGCCATCGACCAGAGTGTACACCTTCCAGGTGTTCTCGCCAGTTTTAACCACGTACTGGTCCATAACATGCGAGTTGCCCTGCGTGTCATAGATCGGAGTGCTAAAGCTCTTCGTGTACGTCTCAAGCTTGCTTGGGTCGAACTTGACGGCGTTGGTGCCGGTATCAACGATCACCGACGCAGTCGAGTTCAAGTTGATGCTCGACGTCACCAACGAAGTCGATTTCGGCGCCAGGTTCGACGTATCGATCTTCAGGTCGGTCAAAACGCCGTTGATGATCTTGCCGTTGGCGTCCACACCGTAACCCTGCAGGCGCGAGGTGTAGTCGGTGTTGGTGATGTAACCGGCGTTGTCGACCTTGAACGTACCGGCACGGGTGTAGGACACCGAGCCGTTGTTGCTCATGGTGAAGAAGCCCGAACCGTTGATGCCCATGTCCAGCACGTTACCGGTGTTGTTGATGTCACCCTGGGTGAACTGCTGGGAAACGTTGGCCAGGCGCACGCCGTTGCCGATCACTTTGCTGCCGCTACCCAGGCGAGTGGCCGAGTAGACGTCTTCGAATTCTGCACGGGACGATTTGAAACCGGCGGTCGCAACGTTGGCGATGTTGTTGCCGGTCACGTCCAGTTGTTTGTTGGCTGCATAGAGACCGCTAAGGCCGATATTGAAAGACATATTCCACTCCTTTGTGCCGGGTTAATCGGCTCTATATACCAATGGTTTGTACTTTGGACAGGGCAACGGTGCCCTTGCCGGACAGGTTGAGCATCAGCTCGCCGCCGGTCTGGCTGATCGTCACGCTGGTGACGGTGGCCGGCAGGTAGGTCGCCATATCGGTCGAGGTACCATTGATCGATGCGTTGGCCTTGACGGTATAGGTACCGGTCTTGACCAGATTGCCGTCCTTATCCTTGCCGTCCCAAGTGAAGCTCGCGGCGCCTGCGGCGCGACTGCCCAGATCGATGGTGCGAACCACCGCGCCGCTGCTGTCGGTGATGCTCACGGTGCCGCCGGCAATCGACGACGGAACGGTGACCGAACCGGTCATGCCTTTGCTCGGATCGTCGAGCTGAACCGAGTTGGTCTGCACGATCACATTGCGACCCACCAGCGACGAAGCCTGCAAGGCTTGCGAGGAGTTGTAGTTGCCGGCCAGCGAACTGACCGTGCTGTTCAGCGTGGTGATGCCTTCCAGGCTGCTGAACTGCGCCAACTGCGCAACGAAGGCG
This sequence comes from Pseudomonas sp. AC242, assembly GCF_979258655.1. Taxonomy (NCBI): domain Bacteria; kingdom Pseudomonadati; phylum Pseudomonadota; class Gammaproteobacteria; order Pseudomonadales; family Pseudomonadaceae; genus Pseudomonas; species Pseudomonas sp. AC242. The sequence continues at coordinate 4,018,272 of NZ_OZ409873.1, forward strand.
CTGTTGTCCTGCGGATCAAGCGGGTTCTGGTTTTTCAGCTGGGTGACCAGCAATTGCAGGAACGCGTCCTTGCCCAGGGCCTGGCCGCCGGTGGCGCTGTTAGTGGCCGAAGCAATGCCACCGGTGGTCGAACTGGTCTTTTTCGACGAGTTCGCCAGGATGTCATTCATGCTCAAGCTGCTGGTGGTATCGGAAACACTCATGGCCGTCGCCCCTTATTACTGACCGAGGGTCAGTACTTTCTGCATCATGGTTTTGGCGGTGTTCATCATTTCGGCGTTGGTCTGGAAGGACCGGCTCGCGGAAATCATGTCAGCCATTTCTTCCACCACGTTGACGTTCGGGTAGTAGACGTAGCCTTTGGCGTCGGCTGCCGGATGATTCGGCTCGTAGCGCGCTTCGAGGTTGCTCTGGTCTTCGACCACGCCGAGCACCTGTACGCCTTGACCGGCCGCGTCCTGGCTCTGGAACAGCGAGTTGCTGCCGCTGTTCTGGCCGCCCTGGAACATGGTGGCGAACACCGGGTGACGGGCGCGATAGGTCTGATCGATGCTCGAGGAGACGGTTTCGGCGTTGGCGATGTTCGAGGCCACGGTGTTCAGACGCGTGGTCTGTGCGCTCATGCCGCTGCCGGCAATGTTGAAAACGCTGGACAGGGACATGGATTACTCTCCGCGCAGGGCTGACACCAGCCCTTTGAATTTGCTGTTGAGCAGGGTGAAGCTGGCCTGGAAGCCGACGGCGTTTTCCGCGTAGTTCGACTGTTCCAGTTGGGCGTCCACGGTGTTCTGGTCGATCGACGGTTGCATCGGCGTGCGATACATCAGCGATTCGTCGCCGTTGCCCAGGCCTTCAGCTTCGATGTGACGGCTGTTGGTCATGTTCAGGGCGATGGTGCCGTTCGCATTTTTCTGGGTCTGTGCTTCAAGCACTTTGGAGAAGTCCAGATCCCGCGCCTTGTAGTTCGGGGTATCGGCGTTGGCGATGTTGTTGGCCAGCACTTCGGCACGCTGGGCGCGGAAGCCCAATGCCTTTTCGTGAATGCCGAGCGCTTTATCGAAGCTGATGCTCATGTCGGGAACCTTCAGGTGACCGGTTTTTCGTAACTGAGCTTTAGCAAGCGCCGTGCCAAACCACAAAACCCACATAAACCGGGGCTTTGCCGGGAGTCGGCAAAGCGGCAATGCCAGAAAAGCGGCAACCGGTTTCCGCCGGATGCCGCTTTTCTGCCGCTTCTTCCTGTTAACACCTCCCCCTGTAGGAGCTGCCGAAGGCTCGGGCCGCGATCGGACGATCTTTTGATCTTGTTCTTAAAAAACAAAATCAAAAGATCGCAGCCTTCGGCAGCTCCTACGTGAAGCATGCGGCAAAAAAAAGGAGCCCTTGAGGGCTCCCTTTTTTCCGCATGCTTCACTTCGCCTGGTAAATGATCCCCGGGCTGCACTGCACCATCTGGTAATGGTCCGGCAAACCGTTCAGCGCTTCGGAAGCGCCAAGGAACAGATAACCACCCGGCTTCAACGTGCTGTGAATGCGCAACAGAATGTCTTTCTTCACTTCGGCAGAGAAGTAGATCAACACGTTGCGGCAGAACACGATGTCGAACTTGCCCAGCGCGGCATAGCTGTCGAGCAGGTTGAACGAGCGGAACTCCACGCGGTTCTTGATCGGCGCCTTGATTACCCAGCGCCCCGGCCCTTTCGGGTCGAAGTAACGCTGCAGACGTTCCGGCGACAAACCGCGACCGATGGCCAGGCTGTCGTACTCGCCAGTCTTGCAGTTGGTCAGCATGAGGCCGGACAGGTCGGTCGCAACAATCTGCACGCCCATCTTCAACTGGCCAAGGTTGGACCGCTCGAACTCGTCGATCGACATCGACAGCGAGTACGGTTCCTGACCCGACGAGCACGCTGCCGACCAGATCCGCAGACGCTGGTTGGGGCTGGCCTTGATTGCTTCAGGCAGCACCTTGTTCTTCAAGACTTCAAACGGATAGGTGTCACGAAACCACAGGGTTTCGTTAGTCGTCATGGCATCGACCACTTGCTCGCGCAAACCGCTGCGCGGCTGGGTCTGGATGCGCTGAACCAGCTCACCCAGGGATTTGATGCCTTGCTGCTCCATCAGTTTGTTGAGACGGCTCGAGACCAGGTACTGCTTGTTTTCACCGAGCAGAATGCCACAGGCTTTTTCCAGGAAGACCCGGAACTGTTCGAAATCCAAATTACCCGTAGACAATGATGCCGCCTCTTAAATCGTGTTGACCGCCAGGGACAAAACGCCCCTAGCTGATATCTGCTGCTTTGATCCGGTCGACTACCCGGGATGCGAGGTCATCAGGGCGGAATTTGGCCAAAAAGTCATCGGCACCGACTTTCTTGACCATCGCCTGATTGAATACCCCCGACAACGAAGTATGCAGGATGATATGAAGCTTTTGCATGCGTGCGTCGCCGCGGATTTCCGCCGTCAGGGTGTACCCGTCCATCTCCGGCATCTCGATGTCGGAAATCATCATCAGGAACTCTTCTTCCGGCTTCTTGCCCTCATCGACCAGCTTGCGCAGGTAATCCAGCGCCTGCTTGCCGTCGTTCAGCGCCACCACTTCGACACCGATGGTCTGCAGACAACGCGTGACCTGCTTGCGCGCCACCGACGAGTCATCGACCGTCAAGACACGCAACGACAGTGCTTTGGTCTGGGTCTCGACATCGACCACGCCCACCGAAATCGCTTCCGGTGTCGGCGCAACTTCCGCCAGCACTTTCTCGACGTCGATGATTTCGACTAACTGATTGTCCACCCGAGTCACAGCGGTCAAGTAATGATCGCGACCCGTGCCCTTGGGTGGTGGATGAATCTCTTCCCAGTTCATGTTGACGATGCGCTCCACCGAGCGGACCAGGAAACCCTGGGTCTTGGTGTTGTACTCCGTGATGATCACGAACGGGTTGTTCTTGTCTTTCAACGCTCCGGAACCGGTGGCCATTGCCAGATCAAGGATCGGAATGGTCGCCCCCCGGATATTTGCCACCCCGCACACGACAGGACTGGACTTGGGCATCAACGTCAGCGACGGGCACTGCAACACTTCCCGCACCTTGAACACGTTGATTCCATAGAGCTGCTGACCGTCGAGACGGAACAACAACAGCTCCAGGCGATTCTGCCCTACCAGTTGCGTGCGCTGGTTCACCGAATCCATTACACCAGCCATGCCCAGACTCCTACACCAACGCCAAGTGTTGTTGCGACGCACATTCATTGCTAAACGGCACGGCGCTTGCTTTTTAACTCGTATGAACGCTCAAACGACATTTTTCCGACGCCTGACATCACCTCTTCGCAGAGGGCTTTGTGTCGCGTGCGCCATTTGCTGCTCTTTTGCTGGCAGCCCTGCCATTGCTGATGCGGTTACCTTGCCTGACATGCTTATCGGCGTCACTCAGGGCTTTCTTGAATTCACCGTAGAAGACTATCTGGCTACCAGTCAAACGGAAGGCCGCTATGAAATCGAAGTCAACAAGCTCGACCCGCGTATGCGCATGCCTATGTGCGACAAGGAATTGACAGCGACTCTGGAGAGCCCGGCACGTCCGTTGGGCCGGGTTACCGTGAAGGTCCGCTGTGAGGGCGCCTCGCCCTGGACCGTGTTCGTGCCCGCTCAAGTCCGCCTGTTTCGCGAGATTGTGACCACCACGCGGCCGCTGAAACGCGCAGGGATTATCGAGCCACAGGACGTGACCCTGCGAGAGCGCGACGTGAGCACGATCAACCAAGGCTTTCTGACCTCGGTAGACGAAGCGATCGGGCAGAAATTGACCCGACCAACGGTAGCCGATCAGGTCATTACCCTGGTTCATCTGGAACAGGCCGAAGTCATTCGCAAGGGCGATCAAGTGGTCATCACTGCGCGCAGCGGCACGCTCGCCGTGCGCATGCCCGGTGAAGCGCTGGCCAATGGCGGTTTGAAAGAACAGATCCGGGTGAAAAACCTCAACTCGCAACGGGTCATCAAGGCGCAAGTCACCGCGCCGGGCCAAGTGGAAGTGGCGATGTAGAAAACTGGCGCTAGCCCCGGCTGTTCCCTAAACTGTGCCGCAGCAGGACACGCGCCGGCGCATGCAAGGCTCATTGTAAATGTGCCTAAAGTTTTCCAGGGGATGGCCGAAAACATGGCAAGCGTCCAAATTCCCAGAGGTTTTTTATCATGGTCATCGATTTCAGCCGTTTGAACAGCTCCTCGTCACTTACGGGCAGTACACGTACCAGCAACGCCAAGGAAACCGCCGAAACCGGCACCTCCGCGCCGCTGAATACCCAGGCCGAAACGGCCAGTACCGCAAAAAGCGGGGAATCGGTACACCTCAGTAATGAGGCTCAACAGTTGCAGAAGGTCACTGACAAGCTGCGCGATCAACCTGCTGTCGACAAAGCCCGTGTGGCCGAGTTGAAAGCCGCGATTGCCGATGGCAGCTATAAAGTCGACAGCAACCGTGTAGCCAGCAAACTGCTCAACTTCGAAGCCCAGCGCTAGGCCTTTGCCGGCGCGAGGCTTTTGGACGCTTAATACCCAAGGCCAGCCATGCACGACACTAATTTATTGCAACTGATCAACGACGACTTTGCTCCAGCTCAACAATTGCTGGAGTTGCTGCAAACCGAATCTCTCGCGTTGCACGGTCGCGACATGCCACTGCTGGAAGAAATTCTGGCGCACAAACAGGCATTGATCATTCTGCTTGAACAGCATGGCCGCAAACGCAGCGAAATCCTCGCCAGCCTCAACCTGCCGACTGATCGTACAGGCCTTGTGCAACTGGCCAGCCAGTCGAGCATTGGCGAGCAGCTGTTGACGCAAGGCGATGCATTGACCGATCTGATCGCTCAATGCCAGGCCGCCAACGTCAAGAATGGCCAGTCCATTCAGATCCAGCAGGCCGCCACGGCCAATCAGCTGAAGATCCTCACCGGCGGTGAAGCGCCAGCGCTTTATAACGCCAGTGGCACCTTTGCCAAACCCGCCATACCGCGTCCGCTCAGCCAGGCATGAGCCGTTGATGCGCCAGCTCTATCAACCCGCGGAACATGCTGGCAAAATCGCTGGCTAGTCGTCATATTTTGTCTGGAGATTGATTAACCGTGTCCAACGCCCTCAGCGCGGATGATGCTCCGCAGCCCCCTAAGGTGCTCACCACGCCACTGGAAATCTCCAGCAACCTGCGCCAACTGCAAGAAAGCCACGATCCGCTGATCATTACCTTTCATGAGCGCAGCCAGCGCTTCCAGAGCTATCTGATCAAAGTCGACCGCGACAGCGCTTCGATCGCGCTGGACGAGATGATCCCGCGTGACGGCGAACGCTTCCTGCTGGCCGGCGAGCCGTTCAAGGTCGAAGGCTTTCATGACGGTGTGCGCATTGCCTGGGAATGCACCGGCACGTTGAATATCGAGGAATCCGACGGTGATCGCTTCTACACCGGCGAGCTACCGACCGAAGTGGTTTACCACCAGCGCCGCAATGCTTTCCGCGCCGCACTGAAACTGACTGATCTGGTCAGCGTTGAATTGGGCGGTGAAAAGCTCAAGGCGCCGATCAACGGCAAACTGCTGGATATCTCCGCGACCGGCTGCAAGCTGCGTTTCGAAGGCGATATCACTGATCGCCTGCAACTGGGCCAGGTCTATGACCGCCTGATTGCCCCGCCGCTGTTCGGCAACCAGCCGACCTCCGTTGAACTGCGTTATCTGCACTTCGAAGAAAAACTCAACATCACCTTCGCCGGCCTGCGTTTCCACAACATCAGTGGTCAGGCCGCGCGCAACGTTGAGCGTTTTGTGTATCAGCTGCAACGTGAGGCACGCCGTTTCGACAAAGACGATCTCTGATTCGTCCGGCCAATAAAAAGGGCAGCCCAGGGCTGCCCTTTTTTATGCGCCATGCGTTTTGTTCAGTTCAAGGTCTGCCGCCACTGAGATCCGGAGCAGGCTTGTCACTGCCACTATCAGGCTCCGCTTCTGCTGCAAGCTCTGGCTGCGCATCGGCTTCAGGCTCAGGCTCAGGCTCAGGCGTTGTCGGCGCCTGCAAAGGGTCCTGCACCATCTGCTCCTGCACCACCTGCTCGTCTACTCGAGGGTCGAGGGCCGCCACCAGCGGCGAGCTGGACATACTGTCGGGCATGGCCACGTGATGCAGCGGCGCGTCGTCGACCTGATGCAGATTGGTCACGGCTTTCGGCCGGATCCGCCACACCAGCACCAGCGCGAAAAAGCTGAAGAACGCATACAGGCTCTGACTGCCGAACAGTTTCATCAGCACGCCCGCCAGCAACGGTCCGATGCTCGCACCAACACCGTAAGTCACCAACAGCATCGCCGTCAGCGACACCCGCCGATCACCTTCCACATGGTCATTGGAGAACGCCACCGCCAGCGGATACAGGCAGAACTGCACCAGTGAGCACAGGAAGCCAACCCCGAACAGCACCTCCAGCGGCACCTGCGGCAGCACCGCCAACGGCAACGCCGCCACCGCCAGGAACCCGGCAAAGCAGCGAATCAGCAGCGCCCGGTCATAACGATCGGACAACCAGCCCAACGGCCACTGCACCAACAAACCAGCAAAAATGCAGCTACCCATGAACAGACCGACTTGCTCGGTCGACAGGCCTTGTTGCGAGGCATACAGCGGCGCCAGACCATAGAACGAACCGATGATCAAACCGGCACCCAGGACCGTACTCAACGACTGCGGCACGCGCTTGATAAAGAAGCGCGGTTCCATCGGTGCCGGATGCAGGGGCGCCGGGTGAATCCGCCGAGTCAACGTCACCGGTACCAGACACAGCGCAAAGCACAGCGCGACCAGCATCAGCAGTTCCAGGCCCAAGCCCGGATGCATGACCAGAATCAGTTGACCGAGCACCAGGCCCAGGTACGAAGCGATCATGTAACCGCTGAACACCAGACCTCGCTGATTGGCATCCGCCTGCTCGTTGAGCCAGCTCTCGATCACCATGTACTGGCACATCATGCCCAGACCGACGATGGTCCGCAGCACCAGCCACGCCGGCAGCCAATCGACCAGCCCATGGCCCAGCACCGCCGCCCCGACAATCCCGGCACACGCAGAATAAGCGCGGATATGCCCGACCCGGGCAATCAGTCGGTGACCGATCTTGCCGCCCAGCACCAGACCGAAATAGTTGGCCGCCATCAGCGCACCGACCCACAGCCCATCGACATTGTCAGCGGCCAGACGCAAGGCCAGATAAGTGGATAGAAGGCCCGAGCCGATCAACATCATCAGCGAGGCGAAATACAACGCTCGAAAGGATTTCCAGATTTGGCGCATCGGCGTTCCGAGCGGCTCCTTGCAGTAAAGACCGGACTATCAAAACGATAGCCCGGTGGCGACAGTTCGTCAGGCCTGGGCTGCTAGAACACGCCGTTCCCAGGGAGTGATTTCATCAAAGAAGCTGGTCAACTCCATGGTCTTCGAAGCGATGTAGCCTTCGATGAACTCCTGTCCGAACAGTTCCCTCGCCAATTGGCTACGTTTCAGACGTTCGAGTGCGGCATGCAAAGTACACGGCAGCGAGAGATTATCCGGCACCTCGAACTCGCCCTGAATGGCTTCGCTCGGTTCCAGCTCGTGCTCGATACCATGCAAACCGGCAGCCAGACTGGCGGCGATCGCCAGATACGGATTGGCATCGGCTCCCGGCAAACGATTTTCCACCCGACGAGCGACCGCCGCACTCGCCGGAATCCGCAGGCCGGCCGCACGGTTGTCGTGGGACCAGCACGCGTTGTTCGGCGATGCATAGGGATGGCAAAGGCGCTGATAGGAATTCACATTGGGTGCAAACAGTGCGGTGAAATCGGCCATGCCCGCCTGTTGACCGCCGATGAAGTGGCGGAACATCGCGGTCGGTTCACCGTGCGCATCACTGAAGACATTCTTGCCGCTGGCGATCTCGACGATGCTCTGATGAATGTGCATCGAACTGCCCGGCGTGTGGGCCAGCGGTTTGGCCATGCAGACCACGGTCAGGCCATGCTTGAGCGCGACTTCCTTGAGCAGGTGCTTGAACAGGAACGTCTGGTCGGCGAGTAACAGCGGATCGCCGTGCAGCAGATTGATCTCGAACTGGCTGACGCCCATCTCGTGCATGAAGGTATCGCGCGGCAGACCGAGGGCGGCCATGCATTTATAGACTTCGTTGAAGAATGGCCGCAGACCGTTATTGGAGCTGATGCTGAACGCGGATTGGCCATCCTCGCGGCGACCGTCGAGACCGACGGGAGGCCGGAATGGTTGGGTCGGATCGGTGTTCGGCGCGAAGACAAAGAATTCCAGCTCGGTCGCCACCACCGGCGCCAGGCCGCGCTCGGCGTAACGGGCAATGACTTTTTTCAACTGGCCACGGGTCGACAGATTGGAGCTTTCGCCGGTCAGTTCATCGGCGTCGCAAATAGCCAGGGCTCGCGGGTCGTCGCTCCATGGCAAACGATGGATCTGGGTCGGCTCGGCGACCAGCGCCAAGTCTCCGTCATCGCTGCCATAAAAACGCGCTGCCGGGTAACCGCCCATGATGCATTGCAGCAGCACTCCCCGCGCCAGCTGCAAACGCCGCCCTTCGAGGAAACCCTCGGCGGTCATCACTTTACCCCGTGGTACGCCGTTCAAATCCGGCGTGACACATTCAATCTCATCAATGCCCGTCAATCGCTGCGCGAGTGAACGCTGGCCATCGGTTGTCATGACGCAATCCTTGTTATTGTGCGAGCCGCGAACGGCGACCCGTACAAAATAGGCTTCGGCTGTTCGGAATATCAAGCAGCGTCAAACAAAAAAACAGACAACGCGAATGCTCCCTTCGGCAGCACCTGCAAGGGGATTTGCGTTCAGGGTAGGTAGAGGCTGAAGACGCCGCCGCCCAATGGCCCGCCATTGCGGATTTCGGTGCGACCTTCGACACCGTTGCGCTGATGCAGCGCCGCGATGCGATTGGCGAAATACAACCCGAGGCCGGTGCTGCCGCTGCTGTGGTTGATGCCTTGCACATAATCGGCCTGACGCTCGAGCATCTCGACCGGGTAACCGTGGCCGTCGTCGTTGATGCTCAGCACCAGTTGCCCGGCCTCGTCGCTGACGGTAATCAGCAGGGATTCCCGGGCATAACGAATCGCATTGTTGATGCAGTTACCCAGCACCGAGGCAACCAGTTCGCGGTCGAAGAAACCCAACGGGCTTAGCGGGTCGACTTCATAGGTGGCGATAATGCCGCGACTGGCAAACACCTCTTGATGCGCCGCCAGTTGTGCCTCGATGAAGTCGTCCAGTTCGTGATACGCCGGTTGCAGCGGCATCTGGTTGACGCCGAGCTTATACAGCCCGAGCAACTGCACCAGCATGCCATTGAGGTGGGCGAACTCGAAGTCGATCACACCCTGCTCCGAGCCTTGGCGCTGCGCCTCAGGCAAGCGCGCCAGCCATTGGCTATGGGCCTGCATGAGCATGGCCAGCGAGTTCTTCATGTCGTGGACGGTGGAGGCGATCACCGTGGAAAAATCCAGAGCCTGCTCGTCTTGGTTCATTCGCCAAACGCCTTGCTTTTCAGCTTCTGATAACGCGCAAAACGCGCGTCGGTGTCGGGCATCAGGCCGACCATTTTCAGGCAGGCCCGACATTCTTCCAGCTCCGCCGACGGCACACTGGTGTCGGTGCCGTGGAGCAGCGACTGGGCCATGTTCAGGGCGATACTGATGTTCTTCGGTTGCATCTTCAGCGCCTTGCGGAAGACCTCGCGGGCCTCCACCAGATTACCGGTCTTGTACACTCGCACGCCCTGACGATTGAGGTCGGCAGCAGCGTTACTGGAGTTGAGAATAGTCGGGTCATCGGTCAGCTTGGCGATGTCTTTCATTACCGCCGGGTCGTCACCGTAGATCTCCGCACAGCTTTTGAGCATCGAGGTGCCCGCCTCGGCCTGACCGAGCATCTGCAATTGCTTGGCGACCAGCAGCGCCGCTTCCGGACTCATGAACTGCTCCATGCCGTCGAGACGCATCAGCGCTTGCTCGGTGAGTTTGTCGGCGGTTTCGGCATCGTTGAGGAGCAGGCTGGTGGCTTTCATCAGACGTGCACGAATCTGCAGGCCCGGATCGGTCGGGTTTTCTTTGGCCACGGCGCTGAGGGTGGTGTTGATCTCAAGACGCGTGCGCGTGTCGAGACCGCGCTCGCTGCCCTTGCTGATCAACGCGTGAGCGAGACCTAGGTTACTTTCCGGGTCCTTGAACCGCGATTGCGCACCTTGCGACACTGCCTGACGATAAGCACGCGAAGCGGTGTCGAAATCCTCGTTGGCCATCGCCAGTTTGCCCAGCAATGCCTGTCGGCGCACCGCCAATGGCGAAAGACGAATGGCCTCTTCGAGCACCTGCTGCGCGCCTTTGGTATCGCCCTCCGATACCAGCACATCGGCCATACCGTCATACAGCGACGGCATCATCGGGAACACCTTGAGCGCTTTCTCATAAACGCCTTTAGCCTGTGCGACCTGACCTCGCTTGAACAGCAACTTGCCCAATCCGGCAAATGCCCACGGCAATGGGCGGTCAGCAATGATGCTGTCGTAGAGGCGCTCCAGCGCTTCGTTCTGGTTCAGGTCGCGCAGCGCATCAGCGCGGTAGCGCAGGCACAGTGGCGAATAACGGATGTCCTGCTTACACAAGGCGATACAAGCGTTTAGCACCTCGACCGGTTTGCCACGGTCGAGGGCCTGCAGAATCGGTTTGAGCAACGTCTTGCGCTGCTCCAGACGCTCCAGGCGCTGGGCGAGGCCGGAACGGTTGAACGGTTTGGTCAGGTACGCATCCGGCTCGTGCTCCAGGGCACTGAGTACCATCGCCTGGCTGGTTTCGGCGGTGACCATGACAAACACCGCTTCATGGCTGATGAGCTTTTCCAGCATCAGGTCTTCGAGTACCTGCTGGCCGTTTTTCTTACCGTCGCCAAGATGGAAATCCTGCAGAATGAAATCGTAAGACTTCTGCGCGCACATCTTCAGCGCCTGCTCACCGGTGTCGGCGGTATCGACGTCCTTGACCCCGAGCTCACGCAACATCGAACGAACGGAACTGCGGAAATCGGAGAAATCATCGACGATCAGAAAACTCTTTTGGTGATACGACAGCATCGAAGATTTCCAGGCAATTGAAGTGAGGGCAATTTCAGGCGCGCAGATGATAGCTGGCGGCCAAATGCTATCAAGTGATTTCGCGCGACTTTGAAGTCACCGAATGGGTTATCGGCCAGAAGTGCGGTTCCCTGAAGCGGATGCTTCAAGATTCCTCACCCAGCCTTTACCCTGCGCACTAGGACACCCTCCCACTACAAGGCTTAGATCGTGTACATCAAAGGACGCTACATCGCTTCCGCCTGCGCTCTGCTGTTTGTTCAGCAGGCAATGGCGGCTGGAATGGATTGCACAAAAGCGGCGAATGCCGTCGAAAACACTGTTTGCGCGAACAATCAGTTGTATGAACTGGATGCGCAGATGGGTGTGGTTTATCGGGATTTATTCAAAGCCTCTGCTCCCGCACAAGCTGAACTCAAGCGCACTCAAAGGCTGTGGTTAAAAGCCCGCAATGAATGCGCCGAAGACGTTTCGTGCCTGAGCCAGCACTATCAAGAGCGCCTGCAAGCGTTACGCGCGCAGTGGCAGGCAGCGGTTGCCTATCAACCGGATGACCTCGATGAACAGGCGCTGGACGATCTGCAAAAACGCATTCAAGCCGCCAGTAAAGATGATCCCGAATTTGCGCTGGACCGGGCACTCGCCGCGCTCGCCGTCAAAACGACTGCCGTCGGTTTTCATGGCGATGCCAATGAAGATGACTCTTCGATAACGTACTTTCCGACAGCGCAGCCCAAAGGCGTTACTGCCAATGAATGGCGAGCGTTGACCGCTTCGCGGATCACTGACGCTGCCGAAACCGGCCTGACCTCTTACACCTTGCAGGATCTGGATGGCGACGGGCAGCGTGATCTAATTGTGAATACCTACGCCGGGGGCACCGGTCTGTTCACCTATGTGGAAACCTGGCGTCGCGACGGAGAACGGTTCGTCAAACGTTCTGTTGAGCCTGAAAGTTCGCTGTTCTACACCAATGATCGCGGCGCCAATCAGTCAGTGGACTGGATAAGCCTGCGTGGCAAAACTTACGCGGCTTATCGAAACAGCGAGTACGGCGCTGATCGGATCTACTTGCTCAACCCGCTGAAAATCAACGTCCAGGTGCCTACGATGACGATCCGTTATCGCTACGACCTCGAAGTGCCCGTTCTTCAACACAAAGATGACGGCAACAGCACGTTTGAACTCGAACCCGATCTGCACCGAGCGCTCAATCTGGCAGTGGCGAAAGTAAATGAAACCGCCGCTATCCCTTCAAAAGAACCGCTCTGCCCTATTCCGGCTACCGGCGCCGGTGAAAACGATTACTACAGCTTTGGCCCGGCGCATTACAGCATTGAAAAAGTCGCCGACCTGCCGGTCTTCATTGGCAATGATTGTTACATCGGTGCTTTGATCGACTGGTTCGGCAGTTACAGCGAAAAGAATGGTTTGTTCGCGCAACTGGCATTGCGTAAACCGGAAAGCGATGACGGCAGCCGCACATACGAAGTCTACGGTCGCCGACACATAACCGAAGTCAGTACCTCAATGGGTAAAATTGAGCTGAACGAAGGTTAACCGCGCACCCCGTCTAATGTTCACAATCAATGATGTAGTCGCGGCTCGCCGTGGCAATTCGTCGGCTGACGGTACTGCAAAAGCCCCGTCGCAATTTCCATTGCGACGGGGCTTTGAATTTGAACTTCATAGTCTGCCCGAACTTTTATCCCGGATAAACTTTTCTACAGGCAAAACAAAACCCCAACTGCTTTCGCAATTGGGGTTTCGGAATTTAATCTTGACGATGACCTACTCTCACATGGGGAAACCCCACACTACCATCGGCGATGCATCGTTTCACTGCTGAGTTCGGGATGGGATCAGGTGGTTCCAACGCTCTATGGTCGTCAAGAAATTCGGGGTACTGAGTCGTGGCCTGATGGCCTCGCTTCAGCAAATTGGGTATGTGACAGCTGGTGTTTTGTGAGTCTTTCGAACTTTCGGTTCGTTTCGTCTTCACACACCGCAATCTGGTCTCTTCGACGCAAATTGCTTGGGTGTTATATGGTCAAGCCTCACGGGCAATTAGTATTGGTTAGCTCAACGCCTCACAGCGCTTACACACCCAACCTATCAACGTCGTAGTCTTCGACGGCCCTTCAGGGAACTCAAGGTTCCAGTGAGATCTCATCTTGAGGCAAGTTTCCCGCTTAGATGCTTTCAGCGGTTATCTTTCCCGAACATAGCTACCCGGCAATGCCACTGGCGTGACAACCGGAACACCGAGAGGTTCGTCCACTCCGGTCCTCTCGTACTAGGAGCAGCCCCTCTCAAATCTCAAACGTCCACGGCAGATAGGGACCGAACTGTCTCACGACGTTCTAAACCCAGCTCGCGTACCACTTTAAATGGCGAACAGCCATACCCTTGGGACCGGCTTCAGCCCCAGGATGTGATGAGCCGACATCGAGGTGCCAAACACCGCCGTCGATATGAACTCTTGGGCGGTATCAGCCTGTTATCCCCGGAGTACCTTTTATCCGTTGAGCGATGGCCCTTCCATACAGAACCACCGGATCACTAAGACCTACTTTCGTACCTGCTCGACGTGTCTGTCTCGCAGTCAAGCGCGCTTTCGCCTTTATACTCTACGAGCTCAGTTGCCGACCTGCTTGAGCGTGCACCTTCGGTTTCTTCCTCGTTACTCTCTAGGAGGAGACCAGCCCCAGTCGAAACTACCGACGATACACTGTCCTCGATCCGGATAACGGACCTGAGTTAGAACCTCAAAGTTGCCAGGGTGGTATTTCAAGGATGGCTCCACGCGAACTGGCGTCCACGCTTCAAAGCCTCCCACCTATCTCGTACACAAGCAAATTCAAAGTCCAGTGCAAAGCTATAGTAAAGGTTCACGGGGTCTTTCCGTCTAAGCCGCGGATACACTGCATCTTCACAGCGATCTCAATTTCACTGAGTCTCGGGCGGAGACAGCGCCGCCATCGTTACGCCATTCGTGCAGGTCGGAACTTACCCGACGAGCCGAACTTCGCTACCTTAGGACCGTTATAGTTACGGCCGCCGTTTACCGGGGCTTCGATCAAGAGCTTCGCGTTAGCTAACCCCATCAATTAAACCTTCCGGCACCGGGCAGGCGTCACACCCTATACGTCCACTTTCGTGTTTGCAGAGCGCCGTGTTTTTAGTAAACAGTCGCAGCGGCCTGGTATCTTCGACCGGCATGAGCTTACGGTAGCAAGTCCTCTCACCCTCACCGGCGCACCTTCTCCCGAAGTTACGGTGCCATTTTGCCTAGTTCCTTCACCCGAGGTTCTCTCAAGCGCCTTGGCATTCTCTGACCCAACCACCTGTGTCGGTTTGGGGTACGGTTCCTCGTTACCTGAAGCTTAGAAGCTTTTCTTGGAAGCATGGCATCAACCACTTCGTGTTCTAAAAGCAAACACTCGTCATCAGCTCTCGGCCTTAAGATCCCGGATTTACCTAAGATCTCAGCCTATCCACCTTAAACTTGGACAACCAACGCCAAGCTGGCCTAGCCTTCTCCGTCCCTCCATCGCAATAACCAGAAAGTACAGGAATATTAACCTGTTTTCCATCGACTACGCTTTTCAGCCTCGCCTTAGGGACCGACTAACCCTGCGTCGATTAACGTTGCGCAGGAAACCTTGGTCTTTCGGCGTGGGTGTTTTTCACACCCATTGTCGTTACTCATGTCAGCATTCGCACTTCTGATACCTCCAGCAGCTTCTCAACTCACCTTCACAGGCTTACAGAACGCTCCTCTACCGCATCACCCGAAGGTGATACCCGTAGCTTCGGTGTATGGTTTGAGCCCCGTTACATCTTCCGCGCAGGCCGACTCGACTAGTGAGCTATTACGCTTTCTTTAAAGGGTGGCTGCTTCTAAGCCAACCTCCTAGCTGTCTAAGCCTTCCCACATCGCTTCCCACTTAACCATAACTTTGGGACCTTAGCTGACGGTCTGGGTTGTTTCCCTTTTCACGACGGACGTTAGCACCCGCCGTGTGTCTCCCATGCTCGGCACTTGTAGGTATTCGGAGTTTGCATCGGTTTGGTAAGTCGGGATGACCCCCTAGCCGAAACAGTGCTCTACCCCCTACAGTGATACATGAGGCGCTACCTAAATAGCTTTCGAGGAGAACCAGCTATCTCCGAGCTTGATTAGCCTTTCACTCCGATCCACAGGTCATCCGCTAACTTTTCAACGGTAGTCGGTTCGGTCCTCCAGTTAGTGTTACCCAACCTTCAACCTGCCCATGGATAGATCGCCCGGTTTCGGGTCTATTCCCAGCGACTAGACGCCCTATTAAGACTCGCTTTCGCTACGCCTCCCCTATTCGGTTAAGCTCGCCACTGAAAATAAGTCGCTGACCCATTATACAAAAGGTACGCAGTCACCCAACAAAGTGGGCTCCCACTGCTTGTACGCATACGGTTTCAGGATCTATTTCACTCCCCTCTCCGGGGTTCTTTTCGCCTTTCCCTCACGGTACTAGTTCACTATCGGTCAGTCAGTAGTATTTAGCCTTGGAGGATGGTCCCCCCATATTCAGACAAAGTTTCTCGTGCTCCGTCCTACTCGATTTCATGACTAAGAGATTTTCGCGTACAGGGCTATCACCCACTATGGCCGCACTTTCCAGAGCGTTCCGCTAATCTCAAAGCCACTTAAGGGCTAGTCCCCGTTCGCTCGCCACTACTAAGGGAATCTCGGTTGATTTCTTTTCCTCAGGGTACTTAGATGTTTCAGTTCCCCTGGTTCGCCTCTTGCACCTATGTATTCAGTACAAGATAACCATCTTATGATGGCTGGGTTCCCCCATTCAGACATCTCCGGATCAAAGTCTGTTTGCCGACTCCCCGAAGCTTTTCGCAGGCTACCACGTCTTTCATCGCCTCTGACTGCCGAAGGCATCCACCGTATGCGCTTCTTCACTTGACCATATAACCCCAAGCAATCTGGTTATACTGTGAAGACGACATTCGCCGAAAATTCGAATTTCTCAACTAAGAGAACTCACAAATTTTACCTTAGCCTGATCCGTTACCAGTGAAAGTAACGTTCAGTCTATCTTTCTATCACATACCCAAATTTTTAAAGAACGATCTAATCAAAAGACTAGAAATCAATATTCTCAAGGAATACTCATTTCTAAGCTTTCAGAAGCAGTTATATGGTGGAGCCAAGCGGGATCGAACCGCTGACCTCCTGCGTGCAAGGCAGGCGCTCTCCCAGCTGAGCTATGGCCCCGTATTTCTACAGGCGTTTCCCACACAAAATTGGTGGGTCTGGGCAGATTCGAACTGCCGACCTCACCCTTATCAGGGGTGCGCTCTAACCAACTGAGCTACAGACCCAATTTCGAGCTACTAAGGCCGACCTCACCCTGCTCTTAACCACAAAGCATGGGGTACGCTCTAACCAACTCAGCTACAAACCGATACAGGCTGCTTCTTTCGTCTTCTTCAATGAATCAAGCAATTCGTGTGGGAACTTATGGAGCAGCTGATGTCGTCGATTAAGGAGGTGATCCAGCCGCAGGTTCCCCTACGGCTACCTTGTTACGACTTCACCCCAGTCATGAATCACACCGTGGTAACCGTCCTCCCGAAGGTTAGACTAGCTACTTCTGGTGCAACCCACTCCCATGGTGTGACGGGCGGTGTGTACAAGGCCCGGGAACGTATTCACCGTGACATTCTGATTCACGATTACTAGCGATTCCGACTTCACGCAGTCGAGTTGCAGACTGCGATCCGGACTACGATCGGTTTTATGGGATTAGCTCCACCTCGCGGCTTGGCAACCCTTTGTACCGACCATTGTAGCACGTGTGTAGCCCAGGCCGTAAGGGCCATGATGACTTGACGTCATCCCCACCTTCCTCCGGTTTGTCACCGGCAGTCTCCTTAGAGTGCCCACCATAACGTGCTGGTAACTAAGGACAAGGGTTGCGCTCGTTACGGGACTTAACCCAACATCTCACGACACGAGCTGACGACAGCCATGCAGCACCTGTCTCAATGTTCCCGAAGGCACCAATCCATCTCTGGAAAGTTCATTGGATGTCAAGGCCTGGTAAGGTTCTTCGCGTTGCTTCGAATTAAACCACATGCTCCACCGCTTGTGCGGGCCCCCGTCAATTCATTTGAGTTTTAACCTTGCGGCCGTACTCCCCAGGCGGTCAACTTAATGCGTTAGCTGCGCCACTAAGAGCTCAAGGCTCCCAACGGCTAGTTGACATCGTTTACGGCGTGGACTACCAGGGTATCTAATCCTGTTTGCTCCCCACGCTTTCGCACCTCAGTGTCAGTATCAGTCCAGGTGGTCGCCTTCGCCACTGGTGTTCCTTCCTATATCTACGCATTTCACCGCTACACAGGAAATTCCACCACCCTCTACCATACTCTAGCTCGACAGTTTTGAATGCAGTTCCCAGGTTGAGCCCGGGGATTTCACATCCAACTTAACGAACCACCTACGCGCGCTTTACGCCCAGTAATTCCGATTAACGCTTGCACCCTCTGTATTACCGCGGCTGCTGGCACAGAGTTAGCCGGTGCTTATTCTGTCGGTAACGTCAAAACAGCAAAGTATTAATTTACTGCCCTTCCTCCCAACTTAAAGTGCTTTACAATCCGAAGACCTTCTTCACACACGCGGCATGGCTGGATCAGGCTTTCGCCCATTGTCCAATATTCCCCACTGCTGCCTCCCGTAGGAGTCTGGACCGTGTCTCAGTTCCAGTGTGACTGATCATCCTCTCAGACCAGTTACGGATCGTCGCCTTGGTGAGCCATTACCTCACCAACTAGCTAATCCGACCTAGGCTCATCTGATAGCGCAAGGCCCGAAGGTCCCCTGCTTTCTCCCGTAGGACGTATGCGGTATTAGCGTTCCTTTCGAAACGTTGTCCCCCACTACCAGGCAGATTCCTAGGCATTACTCACCCGTCCGCCGCTGAATCCAGGAGCAAGCTCCTCTCATCCGCTCGACTTGCATGTGTTAGGCCTGCCGCCAGCGTTCAATCTGAGCCATGATCAAACTCTTCAGTTCAAACATCTTTGGGTTTTTAAGAAACCCTAAACTTGGCTCAGCAATCGTTGGTTACATCTTTGATTTCTCGCGGAGTAACTTGTGATGCTGATAATCTTGTTGACTATCAGTCTGACTCCACAAGCACCCACACGAATTGCTTGATTCAGTTGTTAAAGAGCGGTTGGTTAAGATCTTTCGTCTCAACCGAGGCGCGCATTCTACAGCAGCCTCATTTGCTGTCAAGTGATTATTTTCAGAAGTTTTCGAAGAATTCTTCAACAACTTCAACCACTTGCGCTTCAGATCTCTCGTCAGCGGGAGGCGAATTCTACAGCGTTACACGCTGCTGTCAACACCTCTTTTTCAACTTCCTTTCGGCTTCGATAAACTGAAGCAACTCACTGCCGAAACCTACATAACTCATTGAATCTCAAGGAGTTTTCCGTTTCGACTGCGCCGGAAGTGGGGCGAATTATAGACATCTGAAATCTGTCGTCAAGCGTTAATTGCGCTTTTCTATCGAAGCAAGGAAAAGCCTTCTATATAGAGGCGCTCACCTAAGCCTTACCTGGAATCAAGCCTTCAGCCAGAAAGCATAGGCAAACCCACCCTGGCTCGTAGCAAAGCTTGAGCACGAGGTCAGCGAATATCAAAGGAGAGGAGTTTCAACAAATAGATGGTGTCCCAGGGCAGGTTCGAACTGCCAACCTTCCCCTTCAGGAGGGGGATGCTCTATCCAATTGAGCTACTGGGACACACGCTTGTCGCAGCAGACGCTGCATGACGGACGGCGTGCATGTTAACCACCGCACCCGGATTTGTCATGTCGTCCGTAGGGCTTTTTAAGTGTAGGTAGCCGCCCTGCCATATCGCGGGAAGAATTACCGTGCATTTTGCACCCCTCCCTAACGCCTTCATTGCAGATTGCAATCCAAGCAAGCCGAAAAAGCCTCTCAAATGCTTGTTTTTAAAGGACTTAACAGAGGTTAAACTGTTGGCACGACGGCTGCTTTATCTGTTCTATAGAAGAACATTCGGAGCCACGCCCCATGAACAGCACTCTTTTGCTTGCGAACGCAATTGCTCTAGTGGTTTTGGTGAGCTCCCAATTTATCCCCGAGAGTTCCGCACCAGAGCCATTGGTTCAGCGTATACCACATTACCTGCAGGTACAGAGAACGCCGCAACTGGCGGTGCTGAGCGATCAGGTCAACCCCCCCTCACAAGCCGTCAGTATTTCCGGGCAGACGCTGCCAGCACTGACTTCAGAACATCTGGTTTTTTGAAATATCTTCAGGAGTACAAAATGTCCAAATCAGCTGCAGGATTTCTGATCCTCGCTTTATTGAGCGGCGTTGTGCATTTATCGTTGTTCGAGGGTACCGAAATCACCCTGCCACTGGTTGGCTGCGGTGTGTTTACAGTGCTGTTTGTGCTTGCAATGGCTGCCGGACGGAAAATCAAATTTGATCCGGTTTTACGTTGATCCCGATCAGGCGCAGAAGATCATTGACGGCCTCCGCCAGATTTCCGGAATTATCGATGTGATATACCGGCCCATCACTTGACCTGCGATCCTTGAACAACGCATTGCGAGCCAGTCGTTCTTCAATCTGCTCAAGCGTCTCTCGACCACGTCTGAGCAGACGTTCTCGCAAAACTTCATTCCTGACCGTAAGCAAAACCGGCAGCAGCGCCGGATAGCGCTCCAATGCCTGGCGCAGATTGGCGCGGGAACCGTTGACCAACACATGCTGACCAGCTTTCAGTCGCTGATCCATTTCCACCGTAATTCCATAGGCAAGACCATTGGCGCGCCAGGCCAGCGAGAAGTCGCCAGCGCGCTCGCGTCGCTCGAACTCCTCCGGTGTCACCCCAATGGCATCCTCTCCTACCGATTCAGCGGATCGCGTGATCACCCGACGCATCACCTCGCAGTTCAACGCACGCAATGGCACCCGCGCAGCTTCAATCAAACTGTCCTTTCCCGAACCGGACGGCCCCATCAAATAAATTAGCTTGCCATCCATCCTGAAAACACCCTCCAGCAGGGTATGCCACTAGTAAATCGGCAATTTGCCACTATCCTGTACAGGTAAGGAACAAGGATTTAGAACCCGCATAGAATGCACGTTCTGATGCCTTCGGACATCAATTGATGTGCGGCAGGAACCGAACAAGGATGCGGACAGTGGCGAAGATTTCAAACCAGTCCGCATTTCTGATAATTGGTGCTGGCATTACGCCTTTACCCAGCTCAATATTTGTCACAGAATTGACGCCAATGATCTGGCAATTTTGAGGCATGATGCGGGCCTCTTAACAATTCAGGTTGAACCATTTGGCGCGGATGCTTGTCCTACCACACATCCTGCGGCCAATCCCGAGAACCGCTCCCCTGAACTAACCGGTTAAATATATGCGCCCATTGAAACAGGCAATTTATTCCAGCCGTACGGCTGACAAGTTCGTCGTACGTCTGCCAGACGGAATGCGGGAACGCATTGCCGAGGTGGCTCGCAATCATCATCGCAGCATGAACTCCGAAATCATTGCGCGCCTTGAGCAGAGTCTTATTCAGGAAGGTGCACTGGGCGAAGAGCTGAGCATGCGCCTGGACAGCCCGGAGCTGTCGTTGCACGAGCGCGAGCTGTTGCAACGTTTCCGCCAGCTGTCTCACCGTCAACAAAATGCTCTGGTGTCCTTGATTGCCCACGATGCAGAAATGGCAGCAGACGCGTCCTGAGCCATACCGAACATCTCAAGCCAGCTTAATTGCTGGCTTTTTTTCGCGCGGATTTTGGGTAATCGCAGGCACAAAAAAGCCCGCCAATTGGCGGGCTGTTTCAATGCTGCCGGTTAGAGCAGGAAGATTGTCGCCAACCCCAGGAATATGAAGAAGCCACCACTGTCGGTCATCGCAGTGATCATCACGCTGGCTCCCATTGCCGGATCTCGCCCCATCTTCGCCAGGGTCATAGGGATCAAAACGCCCATCAATGCAGCCAGTAACAGGTTAAGTGTCATTGCCGCGGTCATTACCACGCCCAGGGACCAACTCCCGTAGAGCAGATAGGCAACAACACCGATCACACCTCCCCAGACCAAGCCATTGATCAAGCCTACCGCCAACTCCTTGCGCATCAGGCGCGAAGTATTACCGGTACTGACCTGATCGAGCGCCATGGCGCGAACGATCATGGTGATCGTCTGGTTACCGGAATTACCACCAATACCCGCCACGATCGGCATGAGTGCCGCCAGTGCTACCAGCTTCTCAATCGAACCCTCGAACAGACCGATCACTCGCGACGCGACAAACGCAGTGATCAAGTTGATCGCCAGCCACGCCCAACGGTTACGCAGAGACTTCCATACCGAAGCGAAGATATCCTCCTCTTCACGCAGACCGGCCATGTTGAGGACTTCGTTCTCGCTTTCCTCACGAATCAGATCGACCATTTCGTCGATCGTCAGACGGCCGATCAACTTGCCGTTCTTATCGACTACCGGGGCGGAGATCAAGTCGTAACGCTCGAAGGCCTGTGCGGCGTCGTAGGCATCTTCGTCCGGGTGGAAGCTCACCGGATCACTGGCCATCACCTCGGCAACTTGTTTGTCCGGGTCATTGACCAAAAGGCGCTTGATCGGCAGTACACCCTTGAGCACACCATCGTAATCAACGACAAAGAGCTTGTCGGTATGACCTGGAAGCTCTTTGAGGCGACGCAGATAGCGCAGAACCACTTCGAGACTGACATCCTCACGGATAGTCACCATCTCGAAGTCCATCAACGCACCGACCTGCTCCTCGTCGTAAGACAGGGCCGACCGCACGCATTCACGTTGCTGGTTATCCAGACTCTCCATCAGCTCGTGGACGACGTCTCGCGGCAGCTCGGAAGCCAGGTCAGCAAGTTCGTCGGCGTCCATGTCCTTGGCCGCGGCCAGGAGCTCGTGATCGTCCATGTCGGCGATCAGCGTTTCACGAACAGAGTCGGATACTTCGAGAAGGATATCGCCGTCGCGATCAGCCTTGACCAATTGCCAGAGCGTCAGACGATCGTCCAGCGGCAAGGCTTCAAGGATGTAGGCGACGTCGGCAGAGTGCAGATCATCAAGCTTGCGTTGCAGCTCGACGAGATTTTGTCGATGAACCAGGTTTTCGACGCGATCGTGATGCGCGCCTTCCTGGCGATGAGTCAGGTCTTCGACGACGCGCTGACGCTGCAGCAACTCGACAACCTGAGCCAGGCGATCCTGCAGGCTTTCTTGTGTTTTCTTTACTTCGATTTCAGACATAGGCGAACTCCACTCCCAGCAGCGGGGCACGCCGGAAGGATCAATCAGTCAGTTCATGATTGGTGAAACGGGGTACTGAGTAACTACTGGGTAAGTCCATGGAGGTTTTCCACAAGCCCCGGCGGGGCTGACGGGCGCAATGATACACCGCCTGACGGTTTAAAACGTTAAAAAATCGCGGTCGAAACAAGCGCTTGCGAAACAATCCTGAGCACTGTCCTGATCCCTGCACATGCGACGACTCATCCTGAAAAGAAAACACACCGGCACTGGAAAATGTAGCGACTACCCTTGAGCGTAGATCGTCATGGAGGACGTCGAATGCCATTGAAACCATCCCACCTTGTACTCACCAGCCTGTTCTGCCTGCCGCCGACCGGGGCCGCCCTCACCCTCCATCGCTGCGAAGCCGCCGATGGCAGCATCACCTTCACCTCGATGAGCTGTGCGCAAGGTGAACGGCGCTCGGCACAGGAAGTTCACCCCTACTCGCCCGGATCAGTTGTGGCCGTGATGCCAGAACACAACCATAAAGAAACTTTCGGCATGACAACCGCAGGCCGAGAACCGGGCATCGTTGGCCACACTGAAGACAAATGCGGAAATCTGATCGACGCGAGACAACGTCGCGAAGCGATCATCAATCGCCGAGTCATTGCCGGCATGAGTCAGCAAGACGTCGAAAGCGCGTTAGGCAAACCGGACAAGGTGAATATTCGAACATCGGCGACCAGCTATCGCTATGACCTCAAGCGAGGCCGTTCGGCTCAAATAGATTTTGATGAGAGGGGATGCGTGAAGGCAAAAACCAAATCCCGGACAGCAAAAAGCCCGCGTTAAACGCGGGCTTTTCGGTATATGGTGCACTCGACAGGATTCGAACCTGTGACCGCTCGGTTCGTAGCCGAGTACTCTATCCAGCTGAGCTACGAGTGCAATTTGTGTTTTTAGACCAGACCACAACTGGCTGAAACCAAGTTATTCACATTGCTGCAACTAACTCTTAAATGGTGCACTCGACAGGATTCGAACCTGTGACCGCTCGGTTCGTAGCCGAGTACTCTATCCAGCTGAGCTACGAGTGCATTTGTGTTTTTAGACCAGATCACATCTGGTTGAAGCCGAGCTATTTACATTGCTGTAACTAACTCTTAAATGGTGCACTCGACAGGATTCGAACCTGTGACCGCTCGGTTCGTAGCCGAGTACTCTATCCAGCTGAGCTACGAGTGCATTTGTTGCGCCGCATTATAGCCCGTCTAATCTCTATTCCAACCACTTTTTCTATTAATTTCAACAACTTACAGAAAAAGCCAGATTACGACGTACTAAGCAAATAATGGCGGAGAACGGGGGATTCGAACCCCCGACACCCTTTTGAGGTGTACTCCCTTAGCAGGGGAGCGCCTTCGGCCACTCGGCCAGCTCTCCGCAACACGGGGCGTATCTTAACCAACCTTTTCCCCGTTTGCAAACATAAAAATCGATAAAAATTAATGGCTTGGTTCTTCGTCCTTCTCTTTCTTTATACGCAGGTAAATTTCCTCACGGTGCACGGCAACCTCTTTCGGGGCATTGACGCCGATACGCACTTGATTTCCTTTAACGCCGAGCACGGTCACGGTGATTTCGCCATCACCGATAATCAGGCTTTCTGCGCACCGACGAGTCAGAATCAGCATACCTTTCTCCTTACGCAATTCAGTTCAGGGACAACAGTCTGCAAAAAAAAGGCACCCGACCTACAACCGGAGCGATCGTAGCCCTACATGCCTGAGTATTGACCAGCGCGAGCAAAAGAACAGTTCAGGGCTCGCGCCATTCAAAAAATAAAGGGCGCGGTCAGACCGCGCCCTTCAAGAAACGGAATTACTCGCCTTGACGGGCCGGAGCATCCAGTTCGAAAGCCGTGTGCAGGGCGCGCACAGCCAGTTCCAGGTACTTCTCTTCAATCACCACGGAAACCTTGATTTCCGAAGTCGAGATCATCTGGATGTTGATGCTTTCTTTCGCCAGGGATTCGAACATGCGGCTGGCCACGCCTGCGTGGGAACGCATGCCGACGCCGACGATAGAGACCTTGGCAATCTTGGTGTCGCCAACCACTTCACGGGCACCGATCTCACGAGCGGTGTTTTCCAGCACGGTCTGTGCGGCCTGGTAGTCGTTGCGGTGCACGGTGAAGGTGAAGTCGGTGGTGTTATCGTGCGCAACGTTCTGCACGATCATGTCGACTTCGATGTTCGCGGCACTGATCGGGCCGAGAATCTTGAACGCCACGCCCGGGGTGTCTGGCACGCCACGGATGGTCAGCTTGGCTTCATCGCGGTTGAAAGCGATGCCGGAAATGATCGGCTGTTCCATGGTTTCCTCTTCATCAATAGTAATGAGGGTGCCCGGACCCTCCTTGAAGCTGTGCAGTACGCGCAGCGGAACGTTGTACTTGCCGGCGAATTCCACCGCACGGATCTGCAACACCTTGGAACCGAGGCTGGCCATTTCCAGCATCTCTTCAAAGGTGATCTTGTCCAGGCGCTGAGCGACCGGCACAACGCGCGGGTCGGTGGTGTAGACACCATCCACGTCGGTGTAGATCTGGCACTCGTCAGCCTTCAACGCGGCAGCCAAAGCCACGCCGGTCGTGTCGGAACCGCCACGACCAAGGGTGGTGATGTTGCCGTGCTCGTCGACGCCCTGGAAACCGGCGACAACCACCACGCGACCTGCTTTCAGATCACCGCGAATCTTTTGGTCATCAATCTGCAAGATACGCGCTTTATTGTGCGCACTGTCGGTCAGGATCCGCACCTGATTACCGGTGTACGACACCGCCGGCACACCGCGCTTGATCAGCGCCATCGCCAGCAGAGCAATCGTCACCTGCTCACCGGTGGAAACAATCACGTCCAGCTCACGCGGAACCGGTTGAGTGTCGCCACTGATTTGCTTGGCCAGATCGATCAGACGGTTGGTTTCGCCGCTCATTGCAGACAGCACAACCACCAGGTCATCGCCGGCATCGCGGAATTTCTTAACCTTGTCGGCGACCTGCTCGATTCTCTCGACGGTACCGACCGAGGTGCCTCCAAATTTCTGTACGATCAAAGCCATTTCAAAGCCGCCTCTGCCCATGAAGGGCGCCCAATAATCACTCGAACAGCCGCCGGGCCCGCCACTAGACTGCGGGCCCGACGGGCCGTCTTATAAACCCTGCTCGACGAATGGAACGGTCAGCGCCAGTGCGCCATCCAGTGCGCCGGCGTCGACACCGCCGCCCTGCGCCATATCCGGACGACCACCGCCCTTCCCGCCCACTGCCGCAGCAGCCTGCTTCATCAAATCACCGGCTTTGAGTTGGCCAGTCAGGTCCTTGGTTACACCTGCAACCAGTACGACCTTTTCCTCATGGACACTGCCGAGCAGGATCACTGCGCGACCGAGTTTGTTCTTCAACTGATCAACCAGCGCCAGCAGCGCCTTGGCGTCCTGACCATCCAGACGTGCAGCCAGAACCTTCACGCCTTTGACGTCCAGCGCCGAGGAAGACAGATCGTCGCCCGCAGCACTGGCAGCCTTGGCTTGCAACTGCTCGAGTTGCTTCTCCAGTTGGCGATTGCGCTCCAGCACAGCCGACAGCTTGTCGATCAGGTTGTCGCGGCTGCCCTTGACCAGGCTGGCCGCTTCCTTGAGTTGTTCTTCTGCCGCGTTCAAGTAAGCCAGTGCTTGCGCACCGGTAACTGCCTCGATACGACGTACACCCGAAGCCACACCGCCTTCGCTGATGATTTTCAGCAGGCCGATGTCGCCGGTACGGTTGGCGTGGATACCGCCGCACAGCTCGACGGAGAAATCGCCGCCCATGCTCAGCACACGCACGTTGTCGCCGTACTTCTCGCCAAACAGCGCCATGGCGCCTTTGTTCTTCGCGGTTTCGATGTCGGTTTCTTCGGTTTCAACGGCTGAGTTCTTGCGAATTTCGGCGTTGACGATGTCTTCCAGCGCTTTAATTTGCTCAGGCTTGATCGCTTCAAAGTGGCTGAAGTCGAAACGCAGACGCTGGCTATCCACCAACGAACCTTTCTGCTGAACGTGCTCGCCCAGCACCTGACGCAAAGCAGCGTGCAGCAAGTGCGTGGCCGAGTGGTTCAGCGAGGTAGCGTGACGCACCTCGGCATCGACATGAGTTTCCACTGGCGCGCCGATGGTCAGGCTGCCCGAATCCAGTACACCGTGGTGCAGGAATGCGCCGCCAGTCTTGGTGGTGTCGCGAACGTCGAAACGTGCGCTGCCCGCCTGCAGATAACCGCAGTCGCCGATCTGGCCGCCGGATTCAGCGTAGAACGGCGTCTGGTTCAGCACGATCACCGCCTCTTCGCCTTCATTCAAGACGTCGACCGACTGGCCATCTTTATAGATAGCAACGATTTTTGCCGAACCGCTGGTGTCTTTGTAACCGGTGAACTCGGTGGCCACATCAACCTTGACCAAGGTGTTGTAGTCCAGACCGAACGAGCTGGCCGAACGCGCACGAACACGCTGGGCTTCCATCTCACGCTCAAAACCGGCTTCGTCGACTGTCAGGCTGCGCTCGCGGGCGATGTCGGCGGTCAGGTCCATCGGGAAACCGTAGGTGTCGTAGAGTTTGAAGACTACGTCGCCCGGCACCACGGTGCCTTTGAGTTCCAGCAGATCCTGCTCGAGAATCTTCAGGCCGTGCTCAAGCGTCTTGGAGAACTGCTCTTCCTCGGCCTTGAGCACGCGCTCAATGTTGCTCTGCTGCTTCTTCAGTTCCGGGAAGGCTTCGCCCATCTCGGCAACCAGCGCCGCGACGATCTTGTAGAAGAAGCTGCCGGTGGCGCCCAGCTTGTTACCGTGACGGCAGGCGCGACGGATGATCCGGCGCAGCACATAACCGCGACCCTCGTTGGACGGCAGCACGCCGTCGGCGATCAGGAAGCCGCACGAACGAATGTGGTCGGACACTACTTTCAGCGACGACTGATCGCCGTTTTCGCAACCGATCGCTTCAGCCGAGGCCTTCAGCAGGTTCTTGAACAGGTCAATGTCGTAGTTGGAATTGACGTGCTGCATCACCGCACTGATCCGCTCCAGACCCATGCCGGTGTCGACCGACGGCGCTGGCAACGGATGCAACACGCCATCGGCGGTGCGGTTGAACTGCATGAACACGTTGTTCCAGATTTCGATGTAACGGTCACCGTCTTCTTCCGGCGAGCCCGGTGGGCCGCCCCAGATGTGGTCGCCGTGATCGTAGAAAATCTCGGTGCACGGGCCGCACGGGCCGGTATCGCCCATGGTCCAGAAGTTGTCGGAAGCGTACGGCGCGCCTTTGTTGTCGCCGATGCGGATCATGCGCTCGACCGGCACACCGATTTCTTTGGTCCAGATGTCATACGCTTCGTCGTCGGAGGCGTAGACGGTGACCCAGAGTTTTTCCTTCGGCAGTTGCAGAACGCCGGTCAGGAAGGTCCACGCGTAGGTAATCGCGTCCTTCTTGAAATAGTCACCGAAGCTGAAGTTACCGAGCATTTCAAAGAATGTGTGGTGACGAGCGGTATAACCGACGTTTTCCAGGTCGCTGTTCTTGCCACCGGCACGCACGCACTTCTGGCTGCTGGTCGCACGGGTGTACGCACGTTTTTCCTGGCCCAGGAAGCAGTCCTTGAACTGGTTCATCCCCGCGTTAGTGAACAGCAGGGTTGGGTCGTTGCCCGGAATCAAAGAGCTGGAGGCTACACGGGTGTGGCCTTGCTCTTCGAAGAAGCGAAGGAAGGCTTCACGGATTTCTGCGCTTTTCATTAGGTTCTTCCACGGAGGCTGCGGCCAAAGGCCTGTTCGAAACGTCAACAGACGAAGCGACGGCAAAGGGCCGCATTATATCGGCCCTGCGCGCGGGGTACAGCGTGTTTATACGATAGAAACGGTCAATTGGACGGCTAACGCTGTCACTTGCGCGAAAACTCGACGAATGTCGCGATCACTTGCTCGATTTGCGAGCGATTGACGTCCATGTGCGTGACCATACGCAGGCGTGCGGCGGCGCTCAACTTGATCCCGCGTTCGGCAGCAAAGGCCTTGATCGCTTCGGCTTTGTCGCCCATTTGCACATAAACCATGTTGGTTTGCACCGGTTCGACGATGAAACCTGCTTCACGCAGACCGTCGGCCAGCAGTTGCGCATTGGCGTGGTCGTCGGCCAGACGCTCGACGTTGTGATCCAGCGCGTACAGCCCCGCCGCTGCCAGCAACCCGGACTGACGCATGCCACCGCCGACCATTTTGCGCAGACGGCGAGCCTTGCCGATCAACTCGGCCGAACCGCACAACACCGAACCCACCGGCGCGCCGAGCCCTTTGGACAAGCACACCGACACTGAGTCGAAATGCTGGGTGATTTCCCGGGCATCAACACCCAGCTTGACCGCCGCGTTGTACAGGCGCGCGCCGTCGAGGTGCAGTTGCAAGCCTTTTTCCTGAGTGAAGCGGCGTGCGCGGGCCAGGTACTCCAGCGGCAGCACTTTGCCCTGCATGGTGTTTTCCAGCGCCAGCAAACGAGTCCGGGCGAAATGGAAGTCGTCCGGTTTGATCGCGGCGGCGACTTGATCCAGATCCAGTGAACCATCGGCTTGCACTTCCAGCGGCTGCGGCTGGATCGAACCGAGCACCGCCGCGCCACCGCCCTCGTATTTGTAGGTGTGCGCCTGCTGGCCAACGACGTATTCGTCGCCGCGCTCGCAGTGCGCCATCAAACCCAGCAGGTTGCTCATGGTGCCGGTCGGCACAAATAAAGCGGCGGCAAAACCCAAGCGTTGGGCCAATTCGGCTTCCAGGCGATTGACCGTCGGATCTTCGCCGTACACGTCATCACCGGTGTCCGCCGCAGTCATCGCGTCGAGCATGGCGGGAGTCGGTTGGGTGACAGTGTCGCTGCGAAGATCGATAACGCTCATGAACCTGGCCTCAAATCAGCAGGGGAAATCCCTTTACGAAGTGGAATTACTGCGGTCATCGCGTGGATTAATCAAGCCTTGGGCAAGGAAAAGTCGTTTCGAGCCTGCAAAAAATTCGATGACAATCATCAGAAAGGCGCAATGCACAGACACACAATCTGTGTTAAAAACGCTGCGCCGCCCCAGAAAGGGCGGCAAAAACGTTCTCAGGGCGGGGTGCAATTCCCCACCGGCGGTAATTGCGCGCAATGCGCATAGCCCGCGAGCGCTTGGCGACGAACACGACTTCGGTTGAGATCGGCGGCAAGGTCAGCAGACCCGGTGTGATTCCGGGGCCGACGGTCATAGTCCGGATGAAGAGAGAACGGGATTAACGCCAAAGGGCCGTCCGCGCGATGATGTTGTGCGTGTGCGCACCCTTGAATCCCTTTCGATTCATAACGCCCTGTTTTTCACACAAACAGGAGTCAGAACATGCAACCCACCGCTATCGACAGCAAAAGCAAACACCCTCACGGCGAGCGCGTCGCGTTCATCCAGGCCTGCTGGCACAAGGAAATCGTCGACCAGAGCCGAAAAGGCTTCGTCGCCGAAATGATTGCCCTGGGTTATCAGGAGTCGGACATCGATATCTTCGAAGTCGGCGGCGCCTTTGAAATGCCCCTGCACGCCAAGTTGCTGGCCAAAACCGGCCGTTATGCCGGCATCGTCGCCGCTGCTCTGGTGGTTGACGGCGGCATCTACCGTCACGAGTTCGTCGCCCAGTCGGTGGTCAGCGGCCTGATGCAGGTGCAACTGGAAACCGAAGTGCCGGTATTCTCGGTGTCGCTGACCCCGCATCACTTCCATGCCGGCGACGAGCATCAGAAGTTCTTCTTCGAGCACTTTGTGCACAAGGGTCAGGAAGCAGCGCGGACTTGCGCGGATACGCTGCGCAAGGTTCGCGCACTGCGCCGTACAGAGCCGCATGCTGTAGCCGTCTAAGCCTCCAACGATCGTTCCCATGCTCTGCGTGGGAATGCCTCAATGGACCGCTCTGCGTCCGCTTTGGGACGCGGAGCGTCCCGGGCTGCATTCCCACGCGGAGCGTGGGAACGATCATCACGTCAGGCGAGGTTTTCGTCGGTGGTCGGGACGATCAGGATGCCTGCGCGCAAGCCGTTCTTGACCTTGGGATTAGGGAAGATGATGCGTGCGCCCTCCTCCTCAATGATCCAGCGGGTATTGGCCAGATCCTCGGCCAGCACGTAACCCACCTCCAACTCTGAAAAGTTTTCGATGTCCTGCGGCAGGTTCAGGCGGAACGCATCGCTGTGCTTGATGATTTCTCGCGCGACGCTGAACAGTTGCAAACCATCCAGCCCTGGTTCAGCCATCTCCGGCTCAGTGCCTTCGATGATCTGCTTCAGACGGGTTTCCAGCAGCGAGACGTTAACCCCGTCGTTCTGCCCGAATGGCCGCGCCTTGCCCAGTTCCAGCGTAAACGCCTCGGCACCGAGCTTGTCGTAGGTGTAGGAGCTGAAGACGATCGACGGTTTGTTCTGCAACAGCACCGCTTCCATCCCGGCAGCACGCAGACGTGCCAGCTCCAGACGCGAATGCTGGCGACCTTCTTTCCACGGATAGAGTGCGAACTGTTCGATCTTCGAACCGCGAATCGCCGTGTGCAGGTCGTAGTGCAGGCGCTGGCGATCCGGCAGGCTGAAGAAACTCGCCGCCAGACGTTCCAGCTCACAAGCTCGCAGCGCTTCCGAACCACTGCTTTGTTCATGGCGGCCGTTGAACAGCCGATTGACGTCCTGCTCGACGAAACGCTCGCCTTTGCGAATCGCTTCCGGGTTGCCGAACAGGAACAGAATGCGTGCGCGCGGCTTCAAATCGCCGCGAGCGATGTCGTGCAGCAACCGATCAAGCAGCTCGATCGGCGCTGTTTCGTTGCCGTGGATGCCTGCCGAAAGCAGCAGATCCAGGCCATTGTCGCGCGCTTCGGGTGGCCGGACTTCCAGCGCACCTTCGCTCAACCAGCGCATACGCACGCCTTCGACAGTCAGTTGAGTCTTCTCCGCCGGTTCGCGGCCGGCGAGGGTCAGTTCAAGCAGTTTGCCGAGGGCGAGCATAGAGCGGTTTCCTTAGTGGTCGTGGTTGCAATCCGGGCCGTGCACGTGGTCTTCGTCGTCGCCGACGTCGGCCGGTTCCATTTCCAGTTGCAGACTTACCAGATTAGTCGCCAATGGGCGCAGCAGCAGGTTGGCGTACTCGGCGTCACCTTCTTCAACGTCCACGCCGATCAGCAGTTGGCCACGGCCGTCCTGCTGGATCCACAGCTCTTTGCCTTGCCACATGACCGCGACGCGGGTGCAGGAGGTCTCCAGTTGCGTGCCGTCGGTGTCTTCAAGGATCAGCTGCAGGGAATCGCTCATGTTTTTACTCTCTAGGTGAGACAAGCCGGGCGCCGCGTTCAGGCGACGCGCTGGCCATCAATTGATCTGGAATGGATAAACCGCGCCCAGTTTAAGGATTTGCGTCAGTTCATCCAGTGCCGTCCGGCATTCAAGCAGCAATTGCGGATCCGCCAGATCGGTTTCGCTCAGGCGGTCGCGGTAGTGCTTTTCAACCCATGCGGTCAACGAACCGTACAACGGTGGCGTCATGATAACCCCTGGATTGACCGCCGCCAGTTCGGTTTCGTTAAGCGCGACGCGCAGACGCAGGCACGCCGGGCCACCGCCGTTCTGCATGCTTTGCTTGAGATCGAAGACTTTCACTTCGCGGATCAGGCCGCCGGAACTGGTCAGTTCTTGCAGGTAAGTCCAGACGCGTTCGTTGGCCTGGCACTCTTGCGGCACGATCAGCAACATCGAGCCATCAGGACGCGACAGCAACTGGCTGTTGAACAGGTACGAGCGCACCGCGTCATCTACGGTGACCGCCGAACGCGGCACACACACAGACTGGAAGTTGCCGCCGGCTTTGGCGAATTTGCTTTGCAGCTCGGCCAGCATCGAGTCGGTGTCGAGGAACGCGTCCTCGTGATAGAACAGCACCTCGCCGTTACCCACCGCGATCACGTCGTTATGGAACACGCCCTGATCGATCACGTTCGGGTTCTGTTGGGCGTAGACCACACCTTCGTCACGCAGCCCGTGCAGACGCGCAACCGCTTGCGACGCTTCGAGGGTTTGACGGGCCGGGTACTTCTGCGGCGCCGGGAAACGGTTGTCGAACGCGCTGCGACCGAATACGAAGAACTCGACGCCGGCCTCGCCATACTCACGGCAGAAACGCGTGTGGTTGGCCGCGCCCTCGTCACCGAACTGTGCCACCGCCGGCAGAGCGGCGTGATGAGCGAAGTGCTGCTGATTGGCGAACATCGCACCGAGCACGCGGCTGGTGGTCGGGTGCTCGATGCTGCGGTGGTATTTGCAGTTGAGGTTGGCGGCGGTGAAATGCACGCGACCGTCTGCGGTGTCGGCGCTCGGGCTGACGGTGGCAGCGTTGGCCACCCACATGCTCGATGCCGAGCAACTGGCGACCAGCAGCGGCATGGCTTCCTTGGCGGCGCGCTCGATCACTTGCGCGTCAGTGCCGCTGAAACCCAGACGGCGCAAAGCGGCCACGTCCGGACGTTCCTGTGGCGCCAGCACGCCTTGCTGAAAGCCCATTTCCATCAGCGCTTTCATCTTCGCCAGACCTTGCAGCGCCGCTTCCTTCGGGTTCGAAGATTGCTGGCTGTTGCTCTGGGAGGCAACGTTGCCGTAGGACAGACCACCGTAGTTATGGGTCGGCCCCACTAGACCGTCAAAATTGACTTCATAGGATTTCATCAGCGAGGCTCCACGAGAATCTGTTGTTATAGGCTTCAGTAACTATTCTTTAACACCGCGGTGCGGCCATCGCTGGCAAGCCAGCTCCCACAGTGACCGCGTCGTACACAAAATGTGTGGACGCCTCCGCCCCTGTGGGAGCTGGCTTGCCAGCGATTGGGCATCACGCCATTTTCACGCCAGGCGTCAGGGCGGCAGGCAACACCAGACTTGGGGTTTCCAGCGACGCCACCGGATACGCGCAGTAATCCGCTGCGTAATAGGCGCTGGCGCGATGGTTGCCCGAGGCACCGACACCGCCAAACGGCGCGCTGCTCGCCGCACCGGTCAGTTGTTTGTTCCAGTTGACGATACCGGCACGGCTTTCCAGCCAGAACTGCTGATAACGTGCTTCGGAATCCGACAGCAAACCGGCGGCCAGACCATAAGCAGTGTCATTCGCCTCAGCGATCGCCGCTTCAAAATCAACGTAGCGAATCACTTGCAACAACGGGCCGAACAATTCTTCGTCCGGACGCTCGGCAACAGCGCTCACATCGAGAATGCCCGGGGTCAGCAGCGCGGCTTGTGCCTGCGGCTGCGTCATTGCCAGCAACGACACGGCGCCGTTAGCCAACAGATGTTCTTGAGCGTCCATCAGCGCTTTCGCCGCGCCGAGGGAAATCACTGAGCCCATGAACGGCGCCGGTTGCTGATCGAATGCACCGACCTCAATCGTCGAGCTGACTTCAACCAAACGCTTGAGCAGGCTGTCGCCCCAGGCGCCTTGCGGTACCAGCAAGCGGCGCGCACACGTGCAACGCTGACCGGCAGAAATGAACGCCGACTGAATGATCGTGTAAACAGCCGCATCGAGATCGGCGACCTGGTCGACCACCAACGGGTTGTTGCCGCCCATTTCCAACGCCAGAATCTTGTCCGGACGCCCGGCAAATTGCTGATGCAGATGATTGCCGGTGCGGCTCGAACCGGTGAAAAACAGACCATCGATGCCCGGATTCGCCGCCAGCGCGATACCGGTTTCGCGAGCGCCTTGCAGCAGGTTCAAAACGCCTGCCGGCAGGCCGGCTTCGATCCAGCACTTGACTGTCAGCTCGGCGACTTTCGGGGTCAGTTCGCTTGGCTTGAACAGCACGCTGTTACCCGCCAGCAGCGCCGGAACGATGTGACCGTTCGGCAGGTGACCGGGGAAGTTGTAAGGACCGAACACCGCGACCACACCGTGCGGCTTGTGGCGCAGTACGGCGGTGGCGTCGCCCAACGGGCCGCTCTTCTCGCCGGTACGCTCGCGGTAGCTCTGCACCGAGATCGCGATCTTGTTGACCATGCTGGTGACTTCGGTCGCGGCTTCCCACAACGGCTTACCGGTTTCCTCACCGATGGTGCGGGCCAGTTCGTCAGCGTGGCTTTTCAGCGCGGCGGCGAACGCCTCCAGCACAGTGATGCGCTCGTCCAGCGAACGCCGCGCCCAGCCCGGAAACGCCTGACGTGCAGCCTGCACCGCCGACTCGACTTGAGCGGTGGTTGCGCCCTCCCCCGACCACAGCACTTGCTGAGTCACCGGGTTCAGCGATTGAAAAGCTTCGCCCTGACCGGCCAGCCACTCACCTGCGATGTATAGCGAATTCATTATTTCGACTCCCGTGCAGCGGACAACGCCACGGCGCGCACTTGATCGCCAGCGTTGAGTTGAAGACGTTTGGCGGTCTGCGGATCGACCACCAGGGTGCCGGCAGCCAGACGCGCCGGCGCAGCAGTGATGCGGCAGTCTTCGCGTTTGCGGTTATGGATGATGAACGGCGTGGCGTCTTCGCCCGGTGTGCCAACAGCCAGCACCAGCGCTTCACTGTCACGCACCGCGCGGATCTTGCCGGTTTCGCATTCGATGGCCGGGCCGGCGTCGAAGATGTCGACGTAACCCTGATAGCTGAACCCTTCGCCCTTGAGCATCGCCAGGGCCGGCTCGGTGTCCGGGTGCACCTGACCGATGACGTTACGTGCGCCTTCGGACAGAAAGCAGGTGTACAGCGGAAATTTCGGCATCAGCTCGGCGATGAAAGCTTTATTGCCGACACCAGTCAGGTAATCGGCCTGGCTGAATTCCATTTTGAAGAAGTGCCGACCGAGGCTTTCCCAGAATGGCGAACGACCGGCGTCATCGGAGACACCGCGCATTTCGGCGATGATCTTGTTGCCGAACAGTTCCGGGAACTCAGCGATGAACAGCATCCGCGCCTTCGACAGCATGCGACCGTTAAGACCGCTGCGGTAATCGGCGTGCAGGAACAACGAGCACAGCTCGGAATTGCCGGTCAGGTCGTTAGCCAGAAACAGCGTCGGAATCTCGCGATAGATGTTCAGCTCTTGCGAAGCACTGACGGTCAGGCCGACACGGAAGTTGTACCAAGGCTCACGCATACCGACCGCACCGGCAATGGCGGAAATCCCCACCACGCGGCCGTCATCGTCTTCGAGCACGAACAGGTAGTCCGCATCACCACGACCGGCTTCACCGCGAAAGGTCTTCTCGGCCCAGCCGACCCGGTGGGCCAGACGCTCTTCGTTGGCCGGCAACGTGGTGAGGCCGGTGCCGGTGCTGCGGGCCAGGTCGATCAGAGCGGATAAATCGCTGCTGCGTACGGGACGAACAATCATGCTATCTCCTCAAACGGGCCGCCTTCGCCACCCGTGAAACTCGCTAAGGCGTTAAACCGCCACCAGGCGCACGCTGGCACCTTCACCGACGCCCAGGGCTTCGGCTGCTTCCAGATCCAGAGTCACCGGTTTGCCCGGCGCGTAATCCAGTTCCAGCAGCACCGCGCGGTAATCCTGCAACTGCGCGTTGGCCACCAGATACTGGCGCCCGGCACCTTTCACCGGCTCGCCGATCTTCACCGGCACCACGCGGCTCTGGGCGATCGAACGGATCCCCGAAACACGCGCATGCAGGGTCGGGCCACCGTCGAAAATGTCGATGTAGTGATCGGTCTCGAAGCCTTCGCGCATCAGGATGTCGAAGGTGATCTGCGCACGCGGGTGAACCTGGCCCATCGCCTCTTGGGCGGAGTCCGGCAGCAGCGGCACGTAGATCGGGTAATGCGGCATCAGTTCGGCGAGGAACGTGCGGCTTTTCAGCCCGCACAGACGCTCGGCTTCGGCGTAGTTGAGGTCGAAGAAGTTGCGACCGATCGCATCCCAGAATGGCGAGTCGCCGTTCTCGTCGCTGTACCCGACGATCTCGGTCACCACCGAATCGGCGAAACGCTCCGGGTGGCTGGCAACGAACAACAGACGGCCGCGGGAGTTGAGCTCGGACCACGGTGAACCGACCAGCTCGCGCTGCACGTAGAAACTGGTCAACAAACTGTTGCCGGTCAGGTCGTGGCACTGCGAGAGCACGTGGATCTTGTTGTGGATCTTCAACTCGCGCGAGGCGTGCACGAAGGTCTCGTTACGGAAGCTGTAGAACGGCTCCGAATAACCGGCCGAAGCGACGATGGCCGAGCAGCCGACCAGCTTGCCGGTGGTGGAATCTTCGAGGACGAAGAAATAGCTTTCTTCACCGTTGAAGCTCACTTCGGCAGCGAACGAAGCTTCGCTCGCGGCGATCTTGTCGCTCAGACGTTCCACGTCATCCGGCAAGGAAGTGACACCAATCGGGCTGTCCGCAGCCAGACGCTGTACCTCGCCCAGATCAGCCATTTGCGCGGGGCGCATCACCAGCATGGTGTCACTCCTTTCTCTTATAAATTCACAGAAAAAATAACCGGGCCTACATGGAGATCAATGTAGGAGTGAGCCTGCTCGCGATTGCGGTCTGTCAGAAACCAATGAGTCGACTGACAGACCGCAATCGCGAGCAGGCTCACTCCTACAGTTGATCTGGTCCGGCATAAAATTTTGATCGACGCCTGAAAAGCTCCAGGCGTCGAAGGGTCTATCAGGCTTGCGTCAGTGCTGCGGCAGCGCGTTCGAAGCGGTCGAGACCGGCATCGATATCGGCGTCTTCCACCACCAGGCTCGGCGCGAAACGGATCACGTCCGGGCCGGCTTGCAGAATCATCAGGCCTTCTTTTTCAGCGGCGTTGAAGATGTCTTTGGCCTTGCCTTTCCAGGCATCGCTCAGCACGCAACCGATCAACAGACCGAGGCCACGCACCTGAGTGAACAGGCCGTACTTCTCGCCGATCTGCTCAAGGCGCGCCTTGAATTTGTCGTGCTTGGCGTTCACGCCGTTCAGCACTTCTGGCGTGTTGATCACGTCGATCACCGCTTCCGCGACCGCGCACGCCAGCGGGTTGCCGCCGTAAGTGGTGCCGTGAGTACCGACGACCAGATGCTTGGCCAGCGCTTCGGTGGTCAGCATGGCCGCGATCGGGAAACCGCCGCCCAGGCTCTTGGCGCTGGTGAGGATGTCCGGAGTCACGCCGTAATGCTGGTAGGCGAACAGCTTGCCGCTGCGGCCCATGCCGGTCTGCACTTCGTCGAACACCAGCAGCGCGTTGTTCGCGTCGCACAGTTCGCGGGCACCTTGCAGGTAAGCCAGTTCGGCCGGCAGCACGCCGCCTTCGCCCTGGATCGGTTCCAGCACGACCGCACAGGTCTTGTCGGACACCGCCGCTTTCAGCGCGGCCAGATCGTTGTAAGGGACGTGGGTAATGCCGGTGATTTTCGGGCCGAAACCGTCGGAGTACTTCGACTGGCCACCGACGTTGACGGTGAACAGGGTACGGCCGTGGAAGCTGTTCAGCGCGGCGATGATTTCGTACTTCTCAGTGCCGAAACGGTCGAACGCCACACGACGGGCCAGCTTGAAGGCGGCTTCGTTGGCCTCGGCACCGGAGTTGCAGAAGAACACGCGCTCGGCGAACGTGGCATCGATCAGCTTGTGCGCCAGGCGCAGGGCTGGCTCGTTGGTGAACACGTTGGACACGTGCCACAGCTTGTTCGCTTGCTCGGTCAGTGCACCGACCAGCGCCGGGTGCGCGTGGCCCAATACGTTGACGGCGATGCCGCCGGCGAAGTCGATCAGCTCGCGGCCGGCCTGATCCCAGACGCGGGAACCGGCGCCACGCACTGGAATGAAAGCGGCAGGCGCGTAGTTGGGAACCATTACCTGGTCGAAATCGGCGCGTTGTACCGCAGCGTGCTCAACGGACATCGGAGTCTCCTGATGAGAAACACTCGCCTGAAACTGGCGAGCTTGGTGAGGATTGTAAGGACAGTTTTCAGCCCGGCCTTGTCGCCAAGCGACAACTTCTTATAGCGCAAACCCCGGATTTTCACGGGTTTACGGCAATGCGACATATAGCGTCGCAAAGGCGCAGTTTAACGGGCGCCGCCGATTTGCGGCAGGCTGCAGAGAATACCAACTCCACCCCGCGACAAAGATATAAATATGTTCCGCACAAGAGGGGTCTCTTCCTGATTTGCTGCGCGTTCTTTTCAACGCCAAGGATTGGCCCATGCACCTGACTCAGCCACCACCGCCAGTCTCGACTGCCGCGAGCGACGCGCAGCATCACGACGACCACTACCTGCCACTGAAAAACGCCGTACCCGACTGGCTCGGCAACGCTTCATCGACCCGCCGCCAGGCGCTCCAGGACAGCCTGCCCCGTCTGTCCACTTCACTCCAATCGGTCCCCGCCGAACAGCATCAACAGATGAAAACCCTCAACGCCGCGCACTGGGCCGCGCAAAGCCAAGTCGATCAAAGCCTCGAACACCTGCAAGACGCCAGCGCTTTTGCCGAGCCCTTGCTCAAACAGGAACTGAACAAATCCTTCGGACTGGATCTGGATGTGCGCAATACCTTTGTGCGCCTGTACATCCCCGCAACCACCCCGTGGCTCCCGATCAGAACGGGCACGCGCGCCTGGACGGTCTCGTTACTGGAAGCCGCGCTGCACAACTTCGAGGAAGCGGAAACCCGTGACGACGCCTTCGACGTTGACTCGACCTTCGTCACCCGGCCCTCCACCACCGGCCAGTTCATGACCCTGCCGTCGATCAAGGCCAAACTGAGCATTGCCGCCTTCACCCAGCTGTGCCGAAGGCTGGATCTCGGTGCTCAGTACAAAGCCCATCTCGAAGACAACCTCGGCTATACCGATCCGATGGTGGCGTCCGTACTGCGCAGCAAACTGGACGACAGTCAGAAGGCCGCGATGAAAGCGGCCCTGCAATGGGCGCGGATGAACCGCGATGTGTCGGAAAGTTATTTTCGCTTGATCGACGCCGTGCTCGACGGCATGAGAGGGCTGTATATCGGTGGCGCGCCCGTGCGGTGCCATGACATGGGGATGCTGTGCGCGCCGCTCACCGGTATCGTCGTCTTTGCCCCCGACCTGTATGCATCGCGCACCCCAGCGCGGGTGGTGGCCTACGTCCCGGATGATCCCGAGCACCCTTTCAAGGAATACGCATCGACCTACGAACTGTTTGTCGAACTGACGCGCCAGCTGCGTTCGAAAGACTATCAGCAGTTTTTCAGCCGCTTCGTGAACCACGAACATCGCGGCTTTTTCTTCAGCACCCTCAACAGCCGCTTGAGCCAAATGACATGGCATCCGCCGGAGTCCGGCAGCTCACTGCCCGCTTGGCGCGAAACACCCGTAGAACGACCGGATCTGCAAACCACACTGACACCGTTCCAGGTCGATCTGTGGCAACACCTCTATCAATCGAAACTGAACAAGATCTTCAACGATGCCCGGGTGATCGCCGTGCCCACCGCCATGGTGGACCAAAAAGCACGCTGGGCTTTCTGGGATTCGGTGAGCAACATCATCTCGAGCATCGTCCAGGCCGCCGCGCTGATCGTCGCGCCGTTCGTGCCGGTCCTGGGTGAAGCGATGATGGCGTACATGGCGTATCAAATGCTCGATGAAGCTTTCGAGGGCATCATCGAATGGGGACAGGGACGCACGAGCGAAGCGTTCGAACACCTGATGGGCACCGTCGAATCGCTGATCCAACTGGGTATCTTCGGCATGGGCGGCGCGATTGGTGCCGGCGAGTTTCGCAAGGTCTTGCCCAAGGAAGTGGTCGCCTTCATCGACCGCTTCAAGCCTGTACAACTGGCCAATGGCAAAACCCGCTACTGGGATCCCGATCTGGCCCGCTACCAGCACACGGCAGTGCCCGATGCCGGTTCAACGCCCAATGAACTGGGCCTGTACCCGCATCAAGGCAAGCAACTGCTGCCACTGGAAGACGCTCATTTTGCCGTGAGCGAAGGTGCGATTCCCGGCCAATACACGATCGAACATCCCACTCGGCCCGACGCCTACCAACCGACGGTGCGCCACAATGGCGCCGGTGCCTGGCACACCGAACTGGAACAACCACTGGAATGGGACACCGACACGGCGCTGCGGCGAATCAATCCTTCCATCGAGACATTCTCGCCTCCAGAGCGCGAGACGATCCTGCGTGTCAGTGGCGTCAATGAAGATGCCGTACGCAAGATGCATGTCGATCAACAAACTCCACCTCCCCTGTTGGCCGACAGCATTCAGCGGTTCAAGATCGATCAACAACTGCAACGCTTTATCGATCAACTCGACAGCAACGTGGCTGAGCAATACCTGCGTGCCGATCCGGCGACACAACTGCAACTGCTGACGCAACACGGCCGCTGGCCGAGCAACCAACGCCTGCGTCTGGTTGATCAACGAGGCGAACTGCTCTGGCAATCCTCGGCGGACGCAACCTTGCCAATGACCGAGCTTCGCCAGGACAGCCTGATCGATGGCGACCTGCTCAAGACCCTGCTGGCTTCTCTCGACGAGCAGCAAATCAAAGCGTTGCTCGCAGAACCTTTCAGCGGGCCGACGCCCTCGCTGGAAGTTCGCAGTCAGATGCTGCGCAAGCAACTGGCCCATCTCGCCCGACGCCAGCGAAGCTCGCTGTTCGAATCGCGCTATCAGGTCCTTCAGCACATTGACGATCCATTGGCCCAAACAATCATCGACCACGATCCGACACTGCCGGCCAGCCTCGTCCGTGAACTGCTCGACAGCGCCAGCGGTAGTGAATTGATACAGATAAGCAACGGAGAACTGCCGCCGCGCCAACAGGAATTCATGCAACTGGCCAATCAGGAAGTGCGTGTTACCCGCGCTTACGAAGGCCTGGAACTGAACGCCTTGAGCAATGCCGATTCCGATTCCCTTGCGCTGCACAGCCTCAAGCTGCTGCCAGGCTGGAGCGGCGATGTGCGCCTCGAAATCCGCGACGGACGTTACGAAGGCGCGGTACTCGACAGCATCGGACGCGAAGATGCGCCCGCTCGGAAAGTACTGGTTCGCCAACAGGACGGCCGCTATCAACCTTACGACGACCGCGGCCAGGAGCTGCATTCGGCCACGGATTTTTACTCCAGTCTGTTGTACGCATTACCGGACGGCGAACGTCAGAATCTGAACCTGCAGATCGGCCAGGGCGACGCGTTGAGTGCCGCAGTTCGTCAGCGATCACTTGAACGCGAGGAGCTACGCACCGTGCTGTTCGAAGCGCCGATCAGCCAACCGGCCGTGGACACGCTGCGCCTGGCAGGCTTCGGCAATGATCGACTGAACGCACCCAGAAGCCTTGA
This sequence comes from Pseudomonas sp. AC242, assembly GCF_979258655.1. Taxonomy (NCBI): domain Bacteria; kingdom Pseudomonadati; phylum Pseudomonadota; class Gammaproteobacteria; order Pseudomonadales; family Pseudomonadaceae; genus Pseudomonas; species Pseudomonas sp. AC242. The sequence goes on from NZ_OZ409873.1 coordinate 4,060,235, forward strand.
AAATGCCGATTTTTTTGAAGCGGGTGAACTCGGTGCGATCGGCATCGAAAACCAGGACAACCTGGTGACCACAGGCCAGCGAATCGTTAGTCCCGAGGAGCGCGTGCAGGCGATCTATCGAGGCATGTCCAACGAAGAGGCGCGTAATTTCGTTGCGGTTTTCCAGAACAACTCGGTTGAGTTCAACGCGGAACTGGCCAGGCGCCGCAACGAATACTTCAAGCTCAGTAATGACCTGCGTAACTGGGAAATCGACGTCCCCGCCAATGACCCTGTCAGCGGCCTGCCGTTGACCTATATCGAACGCCGGGCAGCCCTGCAGAATCGCGCGCAGTTCCGAGAAGCGCTACTGCGTTGCTGGCGCAGGCAAACCCGGGGTCCCGCTGGGTACATGTTGCAGATTGCGCAACCCGTACTGGGGGAACTACCCGCACTGGAAGCGGACTTCAGCCACGTCGTCATGCTCTCCATCAATGGCAGCGCCAATACCAGGGCAGTGGACACCTTTATGCAACGCTTCACAGGTCTGCTGTATCTGGATGCGCAAAACCTCGATCTGCCGAGCCTGCCCCAATCGTTCACCGCAATGCCCAACCTGCGCCAGCTGATCTTGCGCGACTGCGGCATCACCCACTCGGCAACCAATCAGGCAGTGCTTGCATCGTTACCCAACCTTTCGCTGCTGGATCTGCGGGGCAATCCATTGGGCACGCCTCCCGACGTCAGCGCGATGCCTTCGTTGCGTTATCTCAATCTGACCAAGACAGACATCTCCTCACTGCCGGCCAACCTGCTCGATCACCCGAGACTGATCACCGGCAATTTCGATGGCAACCAGATCAGCGACATACCGGACGTTTTTTTCAACCTGACCAGCTCACTCAGTGACGGCTTCGGTTTTGCCGACAACCCGCTGTCGGCCGCCACCCGAGAGAAAGTGAAAACGTACTATAACCACACAGGCAAACATTTCGGAGTACGCCCGGATCCAGCCGATATTTTGCGCACCACCACGTTGTTTCCTGATCTGAACGCCGACCAGGCCAGTGAATTGTTGTATCGGCTTCCCGGCACATTGACTGACAGCCAGGCTCAGCTCGCCAGTTGGGAGGCCGAGCTCGCAACGTTGAAGACTGAACTCGGCGAATGGGCCAACCAGACACCTGCGCTCGACCCCGTTTTCAATCGACCTTTGACGCTGGATGAGCAAGCACTGGAGCGCAGTGCACGGGATGAGTTTCGGCAAAAACTGGAGCGTTTCTGGCGCACCCGATCAGCGTCTCTCAGAGAAAGCGAGCTGACCGCAACGCTTGATTTCATGGGCGACCTGCCGGCCTTGAGTGCCAATTTCGAGCATGTCTCGCGACTGACACTGACGGGCAATAAAAACCTCACGGCAGTACTGCCGTTCATTCAGCGCTTTGAGAATCTGACCACACTGGAATTGCACGCCTTCGACCTGGAGCCGATTGCCCTTTCGCAGATCAGGATGCCTCGCCTCAGCGTATTGGAACTCAACGATTGCGGCGTGGTGCTGACCCCTGAAAATCAGGCGACACTGGTTTCCCTGAACAACCTGCATACGCTGGACCTGAGCAACAATCCCCTGGGGACTTTCCCCGAGCTGAACCTGCTCCCCGAACTGACCTACCTCGACTTGTCCAACTGCGGCCTCAACGTGACGCCTGACGGGCTGGCCAGTCATCCGAATCTGCGCACTGCAATTATCAGCGGTAACCGCATCAGCGAAATCCCCGATGCAGTGTTCGAGCTGTCGGCCAATCAGAGTGACGGCTTCGACTTTTCCGACAACCCGCTGTCGGTGGCCACACGCAATAAAGTGAAAACCTATTACAGACGCACCGGACAAGACTTCGATGTGCGCGCAGAGACCAGCGATATCGCCCTCATGCGAGATCTGTTTCCGTCCCTGGATGAACAGGAGGCCAGCGATGTGATCTACGACTTGCCCGGAACCCTGGCCGATAGCAGGATTCAGCTCGTCAGGTGGCGGGCCGAGCTTAATCAGCTGACTTCGGACCTGACCGCTTGGGCACCGCAAGTTCCCAGCGTTCATCCCTTGACGGGTGAAGTTCTCACGGCCATTGAACTGTTTGACCAATACGCCGCCCGCGCCGAATTTGGCCAACAGCTGGAACGCTTCTGGCGTCGCCGGTCGGTCGAATCAGGCATGCGTGCGGATTTTTTTGAGTCCGACTTGAGGTTCATCGGTGACCCGCCGCAACTGACAACGGACTTCTCTCATGTCGTTGGTGTGAAGCTCAAGGGCAATGCCGCTATCGGTGCCCCCGACGCGTTCATCGATTTGTTCGTCAACACACGCGAGCTGGACCTGCAACAGTTTCCACTGGGTGAAATACCGCAGTCCGTGACCCACCTGCCGAAGCTCACGGAACTGACATTGAGAGACTGCGGCGTGACACTCAGCCCCGCCGACCAGAACACCCTCGCGACACTGAGCGACCTTGAACTGCTGGACCTGAGTCACAATCCACTGGCGGCGATACCCGACCTGCAGCCGCTGCCTGCCATGCGTGACATTCTGCTTTCGAACTCCGGCATTACGGCACTGCCCAATGGCTTCGCCGATCACCCGAACCTGAAAAACGCCTTGTTGAACGGCAACCGCATCACCAATCTGCCCGAAACTTTTTTCAGCCTCGATCTGGACCTCGCCGACGGCACCAATCTGGCCAGCAATCCACTGTCCCTGCCCACTCGCGAGCGCATCAAAACCTACTATGTCGAGCACGGACGCCATTTTGACGTGATGCCGGATGTCGGCGACCTGGCCAGCGCACAAAGGTTGTATCCATGGATGGACATCGACGATGCCAGTCACATGATCTATCACTTGCCCGGCACGCTGCGGGCGGGCACTGAGCAACTGCTGCGCTGGGAAGCGGAAATCAGACAGATGATCAGCGACTTGAGCGCTTGGTCCGAACGCATACCGTTGCGCAATCCCATAACCGGCGAAATCCTGAGCGTACCTGAGCGCGTGGAAGAACAATTCAAGAGGAGAGAGTTCAGTCAAAATCTGGAACAGTTCTGGCGCGCCAGAAACACCGACAAGCCCGAACTGAGGCTCAATACGCTAGATATCGTTGCTCACTTTGCGGGGGAACTGCCGTCGCTGTCTGCCGACTTCAGCCACGTCGTCCGCTTGTCCATTCAGGGTAATGAAACGCTAAATGCCCCGGACAGTTTCCTGATGTGCTTCAAGGGATTGCAAGCCATGGAGCTGCGCGGCTTCAAGCTGGGCCGCATGCCACGGGCGCTGGCACTCATGCCGTCCCTCGAAACACTGATGCTGAACAGTTGTGGTGTGGTACTCGACGCCATGGGCCAGGCCACGCTTAGCGCGATGAGCGGGTTGAAAGGACTGGACTTGTACAACAACCCTCTGGGCACTGCGCCGGATGTCCGAGCATTACGCGCGCTGTCGGCCCTGGATCTTTCCCGCACCGGTATTACTCAGGTGCCCGCCGGCGTGGGGCAGTTACCTCGCCTGCGTGACACGTTCCTCAGCGAAAACGCCATTGTCGAATTGCCGGAAGACTTGACTGGCTTTGGCACCAACGGGGTTGTCCTGAGGGCCAATCCACTGTCCACAGCCTCAAAAAACCGGATAAAGGCCTTCTACCAACTCAGTTATCAGAACTTGGGTGTTTTGGCTGAGCAGGCTGACATTGCCCTGGCGCGAGACCTGTATCCCGCCATCAGTGAAGCCGATGCCAATCATCTGGTCTATGGCCTGCCCGGGACAATGGCCGAAGGACGCATCGAATTGCTGCGTCGCCAGAGCGACCTCGCCACGCTACTGCGCGAGCTTGAGGTGTGGGCGCGGGAGGTTCCGCGTGATCCGCTCACAGGCGCTAACATGGGCGACGAAGCGCTACGCCAGGAAAACGCCAGACGCAGCTGGTTCAGGGATGGCCTGGAACAAAGCTTGCGCGTAGCGCCGGGAGGCCTGGCCTCTTCTGAGGTAGCCCTTGATCTGTCTTTCCATGGCGAGTTGCCGAAACTGAGCGGGCGTTTCGAGCAGACCAGCAAACTGACACTGACAAGTACTGCCAACGTGCACCCTCGGGTTGACCGATTGCTTGAGCTGTTCCCGTCACTCAAAAAACTGGATATTCGCGCCTATCAACTCAACGAGATTCCCGCCTCAATCTTGCGCATGAGCAATCTGACCAGCCTGGAACTGCCCCATTGCCGCATCGTACTGACTGAGCAAACCGTGAATGCACTGGCGGCGATGGAAAACCTGCGCATTCTTGACTTGAGCCACAATCCGTTGGGGCTGACACCGGACCTGAGAAACTTCAACGCGTGTCGCTCTCTGCGATTGAGCAACACGGGACTGACCGACGTACCGGCCGGCCTTTTTGCGATGCCGCAGCTGACGTATGCAGATCTTTCCGCCAACGCCATCATCGAACTCCCCGACCCACTGCCCTCTCCTGCTGACGGTAGAGGTGCCACCTATGACTTCAGCAACAATCCACTAAGCCTGGAGAGTCAGCAGCGTTTGACTATTTACAATGCGACCAATGAAACGCGACTGCAGGAGGAGCGAGAATGGCTGGCCAGCGCTTACCAAGCGCTGGACAACTTCAGGGATATGTCGTTTTCCGATTGAGCCAGACGTACGCCGAGACCTAACCGCGCTCTGGCGGCACTGACGACAATTCGAACGGACTGCTGCTGCGCCGCTGGTTGCGATCTTCCCGCGGCGTGGCGCCGAAGAAGTTGCGATAGGCGCTGGAGAAATGCGGCCCCGAGGAGAAGCCACACGAAAGGCCGATCTGGATGATCGACTTGCTGGTTTGCATCAACATCTGCCGGGCCTTGTTCAGGCGCAATTCCAGGTAGTACTGGCTCGGCACACGGTTGAGGTATTGCTTGAAGATGCGCTCCAGTTGGCGACGCGACACGCACACGTGTTGGGCGATTTCGTCGGTGGTCAGTGGCTCTTCGATGTTGGCTTCCATCAGCAACACCGCTTGAGTGAGCTTCGGATGGCTGGAGCCGAGACGGTTCTGCAGCGGGATGCGCTGACGCTCGCCGCCTTCACGAATGCGTTCAACCACCAGTTCTTCCGAGACTGCACCGGCCAATTCCGCACCGTGATCGCGGGCCAGCACCGCCAGCAACAGATCGAGCACGGACATGCCACCGCAGGCGGTCAGGCGATCGCGATCCCAGTCGAACAAGTGACTGGTGGCGATGACTTTCGGAAAACGCTCGGCGAAATCGTCCTGCCAGCGCCAGTGCACGGCAGCGCGATAACCGTCGAGCAAACCGAGTTGCGCCAGCGGGTACACACCCGCGGACAGACCGCCGATGACCGTGCCGGCACGCACCAATTGCTTCAGTGCACTGCTGAGAGCCGGCGCCAACGTGGTCGGTGGCTCGTCAGCGAGCAGGAACAGTTTCTGGAAATTTTCGAGTTTGCCGGCCCACGCTTCGCCGGGTAATTGCCAGGCACCTTCGGCGGGTGGCTCGGCTTGCAGGAACGACAGTTCGTAAACCACATCCGGGTGCACCCGCTGAGCAACACGCAAGGCTTCCTCCGCCAGCGCCAGCGTCAACGCTTTAGTGCTGGGCCAAATCAGGAAACCAATTCGATGGGCAGTCATGGGCGGGCAATCCGAAACGAGGAACAGTGATGAAGGCATGGGCCAATGCTAGCCCGTAAATGAACACAAATCTTGAGCCTGACGCAGATCCACCATCGGGACTGGAATTCCATTCCCATGTAGGAGCTGTCGAGTGGAACGAGGCTGCGATCTTTTGATCTTCAAAAACAGATCAAAAGATCGCAGCCTTCGGCAGCTCCTACAGTGGATTGGAGCCAACCTTCAGGTCGCGAAGCATGACCTGATTTGGTGCATAACGGCAGCGATTACTTGAGGCTGCCCGAGAGGAATTGCTGCAAACGTTCCGATTGCGGATTCACCAGCACTTCGCGCGGGTTGCCGCTCTCTTCCACCACACCTTTGTGCAGGAACACCAACTGGTTCGACACTTCACGGGCAAAACCCATTTCGTGCGTAACCACAACCATGGTGCGACCTTCCTGCGCCAGCGCTTGCATGACTTTCAGCACGTCGCCCACCAGTTCCGGGTCGAGGGCCGAAGTCGGTTCGTCGAACAGCATCACCTCTGGCTCCATCGCCAGCGCACGGGCAATCGCCACGCGCTGCTGCTCGCCACCGGACATGTGCCCCGGAAACGCATCTTTACGATGGGCCACGCCGACCTTGTTCAGGTAGTACTCGGCTTTTTCGCGCGCTTCGTACTTGGGTACGCCGAGCACGTGAACCGGCGCTTCCATGATGTTTTCAATCGCGGTCATGTGCGACCACAGGTTGAAATGCTGGAACACCATCGACAGGCGCGAACGCATGCGTTGCAGCTGCTTCGGATCAGCGGCTTTCAGCGCGCCGTCCTTGTTCGCCACCAGTTTCAGCTCTTCGTTGTTGAGCAGAATCTTGCCCGCGTGCGGCTGCTCGAGCAGGTTGATGCAGCGCAGGAAAGTACTTTTGCCGGAGCCACTGGAGCCGATGATGCTGATCACATCGCCGGCTGCCGCTTTCAGGGACACGCCCTTGAGCACTTCGTGACTGCCATAGCGTTTATGCAGGTCTTGGACTTCAAGTTTGTACATGCGGTCGGTTCTCACAAAAACAGTCAGTCAGTCGTTGAGCAAGCGCCCGTGACGTAGCGCTTCGCGCCCCGCCACCTTGGCCAGCCAGAAACCGGGTTGGGCATAACGCAGCCGTTCAATGGCAAACAGCACCCCGGAGGTACCAGCACATACCGTGCTGACCCGATCGGACAGAGGATCAATCACTTCAAAAATCTCGTCGCCGGCCTCGACCCATTCGCCGGGCTTGCGCAGAAAACTCACCACGCCCGGATGCGGTGCGAACAGCAACTCGGTGCCTTCGAACGGCATGCCTTCACAGGCTTCGTGTGCTGGGTTCGGCCACTCGCCGGTGATCAGGCCTTGCTCGGCGAGGAACGCAAGAATGCCTTCAGCATACGCCTGCGCTTCGGCGCGACCGGTATCGGCCTGACCGCCCAGCTCAATGGTCGTCGCCAGACACGCCAGCGGAATCTGCGCATCAGGGAACTGCCGCGACAGACGCAACCATGGCAACGAACAGGCTTCATCGAACGAGCTGCCGCCGGAATCTTCCGCCAGCAATCCGACCTTCACATTCAGGTGCGCGGCCAGCGAACGCCACTGCGGCCAGTGTTGCGGCAACGCGTACATGTGCAGCGCGGCTTCAGCATCGCAGTGCAAATCAAGCACCACATCAGCGGTGCAAGCGTGGCTGAGCAACACCCGCTGCATGCCTTGCAACTGGCTGCTCGCCTCTGGCAATGCCGCCAGATGATCGGCCATGGCCTGACGGATCAGACGCACATTGGCGTGCGGATCATCACCGAGGCTTTCAGCCAAAGCGGCCGCAACCGGCGCGCTGAGCTCGACGAAATCACGGTTGAAATTCTTGCCGCTACCGGCCTCGAAACGGCCTTGGTGATTGCCTTGCAGCAACTGACCAAGACCCAACGGGTTAGCGACCGGCACCAGCTCGATGACACCGTTGAGCAAGCCTTTGGCTTCGAGTTCGCCGAGGCGCTTTTTCAGCTCCCAAGCGGTGCGCATTCCCGGCAATTCATCAGCATGGAGGCTGGCCTGAATGTAGGCCTTGCGCTCGCCGTGGCCGAAGCGGAAAACCGAAATCTTGCGCTCGCTGCCCAAATGGCTCCACGGCAATACGTGGTCGATGCGTTCCATATCAGTGCTTCCGCGGGGCCAGGTAGCTCAACCAGCGACGCTCGGCCAGTTTGAACAGCTTGACCAGAATGAACGTCAGGCACAGGTAGAACACGCCGGCGGTGATGTACGCCTCGAACGGCAGATAGAACTGCGCGTTGACGGTACGCGCCGCGCCAGTGATGTCGATCAAGGTCACGATGGAGGCCAGACTGGTGGTCTGCAGCATCATGATCACTTCGTTGCTGTACTGCGGCAGTGCCCGGCGCAGGGCCGATGGCAGCAGGATGCGCTTGTACAGTTTAAAGCGCGACATGCCCATGGCCTTGGCCGCTTCGATTTCACCGTTTGGCGTAGCCTTGAGGCTGCCAGCAATGATTTCAGCGGTGTAGGCGCTGGTGTTGACCGCAAAGGCCAGACACGCGCAGAACGTTGCACTGGACAGCCACGGCCAGAGGAAGCTTTCGCGGACCGCTTCAAACTGCGCCAGACCGTAGTAGATCAGGAACAGTTGCACCAGCATCGGCGTGCCCCGGATCACGTAGGTGTACAGCCACGCGGCGCCGTTGACGACCGGGTTCTTCGAGACGCGCATCAGCCCCAGCGGCAGGGCCGCGAGCAGACCGAAAAACAGCGACAGCGCGAGCAGTTTGAGGGTGGTCAGCAGGCCGCCGAGGTACAGCGGCATGGCCTCCCAAATGACGTTGTAGTCGAAGATCATAGATCAGCCGCCCTTACGCCTACCGAGTAGCGCTTCTCAAGTTGACGCAGGATCAGCAACGAAACACTGGTGATCACCAGGTACATCGCTGCCACTGCGAGGAAGAAGGTGAAAGGCTCACGGGTGGCATCTGCCGCCTGCTTGGCCTTGAACATCATGTCTTGCAGACCGACCACGGAGATCAGCGCGGTAGCCTTGGTCAATACCAGCCAGTTGTTGGTGAAGCCCGGAATCGCCAGGCGAATCATCTGCGGCACCATCACCCGGAAGAACACCTGAAAACTGCTCATGCCGTACGCCATGCCCGCTTCGGCCTGACCTTTGGGAATGGCCATGAACGCGCCACGGAAGGTTTCCGACAGGTACGCACCGAAAATGAAACCGAGGGTGCCGATACCGGCGGCCAGCGGATTCAGGTCGATGTAGTCGTCATAACCGAGCATCGGTGCGACGCGGTTGAGCAAATCCTGGCCGCCGTAGAAGATCAGCAGGATCAGCACCAGATCGGGAATCCCGCGGATCACCGTGGAATACAGATCGCCCAGCCAGGCCAGCCAGCGCACCGGCGACAGGCGCAACGCGACACCGATCAGCCCGAGAACGATGGCCAGAGCCATGGACGACAAGGCGAGCTGAAGCGTCAGCCATGCGCCATCGAGGATGACAGCCCCGTAGCCTTTCAACATGATTCAGGTCCTCGAAAGTTGGGATGAAAAAATGGCGCAAACCGCAGAGATCCTGTTGCTTGCGCCATTTCGGACTTGTCGCAGAGACGTGTTACTTGCCGTAGATATCGAAGGCGAAGTACTTGTCCTGGATTGCTTTGTATTTACCGTTTTCGCGGATGGCCGCGATGGCAGCGTTGATCTTGTCTTTCAGGGCGTCGCCCTTACGAACTGCGATGCCTACGCCGTCGCCGAAGTATTTGACGTCGGTGAACGCCGGGCCTGCGAACGCGAAGCCTTTGCCGGCGTCGGTGTTGAGGAAGCCATCTTGCAGCAGGGTGGCGTCAGCCACGGTACCGTCGAGGCGACCGGCAGCCACGTCGAGGTAGATTTCGTTCTGCGAGCCGTACGGCTTGATCTCGGCACCCAGTGGCGCCAGGACTTCACGAGCAAAACGCTCGTGGATCGAACCACGTTGTACGCCGATGTTCTTGCCCTTCAGCTCAGCCAGACCTTCGCTGACCTGAGTACCGGACTTCATGACCAGACGTGCCGGGGTGTTGTAGTACTTGTTGGTGAAGTCGACCGACTTCTTGCGATCTTCAGTGATCGACATCGACGACAGAATCGCGTCGATCTTGCGCACTTTCAGTGCCGGGATCAGACCGTCGAACTCTTGCTCGACCCACACACACTTGACCTGCATCTGCTCGCACAGAGCGTTGCCGATGTCGTAGTCGAAACCGACGATGCTGCCATCCGGTGCTTTCGAGGCGAACGGAGGGTAAGCCGCTTCGATACCGATCTTCAGAGGTTTTTCGTCAGCGAAGGCGTTCATCGACAGCACGGACAGTGCCAGGGCGCCAAGCAGCACAAGTTTCTTCATCTTGGGACTCCATCGGTAAAGGGCAAAAACGGCAGAGTGAGCGACAGCCCAATATGCGAATGGGTGAATCGGGAAATCGGTTGCTGCATCGGTGGGAAATTTCCCATTGAAACCGTCAGAGATTTCAACGTCAGCCACGATGAGCGAGTGATCGGCATTCTAACGACAGGCCCGAAGCCGATATTTCTTCAATGCGACAACTAATTACAGATGCACAGAGAAAGCGACTTTGGCACATTGACAGCCCTGCAATTTCATGCAAGAGCGAAAGACAGTGAACCGATCTATGCTGCAAATTGCGGGCCTATTATTCGCAAACCCTTCTAATCCGGCAAGCGCAGCGTTGTGTCTTATTTTTCACCGGGGGTTTCGAGGCTCTAAAACGGGGCGATGCGTTTCCCTTTGCCCCGCTCCGGGGCGGGCGGTTACACATTCGGTTACGTGGAAGGCGGCGGGTAACAGCGGGAAATGTCTTACGGCGCAGATCGATAATTATTGGTTGGGTGTTCTTGTGTTCCGACAGTCGACTACACAGTTGCCTGACAGATTGCTATCGCTGGCAAGCCAGCTCCCACAGGGATATGCGGCGAAGCTGAAATTTCCGACACACCACAAACTCTGTGGGAGCTGGCTTGCCAGCGATGAGGCCAGAGCAGCCACCCCCAATATGCGCTGGAACCAAAATATCCAACACACCACAAAACCTGTGGGAGCTGGCTTGCCAGCGATTAGGCCAGAGCAGCCACCCCCAATATGCGCTGGAACCAAAATATCCAACACACCACAAAACCTGTGGGAGCTGGCTTGCCAGCGATTAGGCCAGAGCAGCCACCCCCAATATGCGCTGGAACCAAAATATCCAACACACCACAAAACCTGTGGGAGCTGGCTTGCCAGCGATTAGGCCAGAGCAGCCACCCCCAATATGCGCTGGAACCAAAATATCCAACACACCACAAAACCTGTGGGAGCTGGCTTGCCAGCGATTAGGCCAGAGCAGCCACCCCAATATGCGCTGGAACCAAAATCTCCAACGCACCACAAAACCTGTGGGAGCTGGCTTGCCAGCGATTAGGCCAGAGCAGCCACCCCAATATGCGCTGGAACCAAAATCTCCAACGCACCACAAAACCTGTGGGAGCTGGCTTGCCAGCGATTAGGCCAGTCCTACCATCACAAAACCTCAGACACAAAAAAGCCCTGTCCGGCCTACACCGAACAGGGCTTTTCAGCACATCAATCTACTACTTAAGCAACATTCATCGTCTTGTGCGTATCAATCAAATGCTGCACCACACCCGGATCCGCCAGCGTCGAGATATCCCCCAACCCGTCATATTCCGCCGTGGCAATCTTGCGCAGAATGCGGCGCATGATCTTGCCCGAACGCGTCTTCGGCAGCCCCGGCGCCCACTGAATCACATCCGGCGAAGCGATCGGGCCGATCTCTTTACGCACCCAGTTCTTCAGTTCCAGACGCAATTGCTCGGTCGGCTCCTCGCCATTTTTCAACGTGACATAGACATAAATGCCTTGCCCCTTGATGTCATGCGGCACACCGACCACCGCTGCTTCAGCGACTTTCGGATGCGCAACCATCGCGCTCTCGATTTCGGCCGTACCCATACGGTGGCCGGACACATTGAGCACGTCATCGACACGCCCGGTGATCCAGTAGTAACCGTCGGCATCACGACGCGCACCGTCACCGGTGAAGTACATGCCACGGAAGGTCTTGAAGTAGGTATCAACGAAACGATCGTGATCGCCGTACAGCGTGCGCGCCTGACCTGGCCACGAATCAAGAATCACCAGATTGCCCTCAGCCTCGCCCTCGATGATGTTACCGAGGTTGTCGACCAGCGCCGGCACCACACCAAAGAACGGACGTGCTGCCGAACCCGGCTTCAGCGCGTGAGCACCCGGCAACGGGCTCATCATGTTGCCGCCGGTTTCGGTCTGCCACCAGGTATCAACGATCGGGCAACGCGACTTGCCGACATTCTTGTAGTACCAGTCCCACGCTTCCGGGTTGATCGGCTCGCCGACCGAACCAAGCAGACGCAGACTGCTGCCATCAGCGCCCTCAACCGCAGCCTGACCCGAGGCCATCATCGCGCGAATCGCGGTCGGTGCGGTGTAGAGGATGTTGACCTTGTGCTTGTCGACGATCTTCGCCACCCGGGTGATGTCCGGATAGTTCGGCACGCCTTCGAACAGCAGCGTGGTCGCGCCATTAGCCAGCGGGCCGTAGACGATGTAGCTGTGGCCGGTGACCCAGCCGACGTCGGCGGTGCACCAGTAGACTTCGCCCGGACGGTAATCGAATACGCGCTCGTGGGTCATCGCCGCATACAGCAAGTAACCGCCAGTGGTGTGTTGCACGCCCTTCGGCTTGCCGGTCGAGCCGGAGGTATAAAGGATGAACAGCGCTTCTTCCGCGCCCATCTCTTTCGGCGCGCAAACAGTGCCCGCCACTTTCATCAGGTCTTCGTACCAGATGTCGCGATGCTGGTTCCACTTGATGTCGCCGCCGGTGCGCTTGCACACGATGACTTTCTGGATGCTGCTGGTTTCCGGGTTGGTCAGCGCGTCGTCGACGTTGGCTTTCAGGGAAATCTTCTTGCCGGCACGGATGCCTTCGTCAGCGGTGATCACCACTTTCGATTTGCAGTCGATGATGCGACCGGCCAGGGCTTCCGGCGAGAAACCGCCGAACACCACCGAGTGAATCGCGCCGATCCGGGTGCAGGCCAGCATGGCGACCACGGCTTCGGGAATCATCGGCATGTAAATGGTCACCACGTCGCCACGGTGCACGTCCTGACCACGCAGGGCGTTGGCCAGTTTGCACACTTGTTCGTGCAGTTCGCGGTAGGTGATGTTGCGGCTCTCGGAAGGATCGTCGCCTTCCCAGATGATCGCGACTTGATCGCCGCGCTCGGCCAGGTGACGGTCGAGGCAGTTGTAGGAAACGTTCAGGGTGCCGTCGGCAAACCACTTGATATCGACATGGTGATCGTCGAACGACGTCTGCTTCACCGTGGTGAAAGGCTTGATCCAGTCGAGACGCTTGGCTTGCTCGCGCCAGAAGCCGTCAGGGTTGACGACCGACTGCTGGTACATGGCTTTGTAGGTCGCCTCGTCAGTCAGCGTGTTAGCCAGAACCTCGGGACGAACGGGATACAGAGAAGCCGCACTCATCTTTCCTACCTCGGTGTAATAGTTGTTTTTGTATGACCCTGTTGTAACGGGGCGGGGGCCATAGAACCATTCGACGATGGTAGTAACAAGCCCCTACAAATCCTCCACCTACCCCGTTTGCAAGCCAGACACCAACCTCTAAAACACCCCCAAACCCTGTGGGAGCTGGCTTGCCAGCGATTCAGACAACTCGGTCCCACAGACAAAACACCCGGTTACCAATCCAGCCTCTACCCCATTTCAAGGGATTGTTACCAAATCTGCCAAAGGTGTTTATCAAAACCCGCTCTGTTTACCCCCGCCCCATCTCCCTAAAATTCACCTCGCCGACAAGGCAAACGCGATTAACAACGTTACAGCCCCCACGAAGGCCGTTAATCCAGCTCTCAAGTAACAACCGCAAATGATGAAGTTCCACACGCAACCCTAAAAAGGTTGCGTGACCCCACTCGACCTCAAAAAGGTAAATCCGAATGAAAGCTTTATTGGTTCTGGCCCTCAGCAGTCTGTGCGCAACCGCCATGGCAGATGAGGTTCCGACTGATGTCGCGCAGCAACAACCGGTTATCGAGGAATACACTTACTCCACGCACCTGGACATCGCCAAAGTTGTTTCCATGAGCGAAGTTCCGAATGTCTGCGAAGTGGTTCCGGCCAAAATGGAATACGACGACTCCAAAGGTCAGCGTCACATCCTGCGTTACAGCATCATGGGCAACGGCTGCACCAATTGATGATTTGAGACTGCACCGAATTGGATCTCTCAGCGCTTCATTGAGGGTCGATTCCAGCCCGACTTCGGTCGGGCTCAGTTGTGTCTGGAGTCGTTGAAAATGGTTGCAAAACACAAGATATAGTGAAAAACGCGGTTTTTTGCTCATTTCTTGAGCAACCAAAGCCCGACGAAAAAATTAATCAAAAAAAATTCTCACCGGCCAACATCCGCGAAAGCCCTGTAAACCCTCGCTCCGACTGAAATACCCCTCCTGATCGACCGCCCTGTGCTGATTCGCCTCCCCCACGCGCGTGTTTTTTTCCCTATAATGCCGCCCTAATCGGGTCAGCAATATTCCCTTACAGGGATCAAAGCCATTCTGAAGCCCCGCAGTCGCGTTCAACGTGATCTGCGCCCGTCAGAGGCTCTCGGAAACCCGTACAAAATTCTGTTTTATTGCCTGCCTTAGCTGCTGCAAAAAACGATTCCTTAAGATCCAACGCGGTCTGTACGACCGTGTGAAAAACCAACCAATCAGGTTTCACACGGGCGACAGGCCCTCACGCAGGAGACGACACGTCATGCTGAGCTGGGACGAATTCGACAAAGAAGACAGTGAAGTAGCAGCAGTGAAAGGCGCCAACGCCGGCCACGCTACTGAAGCCAACATGGACCGCCTGGACAACGCCGGCGGCGCCGCAGCGCTGGAAGCCCGCGCCGTTACCGCCGACGACTCGGCCGCTGTCGCTCGCGCCAAGGCTGCACTGAACTCCCTCGACGTCGCCGAAGGCCTCGCCGAACTCGAAGGCGCCTCCGCCCGTGTCGCCGTTGACGAAAAGCGCATGATCAACTGCCGCGCCGACCTCAACCAACTCGTGCCATTCAAGTACGACTGGGCCTGGCAGAAGTACCTGGACGGTTGCGCAAACCACTGGATGCCGCAAGAAGTCAACATGACCGCCGACATCGCCCTCTGGAAAAACCCGGAAGGCCTGACCGACGACGAGCGCCGCATCGTCATGCGCAACCTCGGCTTCTTCTCCACCGCCGACTCCCTGGTTGCCAACAACCTGGTCCTGGCCGTGTACCGCCTGATCACCAACCCGGAATGCCGCCAGTACATCCTGCGCCAGGCGTTCGAAGAGGCGATCCACACCCACGCCTACCAGTACTGCATCGAATCGCTGGCCATGGATGAAGGCGAAATCTTCAACATGTACCACGAGATCCCATCGGTCGCGAAAAAAGCAGCCTGGGGCCTGAAGTACACCCGTTCGATCTCCGATCCGAAGTTCGAAACCGGCACCCCGGACACCGACAAAGAGTTGCTGCGCAACCTGATCGCCTACTACTGCGTTCTGGAAGGCATCTTCTTCTACTGCGGCTTCACCCAAATCCTCTCCATGGGCCGCCGCAACAAAATGACCGGCGTCGCCGAGCAGTTCCAATACATCCTGCGCGACGAATCCATGCACCTGAACTTCGGCATCGACGTGATCAACCAGATCAAAATCGAAAACCCACACCTGTGGGATGCCGAAATGAAGGAAGAAGCGACCCAGATGATTCTGCAGGGTACGCAGCTGGAGATCGAATACGCACGTGACACCATGCCTCGCGGGGTGTTGGGTATGAACGCGGCGATGATGGAGGACTACCTGAAGTTCATCGCTAACCGTCGGTTGTCGCAGATTGGCCTTAAAGAGGAATATCCAGGGACGACTAACCCGTTCCCTTGGATGAGCGAGATTATGGACTTGAAGAAAGAGAAGAATTTCTTTGAGACGAGAGTTATTGAGTATCAGACTGGTGGTGCTCTGAGCTGGGATTAATATTTCATCCAGCACTCACATAAAGCCACCATTTGGTGGCTTTATGCATTTTTACTTACCCAAAAAGCTCGACAGAGGATCGGATCGATAGATGGATACTTCCTCTCCTAAACCACCTTCAGTCGCTACCTCGACTCATTTTTGCTCGGCGAGAGCAGATTGCCAAACAAAAGAATTCGAGGAGATTCAGCAAAGGCGGCCTTCGGGAGTTAGGCAACCATCAAATATCTGCATATTTTTGTCCCCAGAACTTGAATAGAACCGCGAAGCTAGTAACCTGGCCGCATCGTTTAACGGAATTTTCAGATGGATTCTATACGTGCTTTTGACATGTTCTGCGGGGCTGGCGGCGCTAGCCTGGGGGCCAGAGAGGGCGGAGCCACAATCGTTGGAGGGGTAGATTTATGGGGGCCGGCAGTCGACTCTTTTCGGCTCAACTTCCCTGATGCCCATGTATTTGAACAAGATCTTCGAGCGCTTACCCCTGAAGAGGTCATAGCTAAAACTGGAAAAATTGACCTCTTGATTTCCTCTCCAGAATGTACGCACCACACTTGCGCTCGTGGTAGCAAGCCACGTTCGGAGGAAAGCAAAGACACTGCTTTTCAGGTCATCCGGTACGCCGAAGTCATGAAGCCTCGCTGGATCACTCTAGAAAATGTTGTTCACATGAAGCCTTGGGCGCGTTACGGGGAGCTTAAAGCTGAATTAGCACGCCTAAACTACAAAGTTCGCGAGCAAATTATTGACGCCTCATATTATGGCGTAGCACAGCGGCGGAAACGATTGTTCATGATCGCTGATCTGATCGAAGAACCACCACTTATCCTACCTCCGGATGTAGAGATAAAAACGGTATGGAGCATTCTAGATCGTTCAGGAAAATACAAAATGACCCCTCTGCGCACCCCTCGCCGGGCTGCAGGAACTCTAGCGAGAGCTGATCGGGCAATCAAAGAACTTGGGCCTAATGAGTCATTCATCATTGTTTATTACGGCAGCGATGGAAGCGGAGGTTGGCAACGCATGGATGCCCCCTTCGAACAATTACAACGGTAGACCGTTTCGCCTTCGTAACGCCGACTGAAAATGGCCATATGATGCGAATGCTCCAACCCGAAGAGCTTCGTAAGGCTATGGGGTTTCCAGATCACTATAGATTTCCTGACGTTTCAAGAAGAGAACGCGTCAAGCTCATGGGAAATGCGGTCTGTTCTCCGGTTATGGAGGCCATCGTTAAGATGCTGAAAAAAAGGCAGCTTGACACCAAGCACTCGAACGAGGCAGCCTAATTTCATTTGGCCACTACAAGGATGTTTCTTTATGACATTTCCAACCGAAAAGCGCTTAAATCCACCCACCCACTCTTTCAACTTTTAAAACAGGTGAATACGAGTGACCAATTCTGAAATAGAGCACAAACAATCTTTTCGCCCTCGGGCTCGTATACTTCAGCTACTGGGCGACGAACTTATTGGCAGCCCTAGATTAGCTGTTTTTGAATTAGTCAAAAACGCCTATGATGCGGACGCAAATGAAGTTTCAGTAACTCTCGATCTCTCGAATCCAAATGCTCCTGAAATTATAGTAATAGATGACGGCGATGGAATGTCACTTAAAACTATACAAGAGATCTGGCTCGTCCCTGGCAACGACCATAGGAAGGAGCAGCGCGAAAAAAAAATAAGAACGAAGAAGCACCTCAGACTTCCTTTGGGGGAAAAAGGTCTGGGGCGCTTTGCTGTCCATAAACTCGGCGAAAAAATACGCCTCACCACTCGAGCAGATAATCAACTTGAATGCGTTGTTGAAATTGACTGGTCAGAGCTTATAAACAAGCCATTCCTAGATGACGCGCCAATTACTATAAAAGAACGGAAGCCGGAAATATTCCTTGGAGATCAGACGGGTACTCTAGTAGAAATCTTCGATCTCCGAAACAAGTCATGGACACGCCGCGAAGTTAGAAGCCTCCATAAGCAGATCACATCCATTTGTTCGCCTTTTGACGCCCCAGAATCTTTTTATGCAACAATGCTTGTACCTGGGCATGAAAATTGGATCAACGATTTATTAAGTCCACAATCTATACTGGATAGAGCTCCCTGGCGGTATAAATTTACAATCGACACCAATGGCACCATCTCTTGGGATTATAAATTTACTCCAGTCCCTGGAGTAAAACTCGAAGGGCGTCGAGTAGAAAAAAAAGGAGGCGGTCTTCTCTTACCCAAAGAGGGGAACAGCAAGAGGTTACTGGCAGACGCAAATTACCTATCAGGAATTGGCGAAATCGTAGGTGAGTTTTACGTTTACGATCGAGACAGGGAAATATTAAAACTCATGTCCGACGTGCAAATGCTCACTGAATATCTTGATGAGAACGGCGGCATACGGATATATCGTGATGGTATCAGGGTTTATAATTATGGTGAACCGGGTGTTGACTGGCTAGGACTAGACCTTCGCAGGGTCAATAGACCAACGAGAAAAATAAGTAACAACTTAATAATTGGCGTCATCCATTTATCTCTTGAACTCTCAAACAATCTTATTGAAAAAACAAGCCGAGAAGGCTTTGTGGACAATGACGCACTGGAACGCTTAAAAAATCTAGTACTGTCAGGCCTTGCTATATTTGAGACCGAGCGAGATCTCGACAAAGATAGAATCAGAAAAATAATCCAGCAAAGTATAGACCCAGTTGCCGCCAACATTCAGCGACCAATAGAGTCGCTTAAAAGCGCTATGCGAAAGCATGGTGTTTTAGAAACATTTGAACCATACATCAAAAAACTAGAGGAGGATTATCAATCCATGCAAGAAACCCTCCTCACTGCTGGGATGTCGGGTTTAAACCTTGCTGTAATATTTCATGAAGTTGAGCGCGGAGTAAGAACACTTCATCGAGCAATCGAAGATGGTGCAGATATAAAAAATGCCGCACTTCAAGCTAGAGATTTGACTAAATTACTAGATGGTTTTTCAGGCCTGCTTCGACGTGACGACCAGAAAGCACACGAGGCCAGGAAACTCATCCTTCGTGCTCGCGAACTAACTTCCTCCCGACTGCGCTTTCATCAAGCTGCATTAATGTGTCCTTTCCTAGAAACAGGTGAGAAGGGATTCAACTCCTTTTTTTCTTTCGGACTAGTGCTTAATGCTTTAGTCAACATCATTGACAATGCGCTTTACTGGCTACAGGTACGTTGGCCTGAAACTGATGCAAAGCAACGAAAACTTTACATCGGCATTTCTTACGACTTTGAGTTGGGCCCCGCAATAATAATTGGGGATAACGGCCCAGGCTTTCAGGACGACCCGGAGAACATGGTTCGCCCGTTTTTTACCAGAAGGCCTTCCGGGATGGGCTTAGGGTTATATTACGCCAATCTAGCAATGGAACTAAACGGTGGACTTTTAGCATTCCCGGATAAAGGTGAAATAGAATTGCCGAAAGAGATCGATGGGGCTGTTGTTGCCCTTATTTTCAAGGAAGTAAAATAATGCTACCAACACCACGTATTATAGCCATCGATGACAAACAGCCAGAACTGGATGCTCTTACGGGATCCTTAGCAAAAATAGGCGTTTCTTGTTTAGGTATAAAATATGATGTAGAGGAAGGATTTACTGCGTCCTTTCCAGATGTACGGGTGATATTTTTTGACCTGCATTTATTAGGGGATGCGATAGGATCAAAAAGCTCTCACTTCAATCAAATTTTAACCTGCCTTGAACAAATTGGCCCACAAGGCCCATATGTAATTATTGTATGGAGCCAACAGGCTCACGAAGCCGATGCAAGCGATGAGGGGGAAGGACTACAAGAGTACCTCACTCAGCGCTTAGCCGCTAACATCCCACGACCATATGGAGTTTTGAAGCTAAATAAGGTAGAGCATATAACTCGAACTGACAATGGGCTTTGTGTAACAGATCCTGACAAATTGCGTCGAGAAATAGAAACACTACTTTCAGGACACGCGCAAGCCAAGGCTCTACTCACCTGGGAAAAGAGCATACTATCGGCCGCCTCCAGTACAGTTTCCCAAGTTATTGATCTTTCAGGTGGACGTCCAGAACAACTTAAAAGTGTCATGGCATCTCTGTCAATGGCAGCAGTTGGACGAAAAAACGTAGACCAAGATAAGTCCTATGCCTTGAACGAAGTATTACTACCCATACTATCTGATCGGTTATCACTAACAAGTGATACAGACGATGAAAGAGACATATGGGACCAGGCTTTTTCCGTAAGGGATGCTGAAGGAATCGACCCTACTCAGCGCTCTAGAATCAATCGTTTTATTAATATATCCGAATCTGTAGGAAACACACTACCCAGAGATAGAGGCGCAATCACACCGCTTGAGTTGGTAGAAGCAAACATCGATGCATTTCTTCAAGACCTTTTCGATCTCAGAATTGGTGAAATTATCACAAGATGTTTTGCGATTAAAAGTTTAAAGCAGTTTGAGGGATCAAGATGGGTTTTACTCCAAGGGCAAGCTGCTTGTGATTACGCACAAAGAAAACCGCAAACCCTCACTTTTTTCTTAGGTCTAGAAGCGTGCCCATCTGCCATTAGAAATCCCGCCGATGGAGATATGGATGTTCCCGACTCTCTTTGGCAATCTCCTGAATTCTTCATAAATGGGCAAATAAAAAAGCTTCTATTCAACTCCGGCGCTATGATTGTATTGCCTTACAGCAGGCTACCCACAAACGGAGTTCTTTACAGAATGCGAGAGCAAATACTGAACGACCTACTTTTCAAACTTAGGGGTCATCAGTCCCGGCCCGGGATAGTTTATCTGGCCTAAACTCTTAAGAGCTTTAAATTACATTCGGAAGACAATCATCAAATGAATGCTGACATTGTTCCTCCAGAGCACCGCTCCAGGATCATGTCCAAGATTCGGGGAAAGAACACAAAACCAGAAATGGTCGTGCGTTCACTATGTCACCAGATGGGGCTCCGATTCCGCCTGCACAGAAGAGACCTGCCGGGAACACCTGATCTGGTGTTCCCGAAATATCGCTTATGTATGTTCGTTCACGGCTGTTTTTGGCACCGCCATCCCGAGTGTAAATATGCATATATGCCAAAGAGCAGGGTCGATTTTTGGCAAACCAAATTTACGAAAAATGTTGAAAGGGATCTCCATGCCCAACAGGCTCTGATCGATCTGGGATGGCGGGTGGTAACTATCTGGGAGTGCCACACAAAAAACAGAGATCTCCTACGCGTTGAAATCCAAAACGCATTCAACATTGAAGCCTAAGGACTACATGCCTCTTCACCTCAAAATAATTGGCGTTTTTGAGGGCTTGACCATGCAGCGCTGAGCCCCTAGGCTCACAACTCGGCGCCTAAGAAACGCCTTAAACCAGAGCGGTACTCCGCACCCGACAGTCATGCGGCTTTTTTTCGTCTGCGGTTTCCCTACGCCTGCGAAAAATCCCGTTATGTCGGGAGTGGGCGAATACAAGACCCGAAAGGGAAATATGTCCGGCCCGTCTCTGGTGGGTTTCTTAGCTCCCGACACCCTAACGAATGCCCTAAGAAAGCAGCCAGAGGTAAATGGAAATGCCTGGATATCAAACCTTCATGATGAAGGTGAATCGCTGTACCCATAGAACGCCCTCGCCGCTTCCGACTCCGGAGGCCTGTCATGTCTGAGCCACTTTTACCGACTCGATTTACTCGCAACAAAACACACCTGCATGCCGTTCTGGTGGAGAACCAGGCGTGGTTCTGTGTCCATGAGCTGGGCCGATTGATGGGCAAACATCTTGATGAGCGCCAGCTACGCAAACTCGATGCTGATCAGCGTCAGTTGATGTGGGTGGAGCTTTTCGGCGAAACCGAAGAACAGTGGATGGTGAGTGAGTCCGGCGTGTACGCCTTGCTGATCTATCACTACTGTCCTGAGTACCGACAGCTTCGTGAGTGGGTGACGCTTCAGGTTGTGCCAACGCTGCGTGATGCTCGACCGTCGCGATCTGTGGAGCGTCCGACGTTGAGTGTTTTGAGTTGGCCGCAGATGTCGCTGAGTACGTTGCACTGGCAGGATGAGCCGTGGATTCGCTTGCGGGATATGCCTTGTTTGTTGGCGAATGATCCGTTTAATCGTCATGAGTCCTGGTGGCGCAAGGCTTCACGATTGTTGCGTGGAAGCTGATGGTTTCAGAATCCGCTGTTTGAGTTTCCAAGCAGCGGATTTTTTGTGCCTCAAAATACTTGGGGCTGCTCCGCAGCCAAGCGGGAGCAAGCTCCCTCGCCACAGGGTGATGCGTGGCCTGCAATGTCGGTGTGAATATTGAAATCTGGTTGATGCCGAAAATCGCCAGCACTCTGGCTCCCACAAATCCCGCATCATCCTGAAAACAATCAGTGCAACCCGCGCCGCCTCCCGCTATTAATACCCCTCCCCCACTCAAGGATCCGAGCCCCACCATGAAATTCGATCTCGCCTACTGCCTCAGCCTCGACGACAAGTTGTCGATCTATGATGTTCGCGATCTCAATTTCGATGAGACGGTGGCGTTTGACTCTGCGAAGGAGCACTTCCAGTGCCCCAACGATGCCTGTCGTTCGGCGTTCGAGGCTTCCAACGAGTTGGGCACGTTCAACGCCAAGAACGTGAATTACGTGCGCACGCCGCACTTCAAGAATCTGCCCACCACGCAGCATGTGGCGGGTTGTCCGTATGTGAGTTTGAAGGCTTCAGCATCTGGCGTTGAGACGGCGGATGGCGAGGTGGATGACGGGCGTGAGGAACACTTTCCATCGGAGTTGTTACTGACCCGGCGTGAGTATGTGCGCAAGCCTGTCGCGCCAGCAGGGGCGGAGGATGTGTTGCGCGATGATCCGGTGCGGGCGGCGGCGGACAGTGGTAAAGAGTCGGCGGGGCGCGAGTCGGCGCCGGACAAGACCAGTGTGTTTGCGCATCCGGTGGAGTGTTTTGTTTCCAACTTCGCCGACAAGGAGTTGCTTAAGCGGATGCCGTTGAAGGTTGGTGAGCATACGGCGCCGTACAGTTCGTTCTTCAAGAAGGTTGAGTATCTGACGGACAACAAGGGGCTGATTTACTGGGGGCGGATCAAGAAGATCGAGGACTTCCACAGTGCCAGTTTTCGTATCGATTTCGAAGACAAGGTCTGGTTCAAGAAGCCCGAGGACAGTAAGAAGAAGCCGTATCCGGTCAGCGTTTATCTGAACAAGAAGCTGATCGACAACTACCGCAAGCGCAAGGCGTTTCTGGAAGAGATCAAGCACGCGGTGGATAGCGACAAGGCGTTGTTCTGTTTCTTCTATGGGGTGACGCCGGAGTTGAAGCAGGTGCCCGGCAAGAAGAACCCCGAAAAGCCTTTCGAGGTCTTCAATGCCAATATCGAGAACCTGGATCACTTCATTATTCGTGAAGCGCCGGGGCTGGAGTGACGGTTAGCCTTGGGGTAGTTGCAGGTTGACGGCGCCGGGGTGTTGTTTGACGAGTGAGTACGGCAGGATCGACCAGTCGGGTCTATCGCAAGAGCGTTGCACGCGAGCGAAGTAGGCGCCGAGGTACAAGCCCTTCTCGGTGAAGTACCAAGGTGAAGTGCCCCAGATGCTCTCATCCTGGAAGTTGCAGTCGTCATCTCCCGTCGGTGTCTTCATTTCTGTGGGGTACAGGGCGGTGAATTGCTTGATTACCCAAGGTACCAACTCTTTGCTTACGTACTGATAGCGCGCGTTACTTTCGGCCTCGCTCAGCGGTTTGTCGCCCAGGCTGTCGCGCTCGGCATGCAAAATCGGCGTGCCCTTACCTACCCAAAAGACATCTTCGAGTGACAATGGGTGGCCGGTTTTTACATCAATGTTGAGGGGTGAATCGCCAAAATCAGGATGCGCGCCGCCGCAGTAATAGCTGGTCGAGATGTTCAGGCTGACTACCGCTGGCGAGATCATTTTCGGTTCTGCCTGCTGCATGAAGTCGACGTTCTCTCCGCCACTCAATTGGCAACTGTGATAGCGGATCACTTCAAGCCAGAGCCGCCCCAGCAATTGTTGATTGACCCGCTGCAGATCATCTTTCGGCAAACCGGATTCCACACTGAACAGGGCAATTTTCGAGTCGGGCTCCGTCCACCATTGCAGGGTGTAGCCCATGAAGGTCTCTTTCTTCGTGGCTTTGAGATTGAGCCCCTGCACTCGCAAGTATTCGTACAACTCACCGCTCGGCAGCGCGGCGATGATTGGCAGCGTGTTAGCGGTGGGCGTCGGAGTTTTGGCTTCGGCAAGTTTCACCGGCAACTTCTTGCCCTTCGGACTTTGCCACTCGCCCTGCCAGCCATCGCCGGTCTCTTCCAGCTTCAGCGTAGGCAGCGGCTTTTCATCACCGTAACGATTGTTGCCCTCGGTCAGGCTCAGTGTGCTGCCCTGAAACAAACCGCTGAGAGGTAAATCGCGATGATACTTCTCGTAGAAATAGCGACCAGTCACTTCGTCCGGCTGCGTGGTGTTGAGCTCCACGACAATCGGTGTCTTACCCAGCGTACCGGTAAATACGCGCCGGCCATCTTCGGCATGGGCAGTGGAAATCAGTGTGAACAGCGCCGCGGCATATGGCGCCAGGCGCATCAGTCCCTTGAGCATGAATCAATCCTTGAAGGAGTCGGAGAACGCGTCGGCACACAGGCGCCGGCGCTGAAAAATACGCTGCGGATTATGGCGGGGGCCACTTAACTATTCGAGTTTTCTTGCTCGTACTTTTTAAGCCAGGCTTCGTGCTCAAGGGCCGCAATTTCCCGAGCCATCTGTTGGCGACGTTCCTTGGCAGCATGAAGCTGGACGTCATCGAGAAAGCAGTAGTGACGCAGCCAGTGAAGCGCCATTTCCTCATCCGGAAAGTAGTAAGACTTGGCGCCCTTGCTGTTCCTGGGCGTGTCATTCATTTGCTCGTCAAAAACCATCGCTGTGATTTCATCCGGCGGCAAAGATCCCGTATGGGCGACCTTGTCCTGAAACATCCATGCAATCTCATCAATGTGTTTTTGCGCGCTGCGATGACTACGTCGATAGAACCGTTGATGCTCACAAGTCTGTTTCAGCCGCGCCAACATCAACTCAGGGTTAAGCCACTGCCCGAGGTCATGATGATGTGCGTTGATCACTATCCCCTTGACCCAACGATCCACGAATCGATCAACAAAGTCTTCTGTGTCAGCCTTTTTCGCATCAGCGAAAATCAGGCAATAGCGGGTTTGAACGTGAATGACCAGCAACACATGCTTGCGTTGTACCGTTATCGCGTGCACCAGCCACTGCTCGTCAGCGCCGTTCGACTCATCATCTTCAATGATTGGGGACGGCGGTTTAGCATCCACCGGCGTGATCTTTTTGCCCTTGTGGACACGGCTGAAGAATTTGCTGGCGGCTTCGGTGCAGTTAAAGATCAGCATGCTAGGCCCCATGTGATTTCTACAGAAAAGAAACATATTCTTGCGAACACGCTGACTGATTCCAACCCCCTTCGACGCACTAATCCAGTTTTACTCAGGGCAATTGCAATGGAACGCCGCCGGGGTGCTGTTTGATCAGGTCATAAGGCAGCACGCCCCATTCGACGTATCCGCACACGGCGGCGACATGTGGATACGACGGCGTGACAGTGATGCCGTTTGCGCTGAAGTACCACGATGGGAATGCCCAAGGTTCTTGCTCGTCGTACCCGCATTCGTTTTCGCCTTCCGCAACGACGGTCATTTCCCTGGAATAAAGCTTTAGTAGCTGCGCGACGAGCCAGGGTGAGAATTCTTTGGAGCGGTAGTTGTAATAGTCAGCGGAGGACACAGTAGAGGCGCCTTCCAATCCCTCCACATAATGAAAGGGCTTGCCCTGCCCCACCCACAGAACATCCTCAAGGGTCAGCAACTTCCCTGTTTGCGCATCAAAGTTGAGCGATTCATTGTTCTGATCCGGATAGGCACCGCCACAATAATATTCGGTAGAAATGCGCGCACTCATAACCGAAGACGACAACCATAGCGGCTGACTGGATTGCGAGTAACTCCCCGCACAGCTGAAGTGTGCG
Source organism: Pseudomonas sp. AC242 (assembly GCF_979258655.1). Lineage (NCBI taxonomy): Bacteria > Pseudomonadati > Pseudomonadota > Gammaproteobacteria > Pseudomonadales > Pseudomonadaceae > Pseudomonas > Pseudomonas sp. AC242. The sequence goes on from NZ_OZ409873.1 coordinate 4,086,156, forward strand.
TCTACCTCGCCCCACAAGCGTGCCATTAAATATTGATTGATGCGCTCCCGCGCTTGCGGCGAATAACCCGATACCACTTCAAACAGCGAAGCCCCCGACTTCGCCTCGCTCCACCATTGCAGCGTGTAGCCCATGAAGGTTTCGGTTTTGCCTTTTACAAGTTGCAGACCCTGCAACCGTAGGTACTCGTACGGGTTCTTGTCATGCAGTTCGGTGAAATACGGCAAGGCACCGACGGGAACATCGGGGAGCTTGGTGGGCTGTAATTCGACCTTCAGGATCTTCCCGTCCGGGTTGCTCCATTCGCCGCTCCAGCCGTCGAGTTTTGGCTGCAAGCGCAGAGTCGGGCGCGAATGGCCATCCATCGCCGCGCCTTCGGCCATCACCAGCGCATCGTCTTCTTTGCTGATGTCCAGCGCCAAGTCTTTTCGGTATTTTTTGTAGAAGTAACGACCCTCGCTGTAGCGAGTGTCGATTTCCACAACGATCGCGGCTTTGCCCAGGGTGCCGGCGTACACCTGTTTGTTGTCTTCGGCCCATATCCGGGTTGAGAGCACTAAACCGGCGAGCATCAACATGCCGGAGATTCGCAACAGTCCGCGATACATCTTTCATCCTTGAGTGACTGGGCTTTTGCCCATGAGAAAACGTTGCGGATTATGTCGAGGTTGCGCGGGGGAATCGAGCGCCGTCGCGCTCAGCTCAAACACATGCTGATCATCACCATCAGCAACAGCCCGATGTACACACGCGCATGCACCCGATCCGGTATCCGCCCAATCCATGGCGCGGCCAAGCGAATCCCGATGAGCGAGCCAACCGTCAGCAGCGCAAACGCCAGCAAATCCACATACCCGACAAACCACGCGCCCATGTCAGCCTGACTGAAACCGGCTAACGCCATGTACGTCAGCGTCCCGGCCAATGCCACCGGCACACTCAACGGATTGGCCATGGACGTCGCTTGCGACATGCTCAATCCACAACGGCGCAGCAGCGGCACGGTCATGACGCTGCCTCCTACACCGAGAAACGTCGCGATGGCGCCAATGCCTACACCACCTGCGGAAGTTTCCGTAGCGCCAAGTCGGCGTGGGATGACGTCTGCGTTCTGAGTGAGAAAGCCGCGTCGCAGCAGGCAATCGACAATGGTCACGCCGAGGTAGCCGATGAATGCGTAGCGAATCACGTCGCCGCTGACCCACACCGCCGCTATTGCGCCAACGACCGCACCCATCCCGATAAACCCACCCAACGGCCACAGGTAATGACGGATCAGGTTGCCGGCGCGGCGATGTTTGTCGGTGGCTATCAGGGCGTTGACGATCATCACGCAGGTCGAGGTGGCGACGGCGATGTGCATCGCCGATTGGCCGATCGGGCCGATCGGGTCGTCGGCGCCGTGGCTGGCGGTGAGCAGGCGATACAGCAGCGGCACCACGACGAAGCCGCCGCCGAAGCCGAACAGCACGGCGGTGATGCCGGTCAGGCAGCCGAAGAGGGTCAGCAGTAAATAGAACATGTCGAGGCTTCCGTGGTAGGAGAGCGGTCGACGATAGAGCGGCAGCGCTTGGCCTGCTTCAGCAAGTCAGCCAATAATGTTTGCGTTTACGCCAACCACTGGAAAACGCCTGATGCGCAATGTTTCGATCAATCTGCTGGATGACACGTCGCGCGCGGTGGTGGCGATCGGTACGGATTATTCCCACGGTCACTTGCTGCCTTTTCATACGCATCGACGGGCGCAGTTGTTGTACGGCGCGACCGGCGTGATGCAGGTCAGCACCTATGATGGCAACTGGGTGGTGCCGCCGCAGCGGGCGGTGTGGATTCCACCGGGGGTGGCGCATGAGGTGTTGATGCTTGGGGTCAGCACTCGCAGCTTGTACATCGAACCCGGTGCGGTGGATTTGGGGGAGCGCTGTCAGGTGATCAGTGTGTCGCCGTTGATGCGGCATTTGCTGATGGAGGCGGTGGAGGTGCCGCTGGCCTATGACTTGGTCGGCCGCGACGGCGTGTTGATTGATCTGTTGCTGCATGAATTGACGCGCAGTGCGCCGCTGCCGTTGCACATCCCGCTACCGACTGACGGAAAGCTCCTCTCTCTGTGTCAGAACTTTCTGCATCAGCCGTACGCCCACCAATCGCCACAGCATTGGGCTGACCAATTACACATAAGCTTGCGTACCTTCAACAGACTGTTTCGCCAACAAACCGGGCTGAGCTTCAGACAATGGCGGCAGCAGGCATGCGTGGTCCTGGCGCTGGCGCGCTTGGCCTCGGGTGAAGCGGTGACACGCATCGCCCTGGACTTCGGTTATGAAAGCCCGGCGGCGTTCTCGACGATGTTCCGGCGGATCCTCGGGCAGGCACCGTCCGTCTGGTTGGAGGCGGCGAATTAGCGCAAATCAAAAAATGCGTTTGATCCCGGCCGAAAACAACTGTACAAAAACACAGTACATTTTCAATCAGCACTCTTGAGCCCGGAGCACACCATGGCCTCTCTTGCGATGAACCACATCCTCGAACGCATTGCCCTTTTCCAGTTCACCCCGACGCACTGCGTCCAGGCCCGAGCGATGCTGGGCTGGAGCGTGGACCAGCTATCGCGGGAGGCAGAGGTTTCGGTTGAAGACATTCAACGCTTTGAAGCGCAGCAGGATGTCGCGGATGCGGCGCGACTGGCGTTGGCTTACCGGTTCGAGGCGCAGGGGCTGGTGTTCTTTCCCGGGTTTACGCCGGGGCGTAGTGCGAGTTTTCAGGGTGCGCCATTGGAATCGGCGGGGCGTGGGGATTTTGCGATGGCTGAGTAAGACAATCGCCCCCGAAGGGGCGAACTGGGCGAGCTATCAAGCGCTTTGCACCACCGCCTCACTCTCCCCTTCAACCGTCAACCACCACGCCTCCCCGCGTTGCGGTTGAGCGATGTTAAACGCCTCGCCCATCTGCGGCGTGGTAATGGAAATACTGCGTTCCCACGCCAGTGCCAGAATCCGGTCAAATGGTTCGTGCCAGGCGTGCATGGCCAGGTCGAAGGTGCCGTTGTGGATCGGGAAGAGCCAGCGGCCCTTGAGGTCGATGTGCGCTTGCAGGGTTTCTTCGGGCTGCATGTGCACATGCGGCCATTCGACGTTGTAGGCGCCGGTTTCCATCAGGGTCAGGTCGAACGGGCCGTACTGTTCGCCGATGCGTTTGAAGCCGTCGAAGTAGCCGCTGTCGCCGCTGAAGAAGATCCGCGTGTCACCGTCGATCATCACCCAGGACGCCCACAGGGAGCTGTTGCCATCGAACAGGCCACGGCCGGAAAAGTGCTGAGACGGTGTGGCGACGAAACGGATGCCGGCAATCTCGGCGCCCTGCCACCAATCGTACTGGCGGACTTTGCTGGCATCGATGCCCCATTTGATCAGCGTGTCGCCGACGCCGAGCGGGGTCAGGAACAGGTTGGTCTTGGCGGCCAGTCTAAGCACGGCCTGGTAATCGAGGTGGTCGTAATGGTTGTGCGACAGAATCACCGCTTCGATCGGCGGCAACTGGTCGATGCTGATCGGTGGCTGATGGAAGCGTTTCGGCCCGGCCCACTGCACCGGCGATGCGCGCTCGGCGAAGACCGGGTCGGTGATGAAGAATTTGTCGCGCAGCTTCAGCAAAAGGGTCGAGTGACCGAGGCGATAGACGCTGTGATTGGGCGCTGCCAGCAGTTCTTCCCGGGTCAACGCTTGCACCGGGATCGGCGCTGCGGGCCGGGTGTTGCGCGGTTTGTGGAAAATCATGTTCCACATGATCCGCAGCATTTTGCGCACACCTTCGCGTTGCACGGGTGCGTGATTGCGAAACAGCCCCTGATGCTGCCGCGAGGCTTCAGGCGTGGATGTGTGATCCGGGATCGAAACTGGATTGGCCATGACTGAGTGACTCCAGAAAAACCGCGCAATTCGCGGTTTTTCCACGGTGGGACGATAAATGGCCAAAGCTGCACGCATAGGCCGAACTGCTGTTTTTTAGGTTGCGAGGATTAACGCAACATTACACTGCTCGGTGTAGTTTCTAGGTTGCATCAAAGCGGATGACAAGTAAACTGCCAAGTGTAATTTCATCTTTTCTCTGCCGAAGCGTACTTATGACAGCTCCACAGCGCCTCACCGACCGTAAACGCGAAGCCATTATTCAGGCGGCAATTGCCGAATTCCGCGCGAACGGTTTCGAGATCACCAGCATGGACAAGATTGCTGCCACCGCCGGTGTGTCGAAGCGTACGGTGTACAACCATTTCCCCAGCAAAGAAGAGTTGTTCGCCGAAATTCTCAACCAGTTGTGGGCACGAATCAGCGCAGAACAATCGGTCGTGTATAACCGTGATCAGCCGTTGCGCGAGCAATTACGGCAGATGCTCCAGGCCAAGGTGCAGTTGATGGCTGACGAGAATTTCCTGACCTTGGCTCGGGTGGCGATTGCCGCCACCATTCACTCGCCGGAGCGCGCGCAGAACATGATCGAGCGCATGGGCGAGCGCGAGGAAGGCCTGACCGTATGGATTCGCGCCGCGCAGGCCGACGGCCGATTGAAACCGGTCGACCCGGAGTTTGCCGCCCATCAAGTACAAGGCTTGCTCAAGACCTTCGGCTTCTGGCCGCAGATGTCGATGGGCCGCGCCGCCCTCGATGTCGACATGCAGAACACCGTCGCCGAATCGGCGCTGGAGATGTTTCTGGCCTGCTATCAGCTCTAAATCGCCCTTCTCCTGCGCGAGTCACTGATTAAATGGCTCGGAAGGACACTGATTATTCCCGTTGGAATAAATGACAATGTCCGACAATCGACCGACGAACGGTTAGCCTGAGAAAATACTGCAAAGTATTTCAGGATGAATTTCGCGCAGGGCATCATGGAAAACCAACGCGGCAAAGGCTTGTCATTCGCCCGGCGCATTTACCTGCCCAGGGCCATTGGTCTGGGCGTGGGATTCTTCAGCGTCGCTGCGGCGCTGTATCCGCTGAACATACCCGGCTGGCTGTGGGCGCTGTTGTTATTCAACGGCTTCGCCTGGCCGCACTTCGCTTACCAGATCTCCACGCGCTCGGCGTTCCCGTATCAGGCTGAACGGCGCAATTTGTTATACGACTCGATGTTCGGCGGTTTCTGGGCGGCGTGCTTTCAGTTCAACCCGCTAACCACCGTGACCATCCTGTCGATGATGACCATGAACAATGTTGCCGCCGGCGGCCAACGTCTGTTCGTGTTCGGCGCCCTCGCGCAACTCGCCGGTGTTCTGCTGGGCTGGGCGATTTTCGGCGTCAAATTCAGTCTGACGATGACGCAGCCTCAGGTCTGGGCCTGCCTGCCAATGCTCACCCTGTATCCGTTGGCGCTGGGCATGGTCTGTTATCGCCTGGCGATCAAACTCTCCCAACACAAACGCGCACTGAGCGCCCTCAGCCGTACTGACAGCCTCACCGGCCTGCTCAACCACGGGGCCTGGAAAGACCTGCTGCACCTGAAATTCAAACAGTGCCGCCAACACAACTCCCAAGCCACGCTGGCATTGATCGACATCGACCATTTCAAGGAGATCAACGACAGCTTCGGGCACATCGTCGGCGATGAGGTGCTGCGGCAATTGAGTAAAGAGCTCAAGCGCCTGCTGGATCAGTACGAATTGGCCGGGCGCTACGGCGGTGACGAGTTCTGCGTAATCCTGCCGACCCTGCCACTGCACAAGGCCGAAGCCCTGATGGAGCAATTGCGCGAGGCATTGCAGCAGTATCGTCATCCGCACGTGCCAGAGTTGCGAGTGGGCCTGAGTATCGGTTTGGCGCGCTATCAATCCTTGTACAAGGATCCACTGGACTGGCTGGACGATGCCGACAAAGCGCTCTACACCGCTAAACACACGGGTCGCAACACCATTAGCGTGGCCTTGAGCCGTGCCGCGACAGACAACGCCAGCGCCTAAAAAGTTATACAAACTTACAAATAATTACTTCCTTGTACAACTTTATGAAGTTTTGTATAAGTAGCCATCTGCCAGCTATGGAATGCTGGCATTGAGCAGTCATCGCCGAATGCCGTCCGCGCATTCGGTCTGCCGGCGCGGAAATAGGGACTGAATCCTCGATCTTCCCCACTTCCAGAGTACTGCGAACATGTTCTTCAATCGCCACAAAGCCGTCGTCGACGATCTTCAGCGCACCCTCACCGAACAAGCCGGCCTGCTCGATGCGATCAATCGCTCGATGGCGGTGATCGAGTTCGACCTCGATGGCGTGGTGTTGCGTGCCAATGACAACTTTCTCCAGACCATGGGTTACACCGCCGAACAAGCGATCGGCCAACCGCACCGGCGCTTTTGCACAGCAGAATTCGGGCGTAGCGCTCAATACACTGATTTGTGGTCACGCCTGAAAAACGGCCAGTTTCAGTCCGGTACATTTGAACGCGTCAACAGCAAAGGTCAGCCTATCTGGCTTGAAGCCAGCTACAACCCGATCAAGGATGCCTCGGGTCGCGTGGTGAAAGTGGTCAAGTACGCCATGGACGTGACCGCCAAGGTGCAGCAGGAAAGTGAGGCCAACGCCAAGTTGCAGGCGATTGACCGGGCAATGGCGGTCATCGAATTCAACCTCGACGGCAGCATTCTTACGGCCAATCAGAATTTTCTGACGCGCATGGGTTACACCCTCGCCGAGCTGAAAGGCAAACATCACCGTTTGTTCTGCACGCCGGAACTGGTCAACAGCAGCGCCTATGAGGATTTCTGGCGGCGCTTGAATCAGGGCGAGCTTTTCCAGGGGCAGTTCGAACGCGTGGATAAACGCGGGCAAATCGTCTGGCTCGAAGCCAATTACAACCCGGTTTATGACGCTGCCGGGCGCTTGTGCAAAGTGGTGAAATTCGCCTCCGACGTCACCGCCCGGGTCGAGCAACACGAACAGGATGCGCGCAGTGCCAGTGCGGCGTATCACATCTCGGTGGCGACGCGAAAAGTCGCCGAGCAAGGTACGCAGGTGATCCAGCAGGCCGCCAGTGAAATGCGTGAAATCGCCGAAGACATTGCCCAATCGTCGACGTTGATTGCGCAACTGGGCGAGCGCTCTGAGCAGATCACCGCCATCGTCAACACGATCCGCGCGATTGCCGACCAGACCAATCTGCTGGCGCTCAATGCCGCCATTGAGGCCGCGCGCGCCGGTGAGCAGGGTCGCGGATTTGCCGTGGTTGCCGATGAAGTACGCCAACTGGCGGCACGTACCAGTGGCTCAACGGCGGAGATATCCACCATGATCGGTTTGATCCAGAGCGAAACTCGCCAGGCCATCAAGAGCATGGAAGGCACCCGGGGTCGCGCGGCTGAAGGGGTCGAGTTGGCGAATCAGGCGGGCACGGTGATCTTGCAGATTCGTGATGGCGCCAGTGAGGCGGTGGATGCGGTGAGCATGTTTGCCAATGAGCGGGTGCCGGGTTAAAGGCAGGTAGACCGCGTCGTTGCCTTCGCGAGCAAGCTCGCTCCCACAGGGAAAATGCATTCCAATGTGGGAGCGAGCCTGCTCGCGAAGAGGTCATGAGCCGCAATGCAGGACTATAGTGAGCTTCAGTCTCAAGTCCTGCCGAGTGCATCATGACCACTGAAAAACCCGCCACACCTGATACAGCTCCCGTCGATCACCTGCGCTTCCACCGCCCCAACGCCCACCTCAACACGACTTTCGGCAACGACACCTTCGCCCTGCGCGCCGAGGCGTTTGCGCGGTTCTTCGGCACGCCAATGTTCCTCGGCGCGCAAACCCTGATTGTGCTGTTGTGGGTCTGCCTGAACGTGTTTGGCGTGACCACTTTCGACGTTTACCCGTTCATCCTGTTGAACCTCGCCTTCAGTCTGCAATCGGCCTACGCCGCGCCGCTGATTCTGCTCGCACAAACACGCCAGGCCGCGCGCGACAAGGCACAAGCCGATGCCGATGCGCTACACCGTGAAGCGCTGGCACAGGCCAATACCGAGCGTCAGGCCCAAGCCGCGAAGAACACCGCGCAACTGCTTGAACTGCTGGAGCAGAACACCCGCCTCACCGAGATGACCAAAAACCTCACCGAACGCATCGCCAGCCTGACCAGCGAGCTGCACGATCACATGCGCCAGAATCCGCAGCGCTGATCACGGCAACCGTAACGCCCGCCCGAGCTCATCGAACAACGTCACCACCGAGCGCAAAGCTCGGCAATCCGGGCGAGTCAGCAGCCATAACGCGGTGTCGTAACCGTGCAACGGCTCGCTCAATGGTTGCAAACCGTCGGTGATCAGAAAGTCCGGTAACGCCGCCACGCCGAGGCCAGCACGAACCAACTCCGTCACCGACAACATACTGTTGCAGCGATATCCCGGAGTGACGCCGGGCAAGTGCTGGCGACGCCAGGCGATGGTCGGATGATCGGGCAAAAAGTCATCCGGGGCGATCCAGTTCAGCGCGGCCAGATCCGTCGCATCGACGTTTTGCAGATAGCGCGCACTGGCGCAGACCCGGTAGGAAATCTTCGCCAGTTGCCGTCCGACCAGATGCTCCGGAGGTGTACGCGTCAGGCGCAGGGCGATGTCGGCATCGCGGCGGCTGAGGTTGGCGAAATCGTTGGAGGTGCTCAGTTCTATGGTCAGCGCTGGGTAATTGGGCATGAACTGCGCCAGCGCCGGCAGCAGCAAACCCTGCAATACCGAATCGGTGCAGGTCAGGCGCACCGTACCGCTGACCACTTCCCCGCCCTGCTCCACGCCGATACGTGCGGCTTCCAGTGCCTGTTCGGCGCGTTCGGCTTGCTCGGCCAACGTCTGCGCGAGAGTTGTCGGTAAATAGCCGGAGCGGCTTTTTTCGAACAACTGCTGACCCAGTGCGGCTTCGAGACGACGCACGGCGCGGAATACCGTCGACACGTCGACTTTCAACAACTGCGCGGCCCGGGCCAGCGAGCCGCCACGCACCAAGGCGAGGATCAGGGCCAGATCGGGATAGTCGAGTTGATAGTGCGTCGCTGCATTAATCACTTGGCTAAACGCCCATATTGAGTGCGTGAACGCCAATCTATAGTGAGTGCCATCAATCAACAAGCGCAGGGAACCCCCATGGAAAACAGCGCCATCCGTATCGCCCTGATTGGCGATCACGACCCGCAAGTCACCGCCCACCAAGCCATTCCCGTCGCCCTCGGTCTGGTCGCCGAACACCTCGACCGCAACGTGCAATTCGAATGGTTGCCCACCGAGCAGATCCACGCCGATACGCGACTCGGCGAGTTCAACGGTTTTTGGTGCGTCCCCGGCAGCCCTTACAAAAGTGAAGCCGGCGCACTGCGAGCGATCCGTTTTGCCCGTGAACAACAGCGCCCTTTCCTTGGCACCTGCGGCGGTTTTCAGCATGCGGTGCTGGAATTTTCCCGCAACGTGTTGGGCTGGACCGATGCCGAGCATGGCGAGACATCGCCCGACTCTGAATGCGCGGTGCTCACGCCGTTGACCTGTTCGCTGGTCGAAGCGGTGGACAGCATTCACCTGGTGCCCGGCTCGTTGATCGCCAGTGCGTACGAAACGTCGCAAATTCGTGAAGGTTATCGCTGCCGCTTCGGTGTGAATCCGCTGTTCGAACGGCAACTGTTGAACGATCGGCTACAAGCTGTCGGTCATGATTCGTCAGGGGATTTGCGCGCGATTGAACTCAAGGATCATCCATTCTTTGTGGCGACGCTGTTCCAGCCAGAACGTGCCGCGCTCAAAGGGCAGATGCCGCCGCTGGTGCACGCGTTTGTTGAAGCTTGCGCGGAGGCACGTTGATGACGGCCTGCTTTGCGGTGATTTTCACCTCGACTCGCACCGAGGGTGACAACGGCTATGCCGAGGCGGCTGAGCGCATGGATTTGTTGGTGCGTGAACAGCCGGGGTTTCTCGGGGTGGAGTCGGTTCGAGGAGCGGATGGCGTCGGGATTACGGTGTCGTATTGGCAGAGCGAAGCGGCGATTCTGGCGTGGCGGCAGAACCCTGAGCATCGGCTGATTCAAGTGCGTGGGCGCTCGGAATGGTATTCGTCGTTTCAGACGCGGGTGTGCAAAGTCGAACGCGAGTATCGGTTCAGACTGTGATGTTGGTGGTGAGCTCACCGGCCCCATCGCTGGCAAGCCAGCTCCCACAGGTTATGCGCTGTTCTGAAGATCACACCGTATTTGTGGGAGCTGGTTTGCCAGCGATGGGGCCGGTACAGCCACTAAAAAATATCAGCCGCGCACCAGACTGCGCACCGCAACAATCTCCGGCACTTCAACCTTGCTCATATAAACGCGCAACGGCTCGGTGATGTTGATCCGCTCATCAATATTCTGATCCAGCAACAACTGAATCAACTCGCGTTTAAGCGTCATGGTCTGCGCTGTCGCCGGCGCCCAGACGAATTCGCTCACAGGAATAATGCCGTCATCGGCCACGTCCATACCGAACGAATCTTCGCTGAATCTGACGATGTACTGACCGGTTTTGCGATTGAGGCCGACAAAGCCCTTGAGATCGTCGGCGGCCTGGCAGATGAGTTGGGAGGTGATGCGCATGGTAAACCTCACGAAAGTTGATCGATGGTTTACACGCAGGGCAACTGAGCGGCGCGCCCTCTGCCGGGACGTCTGCCGAGGGCAAGCGTACTGCAAACCGCGCCACAAAAGTGCAGGAAAAATCGCTTTTAATACGTTTATGTCGGTCCTGCGATAGCACCCGAGCGATTCAGTTGTTAAAAGGTACGTCTTTGAAATTGCCCTGCGAAAGGAACTCGAACATGCCCGCCACTTTCACCAAAAGCGCCCTGGTCCTGAGCCTGCTGCTCGGCCTCGGTCAGGCGCACGCCGCCAGCCAGACTGATCCGAAAGCGATCGCTGCCACCAACGGCATCCCGCACCCGGCGGTGATCGCCCACCGTGGCGCGTCTTTCGATGCACCGGAATCCACTGCGGCGTCCTACAAACTGGCCCGCGATCTTGGCGCCGATTACCTGGAAATGGACCTGCAGCGCAGCAAGGACGGCGTGCTGTTCGCCCTGCACGACGACAACCTGCAACGCACCACTGACGTTGCGACCAAATTTCCGGAGCGCAAAGACGCCTCGGCCACCGCGTTCACCATGGCCGAACTGAAAACACTCGACGCCGGCAGCTGGTTCAACACCAAGTACCCGGATCGCGCGCGCCCGACTTACGCCGGGCTGAAAATTCTGACCCTTGATGAAATCATCGACATCGCCCAAGCCAATCCGCAACACAAGCCGGGCCTGTACATCGAGACCAAAGAGCCGCAACTGTTTCCCGGGATCGAGAAAGACCTGAAAGAGAAACTGCAGGATCGCGGCTGGCTGAGCCCGGCCGGTTCGAAACTGGCAAAAAGTGCGCTGGGTGTGGGTCAAGGCAGGGGCAAAGTGATCCTGCAAACGTTCGAGAAAAACAGCCTCGAACTGCTGGAAAAAGAGATGCCGCAAGTGCCGAAAATCCTCCTGTTGTGGGTGGGCGAAGGCAGCATCGAGCCAAAATCGAAAGTGACGTTTGCCGAATCCGGCGAGAAAGACAAAAACGTTTTCTACGGCAAACAAGAGCCGAAGTCCGAAGCCGAATTCAAACAATGGGTGGATTACGCCAAGGCCCAAGGCGCAATCGGTACCGGCCCGTCGGCGAAGCTGACCAAGGGTGGCGATCAGAGCTATTCGGATCTGGTGCAACCGTGGATGAATAAATACACCCACGACCAGGGCATGCTGGTGCACGTCTACACCGTCGACGAGCCGGTGGACTTCGAGAAAGTCATGGCGGCCGGTGTCGACGGCATCTTCACCAACCGTGCCAGCGAACTGTTGAAGTTCTATAAACGCCCGGCGGCCGGCAGTGTTGATCAGGTGCTGAAGAACAACGGCTTCTGATCTTAAATCAAGGCGTTTTCATCGCGGGCAAGCCACGCTCCCACAGGTTCTGTGCAGGTGCATGGCTTGCCCGTTTTGTTTGGCTTTGGGATTTTAAGGGTGAGTTAAGTTGCACTGGTTAACCTGAAGCCACTTAAACGAATCACCCCAAGGAACGAACCGATGAAAACTTTGACTGCCCTGTTTACCGCCGCTGCCCTGACTCTTACCGCTGGCCTGGCCCAGGCTGATGTTCGCGTTGACCAGATTCCTGAACTGGTTAAGTCGGGCAAAATCAAGGCGCTGGAGTCGATGAACGCCGAAGCGCTGAAACTGCATCCGGGTGCGACGATTACTGACACCGACCTGGATAACCACTTCAACGGTTATGAGTATGAAGTTGAATTGAAAACTGCTGATGGCAAAGAGTTCGATGTGGACTTTGATGCAACTACCGGCAAAGTGCTGAGCAACAAGCAAGACACTTGATTGAACGCACCACCAAAAGCCGCACGATTGAAAGATCGTGCGGCTTTTTTTGTGTCTGGTGTTTGGCTTGGTTGATGTGTTGCCAGTGAGATTTTCTCCCCCTCACCCCAGCCCTCCCGAAACGTCGGACCGCCCCCAAAGGGGGCGAGGGGGAAAGGGAGCCGATCGGGGGTTACTCAAGACCTGAATGCGCCTCGATATTTCAGGTCGGCGTACCTCAAATAGTCACCACGGTCAGTTCCCTCTCCCTTGGGAGAGGGCTAGGGTGAGGGAAAAGGGCATCACGCCGAGGTGCTGACCAGCGAACCCGAGGTGCTCGAATCGGAATCCTGCAACGCCTGCAACAGTGAGGCGGTAGCGGTTGACAGGGACGCCGAGGTAGCGGTGATCTGCGCTTGCGCAGCGGCTACTTCGGCAGCCTTGGCATCAGAACTTTCCTGCTTCGCCTGCGCCGCTTGCAACGCTTGCTGCTCCTCCTGCAATTGCTTCTGCAGTTCGGCAATCTGCTTGCGCAGTTCCTTCACCGAATCCGATTCTTCACTGCTGGAATCGCTGTCACCCGCGGGTGCCGCACCACCGCCCGCAGCCACTTTGCTGGTGTCCGCTTTCACGCCAGTGCTGGCGGCTGCCGTGGTCGAGGTCTCGTCACCGACGTCGCTGATTGCGGTTTTACTGGTGGGTGTCGTGACGGTCTGATTGATCGAAACTGAAGTAATGCTGACCATGGAAAGGCTCCAATGCCGGTGATAGATAACCGGTCATCGACCATGGCTGCATCAATTTGAGATCGACTGTGTACCGACTCGGTATCCGAATCGGTACACGTTCAATGACCTCAGGCGCTGAGGCGCGCGGTGACTTCGTTCAACTGCCCCGACAGGCTATGCAGGTTCTGACTGGCGCTTTCAGTGCGCTGCACATTGTCGAGGTTGGTGCTGGCGATCGACGTGATCTCGGTGAGGTTGCGCGAGATGTCCTCGGCCACCGAGGTCTGCTCTTCCGCAGCGGTGGCGATCTGACGGTTCATGTCGCGAATCGCTTCCACTGCGTGGGTGATGCGCTCCAGCATCGCACCGGCCTGGGTTACTTGCTCAACGCTTTCATCACTGCGCGTCTGGCCGCTGTCGATGGCTTGCGCCGCATCCACCGCGCCGGTCTGCACGCTCTGAATGATCTGGTTGATCTCGATGATCGACTCGGCTGTGCGTTGTGCGAGGTTGCGCACTTCATCGGCAACCACCGCAAAACCACGCCCGGCCTCACCGGCCCGCGCCGCTTCAATCGCGGCGTTGAGTGCCAGCAGATTGGTCTGCTCGGCGATGCCGCGAATCACTTCCAGCACCTTGCCGATGCGGCCGCTGTCGGCTTCCAGACGACGAATCACCGTGGCGGTATTGGCGATTTCGCCGCGCATCTGCGTGATCGAGTGGATGGTGCTCTGCATGACCTTTTCACCCTGTTGGGCGGACTGATCAGCATCGTCGGCCGCACGCGCGGCATCGGCGGCGTGACGCGCCACTTCCTGCGCGGTGGCGGACATTTCGTTCATGGCCGTAGCGACTTGATCGGTGCGGTTGAACTGCTCGTTGGTGCCGCCAGCCATGGTCGTGGCGATCGCGTTCAACTCGCCGCTGGCGCTGTCCAGATCACTGGCGCTGCGCTGCAGACGGGTGAAGGTTTCGGCGAGAAAATCACGCAAGGTGTTGGCGGCAGCAGCGAGATTGCCCAGTTCATCCTGACGGTCGCTGACCACACGTTCGGCCAGTTTGCCGCGACTCAATTGGGTGACGTAATCGATGAGCTTGCGGATCGGCTCGACCAGGTTGCGGTTGACCAGCCACAGGCTGAGCAGGCCGATCAACAGGCCCGACGCGAGCATCACCAACAGCCCCAGCCACACAGTGCGATCAGCCTCGGCACTGATCAGCGCCGACTGCGCGGTGCCTTGCTTGCGCAACTCGGCGACCAGTTCGCTCATCTGATCGCTGGCGGCACGGTCAACGCCTTTGACCGCCGCGTCACCTGCCGTCGGATCACCACCGGCAGCCACGTAGGCATCGCGGCCCTTCTGATAGGCAGAACCCAACTGACGATGCTCATCACGCAAACGTTCGATGCGGTTTTTCAGGCTCGGCTCGAGACCTTTCTGGCCGGCCAGTTCACCGAGGATGTTCTGCACATCGCGCTGACGGTCTTCGAACTGCCCCCAGTACTTGGCCAGATCCGCCGGCTGCTTGCCGCGCAACAACACGTTTTTCCATTCCTGCACCTGCACCTTGAATTGCAGGTTGGCCTCATCGATCAATTGCGACGTGTGCAAGGGACCGGCGATCAACTGGCTGTAACTCTGCACGCCGTTGGACAGGAAATGAAAACAGGCCAGGGCAATCAACAGCACCGCCAACAGGCTGCCGCTCAGCAGAGCGAGAATTTGCGTTCTCAGGGATTTTTGCAGCATCGAAAGATACTCAGGACAAGGATGAGGCACGCCCGGTAAGGCGTGAAATTTTGCCGGACATCCATGTCGGCGAGCCTTGGCTCATGGCCAATAGCGCGCAACCTAACGCACCGGTGATCGGCGCGCCATATCGCTTCTTGAAGAAAATCCGACCGTCGGTAAGTCGCTGATTTGACGTCACTTTGCTGTCACATAAACGTCATGTGACATTGCGATGATGCGGCTCAGTGAACCTGCCATTTGCGTACCGACGCACCCTCCTCGCAGCGAGCCTCCATGAACCACAGCCTCGACATCAGTCATCGCGATCCTGATCTGTTTGGCCTGCTCTACGGCTATCGCTTCCTGCCCGGCGAACGTGGTCGCGAAGTCGATTCGGCCACAGCGTTGCGCTGTTTGCAGGACGACAGCGACAGCGGTGAATTCCTTTGGCTGCACCTCAATCTGGCGCATGCGGCGTGCGAGCGCTGGATGAAAAGTCATCTGCAATTGCCCGAAGAGTTTTTCGAGGCGCTGCACGAAGGCTCGCGCTCGACGCGCATCGAGCATGTCGATTCGGCGTTGCTGGCGGTGGTCAACGATGTGGTGTTCAACCTCAGCAGCATGGTCTCCTCGGACGTGTCGACGCTGTGGGTTTGTGTGCGCAGCAAACTGATCGTCAGTGCGCGTCTGCAACCGCTGCATTCGGTGGACAAACTGCGCTCGTCGGTGAAGGCCGGCGAGCGCTTTCGTTCCCCCTCGGAACTGCTTGTGCATCTGCTGCGCGATCAAGGCGAAGTGCTGACGCAGATCGTGCGCAAGACCAGCATGAGCGTCGATCAGGTCGAGGATGAATTGCTCTCCTCGCGGCTGTCGACCAACCGTGCCGAACTCGGCGCCAACCGGCGGGTGCTGGTGCGTCTGCAACGGCTGTTGGCGCTGGAGCCGGGTTCGTTATTGCGTTTGCTCAATCGGCCGCCGCCCTGGTTGCAGAAGGAGGACGTCAAGGAACTGCGCAAATCCACCGAGGAGTTTGCGCTGATCATCAACGACCTCACTGCACTGGGTGAGCGGATCAAACTGCTGCAGGAAGAGATCGCCGCCAACCTCAACGAACAGAGCAACCGCACGCTGTTTACTTTGACGGTGGTGACTGTGCTTGCGTTGCCAATCAACATCATTGCCGGTTTTTTCGGGATGAATGTGGGCGGGGTGCCGTTGTCGCAGGATCCGGAAGGGTTCTGGATTTTGGTCGCACTGGTGGCGACGTTTACCGTGATTGCCGGGCGTTGGGCGTTTCGCAAGCGCGGGGATTATTGACGCCTCAACGCTCGTTCCCATGCTCTGCGTGGGAATGCATCGAGTGACGCTCTGCGTCACAGGGGACGCGGAGCGTCCCGGGCGTCATTCCCACGCAGAGCGTGGGAACGAGCAGAAGACCGACGGTTGGGGTATTCAGCCAAACACTGACATGGCGCAGTCTCTCTGTAACATTCTGCAACGATCATGGGCGACATTCCTTCCCTCGCTCAGGATTGTCCTGCCATGGCTACTCCCTCCCTGACCGTCAGCCCCGCGTCCGCCCACAGTGGCAGGCCAGCCCTCGACAAGAAAACCGGTCCGTTCACCTACGTGATCTTTTTCGCCGTGTTGGCCATGGGGATGCTGTTCACCGCCTACAGCCTGATGCACGACATGCACGAACTCGGCACGGTGGTCACCACGTGGACGCCGTTTCTGTTGCTCGGTGTGGCGCTGCTGATTGCCCTGGGCTTTGAGTTCGTCAACGGTTTCCACGACACCGCCAACGCCGTCGCGACGGTGATCTACACCCACTCGCTGCCGCCGAACGTGGCGGTGGTCTGGTCGGGTTTCTTCAACTTCCTCGGCGTGCTGCTTTCGAGCGGCGCGGTGGCGTTCGGCATCATCGCTTTGCTGCCGGTGGAATTGATTCTGCAGGTCGGTTCTTCCGCCGGTTTCTCGATGATTTTCGCCCTGCTGATCGCGGCGATCCTGTGGAACCTCGGCACCTGGTGGCTGGGTTTGCCGGCGTCGTCGTCACACACTTTGATCGGTTCAATCATCGGCGTCGGCGTGGCGAATGCCTTGATGCACGGCCGTGACGGCACCAGCGGGGTCGACTGGGCGCAGGCGACCAAGATTGGATACGCCTTGTTGCTCTCGCCGCTGGTGGGTTTCGGTTGCGCGGCGCTGTTGCTGTTGGCGCTACGCGCGTTCGTGAAAAATCGTTCGCTGTACAAGGCCCCGGAAGGCAACACCCCGCCGCCATGGTGGATTCGCGGGTTGCTGATTCTGACCTGCACCGGCGTGTCCTTCGCTCACGGCTCCAACGACGGCCAGAAAGGCATGGGCCTGATCATGCTGATTCTGGTCGGCACGCTGCCGATGGCTTACGCCTTGAACCGCACCATGCCGGAAGAACAATCGCTGCAGTTTGCCGCCGTGGCGCAAGTCACCCAGCAAGCGCTGGTGAAAAGTGCACCGCTGCCGACGCCCGCCGATCCGCGTGCGGTGCTCTCCGATTACGTGCGCAGCAAGGACGCCACGCCACAACTGATCCCCGCCCTTGCCGCCCTCACCGGGCACATCGGCGAAGAGGTCAAAGGCTACGGTTCGCTGGCGAAAGTCCCGGCCGAAGCCATGGGCAACGTGCGTAACGACATGTACCTGGCCAGCGAAAGCATTCGCCTGATGGACAAGAACAAGGTCGGCAATTTCGACGCCGACACCAGCGGCAAACTGCAGTTGTTCAAACAGCAGATCGACAACGCCACGCGGTTTATTCCGCTGTGGGTGAAAATCGCCGTGGCCATCGCGCTCGGGTTGGGCACCATGGTTGGCTGGAAACGGATTGTGGTGACGGTCGGCGAGAAGATCGGCAAGACCCATCTGACCTATGCGCAGGGCGCCTCGGCGGAAACCGTGGCGATGCTGACCATCGGTGCGGCGGACATGTTTGGTTTGCCGGTGTCGACGACCCATGTTTTGTCCTCGGGTGTGGCCGGGACCATGGTCGCCAATGGCGGCGGGTTGCAGATGAAGACCATCCGCAATCTGTTGATGGCGTGGGTGCTGACGCTGCCCGCCGCCATTCTGCTGTCGGGCAGCCTCTACTGGCTGTTCACCCAAATTTTCTAACGGACGAAGACCCCCTGTAGGAGTGAGCCTGCTCGCGATAGCGGTGTATCAGTCAACATTGATTAAACTGACACACCGCTATCGCGAGCAGGCTCACTCCTACAGTTTTGACCGGTGATCAGGTTCAGAGCGCGGAGCGAATCAGATCGCCGAGCCAATCCATAAACACCCTGACCCGCAATGGCAAATGCCGTTGCCGCGCATACAACAATGAAATCCCCATCGCTGGCGCGGTGAATTGCGGCAACACAGTCACCAGTTCGCCGTTATCCAGATGCGGCTGCATGCCGGTACGCGGCACCTGCGTCAGACCAAATCCACCGAGGCACGCCGACTCGTAAGCGTCGGTGCTGTTGACCGTAATGCTGCCTGCCATCGGCAAGCGTTTAACCTGACCGCCCTCCTCGTACACAAAACCTTCCGAACGCGAGCCGAGCACGCCGACGTAATGCACCAGCCGATGCTGCGCGAGATCTTCCAGGGTCTGCGGCACCCCGTAGCGCTCAAGGTAGGCCGGGCTGGCGCAGTTAACCATGGGAAAGTCACCGAGGTGCCGCGCCACCACCGATTGATCCGGCTGCGCGCCAATCCTCACCACACAATCGAAGCCTTCGCTGAGCAGATCAACACGGCGATCGGTGCTGCTGATTTCCAGCTCCAGATTCGGATGACGCTCCATGAACTGTGGCAAGCGCGGCATGATCAGGCGCCGCGCGAGAATGTTCGGCATGTCGACCCGAATGCGCCCGGTCAACGACGCTTCGTCCTGGCGAAACAGGCCTTCGATCTCGTCCATGTGCGAGAGCAGGTCCTTGCTGCGTTCGTATAACACCAAACCGTCCTGCGTCGCCTGAACCTTGCGCGTGGTGCGTTGCAGCAGGCGTGTACCGAGCAGTGCTTCCAGCGCTTGCACGTGTTCGGACACGGTCGAGCGCGGTAAGCCCAAGCTCTCGCCAGCGAGGGTGAAACTCGACAGCTCGCTGACCCTGACGAAGGTGCGCAGCAGTTCCAGTTTGTTCATGGGCCGCTCGTAGATTGTTCGGCTGAGCCGATCAGTGATTCCGGATTCACTCTGTTTATCACCTCAGGACGGATAAATAAACTGAGCCCATCACCAATCACTGCAATCGAGGAAGTCCCTATGAACCGTAAAATCGCATTGATCACCGGCGCCAGCCGTGGCCTCGGTAAAAACGCCGCACTGCATCTTGCCGCTCAAGGCATCGACATCATCGGCACCTACAACAGCCGCGCCGATGAAGCCCAGGCACTGGTAACCGAACTGCAGGCACTCGGCGCGAAAGCCGTGATGCTGCAACTGGACGTCGGCCGCAGCGAAACCTTTGCCGATTTTGGTATACGTGTTGAGCAGGCATTGCAGCAGACGTTCGACCGTCAGCGTTTTGACTTCCTGATCAACAACGCCGGGATCGGCGTGCATGCCCTGTTTGCCGAAACCACGCCGGAGCAGTTCGATCTGCTGATGAACATCCAGTTGAAAGGGCCGTTCTTCCTGACCCAACAATTGCTGCCACTGATTAACGACGGCGGCCGGATCATCAATATTTCCAGCGGCCTGACCCGTTTCAGCCTGCCGGGTTACGGCGCTTATGCGGCGATGAAAGGCGCGATGGAAGTGCTGACCCGTTATCAGGCCAAAGAGCTGGGTGCGCGGCAGATTGGCGTGAACATTCTTGCGCCGGGGGCGATTGAAACGGACTTCGGTGGTGGCGCAGTACGCGACAACTCAGCAGTGAATGCGATGGTCGCCAGCAATACCGCGCTGGGCCGTGCCGGGCAACCGGACGATATTGGCGGGGCGTTGGCGTTGCTGCTGTCGCCGGGTGGACAGTGGATCAATGGCCAGCGGGTTGAGGCATCCGGCGGCATGTTCCTCTAACCAACGCTGAAACACCTTCACATGTAGGAGCTGCCGAAGGCTCCTACACGGGGATCGAGATTAGTTCTGGCAGGCATTACGGGTCATGAAGCGCTCGCGCACTACGTCATAGCCCCAGTGATACACGTAGGTGTACGGCAGAAAGAACAGCAACACGCCGATGTCGAGCAAAAACGCCTGCCACAGGCTGACCGACAACCACCAGGCAATCAGTGGCACGCCCATTACGATCAAACCACCCTCGAACAGCAGCGCGTGTACCACTCGCACCCAAGCATTGTGCGCAACGTTCATGCGCGCAAGCATACGATCAAAGAAGCGGTTGAACACCACGTTCCAACCCAGCGCCAACAGGGCGATCAACACCGTCACCGCGCCCATTTCCAGCATCGGTTTTTGCATGATCCACGCCAGCAACGGTGTGCAGATCAGGATGGCCAGCAGTTCGAAACCGATGGCCTGGAAAATACGTTCAGAGATGGATTTGTGGGCAGTCATGGCCTGAGTCCTTGAGTGAATATGATTGCCATGATCTATGCTCGAATCGATACTTCATAACCAATAACCATCGATCAAGGCGATAGTTGATGATTTCGCAAGAAGTGCTGTTGGCATTTGTCCAGGCAGCCACCCAAGGCTCGTTTTCCGCAGCGGCACGCAAACTCGGGCGCAGTCAGTCGACCATCAGCGCGGCAGTGGCCAGTCTTGAGATCGATCTGGACCTGCAGTTGTTTGATCGCAGCAGTCGTAAACCGACGCTGACCCCGGCCGGGCATGTGATGCTGCAACGCGCCGAGGCGATTCTGGCGGCCAGCAGTCGCCTGGAAATGACCGCACGACAGTTGTCCCAAGGCGTCGAACCGAAGCTGACGGTGGCGATTTCCGACACGTATCAGTCGTACCGTTTTGAAGCGGCGCTGGTCGGGTTTGAGCAGCGTTATCCGGATCTGGAACTGGAATGCCTGATTGCCGAATGCGATGACTTGATTGAGCTGGTGCAACGCGGTCGCGCGCACTTGGCCTTCGCTGAGATGCAAGAGAACTACCCGCCGGATCTGGTGACGTCGACAGTGGCCGAGCGCACGGAAATCGCCTTGTTCGTCAATCGCGACCATGCGCTGGCCAGGCTTGGTCACATTGATCAGCAGATCCTGGAACAGCACCGTGAATTGCGCCTGGCGACCATCGTCAATCCGTATGACAGCCGCGGCAAAGGTCGCGTGTGGTCGGCACCAAGTTATCTGATGCTGCTGGAAATGGCCGAAAAGGGTTTTGGCTGGGCGCCGCTGCCGCGTTGGCTGGCGCAACGTTATGGCAATGATTTGCTGGTGGAGTTGAAGGTGCGCGGCTGGCCTAAGCCGGTGTTTGTTGATGCGTTGTGGTCGCGGCTTTATCCACCGGGGCCGGCGGGGAGTTGGTTATTGAGCAAGATGCTGGAATAACGGCGCTGCTGATCGCTGGCAAGCCTGAAGTCAAAAGCCCCTCACCCCAGCCCTCTCCCGGAGGGAGAGGGAGCCGACCGAGGTGTCTTGCGTCAGACATCGACCTGAAAGACCGAGTCGATTATGGATTCATTGCGACCTTAAACCTCGACCACACTGGATCGATTCTGGATTCACTGCGACCTTAAAGCTCAACCAGATTGGGTCGATTCTGGATTCATTGCGGCCTTAACCTCGACCAGACTGGATCGATTCTGGATTCAAAGCCGATCGTTCAAGTCGGTGAAATTCTCCAATATCCCCCAATCAGTCCCCTCTCCCTCTGGGAGAGGGCTAGGGTGAGGGCAATTCCAGCGCCGAAAGCCGCCCTTCAATAAACCGCCGCTCCGGTTCCTGCCGCGTAAGCTCCAACGCCCGCAAATACGCCGCCCGCGCCTCCTCCACCCGGCCCAACTGCCGACAAAACTCCGCCCGCGCAGAATGCGCCAAGTGGTAATCCTGCAATTCGCCGCGCGCCAAAATTCCTTCAATCAGACTCAACCCGGATAGCGCCCCGTCGCGCTTGGCCACCGCGACCGCTCGATTCAATTCAATCACTGGCGAGGGCACCGCGCGCAGCAGTACGTCATACAGCCCGACGATCTGCGCCCAATCCGTCTCCGCCGCTGACGGCGCCTCGGCATGCACCGCGGCAATCGCCGCTTGCAGACAATACGGCCCAAACCGCCGCGTGGTCAGCGCACGCTCAACCAGCGCACACCCTTCGGCAATCAACCCGGCATCCCACAAGGCACGATCCTGATCATCCAGCAGCACCAGTTCACCACTCGGCGAAGTCCGCGCCGGTCGCCGTGATTCGTGCAACAGCATCATCGCCAACAACCCCATGACCTCCGGCTCCGGCAACAACTCCATCAACAACCGCCCCAACCTGATCGCCTCACGCGTCAGATCCTCACGGATCAACTCCGCGCCAATCGACGCCGAATACCCCTCGTTGAACACCAGATAAATCACCCGCAACACGCTGTCGAGGCGTTCGGGCAATTCGCTCAGGCTCGGTACTTGATAAGGGATTTTCGCATCACGGATCTTGGCTTTCGCCCGCACGATGCGCTGGGCAATCGCCGCTGGCGCGCAGAGAAAGGCGCGAGCGATTTCCTCGGTGGTCAGGTCGCAGACTTCGCGCAAGGTCAGCGGCACTTGCGCATCCGCCGCCAGCGCCGGGTGACAACAGGTGAAGATCAGCCGCAGACGATCGTCTTCCACGTCCTCGCCACTCCAGTCGGCCTGCTCAAGTTCTTCCAACTGCGCCAACAGCAAGGGCTGTGAAGCTTTGAAGCGTGCACGTCGACGCAACACATCAATCGCCTTGAAGCGCCCGGTCGACACCAGCCAGGTGCGCGGATTGTCCGGTACGCCGTCGCGCTGCCAGCGTTCGACCGCGACGAAGAACGCCTCGTGCAAGGCTTCTTCGGCGAGGTCGAAATCGCCGAGCAGGCGAATCAGTGTCGCCAGAATCCGCCGCGAGTCTTCGCGATAGACCTGCTCGACCCGCGCCCGAACCTCAGACATTCAACTGTCGCACCGGGCGTACTTCAACGCTGCCGACCCGCGCCGCCGGAATGTTGCCGGCGACCTGAAGCGCTTCGTTGAGGTCCTTGGCGTCGATCAGGTAGAAACCGGCCAGTTGCTCCTTGGTTTCGGCGAACGGGCCGTCGGTAATCGACAGTTTGCCGTTGCGCATGCGCACCGTGGTGGCGGTCTGCACCGACTCCAGAGCCTCGGCAGCAACCATCCGCCCGCTGCCCTGAATCGACTCGGCGTACGCCCAGCACTCAGCGTCTTTCGGGCTGTCGGGCGACGAATGCAGCAGGCGCTCATCGCTATAGACCAGGCATAAATACTTCATGGCGTTCTCCTGAAGCGGACGGTTCAACTATGGCTGAAGATCAGGGCTGTACATCAAACAGGGTCGCGCCGCTCATCGGATCGAACGGTGCCGACCAGTGTTCGTGGACGATTTTCCAGGCCCCGCCAACCTGCCGATAGCAGGCGGTGACGCGCATCCAGCAGCTCTGGGTTTCGCCTTTCTCATTGGTGCCACCGCAGTTGGCCACCCAGTGCGCAAAGGCGATGTTGTCGGCGCTTTCGATGGCGATTTCGTGGAACTCGAAAATGTGCGGGCCGGGGCACATTTCCATGCAGTCGACCCAGTGCGCGCGGTAGGCGGCTTTGCCTTTGAATTGCAGGGCTTTGATCGCGTCGAAGGAGACGATGTCGTCGGCATACAACGCCATGACTTTCTCCACGTCCTTGGTCATGACGGCTTCGCGGTAGGTGTTGATCAGGGTCTGGATTTCAGATTGTGCGCTCATGCTGTTCTCCGTGGTTTTTGTTGTGAAGACACTCTTAGTCGCTTGGTGAACCGGCAGATCGACAGAGCAAACAAAAAAATTCTACAGAAGACAAAATCGCTAGAATCCGAGGCTCATCTTTGTAGGAAAAAGGAAATTCCCGTGTCAGCCCAACTCGTGCCGTACGACAGCCTCAACGCCTTGCAGCGTGAGCAAGTCGAGGCGATTGAAATCCATGCCGAGCAGATCAAGTTCTCTGGCGATATTCATGGTGCGTTGCACACGCTGCTGTCGAAGCCCGGCCCCGGCGTGAAGGGTTTTGCCCTGTTGGCGGATGAAGTGCCGGTGGCGTTTCTGCTGCTCAAACGCCCGCCGGTGTTGCCGGCCTGGGCCAATGAACATAGCGCCACCTTGCATGCGTTGCAGGTTGATCGCAGGGCGCAGGGCAAGGGTTACGGCAAGGCGTGTCTGCAAGCACTGCCCGAGGTTGCGCGTCAGGCGTGGCCGGAGATCAAAGGGTTAGAGTTGTCAGTGGATGCCGATAACGACGCGGCGATCGCGCTGTACGCCAAACATGGTTACGTCGACAGCGGAGAAGCGTACAAGGGCCGAATCGGTTATGAGCGGCGCATGGGGCTGTTTTTCTAAGTCATCGAGGGAAGCACGATGATCGATTCAATCGAAGCACTGGAAGCTATTTACGGATTGCCCCACGAGCGGGCGGTGCGCAAGCAGATCGGTTTTCTCAACGAGGATTATCAGGCGATGGTGCGGGTTTCGCCGCTGGTGATCGTCAGCTCGGTGGGCGCCGATGGCCTGGATAATTCGCCGCGCGGTGACAAAGCCGGGTTTGTGCGGATCATTGATGAGCGCACGCTCGCGCTGCCGGATCGCCCGGGCAATAACCGCATCGATACCTTGCGCAATGTGCTGCAGGATTCGCGGGTGTCGTTGCTGTTCATCATTCCGGGGATTGGTGAAACGTTGCGGGTCAATGGCACAGCGACGATCAGTGCAGATCCACAGTTGCTGGAAAGCTTTGCGGTGAATGGCAAACCGGCGAAAACGGTGTTGCTGGTGACAGTGGAGGCGGCGTTCTTTCATTGCTCGAAAGCCTTCGTCCGCTCCGATGCGTGGAACCCGGAAACGCACTTGCCGCGCTCAGCCCTGCCCTCTGCTGGCGCCTTCCACAAGCGCCTGAATGATGGCGAGTTCGACGCCGAAACCTACGACCGCGAAGCGCCGAAACGGGTAAGCGACACCCTTTACTGACCCTCCCGTGAATGATCGTTCCCACGCTCTGCGTGGGAATGCCTCTTGTGACGCTCTGCGTCACGATTTTGGGACGCAGAGCGTCCCCGGCTGCATTCCCACGCGGAGCATGGGAACGATCATTGACAGGAAGAAATGGGTTAGAGGGTCAGGATCATCTCGTGCCACGCCATGCCGCCGTGATCCGACTCCGACGGTTTGATGTAGGCAAAACCAAACCCGGCATACAACGGAATGTGCTGTTCCTTGCACATCAAATGAATCGTCGCTTTATCCATCCCGCGCATACGTTCAATGAACTCGCCCATCAAGCGCTTGGCCAGCCCCTGCCCCTGATAATCCGGGTGCACCACCACCGACATGATCACCACGTTCGGCCCTTTCGGGTCGTGGCCGATCAGTTCCTTGAACGCCTCGTCCGACATCTGCACATCAAACGCCGCGCCGGAATTGATGAAGCCTGCGACGACGCCATCCACTTCGGCCACCACGAAGCCTTCCGGCCAGGTGGCGATGCGCGTGGCGATCTTCTCGCGGGTCGCCGCTTCGTCGCCTTCATAGGCAACGGTTTCGATGGCGTAGCAGCGGTCCAGGTCGGCGGCGGTGACGTTGCGGATGAGGGTGTTCATGGCGGCTCGGAAATCAGCAGAAGAAAGTGCCGAAAGCATAAAGGAATAAGGCCTGCATATCGATGCGCACGGGCGGCGTAAAGCTTGCGTATAAGCGCTTTTCTTCGCGGTCGGAGCGGGCTATTTCTGCGGTGTGTCTCTGATCACCCTTGGGGGAAACCGCTTATGAGCAGCGTTGAAATCGGCCTGTTGATGGTGTTGGGCATCAGTACTTTCGGCTTTATCACCTTGGGCATCGACCTGTTGCGGGCGCGACGTAAACAGCGTTGAAAGCATGAGGCGGACATGGATCCGCCTCATGCTTGTCCGCTCAAACCTTGGTATCGACAGGCACGCAGATTTCCAGTTTGCCGGTGTGCTCCTTCGGGTTGAAGTCGGCGCTGTAACGCTCGAGTTCCGGGGCGTTGAGCTCCACGTAGTGAGAGCTCGGCAACCAGGTTTTGTAGATGTATTGCAGGGTTTGCGGCAATTGATCGAGCGGTCCCTTGTGCTCGAACACCGCGTATTGCCGGGGCAGCACTTCCACCCACTGATAGACCTTCTGATCGAGGTCATCAAGCTTGCTGATTTCCACCCCGGCGATGTAATCGAAGCCACCCTTGCCGTCGAAATTGCAGCAAACACCGTAGGTCACTTCGTTCTTTTGCCCTTGGATCTTTCCCAGGTGCGGCAAGAACTTTTCCCACAGCGCCGGAATGTCTTTGGCTGTGTCTTGGGTAAATCGACCGCGAAAACCTGCAATCAGCAGGAAGTGTCCATGTTCGAAGCGAGGTTCAGCCACTTCGACGCGTTTTTGCTCATCCATGACTCGACTCCTGGAACAAAAGAGGGGTTCGGCTGGGAGTATAGAAAGCCAAAGCCGATTCGCACGTTTACAGCGCGTGCAACTGCTCGACGGCGCCGGAACCGACAAATTCGTTATAGCCAGATACGATCACGTACACCGCGAAATAGCAGAAGATCGCTGCAGATGCCAGGTAGGAATAGCGCAACAGCTTATCGCCCAACAGCTTGCCACCATGGCTCGCGGCAAAGCATAAACCCGCCGACCACAGCAGCCCGGCGCAAAGGAATCCGCCAAGGAACAGCGCCGAACTCACCGGCCCACCGCCACCGGAACGGGCGATCAACGTACCGCCAACAGCAGCGAACCAGAGAATCGCGCTCGGCGACGACATCGCGAGAAAAATGCCCCGGAAGAACTCCTTGCGATGGGAGTTCTGCCCCACTTCCGCCGTGGCCGCCAACTGCGCCTCGTGGTGAATCGCCGAGTAAATCATCTTCGCTGCAAAGTAGATCAGCAGCGCCGAACCACCAATCCACAGCACCCAGCGCACTGTTTCGTATTGCAGCAAAACCGTCATGCCGGCCAGCGCCAGCACCGCGTAAATCAGGTCGCCGACACAGGTACCGAGGCCCAGCGCGAAGCCCTGAAAGTAACCGCGCTGCATCGCCAGGGTGATCATCGCGATGTTGGCCACGCCGATATCCAGGCACAGCGAAAGGCTCAGCAAGAAGCCGCTGGTGAATTCCATCTACCGATTTCCTTGGGACAAAATTGTTTACAAACGGGCTGGACAGTATGCCACCACTGACCTTATCTTCCGCCACAGGTCACCGCAGTGACCAGCGTCGCTCGGACGGTTCCGGGCGCTTACGTATCCGAGGCAACAATGGCTGAACAAGGTTCGCCGCGCCGCTTTGCGCGCATAGATCGACTCCCCCCTTACGTTTTCAACATCACCGCCGAGCTGAAGATGGCCGCGCGTCGTCGTGGTGAAGACATCATCGACTTGAGCATGGGCAACCCCGACGGCGCCACGCCGCCGCACATTGTCGAAAAACTCGTGCAAGTTGCGCAACGCGAAGACACCCACGGTTACTCCACATCCAAGGGCATTCCACGCCTGCGCCGGGCGATTTCCAATTGGTACAAGCAGCGCTACGAGGTCGATATCGACCCGGAAAGCGAAGCCATTGTCACCATCGGTTCCAAGGAAGGCCTGGCGCATTTGATGCTGGCGACCCTCGATCAGGGCGACACCGTACTGGTGCCGAACCCGAGTTACCCGATTCACATCTACGGTGCGGTGATAGCCGGCGCCCAGGTGCGTTCGGTGCCGCTGGTGCCGGGCGTGGACTTCTTCGATGAACTGGAACGAGCGATTCGTGGCTCGATTCCGAAGCCGAAAATGATGATCCTCGGCTTCCCGTCGAACCCGACCGCGCAGTGCGTGGAACTGGATTTCTTCGAACGGGTGATCGCCCTCGCCAAGCAATACGACGTGCTGGTGATTCACGATCTGGCCTACGCCGACATCGTCTACGACGGCTGGAAAGCCCCGTCGATCATGCAGGTGCCGGGCGCCAAGGACATCGCGGTGGAGTTTTTCACCCTGTCCAAAAGCTACAACATGGCCGGCTGGCGCATCGGTTTCATGGTCGGCAACCCGGAACTGGTCAACGCGCTGGCGCGGATCAAGAGCTACCACGACTACGGCACTTTCACTCCGCTGCAGGTGGCGGCGATTGCTGCGCTGGAAGGCGATCAGCAATGCGTGCGCGACATCGCCGAGCAGTATCGCCAGCGTCGCAACGTACTGGTCAAAGGTCTGCATGAACTGGGCTGGATGGTCGAGAACCCGAAGGCGTCGATGTATGTCTGGGCGAAGATTCCCGAGCAGTACGCGCATCTGGGTTCGCTGGAATTCGCCAAGAAATTGCTGGCCGAGGCTAAAGTTTGCGTCTCGCCGGGGGTTGGTTTTGGTGAGTATGGCGATGATCACGTGCGCTTTGCGCTGATCGAAAACCAAGACCGGATTCGTCAGGCGGTGCGCGGGATTCGCGGGATGTTCCGGGCGGATGGCCTGGCCCCGAAAACCACTGCCTGACACCTATCTGATCGTTCCCACGCTCCGCGTGGGAATGCAGCCCGGGACGCTCCGCGTCCCAAAGCGGACGCAGAGCGTCCATTGAGGCATTCCCACGCAGAGCGTGGGAACGATCACCCACAAAAAAACCGCATCGCTGCGGTTTTTTTGTGTCTGCGAGAAGCCGCTTAAACGAACAGCGACAACAGCAGGATAAAGCCCAACGCGACGATGGACAGGATGGTTTCCATCGCCGTCCAGGTCTTGAACGTCTCGGCCACGGTCATGTTGAAGTACTGCTTCACCAGCCAGAAACCGGCGTCGTTCACGTGCGACAGAATCAACGAACCGGCACCGGTAGCGAGTACCAGCAGCTCACGGTTCACACCCGGAATCATCCCCACCACCGGCACCACAATGCCCGCGCCGGTAATGGTCGCCACCGTGGCCGAACCGGTCGCGATACGGATCACCGCCGCCACCAGCCACGCCAGCAGGATCGGCGAGATCTGCGCACTAACGGCCATGTGGCCGATCACATCGCCGACACCGCTGGTGACCAGCATCTGCTTGAAGCCGCCACCAGCACCGATAATCAGGATGATCGCCGCGGTTGGCGCCAGGCTTGCGTCGAGCCACTTGAGCATTTGCTGGGAACCGATGCCCTGCTTGTGCCCGAAGGTGTACAGCGACAACAGCAACGCCAGCAGCAGTGCCGAGATCGGGTGACCGATCATGTCCATCCAGGTGCGGAAGAAGTGACCGTCCAGCAACGCCACGTCAGCAAAGGTTTTCAGCAGCATCAGGAACACCGGCAACAGCACGGTGATCAGGGTGATGCTGAAGCTTGGCAGCTTGGTCGAGTCGTCGCTTTCACGGGCCAGTTGATCGACCAGTTCCTGATTCGGGTGACCCGGAATGTGCTTGGCGATAAACGTACCGAAGATCGGACCGGCAATGATTGCCGTCGGCAGCGCAACGATCAGACCGTAAAGAATGGTCTTGCCGATGTCAGCGCCGAACACGCCGATGGCCAGCAGCGGGCCCGGGTGCGGTGGCACCAGACCGTGCACGGCGGACAGGCCGGCGAGCAGCGGAATACCGATCTTGATGATCGACACACCGGTGCGACGGGCAACGATGAACACCAACGGAATCAGGAGCACGAAGCCGATTTCGAAGAACAGCGGGATGCCCACCAGGAACGCGGCGAACATCATCGCCCACTGGACTTTGTCTTTGCCGAACGCACGGATCAGGGTCTGGGCGATTTGATCCGCCCCGCCCGACTCGGCCATCATTTTGCCGAGCATGGTGCCCAGCGCAAGGATGATACCGACGAAACCGAGGACGCCACCGAAGCCGTCCTGGAACGCCTTGATGATGGTGCCGATCGGCATGCCGGAGGTCAGACCGAGGAACGCAGCAGCGATGGTCAGGGAGATAAATGGGTGAATCTTGAATTTGGTGATCAGGATAATCAGGCCGATTACCGTGACCACTGCATCGAGCAGCAGGTAGGCGTCGTGGGACATGCCAAACATTGGGGGTGTCTCCTGGATTGTTGTTGTTATTAAAGCGGGTTAAACAGAAGTCGGGAGGACAGCGCTATCTCTTTCAACACACTCATACCGCCTGTTTCAGACCGTGGGCCTGCCACCAGACGTGAGCCTGGGACGCCAGTTCTTCAACGCTGTGGATCGAGGCATTCAGGGCCAACGTCAACGGTTCGCCCTTGGGCGACTCGAGGGTGGCGAACTGGCTTTCGATCAGCGTGGCCGGCATGAAGTGGCCCGGACGATGGGACACACGCTCAGCGGCAACTTCAGGGGTCAATTCGAGAAACACGAAGCCCAGGCCCGGCAAGGCACTGCGCAACACTTCGCGATAACTGTGTTTAAGGGCCGAGCAGGTCAGCACCGGACGTTTGCCCGATGCATCGACGCGACGCAGTTCATCGCACAGGCTGTCGAGCCAGCCGGCACGGTCGTCGTCGTTCAGGGGGATCCCCGCGCTCATCTTTTCGATGTTCGCGGCCGGATGGAAAGTATCGCCTTCAATGGCAGTCGCGCCGCTCAATTGGCACAGGGCCTCGCTGACGCACGTCTTGCCGCAACCGGCAACGCCCATGATGACCAGGGCGGTGATGGGATGACTCATATAACACCTCAGCGCGCAGACAGCGCTACCTTTGCTAGCTATGACTCTAGTGCACAGGCAGAAGTTGCCGACGCCTTCTTGTCGTTTTTTTGGGTTGCAGCAGGTTTGTTCCCAACACCAAAAAGCGAAGATCAGGCAGGACCTCGCTTACGCATTTACAGCTGCATCAGGACAGCGCTACCTTAGTGCCTTGATTTTTGTTTGGCAAGCCGTCGATGACCACCCCTAAAAACGATAAAAATACCCGCACCACCGGCCGTCCCACCCTGAATGAAGTTGCCCGCCTCGCCGGTGTCAGCCCGATTACCGCTTCTCGCGCCTTGCGCGGGGTCAGCACCGTGGCCACCGAACTGGTGGAAAAAGTGCAGAAAGCCGCCCTCGAACTCAACTATGTGGTCAACCCGGCCGCCCGCGCTTTAGCCTCGGCGCAGAGCCATTCGGTGGTGGTGTTGGTACCGTCGCTGTCCAACCTTTTGTTTATCGACACGCTGGAAGCCATTCATCGGGTGCTCACGCCCAAAGGCTTCGAAGTGCTGATCGGCAACTTCCACTATTCACGCGATGAAGAAGAAAACCTGCTGCGCAACTACATGGCCTATCAGCCGCGTGGTTTCTTGTTGACCGGGTTTGACCGCACCGAAAGTTCGCGACGGATGATCGAGGCGAGCAACATTCCCTGCGTGTACATGATGGAACTGGACAGCGCCGCCGGGGTGAATTGCGTCGGATTTTCGCAACTGAGTGCCGGTGAAACGGCGGCCGAGCATTTGCTCTCCCGTGGGCGCAAACGTCTGGCTTACATTGGCGCGCAACTCGATCAGCGTACGTTGCTGCGCGGTGAGGGTTTTCGCAAAGCGTTGCAGAAGGCCGGGCGTTATGACCCGGATCTGGAAGTGCTGACGCCTCGCTCTTCATCGGTGGGCTTGGGCGGGGAACTGTTTTTGCAGTTGCTCGCGGCGCACCCGGATGTCGATGCGATCTTCTTTGGTAACGACGATTTGGCCCAGGGCGCTTTGCTGGAAGCGCTGCGCAATGGCATCAAGATTCCTGAGCAAGTGGCGATTCTTGGTTTCAACGACTTGCCGATGTCCGAACACATGGTGCCGCGCTTGAGCAGCATCAACACCCCGCGTGAAGCGATCGGCCGGCGCGCGGCGGAGCAGATGCTGACGTTGATGGCCGGTAACAGCGTCGCGCGCCCGGTTGAAGACATGGGCTTTGAACTGAAGATCCGCGAAAGCACCTGACCCTTCACAAACGCTGAGTTGAAACACAACCCTTCACCGATCGTTCCCACGCTCTGCGTGGGAATGCCTCAACGGACGCTCCGCGTTCGGCTTTTGATGGGACGCAGAGCGTCCCGGGCTGCATTCCCACGCATAGCGTGGGAACGATCAACCGCCCAACAATTCGACGAGGGCATGCGCGCCCTTCTGCAATGGCTGGCTCTTGAGCCACACCGCGTGCACCGGCATCACCAGACCGTTTTCGATGTTGCGAAAATTCAGCCGTTTCAGTCGCCCGGAGTCGATCCGCGACTGCACCACCGACAACGGAAAATTACCCCAGCCCAATCCCGCCTCGACCATTTCCATCGCCGTCTCAAGGCTGTCCGTGCGCCAATACGACTCTGCCACCAACGGTCGCGTCTCACTGATCGGCAAGTCGCGACTGGCGACGATGATCTGCCGCACGTGCACCAGATCTTCAAGAAACACATCCTGCCCCTGCAACAACGGGCTGTCCGCCGCCAGCGTGGCGATCATCCGCTCGCTGCCGACAAACTGAAAACGCTCCAGCACATTCATGCTCAGCCCGGCGAACGCCAGGCACACGCTGACCCGGCCGCTGTGCAGCATCGCCAGCACGTCATCTTGCGGCGCGGTCAGCACTTCGATATCCAACAGCGGATGCCGCTCGGCGATCTCCTTGATTGCCGCCAGCAAACGACGGCGGTCGATGTCCGCGACCACGCCGATCGACAACTTGCTCTCCAGTCCCAACGACAACTCCACCGCGTGCACTTGCAGTTGCTTGAGCTGCTCGGCAATCAGCCGCGCGTGTGGCACCAGCGACAGCGCCATCGCCGTGGGATGCGGTTCGCGATGGCTGCGGTCGAACAGCAGATAACCCAGTTCGGCTTCAAGGTTGCCAATGCTCATGCTGACGGCGGAAGGCACCCGACCTAATGCGCGAGCCGCCGCTGAAAACGAGCCGCGCTCAATCACCGCAAGAAACAGCTCGATACTGTCGCTGTTGAAATTCACCCTGAACACCTATCAATAGAACTGAAAGTAGCTGACTTTTTCTGTCAGCCCTATTGAAGCTATCTTTCGCCGCCTTCGCCAGTCCCACTGGCCAACAAACGGCAAGAAAGAGGCAAATCCCCATGCAAGGCGTCAAACGCAAACTGGTCTACGTATCGCTCTACGAAGTGATCGGCATGACCTTCTCCGCCCTCGGCCTGGCGCTGTTGTCCGGCACCTCCCCGGGCAGCACCGGGCCGCTGGCGGTGATCATCACCACCATCGCCGTCACCTGGAATTTCATTTACACCTCGATGTTCGAACACTGGGAAAGCCGCCAGCAATCGCGCACCCGCACGGTGAAACGACGCATTGCTCACGCCGTCGGCTTTCAACTGACGCTGATCGTGTTCCTGATTCCGTTGATCGCCTGGTGGATGAATATCAGTCTGGTGCAGGCGTTTCTGCTGGATCTGGCGTTGATTATTTTCATCCCGTGCTACACGTTTGCCTTCAACTGGCTGTTCGACCGGATCTTCGGGTTGCCGGCCTCGGCGTTGCCAGATTCGGCGGCTGCGGCATAAATCGTTAATTCGTAAACAGATATTGCAAGGAATCAGCGGTTTACCCGGTTAAACCGCCGATATTCACAATCCGTTAACTCCGATAGCAGGCTAAGCTTTTCCATCAATAAAAAATGGATCAGCCCCATGACTGCTCACGCCTCCGCCGCCGCGCAAAGCGACGGCATCGACCCGATCCGCGCCGCTCAGGTGTCCGCCCGCATCGATCGCCTTCCGGCGGTCGCGACGATTTGGCGCTTGGTGGCGCTGCTGTCAATCGGTGGTTTCTTCGAACTCTACGATCTGTTTCAGACCGCCTACATCAGCCCCGGTCTGATCCGCGATGGCATCTTCGCCACTGGTAATCAGGGCGTGTTCGGCTTCTCCGATCAGGCGGCGTTCGCCTCGGCGACGTTCCTCGGCCTGTTCCTCGGCGCCAGCCTGCTCAGCCCTTTGGCTGATCGTTTTGGTCGTCGCGCGATCTTCACCTTCGCGCTGGTCTGGTACACGGTGGCGACGGTGTTGATGGGCATTCAGAGCTCGGCGCTGGGCATCATTTGCATGCGCTTTCTGGTTGGCATCGGTTTGGGTATCGAGCTGGTGACCATCGACGCTTACCTCTCGGAACTGGTGCCCAAACGCATGCGCAGTTCGGCATTTGCTTTTGCGTTTTTCGTGCAGTTTCTGTCGGTGCCCGCGGTGGCGTTGATGTCATGGTGGCTGGTGCCGCAGGCGCCATTCGGCGTGTCCGGCTGGCGTTGGGTGGTGTTGGCGAGCGCGGTGTTTGCGCTGTTTATCTGGTGGCTGCGCAAGCGTCTGCCGGAATCGCCGCGCTGGCTCGCGCAACATGGCCGCTTTGATGAAGCCAAGCGGATTCTCGATGGCATCGAAGCACGATGCGAGAAGGATCACGGTAAACCGCTGGATACGCCGGAAACCGTTCCGGTCGACGTCGAAGGCAAGGGTCGCTTCGCCGACATCTGGCAGCCGCCGTATCGCCGCCGCGCGTTGATGCTGATTGTCTTCCACATCTTCCAGGCCATTGGGTTCTTCGGTTTCGGCAACTGGCTGCCGGCGCTGCTGTCCGGTCAGGGTGTCAGTGTCACCCACAGTTTGATGTATGCGTTCATCATCACCCTCGCCTACCCGCTCGGGCCGCTGCTGTTCGTGAAGTTCGCCAATCGTTTCGAAAACAAATGGCAGATCGTCGGCTCGGCCCTCGGCGCGATGACCTTTGGTACCCTGTTCGCCCTGCAGACCAGCGCGTTCGGGCTGATCTTCTGCGGGGTGATGATCACCTTCTGCAATGCCTGGTTGAGCTTCAGTTATCACTCGTACCAGAGCGAACTGTTCCCGACCAACATCCGCGCCCGCGCTGTGGGTTTCTGCTATTCGTTCAGTCGGTTGTCGACGGTGTTCAGCAGTCTGTTGATCGGCCTGTTTCTCGACAACTTCGGTACGCCGGGGGTATTGGCATTCATCGTCAGCAGCATGCTGATCGTGATGGTAACCATCGGCTGGTTCGGCCCGCGTACACGCAATCTGGCGCTGGAGAACATTGCCCATCGCTGAGGGTGGCAACGGTCATCCTCTGCCGCTTATCGGCAAGGGATGACCGCCACGCACACCTGGCCAATGGTCAACTTGTTGAAATAAAAGGACTTACTTAGAAGGCACGGTAATTGCTCCGATACGCCAGTCAGCAATTACCTTCAGGTCCACACATCATGTTGATCAGTGCCAAACAACAGCAAATCATTCATCTGCCCAAAGCGCTGAATGACGATGCGACGTCCACTGCTGCCGCCGGTCTGCAGGGTGGTCTGCACGGCGCCATGCTGCAAACCCTGCAAAACCAGACCCAAGCGCAAACCGCCGAAGCCACCGCCAAGGTACAGGACTCGGCCACGCAGATTGCCACTCAGCAAGTCAGCGAAGCCACGCGCATCAGCGACAACGTCGACGAAGCGTTCGCCAAGACCCGCGTCAACCTGCAAGCCACCGATGCCACCACAACCTCGGCAAAGTCCGCCACCGACGAGTTCAAGGATTACATGAGCAAGACGCCGGAACAGCGTCTGCGCGACAGTATCCTGCAGTCGATGGGGCTGACCGAAGACGACATCAAAGCCATGCCGCCGGAGAAACAACTGGCCATCGGCAAAGAGATCGCCGAGCGCTTGCAGGACAAGATGAAGTTGGCGCAGGCGGAGAAAGACAACGATGTGAAGGACAGCGACAAGCAGGCGGGCAAGTTTCTCGCTGCGCTCTGAGACCACGGATTCCAGGCTACCGCACGGTATCCCTGTAGGAGCTGCCGAAGGCTGCGATCTTTTGATCTTGCTTCCAACAACGAATCAAAAGATCGCAGCCTCGTTCCACTCGACAGCTCCTACAGGCCACTTTGTGGAATCAGTTCAATTGCAGGGTTTCATTGAACTGACTGATCGCATCCACCACATGCCGCGAGCCCTGCTGAATTTCCAGAATCACCTCCCCCGCCTCATTCGCCAGCTCAACCCCGAGCCCGGTGCGGCTGAGACTTGATTGCATGCTCGACACCGCACTCAGCGACAGATCATGGTTTTTGCGCACTACCTCGACAATCTCCAGCGTCGCCTGACTGGTGCGCGCCGCGAGGCTACGCACCTCATCCGCCACTACCGCAAATCCGCGCCCATGCTCCCCGGCCCGCGCCGCTTCAATTGCCGCGTTGAGCGCCAGCAAGTTGGTCTGATCGGCAATGCCGCGAATGGTCTGAACGATGGTGCCGATGATGTCCGACTGTTTGCTCACCGCATCGATACTGGCGGCGGCTTCGTTGAGGTCGCGGGAAATGTCCTGAATGATCTGCACGGTTTGCTGTACGACCTGTGAGCCTTTTTGCGCGCAGGCGTCGTTTTGTACCGAGGTGCTGTGGGCCGATTCGGCGGCGTTCTGCAAGGTGGTCATCTGATGGGTGATGTCGCTGGCGAACTTCACCACTTTGTACAGGCGGCCTTTGGCATCGAATAACGGGTTGTACGAGGCTTCGAGATAAACCATCTGCCCCGACTTGTTCTTGCGCTCGAAACGGTGCGAGTGATATTCGCCACGGTTGAGCGAGGCCCAGAATGCCTTGTACTGCGCAGACTCGGCTTCGGCACGATGGCAGAACAGGCTGTGGTGATGACCGACGATTTCGTTGAGCGAGTACTGCATGGTCTTGAGGAAGTTGTCATTGGCGGCAATGACGTTGCCTTCCGGGGTGAACTCGATCACCGCCATGGAACGGCTGATCGCCGCCAGCATGCTTTCTTCTTCGTGCTCTTTATTCACCCGAGCGGTGATGTCGGCAGCCACTTTGATCACGCTGTGGACTTGCTTGTCCGGGCCATACACCGGCATGTAACTGGCTTCGAGCCAGACTTCCCTGCCGGCCTTGTTCAAGCGCAGGAAAGTGCCGCTGATCGGCTCACCGCGAGCCAGGTCACGCCATAATTTGGCGTACTCCTCGCTGCGATAGAAAGCCTCTTCACAAAACACCCGATGATGTTTGCCACGCACTTCATCGGCGCTGTAGCCCATGGTCTTGCAGAAGTTTTCATTGGCATCCAGAACGATGCCGTCAGGGCTGAACTCGATCATTGCCATCGAGCGGCTGATCGCCGCCAACTTGGCGTTGGCCTCGGTCAGGGCGCAGCTGAAGCGCTCGATTTCCTGCAGGTCAGCCTTGTGATGTAGGTTGAACATGGTTGTATCACCTTCCGCGCGGACTTTTGATTTGATGAAAGTTCAGTTCTTTCACGATCCACCACTACGTTCCACAGAACAGGCACACGCATTCCTCCACGGGAGGAAGTTGTCAGGTGATAAATGATGATCAATCGGAGCGTCCATGCAGCGACGCTCTAATCAAGACATCCTTCTCTTGATAGCCCGCACGCGGGCCAGCCCTAACGCGTTGAAGAACTTCCATGTAAGCGACGCTCCTTGTTGGTTCAGTGTCGGTGCCTTGGGTTGCGCACTCTGGCAGCATGAATTCACGGACTAAGCTGTGCGTCCGGCAAGTTTTGACATGACGGTCGACATAGTTAGTTACGGGAAGCATAGCCAGTGCAAAGACCTGCGCAAGGCCACTAGTCGGCCAGTATCTGGCACTTTTTGCACAAGAAACGGTTCAGCGCGGGGAGAATTGCTGGCGGGGCAGACGCTTTCGCTGGCAAGCCAGCTCCCACAGGATTCTGCGCTTCTGCAAATCAGCGCAATTCCTGTGGGAGCTGGCTTGCCAGCGATGAGGCCATTACAAACACTACAAAAACGACAGAAACGACTTACAGACTTCCAGTCACCTTGGTCGCCACCTCTGCAGGCACCCAAGGCTTCCAGACCTGCGGCTGATCACGCAAAAACGCCTGCGCCACCACCCTCGGCTGCAAACGTTTTTCACTCATCCCGGCCAGGGTCTGATTCAACAGATCGATCGGCAAATCAACCTTTTCAAAAAACGTCACCAACTCCGGATACTGCGCCTTGAACGGCGCCGATACGCCAATCGCCAGGCTCGCCGGCATTGAGCGGGTGCCCTTGGGGTTGGGATTGTTGGCATCGGCCAGGGTCTTCCAGGCCTCGGCATCGAATGGCGGTTCCTCCAGTTTG
Organism: Pseudomonas sp. AC242; assembly: GCF_979258655.1. NCBI lineage: Bacteria > Pseudomonadati > Pseudomonadota > Gammaproteobacteria > Pseudomonadales > Pseudomonadaceae > Pseudomonas > Pseudomonas sp. AC242. The sequence goes on from NZ_OZ409873.1 coordinate 4,124,221, forward strand.
ACCAGTTTGAATCGGCCAAGCAGCGGCGTCGGTGACCAGTAGTAGAACAACACCGGTTTGCCCCGTTTGATCGACGATGCCACCTCGGCATCCAGCGCCGCGCCGGAACCGGTGCGGAAGTTGACGAAGCTGTCATTTAGCGCATAAGCCTTGAGCTTCTGGCTGTTGACGATCTCCGAGGTCCAGCCGGTCGGGCTGTTGAGGAAGCGCCCACGCGACGGATCTTCCGGGTCGCGGAACACGTCTTTGTAGCGCGGCAGATCCGCCACCGACTTCAACTCCGGCGCCAACGCTTTGATCCCGCGCTCAGGGTCGCCCTTGATCACATACTCAGGTACCCACCAGCCTTCGGTGGCGCCTTTGACCGTATCGCCCAAACCGAACACCTTGCCTTCGGCGGCCGCCTTGACCCACGCCGGACTACGCCCGGCCCATTCTTCGCCAATCACCTGGATATCGTTTTTCGCCAATGCGGCCTCAAGGCTGACCGTACTGCCGGGCAACGTGTCGGTCGGGTAGCCATAGCCTTTTTCAACGATCAGGCGCAGCACTTCGGTGATGAAACTGCCGCTCTCCCAGGTGATGTCGCCGAAGTGGATCGGCGTGGTTTTTTCCGTAGCCGAAACAGCACCAACGCTGAGGCTCAGAGCCAGCAACGACGTGCCGAGCAGGGTTTTGATCGATCTCATGCGGACCTCTTGTCTTGCAGGAATTGGTTGGCGCTGTGGCGATCGCACAACGCTTGGGAACGGTTCATGTAAACGCTGACCGAGCGCTGGGAGATGCCCAGTTCGGTGGCGATTTGCGGGTAGGTCAGGCCGTCGATGCGGGCGAGCAGAAACGTCGCGCGGACTTTGCCGGGCAAGCGCTGCAAGCTGTGGTCGAGTCGAGTGAGCGTTTGCGATTGCTGGACGAATTCTTCAGGCGAGGCGGCGTAATCAATGTCGATTGACTGGCGATGACGACGCTCCAGATCAGCACGTCGCCAGCGCTGATACAGCAGACGCTGGGCGATGGTCGTCAGCAAGGCGCGAGGTTCACGAATGGCCGTCAGTGCCGGGGCCTCGAGCAATTGGGCGAAGGTTTCGGCGGCGATGTCTTCGCTGCTGGCCGCGTCATGCAGATGACGGTGCAGATAAGCACAGAGCCCGCGATAGTGGGCGCGAAACAGGCCGTCCACGGTGTGACGATGGGAAAGGTCGGCGCCGGACATAGGGGCTCCTTGATGAGGGGTCGCTGAATGTCCGGTGTTCCGGTGGCGCGATCGTAGCAAGGCGCCTTATTCTTTAATAATATTTAAATTTCATTTTTATATTCTATTCGAGAATATAAAAACTAAAGATCGCAGCCTTCGGCAGCTCCTACAGGTGTACGCATTCGATGTAGGAGCTGCCGAAGGCTGCGATCTTTTAGCGTAAGTGGCTATAGCCCCATTCTTCAGCCTCACGCTGATAGTCGAGCAGGATCTGATAATCGCTTTCGCTGGCAGCAAGCACCTCAGGCAACCCCAAGGTCTGCGCGACCTCGGGCAGTTCGCGCAAAGTCAGATTCATCATCCGCCGCAACGTCTCAACCTGCTCGTCCGTGGCGCTGGCGACGGTAATGAACGGCAGGGTCGGGCTCAGGGCGCTGCGCGCAATCACCCGCAAGACACGGACTTCTTCCGGCGCATATTGCGCCAGATAGGCGTAGGTGACGCTGTCGATGGCGGCCAGATCGGCGCGGTTTTCGCGCAGCCAGCGCAGGCTCTCGCGATGGCCGCCGCTGATGCCGACCGAGGCGAAGAATTGTCCGTCCTGATGCAACGGCGCCAGGCGCTGACGCAACAGGTTCATGCCACTGTTGGAATCCGCGCTGTTGATCACCCCGCGACTGTCGCGGAACTCCGCGAGGATTTGGCGTGGGTCATCAGCGCGGCCGAGGATCAGACTGCAATGATTGCCGGCGCTGGCGTCAGGCTGTTCGTAGCGAGGACGTCCGACGATGCGCACTTGTCCGCGCAATGCAGTCATAAGCGGATAGCCGCAGGTTTGCGTGAGCAGCAGATCGGGGGATAACCAGAGTTCGGGCAACGACAGACCTTCAGCGCTCAAGCGAGTGTGGCCAAGCAGCTCAAGAATGCGCGCAATCCAGCGCTCATTCGCCGCGCGGATTGGCTCGGGGGCGACGTACATCAGGAGTTCGGTGTGGTGTTGAGCCATACACATTTTTTCCGAGTTACAAATAGCCAATGGGGGAGCGAGCCTGCTCGCGATAGCGGTGCATCAGTGACATCTTCGGCGCCTGACACACCGCTATCGCGAGCAGGCTCACTCCTACAGGGTTTTGTGGTGTTCTTGGGTTAGTGGTAAGGATGCTCGGGGCTGTCGATTGGCTTCAAAACATGGCGTCGCCAGAACTCGCCATACCCGCGCACGAGAAACCCGCCACTGCGCGCGATCCATTGCTCGCGATGCATCCGGTAAACCTTGGGCAAGTCGTACCACGCAAGCTTGGGCAAGTCGTGATGCACCAGATGAAAATTCAGATTCAGAAATAACCAGCGCCACGGCCAAGCCGCTTCGTTCAACACCGTGCGCTGTTCGGGTTGTGCGTGGGGACGGTGTTCATAGTAGGAGCGGATCATCGCGATCGACAGCGCCGGTACGCTGATCAGCAGCAGGTAATGCCAGACCGGCAGCGCGCTGACACGGGCGACAAACCACAGCATCAATAATGTAAACGCACCATGAGTCAACCACATCAACCAGGCTTGGCGCTCGCCGTTTTTCAGCCGCTGCAACTGTTCTTTGGCCAACGCTAGCAGCGCCAGCGGGGCGCCAACCAGGAAGCGTCCGAGCACGGTTTTGTTCAACCAATGCAAGCTGCGCTCGAACAGCGAACTGCGTTGCCAGCCAACGCGGGTCAGATAGCGGCTTTCCGGATCGACGCCGGGCACGGTGAGATCCTCATCGCGGTGATGCAGCAAATGGCTGTCGCGATACAGCGTGTACGGATACCACACGGCAAAAGGCGCGTAGCCAAGGATCTTGTTGAAGCGCACCCAGCGCGTCGGATGCCCGTGCAGCAACTCGTGCTGCAACGACAGCCACAGCACCAGCAACGGGATCAGCAACAGCGTGCTCAAGCCACGACCGAGCCAGTGGCTATTGAGAACAATGGCAAACCAGCCGCCATAGACGCCGATCAGCAACAGCCAGGTCGGCCATTCGGTGCGGGCGGTAAAGCGTTGGCGCAGGGTTTCGATCTGCTGACGATGGGCGGCGTCGAAGTAATGGGGCATGGCATTGCTCGGAACGGGATTCTTGCCCTTCTGTGCAACGACGATGCGCAATCTTGCAGATTATTTTCGGGTTCAGGCAGGAGCCCGAGAACCGGGCTCCGGAAAGGCGTGATCAGTGACCGAAGATGTCGACCTTTTTGGCTTTCTTCTCTGCGCGTTTTTCAATCGCGGTCTTGGCCGGTTTCTTCTTCGCGGCTTTCTTTGAATCCATACCTTTGGACATGATGCGTACTCCACTCACAGGGGATGTAGGCTCAGGTATACACCTATCCTGTTGCGCGCGTTCTTTTATAATCGCCGCTTTGCACGCCGACAGTCCGATCCCATGCCCGACACCCAATACAGCCTGCTCGACGAGTCGTTATGGCCGTTGATGAACAAGTTTTACCGCAGCCACCAGTCCTCGATGAAAGCGGTTCGCGATGCGCAATTGTGGGTCGCGCGACGGGGCGAGATTGTTGCCGCGTTGTGTTTGCGACCGGTGGCGGGAGGGCACTGGTTGACCGGGCTTTTTGTTGATCCGGGATGTCGTGAGCAGGGGATTGCCGCACAGTTGATCGCGGCGGCGGTGCAGGATGTGAGCGAGCCGGTGTGGCTGTTCTGCCATCCGGATCTGCGTGAGTTTTATGAGCGGCGCGGGTTCACCTTCGACCCTGCGCTGCCCCAGGCGATGGCGGAGCGCTTGAGCCGGTATGCGCGGAGCAAGCCGATGATTGCGATGGAGCTGAGACCGTCAATCTGATGCAAAACCCTGTAGGAGTGAGCCTGCTCGCGATAGCGGTATGTCAGTGACATTTTCGGTGACTGACATACCGCTATCGCGAGCAGGCTCACTCCTACACGGGGATTGTGGTGTTCTCGGGGATTAGTCGTCTGCTGTGGGATCGAGGTCCGGGAACATCACTTCGGTAAAACCGAACTTAGTGAAGTCGGTGATCCGCGACGGGTACAACCGACCGATCAGGTGATCGCATTCGTGCTGCACAACCCGTGCGTGGAAGCCCGACGCAGTGCGCACAATCGGCTCGCCCTTCGGATCAAACCCTTCATAGCGAATCTGCTGATAACGATCCACCGCACCGCGCAACCCCGGTACCGACAGACAGCCTTCAAAGCCCTCTTCCGTCAGCGGACTCAACGGTGTGATCAGTGGATTGATCAGGATCGTCTGCGGCACCGCTTCAGCGTCCGGGTAACGTTCGCTGTGTTCGAAACCAAAGATCACCAGTTGCAGATCGACACCGATCTGCGGCGCAGCCAGGCCGACACCACCGACGCTTTCCATGGTCTGGAACATGTCGTCGATCAGTTGCCACAGCTCAGGGCTGTCGAACATCTCGGCCGGCACGGGCGGGGCGATACGCAGCAGGCGCTCGTCGCCCATTTTCAGAATTTCACGAATCATGATCAGACTTCGTCAGTGTCCGGCTTGAGCGAATGATCGCGGCCCAGGCCCGAGACGTGTTGTTTGGGATGTTCATCGAGTTCGCCGGGGACTTTCTCACCCGCATCCTTGCCCTCGCTGGACATGTGCTCGATCACCGCATTCATCTCGGCGCCAAGCAACAGCACCGCCGCGGAAATGTAGAAATACAGCAACAGCACGATGATCGCCCCGATGCTGCCATACATCGCGTTGTAGTTGGCGAAGGTTTTCACGTAGAACGCGAACCCCAACGAGGCGATGATCCACACCACCACGGCCAGCACCGAACCGGGGGTGATGAAGCGGAACTCCTGTTTGACGTCGGGCATGACGTAGTAGATCAGTGCCACGGCGACCATCATCAGAATCACGATCACCGGCCAGCGCGCAATCGTCCACACGGTGACGATGAAGTCTTCCAGACCCACCTGCGCGGCGATCCAGCCCATCACTTGCGGCCCGAGCACCATCAGCGCGGCGGCCACCAGCAGCATGCCGGCAATGCCGACGGTGTAGACAATCGACAGCGGGAAACGCTTCCAGATCGGCCGGCCCTCGACCACGTCGTACGCGGCGTTCATCGCGCTCATCATCAAGCGCACGCCCGCGGAAGCGGTGTACAGGGCGATAACGATACCGACTGAAAGCAAGCCACCCTTGGACTGCTGCAACTGGTCGATCACCGGATTGACCTGCTCCAGCGCCTGTGGCGGCAGGACCAGTTCCGATTGCAGGCGCAGCCAGGAGAAGAAGTCCGGCAGGTGCAGGAAACCGATCAGGGCAATCAGAAACAGAATGAACGGGAACAGCGAGAACAGCATCTGGTAGGCCAGTGCCGAGGCGTAGGTCGACATCTCGTCGTCGACGAATTCAGTGACCGTGCGCACCATCACCCGGTGCAGGGGCAGACCTTTCATGTCCGGAAAAATCATTCGCGTCTCCTTTCGCCGCAATACAGGTTGAAGTCGTGGCGACTCAGGGGCCGTTTTTTACATCAAGGTAGCCTGTTTGGCGAACCTTGCCGGGTCTCTGCAGAATTTCGACACAAAAACGGCCATCCTTGGATGGCCGTTTTTGTCTTTCGTTCAAGGCTGAATTACGCCTTGTCGACGCCTTTTTTGACCGCGTCCTTGGCTTTGCCGACCGCTTGCTGGGCCTCACCTTTTTTCTCTTGAATCTTGCCTTCGGCCTGCAGCTTGCTGTTGTCGGTGGCTTTACCGACGCCTTGCTTAACGTTGCCGACCGCTTCGTTGGCCATGCCTTTTACTTTATCGCCTGTGCTACTCATGGTGTTTCTCCTTGGTGCAATTAGGGGAAAAGTCAGTACGTAATGATTGACTGGCCGGGTTTGCGCCAAGTTTCATTTATTTTCAGGGGTTCATTTCGTCGTGGCGTGCAGGTTGGGCTTTATGTTTGCGTGCGTAGCCCCGAGAATGCGCAACATATGGGCGCCAAGCGCCAGGAACTGATCCCGCAGGAATGTTATGAAACTCGATAAAACGCAGGCCATCGCCCGACGCAACAAGGAACTGGGCGGTGCCGTGCTCGGCACCAACAACTGCCATTTCGCCGAACTGAACCGTAACCGCAACATCTGGTGGTTCGACCTGCCAGTGTCGCGTTTGGCCATCGGTCAGTACGAGTGGATTCACTTGCTGATGCACACGCCGGCCACTGACGAACTGCTGCACCTGAAAGTGCCGACGGTGTTCCTGCGCGAAAAGCTTGAAGGGCTGGTGATTCGCAACGAAGGCAAGCGTAAAGCGGCATTGAGCCTGGAATTGAGTGCGGACAAGGACTCGTATCTGCAGGACATGCGTCCGGCGGGGACTAATGTGAATTTCGCGCCGTTCCGTCAATAGCCCTCACCCTAGCCCTCTCCCGGAGGGAGAGGGGACTGACCTAGGTGTCTGGACGAGGTACACCGACCTGAAATATCGAGTCGAACTCAGGTTCTGAACAGCATCCGATCGGTTCCCACCCCTCCTCGCCCATTGGGAAAGGGAACTGACCGAGGAATTCGGGCGAGATACACCGACCTGAGATTCCGAGTCGAACTCAGGTTCTGAAAGGCCCCCGATCGGCGCCCTTCCCCTCGCCCCCCTTGGGGGAGAGGGTTGGGGTGAGGGGGTAGATTTACCAAGCACTGCAAATCTACAGCCTGCCCCAACAAAAAGCCCCGCATCTGCGGGGCTTCGTGTTTTAGGCGGCGGACTTGGCCTTGATCTTCTTCAGCTCTTCATCACGCAACTCGCGGCGCAGGATCTTGCCGACGTTGGTGGTCGGCAGCGCATCGCGGAATTCCACCGAACGCGGCACCTTGTAGCCGGTGACGTTGGCGCGCATGTGCTCCATCACCGTTTCCTTGGTCAGCGTGACGCCCGGCTTGGCAACGATGAAGATCTTGATCGCCTCGCCCGACTTCTCGTCCGGCACGCCGATGGCCGCGCACTGCAACACGCCCGGCAGGGTCGCCAGCACGTCTTCCAGTTCGTTCGGGTAGACGTTGAAACCGGAGACCAGAATCATGTCTTTCTTGCGATCGACGATGCGCATGTAGCCGTCCGGCTGGATCAGTGCGATGTCACCGGTCTTCAGCCAGCCTTCGCTGTCGAGCATTTCATCGGTGGCTTCCTGACGCTGCCAGTAACCCTTCATCACTTGCGGGCCTTTGACGCACAGCTCGCCGATTTCACCCAACGGCTGCTCGACACCGGCATCGTCGATGACTTTGCACAGTGTCGATGGCACCGGAATACCGATGGTGCCGATCTGGATGTTCTGGATCGGGTTGACCGTGGCCACCGGACTGGTTTCGGTCATGCCGTAACCTTCACAGATAGCGCAACCGGTCACCGCTTTCCAGCGCTCGGCAGCAGCCAGTTGCAGGGCCATGCCGCCGGACAAGGTGACTTTCAGCGCAGAGAAATCCAGCTTGCGGAAACCTTCGTTGTTGCACAGTGCCACGAACAGCGTGTTGAGACCGACGAAACCGCTGAACTTCCACTTCGACAGTTCCTTGACCATCGCCGGCAGGTCGCGCGGGTTGCTGATCAGGATGTTGTGGTTGCCGATCAGCATCATCGCCATGCAATGAAAGGTGAACGCATAGATGTGGTACAGCGGCAGCGGCGTGATCAGGATTTCGCAACCTTCATTGAGGTTGGAGCCCATCAGCGCTTTGCACTGCAGCATGTTGGCGACAAGGTTGCGATGGGTCAGCATCGCGCCTTTGGCCACGCCAGTAGTGCCGCCAGTGTATTGCAGCACCGCAACGTCGCCGCTGTGCGGATTGGCTTCGGCCACCGGCTGGCCCTGGCCCTTGCTCAGCACGTCGTTGAACTTGACGGCTTTGGGCAGGTGATAGGCCGGCACCATTTTTTTCACGTACTTGATGACGCTGTTGATCAGCAGACGCTTGATCGGCGGCAACAGGTCGGCGACTTCAGTGACGATAACGTGTTTGACGCCGGTTTTCGGCACCACGGCTTCGGCCAGGTGCGCCATGTTCGCCAGGCACACCAGCGCCTTGGCGCCGGAGTCATTGAATTGGTGTTCCATTTCCCGCGCGGTGTACAGCGGGTTGGTGTTGACCACGATCAGCCCGGCGCGGATCGCACCGAAGACGGCTACCGGGTACTGCAGAACGTTGGGCAGTTGCACGGCGATTCGATCACCGGGCTGCAAATCGGTATGCTGTTGCAGATACGCGGCAAACGCACCGGACAATTCGTACAATTCACCGTAGGTGATTGTCTTGCCCAGGTTGCTGAAAGCCGGTTTGTTGGCGAAGCGTTGGCAGGATTGCTTCAACACTGCCTGAATGTTCGGATACTCGTCCGGATTGATGTCGGCAGCAATTCCAGCCGGGTATTTATCCTTCCAAAAGTCTTCGATCATGGAAGCCCACTCCTCAGCAACGCGAATTCTTCACCGCATTTGATGCGATTATTATTGGTGTGTGTTTGGTATTGGTGAATCTGGCTTTTATATAGGCCGAGAAGTCACAAAGCGCGCCGAGAGTAGCAGCTTTGCCAAGGGTCGACTAGAGCCAAAAGCGGCCCCTACAGTCATTATCATGACTCAAGACTATCTAGCAGTCATTTTAGAGCAAAAATCCTAGAACAACCTTAAAGCCCCGGTTTTCGGGGACTTAAAGCAAAAGATCGCAGCCTTCGGCAGCTCCTACAGGAAATGCATTCCAAGGTAGGAGCTGCCGCAGGCTGCGATCTTTTTGCTTCTGGTCTTTAAGCGATATCGCGCAACTCGCGCCGCAGAATTTTCCCGACAGGCGTCATCGGCAATGACTCACGCAACACAATGTGTTTCGGCACTTTGTAAGCGGTGAAATTCTCTTTGCAGTAGGCCTTGAGCTCTTCAAGACTGACCCCCGTTTCCCGCGCCACCACAAACAACTTCACCGCCTCGCCCGAGCGCTCGTCCGGCACGCCGATCACTGCGCAATTGGCGACTTTCGGATGCGCCATCACCACGTCTTCGATTTCATTGGGGTACACGTTGAAACCGGAGACGATGATCATGTCCTTCTTGCGATCGACGATTCGCACAAAACCGTCCGGATCGATCACCGCAATGTCACCGGACTTGAACCAGCCCTCGGCATCCAGCACTTCGGCGGTGGCTTCCGGTTTGTGCCAGTAGCCCTTCATGATCTGCGGGCCCTTGATGCACAACTCGCCGCGCTCGCCCATCGGCTGTTCGACACCGTCATCGTTGATGACTTTCAGCAACGTGCCCGGCACTGGCAGGCCGACCGTGCCCAGCCGCGATTGATCGCCGTACGGGTTGGTACAGGCCACCGGTGAAGTTTCGGTGAGGCCGTAACCTTCGGTGATGCGGCAACCGGTTATTTGCTCCCAGCGCTCGGCGGTGGCCTTGACCAGCGCGGTGCCGCCGGAGTTGGTGAGCTTCAGACTGGAGAAATCGAGGGTCTTGAAATCCGCGTGATCCATCAGCGCCACGAACAAGGTGTTCAAGCCCAGCAGCGCCGAGAAGCGCCAGTTCTTCAGCTCCTTGATGAAGCCGGCAATGTCGCGCGGGTTGGTGATCAGCACGTTGTGGTTGCCGGAAACCATCATGCACATGCAGTTCGCGGTGAAGGCATAGATGTGATACAGCGGCAGCGGCGCAATCATCACTTCCTGGCCTTCGCGCAGCAGCGGCTGGCCGTCCGGGCCGAGTTGCGCGAGACAGGCGCGCACTTGCTGCATGTTCGCCACCAGATTGCCGTGAGTGAGCATCGCGCCTTTGGCCAGGCCGGTGGTGCCGCCGGTGTATTGCAGCACGGCGATGTCGTCGAGACCGACCTTCAGCGGCTTGACCCCAAGGCCACGGCCCATGCGCAGTGCACTTTTGAAGGAGATCGCCTGCGGCAGCGAATACGCCGGGACCATTTTCTTCACTTTACTGACCACGGTGTTGACCAGCCAACCCTTGGCAGTGGGCATCAGGTCGCCCATCTTCGCTTCGATCAGGTATTGAATGTCGGTGTCGGGCAGCACTTCCTGGACTTTCTGGCCGAACATGTTCAGGTACACCAGTGCTCGTGCGCCGGAATCCTTGAACTGATGGCGCATCTCCCGCGCGGTGTACAGCGGGTTGGTGTTGACCACGATCAGCCCGGCACGCAGTGCACCGAACACGGCAATCGGGTAATGCAGGACGTTGGGCATCTGCACCGCAATGCGATCGCCCGGAACCAGATCGGTATGCGCCTGCAGGTAACCGGCGAAGGCGGCGCTCTGACGCTCGAGTTCAGCGTAGGTCAGGGTGATGCCCATGTTGCTGAACGCCGGGCGATCAGCGAACTTCTTGCAGGAACGCTCGAACACCTCGATCACCGACTTGAACTCTCCCATGTCGATGTCCAGCGGTACGCCGGCCGGGCGTTTGTCGTTCCAGAAATCAGGTTGCATTGTTCTTGTCCTCTTTACCTGAGCTGATCCGGGGCCGCTTTCTGTCATTTCTGAAAAAGCGGAGCTTCACGGACACTAGCAGTTATGGCCATTGAGGCAAATATGGGCAAAGCCGTCATTGATCGTGTGAATCTTCCTGCCGTGGCGTGGGCTGATCAGACGCGCTATACAATGATCCGACTCTGAGCAAAGGAATCGCCATGATCCACGACACCCTATGGCTGGACGCGAGTGACCGCAGCCGCCTGTTCGTCAATCAATGGCTGCCGGCGGCGCCGTTGAAAGCGGTGATCCTGCTGGCCCATGGCATGGCGGAACACAGCGGCCGCTACGCACGACTGGCCGACACGTTTTGCGACAAAGGATATGGCGTATATGCGCCGGATTTACGCGGACATGGCAAAACCGCCAATCACGGTACCCTCGGCCACTTCGCCGATGACGATGGCTGGTGCAAAGTGCTCGGCGATCTGGCCAGCCTCAATCAGCACATCGGCCAGCAGCACCCCGGCGTGCCGATCATCCTGCTGGGCCACAGCATGGGCAGTTACATCGCCCAAGGTTATTTGCTGCATCACAGCGCCAGTCTGCACGGAGCGATTCTCAGTGGTTCCAACTTTCAGCCCGTTGCGCTGTACCGCGCTGCGCGGCAGATCGCCCGCCTGGAAAAACTCCGTCAGGGTGGCAAGGGCCGCAGTGCGCTGATCGAATGGCTGTCGTTCGGCTCGTTCAATAACCAATTCAAACCGGTGCGCACACGCTTCGACTGGCTCAGCCGCGATCCGGCGGAGGTCGACTTGTACGCCAACGACCCGCTGTGTGGCTTTCGCTGCACCAATCAACTGTGGATCGACCTGCTCGGCGGCTTGCAGCAGATCAGCAAAGCGTCCAATCTCGCGCAGATCGATCCGGGCCTGCCGCTGCTGGTAATCGGCGGCGAATGTGATCCGGTGAGTGAAGGCAAGCGTCTGACAGATCTGGCCAATGCCTTGCGCACGGCCGGCAGCCAGCACCTGCAACTGAAGATCTACCCGCAGGCGCGGCACGAATTGTTCAACGAAACCAATCGCGACGAAGTGATCGCTGATGTGCTGGCCTGGATCGATCAGGCCCTGAGCCATCCGCGCCCTCAGCGCAGCGAATAATTTTTTGTGGATTCACTGAATCCGTCACAGGAATCGAGACCAATGACCCAGGTTACCAACATCCCTTACGAAGCCCTCGAAGTCGGCCAGACCGCCAGCTACAGCAAGACCGTCGAAGAACGCGACATTCAACTGTTCGCCGCCATGTCCGGCGACCACAACCCGGTGCACCTTGACGCCGAATTTGCCGCCGCGAGCATGTTCAAGGAGCGTATCGCTCACGGTATGTTCAGTGGCGCGCTGATCAGTGCCGCCGTTGCCTGCGAGCTGCCTGGGCCGGGGACTATTTATATCGGTCAACAGATGAGCTTTCAGAAGCCGGTGAAGATCGGTGACACGCTGACCGTGCGCCTGGAAATTCTCGAGAAGCTGCCAAAGTTTCGTGTGCGCATTGCCACTCGTGTATTCAACCAGCGTGATGAGCTGGTGGTGGATGGTGAGGCTGAGATTCTGGCGCCGCGTAAGCAGCAGACCGTAACACTGCCAACGCTGCCGGCGATTAGTATTGGCTGATTGATTGGTGGTGTGTCAGTGAGCGCTTTTCCCCCTCACCCCAGCCCTCCCGAAACGTCGGACCGCCCCCAGGGGGGCGAGGGGGAAAGGGAGCCGATCTCGATGCTTTTCAAAACCTGAGTTCACCTCAGATCGTTCAAGTCGGTGTATCTCCCACATTCACCCCAATCAGTCCCTTCTCCCCCAAGGGGCGAGGGGGAAAGGGAGCCGATCTCCGTGGTTTTCAGATCTTGAGTTCGACTGGATATTTCAGGTCGGCGTACCTCGACAGAACACCTGGATCAGTCCCCTCTCCCTCCGGGAGAGGGCTAGGGTGAGGGGCTCTTGCTTTGGCTTTCCCCCAGACATAAAAAAACGCCAGACTAGCTGGCGTTTTTTATAACCGGCAAACGCTTACGAACGAGCACGAGCCTGGTTACGCAGGGCTTTCACCTGGTCGTGGTTGCGTTGTACGCCGTGGTATTGGCGTTCAACCAGATCACGAATACCCACCAGGTTGTGCTTGGTGATTTTCTCGAGGGCTTCTTTGTAGGCCTTCAGTGCGTGGTCTTCACCGCGCTCGGCTTCGTTCAGCACAGCTTCTTCGTCCTTGCCGGTGAACATGGCTTTGACGTCGACCCAACGACGGTGCAGGTCACCGCTGACGCTGGTGGAAGTTTCCGGATCGCCGCCCAGCTTGCGAACTTCGGCCTGCAGTTCTGCTGCAGCGGTTGCGCAATCGGCAGAGCGGGTGACAAACAGGGTTTTCAGTTCTGGATGTTTGATGTCTTCGGCGCAAGTCTTGAACCCTTCCTGACCGTCCTTGCAGGTTTCAATCAGGTCATTGAGTACAGAGATGGCTTCTTTATTCATGTCGGTCATTTTTCAATTCCTTGCGATTGGTTGAAGATGCAAGGGATATTGCAGTGTGCGTGCCAGCTTTTTTCTTTATAGAATTTCTTTAATTATCAACGAGTTAAAGATAAGTGAACTATCTGTATCACGGTTATTTGCATGATCTGTCATTTGGCCTGCATGCAGAATGCCTGTATTTTCCAAGCTGATTTGAAGCCAGACGAAATCCCTGATGAATCCCGAAAAACTCGAACTGCTGATCACCCGCGAAATGCCCTTCGGCAAGTACAAGGGCCGAATCATTGCCGACCTCCCGGGGCCGTACCTGAACTGGTTTGCCCGTGAAGGTTTCCCTCACGGCGAACTCGGCGGCCTGCTCGCGCTGATGCAGGAGATCGACCATAACGGCCTCTCGGACTTGCTCGAACCGCTGCGCGCCAAACACGGCAAACCTGCCCCGCGCCATTGAAGCGCCCTCCTCTCTAGAGTCAGCCGACCATGCCCGATAACACCCGCCGTGCCCGTGACGAAGCCTTCTGGCAAACGTTCGCCGACCGTTACGACGTTCAACCCGGTCCCGTGAACCTGGAAAACGGTTACTTCGGGCGCATGTCGCGCACAGTAATCGAGGAATACCAGCGCAATATCGAGCTGATCAACACCAGCAATTCGGTGTACGTGCGCCAGCGTTTCGAGCAGCACGACAACCTCGATATCCGTGCGCAACTGGCCGAGCTGATCGGTGTGCGCGCGCAGAGCGTAGCCTTCACCTGTAACGCCACCGAAGGCCTGCAGTCGCTGATCCGCAACTACAACCGTTTGCAACCGGGCGATCAGGTGCTGATCAGTGATCTGGAATACGACACGGTCAAAGGCGCCATGCGCTGGCTGGCCAGACATCGTGGCGCCGATGTGATCGAGATTGCCCACGCGCACCCAGCGAGTTACGACAGCCTGGTGGAGACTTACCGCGAAGCGTTCAGCGGCCACCCGAAGATCAAGCTGATGGCCCTTACTCACGTCACTCACCGCACCGGTCTGGTGATGCCGGTACAAGCCATCGCCGCGCTGGCCAAAGAGCATGGCGTCGATGTCATCCTCGACGGCGCCCATGCACTCGGTCAGATCGAGTTCGACCTCGACTCCCTCGGCATCGCGTTCGCCGGATACAACCTGCACAAATGGATCGGCGCACCGCTCACACTCGGCTTCCTCTATATCGCGCCGCAACGCTTGGCCGATATCGATCCGGACATGGATGAAATGCATTACCCGGCCAATGATATCCGTGCGCGCACCTCGTACAGCACGCCGAACATTCCAGCACTGATGACCTTGCCGCTGGTGTTCGAGGAGCACCGCTCCCTCGGCGGTGCGCCGGCCAAAGGCGCTCGCGTCAATTATCTGCGCAATCTGTGGGTCAGCGCGGTAAGGCACTTGCCGGGCATCGAAGTCATGACGCCAGACGATCCAAGGCTATATTGCGGCATCACATCGCTGCGTTTCACCCGGCACGACGATCAACAAGCGATGGCGGAGCGCCTGCTCAATGATTACAACCTGTTCACCGTGGTGCGTAACGGCGCCGCCAGCGGACCGAGCATCCGCATTACACCGGGGCTGACCACCACCGCTGGCGACATGCAGTTGCTGGTCCGCGCGCTGAACGAGCTGCGCTAAAACACCGCGCCTGTGGACTTCTCGTAACCTGCAAGGCCGATCTGCGACGACACCGCAAAGGTGTCGACGCCGATCGTCAGGCTGCCGAAGTAGCCGTCCTCAAGACCTTCCCCGCCAATCGCTCGCAACGACAGCCGCGAGGCGTCATCGCCCACCGCTTCACAGCCACATACACTGGGAAGATGCAGCCGTCCTGCCCAGGCCTCCTGATGTGACTGCGGGTGTTGATCATCACTGGCGATGCACACGGTCATGGCGATGCACGAGGCCCCGCCAGAGTGCTGATCCGGGTAAATACTGGTAAACCGCACGATGCCTTGGCTGTCGGTCGACTGGGCGCCGCACAGGCTGTCGGCGCCGATGTTCTGTTCGATCCGGACCTCGGCGCCAACCACTGGCTCACCGGTCATGGCGTCGACCAGGACCAGACGCAAAATCAGGGGCAGGCCTTCGATGCCGCCACTGATGTTGCGCACCTTGCCTTCGGTTTTGCGCCAATCGAAGCTGCCAGGGATATGAGTGTGCCGTTGCCGAAGAGGCTGATGGGGCAAGTCTGCTGATTGATGGTCGTCCATGAGGCGTTCTCTCTTCCGTAAGATGAACGCAGATTAGCGTCACGCCAACGCGGTTGTGCGGTAACTATGTATCGCGTCGTAACGGTGTCGATGTAGGCGCTGCCGAAGGCTGCGATCTTTTGATGTTGGCGCTCAAGAGCAAGGTCAAAAGATCGCAGCCTCGTTTCACTCGACAGCTCCTACATAGCTTCTACATAGCAATTTTCAGGCAAAAAAAACGGTGCACCGACCAAGCGCACCGTAAAGCCGTAGAACACACAACGAAGTGTCTGGTAACAATCAGTCCAGCAGCGCCAACGCCTCAGCGGTGCATTCCTGAATACGCGCCCAGTCGCCGTTCTTGATCCACTCCGGATCAAGCATCCAGCTACCGCCGACGCACATGACGTTTTTCAGCGCCATGTAGCTCTTGATGTTGGCCGGGCCGACGCCGCCAGTCGGGCAGAATTTCACTTCGCCGAACGGGCCGCCGAGGGCCTTGATTGCCGCCACGCCACCGCTGACTTCCGCCGGGAACAACTTGAAGCGGCGATAGCCCAGACCATAACCTTCCATGATGCCGGAGGCGTTGCTGATGCCCGGCAACAACGGAATCGGGCTGTCGACGCTGGCTTCCAGCAGGTCACGGGTGATGCCCGGGGTGACGATGAATTGCGAACCGGCCGCTTCGGCAGCAGCCAGCATGTTGCGATCCAGTACGGTGCCGGCACCGGTCATCAGTTCCGGGCGCTGTTCGCGCAGGATCTGAATGGCCTTGAGGCCGAACTGCGAACGCAGGGTCACTTCCAGCGCGGTCAGACCACCGGCAGCCAGAGCGTCGGCCAGTGGCAGCACGTCCTGTTCACGAGCGATGGTGATCACCGGCAGGATCCGCGCCTTGGCGCAGAGGCTGTCGATCAGGGCAACTTTGTCCGCCATGGAAACGGTCGGGGATGGGGTTGTCATAGCGGCTGTTCCTTGGCTCATGGGCACCAGTAAATCTCTAACGTAGGTTGCAGAAACGCGCGCACCGGCATGGTGGCGACGTCGTCGGATGCCAGTGCGGCATTCAGGGTGGTCAGTTTCGACTGACCGGAAATCGACAGAATCTTGTGCTTCGCAGAGGCCAGCAGCGCTCGGCTCATGGTCAGACGCTGACGCGGCACGCTCGGCGCCAGCATTGGCCAGCAACGACGCGCGCCATCAGCCTGCAAGGCTTCGGTGAGGTTCGGGCTGTCGGGGAACAGCGACGCGGTGTGACCGTCATCACCCATGCCCAGCACCAGCACGTCAATCGGCGGCAATTCGGCGAGCAAGCGATCAGCCTGTTCAGCAGCCTGCTCGACGTTGGCCGCCGCGCTATAAAGGCTGAGGAACTGCGCCTTGGCCGCCGGGCCTTTGAGCAAATATTGCTTGAGCAAACCGGCATTGCTGTCGGCGTGTTCAACCGGTACCCAGCGTTCGTCGGCGAGGGTCACGACGACCTTCGACCAGTCCAGATCCTGCTTGGCCAGGTGCTGGAAAAACGCCACCGGACTACGACCGCCAGACACCACCAGCACCGCGTTGCCGCGTGCCGCAATGGCCTCGCTCAATTGCTTGGCGACGTTCAGCGCCAGACCTTCGGCCAACAGCACCGGGCTCTTGTATTCGTGAGCGTTCACGCCCGCAGGCAGTTGCACATCAGATATCGCCATACCACGACCTCCCGTCCCGCGTGATCAATGCAATGGAGCTCATCGGCCCCCACGACCCGGCCGCATAAGGCTTGGGCGCGTCACCGGATTTTTTCCACCCGGCGATCAGCTGGTCACACCACTTCCACGCGGCTTCAATTTCATCTTTACGGACAAACAGGTTCTGATTGCCGTTCATCACTTCCAGCAACAATCGCTCGTAGGCATCGGGGATCCGCGCGCTACGCCAGGTGTCGGAGAAATTCAGTTGCAGCGGCCCGCTGCGCAGTTGCATGCCTTTGTCCAGGCCCTGCTCTTTGGTCATCACGCGCAAGGAAATGCCTTCGTCCGGTTGCAGGCGGATGATCAGTTTGTTGCTGATCTGCAGGCGTTGTTCCGGCGCAAAAATGTAGTGCGACGGTTCCTTGAAGTGGATGACGATCTGCGACAGCTTTTGCGGCATGCGTTTGCCGGTACGCAGGTAAAACGGCACGCCGGCCCAGCGCCAGTTGCGGATGTCGGCACGCAGAGCGACGAAGGTTTCGGTGTCGCTCTGGGTGTTGGAATTCGGTTCTTCGAGGTAACCCGGTACGGATTTGCCTTCGCTGTGGCCGGCGATGTACTGGCCGCGCACGACCTGCGTGGTCAGGCCTTCCGGACTGATCGGCGCGAGCGCCTTGAGCACTTTGACTTTCTCGTCACGGATACTGTCGGCGGACAGGTCAGCCGGCGGGTCCATGGCGATCAGGCAGAGCAACTGCAACAGGTGATTCTGGATCATGTCGCGCAGTTGGCCGGCCTTGTCGAAGTAGCCCCAGCGGCCTTCGATGCCAACCTTCTCGGCCACGGTGATTTCCACGTGGGAGATGTAATTCTGGTTCCACTGGGTTTCGAACAGGCTGTTGGCGAAGCGCAGGGCGATCAGGTTCTGAACGGTTTCTTTGCCCAGGTAGTGGTCGATGCGGTAGGTGCGGTTTTCCGGGAAGAACTGCGCTACCGCGTCGTTCACCTTGCGCGACGATTCGAGGTCGGAGCCGATCGGTTTTTCCAGCACCACACGGGTATTTTCTGCCAGACCGACTTTCGCCAGGTTCTCGCAGATCGCGCCGTACACCGCTGCCGGCGTGGCGAAGTAGGCAATCATGCGTTGCGTGCTGCCAGCCAGTTCGGCCAGCGCCACATAATCTTCAGATCTGAGGAAGTCGACGTGCAGGTAGGTCAGGCGTGCGAGAAAACGCTCGGCGACGGCCTCGTCCAGCTCTTTGCCTACATAACGACGCAGTTCGGCGGCGATGAACGCCATGTGCTGTTGCTCGGAACCTTCTTCACGGGCCAACGCGATGATGCGCGTGTCCTCGTGCAGCAGATCAGCGCCATCGAGGTGATAAAGGGCAGGAAACAGCTTGCGCAGGGCCAGATCGCCAAGCGCGCCGAACAAGGCAAAGGTGCACGGTTCAACCGTAATCGAAGGCATGATGTTTGTTCTTTTATCAAGTTAAGCTACAAATACCTTTTTTCAAGGCATCACTCAAGGGAAAATGTAGTAATAACCACAACATTTTCGCAAAATACAGATTCCGAGTGGTGGTCGGTCGGAGCCATCAGTAGGATAGGCCACCGTTACGGGCCATATCAAAGGCCCAATTTGCATAGCCCGGCGCACCTTTGCGCAGGTGAATTAGGAATTCCATATGGACCGCGTGCGAAATTTACTGGAACAGATCCAGAGTCGCCTTGAAGACCTGAACAAGGCCGAACGCAAAGTCGCCGAGGTGATCCTGCTCAACCCGCAGCAGGCCACCCGCTTCAGCATCGCCGCCCTCGCCCAGGCGGCCTCGGTGAGCGAACCGACGGTCAACCGTTTCTGCCGTTCGTTCGGTGTCAGCGGCTATCCCGAACTCAAGCTGCAACTGGCGCAGAGCCTGGCCAGCGGCGCGGCGTATGTCAGCCGCGCGGTCGAGGCCGACGACAATCCCGAGGCGTACACGCAGAAGATTTTCGGCAGCGCCATCGCGTCGCTGGACAGTGCTTGCCAGGCGCTCGATCCGAACCTGATCAGCCGCGCCGTCGACCTGTTGATTCAAGCACGACAGATCCACTTCTTCGGCCTCGGCGCTTCGGCGCCGGTGGCGCTGGATGCGCAGCACAAGTTCTTCCGCTTCAACCTCGCCGTCACCGCGCACGCCGATGTGTTGATGCAACGGATGATTGCCTCAGTGGCGCACACCGGTGAGTTGTTCGTGATCATCTCCTACACCGGCCGTACCCGTGAGCTGGTCGAAGTGGCGCGCATTGCTCGCGAGAACGGCGCTTCGGTGTTGGGTTTGACGGCGGAGAATTCGCCGCTGGCCAAGGCGAGTACCTTGAGCCTGAATATTCCGTTGCCGGAAGACACCGACATTTATATGCCGATGACGTCGCGGATCATTCAGTTGACGGTGCTGGATGTGTTGGCGACCGGGATGACCTTGCGTCGTGGCGTGGATTTCCAGCCGCATCTGCGCAAGATCAAAGAGAGCTTGAATGCCAGCCGGTATCCGGTGGGTGACGAGTTTAATTAGGACGCTTCGCGTAAAAGATTGCAGCCTTCGGCAGCTCCTACAGGGGTTGATCGTTCCCACGCTCTGCGTGGGAATGCAGCCCGTGACGCTCCGCGTCACTGGACGCGGAGCGTCCCTTGAGGCATTCCCACGCAGAGCGTGGGAACGATCATCAAGCCGCCGCCCACGCCTGCAAACTCAAATGCGCCTTCTCCCCCGGCGCCAGATGCAGACTGTCCGTCCCGCCCGCCGCCGCTTCCACGCACACGAACTCGGAAATCTCATCCCACGTCACGCCCAACAACGGCCGCGCTCCCGGATGCCACACCACCGTGTCCGCGCTGTCCCCGGTATCGATGCACAACTCACGCTGCCAGGCGTGATCTTTCAACTGCAATTCGCCGTCGTGCTGGAACACCCGCTGACAGCCGCCATCCACCCGCAACTCACCTTCCTGCTGGCAAACCTGGCGATTCAACTGGTCATAACCCTGCGCTCCTTCGAGCCCAGACAGCGCTATCTCACCGACATCGCCAATACGCCAGTAAGCATGCAAAGCCTGGCTCAACTGGCACGGCATGTCGTCCTGATGCTCGGTGCTCAGGCGTAATTCCATGCGTTCGCCCAGGTGTGCATGCAAATCAACCTGCCAGTCGCACAGCTGCAATTGCCAATGCAGGCGCACGCCGTCTTCGGCGCTGCTGCTGTCGAGCAACTTCCAGTCGAGCAACCGCGCCCAGCCATGCGATGGCCAGGCGTTTTCGCTCGGATGACGGCCATACCACGGCCAGCACACCGGCACACCACCGCGAATGGCACCCACGTGCGGCCACTTCGCCGCACACCACAACCACGGCTTTTGCCCACGCGGCTGAAAGTGCAGCAACTGCGCGCCCTGACGACTGAACACCGCCTGACACAGCGGGTGATCGATCACCAAGACGTCGCGCATCTGATAGCGCTCCCAAGCGAACACCGGTTGTTCACGCAGGGATTTGAAGAAGCGTTGTAGCGGATGCTCATGCATTGGCCACGGTTCCGAATTCAACTGTCACGGGGATTACTGCCCCTCAAAAAAAAGCGGACAGCCTGGGCTGTCCGCAAATATGCGCACATAGAGAGGAGCTTATCGCAGACGCGTTAGAACGTAGACTGAATTTTCAGGCCAGCGACCAATGCGTTGTCCACTTCATCCACACCGCCCGGGTGAGTGATGTACTGCAGGTTAGGACGTACGGTCAGCCAGTTGGTGACGTGGAAGCCGTAGTTGATCTCGTAGTTGTATTCGGTTTCGCGAATTGGCGAGAACACCGGATTGTCGTAGTCCGACACACCGTTGGAAGCGTTCAGCAGCTCGGCGTTTTTCTTCACGTCATCGTTGACGTGGATACGCGCCGCGCCGATACCGACGTCATCCTTCGGACGCGCGTCGAACGGGCCTTTGTAGACGAACATCACCGACTGGTAGTTGTCGATGAAGTTGGTGTCTTTGTCGTGGAACGTGGCGTTGGCCGCGATATTCAGACCGCGAGAAGCATCACCGTTGTGGCTGGTGAGTTGCTGTTGCGCCACGAACCAGTAGCCGCTTTTGCTGCTGTGGGTTTTGTACGCGTCGCCAGTGGTGGCGGCGTCGAAACCGTTGACGTCTTCACGAACGTCGTCGGCATCGGCCGTGCTCTTGTAGTAACCGACGCGGTATTCGCCCGGCAGGCTGTTGACCTTCGGCGACCAGACCAACTCAACCGGCAACACAGTACCTTTGGTGCCGCTGCCGCTGAGTTTGAAGCCGTTGCCGTGTTCCAGCTGCGACGGGTTCTGGTTGTACGCACCGATTTGCGCGTAGAGCTCGTCGTTGATGTTGTACTTCACACGGATCGCGGCCTGGCTGACCGGCCAGTTGTACCAGATGTTGGTTGCCCAGTTACCCACTTGCGAACCGCAGAACGCGAGGTTCTGGAAGTCGCACGGGAAGGTGTTGAAGTCTTCGCCTTCACCGAAGTAACCGGCCTTGACGTCGAGTTTGTTGTCGAAGAACTGGTGCTGAATCCACAACTGGGTCAGACGCACCATGTGGCCACGACCGTAAACTTCTTGCGAGGAGCTCAAGGTGCCGGCACGCGGATCGCCAACGCGGTCGTTGGAGATGTTGTAACCGTTACGGTTGGTCAGCTGGATCTTCGCCTGGGTGTTATCCCAGCCCCAGAGCTTTTGCAGATCGAGTGCCACGCCCAGACCGAACTGGTCAGCGTAACGCGCGGTCTTGTCGTCGTTGTAGCCACCGTTCAGGTTGCCACCGACTTCCCCAACGTAGTCAGCCTTGATGTCGATACCCTGCTCGATCAGCTTGGTACGCTCGCCACCCCAGTCGCCGGTCATCCATTTCGAATCGGAACTGAAGGCATCCGCCGCCATGGCGTTACCGGCCAGCACCAAGGCCGCCGCAGCCGACACTTGGCAGATCAACCGGGCATTGACGTGTTTCTTTTTCATCCCTACATCCTCGTCTTTATTGTTATTAACTGTTTTTATCTAACGCGGTTTACATAAATTGCGATGGATTACAGGCAATCCACCGCGTGCTCCTTTTGGAATCCAATCCCTGTGGGAGCTGGCTTGCCAGCGATGGCGGTGCTTCAGGCGACATCCATGTTGGATGTGCCGGCCTCATCGCTGGCAAGCCAGCTCCCACATGACCGCATTCCAGCATTGATCTTCAGCGGCCTTTGAATTGCGCCACGTTCGCAGACCGCGCATCGGTCTGTGGTTGGCCGGCAGTGCCGAGGCGCTCACCGGTCGTGGCATCGAACAACAACACTTTTGACGGATCGAATTGCAGCGTCAGGTTCTCGCCCACCTGCGGTGCCACGTCCGGCGCCAGACGGCAGCAGACTTTGGTTTCATTGAGGTTGACGAATACCAGCGTGTCCGGGCCGGTCGGCTCAGTCACCTGCACTTCGGCACGAATGCTTGGCAGGCCATTGCCCTCACCGTTCGCCAACACGATTTGCTCCGGGCGCAGGCCGAGGATCACTTCGCGATCTTCGAGCCCGGCGTCCTGCATGCTCATCGGCAGCTCGCAACGCGCCTGACCGCTGTCGAGCAGCGCCAGCAGACGACCGTCCTTGCGTTGCAGACGCAGCGGAATGAAGTTCATCGGCGGTGAACCGATGAAACTCGCGACGAACAGGTTGGCCGGGTCGTTGTAGATCTCTTTTGGCGTGCCGAACTGCTGAATGATGCCGTCCTTCATCACCGCAACCTTGTCGCCCAGGGTCATCGCTTCGATCTGGTCGTGGGTTACGTAGACCGTGGTGGTTTTCAGGCGCTGGTGCATCAGTTTCATTTCGGTGCGCATCTCGACGCGCAGCTTGGCGTCGAGGTTGGACAGCGGTTCGTCGAACAGATAAATCTTTGGTCGACGTGCCAGTGCACGGCCCATCGCCACACGCTGCTGCTGACCACCGGAAAGCTGACCCGGCTTGCGATTGAGCAGGTGCTCGATCTGCAGCAGCTTGGCCACGCGCGCGACTTCTTCATCGATCGCCGACTGCGGCATCTTGCGAATCTTCAGACCGAACTCAATGTTCTCGCGCACGCTCATGGTCGGGTACAGCGCGTAGGACTGGAACACCATGGCGATGTCGCGATCCTTCGGGCTCATGCCGCTGACGTCTTGATCACCGATCATGATCGCGCCGCCGGTGATGGTTTCCAGACCGGCGATGCAGTTCATCAAGGTCGATTTGCCGCAGCCCGACGGGCCGACGAGGATCAGGAACTCACCGTCCTTGATCGACAGTTCAATGTTCTTCAGGGTGTCCGGCAGGCCGGCACCGTAGGTCTTGTTGACGTTGCGAAGTTCGAGCGTTGCCATGATTACCCCTTGACTGCGCCGGCCGTCAGCCCGCGCACGAAATACTTGCCTGCGACCACATAGACCAGCAGGGTCGGCAGGCCGGCGATCATCGCCGCTGCCATATCAACGTTGTATTCCTTGGCGCCGGTGCTGGTGTTGACCAGGTTGTTCAGCGCTACCGTAATCGGCTGCGAATCACCACTGGAGAACACCACACCGAACAGGAAGTCGTTCCAGATCTGGGTGAACTGCCAGATCAGGCAAACCATGATGATCGGCGTCGACATCGGCAGAATGATCCGGCGGAAAATGGTGAAGAAACCCGCGCCGTCCAGACGTGCAGCTTTCACCAGCGCATCCGGAATGCTCACGTAGTAGTTACGGAAGAACAGCGTGGTGAACGCCAGACCGTAAACCACATGGATAAACACCAGGCCAGTGGTGGTGCTTGCCAGGCCCATCTTGCCGAGGGTGAACGAGGCTGGCAGCAGCACAGTCTGGAATGGCAGGAAGCAGCCGAACAACAGCAGACCGAAGAACAGCTGCGAACCACGGAAGCGCCAGAACGACAGCACATAACCGTTCAACGCACCGATGGCGGTGGAGATGATCACGGCCGGAACGGTGATCTTGATCGAGTTCCAGAAGTAACCGTCAACCGTGGCCCAGGCCTTGACCCAGCCGATGCCGCTGACCACGGTCGGCCAGCTCAGCAGGTTGCCGGTGCTGATGTCTTCCGGAGTCTTGAAGCTGGTCAGCAACATGACCACCAGCGGCACCAGATAAAGCAGTACGGCGAGGATCAGCACCGCGTAGATCGCGATGCGACTCAGGCTGATAGCAGGTTTGGCAGCGAGACTAGTCATTGCGCTTGGTCCTCAGCTCGGAATACAGGTAAGGCACGATGATCGCGAGGATCGCACCGAGCATCAGAATCGCACTGGCCGAGCCCATGCCCATCTGGCCGCGACTGAAGGTGAAGGAATACATGAACATCGCGGGCAGGTCGGAGGAGTAACCCGGGCCGCCGGCAGTCATCGCCGCGACGAGGTCGAAGCTCTTGATCGCGATGTGGGCGAGGATCATCACCGCACTGAAGAACACCGGACGCAGGCTTGGCAGCACCACTTTCCAATAGATCGTCGGCATGCTCGCGCCATCGATCTGGGCGGCACGGATGATCGATTGATCAACGCCACGCAGGCCGGCAAGGAACATCGCCATGATGAAGCCCGAGGCTTGCCACACAGCGGCGATCACCAGGCAGTAAACCACGCGATCCGGGTCGATCAGCCAGTCGAGACGGAAGCCTTCCCAGCCCCAGTCACGCAACAATTTGTCCAGGCCCATGCCCGGGTTGAGCAGCCATTTCCACGCGGTACCGGTGACGATCATCGAGAGCGCCATCGGGTACAGGTAAATGGTGCGGATAAAGCCTTCGCGACGGATGCGCTGGTCGAGGAACACCGCCAGCAACACGCCAATCACCAAGGTGATGCCGATGAACATACCGCCGAACACCGCGAGGTTTTTGCTCGCGACCCACCAGCGGTCGTTGTCGAACAACCGCGCGTATTGCGCCAGACCGGCCCACTTGTAGTTGGGCAGGAAAGTCGAGGTGGTGAACGACAGCACGAACGTCCACAGGATGTAGCCATAGAAGCCCACCAGCACGATGAACATGCTCGGCGCCAGCACCAGTTTGGGTAGCCAGCGTTGCAATGCATCGAACGGCGAGGCCTTGCTGAACACAGCAACAGAACTCATGGGGAAATCCAGTACGAGAGAAAAGGACTACTTGGGCAACTCGCCCCCTTGTAGGAGTGAGCCTGCTCGCGATTGCGGTGTGTCAGTTGATAAATCTGTTACCTGATCAACTGCTATCGCGAGCAGGCTCACTCCTACCGGGGCCAAGCATTACTTGGCGGACTTGATCGCAGCGCCGAGTTTCTTGGCGGTGTCGGCCGGGTCGGCTTTCGGGTCGTTGATGTAGTTGGTCACGACATCAAAGAACGCGCCTTGCACGGCCAGCGTGGTCGCCATGTTGTGCGCCATGCTTGGTTGCAGGCCGCCGGACTTGGCGTCCGCGAGGAAGTCCTTGGCAGCAGTCTGTGCGCAGGAGTCGAAGCCGAGCTTGTCCATGTTGTTTAACATGTCGTTGCGAACCGGGATCGAGCCTTTGTTGATGCTGAAGACTTTCTGGAAGTTTTCACCCAGCACGACTTTGGCGATGTCCTGCTGACCGGCCGCAGTGCCGGCGTCTTTCTGTTTGAACACGGCCAGCGAGTCGATGTTGTAGGTGAACGCCTTGTCGGTGCCCGGGAAAGCTACGCACTCGTAGTCTTTGCCCGCGACTTTCTTGGCGGCGGTCCATTCGGACTTGGCCCAGTCACCCATGATCTGCATGCCGGCCTTGCCGTTGATGACCTTGGCTGCTTCCAGGTTCCAGTCCTGACCTTTGCCGTCGGCGTCCATGTAGGTCGCGACTTTCTTCAGCTCGGTCAGCGCTTTGACCATTTCCGGGCCGGTCAGCGCGGCGTTGTCCAGGTCAACCAGGGCTTTCTTGTAACCATCGACACCCATGACCGAGAGCACCACGGCTTCGAACACGGTGCTGTCCTGCCAAGGCTGACCGCCGTGAGCCAGCGGAATGAAGCCCGCAGCCTTCAGCTTGTCGCCAGCGGCATAGAATTCTTCGAGGGTGGTCGGGTTCTTGGTGATCCCGGCTTTCTTGAACACTTCCGGGTTGATCCACAGCCAGTTCACGCGGTGAATATTCACCGGCACGGCCACGTAATCACCGTCGTACTTCACGGTATCGGAGACTTTCTTGTCGAGCAGGCTGTCCCACTTTTCCGACTTGGCGACGTCTTTCAAAACGTCGGTGTCGAGCAGGCCAGTGGATGCCCATTCCTGGATGTCCGGGCCTTTGATCTGGGCAACGCCAGGCGGGTTGCCAGCGACTGCCCGGCTTTTCAGCACGGTCATGGCAGTCGCACCGCCACCACCGGCGACAGCGCCGTCTTTCCAGGTGAAACCGTCTTTTTCGACTTGGGCCTTGAGCACATCAACGGCAGCTTTTTCGCCACCGGACGTCCACCAGTGCACGACTTCGACCGAACCTTTGGATTCGGCAGCGGAAACACTGAGAGGCAGAATTGCGAGCGGGAACAGGGAGGCGACAGAAATGACAGTAGCGAGGCGAGAAATCGCATTCATCTGAGATGTACCTTTCTTGTTGTTATGCATGCAAGTCTGGTGCTTGCGCTGCACAGGAGTTTAAACAGGACGTTTCCCTTCGCAGGTAACGAAGGGACGCGCGAATGTCACCACATGGTTACACAGGACTGCTCTGGGATAACTGTGCCAGCGCAGTCGCCATACTGGGCGACAAGGGTAGACGAGGGATCAGCACCGCTTGCCAGGCATGATACAGATCGGGTTTGCCCGGCCAGATATCGGCACTTGGGATGTTTTGCGGATTGAGTTCGTGGTGCCAACTGCCGTCGCAACGGTCGATGAAATTCATCTCGCAGAATTCCCAGAACAACCGGTACCAAGTTTCGTATTGCGCATCTCCGGTGCGTTTGAGCAAGGCACTGGCGGCGGCGCTGGCTTCGGCGTGGGTCCAGTGCAAGCGGTGGCGCACTACCGCTTTGTTGTCCCAGTCGAGGGTGTAGACGATGCCTGGCAGACCATCGACGTCCCAACCGTTGCGGCAATTGTTCTCGAACAGTTTTTGCGCATCGGTGGCGAGCCAACCGGGCGTGAGCATACCGGCCTGCACCCGCGCGGCTTCGAGATGGAGCAACAGCCGCGCCCACTCGAAACCGTGACCCGGCGTGGTGCCGTAGGGGCGGAAACCGTCAGCAGGATTGTCTAGGTTGTAGTCACGCAGTGGTTGCCAGTCGCGGTCAAAATGCTCAATGACCATGTAACCGTTGCCGGCAGCGTGACCGTGGATCACCCGCTCGACGATACGTTGCGCGCGCACCAGCCAGCGCGGATCTTCAGTGACATCGGCCAGCGCGAGGAACGCTTCGGTGGCGTGCATGTTGCTGTTGGCGCCGCGATAGGCTTCTTCTTCGCTCCAGTCGCGATTGAAGAATTCGCGCATGGCGCCCTCTTCTTCGCTCCAGAAATACGTGTCGATGATATCGATGGCGTCATCCAGCAACGCTTGCGCGCCGGGACGCTGCGCAACCACCGCAGAGCTGGCCGCCAGCGCAACGAAGGCATGCAGGTAGGCGTTCTTGCCGGTGTTGTCATCGCGGTGTTCGGCGACCGCGAACCAGCCGCCATGCAACGCATCACGCAATGGCCCGCGCAGGGCGGCGATGCCGTGATCGACCAGCTCGGCAAAACCCGGCAAGCCCTGAATGTGGGCCATGGCGAAGCTGTGGGTCATGCGCGCGGTGTTCATGGTTTCGGCTTGCGCGTTCGCTGGCAGACGGCCGCGTTCGTCGAGGTTGCCGAAGCCTTCGGGCAGTTTTGATGCCTTGGCGAAATCCAGCAGACGCAGGCCTTCGGCGGCGAGCCATTGCTGGTGCGCAGGGGCGTTCAGCCAACTGCTGAAGCCGGGTTGGAAGAGATCCATGGGGGGCCTTTTTTGTTGTTATGACTGCGGGGAGTCTAAACAACGGGTCGGGGTGGGCTTGTAACGAAGGGGGCGGGGTTTGTCACTGATTCGTGACATGAAAAGCAAAGTCAAAAGATCGCAGCCTTCGGCAGCTCCTACAGGGATCGGTGTAGGAGCTGCCGAAGGCTGCGATCTTTTGATCTTCAATCCATCGACCGCGGCAACTGCAACGTCACCCGCAACCCACCCTCACGCAGGTTCTGCAACGTCACCTCACCGCCATGGCTATGAGCGATATTGCGCGCAATCCCGAGGCCGAGGCCATAACCCTGCTGCTGCCCCGCCAATCTGAAGTGCGGCTCAAACACCTGCTCCAAACGCTGCTCCGGCACCCCCGGCCCTTCATCATCAACGTGCAAGACAAACGCGCTGTCATCGTCATCGATATGCAGATGCGCGTTCTGCCCGTACTTCAAGGCGTTGTCGATCAGGTTGCCGATGCAACGCTTCAAAGCCAAAGGTTTACCCGGATACGCCGCCAACGCGCGACCATGCTGAGTCACCCGACCGTTGCCGTTCGGCGCCAGATAGGGCTCGACCAGACAATCAAGCACGTGGTTGAGATCCACCGGTTCGATGTTCTCGTGAATATCGGTGTCCTTCACGCATTGCAACGCGCCTTTGACCAGCAGTTCAAGCTCATCCAGATCACGGCCGAACTTGGCTTGCAGCTTCTCGTCTTCAAGCAATTCGACGCGCAAACGCAAACGCGTAATCGGCGTGCGCAGGTCATGGGAAATAGCGCTGAACAACTGGCTGCGCTCAGTCAGGTAGCGGCTGATGCGCTCGCGCATGGTGTTGAAGGCGCGCCCCACTTCGACCACTTCACTGCCACCACCCTCGGCCACCGGTTCGACGTCGGCGCCCAGCGACAGATCCCGTGCGGCACGTGCCAGACGCTTGAGCGGCCGGCTCTGCCAGTGCACCAACAGGCCGATGAACAGCAGCAAAAATCCGCTGGTGAGGACGATGAACCACACTTGTTGCGACGGCAGTCCCTGTTCTTCAAGACTGGTGTACGGCTCGGGCAACAGTGAGGCGATGTACAGCCATTCGCCCGGCGCCATCTGAATTTGCGTGACCAAAACGGGCGGATTCACCGGTTCCAGGGTCAGCGCGTAATGCGCCCAGGAACGTGGCAATTCATCCAGCTTCAGCCCGGCATTGAAAATCCGCAGATCTTCGGGGCTGACAAAGGTCACCGAAATATCGGTGTCATGGCCCAACGTCTGCCGCAGTACTTCGTCGACCGCTTTCATCACCGCCGCTTTACGCGGTGTGACCGGCAGCACGTCCATGCCCAACGGCTTGTCGTTGAGCGTCACGACAAAGCGGGTACCGCCCATGCTGCGCAATTGATCGAGCACCAGCGGTCGATATGCCACCGGCAACGAGCGGAAATAACTGACGCTGGCGGTCATCGAATGGGCGAGGCTGCGGGCGCTGGTGACCAGACCTTCGAGCTGCGTGGCGCGCAGTTGCGAAACCCAGATCACGCTCGACAAGGTCTGCGCAAACAACACCGCGAGCAACGTCAGCAGCAACATGCGCCCGAGCAGCGAGCGCGGCACCGGCACCTTGGCGGCGAGTTTACGCAGCGACTCAGTGGCCATTGCCGGCAACCACGTTGGCTGCCAGTTGGTAGCCACTGCCGCGCACGGTGCGAATCAGTCGTGGCGGTTTCTCGGTGTCGCGCAGGCGCTGGCGCAAACGGCTGACGGCCATGTCGACGATGCGATCGAGTGGCATCAGATCGCGGCCCCGGGTGGCGTTGCCGATGGTGTCGCGGTCGAGGATTTCCTGCGGGTGATCGAGGAACAGTTTCAGCAGGGCGAAGTCGGCGCCGGAGAGAATCACTTCCTCGCCGTCGGTGTGAAACAGGCGGTGGCTGACCATGTCTAGGCGCCATTCATCGAAGGCCAGCACGTCGCTGCCACTGCGCTCCTGACCGAATTGCGCACGCCGCAGCAGAGCTTTGATGCGGGCTTGCAGTTCGCGGGGGCTGAAGGGTTTGCCGAGGTAGTCGTCGGCACCGAGTTCGAGACCGATTACGCGATCGGCTTCATCGGAACTGGCGGTGAGCATGATAATCGGCACCTGCGCCTGACGCGGATGCTGACGCACCCAACGGCACAGGCTGAAGCCGTCTTCGTCGGGCAGCATGACATCGAGGATCACCAGATCGCTCGGCGCCTCGTTGAGGGCCTGACGGAAACTGGCACCGTCGGCGGTGGCCCGCACCTGAAACCCGGCGCGGGTCAGGTAGGTTTCCAGCAACTCGCGTATTTCCTGGTCGTCATCGACCAACAATATCGACTTGTTGACTGAGCTCACTTCGAAGGCATCCTTGTTGTTGGAATTGGGGCGGATTATGCCTGATGAACCGATCGTTCCCACGCTCTGCGTGGGAACGATCATCAGCCAGCCTGTTCCAGGGCCACACCCGCGCCCATAAGGCCGGAATACGGCGCTGTCACCAGCCACACCGGAATGCCTTTGAAGTAATCGCTCATGCAACCTTTGTCAGCAAAGCTACGGGCGAAACCGCTTTCGAGGAAGAAATCGGCGAAGCGTGGAATCACACCGCCGACGATATACACCCCGCCACGCCCGCCCGTGGTCAGCACGTTGTTGCCGGCGACACGGCCGAGCCAGCAGCAGAACTGCTCGAGCACTTCCAGGGCAATCGGATCACCGGCCAAACCAGCTGCCGTAATCGCTTCCGGCGTGTCGAGTGTCGGCTCATGCCCGTCCACTGCGCAAATCGCGCGATAGACTCGCGGCAGACCACCACCGCTCAACGCGGTTTCCGCGCTGACATGGCCGATCTCGTTAAAGATGTGCTGCCATAGCTGGGTTTCACGCGGACTGCTCAGCGGCAGATCGACGTGCCCCCCCTCGCCCGGCAACGCCGCGAAACGACCTTCACCGAGATCCAGCAAAGTACCGACGCCAAGGCCGGTGCCCGGGCCAATCACCACCGCCGGACGCAACGGCTCCGGCGTGCCCTCGCAGACCACACGAAATTCGCCCGGCTGCAAACGGGTCATGCCCAGCGCCATCGCCGAGAAGTCGTTGACCAGCAACAACTGCTCGACCTGCAAGGTTTTGCAGAACGCGGTGCGGCTCAGGCGCCAGTGATTGTTGGTGAATTTGAACTCATCACCACTGACGGGACCTGCCACCGACAAGCACACCGAACCGATCGAACCCGGCGCCAGACCGAGCCCGCGCAGATAGAGGCTGATCGCCTCTTCCGGGCTGGCGTGGTCGGCCGTGGCCAGCACCTGAACCGATTGCAGTTGCTGGTTTTTCCACAACGCGAACCGCGCGTTGGTGCCTCCGATGTCACCGACCAAAGCCAGTTTCAATTAAGCGTCTCCAGGGCAGAAGTGAAGGCGCTGGCGCCCTGCTCCGCCGAGCTGAAGGCCATGCGCATGAAGCCGAACAGTTCGCGCCCGCTGCCGATGTTGTTGCCCAACAGGCCTTTGGCGGGTTCGCGCGCTGCAAATTCTGCGGCGTCGACCTTGAGTTCCAAAGTGCCTTTGACGCCATCGACGCGGATGATATCGCCCTCTTGCACGCGCGCCAAAGCACCACCGACATAAGCTTCCGGGCTGACGTGAATCGCTGCGGGGATTTTCCCCGAGGCGCCGGACATCCGGCCGTCAGTCACCAGGGCGACTTTGAAGCCGCGATCCTGCAGCACGCCGAGGAACGGCGTCATTTTGTGCAGCTCCGGCATACCGTTGGAACGCGGGCCCTGGAAGCGCATCACCGCGACGAAATCCTTTTCCAGCAGGCCGGCCTTGAACGCGTCGGCCAGATCTTGTTGATCCTGGAACACCATCGCTGGCGCTTCGACGATCTGGTTTTCCAGCGCAACGGCGGACACCTTCATCACACCGCGACCGAGGTTGCCTTCCATCACACGCAGACCACCCTCTGCCGAGAACGCACGGGCGACCGGGCGCAGGATATTTTCGTCGAGACTGTCGACCGGACCTTCGCGCCATACCAGTTCGCCGTTATCGAGGAACGGTTCCTTGGTGTATTTGCTCAAGCCGTGGCCAAGCACGGTGTTGACGTCTTCGTGCAGCAGACCGGCGCCAAGCAGTTCGCGGATCAGGAACGACATGCCGCCCGCTGCCTGGAAGTGGTTGATGTCGGCTTTGCCGTTCGGGTAGACGTGGCTCAGGGTCGGCACGACTTCGGAGAGGTCGGCCATGTCCTGCCAGGTCAGTTGAATACCCGCCGCCATGGCAATGGCCGGCATGTGCAGGGTGTGATTGGTCGAGCCGCCGGTGGCGTGCAGCGCAACAATGGAGTTGACCAGCGACTTCTCGTCGACGATTTCGCCGATCGGCATGAAGTTGCCGTTCTGTTTGGTCAGGCGCGTAACTTGATGCGCAGCTTCGCGGGTCAGCGCATCACGCAGCGGCGTGTTCGGATTGACGAAAGACGCGCCCGGCAAGTGCAGGCCCATGACTTCCATCAGCAACTGGTTGGTGTTGGCGGTGCCGTAGAACGTGCACGTGCCCGGGCTGTGGTAGGACTTCATCTCCGATTCCAGCAGTTCTTCGCGGGTCGCTTTGCCTTCGGCGTACTTCTGCCGCACGTCGGCTTTTTCCTTGTTGGAAATCCCCGAGACCATCGGCCCGCCCGGCACGAAGATCGTCGGCAGGTGACCGAAACGCAGCGAGCCCATCATCAGGCCCGGGACGATTTTGTCGCAGATGCCGAGCATCAGCGCGCCGTCGAACATGTTGTGAGAGAGCGCCACAGCGGTGGACATGGCGATCACTTCGCGGCTCGGCAAGCTCAGTTCCATGCCCGGCTCACCTTGGGTGACGCCGTCGCACATCGCCGGAGTGCCGCCAGCAAACTGGCCGACCGAGCCGATTTCGCGCAAGGCGTTCTTGATCTGTTCCGGGAACACTTCATACGGCTGGTGCGCCGAGAGCATGTCGTTATACGAAGAAACTATGGCGATGTTCGCCGAGTTCATCATCCGCAGGCTGTGCTTGTCTTCGCTGCCGCAACCGGCAACACCGTGGGCGAAGTTGGCGCATTGCAGTTTGCCGCGCATCGGCCCGTCAGTGGCGGCGCCGCGAATCAGTGCAAGGTAAGCCTGACGCGTGGCGCGGCTGCGGGCGATAAGCCGTTCGGTGACCTCAAGGACGCGGGGATGCATGTGTAGAACTCCAGGCTAACGGATGTGGCGACCTGATTGTCTATGCTGATCAAACGCCGTTGTTGTTGGAATGACAGACGGCTTTTTTGACCATTCGGACCAGTTGATTCAGGTCACTCGTTGTAGATAAAACAAAATATTGCCACTAAAAAGGCTTGTTTTCTATTTTTATGCGAATAATCTTGTAATTCCAACAACAAAACGACGGCGGCGCTGTTCCATGACTCTTCGAATCGCAATCAATGGTTTTGGCCGCATCGGCCGTAATGTCCTGCGCGCACTGTATACCCAAGGCTATCGACAGGATTTGCAGATCGTCGCCATCAACGATCTGGGCGACAGCTCGATCAATGCTCATCTGCTCAAATACGACACCGTTCACGGCACGTTCGACGCTCAGGTCGAGCATGACAACGAAAGTCTGACCGTCAACGGCGACCGCATTGCGGTCAGCGCGATTCGCAACCCGGCCGAGTTGCCATGGGCGGCGGAAAAGATTGATGTGGTGTTCGAATGCACCGGTCTCTTTACCGATCGCGCCAAAGCGGCCGCGCATATTACTGCCGGCGCGCGCAAAGTGATCATCTCGGCTCCGGCCAAAGGTGCCGACGCCACTGTTGTCTATGGCGTGAACCACGACATTTTGCGCCAGTCGCACCAGATCATCTCCAACGCTTCGTGCACCACCAACTGCCTGGCGCCAGTGGCGCAAGTGCTGCACCGCGAACTGGGGATCGAAAGCGGTCTGATGACCACGATTCATGCCTACACCAACGATCAGAACCTCACCGACGTCTATCACACCGACCCATACCGCGCGCGTTCGGCCACGCAGAACATGATCCCGAGCAAGACCGGCGCCGCTGAAGCGGTAGGCCTGGTGCTGCCGGAACTGGCGGGCAAGCTGACCGGCATGGCCGTGCGCGTGCCGGTAATCAATGTGTCGCTGGTGGATTTGACCGTGCAGTTGAAAAAAGAAGCCAGCGCCGAGGAAGTCAACGCGCTGATGAAATCCGCGAGCCAGCACTCGAAGATTCTCGGTTTCAACACCCTGCCGCTGGTATCCAGCGACTTCAACCATAATCCGCTGTCGTCGATATTCGACGCCAACCACACCAAGTCCAGCGGCAAACTGCTGAAGGTGCTGGCCTGGTACGACAACGAGTGGGGCTTCTCCAACCGCATGCTGGATAACTGCCTGGCGCTATGTAACGCCGAGTAAGGTTGTCCTGATCCCCTGTAGGAGCTGCCGAAGGCTGCGATCTTTTGATCTTGTTTGTAAGATCAACATCAAAAGATCGCAGCCTTCGGCAGCTCCTACATTTATCTGCGTCGATCACAAAACAATACTTGACCATTCAACTAGATGATAAGCATTATCATTCGCTTGAAATCGATCAGGTCCTCCCGTGAGTCAATCGCGCTTCAACCACGTCTTCCTCACCCAGCGCACCTCGCTGCTGCGTACGCTGGAACGGATGGTCAACAATCACAGCACCGCTGAAGACCTGCTGCAGGAGACCTACCTGCGCGTGACGCGGGCGTTGAGCGAACGGGCCATCGATCACCTCGAACCTTTTGTCTTCCAGACCGCGCGCAATCTGGCGCTGGATCATTTGCGTGCGCGCAAGATCCATTCGCGAACCATGGTCGATGACGTGCCGCAGGATGTCGTGCACAGCGTCGCCGCACCCGCCAGCAGCGCCGAAGATGCCGCCCACGCCGAACAGATGCTGGAGCGCCTGAACGTGAGCCTCAGTCAACTCAGTCCCCGTCAGCAGCAGATTTTCATCCTCAGCCGTCTGCACGGGAACAGTTATCAGGAAATCGCCGATGAGCTGAATGTTTCCCTCAGCACCGTGCAGAAAGAACTGAAGCTGATCATGACCATTTGTATCGGCGTCGCCGAACGTCTGAATGGCGACTGAAGTTGTAGGGCTTTTCTGTAAGTGCCAGGATCGCCTGCACGGATCAGTGGGCTTTGTTACCCTTGCCCGACTTTTACGCTTCACTTAAAAAAACAGCCGTGCGCAGACACTGCCGAGGAAACACCGTGACGGACACCCACCGCTCGCCTTCGCCGGATTCGGTGCAGGACGCTGCCAACGCAATGGACCAGGCTCTGGACTGGCTCATCGTGCTCGGCAGTCCGGACGAGGAGCAGACCCGGCAATTTCATGCCTGGCTGGCGGCCGATCCGTTGAATGCCGAAGCGTTCGCCAAGGCCCAGGCGATCTGGGACGGCCCGCAAATCGCCCAGTGCGCGCAAAGCCTGGCGGCCAAACCTGCGAAGGTCACTTTCCTCAAGCGTCTGCGTCCACACTGGAAACCGCTGGCCACCGCCGCCGTGCTGATCCTCGGTTTGTTCAGTTTCAGTAATCTGCCGATGCGCATTCAGGCCGATCATCTGACCGTGGTCGGCGAGCGCCAGCGCCTGCAACTGGAGGACGGTTCGAAAGTCCTGCTCAATACCAATTCGGCATTTTCCAGCACCATCAACGATCAGCAGCGCGTTGCCCGGTTGTTTCAGGGCGAAGCGTTTTTCGAGATCGCCAGCGGCCGCAGTCAACCGCTGGAAATCGATGCCGGCCCGGTCCGCGCCAGCGTGCGCGATACCGCATTCGCGGTGCGTTATCTCGATGGCGTGGCGCAGGTCAACGTGCAGCGCGGCGATGTCGATCTACAGGCAACGCATAACGACGCTCGCGTACGTCTTAAGGCCGGTGAGAGTATTCGTATCGGCCCCAACGGTTTCGACCTCCCGGCCAAACTCGACGTCAACACTGACCTGGCCTGGGTGCAAGGTCGATTGGTGTTCGAGAACTGTCCGTTGAATCAGGTACTGGCCGAATTGCGCCGCTACTACCCGGGCTGGATCATCAACAACAACGAGCAACTGGCCGACGTCGCCGTGACCGGTAACTACCGTCTCGACCAGCCGCTTGATGTGGTTCGTTCCCTCGCCCAGATTACCTCGGCGCAACTGAAAGAATTCCCCGCCGTGGTCATCCTGAACTAAATGAGAATTATTTTTACTCGATAGCCACCGTCAGTACGTCTCGTTATAGCCAATGCAATTGATTCGCATCACGCGAAGCCAATCAGTCCCTATAAAGATTCGTGCGACACGGAGCGCTATCGATGTCCTCACGCCTTACCCGCCAGACCGCTTCCCCTTCCCGCGTTCTCTCGCTGCTGACCGCTGCCATCCTGATGGCCGGCACGGCGCCGCTGATGGCTGCCACCGAACAGCCGGCGCGCAACATGGGCGATTACTCGTTCTCCATCGGTCAGAAGCCACTGGTGTCGGCACTCAATGACTTCACCGCCGTGACCGGTTGGCAGGTCGGCTTGCCGGCAGAATTGGGTCAGGGCGTGTCGTCGCCGGGCGTGCGTGGCTCGCTGCCAGCGGAAAAAGCCCTGGAGCGTCTGTTGGTGGGGACCAACCTGAGCTACCGCAAAATCAGCAACAACAACGTCGTGCTGGAAAAGCGCAACGCCAGCGGCACGCTCAATCTGGATCAGGTGACCATCAGCGCCACCCGTCAGGAGCAGTCGGTCAACAGCGTGCCGGCCACAGTCACTGTGCAGACCCGTCAGGATCTGGACCGCAACAACGTCAACACCATCAAGGATCTGGTGCGTTATGAGCCAGGTGTTTCCGTGGGCGGCGCGGGTCAGCGTGGCGGCATCAGCGGCTACAACATTCGCGGGATCGACGGCGACCGCATCCTGACTCAGGTAGACGGCGTGGAAGTGCCGGACGGTTTCTTCAACGGCCCCTACGCCAAGACCCAGCGCAACTACGTTGACCCGGAAATCGTCAAACGCGTGGAAATCCTCCGTGGCCCGGCCTCGGTACTCTACGGCAGCAACGCCATCGGTGGCGCCGTGAGCTATTACACCCTCGATCCGGACGACATCATCAAACCGGGCAAAGACGTCGGTGCGCGCCTGAAAAGCGGTTACAGCTCGGCCGATGACAGCTGGCTGAAGTCCGCCACCGTCGCCGGCCGCGCCGAGCAGTTCGACGGCTTGCTGCACTACAGCCAGCGCGACGGCCACGAAACCGACTCCTACGGCAGCAACAACGGCACCGGTCTGGAACGCACCGCCGCCAACCCGGAAGACGTCAGCGCCTACAACGTGCTGGCCAAGATCGGCTGGAACTACAACGAAGATTCGCGTCTGGGCCTGACCTACGAAAAGTACAAGGATGATCGCGACACCGATCAGAAAAGTGCCTACGGCGGCCCGTACTTCAATGGCGCCCCGACCATTCCGAACAGCGTACTGCCCGGCGGCATGTACCAGTGGCGCACCGGCAACGACACCATCACCCGTGAGCGTTTCGGCATCGAGCACTCGTTCGCCCTCGACAGTCTGCTGGTCGATAACGTGAAGTGGAGCCTCAACCACCAGATCGCCAAGACCGACCAGAGCACCACCGAGTTCTACTACCCGATCACCCGCAAAGTGCTGCGTACTCGCGACACGATTTACGAAGAAAAGCAGTGGGTCTTCGATGCGCAACTGGACAAGGCGTTCGCCATCGGCGACACCGATCACGTGCTGACTTACGGCACCACCATCAAGCAACAGAAGGTCACCGGTTCGCGCAGCGGCGACGGCACTTGCCTGGCCGTCGGTCGTGGCTGCACCGCCATTGGTGCAACCAGCACCGCTGACGTGCTGGCCAAAGCCACCGACTTCCCGGACCCGACCATCAACACCTACAGCGTGTTTGCTCAGGATCAGATCAGCTGGAACAACTGGACCTTCCTGCCGGGCCTGCGCTACGACTACACCCAGCTCAAGCCGCACATCACCCAGGAATTCCTCAACACCGTGGCGGCTGACGGCCAAGGCACGGTCAGCGACAAGAACAAGACCTGGCACAAAGTTTCGCCGAAATTCGGCCTGACCTACGCCCTGACCGAAAACTACACCTGGTACGGTCAATACGCCGAAGGCTTCCGCACCCCGACCGCGAAAGCCCTGTACGGCCGCTTCGAAAACACCACCACTGGCTACAGCGTGGCGCCGAATCCCGACCTAGAACCGGAAAAAAGCAAAAGCTATGAAACCGGACTGCGCGGCAATTTCGAACAAGGTTCGTTCGACGTAGCGGTGTTCTACAACAAATACCGCGATTTCATTAACGAAGACGCCGTGACCCCGGGCCGCAACGAACTGACCTTCCAGTCGGCCAACATCAAGCACGCCACCATCAAGGGTGCGGAAGTCAAAGGTCGTCTGAATCTGGATGCGTTTGGCGCGCCGCAAGGCCTCTACACCCAAGGCTCGATTGCCTACGCCTACGGTCGCAACAACGACAACGGCGAGCCGATCAACAGCGTCAACCCGCTGACTGGCGTGTTCGGTCTGGGTTACGACCAGGACAACTACGGCGGCCTGCTGAGCTGGACCGTGGTGAAGAAAAAGGATCGCGTCGACGACAGCAACTTCAAGTCGCCTGATGGCGTCAGCAGCCAGTTCAAAACCCCGGGCTTCGGCATTCTTGATCTGGCCGGTTATTACAAAGTCACCGACGACGTCACCGTCAGCGGCGGCATCTACAACCTGACCGACAAGAAATACTGGCTGTGGGATGACGTGCGCGGTTACGACAGCGTCGGCGAAGCGTCGGTGACGCAACCGGCCAACCTCGATCGCCTGACCCAACCGGGTCGCAACTTCGCGATCAATCTGATCTGGGACATCTGATCCGGTCGACCTCACTGCGCGTGTTCAGGCACCGCGCAGTGAGGTTTTTTTACGCTTGCACGTCGCCTTGTTCGTCTCGTTATCAAGCGCCTCTTTTATCAAGGACATGTCATGAGCACATCGGAAAAAGCCCTGCGTTCACAACGCCTGAACCAGATCACCCACGAGCCGCACAGCAAGCTCGACGCCCTGGTCAAAGCCCACGCGCCGTTCGAGACCCGCGCCAATTTCGCCCGTTTCGTCGTCGCGCAGTACCTGTTCCAGTCGGAACTGGTCGATCTGTACAACGACGCTGAACTGACCGCCATCGTCCCGGATCTGCCGGCCCGTTGCCGCGCCGAAGCGGCCAAGGCTGACCTCGCGGACCTGGAAACCGAAGTACCGGCCCCGGTAGCAGGCGCGGTGAAAAACCCGAGCAAGGCTCGTGCTCTGGGCTGGATCTTTGTTTCCGAAGGTTCGAAGCTCGGTGCGGCATTCCTGATCAAACGCGCGGTGGCGCTGGAGTTGAGCGAAACCTTCGGTGCCCGTCACCTGGGTGAGCCTGAAGGTGGCCGTGCCGAAGGCTGGAAAAGCTTCGTGCGCACCCTCGATTCGCTGCATTTCACTGCTGAAGAAGAAGCTGAAGTGGAGCAAGGCGCGATCGACGCGTTCAACCGCTTCACCGTGTTGCTGGAACAGGCTTACGCCACAGAAGCTGAGCCGGCCTGACACAACACACATCCCCCTGTAGGAGCTGCCAAAGGCTGCGATCTTTTGATCTTGAAAACAACATCAAAAGATCGCAGCCTTCGGCAGCTCCTACAGGGGAACTGCGTAAGCCTGTAAGATCTCCATTCCGCTTCAGAAGCCACCGCGTAGCCCATGCCGCAACCCGCCTCCACGAAACTCGCCCGCGTGCTGTTCGGCCTCTTGGCTTACGTCAGCCTTGGCATTGGCCTGATCGCCATCGTCGTGCCCGGCCTGCCGACCACCGAGTTCATCCTTCTTGCCGCCTGGGCCGCGACCCGCAGCTCGCCGCGCCTGAGTGCCTGGCTGGAAAACCATCGCTTGTTCGGACCGATCCTCAGCAATTGGCGCAACGGCAAGATCATCGCGCGCAAGGCCAAAGTCAGCGCGACATTGAGCATGTTGCTTTGCGCGACGTTAATGCTGGTGATGCTCGATCACGGCTGGCCGGTCTATCTGGCGATTGCCGGGATGAGCCTGGGCAATCTGTGGATCTGGTCGCGTCCGGAATCGATTCCCGCGTGAACCCGCCCCCGTATCCACACTGAAACATCCCTGTAATTAATCGCTTTTTCAGCACTTTCTCCTGCGCAAACGTTTAGCGCTGACCGTCCGTCGGCACGCGCCTCATGCCCTCTGCTTCCACGCCGATGAGCATTGCATGGCGCTGAATGGATTTGGCGAACCGGATAGTTCATATCCGCCTGCCACCCGTTTATTCATTCGCGAGATCGCCCCATGTTCGACTCTCTGTCCATTCGCCTGAAAATCGTTCTGCTCTCCGGTCTGTGCCTGCTCGGTGTGGTTGCGCTGATCGTCGGCATGAACATCTACCAGACCAACCAGAACGACCAACTGGTCAGTGACTCGAGCAATAAATTGCTCACCGCCAGCGTGCAGAATCTGTTGCAAGCCAAAGCCGCCGAGCAAGCGGTGCGGGTGCAGAAGACCTTCGGCGAAAGCCTGACGGTGATCACTGCCCTGGCTGACCAGATCAAGGACATGCGCGTCATGGCCGCCAAGCGTTCGCTGGACGCCGGTGCCTTGCGCGAAGAGTTGAACCTGAGCCTGAAAACCGCTTTTGAGCGCAACGATAAAGTGCTCGGCATCTGGCTCGCTTTCGAACCGAACGCTCTCGACGGCAAGGACAGCGAGTTCGCCAACGATGCTGCGCGCCAGTCCAACGAAGCCGGACGTTTTGCCACGTACTGGAGCCGCGCCGCTGGCGCCTCGCTGAACACCATCATGGTCGAAGAAGACCTGACCAAAACCACCCTCAGCGTCAGCGGCACGCCGTACAACAGCTGGTACACCTGCCCTCGCGATGCCAAGCGCACCTGCCTGCTCGACCCGTATGCCGACACCGTCGGTGGCAAGGAAATGCTCATGACGACCATTTCCGTGCCGTTGATCGTCGACGGCAAGGCCATCGGCGTGGTCGGTGTCGACATCGCCCTCGATGCCCTGCAAGCAGCGGCCGTGGATTCCCAGCGCAACCTGTTCAACAACGCCGGGCACATGCTGATTGTTTCCGGCAGCGGCGTGCTCGGTGCTGACAGTTCCGACGCGAGCAAGGTCGGCAAAAAGATCAGCGACACTCTCGGTGCCGATGGCAAGGACGTACTGCAACTGCTGACCTCTGGTACACCAAAGATTCTCGAACAGGGCGATCTGATTCGCGCCGTATACCCGGTCGATCCGATCGGTAACTCACGCGCCTGGGGCGTAGTCATCGACCTGCCAAAACAAGTGCTGCTGGCCGATTCGGTCAAGCTGCAAGCGGTACTCGACGATGCTCAGGAAACCGGCGTGATCACCGCGCTGCTGGTCGCCGTGGTTGCCGGTCTGGTTGGCCTGTTGCTGATCTGGCTGACTGCGTCCGGCGTTACTCGCCCGATCAATAGCGTTGCCGAGATGCTGAAGAACATTGCCAGCGGCGAAGGTGATCTGACCCAACGCCTGAACTACAGCAAACAGGATGAACTGGGCGAACTGGTCAACTGGTTCAACCGTTTCCTCGACAAGCTGCAACCGACCATCGCGCAGATCAAGCAGAGCATCACCGAGGCGCGCGGCACCGCCGACCAGTCTTCGGAAATCGCCCGCCAGACCAGCGAAGGCATGCAGGTGCAGTTCCGCGAGATCGATCAGGTGGCCACCGCGTCCAACGAAATGAGCGCCACCGCCCATGACGTCGCCAACAGCGCATCGAACGCCGCCAATGCCGCGAAAGGTGCCGATCAGTCGGCCAAGGACGGCATGTCGATCATCGAGCGCAGCACCCGCGACATCAATCAACTGGCCGAAGAAGTCAGCAAAGCGGTGACCGAAGTTGAAGCGCTGGCAGTCAACAGCGAGCAGATCGGCTCGGTACTGGAAGTGATCCGCAGTATCGCCGAACAGACCAATTTGCTGGCGCTCAACGCGGCGATTGAAGCGGCCCGCGCCGGTGAGAGCGGCCGTGGTTTTGCCGTGGTTGCCGACGAAGTGCGCAACCTCGCCAAGCGCACGCAGGATTCGGTGGAAGAAATTCGCATAGTCATCGAGAAGATTCAGACAGGCACCCGTGGCGTGGTCGCGACCATGCATTCGAGCCAGACTCAGGCACACAACAACGCCGGGCAGATTCGTCAGGCGGTGGATGCGCTGGGCAAGATCAGTGATGCGGTGACGGTGATCAGCGACATGAACCTGCAGATTGCCAGCGCGGCTGAGCAGCAGAGTGCGGTCGCCGAAGAGGTCAATCGCAACGTTTCGGCGATTCGTACCGTGACTGAAACCCTGACCGAGCAGGCTACTGAGTCGGCGGCGATCAGCAGCCAGCTCAATGCCCTGGCGAGTCAGCAGATGAAATTGATGGATCAGTTTCGCGTCTGAGCCCGCCACTCAATCCACCACAAAACCTTGTGGGAGCTGGCTTGCCAGCGATGGCGGCACATCAGTCAGTACATTGTTGACTGACACTCCGCTATCGCTGGCAAGCCAGCTCCCACAGGGTCAAGTGGCAACCCTGCAATCGGGGATTTCATCTGACACGGGATTGTTTTGCACTATCATCGCCCTCTCGCTCCGGAGGGCCTTCGATGACTGATTTACTCACGTCCATTCAAGCCGCACTCGGTTTGCCTCGCACACCGATTCCTTTCACCGAGCAAGGCGCCCTGCCCTCGGCGTTCGCCGTCACGGAGCTTGCCTGCGCCAGCATCGCTGCTGCCGGTCAGGCCGTCAGCGAGTTGATCCAGCAGCAGTCAGGTCATTTGCCGGCCGTTGCAGTCGACCGTCGATTGGCCTCGTTCTGGTTCTCCAGCTCGCTGCGACCAATCGGCTGGCAGGTGCCACCGCTGTGGGACCCGATCGCCGGCGACTACGCGACCCGCGACGGCTGGATCCGCCTGCACACCAACGCTCCACATCACCGCGCCGCCGCTGAACGTGTGCTCGGCGCCTGCGCCGACCGTGATGCAATGGCGGCGAAAGTCGCGCAATGGACGAGTACGGATCTGGAACAAGCGGTGGTCGAGGCCCAGGGCTGCGCCGCCGAAATGCGCAGTTGGGCGCAATGGCAGAAGCATCCGCAGGGGCTCGCGGTGAATGGCGAGCCGCTGGTGCATTTCCTTGATTCGCAGGATGAACAGCACCAAGCGTGGCAAGGCTCGGTGGCGCAACCGTTGGCCGGGATCAGGGTGCTGGATCTGACACGCGTGCTCGCCGGCCCCACCGCCAGCCGTTTTCTCGCTGGCCTTGGCGCCAACGTGTTGCGCATCGATTCCCCGACCTGGAATGAGCCTGGTGTCGTTC
This sequence comes from Pseudomonas sp. AC242, assembly GCF_979258655.1. Taxonomy (NCBI): domain Bacteria; kingdom Pseudomonadati; phylum Pseudomonadota; class Gammaproteobacteria; order Pseudomonadales; family Pseudomonadaceae; genus Pseudomonas; species Pseudomonas sp. AC242. Next base: position 4,167,748 of record NZ_OZ409873.1, read on the forward strand.
CGGAAATGACCCTCGGCAAACACTGCGCGCGGCTGAACTTGCTGGATCCGGTGGATCGCGCGGTGTTCGAAGGCTTGTTGAAAGACGCCGATATTTTGCTGCACGGTTACCGCGCCGACGCTTTGGACAATCTCGGTTTCGGCGTTGAGCGCCGTCGCCATCTGGCACCGGGCCTGATCGATGTCGCCCTCAACGCCTACGGCTGGAACGGCCCGTGGCAGAACCGTCGGGGCTTCGACAGTTTGGTGCAGATGAGCAGCGGCATCGCCGAGGCCGGCCAGCAATGGATGCAGGCCGACAAACCGACGCCGTTGCCGGTGCAGGCGCTGGATCATGCGACCGGGTACTTGATGGCGGCCAGTGCGCTCAGGTTGCTGACTGAGCGGTTGGCGAATGGCCGCTCGGGCTCGGCGCGATTGTCGCTGGCGCGTACGGCAAAGTTGTTGATCGAGCATGGGCCGGGGACAACGCAAGCGTTGCGCGTCGAGGATGAACAGGATCAGAGCACGTCGATAGAGCAGACCCCGTGGGGCCCGGCGCATCGTTTGCAGGTGCCGGTGAAGATCAGCGGCACGCCGATTCAGTGGGCGTTGCCGGCTACAGAGCTGGGTTCTCATCACCCACAGTGGAATTAAAAGCCCCTCACCCTAACCCTCTCCCAGAGGGAGAGGGGACCGATCGGGTGATATTGAAGAGATTCACCGACTTGAACGATTGATTCGGAATCCATAATCGACTTGGTCTTGCAGGTCGATGGACAGCGCCAGATACCTCGGTCGGCCCCCTCTCCCTCCGGGAGAGGGGCTGATTCGGGGATACTGAAGACATTCACCGACTTGAACGATCGGCGCTGAATCCATAATCGACTCGGTCTTTCAGGTCGATGTAAAACGCAAGACACCTCGGTCGGCCCCCTCTCCCTCCGGGAGAGGGGCTGATTCGGGGATACTGAAGACATTCACCGACTTGAACGATCGGCGCTGAATCCATAATCGACTCGGTCTTTCAGGTCGATGTACAACGCAAGACACCTCGGTCGGCCCCCCCTCCCTCCGGGAGAGGGGCTGATTCGGGGATACTGAAGACATTCACCGACTTGAACGATCGGCGCTGAATCCATAATCGACTCGGTCTTTCAGGTCGATGTAAAACGCAAGACACCTCGGTCGACCCCCTCTCCCTCCGGGAGAGGGGCTGATTCGGGGATACTGAAGACATTCACCGACTTGAACGATCGGCGCTGAATCCATAATCGACTCGGTCTTTCAGGTCGATGTAAAACGCAAGACACCTCGGTCGGCCCCCTCTCCCTCCGGGAGAGGAACTGATTCGGGGATACTGAAGACATTCACCGACTTGAACGATCGGCGCTGAATCCATAATCGACTCGGTCTTGCAGGTCGATGTAAAACGCAAGACACCTCGGTCGGCCCCCTCTCCCTCCGGGAGAGGGGCTGATTCGGGGATACTGAAGACATTCACCGACTTGAACGATCAGCGCTGAATCCATAATCGACTCGGTCTTTCAGGTCGATGTAAAACGCAAGACACCTCGGTCGGCCCCCTCTCCCTCCGGGAGAGGGCTGGGGTGAGGGCTGCAATTTCAGGCCGAGCGATGATGTATCAATCTGCCCGGCTCAAAGACGTCCACAACAACTGCGCCGCATACCCTCGATAAGGTCGCCAGGCCTCAGCGCGCAACGACAATTCCCGCGCTGTCGGCCGCTTGCCTTCCAGCACTTCCAGCGCCCGCAGCAACCCGACATCACCATGGGGAAACCCATCCATATCCCGCAACTGCCGCAACGCGATGTACTGCGCCGTCCACTTGCCAATCCCGTGCAGCGCCAACAACCGCGCCACGCCACCCTCGCGATTCGGCTCAAACAACGAGGGTTCATCCAGCAACGTCTGCGCCACGCCCGACAACGTGCGCCCACGACTTTTCGGCATGCCCAACGCGGCCAGATCTGCCACTGCCAATACCGGCGCTTCGGGAAACACATGGGTCAATCCGGGCACGGTGGAATCCAGCGGCGCGCCATATTGCGCAACCAGTTTCCCCGCCAGACGAATCGCCGCCGCCACCGTAATCTGCTGCCCAAGCACCGCGCGAAACGCCAACTCCAATCCATCCCACGCACCGGGAATGCGCAACCCCGGACGCTCGACAATCAACCGCGCCAGCAACGGATCATTCGCCAGATGCCCTTGCCTCAGCGCCAGATCCGCATCCAGATCAAACATCCGCCGCAACCTGACAACGATCTCGGGCACGGCTGCCGGATCAGGAAAGTCCAGCTCGACCTCCAGCGCATCCGCCGTCCCTAGCCAGACCGAAACCGTGCCGTGAACACCGTTTAACCCGATGCTGCGCGAATACACGCCATCGCCCACGGCCTCCATCCCGACCACCGCCCGCGCCGCGAGAAACCCCAACATCGCCTCCCAGTCATACGGCGGTGCATAGGCAAGCGACAACCTCACAACGACAACACACCGCTGTACAACCCATACGCTGCCAACCCCGCGCCGATGACCACGCAGGTAAAAATGCCCTTCTCGACATGGGTGAACAACGGCTCGCCCGCCTCATGCTTGGCCTTGGCAAACAGGATCACCCCTGGCGCATACAACAGCGCCGACAACAGCAAATACTTCACTCCGCCGGCATACAACAACCACACCGCGTAACCGAGGGCGATGCCACCGATCAGCAGATCCTTGGTGCGCTCAGCCGAGGCGTGTTCGTAAGTTTCGCCGCGCCCGCTGAGCAGCACCGCGTACGCCGCCGACCACAGGTACGGCACCAGAATCATCGACGAGGCCAGATAAATAAGACTGGTGTAAGTGCCCGCCGAGAACAGCGTGATCAACAGGAAAATCTGGATCATCGCGTTGGTCAGCCACAACGCGTTGACCGGCACATGGTTCTTGTTTTCCTTTTTCAGGAACGCCGGCATGGTCTTGTCCTTGGCCGTGGCGAAGAGGATTTCCGCGCACAGCAAGGCCCAGGACAGCAACGCGCCGAGCAGGGAAATCGCCAGGCCAATGCTGATCAGCAACGCGCCCCACGGCCCGACAATGTGCTCGAGCACCGCCGCCAGCGACGGGTTCTGCAGATTCGCCAGTTCCGGCTGGCTCATGATCCCCAGCGACAGCACGTTGACCAGTACCAGCAGCGCCAGCACGCCGATAAATCCGATCACCGTGGCGCGGCCGACGTCGCTGCGTTTCTCCGCCCGCGCCGAGTACACACTGGCGCCTTCGATGCCGATGAACACAAACACCGTGACCAGCATCATGTTGCGCACCTGATCCATCACCCCACCGAAATTCGGGTTGCTGGTGCCCCAGATGTCGCGGGTAAAAATGTCAGCCTTGAATGCGATGGCGGCGATGACGATGAACATGATCAGCGGTACGACTTTGGCCACCGTGGTCAATTGATTGATCAGCGCCGCCTCCTTGATCCCGCGCATCACCAGAAAATGCACGGCCCACAGCAGCACCGATGCACAGCCGATGGCGATCGGCGTATTGCCTTGGCCGAACACCGGAAAGAAGTAACCGAGGGTGCTGAACAGCAGGACAAAATAGCCGACATTGCCCAGCCACGCACTGATCCAGTAACCCCACGCGGACGAGAAACCCATGTAGTCGCCAAACCCGGCCTTGGCGTAGGCGTACACGCCGGAATCCAGCTCGGGTTTGCGATTGGCCAACGTCTGGAACACGAACGCCAGGGTCAGCATGCCGATCGCCGTGATGCCCCAACCGATCAGGATCGCCCCGGCATCGGCGCGTGCCGCCATGTTCTGCGGCAGCGAGAAAATCCCCCCGCCAATCATCGAACCCACCACCAGGGCGATCAACGCGCCTAATCGCAGCTTTTGCGTCGGTTGCGACATTTCAGTTTCCCTTTGAAGTGTGGTGAGCGTGCATTTGTAACAACTATTAACTAAACGGATAAAGGTAGATGACGTTTATCAGGTAACGCCAATTACCGCCTGTTTATATATAGCCGATGACGCTAACGCCTAGCACGTTAAGACAGTTTTGTGCGCTGATCCTGATAAATCAATTCTGTACTGAAAACAGACGCTGAAAATTTGCCAAAAGCTGAAAAAGAACTAGCGTGATAATTCAAAAGTAATAATAGCCATTCCCAACAATGTAGCCACAACGCCTCTAGGACGGGCCTTGCGGGCAGAGTATTTATGCCTTCAGTCGAAGCCTAAGTCATTCATTAACAATGGAATGTGACCATGCACTGATCTAAGTCAGCTGTTTGAACAGACAACAGAACTACGCTGTGATCTCTTCTCTCCTGCAATGGAGTCATGCAATGTCTGAAGCTCCCGGAAAACTACGACTAGGTGCACTGGTTGCATTGGTAGTCGGCTCAATGATCGGTGGCGGGATATTTTCTTTGCCACAAAACATGGCCGCCAGCGCCGACGTCGGTGCAGTACTGATCGGTTGGGCCATCACCGCTGTCGGCATGCTCACCCTCGCTTTTGTCTTTCAAACCCTCGCCAATCGCAAGCCTGACCTGGACGGCGGTGTCTACGCCTACGCCAAGGCCGGATTCGGCGATTACATGGGTTTCTCGTCCGCCTGGGGTTACTGGATCAGCGCCTGGCTGGGCAACGTCGGTTACTTCGTTCTGCTGTTCAGCACCCTCGGTTATTTCTTCCCGATTTTCGGTGAAGGCAACACCGTTGCTGCGGTAATCGGCGCCTCGGTTTTACTGTGGGCCGTGCACTTTCTGGTGCTGCGCGGGATCAAGGAAGCGGCGTTTATCAACCTGGTGACCACGGTCGCCAAGGTCGTACCGCTGCTGCTGTTCGTGTTGATCGCGGTGTTCGCGTTCAAACTGGACATCTTCACCGCCGACATCTGGGGCATCAAAAACCCGGATCTGGGCAGTGTGATGAACCAGGTGCGCAACATGATGCTGGTCACCGTCTGGGTGTTCATCGGCATCGAGGGTGCGAGCATCTTCTCGGCCCGTGCGGAAAAACGCTCGGACGTCGGCAAAGCCACCGTGATCGGTTTCATCACCGTGCTGCTGTTTCTGGTGCTGGTGAACGTGCTGTCGCTGGGCATCATGACCCAACCGGAACTGGCGAAACTGCAGAACCCGTCGATGGCCGCCGTGCTCGAGCATGTGGTCGGTCACTGGGGCGCGGTGCTGATCAGCGTCGGCCTGATCATCTCGCTGCTGGGTGCGCTGCTGTCGTGGGTGCTGCTGTGTGCGGAGATCATGTTCGCCGCTGCCAAAGACCACACCATGCCGGAGTTCCTGCGCAAGGAAAACGCCAACCACGTGCCGGTCAACGCCCTGTGGCTGACCAACGCGATGGTGCAGATTTTCCTGATCATCACGCTGTTCTCGGCCAGTACTTATCTGTCGCTGATCTACCTCGCCACTTCGATGATCCTGGTGCCATACCTGTGGTCGGCGGCTTACGCCCTGCTGCTGGCGGTGCGCGGCGAGAGCTACGAAGGCTTCGCGGCCGAGCGACGCAAGGATCTGATTATCGGCGGCATCGCGCTGATCTACGCGGTGTGGCTGCTGTATGCCGGCGGGGTCAAGTACTTGCTGCTCTCGGCCCTGCTCTACGCACCTGGCGCGATCCTGTTCGCCAAAGCCAAGCTGGAACTCAAACAACCGATTTTCACTAACGTCGAGAAGCTGATTTTCGCCGCAGTGGTCGTGGGTGCCCTGGTGGCTGCCTACGGTCTCTACGACGGCTTCCTGACTCTGTAATCCCTGATTGATTTGTTATCTGGAGGATCTGAAATGACCACGGAAAAAGTTAAGTACGGCGTCCATTCCGAAGCCGGCAAACTGCGCAAAGTCATGGTGTGCTCCCCAGGTCTGGCCCATCAGCGGCTGACCCCGAACAACTGCGATGAACTGCTGTTCGACGACGTGCTCTGGGTGGCTCAGGCCAAGCGCGACCACTTCGACTTCGTCACCAAAATGCGCGAGCGCGGCATCGATGTGCTGGAAATGCACAACCTGCTGACCGACATCGTCGCCATCCCGGAAGCGCTGGACTGGATTCTTGAGCGCAAGGTCACCGCCGATTCGGTGGGCCTGGGCCTGATCAACGAAGTCAAATCCTGGCTGAAAAGCCTTGAGCCACGGCACATCGCCGAATTCCTGATTGGCGGCGTGTCCGCCGATGATCTGCCGGACAGTTTCGGCGGCAAGACCATCCAGATGTTCCGCGACTTCCTCGGCCACTCCAGCTTCATTCTGCCGCCGCTGCCGAACACCCAGTTCACCCGTGACACCACCTGCTGGATCTACGGTGGCGTGACGCTGAACCCGATGTACTGGCCAGCGCGTCGTCAGGAAACCCTGCTGACCACCGCCATCTACAAATTCCACCCGCAGTTCACCAACGCCGAATTCGAGATCTGGTACGGCGACCCGGACAAGGACCACGGCAGTTCCACCCTCGAGGGCGGCGACGTCATGCCAATCGGCAACGGCGTGGTGTTGATCGGCATGGGCGAGCGCTCATCGCGTCAGGCCATCGGCCAACTGGCGCTGAACCTGTTCAAAAACAAAGCCGTGGAAAAAGTCATCGTTGCCGGCCTGCCGAAGTCCCGCGCGGCGATGCACCTGGATACCGTGTTCAGTTTCTGCGACCGCGACCTGGTGACGATTTTCCCGGAAGTGGTGAATCAGATCGTCGCCTTCACCCTGCGCCCTGACGAAAGCAAACAGGGCGGCATCGACATCCGCCGCGAAGAAGGCACTTTCCTCGACACCGTGGCCAAAGCCCTCAATTTGCCGAAGTTGCGCGTGGTGGAAACCGGCGGCAACAGCTTCGCCGCCGAACGCGAGCAATGGGACGACGGCAACAACGTGGTGGCCGTGGAACCGGGCGTGGTCATCGGCTACGACCGCAACACCTACACCAACACCCTGCTGCGCAAGGCCGGCGTGGAAGTCATCACCATCAGCGCCGGTGAACTGGGCCGAGGCCGTGGCGGCGGCCACTGCATGACCTGCCCGATCGTGCGTGACCCAATCGATTACTAAACGACCATCTCCCCGGCCGCACCCATCCCGTAGCGGCCGGGCCGATTACCGAATCCAAGGAGAATCATCATGGCGTTCAACATTCACAACCGTAACCTGCTCAGCCTGGAACACCACACCCCACGTGAGCTGCGTTACCTGCTCGACCTGTCCCGCGATCTCAAACGCGCGAAATACACCGGCACCGAGCAACAACACCTGAAGGGCAACAACATCGCCCTGATCTTCGAAAAAACCTCGACCCGCACCCGTTGCGCGTTCGAAGTGGCGGCCTATGACCAAGGCGCCAACGTCACCTATATCGACCCGAACTCTTCGCAGATCGGCCACAAAGAAAGCATGAAAGACACCGCCCGCGTGCTGGGGCGCATGTACGACGCCATCGAATACCGTGGCTTCAAACAGGAAATCGTCGAAGAGCTGGCAAAATTCGCCGGTGTGCCGGTGTTCAACGGCCTGACCGATGAATATCACCCGACGCAAATGATCGCCGACGTGCTGACCATGCGTGAACACGCCGACAAACCAATCCATGAAATCAGCTACGCCTACTTGGGCGACGCGCGCAACAACATGGGCAACTCGCTGCTGCTGGTCGGCGCCAAACTCGGCATGGACGTGCGCATCTGCGCGCCGAAAGCGCTGTGGCCGCATGACGATCTGGTCGAGCGCTGCAACAAATACGCGGAAGAAAGCGGTGCGCGCATCACCCTGACCGAAGACCCGAAAGCCGCCGTCAAAGGTGTCGACTTCATCCATACCGACGTTTGGGTATCGATGGGCGAGCCGGTTGAGGCCTGGGCTGAACGTATCCAGCAACTGCTGCCGTATCAGGTCAACAAAGAGCTGATGAAAGCCACCGGCAACCCACGCACCAAGTTCATGCACTGCCTGCCGGCGTTCCACAACAGCGATACCAAGGTCGGCAAACAGATTGCCGAGCAGTATCCGCACTTGGCCAACGGCATCGAAGTGACCGACGACGTGTTCGAGTCCCCAGCCTGCATCGCCTTCGAGCAAGCGGAAAACCGCATGCACACGATCAAGGCGATTCTGGTCTCGACCCTGGCTGATCTGTAACCACTGCTGATCCATGATCGTTCCCACGCTCCCGCGTTGGAATGCATCCCGTGACGCTCTGCGTCACAGTGGACGCGGAGCGTCCGTGGCGGCATTGCCACGCAGAGCGTGGGAACGATCAACACGAAAAGGACATGCATTATGCGTATCGTCGTAGCGCTGGGCGGTAACGCCCTGCTCCGCCGTGGTGAACCGATGACCGCTGACAATCAGCGCGCCAACATCCGCATCGCCACCGAGCAAATCGCCAAGATCCATCCCGGCAACCAACTGGTCATCGCCCACGGCAATGGCCCGCAAGTCGGCCTGCTGTCGTTGCAAGCGGCGGCATACACCTCCGTCAGCCCTTACCCGCTGGACGTGCTCGGTGCCGAAACCGAAGGCATGATCGGCTACATCATCGAACAGGAACTGGGCAACCTGCTTGATTTCGAGGTGCCGTTCGCCACCCTGCTGACCCAGGTTGAAGTCGACGCCAAGGATCCGGCCTTCCAGAACCCGACCAAACCGATCGGCCCGGTCTACGACAAGGCCGAAGCGGAAAAACTCGCTGCTGAAAAAGGCTGGGCGATTGCTCCGGATGGCGACAAATTCCGCCGCGTGGTCGCCAGTCCGCGGCCAAAACGCATCTTCGAAATCCGCCCGATCAAGTGGCTGCTGGACAAGGGCAGCATCGTGATTTGCGCCGGTGGCGGCGGGATTCCGACCATGTATGACGAGAACCGCAATCTCAAGGGTATTGAGGCGGTAATCGACAAGGACCTGTGCTCGTCGCTGCTCGCCGAGCAACTGGAAGCCGACCTGCTGGTGATTGCCACGGACGTCAACGCGGCGTTCATCGATTACGGCAAGCCAACGCAAAAAGCCATTGCCGAAGCGCACCCGGACGAACTCGAACGCCTCGGTTTCGCCGCCGGCTCGATGGGGCCCAAGGTGCAGGCAGCCTGCGAATTCGCGCGCCATACTGGCAAGGTCGCGGTGATCGGTTCGCTGGCGGATATCGAAGCCATCGTTCAGGGCACTGCCGGTACTCGCGTGACCACGGCGAAGCCGGGCATCACTTACCGATAATCAGAAACTCCGGGGGCAGACCGAGGGTCTGCCCTTCTCCCATGCCTTGAAAGGAGAAACCCATGGCCCAGTTTGAACCCGGTCATCTGCACATTGAGCGGCATGCGTTGACGCCGGATGACGTCAGTTACAACGTGCACCTCGACTATGAAGTGTTCACCGATCCGCAAAAAGGCAAAGGCATCCAGTTCACGATGCATGGCAACCTTCAGGGCAAGGACATGAAAGAGACCTTCTTCCTGCCCAAAGAGGAGGCCTACAACTTTGCCAACAACGTGACGAAAATCGCCGAGAAGTACGGCATTCCCAAGACTCACAGTCAGATCGGTTCGGTGCACAAGCATTACGACATGATGTTTGAAGACATCCGCAAGCAACTTGATATGAAATCCGGGGATCCGGTCAATCTTGAGCATTTCGAGTAACCCGCAAAAGCCCCTCACCCTAGCCCTCTCCCAAAGGGAGAGGGGACTGATTGGGGAATGCTTCAGAGTTACACCGACCTGAACTTGCTTTACCGAATCCATAATCGACTGGTTCTTTCAGGTCGATGTCAAACCTCAGACACCTCGGTCAGCCCCCTCTCCCCCTGGGAGAGGGCTGGGGTGAGGGTGCTTTTGCTTTCACCTCTCTCCAAGCCCAAGGCATACTTGCCACCCTCCGCTCTGCAGATCACTGAACCGCCCCATGCGTATCCACGTCAGTTTCATCGACCGCGTCGGCATCACCCAGGAAGTCCTGGCTATCCTCGGTGGGCGCAATCTCAATCTGGATGCGGTGGAGATGATCCCGCCAAACGTCTACATCGACGCGCCAACGTTGAGCCCGCAAGTGCTCGAAGAGCTGAAAGATGCTTTGTTTCGCGTGCTCGGCGTCGAGGCGGTAACCGTGGTCGACATCCTCCCTGGCCAGCGTCGGCACTTGCAGCTCGACGCGTTGCTGGCGGCAATGACCGATCCGGTGCTGGCGCTCGACAGCGCCGGCAAGGTGCTGCTGGCCAACCCGGCGTTGATCGCGTTGTACGGTCGCGAACCGGCCGGTGAGAGTGTTGCAGAACTGTTCAATGATCCCGCGCTGCTCGACACCTTGCTCGAACACGGCTTCCGTTTGCCGCTGCGCGAAATCACCGTCAACGGTCAGACCTTGTTGCTCGATGCCACGCCGATCACCGACGCTGGCGCCCTGCTGACCTTGTATCAACCGAACCGCATCGGCGAACAACTCTCGGCCTTGCACCACGACCATGCCGAAGGTTTCGATGCATTGCTCGGAGAATCCCCGGCAATCCGCACCCTCAAGGCCCGCGCTCAAAGAGTCGCCGCCCTCGACGCACCGCTGTTGATTCAAGGCGAAACCGGCACCGGCAAAGAACTGGTCGCCCGTGCCTGCCACGCGATCAGTGCGCGGCACAGCGCTCCTTTTCTGGCGTTGAACTGCGCAGCGCTGCCGGAGAACCTCGCCGAAAGCGAACTGTTCGGCTACGCCCCCGGCGCCTTCACCGGAGCAGCGCGCGGCGGCAAACCGGGGCTGATGGAACTGGCCAACCAGGGCACGGTGTTTCTCGATGAAATCGGCGAGATGTCGCCGTACTTGCAGGCCAAGCTGCTGCGTTTCTTGAACGATGGCAGCTTCCGCCGCGTGGGCGGTGATCGCGAAGTGAAGGTCAACGTGCGCATCCTCAGCGCGACACACCGCGATCTGGAAAAAATGGTCAGCGAAGGCTTGTTCCGCGAAGACCTGTTCTATCGCCTCAACGTGCTCAACGTAGAGGTGCCGCCACTGCGTGAGCGCGGCCAGGACATTTTGCTATTGGCCCGCTATTTCATGCAGCAGGCTTGTGCGCAGATTCAGCGCCCGGTCTGCCGCCTCGCCCCGGGGACTTACCCGGCACTACTCGGCAACCGCTGGCCGGGCAACGTGCGGCAATTGCAGAACGTGATCTTCCGCGCGGCGGCGATTTGCGAGAGTAGCCTGGTGGATATTGGCGACCTCGACATTGCCGGTACCTCGGTGGCGCGGCAAACCGACAGCGATGTCGACAGCCTCGAACAAGCGGTCGAGTCGTTCGAAAAAACGCTGCTGGAAAAACTCTACGTCAGCTACCCCTCGACCCGGCAACTGGCCAGCCGCCTGCAAACTTCGCACACGGCCATCGCCCATCGCCTGCGCAAGTACGGCATTCCCAACAAACCCTGAGATCACCACAAATTCCCTTGTAGGAGCTGCCGGAGGCTGCGATCTTTTGACTTTGGATGTGTATTGCCCGGATCAAGATCGCAGCCTTCGGCAACTCCTACAGTCCGGGTTTCCAATTCAAAAAATCAGGGTTCCCAGTTTAAAAACGACCTCCAACTGTACTGAAAGCGCTACAGCGGAACGATATCGCTACACCCTCCTCCGATCACCGCTGTGCAAGGCTTTGATCCCGTTCAGCTTTTATCCTCGCTCCAGGCTGTAGCGATTTCGCTACACACCCCAGCTCAAGCCATCTCACCAAAACAGATAACTTATTGATTTATATAAATAAATAAACGTTGGCCGCATTCTTGCTAATCAACCCCTCATAAATAAGGGCCTTCGCGCCCGACTATTCCACCGCGTCCACCAGACGAGTCTGGCCCCTGAGGAGTTTCCATGAGCGAGTTGCGTTTTACTGAAGATCACGAATGGCTGCGCACCGAAGCTGACGGCAGCGTTACTGTCGGCATCACCGCTTTCGCGCAGAACGCCCTGGGCGACGTGGTGTTCGTGCAACTGCCTGAGCTGCAGGCTTACGAAAAAGGCGCCGAAGCCGCCACCGTGGAATCGGTAAAAGCCGCCAGCGGCGTGTACATGCCCCTCGACGGCGAGGTACTGGCAGTCAACCCGGCGCTGGAAGATGCCCCGGAACTGGTCAACCAAGATCCGCTGGGCGAAGGCTGGTTCTTCCGCTTCCAGCCAAGCGACGCCGCCGCTGTCGGCAAACTGCTCGATCAGGACGCGTACGACCGTCTGATCAAAGCCCAAGCCGAAGCCTGAGGAACACCGACATGACTCAAGTAAACCTTGGCACCGCCAACGAATTCATTGCCCGTCACATCGGCCCGCGCGCCGGTGACGAGCAAGCCATGCTCAACAGCCTCGGCTTCGACTCGCTCGAAGCGCTGAGCGCCAGTGTCATCCCGGAAAGCATCAAGGGCACCAGCGTGCTCGGCATGGACGATGGCCTCAGCGAAGCCGATGCCCTGGCGATGATCAAATCGATCGCTGGCAAAAATCAGCTGTTCAAAACCTACATCGGCCAGGGCTACTACAACTGCCACACGCCGTCGCCAATCCTGCGCAACCTGCTGGAAAACCCGGCCTGGTACACCGCTTACACGCCGTACCAGCCAGAAATTTCCCAGGGCCGTCTCGAGGCGCTGCTGAACTTCCAGACCATGATCAGCGACCTCACCGGCCTGCCGATCGCCAACGCCTCGCTGCTCGACGAAGCCACCGCCGCTGCCGAAGCCATGACCTTCTGCAAACGCCTGAGCAAGAACAAGGGCAGCCACCAGTTCTTCGCCTCGATCCACAGCCACCCGCAAACCCTCGACGTGCTGCGCACCCGTGCCGAGCCGCTGGGCATTGACGTTGTGGTCGGCGATGAGCGTGAACTGACTGACGTGACGCCGTTCTTCGGCGCACTGCTGCAATACCCGGCGAGCAACGGTGATGTGTTCGACTATCGCGAACTGACCGAACGCTTCCATGCCGCCAACGCGTTGGTGGCCGTGGCTGCTGATCTGCTGGCCCTGACCTTGCTGACCGCCCCGGGCGAGTTCGGCGCTGACGTCGCCATCGGTTCCGCGCAACGCTTCGGCGTGCCGCTGGGCTTCGGTGGCCCGCACGCGGCTTACTTCTCCACCAAAGATGCGTTCAAGCGCGATATGCCGGGCCGTCTGGTCGGTGTCTCGGTTGACCGCTTCGGCAAGCCTGCGCTGCGTCTGGCGATGCAGACCCGCGAGCAACACATCCGCCGCGAGAAGGCCACCTCGAACATCTGCACCGCGCAGGTGCTGCTGGCCAACATCGCCAGCATGTACGCCGTCTACCACGGCCCGAAAGGCCTGACCCAGATCGCCAACCGCGTACATCACCTGACCGCGATTCTGGCCAAGGGCCTGACCGCGCTGGGCGCTAATGTCGAACAAGCCAGTTTCTTCGACACCCTGACCGTGGTCACCGGCGCACACACCGCAGCGCTGCACGACAAGGCGCACGCTGCACAGATCAACCTGCGCGTGATCGACGCTCAGCGTCTGGGTCTGTCGGTCGACGAAACCACCACCCAGGCGGATATTGAAACCCTGTGGGGCCTGTTCGCCGACGGCAAGACCCTGCCGGACTTCGCTGCACTTGCTGCGACCGTGCAGAGCACTATTCCAGCCTCGCTGGTACGTCAGTCGCCAATCCTCAGCCACCCGGTGTTCAACCGTTATCACTCGGAAACCGAGCTGATGCGCTACCTGCGCAAACTGGCGGACAAAGACCTGGCACTGGATCGCACCATGATCCCGCTGGGCTCGTGCACCATGAAACTCAACGCCGCCAGCGAAATGATCCCGGTGACCTGGGCTGAATTCGGTGCCCTGCACCCGTTCGCCCCGGCCGCGCAAAGTGCCGGTTACCAGCAATTGACCGATGAACTGGAAGCGATGCTCTGCGCCGCTACCGGTTACGACGCGATCTCGCTGCAACCGAACGCCGGTTCGCAAGGCGAATACGCAGGCCTGTTGGCGATTCGTGCTTATCACCAGAGCCGTGGCGATGAACGCCGCGACATCTGCCTGATCCCCTCGTCCGCCCACGGCACCAACCCGGCCACCGCCAACATGGCGGGCATGCGCGTGGTCGTGACCGCCTGCGATGCGCGCGGCAACGTCGACATCGAAGACCTGCGTGCCAAAGCCATCGAGCACCGCGAACACCTCGCCGCGCTGATGATCACTTACCCGTCGACCCACGGCGTGTTCGAAGAAGGCATCCGCGAAATCTGCGGGATCATTCATGACAACGGCGGTCAGGTGTACATCGACGGCGCCAACATGAACGCAATGGTCGGCCTCTGCGCACCGGGCAAGTTCGGCGGCGACGTCTCGCACCTGAACCTGCACAAAACCTTCTGCATCCCGCACGGCGGTGGCGGCCCGGGCGTCGGCCCGATTGGCGTCAAGTCGCACCTGACGCCGTTCCTGCCGGGCCACGGCCAGATGGAACGCAAGGAAGGCGCGGTCTGCGCGGCACCGTTCGGCAGCGCAAGTATTTTGCCGATCACTTGGATGTACATTCGGATGATGGGCGGCGCCGGTCTGAAGCGCGCTTCGCAACTGGCAATCCTCAATGCCAACTACATTTCCCGTCGCCTCGAAGAGCACTACCCAGTCCTGTACACCGGCAGCAACGGTCTGGTGGCGCACGAGTGCATTCTCGATCTGCGTCCGTTGAAAGACAGCAGCGGCATCAGCGTTGATGACGTCGCCAAGCGCCTGATCGACTTCGGTTTCCACGCGCCGACCATGTCGTTCCCGGTAGCGGGCACGCTGATGATCGAGCCGACCGAAAGCGAATCCAAGGAAGAACTGGACCGCTTCTGCGACGCGATGATCCGCATCCGCGAAGAAATCCGCGCGGTGGAAAACGGCACGCTGGACAAGGACGACAACCCGCTGAAGAACGCTCCGCACACCGCGGCGGAACTGGTTGGCGAGTGGACCCACCCGTACAGCCGCGAGCAGGCCGTTTACCCGGTTGCGTCGTTGATTGAAGGTAAATACTGGCCGCCGGTCGGTCGCGTCGACAACGTCTTCGGCGATCGCAACCTGGTGTGCGCCTGCCCGTCGATCGAAAGCTACGCTTAATGGAATGAGGGGCAGGAATACCTGCCTCTTTCTCCAGAACACCACAAATCCCTGTGGGAGCTGGCTTGCCAGCGATGAGGGTGGATCAGCCTACATCTTTGTTGCCTGACCCACCGCCATCGCTGGCAAGCCAGCTCCCACAAGGAACGCATCAAGCCTGATATTTCCGCCAATTCCTATAACAAGAAACCGGAGAACCACTCATGTCGTTAAGCGTGTTCGACCTGTTCAAGATTGGCATCGGCCCCTCCAGTTCCCACACCGTCGGCCCGATGCGTGCTGCTGCGCGTTTCGCCGAAGGCCTGCGACGTGAAAATCTGCTGACCACCACCGCCAGCGTTCGCATCGAGCTCTACGGTTCCCTCGGCGCCACCGGCAAAGGTCACGGCAGCGACAAAGCCGTGTTGCTCGGCCTCGAAGGCGAACACCCCGACACCGTCGATACCGAAACCGTCGCCGCACGCCTGCAAGAGATTCGCGGCAACGGCCGACTGAATCTGCTCGGTGAGCACAGCATTGCGTTCAACGAGAAAGAACACCTGGCAATGATCCGCAAGCCGTTGGCCTATCACCCCAACGGCATGATCTTCCGCGCCTTCGATGCGGCGGGCCTGCAGATTCGCAGCCGCGAGTACTACTCGGTGGGTGGTGGTTTCGTCGTCGACGAGGATGCCGCCGGTGCCGACCGCATCGTCGAAGACGCCACACCGCTGACCTTCCCGTTCAAAAGTGCCAAAGACTTGCTCGGTCATTGCGCCACCTACGGTCTGTCGATCAGCCAGGTGATGCTGACCAACGAAAGCGCTTGGCGCCCGGAAGCGGAAACCCGCGCCGGACTGCTGAACATCTGGCAGGTGATGCAGGACTGCGTGGCTGCAGGTTGCCGTAACGAAGGTATTTTGCCGGGCGGCTTGAAGGTCAAACGTCGTGCGGCAGCGCTGCATCGGCAACTGTGCAAAAACCCGGAATCAGCGTTGCGCGATCCGTTGTCGGTGCTCGACTGGGTCAACCTCTACGCCTTGGCAGTCAACGAAGAAAACGCCAATGGTGGCCGCGTGGTTACCGCACCGACCAACGGCGCGGCGGGGATTATTCCGGCGGTATTGCATTACTACATGCGTTTTATCCCCGGCGCGAATGACGACGGCGTCGTACGGTTTCTGCTGACGGCGGCGGCCATCGGCATTCTCTACAAGGAAAACGCCTCGATCTCCGGCGCCGAAGTCGGTTGCCAGGGTGAAGTCGGCGTGGCCTGTTCGATGGCGGCCGGGGCATTGTGCGAAGTGCTCGGCGGCAGCGTGCAGCAAGTCGAGAACGCCGCGGAAATCGGCATGGAACACAACCTCGGTCTGACCTGCGACCCGATTGGCGGACTGGTGCAGGTGCCGTGCATCGAGCGCAATGCCATGGGTTCGGTGAAAGCCATCAACGCGGTACGCATGGCCATGAGAGGCGACGGCCAGCATTTCGTCTCCCTCGACAAAGTCATCCGCACCATGCGCCAGACCGGCGCCGACATGAAAAGCAAATACAAAGAGACCGCCCGAGGCGGTCTGGCGGTCAACATTATCGAATGCTGAGCCTTATTCAACTCGGCCTCCCTCAGGGAGACGATCGTACTTAGCCCCCTCTCCCCCCGGGAGAGAAACGTAACTAGCTCCCTCTCCCTCCGGGAGAGGGCTGGGGTGAGGGGCCTTTGATCTTGATCTAGCCCCGACCCTCGAACCACATTTTCAAGGAGCCACGCATGTCCACCGAACAACTGTCGAAAACCCCGCTGCACGCTCTGCACCTCGAACTCGGCGCCCGCATGGTGCCGTTCGCCGGCTACGACATGCCGGTGCAGTACCCGCTTGGCGTGATGAAAGAACACCAACACACCCGTGAGCAGGCCGGGCTGTTTGACGTCTCGCACATGGGCCAGATTCGCCTGACCGGCGCCAACGCCGGCAAAGCCCTGGAAACCCTGGTGCCGGTGGACATCATCGACCTACCGGTGGGCATGCAGCGTTACGCGATGTTTACCAACGACAACGGCGGCATTCTCGATGACCTGATGGTCGCCAACCTCGGCAACGATGAACTGTTTCTGGTGGTCAACGCCGCGTGCAAGGATCAGGACCTGGCTCACCTGCAACAACACATTGGCGATCAGTGCACCATTACGGCGCTGTTCGAAGAGCGCGCGCTGCTCGCGTTGCAAGGCCCGACGGCCGTTTCAGTGCTGGCGCGTCTTGCGCCGGAAGTAGCAAAGATGACCTTCATGCAATTCAACCGCGTGTCGTTGCTCGGCGTGGATTGCTTCGTCAGCCGTTCGGGTTACACCGGTGAAGACGGTTTCGAAATCTCCGTTCCGGCTGCCGATGCCGAGAAACTCGCCCGCGCCCTGCTCGCCGAACCGGAAGTCCAGGCCATCGGCCTCGGTGCCCGCGATTCGCTGCGTCTGGAAGCCGGCCTGTGCCTGTACGGCCACGACATGAACACCGAGACCACGCCAATCGAAGCGAGCCTGCTGTGGGCGATTTCCAAGCCGCGCCGCGCTGATGGCGCACGGGCTGGCGGTTTCCCGGGGGCAGAGACTGTTTTCGCGCAACAACAGAACGGCGTCGCGCGCAAACGCGTCGGCCTGCTGCCGCAAGAACGTACGCCTGTGCGTGAAGGCGCGGAAATCGTCAACGAAACCGGCGAAATCATCGGCAGCGTGTGCAGTGGCGGTTTCGGTCCGACCTTGGGCGGGCCGCTGGCGATGGGTTACCTCGACAGTGCTTATGTAACACTCGACACACCGGTCTGGGCCATCGTTCGTGGGAAAAAGGTGCAAATGCTTGTAAGCAAAATGCCATTTGTTCCACAACGCTACTATCGCGGTTGATTGACTGTTTCTATAAGTAACGCGATTGCGTTATGCGTGCACTAATGTGTAACGCAATCGCCACAAAAAAGTGCATTTTCTAACATTCGATTCGCATTTGAACTTTGCTTATAACGTTCGAAAACAATTGAACAAGCGAATCGTCTAAGACCGCACTAGCGAACCGACTAAGTGCCAGCAAGCGTAGGAAAACCGGGCTCTTCACGGGGCTTGTTTTTTCTCCCGTAGTTGGCGTAGAGTTTGTCCACTGTGTTTGCATGGGTCAGCTTTGAATCGTGACCTGGGCAGTAGCCTACAAGTTAGCTACATCCCGTTCGACGTCTTCTTACTCTCCTGCAACCAGCCCCAGTACTCTTTCATGAGAAAGAGACTGTCATCAATTTTTGCGTCAAAGGAAATAAGAAATGTCCACACGTCAGAGCGGTACCGTCAAGTGGTTTAACGACGAGAAAGGTTTTGGTTTTATCACTCCAGAAAGCGGTCCGGATCTGTTCGTGCATTTCCGCGCCATTCAGGGCAACGGCTTCAAAAGCCTGAAAGAAGGCCAGAAAGTGACCTTCGTTGCTGTGCAGGGCCAGAAAGGCATGCAGGCTGACGAAGTACAAGCAGAAGCCTGATTTTCTGTTACGAAAAAGCCCCTGATATTGATATCAGGGGCTTTTTTGTGCGCGCGAATCCGTAAAATGGCGCTTCATTTTGCATCCAGAGGCTGCCATGTCGAAAAACCTGCTCACGCCCCAAGGGGACTTTCCTCCCGTTGGCCTAGGTCGTCGCCTGGCAGCGATGTTCTATGACTTTCTGCTGTGCACCGCACTGCTGATCGTCACCGGCTTCGTTTACAAAATGATCCAGGCCGCGATCATCGGTGAAGAGCGTCTGCGGGTAATGACCGATGCCGGCAAGCTCGACGGTGATCCGCTCTACTCCACCGTGCTGCTGTTGGTGCTGTTTGCGTTCTTCGCCAAGTTCTGGACCCATGGCGGGCAGACACTGGGCATGCAGGTGTGGGGCATTCGCGTGCAGAACGCCAATGGCACGGCGATCAGCCTGTGGCAGGCGCTGTTGCGGTTTATGGTGTCGATTGCGTCGTGGCTGTGCGTAGGGCTGGGATTCTTCTGGTCGCTGTATGACAAGCAGAAGCGCACTTGGCATGACATCTATTCGGATACCCGCCTCGTCCGAATCCCGAAGAAGACCAAATAACTTCCAGACACCAAAAACTACTTTAGGAGTGAGCCTGCTCGCGATAGCGGTGTGTCAGTCAACATAATTGTTATCTGACACACCGCTATCGCGAGCAGGCTCACTCCTACAGGTTTATTTGTTGCTTGAAAGACCTCAGGCGTTACCGGCCAGCTTCATCCGTGCGGCCTGGGTGAAATCCAGCATGCGCTTCAACGGCCGGATCGCCTGCGGAATCAACGCCGGATCAACAAAGATCTCGTTCGTGCCTTCCTTCAAGCTCTTGAGCGTGCGCTCAAGAGTGTTCATGGCCATCCACGGGCAATGCGCGCAACTGCGGCACGCGGCGCCGTTACCGGCGGTTGGCGCTTCGATGAAGACCTTGTCCGGGCACAACTGCTGCATCTTGTAGAAGATGCCACGGTCGGTCGCGACGATCAGCGTCTTGTTCGGCAACGACTGTGCAGCGGCAATCAACTGACTGGTCGAGCCCACGGCGTCTGCCAGTTCAATCACCGAAGTCGGCGACTCCGGGTGCACCAGAATCGCGGCGTCCGGGTACAGCGCCTTCATGTCTTCGAGTTGCTTGGACTTGAACTCCTCGTGGACGATGCAGGCACCGTCCCAGAGCAGCATGTCGGCGCCGGTCTTGCGCTGAATGTAGGTGCCCAGATGCTTGTCAGGGCCCCAAATGATCGTCTCGCCGTTGTCCATCAGGCTTTCGACGATTTCCAGTGCGCAACTTGAAGTCACCACCCAATCAGCTCGAGCCTTAACAGCTGCGGAAGTGTTGGCGTAGACCACCACCGTGCGTTCCGGGTGCTGATCACAGAACGCCGAGAACTCGTCGACCGGGCAACCCAGGTCGAGCGAGCAGGTCGCGTCCAGCGTTGGCATCAGCACGCGTTTTTCCGGGTTGAGAATCTTCGCGGTCTCGCCCATGAACTTCACGCCGGCGACCACTACGGTCTTGGCCGGATGAGCGTTGCCGAAGCGGGCCATTTCCAGGGAGTCAGAGACACAACCACCGGTTTCTTCGGCCAGAGCCTGAATCACCGGATCGCAATAAAAGTGGGCCACCAGCACCGCGTCCTGAGCCTTCAGCTCGGCGGCAATGGCGGAACGGTAATAAGCCTCTTCCTCAGCGGTCAGCGGTTTGGGCTGTTTGGCATCGAGGTGGGCTTGAACCAGAAGGCGTTCGGAAATCTGCGTCATGTTCGCAAGACCTGCAGGCGCGTTCGCGCGAAAGTCGAGTATACACCCGGCTCCGGACCGCTTGAGGGTACCGCCGGGAGAGTGAGTATTATCAGGCACGGACAGCATTGAAGCTGCGCAAGGCTACAGAATATCCCGTTGATACAAAAGATGATTCTGACCTGCGTCAGCGCTGCGGGTATTGAAATAACGCATAGCGAAATTGCAGGCAAAAAAAAACCCGGAAATCCTCACTTTCGTGGGCCTTCCGGATTTTCTAAACCGCCAAATATGGTGGGTCGTGTGGGATTCGAACCTACGACCAATTGGTTAAAAGCCAACTGCTCTACCAACTGAGCTAACGACCCGCTGTGTGGTGGCGCGTATAATACTGATTTTTAAGGACTATTCAACACCTTTTTGAAAATAATCAAAAATAAGGTGTTGGATCACTTACACCAGCGGCCGCGAAGCCTTCTGCGCGCAGGCGGCAGCTGTCGCATTTACCGCACGCACGGCCATCATCGTCGGCCTGATAGCAGGAAACGGTGAGGCCATAATCAACGCCGAGCTTCACGCCCGCCTGCACGATCTGCGCCTTGCTCAGGTTCTGCAACGGCGCCTGAATACGGAAACCGTTGCCTTCCACACCGGCCTTGGTCGCCAGGTTGGCCATGCGCTCGAACGACTCGATGAACTCCGGACGGCAATCTGGATAGCCCGAGTAATCCACCGCATTAACACCAATGAAGATATCGCGGGCGCCGAGCACTTCCGCCCAACCCAACGCCAGCGACAAGAACACCGTGTTGCGCGCTGGCACGTACGTCACTGGAATGCCTTCGCCCAGCTCTTCAGGGATGTCGATGCTGGCGTCGGTCAGGGCTGAGCCGCCCATGCCATTGAGGTTCAGGCCAATGACCTTGTGCTCGACCACACCCAAGTCGCGGGCGACGCGGGCGGCGGCGTGCAATTCGGCATGGGAACGCTGGCCATAGTCAAAGCTCATGGTGTAGCAGCGGTAGCCTTCGGCTCGGGCCATGGCCACTACAGTGGCCGAGTCCAGACCACCGGACAGCAGAATGACCGCACGTTTTTCGGTGGTGTTCAGTTGTTCGGTCATCTCAGCGCCCCGGCTCGTCATTCCACAAATATTTATGCAACTGCAATTGCAACCGCACCGGCAGGTTGTCCGCCACCACCCAGTCCGCCAGATCGCGAGCATTGAGATCATGGTGACTTGGGGAAAACAGCACTTCGCCGGCACGTCGATCAAGACCGTACTGAATCAGTTTGGAGACGGCCCAGTCATAATCGTCGCGCGAGCAGATGACAAACTTCACCTGATCGTTGGGCGTCAGCAGTTCGATGTTCTCGTAACGGTTGCGATGGGCTTCTTTCGAATCCGGCGTCTTCAGGTCGACAACGCGACTGACGCGCGGATCGACAGCCGAGACGTCGAGGGCGCCGCTGGTTTCCAGCGAGACCTCATAACCGGCATCACACAATTGTTTGAGCAAAGGAATGGCATTGGGCTGTGCCAACGGCTCACCGCCGGTGACACAGACGTAGCGCGGGCGAAATCCGGCCACTTGCTCGAGGATGTCGTCGAGGGTGCGCACTGTACCGCCACTGAAGGCATAGGCGCTGTCGCAGTATTGGCAACGCAATGGGCAACCGGTCAGGCGCACAAAAACCGTGGGCAGCCCGGCAGTCCGCGTTTCCCCCTGCAAAGAGTAGAAAACTTCGGTGATTCTCAATGTGTCTTGCATAGTCGCCACGGGCGTAACAGCTAAACAGGCTGTCCGCCTCCGTCAGGCACTTCAGGCAATCCCGCCAACGCGTAGACCGCAAGAAGCGTGTTTCAGAAAAAGGGCGTGAATTCTAACGAAAAAACCCGCGACAAGCGCGGGTTTCTTCCAAACGGGTCAAGCCTGCTTACATGCGTTGCAGATCGCGTTGGGCCAACTGAGCAGCCGAGGTACCCGGATATTGGGCCACCACCTGCTGCAGAATGCCTTTGACCTTGTCGGTATGACCGAGGCGGCGCTCTACATCAGCCAGCTTGTACAGCGAATCCGGCACTTTGGCGTGCTTGGGATATAGCTGCGAAACCTTGGCGAAAGCCTGACCTGCGCCTTGCAGATCGCCTTTGGCCAGATTCACTTCACCCAACCAGTACTGGGCGTTACCCGCGTATTGGCTGTTCGGGTATTTGCGCAGGAAAGCGGCAAAAGCCTGGCTGGCCTTGTCGAAATCCTTGGCTTTGATCAGGTCGAAAGCGGCATCGTAATACAGCTTTTCCTTGGCCGGATCACCCGGTTCACTGCTTGCAGCAGGTGCCTGGGCAGCAGCCCCGGCGCCAGCAGCAGCACCGGCAGCAGCACTTGCATCGCCACCGGCAGAAGAATTCTCAGGAGTCGCGGCAGGTGCAACGCCGGATCCTATGCGCCGATCAAGATCCTGGTATCGCTCCAGGGATTCCTGCTTCATGCGCGCAACCTGATTCTGCAGTTCTTCGATCACACCTTGCTGGCGCGATATCTGATCCTGCATCTGTTGCAATTGGTTGAACAGCATGCCTTGTGCCGAGGCAGGGGCCGAAGCCGCTCCCCCGGCATAGGCGCCGTTCGTACCGTAACCTGCAGGCGGATAACTGCTCCCGCTATTGTTATAACCGGAGTTGTCATCGACCACAGGAACCGCAGCCCACGCCGCAAGCGGCGCGAGGCTGAGAGCCAGAACAGTTACAGCACGACGGCACGTTCGCATATCGAATTACTTACGCAGTTCGACGCGACGGTTTTGAGCCCAGGACTGCTCGTCGTTGCCGGTAGCAACTGGACGCTCTTCGCCGTAGGAAACCAGTTCCAGCTGAGCTGGGGAAACACCTTGCAGTACCAGGTAGCGCTGAACGGCTTTCGCACGACGCTCGCCCAGTGCCATGTTGTACTCACGAGTACCACGTTCGTCGGTGTTGCCTTCCAGAACAACGCGAGCGCCGTTTGCTTTCAGGTCTTTGGCGTGAACGTCCAGAGCGCGCATGGCTTCTGGCTTCAGGTCCGAGCTGTCGTATTCGAAGTAGAAGGTGGTGATTGCGCGCAGAGCAGCTTCTTCGCTCAGGGAACCGTCAACGGCACCAGTGTTTGCGCCGTAACCAGCGTTTGGATCAACAGCGCCTTCACCGGCGTTGTCGCCGCCTTTGGACGAGCAACCTACAGCTACAGCCATGGCCAGAGCCAGCGCAGCAAATTTACCAAACTTCAGCATTTCCATCGTGAAACTCCTAATGAACCCCAGTGTGTTAAGTAAAACGTGTAGCGCCCGCTCACTTCAGGTAAGGGGACCAGGACGGTTCTCTGACTTCGCCTTGAGCGGTAGGAAGCGGGAGCCTAACGCGTCCATTAATGGACACGAGCATCAAGACTCCCCGGCCCTGTTGGCGGGTGGCGTAGATTACCATGGTGCCGTTGGGCGCAACAGTAGGTGACTCGTCCAGAGTGCTATCAGTGAGGATCTTTACACTACCTCGCTGCAGATCCTGAGCTGCCACCTTGAAATTGGTGAAGCCATCCTGACGATGGATCATCACCAAAGTCTTTTCATCTGCCGAAAGTTTCGGGTTGGCGTTGTAGTTACCTACAAACGTCACACGCTCGGCACCACCGCCACTGGCGCTGGTTTTGTAGATCTGAGGCTTGCCGCCGCGGTCCGAGGTGAAGTAGATGGTCGAGCCATCCTTGCCCCAGTACGGTTCGGTGTTGATGCCAGGACCTGCGGTTACGCGGGTGATCTGACGCGAAGCCAGATTCATCACATAGATGTCCGGGTTACCGTCTTTCGACAGTACGAACGCCAGGCGATCACCATTCGGCGACCAGGCTGGCGCGCCGTTCAGGCCTTCGAAATTGGTGATTTGCTCACGGCGACCGGTGTCGATGTTCTGCATGAAGATGCGCGGACGCTTCTGCTCGAACGACACGTAGGCGATGCGCTTGCCATCCGGTGCGAAGCGCGGCGACAGAATCGGCTCACGCGATTGCAACAGCGTCACGGCGCGAGCACCGTCGTAGTCCGAACGCTGCAGGGTGTAACGGGTGTTCTTCTCGGAGAAGCGCTCAGCCGTCACGTACAGCAGACGCGTCGAGAACGCACCTTCAATGCCGGTCAGTTTCTGGAACGACTGATCGGAGATGAAGTGCGCCATGTCGCGCAATTGCTCGGTGGTACCGGAAACACTGCCGTCTGCCACTTTTTGCTCGGTGGCTACGTTGAACAGCGCCCACTGCACCTGCAAGCGACCGCCCGCTGGCGCAATGCTGCCGACCATCATGTATTGAGCACCCACCGCCTTCCAGTCACGGAAGATGATTTCGCTCGGCTGGCTTGGCTGGCTGATCATGTTTTGCTTTGGAATCGGCGAGTAGTAGCCCGAGTTGCGCAAATCGTTACCAATGATTTCAGCCATGTCGTCCGGCAGCACGGCACCGCCCTGCATACCAAACGGTACAACGGCGATCGGGGTTGCCCGATCGCTGCCGCTGGTGACCAGAATGTTCTTTTCATCCGCCATCGCGATCCCTGCCATGCAGCAGATCACGACCAGCATTCCTCGAAGAAGGTTTCTCACAAGGCTAGATCCTCAGGTGTGAATGTCATCTTGAATGAACGATACGGAGCGAAATCGCTCGGCTTCATTCCCTGCATTTCTGTCAAACGTCCAATATTTTTGACCGCTGCCACTGCCGAAGCATCGAACGGACCATCGCCACTGGATTTGGCCACGCTGACCGAAGTCACCGTACCGTCCGGCAACATGCCGATCTGCAGCACCACCGTCATGCCTTTGCGTGCCGAAGGTGGACGGGCCCAGCCTTCTGCAGCTCGCGCACGAATCAGGTCATCGAAACTGCCCGCGACTTCGTCGCCCTGCTCATCGGCCAAGGCCTGCTGGCGCTGCGGCGTATCGGAAAGCAAATCGGCCAAGGCCTGAGCCTTTTTGTCTTCGGTCGATTTACGTGCTGCATCCTGCGCTTTCTTCTTCGCAGCATCGGCAGCAGCTTTCTTCTTCGCTTCGTCGGCGATTTTCTTCTTCGCCTCTTCAGCTTCAGCTTTCTTCTTGGCGTCTTCGGCGGCTTTCTTCTTCGCGTCTTCGACGATCTTCTTCTTGGCTTCTTCAGCGGCTTCTTTCTTGGCTTCTTCCTTAGCCTCTTCTTCAGCCTTCTTCTTGGCTATATCAGCCAATTGTTTCTCTTCGGCCTTCTTGGCTTCGGCTTTCTTCGCGTCGTCAGCTTTCTTGGCGTCATCCGCCTTTTTAGCTTCATCCGCTTTTTTAGCCTCATCGGCCTTCTTGGCTTCCTCGGCTTTTTGAGCCGCTTCTTCTTTCTTTTGTTCCGCAGCGGCCTTGATCTCTTCCTGCTCGACCTTTTTCTGTTCCATCTGCTCTACTTCAGTCTGGCGCGCGGCGGATTTCTTCGCCTCACCCGCAATCTTCTGATTGGTCTGGGTGGTTGCCTGACTTTTCGATTTCAGTTGGTACAGGGTCGCCTGGACAATCGGCTTGGCCGGCGGCAGCTCTGGTGTGAAGGCAAAACTGACGAACAGCATGCCGAACACCAGCACGTGCAGGACAATTGCCAGAACACTAGGCCAGAAGTAGCTTTCCGAGGCGGACGGCTCTCGCTGTTGCTGCATCAGGGGGCCTCGGTAATCAAACCAACATTACCGACCCCGGCTTTCTGCAACCCGCCCATGGCGCCCATGACAGAACCATAGTCGACGGTCTTGTCACCGCGGATGAAGACCTGGGTACGCTTGCCGCCTTCGGTGCCGGCACGAATGATCTTGGTCACCGCGTCGGTCATTTGCGGCAGGGTCATGGCCCTGTCCTGTTGCTTCTCGGTGTCGACTTCGCTGCCAAGGTTCCAGTAGTAGGTCTTGTCAGCCTTGATCGAAATAGTCAGGACCTGCGTGTTGTTGTCCTGCGGCAAGGCTTCGCTGGAAACCTTGGGCAGATCAACTTTCACGCCCTGATTGAGCATCGGCGCGGTCACCATGAAGATGACCAGCAGCACCAACATCACGTCGATGTATGGCACCACGTTCATCTCGGCGACCGGCTTGCGCTTTTTGCGAGCTCGAGCGATTAAAGCCATTGGAAATTACCTGCTTATTCTTCGCTGGTGTGCACTTTGCGGTGCAGGATCGCCTGGAATTCATCGGCGAAGGTGTAGTAGCGGCTCAGCAAGGTTTCGCTGCGGGCAGAGAAACGGTTGTAAGCGATAACTGCCGGGATTGCCGCGAACAGGCCGATCGCGGTGGCGATCAGGGCTTCGGCGATACCCGGGGCCACAGTGGCCAGAGTGGCTTGCTGGGCGCTGGCCAGACCGCGGAAGGAGTTCATGATGCCCCACACGGTACCGAACAGACCGATGTACGGGCTGACCGAACCGACAGTGGCGAGGAACGGCAGGCTCTGCTCCAGTTTCTCTTCTTCGCGGGAGATGGCGACGCGCATGGCCCGGGCCACGCCTTCCATCACCGCTTCAGGATCGACGCCTGGCTGCTGACGCAGACGCGAGAACTCCTTGAAGCCGGCACGGAAGATCTGCTCAACGCCCGAATCCGGATCCGGGTTGCTGCCCGCCTGACGGTACAGCTTGGACAGGTCGATACCCGACCAGAAGCGCTCTTCGAAGCTCTCCAGGGCGCGTCGACCGGCGCGCAGCAGATTGCTGCGCTGAAAGATCATGATCCATGAGGTCACCGATGCGGCCACCAGGGTCAACATTACCAACTGCACCACGATGCTGGCATTGCTGACCAGGCTCCACATGGAGGAATGGTCGACGACGTTAGCTTCCACGCTTTATCTCCTGCTTTGAGTGTGTACCCGGGCCGACCGCGTCGGCGAAGGCCGCACGCAAATCTTCGGGAAGGGCCCGGGGTTTCAAACTGTTAGTGCGCACACAGGCCACCAAAAACTGCCCCTCACAGAGCAGCACATTATCCGTTGCCCGCCTGACCTGCTGTTTGAAGCGCAGGCTGACCCGGTTCAATTCGATTACATCAGCGCTTACCAGCAGTTCGTCGTCCAGTCGCGCCGGCGCGTGATAGCGCGCTTCGCTGGAGTGCACGACAAACAACAGGTCCTCCCCTGCCAGCTGCGATTGGGCAAAGCCCAGTTCGCGAAGCCGCTCGGTTCGAGCCCGTTCCATAAACTTGAGGTAATTAACGTAATACACGATGCCGCCCGCATCGGTGTCCTCGTAATAAACGCGACAACGATGTGCGAACGGCTCAAGCCCGTTTTGCGCGCGCATACTCTAGTGCTTACTCCTCAGGTTGCCAATCCGGCCAGGCAACTGTTTTTCATGGTTTCAGAGCTTTACCGCAAAAGTACCGTCCTGTGACCGTACAAACCCTGAATAAATCGACAACAAATGTGTATTAATCGTCCACGGCATCGAGAAACTCGTCTGCCACGGGCATTTCACCCATTCGTGACGGAATGTTTAAACCGAAGTGCAGGTACGCATGGCGCGTCACCACCCTGCCCCGTGGCGTGCGCATGATGTAACCCTGCTGGATCAGATACGGTTCCAGCACATCCTCAATGGTGTGACGTTCTTCACTGATCGCAGCGGCGAGGCTGTCGATACCGACCGGGCCGCCATCGAACTTCTCGATCATGGTCAACAGCAGACGCCGGTCCTGATGATCGAAACCATGCTCGTCGACGTCCAGCAGGTTCAGCGCCAGATCCGCCACCGCCTTGGTGATGTGGCCCTTGGCGCGGACTTCGGCGAAGTCACGCACGCGGCGCAACAGACGGTTGGCGATTCGCGGCGTACCACGGGCACGACGTGCGATTTCGAACGAACCTTCCGGATCCAGCGGCAGACCGAGAATCGCCGCCGAACGGCTGACAATCGTCGCCAGATCGGCCGTGCTGTAGAACTCAAGACGCTGGACAATACCGAAGCGGTCACGCAACGGGTTGGTCAGCATGCCGGCGCGAGTGGTTGCGCCCACCAAAGTGAACGGCGGCAGATCGAGTTTGATCGAACGCGCGGCCGGCCCTTCACCGATCATGATGTCGAGCTGGAAATCTTCCATCGCCGGGTACAGCACTTCTTCAACGATCGGCGACAGGCGATGGATTTCGTCGATGAACAGCACGTCGTGCGGTTCGAGGTTGGTCAGCAGCGCCGCCAGATCACCCGGACGCTCAAGTACCGGACCGGATGTGCTCTTGATAGACACGCCCATTTCCTGGGCAATGATGTTCGCCAGCGTGGTCTTGCCCAGACCCGGCGGGCCGAAGATCAGGGTGTGGTCGAGGGATTCGCTACGGCCACGGGCGGCCTGGATGAACAGTTCCATCTGCTCGCGCACGGTCGGCTGGCCAATGTAGTCGGCCAGACTGACCGGTCGAATGGCCCGGTCCTGGACTTCTTCGCGCTCACGCGGGCTGTGCGCGGCGGTGATCAGACGATCAGCTTCAATCACTTAAATCATTCCCTTCAGGGCACGGCGGATCAGGTCTTCACTGCTCAAATTCTTGTCCTTGATGGCGGTAATCGCTTTACTCGCTTCCTGCGGCTTGTAGCCCAGGGAAATCAGCGCGCTGACCGCATCGTTCTCGGCGGTATTGACCGGCGCCGGGCCATCAGGCTGATTCGGTACCAGGGCAAACATCGCCGGCGAAGTTTCCCAGGCCTTGAAGCGGTCTTTCAACTCAACCAGCAAGCGCTCGGCGGTTTTCTTGCCGACTCCCGGCACTTTGGTCAAGGCCGAGGTGTCCTGCGACTGCACACAGCGGATCAGCTCATCGACTTCCAGGCTCGACATCAACGCCAGGGCCAATTTTGGCCCGACACCATTGAGACGGATCAACTCGCGAAAAAAGTCTCGCTCACGCTTGCCGGCAAAACCATAGAGTAACTGTGCGTCTTCGCGCACGACCAAATGGGTGTGCAGGGTCAGCGGTTCACCGACCGACGGCAGACGATAAAGGGTGGTCATGGGCACTTCCAGCTCATACCCGAGGCCGTTTACATCCAGAATCAGGTGCGGCGGCTGTTTCTCAGCCAGGGTGCCGCGCAAGCGTCCAATCACGTTTCAGATCCTTGAGCGTTGGCCAGCCGTGGGCTGGCGACTATCGAAAGGCGAATTTCGCGCCGACGACTCAGGCGCAGGAAATCCACTTTCAAGAAAATTGATGCTGATGCTATCAGAGACGCAGGCGCCCGCCACGACTGCGTGCCGTTCCCAAACCGTGGGGCAGCAGACTGGAACGCGTGTGCGCATGGCAAATGGCAATGGCCAGGGCGTCCGAGGCATCGATTTGTGGTTTGCTGGTCAGTTTGAGCATGTGCATGACCATCATTTGCACCTGTTCTTTATTCGCCGCGCCGGTGCCGACCACAGCCTGTTTAACTTGAGTGGCGGTGTACTCGGCGATCTCCAGACTCTCTTCAGCGCCAGCCACGATTGCAGCGCCGCGAGCCTGACCGAGCTTCAGCGCCGAATCGGCGTTTTTCGCCATAAAGACTTTTTCGATGCCCATGGTCACCGGACCGTAGGTCTGAATGATCTCCCGCACTCCGCGATAGACGATTTGCAGGCGTTCATGCAGTTCGCCCGCACCGGTACGAATGCAGCCGGAAGCCACATAAATACAACCGCCACGCCCGGTATCTCGAACAATGCCGTAACCGGTGATGCGCGAACCGGGGTCGATACCAAGAATTAAAGTCATAACGCCTGCAGAAATTGATGCGAAAGCTGAGGGTACATGTAGGAGCTGCCGAAGGCTGCGATCTTTTGATCTTTCAAAAACAGAAAGATCGCAGCCTTCGGCAGCTCCTACAGGTGAAGTGTAGAGCCAGCAAAAACTGCGACCTTTCTATTTGCATCAACCGAGCTGAGCGGCCACGTCTTCCGGAATGTCCGCGTTGGAGTAAACGTTCTGCACGTCATCCAGGTCCTCGAGCATGTCGATCAGCTTGAGTACCTTCTCCGCACCTTCCAGATCCAGCTCGGCGCTGGTGGTCGGCTGCATGACGATTTCCGCGTCATCCCCCTTGAACCCGGCGGCTTCCAGCGCGTTACGCACCGCGTAGAAACTGGTGAACGAGGTAAACACGTCAATCGAACCGTCTTCATGGCTGACCACGTCATCGGCATCGGCTTCCAGCGCCGCTTCGGTCAGCGCATCTTCATCGACGCCCGGCGCGAAGCTGATCTGGCCTTTGCGTTCGAACAGATACGCCACCGAACCGTCGGTGCCGAGGTTGCCACCGCACTTGCTGAAAGCATGACGAACGGCTGCCGCAGTACGGTTGCGGTTGTCGGTCATGCACTCGACCATCACCGCGACGCCGCCCGGGCCGTAACCTTCGTAAGTCAGTTCTTCAACGTTGTCCGCTTCGGTGGCACCGGCGCCGCGCGCCACGGCGCGATCGATGATGTCACGGCTCATGTTCGCGCTCAGTGCCTTGTCCAGGGCCAGACGCAGACGCGGGTTGGACCCGGGATCACCGCCACCCTGACGGGCCGCAACGGTCAGTTCGCGGATCCACTTGGTGAAGATCTTGCCTCTCTTGGCATCCTGACGTTCTTTGCGGTGCTTGATGTTCGCCCACTTGGAATGACCTGCCATAACTCGCTCCGAATTCTCTTTGAAACGTTGCCCGCCCTGCTCATGCAGCGGCCAGCAAACAAAAAAATCTCGACCTGCTCTCTATAGAAAGAAAAAAGGCGCATCCGAAGATGCGCCTTCAGGCCCGTCTTACTCAGCCTTTGGCGTTTCGCGCAAACGAATGTGCAGCTCGCGCAGTGCCTTGGCATCCACGACACCCGGCGCTTGCGTCATCACGTCGGCAGCACTCTGGGTTTTCGGGAATGCGATCACTTCACGGATCGACTGGGCGCCGGTCATCAGCATCACCAGACGGTCCAGACCGAAGGCCAGACCACCGTGCGGCGGCGCACCGTATTTCAGCGCGTCGAGCAGGAAGCCGAATTTCTCTTCCTGTTCCGCTTCGTTGATGCCCAACAGGCGGAATACCGCTTGCTGCATTTCCTTGCGGTGGATACGGATCGAACCGCCACCCAGCTCGGTGCCGTTCAGCACCATGTCGTACGCGCGGGACAGAGCGCCGGCCGGGTTGGCTTCCAGTTCTTGCGGGGAGCACTTCGGCGCGGTGAACGGGTGGTGCAACGCGGAGAAGCTGCCGTCGTCGTTCTCTTCGAACATCGGGAAGTCGACGACCCACATTGGTGCCCACTCGCAGGTCAGCAGCTTGAGGTCGTGACCGAGTTTGATGCGCAGTGCGCCCAAGGCTTCGCTGACGATCTTGGCCTTGTCGGCGCCGAAGAACACGATGTCGCCGTCAACTGCACCCACGCGATCGAGGATGGCGTTGAGGTTTTCCAGCGGGATGTTTTTCACGATCGGCGATTGCAGACCTTCAACACCGGCTGCACGCTCGTTGACCTTGATGTACGCCAGGCCCTTGGCACCGTAGATGCCGACGAACTTGGTGTAATCGTCGATCTGCTTGCGTGGCATGCTTGCGCCGCCTGGAACGCGCAGTGCGGCGATACGGCATTTCGGATCGTTGGCCGGGCCGCTGAACACTTTGAAATCAACTTCTTTGAGCTGATCGGCGACGTCGACCAGTTCCAGCGGGTTACGCAGGTCTGGCTTGTCGGAACCGTAGCGGCGCATGGCTTCTTCGAAGGTCATGTGCGGGAATTCGCCGAACTCCAGACCCAGCACTTCCTTGAACAGGTTGCGGATCATTTGCTCGGTCAGGCCCATGATCTCTTTTTCATCGAGGAAGCTGGTCTCGATGTCGATCTGGGTGAATTCTGGCTGACGGTCGGCACGCAAGTCTTCGTCGCGGAAGCACTTGGCGATCTGGTAGTAACGGTCGAAGCCAGCGACCATCAGCAGTTGCTTGAACAGCTGTGGCGATTGCGGCAGGGCGAAGAACGAACCGGCATGGGTACGGCTAGGCACCAGATAGTCACGCGCGCCTTCAGGCGTAGCGCGGGTCAGGATCGGCGTTTCAACGTCGAGGAAGCCGTTCTCGTCGAGGAAGCGACGGATGCTGGTGGTCATGCGCGAGCGCAGACGCAGCTTCTCGGCCATTTCCGGACGACGCAGGTCGAGGAAGCGATAACGCAGACGGGTTTCCTCGCCAACGTCGGAGAACTCGTTCAGCGGGAACGGCGGGGTTTCCGACTCGTTCAGCACTTCCAGTTCATAACCCAGCACTTCGATCATGCCCGACGCCATGTTGGCGTTGGTGGCACCAGCCGGACGCAGACGCACCTTACCGGTGATCTTCACGACGTACTCGCTGCGCACGCGATCGGCAGCGGCGAAGCTCTCGGCGCGATCCGGATCGAACACTACCTGAGCCAGACCATCACGATCACGGATATCGAGGAAAATCACCCCGCCGTGGTCGCGACGACGGTGAACCCATCCGCAAAGGGTAATTTCCTGGCCTTCCAGGCTTTCGTTCAGTTGGCCGCAATAGTGGCTGCGCATCATGGTCGTGGTTCGCTTCTCGTAATTCGAAAAATTCGGTGGAGCTCCCGTTGCTTTTCAAGCAATGCGGAAACTCACGCGTGTCGTTCAACCCGGGGTTGAACCCTAGTCAGATTTGTCGCCACCGGCCAGGTTCTTCTTGGCGCCGGTCTTGAAATCGGTTTCGTACCAACCGCCGCCACTGAGGCGAAAGCCTGGCATCGACAGTTGCTTCTTGAGCTCTGGCGCCTGACAGGCAGGGCAGTCGACCAGCGGTGCCTCGCTGATCTTTTGAATGGCTTCCAACTGATGACCACAGGAAGCACATTGATAATCGTACATCGGCATGGGGGGTGTCTCGGCGATCAGATTGCCACCGCGCGCAGGGCTTTGCGGCGAAAGAGCGGGATTATATCGATTAAATGCGGCCTGTGCAGCCGTAAGACTGCACAGGCCGCGACCTCGTTTGCAACTGCCGTTTCAGAGCGATTCGACAGGTGTAGTTTGCTTGACGCCGTTCATGACACACACCACCCGCACCAGCGCACTGAAATTTCTCACCCCGCCATGACGAAGATGCACTTCACGGTCGACGTGGGACAACAGCGAGCTGATCGAACAGCAGTTGTCTGCGGCCATATTGCCAAGGATGTTCCAGTAGACCCGCTCCAGCCGCAGGCAGGTCGCATAACCGTTCAGACGCACGGATCGAGACGATGGCTGAACCAATGCCATGTCGAATTCGTGGACGAACGGATCGACTTTCAATTCATGTGGCAAGCCGACAATCCTGTCGCCTCGCCTGTCTCCCTCTACCATATCGGTGACACTCCTTTGCCATCTCTGCTTGTTTGAAAAGTCACATCCTGTGGCTTTCATAAAAGCGCAGACACAACGTTATAGCCAGACGACTTATTGACCGACAACGTAGGAAAAGCCAACGATACAGGTGGGATTGCGGACAGCGCGCGAGCCTTCTGCTGCTGGCCCGCGCACCGGCAGATTTACGCTTCCAGCAAGGCGCGCAGCATCCACGCGGTTTTCTCGTGAACCTGCATGCGCTGGGTCAACAGGTCTGCGGTCGGCTCATCGCTGACCTTGTCGAGCAGCGGGAAAATGCCACGCGCCGTGCGGGTCACGGCTTCCTGGCCGTCGACCAGTTGTTTGATCATGTCTTCGGCACTCGGCACACCCACTTCTTCCTTGATAGAAGAAAGGCGTGCGTAGGTGGCGTAGGCGCCTGGCGCCGGAAAGCCCAAGGCGCGAATACGCTCGGCAATCAAATCAACGGCCAGCGCGAGTTCGTTGTATTGCTCTTCGAACATCAAGTGCAGCGTCCGAAACATCGGACCGGTGACGTTCCAGTGGAAGTTGTGGGTTTTCAGATACAGCACGTAGGTGTCCGACAGCAGACGCGATAAGCCTTCGACGATGGACTTGCGGTCTTCTTCACTGATACCGATATCGATTGCCATGTTTACCCCCTAACGGCGATTGAATTCATCCAACAGGTGCAGACCCACTCTAGCAAGGCTGTCGACACCCCGCAGCCCCGATCAGATGCACACACTGCGACAAATCGACCGACGCCATGCCGCTGGCCGGGCTGATTTGAGTAGCCGCAGGCTTTGCTGTTAAATAGACAGTGTGTCGCCATGCCCCATTTTTCGGGGCGTTGCGCATAGGCTGATGCCGTGAACGTGTCCACCGCCTCTTATTTTGTCCCGAAGCGAACCGTGCGCCTTCAGCTCTTCCTTGTGAGCCGTCATAAACGTGAGCCAATCAAAATGTTGAAAATCGTCCACCTGCTAATGGGCGCAGCGGCACTGCTGCTGTCGTTCATACCCAGCTTGAAATCCGAAGCCGTTCCCTACCTGCAACAACCCGATGCACTTTACCTGGCCTTTTTCGGCCTGCTGAACCTGGTGATTGCTCCTGTGATTCCTTTCTGGAACAAAGGCCCTCGTCAGCATCTGCAAAACCTGGTCAGCGCGCTGCTGGTACTGACTGTCGTCCTGCAAACCCTGACCCTGATCGCGCCGATGCCCGTCATCGCCGGCCAGCCAGCCGTACTGTTCACCCTGGTGATCGCGCTGGTTGCCGTGGTCTTGCATCTGGCTGTGAGCTTCTATCGTTCTTCACCTGCTGCTGCTCCAACCAGCTATGACATGACCAATCGTGATACCGGTACCGTCAAGTGGTTCAACACCTCCAAAGGCTTCGGTTTTATCTCCCGGGATTCCGGCGATGATATTTTCGTGCACTTTCGCGCGATCCGTGGCGAAGGTCATCGCGTACTGGTCGAAGGCCAGCGCGTGGAGTTCTCGGTGATGAACCGCGACAAAGGCCTGCAAGCCGAGGATGTGATCGCCGCACTGCCGCGACGCTGATCCAGGCATAAAAAAACCGCGAGCAGCCTGCTGTTCGCGGTTTTTTTACGCCTGATGAAAAGTACCTGCCTCAGTAGTGTGGCGGGGGCGCCTCATCCTCAAAGGACTCGAACTGACCGACCATCTCTTCCTGACGCTTGAGCATTGCTGCCATTTGCAATTGCAGGCGCTCGACCACGCGCTGCTGAGCGACCAGTACGTCGTTCAATGCCTGAATAGTGTCATCCTGAAATGCCAGACGGCTTTCCAGATCGGTAACGCGGTCTTCCAGGCTCATGAATCAGCCCTCCAGAAACGTAAAGTCTTCGGTCAACACCAGACGCAACTTTGCGCGAATGGCCTCTACTTGCTCGGCATTGTAAGGCTTGGCCGGGAGCTTGCCCCAGACCGGCGCCGGCCAGGCTGCGTCATCGCGTTTGCGCACAATCACATGCATATGCATCTGGCTGACAACGTTACCCAGGGTGGCGACGTTCATTTTGTCGGCATCGAACAGATCCTTGAGCAGCTCAGCCAGCGCGGTGGTTTCAAGCCAAAACTGTTGCTGATCGGCGACATCCAACTGAAACAACTCACTGATATTGTCGCGACGAGGCACCAGGATGAACCAAGGGTAGTTGGCGTCATTGGACAGCAGCAGTCGGCACAGAGGGAAATCACCGATGGTCAGCGTGTCCTGTTGAAGTCGTGAATCTAAAGCAAACACTGCGCGCACTCCCGGCTGATCTTCATTATTCAGCTTAGCGGCGATCCTTATGGACGGCGCACCAAGCGACAGGACGGCAGCATACCTGCGAATGCGCCTGCCTTCACGGCGACGGTGTACCCCATCGCCCTGCGAACGCCCCGACATGTGACATTTGCGAGCACAACGCACCAGCATGAAACCAGCATCCAGACTCAGCCCGACAAAATGACCGAAAACAGCAGAGACGTTCAGCGTCATCGCCCCTGCAAGCTGTATGAATTCAGAACAGCTGTAAATTTTTTTGCACCAAAACTGCACAGTGCGTCTACGCTCACTGCGTCGGGCATCCGCCAAATACTCACTGGCGGGGTGAACCGGTAACGTTTTTGGTTGTCACGCGCGTTTCTCGGCGTGGCAACACCATAGGAGGTATGGCGTCAAGCACAGAAAAAATCAGGCTTGAAGCCCCGCTTTCACAAGGTTTTCACAAACACAGGCGGGTGTTCAGAAAAATAACCGCAGCAAAATTGCGGTTTGTGCACGCTTGTTGCATTCGTACCCATATGGACTATAAGCGCACCACTGGAAGTGGATGCCTTAAGCCCCATAAGAACAGTGGCAGGGTTGCCCGATGGAGATTCAAGTGTTTTGCCAGGGACTCTTTTTTACCGATGCAAAAAGGCCCATAAACAGCGAGAAAGTTGTCAGTCCGGCTGCGTCGGTACTGTGAATTTGCGACATCCACCACGCCATTTGCGACAACGTCGTAAAGATGCTGAAAGGTTGGATTAGCAAGTATCGCCAACATTGTCGGCGTGATATAAGTTTGCGCCGACACAAAAAGAAAGAGCCGCCCAGATAATAAAACAGGTGGGACGGCAGTACTCTTCTAAAACCAAAGGAGCAAATCACGATGCGCGTGATGAAGTGGAGCATGATCGCACTGGCAGTTGCAGCAGCAGCCAGTACTCAAATGGCTACGGCCGCACCGTTTGTAAGTGACCAGTCTGAAGCCAAAGGTTTTGTTGAAGACGCGAAACTCACCGAGACGTTGAAGAACTATTACTTCAACCGCGACAACAAGAACGGCGGCCGCGACCAGAAAGACTGGACCCAGGGCTTCCTTAGTAACTTCAACTCCGGTTACACCCAAGGTACTGTCGGTGTTGGTATCGATGCCTACGGTTACCTGGCACTGAAACTGGACGGCGGCGACGGTACTTCCGGTTCGGGCAACATGAGCCGCAGCGATACCGTTAACCCGAACAACGGCGCTCGCGACGTTAACGACAGCCAGGGCAAAGCCGGCGCGTCGGTCAAATTCCGCGTTTCCAAAACCGAACTGAAATTCGGCGACATGCAGCCAAGCACTGCTCCAGTGTTCGCTGTCGGCGGCTCCCGTATCCTTCCGCAAACGGCTACTGGCTTCCAGTTGCAGAGCAGCGAAGTCAAAGACCTTGACCTCGAAGCCGGTCATTTCTACTCGGCTTCCAGCCAGGACAAAAACGCCCGTAACGGCGGTCTGTACGCTAACTACGCAGGCGTAGAAGCCGACTCGATCGACTACTTCGGTGGTAAATACAGCATCACCGAAAACCTGAGCGCATCGCTCTACGGCGCCAAGCTGGAAGATATCTGGAACCAGTACTACGCCAACGTGAACCTCACCACCCCATTCAGTGGTGACACTTCGCTGAACACTGACTTCAACATCTACCGCACCACCGACACCGGTGACAAGCTGGCAGGTGACATCAGCAACACTGCCTTCTCCCTGGCAACCGCGCTGTCGTTCCTGAAAGCACACACCTTCACCCTGGCCTTCCAGAAGGTCAACGGCGATACCCCGTTCGACTACATCGGCGTGGGCAAGAACAACCGCGGTGGCGACTCGATCTTCCTGGCTAACTCCATCCAGTACTCTGACTTCAACGGTCCTGGCGAGAAATCCGTTCAAGCTCGCTACGACCTGAAAATGGCCGAGTACGGCGTTCCAGGCCTGAGCTTCATGGTTCGTTACGTTAAAGGTTGGGACATCGACGGTACCAGCACTCCAGCTGGCAGCCCTTACACCGGTCTGTACGGTGAAGATGGCAAACACCACGAAACCAACTTTGAAGCCAAGTATGTTGTTCAGTCTGGCCCGGCTAAAGACCTGTCCTTCCGCATTCGTCAAGCCTGGCACACTGCCAACGCTGACCAAGGCGAAGGCGATGTCAAA
This sequence comes from Pseudomonas sp. AC242, assembly GCF_979258655.1. NCBI lineage: Bacteria > Pseudomonadati > Pseudomonadota > Gammaproteobacteria > Pseudomonadales > Pseudomonadaceae > Pseudomonas > Pseudomonas sp. AC242. Next base: position 4,205,941 of record NZ_OZ409873.1, read on the forward strand.
GAGTTCCGTCTGATCACCGAATACCCACTGAACATCTTGTAATTGTCAGTGGTTAGTTTGGAAGCATAAAAAAAGGCCCATCTTGCGATGGGCCTTTTTTATTGCCGGTCACTTGCAATAGTTGCCTGACCGACAAGTCAGGCAATTAATTAGCAACCTATCATTGTGTTGCCGATTCCTGCACCACACGAATCACCCGTTGTGGAAAAGGAATATCAATACCTGCAGTCTTTAAACGATCGCGCGACTGTTCGTTAAACATGAACATCACGTCCCAGTAATCTGCAGTTTTAACCCACACACGCAGCGAAACAGTGATCGAACTGTCGCCCAAGGTCGAAATCACTGCCTGCGGCGCCGGATCCTGCAACACGCGCTCATCCTTGGCCAGATCCAGCAACACCTGACGGGCCTTCTGCAGATCGGCTTCGTAATCAACGCCTACATCAAATACGACTTTGCGGGTCGGCTGACGGTTGGTGTTGGTGATGATGCCATTCGACAGGTTGCCGTTTGGCACGATGATGGTTTTGTTGTCACCGGTACGCAGCACGGTGTGGAAAATCTGGATGCTGTCAACCGTACCCGACACGCCTTGCGCCTCAATCCAGTCACCGATACGGAACGGACGGAACAGCAGAATCAGCACGCCGCCAGCGAAGTTCGCCAGACTGCCCTGCAACGCCAAACCGATGGCCAGACCAGCCGCACCGATCGCCGCAACGAAGGAGGTGGTTTCAACGCCGATCATCGAAGCGACGCTGACAATCAGCAACACTTTGAGAATGATGTTCGCCAGGCTGCTGATAAAGCCTTGCAGCGCCAAGTCAGCGTTGCGCAGAGCCAACAGACCGCCGAGCTTTTGCGTGACCTTGTTGATCAGCCACCAGCCGATGGCCAGGGTAATCACTGCCAACAGCACGCGGCTGCCGTATTCCATGATCATCGGGATCCACGCCTGGGATGCCTTGACCAGGTTGTCCACCTCAGCATTCAAATCCATGTTCTATCTCCTGATTTCCGGCTACCCGGGCTGTAAAAAATCAGCGGCAGAAAGACTGAACCTGTTGGGGCTCAATCGTTTCTGCCGTTGCTTGGGCCTCGGACGCTGAAAACGCCGAGAGGTTCCCCGACCGGGAAGCTTAGTCGCGGAAGTTGTTGAACTGCAGGGGCATGCCGAATTCCTTGGCCCGCAGTGCCGCGATGGCCTCTTGCAGGTCATCACGCTTCTTGCCGGTCACACGCACTTGCTCGCCCTGAATGGCAGCCTGCACTTTGAGTTTGGCGTCCTTGATGTGGCCGACGATTTTCTTCGCCAGCTCCTTGTCGATGCCTTCCTTGAGCACGGCGTCCTGCTTCATCAGTTTGCCCGATGCGTAGGCGTCTTTGACTTCAAGGCACTGCACGTCGATCTTGCGCTTGACCAGCGCCAGCTTGAGGATTTCGATCATCGCTTCCAGCTGGAACCCGGCTTCGGCGGTCAGGCTGACGGTGAGGTCCTTTTCCTTGAACTCAAAGCTGCCTTTGCCTTTCAGGTCATAACGACGATCAAGTTCCTTCACGGCGTTCTCGACCGCGTTGGTGAGTTCGTGTTTGTCCAGTTCGGATACCACGTCGAACGACGGCATGTAATCTCTCCAATAAAAAGGCGCGCTCGATGTGGATGGAGCGCGCTTGGCTTGCGGTTAAAATCGGGCTCATTATAACGGGTCTTTTCCCACCGACACGGCGAGCCGCACATGCCTGTACGCAATCGAGCAAAAAACTGATGTCCACCCCCTGGCATGTATTGGGCGCCGGCAGCCTCGGCACGCTGTGGGCTACACGTCTGGCCCGCGCCGGCCTACCGGTCAGATTGATCGTGCGTGATGCCGAGCGCTTGCGCAGCTATGAAGCAGCGGGCGGGTTGACGCTGGTCGAACATGGCTTGGCCAGCACCTACGCGATCCCCGGCGAGACACCGGATAGTCCCGAGCCGATCAGCCGTTTGCTGGTGGCCTGCAAAGCCTACGACGCAGAAAACGCCGTCGCCCGCCTCGCCCCACGACTGACAGCGGACGCCGAACTGATCCTTCTGCAGAACGGCCTCGGCAGTCAGGACGCCGTCGCCAACCGTGTGCCACTGGCACGCTGCATCAGCGCTTCAAGCACCGAGGGTGCATTTCGCGATGGCGACTGGCGCGTAGTGTTTGCCGGCCACGGTTTCACCTGGCTGGGCGACGCTGGTCATCCGGTCGCACCGATCTGGCTGGACGACCTGGAGGCCGCGAAAATCCCCCACGAATGGAGCATCGATATCCTCACGCGGCTGTGGCGCAAACTGGCGCTCAACTGCGCGATCAATCCGCTGACGGTGTTGCACAACTGTCGCAATGGCGGGCTGCAGGAGCATCACTGCGAAGTCGCCACCCTGTGCGGCGAACTCGCCGAGCTGCTGGAGCGTTGCGGCCAGCCGGCCGCCGCCGACAATCTGCAACAGGAAGTCGAACGGGTCATCCACGCGACCGCCGCCAATTACTCGTCGATGTATCAGGACGTCGCCAACCAGCGCCGCACCGAGATCAGCTATCTGTTGGGCCACGCCTGCAAAGTCGCCGCGCGCCATCAACTGAACCTGCCGCACCTCAATCAATTGCAGCAGCGCCTGGTCACTCATCTGCACAGCCTTGGATTGCCCAGCGACTGAGCAGCGGCTACGCTGGCCACTTGTTCCTTTGCTGCGAAAAACCTGATGCCATTGCGCCAGCGTCTCGAAAACCTGCCGGTCGGCCAGAAACTGCTGGCTGCCCTGTTGGTGCTGTTGACCACTGTTCTGCTGGTCGCCAACCTGACTTTTATCAGCGCCGCCTATTACATCTCCCAGGAAAGCATGGCACCGCAGGCCTTGCAGACCATCGGCCGACTGATTTCCAACCCGAGTCTGGTCAGCGAAGCCCTGCAATCACCGCAAAGCGCCGAGCGCCTGCTCAAAGAACTCGACAGTTACTCACCGCTACGCGCCGCCGCGCTGTATGACGGCAAGGGCGAACGCCTGGCGCAAGTCCAGCGTGGCGATAAACTCAACTTGCCGGAGCGCTATCGGCACATCGAAGCGTGGCAACTGACTGAATTTCGCAGCAACCAGTTGATCACCCTGCCCCGCCCCGGCACCGCGCCGGGCCATCTGTTGCTGGTCGCCAGCAGCGAACTGCCGATGGCGTTCTACACCGGCACCCTGACCGCGAGCCTCGGCATTCTGATTTTCAGTGTGTTGCTGTGGCTGGTGATTGCCCGGCAGATCAAACGCCTGATCACCCGGCCGATCCATCAACTCGAGGAACTGTCGCGTCAGGTCACCCGCGAGGAGAACTACGCTCTGCGTGCCTCACGCGGCAATCATGACGAAATCGGCAGCCTCGCCGAAGCATTCAATACCATGCTGTCGCGCATCGAAGCCCGCGAACAGCAACTCAAACGCGCCCGCGATGACTCGCAAGCGGCCTATGATCAGGCGCAGGGGCTGGCCGAGGAAACCCGCCACACCAACCGCAAGCTGGAACTGGAAGTCCAGGTGCGCAGCAAGATCGAGAAGAAGCTCACCGGCTTCCAGAATTACCTCAACAGCATCATCGACTCGATGCCCTCGGCACTGATCGCCCTCGACGAGCAGCTTTACGTCACCCAGTGGAACCAGGAGGCCAGCGCCCTCTCCGGCACCCGACTCGACGAAGCGCTGAACCAGCCGATCTTCCTCGCCTTCGAACCGCTCAAGCCGTTTCTGCCGCAGCTCAAGCAGACCGTCGAGCAGCACACCGTTGCGAAAATCGAACGGGTAACCTGGTTCAAGGACGACGAACCGAAGCATTACGCGCTGACCTTCTACCCATTGATGGGCGGTGCCGGGCGTGGCGTGGTGATCCGTATCGACGACATCACCCAGCGTCTGTCGCTGGAAGAAATGATGGTGCAGTCGGAAAAAATGCTCTCGGTCGGCGGTCTCGCCGCTGGCATGGCCCACGAAATCAACAACCCGCTGGGCGCGATCCTGCACAACGTGCAGAACATCCGGCGGCGCCTGTCCGCCGATCTGCCGAAGAACCTCGAAATCGCCGAGCAACTGGGCATCGAACTGGATACCGTAAACCGCTACCTGCAGGGCCGGGAAGTGCCGCAACTGCTCGACGGCATTCAACAGGCCGGCGCCCGTGCGGCGAAAATCGTCACGCACATGCTCAGCTTCAGCCGGCGCAGCACCCGGCAAATGGCGCCGTGCGATCTGCCGGCGCTGATCGATCAAGCCGTGGAGATCGCCGGCAACGACTTCGATCTGGCCATCGGTTTCGACTTCAAGGGGCAAGCGATCATCCGCCAGTTTGACCCGGCGCTCGGTCCGGTGCCGGGCACTGCCAACGAACTGGAACAGGTGCTGCTCAATCTGCTGAAAAACGCCGCGCAGGCGATTCACCAGCGCGAAGACGACAGTGAGCCGGGGCGGATCATCCTGCGCACCAAACTGAATCCGCCGTGGGCCGAGATTCAGGTTGAAGACAATGGCATCGGCATGAGCGAGAACGTGCGCAAGCGCACCTTCGAGCCCTTCTTCACCACCAAGGAAATCGGCCAGGGCACAGGGCTTGGCTTGTCGGTGTCGTACTTCATTATTACCAATAATCACAAAGGGCAGATGGAGGTGCAGTCAGCACCGGGCCAGGGCACCTGTTTCACCTTGCGCCTGCCGCTGACGCAACCGCTGTCCATCGCTGCCGAAACCAATCAATTATCGAGGTAACCCATGGGCTTTCGCCTGTCGAAAATCTACACCCGCACCGGTGACAAAGGCGAAACCGGCCTGGGCGATGGCCGCCGCGTGCCCAAGGATCACCCACGCATCGAAGCGATTGGTGAGGTCGATACGCTGAACAGTCAGGTCGGCGTGTTGTTGGCCGGGTTGATTGCCGAACGCAACACGTTTCCGGGGTTGAATGAACTGATCGAGGTGTTGGCGCCTTGTCAGCACCGCTTGTTTGATCTGGGTGGCGAGTTGGCGATGCCGGCGTATCAGGCGTTGAATGCCGCAGAGATCGAACGACTGGAAGCCGCGATCGATGTGTGGAACGAGGAATTGGGGCCGCTGGAGAATTTCATTCTGCCGGGCGGGTCGATGTTGATTGCGCAGGCGCATGTATGCCGGAGCCTGGCGCGGAGTGCCGAGCGGCGCTGTCAGCACCTGAATGCGCTGGAGCCGTTGGCCGGCGTTGGGCTGGCGTATATCAATCGGTTGTCGGATTTGTTGTTTGTCGCGGCGCGGTTGATTGCACGGCGGCAGGGGATTGCGGAGATTCTTTGGCAGCCGGCGGCAAAACCCGCAGAGATGTAGTGTTTGATCGGCCGCCATCGCTGGCAAGCCAGCTCTGCCACAGGGTTTCATGGTGTACACAACATTTGTGAACGGCACTAAAACCTGTGGGAGCTGGCTTGCCAGCGATGAGGCCGCTAGCCTTTACAGAGAGTCAGGCCAGAACGCGCGAATCCCCGCCACGCCTTGCGCACCCACGCCCCAGGCTTTTTCGCGCTCCGCCGGACCAACCCCGCCCAACAGAAACACCGGTTTGCTGAAACCTTCGATCAACGTTGAAGCCTGCTCCCAACCCAGCGGCTGCGCATCCGGGTGGGTCAAGGTCGGTTGTACCGGCGACAGCGTGACGAAATCCACGCCCATCTGCTCGGCCAGCGCCAGTTCTTCTGCGTTGTGGCACGACGCCGCCAACCAGCGCTCCGCCGGCAACGGACGCCCCGCCGCAGCGTGTTTGCGCAGCTGCGCGGAGGTGATGTGCCATCCGGCGGACGGGAAATCGCCGAGCCATTCGAACGGCCCCTTGATCATCAACTGCGCCTTACCCGCACACAGGCCGGCCGCATCGACCGCCAGATCGCGATACTTGGGGTCGTAACCGTTCGGCGCACGCAGCTGAATCAACTTGATCCCGCCGGCAATCGCCTTCTGGATACCGCGCAGCAACGCCGGGGTTTCCAGGTCTTCCGGGGTAATCAGATATTCCGCGGGCAAACGCGCGGCGGCAACGATCGGCTGGTTGGCGGCCGGGAACTCGTAGTTCGCCAGTTCTTTCGCGGTAACCCAGGCCAATGGCTGGCCTTCGGCACCGTGCGGTTCACCGGTGAATGCCGAAACTTCCCAGACATCCAGCAACACTTGCTTGTCCGGGTAGTCGTGACGCACTTTGATCACCGGTCGGGCGGCGCCAACGACGATGCCCAACTCTTCGTGCAGCTCACGGGACAGTGCGCTTTCGACCGACTCGTCGGCCTCGACCTTACCGCCGGGAAACTCCCACAGACCACCCTGATGCTGGCTATCGGCGCGGCGGGCGATGAGGATTTTGCCGCTGTCGTCACGAATGACGGCAGCGGCGACGTGTACACGTTTCACGGATTCAACTCCTCCAGTCCAGCCTTTTGCCACGCCTTGAAGGCGGGCCATTGGTAGACGGTTTCAACATAGGCTTCGTCGGCGGCCGGCAGCTTCACCTGATAAGTGCGCAGACGCACGGCAATCGGCGCGAAGAAGGCATCGGCCAGACTGACACGGCCAAACAGATAGGGGCCGCTTTCGGTGGCAGCGGCACGGCACTCGGCCCACAGCGCGAGCATGCGCTCGATATCAGCCTTGACCTCCGGCGGTACCGGGTTCAGCGGTGCGTCATGGTTGAGGTTGAACGGCATGTGATTGCGCATGGCGAAGAAACCGCTGTGCATTTGCGCGCAGGCGGATCTGGCCTGAGCACGGGCGAAGATATCGCTCGGCCAGAGCTGCTCGGACGGAAACTGTTCAGCGAGGTATTCGGCGATGGCCAGTGAGTCGGCGATGGTGCCGCGCGCCGTTTGCAGCAGCGGGACTTTGGCGGTGGGCGAATGCTTGAGCAGCAGCTCGCGGGTATCGGGCTTGCCGAGTTTGATCAGTTCTTCGGTATAGGGTGCGCCGGTCAGTTCAAGCGCCAGGGCGGCACGCAGGGACCAGGAGGAAAGCAGTTTGTCGCCGATGATCAGGTGCAGGGACATGGTTGGGTGCCTTTCATCAGGATGGACAGGCCGGATCTTCGGTGCCTGAGAGGTCGCCATCGCGAGCAGGCTCACTCCTACAGGGATTTGTGAAAGACACAGATCCCTGTGGGAGCCAGCCTGCTGGCGATGCAGGCGACTCGGTCTCAGGTTAGATCACGTGCGATATTCAGCGTTGATCTTCACGTATTCATGCGACAGGTCGGTGGTCCAGATGGTTTCGCTGCAATCGCCGCGACCCAACTCGATACGGATAGTGATCTCTTCCTGCTGCATCACTGCCGAACCCTGCGCCTCAGTGTAGGTCGCGGCGCGAGCACCACGGCTGGCGATGCACACGTCGCCAAGGAACACGTCGATCTTGCTCACGTCCAGATCCGGCACGCCGGCACGGCCGACAGCGGCGAGGATACGGCCCCAGTTCGGGTCGGAGGCGAACAGCGCGGTCTTGATCAGCGGCGAGTGCGCCACGGTGTAGCCGACGTCGAGGCATTCCTGATGATTGCCGCCGCCATTCACTTCAACCGTCACGAACTTGGTCGCGCCTTCGCCGTCACGCACGATGGCCTGGGCCACGTCCATGCACACTTCGAACACCGCTTGCTTCAGTTTGCCGAACAGCTCGCCTTCGGCGCGGGTGATTTCCGGCAGCGCAGCCTTGCCGGTGGCGATCAGCATGCAGCAATCGTTGGTCGAGGTGTCGCCGTCGATGGTGATGCGGTTGAACGATTTATTGGCGCCGTCGAGCATCAAATTGTGCAGGACTTCGCGGGAGACTTTAGCGTCAGTGGCGATGTAGCCAAGCATGGTCGCCATGTTCGGGCGGATCATGCCCGCGCCTTTGCTGATGCCGGTGACGGTGATGGTGACGCCGTCATGCTCGAACTGGCGGCTGGCGCCCTTCGGCAGGGTGTCGGTGGTCATGATCCCAGTAGCAGCGGCTTCCCAGTTGTTTTCCGACAGGTCGTCCAGCGCGGCTTGCAGCGCGCCTTCGATCTTCTCGACCGGCAGTGGCTCGCCGATCACGCCGGTGGAATACGGCAGAATCTGGCTGGCATCAACACCGGTCAGTTCGGCCAGTCTGGCGGTGGTGCGCTCAGCGGCAGCCAGGCCTGGCTCGCCAGTGCCCGCGTTGGCATTGCCGGTATTGGTCAGCAGATAACGCACGGCGTTCTGCACGCGTTTTTTCGCCAGGATCACCGGTGCCGCGCAAAACGCGTTCAAAGTGAACACGCCCGCCACGGTCGAACCTTCGGCGCAGCGCATCACAACAACATCTTTGCGCCCGGGGCGCTTGATGCCGGCCGAGGCGATACCGAGTTCAAAACCGGCAACCGGGTGCAACGTTGGCAAAGGACCAAGACCAACAGCCATGAATGCGCTCCTTACTCAATGATGTCAGCACCGTCGCGCGCGGCAACGGTGGTTTAAATGGCAAAACGCCGCGACGGCAGGAGCCGGTCGCGGCGCGGGTATTTCAGCGATTGAAACGGGTTTTACTGGATCTGCCCGTGGCAATGCTTGAATTTCTTGCCCGAACCGCAGTAGCACAGTTCGTTGCGGCCCAGCTTCTGCTCATTGCGAACCGGGGCGGTGGCGAGGGCGACATCGACCTCTTCACCCAGTACTTCCGGCTGCTCCAGACCTGGCGCTTCGGCGTGTTCGAACTGCATGCGGGCGGCCAGCGCTTCGGCTTCCTGACGCAGACGTTGCTCCTCGGCTTCCGGATCTTCGCGGCGCACCTGAACGTGCGACAGCACGCGGATCGAGTCGCGCTTGATCGAATCCAGCAGCTCGGAGAACAGCGTGAACGACTCGCGCTTGTATTCCTGCTTCGGGTTCTTCTGAGCGTAGCCACGCAGATGGATACCGTGACGCAAGTGGTCCATGGTCGACAGGTGGTCTTTCCACAGATCGTCCAGCACGCGCAGCACAATTTGTTTCTCGAACGAGCGCAGTGCGTCGGCACCGGCCTGATCTTCTTTCTCGTTGTACGCCGCCATCAGCTCGGTCATGAGCTTCTCGCGCAGGGTTTCTTCGTACAGGTGATCGTCTTCGTCGAGCCATTGCTGAATCGGCAATGTCACGCCGAAATCGCTGGCAATCGACGCTTCCAGACCAGCCACGTCCCACTGCTCAGGCAGCGATTGCGGCGGAATATGTGCGCTGACGGTGGCGTTGAGCACGTCCTGACGGAAATCGGCGATGGTTTCACCGATGTTGTCAGCGGCCAGCAACGTGTTACGCATGTGATAGATCACTTTACGCTGTTCGTTGTTGACGTCGTCGAACTCGAGCAGTTGCTTACGGATGTCGAAGTTACGGCCTTCAACCTTGCGCTGCGCCTTCTCGATCGCATTGGTCACCATGCGGTGCTCGATCGCTTCGCCCGGCTGCATGCCCAGGGCTTTCATGAAGTTCTTCACTCGATCAGAAGCGAAGATGCGCATCAGGCTGTCTTCCAGCGACAGGTAGAAGCGGCTGGAACCGGCGTCACCCTGACGGCCGGCACGGCCACGCAGCTGGTTGTCGATACGACGCGATTCGTGACGCTCGGAGGCAATCACCTGCAGACCGCCGGATTCCAGCACTTGCTGGTGACGCTTCTGCCAGTCGGCCTTGATCTGGGCAATCTGCTCAGGGGTCGGGTTTTCCAGCGAGGCAACTTCAACTTCCCAGTTACCGCCCAAGAGGATGTCGGTACCACGACCGGCCATGTTGGTGGCGATGGTCAGGGCGCCCGGACGACCGGCCTGCGCGATGATCTCGGCTTCTTTTTCGTGGAACTTGGCGTTCAGAACCTTGTGTTCGATGCCTTCTTTCACGAGCAAAGCGGACATGTGCTCGGAGGTTTCGATGGTGGCAGTACCCACCAGCACCGGACGACCGGCCGCCATGCTTTCCTTGATGTCCGCAACGATCGCCGCGTATTTCTCTTCGGCGGTCAGGAACACCAGGTCGTTGAAGTCTTTACGCGCCAACGGTTTGTTCGGCGGAATGACCATGACCTCCAGACCATAGATCTGGTGGAATTCGAACGCTTCGGTGTCAGCGGTACCGGTCATGCCGGACAGCTTGGTGTACAGACGGAAGTAGTTCTGGAACGTGGTCGAGGCCAGGGTCTGGCTCTCGGCCTGGATGTTCAGGCCTTCTTTGGCTTCGATGGCCTGATGCAGGCCTTCGGACAGACGACGACCCGGCATGGTACGGCCGGTGTGTTCGTCGACCAGTACGACCTGGCCGTCCTGCACGATGTATTCGATGTTGCGATTGAACAGCTTGTGCGCACGCAGACCGGCATACACGTGGGTCAACAGGCCCAGGTTGTGTGCCGAGTACAGGCTCTCGCCTTCAGCCAGCAGGCCGACGCGGGTGAGCATGTCTTCGATGAACTGGTGACCGGCTTCGTTGAGTTCGACCTGACGGGTCTTCTCGTCAACGGTGTAGTGGCCAGCCTTGGTGACTTCGCCTTCGACTTCTTCAACGTGCAGTTCCAACTGCGGGATCAGTTTATTGATCTCCATGTACAGCTTGGAGCTGTCCTCGGCCTGACCGGAGATGATCAGCGGGGTACGCGCTTCGTCGATGAGGATGGAGTCGACTTCGTCGATCACGGCAAAGTTGAGTTCGCGCTGGAATTTTTCTTCCATGCTGAACGCCATGTTGTCGCGCAGGTAGTCGAAACCGAATTCGTTGTTGGTGCCGTAGGTGATGTCGGCGGCGTAGGCCAGACGTTTCTCTTCCGGCGGCTGGAACGGTGTCACGACGCCAACGGTCAGGCCGAGGAATTCATACAGCGGGCGCATCCAGTTGGCGTCACGACGCGCCAGGTAGTCGTTCACCGTCACAACGTGCACGCCCTTGCCGGACAGTGCGTTGAGGTAAACGCCCAGGGTCGCTACGAGGGTTTTACCCTCACCGGTGCGCATTTCGGCGATCTTGCCTTCGTGCAAGGTCATGCCACCGACGAGCTGCACGTCGAAGTGGCGCATACCCATGATGCGCTTGCCGGCTTCGCGGGCGACCGCAAAGGCTTCTGGCAGCAGCTTGTCGAGGGTTTCCCCTTTGGCGATGCGGGCCTTGAACTCATTGGTCTTGGCGCGCAATTGATCGTCCGAAAGGGCCACCATTTGCTCTTCGAAGGCATTGACGAGCTGCACCGTCTTGAGCATGCGTTTGACTTCACGCTCGTTCTTGCTTCCAAAAAGTTTCTTTAACAAAGGCGCAAACATATCGGCAGGATCTTCCACACTAAAGGGATGGAGGGCGGCCCCGTGAGCGTCGCCCGTGCAGCCCTCATGGCCGCATGCGAACGAGCATTCTACCCGGAAACGGAAGTGAGGAAAGTGGCGATGTTCCACGATGCTGGCACTGCGCTTTGACGGGGCTCACTTAAAATAGGGGCGTTTTGCTCAACTTCAAGTCATACAAGGCAGAAGTTAGTTGTTGATTTAATGGGTAAAGCGGGGGCAAAAGCAATGGGCGAGTGAGTTTGGCCTTTCTGCTACCATGGCGATTCTGTTACTTCAGGTGTTCGATCATGGCATTTCGCCCTCTTACGGCTAAAGCACCCGCCGTTCTCTTGCGCGAAGCCAAGCCGCTCAAAGCCATCCTCGGCCATGCCCAGCGCCTGGGCCATTTACAACGCCTGCTCGAAAGCCAATTGCAGCCCGCCGCCCGCGAACATTGCCATGTAGCGTCGTGGCGTGAGGGCAGTTTGTTGTTGATCGTCACCGATGGTCACTGGGCCACGCGCCTGCGTTACCAGCAAAAACGCTTGCAGCGACAATTGCAGATGTTTGACGAGTTTGCCAGTTTGACGCGGATTCTGTTCAAGGTGCAGCCGCCGACGGTTCAACGCGGGTCAGCCGGGCACACGATGGATTTGTCCACGGATGCAGCGGCGACGATTCAGGCCACGGCAGACGGGATCACTGATCCGGGATTGCGCGCGGCGCTGGAGCGCCTGGCGGCGCACGCCAAAGACAAGTCCTGACAGCTATCAATAATTGTAGGAGTGAGCCTGCTCGCGATAGCGGTGAAACAGTCGACATTGTCGTGACTGGCATACCGCAATCGCGAGCAGGCTCACTCCTACATTAGGTCAGCGGCGTTTGCTGCCACCGAGTAAAGAGCCCATCAAGCCGCGTACCAGTTGTTTGCCAAGGTTATTGGCAGCCTGGCGCATCGCCGATTTCAGCGCTTGCCCGGCAGCGGTGCCGAGGAACTCTCCTGCTCTGTCGGCCAGGCTCGGCTCTTCAGGCGCAGGCTTGCCGGCGGGCGCCTCGGCTTCAGGCGCCAGGCCTTTGCGCCCCATCAGAATTTCATAAGCCGATTCACGATCAATCGGCTTGTCATAGCGCCCCTTGAACGGCGAGCCGGCAATCAGCAGCGTGCGTTCGGTTTCGGTCAGCGGCCCGATCCGCGATTGCGGCGGTGCGACCAGTACGCGCTGAACCATTTCCGGCGTGCCTTTCTCGGTCAGCGTGCCGACCAACGCCTCGCCGATCCCCAATTCAGTCAACACCGACAAACTGTCGAACGCCGGATTCGGCCGGAAGCCGTCCGCCACTGCGCGCAGGGATTTCTGCTCTTTGGCGGTAAACGCACGCAAGCCGTGCTGGATGCGCAGACCGAGTTGCGCCAGCACGTCATCGGGCAAATCCGCCGGTGACTGCGTGACGAAATACACGCCAACACCTTTGGAGCGGATCAGGCGCACCACTTGCTCGAGGCGCTCCTGCAAGGCCTTGGGCGTATCGCCAAACAATAAATGCGCCTCATCGAAAAACAACGCCAGCAGCGGTTTGTCGGCATCGCCTCGCTCTGGCAACTGCTCGAACAACTCAGCCAGCAGCCACAACAGGAACGTTGCATAGACTTTCGGCGCCTCGTGCACCAGACGGCTGGCGTCGAGCAGATGAATGCGCCCCCGCCCCTCGGCAGTCGGTTGCAGAATGTCTTCGAGTTGCAGTGCCGGTTCGCCAAACAAGGCTTCGGCGCCCTGCTGCTCAAGGATCGCCAGGCGGCGCAACAGCGCCTGACTGGAACCGGTGGTCATCAACGCCGCGTCTTCGCCCAGCAGTTGCGGATTGTCCTTGAGGTGATTGAGCAGCGCCTTCAGATCTTTCAGATCCAACAGCAACAAGCCCTCGCGATCAGCGACCTTGAAGGCTGCGTAGAGCGCCGATTGCTGGCTGTCAGTCAGTTCCAGCAGGCTGCCGATCAACAGCGGGCCCATTTCACTCAAGGTGGTGCGCAACGGATGACCGGACTCACCGTGGATATCCCACAAGGTCACCGGATACGCCTGCGGCTTGTGGTTGAGCCATGGCATCCCGGCGATACGCTCGGCCACTTTGCCCTGCGGGTTGCCGGCCGCACCGAGACCACACAGATCGCCCTTGATGTCAGCGGCAAATACCGCGACCCCGGCGTCACTGAACGCCTCGGCCAAACGCTGCAAGGTGACGGTTTTACCGGTACCGGTGGCGCCCGCGACCAGTCCGTGGCGGTTCGCCAGGCGCATGGCCTGAGCAATCTGCTGGCCTGCGAGATCGGCGCCGATTACGAGTTGCGAGGAGTCAGGCATTTTGTCACCCAATGGTTAATCTTTGATTACGCATGGCCGATACAGAGGAGTGAGAGACCCGACCACAAGTCAGGCCGGACATTTCCCTAAGGAGAGACGGAAATATCAGCTTGTTTTCACCCTTGCCCATTTTGCGCGCTTCTATAAAAGCACGCCCTGGACATTAAGACCTTAGCGGAACCCCAAGCCATGAACAAAAATCTGCGCTTCAGCCATAAAATTTTGCTTGCCGCCGCCCTCATCGTCATCGCCGCTTTCGCCTCGTTTACGCTGTACAACGACTGGTTGCAGCGCAATGCGATCCGCGATGACCTGAACAACTATCTCAACGAGATGGGCGAAGTCACTGCCGGCAATATCCAGACCTGGCTCAGCGGCCGCATTCTGCTGATCGAGAACGCCGCCCAGAACATCGCCATCAACCCGGAACCGGTCAATGTCGCCAGCCTGCTGGAACAGAAAGCCCTGACCTCGACGTTCATGGCGTCCTACCTCGGTGATGCCACCGGCCACTTCACCATCCGCCCGGATGCGAAGATGCCGGACGGTTTCGATCCACGGGTGCGCCCTTGGTATAAAGGTGCCGAGAGCAGCAGCACCTCGACCCTGACCGAGCCGTACATCGACGCCGCCACTGGCCAGTTGATCATCTCCATCGCCACCGCCTCGAAAAAGGCCGGCCAGAGCGTGGGCGTAGTCGGCGGCGACCTGAGCCTGCAATCGCTGGTCGACACCCTCGCCGCCCGCGATTTTGACGGCATGGGTTATGTGTTCCTGGTCAGTGCCGACGGCAAGATCCTCGTGCACCCGGACAAGGCCTTGGTGATGAAATCACTGAAAGAAGCCTATCCGCAGGACACCCCGCGCATCAGCAGCGACTTCAGTGAAGTCACCGTCGATGGCAAGACCCGCATCGTCACCTTCGCGCCGATCAAAGGCCTGCCGTCAGTGAACTGGTACATCGGTCTGTCGGTGGACAAAGATCAGGCGTTCGCGATGCTCAGCGAGTTCCGCACCTCGGCAGTGATCGCGACAGTGATTGCCGTGGCGATCATCATTGCCCTGCTCGGCATGCTGATCCGCCTGCTGATCCAGCCGCTGCATGTAATGACCCGCGCCATGGAAGACATTGCCGACGGCGAAGGTGATCTGACCAAACGCCTGACCATCGTCAATAACGATGAATTCGGCATCCTCGGTACCGCGTTCAACCGTTTCGTCGAGCGAATTCACGGTTCGATCCGCGAAGTGTCTTCGGCGACCGGCCAGGTTAACGAGGTCGCCCTGCGTGTAGTCGCCGCGTCGAACTCGTCGATGTACAACTCCGATCAGCAAGCCTCGCGCACCAGTAGTGTCGCTGCAGCGATCAATCAGCTTGGTGCTGCGGCGCAGGAAATCGCCCGCAATGCCGCCCAGGCTTCGAATCAGGCCAGCGACGCTCGCGGTCTGGCTGAAGACGGCCAGCAAGTGGTCGATCGCAGCATCAAGGCGATGAATCAACTGTCGAGCATGCTCAGCGCATCGAGCAGCAATATCGAGTCGCTGAACAGCAAGACCGTGAACATCGGTCAGATTCTCGAAGTGATCACCAGCATTTCCCAGCAAACCAACCTGCTGGCGCTCAACGCTGCGATTGAAGCGGCACGTGCCGGTGAGGCCGGCCGTGGTTTTGCCGTGGTGGCCGATGAAGTGCGCAATCTGGCGCACCGCACCCAGGAGTCGGCGCAACAGGTACAGACCATGATCGAGGAGCTGCAGGTTGGCGCTCGTGAATCGGTGAGCACCATGAGCGACAGCCAGCGCCACAGCCAGGACAGCGTCGAGATTGCCAACCTCGCCGGGGAGCGCTTGAACAGCGTGACGCAGCGCATTGGCGAGATCGACGGGATGAATCAGTCGGTGGCCACGGCGACCGAGGAGCAGACCGCTGTTGTGGAATCGATCAACGTCGATATCACCGAGATCAATACGCTGAATCAGGAGGGCGTGGAGAACTTGCAGGCGACGTTGCGTGCTTGTTCGGATCTGGAGCAGCAGGCTTCGCGGTTGAAACAGTTGGTGGGTAGTTTCCGCATCTGAAGATCAAAAGCTTTACCCCCTCACCCCAGCCCTCTCCCCCAGGGGGCGAGGGGGAAAGGGAGCCGATCTTCATGCTGTTCAGAACCTGAGTTCGACTGAAGACTTTCAGGTCGATGCATAAAACCCAAACACCTCGGTCAGTCCCCTCTCCCTCCGGGAGAGGGTTAGGGTGAGGGGCTCTTCCGCTCTGAAGCTCTTCAGCTCTACCGCGCAATCCCGACCGAACATCTATTCTTGATAAAGGTCAACCAAGGGAGAACCACGCAGCGGAGGGTTGGTCACCGTGCATATCGCCGACATCACTATGTTCTACGCCCCGGCCAGCGGCGGCGTGCGCACTTATCTGGATGCCAAACACCGCCGGCTCGGGGTCAAACCCGGCATTCGCCACAGTCTGTTGATTCCCGGCGCGCATTTCGGCGAACACGACGGCATTTACACGGTTCCCGCCCCTGCCCTGCCGTTCGGCAAAGGTTACCGCTTCCCTGTACGCCTCGCGCCATGGCGCAATGTGCTGCAGGATTTGCAGCCCGATCTGATCGAAGTCGGCGATCCTTATCTGACCGCCTGGGCTGCGCTGGATGCGCGGCGGCAACTGGACGTGCCGGTGATCGGTTTCTATCACTCGGATCTGCCCTTGCTGGTCGGCAATCGCATGGGCCATTGGGTAACGCCGAATATCGAGGCCTATGTCACCCGGCTTTACGGCAACTTCGACCGGGTCCTGGCGCCCAGTCAGGTCATGGCTGACAAGCTCAGCGGACTCGGCGTGCGCAATGTTTTCGTGCAGCCATTGGGCGTGGACCTGCAGACCTTTCATCCAGACGCGGGCAACCGCAATCTGCGCGCGGAACTGGGCATCGTCGAAGAGACGCGCCTGTTGATTTTCGCCGGGCGCGGTTCGAAAGAGAAAAACCTGCCAGTACTGCTCAATTGCATGAAACGCCTTGGCCCGCGTTATCACCTGCTGTTGGTCGGCTCATCAATGCCCGCTGCCGTACCGGACAACGTCAGTGTGATCGATGAGTTCTGCCCGCCACACAGAGTCGCGCAATTGATGGCCAGCGCAGACGCGTTGGTCCATGCCGGTGATCAGGAAACCTTCGGTCTGGTGATTCTTGAAGCCATGGCCTGTGGCATTCCAGTGGTCGCCGTGGCCGCGGGTGCCTTCGAGGAAATCATCAGCGAGTCCTGTGGCTTGCTGTGCGCGCCGAACAACCCGCAAGCGATGGCCAATGCCGTGCGCGAACTGTTTAGTCGCGGCTGCGTGAAACTCGGCCAACAGGCGCGCGAGCATGTTGAACAGCATTACGCGTGGGACACGGTGGTCGACAGTCTGCTCGATCACTATCACGCCGTCCTCGGCCACACACTGCCACGAGTCGCCAATGGCTGAATCGACGAATCTCCCGGCTGTGCTGCTGGTGCTGCACGACGTGGCGCCCTCGACTTGGGCGGCTTACCAACCGTTTGTCGCAGCGGTCGACGCATTGGGACAAGTGCCGATGACGTGGCTGGTGGTGCCGGATTTCCATCGGCACAACGCCCTCAATGCTCACCCGGCGTTTCGCCGATTGCTCGATGAACGCGTTGCCCGTGGCGATGAACTGGCCCTGCACGGTTACTTCCATGATGATCAGGAACCCGGCCCGACAACCCCGCGCGACTGGTTCATGCGCCGGGTCTACACCCATGAAGGCGAGTTCTACCGCTTGTCCCGCGAGTCCGCCCTCGCCCGTCTGCGCGCGGGTATCGATGTATTTCAGCGTTACGACTGGCCCCTGCACGGTTTCGTCGCCCCTGCCTGGCTGATGAGTGACGGCACCCGCCAGGCCCTGCGTGAGTTGCCGCTGAGCTATACCAGTGATCCGCAGCATCTGTATCGGTTGCCGGAGTTCACCGCCATCAATGCTCCAGGTCTGGTCTGGAGCGCCCGCAGTGCCTGGCGCCGAGGCTTGTCGAAGTTAGTCTGCGAGCAGCGGGAACAGCGCTGGTGCCAGGCACCGGTGATTCGGCTAGGCTTGCACCCGGTGGACATGCGCCACCGTTTCTCCCGCGATTACTGGTTGAAAACCCTTGAACGACTGCTGGCGGAAGGACGCGTACCGATGACTAAAATCGACTGGCTGGCGCAACAGCACAGCCAATGGGAGCGCGCCGCATGAGTCGCGGCATTCTGCTGCTGATCGGCCTGCTCGCGGCCGTGCTGATTCCGGTGGTGCTCGGCGGCAGCGAAACCTGGGCGCGCCTGCAAAGCTTTCCGCTGCACTGGCTGCTGGTGATGTTCGGCATGATCCTGCTGTGCTGGGGCATCAATACCCTGCGTTTACGTTTGCTGCTCGGCGATCAGTGCGATCGCGTCACGCCGATGAAGAGTCTTGGCGTGGTCATGGCCGCCGAATTCGCCTATTGCGCGACACCCGGTGGCAGCGGCGGACCACTGACGATCATGGCCCTGCTGGCCCGATCGGGTGTGCGCCCGGCGCGAGGCAGCGCAGTGTTTGCCATGGATCAGTTGAGTGACCTGCTGTTCTTTCTCTGCGCCCTCAGCGGGATTCTGATTTATGCGTTGTTTCAACACCTCAGCGATCGGCTGGAGTGGCTGCTGATGGTCAGCGCCGTTTCGTTGTTCGGTGGCTTGTTCAGTTGTGTATTGCTCGCGCGTTATCACCGCGCATTGATTCGCCTGAGCGGGCGCCTGTTAGCCAGAATGAACGTCAAGGCCAGCACTCGACGCCGCTGGGCGCGCAAGTTGCTGCACTTTCTCGCCGCGTTCACCGACACGCTGAAGTTGCCCTGGCAGACGCTGAGCAAAGTCTTCGCCCTGACGTGTGTGCATTGGTTGCTGCGTTACAGCGTGTTGTATCTGGCGCTGCGCGGCCTGGGCGCAGACTTGCAATGGGCCTGGAGTTTTCTGGTGCAGATGCTGTCGCTGGGCGCCGGGCAATTCAGTCTGCTACCGGGCGGTGCGGGGGCGGCGGAACTGACCTCGGCGGCCTTATTGGCGCCGATGGTGGGGAAATCCACCGCAGCGGCGGCGATCCTGATCTGGCGGGTGGTGACGTATTACTTTTACCTGCTGGTGGGTGGCCCGGTGTTTCTGTTGATGCTGGGGCGGCCGCTGTTGAAGAAGCTGATGAACGTCAGACAGGCTTCTTGACGTCGTCCTGCTGCTGTTCTTTGAGTTGTTCCCACAACTCGGCAGCGCCGGGAAACTCGGTACCATCCTCAGGGCTCATGTCCTCGGGATCATATCGACTCAAACAACCCTCGCCCAACGTTGCCGGAGCTTTGGAAGTGGCTTTGTCCAGTGGATCATTCATGAACATTTCCTCGGGTCAGAAACGGCGAAGGGCCTGGAACGATTGAACGCCCAGACCCTTGGTTTTTCAAGCCTGTGTGGGTTCGATCAGAACACCACAGTCTTGTTGCCGTGCACCAGCACGCGATCTTCAAGGTGATAACGCAGGCCGCGCGCCAACACCATCTTCTCGACATCACGGCCGAAACGCACCATGTCTTCGATGCTGTCGCTGTGACTGACACGAACCACGTCCTGCTCGATGATCGGGCCGGCGTCCAGCTCTTCGGTCACGTAGTGGCAGGTCGCACCGATCAGTTTCACGCCACGCAGGGAAGCCTGGTGGTACGGCTTGGCGCCGACGAACGACGGCAGGAAGCTGTGGTGAATGTTGATGACCTTGTGCGCGTATTCGCGGCACATGTCCGGCGGCAGGATTTGCATGTAACGCGCCAGCACCACCACTTCAGCATCGTGCTGTTTGACCAGGCGCGACACTTCATCGAAGGCCGGTTGCTTGTCCTGCGGGTTGACCGGGACGTGATAATAAGGAATGCCGTGCCACTCGACCATGCTGCGCAGGTCATCGTGGTTGGAAATCACGCAGGAGATTTCGCAGTCCAGTTCATCGCTGTGCCAGCGGTGCAGCAAATCGGCGAGGCAGTGGGATTCGCGGCTAGCCATCAGCACAACGCGCTTTTTCTGCTCGGTGTCGGTGATGCGCCAGTCCATCGAGAACTCTTCGGCGATCGGCGCAAACTTCTCGCGCAGCACTTCAATACCGAAAGGCAGCGAATCGGCACGAATTTCGTGACGCATGAAGAACCAGCCGACTTGGTTGTCCGAGTGGTGGCTCGCTTCGGTGATCCAGCCGTTATGGGCTGCCAGAAAATTACTGACTTTGGCAACAATGCCAACGCGGTCCGGGCAAGATATCACCAGCCGAAAAGTGCGCATGAGGGGGAAACTCCAGAACTTCGCAAAGGCCGCCATTCTAGCGGCTGCGCAGGAAAACTGCAGTATTGATCAGCACGGTCCGGGGCAGGCTCGGCATGACGGATGCTTGAGGGGGTGATCGTCCACCTGACAGTGATCCCGTGGTATCGCTTGATCAGACAACTGTGAATATCTGTGATGACTGGGTCACACTATTTAACTGAATATTCAATAGATGGCAGTTTCTCGTAACTAATTTAAATAAAAACTCAGGTTAAATGTTTACTTGATGAAACAGCCTGACTATTATTGCGGCACTGTCCCCCTGCCATTCAGCACTCTACTAAGGTAGTAATCATGTCCTTGATCAACGAATACCGCGCCACCGAAGAAGCTATCAAAGAGCTGCAAGCCCGTTTGAAGAACCTGTCCCAAGACGACAAACTGCAAGCCGAGCTGGAATTCGAAGGCAAACTGCGCACCCTGATGGGCGAATACTCCAAGTCCCTGCGTGACATCATCGCGCTGCTGGACCCGGAAGCAAAAACCAAAGCAGTACGCGGCGGCGCAGTAAAAACTACCGGCACCAAGCGTGCTCGCAAAGTTAAACAATACAAAAACCCGCACAACGGCGAAGTCATCGAAACCAAAGGTGGCAACCACAAAACTCTGAAAGAGTGGAAAGCCAAGTGGGGCGGTGACGTGGTTGAAGGCTGGGCTACCCTGCTGGGCTAAGCCGCAACGCCTTCGCAGAGATATCCGCGAAAAAACAAACGCCAGCGAATGCTGGCGTTTTTTTATGCCCGGCATTTAAGCCCGGTCATGTTCGATTTCAAAGACTCAAACGTTTGCGTAATGCCTGGACATAATTTTGCCATTCATTGAGCACTTCACTCTGCAGCGGCGTGGCATTAAGTGACCACTGCTCTGCCGCTTCTGTAAAAGACTTCAAGGTATTCGGCGCGCCCCATTCAGGCGCGGACAAGCGCTGCTGACAAAATAATCTCCAGCGTTCTTGCTCTTCGAAATTCAACGTCTCGGGAAAGTTGCGTGCGCGATATCGAAAAAGTAATTCGGGCAAACGTTCGTCATCGAAAGGCCATTGCTCTTGCGCTAGTTGTGACGGGTCGGCGCTCCTCACTTGCTCACATAGACGCCGGTCGCGGTCACCGATAAATCCGTCGTACAACTGTTGTTCCGGATCCTCACTCGGAATGAAATCTTCGCTGACATAAATTTCCGCTACTTTATCTTTCCAAACTTGTTGTGCGTCAGTTAGCCGCAGTGCTCGCTGTTGATACAGGGCCATGTCCAGCCCCAGACGTTGCTGATCCTGCGCGCGCAAAACCGCAAGCGGTGCCACCACCGGACAACGGTTGATGTGAATCAG
Organism: Pseudomonas sp. AC242; assembly: GCF_979258655.1. NCBI lineage: Bacteria > Pseudomonadati > Pseudomonadota > Gammaproteobacteria > Pseudomonadales > Pseudomonadaceae > Pseudomonas > Pseudomonas sp. AC242. The sequence goes on from NZ_OZ409873.1 coordinate 4,227,295, forward strand.
CTTGAGCGGCACCGGCAACTCGCCTTCCAGCAAGTCGTCGCGGCGCGTGTACAAACGCTCGCGCAGGGTTTGCGCGTCGAGATCGAGCAACCCCTGCGGATCGAGGTGCAGGTCGCAGACGATCAGGGCATTGCGGTTCTTCGGGTGCCAGGCCAGTGGCAGCACCACACCGACATAACTGCGCGCCGCCGAGAAACGCCCGGAAACATGCACCAGCGGCTGCAGCAGGCGAATCTGATCCATGACTTTTTGCTTGCTGCGCAACTGGAACAGCCAGTCATACAGTTTTGGTTGTTTCTCGCGGATCAACCGCGCCAGTGCGATGGTCGCGCGTACGTCTGACAACGCTTCGTGGGCATGCCCGTGATCGATATTGTTCGCGGCCGTCAGGCGTTCGAGCTTGAGGGTCACCCGGCCTTCGTCATCGGTCGGCCAGACCAGGCCGTCAGGACGCAGCGCATAAGCGGCGCGCACCACATCAATCAGATCCCAACGACTGTTGCCGCCCTGCCACTCCCGGGCGTACGGGTCGAAGAAATTGCGATACAGGCTGTAACGGGTCATCTCGTCGTCGAAGCGCAGCGTGTTGTAACCGGCGCCACAGGTGCCCGGTGCCGCGAGTTGGGCATGCACGCGAGTCATGAAATCAGCCTCGCTCAAACCCTTTTCGGCGAGCTGGCTCGGGGTGATGCCGGTGATCGCGCACGCTGCCGGATGCGGCAGGATGTCCTCGCTGGGCTGGCAATAAAGATTGACCGGCTCGTCGATCTCGTTGAGCGCATGGTCGGTGCGGATACCGGCCACCTGCAACGGGCGGTCGTTACGCGGATTGATGCCAGTGGTTTCGTAGTCGTACCAGAAGATTGAAGTCACGGGCGGTTCCTGAACTGAAGATCGGCAAAGTCTAGGCGCTCGACCGCGCTCGCGGCCAGCCTCGCGTCATTCAAACACTTCGCGCTTCACGATGTGCAATACATAGTTATGTCGTTTTCCCCCGAGAGGCTGCTAGCATCGGCCTCACTTGCACCCCGAACAGGCGAACATCAGGTAGCCCATGCTCGAGCCCACAGCACCGCCAAGGAAAGCACCGCTGGCCCCGCCGCTGGATACGCGGCATCAGGTCGAAACGCCGGAAGGCATCGACCTGCCATTGCGTCCCGCCGGGTTGATGGTGCGTGCCGTGGCCTTTGCGCTCGATCTGGTTATTCGCGGCGTGATCATGGGCGTGCTTTTCATTGCCCTGGCGTTTCTCGGCAAGCTCGGCATGGGTCTTGGTTCGCTGCTGCTGTTTGCAATCAGCTGGTGGTACATGGTGCTGTTCGAAGTGCTGCGTCAGGGCCGCTCGCCGGGTAAACAATGGATGGGGCTGCGCGTGGTGCACGACGACGGCACACCGATCGGCTGGTCGGCGTCGCTATTGCGAAACTTGCTGCGCTTTGTCGATCTGCTGCCTTTTGGCTACTTTCTCGGCACCCTCAGTTGCCTGCAACACCCGACCTTCAAACGCCTCGGTGACATGGCTGCCGGTACGCTGGTGATCTACAGCGAACGCCCGCTCAGCCGTCCACAATTGCCTGACGCCGAACCGCGGCGCTCACCCGTGCCACTCACCCTCAGCGAACAACGCGCCGTGCTTGGTTTCGCCGAGCGCCAAGGAGAGTTATCGCCAGCGCGGGTCAATGAACTGGCGGCCCTGCTCGCCCAACCCCTGCATATTTCTGCGCCCAAAGCTGTCGCTGAACTCAACGGCATCGCTCGCGGCTTGTTGGGCCCGACATGAAGCAAAGCCTTTTCGAAAGTCGCCACAAGGACGAATGGGAGCGTTTTGCGCTGGCCCTCGAACGCCTTGAACGGGGCAAGGACACCTCACAAGTCGCCGGTTTCCCCAAGGCCTATCGCAGGCTTTGCCAGCATCTTGCGCTGGCACAGGAGCGCGGTTACAGCAGTTTTCTCATCGACTCATTGCAGCAACAGGTGTTACGCGGGCATCAACAGCTGTACCGCCACCGCAGCCGGCTCGGTGCCAATCTGCTGAGTTTCATTCTCGCTGACTTTCCACGTCTGGTGCGCGCCGAATGGCCCTTTGTACTGGTTGCCAGCCTGCTGTTCTTTGGCAGCCTGATCGGCGTCGGCATGCTGGTATATGTGTTTCCCGAGCTGGTCTACAACCTGATCCCCGCCGATCAGGTGCGTGAAATGCAAGGCATGTACGACCCGGTCGCCGGCCACCTCGGGCGCCCCGCCGAACGCGCGGCCAGCGAAGACTGGGTGATGTTCGGTTACTACGTGATGCACAACATCGGCATCGCCTTTCAGACCTTTGCCAGCGGTTTGCTGATGGGCGTGGGCAGTGCGTTCTTTCTGTTCTACAACGGCATGGTCATCGGCGCGGTGGCCGGGCACCTGAGCGAGATCGGTTTCGGCCAGACTTTCTGGTCATTCGTCATCGCCCACGGCGCCTTTGAACTCACCGCCATTGCCCTCGCTGGCGCGGCTGGCCTGGAACTCGGCTGGGCCTTGATCGCACCCGGACGGCTGACTCGCGGCGAAGCGCTGAAACGGGCCGCGCGCAAGAGCGTATTGCTGGTCTGCGGGGTGATGTTGTTCCTGCTGATTGCCGCGTTTATCGAAGCCTATTGGTCGTCGAAAACCAGCGTCACGCCGCTGACAAAATATCTGGTCGGGGCCGGACTTTGGGCCTTGGTTGCGATCTATCTGTCGTTCGCCGGAAGGACCCGCCATGCGCCTGAGTGACGCCACCGTGGTGATCCGTCCGCGCACAACCTGGGAAGCCATGGACCTTGGTGTGCTGATGAGCCAGCAACATCGGCGTCTGCTGATGAGCAGTTGGGCGATCGTCACCCTGCCGCTGTTCACCTTGCTCAGCCTGTTGCTGTGGGATTCGCCATCACTGGCGGTGTTTATCTTCTGGTGGCTGAAACCGGCGTATGAACGCCTGCCGTTGTACATCCTGTCGAAAGCGCTGTTTGGCGAAACGCCGACGCTCAAACAAGCCTTGCGCGAATGGCCGCGCCTGCTCAGACCCCAACTGCTGGCCAGCCTGACCTGGCGCCGCCTGAGTTTCAGCCGCAGCTTTCTATTGCCGGTGCTGCAACTCGAAGGCCTCGACGGCAGCGCCCGGCAACAACGCCTGCAGGTGCTGCTGCAACGCAACGCCGGCGCGGCGCAATGGCTGACCATCATCGGCGTGCATCTGGAAACCGCGTTGTGGATCGGCCTGATGGTGCTGTTCTACATGTTGCTGCCGCAGCAGATCGAAACGGATTGGGACTGGCAGTCACTGGTTCTCGCGGCGGACAACGAGTGGCGCTGGCTGGAACATCTGACCAATGTCTTCTATGCGCTGGTGCTCGTGGTGTGGGAACCGGTCTACGTCGCCTGCGGCTTCAGCCTTTATCTGAACCGGCGCACGCAACTGGAAGCATGGGACATCGAATTGGTATTCCGCCGCTTGCGTCAGCGTCTGAACAACGGTGTGTTGGGATTGCTGCTGGCAGTCTGTCTGATTGTGCCGAACGTGCCCAGGGTTTGGGCCGCCGAGCCCGATGACGGTCCACAGACACCGCGCTTGTTGAATCAGCCGCTGACCAGTCAGGCATCGCGTGACAGCATCAAGGCACTGCTTGAGCAACCGCCGTTCAAGAACAAGGAATTCGTCACCCGCTATCGCTTCGGCAAGGACCCCGCAGAACCGGCCAAAGCGCAAACACCGGGTGAAGCGCCGCAGTGGCTGAAAAGCCTGTTGGGCTGGCTCGACGGGCAACACCTCAACGTGCTGGCGAAGCTCATTGAAGTGTTGCTGTGGGGGGCGGTCATCGCTGCAATCGGCTGGCTGATCTGGCGTTATCGCGATTTTCTCCAAGCCTTCGTCAGCCGCCGCCCGAGACTGCCCGCAAAGCCCAAACGTGCGGTGCCGCAACAAGCCTTTGGCCTGGACTTGAACCGCGACGCGTTGCCTGACGACATCGCCACCAGCGCCGAACAACTCTGGCAAAGCCAACCCCGCGCAGCACTGGGCCTGTTGTATCGAGGACTGCTCAGCCATCTGCTCCACGATTTCGACCTGACGCTGAAACCCGCCGACACCGAACTCCAGGTACTGGCGCACGTTGAACAATTGCAGCGTCCCGAGCTGCTCGCGTTCAGCCGCAACCTGACTACCCACTGGCAGAACATGGCCTACGGGCATCGCGTGCCGGCGGCGTCTCTGCAGCAGGAATTGTGCGATGGCTGGCGCGCCTTGTTCGGCCCCGGAGCCGCCCGTTGAGTCGCCGGACACTGTGGTGGGTCGCTGCGTTGATCGCCTTGCTGCTGGGCGCACTGAGCGTTTTCCTCGTCCTCAAGGCCAAGCCTTATCAGGAAGCAGTCGATCACGGCCCCTCGCCCGCCGCGCAAGCCAATCCTTATCTGGCGGCCGAGCTGTTTTTGCGTGAGCGCGGCCTCAACGTCAGCCATGCCGAAAGCCTCGCGATGCTCCCCGATATCGATCCGCGCCGGCATACGCTTCTGCTGTTCAACGACCGCTCGCGAATGACGCCGCGGCAGGTCGATCAAGTGTTGAACTGGACGCGAGCCGGCGGGCGTCTGGTGTTCGTCGCCGAATCGCTGTGGGATGAGCAAACCAGACAGAGCAACGACCTGTTGCTCGATCAGGTGCAACTGCATCAATCGCTGAGCAAGGATCTGAAAGACTTGCCCGCCGACGCTGAACCCGATCGCTTCCCGCAACTGACCAAACTCTATCTGGAAGACGAAGACGCACCGGCCTACGCTGGCTTCGACACCGACTTCCACCTCGAGGACCCGAAGAATCTTGCGCAAGCCTGGGCCAACAGCGCCAAAGCCACGCACATGATGCAACTGCCCTACAGCCTGGGCACGATTACCGTGGTCACCGACGCCGATCTGTGGAAAACCGCAGCCATCGCCCAGTACGACAACGCCTGGCTGCTCTGGTATTTGAGCGCCGACACCGACGTCACGTTGATCTACAACACCGAGCATGATGGCCTGCTCACCTTGCTCTGGCGCTACTTCCCGCAAGCCATCATCGCCCTGCTCGCATTGATCGGCCTGTGGCTCTGGCACGTCGGCGTACGCCACGGCCCACTGCAATTACCCGCTCCAGGCGGGCGTCGGCAATTGCACGAACACCTGCGCGCCAGCGCCGATTTCCTGTTACGCCACAACGGCCAGCAGGCGCTGCTGCAAGCACTGCAACAGGACGTGCTGCGCCGCGCCCGCCGCCGCCATCCAGGCTTTGACCAATTGAACGTTGCCGAACAATGGCTGGCGTTGTCGCGCCTGACCCGACAACCCACCCGCGCTATCAGCCAGGCCCTGAGCCCGGTGCCGAACCGGCGGGTTTCCAGCGCCGATTTCTGCCGCCAGGTCGCCCACCTGCAAACCCTGAGGAACACGCTATGACTGAACAGATCGAGCCCGGCAGCGCCAGCCACGCCGCCCAGCAACGCCAGCGTGCCAGCCAGTTGGCACAAGCGGTGCGCGGCGAATTGCAGAAAGCGCTGATTGGCCAGAACCAGGTAATCGACGACGTGCTGACGGCACTTATCGCCGGTGGTCACGTGTTGCTTGAAGGCGTGCCGGGGCTGGGCAAGACCCTGCTGGTGCGGGCATTGGCCCGCTGCTTCGGTGGCGAGTTTGCACGGATTCAATTCACACCGGACCTGATGCCCAGCGACGTCACCGGCCACGCTGTGTACGACCTGCAAACCGAACAGTTCAAGCTGCGCAAAGGCCCGTTGTTCACCAACCTGTTGCTGGCCGACGAGATCAACCGTGCGCCGGCGAAAACCCAGGCCGCCTTGCTCGAAGCGATGCAGGAACGTCAGGTCACACTCGAAGGTCGTGCCCTGCCCATCGCGCAACCGTTCATGGTCCTGGCCACGCAGAACCCGATCGAACAGGAAGGCACTTATCCCCTGCCGGAAGCCGAACTCGACCGGTTCATGCTCAAGGTACGCATGGACTACCCCGACGCCGATCAAGAGCTGAACATGGTGCGTCAGGTCTGCCGTTCGACCCGCGCTGACATGCTTGATGTGCAACCGCTACGCACGGTGTTGCAAGCCAAGGACGTGCAAGCCTTGCAGCGTATCGCCAGTGACCTGCCACTGGACGATCAGGTCCTCGATTACGCCGTACGTCTGGCGCGGGGCACGCGCACCTGGCCGGGGCTGACCCTTGGCGCCGGGCCGCGCGCGTCGATTGCCCTGGTGCGTTGCGCCCGCGCCCGCGCCTTGTTGCGTGGCGGTGAGTTTGTGATTCCCGACGACATCAAGGGCTGCGCGCTGGCCGTGCTGCGCCATCGTGTACGCATTGCCCCGGAGTTGGACATTGAAGGTTTGCAAGTAGATCAAGTGCTCCAGCAACTGCTCGACCAGATTCCGGCGCCGCGTCTGTGAAACCCTCGCGCCTGCTATTGATCTGGCTGGCCTTGCTGCTGACCATCGGTATTGTGCTGGGCACATTGCGCACACTGGAGATCGAAACTCCGGCGAGCCTGGTATCGATCAATTGGGGGTTGCTGCTGGCGCTGTTGGCTCTGGCGGCGCTGGATGCGCTACGCCTGCAACGTCTGCCGACACCGCGCATCACGCGACAGATGCCCGGCAGTCTGGCACTAGGCCGTTGGGGTGAAGTGCGTCTGGAAATCGAACATGACTTCAGCGAGCCGATACACATTGAACTGTTCGACCACCCGCCAGAAGGTTTGAGTTTCGAAAACCTGCCGCTGGCGATTGAATTGCAACCCGGCCAGCGCAGTCTGCTCGGCTATCGCCTGCGCCCGCTCCAACGCGGTCATTTCAGCTTTGCCCACTGCGAAGTCAACCTGCCCAGTCCCTTGGGATTATGGTCAGGCAAACGCTTGCTCAGGGTCAGCGATCAGACCCGCGTCTACCCCGACTTCGCCCGGCTCTACGGCGGTGAGCTGCTGGCCGTGGACAACTGGCTCAGCCAGCTCGGCGTACGCCAGCGGCAACGTCGCGGTCAGGGCCTGGAATTTCACCAACTGCGCGAGTTTCGTGAAGGCGACAGCCTGCGTCAGATCGACTGGAAAGCGACGGCCCGTCAACGCACACCGATTGCCCGGGAATATCAGGACGAGCGCGACCAGCAGATTATCTTCCTGCTCGATTGCGGCCGCCGCATGCGCAGCCAGGACGATGAGCTGTCGCACTTTGACCATGCGCTCAATGCCTGTCTGCTACTCAGTTATGTGGCGCTGCGTCAGGGCGATGCGGTGGGTTTGAGTACCTTCGCCTGCGATCAGCCACGCCATCTCGCGCCGGTCAAAGGCAGCGGGCAACTGAACGTGCTGCTCAACACGGTTTATGACCTCGACAGCACGCAGCGCCCCGCCGACTTTCAGGCCGCCGCCAATCAGTTGCTGAGCCGCCAGAAACGCCGGGCACTGGTGGTGCTGGTGACCAACCTGCGCGATGAGGACGATGAGGAACTGCTGAGTGCGGTCAAACGCCTGAGCGCACAGCATCGGGTGCTGGTCGCCAGTCTGCGCGAAGAAACGCTGGATACGTTACGTCAGACCACGGTGCAAACATTGCCCGAGGCACTGGCTTACTGCGGCACGGTGAACTACATGAATGAGCGAGCAGAACTCCATGAGCGGTTGAGCGCTCATGGCGTTCCAGTGGTGGATGTCCGGCCCGCGGAGTTGGGGGCCGAACTGGTGACGCAGTATCTCAATTGGAAGAGAAGTGCGGCGCTTTGATCATCTATTGATCCGCACGAGCACAGATCCGCTGCTTGAGGTTCCGTCGGGATTCTCGACTATGACGTCAAGAGAAACGGTTTCCGACAGATCCATCACCCTCCAGGAGGTTTCGTATTCACCGCTGCCATTTGTACTGGACTCAATGAATGGCCTCCCGTTAATGGAGACAAGAATTTTCCTTTTCGATATCGGCTCTCCAGAAGCCATGTCTACGATCAACGCAGTCATTTTTACCCAGTCGTTCACGAAAGCCGGATTCGGCGAGGCGACAACGGACTTCACAGTCGCTGGACGTTCATTGACAGTCAACCACAGCGCTTTCACGTCCCAGCCAGCCAAGCTGCCATTTACCGACGCCCACAACGAAGCCTCACCTGCTGCGCCCAAGACAACGCGCGCCGTTGCCATCCCATCGGCACCCGTCAGTGTTACCGGTAAAGATGTGTTGTCGTACTCCCACATCACTTCGACATTGGCCAAAGGCTCGCCGGTATTGGCTGAAACCACCAAAGCCTGAGCTGAAATTTCTTGCCCCGGATAACCGGTCAAATCATCACTGACCAGCTCTTTGATCTCTCGCGGCTCGTGCAGGAAATACGGCAATGAAATCGATTCCGAATACTGCGCGTCCCCCACCGTCGCGGTCAGCTGCGCCGCTCCGGGAGTCTTGGGCACAAAGCGGATCCGCGCCACGCCGTAGAAGTTGGTGGTCGTCGTCACCTCGTCAAGATCCGGAGCGCGCCAGACAACATTCATCCCCGCCAGAGGCCTGCTGCTGATGGCCGAAACAACGCTGATCTGCCTGGACACAGCCTCGCCCCAGAACAGGGTCTGGCTAACCCACGAACGCTCGGAGATCGTCACCACTTGCGCGCCTTCACCCACCGAGATTGCATTGACAGGTGACCATCGAGCCAGGCTTTCGCAGGCCAGAAACAAGCCGAAACTGCCGTTACGCTTGTCATCGACCATGAAGGAATCGGTGAATCCCGCCTCGCGGCTGAAGGTCCGTGGCAAACCGAGTACTGGTTGAGTAAAACGAATACCGAGTGCCTCAGGCCCGCTGCCGACCATGCCCAGCATCAACCTTTTACCGGACAAGAAGGTGTCTTCCGGAGCAGTTATATCGATTCTATGGGTCTGTTTACGCCGCGCAAAACCGGTGTCCTGGCCAAAAGGCTGTGCAGTCCCGTCGTCCATACTGAACAGCAATCGATCCCACGGATCGTCGGCCAGCGAACAGACCGCCATCGAACGTGTATCTGTAACATTGTCATACGGACTGCTGACAGACACCTCAACCGTCGCCGATCCGCCTGTGGTTGCCCAATGCGCAAAGCCTGCCCAGCCATCGTCAGCAGTCACACGTTCTTCAGAGTGACCATCAACCTTCCACTGCGTTGGTACTTGAACCATGGCATCTTCCGAGAAGTCCGAACGGACCTTCGCCCACATCCATGCCGGGTCCTGACCCACGATCGGGAAAACGGCAGACTCACGCACGGTTTCAATGCTGAGTTTGTTGTGGCCCAAGTGCAGCGTGGTTGAATCGGTTCGGCCCCCAAGCTCCGCAATAAAATTAACTCTAAAACTTCCGGCAACCCGACTCGCCAAACAATTCAATGTCCAAGTCATGCCACTTTCATCAATAACATTGGTACTCTTTGGAGGAGGGTCGAGGACGATGCCCAATTCTGATGCTGGAGTTCCGATCCATTCCAAATCCATCGTAAGACCCACAAGGGCACTCAGCGCATGGGTTCTAAAAATATACCGGTGTACGGCGCCCAGGCAGGGATACAGTGACTGACCTCGTTCGGGGCTCATTTGATCCAGAACAAGCGTGAACTCATCGTCAATATCCGGTGAAAACAAGCGGCCGAGCAACTCTCGATCTTCCAGTGAATCAGTCAGCAACCGCAGTCCGAACATGCTGCTGCGGCTCTTGGCGTATTCAGAACTCAGAGTCCAGATCAGCGGTTCATCTGCCCGCAATACCCTGGGCTCGCCAAGTTCACTCACCACCAGCCCGATGCCTGGTTCGTCAATGCCCCATGCCAGCGTGATTTCCTGGCCGATAAGAGGACTGCCGGCGAGGGCAGTGACCTCCAGGGAATGGGTGAGACCTCGTTTGCAGAAAAAACCTTGATTAAGGACGATCTCACCACGATCAAATGTTATGTTGACCTTGTCTTTCCAAGAACTCCTGGCAATCGCGGTCACGCTAAATTCGCACTCATGCGACTCGGCCGATTCATGCGCTCGGACCGCCGCGGTGATCGCGTGAATCCCGGGTTCTCTGGTGTAATACTTCAGGCTCCCCCAACCAGCGCTTCCCGTTTGGCTGCGGAAAATGCCTTTGTCGGTTTGCCACTCGATCTTCGCACCGATTACCGGCTCGCCGTCCCCCTGATCAGTAACATGCACCACTTGCAAGCGCAGGTACGCAACTCCGTTCTCATCCACTACCGGACTATTCTCGGCCTGGCGTACCTCTTTGATCTTGATCCTGTTGCGCGCCAGCGACATGCGCTTTCTGGGCGACGGCAACAACAGCTTCGAGCAGACCAGTGACAATTCGAACATCCCGTCGCGCCGGTCTTCACAACTCAGCCTCCACGAGGCAGTGCCCTCACCATCGATCGGCATGGGCACTGCCGTTTCCAGAGGCGGACTGACCACGACACCCAGTTGCTCATGCCTGTCACCGTGCCAGTGCAGATAGAAGTCGCTGCCTCGCAGAGGACTGTTGGCCGCCAGCATTACATCAATGGAATGGGTAGAACCCCGGTTCGGAAAACTGTTATCAATCCAGTCCCTGATTTCGTTATTCTCACAGACAGTCATCTGTGCCCACGGATCCTCTCCCAGTACCCGCACGTCAAACGTCTGAGTCCACACACCCTGCTCGTAATAAAGGCTGACCACAGAGGCTTCGATAACGAAGTCCCCTGCTGCCTTCGCCTCATAACAGAAGTAGGCCCAACCTTGTTCATCAGTAACGGCCGCCGCCAACACCCCCCGCTCGGCGGTCGCCCAGTTCACCGTAAGCCCGGCAAATGGCTGGCCGGTGTAATACGACGCCACTTGCACCCCCAAACGGACACTTTGCTCAATCAATGGGTAGTAAGCGGCCTCGACCACCTCACGAAAAATCAGTCGATGATGCCCCAGCGATACGGGGATCTCGTAGGCCTGCGCGGTGTAACGGTTGCGCAAGCTCAGGGTGAATTCGTAGTCCTGATCATCGATCAGCGGGCAATCGAGCGTCCATGGCTCGTCCAGCAATTGCGGGGTGTCCCAGGCAGGCGTCGCGACAATCGCGCCCTGCGGGTTATTGTCGATGCTCAATGCGACCTGGGTGCCGTCCCAAGGGTTATCCGGCACAGGTACAAAACCGAGCATGTGGGGCGTGATCAATGCGTCGCTGCCAAAAGCTCCGCCGCTGCTGGCGCCCTGACACAGGTACATTTTGCGCAAGGGCAGGAACGAGATGCCGTCCAGCTCAATTTCCTGCAACTCAAGTGGCGCGAGTTTCAACTCGACTTTGACGCGTGTAACCCAGAGTTCGCCAAATGGACTCGAAGACTCTGTCGAGCTGTATATTTCGATGCGCAGTGGCTTTGAACTTGAGATGGGCGATGTCAGTTCTACCTCATGCAGGGTCGGACTGAATCGCCTCTCTGGCCCAGATCCGAAACCCTCGCGCTGTTGTGCCAGATCAGGTTTACCGACGGGTTCGAGTTCGATGCGGTAATGCTCGGCTTCTCCCTGAGAAATCTTCACCCAGCCTGATTGGCCGAAACTGCTTTCCCATAGAAAACTCAGCCAATAAGCACCATTGCCATCGGGATCTCTGGGAAGTGTGACGTCCTGAGTGACCCCCGCGCCCTTCGGCGCTTTGAGGTGCTTGACAGGCTTGTTTTCGTAATACGCTGTGCCTATGACAACTGTCCCCGTCCTTGCCCAACATTCGAACCTTTCTTCGAAATCACCGTTGCACACCAGGTTTTCATTCATCCGAACGACAGGATCACTCATGATTGCGCACTCCCTTGCCGGCCAGGCGTTCTTGCGCTGCATTGACCAACTCCTTCACCGAATCGGTAAACGACTGATCTCCGCACTTGGACGAATAGCGAATGCGCAAGATGCAATCGTTCATCGAGCGCAGCATGGCCTCCTGTCGCGGTTCTTTATGCCATGGCCATTTCAGCTCCCAGGTGGACACCACACCGGTATTTTCAAATGGATAGAGCAAACCTTCATCTGGCTTCACCGCCGTCATGCCGTTGTCGGCAATCCCCACAGACAGGGCTATCTGCTGGCCCGGACGCAAGTTGAACAGCAGATCGGAAGGGGCCACTACATCAGGATCAGGATTGTGCAAGTACTGCACTGACTGCACCGAAGCCCGGCTGGTGGTCATGCTGCCGATCTGCAGCAAGGTCGCGCGCACGTCCTCGAATGGGCCCGTCAACACTGCAAAGTCCATTTCCACCGAACTGATCTGCCGACAGTAATGTCCCGGATAATCCCGATCGAACAGCAATTGGGTGAGTTTGAACACCAGCGAGCCGGTCGCCAGCAATTGCGCCAATGCAGCCTCCCAACTACCGATGCCGAGCTGAGGGTCTATTGCATCGTTGAACAGGCGACGCAAGGAGATGGTTTTTACCACTTCAACTCGTCGCTCGGTGCGCTGCAGGTACTCATGCTCCATACGCAGCAGATACGCGCGCAGATGCTCGCCAGCGGTCAAACCGTGGCGTTGATCCTGCCAGACCTGCGGCAAGGGAATATATGAATCGTAATCGCCGGTTTCGGCGCTCATCGCCGCTTGTGCGCTGAGGCACAGACTGACCACCGCGTCGTAAGCCTGATAGTGCAAAGCCTTGAGCTGGCCGAGCATCCAGCCGAACAATTCGGCATTGGTCGCGCGCTTTTTCAGATAGTTGTACATCGTCAACGCCTGAGCGTTAGCTCGCAGCGTTTGCGCGAGGTTGGTTCTGGCCGCATCAATCGCATGGCTCTGCGCGACGATCTGCGCATCGATGGCAGCGATTTCTGCCAGCGCCTGATCGCGTTGCAGCCCCCATTCATTGCGGCGACGGCGATAACCTTCGGTGGTGGCTTGCTTGTCGGCATCGATTTGCAGCATCGACGAAGCGATTTCCAGGCCAAAGCAGATGGCATCCGTAACTTTGTCGATCCGAAAACCACCGTTCGCCATACCGAAGATATTGGGTGCGGTCGCAAATGCCACGCCTACCGGTTTGAGGATTTTGGCAGCCAGCGCCAGCTCTTTGGACTGGTCCAGGTTTGCCATGACCTGATATTCGACAGCCGATACGTTTTCGTCATAGCGTGCTGCGTAAGCATCAGCCCGTTCCCGCGCCACTGCCCGGCTCTGCTCAAGCGCCGTCATGCTCGCTTCCAACTGAGCGATGGATTGCTCCTGTACGGTTTTGGCGTAGTTGCCCAACTCCACCAGATGGTTTTGCTGCAGCTCTTCCTGCTCGGCACGATCACGCCGCTCAAGCAGATTGAGTACCTGGCTGCCGTAATCCTGCAAGGCCTGCACCGCACGCAAGGCAACCTCGAAGATCACGCGCCAGCGAAACGCAATCACCACCAGCCGTCCGCCCATCGGTCTGGCGCCCCCGACACCACCTGCAGCCAGAGCGCGCAGCAATTGGTTCGGGTCGGTCGGTGGGTTGAACAACGGCAGGAGCATGGGCTTGCCATCAATCGTCAGGTTGTTGCGCAAGTTGTTCATGCGGTCCTGCGGCTGGTTGAACCAAGTGAACAACTCATCATTGATGGGTGCCCTGAACGGCGGACACCCCAACATGCCCAGCATGGGAGCCCTATCGGAGCCGGCCGGAACATCTGCCAGGCTGTAATTCAATGTCTGCTCGAACGTTTCCAGTGCCGTACGGGTGCAACTTTGGGCCAACAGGTCCTTCAGCGTCGCGGTCTGCCACAAGTTCACCGTTTGAGTCAGAGGCGGTTTGCCCATCAATGATCCCGCTTGCACATAGCAAAGCTTTGCCGCCACCAGACTTTCGCGGGTCAGTTGACGGTAATGCCAGTCCCCCCAGGCCATGAGGTTCTTCACATACTCGATGAACATCAGCAGCCTCAAATGCACAGGCGCTGAATATCCAATCGCGTCCGGGTCGGCGGGCGCCACGGCTTCACAGCCGACATTGCCCAGATCGTTGATCAACGGTCGGCAGCGCCAGTAATTCGGTTTCTCGGGTACCGTGCTGCTGTCGGCATTAGCCCGGGGATCGAAGACGAAATGCAACCACGTCTGTGCTTCGGCAAACCGCTCTTCATCACGCAAGCGTGTCGCGATCAAATGCGGCAAGTGGAAAAACAGCTCCCAGAAAAACAGCCCGTTGGCACCGTCGAAAGCGCCATTGCGCTCCTCGAAATCAACACCGGCAGGCGGCGGCTCTGACAGATGCTGGGAGTCCCAATTAATCAGAGTCGCTGGAGAGACAGTGGAGCGTGTGACCAACTCGGGACCGAACAGCGAATTGAGCCGAACGTATTGCAGCGCCCAGCCAGCGCCCATTTGAAAGTCGAGGAACTGGGCGGCATCCGTGGTGTTTTTCAGCAGCGTTGGCGCGAGGAAATCCGAGAGATCGCCAATCGTCAGGTCAAACTGTTTACCGCCAAAGCCTTCAGTATCATTCTTTAGAGTGAACCTGACGTTGTTCCAAGCCCCTTTTGGTCGAGTGAAGGTCCCCAAGAACTGCATCGTCCAATCGCCGGCGATTGCAACCTCACTTCTCACAGGTTCAGGGTCGTTAACAGTTGCAAGTTCCAACTGCAAGGTAAACGCAGTCTTCTCGATGCCTGGTAACCCTGTTGACCTGCAAAAGCCCTCAACCGTCAGCACGTCGTTGTCATCCACGCGCATGGCGAAGACGTTCAGCCCCAGAAAAGCGGCCATGGAGCCTGACGGCGACTCGGTGGACACCACCTTAACTTCAAGACCCAAGGGGTGCTGAACCGTCAAGGCAGAAACAAATCGATCCGTCTTGGCCAGCTCAAGCCAGTTACCACTGTCCCCGGTAACGGGACGCATCAGCACATCGATGATCGCGATCTCTTTCAAGGCACCTGTGCCGGTTTTATCGTTGACCAGCAATACCCCCAGCTTGCCTTTGGGGATCTGAGGATCGACCCACACAGTTGCAATCAGCCGGGCACCTGCAGAGAGATCCTCATCAAACTCGCGATGGCGTAAATTCAAAGGCGCCGACCACTGGCCGTTCTGCCTCATGAAGGCCACATTGATATCCAGCTGATGCGGTACGAACCGGGATTTGTCGTCCTTATCGGGATCCGGAGGATCGGTTTTGATGATCTCGCCGACCTTGTCCCGCCACTCCGCCCAGACCAGACACAGGCGTCCGTTCCAGATCACCGGACGTATGTCCAGCACCCGCCCGGCGGGTTGAATGTCCACCGCTTTCCATTCACTCCACGCCGCCGGGTTGACGGCGCGGCAAGTGGGCGTTATCTCGATTTGTGCCTTGCGCCAGAAGTACTGGAACGGCGGCACCCGCTGACGCCCGACAAAATAATAATCGGCGCGCTCAGGGTTTGTGCCGTTCATGTAGCCACTGACGACATCCAGATCGCAGATCTGCTCGAAGGCATGCAAGTAATCCTGCAGCGCCGCCTGAACCGAATCGGTGTTGAGACGGGCCTGGTTGAGATTGTTTTCAAGGGTCTTGAACAGATCCGTCTTGCGCTGACGCACAAACGGATTGATGTAGTTTTCCGGGTAGAGCGCGATCATCTGCACCGCAGCCCAGTCCGAGTAGTTGTTGTACAGCGCCCAGTTTTCCAACTGCTCTGGGGGAAATTCGTGGTTTTCGAAACCGGGCTCCATTTTGTTGTACACGGCACTGATGTATTGCTGCGCACAACTGATCGCTTCGGCCACCCCCGACGTCTGCACCCGAGCACTGTCCAGCGGGTCGATGCGTAGCAATTCGAACAGGTCCTCCGGAGTCCGCAAAGGCGGGTAACGCTCCGCCCTTACTTGCCCGATGCAATAATCAAGCAACGCGGTACGACGTTTTTCCTGCAACAGACCAATGTTGTTCGATGTCATGATCCTTGCTCCGTGGAAGAGGTTCCCGCGTCACTGTCAGAAGGCGGTGACGCTTGTCCTAGCGAGTGGCTGCGGCCTTGCGACACCCCAAACCTGATGGGTTCGAAGACAGTCCCCTTCGCGCTTGCCAGGCTGCGTACACCGACTTCGAATTCACCGCTGAAAGCGCTGGTGATATAAACCGTGGTTCTACCGTCCTGATCGGTGAAACCCTGTGCCGGGCGGATCGTTGGCCTTTTCTCGGGATCTGTTCCTTCTTCCCAGGCCCAGTCCACCAGCATGTTGGCCCCAGGATTTTCGTACTGATCCACCATCTTGGCGAAAAGTGTGATTGTCTTACCAAGCTCCACGACCTCCGTTGGCACCGGAGACATTTCCGATGTCGGGAAATTCATGCTTTCGGCGTCGGCAATGACGTTGATGCTCACTGCCCACTCAGGCTCGAGCAGGCTCATGGAAAAATAAAGACTGTCCGTGCCCAAGACTTTGCCCGGAACATACTCAGCCGTGAGGACTCCTTGGGTATCGGTGATACCCAAGCTGATGGTCCCTAGCTCGGAGTGCCAGTCAACCGCGACACCTTTCAACGCTGCGCCCCGGGCGTCAGTAAGCGTCATCGTAATGATCGCTTTCTCGTCTGGTTTACCAGCGAAGACTTCTGTAGGCGTTACGGTGCAAGTCATCCGGACCAACTGCTTCAGTTCGCCCGGTGCTTGCACGACCGGCACACGCGTCTGGGTATGACTCAGCAAAGCCAGTTCAGCCGCCTGGGCGTAGTCCTCACTGGCATCGATTGTCTCCGGCAAGGTACCGATCCGCAAAATGGTCCGCGCATCCATACCGGTCTGCATCGACAACTGATAAACGCGCATCAGCAGATCCAGTTGATCCAGGGTTTTCAACACTTGGGTTTCAGGATCGATATGGCGAACACATTCGCTGACTTCCTGCGCGCTCCAGGCAAAGAACTCAGCCAGTTTGATGGCCGCGGCCTGCTGCACCACGCGTAATGCATCGGCGCTGAGCATGGGAGGTAATGAATGGACCTGGCGCAGATAATCCAGCAACTTCTGCTCCGGCTGTTCGCTCAGACTGAACGCGCGAGTCAGCGTGGTCATTGCGTAAAGTATGCGCACCGAGAACACAAATTTTTCAGAGGGATCGATGATGGTGATTTGGTCGATCCACTTGGCGTATCCATAATCCAGATAGTCCCGGACCAATGCCGCACTCAAGCCCAGTGTCGAAACAACTTCAGCGCGCTGACGCACAACAGCCAGCAGCTCGAGTAACGGATCGGAAGGTTCGTCGCGCCTGCGCGCCCTCGCTGGCGATTCGAGGGCGGTGCGGTCATACACCTGGCGCAACAGTTGATATACCGAGGCATCGACCCAGTCCAACACCAGAATGGCCAATTCGCCCTCGATGCCGGCGTAGATTGCCAGCGATTCCCTGACCAGCGACACCTGCGCGTCTCTGGCCTGCAGAAGAACGGTGAGCATGATCTCGACCAAGACGCTGACCTGGATTTCCTCAATCTCCAGGCCGTTCCTGACGGCCCATTCGAGTTTCTCGCGGGCAAAGGCCAAATAATCTTCCGGCGTCAGGTCAGTGGCCAGTATCAGGCCATTGACATCGACAACCGGCGCCAGCCCCTCACTGTCAATCGAGAGTAAATCCAGCCAGTCGCTTTCTCCGGCCGGTGGAATACCGGCCAGGAGAAAAGAATTACCGGACAACCGCGCGCTGGGCAGTAGGGCGCCGATCTTGTCGAAGAACTGCTGATCCTGCTGGGAGAACTCGCTTAAACGCAGTGGTGCACTCACGTGCTGCAACATCCACAGCACCGATATGTTGTTTTGCTCGCACCATTGCACACAGGCCTGCATGGCTTCGATCAGGCTCAGCACACCCGGCGTAGCGTCAGTGCGGCTGTCATCAACCGCCACGTCGACAATACGCGGCTTGCCTGCCAGCCCTTTGAGCCAGGTTTCTCCGCCCAGCACACGGAGCATCAACACGCCTTCGACCGGCGTGATATTCAACAGCCGGGGCAGTTTTACCAAACGGTAAAAACTGGAGATGACCGCCGAACTGCGCACCAGATCATCGGTAAGATCATGAGCCTGGGCTATCGCCAACGCCAGATAGTGGTAAGTCTGAAGATCAATGCCCAAACCACTGCATAGCTGGCTGACCGTCAGATTGTCTTGATCCGATGTCGGTATCAGCGCAAACGCTTTGTCGTCGAGTTTCAGCGGTTTGCGATAATTGTCCTGATTGTTGAAGACCTGATCGAACTGCGACAGTGCATCACCGCGACCGTACAGTGACAGTTCATCGAGGAACACGGCGAAATCTGCTGCCGTGCAGTTGTAGCGTTCACGCAGTCGCTGAAACAGACCCAATGCATGGATCACGTTTACCGAAATCGCCCAAACCTCAGGTTTTTCGGCACCACGTGCTTCAGCCCTGATCGCTGCCGCCAACAAGGCGTCAGTCTGCTCAGGAGGCAGATTCAGCCATTTATCCAGGCGTAACTTGCGGTTGAGCCGATCAAATGTATTCAAGCCTTTTGGGTTATTGGGATTAACGAGTATCCGATGAAGATTAGTCCCTGACTGCGCGCTGATACCGATAGCGGGGTGAGCGTTACCATTGATGTAAACCGAGCCGGATCGGCCGCCTTCCGGGACGTCGGGTTTACTGGGGTAATCCACATTGTCCGAACGCCGCGGCGCGTAGTCCCCAACCGAAAAAAGACTTGTAACCTCCTCGGCCACAAGATTTGTACGTTGAGCCAAATAAAATATCTGGTTGAGATTCATATACTCAACGTCTTCGGTGCCAAAGTTCTCCAGATAGAACTGATACATATCCTCGGAATTTTTGTATTCTTCAGTCACCAACTTCTGCTGGTACGGACCAAGCCGAGAGGCATGAGCCAAGGCAGCAGCGGCAAGACTGGTCAGGGACCCGGAGTGCAAGAAGTTGGGGAATTTCCCGTCAACAATGTTGGCAAAATCCCCCACTGATCGTCCGTTGAAACCCGCAACCCCATCAATCGTGTCCCAATGTTGGTAATACGGCAGACCGTTGGGATAGCGTGCGTTGATCAATGCCTGTTCAATTGGAACTTTCGTGTTCGCAGTGATGAACGCCTGTAGCACGCGTACGATCACGTCGACTGATGGCTCCGGCGCGTTCACCGTTTTACTGTCGACCGTCAAATTCATCAAATCCGTGCGACGCTCATGCAATGGCAGCTTGGTGTCGTCACCAACGGATTCGATCAAGTCGCGAATCAAGCGATACAGGAAGACGAGATACGCCGAAGGCCCGAACATGGACTCCAGAGAATCCGAAGGGCATTTGGCGCTCAACTGCAGATCGAATATTCGCTCCAGTTGCGGCCCGTCAAAGAGCGACATCAAACCGCTGGACGGTCCTGTCGACCCGGCTTTGTCCCACTGCGCGTGATGCTCAATAAACCGACGCCGCACATAGGTCGCCAGGCTGTTGGCCCGACGCAAAAAGCGCCGGGCCTCTTCCTGCTCAAGTCCGTACTCGCCGACCAGTACCGGAAGACCCTTTTCGACCAGAGGGAAAAACGATCCCCCCTGCTCAAGGTAACTCCAGAGCGTTGAAAGCCGGTTTTGCGCAGAAGACGTTTGCGCACCAAACAGTTGAATGAACAACTGCGCAGCGGGACGGAGTGAATCAGCCATGGTCACTTTCCTTGAGTCGATAACCGCCCGGGCCGCCTGACTGTGGTGTCAGGCGGACCCAGCGTTGCATAAGGATTTAGCGCTTGAACGCAGTCGCTGCCAACTGTCAGAAATGACAGGTTTTATGACCGCTCATCGGAAATTTACAACCGGATTTTATCCGTCGGCACTGATTCGATTTCAAACCGCTCACTGACGACCCAGTCAGAACCCATCGGATCGCTGTCGCTCGGCTGCAGCTTGAAACGACACCAGTTGCCACCCAACGGTAGCGTTTGGTCAGACAGGCCTTGCCAGTCAGGGTCTACCTGAATCGACGCTAGCCATGTCTTGTCCGGGTTGAACGGATCGACCAGAACACCGACGCCTTGACGGCCCTTGCCGGCAAACAGCACCGGGTTGCTGACCCAGCGTCCCGGTTCTGGGATCTCAACGGTGGGCAGATAAGTTGCCAGCTGAAGCGTGCGTTTCGCGCTATCGGATATAAACCCTTCGCAAGCCGCCACAGCGTCCAGCTCATGATTGCCCTCGTCTTGACCGGGCTCCAGCGTTACCGACCACGTCCGGTTTTCCCGCACCTCGGCGCTGGCCTGGTCGCTACCCAGCGTCACGGTCACGGTGTCGCCGGGCGTCGCGAAACCCGAGACCACGACCCGTCGGCCGACATGATCATCGGCAGTCGGGGTTTCGATAAACGGAGCCGCCGGCACAACTTTGTAACGCAAACGCTCATTGGCCTGAGAGCGCTGCGCAATGCCATTGTGGACGAAGGTTTGAAAAGCCCAGATGGTCGTGTTGCCCACCGGCAAACTCACTTCGGCATCCCAGTTGCCTGACGCGTTCACCTCAATATCCGTCAACAATGGCTCAGTAGCGCCTTCCAGCCAGACCTCCACCTGCGCGGTAGCTCTGCCGGTGCCAGCAATTTTCGAAGTGCGCGGCGCTCTCCCGCCAGGGATCGGCATCGTGAATCGAGGCGGCGGCACCACCACCTTGAGCCTGTGCTCAGCACTGTTTGCCGAATCTCGCCCGTTGAGCGTCTGCTGCGCATGGAGGAAATATTCCCTCAGGTCCAGACCGAGCAACTGGATAGACCATTTGCCCTCCTCAAGCAATTCGAGCGGATCACCCAGCGTTGCGCCTATCTGGTTGTCATGCAATTGCATCACCGCGCCCTGCATGCCGTTATCACCTTCAATGGTGACGTCGAACCCCACTTCCGAGCCGGATCCCGGCGCGACAATGAGCGGTTGCAACATGACTCTGTGGACAGTGAAGGTTTTCGAGGTCGGTTTTGAAAGGAGATCGAGGATTGTTTGCGTGACCTCCGCGGCATGTTCGATATTTGCCTCGAACGGGGTTGGTCGCTGAAATGTCCAGGTGGATCCCGTCACGGTCGCCACATGCGTCTCGGTATCGTCGCTGAACCTGATGCTCACCGTGGCGCCCGACAAGCAAGTGCCGCGAAATACCGGCTCCAGCCCCTCTTCGCCAAGATCATCCACGCCTGGCGCCAGCGGTGGAATCGTGACGTACAGGATGAAAGGACGTTGCGAAGGATGGTTTCCCAGATGCTGTGTAATGCGCACTTCCCGCTTGTTGGTTGGGCCCCACTCAACCAAAGCAGACGTCGACCATTGGCCGTTCACGACCACTACACTCCGTGCAGCCTCGTTTGTATTGGGAAACCTGAGCGAGACGGTGGCACCTGTATAACCTTTGCCGCTGAAGACCGGTAGATACTCCTCGGTGTAGCTCGCCTCGGTGATATCCGGCATGTCGTTGCGGACTTTGAACTCAAGAGGCTGCGATTCGATCCAGCCACTGGCGTTGTCGGCGATCTTTTGAATCAACGTCACATCGTAGCTGCCCAGAGACCAGACAACGGGGGCCGTTTCCCAATAGCCCTGGGCATTGACGCGGGCGTTGGGCGGCAAAGGCAGCGAGCCGTCGCTGGCAGAGAACTGGATTTCGGTCGAGAGGTTTTGATCGAAATGGCCGGAGCCGGAGAACTTCAAGCTTGTATCAGGAAGAAAGGTGACCTCAGGTTCTGCCAGTTTGGGAGGGCGGATTCGGAAAGAGCGGGGGGCGCTGCGAGGTGAAGGGACATTATTTAGAGTTTGTATCGCTACGAGTGAAGCGGGTCCAGGCTGGACATTTACCGGCACTCTCCAGAAACTAGCCGAGACCTCGACCTCCCCCACTTTCTCTGTTTCCAGATCCCTGTAAACAGCCAGGGTTGCACCCTGGATGGACAAATCACCAGAAAGGTTAAACGATTGAGACTGTGTCGTACCCGACGCCGGATCTAAAATAACGGGTGAAAGGTTAACCGTGAGATCAACAGGGTTAGAAAGCAATTTCGTATTTTCGAACGATTGTTCTGCGACTAGAACGAAACTTCCCCATGACAGCGCCTTGGTCAGCTTTACTTCCCAGCGACCGTCAAACTCTACAGTTCCTGAACCATAGCTATCCAGAGGGTTTCCTTGCCGGTGGAGGTTGATCCTTGTACCGACTTTACCAGTGCCGGAAACAATCGGTTTTGCCTCACCGATCACTGCACCGCTTACTGGAGATATTATTCGCGGCTCCTCGATTACCGTTACATTCCACTCCGTGGATTTGGAAGTTTTACCACCGAAAGTTTGTGTCGCATGGAAGCTGTGTCTGCCGAGGGGAAGTTTTTCCACTACGGCAGACCATGTCCCGCTGGTGGTTGGCGTGCCTTTGAAAGACTTGTCGCCTGTCGTCACTTCGATTACGGGATTATCCCAGGCTCCGGTGCCAGTGATAATAAATGATGAAGAAACAAAACTATTTTGAGGTGGCGAGATAATTTCCAAAGGCTTGATGACGCGGAACTGTCCTGAGAAGCCCCAGTCCGATCCCACCATTCCCCCCACGTAACGCGTATGTATTTCCAGACGGTCACTATGTTTTATTTCAGGAATAATGACGTCGTACCATTGCTCGTTCGAGTTTGAGCCTGGATCCATTTCGTACCAATGGTTGCCATTAAGCTTGAAGTGGACCTCACGCTTTGTCAGGTTGTTCGGTATTGTGTTGACCCGAATAGTCAGGGGGAACTGTTGAAGAGTTCCGCTAACACTGGGAGAAAAAGTAGGCGCTGCCCAGCCAAGGGGAATTTCTGAATCATCCGTCACTGTTCTTTCTCCTGCATTAGCGAATTAAAAACCGAGTCCAGAATCAGCGCTCCTTCAAATACATGTCACCTGTCAAACCTGACAGTCCCGACCAACGGTAACCCTGGTCGACAAGGCGCTTCGATACGCCGGCTTCGGTGATGGCTGCGAGGCGCGAGTTGGCCGAAAGAAAAGCAAAACACGGCATCTGGAGATGGCGATTGATCAGTTGAGTGAGGTGGGAATATGGCTAGCCGAAATGGCTGGATAACGAACGGGCGAATGACCCAGCCTGACCGTTGCAACTGGTGTTCCAGTGGAGACGCTTTCGCGGGCGAGCCCGCTCCCACATGATCTGTTACACACCACAAATCGAAGGTAGGAGCGACCTGCTCACGAAGCTTTTAGCGGTTTTGAATCAGGCAGAAGCCGGCAACGGCTGAAAACTGAAATAGCGCTGCAACGCCTGCACCAGCTGCCCAAATTCCGGCGGCGCGCGTTGCAGGACGAAGCCGGCGTCGTAGTGCAGCGGTGTGGCGTCTTCGTGACACCACACGCAACACGCCGTGAGGTCGATTACCTGCTGACAGCCATCGCTGGCGGGGATTTTCAGGCGTAACTGAAAATCCACACCGACCATCATGGGCAGTTGGCTGATGAGCATCAGCCCGTCTTCGGAGAGGTTGCCGAGAAAACCGATGGGCTTGTCGGTGACGCTGTTGAACACTCTGAGGAAATACGGCAACTGATGCCGTTCGATCCGTTCGGTAAACATGCGCAGTTCGCCATGCAAGGCTCCATTACAGAGCCGCACCTTTGCTTCGGAACGAGCCGGTTTCGCCGGCCGCTCTCCCCGCTTCCGGTGTAACGGTCGCTACGTCGCCGTCACCTTACAACTGCCAGTCGCGGGTGTTGCTCCGGATTCAGGAACCTGACGCTGAATCCGGGTTATTCGACTATAGCTCAGCTTGTACACACAGCCAGATTTTGTATGACAACTGTCATCAGAAACGGGTCGGTCGTACCACGGCAGCGGCACTGCGCGTCGGGTAGTGGCCCAGGCTCTGCAAGGTTTCCAGACGGGCACGGGCGCGATAGGCGTATTCGCTGTTCGGGTACGAGGCGATGATGAACTGGTAGGTCTGCGCCGCGTCGACAAACATTTTCTGCCGTTCCAGGCACTGGCCGCGCATCATCGACACTTCCGGCCACACGTACGGACGGGCGCGGCTGGCGCGTTCGACCTTGGACAGTTCGAGCATGACCTGCTCGCAATTGCCACGGTCATAGGCGCTGTAGGCGTTGTTCAAATGATGGTTCATCGACCAACGGGTGCAGCCCGAAACGGCGAGGACGCTGAGGGCAAGGGCGGCAATGGGTACGAATCGCATGAGGGTTCTCCTGTCTTGTGCTCTGTATCGACCCTTGCCGAGAAATCTTCAGAAGTGTTTGCGCCAGTTGTCGAGTTCAATAAAGAAAACATTAAGTAGTGCAAACGAACAATGACTACACCCCAAGAGCATAGTAGCCTTCGCTAGCGCTTGAACTCAGGAGTCTTTGCATGTCCGTCCGTCGTACCAAAATCGTCGCTACCCTTGGCCCGGCCAGTAACTCGCCGGAAGTTCTCGAACAGCTGATTCTGGCTGGTCTGGACGTTGCCCGTCTGAACTTCTCCCACGGCACCCCCGACGAGCACAAGGCTCGCGCGAAGCTGGTGCGTGACCTCGCTGCCAAGCACGGTCGCTTCGTCGCCCTGCTGGGCGACCTGCAAGGCCCGAAAATCCGTATCGCCAAATTCGCCAACAAGAAAATCGAGCTGAAGATCGGTGACCAGTTCACCTTCTCCACCAGCCATCCGTTGACCGAAGGCAACCAGCAAGTGGTCGGCATCGACTACCCGGACCTGGTCAAGGACTGTGGTGTGGGCGACGAGCTGCTGCTCGACGACGGCCGCGTGGTGATGCGCGTTGATACCGCCACCGCAACAGAACTGCATTGCACCGTGACCATCGGCGGCCCGCTGTCCGATCACAAAGGCATCAACCGTCGCGGTGGCGGCCTGACCGCACCGGCCCTGACTGAAAAAGACAAGGCCGACATCAAGCTCGCCGCTGAAATGGAAGTTGACTACCTCGCGGTGTCCTTCCCGCGTGACGCTGCCGACATGGAATACGCCCGTCAACTGCGCGACGAAGCCGGCGGTACTGCCTGGCTGGTGGCGAAGATCGAACGCGCTGAAGCCGTGGCCGACGACGAAACCCTCGACGGCCTGATCAAGGCGTCCGACGCGGTGATGGTTGCCCGTGGTGACCTCGGTGTGGAAATCGGCGACGCCGAGCTGGTGGGCATTCAGAAGAAAATCATTCTGCACGCACGCCGCCACAACAAGGCTGTGATCGTCGCGACGCAGATGATGGAGTCGATGATCCAGAACCCGATGCCGACCCGCGCCGAAGTATCCGACGTGGCCAACGCCGTGCTCGACTACACCGACGCCGTGATGCTCTCGGCTGAATCCGCCGCTGGCCAGTACCCGCTGGAAGCTGTGCAGGCAATGGCGCGCATCTGCGTCGGCGCTGAAAAGCACCCGACCGGCAAAACCTCCAGCCACCGTATCGGCAAGGAATTCACCCGCTGCGACGAAAGCATCGCACTGGCGACCATGTACACCGCCAACCACTTCCCGGGCGTCAAAGCGATCATCGCCCTGACTGAAAGTGGCTACACCCCGCTGATCATGTCGCGTATCCGTTCTTCGGTGCCGATCTATGCGTTCTCGCCGCACCGTGAAACCCAGGCGCGTGCCGCCATGTTCCGTGGCGTGTACACCGTACCGTTCGACCCGGCTTCGCTGGAACCGCACGAAGTCAGCCAGAAGGCGATCGACGAGCTGGTCAAGCGCGGCGTTGTGGAAAAAGGCGACTGGGTCATCCTGACCAAGGGCGACAGCTACCACACCACCGGCGGCACCAACGGCATGAAGATCCTGCACGTGGGCGACCCGCAGGTCTGAGTGACGCGCTGAAAAACCAAAGCCCCGGCATGTGAGTGCCGGGGCTTTTTGTTGTCTGCGTTGAATCGAAAGCCCCTCACCCTAGCCCTCTCCCAGAGGGAGAAGGAACCGATTGAGGGATATTGCAGAATTGCACCGACCTGTTATCTCTGCGCTGAATCCGACCGGTTCTTTCAAGTCGATGTATAACGCATTACACCTCGGTCGGCTCCCTCTCCCTCTGAGTGAGGGCTGGCTTTTCAATGTCGTTTGATAAATCCGGTCAACGCCGCCAACGCTTCCGGCGAGCGCAGTCTTTGAGTGAACAATGCGCCCTCCTCCTCGATCACCTTACGAATCAACTCGCGATCCGGCGCCTTCATCAATTGCTTGCTGATACGCACCGCCTCAGCCGGCAGTTCGTCGAAACGCAACGCCACCTCCCGTGCCTTGCGCAACGCCGCATCGCCACTGCCCAATGCTTCGGTGGCAATGCCCCACGCCGCTGCCTGTTCACCGGTAAAGCCTTCGCCCAATAACAAAAGCTCTGCTGCTTTGGCCTGGCCGAGCAGACGCGGCAGAATCAGGCTGGAGCCGAATTCCGGACACAATCCAAGATTGACGAACGGCATGCGCAACCGCGCATCGCGGCTGACGTAGACCAAATCGCAATGCAATAACAGCGTGGTGCCGATGCCCACCGCCGCGCCGGCCACAGCCGCTATCACCGGTTTACGGCATTCGAGCAAATTGAGCATGAAGTGAAACACCGGACTGTCGAGGTCGCTCGGCGGTTGCTGGACAAAGTCGGCGATGTCGTTACCGGCGGTGAAGCACTCGGCACTGCCGGTGATCAGCACGGCGTTGATTTCAGGGTCGCCACCGGCCTGCTTCAGCGCCTCGGCGAGACGGCTGTACATGGCGCGGGTCAGAGCGTTTTTCTTGTCCGGGCGGTTGAGGCGCAGGGTCAGCAAACCGCGTTCGCGTTCCAGCAGGATGGCATCAGTCATGGCGTGTCTCGCGTCTGAAATTCAGCGCTCAACCACGGCTCAAAAATACGTCGGCCAGCAGTTGGTTGCGCGGCAATCCGGCCAGGTACAGACGTCGGGCGAAGGCATCGACACTGGCCGTCGAGCCGCAGACTAAGGCCAGGGTTTGTCGGGAAACAAGGCGCAGTTGCGCCAAAGCGGCGGCTGACTCGGCCGCTGTCCACAACTCGACGCTGAGGTTTTCCCGCTGTGCAGCCAGCGCTGCAAGGGGTTTGCCCAGATAATGCTCGCCCGCATCATGGGCGACGTGAATGACGCGGATCGCGCCTTGGTGATCCTGACGCAAGGCTTCACGCAGCACGCCGAACAGCGGGCCTAAACCGGTGCCGGCGGCCAGCAGCCACAGCGGCCGGTTGTGCCAGTCCGGGTCGTAATGCAAGGCGCCGCCACGCAGTTCGCCAAGGCGGATCGGGTCGCCGATCTGCAAGCGCCGTGCGGCATCACTGAATTCACCGGGCTGGCGGCAATCGAGATGGAATTCGAGAAAGCGGTCTTCTTCCGGCAGGCTTGCCAGCGAATACGGCCGCGCGATGTGATTGATCCACAGCACCAGATGTTGCCCGGCGCTGTAGCGCAACGGCCGCTGCGGG
The DNA here is from genome assembly GCF_979258655.1 of Pseudomonas sp. AC242. NCBI lineage: Bacteria > Pseudomonadati > Pseudomonadota > Gammaproteobacteria > Pseudomonadales > Pseudomonadaceae > Pseudomonas > Pseudomonas sp. AC242. The sequence goes on from NZ_OZ409873.1 coordinate 4,254,717, forward strand.
GTCAGGCGCAAACGCAGGACGCTGTCGCTGAGCCAGTCCAGCGCTTCGACCACTGCCGGGCGACCGTCGGTGATCGGGTCGAACGTATGCACCTGCAAATCTTCGACGATCTGACACTGACACGCCAGGCGCCAGCCCTCCTGACGCTGCTCGGCGCTCAAGGCGTCCGGCCGATTGTCAGCCGGCAGGCCTTGCACGCATTGCACCAGACAGGCATGGCAACTGCCGGCGCGGCAGCTGTAAGGCACCGCGACGCCATGCTGATTGAGTGCATCGAGCAGATTGCTGCCCGCGGCCACAGACCATTGTCGTTCACCGACGCGAAGTTCAGGCATCGACGTTCTCCCACGCGGCCGCACAACGATTGCGCCCGTCACGCTTGGCCCGATACAAGGCCTGATCGGCGCGCTGCAAGGCATCGTCCAGATCATCGCCCAACGTCAACAGCGTCATGCCGGCCGACAGGCTGAGGTTGCGCACATTCAGGCCGACCAGTTCAACGTCGGTGAAGGCGATACGCAGACGCTCGCAACACGCGGTCAGCCGTTCGGCATCGCAATCGGGCAACAACACAACGAATTCCTCACCACCATAACGCGCCAGCACATCGCCGTCGCGCAGGCATGCTTGAGCAACGCCGGCGAAGGCCTGCAACACCTGATCGCCCGCCGCATGACCGTGCAGGTCGTTAATGCGTTTGAAGTGGTCGAGGTCGATCAACGCCAGGCCATGCACGACATCGTCGTCCATGGCATTGAGCTCTCGCGAAGCCAGGCGCAGAAAATGCCGACGATTGAACAGCCCGGTCAGTTCATCGGTGGCGACCAGATCTTCCAGCTGACGCATCATCCCGCGCAGGGTGTCCTGATGCGCCTGCAAGGCAAACCGGCGCTGGCGCTGGCGTTGTCGCGAAACCTGGACGAAGCGCGCGTAAAGCACCAGCCACGCCAGCACCATCGCCAGAATGCACACCTGCAAGGCGGCAAGCGCCGGCTCGCGCAAGCGGAAGTAGTAGCCGTCCCACAGCGTGATGGCACAGAAACTGAAGAACACCAGCAGGGCACAGCGTATGAACGCCCGTCGACTGAGGTGGAACAGGCCGAACAGCAGGATCAACACGTAGAACACCAGAAAGGCGCCGCGGGCTTCATCCAGATGGGCGATCAGCCAGGTCTGCCAGCCGAGACCGATCAGCACCTGTGCTTCGGTCAGGCTGGGATCGGCAAAGCGCAGGTTGTGCCCGCTCCAGAACAGTGCGAACAGCACCGACTGGCTGATCACCACCAGCGCACTGCCGACGGCCACAGAAGTCAGGGACTGCTCGTAATGACCCGTGAAAAACGACAGCCACAGCAGCAGCAAAGCCAATCCATAGGTGGCCGCAGCGAGGGCAAAGCGTTTGAGCAAAAGACGTTGAATGGCGTTATGGGTCAATCGTTGACTCACCGTGCGATAAGAGGCTGACCGAGTGTCCTACTCTACAGACCGGCTGCCACTTTAGAGGCGTAGTCGATAAATGACCACCGATTTTCGGGCTCGAAATTTGACGTCAAAAGTGTGGCCTGCTTATACCGCCAAAAGCCCCTCACCCTAGCCCTCTCCCAGAGGGAGAGGGGACTGACCGAGTCGGTTGTTGGCGATACGCCGACCTGGAATACCGAGCCGAACTCAGGTTTGAACAACATGAACATCGCCCCCCTTTCCTCAGTCGAAACCAGATTTGAACAGCATGCACATCGACTCCTTTCCTGAGTCGAGCTCAGGTTTGAACAGCATCAAGATCGGCTCCCTTTCCTGAGTCGAAACCAGATTTGAACAGCATGCACATCGACCCCTTTCCTGAGTCGAGCTCAGGTTTGTACAGCATCAAGATCGGCTCCCTTTCCCCCTCGCCCCCCTGGGGGAGAGGGCTGGGGTGAGGGGGTAAATCTTGACGTGCAAACCCGCTGTCCGATATTCGCCCACCCATGCGACCAACGAATGACTGCCAGCGCGTGTGCGCCCCACCGAGGCGCGGTATACTGCCGCGCCTTTTTAGCGTCGCGCCAGCAGCCCCGGCGTGCCTTGAAAGGTGCTTGCGACCGACCGATGCACCCAAGCCGCAGGCACCTTATTGAATGTTCCCGTCTTTTAGAGGAGCGCGACTCATGACCGTGATCAAGCAAGACGACCTGATTCAGAGCGTTGCCGACGCCCTGCAGTTCATTTCCTATTACCACCCCGTGGATTTCATCCAGGCGATGCACGAAGCCTACCTGCGCGAAGAATCGCCAGCGGCCCGTGACTCGATGGCGCAGATCCTGATCAACTCGCGCATGTGCGCCACCGGCCATCGCCCGATCTGCCAGGACACCGGTATCGTTACCGTGTTCGTGCGCGTCGGCATGGACGTACGTTGGGATGGCGCCACCATGGGCCTGGACGACATGATCAACGAAGGCGTGCGTCGCGCCTACAACCTGCCGGAAAACGTCCTGCGTGCCTCGATCCTCGCCGACCCGGCGGGCGCTCGGAAAAATACCAAGGACAACACCCCAGCGGTCATCCACTACTCCATCGTCCCGGGCAACACCGTGGAAGTGGACGTGGCGGCCAAGGGTGGCGGTTCCGAGAACAAGTCGAAAATGGCCATGCTCAACCCGTCCGACTCGATCGTTGACTGGGTACTCAAGACCGTTCCGACCATGGGCGCCGGCTGGTGCCCACCGGGCATGCTCGGCATTGGCATCGGCGGCACCGCCGAGAAAGCTGCCGTCATGGCCAAAGAAGTGTTGATGGAATCCATCGACATCCACGAACTCAAGGCCCGTGGCCCACAGAACCGCATCGAAGAAATGCGTCTGGAGCTGTTCGAGAAGGTCAACCAGTTGGGCATCGGCGCCCAGGGCCTCGGTGGCCTGACCACCGTGCTCGACGTGAAGATCATGGACTACCCGACTCACGCCGCTTCGCTGCCGGTGTGCATGATCCCGAACTGCGCGGCCACCCGTCACGCGCACTTTGTACTCGACGGTTCCGGTCCAGCCTCGCTGGAAGCGCCACCGCTGGACGCCTACCCGGAAATCGTCTGGGAAGCCGGCCCGTCGGCCCGTCGCGTCAACCTCGACACCCTGACCCCGGAAGACGTGCAGAGCTGGAAGCCGGGCGAAACCGTCCTGCTCAACGGCAAAATGCTCACCGGTCGCGACGCCGCGCACAAGCGCATGGTCGAGATGCTCAACAAAGGTGAAACCCTGCCGGTGGACCTCAAAGGTCGCTTCATCTACTACGTCGGCCCGGTTGATCCGGTCGGTGACGAAGTGGTTGGCCCGGCGGGCCCGACCACCGCGACGCGAATGGACAAGTTCACCCGGCAGATCCTCGAGCAGACCGGCCTGTTGGGCATGATCGGCAAATCCGAGCGCGGCCCGACCGCGATCGAAGCGATCAAGGACAACAAAGCCGTGTACCTGATGGCTGTCGGCGGCGCTGCCTACTTGGTCGCTCAGGCGATCAAGAAGTCGAAAGTGCTGGCCTTTGCCGAACTGGGCATGGAAGCGATCTACGAGTTCGAGGTCAAGGACATGCCGGTCACCGTTGCGGTGGACAGCAAAGGTGAGTCGGTGCACATCACCGGCCCTGCGATCTGGCAACAGAAGATCAGCGAAAGCCTGGCGGTAGAAGTGCAGTAAGCCCTTCGCCTGCATGAAAACGGCCGGTTCATCCTCAGGGGTGACCCGGCCGTTTTTGCATGTGCAAACCAATCGCGATAAAAAACCTGCCGAAGCACACAAAATGATCTTGCGCACCTGTCAGATCTGACAGGTTCATTTATGCGCTGTTCTTGTTAGCGTCAGTCCATTCACGCCCCTCTCGCGCGCAATGGATTCGACCATGCCTGATCAACAAGAGCTGAGCATCACCACCCCTTCCATCGCCAAAAGCGCATCGATCGCTACCATCGGCAAAAGCTGGGGCGCAGTGGGGCCGACCGGGGCGGCGTCGTTCGAATTGCCGATTCCGACGTCTGCCGGGCGGGGCTGGGATCCGCAGTTTTCGCTGAATTACAGCAGCCAAAGCGGCAATGGTCCGTTCGGCCTGTCCTGGCATTTGGGTGGCGTCGGTCAGATCAATCGCAGAACCAACAAAGGCGTGCCGCGTTACTCCGACCACGACGAGATCATCGGGGTCGATGGCGAAGTGTGGATGCCGGAGCTGGATGAAAACGGTGAACTCAAATTCCGTGAGGAAAGCACCTACAACAGCGTCGACATCGGCCCGCACAGAGTCGTGCGCTACTGGCCTCGAGTGGAAAGCGATTTCGCCCTGCGCGAGCGCTGGCAGCGGCAAACCGGGGAAGCCGATCCACCGGTATTCTGGCTGATACACGGCGCTGACGGCTCGCTGCACCTTTACGGCAAAACCGAAGCCACACGAGTTGCCGACCCGCACGCCCCTGGACACATCGCCACATGGCTGCTGTGCGAAAGCATGAACGCGCGCGGCGAACACATCTGCTTCGAATACAAGGCCGATGATCAGGATCCCGACCCGCTGCATGACTACCGCGCCCAGCGTTATCTGCGCCGCGTGTGTTACGGCAACTTCACGGCCAGCAGCGATTTGTACAGTTGGACAACGGATAATCCGGCCGAACTGGATTGGCACTTTCATCTGCTGTTCGATTACGGCGAGCGCAGCACGTCACTGACCGATATCCCGGTATATGACGGTGACTCCCTCAAACCCTGGACAGTCCGTCCTGATCGTTTTTCAACCCACGGTCAGGGTTTTGAACTGGGCACTCGCAGACTCTGCCAGCAGGCGTTGCTGTTTCATCACTTTCCCGGGCAGTCGACTGAGCAACCGAAACTGGTGCGCCGCCTGTTACTGGAATATCAACAACCGCAAAATATCGCGCAGTGGGCCTACAGCCAGATCAGCGCGGCGCACTATCAGGCATTCGATGCCAGCGGCGTAGTCGAAAACACACCACCGGTCGAGTTCGACTACGCCCCTTTCGACATCAATAAAACCCCGGCGCGCTTCCTCGAATTCGATGTTCAGCCGGGTATCGAGGACGGTGGTTTTTACCAGTGCGTCGATCTTTATGGCGAAGGCGTGCCGGGTTTTCTCTGCCGCTATGACCAGAGTTGGTACTACCGCGAACCACGCCGCGCGACGAAAGGCCCCGATGAAATCGACTATGCGCCCTGGCTCGCGCTGGACAAGATTCCGGTCGCTGATCGCAACCGTCCGGTCCAGCAACTGCTGACCGACCTGACGGGTGACGGTCGGCTCGACTGGGTCACCGCACAACCGGGCATCAGTGGTTTTCGCACCCTGACAGAACAACGCACGTTTGCCGACTTCGTCCCTTTCGGCAGATTCCCGCCGGAGTTTTTCAACACCCTCTCGACGCTTGGTGACTTGATCGGCGACGGTTTGAGTAGCCTGGCGTTGATCGGGCCGCACTCCGTGCGGCTGTACGCCAACCAGCGCGAACAAGGCTTCGCCGCGCCTGAAGAGGTGCCGCACGAGCCCGACGACGACCGCTTGCCACTGTTTAGCAACTCCCGCACGGAACTGGTGCTGTTGGGCAACCTGCTGGGCAGCGACATGCCCGAGCTGTGCCGGATACGTCACGACGAAATTCGCTGCTGGCCGAACCTGGGTCACGGCCGGTTTGGCAGAGGTCGCAAGATCGGCGAATTGCCTTTCAGATACGAAACGTTCGACTCGTCCCGCGTGCGCCTTGCTGACCTGGACGGCTCCGGTGCCGCGTCGCTGATTTACCTGCAATCGGAGTTCTTCGAGATCTACCTGAATCGCGGCGGCAATGGTCTGGAGCAAACACCGATCAACGTACCGTGGCCGGACGGCGTGCGCTACGACCGGCTCAGTCAAGTGAGCTTCGCCGATCTGCAAGGCCTGGGCTGCTCCAGCCTGATCCTGACGGTGACGCACATGCAACCGCAGCACTGGCGCTACGATTTCGTTTCGGCCAAGCCGTATCTGCTGACCAGCAGTAACAACAACATGGGTTGCAGTGCCAGCGTGGTCTACCGCAGTTCGGCGCAGGAATGGCTGGATGAAAAACGCCATATGCCCACCCTTAGACGTTTTCCGGCGTGCCACCTGCCGTTCCCGGTGGCGGTGGTCCATAAACAGCAGCAACTGGATGAAATCACCGGCAACGTTCTGACGCAGACTTTCACTTGGCGCGAAGGCTTCTACGACAGCCGTGAGCGCGAGTTCCGTGGTTTCGGCCTGCTGCAACAAACCGACAGTGAGAGCGCCACCGGCGCTGAGGGCACCGGCTTCAGCGAACCGATGCGGGTCTGCACCTGGTTTCATACCGGGCAATCAATGGATCGACCGCGCGACGACTACTTCAATCAAGATGTACACGCTGTAGCTCTGGGCAACACCCTGTTCAGTCGATATCACTCACAAGACGATGTCGATGAAATCATTCCTGCGCACGATGACGACGCCCGGTATCAGATCTCCCGGGCGCTGGTCGGCGCCGTCACACGCATCGAGACCTATGCCGATACAGCTGTGGACAGCGGCGAAACTGCGACGCTTTATACCGTCGAGGAGCTGCGTTACCTGGTACGTGAAGTGCGCGAGCAAGGTCCTTATGCTGCCGCCGTTCTGCTGCCCCTTGTGGTGGAGAAGATCAGTTACCAGTACGACGGTTTTATCGATGATCCACGCTGTCGCAATGAGGTGACCCTGCGCCATAACGTCCACGGTCAGCCGACGCATTCCATCACAGTGAGCTACGGCCGGCGACTCACAGAAAAGGATACGCCACCGTTCAAGGATCCTGATGAACAGCGATGGTGGCGCGACGCCCATGACCTGGCGCAACAATCGTTTTACCTGAATGAAAGCCGTGCAACGTTCATCGATCTGATCAGAGACCTGCTGCGTTGGCGCCTCGGCTTGCCCTATCAGCAGCGTGGCAATGCGCTGGTCTTGTCCAAAGGCACACTGCCCACCGGGCTTACGCCTGAGCAAGTGTCCTATGAGTGCCTGAAGAAACATGAGGATTCGGCGCACTGGAACGCTGAACGGATGCTGATCACGCAATCTGTACAGCGCTACTTGAGCACCGATGGCCAACTGCTGGACGACGGCGTTGCCGGATTCGAGGCCCTGGCCGGTCCACTGGAATTGGCACAACTGGACAAGACCGCGCTGGACGCTTACAGCGTGTTGCCTGCGCCCTTCAATGTGCGTGACGAACTGGAGAAGATTGGCTATCTGCCCATGCCGTTTCTGTTCTGGGTAAATCCCTTGGGCAGCACGGAGCATGACCTGTGGTCGGCAAGTTTCGGCTACGCCGAATACGCCGGCCTCGACGGCTTCTACAAGGTACTGCGCTATCGCGAAACCCTCAGCCATGGGTACACCCGCGCCGAATACGACGCTCATGCGCTGGCCGTGACGCTCGTGGTGCTGCCGGACGGCTGTACTACGCGCATTGAGTACGACTACCACGCGCTGCAACCGCTGCGCATCATCGATGCCAACGACAACACTCACGAAGCGCTCCATGAACCTTCCGGCCAGGCCTTGGCCAGCAGTTTTTACGGCACCGAAAACGACAAGGCTGTGGGTTTCAACCCGCTGAGCGACTACTTGCCTCCGCAGGATCGGCGCCCGGCTACGGCGATTGCCGATCCGCCCGCCGCCGTGCAAAAAGCCGCCAGTACCCTGCGCAAGGATCTGTTCAGCTGGATGGGGCAGATCGCCAACGGCGCCAGCGCATGGATTGCCCAAGGCTATCTCCTGCCCAGCGGCCACATCAGGGCCAGTGCGCGGCAAAAACTCGCCCGGCGCCAGGGAGCCTTGACGCCTGAAGAGCGGGCATTGCACGAGGCTATCGGTGCGGTGCGCCGAGAACCGGTGCACAGCGTGATCCTCAGTGCCGACCGCTACCCCGATGATCCGTTAAGGCAGGTCCAGATCGTCAAAGCCTGTGTCGACGGCTTTGGCAGGGCTCTGCAAACCCAGCAACGGGTCGATCCGGGCAAGGCATATGCCGTGGGCGACGACGGTTCACTGATCGTCGAAAATGGCCAGTTCAAAGAGGTCGATACTGACTCGCGCTGGCGCATCAGCGAGCGGGTCGAATACAACAACAAGGGATTGCCAGTCCGTCAGTTTCGGCCGTTTTTCGCCGATACCCACGGTTACGTCAACGATCAGTCCCTGCGCGAAATGGGCTTCTTCGATCAGGTGTTCTATGACGCCCTTGGCCGACAGATCAAAGTGGTCAACGCCAAGGGCGATTGCTCTCGAGAAACGTATCACCCCTGGTTTCACACCAGCGAAGACTTCAATGACACCGCCGAGCCGTCCCCGCCAGCCAAGGCATCGCGGTCATGACTGCCAATGTGCACCGGCGTACACCCGCGCTGGCGGTGAGCGATGCCCGGGGCCTGCCGGTACGGCAAGTTGCTTACCTGCGTAACGTGGCCGATGACACACCTGCTGCCCTTGTCAGCCACCAGCAACATGACCACGCCGAACGTCTGATCGAGCAGTGGGACCCACGCCTGTCGGCACCTGCCCTGACCACGGTCTACAGTCTGGACGGTACGGTGTTGAAATCCGACAGCGTCGACGCCGGTTGGCGCCTGACCCTGCCCGGGCGGGCCGGTGAGCCTTTGGAGCGTTGGGACGAGCGCGGCAGCCATTGGCGCACGACGTTCGACAAGCAATTACGAGTGATCGCGGTCGAGGAAAATGGCGAGGTCAATGTCGATGTGTTCACCTATTCCGACGCCTCGGCCGATGCGAGGCACAACCAGCGTGGCCAGTTGCGGGAGCAGAAAGATCGCTCGAGTTCGCTGCGCACCGACAGTTTTGCCCTCAGTGGCCAGCCGCTGAGCGAGACGCGCACCTTCCAGGATGAGGCAGCGTTCAGCAGCCACTCGGTGTTCAGCCCGATGGGCGCAGTGCTGGAACAGACCGACGCCGGCGGCCATCGGCGCCGCTCTTGTTACGGTCTGGCCGGGCAGCTCAAGCGAGCGGATCTGTGGATCAGCGGTACGCCGGGCTGGCAAGCGGTGCTGCTGGATACGCAGTACAACGCCAACGACCAGATCATCGAGCAACTGGCCGGCAATCAGGTGCGCAGTCAGTGGACCTACGACCCGGCGGACGCTCGTTTGCACACTCAATCAAGTCGCAAGGACGGCGGGGGCGCCCTGCAAAACGTCGAATACTTCTACGACCGTGTCGGCAATATCACTCGCATCGAAGACCACGCCTTTCAGCCACGCTACTTCGCCAACCAGTTGATCGACGGCCACCGCGATTTCACCTACGACTCGCTTTATCGACTGACCAGCGCCACCGGCTACGACGACGCCCCGCCACCGGACATTCCCGGCCTGCCGCAACCGGGCGATCCGAACAATCGACTCAATTACACCCAGACCTATCAATACGACAACGGCGGTAATCTGATCGAACTGCGTCACGTACGAAACGGCAATCCCTTTACTCGCCAAATGTGCGTCGACACGAACAGCAACCGCGGCGTGCGCTGGAAAACAGGCGAAGATCTGCCGGATTTCGATACCTTGTTTGATCGCCACGGCAATCAGCTGGAACTCAAGCAAGGGTCGGCGTTGCAATGGAACGCGCGCGACGAGCTGGAAAGCGTGCCGCTGGTGACTCGAAAAAACAGCAACAGCGACGCCGAGCATTACCATTACAGCCAGGGCCAGCGCGTCTTCAAATGCCATGAATGGTTCACCGACACGACCCGCCACTTTCATCAGGTGCGTTACCTGCCCGGCCTGGAAATCCGCAGCAAAGACAACGGCGAAGAGCTGCACGTCATCACCCTCGGCAATGCGCGTTGTCTGCACTGGGTCAGCGGACGCCCCGGCGGCATTGAAAACAATCAACTGCGCTATAGCCTGAAAGATCACCTCGGTTCCTGCGTCATGGAGATCGATCAACAGGCCGACGTGATCAGCGAGGAAGGTTATTACCCCTTCGGCGAAACGGCGTGGATGGCCGCACGACACGAAGTGGAAGTGCGCTACAAATTCATCCGTTATTCGGGCAAGGAGATGGATGTCAGTGGCTTGTACTACTACGGCGAGCGCTACTACGCGCCGTGGTTGCAGCGCTGGATCAGTGCGGACCCGGCGGGGGATGTGGACGGGCTGAATCTCTATGGATTTGTAGGCAACAATCCAATGAGCTACATCGATACTGGTGGTACGACAAGAACACCATCGCAGCTCAAAGATGTTATCGCCGAAGAGTCGAAATTTCTTGCTCATATTCCAGGCGGAATGAGTGAAGTACAGAGTACGTTGGCGGACTTGACCTCTCCTAAAACCTTTCGAATAAAACTTATAAAAAACTTCATCTATCTTGCAGGACGAGCGACTGTAGGTTTCTTCAGCGGTTATGGTACGACCGGTATGCTTCCATCAAATATGCCAGGAGAACTACAAGGCTTGACCGTAGGCAACGAGACCGCCGACTACGCGAGTAGGGCCTACTCAAACATCACATCACAACTGAACGCATCTATTCTTCCGCGACACTCGGATCTGGATGTGCAATTACTACACGATCAAAGCTCTGGAAAGTCCGCCAGCCCCTTGGATAGATACTCTGTAGCGCCAACGACCTGGCAGGAAAGATCTGAAAATATTAGAGCATTGTTCAGTCTTGGACGTGATTCGGTTGGCGGAGCCCTGATTCCCGGAGTCTCAGAACTCGCTGAGCTTTTCCAACTATCGAAGGACACGACCAAAGCCGAGCAACTACTGAGCAAATTCGAATTAGATGTGTATGACTCAATGCTCGACAGCCTGCGCGAGGGCATTGTCCGTTCATCAGAGGCCATTAATGTCGCGTTCAACGAACTGGGGGTCGAGCAGGTATATACGAACTCTATAGATTACCTGAGAGACCTTGGACAAGGACGGGTCGCCGCTTCGAATTCAAGGATGATTGAACTCTCGGCAATCAGGCTTTCAACAGAAAGTGCACTGCGCAGCGTAGACCAAACCAAAGCCGTACTCGCCAGATATCGAGTCTACGCAGCGGAAAAGGCTGTGAAGCGGGCAGCCTGAGGCCATGAGGACGCACATGGACTCATTGCATTCAGGCACCCCGACCCTTCATAGCTGGGATCCGCGCAAGCTGCCGGTCAGAACAGTGGGTTACTTGCACACTGTGACCAATGACGCATTCACTGCCCTGGTTACCCGGCAACATCACGACCACGCAGGACGACTGGTTGAACAATGGGATCCGCGTCTGTCTGTCCCGTGTCTGACCACGGCTTATCGTCTGGACGGCAAGGTATTGAGAATCGACAGCGTCGACGCTGGCTGGCGTCTCAACCTGCCTGGGCTGGCCGCTGAGCCGTTGCAACGCTGGGACGCGCGCGACACGCATTGGCGCACGACCTTCGATAAGCAACTGCGCGTGGTGGAGGTCAAGGAAAACGGAGAGGATGTCGACACTTTCAGCTACGCCGATGCCACGGCTGACGCGGGGCATAACCAGCGCGGCCAGTTGCTGGAACAGCAAGACCGTTCGGGTTTATTGCGCACCGACAGCTTCGCTCTCGCCGGCCAGTCGCTGACAGAAACACGCACCTTTAGAGATGGCCAGGCGTTCACCAACCAACGGCGATTCAGCCCCCTCGGCGCGGTACTGGAACAGACTGACGCCGGCGGTCATCGACAACAGTCGCGCTACGGTCTGAGCGGACAGCTCAAGCAAACACGCCTGCAAATCAACGGCAAGACCGATTGGCAAGCGGTGCTGCTGGATGCGCAGTACAACGCCGCCGACCAGATCATCGAACAACTGGCCGGCAATCAGGTGCGCAGTCAGTGGACCTACGACCCGATGGACGGCCGTTTGCACACCCAGTCCAGTCGCAAGGACAGTGGCGCTGTTCTTCACGATTTCGAATATTTTTACGACCCTGTCGGCAACATCACCCGCATCGAAGACCACGTCTTTCAGCCACGCTACTTCGCCAACCAGTTGATCGACGGCCACCGCGACTTCACCTACGACTCGCTCTATCGGCTGACCAGCACCACCGGCTACGACGACGCCCCGCCGCCGGACATTCCCGGCCTGCCGCAATCGGGCGACCCGAACAATCGCCTCAATTACACCCAGACCTATCGGTACGACAACGGCGGTAATCTGATCGAACTGCGTCACGTACGAGACGGCAATCCCTTTACCCGCCAAATGTGCGTCGACCCGAACAGCAACCGCAGCGTGCGCTGGAAAACCGGCGACGATCTGCCGGATTTCGACACCCTGTTTGATCGCCACGGCAATCAACTGGATCTCAAGCAAGGGTCGACGTTGCACTGGAACGCGCGCGACGAGCTGGAAAGCGTGCCGCTGGTGACTCGAAAAAACAGCAACAGCGACGCCGAGCATTACCGTTACAGCCAAGGCCAGCGCGTCTTCAAATGCCATGAATGGTTTACCGACACGACCCGCCACTTTCATCAGGTGCGATACCTGCCCGGCCTGGAAATCCGCACCAAAGACAACGGCGAAGAGCTGCACGTCATCACCCTCGGCAATGCACGTTGCCTGCACTGGGTCAGCGGACGCCCCGGCGGCATCGAAAACAATCAACTGCGCTACAGCCTGAAAGATCACCTCGGTTCCTGTGTCATGGAGCTTGATCAACAGGCCGATGTGATCAGCGAGGAAGGCTATTACCCCTTCGGCGAAACGGCGTGGATGGCCGCACGACATGAAGTGGAAGTGCGCTACAAATTCATCCGTTATTCGGGCAAGGAGATGGATGTCAGTGGTTTGTACTACTACGGTGAGCGCTATTACGCAGCGTGGTTGCAACGCTGGGCCAGTGCCGATCCGGCGGGGGATGTGGATGGGCTGAATCTGTATGTGTTCGTGGGCAACGATCCGATCGGCCATGTCGACTTCAACGGTGAAATAAAATGGCCCACTCTGGATGCTCTGAATGCCGGAGTGGATCGGATCATTGCTTCGCAAAATGCGAGCCATGCCAGAAATGGACAACGCCTTGCAGAAAAACGTATGGCCCGCCAAATGAATGATCAGATGATGCAACACATTGAAATCCTGGGGATCACCCAGCGCCGCACAAGCGATGCCGCAAAGCAACTCGACAGAATGGGTTCAGGCAGCGACATTGCCTTGGCGACAACACGCAGAACGCTGGTATTGGTCGCAAGCAAAGCCCTCAGTTATGGCGTCGGTCTAACGGTCGGTGTCGGTGCTCAGGCACTCGGCGCAGCGGCACCCGGTGTCGGCAATGTGATAGGCGCAGGGATGGGCTACGGCGCAAAAATCGGGGTCAGCGCGCTCATCGACTATGCGGCCGAAAGAACCGGACTGAGCGCGTCGGTCAATTTGAAAACCTCCAAAGTGTCAGCGGACACTATTATTGAGAAAGCCCAACACAAACAAATGCAGCCGCTTGAGTACTTAAACGCCAAACTCCAGGGCTTGATTCCCCGCGACAAAAAATCCGGACTCAAGTTGGTGAAGGAGGCGGGCGCTCAACTAACGGCGGTGGGCGTGAAGGGAACTCTCAATTCACTACCTCCCGCAGCGGCCGGCGCCATCGCTAGCGGAGCCGCGGCGTTATGGGCGTTGCCGGAAATTGTCAATGAAACGGCTAAGGCCATCGCTGGAAAATCCAGCGAAAAAATGCTTGCATTCGAAGGGAAAATTCTCGGACTTGCACAGGCTATCGAGGCGAGTAACAACACGGTCCATGAGTATGCTCACGCACTTGGCAGGACAAGCATGAACGGCGTCGACCTCAACGATCTAGACCAGGAAACAGCCCGAATCACCGACATGCTCCACGGTCTGGCGTTAACGGTGCAAAAGCATAGAACTGCTCACAACGCCGCCGCGTAAATGGGCGGCTTTCTGAGCGGGGACAATGTTCCCGCCTGCCGACATGCTATCGTGCCCGCCCGACTGCCATCCGTTTGCCCAGCATGCTGCCGACTTCCCGTACCTTGCGTCTGTCGTTGTATACCCTGCTGATCATTGCCGGCGCGGCGCTTGCCGCCACACTTGCGATCCGCCACGCCGAACGTCAGGCGCTGGAGGAAGACGCCGCCCGCGCCAACCAGCAACTGGCGTTGTACGCCAATTCCCTGCACACCCTGATCGACCGCTACCGTGCCCTGCCCGCCGTGCTGGCGCTGGACCCGCAATTGCGTTCGGCACTGGCCGGGCCAGTCGATGCCGCCGAACAGGCGGCGCTGAATCTCAAGCTGGAAAAGATCAACGGCGCGGCACAATCCTCGACCCTTGAACTGCTCGACCACACGGGCCTCGCCGTGGCGGCGAGCAACTGGCGTCTGCCGAGCAGTTACGTCGGCCACAATTACGGTTTTCGTCCCTACTTCAGCCAGACCCGCACCCAGGGCACCGGGCGCTTTTATGCCGTGGGCGTGACCAGCGGAATTCCCGGCTACTTTCTCTCCAGCGCGGTGCTGGGTGACAACGACGAGTTCCTTGGCGCGATGGTGGTCAAGCTGGAATTCCCCGAACTGGAACGGGAGTGGAGTCAGGGCAATGACACGCTGCTGGTCAGCGATGCGCGCGGGATTATCTTCATCGCCAATCAGCCCGGCTGGCGTTATCGCGCGCTGCGGCCGTTGAGCGCCCGCGACATGGATGAGATCAAAGCCACCCGGCAGTACGACAAGCAATCGCTGCTGCCCTTGACTCATTTATCGCTGCGCCGCTTCGATGACAACAGCGATCTGCGTCGCGTCGAAGGCCCGCAAGGCACGGCGGATTATCTGTGGGAATCGCTGCCCCTGAGCGCCGAAGGCTGGACCCTGCACCTGCTGCGCCATCCGCAAGTGGCGTTCGAAGACCTGCGCAACGCCGGGCTGGCCGCCGCCGGGGTGTGGCTGGCGCTGGTGTTTCTGTTGCTGTTTCTCAACCAGCGCTGGCGCCTGTCGAAGATTCGTCAGCGCAATCGCCAAGAGCTGGAACAACTGGTGGAAGAACGCACCCGCGACTTGCGCACCGCGCAGGACGGTCTGGTGCAATCAGCCAAACTCGCCGCGCTGGGGCAGATGTCTGCCGCGCTGGCCCATGAAATCAATCAGCCGCTGACCGCTCAGCGCATGCAACTGGCGACCCTGCGCCTGTTGCTCGACCATGGCCGTGTCGACGATGCCTATAAAGCCCTGAAACCGGTGGACGAAATGCTCACGCGCATGGCCGCCCTCACCGGCCACCTCAAGACCTTCGCGCGTAAAAGTCCCAGCGGCTTGCGCGAACGACTGGATCTGGCGACGGTGGTTGATCAATCGCTGCAGTTGCTCGATGCGCGGCTGCGCGATGAGCAGGTCAGTCTGGTGCTGCACCTGACCCGTCCGGCGTGGGTGCGCGGTGATGCGATTCGTCTCGAACAGGTGCTGATCAACCTGTTGCGCAATGCCCTTGATGCGATGCAGGGTAAACCCTGCAAGCGCCTGGAAATCCGTCTGGAAGCCGATGAGCAACTGTGGCGCCTGAGCGTCAGCGACAATGGCGGCGGCATCGCCGAGGACCATTTGGGCCAGGTCTTCGACCCGTTCTTCACCACTAAACCGGTGGGCGACGGCCTGGGTCTCGGCCTGGCGGTATCCTTCGCCATCGTGCATGAATCCGGCGGCCGCCTGAGTGCTGAAAATGGCGACAGCGGCGCGGTGTTCAGCCTGACTTTGCCGATCGATCTGGAGGCACACATCTGATGCTCAACTCAGTGATGGTGGTCGATGACGAAAGCAGCATTCGCAGCGCCGTTGAACAGTGGCTGAGCCTATCGGGCTTCGAGGTGCAGTTGTTCAGCCGCGCCGAAGACTGCCTCGCCGCCCTGCCCGCGCACTTTGCCGGGGTGATCCTCAGCGACGTGCGCATGCCCGGCATGGGCGGCCTGGCGTTGTTGGCCGAAGTGCAGAAACGCGACGCTGACCTGCCGGTGATTCTGCTCACTGGTCATGGCGATGTACCGATGGCGGTCGAGGCGATGCGCGACGGCGCCTACGACTTTCTGGAAAAACCGTTCAGCCCGGAAACCCTGCTCGGCAGCTTGCGCCGGGCGCTGGACAAACGCCGTCTGATTCTGGAAAACCGTGCCCTGCACGAGCAGGCCGACAACCGCGCCAAACTTGATGCGACGTTGCTCGGCGTGTCCCGAGGTTTGCAGACGTTGCGTCGACAGGTGCTGGATCTGGCGGCGTTGCCGGTCAACGTGTTGATCCGTGGCGAAACCGGCAGCGGCAAGGAACTTGTCGCGCGTTGCCTGCATGATTTCGGCCCGCGCGCGGCCAAGCCGTTCGTGGCGCTGAACTGCGCGGCGATTCCTGAGCAGTTGTTCGAGGCGGAGTTGTTCGGTCACGAGAGCGGCGCGTTCACCGGCGCCTCGGGCAAGCGCATCGGCAAGCTGGAATACGCCGATGGCGGCACCTTGTTTCTCGATGAAATCGAAAGCATGCCGCTGGCGCAACAGGTGAAACTGCTGCGCGTATTGCAGGAGCAAAAGCTTGAACGGCTGGGTTCGAACCAGAGCATTCGCGTCGATCTGCGCATTGTTGCGGCGACCAAACCGGATCTGCTCGATGAAGCCCGGGCCGGACGTTTTCGCGAGGATCTGGCCTATCGCCTGAACGTCGCCGAACTGCGTTTGCCGCCGCTGCGCGATCGTCGTGAAGACATTCCGCTGCTGTTCGAAACCTTCGCCCACAATGCCGCTGAACGCCTGGGGCGTACCTTTCCACCCTTGAGCGGCGCACAGTTGAGTCACCTGCTCAGCCATGACTGGCCGGGCAACGTGCGAGAACTGGCGAACGTTGCCGAACGCCAGGTGTTGGGGCTGGATGAACCGGCGCCGGGGATCGATCCGGGGCAATCGCTGGCGGCGCAGCAGGAGGCGTTTGAGGCGCAGTGTTTGCGCGCGGCGCTGACCCGGCACAAGGGCGATGTGAAAGCGGTGCTGGAAGAGTTGCAACTGCCGCGCCGTACGTTCAATGAAAAGATGCAGCGGCATGGGTTGAGTCGGGAGATGTTTCTGAGCGAGTGAGTCGGGCTTGGGATTTTCGGTGTGGCTGAGATCTTTCCCCCTCACCCCAGCCCTCTCCCCCAAGGGGGCGAGGGGGAAGGGAGCCGATCTTTATGCTGTTCGAAACCTGAGTTCGACTCGGTATCTCAGGTCGGTGTAACTCGAACAATCCACTCGGTCACCCCAGCCCTCTCCCCCAGGGGGCGAGGGGGAAGGGAGCCGATCTTTATGCTGTTCGAAACCTGAGTTTGACTCGGTATCTCAGGTCGGTGTAACTCGAACAATCCACTCGGTCACCCCAGCTCTCTCCCCCAGAGGGCGAGGGGGACGGGAGCCGATCTTCATGCTGTTCGAAACCTGAGTTCGACTCGGTATCTCAGGTCGGTGTAACTCGAACAATCCACTCGGTCACCCCAGCTCTCTCCCCCAGGGGGCGAGGGGGAAGGGAGCCGATCTTCATGCTGTTCGAAACCTGAGTTCGACTCGGTATCTCAGGTCGGTGTAACTCGAACAATCCACTCGGTCAGTCCCCTCTCCCCCTGGGAGAGGGTTAGGGTGAGGGGCTTTTGCAGTGGTCAACTAATTCCGGACACCTCGATAGGTGGTTTTGACGCCATCGCTCGCTCATAAACGGTCGGTGGCAGATATCCCAGTTTCGAGTGCAGCCGTTCGTTGTTGTAAAACCCAACGATGTATTCGGTGATGTCGCGGATCGCTTCAGCGTGGTTCGCGTAGTCACGTCGCCATACCCGCTCCATTTTCAAACTCAAAAAGAAGCGCTCCATCACTGCGTTGTCCCAGCAATTACCTTTACGGCTCATGCTCTGCTGCATGTCGTTTCTTGCCAGTAATTCTCTGTAAGCTGCACTCGCATATTGGCTACCCCGATCTGAGTGGGCAATCAAGCCTGGTGGCGGTTGACGTTGCGCGATAGCCAGTTGCATCGCAGTGCACACCAGCTCTGCCGGCATGTTCGGAGCCATCGACCAGCCCACTATCTTGCGTGAAAACAAGTCCAATACCACGGCCAGATACAACCAGCCACTGCGGGTGCGGATATAGGTGATGTCGGCTACCCAAGCCTTGTTTGGCGCCACTTGGTCAAAATTTCTGCTCAGTACATTCTCTGCAATCGGCAGGTCATGATTACTATCGGTTGTGTGTACAAACTTGCGCTTCCAGGCTGAACGCAGTCCGTTAGCCCGCATCAATCGACGGATTTTATACAGCCCGACAAGCATGCCTTTACCGCGCAAAGCGTCGCGCAAAGGGCGGCTGCCGTAGCAGCCTCCACTCTCGGCGAAAGACGCCTTGAGTTGCACAAGAACAGGACAACTCTGCCGAACAGGCGCATCAGCACGCTTCTGAGACTCATAGAAGCCTGAACGACTGATGCTCAGCAACCGACAGACATGTGCCACTGAGTAAGCCTTCTGTTGCAGCTGCCGAACCAGTCGATACCTTACTTCAGCTCGCGGGCAAAGAAGGCGGTAGCCTTTTTTAAGATGTCGTTGTCCACCTTGAGCTGACGATTTTCCTGTTCCAATTGCCGGATGCGCTGTTGCTCTGCCGTTAATGGCTTGCCGATTCCGGCCTGCCCCAGTTGCTCTGCCTCGTATTGCTGAACCCAGCGTCGAACGGCTGTCTCACCAATGTTCAGATCCTGGCAAACCTGTACAACGGTGAGTCCCTGATCCTTGATCATCTTCACGACTTGCAGCTTGAAGCTGTCGTCGAATGCCCTGCGTTTTTTAGTCATGAATAACTCCTCGATAGATGTATTTTCCACCTATCGGGGTGTCCGGGGAAATTAGACCACTGCAGCTTTTGATCTTCGCCCCAATAAGCGGAAATCCGCTCATCAAACTAAATCCTTCGGCGATATCCCGCTCACCCCAACCCGCTCGGCCCTCTAAACCGGCCCTCCCCCCGTTGGCACACCTCCTGCTATAGCCCTCGCAGGCTGCGTTCCAACGCGCTCCACAAAAACAATTAAACGAAGGATCCTTCAATGGATAACTCCAACGCCCTGCCACTTGGGTCGGCTGCCGTGCCGGCCAAAGAAAGAACCACCGCCAGCCGGATCAAATCGATCTTCAGCGGTTCCGTCGGCAACATGGTCGAGTGGTACGACTGGTATGTGTATGCCGCCTTCTCCCTGTACTTCGCGAAAACCTTTTTCCCTGCCGGTTCCACCACCGCCCAACTGATGAACACCGCTGCGATCTTCGCCGTCGGCTTTCTGATGCGTCCGATCGGTGGCTGGCTGATGGGCATGTACGCCGACAAGGTCGGACGTAAAAAAGCCCTGATGGCCTCGGTCTACCTGATGTGCTTCGGCTCGCTGCTGATCGCCCTCAGCCCGAACTACGAAACCATCGGCATCGGCGCGCCGATCCTGCTGGTGTTCGCGCGACTGCTGCAAGGCCTGTCGGTCGGTGGCGAATACGGCACCTCGGCGACCTATCTCTCGGAGATGGCGACCAAGGAACGTCGCGGCTTCTTCTCCAGCTTCCAGTACGTGACCCTGATCTCCGGCCAGCTCATCGCGCTGGGCGTACTGATCGTGCTGCAGAACGTGCTGACCACTGAACAGCTGTACGCGTGGGGCTGGCGTATTCCGTTCGCCATCGGCGCGCTGTGTGCAGTCGTGGCGCTGTACCTGCGTCGTGGCATGGAAGAAACCGAGTCGTTCACCAAGAAAGAAAAGTCCAAGGAAAGCGCCATGCGCACCTTGATGCGCCACCCCAAAGAGCTGCTGACCGTGGTCGGCCTGACCATGGGCGGCACCTTGGCGTTCTACACCTACACCACTTACATGCAGAAATACCTGGTGAACACGGTCGGCATGAGCATCTCCGACTCGACCACCATTTCTGCCGCCACGCTGTTCCTGTTCATGTGCCTGCAACCGATCATTGGTGGCCTCTCGGACAAGATCGGCCGTCGCCCGATCCTGATCGCTTTCGGCGTGCTGGGGACGATCTTCACCGTGCCGATCCTGATGACCCTGCACACCATTCAAACCTGGTGGGGCGCGTTCTTCCTGATCATGGCGGCGCTGATCATCGTCAGCGGCTACACCTCGATCAACGCGGTGGTCAAAGCTGAATTGTTCCCGACTGAAATCCGCGCCCTGGGCGTCGGCCTACCGTACGCACTGACCGTATCGATCTTCGGCGGCACCGCCGAATACATCGCGCTGTGGTTCAAGAGCATCGGCATGGAAACCGGTTACTACTGGTACGTGACCGCGTGCATCGCAGTGTCGTTGCTGGTGTACATCACCATGAAGGACACCCAGAAACATTCGCGAATCGTGACTGACTGATCGGGTTTTCACAGCCACTGCAACGGTGACTGTGATGGACTCTTCGCGAGCAGGCTCGCTCCCACATTTGGAATGCATTTTTCCTGTGGGAGCGAGCCTGCTCGCGAAAGGAGTCACCGCGTTATCCAGACCTGCATGAAAAATTCCTCACACACGCCGCAACGCGATTAATCGCTAATTAATGCTGCCCGCTCATTCTGCAATCACCTGATCGATGACCTGCGCGACGCTCGCTCCGACGACGAAAGCGAATTCAATGCGCCGCCCTTAATATCAAGTTAATCGATTGTTTTTAGCATTATTTTGCGCTTTTTAATCAATTTAGTTGGCGTAGCATTAAACCCATGCAAGACACATCGCCAACGAATCTGGAGTAACCGACATGAAAACCAAACTGATCCTCGCCCTGACCCTGTCCTTACTGGCCGCCAACACTTTCGCTGCCGACGGCTCGGACAAAACCAAATCTGCCGCCTTCATCAGCGGCGCCAGCGCGGCCATTGAAACCAGCCACTCGGGTACTTACGCCGCTGACGGTTTTGATAAAACCAACATTGGTAAAGCTGTGGCTGCCGATGGTTTCGACAAGACCAATCTGGGTAAAACGGTTGCTGCTGACGGCTTCGACAAAACCGGCACCGCCGCTGCCATCAGCTAAGTATCAGCAGTCCTCTCACAGCCCGGCCTTGGCCGGGCTTAGTCATTTCTGGGGCATGATAATTTCCTCAAATACACAAATCCCCTGTAGGAGCTGCCGAAGGCTGCGATCTTTTGATCTTGATCTTTAAAAGCAAAATCAAAAGATCGCAGCCTTCGGCAGCTCCTACACGGGGTTTTGCGTCTGGCTGGAAATATGCCGGGCGTCCTTGCACTATGGCTGCATCCGAAACGCAGCCTCAGGAACTCACCCTCCATGCCCGATGACATCCACTTCTACGAACCCGCCAACGGCCACGGTCTGCCCCACGATCCGTTCAACGCCATCGTCGGTCCAAGGCCTATCGGCTGGATTTCTTCACAGGATGCCAACGGCCGGTTGAACCTGGCGCCGTACAGTTTCTTCAACGCCTTCAACTACATTCCGCCGATCATCGGTTTTTCCAGCGTCGGGCGCAAAGACAGCCTGAACAACATCGAGCAGACCGGCGAGTTCGTCTGGAACCTCGCCACCCGCCCGCTGGCCGAACAGATGAATCAGAGCTGCGCGATGGTCGCGCCTGAGGTCAACGAGTTTGAGTTGGCGGGATTGACGACCGTCGCGTCAAAGGTGATTTCGGTGCCACGGGTGGCCGAAAGTCCGGTGTCCTTCGAGTGCAAGGTCACGCAGATCATTCAATTGCAGCGCGCTGATGGCGAGACGGTGCCGAGCTGGCTGATCCTCGGCGAAGTGGTCGCCGTGCACATCGCCAAGTGGCTGTTGAAGGATGGCATCTACGACACCGCCGCGGCAGAACCGATTCTGCGCGGCGGCGGGCCGGCGGACTACTTCCAGCTGGGGCCTGAGGCCCTGTTCAAGATGTGGCGTCCGGGCGCAAACAAGTAACGCGTTACCAGATCAAGTCGGCGTCTTCAGTGACGCCCTTGAGGTTATCCAGCTCATTGATGGCTGCTTCATCGGCAGCAATCGCGCCGGGGAAGACTTGATCATTCAGCAGTTTGTGAAAGCGTGGTGCGCCGCCATCGACCAGGGCCTTGACCGCGATTGCCGCGTGATAGCCCTTGTTGCCGCCCAACTCGACGGGGACGACTGCGGAAACTGCTTCGAAGTGCTCGAACTCTTTACGTGCCATGTCACACATCCCGGCTCAGACAAATTAAGCCGGACATTAAACCCTCAACCGACGAGTTTGTGTACCGGCGCCGGGCATTGGCCGAGGGCTTGCGCCGCCGACACGTCCTTGAAAGTGTGGAAGTCGAGGCTGTTGACCACCAGTTCCTGCACCAGCTCGGCGAAGATTTCCATCGATGGGCTGTTGAAATAGTTGGTCATCATTTGCTGACTGCTCCAGAACCCGGAGACCAGCCACAACTCCGGATCACACTGCGAATGCTGCAAGGCAAAGCTCAGGCAACCGGGGGCGGCGC
The DNA here is from genome assembly GCF_979258655.1 of Pseudomonas sp. AC242. Taxonomy (NCBI): domain Bacteria; kingdom Pseudomonadati; phylum Pseudomonadota; class Gammaproteobacteria; order Pseudomonadales; family Pseudomonadaceae; genus Pseudomonas; species Pseudomonas sp. AC242. Next base: position 4,277,213 of record NZ_OZ409873.1, read on the forward strand.
GGGACGGATCGATCAACGCGCTCAGGCGTACACCGAGTTCCGCCGAACGCCCGGCGCGCGCTCGAACGAAGGCCATATGACTGACGGGAATCTGCTTGGACATGTTCAACCCTCCCAGGGAGTCGCGTGGCAGCCGGGGGACGGGCTGCGACAGGTTCAAAGGTTAAGGGCCGCACGCCGGCCGCCGTTAGTCGATTCCTGCCGCCGCGTTGCACAATCCTGCGAGACTGCATCCAGAAGCTGTAACAACCTGTAAAACGGCGTCACACGGTTGTCATACGCGTTTTGTGTAGGAGCTGCCGAAGGCTGCGATCTTTTGGTTTTGCTTTAAAGATCAACAGATCGCAGCCTTCGGCAGCTCCTACAGGGTTGAATCGCGACAGGCGCGAAAACAGCTCCGGGCAGAATCAGGCAAGCATTTCGCAGGATGTGTCTACCGCTGGCGCTTGCACAAACATATGCTCTGCTCCATTCCACCTCCCCTGCCGAGGATGCCGTGCATGACGTCATTCGATCGTTTTCAAGCCGAACCCAGCGCTGACATGGAAAAACAGCGTGCGGAACTGGCGGCGATCATCCGCCGCAACACCACCGACGATGGCAGCTACGAGACCGCCATCGGCTCGCTGTTCATGTCGCGCCACACAAAATCCCACGACTTTGCCCCGGTGCTCGCGCAACCGGCGCTGTGCATCATGGCGCAGGGCCGCAAAGAGGTGCGCCTGGCCGACGAGTTCTTCAACTACGACCCGCTGAATTATCTGGTGGTGTCGGTTTCGATGCCGCTGAGCGGGCGCGTGGTCAATGTCTCGCCGGAGGAACCGATCCTCGCTGTGCGCCTGGATATCGACCCGACAGAAATCACCGCGCTGATCGCTGACGCCGGCCCCATGGGCGTACCGACCCGGCCGACCGGGCGTGGTTTGTATGTCGAGCAGATCGACAGTTCGATGCTCGATGCCGTGCTGCGTCTGGCACGTTTGCTCGATGCGCCGAAAGACATCGCCATGCTCGCACCGCTGATTCGCAGAGAGATTCTTTATCGCCTGCTGCGCAGTCCGCAGGGGCATCGCTTGTATGAAATCGCGATTGCCAACAGTCAGAGCCATCGCATCAGCCAGGCGATCAAATGGCTTAACGGCAACTTCGAGCAGCCGTTGCGCATTGATGATCTGGCCAAGGAAGTGAACCTCAGCGTCTCGACCTTGCATCACCGTTTCAAGGCGATGACGGCGATGAGCCCGCTGCAGTATCAGAAGCAATTGCGCCTGCAAGAGGCGCGGCGCCTGATGCTGGCCGAGGGGCTGGAGGCTTCGGCGGCGGGGTATCGGGTGGGGTATGAAAGTCCGTCGCAGTTCAGCCGCGAGTACAGCCGGCTGTTTGGTGCGCCGCCGTTAAGGGATTTGGCGCGGTTGCGGCTTTCGGTGTGACCGTTTAGAAGCCCCTCACCCTAGCCCTCCCGAAACGTCGGACCGCCCAAAGGGAGAGGGGACTGAATGGGGAATATTGGAGAGGTTCACCGACCTGAAAGTGCTTTGCCGAATCCATAATCAACTGGATTTTTCAAGTCGATGAATAGCGCTTGCTTTGCCGAATCCATAATCGAATCGATATCTCAGGTCGATGGATAACGCCAGACACCTCGGTTGGCTCCCTCTCCCTCCGGGCGGTCCGACGTTTCGGGAGGGCTGGGGTGAGGGGCGATTCGGAGTCAGAACTCGCTCTACGCCCCCAACACCCGACAAGCCTCCACCGGCAACGTCACCGACACCGGATGGCCAATCCCCAATCCGATTCCCTGACACGGCGTGCTCAACGCCGTAAACGTCACCCCGGAACACTCCACCGTGGTCTCGATGGTCGCGCCGATATCGCGCACAAACGTCACCTTGCCGAGCAATCGATTGCCCGCCGTCGCTTGCGGCGCAGACAGTTGCAGGTCTTCCGGACGAATCAGCATCTTCACTTTCTGCCCCACGACAATGCTGCTGCAGATCGGCACTTGCAGCGCATCACCGCCGGGCAGGCTGACCTTGCCATCACCCAATGCGGTAGCCGGGAAAATATTGCCCGAGCCGATGAAGTCAGCGACAAACTCGTTGGCCGGATGCCGGTAGATTTCGATCGGCGTGCCGACCTGCTGCACCTTGTGCTCGCCCAGCACCACGACGATATCCGCCATGGTCATCGCTTCGCGCTGATCGTGGGTGACCATGATTGTGGTGATGTTCAGGCGCTGTTGCAGTTGGCGGATTTCCACCTGCATCGATTCGCGCAGCTTGGCGTCGAGCGCCGACAGCGGCTCATCGAGCAGGAGGATTTTCGGGTGCGAGGCAATCGCCCGGGCAATCGCCACGCGCTGCCGCTGACCGCCGGAAAGTTTCGCCACCGGGCGATCGATCATCGCCTGCAACTGGATCAGCTCCAGCAACTCGACAACGCGTTTGTGCCGATCAGCCTTGCTGACGCCGCGCAGTTTCAACGGGTAGGCGATGTTCTCGCCGACGGTCATGTGCGGAAACAGCGCCAGCGACTGGAACACCATGCCGAAGTTACGCAGGTGCGCCGGGGTCTGGCCGATGTCCTCGCCGTCCAGGCGAATCTCGCCGCCAGTGAGGGTTTCCAGCCCGGCGATCATCCGCAACAGGGTGGTTTTACCGCAGCCGGAAGGGCCGAGGAAACACACCAGTTTGCCTTCCGGCAAATGCAGGTTGACGTCTTGTACCGCGCACGCCGAGCCGTAGAATTTCTCGACGTTTTCCAGAATCAGACCAGTCATGTTGCACCTCAAATCAAAAGGAAACGCCGCCCTCGCCCACCAGCTTCTCCAGCGCCCAGATCAGGACGAAGTCGATCAGCACGATCAGCACGGCAAACGAGAACACGGTAGGGTCGAGCGATGACACGGTGCGGCTGTACATCCAGATCGGCACGGTCATGACGTCGATGGTGTAGAGGAAATAGGTCACGGTGAACTCGTTGAACGAGACGATGAACGCCAGCAGCATGCCCGCCAGAATCCCCGACTTCATCAACGGCACCACCACATCGACAATCGCGCGCAATGGCGAGGCGCCGAGCATCCGCGCCGCTTCCTCGACTTCGCTGCCGATGGAAAGCATCGCCGCCGTGCAGTTTTTCACCACAAACGGCAAGGCCAGAATCACGTGGGCGATCACCAATCGCGAGGTGGTCATGTGGAACGGCAGGCTGTCGAACACCAGTAGCAAGGCCAGACCCAACACCACCATCGGAAACACCAGCGGCAGCGACATCAGTTGCAGCGCCACGGCTTTGCCACGGAACTCGCAACGGGTCAGCGCGTAAGCCGCGGGCACGGCGATCAGCGTGGCGAAGATCATCGTCAGGCACGACACCAGCAGACTGGTGGCCATCGCCTGACCGAGGCTCAGCACATCGCTGGCGTCCGGCGAAACGAAGGTGTGCCAGGCCGCTTTGTACCATTGCAGGCTGTAGCTGCTCGGCGGGAAGTCGAGGTTCGACGCACCGCTGAACGACATGACGATCATGGTCAGGATCGGCAACACCGCCAGCAGCAGAATGAAGCCGGAGAGGATGCCGGCGAACTTGCCGGTTTCGCCGGGCAGCAGCGCCATGCGCTTCTTGGTCAGGGCACTCATTGCGAAGCCTCCAGCAGACGCCGACGACGGCCAGTGATGTATTCGGACAAGGTCATGATCGCCAGCGTGGTGACAATCAGTACGACACCGGCAGCGGACGCGGCAGGCCAGTTCATCAGCGGCGCGATCTGGTCATGCACCATCACCGCCAGCATCGGCACGCGACGACCGCCGAGCAGCAACGGCACGACGAAGCTGCTGGCGTTGTAAGCGAACACCAGCGTTGCGCCAGTGATGATCCCGGGCAAACTCATCGGTAACACCACTTGGCGGAACACCTGAAAACGGCTGGCGCCGAGGGTCGCGGCGGCTTCCTCATAAGTGCGGGCGACGCCGCGCATGGCACTGGCGATCGGCAGCACGGCGAGCGGAAACGCGGTTTGCACCAGCCCCATCAATACGCCGTTCTGGTTGTACAGCAACATGATCGGCCGCTTGATCAGGCCGAGCCCCATCAGCGCCTGATTGAGCATGCCGGCCGGGCCGAGAATCACCAGCCAGCCATAGCTTTGCAGCAGCAGATTGACCAGCAACGGCAGCAGTACCGCCGCGAGGAAAATCCGTCGCAGAAACGGCGAGGTCAGCCGCGACATGGTGTACGCCACCGGGATCGCCAACACCACGGCAATCACCGCGCTGATCAACGCCAGACGCAAGGTCAGCAACAAGGATTTCAGGTAGTACGGTTCGAGCAACTGGGCGTAACTGGCCAGGCTGAAACCGCTCCACTCCGCGCCTTTGGTGCCGACGCTCATGCGCAGCACCAGCAGGCTGGCGGCGATCAGCACGCCGAGAAACAGCATCGACGGCGTGAGGAAAAGCCACGCCCGCGCAGTCGGTGAAACAGCGCGCGTCGGGCGCACGTCAGCGGCGCCGACCGCTTGGGTCAGGGATTGATGTTCCATAGCAATGATCTCGTCAATGGAAAGCCAAACAACACATCCCTGTAGGAGCTGCCGAAGGCTGCGATCTTTTGATCTTGCTGTTGATCCTCATCTGCTCAGAGAAGATCAAAGGCAAAAGATCGCAGCCTTCGGCAGCTCCTACAGGGGGAGTTCGGCGTCAGGAAGAAAAAATTTCCGTATAGCGACGAATCCATTGGTCATGCACGGTGGCCAGGAAGGCGTTGTCGTGCATGATCGCCTTCTCGGCAATCTGCTCCGGCGTGAGGATGAACGGGCTCTTGCGCGCTTCGGCGGAGATGATCGCCTTGGCGTTGACCGGGCCGTTGAAGATGTCTTCGGCCATCTTGCCCTGCACCAGCGGGTCGAGGGAGTGATCGATAAACGCGTAAGCCAGATCGGTGTCGCCCGGACGATTCTTCGGCATCACCGAAAGCATCAGGTCGGTGTAAAAACCTTCCTTCATGCCGAAGGTAGCACCGAGGCCGTAGTTCGGATCGCGGATCTGCTTGGGGAAAAATGCCGGCGCATAGAGGCCGCCCATGTCCAGCGATCCGGTGCGGAACAGTTCGGCGATCTGGTTCGGGTTTTCACCCAAAGTCACCACGCGATCCTTGAGTTCGGCGAGCTTCTTGAAGCCTGGTTCGATGTTGTGTTCGTCACCGCCGGCCAGTTTCGCGGCGATGATGATCAGGTCCATCGCTTCGGTCCAGTTCGGCGGCGGCAGGAAAATGTTCGGCGCCAGATCGGCATCCCACAACGCGGCGTAACTGCTTGGCGCGTCTTTTTGTGTGCGGGTGCTGTAGACCAGACTGTTGCACCACAACAGATAACCGATGCCGTGGCCATTGGCGCCGGTGCGGTATTGTTCCGGGACGTCGACCAGGTTGGGAATGCGGTTTAAATCAGGTTTTTCCAGCAGCCCGGCGGCGGCCAGACCCTCGGCACCGACACCGGCCAGGGTGATGATGTCGTACTGCGGACGGTCACCGCCGGCCTTGAGTTTGGCGACCATTTCCGAGGTGCTGCCAGTGCGGTCGGCGATGACCTTGGCACCGGTCTTGGCTTCGAACGTGGCGGCGATGTTACGCAGTGCGGCGAGGCCGGTGTCATCCGACCAGGTCAGCAAACGCAGGGTCTTGCCGGCAAAACGCGTGTCGCCGGCGCTCGCCCGGATGAAGGGCATGCTCAGGGCGGCCGCCGCCACCGAGGCGACGCCGACGGTTTTAATGAATTGACGCCTGTTCAGATCGTGCTCGCCCATGACGGACTCCCTTTGTTCTTTTAAGTATGAGGTTGGTCGCAACCGTTGCATCCGCGCGGCCGGATCCGCGCCAAGCCCCGTTTTACAAGGGCTTTAGCGCTGCCGACGGGTTCATCCTGAGGTCGTGCAAAACACCTGACTATCGATAAAAACTCATTGAAGCCATGACGCCGACGCATGCCTCGTTGCGAGGCATGCGCTCACCTTTTTCGGGCGTTCAGAGCGCCCGGATCACGTGTTTGATTTCCTGAAAAGCGGCCAGGCCCCATGGCCCCAACTCGCGGCCGATACTGCTCTGCTTGTAACCACCCCACGCCGTTTGCGGGAAGATCACTTGCGGTGCGTTGAGCCACACCAGCCCCGCCTGCAGGGCGTTGGCGACCCGCTCGGCGGTCTCGGCGTTTCGCGTCACCACACTGGCGACCAGGCCGAATTGGCTGTCGTTGGCCAAGGCAATTGCCTCGGCTTCGCTGCTGAAACGGCGCACGCACAGCACCGGGCCAAAAATCTCTTCGCACCACAGCGCACTGTCGAGGGGCACGTCGGTGAACACGGTTGGCTGCAAAAAATAGCCGCGCGGCAAATCTGCCGGACGATTGCCGCCGCAAAGCAGCTTCGCGCCAGCACTGAAACCACGGTCGATGTGACCAAGCACACGCTGGTATTGCGCCTGATTGACCAGTGCGCCCATCTCCACGTCCGGGTCGAACGGGTCGGCGACGCGAATTGCTTGCGCACGCTTGTGCAAACGTTCGAGGAATTCGTCTGCCAGCTCATCGGCGACCAATACGCGGCTGGTGGCCGAGCACATCTGTCCGGCATTGAAGAAACCGCCGCCGCAAGCCAGCCCGACCGCCAGTTCCAGATCAGCATCTTCGAGCACCAGCAGCGAAGATTTGCCGCCCAGCTCCAGACTCACGCCCTTCACCGTTTCAGCGGCGCGCTGCATCACCTGGACACCGACGGCGTTGCTACCGGTGAAGGAAATCTTGGCGATGCGCGGATCCGCCGACAGTGGTGCACCGACCGCCAGACCAGTACCGCAAACGACGTTGAACACGCCTGTGGGCAGGCCGGCTTCGGCGATGATCGCCGCCAGCTCCAGCTCTGGCAGCGGCGTGACTTCCGATGGCTTCAGCACCACGCAGCACCCGGCGGCCAGCGCCGGGGCGAGTTTCCACGCGGTGGTGACCATCGGGAAATTCCACGGCACGATCAGCCCGACCACACCGCACGGCTCGCGGCGCAGGCGGGCGCTGAAATCATCGCTGGGCAGCGGCACGTTGCTGTCCTGTCTGGCGTCGAGGCCTTCGGCGAGTTCGGCGTAGTACTCGAACGTGGCGATCACGTCATCGACGTCGATGGCCGCTTCGAACTGCGGTTTACCGTTGTTGCTCGACTGCAGGTTCATCAAGTGATCGCGACCGTTGCGCACGCCATTGGCGATGTTGCGCAGGATTGCGCCGCGCTCGGCACCGCTGGTTTGTGACCAATCCTTGAACGCGGCAGTGGCAGCGGCGACCGCTTGCTCGACCGCGTGCTCGTCACCGCCATTGACCGTGGTCAGCAACGCCTCGGTGGCCGGGTTGATCACGCGCAGATGTTCGCGGCCGGCCGACCATTGGCCGTTGATATAGAGGCCGTCGAGTGTGGTTGGGAAACTGATCATTGGGCCACCGCCTGCATCCACTGGTGCTGGTCGATTTCAATCACGGTCGGGCCTTGGCGATCGGTCGCCGCACGTAGCGCACTGCGCAGTTGTTCCACCGAGCTGATCGCTTCGGCAGCGCAACCGAGGGCCTTGGCCACACCGATAAAGTCCGGGGTGTAGATATCGACGCCAACCGGTTCGATGGCGCGGTTGACCATGTATTTCTTGATCTCTTCGTAGCCCTGGTTATTCCACAACAGGACAATCACCGGCGTGCGCGCTTCGACGGCGCTGGCCAGTTCCGGCAGGGTGAATTGCAAACCGCCGTCGCCGATCAGGCACACCACCGGTGGGCGCGCGCCGTTGTCGAGTTGGCCACCGAGCCATGCGCCAATCGCGGCCGGCAACGCATAGCCGAGGGTGCCGTAACCGGTCGACGAGTTGAACCAGCGGCGCGGACGCTCCGGATTGAACGTGAGATTGCCGGTGTACACCGGTTGCGTGGAGTCGCCGACGAACACCGCGTCGGGCAATTCATGCAGCACGGCTTCGAGGAAGCGGGTTTGCGCCAGGGTCGGGGCATCCCAGGTTGCGGCGAGATCTTCACGCAGACGCGCGGCGCGCACCTGGCCCCAATCGTTGCGGCGCTCAGCCAGCGCTTTGTGCGACAAGGCGCTGAGCAGCGCCTGCGCGGCATTGCGTGAATCGGCAACCAATGCCACGTGTGGCGGATAGTGACGCACGGTCTGGTCGGCATCGATATCAATGCGCAGCAGTTTGCCGGGAATCTCGAAACCACCGGCGAAGGTCACGTCGTAATCGGTTTCGGCCAGTTCGGTGCCGATCGCCAGCACCACATCGGCGTCGGCGACCAGCGCGCGGGTGGCGACCAGGCTTTGCGTCGAACCGATCAGCAGCGGATGCGTCGACGGCAACATGCCCTTGGCATTGATGGTCAGCGCCACCGGTGCATCGAGCAGTTCGGCCAGTTCGGTGAGTTCGGCAGCGGCATCGATCGCACCGCCACCGGCGAGGATCAAGGGACGCTGAGCGCCGGCGAGCAACTCGCTCATACGGCTCACGGCAGCGGGGGCAGCACCGGCGCGGTCGATGTTGACCGGAACGCTGGCGAGCAAGTCATCGGCCTCTTCTACCAGCACGTCCAGCGGGATTTCGATGTGCACCGGACGCGGACGGCCGGCCTGGAACAAGGCGAATGCGCGAGCGAGCACGCCCGGCAACTCCGACGCCGACATCAGCGTGTGGGAGAACGCCGCGACGCCAGCGACCAGTGCGCTCTGGTTCGGCAACTCATGCAGCTTGCCGCGCCCACCGCCCAACTGGTTGCGGCTCTGCACGCTGGAGATCACCAGCATCGGAATCGAATCGGCGTAAGCCTGGCCCATGGCGGTGGTGATGTTGGTCATGCCCGGGCCGGTAATGATGAAGCACACCCCCGGTTTACCGCTGGTGCGCGCATAACCGTCGGCCATGAAACCGGCGCCCTGCTCATGTCGTGGGGTGACATGGTTGATGCTCGAACGGGCCAGCCCGCGATACAACTCCACGGTGTGCACGCCGGGAATGCCGAACACCTGCTCGACCCCGTAATCTTCGAGTAACTTGACCAGTACTTCGCCACACGTCGCCATGTCATTGCCCTTTTGTCAGCTAAAAACACAGGGCCTTTCTGTAGGAGTGAGCCTGCTCGCGATAGCGTCTTCACATTCAACACTGCGGTGACTGACTCACCGCTATCGCGAGCAGGCTCACTCCTACAGAGGGCCCTTCATGGGCTCATTGAACGGTCGGCAGGTAGCGGCAACAATCGATTAAAAGTCATACTAGCCATGTCCTCACGTCATACCTTGGATCCACATGAAACGACTGCCCCCCCTGCCCGCCCTGCATACGTTTCTGATCACCGCGCAGTGCTGCAACTTCACCCGGGCCGCCGAGCAGTTGCACATCACCCAGGGCGCGGTGAGCCGGCAGATCGCCGGACTGGAAGATCATCTGGGGTATGAATTGTTCATCCGCCTGGCCCGAGGGCTGGAGCTGACGGCTGAAGGAAGGGAATGGTTGCCGCGAGTGGAGAAGGTTTTCGGTCTGATCACTGAGGCCACCGAGCAGATCGGTCTCAAGCGCGAAACCCTGCAACTCAAGGCCCCCAGTTGTGTGATGCGCTGGCTGGTGCCACGCCTGCTGCAATGGCAAAAGGAACGCCCGGATGTGCCGGTCAAACTGACCACCACCCTGGCCCATGGCGTGGACTTTCAGCGCGAGCAATTTGACGCGGCGGTGATCTATGGAACGCCGCCGGACAACTCCTCGACTGCCCTGCACCTGTTCGATGAGCAACTGACCCCGGTCTGTTCACCGGCACTGTTGAAAGGCCCGCCAGCGTTGTTCGAGCCGGCGGATCTGCAACAGCACTTGTTGCTGCATCCGACTTCCGACACTCAGGACTGGAAGGTCTGGCTGACAGCGGCCGAGTTGCAATTGAACAACGTGAACCTGGGCCAGCATTTCGAAACGCTGGATCAGGCGATGTCGATGGCGTCGCATGGCACGGGGGTGGCGATTGGAGACTGGTCGTTGATTGGTGATGACTTGCGCGCGGGACGGCTGGTGATGCCGTTTGCGTTGAAGGTGAAGACGGGGCTGGCGTATTACGTGGTGGTGCCTGCGGGAACCGAGCCTTCGCCGCAGTTGGAGGAATTGATGATCTGGCTGGTTGAGCAGGCGCATTTGCGGTGAGGCTATTTCCCCTCACCCTAACCCTCCCGAAACGTCGGACCGCCCAGAGGGAGAGGGGACTGATTAGGGGATGCTCTAGAAATACGCCGACGTGAAATTACTGCGTTGAATCCATAATCGACTCGATCACTCAGGTCGATGTACAACGCCAGACACCTCACCCCAGCCCTCTCCCTCGGGAGAGGGCTGGGGTGAGGGGCAAGGATTCACTCAGTACCCGACGGTAAACCGCTGACGCGAATGCTTCGGCGTTTCCACCTCGTCGATCAACGCAATCGCGTAATCAGCAAAAGTGATCCAGCTACGCCCTTCAGCGCTCACCAGCAAGTGATCCTGGCCGACACGGAAACTCCCCGTGCGCTCACCTTCAACAAACTCCGCCGACGGCGACAGAAAGGTCCAGTCCAGCGTTTGCTCCTGACGCAACGCCTCAAGAAACGCCGCACCGGCACTGGCTTCAGCTTTGTACTCCGCCGGAAAACCCGCACTGTCGATCACCCGAGTGTCGTCCGGCAGCAACAACGAACCAGCACCGCCGACCACCAGCAAGCGCTGCACGCCCGCCTGCTTCACTGGTTCGACAATCGCCGCCGCAGGGACGGTGGCGAAATGCGCGGCGGTGATCACCACATCATGACCGGCCACCACGTCTTGCAGCGCTGCGGAATCCAGCACATCGACATTCTTGCTGACCACACCGGCGCGGGCGCCGATCTTCGAGGTGTCGCGGGCGATAGCGGTCACGCTATGGCCACGACGCAGGGCTTCTTCCAGCAATTGGCTACCGGCGCGGCCGGTGGCACCAATGATTGCGATCTTGCTCATGACATTCTCCAGTTGGCTTGAGAGTGCTGCGTTTTTCAGAATCGGCTTACCACTGCATTTCGCCCTTGGCGACTTTCGCGCTCAGCTCCAGCGAGCTTTCCTCACCCAGTTTCGGGTAGCGTTTTTTCATCGCCTTGATCAGTGCGGTGGAGTCTTTGGCCTTGGCGGTTTCCGCGTCGAACGCCTTAATGTAGTCGGCGGTGAATTTCACGCTGGCCAGCGAACGGCTGCTGTTGCCGAGGTAATGGCCTGGCACCACGGTGTTCGGCTTGAGGGTTTCGATCGCGTGCAATGTTTCCAGCCAATCGGCGTGGGATTGCGCGCTCTGGGTATCGGCCATCCATACGTGAATGTTCTCGGCAACGACGACGCCACCGACCACGGCCTTGAGCGACGGAATCCACACAAAGCTGCGATCCGGCTGTTTGCCCTCAAGGCCGACCACCTGCAACTTCTGCCCTTCGAGCATCAGGCTGTCGCCCTTGAGCACGCCCGGTACGATGGTTTTCGCCGGAACGTCGGCGCCCATTTTCGGCCCCCAGAAGGCCAGTTTGCCGGCGACGGTTTGGTTGATGTGATCAACCGTCGGCTGCGAGGCCACTACCTTGGCTTCCGGGAATGCTTTAGTCAGGGTATCGAGACCGAAGTAGTAATCCGGGTCACCGTGGCTGATGTAGATAGTGGTCAGGTGTTTGCCGCTGGCGCGGATCTTTTCCACGACCTGTTCAGCCTGGGATTTGCCGAACTGGGCATCGACGAGGATCGCGTCTTTCTCGCCGCTGACCAGTACCGAGGTCACCGGGAAAATCGCATTTGTACCTGGGTTATAGACGTCGAGGGTCAGGTTGGCAGCCGCGGCATGCGCGGCGAAACCCAGGGAAGCGGTGGCGAGCAGAACGCGTTTGAGTGTGGTGAAGCCGATCATCTGTTGCTCCGGTGTCCGAATGCCGTGTTTGGCGATGGAACAGAGCTTAGTTGCCTGACTCAGTACAAAAAATGCGATGCTTGAACATAGTTTGTTTCTGAAAGCGGGCAAATCATGGATCGTCTCCAAGCAATGCGGGTGTTTGTCACCGTGGTGGATCTGGGCAGCCAGTCGGCCGCAGCCGATCATCTGGACCTGTCGCGGCCGGTGGTTTCACGTTATCTGGCGGAGCTTGAGGACTGGGTCGGCGCACGTCTGATGCACCGCACCACGCGCAAGTTGAGCCTGACCGCTGCCGGCAGTGAAATTCTGCCGCGTTGCCGACAGATGATCGAACTGTCGACCGACATGCAGGCCGCCGTCAGCGAACCCCACGACGCACCGCGCGGGCTGCTAAGGATCAGCGTCAGTACCTCGTTTGGCCAGGCACAACTGGCCGATGCCGTAGCCGCTTACGTCAAACGCTACCCCGGAGTCAGCATCGACCTGCAAATGCTCGATCGCACGGTGAATCTGGTGGATGAGCGCATCGATCTGGCGATTCGTACCAGTAACGATCTCGATCCCAACCTGATTGCCCGACGCCTGACCGTTTGTCGTTCGGTGGTCTGCGCCACGCCGGCGTATCTGCAAGAACAGCCGGCGCCTCTGCGGGTCGAGGAACTGAGTCGACACAACTGCCTGACGCACTCGTATTTCGGCAAAAGCCTGTGGCATTTCGAGGAGGATGGCGAACCGGTTTCGGTGCCGGTGCAGGGTAATATCAGCGCCAACGAAGCCAGTACGTTATTGCGCGCAACATTGGCTGGCGCAGGGGTGGCGATGCTGCCGACCTATCAGGCCGGGGTGCATATTCACAGCGGTGAACTGGTGCGACTGCTGCCCCATGCGGAGCCGCGACAGATGAGCATCTACGCTGTATATGCCTCGCGCAAACACATGCCGGCGGCGCTGCGCAGCATGCTGGATTTTCTGGTGCTCAGATTTCCCGAAAACCCCGAATGGGATATCGGACTGTAAACCCGATCCACTGTGGCTATCGATATGCTGAATGGCCAGTTACAAGCTCAAGCGCACTCGCTGGCAACTCCCCACCGCTGACCTATGCTGAAAGTAATACCGCAGGGTATGTCGTTCAGAGGTCTACGCCATGAACATCAAAACAAGAAGGTACGTCGCGATTTTCATCACCTGCGCCGCCACGCTGGCGCTGTACGGCACCGCTGCCTGGCGGGTCGAACAGCTGCGACAGTTGCCGCGCGAGTACGCGAGCTGCAACTTCGAGCGCTGTATTCCACACAATGCCACGCTGAACGCATTGCGCTGAGCCTGAGGTTGACTCATTACCTGTGGGAGCTGGCTTGCCAGCTCCCACAGGTTTTTGCGGCGTTTATGAGATTAATGCTCGGCCTTCAGGCTGTCGCGGAAAGCCTTTGGCGATATCCCCACCCGCCGCCGAAACAGCCGCGTGAAGTTGGTCGGATCGGAAAAACCCAACAACTCCGACATCTCGTAAATCGTCATGCTGGTGTAGGTCAGCAAGCGCTTGGCCTCCAGCAACTGCCGTTCATGCATGATCTGCAAGGCCGGTTGCCCCGCCAGTTCTCGACACGTGCCATTGAGGTGCGACACCGAAATCCCCAGGCGATGCGCCAGGTCCTCGACCTTCACGTGCTGGCGGTAAGTCTCCTCCACCAACTGTATGAAGCCATTGAGGTATTCGCGCTGACGTTGCGGCCGCTGACTGGCTTTGTGCCGCACGATTGCCTGACGGCTGACCCAGACCATGATCACGCTGACCAGCGAATGCATGAGCATTTCCCGCGCCGGTTGGTGGCCGTTGTACTCGGCCTGCAGCGCCGAGAACAGACTGTTGAGGTAATCGCCGTCGTGGCCGGCCGGATAGTGTTCTGCGCTGGCCAGCGCATGTACCGAATCGCCCAGTTGCGCCTGCAAGTGGTTGATCAGCGGTGTGGCGAGGGTAACGATGAACCCTTCGACGTCTTCGGAAAAACGAAAGCCGTGCACCGACAGCGGTGGCAGCACTTGAATGGCCGGGGTTTGGAGTTGCGTGCGTTGCCCTTCGATCTCAAGCTCTGCCTGACCTTTGAAGACGAAGAGTAATTGGCACAAATCAGCATGGCGGTGGGGTTTGATTTCCCACTCATGTTCGCGACTGCGGGAGGAAATGGTTTCACAGTGCAGCAAGTCAGGGGTCGGCCAGTCCAGGCTTTCACCGTAGAGCTTGAACACTGGAATCGAAGGCAGCTCAGGCTTGTTCATCACTTCAATCCAGGCCTCGGGGTTGTGGGCGATAATCGCACCGATTGGCAGAATGTACAGGTATCGGCTCAGTTTTCACCTTCAATTGACAGACCCGCAAGGGAAAAATGCAAGCACTCGATCCATAAAAATCATTCACCGGTCTTGGCCGCGTGAAGCTTGCGAGTCATAAAAACAATGAAAACGCTGAAAACCCAAGTCGCCATTATTGGCGCCGGTCCGTCCGGACTGCTCCTCGGCCAGTTGTTGCACAACGCTGGCATCGACACCCTCATTCTTGAACGTCAGACCCCCGATTACGTGCTCGGGCGCATCCGCGCCGGTGTGCTCGAAAAGGGCATGGTAGAGCTGTTGCGTCAGGCTGGCGTGAGTCGGCGGATGGACGCCGAAGGACTGGTGCATGGCGGTTTCGATCTGGCGCTGGACGGGCGTCAGGTGCACATCGATCTGCACGCGCTGACCGGCGGCAAGACGGTGATGATCTACGGCCAGACCGAAGTGACTCGCGACCTGATGGCCGCTCGTCGGGAGGCTGGCGCGCCGACGATTTACCAGGCGCGCGATGTCGTTCCTCACGGCATGAAAAGCGATGAAGCTTTTGTCACCTTTGAAAAGGACGGTGAAATCTTTCGCGTCGATTGCGATTACATCGCCGGTTGCGACGGTTTCCACGGCGTCGCGCGGCAGTCGATTCCGGCCGATAGTCTGAAAGTCTTCGAGCGGGTTTATCCGTTTGGCTGGCTGGGGATTCTGGCTGACACGCCGCCGGTGCATGACGAGTTGGTCTACGCCCGCCACGAACGCGGCTTTGCCTTGTGCAGCATGCGTTCGGCAGCGCGCACTCGTTATTACCTGCAAGTACCGGCGGATGAAAACGTCGATGACTGGAGCGATCAGCGCTTTTGGGATGAATTGAAAAATCGTCTGCCAGTAGAGCTTGCCGAGAAACTGGTTACCGGCCCTTCGATCGAAAAAAGCATCGCGCCTCTGCGCAGTTTTGTCGTGGAGCCGATGCAATACGGGCGGATGTTTCTAGTCGGTGACGCCGCGCACATCGTCCCGCCCACTGGCGCCAAGGGTTTGAATCTGGCGGCGAGTGACGTCAGCACGCTGTTCAATATTCTGCTGAAGGTTTACCGCGACGGGCGCACCGATCTGCTCGAGAAGTACTCGGAAATCTGCCTGCGCCGCGTCTGGAAAGCGGAACGTTTTTCCTGGTGGATGACCTCGATGCTGCACCGTTTCGATGATCACGACGCTTTCAGCCAGCGCATCAGCGCCTCGGAACTGGACTACTTTGTCAGTTCAGAAGCGGGGCGAAAAACCATTGCAGAAAATTACGTCGGACTTCCTTACGAGGCTATCGAATAGCCTGCTACCGACTTACACTGGCGAGCATCCCCGCTCGCCTGACGATCTGCGGGACTCTCACTGCCCGCAGGTTTTGCCCGTGACCAATCTCAATCACCCCGAAACGCCCAAACCGGCCATTCGCAGCGTGCTGGTCGCGCTGATGATGGCGATCTTTCTCGGCGCGCTGGACCAGACCATCGTCGCCGTGTCGATGCCGGCCATCTCTGCTCAGTTCAAGGATGTCAGCCTGCTCGCCTGGGTGATTTCCGGGTACATGGTCGCGATGACGGTGGCGGTGCCGATCTACGGCAAGCTCGGGGACTTGTACGGACGGCGCAAACTGATGCTGTTCGGCATGGGCCTGTTCACCCTCGCCTCGCTGTTTTGTGGCATGGCGCAGAGCATGGAGCAACTGGTGCTGGCGCGAATCCTTCAGGGCATCGGCGCCGGCGGGATGATCTCGGTGAGTCAGGCGATCATCGGCGACATCGTGCCGCCGCGTGAGCGTGGGCGTTATCAGGGTTACTTCAGCAGTATGTACGCGGTGGCCAGTGTCGCCGGCCCGGTACTCGGTGGTTACATGACCGAGTACCTGTCATGGCGCTGGGTATTTCTGATCAACCTGCCGCTGGGCCTCGGTGCCTGGTGGGTGGCGCGGCGCAACTTGCGCGGACTGCCGATTCCCCAGCGCAAACCAATCATCGACTACCTCGGCACCGTGCTGATGATCATCGGCCTCACTGCCCTGCTGCTGGGCATTACTCAGGTTGGTCAGGGTCATTCGTGGCGCAGCGGTGAAGTGCTTGGCCTGTTCGCTTGTGCGGTGGTGGTGTTGGCGGTGTTTGTCTGGCATGAGCGTCGGACCAAGGAACCGTTGCTGCCGATGCACCTGTTCGCCAACCGCAACGCCCTGCTGTGCTGGTGCACGATTTTCTTTACCAGTTTCCAGGCGATTTCGCTCATCGTGCTGATGCCGCTGCGCTTTCAGAGCGTCACCGGTGCCGGGGCTGACAGCGCCGCTTTGCACTTGTTGCCGTTGGCAATGGGGTTGCCGATTGGTGCATTTTTCGCTGGCCGGCGCACGTCGATCACCGGGCGATACAAACCACAGATTCTGAGCGGCGCTCTGCTGATGCCGATCGCGATTCTCGGCATGGCATTCAGCCCACCGGAGGCGACGCTGCTCAGCGCACTGTTCATGTTGCTCTGTGGTATTTCCAGCGGCATGCAGTTCCCAACCTCGTTGGTCGGTACACAAAATTCGGTGCAACAACGCGACATCGGCGTAGCCACCAGCACCACCAACCTGTTTCGCTCTCTCGGCGGCGCAGTGGGCGTGGCGTTGATGTCGGCACTGTTGCTGGCGTTGCTGCAGGATTCGAATTTCGCCCATCTGGCGAGCAGTTCGCTGATGAGCGAAGGGCATTCGGGCAACGTTCTGCTCGATGGTTTGAACGCCGCGCCGGGGGATGCGCAGAACGCCTTGCGCGCAGAACTGCTGGTGACGTTTAGGCATTTGTTGTGGGTGAGTGCGGCGGTGTCGTTGCTGGGTTTGGCGGCGGCGATTGCGATGCCCAACAACCTGCTGCGCGGACGCGAACACGGCGCCAAATAACTTTCTCCCCTTGATCATTCCCACGCTCTGCGTGGGAATGCCTGCAACGGACGCTCTGCGTTCGGCTTTGGATGGGACGCAGAGCGTCCCGGGCTGCATTCCCACGCGGAGCGTGGGAACGATCATCCTTCAAGGGCTGTAGTAACCCACGGCGACAAGGAAATGCCCGGCCTTCTTCAGGTAGGCATGCTTGTCCTCGACCTTGCCGGTTACCGGGTTTTTCCAGCGGTATTCATATTCACCCTCATCCTGCTTGCCGATCAGCGCCAGAATCGGCTCGCCCACCGGTTTGCCTTCCGGATCCTTGACCTTGCCGAAGTCGGTGTTGATCAAGCGCAGATTAGTGCCGTGGGCGACGTAGCGCTGGGTGTTCAGATCGACCACAAACACGTACAAGTCATCCTGCAAATAGCCGCCCTTGAGCGAGTTGATCGCCGTCAGCGTGGCCTTCTCGTCTTTGCCCAGATCAGTCGCCGCTTTGTCGAGCAATGCCTTGGCCTGCGCCGGTGACGCTCGCGGCAAGTAGTAACCGACCGCCAGAATTCGCTGACCAATGCGCTGGTAATACACATGCTTGCGCTCGACCTTGCCGTCCGACCAGTTCTGCCAACGGTATTCGGCCTGCTGAATGCCATTACCTTCCGGCACTTTCAACGCGTCCTTGAAGGTTTTCTGCAAATCCGGGCCGAGTACTTCGCTGACGTCCCGACCGATCAACGCCGACGAAGGTCCGCCACTGGCAAGCATCACGCCCTTGGTATCGACCACGAATACATAGCGATCCTTATCGACAAACTCGCCCTGACGGCTGAACGCGGCGAACGCCTTGTCGCCGTTGTCGTGGTAATAGGCCAGGGCTTTTTCCAGCAAGGCGATGGCGGCCTGACTGTCATCCTTGGCGGTCGTGGCGGCGCTGGCCTGGCCGAAACCGGCCAGTAACATCACGCCGAGCCAGGCCACTTTATGCAAAAACCCCATAGCGCATCCCTCGTTCTTGTTGGTGTTTCAAGAGCGTAGACGGCTTGGGGTGATGTATGGATATTCAGACGGTTTCTGAACGTGTCGCGGATACGCTGGTGAGGCAAGCCCCACCAGCGTTGTTCAGGCCTTACGGGCGGGCGTTGATCTGCTGCTGCAAATTCTGAATCTGCGCCTGAAGGGTGTTGATGTTGCGGGTCATCTGCCCACGGAAGGCGTCGAACTCGGCGGTATTGCCGCCACCCTGCGGTGCCGCCGGGCGATTGTCCTGTTCGCTTTTGAGCACGACGATTTCCTGCTCAAGACGATCGATCGCCGCGCTTGGATTGCCCTGCTTTTTCAGTGCAGCAATATCGGCGCCAAGGCTTTTGAACTGTGCATCGAAGGCCTTCAACTGCGTGTCGACCTTGCTGGTGTCGGCCGGTGTGCTTTTCAGCGTCGCCAGTTCCGCAGTCAAGGCTTTGACCTGCGCTTGCAACTGGGTGTTGGCGTTCTGCTGTTCGGTGGTCTGCGCGGTCATCTGTGCCAGGCGTTTGTCCAGATCGCTGGCCTGCCCCGCTACGCCTTGCTGCTGTTTGCTCTGATCGAGCAGCTTGCCTTCGAGCTGTTTGATTTGCAGCTTGAGGGCTTCGCTGTCGCTGGTGACGTTGGACTGGCTGGCGACGACCTTACCGGAAATGTCCTGCAGACGTCCGGCCGCTTCTTCGCTGATCCGCGCAAAGCTTTCCTGGGTCGCGACCAGTTGCTGCTCCATCAGCGAAATCTGCTGAAAGCTCCACCAAGCCAGACCGACGAAGGCGAAAAACAATGCGCCGACCAAGGCCCACAACGGCCCGGTGCTCGCGGCTTTGACCTTGACCACCGGTGGCGTGCGCGAGTGCACGGAGGTGCGGGCGGTGGTTGGAATGTCATCGTCGTCGAAGGTGTCGGCACGCAGGCTCGGGACATCATCGAAATCGTCGTGGGCATCATTACGCATGGACATTGAGGCAACCTTTGTGAAACGCGGTGATGGCTAAATGCTGCGAAGTATAACCGCCGCAACCGCAGGGATTGACCCCCAAGCGGCTACACGGTTCATTGCCGCCCGGCCGAATCGTTTCAACGGATGTCCTGAGCTTTCCACCACGCACAGAACTCATCCAGCGCCGACCACAGGCTGACTTTCGGATCGTAGTCCAGATAATGCCGGGCGCGGCTGATGTCGAGGGTGAAATTTTTTTTCATCACCTGCATGCCCAGGCGAGACAGGGTTGGCTCCGGACGTCCGGGCCAGAGCTTGCACGCCCCTTCGTTGAGCGCCGCGACGCTGTAGGCCAGACCATACGAACGGTACTTGGTGACCTGCGGCACCTCCATCTTGCGCATCACGTAATTGACCACATCCCACAACGGCACCGGCGCGCCGTTGCTGATGTTGTAGGCCTTGCCCAGCGCGGAACCGGCGGCCAGCAAACTGCTGAGCAGCGCTTCGTTGAGGTTGTGCACACTGGTGAAATCGACCTTGTTCAGGCCATTGCCGATGATCGCCAGGCGGCCCTTGCGCTGCATGTTGAGCAGGCGCGGGAAGATGCTCATGTCGCCGGCGCCGGTGACGAAACGCGGGCGCAGGGCGATGGTTTCCAGGCCGAATTCCTGCGCGCCAAAGACCTTTTGTTCGGCCAGGTACTTGGTTGCGGCGTAGTGATGTTTGAAGCGCTTGGGCACTTGCTCTTCGGTCAGGTTGAAATGATCGCGGCCATCGAAATAGATCGATGGCGACGACAGATGCACCAGACGCCGGACGCGCTGCTTCAGACAGGCTTCGACGACGTTTTCGGTGACCTGCACGTTACCTTGATGGAATTCTTGATAGCGTCCCCACAGTCCAACAGCGCCAGCGCAGTGCACCACGGCTTCAACATCGGAACACAGCTCACGAACCAGATCGGCATCGGTCAGATCGCCGGGGACAAACTCGGCACCACGGCGCACCAGATGCTCGACGCTCTCGGCCCGGCGACCGTTGACCCGCACGTCCAGGCCCTGCTCCAGGGCGAAACGCGCAAAGCGTCCGCCAATGAAGCCGCTTGCGCCGGTGACCAGAATTTTCATGCAAAGCTCCAATGAAACCAGCTGCGAGCTTCAAGCTTCGAGCTGCAAAATTAAAACAGTGTGCAAGCGCTTTAACTTGCCGCTTGCAGCTTGACGCTCATGGCTGCTTCCAGGGCACCAGCCATTGCGCCGATGAACGCACCAATTGCTCGGTCAGCAAACCCAGCAGCTGACCGCCATTGCGCCAATGATGCCAGTACAAGGGCACGTCGATCGGTTTATCTGGCAACAGTTCGCGCAATAACCCGCGTTGCAATTGTTCGCGCACTTGCAGTTCCGGCACCAGGCCCCAGCCCAGTCCGACTTCGGTCAGGCGGATAAAACCTTCCGAGGATGGGCACAAATGGTGTTCGAATCCGCCATCCACGCCCAGCGAAGCGAGATAGCGATGCTGGAGAAAATCGTCAGGCCCGAACACCAGCGCCGGGGTGCGCGGCAATTGTTCGGCGCGTACGCCATCAGGGAAATGCCGTTCGATGAACACCGGGCTGGCCAGCGCGCGATAACGCATGGCGCCGAGCAACACACTGCGCGCACCGGCCACCGGCCGTTCGCTGGCGCAAAGGCACGCGGCGACTTCGCCGGCGCGCATGCGTTTGAGGCCGACGGTCTGGTCTTCGACGATCAGATCGAGCAGCAAATGTTGTTCGGCACAAAAATCGCCTACCGCTTCGGCCCACCAGGTGGCGAGGCTGTCGGCATTCAACGCGATGCGCAGACGTTCCGGCAGGCCCTCTTCATCCAGCGCCGGGACCAGCGTTTGCAGGTCGCGTTCAAGCAAACGTACCTGTTGCACATGGTTGAGCAGGCGCCGGCCAATTTCGGTCGGTGACGGTGGCGTCCCGCGAATCAGCACCGGTTGGCCGACCCGCGCTTCGAGCAGCTTGATCCGCTGCGAAATCGCCGATTGCGACAATCCGAGCACCTGCGCGGCCCGTTCAAAACCGGCCTGCTCGACCACGGCGGCCAGAGCAGAAAGCAATTTATAGTCGAACATCAGTTTTCCTAATGAGCGATCAGCACTATTGGTTTTTCTTATACAGGTTTCGACCGGAGAATAGCCAGCAAGCACTCTTTCTCAAGGACCACACTGATGGCTGGCGAAACTTCACTCTCGACGTTGTTGCGCAGCATGAGCCCGCAACTCAACGCCGGCGAATACGTGTTCTGCACCCTGCGCGACGGTGTGTTGCCGAGCGGTCTGGAGATTGTCGGCAGCTTCCGTGAAAAGGAAGGCCTGACCGTGATTCTGCAACGCGCCCATGCCGAACAGGCCGGCTTCAGCTTCGGCTATGTCGCCGCGTGGATCACCTTGAACGTGCATTCGGCGCTGGAAGCCGTTGGCCTCACCGCCGCGTTTGCCCCAGCACTGGGCAAGGCCGGGATCAGTTGCAACGTGATCGCCGGTTACTACCACGACCATTTGTTTGTCGGCCAGGCCGACGCCGAACGCGCCATGCAAGTGCTGCGCGATCTCGCAGCCAACGCGGAGTAAATCTCATGTGGCAAAGCTATGTGAACGGCCTGCTGGTGGCGTTCGGGCTGATCATGGCGATCGGCACGCAGAACGCGTTTGTATTGGCGCAAAGCCTGCGACGTGAACATCATTTGCCGGTGGCGGCGCTGTGCGTGGTGTGTGATGCACTGCTGGTGGCGGCCGGGGTGTTCGGGCTGGCGACAGTTCTGGCGCAAAACCCGACGCTGTTGGCGATCGCCCGCTGGGGTGGTGCGACGTTTTTGATCTGGTACGGCAGCCAGGCGTTGCGCCGGGCCTGTTCGAAACAGAGCCTGGAGCAGGGTGAGAACCAGACGGTGCGTTCGCTGCGGGCGGTGATGCTCAGCGCTTTGGCGGTCACGCTGCTCAACCCGCACGTTTATCTGGATACGGTGTTGTTGATTGGCTCGCTCGGCGCACAGCAATCAGTGCCAGGGGCTTATGTAGTGGGGGCGGCGAGCGCTTCGCTGCTGTGGTTTTTCACCTTGGCGCTGGGTGCGGCATGGCTGGCGCCGTGGCTGGCACGTCCGAGTACCTGGCGGATCCTTGATCTGGTAGTGGCGTTGATGATGTTCACGGTTGCCGGGCAACTAGTTCTCGCGAGCTGATTTATTCCAAACAGCTCTGGAACCTCTATCCCACACAGTTGTTGCGTGGTTATGCCGCAACCCCGGTGCTATGATCGAAACCCTGCGCCGCAAAGAGTAAAAACTCGCCGGTGCATTTCTGGCCGCCCGTGATCGGCCTTGCGCTCACCGCAACAGACCTGATTAGGAGAATCATCATGGCTTTCGAATTGCCGCCGCTGCCTTACGCACACGATGCCCTGCAGCCGCACATTTCCAAGGAAACCCTGGAATACCACCACGACAAGCACCACAACACCTATGTCGTGAACCTGAACAACCTGGTGCCAGGCACCGAGTTCGAAGGCAAGACCCTGGAAGAAATCGTCAAGACTTCCTCGGGCGGTATCTTCAACAACGCCGCTCAGGTCTGGAACCACACTTTCTACTGGAACTGCCTGGCGCCAAACGCCGGCGGTCAACCAACCGGCGCGCTGGCTGAAGCCATCAACGCAGCCTTCGGTTCGTTCGACAAGTTCAAGGAAGAGTTCAGCAAAACCTCGATCGGCACCTTCGGTTCCGGCTGGGGCTGGCTGGTGAAAAAGGCTGACGGTTCCCTGGCCCTGGCCAGCACCATCGGCGCCGGCAACCCGCTGACCAGCGGCGACACCCCGCTGCTGACCTGCGACGTCTGGGAACACGCTTACTACATCGACTACCGCAACGTTCGTCCGAAGTATGTCGAAGCGTTCTGGAACCTGGTCAACTGGAAGTTCGTTGCTGAGCAGTTCGAAGGCAAAACCTTCACCGCTTAAGCTGCGCGCCAGTCAAAAACCCGGCTTTTGCCGGGTTTTTTTATGCCCGGATAGACCCCGTACGATGATCGTTCCCACGCTCCGCGTGGGCATGCAGCCCGTGACGCTCCGCGTCACTGGACGCAGAGCGTCCCTAGAGGCATTCCCACGCTGAGCATGGGAACGATCAATAGCGTTCTTCTCACGCTGAAAGCGGTCTGCCGCTGCTTGCCGCCGTGCCACAGCGGACTACCATCAAAAAGAGGAAAAAATGCTGCGAACCGCTCAAGTTGAGGGCCGAAACTACCGACACAGTACAAATAGGGCTAATACTCCAAACAGCAGCATTTCGGCCAAGGCCACGGGCAAATCATCCCCGGTCTGATTGTCCCTTTGACTGCAAACACGGGATTGCCAATACTCATGGCAACTTGACGCTACCCGCACGGAACAAGGAATAACCCTTTGAAGCTGGAACTCAAGAACAGCTTGTCGGTGAAGTTGCTCCGGGTCGTGCTCCTGTCGGCATTGATCGTCGGCGTAGTCTTGAGCTGCGCGCAGATCGTTTTCGATGCCTATAAAACCCGTCAGGCCGTTGCCGGCGACGCCGAACGCATCCTCGACATGTTCCGCGACCCGTCGACCCAGGCCGTTTACAGCCTGGACCGGGAGATGGGCATGCAGGTGATCGAAGGCCTGTTCCAGGACGATGCCGTGCGTCAGGCCTCCATCGGCCATCCCAACGAAGCCATGCTCGCGCAGAAATCCCGCGACCTGCAGCAGTCCAACAGCCGCTGGCTGACCGACCTTATCCTCGGCCAGGAGCGCACCTTTACCACGCAGTTGGTGGGGCGTGGCCCGTACAGTGAGTATTACGGCGACCTGAGCATCACCCTCGATACCGCCACCTATGGCGAAGGCTTTATCGTCAGTTCAGTAATCATCTTCATCTCCGGCGTGTTGCGCGCACTGGCGATGGGTCTGGTGCTGTACCTGGTCTATCACTGGCTGCTGACCAAACCGCTGTCGCGGATCATCGAGCACCTCACCGAGATCAACCCGGATCGCCCCAGCGAGCACAAGATCCCGCAGCTCAAGGGCCACGAAAAAAACGAACTGGGCATCTGGATCAACACCGCCAATCAGTTGCTTGAGTCGATCGAGCGCAACACCCATCTGCGCCACGAAGCCGAAAACAGTCTGCTGCGCATGGCCCAATACGACTTCCTCACCGGTCTGCCGAACCGCCAGCAATTACAGCAGCAACTGGACAAGATTCTGGTCGACGCCGGCAAGCTGCAACGTCGGGTCGCAGTGTTGTGCGTGGGGCTGGACGATTTCAAAGGCATCAACGAGCAGTTCAGCTACCAGACCGGCGACCAATTGTTGCTGGCTCTGGCCGATCGCTTGCGTGCCCACAGCGGCCGCCTCGGCGCCCTCGCCCGCCTGGGTGGTGACCAGTTTGCGCTGGTACAGGCCGACATCGAACAACCTTACGAAGCAGCGGAACTGGCGCAAAGCATCCTTGATGATCTGGAAGCGGCGTTCGCCCTCGACCATCAGGAAATCCGCCTGCGCGCGACCATCGGCATCACCCTGTTCCCGGAGGATGGCGACAGCACCGAGAAGCTGTTGCAGAAGGCCGAACAGACCATGACCCTGGCCAAAACCCGCTCGCGCAACCGTTATCAGTTTTACATCGCCAGCGTCGACAGCGAGATGCGTCGTCGCCGCGAGCTGGAAAAAGACCTGCGCGATGCCCTGTTGCGCGATCAGTTCTATCTGGTTTATCAGCCGCAGATCAGCTATCGCGATCACCGCGTGGTCGGCGTTGAAGCACTGATTCGCTGGCAGCATCCGGAACACGGTCTGGTGCCGCCGGACCTTTTCATTCCGCTGGCCGAGCAGAACGGCACGATCATCGCCATTGGCGAATGGGTACTGGATCAGGCCTGCAAGCAATTGCGCGAATGGCACGATCAGGGTTTCGCCGACCTGCGCATGGCCGTTAACCTGTCCACCGTGCAGCTGCACCACGCCGAGCTGCCGCGAGTGGTGAACAACCTGTTGCAGATGTACCGCCTGCCGCCGCGCAGCCTGGAGCTGGAAGTCACCGAAACCGGCCTGATGGAAGACATCAGCACCGCCGCCCAACATTTGCTCAGCCTGCGTCGCTCCGGCGCGTTGATCGCCATCGATGACTTCGGCACCGGTTATTCATCGCTCAGTTATCTGAAAAGTCTGCCGCTGGACAAGATCAAGATCGACAAGAGCTTCGTGCAGGATCTGCTGGATGACGACGATGATGCGACCATCGTTCGCGCGATCATTCAACTGGGCAAGAGTCTGGGCATGCAGGTGATTGCCGAGGGCGTGGAAACGGCCGAGCAGGAAAGCTACATCATTTCCGAAGGCTGCCACGAAGGTCAGGGCTATCACTACAGCAAGCCATTGCCGGCACGCGAGCTGGGTGCCTATCTCAAGCAAGCGCAACGCACTAACGCGGCCATTCTCTAGCAGATCAAAAGATCGCAGCCTTCGGCAGCTCCTACATTTGAAATGCGTTCCCCTGTAAGAGCTGCCGAAGGCTCGGGCCGCGATCGGACGATCTTTTGATCTGCGTAAATAAGAAATATTTCCAGCCACAACCCTTTACACATAATGCGAAAGATTTGCATTATGTCGCAGTTTTGCGCACCCCCAGCGCGAGTCCACTCAACTATCGAAGCAGGATGTTCGCCATGATTCGTATGCCTCTGGCTACCGCCAGTCTGCTGGCCATCGCTATTTCCCTCGCCGGTTGCGGCGAAGGTAAAGACAAAGCCGCCGCTCCGGCCGCACCGACGCCAGCCGCCAGCACCACCGCACCTGCGGCGGCGCCTGCCGCTGCCGGTAAAGTCGACGAAGCCGCCGCCAAGGCTGTGGTCGCGCACTACGCCGACATGGTCTTCGCCGTTTACAGCGATGCCGAATCCACCGCGAAAACCCTGCAGACCGCTGTCGATGCTTTCCTCGCCAAGCCGAACGCCGACACCCTGAAAGCCGCCAAGGCTGCCTGGGTCGCCGCGCGCGTTCCGTACCTGCAGAGTGAAGTGTTCCGCTTCGGCAACACCATCATCGACGATTGGGAAGGTCAGGTTAACGCCTGGCCACTGGACGAGGGTCTGATCGACTACGTCGACAAATCCTACGAGCACGCACTGGGTAACCCGGGCGCTACCGCCAACATCATCGCCAACACCGAAGTTCAGGTCGGCGAAGACAAGGTCGACGTCAAAGACATCACCCCGGAAAAACTCGCCAGCCTCAACGAGCTGGGCGGTTCCGAAGCCAACGTTGCCACTGGCTACCACGCCATCGAATTCCTGCTCTGGGGCCAGGACCTGAACGGTACCGGCCCTGGCGCTGGCAACCGTCCGGCCTCCGACTACCTGGAAGGCGCCGGCGCTACTGGCGGTCACAACGATCGTCGTCGCGCCTACCTGAAGTCGGTGACTCAACTGCTGGTCAGCGATCTGGAAGAAATGGTCGGTAACTGGAAGCCGAACGTGGCTGACAACTACCGCGCCACCCTCGAAGCCGAGCCGGGCGAAACCGGTCTGCGCAAAATGCTCTTCGGCATGGGCAGCCTGTCCCTGGGCGAACTGGCGGGCGAGCGCATGAAGGTGTCCCTGGAAGCCAACTCCCCTGAAGACGAGCAGGATTGCTTCAGCGACAACACCCACAACTCGCACTTCTACGATGCCAAAGGCATTCGTAACGTGTATTTGGGCGAGTACACCCGTGTTGACGGCACCAAGATGACCGGCGCCAGCCTGTCGTCGCTGGTGGCCAAGGCCGACCCGGCTGCCGACACCGCACTGAAAGCCGATCTGGCCGCTACCGAAGCCAAGATCCAGGTCATGGTCGATCACGCCAACAAGGGTGAGCACTACGACCAGTTGATCGCTGCGGGTAACACCGCTGGCAACCAGATTGTTCGCGACGCCATCGCGTCTCTGGTCAAGCAGACCGGTTCGATCGAAGCCGCTGCCGGCAAGCTGGGCATCAGCGACCTGAACCCGGACAACGCTGATCACGAGTTCTGATCAACAGCGTCTGCGTCAAAAAAAGGCGACCTTCGGGTCGCCTTTTTCATGCCTGCTTTCTGTGGTGATGCTGATGGCCCCATCGCTGGCAAGCCAGCTCCCACAGGGATTGCTGGTGTACACAGATATTGCGAACGCCGCTGTACCTGTGGGAGCTGGCTTGCCAGCGATGGCCGCACCTCGGTCTCGAGTGAAACCCTGCGTCATATCAAGCAAACGATAATTCCTCTTATTCAAACTCCTTCGCCCTGTTAGACTTTGCGCCTTTGTTTTCGCCCGTCCGCAGGATGTCTGATGCCCTCGCTGCCTCTTCGCTTGTCCGCACTGTTGCTGGCCCTGGGCCTGAGTGCCTGTGATGACGCCCCGCGTTTCACCAAGGCCGAGCCCGGTGAAGCACGCTCGGGCGGTGCCGCGACCGTGCGCAAGACCGATCAGAATGCGTTCTCCCTGCCCTCGGCCAACCTGCCGCCGTCACGGCGAGTGGATTTCAGCGTCGGCAACAGCTTCTTCCGCAGCCCGTGGGTGATCGCCCCGTCGACCACCACCGCCCGCGATGGTCTTGGGCCGCTGTTCAATACCAATGCCTGTCAGGGCTGCCACATCAAGGACGGGCGCGGTCATCCGCCGCCACCGGATGCACCTAACGCGGTGTCCATGCTCGTGCGCCTGTCGATTCCCGATACACCGGAATTTGCCAAAGTCATTGAACAGGTCGGCGTGGTGCCGGAGCCGGTGTACGGCGGTCAGTTTCAGGACATGGCCGTGCCCGGCGTCGCTCCCGAGGGCAAAGTCCGCGTTACCTACACGCCAGTGCCTGTACGCTTCAAGGACGGCACCGAAGTCGAACTGCGTAAACCGGTGTTGCAGATTACCCAACTCGGCTACGGCCCGATGCACCCGGACACGCGTTTCTCGGCCCGCGTTGCCCCGCCGATGATTGGGCTGGGCCTGCTCGAAGCGATCCCCGAAGATGCGATTCTGGCCAATGCCGCCGCGCAAGCCAAAGACAACAAAGGCATCAGCGGCCGTCCCAACCAGGTCTGGGATGACGCTTTGCAGAAGACCGTCATGGGCAGATTTGGCTGGAAAGCCGGGCAACCGACCCTCAATCAACAGAATGTTCACGCGTTTTCCGGTGACATGGGCCTCACGACCAGCCTGCGCCCCTTCGATGACTGCACCGACGCGCAAACGGCCTGCAAACAGGCACCGAACGGCAACGGCCCGGACGGCGAGCCGGAAGTCAGCGACAACATCCTGCGCCTGGTGTTGTTCTACAGCCGCAATCTCGCTGTGCCGGCACGCCGTGGCGTCAACGATGCAGAAGTGCTGGCCGGCAAGAACCTGTTTTTCCAGGCCGGCTGCGATTCCTGCCACATGCCGAAATACACCACCGCCGCCAACGCCGCCGAACCTGAACTGGCCAATCAAGTGATTCGCCCGTACAGCGATCTGCTGCTGCATGACATGGGCGACGGTCTGGCCGACAACCGCACGGAATTCCAGGCCTCCGGCCGCGACTGGCGCACGCCGCCGTTGTGGGGGATTGGCCTGACGCAAGCAGTCAGTGGCCACACGCAGTTTTTGCATGACGGTCGCGCACGCAATCTGCTCGAAGCGGTGCTATGGCATGGCGGCGAAGCGCAAGCGGCGCAGCAACAGGTTTTGTCTTTCAATGCCGAGCAGCGCGCTGCGTTGCTGGCTTTTTTGAACTCACTTTAAACACTGATAAAGAATCGGGAGCCCGACATGTTCCGTCCCAAGCTACTGTTCACCAGCCTTGCCGCGCTCGCCCTCGGCGCCTGCTCGCCGCAGGATCCGCAAGCGGTCACCTCGGCGGCCATCGCCAAATCGGTGATCCTGCCGACCTACACCCGTTGGGTCGAGGCCGACAAGCAACTGGCGGTCAGCGCCCTCGCCTACTGCCAGGGCAAAGAAACCCTGGAGACCGCCCGCGCCGACTTCCTCCATGCACAGAAGGCCTGGGCCGAGCTGCAACCGCTGCTGATCGGCCCGCTGGCCGAGGGCAACCGTTCGTGGCAGGTGCAGTTCTGGCCGGACAAGAAGAACCTCGTCGGCCGTCAGGTCGAGCAACTGGTCGTCGCCCAGCCGCAGATCGATGCCGCCGCACTCGCCAAATCGAGCGTGGTGGTACAAGGCCTGTCGGCTTACGAGTACATCCTGTTCGACGCCAAGCCTGACGTCGCCAACGCCGAGCAGAAAGCCAAGTACTGCCCACTGCTGATCGCCATCGGCGAGCGTCAGAAGCAGCTGGCCGAAGAGATTCTGCAGAACTGGAACAACACCGACGGCATGCTTGCGCAGATGACCAAGTTCCCGAACCAGCGCTACGCCGATTCCCACGAAGCGATCGCCGATCTGCTGCGTGTGCAAGTCACCGCGCTGGACACCCTGAAGAAAAAACTCGGCACGCCAATGGGCCGCCAGAGCAAGGGCGTACCACAACCATTCCAGGCCGATGCATGGCGCAGCCAGTCTTCGCTGACCGCACTGGAAGCCAGCCTCGCGGCGGCGAAAACCGTTTGGGAAGGCGTCGACAACAAAGGCCTGCGTGGTCTGTTGCCGGCTGAGCAAAAGCCACTGGCCGACAAGATCGATGCTGCTTACGCCGCTTCGCTGAAACTGTTCGACAGCACCCAGCGTTCGCTCGGCGAAATGCTTGAAGACGACGCCGGTCGTCAGCAACTGAACGACATCTACGACAGCCTCAACGTCGTCCATCGCCTGCACGAAGGCGAACTGGCCAAGGCGCTGGGCATCCAACTGGGCTTCAACGCCAACGACGGTGACTGATGAGGGCAAGTGCCATGCTGCGACGTCAGGTTCTGACTTTAGCTAGTACGCTGCTGGGAGCAGTGACGCTGGGCGGCTGGACGCTGTTCAAACGCAAGGATCAGAGCCCGCTGTTGCTGTCGGCGCGCGACGACACCGACGGCAAGCATTACGCCGTCGGCTATCGGCTGGATGGCACGCGCGTATTCGCCACCGAAGTCGGCCAGCGTTGCCACGACATCATCAACCACCCGACGCAGCCGATTGCGCTGTTTGTCGCCCGTCGTCCGGGCACCGAGAGCTATCTGATCGACCTGCGCGACGGTAAATTGCTGCAGACGGTGACCTCGCAGCCGAACCGGCACTTCTACGGCCACGCTGTGGTGCACAAGGACGGCGAATACCTGTACGCCACCGAAAACGACACCACCGATCCCGGTCGCGGCTTGCTCGGCGTGTACAAGTTCGAAGGCGAGCGGCTGGTGCACACGGGAGAGATTTCCACCCACGGTCTCGGCCCGCATCAGGTGTCGTGGATGCCCGACGGCGAGACGCTGGTGGTGGCCAATGGCGGGATTCGTACCGAGGCGGAAAGCCGCGTCGACATGAACCTCAACGCCATGGAGCCGAGCCTGGTGCTGATGCAGCGCGATGGCACCCTGCTGAGCAAGGAAACCCTCGCCCAGCAGATGAACAGCGTGCGCCATCTGGGCATCGCCAGCGACGGCACCATCGTTGCCGGTCAGCAATTCATGGGCGCGTCGCATGAGCGTTCGGAACTGTTGGCGATCAAGCGGCCGGGGCAGCCGTTCGTGGCGTTCCCGGTGCCGGAGCATCAGTTGCAATCGATGGGGCATTACACGGCCAGCGTCGCAGTGCACAGTGATTTGCGTCTGGTTGCGTTGACGGCGCCGCGTGGCAACCGCTTCTTTATCTGGGATCTGGACAGCGGCGAAGTACGCCTTGATGCACCATTGCCCGATTGCGCCGGTGTCGGTGCGGTGAAGGACGGTTTTGTCGTGACCTCCGGGCAAGGGCGTTGCCGTTACTACGATTGCCGCCAGGATGAGCTGTTGGCCAAGCCGCTGGAATTGCCGGCGGGGCTCTGGGACAACCATCTGCATCTGATGGCCTGAAACAGCCTTAACAGATCGCAGCCTGCGGCAGCTCCTACATTGGAATGCATTCCCCTGTAGGAGCTGCCGCAGGCTGCGATCTTTTGCCCCCCCCTGTAAGAACTGCCAGTTGGAATCCCCCCTGTACTCGGAGTAATGTGCCCGCCTGTCTCACCTGATTTATCCAAGGAACTGGAAATATGCTGCGTCGCCGCATGCTGATCATGTTGGGTGTTGTTTTGCTGATCGTCCTGGTGCTGGGCGGGTATAAAGCCTTTTCGATCTACACGATGATCCAGGGCTTTTCCAAGCCGAAACCGCCGATCAGCGTCGCCGTGGCCAACGCCAGCGAGCAGCCGTGGCAGCTGCGCCTGCCCACCGTCGGCACGCTGAAGGCGCTGCAAGGTGTCGAGCTGAGCCTGGAGGTCGCCGGCACCGTCACCGAACTCAAGTTTGAATCCGGACAGAAGGTCAAGGCCGGACAGCCGTTGCTGCAACTCGACAGCGCCGTTGAAACCGCCCTGCTGGAAACCGCCAAGGCTGATCTCGGTCTGGCGCAACTGGACTTCGGCCGTGGCGCGCAACTGGTCGACAGTCGCGCCATCTCCAAAGGCGAGTACGACCGCCTCTCTGCCGTTCTGCAAAAGAACAAGGCCACGGTCAACCAGCTCAACGCCTCGCTGGCAAAAAAACGCATCCTCGCGCCGTTCAGCGGCACCATCGGCATCCGTCAGGTCGACGTCGGCGACTACCTCGCCAGCGGCACCAAAATTGCGACGTTGCAGGATTTGAGCAGCCTCTACGCCGACTTCTATCTGCCCGAGCAATCGGTGCCGAAACTGGCCATCGGTCAACCGGTGCAGATCTCGGTCTCTGCTTACCCGGGGCAAAACTTCGCCGGCAAGATCAGCGCGATCAACCCGATCGTCGAAAGCACTACGCGCAACATTCTGATCCGCGCCACTTTGGCCAACCCCGACGGCAAACTGCTGCCGGGGATGTTTACCAGCCTCGAAGTGCTGCTGCCCGATCCGCAAAAACATATCGTGGTGCCGGAAAGTGCGATCACTTACACCCTCTACGGCAACTCGATCTACGTGGTCGGGCAGAAGAAAGCCGAGGACGGTAGTGTCGAAAAGGATGACAAGGGTCAACCGGTGCTGATCGCCGAACGCCGCTTCATCGAAACTGGTGAGCGCCGCGATGGCCTGGTGATGATCAACAAGGGCGTGCAGAGCGGCGAACAAGTGGTGACGGCTGGCCAGATCAAACTGGACAACGGTGCCCACATCGCCATCAGCGACGACAAGACCCTCGGCGAGCAGAACAGTCCGCCCCGCGCCGACTGATCAAGGAATTCCCATGGCTTTTACCGATCCGTTCATCCGCCGCCCGGTGCTCGCCACTGTGGTCAGCCTGTTGATTGTGTTGCTCGGCTTTCAGGCCTGGAGCAAGCTGCCGCTGCGCCAATACCCGCAAATGGAAAACGCCCTGATCACGGTGACCACCGCTTACCCCGGGGCCAACGCCGAAACCATTCAGGGCTACATCACGCAGCCAATGCAGCAAAGTCTGGCCAGCGCCGAGGGCATCGATTACATGACCTCGGTCAGTCGGCAGAACTTCTCGGTAATCTCGATCTACGCGCGCATCGGCTCCAACACCGACCGTTTGTTCACCGAACTGCTGGCCAAGGCCAACGAGGTGAAAAACAAGTTGCCGCAGGACGCCGAAGACCCGGTGCTGAGCAAGGAATCCGCCGACGCTTCGGCGCTGATGTACATCAGCTTCTTCAGCAAGGACTTGAGCAACCCGCAGATCACCGACTACCTGTCACGGGTGATCCAGCCAAAACTGGCAACCCTGCCGGGTATGGCCGAAGCGGAGATTCTCGGCAATCAGGTGTTCGCCATGCGCCTGTGGCTCGACCCGGTAAAACTCGCCGGTTTCGGCCTCAGCGCCAGCGATGTGACCAACGCCGTGCGCCAGTACAACTTCCTCTCCGCTGCCGGCGAAGTGAAAGGCGAATACGTGGTCACCAGCATCAACGCCAATACCGAGCTGAAATCGGCCGAGGCTTTTGCGGCGATTCCGCTCAAGGTCAGTGGCGACAGCCGCGTGTTGCTCAGCGATGTCGCGCGGGTGGAAATGGGCGCGGAAAACTACGACTCGATCAGCTCGTTCGGCGGCACGCCGTCGGTGTACATCGGCATCAAAGCCACACCGGGCGCCAACCCGCTGGACGTGATCAAGGAAGTGCGCAAGCTGATGCCGGAGCTGGAAGCGCAACTGCCGCCAAACCTGAAAAGCGAGATCGCTTACGACGCCACGCTGTTCATTCAGGCCTCGATCGATGAAGTAGTGAAAACTCTGTTCGAAGCGGTGCTGATCGTCATCGTTGTGGTGTTCCTGTTCCTCGGCGCATTGCGTTCGGTAGTGATCCCGGTGGTGACCATTCCGCTGTCGATGATCGGCGTGATGTTCTTCATGCAGATGATGGGCTACTCGATGAACCTGCTGACGCTGCTGGCGATGGTGCTGGCCATCGGTCTGGTGGTCGACGATGCGATTGTCGTGGTGGAGAACATCCACCGGCACATCGAGGAAGGCAAGACGCCGTTTGATGCGGCGCTGGAAGGCGCGCGGGAAATTGCCATGCCGGTGGTGTCGATGACCATCACCCTGGCGGCGGTGTATGCGCCGATCGGTTTTCTCACCGGGCTGACCGGGGCGCTGTTCAAGGAGTTTGCGCTGACCTTGGCCGGTGCGGTGGTGATTTCCGGGATCGTCGCCCTGACTCTGTCACCGATGATGTGCGCGTTTTTGCTGCGCCACGAGGAAAACCCCAGTGGTCTGGCGCACCGCCTCGACCGTATCTTCGACGGCCTAAAACGCCGCTACCAGAGCATGTTGCACGGCACGCTGAACACGCGCCCTGTGGTGTTGGTATTCGCGGTGATCGTGTTGTGCCTGATCCCGGTGTTCCTCAAGTTCACCAAATCGGAACTGGCCCCGGACGAAGATCAGGGCATCATTTTCATGATGGCCACTGCGCCACAGCCGACCAACCTTGATTACCTGAGCACCTACACCGACGAATTCATCAAAATCTTCAAGGAATTCCCCGAGTACTACTCCTCGTTCCAGATCAACGGCTACAACGGTGTGCAGGCCGGCATCGGCGGTTTCCTGCTTAAGCCGTGGAACGAGCGCAGCCGCACGCAAATGCAGATCCTCCCGGAGGTGCAGGGCAAACTCGAAGGCATCCCGGGCTTGCAGATCTTCGGTTTCAACCTGCCCTCCCTGCCCGGCACCGGCGAAGGCTTGCCGTTCGAGTTTGTAGTCAACACCGCCAACGACTACGAACTACTGTTGCAAGTCGCCGACCGGATCAAGAAACGCGCCATGGAATCGGGCAAGTTCGCCTTCGTCGACCTCGATCTGGCGTTCGACAAACCTGAAGTGGTTGTCGATATCGACCGCGCCAAAGCGGCGCAGATGGGCGTGTCGATGCAGGACCTCGGTGGCACCCTCGCCACCCTGCTGGGCGAGGCAGAAATCAACCGTTTCACCATTGATGGGCGCAGCTACAAGGTGATTGCTCAGGTTGAACGGCCGTACCGCGATAACCCGGACTGGCTGAACAACTACTACGTGAAAAACACCCAGGGCGAGTTGCTGCCACTGTCGACGCTGATCAAGGTCAGCGACCGCGCCCGACCGCGCCAGCTCAACCAGTTCCAGCAGCTCAACGCGGCGAAGATTTCCGGTTTCCCGCTGGTGAGCATGGGCGAAGCCATCGACACGGTCTTGCAGATCGCTCGCGAAGAAGCGCCGGCCGGGTTCGCTTTCGACTATGGCGGCGCGTCACGTCAGTTCGTCCAGGAAGGCAGCGCGTTGTGGGTAACGTTTGCCTTGGCCCTGGCGATTATCTTTCTGGTGCTGGCGGCGCAATTCGAAAGCTTCCGCGATCCGCTGGTGATTCTCGTGACGGTGCCGTTGTCGATCTGCGGGGCGTTGATTCCGCTGTTCCTCGGCTGGTCGAGCATGAACATCTATACCCAGGTCGGGCTGGTGACGCTGATCGGGCTGATCAGCAAGCATGGCATCCTGATCGTCGAGTTCGCCAACCAGTTGCGCAAGGACAAGGGCCTGACGGCGCGCGAAGCCGTTGAGGAAGCGGCGGCGATTCGCTTGCGGCCGGTGTTGATGACCACGGCGGCGATGGTGTTTGGCATGGTGCCGCTGATTCTGGCCACGGGCGCCGGTGCGGTGAGCCGTTTTGATATCGGCATGGTGATTGCCACGGGGATGTCGATTGGTACGTTGTTTACGCTGTTTGTCCTGCCGTGCGTTTACACCTTGCTGGCGAAACCCGATAAGCCTTGAAAGCAAAAGATCGCAGCCTTCGGCAGCTCCTACACCGATCCATGTAGGAGCTGCCGAAGGCTGCGATCTTTTGATCTTGCCTGCATAAAAAAAGGCCTCGCAACTGCGAGGCCTTTTATGTGGGCTTCAATCGGTTCAACTTTGCGGCCTCATCCCTTGAGAAAGTCCGAACATGAACAACAACAGATCATGATCGGGTTTGGTCGCCACGGAGGCTTTTGCCACCCGTGGGACTGCGCAGTGGGCGTCGTCTACGGACGCGCCAACCACCTGCATGCGGGGCTGCTCCCAGGCAGCCACCGCCAATGACGCAACTGCCAAGGCTCCAACCAAAAACAAACCTCGTGCAATTTCTAGTTTCATCGCTATAAACCTTTGATAGCGCTGCCAAACGCCGTCTCATAAAAGTAGACGAGTTTTTTCCAGTCCGCGTCGCGGAACGACGAATGGCGGCGCAATTGCTTCATGTCATGGGAGGCGGCGCGATAGGCGGTCAGACGCTGGCGGCACTTCTCCAGATCGATCAAGGCGACCTCGACCTTGGCCGACTCGCCTTCGCCCGTCACACGCACAAACACGTGTTTGATGTAGATGCAGCTGTGCTGCCAACGGCCCTTGTGCATACGCGCCAGATTCTCGGCGAGGTCCTTGAGCACACGCTCGTAAACCACATCGCCACACTGATCGCGACCGCCGGCAGCCGCCAGCCAGTGTTCCAGTTCCTGGAAACCGTCCAGGGACTTGGTGACCAAAAGTGCACGCCATTTGTGTTGCGGATCAGGCTGGGCACCGCAAAAGACGATCTGGGGCACGCGCACACCGAGCTTGCTCACGCCAGTCAGCGCGTCAAGTTCACGCAGAACAGTAGGACGGCCGAAAGGGTGCAGCCAGCTGCGGTAGATATGACCGGTCTGGCGCTTGGCATACAGCAGTTGACCATCGCGCCCCACGACCCTTTGCACGCCACTTTCCCCGCCACGTCGAACATTGGGCTCTTCCACCCACTCGCCGCGCTGGTTCCAGTAAAAGTCAAAGCGATCTTGCGGAGCGACATCCGTTTCTGCTGCAAATTGCACTGCCATCCTGTTACCTCTTGCGTAATACGTAAACCCGCCACATGGCGTAGAGCGGAATAAAGTCCAGTTGTTCCTGAATCCGAAAACCTGCCTCCTCGAATTCCTTTTCCACCGTAGCGGCCGGTAACACAAAGCGATTCTGATACTCGCGTTTGTCACGGTTGCGCTCGGCTCGCTGGCGTTTCCAGGCTTTGAAGTTGCCATCAACCCACAGCGAAACGATCACACTGTCGCGGGTGACGCGCTCGAATTCGCGCAGAATCGCCCGGCGATGCTCGGCTTCACCGATGTGGTGGAGCAGACGCATGCAGAAAATGCTGTCGACGGCGTTGTCAGGCAAGGCAATGTCGAAGGCAGATGTGTGCAAGGGTTGTACCCGTTTCACCACATCGGCCGGTTGCGACTGCATGGCCGTCTTGATCATCGACTCGGAATTGTCCGCACCGATAATCACCCGGTTGGCCTTTTCGCCCAACAAGGGCCAGAAACGCCCGGCACCGCAAGGCAGATCCAGCACCAGCCCTGGCTCGCCAACCAGCGCCAGCGCCTTGCGGGCCATCTGTTCGTCACGCCAATGGGAGAGACGCCGTCCAAGACTTTCTTTGTGCTTGCGCAGATATTTCTGCGCGTGTTGATCGTCGTACTTCTCGGAAAAATCGAGTTTGATCGGACCGGACATCACCTGGACTCCTGAATTGCTGATGTCACCACCTTAAGGAGCGGCGTGTCAGCGTCAGGTCATCCATTTGTGAAAAAAATGTCCGGTAAACAGACAAATTATTACAGCGTTATACAGGATTTAGACAGGAAGGAGGGAGTAGCATTGAGCCACTCCGTGCGTCAGATTTTGCCCAGATCTACCTCGAAGCGGCAGCCATTGGGCTCCATCGTGCTCAAGCTGACGGTCCAGCCCTGGTTCTCGCAGATCCGCTGCACCAGCGACAATCCCAGCCCCAGGCCTTCGCCACGCTTTTCGCTGCCACGTACGAAAGGCTCGAACATGGCTTCGCGCTTTTCTTCCGGAATGCCGACACCGGAGTCTTCCACCGCGAAGCCGTTGGCAGTGAGTGTCAGGCGAATGAAGCCGCTTTCGGTGTAATGCAGCGCGTTGCGCAACAGGTTGCCCATCACGGCATTCAACAGGGTCGCGTTGTAGCGAATGTCTGATGGACTGCCAGGTTCGAAGATCAGTTTCAGGCCCTTGCTCTCGATCGGCCCACGCCACAGACACAACAGGCCTTCGGCCACTTGCGAGAGGTTTTGCTGAAGTGCCATGCCGGCATCTTCATGCTGGGCGCGCGCCAGCATCAGGAAGGTTTGCACCAATTCGCGCATTTCTTCACTGGCGCGGGCAATTCGCTCGACCTGTGAACGACCACGCTGGTCGATCCCCGGGTTTTCCAGCAGCAGTTCGCAGGAACTGGCCAATACCATAAGCGGCGTGCGCAATTCATGGCTGACGTCGCTGGTGAACAAGCGTTCGCGTGTCAGCGCCTGACGCAAACGCCCCAATGTGGCATCGAAGGCCACCGCCAGCTCGCCGACTTCGTCTGCCGCGTAATCCGGCGCCAACGGCGGCGCCAACCCGAGTAACTGGTCACGGTGACGCACCTGCCGGGCCAGTCGGACCACCGGCGCCATCACCTTGCGCGCCAGCACCCAGCCGAGGAACACCGCCAGTGCCAGGCTGAGCACAAAACCCACCAGGACCACTGCAAACAGCACGCGCTCGCGCTCTTCAAAATCGCTTTGATCTTGCAACAAGACGTAACGGCGACCGTCGACGATCTCGACCATCGCGTGATACGACAGCTGCTCGCGGAAGACTTCATGGAAACCCGAATCGAGGTGGCGCAGGTCCTTGGGCAGCTCGAAATCGCCCGGCCCGCCACTGAAATAGAACAACTGGTCGGGTTCCGGGCGATGGCTCCAGTCCGAAACATTGTCCATCAGCAGCAGACGCTGCAAGTCGCCGCCCAGCCCCGCCGAAATCAGTTTTTCTTCCACCAGGTGCACGGTCGCGACGATGCCCATCGCGAAGGCGCCGGCCACCAGTGCACTCATCAAGGCAAAAGCAATGATGATCCGCTGGGAAAGACTTTGCCTGAACTCCATTACACGTCGGCCAGCCGGTAACCCACGCCGTGCACAGTGTGCAGCAGTGGTTTGGCAAAAGGTTTATCGATCACCTGACGCAGTTGGTGAACGTGACTGCGCAGGCTGTCGCTGTCCGGGCAATCATCGCCCCACAGCGCTTCTTCGAGAATTTCCCGACGCAGGACGTGCGGGCTCTTCTGCATCAACACCGCGAGCAGTTTGAGGCCGACCGGGTTGAGCTTCAGCAGTTTGCCGTCGCGGGTCACTTCCAGCGTGTCGAGGTCGTAGCTCAGATCGGCGACCTGCAGCGCACGGCGACCACCACCTTGCGCACGGCGCATCACCGCTTCGACCCGCGCAGCCAGCTCGGACAAGGCAAATGGCTTGATCAGGTAATCGTCGGCCCCGGCCTTGAAACCCTGCAAGCGGTCGTCGAGTTGATCGCGGGCGGTGAGCATGATCACCGGTGTGTCCCGACGGGCGTCCTCACGCAGGCGTTTGCACAGAGTGTAACCATCGATGCCGGGCAACATGATGTCGAGCACGATCAGGTCGTAATGCTCGGTGGCGGCCAGATGCAGGCCCGACAGACCGTCCTGGGCGCAATCGACGGTATAGCCCTTGAGGCCCAGATAATCGGCCAGATTGGCCAGGATGTCGCGGTTGTCTTCGACCAATAGAATTCGCATGGGCACCTCCTCCGTACGGGGTAACGGCCGTCTTGGCCCGCGCAGCTTACGGCCAAGTGTGGCTCACGGCTAGGCGTGCGTTGGGTTGTTGCGCGAGAAAAACGTTCATTGTTCCAGCCAACGTTTTTTTCACTTTCGATTAACAAATCAGCGACGCATAGACGCGCAGACTCCGCGCGGTTGCGCTCCTCAGATCCTACTTACACCCAAGGAATTGCCCATGGTGTCGACTTCTGCCCGCCCCGTTTCCAGACCGCTGAACTTCTGGCTTTGCCTGGGAATACCCACCGTCGCGGCAATCATTCTGGTGTTGCTCGAACTGACCGATCTGGACATGGATCTGGCCAGACTGTTCTACGACCCGGTCGCAGGCGACTTTATCGGGCGACACAGTTTTTTCCTTGAAGACATCCTCCATGATCGTGCCAAACAGGTGGTCATTGCGTTCTCGGTGTTGGCCATCCTCGGCTTTATCGGCTCGTTTTTTCTCGCCAGGCTGAAACCGTTCAAGCGTGAACTGGGTTGCCTGGTACTTTCGCTGGGCCTGGCGACATCGTTCGTCACTCCGGTCAAAGCCGTGACTGCCGTGCAGTGCCCGTGGAGCCTGGAGCAATTCGGTGGCCATGAGACCTACAGCAAACTGATGGAGCATCGCCCACAGACCGACAAGCCCGGGCGCTGCTGGCCCGGTGGTCATGCAGCAACGGGCTTCACCTTGTTTGCGCTGTTCTTTGTCCTGCGTGATCGCCGTCCGCGTCTGGCCAGACAGGCGTTTATCTTTGCCTTCGCATTGGGGTCGGTGTTTTCGATCAGCCGGATGATGCAGGGCGCGCACTTCTTTTCGCACAACGTGTGGACGGCGATTTTCTGCTGGCTGATTTGCCTGGGGTCGTATTACTGGGTGCTGTATCGCCCGGCGGTGAAAGCCGAGGCCGTGGTCGAGGCGCAACCGGTCAGCGCCTGATCTGACGCCATCGCTGGCAAGCCAGCTCCCACAGGGTTGGTGCCGAGCACACATTTTGTGAACGCTCGAATCACTGTGGGAGCTGGCTTGCCAGCGATGAACGATTACTCGGACTTGCGCCAACACTAAATCAAAGGCAATAAAAAACCCCGCTGACTCGCGTCAGCGGGGTTTTGCGTTACGGGGTAAGGCTGGCTTACATCATGCCGCCCATGCCACCCATGCCGCCCATGTCTGGCATACCGCCGCCAGCAGCGCCGTCTTTCTTCGGCGCGTCAGCTACTGCCGCTTCGGTGGTCAGGATCAGACCGCCGATCGACGATGCAGCTTGCAGAGCGGAACGAGTCACCTTGGTTGGGTCCAGGATGCCCATTTCGATCATGTCGCCGTACTCGCCAGTCGCAGCGTTGTAACCGAAGTTACCTTTGCCGTTCTTGACTTCGTTGACCACAACGCTTGGCTCGTCGCCGCTGTTGGCAGCGATCTGACGCAGCGGAGCTTCAACAGCGCGGCGCAGAACAGCGATACCGACGTCCTGATCAGCGTTGTCGCCTTTCAGGTCAACCAGGGTTTGCAGAGCACGGATCAGCGCAACGCCACCGCCAGGTACCACGCCTTCTTCAACGGCTGCACGAGTTGCGTGCAGGGCGTCTTCAACGCGGGCCTTCTTCTCTTTCATTTCTACTTCGGAACCAGCGCCAACCTTGATCACTGCAACGCCGCCGGACAGCTTGGCCAGACGCTCTTGCAGTTTTTCACGGTCGTAGTCCGAGGAAGTTTCAGCAGCCTGGGCACGGATCTGAGTGATACGTGCCTGGATGTCAGCTTCTACGCCAGCACCGTCAACGATGATGGTGTTTTCCTTGGAGATGGTCACACGCTTGGCGCTACCGAGGTTTTCCAGGGTAGCGGCTTCCAGGCTCAGGCCGATCTCTTCGGAGATAACGGTACCGCCGGTCAGAACAGCGATGTCCTGCAGCATGGCCTTGCGACGGTCGCCGAAGCCTGGCGCCTTGACGGCTGCGACTTTAACGATGCCACGCATGTTGTTCACAACCAGAGTCGCCAGGGCTTCGCCTTCAACGTCTTCGGAAACGATCAGCAGTGGACGGCCGGCTTTGGCAACGGCTTCCAGCACTGGCAGCATTTCGCGGATGTTCGAGATCTTTTTGTCGACCAGCAGGATCAGCGGGCTGTCCAGCTCGGCAACCATGGTTTCTGGCTTGTTGACGAAGTACGGGGACAGATAGCCACGGTCGAACTGCATGCCTTCAACAACCGACAGTTCGTTTTCCAGGCCAGTGCCTTCTTCAACGGTGATCACGCCTTCTTTGCCGACTTTTTCCATGGCTTCGGCAATGATGTCGCCGATGGAGCTGTCGGAGTTGGCGGAGATGGTGCCGACC
This sequence comes from Pseudomonas sp. AC242, assembly GCF_979258655.1. Taxonomy (NCBI): domain Bacteria; kingdom Pseudomonadati; phylum Pseudomonadota; class Gammaproteobacteria; order Pseudomonadales; family Pseudomonadaceae; genus Pseudomonas; species Pseudomonas sp. AC242. The sequence continues at coordinate 4,318,976 of NZ_OZ409873.1, forward strand.
TGAGCGATGGCCTTGGTGTCAGCGCATGGCTTGGACAGGTTCTTCAGCTCTTTGACGATCGCGATGGTCGCTTTGTCGATACCACGCTTCAGGTCCATCGGGTTCATGCCGGCAGCGACGGCTTTCAGGCCTTCGTTGACGATCGACTGAGCCAGAACGGTAGCGGTAGTAGTACCGTCACCAGCGTCATCGTTGGCACGGGAGGCAACGTCTTTGACCAGCTGCGCGCCCATGTTTTCGAAACGGTCTTCGAGTTCGATTTCTTTGGCGACGGAAACGCCGTCCTTGGTGATGGTCGGAGCGCCGAAGCTCTTCTCGATGATCACGTTACGGCCTTTCGGACCCAGGGTCGCTTTTACTGCGTCAGCCAGGACGTTGACGCCCTTGAGCATTTTTTTACGGGCGGAATCGCCAAACAGAACTTCTTTAGCAGCCATGATCGATATTCCTTAAATACTTTGTAGTAGCGGGAAAATGAACGGGGGTATCAGCCTTCGATAACAGCGAGGATTTCGTTCTCGCTCATTACCAACAGGTCTTCGCCGTCGACTTTCACAGTGTTGCTGCCGGAGTAAGGACCGAACACAACCTTGTCGCCTTCCTTCACGGACAGTGCGCGCACTTCGCCGTTTTCCAGAGCTTTGCCCGGGCCTACAGCGAGAATCACACCGTGGTTGGCTTTTTCAGCAGCCGAACCTGGCAGGACGATACCGCCAGCGGTTTTCTTTTCTTCTTCGCTGCGACGGATTACGACGCGGTCATGCAGAGGACGAAGCTTCATTGTCGATCTCTCCTAATTGTGGTTTTCATCGGCCGGTGTAGTCCCGGCGGGTTTAACAAATCCGGCCTTCGCCGGTTGCGCCTCGTCGAGCGAGACGCGGAAGACTGACTGGCGCAAATGCCAGAAACCTTTCGGTGACCGATACATAAGGGCGCATAAGCTTATTACAAGGGCGCGGCAAAAAATTTTTCACCGATATGTTGCACAAAAGCAGCCCATAAACGAACACGGCACCCGAAGGTGCCGTGTCAATGCAGATGTTACTTGGAGTCGCGATGTTCGAACTCGCCTTCGATCACATCACCCTCGCGGCCCAGAGGCTGACGCGGTGCAGGACCGCCACGGGGTTGCAGGTCGTCGGCGAACGCACGCTGACGCATGGCCTGTTCTTCGGCGCGCTGGCGCATTTTGTTCGCCAGCAGTCGACGGCTGATTGGCAGCAGCATGACCAGACCGACCACGTCGCTGATGAAGCCAGGCAGGATCAACAGGCCACCGGCCAATGCCAGCATCAAACCTTCCAGCATGGTTTGTGCGGGCAGTTCGCCGCGGTTCAGGCTTTCACGGGCACGCAATGCAGTGGCCAGACCGGCGACGCGCAGCACAAAAACACCGAACATCGAGCCGAGAATGATCAGCAGCAGGGCCGGGAAAAACCCGATAGCCCCTGCCACTTTGACGAATACGAACAGCTCCAGCACTGGAAACAGCAGAAAGAGCAACAGAAAAGGGCGCATCAAAGTTTCCTCAACGCAAGAAATGCCTTGCAGTAAGCCTTAGATGACGTCGCCCTTTCGTGAATTCAAGCGTCGGCCACAGCATTTTTTGGCCAGACCTCGGCATGAGCCAATGAAACCAGGGCTTCGCGCACTTGTGTCGGCGTATTACAAGGTGCTGGGAACGGCAGCCAGTACAGCGCCTGACCGATGCGCAGGTGCATGCCTTCTGTGTCGATCCCGGCCAGTTGCGCCGGCGCAGTTTTCGGCAGACCGGCGAGGTCGACGTAGTGCGCGATGGCTTTGCCGTGGTCGCTGTTCATGTGCTCGACCATGCTGATCTCGGCCTTGCCGGCGAACGGATTGGCCAGGGTCAGTTGATCGACCCAGTGAATCGCACCAAAACCACCGATGTAGCGATGACGCACCGGGGTCAGCACCCAGAAGTCGAAATCGTGGGCCTTGTGGTAGTTCTGCGAATCGGGGAAATAACGGTAGTAACGCTCGGCGGCGGCTTCGATCGCGGCAACGTCTTCGAGCTTTTGCGCCTCGGCCATGTAGGTCAGGCGACCAACGGCTTGCACATCATCGGCCTCGCGCTCGCCGACGAGCATTGAGCATTTTGGGTCTTTTTGCAGGTTGTGGGTGTGCTGGGCAATGCGGCTGATCAGGATCAGCGGCCGGCCCTGCTCGTCCAGGCAGTACGGCACCACGGAGCCAAAAGGAAAACCGGGCATCGATTTGGAGTGGGTCGACAGCACTCCACGGTATTCCTTGAGAAGCAATTCTCGGGCATTCTTCGCCACTTCAACGCTCAATTTATGACTCCTTAAATAGTATCCGTCGAAAAAACGGACGGGCGCACGGGATCAAGTCCCCGTCACGCCAGCGGGCAATTCTCATGTGCAAACCAGCTACGGCCGGTGCAGATCGGGAGTCGCTGAAAACAACAACTACTCAGACCTGCTATCGGGGCATGCGAATGCAACTCAACGACAAAGTAATCATTATCACTGGCGGTTGCCAGGGTTTGGGCCGTTCGATGGCCGAGTATTTCGCCGGCAAAGGCGCGAAGCTGGCCTTGGTCGACCTCAATCAGGAAAAGCTCGACGACGCGGTCGCGGCGTGCAAAGCCAAAGGCGTCGAGGCGCGCAGCTATCTGTGCAACGTGGCCAATGAAGAGCAGGTCGAGCACATGGTCGCTCAGGTCGCCGCTGATTTCGGCGCGATCCACGGTTTGATCAACAACGCCGGGATCCTCCGTGATGGTCTGCTGCTCAAGGTCAAGGACGGCGAAATGACCAAGATGAGCCTGGCACAGTGGCAGGCGGTGATCGACGTCAATCTGACCGGCGTGTTCCTCTGCACCCGTGAAGTGGCGGCAAAAATGGTCGAGCTGAAGAACACTGGCGCGATCATCAATATTTCGTCGATCTCGCGTGCGGGCAACGTTGGCCAGACCAACTATTCGGCGGCCAAGGCCGGTGTTGCTGCAGCGACAGTGACCTGGGCCAAAGAGCTGGCGCGCTATGGCATTCGTGTGGCGGGTATCGCGCCGGGCTTCATCGAGACCGAGATGACCCTGGGCATGAAACCGGAAGCGCTGGAGAAGATGACCGCGGGGATCCCGCTCAAGCGCATGGGCAAGCCGGAAGAGATTGCACACTCGGCGGCGTATATCTTCGAGAACGACTACTACACCGGGCGGATTCTGGAGATGGATGGCGGCTTGCGTATCTAACTGCCAACACAAAACAAATGTAGGAGTGAGCCTGCTCGCGATTGCGGTCATTCATTCAACAAATCTGTTGAATGTTATTCCGCTATCGCGAGCAGGCTCACTCCTACAGGGTTATCGGTGTTGCTGATGCATCAATCGTCGCTGATGGTGATGTTCGGCATCGCCGGTGTCGCCGCTTCCTGCAACACAATCCGCGCACCGACGTGGCGGGCGAGTTCCTGATAGACCATGGCAATCTGGCTGTCCGGCTCGGCGATCACCGTTGGCTTGCCGCCGTCGGCCTGTTCACGGATCAGCATCGACAGAGGCAGCGAAGCCAGCAGTTCAACGCCGTACTGGGTCGCCAGTTTTTCACCACCGCCCTCACCGAACAGATGCTCGGCATGCCCGCAGTTCGAGCAAATGTGCACGGCCATGTTTTCCACCACGCCCAGCACCGGAATGTTGACCTTGCGGAACATTTCCACGCCTTTGCGCGCGTCGAGCAAGGCCAGATCCTGTGGTGTGGTAACGATCACCGCGCCGGCCACCGGGACTTTTTGCGCCAAAGTCAGTTGAATGTCGCCGGTGCCTGGCGGCATGTCGATGACCAGATAATCCAGATCGCCCCACGCGGTTTGCGTAACCAGTTGCAGCAGCGCGCCGGAGACCATCGGCCCGCGCCAGACCATCGGGGTGTTGTCGTCGGTCAGAAACGCCATAGACATGACTTCGACACCGTGAGCCTTGAGCGGCACGAACCACTTCTGATCCTTGACCTCCGGGCGGGTGCGCTCGGGGATGCCGAACATGATGCCTTGGCTCGGGCCGTAGATATCGGCGTCGAGAATCCCGACCTTGGCGCCTTCGCGGGCCAGGGCCAGTGCGAGGTTGGCGGCGGTGGTCGACTTGCCCACACCGCCCTTGCCGGAGGCCACGGCGACCACGTTCTTGACGTTGGCCAGCCCCGGAATCTGCGCCTGCGCCTTGTGCGCAGCGATAACTGTATTGATTTCTACTTTCGCGGCCGCGACACCGTCGAGGTTCTCGATGGCCAATTGCAGCATTTGCGCCCATCCGCTTTTGAACAGGCCAGCGGCATAACCGATTTCCAGCTGCACGTTGACGCGATCACCGACGATCTCGATGTGCTTCACGCAACCGGCGCTGACCGGGTCCTGGTTCAGGTAAGGGTCGGTGTATTGGCTGAGGACGGCTTCCACCGCTGCGCGAGTGATGGCGCTCATGGGCAACTCCGATAACAAGACTGGGAAAAGATGGCGGGTATCCTACCCCTTCTATCCTCCGGACGGCATGCCCGGCAACGATTTGCAGGGGTGAAATATCTTGCCCGGCGCTTTATAGTGGCCGACCTCCGTTTCATCAAGTAGCGAAGCCCCACATGTCCGAACCACGCAAGATCCTCGTCACCAGCGCCCTGCCCTACGCCAACGGTTCGATTCACCTTGGCCATATGCTGGAATATATCCAGACCGATATGTGGGTGCGCTTCCAGAAGCATCGCGGCAATCAATGCATTTACGTCTGCGCCGACGACGCCCACGGTTCGGCGATCATGCTGCGCGCGGAAAAGGAAGGCATCACCCCGGAACAACTGATCGCCAACGTGCAGGCTGAACACAGCGCCGACTTTGCCGAGTTCCTGGTTGATTTCGACAACTTCCACTCCACTCACGCCGAAGAAAACCGTGAGTTGTCGAGCCAGATCTACATCAAGCTGCGTGACGCCGGGCACATCGCCCAGCGCTCGATCACCCAGTACTTCGACCCGGAAAAGAAAATGTTCCTGGCCGACCGCTTCATCAAGGGCACCTGTCCGAAATGCGGTACCGAAGACCAGTACGGCGATAACTGCGAAAAATGCGGTGCGACCTACGCCCCGACCGATCTGAAGGATCCGAAGTCGGCCATCTCCGGCGCCACCCCGGTGCTCAAGGATTCCCAGCACTTCTTCTTCAAACTGCCGGACTTCCAGGAAATGCTGCAAACCTGGACCCGCAGCGGCACCTTGCAAGACGCCGTCGCCAACAAGATCGCTGAATGGCTGGACGCCGGCCTGCAACAGTGGGACATCTCCCGCGATGCGCCGTATTTCGGTTTCGAGATCCCGGGCGAGCCGGGCAAATATTTCTACGTGTGGCTGGACGCACCAATCGGCTACATGGCCAGCTTCAAGAACCTCTGCAACCGCATGCCGGAGCTGGACTTCGATGCGTTCTGGGCCAAGGATTCCACCGCCGAGCTGTACCACTTCATCGGCAAGGACATCGTCAATTTCCACGCGCTGTTCTGGCCTGCGATGCTCGAAGGCGCGGGCTACCGCAAGCCGACCGGCATCAATGTGCACGGCTATCTGACCGTCAACGGCCAGAAGATGTCCAAGTCGCGCGGCACCTTCATCAAGGCGCGTACGTATCTGGATCACCTGTCGCCGGAATACCTGCGCTATTACTACGCGGCCAAACTGGGCCGTGGCGTCGATGACCTCGACCTGAACCTCGAAGATTTCGTGCAGAAGGTCAACTCCGACCTGGTCGGCAAAGTGGTTAACATCGCCAGCCGTTGCGCCGGTTTCATCCAGAAAGGTAACGCCGGCCTGCTGGTCGGCACCAATGCCGCGCCAGAGCTGACCGAGGCTTTCCTCGCTGCTGCGCCAAGCATTGCCGACGCCTACGAGGCCCGCGACTTCGCCCGTGCCATGCGTGAAACCATGGCTCTGGCCGACCGCGCCAACGCCTGGATCGCCGACAAGGCGCCGTGGTCGTTGAACAAACAGGAAGGCAAACAGGATGAAGTCCAGGCGATCTGCGCCACCGCCATCAACCTGTTCCGCCAACTGGTGATCTTCCTCAAACCGGTGCTGCCGCTGTTGGCCGCCGATGCCGAGGCGTTCCTCAACGTCGCCCCGCTGACCTGGAACGACCACACCACGCTGCTGGCCAACCACCAGTTGAACGAATTCAAACCGTTGATGACCCGCATCGACCCGGTAAAAGTACAAGCCATGAGCGACGCCTCGAAAGAAGACCTCACCGCCAGCCAGACCGACACCGGTGCCGCGGCCCCAGCGGGCAATGGCGAACTGGCCAAGGACCCGCTGTCGCCGGAAATCGACTTCGATGCTTTTGCTGCCATCGACCTGCGCGTCGCGCTGATCGTCAAAGCCGAACATGTCGAAGGTGCTGACAAGCTGCTGCGCCTGACGCTGGACATCGGTGACGAGCAGCGCAACGTGTTCTCCGGGATCAAGAGCGCTTATCCGGATCCGTCCAAACTCGACGGTCGCCTGACGATGATGATCGCCAACCTCAAGCCTCGGAAAATGAAGTTCGGTATCTCCGAAGGCATGGTGATGGCGGCCGGCCCTGGCGGTGAAGAGATTTACCTGCTGAGCCCGGACAGCGGCGCCAAGCCAGGTCAGCGCATCAAGTAACAGTTGGCGGTCAATTGATCCCACAGGCGTGCCCGGCATGCCTGTGGGATTTTTCATATCTGGCCGGATAATGCCTAACCTTTAGAGACACCCGCCCGTTTCGCTGGCAGAACCATGACCGAACTTGTGCTTACGCTCATCAGTGCTGCACTGCTCAACAACTTCGTGTTGCACTGGCCGCTGGGCGTCGATCCGCTGTTGGCGGGCAGTCGTCGTCAGGTGCATGCGTTGGGGCTGGCGACGTTGTCTCTGATGTTGATCACAGGCGTAGTGGGTTACGCGATCTGGCATTGGCTGCTGGTGCCGCTGCAACTTGAGTTCCTGCGCCTGTTCGTGTTTCTGCCGCTGAGCGTATTGCTGATCACGCCGCTGTTAAAGCTGCTGGCGCGCTGGCTGCCAAAGTTGCCTTTTGACGGGTTATGGCCGCTGTTGCTGGGCAATGCCGGTGTACTGGGGCTGGTGCTGATCAACGCGCAAAACGATCGCGGTCTGCTGCAGACGACAGCGCTGAGCCTCGGTGCCGGACTGGGTTTCTGGCTGGTGCTGAGCCTGTTTCAGGATTTGCGTGAACGCACGACCGACAACGATATTCCCCTGCCCTTTCGCGGCTTGCCGATCGATCTGATCAGCGCCGGATTGATCGCAGTGATTTTTCTCGGATTCAGTGGACTGATCAAAACATGAGTCTGATTCAACGCATCGATGCCCTTCTGCCGCAGACTCAATGCGGCAAGTGCGGCCATCCCGGATGCAAGCCCTATGCACAAGGTATCGCCGAGGGCGAGCCGATCAACAAGTGCCCGCCGGGCGGTGACGAAACCATCGCCGCGCTGGCTGAACTGTTGAAAGTACCGGTGCTGGAACTGGACATCAGTCGCGGTTCGGCGCCGCCGCAAGTGGCGTTCATCCGTGAGGCCGAATGCATTGGCTGCACCAAGTGCATTCAGGCCTGCCCGATCGACGCGATTGTCGGCGCGGCGAAACTGATGCACACGGTGATCATTGACGAGTGCACCGGTTGCGATCTGTGTGTCGCACCATGCCCGGTCGATTGCATCGAAATGCACCCGCTGCCGCTCGGCACATTGCCGGTCGTGGGCGGTCTGGCCTTCAGTCTTGAAGAACAGCGCGCGCGCGCGGCCAAACGCGATCACGCGCGTCAACGCTTCGAGCGCCGAAACCAGCGCTTGCAACGCGAAGAACAACAGAAGCAGGCTGAGCGTGAAGCGCGGGCGAAACGGACGGTGCAACCTGAAGTGGCCGCAACCGATCCGGTACAGGCGGCACTGGAACGGGTGCGTGCGCAGAAAGCGGCGACCGCCGATGCGGCGCTGAAGAAAGCCAAGATCGATGTGGCGATGAGCCGTGCGCAATTGCACAAATCGTTGAAAGCCTTCGGCCATCCGCCGACATTTGAGCAGCAGACGCAACTGATCGTGTTGCAGCAGCAGTTCGAAGCAGCCGAACAGGCTCTGGCGAAACTTGAAAGCAACCCGGCGCCAGCGCCCATCGTGCCTGCCCCCGCCAAAGACGCCGATCTGAAACGGGCCAAGATCCAGTTGGCCATGCGTCGTGCTGAACTGAAAAAAGCCCAGACCGCCGAAGCGGCGCCCGAGCAGATCGCCGCGCTTGAGCAGGCATTGCGCGACGCCGAACAGGCCCTGCACGCCGCCGAAGCCACAAGCGATCAGCCGTTGCCTGACTTGGTGCGCGTCGAAAAACGTCCGATCGACAGCCAGCTTCGTCAGTTGAAAACCGAATTGGCCTACGCCCGTGCGGACCTCAACAAACTCGAACGACGCGCCGACACGCCCACCGAAATCCTCGACAAGGCCCGCGTCCGCCTGCAAATCGCCGAGCGCCAGGTACAAGATCATGTCGCCCCTTGAGACACCGGACAATCGCCTGCAACAGGCGATGAAGCTGGTGCTGCTGGCCGCCTTGCCGGGGTTGCTGGCGCTGTTCTGGTGGTACGGCTGGGGCGTGCTGATCAATCTGCTGCTGGCGATCGTCGCCGCGCTGATGGTCGAGGCCGGCGTCGCACGTCTGCGTCAACAGCCCATCCAGCCAGCGTTGAGCGACGGCAGTGCGTTGGTCAGCGCAACATTGCTGGCGGCCGCCCTGCCACCTTATTGCCCCTGGTGGCTGACGGTGATGGCGGTTGCTTCGGGACTGCTGTTCGGCAAGCACATTTACGGCGGCGTCGGTAGAAATCCGTTCAATCCGGCGATGCTCGGGTTTGCCCTGATCATGGTGATGTTCCCGCAACCGATGACCCACTGGCCGGCCCATGGCCTGGATCTGACGGCAACGTTTCAACAGGTATTCGGCGCAGGTCAGGCGCCGGACGCTTGGGCGCAGGCCACGGTGCTGGACAGCCTGCGCATCAACAAGAGCCTGACCATGGATGAATTGTTCACCAGTAATCCGGCCTTCGGTCGCTTTGGCGGACACGGTGGGGAATGGGTGAATCTGGCGTTTCTCGCCGGCGGGTTGTTTTTGCTGCAGCGCCGGGTCTTCGGTTGGCATGCACCAGCAGGCATGCTCGGCAGTCTGTTTGTTGTCAGCCTGCTGTTCTGGAATGGCTCCGGGTCAGACTCTCAGGGTTCGCCGCTGCTCCACCTGCTCAGTGGCGCGACCATGCTGGGCGCGTTTTTCATCATCACTGAACCGGTCTCCGGCGCTAAAACCACGCTTGCCCGCCTGCTGTTCGGTGTCGGCGTCGGACTGCTGACTTATGCGATTCGCACCTGGGGGGGTTACCCGGATGGCGTGGCGTTTGCGGTGCTGCTGATGAACCTTTGCGTGCCAGCGCTGGAGCGGTTTGCCGCGAGTCGTCAGCCACAGGTGAGCACATGAACCGCGCGGCCAGCGCACTGACGTTATTGTTGTTGGCGGTGGTCGGCATTGGCGCGACGTACCTGCTGCAACGCAGCAGTGCACCGCAAATCGCTGCAGAGCAGCGCTGGGCCGACAGTCGCAAACTGCTCGACGTGCTTCCCGCTGACAGCTACGACAACCAACCGCTGGACCAGCCGATTACACTGACCGATACAGGTCTGAGCCATAGCACGCTCGCGGCTGGTTATCGTGCAACCAAGCATGGTCAAACCGTTGCAGTGTTGCTGCGTAACCAGACCGAGGGCTACGCCGGGGCCATTGAATTGCTGATTGCGATCGATGCCAACGGCAAGTTGCTCGGCGTGAAAAGCCTCAAGCAAAACGAAACCCCGGCACTCGGCGGGCCGATTGGCGACTGGCCGAACCGCTGGCTTCAGGTTTTCACCGGCAAATCACGCGGTGAACCGAATGACACTGGCTGGGCACTGAAAAAAGATCAGGGGCAATTCGATCAAATGGCCGGGGCGACCATTACTTCGCGCGCGGCCATCAACGCGATCCACGATGCGTTGCGTTACTTTGACGAGCATCGAACGGCATTATTGGGGAGCGGAGCATGAACCTGTCCAACTCACTGATGCTGGTGCTATTGCTGGGCACCACCGTTTCTCTGGCCGGCGCATTGGGAACGATCTTGATGTTTGTCCTTGTGGTGGGCATTTATGCGTTGGGCATGTCACCGTTGCGCCCGCGCATGACAGAGGCGAGTGCCTTGCTGGCCGGTGTGCTGCTTGCTGCAACGTTAAGCAGTTGTGCAGATCTTCTGGCGCAACGCTGGTTTCTGGCGTGGCATCAGTCGTTCGGTCTCTATGGCGGATTGATCGCCTTGCAGTGCGTGGTGCTGGAGCACCACGGTTTCTTCGACCGACCGCTGGCCCAGCGCTTCAAACTTTGCGCATTGTTTGGCAGTTTGATGCTGGGGCTAGCGGCGCTGCGTGAACTCATCGGTCAGGGCAGCCTTGGCCGGGGGCTGTTCGAGCATGACTCCGGTCTTGTTTTATTCGGCGCTGGGCTGCATCTGACAACGCTGTTGCCCGGCGCCTTTATTGTATTGGGTCTGCTGCTCGCGGCCCGTCAGGCGTGGAATCGCCCGAACTCGATATTCAAGGAAACGCATCGCCCATGAATGCAGCAAAACGTCTGGAGATTTTCCGCCGCCTGCACGAAGACAATCCGGAGCCAAAGACCGAACTGGCCTACTCCTCGCCGTTCGAGCTGTTGATCGCGGTGATTCTTTCGGCGCAGTCAACTGACGTCGGCGTCAACAAAGCCACGGCGAAGCTGTTTCCGGTGGCCAATACGCCGGCGGCGATCCATGCTTTAGGGGTCGAAGGTCTATCGGAATACATTAAAACGATCGGTCTCTACAACAGCAAGGCCAAGAACGTCATCGAAACCTGCCGCCTGCTGGTCGAACGCCATGGCAGTGTGGTTCCCCAAACCCGTGAAGAGCTCGAAGCCTTGCCGGGAGTAGGCCGCAAGACCGCCAACGTCGTACTCAACACAGCGTTCCGCCAACTGACCATGGCCGTCGACACCCACATCTTTCGCGTCAGCAACCGCACCGGCATTGCACCGGGCAAAAATGTGGTTGAAGTGGAAAACAAGCTGATGAAATTTGTACCCAAGGAATTCCTGCTCGACTCTCATCACTGGCTGATTCTTCACGGTCGCTACGTGTGTCTGGCCCGCAAGCCACGGTGTGGGAGTTGCCGGATCGAAGACTTGTGCGAGTACAAAGACAAAACTTCTGACGATTGACCGGCTATTGGAATAATTGATAAGTCGATTGAAAAAATCTTTTTTACCCGCTGCAGGAATGTCGATATAAGGGGCGCCAAAGGCATTCTTAGCCGGGAGTTAGCTTATGAGTAGCGACAAAGAACCACTGGATGTAGATGACGATATCGCTGCAGAAACTGATGACGCCGAACCTGTGGTCGAAGTCGCCAAAACCAATCTCAGCAAGCGCCGTACGATCGATAACCTGCTTGAGGAGCGCCGACTGCAAAAGCAATTGGCCGATTACGATTTTGATGACTGATACTTGAAAGCCTCCCGAACCGGAGGCTTTTCTCTTTGTGCGGCTAGCTGAGTTTGATCGGCCCATGACCCTGTCAGCCATCGATGGATTCAGACCAGACCATTACGCTGCGCCAATTCGATCAGATCAACCAGAGAACGCGCATTGAGCTTCAACAACAAGCGCGTCTTGTAGGTGCTCACGGTTTTGTTGCTCAAAAACATGCCATCGGCAATTTCCTTGTTGGTTTTGCCCCGCGCCAACTGCTGCAGCACCATCATCTCCCGACCGGACAGACGATCCACCATATCGGCTTCACTTGCATTGCCCAGACTGGTACGCACGGTATGCAGAGCCTGATTGGGAAAATAACTGTAGCCGGACAATACGGCCTTGATTGCGCTGAGTAACTCGGTCAAGTCCTGCTGTTTGCACACATAGCCGGCCGCACCCGATTGCATGCAGCGCATGGAAAAGTGCCCGGGAGCCTGGGAAGTCAGAACCAGTACTTTAATAGGCATGGCCGTTGAGGTCAGGCGTGCGATAACTTCCAGACCATCAAGTTTTGGTATTCCAATGTCCAGAATGACAATATCCGGCATTTGTTCTCTAGCAAGTTGTAACGCGTCCACACCGTTATCAGTTTCTGCGATGACTTCGTAGCCATGACGTTCCATCAGCATACGTACCGCAAGACGAATGACAGGGTGATCATCCACGATCAGCACTTTATTCATGGGCAAGTCCAGTTTCGCTGTTCGAATTTTTAGAACACGCACAATAGCCCAGTCACTTGCTCTATGGCATGCCAGTGTTAACACGCACTTGCATCGAGAGACATGCCCTACATCCATCGCGGATTAATCCTACAAAAAACCTCTACCCCTCTAAACATCCGACGCCGCATCTGCTTTTGCCGGAGGGAAAATTTCTCTTTCAACCTGTTACGGACTACGACTACCGGTAAAAAACACACGCCTCGTCGCTGCAGTTCATTGTGCCCGAACGGCATTGGCGCCGGGGCATATGCGCGCGACTGAAAAATATCGGGATACTGGAAACACCTGGCAACAGCGGCCGCATCGCCATTATAACGTCGAGAAAAACATAAACACCTGAAACAAGATATTTATACCAAGCCCTATAATTTTGCTATAAAAATAAACACTGAAACACCACTAACTACATCCAGACAATACGAACTTATTAACCATGAGCAAGACCAGACCAAAGAGTACAAACATGCTAAAAATCAAAAAGAAGATTAGCAATCCAATGACCGTCATTGCCATATTTGCGGCCATCTCTGAAACATCAGCCGCCGTGTCTCTGCCTTTCCTTGACAACGAGGACAGGGAAATTTATGTGTGGTTCTTGATCAGCTTTCCATTTTATTTGTTATTTCTTTTCTTTATCACTTTGAACTTCAACTACCGCTCCCTCTATTCACCTTCCGATTTCGGCAAAGACAAGAACTTCCTGAAAGTAATCGATATCAATGATCGCGAGAACAAACGAAACACCTCGATGCAAGAACCTGTCACACCAGGTACATTCGGATTCTCCAGTTGTATCGTGCCGAGCGAATCGGGCACTGTCGAATGCAAAGACTCGTGCAAAGTACACAACGCACCTGACCCGCCTGCGGACATCAACGCAAAACCGAGCCTGATTGTTCAGCACAACATTCAGTTGCCCGCGTCGATAAGCAATCTCCATCTCATAGACGCCAGGGATGTCGATGCATCGAGAGAGTTAGCCACGATAGTGGAGAATATCCGCAACCTGGACAGGAAAACTGCCCGTGTGGTCGTCTTTCTTTCCAATCATGTGTCCGATGTTTTACTGACGCAAAATGCACTGCTGCAAATCAGGCACATAAAAAAAGGCTCTGGCAACACGCTGTGTATTGTTTATAACCTTTGCTCACAAGCGGTGACACTACTGGGGCGAGCATGAAGGCAGAGTCGTTGCCACACGTGCGAAAACCTGAACATGACCCGAACAGAAACCGCCAAAGAATCAAGCAAAAAGGGCGGCCTTGTCTCGATGACAAGGCCGCCCTTTTCATTGCACGTCAGTCTGCAACGCTTAGAACAGCTTGCGGCCCTTGTTGGCAGCAATGCGCATGCGCAGCGCGTTGAGCTTGATGAAGCCCGCAGCGTCAGCCTGATTGTAAGCACCGCCATCTTCTTCGAAGGTCGCGATGTTGGAATCGAACAGCGAATCGTCGGACTTGCGGCCAGTGACGATCACGTTGCCTTTGTACAACTTCAGGCGCACAACGCCGTTCACGTTGACCTGCGAAGCGTCGATCATCTGCTGCAGCATCAGACGCTCTGGGCTCCACCAGTAACCGGTGTAGATCAGGCTGGCGTATTTCGGCATCAGCTCGTCTTTGAGGTGAGCGACTTCGCGGTCCAGGGTGATCGATTCGATGGCGCGGTGAGCGCGCAGCATGATGGTGCCGCCCGGGGTTTCGTAGCAACCACGGGACTTCATGCCGACGTAACGGTTCTCGACGATGTCGAGACGGCCGATACCGTGGGCACCACCGATTTTGTTCAGTGTCGCCAGCACGGTGGCCGGAGTCATTTCGACGCCGTCCAGTGCAACGATGTCGCCGTTGCGGTAGGTCAGTTCCAGGTATTGCGCTTTGTCAGGAGCGTTCTCCGGGGAGACGGTCCATTTCCACATGTCTTCTTCGTGCTCGGTCCAGGTGTCTTCCAGCACGCCGCCTTCATAGGAGATGTGCAGCAGGTTGGCGTCCATCGAGTACGGAGACTTCTTCTTGCCGTGACGCTCGATCGGGATCGCGTGCTTCTCGGCGTAGTCCATCAGCTTCTCGCGGGACAGCAGGTCCCACTCACGCCAAGGGGCAATCACTTTAACGCCAGGCTTGAGTGCGTAGGCACCCAGTTCGAAACGCACCTGGTCGTTGCCTTTACCGGTAGCGCCATGGGAAATGGCGTCAGCGCCGGTTTCGTTGGCGATTTCGATCAGACGCTTGGCGATCAGCGGACGTGCGATGGAAGTACCCAGCAGGTACTCGCCTTCGTAAACGGTGTTGGCGCGGAACATCGGGAACACGAAATCACGCACGAATTCTTCGCGCAGATCGTCGATGTAGATTTCTTTGACGCCCATGGCCTGAGCCTTGGCGCGGGCCGGCTCGACCTCTTCGCCTTGACCGAGATCAGCGGTGAAGGTCACCACTTCACAGTTATAAGTATCCTGCAGCCACTTGAGGATCACCGAAGTGTCCAGGCCGCCGGAATACGCCAGAACGACCTTGTTTACGTCCGCCATGCCATCACTCCACGGGGTTCTACGGAAAGCCGAGGAGTCTACCGCTCAAACGCGATAATTTACAGAGGCGCGACAGCTTAAGACGACAAAGCGACAGAATCTGTCGACAGCGCGACGATGACCGGCGGGTCAGGAAGTCGCTGCTGTGCTGGCTGGGGTGCTCGCCTGAGGCGCTGGAGCGGTGGTTGGCGCCACGCGTGCAAGCTTCACCGCAACCCGACGGTTCTTCGCCCGGTTGGCCGCATTGGTGTTCGGAACCAATGGGTATTGTTCACCATGGAAACGTACTGTGATCTGCGATTCGGCGATGCCATTGGCCTTGAAGAAGTCGACCACTGCCAGCGCTCGGCGGCGCGACAGTTCACGGTTGGTCAGACGATTACCGCTGTTGTCGGAATGGCCATCGAGTTCGATGTGATTGACCGTCGGATCGGCCTTCATGAATTCGAGCATCACTTGCAGCTTGGCCTTGGCGGCGGCGTCCAGATCAACGCCTTCGCCGGGGAAGCCGATCTGCGATTGCTTGATCTGGTCGAAATTCTGCGGCAGCAATTTCGCTACACAGGTCTGATAGTCGTTAAACGCCTTGCTGAATTTCACCGGCAATAAACGCACTTCCGAGACACGGCCATCGCCAGACGCGCGACGCACGACCGGGCTCCGTCCGTCCAGCAGGCCGCTGATCAAACCGCCGGCCTGCGACTGCGAACTGCTGAACAGCACGTTGCCACTGCCAAGCCTCACAGAGCCGAGATTGATGTCACCACGACCCGGCTGCCAAGGCGCAGCCGCCGCCAGCAACGTCGCCGAACCGCCGCCAAGCATGGCGTTGTAGGCATTCAGACGAAATATCGCCTGCTCGCCGGCCTTGCGCACGAACTCACCCGAACCGAAATCGGTGATCGGCTGGGTCAGACGACATTCGAACTTGTCGCCGGCGACCGTCCACTCAATGTTCTCCAGACGGGTCTGGTACGTGAGCGCCATCGCGGGAAAGCTGGCAAACACACTGAGCAAGGCTAAATAACGCTGGCGCACGGGAGGCTCCATTGGCTTCTGAAACACAAAGACCGATTCACACTATGTTTACGGCATACCTACGGGATATCGGAAGGTTCCCGCAAAACTTGATAGCGAGTGCCTGCAAGAGTCTTTTCCGGTAGCATTCGCCTCAGTTTGACCCGCCTGGAATCCCCTCATGTCCGACCGCCTGACCCTGCTGCGTCCCGACGACTGGCACATTCATCTTCGCGATGGTGCCGTGTTGACCAATACCGTTGCCGATGTTGCGCGCACTTTTGGCCGCGCGATCATCATGCCCAACCTGGTACCTCCGGTGCGCAACGCCGCTGAAGCCGACGGCTATCGCCAGCGGATTCTCGCTGCCCGCCCGGCCGGCAGTCGCTTTGAGCCGCTGATGGTGCTGTACCTCACCGACCGCACCCAGCCCGAAGAAATTCGTGAAGCCAAGGCCAGTGGTTTTGTCTACGCCGCCAAGCTGTACCCGGCCGGCGCAACCACCAATTCCGACTCCGGCGTGACCAGCATCGACAAGATTCTGCCGGCGATCGAGGCCATGGCCGAAGTTGGCATGCCGCTGCTGATCCACGGTGAAGTCACCCGTGGCGACGTCGATGTGTTCGACCGCGAAAAGATTTTCATCGATGAGCACATGCGCCGCGTGGTCGAGCGTTTTCCGACGCTGAAAGTGGTGTTCGAACACATCACCACCGGCGATGCCGTGCAGTTCGTCAACGAGGCTTCGGCCAACGTTGGCGCGACCATCACCGCGCATCACCTGCTGTACAACCGCAACCACATGCTGGTGGGCGGGATTCGGCCGCACTTCTATTGCTTGCCGATCCTCAAGCGCAACACGCATCAGGAAGCCCTGCTCGATGCCGCCACCAGCGGCAGCGCCAAGTTCTTCCTCGGTACCGACTCGGCGCCGCACGCGCAGCACGCCAAGGAAGCCGCTTGCGGCTGCGCCGGCTGCTACACCGCTTACGCCGCCATCGAGATGTACGCCGAAGCCTTTGAACAGCGTAACGCGCTGGACAAGCTCGAGGCCTTCGCCAGCCTCAACGGTCCGCGTTTCTACGGCCTGCCGGCAAACACCGATCGCATCACCCTGGTCCGTGAAGAATGGACCGCCCCGACCAGCCTGCCATTCGGCGAGCTGACCGTTATCCCGCTGCGCGCCGGTGAAAAACTGCGCTGGCGCCTGCTGGAGGAACACGCGTGAGTGAAGACCATTTCGACGACGAACTGGACGGTCAAAGTGGCGGTGGCGGTTCCCGTCACCCGATGGCAGCACGCTTTCGCGGCTACCTGCCGGTTGTCGTCGACGTAGAAACCGGCGGCTTCAACTCGGCCACCGATGCGTTGCTGGAGATTGCCGCGACCACCATCGCCATGGATGAAAAGGGTTTTGTTTACCCGGATCACACTTACTTCTTCCGCGTTGAGCCGTTCGAAGGCGCCAACATCGAAGCAGCGGCGCTGGAGTTCACCGGAATCAAGCTCGATCACCCACTGCGCATGGCCGTCAGCGAAGAAACCGCGTTGACCGACATCTTCCGTGGCATTCGCAAAGCGTTGAAGGCCAATGGCTGCAAGCGCGCGATTCTGGTTGGCCACAACAGCAGCTTCGACCTTGGCTTCCTCAACGCGGCCGTTGCGCGGCTGGACATGAAGCGCAACCCGTTCCACCCGTTCTCCAGCTTCGACACCGCGACGCTGGCCGGTCTGGCGTACGGTCAAACCGTACTGGCGAAAGCCTGTCAGGCAGCCGACATCGATTTCGACGGCCGTGAGGCGCACTCAGCGCGTTACGACACCGAGAAAACCGCTGAGCTGTTCTGCGGCATCGTCAACCGCTGGAAACAGATGGGCGGCTGGGAAGATTTCGACGACTGATCCTCGTTGAGTAAATCCCTCGCATAAAAAAACCGGCCACTTGGGCCGGTTTTTTTGTTAATGCTTATAGAGCTTAAATTCTCGATCAATCCACACGACGTAAAACACCCGATGGTTCTTGTAACCCACCATCGCTACACGCTCGAAAGCCCGAAACACCAACAACCTGACATCACCTGTTAAAAAAGCAGGTATTCCCACTTTCAGGCTGTTTCTCGCAATTGTTTCACATCCATACCGATGCCTATGCTCCTTGCGCAATTCTCTCCAAGGCATCTTTCCCAGGATCCTGAGACGCTCAAGCATTTTCGACCGTTCGACGGCCTCACAATCCTGAATGCACCAGCCATTCTGCAAATACTCAAATGAGAAAACCGGAGGTCGGGCTTCCGATGAGTCCATTTCGATTGTGGACGTCCGTGCCGTTACTATCACCGCCGCATCGCGTTCCCTGCGTTTGAACTTGGCCATTTTTCAGTTCACCAAATGCTCCCGGAAATACTCCTGCATCTCGCAGGCGGGAATTTCTCGGCTGAACTCCCCTTCCTTGAAGTTCTACGCCATGGAGCCTCTTCATGCGTCAACTGACGCAGTTTCCACGCCGAGAATTGGCCATAAACGTCGAACACTTCGTTGAGCAGAGTTTGTTGTTTGGTACTGAAAACATCGGGATTGAAATCACTTGGAGGAGGAATGGCACTCGATCCAAATTGGCTGAATCTTCGATACAGATCCGGAACCACTGGCCCGTGCATCCACGCTTCCAGCTTTTCAGGGAAGAGAGCCTCGCCATGGACTGCCAGACTGAACCCTTGCGCGTAATAAACCATTTTTTGAATCTTGAGATTGGAGATCTCGCCCTCATGCCCTTCCAGGCAGAGGAAATAATCCGCAACGTCCAAGCTACTCGGCATTTGAATCCCCTTCTGCATCATGCAATCCATTGCACCGTCCTTACTGAAGTGAGGCGCGATTCAGGCCAGGGTAATCGCCCTCTTCACCCGTTATCGCTCGACCATCACCCTATCCAACCACTGTTCAGTCATCCAGTATTTTTTCCCGGGCATTTGAAACAAATAATGCCAAGAGATTGCTGCTCACAATCCCGAGCATAAAAAAACCGGCCACTAGGGCCGGTTTTTTGTACCTCGACGATGCGCCTTACAGGGCAGCAGCGTTCTCGGTCAGGTAAGCAGCAACGCCTTCTGGCGAAGCGTTCATGCCTTTGTCGCCTTTTTTCCAGTTGGCAGGGCAGACTTCGCCGTGCTCTTCGTGGAATTGCAGAGCGTCGACCAGACGGATCAGCTCTTCCATGTTACGGCCCAGCGGCAGGTCGTTGATGATCTGCGAGCGGACAACGCCTTTGTCGTCGATCAGGAACGCGCCACGGAAAGCTACGCCGCCTTCGGATTCAACGTCATAGGCCTTGGCAATGTCGTGCTTCATGTCGGCAGCCATGGTGTATTTCACCTGGCCGATGCCGCCATTGTTCACAGGCGTGTTGCGCCATGCGTTGTGAGTGAAGTGCGAGTCGATCGACACAGCGATCACTTCAACGTTGCGCGCCTTGAAGTCGGCCATGCGGTTGTCCAGAGCGATCAGCTCGGACGGGCAGACGAAGGTGAAGTCCAGTGGGTAGAAGAACACCAGGCCGTATTTGCCTTTGATGGCCGAGGACAGGGTGAAGCTGTCAACGATCTCGCCATTGCCGAGTACGGCCGGGACGGTGAAGTCAGGGGCTTGTTTGCCTACGAGTACGCTCATTGATATCTCCTGGTGTAAAAACTTGAAGTTCAGGGTCCGCGCCAGCCTGCCACCCTCAGGCGACAGCCCTGTGACACGAACCCCCTTCGCAAGGGCCGACCATCATACACTGCGAATTTGGCCTGTCCTTAACGGTTTTTCAAAGCAGGCGCAGAACGGCGCTGCATTTACGGGGCCAGGCAAATCGCCAGTAAATACCGTTCGTCAGTCATGGCTGTTAATCGGCTGAAGCGTTCCGAAAGCACTTTGACAATCATTCTCGTTAACATTAAGATCCATCGCAATTGAGTCACAACCAGCGACGGTTCTCACTTATGTATGTTTGTCTCTGCACTGGCGTCACCGACGGACAGATCCGCGAAGCGATCTATGAAGGTTGCTGCAGCTATAAAGAAGTTCGCCAGGCCACCGGCGTCGCCAGCCAATGCGGCAAATGTGCCTGCCTTGCCAAGGAAGTGGTCCGCGAAACCCTGACCAAGCTGCAAACCGCTCAGGCCGCGATCCCCTATCCGGTAGAATTTACTGCTGCGTAATAACACCCCATTTCAAAGAACCGGACTTATGTCCGGTTTTTTTATGCCTGTAAATCAATTGCTTAGCGTCCAGACGCGGAACACAAACATTCTTATTCCGATTAATTTTCATATATTATTCAATAACTTAGGTTTGACACTTATAAGTGCGAAGCTCAAACTCTGCCGTATATACAGCTATTACAGGGCAGGACTCCGATCATGAAAGGCGACATTACAGTCATCCAGCATCTCAACAAGATCCTTGCCAATGAGCTGGTCGCGATCAATCAGTACTTCCTGCATGCGCGCATGTACGAAGATTGGGGTCTGAACAAGCTCGGCAAGCACGAATACAAAGAATCCATCGACGAGATGAAGCACGCGGACAAGCTGATCAAGCGCATCCTGTTCCTCGAAGGCCTGCCGAACGTGCAGGACCTGGGCAAGCTGCACATCGGCGAGCACACCAAGGAAATGCTGGAGTGCGACCTGCGTATCGAGAAGACCGGCCATGCTGACCTGAAGACCGCGATCGCGCATTGCGAAACTGTTGGCGACTTCGGCAGCCGTGAACTGCTGGAAGACATTCTCGAATCCGAAGAAGAACATATCGACTGGCTGGAAACCCAACTGGGCCTGATCGATAAAGTCGGTCTTGAGAACTATCTGCAATCGCAGATGGGCGAAGAGTAGGAGCTGCCGCAGGCTGCGATCTTTTCAGATTGCACCGGCAACTTGCAGTAACTTTTCGAACGCACTAAAAAGCCCCGCCCTCTTTCGAGTGGCGGGGCTTTTTATTGGCTGAAGATCAGAAGATCGCAGCCTCGTTTCACTCGACAGCTCCTACAGAAGCAGCAGCTGTCGCATGAGACCTGGCCGATCAGGCTTCGGACTTGTTCGCCGCTGCCGCTTCAACAGCCGACTTGATGGTGGTTTGCAACGAACCGTCTGCAGCCATCTCGGTCATGATGTCGCTACCGCCGACCAGCTCACCGCCGACCCACAGTTGCGGGAAAGTCGGCCAGTTGGCGTATTTAGGCAGGTTGGCGCGGATTTCCGGGTTCTGCAGGATGTCCACGTACGCAAACTTTTCGCCGCAAGCCATGACAGCCTGCGCAGCTTTCGCGGAGAAGCCACACTGTGGGGCATTCGGCGAGCCTTTCATGTAAAGCAGAATGGTGTTGTTGGCAATCTGCTCTTTAATCGTTTCGATGATATCCATGGAGCACCTCGGCTGAACTTTCCGACTCATGGGTCGGCACGGTGACGCATTGTAACGGAATCCCGAGCGCCATGCTCGGTCTCCCCGACGGTCACATTCAGGCCGCCGCCACCGTCACCGGCACACCATTAAGTGCGGCGTTACCCGACAGCTCATCAAGCTGACACTCATCGGTCAGATCGTTTGCGCTAGACCCAGGCTGACTGCTGGCAATCGCCATTTGCACGCCCGGCCGCGCATGCCCCCAACCATGCGGCAGGCTGACCACGCCTTTCATCATGTCCAGACTGCCGAGCACCTCGACCTCGATCTGCCCCACCCGCGAGCTGACGCGAACCAACTGACCATCGTTAAGCCCACGGCTAGCGAGGTCATCCGGGTGCATCAGCAGTTGATGGCGCGGCTTGCCCTTCACCAGACGGTGATAGTTGTGCATCCACGAATTGTTGCTGCGTACGTGGCGGCGGCCGATCATCAACAGCTCATCGGCGGCTGGCGCCTGCAAGGCAGCGAAACGTGCAAGGTCAGCGAGAATCTCTGGCGGAGCGGCCTGCACTCGCTGATTCGGCGTTTTTAGCCGCGACGCCAGATTCGCTTTCAGCGCCCCCAGATCGATCCCGTGGGGATGATCGAACAATGTCGCCAACGAGAGTTTCTGCTCGGAGGCGTCACCGTACAGGCCCATGCGCAGGCCCATGTCGATCATCTTCGCCGGCGGCATGGTCGGTTTCAGTTCTTTACCGGTCTTCTCGGCGAAGGCCTTGGCCAGACCGACGAAGATCTCCCAGTCATGCAAAGCACCCTCAGGCTTGGCGAGGATCGCGCGGTTGAAGCGGGTGACGTTGCGCACCGCGAACAGATTGAAGGTGGTGTCGTAGTGATCATTCTCCAGCGCCGAGGTCGACGGCAGGATCAGATCGGCGTAGCGCGTGGTTTCGTTGATGTAGAGGTCAATGCTGACCATGAACTCCAGGCCGTCCAGCGCTTGCTCCAGTTGCCGCCCGTTCGGCGTCGACAACACCGGATTGCCGGCCACAGTGATCAGCGCACGGATCTGGCCGTCGCCTTCAGTGAGCATTTCTTCGGCCAGCGCCGAGACCGGCAACTCGCCGCCGTATTCAGGACGACTCGAGACACGGCTCTGCCATTTGTTGAAATGCCCGCCCGAGGTCGACGCCACCAGATCCACGGCCGGCTCGGTGCACAACGCGCCGCCAACCCGGTCGAGGTTGCCAGTGACCAGATTGATCAATTGCACGACCCAGTGACACAAGGTGCCAAAGGCTTGGGTTGAAACACCCATGCGCCCATAGCAAACCGCACTCGGCGCAGCAGCGAAGTCACGTGCCAATTGGCGGATCTGCTCGGCTGGCACGGCGCACAACGGACTCATCGCCTCCGCCGTGAACGCAGCCACCGCCGCGCGTACGTCGTCCAGACCATCAATCGGCAAATGACTGTCGCGGGTCAGCCCTTCGCTGAACAAGGTGTTGAGCACACCAAACAACAGCGCCGCATCGCCCCCCGGACGCACAAACAAATGCTGATCAGCCATCGCCGCCGTCTCACTGCGTCGTGGATCAACCACAACGACTTTACCGCCGCGCGCCTGGATTGCCTTTAAACGTTTCTCAACATCTGGCACGGTCATGATGCTGCCGTTGGAGGCCAGCGGATTGCCGCCGAGGATCAGCATGAAGTCGGTGTGATCGATGTCCGGAATCGGCAGCAGCAAGCCGTGGCCGTACATCAAGTAACTGCTCAAGTGGTGCGGCAACTGATCGACCGAGGTCGCCGAGAAGCGATTGCGCGTCTTCAGCAAACCGAGGAAATAATTGCTGTGGGTCATCAGCCCGTAGTTATGCACGCTCGGGTTGCCTTGATAGACCGCCACAGCGTTCTGGCCATGACGTTCCTGAATCGCCGCCAGTTTCTCGGCCACCAGCGCAAACGCTTCGTCCCACTCGATCGGCAGCCACTCGCTACCAACGCGACGCATTGGCTGGCGCAGGCGGTCCGGATCATTCTGGATGTCTTGCAGGGCCACGGCTTTGGGGCAGATGTGGCCACGGCTGAAGGTGTCGAGGGCATCACCCTTGATCGAGGTGATCGCAACATGACCATCGGTTTCGGTGGTCTCGATGGTCAGCCCACAAATGGCTTCGCACAGGTGGCAGGCACGGTGATGGAGAGTCTTGGTCATGGCCAGTCTCTGTCTTGTTCTGGGCGGACAATCACGCCCGCGGGAACAAAACTATGACCCCGGCGCCGCCCAGGCGCCAGCGACGTTCGTCTTGTGAATCGACGACTATCAGGAGAGCCGATAGATCGCCACGTTTAACTGGAAGGGAGCTGAGGCGGTGCCGCC
This sequence comes from Pseudomonas sp. AC242, assembly GCF_979258655.1. Lineage (NCBI taxonomy): Bacteria > Pseudomonadati > Pseudomonadota > Gammaproteobacteria > Pseudomonadales > Pseudomonadaceae > Pseudomonas > Pseudomonas sp. AC242. The sequence continues at coordinate 4,342,668 of NZ_OZ409873.1, forward strand.
AACTGGATTTCCTGAATGGTTTCGATCTGCTCGTGGGCGACATGGACGCCGGTCAGTTCGCCAATCAACCGCCAATGCTCGTCGAGCCCGGCGCTGATAGTCGCCATGCGATCAATCATGTGGCGGCCGGCACTCTTCACCACTTCGTCTTCGCTGCGCAGCAGTTCGAATGACATTGAAGTGACTGACGCGGTGAGATGAGTCAGAGAGCGAGCCGTGTGGCCCAACAGTTCCATTAACAGTTTTTCTTTCGATTCCATGCGGAGGCTTCCTGCGTCGCTCGAAACTTATTTATAACCCAGCACTTTGCTTTAGCAAATGTTTCAGCCCAAGCATCCGACCAAGTGATGGCATGGCGCCACGGTCGTAAACCGACCCAGTTGACCCAATCCCCGTCACGGCGCATTGCCAAGCCCCGCGAGGCCAGTGTACAAAGAGGCTCGCTGCTGTCCTGAACCCGACTTCAAATGCGTGACTGCTACATCCAGTGCGCCCTTCGATTTCCGCAAAAACCGTAGCCTATTGGAAAAACGCGACATTTAGTGTCAATATCGCGCCTCCCCCTATTTCGTCGCCCCGTGCGGCTTACGCCGCAGGTCTCGCCCGTTGTTCCGTTAAACAAGGCTTTGAGCATCTGCGGTTTGTAGCAAAAAGGTAGTCAATGATGAGCGCAAGGCACTTTCTCTCCCTGATGGATTGCACGCCCGAAGAGCTGGTCAGCGTGATCCGTCGAGGCGTTGAGCTCAAGGACCTGCGTAACCGCGGCGTACTGTTCGAGCCTCTGAAAAACCGCGTGCTGGGGATGATCTTCGAGAAATCCTCGACCCGCACCCGGATCTCGTTCGAGGCCGGCATGATCCAGCTCGGTGGCCAGGCAATCTTCCTGTCCCCGCGTGACACCCAACTGGGCCGGGGCGAGCCGATCGGTGACTGCGCCATCGTCATGTCGAGCATGCTCGATGCGGTGATGATCCGCACCTTCGCCCACAGCACTCTGACCGAATTCGCGGCCAACTCGCGCGTGCCGGTGATCAACGGCCTGTCCGATGACCTGCACCCTTGCCAGTTGCTGGCCGACATGCAGACCTTCCTTGAACATCGTGGCTCGATTCAGGGCAAGACCGTGGCCTGGATCGGCGACGGCAATAACATGTGCAACAGCTATATAGAGGCGGCGATCCAGTTCGACTTCCAGTTGCGCGTCGCCTGCCCGGAAGGCTACGAGCCTAACCCGGAGTTCGTGGCCAAGGCTGGCGATCGCGTGACCATCGTTCGCGATCCGGCCGACGCCGTGCGCGGCGCGCATCTGGTGAGCACCGATGTCTGGACTTCGATGGGTCAGGAAGAGGAAACTGCCAAGCGCCTCAAGCTGTTCGCCCCGTTCCAGGTCAACCGCGCCCTGCTCGACCTCGCTGCCGAGGACGTGCTGTTCATGCACTGTTTGCCTGCGCACCGTGGCGAAGAAATCAGCCTCGACCTGCTTGATGACCCGCGCTCCGTCGCCTGGGATCAGGCAGAAAACCGTCTCCACGCACAAAAGGCCCTGCTCGAGTTCCTCGTCGAACCGGCATATCACCACGCATGAGCCATGAATTACTGCTGAACCTGCGCAACCTCGCTTGCGGCTATCAAGACCAACGCGTGGTGCAGAACCTCAATCTGCACCTCAACGCCGGTGACATTGGCTGCCTGCTCGGCTCGTCCGGCTGCGGCAAGACCACCACCCTGCGCGCCATCGCCGGATTCGAACCGGTGCACGAAGGTGAAATCACCCTCGGTGGCGAAACCATCTCCAGCGCCGGTTTCACCCTGGCGCCGGAAAAACGCCGGATCGGCATGGTGTTCCAGGATTACGCGCTGTTCCCGCACCTGAGCGTCGCCGACAACATTGCCTTCGGTATTCGCAAGCACCCGAACAAGGAGCGCGTCACCGAAGAGCTGCTCGAACTGGTCAACCTGAAAAACCTTGGCAAACGCTTTCCGCACGAGTTGTCCGGCGGCCAGCAACAACGCGTCGCCCTCGCCCGCGCCTTGGCACCGGAGCCGCAATTGCTGTTGCTCGACGAGCCGTTCTCCAACCTCGATGGTGAACTGCGCCGCAAGCTCAGTCATGAAGTGCGCGACATCCTCAAGGCCCGTGGCACCAGTGCGATTCTGGTGACCCACGACCAGGAAGAAGCCTTCGCCGTCAGCGATCACGTCGGAGTGTTCAAGGAAGGTCGACTCGAACAGTGGGACACGCCGTACAACCTCTATCACGAGCCGGCAACGCCCTATGTGGCCAGTTTTATCGGACAGGGTTACTTCATTCGCGGCCAGCTCGACAGCCCGGAATCGGTGCAGACTGAGCTGGGTGAGCTGCGCGGCAATCGTGCTTACACTTGGCCGATTGGCGGCGCGGTGGATGTTTTGTTGCGTCCGGATGACATTGTTTATGCGCCGGACAGTGCGTTGAAAGCGCGGATTGTCGGCAAGACGTTCCTTGGTGCTTCAACGTTGTATCGCCTGCAATTGCCGACGGGTGCGCAGCTGGAATCGATTTTCCCCAGCCATGCCGATCATCAGGTTGGGGCAGAGGTGGGGATTCGCGTAGCTGCTGAACATCTGGTGCTGTTCCAGGCATCGGGCAGTACCGCTGCACAAATCCCGGCAGTGGAAAACGGCGTCCGCCGCTACAGCACCGCGCTTTAAAGATCAAAAGATCGCAGCCTTCGGCAGCTCCTACAGGGATCAATGTAGGAGCTGCCGAAGGCTGCGATCTTTTAGCTTTTAACCGAGGATCAGGGTGCCACTGGCAACCAGCGTCGCATTGCCGCCGATCTTCACGCGCTCACCTTCCAGACGACAGAACAACTCCCCGCCCCGCGCCGAGCGCTGGCACGCGGTCAGGCTCGACTTGCCCAGACGTTTCGACCAATACGGAATCAGGCTGCAATGCGTGGAACCGGTCACCGGGTCCTCATTGATGCCGATCGCCGGTGCGAAATAGCGCGAGACGAAGTCGTGCTGATTGCCGCGCGCCGTAACGATCGCGCCCAGCCACGGCAGCTTGGCCAACGCGACCATGTCCGGCTTGCAATCAATCACGGCCTGCTCTGACTCCAGTACCACAAACAGTTCGTTGGAGCCGAGCACATCAACGGCTTCAACGCCCAATGCTCGTTCGATATCCAGCGTCACACCAATCTCTGACGGCACAATCGAAGGGAAATCCAGCCACAAACGGCCATCTTCACGGCTGACGCTCAATGGCCCGGACTTGCTGGTGAAGTCGATACGCTCGGCGGTTTCCTTATAGATCTCGAACAACACATGCGCACTGGCCAACGTGGCGTGCCCGCACAACGGCACTTCAGTGGTCGGGGTAAACCAGCGGATATGCCAGGCCGATCCCTCACGCACCAAAAACGCGGTTTCCGCCAGATTGTGTTCGGCGGCGATCTTCTGCATCAGCTCTTCCGCGAGCCACGCATCCAGCCGATAGACCATCGCCGGATTGCCACTGAACGGTCGATCACTGAACGCATCGACCTGATGAAACTCGAGCTGCATAACCTTCTCCCTGAGTCAGTCGCCAGAGCATGCAACCGCGAGGCGCTCAGCGCCAGTGACAGAACCGGCGAATTTTCTTCATACAGTGCAGGTGAACGTTAGGCGCGGCCAATGTCGGCAAATTTCGCCTGGGTGTGTTCGGCGAGCACGGCAGGTGCCAATTCAACCTCCAGCCCGCGGCGACCGGCGCTGACATAAATAGTCGCAAAACCCTGAGCCGAGTTATCAATGAAGGTGCGCAGGTGTTTCTTCTGCCCCAACGGACTGATGCCCCCCAACAGATAACCGGTGGAACGCTGCGCCGCTGCCGGGTCAGCCATCTCGACTTTTTTCACCCCTGCCGCATGCGCCAGACCTTTGAGGTCGAGGCTTCCGACGACCGGCACCACTGCCACCAGCAACTCGCCTTTTTCGCTGGCGGCCAACAGCGTCTTGAACACCTGAGCCGGCTCAAGCGCGAGTTTTTCTGCGGCCTCCAGCCCGTAGGACGCGGCTTTTGGGTCATGTTCGTAACTGTGCACGCGATGTTCGGCACGAACTTTTTTCAACAAGTCCAACGCGGGGGTCATGGCAACTCCGGGCTCGGCAGTGACAGAAAAATACTGCGTCGGATTCTAGGCGATCACATCTCAAAAGGCTCTATTCCAAGCCGCGATTCCCGTGGCCTGCGGGCATTCCGAGCGTGACGTTATGGGTCGAAAGCAAAGAATCATTCACACAACGAATAGTTTTATTGTGACCGATGGTTCACTTTCGACCTTTGACAGGTTTGTTTCTTGTCTATATTTTTTCGAATCTGAATAATGTAAGAATTATCGTCACCGCAGCACCCAGCAGTAAACCGGGAACGGAATGGGGATTCCTGACCGGGGAAAATCGCGCCTTGCCCTGACGGCATCGCGCCAGACAACAACAAAAACCGAGGTTTTCAATGACAACTGCTTTACAGCAACCAACGCTCTCAAGCCAATGCATGGCCGAGTTTCTGGGTACTGCACTCCTGATCTTTTTCGGCACCGGTTGTGTCGCCGCGCTCAAAGTCGCGGGCGCCAGCTTCGGTCTGTGGGAAATCAGCATCATCTGGGGCGTCGGCGTAAGCATGGCGATCTACCTCACCGCCGGTGTTTCCGGCGCGCACTTGAACCCGGCCGTGAGCATCGCTCTGGCAATCTTCGCCGACTTCGAAAAGCGCAAACTGCCCTTCTACATTCTTTCGCAGATCGCCGGCGCCTTCTGCGGCGCGCTGTTGGTTTACACGCTGTACAGCAATCTGTTCTTCGATTACGAACAAACTCACCAAATGGTTCGCGGCTCGACCGCCAGCCTCGAGTTGGCGTCGGTGTTCTCGACCTTCCCCAATCCGGTGCTGTCGACTGCTCAGGCGTTCCTGGTCGAGATGATCATCACCGCGATTCTGATGGGCGTGATCATGTCGCTGACCGACGACAACAACGGTCTGCCGAAAGGCCCGCTGGCACCGCTGCTGATCGGCTTGCTGATCGCGGTGATCGGTAGCTCTATGGGTCCGCTGACCGGTTTCGCGATGAATCCGGCGCGTGACTTCGGTCCGAAATTGATGACTTTCTTTACCGGCTGGGGTGAAATTTCCTTCACTGGCGGCCGCGATATTCCGTACTTCCTGATTCCGATTTTTGCACCGATTGTCGGTGCCTGCCTCGGCGCTGCCGGGTATCGCGGGCTCATCGCCCGTCACCTGACCGGCGCCACACCTGCTACAAAGGATGCAGAACCGGCCATTGACGGCAAACCAAGAACTTCTTGAAACAGTCGGCGCCGGCTCCTGCCCTATAGAGCCTGCGCCACGGCCCACTCTCCCTTATTTCGTCCAAGGCAATCGACATGACCGACATTCAGAATAAGAACTACATCATTGCCCTTGATCAGGGTACGACCAGCTCCCGCGCGATCATTTTCGACCGCGACGCGAACGTGGTCTGCACCGCGCAGCGCGAATTCGCTCAGCATTACCCGCAGGCCGGTTGGGTCGAACACGATCCGATGGAAATCTTCGCCACCCAGAGCGCGGTAATGGTTGAAGCGCTGGCCCAGGCCGGTCTGCACCACGACCAGGTCGCTGCCATCGGCATCACCAACCAGCGCGAAACCACCGTGGTCTGGGACAAGACCACCGGCCGCCCGGTGTACAACGCCATCGTCTGGCAGTGCCGCCGCAGCACCGAGATCTGCCAGCAGCTCAAGCGCGATGGCCACGAAGAATATATCCGCGACAACACTGGTCTGGTCACCGACCCGTACTTCTCCGGCACCAAACTGAAGTGGATCCTCGACAACGTCGAAGGCAGCCGCGAGCGTGCGCGCAATGGCGAACTGTTGTTCGGCACCGTCGATAGCTGGCTGATCTGGAAATTCACCGGCGGCAAGGTGCACGTCACCGACTACACCAACGCTTCGCGCACCATGCTCTTCAACATCCACTCGCTGGAGTGGGATTCGAAGATGCTGGAGATCCTCGATATCCCGCGCGAGATGCTTCCGGAAGTGAAGGCTTCTTCGGAAATCTACGGTCGCACCAAGAGCGGCATCGCCATCGGCGGTATCGCCGGTGACCAGCAAGCGGCACTGTTCGGCCAGATGTGCGTCGAGCCAGGCCAGGCGAAAAACACCTACGGCACCGGCTGCTTCCTGCTGATGAACACCGGCGACAAAGCGGTGAAATCCCAACACGGCATGCTCACCACCATCGCCTGCGGCCCGCGTGGCGAAGTTGCTTACGCACTGGAAGGCGCGGTGTTCAACGGCGGTTCCACGGTGCAGTGGCTGCGTGATGAACTGAAAATCATCAACGACGCCCACGACACCGAATACTTCGCCAATAAAGTGAAGGACAGCAATGGCGTGTACCTGGTGCCGGCCTTCACCGGTCTCGGCGCGCCGTACTGGGACCCGTATGCCCGCGGTGCGCTGTTCGGCCTGACGCGCGGCGTACGTGTGGATCACATCATCCGCGCTGCGCTGGAATCGATCGCCTACCAGACCCGCGACGTGCTCGACGCCATGCAACAGGACTCCGGCGAACGCCTCAAGGCTCTGCGTGTTGACGGCGGCGCGGTGGCGAACAACTTCCTCATGCAGTTCCAGGCCGACATCCTCGGCACGCAGGTCGAGCGCCCGCAAATGCGCGAAACCACCGCACTCGGCGCAGCTTACCTGGCCGGTCTGGCGTGCGGCTTCTGGGGCAGCCTGGAAGAACTGCGCGGTAAAGCGGTGATCGAGCGCGAGTTCGAGCCGAGCCTGGATGAAGTTGAGAAAGAGAAGCTGTACAAAGGCTGGAAAAAAGCCGTCAGCCGCACCCGTGACTGGGCGCGTGAAGACGCTGAATAAGCCAATCTTAGGACTGGCTAAAACGGTCCAAACAGCGTGAAAGCGTAGCGAGCGAAGGCAAGCCAAGGCAAAAACAGGCGAGGACGCGGAGTTTACGGGTTTGTAAATGAGCAGTCCGAGCCTGTTTTTAACGCAGGATGGCTTGCGTAACGCCGTAGGCGCCCAGCACGAAGTAGCTTTCACGTTGTTTGGAAACTGGTAGGGAGCGGATTCCTGCGTCATCATGGGCAAATTTTGCACGGCAGCCCAAAGGAAGCCCCATGAATCTGCCTCCCCGTCAGCAGCAAATCCTCGAGCTGGTCCGCGAACGCGGCTATGTGAGCATCGAGGAAATGGCCACGCTGTTCGTTGTTACCCCGCAAACCATCCGCCGCGACATCAATCAGCTCGCGGAAGCCAATCTGCTGCGTCGTTATCATGGCGGTGCCGCTTATGATTCCAGCGTCGAAAACACTGCCTATGCGATGCGCGCCGATCAGATGCGCGATGAAAAACAACGCATCGGTGAAGCCATCGCCGCCCAGATTCCCGATCACGCCTCGCTGTTTATCAATATCGGTACCACGACCGAATCGATTGCCCGCGCTCTGCTCAATCACAATCATCTGAAGATCATCACCAACAACCTGCACGTAGCGTCGATGCTCAGTGCCAAGGATGATTTTGATGTGCTGCTGACCGGCGGTAATGTCCGTCGTGACGGCGGTGTGGTCGGCCAGGCCAGTGTGGATTTCATCAATCAGTTCAAGGTTGATTTCGCGCTGGTCGGGATCAGCGGTATTGATGAAGACGGCAGTTTGCTGGATTTCGATTATCAGGAAGTGCGGGTTTCCCAGGCGATCATTGCCAATGCGCGGCAAGTGATTCTGGCGGCGGACTCGAGCAAGTTCGGACGCAATGCGATGATTCGCCTCGGCCCGATCAGCCTGATCGATTGTCTGGTAACCGATCAGCAGCCGGTGCCTGCGCTCGCGCAATTGTTGAGTCAGCACAAGATTCGCCTCGAAGTCGTCTAACTCCCGCAAGATCAAAAGATCGCAGCCTACGGCAGCTCCTACATGAGTTCACTTGACCTGTAGGTGCTGCCGCAGGCTGCGATCTTTTGCTTTTAATGTTCGAAAATTTTCTTTTAATCGCCCTTCGATGAGTTTTTTCAATCGAACGTGACTGGCTGCGCGCGTCTTTATGGGCTACCATTTTCGCAAATGAACATTAATGTTCGATTTCCAATATAGAAAATCAAAAGAACCCGAGGCCAGCCGATGTCCACCTCTACCTTGCGTACGCCCCCAATCTCCGAGATCTACGACATCGCCGTTATCGGCGGCGGGATCAATGGCGTGGGGATCGCAGCGGATGCCGCCGGTCGCGGGCTTTCGGTGTTCCTTTGTGAAAAAGATGATCTGGCCAGCCACACCTCGTCGGCCAGCAGCAAGCTGATCCACGGTGGCCTGCGCTACCTCGAACATTACGAATTCCGCCTGGTGCGCGAGGCGCTGGCTGAACGCGAAGTACTGCTGGCCAAGGCGCCGCACATCGTCAAACCGATGCGTTTCGTGCTGCCGCACCGTCCGCACCTGCGCCCGGCGTGGATGATCCGTGCCGGCCTGTTCCTCTATGACAACCTCGGCAAGCGCGAAAAACTGCCAGGTTCGAAAAGCCTGAAGTTCGGCGCCGACAGCGCGTTGAAAAGCGAAATCAAGAAAGGCTTCGAATACTCCGACTGCTGGGTCGACGACGCCCGCCTCGTGGTTCTGAACGCAATGGCCGCCCGGGAAAAAGGCGCCCACGTGCACACCCAGACTCGCTGCGTCAGCGCTCGCCGCGCCAAGGGCCTGTGGCACCTGAACCTGGAACGTGCCGACGGCAGCCTGTTTTCGATCACTGCCAAAGCGCTGGTGAACGCCGCTGGCCCGTGGGTCGCCAAGTTCATTCGTGATGACCTGAAGATGGAGTCGCCGTACGGCATCCGTCTGATTCAGGGCAGCCACATCATCGTGCCGAAGCTGTATGAAGGCGATCACGCGCACATTCTGCAAAACGAAGATCAGCGCATCGTTTTCACCATTCCGTACCTGAACAACCACTTCACCCTGATCGGCACCACCGACCGTGAATACACTGGCGATCCGGCAAAAGTGGCGATTACCGATGCCGAAACCGATTACCTGCTGAAAGTGGTCAACGCACACTTCAAGCAGCAGATCAGCCGCGACGACATCCAGCACAGCTACTCGGGCGTACGACCACTGTGCAACGACGAATCCGACAACCCGTCGGCCGTCACCCGCGATTACACCCTGGCCTTGTCGGCTGGCGGCGAAGAAGCGCCACTGCTGTCGGTGTTCGGCGGCAAGCTGACCACCTACCGCAAACTCGCTGAGTCGGCGATGGCGCAATTGCTGCCATTTTTCACCCAGATGCGCCCGAGCTGGACGGCCACCGCCACCCTGCCCGGTGGCGAAGACATGACCACGCCACAGGCTCTGTGCGCGCAGATTCGCGACAAGTTCGACTTCGTGCCGACCGAGATCGCCCGTCGCTGGTCCACCACTTACGGCAGCCGCACCTGGCGCATGCTCGAAGGCGTGGAAACCCTGGCCGACATGGGCGAGCACCTCGGCGGTGGACTCTACACCCGTGAAGTCGATTACCTGTGCAGCGAAGAATGGGCGACCACTGCCCACGACATTCTGTGGCGCCGCAGCAAACTCGGTTTGTTCACGACGCCGGCTGAGCAGGAAAAACTGGCGGCTTATCTGGGCAAGGTTGAACAAAACCGCAAGATCGAAGCGGCCTGATCAACGCTTAAACGAAAGCCCCTGAATTGTGAGATTCAGGGGCTTTTTGTTGTGCCAATGAGATCCAGCCCCCCTCACCCCAAGGGGGGCGAGGGGGAAAGGGAGCAGATCGGGGCTCGCTCAAATACCGCGCTGGGAAAAAGGAGCCGATCGAGGGCTTTTTCAATCCTGAGTTCGACTCGATATTTCAGGTCGGCGTAACTCGCAAGGACCACGCGATCAAGTCCCCTCTCCCTCTGGGAGAGGGCTAGGGTGAGGGGCTTTGGGGCCGGGATCACTGCGCCAAATGCAACAACAGAAAATCGATAAACGCCCGCGACTTGTGCGGCAGATGCGGGGTGTTGGGAAATACCACATTGATTGACTGCGAAGGCAGCGAATACTCCGGCAACAAGCGCACCAGACGTCCGGCGGCAATGTCATCTGCTACCACCCACGCCGGCAGAACCGACACGCCCAGCGACGACAACGTCATCGAGCGAATCGCCGTCGACGAGTTCGACTCGAAGTGGCTGGTACCGCCAACCTCGACGCCCTGCCCTGACCCATGACGCAATGTCCACTGGGTCGGCGCCTGCAAATTGCTGTTGGCAATCCACGGCACGCTGTTCAGATCCTGCGGTTGCCGCACCGGATGTCGGGAGAGGAATTGCTCGGTGGCGACCAGCACGATTTCATAATCGGCCAACTTGCGGCTCTTGAATGCCGAATCCGCCAAGTTACCCAGACGGATCACCAGATCCAGTTTTTCCGCGACCAGATCATTCAACGAAGAGTTGAAGTTGTAGCACAAGCGGATTTCCGGATAACGCTCGGAGAACAGTGGAATCAACGGCAGAATATACTTTTCACCGTATTCACTGGTTGAACTAATCCGTAACTTTCCGGATACCCGATTATTACCTTTCAGGACATTATCAAAGGCATTGTCGATGTCCGCGACAATCCCCTTGAACTCTTCATAAAACTCCTGACCTATTTCGGTCAGCGATATATTGCGGGTGTTGCGGATCAACAGCGTCGCCGACAAAACCTCCTCCAGCGCCTTGACATGCAGGCTGGCCATGGCTTTGCTGATACTCAGGTAGTTTGCAGCTTTGGTATAAGAACCAAAATCCACCACCGCGAGGAACGTCTGAACCCGATTAAGATGAGAGTGCATGGCGCTATGGCTCACTGTTAAATCCTGTCAAACATTGTTTTAAGCATAGTCGTATCGACACTTCAAGTCCATCGCCCCTATGCTGCGCGGCAAAGGGGATTCAACATGAACTATCGCTATAAGATCGCGCTGATCTTTCTGATCGGCTTTTTTATTGACTGTATAAACATATTTATGTCGGCGGTGGCACTGCCGAGTATATCGGCAACTTTACAGGTCAGTACTTCATCGGTGGCGTGGGTCGCCAATGCTTATATTCTTGGCCTGACCCTGATTATTCCGGTCAGCACCTGGCTGGCCGGGCGTTTTGGCAGTCGCGAGATTCTCACCGCTTCGATGCTGGTGTTCACCGGCTCTGTGTGGATGTGCGGCATGGCCGACAGTTTCCACGAACTGGTGATCTGGCGGTTCGTTCAGGGCGTCGGTGGCGGGCTGCTGATTCCGGTCGGTCAGGCGCTGACCTTCAATCTGTTTCAGGGCGAGCAACGGGCGAAAATATCCACACTGGTGATGGCCGTCGCGCTGATTGCCCCGGCGATTTCACCGACGGTCGGCGGCATCATTGTCGACAGCAGCTCCTGGCGCTGGGTGTTCTACAGCAACATCCCGTTTTCGTTGATCGCGGCCGGGCTGTCATGGTTCTGGATCAAGGAAAGCAAATCGACCGATCTGCCGCGCCCGGACATCAAAGGCCTGCTACTGGTCAGTGCCGCGCTCGCCAGCCTGCTGATGGGCATGTCGCTGTACGGCGGCGACTACCCGGCGCTGGCCGCGTTGAGCTGTCTCGCGGCGGGTTTGCTGTTCATCGTGCTGTACCTGCGGCACTACCGCCGCTGCAGCAACGCGATCATCGAATTGAGCCTGCTCAAAAGTAAAAAGCTCAGCACCTCGATCTTCATCTATTACGCGATTCCCGGCGTGTTCACCGGGGTCAATCTGATGAGCATTTTCTTCCTGCAGAACACGCTGCACTTCAGCGCCCGGCTGACCGGGATGTTCATGATCCTCTACGCCATCGGCGCGTTCATTGCGATGACGATTTGCGGCCGGGTCTACAACCGGGTCGGCGCGAAACGCCTGTTCACCCTCGGCATGCTGCTGCACAGCGCCGGCATCGCCACGCTGATGCTGGTCAACGCGCCAACGGACCTGTGGGTGATCGTCATCGCTTACAGCTTGATGGGCATCGGCGGTGGCATCGGTGCCAACACCGCGCAAACCACCTCATTGATGGATTTTGCCGGCGGCGATACGCACAAGGCGAGTGTGATCTGGAACATCAATCGGCAGATGTCGTTCAGCCTCGGTGCGGCGTTGTTTCTGATGATTTTCAATGTGCTGCTCAAGCAGTTCGACACCACGCAGGCCTACCACGCGACGTTCGCGATTGCCGCGCTGGTCGGGCTGTTCCCGCTGTTTCAGATGAGTCAATTGAACCCTCCAAAGGAATGCCATGAACAACAACCTGGTTGAACGAGCGCAACACAGTATTCACCACGTGCACGAACTGATTCACCGCGTCTTTACCGACGCCGACGGGGCCGGCGCAGACGCCATCGCGCCGCTGATGGAGGTGTTTGCCGAGCACTTCAGCATGGTCACCACCTCGGCCGCCGTGGTCGGTCGGGCGCAAGTCGAGCAACTGTTCAACGGCGCCGTCGGTGCCCGCAAAGGTCTGGAGATTCTGATCAGCGACCTGCACACGGTCTGGCACGAAGGTTCGACCGTGGCCCTGCGCTACAAGGAAACCCATCGCCTGAACCAAAGCGAAACCTCGCGTATTTCGCTGGCGATCCTTCGCGTCCAGCACCACGACGTCCAGTGGTTGTACTTGCACGAAACACCGTTGAGCCAGGAAAAACCTGCATGAAATACACCGTCACCCACTGCCGGATGCTCTCGGCGTCGATCAAGGAAGTCACCGTCAGCGGCCCGCCTTCCCTGATCGACATGAGCCACGCCGGGGCACATTTCAAATGGCAGATCCCGGGGCTGGATGACTGTCGTCACTACTCGACGGTGCATGTAAAGGAGGTTGAGGATGGCCAGTTCACCTTCGCCATTCGCCTCTCGCCAGACTCCGTCAGCAGCCAGTACATCCGCACCCTGGCGGTCAATGACAGCGTGGAACTGGAAGGTCCGTTGAACACTTTCAACTACCCGCTCGACGTTGACAGCGGGCGTGATATCGCGATTGCCGGCGGCATCGGCATCACCCCGCTGACCGGCATCCTGCGCCACCTGACTGCGCTGGATCGCCCTGCGCACCTGCATTACTTCGCCAAGAGCGCCGACGACGCGGTCTACGCCCGGCACCTGCAAGAACACCTGCAAGAACGCCTGCAACTGCACCTCTCCGGCAGTCGCCCGGCGATCAGCGAAGTGCTCGCCGATCTGCGCGCCGATGACCGCCTGTATGTCTGCGGCCCGGCAGCGATGCTCAACGCAGTGCTCAGTCACGCCGAAAGCGTTGGCCTGGCGCGTGAACAGATCCATCTGGAAGTGTTCAACGTTGCCCGCGAAACCACCGCGCAAGGCTTCGTCATCGAGGCGGCCGACTCCGGCGTCAGCATCAATGTCGGCCCGCAACAGTCGTTGCTCGAAGCGTTGGAAGCGGCCGGGCTCGACCCGCTGTACGACTGTCGTCGTGGTGAATGCGGCGTTTGCGCGCTGGACGTCCTCGAAGGCGAAGTCGACCACCGCGATTTCATCATGAGCGAACAGGAAGCGGCGTGCAGTGCGCGAATCTACCCCTGCGTCTCCCGCGCCAAAAGCCCGCGCCTGAAACTGGCGATCTGAGAGAGGACACTCCGTTGGACAACTATTTCAATGGCAGAGAAGTGCATAAATCTCTGTTCCTTGATCAGGCGCTTTTCGAACAGGAACAGCAGCGCGTATTCGCCGCGAGCTGGTGCTACCTGGGTCACGACAGCCTGATCCCCGAGACCGGCGACTACTTCACCACCACCCTTGCACAACAGCCGCTGGCCATGGTTCGGCAGAAGAACGGCGCCATCGTCGTGCTGCATAACCGTTGCCCGCACAAAGGCGTGAAAGTGCTGGCCGAAGCGCGCGGCAATGTCGGCCGCTTCATGCGTTGCCCGTACCACGCGTGGACGTTCAAGACGGACGGCGAGCTGCTGAGCATTCCGGTGAAAAAGGAGTACGACGACTGCGACCTGAGCAGTTGTTCCGCGCACAAAGGCATGCGCCCGGTGAACGCGGTGCACAACTATCGCGGCTTCGTCTTTGTCCGCCTGACGGAAGAAGGCATCGGCTTCGAGGAGTTCTTTGGCGAGTCGCTGTCGACACTCGACAACATGGTCATGCGCTCGCCGCAGGGCCAGCTGAAAGTAATCGGCCAGCCATTGCTGCACCGCCATCGCTGCAACTGGAAAATGGTCGTCGACAACCAGACCGACACCTGCCACCCGATGATCGCCCACGAATCTTCGGCCGGCGAAGCCATCCGCCTGTGGCAGGAAACCGGTGATCAGGGCAAGCCACCGATGGCCGTCGAACTGTTCTCGCCGTTCATGGCCTCCTACGAGTTTTTCGCCGGCATGGGCATTCGCGTCTGGCCCAATGGCCACGGGCACACCGGGGTCAGCAATTCGATCCACAAGGCCTACACCGACATCCCCGGTTACTGGGACTTGATGGTGGAAAGCTACGGTGAAGAGCAGGCCCGGGCGATCCTCGACGACACCCGCCACAACACCGTGTATTTCCCCAACCTGATGGTCAAGGGACCGATCCAGACCTTGCGCGTGATCAAACCGCTCAGCGCCCGCGAAACCATCGTCGAGTCGTGGATCTTCGAACTGCAGGGCGCCCCCGTGCAGTTGCTGGAAAGGACTGTGCAGTACAACAACCTGATCAACTCGCCGTGTTCGATGGTCGCCCACGACGACGTGGAAATGTACGAACGGGCCATGGAAGGCCTGGGCAGCGACGCCAACGAATGGGTCAACGTCGCCCGCCTGTTCAGCCCGAACGAATCCTATGCGCAGACCCAAGTGGTGTCCGGCACCAGCGAAATGGCCATGCGTAATTTCTATAACAGTTGGCAGCACTTGATGCGGGACGACCATGCAACACGATCAATCTAATCACCACGCCATCGAGCAACTGATCGAGACCGAACTGCACTTGCTCGACCAGCAGGATTTCGACGCCTGGCAACAGCTGCTCAGCGATGACTACCACTACTGGATTCCCATGACCCGTGAGCAGGTCAGTCCGTTGCACGAATCATCGCTGGTGTACGAAGACCGTTTTCTGACCACGCTGCGGATCAACCGACTGGCCAATGCGCGCAACTTCTCCCAACAGCCCAAGAGCCGCAGCCTGCACATCGCCCAGCGCCCGCGCATCACGCTCGACGCAGCCTCGTTCAGCGCGTGCGCCAGCTCCAACATGCTCTATTGCGAAGCGCGCGGCGACAACGAATGGCACTACCCGGTGACCGTCGAACATCAACTGATCAACATCGATGGCATGTGGAAGATTCACGGCAAGAAGATCCTGTTGCTCAACCCCGCACGCGCCCTTGAAAGCCTGCAGCTCATTATCTGATCGATCGAGAAGTCTCCCTGTGAAAGCTATTTCCCATGATTCCAGTCAGGCGTCCGCGTGCCTGTCTTTTCCCTACGTCGATCTGCTGTATGACTATGGCCAGTTCCTGCGCAGTGCCGATGAAGCCATTGGTTACCTGCCGGCGGAAACTGCCGAGAAACACATCGGCATCGTCGGCGCTGGCCTCAGCGGGCTGGTCGCCGCTTACGAACTGCTGCGCGCCGGTGCGCGTCGCGTGACGCTGTTTGAAGCGGAACCCGAGCATGTCGGCGGGCGTCTGCTGACGCAGTGTTTTGATGAGGAACAGCCGCAGTTCATCGCGGAAATGGGCGCCATGCGTTTTCCGCCGAGTGAAGTCGGGCTGTTTCATTACCTCAATCGCTTCGGCATCCAGACCACCGAGGCGTTTCCCGACCCGGGCGTGGTCGACACCGAAATCCACTACCGTGGCGAAGCCCATCACTGGGCAGCCATGCAACCACCGCCGGCGCTGTTCAGCACCGTGCACCAAGGCTGGATCGCCTTTCTCAGCGAAGGCGTGACCCTCGATGACGGCACGTGCCTGGCGCCACCGCTGCTGATCACCGAATTGCTCAAGCAGCACAATTACTGCGAAGTGCAGCCCGAGTGGCAACGCTACCTGGACTGCTTCGGTGACAGCTCGTTTTACTCGGCGATGGTGCGCATCTTCACCGGCAAAAAACCGCCGGGCGGCAAACCGTGGCGCAAGCCCGAAGACTTCCACCTGTTCGGCTCGCTGGGCATTGGCTCGGGCGGTTTCCAGTCGGTGTACCGCGCGTCGTTCACCGAGATCCTGCGCCTGGTGGTCAATGCGCTGGAGGTCAATCAGCGTCTGGTGCCCAACGGTATTTCCTCGCTGGCCGAGCGGATTGCCGACACCGAATTCAACGGTATTCAGGTGCGCGACATGATTTGCCGCACGCGCATCGAGTCGATCAACAAAGGTGCGCACGGCGAGATTCTGCTGGCCGGCAGCAACGGCGAAACCTACGCCTGCGACCGGGTGATCACCACCACCACGACCCGCGCCCTGCAAGTGAACCTCAAGCTCACGCAGAACCAGGCCTTCGTCAATCGCGACGTCGCGCGGGCGATCAACGAAACGCACATGGTCGGCTCATCCAAGCTGTTCATCCTGACCAAGGACAAGTTCTGGCTCAAACATGGCCTGGCGCAAAACATCCAGACCGACACCCTGGTCAAGGGCGTGTATTGCCTCGACTACGCGCCGCACGATCCGGATTCCTGGGGCGTGGTGTTGATCAGTTACACCTGGGAAGACGACTCGCACAAGATGGTTTCGATGACCGACAAGGTGCAGCGCTGCCTGCGTCTGGTCGACGAATTGGCGATGAGCGCACCGGAATTTGCCAGCCATCTGCTGCCGCTGGACGGTGACTACCAGCGCTACGTTCTGGAATACGACTGGCTGACCGACAAGCACGCACTCGGCGCTTTCAAGCTGAATTTCCCCGGCGACGACATCTACTCCGAGCGCCTGTTCTATCAGTTCCGTACCGCACTCGATCCGCAACAGGATACCGGTTTGTACCTGGCCGGTTGCGGCGCCTCGTTCACCGGTGGCTGGGCCGAAGGCGCGATTCAAACCGCACTCAACGGTGCGTGCGCGGTGATCAGCAGCCTGGGCGGCGATCTGCTTGCCGGCAACCCGCTCGACGACTTGCACTCGCAGTACCGCTACTGCTGACCCAGTCCCTTTCCACGCCGAGAATCATCCATGTACAGCCAGCTTTCAATTGAACAGCTCGTCAACGGCTTGCGCAGTGGCCAACACTGCCCGGACACCTGGCAGCATGCCTTGCGCGAGCGTCATGTGCAGATGCAACACCTGAACAGTTTCATCACCTTCGACCCGTCAGCGTCCAAGGCAAATGCCGCTGGGCGCGACAGCGCACTGTATGGCCTGCCGGTGTCGTTCAAGGACAACATCAACGTCAGCGGCATGCCGACCACCGCCGGTACGCCCGGGCTGGCCGACTATGTGCCGCAAACCGATGCCGGCATCGTCGAGCGCTTTCGGCAATTGGGCGCGCAGATTGTCGGCAAGAACAACATGCACGAATTGTCGTTCGGCGTGACCTCGGCCAACCATTCCCATGGCGCGGTGATCAACCCAGTCAACGAACGCCACAGTGCCGGTGGCAGCAGCGGCGGCTGTGCTGCCGCCGTCGCTGCCGGACTGGTGGCGTGTGCGGTCGGCACCGACACCGGGGGGTCGGTACGGATACCGGCGGCGTTCTGCGGAATTGTCGGGTTTCGCCCCACCACCGGCGTTTATCCGGTCGACGGCATCGTCCCGGTGTCGCAAACCAAAGACACTCCGGGCTTGTTGACCCGCACCGTGGAGGATTGTCAGTTCGTTCACACGCAACTGACCGGCAGCCTGCATCAGGCAGAAACCCGGTCGTTGCGCATTGGCATTCCCGAGCGGTTTCTCTGGACCGACCTCGCTGACAACGTGCAACGCGCTTGCCGCACGGCCATCGATACCTTGGCCGATCGCGGTGTGATCATCGTGCCGGTCGACGATGCCGTGATTGGCGAGATCAACGAGAGCATTCAGTTTCCGCTACCGATCTACGAGTTCTTCATCGATTTTCCACGGTTCCTGATGAAAGCCGGACGCGGTGAGCAGTTCCTCGACATCCTCGCGCAGATTCGCGATCCGGCGATCAAGAAAATCCTCACCGCCCAACTGGAAAGCCCAGCGATTTCCTACACCGACTACGTGCAGGCATTGATGAGCAAACTGCGTCTGGAGAAGGAATACCGCGCCCTCTTCAGCCGCCATCAACTGGACCTGCTGGCTTACCCGACCGTCACGTGCAGCGCACCGCTGCTCAGCGCTTGCGCGGACGAGAGCAACTTTGAAACGTTCGTGCGCAATACCGACCCGGCGAGCAATCTGGCGGCGCCAAGCATCAGTGTGCCGGTAGCGGCGGCGAGTGCGTTGCCGGTGGGCCTGTCGTTCGATGCACTACCAGGGCAGGACGACTTTCTATTGGCCAATGTGCGGCACCTGAAGCACCTGCTCGACATCGGTTAAACCACGATCCCTGTGGGAGCGAGCCTGCTCGCGAAGGCGTCGTGTCAGTCGACATCAACTTCGTCTGCCACATCGCTATCACGAGCCGGCTCGCCCCTACAGGGGCTCTGCGTCGATGCACCTATAACAATTCAAATTGCGGGCCTTGCCATGCGCGTCACCTCAATATCCTCCGTTCCCGCTGTCGAACGCTCGCCGTCGATCCTTGGCGGCGCCATGATCATCGGCGGCACCATCGTCGGTGCCGGCATGTTTTCGCTGCCGGTGATCATGTCCGGGCTGTGGTTCTACGGCTCGGTTGCCGTGCTGCTGTTTGCCTGGTTCTGCACGTTGCACTCGGGCCTGATGATTCTTGAAGCCAATCTCAATTACCGTGAAGGCGCGAGTTTCGCCACGATCACCGGCGATCTGCTCGGGCGTGGCTGGAGCCGTTTGAATGGTTTGAGCATTGTCTTTGTCCTGTACACCCTGACGTACGCCTACATTTCCGCCAGCGGCTCAGTGCTTCATCACACCGCGCAAACCTTCGGGCTTGAGTTGTCATCGCGCGCGGGCGGTTTGGGGTTCACGCTGCTGGTGGCGTTCATTGTCTGGCTCAGCACCACGGCGGTGAGCCGCATGACCACGTTGGTGTTCGGGGCAAAAATCCTCGCGTTCTTTCTAACCTTTGGCGGTTTGCTCGGCCATGTGCAAAGCACCACGCTGCTCAACCTGAACAGCGGTGAAAACCATTACTGGCCTTATCTGCTGGTGACCCTGCCCTTCTGCCTGACTTCGTTCGGTTTTCACGGCAATGTGCCGAGCCTGATGAAGCATTACGGCAAGGATCCGCAGCGGATTCGCGCTTGCCTGATCGGCGGCACGTTGATCGCTCTGGCGCTGTATCTGGTGTGGATGCTCTGCAGCATGGGCAACATCCCCCGCGACGCATTCAAGGACATCGCTCAGCGCGGTGGCAATATCGATGCGCTGATCAGCGCCCTGGGTTCACAGCTCAACAGCGCCAACGTCGATCTGCTGTTGACGTTCTTCTCCAATTTCGCCGTGGCCT
The DNA here is from genome assembly GCF_979258655.1 of Pseudomonas sp. AC242. Lineage (NCBI taxonomy): Bacteria > Pseudomonadati > Pseudomonadota > Gammaproteobacteria > Pseudomonadales > Pseudomonadaceae > Pseudomonas > Pseudomonas sp. AC242. The sequence goes on from NZ_OZ409873.1 coordinate 4,362,263, forward strand.
GTTCATTTCTCGGGGTGACCCTGGGTTTGTTCGATTACCTGGCCGATGTGCTGGGTTTCGACGACAGCCCCATCGGCCGCCTGCAGACCGCCGCCATCACTTTCGCGCCACCGACGCTCTGCGGATTGCTCTGGCCGGAAGGCTTTCTGCATGCCATCGGTTTTGCCGGATTGGCGGCGACATTGTGGGCGGTGATTACTCCGGCGCTACTGGCTCGGGCTTCGCGCAAGCGCTTTGGCAGTCCACGCTATCAGGTGTGGGGGGACGCCGATGATCGTGCTGGTGCTGTTTTTCGGGGCGATCTGCGCGGTGTCCCATTTGCTGTTCGTATTTGATTGTCTGCCTGTGTGGCGCTGAGGCTTCTCGTTCGGTTTTCCGAACGCGACCTTACGGTCGATTCGGTTAACCGGATCAGTTACGTTAAAAAATACCGCCACAAAAGTTTAATAACGTTATAAAACAACACGTTATCTATCTGCGACTGGTCTGGCACGAGTCATGCTCTACACTCTCTCGACGAATGCCTGTTGCGCCAACACTTCAGGAGCCGTCAGGCATTCGAAGCACAAAAGGGCCGACAAACTGGCTCCATAAAAAAAACAATGTCGAGGAAAATTTGATGCGCATCGTTCCCCATATCCTGGGCGCAGCCATTGCGGCCGCTCTGATCAGCACGCCAGTTTTCGCCGCCGAACTCACCGGCACCCTGAAGAAAATCAAAGAGTCCGGTGTGATCACCCTGGGCCACCGCGACGCCTCCATCCCGTTTTCCTACATCGCTGACGCTTCCGGCAAGCCGGTTGGCTACTCCCACGATATCCAGCTGGCCATCGTCGAAGCGATCAAGAAAGACCTCGACCTGCCAAACCTGCAAGTCAAATACAATCTGGTGACCTCGCAGACCCGTATCCCGCTGGTGCAGAACGGCACCGTGGACGTCGAGTGTGGCTCCACCACCAACAACGTCGAGCGTCAGCAGCAGGTTGACTTCTCCGTCGGCATCTTCGAAATCGGTACCCGTCTGCTGTCCAAGGCTGACTCCAAGTACAAGGATTTCGACGATCTGAAAGGCAAGAACGTCGTGACCACCGCTGGCACTACCTCCGAGCGCATCCTCAAGGCGATGAACGCCGACAAGCAGATGGGCATGAACGTCATCTCCGCCAAAGACCACGGTGAATCCTTCCAGATGCTGGAATCGGGTCGAGCCGTTGCGTTCATGATGGACGACGCGCTGCTGGCCGGTGAAGCCGCCAAGGCCAAAAAGGCGACTGACTGGGCCGTAACCGGCACTCCACAGTCGTACGAAATCTACGGCTGCATGATGCGCAAAGGCGACGAGCCGTTCAAAAAGGCTGTGGATGACGCCATCAAGGCCACTTACGCTTCGGGCGCGATCAACAAGATCTACGAGAAGTGGTTCATGCAGCCGATTCCGCCAAAAGGCCTGAATCTGAACTTCCCGATGAGCGACGAGCTCAAGGCCCTGATCGCCAATCCGACCGACAAAGCGGCTGACGACAAGAAATCCTGATTTCTGACTAACCTTATCCCCTGAGGAGGCTTCTGCCTTTTCAGGGGATGGTCACTCCCTGCTGGTATTTTCTGGAAACACTCGAACCGGTGGCTGTCGAGCCGATCGCGTGTGCCTGATCGTCAAGGTCAGGGAGGGAACGGAGTTTCCCCAGGCGGGCACTTGTACATCGATCGAATCGAGGGGAGACCCTAATGAATTACAACTGGGACTGGGGCGTGTTCTTCAAGTCCACCGGCGTGGGCAGCGAGACCTATCTCGACTGGTTCATCTCCGGTCTGGGCTGGACCATCGCCATCGCCATCGTGGCCTGGATCATCGCCCTGCTGCTGGGCTCGATACTGGGCGTCATGCGCACCGTGCCGAACCGTATCGTGTCGGGCATCGCGACGTGCTACGTCGAGCTGTTCCGTAACGTGCCGCTGCTGGTTCAGCTGTTCATCTGGTACTTTCTGGTGCCCGACCTGCTGCCGGCGGATCTGCAGGAGTGGTACAAGCAGGACCTCAACCCGACCACTTCCGCTTACCTCAGCGTAGTCGTGTGCCTGGGCCTGTTCACCGCCGCCCGTGTCTGCGAACAAGTGCGCACCGGTATCCAGGCGCTGCCGCGTGGCCAGGAATCCGCCGCCCGCGCCATGGGCTTCAAGCTGCCACAGATCTACTGGAATGTGCTGCTGCCCCAGGCCTACCGCATCATCATTCCGCCGCTTACCTCGGAATTCCTCAACGTCTTCAAGAACTCCTCCGTGGCCTCGCTGATCGGCCTGATGGAGCTGCTCGCGCAAACCAAACAGACTGCCGAGTTCTCGGCCAACCTGTTTGAAGCGTTCACCCTGGCGACCCTGATCTACTTCACCCTGAACATGAGCCTGATGCTACTGATGCGCATGGTCGAGAAGAAAGTCTCCGTGCCCGGCCTGATTTCCGTGGGGGGTAAATAATGGAATTCGATTTCAGTGGCATCGTCCCGGCCATTCCCGGTTTGTGGAACGGCATGGTGATGACCCTCAAGCTGATGGCCATGGGTGTGGTCGGCGGGATCATTCTCGGCACGATCCTCGCGCTCTGCCGGCTGTCGCACAACAAACTGCTGTCGAACATTGCTGGCGCGTACGTTAACTATTTCCGCTCGATCCCGCTGCTGCTGGTAATTACCTGGTTCTATCTGGCAGTGCCATTCGTGCTGCGCTGGATCACCGGCGAAGACACCCCGATCGGCGCGTTCACCTCGTGCATCGTGGCGTTCATGATGTTCGAAGCGGCATACTTCTGCGAAATCGTTCGGGCCGGCGTACAGTCGATCCCGAAAGGCCAGATGGGCGCGGCACAAGCGCTGGGCATGAGCTACGGCCAGATGATGCGCCTGATCATCCTGCCCCAGGCGTTCCGCAAAATGACCCCGCTGTTACTGCAACAGAGCATCATCCTGTTCCAGGACACTTCGCTGGTTTACACCGTGGGTCTGGTTGACTTCCTTAACGCATCCCGCGCCAGTGGCGACATCATTGGTCGTTCCAACGAGTTCCTGATCTTCGCCGGTGTCGTCTACTTCATCATCAGCTTTGCCGCCTCGCTGCTGGTCAAGCGTCTGCAAAAAAGGTTTGCCGTATGATCTCTATCAAGAACATCAACAAGTGGTATGGCGACTTCCAGGTGCTGACTGATTGCAGCACCGAGGTCAAAAAAGGCGAAGTGATCGTGGTCTGCGGTCCGTCGGGTTCCGGCAAATCGACCCTGATCAAATGCGTCAACGCGCTCGAGCCGTTCCAGAAAGGTGACATCGTTGTCGATGGCACCTCGATTGCCGATCCGAAGACCAACCTGCCGAAACTGCGCTCGCGCGTCGGTATGGTGTTCCAGCATTTCGAACTGTTCCCGCACCTGACCATCACCGAAAACCTGACCATCGCGCAGATCAAGGTGTTGGGCCGCAGCAAGGAAGAGGCGACCAAGAAAGGTCTGCAACTGCTCGAGCGCGTCGGTTTGTCTGCACACGCCCACAAGCACCCGGGGCAACTGTCCGGTGGTCAGCAACAGCGCGTGGCGATTGCCCGTGCGCTGGCGATGGACCCGATCGTCATGCTGTTCGACGAACCGACTTCGGCGCTCGACCCGGAGATGGTCAACGAAGTGCTCGACGTGATGGTGCAACTGGCCCACGAAGGCATGACCATGATGTGCGTGACCCACGAAATGGGCTTTGCGCGCAAAGTGGCCGACCGCGTGATTTTCATGGACGCCGGCAAGATCATCGAAGACTGCCCGAAAGAGGAGTTCTTCGGCGATATCAGCGCCCGCTCCGAACGCGCGCAGCATTTCCTCGAGAAAATCCTGCAGCACTAAAAGCAACACCGCCTCCCCCTGTAGGAGCTGCCGCAGGCTGCGATCTTTTGACTTTGTTTTTAAAGATCAAAAGATCGCAGCCTGCGGCAGCTCCTACAGGGGATTGGTGAAGTTTGTTGTGGTGGTTGACCCAAGGCAACTGTGATGAAATGCGACCCCAATCTCTATCGCGCCGCGCCGCCATCACTTGCCGTGAAACCCCGTCTGATTCGTCATCTGTTCCTGCCGCCGCTGGTCATCATCCTGATGATCGGTCTGGGTTACGTCGGCTTCTGGACCAGTGAGCATTTTGGCATTCGCAGCCTCAGCGAAAACGGCCAGCGCCAGCTCGAACTGAACGCACGCGCCGTCGAAAGCGAAATCAGCAAATACACCTACCTGCCCAGCTTGCTGGAACTCGAAACGAGTGTGTCGCAGTTGCTGGCCGACCCGACTCCGGAAAACCGGCAAGCGGTCAACGATTACCTTGAAGGCCTGAACCGGCGCAGCCGCAGTCGGGCCATCTACGTGATGGACACCACTGGCCGTGTCATGGCCACCAGCAACTGGCGCGATGTCGACAGTTACCTCGGTGAAGACCTGTCTTTCCGCGCCTATTTCCAAAAAGCCGTACGCGGCGAGCCTGGCCGTTTCTACGGCATCGGCAGTACCAACGGCGAGCCCGGTTATTACCTCGCCCACGGCCTCGAAGAGCACGGCAAGATCATCGGCGTCGCTGTGGTCAAGGTGCGCCTGGAAGCCATGGAAGAACGCTGGCAACGCGCACGTCTCGAAGCCTTTGTCAGCGATGAGAACGGCATCATCATTCTTTCCAGTGATCCGGCACGTCGCCTTAAATCAGTGATTCCGCTGAGTGACGAAATCAAAGAAAAACTCGCGCGCAGCCTGCAGTACTACTGGTTCCCGCTCAACGAGCTGCAACCGCTGGCCCGGGAAACCCTGTCCGAAGGTGTGGAAAAACTCACCTTCCCCGCCAACAGCGAAGTGCGCTCCGACGATGACGACATCAGCTATCTGGCGCAGACCCGGCCACTGACCGACACGCCGTGGAATTTCACCCTGCTCACGCCGTTGCAGGACCTGCGTCGCGAAGCCATCAACCAAGGGGTTCTGGTGGCGGTCGCGTTTGCGCTGGTGGCGTTCCTGTTGATCGCCTGGAACGAGCGGCGCAAGGTCATCGCCACCCGACTTGCCGCCCGCGAAGCCTTGCAGGAAGCCAACAATCAACTGGAGCGTCGGATTACCGAACGCACCACCGACCTGCGCGCCAGCAACGAGCGTCTGAAGAGCCAGATCCGCGAACGCCGTCAGGCCGAAGAGACCCTGCGCCGTGCGCAGGATGAGCTGGTGCAGGCCGGAAAACTCGCTGCCATCGGCCAGATGTCGACCAGCATCGCCCACGAATTGAACCAGCCGCTGGCAGCGATGCGTACGCTGTCGGGCAACACCGTGCGCTTCCTCGAACGGGGTCAACTGGATGTCGCCAGCACCAATCTGAAAACCATCAACGAGCTGATCGACCGCATGGGCCGGATCACCGCCAGCCTGCGTTCGTTCGCCCGGCGCGGTGACAACCAGGGCCAGGCCAGCCTCGGCAAAGCCGTGGAGGCAGCGCTGCAATTGCTCGGGGCACGCCTGGAGAGTTCGGCGGTCAACATTCACCGCCAGTTCATTGATGTCCAGGTGCAGATCGACCAGACCCGCCTCGAGCAGATTCTGGTCAACCTGATCGGCAACGCCCTCGACGCCATGCAGGCGCAACCCCTGCCCGAGCTGTGGTTGGAGGGCGAAGAGTTCAACGCCAAATATCGTCTGCGCGTGCGTGACAACGGCCATGGCATCGACGCCGAAGCGCGCAAGCATCTGTTCGAACCCTTCTTCACCACCAAGCCCGGCGAACAAGGCCTGGGCCTTGGTCTGACCCTTTCCGCCAGCCTCGCGGCCGCCACCGGCGGGCATCTGGGTGTCGAACACCCCGCCAGCGGTGGCACCACCTTCGTCCTCAGTTTACCGTTGGTAAGCCCTACTCCTGCCGAGCCAATATGAACCACGAACTTAGTGTGCTGATCGTCGAAGACGACCCCCATGTGTTGCTCGGCTGCCAACAGGCGCTGACGCTGGAAGACATCCCCTGTGTCGGCGTTGGCAGCGCCGAAGAAGCGCTGGAGCGTGTCGGCGACAACTTTGCCGGCATCGTCATCAGTGACATTCGCCTGCCGGGCATCGATGGCCTGGAATTGCTGACCCGCCTCAAACAACGCGATCGTAGCTTGCCGGTGGTGTTGATCACTGGCCACGGCGACATTTCCATGGCCGTTGGCGCGATGCAGAAAGGCGCCTATGACTTCATGGAAAAACCGTTCTCGCCGGAGCGTCTGGTTGACGTCGCGCGGCGTGCGCTGGAGCAACGCAGCCTCGCCCGCGAGGTCTCTTCGCTGCGCCGCCAACTGGCCGAACGCGATTCCCTGGAAGGACGGATCATCGGCCGTTCGCCGGCGATGCAGAATCTGCGCGAACTGATCGCCAACGTCGCCGACACCTCGGCCAACGTATTGATCGAAGGAGAGACCGGTACCGGCAAGGAGCTGGTCGCGCGCTGTTTGCATGATTTCAGTCGTCGCCACAGCAAACAATTCGTCGCACTCAACTGCGGCGGCCTGCCGGAAAACCTTTTCGAAAGCGAGATTTTCGGCCACGAGGCCAATGCCTTCACCGGTGCCGGCAAGCGGCGTATCGGCAAGATCGAACACGCCGACGGCGGCACGCTGTTCCTCGACGAAGTGGAAAGCATGCCGTTGCCGTTGCAGATCAAGCTGCTGCGCGTGTTGCAGGAACGCACCCTCGAACGCCTCGGCTCGAACCAGAGCGTGGCCGTGGATTGCCGGGTCATCGCGGCGACCAAATCCGACCTCGACGAAGCGAGCAAGGCCGGTGAGTTCCGCAGCGACCTGTATTACCGTCTCAACGTCGTGACCCTGGAACTGCCGCCCCTGCGCGAGCGCCGCGAAGACATCCTGCAACTGTTCGAACACTTCACCCAGCAGTCGGCCCTGCGTTTCGACCGCGCGCTGCCGGAGCTGGACAACCAGACCCTGTCGAACCTGATGAGCCACGACTGGCCAGGCAATGTGCGCGAGCTGCGCAACGTCGCCGAGCGTTTTGCCCTCGGCCTGCCAGCGTTCAAAAAATCCGGCGCCAGCAGCGGTGGACAAGGCCTGGCGTTTGCCGAAGCGGTGGAAGCGTTCGAACGCAACCTGCTCAGCGACGCCCTGCAACGCAGCGGCGGCAACCTGACTCAGGCCAGTCTTGAGCTGGGCATGGCCAAGACCACGCTGTTCGACAAAGTAAAAAAATACGGCCTGAGCCATTAAGCGAGAACGATGTGGATCTTTTTTTCAAAGCCTTGCTGGGCGCAGCGGTGGTGCTGATCATCGCGGCGCTGTCGAAGACCAAAAACTACTACATCGCCGGGCTGGTGCCGCTGTTTCCGACGTTTGCGCTGATTGCGCATTACATCGTCGGCAAAGGGCGTTCGATTGAAGATCTGAAGACCACGATCGTGTTCGGCATGTGGTCGATCATTCCGTACTTTGTGTATCTGGCGACGTTGTATGTGATGGTGGATCGGCTGCGACTGGAGGCTTCGTTGGCCGTGGCGGCGGTGGCGTGGTTGATGGCTGCTACGGTGTTGGTGACGGTCTGGGTTCGGTTACACAGCTGACCCTCACCCCAGCCCTCTCCCAGAGGGAGAGGGGGCCGACCGCTGAATATTGAAGATCTCCGCCGACGTGAAAGTGCAGTACCGAATCCATAATCGACTCAATGCATCAGGTCGGCGGATAGCCAAATACAACGCGGTCAGTCCCCTCTCCCTCCGGGAGAGGGTTAGGGTGAGGGGCTTTTGGCTCCTACCGATATCAGCTGACCGTCCCGCCCTTGGACTCCGCCATGATCTGCCGGATCGCGCCAACAAACGTCTCCACCGGCTGCCCACCCGTCACCGCGTACTGCCCGTTGAACACCACGGTCGGCACCGAACTCACCCCGCGCTGCAGCCACAACTGCTCTTCTTCACGCACCTCATCGGCAAACTCGTCCGACGCCAGTACAGCCTCGGCTCGCTGACGATCCAGCCCGACACTTTCAGCAATCTGCACCAGTTGCCGGTGATCGGACGGATTGCCGCCATCGCTGAAATAGGCCTTGAACAGTGCCTCTTTCAAGGCCAACTGCACACCTTCAAGACCGGCCCAGTGCAACAGGCGATGCGCATCGAAGGTGTTGTAGATGCGGCTGTTGCCATCAGTGCGAAAGACAAACCCCAGCTCGGCGCCACGGGCGCGAATGGCTTCGCGATTCTTCTGCGATTGCTCCGGGGTCGAGCCGTATTTCTCTTGAATGTGCTCGGCAATGTTCTGCCCGTCGGCACCCATTTTCGGATTCAGTTCGAATGGCTGAAATCGGATCTCGGCCTGCACTTCGTTGCGCAGAATTTCCAATGCCTGTAACAGGCCATACAAACCGACGACGCACCAAGGGCAGGACACGTCGCTGACAAAGTCGATTTTCATAGCGGAATTCATCAAACACCTCGCAGGGGAAATCGTGCGGGAAAGTTTGCACGATACACCTGCTCCGGATTTTGTGGTGACCGTAACGGCACCTTCGCGAGCAGGCTCGCTCCCACAGAGGTACGCATTCCAAATGAGGTCGCGAAGGGGCCATACCAACACCGCCCACTTTTGTTTAGAGCAGATTCGCGCCCACCACCGGTTCAATCTGCGCCCAGTGCGAGGTGTCTTCACGATGCGCCTGCAAATACGGCAGCACCGCCGCCAGCAACGGCGCCTTGAACGCCTCCTGAAAACGATGCGCCAGCCCCGGAATGAGCTTCAACTGACTGCCGCGAATATGCGCCGCCAGATGAACCCCGTGCATCACCGGCAACAGCGGATCCGCCGTGCCATGCACCACCAGCGTCGGCACCCGCAATTGATTGAGCAATGCCACCCGGCTCGGCTCGGCAAGGATCGCCATGATCTGCCGCTTCACGCCCTCGGGGTTGAACGCACGGTCATACGACAGCGCGGCTTGATGCAGCAAGGCCTGCCGGTCATCCGCGACCGCCGGGCTACCCAGTGCCGCCAGCAAATCAGCCTGTTGCTCCAGTGCCACCTGACGATTCGGTGCGCCGCGACGCGACAACAACTGAACCAGCGCGGCACTCGGTGCCGGCAATCCTTCGGCGCCCGAAGTGGTCATGATCAAGGTCAGGCTCTCGACCCGCTGCGGGGCCATTGCCGCCATGTGCTGGGCAATCATCCCGCCCATGCTCGCGCCCAGCACGTGGAATTGCTCAACGTGCAGCGCGTCCATCAAGCCCAGCGCATCGTCAGCCATGTCGGTCAAACTGTAGGGCGCCGACACCGGCAGACCGAGCTTGTAGCGCAGTACTTCAAAGGTCAGGTTGGCTTCGGCCGGCGCCTGACGCCAGGTCGACAGACCGACGTCGCGGTTGTCATAGCGAATCACCCGAAAGCCCTGCTGACACAGCGCGACCACCACTTCGTCCGGCCAGTGGATCAACTGTCCGCCCAGGCCCATGACCAGCAACAACGCCGGATCCGACGCGCGACCAATGCTCTGGTAAGCCAGGCTCACCTGCTGCAGATCAACGTGCTCTGTCGGCACATTGACGTCGCAACGCGCCGCCGCCCAGGACGACGGTCCGAAAAAAATCGCGACCAAAACAGCCGCGACCGATAAAAAAGCCTTAACCATGAAAAACACCGAAACGCAGAACCCCAGTAGAGCGCGAGTCTGATGAAGTTTGTTCAAGCGCGCTGCCACACTTCCATGACAGTTTGATGAAGAGTGCCGAGCGGTCATGGACGCTGGTCGCAAAGAATATCTATGTACCGCCATCGCCTTGCGCGATTTCTCTTGAATGACCCGCTCAGGGACGGATTCCCCGCCCCGCCAATGCGAGTCACGCCACCATGCCCGATCGCCTTATTCTGGATGAGCTCCCCGCACCGTCACCGTTGCCAGAGACCGTCGAGCACCTGCCGAAAACGATTGATCACAGTCTGCTGCTGCAGGCCAACCAACGCTGGCGCACCAGCAGTGAGGGTTTGCGCGACTTGTTTGCCGCCAGCCCGGCCCTGCGCGACAGCGTCAATGAACTGCTGCGCCAACAACTGCAACTGGATGGCGAAAAAACCGGACTGCGCTTTGCTGCCACCGATGACCAGCCGGAACATATCGTCAGCCTCACCGATGCCTGTGCCTTTGTCGTTCAACAGCCGACGCTGGAAACCGACCTGGATCAGCGCTGTGACCTCACCGGTATCGGCGCAGATCATCCGTTGTATGCCTTGAAGCCCCTGCAACTCCTGGAAAAACTCAAAGCCCTCGACCCACGCAAAAGCCACGAGACTCACTGGGCACAGTTCTGGGACGCGCGAGCGCCGCGCACGCCTGTGTCGCGCCGTACCCGAGCCACGCAGCTTTACCGTGCGCATTTCGAAGCCACTGCGCACATGGCTCTCGCTCATCAGACGATTACCGCAGCGCAACTCAAAACGCTGCAACTGATCATTGATTCAGGTGCTGACGCGCTGACGATCGATGGTCAGCCCATTCATACGGAAAAACTGGCGCTGGTACTGAGCAACGACAGCAAGGTCAAACTCCCCGGTGCATGGGTCGTCAGCGTCGGCGATGTGTCCACAGCGGCACCATTGCTTTATCTGCCCTGCAACGCTACATCGATCCAGGCCTTCAATTCACGCGCAGCAATGCAGACGTGGCTGACCCGTCAGGTACCGATCCCCACGGGACTGCCCAAGGAAATACTGCGCGTTGACTACAGCGCAGCGCTCGACCCGATGGTCACCGGGGCAAGCGATCTGTTCGCAGGTCGACACCACGCGCAACTCGATGCGTTGAGCAATACCAACAAAGACACTCCCGGGATCAAAGAGCACGGCGCGCGATCACTGATACATGTCGACCTGATCGATCATCAACGCAGCAGCGCGATCATTGTGGCGGCCCCGCCAAAACCGCTCACGCCCGGCAGTGATAGCGAGATGGAGGACGAATCGCTGTTCGGCAGCCTGTCGGCCGGCATTCCACTGGCCGTGCGACAAGCAGCGCTCAAACGCGAACGCGATGCGCTTGAACGCTTGCAGAGCAACGATGGCGACGGTGCTCGATATCGGCAATGCAAGGAAGCCCTCAAAACGCTGGAAACCGCTGAGCAAGCCGGCGAGACCGCCGCCTCATCCCTGCTGTACCGCGACAATCCCCTCGACGTCAGCACTTTCAACACGGCGCTCACGGCCCTGCGTCAGGCGCACCGGGATGGCTTGTATGCCGAAGGCAATCTGCAAGCGGCGTTGGGCCAACTCGACAGCGCCGATCACGATCTGCTCAAAGCCGTGCTGGACAACCCTGTTGCCGCCGAACGCGACCCGGACATCACGGCAGCGAGCCTGACCTTGTCACTGACCGAAACCAAGGACGAGATTCGTACGACGCAGAGTGAACGGCTCAAAGGCGTGCTGGTGATCGGACGCCAGGCGATGCTCACGGACCGAGCATCGACGTCCAGTCTGCTGCTCTACTGGCCAGGCACCGGTGGGGGCCTGCAGCGCTTTGCTGATCGCCAGACACTGGAGCGCGAGGTGTTCAGGATTGCGGACCACGCCAGCGATCTGACCCTGCAACTGAGCCCGCTCACCACAGACCCGCTGCATCACTGCCTCAATGAGCTGATAACCGACTTCGAATCAAAAGCCACCCTTCTGCGCGGTCAGCCCGAGCAGGCGGACGCCCTGGAAATTCTGCGCCAAGGCTGTCTCGCCACTGTGCAGGTTCCGCTGCACGACGCCCGAAGCCTGGCCTTTGCTCACCTGCAAGAGCAGGAACGCACCGCCACACTCGCCGGCCATCGGCCAGGCTGGTTGACCAGGCTCAACGAGAATGAGCGTAACGGGCTGAAACACAACATCGAGGCGTATATCGCAGCGATGCGCACAAGCCACGCCCTTATGACGCTCGCGCTGGAACCGCGTGACGACTTCACCCGCCGACACCTGTACGCCCGACTGCGCAAGGATTTTTCCCTTGAAGGCCATTTTTCCATACAAGTCGAGTTGCCCGACTCGACCACTACCGAACAGGTTCCTGAGGCAGGGCCCGGTGGCATTCGCAAAACCACCGTCATTGTCCCTGGCAAGTCCCGCAGCAAAATGTCACTTGAGGACCTGGCCCAGCTGAATATCGATAATGTGCAATCAGTGCTCAATGACTCGCTGTCGCAACGCCTGGTCTTCCTGCGCCTGGAGGTCACCGCCACGCATAAAAAGGATCGCTCCCGCCTGCTCAACGGCATCAACCTGAGGTATCTGCGCAAGGTGCTGCCGGAACTGGATCTGCCCAAGGCGTATGAGCAGAAGATCAATGAAGCATTCAGGGGCGCAAGCAGCGAGTCGCTCTTCGTCAAACAGCATCGCCGGGAAAGCCTGATCGAGCCATGGCGGCTGATGCTCAAAATACAAAGCGAGACTGCCCGCCTGCAAAAACATCTCAGCCGTGATGAGTCCGCCTTGCTGAACATCGCCATCGATGCCAGCACCGTAGACGCGTGGCAAGCCAACGGCAAGCGCCTGGTCCTGCTGCCGGTCGCTCTGAAAGCGGGCGGCAAGGATACCCCCGGCGAAGGGCCGGTAACCCTGTCCGGCGTCAGCCTGATCGAAGAACAGATCAGCGGCGTCACTTTGCTGTATCTGCCAGACAGCCAGGACGGGCAGTTTTTCCGCCGCTACGACAATCTTGAAGCGGCGCGCAAAGGGCTGTTCCGGTTGTGCGGGAGTGACAAGTGGATCGAGTATCTGGCGGGCAGGACGTTGCAGGGTAACGTCAGGGCTCATATCAGCCGTATCGGCCAGGCCGTGGAAAAAAACTTCGACGCCATTATTGAAGTGGGCGTGCGCTGGCCGGCAAGTACCTCGCTGGCAGCGCACCTGCTCGATGCTCACATGGGCCGGTTGATCGAAGCCCATCGCGGCACGTCGCGCTCCAACGATGAACTGTTCTTCGAGCGCTATGCCCTGAAAGGTCCGCGCGCTTTCAACTACATAAAAATGGCGCTGGGGATGGTGCCCTTCGTCGGCAGTGTGCTGGCGCTTTATCAGGCCTGGACCGCTGCCAATCAGGCCGTCGCTGCATTTCTGCGTGGCGATGTGGCTGACGGTCTGGTGGAAATCGAGTCGATGCTGCTGTCGTTGGTCGACGCTTTCATGGATTTGCTCCCGGGCGAAGCAGCCGCCTCGACTCTCTCGCGCACGACCCGCGCGTTGACTCGGGCGCGCCAACTTCACGCGGTGGTCCGCAACGTGGCGGCATTGCAGATCAAAACGCAGCGTCACGCCCGGCATGTGCTGGCGCGCTTCAAGGATTACGAATATGAAAAGCCGATTTCCCTGACAGGCACAGAACCTGCCAGCCATGGCCTCTACCGCGGGATCTACCGGCATGCCGACGGTGATTTCATTGAACGTCAGGGTCGCCTCTACCCAGTGGAGCTGAGCCGGGATTCGCGCAGCTGGCGTCTGTCCGGTAACTCGCGAAAAACTTACAAGCAGCCGATCGCACTGGATGAAAACGGGCAATGGGACACCTGGTTCGGCGTCTACGGGGAGCCCCTTGAAAGCGGCTTGGCCGGTGGCGGCAATATTGCCGGGCGTGTCGCCGATACGCTGGATGCTTACTGGCCACCGGCGATTCGGCAGCGCCTGCCGCGCTGGCTGGTGGATCGAAACTTTCGCCGTCACCATCAACTGACCGCCGCCGCTGACGAACTGGCTGATCAACTGCAGGCCCGAGGTGCAAAAAGCGACCTGGTACTGAACGCCTACCGCGCCGCCTCGGTAGCGGAACGCCCCGCCATGTGGCCGGCGGTCGAAGCCGCCTGCGTCGGCGATATCCAATTAGCCCAACAGCGTTACCAGACGTTGACCGAGCTGACTGAGGTGGCCCATCGCAGAAAGCGCAGGGAAGTCGCCGATATGCAAAGCAAGACCGCATGGTTATTGACCGATCGCTATCGGCGGCGCGCAGTTCACGCATCGCACAATGTTCACGCCATGACACTGAAGATCAAGGAGCTCAAGCAGGTACGCGATGCTCTGCCAGACGGCACACTGGCCCGGCGCCTGGAAATCATGGAAGAGATACGTGTCTTGCGTGTCGAGATCGTGAAAAAGCTCGACCATATGGAAGGGTTCAAGGAGCAGGTCAATCAATGGTATGAACGTATGCTTGCCAAAGACCGGCCGAAGATGTCCGCACTCGTCGACAACATCAACGTTCTGCACAGCGATACATCCCTGCTGTACCTGAAAACCTCTCAACGCCTTGAGATCGTCAAGAAAGCCGGCAGTCCCGATGATGCGTCGTGGCTCTATCTGCTGGAACTGGCGGAGCCACTTCGAAATAACATCGACCGTGTCCTGTACAGCCAGTACGACCTGCCGAACATTCTTGGCACGGTCGCCCAACGTAACCGGATTCTTCAGGAGTGCGTCGACGTCTGTGTCGAGTACCGTCGCGAGATGGCCGCCTGGACCGCCAGCTATCCGCAATTCTTTCATCTGGAAGTGGTCGAGCCATTGCTTGAAGGCGTTGACCGACTGGCCGATCGGGCGCGCGCCGGGATCAACAAACCGCCCGGGCCAAGCGTTGCAGGACAACCGCAACAGCGTGTGTTCATCACGGAAGACAATCAACTGCGCCATGGCGTCGAGCAATGGGACAGTGCGACCCAGACCCGACAATATAAAAGTACCGGGCCTGGTGGCCATGAAGAGATCTGGGAACAAGGCGCCGATGGCAGATTACGCCTGACCAATCCGCAAAACATCGCAACCCGTTCGCCCGCTGCATTGAGTCTGGCCAAACTGCTCACCGAAGCACAGCAGCGTCTGGATAACGTGGCAGCTTACCGCGCCAAAGTGCAGAGCAACGCCGACCGGGACATGCTCCCTGTCAACCTGGAACACATGATGACCAGCCAGGCAGGCGAGCTCAATACCCGCGCCAATCGCATCGCCGCCAAGTCGCCAGAGCAGCCGATCATTCAGCAATTGCGCGATCAGGCCGCTGAGCTGATCGTCGAAGGTCGTGCCCTGCGCACCCAATACTCACTGACCAGTCAGAAGCCCACCGACGGTATGCTTGATGACCTCATCGGACAGAACGCCGTAGTGATCCGCAGACCCCTTGCGATCCGGCGCATCACCGACCATCAGGGGCAACCCGACTACCTGCAGGAATATGAGATCTGGAACATCACGCGCGAACCTGAGCAACTGCTCTGGTACGCACATTTCCATTACCGCTCGGCGACCCGACCTTTGCGCAAATTCGAAAGGGCTCATCTGAAACTGCCGGCGCATCGCCACCTGACTCACGCTGACGACCCGACCCTGCTCGATTCCAGAATCACCGCACAGTCGATTGTTTTGCAGCATTTCGAAGGGATTTGAATCCACACGTGCTACCGCCCGTCGCTACTGTCAGATCTGACAGTAGCGCGGAGAGGTGTTCGCGCAGCCAATGGTTCGACAACGGAACCCACGTTGAGCCGTTGAAACGATCAGGGAATGGCAGGCGACTTCGAGACTGCACGCGTAAAAAGGTGTAATCGTCGACAGCGCTCTCAACTTGAGACAAACTCACCCTCTTTGCGTTAATCACAAGTTTTCCTCATGGAGCCATCGGTGCTTGAAATCCGCCACCTGAAAACCCTGCATGCCTTGCGCGAAGCCGACAGTCTGGTCGATGCCGCCGACCGTTTGCACCTGACGCAGTCAGCGCTGTCGCACCAGTTCAAGGAGCTTGAGGAGCGCTTGGGCATGGCTCTTTTCGTGCGCAAGACCAAACCGGTGCGCTTCACCAGTGCCGGTTTGCGCCTGCTACAACTGGCCGATGCGACCCTGCCGCTGTTACGCGCCGCTGAACGGGATATCGGTCGGCTGGCCGGTGGCACCGCCGGGCGTTTGCATATGGCCATCGAATGCCACAGCTGCTTTCAGTGGCTGATGCCGACCATCGACCAGTTCCGCGATGCTTGGCCGGAAGTCGAACTCGACCTCGCCTCGGGTTTCGCTTTCGCTCCGTTGCCGGCGCTGGCCCGTGGCGATCTGGATCTGGTGGTGACGTCTGATCCACTGGAAATCGCCGGGATCACTTATGTGCCACTGTTCACCTACGAAGCCATGCTCGCCGTGGCCAATCAGCATGCGCTGGCGAGCAAACCGTACATCGTCCCCGAAGACCTGCTGACGGAAACGCTGATCACCTACCCGGTGGAACGCGACCGCCTCGACATCTTCACGCGCTTCCTGGAACCGGCCGATATCGAACCGGCGCAGGTGCGCACTTCAGAGCTGACAGTGATGATGATGCAACTGGTTGCCAGCGGCCGTGGCGTCTGCGGCATGCCGCACTGGGCGTTGCATGAATACAGCTCGCGCGGTTACGTGAAGGGCAAACGGCTGGGGGAAAAAGGCTTGTTCGCGACGTTGTACGCGGCGATTCGTACCGACATGCTCGATGCGCCGTACATGCGTGATTTTCTGCTGACGGCGAAAGACACGTCGTTCTCGACTCTCGACGGTGTCAGCGCCGTGCGCTGAGTCACTTGTGGGAGCGAGCCTGCTCGCGAAAGCGATGTATCAGACACACAAATAGTGACTGTCAGATTGCCTTCGCGAGCAGGCTCGCTCCCACAGGGATCAGTGGAATATCAGAGTTGACGCCACATATGGATCTTGTCGAAATAGTCCTCGCCCACCCGCACCGCCAGTGGTTCGAGGCCGAACTGGATGAAGCCGCAGCGCTGATAGAGCTTGAACGCCGCGTCATTGCCGGCGGTCACGGTGAGCTGGAGCAGTTTCAGCGCCGGGTGGTTTTGCGCTTCGGCAATGGCCGCTTGCACCAGCTCATACCCCAGGCCGTGCTGACGAAAATCCGCCGAGACGTACATGCCGAACAACGTGGCTTTATGGCGAGCCTTTTCGCGTGGTTCGAAGGCCAGACCAACGATACCGGCGAGCGTGCCGGTTTCAAACGCGCCAAGCACCACGTCGAGTTTGCTGGTCAGGCGCCCTTCCCACCAGCTCAATGGCATCACCGCGCGTTCGCGCACGCTTGAGGTAAAAGCCTGCGGATGGCGGTCATAGGCTTCGAGCATCAGTTCGCGGTAAGCCAGAGCATGACTGGCGTCCAGCCGTTCGATCCACATGCTCACGGCGTCCTGCGCTGCTCAAGCATCAGCCGCACAGCGAGACCGCCGAGGACGAAGCCCATGAAATAACGCTGCAGCGCCAGCCACGTCGGGTTACGCACAAACCACGAAGCGATGCCCGCCGCGAACAGCGCGATCAGCAGATTGACGCAGAAACTCACGCTGATCTGGGTCAGGCCGAGAATGATGCTTTGGGTGAACACCGAGCCGTGTTCAGGGGTGATGAACTGCGGAAATACCGAGAGATAGAACACGGCGATTTTCGGGTTCAGCGCGCTGGTGAGAAAGCCCATGGTGATCAGCTTGCGCGACGAGTCCGCCGGCAATTGCTGCGCTTGGAACGGCGAGCGTGCGCCAGGCTTCACCGCTTGCCAGGCCAGCCACAGCAGGTACAGCGCGCCGGCCCATTTCAGCACTTCGTAGGCCATCGGCACCGCAAGAAACACAGCGGTCAAACCGGCCGCCGCCGCAAACAGATGCACAAAGAACCCCGCCACCACGCCGAGCAACGACGTCACCCCGGCCTTGCGTCCCTGACAGATCGAGCGCGAGATCAGGTAGATCATGTTCGGCCCCGGCGTCAGCACCATCAGCAGGGCAGCGGCGGCAAAAATCAGCAGGTCTTGCAGCGGGATCATGGCAAAGTCCTTTGCGTGGATGATCAGGCGATTGCGCTCAGCGAGTTGCGATAAAACGGCAGGATCAGGTCGCGTGTCAATGGCGCCAGAACGACAGCAGGATCAGTGGTCGGATCGACCCAGATCACTTCTTCGATTTCTGCGGCCGGCGTGACTTCAGCGTCGATGGTCAGTTGGAAGATCTCGGCCTGAACGACACACCCCGGCTCGTTGGCTGCAGGCGCCGAGAACTGGCCGAGAAACCTGGCCTGCGCAGGATCGATCTGCAGCCCCAACTCTTCTTCCAGCTCGCGGGCCAGCGCGTGCACCGGCAACTCATGCGCCTCGATCTTGCCGCCCGGTTGCATGAATGCCGTGGTGCCACGCTTGCGTACCAGCAGGGTCTGGCCTTCGGGATTGAGCAACAGCGCGGCGGCTATACGAATCAGGTTTGCAGAGACAAGGGATACAGAAGTCATGGGGCAGCCACCAGCGTGAAAAACCCCAAGGATCCCATGCGAGCGCCGCTGAGGTCACCCCGTAAATCACTCACCCTGAGCCTTGAGCGTGGCTTCAACCTCCTCCGGCACCTTGACAAAAATCGTGTACTTGCCGCCCTCCATGGCTTCGAACGCAATCAGCTTTTCCACCAGCAGCGCGCTGAGCACCTTGCCGGCGTTGAGCAGCAGCATGCCGTTATCGGCATTCAGATTGCGCGCCAGAATCATCCCCGCCGCCAGATCCCGAGTAGACAGCACCTTGACCGACGGATCGGCCAGCGTCACGTCGCTGAGGAACGCCGCGCACACCTGAATGAAGTCTTCGACCAGATCGGGATCGTACAAACGTCCGGCGTACTGGCGCAGGTACAGCAGCGCTTCATCGCTGTTCATCTGCCGCTCAAGGATCAGACCGCGCTGCAACTCGACGAAATCCACCGCCAGTTTCAGCAAGCGTGAACCGAACGGAATGCCCTCGCCCTTGAGCCGGTCGGGAAAACCGCTGCCGTCCCAGCGCTCCTGATGATGCAGGATCAGACGCGCCGCATCCTTCATCGGATCCAGGGTCATGAGCAACGATTCGCTCTGCTTCGGATAACTGCGATAGCGCTCGCGTTCGGTATGGCGCAGCAGATCCGAGGGCGTGGTCATCATCGCGTCGGTCCAGCTCAGTTTGCCAATGTTGTACAGCGCCGCAGCCATGGTCAGATCGCGGCTGGTGGCCTCGTCCAGCCCGTGCTGTTTGCAGTAGCTGCGCACCAGTTCGATGATCTGCCGGTTGGTCTGCTTGGCAGGTGGCAAGCGCAGATTGGCCAGCAGCGAGAACACTTCAGTGCCGGTGACGTAGCTGTGCTTGAGCTCTTCGTACGCCAGATCAAGCATGTCGGCGGTCTGCTGCAGTTCGGCGGTGCGCGCCGCGACATGCTTTTCCAGGGTGCTGTTGAGCAGTTTCAACTGGTCGTTCTGCACCCGGTTCAAGCGTTCCAGACGCTGGCGCTCCTGCTCGGAATGCTGGTGTTCGAGGGACTGGCGCAGAATCAGCAGCAGCTCCTCGTCATTCCACGGCTTGCTGATGTAACGGTGAATCTGCCCGTCATTGATGGCTTTGATGATCGCCGCCGGATCGGCGTAGCCGGTGAGCATGATCCGCGCAGTCGCCGGATAACGCTCACGGACATGCGCCAGTAACGAAGCTCCATCCATGCCCGGCATGCGCGCATCGCTCATCACCAGATTTACCGGCTGCTGCGCGAGAAGCTCCAGCGCCTGGGCGCCGCTGGTGGCCAACAGCAGATCGTAGGGTTGGCCGCGCAACAGGCGACGCAGACTATTGAGGATCGACTCCTCGTCGTCGACCAGCAGCACAGTGGGTCGATGCGCCGGCATCGGCGCGGATGGCTCTTCCATGGCATGGCCTCAAGCAAACAGGGAAATTACGACGCACCGAGCCAACACTGCGCCGGTCCGCGCCTGAGTCCAAGGCTAGATGATTTTCGCCGGCATTCACGCCGATCTTTGTCCGGGGCCGAAAGCGTAGTACCGAGGAGCCGACTATGCTGAAGACAGCGCAAGACACCATCGGCTGATACAAGCAGGCAAATGGCGAGGGAAAAGGATGCCCCGGATGATCACAGCATGCCTCCCCACGGGCGGCGCGGCATGACAGCAGCAACCGTGCACATCAATCGCCGTGTGCTGATCGTTGACGACAGCCCGGCAATCCATGGCGATTTTGCCAAGATTCTCTGTCCGGTCATCCCCGGCGACGATGGTCTGGGCGAAACCGAGAGCCTGCTGTTCGGCACCCCTTCAGTACAGCAATCCCAACATTTCGAACTGGACTCGGCGTTTCAGGGCCGCGAAGCCCTGGAAAAACTCCAGGCCGCACTGGCGCAAAACCGTCCCTACGCCATGGCCTTCATCGACATGCGCATGCCGCCGGGCTGGGATGGCCTGGAGACCATCGAACGGCTGTGGCAGATCGACCCCAAGCTGCAAGTTGCGCTGTGCACGGCCTATTCCGATTATTCCTGGGAGGACATCGACCGACGTCTGGCGCTGAACGATCGGTTGCTGATCCTGAAAAAGCCCTTCGACGCCATCGAGATACGGCAGATGGCCAGCGCCCTCACGGTCAAATGGCAGATGACCGAAGACGCCGAGCTGAAGATGACCCTGCTTGAAGCCGCGGTGCAGGAGCGCACCCGCGAGCTGTCCGATGCCAATATGATCGTGCAGAACAGCCCGACCATTCTTTACCGTTTGCGCGGCGAACCCTCGTTTGCGCTGATGTATATCTCCCACAACATCACCCGTTACGGTCATGTCGCCGCCGATCTGGTGGGGTCGCCCGACTGGGCGCAGGCACTGATTCATCCGGACGATCAGGCGAACGTCGATGCGGCCATGGCCCGGGTGCTGGATCGGCATGCGTCGGGCGCGTCCATCGAATTCCGCATGCGCACCGGCCAGGGCACCTGGCGCTGGGTGGAGAACCGCTACATTCCGGTGCGCGATCAGGACGGCCGCCTGCTGGAAGTCGAAGGCATCATCCTCGACATCACCGAACGCCGCCTGGCCGAGGAAAAACTGGCCTTGCTCGCGCGCTCCGATGGCCTGACGGGCCTGGCCAATCGCGCCACGTTGATCGAACGCCTGCATCAGGCGTTTGCTGCCGCGCGACGGGGCGCCATGCCGTTCGCGGTGTTCTACCTGGACCTCGACCATTTCAAACGGATCAATGACACCCTGGGCCACCCGGTGGGCGATCTGCTGCTGCAGGAGGTCGCCCGGCGTATCAAGTTCGGCGTCCGCGAAAGTGACGTAGTGGCGCGCCTGGGCGGCGATGAATTCGCGATCCTGCAACTGGACGTCAGCGACCCGACCCAATCGGCCACGATGGCTGCCAACATCCGCGACACGCTGCTGGCGCCCTACCACCTGGCCGGTAATGCGTTGCATATTTCGGTGAGCATCGGCATCAGTAGTTACAGCGACCTCAGCCTCGATGCCGACGCGCTGCTCGGGCAGGCCGACATGGCGCTGTACCGCGCCAAGGAAATGGGCCGCAACCAGTACCACTTCCACTCCGAGGAAATCTCCCGGGAAGTGGCCGAACGCATGACCCTCGTCAGCGAATTGATGACCGCCCTCGAGAGCAATGAACTGATGCTGCGGTATGCGCCGGAAATCGATCTGCACAGCGGCCGAATTCTCGGCATGGAGGCGCAAGTCCTCTGGCAGCATCCCCGTCGCGGTCTGCTGGCGGCCGCCGACTTCGTACCTATCGCGGAGAAAACCGGCGCGATCATTCCGCTCGGACGCTGGGTGCTGGATCACGCCTGCCAGCAGATGCATCTGTGGCGTAACGAAGGCGTCGCGCCGCCGGTGATGGCGATCAAACTCTCGCTGGCGCAACTCAAGAGCGGCCCGGAACTGATCTACAACGTGCTGCGCACCACCGCCCGCTGGGAGCTCGCCCCTTGGGAGCTGCGCTTCGATGTCACCGAGGCCACGCTGGCCCAGACCAAGTGGACGCACAACGATGCGCTGCCGCGCCTGCGTGAACTGGGCGTGGCCATCGCCATCGATGATTTCGGCACCGAATACTCATCGTTCGACTATCTGAAAACCTACCGGGTCAATCACCTCAAACTGGCGCAGAGTTTCGTCGACAGTGCCGCCCACGATGTCGCCGGCGCCAATGCCCTGCGCGCGATCGTCAACTTCGCCCGGGACTTGGGCATCGGCATCATCGCTGAAGGCCAGCCATCGCCGGAGCAGCCGCGCGCGTCCTCTGCCGCAGCCGCGCTGCCCAGTGCCCGGGGCCTGTATTTCAGCGCGGCGGTCAGCGCCGAACAGGCCGGGCATTTGCTCAAAGACAGTTCCCTCCTCGCACCGAAGGAGGACGAGGCATGAAAGCGCCTTTTCCCCAGACCAACCGGCGCATCCTGATCATCGACGACACGCCGGCGATCCACGATGACTTTCGCAAGATCCTTGCGCCACAGATCTCAGACGCAGCGGATTTGCAGCAACTGGAGCAAACGTTGTTCGGCACTCAGCAGACGCCACACCTGAGCTTCCAGCTCGACTCCGCCTATCAGGGCCAGGAAGCGCTGGCGCTGGTCAACCGCGCACTGGCCAGTGGCAA
Organism: Pseudomonas sp. AC242; assembly: GCF_979258655.1. Taxonomy (NCBI): domain Bacteria; kingdom Pseudomonadati; phylum Pseudomonadota; class Gammaproteobacteria; order Pseudomonadales; family Pseudomonadaceae; genus Pseudomonas; species Pseudomonas sp. AC242. Next base: position 4,384,728 of record NZ_OZ409873.1, read on the forward strand.
TCCCTACGCCCTCGCCTTTATCGACATGCGCATGCCGCCCGGCTGGGACGGCCTGGAAACCATTGAGCAACTGTGGCGAGTCGACCCGAATTTGCAAATCGCCTTGTGCACCGCCTACAGCGACTACAGCTGGGAGGCGATGGCCGAACGGCTGGAGTTTGGCGACCAGTTGCTGATCCTGAAAAAGCCGTTCGACAGTCTGGAAATCCGCCAGATGGCCAACGCCCTGACGTGGAAATGGCAACTGGCGCAAGACGCGGCGCTGAAGATGCTCAGCCTTGAGCGAACCATTGAGGCGCGGGTGCACGAACTGCTCAAGGTTTCGCACCTGCTGCAATACGACAGCCTCACTGAACTGCCCAACAGCACCCTGCTCGGTGATCGCCTGAGCCAGGCCATAGCGGTGTGCCGACGGCATGACAAACAACTGGTGGTGATGTTTCTCGGCCTGGATCGCTTCAAGCGTATCAACAACGCGCTGGGTCATCCGGCGGGTGACGAGATGCTCAAACGGGTCGCCCGACAACTGCTGACCTGTGTGCGTGATTCGGACTCGGTGTTTCGCTACGGCTCCGACGAGTTCGTAGTGATCCTCGGCGACATCAACCACCCTCAGCAAACCCACGCCGTCGCGGAAAAACTCCTCACTGCCATTCGCTTGCCGCAGACGATTGCCGGTCACGATGTCAGCGTCACTGCCAGCGTCGGCATCAGCGTCTACCCCGATGACGGCCTCGAAGCCACCGAGCTGATCAAGAAGGCCGAGACCGCGATGCGCAACGTCAAGGAACTGGGGCCTGACAACATCGGCTTCTTTATCGAAGCCATGAACCAGCACGCCCGGGAACAGCACAGCATCGAGTCGGGCATTCGCCGCGCCCTGCAGGAACATGAATTCGTCCTGCACTATCAGCCGAAAATCGACCTGCGCACGGCCGCCGTGGTGGGTGCCGAAGCACTGCTGCGCTGGCAAAAACCCGGGCATGGCTGGGTCTATCCGGCGGACTTCATCCCGGTGGCCGAGGACAGTGGCCTGATCGTGCCGTTGAGCAAATGGGTGCTGGCTGAAGCCTGTCGGCAGACCCGTGCCTGGCAACTGGCCGGACTGCCGCCGATCCGCATGTCGGTCAACACTTCACCCATCGATTTTCGCCAGCGTGACTTCGTCGCCGGCATCGAACGCGTACTGCAACAGACTGGTCTGGCGCCCGAGTGGCTGGAACTGGAAATCACCGAAGGCGTGCTGATGCAAAACGTCGAAGCGACGATGACAGCACTTAACCGCCTGAAAACGCTGGGCACGCGGCTGGCCATCGACGATTTCGGCACCGGTTATTCCAGCCTGAGCTACCTGCGGCGGTTTCCCATCGATGTGCTGAAGATCGACCAATCGTTCATTCGCAACCTGTGCAACGACCGCAGCGATGCCGCGCTGGTGAGCGCGATCATCAACCTGGGCAAGAGCCTGGGCCTGAACGTCATCGCCGAGGGCATCGAAACCGCCGAACAACTGGCGTTTCTCAAGGCCCACCACTGCGAAGAGGGCCAGGGCTACTTTTTCAGCAAGGCGCTGCCGGCAGACACGTTTGCGCAGTTGCTCGCTGGTACGCAACCCACGCCCTGGGCGATTGAATGATCACTGTGAAAACGGCCTTGAGTCAGGGAGACATTTGCCGATGAGCCTGTTCCACCACGCCATGGCGTTGCTGCTGTGCGGACTCTGCGTCGGCGCCAGTGCCGAGCCACTGGACGAGCCGCTCAAACCGTTGCCCGCAGTGCCGCAGCAGGATGCCCGGCGCGTGGAACTCGGTCGACGGTTATTCCACGAGCCACGCTTGTCGATCAACAACACGCTGTCCTGCGCCAGCTGCCACCAACTCGACAAGAACGGGGCCGACAGCCGCGCCTTGTCACTGGGCTTCGACGGTAAACCGGTAGCGGTCAACACACCGACCGTGTTCAACGCGGCCCTCAACTTTCGTCAGTTCTGGGATGGCCGCGTCAAAACGCTGGAGGAACAAAGCAATGTCGTCATCACCAGCCCCCATGAAATGGGCAGCGACTGGCGCACCGTGATCGAACGCATCGGCAACGACCCCGACTACCGTCGTGATTTCGCCGCCACCTACCCGGACGGCGTGACCCAGGCCAATGTCCAGCAGGCGCTGGCCAGTTTTGAACGCACCCTGCTGACGCCCAACTCACGCTTCGATCAATACCTGCTCGGCAACACCGACATCCTCACTCTGGAGGAAAAGTACGGTTACCAGCGCTTCAAGGAATACGGCTGCATTGCCTGCCATCAAGGGGTGAACATCGGCGGCAACATGTTCCAGAAGTTCGGCGTGTTCGGCGATTACATAGTCGATCGCGGCAACCCGACCGTGGCCGATCAGGGACGTTTCAACGTGACCGGCGACGAAGCAGACCGCGCCGTATTCAAGGTGCCGAGCCTGCGCAATGTCGCGATCACCGCGCCATACTTTCACGACGGTTCGGCGCTCACCCTCGAAGATGCTGTGGATGTGATGTTCCGGTACCAGTTGGGGCGCTTACCGAGTGAAGAGGACAAAACACTGATCATTCTGTTTCTCACCACCCTCACCGGCCAAGGGAGAGACAAGCCATGATCAACATCTCGCGGCGACGCAGCCTGTTGTTGCTGACCCTGGTCGCCCTGGCGCTGGCCTCGACTCTGCTGTTTCTGTACTTGAAATCCAGCTCTGACCAGAGCATGACGTACACCGAATCACGGGATCTGATCCGGCAGATCAAACAGCAGAACTCGCTGTGGGAAAACGAAATTCTCAAGGCGCGAGTGGCGCTCACCCACAACTACGATCCGCTGGTGTCGCCGATGAACGAGATGAACCGGCTCTGGGCGCGCTTCGAAGCGATCGAGTCCGGGCACGGGCGTAAAGACTCGGCGCAATGGAACGAAGCTCACGAGCGTTTCCTGCAGGCGATGCAGGAAAAGACCCGTCTGGTCGAACAGTTCAAATCGCACAACGCGCTGTTGCGTAACTCCCTGGCTTTTTTACCCACCGCTGAAGACGACATCCAGCAGCAACTGGCGAGCCTGTCGGACTTCGATAAATTGCAGCTGCAAAACATCATCACCGATACCTACGACTTGCTGCTCAGCGCCCTTGAGTTCGCCCAGGTCACCTCCGACGACCGGGCCGCCGACATCGAGGTCGGCCTGAACAAGCTGAAGGTCAATGCACAACGCCTGCCGCCGGCGTTTCAGACCCCGATCAAAATCCTGAGCAGCCATATCTCACTGATTGCTCGCGAACAGCCATTGGTCAACCAGTTGCTCGAAAACATCGAAAACATCCCCGTGGCTGACAGCCTCGACAACATCACCACCATGCTCGATCACGATCAGCAGCGCGCCGATCAGGTCGACCGGCAATACCACTTCTACCTGCTGTTGTTTTCGGTGCTGTTGATGTTGTCGCTGGTGTGGCTGGCCATCCGCCTGATCGGCAGCTTCGCCGAAATCAACCGGGTCAATAATGCGCTTCAAACGGCCAACGATGCGCTGGAACAACGGGTCGAAGAACGCACCCGCGAACTCAAGGACGCCCAGAGCGAACTGCTCGACGCGGCACGTCAGGCCGGCATGGCGGAAATCGCCACGAATGTGCTGCACAACGTCGGCAATGTGCTCAACAGCGTGAACATCTCCAGCGACCTGATCACGCGCAAGCTGCGCAACAGCAAGAGCCAAGGCCTGGGCAAGGCCATGCAACTGATCAATGAACACCCGGATGACCTCGGCGCGTTCCTCAGCGAAGACGCCAAAGGCAAATTGCTCCCCGGTTACCTCAACCAACTGGTGGTCGCGATTGCCCAGGAACAACAGGAAATGCTCGACGAATTGAATCAGATGAACAAAAGCGTCGATCACATCAAGGACATCGTCGCCACCCAGCAATCCTATGCTGGCGCCAACAGCATGACCGAACCGCTGTTCATCAACGAATTGCTCGAAGACGCGTTGCGCATGAACGCCGGTGCCCTGACCCGCCACCATGTCACGGTGGTCCGGGAGTACGCCGAGGTGCCGCAGGTGATGGGCGACAAACACCGATTGCTGCTGATCCTGATCAACCTCATCAGCAACGCCAAATACGCCATGTCCGACCTCAGCAACCGCCCCCGCACCATGACCCTGGCGGTCAGGATCGTCGATAACAATTTCCTTGAGATCAGCGTCAAGGATGACGGCGAAGGCATTGCGCCGGAAAACATGACGCGAATCTTTGCCCACGGTTTCACCACCCGCAAGGAAGGCCACGGCTTCGGCCTGCACAGTTGCGCCCTGGCGGCTATCGAGATGAATGGCCACCTCACCGCGCACAGCGACGGCCCGGGCCAGGGTGCGCTGTTCACCTTGCAGATCCCCCTGATCAGCGTCACGGAGAACGCATGAGCGAGCTGTCGAACCGCCGCATTCTGCTGATCGACGACATGCCGTCGATTCATGAAGACTTTCGCAAGATTCTCGCGCCGCCGGCGGCGCAGTCCGTGGAACTGGACGAGATGGAAGCGGCACTGTTCGGTGCCCAGACACGCCCCCAGCGCCCACTGTTCGAACTCGATTCCGCCTATGGCGGCGAAGAGGGCCTGGGCAAACTGATGCAGGCCCTGGCAGAACAACGCCCCTACGCGCTGGCCTTTGTCGACATGCGCATGCCCGACGGCTGGGACGGCGCGAAAACCATCGAGCATCTGTGGCAGCAGGATCCGCAGTTGCAAGTGGTGGTCTGCACCGCCTACTCGGATTATTCCTGGGATGAACTGCTGGAGCGTCTGCAGGCGCATGACCGCTTGCTGATTCTGAAGAAGCCGTTCGACAACATCGAAGTGCAGCAGATGGCCAACACCCTGCTGACCAAATGGCAGATGACCGAACGCGCGTCATTGCAAATGCATCACCTGGAACATCTGGTCGATCAACGCACGGCCCAGTTCAAGCAGGCCAGCGAAGAACTGCAGCGGGAAATCGATGAGCGCAAGCAACTGGAAAGTCAGTTGGTGCAGTCGGAAAAACTTGCCTCACTGGGGCAAATGGCGGCGGGCGTGGCCCATGAAATCAATAACCCGATCGGCTTTATCTCCTCCAACCTCGGCACGCTGGACGGCTACTTCAAACAATTGCTCAGCGTACTCGACGCCTGGCAGACGCTTGGGCCAATGCCAGACAGCGAGTCCGTGGCGCGGCTTGAGCAATTGCGCAAAGACGCCGACCTGGATTTTCTGCTCGAGGACATCCCGGTGCTGATCCGCGAATCCAAGGAAGGCATTGGCCGGGTCGGGCAGATCGTCAAGGACCTGAAGGATTTCTCCCGGGTCGATACCCAGCAGCAATGGCAGTGGGCCAATCTGCAACAAGGCATCGAGTCGACCCTGAACATCGTCGCCAGCGAACTCAAGTACAAGGCCGACCTGATCAAGGAGTACCAGCCCCTGCCGGACATCGAGTGCCTGCCGTCGCAAATCAATCAAGTGATCATGAACCTGGTGGTCAATGCGGCGCAGGCCATGGGCCCCGAGCGCGGCACCATCACCCTGCGCACCGGGCAGCAACAAGAAACGGCCTGGGTGGAAGTCGCGGACACCGGCGCGGGGATTGCGCCGGACATCCTGCAGAAAATCTTCGATCCGTTTTTCACCACCAAACCCGTCGGCCAAGGCACCGGGCTGGGCCTGTCCCTGTCCTACGGCATCGTCAAAAAGCACGGTGGCGACATTTCCGTACGCAGCGAACCGGGCGTCGGCACGACCTTTCGCGTCGAATTGCCGATGCGCCAGAACCGGCCCGCTGCCTGAGGGCGCTTCAGGTGGTTTCCTGAAAGTCCATCTCCGGCGGCTGCCGACGGAAACCACCAGTGAGCACCGCCAGGTACACCACGCCGATCGCCAGCCAGCTCAGCCCCAGATACACCGCCAGATGATCAAGGCTGACCATCAGCCACAAGTCCGCCACCAGCCCGATAAACGGGAAAACCAGAAACAGCAGGCACTCGCGCGGACCTTTTTCTCGCCGCCGATCCAGTAATGAAAGATCACCGACAGGTTGACCAGACTGAACGCCAGGAAAGCGCCGAAGTTGATGAACGAGGTCGAAGTGGTCACGTCGAGTTTCAGCGCCAGCACCGCCACCACGGCACAGAGCAGGATGCTGTTGACCGGTGTGCCGAAGCGCGCGTGCAAGGTGCCGAAAAATGACTTGGGCAGCACGCCGTCGCGGCCCATGGCGAACAGCAGTCGCGAGCCGCTGGCCTGCGCCGACAGTCTCGAGGCGAACTGGCCGACAATCAGACCGATGAGGAAAATCGACACGAATAGATCGCCGCCGATATTGCGGGCGATTTCATAGGCGGCCGAATCGACACTGTCGAACTGGAACGACGGGTGCGCGATCTGCACGAAATACGAAACACCGACGAAGATCAGTCCGCCGATCAAGGTGATCAACATGATCGCCCTTGGAATGGTGCGGCGTGGGTTGCGGGTCTCTTCGGTCAGGGTGCTGACCGCATCGAAACCGAGGAACGAATAGCAGGCAATCGCCGCGCCGCTCATGATCAGCGGCATCTGCATGTCGCCGTTGAAGAACGGTTTGATCGACCACAACGGCGTGCTCGCATCGCCGCCGATGTAGTGCACGCACAGCGCGACGAAAGCAATCAGCACGAGGAACTGCACCAGCATCAACAGAGCATTGATGCCGTTGGCCAGTTTCAGGCCAATGATGTTGATTGCGCTGGTGATGCCGATGAACGCCAACACCCAGATCCACTGCGGGATCGACGGGAACGCCGAGGCCAGATAAGCCGCGCCGATCAACCAGATCGCCATCGGCAGAAACAGGTAATCGAGCAACACCGCCCAACCGGCGATAAAGCCCAGTTTCGGGCTGATCGCCTTGCGCACGTAGCTGTAAGCGGAACCGGCGACGGGGAACGCGGCGGCCATGCGCCCGTAGCTCATGGCGGTGAAGAACATCGCCACCAGCGCCGCCAGATACGCGGCGGGCACCATGCCAGCGGTGGATTGAGCGAGGATGCCGAAGGTGCCGAGGACAATGATCGGCGTCATGTAGGCGATGCCGAACAGCACCACCGACCCTAATGAAAGGGTGCGTTGCAAACGAGCCATGGGCGACTTACTCCGAATGTTATTGGATTTATGGCAGAGCCGGGTTCGGCGAATGTTTTCGGGTTGGTTTTATTGTTCTGGTGTTGCCTGGTTTTTTTGTTCGACTTGAAGTTTTTCCCCCTCACCCCAGCCCTCCCGAAACGTCGGACCGCCCCCAAGGGGTAGAGGGGGAAAGGGAGCCGATCTCCATGGGTTTCAGATCCTGAGCTCGACTTGAATTCGCAGTTTCAAATCCTGAGTTTGATTCGCAGTTTCAAATCCTCAGTTCGACTCGGTATTGCAGGTCGGCGTACCTCGGATAATCAACTCGGTCAGTCCCCTCTCCCCCTGGGAGAGGGCTAGGGTGAGGGCAGCGGTCAACGGCGTGGAATCAACAATTCGCGAACACCATCGCCACGCTCCAGCACCTCCCCCGGCAACTTCAAACGCTGATCATCCAGATAGCGGTAATCCCTGCGCGCAATCTCCAACCGCGCGAAATCCAGTTCAACGCAGAACGTCCCTTCCTCACGCCCGGCCTCGAACAGCAGCGTCCCCAGCGGATCGACCAACGCACTGCCACCGGCAAACATCAAACCGTCATCCCCCGCCTCCACGCGATTGACCATCAACGCAAAGGCCTGATTCTCCTGCGCGCGAGCCATGATCGCGGTGCGGTGCGTCGGCGCGTACGGATCCATATTGCCGTTGGTCACGATCAACAGTTCGGCACCGAGTTGTGCCAAGGCACGGGCCGACTCCGGAAACTCGATGTCGTAGCAAATCAACAGGCCAATTCGCACACCGTTCCACTCGCACGTGGCATAGCGGTCGCCGGCCTCGAACACGCCGCGATCCGACGCCCACAGATGGGTCTTGCGATATTTCAGGGCGATGCCTTGAGGGGTGATCAGCAGCGTGGTGTTGTAGAAATGGCCGTTGTCGTTCTCGGCCATGCCGATCACCACGGCGATGTTGCGTTCGCGCGCAGCGGCCAGCACCGCACTGACGGTCGGGCCGTCGACGGATTCGGCGGTTTGCGCCACGGTTTCGGCTGTCGGGAAGCCCATCAGGTGGGTTTCCGGGAACACCATCAATTGCGTGTCGGCCGCGCACGCGGCAATCGCCGCCAGGGCGCGTTCGAGGTTGTAGGCCGTGGCATTGTCACGGCCCGCCAGTTGGGCGAGTTCGACTTTCATGGGAATTCCTTGTGCTGAGCGACGGGCGCGGAAAGATTGCCCGGTGGCTGTCTGTGGGCCAGTATGCGCAGCAAGCGAGCGGCCAGGGAATTACGCGGCCGGGGTAACCCGATAGGGGTAGATCGATGACACTTTCGTTTGACGACATCACCTGGCACCGCGCCGTCGGGCAACTGATCGACGCGCTCGACAAGCCGAATTTCTGGGCGCAACTGGTGCGGTTGCTCGACCAGTACGTGCCGTTCGATAGCTGGGTGGCGCTGCTGTTCAGCGCCGATCAACACCCGCAAGTCTTCGCCGAATGCCCCGGCGCAGACGGCAGCCCTGATCCGTTATTCCAGGATTATCTGCGTGGCCTGTACCTGCTTGACCCGTTCTACATCGCCTGCCGTGAGCAAACGCGCACCGGTCTGTATCGCCTGTCAGAAGTGGCGCCGGAGCATTTCGAACTGACCGAGTATTACCAGCGATACTTTCGTCTGAATGTCGTGGCGGACGAAATCCAGTTCAATTGTCAGCTCGAAGGTGAGCGCACGTTGTGTCTGTCGCTGGGCAGTGAAAAACGTTTCACTGGCGAACAGATCGCCTTGCTGTCATTGATCCAGCCTTGGGTGCTGGGCTTGTTGCGTCAGCGGTTACCGTATGAAATCAACGAAACCGTGGCCCTCGCCGCCGCACCCGTTCAAGCAGACTGGCGCGTGCAACTGGAAGCCTCGGTGCAACAACTCAAGGGTGCGCAACTGACGGCGCGGGAACTGGATGTCGGGCGCTTGATGCTCAGCGGTTGCTCCAGTAAAGAAATCGCCCGTAAGCTGGAAATCTCCGTAGAAACCGTGAAAGTCCATAAGAAACACATGTACAGCAAGCTGGGGATCAAATCCCAGTCCGAGCTGTTTTCGATATTTCTTCAGGCACAAAACGCCTGATCGTTTGGTGAAGTTGCTTTATGCAGGAGTGAGCCTGCTCGCGATGACGTCGGGTCAGTCAAATCATTCGTAGCTGATATACCGCTATCGCGAGCAGGCTCACTCCTACAAGGGAATGTGTTTATCCCTCAATCTTCGCTGATTATTCCGAGTCCGAACCAAGGAAACCGTATGAGCCTGTCACTCCTGAGCCGCTACGCCTTCTTTGCCGTCTGTGTGATGTTCACCCTCGCCAGCCTGCCGTTCCTCGAACATGACTGGCTATGGCCAATCACCGCTGTCACCGGCGTACTGAGCCTGATCGGTCTGTTCGACTTGCTGCAAAGCCCCCACGCGGTACGGCGCAACTACCCGATCCTCGGCAACATCCGTTACCTGGTCGAAGGCATCCGCCCGGAGATCCGCCAGTACTTGCTGGAATCCGACAGCGATGCCCTGCCCTTCTCCCGCGCGCAACGTTCGCTGGTCTACTCGCGAGCGAAAAACGAAACCGCCGACAAACCGTTCGGCACGCTGATCGATGTCTATCAATCCGGTTTTGAATTCATCGGCCACTCGATGCGTCCGGCACCGCTGAGCGACCCGAGCAGTTTCCGCGTCACCGTTGGCGGCCCGCAGTGCAGCCAGCCGTACTCGGCGTCGGTGTTCAACATCTCGGCGATGAGCTTCGGTTCGCTCAGCGCCAACGCCATTCGCGCGTTGAACCAAGGCGCGAAACTCGGCAACTTCGCCCACGACACCGGTGAAGGCAGCATCAGCCCCTATCACCGCGAACATGGCGGCGACCTGACTTGGGAACTGGGCAGTGGCTATTTCGGTTGCCGCACCAGCGACGGCCGTTTCGACCCGGAACGCTTCGCCGCCCAAGCGCAGAACCCGCAAGTGCGAATGATCGAAATCAAGATGAGCCAAGGCGCCAAACCCGGCCACGGCGGCATCCTGCCCAAGCACAAAGTCACCAAGGAAATCGCCGAAACCCGTGGCATCCTGATGGGCGAAGATTGCGTCTCGCCGTCACGCCACAGCGCGTTTTCCACGCCGATCGAAATGATGCAGTTCATTCAGCAACTGCGAGAGCTGTCCGGCGGCAAACCGGTCGGTTTCAAGTTCTGCCTCGGCCATCCGTGGGAATTCATGGGCATCGCCAAAGCCATGCTGGAAACCGGCATCCTCCCGGACTTCATCGTCGTCGACGGCAAGGAGGGCGGCACCGGCGCCGCACCGGTGGAATTTACCGACCACATCGGCGTGCCGATGCGCGAAGGCCTGCTGTTTGTGCACAACACCCTGGTCGGTTTAAACCTGCGCGACAAGATCAAACTCGGCGCCAGCGGCAAGATCGTCAGCGCCTTCGACATCGCCAGCGTGCTGGCCATCGGCGCCGACTGGGCCAACTCCGCACGCGGCTTCATGTTCGCCATCGGCTGCATCCAGTCGCAAAGCTGCCACACCAACAAATGCCCGACCGGCGTAGCGACTCAGGATGCCTTGCGCCAACGTGCGCTGGTGGTGCCGGACAAGGCCCAGCGTGTATTCAACTTCCACCGCAACACCTTGAAGGCACTGGCGGAAATGCTCGCGGCGGCCGGGCTCGAACATCCATCACAACTGTCAGCCAAGCATCTGGTGCGGCGCATGTCGGCGACCGAGATCAAGTTGTTCTCGCAGTTGCATGTGTTCCTGAAACCGGGGGAACTGCTTACCGGGGAAGTGAATGGCGAGTTTTACTCGCGGATGTGGCAGATGGCGCGGGCGGACAGTTTCGAGCCGCAGGAAGTGGCCGCGGCATAACGGCAAAAGCGCCGGTCTGCACCGCAGACTGGCGCGTTCCTCCCGACGAATAATCAGCACTCACCATTGCAACAACCGCCCGTGCGGCGGCTCCTTCATGACGATAAACCCGTAATCGCCGAGCAGATAAATGCGGTAATACAGGCTTTCCACCAGCGCGGGATATTGCAGATAGCCAACGTGCGTGGCATTGCGGCGCTCACGTTCGGCAACCACGTTGGTGATGCCCACCGAAGGCAGGTTTTCCGCGAGCATGTAGTAGTCGACATTGAGCAGATAACGCAAAACCGGCAGTTGCCTGAACGATCCCTCGGCGCTGGCCAGCCAGCGATCGGAGTAGTTGATCGACAGGTATATACGCTTGGCTTCTCGCAGTTCGCTATGGGTGGCGATGTCGTGACCGAGGCTGTACAGGGCTGCAGTGGCGAAGGTTTTCTGCATGCTCAACACGCGGCCGTAGGCAAACGACAGCGACAACGTCGCCAGCAGCGGGATGATCAGCAGCAAGGGCAACCAGCGGTTATGCGCCGCCAGCGCCAGACGGCTGAGATAAAACAAACACACCAGAAGCACGCCAAACCCCATCAACGTGCGCGCGCCCTCGTTGAAGTCGCGAAACAACAGCGTGATACCTGGCACCAGTAGCACCAATACAGCAAAAACCGTCAGGCCCAGGATCACATGACTTGCGCGCCGATCCGGACGACCGAGACGGGCCAGCCCCAAGAACGCACAAAGCACCAAAGCGGCAAACACCCAAAGATATCCGCCGTGAAACAACAGCGCGGTTTTTTCCAGCACGCGGCCCATGTTCGTGCCGATCTGCAGGAATGGGTGCCCTGCCCCATCAAGCCCTTCTGAATAGCGCCCGGCTGTCATGAACGGATACGCGGTGACGCCATAGATCGCGATGCCCAGACCGAACTGCGCAAGCTTGCCGCCAAGCAAACCCCAGACCTCAGTCCACGATACTTGCCGGTGCAACGCCCTGAGCAACTCCACACAACACAAGCCAAGAAAGACGTTGACGCTGATCTGGTACAACCCTGTGCCCAGTGCAATCAGTAACGCCGGTATCAGCCAGCACTGCACCCGAGTCGCACCGTGAAAGGTGATCGCGTAGATCATCGCGACAAGACTCAACGCCATACTTGGCCCGTCGTACTGATAGGAGAGATTCTGCAGCAGGAACGGGTTGTACCAGAGCGGCAATGGCACCAGACAACAGGCCAGCGTCGGCTCGACAAAGTAGTGAAACGTCAGCCGGGTCAGTGCCAGACTCATCGCCAAGGTGGCGAGCAGCAAAGGCAAAGGGAAGACATCCGGCGCAGCGCCGGTGAACGTCAACGCCTGATACAGCCAGTCGGCAAACAGCCGCCCGTAACCGGCCCACGCATTACCGGCGGCCAGTGCGCGCCAGTTGTCGTCGATGTAAGGAAAGTCGGCGAGGATCAACGGCAGAACATACAACCCGGTCGCCAGCACAAAGAACAGCAGAACCTGGCGACGACCGAGCTCGCGAACGACAAAATCGCTGATCCTCATGGCGGCGCCTCTGTTCACGACTGCGCGGGGAGCGGTGTGTGATAAAGCTTTGAGCGGCCACGGCGGTTTTGTATCGCTGTTTCAGACCAGTGGTCGGGGGGCACCAGCCCCCACAAAAAAGCCCCGATCTCGCGATCGGGGCTTGGCTGTATCAGCGTTTTTTACTTAAGACGCCGAACGCGCAGCACCTTGTGTCACGTTACTTGGTTGCAGCTTGAACACGTAGAACAACACCGTCAGCAGCACCAGGAACGCAGGCCCGACATACAGCGCCACGCGCGTGTCCGGGAAGTACGCCATCAGGCCGACCACCAGCACCAGAAACGCCAGCGCGAAGTACGAACTGAGCGGGTACAGCCACATCTTGTACTTGAGGCCGGCACGCTCGCTGGCGCTCAGGCCTTTGCGGAATTTCAGCTGGGCCAGCAGGATCATCACCCAGGTCCAGATCGCGCCGAAGGTGGCAATCGAAGTCACCCAGACGAAGACTTTTTCCGGCACCAGATAGTTGAGCAGCACGCCCAACAGCAAGGCAGCGATCGACAACAACAATGCACGACGCGGCACGCCGTTATTCGACGTCTTGGCAAAACCGGCCGGTGCCTGGCCATTCTGCGCCAGGCTGTAGAGCATGCGCCCGGTGCTGAAGATGCCACCGTTGCACGACGACAGCGCGGCGGTGATTACCACGAAGTTGATGATGCCGGCGGCGGTCTTGATGCCCAGACGCTCGAAGGTCATCACGAACGGACTGCCTTGCGTGCCGATTTCGTTCCACGGGTAGATCGACAGAATCACGAACAACGCGCCGACGTAAAACAGCAGAATCCGCCAGAACACCGAGCCGATCGCATCAGGAATGGTTTTTTGCGGGTTCTTCGCTTCACCGGCGGTCAGGCCAATCATCTCGACGCCGAGGTAGGCGAACATGACCATTTGCAGCGACATCAGCACGCCGGTCACGCCGTTGGGCATGAAGCCGCCGTGGGCCCACAAGTTGGAAATCCCCAGCGCCACACCGTCATTACCGAAACCGAAGGCGATGATGCCGACGCCACCGATGACCATGGCGATGATGGTTACGATCTTGATCAGGGCGAACCAGAACTCGAATTCACCGAAGGCTTTGACCGCGATCAGGTTGACCGAGCCCATGCTGATCAGCGCCGCGAGGGCCCAGATCCAGCGCGGCACGTCGGGAAACCAGATGCCCATGTACACGGCCACCGCGGTGATTTCCGCGACGCAGGTCACCAGCCACAGGAACCAGTAGTTCCAGCCCGTGAGGAAGCCCGCCAATGGGCCGAGGTAGTCTTGGGCGTAGCGACTGAACGAGCCGGCGACCGGATTGTGCACGGCCATCTCGCCGAGGGCGCGCATGATCACCAGGATCGCCAGACCACCCAGAATGTAAGACAGCATGATCGCCGGACCGGCCATTTCGATGGCCTTGGCGGAACCTAAAAACAGACCGACGCCAATACAGGCACCGAGTGCCATCAGGCGAATATGCCGTTCGCCAAGTTCGCGTTTGAGCGGACCGCCCTGAGCGGTGTCGCCGTGAGGCAGGTGATTGCCAGTTGGCATAGGGGGACAACCTCGTCTTGTTATTGGATATGACCACCGAGTGTCGAAGCGTCGGCCGATAAGCCTTGGCTGCTGTGAAACCGCGCCTGCCTCGTGGGCAGACGCGTCCTGCAAGAGAACCTGCAAGATCAGCGGGGCGTGCAGTATAAAAAGCCTGAGGCAGGATTTTTCACTCTATAAACCACAAGATTCAGCGGGAGTTGTCGCGAGAAGGCCAGCAGACCCGTTGGATCAACTGGCACAAGTAGGAAAACTCGCCACCGAAAATGGCGGCGAGTATTGCACAAGGATGGTGCAGCGTCACATTACCCGGCGCCCACCGTATCAATGATCAGCACCGGTCTGGTCACCACTTTGGTAACTCTGGAATTGGGGTGGACGCCGACCAATGTGTCCGGCCGCGTTATCCAGCCAGGTTTCGCCGAGGAATATTTTACGATTGTTGCAGCGCCTTCGCTGATCTGGAAATGCAACTTCCAGGACCGCGCCGAATGGTCGTACTTCATGAAGGCGAAACCCACCATCCTCGAGTCTACCTGTCCGCTTGCATTCACGCGCAATCCATAGTCCGGATATTCCATGGACGCGCTGAGACCCAAGCCATGTTCATGAGTGGCGAGGCCGTTGTATTGAGCGAGTTCCTTTCCTCCCTCGACATGCCGTACCCGCAGGCGACTGGCGTCCAACTGATCGACCACCAACGAACAGCCACCGAAGCCTGGCGTAAATACATGATCGGGCTCGCCCCACTTGGGATGGATCGGGATATCAACATAGCCTCCCTGCGCTGCCCAATAACCCACCACGGCATTCGATGGTTGCGGAAGTTTGCCGAATTTGGGGTCATGAATTTTCAGTGCATTGAATTCAGCCCGGGGCGAATTGACGGGCTGAATGCGTTCCATGACAAAGGCGAAACTCGAACCGCCCTGCTTGTTGACCAGTCGTTTCGTGATCTCGTCGCTGTAGTTGACTCGAACCGGCTGCAACAACCCTGTTGCCACCGTAAACCGGCTCAACTGCGCTGGCGACAACGCTTCATTGATGCTGGTGAGCTGAAACGAATATTGCATCAGGGAAGACTCACCCCAATCGTACGCCAAGTGCTCAACCTCACTTTTAGTGACGGCTTCGATAACGGGCTCCCATAAACCGTTGGGCAGCCGCTCACGCACAAATGCCGGGTCCGGACGCAGCGGATTGCTTGAGGTGTATACGAGCTGATGGCTGACACTGGCACTTTCATCAACAATCTCGCCAGCCGGGACGTCTGCTGCCCCCGGCGGAAGATCGCCGCCGCGCAGTGAAACTGGCTGCCATTGATCCGGCGCGACTTGCCAGAGTCGGGGACCGTGGGGACGATTGTTCAAAGGATCAACAATCACCACGTCCGTTAAATCAACTTTCAGATTGAAATCATTCCTGATGCCATACACCGCTTCCTTGCCGGTTGCATCGATGTTGCGGATATAGAAGCGCTGGCCATCGGCACTGCGATAAATACCGTGGGCATTGGCTTCAAGTCCGCTGAGTTCCGCTGGCTTGAAGGTGAAGCGCTTGAAGTCGTTATTGTCGAATCCGCCCAGTGCGAAGCGGCCAGGCTTGGGCCGGAAATCACCCGGCGAGCCATAAAGACGATTGCTCAGCGGATTGTAGTGATACCACTGCTCGTTTTTCAGCACACCGAGGCCGTCGACGCTTAGTCCGTTTATTTTCCAGGCACCGATCAGCGTCGGCCCGTGTTCTTTACGCAACATCTGCACCAATTCGCTGAGGTCCATCGCCTTGCGTAATTTCATGATTTGCTGCAGACCGTGCCTTCCGATGAATTGGAGCCCGTGACCGACAAGCCGGGTAACTCCCACCCCCACGTCGCGCAGAACGGTCAACGGGTTGAGTTCGGTAATCACCACCGCGCCAATTATTCTCGCAGCCTTGAGTGTCTTGCTGATGGCTGATGCCGTGGAAACGCCTATCCTGGCCAATTTCGCGGCAACACTCGCACCGGCAGTCACGAATCCCAATACATCGAAAAACAGATCCATCGCACCGTCGAAATAGTTGCCTTTGACGAAATTGGTGATCGCCGACTTGAACGGGATCAGGTCGACCACGAAATCAATAACCTTCTGCACCGCTGCGTTTTCCCGGTCTTGCGTAGTCTGGCCACTGGCGGCCTTCAGAATGGCCTCGCTGTCCAGATCGAGATGTTCAACAAAGGCGTCGGCAATCAGCTCGGTCCTCTCGCTCGAGTAACTGGCGGGCACCGAAGTTCTGTTTGCGGTCTGTGGCAGGAGCTTCCCGGCCTTCGACTCGTCAGCCAGCTTGAACGGTTCGATGGTGTACTGGATGCTCGGAACAAAAGCATCGGTGCGTTCCGTCACCTCCTCTGGATCGTAGCTGCGGGTATGAATAACGCCTTGCTTGAGATCGATCTCATAAAGCTTCGACTCATGGCCCAGATCAACTTTCACTCGCAGGGTGCCGTGTGTGGATGTCAGGTTTTTGCCGAAAAAGCCCATACTCAAACGGTAAGTCTTGTATTGGTAAAAAGAGACTTGGCCGTATTCGAGATTTCTCCTGTCCTCCAGAGGCAACTCGGCGAGCAGATGTTTAACCAGCAGCCGGGAACCTTGCTTGATGTTACTGACGGCACTCTCGAATTGAGTCTGGAAGGCGTCGACTACACCGAGTTCCAGCGGCGCATTGATCTGGTCAAGCAGCGGCTGCAAGCGAGGATCGCGGGTCGTCCATTGATAGTAGGGAGGGCCTCCCATCATGGCGATGTCGAGCAGCGAATATCGACCGTTCAGGGTCGGGTACAAGAAGGCACCGTCAACAGCGGCCACAGTGGGCTGTTGCAGCAGCCGCTCTTCAAAAGGAATGTCGCCTTTGAATTTTTGCTTGAGTCTGTGCTTCGCGATGGCTTTGCGGCTCGGAAGTTCGCTGTTCAACAGGATCGAAGCATTGAGGCGGTCAGCGAGTTGCCGGTTGTAGTGTGTCTTGACGTTTTCCAACTCGTCCTGGGGGTAATGTTCATCATTATTCTTCTGCAATACGCCGCTGACCACGCCCCAATCTGCCAGGGCGGCGGCATTGACTTGCGGCGCAACTTGCGAGTCGATCCGCGCAGCGCTTTCTGCACTGGCCATGACTTGGGCAAACGTCATATACGCCACTTTTCCGGGTGTGTGAGCCTCAATCGTTCGCGCAGCGACTCTCAGGTTGAACCATGCCGTCGTGCCGTATTTCAAACTGGCAGGCAACTGCTTGACGAGAAACTCGGGCGCCTTGCGAAGCAGCAACAGTGCCGCCGTCAATCCAGCCAGTTTCCGGCTACTAAGACGTTCCTTGATCAGGTAATCAGTCAGATTGCCAAAAACCGCCGAAACAGGTCTGCCCCAAAGTTTCTCCCCGGCCAGGTCGAAACCGGCAACTTTGCGAGGCGACGGTTGATCAATATCCCCCTCATGCAGGCTCAAATGGATGCCAGCCATTGCGTATTCCCTGGCGCTGACATCCGTGGCGATTCCGTTCAAGCGGGTCTGGATCGCCTGCCCCAGCGCCTGCCCGCGAGGACTGGTAATAAGGCGAGCCAATGCCGAGTGCGGATCACTCAGTGCCGCATTTGAAAGCGGCTCGTCAGCGTCCAGGTAGTCCAGTACTCCGGCACCGGGTATCGACACAATATCGAGGCTGTCCAGATAAACACTCGTGGCGTGCAAGGCCTCTTTTTGCTGCGCGACCGTCAGTGGAATCGGCCAGGATAATGCTCCGGCAAGGTCAGCAAACGGATGGACAGTGACTTTTTCGACTTGCAGAAAAGTTGCGATTTTTTCCAGCTGATCACTTTCGGATAACGATACTTCAGCAACAACGTCTACATTGGATTCAGACATCTGTTGTTCCTTGACGGGATTAATAGAATCCAAAGTAGATAATGAATTCGGCAGAACATAAACCGAAGAACCATTACCGATATAGCGCGCCAACACCGACAGACAACAATTTAATCAACAACCATGAAAAAACTGTTACTCAGTGAATGTCACAGAACATTATAAACAACAGACACCGACCACCATAACTTGGCGCACAGCAAAGACAGACATTCATTTGACCCGCCCAGACGCACATCCAAAAATGCTTCTCAACATAACAAATGAAAATCTTGAGATTACTGTTACAACAAAAAAAATCGCTTCCTGAAACAATATCTACATGATTGAACGATGTAGGTATTGCTGCAGGCAGCGATCTTTGTTGATGGTCTTGAACGCTTGAAACCTTACAGCACCGAACGCGCGGCACTTTGCGGCAGATTATTCGGCTGCAGTTTGAACACGTAGAACAACACGGTCAGCAGGACCAGAAACGCCAGCGCAAAGTACGAGCTGACCGGGCACAGCCACATCTTGTACTTGAGACCGGCAAAAAGCCTGAGGCGGGAGTTGTCGCGAGAAGGCCAGCAAACCCGTTGGATCAACTGGCACCAGAGGAAAACTCGCCACTGAAAACAGCGGCGAGTAATTCACAAAAAGAGCAAGCCGTTCTGCTTCGCCCTGCTTTTTACCGCTCTCGGTAACGCGTTACCGGCGCTTCCGCGCCCCCCGTACGGACGAGGTTCGAGGAGTTGCCCCTTCAGGGCGGATCACACGCTCAGGGGCATGGCGGAAAATTTCTCGAGAGTGTCACGGACGTCGGTCAATTCGACATCGCCAGGCCGGAACTCGTTGACAGCATAATCAGCGCCGCCGCGTTTTTTTCCATAGGTCTTGAAGGTGCTCGCCAAGGACCCGTTCCCGAACGCTTTAGACAAACCTTGCTGTAAGGTTTGTCTGGTTTCAAATATCGCCATGCCAGAGTTAGGGTCGAAAAAAAACCATTCCTGCTTGCCGTCTGTGAATCGGGTGCCGGCGACCATTCCGTGACTTTTAGTACCGATCATGAGGATTTTTGAATCACGAGAAGCGACGAGTTCATCAATGATGTTCTGGGCATCCATTTTTTTAGGCGCCCCACCTGTATGAAACGAATACTTGGGACCCAGTCTCTGTTGACTCTTTTCCAGAGCGGAAATAAATCGCGCCGCTTGCGGATGAGTTTGCTTCTCGGCGGCCTTCAAGACATTGCTCAAAAGAGTGCCTTCTCGCCGATGAAGATAGGCATACGCCATGGCGTATGACAGGGCGGCGCATCTGCCATTGGAAGCCATATCGACCCGTGCCAGAAAATAACACTGCGAGAACGGCTCCACTGTTACGCCTTTGGGCATGTCCTGACGGAGAAGATTTGTATAAAACGTGGCGTCGTCAAACAGGCTGTCTTCTATCTCCCTTACCAGAGCCCCCATTTCTTCAGGGCGGCGGCCGGGTTGGGCCGCCAACTCGACCAATTGCTGCGTGTCCATTCGGAAGCTGTAATCAGTGATGGCCTCCAGAATATCCAGCCCGTCGTCATAAGCTTTTCTAAAGGCTGGAAAGTTGAGTGGCGTGCGGGCAGCCGCGATATTGGCGCTAAAACCCGCATAGCGATCGGCATAGCCGGCATCCACTCCAGAAAGGCTGCCCAAACGGCCTTGTCTGGGCTGAAAGTTGCCAGGGGCGCCATAGATCCTGTTGTTTACAGGATTGTAGGGATACCACTGATCATTCTTCAAAACGCCTATCCCAGCGATATTCTGCTCGCCTACCTTCCAAGTACCAGGCAATGCAGTCCCGTGTTGTTTTCCCACCGCCTGCAACAGCTCGTAGCTACCCGCAGCCCCGCCGCGCAATCTGGCGATATTTCCCAGGCCGCGGTTCGCAAGGAACTTGACTCCGTTGCCTGCGAGCCGCGCGCCTCCCGTTGCGAGACCGTGCAACCCGCTGAACGGATTGAGTTCGCCGATAACCAGTGCGCCGATGATTTTCGCGGCCTTGAGCGCCTTGCTGAGTGCCGATGCCGTCCTGGCGCCCAATTGTGCCAACTTTGCCGTGGCACTCACGCCAGCGGTAACGAATCCCAACACGTCGAGAAACAGGTCAATTGCACCGTCCAGGTATTTGCCGTCGATAAAATTGCTGATGGCCGATTTGAAGGGAATCAGATTAAGCAGAAACTTCACACTCCTCTCCAGCACTTCCACTTCCTGATCCCACGTGGTCAGGCCTTCAGCGGCTTTGAGAATATCTTCACTGTCGTAATCAAGATGTTCGACAAAGGCATCGGCAATGATGCGGGTTCTCTCGCTGGAATAACTGTCGGGAACGGGAAATGTCCATGACGGGGAGGGTCTTCGCTTGAGTTTTTTGGCGATGTCCCTGTCAGCAAGATAGAACGGCCTCACACCATACGAAACGCTGGGGATATGCACGCTGACCCTGTCTGTCTGTGTGACGGGATCAACGTCTTTTTTGGTGATTGAGCCCGCTTTCAGATCGATGTAATACACCGAGACTTTTTTATCGATGCCCTGCTCCACTCTCAGGGTCAAATTTTGGTTGCCGGCACGCACAAACTTGTCATGAAACTGCAAACCGGCTTTGATGGTCTTGTCCTGATAAAAATCGATCTTGCCGTATTCAATGTTCTCTCGGTCTTCCAGCGGTAACTCGGAAATCAGATGGCGTATGGTTAACCGGGTACCTTCCTTGAGGTGATTGAGCGTCGCTTCAAACTCACGGTTGAAGATCCTTCGTACACGCAGATCCAGTTCGTTGATGTCGTGAATACGGAAGTTAACGAGTGGGTGGCTGGTTTTCCACTTGTACGTCCCGTCCATCATTGCAACGTCCAGCAACGTGTGCATCCCGACCGGCCCCTGGATTGCACTGGGTACCGGGGAGAGTGCGCCGACTATTTTCGCCCCCACCGAGCGGTCCCATTCAAGGACGTGTTCTTCAATCGGATAGTTCTCGCCAAACTCCTTCTTAAGGCCGGCCCGAGCTATTTCCTTGCGACTCGGGAACACACTGCTCAACAGAATTGGCGTGTTGAGCCGGTCGGCCAAGGCCTCATTGAAACGTGTTTTGAGTACATCCAGTTCAGCCGGGGTGTAATGTCCATCGTTTTTCCTTTCCACCAGCCCGTGGACAACGCCCCAATCAATCAGCGTAACGGTCTGCGCGTACTGAGTAACGGCCGGGTCGATCAACGCTGCACTTTCGGCGCAGACCATGACCTGTGCGAACTTCATCTTTGCAACCTTGCCCGGCGATTCAGCTTCGATGGTCGCAGCGGCAACGGACAGGTTGAACCATGCCGGCCCACCGTATTTAACTGCGGTCGGCAGGTCTTTGATCAGAAATAATGGAGCATGCCTGGCCAGCAACAAGTAAGCGCCCAACCCAGCCATTTCGGAGTTGCAGACACGGTCTTTGATCAGGTGTTCGCGCAGTTTGTTGAATACTGCTGCAACCGGTTCCCCCCAATGTTGCTTACTGTCCAGATCGAACCCGGCGACATTATTGCGTTGATGGTTTTCAATCGACTGCGGATCAAGGTCAAGTTGAAGTGCGGCCAGCGCGTAGTCGTTGACGCTTACATCCGAGGCAAAACCTTTCAAGTGAGTTTGCACTGCCAGCCCCAATGCCTGACCGCGAGTTCCGGCAATCAGGGTTTCCAGTGCCCTGGCTGGATCGCGCAAGGCGTCGGCGGCGAGCGGTTGCTCTATGTTCATTAGTTCCAGCAGCCCTTGATCCGGCTGCGGCGTGTCATCAAGACCGGCGATAAAAAGCCGAACGGCTTCCAACACCTGTTTCTTCTGCTCGACACTTAAAGGAATTTGCCAGGATAAAGCGCCGGCAAAATCTGCCAGTGCGCAAGGCAAAACCTTTTCGGCTTCACGCTTTATGGAATCAATATTATTTGTATCACTGTCAGTTGCCGAAACAACATTCGAAGTAGAACTTTCAAACTCAGACATACACTTTTCCTTCAGGATTAAAACAAGGAAAAATTAAACCTCCAAAACACTTAAAGAAAAAGCCGACAACCATTACCAATTAAGTGTTTTACCAACTGTATGTAAAATCCAACCAACGATTCCTTCTAACAAACAATGCGCAATCACACTAAACATCATGAAAATAAATCATTCGAAGAAAAAAAACAGCCGGAAAACACAAGTCGATAAAAGCCTTATCAAGTTTTGTTCCCGCTCTCTTCGCTCGCTGTAAAACATATACAGGCAGTCATGCTTTTTAGCCGTCAGGAGCCTGTCAAAACGATCAGACCAGCCACCCCGGCGACCGAAGTTCGAGCGAACCGCGTGATCGTGTGGCGGGGGACGATCACGTGGTAGAAACCGAAAAGCCCCGGCCACTCATCGAGTGGTCGAGACGGCTCAGTGCTTCGAGGCGCATCCCGCTCACAATTCCCTCGCCCCTCGCCAACCACCGTCTAAGCTTCAGACAAGTCCGATCAATCTGCGTGAATGGATCAATCGACTATGGGCGCTTTGTGGCAAACCGATTCGAGTAAAGCCGTGGTTCCGACTGACCGTGTGGATGAAGCGCCTGTCCCTGAAAAACCCCGCCGCAACCGGCATGGGTGGAAGGCTTTCTGGTTGTTGCTGGTGATTATCGCGATTGTCGTGGGACTGGCCGCGTCCAAGGAAATGCGCACCTCGCGCTTCCAGTCGCGCGAGCTCAGCCAGTACGCCGCGTCGCTGACTTACCATCTCGAACCCGGCCCCAGCGAAGCAATTCGCTATCCGGGCAATGGGCCATTCGATTTGCGCCTGGGCTACAGCTCGCTGGATGAATTTCTGCCACGCCTGCTCAAACGCAATTACGTCATCACCGAGCAGACGCGTTTTTCCCCGGCGCTGCTCAGCTACACCGACAAAGGCCTGTTCGTGCCGTATTCGGAAAAGATCCAGGCCGGGCTGTCGATCACTGATTGCCGGGCTGCGCCGCTGTACAAGTACAACTACCCGCAGCAGCTGTATTCAAGCTTCGAATCCATCCCGCCAGTGGTGGTCAGCAGCCTGTTGTTTATCGAAAACCGCTTCCTGCTCGACCCGAAACAGCCGCTGGCCAACCCGGCAGTGGACTGGCCGCGCTTCGGCATGGCCGCCTGGTCGCAAGTGGCGAAACTGCTGCGATTGCCGGGCCAATCGGCAGGCGGCAGTACGCTGGCGACGCAATTGGAAAAGTACCGGCACTCACCGGATGGCCTGACAGTCTCCGGTGCCGAAAAGCTGCGGCAGATGATGTCCGCCAGCGTGCGCGCCTATCAGCCCGGCCCGCAAACTCTGGGGGCACGGCAGAACATCGTGCGCGATTACCTCAACAGCGTGCCGCTCTCGGCGGTGCCGGGGCATGGTGAAGTGCATGGCATGGCGGAGGGGTTGCGCGTCTGGTACGGCAGTGATTTCAACCAGGCCAATGCACAGCTGAACAGTCCGGCCACGGATCCGAAAACCATGGCGGCCAAAGGCTTGGTCCTGCGTGAAATGCTTTCGTTGATGATCGCCCAGCGTCGCCCTTCGCATTATCTGACCAAGGGCCGCGAGGAACTCGCCAACCTCACCGACAGCCACTTGCGCCTGCTCAAGCAGAACGCGGTGATCGACAGCGCTTTGGCCGATGCCGCCCTCGCCAGCAAGGTCACCTACCGCGACTGGCAGACCCAGCCGACCATGCAACCGATCGAAACCAACAAAGGCATCAGCGTCGCCCGCAGTCGTCTGGCGAGCATGCTCAACCGGCCACTGTACGATCTCGATCGCCTGGATCTGTCCGCCACCAGCACGCTGCAAGGCGACCTGCAAACCCAGGCCACCGCCTACCTGAAAAAACTCGCCGACCCGGCCTACGCCGCCGAAATCGGCCTGCTCGGTGAACGCTTGCTGACGCCGACCAGCACCACCCAAGTGCGCTACAGCTTCACCCTCTTCGAGCTGACCCCGGACGGTTCCCGCGTGCGGGTACAGACCGACAGCACCGACCAGCCGTTCGACATCAACGAAGGCAGCAAACTCGAACTCGGCTCAACGGCGAAAATGCGCGTGCTCACCACTTACCTGCAAATCATCGCCGAACTCCACGACAAGTACGGCGCAATGGGCGTGCCGGAACTGAAGAAAGTCGAAGTCCCCGATCAGGACCGCTTGAGCCAGTGGGTCATCGACTACCTGATCCAGAACAAAGACCACGACCTTTCAAAGATGCTCGGCGCAGCCCTCGACCGCAAATACTCGGCCAGCCCCGGCGAGGCGTTTTTCACCGGCGGCGGCCTGCACACGTTCCATAACTTTCGCAAGGAAGACAACGGCCGCCTGCCGACCTTGCGCGATTCCCTGCGCGAGTCGATCAACCTGCCGTTCATTCGGCTGATGCGCGACGTGGTGCGTTATGTCACTTATTCGGGGCCCAACAGCAGTGCCGAGTTGCTCAAGGATGATCGTGACCCGCGCCGGCAGGAATACCTGGCGAGCTTCGCCGACCGCGAAGGCACCTCGTTCCAGCTCAAGTTCTGGAAAAAGTACAAAAACAAAGACACTCAAGCGCGCCTCGACACCTTTCTCGACAGCATGCGCCCGACGCCGATTCGCATGGCCGCCGTGCATCGTTACTTGCTGCCGGAGGCGAGTCAGGAAGACTTCAATACCTTCGTGCGCTCACACCTCAAAGGCGCCAAGCTCAGCGAAAAACTCACCGATGATCGCCTGATCCGCCTCTACGATTCCTATGGCCCCGGCAGTTACGATTTGCCCGATCAAGGCTTCATCGCCAAGGTGCATCCGCTGGACCTGTGGATGATGGGCTACCTGTTGAACCACCCGGACGCGACCTTCAGCGAGATCGTCAAGGCCAGCCATTTCGAACGTCAGGAAGTCTATAGCTGGCTGTTCAAGAGCAAGCACAAGGGCGCTCGTGACAGCCGTATTCGCACCATGCTCGAGATCGAAGCGTTCCTGGAAATTCACCAGCGCTGGCAGAAAGTCGGCTACCCGTTCGACCATCTGGTGCCTTCGCTGGCCACCGCCATTGGCAGTTCCGGTGACCGCCCGGCCGCACTGGCCGAGCTGATCGGCACCATCCTCAATGACGGCGTGCGCATGCCGACTCTGCGCATCGACAGCCTGCATTTCGCCGCCGGCACACCCTACGAAACGCAACTGGTCAATGACCCGCATGTCGGCAAACGGGTGATGCCGTCCGAAGTCGCCACGGCCATGCGCGAGGCGCTGTCGCAAGTGGTCGACGCCGGTACGGCAAAACGTGTTTCCGGCAGTTTCAAACTGGCTGATGGCAGCCCACTGGCCATGGGTGGCAAAACGGGGACCGGTGACAACCGCATCGAAGCCATCGGTTCGGGCGGGCGCATCCTCAGTTCGAAGTCGATCAACCGCACGGCGACGTTCGTGTTCTACATCGGCGATCACCATTTCGGCACCCTCACCGCGTTCGTCCCGGGGCGCTCGGCGGAGAACTTCAAGTTCACCTCGGCCCTGCCAGTGCAGGTGCTCAAGGGCATGGCGCCGATTCTGACGCCGTATCTGCAACCGGGCAGCGACTCGCAATGCACGCCAACGAAAACCGCCAGCGTGGCGATGCTCGAAGCGCCGCGCCCTACAGCGAGGTAACAAATCGTGTCGGTTTTTTCTGCATCAGAGTGACGAATTTTCGATTCGGCGGGTGGTATTCATGTATTTTTCAGATTCGAATTTTCGTCGGGTTGGTGCTGCGCAACGCCGTTTGCCTCCCGATCTTTGAACTTTTGTTTTGCCCTGCCCTGAGTAGGCTGATCACTCCTCAACAATCAAGGATGATTGGCCATGTCTCTCTCTCCCCAGCCTGCGGAAAACACGGACAAAGGACGGCACTACGAATTCATCAAATCCGCCGTCGACGACAATTTCAAGACCGCTACCGTCAGCCGGGGCCTCGCCCTGGCAGCCTCGCCACTGAAAAATGAAGCCTGGTACACCACCGCGCCCGCCGCCTATCTGAACAAACTCGCCGACGCCAACCTCAAGGCCTGGGGTTCGCAGAACCAGGTTGACCACCTGCTGGCGAAAACCGATCTGTACGCTTTCGCCGAACCGCTGCTCAAGGCAAAAATCAAACAACGTCACGGCATCGAGCCGGACCTCAAAAGCACCTTTCTACGCCTGTACCTGCCGAAAGAAAAACCGTGGTACGCCATCGATTTCTCCGCAGGCGTCGTGACCCGCACCGTCTCCTTGCTGGACGCCGCCCTGCACAACTTCGCCAACAGCGAAACGGTCGGTCCTGGCTCGGACTACATCAGCCAACCCGATGAACGCGGTCTGTTCGATGTCGTGCCGATCAAAAGCGCCATGCCCATCAGCCAGTTCCAGACGCTGTGCCGCGACCTGGATATCGGCGCCCAGTATAAAAAGCATCTGGAAAGCTATCTGCTACCGGGTGAACCGCTGGCTGAAGGCGTGCTGCAACACAAGGTGAACGAGAGTCAGAAAGACGCCCTCGCCGTCGCGGCGCACCTGGCACTGATCAAGGACGATATCCAGTACGACGCCTACAAAATGCTGCTGACCCTGGCCGAAGGCAAACCGCAACTGCGGCTCAATGGCCGCTCAATGCAGTGCTCTGACCTGTCGCTGCTCGGCACCCGCCTGACCGGGATCCTGCTACTGACGCATGCGGTATCGGACAACCGTGGCGTTCGACGGGTGATCGCCTACATTCCTCACGATCCGGATCACCCGCTCAAGGAGTACGACTCTCTGACAGCATTGCGCGATGAATTGACGCGGCAGTTTCGCGAAGACCGATTCAGTGCCTCAAGCCAACAGACCTATCGTCAATTCTTCAGCCAGTTTGTCGACCAGCAGCAGCGCGGACACTTCTTCGCTGAACTCGAACAGCGACTGTTCATCGTCAGGTATCACCCGCGTCAGGATCCGGCCGACCAGCGACCGGCGTGGCGCAAGGATCCGGTGGACAATCCCAACCTGCAATTCAGCCGGTTGAAATTACAGGGTGATTACTGGCGCCACGCCTATCAGCAAAAGCTCAACAAGATTCTCAACGATGCCCGGGAAATCGCCGTCTCCACCGCCGACACCGACAGCAAGGCGCGCTGGGCGTGGTGGGACAACTTCAAGAAAATCCTCTCGGACATTGCCAATGTCGCCTTGTTGATCGCCACTCCTTTCGTCCCGGGTCTGGGCGAACTGATGATGGCCTACACCGCTTACCAACTGACCAGCGACGTCATCGAAGGCATCGTCGATCTGGCCGAAGGGCTTTGGCAGGAAGCCGCCGGGCATGTCATCAGCGTGGTGACCGACATCATCCAGTTGGCCGCCTTCACTGCGGGCGCGCAGATCGGCGAAGCCTTTCGCGTGAAGCTGTCGCCGTTGGTCGACGCTATGAAACCGGTCAAGCTGCCCGATGGCAAAAACAGTTTATGGCACCCGGATCTGAGCCCTTACGCACGCAATGAACTGATGCTCTCGCCAGACGCCAAACCTGACCACCAGGGACTGCATCAGTACGGCAACGAAAACGTCCTGCCACTGGAGGGCAAGCTGTACTTCGTCGAAAAAGCCTCGACTGACGCGACGTCCACCACCCACCGCATCAAGCACCCGAACCGCGCCAACGCCTACCAGCCACGGATCGAACACAATGGCCACGGCGCCTGGGTGCATGAAGCGGAAACCCCGCAAGACTGGCCAAATGAAGCACTGATGCGGCGCCTGGGCCATCGCGTCGAGCGATTTTCCCCCAGGGAACTGGAGCAGATCCGCATCAGCAGCGGTACCGACCACAACGCTCTGCGCCAGATGTATGTGGACACCCGTCCACCACCACCGCTGCTGGCCGACACGGTCAAGCGGTTCAGTGCCTACGACGATATTCGCATCGCCACCGCCAACATCCGTAACGGGCAGCCGATTGCCGCTGAATCGGTGTGGCTGGAGCCGGTGCTGACCAGCCTGCCAGGCTGGCCGTACAACCGGGCGCTGGAGGTGTTTGCCGACACCGACCGGGCCGGCTATTCGCGCAAGTACGGCAACCCCCAAGCGTTGGAGGCCGATACCTTGAGCATCAGTCTCGCCGATCTGAACGCGGGCAAGTTGCCGGATCGGGTGGCGGGCTTTCTTACCGAGGCAGAGTTCAACAGTCTGCTGGGGCGCGAGGTTCCCCCTGGCGAGCGTGTTGCGGCCTTGCGCAATCAGCTCGCCGATGACGTCGACAAACGCAGCGGCGCCGTATCCCGGCATGTTTATCAAGCTGGGGAACGATCAGGCAAAGCCGATATCCAGCGCGTCCGACAGACGTTCCCGGATCTTCCACTCGAGCTTGCAGAAAAAGTCGTGGCGCAGGCCAAACCCGCCGAACTGCAACGCATCGCCGATGAACAACGCCTGCCGCTGCGCCTCAAGAACCAAGCCCGAGAACTGGATTTCGAAGCGTCCGCTACCCGGGCTTACGATGGTTTTTATCACGATGAGTTGATCACTGCGGAGACTGAACGCCTCGCGCTCAACACCCTCAGAGTCAATACCGACACCTTCGCCGACCTGCGCCTGGAGGTTCGCGATGGCAGCTTTGACGGACCGCTGCGCTGCAGTGTCGGGCCGGCTGACGCAACCACCGTCAGACGTCTGATCCGCGACGAACGGGGGCGTTATGAAGTGCTCGACGCCAATAACCGCCAACTGCATGAAGGCGATGATTTCTACGAGTCGATTCTTCATGCGGTGCCTGTCCAGACCTTGCCTGAAGTGGGTTATCAACGCCGTCAGGGACGCCCGCTGAAGCTATGGATCATGGAACAGGCCACGTCCCCTGCACAGCGCCGAACCGCGCTGGCAGAGCCACCCATCCGCCCGGTGGCGACGATTGAAACCGAAACGCTGCTGCGCGGCTGGCCGTGGCCGTTTGCCAAACAGACACCGGAACAACGAATCAGGCAGCTCTACCCGTACATGAAGGAAAGCGAGGTGACCACCTTCATCGAAGTGTTGAAACGCAAGGGTGATACCCCCGAAAACGCGATCAAACAGCTGGAAAACGAACGCGAGGATCTGCACCAGGCACTGCAGAAATGGCGTGACAATTACCCCGCCGGCATGGACGACTCGGGAGATCCGGCCTACGGAGCATCCCTGGATTACATGCACAACGGCGGCAGGCACATCGAAGACAAGTTGATTGAATGTTTCGAGCGTAAAAGCGATCTGTTCGAAGGTGGCAGCAATCATCCCGAACAAGGCTATACGCTGGACCTGACGTCCGATTTCCTGAGCTTTGAGCTCGAAAGGTGGTGGAAAGATTTACGCGAACAACCTGACCTGCAAAAACACCTTGAGCAGATCACCTCGCTGAGAGTCAACAAAATGCCCCTCTCGCCTACCGCCGAAGGACTACTCGGCAGCCTGCCGCAGCTGCGGCAATTGAGCGCCCGCCAGTGCGGTCTGAAAGAGATACCTTCCACCCTCGGCCAAATGCGCCGGCTCGAGTATCTGGATCTGAGCGACAACCGGATTCACTTGACGCCACAGTCCGGCGAACACCTCAACGCACTGGTGCGTCTGCGCACGCTGAACCTGAACGGTAATCCATTGGGCGTGCCACCCGATGTCGGGCGGATGTCCCAGTTGTATGAACTGGGCCTGGCCAATACCGACATTAAAACCTGGCCCGAGGGGTTGTTCGAACCCGGCAGCGGCGACTGGCCGCGACGGCGCGGTTTCATGCTCGACATGCGGCGGTCGCCGATCAATACCCTGCCCCAGGTCACGCCCGGCTCCGATCAGGCGTTTGTCCTCAGCCGCGCGCGCTTTGACCTGGCAAAACTGACCAATGAGGACAGGGTGCGTTATGGCCTGTATCGGCAATCTTCAGGCCTGGGTCTGGTGCAAAGCTATTTGCCGGCAGCCAGCAACGAGCTCAGCCATTGGCAAATGTTTCCCGTTGAGCCTAGCGGGTTCGGACCGTCCGCAGCGTTGCAAAAATATCGCGAAGAATCCTGGCATGACCTGATGGCCGAACCAGACTCCGCCGGTTTTTTCAGCGTTATCCGCAAGCAAAGGGAAAGCGCGGATTACCGGACGAGTCGCGGTCGACAGAATTTGACCCGGCGCGTATGGGAAATGGTCGAAGCGGCGGCAATCGATTCACAACTGCGCGCAGAACTGTTCAAACAGATTGTGTCCCCCGACGATTGCGGCGATCTGGGTACTCAGTTGTTCAATTCACTGGGGATGAAAGTACTGGTATCCAAAGCCTACGAAGAGTCGACATCAGCCAGCGCTCTGGATGACAGACTCGTACGCCTCGCCCGCAGTGCCGCCCGACTGAACCGAGTGACCGATGAGGCAGATTTTGAATACCAGCGTCAGAAACAGCAAAACAAGATCGATAACAGCATCCCCGCTCCCGATGAGGTAGAAATCCATCTGGCCTATGAGACCGGGCTGGCCGAAAGACTGGGGCTGCCCTGGCAGGCCGAGGGTATGCTCTACCGACCTCGCTCCGGCGTCAGTACCGAACAACTCGACGCGGCCTATAACACGATCATCAAACGCGAACAGGGCGATGGTCTGGTCAACGGAATGATCCACCTCTATTCGAAGAAGTTCTGGGAGACTCATTTGCGCAAGAACCACCCGGACCGCTATGAAACCAATGATGATTTTTACGCGGAAAAACTGGGACGGCTCGATGAGCTGCGTGATGCGCAGGCTGAATGGGCCAACGCCACGCCACAAACGCCGCTCAATCAACTGGCGCGAAAAATGGAAAGCCTTGCCGATCAACTGGGCATACCGCAGGCAGAGGTCTTCAGCGGCGAAGCCATGAGCGCCGCACGCCACAGACGGCTGTCGGACAACATTGGCTATGAGCGCGATGAACTGTCCAGGCAGTTGACTCGTGAAGCATTGGCCAGAGCGGGTTTCTGACGACAACGCTGTTGCTCTGCCAGCCCGGTCAAAGCTGGCAGAGCTTCATCGCGCCTGCGCCACTTCCGAATCCCGAATCACGGTGACGTGGCCTGAGTAACTTCACGCCACGCCGGGCTTCGATGTGATGCACTTCGGCCGTTGCGGCGCTGACGTTGAGCGCCAGCAACAGACCGCCACAGGATCGGGCCAGGCGCGAAGATGACTACGCAACAGCCTCATTCGACACCCGGCGCCCTGGCGTTGAACAACAACACGACGTTGCCGCTGTAATCGCCAGAGCGATACCCGCCCGCCGGTTCGACAGGGCTGATCTTCAGGGCCACGCGTTTGCCGGCCGCCGCCTCTTCCTGAGACAGCACCTGGCGCGGCGTGATGTGTGAACTCAACTCCACGGCATTGAACGTGACCTGTAACTCGATCACCTCGCCGGGGCGGCCGTTTTCCAGATAAGGGTCGGAGCCAAGGCGCGCCTCGATCGCGCCGCTGTCGTGGCGCAGGTCGAAATTTTTCTCCAGGCCACCAAGCGTCGCACGCGGGTAATCCCAGGCAAGCCGCTGGGTCCGGTGAATCCAGTCCGGCTCTGCGGGAATAATGTAGAACGGCCGGCTGGGAATGGTCAGGGACACTTCAAAGGTGTGTTCTTCGCGAGCGGCCCAGGCCCCAACGCTGGCCAACACGGCAGTGGCCATCAGCGTGCCGAGGATGCATTGCTTGATCATGTGGTTTACCCGATGCGTCATTGGAAAACAGACCTAGCGACTGGCGGTCTTTATGGTTTTTCTGGCGCTGCCCTCGATCAGGAAGAAGCGGTACTCGCGCCCCTTGTCCTTGTCGAACGCGAAAGTCTTGCCCGCCAGCACATGGTGCTTGGTGGTCGCACCACAGTCGGTTTCCTTGCTCAGCGAACAGCTCTTGAACTCATCGACAATCACTACGGTGTTACCGTCATTGCGCAGCTCATAGCGGCTCTCGGTTTCATTGACCACGGTGGCGAAACGAACGTCCTTGGGCCGCACGAAAAAGATCGTGCCGAATCCGGTCATGACATTGACCCCGGCCGAAAGCGATTTTTTGTACTCATCCCGCTCTTCGCCACTGACCACAAAGTCGTCTTCCTTTTCCGGGACTACCGGGACAAAACGCACGCGAAAATAACGCTCACGATCACGCTCGCCCATGTACAGCAAACGCGTGCCTTGCATGCCCTGAGCCGGGACGATCAGCCGCGCCGGACTGGCCATCAAACCATTGCGTGAGGCGCCGTCGGCAGCGTTCTCGACTGCAATTTCCTGCGGCTTGCCATCGCTGTCGTAGATGATTTCCAGCACATTGATCTTGACGAATGCCGTCGCGTCGCCGCTATTGAACACGCGTTTCAGATAGGTACTTTTATCGGCGTCGAGATAGTCGTAAACGGTGCCGACATTGATCTGCGGACCGGCCTGCGCCGTCAGGCAAAACACGCTGAGCAGGCCCAGCAGAAAACCACGGTTCATCGTTTTCAACTCCATGAATGTCGAGAATGGCCAGGCGGGACCGCTCATGCTTCCGAGTCCCAGATAATGGTGATGTTGCCGCGCAGCCGGTCACTCAGGCCGGGGCGCAACAGGAATTCGATGGCAAACGGGGTCATGTCGAAATGCAGCGTGCCGGGCTTGCGATCCACGTACAGGCTTGGCAGGAACGGCCCCGCCCACTCGTCGTGTTTTAACGGATGCCGGGTGACATTGCCGCTGGGACCGGTAATCCCCGTCGGCAAGCTGAGGGATACTTCGACCTCGGTGGTATTGCCCTTGGGGCTGCCGAGCTTGCACGCCGGGCCGCCAGTGGAATTGCACACCATCTTGACTTTGAAGCGCGACGAGGCGGACAGGTAAAACAGCTGATCGCGAAAAATCCGCGTCGGCTTGCGCCCGCTGTCGATCCAGCGCGCCCAGCCACCTTGGGGTTCCAGCGACACCTGGTTGCCACCCGGCGGCAGATCGACCTTGAGGGTGTGCTGTACGTCCAGCACGAAGTCCAGGGTGAGGTTGCCGTCATCCGGTTGAAATGTCGCGCCCATATCGAAATCACCGTTGGGCCCCATGCTGTAGGAGATGGATCCGGTGTACAGACCGCTCGACATGTTCAACGGGTTTGGGGTTTTCAGCTCATACGCAAAATCAATCCTCTCGAAGTACATAGAGGGGATGCGAAAAGCGGCGGTTTTGGTACAGGGCGCTTGCACAGGCGTCTGCCAGAAAAAGCGATAGGTGCGATCGCTGTACCCGGCCACGCTAGTGCCTTGGCAAGGCGCCGGGGCATAAAGCCAACCGCTAAGGGACGTCCAGAGGATGTCATGGCCTGTGGGGGCTGCCACTCCGGTCAGGTTATCCACGCTATCGCTGAGGACAAATCGGGAGCCGATACCGGTGATACGCACCTCTACGGTTTCCGTTTCC
Organism: Pseudomonas sp. AC242; assembly: GCF_979258655.1. Lineage (NCBI taxonomy): Bacteria > Pseudomonadati > Pseudomonadota > Gammaproteobacteria > Pseudomonadales > Pseudomonadaceae > Pseudomonas > Pseudomonas sp. AC242. Next base: position 4,418,263 of record NZ_OZ409873.1, read on the forward strand.
TGAGTATCCTGATTGGTGACCGTCAACCGTCTCCAGCCAGCCGGAACCTGCACTGAGACATCGTCACCCGGCCTAAGCTCGCCTGAGCTGTAGCGGACGGGCAACTCAATGCTGAACATGTTGTTGCTGGCGCATTGCGCGGGGAAGTTTACGCAATAGCCACTATTGGGTGTCTGGTTGACGAACAGGTTCTTGCCCGGCTGAGAAGCATCCGGTTGAAACAGCGCGCGGATCTCCTGATTGATGGCTTGTGCCGGCGACATGCTCAGCGCCAGCGCCAATACACATCCACTTGTGATTATCTTCATCGGATCAACCTGCCTTCTGTTCGGTGAACGTAACGTCGGCCAGCGTGTCCGGCGTGCAACGCAGGTCGCCGATCATCAACACATCGTTTTCGCTGCGATGGCTGCCGGCATCGAGGCGGAACTGGCACAGCAACTGGTTGCCCTGACGCACTTCGAGGGTCGGTGAGCCGGCGTTCATTTCCATCGAGAAGAAGCCGTCGACTTCCGTTACACCGCGGCTGGCGTGGTTGATCACGTGATGGCCCTTGAGCGGCCGTCCTTGTGCGTCCACCAGTCGACCGAGCACGGTCAGGGTTTTCATCACGCGGACTTTGCGGTACTCGACCCCGCCCTTGTTCAGGTGATAACGGGTGCGTGCCGGTTCAATGCTCGCCGCCGGCACGTGGGTACCCTCGAAATCAAAACTCACCGAGCTGTTCCGGTACGCGGTGATCGGGATGAAATTGCGCCCCGGCTTCAACGCCGCCCCGCCACCGCTGTAATCGTCAGCCCGCAGGACGATGTCCTCGATATCCGACTCGACATCGACGATCATCCCGGCGCCGCGCACATCGCTCTGGCTGGTCATGAGCATCTGTTGCCCGCCGACCACCAAGGTGCTGTCAACGTTGAGGCCGCCGGTGAAGTTGCCGTTGTAGGAGGAGCGCTGAATGAAGCCATCACCATTGACCGCGTCGGTGCGGAAGTTGGCGAGGCTGGCGACGCCCACCCCGTAAGTATCGGTGAGTGCCGTGAGCGACACGTTTTGCAGGACGTGATCCTGAAAATCCTTGCGCCAGCCGAGGGAGGCGTTGTTGTCACGTGTGCCGTCGCGGGCCGTGCGTGAGCCGATGCTGCCGGTGATCTGCTGGCCGGGTGCGCCAAGCGCCATGTTGATGCTCAGGTCGACCCCGCGATTGCGCGCATCACCACTGCTGTAACTGCCGGGCCGATCAAACAACGAAAGCCGCCAACTGGCGTCACTGCCCAGCAGGGTGGTGCGCTGCGTCCAGCCCAGATCCATACCCATGCCTTCGACATTGCCTTCGCTGTGCGACACCCGCGCATTGACTGAACTCTTGCTGCTGACGCGATGGTTGAGCGCCAGCGAAGAATTGCTGGTCTGGCCGATGAACACGTTGCGCGGACGAACCCGAGTGCCATCGGGCAGGGTGTCGTAGGTATAGGTAGTGTCGAGCCAACTACGACTGTGGCTGACGACGATGCTTCCGGCGCCATAGTTGTAGAGGCTTTGCAAGTCGAGACCAGTGCCGTAATCCTCGGTCTTGTAGACGTTGGCGTAGAGGCTGAGGTGATTGGCCAGGGTCCAGTCGATGGACGTACCGTATTGCAGTTTTTCGCGAATCTGCCGCGCCGACAGCCCGAGGATCACCCGCGGATGCAGCAGGTAATTCACTGACGCGCCCGCCGTCGGATTGCCGCTGGCCTGGGTGTCCCAGTTGCTCAGCAGTTTCTGTTCTTCGCCGGCAAAGACGTTGTAGCGCCAGCGCTCGTCGAGGTTGCGCCAGTTGTTGGGCTTGTACACCAGCTCCTGGGTGGTGGAGGTGATCTGACCGTCTTCGATCAGCCGTACTTCCACTTCATAAATGCCGCCGGGCAGCGGTCGGGTATCGAGGGTCTGCAAGCCGGCCGGCACCGATTGGGTATTGATCAGCAGACCATCGCGCCAAATCTCCACCGAGCCCTGACGGTTGGCGGTGACATAGATCGGATAAACGCTGGGCATCGCGCTGTTGATGGCCAGGCTGTCGGAGCTGCCGTACATCACACCAACGGCGGTGTCGGGGCTGGTGCCGAACGTGCGCGGCTGGCGCATCAGCCCTTCGGAATTGGGGGTGAAATAGCCCAGACGGAAAAAACTGCCTTGCAGTTCGCGCTGGGTGTGCAGCTCCTGGATGGCGTGATAAAGCTTGTCGTCCGGGCCACCAAGACGGGCAACTTGCAGGTTCAGCGTCTGGCTCCAGTTGCCCAGGCTTGAACTGGCTTCGAGGCCGAAGCGTCCGCCCAGATCCTGCTCCTGACCACCGTTGAGGTTGAGCTGGTTACGCACCATCAGGCCGTGACTGCCACTGTCGGGCTGCTCGTAATAGCGCTTGGCCTCAACGTCGCGCTCGGCATTTTCGGTAAGGATCGAGACCAGGGAGTTTTCCAGGTTGTAATGCACCGCCAGAAACTGGTCCGGACAGGAACCGCTGCACGCGCCCAAGGGCACGCCGGGCTTGAGATAGCTCGCCCATTTTTCCCGCTCGGCCGGACCGAGACGGTTATCGCTGGTGTCAGTGAATTCGAGCAGGGTGATGCGATCATCGTGCGACAACACCACCATGGCCTCACCCAGCGGTTGCTGATCGACTTCGACCCGTACCGCCAGAGGCACATCAAAGAAATGCTCTTCGAAATCCGCCGGCAAACCCTTGGCCTGCGCCAGCAGACTGCGGGGCGTGGTACCGGTGGAGTTGGACGCCACGGCTGCGCTGGCACAAAACAACAGCGCAAGCGCAGCCGCGATGGGTGTCATCGGGAACATGAACTCGTACTCTGATTTACAAACAAGGAAAGTCCGACGGGACAAACACTGCTATCTGCCCCGTCGGTTAGCGCCACTGTAAAAGCGCGCCTTAGTGCCTGATCAATGCGATCAGTTGCCAGCAACCGGTGGCACGGCATCAAAGATCATCGCCACGGAGCCGGTGTAATCCCCCGGCACGAAGTTGCTGCCCACCGCGCTGATTTTCAGCGGTGCGCGGTAGTTGACGTCCGACTCCGATTCACCCACAACCATTTGCGGGGTGAGGGTCAGTTCCTTGTTGTTAAGCATGACTTGCAGGTCGATCGAGGTATTGCCAGCGACCAGCTTCGGCTGGCTCTCCAGGCTGGCGTGTACCGAACCGTTGTTGTTGCGCACATCGAAGAACCCATTGACGTCGCGCATTTTCCCGGTGCTCGGCTGGTAGCTCATGTCCTGGTCTTTGTTGACCAGGTCCGGATCGGTCGGCACTACATAGAAACCGTTGGTCGGCACATGCGCGACAAGGCTGATCGAGTGCGACGCTTCACCAGCGGCGAATGCGCCAGTCGAACCCAGTGCCAGGAGAGCCAGTGGAGCGGCGATTGCGAGTTTCTTGAACATCGTTATGTACCTGTTTTCTTGATAGGGGGATGAACATTGAAAGTTCAAGACAATCACTGCCCGAGTCGCTGCCCGAGTTGAGCCAGGTCAACTTGAACTTTCAATGCCGAAGCATCATCGACTGTTAACTCTTGGAAGTAAGCAGGCAACTTCCGACAACCGCGTAGTTAAACAACCCCATGACCCGCAAGAAAAAAGAACATAAAACAGATATTCAAAACATTGACTGTAAGTTTCACCCTACAGACAGTTTCAGTAAAAAAACCATACAGCAACTTCACCCTGACAGCACGGCAACTTAGTGCAATTTAGAACATATACTCTACATACAATAGAGCGATGACTTTAACTTTCAAGTTATCGTTTCCGACAACCGGCCGAGATTCGCTGCTTGCGCCCGAATCGGATCTGCCGCTCGTCAGGCGACGCCCTTTCTCGGGGAAAAACGTCTTGCATACTCTCCAAGATATATCTTAAGTTATATCTAAACACGACGAGAGAAGACAGAAATGAGAGACCATCATTCCCCCCATCGCGAACACGGCGACGGCCGTGACGGCTTCGAAAAGCGCCCCGGGCGCGAGCGCGGCGGCCGAGGCCCTCGGGTGTTCGCCCCCGGTGACCTGAAATTGCTGCTGCTGGCGCTGGTCGCCGAACAGCCGTGCCACGGCTACGACCTGATCCGCCAGATCGAAGGCATGTTCGACGGCGCCTACAGCCCCAGTCCCGGCGTGATCTACCCGACCCTGACCTTTCTCGAAGAAAGCGAGTTGATCACCGGCGACGCCGAGGGCGGCAAAAAACGCTACAGCGCCACCGACGCCGGTCGTTTGTCTTTAAGCGAGCAAGCCGTGGCGCTGGACGGTGTGCGTATGCGCATCGATGTGAGCAAACGCTCGCTGCGCGGCCATGATCGGCCGCCGGAAATCCATGAAGCCGTGCACAACCTGCGCCATGCCCTGCAGATGCACCACGGCCGCTGGAGCGCCGAAGAAATCCTGCGCGTGCGTGACCTGCTCAACGACACCGCCAAAGCCATCGTCGACGGCCCTGCCGTTCAACCTGCCCCGGAGAAAGCCGAATGACTGCAGTCGATACCCAAACCATTCACCGTGTGATGCACGAAATCAAACGCCGCAAGCTGGAAGTCCTGCGCGTGGTCGACCTGACGCCGCGTATGCGCCGCATCACCCTCGGCGGACCGGAGCTGGCCGGGTTCATCAGCCTGGGCACCGACGATCACGTCAAACTGCCGTTCCCGCAGAACGCCGAACAAGCCGCCGCGCTGGAGACGATGGTGCTCGGCGCCGGCAAGGACGATGGGCCGAAACCGGAAATGCGCGACTACACACCGCGTCGCTATGACCTCGACGCGCTGGAGTTGGACATCGATTTCGTTCTGCACGGTGACGGCCCTGCGTCGACCTGGGCGGAGCAAGCCACACCGGGGCAGTTCCTGCACATCGGCGGGCCGCGCGGCTCGATGATCGTGCCGGACATTTTCGACAGCTACCTGCTGATCGGCGATGAAACCGCCCTGCCCGCCATCGCCCGCCGCCTCGAAGGCCTGGCGGCCAATCGCAAGGCGTTGGTGGTGATCGAAGTGGAAAACGGCGCCGAGCAGCAAGTGCTGGAAAGCGCAGCGCAGGTCAATGTGATCTGGGTGTTGCGTGAAGGTGGCAAGGACAACCTGCTGAGTACGGTGAAGCAGTTGCAGGTGCCCAAGGGCAATCTGTATGCGTGGGTAGCCACAGAAACGAAAGTTTCACGGCAGATCCGCCGGGTGCTGATCGATGAGCACGGGCTGGATGAGCAACTGATCAAAGCCGTCGGCTACTGGCGCGCCGAAGGCACCTCCGAAGAGGAGTAAATCCCCAGATCAAAAGATCGCAGCCTTCGGCAGCTCCTACATTGGAATGCGTACACCTGTAGGAGCTGCCGAAGGCTGCGATCTTTTGATTTTCATCGCCGTAATCGGTCCATGCCAATGACCAACAACCCAATCAGCACAAACCCCACCAAAATCCCCCCGGCATTGATCAGCACCTGTGGATAACCCAACACCGCCACATCAATGAACGGATACGCATACGCGCCGAGCAAATGCCCGCGCAGCAGCGCGTAGATGAAATACACCAGCGGATAAATCAGCCACACCGGCAGATGCCACCAGCGCAAAGTGCCCTTGGGCACGCACAACCACCAATAGCCTAGAAACAGCAACGGCATCACGTCGTGCAGCAGTTCATCGGCAATAAATTGCCAACCTTCGGGATGCCACAAATGCCGCAGCAGAATGCTGTAGGCCAGTCCGACCACAGCAATGCTCACGGCAATCCCACTGCTGACCCACGGCAGCAAAAACCAGCGGCGCGCAGCGGATTCACGCTCGGTCACCGCGCAGGTCAACACCGTCGCCACCAGCGTATTGGTCAAAATCGTGAAATAGCTGAAAAAGCTCACCACGCCGCCCAACAGGCTCGCGCCAACGCTTAAACGCGCGAAGAAAATCAGGTAAAGCTGAATGCCCAATCCCGCCCAGCCCAACACGGCTGCGCAGGTGATCTGGCGACGACGCCAACAACAGGCGTCCATTTCAAAGCGGTCGCTTGGTGCGCATCAACTTCACGTACAGGCGCTCGACCTTCTCCCGCGCCCACGGGGTTTTGCGCAGAAACGTCAGGCTCGACTTGATGCTCGGATCACTCTTGAAGCAGCGAATATCGATGCGCTCGGCCAGCCCCGACCATTCGTAATGGCTCACCAGCGCATTGAGAATCTGTTCGAGGGTGACGCCGTGCAGCGGATCGGGGGTTTGTTCGTTCATGCCAGGCCTTTGGGCGAAGTGAAAATGCAGAAGCCGCGCACCTTAGCCGAGGGGGTGATCGGGTGGAAGGCCTACCTTCAAATGTAGGCCAACCTGAAAAGATCGCAGGCTGCGAAGCGGCCGACAATGCGCCCGTTTGCCGCACTGTTACCGAATCTGAAACGCTGCATGTTCACAAAAGGCCTTTGTGTTTTTGTAACAGATCATTATCCTGCCGCCCTTCCGCTGAATCGCTTCACTGCCTGCGACTTATTGAAGCACTCAGCTCGCGCCCCCGAAAACACCAAAAAAAGACTTAGCCATGCCCGATTTTTCCTTCTCCCGAGACAGCGCTATCTTAACCCTGCGCACCCTTGGCGGCTGTACCGCCCTCGGCCTCGCCAGCTGCGTGCAAGCGGCGCCCGCGTTCGACAGTGAATCACCGTACATGCTCGGTGACTGGAACGGCACGCGCACCGAACTCTCGGAAAAAGGCTACGATTTCAAGCTCGATTACACCGGCGAAATGGGCAGCAACCTGCACGGTGGCTACGACCATGACCGCACCGCGCGTTACAGCGATCAGTTTGGCCTGGGCACACACCTGGACCTGCAAAAGATCCTCGGCTGGGACGATGCGGAGTTTCAACTGACCATCACCAAACGCAGCGGCAACAACATCAGCAACGACCGCATCAACGATCCGCGCGTCGGTGGTTTCACCTCGGCCCAGGAAGTCTGGGGCCGTGGCCAGACCACACGCCTGACGCAGATGTGGTACCAGCAGAAGTTCTTCGATCAGAAACTCGACATCAAGGTCGGCCGTTTCGGCGAAGGCGAAGACTTCAACAGCTTTCCGTGCGACTTCCAGAACCTGGCGTTCTGCGGCTCGCAGGTCGGCAACTGGGTCGGCGGCATCTGGTACAACTGGCCGGTCAGCCAATGGGCGCTGCGCGTCAAATATCACCTGACCCCGGAGCTGTACGCACAGGTCGGCGCCTACGAGCAGAACCCGTCGAACCTCGATCGCGGCAACGGCTTCAAACTCAGCGGCAGCGGCACCCAGGGCGCAATCCTGCCGATCGAACTGGTGTGGACGCCGAAACTCAACGGCCTGCCGGGCGAATACCGCGCCGGTTACTACTACAGCAACGCCAATGCCAGCGACGTCTATAAAGACAGCCACGGCCAACCGGCGGCTCTCAGCGGCGAAGCCTACCGCAGCGCGTCGAGCAAACACGGCGTGTGGCTGGGCATTCAGCAGCAGATCACCAGCATGGCCAGCGACAACTCGCGCGGCCTCAGCGTGTTTGCCAACGGCACGATGCACGACAAGAAAACCAACGCGATCGACAACTACGTCCAGGCCGGCATCACCTACAAAGGCCCGTTCGATGCGCGCGCCAAGGACGACATCGGTTTCGCCCTCGCCCGCGTACACGTCAACCCGGCCTTCCGCAAAAATGCTGAAGCCAGCAACCGCGCCAACGCCGTGTACGACTACGACGATCCGTCGTTCCTGCCGCCGCAAGACACCGAATACAGCGCCGAGTTGTATTACGGCGTGCACGTAACCAACTGGCTGACCGTGCGCCCGAACCTGCAATACATCCGCCACCCCGGTGGCGTGAACAACGTCGACGACGCCCTGATCGGCGGGATCAAGATCCAGTCCTCGTTCTAAAGCAATACGCAAATCCATTGTAGGAGTGAGCCTGCTCGCGATAGCGGTGTTTCAGGCGACATCTCCAGAAACTGACGCACCGCCATCGCGAGCAGGCTCACTCCTACACAAATAAATTTCGTTAGCTAGACAAGTTTTTATCTGAACCATGCCTGTGCCAAATCGTCATCTAAAGTGACTACAGCGCGGGACTACATAAACGTCACGGAGAATCACACTATGAGCACCGAAAGTGCTTCGAGTCGGGGCCGTTTGCTACCGAGCCTGCTCGGCATTCTGCTTCTACTGATGGGCCTGGCCATGTTGGCCGGTGGGGTCAAGCTGAGCATGCTCGGCGGCTCGCTGTACTACCTGCTGGCCGGTATCGGCATCGCGCTGTCCGGCATTTTGATGCTGATGCGTCGTCGCGCGGCGCTGGGCCTGTACGCCATCGTTCTGTTTGCCAGCACCGTTTGGGCGCTGTGGGAAGTCGGTCTGGACTGGTGGCAGCTGGTGCCACGTCTGGCCCTGTGGTTCGTCCTCGGCTTCGTGATGTTGCTGCCGTGGTTCCGTCGTCCACTGCTGCTGAACGGCCCGGCGCCAATGGGCACTGGCGGTCTGACCGTCGCTGTGGTGCTGGCCGGCGTTACCGCTCTGGCCAGCCTGTTCACCCACCCGGGCGAAACCTTCGGCGAACTGGGCCGCGACACCGCGGACACCACCAGCACCGCGCCAGCCATGCCCGATGGCGACTGGCAGGCCTATGGCCGCACCGAGTTCGGTGACCGTTACTCGCCGCTGAAGCAGATCACCCCGGCCAACGTCGGCAAGCTGCAAGAAGCCTGGCGCATCCAGACCGGCGACCTGCCGACCGCGGATGACCCGGTCGAGCTGACCAACGAAAACACCCCGCTGAAAGCCAACGGCATGATCTACGCCTGCACCGCGCACAGCAAAGTGTTGGCCCTGGACCCGGACACCGGCAAAGAACTGTGGCGCTTCGACCCACAGATCAAGAGCCCGGTCGGCTTCAAAGGCTTCGCCCACATGACTTGCCGTGGCGTGTCGTACTACGACGAAGCTGCTTATGCGAAAACTGAAAACGCCGCCTCGGCGGTGATTTCCGAAGCTGGCAAAGCCGTTGCTCAGGCCTGCCCGCGTCGTCTCTACCTGCCAACCGCTGATGCTCGCCTGATCGCACTGAACGCCGACACCGGCAAAATCTGCGAAGGCTTTGGCAACAAAGGCGTGGTTGACCTGACCCAAGGCATCGGCCCATTCACCGCTGGCGGCTACTACTCCACCTCGCCGGCCGCGATCACTCGTGATCTGGTGATCATGGGCGGTCACGTGACCGACAACGAATCGACCAACGAGCCATCGGGCGTGATCCGCGCTTTCGACGTGCGCGACGGTCACCTCGTATGGAACTGGGACAGCGACAAGCCAGACGCCACCGAGCCTTTGGCACCGGGCGAAACCTACAGCCGCAACTCGGCGAACATGTGGTCGCTGGCCAGTGTCGACGAAAAACTCGGCATGGTTTACCTGCCACTGGGTAACCAGACTCCAGACCAGTGGGGCGCAGACCGCACCCCGGGCGCCGAGAAATTCAGCGCCGGCGTTGTAGCCCTCGACCTGGCCACCGGTAAAGTGCGCTGGAACTACCAGTTCACCCACCACGACCTGTGGGACATGGACGTTGGCAGCCAGCCAACCCTGCTCGACATGAAAACCGCCGATGGCGTGAAACCTGCGCTGATCGCCCCGACCAAGCAGGGCAGCCTGTACGTCCTCGACCGTCGTGACGGCACGCCGATCATCCCGATCAAGGAAATCCCGGTCCCGCAAGGCGCCGTGAAAGGCGACCACACCGCACCGACCCAGGCCCGTTCGGACCTCAACCTGCTGGCCCCGGAACTGACCGAAAAAGCCATGTGGGGCGCGAGCCCGTTCGACCAGATGTTGTGCCGCATCCAGTTCAAAGAACTGCGTTACGAAGGCCAGTACACCCCGCCGTCGGAACAGGGCAGCCTGATCTATCCGGGTAACGTTGGTGTGTTCAACTGGGGCGGCGTCTCGGTCGACCCGGTTCGCCAAATGCTGTTCACCAGCCCGAACTACATGGCTTTCGTTTCGAAAATGGTGCCACGCGAGCAAGTCGCCGCCGGCAGCAAACGCGAAAGCGAAACCGCTGGCGTGCAACCGAACACCGGCGCGCCATACGCGGTGATCATGCACCCGTTCATGTCGCCATTCGGCGTACCGTGCCAGGCCCCGGCCTGGGGTTACGTTGCCGGTATCGACCTGACCACCAGCAAAGTCGTGTGGAAACGCAAAAACGGCACCAGCCGCGACAGCTCGCCAATCCCGATCGGCTTCACTTTGGGCGTGCCTAGCATGGGCGGCTCGATGGTCACGGCTGGCGGCGTCGGCTTCCTCAGCGGCACCCTCGACCAGTACCTGCGCGCGTACGACGTGAACAGCGGTAAAGAGCTGTGGAAATCGCGTCTGCCGGCAGGTGGCCAAGCGACTCCGATGACCTACACCGGCAAGGACGGCAAGCAATACGTGCTGCTGGTTGTCGGCGGTCACGGCTCGCTGGGCACCAAAATGGGTGACTACGTGATTGCGTACAAACTGCCGGAATAAGATTTAGCGGCGGTAAAAATAAAGGCGATGTCCCGCAAGGGGCATCGCCTTTTTTGTGCACGCCAAACACCCATGTAGGAGCTGCCGAAGGCTGCGATCTTTTGACTTCGTTTTTTAAAAGCCAGATCAAAAGATCGCAGCCTTCGGCAGCTCCTACAGGTTGAAATGCGTTGATCTGTGGGAAAGGTACTCGTCCTACAGACGTTGAAAGTGGCGCGGAGTTTTCCGACAAGTCGCGTCGGTTGTGCCTCGGAAATCGGCTGGATAGGCTCGGGGGGTCGCTGCAAATTCAGCGAACGGGCGTCGCGGCCCGAGCAGTTCATTCGATTTGATGCATAATCGCCGGCCCAAACCGGAGCGCTCAGGTGCTTGTTGTTTGGTTTGATGGTGGCTGTGCGCGGGATACCTTCGGGTATGCCGAGATTGCCGAATGGCTCGGTCCGCGAACCTGCGTACAGCTGCCACCCTCCGTCGCGTCGCGGTGATTGAGAGTGACAGCCCCACTTATCATTCGGAGCGTCACTATGAAAAAGCCAACACCCAATCCCCCCGAAACCGACGACACCTCGCCCTACGAATCCCCCGATTCCAAGAAATTCCACGAAGCCGCCGAACGCGCCCTCGACCACTACCTCAAACCCAACGCCTTAACCCTGCGCTTCCACAAACCCAGCACCATGTTCCAGGTCGCCCCCGAGCAGGACAGCGAAAGCCTTCTGGTCCACGCCTGCGAATCACTGGCCCAGGCCAGCCTCATGACCAGCGACATCGCCGCCTACATCGACCTGCCACAGCGGCGCACGATCCTGGCCATTCAGCAGATCATCATGCTCGCCGAACTGGCGGTGAACCGCGTGCTGGATAACCACGAAATCCCCGCAAATACCTGACAAACCACCCGGTGCAGGAGCTGCCGCAGGCTGCTCCTGCACAGGTGAGCGTTAGCCCGGCTGACTCAAGAAGCTTTCCCTCCGTTTTTCATCAACCGCAATCGCTCAATGATCAATTGCTCGGCCTGTTTGCGAGTCTCAAGCAACAAACTCTCATCCGTCGCGCTATAGATCACCCGATAACGCAGACCCGGGGTGTCAGGGGAGTATTCGCGAATAGTGCAGCCCTCGTAACTCGTATCGGTATAACTCATGGCTGGATTCCTTTAAGTCCGTAAATCGGCACGCGCCGCCCTGCCTGAGGACGCCTGGTTAATCTCGGATCGACCGGGCAACGTGTCTACTGTCAGAAATTACAGGGGCCCAAGACCGCTTCGAAATAAACCGCAATGAATTTTGATCTATGAGTTAACCGCCAGATTGCAGATGACTGTCGAGAGGCATCGCCTTATTTGTGCACGCTATTTCAGAAGCACCCGAGATAACCTGTGGGAGCGAGCTTGCTCGCGAAGGCGTCAGCATATTCAACATCTACAGTGCCTGACACACCGCGTCCGCGAGCAGGCTCGCCCATAGTCGGATTGAGCGCATTTAGCTAGAAAAGGGTCGGCTGTCAGGTCACTTTCGCAAGCGGCCCTCCCCGCCACCGGATTATCTTGCGCGTCCTATATAACTCGTCTCATAGGGCATCATCACGAACAGGCATAAAAACCTGTCAGATATGACAGTTAACAGGTTATGCCGTTTCTCTCAGACTTCCTTCTCCAACTCAATCAATCGAGGAAGCCCCCTATGACAACTTCAAAAGCATTCCCAGCAGTCTTCGCCGTCGGTGTTCTTGATATTGATGTGAAAGGCACTATCAGCGGTACGTATTTAGATCTGACCAGCTACAGGACCAAAGCCACTTCTGTGTCATTCAACCCGTTAGGGGGGTATTACTTTGATTTCGGTCACAAAAGAGGCTTATCGAGCGAACGAACTTTTTCCGTTTCACTTCGCGACCTGCTAAAGCCATCTACACCTGCCTACTCTGAACGAGTCGTTACAGGCCGGGGTATCCAGTTTTATGAATTTAAAACAGAGTCCTCTTCAACTATCGCAGTCACCAAGCTCAACCCCAACCTCTACCGATATGACTTCAAAGACTTCGAACTTTTCGGCAAGGCACGCTACACGGATGACACACGTGAACTCACCTGCAACGGGTTCTTTCTGCTCCAGGAACTGACGTGGCCTTTGTAACGACCTTGGTCAGGTCAACCCGTATCTAAACGCAGAACTTGAGAAAATCAAAAGCCCCTCACCCTAGCCCTCTCCCAGAGGGAGAGGGGACTGACCGAGGTGTTTGGGCGAGCTACGCCGACTTGGGATATCGAGTTGAACGCGCATTTTGAAAAGCCCAAAAAACGGCCACCTCTCCCTCGGCAGAGGTCTGGGCGGGCGGCGTTCCAATGAGGGGGACAATCCACCACAAATCCAAAGCCGTCCACGCCCCCCGCTCTTCACCACTCAATAGGCCGAGTGTCAGCTCGCCTGCTTTTGATCTTGATCCACAGGCGACGTCGGAAGGCTGAGCGGAGGGATTGATCCGGGCGTGGGAGCGCAGCGACCGTTTGGCGCAGCCAAACACAGCGAGAGGAGGTGCAGCGAAGCAAACCGTAGGCGCTGCGCCCGGATCGATCCCGCAGCGAAGGAACCCCGAGCCCCAGCGAGCGGGCCGCACGTAGGAGCAAGCGTTTTTTTGCTTACTTTTTTGAGGCGTTTGTCAAAAAAGTGAGTCGCCGTCAGGGCGAAACCCTAAGCCGCCGTTACCGAAGAAACGGATATACACCCAAAACCCCAAAGAGCATGGTCGGCCCAAAGGCCGCCAAGTCAAAAGCGTGAACCCTGTCAAAACCCTGAACACACAAGCAGAAACATCCCCCGCCATTGAAACCACCCAAACCCTGCCCCATCTAAGACCCATACCCCATTGCGCAGGTGCCCCATGAGCGACCAGCAAGAATTCCCGGAAAACCCCGACGACTACACCGAAGCCGAACACATCGAACACACCTCCAGCGGCAAAGGCCTCGCCCTGCCCGGCCAGAACCTGCCGGACAAGGTCTACATCATCCCGATCCACAACCGCCCGTTCTTCCCGGCCCAAGTCCTGCCGGTCATCGTCAACGAAGAACCCTGGGCCGAAACCCTCGAACTGGTCAGTAAATCTGAACACCATTCCCTGGCCCTGTTCTTCATGGACACGCCCCAGGAAGACCCGCGCCACTTCGACACCGGCGCCCTGCCGCAATACGGCACCCTGGTCAAAGTCCACCACGCCAGCCGCGAGAACGGCAAACTGCAATTCGTCGCCCAAGGCCTCAGCCGCGTACGCATCAAGACCTGGCTGAAACACCATCGCCCACCGTATCTGGTCGAAGTCGAATACCCGCACCAGCCCACCGAGCCGACCGACGAGGTCAAGGCCTACGGCATGGCGCTGATCAACGCGATCAAAGAGCTGTTGCCGCTCAACCCGCTGTACAGCGAAGAGCTGAAAAACTACCTCAACCGCTTCAGCCCCAACGACCCGTCGCCGCTGACCGACTTCGCCGCCGCCCTGACCTCCGCCACCGGCCCCGAACTGCAAGGCGTGCTCGACTGCGTGCCGATGCTCAAGCGCATGGAAAAAGTCCTGCCGATGCTGCGCAAGGAAGTCGAAGTCGCGCGCCTGCAAAAAGAGATTTCAGCGGAGGTTAACCGCAAGATCGGCGAGCATCAGCGCGAGTTCTTCCTTAAAGAACAACTCAAGGTTATCCAGCAGGAACTCGGCCTGACCAAGGACGACCGCAGCGCCGACCTCGAACAGTTCGAGCAACGCCTCGAAGGCAAAGTCCTGCCGGCGCAGGTGCAGAAGCGCCTCGAAGAAGAAATGAACAAGCTGTCGATCCTCGAGACCGGTTCGCCGGAATACGCGGTCACCCGCAACTACCTCGACTGGGCGACCTCGGTGCCGTGGGGCGTGTACGGCGAGGACAAACTCGACCTCAAGCACGCGCGCAAAATTCTCGACAAACACCACGCGGGCCTGGACGACATCAAGGACCGCATCCTCGAGTTCCTCGCCGTCGGTGCCTATAAAGGTGAGATCAGCGGCTCCATCGTGCTGCTGGTCGGCCCGCCGGGCGTAGGTAAAACCAGCGTCGGCAAATCCATCGCCGAATCCCTCGGCCGGCCGTTCTACCGCTTCAGCCTCGGCGGTATGCGCGACGAAGCCGAGATCAAGGGACACCGCCGCACCTACATCGGCGCACAGCCGGGCAAACTGGTGCAGGCGTTGAAAGACGTCGAAGTGATGAACCCGGTGATCATGCTCGACGAGATCGACAAGATGGGCCAGAGCTACCAGGGCGACCCGGCCTCGGCACTGCTGGAAACCCTCGACCCGGAGCAGAACGTCGAATTCCTCGACCACTACCTCGACCTGCGCATGGACCTGTCGAAAGTCCTCTTCGTCTGCACTGCCAACACCCTCGATTCGATCCCCGGCCCGTTGCTGGACCGCATGGAAGTGATTCGCCTGTCGGGCTACATCACCGAAGAAAAAGTCGCCATCGCCAAGCGTCACCTGTGGCCGAAACTGCTGGAAAAGGCCGGTGTGTCCAAGGGTAGCCTGAGCATCAGCGACAGCGCGCTCAAAGCCTTGATCGACGGTTACGCCCGTGAAGCCGGGGTGCGCCAGCTCGAGAAACAAATGGGCAAACTGGTGCGCAAAGCGGTGATGAAGCTGATTGACGAGCCGAAAGCGGTGATCAAACTCGGGCCGAAAGACCTTGAAGCGTCACTCGGCCATCCGGTGTTCCGCAACGAGCAAGTGCTGTCCGGCACCGGCGTGATTACCGGTCTGGCCTGGACCAGCATGGGCGGCGCGACCTTGCCGATCGAAGCGACGCGGATTCACACGCTTAACCGTGGCTTCAAGCTCACCGGGCAACTGGGCGATGTGATGAAGGAATCGGCAGAGATCGCCTACAGCTACGTCAGCTCGCACCTGAAACAGTTTGGCGGTGACGCGAAGTTCTTCGACGAAGCCTTCGTCCACCTGCACGTACCGGAAGGCGCGACACCGAAGGACGGCCCGAGCGCCGGCGTGACCATGGCCAGCGCCCTGCTCTCGCTTGCACGTAATCAACCGCCGAAGAAAGGCGTGGCGATGACTGGCGAATTGACCCTGACCGGGCATGTGCTGCCGATTGGCGGGGTGCGTGAGAAGGTGATTGCGGCGCGGCGGCAGAAGATTTTCGAATTGATTTTGCCGGAGCCGAATCGGGGTAACTTTGAGGAGTTGCCGGATTATCTGAAGGAAGGGATTACCGTGCATTTCGCCAAGCGGTTTGCCGATGTGGCGAAGGTACTGTTCTGACCGGTAGCCCGTAGCCCCTCACCCCAGCCCTCTCCCCCAGGAGAGGGAGCCAACCGAGCGGTCTTGCGCTATGCGCCGACCTGAAACACCGGGTCGATTATGGATTCGCTGACGCACGCTCAGGTCGGCGTACCTCACCAATATCCCCCGATCAGTCCCCTCTCCCTCTGGGAGAGGGCTAGGGTGAGGGCAGGCACTGTCACACTTTGTCTCATCTTCAGTTATGCTCGCCGTTCGTCGTGAACACCCGGAGCCACTGACCTTATGTCCCCCACTCGCCTGTTTCTCCCCCTCGCCCTTTCATTGCTGGCCGCGTGCGCCACGCAACCGAAACACAACGTGACCGTGGAAAAACAAAGCGAATGCCCGGTGCGGCTCACTAACGGGCAAAACCTCATCATCATGCTGCCAAGCAACCCGACCACGGGTTATCGCTGGGCCATTCAGGACTCGGCTGGCGGTGTATTGCGCGCACTCAGCCCCGAGGTCTACAGCAATCCGGAAGACGCTGGCGTGGTCGGCGCAGCAGGTCTGTCGACCTGGCGCTTCCAGGCCTTCGCCCCCGGCACCGGGCGCCTGCGCCTGACTTCACAACAACCGTGGGCACCGGAAGTGCTCCCGGTGGAAACCTTTGACTGCGCCATTTCGGTAAATTGATCATGGGCTGGCTGATTCTGGCGTTGATGGGCGCGGTGACGTTTCTCTACGGTGTCAGCACCCATGCGGCGTTGCTGTGCCTGTTGGTCAAACCGTTGCCGGTGCTGGCATTGCTCGGCTGGCTGCACGACGCGCCACCCAGTGACTATCGGCGCTGGATCAGTCTCGGTCTGATTTTCTCGTTGCTGGGTGATGTGTTGCTGGCGTGGCCGGGCGATCTGTTCGTGTTTGGCCTCGGCGCGTTTCTGGTTGCGCATCTGGCTTATCTGAAGGCTTATCTGAGTGACTGCAAGCGTCTGGCGGTGTTGCCGCTGGTGCTCGCCCTCGGTGTTGGCGCGATGCTGCTAGGTCTTCTGATTTCCAGCGGTCTTGGGCCATTGCTGGTGCCGGTGATTGTTTATGGCACGGCGATCAGCGCGATGCTCTGGCGCGCACTGGCCCGTTTGGGCACCGATGTGCCGAAACGCTCGGCGTTGCTAGCGGCGGGCGGTGCGCTGGCGTTTGTGTTCTCGGACAGCGTGATCGGTATTGATCGCTTCGTATCGCCATTCCACGCCGCGCCATACGTCATCATCCTCAGCTACTGGCTGGGCCAGTGGGGCATCGCCGCCTCGGCGTTCTCCCAGACCAAACGGATCTGATCGTTCCCACGCTCCGCGTGGGAATGCATCCTGTGACGCTCTGCGTCATTTGCGCAGGGACGCGGAGCGTCCGGGGCGGCATTCCCACGCAGAGCGTGGGAACGATCAACCAGAGCAATATCCCCGCGTTTTATCAGACAACCCAAGCATCCCCGCGCCCTTTTGGCTAAAATGCCGGCCTTTCCATTTACACCGCCGGAACCGCCGTGAGCAAAGAACCCGATCGTATTTTCGCCAAGCCTTTGGCCCAGGTGCCTGACTTCGCCTTCAATGAAGACGTGGTGCGGGTGTTCCCGGACATGATCAAGCGCTCGGTGCCGGGTTACCCGACCATCGTCGAAAACCTCGGTGTGCTCGCCGCACAGTTCGCCCAGCCGAACAGCGTGCTCTACGACCTCGGTTCATCGCTGGGTGCAGTGACTCAGGCCTTGCGCCGTCACGTGCGCACCGACGGCTGCCGGGTGATCGCTGTGGATAACTCTGCCGCGATGGTCGAACGCTGCCGCGAATACCTCAACGGTCAGGATTCGATGTTCCAGGAGTTGCTGCCGGTTGAAGTGATCGAAGGCGACATCCTCGCCCTCGACTTTCAGCCTGCTTCGGTGGTGGCGCTGAACTTCACCCTGCAATTTATCGCCCCGGATCAGCGTACCGCGTTGCTCTCGCGCATTCGCCAATCGCTGCTGCCGGGCGGCGCGCTGATCCTCTCGGAGAAGCTGCGCTTCAACGATGCCGAAGAACACGCGCTGCTCACCGATCTGCACGTCGCCTTCAAACGCGCCAACGGCTACAGCGAACTGGAGATTGCCCAGAAACGCAGCGCCATCGAAAACGTCATGAAGCCCGACAGCCTCGAAGAACACCGCGAACGCCTGTTGGCCGCCGGGTTCTCGAAAGTCGTGCCGTGGTTCCAGTGTCTTAACTTTGCCTCGTTGATTGCCTTGCCATGATTGATCTGTCCCCCCTCGCCCGTCGTCTGGCCGGCACGCCGCTGGCCGAATGGGCCAACACCCTGCAGGCGCAACTCGACAAGAAAATGGAGAAAGGTCACGGCGACCTGGAGCGCTGGCAAAGTGCGCTGGATGCCTTGCCGAAAATTCAGCCGAGCGAAATCGATCTGCTCAATGGCCTGAAACTCGACACCGATTGCGACGACGAAACCCGTGCGCAGATGCGTACTGCATTGATGGGTTTGTCGCCGTGGCGCAAAGGGCCGTTCGATCTGTTCGGCGTGCACGTCGACACTGAATGGCGCTCGGACTGGAAATGGTCGCGCGTCGCCCCGCATCTGGATTTGAAAGGCAAACGCATCCTCGATGTCGGCTGCGGCAACGGCTACTACATGTGGCGCATGCTCGGTGCCGGCGCTGACAGCGTGATCGGTGTCGATCCGAACTGGCTGTTCTTCTGCCAGTTCCAGGCGGTGCAGCGTTATCTGTCAGAGCCGAACGCCTGGCATCTGCCCTTCCCGTTCGAAGACCTGCCGCCGAACCTGGAAGGCTTCGACACCGTGTTTTCGATGGGCGTGTTCTATCACCGTCGCTCGCCGATCGAGCATTTGCTGGCGCTGAAGGATTGCCTGGTCAAGGGCGGTGAACTGGTGCTGGAAACGTTGGTGGTGGAAGGCGACAAGCATCAAGTGCTGGTGCCGGAAGACCGTTACGCGCAGATGCGTAACGTGTGGTTCCTGCCGTCGGTGCCGGCGCTGGAGTTGTGGTTGCGTCGTGCCGGGTTCAGCGATATTCGCTGCGTGGATGTGAGCACCACAACGGTGGAAGAACAGCGCGGGACTGAGTGGATGAAGTATCAGTCGCTGAGTGATTTCCTTGATCCGGAAGATCACAGCAAAACGATTGAAGGATTGCCGGCGCCGATGCGCGCGGTGATTGTCGCTCGTAAATAATCAAATCGCCCAAACACCGCGGTGAGCCCACCCCTCACCCCAGCCCTCTCCCCAAGGAGAGGGAGCTGATCATTGAGCTTTTCAACACTTGAGTTCGACTCGGAATCTCAGGTCGACGGACTTAGCCCATCCAACTCGATCAGTCCCCTCTCCCCAAGGAGAGAGGGCTGCAGTGGTCAACTAATTCCGGACACCTCGATAGGTGGTTTTGACGCCATCGCCCGCTCGTAAACGGTCGGTGGCAGATATCCCAGTTTCGAGTGCAGCCGTTCGTTGTTGTAAAACCCAACGATGTATTCGGTGATGTCGCGGATCGCTTCAGCGTGGTTCGCGTAGTCACGTCGCCATACTCGCTCCATTTTCAAACTCAAAAAGAAGCGCTCCATCACTGCATTGTCCCAGCAATTACCTTTACGGCTCATGCTCTGCTGCATGTCGTTTCTTGCCAGTAATTCTCTGTAAGTTGCACTCGCATATTGGCTACCCCGATCTGAGTGGGCAATCAAGCCTGGCGGCGGTTGACGCTGCGCGATTGCCAGTTGCATCGCGGTGCACACCAGCTCTGCCGGCATGTTCGGAGCCATCGACCAGCCCACTATCTTGCGTGAAAACAAGTCCAACACCACGGCCAGATACAACCAGCCACTGCGGGTGCGGATATAAGTGATGTCGGCTACCCAGGCCTTGTTTGGCGCTACTGGATCAAATTTTCTGTTCAGTACATTCTCTGCAATCGGCAGGTCATGATTACTATCGGTTGTGTGTACAAACTTGCGCTTCCAGGCTGAACGCAGTCCGTTAGCCCGCATCAATCGACGGATTTTATACAGCCCGACAAGCATGCCTTTACCGCGCAAAGCGTCGCGCAAAGGGCGGCTGCCGTAGCAGCCTCCACTCTCGGCGAAAGACGCCTTGAGTTGCACAAGAACAGGACAACTCTGCCGAACAGGCGCATCAGCACGCTTCTGAGACTCATAGAAGCCTGAACGACTGATGCTCAGCAACCGACAGACATGTGCCACTGAGTAAGCCTTCTGTTGCAGCTGCCGAACCAGTCGATACCTTACTTCAGCTCGCGGGCAAAGAAGGCGGTAGCCTTTTTTAAGATGTCGTTATCCATCTTGAGCTGCCGATTTTCTTGTTCCAATTGCCGGATGCGCTGTTGCTCTGCCGTTAATGGCTTGCCGATTCCGGCCTGCCCCAGTTGCTCTGCCTCGTATTGCTGAACCCAGCGTCGAACGGCTGTCTCACCAATGTTCAGATCCTGGCAAACCTGTACAACGGTGAGTCCCTGATCCTTGATCATCTTCACGACTTGCAGCTTGAAGCTGTCGTCGAATGCCCTGCGTTTTTTAGTCATGAATAACTCCTCGATAGATGTATTTTCCACCTATCGGGGTGTCCGGGGAAATTAGACCACTGCATGCTGATCGTTGAGCTTTTCAAGACTTGAGTTCGACTCGGAATCTCAGGTCGACGGACTTAGCCCATCCAACTCGGTCAGTCCCCTCTTCCCAAGGAGAGGGGGCTGATCGTTGAGCTTTTCAAGACTTGAGTTCGACTCGGAATCTCAGGTCGACGGACCTCGCCCATCCAGCTCGGTCAGTCCCCTCTCCCTCTGGGAGAGGGTTAGGGTGAGGGGCTTTTTGCTCGGCGAGCACGGAAGAATTCGGTCAGCACGGCGCCACACTCTTCGGCCAAAACCCCGCCTTCATATAGCACTCGATGGTTGAGAAAACCCTGGGTAAAAAACTGCCCCTGACTCTGCACAATCCCCGCCTTCGGCTCCAGCGCGCCATACACCACCCGCGCCACCCGCGAATGCACGATCAAGCCTGCACACATGCTGCACGGCTCCAGCGTCACATACAGCGTGCTGCCCGGCAGGCGATAGTTATCCACCGCCTGCGCCGCCGCACGGATGGCGACCATTTCTGCATGGGCACTCGGGTCGCTGGTGCTGATCGGGCAATTGAAGCCGCGCCCGATAATCTCGCCGTCCTGCACCAACACTGCACCCACCGGCACTTCGCCGAGGGCTGCGCCTTGTGCAGCGAGGGTCAGCGCTTCACGCATGAAGTCTTGGTCACGGCTGCGGTCGATGATGGCCGCGGGGCGAATCTGGCGCATCACTTCACCTCGATGGCGGCCATCAGGCCGGTTTCCATGTGGTCGATCACGTGGCAATGGAACATCCACACCCCCGGATTATCGGCCACCAGCGCCACTTGCGCGCGCTCGTTCTTGCCCAGCAGATAGGTGTCGGTGAAGTACGGAATAATCTTGTGCCGGTTCGACGCGATCACCTTGAAACTCATGCCGTGCAGGTGGATCGGGTGCTGATACTGGGTCATGTTCTTCAATTCGAAGATGTAACTCTGCCCCAGTTTCAGGCTGGCAATCGGTCGGTCAGCGCAGGTCTTGTCGGTGATGTCCCAGGCCTTGCCGTTGATCTGCCACAGGCTCGGCGGCCGGCCATTGTCGACGTTGACCGACACTGAGCCGACCCATTCGAAATTGAAGTTGAGTTTCTCGGCATTGGCCAGGTCCGGTTCTGCCACCGGATTGGCCGGCAGCGCTTTTGGCCAGTCGCTCGGCGCGTCGGTATTGGCCACCGAACGCAGGGTGCCCAGACGTACCGGACCGTTGCGCAGCGACAATTCTTCGCCCGCCGCCGGCGCCTTGATCGCCAGACAAATACGCATCCCCGGGCCGAGCCAGTATTCCTTGCCCAACGGGCGCGGTTCGACCGGGTTGCCGTCCAGCGCATAGATCTGCGCTTCGACGCCGGGAATGTTGATGCGATAAGTCAGCGTGTTGTCGAGGTTGAGCAAACGCACCCGGGTGATCTGCCCGGCCGGCAGTTCGATCACCGGGGTCGGCACACCGTTGATGGTCGACAAGCGCCCCGCCGTACCGCCACGCGCCGCTTCACGGGGAATACTGAATTCGACGAAATTGCCTTCGTCATCGATGTGCCAGTTCTTCAGGCTCAAGGTCTTTTCGTACTTGAAACCGGTCGGCTCGCGCTCTTCGATGATCAACGGCCCGACCAGCCCGCGCCCGAGCTCTTCGCTGCTGCTGACGTGCGGGTGATACCAGTAACTGCCGGCATCCGGCACGCGGAACTTATAGTCGAAGTACTCGCCCGGCAATACCGGCAGCTGCGACACGTACGGCACGCCGTCCATTTCCAGCGGCAGACGAATGCCGTGCCAGTGAATGGTCGTCGCCACCGGCAAGTGGTTGATGAAACGTACCCGCAGCCATTCACCCTGGCGCACACGCAACTCAGTGCCAGGCGCCGACGGGCCGAATGCCCAGGCCTCGGTCTTGTGCCCCGGCACCAATTCGACGTCCAGCGGTGCGGCGATCAGTTCATAGTCATGGCCCGCCTCGGCGTCGGCCATTTTGCCGAGCCAATAACGCGACGCGCCCCCCGCCCCGACACCAACGACAACAAGACCGGCCAGGCCACCGAGGATTTGGCGACGGGTAAAGGACATGAACTCAACTACCTCACGTATCAGCAGCAGGCCCTGAAAGCCTGCAAAAGGCGAATACGATACACCTGCGGTTGAGAAACAGTAAGGGCGACCTGAGGCCGCACATCACCTGCCGGCTTAAGATCGCAGCCCGGTAATCAGGTGCACCACGCCGTCCGCCAAAGGCATCACGCCCGCGACACCGGCGGCGCTCAACGCGTTCGGGTCCATGTGCGACACATCACGCAACACCACCCGTACCCGCGTCAACGCCAGCGGTTGCTGGGACTGGAGGTTATCCACACCCCCCAGCGCCGCGACAATGTCGCTGCTCAATCCGTCACTCGGTTCGGCCGCCGCTGCGGGTGTATCCACCACCAGATCCGGGGTCAGGGCTTTCCAGAATGCCTTCTGCAATTGATCGAACATGTTCAGTTCTCCAGAACCCGTAAAGTATCGACGGTTGCCTCATGAAACAGCTGCAACGCCTCACGCACCTGCCCGGCACTTTCCAGACCGAGCACCTGCTGCGCGATGACCTGACAATCCGCCAGTTCCAGCTCGCGCACCGTTGCCTTGACCGGTGCAATCATCGGCACGCTCACCGACAGTTCATCCACACCCAACCCCAGCAACAGCGGCACCGCCAGACGTTCCGAAGCCATCGCCCCGCACACGCCGACCCATTTGCCATGGGCGTGTGCGGCCTTCACGGTCGTGGCGATCAGGCGCAATATCGAGGGATGAAAACTGTCCGCCTGACTGGCCAGACGCGGGTGATCGCGATCCATCGCCAGGGTGTACTGCGTCAGGTCATTGGTGCCAATCGAGAAGAAATCCACCAGCGGCGCAAACAGATCCGCCATCAACGCCGCCGCCGGCACTTCGATCATGATCCCCAGTTTCGGCCGTTGCGTCAGGCCTAGCGCGAGGATTTCCTCGTCGAGCATCTGCCGCGCCAGACGCAGCTCCGACAGTTGCGTGACCATCGGCAACATGATGTGCAAACGCGTCAGATCGCAGCAGCCGAGCATGGCCCGGAACTGCTCCCGCAGTAGCTGCGGACGCTGCAGACACAAACGAATGCCGCGCACGCCAAGGAAAGGGTTGGTTTCGCTGTCCATCGGCACATAGGCCAGCGGTTTGTCGCCGCCGACATCGAGGGTGCGCACCACCAGATTGTGCGCAGGCCCGACACAGCGAGCGATAGCGCTGTAAGTGGCGACCTGTTCGTCATGGCTCGGCGCGTGGTTGCGGCCCAGATAGAGAAACTCCGAACGCAGCAGGCCGACGCCCGCACCGCCGAGGGCCATGGCCTGCTCGGTTTCCAATAACGAGGCGACGTTGGCCGACACCTCGACGTGATGGCCGTCACGGGTCCGTGCCGCAAGCGTTGCGCTGGCCAGTTCATGCTCATGGCGTTGACGCTGTTGTGCGTATCGAGCCTGCCACTGCCCGACGACCCCAGGGTCGGGATGTATATGTAATTCACCCTTGTCGGCATCGAGCAATATTGGAGTGCCGTTACTCAGCGCGAGCATCTGCACCGGCACCCCGCAGATCGATGGCAGACCACAGGCACGGGCGAGAATCGCCACGTGACTGGTCGCGCCGCCCCCGACCGTAGCGAAGCCCAGCACCTTGCTGGTATCGATGCAGGCGGTCTGCGACGGCGTCAGTTGATCGGCGATCAGAATGCATCCTTGCGGCAACTCCAGCGCCTGCTCGCCAATACCCAGTAGCAACTTGAGGACGCGACGTCCGACATCGGTCAGGTCCGCCGCCCGTTCGGCCAGCAACGCACTGCCCAGTTGGCGAAACATCGCCGCAGTTTCTTCAGTGGCCGCGCGCCAGGCGAACGCCGCACTTTTGCCCTCACTGATCAATGCCTGGGCCTGATCGAGCAGGCCCGGGTCTTCGAGCAGTTCCTGATGCGCCTTGAAGATCTCGGCTTCAGCCTCACCCGTAGCGGTGTCGCGCAAATGCTGCAAGGCCAGATCCGCTTCGATCAGGGCATTGGCGAGAGCCACACGCTCCAGGTCTGCTCCGCCGCCAAACTCGCTGACGTCGAACACCGGTTCGCTGATCTGCACCACTTGGCCCAACGCCGAACCGGGTGACGCACAGACGCCACGCAGAAGAGTCAGAACCTCGGTTTCCACCACCTCGACAGGCGCCGCCGCCGTCACCGTTTCACCGCAGCCTTCGGCCAACAACCGGGTCAGCGCATCGATTGCCGCGTCAGCGTCTTCGCCCACCGCACTGAGCTGCACGCTGTCGCCGAACGCGGTCTGCAACGCCATGATCGCCACCAGAGACTTGGCGTTGGCCTGAGCCTGCTGTTTATGCAGGTAAATCTTTGCCGCGAAAGCCTTTGCCGCTTGCGCGAACACCGCTGCCGGGCGCGCATGCAGACCGTTGGGATTGGGCAGTTTCAACGGCTGTGAAAACCGCGCTGGACTGTCTGCCGCGACTGTCTCTTCACTGATCGCCTGTGCGCTGACAAGCTCAAGCAACGGCTGACCTGTTTCGACCCGCCCGCTCGACGCGACCAGCCAGGTAAACGGCTCACCGCTGACCACCAACATCAACGTCATCAGGCTGCGCGCATGTCGGGCAATGTAGTCGGCGTCGAACTCGATCAGCGCCTGCCCGGCGGCAACCCGTTGCCCCTCTTCGACCAGACGGGTGAAGCCTTGCCCGCCAAGGTTCACCGTATCCAGGCCGATATGCATCAACACCTGTACGCCATGCTCATCGGTGATGCTCACCGCATGCCCGCTGACCTGCACGTTGCTGATGACCCCGGCCAAAGGCGCGCACAAGGTCGATGAGGTCGGATCGATGCACAGACCGTCGCCGATCACGCGCCCGGAAAACACTGGATCGGGCACTTGCTCAAGCGCCATCAGGACACCGGACAAGGGAGCCAGCAGTTGCAATGGTTGGGGTGTGGCCATGACGTCACCTGCAGTTTTTATGCTTTGAAGTGCCCATGGAGCGCGACGCTCCATCAGCATCGCTTATTTCCACCAGTATTCGACCTGCAATCCGACATTCGCACCGTGACGAGCACTGCCGAAGGCGCCGGTATCGGAGAGTGCCGAGCCTTTGGCCAGTTGGTTGGCCGCACGTTTCGCCGCCTCGTTCCAGGTGGCGTACGTGTAATACAGACGCACCTCGGGTCGCGCCCAGAACTCCGGGCCTTTGGGCGACCAGGTCGGGGCAAACGTGAACTTGCTCAGTTTGCGCGTGCCACCCGGGGCTTCAACTTGATCGTGGCCCAGTTCGGTGACCAGTTTGAAGTGTTCGCTGAGCGCGTAGGCGGGACGCACACCCAGAGAGATCCAGTTCTGGTCGACACCGTCCGGACGAATGTCTTTCTGGTACACCGCCGCAATCTGGCCACCGAAACGCGGCGTCACTTGCCAGTCGAAAAATTCGACGATCCGGTAACTCTTGTTGCTGTCGTCCAGTTTGACGTTGCCGGTATAACCCAGCCCGGTGCCCGGCCCCTCACCGTATTGCAGCGCGAGTTTGTTCTTGCCGCCGAGGAAATCCGTCTGCACATGTTGCGTGGTGATCGCCCAGCCCCGGTGGGCATCGCGGCTGTCGGGTTTGTCGATATAACTCAAGCCGAACTCCAGCTCACCGCCAGGGTTGGTCTTGAACCCGGCGACGTTGAAGTCGTGCCGATTGATGTAGTCCTTTTGGTACAGGTTGTCCTTGCGCGAAAAGGCGTAGCTGTACTTCAGATCACCGATCAATACGTCCTCGATCCCGCCCCCGGTGGCGCTCTGGTTCCAGTAGTAGAAGTCGGAAATATGGATGTCATTGCGCTTGTAGTAACGGCGCCCGGCCCACAGAGAACCGCCATTGAGCGCGGGCATCGCTGACCACTGTGCGTAGGCCTGCGGCAAGCGTATCGAGCCGTTGTCATCTTTGAATGTGGGACTGCGGTCGTAACGGTTATACAGCGAAGCCATGCCATCGACACTCAGGACCGAACCGTCGTCGAGGGTGTACAGATCCTGACGCAACTCCAACTCACCGTATTGCTCGCATTCGTTACCCAGACGATATTTGGTCTGCGCCCCCGGTAACTGGAAGCACGACTGACCGCTGCTGTTGACCGACGTGCCGACGCCGCTGCGCAAATAGCCCCCAAACTCCAGCGCTTGTGAAGTCGGCGGTAAGGCCAGGCAAAAACCTGCGACTGCAAGGCTGCGATTTATTGTTGTTTTCATAAGCCACCCCATTGTTTTTATTGTCTGGTTGCATGAATTCGGCGCGCAGAAATCCCCCGCGCAATGCTCTGCGTGTTTTTTTGAAAGCTGTTTTTTTAGTTAAGGATCAGGGATCGATCAGGTGCAGAACGAAGGACTCGTAAGGCCGTAACGTCACCTGGCGTTTGCGCAACGGCCCGTCCGGATAGTTGCTGATCAACGGGCGCTGGCTCATTGACTCGCTGATGACCGTCGCCGGCAATTCCACTTCACAGGTTGTCCCGTAGAAGTTGTTCACCACCAACAAACGCTCGGCGCTGCCTTCACGTACATAGGCCCAGACTTGTGGATGTTCGGGCAGTAATTGTCGGTACACCCCCTCGGTCATCAACGATTCGCGGCGACGCAGTGCGATCAGATTGCGGTAGTGATGGAGTACCGAATCGGGGTCATCGAGCTGCCTGGCGACGTTGATCTGCGCGGCATTGGCCGGCACTCCGATCCATGGCTCGACACTGCTGAAACCGGCGTTCGGCCCGGCGTCCCAGTGCATCGGCGTACGGCCGTTATCACGGGATTTCTGCTTGATTGCCGCCATGTTGTCGGCATCACTGCTGCCGGCTTCGCGCTTGAGGCGAAAGATGTTCAGCGTCTCGACATCGCGATAATGCTCGATCGATTCGAACCCCGGATTGGTCATGCCCAACTCTTCGCCCTGATACACGAACGGCGTGCCCTGGAGAAAATGCAGCGCGGTGCCGAGCATCTTCGCCGAGCGTTCGCGATACTCGCCGTCATTGCCGAAACGCGAGACCACTCGCGGTTGATCGTGGTTACACCAGAACAGCGCGTTCCAGCCGCCACCGGCCTGCATGCCGGTCTGCCAGTCGGACAGGATTTGCTTGAGCTGACGGAAATCGAAATCGGCGCGCACCCACTTTTGCAGGTTCGGATAATCGACTTTCAGGTGATGAAAGTTGAAGGTCATCGACAGCTCTTTGGATTGCGGATTCGAATAACGAATGCAGTGTTCGAGGCTGGTCGATGACATCTCGCCGACATTGATCAGGTCGTGCCCTTCGAAGACTTCGCGGTGCATCTGCTGCAAGTACGCGTGGACATTCGGCCCGTCGGTATAGAAGCGCCGGCCATCGCTGCGGTCTTCGGGAAAGTCCTCCGGCTTGGAGATCAGATTGATCACGTCCAGACGAAAACCACCCACGCCCTTGTCCCGCCAGAACTGCATCATCCGGAACACTTCAGCGCGCACCTTGGGGTTGTCCCAATTGAGGTCGGCCTGGGTGTGGTCGAACAGGTGCAGGTAATACTGACCGGTCTGGGCTTCGTACTCCCAGGCCGAACCACCGAATTTGGATTCCCAGTTGTTCGGCTGATCGCGCCAGATGTAGAAATCACGGTAAGGGTTGTCGAGGCTGCTGCGCGCCTGCTGGAACCACACGTGTTCGATCGAGGTGTGATTGACCACGATGTCGAGCATCAGCTTGATTCCGCGCTTGCCTGCTTCGGCGATCAGCAATTCGCAGTCGGCCATGCTGCCGTAGCTCGGATCGATGGCGTAGTAATCGCTGATGTCATAGCCGTTGTCGCGTTGCGGCGAACGCAGAAATGGCGTGATCCACAAGCAGTCGACACCCAGCCACTGCAGGTAATCGAGCTTGGCGACGATACCGAGCAAATCCCCTGTCGGGTTGCCGGCGTGACTATGAAAACTCTTCGGATAGACCTGGTAGATCACCGAACGCTGCCAGTCTTGCATGGCGCATTTCCCTCTTGAATTTTACGAGCTCTGTAGGAGCTGCCGAAGGCTGCGATCTTTTGATTTTGAGAGGCAAGATCAAAAGATCGCAGCCTTCGGCAGCTCCTACAGATCGATTCAGGCAACCCGATAACCGGGGCGGACAATCTTCATGCTCAGTGCACAGGTCAGAACAAACGGCACGAGCATGGCAATCAGCATCCCGAGCACAAACATCGGGATGTACTGCGGAATGATCGAGATGAAACCCGGCAGACCACCGACGCCGATGGCCGAGGCCTGAACCTTGTTCAGCGACAGGAACACACAGCCCAGCGCCGAGCCGGTGAGCGCGGCGTAGAAAGGAAACTTGTAGCGCAGGTTTACGCCGAACATCGCCGGCTCGGTGATCCCGAAGTAGGCGGAAATCGCCGAGGTCGACGCCATGCTCTTGTCCCGCGCATTACGGGTCATCCAGAACACCGCCAGGGCGGCGCTGCCCTGAGCGAGATTGGACATGACGATCATCGGCCAGATGAAGGTGCCGCCCTGGGTCGAGATCAATTGCAGATCGACCGCGAGAAACATGTGGTGCATGCCGGTGATCACCAGCGGCGCATACAGCAGACCGAAAATCACTCCACCCACCATCGGGGCCAGATCAAACAGCATGACCAGCCCTCCGGTGATGAAGATGCCGATGTGGCGGGTCACCGGGCCGATCACTGCCAGCGCCAGCACGCCGGTAACGACGATGGTGGTGATCGGCACCACGAGCAATTGAATGGCGTTGGGCACGCGCGCCCGCAGCCATTTTTCGATGACGCTCATCACGTAGGCGGCCAGCAGAATCGGCAGGATCTGCCCCTGATAACCGACTTTTTCCACCTGAAACAGCCCGAGAATGTCGAAGTACGGCAACTGCTGCCCGTCGAGCCCGGCCACGGCCTTGCCATAGTTCCAGGCGTTGAGCAGATCGGGGTGCACAAGCATCAGGCCGAGCACGATGCCGAGGATCTCACTGCCGCCAAAGCGTTTGGCCGCCGACCAGCCCACCAGCGCCGGCAGAAACACGAACGAGGTGTTGGCCATCAGATTGATCAGGCTCCACAGCCCGTCGAGTTTCGGGTAGGCATCGAGCAGGGTCTGCCCTTCGATGAACATGCCTTTGGCACCGAGCAGATTGTTGATGCCCATCAACAGGCCGGCAATGATCAGTGCTGGCAGGATCGGCATGAATACATCGGAAAACACCCGCACCAGACGCTGCATGGCGTTGATCTTTTCGGCGCTTTTCTGTTTGACGTCAGCGATGGTCGACGCCGCGAGACCGGTCTGGCGACGCAGTTCGGCATAGACCTTTTCCACTTCGCCCGGACCGATCACCACCTGATACAAACCACCGGTGAAGAACGAGCCCTTGACCAGATCGATCTGATTGAGCGTGGCAGTGTCGACCAGGCTCGGGTCCTTCAGGGCCAGTCGCAACCGCGTGACGCAATGGGCGGCCTGTTCGAGGTTGTCGCTGCCGCCGAGGCTTTGCAGCAATTGCCTGGCGATATTCGGGTAGTCGTGGCTCATGCTAGTTCTTCCGCTATGGATTGTTGTTATTGGCAGCACGCCGAAGCGAAAAATACTCGTCTGTACGAGTTAATGCAACAACTCGTACAGACGAGTTTGTTTATGTATGCTCCTGCCAGACCGAAGACGAATTTTCCTACTCAGCCCTAAGGTGATTTCCATCGTCCACATGGACAAAGCCCTACCCTGGCCTTAAGGTTCGAAGCTTTGAGCACAGTCGGCACCGAGCCTACCCATGAGCAAATACAACCAGATCTATAGCGATCTGCTGGCCAACATCACGACTGAACGCCTGGAGCGCGGCGCCCGCCTGCCTTCCGAAACCGAACTGATGGACAGCTATCAGGCCAGCCGTGGCACGGTGCGCAAGGCCATCGAATTACTTCAAGAGCGTGGCTTTGCGCAGAAAATCCACGGCAAAGGCACCTTCGTGCTTTCGACCAACCCGATCGAGTTTCAACTCGGCGGCATCGTCAGCTTTCAAGAGACCTACCCGCGCCTGGGCAACGACGTCAGCACCGAAGTGGTCGAGCTGAGCCAGATCCCGCTCGAAGGCGCCCTGCTCGAGCACATCCACGCCGAACCCGGCAGCCTCATCACCCGTATCAAGCGTGTGCGGCGCATTGACGGCAAACGGGTCATCCTCGACATCAACCACTTTGTCAGCGAAGTGATTCCCGGCCTGTCCCTCGACATTGCCGAACAGTCGATCTATGCGCATATCGAACAGACATTGCAGTTACAGATTGCCTACGCCCAACGCACCATCGAAGCCGTGCCGCGCAGCAAGGACGATCAACTGCACCTGGACCTCGACGGCCAGAGCCATGTGATCGTGGTCAGCAACCAGACCTTTCTTCAGGACGGTCGGCAGTTCGAGTACACCGAATCGCGGCACACCCTCGACAAGTTCTACTTTTCCGACGTGGCTCGGCGCTGACCCCGACACATTTCCAACGATCGTGTGCGGTACATATGTAGTGCACTCCCCTTGAGCGAATCGGCCATGCTCGGCTCTCATTTCTCAAGGATGGAGAAAGCATGTACGCCACCCAACCACGTCCTCTGCCAAACGCGGCAGACAAAGCGGCGCTGAAGCGAATCGCCTATACCGTCGTGCAGAACTGTCCCGGTCTGCAGGACGCCGCCCATCAAGCGGCCCGTGATCTGCTGGAAGCCAAAGGCTTGTCGAGCCTTGATCCGGATCAGGTTTATTTCCATCGTT
Organism: Pseudomonas sp. AC242; assembly: GCF_979258655.1. NCBI lineage: Bacteria > Pseudomonadati > Pseudomonadota > Gammaproteobacteria > Pseudomonadales > Pseudomonadaceae > Pseudomonas > Pseudomonas sp. AC242. The sequence continues at coordinate 4,449,594 of NZ_OZ409873.1, forward strand.
TCAAGACTGCCCAAAGCAGCACCCGCTCGTTTACCGGCTGGGAGCACATCCGCGAAAAACCCTACGAATCGATGACCCTGACACAGTTGGTGATTCATCGTTTTCGCACCACCGACCAGGACAACGCTGATCTTCTCGATCTGTACGGCGGCTTCTACACCGAAGGTCCGCAGGGCGAGAATTTCGACGAGAAAAATCAGGTGCGCCTGCACGGCAACGAGGTCTTGAACGCGTTCTGGAGCCTCGATTTCAGTGGTCACTACACCGCCACTCTGACGGACTTCTGGAACAGCCACGCTGACGACTTCCGCACATTGGCCAAGTGCAATTTCCTTAGCCGTGCGGTGCAGGCCCTAGATCTTGGGCAGCTCACCGGCAGTGACTTTCAATGGCTGATGGACTCGGTGGTGGGGCCTGTAAGCTGGCCGGTCACCCTGAGCATGCTGCACACGAGCCACACGGCAACGGGGGAGGTATGCGCCTTCGACATTGACGGGCACGTCGCCACGCAGCTGCTGCGCATCGTCGACCCCGCCGGCCGGCAGATTATCTATCTGCCCAGTGAAGCCGAAGCCTTCGTGGTCAAGGAAACGCCGGCGGACCTGCATTGGTGGGTTCTGGATCAGCTGAACGACGCAAAACGCCGCGCGACCTTCCTGAATCATTTTGCCCTCGCCGATCGTCAGCACATGAGCGAGAACATTACCGATCTGATGAATCGCCTGGTGGCCACCTGGGGCCGGGCCGACCATCACCTGATCAACCGCACAAACCAGGTGCTGAGCGATGATGCATTCAGCTGGCTGCGCGACACCACACGTCAGGCGATGTTTGCTGAAGCTCACCTGTCGCTGACGTCCAATGGTGATCTGCGCAAAAAACTGTGGATCGGCTACTTGAGTGCAGGCCTCAAGGTGTTTGGACCGATGGCCACTGTCGGTTGGCCGCTGGCGTTGCCGGTCATAGGCGCGACCATCGCCAGCATGGGCCTGAATATCGATCAGGCGCAGAACGGCAAGAGCAACGCCGAACGCAAGGCGGGCGTATTGGGTGCGGTATTGAGTGGCATCAATCTGTTATTCAATCTTCCATTGCTGATCGGCACCGGGCCGATGCTGGAGGTGGGCGCCGAGGTAGAAGCGGCAGAGGCCGCAGAAATGGCCGAGTACAGCGAAGCCTTGAATCCCTCCGCCGAAGCCGCCCCCCCATTGCAGATCATGGTGCCGGACGATCTCGACATCACCGTGCCAAATATCGATGAAACGACGCTGATTCCGGCGCAGAACGCCCCACCGCCCCCGGTGCCCGAACGCTATCAATGCAACGAGCTGCTCGATGGCGCGGCACTCGGCGAGGGATACGGGAAATTCCACGGCGTGTACCGTCTCGACTCTGATCCGCCCTATGCCGTTCTGATGAATGACACTCCGTACTATGTCCGCTACTTCGCCAACTCTCGCGGCGGTGGCGACTGGGCAATCGTTGACCCGGAGCGTCCCAACCAGCTTGTTCACGCCTTGCCGATCCGCCTCAATGGCGAAGGGCAGTGGGAGCGGATGCCAGCCCTGGGCCTCAAAGGTGGCGGCCAGTGCATGGGCAAACAATGCACCCCGGATCTCGAACTCGACACCTTCGAACCTGTATCACCCGAGGCGGCCGCTCCACCGGCGGAAGAACTGCAACCCTCGACATCGCGCCCCCCGCGTCCTGTAACCAGCGCCTACGACATCGATCCGCCGGTGCGCCGTTCCATTAAAAGCTGGGCGTTGAACCTCAACGAAACCCATGCCCAGTTGCAGCCCGACGGAGAAGGCGGTTTTGGCATGGATGACCCGTTCGAATTGTATGCCGCCGGCAAACGCAAGCTGCTGCAAAGTTCGGCCCGAGGCTTTTTCAAGAATCTGCCGTGGATCATCCAGCCTGCGCGTCCGGCAATCCCCGAAATCAGCCGTCTGATGCCGCTGGCCGATCTTGTCGATGGCATTTTTGAAAGTGCTTCAGGGCTAGTGGTGGGAGAAACCCTTGATCGCATCGCCAGCCTGCGTTTTCTGATTGAAAGCATGTCGGCACTGGCCCGCCACGCGAAAACCCTCTACATGCGCGGGCTGCTCAGTGACTTCGCTCAGGTTGAGCTGAACCGCTACTTCACCAGCGGCAACATGACCGTTGATTTGCGCACTTACCTGAGCAGCCTGGGCACCGATCCCGCCAGTCGATTCAACCCACTGGAACTGGTCCAGGTCGCGCGAGCGAACGGCGTTCGGGTCCAGGCGATCGACTGCGCCGCCAGCTACAAAATGAAAACCCCGCTGCCCTCCGTCGACGAGCAGATGATGAGCACCTATCTGACAAACGACATCATGACCGGCGACGTCTACCTCAACAGCCCGGGAAAATGGATCGTAGTGACGGATGCTCACAACACCAATACCTTCAGAGGACTGCTGGGCATCAGTGAATTGAAAGGAGCAATCGGTCTGCGAATCGATGAAGTCGGCATTGGTGAAGAGCTGGGTGTGGATGTCGATCCGGGTATTGAAGTGCCACGCGGCAGCTCGCCCGGTGGCACTGTCAGGCAAGGAAATCCGGATCTGCTTCGCGCCGACTTGCGCTTGAAAGTTCAGGCACCCGAGCTGGTCTGGAGCGAGGAGACGTTGGAGAATCTTTTGTACCGGCGCGGCATGTATCTGTTCGAAAAAGCGGGCGACAGCTACACCCTGATCCACCGCAGCAAACAGGGCATGCTCCAGCGCACTCCGATATCTCGATTGAGTGACGGCAAGGTCTCCCTCCACCGACCTGCGTGGCAGCGGGTGAATGACATTGAGTTCGCTAACCTGAAGGAAATGTCTCAACGTTTGTCCGATACCGGGCTGATATTGCGTAGCCGGATCCCTGTTTGAGGCTGATCGGTATTAACCAATCTTCTGCCCGAAGCAGCTTGTTACCGTTGAAACAGGCAACCACCTGCCAAACAAAGACAACCTTACGTAGAATGCCGGCGTGGCTATGGAACACCTTCCTTCTAAACCTCCTATGACCTAGGGGTTTCGCTCTCCACACTGCGCCTGCTTCTTGCAGGCGTTTTTACATCTGCTGTAGACACGATGCTGCAGCTCGTCCATGACGGCGATCAAAGGAGAAATTCAAGTATGAATCAGGAGCTGTTCCTGCGTCGCCGCAGCAAAGTTCACGTCCCGATGGGTTCTGGCGGTGCTACGCGCGCCCAGGTCGCGTCGGCTGTCCAGGAAGTCGCGGCGTTCCGATGCGTACTGTCAGAGCCTCTGATCGAGCAAATCGGCATGTTGTCAGCCACAGAACTCAAGTACTGGCTGCGCGATATTATCAGAGTGCTTCGCCGGCAGACTGGTGCTCACGTGCACCACCGGCCGTTTTATCCAGACTTTCCAGAGCATGTTCTAGCGGCCTCCGAGGCGGAGTTGTACCTTAACGCCGTCATCCACTACCTCACGCTTTGGCGATTACCAGCGACTGAACACGCTCGACCTCCGATGCTGGAAGGCAACTTCATTTCCCGCGTTATCGAACCGGGAGGCGTCGCTGAATTCGAGTCACTGCTTGAGCCGCTGGTTTCATCGCGCACCTCGCTCTCTGAGGAGGAAACGGCCGATGTCGTCTGGTTTATCCGAGAGTACAAAAGCGATGTGTTCCGTCTGCTGCCAGAGACCATTGCGTTCCGGGAAATCCGTGCACAGGTTGGCGGCGCGCTGATTCGGTATGTCGCCAGCGATGCACGTGTGGACGCATTCCTGCAGCGAAACGTCGAAACAGCAACTGATGTGCTACGACTGGCGGTCGCGTTGAGTGGCGGAGACGTGTCGCTGACGACAGCTACGACACGCTTCAAAGCAATGAAGCGCTCGATGCGCCGTCTATTATTGCGCCTGCTCGATAACATACCCAACGCAGCAGAAGACGTGATGCGCCATGCTGAGCGCTGGAAACGTCTGGCTGAAGTACTGCATCCCGGCGATTACGGCGATAAGTACCCACAAGCTCTAGCCGTTATCACGGCAGCGCGCCGTAACGAACCGCCCATCACATTTAATTCACGTGTCGAAAGATTGCTGGCCCAGCGTGACATCACCGCGCTCACGCTCCTGTTACAAAGCCGTCCCGGTGAGTTCGCACGAAGACTAGACGTGACCCTGCGCCGCGCGACGGAAGCAGACTCGATACTCGACGCGTTCGAGGCGGTTGCAGAACAGGTGTCCTCGCCTGTCCTGTTGCAGGTACTGGTCCAGGTTCGCGCCCCGCGCCCCTTGCCCCTGCGGGCGTTCACACCGAAAGGTTCATTCGCAAAAGTCTATGCCATCAAGGATCGACGCGAACCTCTCACACCTGAAGTATTGGCGCGTGCAGCCCGCATCTGTGAGGACGCGCTCGTACAACGTTTTGCGTCATTGCCGCCGCTAGGCCGCTGTTACATCGATCCAGCACTACACGAATACAAGGTTCCGCTGGCGCAGCGCGCCGCATCGAAATCGCTACGTACGCTGGTTCGGGGCTGTCGGCTGCCAATGCCCGACACACGTTTCATTCGCCTGTTCCTGTGGTGGAAGAACGGTCGTGCCCGTACGGACATCGACTTGTCCGCCGCATTTTTCGACGCCAATTTCGTATTCAAAGATACGGTCGCGTACTACAACCTGAAGGGTTACGGCGGCTACCACAGCGGCGACATCGTCGATGCGCCCGACGGGGCTTCGGAGTTCATCGACCTCGACCTTGATGTTCTGGTCGAGAAAGGTATCCGCTATGTCGTCACGTCCATCAACTCTTTTACTCAGCAGCCGTATTGCGATCTTCCGGAATGCTTCGCTGGCTGGATGGCGCGCACTGATACGGCGTCGGGTGAAGTATTCGAACCGCGCTCCGTGGTCGATCGCATCGATATCGCCTCCGATACAGTGATTTGTCTGCCATTCGTGATGGACTTGCAGGAACGACGCATGATTTGGGCCGATCTGGGGCTTACTTCATCTCCCCGGTGGAACAACGTCGACAAAAACCTCAGCGGGGTATCGTTGATGCTGCGGGCCTTGGTGCATACACCACGCCCGGATCTGGAAACACTTTTCGACTTACATGCTCGAGCGCGGGGAGAACGAGTGGATTCGCCGCAGCAGGCAGAGGCAGTGTTTGCGCCAGATCAAGGGCTGACGCCGTTCGATACAGATCTCATTCGATCCCAATATCTTTGATACCGGCGACAAGTGCCTGGAGGACGCCGGACAAACAGTCCTCCTCCATCACCCCCACTCAATTATCAATAGTGGGCAATATGCGGTAGCCGGCTAGTGCACTCCCCTTGAGCGAATCGGTCATGCTCGGTTTTTGTTTCTCAAGGATGAAGAACGCATGACCTCCCCCGAACGACGTCTCCTGCCAAACGCAGCGGACAAAACTGCCCTCAAAGCGATTGCCACGACGATCGTGCAGACTTGCCCGAGTCTGCTCGATGCAGCCCGGCAAGTCGCCAACGAACTCCTGGCGGACAAAGGCCTGTTCGGCCTCGATCCCGACCGGGTTTACTTCCACCGTTTCAAAACGGCGCAGAGCAGCGCGCTGACCTTCACGGGTTGGGAGCATTTGCTCGAAAAGCCTTACGAAACGCTCACCCTCACGCAGTTGGTGATCCATCGCTTTCGTGCGACTGATCAAGACAACGCAGACCTGCTTGGCCTTTACTGCGGCTTCTATTCGGATGGCCCGGAGGCGGAAAACTTCAATCAGAGCAATGAAGTACGGTTGCTTGGCAGCGATGTTCTGAAAGCGTTCTGGGACGTCGACTTCAGCGCGCGCTACACAGGTCAACTGACGACATTCTGGCAAACCTCGTCGGATAACTTCCGCGCCTTGGCAAAGTGCAACTTTCTCAGCCTGGCGGTGCAGGCGCTGCAACAGGGTGACCTTGACGGGACTGATTTTCAGCGCGCCGTCGCCTCGGTTATCGGGCCCGTCACCTGGCCCGTTACCTTGCAAATGCTGCAAGCGTTGCACCCGGTCGGTGCTGAAGTGCGGGCGCTGGATCTCGATGGCCAGGTAGCCTCCAATGCGCTGCGTCTGGTGGAAGACAGTGGCAGGCAGACCCTTTACTTGCCAGGCGAAGCCCAGTCATTCCTCTTGATGGACAATGAAACGGATCTGCACTGGTGGATGCTTGAGCAGATGAATTCAGAGGACAAGCGCACGGCCTTTCTCAAGCATTTCCCGCTGGCTGAGCGCAATCACATGACCGAAAACCTCACCGACCTGATGAACCGTCTGGTGAGCACCTGGGGCCACAGCGATCACCGAATGATCAATCGCAGCAACGTCGCGATCAGCGGTGACGCATTCACTTGGTTGAGCGAGTCGACACGCACGAGCATGGTTGCCGAGGCGCATCTGGCGCTCACTTCCAACAGTGCCCTGCGCAAAAAACTCTGGATCGGTTATTTGAGTGCCGGTCTGAAAGTATTCGGTCCGATGGCAGCAGTGGGCTGGCCTGTGGCGTTGCCTTTGATTGGCGCGAGCATCGCGAACTTGGGCTTGAACATCGATCAGGCCGTCAACGGCACTACGCCAACCGAACGCAAAGCCGGTGTCACCGGCGCAGTGCTCAACGCGATCGACATTGTGTTCAACATTCCGTTTCTGATCAGCACTGGCCCACAACTTGAAGTGGGCCCACAGGTGGAGTTTGCTGAAGCTGAAGAAATGCGCGGGTTGATCGAGCTCACTTCGCCTGAACCACCATTCTTGCCGCCTCGGGATCTACCGCCAGTCACGGCGGTTGATCCAGAGGCGGCCGTTGAGCTGGCAAACGAAATCCCCATCGAGACGACCCTCGCATCCAGCCAGCAGTTGGCCACGGCTGCTGCGCGCCAGGGTTCGTCTTTTCCAAAGATTCCTGCCAAATATCGATGCAACGAGTTACTGGCACAGCGTTCTGTAGAGGCAGCGCCAGGCAAATATGAGGGTATTTACCGCCTGGACAAGGAGCCGGGCCATGCCATCGAAATGGAGGGTGCCGCGTACTACGTGCGCTACTTTGCCGACTCTGAAGACAGTGGCAACTGGGCCATTGTCAATCCCGAACGCCCCAATCAATTCGCGTACTCGTTACCCGTACGCTTCGGTAGTAGCGGCAAGTGGGAACGCATACCCGCGCTGCGTCTCAGGGGAGGAGGCCAATGCGTGGGCAAGGCGTGTTTCCTGGACACTGACCTGACCTCGTCCTCGGCCCCGGATCCGGCCACGCCGTCCGCGGAGCTTCCCCTCGTCGAACCGGTTTCACCGGTTGCGCGGCCGTTGCGCCTGGTTACTCCTCTCAACGACATCATCGGAATGGACCTGGCGAAAATGAAAAGATGGGCAATGAACTTGCCCGAGACTTCCGTCGAGCTTGCCAGTGCAAACCAGGGTAAATCATCAACTACCGATACGTATGCAGCCTATTTCCGCGACAGACGCACGTCCATGCTAAACGAGGCCAAAGAGTATTACTCAGAACTGAACTGGACCAACCTGCCCGCGCGACCAGTCATCCCGCAAATCGATGCCGAGATGCAGGCCGCTGAGTTGATTGATCGCATCTTTGCCAATACCGATGGGCTGGTCGTCGGCGAAACACTTGATCGCATCGCCAGTATGCGTTTCATGATCGAAAACATGCCGACGTTTTCACGGCATATCCGCACACTATACGTACGTGGTTTGCTGAGTGATTTTGCCCAGGAAGATCTCAATGACTTTTACCGCTCGGGAGAGATGTCAGAGGATCTTCGAGGCTACTTGTCCAGCCTGGGTACCGACCCTGATGAACGATTCAACATCCTTGAACTGATCAAGGCTGCTCAGGCCAATGGCATCCGGCCCCATGGGCTTGAAGTCGCGCACAGTTACAAGTTGAAGGTACCGCTGACTTCGATCGAAGAGCAGATGATCCACGCCCGGCTCGCCAATCAAATCATGTGGGGTGACGATCTCCTCAACAAACCAGGGAAATGGGTTGCCCTGGTCGACGCAACGAACACCAATACCTTCAGAAATCTGCCAGGCATCAGCGAACTCAGAGGCGGCATCGGTTTACGGATCGAAGAAGTGGCGTCCACCGAAGTGGCTGACATCAGAGTCGACCCGGGACTGGAAGTCGCTCGAGGTCCGTTTGATAACGGGGCAACGACGCGCAACTCCTCCGACGTCTTATACGCTGATCTGCGCTTGCAGATCGCAGCACCTGTACCGCAATGGACTGAGGCAACAGTGAACACACTGCTGAATCGCAACGGCATGTTCATGTTCGAGAAAACGCAAAATGCATACACACTCGTGCGTCGCGACAGTGCCAGCAATATTGTTCGAACAATGGTGAATCGCAGAAGGGACGGTCAGGTTTACATCTGGGCACAGACGATGCCGCGGATCAGCGGCATCATGTTCCGTGACCTCGGCGCGTTATCCCAGCGCTTGATAGAGATCGGCTTGACCCTGCAAAGTCGCTTACCCAGCTAACTGTTTTCAGGGTATGAAACGAAAAAACCCTTGGCTTCAGGCCAAGGGTTTTTCGTTAATCAACCTGCAGCGGGATCACTCCCACTCAATGGTCGCCGGCGGCTTGCTCGACACGTCGTAAGTGACGCGGGAGATGCCTTCGATTTCATTGATGATGCGGCCGGAGACGGTTTCCAGCAGTTCGTAAGGCAGGTGAGCCCAACGCGCGGTCATGAAGTCGATGGTTTCCACGGCACGCAGGGCAACCACCCAAGCGTAACGACGGCCATCGCCAACAACGCCAACCGATTTCACTGGCTGGAACACCACGAACGCCTGGCTGACTTTGTGGTACCAGTCGGCTTTGCGCAGTTCTTCGATGAAGATGTGGTCGGCACGACGCAGCAGGTCGGCGTATTCCTTTTTCACTTCACCGAGGATGCGCACGCCCAGGCCCGGGCCCGGGAACGGGTGACGGTAGACCATGTCGTACGGCAGGCCCAGTTCCAGGCCCAGACGACGGACTTCGTCCTTGAACAGTTCGCGCAGTGGCTCGACCAGTTTCAGGTTCATCTCTTCCGGCAGGCCGCCCACGTTGTGGTGCGACTTGATCACGTGGGCCTTGCCGCTTTTCGCGCCAGCCGACTCGATCACGTCCGGGTAGATGGTGCCCTGAGCGAGGTACTTGATGTTTTCCAGTTTGTTCGACTGGGCATCAAAGACGTCGATGAAGGTGCGACCGATGATTTTGCGCTTCTTCTCCGGGTCGGCTTCGCCGGCCAGGTTGTTGAGGAACTGCTCTTCAGCGTTGGCGCGGATCACTTTGACGCCCATGTTCTCGGCGAACATGGCCATCACTTGCTCGCCTTCGTGCAGACGCAGCAGGCCGTTGTCGACGAAGACGCAGGTCAGTTGGTCGCCGATGGCTTTGTGCAGCAGCGCAGCAACAACCGAGGAGTCAACGCCGCCGGACAGACCCAGCAGCACGTTGTCGGTGCCGACTTGTGCGCGGATGTTGGCGATGGCGTCTTCAGCGATCTTCGACGGCGTCCACAGGGCTTCACAGCCGCAGATGTCGAGGACGAAACGCGACAGGATACGACCGCCCTGTTTGGTGTGGGTCACTTCCGGGTGGAACTGCACACCGTAGTAGCCACGGTCGTCGTTGAACATACCGGCGATCGGGCAGCTTGGGGTGCTGGCGAGGATGTGGAAGTCTTCCGGCATCCGGGTGACCTTGTCACCGTGGCTCATCCACACGTCGAGGCCGAACAGGCCGTCAGCGTCGATGTGGTCTTCGATGCCGTCGAGCAGGCGGCTCTTGCCAACCACATCAACGCGGGCGTAACCGAACTCACGCAGTTCGGAACCTTCAACCTTGCCGCCCAGTTGCTCGGCCATGGTCTGCATGCCGTAGCAGATACCGAAAACCGGTACGCCCAGGTCAAACACGGCCTGTGGGCAACGCGGGCTGTCGGCGACGTGCACGGACTCGGGGCCGCCGGCGAGGATGACGCCTTTAGGAGCGAATTCGCGGATCGCATCTTCGTCCATGTCGAACGGGTGCAGTTCGCAGTACACACCGATTTCACGCACGCGGCGGGCAATCAGTTGGGTGTATTGCGAACCGAAGTCGAGGATCAGGATGCGGTGAGCGTGAATATCGAGGGCCATGATTCAGTCTCGTTTAAGTCGTTCAGAAACAGTCGTGATTCAGAAACAACTCGGGGCTGAATCAAACAGCCCCGGTTGCTTACTTTATTGCTTGAAGGCTCAACCTACGCGGTAGTTTGGCGCTTCTTTGGTGATCTGCACGTCGTGAACGTGGGATTCGGCCATGCCAGCGCCGGTGATCCGCACGAATTCAGGCTTGGTGCGCATTTCTTCGATGTTGGCGCTGCCGGTGTAACCCATCGAGGAACGCAGACCGCCCATCAACTGGTGAATGATCGCGCTCAGGGTGCCTTTGTAAGGAACACGGCCTTCGATGCCTTCCGGAACGAGTTTCTCGGCGCCTGCCGAGGAGTCCTGGAAATAACGGTCGGAGGAGCCTTGAGCCTGGGACATGGCGCCCAGCGAACCCATGCCGCGATACGCCTTGTACGAACGGCCCTGGAACAGTTCGATCTCGCCCGGCGCTTCTTCAGTACCGGCGAACATCGAGCCCATCATCACGCAGGAAGCACCGGCGACGATGGCCTTGGACAGGTCACCGGAGAAACGGATGCCGCCGTCGGCGATCAACGGAACGCCAGTGCCTTCAAGGGCAGCGGCAACGTTGGCGATAGCACTGATTTGTGGGACGCCGACACCGGCGACGATACGGGTGGTGCAGATCGAGCCAGGGCCGATACCGACCTTGACTGCGTCAGCGCCTGCTTCGGCCAGAGCCTTGGCAGCGGCGCCGGTGGCGATGTTGCCGCCAATCACCTGCACTTCAGGGAAGTTCTCTTTGACCCAGCGAACACGGTCGATCACGCCTTTGGAGTGACCGTGTGCGGTATCGACTACCACGACGTCCACACCAGCGTTGACCAGGGCTGCGACGCGGTCACCGGTGTCTTTACCGGTACCGACAGCAGCGCCCACGCGCAGACGACCTTGATCGTCCTTGCTGGCCAGCGGGTAGGCTTTGGCTTTTTCGATATCGTTGACGGTCATCATGCCTTTGAGGGCGAATTTGTCGTCGACGATCAGCACGCGCTCGATGCGGTGCTTGTGCAGCAGTTCGCGTGCTTCGTCCTTGCTCGCGCCTTCCTTGATCGTGACCAGACGCTCTTTGGGCGTCATCACTTCACGGACGGTGGCTTCCAGACGGCTTTCGAAACGTACGTCACGGGAAGTGACGATGCCGACCAGGTCGCCATCGTGCAGAACCGGAACGCCGGAAATGTTGTGCATGCGGGTCAATTCGAACAGATCACGAACCGTGGCATCAGCCTCGATGGTGATCGGATCCTTGACGACGCCGGCTTCGAACTTCTTGACCTTACGCACTTCGGCAGCTTGCTGCTCGATGGTCATGTTCTTGTGGATAATGCCGATGCCACCTTCCTGAGCCATGGCGATTGCCAGACGGGCTTCAGTGACGGTGTCCATTGCAGCAGAAACCAGAGGAATGTTCAGCTCGATGCCACGGGTAAGGCGGGTCTTGAGACTGACTTCGTTAGGAAGTACCTCGGAATAACCAGGCACTAAGAGAATGTCGTCGAATGTCAGAGCTTCTTGGCTGATACGCAGCATCGCGGGGGCTCCCGAGCGGGAAAATGGAAGCGCGCCATTATAGTCAGACACCCCCTGCTGTTCAATGTAAAACTCAGCTTAATATCAATGTTGCTGATGTACGGGAAATCCCCGCCCCTACAGCTCCACCTTGACCCAAGAGACAGGTTGATCGAGCCAATCGGCGAACTCATCGATAAAGCTTTGCTTGAAGCCCGCCTCCAGCCAGTTATTGAAGATGAAACCAAGGTTGGAGAACGCGCATTCCTGCAAAAACAGAAAACCGTTGATGTCATCTTCGTGCCCGCATTCCGGGCAAGTGAAGTTGTCGGTGCGGCCCGGGAACCAGTCTTCAAGGCTTTCGAACAGTGCTTCGCCGACTTCACGACGGCACTCGGCGCAACCAGCTTCTTCGAGGAAGCCCTTGGCCGGCGTGTAGATGCAGCGCTTGGTGACGATCTCCAGCCCGTTGATCGGCTCACCGAATGGCAAGGCTTGCGGGTGCAGGACCACAGCACGGGCGCCATCGGCAATCGCGTAAGCCATGCGGTTGCCGGTGCGGCCACAGGTGGTCAGCTCTTCTTTGATGATGTTCTTGCGCACCAGCCAGCGCACGATCGCCCGGGCCCGGGGTTCGTGGACCGGCAGGGTGGAGATTTTCGGGACGATGATGCTTTGCGAATTCATGGTGCAGCCTGCGACGTCAAATGGAAATTCTGCGGTGCTCACTCCGCCGCCATCGCGGGCAAGCCCGCTCCCACAGGGATCTCGTTCGGTCACAAATGTTGTGTACACCAGAGAAACCTGTGGGAGCGGGCTTGCCCGCGATGGCGTCAGTGCGGCCGGCAGCTTAATCCCTGACGAAATCCGGTCAAGTGCTGAGATAGCGTCCGATCAATGCGAGCCCGCTCGCCAGCACCAGCCACGTCACCAATCGCACAAACGCCTCGCGCGACAGGCGCATGGTCAATCGCCGCCCGATCCACAACCCCAGCGCCATGGCCGGCAACAGACACAGCGCCAGCATCAACAAGGGTAGCTCGGCATATACACCGGCGATAGCAAACAGGCTCAAACGCACCACCGTGCTGCAACTGATCAACGCACTTTGCGTGGCCCGCGCCGCATCCTTCGGCAGCCGACTATTCAGATAGATCGCATAAAGAAACCCGCCACTGCCAAACAGCGCCCCAAACAACCCGCCCACCGTCCCCATCGGCACCGCCCATGCCGTCGACAATTGCGTTGGCCGCGCCTTCACCCACAAGCTGTAAATCGCATAGGCGCTGATAAACAGCCCCATCAACAACAGCAATACATCGGATTTGAGGTTGAGCAGAAAAATCACCCCCAGCGTGCAACCGACTGCCATACACGGCAGCAGCCGCAGCAACTCGGGTTTGGCCACATCCCGCCGCGACGGCAGCAGATTGCCGAACGCCGCAACAAAATCCAGCAGCACCAGCAACGGCACGATTTTCGACAGCGGCATGAATAGAATCAGAATCGGCCCCGCCACCAGCGCCGTGCCAAACCCGGCAATGCCGAACACGATATAGGCCAGGGCGATCCCCAGCCCGATCACCGCCCAACCGCCGGGGCCCCACGCCCACTCACTCAACAACCCCGCCACGCTCATCGATGCGCTTCCTTAATAAGCCTGTGATGACTTTAGCCAGCGCCGAGGGTTGCGACTAATATCTTAAAAGTCGCTCACCCATCTCAAAAAGGCATGCCTGATGCTTTCAACCCGTCAACTGCGTTACTTCGTCGAAATCGCTGAGTGCGGCAGCTTCAGTTCGGCAGCCGAACGGTTGTTTGTTGCGCAATCGGCGCTGAGCCGGCAGATCAAGGACATGGAGACGCGGCTGCAAACACCACTGTTCGAACGAACCGCGCGCCAGCCTCGCCTGACAGCGGCAGGCGAGGCGTTTTTGCCGCGCGCCAGAAATCTGCTCAATGAGTTGAGCAAGGCCAGTGCCATGGCCACTGAAGTCGGTAACGGTCAGCTCGGCACATTGCGCCTCAGCCACTCCAGCACCGTGTCGATCAGCGGACGTTTGCTCGGTGAAATCGGTGCGTATCTGCAGCAACAGCCTGGCGTGTCACTGGATATCGGCAAGTTGTCTTCCGAGGCGCAACTGGAAGAGTTGGCCGAAGGACGCCTCGATATCGGCCTGCTGCGCCTGCCCGTGTTGCGCCAGCGCGAAGGTATTCAGATTGTCCCGCTGTTTACTGAACGGTTGCTGCTGGCGGTACCGATGGATCATCGATTGGCCGACGCTGAACGTGTCGATTTGGCACAACTGAAGGACGAAGCGTTCATCTCCATTCCGCACCCGCAACGCGGCGGCTTGAGTTACCTGTGTGCCGACCTGTGTATGCGTCAGGGTTTCTTCCCGAAAGCGGCGCGGGTGATGTCGCGCAAGACCACGCAATTGCAGTTGATCCAGGCCGGTTTCGGCATCGCCCTGCTGCCGGAATCGATGCAGGACATCGCCCCGAGCGGTGTACGCTTTCTGCCACTGGCCGATCCCGACTGCCACAGCACCGTCGCCCTCGCCTATCGACAGGATCCCACCCCGCTGATCCAACACTTTATCAAGGCGTTCACCAATCCCCTGTAGGAGCTGATGAGTGAAACGAGGCTGCGATCTTTTGATCTTGACCGCCAAAAGAAAGATCAAAAGATCGCAGCCTTCGGCAACTCCTACAGGGGATCGTGTATTGCATTGGAAATTAGCTTTAAACTGCGCCCCATGATTAAAGATCCCTTTGCAAGACTTGGCCTGGACCGTGAAGTCCTGACCGTCAGCCAACTCAACGGCCGCGCGCGGGTGTTGCTCGAAGACGTGTTCAGCAACATCTGGGTCGAAGGCGAAATTTCCAACCTCGCCCGCCCGGCGTCCGGTCACATCTACTTCACCCTCAAGGACAGCGGCGCGCAGGTGCGTTGCGCGCTGTTCCGGCAGAACGCCGCGCGAGTGCGTCAGGCATTGAAGGACGGCCTGGCGGTGAAGGTGCGTGGCAAGGTTTCGTTGTTTGAAGGCCGTGGCGACTATCAACTGATCCTCGACACCGTCGAACCGGCCGGTGACGGCGCGCTGCGCCTGGCTTTCGATGCGTTGAAGGAAAAGCTCAGCGCCGAAGGTCTGTTCAGTGCCGAACGCAAAGTGCCGCTGCCGGCGCATCCGCAGCGCATCGGTATCATCAGTTCACCCACTGGCGCGGTGATTCGCGACATCATCAGCGTGTTCCGCCGGCGTGCGCCGCAGGTGCAACTGACGCTGATTCCGACTGCCGTACAGGGCCGCGAGGCCACCGCGCAAATCGTCCGTGCGTTGAAAATGGCCGATGCCCGTGGCTTCGACGCGCTGATCCTCGCCCGTGGCGGCGGCTCGTTGGAGGACCTCTGGTGCTTCAACGAAGAAGCCGTGGCCCGCGCCGTCGATGCCTGCGTGACGCCAATTGTCAGCGCCGTCGGTCACGAAACCGATGTGTCGATCAGTGACTTTGTCGCTGACGTGCGCGCACCGACGCCGTCCGCCGCCGCTGAGTTGCTCGCGCCCGATTCCAGTCACTTGATCCGTCAGGTCGAAAGCCTGCATCGCCGCTTGGTGATGCGTATGCGCGATCGCTTGATGCGTGATCGCCTGCGCCTGGAAGGTATGGCCCGTCGCTTGCGTCATCCCGGCGAACGTCTGCGCCAGCAGGCTCAGCGTCTGGATGATCTGGACATGCGCATGCGCCGCGCTTTCGAGCGTCATCTCAACACTCGCCGCGAACGCTTGATCCGCCTGGAAACCCGCCTCGCCGGGCAACATCCGGGACGGCAACTGGCGATGTTGCGTCAGCGCCTCGACAGCCTCGCCGAACGTCTGCCCCGGGCCATGCGCGAAGGCCTGAAAAACCGTCGCCTGCAACTGCACAGCCAAATGCAGACGCTGCATGTGGTCAGCCCGCTGGCAACGCTCGGGCGTGGTTACAGCATTCTGCTGGATGAGCGCGGCCAGGCGATCCGCAACGCCGCGCAAACCCACACCGGCCAGCGTCTCAAAGCCAAACTCGGCGAAGGCGAACTGCAAGTGCGCGTCGAGGACAATCACCTGACGCCTGTCACCCTCTCTTTACTGGACTGATCAATGTCGCGTTTTCTGGCTCCACTGTTTCTGCTCTGCCTGACTTTCAATGCCCACGCTGACAGTTACATCACCCGGCTGCTGAACAAACCGGTGCCGGGTGGCGTGGCAGTGGTTGATCTCGGCTCAGCCGCGCAGGCACCGAAAGCCACGTATCAAGGCAAACCGGTGCTGGTGGTGAAAGAGCAGAACAACTGGCTGGCGATTGTCGGCGTGCCGTTGACTGTGAAGCCGGGGGCGCAACAGATCAGCAGCGGCGGGCGTAATCTGCCGTTTACCGTGGGCAACAAGAAGTACCCGGAACAACGCATCACCCTGAAGAACAAGCAGCAAGTCAATCCGGACCAGTCGAACCTCAAGCGCATCGAGGGTGAACTGGCTGAGCAGATCAAGGCCTACCGCAGCTTCAGCCCGAACACGCCGAGCAATCTGCTGCTGGACAAACCGGTCAATGGGCCGCTGTCGAGCAAGTTTGGCGTGCGTCGTTTCTTCAATGGTGAAGAGCGCAATCCGCATGCCGGCCTCGACTTCGCGGTGCCGGCGGGTACGCCGATCAAGACCCCGGCGGCGGGCAAGGTGATCCTCACGGGCAACTACTTCTTCAACGGCAACACGGTGTTTGTCGACCATGGGCAAGGCTTTATCAGCATGTTCTGCCATATGTCGAAGATTGATGTGAAGGTTGGCGATCAACTGGCGCGCGGAGCCGTGGTCGGCAAAGTCGGCGCGACTGGCCGGGCGACCGGGCCGCACATGCACTGGAATGTCAGCCTGAATGATGCGCGGGTGGATCCGGCGATTTTCATTGGTGCGTTTCAACCTTAAAAAATAGAGCGAAGCTTAAGGCCTCATCGCGAGCAGGCTCACTCCTACATTGGACTGGTGTTGTGAACACGATCAACTGTAGGAGTGAGCCTGCTCGCGATGGCGGCTTATGCTGTATTCAAACACCCCTGAGACCCCATCACCCCCGATTGCGCCCCAATCAAACCTCGCGCAAATATCACAACGATCAGCGATCTCCAGCGCAATAAAATCCCGCCAAAACTCTCTTTCCGAGTATTCCTCTCAATTTTTTCCGACTGCTTGCCATCCTCTCCCCTCGCGGTTAGGGTTGAAGGCATGAAAACCTCTCACACCCTCATTCAGCTTCGCCAGCACCGCAGCCTGTGCCTTGTCAGCGCACGACTGCCAGGCTGAATCGCTGCGCCTCGTCCCACGCTTTTCCCAGAACATTCGTAACACCGGCAGGCCGCCTCTTTTCGGCCCAGACAATAAGGAATTTCCCGATGAGCATGCTCAAAGATCCGTCTTCGAAATACCGCGCGTTTCCTGTCATCAATCTGCCGGATCGCACCTGGCCGTCGAAAACCATCGACACCGCGCCGATCTGGTGCAGCTCCGACCTGCGCGACGGCAACCAGTCGCTGATCGAGCCGATGGACGCGGTGAAGAAGCTGCGCTTCTGGAAAACCCTCGTGCAAGTCGGCGTGAAGGAAATCGAAGCGTCGTTCCCGGCCGCTTCGCAAACCGACTTCGACTTCGTGCGTACCCTGATCGAAGAAGGCCACATCCCGGACGACACCACCATTCAGGTGCTGACCCAGGGCCGTGAAGACTTGATCGAGCGCACTTTCGAATCGCTGCGCGGCGCGAAGAAAGCCATCGTTCACCTGTACAACGCCACTTCGCCTTCTTTCCGTCGCATCGTCTTCAACCAGGACAAGGACGGCATCAAGGCCATTGCGGTCAACGCAGCCAAGCTGTTCGTCAAATACGCGGCGATGCAGCCGGACACCGAATGGACTTTCGAATACTCGCCGGAAACTTTCAGCGCCACCGAGCTGGAATTCGCCAAGGAAGTCTGTGACGCGGTGATCGAGGTGTGGAACCCGACGCCTGAGCACAAGATGATCCTCAACCTGCCCGCCACCGTTGAGTGCGCAACGCCGAATGTCTACGCCGACCAGATCGAGTGGTTCGGCCGCAACATCAACCGTCGTGACAGCGTGATCATCAGCCTGCACACCCACAACGACCGTGGCACTGGCGTTGCGGCTACCGAACTGGGCCTGATGGCCGGCGCCGATCGCGTCGAAGGCTGCCTGTTCGGCAACGGCGAGCGTACCGGTAACGTCGACCTCGTCACCGTCGCACTGAACATGTACACTCAGGGTCTCGACCCGCAGCTGGACTTCTCCGACATCGACGGCGTGCGCAAAGTGGTCGAGGAGTGCAACCAGATTCAGGTTCACCCGCGTCACCCGTACGTTGGCGACCTGGTGCACACCGCGTTCTCCGGCTCGCACCAGGATGCGATTCGCAAAGGCTTCACCCAGCAGAAACCAGACGCGCTTTGGGAAGTCCCGTACTTGCCGATCGACCCGGCCGACATTGGTCGCAGCTACGAGGCGGTGATTCGCGTCAACAGCCAGTCGGGCAAGGGCGGCATCGCTTACTTGCTGGAGCAGGAATACGGCATCAGCCTGCCACGTCGCATGCAGATCGAATTCAGCCAGGTCGTGCAGCGTGAAACCGATCGTCTGGGCCTGGAGATGACCGCCAAGCAGATCCACTCGCTGTTGATCAGCGAATACCTGCAAGCCAACACCCCGTACGCGCTGGTCAGCCATCGCCTGCAGGAAGAAAACGGCAACAGCGCCGTCGAAGTGGAAGTGGCCAGCAAAGGTCAGGGCGAAACCAACTTGCACTGGCGCGGCAAAGGTAACGGTGCGCTGGAAGCACTGGTCGCCGGCCTGCCGATTCCGGTGGAGATCATGGACTACAACGAACACGCCATCGGCGCGGGCACCAACGCCAAGGCAGCGGCGTACATCGAACTGCGTGTGAACGGCGAACGTGCAGTGCACGGCGTGGGTATCGATGAAAACATCACCACCGCTAGCTTCAAGGCCCTGTTCAGCGCGCTGAACCGCTCGCTGAGCCAGCCTGAGGCGAAAGCGGCGTAATCGACCGCTGAAATGCAGAAGGCCCCGGAGTGCGAACTCCGGGGCCTTTTTTTGCCTGATGCGCTCGTTCCCATGCTCCGCGTGGGAACGATCGGCTGCCTCAGGTGAACTCGAACGTGTCAGCATCCAGATTCGCCGGAAAGCGCTCGCGATACGCCGCGAGCGGAGCCGCTTCCAGCACAGCCTTGAACACACCATCCGCCTCCCCCGCCGCCAGCAAGGTTTCCCCCTGGAAATCCAGCACCTGACTGTCTCCGGTATACGCGAAGCCCTTGCCGTCGGTGCCAACGCGGTTCACCGCCGCCACATAGCAGAGGTTCTCGATCGCCCGAGCAGGCAACAGTCGGTTCCAGTGCAACCGTCGCGCCCCCGGCCAGTTGGCGGTGTACAGCAATAGATCGGTGTCCTGCGCATCGCGGCTCCACACCGGAAAGCGCAGGTCGTAACAAATCAGCGGACGGATACGCCAGCCCTTGAGTTCGAACTGCACCTGACGTTCGCCAGGGGTGTAATGGTTGTGCTCGCCGGCCATGCGGAACAGGTGACGCTTGTCGTAATGCAGCACTTCACCGTCCGGCCGCGCCCACAGCAGGCGATTGCGATGGCTGCCGTCGCCGGCCTGAATGATCACGCTGCCGGTAATGACTGCATTAAGCTTCGCCGCCTGAACCCGCAGCCATTTGCTGGTCGGGCCGTTCTCGGCTTCCGCGAGGGTTTCGGATTCCATGGAGAATCCGGTGGTGAACATTTCCGGCAGGATGATCAGATCCGCCCCGCGCGCCTGCTCCAGCAACAGCTCGAAATGCTCGAGGTTCGCCTGGCGGTCATGCCAGGCAAGGCTGGTCTGGATCAGCGCCAGGTTGAGATCGGGTAACGCACTCAGATCACGCATAGTTTCGCCGCCGCTTCTCGCAGCGTCTCCTCGCGTTTGGCGAAGCACAGACGCACCAGGCGCTGGCCTTCGGGTGGATTCTGATAGAAGACCGACACCGGAATACTCGCCACGCCGTGCTCGCGGGTCATCCACATCGCCATCTCGACGTCGTTCAGGTCGGGGCGAATCTGCGAATAATCGACCAGTTGAAAATAGGTGCCGGTGACTCGGGTAAAACTGAAGCGCGACGGCGCCAGCAGATCGCAGAACAGATCGCGCTTGGCCTGATAGAAACCCGGCAATTCTTCGACGTGCTCCGGGTGTTCAGCCATGTAATCGGCTAGCGCGTATTGCAACGGCGTAACGCCGCAGAAACTGACGTACTGGTGCACCTTGCGCAGCTCGGCCGTCAGCGCTGGTGGCGCGACGACGTAACCGGTTTTCCAGCCAGTGACGTGGTAGGTCTTGCCGAACGAACTGACCACGAAGGCGCGTTGATACAACTCTTCATGGGCGAGCACGCTAACGTGCGGTACGCCGTCAAATACCAGGTGTTCGTAGACTTCGTCGCTGATCAGATAAATGTCGCGACCACGGATCAATGCCGCCAGTTGATCCAGCTCGGCACGGCTGATCAATGCGCCGCTCGGGTTGTGCGGGGTGTTGATGACGATCATTTTCGTGCGCGGGCTCAGGGCCGCTGCGAGTTTGTCGAAATCGATGGAGAAGTCGTCCGGGTTCAGCTGCACATGCACGCAACGACCGCCCGCCAACTCTGTGGCCGGCTCGTAGCTGTCGTAGCACGGATCGAACACGATGACTTCGTCGCCGCTGTGGATAACCGCCTGAATCGCACAGAAGATCGCCTGGGTCGCGCCCGGCGTCACGGTCACTTCGCTGTCGGCATTGACCTGCACGCCATAGCTGCGAGCGATTTTCGCTGCAATCTGTTCGCGCAGTGCCGGCAGGCCAGTCATCGGCGAATACTGATTGTGGCCACTGGCAATGTGTCTACCGACCGCATCACGCAACGCCTGCGGGCCGTCAAAATCAGGAAAACCCTGGGACAGGTTGATCGCGCCGGTTTGCGCGGCGAGCTGAGACATCTGCGTGAAAATCGTGATGCCGACATTCGGCAGCTTACTGGTGATCATCGGGGGTTCCCTGCTCAACACCCGGCTCTGACGACGGCGCGGGAGAGCCCGAGGATAGCCCATCCGGCGCCCATAAAAAAAGGGCGCCGGATGGCACCCTTCTCTCATGTTGATCGTTCCCACGCTCTGCGTGGGAATGCAGCCTTGGACGCTCTGCGTCCGCCGCTTATGTGACGCAGAGCGTCACGGAATACATTCCCACGCGGAGCATGGGAACGATCAACAGCCAGCGACCTTATTTCTTGTCGCGGCGCTTCTTGTCAGCTTTTTTGTGGTGCGACATCAAGCGACGCTTCTTGTTGACCTGGCGGTCGGTCAGCGTGGTCTTGTTGCCTTCGTACGGGTTCTCGCCGCCCTTGAACTCGATGCGGATCGGCGTACCGACCAGCTTCAGCACACGACGGTAGGTGTTCTCCAGATAGCGCACATACGACTTCGGCACTTTCTCGATCTGGTTACCGTGGATCACGATGATCGGCGGGTTCGCACCACCCAAGTGAGCGTAACGCAGCTTGATCCGGCGGTTGTTGACCATCGGCGGCGCGTGTTCGCCAACCGCGTCTTCGAGAATCTGGGTCAGACGGTTGGTCGGCCAGCGGGTGACCGCCGACTTGAACGAGTTCTGCACCGAAGCGTAGAGGTTGCCCACGCCAGTGCCGTGCAGGGCCGAGATGAAGTGGATGTCGGCGTAGTCAACAAAGAACAGACGACGCTGCAGCTCGACCTTGACGTAGTCGCGCTCGCTCGGCGTCATGCCGTCCCACTTGTTGATCGCGATCACCAGCGCGCGACCCGATTCGATGGCAAAACCGAGCAGGTTGAGGTCGTGATCGACCACACCTTCGCGGGCGTCCATCACGAAGATCACTACGTTGGCGTCTTTGATCGCTTGCAGGGTTTTGACCACGGAGAATTTTTCGACTTCTTCGTGGATCTTGCCGCGCTTGCGCACACCAGCGGTGTCGATCAGCGTGTACTTCTCTTCATTGCGCTCGAACGGAATGTAGATACTGTCACGCGTGGTGCCCGGCTGGTCATAAACGATAACCCGGTCTTCACCGAGCATGCGGTTGACCAAGGTCGACTTGCCGACGTTCGGACGACCGATGATGGCGATCTTGATCCCGTCTTTTTCGCTTGGGCCAGGAATGCGCTTGGCTTCCTCGCCTTCGGCAACGATCTCTTCTTCGCCTTCTTCCGGCTCTTCTTCGTCTCTCGGGAAATCACCCAGGGCGATTTCCAGCATCTGGGTGATGCCACGGCCGTGAGCACCGGCGATCGGGATCGCGTGGCCCATACCCAGCGGAGCGAATTCAGCGCGGGCCATTTCCGGGTCGATGTTGTCGACCTTGTTGGCAACCACGTAGGAACGCTTGTTACGTTTGCGCAGGTGTTCGGCGATCATCTGGTCGGCGGCGGTGAAGCCGGCCTTGGCATCTACCAGAAACAGCACAACGTCTGCTTCTTCAATGGCCAGCAGCGACTGCTCGGCCATTTTTTCGTCCATACCGTGCTCGTCACCGGAGATACCGCCGGTGTCGACCAGAATGTAGGAACGCCCTTGCCACTTGGCCTCACCGTACTGGCGATCACGGGTCAGACCGGACAAGTCGCCGACGATGGCGTCACGAGTCCTGGTCAGGCGGTTGAACAAGGTGGACTTGCCGACGTTCGGTCGGCCCACCAGGGCGATTACGGGAACCATGCGGCTCTCCACTTCGTTATTTCAGAAAATACAAAAGCCGCTGCGAGGCAGCGGCTGGTGCTCGGGGCAACGCCTGTTAGCGCTGCAAGCCCCATGAATCCGGGGCCGCCTGGGGGTTTAACCCCAAGCATAGTTGTTACTTGATGGTCAGGGCTTCCAGTTTGCCGCTGTTGCCATATACATAAATCGTGTCACCCACCACCAGCGGACGGGCACGCAGGCCGTCGCTGTCGATGCGCTCGCGGCCGACGAAACGACCGTCAACCTGACTCAGCAGGTGCAGATAACCTTCCAGGTCACCCACTGCAACATAGCTGGAGAACACTTCCGGAGCCGACAGTTGACGGCGAGCCAGCGAATCGTTGCTCCACAATGCTGTGGTGGAACGTTCGTCGACGCCTTCAACGGTGCCCGAGGACAGGCTCACGTAAACGCTGCCGAAACCCTGAGCGATACCGGCGTAGCTCGACGCATCGCGCTGCCAGAGTTGACGACCGCTTTCCAGGTCCAGTGCCGCCACGCGACCCTGGTAGCTGGCAACGTACAGCGTACCGCCGGACAGCAGCAGACCGCCGTCGATGTCGACCACGCGCTCCAGTTCCGAACGGCCCTGAGGGATCGCAATGCGTTGTTCCCAGACCGGCACGCCGTTGGAAATGTCCAGAGCGACCACTTTACCGGTCGACAGGCCAGCCACCGCGAGGCGGTTGGTGACCAGCGGAGCACTGGTGCCACGCAGGGTCAGTACGGCCGGCGTGCTGTCATACACCCAGCGCTGAGTACCGGTCGATGCATCCAGACCGATCAGACGATCGTCCTGAGTCTGCACGACCACGACGTCGCCATTGTTGGCCGGCGGCGCGAGAACCTCGCTGTTGACGCGAGCACGCCACTTCTCTTCACCGTTGCTGGTGTCCAGAGCAACGACTTCGCCGCGCAGCGTACCGATCAGAACCAGACCGTAGCCGACACCGACAGCGCCGGAGACAGGCAGCTCAAGATCCTGCTTCCATTTCACATCGCCATTGCCGCGATCCATGGCCATCACCACGCCAGTTACATCGGCGGCGTAGATGGTGTCACCGTCGATCGCCGGCACCAGCATGTTGTAGGTTTCGCCCTGACCGTCACCGATCGAACGACTCCACTGCTTGTGCAGGACCACTTCTTCTTTGAAGTCGGTCAGTTCAGCCGGTGGCAATTCTTTTTTGCTGTTGCTGCTGCAACCCGCGGCCAGAAGGGCCAGAGCCAGCAATGCTGCATGCTTCCAACGGATCACGTCACGCATCCCCTTTGGCCAGGTCGTCGAGCTTGATTTGAAGGCCACCGACCGCCGCTTCATCCGACAGTGCCGCCTTGGCTTTTTGATACGCCTTGTTCGCGTCATCGGTACGGCCCAGCTGTACCAGCAGGTCGCCCTTGAGTTCTTCGCGAGTGGCCAGGAATGCTTTGTCGGCATCGCCGTCGAGCAGTTTCAGGCCGTCTTCAGCCTTGTTTTGCGCGCCGAGTACCTGCGCCAGACGCTGACGGGCGATTTCGCCCAGCGCCGGGTTGGCCGGTTTGTCGACGATGGCTTTCAGTTCGGTCGCGGCGTCGTCCAGCTTGCCGCTGTCGACCGCTACTTTGGCGACGAACAGGCTGCCGTACTGCGCGTAGGCAGAACCGCCGAATTCGCTGTTGAGCTTACCGGCCAGGTCCGCAACGCGGGCGGCATCAGGTTTGCCGTCAGGCGTCAGCGTGGTTTCCAGCAGTTGCTGATAGAGCACCGAGGCGCCTTGCGACTGGTTGCTCTGATACTTGTGATAAGCCTGCCAGCCGAACACGATGACCAGCGCCAACAGGCCGCCGGTGACCAAGGTTTGCCGTTGCGTGTCCACCAGTCCTTCAAATCCGCCAACTGTTCGTCTTCGGTACTCGACACCCCAATACTCCTTAATCGCTAAATCGGCTGTTTGGACAGCTTCAACCCTGCACGACGCAGGTGGCCAGGTGAGCGGCGAGCGCATCCCAGGCAATGCTTTGTTGTTCGCCCTGGCCACGCAGGGGTTTGAAACCTACCACTTGCTGGGCCATTTCGTCGTCACCGAGGATCAGTGCGTACAGCGCACCGCTCTTGTCGGCCTTCTTGAATTGGCTTTTGAAGCTGCCAGCGCCGGCATTGACTTGCAGACGCAGGTTTGGAAGTTGATCGCGAACACGTTCAGCCAGAGCCAGACCCGCCAGCTCGGCTTCTTCACCGAAGGCACACAGATAGACATCAACCTGACGGGAGATTTCTTCCGGGATCTGCTCCAGAGTTTCCAGCATCAGCACCAGACGCTCGATGCCCATGGCGAAACCAACGCCGGTGGTCGGCTTGCCGCCCATCTGCTCGACCAGCCCGTCGTAACGGCCGCCGGCGCAGACAGTGCCCTGGGCGCCGAGCTTGTCGGTGACCCATTCGAAAACGGTTTTGCTGTAGTAGTCGAGGCCACGCACCAGCTTCGGGTTGAGCACATATGGAATGCCGACAGCATCCAGACGCGCTTTCAAACCTTCGAAGTGCGTACGGGATTCGTCATCGAGGTAGTCGGCCATCTTCGGCGCATCGACCAGTACCGCTTGAGTGTCGGCATTTTTCGTGTCGAGCACGCGCAGCGGGTTGGTTTTCAGGCGACGCTGGCTGTCTTCATCGAGCTTGTCGTGGTGCGCCGAGAGGTACTCGACCAGCGCTTCACGATAGCGACCACGGGACTCGCTGGTGCCCAGACTGTTGAGTTCGAGTTTGACCGCATCACGAATACCCAGCTCGCCCCACAGGCGCCAGGTCATGATGATCAGCTCGGCGTCGATGTCCGGACCGTCGAGGTTGAATACCTCCAGGCCGATCTGGTGGAACTGGCGATAACGACCTTTCTGCGGACGCTCGTGGCGGAACATCGGGCCGATGTACCAGAGTTTCTGCACCTGGCCGCCGCCGGTGATGCCGTGCTCAAGCACTGCACGCACGCATGCAGCGGTGCCTTCCGGACGCAAGGTCAGAGAGTCGCCGTTGCGGTCTTCGAAGGTGTACATCTCTTTTTCGACGATGTCGGTCACTTCACCGATCGAGCGCTTGAACAGCTCGGTGAACTCGACGATCGGCATGCGGATCTGCTTGTAACCGTAGTTATCCAGCAGACGCGCAACAGTGCCCTCGAAATAACGCCACAGCGGGGTCTGTTCGGGCAGGATGTCGTTCATGCCACGAATGGCTTGCAGAGACTTGCTCACTTTAAATCCTTAAATTCGTTCGGCGCTTCGGTCAGGCTCAGCCGCGCGCAATAACCGCAGCGTCAGCTTCGACCTTTTCGGCCGCTTTCTGGCGGATCAGCTTTTCCAGCTCGTCCACCAGATTGTCATTCGTCAGTTTCTGCGACGGCTTGCCGTCGATGTAAATCAGGTTTGGCGTGCCGCCGGTCAAGCCGATATGGGCTTCCTTGGCTTCGCCGGGGCCGTTGACCACACAACCGATCACCGCGACATCCAGCGGCACCAGCAGGTCTTCAAGACGCCCTTCCAGCTCGTTCATGGTTTTCACCACATCGAAGTTCTGCCGCGAGCAGCTCGGGCAGGCGATGAAGTTGATGCCACGGGAACGCAGATGCAAAGACTTGAGAATGTCGTAACCGACCTTCACTTCCTCGACCGGGTCGGCCGCCAGCGAGATGCGGATAGTATCGCCAATCCCCTCGGCGAGCAGCATACCTAGGCCCACGGCGGATTTCACTGTGCCCGAACGCAATCCACCGGCTTCGGTGATGCCCAGGTGCAGCGGTTGAACGATTTCTTTCGCCAGCAAGCGGTAGGCTTCGACGGCCATGAACACGTCGGAGGCTTTCACGCTGACCTTGAAGTCCTGGAAATTCAGGCGTTCGAGGTGTTCAACGTGACGCAAAGCAGATTCGACCAGCGCAGCCGGGGTCGGCTCGCCGTATTTCTTTTGCAGGTCTTTTTCCAGGGAACCGGCGTTGACGCCGATGCGGATCGGAATGCCGCGATCACGCGCTGCATCGACGACCGCGCGAACACGGTCTTCACGACCGATGTTGCCCGGGTTGATGCGCAGGCAGTCCACGCCCAACTCGGCTACGCGCAAGGCGATCTTGTAATCGAAGTGGATGTCGGCAACCAGCGGCACTTTGACCAGTTGCTTGATCTTGCCGAACGCCTCGGCGGCGTCCATGTCCGGCACCGAGACGCGGACGATGTCGACGCCAGCAGCTTCCAGACGGTTGATTTGCGCAACAGTGGCGGCGACGTCATTGGTGTCGCTGTTGGTCATGCTCTGCACCGCGATCGGCGCGTCGCCGCCCACCGGTACGTTGCCGACCCAGATCTTGCGCGAAACGCGACGTTTGATTGGAGATTCGCCGTGCATGACTTATTGACCCAACTTCAGGCGAGCAGTCTCGCCACTGGTGAACGGAGCGATATCGACCGGCTGGCCGTTGTAGCTGACCTGTGCAGCACGGGCAACGCCCAGACGCACGGCGAGCGGCGGCTTGCCGCTGACGGTCACATTATCGCCTTTATGCTTCAGACCACTGAACAGTACTTTGCCACGGCCATCGGTGACTTGCGCCCAGCAATCGGCGCTGAACTGCAGTTGTACCTGACCATCGCCGGCCACCGGAGCGGCCGCTTCTGCGGCTGGTGCCGGTGTAGCAGCAACGACTGGAGCGGTAACGGTTGGTGCTGGGGTAGCTGGAACGGTTGGCGCAGGAGTGGCCGGATTGGCGACAACCGGGGCTGGCGTATGAACCGGAGCGGTCGGCGTTACAGCCGGTGCAACCGGTGCCGCTGGAGCAGTTGCCGGGGCAGCAGCTTCTGCGCCAGTCGATTCAGCAGTGGTTTCAGACTGAGGCAATGCCAGCGCAGTCGAGCTGTCGGACTGGTTCTCCTCGACAGCCTGATCCTCCGGCTCGTCGATCGGGTGAATCTGGGTCGTACCGTCAGCGCCCTCGACTTCAACGTGCTCAGGCGCCAGGGACGTCAGGTCCTTGGTGCGCAGCGACGTCTGATCCTGCCACCAGACGAAACCGCCGCCGATGACCGCAATCAGCAACAGCAGGCTGACAATACGCAAAATAGTGTGGGAAACCCGTACAGGCTCTTCGATACGACCAAGGGCGTGAACGTTGCTGCCCTGGGAGTCGGTGCCGGTGGACTGGTCGAATTGCTGAACCAGCACGGTCTGGTCCATGCCGAGCAATTTGGCATAGGCGCGAATGTAACCGCGAGCGAAGGTATGCCCCGGCAGCTTGTCGAAAGCGCCGGCTTCAAGATTGCTCAGGGAAGTCACGGTGAGGTTGAGCTTGAGGGCCACTTCGGCCAGCGACCAGCCATTGCTTTCGCGGGCCTGGCGCAGGGTCTCACCGGGGTTAACGCGATTCGCTGCTACAACTTCGGGATGCGCCGCTTTCATCATTGCTCCGACAGGTATTGCTGATATTCCGGCGTACCGGGATAGAGTCGTTTTAATTGCAGGCCATAACTGGCGGCCTTGTCGCGATCTTCAAACACTTTTGCCAGCCGAACGCCGAGCAATAGACTACGTGCATTTTGTTCGGTCAGCAGGCTGAATCGGTCGTAATAGTCACGCGCGGGCACATAATGCCTGTCTTCGAAGGACAACTCAGCCATTTCCAGCAATGCACGCGGTTGTTGGCGGTTCAAACGCAGCGCCTTTTCCAGTTGCTGCTGCGCCAGATCACGCTGACCGAGCTTTGCGGCCGTCATGCCGAGGTTTTCGAACACACGCGAACGCTCAGGATACAGGGTATCGGCCGCAGCCTGTTCAAAACGCTCGTAGGCTTCTTTATAACGCTGTTGTTCGTAGAGAAAACTGCCGTAGTTGTTGAGGATGCGCGCATCGGCGGGACGGGAGGACAAGGCCTTGCGGAAGTGTTCGTCGGCCAGCTCAGGTTCCATTTCGGACTGAAACACCAAACCGAGGGCCGCATTGGCATCCGGATCGGAGCCGTCGATTTCCAGCGCCTTTTTCAGCGGCACCTTGGCCCGTTCAGTCATGCCTTGCTGCAAGTATCCCAGCCCCAGCTGCACGTAGGCAGCCCGCGCTTCATCGCGGCCCTTGCTGGTCTTCATCGGGTTGTAGTCACCCGAAAGGACACAACCAGCACACAGGCTGGCCAACAGCAACAGCAGCGCAAAGCGCAGGGACATAGAGATCCTCTCTTAGTTAGTATTCGCGGCGTTCTGTGCCAGATCGCTGTCGGCGCTCAACTCACGCACGGCGATGTAACGTTCGCTGCGACGGGTGCGATCCAGCACCTGCCCTACCAATTGACCACATGCAGCGTCGATGTCTTCACCACGGGTGGTGCGCACAGTGACGTTGAAACCGGCCTGATGCAACTGATCCTGGAAACGACGGATCGCGTTGTTGCTCGGCCGCTCGTACCCGGAATGCGGGAACGGGTTGAACGGAATCAGGTTGATCTTGCACGGGATATCTTTCAGCAGCGCGATCATTTCCACCGCGTGCTCGACCTTGTCGTTGATGTCCTTGAGCAAGGTGTACTCGATGGTCAGCACACGTTTCTCGCCCAGAGACGACATGTAGCGCTGGCACGACTCGAGCAGCATCTTAAGCGGATATTTCTTGTTGATCGGCACCAATTGGTTACGCAATGCGTCATTTGGTGCGTGCAGGGACAACGCCAGGGACACGTCGATGTGCTTGGCCAGCTCATCGATCATCGGCACCACACCCGACGTGGACAGGGTCACGCGGCGCTTGGAGATCCCGTAGCCGAGGTCATCCATCATCAGATGCATGGCGGCGACGACGTTGTCGAAGTTCAGCAATGGCTCACCCATGCCCATCATCACCACGTTGGTGATGGCACGGTCGACGGTTGCCGGGACACTGCCAAAAGATTTGTTGGCAATCCACACCTGGCCGATGACTTCGGCGGCGGTGAGGTTGCTATTGAAGCCTTGCTTGCCGGTGGAGCAGAAACTGCAATCCAGGGCACAGCCTGCCTGGGACGAAACGCACAAAGTGCCGCGTTTGCCCTGGGGAATGTACACGGTCTCGACGCAGCTGCCGGACGCCACGCGCACCACCCACTTACGGGTGCCGTCGCTGGAGATGTCCTCGCTGACCACTTCCGGACCACGGACCTCAGCAATAACCTTGAGCTTGTCGCGCAAGGCCTTGCTGACGTTCGTCATGGCGTCGAAATCATCGACACCAAAGTGGTGAATCCATTTCATTACCTGACCGGCACGGAAACGCTTCTCCCCGATTGAGTCGAAGAATTTTTCCATTTCCTGTTGAGTCAGACCCAGCAGGTTGGTTTTTACAGTCGATGTAGTCATGGATTCACCTTCACTCTTAAGCCAATGCTTAGCGAGTGGTTACTTCAGTAGCTGCGAAGAAGTACGAGATTTCACGAGCAGCTGCGGCTTCGGAGTCCGAACCGTGAACAGCGTTGGCGTCGATGGAATCAGCGAAATCAGCGCGGATGGTGCCGGCAGCAGCTTCTTTAGGGTTGGTAGCGCCCATCAGCTCACGGTTCAGAGCGATAGCGTTTTCGCCTTCCAGAACCTGAACAACAACAGGACCGGAGATCATGAAAGCAACCAGGTCGCCGAAGAAACCACGAGCGCTGTGCTCAGCGTAGAAGCCTTCAGCTTCAGCTTTGGACAGTTGCTTCAGTTTCGAAGCTACAACGCGCAGGCCGGCTTTTTCGAAACGAGTGGTGATTTCGCCGATGACGTTTTTTGCAACAGCGTCAGGCTTGATGATGGAGAAAGTGCGTTGAACAGCCATGGTGTAACTCCAGAAACGGTAATTTGCGAAAAATTAAACCCGCGAATTATACGCGGGTTCTTGGGTATTGCCTAACCTGCGAGACGATCAGTCCAATTCTTTGGCCCAGAGCTCCTGAACCGCTTCCAGCACCTTCTCGCCGACACGGCCAGAAGTGCTATCGAAGTCAGGCAGATCCAGGATCATCTGCTGCAGACGGACAAAACCTACAGAATACGGATCGACGCCGTCATGGGCCTCGGCCAATTCTTCTGCAATACGTTGAACATCATTCCAACCGTAGCTCATGACAGTCTTACCAGTCAGTGCGGCGCTTCGGCCGCATGGTTAAGCGAATATTTCGGAATTTCGACGGTGATGTCTTCTTCACCAACGATAGCCTGGCAAGCCAGACGCGATTGCGCTTCCAGACCCCAGGCACGATCGAGGAAATCTTCTTCCAGCTCGTCGGCCTCTTCCATCGAGTCGAAACCCTCGCGGATGATGCAGTGGCAGGTGGTGCAAGCGCAGACACCGCCGCAAGCGCTTTCCATCTCGATGTGGTGTTCGTGGGCCAGTTCGAGAATCGATGTGCCGGGCGCAGCCTCTACAACCATGCCTTCAGGGCAGAACTTCTCGTGGGGCAGAAAAATGACCTGCGGCATCAGATATCCTCGATTTCATTCAGATTGCGCCCCGACAGAGCGGCTTTCACCGTCAGATCCATGCGGCGGGCAGCAAAAGCATCGGTCACTTGCGACAGACGCTTGGTCTGCTGCTCGATGGCATAACCATCGGTACCTTTCATCAGTTCGGCCAATTCCTGCAGCTGCAGGTCGATAACCATGCGCTCTTCGGCGTCGAGCAAACGCTCGCCATCCGCCTCCAGAGCGCCCCGCACCGCTTCGATCAGACGCTGGGCATCGACCTGCTGCTCACGCAGAACGCGGGCGACCTTGTCGTCATTGGCGTGCTGGAACGAATCCTTGAGCATTTTGGCGATTTCGCCGTCGGTCAGACCGTAGGACGGTTTGACCTGAATGCTTGCCTCAACGCCTGAACCCAGCTCACGGGCGGAAACGCTGAGCAGACCGTCGGCATCGACCTGGAAGGTCACGCGAATCTTCGCTGCACCCGCCACCATCGCTGGAATGCCGCGCAATTCGAAACGCGCCAGCGAGCGGCAGTCGCTGATCAGCTCGCGCTCACCCTGCAGGACGTGGATCGCCATGGCCGACTGGCCGTCTTTATAAGTCGTAAAATCTTGAGCGCGAGCGACCGGAATGGTGGTGTTACGTGGAATCACCTTTTCCATCAGACCGCCCATGGTTTCCAGCCCCAGGGACAGCGGAATCACGTCGAGCAACAGCAACTCGCCGCCATCGCGCTTGTTGCCAGCCAGGGTATCGGCCTGGATCGCGGCACCGATGGCCACCACTTGATCCGGGTCGATTTCGGTCAGAGGCTGACGACCAAAGGCTTCGGCAACGGCTTCGCGAACACGCGGAACGCGAGTCGAACCGCCGACCATGACCACGGCGTGCACGTCTTCCAGCTCGATGCCGGAGTCGCGAACGGCGCGGCGGCAGGCTTTCAGACTGCGCGCGACCATTGGCTCGATCAGCGCATCGAAGGCTTCGCGGGTCAGCGGTGCTTTCCAGTCGCCATAGGCCACTTCAACGCTGGACGCATCGGTCAGGGCTTCTTTGGCCGCGCAAGCGGTTTGCAGCAGATTGCGTTGTGCGCCCGGATCAAGATCGGCGGACAGGCCCGCGCTCTCGATGATCCAGCCGGCAATCGCGTGATCGAAGTCATCGCCGCCCAGCGCGCTGTCGCCGCCAGTGGCCAGCACTTCAAAAACACCGCCAGTCAGACGCAGAATGGAAATATCGAAGGTGCCGCCGCCCAGGTCATAAATAGCGACCAGGCCTTCAGCGTGTTGATCCAGACCGTACGCCACAGCGGCAGCGGTCGGCTCATTGAGCAGACGCAGCACGTTCAGACCGGCGAGTTTCGCCGCATCCTTGGTGGCTTGGCGCTGAGCATCGTCGAAGTAAGCAGGAACGGTGATCACCGCACCCACCAGCTCGCCACCCAAGGTTGCTTCAGCGCGCTGACGCAGGACCTTGAGGATATCGGCGGAGACTTCGACCGGGCTTTTCGGGCCTTGCACGGTGTCGATGAACGGCATGTGCGATTCGCCACCGACAAAGCGGTATGGCAGTTGCTCGCCCAATTGCTTGACGTCGGACAGACCACGACCCATCAAGCGCTTGACCGACAGCACGGTGTTCAAAGGATCGGAAGCGGCGGCCAGCTTGGCTGACTCGCCAACTTCGACGCGATCGGCGTGGTAACGCACAGCGGACGGCAGGATGACCTGCCCGTTTGCGTCAGCCAACGGCTCGGAAAGACCACTGCGCAACGCAGCGACCAGCGAATTGGTAGTGCCCAAGTCGATCCCCACAGCCAGACGACGCTGGTGCGGTTGAGGACTTTGGCCGGGTTCGGCGATCTGCAGTAGGGCCATCGTGATCAGGACTTATCTGTATATCAGGCGTGCGACCGGAGCGGCACTGGGTTAATCGTCGAGGCGCTCTTCTAACTGGCGCACTTCGTAGGTGAGCTTGTCGAGGAACTGCATGCGCCGCATCAGGCGTTCGGCCTGCTCACGTTGCGCTGCATCATCCCAACAGGCTGCGAAGCTTTCATTGAGTTCTTCCTGAGCCACTTTCAGGCGCCGCTTGAACACTGCGACGCCGTCGAGATCGGCACTGTCCTGGAGGTCTTCGAGCTCTTCGCGCCATTGCATCTGCTGCAGAAGAAACTCGGGGTCGTGGACCGTGACTTCCATCGGCACTTCATGCCCGCTGATGGTCAGCAGGTAGCGTGCGCGCTGGGCCGGACTCTTGAGCGTCTGATAGGCGTCGTTGAGCCGCGCAGACTGCTCGAGTGCCGACCGCTGCTCACGCTCGGAAGCGTCGGCAAAGCGGTCAGGATGAACGCCGCGCGCCAACTCACGATAGCGCGTGGCCAACTGCTCGAGATCCAGACGGAAACCCGGTTGCAGCTCGAATAAAGCGAAATGACAAGGAATACCCACGACAAGCCTCAGATGTTGAAGCTTTCGCCGCAGCCACATTCACCGCGTACGTTGGGGTTGTTGAACTTGAAGCCTTCGTTCAACCCTTCCTTGACGAAATCGAGCTCGGTGCCGTCCAGGTAGGCCAGGCTTTTCGGGTCGATGATCACTTTTTCGCCGTGACTCTCGAACACCTGATCCTCTGCAACCACCTCGTCGACAAACTCCAGCACGTAGGCAAGGCCGGAACAGCCTGTGGTGCGAACACCCAGACGAATCCCTTCACCTTTGCCGCGCCCGTCGAGGGAGCGCCGCACGTGTCGAGCAGCCGCTTCTGTCATGCTGATAGCCATCGGTGACTCCTTACTCGTCGCCAAATCCAGAAAGTCAGATCAAGCCTTTCTTCTGCTTGTAATCGCGAACAGCCGCTTTGATAGCGTCTTCAGCCAGTACCGAGCAGTGAATCTTCACTGGCGGCAGGGCCAGTTCTTCGGCCAGCTGAGTGTTCTTGATGGTTTCTGCTTCGTCCAGGGTCTTGCCCTTCATCCACTCGGTGGCGAGGGAGCTGGAAGCGATAGCCGAACCGCAGCCGTAGGTCTTGAACTTGGCATCTTCGATGATGCCGGCGTCGTTGACCTTGATTTGCAGACGCATCACGTCGCCGCACGCCGGAGCGCCGACCATGCCGGTGCCGACATCAGGATCTTCCGCGTTCATCTTGCCGACGTTGCGCGGGTTTTCGTAGTGGTCGATGACCTTTTCGCTGTAAGCCATGATTCTCAATCCTCACTCATCAGGGCCGCTCTTGAGACCCTGCAACTGCGCTGCGTAAACCGCCGCGTCGCTACAGGATCTGTATCTGGCGGCTTCTATATTTAGTGTGCCGCCCACTCGATTTTCGAGATATCGACGCCGTCTTTGTACATGTCCCACAGCGGCGACAGAGCGCGCAGCTTGGTAACGGCCTCGCAGACTTTCTGCGCGGCGTAGTCGATTTCTTCTTCGGTGGTGAAACGGCCGAAGGTGAAGCGGATCGAGCTGTGTGCCAGTTCGTCGTTGCGGCCCAGGGCGCGCAGTACGTACGAAGGCTCCAGCGACGCCGAGGTGCACGCCGAACCGGACGATACCGCCAGATCCTTGAGCGCCATGATCAGCGACTCGCCTTCAACGTAGTTGAAGCTCAGGTTCAGGTTGTGCGGAACGCGGGCGGTCAGGCTGCCGTTGACGTACAGCTCTTCCAGATGCTCGACCTGCTTGTAGAAACGGTCGCTCAAGGCTTTGATACGGACGTTTTCGGCCGCCATGTCTTCTTTGGCTACGCGGAACGCTTCACCCATGCCGACGATCTGGTGGGTCGCCAGGGTACCGGAACGCATGCCACGCTCGTGACCGCCGCCGTGCATGGTCGCTTCGATGCGCACACGCGGCTTGCGGCTGACGTACAGCGCGCCGATGCCTTTAGGGCCGTAGGTTTTATGGGCGGAGAACGACATCATGTCGACTTTCAGCTTCTGCAGGTCGATCTCGACCTTGCCAGTGGACTGAGCGGCGTCGACGTGGAACAGAACGCCCTTGGCGCGGAGCATTTCGCCGATCGCTGCGATGTCGTTGACGGTGCCGATTTCGTTGTTCACGTGCATCACGGAGACCAGAATGGTGTCTTCGCGCAGTGCAGCTTCAATCATGGACGGAGTGATGAGACCGTCTTCGGTCGGCTCGAGGTAGGTGACCTCGAAACCTTCACGCTCCAGTTGGCGCATGGTGTCGAGGACAGCCTTGTGCTCGATCTTGGAGGTGATCAGGTGCTTGCCCTTGGAACCGTAGAAATGCGCCGCACCCTTGATTGCCAGGTTGTCGGATTCGGTGGCACCGGAAGTCCAGACGATTTCGCGCGGGTCGGCGTTGACCAGATCAGCCACCTGACGACGCGCATTTTCGACCGATTCTTCAGCCTTCCAGCCGAACACGTGGGAACGGGACGCCGGGTTACCGAAGTTTCCGTCGACCAGCAGGCATTCACTCATCTTTTGCGCAACACGCGGATCAACCGGGGTGGTCGCAGAGTAATCAAGGTAAATCGGCAATTTCATGGACTATCTCCTAAATCAGGGCTGGCGTGCCGCTAGCTCTTTGGCTGTCATTCGACGGCGGACGCTTCAATCTTGTCCAGGCGTGGCGCCTTGCTGTTGCAACGGCGCTGGTCCTGACGCTGGGCTACTTCTTGCACCTCACGGCGAGTCACAAGATCAGCCAAGCTGATACCACTTAGAAATTCGTGAATCTGCAGGCTCAAATCGCACCACAGATGATGGGTCAGGCACGTGTCGCCGGAATGGCAATCGCCTTGGCCCTGGCATTTGGTGGCATCGACCGATTCGTTTACTGCATCGATCACCTGGGCGACCTGAATGCCCTGCATGTCGCGGGACAATTGGTAGCCGCCACCCGGGCCGCGAACGCTGGAAACCAGGTTGCTGCGGCGCAGCTTGGCGAACAGCTGTTCGAGGTAGGACAGGGAGATGCCTTGGCGCTCGGAGATATCGGCCAGGGACACGGGCCCGTGCTGCGCGTGCAACGCCAGGTCAAGCATGGCGGTCACGGCGTATCGGCCTTTTGTAGTCAGTCGCATGGACAGTTACCACGGAGTTCAGAATGGGGCGAGTATGCAATTCCCGAGTATTTAAGTCAACTTTAAGACCTAGTACTTTAGTCAGGATTACCCGCAAAAGAGCGCGCGAATGATAGCAGGCTCTGCGGCCTAATGGCACACCGGTTGACGGATGCCTGTGTAGGAGCTGCCGAAGGCTGCGATCTTTTGATCTTATGAAAGGCAAGATCAGAAGATCGCAGCCTTCGGCAGCTCCTACAGGGGGCGTTAGCTGGCCTTGGACTCGTCTTTGCCTTTGACGCAGGCGAAGTCTTCTTCACGCAGCTCAGGCAGATCTTTCGCACAGTAATTGCTGCCCAGATCCTTCAGCGCGCCGCACATCCCTTCCAGCCGTCCGTCCACCGCTTGCAGGTGATCGAGCAACTGACCGATGGCGCGCGCCACCGGGTCAGGCATGTCTTCGCTGACGCCGTAGGCATCGAAACCGATCTTCTCGGCCATGGCCTTGCGCTTGGCGTCCTGCTCTTCGTCGGACTTGACGATGATGCGTCCAGGAATACCGACAACAGTGGCGCCCGGCGGTACTTCCTTGGTCACCACGGCATTGGAACCAACCTTGGCACCGGCGCCGACGGTGAACGGACCAAGCACCTTGGCGCCCGCACCGACAACCACACCATCACCCAAAGTGGGGTGGCGTTTGCCTTTGTTCCAGCTTGTGCCACCCAGGGTCACGCCCTGATAAATGGTCACGTCATCGCCAATCTCGGCGGTTTCACCAATAACGATGCCCATGCCGTGGTCGATAAAGAAGCGTCGACCGACCTTGGCGCCCGGATGAATCTCGATCCCGGTCAACCAGCGACCGAAGTTCGACACCAGCCGCGCCAGCCATTTCAGTTCGTTGCGCCACAGCATGCCGGCCAATCGATGAATCCAGATCGCATGCATGCCGGGGTAGCAGGTCAGGACTTCAAAAGCGTTACGCGCCGCCGGGTCTCGATGGAATACGCTCTGGATATCTTCACGCAAACGCTCAAACATCATTTAGTCCTTCCGCTTAAGAAGCTCGCCACGGGCCGCCTTCTGGGTTTCCGTGAGGATGCCACGCAAAATATTCATTTCCGCCCGACTCACCGAGCTGCGTCCGTACAACCGGCGCAGGCGCGCCATCAAGTGCCGCGGCTTTTCCGGATCGAGGAATTCGATGGCGACCAGCGTCTGCTCCAGATGCTCATAGAATCGCTCCAGCTCATCCATGGTCGCCAGCTCGGCACTTTTCACCGAAGCCACTTCTTCTTTCTCGATCTTGCTCGGCTGACCTTGCGCTGCCAGCCAGGCCATGCGCACTTCGTAGCTCAACACCTGCACCGCCGCGCCAAGGTTCAGCGAACTGAACTCAGGGTCGGAGGGGATGTGCACGTGAAAGTGACATCGCTGCAGCTCCTCATTGGTCAGGCCGGAATCTTCGCGACCGAACACCAGGGCGATTTCAGCGCCCTGCCCGGCTTCCTCGACCACTTTGGTGCCGCACTCGCGCGGATCCAGCAGCGGCCAAGGAATACGCCGGTCACGGGCGCTGGTGCCGAGCACCAGATTGCAGCCGACCAAGGCGTCTTCCAAAGTGGCGACGACTTGCGCATTTTCAAGGATGTCACCGGCACCGGAAGCACGAGCGTCGGCTTCGTGGTGCGGGAAGACCCGCGGTTCGACCAGCACCAGTCGCGACAGACCCATGTTTTTCATGGCGCGCGCGGCCCCGCCGATGTTGCCGGGGTGGCTGGTATTGACCAGGACGACACGAATGTTCTGCAGCAAGGGAGGCGCTCTCGGACACAGGAAAGGGGTGCAAATCTTACAGAACAGCCTACCGTTAAGCTATGAAAGCGAACAGCGTCCTTCACCTGAAGAAAAGTTCTGATAGAATGCGCGGCTTTCTTTAACAACCTTAGGTGACACATCCATGCAGCCCATGCTGAATATCGCGCTGCGCGCCGCCCGCAGCGCCAGTGAACTGATCTTCCGCTCCATCGAGCGCCTGGATACCATCAAGGTCGACGAAAAAGACGCCAAGGATTATGTATCCGAGGTCGATCGCGCCGCTGAACAGAAAATCATCGACGCCCTGCGCAAGGCTTACCCGAATCACTCGATCCAGGGTGAAGAGACTGGCCTGCACGCCGGCACCGGCATCGAAGGCGAAGAGTACCTGTGGATCATCGATCCACTGGACGGCACCACCAACTTCCTGCGTGGCATTCCGCACTTCGCTGTCAGCATTGCCTGCAAATACCGCGGTCGCCTGGAACACGCAGTGGTTCTGGACCCGGTTCGTCAGGAAGAATTCACCGCCAGCCGTGGTCGCGGCGCTCAACTGAACGGTCGTCGCCTGCGCGTCAGCGGTCGCACCAGCCTCGACGGCGCCCTGCTGGGTACCGGTTTCCCGTTCCGTGACGAT
Organism: Pseudomonas sp. AC242; assembly: GCF_979258655.1. Lineage (NCBI taxonomy): Bacteria > Pseudomonadati > Pseudomonadota > Gammaproteobacteria > Pseudomonadales > Pseudomonadaceae > Pseudomonas > Pseudomonas sp. AC242. Next base: position 4,488,102 of record NZ_OZ409873.1, read on the forward strand.
CAGATGGACAACCTCGACAACTACCTGGGCATGTTCCGCGCCCTGGTTGGCCAGACTGCCGGCATCCGCCGCGCCGGCTCGGCGAGCCTGGATCTGGCGTATGTTGCTGCCGGTCGTTTCGACGCCTTCTGGGAATCGGGTCTGTCCGAGTGGGACATGGCTGCAGGCGCCCTGCTGATTCAAGAAGCTGGCGGCCTGGTGAGCGACTTCACCGGCGGTCACGACTTCCTTGAAAAAGGCCACATCGTTGCCGGCAACACCAAATGCTTCAAGGCAGTTCTGACGGCGATCCAGCCGCACCTGCCGGCTTCGCTGAAGCGCTAAGCGTCACGCGAAACGAAAAAAGCACCCTTCGGGGTGCTTTTTTATGCCTGGAATTCGTCACCTGCCACACCACGGGACCAATGCAGGAGTGAGCCTGCTCGCGATAGCGGTGTATCAGCCACCACCTGCATTGAATGATGAATAGCTATCGCGAGCAGGCTCACTCCTACAGGGGATTTGTTGTGCAGCCTAAATGGCGGGCACAAAAAAGCACCCCGCAGGGTGCTTCTTGTTAAAACAGTCGCTCTTTACTGAGCCGGCTCATTCTGCGACAGAATCAGCTTGCCTTCCTTGTCGACCGGAATCTGGTTGCCCGGATCGCGATCCATCCGCACTTTGCCTTCCTTGCCATCGAGCGAGTAACGCACGTCGTAACCGACGACTTTGTCGCTGATGTCATTGACTGTGTTGCAGCGGGTTTGCGTGGTGGTGTAGGTGTCACGCTCCTGCATGCCTTCCTGCACCTTGTTACCCGCATAACCGCCACCGACCGCGCCGGCTACCGTGGCAATTTTCTTGCCGGTGCCGCCGCCAATCTGATTACCCAGCAAACCACCTGCCAGCGCACCGACGACGGTACCGGCAATCTGGTGTTGATCTTTTACCGGTGCCTGACGAGTCACTGTCACGTCCTTGCACACTTCACGTGGAGTCTTGATCTGTGTTTTAACCGGTTCAACGGCCAATACTTGCGCATACTCAGGGCCGCTTTTAACCAGGCTGTAGGTGGCAACAGCACCCCCGGCAGTCACACCGACAGCACCCAATACCGCACCAACCAGCAACGACTTGTTCACATGAACCTCCTGACCATCACATGCGGGACGCGCCCGCGCTTCTCCCAGCCTTGGAGCATAAAAAAAGGCGCGAGTTCAACTCGCGCCTTTCTTGGGCTGACAGCCGGGAAAACGATGGCCGTTATGGACGGTCGTCGACTTCCTTCTCGGTGTTGGCCGGAGGAATCAGATCCTCAGTGGTCAGGTTCAGCCAGATCAGCACCACGTTAGCGATGTAGATCGACGAGTAGGTACCCGCCAGTACGCCGATAAACAGCGCGATCGAGAAGCCGAACAGGTTGTCACCGCCGAAGAACAGCAGTGCCGCAATCGCCAGCAAGGTGGAGATCGACGTCGCCATGGTGCGCAGCAGGGTTTGCGTGGTCGAGATGTTGATGTTCTCGATCAGCGTTGCCTTGCGCAGGACACGGAAGTTCTCACGAACCCGGTCGAATACCACGATGGTGTCGTTTAGCGAGTAACCGATGATCGCCAGCACCGCCGCCAGCACGGTCAGATCGAAAGTGATCTGGAAGTACGACAGGATACCGATGGTGACGATCACGTCGTGAATCAGCGAAACGATGGCGCCGACCGCGAATTTCCACTGAAAGCGGAAAGCCAGGTAGATCAGGATGCCGCCGAGCGCCAGCAGCATGCCGAGGCCGCCCTGGTCGCGCAGCTCTTCACCGACCTGCGGGCCGACGAACTCGACACGCTTGACCGTTGCCGGGTTATCGCCGCCGACCTTCAACAGCGCTTCCGCCACCTGATGGCCCAATTGCGGGTCTTCACCCGGCATCCGCACCAGCAGATCGGTAGTCGCACCGAAGCTCTGCACGATTGCTTCGTGGTAACCCGACGTCGCCAGCTGCTCACGCACCTTGGTAACGTCGGCCGGACGCTCGTAGGTCAGCTCGATGAGCGTACCGCCGGTGAAGTCCAGACCCCAGTTCATGCCCTTGGTAGCGACACTGAACATAGCCAGCAACGTGAGAAACACTGTGACGCCGAACGCGAAGTTGCGAACGCCCATGAAGTTGATTGTACGTAACATGGCAGCCCCTTAAATCCACAACTTCTTGAAGTCACGTCCGCCGAAGATCAGGTTGACCATTGCGCGGGTCACCATGATGGCCGTGAACATCGAGGTAAAGATCCCGAGGGACATGGTCACTGCGAAACCTTTGACCGGGCCGGTGCCCATGGCAAAGAGAATCCCGCCGACCAACAAGGTGGTCAGGTTGGCGTCGAGAATCGCGGTGAATGCCCGGCCGAAGCCTTCGTTGATTGCACGCTGCACGGTCATGCCGGCGGCGATCTCTTCACGAATCCGCGAGAAGATCAGCACGTTGGCGTCGACCGCCATACCCATGGTCAGCACGATACCGGCGATACCCGGCAGGGTCAGCGTTGCACCCAGCAGCGACATCAGGGCCAGCAGCAGCACCATGTTCACCGCCAAAGCAACGGTAGCGATGATGCCGAAGAAGCGGTAGATGGCGATGATAAACAGCGACACGAACAACATGCCCCACAGCGACGCATCGATACCTTTGGTGATGTTGTCAGCACCCAGGCTCGGGCCGATGGTGCGCTCTTCAGCGAAGTACATCGGTGCGGCCAGACCACCGGCACGCAGCAGCAGCGCCAGTTCAGACGATTCGCCCTGACCGTTCAGGCCAGTGATGCGGAACTGAGCACCCAGCGGCGACTGAATGGTCGCCAGGCTGATGATCTTCTTCTCTTCTTTGAACGTTTGCACCGCAACGTCTTTCTCGACGCCATCGACCACTTGCTTGGTGTAAGTGGTGACCGGACGCTGTTCGATGAAGATCACCGCCATGCTGCGACCGACGTTCGAACGAGTAGCGCGGCTCATCAACTCACCACCATGACCATCCAGACGGATGTTCACTTCAGGCGTGCCGTGCTCGCCGAAACCGGCTTTGGCGTCGGTGACCTGGTCACCGGTGATGATCAGACCACGTTCGATCTGTGCTGGCGGACGATTGCCTTCACGGAACTCAAAGGTTTCGGAGGTGGCTTTCGAAGCACCCGGCTCAGCAGCCAGACGGAACTCAAGGTTGGCCGTCTTGCCGAGAATACGCTTGGCTTCGGCAGTGTCCTGCACGCCCGGCAGCTCAACCACGATGCGGTTGGCGCCCTGACGCTGAACGATCGGTTCGGCAACACCCAGCTCGTTGACGCGGTTACGTACCGTGGTCAAGTTCTGCTTGATGGAGTATTCACGGATTTCCGCCAGCTTGGCCGGGGTCATCGCCAGACGCAGCACCGGTTGACCGTTGAGGTCGGCCGGAACAATGTCGAAATCGTTGAAGTTCTTGCGGATCAGTGCACGGGCCTGTTCGCGGGAGTCTTCATCACTGAAGCCCAACTGAATGGCACCGCCCAGTTGCGGCAGACTGCGATAGCGCAGCTTCTCTTTGCGCAGCAGGCTCTTGACGTCGCCTTCGTAGACTTTCAGGCGTGCATCGAGGGCTTTGTCCATGTCCACTTCCAGCAGGAAGTGCACACCACCGGACAAGTCCAGACCCAGCTTCATCGGGTGCGCGCCCAGGTTGCGCAGCCATTGCGGGGTGGTCTGTGCCAGGTTCAGCGCGACAACGTAGTCGTCACCCAATGCCTTGCGCACAACGTCTTTGGCCGGCAGTTGATCTTCAGCCTTGCTCAGACGGATCAGACCGCCCTTGCCGTTGGCGGCCAGCGTGGCTGCCTTGACGTTGATCCCGGACTCCTTGAGCGCAGTGCTCACACGATCCAGATCAGCCTGATTGACTTGCAGCGCAGTGCTTGCACCGCTGACCTGAATGGCCGGGTCATCGGGGTATAGATTCGGAGCGGAATAAATCAGACCGATCGCCAGCACCGCCAGGATCAGAATGTATTTCCACAGAGGATATTTGTTCAGCATCACGCCGCCCGTTATGAACGCGGGGCGCCTTGCGCGCCCCGTCGATTGAGTAGAAGTTGTTGCTTCAGATCGCTTTCAGCGTGCCTTTTGGCAGCGTGGCGGCGATGGCGCCTTTCTGGAACTTCATTTCCACGGTGTCGGAAACTTCCAGAACCACGAAGTCATCAGCCACTTTGGTGATCTTGCCGGCGATGCCGCCAGTGGTGACCACTTCGTCGCCCTTCTGCAGGCTGCTCAGCAGGTTCTTCTGCTCTTTGGCGCGCTTGGCCTGTGGACGCCAGATCATCAGGTAGAAGATGACCAGGAAGCCGACCAGGAAAATCCACTCGAAACCGCCGCCCATTGGGCCGGCAGCAGCCGGTGCAGCCGCGTCAGCCATGGCGTTAGAGATAAAAAAGCTCATTTAGCACTCCAGTTGCAAATGTTGAATCTTGGGGTCAGAAAACTCAGTCCAAAGGCGGAACGGGGAGCCCGCGTTTGGCGTAGAAGGCATCGACAAAGGCGGCCAATGTACCCTGTTGAATAGCCTCGCGCAAACCAGCCATCAGCACCTGATAATGGCGCAAGTTATGGATGGTATTGAGCATGCTTCCCAGCATTTCGCCGCACTTGTCCAGGTGATGCAGATAAGCGCGGGAGAAGTTCTGGCAGGTATAGCAATCGCAGGTCGGATCCAGCGGCGATTCATCATGGCGATGGAACGCGTTACGGATCTTCAGCACGCCTGTATCAATGAACAGATGCCCATTGCGGGCATTACGGGTTGGCATCACGCAATCGAACATGTCCACACCGCGGCGCACACCCTCAACCAGATCTTCCGGTTTGCCAACGCCCATAAGGTAACGAGGTTTGTCAGCCGGCATCATGCCCGGCAGATAATCCAGCACTTTGATCATCTCGTGCTTCGGCTCGCCCACCGACAGACCGCCAATGGCCAGGCCATCGAAGCCGATCTTGTCGAGGCCTTCCAGCGAGCGCATGCGCAGATCCTGGTGCATGCCGCCCTGAACGATGCCGAACAATGCAGCGGTGTTTTCACCGTGAGCATTTTTCGAGCGCTGAGCCCAGCGCAGCGACAATTCCATCGATACGCGCGCGACGTCTTCATCAGCAGGATACGGCGTGCATTCATCGAAAATCATCACGATGTCGGAACCGAGATCGCGCTGCACCTGCATCGATTCTTCCGGGCCCATGAACACTTTGGCGCCGTCGACCGGGGAGGCGAAGGTCACGCCCTCCTCCTTGATTTTGCGCATCGCGCCGAGGCTGAACACCTGGAAGCCACCGGAGTCGGTGAGGATCGGGCCTTTCCACTGCATGAAATCGTGCAGGTCGCCGTGTTCCTTGATCACTTGGGTGCCAGGGCGCAGCCACAGGTGGAAGGTGTTGCCGAGAATGATTTCTGCGCCGGTGGCAACGATGTCACGCGGCAACATGCCCTTGACCGTGCCGTAAGTGCCCACCGGCATGAACGCCGGGGTCTCGACGGTGCCACGCGGGAAGGTCAGACGACCACGTCGGGCCTTGCCATCGGTGGCCAGAAGTTCAAAGGACATGCGACATTCGCGACTCATTCTGTTTCCTCTGGGCCGGTTTCTTTAGGGGCAGTAGGTGCGGGATTACGGGTGATGAACATCGCATCACCGTAGCTGAAAAAGCGGTAACCGTTGTCGACGGCAGCCTTGTAGGCAGCCATGGTCTCGGGATAACCGGCAAATGCCGAAACCAGCATCAACAGCGTCGATTCCGGCAAATGGAAATTGGTCACCAGGGCATCGACCACATGGAACGGTCGGCCCGGGAAGATAAAGATATCGGTGTCGCCACTGAACGGCTTGAGCACGCCATCGCGCGCGGCGCTTTCCAGCGAGCGCACGCTGGTGGTGCCGACGGCAATCACCCGACCACCACGCGCACGGCATGCCGCGACCGCATCAACCACATCCTGGCCGACTTCCAGCCACTCGGTGTGCATGTGGTGATCTTCAAGCTTCTCGACGCGCACCGGCTGGAACGTCCCCGCGCCCACGTGCAGCGTAACGAACGTGGTCTCGACGCCCTTGGCGGCAATTGCTTCCATCAGCGACTGATCGAAATGCAGCCCCGCCGTCGGTGCCGCCACCGCACCGAGTTTCTCGGCGTACACGGTCTGATAACGCTCGCGATCCGAGCCTTCGTCCGGGCGGTCTATATAAGGAGGCAACGGCATGTGCCCGACGCGGTCGAGCAACGGCAACACTTCTTCAGCGAAGCCCAGTTCGAACAACGCATCGTGACGCGCGAGCATTTCGGCTTCGCCACCACCATCGATAAGAATCTTAGAACCCGGCTTCGGCGACTTGCTGGAACGCACATGGGCCAGCACGCGATGCGTATCGAGCACCCGCTCAACGAGGATTTCCAGCTTGCCGCCCGAGGCTTTCTGCCCGAACAGCCGCGCCGGAATCACCCGGGTATTGTTGAACACCATCAAATCGCCCGGGCGCAAATGCTCAAGCAAATCAGTGAATTGACGGTGTGCGAGGGCGCCGCTCGGCCCGTCAAGGGTCAGCAGGCGACTACCGCGACGCTCGGCCAAAGGGTGGCGGGCGATCAGCGAATCAGGGAGCTCGAAAGTAAAGTCAGCAACGCGCATGATGGGGTTCGTCTAGCAGGGCCGGAAAGTCTAGCGGAAATATCGAAAATTCTCTATGTACCTGATTGACCGACGGTAATCTCATCTCTATACTTCGCCGCCATTGAGCCCTGATGGCGGAATTGGTAGACGCGGCGGATTCAAAATCCGTTTTCGAAAGGAGTGGGAGTTCGAGTCTCCCTCGGGGCACCAAAATTAAGAAAGGTCTTGCTTAGCAAGGCCTTTTTTTCGTCTCCCGAAAAGTGGCTGCTGTTGTAGGAGCTGCCGCAGGCTGCGATCTTTTGATCCACCGCTTCTTGGTCAACCGAAAACCCAAGGACCCACCCCATGGAAACGTCACTGGAAACAGTCGCCCTTTTCTCCCTCAAGCTCGCTTACGAGGAAGAAGGTCTGAGCCCGATTCTGCGGGACGACATGGTCATGGGTGATTACCAGAAAGACATTTTCGAATTGCTGGTGCGGCGTGGGGATGTCGGGACCATTCAGTTCAAGATGAACGAATGCCTAAGCTTGGCGATGGACGCCTTGGGCGGTGTCGAGAAACCGCTGGGGCGCGAGTTGCAGAAGTTGTCAGCCGAGTTCAGTGAGGCGCGTTCGCTGGAGCAGCTGGATCAGCCGCTCCTTGCGCTCAAGGGTTATTTGAAAGACATCTTGTAATGGGCTGAGCCGTTACAGCAGATGCTTGGAGATGTACTTGGAGATCTCCACCATCGAGGTCTTCCCGGTGAATTCGAACTTCACCTTCCCCAGTGACGAGAAGTAAATCTCCAGCTCCGAATCCAGATCGAAGGTGCCCGAGGTTTCCACGGAGTAGGCGACGATGTTCTTGTACGGCAAGGAAGTGAAATCCTTCTTGCTGCCGGTAATGCCCTGAACGTTGACGGCGATGATGCGTTTGTTGGTAAACACCACGCCGTCACGCATGGCCTTGTAAGAGTCGATCACTTCCTCGCCGTCGAGCAACAGCGCGGTTACGCGTTCGGCGTACTCATCGTTCTGCTTGAGTTTGAAAAAGCCTTTGTTGTTGAAGTCGATCATCTGTCCATCCTCTTCTTCAAGAAAACATCCCGGTATTTCTTAGTTTCAACGACGGGCTTTCAGCACGCGGATATCGGTTGGGAACCCGTCGGCGCCGACAAGCTTTTTCCAGCCCAGATACTGAAACTCACCCTTCTCATCAATGTAATCACCCTTCTCCACTGATCGGCCGCCAACCACCGCAACGCGCTTCACTTCGCCACAACCGCCGTCAGAAGGCCGAACCGTATAGATCACATACGGCTTCACATATTGCGTGGCGCGGAAGTATTGGCCGCAGATTTCGTCGACGGTGATCAACATGGTTTTCAGGCGTGCTTCGCCGTCGGTGTCTTCGTGCAGTTTCAGGAAGGAGATGTCACCGACGTCGCTGTAGCCGAGGGCGCGGGCGCGTTGGTAGGCGGCGGAGTTCTGGTGGGCGATGCGGCCTTCCTCGGCAGCACCTTGCATTTTTGCAGCGAACTCGGCTTTGCCTTGGGCAATGATTGATTCAGCCTGGCCCGCGAAGTTTTCGCATTCGGCGAATTCTCGCGAGCCCAGGTGATTGGGCGTCAGGTTGGAGCGGTGTTCATTCATGGTCTGCAGGTTGCTTTCCAGCGCGAACATCACGTCGTAGGCGGTGGTGCGGCTGCTTTGCACGTCGGCCATTTTCTCCAGCACGCGCTGGCAGTTACCGGCGTAGTACTTCCAGCTGTTTTCCGGATGCTCTTGCACGGCGGCGAATGCTGGGGCCATTGCAGCGGTGAGTGTGATTGCGCAGAGCAGGCGCAAACAGTGGGTACTGACTGGCATGGGTAGTCCGTTACGGAGATGGGCAGTGGCGCGACGCTACTATTTTGCTATCTTGCCGTCCACTGCCAGTAACGAGGTCGCCAACACCTCGGTGGAGTCAATTTTCAGAGGGAGAAACACCTTGATGGCCGTGTTGTACTTTTTCGTCTGGGGAGCCGTTTGGGCTTGGGTCGTGCAGACTCGTGGTGCCTGGAACCTGATCCTCGCCAACCTGGCGGGTGCCGCCAGCGGCTTCATCGTAGCGATGATTTTTTCGGTGATCTGTGCAGGACTTTTCCCGGCGCACGTGCCTCCTGCAACTGAGAACCTGGCCAGTAGCGTGTTGCAAATGATCACCACGTTCGGCGTGCTGGCGGGTGTCTGGATGTGGCTGGTCAGGCGTCCTCGGCCAGAGCATTCGTTGGCCCGGCAACTTTTCGCCGGTATCTGTGGGCTGGCTGCGGGTGTGACGACGCTGGCGTTTTTCGCGCTTAATTTTCACTGAGCACCGCTATCGTCACTGCCATTTCACGTCTGTTTTGTTATCTTGCCGGCCATTCTCAGCGTTCACCTTGGGCGTGCGTTGATTTCAGGTTTGGAAGGTTTAAGGAAAGGATCAAATGGAGTTTCTGCGTTTTCTGGCGATTGTCGCGGTTTGGGGGTTCATGTGGCGCTGGGTGGTCAAGAACCGTGGCAGCTGGAATATTTTCTACGGCAATATCGTGGGTGCTGCGGGCGGCTTCATTGTCGCGATGGTGGTGCTGTCGATCACGTTGTCGCTGTTTCCGTCGGCCGCGCCGAGGACAACGCAGAGCAGCGAGACGCAGAGCGCCGCGGCGGCACTCATGCCTGAATTAGAAAAGGCAATGGAGCCCATGGCTGCGATCGCGTCCTCACCTGAGAACTCCGACAACCTTACGACCTATGTCGCCAGCGAACCACAGAACGAGCCTTCGCCGCCCGAGTCCGCACTTCTACCGAACTACAGCCAGCGCCTGACCGCATTAATCCAGGAGAAGAACTTCAAGGACAACGTGCGCAACGATTTTGAAGTTTCGCGCCGACTGGCCGGCAACCATCCGGACGCGGACAGATCCCTGATGGCGTTCATGATTTGCGACCCTATTATCAAAAGTGCCATGCGTTTTTCAGCGTCGACAGCGATCGCCAGCGCCAAGAGCGCGAGCAGCCAACGGTTCAAGGATCAGACCTATACCATCAGCAGCACCGTCACCGCTCTGAACATGTTGGGCGACCATGTCAGCTACAGTTCTGACTGTTCCGTTCAGCAAGTAGACGGCAAAGATACTGACAAAGCCGCGTGGCGACTGCTCGATCTGAAGCTGAAGAAGATCGATTCTTAAGCCTCATTTAAGGGATCAAGGCGCCGGCTGCGCTATCATCGCCGGCCTGTGCGCCTTGAGCTTTGCCCTCGATGTTTTCGACACCCGCTGACCTGATCCCGCTGCCTCCTGTCCTGGCCGGCCCGCTGTTGCGACGGCTGGAGCCAACGCGCGTGGTCATGTGGCTGGTCGGCACGCGGCCACTGGCGCTGACCTTGCGCCTGCAAGGTGTAGGAGACATTCCTCTCGACGCCGGGAAATGCACGGTCATTCCAGTAGGCCGCGACGCCTTTGTTCATCTCATCGATGTTGCTCTCGATAGCGCCCTGCCCTGCGACACACGTATCGACTATGACCTGCTGATCGACAATGCAGAGGGCATCGCCGACTGGGCGGCGCATTTGCTGTACGGCGATGCAACCAGCCCGAACTTCGTCCTGCGCTCGCGGATCGATCAACTGCTGCACGGCTCCTGCCGCAAGCCGCATCACCCGGCGACGGATGGTTTGCTTTGCGTCGACCAATTGCTGGCGACGGAAACCGATCCGCAACAACGCCCCGCCCTGTTGATGATGAGCGGCGATCAGGTCTACGCCGACGACGTGGCCGGCCCGATGTTGCGGGCGATTCATGCCTTGATCGAACGCCTTGGCCTGTTCGACGAACACCTCGAAGGTGCCGTGGTCAGCGACAGCGCCAAGCTCTACAAACACCCGGCCAGTTACTACCACCGTGCGGATTTGTTACCGGCGCTGGAAAGCAACGAGACATTGCGCGAGCGATTTTTCGGCGGTGCGCGTAAGCCGATTTTCACCAGCAGCAGTGCTGACAATCATCTGGTGACGTTCGCCGAAGTCATGGCGATGTACTTGCTAGTATGGTCGCCGACGGCCTGGTCGCTGATCGATCCGCAAGCGCCCGAACTGACGCCCGAACGCCTCAAGCGCTACACCCTCGAACAGACTCGCATCGACGCGTTCAAGGCTGGATTGGACAAGGTCGCCCGCGCGCTCGCGCATCTGCCGAGCCTGATGATTTTCGATGATCACGACATCACCGATGACTGGAACCTGTCCGCGCAATGGGAGGAAACGGCCTACGGCCATCCGTTCTCCAAACGCATCATCGGCAACGCGTTGATCGCCTATATGTTGTGTCAGGGCTGGGGCAATAATCCCGATGCGTTCAAGGATGTGCTGGGAAAAACCCTGAGCCTTAGCGCCAGCGGTGATGATCAGTATCTCGACAGCCCGGTGCAGGACGGTTTGATCGATGACCTGCTGCGCTTTCAGCATTGGCATTTCGTACTGCCAACCAGTCCGGCGCTGGTAGTCATCGACACGCGCACCCGACGCTGGCGCAGTGAGATGGCGCTCAAACAACCGTCGGGCCTGCTCGATTGGGAGGCGCTGAGCGAACTGCAACAGGAACTGCTCGATCACCCGTCAGCGATCATCGTTTCTCCGGCGCCGATCTTCGGCGTGAAGCTGATTGAAACCGTGCAGAAGGTTTTCAGTTGGTGCGGTTATCCGCTGCTGGTCGACGCGGAAAACTGGATGGCCCATCGCGGTGCCGCGCAAGTGATCCTGAATATTTTCCGCCACTCGCGCACACCGGGTAACTACGTGGTGCTGTCCGGCGATGTGCATTATTCCTTCGTCTACGAAGTGCTTATCCGTCACCGCAAGGCCGGGCCGCGAATCTGGCAGATCACCAGCAGCGGGATCAAGAACGAGTTTCCGAAAAGCCTGCTGGAATGGTTCGACCGCCTCAACCGCTGGCTCTACTCGCCGCGCTCACCGTTGAACTGGTTTACCAAACGCCGCCGCATGCGCATCGTGCCCTACACGCCGGAACATGCTGAGGCAGGTGAACGCTTATGGAATTCGGCGGGGATCGGTCAGGTGTTTTTCAATGAACAGGGGCAGCCGCGCGAGATCATTCAGCACAATTCGAATGGCAAGGCGAAGACACGGATGCTGGCGCCGGATCTGGCGGATTATCCGGACTAGCCACAAGTTTTTTCCTACATTGGAAATACCAGATCCCGACAACGCGGCGGTTTCTCACTGCCCGAGACAGTGGACAAGGATTACAGACGTCTCAGAAACGTCTCCAGGGTTCTTAAGTGATACTGAACGTGCTCGCAGCAACCCTTCTGCGAAACAACCACTAGTAGGTGTCGCCTTGTCATCCTGTACTCACCTCCATACGTTCTTGGCATCCAGCGAGGATCGAGAGCTAACTTCGCAATCCCGGCAAGAATCTGAGCCTGTCGTGATGATGCCTCCTGGCGAGAACAGCACACTCGAAGAAACAGCCTACTTGATGCGCTCACCCGCAAACGCCGAGCGGTTGATCAGATCGATCGGCGAAATGCGCGCAGGAAAAGCCAAAGTCAGACATTTGATCGAAGAGTGAAAATCGTCACGACTGAACGACACATCCCACACCTCTGACAATCATCTCCACCTCACGCTCATCAATCGTCAACGGTGGCAGCAGCCGTATCGTCTTGCCCCGCGTGACGTTGATCAACAGTCCATAATCCCGCGCGGCGATCAGGGTCAGATCACGCACCGGTTGTTTCAGCTCGATCCCGATCATCAAGCCCTGCCCGCGAATCGCCAGCACATTGGGATTGTCCGCCAGCTCTGCGCGCAGCCGAGTCAACAGACGCTCACCCTGAATCCGGGCGTTTTCCAGCAGGCCCTGTTCTTCGATGATGTCCAGCACCGTGCAAGCGACCCGACACGCCAGTGGATTGCCGCCGAAGGTGCTGCCATGACTGCCGGGCGTGAACAGATCCGCAGCCCTGCCCCGGGCCAGGCACGCGCCAATCGGCACGCCATTGCCCAGCCCTTTTGCCAGGGTCATGACGTCCGGGACAATGCCTTCATGGTGAAAGGCGAACCAGCGCCCGGTGCGGCCGATGCCGGTCTGGATTTCATCGAGCATCAATAGCCACGCATGGCGATTACACAGTTCCCGCAGGGCTTTAAGGTAACCGGGCGGCGCGATCTGCACACCGCTTTCGCCCTGGATGGGCTCGACCAGAATCGCCACGATGCGCTCGCCGTGTTTTTGCTGCAGTTGCTGCAGCGCTGCGAGATCACCGAATGGCACTTTGAGGAAATCCCCCGGCAATTCATTGAACCCCAGACGCACCGCCGGACCATCGCTGGCCGACAAGGTGCCGAGTGTGCGGCCATGGAACGCGTTGGCCATGACCACCACCAGCGGCTGTTCGATGCCTTTGCGCCAGCCGTATAAACGCGCGAGTTTCAGCGCTGTTTCATTGGCCTCGGCACCGGAGTTATTGAAGAACGCGCGCTCCATCCCCGACAGCTCAGTCAGCCGTTTCGCCAGTTGTTGCTGCCAGTCGATGCTGTACAGATTCGACGTGTGCAGCAGCAACCCGGCCTGCTCGCTGATCGCCGAAACGATCCGCGGGTGTGAGTGGCCGACATTGGTCACCGCCACACCGGCCACCGCATCCAGATACTCGCGACCGGCCTGATCCCACAGGCGAGTGCCCAGGCCCTTGGTGAAGCTCAAGGCCAGTGGTTGGTAGGTGTTCATCAGGGCGGCGGTCATGACTTTAAACTCCAGTGCAGGTCGGTGTGCTGGCAGTATGGTTAGCCAGCGAAACTGGATAAACTCGGGAAAACTTCATTCATTTAAAAGCAGAGCTTGATAATGGACCTGTTCCAGTCGATGAGCGTGTACGTCAAAGTCGTCGAAGCCGGGAGCATGACGGCGGCCGCGTTGCAGTGCGACCTGTCGACGACCATGGTCGGCAATCATCTGCGCGCGCTGGAGCAACGGCTGGGCGTGCAACTGCTGCAACGCACGACCCGCCGTCAGCGGCTCACTGAATTCGGCAGCGTTTACTACCAGCGTTGTCTGGAAGTGTTGGGATTGGTCGCCGATTCCGAACGCCTCGCCGAGCAGACCCTCGATCAACCCCGGGGCATGCTGCGCCTCACCGCGCCGCTGACGTTCGGCGTTGAACGGCTGGCGCCGGCGCTGAGTGAGTTCTCGTTGCTGTACCCGCAGGTCAAACTCGACGTGGTGCTGACCAACAGCCGTCCCGATCTACTGGAGAGTGGCCTGGATGTGGCGTTTCGGCTGGGCAATTTCGAGCAGTCCAACCTGATCGCCCGGCCTTTGATCGATTACACCCTGACCGTGTGCGCCTCGCCGCACTATGTCGCCCGGCGGGGCATGCCAAAAACCCCGGAAGACCTGCAACAACACGACTGCCTGTCGTTCGCCTATCCCGCTGGCGACGACTGGCAATCAGGTGGAAAAGCGCTGGCGTCTCAGTGGTCCCGATGGGGAGATCATGGTCGACGTCAGCGGGCCTATGCTGATCAACAGCTCCGCCGGGCTGCACCAGGCGGCCCGCACCGGCATGGGCATCGTGATGCTTCCGGATGCGCTGGTGGAACAAGACCTGCGCGAAGGCCGACTGGTGAAGGTGATCGCCGACTTCCAGCCACCCAGCAGACCGATGCATCTGCTCTACGCGCCAGATCGTTATCGTTTGCCGAAATTGCGCCGGTTCGTGGAGTTTGCGATGCAGACGTGGGGGAAATCCTGACGCTGCCTACGCTGCTCTTCCATGAAAAATCGCTGACAAGGACTCGAACAGCAGATGAACAACACACCCAACGTACGTGATTTGCGGCCCGCCGAAACGCAATCGGTAAGGCAGTTTCTCGGGCAGCATGGCTGGGGCCATCGCACCGGTTCAGCTGAACACTTCGCCCAGTTGATCGACAACTCTCAGCGCACCGCCGTTGCCGTCCAAGGTGGGCAGATCATCGGATTCGCTCGCGGGATCAGCGATGGTTTGTCCAACGGTTACCTGTCGATGGTGGTGGTCGATGACCAGCATCGGCGTGCAGGGATTGGCCGTGCACTGGTCGAGCACATCATGGGCGACAATCCCGAAATTACCTGGGTGCTGCGGGCCGGACGCGAGGGCGCAGAGGCTTTTTTTGCCAGCCTGGGTTTTGAAACCTCGGTGATTGCCATGGAACGGCCGCGCCGGAAATAGTGCACGCCGGGAAAAAACTCGACCGGCAGACCGTTGCTCCGTGACAACGCCGCCGCGCTCCCCTAAATTAGTCGGCCTGAAAAAGCCCTCGGTTTTCTCATCTCCACTCAAGTTAAAAAGTAGTGAAATTTCAATGTCCGATTTCAACACCGCTGAATCCGTAGTCACCGAATCGTCCAAAGCGGAATACGAAAACTCCATCAATCTTTCACAACACCTGCCACAAGCCAAAATCATCAGCGAGATGGTCCTGGACGCGTTCCAGTCGACCCGCGAAAGCGACCAGATCCGCGAGCTGCGCGCGGCGATCCGTCAGGCTCACGACAGTTTCGATGACGACAAGGCCTACGAGCTGATGGGCGAACTCAAGGCGCTGAAAGACGCCGAAGCCGCCGACCTCGCCGCCCTTGAAGACCTCAGCAGCAAGTTCTCGATCGGCCGCATCCTGTCCAGCTTCAAGGACGATCCGGCGTTCCAGGAAATCGTTTACGGCCTCGCGCTGAAAGTGCTGAACCAGACCCATCAGGCGATCAGCAATCCGAGCGGCGGCAAGAGCAAGGCTGCGAAGAAGAAAGAAGTCGAAATCTTCACCATCAGCAAGGACGGCATCAGCGTGACCCTGCCACTGCGCACGCCACGCTCGCGCCTGAACGTTGACCGTGCAGCGCTGGAGTTCCTCGGTTTCACCTTCGTTGGTGAAGGCGAAGAAGCGGAGCTGGAAAGCGAAGTTTTCGTTGATAATGCTGGTACAGAACAGGCAGTGAACCGCAAGAACATCATCACCGCACTGCAGCAGCAGACTGCGTTTGATGGCTACAGCATCGCCGCGCAGTAATAGCGCAGCCGCTGTACGAAAAAGCCCCGCACTGAGATTCAGGCGGGGCTTTTTGTTGTCCGGCTTGGGATTCGTGAGGTGGCGAAAATCCTCGCCCCTCATCGGAACGCCGCCCGCCCAGCCCTCTCCCGAGGGAGAGGGAGCCGATCGGGAGATATTCAAGAGATGCACCGAAATGAAAGTGCTGCGCCGAATCCACTATCGCCTCGATCTTTCAGGTCGACGTATAGCGGAAGACACCTCGGTCAGTCCCCTCTCCCGAGGGAGAGGGAGCCGATTTGGGGATATTGAAGAAGCATACCGAAATGAAAGTACTGTGCCGAATCCACAATCGCCTCGGCCTCTCAGGTCGATGTATAGCGCAAGACACCTCGGTCAGTCCCCTCTCCCGAGGGAGAGGGCTAGGGTGAGGGCAAACCGCTAAACCACCCTCAAGCCGAAGGATGCAACGCTACAATCATGTCCACTTCAATCGCTGCGTTCTTCGGCAACTGATACACACCGACCGTGGTGCGCGTGTGCCGGCCGGCATCGCCGAGCACATGACTGAACACGTCCGAGGCACCGTTGGCGACTTCGCTCAGATCAACGAAGTCCGGCGTCGACTTCACATACACCGTCACCCGCAACAACGCCTTGATCTTGTCCAGCGAACCCACCGCATCGACGATCAGCGCCAGGCAACGCATCGCACTGATGCTCGCGGCGGCTTGCGCATCCTTGAGGGTCAGCTCCAGTCCGACGCGACCCGGGTACTGAATCTTGCCGTTAGTGCGCGGCACCATACCGCTGATGTACAGCTCATCATGATGTCGGATCAGCGGCGCGTAATTGCCGCCGGCGGTGTTCTCACCATAGATGTCGTAGTTCAGCTCTTGGGCCAGGGCAATAAAACGCTCGTCGCAGGTCATCCTCTCAGTCATTTCGCCCAGCCTTTTGATCAGTGCATGAAGAAGCTCGAATCACGGCAGTAAAACACCGAAAAAATGGCTTGGTGCTATCACTGTCGGGGTTGGATCCAAATCTAGGGGTTTTGAACTCCACTCGCAACCCTCACCCTAGCCCTCTCCCATAGGGAGAGGGAACCGAACGCAGGATATTGACGACATACACCGACCTGAACGCACTTTACCGAATCCATAATCGCCACGACTTTGCAGGTCGGCGGTGGACTCGAGACAACTCGATCGGCCCCCTCTCCCTCTGGAAGAGGGCTGGGCGGGCGGCGTTCCGATGAGGGGCTTTACGCCAGGCAACAAAAAACCCCGCACATCTCTCAATGTGCGGGGTTTCTCTTCAAGCCTTTGAGCCTTACGGCGCGTACGTCAGCAGCAGCTCTGCGGGCACCTTGAAGTCCAGAGACATCATGACGCTCAACGCAGTGATGGTGAAGATCGAGAACACGAACAGCTTGCGTGCCCAGACCGTGTCATCCACCGCTTTGTAGCCGGTCCAGGCCATGTACAACCAGTACATGCCCATGGCCGCGGCGACGGCGAGGTAGCTCATGCCGGCGTAACCGCTGAAGGTCAGCATCAAGGTCGCTACGAGGAACGCCAGGATGTAGAGCAGGATGTGCTTTTTGGCCACTTGAATCCCGCGCTTCACTGGCAGCACCGGAATCGATGCGGCCAGGTAATCGTTGAAGCGGAAGATAGCGATGGCGTAGGAATGCGGCATCTGCCAAAGGCTGAACATCACCAGCAACGTCAACGCGGCCATGTCGAAGCTGTTGGTTACGGCGACGTAACCGATCACTGGCGGCATGGCGCCCGACAGACTGCCCACCAGCGTGCCGTGAACCGACTTGCGCTTGAGGTACAGGCTGTAGAAGCCGACGTAGATGATGAAGCCGATCACCGCGAACAAAGCGGCCAACGGATTGGCCACCTTGTACAACAACGCAACGCCGAGAACACCAAGGATGGTCGCGTAGACCAGGGCCAGTTTCAGGGAGATCAAGCCCTGCACCAGCACCCGGTTCTTGGTGCGTTCCATCTTCAGGTCGATGTCGCGGTCGATGCAGTTGTTGAACACGCAACCGGAGGCAACAACCAGGGATGTACCGATCATGGCAGCCAGAAACACCGCCAGATCGACATGCCCTTTCGAGGCCAGGAAGAACCCGCCTGCCACAGAAAGCACGTTACCGAAAATGATCCCCGGTTTGGTGATTTGGATAAAGTGCTTGAGCGACATCGGGTCTTACCTCACTTCGCCATCATGTAGGTGTGGATGCTGAACATGATCCACAACGACAGGCCAACCAGCAGCACGATCACGATCGCCGTAAAGACGAATGCAATCACGTTGTTACGCTGAGCAATGGAACGGTCCAGGTGCAGGAAGTAATACAGGTGAACAATCACCTGGATTACTGCGAACAGCAGAACGATTGCCAGCGTGGTGGCTTTCGGCAGGCTCGGGTACATCACCAGACCGAATGGGATGACGGTCAGGATCACCGACAGGATGAAGCCAATGGCGTACGACTTTACGCTGCCGTGGCCAGCATCATGGCTGTCATGGGAGTGTGCATTAGCCATTACAGAGTCCCCATCAGGTAAACAACGGTGAATACGCAGATCCACACCACGTCCAGGAAGTGCCAGAACAGGCTCAGGCAGCTCAGACGGGTCTTGTTGGTCGCCGTCAGGCCGTGCTTGTTGACCTGGTACATCATGATGCCCATCCAGATCAGACCCGCCGACACGTGCAGACCGTGGGTACCGACCAGGGTGAAGAACGCGGACAGGAAGCCGGAACGGCTAGGACCGAAGCCCTCGGAGATCAGCAGGTGGAACTCGTTGATCTCCATGGCGATAAAGCCTGCGCCGAGCAGGAAGGTCATGAACAACCAACCCAGGACCGCCTGCTTCTTGCCTTTGTACAACGCCAGCATGGCGAAGCCGTAGGTGATCGAACTGAACAACAGCAGAGCGGTTTCGCCCAGCACGTATGGCAGTTCGAAGATGTCGTGGCCCGACGGGCCACCGGCGACGTTGTTTACCAGTACTGCGTACACCGCGAAGATCGACGCAAACAGAATGCAGTCGGTCATCAGGTAGAGCCAGAAACCGTATACGGTCATCTCGCCCGAATCGTGGTGATGGTCATCGTGCCCATGGTCACCATGGGCGTGTCCAACATTGGTCACTAAGTTCGACATGGTTTAAGCCTGTTCCAACGAGGTTTCAACACGGGTGGCACCGGCCGGGATTTTCCCTGCCGCGACCAGACGCTTGTGCTGCTCGGCTTCGATACGCTCGATCGTTTCAACCGGAACCATATAGCCCTGGTCGTCACGTGCAGCGTGGATCACGAAGTAGATGACGGTGCCGGCCAGGCTGGCGATCGCCAACCACCAGATGTGCCAGATCATCGCGAAACCGAAGACGGTCAACAGTGCGCCCATCACCACGCCAGTGGCGGTGTTGTTCGGCATGTGGATCGGCTCGTACTTGGCCGGACGCTGGTACGCAGTACCGTTTTCCTTGGCTTCAGTGAACGGGTCGATGCAGTCAGCCTTAGGCAGCACAGCAAAGTTGTAGAACGGCGGTGGCGACGAGGTCGACCATTCCAGGGTGTGTGCATTCCACGGGTCACCGTGATCGCAAACGTTCTCTGGCTTGTTACGGTCACGCACGCTCACATAGAGCTGGATCAGCTGGCAGGCAATACCCACAGCGATCATCACCGCACCGAACATGGCAACGTACAGGTACGGTACCCACTCAGGGTTGGTGGTAGCGTTCAGACGACGGGTCATGCCCATGAAGCCCAGTGCATAGAGCGGCATGAACGCGACGAAGAAGCCCGAGATCCAGAACCAGAACGCTGCTTTACCCCAGCCTTCGTGCAGCTTGAAGCCGAACGCTTTCGGGAAGTAGAACGCGAAACCAGCGATGTAACCGAATACCGCACCGCCGATGATCACGTTGTGGAAGTGCGCGATCACGAACAGGCTGTTGTGCAGAACGAAGTCAGCACCCGGGATGGCCAGCAGTACGCCGGTCATGCCGCCGATGGCGAAGGTCACCATGAAGCCCAGAGTCCACAGAACCTGGCTGGTGAAGCGCAGACGGCCCTGGTAGATGGTGAACAGCCAGTTGAATAGCTTCACACCCGTCGGGATGGAAATCAGCATCGTCGCCAGACCGAAGAAGGCGTTGACGCTGGCACCCGAACCCATGGTGAAGAAGTGGTGCAGCCAAACCATGAAGCCCAGTACCGAGATCGCGCCCGAAGCGTAGATCATCGAGTGGTGGCCGAACAGTTTCTTGCCGGTGAACGCCGAGATCACTTCCGAGAAGATGCCGAATGCCGGCAGGATCAGGATGTAAACCTCAGGGTGGCCCCAGGCCCAGAACAGGTTGACGTACATCATTGGATTGCCACCAAGTTCATTGGTGAAAATGTGGAAATCCATGTAACGGTCAAGGGTCAGCAGTGCCAGGGTAGCGGTCAGGATCGGGAACGAAGCCACGATCAGAACGTTTGCCCAGGTGCAGGTCCAGGTGAAGATCGGCATGTCCATCAGTTTCATGCCAGGGGTACGCATTTTCAGTACGGTCGCGAGGAAGTTAACCCCCGTTAACGTCGTACCTAACCCGGATAGCTGTAGCGCCCAGATGTAGTAGTCCATGCCCACGCCAGGGCTGTATTGCAGACCCGACAATGGTGGATAGGCAACCCAACCGGTCTTGGCGAATTCGCCAACGCCCAGGGACAGGTTGATCAGCACAACGCCGGACACCAGCAGCCAGAAGCTCAGGGAGTTCAGGAACGGGAACGCAACGTCACGCGCGCCGATCTGCAGCGGCACTGCAAGGTTCATCAGGCCGGTGAAGAATGGCATCGCCATGAAGATGATCATGATCACACCGTGAGCGGTGAAGATCTGGTCATAGTGTTCAGGTGGCAGGTAGCCAGGCGAACCCTCGGTGGCCATGGCCAACTGGGTACGCATCATGATGGCGTCGGCAAAGCCGCGCAGCAGCATGACCATGGCGACGATGATGTACATCACGCCGATTTTCTTGTGGTCGACCGAAGTCAGCCACTCGGTCCACAAGTACGTCCACTTCTTGAAGTAGGTGATTGCAGCGAACAGCGCCAGACCACCGAGGGCGATCATGGCGATGGTCACCATCACGATCGGCTCGTGGAATGGGACTGCTTCCCAACTTAATTTACCAAACATCGTTTACTCCTCTGCCCCGGCAGCTGAATGCGAACTCGAGTCAATTTCCGTGGCCGCCACTTCTTTCTCTTTCTTCTCGTGCTTCAGCGGCTTGCCCGGCTTCATACCTTCGTACTTGTCGACGATGATCTGGAACTGGTTCGGCGTGACCGAGGAGTAGAGCTCGACTGGGTTGTTCTGGCTCGGTTTGGCAAGGGCCGCGTATTCAGCTTGATCAAGCTGTTTAGGTGACTTCTTGACTTCACTTACCCAGGCGTCGAAATCTTCCTGAGTGGTGGAGATAGCTTTGAACTTCATGCCGGTGAAACCCGCGCCGCTGTAGTTGGCGGAGATACCGTCCATCTCAGCGTTGCGGTCAGCGATCAGGTGCAGTTTGGTCTGCATGCCCGCCATCGCGTAGATCTGGCCGCCCAGACCCGGGATGAAGAACGAGTTCATCACAGCGTCAGAGGTGATCTTGAAGTTGATTGGCGTGTGCGCCGGGAACACGATCTTGTTGACCGTGGCAATGCCTTGTTCCGGGTAGATGAACAGCCACTTCCAGTCCAGCGCAACGACTTCGATGGTCACTGGCTTGACGTCGGATTGAATCGGACGATACGGGTCCAGTTCGTGGGTCGAAATGTAGGTGATGTAACCCAGGGCAATGATGATCAGGACCGGGATGGTCCAGACTGCCACTTCGATTTTGGTCGAGTGCGACCATTTCGGGGTGTAGACGGCGTTCTTGTTCGACGCGCGGTACTTCCAGGCGAACAGGAAGGTCATGACGATAACCGGCACGACGACCAACAGCATCAGCAGGGTCGCGGTGATGATCAGGTTTCGCTGTTCCAGGCCAACCTGGCCCGTTGGATTGAGCAAGGTCATGTTGCAGCCTCCCAGCAACAACGTGCCGAGCAGCGGCACTAGGCCTAGTAATCTGGGGTACCTGTTTTTACTCATCTCACGACCTCTAAAGCAGCTTGCGCAATGCAGTTGGGTTTTGATCGCCAACACTTCACCCTGCCAAGGGTTGGCATTTTCTTTGGATTGAATAAGGGCCGCCCGTCGCGCGTCAGACGCTCGACAAAACCTGGGACAGCGGTCAGTTCTTATTCGAATTCGTGGTCAAAGGCCTTGTTACAGACCAATTCCATTTGGTGCGGAAAGTTGGAAGGCACCGACACCTGGGTGTCTTGAAAGCCTTGCGACTCACTCGACACCCGACTTCCTGCTCGCCTCCTTAATAAAGGCTGAACAGTGCCGGGAATTCAGTGCGGGCGATTGTAGATAGGTAGCGCCCTATACACCATGTCTTATCCCGAAATAATTTTTATCCGTTCGAGCAACAATCCATCGCCATTTTTGCAAAAGTTCCGCATGTTATCGAAATAGATTCTCAACAAAAACACCAAAAATTGTAGGTGTACCCGCGTCAGTTCAGACAGCTCTGAAGGCTTTTTCCGAACGCTGAAACAGCGCAAGCCCCGATAACCCAAGGCTTTTGGCCATCTGCCAGCGCTTGTTAAAACTGCCTGCTCTGGCACTCGCGTGCTAAAGCCGAAAAACCCCGAATCAGACCAATCCTTTTTTGTAACAACGGCCGATTCCGCGTCACTGAGGAGCCCTGCGACACGGCGCGTGTGACAACATGTCGCACACTTGCCGCACCCTCCCTTGCCGTCCGTCACGGTGTTTTCACAAACACTCTGAAATGCAAAACGCCCCGATATGCTGATACGCAAATCGAGGCGTTTTCTGTATCGGCCAGACTGCCGAATAGTTGACTCAGCGCAGTGCTTTTCGGTTACGCGAGGTCAGCAGCGGCACCAGAATGACCACCAGCACGAACGCCAGCAGTGCCCATTGCGCCAGCGACAGACCGAGGATCGGCGGGTAAGGCGTGGAGCAGAAACCGTCGACCTGAAAGCCCAGCGGGAAGATTTTCGCCAATGGCAGATCATCGACAATCGGCTGCAGCACATCGATGCCGCAGCTCACCGCCGGATAGAACTGGGTGTACACGTGATGCCCGGCCACACCGGCCCCGGCAATCGCACAAAGCACCACCAGCACTTCGAATACGGTGATGCTGCGACGGCTGTGCATGGCCGCGCCGATGAACGCGAACAACGCGATCAACAACAACGCATAGCGCTGCAAAATGCACAGTGGGCACGGTGCTTCACCGAGCACGATCTGCATGTACAACGCACCGCCGATCAGTGCCAGGCAGATAATGCCCAGCAGCACCAGAAAGCGCCGTTCACGTCCCAGTCGAATCGTTTCCTCGCTCATCGCGTTTCCCTTGTAAGTCCATGGTTCAGCTGGCCGGCGGCTGCGCGTGCAGTTGCGCCATCAAGCTGATGTTGTCTTCGATATGCCAATTGGCCGCGATGCGACCGTTATCAATCTGATAGATATCGGTTGCCCGGAAGTCTACACGCTGGCCCTGCCCTTTGAGAGCCTTGAACGTACCGCTGAAGTGCCCGCGAAAGTGCAGGTGCACTACCACGCGATCACCGGCGATGATCATTTGCTCGATGTCGCAACTCAAGTCCGGCACCGCCGTGCGAAAGAACTTCGACGCCAGCAACGGCCCGGTCGGCCCCTGCACCCGGCCCTCGGGTGGCGTCTGGTCGACAAACTGCGGCGACAACGCCGCCGTGGCCAGCGCCTCCTCACCGGAATTCCAGAAACTGCCATAACGCCGCGCGGCTAATTCCATGGCTTCGACCTGCGCCTTGGGCAGGCTCTGATCGACGATCAGGGTCTGCGGTTTTATCAAGGCAGATTCGGCAGAAGCAAACGGGCTGGCCAGCAACGCGGCTGAAAGACCGATGGCTGCAAAACTGAAACGACGAGCGAAGGCGAAGTGCGACATGGGGCGATCCTGATCATGTAAACGAACGAGCGCCTATCATCAGCATCGGGGAATAAACGATAAACCGGTTAAGAAATGATTAACCTTTAAACACTTTTTAAGAATCAGCACCGCGTAACGGCCTTCGCGAGCAGGCTCGCTCCCACATTGATCTGCGCCGAACACAAATCCTGTGGGAGCGAGCCTGCTCGCGAATGAAGGCAACCCGGTTTCAGATCACTCCAAAGCCGCTGCAGGCCCGAAGAACTCATAACGGCTCTGCTGCTCCGGTACACCCAGCGCTTTCAAATGCCGCTTGATCGCCGCCATAAAACCCTTCGGCCCGAGGAAGTAAGCATCCACATCACGCTGAGCCGGCAACCACTCGCCCAGCAACGCCTGATCCAGCATCCCGACCTTGTCCGCCGCCGGGCTGACACCGTCATCTTCGGCATAGCAGTAAAAACGTTTGAGTTGCGGATGACGCGCCGCCAGCTCATCAATCCAGTCACGGAACGCATGCACGCGGCCATTGCGCGCGCAGTGGATAAAGTGCACCGGCCGCTCGGTTTCCAGCGCTGCTTCGAGCATCGCCAGAGTCGGCGTGATGCCAACGCCGCCGCTGATCAGCACCAACGGTTTGTCGCTCGCAGCCAAGGTGAACTCACCCGATGGCGGGAACAACTGGATGCTGGCGCCAACCTGCAGTTGATCGTGCAAGTGATTGGACGCACGGCCACCCGGTTCGCGTTTGACGCTGATGCGGTACTGACCGTTGTTTGCCAACGCCGACAGCGAGTAATTGCGGCGGATTTCTTCGCCATCGAGGATCAGCTTCATGCCGATGTACTGACCCGGTTCGGCCGCGAGGATCGGGCCTTTATCAGCAGGTTCGAAGTAGAACGAAATTATCTCCGCGCTCTCCTCGACCTTGGCCGCGACGATGAACTCGCGCGCACCACGCCAGCCGCCAACGGCGTGTTCTTTCTGGTCGTAGATTGCGGTTTCGGCGCCGATCAGGATGTCAGCTAACTGGCCATACGCCGCGCCCCAGGCACTCATCACTTCCGGTGTGGCGATCTCTTCGCCGAGCACTTCGGAAATCGCCCGCAACAGGCAGGCGCCGACGATTGGGTAGTGTTCCGGAAGGATCTGCAGGGCGACGTGCTTGTTGATGATTTTCGCCACCAGATCGCCCAACTGGTCGAGCTGATCGATGTGCCGCGCGTACATCAATACGCCGTTAGCCAAGGCGCGGGGCTGGTCACCGCTGGCCTGGTGCGCCTGGTTGAACAGCGGGCGAACTTCCGGGTATTCAGAGAGCATCATGCGGTAGAAGTGCGTGATCAGCGCTTCACCGCCGCTTTCCAGCAGAGGCACGGTGGATTTGACGATGGCACGATCCTGGACGCTAAGCATAAGGTTGACTCCTGAGCTTCTTGGAAAAGTTACCTAAGAGTTATCAGTATTCATGCCAACTTTTTTATCCATATAAATCAATAGCTTGAAATTCAAGTAGTCATAAAGACTCAGAGCACCTTATAGTCATCCGGACTACATCTTGTCTCTTTGACTACAAGACCATGACCGCCAAATCCCTGCTCACCGCTCTGCTGCCTCTCGTCTCCGACCTGTCTCGCGAACTGCCCGAGGGCGAGCGCTACCGACGCCTGCTTGAAGCCATGCGCGCCTTGCTGCCCTGCGATGCGGCGGCGTTGTTGCGCCTCGACGGCGAAGCACTGGTGCCGCTGGCGGTGGATGGCTTGAGCACCGACACCCTTGGCCGGCGCTTCAAAGTCAGCGAGCACCCGCGCTTCGAGATTCTGCTGAGCGGCGCCGGCCCCACGCGATTCGCCGCCGACAGCGACTTGCCCGATCCTTACGACGGTTTGGTCGACGGCCTCGACGAACACCTCGAAGTTCACGATTGCCTCGGCTGTCCTTTATTTGTCGATGAAAAACTCTGGGGCCTGATCACCCTCGACGCCCTCGACCCCGAGCGATTCGAACCGATCGAACTCGACGCCTTGCAAGCTTTCGCCAGCCTCGCCTCGGCCACGGTCAACGCCGCCGAACGCATTCAACGCCTGGCCAATCGCGCTGAAGACGAACACCAGCGCGCCGAGGTTTATCGCCAGGCCAGCGGTCAGCAGAACCGCGAGATGATCGGCCAGAGCAAGGCGCTGAAAAAACTGGTTGAGGAAATCAATCTGGTCGGCGGCAGCGATCTGACCGTGTTGATCACCGGCGAAACCGGCGTCGGCAAAGAACTGGTCGCCCAAGCGATCCACGCGGCTTCACCGCGCGCCGACAAACCGATCATCAGCCTCAACTGCGCCGCGTTGCCGGATACGCTGGTAGAAAGCGAACTGTTCGGCCACGTGCGCGGCGCCTTCACCGGCGCCACCAGTGACCGCCGTGGCAAGTTCGAACTGGCCAATGGCGGCACGCTGTTTCTCGATGAAGTCGGTGAGTTGTCGCTGACCGTGCAGGCCAAGTTGTTGCGCGTGTTGCAGAGTGGTCAATTGCAAAGATTGGGTTCAGACAAGGAGCATCAGGTCGATGTGCGCCTGATCGCCGCAACCAATCGCGACCTGGCCGAAGAAGTGCGCAGCGGTCGCTATCGTGCCGACTTCTATCATCGCCTCAGCGTGTACCCGCTGCGCGTGCCGGCGCTGCGTGATCGCGGCCGCGATGTATTGCTGCTCAGCGGTTTCTTCCTCGAACAGAATCGCTCGCGCATGGGCCTCAACAGCCTGCGCCTGAACAGCGACGCCCAGGAAGCACTGCTCGCCTACACTTGGCCGGGCAACGTGCGCGAGCTGGAACACTTGATCGGACGCAGTGCGCTGAAAGCGTTGGGCAACTGCAAGGTGCGGCCGAAGATCCTCAGTTTGAGCGCGGCGGATCTGGATTTACCGCGTGAGGTTGTGGATAACTCGGTTGAGGCTGTTGTTGGTGCGGTGACCGAGATGCCGTTGATCAGTGGGGATTTGCGCAGTGCGACGGAGCAGTATCAGCGGCGTTTGATCAGTGCGGCGCTGGAACGCAATCAGGATAACTGGGCGAGTGCGGCGCGGGAGTTGGGGCTGGATCGGGCGAATCTTGGGCGGATGGCCAAGCGGTTGGGCATGAAAGGCTAAAAGCACACCCTCACCCTAGCCCTCTCCCGGAGGGAGAGGGGACTGATTGGGAGATATTCAAGAATTCCGCCGACGTGAAAGATCTTTACCGAATCCATAATCGACTCGGTCATTCAGGTCGATGTACAACGCCAGACGCCTCGGTCGGCCCCCTCTACCTCTGGGAGAGGGCTGGGGTGAGGGGCCGTGTTCGAGAGAACAGCGATAAACTCAAGCCGACCACCCGACAACTAACCTAAAGCCCACCCCTTTAACGCCGATAACCCGGCATCAATAGTTTCTGGCGATTTCCACCCTCGCCCACCACCTTTCCACAGAAGGTTCATATGTCCTCCACCAAAGCCCGCGCAGATTCACTTTCGCTTCTGCTGTTTACCTTGCGCAGCGGCAAGCTGATGGCGATCAACCTGCTGAAAGTCAGTGAAATCATTCCCTGCCCGCCGCTGACCAAACTGCCGGAGTCGCACCCGCATGTGAAAGGCATCGCCACGTTGCGCGGCGCCTCGCTGTCGGTCATCGACCTCAGCCGCGCCATCGGCGAGCGCCCGCTGGAAGACCCGAACGGCGGTTGCCTGATCGTCACCGACGTCAGCCGTTCGAAGCAGGGCCTGCACGTGCAGGCGGTGAGCAAAATCGTTCATTGCCTGACCACCGACATCAAACCACCGCCGTTCGGCTCCGGCGGCTCGCGTGCCTACATCACCGGCGTGACCTCGGTGGACGGTACGCTGGTGCAGGTGCTGGATATCGAAAAGGTTATCCACAGCATCGCCCCGGCGCAGATCGAAATGGCCCCGACCGATCTGAGCATGGAAGACGCTGATGTGCTCGGCAATGCGCGAATTCTGGTGGTCGACGACAGCCAGGTGGCACTGCAACAATCGGTGCACACCCTGCGCAACCTCGGCCTGCAATGCCACACCGCACGCAGCGCCAAGGAAGCCATCGACTGCCTGCTCGACCTGCAAGGCACCGCGCAGCAAATCAACCTGATTGTCTCCGACATCGAAATGTCCGAGATGGACGGCTACGCCTTCACCCGCACCCTGCGTGAAACGCCGGACTTCGCCCATCTGTACGTGCTGCTGCACACCTCGCTCGACAGCGCAATGAACAGCGAGAAAGCGCGCCTGGCCGGGGCGAACGGCGTGCTGACCAAGTTCTCCTCGCCGGAACTGACCCACTGCCTGATCGAAGCGGCCAAACACGTCGCGGCACACGGGCACTGAGTCTTGGCCGAGACGTATTGTTTTTTGATGCGGCGCGACCTCGGTAAGGACGCGCCGGATGCGCCTTGGCCACAGGACATTGAACTGCGCACGTACTCCGTCGAACTGGCGGCGGACGTGCATCATTTGATGCAACTGGGCTACCGCGAAGGCGGCGGCCGAGTGCCGGCGCTGGACGCTTGGCAGCAGCAATTCGAGAGCAATCCTGAATACGATCCGTCGTTGTGCTTTATTGCCCACGATGGCGACGGCGTGGTCGGTGTGGCGCAATGCTGGACCAGCGCCTATATCAAAAATCTGGTGGTGCATCCGCGCATGCAGGGCCGAGGACTGGGTCGGGCGTTGTTGCTCCATGCATTCAAGGTGTTTCAGCAACGGCGCGAAGGGTTTGTAGATCTGAAGGTGCTGGAGGACAACCATCGCGCGCAGCGGTTGTATGAAGGTGCCGGGATGTATGTGGTCCGTCGGGAACTGGTGCCGGACTGATTAAAGTCAAAAGATCGCAGCCTTCGGCAGCTCCTACAGGGAACCGCATATCCATGTAGGAGCTGCCGAAGGCTGCGATCTTTTAACGGTGTCCCAGGCAACAAAACTCTTTAGGCACACTCCAACCTTGGCCACCCACGACCAAGGATGCCCCCCATGAAAGCGCTCACCCTCAGCCTGCTCTGCCTCACCGCTCTCGCGTCCCAGGCCCACGCCTCCAGCCCCGATGCCTGGGCCGCCTACGACAAAACCGTGCTCGCCAGTTGCACCAAGGCCAGCGGCCTGAAAAACGCCAAACCCGTCGGCACGCCCGCGCAATTCGATGACCGCGTCGGCTACACCGCCGTTCTGCTGCAAGGCCAATACCCGCAAAAACACATGAAAGGCCAGCAAGGCACCGAGCTGTGCCTGTACAACAAAAAATCGAAAACTGCTTTCGTCACCGAGTGGGACTCGATCCGTCCGACCGGCAAAACCCAGTGAATGGCGCATAACTTGCTTCGATCCAGGCCTGTGCGGTGGTTTTCCGCCACCGTTTCACACCCTGATTGAAGACAGATCGCTCAATGAATACGACGTTTTCCTGCGTAGGCTGCGGCAAATGCTGCACCGATCACCATGTCCCCCTGACCTTGGCCGAAGCCCGCATGTGGGCGGCGGATGGCGGCCAGGTGATCGTGCTGGTGGAGGCTTTTCTCGGCAATGGTCTGGGCTTGCCAGCGCAACAGCGTGAGCACGCTGAACGGCGTTCGGCGGTGGTGCGCAGCGGTGTCACGGATGCCCACGTGGCGATTACCTTCGCCGCGTACAACGTCGGCCCTTGCCGGAATCTTGACGAAGACAAGTTGTGCCGGATCTACGAGCGGCGGCCACTGGTGTGTCGCATCTATCCGGCGGAAATCAACCCGCATATCCCGCTCAACCCTGCCGCCAAGGATTGCCCGCCGGAGTCCTGGCAACAGGGGCCGGTGCTGATTGCCGGTGGCGAGTTGGTGGATCAGGAACTGGTGGAGTTGATTCAACGCTCGCGCCAGGCGGATCGGGATGACATCGGCATCAAGGATGCGATTTGCGCGATGCTCGGGATTCGCACCACGGCGTTGAAGGGTGACGGGTTTACAGCGTATTTGCCGAATATGAGCGCTTTTGCTTCGGTGATTGATCAGGTCACCGCACAACCGCTGACGACGACTCCGAGTGAGTGGGTGTTTCATTTGTCCGGGGATGATGTGGCCGGGCAAGTGTTGGCGGCCGGGGCACAGGTGGTGACTGAACCGGCGCAGACGTATGCGTTTATTTCGCTGCGGGCGGCTTGATCGGGGTTTTGCAGCGATCGAACCGGCCTCATCGTTAGCACGCTAGCTCCCACAGGTATCTCGGGCGTTCACATAATTTGTGTACGACACAGAACCCTGTGGGAGCTGGCTTGCCAGCGAAAGGTCCGGCACGGGCAGTACCAATCGCCGCGTTGAACGCAGGCGGGATTAAAACTCAGCGCTTGCCCATCGAACGACGGGTACCCGGCGGCGCCATGCCCGGGGTCTTGGTGTGGCCATTCTTGGCGCCGTTCTTGTACCACGGCTGGTTCGAGCCTTTGGCAGAGGCCAGCTCGCCCGGCTTGAATGGAAATTTGAACGCCGGGATTTCGGCTTTGGTATCGCTGGTGTCGGCCAGTTCAGCCGGGACATCGCTCACAGCGTCGTCAACCGGCGGCAGGGTCGGGGAAGTCATAAAAGCTCCGGAAAGCAAAAAGTCGGGCCCGATCAGTGAGCCGCGAAGGCGCGCAGTATACCTGTGCGCCATCGCTCGGCACCTGAAGATTTGCAACGCACGCCGAACGGTTTACAGGTAACTGATGATGACAATGCCTTTGTCGGTCGAGGTCTTCAACGCTTCGTAGCGCATGGAAATCGGCAGCGCCTGATGACTGCAGACGTTGCGCTCAGTGTCGACATCGACTTTCACGCCGGGCTTGATTTCGATCTGGCGAGACTCACGAGACGCAAACGCCCCGACCGGTCCGACCTGACAGCCAGAATCAACGATTTGCCCGGTAAAGCGGATCTCACCGGATTGGCTGGCCGGCGCGGCGAAGGCTGTGAGTGGAAGCAAGAGGAGCACAGATGGCAGAGCGGTTTTCAGCTTCATTTCAAGACACTCCCGGGGTGGACGGCCCAGAGAGATTTGGGCCGTGCGCGGCTTGAGCCATACAAGCTGTATCCGCTCATAGAGGCGGATCTTTAAGAGATTAGTCAGGATCGCAAGCCGTGCCGAATGTCAGTTCATTCGTTGCTGGACGTTACTCAACAATTGCGAGGTGCTTTCCAACAACTGCGCCAGAAGCGCGTCATCCTCATCCATATACCCTTCGTATTCCGCGAGATTGCGCCGCTCATGACACAGCGCGAACAATCGCACCTGAACCTTGCTGATATGCGCCGTATGCACCAGGCACTGAAAGACCAGATAGCGTTTATCTGATCGAAAGCCACTCAATCGAAGCGCCGTCAGCGCCAACGCGTGCGCTGCGTTATAAGCCAAGTCGAAACGGCTGGAAAAAGACAACGTAGAAGTTTGCGCATCCTTGAGCCGGTCCACGGCCGAGCGCATCAAGCCCTCACACTCCTTGCGATCCGGCGGCTCCGCTTTCAGCCCACCGCTACGTAGAAGATTCTCCAGACTCTCGTTGCTGCCCATCCTTGGACTCCAAAGGGTTTGCCCCTAACAGATCGATTTTTTCCTGCTGCACTACCCGCACGACAAAGCTGTTTTGCGCAGCCAGTTTCGCCGTCCAGTCTTGCGGGGTGTAAAGCGTGGGGTTGATGGGACGACCCAATTGCTCCTCCATAGGCATGAGCAGTTCCATGACGTCACTGTAGTGCAGGCCTTCGCCAATCAGCATGAGATCAATGTCACTGAGTGTGTTTGCTGTGTCCTTGGCGACGGAGCCATAGACAAACGCCCAGGTGATCTGCTCGGTAAATGGCTGCAATGCCTGACGCAGAGGCTCGGCGATGCCAAACGTCTTGCGGGCGATGCCCAGTAGTTCGGCATAGATGGGACAGGTGGGATTGGCCTGGTAATGGTTCTGATTACCCACCCTTTTCATGCGCAACACACCGGCTCGCTGCAGACGGTCGAGTTCACGCATGAGACTGCCTTTGCCAACACGCGCCCAGCGCGCGATCTCATTGGCATAGAAAGTCTGGTCAGGCTTACCGAACAGCAGACCCAACACTTTTTGTTGAGTGGTGGTAAACAGCGCTTCGCTTAGAGAGATAGTTTCCACTGTGAAGGCCAAAGAGTCCCAAAAAGGGAACGATAGGTCCCTTTTTGGGACTTATCAACCTTGCGAATATTTCCAGAGACAGCGGCCACAGAACAATCGCCATCGCAAACAGGCTCACACCTACATTTGGAGTGCGATCCCCTTGTAGGAGCGAGCCTGCTCGCGAAGAACGATGACGCGGTGTTCAGACGGATTACGTTTGCGGATCAACCCGATCCAGCGCCCGGTTTACCGCCAGCTCGGCGAGCATGACGATCTGCTGGATCGCCAGCGCCGTACTGCGCTGCGGGCGACTGAGCTGATCAGCCAGATCACCGGCCATGACATTGGCTGAAGCCAGCGATTCACAGGCGTGGGCGAGCAGGCTTTCGGTGTCGATGTCCGGGTGAATGAGGAACATCGTACTGGGCTGACGCGGTTTGACCGGTTCGGGACAGAGGTAGAAATCGAGCGCGCGCTTGATAGCTTCACGGGTTTTGATCTGGTCGTCGGCGCGGATGGCGTCTTCGAGTGGGGTTGTGGGATCGATGGGTGGATCTGGAACTGGCTTAGTCATTGGAAACCCTATTTTGCAAATGGGAGCCATCCCTTGCCGTTTCTCACGCGGCGAAGTGGGTGGCAGCTATGTGCGGGGTGAGAAACCGGAAAAATAAGAAACCGGCCAGACCGAAGTCTGCCCGCACACAGCTGCCATGAAGCACTTGCAAGCAGCGGACAAGCCGCCGGCAATTATGCGGACTGATGGACTGAATCACTAATTTTTCAGGGTTCTCACACCCGATCACCGAGTTTTCGGCGACAACCCAAGACTAGAGAGCGCACGTCCGACGGACAACCTGAAAACCTTGTGGGAAGGTTCTGGTTATTTGACACAAATTTAAACAGCCAAAAGCCAACCCTCACCCTAGCCCTCTCCCAGAGGGAGAGGGGACTGACCGAGGTGTTTGGGAGAGGTACACCGACGTGAAATACCGCGTTGAACTCAGGTTTTGAAACGCCCGAAAATCGGCTCCCTCTCCCTCGGGAGAGGGCTGGGGTGAGGGGCAAATCCACCACAAATCCAAAGCCGACCACGCCCCGCTCTTCACCACTCAATAGGCCGAGTGTCAGCTCGCCTGCTCTTGATCTTGACCCACGGGCGACGTCGGAAGGCTGAGTGGAGGGATTGATCCGGGCGTGGGAGCGCAGCGACCGTTTGGCGCAGCCAAACACAGCGAGAGGAGGTGCAGCGAAGCAAACCGTAGGCGCTGCGCCCGGATCGATCCCGCAGCGAAGGAACCCCGAGCCCCAGCGAGCGGGCCGCACGTAGGAGCAAGCGTTTTTGGTTACTTTTGAGGCGTTTGTCAAAAGTGACCCGCCGTAAGGGCGGAACCGTAATCAGCAACACCCGCAACAACGGATATGTACACAACGAAACTGACAGCGCCGACAGCTAGCCGTCACCCTCCTGACCCCCAAACAAGTTTATAAAGACCCTAACCCTGCCCAAACTCCGTCCGGCGCCCACCCCGCATGCGAATCCAAAAGAACAAAGCCCTGCTCGCCACCCTATTGATCGTCCTCGCAGGCGCAGGTCTGTGGTACGCCCTGAAACCCGCCCCGACCAAACTCGCCACCCCCACCGCCATCCCGGTGCGAGTCATAGCGGTCAGCGAAAAAGACGTCCCCCGCTACACCAGCGGCATCGGCTCCGTACTCTCATTACACAGCGTCGTCGTGCGCCCCCAGATCGACGGCATCCTCACCAAAATCCTCGTCAAAGAAGGCCAACTCGTCAAAGCAGGCGACCTGCTGGCCACCATCGACGACCGCTCCATCCGCGCCAGCCTCGACCAGGCCCGCGCCCAACTGGGCGAAAGCCAGGCGCAACTGCAAGTCGCCCTGGTCAACCTCAAACGCTACAAACTGCTCACCGTCGACGACGGCATCTCGAAACAGACCTACGACCAGCAACAAGCCCTGGTCAACCAGTTGAAGGCCACCGCCCAAGGCAACCAAGCCTCGATCGACGCCGCGCAAGTACAACTTTCCTACACGCAAATCCGCTCCCCGGTCACCGGCCGCGTCGGTATTCGCACAGTCGACGAAGGCAACTTCCTGCGCATGACCGACACCGCCGGCCTGTTCACCGTCACCCAGATCGACCCGATCGCCGTCGAATTCTCCCTGCCGCAGCAAATGCTGCCGACCCTGCAAGGCCTGATCAACGATCCGCAGCGCGCACCGGTCAAGGCCTACATCGGCGCCGACACCGATGGCGAAACCGGCAACCTGCTCGGCGAAGGTCACCTGACCCTGATCGACAACCAGATCAACGCCAACACCGGCACCATCCGCGCCAAGGCCGAATTCGACAACGCCAGCCAGAAGCTCTGGCCCGGCCTGCTGGTCACGGTAAAAATCCAGACAGCCCTCGACAAAGATGCGCTGGTCGTCCCGCCCACCGTTGTACAACGTGGCCTCGACCAACACTTCGTTTACCGGGTCAACGGCGACAAGGTCGAAGCCGTGCAAGTGCAGATTGTTTATCAAGGCAGCGGTCAGGACATCATCAAAGGCGTGAAGGCCGGTGACATGCTGGTCACCGATGGCCAGTCGCGGCTTAAACCGGGTTCAACGGTGCAAGTCATGAGCGAGCCGGCGCAGGTGGTGCAAGCGGAGCCGAAACCATGAAGGCGCACAAAGGCGTCTCGACGTGGTGCATCGATCACCCGGTCGCAACCATTCTGCTGACCATCGCGCTGGTGCTGGTCGGTTTGATTGCCTTCCCGCGTTTACCGATTGCCCCACTGCCGGAAGCGGAATTTCCGACGATTCAGGTGTCCGCGCAGTTGCCCGGCGCCAGCCCCGACACCATGGCCTCGTCCGTGGCCACGCCGCTGGAGGTGCAATTCAGCGCCATCCCCGGCATGACCCAGATGACCTCCAGCAGTGCGCTCGGCTCCAGCCTGCTGACCCTGCAGTTCACCCTCGATAAAAGCATCGACACCGCCGCCCAGGAAGTCCAAGCGGCGATCAACACCGCCGCCGGCAAACTGCCCAAGGACATGCCGACCCTGCCGACTTGGAAGAAGGTCAACCCGGCCGACAGCCCGGTGCTGATCCTCAGTGTCAGCTCGTCACAAATGCCCGGCACCGAACTCAGCGACCTGGTGGAAACCCTGCTCTCGCGTCAGATCAGTCAGATCGACGGCGTAGGCCAAATCAACATCACCGGTCAGCAACGTCCGGCGATTCGCGTACAAGCCTCGGCCGACAAACTCGCGGCGATCGGCCTGACCCTCGCCGACATTCGTCTGGCGATCCAGCAGACCAGCCTCAACCTCGCCAAAGGTGCGCTGTACGGCGAATCGAGCATTTCCACACTGTCGACCAACGACCAGTTGTTCCACCCCGAGGACTACAGCCAGCTCATCGTTTCCTACAAGGACGGCGCCCCGGTTCACCTGCGCGATGTCGCCAAAGTCGTCAACGGCTCGGAAGATGCCTACGTGCAAGCCTGGGCCGGTGATCAACCCGGGGTGAACCTGGTGATCTCGCGTCAACCGGGCGCGAACATCGTTGAAACCGTCGACCGCATTCAAGCCGCCCTGCCCGGCCTCGAAGCGATGCTGCCGGCCTCGGTACAGGTGAAAACCCTGATCGACCGCACCCAGACCATTCGTGCCTCCCTGCATGAGGTCGAGATCACGCTGTTGATCGCGATCCTGCTGGTGGTCGCGGTGATGGCGCTGTTCCTGCGCCAGTTGTCGGCAACCTTGATTGTTTCGGCAGTACTCGGCGTGTCGTTGATCGCCAGTTTCGCCCTGATGTATATCCTCGGTTTCAGCCTGAACAACCTGACGCTGGTGGCGATCGTGGTGGCCGTGGGATTTGTGGTCGACGATGCCATCGTGGTGGTGGAAAACATCCACCGCCATCTGGAGGCCGGCGACGATATGCGCGAAGCGGCGATCAAGGGCGCCGGCGAGATCGGCTTCACCGTGGTCTCGATCAGTTTCTCGCTGGTGGCGGCGTTTATTCCGCTGCTGTTCATGGGCGGTGTGGTCGGGCGACTGTTCAAGGAATTCGCCCTGACGGCGACCTCGACCATCATGATTTCCGTGGTGGTCTCGCTGACTCTGGCTCCAACGTTGGCGGCGCTGTTCATGCGCAAACCGGTGCACCACGCCCACGCCAAACCGGGCTTCAGCGAACGTCTGCTCGGCTGGTACGAGAAAGGTCTGCGCCGCGCCCTCGCCCATCAGAAGTTGATGATCGGCGTTTTCGGTTTATCGCTGGCGCTGGCCATCGGCGGTTACATCTTTATCCCGAAAGGTTTCTTCCCGGTGCAGGACACCGGTTTCGTCCTCGGCACCACTGAAGCGGCTGCGGATATTTCCTACGGCGACATGGTGAAAAAACACTTGGCCATGGCCGAAATCGTCGCCGCCGATCCGGCCGTGCAGGCGTTTTCCCACTCGGTCGGCGTGTCCGGCAGTAACCAGACCATCGCCAACGGCCGCTTCTGGATCGCCCTGAAAAAACGCGGCGACCGCGACGTTTCAGCCAGCCAGTTCATCGACCGCATCCGTCCGCAACTG
The DNA here is from genome assembly GCF_979258655.1 of Pseudomonas sp. AC242. NCBI lineage: Bacteria > Pseudomonadati > Pseudomonadota > Gammaproteobacteria > Pseudomonadales > Pseudomonadaceae > Pseudomonas > Pseudomonas sp. AC242. The sequence continues at coordinate 4,524,608 of NZ_OZ409873.1, forward strand.
ATGAAAGTCCCCGGCATCGTTCTCTACTTGCGTGCCGGCCAAGACATCAACCTCAGCTCCGGCCCAAGCCGCGCGCAGTACCAATACGTGCTGAAGAGCAACGACGGCGCGACCCTCGCGACATGGACGCAACGCCTCACGGAAAAACTGCGCAGCAACCCGGCGTTCCGCGACATTTCCAACGACCTGCAACTGGGCGGCAGCATCACCCACATCAGTATCGACCGCAGCGCCGCCGCACGTTTCGGCCTGACCGCCAGCGATGTCGATGAGGCGCTGTACGATGCTTTCGGCCAACGGCAGATCAATGAATTCCAGACCCAGGTCAACCAGTACAACGTGATTCTGGAGCTGGACACCAAACAACGCGGCAAGGCCGAAAGCCTCAACTATTTCTACCTGCGCTCACCGCTGAGTGGCGAGATGGTGCCGCTGTCAGCGCTGGCCAAATTCGACGCACCCACCATCGGCCCGCTGTCGATTGCCCACGATGGGATGTTCCCGGCCGCCAACCTGTCGTTCAACCTCGCGCCCGGCGTGGCGTTGGGTGATGCGGTGATTCTGCTCAATCAGGCCAAGGCCGAGATCGGCATGCCGACGGCGATCAGCGGCAATTTCCAGGGTGCGGCGCAGGCGTTCCAGAGTTCGCTGGCCAGCCAGCCGTGGCTGATTCTCGCGGCGCTGGTGGCGGTGTACATCATTCTCGGAGTGCTTTATGAAAGCTTCGTGCACCCGCTGACGATCATTTCGACATTGCCGGCGGCGGGTTTGGGCGCAGTGATCATGCTATGGATCTGCGGCCAGGACTTTTCGATCATGGCGTTGATCGGCCTGGTGTTGCTGATCGGTATCGTCAAGAAGAACGGCATCCTGATGATCGACTTCGCCCTCGAAGCGCAGCGCCACCGAGGCCTGTCGCCGCAGGAGGCGATTTTCGAAGCGTGCATCACGCGGTTCCGGCCGATAATCATGACCACCCTCGCCGCCCTGCTTGGCGCGCTGCCGCTGATGCTCGGTTACGGCACCGGTGCCGAACTGCGCCAACCGTTGGGGATCGCGGTGGTCGGCGGTTTGCTGGTCAGCCAGATGCTGACGTTGTTTACCACTCCGGTCATATACTTGTGGCTCGAGCGGCTGTTCCACCGGCCCAAACCGATGCCCTCACCGGCATTGGCGACCACAGACTGAGGCAGGGTCATGCGCGTTCTGATTATCGAAGACGAGGAAAAAACCGCGGACTATCTGCACCGCGGTCTGACGGAACAGGGTTACACCGTGGATCTGGCCCGCGACGGCGTCGAGGGTCTGCATCTGGCGCTGGAAAGCGACTACGCGGTGATCGTCCTCGACGTCATGCTACCGGGCCTCGATGGCTTCGGCGTACTGCGCGCATTGCGTGCACGCAAGCAGACCCCGGTGATCATGCTCACCGCCCGCGAGCGCGTCGAAGACCGCATCAAAGGCTTGCGCGACGGTGCCGATGATTACCTCGGCAAACCGTTTTCCTTCCTCGAACTGGTCGCGCGTCTGCAAGCACTGACCCGGCGCAGCGGCGGCCACGAACCGGTGCAAGTGAGCATCGCCGACCTGTGGATAGATTTGATCAGCCGCAAGGCCACTCGCGCCGGCACCCGACTGGATCTGACCGCCAAAGAGTTCTCGCTGCTCAGCGTCCTCGCCCGCCGCCAAGGTGAAATCCTTTCGAAAACCGCCATCGCCGAGATGGTCTGGGACATCAATTTCGACAGCGATGCCAATGTCGTCGAAGTCGCAATCAAACGTCTGCGCGCCAAGCTCGACGGACCGTTCGACGAGAAACTGCTGCACACCATTCGCGGCATGGGTTATGTGCTGGAGAGCCGTGGTGTCCAGTAATTCCATCGCGCTGCGCCTCAGCGGCATGTTCACGCTGGTCGCGCTACTGGTGTTTCTGTTGATCGGCGGCGCGCTGTATCAACAGGTCGACAAAGGCCTGGGATTACTGCCGGAAGCCGAGCTGGATGCACGTTACAGCGTGCTCGAATCGGCGCTCAATCGCTTCGGCACGCCGGAGCATTGGGTGAAGATCAACGCCAAGTTGAAGCTGCTCGGCGAAGAGGACAAACGCATTCGTTTCTGGGTGGTGAGTGGCGATCCGGGTTACGAGTATGGTCAGCCGGATGCGGCGATTCGCGGGTTCGCCCAAGGGCCGCTGGGCATGCATGACCTGCAGTTGCCCGACCATCCTTATCCGCTGAAAGTGCTGCTGACCGAGCTGCCAGCCAAGGATCAACGGCCGCCGCTGCGCTTCATGATCGGCATTGATACCGAGACCTTTCACGAGACTCAACACAACCTGCTGATCGCGCTGATCGGGCTGGCGATTGTCGGTGTGCTGATGGCTTCGGCACTGGGTTATTGGGTCGCGCGGATTGGTTTGAAGCCGTTGATCAAACTGTCCCATGAGGCTCAACGACTGGCGCCACCGCTCAGGGCCGGGCGCTTGCGTTTGTCGCCGCTGCCACCGGAGCTTGAGCAGTTTGTCGATTCGTTCAACTCGACGCTGGAACGGGTCGAGCAGGCCTATTCAAGACTTGAGTCGTTCAACGCCGACGTCGCCCATGAACTGCGTTCACCGCTGACCAATTTGATTGGCCAGACGCAAGTGGCGCTGACCCGTGGGCGCTCTGCCGAACACTATTTCGAAGTGCTGCAATCCAATCTTGAAGAGCTGGAACGGCTGCGTTCGATCATCAATGACATGCTGTTTCTGGCCAGTGCCGATCAGGGCAACAAGGCGACCAAGCTCACCTCGACTTCGCTGGCTGATGAGGTGGCGACGACGCTGGAGTATCTGGATTTCATCCTTGAAGATGCGCAGGTTGAAGTGCAGGTCAGCGGTGATGCACTGGTGCAGATCGAGGTCGCGCATTTGCGCCGGGCGTTGATCAATCTGTTGAGCAATGCGGTGCAGCACACCGGCGCGGGTCAGGTGATTGAGGTGCGCATCGAGGTTGAGGAACATCAGGTGAGTATCGGCGTGGCCAACCCCGGTTCGCCGATTGCCAGTGAGCATTTGCCACGGCTGTTCGAGCGCTTTTATCGGGTCGATGCGTCGCGCAGTAACAGTGGCAATAACCATGGCTTGGGGCTGGCGATCGTTAAAGCGATTGCGCTGATGCATGGCGGGGATGTGTTTGTGCGCAGTGATCGGGGGATGAATACTTTCGGGATTTATTTGCCGGTCTGAAAAGCCCCTCACCCTAACCCTCTCCCGGAGGGAGAGGGGACTGACCGTGGTGTTCTTTCGAAGTACGCCGACCTGAAAGCTCGAGTCGAACTCAGGCTTTGAAAAGCCCCCTATCGGCTCCCTTTCCCCCTCGCCCCCCTGGGGGAAATGGGACTGAGCGAGTTGTTCTCTCGAAGTACGCCGACCTGAAATATCCAGTCGAACTCGGATTCTGAAAAGCCCCGGATCTGCTCCCTTTCCCCCTCGCCCCCTTGGGGGAGAGGGCTGGGGTGAGGGGGTTGCCCTTGGCCGCGCCGCGATCTTCGACTTTTACCTCCCGCGCAACAGTCATTTATGAAAATCACGCTGTTTCCCAACGCCCGGCGACCTTATCTTTGCCCGCACCAAACAGCACTCGCCAAGCGAGAAGGTTTTCAAGATGTCCAACAGTATGGGTATTGCCAGCGCGTTCGTTTTGTCCTCATTGATCCTGTCGCCGATGGCGATGGCTGAAGAATCGCAGTCGTTCGTGGCGCACAATGTCGCTCGCGCTCAGGCCTTCGATCAGCATCAGGCCGAAGTGATGGCCAAGGCTCAGGACGCCTCGCAAGCCCCGCAGGCTGCTACTTCCCAGGCGCAAACCGCCGAGAAAGACAGCTGAGTCGCGCTCCGCGCCAACGTTTCCCTCGACGCGGTTGTTTGGCTCTTCCCGTTCAACCGTCGTCATTCCAGGCCGCTGCCTTTCAGCGGCCTTTTTTCGTTGTGGTCTGAAAGCCGTTTGGTTCGTCTGTAACAACAAGAAACATCGAGCGCCTCAAAATATAGAGGCGCCAGTTGACCCAAGGAGCTCCATTGCACGTGCGTTACCCAGTCCGCTTCACCCCGCTGTTCATTGCAATTGCCGCAACGATTGCCCCTGCCGCCCACGCCGACGAGCCTGCCAAAGAAGGCTTTGTCGAGGGTTCGAGCCTCAACCTCAACGCCCGCAACTACTACATGAATCGCAACCGCTTGCAGAAAGCGGACGACAACATCGAGTGGGGCCAAGGCTTTCTTGGGGTGTTCAAATCGGGTTACACCGAAGGCACAGTCGGTTTCGGCATTGACGCCCACGCCATGCTCGGGTTGAAGCTGGATGGCGGTGGCGGCACGGACGGGTCGAGCATCCTGCCGGTCCGAGAGAATGGCGGCAAAGCACCGGGAGCGTTCTCCACGGCGGGTGGCACGTTGAAAATGCGTGCGTTCGATACCGAATTGAAGGCCGGAGACCTGTTCCTCACCAACCCGGTCATCGCCGGCGGTGAAACGCGCATGCTGCCGCAGACTTTCCGTGGTGTGAGCCTGACCAACCACAGCTTCGACGGCTGGTTGATCGAAGGTGGCCAGGCCAGTTTTACCAAGCCGTACAACCAAAGCGGTCACACGCGTATTGGCACTTCCTACGGCACCCTTGCCGACGGCGATGAGAGCCAGCACCTGAACTGGGCCGGCGTGGCGTGGAGCGGTGTCGAAGGCCTGACCAGCAGTCTTTATGCCTCCGAGCTGAAGGACATCTGGAACCAGTACTACTACGACCTGGATTACACCTGGCAGTTGAACGATCTGGTCAGCCTCAACCCTGGCCTGCATTTCTATCACACGCAAGACACCGGTGATGCGCTGCTGGGCAACATCGACAACAACACCTACAGCCTGCATTTCACCGTTGGCGTCGGTAATCACAGCGTTACCGCCGCGTATCAGCGGGTCAACGGCAACACGCCGTTCGACTACATCAGCCAGGGTGACAGCGTTTATCTGGATAACTCGCAACAGTACTCCGACTTCAACGGTCCGAACGAGCGCTCGTGGAAGCTCAAGTACGCCTATGACTTCGCCGGTGTCGGCGTGCCGGGTCTGACCTCGTCTGTGTCCTACTCGCGCGGCACTGTCGACCTGACCAAAGTTGACCCCGACAGCAAAGGTTATTCCAACTGGTACAGCGCCGATGGCCGCAACGCCAAGCATTGGGAACGCGATCTCGACTTGAAGTACGTGGTGCAGAGCGGTCAGGCCAAGGATCTGGCGGTGCACCTGCAATGGGCGACCAACCGTGGCGGCAACGGTTACGGCGTGATTGATTCGGATACAGATGAATACCGCGTGATCATCGACTACCCGATCAACGTCTTCTAAGATCGGCGCCACAGCACAGTCTTGAAGTCCAGGCTCGCTCCCACATTAGGAATGGTTTCTGGCTTCGGCTGTGGTGTTTGGCCTACTACGCTTATAAGACCTTCCCCCAACCGACAGCCCAATCATGATCGCGAGCCGTACCCCACCCGTTGCGGGCAAGACCGGACGCCCCGAGCTGCTGCTGATCTGCGGCAGTTTGCTGACAGTGATCGCGATTCTGTGCATCGTCACGTTCCTGCTGATCCGCGAGCACGCCAATGCTCGGGAATCGGCGACCCGCAGTGCCACCACCATTGCGCAACTGATCGACGCCGATGTGCTGCGCACCGTCGAGCTGTACGACTTGACCCTGCAAGGCCTGATCGCCGCCGCCCAGCGCGATGACCTGCAAGATGTCACACCGCAGATCCGCCATCTGGCGCTGTTCGACCGCTCGACCACGGCACGCTTCAAGGGCGACATTCTGTTGCTCGACAAACACGGGAATGTGATTGCCGATTCTTCGCGAATCGAGCCAAAACCGGGTAATTTTGCCGACCGCGATTACTTCCTCGCCCACGCCTTCAATCGCGACATCGGCATGTTCATCAGCCGTCCGTTCAAGACCCGTTGCGACTGCGACGAGGCCAATCAGTGGCGAATCAGTTTCAGTCGCCGGATCTCCTCGCAAACCGGTGAGTTCGCTGGTGTGGCCGTGGCGTCGATGAAACTCGACTACTTCGACCAATTGTTCAACAGCCTCGACATTGGCAAAGACAGCACGCTGAACATCATCAACAGTGACGGCGTCCTGCTCGCACAGAAGCCTTATCTGCAAAGTGATTCCATCGGCAAAAGCTTCGGCAACCGGCCGAATGTCGTGCGCATCCTCGGCGACAAGGACGGCAGCGGCAGTTTCACCAGCACCTCGAGCATGGATCATCAGCAGCGCCTCTATACCTATTCGCGGGTTGGCAATTTGCCGTTGACGGTGATGGTTGCGCTGTCCAGCGATCAAGTGTTCGGCACCTGGCGGCGCACCGCGATTCTGATCAGCGGTGCCACGGGCGTGTTGTGCGTGGGTCTGTTGTGGCTGACCTGGCTGTTGGCCCGCGAATTACGCTTGCGCCAGCGTGCCGAGCGCGAGCTGGCGCAACTGGCTGCTACCGATGCGCTGACGGGCGTGGCCAATCGGCGAATGCTCGATCAGGCACTGCGTCATGAGTGGTTCCGCGCCCAGCGCTCGGGCAAACCGATGTCGGTGATGATGATTGATGCTGATCACTTCAAGGCATTCAATGATCGACATGGGCATCAGGCCGGGGATCAGGCGTTGAAGACGCTGGCCAAGGTCATCACGGACAATGTGCGGCGACCGGCGGATCTGGTCGCGCGTTATGGCGGTGAAGAGTTTTCGGTGATTCTCGCCGAGACCGACGGTCATGGCGCGCAGCAGATTGCCGAGCATATTCGTCAGGCGGTGGAGCAATTGCCATTGGTCGATGGGGCTGAGCGGCCGATGACCGTGAGTATTGGCATCGCGACATGGACGGCGGCGAGCGAGATGACGCTGGAGCAGTTGCTGTTTGCGGCGGACAAGGCGTTGTATCAGGCCAAGGAAGGTGGGCGTAACCGGGTGGTGGTGGCTGCCTGATAGATGTATTGGCTTCACCGGCCCTATCGCTGGCAAGCCAGCTCCCACAGGGATTTGTGATGTGCTGCAGATTTGTGATTCACAAAGAAACCTGTGGGAGCTGGCTTGCCAGCGATAGGGCCAGATCAGGCACCAGAGAAATTGCAGGCATAAAAAAAGGCCATCCGAGGATGGCCTTCAAAAAACTAGAGAGGTTTTTTACTTACACCGCCGCAACCGGGCGCATGTAAGAGATTGGTGCGGTGCTGGCGTCTTCGAACGTCACCACTTCCCAAGCATCTGTCTGCTCAATCAACTTGCGCAGCAGCTGGTTGTTCAGTGCATGACCGGACTTGAAGCCTTTGAACTCACCAATCAGGCTGTTGCCCAGCAGGTACAGGTCGCCAATGGCATCGAGGATCTTGTGCTTCACGAATTCGTCTTCATAGCGAAGGCCGTCTTCGTTCAACACGCCATCGGCATCGACCACGATTGCGTTTTCAACGCTGCCGCCGAGTGCGAGGTTGTGCTTGCGCAGGTACTCGATATCACTCATGAAACCGAAGGTACGGGCGCGGCTGACTTCTTTTACGAACGAAGTGCTGGAAAAATCCACGCTTGCACTTTGGGTGCGGTCCCGGAATACCGGGTGATCGAAATCGATCTCGAAGCTCACCTTGAACCCTTCGAAAGGGACGAAAGTGGCGCGCTTGTCGCCGTCTTCCACTGTCACTTCACGCAGGATGCGGATGAATTTCTTGGCGGCGTCCTGTTCTTCCAGGCCTGCCGATTGAATCAGGAATACGAAGGGTCCAGCGCTGCCATCCATGATCGGGACTTCGGACGCGGAGAGCTCGACGTAGGCGTTATCGATGCCCAGGCCAGCCATGGCCGAGAGCAAGTGCTCTACCGTGTCCACTTTCACGTCGCCGTTGATCAGCGTCGTCGACATAGTGGTTTCACCGACGTTTTCCGCGCGGGCAGGAATCTGCACCACAGGGTCGAGGTCAGCGCGACAAAACACAATGCCAGTGTCGACAGGCGCAGGCTTGAGGGTCAGATAGACCTTCTCACCGGAGTGCAGGCCTACACCTGTGGCACGGATAATATTTTTCAGTGTGCGTTGTTTAATCATGGCTTGGGCCGCTTCAGCGCAAATTGCGAACTGGTATCAACAAAGGCTGGCGATGATAGCAGACCATGCCTTTGCTGAACACCAATCACCTTCATAGCCCTGATACATTCCATCAATCGGCCTGACGACGCAGGAAAGCCGGGATGTCCAGGTAGTCCAGATCATCTTGCGGATTCATCTTCGCGGCAGCCGCAGCACCGGCCTGAGCCTGGTTGCGCATGACGGTCGGACGGTCCAGATCACGGTAGTTCACCGCTGGCGCTTCCTGACGGGCCGCAGCCGGTTGTTGCACCTGGGCAGAAGCCATGGAGGTGTGAACGGTGTTGTCGATGACCTTTACAGGCTTCTCGATTTTCGCGCCCAGACCGGTGGCAACCACAGTCACGTGCAGTTCGTCGCGCATGTCCGGATCGATAACGGTACCGACCTTGACCATCGCGTGCTCGGAAGCGAAGGCTTCGATGATGCTACCCACGTCGGAGTACTCACCCAGGGACAGGTCAGGACCGGCGGTGATGTTCACCAGGATGCCGCGTGCGCCTTGCAGGTTCACGTCTTCCAGCAGCGGGTTGCGGATGGCCGCTTCAGTGGCTTCACGTGCACGGTTCGGACCGCTGGCGCAGCCAGTGCCCATCATCGCCATGCCCATTTCGCTCATTACGGTACGCACGTCGGCGAAGTCGACGTTGATCATGCCCGGACGCTTGATGATGTCGGAGATACCGCGAACGGCACCGGCCAGTACATCGTCAGCCTTGGCGAAAGCCGACAGCAAGCTGGCGTCTTTACCGAGGATGGTCAGCAGCTTCTCGTTAGGGATGGTGATCAACGAGTCGACGCTTTCCGAAAGCATGCGGATGCCTTCATCAGCGATCTGCATACGCTTGCGGCCTTCGAACGGGAACGGACGCGTTACGACAGCAACGGTCAGAATGCCCATTTCCTTGGCCACTTCGGCGATGATCGGCGCAGCACCGGTACCGGTACCGCCGCCCATGCCAGTGGTGATGAACACCATGTTGGTGCCCTGCAGGACTTCGGCAATGCGCTCACGGTCTTCGAGAGCGGCCTGACGACCTACTTCAGGGTTGGCGCCGGCGCCCAGACCTTTGGTCACGCCCGTGCCCAGTTGTAGAATGGTACGCGCGCCGATGTTTTTCAGCGCTTGAGCATCAGTGTTGGCGCAGATGAATTCAACGCCTTCGATGTTGCTCTTGACCATGTGATTGACAGCGTTGCCGCCGCCACCGCCAACACCGATAACTTTGATTACCGGGCTTGCGGGGATGTTGTCTACGAGTTCGAACATTTTCCCTCTCCTTACATTCTCTAGTTTTTTCGCCTACTGCATTTTTGTTGCGGTGTTGCGGTAAAGCTTTAGAAGTTGCCTTGAACCCACTTCTTCAATCGGTCCAGCAACGGCGCCTGTGGCTCTTCGTTGCTGTAGCTGTCGCGGCTGCCGATGCCGGAGAACGAAACCCCGTCGGACTGCTTTTGCAGGCCGTACATCAACAAACCAACGCCAGTGGAATAAATCGGGTTGCGCACCACGTCATCCAGACCTTTCACGCCATGCGGTACGCCGAGGCGGACCGGCATGTGGAAGATTTCTTCGGCCAGTTCAGTGGCGCCTTCCATCTTCGACGTACCGCCGGTGAGGACGATGCCGGCCGGGATCAGGTCTTCGTAGCCGCTGCGACGCAGCTCGGCCTGGATCAGGGTGAACAGTTCGTCGTAACGCGGCTCGACCACTTCGGCCAGGGCCTGACGCGACAGTTCGCGCGGTGGACGATCGCCAACACTCGGCACCTTGATGGTTTCACCGGCACCGGCCAGTTTGGCCAGGGCGCAGGCGTAGCGGATCTTGATCTCTTCGGCGTACTGGGTCGGGGTGCGCAACGCCATGGCGATGTCGTTGGTCACCTGATCACCGGCAATCGGGATCACTGCGGTGTGGCGGATCGCGCCTTCAGTAAAGATCGCGATGTCCGTGGTGCCGCCGCCGATGTCGACCAGGCACACGCCGAGTTCTTTCTCGTCGTCGGTCAGCACCGAGTAGGCCGAGGCCAGTTGCTCGAGAATAATGTCGTCGATTTCCAGACCGCAGCGGCGCACGCATTTTTCAATGTTCTGTGCGGCGTTGACGGCGCAGGTGACCACGTGAACCTTGGCTTCCAGACGCACGCCGGACATGCCCAGAGGTTCGCGTACGCCTTCCTGGTTATCGATCACGTAATCCTGCGGCAGGGTGTGCAGCACGCGCTGGTCAGCCGGGATCGCCACGGCCTGAGCGGCGTCGAGCACGCGCTCAAGGTCAGCCGAGCTGACTTCACGATCACGGATCGCGACGATGCCGTGGGAGTTCAGGCTGCGGATGTGATTGCCCGCCACGCCGACGAACGCCGAGTGAATGCGGCAGCCCGCCATCAGTTGGGCCTCTTCGATCGCGCGCTGGATCGATTGCACGGTGGACTCGATGTTGACCACCACGCCCTTCTTCAGGCCACGGGACGGATGGGTACCGATCCCGACGATTTCCAGCGAGCCGTCGTCGGAAACCTCGCCGACCAGCGCCACCACCTTGGAGGTGCCGATATCGAGACCGACGATCATTTTGCCGCTTTGCACGTTTGCCATGGGTCCTGCCTCTTCTTAATTCTTTGCGACAGCGGGTTGGGCTGTCGTCGGCGCTACAGGTTCCCGCCAGCCAACAGCGAGGCCGTTGGCGTAGCGCAGATCGATGCGCGCAATGTTCGTAATCTGGTCTTTAAGCGTCTTGTCATAGATGGCGATAAAGCGGCGCATCTTTTCCACCAGGTTGCCGCGTCCCAGCAACAACTCGATGCCCGGGCCGGAACTGCCGGCACCGGTGGTCAGGAACCAACTCCCGCGTTCACGCAATTCCAGGCGCGCAATCGAGAAGCCCAACGGCCGCAGCATCTGGCTCAGCACCTGATACTGCTGCATGACTTGCTGCTGAGCCCGTTGTGGGCCGAACAGCTGTGGCAGGTGTTCGTAATTCGCCAGCTCTTTTGGTGTAAACGCCTGGCCCTGGTTGTTCAGCAACGACTCGTCGCCCCAACGCGCCACCGGCAATTGTTCTTCGAGGCGGATCACCACCTGGTCCGGCCACACCCGACGGACTTCGGCGTGGGCGATCCACGGCATCTGCTCAAGCTCGGTGCGCATACCGGCCAGGTCGATGGTGAAGAAGCTCGACGCCACATACGGGGCGATCCGCTGCTGCACCGCTTGCTGGCTGATGTAGCTCAGGTCGCCCTGCACGGCGATCTTGGTGATCGGCCGGTCGGCGTACGGCAGCAAACGCGTCGCGCCTTCGTAAGTGCCAAAGCCCAGCACCACCAACAGCACCGGCCAGAACAGACTTTTCAGAAAGCTGAAATTGGCTTTCGGCAGGCGCGCGGACATCGGCTCTTTCGCCACCATTCGGCTGGCACCCCGTGGCACCGGCTTGCGGCCGGGTGCGGGAGGCTGATGTCGGAGCTGAGCGCCTTGCATCGTCTTAACCTCGAGCGTCTTCAACACTGGCGGCCAGAATGGCCAGAACCAGTTGCTGGAAATCCAGGCCAGCCGCACGCGCGGCCATCGGCACCAGACTGTGATCGGTCATGCCCGGTGCGGTGTTCACTTCCAGGAACCAGAACTGCCCGTCGGCGTCCTGCATCACGTCCGCCCTGCCCCAGCCGGCAATACCCAGCGCCTCACAGGCCTTGGCCGTGAGATCCATGAGTTCTTGCTCCTTGACGGCATCCAGCCCGCACGGAATGCGGTACTGGGTATCGTTGGCGATGTACTTGGCGTCGTAGTCGTAGAACGTGTGCGGTGTACCCAGGGCGATAGGAGGCAACACCTGGTCACGCAGGGTGGCGATGGTGAACTCCGGACCTTGAATCCATTGCTCAACCAAGACTTGCGAATCGTAGGTACTGGCCGCTTTCCATGCGTCGATCAACTCGGACGCAGAACTCACTTTGGCCATCCCGATACTTGAACCTTCATGCGCCGGTTTGACGATCAAAGGGAAGCCCAGTTCCGTCGCCGCCGAAATACAATCGGCTTCGCTGCACAGCACGGCGTGACGTGGCGTCGGAATCCCGAGGCTGTGCCAGACCTGCTTCGTGCGCAGTTTGTCCATCGCCAGTGCCGAGGCCAGAATGCCGCTGCCGGTGTACGGAATGCCCGCCACTTCGAGCAGGCCCTGCATGGAGCCGTCTTCACCGCCACGGCCGTGAAGAATGATGAAGGCGCGGTCGATCTTTTCGCTGAGCAGACGTTGCAGAATGTCGTCGCCAACGTCGATGCCGAACGCGTCCACGCCAGCACTTTGCAGCGCTTCAAGTACGGCGTTACCGGATTTCAGCGAAACCTCACGCTCGGCACTCAGCCCGCCGAAGAGCACGGCGACGCGGCCGAAGTCTTTTGGCGCGATGGTGGAGAACAGGTTGGCGTAGGCAGCAGTCATTTCAACTTCCCCTCGACCGACGCCGCCACGGCGCCAGCGAACAATTCACTTTTCAACAGCTTCGGCGCGAGACCGCCGATATCACCGGCGCCCTGGCACAGCAGGATGTCGCCGGCACGCAGCAGCGGCTTGACCAGCGGCGCCAGATCGACGCCACGCTCGATGTAGATCGGGTCGAGCTGACCGCGCTGGCGGATGCTGTTGCACAGCTTGCGGCTGTCGGCGCCCGGGATCGGCTCTTCGCCGGCCGGATAAACTTCCATCAGCAGCAGCACGTTGGCGTCGGCCAGTACATTGACGAAGTCGTCGTACAGGTCGCGGGTGCGGCTGTAACGGTGCGGCTGATACACCATCACCAGACGGCGCTCCGGCCAGCCACCGCGCACGGCTTTGATCACCGCGGCGACTTCGGTCGGGTGGTGACCGTAGTCGTCGACCAGCATCACGTTGCCGCCGTCCACCGGCAGTTCGCCGTAGACCTGGAAGCGTCGACCCACGCCCTGGAAGCCAGAGAGGCCCTGAACGATGGCTTCATCGCTGACGCCTTCGTCGGTGGCGATGCAGATGGTCGCCAGCGAGTTGAGGACGTTGTGGTTGCCGGGCATGTTCACCGACACGTCCAGCGGCTCGCGATCCGGGCGCAGCACGGTGAAGAACGTCTGCATGCCTTGCTGGCGAATATTGATCGCGCGCACGTCAGCGTCTTCGCTGAAGCCGTAGGTCACGGTCGGACGTTTCACCAGCGGCAGGATTTCGCGCACCACCGGATCGTCCAGGCACATCACTGCCAAGCCGTAGAACGGCAGGTTGTGCAGGAACTCGACGAAGGTTTTCTTCAGTTTGTTGAAGTCACCGTCGTAGGTCGCCATGTGGTCGGCGTCGATGTTGGTGACCACGGCCACCAGCGGTTGCAGATGCAGAAAACTCGCATCGCTTTCATCGGCTTCGGCGATCAGGTAACGGCTGGTGCCGAGCTGGGCATTGGTGCCCGCGGCATTCAGACGACCACCGATGACGAACGTCGGGTCCAGACCACCCGCGGCGAACACCGAAGCGATCAGGCTGGTGGTGGTGGTTTTGCCGTGCGTACCGGCGACAGCGATGCCGTGGCGATAGCGCATCAGCTCGGCAAGCATCTCGGCACGCGGTACAACCGGAATGCGACGCTCAAGCGCAGTAGCGACTTCCGGGTTCGAGGTATTTACCGCGCTAGACACCACCAGCACATCGGCGGTCGCAGCGTTCTCGGCACGGTGGCCAATGAAAATCTGCGCGCCGAACGATTCCAGACGCTCGGTCACCGGCGAAGCTTTCAGGTCGGAACCGGACACTTGGTAGCCCAGGTTCAACAACACTTCGGCAATACCGCACATGCCCACGCCGCCGATGCCGACGAAGTGGATGCGACGGATGCGGCGCATTTCCGGTTGCGGCATGGCTTTCTGATTCTCAACCATGGGCCACCTCCAGACAGGTATCGACCACGCTACGGGTGGCATCGGGTTTCGCCAGACGGCGGGCCGCTTGGGCCATATCTTCGAGTCGTTGCGGTTGCATCAAGACCTCTGTCAGGCGCGCGGCAAGGTCCGCGGCACCAGTCGTTCTTTGCGGCATCAGGAAGGCAGCGCCTTCGCGGGCCAAATAATCGGCGTTGCGGGTCTGGTGATCGTCGATCGCGTGGGGCAAAGGCACCAGCATCGAGGGCAGACCGGCGGCAGCCAGCTCACTGATGGTCAACGCGCCTGCACGGCACACCACCAGGTCAGCCCAGCCATAGGCCTGGGCCATGTCTTTGATGAACGGCTGCACCTGCGCTTCCACGCCGGCGGCGCGGTAACGCTCTGCAGTCACTTCATCGTGGTTTTTGCCGGCCTGATGAAACACTTCCGGGCGCAAATCGGCAGCGACTTGGGCCAGGGCTTCAGGCAGCAACTTGTTCAACGGCTCTGCACCCAGGCTTCCGCCGAGGATCAGCAAACGCGCTTTGCGACCGGCCAGGGCAGGTCGCGATGTATCGAGGAACAGCTCGCTGCGCACCGGGTTTCCGGTGGTACGGCGGGTGTCCGACAGAGTAAAGGTGTCGGGGAACGCTTCACACACCCGGGCGGCGAACGGCACCAGCAACCGATTGGCGGTGCCGGCCACGGCGTTCTGCTCGTGAACGATCACCGGCACACCGGCCAGTTTCGCGGCGAGGCCACCGGGACCGGTCACATAACCACCGAAGCCGACCACACACACCGGCTTCAAGCGACGAATGATTGCCCGCGCCTGCCACACCGATTTGAGCAGCATGAACGGCGCCTTGAGCAGCGACAGCTTGCCCTTGCCGCGCAGGCCGGTAGCGTTGATGCGGTGCAGTTCAAGACCTGCGGCCGGCACCAGTTCGTTCTCGATGCCGCGTGGCGTGCCGAGCCAGTGCACGGTGTAGCCGCGCGCCTGAAACTCGCGGGCACAGGCCAGCGCCGGGAATACGTGGCCGCCGGTGCCGCCGGCCATGATCAATACGTTAGCGCCCATGATTCGGCTCCTCGGCAAAGTCGCTCTCATGGAATTCCATCTCTTCACTGCCCAGATGGGTTCGACTCTCCCACTCGATCCTCAGCAACAAGCCAAGGCAGGCACAGCAGATCACCAACGAACTGCCGCCATAACTGAGGAACGGCAAGGTCAGGCCCTTGGTTGGCAGCAGGCCGACGTTCACACCGATGTTGATCAGGAACTGACCAATCCACAGGAACGACAGACCGTAAGCCACATACGCGGCAAAGAACTGTTTGGCTTTCTCCGCCCACAAGCCGATGTACATGCCGCGAATACACACGAACACGAACAGCGCGACGGTGCACAGCGAACCCACGGCGCCGAGCTCTTCAGCCAGTACCGAGAACACGAAGTCAGTGTGCGCTTCCGGCAGGTAGAACTGCTTCTGCACGCTGTTGCCCAGACCGACGCCCAGCCATTCACCGCGACCGAACGCGATCAACGCTTGCGACAACTGATAGCCGGCGCCGAACTGGTCAGCCCACGGGTCGGCGAAGTTGGTCAGACGCGCCATACGATATGGCTGCATCTGAATCAGCAAGACCACGGCCCCGACCGCCAACACCACCATCAGCGAGAAGCGGAACAGTCCGACCCCGCCGAGGAACAGCATGGCCGCCGCAGCACCCATCATTACTACGGTGGCCCCGAAGTCCGGTTCCATCAGCAACAGACCGGCCATCGGCAGCAGCACGATGAACGGCTTGAAGAAGCCCATCCAGCTTTCACGCACCTCTTTCTGGCGACGCACCAGATAACCGGCGAGGTAGATCACCACGAACACTTTGGCGATCTCGGACGGCTGCACGTTGAAGAAGCTGAAACCGATCCAGCGCATCGAACCGTTCACTTCGCGACCGATGCCGGGAATGATCACCATCACCAGCAAGCCAAACGCACCGATCAGCATCAGCCAGCCGAGACGTTGCCAGGTGGCGATCGGAATCATCATGGTGACGATGCACGCGCCCAGACCCAGCACCACATAAATAAGGTGGCGAATCATGTAATACAGCGGACTGCCCGACTGCGCGGCTGCCACTTCGGTGGACGCCGAGGCGATCATGATCAAACCGAGACCGAGCAGCGCCAGGCAACCGGCGAGCATCGGGAAATCGAGGTCGATACCGCGCCCGGTGATGATCGGCGACGGATACGGTTTGATGATATTGCGCAGGCTCATGCCAGATCCTCCACAGCGCGGACGAACTGGTGACCACGGTCTTCGTAATTCTTGAACATGTCGAAACTGGCACAGGCCGGCGACAGCAGCACGACGTCACCCGGCCGGGCGGCGGCGCGGCATTGCGCAACGGCGTCGACCAGCGAGGTCGCGCGAATCAGCGGCACGGCATCACCGATTGCCGCACCGATCTTGTCGGAGTCGCGGCCCATCAGGATCACGGCGCGGCAGTTGGCCGCGACCGGATCACGCAGATCGTTGAATTCGGCGCCCTTGCCATCGCCACCGGCGATCAGGATGACCTTACCGTTGATGTCCGTGCCGAGGCCTTCGATGGCCGCCAGTGCGGCGCCAACGTTGGTCGCTTTGGAATCGTTGTAATACGCCACGCCATCGAGATCACGCACCCACTGGCAGCGATGTTCGAGGCCGGCGAAGGTGCGCAGCGCCGAGAGCATGGCGTCGAACGGCAAGCCCACGGCGTGACCGAGCGCCAGCGCCGCGAGGGCGTTGGACTGGTTGTGTGCACCGCGAATCTTCAATTCACGCACTGGCATCAGATTCTGGAATTCGAAGGCCAGGTACTTCTCGCCATCTTCTTCGCGGATACCGAATGCCTTGAAATCCGGTTTGCTCAGACCGAAGGTCCAGCACGGCTGGCCCTCACCCATCAACGGACGAGTCAGCGCATCCTGACGGTTGACCACGAACTGCTTGGCACCACGGAAAATCCGGTGCTTGGCCAAGTGGTACGCCGGTAGACCGCTGTAGCGATCCATGTGGTCTTCGCTGATGTTCAGCACGGTGGCCACTTCAGCGTTGAGCTGGTCGGTGGTTTCCAGTTGGAAGCTCGACAGCTCCATGACGTACAGCTCGACGTCGTCGCTGAGCAGATCCAGCGCCGGGGTGCCGAGGTTGCCGCCGACGGCGACGCGTTTGCCGGCCGCAGCCGCCATCTCGCCGACCAGGGTGGTGACGGTGCTTTTCGCGTTGGAACCGCTGATGGCCACGATCGGCGCCCGCGCGTTACGCGCGAACAGCTCGATGTCGCCGGACAGTTTCACGCCACGGGCCGCAGCGGCTTGCAGGGCCGGGGTCGCCAGTGCCAGGCCGGGGCTCACGTAGAGCTCGTCGGCACGGCAGAGGAATTCGACGTCCAGCTCGCCACAACGCACTTCCACGTGCGGATAGTCACGCTTGAGCGTGGCCAGTTCCGGTGGATTTTCCCGCGTATCGGCGACGGCAAACGACGTGCCCCGGTTCGCCAGAAAGCGAACCAGGGACATGCCGCTCTTGCCGAGGCCGACAACGATGCGGAAGTGGTCAGAAGCGATCAGAGACACTCGTTCTACCTCAGCTTCAGGGTGGCAAGGCCGATCAGCACGAGAATCACGGTGATGATCCAGAAACGGACGATCACGCGCGGCTCGGGCCAGCCCTTGAGTTCAAAATGGTGGTGGATCGGTGCCATGCGGAACACACGGCGACCGGTCAGCTTAAAGGACGCAACCTGAATGACGACTGACAGGGTTTCCATCACGAACACGCCGCCCATGATGAACAGGACGATTTCCTGACGGACGATCACCGCGATGGTGCCCAGCGCCGCGCCGAGTGCCAGGGCACCGACGTCGCCCATGAACACTTGCGCCGGATAGGTGTTGAACCACAGGAAGCCGAGACCGGCACCGATCAGCGCGCCGCAGAACACGATCAGTTCGCCCGCGCCCGGCACGTAAGGGATCAACAGGTATTCAGCAAATTTCACGTTACCCGACAGGTAGCAGAAGATGCCGAGGCCACCACCGACCATTACGGTTGGCATGATTGCCAAGCCATCGAGGCCGTCAGTCAGGTTGACCGCGTTGCTCGAGCCGACGATCACAAAGTAGGTCAGCACGATGAAACCGAGGCCCAGCGGAATGCTGTAGTCCTTGAGCATCGGCAGAATCAGCGTGGTTTCCACCGGGGTGGACGCAGTCATATAAAGGAAGATCGCCGCGCCGAGGCCAAACACCGACTGCCAGAAATACTTCCAGCGGCTCGGCAGACCACGCGAGTTCTTCTCGATGACTTTGCGGTAATCGTCGACCCAGCCGATGGCGCCGAACAACAGAGTCACCAACAAAACAGTCCAGACGTAGCGGTTGCTCAGGTCAGCCCAAAGCAGAGTGCTGACGCCGATCGAAGACAGAATCAGTGCGCCGCCCATGGTCGGTGTACCCGACTTGGACAGGTGCGATTGCGGGCCATCATTACGAACGGACTGACCGATCTGACGGTTCTGCAAAGTGCGGATCATCCACGGGCCATAGCACAGCGACAAAACCAGCGCGGTCAGCACACCGAGAATCCCGCGCAGGGTCAGGTACTGAAAGACCGCGAAGCCTTTGTAGAACTGTTGCAGATACTCCGCTAGCAGCAGCAGCATTAATGTTTCTCCAGACTGGACCCGCACAGAGCCGCAACGATGTTTTCCATCGCTGCACTGCGCGAACCCTTGATCAAAATGGTGGTGTTTGTGTCCTGCTCGGCGTCGAGGGCCTGAATCAGTTCGGCTTGCGTGCCGAAGTGATGCGCCTGTTCACCGAAAGCGTTTACGGCGTGAACCATGTTTGGCCCGACGGCATAAAGCGCGGAAACCTTGCCCCGGGCGTACTCGCCCACGTCGCGGTGCCCCTGCTCCGCCCAATCGCCCAACTCGCCGATATCTCCGAGCACCAGGACGGTGCGGCCGGAAAAGCCGGCGAGTATATCAACGGCCGCGCACATCGAGGTGGGGTTTGCGTTGTAAGTGTCATCGATCACGCGCATACCGTTTTTCGCCAGTTGCGCGACGGTGCGACCCTTGACCGGTTGCACGGCGCCAAGCCCGGTGGCGATGCCGAACAGCGACACGCCCAGGGCGTGAGCGGCAGCGGCGGCGGCCATGGAGTTGGCGACGTTATGCGTGCCGAGCAGGTTCAGTTGAACGCGCTCGACACCTTCAGGTGTGTGCAGATTGAAGGCCGGGCAACCACGGGCATCGGTGCTCAGATCGCTGGCGTAAAAGTCCGCGTGCGTGTTGCTCAAGGCAAAAGTCAGCACTTTGCGCGCGCCCGCACGGGTCTTCCAGATACCGAAAGCCTTGTCATCGAGGTTGAGCACGGCGACGCCATCGGCCGCCAGCCCGTCGATGATTTCGCCTTTGGCTTCGACGATTTTTTCCGGCCCGCCGAACTCACCAACATGCGCGGTGCCGGCATTGTTGAGGATCGCCACGTGCGGCTTGGTCAGGCCAACGGTGTAAGCGATTTCGCCCAGACGCGAGGCGCCCAGTTCAATGACGGCCGAAGTGTGTTCCGGGGCCAGTTCGAGCAGGGTCAGCGGCGCGCCGAGGTCGTTGTTCAGATTGCCACGGGTCGCCAGTACCGGACCGCGGGTGCGCAGGATGCTCGCGAGCATTTCCTTGACCGTGGTCTTGCCGCTGGAACCGGTGATCGCTGCGACTGGCTGAGTGAACGCGGCACGGTTCAGCGCGCCCAACTGGCCGAGGGCCTGACGGGTGTCTTTGACCAGCAGTTGCGGCAAGGTGCTGTCGGCGACTTCACGCTCGACCAGCGCAGCAACGGCGCCTTTGCCAGCGACATCGTTCAAATAGTCATGACCGTCGAATCGCGGGCCGGTCAACGCAATAAACAGTTGGCCTGGCTGGATCGCACGGCTGTCGATGCTGACGCCGTCGAAACTGGCATCAGCAGCGATCAAACGTGCATCGAGTGCGTTGGTCAGTTCGCTGAGTTTCAAGGCCTTAAGCATGGGCCACCTCCCACGCCGTCAGGGCGTGATCAGCCTCGACCAGATCGGAGAAAGCGTGGCGCTCGCCGTTGATTTCCTGATAGTCCTCGTGACCTTTACCGGCCAGAACAATCACGTCATCGGCCGAAGCGCCGGCAATCAGTTGCGCAATCGCCTGACCACGGCCGGCGACAAAGGTGACTTTATCCACAGCCGTGAAACCGGCGCGGATGTCATCGAAAATCACTGCTGGATCTTCAGTACGCGGGTTGTCGTCGGTGACCAGCACCTGATCGGCCAGACGCTCGACCACTTCAGCCATCAACGGACGCTTGCCGCGATCACGGTCACCGCCGCAGCCGAACAGGCACAGCAGTTGACCTTTGACGTGCGGGCGCAATGCAGTGAGGACTTTTTCCAGCGCATCCGGGGTGTGGGCGTAATCGACCACCACCAAAGGCTGCGTACCGCCACCCAGACGCTGCATGCGCCCGGCCGGGCCTTCAAGCTTCGGCAGTACTTTGAGAATTTCGTCGAGCGCGTAATCCAGACCGAGCAAGGCACCGACCGCAGCCAGTACGTTACTCAGGTTGAAGCGACCGAGCAGCGTGCTGCGCAGATGATGTTCGCCCTGCGGCGTGACCAGCGTGGCGCGCACGCCATGGTCGTCGAACTGCGCTTCGCGGCAATACAGGTAAGCGCTGCTGTCGAGCAGGCTGTAGGTGATCAGGCGCGATTCGCATTTTTCAGCGGCCAGTTGCCGGCCGAAATCGTCGTCGAGGTTGACCACGCGGCACTTCAGATCATTCCAGGCGAACAGCTTGGCCTTGGCCTCGGCGTACGCCTGCATGGTGCCGTGATAGTCCAGGTGGTCGCGGGACAGGTTGGTCATCACCGCGACGTCGAACGCCAGCGCAGTGACGCGGCCCTGATCCAGACCGTGGGACGACACTTCCATGGCCACGGCTTTGGCGCCGGCCTTTTTCAGGTCGCCCAAAGTCGCCTGTACGGCAATCGGATTCGGGGTGGTGTGCAAACCGCTTTGCAGTGCGCCATAGAAGCCGGAACCCAAGGTCCCGACGATACCGCAATGCTGGCCGAGCAGATCCAATGCCTGCGCGACCAATTGGGTCACGCTGGTCTTGCCGTTGGTGCCGGTCACGCCAATCAGGTTCAGGTGATGGCTTGGCTCGCCGTAAAAACGCCCGGCAATGTCCGACAGCTGCGCTGCCAGGCCTTTGACCGGAATCAGCGGCACGTCGGTGATCGGCAGCACGGTGGCGCCTTCCACTTCATACGCCACCGCTGCCGCGCCACGTTGCAGGGCATCGGCAATGTGCGCACGACCATCGAATTTGCCGCCGGGCACGGCAAGGAACAAATCGCCCGCGCGTACGTTGCGGCTGTCCAGCGCCAATTCACGGATCAACAGATCGTGGCCGGCGTGGGGGAATATCTTGTTCAGACTTAATGACATCAGCCGCGCCCTCCATTGGCTTTCAGCGGAACGACCGGGGTGGCGTTGGCTTGTTGCGTCGTCGGCAGGTTGTCCGGTGTTACGTTCATCAGACGCAGGGTGCCGGACATCACACGGCTGAACACCGGCGCGGAAACCAGACCACCGAAGTAACCGGCCTTGGACGGTTCATCGATCACGACAACGATGGCGTAACGCGGATCGCTCATCGGACCGAAACCGGCGAACAGCGAACGGTAAGAGTTTTCCGCATAGCCCTTGGTACCGACCGAGGTCTTACGCGCAGTACCCGACTTGCCCGCCACGTGATACGCCGGCACCTGCGCACGGAACACGCCGCGCGGCGCTTCGATCACCTGAGTGAGCATGCCTTGCAGGGTTTTCGCCACGGCTTCCGGCAGCACTTGCGTGGTCTGCGGTGGCTTGTCGGTTTTGATCAGGGTCAGCGGCGCGAGACGACCGTTGTTGGCCAGCGCCGAGAACGCGTGGACGAGTTGAATCGCGGTCACGGAAATACCGTAGCCGTAAGACAAGGTTGCGGTTTCAGCCTTACGCCAATCGCGGTAGTTCGGCAGGTTGCCGACACGTTCGCCCGGGAAGCCAAGGCCGGTGTCCTGGCCTAGGCCTACTTTCTGCGCGAGGCGGAAAATCGTTTCACCGCCGATATCGAACGCGACCTTACTCATGCCGACGTTACTGGAATTGATCAGGATGCCGGTCAGGTCGAGCACCGGACCTTCGCTCTTGGAGACGTCCTTGATCGTGTACTTGCCGATCTGCAGGGAGCCCGGATACACCTCAACGGTGTCGCTCGGTTTCCAGCGGCCGGTTTCGATTGCGGCAGCCATCGAGATGGCTTTCATGGTCGAACCCGGTTCGAACACGTCGATCATCGCGCGGTTACGCATCATCGCCGGTTGCAGGTTGCGGCGGTTGTTCGGGTTGTAGGTCGGCTGGTTGACCATGGCCAGAATCTCGCCGGTCTTGACGTCCATGATCACCAGGCTGCCGGCCTTGGCGCCGTTCTCGATGATCGCGTTGCGCAGCTCGCGGTTGGCCAGATATTGCAGGCGCAGGTCAATGGACAACGCCAAGGGCTTGCCGGCCTTGGCGTTTTTGGTGACCTGGACATCCTTGATCAGCCGACCGCGCCGATCCTTGATGACCTGTCGTTTGCCCGGCACCCCGGCGAGCCATTCGTCATAGGCCAGTTCGACACCTTCACGACCGTGGTCATCGATGTCAGTAAAACCGACCATATGTGCGGTGACTTCGCCGGCCGGATAGAACCGGCGGAATTCTTCGATGCCATAAACGCCCGGCACTTTCAGATCGAGCACAGCCTGGCCCTGCTCGGGGGTCAGCCCGCGCACCAGATAAATGAATTCTTTGTTGGCCTGGGCTTCGAGGCGTTCGGTCAGGGCTTTCGGATCCTGACCCAGCGCGGCGGCGAGTGCCGGCCACTTCTCTTTCGCCGTTTGCATTTCCTTGGCGTTGGCCCACAGCGTGGTCACCGGGGTACTCACGGCCAAAGGCTCGCCGTTACGGTCGGTGATCAGACCACGGTGAGCCGGAATCGGAATGTGACGCAGGCTGCGCGCATCGCCCTGACCTTTGAGGAAGTCACGGTCAACCACTTGCAGGTCGATGATGCGCCAGCAGATCGCCGCGACCATGATGCCAAGCAGCGCCACCATCAGGCGGAAGCGCCATGGGAACAGTGCGCCTTCGAGTTTCATCATGGCGCCACCATCTTCACGTCAGCCGCGCCGGGGATGTGCATTTTCAATTGTTCGGTGGCCAGCACTTCGATGCGGCTGTGCGCGGTCCAGGTGCTCTGTTCAAGAATCAGACGGCCCCACTCGGCCTGCGCCTTGTCGCGCACGCTGAGTTCGTTGTAAAGGGTGTTGAGCAACTGCCGGTTCCAGTGCGCGCTGTACGACACGGCGATGGCCGACACGAGCACGCCGATAAACAGCAGCAGCATCAGAAAGCTGCCGCCGGGCAGTGGCTTGGCGAAAAGCTTGCTCACCGCAGCTTCTCCGCGACGCGCATGACGGCGCTACGGGAACGTGGGTTGGCTTTGAGTTCGGCGTCGGAGGCCGTCTGCGCTTTGCCATGGACTTTGATTTTCGGTTCGAACGCGACATGGCGAACCGGCAGGTTGCGCGGCAGGTTGTCGGCTTCGCCTTTCACCAGCTTGCGCATGAACAGTTTGACGATGCGGTCTTCCAGCGAGTGGAAGCTGATCACGACCAGACGGCCGCCAACTTCCAGAGCGTCCAGTGCGGCTTCGAGGCCGGCTTCCAGATCACCCAGTTCGTTGTTGACGTGAATGCGCAAACCCTGGAATGCACGGGTGGCCGGGTTCTTGCCCTTTTCCCACGCCGGGTTGGCGACTTTCAACACTTCAGCCAGATCGGCGGTGCGCTCGAACGGCTTGATATCGCGACGTTCGGCGACCGCGCGAGCCATGCGACCGGAGAATCGCTCTTCGCCGTATTCCTTGAATACCCGGGCGATTTCCTCAGCCGGCGCGGTGTTGACAAACTCGGCAGCGCTGATGCCACGGGACGGGTCCATGCGCATGTCGAGCGGGCCGTCGTTGAGGAAACTGAAGCCGCGCTCGGCGTCGTCGAGCTGCGGCGAAGACACGCCGAGGTCGAGCAGAATACCGCTGACCTTGCCGCTCAGACCCTGTTCGGCAACCACCGAACCGAGCTCGGCAAAGCTGCGCTGCACAACGACAAAGCGGCCGTCTTCGGCCGCTAGCGTTTGCCCGGTGGCAATCGCTTGTGGATCTTTGTCGAATCCGATGAGCCGACCGTCCGTGCCGAGCTGGCTGAGGATCAGCCGGCTGTGGCCGCCGCGCCCGAACGTGCCGTCCAGATAGCAGCCATCAGGACGTACGGCGAGAGCCTCGACGGCTTCGTCAAGCAGTACGGTGATGTGGTTAAAGCCGCTATCAATAGTCACAGGATCAAATCACGCAGTTCATCAGGCATCGCGCCCGGTTGTTGAATGGCAGCAAGGTCAGCGGCAGATACCGCGTTCCATGCATCCTCGTCCCACAATTGGAACTTGTTCAGTTGGCCTACCAGCATCGCGCGCTTATCCAATTTGGCGTATTCGCGCAGACGCGGTGGAACCAGAAAACGACCACTGCCATCGAGCTCGAGGTCGACGGCGTTGCCAATCAATAAACGCTGCAAGCGACGGTTCTCTTCGCGAAGCGAAGGGAGTGCGCGCAACTTGGTTTCAATAATTTCCCACTCGTCGAGCGGATAGACACACAGACACGGATCAACGGCATCAATGGTCACGATCAATTGGCCGGAACTGCGCGAATCGAGCTCGTCACGGTACCGGCTCGGCATAGCGAGACGGCCCTTTGCGTCGAGACTGATAGCGTTAGCTCCGCGAAACACGTCTGCGTTTCTCCAATTTTTATCGTTTTGAGCTCAAAAAACCCACTTCATGCCACTTTCCGCCACTTGCGCACACTATAGGAATGCGCCCACCACACCGTCAAGGCGCGGATTAAAGGAAAACCCTTACAGAACGGAGATTTAGGAGCATAAAAGGAGGAGTAACGACAATCTGGCGCAGACTTTTGACCCATAACCTGATGCAGCACTGATAGCTGCGCTCGAAAGTTAAAGTAATTTGTTAAGAGTAAGATTTTTTCGGTATTACAAAAGCGCTTCTGCTGTTGATTGAAGCAAGGTGGGAAATGGCTATTACTGCGTTTGCCGCTGCCGAACTTTCAGCCCAGGCCTGCTGATATTACACAGCCCTGTTGCCATTGATTCAAGCAGGGAAAGAAAAAGGTGGAGAGTCGATCTGTAAGCCGGGTTCTGTCTTGAACAGTCATTCGTCTACGATGGCCATCACTGGACATCTTTAGCAACCTACCCGGTCCCAGCGCGGGCCACGCCTTGGGACCCTATTTGGTCTTGCTCCAAGTGGGGTTTACCTAGCCACGAACTGTTGCCAGACGTGCGGTGCGCTCTTACCGCACCTTTTCACCCTTACCGGCGCCGAAGCGCTTAGGCGGTTATTTTCTGTGGCACTTTCCGTAGGCTCACGCCTCCCAGGCATTACCTGGCACTTCGCCCTATGGAGCCCGGACTTTCCTCCCCCTAATTTTCATAGAGGGCAGCGACTGTCCGATCGACTCTCCGCCGCGAAGGTTAACGGCAGAGCGCCTGAAGAACAAGCGCTAAAAGCCTCAAGACCGCTATGGGCGACGGCTTACACGCCTTTCTGTTTATCCAGCGCGACCTGATACAGGACGTTTTTACGTTCACCGGTGATCTGCGCTGCCAACGCGGCGGCACGCTTGAGCGGCATTTCTTCGAGGAGCAGATCGAGGATGCGCATCGCCTCGCTACTCACGGCGTCTTCAGACTCCGGCGCGGTCCAGCCAGCCACCAACACCACGCATTCGCCGCGTTGCTGATTGTTGTCGGATTCGACGAACGCACGCAACTCAGCCAATGGCAGACCTTTTAGCGTTTCAAAGGTTTTGGTGATTTCACGGGCGAGCAATGCCTGACGCTCTCCACCAAACACTGCTTCCATATCCTGCAGACATTCAAGAATGCGGTGCGGAGCTTCGTAAAAGATCAGCGTGCGCGGCTCTTCTTTAACGGCTTCCAGTCGCGCCTTGCGCCCGACCGACTTGGCCGGCAGAAAACCTTCAAAGATAAAACGATCGGATGGCAGCCCCGCCGCCGACAACGCGGCGATAAGCGCACAAGCACCCGGCACCGGCACCACATTGATTCCGGCTGCGCGAGCCTGACGCACCAAATGATAACCCGGATCGGAAATCAGCGGCGTCCCGGCATCGGAAATCAGCGCGACGTTATCACCGGCCAGCAAGCGGGTAATAAAGCGGCTACCTTCATCTCGTTCATTGTGTTCGTGACACGCAGCCAGCGGCGTGCCGATCCCGAAGTGCTGCATGAGGCGCGCCGAGTGACGGGTGTCCTCGGCGGCGATCAAGGCGACTTCACGGAGGATCTTCAATGCCCGGGCGCTGATGTCGTCCAGGTTGCCGATGGGCGTCGCCACCACATAAAGCGAGCCAGCAGCGGAATTCAGGGAACCTGGAGCAGTCAAAGCGCACACCTCGTGATCGGTAAAAGCGGCCATTGTAGCGCGACACGAGGCTTGCGACGCGCCTCGACCCACCATGGTTTTGCGCGCAGTTGTGCGCCGCCGCAACATTTACTCCAGCTAAATCGTCCGATTCACGCCAGTAACATCGCGCCCCGGCCAGTGCTTGGGTACAATTCGACGCTAATTTGATCGAGTATCAGGAACACTTACATGATCGCTTGCCTGCGGCTGTTCACTGCCCTCTGCCTCGCTGCCCTGTTGGCGGCTTGCGCCAGCTCCCCTTCCTCCAGCCTTGGCGAACTTCCACGGACCCCGGATGCCAGCATCGAGCAACTGCTCGAACAGGCTAGCCAGGCGAAAACCCCGGAAAAAGCCGCCCTGCTGCGCCTGAGTGCTGCGGACCTGGCTTACCGTCAGGGTAACGCCGGCCAGTCTGCGCAGATCCTGCAACAAGTGCCGATGGAGCAACTGAAGCCAGGCCAGCAGATTTTCGCCAGCACGCTGAATGCTGAACTGGCCATGACCCGCAATCAGCCGAAAGCCGCGCTGACGGCCCTGAGCCATCCAAGCCTGCAACACTTGGGCGAGATGCCTGAAGAGCAGCAAGTACGCACCGGCACCGTGCATGCCCGCGCCCTTGAAGCCGATGGCCAGACACTCGCCGCCGCCCGCGAGCGCGTGTTTATCGCTCCGATGCTGCAAGGCGAAGCCGCGAGCAAGAACCACGAAGCGATCTGGACCCTGATTGGTTCGCTGCCGACCGACCAACTGCAACCGAACAGCACCGACGATCTCGGCGGCTGGATGGGCCTGGCCATGGCGGTGAAATCCGCAGGCACCCTGGAACAGCAGCAAGCCGCGATCGACACCTGGCGCGCGCAGAATCCAAAACACCCGGCCGCAATCAACCTGCCGCTGCCGCTGACCAAACTCAAGGAACTGGCCAGCCAGCCGCTGAGCAAAATCGCCCTGCTGCTGCCACAGGACGGTCAATTGGCCGCCGTCGGCAAGGCACTGCGTGAAGGCTTCATGGCCGCGCACTACCAGGCTCAACAGGCCGGGCAAAAGCCGCCAGCGATCGAGTTCTACGACAGCTCGAAGCTGACCTCGATGGACGAGTTCTACCGCAAGGCTCAGGCTGATGGCGTGCAATTGGTTGTCGGCCCGCTGGAAAAACCACTGGTCAAACAGCTGAGCACCCGTCCGCAACTGCCGATCACCACCCTCGCCCTGAACTATAGCGAAGGCGATCAAGGCCCGGCGCAGCTGTTCCAGTTTGGTCTGGCCGCTGAAGACGAAGCCCGCGAAGTCTCGCGCCGCGCCCGTGCCGATGGCCTGCACCGCGCCGCCATCATGGTGCCGAAAGGCGAATGGGGCGACCGCGTACTGCGTGCGTTCAGCCAGGACTGGCAGGCTAACGGCGGCAGCATCGTAGCCACCGAACGCGTTGATCAGCCGGTGCAACTGGCTCAGCAGATCGCTGACATGTTCCAGCTGCGTCAGAGCGAAGCTCGCGCCAAGAGCCTGCAAAATGCCGCCGGCACTAACGTCGCCGCGCAGCCGTCGCGTCGTCAGGACATCGAGTTCATCTTCCTTGCTGCCACGCCACAACAGGCGCAGCAGATCAAGCCGACCCTGAATTTCCAGTACGCCGGTGACGTTCCGGTTTACGCGACCTCGCACGTTTACAGCGCCAGTGGCGACGTCAACCAGTACAACGACATGAACGGCATTCGCTTCTGCGAAACCCCATGGCTGCTGGACAGCAGTGACCCATTGCGTCAGCAAGTGGTTGCGCAGTGGCCGCAAGCCGCCGGCAGCCTCGGCCGCCTGTACGCGATGGGTGTCGATGCCTATCGCTTGGCTCCGCGCCTGGGGCAACTCAAAGCGCTGCCGGACAGCCGCATCGACGGTGAGTCGGGCAGCCTCGGCATGACCCAGACCCAACGGGTCGTGCGTCAATTGCCTTGGGCACAGTTCGTCAGCGGCCAGGTGCAGCGCCTGCCGGACACCCCGCGCTGATGCCCGACAGGTCACGCTCGCAAAGCGGTAAGGATGCCGAGCGCCAGGCGCTCGAGCATCTGCAACAACACGGTCTGCGCCTGCTGGCGCAGAACTGGTTATGCAAACGCGGCGAGCTTGATCTGGTCATGCTTGATGGCGATACAGTAGTATTTGTTGAAGTTCGCTACAGAAAAAACACTCAATGGGGTGGCGCGCTCGCTAGCATCGATGGGCGCAAGCAGCAGAAACTGATTTTCGCTGCACAGTATTTTCTTCAGCGCGAGTCGCGTTGGGCCAATTCCCCTTGCCGCTTCGACGTGGTGGCTATCGACAGCCATCCGGATCAGCTGAACTGGTTGCAGAATGCTTTCGACAGTTGATCGCAGGCGTTGCGACCCGGACAATCCCACCGACAAATTTTGCTCTTTGCTTTGCGGGCTGCACATTCATGTGCCGGACAGCCGCGCTACTTAAGGTCACACAGATGGACATGCAATCCCGAATTCGCCAGCTTTTCCAGGCCAGTATCGACACCAAGCAACAGGCGATGGACGTACTTGCACCGCACATCGAGCAAGCCAGCCAGATCATGGTCAACGCCCTGCTCAACGAAGGCAAAATGCTTTCATGCGGCAATGGCGGCTCAGCCGGCGATGCCCAGCACTTCTCCTCCGAGTTGCTCAACCGCTTCGAGCGCGAGCGTCCGAGCCTGCCAGCTATCGCCCTGACCACCGATACCTCGACGATCACTTCGATCGCCAATGACTACAGCTACAACGAAGTGTTCTCCAAACAGATCCGCGCGCTCGGTCAGCCAGGCGATGTCCTGCTGGCTATTTCGACCAGCGGCAACTCGGCGAACATTATTCAAGCGATCCAGGCCGCACATGATCGCGAAATGATTGTCGTAGCTATGACCGGACGCGATGGCGGCGGCATGGCGTCACTGCTGCTGCCCGAAGACGTCGAGATTCGCGTACCGGCCAATGTCACCGCACGTATTCAAGAAGTCCACTTGCTGGCGATCCATTGCCTTTGCGATCTGATCGACAGCCAACTGTTCGGGAGTGAAGAATGACCCCTAATCGCCTTGGCCTTCTGGCCTTGACCCTGTGCCTCGGCATCAGCGGCTGCACCTCGGTGGTGAACGCCAGCCGTGAAGCACCGATCGACGACGACCGTGGCACGCGCACCTTCGGTAGCAAGATCGACGACTCGTTGATCGAAACCAAAGTCGGTGTGAACGTGGCCAAGGCCGACCCGGCCCTGGACAACGATTCGCACATCGTCGTCACCAGTTTCAACGGTGTTGTCTTGCTGGCCGGTCAAACCCCTCGCGCAGACTTGAAAGCCAAGGCTGAGCAGGCAGCAGCCGCCGTGCAACGGGTAAAAACCGTTCACAACGAACTGCAGGTCATACCGCCGTCCGGCTTCCTGGCTCGTCAGAATGACACTTGGTTGACCTCCAAGATCAAGACCCAGATGCTCACCGACGCCAGCATCCCTGGCTCGCGCATCAAGGTCGTGACCGAGAACGGTATTGTCTATCTGCTGGGCCTGCTGACCAAACAGGAAGCCACCCAGGCGACCAATCTGGTTCAGGGCGTTTCCGGCGTGCAGAAGATCGTCAAACTCTTCGAATACATCGACTGATAGCTGAAACGCGCACACAAAAAAGGCGATCCATCCGGATCGCCTTTTTTATTACTTCACCACTTTCAGGCTTGGCCGGCCGCTAGGGCGCGGCGGCTCGCTGTCCGGTGGTGGCAAGTCGTCATCCGACTCGATCTCTTCCTCGTCATCCATCGGCGACTCGAGATCGAACACCATGCCCTGACCGTTCTCCCGGGCGTAGATCCCCAGGATCGCGCTGATCGGCACGTACAAGCTGTGCGGGACACCACCGAAGCGACCTTCGAAGGTCACCACGTCGTTGTCCATGTGCAGATGACGCACGGCACTTGGCGAGATGTTCAAGACAATCTGCCCGTCACTGGCGAAACCCTGCGGCACCTGCACCGCCGGGTATTCGGAATTGACCAGCATGTGCGGGGTGCAATCGTTATCAACAATCCACTCGTAGAGCGCGCGGACCAGATAAGGTCGACTGGAGTTCATAGCGGCTCCTTAAGCCTTAGCGCATATCGCGTTCGACACCAGACAGACTCGCCTGGAAAGCCTCACGCGCAAACGAGCGCTCCATATAATCAAGCAGCGGCTTGGCTGGCCGCGGCAGTTCAATACCCAGAATCGGCAAACGCCAGAGTATTGGCAATAGGCAGCAATCCACCAGACTTTGTTCCTCACTGAGGAAAAACGGCTTGTCGGCAAACAGCGGCGACACGCCCGTCAGGCTTTCACGCAATTCCTTGCGCGCCACGACACGCGCGGCCTCCTTGGACTTGGGATCCAGAATCAGATCCACCAGACCACACCAGTCGCGCTGAATACGATGAATCAGCAGGCGGCTGTTGGCACGCGCCACCGGGTAAACCGGCATCAACGGCGGGTGCGGGTAACGCTCATCCAGATATTCCATCACCACGGTCGACTCCCACAACGCCAGGTCACGATCGACCAGCGTCGGCAGACTGCCGTAAGGGTTTACCTCAATCAGTTTAGGCGGCTGGCGACCAGCTTCCACATAAATGATCTCGGCGCTGACACCCTTCTCTGCAAGCACAATGCGCACTCGGTGGGAATAGTGGTCGGCGGGGTCGGAGTAACAGGCCAACCGATTGGTCACGCCCATGGCGATCCTCCTCGCTTGTTGAATTTGTCGGAACCGGAAAAACGCGCGCGCCCAGAGGGCGCCTCCCGCAACGCTTGGCGAACCAGACGTTGCGTTATTGGAGGCGCCCTTGGGCGCGCGCGATTAACAGCAATGCTTGAAGCGTATCAGTGCACGTCTTTCCAGTATTCACGCTTGAGCAGGTAGGCGAACACAAAGAAGAACGCCAGGTACAGCAAGACATAAGTACCGATGCGCTGATGTTGCAGCTTAACCGGGTTAGCCGAGTAAGCCAGGAAGGTTACCAGATTCTTGACCTTCTCATCGAACTGCTCTTCGTTCAGAGCACCGGATTTCGGCACGATGGTCAGTTGATCGCACGCTTCATGCGTCAGAGGCGTGCCGGTCAACGGATCATATTGCTTCTTGCCGTCTTCGACGATCTGCACCTGTTTGCAGCCCACGACCTGGCGACCTTGCAGGCCGACCAGCACGTTAGGCATGCCGACGTTCGGGAAGACCTTGTTGTTTACACCCCAAGGACGTGCCGGATCTTCGTAGAACGAGCGCAGGTAACCGTAAAGCCAGTCAGTACCACGCACGCGCGCCACCAGGGTCAGATCCGGTGGTGCCGCGCCGAACCAGGTCTTGGCGTCCGCCGGCTGCATGCCGATGTTCATGTGATCGCCGATCTTGGCGCCGGTGAACACCAGCTTCTCCAGCATCATTTCGTGAGGAATGCCCAGATCATCGGCAACCCGCTCGTAACGCTGGAACTTGGCACTGTGGCAACCCATGCAATAGTTGGCAAAAGTACGTGCGCCATCCTGCAGGGCGGCCTTGTCGGAAACGTCGATGTCGACTTTCTCCAGCTCAGGACCTCCGTGCTCAGCAGCGAAAGACAGGACAGGCAAAGCAGCAAAAATCAGAGCGAAAAATAACTTTTTCATCAGCCAGTCACCCTTTCCGGAACCGGTTTGGTCTTCTCGAGCCTGGTGTAGAACGGCATCAGAATGAAGTAGGCGAAGTACAGGAAGGTGCAGACCTGCGACAGCAAGGTTCGCTCCGGCGTCGGCGCAAGAACACCGAGAATGCCCAGAATCACGAACGAAATGCAGAACACCAGCAGCCAGATTTTGCTCATCCAGCCCTTATAGCGCATCGATTTGACCGGACTGCGGTCCAGCCATGGCAGCACGAACAGCACCGCAATCGCCGCGCCCATGGCAATCACACCCATGAGTTTGTCGGGGATCGCCCGCAAGATTGCGTAGAACGGCGTGAAGTACCAGACCGGGGCAATGTGCTCTGGTGTCTTGAACGGGTTAGCCTGCTCGAAGTTTGGTTTTTCGAGGAAGTAGCCGCCCATTTCCGGGAAGAAGAACACAATAAAACAGAAGATAAACAGGAACACCACGACACCGACTATGTCTTTCACGGTGTAGTACGGGTGGAAGGCAATGCCGTCCAGCGGGATGCCGTTTTCGTCTTTGTGCTTCTTGATGTCGACGCCATCAGGGTTGTTCGAACCGACTTCGTGCAACGCCAGAATGTGCAGCACGACCAGACCGAGAATCACGATTGGCAGAGCCACCACATGCAAGGCGAAGAAGCGGTTCAGGGTGATCCCGGAGATCAGGTAGTCACCACGAATCCACTGCGTCAGGTCGTTTCCGATCACCGGAATCGCACCGAACAGCGAGATGATCACCTGGGCACCCCAGTAGGACATCTGACCCCAAGGCAACAGATAACCCATGAAGGCTTCGGCCATCAGCGCCAGGTAAATCAGCATGCCGAAGACCCAGACCAGCTCGCGCGGTTTCTGGTACGAACCGTAGAGCAGGCCACGGAACATGTGCAGATAAACCACGATGAAAAACGCCGAAGCGCCGGTCGAGTGCAGCAGACGCAGGATCGAGCCGTACTCGACGTCGCGCATGATGTATTCAACGGAAGCGAAGGCTTCTTCTGCCGACGGCGTGTAACTCATCGTCAGCCAGACACCGGTAACGATCTGATTCACCAGCACCAGCAGCGCCAAGGAGCCGAAGAAATAGAAGAAGTTGAAGTTTTTTGGAGCGTAATACTTGCTGAGATGGTCTTCCCACATTTTGGTCGCGGGAAAGCGCGCATCAACCCAATCCATGAACTTGCTCATCACGCTTTCTCCGTATCGACGCCAATGACAATCAGGTCATCGGTCTCATAGGAATGCGGGGGAACTGGCAGGTTCAAAGGCGCAGGTTGCGACTTGTAGACGCGGCCAGCCAGATCGTAGTGGGAACCATGGCAAGGGCAGAAATAGCCACCGACCCAGTCTTTACCGAGATCCGCAGGTGCCACTTCGGGACGGAAGGTTGGTGAGCAACCCAAGTGTGTGCAGATCCCGATCAGCAGCAGAATTTCCGGCTTGATCGAGCGCACTTCAGGGTCGACATAGGTGGGTTGCGTGGAGTTTTTGGAGGTTGGATCGGAGAGCTGGCCCTCGATCTTCTTGAGATTCCCCAGGATTTCCTCGGTACGGCGGACAATGAACACCGGCTGGCCGCGCCATTCAGCAATCATCTGCTGTCCTGGCTCGATTTTGCTGACATTCACTTTCACCGGTGCACCGGCGGCTTTCGCCTTGGCACTGGGAAACCATGACCCCACGAACGGGACCGCAGCCCCCACCGCTCCTGCAGCACCCACCACGGATGTGGCTGCTACCAAGAAGCGACGCCGGCCTGCATTCACGCCGTCATTGCTCATTCAGTCCTCTCCCATCAGCTTTTGTGGCCTGTTAAATCAGGCGTCTACTAAATAAATCAATGTTACTTATAAAAATTTTGCCGAGATGGTAATGAAAAGCCCCAATTCTGACAAGGGAATTACCCGGAGCTCTTACCCTCAAGCCTTGCAGTATAGGGGGTCTACGGAAGTGGCAAGTTGTCGCAGCGCAATTCTTTGATAAATCACAGGCATAAAAAAACGCCCGCTTCCGTGAGGAGGCGGGCGTTCTTTTTGAACGCGGAAGCGGAATTAACGCTTCGAGTACTGCGGACGCTTACGCGCTTTACGCAGACCAACTTTCTTACGTTCAACTTCACGGGCGTCGCGAGTAACGAAGCCAGCTTTGCGCAGAGCGCCACGCAGGGTTTCGTCGTAGTCCATCAGAGCGCGAGTGATGCCGTGGCGGATTGCGCCAGCTTGACCACTTACACCACCACCGATCACGGTGACGTAGATGTCGAACTTCTCGACAGTCTCGGTCAGCTCCAGCGGCTGACGAACTACCATGCGGGCAGTTTCGCGGCCGAAGAAGTTATCCAGCGAACGGTTGTTGATGGAGATGTTACCAGTACCCGGACGCAGGAAAACGCGTGCGGTTGCGGTCTTGCGACGGCCAGTGCCGTAATTTTGAGTCGCCGACATAATGTACTATTCCGTTAAAACTTCAGTTCTTGGGGCTGCTGAGCAGTATGTGGGTGTGCAGCGCCCGCATAGACTTTCAGCTTACGGTACATGTCGCGACCCAGTGGGTTTTTAGGCAGCATGCCTTTAACCGCGGTCTCGATCACGCGCTCAGGGGCTTTAGCGATCAGCTTTTCAAAGTTGATCGACTTGATGCCGCCCGGGAAACCGGAGTGGGAGTAGTACATTTTGTCAGTGGTTTTAGCACCGGTAACACGAATCTGCTCAGCGTTGATTACGACGATGTAGTCGCCGGTGTCAACGTGAGGAGTGTACTCAGGCTTGTGCTTGCCACGCAGACGGCTCGCGATTTCGGTGGCCAGACGACCCAGGGTCTGACCAGCAGCGTCGACGACAAACCAGTCGCGCTTTACTGTTTCCGGTTTAGCAGTAAAAGTTTTCATTCTTTATAGCCTCAGGGGCCGCCCTGTAAATTAGACGGCGGATCTTACTGAATAGTGCGTACTTTGACAAGTCAAAGGCAGCCGGATACAGACGCTTTCGGGGGCTCGGGTCGGCGCGTCCGTTCAACGGCAAGATTCTTCGGCGGCGGCGCATCACTTCCACTGCAGAAAGAGGTCGGCAATTATGCAGATTGCGAAAAATATTTCAACCTGCTTTTATGATTGTTTTGCCCAAGGAGCACCCGATGGACTATCGCCAGCTAGGCCGTACCGACCTGAACGTGAGTGCAATCTGCCTCGGCACCATGACCTGGGGCGAGCAAAACACTGAAGCTGAAGCCTTCGCGCAGATCGAAAGGGCCAAGGAAGCCGGGATCAATTTCATCGACACCGCCGAGATGTATCCGGTGCCGCCGAAAGCCGAAACCTACGCCACCACCGAGCGCTACATCGGCAATTACTTCAAAAGTCACGGTGATCGCGCCGACTGGATTCTCGCCAGCAAGATCGCCGGCCCGGGCAACACCATTGACTACATCCGCGACAAAAACCTGCGCCACAACCGCCAGCACATCACCGCAGCGGTGGACGCCAGCCTCGAGCGCCTGCAGACCGATTACATCGACCTGTACCAATTGCACTGGCCGGAACGCAGCACCAACTTTTTCGGACAGCTGGGCTACAAACACAAGATCGAAGCCAACCTGACGCCGCTCGAAGACACCCTCGAAGCGCTCGACGAACAGGTGAAGGCCGGCAAGATCCGCCACATCGGCCTGTCCAACGAAACGCCGTGGGGCACCATGCGTTTTCTGGCATTGGCTGAGGCCCGTGGCTGGCCGCGTGCGGTGTCGATCCAAAACCCGTACAACCTGCTCAACCGCAGCTTTGAAGTCGGTCTGGCAGAAATCGCCATTCGCGAGCAATGCGGTCTGCTGGCCTATTCGCCGCTGGCGTTTGGTTTTCTGTCAGGCAAGTACGAAGGTGGCGCCCGGCCGCCGAAAGGTCGTCTGAGCCTCTACAGTCGCTTCAGCCGCTATTTCAACGCGCAGTCGGAAGCAGCGTGCAGCCGCTATGTGGCGCTGGCCCGTGAGCACGGTCTGGATCCTGCGCAGATGGCGCTGGCGTTTGTCACGCAGCAACCGTTCGTCACCAGCAACATCATTGGTGCGACGACGCTTGAGCAACTGGACAGCAACATTGCCAGTTTTGATCTGAAGCTTTCCGACGAAGTGCTGGCAGGGATCGAAGCGATTCACAAGGATCATCCGAATCCTGCGCCTTGATTGAACGCTAAAAGCTTCGCGAGCAGGCTCGCTCCCACAGGTACAGCGTGATCCTTGGGGAGCGAGCCTGCTCGCGAAGAGGCCGATCAGATCATCACCAAAGCGGAACGCGGAGCGTCCCCGGCGGCATTCCCACGCAGAGCGTGGGAACGATCATCAAAGCGAACGCGCAATGATCTCCTTCATGATTTCATTGGTGCCGGCATAAATCCGTTGCACCCGCGCATCCGCCCACGCCCGGGCTACCGGGTATTCCCACATGAAACCGTAGCCGCCATGCAACTGCACGCATTCGTCGAGTACCTTGCATTGCAGATCGGTGCCCCAGTATTTGGCCATCGCCGCTGTCGGCACATCCAGCTTGCCTTGCAGATGCAGCTCCAGACATTTATCGACGAACACTCGACCGATCTGGATTTCAGTCGCCATCTCCGCCAGCTTGAAGCGGGTGTTCTGGAAGTCGGCAATCGCCTTGCCAAAGGCCTTGCGATCACGGGTGTAATCAAGCGTCCATTGCAACGCCGCTTCAGCTGAAGCCAGGCCACCAATCGCTACCGTCAGACGCTCTTGCGGCAACTCCTGCATCA
The DNA here is from genome assembly GCF_979258655.1 of Pseudomonas sp. AC242. NCBI lineage: Bacteria > Pseudomonadati > Pseudomonadota > Gammaproteobacteria > Pseudomonadales > Pseudomonadaceae > Pseudomonas > Pseudomonas sp. AC242. Next base: position 4,561,797 of record NZ_OZ409873.1, read on the forward strand.
GATAAGCAAACCCTGCCCCAGCCTGCCCCAGCAGGTTTTCCTTCGGCACGCGCACATCCTGAAAGAACAATTCCGAGGTGTCCTGCGCCTTCATGCCGACCTTCTCCAGGCGCTTGCCCTTGTCGAAGCCCGGCGTATTCGCTTCCACCAGAAACAGGCTGGTGCCCTTGGCGCCGGCCTTCGGATCGGTCTTGGCAACAACGATCACCAGGTCCGCCAGAAAGCCGTTGGTAATGAAGGTTTTCGAGCCGTTGATCACATATTCGTCACCGTCCAGCACGGCGGTGGTCTTCACACCTTGCAGATCGGAACCCGCCCCCGGCTCGGTCATCGCGATAGCAGTGACCATCTCGCCCGAAACCAGTTTCGGCAGGTATTTGTGCTTTAGCGCCTCGCTGCCGTAATGCAGGATGTACGGCGCGACAATGTCCGAATGCAGCGAGAAACCGATGCCGGTCAGGCCCAGTCGACCGACCTCCTCGATCACCACCGCGCTGTAAAGAAAGTCCGCTCCCAGCCCGCCATACTCTTCCGGCAGGTGCGAGCAGAGCATCCCCGCCTCCCCTGCCTTGTTCCAGAGTTTGCGGTCGATATAGCCTTGCTTCTCCCATTGCGCATGAAACGGCACGGCCTCTTTTTCGAGGAAAGTGCGGACGCTGTCGCGAAACAATTCGTGCTCGGGGCTAAACAAGGTTCTGGGGATCATGCGGCACCTTTCTTTGTTGTTGGAGGGAGATGACCTTCAGAGACTAAGCCTCCCCTCTGACACAGGACACTGGACACATCCGACAAAAAATAAGACGATCCAGCCGTCTGGTGACCACTTTCCCTTATAAAAACAAAACAAAAGTTGAATTATGTCCAAGCAAGTCTCCACGCCCTTGCGGCGCGTCAGCATCCTGGCAATCGACCGGGTTTTCGCTTCCACTCTCATGCAAGCCAAGGATTTCTTCCATCTGGCCAGCCTGCGTTATGGCAAACAACTGGGCCACGGCCTGACACCGGCGTTTGAAACACGCCTGGTCAGCCCCGACGGCAAACCGGTGAACAGCTTCAGTGACGTCGTGATGCCGGTCGACGGTGGCCTGGAAAACGCCGATGTCATTATCCTCCCGGCGTTCTGGGACGATTTCGATACGCTGTGCAGCCGGTATCCACAAGTCCTGCCGTGGCTGCGCGAACAACACTCGCGCGGCGCCGTGTTGTGCGGCGAAGCCACCGGGGTGTTCTGGCTGGCCGAGGCCGGTCTGCTCAACGGCAAGGAAGCGACCACCTACTGGCGCTTCTTCAATGCCTTCGCCGAGCGGTTTCCCAAGGTCTACCTCAATCAGGACAAGCACCTGACCGACGCCGACAACCTGTACTGCGCCGGCGGCACCACCTCAGCCTGCGATCTCTACATTTACTTGATCGAGCGCTTTTGCGGGGCCAACGTCGCGCAAGCCGTGGCCCGCGACATTCTCTATGAGGTGCAGCGCAGCTATGCGCCGGGACGCATCGGTTTTGGCGGGCAGAAACTGCATCAGGACGTAATCATCCTGCAGATTCAGCATTGGCTCGAAGAGCATTTCGCCGACAAGTTCCGCTTCGAAGACGTGGCCCGCGAGCATGGCATGAGCATCCGCAATTTCATGCGACGCTTCCAGACGGCCACCGGTGACAAGCCACTGCATTACTTGCAACGGCTGCGTATCGAGACCGCCAAGGGTTTGCTGTCCGGGAGCCGCAAGAGCATCAAAACCATCAGTTATGAAGTCGGTTACGACGACGCGAGCTTCTTTGCGCGGCTGTTCCGTCAGCACACTGAACTGTCGCCGAACCAGTATCGGCAGCAGTTTCAGCAGGCGGCGTAGCCCTCTGCCCATACACAACCCCATGTAGGAGTGAGCCTGCTCGCGATTGCGTCCGTCCATGCAGCATTTATGTGACTGATCCACCGCTATCGCGAGCAGGCTCACTCCTACAGGGTATTGCGGTGAATTCTGGACATAAAAAAGGGCCTGCAATTGCAGGCCCTTTTTTGTTTCGCGATTCTGTTTAAGGCTTGTGCGCCCGCGACAGGAATTCGTGCGATTGCATCTCCAGCAGACGGCTCAGCGTGCGCTGGAATTCGAAATTCAAGCGGCCGCCGGTGTACAGATCCTTCAGCTCGACTTCAGCGGAGATGATCAGCTTGACGTTGCGGTCATAGAACTCGTCAACCATGTTGATGAAACGGCGGGCGATGTCATCGGTGGTGACGCTCATCTGCTCGACACCGCTGAGCAGCACGGCGTGGAAAATCTTGCCCAGTTCGATGTAGTCGTTCTGGCTACGTGGGCCGTCGCACAGTTCGCGGAAGTCGAACCAGGCCACGTCGTCACACGTGCGCAGCGCACGGATCTCGCGGTTTTCGATCATCAACACGTCGTTCTCGACCGCTGCGGTGCACTCTGGCGTCAGAGCCTTGAAGCTCTTGCGCAGGCTTTCGTGAGCGGCTTCGTCGAGCGGATAGTGGAACAGTTCCGCTTGTTCGAGGTGACGCAGACGGTAGTCGACACCGCTGTCGACGTTGACGATCTCGGTGTTCTGCTTGATCAGGGCGATGGCTGGCAAGAAACGCGCGCGTTGCAGGCCGTCCTTGTACAGACCGTCCGGCACGATGTTCGAGGTCGCGACCAGGGTCACGCCATTCTTGAACAACTCTTCCATCAGCGTGCCGAGGATCATCGCGTCGGTGATGTCGGAGACGAAGAATTCATCGAAGCAGATCACCCGCGACTCGGTCGCAAAGCGCTTGGCGATGATGGTCAGCGGGTTTTTCTCGCCGCCGAGGGTTTTCATCTCTTCGTGCACACGCTTCATGAAGCGGTGAAAGTGGGTGCGGGTCTTTTCCTTGAACGGCAGCGCTTCGAAGAAGGTGTCGACCAGATAAGTTTTGCCGCGACCTACGCCGCCCCAGAAATACAGGCCCTTGACCGGCGTCTGATCTTTTTTGCCGAACAGTTTGCTCAGCAGACCCGGTTTGTTCTGATCGGCGGCGATCAGATCCTCGTACAGACGCTGCAGATGACGCACAGCAGTTTCCTGCGCGGCGTCATGGAAGAAGTCCGGGCGTTTCAGATCAGCTTGGTATCGTTCTAGGGGCGTCATAATTCGTTAGCAAGGCAACAAAAACGGGCCGTCACTGTAGCGACGGCCCGTGGGAATGGCAATCGGCCCTTGGTCGGACCGTGCCGCCGATTAGTCCTGAACCGGGGTCAGCGCGACGCGCAAAGCCTCGATGGCCGCGTCCCGCGCCGCAGCGTCGGCGAATGCCGGGCTATCGCCAACGCACTCGCCTTCCAGCCACACGCTGAAGCTCAGGTCTTCGCTGCGCACGTCCAGCGGCTGGCCGGATTGCAGTTGCTTGGTCACCTGCCCGGCGGTTTTGCCGTCGGCGAAGTTGCGCGACAACAGCAGTTGCTCGCCATCGGCCGCCAGCAGACGGAAACGGAAGCTGCCGTCGTCTTCGCGGAAACTGACGAAACGTGCGGCTTTTGCGGCTTTCTTCTTGGTCGTCGCGGCAACCTGAACCTGATTGACGAAGGAACGCAGGCCAACGGCTTCGCGCAGTTCGTTGAGGAACGGCGTTGCCACGGCACGGGCTTTCTTGGCACCGATCTGCAGAATGTCTTCCAGATCCGCCGGGCGCTCGATCAACTGGTGATACTTGTCGCGCGCTTCGCCGAGATCGTTGTCGAGCAACTGGAACAGACGGTTCTTCGCCTCGCCCCAACCCAGACCGCCGAGCAATTCGCTGCGGAATTCGTCAGCCTGCGCTGGCGTGGCGAAGGCCTGGAACAGGGTGAACAGGTGCGAGTTGTCAGGATCCTTGGCTTCGCCTGGCGCTTTGGAGTCGGTGACGATGCGGGAGATCGCGTCCTTCATCTCTTTGGCGCTGGAGAACAACGGGATGGTGTTGTCGTAGCTCTTCGACATCTTGCGACCGTCGAGGCCCGGCAACGTCGCCACGCTTTCTTCGATCAGCGCTTCAGGCATGGTGAAGAATTCTTTGCCCTGACCGAACAGGTGGTTGAAGCGCTGACCGATGTCGCGGGCCATTTCCACGTGCTGGATTTGGTCACGACCGACCGGTACTTTGTGCGCATTGAACATCAGGATGTCCGCCGCCATCAGTACCGGATAGCTGTAGAGGCCCATGGTGATGCCGGCGTCCGGGTCTTCACCGGTTTCGATGTTCTTGTCCACCGACGCCTTGTAAGCGTGCGCACGGTTGAGCAGGCCCTTGGCGGCCACGCAGGTCAGCAGCCAGGTCAGCTCAGGGATTTCCGGAATGTCAGACTGACGGTAGAACGTCACGCGGTCGACATCGAGGCCACCGGCCAGCCAGGTCGCGGCGATTTCCAGACGCGAGCGCTGGATGCGCAGCGGGTCATCGCATTTGATCAGGGCGTGGTAGTCGGCCAGGAAGTAGAACGAATCGGCATTGCTGTCGCGGCTGGCGAGGATCGCCGGGCGAATGGCGCCGGCGTAGTTGCCCAGGTGCGGCGTGCCGGTGGTGGTGATGCCGGTGAGGATACGGGTACGGTTCGTCATGGGTAATCGCTTGTCAGACTGCAATCAATTCGAGAGACGCGGCAGGATCAGATCCTTGAGATCGGTCAGCTTGCCATGAAAAAAGTGTCCGCATTCTGCCACTTTCAGCAGCTCATGGGGGCGCTGGAGTTTTTCCGACCAGTCGTAAACCAGTTGCGGATCGATGACTTCGTCGGTTTCCGGCTGGATCACCGTGAGTTCACCCTGCTGCGGCAGTTGATCCTGCTCGCCCAGACGCATCACCGCCGGAGCAACCATGAACAGGTGCTTGAGCTGTACGCCCTGCGCTTCGAGTCGACCGCCGAGACTTGCTGCAACAAATCCGCCGAAGGAAAAACCGAACAGGGTCAGCGGCAGATCCGGGTGTTTTTCTCGCAGCCATGCAGCGGCAGCCTGAGCATCGTCGACCTCGCCGGTGCCCATGTCGTGCGAACCTTCGCTGGCACCGACGCCACGATAGTTGAAGCGCAAGGTAATCAGGCCCGCATCGCGCGCGGTGCGCTGCAGGGTCGAGACGACCTTGTTGAGCATGGTGCCGCCCTGCACCGGGTTCGGGTGGCAGATCAGCGCGATGCCGATTGGCTGCTCGTTATCCAGATACAGAGACTCAAGTTGACCCACCGGGCCGTCAATCACTACAGGGGTTTCACGCATCAGCAAGGAAGGAACTCCGTGACCTCGAATCAGGTCGACTCGTCTAGCAAATTGTCTGTGCCAATCTATTGCGAGTGAATCGCGGTATACAGCGCAGGTTCGAGCCGTTAACGTAAAGCAAAGCCGTTTATAGAGGAAGGACTCGTGGAACACTCGCTCTTAGTTTGGTTGTTACCGACTCTTGCCCTGGTTGTGGGTGTCGCCATTGGATTCCTGATCGCGCGCGTTGCGCCGAACGCCGCGCCGAGCCGTACGCAGCGTCAACTGGATGATATCCAGGAGCGTTTCGACAGTTATCAAAACGAGGTGGTCACCCACTTCAACAGCACCGCGATGCTGGTCAAGAAGCTGACCCAGAGCTATCAGGAAGTGCAGGATCATCTCGCCGAGGGCGCCAATCGTCTGGCCCTGGACGAGCAGACCCGCCAGCGCCTGATCGCCGCCCTGCACGCTGACGCGGCAGTCGCACCACGTGAACGCCTGACGCCACCGCGCGATCAGGAGCCGCCACGTGATTACGCACCGAAGACCCCGAACTCACCGGGCATGCTCGATGAGCATTATGGTTTGAAGAAGTAATCAGCCTTCGCTGACAAACAAAAAGCCCCCGGACAGCGATGTGTCCGGGGGCTTTTTTGTATCCGATGATTTGTGCCTGTTTGTTATGCCCCCTTCGCGAGCAAGCTCGCTCCCACAGGGTTAGGTGTGGAACACAACTTTTGTGTACATCATCAATTCCTGTGGGAGTGAGCCTGCTCGCGATGAGGCCATAACAGGCCAGACAAAAAAATGCCCGATCACTGGACCGGGCATTTTTTCATTCAGGCTAGCGCTTACGGATACTGCTGAACCGTACCCGGCTGCTGTTGCTGCTGACCACCATACTGCTGACCCGGGATCGCCTTCAGGTTGACTTCAACCCGACGGTTCTGCGCCCGGCCATTGACGTCACCGTTGCTGGCAATCGGGTTATCCGGACCGGCGCCACGGGCCGAGAGGTTGGCACCGCTGACACCTTGCGAGGTCAGATAGGTCGCCACGCTCTGCGCACGACGCTGCGACAGGTCCATGTTGTGCTGGCGGCTGCCGGTGCTGTCGGTGTAGCCAACAATTTCGATCTGGTTCTGGTTGAATTCTTTCAACGAGTTGGCCAGGTTGTTCAGCGGCTGGTAGAAGCTGGAAGCGATGTTCGCCGAGTCGGTAGCGAAGGTGATATTGCCCGGCATGATCAGCTTGATCTGATCGCCCTGACGCTGCACTTCAACACCGGTGTTGGCCATACTCGCGCGCAGTTTCTTTTCCTGCTGGTCGGCGTAGTAACCGTAACCGGCTGCGGAGGCACCCACCACAGCCGCACCGATCAGGGCACCTTTGCCGCGGTTGTTGTGGTCGATGGCGGCACCGGCGAGCGCACCGGCCAGAGCACCGAGGCCACCGTACTTGGCGGTTTTGCTCATGCCTTGCGAGCCACCGTCAGCCTGGCCCTGATTGTCATACGGGTTAGGCGAGGCACAGCCGGACAGCAAGGCCACGGCAGTAGCGACAATAATCAAACGACGCTTGGTGAACATGGAGAGCTCCTGGTTTTTCGCATTCTGTGGTGCAGCGGCCACTGGGTTAATGGACCTGCGCGGGCGTTTGATCATGACAATGCACAAAAATTCCGCCGGGCACTCGTGACAAAATATTTAGGCGCGCACAAACGGGTTTTCGCGCATCTCGTCACCCAGACGCGTATCCGGCCCATGTCCGGTCACCACGGTTGCGTCCTCGTCCAAGGTGTATAGCCGCTGCTTGATCGAACGCACGATGGTCGCCTGATCGCCGCCCCACAAATCCGTACGCCCTACGCCGCGACGAAACAACGTGTCGCCGGCAATCAACAGCTTAGCCTCGGAAAACCAAAAGCTCATGGAACCGGGTGTATGACCTGGCGTATGCAGCGCCACGCCGCAGCCGCAGGCCAGCTCTTCGTCGTCGTTCAGCCAGCGATCCGGTGACGGCACGGGCACATACGGCACACCGAACATCTGGCATTGCATTTCCAGGTTGTCCCACAGGAATTGATCTTCCTTGTGCAGGTGCAGGGTCGCGCCGGTTTTTTCCTTCATTTGCCCGGAAGCGAGAAAGTGATCCAGATGCGCGTGGGTGTGAATGATGCTGACGACTTTCAGGCCCAGCGCATCAAGGCGCGCCATGATCAGATCAGGGTTGCCGCCGGGGTCGACGACGATGGCTTTCTTGGTCAACGGGTCGCCAATGATCGTGCAGTTGCACTGCAAAGGGCCGACGGGGAAGGTTTCGCGGATGAGAGAAGGCGTTACAACTGACATGAAAAATCCTCGACAGACGGCGGACAGCATTTTTTCAGGATTCTACTGCACGCGCCGATACAGAATGCCAGGCCAGTAATTTGACGCCACTAATCAGAAAATAGTGGCCCTATGATGTCAAATGTATAAATTCTGGTGCAAAATCGCGTTCTTTTTGTAGCGGCCGCATCCAGGAAGGGTCGCATAGCTCTCAGGAAATTCCATGCCAACGCCCAAGACGTATTCGATCAGTTTGCCCTCCACGCTGACGGGCAATGCCCTCGTTGACAGCCTCATCTCCGGCACCTATTGGCTGGGAGCCAACTGGAGTCCGACTGGGCCGACCAACCTGAGCTATAGCTTCATGGCACCGGTCACTTCGTATTTCGTGACCGATTACAGCCCCGACAACGAATACAACGCACTGTATGAGCTCACGGCCGGGCAAAAAACCGCAATCACCAGCGCGCTGGGCGCCTGGAGTGCCGTCGCCAACCTCAACTTCACGCTGACCACCGACACCCTTTTCAACGTCGGCGACATGCGTTTTGGCGGCTATCGCTTGATGGACGACAAGACCGCTGCGTGGGCTTACTTCCCGGCCAATACGCCAGTCGCCGGCGATGTCTGGATCGGTCCGCAGACCAATGATCCGAACCCGGGCAAAGGCACCTACGACTACATGACGTTCGTGCATGAAATCGGCCATGCGCTAGGACTCAAGCACCCGTTCGACGCCAGCTCGACCAACAAGACCCTGCTCGACCCGACGCTCGATGATGTTCACTTCACGGTGATGAGCTACAACAGCAATTATTCCTACCAGCCAACCACGCCAATGGTGCTGGACATCATCGCGATCCAGAGCCTGTATGGCGCCAACATGGCGTGGCAGGCCGGTGACACTGTTTACAAGTGGGCAGCCAACCAGTCGATTTTCGAGACCATCTGGGATGGCGGCGGCAACGACACCATCGATGGCAGCAACCAGCTCGCGGCCGTCAGCATCAACCTCAATGAAGGCGCTTACAGCCAGATCGGCAAGGCGTTCATCGATTACAACAACCAGACCGCGATCAATGACGGCCTGGCGATTGCCTACGGGGCGAAGATCGAGAACGCCATCGGTTCTGCGTTCAACGACATCCTCACCGGTAACGCGCTGAACAACACGCTTGATGGCGGCGCAGGTGCCGACACCATGTCCGGTGGCGATGGCGTCGACACCTACTACGTCGACAACGTCGGTGATGTGGTCATCGAAACCGATGCCTCGCTGACCGCCCTTGACCGCGTATTCGCGTCCATCGATTACACCCTCGGCAACAACGTCGAAAACCTGATCCTGACCGGCACTGGCAACCTCAACGGTACCGGCAACTCGGTCAATAACCGCATCACCGGTAACGATGGCAATAACATCCTTGATGGCCGCACAGGCGCTGACACATTGATTGGCGGCCTCGGCAACGACACCTATATCGTCGATAACGTCGGCGACACCATCGTGGAAACCAGCACCCTGGCCGGCGAGATCGACAGTGTCTGGTCGTCGGTCGACTTCACCTTGAGCGCCAACATAGAAGCCCTCTCGCTTTCCGGTACCGCCAATCTCAACGGCACCGGCAACAGCGGCGTTAACTACATCAATGGTAATTCGGGCAACAACATCCTCGATGGCGGCGCGGGTGCCGACGTCCTGAATGGCGGCTTGGGCAATGACACTTATATCGTCGACAACATCGGCGACACGGTGACTGAAAGCAGCACGCTGGCCAGCGAAATCGACACCGTGCGCGCGTCGGTGGACTGGACCCTGGGCGCCAACCTGGAAAACCTCGTGCTCACCGGCGATGCGATCAACGGCACCGGTAACGCGCTGGACAACACGCTGACCGGTAACGCTGCAGCCAACACCCTCAATGGCGGCGCAGGTGCCGACACCATGATCGGCGGTGATGGCGTCGATACCTACTACGTCGACAACGTCGGCGATGTAGTGATCGAAACCGATGCCTCGCTGACCGCACTCGACCGCGTGTTCGCGTCCATCGACTACACCCTCGGTGCCAACGTCGAAAACCTGATCCTGACCGGCACGGCCAACCTCAACGGCACCGGCAGCGCGGTCAGCAACCGCATCACCGGCAACGACGGCGATAACATTCTTGACGGCGGCCTCGGAGCCGACACGCTGATCGGTGGTCTGGGCAATGACACCTATATCGTCGACAACGTCGGCGACACCGTCACCGAAACCAGCACCCTGGCGAACGAGATCGACACCGTCCGTGCATCGGTTGACTGGACACTCGGCGCCAACCTGGAAAACCTCGTGCTCACCGGCAACGCCGTCAACGGCACCGGTAACGCGCTGAACAACACGCTGACCGGCAACGCAGCGGCCAACACCCTCGATGGCGGCCTCGGCGCCGACACCATGATCGGCGGCGACGGTGTCGACACCTACTACGTCGACAACGTCGGTGACGTGGTCATCGAAGCCGATGCCTCGCTGACCGCGCTCGACCGCGTGTTCGCCTCCATCGACTACACCCTCGGCGCCAACGTCGAGAACCTGATCCTGATCGGCAACGCTGTCAACGGCACCGGCAATGAGCGGGATAACCGCATCACCGGCAACGCCCTGGCCAACACCCTCAATGGCGGCGCAGGTGCCGACACCATGATCGGCGGTGATGGCGTCGATACCTACTACGTCGACAACGTCGGCGATGTAGTGATCGAAACCGATGCCTCGCTGACCGCACTCGACCGCGTGTTCGCATCCATCGACTACACCCTCGGCGCCAACGTCGAAAACCTGATCCTGACCGGCACGGCCAACCTCAATGGCACCGGCAGCGCGGTCAGCAACCGCATCACCGGCAACGACGGCGATAACATTCTTGACGGTGGCCTCGGCGCCGACACGCTGATCGGTGGCTTGGGCAACGACACTTACATCGTCGACAACATCGGCGACACCGTGAATGAAACCAGCACCCTGATCACCGAAATCGACACCGTGCGTTCTTCGCTGGACTGGACACTCGGCGCCAACCTGGAAAACCTCGTGCTCACCGGCAACGCCGTCAACGGCACCGGTAACGCGCTGAACAACACGCTGACCGGCAACGCAGCGGCCAACACCCTCGATGGCGGCCTCGGCGCCGACACCATGATCGGCGGCGACGGTGTCGACACCTACTACGTCGACAACGTCGGCGACGTGGTCATCGAAGCCGATGCCTCGCTGACCGCGCTCGACCGCGTGTTCGCCTCCATCGACTACACCCTCGGCGCCAACGTCGAGAACCTGATCCTGATCGGCAACGCCGTCAACGGCACCGGCAATGAGCGGGATAACCGCATCACCGGCAACGCCCTGGCCAACACCCTCAATGGCGGCGCAGGTGCCGACACCATGATCGGTGGTGATGGCGTCGACACCTACTACGTCGACAACGTCGGCGATGTAGTGATCGAAACCGATGCCTCGCTGACCGCACTCGACCGCGTGTTCGCGTCCATCGACTACACCCTCGGCGCCAACGTCGAAAACCTGATCCTGACCGGCACGGCCAACCTCAACGGTACCGGCAGCGCGGTCAGCAACCGCATCACCGGCAACGACGGCGATAACATTCTTGACGGCGGCCTGGGTGCCGACACGCTGATCGGTGGCTTGGGCAACGACACTTACATCGTCGACAACATCGGCGACACCGTGAATGAAACCAGCACCCTGATCACCGAAATCGACACCGTGCGTTCTTCGCTGGACTGGACACTCGGCGCCAACCTGGAAAACCTCGTGCTCACCGGCAACGCCGTCAACGGCACCGGTAACGCGCTGAACAACACGCTGACCGGCAACGCGGCGGCCAACACCCTCGATGGCGGCCTCGGCGCCGACACCATGATCGGCGGCGACGGTGTCGACACCTACTACGTCGACAACGTCGGCGACGTGGTCATCGAAGCCGATGCCTCGCTGACCGCGCTCGACCGCGTGTTCGCCTCCATCGACTACACCCTCGGCGCCAACGTCGAAAACCTGATCCTCACCGGCAATGGCAACCTCAACGGCACCGGCAACGCGGTCAGCAACCGTATGACCGGTAACGCCGGTGACAACATTCTCGACGGCGGCGCCGGCATCGACACGCTGATTGGCGGCTTGGGCAACGACACTTATGTCGTCGACAACGCTGGCGACATCATCACCGAGACCAGCACCCTGGCGAACGAAATCGACACCGTCCGCGCGTCGGTTGACTGGACACTGGGCGCCAACCTGGAAAATCTGGTGCTGACCGGCAACGCCATCAACGGCACCGGCAACAGCCTGAACAACGTGCTCACCGGCAACGCCATGAACAACACCCTCAGCGGCGGCGCCGGTGACGACACCCTCGACGGCGGCCTCGGCGCCGACACCATGATCGGTGGCGACGGCGTTGATACCTACTACGTCGACAACGTCGGTGATGTGGTGACCGAAACCGACGCCTCGCTGACCGCACTCGACCGCGTGTTCGCGAGCATCGACTACACCCTCGGCGCCAACGTCGAAAACCTGATCCTGATCGGCAGCGCCAACCTCAACGGCACCGGCAACGCGGTCAACAACCGTATCACCGGCAACATCGGCAACAACATTCTCGACGGCGGCATGGGAGCCGACACCATGATCGGTGGCGCCGGCAACGACACCTACGTTGTGGATAACATCAACGATGTCGTGATCGAGCAGATCGGCGAAGGGCATGATCTGGTCAGAACCAGTATCAGCTACACCCTCGGCGCCAATGTCGAAGACTTGACGATGTTTGGCGACACGTGGGGTGCACTCACCGGCAATGCGCTGGACAACACCATCACAGGCAACTCCGCCACCAACTACATCGATGGCGGGCTAGGCGCAGACACCATGATTGGTGGAGCCGGGCATGACGTCTACAACGTGGATAACATCAACGACGTTATCGTTGAACTCGCGGATGAGGGGATTGATACCGTCAACACCAGCATCGACTACACACTGGCGGACAACGTCGAAGATGGTCAGATGATTGGCAGTGCCAACCTGAATCTGACAGGTAATGCCCTGGAAAACGTCTTGCACGGCAACGATGGCAACAACATCCTGTCGGGCGGTCTCGGCGCTGATCGCATGATTGGCGAGGGCGGCGACGATATCTTTATTGTGGATAACGTCAATGACCTCATCTTCGAGTTCCAGAATGGCGGTCACGACCTGATCCGCACTTCGGTCGACTACAACCTTTCGGATTACGTCGAGGACGGCACCCTGCTCGGCAGCGCAGACCTGACAATGTGGGGCAACAACCTCGATAACATTCTGACGGGTAACGCCGGCAACAACGTACTCGGCGGCAATGGCGGAACCGACAAACTGTTCGGTGGGGAAGGAAACGACACACTGTACGGTGGGTGGGGACATAGCACGTTGACGGGCGGTACCGGGGCTGACACCTTTGCCATCACTAACATGATCAATCTCGGAAAGGAATTCGGAACAAGCTCCTCGCAGAACGTCATTGCCGATTTCAACGCTCTGGAAGGTGACAAAATCGATTTCTCCAAATTCGACATTGACCCGATGACCCTCGGCTACCAACACTTGACGTTCATTGGCTCCAATGAATTCACCGGGCTGGGGCAACTGCGTTTTGCAGATAACGTCCTGTCGGGCAATCTGAGCGCAGACGCGGGGGGGCACTTCGAAGTGCAAGTGGTGGGCGTCAACTCGCTCAGTGCGAACGACGTCATCGTCTGATCCCTTAGCTGCCTGAAACATTCGAAGCTGAAAAATGAAAACACCCCGCCATCGCGGGGTGTTTTTTTGTCCACGTTTTTTATTTCCTAGGCCAACAGGCCCAACTCTTTGGCCCGCGCCACTGCCTGCGTCCGCCGCTCAACCCCCAGCTTGCTGTTGATATGACTGGCGTGGGTTTTCACGGTGTGCAGCGAAATGAACAATTGCTCGCTGATTTCCTGGTTCGAACAACCCTGGGCAATCAACCGCAGTACGGCCAGTTCGCGACTGCTGAGCTGTTCGGTGACCGTGGACTCCGGCATCTGCCGGGGCGGCGCTGGCGGTAGATGCTTGAGCAGTTGCTGGCCTGCCAGTCCGGGGAACGCCAGCAATTGCCCACGCAACCAGTCCGTGTGCTCCTTGGCCAATCCATCGAATGGCTGCAACACCCCGCCGGCCGCCAGCTCCAGCGCCTGGCTCAACGTCTTGCGTGCTTCCGGCTCGCGCCCGCCCGCCAGTAGCAACGCCACCTTTTGCGTCAACGCCATCACGCTGAGTAACTGGCGCCCGGTTTGCTGACCGTTTTCGTGCAGCACGTCCAGCCGCCCTTCGGCGAGCATCGGCTGGCCGCGCGTCATGTCGAGCAGCGCTTGTTGCAGCTCCACGTGCAATGGCAGTTGGGGGTGAAACTCCGGCGGCGCAGCGGCGCGCTCGCCGGTGTAGGTCTGGCCCAACCGCGCAAGCCACGCCTCGGCCAGATCGGTGCGGCCCTGCGCCAGCCACAACTCACATTTGACCAGCGTGATCATTGCCAGATAGTAGATCGGCGGCACGTCCCAGATGTGCATCAGGCGTTCGGCTTCGGCGAGCTCGGCAAAGGCCTTGGCGAACTCGCCGCTGCTGCCATCCAGACGCGCGATCACGCAATGGCCAATCAATACGCTGATGTCGCGACAGGCCCGTGCCTCGCCGATCCCGGCCAACAAGCGCACGCGTGCGGCCTGAGGCTGCAAGCGCATCGCCAACAGAAAACCCTCGTACAGGGTCAGCCGCGCGCGCACCGCATACAAACGTTGTGGCGACAGGCCGCGCAACCGTTCCAGCCCCTGATGGACTTCATCGAGTGCGCGCAGAATTTCACCGCGTGCCTGTAACACCCGCGCACGATCGTAATGGGCCAAAGCTTCGAACAACGGATTGCCGACCCGCTGCGCCAGCTCCAGGGATTCGCGGTTAAGACCGCGTGCGCGCCACAGATCGCCATCGGCAATGGCCAGATTGGACAGGGTCGATAAGCACATCAGCCGCTGGCCATAACGTTTGGCCGGCAGACTTTCCAGGGCTTCGCTGCAGTATCTGAGCGTCAGCTCACGATGGCCGCGGCCCCGGGCAATGATTCCGCTCAACGCCAGCCATTGCGCCAGCATCGACTTTTGCGCCGTGGCCGATGGCGCCGGCAGGAAACGGCTCAGATGGCTGGACAACTCTTCGGCGGCATCGAGCTGACAGGCCAGCCCCAGCGCCCAACTGTAGAGAACGATCAGCCGCGGCGTGCTGATCAGCAGGCTGTCGGGCAAATCCATTTTCCAGCGCAGCAGCATGCCGACGTTTTGCTCGGCCAGCAGTTGCTCCTCCGAGAGGTTCTGCACCAGATTCGCGGCGACATCGAGGTGACCGGCGCGCAACGCCTGTTCAACCGCTTCATCCAGCAGCCCCTGCGCGTTGAACCAGCGACAGGCGCGCAGGTGCAGCGTGGCCGTCGGCACCATCGCCTGAGCAATCGGCCGGCTGCGCAATAAATCAGAGAATAAATGGTGATAACGATACCAGTGCCCATGCTCATCCAGCGGTACCAGAAAGACCTGATGCGCCAACAGGAAACGCAGAATCTCGGCGCTGTCGTGGGCCTCACGAACGGCATCGCACAACTCACTGCAAAAACGCTCTTGCGGTGCGGTTTCATAGAGGAACGCCTGCACTTCGGCTGGCAGGCAATCGATGACCTCTTCCAGCAGATAATCGCGGATCAGCCCTTCCCCGCCGTTCAGTGCTTGTGGCAGCGCCGCATCGCTGCCGGCTTCGGACACCGCCAGCAACCAGAAACGCAAACCGGCGACCCAGCCTTCGCTGCGCTGAATCAGGTTTTCCAGCGCTTCGCCGCGCAGCGAACTGCTATGACGATCAAGCAAGGTCAGCGCTTCGTCATGGGTCAGGCGCAGATCCTGCTCATGCAACTCCAGCAACTGCCGCGACAGACGCAAGCGCGCCAGATGCCAGTCCGGGCGCTGGCGACTGGTGACCATCACCAGCAAGCCATCAGGCAGATGATTGAGGAAAAACTGCAGGCAACGGTCAAGCACCGGACCTTGCGCGAGATGGTAATCGTCGAGCACCAGCAGCAACGGCGCAGCAGGATCGAGGTGCAGCGCCAGCTCATCAAGCAGGCCGTCGAGCCATTCTTCAAAGGCAAAGGGCTGATGGCGTTGGCGCATTTTCAGCAGGCCGAGTGCGCGACTGCCCAGTTGCGGAAAATAGTCCTGCAAACCTTCGAGCAAACGTTCGAGAAAGCGACCGGGGTCATTGTCGCGAGGACTCAGGCCCAGCCAGAGGCTTTGCCAGTGCGCCGGCAGACTCTGACAGAACTCCACCGCCAGCGAACTCTTGCCGAACCCGGCGGGGGCGCTGACCAGCAACAGCCGCCCACCGAGCCCGGCCTGCAGGCGCTCGCAAAGGCGTGGTCGCAACACGTAGCCGTCGGGTAATGGCGGGCGAAAAAAACGCCCGTCCAGTGCCGCGACGGCAACGCTTGCGGGACCCGGAAGTGGGGACAGATCAGTCATGGCCGGCTCTTGTTCGAATTGCTGTTGGCGGCGTTGCAGATGTCCGCAGACTAGCCTTAAACGAACCGGTTATGAAGGTTGCTGCTACAAATGGCTACAAAAAGGCTACACCCTCCTGTGGCTCCCCCCCTACAAAAGCAAAAAAACGCCCCGAACCAGTCGGGGCGTTTTCACGAGGATGCGGCCTCGGGTTACAACGGGTTAGCGGACACCATCCTGACGCAGGGCGGCCGGGGTGAAGTCGCTGGTGGTAGCGGTGAAGCCGAAGTCATAGGCACTCTTCTCTTCGTTCTTCATGCCCAGTGCCAGATAGCGGCCGGACTGCAGGTCGTAAAGGGTTTCCAGGGCATACCACGGCACTTGCTTGTCGTAGTAGTTCTCGGCGTGTGCTTCAGCGACGCGCCACAGTTGGCCACGACCGTCGTAGTGGTCGATCACCGCAGCCTGCCAGGTGTCTTCATCGATGTAGAAGTCACGCTTGGCGTAGATGTGGCGCTGACCTTCCTTCAGGGTTGCTACCACATGCCAGACGCGACGCAGCTCGTAACGCGCCAGGTCCTGGTTGATGTGGCCGGCCTTGATGATGTCGGCGTACTTCAACTTCGGATCGTCGAGCTTGTAGCTGTCGGAGGCGATGTACATCTCTTTCTTGCCTTCGAGCTTCCAGTCGTAGCGATCCGGCGCACCGTTGAACATGTCGAGGTTGTCGGAAGTCCGCAGGCCATCCGCCGCAGTACCCGGGCCGTCGTAGGACACTTGTGGCGCACGACGGACACGGCGCTGACCGGCGTTATAGACCCACGCCGAACGTGGCTCTTTCACCTGGTCGAGGGTTTCGTGCACCAGCAGCACACCACCGGCCAGACGTGCCGGCGCGGTCACTTTCTGCTTGAAGTAGAACAGGATGTTGCCCGGGTTCGCCGGATCGTAGTCCTTCATCTTGTCGCGGAACACGAACTGATCCTGGAAGTACACCAGGCTGTACGAGCCGTTCGGTTGCGGCGTGGCCTGGGTCACCAGACGGGTCACGCTGCCACCGCGGTAGCGGGTGATGTGGTTCCAGATCACTTCCACACCGGTTTTAGGAATCGGGAATGGTACGGCGGTGTCGAAGTTTTCCAGACCGTTGCCGCCAGACACCAGGTTGGTGGTGGTGGCATTTTTCTTGATGGCGGCGAACACGTCATCCGGCACGGTCGCCCCGCGATGGGATGGGTAGACCGGCATCTTGAAGGTTTCCGGGTAACGCTTGAACATCGCGTACTGACCCGGCGCCAGCTTGTCCTTGTACTTGTCGACGTCTTTCGCAGTGATGGTGAACAGCGGTTGCTCACTGGCGTATGGATTGGACAGGAAACCCTTGCTGTCGACCGAGCCGGCATTCTTTGGCAACGGCTTCCACGCCGGGATCGAACCGTCGGCGTTACCGGCCATTTCGGCGCCCATCGGCGTCAGGCTCTTGCCCAGTTTGTCGGCTTCGGCAGCAGGCACGGCGGCCATGACGCCGGTCGCCAGCAGCGACAGGCCCAGAACACCGGCGTGGAACAGACTCTTTGTTATTTTCATAAATTCGTTCGTCCTGAATGCAGTGCTTAGAAGTTCACGCCGAAGCTGAGCGCAACGAAGTCGCGGTCATCCACAGTGGTGTACTTGCCGTCAAAGAAGTTGGTGTAAGCCAGGCTCGCGGTGTAGGTGTTCTGGTATTCGGCATCAACGCCCAGGCTGACCGCTTTGCGACCTTCCTCGAAGTTGCCGCCAGGGCCTGGCGAGTAACCGCTGACGTCGTGGGACCAGGCCACGTTCGGCTTGAGGTTCACACCGGCGAAGACGTCGTTGTATTCCCAGATGGCGCGACCGCGGTAACCCCACGACATCGATGTGGTGAAACCGTCGTTGTCGCAATTGCGGCTGCGGTTGTTCTGCGGCGAACCCGGCCCTGCACCGTTGATGGTGCTGGCGTTGAGAATGTTGGCGCAGGTGTTGGCTGTGCCAGTGGCCGGCAACTCGCCCGGGCCATACACCGGATCGCGGCCATAACGCTTCTCGGAACGGCTTTCCAGGCCGCCGACGTAGGTCGCGCCGACTTCACCGACGAGGGTCAGACGGCTGGCGCCCATGACCTGGTCGAAGAAGTGCGTGAACGTTGTCTGGATCTGGGTGATTTCCTTGCGTTCGTAACCGTGCAGGTCCTGACCCGGCACGCCATTGAGAATCGAAGCGTTGGTCAGTGCACCACCGATCGGACGCACACCGGCGAACAGGATGTCGGTGGAGTTCAGTTGCACCGGCGCGTTCGGACGGTAGCTGATCTCACCGCTCCACGCCGTACCGGTAGGCAGGGTGGTGGAGAAGCTCAGACCGTAAAGGCGAATGTCTTCAGGGTATTCAATGAAGTAGTTCGAGTTGCCCGCTACCAGCAGTGGCGCGAGCGCGGCAAATGGCCCCGGCAGCGAGGCCGCAGTGTTGTAGACAGACTGCGGTGCACCAGTCGCACTGAAGATCGGCGCACGGCTGTGGTAATTCATGAAGTAGGCGCCGAACTCGGTATCGAGTGGCTCGAACATGTATTTGAGGGACGCCCCCCACTGACCGCTGTCGCGGGCATCGCGATCCGGGCCGCGACGCACCAGCACGCCTTCTTCGTTGACATCGACGCCTGCGCCCGCCAGAGGCCCCAGGGCAATCGCCGGAATCTGCGAACGCTTGTTCAGCACGCGCAGATTGCTGTCGCAGCCATCCGCAACGATGTCCGGCTGAGAGAAGAACGTGCCGCAGTTGTCGACGACGGTCTGGTCCCATTCCAGCTGGTAGAACGCTTCAGCCGAAAGGTTTTCGGTCAGGCTCTGCGACACATAGAACATGTTGACCGGAATCAGGCCTTCCTTGATTTCGGCACCCGGACGACGGAACGCGGAGACGTCGATCGGGTTGATCGAGTTGATGCCGCCGCCGATGAAGGTACTTTCACCCCAGCTCACCACCTGCTTGCCCAGACGCACGGAACCCGGCTGATCGGCAATCGCGTAGTTGTGGTAGACGAAGGCGTCGAGGATCTGCCCGCCGGACGATTTGGCGCCCTCTTTGCGACCCGAATCGCTGATGTCCTTGAACTGGCGGCTTTCATCCTTGAGTTCGAAGTCGTACCAGTATTTGCCACGGACGAACACGCCGGTGTCGCCGTATTTCAGTTCAAGGTCATGGATGCCCTTGAAGATCTTCGAAAAGGTTTCACCGCTCTTGAAGTTGGCGTGACCGTCATCGGATGTCTGCGACAGGCCGTGGCCACCGTTGTTGACGCCGATGAGGTTCTTGTTCGGGCTCTGAGTAGACCAACTGGCACCGATCGACAGGGACGAGTCGAACTGGCCCTCGATTTCACCGACGTTGAAACTGACGCCGAATGCGGGCCCGGCGAGCGAAGAGGCAAGACTGACCGCCAGAGGCAGTTTCGCCCGGCGCCAGAACTGGTTTACTGAGGTCATCGACGCTACTCCATGTGCATTATTGTTATGGCAGTGAGTACTTTTAAAAACGCCTGAAGGACCAGGTGCCAGAGACAACCCGAAATCACTCCAAAGATGCATCGCCCCGATTTGTGCGTGTGCTCCGTTCTTAAAAATCCTTGAGCGGACTATAGCCAGCAGGTGGTACTGCTTGATCCCTCTAAAGTGTGATTTGCAGCTGCCGGCCACTCTGGAACAGTCCTTTCGCCAGTCCGACGCATGTCGGCACGGCAAGGATGGCTGATTTTTTCGATTTCACAAGCCAAGCGCTTGCTTGGTGGGTCTGGCGCGCCGGTTTCGGCGCGCCAGCAGACACTCAAAGTGTCGAGAGGAAGGTGCTGTTGTTGGCCTGCCATTCGGTGATGTCGAGGCGGATGCGCTTCTTGTCGAGCTTGCCGACACTGGTCTTGGGAATTTCGGTAACAAGGGCGATCTGACTCGGGATTGCCCACTTGCTCAGGTGGCCCAACTCCACGAACGGCTTGAGGTGTTCCTTGAGCTCGCGTGCCCCGATCACATGCCCTTCACGGATCACCAGCAAGGCAAACGGACGCTCGCCCCACTGCGGATCGGCGATCCCCACCACTGCTACTTCGCGTACCGCGACGTGACGACTGATCAAGTCTTCGAGGTCCAGCGAGGAGATCCACTCGCCGCCAGTCTTGATCACGTCCTTGATGCGGTCGCGGATGTCGATCACGCCCATGCTGTCGAGCGTGGCGACATCGCCGGTGTGCAACCAGCCGCCGGCCCAGAGTTCGGCGCCCTTCTGCGGTTCGTTGAAATAACCTTCGGTGAGCCAGGGCGCGCGCAGCACCAGTTCGCCCTGGGTCTCACCGTCGGCCGGGAGGAAATTGCCGTCGCCGTCGACGATTGCCGCCTCCACCAGCGGCCCCGGCACACCGGCCTTGATTCGGTAAGTGGTGCGCTCGTCTTCGGTGCCGGCCATCAGTTCGTCGTTGAGGTGCGCGCAGGACACCAGCGGCCCGGTTTCCGACATGCCGTAGGCGGCGGTGAGCTGAATGCCGCGGGCCTTCGCGGTTTCATACAGCGTGCGATTGAGCGCGCTGCCGCCAATGACGATTTTCCAGCCGCCGAAATCGGTGCCTTGTGCGCCTTTGGCGTTAAGCAGCATTTGCAGAATGGTCGGCACGCAGTGGGAGAAGGTGACCTTCTCTTTGCGCCACAACTCCACCAGAAACTCCGGATCGTAGCGGCCCGGATAAACCTGCTTGAGTCCGAGCATGGTTGCCACGTATGGCAGACCCCAGGCGTGAACGTGGAACATTGGCGTGATCGGCATGTACACATCGTTGGTGCCAAGCAGGCGCACGCTGTCAATGGAACCCATGATCGTCGACACACCCATGGTGTGCAGCACCAGTTGCCGATGGGTGAAATACACGCCTTTCGGGTTGCCGGTGGTGCCGGTGGTGTAGAACGTGGTCGCGACCGAGTTTTCGTCGAAGTCCTGGAAGTCGTACTGCGGACTTGCAGCGGCCAGCAGTTGCTCGTACTCGCCGACCAGATTCGGCAAATCGGCGGTTTTCTCCGGCAGATCGGTCAGCAGCAGGGTTTTCTCGACCGTGGTCAGGTGCGGCGCGATCGCTTGATACAACCCGACGAACTCGCTGTTGACCAGCACAAAGCGGTCCTCGGCGTGGTTCATGGTGTAGAGGATCTGCTCAGGCGACAGACGCACGTTGATGGTGTGGATCACCGCGCCAATCATCGGAATCGCAAACATGCATTCCAGGTAACGGTGGCTGTCCCAGTCCATCACCGCCACGGTGTCACCGGCCTTGACACCGGCCGCCGTCAGCACGTTGGCCAACCGCGCCACGCGCTCGATCAGGGTCGGGTAGCTATAGCGAATCTGGTCGCGGTAAATGATCTCGCGGGTTTTCTCGTAACGGGCGCCGGACATCAGCAGCCGTTTGATCAGCAATGGATACTGGTAGGCCCCATCGGCCGGGGGAATGACGCGAGTCTGCAACATAAGAATCCCTTTTCTGACTGCACGGTGTTGGCGTAGAGATTGGTACTCTAGAACCCTTATACGCCAGCCAAATCAGCCAAAGGAATGATTTGCAAAGCCGTACAAATGCTAGCTTTGCGCCAGCATTTGCCGGTTTTCGTCTTCGGTCAGGCCGTTTGTCCTACTGCCTCTTCAGAAGGCGTGCGTGGGAATACGACTGCAGCAAGGAAGGTCAACGCGCCGAAACCCGCGAGAATCAAGTACAGGCCTACAAAACCATGGCGCGGTTCGACATAGGAAATCAGCGGAATCGCCGTCGCACTGGCACCAAACGATAAACAGTAACGCAGGGCGAACACCCGTGATTGCCATTGCGGGGCGACGAAGTTGGCAACCATCGCATCGTTGACTGTTACCTGCCCGAACACCACGAACATGAACGCTGCACCGAGGGCAATTACTGCCCAGCCGTCGGCATAGGCCAGCGCAAACAGCAACGGTGCCTGGCACAGCGTCAGGACAATGAACGGCCATTTCAGGCTGAGCCGATGCAATATCCGACCAATGCTCAACTGCGCGACCGCGCCGAAGGCATAGGCCAGACTGACCACCACGCCGAGGGTTTGCGGCGAAGCGAACAGCTCATGCAAACGCTCCTGAAACAGCTTTGGATAGGTCATGGTGGTGGCGTTGAACACCACACCGCCGGTGGCCGTGGCCAACGCCAGCACGCCGAACACCATCATCATCGAAATACGCTGACCGGCGGCACCTTTGAGTGGTGTGTGCGCACGCTTCGGAATCGGTTCTTCACGCACCTGCAAAGCGAAACCAACCCCCAGCACAATCGCCACTGCGCCCGGGATAAGAAACGCCGATCGCCAACCGAATTGCGCCACCAACAACCCCGTGATCAACGCAGAAAACGCCACGCCCAGATTGCCCCACATGCCATTGATGCCGATTTCGCGGCCACGGTTCTGCGCGTAAGCAACCAGCATTGCCGTGCCGACCGGGTGATAAATTGCCGCAAAAATACCGATCAGGGTCAGGCCGATCACCAGCATGCTCGGGCTGTTGCTCAGCCCGGTGAAGATCGCCGAAGCGCCAATGCCGAAGAAAAACACCAGCATCATCTGTCGCCGACTCCAGTGATCACCCAGCCAACCAGCGGGTAGTGAACAAGCGCCGAAGGCAATGAAACCGCCCAGTGACAAGCCGATCAGTGCGGCGTAATCGAGACCGAACGCTTGAGTCATGCCAAGCACGGCGGCGGGAAAAATCAGCATGAACATGTGATCGATCACATGCGCGGCGTTGATATAGCGAATGACATTGCGGGATTGATTCATGGCGGCACGCTTTACGTTGTTGTGTGGCGCTTATGCTAAGTTGGCCATAAAGCGCATTCCTGCCAAGCAAGTCATCGAATCAGACATGTTGATCAGCCACTTCGAACACGGCCCGGTGAGTGCCTACCCCCGGGATTATCTGGATGGCGCGCACCAGCCGCTGCACCTGCATCGCGAGGCGCAGTTGTTGTACGCGGTCAGCGGGATCATGCGCGTGGTCACGCAATCGGGTGCGTGGGTGATTCCGCCGAGTCGCGCGGTGTGGATTCCACCCGAGGTGGCGCACGAGATTTTCATGAGTGGCGATGTGCAGATGCGCTCGCTGTTCATCGCCCCTGAGCTGTCGCCCGCCAGCCTGCAACAGTGCTGCGTATTGGCGGTGACGCCGCTGCTGCGCGAGCTGATCCTGCGTGCCGTGCAAGGGCCGCCGCATGCCGATAATCCGTTGATCCAGCAACTGATGCTCGAAGAACTCGCCAGCCTGGAGAACCTGCCGCTGCACATTCCGATGCCCACTGACCGGCGTCTGCAAAACATCTGTCTGGCACTGCTGCACACCCCGGATCACGCCAATACGCTGGAAGACTGGGCGCAGCAGGTCGGTGCCAGCTCACGCACGTTGGCGCGGCTGTTTCAGCAACAATTGCAGATGAGTTTCAACGCCTGGCGCCAGCAACTGCGCCTGATGGAAGCCCTGCCACGCCTGCTCGCCGGGGACAGCGTGCAGCGTGTGGCGCGGGATCTGGGTTACGGCAGCGCGCGGGCGTTCAGCGCGATGTTTCGCCGTTTACTCGGGGAGAATCCGCGCGAATACCTGAATAACCTGAGCAAGCTCAGCGAACTGGTGTAGGAGCTGTCGAGTGCAACGAGGCTGCGATCTTTTGACTTTGTTTTTAAGATCAAGATCAAAAGATCGCAGCCTTCGGCAGCTCCTACACAGTAGGATCAATGCATCTCGGTGAACGCGATTTTCACGCCGAGAGCGATCAGCACCGCGCCCATGGTGCGGTCGAACCAATGGCCCATGCGGGCGAAACCGGCGCGTACACGTTGCTGGCTGAACAGCATCGCCACCAGGCAGAACCAAATCGCAGTTGCGACAGCCAGGTAAATCCCGTAACCGGCCTGCACGGCCAGTGGCGTGTGCGGATTGATCACCACGGTGAACAGCGACAGAAAGAACAGCGTGGCTTTCGGGTTCAGGCCGTTGGTCACGAAGCCTGAAGTGAATGCGCCGCGAGCGGTGCGTACGCCCGCTTCTTTGTGCAGATCATCGGTGACGGTTTTCGCCGGTTGCGCGCGCAATGCCTTGAAGCCGATGTACAGCAAGTACGCAGCCGCCGCCCATTTCAAGGCGTTGAACAGCACAATCGATTGCGACACGATCAGGCCAATGCCGAGCAGCGAATAACCAACGTGGAGGAAAATCGCCGTACCCACGCCCAGCGCGGTCCAGGTGCCCGCGCGGCGCCCGTGGGTCACGCTCTCGCGCACCACCACGGCGAAGTCCGGGCCGGGGCTGGCGACGGCCAGCAAGTGGATCAGTGCAACGGTCAAGAACTCGGTCCAGTACATGGGGGCTCCTTTCGGCCAAGCGTATCAATTTGTTTCATCTGGTAGGCTCGGCAGATTACGCCCAACGCTCACAGCACAAAAGGTACAGTTGATGACGAACACGCGCCGCGCGGTATTCCTTGATCACCCTTCGCTGGATCTCGGCGACCTCGACCTCAGTCCGTTGCGCGAGTGTTTCAGCGATCTGCAGCTGTTCGCCCAGACCTTGCCCGAGCAAGTCAGCGAACGCCTGCATGGCGCCACCGTCGCCATTTCCAACAAGATCCTGATCGACGCCGCCGCGATGGCCGCCAACCCCGAGCTGAAACTGATCCTGATCACCGCCACCGGCACCAACAACGTCGACCTTGCTGCCGCCCGCGCTCACGGCATCACCGTGTGCAACTGCCAAGGTTACGGCACGCCGTCGGTGGCGCAGCACACGATCATGCTGCTGCTCAACCTCGCCACGCGTCTGGCCGATTATCAGAAAGCCGTTGGCGAAGGTCGCTGGCAACAGGCGAAACAGTTCTGTTTGCTCGACTACCCGATTGTCGAGCTGGAAGGCAAAACCCTCGGCTTGCTCGGGCATGGCGAACTCGGCGGCGCCGTGGCGCGATTGGCCGAAGCGTTCGGCATGCGCGTGCTGCTCGGGCAGATTCCCGGGCGCCCAGCCCGCCCGGATCGCTTGCCACTGGATGAGCTGTTGCCGCAGATCGACGCCCTCACCCTGCACTGCCCGCTCAATGAGCACACCCGCCACTTCATCGGTGCCCGCGAATTGGCGTCGATGAAACCCGGAGCATTCGTGGTCAACACGGCACGCGGCGGACTGATCGATGAGCAAGCGCTGGCCGATGCCTTGCGCAACGGTCACCTCGGCGGCGCGGCTACCGATGTGTTGAGCGTCGAGCCGCCGACCCAGGGCAATCCGTTGCTCGCGGCGGACATTCCGCGCCTGATTGTCACCCCGCACAACGCCTGGGGCAGCCGCGAGGCACGGCAGCGCATCGTCGGCCAATTGACCGAAAACGCCCAGGCGTTTTTCAGCGGTAAGGCGCTGCGGGTCGTCAGTTGATAAACTGCGGCACTTTTTTTTGAGGAGCAGTTATGGATCCGCGCAGTGAAGTACTGCTTCGTCAGCCCGAGTTATTTCAAGGTTCGTTGTTGCTGGCTGGTTTGCCTGCCGACGATTTGCTCGGGCGCCTGCCCAACGCATTTGGCTGGTGCTGGCATGCCGGCGATCAAGCCGCGCTGGACGCGCGCTTCGAAGGTCGCAGCCATTTCGGCGTGAATGTCCCGGAGCGCGAGTTCGACAGCGCCGTGGTGTTCTTGCCAAAATCCAAGGATCTGACCGATTACATCCTCAACGCGGTGGCTTCGCGTCTGGCCGGCCGCGAAGTGTTTCTAGTCGGCGAAAAACGCAGCGGCATCGAAGGCGCGTCCAAGCAGCTCAACCCGTTCGGCAAACCGCGCAAGCTCGACAGCGCGCGTCATTGCCAGCTCTGGCAAGTCACCGTAGCCAACGCGCCGGAAGCAAAATCCCTGGAAAGCCTGGCGCAGACCTATGAATTGCCTTTGGCCGAGGGTCCGCTGAAAGTCATCAGCCTGCCGGGCGTATTCAGCCACGGTCGCCTGGATCGCGGCAGCGCCCTGCTGCTGGAGCATCTGGACAAACTGCCGAGCGGCCATTTGCTCGACTTCGGTTGCGGCGCGGGCGTGCTGGGGGCTGCGGTCAAACGTCGCTACCCACACAATCAGGTCACGTTGCTGGATGTGGATGCGTTTGCCGCTGCCAGCAGCCGTCTGACGCTGGCGGCCAACGGTCTGGAAGCCGAAGTGCTGACCGGGGACGGGATCGACGCTGCACCAATGGGTTTGAACGCTATTCTGAGCAACCCACCCTTCCATGTCGGCGTGCATACCGATTATTTCGCCACGGAGAACTTGCTGCGAAAAGCAGCGAAACATCTGAAAAACGGCGGCGAACTGCGCTTGGTCGCGAATAGTTTCCTCAAGTATCAACCACTGATCGAAGAGCATCTGGGCATCTGTGCGATCAAGGCCGAAGGCAATGGTTTCCGGATTTACCGGGCCAAGCGCGGCTGAAAATTTGTTCTTGCTCAATCGGATTTGCCTAGGCAGAATCCGCTCCGTCCTAGGGGAGTAGTCTCCCACGAGCGCCAAGCTCGTCCGGCATACGTCAACATACTTGATCCTCAGATCATGGCGTATGCGACCCAAGCGTCCGCAGCAGACGGATCGCAGGGTTTGACAAGACCTATGACACGCACACCTTACCCGGGGCGGGAAGGCTGTACGTGTCATAGCCGTGTCGACCCGCCCCTTAGGAAATCCTGATGCTGGACTCGTTACTCGTTCCCACCGCAATCGTTGCCTTGGCCGAAATCGGCGACAAGACGCAACTGCTCGCGCTGATTCTTGCCGCTCGCTTCCGCAAACCCTGGCCGATCATTGCCGGTATTGTTGCCGCGACCCTGGCCAACCACGCAGCAGCCGGTGCGGTCGGCGCCTGGTTCGGCAGTTTCTTCTCGAATGCGACGCTGCACTGGATACTCGCCGCAAGCTTCACCGCCACTGCGCTGTGGACATTGGTCCCGGACAAAATGGACGACGATGAAACCAGCACCGCGCGCAAGTTCGGGCCTTTCCTTACCACGTTGATTGCGTTTTTTCTCGCCGAAATGGGCGACAAGACTCAGGTCGCTACGGTGATGCTCGCAGCACAATACCCGGATCTGTGGCTGGTGATTATCGGTACGACGGCGGGCATGTTGATTGCCAACGTGCCGGTGGTTCTGGCGGGTAATTTTGCTGCGGACAAACTGCCACTGACCCTGATCCGTCGCCTCGCGGCCTCGGCATTCATGATTCTGGCGATCGTTGCGGTGTACAAGGCAATGCAGAGCAGTGGCTGGGTTTAACCCTGAGAGAAGGATCGTTCCCACGCTCTGCGTGGGAATGCAGCCGGGGACGCTTTGCGTCCCTTTTGGAACGCGGAGCGTCCCTTGAGGCATTCCCACGCAGAGCGTGGGAACGATCACCGACTCAGGATTTAGGCGCTTGTTCGTACAGCGGCATGACCTTCGGAATCGCCGCCTGCAACGAGGCAATCCGGCTGGTCGAAGCCGGGTGAGTACTCATGAACTCCGGCGGCGAACCTTCCGACGCCTTGCTCATCTTGTTCCACAGAGTGATCGCGGCATTCGGGTTGTAGCCCGCACGAGCGGCCAGCTCCAGACCAATCAGGTCAGCTTCGTTTTCGTTGGCACGGCTGTTCGGCAGGGTCATGCCGTAGTTGGCCACGGTGTCGGCCAGCGCCAGACTGTCCTGCCCCAGACCGAGCAATGCACCTGCGCCCTGCTTGGCCATTTCAATCCCGTAAGCCTTGGACATCGCTTCACGACCGTGTTCGCGCAGGGCGTGGGCGATTTCATGGCCCATGACCGCGGCGATTTCATCGTCGGTGAGTTTCAGGCTGTCGATCAGCCCGGTGTAGAAAATGATCTTGCCGCCAGGCCCGCAGTTGGCGTTAAGTTCATCACTCTTGATCAGATTGACCTCCCACTGCCATTGCGCCGCATCCGGACGGAAATTCGGCGCCTGGGCGATCAGGCGGTTGGCAATCGCCTGAACCCGCTTGGCCTCGGGGCTGGTCTTGTCCAGCACACCTTTGCTGGAGGCCTCGCCGACGGTCTTCTGATACGACTGGGCATACATCTGGTCGACCTCTTGCGAGGACAGCATGCTGAACATGTACTGCTTGCGCTCCACCCCCACGGCGCCGCCGCTGGTGGTGTTGACCGACTGACAACCGGCCAGCAACAGCGCTGCGCTCAGTGCACTTACAACCAATGTCTTGTTCATTCAAAAGCTCCCTGAAAACCTGTCGCGTATCCTAGGCGGGTAATTGTATCGGCGCCAGATACAACGGACGTGTTGCAGCGACTTTCAGACGTTTCCCACTTGGCCTGTCGTAAAAAATTCACAGCCACCATCAAGCCCCGTGCAACTGCGTCGCGCACTGATCCATTTGCGACATCGGCTTTCAATTGCACCTGCTCGCACTCATGGCCCAATGCCGCCTGCCGATACATCAGCGCAGACGTCCTCTTGCGTGCGGAGCTCCCATGAAGTTCAAGTCGATCCAGTTTTCCGTTGCCGCCCTGGCCGGCGCCATCGTGCTCAGCGTGGTGGCCGCGCTGGTGCTGTATGCGCTGTTTTCCGGCGCGCGCACACAAGAAATGGTGCAGCAGCGCACTCAGGCGCAGTTCGAGCAAGTCATCGAACGGCGCCTGACTTCGCTGGCACAAACCCAGGTCAGCCAGATCCAGCGCGAACTCGAAGCGCCGCTGCTGATCGCCGGCGGTCTGGTGCGAGTCAACGCCCTGCTCGGTACGCCGGGCGCCGATGGCCAGCCGCGCCTGAGCGTCAGCCGCGAACAACTGATCAGCCTGATCAAAGAAAACGTCGAAAAGAACCCGAAGATTCTCGGCACTTACATCGGCTGGGAAAAGAACGCCCTGGACCACAATGACGCGGCCTACGTCGGCACCAGCGTGGTCGGTATCGATGCCGCCAACGGGCGCTTCCTGCCGTGGTGGTTCCGCAACGATGACGGCACCCTCGGCCTGGACAAACTGGTCGACGTTGACGACCAGAAAACCCTGTCCACCGGCGTGCGCGCCAGCGAGTACTACTTGTGCTCGAAGGAAACGAAGAAAGCCTGCGTGATCGATCCGGCGCCGTACAAGGTCGGTGACAAGATCGTCATGCTCGCCTCCTTTATTGAGCCGATCATGCTCAACGGCGCTTTCCAGGGCATTGTCGGCGCCGACCTGTCGGTGAACTTCATTCAGGAAATGCTCCTCGGCGCCAACCAGAAGTTGTACAGCGGCGCCGGGCAAATGGCGCTGATTGGCGGTAACGGGCGGATCGTTGCCTACACCAAAGACCCGAGCAAGTTCGGCGAAAAAGTCAGCGACATCCTCGACGCCGAACAAACCGCCAACATGGCCAATCTCAAGCGCGGCGAAGTGACTTACTCGGTGAACAAGGACAAGGGGCGCATCGAGTTGTACCTGCCATTCGGCATCGGCCAGACCGACGCGCGCTGGACGTTGATGTTGCAACTGCCGCTCAACGCGGTGATGGCGGATCTGCAAAAACTGCAGGCCGACCTCGATGCGCAACGCAAGTCCGACACGTTCGGCATGGCCATGGTCGGCCTGATCATCGCCGGCATTGGCTTGCTGGTGATCTGGCTGGTCGGCCACGGCATCGCCCGACCGCTGAAGCAAATGGTCGCGATGCTCAATGACATTGCTCAGGGTGAAGGTGATCTGACCCGACGCTTGAGCAGTGATCGCAGCGATGAATTGGGCTCGATCGCCAAGGGCTTCAATACCTTCCTCGCTAAATTGCAGGCGATGATCACCCAAGTGGTGACGTCGGTGCAGAGCGTCAGCGATTCTTCGGAACACACCGCCGACATTGCCATTCGCACCAACATCGGCATCCAGAAACAAATGGCCGAGATCGATCAAGTCGCCACGGCGGTGCAGGAAATGACCGCCACCGCCCAGGACGTCGCGCGTAACGCTACGCAGGCTGCGCAAGCGGCCAGCCATGCCGATCAGGCGGCGAGTCAGGGCATGCAGATCGTGCGTGACACGTCCGATTCGATTGGCGTGTTGGCGCTGGAAATCGGCAAGGCTGTCGATGTGGTGCAGACCTTGGCCAAGGACAGCGAGAACATCAACGCGATTCTCACGGCGATTCGCGGGATTGCCGAGCAGACCAATCTGCTGGCGCTGAACGCGGCGATTGAAGCGGCGCGTGCCGGCGAGCAGGGTCGCGGCTTTGCCGTGGTGGCGGATGAAGTGCGCAATCTGGCGCAGAAAACCCAGAAAGCCACTGAAGAAATCCAGTCCATGATCCAGCAACTGCAACAGGGCACCCGCGATGTCGTGCGGGTCATGGAGGACAGCCAGAACCGCACCGACGAAAGCGTGCAGCACGCGGCGAAAGCGGCTCAAGCACTGGAGACGATTACTCACGCGGTATCGGTAATCAACGACATGAACACGCAGATCGCTAGTGCGGCGGAAGAGCAGAGTGCAGTGGCGGATGACATCAATCGCAACGTGATCAACATTGGGCAAGTGGCCAATGAAGTGGCGGGTGGCGCGGATGAGTCGAGTTCGGCGAGCGCGGATCTGACCAAACTGGCGGAGCAGCAGCGGCGGTTGATCAATCAGTTCAAGGTCTGAAAAGCCAAGAGCACCCTCACCCTAACCCTCTCCCAGAGGGAGAGGGGACTGATTGGGGGATATTGACGAAGTACACCGACTTGAACGCTTTTCACCGAATCCATAATCGCCACGATTTTTCAGGTCGATGCATGACGGTAGAAAACTCGGTCAGTCCCCTCTCCCTCCGGGAGAGGGCTAGGGTGAGGGGCTTTTGACCTTCAGGCTTTAACCCGGAGTCAGACACTCCGGCCCATTGAGCTTGGGATCATTAATCAGATTCGCCAACACCCGCTCACGCAGCGCCGCCGGTTCACTGGCCAGCAACCCCTGCAATACATGTAACGGCGTCTCCGGATCCAGCCAAGCCGCCTGCCCCGCCTCATCCAAAATCAACGGCCGCCGCTGACTCGACGCCGGCTGAGTAATCACCGCCGTGCTCAGCCAGACCTGCTCCTGCACCGGATACGCCTCCCAGATCGCCGCAAAAAACAGCGAAGCGCCCTCCCCTGGCGTCAGCCAGTACGGCCGCTTGCGCTGTGTTCCGCGCCATTCGTAGAAGCCATTTGCCGGCAGGAGGCAGCGACGCTGGCGCAGCGCTTCACGAAACATCGGTTGCTCCGCCACGGTTTCCGCGCGGGCATGCGCCGGCGTCTTCGACAAATCGGTCAGCCACGGCGGCGTCAGCCCCCAACGGGCGCGGGCCAAGGTGCGCTGGCCATCTTCAGCGGCACGCAGCATCAACACCGAATCATTGGGGGAAATGTTCCACTGCGCCTGCTGATCGGCGGGAAAACCTGGCAGGGCCGCGAAATCGCGGTTCCAGCGAAACAGGGCATAACGTCCACACATGGGGCAACACGACTCTGAAGTAAAACGAAGCTCAGCCTAACAGACCAGCGTCCCGGGAAAGCTCTCCGGTTCATCGCCGGGCAGCGGCAGCGCGGCATTGTACGCGGTGATCAGCTCGCGGGCGTATTCGGCCTGATCGTTATCGACGGACAGTCCCAATAACCCGAAGATCGGCAATTCACCCGTACCGCCGAGCAAATCGCGGCCAATCAAGTGCGCCTCGATGCCTTCGCTGGCGAGCATGCCCTTGAGCATTTCACCTTCCATCAGGTTTTCCGGCTCATAGATTCGCTGCATGGGCACGCCTCACTCGTTTTCGCTGAAGACTTCCAGATGCCATTCCTCTCCATGAACCTGCAATACAAACGTGATCGGCCGACAACACACCTGACAGTCCTCAATGTAAGTCTGATCTCCACCGGACAGGTCCAGCGTCGTCTCTACTACTTCCCCACAATAAGGACATTCGTATTCAGCGGTTTCCAGCATCGCGGTCTCCCAAGTGACTTGTGCGTATAATCGCCGGTCTATTTGCAGGGCTATTTTTGTCTGGCTACTTTTTCAGACCGTGCCCCGCGGGTTTTCGATCAAAACCTTTACTTACCCTAGCCGTTTCCAACAAGAGAGCATGATGGGCGAATTCGATGCCATCCGACCTTACGACGACAGCGAAGTACCTGTGGTACTGGCAAGACTGCTCGGCGACAAGGCGTTTCTAGATATCCTCACCCACTTCCGCTTCCCGCGTTTTGCCGGTGCCTTCGGCTGGATGCTCAAACCACTTATAGCCCATCGGCTGCGTCGTGAGTTCGCCGACGTGACCTCGGTGGCGACGTTGCAGGACAAGGTCGAGTCCTACGTCGACCACACCATCGAGCGCGCCACCGACGGCGTGACCTACACCGGTGTCGAGCAATTCAAGTCCGGCAGCGCCTATCTGTTCATCGCCAACCACCGCGACATCGTGATGGACCCGGCCTTCGTCAACTATGCCGTGTACCACGCAGGCCTGCCGACCCCGCGCATCGCGATCGGCGACAATCTGCTGCAGAAGCCGTTTGTCAGCGACCTGATGCGCTTGAACAAGAGCTTCATCGTTCACCGTTCGATCACCGGCCGTCGCGAGAAAATGGCTGCGTATCAACTGTTGTCGGCGTACATCAACCACTCGATCCGCAACGATTGCGCGTCGATCTGGATCGCTCAGGCCGAAGGTCGGGCGAAGGACGGCGACGATCGCACCGAGTCGGCGATCCTCAAGATGTTCCACATGAGCCGCAAGGACGAGCCGTTCGGCGAAGTCATTCGCTCGCTGAACGTCACCCCGGTGTCGATCAGCTACGAATACGACCCGTGCGACCAGGCCAAGGCCCGCGAGCTATTCATCCGCGCCACCACCGGCACCTACGCGAAAGCGCCGGGCGAGGATGACGTAAGCATCGCCAAGGGCATCACCGGCTACAAGGGCCGGGTGCACGTGAACTTTGCGGCGCCGATCACCGAGCTGTTTGAAGACACCAAGCAATTGGCGGTCGAAATGGACAAGCAGATTCTCGGCGGCTACCGGTTATTCCCGGTGCATTACCTGGCGTACTCGCAGTGGGCCGATGCCGATCCGCAGTTGAATGTGCCGAAGGCTGCCGAGGTTTTCCCGGCGGATGAGCTGGCCAAGGCGCAGGAAGAATGGCAGAGCCGGCTGGACGCTTGCCCTGAGGAGCATCGTCCGTATCTGGTCCTGCAATATGCGACGCCGGTGCGTAATCAATACCGGGTCAAGGCTGGGTTGCCGCTGTAAGCGGTTTCCACCTGACGCAAAAACGGCGCCTTCGGGCGCCGTTTTTTATGCCTGAAGCTTTTAGAAGCGCGTGCTGATCCAGGAAACGATCAGGGCCAGAGCGAGGCAAGCAAAACCGAAGCGATAGAAAAACCGGTTCATGCGCAAGGTCGCCCAGTCCAGGATCGGCTCGGCATTCGGCTGCGCCTGACGCTGGGCGGCAATGCTGGCCATCGCGCGCTGTTCACGGCGGCGAGTGGCGTGCAGCAGCCAACTGCCCGGAAACGCCAACAACAGCGCCAGCAGGTTGATCAACTTGGCGGGATGGGCGGTAAACAGTGTCATCAAGTGCAGCGACATCACAGACCTCTATCTGAACCGGTATGGCAGACGCCCGATCGACGACTGCGGCGCGGATTCTAACCAAACCTGCCGGTTCACCCCCAGTCTTTGCGACAAATAACCTGACAATCGACCGATGGCTGTCCTGTGTCACGGCATCGTCATGTGGATAGGCCACCCTGCGCGCCTCGAAACACACATGGAACGCGACATGCTTCACGCTGAAAACCAGGATCGTCTGTACCTCATCACGCCTTACGACGAACAACAAAGCCTCGTCGGCAGCCTTGCCTTCAATGTTCAGGATCGCCATTGGCTGGTGTATTGCGCGCTCGGCGGGCATCAGCATGCAGATTTGCCCGAGACGGATTTGCTGACGGGCGTCAGCGTGCTCGACTTCTATTCTCAGGCGGCCTGAAAATAGCAAAAGCACCCTCACCCTAGCCCTCTCCCAGAAGGAGAGGGGACTGACCGAGGTGTTTATTCGAGATACATCGACCTGAAAAACTCGAGTTGAACTCCGGTTCTGAAAAGCCCCCGATCGGCTCCCTTTCCCCCTCGCCCCCCTGGGGGAGAGGGCTGGGGTGAGGGGGAGGATTTCAGGCCCCACAAAAAAGCCCGGAACCATCACTGGCCCCGGGCTTTTTCACATCCGCCGAAAACTTACTCAGCCAAAACCTGACCCACAGTCGGATCCTTGAACAGACGCGTCAGCGCATCGCTCAAGACATCGCTGACCAGTTTGGTGTTGGTTTCCTGGTTCGGCGCCATGCCGAAACGCTGGTCCAGCGACGCACCGTAACGGCCGCTGTAGCGACGGTTGGCGTTCTGCACGTCGGAGCGGAAGGTCGCGCCGATGGTCGCTTCGGTCACGTACATGCCTTCTTTAGGCGACTGATACTTCAGTTCGGCCAACGTCACGGTCAACTGCGGCGCGTTTGGCGCGTTGTTGGTCGGGGTGAAGCCGAGCAGACGCACGGCGGCTTCAGCCTGAGCCTGCAACTTCGGCAGGATCTGCTCGCGCTGCACGGTGATAGCGCTGGTTTCCGGGTACAGGCCGCCACGGGTGCCCAACGTTGGCGACGGGCGACCGTCGACCACACGCACGACAACAGGCTGGCCACGGCCGACCGCAGGCAGCTGGGTGGTCAGCTTCGGCTCCGGGCTCAGTTGTTGCGGGCTGTGGGCGCAGCCGGCCAGGGTCAAACCGGCCACAGTGATCAAACCGAACAACAGGCGTTGCAACATGCTCTTCTCTCCAGAATCAGGCACAAACAGGCCGGCAGTATAGCGGTGGGCCACTGCGGGTAACCAGCGCCCGGCAGCGAATACTGAAATGTCTGACAAACCCGTGGGAAAGCGGTTCCTGTCACAGATTATTCACCCGCCATACACGTTGACGTCACGGCGCTTTGGCAACCTTGCAATCAGTCCCCCACAAGGTACTCAATCATGCGTTATCTGATCTCGTTGTTCGCCCCACGTCCGCTGCATCGCAGCTTCGCCCTGCTCGACCGCAACGGCCATTGCCAGGCATTCAAGCAGTGCAGCCTGCAGCCGATGGGTGACGGTTGGGTGGAAATCGAAGAAATCCGCCTCAACTGGTTGCACCAGCCACTGCCCGCCAGCGCCCGCGTCATAGCGTCGCAGCCCCGCGCACGGGTGCAAGCGATGTTGAGCATCTGACCGGATGCCTAATAAAAGTCATTAAACACGAGCAACTGCCCGCATTTCTTCGATACAATCTCCCCCCGATTATAAGGACGTCTCCTGATCGGGCCCCGCAACAGCGTCAATGCGCATGCATCGACACCCAAAATCGCCCACAGAGAGCCGCCCACACAGATCGAGTGAAGTTGGCGCGCTTGCCTGTTCTTCCGGCAAAAACCCCGCTTTTCGCGAATCTGCAGAGCTGTCATGACGCTCGGCCACCGCGTTGTTTTGCCTTTGCGGGCAAGGTGCCAGGCCTGGACAGCCCTTTTTTGAGGTTCACGTCTTCAAAAGAGCGTGAAAAAAACGGGTTTTCACAACTTCACAAGAGTGTGGCGAGCAAATGAAAAGTTTTGCGTCTGAACATGCACCATTAGCGTCTGAAACAGCCCAACGACACAGGACCGGGTATACCTCGAATATCGGAGCCTGAAGCCTGTCCGCTACGGATTTGGTTGCACAAAAACGGATGTCTCGACCATAAGTCGAATTGCCAGCCGCGCGCTGAAATGAGTTCATGGAGCTCTTGAAGCCAAGCCGCATACATCCGTTGAAGTTGCGAAAAATTGCGAAGATTCGGACATGGCGACCTGACCATGGATAGCCTGGACACCACTGATCTGTCCCGGAACGCCTGGCAGCCATGCCGACAATTTGGTGCTGCAGATTTTGGAGACGCGTTAAATGGCGCATAACGAAGCAGTCGACGTAGTACTGGTTGGGGCCGGCATCATGAGTGCCACTCTTGCCGTGCTGCTCAAAGAGCTCGACCCCGCGATCAAGCTGGAAGTCGTCGAGCTGATGGATTCCGGTGCCGCAGAGAGTTCCAACCCTTGGAACAACGCCGGTACCGGCCACGCCGGTCTGTGCGAGCTGAACTACACGCCGCAGGCCGCCGATGGCACCGTCGACATCAAGAAAGCCGTGCACAT
This sequence comes from Pseudomonas sp. AC242, assembly GCF_979258655.1. Lineage (NCBI taxonomy): Bacteria > Pseudomonadati > Pseudomonadota > Gammaproteobacteria > Pseudomonadales > Pseudomonadaceae > Pseudomonas > Pseudomonas sp. AC242. Next base: position 4,598,235 of record NZ_OZ409873.1, read on the forward strand.
CAACACCCAGTTCGAGGTGTCGAAGCAGTTCTGGTCGTACCTGACCAAGAAAGGCACCTTCGGCTCGTGCAAATCCTTCATCAGCCCGGTACCGCACCTGAGTTTCGTCCAGGGCGACTCCGGCGTGTCGTTCCTGAAAGAACGTTTTGACGTGCTGCACAAGCACCACGCCTTCGCCGACATGGAATACACCGAAGACAAGGCCAAAATGGCCGAATGGATGCCGTTGATGATGCCGGGGCGCTCGCCGGACGAAGTCCTCGCCGCCACTCGCGTGATGAACGGCACCGACGTCAACTTCGGCGCCCTGACCAATCAGTTGCTCAAGCACCTGACCAGCGCACCCGACACCCAAGTCAAATACTGCAAGCGCGTCACCGGCCTCAAGCGTAACGGCGCTGGCTGGACCGTGAGCATCAAGGACGTCAACAACGGCAACACCCGTGAAGTCGACGCCAAGTTCGTCTTCCTCGGCGCCGGCGGTGCCGCCCTGCCATTGCTGCAGGCTTCGGGCATCGAAGAAAGCAAAGGCTTCGGCGGCTTCCCGATCAGTGGCCAATGGCTGCGCTGCGACAATCCGGAAGTGGTCAAACAGCACCAGGCCAAGGTTTACAGCCAGGCCGCCGTGGGTTCGCCACCGATGTCGGTGCCGCACCTGGACACCCGCGTGGTCGACGGCAAGAAATCCCTGCTGTTCGGGCCATACGCCGGTTTCACCACCAAGTTCCTCAAGCACGGTTCCTTCATGGACCTGCCGCTGTCGGTGCGCGCCGGCAACATCGGGCCGATGCTGGCCGTGGCGAAAAACAACATGGACCTGACCAAATACCTGGTCAGCGAAGTGATGCAGTCGATGGAACAGCGTCTGGATTCCCTGCGCCGTTTCTACCCTGAGGCGAAAGCCGAAGACTGGCGCCTGGAAGTGGCCGGCCAACGGGTGCAGATCATCAAGAAAGACCCGAAAAAAGGCGGCATCCTGCAGTTCGGTACCGAACTGGTTGCGGCCAAGGACGGTTCCCTCGCCGCCCTGCTCGGTGCTTCGCCAGGTGCGTCGGTGACCGTTTCGATCATGCTGGAACTGATCGAGAAGTGCTTCCCGGCCAAGGCCAAGGGTGAGTGGGCTGGCAAACTGGCCGAGATCTTCCCGGCCCGTGAAAAGGTTCTGGAAACCGATGCTGCGCTGTATCGCAAGATCAATACGCAGAACAACATCGCGCTGGAGCTGGTTGAAGAAAGCAGCGAGACCCCAAGCTACGCTTGATCAAGCCGCATAAAAAACGCCCCAATCGGGGCGTTTTTTTATGTCTGTCAGAAGCAAAAGATCGCAGCCTGCGGCAGCTCCTACATGGGATGTGTATTTATCCTGTAGGAGCTGCCGAAGGCTGCGATCTTTTGATCTTAAGCGCGAGCTTTATCGATCAGCTCGATGTAGTCCGGGGCGTTGCGCTGATCGGCGATCACGTCAACGAAGGTCTGGCCCTGCTCGTCTTTGCCATCAACGTCATAACCGGCAGCGACGAAGAAGCCCAGAAAGCGTTCGAAATCATCGATACGCAGGCCACGGTAAGCTTTGATCAGTTTGTGCAGTGACGGCGAAGTGGCGTCGACCGGTTCAAAATCGAGGAACAGCTTGATCTGCTCATCGCCGATCTCGTCACCAATCACTTGTTTCTTATCTTTACGCATTGCCGACTCCAGCTCGCAGACATTACACGGGGCGGGCAGTTTACCCCTGCCCGGCCGCCGGGCTCAACGCGATCGCACCGCCCCGGTGTGCAAATCGGCCCAGATATGGCCGTTGGCGTAACTGAGGAACTGCACATACACGGTGTCATTGCGCAGCAGATCGATGATCACGCGGTATTGGGCCTGTGGATAAAACAACGTCAGGGTTTTGCTCTTGTCGTCGTAGACCGGTTTTTTCAGGCTTTTACTTTCGCCGTCGAAATTGACCAGCACTTGGGTGATGGTCGCTCCCTTGTTCAAGGACTTGCCCTTGAGGCGGATCATCAACGGCGAGGTAACCGGAATCGGCTGCTGATTGGACTGACGTTGCGCGCCGACGACCACCGAGTAATCGGTGACCTGCAGAAGTTGCTGCTGCTCGGGCTCGGCATCGCGCACGGTCAGATCGTCCGGCGGCAGGAATTGGCTGTGCATCGGCGCGGCGGACAGCGGCAGGCTGACGGCCAGCAAGAAGGCGGCGAGGCTGCGGATCAAGAGGCGCATGACAGGCTCCGGAGGGCGGGGCCGAGCACTCTAGCATGGGTATCACGCAAACAAATGTAGGAGTGAGCCTGCTCGCGATTGCGGTCTGTCAGCAACGTTGATGTTGGCTGATACGACGCTATCGCGAGCAGGCTCACTCCTACAGGGGATGGTGCAGGGTCTTACATGCCTTTAACGGCAAAAATCCCGTTGGCGTTGCGCCAGTAGCCTTTGTAGTCCATGCCGTAACCGAAGATGTAACGGTCGATGCACGGCAGGCCGACGAAATCGGCTTTCAGGTCAGGACGCGCCTTGCGGTCATGGTCCTTGTCGATCAGTACGGCGGTGTGCACTTTGCGCGCGCCGGCGTGTTTGCAGAAGTCGATGATCGCACCGAGGGTGTGACCTTCGTCGAGGATGTCGTCGATGATCAGTACGTCGCGGTCGATGAACGAGACTTCCGGCTTGGCTTTCCAGAACAGGTCGCCGCCGCTGGTTTCGTTGCGATAACGGGTCGCGTGCAGGTAGGAGGCTTCCAGCGGGAAGTGCAGATGCGTCAGCAGTTTGCCGGAGAAAATCAGCCCGCCGTTCATCACGCAGAACACCACCGGGTTGCTGTCAGCCAGTTGTTCGTTGATTTGTGCACCGACACGGGCGATGGCCGCCTCGACTTCAGACTCGGTGTACAGGCAGTCAGCCTCTCGCATGATTTGACGGATATGCTCGAGATCAGCGGACATGGCGCTCTCCAGGGGGGGAATGTGGGGGGGTATGGCTGCGAAAAGCGGGCAAAGGTACGCATCTCGCGAGGCCGAATCAAGCCTTTATGGACTAACGTACAGAATGTCCTATAGGACATCACCCTCGGATAGATTAATCTAGGCCGGTTTTTTTGCCCGCCGCCGGAGTTTTTCCATGCCCATCCTCGAGATCCGCCATCCGCTGATCCGTCATAAACTCGGCCTGATGCGCCGCGCCGATATCAGCACCAAGAACTTCCGTGAGCTCGCTCAGGAAGTCGGCGCCCTGTTGACCTATGAAGCTACAAAAGATTTGCCGCTGGAGTCCTACGATATTGCAGGCTGGTGCGGCACCGTGTCGGTCGAGAAAATCGCCGGCAAGAAGATCACTGTCGTGCCGATCCTGCGCGCCGGCATCGGCATGCTCGAAGGCGTGCTGAGCCTGATCCCGGGTGCCAAGGTTTCCGCTGTGGGTGTCGCCCGCAACGAAGAAACCCTGCAAGCGCACACCTATCTGGAAAAACTGGTTCCGGAAATCGACGAACGGTTGGCGATGATCATCGACCCGATGCTCGCCACTGGCAGCTCGATGGTCGCGACCATCGACCTGTTGAAAAAGGCTGGTTGCAAAGACATCCGCGCGATGGTGCTGGTTGCCGCGCCGGAAGGTATCGCAGCAGTCGAAAAAGCTCACCCGGACGTGACCATCTACACCGCGTCCATTGATGAGCGCTTGAACGAGCACGGTTACATCATTCCTGGACTTGGCGACGCCGGTGACAAGATCTTCGGCACCAAGCAGAAGGACGCGTGACCATGCAGCAAGAGTTCAACGATCCGCTCTGGCGCACGGTGCTGTCCGGCGCCCAGATGCTGTTCGTGGCTTTCGGCGCTTTGGTGCTGATGCCGCTGATCACGGGCCTGGACCCGAACGTGGCACTGTTTACCGCAGGTCTTGGGACGATCCTGTTCCAGATCGTCACCGGGCGTCAGGTGCCGGTGTTTCTGGCGTCGAGCTTCGCTTTCATCACCCCGATCATTCTCGCCAAGGGCCAGTTCGGCCTCGCCGCGACCATGGGCGGAGTGATGGCAGCCGGTTTCGTCTACACCTTCCTCGGCCTTGCCGTGAAGATCAAAGGCACGGGCTTTATCGACCGTCTGCTGCCACCGGTGGTGATTGGTCCGGTGATCATTTCCATCGGCCTGGCCATGGCACCGATTGCCGCAAACATGGCAATGGGCAAGGCTGGCGACGGTTCCGAACTGATCCACTACCAGACCGCTATGCTGATCTCGATGCCGGCATTGCTGACCACGTTGATCGTGGCGGTGTTCGGCAAAGGCATCTTCCGTCTGGTGCCGATCATTTCCGGCGTGCTGGTCGGTTTTGCCATGGCGTTCTATTTCGGTGTCGTTGATACCGCGAAGATTGCCGCAGCGCCCTGGTTTGCGATTCCGCACTTCACCGCGCCGGAGTTTAACTGGCAGGCGATTCTGTTCATTGTTCCGGTGGCATTGGCCCCGGCCATTGAGCACATCGGTGGCGTGATTGCCGTCGGTAGCGTGACCGGTCGCGATTACCTGAAGAAGCCCGGCCTGCATCGCACCCTGCTCGGTGACGGCATTGCCACCACCGCAGCCGGCCTGTTCGGCGGCCCACCAAACACCACCTACGCCGAAGTAACGGGCGCGGTGATGCTGACCAAGAACTACAACCCGAAAATCATGACCTGGGCGGCGATCTTCGCCATCAGCCTGGCGTTCATCGGCAAGTTCGGCGCGCTGCTGCAAAGCATTCCGGTGCCGGTGATGGGCGGGATTCTGTGCCTGTTGTTCGGTTCGATTGCGGCCGTGGGGATGAACACCCTGATCCGTCACAAGATCGATCTGGGCGAAGCGCGCAATCTGGTCATTGTGTCGGTGACGCTGGTGTTCGGCATTGGCGGTGTGCTGGTTGGCACCGGCACTGGCCCGGATGATTTCGGCCTCAAAGGCATCGCGCTGTGCGCGGTGGTGGCGATTGCGCTGAACCTGATTCTGCCGGGCAATGATGGCTGGAAGAACAAGAAGGCGGATGAGCCGCTGATCTAACCCCTTAGATCTGATCGTTCCCACGCTCTGCGTGGGAACGATCATGTGGGAGTGAGCCTGCTCGCGATTCGCTTTCAGAGCGCCAGCGGTGCTCTTTCGCAGAGAGTCGCCAAGGCTTTCGCCCAATGCGTGTCATCATTCAGGCACGGCACCAGCACCAACTCTTCGCCCCCCGCTTCGCGGAACTGTTCCTTGCCGCGATCACCAATCTCTTCCAGCGTCTCGATGCAATCGGCGACAAACGCCGGGCACATCACCAGTATTTTCTTCACGCCGCTTTTCGCCAGTTCATCCAGCCGCGCTTCGGTGTACGGTTCGATCCACTTCGCCCGGCCCAGACGGGACTGAAACGACACCGACCACTTGCCATCCGGCAGGCCCATGCGCTCGGCGAACAACGCCGCTGTCCGCAGGCATTGCGCGCGATAACAGGTCGCCAATACTGCAGGCGAAGCGTTCTTGCAGCAGTCGTCATTCTTGAAACAATGATTGCCGGTCGGATCGAGTTTGGTCAGGTGCCGCTCAGGCAGACCGTGGAAGCTCAGCAGCAAGTGATCGTAATCCTGCTGCAAATGTGGCCGGGCGCTTTCAACCAGCGCATCGAGGTATTCCGGCTGATCGTAGAACGGCTGCAGCACCGACAATTGCACGTCGAGCTTCTTCTGGCGAATCACCCGTTTGGCTTCTTCGATCACCGTGGTCGTAGTGCTGTCAGCGAACTGCGGATACAGCGGCGCCAGCGTGATGCGCTTGTGCCCCGCCGCCACCAGCTTGAGCAAACAGGTTTCAATCGACGGCTCGCCGTAACGCATCGCCAGTTCCACCGGGCCGTGATTCCACTGTGCGGTCATCTGCTGTTGCAGACGACGGCTGAGCACCACCAGCGGTGAGCCCTCCTCCCACCAGATCGAGGCGTAAGCGTGGGCCGATTGTTCCGGGCGCTTGACCAGGATCAGCGACACCAGCAAACGCCGCACCGGCCACGGCAGGTCGATCACGTACGGGTCCATCAGGAATTGGTTGAGGTAGCTGCGTACATCGGCCACTGAGGTTGAGGCCGGGGAACCCAGGTTGACCAGAAGCAAAGCGTGATCGGTCATGCAACGTCCTATTTCAGAGGCGGCTGGAGAGATCGTCCAGGGCCGCGCGTAAATCCGTGAACTGGAAAGTGAAACCCGCTTCCAGCAAGCGTGCCGGCAGGGCCTTCTGGCCGCCGAGCAACAACAAAGACATTTCGCCGAGGCCGACTTTCAGTGCCAGCGTCGGCATCGGCATGAACGCCGGGCGGTGCAGAACGCTGCCCAGCGTCTTGGCAAATTCGCGATTGCGCACAGGTTGCGGCGCGCACGCATTATAAGGACCACTGGCCTGATCACGATGCAGAAGAAAATCAATCAGGGCGATTTGATCGTTGATATGAATCCACGGCATCCACTGCCGACCATTGCCCAAAGGCCCACCCAGCCCGAGCTTGAAGGGCAACAGCAAGCGCGACAAAAAGCCGCCCTCGGCCGACAGCACCAGACCCGTTCGCACCAGCACCACGCGGATTCCCTGCGCTTCGGCACGTTGCGCGGTTTCTTCCCAGGCGATGCACAACTGGCTGGCGAAATCATCGATCACCGGCGGCGAATCTTCCGTCAGTTCGCGCTCACCGCCGTCGCCGTACCAGCCGATCGCCGACCCGGAGATCAGCAACGCCGGTTTTTGTGATCGCGTTTCCAGCCAGGCCAACAGGGTTTCGGTCAGGGTGATGCGGCTGCTCCACAGCAACGCTTTGCGTCGATGGGTCCACGGCCGATCGGCAATCGGCGCACCGGCCAGATTGATGATCGCGTCGACCGACTCTTCGCCGAGGTCTTCCAGGCGCGCAATACCACGTACCTGCGCACCACAGATTTTCGCGACTTTCTCCGGCTTGCGGCTCCACACCGTCAAGCGATGGCCCTGCCCCAACCAGTGTCGGCAGAGCGCACGTCCAATCAAACCAGTACCGCCGGTCAGCAATATGTGCATGACATCTTCCTCGCGTGGCGTTTAACCCGGATCACTAGTCTATTTTTATAAGCAGGGATCTTTTCTATCGGGCAGGCTCTATTGTTTAACCATAGGCCAAGCTGTCAGAACGAGAACGCTAGAAGTTATACCAAAAAACAAAATTGTACAGGTTTCATCCACGGCGTAGTCTGTACAGAAAGGTAAACGAGGCCCCTATGACTGTACCTATCGCAATCATCGGCACCGGCATCGCCGGGCTCTCCGCCGCCCAGGCTCTGACAGAGAGCGGGCACACCGTTCAATTATTCGACAAAAGTCGCGGCAGCGGCGGGCGTATGTCGAGCAAGCGCAGTGACGCTGGCTCGCTGGACATGGGCGCGCAATATTTCACTGCCCGCGACCGCCGCTTCGTCACCGAAGTGCAGCGTTGGCAAAGCCAGGGTTGGGTCGCCGAGTGGACGCCACAGCTCTACACCTATCAGGGCGGGCAACTGAACCTGTCGCCGGACGAGCAGACCCGATGGGTCGGTGCGCCGCGTATGAGCGCCATTACTCGTGGCTTGCTTGACGGTCTGGAAGTGCACTTTGCCTGCCGGATTACCGAGGTCTATCGCGGTGAAGAACATTGGCACTTGCAGGACGCCGAAGGTTTCACGCACGGGCCGTTCAGTCATGTCGTGATCGCCACGCCAGCACCGCAAGCGACTGCCCTGCTGGCCGCCGCACCGAAACTTGCCGGGGCCGCCGCCGGGGTGAAAATGGACCCGACCTGGGCCGTCGCCCTCGCTTTCGAAACACCACTGGATACGCCGATCGAAGGTTGCTTTGTGCAGGACAGCCCGCTCGACTGGTTGGCGCGAAACCGCAGTAAACCGGGGCGCGACAACACCCTCGACACGTGGGTGCTGCATGCCACCAGCGCGTGGAGCCGGCAACACATCGACTTGTCCAAGGAAGCGGTGATCGAGCAACTGCACGGTGCCTTTGCCGAATTGCTGCACAGCGCCATGCCCGCGCCGACCTTCAGCCTCGCCCACCGCTGGCTCTATGCGCGACCCGCGACGGGCCACGAATGGGGCACGCTGGCCGATGCCGATCTGGGCCTCTACGCTTGCGGCGACTGGTGCCTGTCCGGGCGCGTCGAAGGCGCTTGGCTCAGTGGCCAGGAAGCTGCACGACGCTTGCACGAACACCTGCAATGAACCGCATCAATCCGCAAAAATTGCTGCTGTCGAAATGGACAGCAGCTCAACCGCTGAATCGTGAAAAACATTTTCTGGTGACCGAACTGTTCCGAGATGAGGAAGGTACGGTGCTGGAAGTCGAATTGCAGGCGGTGTTGACCAAGCGTGCCGAACGACTCGATTGGCAAGCGCTACAAAACAGCACTCACTGGAAAATCGGTTGGCTCATGTAGGAGCTGCCGAAGGCTGCGATCTTTTGATTTTGCTTTACAACCACAACATCAAAAGATCGCAGCCTTCGGCAGCTCCTACAGAAAGTTGTACAAATAATTTGACTTGTACACCCATGAATCTATGCTGACGAAAGTTGTACAGAGATCTACCTCTGTACAGGTATAGATTCGAGGTGCCCATGTCAGATACTTGCGTAGCCAAGCCAAAAATCGCCATCAGCGCCTGCCTGCTGGGTGCCGAGGTGCGCTTCAACGGTGGGCACAAGGAATCGCGACTGTGCAGCCGCACCCTCACCGAGCATTTCGATTTTGTCCCGGTATGCCCTGAAGTCGCCATCGGCCTGGGCATCCCGCGCGAACCGATCCGCCTCGTTGGCGAGGCCGAGCATCCGCAAGCGGTCGGCACGGTCAACCCGGCGATCAACGTCACCCAGCCATTGGCCGAGTACGGCACGAAAATGGCCGCCGAGCTTGATGACATCTGCGGCTACATCTTCATGCAGCAATCGCCGTCCTGCGGCCTCGAACGGGTCAAGGTCTACCACACCAACGGTGCCCCGATTAACGGCGGCGGGCGCGGTATTTACGCCCAGGCGTTCTGCGCGCGCCATCCGGATTTGCCGGTGGAAGAAGCCGGGCGCCTCAATGATCCGGTGCTGCGCGAGAACTTCATCACCCGCGTGTTCGCCTACAGCGAATGGCAACACGTCCTTGCCGGTGGCCTGAGTCGTCGCGCCCTCACCGAATTCCATTCGCGCTATAAATATTTGCTGATGGCGCACAATCCGCCGCAATACAAAGCGCTGGGCAAAATGCTCGGCAACATGGCCGACACCGATCCCGCCGAACTCGGCCCGCGCTATTTCAGCGAACTGATGGCGGCATTGAAGAAATGCGCCACCCGTGGCACGCACTGCAACGTTTTGCTGCACATCAGCGGTTATCTGAAACAGGCAATCAGCGCCGAAGACAAACAGGAAATGCAACACGTCATCGGCCAGTACCGCCAGGGCATCGTGCCGCTGGTGGTGCCGTTGACGCTGCTCAAGCACCACTTTCGCCTCCATCCGGATTCGTACATCGCGCAACAGGTTTACCTGCAACCGCACCCGGAAAACCTCAGCCTGCGAAACGCAATCTAATGAACGACAAAATGGATACCAGCGCCCAGGAAGACCTTGGCGCTGATTTTAAAAAAGCCCTCGACGAGGGCTGGCTGCCGATCCGCGAAGTCGCCCGGCAGACCGGCGTCAACGCGATCACTTTGCGCGCGTGGGAACGCCGCTACGGGCTGGTCGTGCCGCAACGCACGCCCAAGGGCCACCGGCTGTATTCGGCCGAACATGTGCAGCGGATTCTGACCATCCTTACCTGGCTCAACCGTGGCGTCGCGGTCAGCCAGGTCAAACCTCTGCTCGACACACCACAGGCGTTCAGCGAAACCGTGGAAAACGACTGGCAGCGGTTGCGCCAGACACTGCTGACGGCCGTCACGCAACTCAATGAACGCAGCCTCGACGACAGCGTCAATCAGGCCATGGCGCTCTACCCGCCACGCACATTGTGCGAGCAATTGCTGATGCCGCTGTTGGCGGAACTGGAGCAGCGCTGGCAAGGCCAGTTCGGCGCACAGATGGAGCGGGTGTTCTTTTATTCGTGGTTACGCAGCAAATTCGGCACACGCATCTACCATAACAATCGTCAGTTGCATGGCGCCCCGCTGCTATTGATCAATCATTCCGACCTGCCACTGGAACCTCATCTGTGGCTGTGCGCGTGGCTGATCAGTAGCGCTGATTGTCCGGTGCAAGTGTTTGACTGGCCGCTGCCTGCCGCCGAACTGGCGCTGGCGGTCGAACATCTGCAAGCCCGTGGCGTACTGCTGTATTCCAGCAAAGCCATGAACCTTGCGCAGTTGCCCAAACTACTGAACGGAGTCGGTTGTACAAAAATGCTGGTCGGACCAACGGTATGCATCCACTACGCCGAGTTGTCCGTAAAAACCTCAGAGATGGCTGATGTGTTCCTGGCTGAAGACGCGCTTGTAGCGCACCAGGTGCTCGTTCAGCGTGGGCTGATCTAATGGACGCAGTGAGTTCCGACATGCAATTGATCTGGCTGCGCAGCGACTTGCGCCAACATGACAACACCGCCCTCGCGGCCGCCGCAGCGCGCGGCCCGACGGTCGCCGTGTACCTGTTGAGCGCGCAGCAGTGGCTGGAACATGACGATGCGCCGTGCAAGGTCGACTTCTGGTTGCGCAACCTGCGTGAGCTGAGCGCAAGCCTTGGCAAACTCAACATCCCGTTGCTGATTCGCACCGCAACCCATTGGGATCAAGCCCCGGCAGAACTGCTCAAACTCTGCCGGCAGCTGAAGATAGCGGCGGTTCACGCCAATGAAGAATATGGCGTTCATGAAAGCCGTCGCGATGCAGCGGTAGGCGAAACACTAAAGGCCGAGGGCATCACCTTTCACAGCTATCTCGACCAGTTGCTGTTCAAACCTGGCAGCGTGCTGACCAAGACCGAGAGTTACTTCAAGGTGTTCAGTCAGTTCCGCAAAGTCTGTTACGAACGCCTGCATCGCTCGATGCCGGCGCTGGTCAAGGCCCCCGGCAAACAGGAAAAACTTGAGCTCAGCAGCGATCCGATTCCCGACTCGGTTAAGGGCTTCTCGACGCCGAGCCAGACCTTGCGCGATCTATGGCCCGCCGGCGAAAACGAAGCCCGGCGCCGTCTCGACACCTTCACCGACGCGCAGATCGACTACTACCAGAGCGAACGCGACTTCCCGGCCAAACCCGGCACCAGTCAGCTCTCGGCGTATCTCGCGGCCGGCGTGATTTCGCCGCGCCAATGCCTGCACGCCGCCCTGCAAAGCAATCAGGGCGAGTTCGAGAGCGGCAAGGTCGGTGCGGTCACCTGGATCAACGAGTTGCTGTGGCGTGAGTTCTACAAACACATTCTGGTCGGCTATCCACGGGTCTCTCGGCACCGTGCATTTCGCCCGGAAACCGAGGCGTTGGCCTGGCGTGATGCGCCGGACGATCTTGCCGCATGGCAAGAAGCGCGCACCGGTCTGCCGATCATCGACGCGGCCATGCGCCAATTGCTCGAAACCGGCTGGATGCACAATCGCCTGCGCATGATCGTGGCGATGTTCCTGACCAAAAACCTGCTGATCGACTGGCGCGAAGGCGAACGCTTTTTCATGCGCCACTTGATTGATGGCGATCTGGCGGCGAACAACGGTGGCTGGCAATGGAGTTCGTCGACGGGCACCGATTCGGCGCCGTACTTCCGCATCTTCAATCCGCTGAGCCAATCGGAAAAATTCGACAGCGAAGGCTTGTTCATCAAGCACTGGCTACCAGAACTGGCCGGCCTCAACAAAAAAGAAGTGCACAACCCGGCCAACCTCGGCGGCTTGTTCGGCGCCGCAGACTATCCGTCGCCGATCGTCAACCTCAGCACCTCGCGGCAACGGGCGCTGGCAGCCTTCAAGAATCTGCCTTCGCGTACGTCTTCAGGAGGTGATGATGAGTGAATTCCTGCGCCGCTTCGCCCGGCAATTTTCAGCGTTGAACAAAGACAACCTGCAAAGCCTGGGCGAGCTGTACAGCGATGACATTCACTTCACCGACCCGCTGCATGAGGTGCAGGGGCTGGCGCAGTTACGCGACTATTTCGGCGAGTTATACGCCAACGTCAGCGAACTGCGCTTCGACTTTCATGGTTTCGACCAGATCAGCGACTGCGAAGGCTATTTGCGCTGGGTCATGAGCTATCGCCATCCGCGCCTGGCGAATGGCCGCGTGATTCGCGTCAGCGGCTGCTCGCATCTGCTCTGGCGTGACAAGGTTTATCGCCACCGGGATTACTTCGATGCCGGGGCGCTGCTGTATGAACACTTGCCAGTATTGGGCCGGGTCATTGCCTGGCTGAAAAGGAGAATGGGATGAGTCGTACACCTCCACGGCGTTATTGGTTGACCGGGGCCAGCAGTGGCATCGGCGCGGCGCTGGCTGAAGAGATCCTGAAAACCGGTGCGCACCTGGCAGTCAGTTCCCGTCAGGTTGCTCCGCTCAAGGTCTTGTCGCAACGCTATCCGGGGCAGGTTCTGGTCGTGCCGGGAGATCTGACCAACAGCCAGACTGTGCGCGAAATCGGTGAGCAGATCGCCGAGGACTGGGGTTCGCTGGACTCGGTGATTCTCAACGCCGGCACCTGCGAATACGTGGACGCCAAGCAGTTCGACTCATCGATCATCGAACATGTGGTGCGCACCAACCTGCTCGCCAGCAGTTATTGCATCGAGGCCGCACTGCCGCTGCTGCGCAAAGGCACTGCGCCGCACCTGGTCGGCGTCGCCAGTTCGGTGACCTATCTGCCGCTGCCACGGGCCGAAGCCTACGGTGCCTCGAAGGCCGGTTTGCGTTACCTGTTCGAGTCGTTGCGCATCGATCTGGCCGACGAAGGCATTGAAGTCACCGTGGTCAGCCCCGGTTTTGTCGAAACACCGCTGACCGCCAAAAACGATTTCCCCATGCCGTTGAGCTGGCCTGTGGATAAAGCCGCGCGGCACATCTTCGCCAAGCTCAAGGATCGGCCGCTGGAGATCGCCTTTCCGGCGCTGTTCATGGCCGCGCTGTGGCCGCTGTCGAAACTGCCGGCACGGGTACAACTGGCGATCGGCAAGCGCATGGTGCGCAAGTCGCCTCCACTGACGGATCCGACATGAAAATTGCCATCGTCGGCAGCGGCATCGCCGGGCTTACCTGCGCTTACCTGCTCAATCGCCGCCATGACGTCACGGTGTTCGAGGCGGGCGACTGGGTCGGTGGCCACACGCACACCGTGGACGTTACGGTCGCTGGACGGCAGTACGCCGTGGACACCGGTTTCATCGTCTTCAACGACTGGACCTACCCGAATTTCATCCGACTGCTCGGCCAGCTCGGCGTGGCGTTCAAGCCGACGGAAATGAGCTTCTCGGTGACCGACCCGGACACCGGTCTGGAGTACAACGGCAACAACCTCAACAGCCTGTTCGCCCAGCGCAGCAATCTGTTGTCGCCGGGGTTCTGGGGCATGTTGCGCGATATTCTGCGCTTCAATAAAGAAGCCCAGCGCGACCTCGTCGAACTGCGCATCGCCGCCGACACCACCCTCGACGACTACCTCAAGGCCGGCGGTTACGGCGAACGTTTCATCCTGCATTACATCGTGCCGATGGGCTCGGCGATCTGGTCGATGCCGATGGCGGAAATGCTCAACTTTCCGCTGCAGTTTTTTGTACGGTTTTTCAAAAACCATGGCCTGTTATCGGTCAGTGATCGTCCGCAGTGGCAAGTCATCGAAGGCGGCTCAAGCGCCTATATCGCGCCGCTGACGGCTGCGATCAAAGACAGGATTCGGCTCAATTGCCCGGTCACTCGGGTTGATCGCGATGTGCATGGCGTAGTTATCCACAGCCCGGCAGGCCTTGAGCATTTCGATCGGGTGGTGTTCGCCTGCCACAGCGACCAGGCGCTGAAACTGCTGGCAGTCCCCAGCGATGCCGAACGCGCGATCCTCGGTGCCCTGCCCTACGCCGACAATGAAGTGGTGCTGCACACCGATACGCGTTTGCTGCCGACGCGCAAACTGGCCTGGGCCAGCTGGAATTATCGGCTCAGCGGCGCCGGTCACACCCACGCCGCCGTCACCTATGACATGAACATTCTGCAGGGCATTCAGAGCGACACCACGTTCTGCGTCAGCCTCAATCAGAGTGCCGGCATAAGCCCCGACAAAGTGCTCGCCCGCTACACCTACGCCCACCCACAGTTCAGCCTCGCAGCAGCGGCCGCACAGCAACGCTGGGGCGAACTTGATGGCGCGCAACACACGCATTATTGCGGCGCCTACTGGGCCAATGGTTTTCATGAGGACGGTGTGGTCAGCGCCTTGCGCGTGGCCGCTGCGTTCGGGGAAACCTTATGAACAGCGCCCTGTACAGCGGCTGGATCGGCCATCGGCGTTTTTCCCCGCGCCGCCATGAATTCCGCTACCGGATCGGTTTGCTCTACCTCGATCTCAGCGAACAGGACGCGGTGCTTGCACTGTCGCCGCTGGCCGGACGTAGCCGTTTTGCGCCGTTTTCATTTCGCGAGACTGACTACCTGAAGACCTTTACCGGCCGTGGCATACGCCTGATCGACGCCGTACGCCAGCAGGTCGGCATCGCCATCGGCCACGAACCGCAAGGCTCGATCTGCCTGCTGACCCAGGCACGCAGTTGGGGATTGTCGTTCAATCCGGTGAGTTTCTTTTATTGCCATGAAGCCGACGGGCAACTGGCGGCGATTGTCTGCGAAGTGACCAACACGCCGTGGCGCGAGCGTTATCACTATGTGCTTCCAGCGCGCACGCCCGTCGACCTGCGGGACTTTCACCAGCACTTCGCCGTGGCCAAGGCCTTTCACGTTTCGCCGTTTTTGCCGCGCGATCTCGAATACCGCATGAGTTTCAGGCCCGCCGCGCAATCCCTCGGCGTGCACATGGCCGACTGGCAGGGCGAGCACAAACTGTTCGACGCCACGCTCAATCTGCAACGCGAAAGTCTCGATCGTCGCAGCCTGCACCGCTACTTGCGGCGGTTTCCGTGGATGACCGCAAAAACTGCCTTGGCGATTTACTGGCAAGCGCTGCGGCTGCTGCTCAAACGCGCACCGATCTTTGCTCATCAGACTGCCGACGGCAGCTTTCAAACCGCCACTGTGCCTCCCAAGGAGCAGCGCCATGAAATCCTCTAGTCTGTCGGTCAGTCGGTTCAGCGCCAACGGTTTGACCGGATCGCTGCTGCGCCGTGGCGTGTTGCGCCAATTGGCTCAACTCAAACACGGGCAATTGCTGGTGGTCGAGGATGGCGAACGGCTGATGTTCGGTACGCCGGGCAGTGCGTTGCTGGGGGAAATCCATGTGACGGATGCGGCCGTCTGGGGCATGGTCGCCGGCAATGGTTCGATTGGTGCCGGCGAGGCGTTTATCCACGGCTATTGGAGTTCGCCGGATCTGACAGCGGTGGTACGCGTATTCGTCAGCAATCTCGACGTGCTCGACGCCATGGAGGGTGGCCTGGCCCGTCTCGGCCGGCCGTTGGTGCAAGGTCTGCACTGGCTCAACCGCAACACGCGCAAGGGCTCGCAAAAGAACATCGCCGCGCACTACGACCTCGGCAACGATCTGTTCGAGCAATTTCTTGATCCGACCATGATGTATTCGGCGGCGCAGTTCCTTACGCCCGAAGACAGTCTGGAGCAGGCGCAGTTGAACAAACTGGAGCGGATCTGCCAGAAGCTTGCGCTCAAACCCGATGATCATTTGCTGGAGATCGGCACCGGTTGGGGCAGCATGGCGCTTTACGCCGCCCAGAATTACGGTTGCCGGGTCACCACCACGACGCTGTCGAAAGAGCAGTACGCGTTTACCGCGCAACGCATCGAACAACTGGGCTTGCAGGATCAGGTCACGCTGCTGCTCAAGGACTATCGCGACCTGACCGGCGAATACGACAAACTGGTGTCGATCGAAATGATCGAAGCGGTCGGTCACCGCTTCCTGCCGACCTATTTCAAACAATGCGCGCACCTGCTCAAGAGCAACGGTCTGATGCTGATCCAGGCGATCACCATCCGCGAGCAGCGCTATGAACAGGCCAAGCGCGGCGTCGATTTCATCCAGCGTTACATCTTCCCCGGCGGCGCCCTGCCCTGCGTGCAGAAAATGCTCGAAGTGGTCAGCCGCGACACCGACATGAACCTGTTGCACATGGAAGATTTCGGCCTGCACTACGCCCGCACCCTGCGCCTGTGGCACGAGAACTTCCGCCGCGCCCACGGCCGCTTGAGCGAGTTGGGTTACGACGATTATTTCCTGCGGCTGTGGGAGTTCTACCTGTGTTACTGCGAGGGTGGCTTCCTCGAACGCACCATCGGCACCGCGCAATTGTTGCTGGCCAAACCGGCGGCGATGACCGCGCCGCTGCTCGGACGCTTCGATGCTTGAGCGTGTCGCCAATGCCGTGCTGTTCCAGATCGGCTGGCTGACCTGCGTGCTCGGCGGCAACAGTTTGTGGTTGCTACTGGCGTTGGCGGTGCTGGTGATTCATCTGCGCTGGATCAGCAGTTGGGCGGCTGAGGGTCGCCTGGTGTTGAGCGTGGTGATTGTCGGCACGGCGGTGGACAGCGTTTTGCGCGCGCTGGGTGTATTCGAGTTTCAGGATCTGTCGCCGCTGATTCCGTTGTGGCTGATGCTGCTCTGGGCGTTGCTCGCGACCACGTTGCGTCACTGCCTGGCCTGGAGCGCGCGGCCGTGGTGGCTGGCGAGTTCGCTGGGGGCCGTCGGTGGCGCAATGTCGTACTACGCCGGCGGGCGGCTGGCCGGCGTGCAATTTCCCTATGGTGAACTGCCGACACTGATCGGTATCGGCCTGCTCTGGGCGCTGCTGTTTCCGCTGTTGCATACGATGGCGCGGCGACTGACGCACTGAGCGTCTGTCAGACCTTTCACACGCATGCCGGCCACTGCCTTACACTGCCGGCCATGAAGACCATTCCCCACCAACAAATCACGGAACCGGCGGTCACTTGTTCGACCTGCGCGGCGTGCTGTTGCCAACTCGAAGTGATGCTGATCACCGACACTGGCGTGCCTGATCGCTTTATCGATACCGATGAGTGGGGCGGCGAAGTGATGCTGCGTCTGGACGACGGCTGGTGCGCGGCGCTGGATCGCGACAGCATGATGTGCACGATCTATGAGAAACGCCCGTTGATCTGCCGCGAATTCGAGATGGGCGCGCCCGAGTGCATTGAAGAGCGCAAAGGCATCACCACGGCTTACCGGTGATCCCAAAAACAAAAGATCGCAGCCTTCGACAGCTCCTACATGGGAATGTGTTTCACCTGTAGGAGCTGCCGAAGGCTGCGATCTTTTGATCGTGCTTACAACGGCATCGTGTAATGCAGCGAGTAACTTTCTACGCCGTCGTTGTCACTGGCCAGGCCAGCGTTGGAATAGTGCGTCGCACGAATCCCGACTTCATGCCCGCCATTGAAACGCAGACCAAAACCGAAGCGGTCTTCAAACTGGAAAGAACCGCCGAGGTTGTTGGATTCGTACTTGGTATTGGAGAACGCCGCGACGCCGATCCCCGCTTCCACATACGGTTTGACCGATTGACCGGCGAACTCGTAAACAAATACCGGCGAGAACGACAGGCTGTTGTTACTGGAAGTCTTGTCACCTTCCCAGTAGGTGTAAGCCCCGCTCCAGTAACCGGTCAGGCGACCGACGTCACTTTGCAGCCAGCTCTTGTCCCAGTCGAAATTCATGCCCAGGCGGTACGTCATGGTCGAGTCGCTGGTGGCCCCCACCGCGAACTCAACACCTGCCGCTTGCGCAGTAATACTTTGCCCCATCAGTGCGGCCGCAATCGCGGCCAAGCAGAATAGTCGCTTCACGTTGAAACTTCCTTTTCCGGAACGATCGTTTGGTTTTCTAGGTAACTCTTCGCTATAGAAGCTAGCGCCTACTCAGAAGTTCAGCTGAAGTTTTAGTTATTTCACAATTTTTTTACAAGCTGAAGTTTTGCACTTCGCCAGCACTTTGCCCCAGTAGCGGCAGGATGTTTTTGAAGTACGCAGGATCGGCGCTGGTCCAGAATCTGACCGGCTGGTTCGGGCCGCCAGCGAGCAAATCGCGCTCCGCCAAAAGCCGCTGAAGTTGCCGTGCTACAGCCGCGCCAGTATCGATCAGACTTATGTCCGCTGGGATCATCGACTTGAGCATCGGCTTGAGAAAGGGATAGTGGGTGCAGCCCAAAATGATCGTGTCGCAACCGCTGGCCAACAGTGGCTCGACATACCCTTGCAGCAACTGGCGCAACTCGGCGCTGTGCAGATCGCCGCTTTCAATCAGCTCGACCAGGCCGGGGCATGGCTGGGTAATCACGCGAACGTCGGTGGCAAAGCGATCAAGCAGCGCGGCGAACTTGGCGCTCTGCAACGTGCCTGTGGTGGCGAGCACGCCGACCACACCGCTGCGGGTCGCGGCAGCGGCAGGTTTGACCGCAGGCTCCATACCGACAATCGGCCAGTCGGGAAAATCACGTCGTAAATCGGCAACGCCTGCGACCGTCGCGGTATTGCAGGCCAGCACCAACGCCTTGGCGCCCTGCTCACGGAAAAACCCGGCCATCACGCTGCAGCGCTGACGGATGAATTCAGGGGTTTTCTCACCGTAGGGAATGTGCCCGCAATCGGCGACATAGAGCAGTGATTCATTGGGCAGCAAACGCTGGATTTCCGCCAGCACCGACAAGCCGCCGACGCCGGAGTCGAACACGCCGATCGGCGCTTCACGCATGGCGCGAACCACAGACACTGCAACCCGGATCGCGCTTGACGCGCAACTCACGGAAACGCGAACCAAGGGCATCGATCAGCAGCAAGCGGCCCACCAGCGGCTCACCGAAACCGACCAGAACCTTCAAGGCCTCGAGCGCTTGCAGGCTGCCGACCAGACCCACCAAAGGCCCGACCACACCGGCCTCACTGCAAGTCAGTTCGGCTTCACTGCCATGCCCGTATAAACAGTGGTAGCACGGGCTCTCGGCGCGACGCGGGTCGAACACCGACAACTGCCCTTCCAGCCGAATCGCCGCGCCGCTGACCAACGGTTTACACGCGGCCACGCACGCCGCGTTGACTGCCTCGCGCGTGGAAAAATTATCGGAACAGTCGAGTACCAGATCCACCGCCGCCACGGCTGCAGCGAGAGAATCCTCATCCAGCGCCTGACGGTGAGCGATCAGTTGGATCTCAGGATTGATCGCGCCCAGACGCTTGAGCGCCGAGTCGACCTTGCTCATGCCGACGCTGTCGGTGTCATGGATGATCTGGCGTTGCAGGTTGGTCAGATCGACCGTGTCGAAATCCGCCAGATGCAATTCACCGACACCCGCCGCTGCCAGATACAAGGCAACCGGTGCACCGAGACCGCCAAGGCCGACGATCAGCACGCGACTGTCCTTGAGCTTCAGTTGCCCGTCGATGTCGATGTGTTGCAGCAGAATCTGCCGGCTGTAGCGCAGCAATTCCTGATCATTCAGCACGGCAGGCGCCCCAGACTGATGCGTTGATGACCGCCCAGATCGGTGCGGCTGTGGACTTCTTCGAAACCACGCGTCAGCAACAAATCGCGTACGGCTTCGGCTTGATCATAGCCGTGTTCGAGCATCAGCCAGCCACCTGCTTGCAGATGATCCGGGGCTTGCGCAACGATCAGACGCAGATCGTCCAGACCGTCTTCACCGGCCACCAGCGCACTCGCCGGCTCGAAGCGCACATCGCCTTCGACCAGATGCGGATCGGCCGCAGCGATGTACGGCGGATTGCTGATGATCAACTGGAAACGCTGACCTTCCAGCGCGCTGAACCAATGGCTGCTCAGCACGGTGGCGTTGTTCAAATGCAGGCGCTGGCGATTGCGTTCGGCGAGAGCCACGGCTTCGAGTACGCGATCTACGGCGGTGACTTTCCATGCCGGGCGCTCGCTGGCCAGGGCCAATGCGATTGCGCCGCTGCCGGTGCCGAGGTCGAGCACTTTGGCCGGGGTCGCGGGCAGCAATTCCAGCGCCGCTTCCACTAGCAATTCAGTGTCCG
The DNA here is from genome assembly GCF_979258655.1 of Pseudomonas sp. AC242. NCBI lineage: Bacteria > Pseudomonadati > Pseudomonadota > Gammaproteobacteria > Pseudomonadales > Pseudomonadaceae > Pseudomonas > Pseudomonas sp. AC242. The sequence continues at coordinate 4,618,399 of NZ_OZ409873.1, forward strand.
GACGCGGGATCAGCGTGTGCGGCGCGACTTCAAGATCGAGTTTCCAGAAGCCCTGCTGCCCGAGAATATAAGCCACCGGTTCACCGCTACGGCGGCGTTGCAGGTATTCAGCAAAGGTTAGCGCCGCTTCACTGGGTACGATGCGTTCGGGCCAGGTGTGCAGAAAGCTGCGTGATTTGCCCAGTGCCGCCGCGAGAAGCAACTCGGCGTCCAGACGCGCGGTGGGCGAGTCCGGCAATTCGGCAGCGCGCAACAGGCTGGCAATGATGGTCATTTATTCACCTATCGCAGCGAGTTGGTCAGCCTGATATTCGGCCAACAACGGCTCGATCACCGCTTCAACGCCACCGGCGAGGATTTCATCCAGCGAGTACAGGGTCAGGTTGACGCGATGGTCGGTAACCCGGCCCTGAGCAAAGTTGTAGGTGCGAATCCGCTCGGAACGGTCACCGGAACCCACCAGCAATTTACGCTCGCTGGCAATCGCATTGGCCGCCGCGGCGGTTTGCTGGTCGTTGAGCTTGGCCGACAGCCAGGCCATCGCCCGGGCACGGTTCTTGTGCTGGGAACGTTCTTCCTGACACTCGACGACGGTGCCGGTCGGTATGTGGGTGATGCGGATCGCCGAGTCGGTGGTGTTGACGTGCTGACCACCGGCCCCGGAGGAGCGGTAAGTGTCGACGCGCAAATCCGCCGGGTTGATCTCGATGGCTTCGCGCTCGTCCGGCTCGGGCAACACCGCCACGGTGCAGGCCGAGGTGTGGATACGGCCCTGGGATTCGGTGGCGGGTACACGCTGTACGCGGTGCGCGCCGGATTCGAATTTCAGCTTGCCGTAAACGTTGTCGCCTTCAATGCGCGCGATGACTTCTTTATAACCGCCGTGTTCGCCTTCGTTTGCCGAAAGGATTTCCACACGCCAGCCACGCCGTTCGGCGTAACGCGAGTACATGCGGAACAGGTCGCCGGAGAAGATCGCCGCCTCGTCGCCACCGGTGCCGGCGCGAATTTCGAGATAGACGTTGCGGCCGTCATTCGGATCCTTGGGCAGCAACATGCGTTGCAGATCGCCTTCCAGGGTAATCAGCAATTCCTTGGCTTCACGGACTTCTTCCACGGCCATTTCACGCATGTCCGGGTCGCTGTCCTTGAGCAGCGCCTGGGCGCCTTCAAGATCGCTTTGTACGCTGAGCAGCTTTTTATAGGTTTGCACGACCGGCTCGAGTTCGGCGTATTCCTTGGAATAGGCGCGGAATTTGGTCTGATCGGCAATGACTTCGCCGTCGCCGAGCAGCGCGGTCAGTTCCTCGAAACGGTCCTGGAGGATGTCCAGCTTATTGAGCAGTGACGCTTTCATTGCGATTTTTTATCCGAAAAGCTATCCGGTGAGCCCTCAAGGGCAAAGAGTTCCTGGGCCATGGCCAGCGCATCGAGGCGGCCTTCGGCAGAAAGCTTTTTCAATTGCACGCTGGGCGCGTGCAACAGTTTATTGGTCAGGCCACGGGCCAATTGTCCGAGCACGTCTTCAGCGTTGCCGCCGTTGGCCAGCAGACGCAGGGCTTTTTGCAGCTCTTCGTCGCGCAGGCGTTCGCTCTGTTGACGATAGGCCTTGAGCACATCGACCGCCGCCAGTTCGCGCAGGCGCACCATGAAATCATCGGCGCCGACCGAAACCATCTCTTCCGCGGCCTGGGCTGCGCCCTGACGACTCTTGAGATTCTCGGCGACCACTTCGTGGAGATCGTCGACGCTGTAGAGGTAAACGTCGTCCAACTCGCCGACTTCCGGCTCGATATCCCGGGGAACGGCGATGTCGACCATGAAGATCGGCTTGTGCTTGCGCAGCTTCAGCGCGCTTTCCACCGCGCCCTTGCCGAGAATCGGCAACTGACTGGCGGTCGAACTGATCACGATATCGCTGCGCACCAGTTCTGCCGGGATGTCCGAGAGCAACACCGCGTGAGCGCCGAACTGTTCAGCCAACAGACTGGCGCGTTCCAGCGTGCGGTTGGCGACGACGATGCGCTTGACCCCCAGCTCGTGCAAATGGCGGGCGACCAAAGTAATGGTCTCGCCGGCGCCGATCAGCAAAGCCTGACTACGCTGCAAATCGCTGAAAATCTGTTTCGCCAGGCTGACCGCGGCAAATGCCACGGACACCGGGTTTTCACCGATCGCCGTGTCGGTGCGCACCTGTTTGGCGGCATTGAACGTGGCTTGAAACAGTCGTCCCAGCAGCGGACCAATGGTGCCGGCCTCGCGGGCCACGGCGTAGGCCGATTTCATCTGGCCGAGAATTTGCGGTTCGCCGAGCACCAGCGAGTCGAGCCCGGAGGCGACGCGCATCATGTGACGAACTGCCGCATCATCTTCATGCACATAAGCACTCGCGCGCAGCTCATCAAGGCTTAAATGGTGATAGTCGGCCAGCCAGCGCAGCACGATATCGGCAGAAAGCTGATCCTGTTCTATATAAAGCTCACTGCGATTGCAGGTCGAGAGGATCGCAGCTTCGCGGCTGTCGGTCAGTCGGCAGAGCTGCTGCAAGGCTTCCACCAGCTGCTCAGGGGTAAAGGCCACGCGCTCGCGGACGTCTACTGAAGCAGTCTTGTGGTTGATACCGAGTGCAAGGAAGGCCATTCAAGGTCGCTGATGGTGACGTGAAGCCGGCAATTGTCCACCTTCGAAAGATTCAGAACAACTACCGCTGACTATTGTCCCAATCGTCAGCCCCTATAATGGGCACAATTGAGTCTCGGTTATGTTTGGCCGAAGGCTTGTGTCATGATGATCCGACCGCAGGTTAGTCGTCCTCTTCCTATATGAATAGATCTTCCGCGTTGCTCCTCGCTTTTGTCTTCCTCAGCGGCTGCCAGGCCTTGGCTCCCGTTTCGCCGGACGGTACGCCGTCGGTTGAAGACACCACGCCCGCGCCTGAAAAGCCCAAGGTTTACAGCTCGTTCAGCGAGGAAACCGTTTTCAGTCTGTTGAGCGCCGAACTCGCCGGCCAGCGCAATCGTTTCGACATTGCCCTGGACAACTACGTGACCCAGGCCATCAACACCCAGGATCCGGGCGTCTCCGAGCGCGCATTCCGTATCGCCGAATATCTGGGCGCCGATCAACCGGCCCTTGATACCGCGCTGATCTGGGCGAAAAACGCCCCGGACGACCTCGAAGCGCAACGCGCCGCTGCCGTGCAACTGGCGCGCGCCGGGCGTTATGACGACTCGATGGTCTATATGGAGAAAGTCCTGCAGGGCAAGGGCGATACCCATTTCGACTTCCTCGCGCTGTCGGCAGCGGATACCGATCAGGAAACCCGCAACGGCCTGATGAAAAGTTTTGACCGTTTGTTGCAGCGTCATCCGAACAACAGCCAGCTGATTTTCGGCAAGGCCCTGTTGTTGCAACAGGATGGCGACAACAAAGCCGCACTGGCATTGCTCGAAGACCATCCGCCGGAAGAAGGCGAGATTGCGCCGATTCTGCTGCGCGCACGTCTGCTGCAATTGCTCAACCGTGGCGACGAAGCCCTGCCTCTGCTGCAAAAAAGCATCAAGAAGTACCCGGACGACAAACGCTTGCGCCTGACTTACGCACGCATGCTGGTTGAACAGGACCGGATGGACGACGCCAAGGCCGAGTTTTCCAGCCTTGTTCAGCAATATCCTGAAGACGACGAACTGCGTTATTCGCTGGCACTTGTATGCCTGGAAGCCAAGGCCTGGGACGAGGCCAAAGGTTATCTGGAAGACTTGATCGCTCGGGAAAGCCATGTCGATTCGGCGCACCTGAACCTCGGTCGCATCGCCGAAGAACGCAACGACCCGCAAGGCGCGCTCATCGAGTACGCCCAGGTCGGCCCGGGCAACGATTATCTGCCGGCGCAATTGCGTCAGGCCGATATTCTGATGAACAACGGCAAGACCGCTGAAGCGCAAAGCAAACTCGCTGCCCAGCGCGACGAACAACCGGACTACGCGATTCAGTTGTACCTGATCGAATCGGAAACCCTGTCGGCCAATAAACAGGACGACAAGGCCTGGAAAGTCTTGCAGCAAGCCTTGCTGCAATACCCGGACGATCTGAATCTGCTCTACACCCGGGCCATGCTCGCGGAAAAACGCAATGATCTGGCACAGATGGAAAAAGACCTGCGCCTGATCATCAAGCGTGATCCGGACAACGCCATGGCCCTTAACGCGTTGGGCTATACCCTGTCCGACCGCACCACTCGCTACGCTGAAGCCAAAGCGCTGATCGAGCAGGCACACCAGATCAATCCGGAAGACCCGGCCGTACTCGACAGCCTCGGCTGGGTGAATTACCGCCTGGGCAACCTGGATGACGCCGAGAAATATCTGCGTCAGGCGCTGGAGCGTTTCCCTGATCACGAAGTCGCCGCCCACCTGGGCGAAGTGTTGTGGACCAAGGGCAACCAGCGTGAAGCCAAACAAATCTGGGGCAAATTCCTCAAGGATCAGCCCGACAGCACCATTCTGCGCAGCACCATCAAGCGCCTGACCGGATCCGAGACTCTTTAACTCATGTTTTTGCGCCACGTTATTGTTTTCAGCTTCATCGCCCTGCTCGCTGGCTGCTCGGGTTTTGGCACTCGCGAATCGGTCGAGGGCCACGGCAGTCCGGCTCAATGGGCCGCGAACAAACAACAACTGACCGGCCTCGATGGCTGGCAGATCGATGGCAAGATCGGCATCCGCGCACCGAAAGATTCCGGTAGCGGCACGCTGTTCTGGCTGCAACGTCAGGACTATTACGACATCCGTCTGTCCGGCCCGCTGGGTCGTGGCGCCGCGCGCCTGACCGGGCGGCCGGGCAAAGTGTCGCTGGAAGTCGCCAATCAGGGTCGCTACGACTCCGAGTCGCCGGAAGCGCTGCTCGAAGAACAGCTCGGCTGGAAACTGCCGGTGTCGAATCTGGCCTGGTGGGTGCGTGGCCTGCCGGCGCCGAACAGCAAAAGCCGCCTGAACCTGGATGCGGACAGTCGTCTGGCCAACCTGGAACAGGATGGCTGGAAAGTCGAATACACCGCCTACACCGAACAAAACGGTTACTGGTTGCCCGAGCGCATCAAGCTGCACGGCACCGACCTCGACGTCACGCTGGTGATCAAGACCTGGCAACCGCGCAAGTTGGGGCAATAACGCATGACCGCTGCACGCCTGACCCTGCCCTCGCCGGCCAAACTCAACCTGATGCTGCACATTCTCGGTCGTCGTGAAGACGGTTATCACGAGTTGCAGACTTTGTTTCAGTTTGTCGATTACGGCGATGAAATCACTTTTGCCGTGCGTGATGACGGCGTGATTCAACTGCACACCGAATTCGTCGGCGTGCCGCATGACAGCAACCTGATCGTGCGCGCGGCAAAAATGCTGCAGCAACAGTCCGGCTGTTCACTCGGCATCGATATCTGGATCGATAAAGTCCTGCCTATGGGTGGCGGCATTGGTGGTGGCAGCTCGAACGCGGCGACCACTTTGCTCGGTCTGAATCATTTGTGGCAGCTGGGTTGGGACGAAAATCGCCTGGCTACTCTGGGCCTGACGCTTGGCGCTGACGTGCCGGTTTTCGTCCGTGGCCATGCGGCGTTTGCCGAGGGCGTGGGCGAGAAACTCACCCCGGTGGATCCCGAAGAACCGTGGTATCTGGTGCTCGTGCCGCAAGTCTCTGTTAGTACGGCAGAAATTTTTTCCGATCCTTTGTTGACACGTAACACGCCGCCCATTAAAGTGCGCCCCGTTCCCGAGGGAAACAGTCGAAATGACTGCTTGCCGGTGGTTGCAAGGCGTTATCCAGAAGTACGTAACGCATTGGATTTGTTAGGTAAATTTACCGAAGCAAAACTCACCGGAACTGGAAGTTGTGTGTTTGGGGGCTTCCCAAGCAAAGCTGAAGCTGATAAAGTCTCGGCCCTTCTGACAGAGACCCTTACAGGGTTTGTAGCCAAAGGCAGCAACGTTTCGATGTTGCACCGCAAACTGCAAAGTCTGCTCTAAAGGAACCAGGTGCTCGGCACTTGATGCAACAGATACAGGGGCGTCGCCAAGCGGTAAGGCAGCAGGTTTTGATCCTGCCATGCGTTGGTTCGAATCCAGCCGCCCCTGCCATTTTCTATACTCATCCAGGTTACCCTCAGCCTCTAGGTACTGCGCGTGTCCAAGATGATGGTCTTTACGGGGAACGCTAACCCCGATCTGGCTCGGCGTGTTGTACGTCAGCTGCATATCCCTCTCGGTGACATCTCTGTCGGTAAGTTTTCCGACGGCGAAATTACAGCCGAGATCAATGAAAACGTTCGCGGTAAAGACGTTTTCATTATTCAGCCGACTTGCGCTCCGACCAACGATAACCTGATGGAACTGGTAGTGATGGCTGATGCCTTCCGCCGCTCCTCGGCTACTCGTATCACTGCTGTTATTCCTTATTTTGGTTATGCCCGTCAGGATCGCCGTCCGCGTTCCGCACGTGTAGCTATCAGCGCGAAAGTCGTTGCTGACATGCTTACCGTAGTCGGCATCGACCGTGTTCTCACGGTTGATCTGCATGCTGACCAGATTCAGGGCTTCTTCGATATTCCGGTAGATAACATCTACGGCTCCCCGGTTCTGGTGGATGACATTGAAGATCAGCGCTTCGAAAACCTGATGATCGTGTCCCCGGACATTGGTGGCGTCGTGCGTGCACGTGCTGTTGCCAAATCCCTGGGCGTGGATCTCGGGATCATCGACAAACGCCGTGAGAAAGCCAATCACTCTGAAGTGATGCATATCATCGGTGATGTCGAAGGGCGTACCTGTATTCTGGTCGATGACATGGTCGATACCGCCGGCACTCTGTGCCACGCGGCGAAGGCCCTGAAAGAGCATGGCGCAGCCAAGGTCTTTGCCTACTGCACACACCCTGTGCTGTCGGGTCGGGCCATCGAGAATATCGAAAATTCCGTGCTGGACGAGCTGGTGGTGACCAATACCATCCCGCTGTCCGCTGCAGCACAAGCCTGTGCACGTATCCGTCAACTGGATATCGCACCGGTTGTTGCCGAAGCGGTTCGCCGCATCAGCAATGAAGAATCGATCAGCGCGATGTTCCGTTAAGGGCCCTGCCCTTCTCGAAATGTCTCGTTGACGAAAAGCGCCCCGCCCCGGCATTCCTGCCGGGGCGGGGCTTTTTTGCCCATACCGTGTTCGGCGCTGGTCGCAAACGCCACTCGGTCATGGCTATTTTGGAGATACAAAATGAACGATTTTACTCTGAATGCTGAAGTGCGTTCCGACCTGGGGAAAGGTGCGAGCCGCCGCCTGCGTCGTCTCGCCGCTCTGGTTCCAGCTGTTGTTTACGGTGGCGAGAAAGCCCCTGAATCCATCAGCATGCTGGCCAAAGAAGTTGCCAAACTGCTCGAAAACGAAGCGGCTTACAGCCACATCATCGAGCTGAACGTTGGCGGCACCAAGCAGAACGTCATCATCAAAGCTCTGCAACGTCACCCAGCCAAAGGCCACGTGCTGCACGCTGACTTCGTACGCGTTGTCGCTGGCCAGAAACTGACCGCTATCGTTCCTGTGCACTTCATCAACGAAGCTGCTCCAGTGAAGAAAGGCGGCGAGATTTCGCACGTTGTTGCTGAAATCGAAGTGACCTGCCTGCCGAAAGATCTGCCTGAGTTCATCGAAGTCGACCTGGCTGACGCTGAAATCGGTTCGATCATTCACCTGTCGGACCTCAAAGCCCCTAAAGGCGTTGAGTTCGTTGCTCTGGCACACGGCGATGACAAGGCTGTTGCCAACGTCCACGCTCCACGTGTTGCTCCAGAAGCTACCGAAGAAGGCGCAGCAGAGTAATTCACTCTGTCATGCCTGAGTGAGCAAGGAACATCGCGGACTGGAACGTAGCGAGAAAGCGGGCGAGAACGCGGAGTTTACATCCATGGTAAATGAGCATTTTTCGTCCACTTTCGCCGCTTTTCCTGATCGCGGCGATGTTACTCACCACTCAAAGGAAGGGCCCCTATCGTGACTGCCATCAAACTGATCGTTGGCCTGGGAAATCCAGGCGCTGAATACGACCAGACCCGGCATAACGCAGGGGCCCTTTTTGTTGAGCGCATCGCTGACGCACAAGGTGTCAACCTTGTCGCCGATCGCAAATATTTCGGCCTGACCGGGCGCTATTCGCATCAGGGTCAGGATGTTCGTCTGCTGATTCCCACCACTTACATGAACCGCAGCGGCCAGGCCGTGGCGGCACTCGCCGGCTTCTTCCGCATCAAGCCTGAAGAAATCCTCGTGGCGCATGACGAACTCGACTTGCCTCCGGGCGTTGCCAAGCTCAAGCAGGGCGGCGGCCATGGCGGTCACAACGGGTTGCGCGACATCATTGCGCAACTGGGCAATCAGAATACGTTCTACCGCCTGCGGCTTGGCATCGGCCACCCGGGCGTCGCCAGTATGGTTTCAAATTTCGTCCTGGGTCGTGCGCCACGCGCCGAACAGGAAAAACTCGATGCCAGCATCGACTTTGCCCTCGGCGTGCTGCCGGATATCCTCGCCGGTGAATGGAACCGCGCGATGAAAAACCTGCACAGCCAGAAGGCCTGACTCTTATCCGAGGGGAAACACCATGGGATTCAATTGCGGCATCGTCGGCCTGCCTAACGTCGGCAAGTCCACCCTGTTCAACGCCCTGACCAAATCCGGTATCGCGGCCGAGAACTTCCCCTTCTGCACCATCGAGCCGAACAGCGGCATCGTGCCGATGCCGGATCCGCGTCTGGAAGCACTGGCGGCCATCGTCAATCCGAAGCGCATCCTGCCGACCACCATGGAATTCGTCGACATCGCAGGCCTTGTGGCCGGCGCCTCGAAAGGTGAAGGCCTGGGCAACAAGTTCCTCGCCAACATCCGTGAGACTGACGCGATCGCTCACGTCGTGCGCTGCTTCGAAGATGAAAACGTGATTCACGTTTCCAATAGCGTTGACCCGAAGCGCGACATCGAAATCATCGACCTGGAACTGATCTTCGCCGACCTCGACAGCTGCGAGAAGCAACTGCAGAAAGTCGCGCGTAACGCCAAGGGTGGTGACAAGGACGCTGTGGTTCAGAAGGCATTGCTTGAACAACTGATCGCACACTTCACCGAAGCCAAGCCGGCGCGCAGCCTGATGAAGAACATGAGCGCTGACGAAAAAGCAGTGATCAAGGGCTTCCACCTGCTGACCACCAAGCCGGTCATGTACATCGCCAACGTTGCTGAAGACGGTTTCGAGAACAACCCGCACCTGGACGTGGTTCGCGCCATTGCCGAAGAAGAAGGCGCGATGGTCGTTCCGGTCTGCAACAAGATCGAAGCGGAAATCGCCGAGCTCGATGACGGCGAAGAGAAAGACATGTTCCTTGAGGCCTTGGGCCTGGAAGAACCTGGCCTGAACCGCGTGATCCGCGCCGGCTACGAAATGCTGCACCTGCAGACCTACTTCACCGCCGGTGTTGAAGAAGTCCGCGCCTGGACCGTCAAAGTCGGTGCCACCGCACCTCAGGCTGCTGGCGTGATCCACACCGACTTCGAGAAAGGTTTTATCCGCGCCGAAGTGATCGCCTACAACGACTTCATCCAGTACAAGGGCGAAGCCGGTACCAAAGAAGCCGGTAAATGGCGTCTGGAAGGCAAGGATTACATCGTCAAGGACGGCGACGTGATGCACTTCCGCTTCAACGTGTAAGCGTTACGCCCAAGAAAAAGCCGCGTTTGATACGCGGCTTTTTTGTGCCTGAAATATTTTCCGCCACACCACCAATCCCTTGTAGGAGTGAGCCTGCTCGCGATAGCGGAGTGTCAGTCAATTCAACCGTAACTGACACACCGCTATCGCGAGCAGGCTCACTCCTACAATGGGAAATGTGTGAATCAGGGCTTTTTGGTGCGCGGCAAGAAAATCGCCAACACGCCAAACAGCGGCAGGAACGAACACAGGAAATACACGTACTCGATCCCGTGAATATCCGCCAAGTGCCCCAGCAACGCCGCACCAATCCCGCCGAAACCAAACATCAAACCGAAGAAGATTCCGGCAATCATCCCGACATTGCCCGGCACCAGTTCCTGCGCGTACACCACAATCGCCGAGAACGCCGAAGCGAGAATGAAGCCGATCACCACGCTGAGAACGCTGGTCCAGAACAGATCAACGTGAGGCATGAGCAGCGTGAACGGTGCCACGCCGAGGATCGAAAACCAGATCACCGCCTTACGTCCGATCTTGTCGCCAATCGGCCCACCAAAGAACGTCCCCGCCGCTACCGCGCCAAGAAACAGGAACAGGTGCAACTGCGAACTGGCCACCGACAGGTCGAACTTCTCGATCAGGTAAAAGGTGAAATAGCTGGTCAGGCTGGCCATGTAGAAATACTTGGAGAACACCAGCAGCCCCAGCACCACCAACGCACTGGTCACCCTGCCCTTCGACAGCCCGTGAGTCGCTGCCTGACCGGCCTTGAGCTTGAACAGGTTGAGGTGATGGGCGTACCAGCGACTGATGCGGTACAGCACGAACAGCGCAAACACCGCGAACAAACCGAACCACGCCACGTTGCCCTGACCGAACGGAATGATGATCGCCGCCGCCAGCAATGGACCGAACGCGGAACCGGCGTTACCGCCGACCTGGAAGGTCGATTGCGCCAGACCGAAGCGTCCACCCGAAGCCAGCCGCGCAATCCGCGAGGCTTCGGGGTGGAACGTCGAGGAACCGATACCGATCAGCGCCGCCGCCAGCAGGATCAGGGGGAAACTGCCAACCATCGACATCATCACAATGCCAATCAGCGTGCAAATCGAACCGGCCGGCAACAGCCACGGTTTCGGATGCCGATCGGTGTGATAACCGACCCACGGTTGCAGCAGCGATGCCGTCAGTTGAAAGGTCAAGGTGATCAGGCCGACCTGAGTAAACGTCAGGCCGTAATTGGCCTTGAGCATCGGGTAGATCGAAGGCAAAACCGATTGGATCAGGTCGTTGATCAAATGCGCCAGCGCCACCGCGCCGATGATACGCATCACCAATGGGCTGCTTTGCGGAGCAGCGGGCGCCGAGGCAGCGGCGGTCTGAACGTTGCTGATAGCCATGGAAGTTTCCGGACAGCAGATGGGTGCACGCAGGCAGGTGCATCAATGTGCCATTTTTCGGTGCGTTAGCGCCATCCCCTTAGCCAGCTAACTAACTGACCTGACCGAATCATGTAGGAGCTGCCGCAGGCTGCGATCTTTTGATCTTGCCGTTAAAAACACAGATCAAAAGATCGCAGCCTGCGGCAGCTCCTACAAGGGATAGGTGATAGCGCAACGCCATGGTCTGAATCTTGCCTTGCTCTATCCCTTGAACGCGGCGCCCTTACAAAGGGCACCGACAATGGGAAGTTTCGCTACAGAGCCGGCCTACAGAGCGGGCGAGAGTGAACTTTCGAGGCCTTTTAGCAGGGCACAACATCAACGTCGAGCGACCGCGATGCACGCCAATGGTGCGTGGTGTCCAGAGGAGTCATGGGGCATGCAGGCTTTCCTTTCACCGGGGATCAAATTGCTGGGGCGGTTTGGCTTCGCAGGTAAATTCCAGTTGTTGTTTCTGCTGTTCATTCTGCCGTTGGCCGGCAGCCTGTTGATGATCGGCCAGGACTATCGCGACAAGCTCAATCTGATTTCCGGCGAACGTGCCGGCGTGCGTCAGTTGCTCGCGCTCGATGCGCTGGACAACCTGCTCGCCGCGCAACGCGACCGCGCCGCCCGTTGGCGCGCCACGGAAACCAATCGCCAACCGACGCCGGCCACCCTAGCCGCCATGGGTGCATTCGACGCGGTACAACCTGCAGTACTGCAAGCCACCACGGACTTGGGCAACGCCCTGAAGAATGAAGGTGCTGAAGGCGAAACCCTCACGCGCTATCAGGCACTGCAAACCGCACTCAATGGTCTGGATTCGAAAAGCCTCAGCGGAGTCGGTTGGTGGCCGGACGGTTATGACCGTTTCACCAATGCCCTCAGCGCTCTGCAAGCGTTGCGCGAGCAGATCGTCATGGACAACCGCCTGACCCTCGCACCGTGGCTGGAAACCTACCTGCTGACGCAGATATCAACGCAACACGCACCCGACCTGATCGAACGGGTCGGACGCCTCGCCGCAGTCGGCCAGGCCTCGGTGGTCTCCGGTCAATTCACCCTGCAAAGCCGTTTGCAGTTGCGCGACTTGCGCAGCCGCATCGGTGATGCCCGCGAGCAACTGGTGAAAACCGCCACGCTACTTGAGGCACGCCTGCCGAAAGATCAGCAGAGCTGGGCCAGCCAATACCACGACAGCCTGAAACGCCTTGATAGCGGCCTGAAGGTGCTGGATGACGGCGTGTTCGGCGGCAGCATCACGCTCAAACCGGAAGACTTCGAACGCAACCTTGATGCCCTGCTGACTGACCTCGCCGCCCTGCGCCAACAGTCACTGGTATCGCTGGATCAGCGGCTCGATGCCTACCACAGCTCGGCGATCCGTCAGTTCATCATCGTCGCGGCCATTTTCGGCTGCCTGCTACTCGCGGCGCTGTATCTGTTTGTCTGCCTGCAAGCCTCGATCCGTCGCAGCGCCAGCGGCATCACCCTGCTCGCCGAAGCCCTTCGCGATGGCAACCTCAGTCTGCAAGTACCGGTGGAGGGCCGCGATGAGCTGGCAGCGATCAGCACCGCGCTCAACGTTGCCGTGGTGCAACTGCGCGCGAGCATGCTCGGTGTCGATCACGAAACCTCGCAGTTGAGCCATGCCGTGCGCAGCCTCAACGAACACTCCAGCGGCGCTCTCGGCGAAGTCGAGGCGCAACAGTTGCAGATCAGCCAGATCGCCGCTGCTGCCACGCAACTGGCCGCGACGTCGCAAGGCGTGGCGCAGAGTTGCGAGCAGGCCTCCGGCAGCGCCCAGCACACCCGACGCATCGCGGCCGACAGCAGCCGCGACAGCCAGCGCACCACGGCGAGTATTCAGCAGCTCAATCAGCGTTTGAACGACACCGCTGCGGCACTCGGTCGAGTCAGCGAGCAAGGCCAGCAGATTCAATTGGTCGTCGACACGATTCGCGGTGTCGCCGAACAGACCAATCTGCTCGCGCTCAACGCAGCCATCGAAGCCGCGCGAGCTGGTGAACAAGGGCGCGGTTTCGCTGTGGTCGCCGATGAAGTGCGCAGCCTCTCGCAACGTACGCAGTCGTCCACCGCGCAGATCGCCGGCACGGTCGACAGCCTGCGCGCTACGGTCAACGAAGCCGTCAGTTTGATGGAAGCCGCCTGCGGTCAGGCGCAAACCGATGCCGAGTCGGTCACCGGTCTCGGTGAGCGTTTGGGCGAAATCGCCAGCGCCGTGCAGAGCGTCACCGATACCCTCGCGCAGATCGCCACGGCAGTCGAGGAACAGGCGAGTACCGCCGACGAGGTCAGCGGCAATATCCAGCAGGTCGATCAGGCAGCCGTGCGTTTACTCGAAGGCGCACGCGCAGTGAATCTCGCCGCAGACACCCTCAGCCAAGGCAGCAAGGCACTCAGCGACAACACCGCGCGTTTCCGCCTCAGTTGATTACCGCTTCAGGGAAGTCCGCTTCCAGCTCAGCCTTGAGCCATTGAATAAACCACGCCACATCCGCCGAGAGTTCGGCGGACGGCGTCAGCACCCGGTAGCTTTCCAGCCTCACCTGAGCGTCGACGGCACGCACCAGTTTGCCGCTGGCGAGTTCATGGCGCACCAGCACCTCGTTGGCCAGTGCGATGCCCTGCCCACTCTCGGCGACTGACAGCGCATGGTCATTGTTGACGTAGAGCATGTCGGAATTGAGATGGATATCGAGGTCGTGGGCGGCGAACCACAGGTTCCACCATTCGCCGTCATCGACGTGGATCAGCTCGTGGCTGACCAGATCGGCCGGGCTGTTGATCGGTGCAATGCTGGCCAGATACGCCGGCGTGCAGATCGGGAAAACCCGAGGACAAATCAGCGCCTCCCGCGAGTCGGCATATTGCCCGTCGAGACCGTAGACGATGCCCAGATCGGCGCTCTTGCCATCCACTTCGGTGAAGGTCGAATTCGGCTCGATCGCCAGTTTCAATCCCGGGCGCAAATGCCGCAGCGCTTCGATCCGAGGCATCAGCCAGCGCTTGGCGAAACCCGGCACCACCATGATCCGCAACCAACGCTCGGCATCTTTCGGCCGAGCTTCCTTGCCGGCTTCGATGATCAGTTGCAAAGCAGCGCTGATCTTGCGGTGGTACTTCTCCCCCGCCGGCGTCAGGTTGACCCCGCGTGAGGTGCGTTCGAACAGTTGAATGCCCAACCAGTCCTCAAGCAATTTCACGTGACGGCCAATCGCAGGCTGGGTCACGTGAAGGGCTTTCGAGGCTTCGACGTAGCTGCCCAAACGGGCGGCGGCATCAAAGGCGCGCACCGCGTTGAGCGGCGGCAAACGGTGGTCGGGCATGATTCCTGGCACCTTCGGCTGTTAAATTAACTAACACCTGCCATGTTTAAATTGAAGTGTCGCGCCGCGCAACCCCTGGCTGATAATCGAGCCACAGCAGAACAAAAAAACAGCTGGTTTCACACCCGAACGCAATCTCGATCCTGCCCAAAAAAATAATATCCATGGCCCGACGGCAACGCTTTGCAAAGCGAGTCGCAGGCGATGGGGGAATCGGAGGTAACGCATGAATGCCCTGCATTCGCTGCAAACGCTGGCGGTCTCGATCCGCTCAGTGCGCAAGGTTTACGGTGATCCGCAGACCGGTCCGGTGGCGCTGAAAAGCATCGACCTGGACATCCGCGACAACGAATTCTTCACCCTTCTCGGCCCTTCCGGCTGCGGCAAGACCACGCTGCTGCGGATGATCGCCGGTTTCGAATTTCCCACCGAAGGCGAAATTCTTCTCTACGGCGAAAACATCGCTGATCGCCCGCCCTTCCAGCGCCCGGTCAACACGGTGTTCCAGCATTACGCGCTGTTCCCGCACATGACCATCGCCGAGAACCTGGCTTTCGGTCTCGAATCGCACCCAATGGGCAAAGTCCTCACCAAGGCGCAAATCGCCGAGCGTGTGCGCGAGATGCTCGCGCTGGTGCAGATGGAGCGCTTCGCCAATCGCAAACCGGCGCAGCTGTCGGGCGGCCAGCAACAACGTGTCGCCCTCGCCCGCGCTTTGGCTCCGCATCCGAAAGTGTTGTTGCTCGATGAGCCACTGTCGGCGCTCGATCTCAAGCTGCGCCAGGCGATGCGTGAAGAGTTGAAAACCATCCAGGCCAAGACCGGTATCACTTTCATCTTCGTCACCCACGACCAAGAAGAAGCGCTGACCATGTCCGACCGCATCGCCGTACTTTCCGAAGGCGAAGTGCAGCAGGTCGGTCGGCCAGAGGATATTTACGAACGGCCGCGCAATCGCTTCGTCGCCGACTTCATTGGCGAAACCAATTTCATCGAAGGCACCGTCACTCGTGTGGACGGCGGTCAGGCGTGGTTCGCCGGCCCGGCGGGTCATCCATTGCCGGCGCAACCGTGCAGCGATGTGCAGGTCGGCGCCAACGTCACCCTGTCAGTACGTCCCGAACGCTTGCATCTGGTACCGGCCGTGACTGAAGCCGCGCTGCCGTGCCGGATCGAAGCGCAGATCTATCTCGGCACAGATCTGCAATATCAGGTCAGCCTCAGCGACGGTTCGCGCCTCACCGTGCGTACGCCCAATTGCGTCGATCAAAGCCTGCGCTTTGCCGTCGGCTCCCAGGCCGGTCTGTTGTTCGACCGTGGAAGCGCCAGCGTCCTGCACGATTGAGCCGGAGGAGTTGCCATGCACGCCTTACCGATTGCCAACACGCTGGAACGCCGCAAGGCCTTCCAGAGTTTCCTCGGGGTCAGCCCGGCGCTGATCGCCATCTGTTTGTTTCTGGTGGTGCCGATCCTCATCGTCATCGGCTATTCGCTGATGGAGGCCAACCCTTACGGCGGGGTCAACAAAGTCTTCAGCAGTGACGCCTACACCTCGCTGCTGTTCGAGCGGCAACTGGACGACAGCCTCGCGTTTGCCGACTCGTATCTGATCATCGCCCTGCGCTCGATTGGCATTGCCGGGCTGACCACGATCATCACGTTGCTGATCGGTTTTCCGGTGGCGGTGTGGCTGGCCATGCAACCGGCGCATCGCCGTGGCTTGCTGATCTTTCTGATCACCGTGCCGTTCTGGGCCAACCTGCTGATCCGCACCTACGCGTGGATTCTGCTGCTGCGCAACACCGGGGTGATCAACAACAGCCTGATGGGCCTGGGCGTTATCCATGAACCGATGCAGTTGTTGTACACCGACGGCGCGGTGCTGCTGGGGCTGGTTTACACCTACGCACCGTTCGTGGTGTTGCCGATTTACGCAACGCTGGAAAAGATGGATATCCGCCTGCTCGAAGCCGCGCAGGATCTCTACGCCGGACGCATACGCACCTTGCGCAAAGTAGTGTTGCCGATCGCCAAACCGGGAATTCTCGCCGGCGCGATCCTCACTTTCGTGCCATGCCTGGGCGCGATGATCGCCCCGGAACTGCTCGGTGGTGGCACGCGAATGATGCTCGGCAATCTGATTTTCCGGCAGTTCAGCGATGCGCGTAACTGGCCCTTTGGCGCTGCGTTGTCGCTGGTGCTGATGGCCGCGGTGATGCTGGTGCTGACCGTTTATGCCCTGCGCGCAGAGCGCCAGCGCATCGCCAAAGGAGGTGCGTGATGCTCGCATTATTCAAACGTAAAGGGCTGGGTGTACAGGACTTCCCGGGGTTCGGCGGCTTCAGTTTTCTGTTCTATCTTTACCTCTACGCACCGATCGTGGTGCTGGTGGTGTTCTCGTTCAATGCCAACCAATCGGCGACGGTGTGGACCGGATTCAGCCTCGATTGGTATCGCGCCGCGTTCGCCAATCAGGCCTTGCGCCAGGCTGCTGGCAACAGCCTGTTGATCGCCGTTTGCGCGAGCATGATTGCCACGGCGATTGCCACCCTCGCCGCCCTCGGCACCTCGCGCGGCGCCAAGTTCAAGGGCCTGCAATTGTCGATGGGCGCGATCATGTTGCCGCTGGTGTTGCCGGAGATTGTCGTCGGTGTGGCGACGCTGGCGCTGTTCTCCACCATCGGCCTGTCGCTGGGTTACGGCAATCTGATCATCGCGCACACGGTGTTCTGCATTCCCTTCGCCTACCTGCCGATTCGGGCACGGCTGAACGACATGGACCTGTCGCTGGAGCAAGCCTCCGCCGACCTCTACGCCGGCCCGTGGCGAACCTTTCGCAAGGTCACTCTGCCGCTGCTGATGCCGGGGATTTTCTCCGGGCTGATGCTGGCCTTCATCGTCTCGCTGGATAACTTCGTGATCTCGATGATGGTCTCGCAAGCGGGCACCACGACCCTGCCGATCTTCATTTTCGGCCTGCTGCGGATGGGCGTGACACCCGACGTCAACGCCGTGTCGACGCTGATCCTCGGCGTCTCGGTGCTGTTCGTCAGCCTCTCTTACCTGTTGGGCAAAAAGAACGCCTGAACCTTCTACGACCTGTGGGGAAATAGCATGAGCAAGTGGATAAAAAGCGTTGGCACTTCGTTGTTTCTGACTGTGCCGCTGACCATGGCTGTTAGTGTTCAGGCGGCCGAAAAACTCAACGTGGTCAGTTGGAGCGGCTATTTTTCGCCGGAGATTCTCGCCAAGTTCCAGAAGCAGACCGGCATCGAAGTCACCGTCGATTCCTACGACTCCAACGAGACCTTGTTGGCGAAATTGAAACAGGGCGGCGCCGGTTATGACGTGGCGATTCCGTCGCACCAGTTCGTGCCGATCCTGATCAAGGAAAACCTGCTGGAGCGCTTCGACCCGGTCAAGGAGCCCTACTACGCCAGCGTTGTGGATAACTTGAAAAAGCCGAGCTGGGACCCGGAAGGCGCGTATTCGGTGCCGTTCATCTGGGGCACCACCAGCGTCGTGTTGGACTCGGCGCGCTACAAAGGCCCGGCCGACAGCTACAAGGTTTTGTATGAGCCGCCAGCCGAGTTGCAGGGGCGCATCAACATGTTCGATTCGGTCAGCGACATGGTCGATATGGCCAGCCTCTATCTGAATATTCCGCTGTGCAGCGAAGACCCGAAACAGATGCAGCAGGTGCTGACACTGCTCAAGGCGCAGAAGCCATTCGTGAAAACCTACAGCTCCAAGGCCGGCTCGATTCGCGAGAACCTTGCCTCAGGTGAAATCGACATGTCGATGTTCTGGGGCGGTTCGTCGATGCGTGCCCGTGAGATGAAACCGACGCTGAAATACCTCTACCCGAAAGAAGGTGTGCTGGCCTGGGTCGATAACATGGTCATCCCTGCCGGCAGCAAAAATCCGGCGAATGCCAAGGCGTTCATCGCCTTCCTCAGCCAGCCAGAAAACTCGGCGATGACGCAGAACTTCCTCAAGCACCAGAGCCCGATCAAAGGCGTCGAACCGTTCCTCGACGCGGCGCTCAAGGACGCGCCGGAACTGCATATTCCCGAAGGGACGAACGTGGTGTTCAGCAAGACTTGCGGCGAAGGTGCGATCCGCCTCGCTGACCGTCTCTGGACCAACCTGATGCGTTGATCGCTACCGCCCCGGCGCACTGGCGGGGCGCTTTTCCAGCCGTCTGAAAGGCCGCTAGCAATGAACTCTAATAACATCAGCGAACTGGTCCTGTTGCAGGCCCACGAACTCGCCGAACGCATCCGCCTGCGCCAGGTTTCCTGCCGGGAAGTGATGCAGACTTACCTTGCCCATATCGAACATTTCAACCCGATGGTGAATGCGCTGATCAGCCTGCAGTCACCGGAACATCTGCTGGCTCAGGCCGATGAACGCGATGCCGAACTGGCGCGTGGCGAATACCGTGGCTGGATGCATGGCTTGCCTCATGCGATCAAGGATCTGTCGCTGACCCAAGGTATTCGCACCACGCTGGGTTCGCCGCTGTACAAGGACTTTGTGCCTGAGCGCGACGGCATCATGGTCGAGCGAATCAAGGCGGCCGGCGCGATCATTATCGGCAAGACCAACACCCCGGAATTCGGTCTCGGCTCGCAAAGTTACAACCCGTTGTTTGGCGCGACTGCTTGCGCGTATGACCCGAGCAAAACCGCAGGCGGCAGCAGTGGCGGCGCGGCGGCAGCGCTGGCGATGCATCTGGTGCCTGTCGCGGATGGCAGCGACATGATGGGCTCGCTGCGCAATCCGGCGGCGTTCAATAACATCTTTGGGTTTCGTCCTTCGCAGGGGCGTGTGCCGTTCGATGACAGTGCGGATCTGTTTTTCGATCAGCTCGGTTATGAGGGGCCAATGGCGCGCAGTGTGAAAGATGCGGCGCTGCTGTTGTCGGTGCAAGCGGGGGGCGATGCGCGGGCGCCGTTGTCGATAGCTGAATCCGGTGAGGCGTTTGCGGCGCCGCTAGAGCGTGATTTCAAGGGCTCGCGGTTGGGTTGGTTGGGCGACATCAACGGTTATCTGCCGATGGAGCAAGGCGTGCTGTCGCTGTGCGAGAAGACCTTTGCTGATTTTGAGAGCCTTGGCTGCCACGTTGAGTCGGTTGAGCCCGGTTTCGCGCCTGAGCGGCTGTGGAGCAGTTGGCGGACGTTGCGGCACTGGCTGGTCGCGGGGTCTTTGGGCGCAACCTATGCCGATCCGCAGAAACGCGCTTTGCTAAAACCGGAAGCGATCTGGGAAGTGGAAAACGGCCTGAAGCTCTCGGCCAGCGAAGTGTTCGCGGCCTCGGTGGTGCGCAGCGATTGGTATCGGGCTATCTCGAAGTTGTTCGAACGCTACGACTATCTGTTGCTGCCGAGTGCTCAGGTGTTTCCGTTCGACAAAACCCAGCCGTGGCCAACGTCTATCGAAGGCGTGGCGATGGACACATATCACCGCTGGATGGAGGTGGTCATCCCCGGCACGCTGTCGGGTTGCCCGGTGGCCAATGTTCAGGCCGGATTCAATTCGCACGGTTTACCGATGGGGCTACAGATCATCGGCAAGCACCAGGCTGACTTCGCTGTCCTGCAATTGGCGCACGCGTATGAGCAGGCCAGCCGCTGGTTCCAACGCTGCCCTTCGCCGCTGCTCGGCCAGTGATTTTGATAAACGGTTGAAAGCGTAGAAAAAATTTTTAAATTTACGCTTGACGCTTTTCCATTTCAGGGGAATAATGCGCGCCACTTGGCTACATAGCTCAGTTGGTTAGAGCATAGCATTCATAATGCTGGGGTCCGGGGTTCAAGTCCCTGTGTAGCCACCAAGTACTAAAAACGGCTTACCGAAAGGTAGGCCGTTTTTTTATGCCTCGAGAAAAGTCTCGGTAATCTGTTACTTCAAAATATCCTTCTGTTCGTTGCTCGTTTTGGTCGCTGCCTGTGCGATCAAGGCGTCGATCATCTGCGCAATGACCTTCTGTTGGACCTTCGAGAGCTCATTGATGGACTGCAGCCGTCGATACCACGTCGAGGTCAAGCTGCGTCTGGGCGTCTCCGTGTACGAGGGAACCCCGAGCAGATCTTCAACAGGCACGCGAAGCGCAAATGCCATCTTCACCAGTGTCGTGACCGGCATGCTGCGTGTGCCCTCCTCGTAGCCCTGAAAGGTTTGCCGGGAAAGACCTAAAGCCCGTGCAAACCGAGTCTGTGTGATCTCGTGCACTGTGCGTAAGTGCGCAATGCGACTGCCCATCGCCACCAGAAAATCGCGATCCTCATTGGAAATACTCATGACAATGGCCGACTGAAAATAGAGTTGATTGGCAACGGACTCATCCTTTTCATCTGAAATCCATCCTGGAAAAAACAACAGAAAATATCCTCAGGTAAAGGCGCGTAAGTTGTCGACCTGAAAAATCTGTAGGAGAAGTGCAGAACAACCGCTAGGTCGGGGGCGAGGTACTACAGGCGCGAAATGCCTTTTCATTCGACTGAGTCGGTACCGAGAGATCAGGTTGAAAAAATGCTGTAGGAAACGGGTTCGATGCAGGTATGAATTAGATCGCGCAGCACGGATACAAAAAACGGCTTACCGCAAAGTGAGCCGTTTTTTGTGCCCGGAGGAAAGTGCCGGCAGCAAAGACACTGATGATTTACCGCGACCAGTTACCCAACGCCGACAACCCTTTCGCCCAGATTTGCCGAGTGCGCAAACCGACCATCGTCCGCCAATCCGGATCAGCTGGATAGAACTGCTCCAGCAAATTCAACTTGATCCCCCGCCCCGTCGCATCCAGCGGATCGCCATGCAAATGCAACCAATGGTCATCACGCAAATGCCGATGCACATCCGGCCCCGGATACGTCCCGCATTCGATCACGAACGGCATCAACCGCACGTCCGGCAAGGCCTTGAGCAACGCCTGCGAGGTGTACCCCGTGGCCGTCGCTGCCACTCCGGTTTCGCTCAGGGTGTCGGCGCCCGTGTGCAGGGTGTAAAGCCATGGACCATAAATCGCCTGGGCCTGCGCGAGTGCCGGGTAAGGCGCCTGGGTGATGGTCAGCAACATCGGATGACCGTATTCGCCGGCGCCGGTGTGCAGGTCGAAACACATCACGGTTTCAGCGCCAGCCAGATGCTTTTCGATGATTTGATGCAAAGTGCGATTCGACCAGCTCGGCGCGCGGCCACCGTAAAACAGTCCGTCGGGATGGCTGTGTTGACCACCCTCGACAATCGACATCACCGCTGGCCAGCCGTGTTCGTTGATCTGCGCATCGAGCAAGGCATCGGCGCGTTGGCGCTCGGGGCCGTGCAAATCGGTGCAGGCGTAGATCTCATGCAGTGCGGCGTACGCGCGGTTATCCGGTAGCGGCCCGGTGAAGTCGAGGTGATTGCGGTTGAGGTCGATGTTGTCTTCGTTGACCCGGCGTAACCATGCCGTGCCCCATGGGTTGATCAGGTGCACCATCACCACCGCGACATCCTTGGGCAGCGAGCCCGGTACGAATGCCTTCAGCCAATCGATCTGACAATCCGAGCCGTAATAGCCCTCGACGCCGTGCGTACCGCTGAGCGCTACCAGTCGGCGTTTGGCCTGTGGATCGCCGAGCACGGCGACGTCGGTGCTCAGCGGTTCGCCGAATGGCCCGCAACGCGGATGTGCGTAGGAAGAGAGCGTGGCGCCGGCGGCATTGGCGGCGGCGATGAACTGCTCGCGTTGATCGCGGTAGCTGGATTCGGCGGGGAACTCGCTGTGCATATCAGCCTCTTGTTGATCTTGTAATTGTAGGAGTGAGCCTGCTCGCGATAGCGGTGGTTCAGTCAGCAATGATGTTGAATGTGATGACGCTATCGCGAGCAGGCGAAGGCCTACAAGGGGACGTGTGCGGTAGATCGATTGCGGTTGACCCTAGCGAACATCCGCCCCGAAAAGAAAGACAAAAATGCCCACCGGTTTGCGTCGCGACCGAGCGGTCGATAAAGTCCCCGAGACTTTTATCCCACGGACGGAGAGCCCGCGTGTTTTCAGCCTTGCCCTTGAGCCGCTTTCGCCTGCCTGCCCTGACGCTGATCATCAGCGCCCTGACCCTCACTGCGTGCAACGCCCCGCCCTCCTCGACTTTGCCGCTGGCACCTGAAGCTGCTTCCGGTTACCGCACCGATCTGCAAACCCGTCACGCCAGTAAACACATGGCCGCCGCTGCCAATCCACTGGCGGCCGAGGCTGGTCGCGAGATGCTGCGTCAGGGCGGTTCGGCGATTGATGCGGCGATTGCGATGCAAGCGGTGCTGACCTTGGTTGAGCCGCAGTCTTCCGGGATCGGTGGCGGCGCGATGATCGTGTTGTGGGACGGTAAACAGGTGCGCACGTATGACGGTCGCGAAACCGCACCGGCCGGCGCCACCGAGAAGCTGTTCTTGCGCGCCGATGGCCAGCCGATGTCGTTCCCGCAGGCGCAGATTGGCGGTCGCTCAGTCGGCACACCGGGCGTACTGCGCGCGCTGGAGATGGCGCATAAACAACACGGTCGCCTGCCATGGGCGAAGCTGTTTGAACCGGCGATCAAACTGTCCGAGCAAGGCTTTGCGATCTCTGCGCGTTTGCACTCGCTGCTGGAATCAGATCCAGTCATCCGCCAGTCGCCGGACATGGCCAAGTATTTCCTCAACGCCGATGGCAGCGTCAAAGCCGTCGGCACGCGTCTGCAAAACCCGGCATTGGCCGCAGTGCTCAAACGCATCGCCAACGAAGGCCCGGACGCGTTGTACAAAGGCCCGATCGCCGAAGAAATCGTCGCCAAGGTGCAGGGCCACGCCAACCCCGGCAGCCTGTCGCTGAACGATCTGCAGCGCTATCAGGCCAAGGAACGCGCGCCGCTGTGCACCGATTACAAGCGCTGGCAGGTCTGCGGCATGCCGCCGCCGTCGTCGGGCGGGATCGCCGTGGCGCAGATTCTTGGTACGTTGCAGGCACTGGAAACTCGCGATCCACGCCTTTCCCTGACGCCGCTGAAACCAGTGAAAACCGACAAACCGGCCGGCATCGAACCGGATCCGCAAGCCGTGCATCTGATCGCCGAAGCCGAACGTCTGGCCTACGCCGACCGTGCGCAATACGTCGCCGACACCGACTTCGTGCCGGTGCCGGTCAAAGGCCTGGTCGATCCCGGTTACCTCGCCAGCCGCGCCAGCCTGATCGGCGAACGCAGCATGGGCAGCGCCAAACCAGGCACGCCACCGGGTGTGCAGGTTGCCTACGCCCCGGACCGCTCGCCGCTGCGCATCTCCACCTCGCAAGTGGTCGCGGTGGATGACCTCGGTGGCGCGGTGTCGATGACCACCACCATCGAGGCCGCGTTCGGCTCGCACCTGATGGTTCAGGGTTTTCTGCTGAACAACCAGATGACCGACTTCTCGTTCATCCCGGAAGAGAATGGCCAGAAAGTCGCCAACTGCGTCGAACCCGGCAAACGTCCACGCTCGTCGATGGCGCCAACACTGATCTTTGATCGCCACAGCGGCGAATTCGTCGCCACCGTCGGCTCGCCCGGCGGTTCGCAAATCATCGAATACGTGGCGAAAACCACCGTCGGCCTGCTCGACTGGAACCTCGACCCGCAAAGCGCCATCAGCCTGCCCAACTTCGGCAGCCGCAACGGCCCCACCGAACTGGAACAAGGCCAGTTCAGCCCGACGCTGATTCAGGCATTGAAAGACAAAGGGCACGCAGTGAATGAAATCGACATGACCAGCGGCACCCAGGCCATCGTGCGGGTCAAGGATGCGCAGGGGAAAGCGTCGCTGGAAGGTGGCGCGGATCCACGGCGTGAAGGCGAAGCGTTGGGGGATTGAGGCTAGAACGCAAACAAAAAAGGCTTACCGCGAGGTAGGCCTTTTTTCATGCAGCTGATTAACTCGGGAGATCAGTCGGCTCAGCGATTAGCCAGCAGATGCACCCCAAACAGCAAATAACAACCACCGGCCAAGCGATCCAGCCATTGCCGCGAACGCTCATACACACCAGCAATCCGGCGACTGGCGAAGAACAGCGCTACGCAGCAATACCAACTGAACGACAGCGTCGCCATCGTCAGCACCGCCAGCGCCAGTAACAGTGGCGGGATGTGAGCCGGCATGGCGGTGGCGAAGATTGTCGCGACGAACAGTGCGGATTTGGGATTGGTCATGTTGCCCAGAAAGCCGCGGCCATAAGCGCCGAGCAACGTTTGCTGCGAGTCATCCAGCGTACCCGCGACGATCGGCGCCTTGCGCTTGAACTGCTTGAGCCCGAGGTAGATCAGGTAACAGCCGCCGGCAATCTTGAAGCTCAAGTACAGCGCTGGCGCGGCACTGAACAGCGACTGAATGCCCAAGCCTCCCGCCAGCCCCCACAACACGGTTCCGCTGGCCACACCGAGCGCCGCGACTACGCCATGATGGCGGGAACGGCTGACCGCGAGTTGCGCGATGTTGAAGAAGTTCGGGCCGGGCGTGACCACGGCCACCGTCCACAACAGGGCCAACGACAGCAGCGGCGCCAGATAACTTGAAAGGGAAAGATCCATGGGCATGCGCCTGATAGGTTTGACGATGCTCTCTACCTTGCAACATCCGGTAATGTTTTGCCATCAGCCGTATTCAAACCGCTAACGTCTTGCCATCCACCGCGTCACCAATCTTCAGGAAATGCCCGCCCGCCACGTGGTGCAAGGTGCGCAAGCCATCGTGCCCTTCGAAATGCCAGCGTCCGTCGCTGAACACACGCTCATCGGCATGGGCGGCGATGACTTCGGCGAGGAACAGATCGTATTGCTCGTGATTGCGCGGCTCCGGGAGCAAACGGCATTCGAGCCAGGCCACACAGCCGTCGAGCAAAGGTGCTTCGACTTGTTCGCCGGTAAACGTCTGCAAGCCGTACGCCTGAAACTTGTCTTGCCCTTGGGTTTGGCTGATTTCCAAGCCCGAGGTATTGCCGACGGTTTGCACGATGTCGGCCTGATTGACGCAAGGCACATTGAGCACGAAGGTGCCGGACGCTTCGAGTAACTGGCGGGTCCAGGTCGATTTGTCGAGGACGACGGCAACTTTCGGTGGCTCGAAATCCAGCGGCATGGCCCAAGCGGCAGCCATGATGTTGCGCTGGCCGTCATGGGCGGCGCTGACCAGAACGGTCGGCCCGTGATTGAGCAAACGGTAGGCTTTGTTCAGGGGCACCGGGCGGCGGTGGGAATCGCTCATGGGAATCTGCTCCGGGGAAAAGGAGCCGATTGTAGCGCCAGCATCGAAATACAGGCAGGTGAAAACTCTGTAGGAGCTGCGGCACGCTGCGATAATTTGATCTTGATGTTGATCCTCGGAATCAAGATCAAAAGATCGCAGCCTCGTTTCACTCGACAGCTCCTACAGGGGTTGGGTGCAGGTCAGTGGGAGAGTTGATTAGCGAACTGGCCGACGGCATTCACGACTTTCTGCGCACCGTCCTGAATCTCGACAATCACCGTGCCCGCCTCGGCCGCCAGCGCCAGGCCTTGTTCAGCCTGAAGCTTGCCGTCGGTCATCAGCGCCACGGCGTTGCGCGCCATTTCCTGGTTCTGCCGCACCACAGTGACGATCTCTTCGGTCGCCTGACTGGTGCGCGAGGCCAGTTGTCGCACTTCGTCGGCCACCACCGCAAAGCCTCGGCCCTGCTCGCCGGCACGGGCCGCTTCGATGGCAGCGTTGAGCGCCAGCAGGTTGGTCTGTTCGGCAATGCCGCTGATGGTTTTGACGATGGTACCGATCACCTGCGACTGCTCGTTCAGTGCCTCAATGCCCTCACCGGCAGCCTGCATGTGCCGCGACAGATCTCGCATTACGTTGACCGCTTCAGTCACCACCGTGGTACCGCGCTGGGCGGTGCTGTCGGTTTGCTGCGAGGTGCTGTAGGCGATGCTGGCTGCGTCGGCGACGGCTTGCTCGCGGTTGACCTGATCGGTGATCACCGTGGCGAACTTCACCACTTTGTACAGTTTGTCGTTGGCATCGACCACCGGGTTGTAGGACGCCTCCAGCCAGACCGTACGACCGTGGCTGTCGACACGCTTGAAGCGATCAGCCACGAACTCACCGTTGTTCAAACGGCGCCAGAAGTTTTGGTACTCGGCGCTGTTGTACTCCTCCGGCGTGCAGAACATGCGGTGATGTTTGCCCTTGATCTGCGCCAGGCTGTAACCCATGCCGCTGAGGAAGCGATCGTTGGCGTTCAGCACATTGCCGTTGAGGTCGAACTCGATTACCGCGGTCGAACGCACAAGCGCACCGATCAGGTTTTCGTGTTCACGAGAAGCTTCGATGGTGCGGGTCAGGTCGCTGGCGAACAGCGAAATGTGCTTGATGCGCCCATCCGAGGAACGCACCGGTTGCACGATCGAACGCAGCCACGCTTCTTCACCATTGCCGCGCAGCAGGCGCACGGCACCGGCGAAATGTTCGCCGCGGTTCATGGCGTTTTTGAAGCGGTGATGGAACTCGTCAGTCTTCACATGCGCCGGGACGATGTCTTCAATCGCCCGCCCGATCAGGTCCTGACTCTTGTAGAGCATCTCGGTGAGGAAGTTCTGGTTGACCGATTGAATGCGCCCGTCGGGCTCAAGGTTCAGCACCAGCATCTCGCTTTCCAGGCTTTCCTTCACCTGCACGAGGCTGGAGAGTTCTTCACGAAGAGCGGCCAGCTCTTGCTTCAGGCGTTTGTTGAACATGGGAAAGTACCGATGGGCAGGATAGAAAGCGGGATGCAGCCTAGCCATCGGCCTTGAAAATCTTTTCTGAAGAGCGTTTGCGACCGGTCAGTCAAAAATAATCTCGATAGGCCACTGGTCTGTTCTGTTCCCCACCGAGCGACTGCAAAACCCAGCGCTCTGGCCCGGCCATATCGGGTATCCTCAAGGCAAATTGCAACAATATGTTGCAGGTATCCGCCCGATAAGGAGTTCCGTTTTGGATTTATCGACCGCTGCCTGGATGGTTCACGACACCCGCCTGATTCTCTGCTGTCTGCTGGCCATTGCGACGATTATCGTGTTGATCAGCGCGACTAAACTGCCGCCGTTTCTATCGATCCTGATCGGTACTTTCATTGCCGGTGTCGGCGCTGGTTTACCGCCCGAAGACGTGGCCAAGGCGTTCAGCAAGGGCGCCGGGGCGATTCTCGGTGAAGCGGGGATCATCATTGCGCTGGGGTCGATGCTCGGTGCGCTGATGGCCGAATCCGGCGCCGCCGACCGCATTGCGTCGACCTTGCTCGGGCTGGGCAAAGGCAAGTCGTTGCCGTGGGTCATGGCGCTGGTGGCGATGGTGATCGGCCTGCCGCTGTTCTTTGAAGTGGGCCTGGTGATGATGGTGCCGATCATTTTCGTCATGGCTCGCCGTTCGGGTCAGCCGCTGTTGAAAATCGCGATTCCAGCGCTGGCCGGGATGACCACGCTGCATGCTCTCATGCCTCCGCATCCCGGGCCGTTGATTGCTGTCAGCGCGTTGCATGCCGACCTTGGGCTGACCATGCTGCTGGGTTTCAGCATCGCCATCCCGGCGGTGATTCTGGCCGGGCCGCTGTACGGCAACTGGCTGTCGAAACGCATGCACATTGATGAGCCGGCAGAACTCGGCGCGTTGTTCAGTGCGCCGCCGAAAGCGCCGCGCCAGCCGAGTTTCGCCATGTCGCTGCTGATCATTCTGCTGCCGGTGCTGCTGATGCTCGGCAGCACCCTGGCGAAAGTCGCGATGAGCCCGCAAAGCAGCGTCGCCCTGAGCCTGAAGTTTCTCGGCGAACCGTTGGTGGCGCTGAGCATTGCGGTGATGGCGGCGGTGATCTGCCTCGGTTGGGCCAACGGCATGCCCCGTGAAGACGTCGGCGGCACCCTGCGCAAAAGTCTGGCGCCGATTGCCGTGCTGTTGCTGACCATCGGCGCCGGCGGCGGCTTGAAGCAGACATTGCTGGATGCCGGCGTCAGTCAGACCATCAGCAAAGTCGCCGAAGGCGCGCATATGCCGTACCTGTTGCTGGCCTGGTTGATCGCTGTGGCATTGCGTCAGGCCACAGGCTCGGCGACGGTGGCCACGACCACGACGGCGGGGATTCTGGCGCCGATGATGGCGGGCCTCGCCGCGACGCAAAGTTCGTTGGTGGCATTGGCGATTGGTGCCGGCTCGGTGTTCTTCTGCCACGTCAACGACGCCGGTTTCTGGATGGTTCGCGAGTACTTTGGCTTGCAACTGAAACAGACGATCTGGGTCTGGTCGATCCTGCAAACCATCGTCTCGGTGGTAGGCCTGGCGGGGACGTTACTGTGGTGGCACTGGCTGACGTAACGGCCTCCGCGGGTTTGCGCTGAGGCCGTTAACTCGCCTTCAGGAACAAGGCGCCACGGATTGGCTGCCGACTCGGGGCATGCGCGCGCCGAAATACGCCGCGCTGACGATGCCGACCATGCCCATCACCGCGCAGAACATCACACAAATCCACGGGCTCCACGGCATCAGACCGATCAGCAGCAGCGGTGTGATGCTCGCCCACGCGGCGTAGGCGATGTTGTAGGTGAAGGAAATGCCTGACACGCGGATACGCGCAGGGAACAAACCGACCATCACCGACGGCACCGCACCGACCACACCGCACGCCAGACCGGCGACGGCGTAAGCCAGGCCAATCCATTCGCCGCCCATGATCAAACAGCCATACAGCACGCCGATGCCCAACGGTAGCAGCAGGCTATACAGCATGACCGTGCGCCAGGCGCCAATACGATCGACCAGCAACCCGGCGATCACGCAGCCGATATTGAGAAACACGATACCCAAGGCACTGAGCGCGAAGGTGTGGCTGGCGGTCATGCCGAAAGTTTTCTGCATCATGGTTGGGGTGATCACTACGAACACCACCACCGCCGAGGTCAGCACGCAAGTCAGCAGCATCGCCGGCAGCATCGCCAGTCGATGCTCGCGCAGCACCGTGCGCAAGGGCAGTTCGACCCGCGCCTCGCGCTGCGCTTCCATGGCCATGAACACCGGGGTTTCGCTCAGCCAGCGGCGCAGATAAACGCCAATCACGCCGAACACGCCGCCGAGCAGGAACGGATAGCGCCAGGCGTAATCAAGGATTTCCGCCGGGGTGAAGACTTGCGCGAGAAACGTCGCCGTCAATGCGCCGATCAGATAACCGAAGGTCAGCCCGGCCTGCAAGAAACCCAAGGCATACCCGCGATGACCGGCCGGCGCGTGCTCGGCGACAAACACCCAGGCGCTCGGTACTTCACCGCCGACTGCCGCACCCTGGAGGATGCGCAGCGCCAGCAACAGCAAAGGCGCGAAATAACCGATCTGTGCATAAGTCGGCATGATGCCGATCAGCAGGCACGGCAGCGCCATCATCAGGATGCTCAGGCTGAAGACTTTCTTGCGCCCGAGTTTGTCGGCGAAATGCGCCATCAGAATCCCGCCCAGCGGCCGCGCCAGATAACCGGTGACGAAGATGCCGAAGCTTTGCAGCAGACGCAGCCATTCGGGCATTTCCGGCGGGAAGAACAACTGGCTGAGGGTCAGGGCGAAGAACACGAAGATGATGAAATCGTAGATTTCCAGCGCGCCGCCCAGGGCCGCAAGGCCGAGGGTCTTGTAGTCGGAACGGCTGAACGGCGCAGGTTTGGCCGGGGATTGGGCAGTCATGGCAAAGAACTCGGAAACAGGCAAAAAACCAAGGCGCCCATGGTCTACGCAAATGGGCTGGTGGACAACCCGTTAGACCATAGTCCCGGTTTTGCAAAACCTGCTCACAAAGCATCGGCAGTTGAATTACTGTTAATGCCTGTCCAGCGGGACCACGCCAACACCGGCCAACCGCCGTAAACCCCATGTGGGAGCGAGCCTGCTCGCGAAAGCGTCAGTTCAGGCAACCTCAATGTTGAATGTGCCGACCTCTTCGCGAGCAGGCTCGCTCCCACAGGGATCTCTGTGTTGTCGAGATCGGCGAGCGTTCCCGCGGACCACAATAACCATAAAAAATCCGAGGTACTCCCTGTGGCCGTTGATATCGAAGATAGCCGCTCCGCACGCTTTGCCCTGCGCTGTTCAAGTTTTGCCGAACGCTGGTTTCCCGACTCCTGGGTATTCGCCGCGCTGGCGGTGATCATCGTCGCCCTGGCCACGCTGGCCATGGGCGCCAAACCCACCGATGCTGCCATGGCCTTCGGGGACGGCTTCTGGAGTCTGATTCCGTTCACCATGCAGATGGCCTTCGTGGTGATCGGCGGCTACGTGGTCGCCAGTTCGCCGCCCGCTGTAAAACTGATTGATCGCCTGGCACGCATCCCGAAAAACGGCCGTTCCGCCGTGGCGTGGGTGGCGCTGATCTCGATGGTCGCGTCCCTGCTCAACTGGGGCCTGTCGCTGGTGTTCGGCGGTTTGCTGGTGCGCGCCCTCGCCCGCCGCACCGATCTGAAAATGGATTACCGCGCCGCCGGTGCTGCGGCTTATCTGGGCCTTGGCGCGGTGTGGGCACTGGGCTTGTCGTCGTCGGCCGCGCAGTTGCAGGCCAACCCCGCCAGCCTGCCGCCGTCGATCCTGTCGATCACCGGGGTGATTCCGTTCACCGAAACGATTTTCCTCTGGCAGTCGGGCGTGATGTTACTGGCGCTGATCGTGATTTCGATCATCATCGCCTACGCCACCGCGCCCGGGCCGAACTCGGCGCGCGACGCCAAGGCCTGCGGCATCGACCCGGCCTTCAACTTGCCACCGCTGCAACCGCGCACACGGCCGGGTGAATGGCTGGAGCACAGTCCGCTGCTGATCATCGTGCTGGTGCTGTTGGCGGCGGGATGGCTGTTCCATGAGTTCTCGACAAAACCGGCGATCACCGCGATTTCCGGGCTCAATACTTACAACTTCCTGTTCATCATGCTCGGCGCACTGCTGCACTGGCGTCCGCGCAGTTTCCTCGATGCCGTGGCCCGTGCGGTGCCAACCACCACCGGCGTGTTGATCCAGTTCCCTTTGTACGGCTCGATTGCCGCGCTGATGACCACGGTCAAAGGCACCGACGCGCAAACCCTGGCGCACCACATCTCGACGTTCTTCGTCAGCATCGCCTCCCACGACACCTATGCGCTGCTGATGGGCGTGTATTCAGCGATTCTCGGTTTCTTCATTCCGTCGGGTGGCGGCAAGTGGATCATCGAAGCGCCGTACGTGATGCAGGTCGCCAATGATCTGCAATATCACCTCGGCTGGGCGGTACAGATCTACAACGCCGCCGAAGCGTTGCCGAACCTGATCAACCCGTTCTACATGCTGCCGCTGCTGGGCGTGCTGGGGTTGAAGGCGCGGGATCTGATTGGTTTCTCCTTCGTGCAACTGCTGGTGCACACACCGCTGGTGCTGCTGTTGTTGTGGGCGCTGGGGACGACACTGGCGTATACGCCGCCAGTGATGCCGTAACAAAGCGGGCGCGGTCATGCTGGCCGCGCCCGCATTTTTCTCCTGAAACAGCCGTGTGTCGGGCTGCCTGTCGCAAATAATGGCTCAAAGCCATCATCCTGCTTTACCGCATCGCACCCTCGGTAATATTCTGCGCGCCCATAAATGTTTCCATTTTTTACCAAGCGCAAAGGGAGTTCGTTGCAATGATCGTAGGGATTGACCTGGGAACCACCAACAGCCTGGTCGCCGTCTGGCGGGGCGATGCCACCGAGTTGGTGCCCAATGCCCTGGGCCAGTTCCTGACACCGAGCGTCGTCGGCCTGGATGATCAAGGCCGGATTCTGGTGGGTCAGGCGGCGCGCGAGCGTCTGCACACGCATCCGCGCCTGACCGCTTCGCTGTTCAAGCGCCACATGGGCAGCGCCACGCAAACGTACCTGGCGGACAAGGCGTTTCGCCCGGAAGAACTCTCCGCCTTGGTGCTCAAGAGTCTGAAAGAAGACGTCGAGCGCGCATTTGGCGAAACCGTCACCGAAGCCGTGATCAGCGTCCCGGCCTACTTCAGCGACGCTCAACGCAAAGCCACGCGCATCGCCGGCGAACTGGCCGGGCTGAAGGTCGAGAAGCTGATCAACGAGCCGACCGCCGCCGCCCTCGCCTATGGACTGCATCAACGCGACAAGGAAACTTCGTTCCTGGTCTTCGACCTCGGTGGCGGCACGTTCGACGTGTCGATTCTGGAGTTGTTCGAAGGCGTGATGGAGGTCCGCGCCAGTGCCGGTGACAACTTCCTCGGCGGCGAAGACTTCGACACCGTGCTGCTTGAGCACTTCATCAGCCAGCACCGTTCCGCCGCAGACTTCCCGGAGCGCAGCAGCGTCATCCAGCCGCTGCGTCGCGAGGCCGAGCGCGTGCGCAAGGCGCTGGGTCAGGACGACAGCGCTGAATTCCGCTTGCAACTCGGTGAGCGGCAGTGGACGCACACCATTACTCAGCAACAGTTGGCGACGCTGTACATGCCGCTGCTCGAACGTCTGCGCGCGCCGATTGAACGGGCGCTGCGCGATGCGCGCATCCGCGTCAGCGATCTCGACGAGATTCTGCTGGTCGGCGGTACCACGCGCATGCCGCTGGTGCGCAAACTCGCTGCCGGGCTGTTCGGCCGGTTCCCGTCGATCACCCTCGACCCGGATCAGGTTGTGGCCCAGGGCGCGGCCATTCAGGCGGCACTCAAGGCCCGCGCTGCAGCGCTGGAAGAAGTGGTGTTGACCGATGTCTGCTCTTACACGCTGGGCATCGAGACCTCCACGCAAGTCGGCCGCAACTATGAGAGCGGCCACTACCTGCCGATCATCGAGCGCAACAGCATCGTGCCGGTCAGTCGGGTGAAAACCGTGTACACCCTGCACGACAATCAGGAACAGGTGGTCGTGCGCATCTTTCAGGGCGAAAGCCGTCTGGTCAAAGACAACGTGGCACTCGGCGAACTGGACATCAAGGTGCCGAAACGCAAGGCCGGCGAAGTTGCCCTCGACGTGCGTTTCACCTACGACAACAACGGTCTGCTCGAAGCCCAGGTGAAAATCCCCCTGACCGGGCAACAGCATTCGCTGGTCATCGAGAACAACCCAGGCGTGCTGTCACCCGAGGAGATCCAGCAACGCCTGGCGAACCTCGCACAGCTGAAGATTCATCCGCGCGAGCAGCAGGTCAACACGCTGCTCAGTGCACGTCTGGAGCGCCTCTATCAGGAAAGCCTGGGCGATCTGCGTGATCTGATGGGCGATTGGGCCAAGCAATTCCAGATCGCGCTCGATTCCCAGGACGAGCGCCAGATCCGTGAAGTGCGCACCGACTTGAGCCGACGCCTGAGCGAACTCGACCGCACCCCGTGGCAATAAGGAGCCTGGCCATGGATTGCTGGTCGGTGCTGCACCTGCACGATGACGCGCAAGCCCGCGACATCAAACGCGCCTATGCGCGCCTGCTGAAAACCTTCCGCCCCGATGAGGATGCCGAAGGTTTCCAGCGCTTGCGCGAAGCCTACGAGCAAGCGCTGGCGATTGCCCGGTGGCGCCTTGAAAACGCTGAGCCTGCGGACGAAGAAGACGTCGCCGTGGCCACGGCGTCCAGCACCTTTGCCGCGCTGGCGTTCGATGCTGTGCTGGCAAACAAACACAGCCCCGCGCAAAACCAGTCGTGGGATTTTGCCGATCTCGACGTTCCGCCCGTCAACCCGGCAGCCCCAGAGCCTTTTGCGCCGCTGGCGAAGGATGATGTTTTGCCTGTCGAGCCACTGACGGCGGCCCCGGACACAGAAGCGTATGTGCTTGAAGCGCAGGCCGCACGGCAACTGCTTGAGGGGCTGTCGGCAGAAAATCTCGGCGAGCGTTGGGATCAGGCGCAACAGCAAGGCTGCGCCAAGGCATTCGAAAGACTGTTGCTGCAACGGTGTTTTGACCAGCCACAATTGCGCAGCCCAGTGCTGCACTGGGCCGTCGAGCACCTCGGATGGCTGGGGCCGTGGCAAGACGTGCTGATGAATGATCGCCAGCGCGACCTGCTCGCTGAAAGCCTGATGGCCGATTATCGAAACGCCCTGCAAGCGCTGCTCGAAAGCCAGAGCGAACGCGAATTTCTCAACGTGCTCAAACGCTACAGCGCTCAGCCGTGGCTGCAGGTATTTGATCGCCGCGAACAATGGCAGCAAACCCTGCTGCACGTGCTCAATGACACTGAGTGGAGCGTGCCGCTGTTCGACCGCATAGGCCAACTGTTCGGCTGGGATCACAACAAAGGCCTGCACCCGCAACCGGACTGGCTCTGGGACACCTTGATCGAACGCTGCGAGCAGGAAAGTTTCTACGACAATCTGCGCGCCAAGGCTGAAAGCGACCGGACATGGGCGGCCGATGTTCAGGCGGCGCACTTGTTGATCAACCCGCTCAAGCCTCTGCAGCAAAAGAAAATCATCGACGGCTTTGGCCAGAATGAATGGCAGGCCTGCCATGACTTGTCGGAAAAGCTTACTTGGCGCTTCCCCGAGCTGCTCGCACGTTTGCCCTATGCCGATGTTTTTCACTGGCGACGGTTCCTTCCACGACCGATTGCCGCCGAAACCTGGGTGTGGGTCTGGACGGCGATTGCCTTGGCGCTGTTCCTGCAACATCTGTCCTCCCAAACAAAAACGGCCATGCACCTCGTCTTCATGCCGATGTTGTTTGCCTGCGTGCCGGTTTTGTTTTTTCGCTTTGCCCTGAGTTGGTGGGTGGTGCTCACGTCCTATGTCATCGTGCCGGACCTGTGGCTCACCGAATGGCTGATACCGCGCAAATGGAACCCTGACACGCGCTGGCTGCTGATACGCCACGGAGTACCGCAAGGGGTCATGGTGCTGCTGTTTTCGCTGATGCTTGGGCCGCTGGGCGCGCTCACTTATGTCGGCACGCTCCTGATCGGGCAGGTGCACAAACGCCGTATCGGTTCGCTCGATCCGGAGCTGAGCCACCGCCGTCCTTGGCTGACCGCATTGCACTGGGCGCACTTCAGTCCACTGCAATTGCTGTTTCTGGTGGTCATGACTGCAATAACAGCGGCCAGCCGGCTCGGCTATTCGCTCACCCAGCTCATGCCCGGCTAGGAGCACAACGACAAAACGCTCTGTCACCCAACCGTCATATTCCCTTGCTAGCGTCCGCCCGAAACATATTGAAACATTTAAGCGAAAACGGGCTGACAGATGAAAGACGACACAGACGGCACTGACGCACCTGAATCCAATCAACCTACCGACACCAGTCGCCGCCGCTTTCTCGGCGGCGTCGCGGTGCTGGGTGTCGGAGCAACACTGGCCGGGTGTGGCAGCGCCAGCGATCAACCGGGTAAAGCGGCCGAGCGCCCGCTGACGCCAGCCGAGCTGGACAAGGCCCTGCGCGATCAAGTGAAAACCGTGGTGGTGATCTACGCCGAGAACCGCAGTTTCAATAATCTGTTCGGTGATTTCCCCGGTGTCGAAAAGCCGCTGGCCGCACTCAAGCCCGGCGACTATCAACAACGTGACCGCGACGGCTCGCTGCTGCAAACCCTGCCACCCGTTTGGGGCGGCGTCCTGCAGATCGGCCCGCAAACCCTCGATGGCGTGTCTTACCCCAGCGCCACGCAGTTTCAGGAAAACCTGCCCAATGCACCGTTCGCCCTCAAAGGACCGAATGGCGAAGACTTGCCATTCGGTCTGGTGACCCGCGATTTGTGGCACGTGTTCTATCAGAACCAGATGCAGATCAATGGCGGCAAGAACGACGGCTTCGTCGCTTGGGCCGACTCCGGTGGTTTGACCATGGGTCATTACGCGCAGAGCCGTTATTCCCTGCGCCTGTGGGACGTCGCTCAGGAGTTCGTGCTGTGCGACAACTTCTTTCAGGGCGCCTTCGGTGGCTCGTTCCTCAACCACCAGTACCTGATCAGCGCCACCGCGCCGTTCTATCCGGACGCAGCCAATTCGGTGGCCAAGTCGCAGATCGCCGCGCTGCAAAGCGATGATCCGGCCGATCCGCGCCTCAAGCCGCTGGACGCATCGCCGGCCAGCGCCATGACCGGCCCGCCGCAGTTCGGCCCGAGTGCGCTGACCCCGGACGGCTTTGGCGTCAACACCCTCGCCCCGCCCTATTGGCCCACCTGGATTCGCGACCCCGAGCGCCCGGCGTATTCGAAAGCGGATCTGCCCAACGTCATGGTGCCGCAGACCCACGAGCATATCGGCGACAAGTTGTCGAAAAAGAACATTGACTGGGCGTGGTATGCCGGTGCGTGGCAGGCGACGCTGGATCAGTACAAGGATTCCGGCGGCATTCCGAAAATCCCCAACTTCCAGTATCACCATCAGCCGTTCAACTACTTCAAGCAGCAAGGTCCGGAGAACCCCGCCGAACGCAATAAACGCTTGCGCGATGCCGGTCTGGGCGATGAGTCGAGCACCAACAGGTTTTTCGCCGATGCCGAAGCGGGCAAGTTGCCGGCGGTGAGCTTCTACAAACCGCAAGGCAACCTGAACATGCACGCCGGTTACGCCGACGTGGCCTCCGGGGATCGGCATATCGTGCGTGCGTTGAAAGTGCTGCGCGAAAGCCCCCAGTGGAAAAACATGGTGGTCATCGTCACGGTCGATGAGAACGGCGGTTGGTGGGATCACGTCGCGCCGCCCAAGGGCGACCGCTGGGGTCCGGGGTCACGCGTGCCGGCGCTGGTAGTGTCGCCGTTCGCGCGCAAAGGCACGGTGGATCACACGGTCTACGACACCGCGTCGATCCTGCGGCTGATCACCCGTGTCTTCCAGTTGGAGACCCTTGACGGCCTCAAGCAACGGGACGAGGCGATGATTGCCCGGGGTCAGAAACCCATGGGCGATCTGACCAACGCCCTGCATTTTCAGGCTTGAAAACCCGCCCTGCGAGTTTGCGCAAAAATCTGCCGATGACGGCTTCTCTGTCAAACGCGGCTGATCCACTATGAGGCGCCCCCGATACGCGGGGGAACCCACGCTGAAAAGGATCTGAGCATGTTCAAACTCGCAGGACTCACACTCGCCGCGCTCACACTGAGCGCAGCCGCCCAAGCCGATGTCGATCTGAAACTGGGCAGCACCGAACGCGTCACCCGTCTCTTCGCTTACCCCAACAATTGCAGCGTGATCTGCTTCCGCAACTGGACGCTGGAACAGACCGTCGCCCATTACCTGAGCCAGAGCGTGCAACGCGATGGTTATGCCGATGCCAAGGTGTTGGTAAAAACCGACAACGGCCAGCTCTACGCCGAAATCACCGGCGTGCCAAAGGATTACGACAAACCGCTGTCGGCGCTGCTGGACGCCGGGGATCTGGCCTACACCGGCGCCAGCAAGCTCAACGCCGATGGCAAATGGGCCTACAGCTGGTACCTGTTCCTGCCGCTGGGCATGGCTCTGGAAAACCGCAAAAGTGTCGAGTTGCTGCATTTCCCGCCGGATTACTCGCTGACGCAAGCGCAGGATTATCTGCGCTCGAACACCACCGATCGTTGGGCGACTCTGTTGACCGACAACGGCATCCCCGCCGCCCAGACACCAGCGTTCCAGACCATTATCGACATCGCCCCGATCGCGGCACCGTCCAACGCCGGCAGTGATCTGGAAGGCGTGTATGACTATTTCAAGGACTACCAGACCACCCTGGTCAAACAGTTCAGCCAGACCGCCAGCGGCACGACGCTGCCAATGGTCGCGTTCGGCGCACCGGTGCGTAACTGGATCAAGCAACAATACGGGCCAACCGTGAATGTCTTGGGCCTGGCGACGATCAGCCCAAGCGAAGGCGTGAAAGTGCCGGTGCTGGGTTCCAACCATCCGAGCTATATCTGGTATGCCGCTGACCCGAAAAGCTACACCGGCGACGACGCCCAGGCCAAGGCTGATGCTGCGGGTCTGAAAGTCATGGGTCAGGATTTGAGCGCGGCCTGCTGGCAGGCTGGCATGGGCAGCAAACCGGGCAGCGATGCGCAGGCCACCCTCAACAGTTGCACACAGACGTGGCAGGTGACGCAGAAGGTCAAAACCTGCGAGTTGTTCTACACCTCGATCCGCAACCTGACCCCGGATCAGGCCGTCGCCAAGTGCGCGACCACCCCGATCAAGGCGCAACTGAAGCAATTGCAGGCACCGCTGCCGGCCACCGCCGTTCCCGCCCCGCACCTGTAATCGCCGAAAGCGCTCCCGTGTCAGCCAATGCTGACGCGGGAAAGCGTCTAAATCGCCTGTCAGATCTGACAGTAGACCGGCTATACCTAATACGACACGATTGGATCCAAACAGAAGTATTGCAGTGCTGACAGGACGTCAACCCAAAGAAGTCGCAAAACCTTTGCGACAAGGACTGTTATGAATATCCACGCCATGGCGCAATCGGCGCCACGCGATACTGAAGGTATTTACCCCTTCGCCGGTTTGCCCGTGCGACTGGGGTTTCCCGCCAGTGCCGATTTCGAAATCATCCACGATGCGCACGGCAGCCCTATGGCGGTCGCAGCGCGAAGCGAGTTTGTGCAAAGTCATCGGATATGCCGGGTGTCCGGGCAACTACTGCCCTATCGCTGCCGACAGACCCGACAAATGCTGACGGGCATCCACATTTACGATCCGCGCTTTTGCGGTTTGATCGAACACGCGTGCGACCCCAACGTATTTCTCGACATGAGCGAGCTGTGGTTGTGGGCGTTAAAAGATATCCACAGGGGGGAGCGGCTGACCATGGACTACGCCGCCACCGAAGACAAACTGCTGCATCAGTTTGCCTGCGGCTGCGCAGCCAAACGCTGTCGAGGGTGGATCACCGGTCACGACGAGCCACCCAGTATCGAGGGCCAGCACTTTTTACAGCGCTGGCGGCTCTCGGGTTTGCGCTGACAGCCCGGTTACAAAGCGCCAACCGGACGCAAACGATACTGCGGCGGCAATTGCTCAAAACCGCTGATGGTGGTGTTCAGGCTTTTCCAGCGACCATCCTTGATGCCGTAGATGCAACCGTGGATCGACAGGCTCTGCCCACGATGCCAGGCGTTCTGGATGATGCTGGTGTGCGCGACGTTGGCCACTTGCTGGATCACGTTGAGTTCGCACATCCGATCAACCTGCTCTTCTTCGGTCGGCAGCTTGGCCAGTTCTTCGCGTTTCTCGTAGTACAGATCGCGAATCGAACGCAGCCAGCCATCAATCAGGCCAAACTGACGATCCTGCATTGACGCGCGCACACCGCCACAGCCGTAGTGGCCAGTGACGAGGATGTGTTTGACCTTGAGTACGTCGACCGCGTACTGGATCACCGACAGGCAGTTGAGGTCGGTGTGTAGCACCACGTTGGCAACGTTGCGGTGCACGAACAGATCGCCCGGCAGCATGCCGACGATTTCGTTGGCCGGCACACGCGCATCGGAGCAGCCGATCCACAGATATTCCGGCGTTTGCTGGCGCGCCAGTTTGGCGAAGAAATCCGGGTCTTCCTTGGTGATCGCGTCAGCCCAACGTTCGTTGTTATCAATCAGGTCTTGTAAGTCATGCATGCTGTAAGGCCTCAAGAAAGATGCGCTGGTATGACAGACGACCGCCCGTCGGGGTCACGCCGCCAACGCAAGTGATTTCATTGGAATTCTCGTGTGCCCGGCGAGTCCACCTAAGTAAGGCCCACAGTATGAGGAATTGCCATGACTGATTCACGACGCCCTTACGATGCGGTGCAACCAGAACCCATTGATGATAACGAAGACCGCATGGGTTCGGTGCATGAGCTGGATTTCGATGAAGACCAGCCCAGCGCGAAAATCGGTGATGAGATTCCCGAGCGTGAGCGCGAGCAGTTGATGCCGCGTGAGCGGGTGCGCGAGGCCGGTTTTACCGGTGCATCGACCGCTGACCATGAACCCACCGACGATGACTTGAGCCCGGAAACGCTGATTCACGAAGACGGTGCGCGGGATGCCGAAGAGGCCGGGGAAGGCAATCAGGCGGATTGGGATTTGAGCATTGTCGATGAAGATGACATCGGCGGTGGCAATGGGCTGGATGAGGCGGAACTGGCGCGGCGTGATCCGCTGGATGGCAACCGCTAGCAGACGTGCCCCCCTGTAGGAGCTGCCCAAGGCTGCGATCTTTTGATCTTGGTCGTAACATCAAAATCAAAAGATCGCAGCCTTCGGCAGCTCCTACAGGTCATCAGTCAACCAGGGTGCAAGCCATGACCACGGCATCCTCGCGCCCGCCCACCGCCGGATAATAATCCCGACGCCGGCCAATCTCATTGAAGCCATAACGCTCATACAACTTGAACGCGCCCGTATTGCTGTCACGCACTTCCAGAAAACATTCCCGCGCCGAAGCCGCATACGCCCGCGACATCAAGTGCTCAAGCAACGTCAGCCCCAGCCCACGCCCCTGATTTTCAGGTTTGACGGTAATGTTGAGCAGATGCGCCTCATCCAGAATGATCTGCACCACCCCGTGACCAACCTGCTGCTCACCCTCGAACATCAGCCAGATCTGGTACTTGCCCAGCCCATCAAGAAAAATCCCGCGAGTCCACGGGTGGCTGTAAGCGGCGTACTCGATTTTCAGCACGGTTTCCAGATCCGCCTCGGTCATCGGGCGGAACGATACAGCGTCACTCATTCGATTCTTTCCAGCGCGCCATCAGCCGACGCATGGCTTGCCACACAGCGGCCTTGCGCTGTGGCTCTTCCATTAACAATTCCAGACCGGGAATGGCCCAGGCCGAGCCCAGACCTTCGATCTGCAATTCACGATTGAATGCTTCGGCATCCGCTTCACCGGCAAAACGTACCGCCGGTAGGCCGATCAGCCACAGGCAGGCGCACGGAGCGGCTTCCATTTGCACCGAAAGGAAACCCTGAACGAAGTCGCGCGCCGCGTCCGGGCCCTGATCCATGGTGCCGCGATTGAGCCACGGCCAACGCACCGGTTCGCCGACGATTTGCGGCGCATCCGGCAGACCGGCGGCGCGCAGCATGTCCTTGAGCAACAGATAAGCCGGATCACGGCTCTGGAACGGTTCACCTGTGGGTAACTCGACCAACAACAGGCAGCGCCCGGCACGAAGCAATTGCAGAGCAAAACGTGGCGGTGGCACTGGCGCCGGTTTGGCGACAACCGGCGTGTCGTCGGCCTCTTCCACCGGTTTGGCGTTGGTCCGGGTGCTGGCCAACGAAGGACGCGGCACTTCGATCTTCGGCCGTTCGGCCGGACGAGCGGCAGGCTGCGCGGGCGCTTCGACCGCAGGCGCAAGCACCACCGGCGCCTCTACCTCGGGCTCGGGCATGTCCAGCAGCTCGGGCCGTGAAGGCGCGGCGAAAGGCAATTCGGTGCGCGGCAGCCAGTTGACCACCTGCATGGCGTTCAAATAGGCGCGGCGGCGGGACTCGATTAGCAAGGGTCGGCCACTTGTGGATAACTGAAGTGCGCTGATTCTACCGCCGTTCGCTCAAGATCGCCCGTTGTTGATCGATAGACTTGGTCTAAAGAAAGCGACAGTCCGTCCCGAGAGTGAATCGCATCCTTCGTGATGCAGTACAATCGCCGCTTTTCATTGCCAACCAGCCGGGCATTCCGATGATCGAACCCAAGCGCGTCTTGCGCGCCCTCGCTGAACACTGGGCATTGCTTGAGCCACTGTGTGAGCATTTCGACCAAGGCACATTGAGCCTCAACGAACTGCGCTCGCAACTGGCCGCCCAACAACTGGACAGCACACCGCAGGACATCACCAGCCTGCTCGACGTGTGGATTCGCCTCGATATTCTGATTCCGGTGGCGAAAAGCCCGAACCGTTTCGAGCTGAATGCGCAGATTCACGACTTCCTCGCTTACCTGCGTCGTGAGCACCGGCTGGGCCTGTGCCTGGAAATCGAAGCCTATCTGCGTCACCTCGAGCGTCTGGCCGGTTACATCCAGGACGCGTTCGACATCCGCGACGGCCACGACCTCGCGCGCCAGTTGCGCCTGCTCGACATGCGCGTGCGCGATGTGCTGAAGAAGCTCGACAACGACGAACAGGCCCTGGTCGCCGTCGCCGAGCGCGCGAAGACCAGCGATCGACAAATTCCGCTGCGTCAGCGTTACGCCGAAGTGCTGGCGACGTGGGACGAATATGTCGAGCCGATGATCGATCTGGTCAACGCCGACGGCGCCTTCGAACAAGGCGTGCGCAAGGTCGAAACCGTGCTGCTGAAGATGCTCAGCGAACAGCAGCGCCTCGGCCATCTGGTCGATGACGACATGCTGCTGCGCACCCACGCGCGCATCCTCGAAATGCAGACCAGTGCCCAGCTGACTTTGCGTCATGCCCGTGAACTGCTGCTGCCGCTGCGTGAAGAAGCGCGTCGGCACAACGCCGTGACCCGTGGCGCCGCGTTGGCGTTGGCAGCGATTCGCCGCAAAGGCATCGACGCCGTGCCGCAAGCGGCGATGCCGCTGTTTACCCGCCCGCAGAGCACCTTCCTCGGCAGCGCCAGTCAGGTCGAAGCCTACGTTTATGCCTTGGCGCGATTCGAGCCGAAACCGGCGCGCTTCCCGAAAGCGCACAAAACGCAGAAAGGCGAAGCCCCACGCGCGCCACGCACCGTTCGCGAGATGGTCGACCGCTGCGAAGAAGCCCTGCCGATGCCGGATCTGATGACCTGGCTGTTGGAACAGGAACCGGACGGCGCCACCGACGAATTGCTCTACTGGTTCTCGCGCCTGTCGCGGGAAAAACGCTTCAAGCGCGAGCGTCTGGAACGCCGCGAATACCACACTCACGAGCACCAGGTCAGCCTGCGCTCCTTCGCCCTGCTCTCGGCCAGCGATAACGCCGCCGAGAATTCTGCGAGCATCCCCAATGCATCTTGATCTTTCCGAACTGTCGCAACTCGCGCCGATTTTCCGCGAGCTGTTCAAGGGTTACCACGTCAGCCGCCGCGACCCGGAGCTGTACACGCAACTGTCGAACTTCCAGGATCAATACCGCACGCTGTTCAAGGCGCTGGGTTTTGAGCTGGTCTGCGATACCCGTGGTTTCTACTACTTCGTGCCGGACATGGCCGCTGCGGCGGTGAACAAGACTGCCCAGCGTCTGGCGCTGTTCACCTTCATCCTCGTCGAGCACTTGGCCGATCAGGGCCGCGACCCGATTGCCGTGCTCGATGGCGGCAGCCTCGGCCGCGAAGAGTTGCCGTCGCTGCTGGAGAAATACCGCGACCTGTTCATTCAGGCCGAAGTGCAGACCGTTGAAGAACTCGAAGAAAAGATCATGCGCCGCATGACTCAGCTCGGTTTTGCCAGCGAAGAAAACGGCGTGTACCGCTTCCTGCCGCCGATGCACCGCTTCCTCGACGTCTGCCTGTCGGTACAGCAGGACCGTGATCTGGCGGCCAGCGTGCACAGCGTGCTGCCGTTGCCAGCACCGGTGCTGATCGACGAAGCGGCCGAAGCCAAATTCCTCGAAACCGACGACCCGCTCGATCTTTCCGAATTTGAAGAAGAGAGCGAAGAAGACGCACTGGCCCGCGCCATTGCCGAAGAACAGGAGTCCGACGCATGAGCCAGGAACGCTACGGCATCCGCCGCTTTGCCCTTTTGAACACCGCCGGTTACAGCCTCGGCCTGTTCCCGCTGGAAGAACCGCTGTCGGTTTACGGCGCAAACAACCTCGGTAAATCGGCGTCGATCAACGCCTTGCAATTCCCGATTCTGGCGCGCATGTCGGACATGAGTTTCGG
The DNA here is from genome assembly GCF_979258655.1 of Pseudomonas sp. AC242. Taxonomy (NCBI): domain Bacteria; kingdom Pseudomonadati; phylum Pseudomonadota; class Gammaproteobacteria; order Pseudomonadales; family Pseudomonadaceae; genus Pseudomonas; species Pseudomonas sp. AC242. Next base: position 4,662,680 of record NZ_OZ409873.1, read on the forward strand.
CAAATACAGCCTGGAACAATCGCGGCGCTTCTACTTCGCTTCCGACACCAGCTACATCCTTGTCGAAGTGAATCTGCCCCACGGCCCGCACGTGATCGGCGTGGTCGGTCGCGGCCCGGGCGGCGGTTTCGGTCACCAGTTCTTTGCTTACGCCGGCAAGCTCGATCTGGCGCATTACCAGAAGAACGACACCTGCCTGCGCCAGAAAGAGCTGTTCAGCAACCTTGAAAAAGAAGGCCTGAAAGCCTACGAACTCAAGCCTGATGAGCTGCGTCGTTTGCTGGTGGGCGGTCATACGTCGATTCCTTTGGATCTGACCCTGATTCCACTGCGCTCCACCAGCGAACAGAGCCTGAAGACTTTCCGTGCGCTGTTTATCAACCTGCTGCACATGCGCGAAATCACCGCGGCCAAGCTCAAGCAGTTGTTCCTCGATGCCTTCGAACACAGCCTGCGTTCCGGCAGCGTCGATTACATCGCCGCCTGCGAAGAAGCCTTCCGCGACGTGCGCCGGATGGAACAGGACTACAACTCGCTGGTCGCTGCCGGCCCGTTGGTTGAAGCCTTGGCCAACGGCGTGAAACAGCGCGACGTGCTGCGCGGCAAACTGCATCGCCTGTCGCCACTTCTGGATTCGTTGCTCGGCACCTGGTCGGACTACGCCAGTGCGCGCAAAGATGAGCTGACGATTCAGGCCGACCACTACCGTGGCGAGCAGGACAGTCTGCAAAACGATCAGCGCGGCGGCACTCAGGAACTGATGCGTCTGGAGCGGGAAATTTCCGGTATCCAGCGCTGGCTCGGCGAATTGTCGGTGCTGAAAAATCGCTTCGCCCTGGTCGATGACGTCAAAGTGCTCGAGCAACAATTGCTCGCCGCCAAAGACGCCCACGACGAACTGGCCGGTGCCTTGGCGCAATCGCGTCAATTCAGTGCGGAAGATCTGGAAGAGCGCGTACGCGATCTGGAAAAACGCCTGAAGTCGGTGAAGCAGCAACTCGATCACGCCGACAACAACAGCTATGCCCGTCTGCGCGAAGAGTTCTCGCAACAGGACGTCGAGCGTCTGATGCGCCTGTTCAATAGCGCACTGTTCAGCCTGCCACTGGGCGAACACGGCATCACCCTCGACGACGACGGCGAGTGGGTCAAATCGGTCGAGCTGATTCTCGATGGCTTCAAGGGCGAGCGCTTCGAAGTGCCGGGCTTGTCCATCGACATCTCGCACATCGAGCCGCCGGCGCTGCAGGCCTTGGCTGACCGCGCTGCGCTGCGCGACCAGAAAGAGCGTCTGGAAAAAGAACTCAAGCAACTGAAAACCCAGCAAGCCGTGGCCGCCGACCGCGCCGCGAGCAAGACCCAGACCGAAGCGCTGTACCAGCAAGTGCTGGACGCGCAGAAAGCCTTGGAAGATTTCCGCCGCACGCAGACATTGAGCGCTGAAGAAAGCGACAAGCTCGAGCAACTGGCGCAGATGGAAGGCGCGCAGGACGAACTCAAGCGTTCCAGCGACGCCTTCACCGAACGTGTCCAGCAACTGTCGGCCAAGCTGCAACTGGTCGGCCGCCAGATCGCCGATATGGAAGCCAAGCAACGCACCCTCGACGATGCGCTGCGTCGCCGTCAGTTGTTGCCGGCGGATCTGCCGTTCGGTACGCCGTTCATGGATCCGGTCGACGATTCGATGGACAACCTGCTGCCACTGCTCAACGACTATCAGGACAGCTGGCAAGGTCTGCTGCGCGCCGATGGCCAGATTGAAGCGCTGTACGCGCAGGTGCGCCTGAAAGGCGTGGCCAAGTTCGACAGCGAAGACGACATGGAGCGCCGCCTGTCGTTGCTGATCAACGCTTACGCGCACCGCACCGATGAAGCGCTGACACTGGGCAAGGCCCGTCGTGCGGCGGTCACCGATATCGCCCGGACCCTGCGCAACATTCGCAGCGACTACGACAGCCTCGAACATCAACTGGCGCTGTTCAACCGCGAGATCAACAAGCGTCAAGTGTCCAACCTGCAGAGCTTCCGCATCGTCCTTGCGCCGAACAAGGAAGCGCTCAAGCACATCGACCAGATCATCCACAGCGCCGGTCAGTACGAAGAAGGCGAAACCCTGTCGGTGTTCGACCTCAGCCAAAGTGCCGAGCAGGACAACAAGAACGAAGAGGCCAAGGAATACCTGGCGCGGCTGGTGGCGGCAAACCACAACCAGCTCGGCCTCAAGGACTTGTTCGAACTGGCCTTCGAGATCACCAAGGTCAACGGTCAGCCGGTTATCCACACCGACATCGATGGCGCCGCATCCAACGGTACAACCATGACCATCAAGGCGCTGACCAACATGTACTTGTTGCTGCACTTGATGGATCGCGACCAGGCCGGTCGCGTACGCCTGCCGTACTACCTCGACGAGGCCGCAGACATCGACGAGAAAAACCAGGCTGCACTGCTGGAAACCAGTCTGCAACTGGGCTTCGTGCCGATTCTGGCGAGTGTGAAGCCGCAGGTCTGCGCCAGTGTCGCGATCGACCTGGAAGGTGGCAGCGGCCCGGCGGGGATCTACATTGATGAGGCGGACTGGAAGTACATCCGTCGCCATGATGTGGTGAAGGCTACGGTCAATGTTGAAGCGGATGAGCCAGAGCTGGATGCGGTTTGATCGGCATTAACTGAAGGCAAAAAAAGGGCCGCGATCTGTTTGGATCGCGGCCCTTTTTTATGGCTTGGGATTTGTGCTGATTTTGCGGGCCCTATCGCGAGCAGGCTCACTCCTACAGTTGGAATGCGCTCCCCTGTGGGAGTGAGCCTGCTCGCGATGGCGCCACTTCAGACACCATAGAATCACTTACCGAGGGAAATCTTCGGCGCCCAGGTCAGCCACTCATCCTCAAACTTGTCGAACAGCGGAAACGTCTGCTCAGCTCGCGCCGGGTTACCCATGCGCTCGCCATCCGGCGTGGCGAAGGCAATCCCTCCCTGAATCGCCGTCTCCAGCGACTCGGTGCGCACCGTCAGCCCGTTGAACAAACCGATATCAAACCCGACACCGCTGGTGTTCCAGAACCGGCTACCGCTGCGCACCAACGGCGCGTATTTCGGCTCGATCAGAATGTGCACCAACACGCGATCAGCTGTCTGGCCCAGTTCATAACCGGTGACCTTACCCACGGTAATTTCACGGTAAGTCACCGGCACACCCGGTTTCAGCGAACCACGACGGGCCGCGCTCAAGACCAGACTCAGACCGGCCTCTTGCTTGGTCACTTCCGGCGCATTGGCCAAGGCCACAAAGTTCTTCTGCGGGCCGAGGTTCTTCGCCGCCGGTTGCACTTCGATGTACTTCCCGGTCACCAGGGTTTCCAGATTTTCTGTCTTGATCAGGCCGAGCTCCGGTTTTACCACCCAGAACTGGCTACCAACCCGGGCGATCTTCTCCGGCACTTCAGTGATGCGCGCCGTGAGGATCACCGATTGCAGATCGTCAGTCAGATCAACGCTTTCAATCTTGCCGACATCCAGTCCCTTGAAGCGAACCGGCGTGCCGCTGCGCAAACCATCGGCGCGATCGACCTTGATCGTGACCACGGCACCCTTCTGATTAGCGTCATCGTGGTTGGCGAACAAACGGAAGCGCGGAATGCGCTTCTGTAACGGCGCCTTGGCTTGCGGTGTTTCGAAAGCGATACCGCCGGCCATCAGGGTTTGCAGCGACTCGCTCTTCACTTGGATTCCGCCGGTCAACCCGCCGGTCAGCGTGACACCGCTGACGTTCCAGAAGCGTGTCGAGGCGTTGACCAGGTTTTCGTACTCCTTCTCGATGTGCACACCGATGACTATCTGCTTGCGAGTCTTGGAGAACTGGTAGCTCTGAACCGAACCGACCTTGACCTGTTTGAACAGAATCGGACTGCCGACATCAATCGAGCCAAGTGTATCGGTGAACAACACCAGGTGCAGGCCCGGCGAACGCAAATCCAGCGGCGGCGCCTTCGGCCGTGCCTCGAACTCGCGTTTCGGCGGCGCGCCTTTATCACCCGGACGCACAGCGATGTAGTTACCTTTCACCAATGCTTCCAGACCGGTAATGCCCGCCAGGGAAATCGACGGCTTCACTACCCAGAACTGCGTGCCGTCCACCAGATAGTCTTCAGCCAACGGATCAAGAGTCAGTTCGGCAGTGGCGCTGTTCAGGTCCGGATCGACCTTCAGCGCCTTCAGGTTGCCGACCTGAATACCTTTGTACATCACTGGTGTACGGCCAGCCTGCAGACCTTCGAAATCGCTGAGTTTGACCTTCACACGGATCCCGGCAGCGGCCGCGTCGAAGTCTTCGTACAGACGAAATGGCAGGCTTGGATCGGTCGGCGGGCTGTCCTTGCGGTTTTCGGGTGTGGCGAAAGCGATACCACCGGCGACGATGCTGGCCAGCGATTCGCTGCGCACTTTCACCCCGGACAGGTTGGCGTCGATGCTGATGCCGCTGGCGTTCCAGAAACGCGTGTGTTTGCGCACCAGTTTGGCGTAGGTCGGCTCGATGAAAACCTTGAGCTCGACGGTACTCTGGTCTTCCGAGAGCAGGTAGCTTTTGACCTGGCCGACCTTGATCTGCTTGTAGAACACGGGGCTGCCACGGTTCAGTGATCCGAGACGATCCGCCTTGATAGTCAGGTGCAGACCGGGCTTGGCGTCCGACAACGGCGGCTCTTCGGCCAGCGCCTTGAACTTGCGCGTCGGTTCGCCTTCGCCGGGGCTGATAGCCACGTAGTTACCCGAAACCAGAGTTTCCAGGCCGGTGATACCGGCCAGGGTCACGCTCGGTTTGACCAGCCAGAAGCGCGTGCTGGTCTTGAGGTATTGCTCGACGTCTTTGTTCATCTCAACGGTGGCGATCACACCTTTTGAGTTGCCTTCATCGTCGAGCTTAAGCGCCTTGACCTTACCGACCGGCATGCCTTTGTACATGACCTCGGTCTTGTTGGCCTGGATGCCTTCACCGCTTTCAAAGCGGATCTGAATCTCGATACCAGTTTCGGAATAGGCACGCCAGCCGAGCCAGCCGCCGATGATCAGCGCGATCAGAGGCAGAACCCAAATGGCAGACCAGTTCGAAGCCGGTCGGGTTTTCGCTACGGGCAAATCAGTCATGGTCGTCGTCCGACTCCGTGTTATCCCAAATCAGTCGGGGATCGAAAGTTACTGCGGCGAGCATCGTCAGAATCACCACACTGGCGAAGGCGATGGCGCCAAGATTGGCTTCGACACTGGCAAGCCGGCCGAAGTTGACGACCGCCACGAGAATGGCGATCACAAAAATATCGAGCATCGACCAGCGGCCGATGAACTCGATAAAGCGGTACATCCAGATACGCTGACGCGCGGACAACGGTTGGCGTCGTTGTACCGAAAACAGCAGCAGCGCAATACCCACCAGTTTGAAGGTGGGCACGAGAATACTGGCGATAAACACCACAGCCGCGATCGGAATCATGCCGTGCTGCACCAACTGGATCACGCCGGACATGATAGTGCTCGGATCACCCTGGCCCAAAGAACTGACAGTCATGATCGGCAGCACGTTGGCTGGAATATAGATAATCGCTGCCGTGATCAGCAGTGCCCAGGTACGGGTGAGGCTGTCAGGCCTGCGAGCGTGGATCAATGCACCGCAGCGGGTGCAGGTCTGCTCGTCGGTGTCCGCTTCCTGCCTGTTCAACTCATGACATTCAGTACACACCAGAATGCCCGCATCAATCGCCCGCATGAGCGTCCTCTCCTGATAACGCCTGCCAGATCTGGTGCGGTGACATCACCACTTCCAGCCAGACCTGAACCAACAACAAGCCGATGAAACACGCCAAACCCAGGCCTACGGTAATGGCTGCCATGTCTGCCAGTTTGACGATCGCCACCAGTACGCCCATGAGGTAGACCTCGAGCATTCCCCAGTCTTTGAGGTGGTGATAAATGCGATAGAGCAGCAAGCCATAGCTGCGTCCGACATTGAAGCGGATCGTCAGTAACACGAACAACTGGCACAGCAACTTGAGCAGCGGTATGGCCATGCTGCACAGAAATACGACAATCGAAACGCCCTGCATGTCCGTATTGAACAGGCCGAGCACACCACTCCAGACCGTATCCTGCGAGGATTGTCCGAGGATATTGAGTTGCATGATGGGTAAAAAGTTTGCCGGGATGTACAGCAATAAGGCTGCGATCACCAAGGCGAGGCTGCGCTGCACCACGTTGTGACGGTGAGCGTACAACTCGTAACCGCAGCGTGGGCAGAGCGCTTTTTCGCCGTGGGCAAGTGTGGGCTTGCGCATCAGCAGGTCGCACTCGTGACAGGCCACCAAGTCTTCCAGCGGTAAATCTGACAGCCCGGGGGCGTCAACCGACTCTGACATAAAGGCTCTGGCTCCGAATAAGGTGGGGCTATTCTAGTGTTCTGATTCGAAAATAACTGTGCAAATTTGTTCGCTGTCGCGAGTAAAAACTTTTCTACAGGCAAAACAAAACCCCAACTGCTTTCGCAATTGGGGTTTCGGAATTTAATCTTGACGATGACCTACTCTCACATGGGGAAACCCCACACTACCATCGGCGATGCATCGTTTCACTTCTGAGTTCGGGATGGGATCAGGTGGTTCCAACGCTCTATGGTCGTCAAGAAATTCGGGTACTGAGTCGTGGCCTTGAGGCCTCGCTTCAGCAAATTGGGTATGTGACAGCTGGTGTTTTGTGAGTCTTTCGAACTTTCGGTTCGTTTCGTCTTCACACACCGCAATCTGGTCTCTTCGACGCAAATTGCTTGGGTGTTATATGGTCAAGCCTCACGGGCAATTAGTATTGGTTAGCTCAACGCCTCACAGCGCTTACACACCCAACCTATCAACGTCGTAGTCTTCGACGGCCCTTCAGGGAACTCAAGGTTCCAGTGAGATCTCATCTTGAGGCAAGTTTCCCGCTTAGATGCTTTCAGCGGTTATCTTTCCCGAACATAGCTACCCGGCAATGCCACTGGCGTGACAACCGGAACACCAGAGGTTCGTCCACTCCGGTCCTCTCGTACTAGGAGCAGCCCCTCTCAAATCTCAAACGTCCACGGCAGATAGGGACCGAACTGTCTCACGACGTTCTAAACCCAGCTCGCGTACCACTTTAAATGGCGAACAGCCATACCCTTGGGACCGGCTTCAGCCCCAGGATGTGATGAGCCGACATCGAGGTGCCAAACACCGCCGTCGATATGAACTCTTGGGCGGTATCAGCCTGTTATCCCCGGAGTACCTTTTATCCGTTGAGCGATGGCCCTTCCATA
>NZ_OZ409873.1:4675000-6510004 GCF_979258655.1 Pseudomonas sp. AC242
CGCAGTAGCAGGAGCACCGCACCTATAAAGGCATAGATCGCCCACTCTTCAAGATCAGCGCGCACGATCCACAACATGTGCAGCAAACCCAGGCCCAGAATCACGTAGACCAGACGATGCAGTTTCTTCCAGCGCACACCTAAACGACGCTGACTGTAGCGATTGGAAGTCACCGCCAACGCCAACAATCCGAGAAAGCCCAACGCCCCTACTATTATGTAAGGTCGCTTGCGCAACTCGACTGTCAGCTGCGACCAATCGAAACCCAGAATGAACGCCATATAGCTACACAGATGCAAAACCACATAGGCGAAACACCAGAGCCCCAACTGCCGGCGAACCGCAATCCACCCTGCCCAGCCGGTCAGTTTCTGCATCGGCGTCATGCTCAGGGTGATCAATAACAACACCAATGTTCCCAGCCCCAGCCGATCAACCAGCACTTTGCCGGGATCCGGCCCAAGCAAATCCTCAAGCGCCTGATACAACCACAGCATCGGCCAGACCGCTGCCGCAATGAAAACGCCTATACGCCAGTACGGGAATCGCATCAGTAGTTCTTCCGCAGATCGAGCCCTGCATATAAAGAAGCGACTTCATCCGCATAGCCGTTGAACATTTGCGTATCACGAACATTCGGCTTGAACAGACTGTTCGGCAGGCGACGCTCTCGTGCTTGCGTCCATCGTGGGTGATCAACCGTAGGATTCACGTTCGCATAAAACCCGTATTCATCTGCCGCAATGCTCTGCCAGGTCGTCTTCGGCTGCTCGCTGACCAGACTGATGCGCACGATGGATTTGACGCTCTTGAAGCCATACTTCCACGGCACCACCAGACGCAGCGGCGCGCCATTTTGATTCGGCAATTCACGGCCATACATGCCTACCGCCAGAATCGCCAAGGGATTCATCGCCTCATCCAGCCGCAAGCCTTCTACATAAGGCCAATCGATCAAGGCAAAACCGGAGCGCTGGCCGGGCATGCTCTTGGGATCCTGCAAGGTTTCAAAGCGAATGTATTTGGCTTTGGACGTTGGCTCGACCTGCTTGAGCAGCGCCGAGATCGGAAAGCCAATCCACGGAATGACCATCGACCACGCCTCGACGCAGCGCAAACGATAGATACGCTCTTCCAACTGATAAGGCTTCATGAAGTCTTCCAGCGCATAGCGCCCAGGCTTACCCACCTCCCCGTCGATCACTACGCTCCATGGTTCGGTTTTCAGCGAGCCGGCATTAGCTGCCGGATCACCCTTGTCGGTACCGAATTCATAAAAGTTGTTGTAGTGAGTTGCATCTTTATAAGGCGTGATCGCCTCATCCTTGACGTTGACCGCTCCCCATTTAGTAGAAGGCAGCTTCTCGATGAACCATGCAGGTGCCTTGCCCGGCTCGACATCGGCATACCGCGCCGCATCGTCGGCATTGGCCCAGCGCGGCAGGCTGCTGACGGCGATACCGGCAGCAGTGGCTCCCAATAATTGGCGGCGAGAGAGATAAATGGATTCAGGTGTGACATCCGACTCGTGGCAGTCGGACGCTTTGGGGACTTTGATCAACATGGCAACTCCGCAGCTTTGGAGGACAGATGCACCCATAGACTGCGGAGTATGCGGGAAATTACATCACTCGGCTTTTTTGTGCCGACGAAGATGCAACAGGTACTGAACCGGGCCGGACGCCGCGTAAGCAAGGAACACCAGCAACAGAATGCGCGGTGGATCGCTGAATACCACGGCAAACACCAGCACCACAGCAAGGATAGCCACGAACGGTACGCGCCCTTTCAGATCCAGCTCTTTAAAGCTGTTGTACTTGATGTTGCTGACCATCAGCATGCCGGCGGCCGCCACCATCAACGCAACCAGGAACGACATCTTCGAACCCTGAATGCCATAATCACTGAACGCCCAGACAATCCCCGCCACCACACCAGCAGCCGCCGGACTGGCCAGACCGATGAAATAGCGCTTGTCCGCCGTACCGACCTGAGTATTGAAGCGCGCCAGACGCAACGCCGCGCCTGCTACATAGATAAAGGCGACCATCCAGCCGACCTTGCCCATATCGCCCAACGCCCAACCGAATGCCAGCAACGCCGGTGCAACACCGAACGCGACCATGTCCGACAGCGAGTCGTACTCGGCGCCGAAGGCACTTTGTGTATTGGTCATGCGCGCGACACGACCGTCGAGGCCGTCGAGCACCATGGCAACGAAGATCGCGATCGCAGCGAAAGCAAAATACTTGCTCGCGTTGGCGGAATCACCGGCACTCAAGGCCGCCTGGGCGCTCATCGAGTTGATGATGGAGTAAAACCCTGCGAACAGGTTCGCAGTGGTGAACAGATTCGGCAGCAGATAGATACCACGATGCCGGACTTTACGACCTTCTGCGTCGTGCCCTTCCTCGATGTGTTCATCGATGGGCAGCAGGCTTTCGGCGTCAGAAGCCTTGTTCGGCTCTTCGGGACGTTCGCTCATGGACATTACCTTGCAACGGTTTGGAGAAAATTCGACAGGTGCTTGAGGACGACAGTTCGGCCACAAACGCTGCAGCTTTATACCAGAACCACCGGCTCAAACGAAAAAACGCGGCCGAGGCCGCGTTTTTTCATACAAGGGACGACGACTTAGTTTTTGGCTTTGTCGACGATCTTGTTGGCACCGATCCACGGCATCATGGAGCGCAGTTGCTCGCCGATGACTTCGATGCCGTGAGCGGCGTTGTTACGACGCTTGGCGGTCATCGAAGGGTAGCCGGTTGCGCCTTCGCTGATGAACATTTTGGCGTATTCGCCGTCCTGAATACGTTTCAGGGCGTTGCGCATGGCCTGACGGGACTCGGCGTTGATCACTTCCGGGCCAGTCACGTACTCGCCGTACTCGGCGTTGTTGGAGATCGAGTAGTTCATGTTGGCGATACCGCCTTCGTACATGAGGTCAACGATCAGCTTCAGTTCGTGCAGGCACTCGAAGTAGGCCATTTCCGGCGCGTAGCCAGCTTCAACCAGAGTTTCGAAACCGGCTTTGACCAGCTCAACGGTACCGCCGCACAGAACGGCTTGTTCGCCGAACAGGTCGGTTTCGGTCTCGTCCTTGAAGGTGGTTTCGATGATGCCGGTACGACCGCCACCAACGCCAGCGGCGTAGGACAGCGCAACGTTTTTGGCGTTGCCCGAGGCGTCCTGGTAGATCGCGATCAGGTCAGGGATACCGCCGCCCTTGACGAACTCGGAACGTACGGTGTGACCCGGAGCTTTCGGCGCGATCATGATCACGTCGAGGTCGGCACGCGGTACAACCTGGTTGTAGTGGATCGCGAAGCCGTGGGAGAAGGCCAGGGTGGCGCCTTTCTTGATGTTCGGCTCGATTTCGTTCTTGTACAGGGAAGACTGGAACTCGTCCGGGGTCAGAATCATGACCAGGTCGGCAGCAGCAACAGCGGAAGCAACGTCGGTCACTTTCAGGCCGTGAGCTTCTGCTTTGGCAACGGTGGCCGAACCTTTACGCAGACCAACGGTAACGTCGACACCGGAGTCTTTCAGGTTGCACGCTTGGGCGTGGCCCTGGGAACCGTAACCGATGATGGCAACTTTCTTGCCCTGGATGATCGACAGGTCGCAGTCTTTATCGTAGAAAACTTTCATGAATTTCCCCTATATATCCAGGCCGTTCAGGCCATTCGCTAATTTGGTTTAGATGCTGAGTACTTTGTCGCCGCGGGCAATGCCGGTCACGCCGCTACGGACGGTTTCCAGAATCGATGCGGTGCCGATGGACTGAATGAAGCTGTCGAGCTTGTCGCTGGTACCGGTCAATTGAACGGTATACACGCTGGCGCTGACGTCGACGATCTGTCCACGGTAAATATCGGTGGTGCGTTTGATCTCGGCGCGTTGGGCGCCAGTGGCCTTGACCTTGACCAGCATCAGCTCGCGCTCGATGTGAGCGCTTTCCGACAGGTCCACCAGCTTGACCACTTCGATCAGCTTGTTCAGGTTTTTGGTGATCTGCTCGATGACTTCATCGTGGCCAACGGTGGTCAGCGTCAGACGCGACAGGGTCGGGTCTTCGGTCGGAGCCACGGTCAGGCTTTCGATGTTGTAGTTGCGCTGCGAGAACAGGCCGACTACGCGAGACAGAGCGCCGGGTTCGTTTTCCAGAAGCAAGGAAATAATGTGCCGCATGATTAAGTACGCTCCGTCTTGCTCAGCCACATATCGCGCATCGAGCCGTCTTTGATCTGCATCGGATAGACGTGCTCGCTGGTGTCGACCGAAACGTCGATGATCACCAGGCGATCCTTCATGGCGAACGCTTCTGCCATCTTCGACTTCAAATCTTTCGATTCGGTGATGCGTACGCCGACGTGGCCGTAGGCTTCAGCCAGCTTGACGAAGTCAGGCAGCGATTCCATGTAGGAATGCGAGTGACGGCTGCCGTAGCTCATGTCCTGCCACTGACGCACCATCCCCAGAACACCGTTGTTGAGGATGACGATTTTCACTGGCAAGCCATATTGCAGGCAGGTCGACAGTTCCTGGATGTTCATCTGGATACTGCCTTCGCCGGTGACGCAGGCAACATCGTCATCCGGGAAGCTCAACTTGATGCCCATGGCCGCCGGGAAACCGAAGCCCATGGTGCCCAGACCACCGGAGTTGATCCAGCGATTCGGCTTGTTGAACGTGTAGTACTGCGCAGCGAACATCTGGTGCTGGCCCACGTCGGAAGTGATGAAGGCATCGCCCTTGGTCACTTCGCAGAGGGTTTCGATCACGGTCTGTGGCTTGATCTTGCTGCCGTCGCCCTTCTCGTAAGGGAACAGGCCGCGATCACCGCGCCATTCATCAACCTGCTTCCACCAACTGGCAACGGACTCCTTGTTCGGGGTCTCGCCGATTTCCTTGAGGATCGCAACCATTTCGGTCAGGACGCTCTCCACCGGGCCAACGATTGGCACGTCGGCCTTGATGGTCTTGGAAATCGAAGCCGGGTCGATATCGATGTGGATGATCTTGGCGTTCGGGCAGAACTTCGCCGCGCCGTTGATCACGCGATCGTCGAAACGTGCGCCGACCGCGAGGATCACGTCAGCATGGTGCATCGCCAGGTTGGCGGTGTAGCTGCCGTGCATGCCGAGCATGCCGATGAACTGACGATCAGTACCCGGGAAACCACCCAGGCCCATCAACGTGTTGGTCACGGGCAGGTTGAGCATTTTCGCCAGTTCGGTCAGCGGTGCAGAACCGTTGCCGAGGATCACGCCGCCACCCGAATAGAGCACTGGGCGCTTGGCCGCCAGGAGCATTTCTGCCGCCTTGCGGATTTGCCCGGAGTGACCGCGAACGGCCGGGCTGTAGGAACGCAGCTTGGCTTTTTTCGGGAAGATGTATTCGAACTTCTCGGCCGGGTTGGTCATGTCTTTCGGGATATCGACCACGACCGGGCCCGGACGACCGGATTGCGCCAGGTAGAAGGCCTTCTTCATGACTTCCGGGATTTCCGAAGCGTGCTTGATCATGAAGCTGTGCTTCACGATCGGCCGGGAGATACCGATCATGTCGGTTTCCTGGAACGCGTCGGTGCCGACCATGGTGCTTGGCACCTGACCGGAAATGATCACCATTGGAATCGAGTCCATATAGGCGGTCGCGATCCCGGTAATGGCGTTTGTGGCGCCAGGACCGGAAGTCACCAATACCACGCCGGCTTTACCGGTGGCACGGGCATAACCGTCAGCCATATGGGTTGCCGCTTGTTCGTGACGAACCAGGATGTGAGTCACTTCCGGTTCTTTGAACAGGGCATCGTAAACATGCAGGAGAGCACCACCCGGGTACCCGTAGATATATTTGACGCCTTCGTCACGCAAAAAGCGGACGAGCATCTCACCGCCAGATAAAAGCTCCACGTTGTTCACCTCTAAAACGCCAGAATACCGTCCACAAAAAAGGGGCGGGTCTTAATAGGTTTACTTCTCGGCAGAGCATGAGCGACGGTGGTCGCCGACTACGTCAGCACTGACTGAGCAAGTATTGGGATCGTCCCAAGTGTTGCGGGCCTTTCCCACCCAGCGCGAGGTAACGCGTTGCGGGTGTAACAGGTCGGCGCGGATGTGCGCCTCATGATCTACCGAGTGGGTCTGCTTCTGGCAGTCCCTCTACAGCGGACTTTGGATTCTTCTGTTTCGCCCCCTCCAAGTCAAGCCGTCTATGTGGTTAATTGTGGGTAAACACATGAGAACGCAAGAAAAAACCTGAAAACCGCTACTCTGTTAGTGTCAATTGCGCACTTTTACCAAGGATTCAGCATGCGAACGCTCCTCCTCACTCTGCTGATCGGCATCAGCCCATGGGGCATGGCCGCTCAAATCTACAAATGGGTCGACGCTCAAGGCGTCACGCATTTCGATGCGCAGCCGCCAGCGGGCCAGCCGTCGACGACCTTGCAGACGCCCTCGTCGCCCCCGCCCAAGCCCGGGGCAATGCCGGGCAGCGGTGTACTCGGTGACCAGAAGGCTATCGACGACAAGGTGAAGAAACAGGTGGCTGACCAGCAGGCGCAGCTCAAGCAGTTTTGCGAGCAGGCACGGACGAACCTTGCGCAATTGCAGAACAATCCGCGCCTGAGGGAGGAGGTGGAGGGGCAGATGCGCCGGCTGGATGATGCACAGCGTCAGGAACGCATCGTCGAGGCACAGAAACAAATCGCGCGGAATTGTGAATAGACACCTGTAGGAGCTGCCGCAGGCTGCGATCTCTTGATTTTGCTTTCAAAAACAAGATCAAAAGATCGCAGCCTTCGGCAGCTCCTACCTATCCGGTGTCAGTCTGGGTTAGCGCGAGGCAGTGATCAGCAGGTCAAACTCTTTGAGCAGCACCTGCAACTGACGATCCTTGCCACCCAGGTTGCGCTGGGCGAAGACCATTTCGGCCATTTCCTGAATCCCCGAAGCATTCGGCAACGGCAAATCCTGTTCAAGGATCATCTTCATGCGTGGCAGGAAGATCCATTGCAGCCACTGCTCGAAGTCCAGTGTATCGACCGAAAACGGCTCGACACTGCTCAGCGCTTCGGCCGACGGAGAAACCTCATCCCACCAGCCTTGTGTGCGCAGCTCACGCTCGATCAGCAACAGCTGATCAGCGATTTTCGGGAAACGAGCATCCATCACAGCGAAACCTTGGCCTTCTGACGGGCCTGAGCGGCGCCGGCGGAATCGCCTTGTTTCTCACGGGACTGAGCAATGATTTCCCATAGGCTGGCCTGCAAGTCCGGACGACCGTTGGCCATGGTCAACGCACGACGGGCGAACTGCTCTGCTTGCGGCGCGTCACCTTGGGCCATGCGCACCTGCGCCAGACGATAAAGCACTTGCGGCTCACGCGGCGCCACACGCTGAGCACGCTCCAGGCTGGAGGACGCGCCATTGAGGTCGCCACCGGCCTGTTGTTGTTGAGCTGTCGTCAGCAAGGCAAGCACCGGACCGTCCAGTTGCTCATCTGCCGACAAGCCACCGCCGCTGCTGGCCGAAGGAATCCCGCTGGGCGTCGACGGCATGCTGTAGCTGCCGGAATTGATCGGCGCGGACTCGGCCGGCGAAGGATTGTACGGCCCCGCCGTGATACCGCCGGATGCCGGGCCTGGCACGATTGGCGAAGCGCTGATCGGTGTCGACACGGCAGCGCCGCCGCCCGGCACCATCACCACCACACCAGTATCACCTTGCGGAATGGCCTGAGTCTGGCCCTGCGCAGGACGCTTCACCGTCGTTTGACGGAAACCGCCATTGGCCGAAATACGCTCGCTGTTGGACACCGCAGTACCGGAATCAACCACCGGAATCGAACCACGCTGTACGGTAGAGCAGCCGCTGAGCAAAGCCACGGCGGTCACCGCTGGAATCAACCACTTGTTCACTTGAAACCCTCTTCGCTTAATTCATCCAGCCCTTGACCCAATCCATCACCGACTCGCCGGAAGCAGGCGTTTCGCCCGCACAGGCGGCGCCGGGTGGCGGTTCGCTGCCGCGAATATACGGCATCTGCACCGCCCCCGGGCAGTTGGCATCGGAGCCCTGCCCGGTACGCGAATCGACCCACGCCTGCACGACGTTGTCCGGTTGCGGCATGTCCAGCGGCAGCGGATCGGCCTTGCGCATGAAACTGGTCCAGACCTGCAGCGCACCAGTCGCCCCGGTGAACGGTGTCTTGCCGTTGTCATCACGACCCAACCAGACCACCGCCAGCAGATCCTGACTGAAACCGGCGAACCAGCTGTCACGGGAATCGTTACTGGTACCGGTCTTGCCCGCCAGCGTCAGAGTCTTGGGCAGCACGTTATAAACCGAGCTGCCGGTACCTTCACGCATCACGCGCTGCATGGCGTTCTGGATCAGATAAATGGACGCCGGATCGAAGCGCTGCTCAATCTGAAACGGATAACGCTTGAGCGGCTCGCCCTCGGCGGTCAGCACGCTGCGAATCCCGCGCATCGGCGTATTGAAACCACCGTTGGCCAGCGTCTGGTACATGGTCGCGACTTCGATCGGGGTCATGCCGCCAGCGCCGAGAAGCATCGACGGGAATGCCGGGAACTCACGCGTCACGCCCAGTCGACCCAGGGTTTTCAATACATTCGGCACGCCGACTTCCAGGCCCAGACGCGAAGTCGACAGGTTGTAGGAATGCGCCAAGCCCTGATAAAGGAACACGGTACCGTGAGAGCGACGGTCATAGTTCTGTGGTTTCCACACCTGACCGTTCGCGCCTTTGACCGACAACGGATCGTCGGACAGCCAACTGGTCAGGGTGTACTGGCTCGGTTTTTCCAGCGCAGTCAGATAAACCGCAGGCTTGATCAACGAGCCAATCGGCCGCACGGCATCCAGTGCGCGGTTGAAACCGGCATAACTGGCCTGACGGCTGCCGATCATGGCCTGGACTTCGCCGGTTTCCGGATTGGTCACGACCATCGCCGCTTCCACGTCATCAGAACCCTTGCGCCCGGCCAGACGTTTGAAGGTGTCGTTGACCGACGCTTCGGCCTTCATCTGCAGGATCGGATCGAAACTGGTGAAGATGCGCAGGCCTTCTTCGGTCAAGTCTTCGTCGCGGTAGTCTTCACGCAACTGGCGTTTGACCAGATCGATAAAGCCCGGGAACGAGCTGTCGGCGAGCTTGCCGCGCGTGGTCACGCCCAGTGGCATTTTCTTCGCCGCTTCGACCTGTTCGGCAGTCGCCACGCCTTGCTGCTCAAGCACGTCGAGCACCAGGTTACGCCGTTCCAGCGCGCGCTCAGGATTACGACGCGGGTTGTAGTAGGACGGGCCTTTGACCATGCCGACCAGCAACGCCACCTGATGCAGTTTCAGCTCGGACAATGGCTGGCCGAAGAAGAACTGGCTGGCCAGACCAAAACCGTGCACCGCACGCTGACCGTCCTGTCCGACGAAGACTTCGTTGAGGTAAGCCTCAAGAATTTCCTTCTTGTCGTAATGCAACTCCAGCAGCATCGCCATCATTGCTTCGGTGAGCTTGCGAGTCAGGCTGCGTTCGCTGGTCAGGTAGAAGTTTTTCACCAACTGCTGGGTCAGCGTACTGCCGCCCTGGGTCATCTTGCCGCCAGAGGTGTTGACCCAGACAGCGCGGGCAATCGACTTCGGCGACACGCCCCAGTGGCTATAAAAGTCGCGGTCTTCTACAGCGACCAGGGTTTCGAGCAGATACGGCGGCACCTGATCGAGTTTGATCAGAATGCGGTCTTCGAGATTCTTTGGATAAATGCCGCCGATCATCAACGGCTCAAGGCGCACTACGGATAACTTTGAACCGTTGGTCGCCGACAGTTCTGCGACGTAATCGCCGGAGAAACGCACGCGTACCGGCTGCGGTTTTTCCAGGCCTTCATAGAACTGGAAGCCACGGGTATTCAGATCGACCGTATTGCCACTGACGGCTGCGGCGCCGGGGCCATTGCTGACCGCCTCACGGCGATAGCCAAGGGCATCGAGTTCGGTAAGGAAATCGTCCTTGCTGAGCTTTTGTCCGACGAACAGCTCGAGCGGCCGCGCGTAGACCTTGGCCGGGATGGTCCAGCGTTTGCCGGAGAACTTCTCCTGCACCACGGCATCGAGGTAAACGGCGAAGCCGGCCAGCACGACAAGGCCGACCAGACTGAGTTTAATGGCCCAGCTCAACCACGGGCTAAGGCCCTTGGAGGGTGGCTTTTTCTTGGTACGGGGGGATCGAGTTCGAGTCATGGCGGCGGATTATACGCACTTTATTCATCCTCAACAGGAGCGCTCCGAGGTTTGCGTCGGGCTGGCGAGCGGCCATAATGGCCACCTCGAATTTCCCCCAGTCTCTGAAGGATCGCCCGTGAGCCAGTCACTGATCGCTGCCCTGCAAAACCCGGCCCTCTACCCGCACCCTGTCGAAGGGTTTCAGGTCATCGAAACCCATATCTCGTGGGTGATCCTCACCGGTCCCTTCGCTTATAAAGTGAAGAAACCGGTCAATTTCGGCTTCCTCGACTTCACCGGTCTCGAATCGCGTGCACATTTCTGCGCAGAAGAGCTGCGTTTGAACCAGCGTTTGACTGATGATTTGTATCTGGAAGTGTTGCCGGTGACTGGCAGCGTTGAAGCACCGCAACTGGGCGGCGACGGCGCAGCGATCGAATACGTGCTGAAAATGCGCCAGTTCCCGCAGAGCGGTTTGCTCAGCACCCTGCAAGCCAATGGCGAGCTGACCACCCAGCACATCGACGAGATGGCGCAGCAGATCGCTCACTTCCACCTCACCGCGCCAAAAGTCCCGGCCGAACACGATGCCGGCACCCCGGACAGCGTAATGGCGCCGGTCGCGCAAAACTTCGAGCAGATCCTGCCGTTCCTCAGCGACAAAAACGATCTGCTGCAACTCGACGCACTGAAAGCCTGGGCCGAAAGCAGTTTCGAACGTCTCAAGCCACTGTTCGCTCAGCGCAAAACCGAAGGTTTTACCCGTGAATGCCACGGCGATATTCACCTGGGCAACGCCACGGTCATTGACGGCAAAGTGGTGATCTTCGACTGCATCGAGTTCAACGAACCGTTCCGTTTCACGGACGTCTGGGCCGACACCGGTTTCCTCGCGATGGACCTGGAAGACCGTGGCCTGAAATCCCTGGCGCGCCGCTTCATCAGCCAGTACCTCGAGTTGACCGGCGACTATCAAGGCCTGGAAGTGCTGAACTTCTACAAAGCCTACCGCGCACTGGTTCGCGCCAAGGTTGCGCTGTTCAGCATGCCGGCAGACGCAACACCAGTGCAGCGCGCCACCACCCTGCGCCAGTACCGCAACTACGCCAACCTGGCGGAGAGCTACAGCACCATTCCCTCGCGTTTCATGGCGATCACCCACGGTGTTTCCGCGGTTGGCAAAAGCCACGTGGCCATGCGTCTGGTCGAAGCGCTGGGTGCCATCCGCCTGCGCTCCGATGTCGAGCGCAAGCGCTTGTTCGGCGAGCAAACCGTGGCCAACGACGTGCAGGCCGGCATCTATAGCGCCGACGCCAGCACCGCGACCTACGCACGCCTGCATGAAATTGCTGAAGTCATCCTGCACGCCGGTTTCCCGGTGGTGATCGATGCCACTTACCTCAAACGCGAGCAACGCGACAACGCGGCAAAAATTGCCGAAGCCACCGGTACGCCGTTCCTGATCCTCGACTGCAACGCACCGCAAGCGGTGATCGAGAGCTGGCTGGCGATTCGTCAGGCCGACAAACAGGATCCGTCTGACGCCACCCTGGCCGTAATCGAAGCGCAGCAGGCCAATCGTGAAGCGCTGACGCCGGAAGAAATCCTGCGCAGCAAACGCGTGCAGACCAACGAATCCGGCACGCTGGACACCGTGGTCGCGCAGATCCGTCAGCGCCTGCCAGGCCTGTAAGAAACTATTTCGGCCGTGAAGCCCTCGCTCGCTTCACGGCCGTCAAATAGTGGCACTATACTGGCGTCATAAAACCAACGGTGATATGACATGAGCCAGCCGAAACTTCTCGACACCCCGCTGTATGCCTTGCTGCACAAAGATGACATCACAGGTTTCAACAAAGAGCGCCCACAGGATGGCCCGATCGACATGGTCGGCGGCGATTTCCGTGGTCTCGATTTGCGTGAACTGAATGCCGATGGCGTGGATTTCCGGGACGCGTACTTCCGTTCCGCCGATCTGCGTGGCATCGATTTCCGCAATGCGTCGCTGGAAGGTGCAAGCCTGGCTCACGCACAGATTTCCGGGGCGTATTTCCCGCCGGAGCTGAGCGCTGACGAGATTCTGATGTCGATGAATTTCGGCACGCGTTTGCGTTATCGCACCCGCTGATCGCCTCATTGTTCCCTGACACAACGCCGTCCCTGCAGGAGTGAGCCTGCTCGCGATAGCGGTTTAGAATTCAACACATGTGTGCCTGCAAGTCCGCTATCGCGCGCAGGCTCACTCCTACATTGATTTGTGTTCCCCCCTCCTCATCTGCGCTCGCAGCCCTTAAAAGCGCCCTTTCTTAGAAGCGTTTGCGTTGAATCCGACCAAACAACCACGCTTTTCCTACTGATGGCTACACTCCTGAGAAGCTCGCCCACGCACCATTCGGCCGTCGCAAGGAGGCTTGATGAATGATGAACTGCAACACCTGAAGAATCTTGGCAAGACGTCGGCGCAATGGCTGCATGCCGTGGGCATCCACAGCGCCTCGGACTTGCGTCGCCTGGGCGCAGTGGATGCCTACCGGGCCGTGCGTACCCGCGGGTTTCGCGCATCGAAGGTGTTGTTGTATGCGATTGAAGGCGCGCTGATGGATGTGCACTGGAACGACATCCCCGCCGAACGCAAGGACGCCTTGAACAAGCAGCTTGAAGCCATTTCCTCGCGCCACAAGAACTGAACGGGCATAGACCGTTATGTATTTACTGGGGGAACAATCGGCCTGGGCCGATGCCTTGATCAACCGTTTGCAGAGCTTGCCTGCACTGTGGCTGCGCGATTTGGCGCCTTGCGGGCCGACTGTGGAGTTGGAAGCGTCGGATGATTTGCTCGCGCAATTGCCCGCCGATCAGCTATTCCTGCTCAATGAAGGTGGGATCAGCGGCTGTATCGCCGCCCGCCCGCTGTTTTATTGGCAGGAGGGTGATTTGATCGGCCTCCAGCAAGGTGAGAACTGGGCTGATTGCCGTTTATGCAATGAAGGGGCATTGCGCTTGACGCCCTATCGGCGTGGTGAGTTTTTCCAGCATTTGCATGCCGACACTCATCGGGCAGAGCAGTTTCTGGAGTATCTGCTCGGGCAAATGGCAATCCTTGCCCATGCCGTCGCGGAGCTGAAGCCACGCGAGTTTCGCAGCACCAACGGTTTCAAACGGGTCGAAGCCGGTGAAACCCTGATCAGCCAGGGTGACGCAGCTGACCACGTGTTCGTAATCATCGACGGGCATGCCGAAGCGTTTGTAGACGGGCAGAAAGTTGGCGACGTGCCCAAGGACGAAATTTTTGGTGCTATGGCCGTGTTCACCGGCGAGCCACGCAGTGCCACGGTCATCGCCCGAGAACCGAGCACAATAATGCTGATTCCCGGTGAACAATTCTTGAGCATGACTCGCACCAATCCGAAGATCGCCCACAGCCTGATCGAGAGCATGGCGCGGCGGATCGGCCAGCTGAATCGGCAGATCACACGAATACCCCCACCGGAAAGCCTGCGCTGAACCCTTTGTTTACGGGGTGTTCCGGCCATTTACCAGACGAATTCAAAGAAACGGAAAAACAGTTGTTGACTCGGTAATGAGAATCGCTATGATTATCACAACTGGTCGCGAGATCAGTCGATATTCTGAAAAGCCCTTGGTTCGGACTCTCAGATTATCTCCTCATCAGGCTAATCACGGTTATTTGACCCGGTTTTTACCGGGTCTTTTTTTGCCTGTGGAAAAGTCATTTGCCGAACTGTTTGCGCATCTGCTCGCAGTAATCCTGCTTGGGCGTGGCGGGCGTGTACCAAACGTAATCGGCCATCGCTGCCGTTATCTCGGTGCCCTGCTCTGCCAGCATCAACACCGTCGGGGACTCCGTGGCGCCCAAATCCACAACATGCAACGGCACGCCAACATCCTTGCGCGCATGCCACGCACCGGCCAGCAAGACTGAAGGTGTCGGGGCCGCCAATAGCCCTTCGGCCATACGCCGATCACGTTGTTGCTGAACAGCGAGCATTGCCGGCATCTGTGATTCGGGCAGCAGGCCACAGTGGGAATCGCTGATCTGCTCCAACAATACGGCTTTCACCGACTCAGCATTGCTGCGCTCTCCCTTCAACACGGACGGATTGCGATAGAAGGTTCGAATCTCGTCGCTATCCAGATTTGCCGCCAGTAGCGGATAAGGTTGAGTGAGCGCGAAGCGGACAATCGGCCCATAGAGATTCCAGTCCCAACCGTCCTGCCAGGCCAATGCACCGGGCAGATCAGCGGACGGCGTTTTCGTCTGGCGTGCCTGGTCAACACGAGGCTGCTGGTCCGGCGTGAACATTTCCATTAGAAGACTGCCCTGCGGCCGCTGCTCGCCGAGCGAGCGCAACAGCCACAACTGCGCGGCATGATGATCGGCATTGTCATGCTGCTCACCGATGATCAACCGCTCAGGCTCAGCCAAGCGCTTCACCAGCTGCTGCGCCGTCAGCACTTCGCCGTTGCGTAGATCGCGAATCTCGCCACTGACCGGCGGTGGCACCACAGCATGCTGACACCCCGCAAGCAACACCACCGCCAACAGCCACATCCCACGCATGCAATCACCTCGATGATCCAGTCAGCGGGCGATAATCAGCGGATGCCCACGCTCCGGGTGCGGCTGCACCAACACTTCGAGACCGAATACGGCCTGGAGCGTGTCCGGTCGCAAAACCTGCTGCGGTGTATCCAGCGCCACCGGATGCCCGCCTTCCAGCAGCAGAATGCGATCACAATAACGCGCCGCCAGATTCAGATCATGCAGGATCACCAATACCGCGGCGCCACGATCAGCAAACTCGCGCACGGCCTGCAGCGTTGTGTGTTGATGCAGCGGATCGAGCATCGACGTCGGCTCATCCAACAGCAGCGTCTGCCCGGCCTGCCCCGGCCAAAGCTGCGCCAGCACCCGCGCCAGATGCACACGCTGACGCTCGCCACCGGACAGCGCCAGATAACTGCGACCGCTCAAGTGCCCGGCATCCGCCGCCGTCAACGCCGACTCGATGATTTCGTCATCGCGCACCCAACCGCTTTGCCAAGGCAAGCGGCCCATGCCGACCACTTCTTCAACGCGAAAGGCAAAATCCAGGGTCGACACCTGAGGCAACACCGCCAGTCGTTGCGCACGTTGCGGGCCAGTCCAGTGACTCAACGCCTGCCCGTCGAGGGAAACCCCGCCGTTGCTCGCCGCCAACTCGCCGCACAAGGCGCCCAGCAAGGTACTTTTGCCAGCACCGTTCGGCCCCAGCACACCGAGTACTTCACCCGGTTCAAGCTGCAGCGTGACATCGCTGAGCACTGTCTTGCGACCACGCTGAATGTGCAGATCCTGTGCACGTAACATCAGGCGCGCCCTCGTAACAGCAGATAGAGGAAGAACGGCGCACCGATAAACGCGGTGACAATACCGATCGGCAATTCTGCCGGCGCCAGCGCCAATCGCGCGACCAGATCAGCCAACAGCAACAGGCTCGCCCCCGCCAACACCGATGCCGGCAGCAAGACTTTGTGATCCGGCCCCGCCAGCAAGCGCACCAGATGCGGCACCACCAGCCCGACAAAACCGATCATCCCGGCTGCCGCCACTGCGGCGCCAACCCCCAGCGCCGTACAAAACACTAATTCACGCTTGAGCCGCTCGACATCGATGCCTAAATGTCCGGCCTCGGATTCTCCGAGCAGCAAGGCATTCAGCGCTTTCGCCCGACGCGGCAACCACAATGCGACACCGGCGCTGATGATCAGCAAAGGCCACAGCCGCGCGTAACTGGCGCCATTGAGGCTGCCAAGGTTCCAGAAGGTCAGCGTGCGCAGCGTCGCGTCATCCGCCAGATAAGTGAACAAGCCGACGGCCGAACTGGCCAGCGCCGTCAGGGCAATCCCCGCGAGCAACATGGTTGCAACATTGGTCTGGCCGTTGCGTCGCCCCAGTCGATAGACTAGCGCCGTCACCCCTAACCCACCGAGAAACGCACAGACCGACAACAGATACGGTCCAAACCATTCCGGCAGACCGCCGAAAAACGAGCCACCAACAATCGCGATCGCCGCGCCCAATGCCGCGCCGCTGGAAACGCCGACCAGCCCCGGATCCGCTAACGGGTTACGAAACAAGCCCTGCATTGCCACACCGGACAAAGCCAACACACCGCCGACCGCCAGCCCGAGCAAAGTACGCGGCAAACGAATCTGCCCCAGGATCAGCTCCGCCTGCTCCAGACCGTCCGGTGCCAGCGGCAGGCCGAGCATGCGTAACGCCGCGCGTAATGTATCGAACAGCGGCAGGCTGACCGGCCCCAACGCCAGCGACAGCCAGATCGCCAGCAAACACAGCAGTGTCAGGCCAATGAACAAGGCACGGGGTTTTACCAGTGTGGTCATTGGCCGCTCTTGGCCGGGTAGAAGCCGTCAGTCAGGCTTTTCAGCGCCGCCGGCAAACGTGGCCCGAGGCCGCCGACCAGCAAAGTCGGGTCAAGCTCCAGCACGCGCCCGGCCTTGACCGCGCGGCTTGAATCGAGAATCGGGTTTTCCTTGAACAGCGCCGCTTTCGCCGCCTCACCGGTCAACGCACGGTCGGCGAACACCAGCACCTCAGGATCAAGGCTGGCGAGGGATTCCACGGAGAACGGTTTGTAACCGGTGTGCGTCGCCAGGTTACGCCCCCCGGCCTGCTGCAACAGCCAGTCGGCGGCAGTGTCCTTGCCGGCGATCAACGGTTTGCCGCCCGCATGCCCGAGCAACAGCAACACGCCCGGCGCCTTTTGTTTGCTCTGCACTTGAACAACACGCGCCTTCTGCGCATCGAGCTGCTGTTGATAAGTTTGCAGCAACTGCGCAGCCTTCGGCTCGGCGCCGAGCAATTGGCCCAAATGAGTAACGTTCTTCTCCAGCGTCGGCAGATCCGGTTGAGCCGAGAACAACACCACCTGAACCTTGGCCGCTTTGACTTGCGACAGAACCGGCGGCGGGCCCATTTCTTCAGTGCCAATCAAGATATCCGGACGCAGACTGAGAATGCCCTCAGCCGAAAGGCTGCGCTGATAACCAATGCTCGGCAGCGCCTTCAACGACTCCGGGTGCTGGCTGGTGGTATCGACGCCGACCAGTTTCGATTCGCCGCCCAACGCACTGACCCACTCCGACAGCGCACCGCCGGCACTGACCCAACGTTGCGGCAAATCAGCCGCTGCAGCCTGGTGGCTGACCAAAAGTCCGACACACAGCACGGCAACGCGGGTACTCAGGCGCATACACAGCTTCCTTGAATAAGGTTTTTCCCGGGCATCAGGATGGCAGGCCAAGTATCCTCGACATCTGCCAGACGCCTGCGGGTGAAGGTCGCCATTTGATAATTGTTTGCATTTAAACGTCAAGCTCGGACATATCCAGACACGAGCGGACACTAGAGGATAGTCATGAAGTTTCTCTGCGCGGGCGCCGACCTGGCTGAAGCGAAAAGCCGTGGTTTTGAGATCGACGGCAACAAACTGTTCGCCGTGCGCCGCAGCGGCCAGGCGTATGTTTACCTCAATCGCTGCCCGCATCGCGGCGTCGGGCTGGAATGGCAGCCAGACCAGTTTCTCGACCCGAGCAACAGCCTGATCCAGTGCGCCACCCACGGCGCACTGTTTCTGATCGAGGACGGCGAATGCGTCGCTGGCCCCTGCGCCGGGCAATCACTCACCGCCATACCCTGCCGCGAAGACGCCCAAGGCCTGTGGATCGATGTTTAACCGTTGAGTAACACGTCGAGACGCCGGTCGATGACCATCTCTTCATGGTCCAGCCGCACGCCATACGCCAGCACCTCAACGCCGCAGGCCACTGCTTCGAGAAGTGCATCGGCGTACGCCGAATCGATTTCCTTCGCCGGCCGCACCGCGTCAATCCCGCTCAGATTGACGCAGTACAACTGCACCGCGCGAATCCCGTCCCGTGCCAGATGCGCCAACTCCCGCAGATGCTTGGCGCCACGCTGGGTCACGGCATCGGGAAATGCCGCCACCGCAGTACCGTCGAAACCCAGAGTGACGCTTTTCACCTCTACATAGGCCGGGCCACTCGGGTATTCGAGGCGGAAATCGATACGGCTCTTTTCCTGCCCGTAAGCGACTTCACGTTTCAACGCGGTAAAGCCGTTCAACTCGGTGATAACGCCAGCCTGCAACGCCTCTTCAACCAAACCGTTGGCCCGAGCTGTATTCACGCAAAACAACCGGCCTTGCGGGGTTTCACCGATTTCCCATGTACCGGGCAACTTACGTTTCGGATCGTTGGAGCGACTGAACCAGACCTGCCCACCCTCGACCTGACAATTGAGCATCGAACCGGTGTTCGGGCAGTGAATGGTCAGCAACTCGCCGCCAACGGTTTCGATATCGGCGAGAAAACGCTTGTAACGCCGGATCAGTCGCGCCTCTTCCAGAGGTGGATAAAAGCGCATCAGCCTTGCCAGCTCTTCAAGCCACGGGCGATTCGCTCCACCGCTTCCTGTAAGCGCGGGAGGTTTTGCGTGTAGGCAAAACGCACATGGTGACTGGCCTGATAGCGACCGAAATCCAGACCCGGGGTGAACGCCACATGCTCGGTTTCGAGGAAATGTCGGCAGAACGCGAAGGCATCGCCGCCGAACTGGCTGATATCGGCGTAGAGATAGAAAGCGCCTTCCGGCTCCACGGCGATGTTGAAACCCAACTCGCGCAACGCTGGCAGGAGGAAATCCCGGCGACGGCCGAATTCGGCACGACGCTCTTCAAGAATCGCAATAGTATCCGGCTCGAAACAGGCCAACGCCGCATATTGCGCCATGCTCGGTGCACTGATGTAGAGGTTCTGCGCGAGTTTTTCCAGCTCGCTGACCGCCGCGTCCGGCGCCACCAGCCAGCCGAGACGCCAGCCGGTCATGCCGAAATACTTGGAGAAACTGTTCAACACAAAAGCGCTGTCATCGACTTCCAGCACGCTGGCGGCATCGGTGCCGTAGGTCAGGCCGTGATAGATCTCGTCCACCACCAGATGCCCGTGTTTCGCCTTGATGGCTGTGGATAACCCGGCCAGCTCATCGCGTGTCAGGATCGTCCCGGTCGGGTTGGCCGGCGAAGCCACCAGTGCGCCGACGCTGTCGTGATCCCAATGCCGCTCGACCAGATCAGGAGTCAGTTGATAACGCACGTCCGGACCCACCGGCACCAACTGCGCCGCACCTTCGACCAAACGCAGGAAGTGCCGGTTGCACGGGTAACCCGGATCCGCCAGCAGCCAGTGTTTACCGGGATCGACCAGCAACGCGCTGGCCAGCAACAGCGCACCGGAACCGCCCGGTGTAATCAGAATCCGCCGTGGGTCGATATTCAAGCCATAACGCGATTGATAAAACCCGGCGATTGCCTCGCGCAGTTCCGGAATGCCGCGCGCAGCGGTGTAACGGGTCTTGCCCGCCGTCAGCGCCGCCTGCCCGGCACGAATGATCGGTTCAGCGGTAGTGAAATCTGGCTCACCGATCTCCAGATGGATGACATCATGACCTTCAGCCTGTAACTCATTGGCCCGCGCCAGCAGCGCCATCACATGGAACGGTTCGATCGCACGACTGCGCGCACTGTAAGGCTGAGCCATTGGTTTTCCTTCGGCAGGGAAAAAGAGACGATTCTACCCATCTGCCGGAACGAGCGAGAACCCGCAGCGGTCACAGCCTCAAGAACGCTGGACTGTAACGATACGCACGTACGCTCCAGGATTGACTAAAATCAGTGATTGAACAGGTCTTCAACACCACCAGACACGGCTTGCCAAACATTTGCAAGCGCCACCCGCCGGGGCCTCGACATCCGGGAGTAGCGCAGGCCGATTTGATCTGGTAAGTTCGCCCGCTTGCAGCCGCAGGGCCGGCAGGTGTCGGTGATGGAGCAATCCTGCGCAATGGATTACAAGAGTAGAGGCGGTCCATTTCATGCCCACCCAAGCAAAGCAACAGCAGCAAACGGCGATCAGCGGCTTCGAACCTTATGTTCAGGCCAAAGACGAAGAGTACATGGGCAAACCCATGCGCGCGCACTTCACCAAGATCCTGACCAAGTGGAAACTGGACTTGATGCAGGAAGTCGACCGAACTGTTGATCACATGAAGGACGAAGCGGCCAACTTTCCCGACCCGGCCGACCGTGCCAGTCAGGAAGAAGAGTTCGCCCTTGAACTGCGTGCCCGTGATCGCGAGCGCAAGCTGATCAAGAAGATCGACAAGACACTGCAACTGATCGAAGACGGCGAATACGGCTGGTGCGATTCGTGCGGCATCGAGATCGGCGTCAAGCGCCTTGAAGCCCGTCCTACTGCCGACATGTGCGTCGACTGCAAGAACCTGGCTGAGATCAAGGAAAAGCAGGTCGGCAAGTAATCTCGACCTGAACGAAAAACGGAGCGTGCGAACGCTCCGTTTTTGTTTCTGCCTTTTGCCTTTTGTAGGAGTGAGCCTGCTCGCGAAATCGGTGTGTCATTCAGCATTTAATCGTCTGAAATTACGCTATCGCGAGCAGGCTCGCTCCCACAGGTTGACCTGCGTATAGCCTGAAAAGTAGCTTCGTCTCCATGACTGCCAAAACATCCCCCGCCTACATCGGCCGCTTCGCCCCAACCCCGAGTGGCCACCTGCACTTCGGTTCGCTGGTTGCCGCCCTCGCCTCCTACCTCGACGCCCGTTCGGTCGGTGGTCGCTGGCTGGTGCGCATGGAAGATCTCGATCCGCCCCGTGAAGAACCCGGTGCGCAGGTGGCGATCCTCAAGGCGCTGGAGAGTTACGGCTTTGAATGGGACGGCGACATGGTGCGTCAGAGCGATCGCCACGATGCTTACGCCGAAGTGCTCAACAGCCTGTTCAATCATGGCCTGGCCTACGCTTGCACCTGCTCGCGCAAACAGCTCGAAGCGTACAACGGCATCTATCCGGGCCTGTGCCGCAATGCCGGTCACGATCAGCAAGACGCGGCGATCCGCCTGCGCGTGCCGGAACTGGAATACCACTTCATCGATCGTGTTCAGGGCGAATACCGCCAGCATCTGGGCCGCGACGTCGGCGATTTCGTGATCCGTCGCCGCGACGGCCTCTACGCCTATCAACTGGCCGTGGTGCTCGATGATGCCTGGCAAGGCATCACCGACATCGTGCGCGGTGCCGACCTGCTCGACTCGACCCCACGCCAACTCTATCTGCAAGAATTGCTCGGCTTGCGCCAACCGCGTTACCTGCACTTGCCGCTGATTACTCAACCGGACGGCAACAAGCTCGGCAAGTCCTATCGTTCGCCGCCGCTTGAAGCGGATCAAGCCACGCCATTGTTGCTGCGAGCCCTGCGCGCACTGGGGCAAAACCCAAGTGCCGAACTGGCCCACGCCTCGCCGCAAGAGTTGCTGGCGTGGGGCAGCGCACACTGGGATGCCACACAGATCCCGCGCACACTGACGCTGCCCGAAGCGCAACTGCTATGACGACACTTGCAGTCGTGCGCCCATCCGTTACCATCGCCGCACGTTTTCGGGCACGCGCATAAAAAAGAGAGGCCGGGATGTACATCTATCGCTTGGTCCTGCTTTTAGTCGTGGGGATCTACCTGTTTTCCCCCGCCATCATGGATTGGTGGATCGACGCTACGGGCGCCTGGTATCGCCCGTATCTGCTCTGGCTGATCCTCATAGTCGTGACCTTCATCCTGCAGAGCCAAAAAGATGCCGATGAGCTTTAGCCTGACCCAGATGATCCTGGTCAGCGCCGCGTACCTGGCGGTGCTGTTCGGCGTTGCCTGGATCAGCGAACGGGGCATGATCCCGCGCGCGATCATTCGCCACCCGTTGACCTACACCCTGTCACTGGGTGTTTACGCCAGTGCCTGGGCGTTTTACGGCACGGTCGGCCTCGCCTACCAGTACGGCTACGGCTTTCTCTCCAGTTACCTCGGCGTGTCCGGCGCGTTTCTGCTGGCGCCGGTGCTGCTCTATCCGATCCTGAAAATCACCCGCACCTATCAACTGTCGTCGCTGGCGGATCTGTTCGCGTTCCGCTTTCGCAGCACCTGGGCCGGCGCGCTGACCACGATTTTCATGCTGATCGGCGTACTGCCGCTGTTGGCGTTGCAGATTCAGGCGGTGGCCGACTCCATCGGCATCCTCACCGGCGAGCCGATCCAGAGCCGCGTGGCGTTGGCGTTCTGTGCGCTGATCATTCTGTTCACGATTTTCTTTGGTTCCCGGCATATCGCCACCCGTGAGAAGCACGAAGGACTGGTATTTGCGATCGCCTTTGAGTCGGTGATCAAACTGATCGCCCTCGGCGGCGTCGGTTTGTATGCGCTGTATGGCGTGTTCGACGGCCCGCAGCAACTTGAGCTGTGGCTGCTGCAGAACCAGACCGCCCTCGCCGCCCTGCACACGCCATTGCAGGAAGGCCCGTGGCGCACGTTGCTGCTGGTGTTCTTCGCCTCGGCGATCGTGATGCCGCACATGTATCACATGACCTTTACCGAAAACCTCAATCCGCGCTCGCTGGTCAGTGCGAGCTGGGGTTTGCCGCTGTTCCTGCTGCTGATGAGTCTGGCAGTACCACTGATCCTCTGGGCCGGGCTCAAGCTCGGTGCAACGACCAATCCGGAATACTTCACCCTCGGCATCGGCATCGCCGCCAACAGCAAACCGCTGGCCTTGCTGGCTTACGTCGGTGGCTTATCGGCGGCCAGCGGATTGATCATTGTGACCACGCTCGCGCTGTCGGGCATGGCGCTGAACCACTTGGTGCTGCCGCTTTATCAACCGCCGGCCGAAGGCAATATCTACCGCTGGCTGAAGTGGACCCGCCGCGCATTGATCGTCGCGATCATCATGGCTGGTTTCGGTTTCTACCTGATGCTCGGCGCCGAACAGGATCTGGCCAACCTCGGCATCGTCGCGTTTGTGGCGACCCTGCAATTCCTGCCCGGCGTGTTGTCGGTGCTGTACTGGCCGACCGCCAATCGGCGCGGCTTTATCGCCGGTCTGCTGGCGGGGATTCTGGTCTGGGTAGTGACCATGCTGCTGCCGCTGGTCGGCAATCTGCAGGGTTTCTACATCCCGCTGCTGAACATGATTTACGTACTCGACGACACCAGTTGGCACATGGCGGCCATCGCCTCGCTCGCCGCCAACGTCTTGATGTTCACGCTGATCTCGCTGTTCACCAACGCCAGCCCCGAAGAAGCCAGCGCCGCCGAAGCCTGCGCTGTGGATAACGTCCGGCGCCCGCAACGCCGCGAACTGCACGCTGCCTCGCCCCAGGAGTTCGCCACACAACTGGCGAAACCGTTGGGCGCCAAGGCTGCGCAGAAGGAGGTCGAGCAAGCGCTGCGTGACCTCTATCTGCCTTTCGACGAACGCCGCCCGTACGCCTTGCGTCGTTTGCGCGACCGCATCGAAGCCAACCTCTCCGGCCTGATGGGCCCGAGCGTGGCGCAAGACATGGTCGAAACCTTCCTGCCCTACAAGGCCGGCGGCGAAAACTATGTGACCGAAGACATCCACTTCATCGAAAGCCGTCTCGAGGATTACCACTCGCGCCTCACAGGCCTGGCCGCCGAACTCGATGCCCTGCGTCGTTACCACCGCCAGACCCTGCAGGAACTGCCGATGGGCGTCTGCTCGCTGGCCAAGGATCAAGAGATCCTGATGTGGAACAAGGCCATGGAAGAACTCACCGGGATCGCCGCACAACGCGTGGTCGGTTCGCGTCTGAGCACCATTGGCGAGCCGTGGAAAGAGTTGCTGCAAGGCTTCATCAACCTGCCCGACGAGCATTTGCACAAACAACATCTGGCCCTTGACGGCCAGACCCGCTGGCTGAACCTGCACAAAGCCGCCATCGATGAACCGCTCGCACCGGGTAACAGTGGTCTGGTGTTACTGGTTGAGGATTTGACCGAAACCCAGATGCTCGAAGACAAACTGGTGCACTCGGAACGTCTGGCCAGCATCGGTCGCCTCGCGGCGGGGGTGGCCCACGAAATCGGCAACCCGATCACCGGCATCGCCTGTCTGGCGCAGAACCTGCGCGAAGAGCGTGAAGACGACGGCGAACTGACGGAAATCAGCGGGCAGATTCTTGAACAGACCAAACGCGTGTCACGCATCGTCCAGTCGCTGATGAGCTTCGCTCACGCCGGCAGCCATCAGCACAGCGATGAACCCGTGTGTCTGGCCGAAGTTGCCCAGGATGCTATTGGCCTGCTGGCGCTGAACCGACGCAATTTCGAAGTGCAGTTCTACAACCTGTGCGACCCCGATCACTGGGTCGAGGGTGACCCGCAGCGGCTCGCCCAGGTACTGATCAATCTGCTCTCCAACGCCCGCGACGCCTCGCCGCCGCACAGTGCGGTGCGGGTCAAGAGCGAAGCCGGCGAACACACGGTCGATCTGATCGTGGAGGACGAAGGCAGCGGAATTCCGAAGAACATCATGGACCGATTGTTCGAACCCTTCTTCACCACCAAGGATCCTGGCGAAGGCACCGGTCTGGGCCTTGCACTGGTCTATTCCATCGTTGAAGAGCATTATGGACAAATCACCATCGACAGCCCGGCTGATGTACAAAGCCAACGCGGCACCCGTATCCGGGTGACCTTACCGCGTCATGTCGAAGCGACGTCCGCTGTGAACTGAGACCGTCGAGAGTATCGAATCAATGCCGCACATTTTGATCGTCGAAGACGAAACAATTATCCGCTCCGCCTTGCGCCGCCTGCTGGAACGTAATCAGTACCAGGTCAGCGAAGCCGGTTCAGTGCAGGAAGCACAAGAACGCTTCACCATTCCTACGTTCGATCTGATCGTCAGCGATCTGCGCTTGCCGGGTGCGCCGGGCACCGAGCTGATCAAGCTCGGCCAGGGCACACCGGTGCTGATCATGACCAGTTACGCCAGCCTGCGCTCGGCGGTCGACTCGATGAAGATGGGCGCGGTGGACTACATCGCCAAGCCTTTCGACCACGATGAAATGCTTCAGGCTGTCGCGCGGATCCTGCGTGATCGCCAATCGGCACCGGCGGCCGGCGAAGCGGTTGCCAGCAAACCGGCCAATGGCAGCGGTAAATCCGCCGTCGACAACAGCAACGGCGAAATCGGCATCATCGGCTCCTGCCCGCCGATGCAGGATCTGTACAGCAAGATCCGCAAAGTCGCGCCGACCGATTCCAATGTGTTGATCCAGGGCGAGTCCGGCACCGGTAAGGAACTGGTGGCCCGCGCCCTGCACAACCTGTCGAAACGTGCCAAGGCGCCGATGATTTCGGTGAACTGCGCAGCCATTCCGGAAAGCCTGATCGAGTCCGAACTGTTCGGCCATGAGAAAGGCGCATTCACTGGCGCCAGCGCCGGGCGTGCCGGTCTGGTTGAAGCGGCGGACGGCGGCACCTTGTTCCTCGACGAAATCGGTGAGCTGCCACTGGAAGCCCAGGCCCGCCTGCTGCGCGTGTTGCAGGAAGGCGAGATTCGCCGGGTTGGCTCGGTGCAGTCGCAGAAAGTCGATGTGCGCCTGATCGCGGCGACTCACCGGGATCTCAAGAGCCTGGCGAAAATCGGCCAGTTCCGTGAAGACCTTTATTACCGTCTGCATGTGATCGCACTGAAACTGCCGGCCTTGCGCGAGCGCGGTGCCGACGTCAATGAGATCGCAACGGCTTTCCTCGCTCGCCAGAGCGCGCGCATCAACCGTACCGACCTTAAGTTTGCTGCGGATGCCGAACAGGCGATCCGTCATTATTCCTGGCCGGGTAACGTGCGTGAGCTGGAGAACGCGGTCGAGCGCGCAGTGATTCTGAGCGAAAGCCCGGAAATCTCCGCCGATCTGCTGGGCATCGATATCGAGCTGAGCGATCTGGAAGACGACGAGTTCATCGGTCTGCCACCGCAAACGGGCGGTAACGCCAGCAACAGCAGCCATGAGCCGACCGAAGACCTGTCGCTGGAAGACTACTTCCAGCACTTCGTCCTCGAGCATCAGGACCACATGACCGAGACCGAACTGGCGCGCAAACTGGGCGTCAGCCGTAAATGCCTGTGGGAACGCCGTCAGCGTCTGGGCATTCCGCGGCGCAAGACCGGGGTCGCCAGCGAGAGCTGAACGTTACCTGTCGAGTGTGCGGGTAACGCTTGAAGATGTGAAAAAACTGTTACCTCAGTCGATTCACGTAACAGAAGCCGGGGTTATCGGTAACGAAACCCCGGCTTTTTTTCGCCCCGACAAAACGGTTATATCGACCTAACCCCTTGTTTTATTGGGTTTCGCAAAAGTTGGCACGGCACCTGCTATATGTTCAGTACAAGAACAATAACAAGCAATGCACAAGACAATAAAAATAAGACGAATCGACTCACGCACAATAAAAACAAGACGGCGAGAGGCGCAGCTAACTGATTCTTTTGGAGAGGCGTTGTATTTGGGGCTTGCCCCACGACCAGGCCGAGAACAACAAAAACTGTCCTAAGACAGAGCCTGTACTGGTTGGATCGAGAGATCACTGCAATTCAGCGACCAAAGCAATCCGTTTGCTCTTGGCTCCCGATTGGGAGGGTCACGAAGGAAACACTTCGTGGCGAGGGCACTCAACAAAAACAAGAAGCCCGAATCAATAATAAAAAGAGCACGCAACTACTTCTTGGGGAGCTTCGGCTCCCCTTGTAGTTTCTCCTCGTAGCAAAATCCCCCCTTTTTATCGTGCGCGATGCCTGTAGCCTGCGGCTTGCAGCTCAAATCGGCCGTGTCCTACACCATCCCCCGACTAAATGCTAGAATCTGCGCCCATCATGCGGTCATTCTTTGGTATGGCCGAACATTCCTTCAAACAGTGCATCCCATGCTGAAGAAGTTGTTCCAGTCATTCCGAACTCCCGTGCGTCGTACGCAACACATCCGCAGCACCCCTGAAGTGCTCAACAGCGGCCAACATTCGCTGCAGAAAACGCAGTTCAGCCGCTATGCGGTGAATATCGTCGAACGCCTGCAAGGTGCCGGTTACCAGGCTTATCTGGTCGGCGGTTGCGTGCGTGACATGCTGCTGGGCATCACGCCCAAGGATTTCGACGTCGCCACCAGCGCCACCCCCGAGCAAGTCCGTGCCGAATTCCGCAATGCGCGGATCATCGGTCGCCGCTTCAAACTGGTGCATATCCATTTCGGCCGCGAAATCATTGAAGTCGCGACCTTCCGCGCCAATCACCCGGTAAACGAAGACGACGAAGACAGCAACCAGTCTTCGCGTAACGAGAGCGGGCGGATTCTGCGCGACAACGTTTACGGCACCCTGGAAGAAGACGCGCAACGCCGCGACTTCACCATCAACGCCCTGTATTACGATCCGGTCAGCGAGCGCATCCTCGATTACGCCAACGGCGTACACGATATCCGCAACCACCTGATCCGCTTGATCGGTGATCCGAAGCAGCGTTACCAGGAAGACCCGGTGCGCATGCTGCGCGCGGTGCGTTTCGCCGCCAAGCTCAATTTCGGCATTGAAAAGCACACCGTGCAGCCGATCCGTGAACTGGCGCCAATGCTGCGCGAGATCCCGTCGGCGCGTCTGTTCGAAGAAGTGCTCAAGCTGTTCCTCTCGGGACACGGTGCGATCACTTTCGAAATGCTGGTTGATCTGCAGCTGTTCGCCCCATTGTTCCCGGCCAGTGCCGATGCGCTGGAACACAACCCGGAGTACACGCACACGCTGATCAGCGAAGCGCTGACCAACACCGACCTGCGCATCAAGCAGAACAAACCGGTGACCCCGGCGTTCCTGTTTGCCGCGCTGTTGTGGCCTGCTTTGCCGGCCCGCGTGCTGCGTCTGCAAGAACGTGGCATGCCGCCGATTCCGGCGATGCAGGAAGGCGCTCACGAACTGATCGCCGAACAGTGCCAGCGCATTGCGATTCCGAAGCGTTTTACCATGCCGATCCGCGAGATCTGGGACATGCAGGAGCGTCTGCCACGGCGCAGCGGCAAACGTGCCGACCTGTTGCTGGACAACCCGCGTTTCCGTGCCGGTTACGACTTCCTGCTGCTGCGTGAAAGCGCTGGCGAGGAAACCGATGGCCTGGGCGAATGGTGGACGGATTATCAGGACGCCAACGACAGCGAGCGCCGCGACATGATCCGCGACCTCAGCGGTAAAGGTGATGACGCCAGTGGCGCGCCGCGCAAACGTCGCCGCAGCAGCGGTTCCAAGCGCAAACGCGCCGGCGCACCGAGCGCTTCGACAGGCGAGTAAAGGCATGGAACGCATCTACATCGGCATGGGCAGCAACCTCGCTGACCCGGCCGAACAGTTGCGCAGCGCCGTCGAGGCGCTGGGGCAATTGCCGCAGACCCTGCTCGCTGGCGTTTCTGCCTTTTATCAAAGCGATTCATTGCTGCCGGGCCAGCCGCGTTACACCAACGCGGTCGCGGCGCTCGACAGCGATCTTGCGCCGATTGCACTGCTCGACGCGCTGCAAGCCATCGAAAACGATCAAGGTCGCGAACGCCTTGAGCGTTGGGGGCCTCGTACGCTGGATCTGGATATTCTGCTGTTCGGCGATCAACTGATCGACGAGCCGCGCCTGAAAGTCCCGCATTACCAGATTCAGGAACGCGCGTTCGTGTTGTATCCGCTCGCCGAACTGGCCCCACAGGACCTGCGCCTGGCCGATGGCCGCAACCTCTCCAATCTGCTGGCAGCCTGCCCGTTCGTCGGCTTGGAACGCCTCCCCCACGCCTGACATAAATCCCTTGTAGGAGCTGCTGAACGCTGCGATCTTTTGATCTTCAAAATCAAGATCAAAAGATCGCAGCGTTCCGCAGTTCCTACAGGAATAGCTTTCCATATCCAGATTTATTGTCGGACAAAAACCCCGCGAATCAGGCCCGCCGCGCCGCTGAATCGCATCAGTAACGGCGGTAACACTCCCCTCGTAACAATGCGGTAACACACGCAATTGACTTCCTGTTGGCTCATCACGACTATAGGCGTCCCGCTGCCGCCAACCCGGCACATACGGGCGCAATCCAGGCCTTATAAGCACGACAAAAGAGCGTGCGCCTGAGTAGATGAAGAATCACGCGCGTTACTCGCAGTAGTTTCCAGAGCGCCTGAACGAGGATTTTTTACATGCCAGCCATCACCCTGACCACGCTCCAGAGCCTCAAGCAGAAAGGTGAAAAGATCACCATGCTGACCTGCTATGACGCGACCTTCGCCCACGCCTGTAATGAGGCCGGTGTCGAAGTGCTGCTGGTGGGCGACTCCCTCGGCATGGTCCTGCAAGGTCACGACAGCACGTTGCCGGTGACCACCGCAGAAATGGCCTACCACACCGCTTGCGTCAAACGCGGCAACACTGATGCCCTGATCCTTGCCGACCTGCCGTTCATGGCCAACGCCACCCTTGAACAAACCATGACCAACAGCGCCATGCTGATGCAGGCCGGTGCGCACATGGTCAAGGTCGAAGGTCAGTTGTGGCTCGCCGAGTCGATCCGTCTGCTCGCCGAACGCGGTGTACCGGTGTGCGCGCACATGGGCCTGACCCCGCAAGCGGTGAACATTCTTGGCGGCTATAAAGTGCAGGGTCGCAACGAGAACCAGGCACGGCAGATGCGCGCTGACGCGATTTCGCTGGAACAGGCCGGTGCGGCGATGCTGCTGCTCGAATGCGTGCCGAGTGAACTGGCCGCTGAAATCAGCCAGGCAGTGAAGATTCCGGTGATCGGGATCGGCGCCGGTAACGCCACCGACGGTCAAGTATTGGTGCTGCACGACATGCTCGGCCTGTCGATCACTGGCCGCATGCCGAAGTTCGTGAAGAACTTCATGCAGGGTCAGGACAGCATCCAGTCCGCGCTGAAGGCTTACGTCAACGAAGTCAAAGCCACCACGTTCCCTGGCATCGAACACGGATTCTCTGCATGAACACCGTTAAAACCGTACGCGAACTGCGCGCCGCTGTCGCCCGCGCCCGTAGCGAAGGCAAGCGCATCGGCTTCGTGCCGACCATGGGCAATCTGCACAGCGGTCACGTTGCACTGATCACCAAAGCCACGCAACGTGTGGATTTCGTGGTCGCGAGCATTTTCGTCAATCCGCTGCAATTCGGCGCCGGCGAAGACCTCGATAAATACCCGCGCACCTTGGCAGCGGATCAGGAGAAGCTGCTCGAAGCCGGTTGCTCCCTGCTCTTCGCCCCGACGGTCGAAGAAATGTACCCCGACGGCATGGCCGGACAGACTCGGGTCAGCGTGCCGCAATTGTCCGAAGGCCTGTGCGGCGCCAGCCGTCCG
The DNA here is from genome assembly GCF_979258655.1 of Pseudomonas sp. AC242. NCBI lineage: Bacteria > Pseudomonadati > Pseudomonadota > Gammaproteobacteria > Pseudomonadales > Pseudomonadaceae > Pseudomonas > Pseudomonas sp. AC242. Next base: position 4,705,595 of record NZ_OZ409873.1, read on the forward strand.
GGGCACTTTGAAGGCGTGGCGACCGTGGTCAGCAAGCTGTTCAACATGGTCCAGCCGGATTTGGCGATTTTCGGCCAGAAGGATTATCAGCAACTGGCGGTGATTCGCGCCCTGGTGCACGACTTGAACATGCCGATCCAGATCATTGGCGAACCGACTGTGCGTGCCGCCGACGGCCTGGCGCTGTCCTCGCGCAATGGCTTCCTCAGCGAAGAACAACGTGCGGTGGCCCCGGTGGTTTATCGCAGCCTGAGCAACATTGCCGAGTCGATCAAGCAAGGCGAACGGGATTTCCCGGCGTTGATCAGTGCTCAGCAGCAACTGCTGGAGGCATCTGGGTTGCGTCCGGATTACCTGGAAATCCGCCACGCCCTGACCCTGCGTCCGGCGACGGCTGAAGACCGTGATCTGGTGATTCTGGTGGCCGCATTCCTCGGCACTACGCGGTTGATCGACAACCTGCACCTGAATCTCGATACCCCGGTTTAACCTACACCGCAATACCCCCTGTAGGAGTGAGCCTGCTCGCGATAGCGGTGTGTCAGTCAGCATCAGTGTTGAATGACACACCGCTATCGCGAGCAGGCTCACTCCTACAGTGTTTTTCAGCGTCATGAAGATTGCATTCCAGCTGTATTGCCGCCCTCAAAGCCTTCGGGCACACTGCCCGCCGTTCGATTCCAACCCGGGAAAACCCTCATGCACGCGATCATGCTCAAGGCCAAACTGCACCGCGCCGAAGTCACTCATGCGGTGCTCGATTACGAAGGTTCGTGCGCCATCGATGGCGAGTGGCTGGACTTGTCCGGCATCCGTGAATACGAGCAGATCCAGATTTACAACGTCGACAACGGCGAGCGTTTCACCACCTACGCGATTCGTGGCGAAGAAGGCTCGCGGATGATCTCCGTCAACGGCGCCGCTGCACACAAGGCCAAGGTTGGCGACCGCGTGATCATTTGTGCCTACGCCCATTACAGCGAAGCCGAGCTGGTCAATTTCAAGCCGCGCATGCTTTACATGGCGCCGGGCAATGAGCTGAGCCACACCAGCAACGCCATCCCGGTTCAGCTCGCCTGATCGCGAAACCGCCCCGCTCCCCCTCCGTTTGTCGGCCAGTTCCCGGTCTCGATGTTAAAAAAGTACAGGGATCTGGTCAGACAAAGTCAAGACAGAACGCAGCGCGAGGTTTACTGTATTCGCCCTGTGTCCAGAAATCGTGTCGACGCAGTTGATCCCATGCCCAAACATGGCGTGCCGGGTCTGTTCAGTGTTCAAAAGGCCGTTCAAGTAAAAAGGAAAACCGCAGCGATGGCGTATTACCTCACTCCTCAAGACGTTACCGCTCTGCCCGCCTGGCAAGCGTTGAAAGATCACCGCCAAGCCATGCAGGATTTCAGCATGCGCGAAGCCTTCAACGCCGATCCGCAGCGCTTCAACCAGTTCACCCTCAGCAGCTGCGGACTGTTTCTCGATTATTCGAAGAATTTGATCAACGCCCAGACCCGCAACCTGCTGGTCGGTCTGGCCAATGAAGTCGATCTCAAAGGCGCCATCAAAGCGCTGTTTGAAGGCGAAATCGTCAACACTTCCGAAGGCCGCCCGGCGCTGCACACCGCCCTGCGCCGCCCGGTAGGCGACAAACTGTCGGTCAACGGCGTCAACGTGATGCCGGAAGTCCACAAGGTTCTGAACCAGATTACCGATCTGGTCGGCCGCATCCACGACGGTCTGTGGCGTGGTTACACCGAGAAGCCGATCACCGACGTGGTCAACATCGGCATCGGTGGCTCGTTCCTCGGCCCTGAGCTGGTCTCCGAAGCACTGCTGTCGTACGCGCAGAAAGGCGTGCGTTGCCATTATCTGGCGAACATCGACGGCAGCGAATTCCACGAGCTGACGCAGAAACTGCGCGCCGAGACCACGCTGTTCATTGTTTCGTCGAAGTCGTTCAACACCCTCGAAACCCTGAAGAACGCTCAGGCTGCTCGTGCCTGGTACCTGGCACAGGGCGGTTCGGAAGCCGAGCTGTATCGTCACTTCATCGCTGTATCGAGCAACAACGCGGCAGCCGTGGCGTTCGGTATCCGTGAAGAAAACATCTTCCCGATGTGGGACTGGGTTGGCGGTCGTTACTCGCTGTGGTCGGCCATCGGTTTGCCGATTGCCCTGGCCATCGGCATGTCCAACTTCAAGGAGCTGCTGTCCGGCGCCTACACCATGGACCAGCATTTCCAGACCGCGCCGTTCGAACAGAACATGCCGGTGCTGCTGGCCCTGCTCGGTGTCTGGTACGGCAACTTCTGGGGCGCGCAAAGCCACGCGATCCTGCCGTACGACCACTACCTGCGCAACATCACCAAGCACTTGCAACAGCTGGACATGGAATCCAACGGCAAGAGCGTGCGTCAGGACGGCACGCCGGTGTCGACCGATACCGGTCCGGTGATCTGGGGCGGCGTCGGCTGCAACGGTCAGCACGCCTACCACCAGTTGCTGCATCAAGGTTCGCAGTTGATCCCGGCCGACTTCATCGTGCCGATCGTCAGCTTCAACCCGGTCTCCGACCACCATCAGTGGCTGTACGCCAACTGCTTGTCGCAGAGCCAGGCGCTGATGCTCGGCAAGACCCTGCCGGAAGCCGAGCAGGAATTGCGCGACAAGGGCATGAGCGAAGAGCAGGTGCACAAACTCGCGCCGCACAAGGTGATCCCGGGCAACCGCCCGAGCAACACCATCGTGGTCGAACGCATCAGCCCGCGTCGCCTCGGCGCATTGGTTGCCATGTATGAGCACAAAGTGTTCGTACAGAGCGTGGTCTGGGGCATCAACGCCTTCGACCAATGGGGCGTGGAGTTGGGCAAGGAACTGGGCAAAGGCGTTTACAACCGCCTGGTCGGCAGCGATGAAACCCTTGCTGATGATCCTTCCACCCAGGGCCTGATCAACTACTTCCGCGGTCGTCACCGCGGTTGATCTGTTGCTTGATAGAGAGCCCCTGAAGTTCAGGGGCTTTTTTTCGTCTGGCGTTTGGCGTGGATTTCGCGGTGGCAGCCAAATCGCTTCCCCCTCACCCCAGCCCTCTCCCCCCAAGGGGTAGAGGGGGAAAGGGAGCCGATTTTCACGCTTTTCAATACTTGAGTTCGACTCCGGAATTTCAAGTCGATGTATCAAGCCCAAACACCTCGGTCAGTCCCCTCTCCCTTTGGGAGAGGGTTAGGGTGAGGGGCGGCCTTGATCCCTTCCCCCCATCAGCGCATCTTTATCCTTGTCGCACCACAAGAATAAGGAACCGTCATGTTTGATATCAGCACGTTCCCCAAAGCCGATGCCGTCCGCCGGGCTGCGCAATTGAGTCAGGATGAGTATCGACGGCTTTACCGCGAATCCATTGAACACCCCACGGCCTTCTGGGCCGAACAGGCCACGCGTTTCCTCGACTGGAGCACGCCGTGGCAGACCGTTCAGCGCTACGACCTGAAAACCGGTGAAGCCGCCTGGTTTGCCGGGGGCAAACTGAACGTCAGCTACAACTGCATCGACCGTCACCTGGAACAGCGCGGCGAGCAGACCGCCCTGCTCTGGGAAGGCGACGATCCCGCCGAGTCGGCGCAAATCACTTATAAAAAACTCCACCACCACGTCTGCCGCTTGGCTAACGTGCTGAAAAGCCGTGGCGTGAAGAAAGGTGACCGGGTGTGCATCTACATGCCGATGATCCCCGAAGCCGCGTACGCCATGCTCGCCTGTTCGCGGATCGGCGCGATTCACTCGGTGGTGTTCGGCGGTTTCTCCCCTGATTCCCTGCGTGACCGCATTCTCGATGCCGATTGCCGCACGGTGATCACTGCAGATGAAGGCGTGCGCGGCGGCAAGTTCGTGCCACTGAAGCAGAACGTCGACAAAGCCCTGCAAAGTTGCCCGGACGTCAGCACCGTCGTGGTGGTCGAGCGCAGCCAAGGCAAGGTCGACTGGGTCGAGGGGCGCGATATCTGGTATCACCAGGCCGTGCGCGATGTCAGCGACGATTGCCCGCCAGAACCGATGGACGCCGAAGATCCGCTGTTCATCCTCTACACCTCCGGCAGTACCGGCAAACCCAAAGGCGTGCTGCACACTACCGGCGGCTATTTGCTGCAAGCGGCGATGACCTTCAAATACGTGCTCGATTACCGCGACGGCGAAGTGTTTTGGTGCACCGCCGACGTCGGCTGGGTCACCGGTCACAGCTATATCGTCTACGGCCCGCTGGCCAACGGCGCGACCACGCTGATGTTCGAAGGCGTACCGAGTTATCCGAGCAGCTCACGATTCTGGCAGGTCATCGATAAACACAAGGTCAATATTTTCTACACTGCACCCACCGCTCTGCGCGCGTTGATGCGCGAAGGTGCCGAACCATTGAAAGAAACCTCGCGCGCCAGCCTCAGATTGCTCGGCAGCGTCGGCGAGCCAATCAACCCTGAAGCGTGGGAATGGTATTTCAATGTCGTAGGAGAACAGCGCTGCCCCATCGTCGACACCTGGTGGCAGACCGAAACCGGCGGCATCATGCTCAGCCCGCTGGTCAGCGCCCAGCGAATCAAACCGGGCTGCGCCACACAACCGATGTTCGGCGTGCAACCGGTGCTGCTCGATGAACACGGCAAGGAAATCAAAGGCGCCGGCAGCGGCGTGCTGGCGATCAAGTCGAGTTGGCCGGCGCAGATCCGCAGCGTCTATGGCGACCCGCAGCGAATGGTCGACACCTATTTCAAACCCTACCCCGGCTACTATTTCACCGGCGACGGCGCACGCCGCGACGAGGATGGCGACTACTGGATCACCGGGCGCATCGACGACGTGATTAACGTTTCCGGCCACCGCATCGGCACGGCTGAAGTGGAAAGCGCGCTGGTGCTGCACGACAGCATCGCCGAAGCCGCCGTGGTCGGTTACCCCCACGACGTCAAAGGTCAGGGCATCTACGCCTTCGTCACGCCCATGAACGGCACCGAACCGAATGACGAGCTGAAGAAAGAACTGCTCGCCCACGTCAGCAAGGAAATCGGCAGCTTCGCCAAGCCCGACCTGATCCAGTGGGCGCCGGCCTTGCCGAAAACCCGTTCAGGCAAGATCATGCGGCGCATCTTGCGCAAGATCGCCTGCAACGAACTCGACAGCCTCGGCGACACCTCGACCTTGGCCGACCCGAGTGTGGTGCAGGGACTGATCGACAAGCGCCTCAATCAGTAACACCCCTGGCGTGGTCAACCGACCGCGCCCGCCCTTTCGCACTGAGTGGTCATGGAATTCATCCGCAGTCGTATTGAAAACCAACTCATGAGCCTGACCGGGCTGTCGCTCGGTCAACTCGACCTGGAAAACCCCAAGGGCGACCCCGGCCTGTTCGGCCCCGACTCAGTCAGTTGGCAAGTGCACGGCGATTTCAGCAGCATGTTGATCGGTGGTATCAGTGCGTTGTTGCTGCAGGCTTTGCATCCGCTGGCACTGGCCGGGGTTTGGGATCATTCGAATTTTCGTGAAGACATGCTCGGGCGTTTGCGGCGCACCAGTCAGTTTGTATCCGGCACCACGTTCGGCTCGCGACGCGACGCCGACTGGTTGATCGAGAAGGTGCGCACCATTCACCTGCAAGTGGTCGGCACCGCGCCGGATGGCCGCCCTTACGCGGCCAGCGATGCGGATTTGCTGACGTGGGTGCATGTGGCCGAAGTCAGTAACTTTCTCGCCGCGCATTTGCGTTATCGCAATCCGCATTTGTCGGGGGCGGATCAGGATCGTTATTACGCGGAAATCGCCGTGATTGCCGAACGCCTGGGCGCGCGGGATGTGCCGAAATCACGGCAAGCCGTGGCCGACTATCTGCAACGCATGCGCCCGCAGTTGTTGTGCGATGAACGCAGCCGCGAGGTTTTGCGATTGTTGCTCGCAGCACCGGCGCCGAGTGTTCTGGCGCGACCCTTTGGTGATTTGATGATGAAGGCCGGCATCGACCTGCTGCCGGACTGGGCCAGCGACATGCTCGATGTCCGGCAGAGCTCGCTGCAACGGCAATTGATTCGCGCCAGCGTCAGGCGCAGCGCACCGATGCTGCGTTGGGCGATGCGCAATGGTTCGGTGCAACGAGCGAAACGGCGGATGGGCCTGTTGACCTAAAAAGCTTCACGAGCAGGCTCGCTCCCACATTTGGAATGCATTCCCATGTGGGAGCGAGCCTGCTCGCGAAGGCAGCACCTCGGTTACCCGCCAAGCTGCTAAACTCCCGCGCCCCAATTCTCTCCAGCAAGGCGCATGCATGTCTTCCTTGAATCAGGCGCTGCGCGCCGCCCTCGATCAACGCCAGGACTTGCTCGCTGTGCTGCACAGCCAGGGCACCGATTGCTATCGGCTGTTCCACGGCAGCCAGGAAGGCGCCGGCGGTCTGACCATCGACCGCTACGGCCCGCAACTGCTGGTGCAGAGTTTTCACCAGACGCTGGAACGCGATGACCTGCTGCAACTGCACGCGATGGTCAATCAAACCCTGGGCCTGGAAACCTTGCTGGTCTACAACGACCGCTCCCGTGGCAACTCGCGCATCGACCGTGAAGACAGCGTCTACAAAGCCGAAGACGCCGCACTGGTTGATCTGGTCGGTCACGAATGGGGCCTCAACTACCGTGTGCGCGGGCGTCATGCCGGGCAGGATCCGCTGCTGTTCCTCGACCTGCGCAACACGCGCGGCTGGGTCAAGGATCACGCCAAAGGTAAATCCGTGCTCAACCTGTTTGCCTACACCTGCGGCGTTGGCCTCAGTGCCGCCGCCGGCGGCGCGAGTGAAGTGTGCAATCTGGATTTCGCCGAAGGCAATCTGGCGGTCGGACGCGAAAACGGTCGGCTTAACCCGCAGTTGCCGGAGATGGAATTCATTCAGTCGGACTACTTCCCGGCAATCCGGCAACTCGCCGGCCTGCCGATCAGCCAGCGTCGGGGGCAGAAACTGCCGAGCTACCAGCGCCTCGATCAGCGTCAATACGATCTGGTCCTGCTTGATCCGCCCGCCTGGGCCAAGAGCGCATTCGGTACCGTCGACCTGCTGCGCGACTATCAGAGCCTGCTCAAACCGGCCTTGCTGACCACCGCCGACAACGGCGTGCTGATCTGCTGCAACAACCTGGCGAAAGTCAGCATGGACGATTGGCGCGAACAGGTGCTGCGCTGCGCCGAGAAGGCCGGGCGACCGGTGCGTGAGTGGAGCGTGATGACCCCGGGCGCCGACTTCCCGTCCATGGACCAGCAACCGCCGCTGAAAACCCTGATCCTGCAGCTATAAACAACCCTGTGGGAGCTGGCTTGTCAGCGATTGCGGTGGGTCAGTCAACAAAGTTGTCGACTGGTATTCCCTCATCGCTGGCAAGCCAGCTCCCACAGGGGTTCTGTGTTTTGAGAGAAATCTGAACAATCCTGCTCCATGCGAGGTACTTCGGAACCAGAATCGCGTGCCATACTCCAAGGCACTCCGATTCAGACAGATGAAGCCGCACATGCCCAAAGGATTGATTCGCGCAATTGGCGCCTTGTTGACTGCTCTGGCCCTCTACAGCCTGCTGGGGTTTCTGATTTTGCCGGGCATCGCCCTGCGTGTGGCCAATCAACAACTGGCCAATTACGCGACGGTGCCGGCGCATATCCAGCGTATCGAGCTCAACCCGTTCAGCCTTGAAGTCACCCTGTGGGGGCTGGTCATCGGCGAGCCGGGCAAGGAACAGATCGGCTTCGATCGCTTGTACGCCGACCTGCAAATCGACAGCCTGTGGACCAAAGCCCTGCATCTGTCCAACATCGAACTGGACAAACCAAAGAGCGAAATCCTTTTCGCCAAAGACGGCAAACTCAACCTGCTGGGCCTGTTCAATGTGCCGGCCAGTGAGCCGACACCAGCCAACCCGGACGCCAAACCGTTCCCGCTGCGCATCGACAACATCAAACTGGCCGGCGGCGTCGTGCACTTTGAGGACGTGCGCCCCAGCGAACCCATCGAGTTTCTCTACGACGATCTCAGCTTCGAGCTGAAAAACCTCAGCACCCTGCCCGAAGACAGCGCCGACATGACCCTGGTCGCCATCGGCCCGGCCGGTGGCCGGATCGACTGGAGTGGCAATTTCAGCCTGATCCCGTTCACTTCCGAAGGCACCCTGAAAGTCACCGACGGCAAGATGAAAGCCTTCTGGCCCTACGTGCGAGACTCGGTGCCGCTGGTACTTGAAGACGGCGTGATCAGTCTCAGCAGCGAATACAAACTCAATCTGTCGAAAGAAACCGAACTGCAGTTGAACAATGTCGCGGTGAGCATCGCGCCCTTCGCGATCAAGGCGCCTGATGGACGCCCACTGGCAAAACTCGAACGTCTCGACATCAGCGAAACCTCGCTGGATCTGGCCAAGCAACAAGTCGTGGTCGGCAAGATCCGCAGCAACAAACTGGAAACCTGGGCGGCGCTCGAAGCTGACGGCCAACTGGACTGGCAGAAACTGTTCGCCAGCCAACCGTCGAAACCGGCCGCCAAAGCCGCCGCAGAACCTGCCAGCACGCCCGCCGCTGCCGACTCGCCGAAAGCTGAACCGACTGCGCCAAGCAAGCCTTGGCAAGTGCTGCTCAAAGACGTGCAATTGCGTAACTACACCGTGCATCTGGCCGACCGCTCGGCCCAACCGGCAGTAGCACTGGATATCACCCCACTCAACGTCGACCTGCAGGATTTCGACAGCCTCAACGGCTCGCCCTTCAAGCTCAAGCTCGAAAGCGGCGTGGGCAAGCAAGGCAAGATCACCGCCGACGGCACCGTCAATCTCGCCCCGGTCAACGCCCAGCTCAACGTGAAAACCCAGGACATCGACCTGCGCGTCGCACAGTCCTACATCAATCCTTTCATTCGCCTGGAACTGCGCAGCGGCATGCTCGGCAGTGACCTGAAGGTCAACCTAAAAAGCACCGAACCACTGGCGCTCAGCGTCACCGGCCGCGCGCAGATCGATCAACTGCACACCCTCGACACCCTGAAAACCCGCGATTTCCTCAAGTGGCAGCAAGTGGTGGTCGAAGGCCTGAATTATCAGCACGGCGACAGTCTGTCGATCGACAGGGTCAACCTGTTCCAGCCGTACGCGCGGTTCATGATCAACGATGATCGCACCACCAACATTGATGATCTGCTGATCCCGCAGCCCGCTGACAGTGGCGCAAAGAGCACAGCAGCCAAACCAGCCAGCAACGAAAAACCGCTGGGCATTCACATCGGTGGCATCGCGATCAATGACGGCTCGGCCAACTTCGCCGATTTCAGCCTGACGCCCAACTTCGCCACCGCCGTGCAGCAGCTCAACGGCCAGATCGGCACCATCGACAGCCGCCAGGCAAAACCGGCCAGCGTCGACATCAAAGGCAAGGTCGACCGCTATGCACCGGTGACCATCAAGGGCGCGGTCAATCCGTTCGACCCGATGGCCAGCCTCGACATCGCCACCAGTTTCAAACGGGTCGAACTGACGACGTTGACGCCCTACTCCGGCAAATTCGCCGGTTACCGCATTCGCAAGGGTCGGCTCAACCTCGACCTGCATTACCTGATCACCAAGGGCCAGCTCAAAGCCGAAAACAAAGTGGTGGTCGAACAATTGCAGCTCGGCGAAAAAGTCGACAGCCCGGATGCCGTGAGCCTGCCGCTGAAACTGGCGATTGCCCTGCTCAAGGACGTCGACGGCAAGATCTCCATCGAATTGCCGGTGACCGGCGACTTGAACAACCCGCAATTCAGCGTGATGCCGATTGTCTGGCAGACCTTGCGCAACCTGATCGTCAAAGCCGCGGCCGCGCCGTTCAAAATGATCGGCGGGTTGATCAGTGGCGGCGGTTCGCAAGATCTTGGCACTGTGTCGTTTGCGCCCGGCTCCAGCGAGTTGAGCAAGGATGCCGAAGCGGCGCTGATCAAGCTGTCCCAAGCACTGAAGGAACGTCCGGCACTGCGCCTGGAAATCGAGGGTACTGCCGCGCAAAGCAGCGATGGCCCATTGCTCGCCGAGCAGCGTCTGGAACGTGAATACCAGTACAACTACTACAAGATGCTCCAGCGTCGCGGCGATAAAGTCCCGGCGCAGGCGTCGTTGCTGCAAGTGCCGGACAGCGAGAAAGGTCCGCTGCTCGAAGGCATTTACCGCACCCGCCTGAAAACCCAGCCACCGGCGGAATGGAAGGATCTGGGCAAGGAAGAACGTACGGCGAAAATGCGCGAAGGCGTGATCAAGTTCTGGAGTGGCAGCGACGTGCTGTTGCGTCAGTTGGGTCAGGACCGCGCCAGCAGCATCAAGGATTATCTGGTCGATAAAGGCCAACTGGCAGACGACCGCGTGTACTTCATCGACGCCAACCTTGGCGAGGCCGAAAGCGATGGCCGCGTGGTCACGCAAATGCATCTGGATGCCGAGTGATGAAACTTCAGTGGCTGGCCTTGCTCGCAATGACGCTCGCGGCCAGTCACGCCTCGGCGTCCGATACGCTGCGCTGCGGCAGTCAATTGATCAGCCTTGGCGACCGGTCCAGCGAAGTCCTGCAGAAATGCGGTGAGCCGGTCAGCCGTGATGTGTTGGGCTACAAGCGCAGCGCCAATCGCCGCGAGGAGTTTCAGGTCGAGGAATGGACTTACGGCCCGAGCAACGGCATGTACCAATACCTGCGCTTTGAAGGCAATCGCCTGCGGCAGATCAACAGCAAACGCGGCAACTGAAAAAGCAAAAGATCGCGGCCTTCGGCAGCTCCTACAATCTGGAATGCATTTCCCTGTAGGAGCTGCCGAAGGCTGCGATCTTTTGCTTCTAAAAATAGAACAGGCCCCGACACAAGTGCCGGGGCCCGTAATGGTCACCTCCGTGTGACCGTTCGCATGAACTCTAAAGTTGCGGCAGACGTATTGCTCGGCCCGTCTGTCGCGCCTTCTCCCGGTCCAGGCGAGAAGTCATGCCTTACTCGGCTTTCAGGCCGTCAGCAGAGACCGCTTTAACGCCTTTGATTTTCTTGGCGATCGCTACAGCAACGTCTTTCTGCGATTCAGTTACAGCAGTAGTCGACGACAGCGATACAACGCCTTTGTTGGTTTCTACTTTGATGTCAGTACCTGGAATGCCTTTTTCGGTGACCAGGTCAGCTTTGACTTTGGTGGTGATCCAGGTGTCAGAAGTAGCTTCTTTAGCCTGGGTGACTTCACCGGCAGCCAGAGTCATTGGAGCCTGGGTAGCCTGAGTGGATTGTGCGAATGCACCGGAAGCCATGGTCAGGGTCAGCGCGGTAGCAGCAGCGGCAGTGATAGCGAACTTCTTCATACGAGTAACTCCTGTTTTTCTGGAAAGTCTGCTGGTTGTCTTGTCAGCAGGGTTACCAAGGTAGTTGCGAACGCTGTGCCAACTTTTCCATCAACACAAAATCCTTATAAATCAATATCTTATGTTTAACGCAGATTTTCGAAATCATGCAATTTGCATGACATGCGCAATATTCACATGCAAGTTGCGGTTTTTTGGAAAGTTCCTAAGACGCTGAAATTATTGAAGCTTTTGTGAAGTGTCGCGCAATGAAAAATGCCCCGCAAAGCGGGGCATCCTGTTCAGCACACATTCAACTTATGTACCACTGGCGGTGCAGCCTTTTGGCGAATAGTCCGGCGCCACAGTGGTGCCGCAAGTCCAGACGCCAGCACCGGTGCCCGATGAACGGGTCAAGGTAATGGTTTTGTCCAGAACAGGGCCAGGAGCGTTCTTGATTGTGCAGACAATGGTGCCGGCCCCGGTCGAAGCGGTGCCCGATGCGGTCACGGCGCAATTTGACGTTGTGACCGTGGCACTACCGGCCACCAGCGTCAGCGTCGGATCGGTACCTTGGTTGATGGTGTCTTCGAACGGCACTTTCATCGCACTGATCTCCGCCAGCCCCGCCGTCACCTTCGACCGCGCCTGATACTTGGAATACTGCGGCAGGGCGATGGTCGCCAGAATCCCGATGATCGCCACCACGATCAACAGCTCGATCAGCGTAAACCCTTGTTGTTTTTTCATAGACACGCTCCATGCATGAGTCGAAATCTCATGATCTGAAAGTGACGCAGCATAGGCCATGCCAATGCCTTCAAGACCCGCCCATTGGGGCGCGAAGCGCTTGCAACGCCAATTCCTACAACCTGCAACCGCACTATCTGACACTTTTTGTCACCTGCACCCGCCGTGTTTGGCGCTGTCACTTGACTAGGCTATAAGTCATGAACTGCAAGTGTGCGGAATTCCCATGAATGACATCGCTCTGAGCGGTCTGGCCAAGCAATTGGTCCAGGCCGAACTGCTCACGGAAAAAAGCGCCCAGCAAGCCTGGCAACAGGCCCAGCGCAATCGCCTGTCGCTGGTCAGCTATCTGGTGCAGAACAAACTGGTCAAGAGCTGGCAAGTGGCCGAGATTGCCAGCGAGCATTTCGGCATGGCGTTCCTTGATCTCAATTGCCTCGACAAGGAAACCCAACCCAAGGGCCTGGTCAGCGAAAAACTTGTGCGTCAGCACCATGCCCTGCCCTTGTGGCGACGTGGCAACAAGCTGTTCGTCGGCATCTCCGACCCGAGCAACCATCAAGCGATCAACGACATTCAGTTCAGCACCGGGCTGAGCACCGAAGCCATTCTGGTCGAGGACGACAAGCTCACCGATGCCATCGAGAAGTTCTTCGACACCCACAGCAGTGGCCTGGAAGACATGGCCGATGTCGATCTTGACGGCCTCGATGTCGAATCCGTCGACGACAGCAAGCAGGACGCCATCGGTGGCCTCGATGCCGACGATGCGCCGGTGGTGCGTTTCGTGCACAAGATGCTGCTCGACGCGATCAAGAGTGGCTCTTCCGACCTGCACTTCGAGCCTTACGAGAAAAACTACCGGGTGCGGGTGCGCACCGACGGCATCCTGCGTGAGGTGGCCAAACCACCGATTCAACTGGCCGGGCGCATCGCCGCACGCCTGAAAGTCATGGCCAGCCTCGATATCTCGGAACGGCGCAAACCGCAGGACGGGCGGATCAAGATGCGCCTGTCGAAAAGCAAGTCGATCGATTTCCGGGTCAACACGCTGCCCACGTTGTGGGGCGAAAAAGTGGTGATCCGGATTCTCGACCCGTCCAGCGCGCAGATCGGTATCGACGCCCTCGGCTATGAGCCCGAGCAAAAGGATCTGTACATGGCCGCACTCAAGCAGCCACAGGGCATGATTCTGGTCACCGGCCCCACCGGGTCGGGTAAAACCGTGTCGCTCTACACCGGCCTGAATATCCTCAATACCGTCGACATCAACATCTCCACCGCCGAAGACCCGGTGGAGATAAACATGGAAGGCATCAACCAGGTCAACGTCAATCCTAAACAAGGACTCGACTTTGCTCAGGCGTTGCGCTCGTTTCTGCGCCAGGACCCGGACGTGATCATGGTCGGTGAGATCCGCGACCTGGAAACCGCCGAGATCGCCATCAAAGCTGCGCAGACCGGTCACCTGGTGCTCTCGACCCTGCACACCAACAGCGCCGCGGAAACCCTGACGCGCCTGCACAACATGGGCATTCCCGGCTTCAACATTGCCACCTCGGTCAGCCTGATCATTGCCCAGCGCCTGGCACGCAAGCTCTGCAGCCACTGCAAGAAAGCCATCGAGATCCCACGCGAAACCTTGATCAAGGAAGGCTTCCCCGAGGAACGCATCGGCCATTTCACGATCTACGAGCCGGTCGGTTGCGATCACTGCAACGGCGGTTACAAGGGACGCGTGGGGATTTATGAAGTGGTGAAAAACACACCGGAGTTGCAACGCTTGATCATGGCCGAAGGCAACTCGCTGGAAATCGACATTCAAATGCGCCGCGACGGCTTCGACGACCTGCGCACCTCCGGGCTGCACAAGGCCATGCAAGGCATCACCAGCCTTGAAGAAATCAACCGGGTCACCAAGGACTGAACATGGCGGTCAAGGCAGCGAAAATCAGTATCTATGCCTGGGAAGGCACGGACAGGAAAGGCAGCAAAGTCACCGGTGAGTTGAGCGGACAGAACCCGGCACTGATCAAGGCACAACTGCGTAAACAGGGGATCAATCCCGGCAAGGTGCGCAAGAAGTCCGCCTCGTTGTTGAGTTTTGGCAAACGCATCAAGGCCCAGGACATCGCTCTGTTCACCCGGCAGATGGCGACCATGATGAAGGCCGGAGTGCCGCTGCTGCAGTCGTTCGACATCATTGGCGAAGGCTTTGAAAACCCGGCCATGCGCAAGCTGGTGGACGAGATAAAACAGGAGGTCGCGGCAGGTAACAGCTTCGCCACAGCCCTGCGCAAGAAGCCGCAGTATTTCGACGAGTTGTATTGCAATCTGGTCGATGCGGGCGAGCAGTCCGGCGCCCTCGACACGTTGCTGGAACGCGTCGCGACCTATAAGGAAAAAAGCGAACGGCTCAAGGCCAAGATCAAAAAAGCCATGACCTACCCCACCGCCGTGGTGCTGGTGGCGGCAGTCGTGACCGGGATCCTGCTGGTCAAAGTGGTGCCGCAATTCCAGTCGGTGTTCTCGGGGTTCGGCGCCGAACTGCCGGCCTTCACCCTGATGGTGATCAGCCTGTCGGAATTCATGCAGCAATGGTGGTGGGCGATGCTCGGCGCGCTGGTCGCGGCGATCTTTGGTACCCGCCATGCACTGAAAACATCTCAGGCATTACGCGACCGCAAAGACACCTGGCTGTTGAAACTGCCCTTGGTGGGCACGCTGATGTACAAGTCTGCGGTGGCGCGATTCGCTCGAACCCTGTCGACCACATTCGCTGCCGGTGTGCCGCTGGTGGAAGCGCTCGACTCAGTGGCCGGCGCCACCGGCAACGTGGTGTTCAAGCGTGCCGTGTTGCGGATTCGTCAGGACGTTTCGACCGGCATGCAGCTGAATTTTTCGATGCGCAGCACCGGGGTATTTCCGAACATGGCCGTGCAGATGACCGCGATCGGCGAAGAGTCCGGCGCGCTGGACGAGATGCTCGACAAGGTCGCGGGGTTTTACGAAGAGGAAGTGGATAACATGGTCGACAACCTCACCAGCCTTATGGAGCCATTCATCATGGTAGTGCTGGGGGTGATCGTCGGTGGGCTGGTCGTGGCCATGTACCTGCCGATTTTCCAACTCGGCTCAGCGATCTGACATGCCTATCGACGAACTGTTCGCCCTGTATCCACTGGCCTTTGTTTTCACCGCCCTGCTGCTGGGTCTGGTGGTCGGCAGTTTCCTTAACGTGCTGATCTGGCGCCTGCCGAAAATGCTCGAACGCGATTGGCGCCAGCAAGCCCACGACGTACTCGGTTTGCCCGGCGAAGCGCCGTTGCCGACCTACAACCTGATGCTGCCGCACTCCGAATGCCCGCATTGCGCCCACCGGATCCGTCCGTGGGAAAACATTCCCCTGCTCAGTTATCTATGGCTGCGCGGGCGTTGTTCAGCGTGCGCGGCGCCCATCAGCAAACGCTATCCTTTGACCGAACTGACTTGCGGGTTGCTCTCGGCCTTCATCGCCTGGCACTTCGGTTTCGGTTGGCCGGCGTGCTTGTTGATCTTGCTCTCCTGGGGGTTGCTGGCGATGAGCCTGATCGACACCGAACATCAACTGCTGCCCGATGTGCTGGTGCTGCCGTTGCTGTGGCTGGGGTTGATCGTCAACAGCTTCGGCGTGTTCGTGCCGTTGCACGATGCACTGTGGGGCGCGGTGGCCGGATATATGGCGCTGTGGTCGGTGTTCTGGCTGTTCAAGCTGCTGACCGGCAAGGACGGCATCGGCCACGGTGATTTCAAGCTGTTGGCGCTGCTTGGCGCGTGGGGCGGCTGGCAGATTCTGCCGCTGACCATCCTCCTCTCATCGCTGGTGGGCGCCATTATCGGGGTGGTTTTACTGCGCTTGCGCAATGAGAAAACCTCCACGCCGATACCCTTTGGCCCGTGGCTGGCAATTGCTGGCTGGATTGCCTTGCTCTGGGGTGGTCAAATAACCGACTTCTATTGGCAGTTTGTCGGTTTGAAATGAATACCCCTGTGGAAAAACCCTGGATTCTCGGCCTCACCGGCGGCATCGGCAGCGGCAAAAGCGCGGCAGCTCAGCACTTCATTGATTTGGGTGTCCACGTGGTGGATGCCGATCACGCGGCGCGCTGGGTGGTTGAACCGGGCCGTCCCGCCCTGGCAAAGATTGCCGAACACTTCGGCCCCGGCGTGCTGCAGGCCGATGGCACGCTGGACCGCGCCGCCCTGCGCAAACTGATCTTCGAATTGCCGGAGCAACGTCGCTGGCTCGAAGCGCTGCTGCATCCGTTGATCGCCGAAGAAATCGCCCATCACCTGGCGCTGGCAAAATCGCCTTACGCGATTCTGGTTTCGCCACTGCTGATCGAATCCGGGCAATACGCGATGACCCAGCGCATCCTGGTGATCGACGCCCCGCAACAATTGCAGATCGAACGCACCTTGCAGCGTGACCAGACCAGCGAGCAGCAGGTTCAGGCGATCCTCAAGGCTCAGTCGAGCCGCGAAGACCGTGTAAGCCGCGCCGACGACGTGGTGGTCAACGACCGCGATCTCGCTTGGCTGCACAGCGAAGTCGAGCGTCTGCATCACTTTTACCTGACTTTATCCGGAGGCCAAGCATGAGCCAGATCCCCACCGTTGAATGCCCGACCTGTGGCGCCCCCGTAGAATTCACCGCCGAAAACAAGTTTCGGCCGTTCTGCTCCGATCGCTGCAAACTGATCGACCTCGGCGCCTGGGCGTCGGAAGAACACAAAATTCCGGTCGCACCGGATGCCGAGGACGAACTGTTTTCCGGTGACTTCGATCCGCGCCACTGATCCTCTCAGGGCCGCATAAAGCCGTAGTCCTGATCGTCGTCGAGGTTTTCCGCCAGAAAGCGCAACTCGTCGGCCAGGTCTTCGGCGTTGCGCACGGCCTTGCTCTGCTGCACCACCGCACTGAGCAAGGCGCGCAAACTCAACCCCGGGTCAAAGCCCACCTCCTGCGCCATGTCCAGACTCTGCCTGGTTTCCTGCCTTGCCCACTCGTAAACGCTCATGCCGCTGCTCCTGAAGAGATTTGCGCGAGCATGAAATTTCCCGCGCGTGGCGGGTTTGATGTGGATCAAGACTTGGGGTCGTCGTCCTTCCACGGCGCCGAAAGGTAGCGCGTGCGGTTGAAGGTCTCCAGCCATTCCGGGCTGAATACCACCAGCGCACTGACGATCATGCCGTTGATGAACGCCTCGGGGAAAATGATCAGCCACACGTAACCGATGAAGTCTTCCAGCCACTCCGGCATGGCGAAGAGGCCGTCGTACCACAGCAGCGTCAGGCTGAGGACCAGGCACAACAGGGCCGACAACGCGGCGGCAAAAAATCCGGAACAGAAGATGTACACGAACGGATTGCGCGGCTGCGCACGCTCGACGAGGATCGCCACGCACTCGGTGACCAGCACCGGCAGCAAAATGAACAAGGCACCATTGACCCCCATCGCCGCGAGATCCTGACGCCCGAGCAGCACCAGGCCGATTTGCGCCACCAGCCCGCCGACGATCGCCAGCGGCCAGTCCAGCAACAGCGTTACCGCCGTCATGCCGAGGAAGTGATACGACACGCCCGTGTCGAAATCCCTGCGCATCAACCACAACAGAAACAACGCAAACACGGTGCCGAACAGCAGATGCTGACGCCGGCTGTCGCTGAACAACTCGACCCACGGTGCACGCAGGATCGCCCAGAACAACACCGGCAAGTAAATCAGCCAGCCCAGCAGCAGACTTTCAGTCGCCAGCACCTCGACGCCGATCATGGGCGCGCCTTCTCCAGTGCCTCGCGCAGCTCGCTCGCGTTGGCGTATTCACGTTGCGAGAGCAATTGACCGTCCTTGAGTTGCAACCACAACACCTGCCCTTCCGCGCCGGGATAGCGCGATGCAACCCGACCTTCTCGATCGAGCATGACTCGATAGCGGTAGTCGCGCATGGCCGGTACGGCAAACATTTTGGCAATCAGCGCCGGCATGCGCTGGATGTCGGCAACGAATACTGCGTGGCGCGCCTCCAGATAGCCCTTGGGCCGATCCTTCAACGCTTCTTTGATCAGTTTGGCGCCGTCCATATCGCGCGCCACCAGCAGCGTGGTGGTGCTGTTGTCGAGGGTGAAGGGTTGCTCGTGCTGATCGAGTAACGTCCAGGGAGCCAGACGCTCGCCGGTTTCGAGTGCATGGGCACACAGCGGAAAAACAGCAAACAGCAGCAGCCAGCGAAATTTCACGATGAGTCCTCACGGTTTGGCGCAAATAATCGATTGCCATGAGTCTACACCGCCCTTCTCGACTGCCCACTGATGCACTTTGCCGCGTAACGCTTTCAGCTTGTCGCATTTGAACGCTAAGCTTGGGCTTATGGATGACTCAGATTATTTACGCCTGCTGACCATCGCGGCCGAGCAGGCCAACGCCTTTCTGTCCAATGCCCGCAAATGGGAGCGTGAGCGTTGGGTCTGCCAACGCCTGCTGCAAGGCCTCAACATTCCCTACCGCGCCGACGAATTCGCGCCGGCCGGCGAACCGCCGGATGTGCTGTTTCGCGATGCCAATTTCGAGGTGTTCTTCGTGCTCGACGAGGGGCGCCGACTCAACGACGAATGGCGCGATGAACTGCAGCGACGCCGCAGCGCCTTTTCTCTCAGCCAGCTGGTGCGCCGTGAAGCCAAGCCCAAGCGCATCCCGGCCAATGAATTCCTGATGCGACTGGCGCCGACCTTGCGCAAAAAAGCGCACAACTACAAGGAACGCGGCATGGATCTGGGCGAACTGGATATCATCGCCTTCGCCAGTCTTAAACGTGAGGTACTGGACCTGAACAGCCATTTTCCCCCGCCCACTGAATATCTGCGCCAGGGCTGGCGCTCACTGTCGCTGGTCGGACCGACGTTCGCCCGAGTGCTGTTCGCCCACCCGGACGCACCGGACTTCCTGCGCAGCAACCTCGGTCGCAGCATCGTTTTCGATGTCGGGATCAGCCTGTGACGCCACTGCAGCAACTGATCGCCGATGTGCCGCAGACCGGATGTGTGCGCTGGATCGGCGTGCGTCCAGAATCCCGTGGGCCGATGATCGAACTTGATGCCGTGGAGGCTCGACTTGAAGCTGGATTGACCGGCGATCACGCCCGCCCTGGTGTGCGCAACGCACGGCAGGTGACCCTGATCCAGTGGGAACATTTGGCGGTGATCAGCGCATTGATGGGGCGACCTGATGATCAACCGGTCAGACCTGAAGATCTGCGGCGCAATCTCGTTATCAGCGGTATCAATTTGTTTAGCCTCAAGGGTCGGCGCTTTCGCATCGGTCAGGCAATATTCGAAACCACGGGCTGGTGTCAGCCCTGCGCACGCCTGCAGAACAACCTCGGCCCGGGCACCTTTCAAGCGGTACGCGGGCATGGCGGAATTACCGCGCGGGTGTTACAAAGCGGGATCATTCGCCTTGAAGATAGTGTGAGCGTCGAGCCGGTTCCGGACAGCGGCTATGCTGCGTTCAACCCCGGGTAAAAACCGCTGTAGCTTCTGCCCATTCAGTAACGTCTACCTGACGAGGCAAATATGACCAGCCGCCTGAACCCTGAAGACCAGAAACATGTCGAAGAGTACCTGCAACTGTCCCAACACCGAGTCGAGCGCCGGCCATTCCGGCCGTGGATGCTCCTGGTGCTGGTGCTGGCAGTGACCATTGGTCTTGGCCTGTTGAGCCGATTTATCAGTTACCTGACGCTATGAGCTGCCTCGCGCTCGCTTGGGTAACCGCACCGATTTCCTTTAAAAACCTTGCGAGTTATCCCTATGTCCCATCGTATTGTTATTGTCGGCGGCGGCGCCGGCGGTCTGGAGTTGGCTACCCGTCTGGGTAAGACTCTGGGCAAGCGCGGCACGGCCAGCGTGATGCTGGTCGACGCCAACCTGACGCACATCTGGAAACCGCTGCTGCACGAAGTGGCCGCCGGATCGCTGAACTCTTCCGAAGACGAACTCAACTATGTTGCCCAGGCAAAATGGAACCACTTCGAGTTCCAGCTGGGGCGCATGAGCGGGCTTGATCGCGCACAGAAGAAAATCCAGCTGGCAGCAACCTACGACGAAAACGGCGTAGAACTGGTGCCGGCGCGGGAAGTGCAGTACGACTCGCTGGTGATCAGTGTCGGCAGCACCACCAACGATTTCGGCACTCAGGGCGCGGCGCAACACTGCCTGTTCCTCGACACGCGCAAACAGGCCGAGCGCTTTCACCAGCAACTGTTGAATCACTACCTGCGTGCACACGCCGGGCAAACCGATGTGGTCGAGCAGATCAGCGTGGCGATCGTCGGTGCTGGTGCGACCGGTGTCGAGCTTGCGGCAGAGCTGCATAACGCTGCGCATGAGTTGGCCGCTTATGGTCTGGACCGGATCAAACCGGAAAACATGCACATCACCCTGATCGAAGCCGGGCCACGGGTGTTGCCTGCCCTGCCGGAGCGTATCAGCGGGCCGGTGCACAAAACCCTGGAAAAGCTCGGGGTCAAGGTCATGACCAACGCGTCGGTCAGCGAAGTGACCGCCGACAGTCTGATCACGGCCGATGGCAATGAGATCAAGGCCAGCCTGAAAGTCTGGGCTGCCGGTATTCGCGCACCAGGTTTCCTCAAGGACATCGACGGTCTGGAAACCAATCGCATTAATCAGCTGCAAGTGCTGCCGACGCTGCAAACCACTCGCGACGAGAACATCTTTGCCTTCGGCGATTGCGCTGCGTGCCCGCAACCAGGCACTGACCGTAACGTGCCGCCACGGGCGCAAGCCGCGCACCAACAGGCGTCGTTGCTGGCCAAGTCGCTGAAGCTGCGCATCGAAGGCAAGACCCTGCCGGAGTACAAGTACACCGACTACGGCTCGCTGATCTCGCTGTCGCGTTTTTCGGCGGTGGGTAACTTGATGGGCAACCTGACCGGCAGCGTGATGCTTGAAGGCTGGCTGGCGCGAATGTTTTACGTGTCGCTGTACCGCATGCACCAGATGGCGCTGTACGGGCCGTTCCGCACGGCGATGCTGATGCTGGGCAGCAAGATTGGCCGTGGCACCGAGCCGCGTCTGAAGCTGCACTAAAAAACCTTGTAGGCCTTCGCCTGCTCGCGATAGCGGTGTGTCAAACGACAACGATGTTGTCTGATACACCGCTATCGCGAGCAGGCGAAGGCCTACATTTGATTTGTGATTCTGTCTCGTAGTGTATCTGCGCCCTCCTTATCGCCCTTCGCTTACAAACTCCCCCGCTGCGCGACACAGTCGCGATACACCGCCACCGCCTAATGGCCACACCCGAGCACACCTGCTCAGGCTTTCGTCCTTAACGTGTGGTTGCGTTGTGCAGCCAGGAGAATGTAAATGTCCCGTACTTCGACCCTCGGTAAAAAATCCATTGGCCTGATCGGCGCAGCCTTGGCTGGCGGGCTGATGTTGTCCGGATCGGTGTTTGCCGCCCAGCCACTGGCGCAGGGCTATATGGTCGCTTCGGCCGATACCTCGGTGAAAGCGCCGGAAGGCAAATGCGGTGAAGGCAAATGCGGCGATGCTTCGATGGCCAAGACTGACAGCGATGGTGACGGCAAGGTTTCCCGCGCCGAATTCCTCAAAGTCGCGCCGAAGTCCGACTTCGACAAGATCGACACCAACCATGACGGTTTCATCGACGAGCAAGAGGCCTACAACAACGTAAAGGCCAATTTTGAAGCCAACGGCAAGAAGATGCCAAAAGGTCTGTTCGAGCACCTGAAAGATCAAGACGGCGCCTGATCGGCAGAAAAAAGCCGCGCTTCTCCTGTGAGAAGCGCGGCTTTTTCATGTGTGGTTATTTACAGTTGGAAACGCCGCACCATGCCTTGCAAAGCATTGGCCAGTTGCGACAACTCATGGCTGGAGGCGCTGGTCTGGTCGGCACCGGCGGCAGAACGTACCGACAAATCCCGAATATTCACCAGATTGCGGTCCACTTCCCGCGCGACTTGCGCTTGTTCTTCCGCAGCGCTGGCAATCACCAGATTGCGCTCATGGATCTCATGCACCGACGCGGTAATGGTTTGCAGCGCCTCACCGGCGCGCTCAGCCAAGGCCAGCGTGGTCGTCGCCCGCGCGGTACTGGCCTGCATCGAATCCAGCGCCAGGCTCGAACCGCTGCGCATGCCCTGGACCATCTGCTCGATCTCCTGAGTCGATTGCTGCGTGCGATAAGCCAGCGCGCGTACTTCATCGGCCACTACGGCGAAACCTCGCCCGCTCTCACCGGCCCGCGCCGCTTCAATAGCCGCGTTAAGCGCCAACAGATTGGTCTGCTCGGCGATCGCCCGAATCACGTCGAGTACTTTGCCGATGTCCTGCGATTGGTTGGCCAGTGATTGCACCAACTCACCGGTCTGTTGCACATCGCTGGCCAGTGCGTTGATGGCCGTGGCGGTCTCACTGACACGCACCTGGCCCAGATGCGCCGACTCGCTGGACTGGCGGGTCGCGTCAGAGGTCGACACCGCATTGCGTGCGACCTCTTCCACCGCAGCCGTCATCTGATTGACCGCTGTCGCGGCTTGTTCGATTTCGTGGTTCTGCTGTTGCAGCCCTTGCGTACTGTCGAGTGTTACCGCATTGAGTTCATCGGCAGCGGTCGCCAGTTGCGTGGCGGAACCGCTGATGCCTTGCAGCGTCTCGCGCAGGTTTTGCTGCATGGTCGCCAAGGCTTTGAGCAAACGGCTGACTTCATCGTTGCCATGAGTTTCGATCGGCCGGGTCAGATCACCCTGCGCCACACTTTCTGCGGCGCTCACGGCACTGCTCAGCGGTCGAACGATACTGCGCGTGAGCATCATCGCCAGTGCCACCGTGGCCAGCGCGGCCAACGCAATGAACAAACTGACGATCGTGCGCGAGTTTTCGTAGTGCGCAGCGGACTTCTGGCTTTCAGCCGCGACCTGTTTGGCAAACAGGTCTGCCAGGTCGTTGAGTTGTTTGCCGGAGCCATCGACGACAGTTTTCATGTCGACCAACAGCAACTTGGTCAGCTCATCACGCTTGCCTTGCTCGGCAAGGGCGAAGGATTGAGCGATACCGCTGCGATACGCGGCGAAGGTTTTTTTGAACTGGTCGTATAACTGTTGGCCTTCCGGGGTGTTGACCAGTTTGTCGTAGGCGGCGATTTTCTCGCTCAGCTCCTTGTCGCGGGTGTCCATCTGGCTGCGGTAGGTGGCGATATTGTTCGCATCCTGGTCCAGCGCCATGCGCAACGAGATGGTGCGAATGCGCAGCATGATCTCGCGAATCTCGTCGCCGCCACGAATGCTTGGCAGCCACTGATTTTCTACCGCAACTTCACTGTCGCGAATACTCGACATCTGCCCCAGCGCAAACACGCCGAGCAAGGCGACCAACACCGCAATCAGGGCAAATCCCAAGGCAGCCCGGGGAGCAATATTCAACTGACGAAGCAACATGACGCACGCCCTTATTCTTGTATTGGCCAGATTCAAGGGGCGAAAGCCATGGCAGTCCCCTCGTGTTAGCGGGCTATCGGCAGGTTGTATGATGACTTGAAGGGAAATGAGTTTTTGTCGGACAAAAAAAATCCCCGTATCTTTCGATACGAGGATTTTTAATATGGTCGGGGTAAGGGGATTCGAACTCCTGACATCCTGCTCCCAAAGCAGGCGCGCTACCGGACTGCGCTATACCCCGGTAAAAAAAAGGCGACCTTTCAAAGATCGCCTTCTTCGATCAGCGCTTTTGGCCTCTGATCTTAAGATTCGATCCCAGCGCTAACTGGTTTCAAAAATGGTGGGTCGTGTGGGATTCGAACCTACGACCAATTGGTTAAAAGCCAACTGCTCTACCAACTGAGCTAACGACCCAAAAATGGTCGGGGTAAGGGGATTCGAACTCCTGACATCCTGCTCCCAAAGCAGGCGCGCTACCGGACTGCGCTATACCCCGGTTTGAAATTGGCTCCGTGACCAGGACTCGAACCTGGGACCCAATGATTAACAGTCATTTGCTCTACCGACTGAGCTATCACGGAACTACATATTTCAATTTACAACGGTGAAACTTGTTGCTTCCAGTCACTCGTTCGCATCGCTGCGTTCGTGTGTCTGAGGCGCGCTATTCTACAACCTAGAACACCTCTGTCAACCCCCTAAATTGCTTTCAAGTTAATGATTTGCAACTTATTTCAGATTTCAACTCAGTGAGCTGAGACCGTCTTGGCGACTGACTGCGGGGCGCACTTTACAAGCCTTTTCCTTTGAGTTCAACAGCCTAACGAAAAAAAAGGCCCCACAAGGTGGGGCCTGCCAATTTTCATTGGCGTTTGGACTTAGTTGAAAACGATTTCGTCGTTCTCAACCACGCCGGTTGCTGTGTCGCCTGGCATGAAGTGACCCGAAAGGATCAATTGCGCCAGCGGGTTTTCGATCCAGCGCTGAATCGCCCGTTTCAAAGGACGTGCGCCATACACCGGGTCGTAACCGACAGCGATCAGCTTATCCATCGCTTCCGGGCTCAGTTCCAGCTTCAGCTCACGCTCAGCCAGACGCGTACGCAGGCGACCCAACTGGATCTCGGTGATGCCCGCAATCTGATCCCGCGCCAGTGGCTCGAAGATCACCACTTCGTCGACCCGGTTGATGAACTCCGGACGGAAGTGCGACGTCAGCGCATCCATCACCGCAGCACGCTGCGCTTCACGATCACCGACCAGCTCCTGGATCTGTACCGACCCCAGGTTCGAGGTCATGACGATCACGGTATTGCGGAAGTCCACCGTACGGCCATGGCTGTCAGTCAGGCGACCGTCCTCAAGCACTTGCAGCAAGATGTTGAACACATCCGGGTGAGCCTTCTCGACTTCGTCCAGCAGGATCACCGAATAAGGCTTGCGACGCACCGCTTCGGTCAGGTAACCGCCCTCTTCATAGCCGACGTATCCCGGTGGCGCACCGATCAGACGCGCCACGGAATGTTTCTCCATGAACTCGGACATGTCGATCCGCACCATCGCCTCTTCCGTATCAAAGAGGAATTCGGCCAGCGCCTTGCACAGCTCGGTTTTACCGACACCGGTCGGGCCGAGGAACATGAACGAGCCGCTTGGACGATTCGGATCGGACAACCCGGCACGCGAACGGCGTACAGCGTTAGCGACGGCAACCACCGCTTCTTCCTGGCCGATCACGCGTTTGTGCAACAGGCTTTCCATCTTCATCAGCTTGTCGCGCTCGCCTTCGAGCATTTTCGACACGGGGATGCCGGTCCACTTCGATACAACTTCAGCGATTTCTTCTTCAGTCACTTTGCTGCGCAGCAGTTGGTTTTCGCTCTTGCCGTGCTGATCGACCATTTGCAGGCTACGCTCCAGATCCGGGATCACCCCGTACTGCAACTCGGCCATGCGGTTAAGGTCGCCCTTACGGCGTGCGGCTTCCAGCTCCTGACGCGACTGTTCGATCTTCTGCTGAATCTGCGCAGAACCCTGCACCTCGGCTTTCTCCGAGTTCCAGATTTCTTCCAGGTCCGAGTACTCGCGCTCCAGACGGACGATTTCTTCCTGGAGTTTTTCCAGACGTTTCATCGCCGCTTCGTCGCTTTCTTTCTTCAGCGCCTGGGATTCCACCTTCAACTGAATCAGGCGACGCTCCAGACGATCGAGCACTTCCGGCTTGGAATCGATTTCCATGCGGATACGGCTCGCGGCCTCGTCGATCAGGTCGATGGCCTTGTCCGGCAACTGCCGGTCAGTGATGTAGCGATGGCTGAGCTTGGCCGCGGCGATGATCGCGCCGTCGGTGATCGCCACTTTATGGTGAACCTCGTAACGCTCTTTGAGGCCCCGCAGGATGGCGATGGTGTCTTCTTCGCTTGGCTCATCCACCAATACTTTCTGGAAGCGTCGCTCGAGCGCCGCGTCCTTCTCTATATATTGGCGGTACTCGTTGAGCGTGGTCGCACCGACGCAGTGCAACTCGCCGCGCGCCAGTGCTGGTTTGAGCATGTTGCCGGCGTCCATCGAACCTTCGCCCTTACCGGCGCCGACCATGGTGTGCAGTTCGTCGATGAACAGAATGATCTGCCCTTCTTGCTTCGACAGCTCGTTGAGCAGCGATTTCAGGCGCTCTTCGAACTCACCGCGATACTTGGCACCGGCAATCAACGCGCCCATGTCCAGCGAGAGCAGACGCTTGCCTTTAAGGCCGTCCGGCACTTCGCCATTGATGATGCGCTGCGCCAGGCCTTCGGCGATTGCGGTTTTACCCACGCCGGGCTCGCCGATCAGCACCGGGTTGTTCTTGGTGCGGCGTTGCAGAACCTGAATGGTGCGACGGATTTCGTCATCACGACCGATCACCGGATCGAGCTTGCCGTCTTCGGCGCGCTTGGTCAGGTCGACGGTGTATTTATCCAGCGCCTGCCGCGACTCTTCGTGGTTGGCGTCGTTAACCGCTTCGCCGCCACGCAGGTTATTGATCGCGTTTTCCAAAGCTTTCTTGCTCACGCCCTGGCCGAGCAGCAACTTGCCGAGCTTGCTGTTCTCGTCCATCGCCGCGAGCAACACCAGTTCGCTGGAAATGAACTGATCGCCCTTCTGCTGGGCCAGCCGGTCAGCCTGGTTAAGCAGGCGCGCCAGATCCTGCGACATGTTGACGTCGCCAGTGGGGTTCTGGATTTTTGGTAATTGGTCGAGCTCTTTGGTCAGCTCTTTACGCAAGCTGTTGACGTCGAAGCCCACCTGCATCAGCAGAGGTTTGATCGAACCACCCTGCTGTTCAAGCATGGCTTGCATCAAGTGCGCCGGCTCGATGGCCGGATGATCGTGGCCGACAGCCAACGACTGGGCGTCGGACAAGGCCAACTGTAATTTGCTGGTTAAACGGTCTATACGCATGGGTCACCTTCCTTTTGAGCAGGCCGGACCTAAAAAACCATCCTGAATAAAGAAACCTGCCAGATACCACTGTAGATGCGGTCGATTCTGCAAGATTCAAGCGTCAGGCAGTTGATGCAGATCAGACAGTCTAGCGGGTGAGCCAAACCAAGGAGGCGAAGCGACCGGTGCGTGAAGCACGGCGATAGGAGAAGAAGCGTGGATCGGTCACGGTGCAGAAGCCACCGCCGTAAACCGCTGTGACACCACGAGCCGCCAGGCGCAGGCGCGCCAGCAAGTAGATGTCAGCCATGAACTTGCCGGCATTGTGGCTCGGCACGAAGGCATCTGCCGCTGCGGGCAATTGATCAATAAAGACTTCCCGCACTTCCGGGCCGACTTCAAAGGCCTTCGGGCCAATCGCCGGGCCGAGCCAGACCAAAACGTCTTCAGCCGGAACATTGAGGCTGTCGAGGGTCGCTTCCAGCACACCCGCCGCCAGACCACGCCAACCGGCGTGAGCCGCTGCGACGCGAGTACCGACACGATCGCAGAATAATGCTGGCAGACAATCTGCCGTCATCGCCGCGCAGGCAATGCCCGGCGTTGCCGTCCAGCTGGCATCGGCGGTCGCAACAATGCCCGGATCAGCATGCGCCACGGCAATCCCGTGCACTTGCTGCAACCAGGCAGGCTGTATAGAGAAGTGATCGGTCAGGCGCCGTCGGTTCTCGGCAACAGCCTCAGGACGATCATCGACATGATCGCCCAGATTGAGGCTGTCGAACGGCGCCTCGCTGACACCGCCCTCGCGGGTGGTGACGCAGGCTTTGACGCTGGCCGGCGCAGGCCAGTCCGGCGTCAGCCAGTTCATCCGACGAAGGCCTCGCGATCCTGCTTGAGCAGGGTCAGCAGCCAGACGAAATCTTCTGGCAGCGGCGATTCCCAGCTCATGCGCACACCGGTCGTCGGATGATCGAGTTCAAGGAAGCGCGCATGCAGGGCCTGACGCGGGAAATGCTTGAGGGACTCAACCATCGTCGGGTTTGCCGCCGGCGGAATGCGGAAACGGCCGCCATACGCCGGATCACCGACCAACGGGAAGTTGATATGCGACATGTGCACGCGAATCTGGTGAGTACGACCGGTTTCCAGCTTCACCCGTACGTGGGTGTGGGAGCGGAAGCGCTCCAGCACGCGGTAGTGGCTGACGGCAGGCTTGCCACCTTCCATCACCGCCATGCGCTGGCGCTGCTGGCCGTGACGACCGATCGGGGCGTTGATCTTGCCCCCGGCGGTCACGACACCAATCACGATGCACTCATAGATGCGGCTGACGCTGCGACTCTGCAGTTGAGTAACAAGCTTGGTCTGCGCCTGAATGGTCTTGGCCACCACCATCAGACCGGTGGTGTCCTTGTCCAGACGATGCACGATGCCGGCACGCGGGACATTGATGATGTCCGGCACGTGGTGCAGCAAGGCGTTGAGCAAGGTGCCATCGGCGTGACCGGCAGCCGGGTGTACCACCAGGCCCGCAGGCTTGTTGATCACCAGAATGTCGTCGTCTTCATAGACGATGTCGAGCTCGATGTCCTGAGCGATCCATTCACCCTGGGCTTCCTGCTCGGCAGTCAGCTCAAGGATGGCACCGCCGTGCACGATGTCGCGAGGGCGGATGACCGCCCCGTCCACAGTCAGGCGACCTTCTTTGATCCAGGCGGAAAGGCGCGAGCGTGAGTGCTCAGCGAAGAGTTGGGCAGCGACTTGATCGAGGCGTTGGCCGCCCAATTCGGACGGCACCTCTGCGCGAAGTTCAATTTTATCGGACATGCTCTGACTGTGCGTCGGCACAGCTTTTGGTTTCGGCTGCGCGCTTGTGGTTAAATACGGCGTCTTTTGCCCCGAGGCTTTTCAACGGGGCGCTCATCATAACAGGACGGCCCCGCCCAAGACAGCGGCCGTCATAGGGACGCAAGCCGCCATGCAAGTGAAACACCTGCTGCTGATCGCCATCCTCGCATTGACCGCTGCTTGCTCATCGAAGGAAGTCGTAGACGAAAACCTCAGCGAAGCCGAGCTGTATCAGCAGGCTCAGACTGACCTGGACAACAACAGCTACACCAGCGCCACAGCCAAGCTGAAGGCTCTGGAGTCGCGTTATCCGTTCGGTCGCTACGCCGATCAGGCACAGCTGGAGCTGATCTACGCCAACTATAAGAACGCCGAGCCGGAAGCTGCAAAGTCCGCCGCCGAGCGTTTCATTCGTTTGCATCCGCAGCACCCGAACGTGGATTACGCCTACTATCTGAAAGGTCTGACCTCTTTCGACCAGGACGTCGGCCTGCTGGCGCGCTTCCTGCCGCTGGACATGACCAAGCGTGACCCGGGCGCCGCCCGCGACTCGTACAACGAGTTCGCACAGCTGACCAGCCGTTATCCGAACAGCCGCTACGCGCCGGACGCCAAGCAGCGCATGATCTACCTGCGCAACCTGCTGGCCGCCTACGAAATCCACGTGGCCGACTACTACCTGACCCGTCAGGCGTATGTAGCCGCTGCCAACCGTGGCCGTTACGTAGTGGAAAACTTCCAGGAAACCCCATCGGTCGGCGACGGCCTGGCAGTGATGACTGAAGCCTACCAGCGTCTGCACCTGGACGAACTGGCGGCCACCAGCCTGGAAACCCTGAAGCTCAACTACCCGAACCACCCGAGCCTGCAAGACGGCCAGTTCGTGCCACGGGTTGCCGAAGCCGACAACCGTTCGTTCCTGAGCAAGGCGACGTTGGGTCTGATCGAGTCGCGTCCACCGCTGCCGCCGGGCGAAACCCGCGCCAACCAGGACGTGCAGAAGCAGTTCCAGGATGCGAAAGACGCGATCCCGAACGAGCTCAAGCCTAAAGACGAAAACGGCGACGTGATCGAAGAGCCGGAACCAGAGTCGAGCAACACCGACCGCTCGTGGTTCAGCTACATGACTTTCGGCGTGTTCGACTGATCACACCGGCGGTACAGAAAAGGGAGATCTGCGGATCTCCCTTTTTCATTTCTGCGCTTTAATCCGCTGTGCGCTCGTCAGGTCCTTGGCTAAACTGCCGGATCATCAGTCGAAAAGCCGCTCATCATGCTTCGTTTATTGTTCTGGATCGTCGTGATTTTTGCCGCGATATGGTTGTGGCGTAAATTCAAGGCGCCTGCCGCGTCCACCCCATCCAATCGCCCAAATCGCGAACAGGACGCGCCACCGATGGTGCGCTGCGCCCATTGCGGCGTACATTTGCCGCGCGACCGGGCGCTGAGCGTGCAACAACAGTGGTATTGCAGCCAGGCTCACCTCGAGCAAGGCCCGGGCTCCAGTGATCGCTGAGGCCACCCACGCCGACAGCAAACAGGCGCAGCGCCTGCTGCGCCTTTATCATCTCTACCGCTTAAGCATCGGCATCACCCTGGTGCTGCTGATCTCCAGCAACATGGACAACCGCCTGCTGACGTCGGCCAATGACGAATTGCTGCGCGGTGGCAGTTGGCTGTACCTGATCCTCAATATTCTGTTGGTGGTGTTCCTGGAGAACACACGACGGCCGGCGCAGCTATTCAGCCTGGCCCTCGTCGATATCCTGCTTTTATGCGCATTGTTCTTTGCTGCGGGCGGCGTCGGCAGTGCGCTGGGTAATTTGCTGATTGTCTCGGTGGCGATCAGCAACACCCTGCTACGGCGACGCATCGGCCTGTTGATCGCCGCTATCGGTGCGCTGGGCATCGTCGGCTCGAGTTTCCTGCTCGGCTTCAACCATCCCCTGAGCGCCAATGAATACTTGCAGGCCGGCACCCTCGGCGCTCTGTGCTTTGCCGCCTCGCTGTTGGTGCAAGGCTTGATCCGACGCCTGGAGGTCAGCGAAACCCTGGCCGAGCAACGCGCCAGCGAAGTGGTGGGGCTCGAAGCCCTCAACGCGCTGATCCTGCAACGCATGCGCACCGGCATTCTGGTGCTCGACGAGGCGCGTCGGGTGCAACTGGCCAACCACAGCGCGCAAACCCTGCTCGCGCAATCGCAACTTCAGGGACATCTGATCGATGACTATTCGATGGCGCTGGTTGATCGCCTGCAACTGTGGATGAACAACCCGACCCTGCGCCCACAGAGCCTGAAAATCCCCGGCAACGGCCTGGAGCTGCAACCGAGTTTCATCGCCCTCGAACAAAGCCCAAACCAGCAAACCCTGGTATTTCTCGAAGACCTCGCGCAAATCGCCCAACAAGCTCAGCAACTGAAACTCGCTGCGTTGGGGCGACTGACCGCTGGCATCTCCCATGAGATCCGCAACCCGCTGGGTGCCATCAGTCACGCCGCACAGCTATTGGCTGAATCCGAGGAACTCGATAGCGCCGATCGGCGTCTGACGCAGATCATTCAAGACCACTCCCAGCGCATGAACCGAGTCATCGAAAACGTCCTGCAACTGTCTCGCCGCCAACAGAGCGCCCCGCAACGACTGGATCTCAAGCCGTGGCTGGAAAACTTCGTTGTTGAAAGCCGCGAACAAGCCAGTGAGCGCCAGCAGATTCACCTGCGAATCAATTCGGGGGATTTCACCACGCTGATGGACCCCAACCAGCTCACGCAAATTCTCGACAACCTGTTACGCAACGGCTGGCGCCACAGCGCCCTGCTGCACGATCAGGCGCAAGTCTGGCTGGCCCTGTTCATCGACCCCGAGAGCCAGTTGGCGGTCCTTGAAGTGCAGGACAACGGCCCCGGCGTGCCTGCCGATGAACAGTCGCATCTGTTCGAACCGTTCTTCACCACCAGCAGCCAGGGCACCGGCCTTGGGCTTTATCTGTCCCGTGAGCTGTGCGAAAGCAACCAAGCGCGCCTAGACTTTCAATCACGCCAAGGCGGCGGCTGCTTTCGCATCACCTTTGCTCACGGACGGAAACAAAGTTGAATACGAGCCCACGGCAAAAAATCCTCATCGTCGACGACGAACCGGACATCCGCGAACTCCTGGAAATCACTCTGGGACGGATGAAGCTCGACACCTACAGCGCACGCAATCTGGCTGAAGCCCAGGCGCTGCTGAACCGCGAGAACTTCGATCTGTGCCTGACCGACATGCGCCTGCCCGATGGTACGGGGCTGGAACTGGTGCAGCACATCCAGCAACGTTATCCACAACTGCCGGTGGCGATGATCACCGCCTATGGCAGCCTGGAAACGGCCATCAACGCTTTGAAAGCAGGTGCTTTCGACTTCCTGACCAAACCGGTCGACCTCACGCGCCTGCGCGAACTGGTCGGCACGGCCCTGCGCATGCCGGCGGCAGGAGGCAGCTCTACAACGATAGAACGGCGCTTGCTGGGCGATTCGCAGCCGATGCGCAGTCTGCGCAAGCAAATCGACAAACTCGCTCGCAGCCAAGCGCCGGTGTACATCAGTGGCGAGTCGGGCAGTGGCAAGGAACTGGTCGCGCGGCTGATCCATGAACAAGGGCCACGCGCCAGCCAGCCGTTCGTGCCGGTGAACTGTGGGGCAATACCTTCGGAGCTGATGGAAAGCGAGTTTTTCGGCCATCGCAAAGGCAGTTTCACCGGCGCGATCGAAGACAAGCCGGGGCTGTTTCAGGCGGCCCATGGCGGCACGTTGTTCCTCGATGAAGTGGCAGACTTGCCGTTGTCGATGCAGGTGAAACTGCTGCGAGCAATTCAGGAAAAAGCTGTGCGCAGTGTTGGCGGTCAGCAGGAAAGCGTGGTCGATGTGCGGATCCTCTGTGCCACGCACAAGGACCTCGATGCCGAGGTCGCGGCCGAACGCTTTCGTCAGGACCTTTATTACCGCCTGAACGTGATTGAATTGCGCGTGCCGTCCCTGCGTGAGCGCCGTGATGACATTGAAGTGCTGGCAGCCAATATGCTCAAGCGCCTCGCCAAGGACACCGGCCAACCGGCAGCACGCTTGCATCCGCAGGCGTTGGAAGCGCTGAAGAATTACCGGTTTCCGGGGAATGTGCGGGAGCTGGAAAACGTGCTCGAACGGGCGCACACCTTGTGTGAAAACCGCACGATCGAGGCAGAGGATTTGCGCTTGAGCGAGGGGAACTGCGCGGCGGATGGCGCGATTGCCGATCTGACGCAGATCGATAATCTTGAGGATTACCTGGAGAACGTCGAGCGGAAGCTGATTCTGCAAGCGCTGGAGGAGACGCGCTGGAATCGTACGGCGGCGGCGCAGCGCTTGAGTCTATCGTTCAGGTCGATGCGTTACAGGCTGAAAAAACTCGGTTTGGACTGAGGGCCCCTTCGCGAGCAAGCTCGCTCTCACATTGGATTTTGTGACCGACAAAGATCAACTGTGGGAGCGAGCCTGCTCGCGAAAGCGATCTGCCAGGCTACAGAGAAATATCAGACTAAATGCGGCCTTCAGGCGCATACGGCGCCGGATCAATAATCGGCGCCCTTCCCAGCATCACATCGGCAAACAACTGACACGACGCTGGCGCCAGCACCAGCCCATTGCGGTAATGTCCGCAGTTCAGCCACAACCCGGCAAACCCCGGCACACGGCCAATGTACGGAATGCCCTCCGGCGACCCCGGACGCAACCCTGCCCAGTGCCCTACCACTTCGGCCTCTGCCAGCGCCGGCAACAATTCCACCGCTGAAGCCTTGAGACTTTCCAGCGCAACGTCGGTTGGGGTCTTGTCGTAACCTTCGTGCTCCAGCGTGCTGCCGATCAGGATATGACCGTCACGACGCGGAATCGCATAACGCCCTTTGGCCAGCACCATGCCCGGCAGGAAATCTGCCGCACATTTATAGAGAATCATCTGGCCTTTGACTGGTTCGACCGGCAATGTCAGATCCAGCGTCTTGAGCAGATCACCGCTCCACGCCCCCGCGGTCAGTACGACCTGATCACCGTTGATCACACCCTTCGACGTCTCGACGCCAACAACCTGCCCGCCCTCACGGACAAACCCGCTGACTTCGCACTGTTCGTGAATCGTCACGTTAGGCAGTGCCTGCAACGCCGCTTTCAGTGATTTCACCAGACGCGGATTGCGCACGTTGGCGACATCCGCCATGTAGATCGCTCGGGAGAAACCGCCACCGAGCACCGGCACCGCATCATGCGCCGCCGAGATATCCACAGCCCGCAGCGGCCGGTTTTCCCGCACGGCCCAGGCCAGCGCTTCGGCTTCATCGTCCAGATCCAGCCAGTACAGGCCGGTGGTATGTACTTCAGGATCCACCCCGGTGTCAGCGAACAAACGCTCGCCGAGCTGTGGATAAAAATCCTGCGACCAGTGCGCCAGTGCCGTGACCGCCGGGCTATAACGCCACGGATATAACGGCGAAACGATACCGCCGCCCGCCCAGGACGATTCCTGGCCGAGGTTCGAGCGATCGAGCAGCACCACGCTGCGTACTTCGGAGGCGAGATTGTAGGCGGTCAGCAGGCCAATCACCCCGCCACCGACAATCACCACTTGCTGTTGCCTGGTCATGTTTGATCCAACCGTAAAAAAGACAGTGGGCGCAAAAGGCACCCGAAAGAAAGCGCCTCAGCGGCCCCAGCAATCCTTGGTGGTCAGCCCGGTAGTCGCGTTGTTCATGCTTCTGACACCGGTGTTGGTCAGGGTGAAATCCCCGCATTTGTCGGTGGCCATGGCCGTGCCCGTCTTGCGGGTGGCGGTCAACAGGAAGGTCTGGTCAGCGATGGTCGGGGTGATGGTGTAGAAATCAGTGCCCGTGCTGAGCCCGGTAACGCCGGTGTAGACATTGCTCTTGGTGTAGAAACGTTCAAGGGTCTGCGCCTGCTCCGAGAGCAGCGACACCACTTCGGCGCGACGGCCCTTTTTCACATATTCGGTATAGCTCGGTGCGGCGATGGTGATGACGATCCCGATGATCGCAATCACGATCATGATTTCGATCAGGGTGAAGCCTCGGTTGGATCTGCGCATGCCTCAAACTCTCGCTTACTGTATTTGTCGCCACATGATACGACGGCTGCCGCCACCGCCCTTTTCTACAATGATCGTGATGGTGCCACTGGTGTCGGTCGTACCCTTGCGCTTGCCATCGCTGGAGACGAAGTTCAGGGTCGGAATGCCACCGGTGAATATCACGCCGCTGGAGATCGAGTCATTGCTGTCGACCAAACCGTCAGAGCTGGTATCGAGCACGGCGTAATTGAGCATCTTACCGCTGAACGCATCCAGTTCGACCAGTTTGCCGGTACCAAAACTCGCACAGGGATCAGTGGTATCAACACTCGCCGTGGTAAAGACAACACGGCCCAGCACGATACTCGCCTGATTGATCACCCGCTCGCCGGTCAGCACGTTGTTGTACACCAGCGGAAGATACCAACCCTTCTCCGCCGGATACGTCGTGTCATTCTGCGTTGTGGTCAGAAACTGTCCAGAGCTGCCGGAGAATGATCCGGTGATCGCCTGCGGCTGCAAACTGCTGACGGTCAACTGTCCAGAACCACCATCGGCGTCCCACACGGAATAGAACGCCTGCAAATCCTTGTTGGTCTTATCGGCCGTTTCATTGAACTTGCCGGTACCGACGAAGACCTGTTTGCCGCCCAGCGCGTTATCCGCCAGTAACGGCTGCGCGGTGATCGGTTGAGTCGCCCCGCCCGCCGTGGTGAACAGTGGCTTGCCGGAAAACGCCACGCCCCAACTATCGGAGGACGTGGCACTCAGGTCGAACTTCCATAACCGCCCCTTCAAGTCGCCACCGTAAGCGGCCTGCACCACATTCGAAGAGTTGACCTTGAGTTTCACCGACGACAAACCGTTGGTGGTTTCCGTGCTGTCGATAACGATTTTCCTGATCAGCGAACCGTCCAGCGCATCCAGTACATACAGGGCCGCCACGCCCGAATTACTGCCGTAGCCATTGGCAATGAATGTCGCCCAGCGACCATTGGCCAAGCGTGCCACTTCCGGACGGGCGTAGGCATAACCCAGATCATTGAATGCGTTCGCAGCACTGGCGGTGGCCGGCGCACTGACCTCCCACAAGGCCTTGATCACATTGCCCGCAGACGCATCAAACAGTTGCAGCCCGTAGAAGGTTTTACCCCCGGCACCGGTGCCGCCAATGGCCAGGGTTTTCCACGCGGTGCCGGACTGCGCGTCGAACACCCCAACCTGACCGTCTACCAAAAATTTGTGGCTCACACCGTTGACGTAGTTGGTATCGGCGATCAGGCGCAATGACGGCAGCACACTGGACGGCATGTAGGCGTAACGGCGAGTACCGTTCGCCGAATTGATCACGTTGACGAAACCATCGTTGGCGTTGACCACCAGGCTGGTGTTCATATTCGCAGCCTTGGTGGCCAGGTAAGTGCTGTAGCTGGTGTCACCGGAAAGATCGGAGGCGGTTTTGTCTGATGGCGAAGCCAGCACCAGCGGCGAATTGATGATGTCGCCGAGCAGCACGCTGCGCACTTTCAGCCCGGCCTTGTTCGTGCCCTTGCTCCACTCCACCAGATCAATGCCACTGATACCGGTGGGCAATCCCTGACTCAGCGTGGTCTGCTGGGCCGGGGAAAAGTTGCCGTAAGCCAGGGTTACCGCTGCGTTGCTCAGGGTATTCCATGACTGAAAGGTCGCGGCGGTGGCGGCTGGCACGATGGTGGTGTCGGTCGTCCACTGCGCCGCCGAGGTATTGACCGTCCCGGTCGAGGTGAACCCAAACGACTTGATCGTGCCGCGCCAGTCCTTGGGGTCATAAGTGGTTTGATAAAAGCTGCTGCTGGACGTCAGTGTGGTTCCGCTGGTGACTCCCGCGCCGCCGGAGCCGGCCTTGGACGTGATGTCGCTCAGCGCCGAGGATAAGGCGGCGTTGAGCCCGGTACTGTCGGTCGCCTGGTAATACCTGCCCTGTCCATAACTGGCGGCGTCCGACAGCATGTCATTATCGGCGGTGAAACCCACGGTGTAGGTGTTCATGTTCTGTTTGGGAAAATCCACCGCATTCCAGCTCTTACCCGCTGCGTCGGTGCCGGTCGAACGCATATCGATGTCAAAGGCAAACTTGGCGATGTCATCCAGATACAGCGTATCCCCTTCACCATCACCGTTAAGGTTGTTGCCGTCATTGTTGACGCCATCCCAGTTCGGCAAACGGCTGCCGCCCAGTGGGTCATTGGTGGGGAAAGTACGGTCGAAGGTCGGCAAGCCGTCGGTGATCACCACACCATAGTTTTTCTGGCAGCGGTACTGAATCGGGCTGGTGTAGGTGGTCGGTGTGCTGTTGTAGTACGGCGCCATGCCACGCATGTAACGAGTGATTTCGTAATAGGTTTCCGCCAACGGCGTGTTGGCCACGGCGCTCAAACCGTTGATGGAAGAGATCAGTGCGTTGTAATTGGTGTCGGCCTGGGCTTGAGTCACGCTGCCGGACACCGGCGACAAATCGCTGATCGCACGGGCAATGAAACCGCCATTGCCGGAGTTGTTGCTGGTGGCCGGATTGAATGTCGACAGCCCCATACGCAACGTGCGGTTGCTGCTGACCAATGCCGTGGAGACGTTGCGCGCGACGTTGATGCGGTAGTCGTTGGGAATCGCCCCGGTGGTGAAATCGCGTGTGCCGTTGTTGATGGCCAGGCCGAATACGTAGGAAATGTAATCCCCTGAGTAACGCGTATTGCCGCTGCCGACCGGATCCGGCAGCTTCAGGCACAACGGCGCCAGACTGTTGTTATAGAACGCATAGGCGCCGCCGGAGCAACCTGATGTCGGCAGGCTGGACAGAAAGATCGTATCGCCGGTAATCGCTGTCGAACTCAGGCACAGGCCAAGTAAGGCGTTGCATTGCCGGGCCGGGGTGAAATTGTCGGTGGGGTCAAAACCGGTCGCATAGATGATGCTGTTCATACTCCCCGAATCGTCGATCAGCAGCATGACGTTGGGTGGTACCGCTGCCGCACTCAACAGCGGCGAATCGGAAGGCGTGAACGCATACGCCGGCGCGGCCAGATAACAGCTCAGCAGCATGCCGATCCATAGTGATATGCAGCGCTCAA
This sequence comes from Pseudomonas sp. AC242, assembly GCF_979258655.1. Taxonomy (NCBI): domain Bacteria; kingdom Pseudomonadati; phylum Pseudomonadota; class Gammaproteobacteria; order Pseudomonadales; family Pseudomonadaceae; genus Pseudomonas; species Pseudomonas sp. AC242. The sequence goes on from NZ_OZ409873.1 coordinate 4,743,674, forward strand.
TACTTCGCATAAACACTCTCCACCACGCTACGCGAAGTGCCGGCGATGCCGACCGCTGTAACCCGATACAACGTCGCCGAGGTGTTGCTCGGTACGTTCACGGCCGTCAGAGTCGTACCGATGTTCTGTACTCCATAGAATCCATTGCCGGCCGCAATCCAGGTCACCCCGGAAGTCGAATTGAGTCCCGCCGCGCTGACCACCGACGACTCCGCCGGCGGCGCGCATTGCGTGGTACCGCTGCATACAGCCAGCGAATAACTGTCCAGTTGCACCGCACTTTCGCCAATGCGCAACGCCGCCTCGGCAGTCTGGAACGACTGATTGCGCAGGCTCACGCTGCCGGCCATTTTTTCCTGCAGGTTGGCGCTCTGCATCGACGACAGACCAATCAGGGTCAGTAACAACAGGAATACCAGACTGACCAGCAAGACCATGCCGTGCTGCGCCTGACGGGTGTGGAGAGTCATCCTCATCGCCGCGCCCCTCACTGCAAGCGGTTGCGCAAAGCGGCAACCACGTTGAAGGTTTGATTGCGCACCCGGTTGTTCGGGTCGGTGAGGGTCAGGCTCAGGCGCACACTGCGGATGCGCGCCGGATCACTGGGATTGGCGCTGTAAGTCGAAGCGGCCACATCCGTTGCCGAACTGGCCAGACCGAACATCACGGTGAACGCACTGACGTTGTTCACCAGCACCTGCTGCGCAGGATTGCCGCTGCCGGTGCCCATGAGAATCTGATTGTTGCTGAAGCTGTAGATCAGACGCCGGATCGGGAACGCGATCTGCCCGCTCGCCGGGGAGCGCAAGCCGGTATAGGCCGTTGCGCTGTTGCGGCAATCGGAGACCACGGTCCAGGTTGGCGTGCCCCCGCCGCTGCCGATATCGGCAGTGACCAGCGTCAGTTTGAGGTTGGCATTGTCCCAGTTGATCGGCGTCACCTGCGCAGCGTTGAAGTCGCCCGCACTGCTCGAATCGGTAATGGTGCCAAGACAGCCGAACATCCCGACCATGCGAATTTCCTGAATCATCTTGCTCAACACAAACCGTGCGTCTTCCTGCATCGCCGCGGCAGTGTTCTGGCTGACATAAGTATTTTTCGCCGCGATGAAAATCTGCACCACGCCCAGCACCACGATGAGCCCCAGTGCCAAAGCAATAAGTAATTCGATCAGACCGAATCCACGGTTTTGCTGCTTCATGGCGTGGCCACCGGATCAACCGCAGCGCGGCTGGTCAGGACAAAGCTGCGCTGGGCGCTGGCGGTGTTGGCGGCTCGCGCATCGCTCCAGTTGATGGTGATGGTGTAGACGCGCTGATTGAGGGTGATGCTGCCAGTCGCGGTCGGCCCACCGAAGTTGGTGATGTTGGTAGTGAAATCGTAGAGGTCCTGATCGCGGGCAACGCTCAGATTGCCCGAGGTCGGCGGCGTGGCGGTGTAGTCGGCGCCGGAGTTGGCGCGGATGCGGTCCATCATGTCGTAGGCAATGAAACTGGCCTGACTGGTCATCCGTGAGCTATCGGTGTACTTCAGCGCATTCAGTTGCACCGCTGCCGCGCCCAGCAGCCCGACCGTCAGAATCAGCAACGCGACCAGCACCTCGATCAGCGTCATGCCGTGCTGTGCATTTTTGCTCCCTGCCCTCATCCGCAACTTCCACCCAATTGAATTCGTCCGTTCAAACACACGCTCAGCGTCCTGCTTTGCGTTCCCAACGTGTAACTGATGACCACCGCCGTCGACGGCGCCGCCAGACCGCCAAGGTTGTTGAAATCCAGTGCGGTCACTCCTGAGGGTAGCGTCAGAGTCGCACCACTGCTCATCGCGGGAACAACCCGCAACACATTGGCCGGAGTGCCAGTACTGTCATAAACCGCCAGTTCACCGGTCCAGACGCTGCCGCCGGCAGTCGGGCGCAGGCGCAAGGTAGTACCTCGATTTATGGCTTCGAGCCTGGCGAAATTGATCGCCCGTTGCAGATCGCCCATCTCGGTATCAGCCCTGCTGCCCTGTACCGAACGGGTGAACGCCGGCACCGCCAGGGTAATCAGGATCACAAAGATCGCGATCGCAACCAACAACTCGATCAGCGTGAAACCTTTTGTACGAAGATCCATCGATGCCCTCCGTTGCCGTCGGCTATACCTGCTTCTACACGCTAGAACATTCAACCGGCCCGCGTCGGCTGATTTGCCCTGCCCGGCGCACGGAGCGCGCCGTTCATCACATTCCACGGAGGGTGTTTTCATGCCGCAACAGGGTTTCAGCCTGATAGAACTGCTTATGGGACTGGCGATTGGCGCAATTGTTCTGCTGCTGGTCAGTCCGGCGTTCGCCACGCTCAGAGAATCGAGCCATCGGGATCAAGCGGCGCAATCGCTGCTCGATGGCCTGCGTAACGCTCGCACACTGGCCATCACGCGCAATCAGAGCGTGGTGATTCATGGCATCAACGGCGACTGGAGTCAGGGCTGGCGGATCATTCTGGATATCAGCGGCAAAGGGCCGAAGGACAGCAGCAATCCGCTGCTGCAAGAGCGTGCGAGTGACACGCAGGTGCCGATTGTCGGCAATTGGTCGGTGAGTCGTTACGTACGTTTCAGCAGTCTGGGGCAACCACTGATGCCCGGGCGGGCGTTTCAGGCTGGGACATTACATGTCTGCTCGGCTCGCGAGCCGGTCAGTCAGCGCCAGATAGTACTGGCGGCGACCGGTCGCGTGCGCCTGAACAGTCAAGAGACTGAGCAGGCGCTGTGTCAAAAAACCGAAAACGTCAGATCGAACGCACGCGCAGCTCTTTAGGCATCGAGAACGTGATGTTCTCTTCACGCCCGGCCAGTTCATCGGCACCGGTAGCGCCCCAGGCCTGCAATTGCTGAATCACGCCGCGCACCAGTACCTCCGGCGCGGAAGCACCGGCGGTAATGCCGATACGCTCAACGCCATCGAACCAGCTCTTTTGCAGGTCTTCGGCACCGTCGATCAGGTAGGCCGGTGTGGCCATGCGCTCGGCGAGTTCACGCAGACGATTGGAGTTGGAGCTGTTCGGGCTGCCGACCACCAACACCACGTCGCACTCGTCAGCCAATTGCTTGACCGCGTCCTGACGGTTTTGCGTGGCGTAGCAGATATCGTCCTTGCGCGGGCCGCCGATAGCCGGGAAGCGCGTGCGCAGCGCATCGATGACACGACTGGTATCGTCCATCGACAGCGTAGTCTGGGTGACGAAAGCCAGTTTGTCCGGGTTGTGTACCTGCAATTCGGCGACGTCTTTCTCGTCTTCAACGAGGTAGATCGCGCCGCCATTGCTGCCGTCGTACTGGCCCATGGTGCCTTCGACTTCCGGGTGACCGGCGTGACCGATCAGGATGCACTCACGACCGTCGCGGCTGTATTTCGCCACTTCGATGTGCACCTTGGTCACCAGCGGGCAAGTGGCGTCGAATACTTTCAGGCCACGGCCGGCGGCTTCGGTGCGCACAGCTTGGGAAACACCGTGAGCACTGAAAATCACGATGACATCGTCCGGCACCTGATCCAGCTCCTCGACGAAGATCGCCCCGCGACTACGCAGGTCTTCAACGACAAACTTGTTGTGCACCACTTCGTGACGCACGTAGATCGGCGGCCCGAAGACTTCCAGGGCGCGGTTGACGATTTCGATCGCCCGGTCCACGCCGGCGCAGAAGCCACGGGGGTTGGCGAGTTTGATTTGCATGCTGTGCCTCGTGTCTTGCGCGCGAAAACAATGAATTACTAATTGTGGGAGCGAGCCTGCTCGCGAAAGCTGACTGACATTCAACACTGATGTCGCCTGACACACCGCATTCGCGAGCAGGCTCGCTCCCACATTTTTACAGCGCTTTAACGTTGATGATCTCGACGTCAAAGGTCAGCGTCTTGCCCGCCAGCGGGTGGTTGAAGTCGATGGTCACTTGCGTGTCGTCGAACTCTTTCACCACACCCGGCAGCTCAGTATTGGCCGCATCGTTGAAGATCACCAGCAAACCCGGTGACAACTCCATGTCGACGAACTGCGAACGCGGAATGATCTGCACGTTCTGCGGGTTCGGCTGGCCGAAGGCGTTTTCCGGCTCGACGGTCAGCGTGCGCTTGTCGCCGGCCTTGAAGCCGAACAGCGCTGCTTCGAAACCCGGCAGCAGGTTGCCGTCGCCGACCTTGAAGGTCGCCGGGGCTTTGTCGAACGTACTGTCGACGGTGTCGCCGTTCTCCAGGCGCAATGCAAAGTGCAAGGTGACTTCCGTGTTCTGGCCGATGCGTTGCTCAGCCAATACCTGTTCAGTCATGAACGGCTTCTCCGGTCTTTTTACTTTTGAACATATCCAGTGCCAGCATCACCGCGCCAACGGTAATCGCGCTGTCGGCGAAGTTGAACGCCGGGAAGTACCAGCGGTTCTGCCAGTGCACCAGAATGAAATCGATCACATGGCCCAAGGCAATGCGGTCATACAGATTGCCCAGCGCGCCGCCCAATACCAGCGCCAGCGCGACGGCCAGCCAGGTTTCGTTGCGGCCCAGACGCTTGAGCCAGACCACCAGCACCGCACTGACCACAATCGCGATCAGGGCAAACAGCCAGCGCTGCCAGCCGGAGCTGTCAGCCAAAAAGCTGAAAGCAGCGCCGGTGTTGTAAGCCAGGGTCCAGCTGAAGTAATCGGGAATGATCACGATCTGCTGGAACATTTCGAGCTTGCCTTCGAAGTAGAACTTGCTGGCCTGGTCGATGACCAGAACCAGCAAACTCAACCACAGCCAGCTCAACCGTCCGAAACGGCCAACGGCATTAGGCATAGTGACGAACCTCGCCAGCGCCGCTGATGTTGTCGACGCAACGACCGCAGATTTCCGGATGCTCCGGGTTCACGCCGACGTCTTCGCGGCAGTGCCAGCAACGGGCGCACTTCGGGAAGGCCGATTTGACGATCTTCAGCTTCAGGCCGCTGACTTCAGTCACTACCGCATCAGCCGGTGCCTGAACGAACGGCGCAACGCTTGCGGTCGAAGTGATCAGGACAAAGCGCAGTTCGTTGCTCAGCTTGGCCAGATCGGCGCTCAGGGCGTCTTCGGCGTACAGCGTCACTTCGGCTTGCAGGTTGCCACCGACAGCTTTCGCTGCGCGCTGGATTTCCATTTCTTTGTTGACCGCTACTTTGACCGCCATCACGCGTTCCCAGTAGTCGCGACCCAGTTCCACGTCAGCCGGCAGTTCGGTCAGGCCTTCGTACCAGGTGTTGAGCATCACCGATTCGTTACGCTCGCCCGGCAGGTATTCCCACAGTTCGTCAGCAGTAAAGGCGAGGATCGGCGCGATCCAGCGCACAAGCGCTTCGGAGATATGGAACAGCGCGGTTTGCGCCGAACGGCGGGCCTTGCTGTTGGCGCCAGTGGTGTACTGACGGTCCTTGATGATGTCGAGGTAGAAACCGCCCAGCTCCTGCACGCAGAAGTTGTGGATCTTCGAGTAGACGTTCCAGAAACGGTATTCGCCGTAGTGCTCTTGCAGCTCGCGTTGCAGCAGCAGGGTGCGGTCGACCGCCCAACGATCCAGCGCGAGCATTTCTTCAGCCGGCAGGATGTCGGTGGCCGGGTTGAAACCGGTCAGGTTCGAGAGCAGGAAGCGCGCGGTGTTACGGATACGACGATAGGCGTCCGCACTGCGCTGCAGGATCTGGTCGGAAACCGCCATTTCGCCGGAGTAGTCGGTCGAAGCCACCCACAGACGCATGATGTCGGCGCCCAGGGTGTCGTTGACCTTCTGCGGCGCGATCACGTTGCCCAGCGATTTGGACATCTTGCGGCCGGCTTCGTCGACGGTGAAACCGTGGGTCAGCAGTTCGCGGTACGGCGCGTGGTTGTCGATGGCGCAACCGGTCAGCAGCGACGAGTGGAACCAGCCACGGTGTTGGTCGGAACCTTCCAGATACAGGTCGGCACGCGGGCCGCTCTCGTGGCCCATGGGGTGCGAACCGCGCAGGACGTGCCAGTGCGTGGTGCCCGAATCGAACCAGACGTCGAGGGTGTCGCTGATCTTGTCGTACAGCGGCGCTTCGTCGCCGAGCAGTTCGGCAGCGTCCATCTTGAACCAGGCTTCGATGCCTTCGACTTCAACGCGTTTGGCGACTTCTTCCATCAGCTCGACGGTGCGTGGGTGCAGTTCGCCGCTTTCCTTGTTGAGGAAGAACGGGATCGGCACGCCCCAGTTACGTTGACGCGAGATGCACCAGTCCGGACGGTTGGCGATCATCGAGTGCAGGCGCGCCTGGCCCCAGGCCGGAACGAACTTGGTGTCTTCAATGGCTTTGAGCGAGCGCACACGCAGGGTGTCACCGCTGGTTGGCTCTTTATCCATGCCGATGAACCACTGCGCGGTGGCGCGGTAGATCAGCGGGGTCTTGTGGCGCCAGCAGTGCATGTAGCTGTGTTCGATGACGGTGGTGTGCATCAGCGCACCGACTTCGGTCAGCTTGTCGACGATGGCCGGGTTGGCCTTCCAGATGAACTGACCGCCGAAGAACTCCAGCGACGGCACGTACACGCCGTTGCTCTGCACCGGGTTGAGGATGTCGTCGTTGACCATGCCGTATTTCTTGCAGGTCACGAAGTCGTCCACGCCGTAGGCCGGAGCGGAGTGAACCACACCGGTGCCAGCGCCCAGTTCGACGTAGTCAGCCAGGTACACCGGCGACAGACGGTCGTAGAACGGGTGACGGAAGTTGATCAGTTCCAGCTGTTTACCGGTGGTGGTGGCGATGACCGAACCTTCCAGGCTGTAACGCGCCAGGCAGGCCTCGACCAGCTCTTCAGCCAGTACCAGCAGCTTGTCGCCGACATCAACCAACGCGTAGTTGAATTCCGGGTGAACGTTGAGCGCTTGGTTGGCCGGGATGGTCCACGGGGTGGTGGTCCAGATCACGATCGAGGCAGGTTTGCCCAGCGACGGCAGACCGAACGCGGCAGCCAGTTGGGCTTCGTCAGCGATCGGGAAGGCCACGTCGATGGTCGAGGACTTTTTGTTCTCGTACTCGACTTCCGCTTCAGCCAAAGCCGAACCGCAGTCGAAGCACCAGTTCACAGGCTTCAAGCCCTTGAACACGAAACCGCCCTTGACGATTTCCGCGAGAGCGCGGATTTCACCGGCCTCGTTCTTGAAATCCATGGTCTTGTACGGGTTGGCCCAATCGCCCAGCACGCCGAGACGGATGAATTCGGACTTCTGCCCTTCGATCTGCTCGGTGGCGTAGGCACGGCACAGTTCGCGGGTCTTGTCCGCGCCCAGATTTTTGCCGTGGGTCACTTCAACCTTGTGCTCGATCGGCAGGCCGTGGCAGTCCCAACCCGGAACATACGGCGCGTCGAAGCCCGACAGGGTCTTCGAGCGGATGATCATGTCCTTGAGAATCTTGTTCAGTGCGTGACCGATGTGGATCGTGCCGTTAGCATACGGAGGGCCGTCATGCAAAACGAACTTCGGACGATCCTTGCCAATCTCGCGCAACTTTCCGTACAGGCCAATACTGTCCCAGCGCTGCAGGATCTGCGGTTCGCGCTGTGGCAGGCCGGCCTTCATTGGGAAGGCGGTGTCCGGAAGGTTAAGCGTGGCTTTATAGTCGGTCATTTAAGGCTCTTCATTAGCGATGGGCGCTAGGTGCGGCTAGTGCACGGGCGGTGGCGACATCCGCATTGATCGCCGTTTTCAATGCCTCCAGGGAGGCGAAGCGCTGCTCTTCACGCAGCTTTTGGTGGAAAACCACCGTCAAACGCCGGTCATACAGATCGCCGGCAAAATCTAAAAGATGGACTTCAAGGTGGGCCTTGCCATCACCTTGCACCGTAGGCCGTACGCCGATATTGGCGACACCGGGCCAGGTCTTGCCGTCGATATCGACATCCACCAGGTACACCCCGGTGAACGGCACGCGACGACGCTTGAGTTGAATATTCGCAGTCGGCGTACCCAGTTGCCGGGCCAGCTTCTGGCCATGCAGCACGCGACCGGCGATGCGGTACGGGCGGCCGAGCAAACGTTCGGCCAAGGCAAAATCGGCGGCGGCCAAGGCGTTGCGCACTTGTGTGCTGCTGACGCGAATGCCGTCCAGCTCGACGGTTTGTGCCGCTTCGACGGTAAAACCGTGCATCTGCCCGGCCTGCATCAGAAAATCGAAATCGCCGAGGCGGTCGCAGCCGAAGCGGAAATCATCACCGACTTCCAGGTGCTGCACGCCGAGGCCATCGACGAGGATGGTGTCGACGAATTCGCTGGCGCTGAGCTTGCTCAAGCGCTGGTTGAACGCCAGGCACAAGACCCGGTCAACGCCTTCGGCCGCCAGCAGTTGCAGCTTGTCGCGCAACCTTGCCAGACGCGCCGGCGCAGTCTCGGGGGCAAAGAACTCCCGTGGCTGCGGCTCGAAAATCACCACGCAGCTGGGTACGCCCAACTCGAGCGCACGCTCACGCAGTCGGGCCAGGATAGCCTGGTGACCACGGTGAACACCGTCAAAGTTGCCAATAGTGGCGACGCAGCCCCGATGCTGGGGGCGCAAGTTGTGGAGGCCTCGAACCAGCTGCATAACGCGCTTCTTGCTCATAAAGTGGTCGATTATAACCACACCCGACGGTCGACGACAGGCAACACCGTAACGCAAAGTGAACGAGCCGACAAAACTGCCGGCCCGGGCCTGCTTATAAAGGGTAAAACCTTAGCTCAAGGCCTTGCGATTGAAGTCTCGCAGGCGGAAACCGAGCAGCAGCAACATACCGAAATAAGCGACCACGCCCGCCGCGACCAATGCGCCCAGACGCAGAAAGCGCTCAAGCATGTGCCCCTGATCCCACGCCGGCATGAAATGCATGCCCAGCAACAGCACTGCCGACATCACCGCCACCGCGATAACCAGTTTGAAACCGAACTTGGCCCAGCCCGGCTGCGGCTGATACATCTGCTGCTTGCGCAGTTGATAGAACAGCAATCCGGCGTTGAGACAGGCACCGGCACTGATCGCCAGTGCCAGCCCCGCGTGCGCCAACGGGCCAATCAGCACCAGGTTGAACAACTGAGTAACCACCAGGGTGAATATTGCGATTTTTACCGGCGTACGGATGTTCTGTTGCGCATAAAAGCCCGGCGCCAGAACCTTGATCACGATAATCCCGAGCAAACCGACAGAGTAAGCAATCAATGCGCGCTGAGTCATTTCGGCGTCGAAGCCACTGAACTGACCGTACTGGAATAACGAAACCGTCAGCGGCTCGGCGAGAATCCCCAGCGCCAGCGCACAGGGCAGCACCAGCACAAAGCACAGGCGCAGGCCCCAATCGAGAATCCGCGAATATTCGTGGCGATCTTTGCTCGCGTAAGTTTTCGCCAGGGTCGGCAGCAGGATTGTGCCCAGCGCCACACCCAGTACGCCGGATGGCAACTCCATCAGGCGGTCGGCGTAATACATCCACGACACCGAGCCTGCGACCAGAAACGAGGCGAAGATGGTGTTGATGATCAGCGAGATCTGGCTGACCGAGACGCCGAGAATCGCCGGCAGCATCTGCTTCATTACGCGCCAGACGCCGGTATCGCGCAGATTCAGACGCGGCAGTACCAGCATGCCGATCTTTTTCAGGTGCGGCAGTTGGTAGAGCAATTGCGCCAGACCACCGACCAGCACCGCCCAACCGAGCGCCATCACCGGCGGGTCAAAGTATGGTGTGAGGAACAGCGAAAACACGATCATGCTGACGTTAAGCAGAGTCGGCACGAAGGCCGGCACGGAGAAACGGTTCCAGGTATTGAGAATCGCGCCCGCCAGTGAGGACAGGGAGATCAGCAATATATAAGGGAAGGTCACCCGCAACAGATCAGAAGTGAGCTGGAATTTTTCCGGCGTGTCGGTAAAACCCGGAGCCGTAGCCCAGATCACCCAGGGTGCGGCAATCATGCCCAGCGCAGTCACCACCGCCAGCACCAGTGTCAGCAAACCCGAGACATAGGCAATGAACGTACGGGTTGCCTCTTCACCTTGCTGGCTTTTGTATTCAGCGAGAATCGGCACAAAAGCCTGAGAGAAAGCACCCTCGGCGAAGATTCGTCGCAACAGATTGGGCAGTTTGAAGGCAATAAAGAAGGCATCCGTCGCCATCCCGGCGCCGAATGTACGGGCAATCAGCGTGTCACGAACAAAGCCCAGAATCCGGGAAAGCATCGTGATAGAGCTGACGGCGGCCAACGATTTGAGCAGATTCATTGAGGGAATTTGTGCCTGTCGATAAACAGCAGGCGAACAAAGCGCCTACTTGTGCGATACTCCGCGCCGCAGCAGCACAGAGCCAAAGCTCGCGAGTTTACAGGTCAAGCGCCGGAAATAAATATCCCGCCTCTTTATACCTACCACTTAGCGGAACGTTTCAAGTGCCCTTGACAAGACTTCAACTCATCGGCATGATTCGCGGCCTATTTTGTTTGCTATTTCCTAAAAAGTCTTTCGAGGAGCTCGACGGTGGCCAACTCACCTTCCGCCAAAAAACGTGCAAAACAGGCTGAGAAGCGTCGCAGCCACAACGCCAGCCTGCGTTCCATGGTTCGCACCTACATCAAGAATGTAGTTAAAGCCATCGACGCAAAAGACGCTGAAAAAGCTCAAGCTGCATACGTTCTGGCTGTGCCAGTTATCGACCGTATGGCCGATAAAGGCATCATCCACAAGAACAAGGCTGCTCGCCATAAGAGCCGTCTGAATGGCCACGTCAAAGCACTGAAAGAAGCTGCTTAATCCGACGTAGTCATTAAAAAACCGACCTTAGGGTCGGTTTTTTATTGCCTGTGATTTAACAAATCCCAGCGCAAAAAAAATGTAGGAGTGAGCCTGCTCGCGATAGCGGTGTCACAGTCAATAATTGCATCGACTGACACACCGCTATCGCGAGCAGCCCCACTCCTACAGTTGGTTTCGCGGCGTTATTGCTGGACCGGCACCCACGGCAGGATCGGGATGGCGGTCACGGCATTCTGCGGACTGCCTTCGATCAAGCGGTCGCTGTAGACCAGATACACCAGCGTGTTGCGCTTCTTGTCGAGGAAACGCACCACCTGCATGGTCTTGAATACCAGCGAAGTGCGCTCCTTGAACACCTCATCGCCATCCTTCAGATCACCCTTGAACTTGATCGGACCAACCTGGCGACAGGCGATCGACGCCTCGGCGCGATCCTCAGCCAGACCGAGACCGCCCTTCACACCGCCCGTCTTGGCGCGCGACAGGTAACAGGTCACCCCTTCGACTTTCGGATCATCGAAAGCCTCGACCACAATGCGGTCGTTCGGGCCGACAAACTTGAACACCGTCGACACCTGACCGATTTCCTCGGCCGAGGCGAGCAATGGCATTGCCATCAGCAAGCCCAACAATCCTTTCGCTAAACGCATCGAGTTTTCCTTAGACCAGAATCAGGTTGTCACGGTGAACCAGTTCCGGCTCCGCCATGTAACCGAGCAAACCGACAATCGCATCCGACGACTGACCGATGATTTTTTGCGCTTCCAGCGCACTGTAGTTAGCCAGGCCCCGGGCAATCTCACGACCGTCAGGCGCCACACAGACGACCATTTCGCCGCGGCGGAAACTGCCCTGCACCAACTTCACACCGACAGGCAGCAGGCTTTTATTGCCCTTGGACAACGCCGACACCGCCCCCTCATCCAGCACCAGGGTGCCGCGAGTTTGCAGATGCCCGGCCAGCCATTGCTTGCGCGCCGCGAGCATGCCGCGCTCAGGCGACAGCAAGGTGCCAATGCGCTCACCCGCTTTCAGGCGATCAAGCACGCGCTCAAGACGCCCACCGACAATGATGGTGTGCGCACCGGAACGCGCAGCCAGTCGCGCCGCACGCAGCTTGGTCTGCATGCCGCCGCGCCCCAGCGCACCACCCGTGCCGCCCGCTACCGCATCGAGGCTCGGATCATCGGCGCGCGCTTCGTAAATCAGCTGCGCTTCAGGGTTGTTACGCGGATCAGCGTCGAACATGCCGTCGCGATCGGTCAGGATCACCAGCAGATCCGCCTCGACCAGATTCGCCACCAACGCCGCCAGCGTGTCGTTGTCGCCGAAACGGATTTCATCAGTGACCACAGTATCGTTTTCGTTGATCACCGGGATGACTTTCAGCTCGACCAGTGCGCGCAAGGTGCTGCGAGCGTTCAGGTAGCGCTTGCGGTCGGACAGGTCGTCGTGCGTCAGGAGAATCTGTGCAGTGTGCCGGCCATGCTCGGCGAAGCTCGACTCCCACGCCTGCACCAGGCCCATCTGACCAATAGCAGCGGCCGCCTGGAGCTCGTGCATCGCACTGGGTCGTGCGGTCCAGCCCAAACGACTCATGCCGGCGGCCACTGCCCCGGAGGACACCAGCACCAACTCGACGCCAGCCTCATGCAAAGCCACCATCTGCTCGACCCAGACACTCATTGCCGCGCGATCCAGCCCTTTGCCATCAGCTGTCAGCAAAGCGCTGCCGATCTTCACGACCCAACGCTGCGCACCTGTCACCTTGCTCCGCATCATCTTCAACCTTAGCTTGAGGGCAGCGCGACCCAGCGCTGCCCATGACGTTATTTGTGACTTGCGATTTCCAGATACTAAAACGCCGCTCGATTGAGCGGCGCCATAGAAAAACGGCTTGCAGCGATGATAACACCGCCCTGAGATGAAGACTCAGCAGACACCAGCGATCTTCTGAAGGTCAAAAGATCGCAGCCTGCGGCAGCTCATACCCAACGAATCAGTCACGCACGTAAATGATTTCCGGACCGTCTTCGTCATCCACATCTTCTTCGTCCCAATCATCGTCGCCGATGTCATGGACCGACTTCACGCCACTGCGACGCAGGGCACGCTTGTCATCCAGCGCCTGCAGTTGCGCGCGCGCTTCGTCTTCGATGCGCTGATCGAGGTCGGCCAGTTCTTCCTTGTAAGCCGGGTCATTGGCCAGGCGATCGGCGCGATCTTCCATGTAACGCATGATGTCGTGGCACAGACGCTCGGTACCGATCTTGGCGATGGCCGAGATCACGTAGACCGGACCGGTCCACTCGAGGCGATCAACGATTTCCTTGACGCGCTCATCGTGATCCTCCTCAAGGATCTGGTCGCACTTGTTCAGTACCAGCCAACGATCACGCTCAGCCAGGGACGGGCTGAACTTGATCAGCTCGTTGACGATCACTTCCGCCGCGTCCGGTGCACTGGAATCATCCAGCGGCGCCATGTCGACGAGGTGCAGCAGCAGACGCGTACGCGCCAAGTGCTTGAGGAAGCGAATACCCAGACCGGCACCGTCGGAAGCACCTTCGATCAGACCCGGAATGTCGGCAATGACGAAGCTCTTCCAGCGATCAACGCTGACCACACCGAGGTTCGGCACCAGCGTGGTGAACGGGTAGTCGGCGACTTTCGGCTTTGCGGCCGATACGGAACGGATAAAGGTACTTTTACCGGCGTTCGGCAAGCCCAGCAGACCGACGTCAGCCAGGACTTTCATTTCCAGCTTCAGGTCGCGCTGCTCACCCGGCTTACCCGGAGTGGTCTGACGCGGCGCACGGTTGGTACTGGATTTGAAACGGGTGTTACCCAGACCGTGCCAACCGCCCTGCACGACCATCAGCTTCTGGCCAGCCTTGGTCAGGTCGCCAATCACTTCCTGGGTAGCAGAGTCGATCACCGTGGTGCCGACCGGCACGCGCAGGATCAGGTCTTCGCCTTTTTTACCGGTGCAGTCAGTGCTGCCGCCGTTGGAACCACGCTCGGCATCGAAGTGCCGGGTGTAACGGTAGTCGACCAGGGTGTTGAGGTTTTCATCGGCCATCATGTAGATGGAACCGCCATCACCACCATCACCGCCGTTCGGGCCACCGTTTTCGATGAACTTTTCCCGACGGAAACTCATGGCGCCATTGCCGCCGTCACCAGCCTTTACGCGAATCGATACTTCATCAACAAACTTCATAACCAACGCCTCTCGCCATACGGACGAGCCGAAAAACAATCAAGACATAAGACTCTTGCAAAAATGAGCGCAGCGACCCCAAAACACGACATGTATCGCACGCCGACAGCCCATACAAACAGTTTTGCAAGAGACTCACCCCACAAACGAAAAAGCCCCGTCGCAAGACAGGGCTCTTCCAGCGATCTCGCGATTAAGCCGCGATTACGCTCACGTAACGGCGGTTGAAAGCGCCTTTTACTTCAAACTTGATCACGCCTTCGATTTTCGCGAAAAGGGTGTGATCTTTACCCATGCCAACGCCGTAACCAGCGTGGAATTGGGTGCCGCGCTGACGCACGATGATGTTGCCGGCCTTGATGACCTGGCCGCCATACATCTTCACGCCAAGGCGTTTGGCTTCTGAGTCGCGACCGTTACGGGTACTACCACCAGCTTTTTTGTGTGCCATGAGTCAATTCTCCTAGTGAGGAATTAGGCTGAAATTAAGCCTGAATACCGGTGATTTTGATCTCGGTGTACCACTGGCGGTGGCCCATACGCTTCATGTGGTGCTTACGGCGACGGAACTTGATGATGCGGACTTTATCGTGACGACCTTGGGAGATCACTTCAGCCACAACGGTAGCGCCAGCAACAACTGGAGCGCCGATATTCACGTCGTCGCCATTGGCAACCAACAGAACGCGATCAAAGGTAACGGATTCGCCGGTAGCGATTTCCAGTTTTTCGATCTTCAGGTATTCACCTGGGGCGACTTTGTACTGCTTGCCGCCAGTAACGATTACTGCATAAGACATGGTATTTCTCCGATAATCCTGCTCACCCAGCTCTTTATAAGAAGAGGTATTGGCTGGCATGGCTGCATTAGGCTGGAAGGCCCGTTGCAATTGCGTAAGGCAGGTGCTGCCCAGGAAGTTCAGGGTGCGCGATTGTACGCAAGGCGCGGCAGCCTTGCAAGTAGCCGTCCATCGCGCCTTGACAGGTCTGGACGGGGGTCCTAGCATGCCGCGCAACCCTTCTGGAGCGACTCTCGCTGATGCAACCCCAAGCTTTCTACCGCGCGGTGGCGGACGATTTTAGCGCCGTCGACGGCATCATCAAGAAGCAGCTGACTTCCCGAGTACCGCTGGTATCGAAAATCGGCGATTACATTACCTCGGCCGGCGGCAAACGTCTGCGTCCTTTATTAGTGTTGCTGTGTGGCAAGGCCCTGGGTCGCGAAGGCGACGACATGCGTCTGCTGGCCGCCACCATCGAATTCCTGCACACCGCCACTCTGCTGCATGACGACGTGGTCGACATGTCCGGCATGCGCCGTGGCCGTTCGACCGCCAACGCCATGTGGGGCAACGCCCCGAGCGTGCTGGTCGGCGACTTCCTGTATTCGCGCTCGTTCGAAATGATGGTCGAACTGGGCTCGATGCCGGTGATGAAGATCCTCTCCCAGGCCACGCGCATCATCGCCGAAGGCGAAGTGCTGCAACTGTCCAAGGTGCGCGACGCCAGCACCACCGAAGAAACCTACATGGAAGTCATCCGCGGCAAGACCGCGATGCTCTTCGAAGCCTCAACCCACAGTGCTGCCGCACTGGCCGGCGCTACCGCCGAACAGAGCGAAGCGCTGCGCACGTTTGGTGATCACCTCGGTGTGGCGTTCCAGTTGGTCGACGACCTGCTTGACTACAAGGGTGACGCCGAAACCTTGGGCAAGAACGTCGGTGACGATCTGGCCGAAGGCAAGCCGACCCTGCCGCTGATCTACACCATGCGCGAAGGCACGCCGGAACAGGCTGCACTGGTACGTCAGGCGATCCAGAAAGGCGGGATCGAAGACCTGGAAAGCATCCGTATTGCCGTAGAAGCTTCCGGTTCGCTGGAGTACACCGCGCAACTGGCCCGTGATTATGTAGCCCGTGCGATCAAGTGCCTTGAGGCGCTGCCAGCCAGTGAATATCGGGATGCACTGGTTGAACTGAGCGAGTTTGCGGTCGCCCGTACGCACTGATATCGCTGAAGCAAGGTCAAAAGATCGCAGCCTTCGGCAGCTCCTACAGGGGTTGTCGACGCTGCGATCTTTTGCTTTTGACTGCCTGAAAAGCTAAAACCCTATACAATGTGCGACTTTTAGCGATCCATACCCAAGGAGCCTTAGTGAGCACGTTGCCACCCTGCCCAAAATGCAATTCCGAATACACCTACGAAGACGGTAGCCAACTGGTGTGCCCGGAGTGCGCCCACGAGTGGTCCGCCAGCGGCGAAACCGAAGTGGCGTCCGATGATGCCGTGAAGAAAGATTCGGTCGGCAACGTCCTGCAGGACGGCGACACCATCACCGTGATCAAGGACCTCAAGGTCAAGGGCACCTCGCTGGTGGTCAAGGTCGGCACCAAGGTCAAGAACATCCGCCTGTGCGATGGCGACCACGACATCGACTGCAAGATCGACGGTATCGGCCCGATGAAGCTCAAATCCGAGTTCGTCAGAAAGGTCTGAATCTGTTGTCATCCATCCCGCGCCAGACGTGGGATGGAGCTTCGCCCTCCGCGCTCCGCCCCAATAAAATCACGCAATAGCCAAACGCCAGCCGTTTTGACCTTACGCAATCTTTACCCGGAAAATCTCAGAATCCGCCAATAGACGCTTGCTATTTAATGAATAAGAATTATTCTCATTGAACCCCTTCAAGGAGATGAGAACCATGACTTATTTGATCGACGCGTGGCTGGATCGCCCACACCCTTACCTCAGAATCCTCCATCGGGAAACCGGTGAAGTCTGCGCGGTGCTTGAAGAAGAGGCTCTGCATGAACTGCAGGATCAAGGGGATCTGGACGTCAGCAGCCTCAATTCCAGCGAGCCGCTGGTGCTCAAGGAACTGGTGCGCAATCTGTTCCTGTTCTGCTATGCCCGGGCCTTGCGCCCGACCAGTGAGCTGCAGCACAAGATAGAACTATGAAACGCGGAAAAAACTGTAGGAGTGAGCCTGCTCGCGAAATCGTTGTATCAGGCAACAGATTTGCTGACTGAAAGGACGCCATCGGCGGATCGCCGCCCGGAGCAGGCTCACTCCTACATTAGCCCGCCATCAAGGCAGGCCCGGTCTTACAGAACGTCCAGCAGCTCGACGTCGAATACCAGAACGCTGTGCGGCGGGATGCTGCCAACGCCTTGAGCGCCGTAAGCCAGTTCGCTCGGCACGTACAGACGCCATTTGCTGCCGGCATTCATCAGTTGCAGGGCTTCGGTCCAGCCGGCGATCACGCCGCCAACCGGGAATTCTGCAGGCTGGCCACGCTCGTAGGAGCTGTCGAACACAGTGCCGTCGATCAGTGTGCCGTGGTAGTGCGTACGTACTTGATCTTCACGGGTCGGCTTGGCGCCTTCGCCCTGAGTCAGCACTTCGAACTGCAGGCCGGAAGCCAGGGTGGTGATGCCTTCACGCTTGGCGTTTTCAGCCAGGAAGGCCAGGCCTTCGCCAGCAGCGGCTTCAGCTTTGGCAGCCGCTTCGGCTTGCATGATCTCGCGGATAACCTTGAAGCTGGCGGACATTTCTTCCTGGCCAACACGGCTTTCCTTACCGGCGAACGCGTCGGTCAGGCCAGCCAGGATCGCGTCCAGGCTCACGCCCGGTGGCGGGTTGTCGCGCAGCTGGTCACCCAGCTGACGGCCGATGCCGTAGCTGACGCGGGTTTCGTCGGTGGACAGATTTACTTCGGACATGACACTGCTCCGCTGTGCGGACGGCCACAAGACTTGCCGTGCGTGCACAGCGCGTCCCGGCGCGCCCGGAACCAAAAGGGCGAGCAGACTAGCACAGATGCTCAGGCGATGGCGCGCAAGGCCTACAGCGCCGAACCCCAGGCCAGTGGCACTTTCAGACTTTCCTCGCTGCTCGGGCCCAGGCCACACATTTCATCGTGTACCGAGGTGTGTACGAGATTGAACGGCAGCACCGGGAAGGCATGCAGCAAATCCCGCGCATGCTCCACCGAACGCAGTGTCAGCATGTTGCCTTTGAGATCACTTAACGGATATGCCGCACCATGCATCCGTGCTTCGAGCAGATAAATCCCGCCTTCCATGGAGATCAGGTTCAACTCATCGACCTTCTTGGCGATGGCATACGCATTCAACTCTTGCAGGTTCATGAACGCACCTCAGACAGTGGCGAATCAGGACCTCTACAGGGATATGCCCGCACGCATCAAAGCACAAGCCACAAATGACACCGCCCGTCTGTTTCGCAACAGACGGGCGGTGTTTTTGCAGCGATCAACGGTTGATCAGTGCTTGGTGACCTTGTCCAGGTAACCCATGGCGAACGCCGAGACGACGAAGGTCATGTGGATGATCACGTACCACATCAAGTGCTCGGGATCGACGTTCTTGGCATCCATGAAGATGCGCAGCAAGTGGATCGAGGAAATCGCCACGATCGAGGCCGCCACTTTCATCTTCAGCGACGAAGAGTCCATGGTGCCGAGCCAGCTGAGTTTTTCCTTGCCTTCATCAATGTTCAGTTCAGAGACGAAGTTCTCGTAGCCGGAAATCATCACCATCACCAGCAGGCCGCCAACCAGCGCCATGTCGATCAGCGACAGCAGCACCAGAATCAGTTCCGACTCGGCCATCGAGAACACGTTGGGCAGGATGTGAAAAACTTCCTGGAAAAATTTCAGTGCCAGCGCCAGCAGCCCGAGGGACAGCCCGATATAGATCGGCGCCAGCAGCCAGCGCGAGGCGTACATTGCATTTTCGATAAAGCGTTCCATTGAATCTCACACAGGGGGCTGGAAATGGCCGCGAGTATACCAGCCCCCCATGACAGCCAGAAACTGCCCGAAAATCCGCCACCTGCGCGTGTGGGTGTTTTTTTTCTGCTAGTGTCCAAACCATTGACAGCCCAGTGACTGTAGACAGGACGTGTGGAAATGGATGTGCGATTACCGATAATGACGGCCGGAATCTGCCTTGCTCTGTTGATCAGCGGTTGCTCGCCCGGCGACGAGAAACACGCCGCCAGCCTTGAAGAAAAAACCGCAAAGTTCGAACAGTCACTGGACGCCATCACCGATCCAAAACTCAAGGACGCCATCACTGAACTCGGCGGCTCGCTGCTGCTGCTCGAACGGGCGCAGATCAAACTCGACGACAACCCACCGCACACCGAATACGGTGAAGACGCCCTCGCCGTGCTCAAGCACTACCCTGCCCCGCAGACGCTGGTCGACACGTTTATCAATGGCTTGTTCGTGCTGCACAAGGACGCCAGTTCCGATTACCTCACCGATCTGCAACCGGTGTTCCCGTTCAACCTGAACATTCCCGGCGGTTTCCTGTTCCCCCATGGCGTGGAATGGCAGTCAGTGACCTTGAGCAACAAACGTGTGATCGCCTATCAGCCGGAATGGTCAGAAACCGATCCTGGCATTCAGCTCAGCCCTTCCAGCTCCAACGTCACCAACCCCGATGACCTGACCGTGACCTATCCGTTCATTGATGGGCTGAACGTGGACAAGAAGTCCCTGCCGCAACCGGTCAGCCTGCAAGGCCAGATCGAAGTCATCGCCCCGCGCCGCCTGTACAGCTTCGACCTGACACAACAGGACGTCGGCCAGACCCGCAGCAATGACAACCTCAGCGTCAAACTGCTGAAACTTGCAAACAACTACGCCGAAGTCGAATTCAGCAACAACCTGCCACTGGCTGCGGAAGTCGCAGAGGCGCAGCTCAATCCGCTGATCGTCCAGGCCCGCGATAAAACCGGGCAATATCTGGTACGCGCCGGTTCGATCAACGAGAGTCCGGAGCAAGTAGCCTTCTACGAAAAACAACTGACGTACCTGCAACAGCAGAAAGCCTGGAGCGCTACGCTGGAAAAGCAGCTGACCCAGGAACAACAGGATTTCGAGCAGAAACACCCGCGTCGCTACAACAAGGTCTATTTCAATGGCCCGATCGAAACGCTGGAAGTCAGCGTGCTGGATTTTTCTTCGGCGACCGTGACCCGCAAATCGCTGGATCTGCCGATTCGTACGTTCAATCAGCACACCACGGAGAAAACCATCCAGCCGCTGGATCCCTCGGTGACGGTGTACGACGATCTGGCGGTTAACTGGCTCAAGGGCGCGAGCCTGACCGAAGAGCAATTGAAGGCTGGCATCCGCGTCCATCAGTCCGTGGAAGAACCGAGCGCAGCGCGCATCGAGTTTTCCCATCGCCGTACGTTCAACGATGAGTTGCTGGGCGATGACTTCAGTCCGGGCGTCAGTCCGGTCACGTTCTTTACCGAAAAGCGCAGTGGCAAGCTCGATGAACCGATCGAACTGCCGCCCGAGGCCTATCAAGTCGATCCGCTGCGCGCGACGATCACCTACGACCTGAACCTGTTCCCGGAAACCCCGGCGATTGCGGTAGGCTCAATGCCGCTGTTTCTCGCCACGGTGGCCAAACAGGCATACGACGCCAAATCCTTGCCCAAAGGCCTGGAGATCAAGAACAACCAATTGGTGGTGGATCTGAAACTGTTCCCGCCCAACGAGTGGCGTTTCTTCGTCAAAGACGACAGTGGCAACTACCTCAAGCAGATTCTCTCGGTCAGCCACGATGCAAGCGCAGAAGGCCCGGCGTTGTTTGGCGTGCATTATTTCTATGGCCGCCCGACCCACGTCGAAGCCTATCAGCGAACCGACCTCGCCACCGTGCAATACGGTTTTGAGGTCAAGCTCGACAAGGCGCCGATGCCTGAGACTGCGCCTTGAAGGGCAAGATCAAAAGATCGCAGCCTGCGGCAGCTCCTACAGGGCGCGGCCGCGACCACCGTTGATCTGCCGCAACTGCGCTTGCAGGTGCAGGCTCCAGATCTGCGGATCGTCAGCCAGTTCGTAGCCATGCAAGGTCAGACTTTCGACAATGGTGTCGAGTATCGATTCGGCGGCGACCGGCCCATGAAACGGGCCCTGGGCTTTGATGGCAGAAGGTTGTTCGCCGGCCATGCCGGCCGCGAAGAGCAGCGTCCACATACCGTTATCGCCGGCCAACGGCTTGATGGCGCATTCGATACGGGTCACAAGACCCAGGCATTGACGGGTGAGACAGAGGTTGCGCGACATGGCGGCGACCCTCGGTGAAGCCGGTATTCAGCCCCCACGGGAGGACTGGCTCGATCCAGTGATACTGTCGATATCCTTGAGCTGAGAATAGAAGAAAAGTCCGCTGCGCAAGCCGAATGAAACCAGAAGGCGCCGAATGGTCATTGTGTGAATATTGGCGCCAGAGTAGTGGCGATTTCCCGAAGATCCCCACAAAAAAAAATGTAGGAGTGAGCCTGCTCGCGATAGCGGTGAACCAGTCGACTTATTCGCCGACTGACACTCCGCTATCGCGAGCAGGCTCACTCCTACAGTTTGACCGCGCCAGGCTTAAGCCGGCTTGGCTTCGGCCAAGGCCTCTTGCGCCAGTTCCTTCTCGGCTTCCTTGAGGTCTTCTTCGCTGATCATTTCAGCGATGTCGCGCAAGCGCTCCACCACCCGCGCGTTGATGCTGCCTTCCGGGAATTCGCCATCGGCATTCGGCTCACCGGCCGGTTCACCGACCAGCAGGCTCAACGCCTCGTCGGCCTGACGCACCGCGTACACGTGGAACTGCCCGGCACGCACTGCCGCCAGGACTTTCTCATCGAGCATTAGCGTAGCGACGTTGGCCTGCGGAATGATCGCGCCCTGCTCGCCCGTCAGCCCGCGTGCTTCGCAGAGACGGAAGAAGCCTTCGATCTTCTCGTTGACCCCGCCCACCGCCTGCACTTCGCCAAACTGATTGATCGAACCGGTGATCGCAAAGCACTGCTTCAACGGGGTTTTCGACAGCGCCGAAATCAGCGTGCACGCCTCACCCAGCGACGCACTGTCGCCATCGACGTAACCGTACGACTGCTCCAGCGCGATGCTCGCGGAAATAGCCAGCGGGAATTCCTGAGCGTAACGGCTGCCCAGATACCCGGTGAGAATCATCACGCCTTTGGAGTGAATCGGCTGCCCAAGGTTGACTTCACGCTCGATGTCGACGATGCCGCTGCCGCCCGGATACACCGTGGCGGAAATCCGCGCCGGCACACCGAATGCCGAATCACCGACTTCGAGTACGGTCAGGCCATTGCATTTGCCGACCGCCGCACCATCAGTGTCGATCAGGATGATCCCGGCGAGCATGTCGTCGAGAATCCGCGCCGACACGCGACCGGTGCGTGTGGCCTTGGCTTTCAACGCACGTTCGATATGCCCGGCATCGGTCATCTCATCGCCGGCCAGATGACGGATGAAATCCGCTTCGCTGACCAGTTGGAACAGATCACCGATACGTGCCGACAAACGCCCCTGGTGCTCGGCCAAACGAGCGCTGTACGTCGCCAGACGTGCCACCGCATCGGCGGTCAACGGTGCCATGCCTTCTTCCGACGTGCGGGTTTTCAACAGCTGGGCAAATTGTTCCAGGCTCTCGTCGACCATCGGGATGTCTTCGTCGAAATCCACGAGGACGCGGAACATCTCCTGGAAGTCCGGATCAAGGTCCTGCAGCGTGTAATACAGCGACCGCGCACCGATGATGATGACTTTGACCTGCAACGGAATGTGCTGCGGGTTGAGCGTGACCGTGGCGAAACGGCCCATCTCGCCCAGCGGCGATTCCATTTTCAGCTTGCGCGATTGCAGGGCGCGTTTCAGCGCGTCCCACACGAACGGCTCGCTGAGCATTTTTTCCGCTTCAAGAATCAGGAAACCACCGTTGGCGCGGTGCAAGGCACCGGGACGCAACTGCCGATAGGTGGTGTAAAGCGCGCCCTGATCGGTGGTGTATTCGATGCGACCGAAGAGGTTTTCGTAAGTCGGGTGCGGCTCGAACACCACCGGCGCACCGCCGCTCACCGGATGGCCGACCACCAGGCTCGGCGCGTATTGCTCTTCCAGCAGCTTGCGCGCGACGGCGTCGGTCTTGCTGTCATCGACCAATTGCTCGACCACGGTTTTCAGCAAGTAGACCTGCATGGCTTGCAGGTAACCGCAGACCGCGGCGTTCTCGGCGTACTTCTCCGACAGCGGCGACAGCAATGGCTGCAGCGCCAAGGTGATGGTTTCTTCGTTGAGCGAACGCAGTTGATTGTTCGACTCGCGCTTCCACTGCGGCAGGCTGGCGAGTTCTTCGTTCAGGCGCTCTTCGAGGCCGGAAATGTCTTCGTGAAAACGCTCGCGATCAGCCTCTGGCAACTGAGCGAATTCCGCTTCGTCCAGAGCCTTGCCGTCGAGCATCGGCGTGAAGGCAACGTTGCTGCTGTCGCGGTACAGGGCGACGTCTTTTTCCAGGGCCAGACGCTCGATGATGTCGAGGGCCTTGTCATAGCGCTGGTTGAAAGCGCGGTCGATGGCGCTTTTCTTTTGCTGGTAGGACGGGTGCTCGAACACCGCTGGAAACGTTGCCAGCAGGTTGTCGATCAAGCCGTTGATGTCACCGATAAAGACGCCGGCAGTGCCCGAAGGCAATTCCAGTGCACGTGGTTCGCGCGGCTCGTCGAAATTATTCACGTAGACCCAGTCGGCCGGGGTCTGCAGGCGCTTGCCTTCGGCCTTCAGGTAGCGTTTGACGAACGAGAAGCGGCCGGTGCCGGGCTCGCCCATCACGAATACGTTGTAACCGGGGCGTGGCATGGCCACACCGAACTGCAAGGCTTCGACCGCGCGTTCCTGGCCGAGCACACCGCGAAAGGGCTCCAGATCATTGGTGGTAGTGAAGCTGAACTGTTCAGCGGAAAACGGACGGGTCAGCGCTTCGGGCGCGAGACGCAAGCTGGCAGCAACAGGATCAGGCATCGGGCTTCCTTAACAATCAGGCGGGGCAGATAGCGGCATTCTGGCGCTGCCCGTGCCCCACTGGCAAGGCGCGCCACACCACAAAGCATAGACAACCGGCCAAGCCGGCGGCCCGCCCCCTGAAACCGGGGTTTATTCCAAATATTTTGCAAAAAACCACGGAACCCCTGGAACGTGCCTAAACTCCAAACTGCGCGGCTGGAACTAATACCGGCCCACTGGCTTCGTTTGGGTCTGTCTCGTACAGAGCTTGGGGGGCCAGAACCCTGTCCATTGGTATGCACACAAAGAGAAAAAAGCTATGAAACGGATTCTTCTCGGTACTCTCTTCACCGCTGTATCCATCAACGCAATGGCGCAAGCTCCAGGCGGCCCGGATTGCGGTTGGGGCAACATGCTGTTCGAAGGTCAGCGTGGCACCCCTGCTCACTTCCTCGCTTCCACCACCAACGGCACTTCCGGTAACGCCACCTTCGGGATGACGTCCGGCACCAACGGTTGCTCGACCAACGCATCGCTGACCTACGGCGGCAAATCCTGGTTTGCCATGAATGGCATGATGAACGAGCTGTCCGAAGACATGGCCAAAGGCAACGGCGAAGCGCTGACGACTTATGCCGTGGTACTGGGCGTGGCGCCGGAAGATCGCGCGCACTTCGCAGCTGTGACTCACGAGCACTTCCAGCAGATCTTCAGCAAGGCTGACGTGACCGCTGAAGACGTGCATACCAACACCCTGGCCGTACTGAAATCGGATCCTCGTCTGGCCAAGTACGCAACTCAGGCTTAAGCTCGACCTCGCCCGCTTCCTTCGGGAAGCGGGTTTTATTTTTTCGGCCCGCCCTCCTTGGGTCTTTATTTCTTTCCTGTTCAAGTTGCCGACTATGCTCAAACGCCTTGCCTGGCTGGCGCTCTGTGTCTGCGCCCCGCTGTCCGCCGCGCCAACCATCGACCCTCAACGTTTGCAGCAACTGGCCAACGACCGCTTCTGGATTTCCCTCGGTCACTACGAAACCGCCAAGCTTGGCGGCTGGCGCAGCTATGTCAGCGACAAGAAGTTTTTTCTGGCGCCCGATGGCAACGAACATCCCGATCATGAACTGGCGGCCACCGTGCAAGCGCTGTACGCCCCGGCCAGTCTCGGCGAGCAACATGCGCAATGCGTTTATCCGGCGCGCACCCGCTGGCTGAAAGCGCAGCTCAATCTCGGGGATCTACCGACACCGGCATGCGCTGAATACAAGAAGTGGTTCAAGGATGTCTCGCCGCACAGCGCGGTGATGATCTTCCCGGCGGCCTATCTGAATAGCCCGTCATCGATGTTCGGCCACACCCTGCTGCGTATCGATCAGGCTGACGTGCAGGCCGACAAGACGTCGCTGCTCAGTTATGCGATCAACTTTGGCGCCTACATCGAAGGCTCGGACAACAGCATTCTCTACGCTTGGAAAGGTTTGATGGGCGGTTATCCGGGATTGTTCGCCCTGGTGCCGTATCAGGAAAAACTCTCGGAATACCGCAGCCTGGAAAACCGCGATCTGTGGGAATACCGGCTCAATCTGACGCAAGAAGAAACCGCACGCATGGTCGAGCATGTGTGGGAGTTGAAGCAGATCCAGTTCGACTACTTCTTCTTCGACGAAAACTGCTCGTATCGCCTGCTGGAGTTGCTGCAAGTCGCCCGGCCGAGTCTGCGCCTGACCGAACAATTCCCGCTGACCGCCATTCCTACCGATACCGTTAAAGCGGTGAAAGAAGCCGGGCTGGTGGAAAGCATCGAATATCGTCCGTCCCGTGAGCGCGAATTGCTCAGCCGCGCCGAGCCATTGAACAGTGACGAACAGCAATGGGTGCTGAACGTCAGCGCCGATCAGCAGCAGTTGCAGGATCCGGCGTTCAAAGCCCTGCCACGCGACCGTCAGGCGTTGATCATCGACGCGGCGTATCGTCTGGAGCGCTACCGCGCCAACGGTCAGGAGCGTGATCCGCAACGGGCGCAACGCAGTTTCGAATTGCTGCGGGCGATCAACAAGAACCCGGCGCCTGAGTTGGACATTCCGCAGCCAGGCTTGCCGGAAGACGGCCACGAATCCCGCACCTGGCAGGCCGGTCTCGGCACCCGTGGTGATCGTGCATTCGGTGAGTACGGTTTGCGCATGGCTTATCACGATCTCAACGACAACGCCGAAAGCTTCCCGCTCGGCGCACAAATCGAGATCCTGCAGATGAAGTTGCGTCAGTACGAAGGCAATCACTGGCAGTTCCAGCAACTGGATCTGGCGACGATTCGTTCGCTGACGCCGCGTAATGAGCTGCTGCAACCGCTGTCGTGGCAGGTCACTGGTGGTCTGGAGCGCGTACCGGGCAAGCATGATGACGAGACGCTGGTCAGCCACGTCAACGGTGGTGGCGGTGGCACGTGGGCGCTGGGTGACGATGTGCTGGGTTTTGCCCTCGGCACCGTGCGCGTTGAACACAACAATGATTTCGCCGAGTTCGTGTCCCCGGCCGGCGGTTTCAATACCGGCGTGTTGTGGAAAAATCCGCTGGGCAATCTCAGCCTGGAGGCCAAGGGCGATTACTTCTTCAATGGCGAAGTGCGCCGCAGCCTGAGTTTGAATCAGCAGTGGGAGTTGTCGCGTAATCTTGGTTTGCGCCTGAGTGCGCAGCGTGAGTTCAGCCATCTCGCCACGCCGGAAACCGAAGTCATGCTTGAAGTGAAGTGGTATCACTACTGATCCCGAACACATCCCCCTGTAGGAGTGAGCCTGCTCGCGATAGCAATTCATAAGTCACTGGTGCGGTGACTGATACACCGCTATCGCGAGCAGGCTCACTCCTACAGGGGATTTGTGGTGCTCAACGAATTACTCACATGCCTTTCACCAACGCTCGACGAATCAGCTTCTAGACTTTCCCATAAGCCGAGAACCGGCGCGGGAGAGTGCGATGTGGCGGTGTGCGGGTTTGTTGGGTGTTGTGTTGTTGCTGGGCGGTTGCCAGACCACCCATGAAGATCTGATCGCCAAGGGTTATCCACCGGCCTTCGCCGACGGCTTCGATGACGGTTGCATCAGCGGTCGCCAGGCGGCCGGTTCGATCAGCGGCGAGTTTCGCAAGAACGTGCCGCGCTATCTTAAAGACAAGCAATACGCCGAAGGCTGGACCGACGGCTTCCGCCAGTGTCAGGCGATGCTGGAAAACAAGGGACGCGAAGAGTATCGCAACGAACACTGGGACGAACGAGAACGCGCCTGGCAGCAGCAGAAAGATCAGGACGCCGGACGGGCTTATCGCTCGCAATAGGTCGCTTCCAGACATCCAGTGAAACCAAATGCCTGCGAGCATGGCCCAAACCTCATACGAGGAGGACACCATGAGTCGCGCATTCGTCAACGAAGACAACGCCGCCGCACAAGCCGATCAGCCGGTTGAACGACAGGTCAGCGAGCAGCCCAATTACGTCACGCCGCAAGGGTTGGCGCAGTTGCAGGCCAAAGTCGCCGAGCTGCAAAGCCTGCATGCCGAACAATCAGCCAGAGGTGAGCAGGCCGACAAGCAACGGCTGGCGGATCTGCAACGTGATTTGCGTTATTTCAATCAGCGCCTGAGCAGCGCACAAGTCGCCGTAGCAGCAACGTCCAGAGACAAAGTGCAGATCGGCAGTTGGGTGACCTACGCCGATGAGCACGACACCGAACGCCGGGTGCAACTGGTCGGCGAAGATCAGGCCGATGCCAGCAAAGGCCTGATCAATTGGGGCTCACCCTTGGGCCGGGCGCTGCTCGGTGCCCGACTCAATGACGAGGTGCTGTGGCAGCGCCCCGCCGGCGATCAAATGATTGAAGTGATCCGCATCGAACCGGCTTAAACCACACCCTGCGCGAGCATTGCATCGGCGACTTTGACGAAGCCGGCGATGTTCGCGCCTTTGACGTAGTTGATCCGGCCGTTCTCTTCACCGTAATGCACGCAAGCGTGGTGGATCGACTGCATGATCGCGTGCAGCTTGCTGTCCACCTCACCTGCCGTCCACAGCAGGCGCATGGCGTTCTGCGACATCTCCAGACCGCTCACCGCGACACCGCCGGCGTTGGATGCTTTGCCCGGGGCGAACAGAATCCCGGCCTCGATAAAGATATCCACAGCCTCCAGTGTGGTCGGCATGTTCGCGCCTTCAGCCACGCACACGCAGCCATTGCGCAATAACGCGTGTGCGGCTTCAGCGTCGAGCTCATTCTGCGTAGCGCACGGCAGCGCGATGTCGCACGGCAGCGACCACGGCAACTGGCCGGCGCGGAATTCCAGACCGAACGCTGCCGCCAATTCACTGATGCGCCCGCGTTTAACGTTTTTCAGTTCCAGCAGCGCCAGCCACTGCTCTTCGCTCAACCCGGCTTCGCAATACAACGTGCCTTCGGAGTCGGACAGGGAAATCACCTTGCCGCCCAGATCCATCACTTTGCGCGCCGCGTATTGCGCAACGTTGCCGGAACCGGAGATCGCCACGCGCTTGCCTTCGACGGTCTGCTCGCGGCGCTTGAGCATTTCCTCCGCGAAGTACACGCAACCGAAACCGGTGGCTTCCGGACGAATCAGGCTGCCGCCGTAGGTCATGCCCTTGCCGGTCAGTACGCTGGTGAACTGGTTGCTCAGGCGTTTGTACTGGCCAAAGAGGAAGCCAATCTCGCGCGCACCGACACCGATATCACCGGCCGGCACGTCAACGTCGGCGCCAATATGGCGATACAACTCGCTCATGAACGCCTGACAGAAGCGCATGACTTCAGCGTCGCTCTTGCCCTTCGGATCAAAGTCGGAACCGCCCTTGCCGCCGCCCATCGGCAACGAGGTCAGGGAGTTCTTGAAGGTCTGCTCGAAGGCGAGGAATTTCAGCACGCCCAGGTTCACCGATGGGTGAAAGCGCAAGCCGCCCTTGTACGGGCCGATGGCGCTGTTCATCTGGATGCGGAAACCGCGATTGACTTGCACTTTGCCCTGATCGTCGACCCATGACACGCGGAACACCACGGCACGCTCCGGCTCGCAGATACGTTCCAGAATCCCCGAGTTCAGGTAATGCGGATTGGCTTCGAGGAACGGCCACAGACTGCGCAGGACTTCTTCGACGGCCTGGTGAAATTCGGGTTGATCCGGATCGCGTTTTTTCAGGCGGGCGAGGAAGGATTCAACGGATTCGATCATGGCAAAAGTCTCGGCAAATTTATTGTCGTTGGAGGAGATTGGGCCGGACTGTAACAAACGAAATGCGCACAGGAACAGAGCAAAATGTCGCAGTTATGAAATTAAATGGTGCACAGGATATAAATCCGGCTGGTTTTTGCCCAGTTTTGCACCTGAATGGTGAGATCAAATTCAAGTGATGCACCAACAGTTATACCGCCATCGCTGGCAAGCCAGCTCCCACATCGGACATCGGTGAAACACCTATCTCGAACACCCCACAAAACCCTGTGGGAGCTTGGCTTGCCAGCGATGAATCCAACTCGGTATCCCTGAAAAACCAGGCAAAAAAAAACGGAGCCCGAAGGCTCCGCTTTTTCATGCAACCAACCCGATATCAGGCCAGTTTCTTGTGACGTACGCGGTGCGGCTGGGCAGCCGCTTCGCCGAGGCGTTTCTTGCGATCGGCTTCGTACTCGGTGTAGTTACCTTCGAAGAAGATCGCTTGCGAGTCGTCTTCGTACGCCAGGATGTGTGTCGCCACACGGTCAAGGAACCACCGATCGTGAGAGATCACAATCGCAGCGCCCGGGAAGTCCAGCAGGGCTTCTTCCAGGGAACGCAGGGTTTCAACGTCGAGGTCGTTGGACGGTTCGTCGAGCAGCAGGACGTTGCCGCCCTCCTTCAGGGTCAGCGCCAGGTGCAGACGACCGCGCTCACCACCGGACAGGTCTTTGACGAACTTCTGCTGATCGCCGCCCTTGAAGTTGAAGCGACCGACATAAGTACGCGACGGAATCTCGTAGTTGCCGATGCGGATCTGGTCGGAACCGTCGGAGATTTGCTGGAACACAGTCTTGCTGCCGTCCAGGTCGTCACGGCTCTGATCGACGCAGGCCAGTTGCACGGTTTCGCCGACTTCGATGCTGCCCGAATCCGGTGTTTCCTTGCCCATCAGCATGCGGAACAGGGTCGACTTACCGGCACCGTTACCGCCGATCACGCCGACGATGGCGCCCTTCGGCATCGAGAACGACAGGTTGTCGATCAGCACGCGATCGCCGTAGCCCTTGGTGACGTTCTTGAATTCGATGACCTTGTCGCCCAGGCGCGGACCGGCCGGGATGTAGATCTCGTTGGTTTCGCTGCGCTTCTGGAATTCCTGCGATTGCATTTCCTCGAAGCGTTGCAGACGTGCCTTGGATTTCGACTGGCGGGCCTTGGCGCCTTTGCGCACCCACTCCAGTTCTTCCTTCATGGCTTTTTCGTGGGCCGACTGCTGCTTGGATTCCGCCGCCAGACGATCGGACTTGGCTTCGAGCCAACCAGAGTAGTTGCCTTCGTACGGGATGCCCGCGCCGCGGTCGAGTTCGAGAATCCAGCCGGCGACGTTGTCGAGGAAGTAACGGTCGTGCGTGATCGCTACCACGGTGCCCGGGAAGTCGTGCAGGAAGTGCTCCAGCCACGCCACGGAGTCAGCGTCCAAGTGGTTGGTCGGTTCGTCGAGCAGCAGCATGTCCGGGGCGGACAGCAGCAGACGGCACAGGGCCACACGACGCTTTTCACCACCGGACAGGTGTTCTACTTTTGCGTCCCAGGCCGGCAGACGCAGGGCGTCGGCAGCGACTTCCAGTTGACGCTCAAGGTTGTGCCCATCGCTGGCCTGCAGGATCGCTTCGAGTTTGGCTTGCTCGGCGGCGAGCTTGTCGAAGTCGGCATCCGGATCGGCGTAAGCGGCGTAGACCTCGTCCAGACGCGCTTGCGCATCCTTGATCACGCTGACTGCTTCCTCGACCACTTCACGCACGGTCTTGGTCGGGTCAAGTTGTGGCTCTTGTGGCAGATAACCGATGTTCAGGTCCGGCATCGGACGGGCTTCGCCCTCGAACTCGGTGTCGACGCCGGCCATGATTTTCAGCAGCGTGGACTTACCCGAACCGTTGAGGCCGAGTACGCCAATTTTGGCGCCGGGGAAGAACGACAGCGAAATATTTTTGAGAATTTCCCGCTTCGGCGGAACAACTTTGCCCAGCCGATGCATGGTGAAGACGTATTGAGCCATGGAGAACCTTGGGTCAGTGACAGATG
This sequence comes from Pseudomonas sp. AC242, assembly GCF_979258655.1. Classification (NCBI taxonomy): domain Bacteria; kingdom Pseudomonadati; phylum Pseudomonadota; class Gammaproteobacteria; order Pseudomonadales; family Pseudomonadaceae; genus Pseudomonas; species Pseudomonas sp. AC242. The sequence goes on from NZ_OZ409873.1 coordinate 4,774,816, forward strand.
AATGATTGCAGCGCAGGCGAAGCCCGGCCAGACCATGCGCGTCGTTCACTTGATGGTTATCAATGCGTGCGCGCTGAAAAAGTCTGAGTCTAGGAGCTGGAACGCTCCCGCGTAACCGGCAAAGCTACCTGAATGACCGGTGGCAGTCCAGCCGCGCGGGGCTGGCACTTCGCCACGACTCAAGGCATGCTAGCCGCCCTTTGGGCGTCCGGCTTATAGTGCACGTCGCGCCAGTCCAGCCAAATCGCAGGATCACAGCTTGTCCAATGTCACTCCGCCAGCTTCTGTGAGCAGCACCCCACCGGCGCCCGGCTCGTCCCTGCGCGGTACATTAAAGGGTGCGCTGGCGACGCTTGTGCTTTTGTTGCTCGCATTGCTGTTCTGGCAACTGCTCGATCAACTGCGCGAAACCCAGAAAAACCAGCGCCAGTACACCATCGATTACACCGCCGACCTCGCCTCGCAGGTCAGCCTGAACATGGCGCTGAACGCGCAAATCGCCCTCAACCTGCTACCGATCGTCGAACAACCGCAATCAGCCGACGAACAGCAGGCGTTGCTGCGCAAGCTCCAGCAATCGCTGCCCGATTTGCGCAGCCTGGCGTTGCTCAGCCCTTCCGGACGAATCATCAACGACAGCGCCGTCGACAGTCACGATGCCGACTACCTCACCGAACTGGTGCGCCGCAGCCGTGCCCAGGCACATTATTTCAGTAACGCCGACGACGGCTCGGTGGTGCATCTATTGCTGCATCAAGCCAGCGGCAGCACGCGCGGTTATTGGGCCTTGCGCCTGACCCCGACCTTTTTCGACTCGCTGACCAAACAGGGCGAAACCGGCATCCGCCCGTTGTGGCTGGTGGAAAACCGCATCAACCATCAGATCATCAGCCGCGATGAAGCGTTACCCTCGGCCAAGCCCGGCGTGCTGAGCCCGGACGACCTGGCCAACACCGTGCTGACCGTGCCACTGAGCAGCAGCGACTGGCAATTGCGTGGCCTGTTCGACCGCCAGCGCGTGCTCGAAGAACTGCTGCCGGCGTTCATCGGCAAATGCCTGCTGGGCCTGGCGTTCTCGATGTTGCCGGTGATCGCCCTGCTCAACATGCGCCGCCGCCAGCGTCAGCTGCATGAAGGTCGCCGACGCTATCAAGACATTTTCGAAGGCACCGGCGTGGCGCTGTGTGTGCTTGATCTGTCCGGCCTCAAGCAGGTGTTCGACAAGGCGCAGATCCAGACCAGCGACCAGCTCAAAGCCTGGCTCGACCAGCCGGCGCAACGTCAGCAACTGCTGCAGGAATTGCGCGTCACCGAGGTCAACCAGGTCGCGTTGCAACTGCTCAACGTCAACTCTTGCGAGCACGCCTGGCAACTGTTGATCGATGGCCACCCACACCGTCAGTGCGCCATCGGCAACCAAGTGCTCGACGCCGTCCTGCAGCAACAGAAGCAGCTGGAACTGGAAATCAAACTGCCGGACATCAATGGCCGCGACCAGCACCTGTGGATGGTCTTGCGCCTGCCGACCGAGCAGCACGACTACAAAGCGGTGATCCTCAGCATCAACGACATCACCAGCCGCAAGCTGATCGAACTGTCGCTGCTCGAACGCGAAGGCTTCTGGTCGGACGTGGTGCGCACCGTGCCGGATCATCTGTACGTGCAGGACGTGATCAGCCAGCGGATGATTTTCAGTAACCACCACCTCGGTCAAACCCTCGGCTACAACCGCACTGAACTGCATCAGATGGGCGAGTATTTCTGGGAAATCCTCCTGCACCCGGAAGACGCCGACTACTACCATCGCTCGCGGCAGATGCAGCGGCACGCCGGTTACAGTCAGTTGCTCCAGTGCCAATTGCGCTTCCGCCATCGCGACGGCAAATGGCGGCGTTTCGACATTCGCGAACAGGCGTTGGCTCGCGACAAACACGATCAGGTGACGCGAATCATCGGCGTGGCCAAGGACATCACCGAACAGATCGAAGCCAGCGAATCCCTGCGCGACAGCGAGCAGCGTTATCGCATGCTCGCCGAAAGCATCAGTGACGTGATTTTTTCCACCGACAGCAAGCTCTCGCTGAACTACGTCAGCCCGTCGGTGCAGGCCGTGCTGGGTTATGACGCCGAGTGGATTTTCCAGAACGGCTGGCAATCGACCATCGCCAACCCGCAGCAACTGAGCGGCATTTACACGCTGATGGATCGGGTCAGCAAGGCGCTGGACAAGCCCGAGCAATTGGCGGTGTTGCGCAATCAGGTGCAAACGCAATTGTTCCTGTTCGACTGCCTGCGCGCCGATGGCCGCAAGATCCCGATCGAGTTGCGTCTGGTGCTGGTGTGGGACGAGCACGGCGCGTTCGAAGGCGTGCTCGGTGTCGGTCGCGACATCAGTCAGCAGCGCCGCGCCGAAAAAGACCTGCGCATGGCCGCTACGGTTTTCGAGCATTCGACCTCGGCGATTCTGATCACCGACCCGGCCGGTTACATCGTGCAAGCCAACGAAGCCTTCAGCCGCGTCAGCGGTTACGCGGTGAGCGAAGTGCTTGATCAGTTGCCGAACATGCTTACCGTCGACGAACAACAGGACGCGCACCTGCGTTACGTGCTCAAACAACTGCATCAGCACAGCACCTGGGAAGGCGAAGTCTGGCTCAAGCGCCGTAACGGCGAGCACTACCCGGCGTGGGTCGGCATCACCGCGGTGCTCGACGACGAAGGCGATCTGGCCAGTTACGTGTGTTTCTTCAGCGACATCAGCGAGCGCAAGGCCAGCGAGCAGCGGATTCACCGCCTCGCCTACTACGACGCCCTGACCCATTTGCCGAACCGCACGCTGTTCCAGGATCGCCTGCACACCGCGCTGCAATCGGCCGAGCGGCAGAAGTCGTGGGTGGTGCTGATGTTCCTCGACCTCGACCGTTTCAAACCGATCAACGACTCCCTCGGCCACGCTGCCGGCGACCGCATGTTGAAAGACATGGCCACGCGCCTGCTGGCCTGCGTCGACGATGACGACACCGTGGCACGCATGGGCGGCGATGAATTCACGCTGCTGCTGCAACATCGCTCCAGTCGCGAAATGGCGTTGAACCGGGCGATTCATGTCGCCGAACAGATCCTCGGCAGCCTGGTGCGGCCGTTCGTGCTCGAAGGTCGCGAGTTCTTCGTCACCGCCAGTATCGGCATCGCCCTGAGTCCGCAGGACGGCAACGAACTCAGCCAGTTGATGAAGAACGCCGACACCGCGATGTACCACGCCAAGGAGCGCGGCAAGAACAACTTCCAGTTCTATCAGGCCGACATGAACGCCAGTGCGCTGGAGCGTCTGGAGCTGGAAAGCGACTTGCGCCACGCCCTGGAACAAAACGAATTCGTCCTGTATTACCAACCGCAATTCAGCGGCGACGGCAAGCGTCTGACCGGCGCCGAAGCGCTGTTGCGCTGGCGCCATCCACGTCGTGGACTGGTGCCGCCGGGGGATTTCATTCCGGTGCTCGAAGAGCTTGGTCTGGTGGTCGACGTTGGCGATTGGGTGATCAGCGAAGCGTGCCGTCAGTTGAAGACCTGGCACCAGAATCGTGTACGCGTGCCGAAGGTGTCGGTGAACATTTCCGCGCGGCAGTTCTCCGATGGCCAGCTCGGCACGCGGATCGCCACGATCCTGCGCGAAACCGGCCTGCCGCCGGCATGCCTGGAGCTGGAACTGACCGAAAGTATCCTGATGCGTGAAGTCAGCGAGGCCATGCAGATTCTTGCCGGGCTGAAAAACCTTGGCCTGAGCATCGCAGTCGATGACTTCGGCACCGGTTACTCATCGCTGAACTACCTCAAGCAATTCCCGATCGACGTGCTGAAAATCGACCGCACGTTTGTCGATGGCCTGCCGTCCGGTGAGCAGGACGCGCAGATTGCCCGGGCGATCATCGCCATGGCGCACAGTCTGAATCTGGCGGTGATCGCCGAGGGTGTGGAGACCCATGAGCAGTTGGACTTCCTGCGCGAACATGGTTGCGATGAGGTTCAGGGCTATCTGTTCGGGCGGCCGATGCCGGCGGGGCGGTTTGAGGCGCAGTTCAGCAATGACGCGCTGTTCATGTTCGACTGAACATCGGCGGCGCGACCGAAAAGATCGCAGCCTTCGGCAGCTCCTACAAGGATTGATGTCGGTCACAGTATTCGGGATCAGCTCGGATTACTGTAGGAGCTGCCGAAGGCTGCGATCTTTTGAGGCCAGCACAATCACCATCTATCTGCGCATGAACGCCACTTGTCTGCGACATGATGTCGTTTCATATGCCATCCAAAACCCATTGGGTTAGAATGCCCCCCTTTTCTGCCCCCGATCCTTGAGGACCGCCATGTTCAGCCGTGATTTGACTATTGCCAAGTACGACGCCGACCTTTTTGCCGCCATGGAGCAAGAAGCTCAGCGCCAGGAAGAACACATTGAGCTGATCGCTTCGGAAAACTACACCAGCCCAGCGGTGATGGAAGCTCAAGGCTCGGTCCTGACCAACAAGTACGCTGAAGGCTACCCAGGCAAGCGTTACTACGGTGGTTGCGAGTACGTCGACATCGTTGAGCAACTGGCCATCGACCGCGCCAAAGAGCTGTTCGGCGCCGATTACGCCAACGTTCAGCCGCACGCCGGTTCGCAAGCCAACGCCGCTGTTTACCTGGCCCTGCTGCAAGGTGGCGACACCATTCTGGGCATGAGCCTGGCCCACGGCGGTCACCTGACCCACGGCGCCAGCGTTTCCTCCTCGGGCAAACTGTACAACGCTGTGCAGTACGGCATCGACGCCAACGGCCTGATCGACTACGACGAAGTCGAGCGTCTGGCAGTTGAGCACAAGCCGAAAATGATCGTGGCCGGTTTCTCTGCCTACTCGCAAATTCTCGACTTCCCGCGTTTCCGCGCCATCGCTGACAAAGTCGGTGCTTACCTGTTCGTCGACATGGCTCACGTAGCCGGTCTGGTTGCCGCGGGTGTTTACCCGAACCCGGTGCCTTTCGCTGACGTCGTGACCACCACCACGCACAAGACCCTGCGCGGTCCACGTGGCGGTCTGATCCTGGCGCGCGCCAACGCCGACATCGAGAAGAAGCTGAACTCCGCGGTATTCCCGGGCGCCCAGGGTGGCCCGCTGGAGCACGTGATCGCCGCTAAAGCGATCTGCTTCAAGGAAGCGCTGCAGCCAGAGTTCAAGGCCTACCAGGAACAAGTGGTGCTGAACGCCCAGGCCATGGCCGAAGTGTTCATCGAGCGCGGTTTCGACGTGGTTTCGGGCGGTACCAAGAACCACCTGTTCCTGCTGTCGCTGATCAAGCAGGACATCTCCGGTAAAGACGCCGACGCCGCTCTGGGCAAAGCGTTCATCACCGTGAACAAGAACTCCGTGCCAAACGATCCACGCTCGCCGTTCGTCACTTCCGGCCTGCGCTTCGGTACTCCGGCTGTAACCACTCGCGGCTTCAAGCAAGCCGAGTGCAAAGAGCTGGCCGGCTGGATCTGCGACATCCTGGCTGACCTGAACAACGAAGCGGTGATCGACGCCGTTCGTGAGAAAGTCAAAGCCATCTGCAAGAAGCTGCCGGTATACGGCGCTTAATTGCGACGTTAAATCTGCACCATGAAAAACCGGCCAAGTGATTGGCCGGTTTTTTTTCGCCTGAATATTTTCAAACGCCTGAACCGCTCAAGAATGGGACTTGCCGCACAACTGGTCAGACCGGTCATGCCAATTCGTCATTTTTCACTTGCGATCAAAGAAATCCAGCGCCTAGACTGCGCCTGCACTGGACATACCGGTAAGACCACAATAATTAAGTTCTGAATCTGATGCGTTCAAGCGCACGGCAGCCAGGACACCGACCAGGATTCCTCCCATGCTCAGATGGTGCTCGCGTTCAATCTTCCTCCAAGTGGTTCTCGGACTGATGCTCGGCATCGTCTGCGGGCTGACCCTTCCTGAATACTCGGCCCAGCTCAAACCGCTCGGCGACGGCTTCATCAAACTGATCAAGATGCTCATCGGCCTCATCGTGTTCTGCGTGGTGGTCAGCGGCATCAGCGGCGCCGGCGATCTGAAGAAGGTCGGGCGCATCGGTCTCAAATCGGTGATCTACTTCGAAGTGTTGACCACCATCGCACTGGTGATCGGTCTGGTGTTCGCCTTCAGTACCGGCATCGGCAGCGGCGCGAATATCCATCTGGAGCAGCTGTCGACCGCCGACATGGGCGATCTCGCCGAACGCAGCCAGCACATGCACACCACCACGCAGTTCCTGATGGACCTGATCCCGACCTCGGTGATCGGCGCCTTCGCTGACAACAACATCCTGCAAGTGCTGCTGTTTTCGGTGCTGTTCGGTAGCGCGTTGAATCTGGTCGGCGAAGCAGCTTCCGGGATCTCGCGCCTGATCAACGAACTGAGCCACGTGATCTTCCGGATCATGGGCATGATCGTGCGTCTGGCGCCGATCGGCGTGTTCGGCGCCATCGCCTTCACCACCAGCAAATATGGCCTCGATTCCCTGCAACACCTGGGCAGCCTGGTCGGTTTGTTCTACCTGACCTGCATCGCGTTCGTCAGTGTGATTCTCGGTCTGGTGATGCGTGCCTCCGGCCTGCGCATGTGGCCGCTATTGAAGTATCTGCGCGAAGAACTGCTGATCGTCATGGGCACGGCATCGTCCGACGCCGTGCTGCCACAGATCATGCGCAAACTCGAACACCTCGGCATTGGCAGCTCGACCGTGGGTCTGGTGATTCCAACCGGGTACTCGTTCAACCTCGACGGTTTCTCGATCTACCTGACCCTGGCCATCGTGTTCATTGCCAATGCCACCGGCACACCACTGGCCATGACCGATTTGCTGACGATTCTGCTGGTGTCGCTGATTACCTCAAAAGGCGCCCACGGTATTCCGGGTTCGGCACTGGTGATTCTGGCGGCCACGCTGACGGCGATTCCGGCGATCCCGGTGGTCGGTCTGGTGCTCGTGCTCGCAGTGGACTGGTTCATGGGCATCGGCCGGGCACTCACCAATCTGATCGGCAACTGCGTCGCCACGGTTGCGATCGCCCGTTGGGAAAAAGACATCGACGTACAACGCGCCAACAAAGTACTCAGCGGTCAGCAGGGCTACACCTTTCAGCCGCGTAAAACAGCAACTCCGGCGCACCAGCAGGAGTTCTGATTTAACTCCTGTAGGAGCTGCCGCAGGCTGCGATCTTTTGATCTTGAGTTTGCGGCTATCTCCCCCCAGGCAAATGGAGCAAGACCCTTGATAACCACATCAACCGTCGTCAACTCAGTCGTAGAAAAACTGCGCGCCGCATTGGCCCGTGGCCAGTGGCGCTCCGGCGACATGCTGCCGGGCCAGCGCGAACTGGCCGAACAATTGGGCATCAGCCGCCCGAGCCTGCGCGAAGCAGTGATCGTTCTGGAAACCCTCGGCCTCGTCCGTTCGATGCCGGGCAAAGGCGTGGTCGTGCTCGACGCGCAATTGAGCGATAACCAGAGCCACGACAGCGCGGTGGCCGGCGCCAGCCTCGAAGACGTGCTGCAACTGCGTTATACCCTCGAGCCGTTCATTGTCGGTCTGGTTGCGCAGTCGATCAGCAGCAAGGAAGTCGGCCAGTTGCGCCTGACCCTGATGGACATGCGCGAAGCCCTTGAGGCTGGCGACAGTGAAGCCGGAGTCAGCGCCTACATCGCCTTTCACGAAGAGCTGTTCACCCTGACTTCGAACCCGATTTTCCAGAGCGTCGTGCAGCAGACCAGCAACGCCCTCAAGCAGAGCGCCGAGGTGCTGCGTAATTCTCCAGAACATCTGGCCGAGCGCCTCGAAGAAAACGAAGCGGTGGTCCGCGCCATTCGTAGCAAGAACAGCGCACAGGCCAGTGCGCAAATGCGTCGGCACATTCTGCGCGAAGGTCAACGGATGGGCATCGAGTTGAACATCCCGGACGACAACTTGAGTCGCTGATTTCTATTGGAGACAGGCCATGAACAGTTTCGCCTCAGCGTCACACACTCGCCAGACCACGACGCCCCTGCCCTTCTCCCGCCTGCGCGAAACGGCAGAGGGTCTTTATCCGCGATTGTTCGATGCGATTCTGGAACAGCGCATCGATTCGAGCAGCCGATTTACCGAGGACAGCTTGAAAGAGATGTTCTGCGCCAGCCGCGCCGATGTGCGGCGGGTGTTGACGCAGTTGTCGCTTGAGCACGTCATTGTGCTGCGGGCCAACCATCGGCCGCGTGTGGCAGCACCTGATCGGGAGCAGACACGACAGGCCCTGCATGCGCGGCGGCTGGCCGAAAGCACGCTGGTACATTTGGCCTGTCAGCGCGCGCAAGCGGAAGGGTTGAAACGCTTGCGCGGGTTGATCGAGCGTGAGCGTCAGGCTGTCGAGCAGGATCGGCGTGGTGCGGCGATTCGCTTGTCCGGGGAGTTTCATCTGCACTTGGCGCAGATGGCGGGGAATGCACCGTTGGCGCATTTTCTCGGCAGTCTGGTGCCGTTGACGTCATTGGCGGTTGCGCGAAGTGAGCGTCAAACGCACAGCTGTTGCGCATGGCAAGAGCATTTGGCATTGGTTGAAGCGGTGAAAAATCGGGATGCTTCCAAGGCCGGGATGCTGATGAATCGGCATCTGGATCATCTTGAGCAGACGTTGCTGGGTTCAGATCGTGAACATTGTGCTGTCGGTTAGATCGCTTTCGCGAGCAGGCTCACTCCTACATTTGAAACGCGTTCCCCTGTAGGAGTGAGCCTGCTCGCGATGGCGTCATCATTGACACTACAAACCCATCAGGCAGAAGCCACCCTGGCAAACCCCGCCCGAATCTTTTCTTCCGGCAAGTCATCGGCAATAAACACAATCACACTTTCCCGCGCCTCACCCTCGGCCCATTCAGTGTCCCAGTCGAAACCGTAAAGCTTCAACACACCCTGAAACACCAAGCGCCGATCCTCACCCGCAATGTTCAACACGCCTTTGTAACGCAGCAATTGCTTGCCGTGTTCTTCCAGCAGTTCATTCATGAACTCGCTGAGCTGATCGATATCCAGCGGCTGATCGGTGCGCAACACCAGACTGGAAATGCGATCAATCGACGGTGCCTTGCTCACTGGGCGAAGGCTCAATCCGCCGCCAAGATCGGCATTGAGGTTGAAGCCACGCACATCCAGCAGTTCAGCCAGATCAATGTTGCCATGTTCAACCACGCGGACTGGCGCGCGACGGTTGATTCGCGTCAGGCGTTCGCTCAACGCGTTGAAAGTCGCCTCGTCCACTAGATCAGTCTTGCTCACCAGCAAGCGGTCGGCGAAACCAATCTGCGCCTGGGCGATGGTCTGGGTCAGGTGCACGTCCGCGTGGGCGGCATCGACCAGGGTGATGATGCCATCGAGCAGGTAACGCTCACGCAGTTCTTCGTCAATAAAGAAGGTCTGCGCCACCGGCGCCGGATCGGCCAGACCGGTGCACTCGATGACCAAGCGATCAAAGGCGATTTCGCCGCTGTCCAGCCGTTCAAGCAGCAGATAAAGCGCTTTGGTCAGGTCGGTGTGAATGGTGCAGCACACGCAGCCGTTGGCCAGGGTCATGACTTGCACCGGTTCGTCACCCAACAGCTGCGTGTCGATACCGGCGTCACTGAATTCGTTTTCGATCACGGCGATTTTCAGGCCGTGCTCGGCTTTCAAGATATGGCGCAGCAAAGTGGTCTTGCCGGCGCCGAGGAAACCGCTGAGTACCGTGACCGGAATGGGAGAGGACAAAACTCGATCTCCTTTACAAAATGAATGAACAACACAAAAACAACTGTGGGAGCGAGCCTGCTCGCGAAAGCGGTGTACCAGTCAAATCATTCATCAACTGACACTCCGTATTCGCGAGCAGGCTCGCTCCCACAGGGGGATTACCTCAACCTTGCGCTGTCAGCTCAACAGCACTTCGGCCCACCCTTGCCACCGTAACGGGCTTCCTGACGTTCGCGGAAGAACATCTCGTAGCTCATCACCGGTTTGTCCGGGTGTTTGGTTTGCATATGCTCGACGTAGGTGTCGTAGTCGGGCATGCCGACCATCAGGCGCGCGGCCTGACCGAGGTATTTACCGAGGCGACTCAGGTCATTGAACATGCTGCAATCCTCTGGTTACGCATCCGGCAGAGCCTGGAATGGCGATTCTTTATCCGTACGCTCTTTTTTGCCCCAGGCGGCGATGCCGACCTTGAGCGCGTAGAACAGGATACTGAAGACCACGAACAGGAACAGCGCGGTGAGCGTTGCGTTGGTGTAAGCGTTGAAGATCACGTGCTGCATCTGCTCGACGCTTTTTGCCGGGGCCAGCACCTGACCATTGGCCAGCGCATCGCTGTACTTCTTGGCCAGCGACAGGAAGCCGATCGCCGGGTTGGCATCGAACAGTTTGATGAAGCCCGCCGTCGTGGTGCAAATCAACAGCCAGGTGGCTGGCAGCAAGGTGACCCAAATGTAGCGCTGACGCTTCATTTTGATCAGCACCACGGTGCCGAGCATCAGCGCGATACCGGCCAGCATCTGGTTAGAGATACCGAACAGTGGCCACAGGGTGTTGATGCCGCCCAGTGGATCGATCACGCCCTGGTAAAGCAACCAGCCCCACATTGCCACACAACCGGCGGTGGCGATCAGGTTGGCGGTCCACGATTCAGTACGCTTGAGCGCTGGCACGAAAGAGCCGAGCAGATCCTGCAGCATGAAACGACCGGCACGAGTGCCGGCGTCGACTGCGGTCAGAATGAACAGCGCTTCGAACAGGATCGCGAAGTGGTACCAGAACGCCATGGTGTTTTCACCCGGCAGGACACTGTGCAGGATCTGCGCGATACCGACCGCCAGGGTCGGCGCACCACCGGCACGGGCGAGGATGGTGGTTTCACCAATGTCATGCGCCACGGCTTGCAGCGCTTCCGGCGTGATCGCGAAGCCCCAGCTGGAGACCACTTGCGCAACCGAAGCAACGTCACTGCCAACCACAGCGGCCGGGCTGTTCATGGCGAAGTACACGCCAGGCTCGATCACCGAAGCGGCAACCATCGCCATGATGGCGACGAACGACTCCATCAGCATGCCGCCGTAACCGATGTAACGGGCGTTGGTTTCGTTATCCAGCAGCTTCGGCGTGGTGCCCGAAGAAATCAGCGCGTGGAAACCGGAAACCGCACCGCAAGCAATGGTGATGAACAGGAACGGGAACAGACCGCCCTTCCACACCGGGCCAGTGCCATCGACAAACTGGGTCAGCGCCGGCATTTTCAGCTCGGGCATGGTGATCAGAATACCGATCGCCAGGGCGACGATGGTGCCGATCTTGAGGAACGTCGACAGATAGTCACGCGGTGCCAGAATCAGCCAAACAGGCAGCGATGCAGCGACGAAACCGTAACCGACCAGCATCCAGGTAATCTGCACGCCGGTGAAGGTGAACGCCTTGGCCCACACCGGATCAGCGGCAATCTGCCCACCGAGCCAGATCGAACCCAGCAGCAGCAACACGCCGACCACGGAGATTTCGCCGATACGGCCCGGGCGGATGTAGCGCATGTAAATGCCCATGAACATCGCGATCGGGATGGTCGCCATCACGGTGAAGATGCCCCACGGGCTCTCGGCCAGCGCTTTAACCACGATCAGCGCCAGCACCGCGAGGATGATGATCATGATCAGGAAGCAGCCGAACAGGGCGATGGTACCGGGAATGCGGCCCATTTCTTCACGCACCATGTCGCCCAGGGAACGGCCGTTGCGCCGGGTCGACATGAACAGAACCATGAAGTCCTGCACCGCGCCCGCCAGCACCACACCGGCAATCAGCCAGAGCGTGCCGGGCAAATAGCCCATCTGCGCCGCCAGCACCGGGCCGACCAGAGGTCCGGCGCCCGCGATCGCGGCGAAGTGGTGACCGAAAAGAATGTGTTTGTTGGTCGGCACATAGTCCAGACCGTCATTGTTGAGCACGGCGGGGGTCGCCCGACGCGGATCGAGTTGCATCACATTGTTAGCGATGAACAGGCTGTAGTAACGGTACGCAACCAGATAAATGGCCACGGCTGCGACCACGATCCACAAGGCGTTGATCGCCTCGCCGCGGCGCAATGCCACTACGCCCAGGGCGCACGCTCCTACGATTGCCAGCACTAGCCAGGGTAAGTGGCGTAGCAGGCTATTATTATTTTTCATTTTATTATTCCAGCCAGGGTGGACAAGAAAGACAGCCACCCCGAGTTTAGCGCTTACGGCGCCAAAGGCCATACCCCGACGTTGGTCTAGACGCTTTAGCGATTGGCTGGCGCCCGCATTCGCGGTCTATAGTCAGCGAACCTTCATGAGGATTGCGCCATGAGCGAACACCCAGCCAACCGTCGTCGCTTCAAACGTATTGCGTTCGATGCCAGAACCGAGCTGAGTCAGGGCGATTACATCTGGCCGGTCAAGCTGATCGACCTGTCGCTCAAAGGATTGCTGATCGAAAGGCCGGAGCCGTGGTTGGGGGATGCGGAGAAGGATTTTTTCGTCGACATTCACCTGAGCGATGACGTCGATATCAAGATGGATGTGCATCTGGCACACGAAGAAAATAACCAGTTGGGCTTTGTCTGCCGACATATAAGCCTGGAATCGATCCAGCGCTTGCGGCGCCTGATCGAGTTGAATCTGGCGGATGAGGCCGAACTGGAGCGCGAGTTGGCTGCCCTGATCGAAATCTAGAATCCACAATTGAACCCTGTGGGAGCTGGCTTGCCAGCGATAGCGATTTCAGACTCGACGAATATGTCGACGGACAGAACGCAATCGCTGGCAAGCCAGCTCCACAGGTTATGCAGTGGGTTCAAGTTATTCGAAGAGCGCGTCGAGAGCCTGTTCGAGGCGGGTCACGGCAATGATCTGCAGGCCTGGCGGAGATTCCTTCGGCGCATTGCCCTTGGGCACGATCGCCCGTTTGAAGCCATGCTTGGCCGCTTCCTTCAAACGCTCCTGCCCGCTCGGCACCGGCCGCACCTCACCGGACAGCCCCACTTCACCAAATACCAACAAATCATGCGGCAATGGCCGGTTGCGTAGGCTCGACATCACGGCCGCCATCAGCGCCAGGTCTGAAGCCGTCTCCAACACCTTCACCCCACCCACGACGTTGAGGAACACATCCTGATCGTGAGTCGGAATTCCGCCGTGGCGATGCAAAACCGCAAGCAACATCGCCAAACGGTTCTGATCCAGGCCCAACGTCACCCGTCGCGGGTTGGCCAGATGGCTGTCATCGACCAGCGCCTGCACTTCCACCAGCATCGGCCGAGTGCCTTCCCACGTCGCCATGACCACACTGCCCGGGACTTCTTCCTGCGCACGGGTGAGAAAAATCGCCGAAGGGTTGGAGACTTCTTTCAAACCCTTGTCGGTCATGCCGAACACACCCAATTCGTTGACCGCGCCGAAACGGTTTTTCACCGCACGCAACAAACGCAGACGCCCATCGGATTCGCCTTCGAAATACAGCACGGTATCGACCATGTGCTCGAGAACCCGCGGACCGGCCAGTGCGCCTTCTTTGGTGACGTGGCCGACGAGGAAAATCGCCGTACCGCTCTGCTTGGCATACCGCACCAGCAGCGCCGCGCTCTCACGCACCTGAGAGACGCCACCGGGAGCCGATTGCAACTGTTCGGTGAAGATCGTCTGGATCGAGTCGATCACCATCACCTTGGGTTTTTCCTGACGGGCCGTGGCGATGATGGTTTCGATGCAGGTTTCGGTCATCACCCGCAGTTGATCCTGCGGCAAGCCGAGGCGCCGGGCACGCATGGCCACTTGCTGTTGGGATTCTTCGCCGGTGACGTACAGGGCGGGCATGCTTTTGGCGAGGTTGCACAGGGTCTGCAACAGGATCGTCGACTTGCCGATCCCCGGATCACCACCGATCAGCACCACCGAACCGTCGACCAGACCGCCGCCAAGGACCCGGTCCAGTTCACCGGACGCGGTGGAGAAGCGCGGAATCTCTTCGATGCTGACTTCGGCCAGGGTCTTGATCTGCGCCTGCTGCCCGGCCCAGCCGGTGCGGCCGGTCGGCGCCGTGGCCCCGCCGCTTTCGATCATGGTTTCAGTCAGGGTGTTCCAGGCGCCGCACTCGCCGCACTGGCCCGCCCATTTGGGAAAGGTTGCGCCGCACTCAGTGCAGCCGTACATGCGCTTGGCCTTGGCCATCTGGATCCCCCGGCAAAAACCGCGATGATAACGCAGCCACCGCTCAGCGCGGCGTGGCGGTGCGGATTTCGCCGTTGGCCAGACGCGCGGCGCTGTTGCCCAGCGGATCTTCGGCATTCAGGTCCGCGCCCTTGGCCTTCAGTGCATCGAGCAATTCCAGACACTTGAACAACCCGGCGTACATCGCCGCCGTCTGCCCGGCACCGTTACGCTGGTCGGGGCTGCAATCGGTGGCCATCAGGCGTCGGGCGATCTGTAGTTCACCTTTGAAAATGGCCCCCATCAGCGCGGTGTTGCCGCGTTGATCCTGGGCACAGGCATCGGCGCCAGCAGCGAGCAAACGTTCCACCGCCGGTGCCTGACCGTGATAGGCCGCCAGAATCAGCGCGGTGTAACCCTTGCTGTCACGAGTGTCGAGGGAATAGCCGGACTCGATGAACGTGTCGAGCATCGGCACATCACCGCGCCGGGCCGCGTCGAAATAGTAGTCCTGTAACTGGGCCTTGATCGCCTCGGGAGTCTGCTCGACCGGTGCCGCCCATGCCGCGAACGACAGACAACTGGCCAACAGTAAAAGACAGGTTCGCATCGTAGTCTCCTTGCACGGAACGGGGCCTGGCTCAGGCCCCGTGTGCGCTATGTCGGTATCAGTCGACCAATTTGGCCGCCAGCGCCTTGACCCGGCTGAGGTCACCCTTGGCCACTTCCGTGACGCCGGTGCCGTATTCCGGATCGGCCTTATAAAGGAAGGACAGGATGATGTGCTTGCTCTCGTCATCGGTGGTCGCCAGCGAGCCACCGAAGCTGTCGATCAGGTCCCGGCGTTCCTTCTTGCTGAACGAGCGATACAGATCGCCGGCCTGCTTGAAGTTCTGCTCACGCTGGATCTTCGCCTGCTGCGTGCTGCCCGACAGCGCCAACTGGCTGTAACGCGCGCCTGGCGTCTCGTCACGGGGTTGCAGTCGGCTTGGCTGGTAGTTCACACCACTGTTGCTGGCGCCGAAGTTCATCGCGCCATCCTGGTTGCCATTGTTCACGGCAACTTTCGGCGCATTGATCGGCAATTGCAGGGCATTGGCACCCAGGCGATACATTTGTGTATCGGCATAAGAAAACACTCGGCCTTGCAACAAACGGTCTTCAGAGGGTTCGATACCCGGAACAATATTCGCCGGCGCCATGGCCACTTGTTCGGTTTCCTGGAATACATTTGCCGGATTACGGTTCAATACCATTTGTCCAACTTTTCGCTCAGGAATACCTGGCCAGATCTTGGTCGCGTCTAATGGATCAAAATCAAACTTGGACAAATCTTGTGGTTTCAGCACTTGAATGTACAAGTCCCATTTCGGGAAGTTACCTTTATTGATGTTGCTCACCAAGTCATTGGTCATGTGACTGTAGTCCTGACCCTGAACTTTCGCGACTTGCTTTGGCGTAAGGTTATTAAGTCCCTGCAAACTCTTCCAATGGAACTTGACGTAGTGAACTTCGCCCTTGGCATTAATCAACTTGTAAGCGTGTACGCCGTTGCCGTCCATTTCTCGATAACTGGCAGGCGTTCCCGAGTTCGAATACAACTCGGTCAAGGTACGGGTGGCTTCCGGTACATGGGAGAAGAAATCGAATCGGCGCGAATCGTCATCAAGGTTGGTCCGCGGGTCCGGTTTGAACGCGTGCACCATGTCGGGAAACTTGATCGCGTCGCGGATGAAAAAGGTCGGGAAATTGTTACCGACCAGATCCCAGTTGCCGTCGGCGGTGTAGAACTTGGTGGCGAAACCTCGCGGATCACGCAGGGTTTCCGGCGAGTGATTGCCGTGCACCACCGCAGAGAAACGCACGAATACCGGCGTTGTCTGACCGGCGGCAAAGACCTTGGCCTTGCTCAGGTCGCTGAGATCGTTGGTCACGGTGAAGGTGCCATGGGCGCCGGTACCGCGGGCGTGAACCACACGCTCGGGAATGCGCTCACGGTCGAAACGCTGCAGCTTCTGAATCAGCTGTACATCCTGCAGCAGCACCGGGCCGTTGGCGCCGGCGGTCTGCGAGTTCTGATTGTCGCCGACCGCAGCCCCGTTATCGCGGGTCAGGGGCGCGGCGTTTACGGAGAAGGTCAACAGGCTGGCGGTGAGTACACCGAGGGTGCGGCGACGGGGAAAAGCCCCCAGTCCAAGTGCGGAGTTCATATCAGGATCCTCTGGTTATTTTGGGGCGCATCCAGATGCGCCAAGCCAAGGCTAGAGGCCTGCGACGTCGAACATAAATAGAAAGAACGTAACGCCATGATTGAGAAAATTGGCTGTTCGATCAGCGAGTTACCGTATATTTCGCGCGCGATTGATGGCACTTTGCAAACTAATCGCCGATTGATGTGTCGATAAAAACGGGCATTGTAAGAAGGTGTTTCGCGCAGGACGCGTTTTGCTGATTTACACTGCGTACACCAAACTCATCTGTAACAAGGAAATAACTATGGGCGTGCTAAGTGAGTTCAAGGCCTTCGCGGTCAAAGGCAATGTGGTCGACATGGCCGTCGGTATCATCATCGGTGCGGCCTTCGGCAAGATTGTTTCGTCGTTTGTCGGTGACGTGATCATGCCGCCAATCGGCCTGCTGATCGGTGGGGTGGATTTCAGTGACTTGGCCATCACGCTCAAGGCCGCCGAGGGCAATGCCCCTGCGGTCATGCTGGCTTACGGCAAGTTCATCCAGAGTGTTCTGGACTTCGTGATCGTCGCTTTCGCGATCTTCATGGGCGTCAAAGCCATCAACCGTCTCAAACGCGAAGAAGCCGTGGCCCCTACCCTGCCACCGGTTCCGACCAAGGAAGAAGAGTTGCTCGGCGAGATCCGCGACTTGCTCAAGGCCCAGAACACTCGGCCTTGATCCTTTGCACGATAGTAACAACGGCGCCTTCGAGGCGCCGTTTGTTTACCAGTAGTTTTCCACCGCCACCTGACCGGGCCGACGCGTCAGGCTTAGGCTCATGTGGCGCTTTTTCAGCAACGCGCGCGTGTCATCGATCATCTGCGGATTGCCGCACAGCATGACCCGCGAGTGCTCCGCCGACAGCGCCACGCCCGCTGCGCGCTCCAGCTCACCGCTTTCAATCAATGTGGTGATGCGCCCGTGCAGTGCACCGGGGTGCGCTTCACGCGTCACCGTGGCGATGAACTGCAATTTGTGCGCGTATTCGCTGAGGTATTCACGCTGCGTAAGTCCGGCAATCAACTCCTGATAAGCCAACTCCCGCGCTTCGCGCACGCTGTACACCAGAATGATGCGCTCGAATTTCTCCCAGACTTCGAAGTCCTGCAGGATCGACAGAAACGGCGCCACCCCGGTGCCTGTGGACAAAAGCCACAGATCGCGCCCGTCGACAAAGCGATCTAGCGTCAGGTAGCCGAATGCCTGGCGATCCACCAGTAAGGTGTCGCCGACCTGCAACCGGCTCAGCTCACTGGTGAACTCCCCGCCCGGCACGACGATGGAAAAGAACTCGAGAAACTCGTCAAAAGGCGACGACACCATCGAATACGCGCGCCACACGATGCTGCCATCGGCTTTGCTCACACCCAGCCTGGCGAACTGCCCAGCGCGGAAGCGGAAACCGGCATCCCGGCTGGTGCGCAGGGTAAACAGGCTCGAGGTCAGGGGTTGGACATCGAGCAACGTCTGCGTGGTGTACTTCTCTGCGCTGGCAGTCATGGGGCACTCCATTGAACGATTGCCGACAGTGTCGCGCAAATTAACTGGTCTAAACACTGATGATTGGTAATGACATTCAATCAATTAAGCAAGTCGGCAGTATTATCAGATGACAAGATCAATATAAAAATCGCGCATCCTAAGAACGCTTTATGGATATTTGGCTATCTGCAATCTCGAAAAAATTTAAAGCTTATTGTAAGAAACATCCTACACTTCGTTTCGTGCCGGATCCTTTGGATCCATTCGGCGCCCCCCGCAACGCCAATGGAGTGTTCAGAGATGGAAACGTGGAAGGAGTCACAGTTAAAAAGACTGACTTTTGCCAACGGAGTAGAGACTGCCTATCCGATATTATTGCAATTCGCAGAAAATCTCGGATTCAATTTTTGTGCAATTTCAGTTGTTTCACTACATCGCGATATGCCTCTTAAAACCTTTCAAATCAACAACTATCCTGACGAATGGAATTCACAATACGAGAAAAACAATTACAGCAAAGTTGACCCACTAATAGCACACTGCAATCACTCGATGTCACCTATTGTCTGGTGCGAGTCGGTATTCGCAAATACTCGACCGTTATGGCAAGGATTACAGCATCACGGTATGCAACATGGCTGGTCCCAGTCGTTCCATCATGAGCAAAGCGGTTTGTGCAGCATTATCAGCCTGGCGCGCAAACACTGTCCGATCAGTCCTCTGGAGCTGTATGAGCACTTTGGTTATATGTTCTACGCCACCAGTCACCTGAGTGAGCTGTTTGCCCGAACCCTGCCGGCAGAGTCCCTCAAACCCCGCCAACCACACCTTTCGCCGCGAGAGCTGGAGGTTCTGCAATTGTCCGCGGGAGGCAAGACAGCCTATGAAATCTCGAAGATCCTCAGCCTGAGCGAGCGCACCGTGAACTACCACGTGCAGAACGTCATCGAGAAGCTCAACGTCTGCAACAAGATTTCCGCTGTCATAGCGGCCGCCAGAGCCGGGATCATCTAGTCGATCCAGCCTTGCCTCCCATAGAAAACTTGCGGGTAATAAAGAAGAAAAAAACGTACCATTCGAGACCCTCCAGAGTGATGACGCGAACGTTAAGCGTTGCATTACACTCGGTCGGTTCCGCTGCACAATGTCAGGGCTGCGGAACACCCCGTTGATTACCCTGAGTTCCCACCCGATGCCTTTGCTTGATACGCCCTTTGCCCAGCTCGATCTGATCCGCCAGCCTGAACAGCAGAATGAACCGCTGCAAGCCTTCGATGCCGCCGACGAATACCTGCTCAACCATCTGGCGGCGCAGCAACCGACGGCCGACACCCGCGTATTGGTGCTCAACGACAGCTTCGGTGCTTTGGCTGCCAGTCTGTCGGGCAAGGTCAAGGTCAGTAGCAGTGGTGACTCATTCCTGGGTTTTCAGGGGCTGGAGAAAAACCTGCTGCGCAATGGCCAGGCGTTTGACGCTGTTCGCGGGATACCCGCCAGCGAGCCATTGGTCGGACCGTTCGACCGGGTACTGATCCGCGTGCCGAAAACCCTCGCGCTGCTGGAAGAACAACTGATCCGCTTACAAGGGCAACTCGCACCCGGCGCCGAAGTGATTGCAGCGGCCATGGTCAAACACCTGCCACGCGCTGCCGGTGATCTGCTTGAACGCTACATCGGTCCGGTACAAGCCTCGCTAGCGGTAAAAAAGGCACGGCTGTTGATCGCCACGCCAGAAGCCAAAGCCCCCGCCGTGTCGCCCTACCCTTCGCGATATCGCCTCGACGAGCCGTCGATCGAATTGCTCAACCACGCCAACGTGTTTTGCCGCGAAGGTCTGGACATCGGCACACGTGCCTTCCTCCCGCACCTGCCGAAAAACCTTGGCAGTGCCCGAGTCGCCGATCTGGGCTGTGGTAATGGTGTTCTGGCCATCGCGAGTGCACTACAAAACCCCGATGCGCATTACACACTGGTCGACGAATCGTTCATGGCCGTGCAATCGGCTGCCGAGAACTGGCAGGCAGCGCTGGGCGATCGCGAGGTCATCGTGCGTGCCGGCGATGGCTTGGCCGGCCAGGACCCGCAATCACTGGACGTGGTGCTGTGCAATCCGCCATTCCATCAGCAGCAGGTAGTGGGCGATTTCCTCGCCTGGCGCATGTTCCAGCAGGCGCGCGAAGCGCTGGTGGTGGGTGGCGCGCTGTACATCGTCGGCAACCGCCATCTGGGTTACCACAGCAAACTGGCGCGGCTGTTCCGCGGCGTCGAGCAAGTGGCTGCCACGCCGAAATTCGTGATCCTCAAGGCCCGCAAGTAACCTTCAGACAAAAAAAACCCTCCGTGAGGAGGGTTGCAAAGCCGTACCCGAAGGCGCCGGGACGGGGATGATTCAGTGCGTGGTCAAGCCTGCTGCGTTCATGAACATGCGCATCAGGCTGGCGGCGATAAACAGCACGCCGACGCTACCGACCCAGATCAGGGCCAACCAGCCGAGCCGCTGCCACAGCGGTTTTTTTTCGGCTTCTTCAATGTCGTGCAGGGAATGTTTGCCGGGCATTGTTTCGATCCTCAGTCAGATCGATGGCGCCGCTGCCGACGCCATCGCGAGCGAGCACGCTCCCACAGGTTTAGTGATAACCGTCTTCATGGGTAACCTTGCCGCGGAACACGTAGTAGCTCCAGAAGGTGTAACCGAGGATGAACGGGATGATGAACAGCGTGCCCACCAGCATGAAGCCCTGGCTTTGCGGCGGTGCGGCGGCGTCCCAGATCGAGATCGACGGCGGCACGATGTTCGGCCACAGGCTGATGCCCAAACCGCTGTAGCCGAGGAAGATCAGCACCAGCGTCAGCAGGAACGGCATGTAGTTGGCGTTGCGTGCCACGGCGCGGATCAGACCGTACATCGTCACCAGCACCAGAATCGGCACCGGCATGAACCAGAACAGGTTCGGCATGCTGAACCAGCGGGTGGCAATATCCGGATGAGCCAGCGGCGTCCAGATACTGACAATACCGATCACGGCCAGCAGTACGAAAGCCAATGGCCTTGCCAGGTCATGCATCTGTTCCTGGAGCTTGCCTTCGGTTTTCATGATCAGCCAGGTGCAGCCAAGCAAGGCATAGGCCACCACCAGCGCGGCGCCGCAGAACATTGTGAACGGCGTCAGCCAGTCGAGTGAGCCGCCGGCGAACTGCCGGTTGACCACCGGCAAGCCGTCGATGAACGCGCCCAGCGCCACACCCTGGAAGAAAGTCGCCGCCACCGAGCCGCCGATGAATGCCTTGTCCCACAGGTGACGCTTGTCATCCTTGGCCTTGAAGCGGAATTCGAACGCTACACCGCGGAAGATCAGACCAATCAGCATGAAAATCAGCGGCAGGTACAGCGCCGACAACACCACCGAATAGGCCAGCGGGAACGCGCCGAACAACGCCGCGCCGCCCAATACCAGCCAGGTTTCGTTGCCGTCCCAGACCGGTGCGACCGTATTCATCATCACGTCACGGTCGACTTTGCCGGGGATGAACGGGAAGAGAATCCCGATCCCCAGGTCGAAGCCGTCCATGACCACGTACATCATGATGCCGAAGATGATGATCACGGCCCAGATCAGCGGAAGATCAATACCCATGATTCAAATCTCCTTGGTCACGCGAATGTCGTCGTCGCCGTGATCGGCATCGGCCGAGTCGTCGGCAGCGGACAACGGACGGGCCGGTGTGCGTTTCTTGCCTGGACCACCGTCGGGCGTTTCCGTGCCCTCGCTGATCTTCGGCCCTTTGCGCACCAGACGCATCATGTAGCCCAGACCTGCGCCGAACAGGGCGAAGTACACCACCACAAACATGATCAGGGTGATGCTCATCTGCATGAAGCTATGGTTGGAGGACGCGTCCGCCGTGCGCATCAGCCCGTAGACCACCCACGGCTGACGACCGATTTCGGTGGTGAACCAGCCAGCGAGAATCGCAATCAGACCGGACGGCCCCATCCACAACGCCAGATACAGGAACGGACGTGAGGTGTAGAGCGTGTCGCGTTTACGCAGCCACAAACTCCACAGACCGGTGAAGATCATCAGGAAACCGAGGCCGACCATGATCCGGAACGACCAGAACACGATGGTCGAATTCGGCCGGTCTTCCGGCGGGAATTCCTTGAGCGCTGGCACCTGTTTGTCCAGCGAGTGGGTGAGGATCAAGCTGCCGAGGTACGGAATCTCCACGGCGTATTTGGTCTTCTCTTCTTTCATGTCCGGCCAGCCGAACAGGATCAGCGGCGTTGCCTCGTCACCGTGGTTTTCCCAGTGACCTTCGATCGCAGCGATTTTTGCCGGTTGGTGCTTGAGCGTATTCAAACCATGAAAGTCGCCGATGACGGCCTGGATCGGCGCGACGATCAGCGCCATCCACATTGCCATCGACAGCATGGTGCGGATCGCCGGGTTGTCCTTGCCGCGCAGCAAGTGCCAGGCCGCCGAGGAGCCGACAAAGAATGCCGTCGCGACGAACGCCGCCGTCGCCATGTGCATCAGGCGATACGGGAACGAAGGGTTGAAAATGATCGCCAGCCAATCGGTGGGAATGACTTGCCCGTTAACAATTTCGAAGCCCTGCGGGGTCTGCATCCAGCTGTTGGAAGCGAGAATCCAGAACGTCGAAATCAGCGTACCGATCGCCACCATGACGGTGGAAAAGAAGTGCAGCCCGCGCCCGACCTTGTTCCAGCCAAACAGCATCACCCCGAGGAAACCGGCCTCAAGGAAGAATGCCGTGAGTACTTCATAAGTCAGCAACGGCCCGGTGACGGCGCCGGCGAAGTCCGAGAAACGGCTCCAGTTGGTGCCGAACTGGTAGGCCATGACCAACCCCGAGACCACGCCCATGCCGAAGTTGACGGCAAAAATCTTCGACCAGAAATGGTAGAGGTCACGGTAGGTGTCGTTGCGGGTTTTCAGCCACAGGCCTTCGAGTACCGCGAGGTAACTCGCCAGGCCGATGGTGATGGCCGGGAACAGGATGTGGAACGAAATGGTGAACGCGAACTGAATTCGGGCGAGATCTAGTGCCTCTAAACCGAACATATGGCTTCCTCTGTCAGGTAATACCGGCTGCGGACCCGGAGGCCTGCACCCACTGCCCCCACGGATATGGAGTGCGGCGAATTCTGATTCGTTCTTTTTAAACAACCATCGCAACGCAGGGAGTCTGGCCAACTGGCCACCGGATCAATTCCTTCTAGGTCTTGATCTGGATCAAGCAACGTTAAAAGAGTAGTCCCATTTTTGCCGATGAACTGCGTGGTCGTTTGCCGCGTGACAAGTTGCCTCATCGGCGTGGCAATGCTCTGCAATGGATTTCTTGCGGCGAGCTTGTGGAAATCGATGTCTGGCTAACTAAATTTTTTGTCATAGCAACTTCCTGTTACAGACTGGTGATAACCTCGCGGTTCCCCTCGAGCCAGACCTGCCTTCAGATGCCCAGTCAAGAGCCCCTGCTGTTACGTCACCATCGTCCGTTTCTCGCTTTCTGGTTCGCGCGGATTTTTACCGCCAGCGGTTTCCAGATGCTCACCGTGGCGATTGGCTGGAACCTCTACCAATTGACCGGTAACGTCCTCGATCTGGGTCTGGTCGGGCTGGTTGAATTCGCCCCGCGCGTGCTGTTCATGCTGCACACCGGGCATGTCGCCGACCGCTACGACCGGCGCAAAGTCGCGGCGATCTGTCAGTGTTTGCAGGCGTTGATCGCCCTGGCGCTGGCCATCGGCAGCGCCACCGATCACGTCACCCGCGAGATGATCTTCATCCTCGCCTTCCTGCTCGGCGCGGCGCGTTCGTTCGAGATGCCGACCACGCAGGCACTGCTGCCGAGCATCGTGCCCAGCGCGCTGTTTCCTCGGGCAGTGGCGGCGGCGCAGTCAGCGCAGCAGTCGGCAACGATCGTCGCCCCGGCGCTGGGCGGTTTGCTCTATGCATTCGGCAGTGTCTGGGTTTATGGCCCGACAGTGCTGCTCTATGTGATCGCTTGCACGCTGATGCTCAACCTGCCCGCGCGGCAAACGCCGCTGAATAAAGGCAAAGCCACACTGGATTCGTTGCTCGCGGGGATTCGTTTCATTCGCAGCCGCCCGGACATTCTCGGGGCGATTTCGCTGGATCTGTTTGCGGTGTTGCTCGGCGGCGCCACGGCGCTGCTGCCGGTATTTGCCAAAGACATTCTGCTGACCGGGCCGTGGGGCCTCGGGTTGCTGCGTTCGGCACCGGCGGTCGGCGCATTGGGCATGTCGCTGTTCCTCGCGCGATTTGCCGTGGAACGCAATGTTGGCCGGGTGATGTTCACCGCGGTTGGGGTGTTTGGCGTCGCGACCATTGCCTTCGGCCTGTCGACCTCGTTCTGGTTTTCGCTGGCGGTGCTGGTGGTGCTCGGCGCGGCGGACATGATCAGCATGGTCATCCGCGCGTCTTTCGTGCAGCTGGAAACCCCGGACGAAATGCGTGGCCGGGTCAGCGCGGTGAACGGGCTGTTCATCGGCGCCTCGAACCAGTTGGGCGAATTCGAATCCGGCGTCACCGCCCACTGGTTCGGCACGGTGCCGGCGGTGGTGATGGGCGGGATCGGCACGCTGGTGGTGACGGGGACGTGGATCAAGTTGTTTCCGACACTGGCTAACCGCGATCGGATGCATGTGCCGGTGGAAGAGGTGAAGGTCTGAAGCGATCCAGACCTACAACTCCCCCGCCACTTTCCCCCGCAAGGCCTTGCCGCCCAGTTGCTCGACCAGCGTCAAGGCAAATTCCAGCGCAGCGCTGGAGCCTTGTGCGGTGATGCAGTTGCCGTCGACCACCACCGGTTGATCAACAAACGTACAGCCCGAGAGTTGATGGCTGGCGCTGGGCAGGCAGGTCATGCGCCGCTGGCGCAGCACGCCGAAGGTTTGCAGGGCGACGGCCGGGGATTCGGCGATGGCGGCGAACAGGCGTCCGGCGCTGGCCTGATCCTTGAGCAACTGTTGCAGAGGTTGGTGCGCGGCCAGGTGTTGTGAACCGACAACACCGCCGGGCAGGACGATCAGGTCAAAGGTTTGCGCCAGCACATCGACCAGCATGCCGTCGGCGGTCAGGCGTGTGCCACGCGCGCAGGTCAGCATGCGTCGTCCTTCAATACTGGCGGCCACCACTTCGATACCGGCGCGGCGCAGCACGTCGATCAGGGTCACGCTTTGCAGATCATCGATGCCCTCGGCGAGGGTAATCAGGGCTCTAAAGGTCATGGGCGTTATCCGCTGGGTGATGCTTGAAGCGTAGTCAGCTTCAACCGGATCGCGCTGCAGCAGCCGTTACTTGATGTAAAGCTGAGTCGACATCGTGTTGCGCGGCGCATTGATCGAGGTGTTGCTGAAGGTGAAGGTGCCTTCCTGCTTGCCCGCCAGATCGAAGGTATAAAGAGAACCGACGGTTTTATTTCCGGGGGTGCATTCGGTCAGGTTGCCGTTATCAAAGGCACACACCGGGGCACGGGTGCCGTTCACTTCAAAGCCGTCCAGTGCGACCTGAGGCTGACTCTTGCCGTAGCCGACTTCGAGCACGTAGACCTTGATATTCGGTCCGCTGTGAATGCACTGGGTCTGCGCCTGGCCATCGGCGATGTCTTCAAGACCACAGGCTGGCGATTGCACCTTGATCACTTTCACTTGCGTCAACGGTGGCGCCGATGCCGCCCAGGCTGTCGACATCTCGGCCATCAGTACGGCAATCAAACCCAAAACCTTCATCCAGCACTTGCTCATGCGCTTCCCGCCCCGAAAAAATCAGCGCGCAGTATGGCGCAGTTGGCGTCAACGCAAAACTTCGCCGACGATCGACACCAACAACCGCCATATTCCTCACGCTGCTGGTATGATGCGCGGCTTTTTCCGGCCCACCACAATTTTCCAGGCGCTTGCGACGGTCTGTGCTTTGCTGTTGAGGTCGATACATTCACGGCGCCACGCGCGCCACGGGGAGCAGACATGCTGGAAAGGCTGTTTCAACTCAAGGCACACAACACCAACGTGCGCACCGAGATTCTCGCGGGCATCACGACTTTCTTGGCCATGGCCTACATTCTGTTCGTCAACCCGAGCATTCTCGGCGAGACCGGCATGGACAAAGGTGCGGTGTTTGTCGCCACCTGCCTGGCCGCCGCGATCGGCTCGACGATCATGGGCCTGATCGCCAACTACCCGATTGCCCTCGCTCCGGGCATGGGCCTGAACGCCTTCTTCACCTACACCGTGGTCTTGCACATGGGTCACACCTGGCAAGTGGCGCTGGGCGCGGTATTCATCTCGGCGGTGTGCTTTTTCCTGCTGTCGATCTTCCGCATCCGTGAATGGATCATCAACAGCATTCCGCTGCCGCTGCGCTCGGCGATTGCCGCCGGTATCGGCCTGTTCCTGGCGTTGATCGCCCTGCACAACGCTGGCATCGTGGTCAGCAACCCGGCGACCATGGTCGGCCTCGGTGACTTGAAAGCCCCGGCCCCAATCCTCGCCACCCTCGGCTTCGCTCTGATCGTCGCGCTCGAAGCGCTGAAAGTGCGCGGTGCGGTACTGATCGGCATTCTGGCAGTGACCATCATTTCCATCGCGATGGGCTTCACCCCGTTCAACGGCGTGACTTCGATGCCACCTTCGCTGGCGCCGACCTTCATGCAACTGGACATCAAAGGCGCACTGGACATCGGTCTGGTCAGCGTGATCTTCGCCTTCCTGTTCGTCGACCTGTTCGACAACTCCGGCACCCTGATCGGCGTCGCCAAACGCGCCGGCCTGATGGGCAAGGACGGCCACATGCCGAAAATGGGCCGCGCCCTGATCGCTGACAGCACTGCGGCCATGGCCGGTTCGTTGCTGGGTACGTCGACCACCACCAGTTACATCGAATCCGCTGCCGGCGTGAGTGCGGGCGGGCGTACTGGTCTGACGGCCATCGTCGTGGCGATTCTGTTCCTGCTGGCGCTGTTTTTCTCGCCACTGGCGGCCAGCGTTCCGGCCTTCGCCACCGCGCCAGCGCTGCTGTTCGTCGCCGTGTTGATGACTTCCGGTCTGGCGGAAATAGACTGGGACGACATCACCGTCGCCGCACCGGTTGTCGTGACCGCGCTGGCCATGCCGTTCACTTACTCGATCGCCAACGGCATCGCGTTTGGTTTCATCGCCTGGACCGTGATCAAGCTGCTGTCCGGCCGCGCTCGTGAGCTGAACCCGGCGCTGGTGATTCTGTCGATTCTGTTTGTGATCAAGTTGGGTTGGTTCAACGCATGACTTTCGATTCCCAGGCTTACGCCGAGCAACTAGAAGCCAAGGTCACGCGCTTGCGTGATCTGCTGGCGCCGTTCGATGCCCCCGAGCCAACGGTGTTCGATTCGCCGCTGCAGAACTTCCGTCTGCGCGCCGAATTCCGCCTGTGGCGCGAGGGTGGCGAGCGGCATTACGCGATGTTCGCTCAGGACGACAAACGCACGCCGATCCTCATTGAAGAATTCCCGATCGCCAGCCTGCGCATCAACCAGTTGATGCCGCAGCTGAAAGCGGCGTGGCAGGCCAGTTCAGCGTTGAGCCACAAGTTGTTTCAGGTCGAGTTCCTGACCACGCTGGCCGGCGATGCAATGATCACCCTGTGCTATCACCGCCCGCTGGACGCGCACTGGCATGCCGCTGCGACCCAGTTGTCGGCAGATCTGGGCGTCAGCATCATTGGTCGCTCGAAGGGCAAACGCGAAGTACTTGGCCTCGATTACGTGGTCGAGAAGCTCGACGTCGGCGGTCGCACCTTCAGCTATCGCCAGCCGGAAGGCGCGTTCACCCAGCCTAACGGCACGGTGAACCAGAAGATGCTCAACTGGGCGTACGAAGCACTGGGCGATCGTACCGATGACTTGCTGGAGTTGTACTGCGGCAACGGCAACTTCACCCTGCCACTCGCCACGCGCGTGCGCAAAGTGCTGGCCACCGAAATCAGCAAGACCTCGGTCAACGCCGCACTGAGCAACCTCAGCGAAAACGCTGTGGACAACGTCACCCTGGTGCGTTTGTCCGCCGAAGAGCTGACCGAAGCGCTCAACGACGTGCGCCCGTTCCGCCGCCTGCAGGGTATCGACCTGAAGAGCTACGAATTCGGCAGCGTCTTCGTCGACCCGCCGCGCGCTGGCATGGATCCGGACACCTGCGAGCTGACCCGGCGCTTCGACAACATCCTGTACATCTCCTGCAACCCGGAAACCCTGGCAGCGAACATTGCTCAGTTGCACGACACGCACCGCATTACCACGTGCGCGTTGTTTGACCAGTTCCCGTGGACGCATCACATGGAATCCGGTGTGTTGCTGACCCGGCGTTGATGGCGGGATAGCAGATACGAAAAGCCGTCGTGATTGACGGCTTTTTTGTGCGTGCTCATTTGTTTGTGCGATCACCGAACATAAAACACCAAGGCCATTTTTGTTCAATTGACCATGGTAACCATCTAGTACATTTTATCTCCACAGGCTGAAACCCTCGGCCAAAGCTAAAAACAATAAGTGGAGTTACCCCTCATGCCCCCTATCGTTCTGGTGCTCAACGGCCCGAACCTGAACCTGCTCGGCACCCGCGAGCCGGCGACTTATGGTCACGAAACCCTGGCGGACATCTCGGCGTTGTGCGGTCGCGCTGGCGAAGAATTCGGCCTGGCCGTGGAATTTCGCCAGACCAATCACGAAGGCGAACTGCTTGACTGGATACACGCCGCCCGTGGTCGCTGCGCCGGGATCGTGATCAATCCGGCGGCGTGGACGCACACCTCGGTAGCGATTCGCGATGCGCTGGTGGCCAGTGAGTTGCCGGTGATCGAAGTACACCTGTCCAACGTCCACGCCCGCGAACCGTTTCGTCATCACTCTTTTGTCTCGGCGATTGCCACAGCGGTAATGGCCGGTTTTGGCAGTCACGGCTATCGACTGGCACTGGAACATTTCAGCCAGCGGCTGAAGGGGTAACGCGCATGTCTCGCTCTAACGTAATACTCGCAGGACTGATCGGCGCCGGCATTCAGGCCTCGCGCACGCCGGCGCTGCATGAGCACGAAGGCGATGCCCAAGGCCTACGTTATCTGTACCGACTGATCGATCTCGATCAGTTGAAAATGGATAGCACCGCCCTGCCCGACCTGTTGCTGGCGGCCGAGCGGATGAATTACACCGGGCTGAACATCACCTTCCCGTGCAAGCAGGCAATCATCCCGCTGCTCGATGAGCTGTCGCCGGAAGCCAAGGGCATCGGCGCGGTGAACACAGTGGTGCTGAAGGACGGCAAGCGTGTTGGCCACAACACCGACTGCCTCGGTTTTGCCGAAGGTTTTCGTCGAGGTTTGAACGACGCTGCCCGTGAGCGCGTTGTGCAGATGGGCGCTGGCGGCGCTGGCGCGGCAGTGGCCCACGCGCTGTTGAGCGAAGGCGTACAGCAACTGAGCATTTTTGACGTCGACAGTGAGCGCGCCGAGAGCCTGGCGAACAATCTCAATCAGCATTTCGGTTTTGGTCGTGCGGTGGCCGGTCGGGATCTGCCGAGCACGCTGAATCTGGCCGACGGTCTGGTCAATACCACGCCCATGGGCATGGCCAAACTGCCGGGCATGCCGGTACCGGTCGAACTGCTGCGCAAGGAATTGTGGGTGGCGGAGATTGTGTATTTCCCGCTGGAAACCGAACTGCTTCGCAATGCCCGCGCGCTCGGTTGCCGGACGCTGGACGGCGGCAATATGGCGGTGTTTCAGGCGGTGAAGGCGTTTGAGTTGTTCAGTGGCATGGTGCCGGATGCGCAGCGGATGCTCGCGCATTTTCAAAGCATGAATGGCTGAACGCTTTCCCCTGTGGGAGCGAGCCTGCTCGCGAAAGCGGTGTGTCAGGCAACTAATGTGTTAGCTGACGGTACGCCATCGCGAGCAGGCTCACTCCTACAGGGGAGCTGTGTCAGGCTTGCAGGTAGCGCAACACCGACTCGCAAATCATCTCGCGATGCCGCTGCTTGATGCTTTCATCCGGTAGATCGATCTGGAAAATCTCGCCAAACGTGTGCCGGTTCGATACGCGATAGAAGCAGAACGAACTGATCAGCAAATGCACATCCAGAGCATCCAGCCCGGCACGGAACACACCCTCTTCAGCGCCCCGACGCAGAATCTCGCCGAGCGAATCGAGGATGGTGTTGTTCATCGCCTTGATCGCATCGGAACGCTTCACGTATTCAGCGTTGTGGATGTTTTCGATGCTGACGATGCGCACGAAATCGACGTTGCGATCATGGTGATCGAAGGTGAATTCGACCAGTCGGCGAATCGCGTCCACCGGCGCCAGCTCGGCCAGGTGCAGACGGCTTTCAGTGCTGCGGATATCACCGTAAAGCTTCTCCAGCACCTCAACGTACAACTGCTCCTTACTGCCGAAGTAGTAATAGATCATGCGTTTTGAGGTGTGGATGCGCTCGGCAATCGCATCAACGCGAGCGCCGGACAAACCCTGCTGGACGAACTCGACGATCGCCTCCTGCAGGATATTCTCGCGGGTCTTTTCCGGGTTGTTCTTGCGACTCTTGCGCGGCTCTACGGCGGACACTTCAGGAGCTGCGGAAAGTTCTGTATTCATCGTCATTGCGGGCTCACGGCCATCACTGCACAGGCGGCGATTATGGGCCGCGCAGCACAGTGAAGGAAGCTGCGGGACCTGTGTTTAATCCCGCGTTTACGAATTTCCTACAACTTCGCCTGGCGCACAGCGCCACTGCGTGATTTGGCCATCGCCGCCAGACGCACCGCGACGTTCGCCGCGCCATACCCGGCATAGCCGTTTTTGCGCTGGATGATCTCGAAGAAGAAGCGCCCTTCGAACGGTTCGGTGTAGACGTGGAACAGCTCACCGCCCTGCGCATCACGGTCGTACAAGACGTTGTAATAGGCCAGTTCGCTGAGAAATTCGTCGTCGAAATCGAAGCGCGCAGCAAGGTCGTCGTAATAGTTGAGCGGGATATCCAGCAACGGTACGCCAGCCTCTTTGGCGCGACTCACTTCGGCGAAGATGTCGTCACAATCGAAGGCGATGTGGTGCACACCGGAGCCGCGATAACTCGACAGCGCATGGGAAATGGCGGTGTTGCGGTTCTCGGAAATGTTCAGCGGCAAGCGGATCGAACTGTCGCGACTGCGCAGTGCACGGCTTTTCACCAGACCGTACGGGTCGGGCAGTACCACTTCATCGTCCGCCTCGAAATCCAGCAGGCTCTTGTAGAACAGCACCCAACTGTCGAGGCTGTCGGCCGGCAGCGCCATGGCCATGTGGTCGATACGTTTAAGGCCGCCACGGGCCGGCGCATCTGCCAGCAGATTGAAATCGGTGCCGTAGACGTCGGCCTGTTCATCCACCAGATAAATCAGGCTGCCGTCCGGCGCGCGCACCGCTGCCAGCTCCAGTTCATTGGGGCCGACCAGTCCGCGATAAGGCTGACCTTTGTAGGCGACAGCGCGGGCCAGCGCACTGGCGCTGTCCTTGACCCGCACGGCGGTGGCGCACAGCGACGGGCCGTGAGCCTCGAAAAAGCTGTGAGCAAACGAATACGGTTCGGAGTTGAGGATCAGGTTGATGTCGCCCTGACGCAGCAGGCTCACACTCTTGGAACGATGCTGCCCGGCCTTGACGAACCCGAGGCGCTCCAGCCAGTTCGACAGTTTGGCGCCGAGGCTTTCGTCTACGGCAAACTCAAGAAACTCGATGCCGTTGTACTCGCTGGCCTTCGGTGTTTCGAAAAGGATTTCACGGTTGGCCACAGGTTGGGCTGCCTGCTCCAGACGCTGGCGGGTCTTCTCTTCCAGATACAGCAGCGAACGCAAACCGTCAGCAGCATTGGCCCGTGGCGGCGCGGCGCGGAAGCCGTCGTTGAAGATTTCCAGCGACAGCGGCCCGGTGTAACCGCTCTGGATGATCGGCGCGAGGAAGCCCGGCAGATCGAATTCGCCCTGTCCCGGGAAGCAGCGGAAATGCCGGCTCCACTCCAGCACGTCCATGGCCAGAATCGGCGCGTCTGCCATCTGTACGAAGAAGATCTTGTCACCGGGAATGTCGGCGATGGCGCGGGGATCGCCCTTCAGCGACAACGTATGAAAGCTGTCGAGCAACACGCCCAGGCTCGGGTGATCGGCTTGGCGCACGATGTCCCAGACCTGTTGATAAGTGTTGACGTGACGGCCCCAGGCCAGTGCTTCGTAACCGATGCGCAAGCCACGCGCACCGGCGTGTTCAGCCAGCAGCCGCAGGTCATCGACTAGAATTTGTTGATCGCCGACGCTGTCGGCCGAGGCGTTACTGCAGACCAGCACCAGATCGGTGCCCAGTTCCTGCATCAGGTCGAACTTGCGCTCGGCCCGCTCGAGATTGCGCGCGAGGCGATCACGACGGCAGCCTTCGAAATCGCGGAACGGCTGAAACAGAGTGATGGCGATGCCGAGGTCGGCGCACATCTGTTTAATTTCCCGTGGACTGCCGTCGTAGTACAGGAGGTCGTTTTCGAAAATCTCCACCCCGTCGAACCCGGCGGCGGCAATGGCTTCGAGTTTTTCCGGCAGGGTGCCGCTCAAGGAAACGGTGGCAATGGAACGCTGCATGTTTCAACTCCCGGACTGCGCCGCTTTATCTTTACTGTAGGAGCTGCCGCAGGCTGCGATCGTTTGATCTTTATTCGTGAAAACAGAATCAACAGATCGCAGCCTTCGGCAGCTCCTACATGGGATGGTTTTTATAGTAGGGAAATTATTGGCTGCATCGATCGCGGCAGCAATTTAAAGTGTACTACCCGGTTAGTTTTGCGTGCGATTATCGAACACAATGGCGGTTTGGCGAATTGACGATTTTTCGTCCACTGCCCAACATCGACCGCACATTGAGTCCGGATCTGAACCACCGGTCGCAGCGTGCAAGTAACAAGCACACCAAATAACAAATCCAAAAACGGGTGGAACACATGATTCCTTCACAGACTTCCCGCATGGCTCCGGCCATGAGCACTGCCACGGGTGGCATCGGCGACAAGATCCGCGGCGCCATGGCTGTCGGCAAAACCCGTTGGGGCATGCTGGCGCTGGTGTTTTTCGCCACTACCCTGAACTACATCGACCGCGCCGCCCTCGGCGTCATGCAACCCATCCTCGCCAAGGAAATGAGCTGGACGGCGATGGATTACGCCAACATCAACTTCTGGTTTCAGGTCGGCTACGCGATCGGTTTCGTTCTGCAAGGTCGCTTGATCGACCGGGTCGGCGTCAAACGCGTGTTCTTCTGCGCCGTGCTGCTGTGGAGCCTGGCCACCGGTGCTCACGGCCTGGCGACATCGGCGGTCGGCTTTATGGTCTGCCGATTTATTCTCGGTCTGACTGAAGCAGCGAACTACCCGGCCTGCGTGAAAACCACACGCCTGTGGTTCCCGGCCGGCGAACGTGCGGTCGCCACCGGCATTTTCAACGCCGGCACCAACGTCGGCGCGATGTTCACACCGATGCTGCTGCCACTGGTTCTGCACGTCTGGGGCTGGCAAGCGGCGTTCCTGTGCATGGCGGCACTGGGCGGCATCTGGTTGCTGTTCTGGGGTTTGAAGTACTTCAACCCGGAAGATCACCCGAGCGTTAAACAGTCCGAACTGGACTACATCCAGCAGGAAGTTGAACCGGAACAGGCTCGCGTGCCGTTCTCGAGAATCCTGCGGATGCGCGGCACTTGGGCCTTCGCCATCGCTTATGCGCTGACCGCGCCGGTGTTCTGGTTCTACCTGTACTGGCTGCCACCGTTTCTCAATCAGCAATACAGCCTGGGCATCAACGTCACCCAGATGGGTATTCCGCTGATCATCATCTACGTCACGGCTGACTTCGGCAGCGTCGGCGGCGGCATTCTGTCTTCGTTCCTGATCGGTCGCGGCATGAACTCGATCAAGGCGCGGCTGCTGTCGATGTTGCTGTTCGCCTGCTGCATCATCGGCGTGGTCATGGCGGCCGGTTCAGCCAATCTGTGGGTTGCAGTCGCTGCGATCTCTCTGGCCATCGGTGCGCACCAGGCGTGGACGGCGAACATCTGGAGCCTGGTGATGGACTACACGCCCAAGCACATGATGAGCACGGTGTTCGGTTTCGGCGGCATGTGCGCAGCGATTGGCGGGATGTTCATGACCCAGATCGTCGGCCACATCCTGACCGTGACCAACAACAACTACACCGTGTTGTTCACCCTGATTCCGGCGATGTATTTCCTTGCGCTGACGTGGATGTACTTCATGGCCCCGCGCAAGATCCCGACCGTCACCGAATAACCTGCCTACACCCGGCTCCCTTGTAGGAGCTGCGGCACGCTGCAATCTTTTGATCTTGATGTTGAAGATCAAAAGATCGCAGCCTCGTTTCACTCGTCAGCTCCTACACAGGGGGTTGCGGTCTCTTCAGCGGCGGCTCTGCTGCCACGCTGCCGCCAGTCCACTGCAACAGATCACCGCAATGCCAATGATCGTCAGCAGACTCGGCGTGTGATTGAACAGCAGCCAACCCAACAACCCGGCAAACACGATCTGGCAATAACCGAACGGCGCCAGCAGCGCCGGTGCGGCATGGCGGAAGGCTTGGGTCAGAAACAAATGCGCAGTCATCCCGCAACTGCCCAGCGCCAGCATCAACCCGGCATGGGTCAACGTCGGCACTTGCCAGAAGAACGGCACCAGCGCACTCATCACCAATGTGTTGCACAGCCCGGCGAAGAAGTTGCTGGTGGTCGGGCTGTCGACTTCGGCGAGCTTGCGGGTCAGCAGTTGATAGAAGCAGAAAAACAGCGCCGAGCAGAACGGCAGCAACACCGCCGGAGTGAACAATTCACCGCCCGGGTGAACGATGATCAGCACGCCAATAAAGCCGCAGATCACCGCGATCCATTGGCCGCGTGTCACTCGCTCCTTGAGCAGCGGCACCGACAACGCGGTCACCAATACCGGCGCAAGAAAGTTGACCGCCGTGGCTTCCGCCAGCGGGATATACAGCAAGGCCGTGGTGAAAAACAGGCTGGTACCGAGCAGGCAAAGTGCTCGGGTCAACTGCCATAACGGCTTCTTGGTGCGTAGGACGCGCAACCCGGACTGCGGCAGAAAAATCCCCGCCATCAGTAAGGTGTGCACCAGATAGCGCGCCCAGACCACCATCACGATCGGATAGAAACCCGAGAGATATTTCGACAATGCGTCGTGACTGGAGAACAGGAAGGTCGCCACGACAATCAGCAAGATCCCCTTGAAGGGTTGGTTGACACCAGAGAGCGGAGTGCTGACAGTCATCGGGTTTCCTTGTGGTGCCGTAAAAGATCAAAAGCTTCGCAGGCAGTCTCGCCTCCCCCTGTGGGAGCGGGCTTGCCCGCGACAGGTGCGCAGCCGCGCTTACAGGTGCGCCAACAACTTGCGCGTTCGATCAATCGCCATCTGCGCCCGCTGCAATCCGCTCACGCCCTGCTCCAGCAGTTTAACCGTGGGAATTTCCAGACTCAGTGGGATATTAGCCGGCAGCGCTTTCAGCAGCCCGAGCAGATCACAATCACCCTCGCCGGGAAACCGCCGCTCATTGCGCGCCTGACGCAAGATCTCGGCCATGTCTGACGGTCGCGGACCCGCGACATCACATAATTGTGCATAACGCAGCCTCGCCGGCGACACCGTTTGCAGATCCTCAAGCCGTGAAGCCGAACGATCAAAGTGAAAGGCATCGACCAGCACCGCAGCGTTTTCCCGATCCGCGCTCTCGACAATTCGCAGCGCTTGTTCAAGGTCGCGCGCATCGGTCCAGGGCATGAACTCCAGGTGCGGGTGCAACCCGTAAGGCCTGGCCAGATCGCAAAGCGCCGCAAAGTTATCGGTAAGCCGCTGCTCGTCAGGATCGTTACCGGCGACCAGCAATTCGGTAGCGCCAAATTCTGCACCGACCGTTAAAAGTTTCTCGAAATCGGCAACGATGGTTTGCGGCTTCAAGCGCAGGATTTCCACGTCGAGCACACGGATGCCGGTAGCGCGCAGACGCTGCAACGTCTGACGGCGCAATTCAGCATCGGCGACCAACGGGAAGTGATGCTCCTCGGGCGTTGCCGGTTCCAGGCGCAAACCGACATGGCTGTATCCGGCACGTGCCGCCACCTCGACCATTTGCGGTGGCGATAACTCCAGCACAGTCAGGCTGGCCAGGGACAGGATTCGTTCGCTCATGTTCAAGCCTCGATCAGTGCAGGGGCGCAGGCGCGGCCAGTGGCGGCGGCCTCGCGGATGGCTTCGATCAGCGCCAAAGTGCGCGCAGCGTCGGCCGCACTCACCAGTGGCGCGACTTCACGCCGTGCCACGCGTACGAAATGCTGTAACTGCAAGCGCAAAGCTTCGTCACCGCTGTAGGACTCTTCGACCATCAACAAGGGTTCATGCCAACCGGCATCGACCTGATCAGCGGCATAATGCCAACGCTTGAGCTGCGGAATGCTCAAGGCGCCGGCAGTCCCGGCCAGCAGATAACACGGCTGATCGGCCTGACGCGGATACACCGGGTTCTCACCGGAATCCAGTTCCCAACTCCACGGCGCAGCCACCGCATCGGACCCGCTCAACGTGCCCAATGTGCCACCTTCGAATTGCAGCAACACCGCCGCGCTGTCTTCATTGGCGAAACCGCGCACTGAGTTGTCAGTGATCGCTTGTACCGAGCGCACTTCGCCGCACAGGTGACGCAGCAGATCGAGATCGTGAATCAGATTAGTCAGCAACATCCCCGCCCCCGTTTCACGGCGCCACGGGACCTCGAAATAGCTGTCCGGTTTGCGCAACTGAAACAGCGCGGTGACCGTGGTCAGACGCCCGAGCGCTCCGCGCTGTAACAGCTCATGGGCGCGCACGATCAGTGGATTGTGGCGCCGGTGGTGGCCGACCAGCACCGGCACACCGCTGCGTTTAACCGCCGCGACCAGCTCGCGCGCTTCATCCAGTTGCACGCCGACCGGTTTCTCCAACAGCACCGGTACGCCTGCCGCCAGACAATCGAGCGCCGTAGCGACGTGCTGGTTATTCGGATTGGCGACGATCACCGCGTCGGGCCTAATGTGCTCGAGCATCTGATGATGATCAGCGAAATGCCTTACACCCCACTCAGCCGCAAGCCCTGCTGATTGCGGCCCGGGATCAGCCACCGCGCACAGCGTCGCTTCGGTGAGAGATTGCAGATGCCGATAATGTTGCTGGCCCATGTTGCCGGCACCGATCAGGGCGATTCGAAGGGGCGAATTCAAGGTGTGGTCCTTTTGTGATTGTTGTTGGAATATCACTCCAGCAACAATTTAGAACCGAGTTCCAGAATCAAACACCCATCCATTCTAAAACCGTGCGAACACCGCACAATTTCACGCCAAACGAAGATCCATGTAGGAGGATTTGCGGCGGATTAGATAAACAGTTCTGAGGCCAGGCTCGCCGCTGACATTTCCTCGGCAGACTTCAGTAACAACGGCGCCAGCTCATGCAACCGTGCCCCCGGCATCCGCGCGCTCGGCCCGGCAATACTGAGTACACCGATCACCCGTCCATCCGCCGGGTGCTTCACCACCGCAGCAATCGCCGAAGTGCCGACTGCCGAGCTCTCCTCGACCCAGGCATAGCCCTGCTCGCGCGCCAGACGCAGGCGTTCCAGCAATTCGATATTAGAGCGCGGCGCATTCGGCCCAATCCCCACAGGCACTTCCGCCGCTTGACGCTCAACCAGCGACAGCGCCTCGGCATCGCTCATGCACGCCAGCCATGCGTGCCCGGACGCGGTGTAAAACAGCGGCGCATCGCGGCCCATGTCCGGGTCGTAACGCAGGCCGGTACGCGCGCCCTGCGCCTTGGCGATCCAGGTCTGCCGCTCGCCATCGATCACGCCCAGACGCACCAGTTCACCGGTTTCCTGCGCCAGTCGATCCAGCACGGGCTGGACAATATCGGCGCCGCTGCTCGATAAATACTGGAAGCCCATCGCCACCAGTTTGGTCGACAAGTGATAACGCAAGGTTTCCGCATTCTGCCGCACGTAGCCCAGGCGGATCAGCTCGGCGAGCAAGCGGTGCGTTGCACTCTTGGGGATGTCCAATTGCTCGGCCAGCGTCTGCATCGGCAGCCCGCGCGGATCACTGGTGAGGCTTTCCAGCACGCTGAAAACCCGTTCGATTTGACTGCCGGCCATAGGGAAATCCAAATGAAATTTCGCCGATTCTAGAAGACATCTACCGCAAAGCGAAATCCGGAACTGCGCGTTCGATAACCGCCCGGTTTGTCGTATCAAGGCTTGTAGGCCGATGGTAGCAATGGTTACTTTCTGGAATCAAATTCCAAAAAAAACCAATGCTGGAGCCTTGTTTGATGCCTGCCGAACTTCCCGCTATCGACTGCGACGTCTTAATCATCGGCTCCGGCGCCGCCGGATTGTCAGCAGCCGTCACCGCTGCATGGCATGGCCTGAAAGTCATCGTCGTCGAAAAGGATTCGGTGTTCGGTGGCGCCACCGCGTGGTCGGGTGGCTGGGCGTGGGTGCCGTGCAATCCGCTGGCACGTCGCGCCGGCATCATCGAAGACGTCGAACAACCGCGCACCTATTTGCGCCATGAACTGGGCGAGCATTTCGATCCGGCGATGATCGACGCTTTCCTGGAAGCCGGGCCACGCATGGTTGCGTTTTTCGAGCAGCACACTGCCTTGCAATTCGCCGACGGCAATGCGATCGCCGACATCCATGGCGACACACCGGGCGCAGGCACCGGTGGTCGATCGGTGATCGCCGCACCCTACGATGGCCGCAAGGTCGGACGCTTGCTCAAGCGACTTCGCACGACCATGCGCGAAACGTCCTTCATGGGCATGCCGATCATGGCGGGCGCAGATCTGTCGGCGTTCCTCAACTTGACCCGTTCGCTGAAAGCCGCGTGGCACGTGACGCGACGATTCACTCGGCACTTGTTCGACTTCGCGGTGCATGGCCGGGCGATGCAACTGGTCAACGGCGTGGCGCTGGTGGCAAGGCTGGCGAAGTCCGCCGAAGACCTTGGCGTTCTGCTCTGGGAATCGGCGCCCGTAACGGAACTGCTGCGTGATGGCTCGCGCGTCTCGGGCGCGCAGGTCAGCACCCGCAAGGGCCCGATCCGCATTCATGCACGCAAAGCCGTAGTACTCGCCGCCGGTGGTTTTGCCAATGACATCGAGCGGCGCAAAGCCCTGTTCCCGCGCACGCCGACCGGTCACGAGCATTGGGCGCTGCCACCGCAGGCCATCAACGGCGATGGCCTGCGCCTGGGCGAAAGCGTCGGTGCACGGGTCAATACCGATGTGGCTTCGCCCGTGGCGTGGGCACCGGTTTCGCAAGTGCCACATTCCGACGGCAGCATCGGCCATTTCCCACACATCATCGAGCGCGGCAAACCCGGCATCATCGGCGTGCTCAGCAACGGTCAGCGTTTCGTCAACGAAGCCAACGGCTATTTCGACTACGTCAGCGCCATGGTTGCCGCCGCGCCTGAAGGTGAAGAAGTCGCCTCATGGCTGATCTGCACCCACGCTTTTCAACGCCGTTATGGCCTCGGCATATCGCGGCCATTTCCGCTGCCAGTGTCAGAATTTATCCGCAGCGGCTATCTGAAAAGCGGTAACAGTATTGAAGAATTGGCCCTCGCCTGCGGCATCGACCCGAGCGGCTTGCGCCAGACTGTGGATAACTACAACCGCCATGCCCGTCACGGCGAAGACCCGCAGTTCGGTCGCGGCGCAACACCCTACAACCGCAAACAGGGTGATCCGGCGAACCTTCCCAACCCCTGCGTTGCCCCAATAGATACCGGCCCGTACTACGCCGTAAAAGTCCAACCGGGCTGCTTCGGTACGTTTGCCGGGCTCAAGGTCAACCCACACGCACAAGTGCTGGACGCCCACGAACAGCCCATCACCGGCCTCTACGCAGCGGGCGGCGACATGGCCAGCATCATGGGTGGCCACTACCCGGCGGGCGGGATCAACCTCGGCCCGGCACTGACTTTCGGCTACATCGCCGCCCGGCACATTGCCGGCATGACTGCTTTCGAACAGGAGATCGACCATGCAGCACATCGTTAACGCCCAAGGTTTGAACATGCCGAAACTCGGTCTCGGCACCTGGCCGATGCTCGGCGCCGAATGCACCCGCGCCGTCGAGCAAGCGCTGGAATTGGGTTATCGACACATCGACACCGCGGCGGCCTACAACAACGAAGACGCGGTCGGACAAGCACTGGCGAATACGCCGACACCGCGCGAACAGATTCATGTCACCACCAAGGTCTGGTGGGATCAGCTGCAACCCGACGCGATGCGCCATTCCATGGACCGCAGCCTTAGCGCTTTGCGCAGCGACTACGTCGATCTGTTCATGATCCACTGGCCAGCCACCGACTGGGATCTGCCGCGTACCCTCGAGACGCTGGCATCGTTCAAGGAGCAGGGCCTGGCGCGCAACATCGGCGTGGCGAATTTTCCGCTGCCCCTGCTACGCAAAGTCATCGAGGAATATGGGATTGATCTGTCAGCGATTCAGGTCGAGTACCACGTCCTGCTCGGACAAAACGCCCTGCTCGACTACGCCCGTCAACACGACATGGCACTGACGGCCTACACCCCACTGGCACGCAACAAGGTCTCGGACATCCCGCAGATTCAACAGATCGCCAAAAAGCACGGCGTATTGCCGACGCAGGTCGCACTGAAATGGTTGCTCGATCAGCCCAACGTTGCGGCCATTCCCAAGGCCAGCAGCCAGACCAATCAACTGGCCAACCTGGCGTCACTGAAGGTCGAACTGGACGATGAGGACCGTGCTTTGATTGCCGCACTGCCGAAAAATCAACGCCAGGTCAGCCCGGATTTCGCACCGCAGTGGGATGCGTTTGATCGCTGATCGATGACCTGCTGAAAGAAACCCGCCAAGGGATTGAATTCCCAGGGCGGGTGATCGTCAATAACAGGCCCGACCTCGTCAGTACGAGGCCGGGCCTGTTTGCGTGTGGCCAATAGACGGACGACCGGACTGGCGCCACACTCACACAGCAGCAACACTCATCATCACCCGATACACACAGAGGATTCCCACATGCTATGGAAAAAAGGCCGACGCAGTGACAACGTCGTCGATGCCCGTGGTGATGATGCCGGCGGCGGTGGCGGCATGCGTTTCGGCGGCGGCAAAGGCCTGAGCCTGGGGGCCATCCTGCTGATTGTCGGCATTGGCTGGATCACCGGGCAGGATCCGCTGCAGATCCTCGGTCAGCTCGCCGGGCAATCGGGGCAACAAGCCGCGCCGACTTCGCAAACCCGTCAGGCGCCGCCGGCCAATGATGAACAGGCCGAGTTCGTCCGCTCGATCCTTGGTGACACCGAAGACACCTGGGGCGCGGTTTTCCAGCAGGCTGGCCGGCAATATAAGGACCCGACCTTGGTGCTGTTCAGCAACCGGGTCAATTCCGCCTGCGGTCTGGCGACCTCGGCCACTGGCCCGTTCTATTGCCCGGCGGACCAGAAGGTTTATCTGGACATGGCGTTCTTCCAGGAGATGTCGCAACGCTTCAAGGCTGCCGGCGATTTCGCTCAGGCCTACGTCATCGCGCATGAAGTCGGACACCATGTGCAGACGCTTCTTGGCGTCTCGGCGAAAATTCAGACAGCCCGTCAACAAGGTCGGCAAATGGAAGGCGACGGCGGTTTGCTGGTGCGTCAGGAATTGCAGGCCGATTGCCTCGCCGGCGTCTGGGCCTACAGCGCACAGAAGCGCTTGAACTGGCTGGAACCGGGCGACATCGAAGAGGCCTTGAATGCGGCCAACGCCATCGGTGATGATCGCTTGCAACAACAAGGTCAGGGCCGTGTGGTGCCGGACTCGTTTACCCACGGTACGTCGGCGCAAAGGGTGCGCTGGTTCAAAACCGGATTCGCACAGGGCCAGGTCGGCCAGTGCGACACCTTCGCGGCGAAAAACCTGTAAATGCATAAATGGCTTTTAGCGTTACTGATGGTTGGCAGCACCGCGCACGCCGCAGGTGTCGATGCGATCAGCCCCGGTCGTTTGCAACTCAAGGCCGGGGAAATGGCGGTAGGCATTGGTCCTGCGCCGGAGAAGATCGAGCGTGTGCTGATCGTCATTCATGGCCGGTTGCGCAACGCCGAGACCTATCGCAAAAGCGCCGAGAGCGCGGCCGAGCTGGCGGGACAAAGCCCCCACACGCTGGTGATTGCGCCGCAGTTCCTCAATGAAAGCGATGTCGCGCTGTACTCGCTCCCCACCACGCTGCTGCGCTGGCAAGGCAACGAGTGGATGGGCGGCGGGTTATCCACAGGACCGAATCCGTTGAGTTCCTATGCGGCGCTCGATGAGATCGTCGCGCGGATCAGCGACCGCAAACAGTTTCCGGACGTGAAGCAGATCGTGATTTTCGGTCATTCCGGTGGCGGTCAAGTGGTGCAGCGTTATGCCCTGCTCGCCAAGGATCAGCCAGCGCTGAAGGCCAACGGCATTCGCTTGCGTTATGTGGTGGCCAATCCGTCGTCCTATGCGTATTTCAATGAGCAACGGCCGGTGGCGTTCGATCACGCCAAGTGCGCGGGTTTCAATCGCTGGAAGTACGGTCTGTCAGACATGCCGGTGTACGCCGGTGGGCAAACGCCGTTGCAGCTTGAGAGCGGTTACGTCAAACGCGAGGTGATTTATCTGCTTGGGCAGCAGGACACCGATCCTAACCATCCGGCGTTGGACAAGCGTTGTGAAGCCGAAGCGCAAGGGGCGTATCGCCTGGAGCGTGGCAAGTTTTACTTCGGCTATTTGCTGCGTCGCCATCCGGAAGGGGTGAATCAGCGGTTGGTTGAAGTGCCCGGGGTTGGGCATAACGGAGATGGAATGCTGACCTCGCCGGAGGGGCAGAAGGCGTTGTTCGAATAAGTTTTGTGCTGATTGATCTGACGCCATCGCGAGCAGGCTCACTCCTACAGGGGAACGCATTCAATTGTAGGAGTGAGCCTGCTCGCGATGAGGCCCGCTAAAGCAGCCAAGATTTCAGGCCAGCAGCATCCGCCGCAACTCGACACAATCCTTCGCATGCCAATCGGTCAGCTCCGGCCACGGGTTTTCCGGCAGATTCACCAGCACTGTCCGCGCGCCCGCCGCGCGGCCGCAATCCAGATCAAAGCGGTAATCACCGACCATCACCAGCTCACTCGCCGGCACG
Source organism: Pseudomonas sp. AC242 (assembly GCF_979258655.1). Lineage (NCBI taxonomy): Bacteria > Pseudomonadati > Pseudomonadota > Gammaproteobacteria > Pseudomonadales > Pseudomonadaceae > Pseudomonas > Pseudomonas sp. AC242. The sequence goes on from NZ_OZ409873.1 coordinate 4,818,105, forward strand.
TCCCAAGCGTCTGCCAGTTTCAGCAAACCACCCGGATGCGGCTTCGGCGGTGCTTCATCACGGCCCAACACATCGTCCACCGCAAAACAGTCAGCCAAACCAATGGCCTCCAGCGTCACATGTGCCAATTCCCGCGCATTGCGGGTCAGAATGCCGAGGCGATAACCGCGTGCGTGCAGATCACGCACCAGCTCTACCGCCCCGTTGGCCGGGGTCGAACCCAGCGCCAGATCGCGCTCGTGCTCCAACAACCAGGCATGTTTCGCTGCTGCCTCATCCGCCGGCAATGCCGCAAGATGAGTGAGGATGTCGTCCTGCGGCGGAATCGCCAGCGCCACGCGAATCGCTGCAAAATCATGCACGGCGACGGTCAGCGTGCCGTCCATGTCGAACACCCAGTGCTTCACATCCTTCAGGCTCATGCCCAATCCTTGCGATGGCGGATCAAGCCTTCCTGCGTCACCGAAGCCACCAATTGCCCGGCGCGGTTGTACACGCTGCCACGGGAGAAACCACGGGAATTGCCGGCCCACGGGCTGTCCATCGCATAGAGCAACCAGTCATCGGCGCGCAGATCGTTGTGGAACCACAGCGCGTGATCGAGGCTGGCGACCTGCATGTCTTTCTGCCAGACCGACTTGCCGTGGGGCAACATCGAGGTGGTCAACAAACCGAAGTCAGAAGCGTAGGCGAGCAAGTATTTATGCAGCGCCGGGATGTCGGCGAGTGCGCCATCAGCACGGAACCACACGTACTTCACCGGATCCGCTGGCTGCGGGTTATACGGATCCTTTTCGGTGACCGGGCGCACTTCGATCGGCTTCGGGCACAGCAGTTTTTCACGCATGTGTTCCGGGATCAGGTGCGCGCGTTGCTGGGTCAGTTCCAGCTCCGACGGCAGGTTTTCCGGGCCGACCACCACCGGCATCTGGCTCTGGTGCTCGAAGCCTGCTTCGTCATACTGAAACGAAGCGCTGCAGGTGAAGATCGGATGGCCCTTCTGGATCGCCGTGACCCGACGAGTGCTGAAGCTGCCGCCATCGCGCACGCGATCAACCGAGTAGACCACCGGCAACTTGGCATCGCCCGGACGCAGGAAATAACCGTGCATCGAATGCACATGGCGCGCCTCTTCAACGGTCTGACTGGCCGCCGACAGCGACTGGCCGAGCACCTGGCCACCGAACAACTGACGGAAACCCAGATCCTGGCTGCGGCCACGGAACAGGTTTTCTTCGATCGGTTCCAGGGTCAGCAGGTCAACCAGATCTTCCAACACTTGGCTCATTCAGACTCTCCTCACACAAAGCTATGCCGCGCAGTCTTGGCTGCGGCGGCCGATTCAGATTCTGGCGCGGGCCAATGATATGGCGGCCATTGTAAACGTCCGTGTCGGCTTATCCATGCAAGGTTTGCAGCCATTGTTCGCGGGTGATGCGGTAGAGCACATGCCGGCGCAACGGATGATCGGCGGCAAGCTTGGGGTGATCGAAATCATCGTCCGGGGCGTGATGCATGCCGATCGCCTGCATGACTTTCTCCGACGGCAGATTGGATTGCGCGGTGAAGGAGACGATTTCCTTCAAGGCCAAGCGATCAAAGCCGCAGCGTAGAGCGGTCCATGCCGCTTCGCTGGCATAACCGAGGCCCCAATGTTCCTTGGCCAGGCGCCAGCCAATTTCCACCGCCGGGGTGAACGGCGTGTCGAACCCGACCACGCCGAGCCCGGTGAAACCGATAAATTCGCCGCTGTCCTTGCGCTCCAGCGCCCACAAGCCAAAACCGTGCTCGGCAAAATGCCCGCGCACGCGGCCGATCATTGAAGCGCTTTCCAGTCGGCTCAACGGGGCCGGAAAATAACGCATCACTTGAGGATCGGCGCACATCGCGGCAAATGCCGGCAAATCCTCGTCCTGCCACTGACGCATCAGCAAGCGCGCGCTTTCAAGTTCCAGTATCGGCTCCATCGTGCCCCTCCGTTTCCATGCCGCAAGTCTACATCGCTGGTAGGATCCTTCACTCTTTCCTACGTTCCTACATGAATTAGCCATGCCACTGCCGCTGATCTACCACGAAGACTACAGCCCTGAGTTTCCGGCGGATCACCGCTTCCCGATGGACAAGTTTCGCCTGCTGCGCGATCACCTGGTCGACAGCGGTCTGACCCGCGATGCCGACCTGCTGCGCCCGGAGATCTGCCCCAACGACATCCTCGCCCTCGCCCATGACCGTGCGTATATCGAACGCTACATGAGCGGCGAGTTGTCCCGCGAAGACCAGCGGCGCCTCGGCCTGCCTTGGAACGAAGCGTTGGCAAGGCGTACGGTGCGGGCCGTCGGCGGTTCGATACTGGCGGCGGAAAAAGCCCTTGAGCATGGCCTCGCCTGCCACTTGGCCGGCGGCACCCATCATGCGCATTACGATTACCCGGCGGGCTTCTGCATTTTCAATGACCTGGCGATCATCAGCCATTACCTGCTGCAAAGCGGTCGCGTGAATCGCGTGCTGATCTTCGATTGCGATGTGCATCAGGGCGATGGCACCGCGCGAATCCTGCATGACACGCCGGAGGCGATTACCGTTTCCCTGCACTGCGAGAAGAATTTTCCTGCACGTAAAGCGGAAAGTGACTGGGACATCCCGCTGCCCAAAGGCATGGGCGATGGCGATTATTTGAAGGTGGTCGATGACACGCTCAGCTATTTGCTGCCGCTGTATCAACCGGATCTGGTGCTATACGACGCCGGCGTCGATGTGCACAAGGACGATGCCCTCGGTTATCTGCAACTGACCGACGCAGGCGTCGCCGCCCGTGATGAAAGCGTGATGCGCCATTGCCTGGGCCGCGATATTCCGGTGATGGGCGTGATTGGCGGCGGCTACAGCAAGGATCGCCACGCCCTCGCCCGTCGCCACGGCATCCTGCATCACAGCGCGCAACGGGTCTGGCAGTCACACGGTTGTCATTGAGTTGTGCTGCGTTACCCACAATCGCTGTGGAACGGCCTGTGGATAACCTGAGTGAAAGGGACTACAGGCCATATCCGACAGGGCCTACAGAGCACTGATCACTTTTCAACCAACAACTCAAGGCCACCTCAAATCCCTGTAGGAGTGAGCCTGCTCGCGATGCGTCAGCACCTTCAACATTAATTTGGCTGACACACCGCTATCGCGAGCAGGCTCACTCCTACAAAAGATCTGCGCTGTTAGAATGCGCGCCTTATCCCGCCATACCGCAGCGCACGCCATGACCCAGACTTCCGCCTCCTCCCCCGCTCACGTCGCCATCATTGGCGGTGGCCCCGCCGGCCTGATGGCCGCTGAAGTACTGAGCCAGGCCGGAATCCGCGTCGATCTCTACGACGGCATGCCCTCGGTGGGACGCAAGTTTCTGCTGGCCGGCGTCGGCGGCATGAACATCACCCACTCTGAAGCGTACCCGGCGTTTCTCTCGCGCTACGCCGAACGCGCGCCACAAATCGCCCCGCTGCTGCGCGGCTTCGACGCCGATGCGTTGTGCACATGGATTCACGATCTGGGCATCGAAACCTTTGTCGGCAGCTCCGGCCGCGTATTCCCCACCGACATGAAAGCCGCGCCGCTGCTGCGCGCCTGGCTCAAACGCTTACGCGACAGCGGCGTAGTTATCCACACCCGCCATCGCTGGCTCGGCTGGGATGAACACGGCGCGCTGCGCATCGACAGCCCGGAAGGTGAAATCACCGTCAAACCCGACGCCACCCTGCTCGCCCTCGGCGGCGGCAGTTGGTCGCGCCTTGGTTCCGACGGTGCCTGGATGCTGCCGCTGGAGCAACGCGGTGTAGGACTTGCGCCGTTGCAGCCAAGTAATTGTGGCTTCGAGGTGCAGGCTTGGAGCGAGTTGATGGTCAGCAAATTCGCCGGCGCACCGCTGAAAAATATCGCCATTGGTTTGAACGATGATGTACCGCGCTTGGGCGAATGTGTAATCACCGCTACAGGGATCGAGGGCAGTCTGATTTATGCGCTGTCGGCGCCGATTCGTGAGGCGATCAATCAGTACGGCGCAGCGACCGTTCACATCGATCTGCTGCCCGGCCGGCCTGTGGATAAATTGCAGGCAGCGTTGAGCAAGCCTCGCGGTTCGCGTTCGATGGCCAAGCATTTGCACAGTCAGGTCGGGATTGATGGGGTGAAAGCGGCATTGCTGCGTGAGCTGACCGATGCTGCGACTTTCGCCGATCCGGCGCTATTGGCCCGGGCGATCAAGGCGTTGCCGCTGACCTTGGTGAAAACCCGTCCGCTGGACGAAGCGATCAGCAGCGCTGGTGGCGTGACGTTCGAGGCGATGGATGAGCGTTTGATGCTCAAGGCGTTGCCGGGGGTGTTCTGCGCGGGGGAGATGCTGGATTGGGAAGCACCGACGGGCGGGTATTTGCTGACGGGGTGTTTTGCCAGCGGGCGGGCGGCAGGGTTGGGGATTGTGCAGTGGTTCAAGTCCGAGGCGTCTGCCTGAACCCTCACCCCAGCCCTCTCCCAGAAGGAGAGGGCTGGGGTGAGGTGTCTGACGCCATACATCGACCTGAACCACCGAGTCGATTATCGATTTGGTCAACCGACCGAGGTGTCTGGCGCCATACATCGACCTGAAACACCGAGTCGATTATGGATTTGGTCAGACGACCTAGGTGTCAGGCGAAAGCTTTGTCGATTATGGATTCACAGCCATAGGATCAAGTCGGCGTACTTCGCGAGCATCCCCCAATCAGTCCCCTCTCCCTTGGGGAGAGGGTTAGGGTGAGGGGCTTTTGACCTTAAGGCTTACGCTTGCGCGGTCCAGTGTTAAACACCGGCACCTTGCGCACAGGCTTGACCGAAGGCTCCGGCGCCTGCGTCTCGCCGCTATCGACCCACTTACCCAGATTGCGCTTGCCACCACCACCCGAAGCTTTCGGCTTCTTCGGTTTTTTCGGCTTCTTGATCACCTGACCGCTGGCGTCGGTGTCCGGCACGCGGTGCTCAGGTTCGAAATCCGGCTCGTTCTGACGCTTCAAGGTCTGCCGCGTCAGCATCTCGATCGCCGACAACATGTTCACTTCATCCGCACACACCAGCGAAATCGCCTCACCGGTTGCGCCAGCACGGCCGGTACGGCCAATACGGTGAATGTAATCCTCAGCCACGATCGGCAGATCGAAGTTGATCACCAACGGCAGATCTTCGATATCCAGCCCCCGCGCCGCTACATCAGTCGCAACCAGAATCTGCACTTCACTGAGCTTGAAACGATCCAGCGCTCGCTGACGGGTTGCCTGCGGTTTATCACCATGGATACCGTCAGCATTCACACCAAGGCCCTGAAGTTTTTCCACCAGCGCATCCACACCGTTGCGGGTCTTGGCGAACACCAGCACCTGCTTCCACTTGTTCTTGCGCATCAAGTGCACGAACAGCTCAGCCTTGCGCTTCTTGTCCACCGTCACGATCCACTGCTTGACCGTGTTGGCAGCCACGTTGCGCGGGCTGACCTCGACGGTCAGCGGATCGTCGAGCATCTGCCCGGCCAGCAGGCGGATGTCATCGGAGAAGGTCGCGGAGAACAGCAGCGTCTGACGTTTCTTCGGCAGTGCGCGGTAGATGTTCGACAGTTCTTCGGAGAAGCCCAGATCGAGCATGCGATCGGCTTCGTCGAGCACCAGGGTTTGCAGCTGATTGAATTTCAGCGCCTTCTGGCGGAACAGGTCGAGCAGACGGCCCGGCGTCGCCACCAGCAGATCGACGCCGCCGCGCAGCTTCATCATTTGCGGGTTGATGCTGACGCCGCCGTACACCGCGTACGTGCGCAACGGCAGGTTTTCGGCGTACTGGCGCACGGCTTCGTGGACTTGTTCGGCCAGCTCACGGGTCGGCACCAGAATCAGCGCGCGCACCGAATTGGCGGCGACTTTCGGCCCTTCCATGGCCAGCAACTGCAGCAGCGGCAAGGCGAAACCGGCGGTTTTGCCGGTGCCAGTCTGCGCCGCAGCCATCAGGTCACGACCGGCCAGCACGGCCGGAATGGCTTGCGCCTGAACCGGCGTCGGGGTCTGGTAGCCGAGCTTCTCGAGGGAGCGCAGCAAGGGTTCGATCAGGCCAAGGGTGGCGAAAGTCATGGAAGTACCGTAGGAAAAAATGACGCAGGCATGCAATGCCGCGCAGTTTACCCTAATTCGTACGCGTTTCTGTGGGAACGGCTGTCGGCGCCACGACTGGCGGCTGTGCTGGCCGGCGCCACTGTGGCAAGCCAATCAACACTACGGCGCTGATGATCACCAGCATCGCCAGCGCTTCTTCGATGCCGATGGTCTCGCCAACGAACACGATCCCCAGCAACACCGCCACCGCCGGGTTGACGTAGGCATAACTGGTCGCCGCCGCCGGACGCACGTGCTTGAGCAGGTACATATAAGAGTTGAAGGCGATGATCGAGCCGAAGAAGATCAGGTACGCCAGCGCCAGCCAGCCTTCAATCGGCGGCACAGCTTGCAAGTGTTCACCACTGACGGCGCTACCAATCAGCAGCACCACACCGCCAACGAGCATTTCCACCGCACTGGCCATCGCCCCCTGCGGCAATGGCAGATGCTTGCTCCATACCGAACCGAACGCCCAGGTCGCCGCTGCGAAAATCAGCAACGCCGCGCCCAGCGGACTCGATTGCAGGTTGGAACCCATGTTGAGCATGGCGATACCGATAATCCCCAACGCCACCCCGGCCCACTCCAGACGGGTATTGCGCGCGCCCCAGAAATATCCACAGAGCAAGGTGAACAATGGCACCGTTGCCACCGCCAACGCCGCCACGCCGGAGGCCACACCGGTGTGCTCAGCCACACTCACCGCGCCATTACCAAAACTCAACAGCAAAATCCCGATGATCCCCGCCGCTTTCCACTGCGCCCAGGTCGGCGCCGGTGCCCCGCGCCAGCGCAGAAAGGCATACATCAACGTACCCGCGATCACAAAGCGCACACCGCCGAGCATCAGCGGTGGCCAGTACTCGACGCCGATGCGGATCACCAGATAGGTCGATCCCCAAATCACATACAACGCAAAAAACGCGGCGATCAGCGGCAAGGAAAAACGGCGCAAGGCAGGCATGGGCAGCTCGAAAGTCTGGGCAGGGGATGGATTATTCTAGAAAGGCCCACGACTAAAAATAAGTTACAAAACCTGTTTATAGCGCCGGTACACTTTGGAAAGAACGGAGATCGACGGCTTAAGCCGTGATTTCGAAAGTCTGGCATTTTCAGGAGTCCGGCCTTGGATAAATACGACCGCATGCTGCTCAGCGCCCTGTTGGAAAAAGGCCGTGCGTCCTACGCCGATCTGGCGCGCAAAGTTAACCTCTCCGCCCCGGCAGTTGCCGAGCGCGTGGCCAAGCTTGAGGCATCGGGGGTGATCACCGGCTATGAGGCGAAAATTGACCTGTCGAAAATCGGCCTGCCGATCCAGTGCATGATCGAATTGCGCCTGCACCAGAACGGCAGTCAGAAGGTTTACGACGAACTGGTGAAAATCCCGCAACTGACCGAATGCTTTCGAGTGACAGGTGATCCGTGCGTGATGATGAAGGCTGCGGTGGGATCGATGACGGAGCTGGAGGAGTTGATCAATCGCGTGGCGAAGTTTGGTTTCAGCAAGACCTCGATTGTGCTGTCGAGCGCCATCGAAAAGCGCGTGCCACTCAGCCAGATCGAAGGCAACGGCAAATCCTGAGGATGATGATTCCTCCCTGTAGGAGTGAGCCTGCTCGCGATAGCGGCGCGTCAGTCGAAACGAATGTTGACTGACACACCGTCATCGCGAGCAGGCTCACTCCTACAGGGGGTCTGTGTTGGGCTTGGGATCAGCGATAGCGCTGCAGGTGCTCGCTGACTTTGGCGGCAGGGACTTTCTGCAACTTGCACAGCAGGTCATGCGATAGCTCGCTGACGCCGTGCTTGTGACGCAACTCATCAGCCAGATGCGCCATCAGATTGGCCGCCATCTCGGCATCGGCCATGGCCCGGTGAGCCTGGCCTGTGTGCGGCAAACGCGCAACCGTGGTGAGCGTACCGAGCTTGTGGTTCGGCGCCGCCGGCATCAGACGCCGGGCCAGCAGCAACGAACAGGCAAAGTTCTGCAACCGCGTGCGTTTGATCCGTCCCAACTCAAAATCCCAGAACTTCTGGTCGAAGGATGCGTTGTGCGCTACCAGCGGCGTGCAGCCGACAAACTCATTGACCTCTTCCATCACCCGCTCCGCCGGCGGCGCGGTGCGCAGCATGGCGTTGCTGATGCCGGTCAGTTGCTCGATAAACGCCGGAACGCGGACGCCGGCGTTCATCAGGCTCTGGTAACGCTCGACGATGCGGCCGTTCTCCAGCATGACCACGGCGATTTCCGTGGCGCGGCAGTTGCTGTTCGGCGACAGGCCGGTGGTTTCAAAGTCGATGACTGCAATGCGTTCCAAACCGGGTTCAACTCCGTACAAATCAATTCTTCAGCTTAATTTTTTAACAGCAGCGCGCCTTCGATCGGTACGTAACGGCTGGCGGCGCGGATCAGCGAGTTGGCCGTCAGGCCGGGCACGCCATAGGCGACTGCCTGCACGCCGTGTTTGCTGATAATGCGTTCGAGCAGCATGTCGAAATCACCGTCACCGGAGGCCAGGACAATTTCGTCGACGTGGTCGGCGGCGTCCATGATGTCGAGGGTGATGCCCACGTCCCAGTCGCCCTTGGCCGAGCCGTCGCTGCGCTGGATGTAAGGTTTGAGTTTCACGGTGAAGCCGAGGTTGCGCAGGATCTGCTGGAACTGCTGCTGCTTGCTGTCGCCACGGTCGATCGCGTAGGCGTAGGCCTCGACGATCTGTCCGTCCTTGCTGATGTCTGCCCACAATGCGGCGTAGTTGAAGTGACAACCATAGGCCTGACGCACGGTGTAGTAGAGGTTCTGCACGTCGGCGAACACTGCGATTTTTTTCACCGGAGTTCCTGTGGGCGCGCAAGCGCACGAAGCGGGATCAGGCGCCAGGCCCGAAAAAGGCGCTCAGTATGCCAGCCATCAGGAGGGTTCCGCGAATAATCGGCCCGGAGCCCTCAAGGGCTCCGGACGAATGGTGAGTCAGACGAAGGAATCGTCGTCATCAAAGAACGAGGAATTGTCGTTGCCGTAGTCGGTGTCGGTGAAGCCGCCCTGGTCATTGCCTGAGAAGCCGTTATCGGCCACACGCTGATCATCGCCCCAGCCGTTGCTGCTCTGGTCGGCGACCTGCGCCGGCTCTTCCTTGATCACTTCAACGATTTCTTCCGGTTGCTGATTGTGATGGAACAAGCTGCTGATGCCCTGCGCCAGCATCACGCCACCGGCCACACCGGCGGCGGTTTTCAAGGCGCCGCCGAGGAAGCTGCTGCCGGCCGCCGGAGCGGCTTGCTGCGCATAGTTAGGCGGCGCTGCGCCGAAGTTCTGTTGTGGCGCAGGAGCACCGAAGTTCTGCTGCGGTGCCGGCTCACGCCAACCGCCAGTGGACGCCGGGGCGGCGCTCTGGGTCGGCGCCGGACGCGGGCTGCCACCAAAAATGCTCGACAGGAAACCGCCACCACCGCTCGGCGCCGGTGCGGCACTCTGCGCTTTGGCCGATTGCAGTTCAGCCTGCAACTGCTGGACCTGTTGAGTCAGTTGCTTGTTCTGCTCATCGAGGCTTTTGAGCGCCGCCTCTTGCACCAGAATCGCCTGGGTCATGAAATAACCTGCCGCTGGCTGGCGGGTCAGGTGTTCCTTGATCCGCGCCTCAGCCTGGGCATCGCGCGGGGCTGCCTCCGTTTCGGCCTGTTGCAGCCGGGAAAACAGTCCATCGATCAGGGTTTGCTCTTCGCTGTTCATGGCGACCTCGTAGATTGCCGGGGATAACATTGCCCTCGTCCACATTGGCCGAGGTGCTCTCCTGTAATGGAGACGGTGACAAAACGTTTCAATGACCTTTACCGAATGTTTACGTTTGTGTCGCGCCAGCCATCATCGGTTAAAGTGAGCCACTGTTTTCGACCTGCGATACCGACTGATGAATGCCCTCGAAGTGCTGCGCGACTCTCTGTATTTTTTTAAACGCCATTTGGGCAGCATCGTACGGTTGTGCCTGCCGCTGGTGATTTTCGAAGCGTTTTTACAACAAGTGGTCGATCGCGCCAGCGGGCCGGAAAATATCTCGGCCATCAGTATCGTCGTCGGTCTGCTGGTGTATCCGCTGTACACCGCAGCGCTGATCCTGTTCCTCGATGCGCGCAGCCGTGGCGAAGCGCCGCGCAACCGTGACCTGCTGGCAATGGCCGCCACTCTGTGGCCGCGCTTCGCGTTGCTCACGGCGCTCAATACCTTGCTGATTCTGTTGGGCCTGTCGCTGTATTTCCTGCCAGGCCTGATGCTGATGGTCATGCTCGCGTTCGGCGAATACCTGTTGGTGCTGCGCGGCATGGGGCCTTTGCAGGCGATGAAAGAAAGCCTGCGCCTGACCCGTGGACACTTCTGGCGGATCCTGCTGTGCATTCTCTTTGTGATGACGCCACTGTGGTTGCTCAAAGGCGCGACATTGGCGGTGTACCCCGAGCCGCAGAATCCGCTGATTGCCGTACTGATCGACAGTGCTCACAGCTTCCTGCAACTGTTCACCAGCGTGGTGTTGTTCCGCCTGTTCATGCTGATCAGCGAATTGCCTGACAAACGCGACAGAGTGGTCTGACAGCACTGCGCTTGGGCTTCGAGACGGCCGTCAGGTATGCTCGGGCCACTTTCTGTAACGCTATAAGCCGAGCCATGACCCGTCTACTGCGCTACACCCTGTTTCTTTCTGTGCTCGCCCTTGTGCTGATTGGCGCGCTGATCTTCAGCCTGACCTGGCGCCCGGACGCCCGCGAAACCCTGCCAGTCAGTTGCACGGGAACGCCACCGACGCTGGTGCCGGGCCAGGCGCTGAAAGTCATGACCTGGAACGTGCAGTATCTGGCCGGCAAGCGTTACGTGTTCTGGAATGATCTGGCCCAGGGCAACGATGAAGCGCCGACACAGGAAGACATGGCCTTCAGCCTCGACGAAGTGGCGCGGGTGATCCGCGACGAGCAGCCCGATGTGGTGCTGTTGCAGGAGCTCGATGACGGCGCCAAGGCCAGCGATTATCAGAACCAGCTAAAACTGTTGCAGGAACGCGTCGCCGACCTGTACCCGTGCAGCGCCAGCGCATTCGACTGGAAAGCCGATTTCGTCCCTGATCGACACATTTTCGGCAGCGTCGGCCGGCAACTGGCAACCCTGAGCCGCTATCGCATCGAACACGCCGAACGCCTGCAATTGCCGGTTGCTGCGGCCAATTTCATCAGCCGTCAATTCCAGCCAAAAGACGCCCTGCTCGCGACCAAACTGCCCCTGAGCGATGGTGGGCAACTGACCGTTTTCAATACCCATCTGGAGCGTGCCAGCCAGCCCGATGACACGTTGCAGGCGCAAGTGAGCGCCGTGGCCAAAGTGCTCGACAAGTACGAAAGTCAGGGCCTGCCATGGTTGATCGGTGGCGATTTCAATCTGCTGCCGCTCGGCCAGTTCCGCCGCCTGCCTGCCGAGCAGCGCACGCCCTACTCCGCCGACAGCGAACTGCATCTGCTGTGGGACAAGTACCCGATGATCCCGACCAACAACGAAGCCAGCGGCATCGACCGTGCGCAGTGGCTGACCCACTACCCCAACGACCCCGGCCTGAATGGCCCGGATCGCACGGTCGACTATCTGTTTTACAGCCCGAAGATCAAACGGGTGGAAGCGAGGGTGCGCCAGGACGATACGCTGCGCATCTCCGATCATCTGCCGATGATTGCGCGCTTCCTGCTGCCGGCGGCGCCCTAGGCAGGGCCGAGGAACATCGACCCGTCGCCCGAATTGACGATATGGAATCTCATGAAAATCTTATTGGTGTGCAAGGACATTGGTGGTTACGCGCGCAAACTGGCGGACTACCTGATGATCGACAATGACGTGTGTTTCATCGATACGTCAGCGATGCAGAACAGCTTTGATCGAGCGCCGAAGATCCTGCGCCGCCCGCTTAAACGCTGGGCGCAGTTACGCCAGTTCAAGAAGAGTATCGGTGCCTCAGGGCGCTTTGACGTTGCGTTGATCATCAACCCGGCGCAAATCGAGCCCAAGCAACTGACCGCCGGCCTCAATGCCAGCGAGCGCAAGATCGCCTACCTCTACGACAGTTTCAGTCGCTGGCCGATGACCCGGGAAGAACTTGCCGGTTATGACGAGGTGTTTTCTTTCGACCCGCAGAATGCTGAAAGCTACGGCCTGAAAAAGCTCCACAACTTCATTTACGACGACTACACCGCAGACGGCGAACCCGGTGAATACTCGGCGTTTGTGGTAATGGCGGGCAAGGATCGGGTGCCGGCACTTGAAGGCCTGGCGCAGGCATTCGATCGTCTCGGGGTGACCGATTACAAGTTTCTGGTGCAGTGCAAACCGATCCCGGGCGCGCATCCGGGTATCACGTTCTTCGAGCAGAGAATGTCACTGGCGTCTGTTGGCGAACTGGTAAAGCGCTCGCGCATCATTCTGGACATTTCCAAGCCTGGCCAGGCCGGGTTGAGCTTCCGTTTCTTTGAAGCCATGGCTTCACGAAAAAAGTCATCACCACCAACAAGAGCGTGGTCGACTATGACTTTTACAACCCGGCGAACATCCTGGTCATTGATGAGGCCAACCCGGTGATTCCTGAACGGTTCATTACTGATCCGTATGTCGATGTGCCTGAACACATCTACCAGCAATACACCCTGCAGGGCTGGGTCAAAACCGTGTTTGCCCAGCAGTGAAATCACATCGCCGGCTGCCCCACAATGGCCAGGTGACATGACCGTTGGATCAATGCACTTCTTCCAGGTCATCATGCAGCAACCCGAAGATCTGCCGCTTCATGTCAATGAACGAGCGCTCCATGACCATGTCGAGCGAGCGCGGACGTTCGATTGGCACGTCGAGAATCTGCTTGATCCGCCCCGGTTTCGCGCCCATCACATAGACCCGATCGCCGAGCAGAATGGCTTCGTCGATGTCATGGGTGACGAACAACACGGTCTTCTTGCTGTTGCCCCACACCCGCAGCAACAACTGCTGCATCTGCAGACGTGTCTGGCTATCGAGCGCACCGAACGGTTCGTCCATCAGTAGAATCTGCGGATCATTGGCCAGCGCGCGGGCGATCGCCACGCGCTGCATCATCCCGCCCGACAGTTGCTTGGCGTAGTTGTCGGCGAACCCGCCGAGGCCGACTTCGTTGACGTAATAATCGACGATCTCCTTGCGCCGCGCCGCCGGCATGCCGCGGCGTTTGAGGCCGAACTCGACGTTCTGCCGCACGGTCAGCCACGGGAACAGCGTGTAACTCTGAAAGACCATGCCGCGATCCGCACCGGGGCCTTGCACTTGCTGGCCGCCGACGTAGATCTCACCGGAGGTCGGCTCAGCCAGACCGGCGGTCAGGTACAACAGGCTCGACTTGCCACAACCCGATGGCCCGACCAGCACGGCAAACTGCTGATCCGGCACCTCGAACGAAACTTCTTCCAGCGCGGTAAACGTGCCGCCGTCAGGTTTCCTGTAACGCAGGCTGACCTTGTCCACCTGCAAGCGCGGCGCGGCTTGTGCCGGGGTCGCAACGGGTTCGATAAAACGATGATTGGCAGCAGTCACTGAGCCCATGCGGCAACCCTCAGGCGGAGAAAACGGAACAGTTGATCGGTGACCAGACCGAGCAGGCCGATGATCGCGATGGCGAGGAAAATCACGTCGACCTGAAAACCGCGCATGGCCTTCAGGCTCAGGTAACCCAAACCGCTGGACGCGGCGACCAGTTCAGCCACCACCAGATACGTCCAGGCCCAGCCCATAGTTACCCGTAGGGTATCGAGCACGCCCGGCACCGAGGCCGGCGCGATCACATGCAACACCGCATCGCGGCGACTGGAACCCAAGGTGTAGGAGGCGTTGATCAGGTCCTTGGAAATGCCTTTCGAGACGTCGGCGATCATCACCAACTGCTGAAAGAACACACCGAAGATAATCACCGACACGCGCTGCTCCAGACCGATGCCGATCCACAAGATGAACAGCGGCACAAACGAGGTCACCGGCAGGTAACGAATGAAGTTCACCAGCGGTTCAAGGAACGCCTGAACGATACGGAAGCTGCCCATCAGCAACCCCAACGGCACCGCCACCAACGACGACACAATGAAGCCGACCATCACCACTTCGACACTCGCCCACACATGTGTGCCGAGTGTGCCGTCGCGGCCCAGGCGCACGGCGGCTTCAACCACCGCGCCCGGCGTCGGCAAAAACATCCCTGGGACGATGCCGCCGTAAGACAGCCCGGCCCACAGGCCGACCAACAACACCCAGGCCAGAGCGCTGGCGCTCCACACCACTTGCACCGGCAACGCGGTTTTTGGCGTGAGGCTGCGGCTCAGCCACGAATTGCGCTTGAACATTGCACACCTCCTAGAGCGGGCTGACGAAACGGTTGTCGACCAGCTCGTCGTTGCTGACGTTGTAAGGTTTGCCCTGCAATTCGCTGGCGGTTTCGTTGGCCAGTTTGATCAGCGCTGCGCTGTCACCCGGTTTGCCCGGTGAGCCCAAGAGCTTCTCGCTCATGGCTTGATCGTAGAAACGCACGCCTTGCGCGGCGGCGGCCAGTTCCTTCGGATCGGACAGGTAACCGCCGACACCTTTGGCCATGATTTTGTAAGCGTCTTCCGGATGATCCTTGGTGTATTGCACGGCTTTGTACAACCCGGCGACCAAAGCCTTGACGTCTTCCGGCTGCTTCTCGATAACGCTGCAATTGAGCGCGACCACATCGACGATCACGCCGGGGGTGCTGCTGCTGTCGATCAGCACTTTGCCCTGCTGCTTGTCGCGCACCATCGACAGGTGCGGCTCCCAGGTCACGGCAGCGGGCACGCGACCGGCGATGAACGCGGTGGCGGCATCATCTGCGGTCATGTTCTGCACGGTGATGTCGCTCATCTTCATGCCGTTCTTTTTCAGCAAATAGGAGAGCCAGAACTGCGAGGTCGAACCTTCGTTGACGGCCACGGATTTGCCCTTGAGCTCTTGCAGGCTTTTCACATCCTTGCCGACCAGCACGCCATCGCCGCCATGGCTGTCATCCAGCGCCGCGACTGCTTTGAAGCAGAACTGCGGGCGGTATTTGAGCACTTCATCGATGGTCGACGCCGAGCCGGACAGTTGCCCGGACGCCTGCGCGGCCATGTACATCGACGCCTCTTCGACCACCGGCAATTCGACGGTCAGACCGTTTTCCTTGAAGTAGCCCAGGTCCTGAGCCAGATAGAGGGTGCCGTAGCCGACCCACGTGGTGTGGCCGATGGACAGGGTCCCGGCCTGGGCGCTGGTCGCAACCGTGGCGGCCAGGGCAGTGATTGCCAGAGGGTGAGTGAGACGAATACACAAGGACTTGATCATGGAGCACTCCCGACGCTGTTGATTTAGTTTTGTCATGGGCAGTACGGTCGCCGGCCGTTGTGCAGTTGCTGCCATGGGTCTCTCGCGGACGTTTGGGCGGACAACATTCGGCTGGCGGGCAAGATCGATGGTGGCCCATGTGCGCGGTGAGGAAAATCAGGAAATTGTTGGCTGTAAATGATGAAAAAACTGGGTAGTGCGCACTGCTAAAGGGCGGGGATTGCGGGGATGCGCGAGGTGGGTGCAGATTGGGGATTTTCGGCGGCGGGGAGAATGCTATCGCTGGCAAGCCAGCTCCCACAGGGATCGTGGATGTGCCTGGATTGTGTGAACAACGCTGAAACCTGTGGGAGCTGGCTTGCCAGCGATGGTGCCGAAGCAGTCAATATCCATGCTGCTGACCCACCGCATTCGCGAGCAAGCTCGCGAAGGGGGCAACTCGGTCTCAGCGCAACTGGAACCAGGTGGTTTTCAACTGGGTGTATTTGTCGAACGAGTGCAGCGACAAATCGCGGCCAAAGCCCGATTGCTTGCCGCCGCCGAAAGGCACCGTCACATCCAGCGCATCCACCGTGTTGACCGACACCGTACCCGCTCGCAACTGCCGCGCCACACGATGCGCGCGGTTGAGGTCATCGGTCCACAACGACGCCGCCAGTCCATACACACTGTCATTGGCCAGCCGAATAGCCTCGGCCTCATCATCGAACGGCATCACCGCCAGCACTGGCCCGAATACCTCTTCGCGAAACAGCGGCATGTCGGCGGTTATACCGGTGAAAATCGTCGGTTCAATGAAGTTGTCAGAGCCATTCAAGCGCCGCTGCCCACCGCCACAAACCCGGGTCGCCCCCGACTGCTCGGCGTTGCGAATGAAGCGCATGATGCCCGCCGTCTGCCTGTGATCAACGATGGCGCCAGCGCTGCTCTGCGGATCCAGCGGATCACCGGGTAACCACCGTTCAGCCTGTGCTTTCAGCCGTTCAACGAACTCATCATGAATCGAACGCTCCACCAGCAAGCGCGAATTGGCCGAGCAGACTTCGCCCTGATTGAAGAAGATCCCGAACGCCGCTTTCTCCGCCGCCAGATCCAGATCCTGACAATCGGCGAACACCAGATTGGCGCTCTTGCCACCGCATTCCAGCCACACCTGTTTGAGGTTCGATTGCGCGGAATACTGCATGAAATATTTGCCGACCAGGGTCGAGCCGGTGAACACCAGACAATCGATATCCGCGTGCAAACCCAACGCCTTGCCGGTCTGTTCGCCAAGCCCCGGCAACACGTTCAACGCACCCGCTGGCAGCCCCGCTTCCAGCGCCAGCTCAGCCAGACGCAAGGCCGAAAACGGCGATTGCTCGGCCGGTTTTAAAATCACCGAATTGCCCGCCGCCAGCGCCGGGGCGAGTTTCCACGCGGCCATGTCCAATGGGAAATTCCACGGCACCACAGCAGCGACTACACCGAGTGCTTCACGGGTGATGGTCGCCAGCACATTCGGCGCACTGGGCGCGACCTGATCGTAAAGTTTGTCGATGCTTTCGGCGTACCAGCGAAACACCCCGGCGGCGCCCGGCACGTCGATGTTGTAAGCGTCCATCACCGGTTTGCCCATGTTCAGCGAGTCAAGCAAGGCCAGCTCTTCGCGATGACTCATCAGCAGATCAGCCAAGCGCAGCAGCACTTGCTTGCGCTCGGCTGGAGATCGTTGCGACCACGTACCGGCCTCAAACACTTGCCGCGCATTGCGCACTGCGACGTCGACATCCGCCTCGCCACACGCAGCGACATTCGCCAGGCATTGCCCGGTCGCCGGGTTGATCGCGGCAAAGGTCTGCCCCGATTGCGCAGCGCAATGTTTGCCGTCGATCACGGCCTGATCGGGAAACTTCAATGCAACGGCGCGGCGCTGCCACTCTGCAAGCTCGAACACGACGGATGCTCCTGAGACGTTATTGTGCCTCGATGGTCGCTCAGGCCCGCACGGGCTAAAAATAGTAAAAATGTCTTCGCAGGCAATAAAAACACTGGGCAATGACTTCCCCCAAACGCTGCACAGGTGGCTATGGTTGAAGGATAAAAACATCGTCGTGCAATGGACGTGGCGGCGCACAAATTGCTTTGAAGTCGAGTCCGCTCGTCCTGAGGTTTGCCGTGGCCGCCTACAATTTGCGTCAGCTGAAGTATTTCATCACCACCGTCGAATGCGGCAGCGTTGCCGAGGCTTCACGCAAGCTGTACATCGCGCAGCCGGCGATTTCCACCGCGATCAAAGGACTGGAAGACAGCTTCGGTGTGCAACTGCTGATCCGTCATCACGCCCAAGGTGTGTCACTGACGCCAAGCGGTGCGCGGTTTTTTCGCAAGGCTCAAGAGTTGCTGCGCATGGCCAAGGAGTTCGAACAGAACGCCCTCGCCGACAACGACGTGATCGCCGGGCAGATCGATATTGGTTGTTTCGAAACGGTCGCGCCGTTGTACCTGCCGCAGTTGATCGCCGGGTTCTCGGCGTTGTATCCGGGCGTGAAAATCCGCATTCGCGACGGTGAACAGCAAGAGCTGGTGCAAGGCCTGACGTCAGGCACGTTCGATCTGGTGATTCTTTATGAACACGAACTCGACGCGACCATCCAGACCGAACCGCTGATGCCGGCGCAACGCCCGTATGCGCTGTTGCCCGCCGACCACCGTTTTGCCCAATACAAACAAGTGTCGCTGCGCGATCTGTGTCTGGATCCGATGATCCTGCTCGACGTGCAGCCGAGCCGGACTTACTTCGTCAGCCTGTTTGAAGAACTGGGGCTGACGCCGCGCATCGAGTTCAGCTCGCCGTCGATTGAAATGGTACGCGGGATGGTCGGCCAGGGTTTCGGCTTTTCGATTCTGGTGACCAAACCGCATTCGGAATGCACCTACGACGGCAAGAAAGTCGTGTGCGTGGACATCGTCGAAGATGTCACCGGTTCGGGTTTGGTCGCGGCATGGCTCAAGCGCGGGCAACTGACCAAACCGGCGCAGTTGTTCGCCGATTATTGCCGCGAACAACTGACCGCAAAGACTCACCTTTAACAGCAAAGATCGCAGCCTGCGGCAGCTCCTACAGTTTGTCGGTGTCGTACCGTCATTCTGTGGCCGACTTCAATTCGGTAGGAGCTGCCGAAGGCTGCGATCTTTTGCTCTTCAGGTCCCGCGCGGTTTGGCTCGCGCGGTCGCTTCGGCCACCAGCGGATCATCCGGCCAATAGTGCTTCGGATAGCGGCCCTTCAAATCCTTCTTCACCTCGGCATAGGTGCTGCGCCAGAAGTTGGCCAAATCCTGCGTCACCTGCACCGGCCGCCGCGCCGGCGACAGCAGATGTAACTTGACCACCTGCCGCCCGCCGGCAATGCGCGGCGTATCCGCCAGCCCGAACAACTCCTGCAAACGCACAGCCAGAATCGGCGGAAACTCGCTGTAGTCCAGACGAATCGACGACCCCGACGGCACACTCAGATGATGCGGCGCCAGCTCATCGAGCTTTTGCGGCAGCGGCCATGGCAGCAGATTGCGGACGATGCTCGACAGATCGAGATTGGCAAAATGACTGAGTCGCGAGACCTTGCCCAGATACGGCATCAGCCAGTCTTCGAGGGTATCGAGCAACGTCGCATCGCTGACATCCGGCCATTGACTGTCGTCCTGATTGTTCAATTCCAACTGCCGCAACAACGCCACGCGCGCCTGCCACTGGCGCAGCTCCGGCGTCCACGGCAGCAGCTCCAGCCCCTTGCGCCGCACCAGATTGACCAGCGCCTGACTGCGCGCATTTTCATCGAGACCGGTCAACGGCTCACGGCTGAGAATCAGCTCGCCGACCTTGCGCTGACGCTCGGCGCGCAACACGCCTTCGCGCTCGTCCCAGTCCAGTTGATCGACGTTGCGTACCTGTTCGGCGAGCACTGAATCGAACAGCGCCGGATCGAAATCCGCCGCCAGATAAATCCGTTCTTCACGCTGGCCCTGACGGCTGCCGAGGTCGGCAATGACGATCCACGGCTCTTTCATCAGGCTGTCGGCTTCGGCGAATAGCGCCGCACGACCATTGGCTAGGCGATATTCGGCGCCACCGGCACGCCGCTGTTGCGCGACGCGATCCGGATACGCCAGCGCCAGCAAGGCGCCGAGCCAACGCGGATGGTCGGGATCGCTGACCGGCTCGCTGGCCTTGCCGCGCAAGTAACCGCGATATTGCCGCGCCAGTTGCTTGGCGCGCTGCACACCACCCTGCGCACCTCGAGCCGCACGTTCTTCACCCGAGAGCAGTACCAGCCGACTGTGCAGATCGGCCCCGGCGCCACGCAAGATATCGCGCTCGCCGAGCAACGCGGCGACATCGCACGCCATGTTGGCCAGACCCAACGCTTGCCCCCGCAGCAGCAAATGGCCGATGCGTGGATGCGCCGGCAACTCAGCCATGGCCTGACCATGAGCGGTCAGCGCCTCACCTTCCAGCGCGCCAAGCCTTTGCAACAAATCCTGCGCCTGCGCATAAGCTGCCGCTGGCGGGACATCCAGCCAGACCAGTTCGCCCGGCGTCACGCCCCAGCGCCCCAGTTGCAGGGCGAGGCTGGCAAGATCCGCCGAAAGAATTTCTGCGCTGCCATACGCTGCCAATTGTTCGTGCTGATCCTGCGACCACAAGCGATAACAAACACCCGGTTCCAGTCGCCCCGCCCGGCCCGCGCGCTGAGTGGCACTGGCCTTGGAAATCCGCTGGGTATCGAGACGCGTCATGCCGCTGCCGGGATCGAAACGCGGCACCCGCGCCAGCCCGGCGTCGATGACTACGCGCACACCGTTGATGGTCAGACTGGTCTCGGCGATATTGGTCGCCAGCACCACTTTGCGCTGCCCGGCCGGCGCCGGATCGATCGCCGCACGTTGCGCATTGAGGTCGAGTTCACCGTGCAACGGACACAGCAATACATCGCTGCGTGAGCCGATGGCATCGGCCAATTGCTGGTGGACGCGACGAATCTCGGCCTGCCCCGGCAGAAACACCAACAGGCTGCCGGTTTCGTCGTGCAGCGCTTCAAGCACGGTTTGGGTGACGCGTTGATCAATGTATTCGCCGGGCTGAAACGGACGGCCCCAGCGCATCGTCACCGGATACATGCGGCCTTCGCTGCGCAGGATCGGCGCATCATCCAGCAACCCGGACAGACGTTCACCTTCGAGCGTGGCCGACATCAGCAAAATCTTCAGCGGCTGTTCAGCTCGAAACAGCTCGCGACCGTTCAGACTCAAGGCCAGCGCCAGATCGGCGTCGAGGCTGCGTTCGTGAAATTCGTCAAAGATCAGCAGACCCACGCCTTCCAGCGCCGGGTCATCCTGCAGACGCCGGGTGAGAATGCCTTCGGTGACCACTTCGATACGCGTATCGGGGCCGACCTTGCTGTCGAGACGGATGCGATAACCGACGGTTTCACCGACCTTCTCGCCCAGCTCACTGGCCAGACGTTCTGCCGCCGCACGCGCGGCGAGACGGCGCGGCTCGAGCATCAGAATGGTCTGCCCGGCCAGCCACGCTTCATTGAGCAAGGCCAAGGGCACACGGGTGGTTTTACCGGCACCGGGCGGTGCTTCGAGCACGGCTTCGTGGCGCGTCGCCAAGGCTTCACGCAGGGCGGGTAAAACTTCATCGATTGGCAAAGAATTCATGCTGGCTCCTCAGGGCGTGCCCACAGTAAATTGCGAGTCGCGTTAAAGCTGTGAGCGTGCCAGGCAAGGCGCGGGACGCAGGTAAGGGTCGTTTCCTTGCCAAGTCCCGCAACGCAGCATGGCGCGCTCACAGCTTTAGCCCGGAGGGCCGAACCCCGACAGGATTCATCAGCCTTCACGCGGTGTCGATCTGGAGAAAACAACTTCAATCCTCAACATATTTCGGTAGGGGTGAGACGAGGCCGCAATTTACTGTGGGCATGCCCTGCCAGGCCCGAGTATAACGGCGAACTGGCGGGCGTTCGTCAGGGTCTTAACTTCACACGACGACGCTTCGTTCTTAGATCAATCAGGAGATTTCCCCATGCGCTTACCTTTTCGCCTGATCGGCGGTGTACTGGTCGCCACCCTGCTCACGCAAATCACCGCGTGCGGTTCGATTTTCTACCCGGACCGGCGCGGTCAGATCGACGGCAAGATCGACCCGGCGATTGCCGTGCTCGACGCCGTGGGCCTGCTGTTCTACGTCATTCCCGGGCTGATCGCGTTTGCCGTCGACTTCGCCACCGGCGCGATCTACTTCGAACCGGGCCACACCGCGCAGATCGATCCGGCCAAGCTCAAGCAAGCCATCGGTCCGGACGGTCAAGTCGATAATCACAAGTTGCAGGCTATTCTCGAAAGCGAGTTGGGCCGAGATTTCCCACTGGATGACCCGCGCCTGATTCAACACAAGGGCAGCACTCAACAACTGGCGATGTTCGGCCTGCAACCCGCCGCTTAAAAAGGAAGTTAAATGACATCCAGCCCCGAACACGCCCGCCTGCTACGGCTGGCGACCCGCGCCTCGGTGGCGGTGGCGTGCACGCTGATCATCGCTAAAGCCATCGCCTGGTGGCTCAGCGGTTCGGTGAGCATGCTCGCCGGCCTCACCGACTCGGCGCTGGATGGCGTCACTTCGCTACTCAATCTGCTGGCGGTGCATTACGCGCTGCGCCCGGCCGATGACGATCACCGTTATGGTCACGGCAAGGCGGAATCGCTGGCGGGCATGGCGCAGGCGCTGTTCATTGGCGGCAGTGCGGTGTTGATCGCGCTTCAGGCCTATGAACGCATCCAGCATCCGGAACCGCTTGGCGCGCCGTGGATCAGCATTGGCGTGATCATTTTCTCATTGCTGCTGACGGTGGCCTTGCTGGTGCTGCAGCATCGAGTGATCAAGCAGACCGGTTCCAATGCCGTGCGTGCCGACTCACTGCATTACCGATCCGATCTGTTACTCAACGGCAGTATTCTGGTGGCGCTGATGTTGGCCGGGTTCGGCTGGCATCAACTGGATGCGTGGTTCGGACTTGGCATTGCCGCCTATATCCTGTGGAGTGCGATCCAGATCGCCCGGGAAAGTTTTTCGGTGTTGATGGATGAAGAACTGCCAACAGATGTCAGTCAGCACATGCTCGAACTGGCGTGCAGTGTGCCGGGCGTATTGGGCGCGCATGACTTGCGCACGCGGATTTCCGGCAACCACTGGTTCGTGCAGTTGCACCTGGAGTTGCCGGGGGAGCTGACCCTGTCAGTGGCGCACGGCATCAGCGACCAAGCCGCCGATGCCATTCACAAGGCCTACCCGCGGGCCGAAGTGCTGGTGCACGCCGACCCGCAGGAAGTGGTCAAGTCAGAGCGGGCGCAAACCCGGCTTCAGTAACTGACCTGATAACCGCGACTGCTCAGGCAATTGCCCTGCGCCTGACGGTACGCCTGCACCACTTCGGGCGCCGGTTGATACGTCGCGGTGCGCGGATCGAAACCGCTTTGCTGCACCGCGTACTGGTAGCACTGATAACCGTCTTGCTGCACCTGCTCCGGCGACTGGCCGTTGGCCGGATACGCTTCGACGTCATAGCCTTGGGATTGCGGCTGCGGCTGTTGCTGCACCGGCGGCTCGACCACCACGTAATCCTGCGTCGCTTCCTGATACGCGTAGTAGGAACCGGCAGCGAGGAACAGCAGCGAACCACCGATCCACACCTCACGGGCGTAATCCGGCAAATACTGGATGCGAATCCCGCGCGGCGGCTGCACGACGATGTAGCGCGGGCCTTGCGGGCGATACCAGTAGCCGCCGGAAAAGAAGTAATCCTGACCACGATACGGCACGCGGTAATCGCGATCCGGGAAGCGGTCGATCACATGTCCTGGCCGGTATTGCGGGCCTGGACCCCAACCGTTGCCATGCCCGTCGGGGCGCCCCGGCCAGCGATTGTCGTTGGGCCGGTTGCCGGTCTGCCATTGCTGGTTGTGGTAACCGTTCTGCGGACGCTCGTCGCGGTAGTAACCCTGACGCGGCTCTTGAGTCTGGCGTACGGCGTCGGGCCGTGGCTGGATCGGTAGGCTGTTGGCCGGCAGTTGCGGCGGTGGTGGCGGCTGACGTACCGGGTTGGGGTTGTAGGCCGGGCGATTCTGATCGCGGTCCTGCCACTGGCCATTGTTGTTGCCGTTGTGCTCGAACTGGCGGCTGTTGTCGCCACGAATGATCTCGTTGTTCTGCGCACGCGGCTGATTCTGTTGCGGCTGATTCTGCGATGGATTGTTCTGCGGACGCGGCTGATTGTTGCCGCCACGGCCCTGATTGTTGCCCTGATGATCCTGGCCGTGGCCTCCGCCCTCCGGGCCGCGATTCTGTGGCTCATCGGCGAGCGTTTGCACACTGACACTCACACACAGCAAACCAACACTGGCCAGACGCCAAATGCGCGAATTCATGCTTTTTCTCACTGCGGGGCCTGTAAATGTAAGAGGACTTGTAGCTAAGACCGGGATTACACACACCGGGTTCTGCAACAGGTTATCAGTCACGCAACTTATTTATTGAGCGTCCGGCATGAAATCGCAGGCAAGAAAAAAGGGAGACCCGTCGGCCTCCCTTCTAGAGAACTTCGTCCTGGCTCGACGCTTTTGACGTCGGCTCACCTCACGCCGTCTTCTGGACAGTGTGCAGCTCGGGGGCCGGCACAACCCCGGTGGGGGTGGCGGCCGCGGCAGGCCGGATAGGGCGGGCCGCGTGGACTGTGTTACCGAGCAGTGATTCTGGTGATAAGAATAGGCCTGAGACGGCGGCAGAGGATTGCGAAGATTGCTGAAATAAACACCACTTGCGCAATTTTTAACCCTGGATAGATAATCCGCCGCAATAGTTACAACCAAGGACAGATTGATGAGCAAACTCGACCGTTACGACCTGAGCATTTTGGCGGAATTGCAGCGCGACGCCCGCATCTCCAACCAGGAATTGGCCGAGCGCATCGGTCTGTCGCCCTCCCCTTGCTCGCGCCGGGTCAAGCAACTGGAAGACGACGGGTATATTTCGCGTCAGGTGGCGTTGCTCGATCGCAAGATGCTTGGGCTGAGCCTAACGGCGTATGTGCTGATCGGCATGGACCGGCATACGCCGGAGCGTTTCGAAAATTTCGAAGCGGCGATTCGTACGTTGCCGCAGGTGTTGGAGTGCAGTCTGGTGACCGGTGTGGATGCCGATTACCAATTGAAAGTGGTGGTGCCGGATATGGATCACTATCAGAAGCTGTTGCTGGGGCATTTGACGCGGATTGAAGGGGTAACCAGCGTGCGCTCTAGTTTTGTGCTGAATCAGGTGTTGAACAGCACGGAACTGCCGCTGACCCACCTGCGCAACTGATCAAAAGCCCCTCACCCCAGCCCTCTCCCGGAGGGAGAGGGGGCCGACCGTGAGATGCTGAAGAAGTACGCCGACCTGAGCGTTCTGCTGTGAATTCATAATCGACTCGATCTTTCAGGTCGATGTATGACGCCAGACACCTCGGTCAGTCCCCTCTCCCTACGGGAGAGGGCTAGGGTGAGGGCAAAGGCTTCAGATCAGACCCAGATCAATGCCACCCCACACACCTTGGCGTATACTCGCCGCGCCCTTTTTGCCCCATGCGCGCCGGAGAAACCCAATGGATCCAGCATTATTAGAAGAGTGGATGATGACCGGCCTGGTCAGCATCCTGATCATTTTCATGGGTTTCATCGTCTGGGATTTGGCGAAGAAGTCCAAGGCCGGGCGCTTTGGCTCGTTCATTCTGTTCTTCGTGCTGGGCCTGGGCGTGGCCGCGTTCATCATCAAGAGTGTGGTGATCGGCCTGATCGAATCCGGCGCTCTATAAGCGCGCCGGCACTTCCTTCCACTGGCCCTGATCAAGCCCTTCGATCGACCAGTCGCCAATTCTCACCCGCACCAGCCGCAATGTCGGCAACCCGACTGCCGCGGTCATGCGCCGTACCTGACGGTTGCGCCCTTCGCGAATCACCAGCTCCAGCCATGAAGTCGGTATGGTCGCGCGAAAGCGCACCGGCGGATTGCGCGGCCACAACTCAGGCTCGTCCAGTTGTTGCGCTTCGGCCGGCAAGGTCATGCCGTCATTCAACTCAACACCATCCCGCAGACGCTGCAACTGCTCGGCCGTCGGCACGCCTTCGACCTGCACCCAATAAGTCTTCGCCAGTTTGTGTTTCGGATCGGCGATGCGCGCCTGCAACTGCCCGTCGTTGGTCAGTAGCAACAACCCTTCGCTGTCACGATCCAGGCGACCGGCCGGATAAATGCCGGGCACATCAATGAAATCCTTGAGGGTCGCCCGCCCTTCGCCGTCGCTGAATTGCGTCAGCACATCGAACGGTTTGTTGAACAGGATCAATTTCGGCTCGGCCGGGGGTGCCTTG
The DNA here is from genome assembly GCF_979258655.1 of Pseudomonas sp. AC242. Taxonomy (NCBI): domain Bacteria; kingdom Pseudomonadati; phylum Pseudomonadota; class Gammaproteobacteria; order Pseudomonadales; family Pseudomonadaceae; genus Pseudomonas; species Pseudomonas sp. AC242. The sequence continues at coordinate 4,844,088 of NZ_OZ409873.1, forward strand.
GCAACACGGCGCGGGGAAGACGACTGAGGCTTCGCGCCAGGGCGGCGGGAAGGTGGACGTGGAGGACGGGACATGGCGAAAAGAACATCTAACGGTCGAGGCTGACAATGCTAGTGCCCCGACCGCCAAATGACCACGACTAACCGTTAACGGAACGGCGGTTCGTCGAAGCTGCGCAGTTTGCGCGAGTGCAGCGAGTTGAGTTCAGTGCGCAGCAGGTCCACCGCTTCGATGCCGATCTTCAAGTGCTGGCTGACCGCACGCTCATAGAAGGCGTTGGCCGAACCCGGCAGCTTGATTTCACTGTGCAGCGGTTTGTCCGAAACGCACAGCAACGTGCCGTACGGCACCCGCAAGCGATAACCCTGCGCGGCAATCGTGCCGCTTTCCATGTCCACCGCCACGGCGCGGGACAGGTTGATCAACGGCCGCTCCTGCGCCCAGCGCAATTCCCAGTTACGGTCGTCGTAGGTCAGCACGGTGCCGGTGCGCAGGCGTTTTTTCAGGTCATCGCCCTTCTCGCCGGTGACATTCGCCGCTGCTTGTTGCAGCGCCATTTGCACTTCGGCCAGTGCCGGGATCGGAATGTTCGGCGGCACCACGCGGTCGAGAATGCCGTCGCGACGCATATAAGCGTGGGCCAGCACATAGTCGCCAATGGTCTGCGACTGACGCAGGCCACCGCAGTGGCCGATCATCAGCCAGCAATGCGGACGCAGCACCGCCAGGTGATCGGTGATGTTCTTGGCGTTGGACGGGCCGACGCCGATGTTGACCAGGGTCACGCCGTGGCCATCGCTGGCGATCAGGTGATAGGCCGGCATCTGATAACGGTGCCAGACCACACCGGCGGCGATCGCCGAGGCTTCGCCGTGATCCATGCCCTTCTCGATGATCACGTTGCCCGGCAAGACCATGCGCACGAAACGCGGGTCACTGCGCAATTGCTCCAGACCATGGACGATGAACTGGTCGACGTAGCGGTGATAGTTGGTCAGCAGAATCCACGGCTGCACATGGCGCCAGTCGCTGCCGGTGTAATGCACCAGACGGCGCAGGGAGAAATCCACGCGCGCGGCGTCGAACAAGGCCAGCGGCAGCGGATCGGTGTTTTCCCAGTCGTAGAGACCGTCGGCGATGCCATCGGTGGCGGCGGACAGGTCAGTACTCGGGAACACCCGCGCCAGCACGGCAGCGGTGACGCCGGAGCCGGCCAGTTCATCGCCCTGCTCGACTACATATGGATACGGAATGTTCTGCTGGCTGACGCCGACTTCCACAGTCACGGTGAAGTCGTGCATCAGCGGCACAAGCTGCTCGAGCAGGTATTTGCGGAACGCCGCCGGGTGGGTGACGGTGACGCTATAAGTGCCCGGCAATTGCACCTTGGCGTAAGCGCGGGTGGTCTGTGGGACTTCGCCCTGGCAATGGTAGGTCAGACGCAGTTCGGGATAACGAAACAGAGCACGCTGCGCAGCGTCGGGTTCGACGCGATCCTTGAGGTAACGCTTGAGCGCCGAGTTCAGCGCAGTGGTGGCCCGCTCGTGCAACTCGGCCAGACGATCCACGGCTTGTTCGGCGGTTTGAACGACAATAAACGCTTCGGTCACGATCAGCTTCCTGTGTTCTGACTTGCAGAGCTTCATCTTGCCTGCATCGTGGCGTCACGGGAACAGTGGCGTTGTGGGTGTACCCAAATCTTTCAGACAAAGCGAACCCCTGTGGGAGCTGGCTTGCCAGCGATGAGGCCGGCACATGCAACATCAGTGTTGACTGACAGGCCGCCATCGCTGGCAAGCCAGCTCCCACAGGGTTTTGTAGTGTTGGGGAGATTGCGGTCAGAAACCTTGCGGGGTCGAGCGGGCGACGATAGCTTCGACGTCCAGCCCACGCGGCAAGGCGCCGTACACGCGACCGCCACTGCTCAGACGGCTGGCAATGAACGCATCGCTGACCGCCGAGTTGCCGGCTTCCAGCAATAGCTTGGCCTGCAAACCGAGCGCGATGTCTTCGGTCAGTTGCCGCGCCCGGTACTGAATATCACTGGTGTCCTTGAACTGCGCCTGCAATTGCTGAATATGCGCGGCCAGCCGTTTGTCACCATGTCCATCACCGAGTTCGCTGAACAACACATCCAGCACACCCGGCTCTTTCGACAACGCGCGCAGCACGTCGAGGCACTGCACATTCCCCGAACCTTCCCACGTCGAATTCACCGGCGCCTCGCGGTACAGGCGCGGCAGGATACTGTCCTCGACATACCCGGCGCCGCCCATGCACTCGGCCGCTTCATTGATCATCCCCGGCGCACGTTTGCAGATCCAATACTTGCCCACCGCTGTCACCAGCCGCGCGAATTGCGCTTCGTGGCGATCATTCAGATGATCCAGCGCCTTGCCCATGCGTAAACTCAGGGCCAGCGCGGCTTCGCTTTCCAGGGCCAGATCTGCCAGTACGTTCTGCATCAATGGCTGTTCGCTGAGCAGTTTGCCGCCGACCTTGCGGTGCGCGCAGTGGTGGCTGGCCTGGGTCAGCGCCTGGCGCATCAGCGCGCTGGAACCGACCATGCAATCAAATCGGGTCATGGCGACCATTTCGATGATGGTCGGCACACCGCGCCCTTCCTCGCCAACCATCCACGCCAGCGCGCCACGGAACTCCACTTCGCTGGAGGCGTTGGACTGGTTACCGAGTTTGTTTTTCAGACGCTGGATATAGAACTGATTACGCGTGTCATCCGGGCGATGGCGTGGCAGCAGGAAGCAGGTCAAACCCTTGTCGGTCTGCGCCAGCGTCAGGAAGGCATCGCACATCGGCGCCGAGCAGAACCACTTGTGCCCGACCAGTTCATAGGCCTCGCCCGGGCCACTGGCGCCGACCGGATACGCCTTGGTGGTGTTGGCGCGCACGTCGGTGCCGCCCTGTTTCTCGGTCATGGCCATGCCGATGGTCACGCCGGCCTTGTGCGCCATACCGACGTTGCGCGGATCGTACTCAGTGGCGAGGACTTTCGGCAGCCACTGTTCAGCGATATTCGGCTGCAAACGCAGGGCCGGCACGCTGGCGAAGGTCATGGTCAACGGGCAGCCGCTGCCCGCCTCTGCCTGGCTGTGCAGATAGCTCATGGACGCGCGGGCGACGTGAGCACCGTCCTGCGGATGAGTCCATGGCAGCGAGGTCAGACCATGTTCAATCGCGGTGCGCATCAGTTGGTGATAAGCCGGATGAAATTCCACCAGATCAATGCGATGGCCGTAGCGATCATGGCTGGCAAACACCGGTTTGTTCTGGTTGGCGAGGAACCCGGCTTCCATCAGCGGGCCACCGGCGAGCGCGCCGTAGGCATCGATCCGCGACTCCGCCCACCCGGCACCAAAGCGCCGCGACCACTCCTGCAATGGCAGGTCGATGCGATACAGATTGGTGCCGTCCAGCGACGGCGGCTGGTTGGTGACTTCGTGGGTTTCGGCGAACTGATGCAGGTTCATGACGGGGCTCCTTGGTCATCCAGAAGGTCAGTTAAGCACCGCCCCAAGATCGATCAAAGTGTCATATCCGCCGATTTTGCGGCGCTTTTACCCTGTCAGCAACACAGCACCCGGCGCTCCAGCGCGGACTGCAACTCTTCGAATTTCACCGGCTTGTTCAAGTAATCGATGGGCGCGCCAGGCGTGCAAAGTTCCCGCTCGGCGGTCAGCGCCAGCATAAACACCGGCAGATTCGCGCAGCCCGGCAATGCATGAATCTGGCAGCACAACGCTGCGCCCTCCTGAGCAGGTAGCTGGCAATCGATGAGCACAGCATCGAAGGCCTCACGCTGCAAGCAATCCAGCGCCGCCGCGCCGTTATCGGCGGTACGCACGCGGAAGCCGAGCTTGAGCAACATGCCGCGCATCACCAGTTGGTTGACGCTGTTGTCGTCCACCAGCAACACCGTGCAGTCCTGTGGTGCGCGCACAAAATGGCGCGAAGGCGCCGGGATCGACGCCGGTTCAATTACCGGTAGTTCGAACTCGACATCCAGCTGGAAGCGGCTGCCACGCCCGGGTTCCGAGCGGTGCGTGAGCTTGCCGTCGAGCAGCTCGACCAACTGTCGGCAGATCGCCAGGCCGACGCCCAATCCGCCATATTCGCGGGTCATCGAGCCGTCGAGCTGGAAGAAGCGCTGATACATCGTCGCCTCGCCCAGATCGGTGAAACCGATGCCGGTGTCGATCACCGCAAACGACAGGGCCAAACGATTGCCCGTCGACGGTTTGCCGGTAACCCGCAGTGCCAGACCACCAACGCGGGTGAACTTGATCGCGTTATCCAGCAGGCATTCCAGGCATTGCGCGAGTTTGGCGCTGTCGCCATACAAGCGATCCGGCAAGGTCGGCAGTACTTCAACCTTGAAATCCAGCGACTTGCTCGCCGCGTTGCCGTCGAACTGCACGCGCAATGCTTCGACCACCGCACGCAGGCTGAAACTGCCCGGAGCAGCCTTGAGTTTGCCGGCCTGCAATTCGGTGAGGGTGAGGATGCCGTTGACCATGCGCATCATGTCCCGCGCGGAACCGGCGGCGGTTTGCTGATATTGCTCAAGCTCCGGATCCAGATCGACGGTCTGCATCAGTTCCAGCGAACCGATCACACCGTTCATCGGCGTGCGCAGTTCATGCGTCAGGGTCGCGAGGAATTCATCCTTGAGCTTGTTGCTGTGGGCCAGTTGCTGGTTGAGCACTTCGAGTTTCTGCCCGGCGTCGTACAACGTCTGCGCCTGTTGCTCACGCATCGCGTTGATACGGTCGGCCAGCGCCAGCGACAGCAGCGCCACTTCGATGGCCGAACCGATCTGGCTGGCGTACATGGTCAGGAACACGTTCGGCAGCAGGCCGAGCACCATCAGGGTGTTGACGATGCCGCCAAGCAGGAACGCCGACCAGGCAATGATGAAGTAACGTGCCACCCGCAAGCCGCGCCACCAGGCCAGAATCCCTGCGGCGAAAATCACGACCGTAAAGGTCAGCGCCAGTATCGTCGCCAGACGCAGCGACAACGCGTAACTGGTCATCAGCGACAAACCAACCACCAGCGCGCCGAACGCGATCAGCGCAATCAGCAAGCGATCGAGCCAACGGCTGTGGTTTTTGGTCTGCAGGAAGCTGCGGGCGAACTGACTGCCGAACAGCCCCGCACAGCCGATGAAGAATGGCGTCGCGGCGTTGGCCCACCATGGGTTGTCAGGCCAGAAGTACTCGACTGCCGCACCGTTCACCGACAGTTGATAGAGGCCGAACGAGGCAATATAGAAGATGTAATAGAGATAGCTGGTGTCGCGCACGCTGAGGAAGATGAACAGGTTGTAAACCAGCATCCCCAACAGCACGCCATAAATGATGCCCAGCACATACAGGCGCACCGGCTGGTCTTCGAGGTACGCAGTACTCGACCATAACGTCACCGGTGCCTGAATCGAGCCTTCGCTGGCCAGTCGCAGGTACACGGTTTGCTGTTGATTCGGCGTGAATGAAAGGTCGAACAAATAGTTGTTCTGGCGGATCTCGCGACTGGCGAACGGCAGGGCGTCGCCGGTTTGCCGGACGAGGCGGTAGTCGCCACTGGCGTCAGGCATATAGAGGTCGAGATGGTCGAGCGGTGGATACGCCAGTTCCAGCAGCCAGGTACGTTGGGCGGCGGGATTGCTCGGACGGTAGTGCAGGTCGATCTTCAGCCAGAACGCCGAGCGCGAGTATCCGGCATTGAGCGTGGCTTTATCGTGAGGTTTGAAATTACCGGCGGCAGCCTGCGCGCGAACATCGGCAATGCTCGCCTGACCACTGGGGTCTTCGAACACTTGCAGTGATCGGCCCAGAGGGAGGCTCTGGGTAAATTCGTCGAATTCGACGGCGCTCGCCATAAAGGGCAAGCAGAACAGCAACATCAGCAAATAGCGCATTGAAGCCCCAGCGTGGCTCGTCCGGTTGTGTCAGGAAGCCCCCCATTCCCTTTGAGTAGACGTAAAACCGGTATTACCTGTTATTGGTTTGGATCCAGACTAGCATAGCCGTTGATGGCCATTGAGCACCATTGAAATTTTTCCTACAAAGGCTCTAGAACGGGCGTTCCAGAGCAAAGCGGCGAGCTAGAGCTGTTGGATCGGTCAGGTAGACAAAAAGATCGCAGACTGCGGCAGCTCCTACACTTGAATGCGCTCCCTAGTAGGAGCTGCCACAGGCTGCGATCTTTTGATCTTGCTGTTCCACCCACACCCGAAAATCAGCTTTGGTGGTAAGCTCGCGCACCATGAATATCTACAGCTCCCGCCCCGTTGTCCTCTGTCTCTCCGGCCACGACCCCAGTGGTGGCGCCGGCTTGCAGGCAGATATCGAAGCCCTGCTCGCGCAGGGTTGCCATGCGGCTCCGGCCGTCACCGCCCTGACCGTGCAAGACACCGTCAACGTCACTGACTTCCGCGTCCTCGACCGTGAGTGGGTACTGGCTCAAGCCAATGCCGTGCTCAACGACTCCGAAGTCGCGGCGGTCAAACTGGGCATGCTCGGTTCGCTGGAAATGGTCGACACTGTTGTCGAACTGCTTTCAGCGCACCCGCATTTGCCAGTGGTTTGCGACCCGGTGCTGCGCGCCGGTGGCGGCGGTCGCCTGGGCAAGGACGAAGTCGGTTATGCGATGCGCGAGCGTCTGCTGCCGCTGTCAATCATTGCCACCCCCAACCTTCCCGAAGCGCGCATCCTCGCCGAACTGCCCGAAGGCACCGCGGACGAGTGCGCAGAAAAACTCCTGCCGTTCGTCAAAAACCTGCTGATCACCGGCGGCCACGGCGACGAAACTGAAATCCATAACCGCGTGTACAGCCGCGACGGTCTGCGCGAAACCTTTATCTGCCAGCGTCTGCCGGGCAGTTATCACGGTTCCGGTTGTACCTTGGCCAGCGCATTGGCCGGTCGTCTGGCGCAGGGCGAACACCTCGCCAGCGCCGTGCGCAGTGCATTGGATTACACCTGGCGCACCCTGCGCGATGCCGAACAACTGGGCAAAGGCCAGTTCGTCCCGCGTCGCCTGCCGCTGGATTTCTGCTCGTAACGTCGTGAGGTCTGCCCGATGAAACTACGTGGCCTGTATGCCATCACCGACAGCCAACTGCTGGCGGGCAAGTTTCTGTCTTACGTGGAGGCGGCGCTGGAAGGCGGCGTCACCCTGCTGCAATACCGCGACAAGAGCAGCGACGAGGCCCGCCGCTTGCGCGAGGCCGAGGCACTGCGCGATTTGTGCGAGCGCTATAAGACGCAGCTGATCATCAACGATGACGCTGAACTGGCCGCACGCCTCAACGTCGGCGTGCACTTGGGTCAGACCGACGGTCCACTGTCGCCGACCCGCGCCCTGCTCGGTTCGAAAGCGATCATCGGTTCGACCTGCCACGCGCAAATCGCGCTGGCCGAACAAGCGGCAAAAGAAGGCGCGAGTTACGTCGCCTTCGGCCGCTTCTTCAACTCCAACACCAAGCCCGGCGCGCCGACCTGCAGCCTCGATCTGCTGGACGAAGCCAAGCGCACGCTGCATCTGCCGGTCTGCGCGATTGGCGGCATCACCCTCGACAACGCCGCGCCGCTGGTGGCCCATGGGGTCGACTTGCTGGCCGTGGTTCACGGTCTGTTTGGTGCCGAAAGCACCGCCGAAGTGACCCGCCGCGCCCGCGCGTTCAATGAATTACTGAAAGTCTGATTTGAGAGCCCGATCATGTCTCGTTCCGAAACTTTGTTTGCCAACGCTCAGAAACACATTCCCGGTGGCGTGAACTCGCCCGTTCGTGCGTTCAAGAGCGTTGGCGGCACCCCGCTGTTCTTCAAACACGCCGAAGGCGCTTACGTGACCGACGAAGACGACAAGCGTTATGTCGATTACGTCGGCTCGTGGGGTCCGATGATCCTCGGCCACAGCCACCCGGACGTGCTCGACGCGGTGCGCAATCAGCTGCAACACGGCTTGTCGTATGGCGCGCCGACGGCGATGGAAACCGAGATGGCCGACCTGGTCTGCTCGCTGGTGCCCTCGATGGACATGGTGCGCATGGTCAGCTCCGGCACCGAAGCGACCATGAGCGCGATCCGTCTGGCCCGTGGTTACACCGGCCGCGACAGCATCATCAAGTTCGAAGGCTGCTACCACGGTCACTCCGACAGCCTGCTGGTCAAGGCCGGTTCCGGCGCACTGACCCAAGGCGTGCCGAGCTCCGCCGGCGTACCGGCAGCATTCGCCAAACACACCCTGACCCTGCCGTTCAACGACATCGACGCGTTTGAAAAGATGCTCGCTGAAGTTGGCAAGGACGTGGCGTGCATCATCGTTGAACCGGTGGCCGGCAACATGAACTGCGTGCCGCCAGCGCCAGGTTTCCTCGAAGGTCTGCGTTCACTGTGCGACAAGCATGGCGTAGTGCTGATTTTCGACGAAGTGATGACTGGTTTCCGCGTTGCCCTCGGCGGTGCCCAGGCGTACTACGGGGTCAATCCTGACTTGACCACTTTCGGCAAGATCATCGGCGGCGGCATGCCGGTCGGCTGCTTCGGCGGCAAGCGTGAAATCATGGAACGCATCGCGCCGTTGGGTCCGGTGTATCAGGCCGGTACGCTGTCGGGTAACCCGCTGGCCATGGCCGCCGGTTTGACCACGCTGCGTTTGATCAGTCGTCCAGGCTTTCACGCCGAGTTGACCGACTACACCACGCGTCTGCTCGACGGTCTGCAACAACGCGCCGATGCCGCGGGCATTCCGTTCGTGACCACTCAGGCCGGCGGCATGTTCGGTCTGTACTTCAGCGGCGCCGATGACATCGTCACCTTTGAAGACGTGATGGCCAGCGACGCTGCCCTGTTCGGTCGCTTCTTCCACCTGATGCTGGAAGGTGGCGTTTACCTGGCACCGAGCGCCTTCGAAGCCGGTTTCACCTCGATCGCCCACGGTGAAGCCGAGTTGCAACTGACGCTGGACGCTGCCGAGCGCGCCTTCTCCGCACTGAAATAATCGCACTGCCGCTGACGTTGGCTATCGCCAGCGTCAGCATTCACCTACATCCGCGCTGTTTTTCCGATGCTCCTGCTAAAAATCTCCCCTAAAGTGGGCGATATATTCCCCGTGCAGCAGAAAAACGAGTAAAGACTTTGTAAGGTTGGCCCTGCTTATTTCATAATGCGCGCTTATTGGATCCCTCGATGGGTCCGCGTGCCCTTCAGAGGTAAGTCGATTCCCATGAACCGCACCGGCCGCACCCTTGCCTTGGGCTGCCTGTTGCTCCTTCAGCCCCTGCTCGCGCATGCACAAGCAGGCGGCAACTCGTTGTTGATCCCGGCGATGGGTCGTTGCACCCTCAATACTCAGCCGCAAGACGTCACGCAGGCACTGGCCGCCTGCCAGAAAGCGGCGGACGAAGGGGATGCGCAAGCGCAATACGAGTTGGGTGAGTTCTACTACGACGGCAAGAATGCGCCGCGCGACCTCAATCAAGCCCTGAGCTACTTCGAAAAGGCCTCGCTGCAAGGCCACGCTCAGGCACAGTTCAAACTCGGCACGATGTTCTTCCACGGTGAAGGCGTGCAGGCCAACAACATTCAGGCGTATATCGTGCTGAAGATGGCGGCGGTCAACGGCGCTGAAGATGCGCTGGACACGGCCGACGAAGTCTCCGAAAAAATGTCCCGCGAAGACCTTGAGACTGCCACCCAGGTGCTTGGGCAAATTTTCCGTAAATACCTGATGGAACTGCAGAGCGCCGATGGGCGTACGCCGTTCTCGCCTCTTCCCTGACCGCCGATAGTTCCCACGCTCTGCGTGGGAACTCATCCCGTGACGCTCCGCGTCACCGACGCAGAGCGTCGAAGGCGGCATTCCCACGCAGAGCGTGGGAACGATCAAAAATCCAGATCCGGTTTTACTTCTCAGGCATCGGCATCGGGAACGGCATCACGTTGCCGACCGCGCCACGTGCTTCGCTGATTTTCGGGGTACCCAGACGCTCAACCTCGTCGATGCGCACAATCGAATGCATCGGCACAAAGCTGCGCACCACGCCTTCGAACTGCGCCTTGAGCTTTTCTTCGCTCGGATCGACGACCACTTGCGTGCGCTCGCCAAAGACGAACTCTTCCACTTCCAGAAAACCCCACAGATCACTTTGATAGATCTGCTTGGCGTACATTTCGAACACCTGGCCCTGGTTGAGGAAAATCACCTTATAGATTGGAGCTTCGCGTTTGGTCATGGCGGGGGGATAACATCGGGGATAAAAATGAGGGCGCAAACTATAGCATAGCCTCCGGACGCACAGCGGTAGGAACCTGCGGGCTTGTTCCCTATAATGCCGGGTTCTTTGAATCACGTGACGACACTAATCCATGGCCAAGAAGCTTTACATCGAAACCCACGGTTGCCAGATGAACGAGTACGACAGCTCGCGCATGGTCGATCTGCTGGGTGAACATCAGGCCCTGGAAGTCACCGCTCGCGCGGAGGACGCCGACGTGATTCTGCTCAACACCTGCTCGATCCGCGAGCGCGCCCAGGATCGCGTGTATTCGCAGCTCGGCCGCTGGCGCGAACTGAAACTGGCCAACCCGGAGATGGTGATCGCCGTTGGCGGTTGCGTGGCCAGTCAGGAAGGCGCAGCGATTCGTGATCGCGCCCCATACGTCGATGTCGTGTTCGGCCCGCAGACGCTGCACCGCCTGCCGGAAATGATCGACGCCGCGCGCATCACCAAGCTGCCGCAAGTCGACGTGTCGTTCCCGGAAATCGAAAAATTCGACCACTTGCCCGAGCCGCGTATCGATGGCCCGAGCGCTTATGTGTCGGTGATGGAAGGCTGCAGCAAGTACTGCACGTTCTGCGTGGTGCCTTATACCCGCGGCGAAGAAGTCAGCCGGCCGTTCGATGACGTGATCGCCGAAGTCATCCACCTCGCCGAAAACGGTGTGCGTGAAGTGACGCTGCTCGGGCAGAACGTCAACGGCTATCGCGGCACCACCCATGACGGGCGCCTGGCGGATCTCGCTGAGCTGATTCGCGTTGTCGCCGCCATCGACGGCATCGACCGCATCCGCTACACCACTTCGCACCCGCTGGAATTCTCCGACAGCCTGATTCAGGCCCACGCTGACGTGCCGGAACTGGTGAAACACCTGCATTTGCCGGTGCAATCGGGCTCCGACCGGATTCTCGCGGCAATGAAGCGCAACCACACCGCGCTTGAGTACAAATCCAAGCTGCGCAAACTGCGCGCCGCTGTGCCGGGAATCTGTATCAGCTCGGACTTCATCGTCGGTTTCCCCGGCGAGACCGAGAAAGATTTCGAACAGACCATGAAGCTGATTGCCGACGTCGGTTTCGACTTCTCTTATTCCTTCGTTTATAGCCAGCGCCCGGGCACGCCGGCGGCCGATCTGGCCGACGAGACCCCGGAAGAGCTGAAGAAGGAACGCCTGAACGCGCTGCAACATCGCTTGAATCAGCAAGGTTTCGAGATCAGCCGACAAATGGTCGGTTCGATCCAGCGCATTCTGGTCACCGATTACTCGAAGAAAGACCCTGGCGAGCTGCAAGGGCGCACCGAGAATAATCGTATCGTCAACTTCCGCTGCGACAATCCAACCCTGATCGGTCAGTTCGCCGACGTGCACATCGACGCGGCACAGCCGCACTCGCTGCGCGGCTCGCTGATCCAATAAATGCAAAAAATCGCAGCCTTCGGCAGCTCCTACATGGATTACATTCCCCTGTAGGAGCTGCCGAAGGCTGCGATCTTGACGGTGTCGACGCCAAGAATATTTAAGAGCTTTCGCACCCAGGCCTCTGGCGTTATCCTTGATTTCATCTTAATTGCCCCAGGGCGGCTAAATACGACCTTGAACGCTCCCATAGAACCACATCGTTTTATCCTCGAGCCCTTTGAGGCTCGCCGCTTCGCCAATCTGTGCGGGCAATTCGACGAGCATTTGCGCTTGATCGAACAGCGCCTGACCATCGAGATCCGCAACCGCGGAAACCAGTTCGAGCTGATCGGCGACCCCAAACACACCACGTCTGCGGAAAATCTGATTCGTCGCCTGTACCGGGAAACCAAAGGTTCAGAGCTGTCGCCAGATACGGTTCACCTGTTCCTGCAGGAATCAGCCGTGGTCGAGCTGGACAATCACGCCCCCGCCGAAGCCTCCGTCGCCCTGCGCACCAAGAAAGGCATGATTCGCCCGCGCGGCTTGAATCAGTTGCGCTACGTGAAGGAAATTCTCGGTAACGACATCAACTTCGGCATCGGCCCCGCCGGTACCGGCAAGACCTATCTGGCCGTGGCGTGCGCTGTCGATGCCCTGGAGCGCGAGCAGATCCGCCGCATCCTGCTGGTGCGTCCGGCGGTTGAAGCGGGTGAAAAACTCGGCTTCCTGCCCGGCGACCTGTCGCAGAAGATCGACCCGTACCTGCGCCCGCTCTACGACGCGCTCTACGAGATGCTCGGCTTCGAATACGTGGCCAAGTTGATCGAACGTCAGGTCATCGAAGTGGCGCCACTGGCCTATATGCGCGGCCGCACGCTGAACAACAGCTTCATCATTCTCGACGAAAGCCAGAACACCACCGTCGAACAGATGAAGATGTTCCTGACCCGAATCGGCTTCGGCTCTACAGCAGTCATCACCGGTGACATCACCCAGGTCGACCTGCCGAAAGGCACCAAGTCGGGTCTGCACCACGTGATTGAAGTGCTCAAAGACGTTCCGGGCATCAGCTTCACGCACTTCCAGCCTAAAGACGTCGTGCGCCATCCTTTGGTCCAGCGGATCGTCGAAGCCTACGAGCGCTTCGAAAACCGTGATGACGCCCCCAAGGACACTTCGCGAAATGCTTGAGCTAGACCTGCAAATCGCGACTGAAGCGAGCGCGCCGAGTGAAGCCGACTTCCGCCTGTGGTGCGAACTGGCCCTGCGCCAGCGCACCGCCGACTCGGAAATGACCATTCGTCTGGTCGACGAGGAAGAAGGTCGCGAGCTCAATCACACCTGGCGTCACAAGGATTACGCGACCAACGTCCTGTCGTTCCCGGCGGAAGTACCCGACGAGTTTCTCGATATCCCGTTGCTCGGCGATCTGGTGATCTGCGTGGCCGTGGTCGAGCGTGAAGCCGCCGAACAAGGCAAGGAACTAAAGGCCCACTGGGCACATCTGGTCATTCACGGCTGCTTGCATCTACTGGGTTACGACCATATAGATGACGAGGAAGCCGAAGAAATGGAAGCACTGGAACGCGAGTTGCTTGCCGAATTGGGCTATCCCGATCCGTACGCGGACGACGAACCCGAAACATCCCCTATCGTTACAACAAAGGATTCAGAGTAATCGCTATGAGCGAAGATCGATCGAGCAACGGGCAGAAGTCATGGCTGGGCAAACTGACCCAGGCTCTTGCCCACGAGCCGAAGAACCGTCAGGAGCTGCTTGAGCTACTGCGTGATGCACATCAGAACAAACTGCTGGACAGCGAAGCGCTGGCCATCGTCGAAGGTGCCATTCAGGTGGCTGACCTGCAAGTACGCGACATCATGGTGCCGCGCTCGCAGATGATCAGCATCAAGGCGACCCAGACACCGCGTGAATTTCTCCCGGCCGTGGTCGACTCGGCCCACTCGCGCTATCCGGTCATCGGTGAAAGCCATGACGACGTGATGGGCGTGCTGCTGGCCAAGGATCTGCTGCCGCTGATCCTCAAGGAGAACGGCGACAGCTTCAACATCAAGGATCTGCTGCGCCCGGCCACCTTCGTGCCGGAATCCAAGCGTCTGAACGTGTTGCTGCGAGAATTCCGCGCCAACCACAATCATATGGCCATCGTCATCGACGAATACGGTGGTGTGGCCGGCCTGGTAACGATTGAAGACGTGCTGGAACAGATCGTTGGCGACATCGAAGACGAGCACGACGTCGAAGAAGACAGCTATATCAAGCCGCTGCCCAGCGGTGACTTCCTGATCAAGGCCCTGACCCCGATCGAGAACTTCAACGAGTTCTTCGACAGCGAGTTCTCCGATGACGAATTCGACACCGTCGGCGGTCTGGTGATGAGCGCGTTCGGGCACTTGCCAAAACGCAACGAAATCACTGAAATCGGCGCCTATCGTTTCCGCATCCTGAACGCCGACAGCCGTCGGATTCATTTGCTGCGACTGACGCCAATTGCTCGTTAATCCTAAGGACTGAAATGCGCTGGACAACCCGCCCCGGCTGGCCCGGTAACCTGCTGGCCGTGGCGGCCGGTGCAATCACCACCTTCGCTCTGGCACCTTTCAACATCTGGCCGCTGGCTTTGCTGGCGGTCGGCTTGTTCTATGCCGGTTTGCGCGAGCTGAGCCCGCGTCAGGCGCTGGGCCGAGGCTGGTGTTTCGGTTTCGGCCTGTTCGGCGCCGGTACCAGCTGGATCTATTACAGCATTCATCATTTCGGCGGCGCTTCGGTGCTGCTGGCCGGGTTCCTGATGCTGCTGTTTACGGCGGCGATTGCCTGGTTCTTCGCCCTGCCCGCCTGGTTATGGGCGCGCTGGTTGCGCCGTAACGAGGCGCCGGTGGCCGATGCCTTGGCATTTGCTGCGTTGTGGGTCGGCCAGGAAGCATTTCGTGGTTGGTTCCTCACCGGTTTCCCGTGGCTGTACTCAGGTTACAGCCAGCTCGACGGCCCATTGTCCGGACTCGCGCCAGTCGGTGGCATGTGGCTGGTGTCGTTCGTACTGGCGTTGACTGCGGCGCTGATTTACAACGCGCCGCGTCTGTTGCAAACCGGCCGCAAAGGTTTTGTCGTTGCCGGTCTGGTGCTGCTGGCTGGCCCTTGGGTGGCCGGCATTGCGCTCAAGGGCCATGCCTGGACAAGTCCGTCCGGCGCGCCGCTGAGTGTTGCCGCGATTCAAGGCAACGTCGCACAAAGCATGAAATGGGACCCGGCCGAGCTCAACGCGCAGCTGGCCCTGTACCGCGATTTGAGTTTCCGTTCGAAACCGGTGGACCTGCTGATCTGGCCGGAAACCGCCGTGCCCGTGCTCAAGGAGTCCGCCGAGGGCTACCTGAACATGATGGGCACCTTCGCCGCCGAGCGTAAATCGGCGCTGATCACCGGCGTACCGATTCGCGAAACCGTTCGTCATGAAAAACGCTTCTTCAACGGTATTACCGTGGTCGGCGAAGGCGACGGTACTTATCTGAAACAGAAACTGGTGCCCTTCGGCGAATACGTGCCACTGCAGGATGTATTGCGCGGGCTGATCGCCTTCTTCGACCTGCCAATGTCCGACTTTGCCCGTGGCCCGGCGGATCAGGCACTGTTGCAGGCCAAGGGTTATCAGATCGCACCGTTTATCTGCTACGAAGTGGTGTATCCGGAGTTTGCCGCCAGCCTGTCGGCGCGCAGTGATCTGCTGCTGACGATCAGCAACGACACCTGGTTCGGCACCTCGATTGGCCCGCTGCAACATCTGCAGATGGCGCAGATGCGCGCACTTGAGGCCGGGCGCTGGATGATCCGCGCGACCAACAACGGCGTGACCGGGTTGATCAATCCGTTCGGTCAGATCACCGAGCAGATTCCGCAGTTTGAACAGGGCATTCTGTACGGCGAAGTGGTGCCGATGCATAACCTGACGCCCTACCTGCAATGGCGTTCGTGGCCGCTGATCATCCTGTGCGTGCTGTTGTTTGGCTCGGCACTGATGGCCAGCCGGATGTCGAAAACCCTTTAAAGCAAAAGATCGCAGCCTGCGGCAGCTCCTACAGGGAAAACGCAAATCCCAATGTAGGAGCTGCCGCACGCTGCGATCTTTTGATCTTCAGCGATAAAACAACGAATACCCCACCTGCCCCACCGCTTCATTCAACAGTTGCCCGCTCTGCCAGATCGACTTGAACTCCGGAAGCCAGCCACCAAACGGTCTTGCGTTATCCGTGCCCAAGAAGCCGACCGGCGCCGGCACCACTTCAAATCCTGCCTGTTCAAAACTCCAGACTGATCGCGGCATGTGCCAAGCCTGCGTCACCACAACCACGCGCTTGATCCCCTGCGGCAATAGAATGTCAGCGCTGAACTTGGCGTTTTCCCACGTTGTACGACTCTCGCCTTCCTGCCAACGCACCATCACGCCAAAATCGTCGCGCAATGAATCCGACATCAGTTTCGCCTCGGTCGGCGGTGTACCGTAATGCAAGCCACCCGTGGTCAGAATCGGCAAACCGGACGCTTTCGCCAGCCGCGCCGCGTAACGTTGACGCTCAAGCCCCACGCCGGTCGGCTGATCCTCACCCCAGGCCAGATCGCCGCGCTCGCGCCCGGAGCCCAGCACCACAATCGCGTCCGCGCGCTGCGCCAGCGTCGCCCATTCTTCACGTGCCAGCGGCGGCTCGCGCTCCAGCGCTTTGGCGCCCCATTGCACGACGACAGGCAGGCTCATGAGCCACAACCCGCCAAAACCAAGGGCAAAACACACGCCAGCCAGTCGCGGCCGTGAGCGGCGTAACCACCACGCAGCCAGCAACAGCAGCAAAAGAATGCCGGGCGGCAATAAAAGTTGTTTGATGAAATAACGAAAGGGCATCGAGCATCTCCAGAGATGCCCGAAGCCTAAGAGTGTTAATAAAGCGTTACAACCAATAGGTGGGATCCTGTTGAAAAAGATCCGGTTCTTGACCTGCCATGCGCTTACTTGGCCTGCAAAGCACGTACTTTGACGGTGTCTCTGCCGGGCGCCTTGTCCTTGAGCCAGATGACCTTGGCCGAATGTGCTGCATCGAGCTGCTTCACTGCCTGTGACAGGCATCCATGCGATTCACGTTCACTACGATCCAGATAGGCCTTGACCAGTTTGAACTCGGCGGGGCTCAAGCCACGCAATTCCAGTTCCAGGGGGCGCTCGTCGCGCAGCCGGTCAGCGGTTTTTACAGCGTCCAGGGCCATGCCCAGACGATCGATCAACCTTTCGTACAACTCGGGTTTCGTCACGTTTTTTTGCCGTTGCTCCACCATCCCTCACCTCATTGAAGATAAGACTCACTCCCCAGTTAGAGCTTAGCTTCGCTGCACAAACCGGCTGCACGCCGCGACCAACGGCCCTCGCCAAGGATTGACCGGGCCAAACTGCTGTAATCAGGGTTTCCCTAGGCCAAGCGCGGTCATGTATGCTACGGCGCTTCCTGTAATTCCACTTCCAGCTCGTCCGGGCCAACCCCGGAACCTGCGTTGAAGAGGATTAGGCCACCCCTATCCAGTACAAAAGTAGCCATGCACGAACAATATCAGCCCCGTGAAATCGAAGCCGCCGCCCAGTCGTTCTGGGACGAGCAAAAGTCCTTTGAAGTCAGTGAACAGCCAGGCAAGGAAACTTACTACTGCCTGTCGATGTTCCCTTACCCCAGCGGCAAGCTGCACATGGGGCACGTGCGCAACTACACCATCGGCGACGTGATCTCCCGCTACCAGCGCATGCTTGGCAAAAACGTTCTGCAACCAATGGGTTGGGACGCGTTCGGCATGCCGGCGGAAAACGCCGCGATGAAGAACAACGTCGCCCCGGCCAAGTGGACCTACGAAAACATCGCCTACATGAAAACCCAGCTGCGCAGCCTGGGCCTGGCGGTCGACTGGTCGCGCGAAGTCACCACTTGCAAACCGGATTACTACCGCTGGGAACAATGGCTGTTCACTCGCCTGTTCGAAAAAGGCGTGATCTACCGTAAAAACGGCACCGTGAACTGGGACCCGATCGACCAGACCGTTCTGGCCAACGAGCAGGTAATCGACGGTCGCGGCTGGCGTTCCGGCGCGCTGATCGAAAAGCGCGAAATCCCGATGTACTACTTCAAGATCACCGCTTACGCGGATGAGCTGCTGGAGAGCCTCGACGAACTGACTGGCTGGCCTGAACAGGTCAAGACCATGCAGCGCAACTGGATCGGCAAATCCCGTGGCATGGAAGTGCAGTTCCCGTACAACGTCGACTCGATCGGCGAAGCCGGTACCCTCAAAGTCTTCACCACCCGTCCGGACACCCTGATGGGCGCGACCTATGTCGCCGTGGCTGCCGAGCACCCACTGGCCACCCTGGCCGCGAAAAACAACTCCGAGCTGCAAGCGTTCATCGCTGAATGCAAGGGCGGCAGCGTGGCTGAAGCCGACGTTGCCACTCAAGAGAAAAAAGGCCTGCCGACCGGCCTGTTCGTCGAGCACCCACTGACCGGTGAAAAACTCCCGGTGTGGGTCGCCAACTATGTGCTGATGCACTACGGCGACGGCGCGGTCATGGCAGTACCGGCGCACGACGAGCGCGATTTCGAATTCGCCCACAAGTACAACCTGCCGGTTAAATCGGTCGTACGTACCAGCTCCGGCGACAGCAACCCGGCCCCGTGGCAAGACGCCTACGGCGAGCACGGCACGCTGATCAACTCCGGTGAGTTCGACGGTCTCGACTTCGCGGGCGCGTTCGACGCCATGGAAGTCGCCCTGATCAAGAAAGAACTGGGCGCCTCGCGCACTCAGTTCCGCCTGCGCGACTGGGGCATCAGCCGTCAGCGCTACTGGGGCTGCCCGATCCCGATCATCCACTGCGATGCCTGCGGTGACGTGCCGGTGCCGGAAGATCAACTGCCTGTCGTCCTGCCGGAAGACGTGGTGCCGGACGGCGCCGGTTCGCCGCTGGCACGCATGCCTGAGTTTTACGAGTGCAGTTGCCCGAAATGCGGCCAGCCTGCCAAGCGCGAAACCGACACCATGGACACCTTCGTCGAGTCGTCGTGGTACTACGCCCGTTACGCCTCGCCGCACTTTGAAGGCGGCCTGGTGGAAAAATCCGCAGCCGATCACTGGCTGCCGGTCGATCAGTACATCGGCGGTATCGAACACGCGATTCTGCACCTGCTCTACGCGCGCTTCTTCCACAAACTGATGCGTGACGAAGGTCTGGTCAGCTCCAACGAGCCGTTCAAGAACCTGCTGACCCAAGGCATGGTGATCGCCGAAACCTACTACCGTCGCGAAGCCAATGGTGCTTACACCTGGTTCAACCCGGCGGACGTAGAACTCGAGCGCGACAGCAAAGCCAAGGTCATCAGCGCCAAACTGAAATCCGACGGTCTGCCGGTGGAAATCGGTGGCACCGAGAAAATGGCCAAGTCAAAAAACAACGGCGTCGACCCACAGTCGATGATCGATCAGTTCGGCGCCGATACCTGCCGCCTGTTCATGATGTTCGCTTCGCCGCCAGACATGAGCGCCGAGTGGTCCGATTCCGGTGTTGAAGGCTCGCACCGCTTCCTCAAGCGCGTCTGGCGTCTGGCGCAAGCCCACGTGACACAGGGCTTGCCGGGCAAACTGGACATCGCCAGCCTGAACGACGAACAAAAAGCCGTTCGCCGCGCGATCCATCTGGCCATCAAGCAGGCCAGCCACGACGTCGGCCAGAACCACAAATTCAACACCGCCATCGCTCAGGTGATGACGCTGATGAACGTGCTGGAAAAAGCCGCACAAGGCACCGAGCAGGATCGCGCGCTGATTCACGAAGGCCTGGAAGCCGTGACGCTGTTGCTCGCACCGATCACGCCGCACATCAGCCACAACCTGTGGAATCAACTGGGTCACGCCGACGCAGTGATCGACGCCGGTTGGCCAGCAGTGGACGAAAGCGCCTTGGTGCAAGACAGCCTGACCCTGGTTATCCAGGTCAACGGCAAGCTGCGTGGCCAGATCGACATGCCAGCCAGCGCAACCCGTGAAGAAGTGGAAGCGGCAGCACGCGCCAACGAAAACGTACTGCGTTTCGTCGACGGTCTGACCATTCGTAAAGTGATCGTAGTGCCCGGGAAACTGGTCAATATCGTCGCCAGCTAATTGGATCGGGCGTCAGGTTCGCCTGGCGCCAAGTAAAACCTTTCGGGCCGCTCGATCGGCCCACCTGGTTTCAAGGGGAGCAACACAATGATCAAACGCAATCTGCTGGTGATGGGCCTCGCCGTTCTCTTGAGCGCCTGCGGTTTCCAGCTGCGCGGCACCGGCACCAACGAGCTGTCAATCAAGGAACTTGATCTGAGCGCCCGCAACGCCTACGGCGAGACGGTCACGCAACTGCGTCAGGTCCTGGAGTCGAGCGGCGTCAAGGTTTACAGCGGCGCTCCGTACAAGCTGTTCCTGGCTGACGAGCAGGAAAGCCAGCGCATCCTCAGCTACGCCGGTGCCGGCCGTACGGGCGAATATCAGGTCAATACAGTCCTGAACTACGAGATCCGTGGCGACAAGAACCTGCAACTGCTGAGCGACAAGCTGGAAGTGCAGAAAGTGTTCATTCACGACGGTAACAACCTCGTGGGCTCCGATCAGGAAGCCAACGACGCCCGCCGCGAAACCCGCCGCGAACTGGTTCAGCGCATGATGCTGCGTCTGCAGCAACTGACGCCGGGCCAACTGCAACAACTGCAGCAAGCGGCCAATGATCGCGCCAAGGCAGAAGCCGATGCACTGCAAGCGGCGCAAAAGGCTGAAGCGGAAACCCCGCGTCAGTCGCCGCTCGAAATACCGCAGCAGTAAGACGTTCGGGGCGCTCAGGCGCCCCGTTCGACCTTTCTTATGAAGCTCGCTCCCGCCCAACTCGGTAAACACCTGCAAGGTGCTCTCGGCCCCGTCTACATCATCAGCGGCGATGACCCGCTGTTGTGTCAGGAAGCCGCCGACGCCATCCGCAGTGCTGCGCGCCAGCAAGGTTTCGACGAACGCCAGGTCTTTGCCGCCGACGCCAATTTCGATTGGGGCACGTTGTTGCAGGCCGGCGCCAGCATGTCGTTGTTCGCAGAAAAGCGTCTGCTGGAACTGCGCCTGCCTTCGGGCAAGCCTGGTGACAAGGGCGCTGCCGCACTCATCGAATATTGCTCGCGTCCGGCTGAAGACACTGTGCTGCTGATCAGCTTGCCCAAACTCGATGGCAGCGCGCAGAAGACCAAGTGGGGCAAGGCGCTGGTTGAAGGCCAACAGACCCAGTTCATTCAGATCTGGCCGGTGGATGCCAATCAGCTGCCGAACTGGATTCGTCAGCGCTTGTCTCAGGCCGGATTGTCGGCCAGCCAGGACGCGGTCGAATTGATTGCTGCACGTGTCGAGGGCAACTTGCTCGCTGCCGCGCAGGAAATCGAAAAGCTCAAGTTGATGGCCGAGGGTGGCCAGATCACAGTCGAAACCGTGCAGGCCGCTGTGGCGGACAGTGCACGTTTTGACGTGTTCGGTTTGACCGACGCCGTGCTCAACGGCGAGCCGGCCCATGCCTTGCGCATGCTGGAAGGCTTGCGTGGCGAGGGTGTCGAGCCACCGGTGATTCTCTGGGCACTGGCGCGGGAGTTGCGTCTGCTGGCCAATATCTCGTTGCAGTACAGCCAGGGCACGCCGCTGGACAAGTGCTTCAGTCAGGCGAAACCGCCGGTCTGGGACAAGCGCAAACCGTTGATGAGCAAAGCCCTGCAACGCTACTCGGCACAACGCTGGGCGCAGTTGTTGCTTGAGGCTCAGCGTATTGACGCGCAGATCAAGGGCCAGGCTGCCGGGTCGCCGTGGATGAGCTTGAGTCGTCTGGCTCTATTGATGGCTGGCCAGCGACTTTCACTGCCTGCCGAATAAGATCAAAAGATCGCAACCTTCGGCAGCTCCTACACCAATCCCTGTAGGAGCTGCGGCACGCTGCAATCTTTTGATCTTGTTTCCTACAATGCACGCCTGCATTTGCACTATAGACAGATGCCCAACATCGGCAGATTATTTCCCCCGCAAAACCCACTCACTCGAGAGAACCCTCATGAGCAAAAAGCCATCGAAACATGGCCCCAACAAGGCCAAATCCATTGTCGCCCAACCCCTGTTCCGCAGCCGCCAGGAACGACCAATCAAGGGTAAAGGCAGCTACCGCCGCGAAGCCTTCCAGTCTGACAGCTGGGAGGCTTCTTACTTTCTGGCCGCTTAAAGCGCAGTACCCCCCGGTCATGTTAAGGTCTGCACCTGATTCGTTTTCCTGGAACTGTGCATGCCCCTAAGTCTTTCCCGTCGTTGGCCTGTTCGCCAACTGATCGCTGCCTCCAGCTTCATTCTGCTTGTCGCTTGTGCGGAAAAACCGACCGCAGCCGATGCGCAACCTCTTCAAGCCGCTCCTGTCGCCACGGCCCCAGCGATCATCCCGCCGGTAGTGCCGTCCGCCGACCCTCTCGATCTGCAGCCAACGCAGACCTTTGCCGAATGGCAGGCGAGCTTTCGCAAAGATGCCCTGGCCGCCGGGATTCGTGCCGAGCTGTTTGATCAGGCGTTTGCCAATGTCAGCTTCGACGCCAGTGTGATTCGTGCCGATCGCAGTCAGCCGGAGTTCTCCCGCCCGGTGTGGGAATACCTCGACGGCGCCCTGTCGCCACTGCGTGTGCGTAGAGGCCAGGCACTGATCAGTCAGTACGCCGATATTCTGCAAAGCATCGAACAGCGATATGGCGTCGACCGCCAGGCGCTAGTGTCGGTGTGGGGCATGGAAAGCAACTTCGGCCAGTTTCAGGGCAGCAAGTCGGTGATCAACTCGCTGGCCACCCTCGCCTACGAAGGCCGCCGCCCGGGCTTTGCTCATGCACAGCTGATCGCCGCCCTGCAGATCCTGCAACAAGGCGATATCACGCCGGAGAAGATGCTCGGTTCCTGGGCTGGCGCGATGGGTCAGACCCAGTTCATTCCGACCACCTACAACACTCATGCCGTGGACTTCGACGGTGACGGTCGCCGCGATATCTGGGGCAGCCCTGCTGACGCACTGGCATCGACCGCGCACTACCTGCAAAGCTCCGGCTGGCAGCGTGGTCAGCCGTGGGGGTTTGAAGTGCAGTTGCCGAGCAGCTTCAACTACACACTGGCTGATGGTGCGATTCGCAAGAGCGTCGCCGAATGGCGTCAGTTGGGCGTGACTCTGCCGAATGGCGGTCAGGTGCCAGCAGGTTCTGAACAGCTTTCTGCCGCACTGCTGCTGCCGGCTGGTTATCGTGGGCCGGCGTTCCTGATCCTCGACAACTTCCGCGCGATCCTCAAGTACAACAACTCCTCGTCGTACGCGCTGGCAGTGAGCCTGTTGTCCGAGCGTTTCAGCGGTGGCGGTTTGATCAACGGCAGTTGGCCGAAAGATGACCTGCCGCTGAGCCGCACCGAGCGTATGGAATTGCAGACATTGCTGAGCGCTCGCAATTACGATGCCGGCACAGCGGACGGGATCATCGGCGCCAATACGCGCAAAGCGATTCGCAGTGCCCAGCAGTCGTTTGGCTGGCCGGCGGATGGGTATCCGACGCACAAGTTGCTGGAAAGCCTGCGCAACCAATAAAGTAAAAATCAAAAGATCGCAGCCTTCGGCAGCTCCTACAGGGCAAATATCAATCCCCTGTAAGAGCAGCCGAAGGCTGCGATCTTTTTGCTTCACCCACACACTATCGGGTGACGACATCCTGCTCCAGCATCAACTCCTGCTTCCCCGCATCCAGCCGCACCAGCGCGCCCATTGGCAACGTCAGGTTCGGATCGCAATGCCCGCTGCGCCACCCCGACAACACCGGAATTCGTAAAGGCTCGAACGTCTGCTTGAGCAGGCGGTTCAGCGCTGCGACATCCACGCCGGCAATGTCCCCGACCAACACCCCCCGCAACTTCGCCAACTTGCCGGCCAGGCGCATCTGGGTCAGCAAGCGATCAATGCGATACAGCGGCTCGTTGATGTCCTCGATCAGCAGAATTACCCCCTCGACATCGATTTCGTAAGGCGTACCCAACGTCGCAGCGATCATCGCCAGATTACCGCCGAGCAATCGGCCGTGCGCGATACCAGGCTCGACAGTGGTCAACGGATACGCCACCGGATGGCTGAACACACTCCCCGCCTTCAACTGCCCACGCAGCATGGCGAAGAACGAAGTAACGGTCGGCGGCTCCTTGTCACCCAACAAGTCGGCGTTGAGCAGTGGCCCGTGAAAGGTCACAAATCCTGCGTATCGACTGATAGCCAGGTGCAGCGCGGTGATATCGCTGTAGCCGATGAACGGCTTGGCGTTGCGGCTCAGCAGGTCATAGTCGATGCGGTCGAGCAAGCGCGGCGTACCGTAACCGCCGCGCAAGCAAATGATCGCATCGACCTCGGGATCAGCGAACGCTGCGTGCAGGTCACGCAGGCGTATATCGTCACTGCCGGCCAGATAGCCGTCCTTTTCATAAACACCGGGAAACACCTTCAGCCCATAACCACGGGCGCGCATCCATTGCAGCGCTTTCTCGGTGTCCAGAGCTCCGGGGCCCGCCGGCGCAATCA
This sequence comes from Pseudomonas sp. AC242, assembly GCF_979258655.1. Lineage (NCBI taxonomy): Bacteria > Pseudomonadati > Pseudomonadota > Gammaproteobacteria > Pseudomonadales > Pseudomonadaceae > Pseudomonas > Pseudomonas sp. AC242. The sequence continues at coordinate 4,868,461 of NZ_OZ409873.1, forward strand.
CGCCGATCAACCCTTCCGAGGGCAGTGCAGGCACGGCTCTGTGTGGGCAAAGAGTATGGGTCGGTCGAACGGTCATCCTTGGATCTCCCTGTGAGTCATGCACACACAGTAGTCAGGAACGGCGGCAAACAGAAGAGGGTCGGCCACGCCGCAGGTTGCAGGAAAAATCAGCATCGAATGTAAGACGGGCAAAAAAATGCCCGCCGGGCGTTAAACCTCGGCGGGCAGTTTTTCATTCAGCGCCGGATCAGGAACCCAGCAGCTCAGCCTTGACCAACTTCGCTTGCTCGTCGGCATGGTACGAAGATCGTACCAGCGGGCCCGAGGCAACGTTCTTGAAGCCCATCTTGTAACCTTCCTCGGCGAACCAGGCGAAGGTGTCCGGGTGCACGAAACGCTGCACCGGCAAGTGGCTGCGCGAGGGCTGCAGGTACTGGCCCAGGGTCAGCATGTCGATGTCGTGTTCGCGCATGCGCTTCATCACTTCGATGACTTCTTCGTCGGTCTCGCCCAGACCCAGCATCAAGCCGGATTTGGTCGGAATGTGCGGCATCATCTGCTTGAAGCGTTGCAGCAGGGTCAGCGACCACTGGTAATCCGAACCCGGACGCGCAGCCTTGTACAGGCGCGGCACGGTTTCCAGGTTGTGGTTGAACACATCCGGCGGCTCGGCGGCGGTGATTTCCAGCGCGACGTCCATACGTCCACGGTAATCCGGAACCAGAGTCTCGAGCTGCACGTTCGGCGACAATTTGCGGATTTCGCGGATGCAGTCGGCAAAGTGCTGGGCACCGCCGTCACGCAGGTCGTCGCGGTCAACCGAGGTGATCACCACGTACTTGAGCTTGAGGTCGGCGATGGCGATGGCCAGGCTTTCCGGCTCGTTGACGTCCAGTGGCTTCGGACGACCGTGGCCAACGTCGCAGAACGGGCAGCGACGGGTGCAGATGTCACCCATGATCATGAAGGTCGCGGTGCCGCCGGAGAAGCACTCGCCGAGGTTCGGGCAGGACGCTTCTTCGCAAACACTGTGCAGCTTGTGTTTGCGCAGCAGGCTCTTGATCCGGTCGACTTCCGGGGAAACCGGGATGCGCACACGAATCCAGTCAGGTTTCTTCGGCAGCTCGGTGGTCGGAATGATCTTTACCGGAATGCGTGCAACCTTCTCGGCGCCGCGCAGCTTGACGCCGGCTTCTACCTTGGGACGCGGGGCCGGGCGCTCGGTCACGTCGAGCGTCGGGATCATGGTTTGCACTGCATCAGTAGTCATATCAGTCGATTCCGCCCGTCAGGGTCGTCTGCTCAGCATAGTCGAGGTGTTTGACGAGCTGCGCACGCAGCCGGGCACTTACCTCGGCAAATTCAATCGATCCTGCGTGGTCGCTCAGCTGGGTCATCGCCAGCCCGGCGTAGCCGCAGGGATTAATCCGTCGAAACGGTTCCAGGTTCATATCCACGTTCAGGGCCAGGCCATGAAAGGAACAACCGTGGCGAATCCGCAAACCCAGAGAAGCGATTTTCGCTCCATCGACGTACACGCCGGGAGCGTCTGGCTTGGCCGCTGCGGTTACCCCGTAGCTGGCCAGCAGTTCGATCAGGCAAAGCTCCATGCGGCTGACCAGATCACGCACGCCGAAACCCAGCTTGCGTACATCCAGCAGCAGGTAGGCCACCAACTGGCCGGGACCATGATAAGTCACCTGCCCGCCGCGATCGACCTGCACTACCGGGATATCGCCCGGTAGCAACAGGTGTTCGGCCTTGCCGGCCTGGCCCTGAGTGAACACCGGCGGGTGTTCGACGAGCCAGATTTCGTCGGCGGCATCGCTGCCGCGTTCGTTGGTAAAACGTTGCATGGCATGCCAGACCGGCTCGTAAGCCATCTGGCCGAGCTCACGAAAGCCCAGCGTGCCCGGCATCACAACACCATGTGCACGAAGCCGGTCGCCCGCAGTTCGCTGTTGATGTTGTACAGCTGATCCTGATCGGTCGCGACGATGTGCAACTGAATGGTGGTGTATTTGCCGTTGGTGCTTTGACGCTCGTCGATGCGTTCATCATTGATGGTCGCGTGTTTCTTGACGATGTCGATGATCTTGTCTTTGTTGCCAACGCCGGTATCGCTGATCACCTTAACGGGATAATCAACCTGGGGAAATTCGATCTTTGGCGCCTTTACTTCGGTATCGGTCATGGCGTAACGGCCTCTAGAGCGCAAGCCGTGGTAACGCACATGGCCCCGCACCGGATCGGGGCGGGGCCATGCAGGTCAACACAAATCAGTTGAACAAGCCGTAGAAGAATAGACGGATGCTATCCCACATGCGGCGGAAGATACCACCCTCCTCGACGCCATCCAGAGCGATCAGGTCGGCGCTGTGCACGACCTTGTCTTCCAGTTTGACTTCGACTTTACCGATCACGTCGCCCTTGGCGATTGGCGCGGTCAGTTGCGGGTTCATGGTCATGCTCGCAGCAAGCTTTTTCAGCTGGCCTTTTGGCAGGGTCATGGTCAGGTCTTCAGCCAGGCCGGCCTTGACTTGATTGGTGGTGCCTTTCCACACCGGGGCCTGAGCCAGTTCGGTGCCCTTCTGATAGAAGGTCTGGGTTTCGAAGAAGCGGAAGCCGTAAGTCAGCAGCTTCTGGGTTTCAGCGGCGCGAGCCACCTCGCTGTTGGTGCCGAACACCACGGCGATCAGGCGCTGGCCGTCACGTACAGCCGAGGACACCATGCAGTAGCCGGCTTCGTCGGTGTGACCGGTTTTCAGACCGTCGACGGTCTTGTCGCGCCACAGCAGCAGGTTGCGGTTAGGCTGCTTGATGCCGTTCCAGAAGAACTCTTTCTGCGAGTAGATCGCATAGTGAGCCGGGTCTTCGTGGATGATCGCACGGGCCAGGATCGCCATGTCGTGAGCCGACGAGTAGTGCTCAGGGTTTGGCAGACCGGTCGGGTTCATGAAGTGGGAATTGGTCATGCCCAGATCAGCGACAGTCTTGTTCATCAGGTCGGCGAACGCGTCTTCGCTGCCAGCGATGTGCTCGGACAGCGCGACGCTGGCGTCGTTGCCGGACTGGATGATGATGCCGTGCAGCAGGTCGCTGACAGTGACCTGCGAGCCGACTTTGATGAACATCCGCGAACCGCCGGTACGCCAGGCGTTTTCGCTGACGGTCACCGGATCGTTTTCACCGATCTGGCCACGACGGATTTCCAGGGTCGCGATGTACGCGGTCATCAGCTTGGTCAGGCTGGCCGGTGGCAGACGCTGGTCGCCATTGTTCTCGACCAGCACGTTGCCGCTGCTGGCATCCATCAGGACGTAGGCTTTGGCGGCCAGTTGCGGTGGCGACGGCATCATCTCGGCCGCGAAGGCGGCTGGCGAGAGGAGCAGCGGGACTAGCAGACACAGGCGTTTGGCAAAGGTGGTGATGTTCATCCGTCTCTCGAAATCGCTAATGGAAACTGTCCTTGCGGACAAAATTTAATCAGATGACTTTCTAACGAGCCATCGCGTGTTCAGTTGCTCACTCCAGTCACCCTTGCCGGGCTTTTGTTCTTCGACGAGCCAACAACCTGGTTCACCCCCCAATACTGCAAGTGAACCGTCAATCAAGTTCTACGTATTACTCGGTGACCACACTTGGCGAACCAAGGTTGGCCAGGCGCACGCTGTTCTGCACCTGGGCAATTTCACCCGGCGAGCCGATCGGCCCCAGTCGCACCCTGTGCAGGGTCTGCTGATTGCGCACGATCGAACTGATGAACACCGGAGCGCTCACCATCCCGCTGAGCTTCGACCTCAGGAGTTCTGCAGCGTCCGGGTTGGCGAACGCGCCCACCTGCAGATACTGGCCAGTTGCTGTTGCAGAAGCGTTTTTTTTTGCACTCATCGGCACGGGGACGGTGTCGGAGGCATGTTGCTGCGGCGGTGGCGTCCATTGCTCGACGGTGCCAGCCGAAGCCGTGATCACCGGAGCGCTGTTCTGCGCGACCTGTGGCTCGTTGAGCATCAACGGTGCCGGACGGCCCTTGGCGGCCCAGTATTGCTGCGGATCGATGCCTTCAACCTTGACGCGCGCAGTACCGGTTTCGGCGTAACCGAGTTTTTTCGCGGCGGCGTACGACAAGTCGATGATGCGATCGGAATAGAACGGCCCACGGTCGTTGACGCGCAGGATCACCGTGCGGTTGTTGTCCAGGTTGGTCACCCGAACGTAACTTGGCAGTGGCAATGTCTTGTGCGCGGCACTCATGCCGTACAGGTCGTAAACCTCGCCATTGGCGGTGTTCTGGCCGTGAAACTTGGTGCCATACCAGGACGCCGTGCCGGAGGCGACGTAGGTCTTGGATTCCTGCAACGGGAAGTAGGTTTTGCCCAGTACGGTGTACGGGTTGGCCTTGTACGGACCGGTGTGCAGGGTTGGCGTGGCATCAGGAATGCGCGAAACATCGACGTCCCACCACGGCGCGCCATCTTTGTGCGCGCGGTTGATATCCAGACCCGGCTGCGCTCGCACAGCGGTATTGGAGGTTTTCGGCGTCGGGGAACGGCTGGTCGTGCAACTGGCGACCAATACCGCCAACGCAGCGAATGCCACCAGCTTCAGGGGTTTATTGTTAGGCAATGCCCGCATTACTTGACGCCCCGTGCTTGTACCAGCTGTTCAGACAGTTGATGTACGGCCATGGCGTACATCACGCTGCGGTTATAACGCGTGATCGCGTAGAAATTCTTCAGGCCCATCCAGTATTCAGGGCCGTTGTCGCCTTCGAGGCGAAATGCAGTCACCGGCATATCATCGCGCAGCGCATCATGACTTGACCAGCCCAGCACCCGCAACTCTCCAACGGTTTTCGTCGGCTCGATGCCGGTGGTCAGGCCTTCATCAACCTGCTCGCCACGCACATCGGCACGGCTGACTACCGGCTCACCGGCAACCCAGCCATGACGTTTGAAATAGCTCGCTACGCTGCCAATCGCATCATCCGGGTTGTTCCAGATATTGATGTGGCCGTCACCGTCGAAATCCACCGCATACGCACGAAAGCTGCTCGGCATGAACTGCGGCAGGCCCATGGCCCCGGCGTACGAGCCTTTGAGGGTCAATGGATCGACCTGTTCTTCACGCGCCAGCAGCAGGAACTCACGCAGTTCCTTGCGGAAAAATTCGGCACGGGGAGGATAGTCGAAACCGAGCGTCGACAAGGCATCGATCACCCGGTAATTACCGGTATTACGTCCGAAAAAGGTTTCAACGCCGATGATCGACACGATGACTTGTGCCGGTACGCCGTATTCCTGCTCGGCACGGGCCAGCGTGGCCTCGTGCTGACGCCAGAAATCCACACCACGGGCGATACGCGCGTCGGTGATGAACATCGGGCGGTATTCTTTCCACTGCTTCACGCGCTCGGCAGGTCTGGAAATGGCGTCGAGAATCGCCTGTTTACGCTGAGCCTCGCGGAACACCGCCATCAATTGCTCACCGGCGAAACCATAGTCGCGGGTCATTTCACCGACGAACTCGGCCACCTGAGGCGAGCCTTCGTATTCGCCAGCCAGCGCTTCCTGCACACTGCCCAGCAGGCCCATCAGGCCAACCAGCGGCGCGCATCGAGTCGCCCAGCCACGCATTACTTGCATTGAACTCTTCACCTTATTCAAACCTGTGCGATCCACTTGCGATGGGTATGGATCGACATCAAAACCCCAAACGCTGACAGCAGCGTCACCAGCGAAGTTCCTCCGTAGCTAATGAACGGCAACGGCACCCCTACGACCGGCAACAGGCCACTGACCATACCGATGTTGACGAAAACGTAAACAAAAAACGTCATGGTCAGCGCACCGGCGAGCAATTTGCCGAACAGCGTCTGGGCCTGAGCGGTGATCACCAGTCCTCGGCCGATCAGCAATAGATAGATCAGCAACAGCGCACAGATGCCCACCAGGCCGAACTCTTCGCCGAGTACGGCAATGATGAAGTCGGTGTGGCTTTCCGGCAGAAAATCCAGGTGTGACTGGGTGCCGAGTAGCCAGCCTTTGCCGAACACGCCGCCGGAACCGATCGCGGCTTTCGACTGAATGATGTTCCAGCCCGTGCCGAGCGGATCACTTTCCGGGTCGAGGAAGGTCAGGATTCGCTGCTTCTGGTAGTCGTGCATGATGAAAAACCACATCGCCACCGACACTGGAATCGCCGCCGCCAGCACGCTGAGAATCCAGCGCCAGCGCAGCCCGCCCATGAACAGCACGAACGCACCGCCCGCGAGAATCAGCAGCGAAGTACCGAGATCAGGCTGGCGGACGATCAGGATGAACGGCACGCCGATCAGCATCAAACTGATGCCGACGTGCTTGAGTTGCGGCGGCAACGTGCGTTTGGACAGATACCAGGCGATGGTCGCCGGCATCAGGATTTTCATGAACTCCGAGGGCTGGAAGCGGATCACTCCGGGGATGTTGATCCAGCGTGTGGCGCCCATGGCGTTGTGGCCCATGATGTCCACCACCAACAGCAGCACCACGCCGATCACATAACCAAGCGGCACCCAGCGCGCCATGAAACGCGGCTCGAACTGGGCGATGACGATCATCGACACCAGACCGATGCCGAACGAGGTCGCCTGTTTGGCCAGCAGGTCCCAGCTCTTGCCGCTCGCCGAATACAGCACGAACAGGCTGCCGGCGGCGAGGATCAGCAGCAGGATCAGCAACGGGCCATCGATATGCAGCCTTTGCAGCAGCGTCGCGCGGCGACGCATCACATCCTCACTGGAGAGCATGCGATCAAAGTTATTCATCACGGGCCGTAGCCTCCGCACTGATTGGGCTGGCGTATTCGGCCTTCAAACGTCCGTCCTGATCGAGCAGCCAGGCGTCCATGACCTGACGCACCACGGGTGCGGCAACGCCGGAACCGGACTCACCGTTCTCGACCATCACCGACACGACGATGCGCGGGTCATCGGCCGGAGCGAATCCGACGAACAAAGCGTGGTCGCGGTGACGCTCCTGAACCTTGGAGCGGTCGTACTTCTCGCCCTGCTTGATCGCGACGACCTGCGCCGTACCCGATTTGCCGGCGATACGGTATTGCGCGCCGATGGCCGCTTTGCGCGCGGTACCGCGAGCGCCGTGCATCACTTGCTGCATGCCGTGATTGACCTTGGTCCAGTCCGACGGATCACGCAGGACAATGTCCGGCATCGGATTCTCGTCCACCGGCTTCACCCCTTCGAGGGATTTGGCCAGGTGCGGGCGATTCCAGATGCCTTTGTTGGCGACCAGCGCAGTCGCCTGGGCGAGTTGCAGCGGAGTCGATTGCATGTAGCCCTGGCCGATTCCGAGGATCAGGGTTTCGCCGGGGAACCACGCCTGCTTGCGCGTCGCCCGCTTCCATTCACGGGACGGCATCAGGCCGGGGGATTCTTCGAACATGTCCAGCGAGACCTTCTGGCCGATGCCGAACTTGTTCATGTAGGCCGACAGCCGATCAATGCCGAGCTTGTGCGCCAGGTCATAGAAGTAGGTGTCGTTGGACCGCATGATCGCCGTGTCGAGGTCGACAAAGCCGTCGCCCGTGCGGTTCCAGTTACGGTATTTGTGATCGTAGTTGGGCAGCATGTAGTAGCCCGGGTCGAACACTCGACTGGACGCCGTCACCACACCGGAATCAAGACCGGCAATCGCCACCGCAGGCTTGATCGTCGAACCCGGCGGATACAGACCGCGCAGCACGCGGTTGAACAATGGCCGGTCGATGGAATCACGCAACTCGGCGTAGGCCTTGAAGCTGATGCCGGTGACGAACAGGTTCGGGTCAAAGCTCGGCTGACTGACCATCGCCAGCACCTCGCCGGTCTTCGGATCCAGCGCAACCACCGCGCCACGACGCCCGCCCAACGCTGCCTCGGCCGCTTCCTGCAACTTGATGTCCAGACTCAGGACGATGTCCTTGCCGGGAATCGGATCGGTGCGCTTGAGCACTCGCAGTACGCGGCCACGGGCGTTGGTCTCGACTTCTTCGTAACCGACCTGACCGTGCAATTCCGGCTCGTAGAAACGCTCGATGCCGGTTTTGCCGATGTGATGGGTGCCGCTGTAATTGACCGGATCGAGGCTCTTCAGCTCTTTCTCGTTGATCCGCCCCATGTATCCCACCGAATGCGCGAAATGCGCGCCCTGCGGATAGTGACGAACCAATTGTGCAACCACTTCCACGCCCGGCAGGCGGAACTGATTCACCGCGATTCGGGCAATCTGCTCTTCGCTCAGCTCGAACAGGATCGGCACCGGCTCGAACGGCCGGCGCCCCTGACGCATGCGTTTTTCGAAGATAACCCGGTCTTCAGGCGTCAGCTCCAGCACTTCGACGATAACGTCGAGCACTTGCTGCCAGTCGCCGGAGCGCTCGCGGGTCATGCTCAGGCTGAAGCTCGGACGGTTGTCCGCCACCACCACGCCGTTGCGGTCGAAAATCAACCCACGGGTCGGCGGAATCGGCTGCACGTGGACGCGGTTGTTTTCCGAGAGCGTCGAGTGGTACTCGTACTGGATCACCTGCAAGTAATACAGGCGCGCGATCAGCACGCCGATCAGCAACATGATCGCAATGGCCCCGAACACGACGCGGCTACGCACCAGGCGTGCGTCCTTTTCGTGGTCCTTGATGCGGATCGGCTGAGACATGAGGGCTGGATTACTTGTGGTAAGGGTGACCGGACAGCACGGTCCAGGCACGATACAACTGTTCGCCGATCAGGATCCGCACCAGTGGGTGCGGCAACGTCAGCGGCGACAACGACCAACGCTGATCGGCCCGGGCACAGACTTCCGGCGCCAGCCCTTCCGGGCCACCAACCATGAAATTGACCGTGCGCGAATCCAGCCGCCAGCGATCAAGTTCGACCGCCAACTGCTCGGTGCTCCAGGGTTTGCCATGGACTTCCAGCGTGACAATCCGCTCGTTCGGCCCGACCTTGGCCAGCATGGCTTCGCCTTCCTGGCGGATGAAACGGGCCACGTCGGCATTCTTGCCACGGGTATTGAGCGGTATTTCCACCAGTTCCAGCGCCAGCTCGGACGGAAGACGCTTGGCATATTCATGCCAGCCTTCTTCCACCCACTTGGGCATGCGTGAACCGACGGCGATCAGGCGCAGTCGCACAGCAATCCCTTACAGCTGGTCTTTGTTGAGCTTGGTGAAGTGCTCGTGGGTGTTTTCCGGGCTGTGGTGCTTGGCGTCGGCCGCACGGCTTTGCTCGGCACCGGCCCACAGGCGCTCCAGGTCGTAGAACTGACGTGCCGAGGCGGTCATCATGTGCACGATCACCAGGTCCAGGTCCAACAGCACCCAGTCGCTGTCGCCCTTGCCTTCTTCGCCCAGCGGCTTGGCGCCCTGCTTTTTGACTTCTTCGCGAACCTTGTCGAGCATCGCGTTGATCTGGCGGTTGGACGTACCGGTAGCGATGATCATGTAGTCAGTGATGCTCTGCTTGTCGCGGACATCAATGATCTGGATATCTTGCGCCTTGACGTCTTCCAGTGCCGCTTCGGCAAGCTTGACCAGCTGATCGCCAGTCAGTGGCTCATTGGTGTTGATCGGCTCAGGCAGCGGAGCGCTCTTGAATGTACCTTTGCGCTTAACTTTCTTTTCGTTGTCAGTCATATAAAACTCGTTTTGCTCATATATTCGGCGGCTTGGCGATACGTGGATTCGTATCAGTGAAGCACGCCTTGCTCAGTTCGACGCACGGTACAGACCGTGCGCATCGATGTAGGCCAGGACCGCGTCGGGCACCAGGAAACGTACCGACTTACCGCTGGCCAGCAGTTGACGGATCTGGGTGGCGGAAACCGCGAGCGGTGTCTGCCAGACGAATGCAATCTGTCCGCTCGGCCCTTTCAGGGCCAGCGGGTCGCTCACCGAACGCGCTGCCAGCAGGTTGCGCAAGGCATCCGGCGGTTCGCTGTCGGCGTCCGGGCGCTGTAGCACCAGGATGTGGCAATGCTGGAGCAACTCCTCCCAGCGATGCCAAGTGGGCAGGCCGCAAAATGCGTCCCAGCCCAAAAGCAGAAAAACCTGGGTCTCGGCGGGCATTTCAGCCCGCATCGACTCCAGGGTATCAATGGTCCAGGACGGTTTGTCCCGCTGCAATTCGCGGGCGTCCACCACCAGCGGCGGCATTCCGGCCACCGCACACTCGACCATCGCCAGCCGATCCTGCGCCGACACCTGCGGCGTACCGCGATGGGGCGGGCGCGCGTTCGGCATCAGGCGCAACTCGTCGAGCGCCAGCGCTTCGGCGACTTCCAGCCCACCGCGCAGATGACCGATGTGCACCGGATCGAACGTGCCGCCCAGAACGCCAATGCGCCGAGGGCGGGACTCGCTGCCGGGTGCCGGCGCTGTCAGGTCGAGGTCGGTCAAGTCAGACCGTCGCCTGGCCGCGCAACTGGCCATCACCGACCACGACGTACTTCTCGCAAGTCAGTCCTTCGAGGCCCACCGGGCCGCGGGCGTGCAGCTTATCAGTAGAAATGCCGATCTCGGCACCCAATCCGTATTCAAATCCATCGGCGAAACAGGTCGGGGTGTTGATCATCACCGACGCCGAGTCGACTTCCGCGACAAACCGACGGGTGTCGGCGAGGTTTTCGCTGACAATCGAGTCGGTGTGATGGGAGCCGTAATGGTTGATGTGTTCAATGGCCTGATCCAGACCGTCGACCACGCGAATCGACAAAATCGGCGCCAGATACTCGGTGCTCCAGTCGTCTTCGCTGGCGGCAACGGCGTCGATGATCGCCCGCGTACGTTCGCAACCACGCAGTTCGACGCCTTTTTCGCGGAACTGGGCGGCCATCGACGGCAGGAAATCCTTGGCAACAGTTTGATCGACCAGCAACGTCTCCATCGCACCGCAAATACCGTAGCGATAAGTCTTGGCATTGAACGCAATGCGTTGGGCTTTCGGCAAGTCGGCATGGGCACTGACGTAAACGTGGCAGATGCCGTCCAGATGCTTGATCACCGGCACACGGGCATCGCGACTGATGCGTTCGATCAGGCCACGGCCACCGCGCGGCACGATCACATCGACGTACTCGGGCATGGTGATCATCGCGCCAACGGCGGCACGGTCAGTGGTTTCGACCACTTGCACCACGGCGGCGGGCAATTCGGCCTCGGCCAGACCGCGTTGAATGCACGCGGCAATCGCCCGGTTGGAATGAATCGCCTCGGAGCCGCCGCGCAGGATGGTCGCGTTGCCGGACTTCAGGCACAGGCTCGCGGCATCGATGGTCACGTTTGGCCGGGATTCGTAGATGATCCCGATCACGCCCAGCGGCACACGCATTTTGCCGACCTGAATCCCCGACGGACGGAAGCTCATGTCGCGGATCGCACCAACCGGGTCCGGCAGTGCAGCGACCTGACGCAGACCGACGATCATGCCGTCGATACGCGCCGGGGTCAGTTCCAGACGCTCCAGCAATGCCGGTTCCAGACCATTGGCGCGGCCGGTAGCCAGATCCTGCTCATTGGCGGCGGCAAGCTCGGCACGCGCGGCGTCCAGGGCATTGGCAGCAGCCTGCAAGGCGCGGTTTTTCTGCGCGGTGCTGGCACGGCCGATGACCCGGGAGGCTTCACGGGCGGCGCGACCCAATCGGGTCATGTAGTCAAGAACGGACTCAGTCATGGTCTGCTGGGGTCTTGGCAAAGAGGAAAGCGGCAGATTATAGCTGTCGCGTCCCGGGACTAACAGCGGTGACGGGCGGATGGTCGAAATGAACGCGGATTCGCCGGTGTTCAGGCCCAATTAAGCCACGCGTTGTTATCATCACGACCTCCTGAGCCTGGATAATCATTGCCTGCCATGTCCGATCTGACCGTTCGCAACCGCGCCGAACGCCTGCCGCTGGGGCTGCCCGACGCCTTTTTCGACCGAGATGCGCAAGTGCTGGCGCAGGACCTGCTCGGCAAAGTCATCCGGCACCGGGTCGGCGATCTGTGGCTGAGCGCGCGAATCATCGAAACCGAAGCCTATTACTGTGCCGAAAAAGGCAGCCATGCCTCGTTGGGCTACACAGAAAAACGTAAGGCTTTGTTTCTGGATGGCGGTCACATCTATATGTATTACGCCCGAGGCGGTGATTCGCTGAACTTCAGCGCGCAGGGGCCGGGCAATGCGGTACTGATCAAATCCGCCTATCCGTGGGTCGATGAAGTCAGCGGGCCGGCGAGTCTGGCGCAAATGCTGCTGAACAATCCCGACGCACAGGGACGTGCGCGTCCTTCGCAAAAACTCTGCGCCGGGCAAACCCTCTTGTGCAAAGCGTTGGGACTGAAAGTGCCAGTGTGGGACGCCAAGCGTTTCGATCATGAAGTCCTTCTGGTAGAAGACACCGGGCCGGCACCTTCGCACATCATTCAAACCACCCGCCTGGGCATTCCCCGCGGCCGCGACGAACACCTGATGTACCGCTTTGTCGACGCAAACCATGCGCAATGGTGCACGCGGAACCCGCTGCGACGCGGTCAGGTCGAAGGCCGGGATTATTTCTTGCTGTAACCCCCACAGGGTTAATCAACGATTGGAGTTTTTCTGTATGGGCCCATGGCTCGATAGCGTTACCGGGTGGCTGGCGGCGAATCCACAATGGCTGGCTGTGGCGGTGTTCATTGTTGCCTTTGTGGAGTGCCTGGCGATTGCCGGTTTGATCGTGCCGGGCACCGTGCTGCTGTTTGCCGTCGCCGTACTGGCCGGGAGCGGCGCTCTTTCGCTGAGCGAGACGCTGTTGCTGGGTTTCCTCGGCGGGATTCTCGGCGATGCCGTTTCATACTTCCTCGGCCGCCATTTCCACCAGAACATTCGACGCCTGCCGGGGTTACGGCATCATCCGGAATGGATGGCCGGTGCCGAGTCGTATTTCCAGCGCTACGGCATCGCCAGTCTATTGGTCGGCCGCTTCATCGGGCCGTTGCGGCCAATGCTGCCCATGGTCGCCGGCATGTGCGACATGCCCTTCCCGCGTTTCGCCGCTGTCAGCCTGCTGGCGGCTGCCGGCTGGAGTCTGGCCTATTTGCTGCCGGGCTGGGCCACCGGCGCGGCCTTCCGCCTGCCATTGCCAGAAGGGTTCTGGCTGGAAGCCGGGATTGTCGTCGGCAGCATCGCCGTGATGGTCGGCCTCAGCGTCAACAGCAGCCTGCGCCGGCACCGCCGCGCGACGATCTGGATCAGCAGCATGAGCCTGTTGATTCTGATTGGCCTGTTCATCGGCTACCCGTACCTGACCGCGCTCGATCAAGGCGTAATGACGCTGGTGCAGGAACATCGCCAGCCAATGCTGGATGAAATTGCGGTCACGCTGACCCTGGTCGGCGAGTTCCGCAACATGCTGTTGTTCAGCGCCCTGCTGACCGGTCTGTTGCTGCTGTGCCGGCAATGGCGCCAGGCGATCTTCGTCGGCGGCACGCTCCTGGTGACCGCACTGGCCAACACCGGAACCAAATATTTCTTTGCCCGGGTGCGCCCGGAAGTGCTGACCGATCCATTGACCACCTACAGCATGCCCAGTGGCCATGCCTCAGGTTCGTTCGCGCTGTTTCTGACCCTGGCAGTACTCGCCGGCCGTGGCCAGCCGCCACGCATGCGCCTGACCTGGTTGCTGATCGCCTGTATTCCGGCTCTTTCCATCGCACTGTCGCGGGTCTATCTGGGGGCTCACTGGCCAACCGACGTATTGGCCGGCGCTATGCTCGCCGCCTGTGTCTGCGCTGCCGCCCTGTGGCTGAGTCAACGCAAAACCGCACTCAATCCCATGCCGTACAAGATCTGGTGGTTGATCTTGCCGGCCATGTTGGCGCTGTTTGGCTTTTTCGTCCTCAGGCATCTGCCTCATACGCTGTTGCGTTACGCCTATTGAACGAGGCAATACACAAGGCTTATTTCCTTCGCGCTGCTCTTTTAAGAAACTTCCGACATGAGCGGCGCACTTCTCCCATTCAAACTTTCTCGCAGCCGGTAAAACTTCCCGCCTGACCAACCGACAACTTCTTACATTTAAAAGACGCTATAACAAAAGTTACACTTCCAACAAGAATCAGAACAACAATAACTTTCGCCACGCCGAAAATGCGCTAGATTAAATTCACAAACATTAAAATCCGTCAAACTCACCCCTTCAACTTCAATTCGACGGGCCGCATTGCTGTTACAAAAATTTCACCACTTACATCAGGCTTTTAAACTCTTTAATATTATTTCGAGCATTCCATGAGTCCGAAGATTCCCCGCAAACCGCCCCTGTCTTCCTCGCAACAACCTGATCCGGTCTCCCTACACCATCAGCACGTTGCTCCGGGCATTCCGCCAGCCTACCGATTGCCGGGTTTTGCGCACCCATCGGATCCCGCTCGCCCCACCGGCACGCATTCAACTTCGCAGAGCATCACTCCCCCCTCCGTGGTCATTCATGCCATGCCGACGCAAAATCCGGCCCATCTCGCGAATGACGGTTCGGTGGAAAGCTACTGGCTTTCCGATGAATTTCTGGTAGGCATGCGACCGGCTGACGACAACGGTTTCCGCTGGATCGTCAATCGCCAGTTTGTCGACGTCGAATATGCAGGTGGCCTGCAAACCACCCACGTCGGCCTTGATGAAGCGGGCCACTATCGAAGCAAGTCGCTGTTCGAACGCGTGCCGTCCGGCCCGCGGCTTTACAAAAACGAAGGCCAGGCGACCTGGCGCCTGACAGAACGCCCCTCAGAGCCCGCGCTATCGACAAAGCGCCCCGCCCTGCCAACGGCCGAGCACTCCGGTCTTGCTCCCGTTGCCAAGCGACCGCGCCCCGCCCCCGCCTATCTCAACCAAAGCCATTACGCGGCAACACCGCGCTCACCGGACCCTCAGGGCTATTACGAACTCAAACCGTCTCTCGATCGCCACAGCGCCGACATACAATTTGCCTTCAGGGATCAATTCGGCAACTGGGTTCAAGTCGATCCACCCGCCGCCGGATTCGGCGCACAACACGCCCTGTTAAAGCACTGGACCGATCACGAGATCTGGCAGACATACGGCATTCATGGTCAGGAGATCGTGCGATTTCGAACTGAAGCCCAAGCACTTGGCAAACCGCCGCAGTGGGTCGAATCCGTGGCCACGAACAATCCGCTCACCGATTTGCTGGGCGACTCCCTGCGCTGGCTACATCCCGACATGAATCTCCAGCAGCGCGAAACCCTACTGCAGTCCTACAACTTGCTGCCGAGTCAATTGACGCGCTTGCGAGATGACCTGCTCAGCGAACTGGCCATCCCGCAATGGGCTCAGAAACACAAGCACCTGACAGAGAACCTCGATAACCCGCAGCGTCTGGAGCAACTGAGTCGGGATGCGAGCGAAGAACTCAATCTCAAACGCGGTGCTCAACATGACTGGTACAACCCCAAAGCCAGCATGACCCCTGAAGTGCTCGAAGCACTGCTGAATAAACTCGGTTATCAGCGCAACCAGAACAATTGCCTGTACCGCACGGACGTGCCGGCCCTGTTCCGCGGTGATGATCGTACGCCTTTCGAACTCGCCAATGACGAGGCGATGCTCCCGCGCTACCACCACGAACCCGGCGCGACGACTCACAAACCGATGAGCGCCACCTTCAGCCTGAATGAAGGTCAGGTGTATGCCCGGGCACCCGACCCCGAGTACTTGCGCTTCAACAGCCAGACCAACAAGCACCCGGGAGGGGACGTTGACGGCCAGGCCACAGACAGCGATGCCAGTGACACGCCAAGTACCTCGTCTTCCGAGTGGTCCGAAGCCACAAGCCCGATCCCGTGGGATCACGATCGTCACTACGAGTCCACACGTACGCGCCAGACAGTCATGTTTCTGTATGCGCTCGACACCCGCCGTCTTGAGGTGGTCCCCCATGAAGAAAACATTCGCTTCAACTCAGCGGCCCGCGATACCTCCACGACTTGGTTTCCCTCCGATGATTTCGAAGGGCTGATTTCGGTCACCCGAAGCGGGCTGAATGCCGACCGCGTCTGGCTATTGAACACCGCCCTGACCAAAGGGGTGAAAGTCGACGACATCAGGTACCAGGCCGGAGATCGCGCTGAACGGATCGAGGCCGCCACCCATGCCGGGCACGCCAACAAATTCGAATACGACCTGCTGATCGACCAGGTCGAGGCCGCAGGCAAGCCCGTGCTCAGACTGTCCGGCAACGGCAACGAATTCGCCTACGACATCACTTGGCCCGAAACGGACAAACCGCCAACTCAAGGCCAGTGATACGCCGGTAAGGACACCGGATCCATGGGCTTTACATTAAAGGATTAATGACATGTCAAAAATCATCTCCCCACCTATGCAGATTGCCAACGTCAGCCCCGTTCAGGTCGTGCCTCTCGACGTTTCGGCCAATCCTCATACACCGCTGGCGAGCACGCTCCACGACGTCACGCCGTCAGACGACGCTGACGCCCCCTATCGACGCACGCTCAAATCCCTCGACAAGCATTTCGGGCGGCTACGTTTCGGCGAAATACTGACCAGCCGCGTCGAACTTCAGGCATTGGGCGCGACGGTCCATGGCCAGCCCATCAGCCCTGCGAACGCAGGCATGCAAACACCGGATCAAACATTTCTCGACGGGCTCAATTTCGAGGAGACCAGAGTCAAGGACCGACTGCGTTCGGCGCATACCCCGGACAGCGACACCCCGGCCATGCTGTTCTTCGAGATCGCCTTGATGCGTTCGGTAGACGCCCCTCCTCTGTTCATCAGCGATACACCGCAGGCTCCAGGCAGCGCGATGGATCGCATGAATCAGTTGGGCAAGGCCGCGCAGAAACTGGATATCCACCGTGCCGACTCTTTCGAAAACGCCCCTGGCTGGATCAGTAAAAACAAAAGCTATCTGATGAGCGGCGCAGGCGTAGGCATGCAGGCATTCGGCATCTACAGCGGCTACAGGGCAATGATCGACGCGATCAGACAAGGCGATGCGCTGGAAGCGATTTTCCAGGGAGGTTCGATCGCTGCCGAATTCGGCTCATTGATCATCGAACGAGGCCTGACCAAGACCGGTGAGGCGATGCTCACGAATGGCGCGACCGCGTTCAAGTATTTCCCGCTGACTTCGGTAGGCAAATACATGAGCCGGGGCGCCGGATTGTTCGCCAGCGTGATCACCCTTCCGTTCGACATCATCGATGCGGTCAAATCGTTCAACGCCGCCGCTGCAGCGCAAGGTAAAGAAGCTCAGGATCACTATGTCAGTGGTGGCCTGAGCGTCGCCGGCGCAGGTATCAGCCTGGTGCTGGGCATCGCTGCACTGGCAGGCTTCGGCAGTACCGCCGGGCCGCTCGGCCTTGCCGCCGCCGGTTTGCTCATCGCCGCCTCGGTGATTTACCAGGCCGCAAGGGTGGTGGATGACATTGATGATTACATTGAACTGACTTTCCACGAACGCTTGCGCTCTGGCTGGTTCGCCTTCACCCGCCAGGACCTGGACACGCAAGTCATGGATCGCTTCAAACTTTCCAAAGGCTTTATTGATCACGAGAAGCAGCTGGAACTGTCGGCTAAGGACCTGCTTGAAGGCGCCTACAAAAACGCCATCGAGCACGTAGTGAATGGCATTTTCAGCGTCGAATTGAAGCCGGTTGAACTGTGGCGCTATCAATGGAATGAAAGCACCGGCGAGAAGCCGTTCAAACTCGACAGTCAGGCGGTCATCGTCGGCGGTGACGACATCGTGGATGCCAGTAATGGCTTGCCCGCCGATCTCAAAGGCAAGGTCAGTGGTAGTGCAGGCGATGACAAAGGTGTGTTCTGGCGCCTCGGGGATGGAAATGACCGGGTCGTCGGCGTCAAGGCCAAAACCAACCTCTTCACCTACCGCGAAGGACACAAAGCGCTGACCGGGGGTGACAGGAACGATGCGTTTCATCAGGAGATCAACGAACAGGCTTTGAATCTTGCTACACCACCGGCTCATCTCAATGTGCTGGATGGTGGCGGCGGCTCAGACACCTTGGCCTTTGAAGGCATTCGCCCGCGTTCTGATACTCGTCACATTGGCCACGACATCAATCTGCAAACGGGCCGAGTGGCTTTGCGAGGAATTGATCTCGCTGCTGATGCGATGGAAGTCGCACACCTCACCTCGTTTGAAAACGTCTCGACATTGCACAAGGGGACGAGCCGGGTCATCGGGACTGATGAGGCCAACCGGATTGTCGCCAACGGTTACGACCGCATCAGCACCGGCGCCGGTGACGACACCATTGCCATCTACGGAACTGACTGCCGGGTTGAGGGCGGGGCCGGCACAGATCGGTACTACATTGCCAACACCAATGCACGGACGACGATTGTCGAGGATGGCGAGCAGTCGAGCCTGATCGAGTTCGGTTGGCCAATGGAGGTCATTCAGCAATGGGAGATCGTCGGCACCTCGTTGATCGTGCGCTCCTTGCGCGACGAAGATGGCAGAGATCCCGAACATGTCCTGACCATCGAAAATGTCTACCAATGGATCGAGAACAAACGCCACCTGAGGAACGGCCAGTGGCGATTCATGACGGAGGACGGTTATGAGCTGATGGCGCTGCTGCCAGCGCAACCGGACGACACGGTGAATCAACGCATCGAGATGGCAATAACCGTCAGTGGTCAGGCCGCCCTGCTCCCCCAAATCGTCAACGACGGCACCGTCATCATTGCCGCAGAAGGGTTGAAGCGGCATTTCGTGTCACGCACTGAGCGCAATGTCGATTTTGTGGCCAAGCGCAATACACCTGAAACCTCCAGAAACGTTTACCTGGATTTCACGGATTCGGAAATTGTCGACGTCGTCGTCAGCTATGAGGTTGAAGTGCGCAAAGGCGTTTCGGGTTACACCTACCTGATTTATAAAGACATCGATCTTTCAATCCGGCTGCCGGAAAAAGTCGTGGCATTCAAAGGGGTGATCCAGCCAATCGCTGCCGCTACGGGCTACGGCGGGAGAAACAGCCTGAAAGTCACCACTGCACACCTTGCACAAAACATCGCCCTGATCCTGCAGGATGAAGTTTCATACCGACTTCAAGTGCCCGACCTGGACTACGAAGACGATGTAAAAAATCCCGGCCGCAGGGTACGTCGCACCCGCAGTTGCCTGATAAAGCGCAATGGCAGATATCTGTTTACCCGACCACAACCCGGCGAGAAGACTCCGCTTCCGGCGTATAACAGCACCGTTGTGATCGACGCCAGGCCTCATACCGGCATTTATCTGCTCGAAGGAAAAGGTGCCACTTACGACATCCACCTTGCGAGCAACTCGATCATTCGCCTCTCCACTCCCGGCGCAACGGCAAAAACAAGCAATGCGTCTACCTGGAATCTTTTCAGCCATACGCTGAAAGAAACCGTGTCACGCAACGACATTCAGTTGAACGCCAACCACTTGCGAGTCGCCAGCGTCACAATTGAATTGCCCGATATCGAAGACGACGTGCCGGTGGAGTTCATCAGCGTAGCAACTTCATCCGGCAACATTTATGAGGTTTCCCTGCTGTTTGAAGTGTTTCAGCTTTACGTCATAGACGCCCGCAGTCATGCCAGCGTCGAGGCGCTCCTGGCCGAGATCACTGCACATCAGCAACGGAACGAACTGGCGGCAGTCGTTTATGTCACCCACATCGCTCCGACGTCTGGAGAAAGCGGCACAGTGCTATACAACTCGAAGAGGAAGTATTGGGGGCGTGTTGGCGATCCGGCAGCGCGAATCAAACCCGAAGACCTGCTGATCGAAGCGGCCGTCACTCTCTGAACATTTTCAGCCAATGATCAACAAGCCCGGACGATGCCACTCATTGTCCGGGTGCGTGCATCACTCAGCCAAGGAAAGGCTGTGTCAAACATAAAGGAGATTCACTGCATGCGACAAAAGCAGGGGTCACGTCCCCCCTCACCGACAGTCGACACGCCGGCCACCACAACACCCGCGTCTGCAGATCACTCGGCGAACAAATCGGCAACTCCCACACTGGAAAACATTCCCGGCCATTTTCCACTCCAATCGCCTTCTTCCTCCAAGCGGCCCCGTGTGGATGAGCCAGGCAGCTCCCGACAAGAAACCTCGCCAATCGAAGTCAGCGTCATGTCGCCCGACCGTGCCGACATGCCATTTTTTTCGGCAACCTCACTCGAAGATTTCGTGCAACCCTACTTCGGCGATCTGCCTGCACCCAATGCAACCGGTATCAGGCGTTATCTCACCAAAGAGTGGGTCGATGTCCAGCTTCCAGGCACGCAAGGCCGGCAGCACGTTTGCGTTAAATACGATGCCGACCTCAAGGCATATCGAGTGATGTCCTTCAGACGCCTGGCCCCTGGCCCACCGATATACCGAACCACGCAGGACAATCTGTGGAGCCTGAATCGTCACCGCACGTTCCTGAATGGCGATGATTATGCGTTCTCCGCGACCGCAAACGCTGATGGCCACTACGCATTCCGCGCACTCGGATCGAGCAGTGATTCAGCCATTCTCGGCTATGCCATCAATCACCCGGAGCATCACTGGATTGCCATCGATCCGGCGCAAGCAAAACACGAGAGACTGGCCGACAGGCCGCTGGTGCAATGGTCGGATCAAGACATCCAGCGAATGTACATTCTGGATGACACCCGGATTGCCGCCTTCCGCACTGAAGCGCAAGCCTCCGGCAAGGCACCGGACTGGGCACCCCGGGCGCAGAACAGCGAAGACTATCTGTTTGTCGCCGAGTCATTGAAGTGGCTGCATCCACAACTGCCTCTTGCCCAGCGTCTGGAATTACAGCGCAGCTATAACCTGACCCAGGACCAACTGTGTCGTCTGCGTACAGAATCGGGCGACGGCCAGATACCGGAATGGGCTGAACAGCATAAACGTCTGAGCCTTGACCCGAGCAATGACCAGCGCTTCAAACTGATCGCCGACGAACTGGAAAACTACGTTCAAGACTTGAGAACCCAAGGGCTGGCCTTCGACCATCACTGGCCCGCCACCCGGTACAGCGATGTTTTTTTAGCCGATTACGCGACCCACCTTGGCTACCAGCGAACCCGACACAACATGCTCTACCGCACGGACATTCCGGCGATGTTCCGGGGCGAAACCCGATTACCCTTCGAATTGGCCAGGGACGGGCGGATGATGTACCGCAAAGGCAATCCCACGGGCACCACGAACAAGCGTGCGCTGAGTGCAACGTTCGGGCTGCATGACGCCACTGCTTATGCGGCAACCAGGGGCGGCTTCTATCACGAGCTGCATTACAACTCGCAGGCCAATCGCTTTCCCGGCGTAAATCTACAGAGTTCCAAAGGACGTAGCGGCGAAATCTCGGATTCCGGCGACAGTTCAGTGTCGGACGGTAAACGGACCGGCGACGAAGCCGACTCCGACAGCTCCTTCGTTTTCGATGACTCGAAAGGTTATGAATCCACTCGCCGCCAGCAAAACACGTCCTTTGTGTATGTCATCGACACACGCGGTCTGGAAGTGGTGCCGGGGGCGGAGAACAAGGCATTTAACCCCGGCAACAGTAAATTCTTCTTCGACGAACTGGAGGGGCATATCTCGACACCCACACGCGGCATCAGTGCCGAGCGTATCTGGCTGGTTCGTTCCGATCTGACGCGCGCCGCCCGGGTCAAGGATGTGCTGGAGCAGGCCGCTGACCGAGTCGCGGCAATCGAACAGGCCACCTGGGCAGGAACCGACAGTCAAACAGGCAACTATTTTGGCAGCAACGCTTATGACAGCCTGATCGATGGAATCGCCGGTTCAGGCGGCCTGATTCTTGAACTCCCCAAGGGCGACAAGACGTTCGCCGACGACATCGTCTGGCCGGCTCCCGAGCATGACCGGCCCTGACTCATTCAGCCAATGGATGGCTGACTAATCACATGGAGTGACTTTTATGCGCCAAAAACCCGGGCCACTGCGCCCATCCCCAACCACAGAGACACCCGCCACCTCGACACCCCGTCCTGCGCCCTCCGATCGTCCAGTCGATCTGGATCCCCGTTTGCCTGGCCGCATCAGACCGGACGGGACAAACGAATCACCGGGCATTAACGCCGACGGCCCTCACAGCAGCACCTCAAAAGTGGAATCCGCCATTTCGATTACGCAGATGCTCGAAACGCAAACGCCCCTGCCTTATACAACAACCTCGCCCCTCGAGCCCTATTTGCAGAACGTCGATGCGTCTTTGAGCCACGACGCAGACGGGATGAAGATTCACAAGGGTCGCACGTTCGCGGACATCGCCCAGGAAGATGGATCAGCCGCCGGGCTGACGGTGATGGTGGCGTTCCACGATCTGATGAAAGCCTACCGGGCCAGGTTGCCGAGTGAGCGGATGCCATCCGGACCTCCGCTTTATCGAGTCGCTGACAGCAACCTCTGGAGCTTGAAAAAGCCCATTGCGTATTACCCTCTTGATCGCTACACCGTGCATGAAAAGGGTAATACCTACTCTGTATATGTGCCAGATGCACAGGGCTACTACGCGGTACACGAATGGAAACATGTGCCGCATCACGGCGACTTTATCATGCGCCGTGATGTCGGCTTTGCCTTCAAGGATCGACACGGCCAGCTGGTTAAAGTCGACCCGAGCGAGGCTCGCGGAGATGCATCCGTACCCTTGAAGCTCGCGCACTGGACCGATCGCGAAATATGGGACGTTTACAACATCCACGGTGCAGAAGTTGTGGCCTTCCGAGCCGAGGCCCAAGCCAGCGGCAGAGCACCGGACTGGGCAAGACGCACCGATAATGACGATCACCACAAATCCCTCATGAACTCCATGAGATGGTCCTATCCGCAGAAATCCCGGAGCGAATGCGCCGAACTTCTGCGCAGCTACAACTTGACCATCGCCCAGCAAAAACGCTTGCTCCCGGACATGGATAACGGCTTTCCCGAATGGACCGAACAGCACAAACGATTAACTCAGAACACGCTGGACGAACGCCGCTTCGATCAGATTGCAGAGGAAATGCAGCCATTGATTCTAAGAATAAGAGAAGAAGGCGAGCTGCCTGATTTCGACTCACATCCCGTTGAACAACGCTATGAAGAAAGTTTTCTGAAAAGTTATCTGGAATATGCCGGCTACCAGTTCACCAGGCATGGCTACCTTTTCAGAACGGACATCCCGGCCATGTTCCGCGCCGATTTGCGCACGCCTTTCGAACTGGCGCGGGACAAACGACTGGTGAAATTGAGGGGCAACCCTTCAGACTCCACGAACAAATCGGCTTTCAGTGCGACATTCTCTGCGGCCAAGCTCAAGTCCTACATGTTTTTTGATTACTACTCCAACCCTCGGCATTACAACAGCCAGGCTAACCGTTATCCGGGGCATTTCTCTGACAGCGATTCGTCGAGCGGGAATCGACACAGCTCAGCTAACGATTCTGATACATCGTTTGAAATGGACAACTCGCGTGACTATCCATTGCTGCGGCGCAAACAACTTCTTGGCTTCCGTTACGTCATCGACACCCGCGGCATCGAAGTGGTCCCCCGAGATGAAAACATTTACCTGAACGACATGGATTTTGACGGTGATCCATTGGAAGGCCGGATATCAATGCCGACGCGAGGTATCAGCGCAGAAAGAATCTGGCTGGTGAGATCGGACCTGAGCCAGGCAGCCAGAGTCGAGGATATCTTGCGGCAGGCCGGTGACAAAGCTGAGGCTATCGAGAAAGCCACATGGGCAGGTACCGACGGGCACGATGTCTATTCTTATGGACTCACTGCTTACGACAAATTGATAGATCAAATAGCCAACTCCGGCGGTGTCGTGTTGAAGTTGCCAAAAGGCGAAAGCACCTACTCTAACGATGTGACCTGGCCAGTGGCCGAACATTACCGAGCCTGACAAAAGGCGCCATTCATTTAAAAATGAATGGCGCCTTTGTATTAATCAGCGGCTGGACGTTATTTGATCACCTTGATCACGAATGTTGCCGGTTTGCTATTGAACGCGTTATGCCCCGTCAGATGAGGGTCGACATTGAGGAATGATCCGTTTCGGCATGCTTCAGAATATACTTGCCGGCAATGTTATCCCAAAACTCCCACTCGTCTTCATATACAGTCATGATTTCATCCTTATTTTTATTCAAGTCGCCCGTCTCCTGCGGGCAACTTGAAATCAAGACAAAGACGAAAGCAAACAATGCTGGCAGATGCAATGAGTTAATTCAAAGTGCAACTAGGCGAACAATTCACCCTGTAGCTCGTCAAGCAATGCCTGAATCGCATCCAGCCGTTGCTGGGGATCGTCAAGTTGCAGCAGGTCGATCTTGTCTTCTTCTGCGAACGGCAGCAGATAGGCCAATTGATTAGCCAGCGATTGCTGACCCAGCGCATCGGTGCCCATGTTCAGCGCTTCGACCATCGGATGCTCGGCCAACGCCTTGAGCAGCGCCACCAGGTCAGCGTCTTCGTCCTGAAGCGGTTGCTCGGGCTCGTCATCCAGCCAGTCGACATCGGCGAGGATCAACTGGTCGCGCTGCACCTCGGTACGCGACACCGTGAAACGCCGCCCACCTTGGACACGAATGCCCAACAAGCCGTTGTCCTGCTGCTGGAAGTCGGTGATGCGTGCTTCGCAGCCGACCAAGGCAAAACCTTGTGGTGCGACGCCGACTTCTTGGCCGTCGAGGATGCACACCACGCCGAAACCGCCGCCCTGTTTCATGCAGCGGCCGATCATGTCCAGGTAGCGCGCTTCGAAGATCTGCAAGTCGAGGTTGCAGCCGGGAAACAGCACTGTGTTCAGCGGGAAAAGCGGCAGACTCATAGACATTTCCTTACACCACCATCGACACCGCCAACGGCAGGAAGACTGCCGTGGCCACGCCCATCAGACTCATTGCCAGCGCCGCGAAGGCACCGCACTCATCACTCTCCTGCATGGCCACCGCCGTGCCGACCGCATGCGCGGTCATGCCCAGCGCCATGCCGCGCGCTTCGGGGCTGTGCACACCGAGGCGGGTCAGCAGTGCCGGACCGAAGATCGCACCGATTACCCCGGTGATCAGCACGAACACCGCCGCCAGCGCCGCAACGCCACCGATCTGCTCGGCCACCAGCATGGCGATCGGTGAAGTCACCGACTTCGGCGCCATGGTCATCAGGATCATGTGCTCGGCACCGAACCACCAGCCCAGCAACACGCCCATGCCCGTCGCCACCACCCCGCCTATCACCAGCGTAGTAAAAATCGGCCAGAACAATTGGCGAATACGCCGCAGATTGAGATACAGCGGCACCGCCAGCGCCACGGTCGCCGGGCCAAGCAGAATGCTGAGGATCTCGGTGCTCTTGCGATACTCGGCGTAGGTCAGGCCGCAGCCGACCAGAATGCCAATCACCAACAGCATGGAGACCAGCACCGGTTGCAGAAAGATCCAGCGGGTTTTCTCGAACGCCGCCAGCACCAGTTGATAGGCACCGAGGGTGATGCCGATGCCGAACAGCGGATGATGAATGACCGAAGCCCAGGCGCCCTGCCAATCGAAAAGCATCAGGATTCCTCCGACGCTGGCGCGTGCCGTTTAACCAGGCGCTGCATCAATACCCCGGCGAACGCCATCGACAGCAGCAGCGACAGCACCAGTGCGCCGACAATCGCCCAGAAATCGGCGGCAATGGCTGTGGCGTAAACCATCACGCCGACGGCTGGCGGCACCAACAGCAATGGCAGATAACGCAGCAGACTGCCGGCCGCAAGGTTCAGCGGTTCGCCGACTTCACCGCGAATGATCAGGAAGACCAGCAACAGCAGCAGGCCGATGATCGGCCCCGGCAGCACCGGCAACAGCAAATGATTGAGCGCCGTGCCGAGCAATTGAAACAGCACCAGCAAGGTCAGGCCACGTAGCAACATCCGACATCTCCGTCTTACTTTTTGCCCAGCAGGGGCTCGGCATTATAAGCACGCCTGCGCTATGGATCGGCATTCGCCAAAAGCATGGTCGGTTGACCGGAGCAAATCGCCATGATGATCTACAGTGGTTCGCAGGGAGGTCAAATCCCCCCACCTGAAAAACTATAAAACCGATGAACCCAAGGAGAGTCTCAATGCCCTATGTTCCCGTTGCAGAGCTCAAAGATTATGTCGGCAAGGAACTCGGACGTTCCGAATGGCTCACCATCGATCAGGAACGCATCAACCTGTTCGCCGAAGCCACCGGTGATTATCAGTTCATTCACGTCGACCCGGTCAAAGCCGCGCAAACGCCATTTGGCAGCACCATTGCCCACGGTTTCCTGTCGTTGTCGCTGATCCCGAAATTGATGGAAGACATCCTGATCCTGCCGCAAGGCGTGAAGATGGTCGTCAACTACGGTCTGGACAGCGTGCGTTTCATCCAGCCAGTGAAGGTCAATTCCAAAGTTCGCCTGAAGGTCGATCTGGGTGAAGTCACCGAGAAAAAACCCGGGCAGTGGCTGCTCAAAGCCACCGCGACCCTGGAGATAGAAGGCTCGGACAAACCGGCCTATATCGCCGAACCACTGTCGCTCTGCTTCGTCTGATGGTTCCGGATGCGAAGCAGCGCACGCTGTTTCGCGTCACGTCTCTATATATGCGACGCATAGCTGCGGCATACTCGGTCGCCTAATTGCCCGGATCCCGCTATGCGCTCACTCGCTCGTCTTGCACCCCTTGCCTTGACCCTGATGCTCACCGCGTGCGGCGACGGCGAATCGCTGTTGCCGCCGGATGCGCGCCTGCCCGACGGCGGACGCTATCGCGGTGAACTGGTCGATGGCTTGCTGCAAGGTCAGGGCCGCGTCGACTACCCCAACGGCAGTTGGTATGCCGGGCAGTTCGACAAGGGCCAGTGGCATGGTCAGGGCGAATGGCATGGCAGCAATGGCGAGGTTTATCGCGGGCAGTTTCAGCAAGGTCTGTTCGACGGTCAGGGCAGCCTGGCCACCAACGCCAGCAGTTACACCGGCGGCTTCAAGCAGGGCCGCCGCGAAGGCGAAGGCACCCTGAAAGAAAACGCCATGACCTACCGTGGCGAGTTCAAGGCTGACCAGTACTCCGGGCTCGGTCGCCTGGAAATGGACGACGGCAGCTCCTATCAAGGCCAGTTCGCCCACGGTAAACCGAACGGCGAGGGTCAGCGCGGCGACGCCAGCGGAAACTCGTTCAGCGGGCATTTCGTCAACGGTCAGCTGGAAGGCAACGGCACCTTCAACAGCGCGGACGGCGATATCTACGTCGGCGGCTTCAAGAACAATCAACTGCACGGCAAAGGTCGCTACGAAAACGCCGACGGCGATGTCTGGCTCGGCCAGTTCAAGGAAGGCGCGCTGACCGGCAAGGGCGAACTGATCGGCGCCGATGGCAGCCATTACATCGGCGTGTTCAGCGACTGGCGCTTCAGCGGTCAGGGTCGTTTGAACCTGCCTGATGGCAGTTTCTACATCGGCGGTTTCGACAACGACAGTTACTCCGGACGCGGCACCCTGGTGCTCACCGATGGCAGCGTCATGAGCGGCACCTGGATCAACGGCCAGCGCGTGCGCGACGCCGACGGCAAGTTGCTGCCCGATACGCTCGAACTCGGTTTGCTCG
This sequence comes from Pseudomonas sp. AC242, assembly GCF_979258655.1. Classification (NCBI taxonomy): domain Bacteria; kingdom Pseudomonadati; phylum Pseudomonadota; class Gammaproteobacteria; order Pseudomonadales; family Pseudomonadaceae; genus Pseudomonas; species Pseudomonas sp. AC242. Next base: position 4,896,142 of record NZ_OZ409873.1, read on the forward strand.
CTCAGGGTCGCCTGCTCGAGGACGCACTGGCCGCCATTCCCGCGTCGACCCCGGCAGTCGAGCTGTACACCCTGACCCTCGGCGGTGATGGCAAGCAAAGCGTGTTCCTGCGCGAATCCGACTATGTTGCCAACATGCTCAACACGCGCTTCGGCGCTTATGGCCAGATCCGTCTGGTCAACCACCGTGACCACCTCGGCGACCGGCCGATGGCTACCCGCGAGAACCTGCGTCGCGCCGCGCAAACCCTTGCCGAACGCAGTGGCCCGGAAGATCTGCTGTTCATCTACCTGACCAGCCACGGCACCGCCGAACATGAACTGGTGCTCGACCAGCCGCGTATGGAACTGGCCGACCTGCCCGCCGACGAACTCGCCGCCGTACTCGCGCCGCTGAAGAATCGCGACAAGATCATCGTGATCTCGGCCTGCTACTCCGGCGGTTTCATCCCCGCGCTGAAAGACGAACGCACGCTGATCATGACCGCCTCGCGCGCTGACCGGGTGTCCTTCGGCTGCTCGGAAGAAGCTAACTTCACCTACTTCGGCGACGCGCTGTTCGCCCAGGCTCTGAATCAGACCGACGATCTGGAGCAGGCCTTCAAACTGGCCAAAGCCACCGTCGCCGAGCGTGAACTGGCGGACAATTTCGAAGCGTCGGAGCCGCAGATCTGGGCGCCGAAAACCGTGCTCTCGCACTGGCAACTGCTGCGCAAACAGCAAGCCAGAAAAGCATTGCAAAGTGCTGCGTTGAACGACGGAGCGATAAAGAGCAACTAAGCTGAACAGTATCAAGGGAGAGACACTATGTACTTGACGCCTCAGCACGTATTGCTTGCCGGAGCCACCGGTTTGACCGGTGAACATCTACTCGACCGTTTGCTCAACGAGCCAACGATTTCACGCGTGCTCGCCCCTTCGCGTCGACCCTTGGCGGAACATCCGCACCTGGAAAATCCGGTGGGCGATCCGCAGGCATTTCTGCCGCAGCTCAGTGGTCGCGTCGATATCGCCTATTGCTGCCTCGGCACCACCATCAAACAGGCCGGCTCGGAAGCGGCGTTTCGCGCGGTGGATCTGGACATGGTCGTGGCCTTCGCCAAACGCGCGCGAGAGATGGGCGCGCGGCATCTGATTGTGATCAGCGCGATTGGCGCCGATCCGAAATCGTCGGTCTTCTACAATCGGGTCAAAGGCGAAATGGAGCAGGCATTGCGTGCGCAGGACTGGCCGCAACTGACCATTTGCCGGCCATCGCTGTTGTTGGGTGAGCGAACTGAACCGCGTCTTGCCGAACAACTGGCCGGACCGTTGTCGAAGCTGATTCCGGGTAAATACCGAGGCATCGAAGCTTGCCATTTGGCGCGGGCGATGTGGCGCCTGGCCCTGGAAGAGCAGGATGGGGTGCGGGTGATCGAGTCGGATGAGCTGCGCAAGCTCGGCAAATAATCTTCCGCCGCATGATCGTTCCCACGCTCTGCGTGGGAATGCAGCCACGGACGCTCTGCATCCCAAAGCATGACGCAGAGCGTCGCCGGAGGCGTTACCACGCAGAGCGTGGCAACGATCTGTCTAACTACAATCCGCCCGTTGCCTGGAAGCTCACACCGATCACCGTCAGCAATGACAATGGCAACAGCAGCGTATCGAGCAACGCACTCGCTGGCAGGTCCACCCCCGGATAGCTCGGCGCCTCAGCCCCGAACCGATCCATCGCGCAACACCCGCCATTCAATGCATACAAATCCAGCCGCGTCCCGGAGTACACCACAGGCGCGCCCGGTTTGGCGGCGTCGAGGGTGCGCGCAGTGGCGCAACCGGTCAGTTGCAGCGCCAGCAAAATCGCCAGCAGCTTATTCATCACTGCTCAGATGATGCTCACCCCAACGCGGCAGCATGTCCTGAGGAATGCCGAGCAGATTGAGAATCCGCGCCACAACGAAATCGATCAGGTCATCGATGGTCTGCGGCTGGTGATAGAAACCCGGCGAGGCCGGCAGAATCGTCACGCCCATGTTCGACAGCTTGAGCATATGCTCCAGATGAATGCTCGAATACGGCGCCTCGCGCGGCACCAGAATCAACTGGCGACGCTCTTTCAAAGTGACGTCGGCGGCGCGCTCGATCAGGTTATTGCAGGCGCCGGTGGCAATCGCCGACAACGTCCCGGTAGAGCACGGCACCACGACCATTGCTGCCGGTGCGCCGGAGCCCGAAGCTACCGGCGACATCCAGTCTTCCTTGCCGTATACGCGGATCTGCCCGGCGGCGGCCCCGGTGTATTCGGTCAGGAAGGCCTGCATCATCTGCGGCTTCGGCGGCAGCGTCACATCGGTCTCGGTGGCCATCACCAGTTGTGCAGCCTTGGAGATCAGGAAGTGCACTTCGCGATCTTCCCGCACCAGACAATCGAGCAGGCGCAAGCCGTACTGAGCGCCGGAGGCACCGGTCATGGCCAGTGTGATGCGTTCCGGGCCATTGCTCTCAAAACGAGTGTTCATTGCAGCGCCTCGGCGAGTTTGCCGTGCAGGCCGCCGAAGCCGCCGTTGCTCATGATCACCACGTGAGTCTTGCCGGGCTGGGCCTGGCTCTTCACGCGCTCGATGATGCCTTCCAGCGAATCGCTGACAATCGACGGCACGGTGCACAGTGCGGCGGTGCCGGCGAGGTCCCAGCCGAGGTTGGCCGGGGCGTACCAGATCACCTGATCGGCATCGACCACGCTGTCGGGCAAACCATCACGGTGCGCGCCGAGCTTCATCGAGTTGGAGCGCGGTTCGATGATCGCGATCAGCGGTGCGTCGCCGATGCGTTTGCGCAAACCGTCGAGAGTGGTGGCAATCGCCGTCGGGTGGTGAGCGAAATCGTCGTAGATGGTGATGCCGCGCACTTCGGCGACTTTCTCCATGCGGCGCTTGACGTTCTTGAATGCGCTCAACCCGGCAATGCCCATCGATGGCACCACGCCAACATGACGCGCAGCCGCCAAAGCAGCCAAGGCGTTGGCGACGTTGTGCTGACCGGTCAGCTCCCATTCGACGGTGCCCTGCGACACGCCTTCGAACATCACTTCGAACGCCGAGCCGTCTTCGCTCAGCAGTTTGACCTGCCACTGACCGCCGGCACCGGTGGTTTGCACCGGGGTCCAGCAGCCCATTTCGATCACACGTTGCAAGGCCGGCTCGGTGGTCGGGTGGATGACCAGACCTTCACTTGGGATGGTGCGCACCAAGTGATGGAATTGCCGCTCGATCGCCGGCAGATCCGGGAAGATGTCGGCGTGATCGAACTCAAGGTTATTGAGGATCGCGGTGCGTGGGCGGTAATGAACAAACTTCGAGCGCTTGTCGAAGAAGGCGCTGTCGTATTCGTCAGCCTCGATCACGAAGAACGGTGTACCGCCCAAGCGAGCAGAGACCGAGAAGTTTTGCGGCACGCCGCCGATCAGGAAGCCCGGGCTCATGCCGGCATGTTCCAGGACCCAGGCGAGCATGCTGCTGGTGGTGGTTTTGCCGTGCGTACCAGCTACCGCCAGTACCCAGCGACCTTGCAGCACGTGGTCAGCCAGCCACTGCGGGCCGGAGACGTACGGCAGGCCTTTGTTCAGGACATATTCCACCGCCGGGTTACCGCGCGACATGGCGTTGCCGATCACCACCAGATCCGGTGCCGGATCGAGCTGCGCCGGGTCATAGCCCTGCGTCAGTTGAATGCCTTGGGCTTCCAGCTGCGTGCTCATCGGTGGATAGACGTTGGCGTCGGAGCCGGTCACGTGATGGCCCAGCTCTTTGGCCAACACCGCCATCGAGCCCATGAAAGTGCCGCAGATACCCAGAATATGAATGTGCATAGTCGACCTCGTAAAACATGGCCGCAGGTTAGCGTAGGGAGGGGGAAATCGCACTCTTTAGGTGAGGGGCGGGGATGGTTGGGCTTGGGGTTCAGGCTCCGCTGTAGATTGCGGCCCCTCACCCCAGCCCTCTCCCGAGGGAGAGGGAGCCGATCTACGTTGCTTTCAAATCCGCAGTTCGGCTCGATAACTCAGGTCGGCGTAAATCGCCAAAACACCTCGATCAGTCCCCTCGCCTCCCGGGAGAGGGAGCCGATCTCGGTCGCTTTCAAATTCTGAGTTCGGCTCGATATTTCAGGTCGGCGTAAATCAGTGAGCGACCCGGTCAGTCCCCTCTCCCCCTGGGAGAGGGCTAGGGTGAGGGCCTTCTAACTGACTCGCCGCTCAATGCCATGCTTACGCAGTTTTCTATAGAGCGTATTACGGCTGACCCCAAGCTGTTCCGCCGTATGCGTCATGTGCCACCGCGTCTGCTCCAGCGTTTTAAGCAGCGCAATCCGCTCGGCGTCTTCCAGTGGATGTTCAGATGAATCAGGCTGAAAAATCGGCACCCGCCCCTGCCGAATCATCACCGGCAAATCCTCCACCCCGATCCGCCCCTCATCACACAACGCCGCCAACGTGCGCAGGACATTGCGCAACTGCCGCACATTCCCCGGCCAGTTGAACGCCAGCAAAGCCTGACGCGCCGGCTCATCGATCAGGATCGTTTCACCACCCGCCTCTTCGGCCAGCAGAAAATCCAGCAACTGCGATTTATCACTGCGCGCGCGTAATGCCGGCAACGCCACTTCCAGCCCGTTGAGCCGGTAATACAAATCCTCACGGAAGCTGCCGTCCGCGACCCGCTCCAGCAGATTACGGTGGGTGGCACTGATGATCCGCACGTTGACCGACTCCGGCTCGCCACCAATTGGCACCACCTGACGATCCTCCAACACGCGCAACAGACGAGTCTGCAAGGCCAGCGGCATATCGCCAATTTCATCGAGGAACAACGTCCCGCCATCAGCCTGCTGCAACTTGCCGCGCATGCCCTCCTTGCGTGCGCCGGTGAAACTGCCACCGCGATAGCCGAACAGTTCGCTCTCGATCAGGCTCTCGGGGATTGCCGCGCAGTTGAGCGCAACGAAGGCTTTGCTCGAGCGTTGACTGGCCTGATGCACAGCCTTGGCGAAGGCCTCCTTGCCGGAACCGGTTTCGCCATTGATCAATAAGGGCACATCCCGCTCGAATACGCGCAAGGCTTTACGGAAGTCTGCCTGCAGCGCCTCATCACCGAGGCAGATGCCCGACAGGCGCGGCGCTTCAGCCACGACTGGCGCCGATACCATCGGTAAAGGCTTGCGCGATTCCCCGCGCAACACCGCAAACAAATGTCGGCCGTCACGGGTGCGCAGCGGCCAACTGGCGCTGGCATGGGCACTGGCGCGGCCAAGCAATTCATCCAGCGAACAATCGAAAAACGCCTCGACCGGTTTACCGAGCAAGCCGCCACGAATATGCCCAAGCAAATTCAGTGCACTCTGGTTGACTGCGCTGATCCGCCCTTCGCCGTCAAACGCCAGCAAACCTTCGCTGAACAACCCGACCGATTCGGCCTGCAAATGAAAACGCAACAACCATTGGTTATCGAAACAGCGCAGGAAGTAGCAACTCTCGATCATCTTCGCCGACAGATTGACCAGCGCCATGGTGTGAAACTGGCTCTGTCGCGAGACATCGTGGCGCGCCGACGACACGTCGAGCACCGCGAGCAGTTCGCCATGCGGGTCGAACACCGGGCTCGCCGAACAGGTCAGGCCGGTGTGGCGACCGCGAAAGTGCTCATCCTGATGAATGGTCAGCGCCTGCCGTTCGACCAGACAGGTGCCGATGCCGTTGGTGCCTTCGCAAGCCTCACTCCAGTCTGCACCGAGCCAGAGGCCGGCGCGTTCGAAGATCTTGCGTTCGGCCGGCGCGGTGACGCAGTTGAGGATCACCCCGCGCGCGTCGGTCAACAGCACAGCATGGCCGGCGCCGGAAAGTTGTTGATGCAGGCTGCTCATTTCATTGCCGGCGATCTGCAACACCTGTTGCAGCCGTTCGCGACTTTCGAGAACGCGGCCATGTTCGAGCACGGTCGGCGCCATGCTCAGCGCCGGGTCGAGGTGATAGTCCTCCAGGCAGCGCAGCCACGAACGGGCAATTGATGGATCGGCACCGGGACCGTGCAGGTGCGGTTTGCCCTGGGTAGCGGTGAGAACCTGTTGGGCATGGCGACTCAAATGGTTGTCGTGCATTTCTTATTGTTCTCCCCGAGGCTCGACGGCCCAATGCTGAGGTGACGCCCAGCATCCTCCAGCCACCGCCGCATTGCAATGCTGGCAAGACTGCCCGGTCACCGGCTGTGCCGAAAGCGGTACAAACTGTCACCCCCTCTGTACCGAAACCATCACAGGCGCGATCCACTCGTCCGACAGAAATCACGCAACACCTTGATTTACCTGCCCTGCACGGCAGTGGCCCGACCTTTGCTCTACGCTTATAGCAAGCGCACTTGCGCGTTTCTCTAATAAGTACAAAGCCAAGGAGAACATCATCATGCGTTACGCTCACCCCGGTACTGAAGGCGCCAAAGTCTCGTTCAAGAGCAAGTACGGTAACTACATCGGCGGCGAGTTCGTCGCGCCTGTCAAAGGTCAGTACTTCACCAACACCTCGCCAGTGAATGGCCAGCCAATTGCCGAATTCCCACGCTCCACTGCCGAAGACATCGACAAGGCACTGGACGCCGCCCACGCCGCTGCCGATGCGTGGGGCGCGACCTCCGTGCAGGCGCGCTCGCTGATCCTGCTGAAAATCGCCGACCGCATCGAAGCCAACCTCGAATTGCTGGCGATCACCGAAACCTGGGACAACGGCAAAGCCATCCGCGAAACCCTCAACGCCGACATCCCGCTGGCGGCCGACCATTTCCGTTACTTCGCCGGCTGCCTGCGCGCGCAGGAGGGCAGCGCTGCCGAAATCGACGGCAACACCGTGGCGTACCACATTCATGAACCGCTGGGCGTGGTTGGCCAGATCATCCCGTGGAACTTCCCGATCCTGATGGCCGCGTGGAAACTTGCACCAGCGCTGGCCGCCGGCAACTGCGTAGTACTCAAACCCGCCGAGCAAACCCCGCTGGGCATCACCGTGTTGCTGGAACTGATCGGTGACCTGCTGCCACCGGGCGTGCTGAACATTGTTCAGGGCTATGGCAAAGAGGCCGGGGAAGCGCTGGCGACCAGCAAACGTATCGCCAAGATTGCCTTCACCGGCTCGACGCCGGTCGGCTCGCACATCATGAAATGCGCCGCCGAGAACATCATCCCGTCCACCGTGGAACTGGGCGGCAAATCGCCGAACATCTTCTTCGAAGACATCATGCAGGCCGAACCGACGTTCATTGAGAAAGCCGCCGAAGGTCTGGTGCTGGCGTTCTTCAACCAGGGCGAGGTGTGCACCTGCCCTTCCCGCGCACTGGTACAGGAATCGATCTACGACGAGTTCATGGCTGTCGTGATGAAGAAAGTCCTGCAAATCAAACGTGGCGATCCGCTGGACACCGACACCATGGTCGGCGCGCAGGCGTCCGAGCAGCAATTCGACAAGATTCTTTCGTACCTGGAAATCGCCAAGGGCGAAGGCGCCGAGCTGCTGACTGGCGGCAAGGTGGAAAAACTCGAGGGCAACCTGTCGACCGGCTATTACATCCAGCCGACCCTGCTCAAGGGCACCAACAAGATGCGCGTGTTCCAGGAAGAAATCTTCGGCCCGGTGGTGAGCATCACCACATTCAAGGACGAAGCCGAAGCCCTGGCCATCGCCAACGACACCGAGTTCGGCCTCGGCGCCGGTCTGTGGACCCGCGACATCAACCGCGCCTACCGCATGGGCCGCGCGATCAAGGCCGGTCGCGTGTGGACCAACTGCTACCACCTGTATCCGGCGCATGCCGCGTTTGGCGGGTACAAGAAGTCCGGCGTTGGCCGTGAGACGCACAAGATGATGCTCGATCATTATCAGCAGACGAAAAACCTGCTGGTGAGCTACGACATCAATCCGTTGGGCTTCTTCTAAACCTGCAGCACTGATCGTTCCCACGCTCTGCGTGGGAATGCCGCCCGGGACGCTCCGCGTCCTACCAAAGTCGAACGCAGAGCGTCCGTTGAGGCATCCCCACGCAGAGCGTGGGGACGATCATGCTACCCACCGGCAAAAAAGCCGGGCCAATACAACAATAAGAAAGGTAAACCCTATGCCTAGCGAATCCCCGGCTGGCGCTCCGGCGACCGGCGCCTCCGTCGACTTTGAAAAAGTCGGATCGGATTACTTTCAACAACGCGAACTGAAAAAAGGTGCCGCCGGCTGGGTACTGCTGGTGGGTCTGGGCGTTGCCTACGTGATTTCCGGTGACTATGCCGGTTGGAACTTCGGCCTCGCTCAGGGTGGCTGGGGCGGCATGTTCCTGGCGACGCTGCTGATGGCCACCATGTACCTGTGCATGTGCTTTTCTCTGGCCGAGTTGTCTTCGATGATCCCCACCGCTGGCGGTGGCTACGGTTTTGCCCGCAGTGCATTCGGGCCGTGGGGCGGTTTTCTCACCGGCACCGCAATTCTCATCGAATACGCCATTGCCCCTGCGGCTATCGCGGTGTTTATCGGTGCCTACTGCGAATCGCTGTTCGGCATCGGCGGCTGGATGATCTATCTGGCCTTCTACATCATTTTCATTGCCATCCACATATTCGGGGTCGGCGAAGCGCTCAAGCTGATGTTTGTCATCACCGCCGTCGCCGCGTTGGCGCTGGGGGTGTTTCTGGTGGCCATGGTGCCGCACTTCGACGTCGCCAACCTGCTCGACATTCCGGTGACTGCCGCAGCGGGTGCCAGTCCGTTTCTACCATTCGGCTATGTCGGCGTCTGGGCGGCGATCCCCTATGCGATCTGGTTCTTCCTTGCCGTTGAAGGCGTGCCGCTGGCCGCCGAGGAAACCAAGAACCCCAAACGTGATCTGCCGCGCGGCTTGATCGGCGCCATGTTGGTGCTGCTCATGTTTGCCCTGTTGATTCTGATCGTCGGCCCCGGCGGTGCGGGCGCCAACTCGCTGCTGACCTCCGGTAACCCGTTGGTCGAAGCGTTGAGCAAAGCCTATGGCGGCTCGACGTGGATGGGCAGTTTCGTCAACCTTGTGGGGCTGGCCGGACTGATCGCGAGTTTCTTCTCGATCATCTACGCGTACTCGCGGCAGATTTTCGCGCTGTCACGGGCCGGCTACCTGCCACGCAAACTGTCCGAAACCAATAAAAGCAAGGCACCGGTCCTGGCGCTGGTGATTCCCGGCATCATCGGTTTTGGGCTGTCGCTGACCGGCCAGGGCGATCTGCTGATTCTGGTGGCGGTGTTCGGCGCAACCATTTCCTACGTGCTGATGATGGCCGCGCACATCACCTTGCGGATTCGCCGCCCCAAAATGGACCGGCCGTACCGCACACCGGGCGGCATCTTCACCTCCGGCGTGGCCTTGGTGCTGGCGTGCATCGCCGTGGTCGCGGGTTTCCTGGTCGATCCACGGGTGGTAATCGGTGCCGCCGTCATCTATGGAGTGTTAATTGCTTACTTTGCGTTCTACAGTCGACATCACTTGGTAGCAGGCACGCCGGAAGAAGAATTCGCGGCGATCCAGAAGGCTGAACAAGCCTTGCACTGAGTGCCGACAATCCCGGCGCAGGCTCGGTCTGCGCCGTCACGGAGAATTGTGTATGGCCAGTTTCGCTCACACGGTCGGCGCCCAGACCTATCGCTTCGACAGTCTCAAGGACGTCATGGCCAAGGCCAGCCCGGCGCGCTCCGGGGACTTCCTCGCTGGCGTCGCCGCGCTCAATGACGGCGAGCGCGTGGCTGCGCAAATGGCGCTGGCCGACATTCCGCTTACGCATTTCCTGCAAGAAGCGCTGATTCCTTACGAGTCCGATGAAGTCACCCGGCTGATCATCGACACCCACGACAAGCAAGCCTTCGCCGTGGTCAGCCACCTCACCGTGGGTGGTTTCCGCGACTGGTTGCTCAGCGACGCCGCCGACGAAACCAGCCTGCGCAACCTCGCCCCCGGCCTGACCCCGGAAATGGTCGCGGCGGTATCAAAGATCATGCGCGTGCAGGATCTGGTGCTGGTGGCGCAGAAGATTCGCGTGGTAACCAAGTTTCGCGGCACTCTCGGCCTGCGCGGACGGCTGTCGACGCGCCTGCAACCCAATCACCCGACCGACGAACCGTCCGGCATCGCCGCGAGCATTCTCGACGGTCTGCTCTACGGCAATGGCGACGCGATGATCGGCATCAACCCGGCCACCGACAGCATCGCCTCGATCTGCGCGATGCTGGAGATGCTCGACGCAATCATCCAGCGCTACGACATCCCGACTCAGGCCTGCGTGCTCACCCACGTCACCACCTCCATAGAGGCGATCAACCGTGGCGTGCCGCTGGATCTGGTGTTCCAGTCCATCGCCGGCACCGAAGCGGCCAACGCCAGTTTCGGCATCAACCTCAACGTGTTGCAGGAAGGCTACGACGCCGGTCTGAGCCTGAACCGCGGCACTCTCGGGCAGAACCTGATGTATTTCGAAACCGGTCAGGGCAGCGCACTGTCGGCCAACGCCCACCACGGCGTCGATCAACAAACCTGCGAGACGCGGGCCTACGCCGTAGCACGACATTTCAAGCCGTTTCTGGTGAACACCGTCGTAGGATTTATCGGCCCGGAATACCTCTACAACGGCAAACAGATCATCCGCGCCGGCCTCGAAGACCACTTCTGCGGCAAGCTGCTCGGCGTGCCGATGGGTTGCGACATCTGCTACACCAACCACGCCGAAGCCGATCAGGACGACATGGACACCTTGCTGACGTTGCTTGGGGTCGCCGGGATCAACTTCATCATGGGCATCCCCGGCTCCGACGACATCATGCTCAATTACCAGACCACTTCGTTTCATGACGCGCTCTACGCCCGGCAGACCCTGGGCCTGAAACCGGCGCCGGAGTTCGAGCAATGGCTGGCCAACATGGGCATCTTCACGCAAGCGGACGGCAAGGTTCGCTTTGGCAACAACTTGCCGCCGGCCTTCCGCCAGGCGCTGGCGCAACTGGGATGAGTCACATGGAAAAACCGCCCATCGACCCGCAAAACCCGTGGCTGGAACTGCGCCGCCTGACCCCGGCACGCATCGCTCTCGGCCGCACCGGCACCAGCCTGCCGACCAGCGCGCAACTGGATTTCCAATTTGCCCATGCCCAGGCACGTGATGCCGTGCATCTGCCATTTGATCATGCCGGACTCAGCGCGCAACTGAACGAGCGCGGACGCGAATCCTTGTTGCTGCACAGCGCCGCCGTGGATCGCAACAGCTACCTGCAACGCCCGGATCTGGGGCGCAAGCTCAGCGAAGAATCGGCGCAGGCCTTGCGCGAGTACGCAGTGGCGCATCCGGGCGGTGTCGATCTGGCAATTGTCGTGGCTGACGGTTTGTCGGCACTGGCGGTACATCGGCATACCTTGCCGTTTCTCACGCGACTGGAAGAGCAAATGAGCGACGACGGCTGGTCGATGGCGCCCGTTGTCCTGGTGGAACAGGGCCGCGTTGCCGTCGGTGATGAGATCGGCCAACTGCTCGGCGCAAAAATGCTGGTGATGCTGATCGGCGAACGCCCGGGCCTCAGTTCGCCAGACAGCCTCGGTTTATATTTCACCTACAATCCAAAGATCGGTCTGACCGACGCCTACCGCAACTGCATTTCCAATGTACGGCTCGAAGGCTTGAGCTACGGCATGGCGGCGCATCGCTTGCTGTACTTGATGCGGGAAGCTTGTCGCAGACAGCTGTCGGGCGTGAATCTGAAGGACGAAGCACAGGTTCAGACGCTGGAGTCGGACGCCGGTGCGGACATGAAAGGAAACTTCCTACTCAGCCCGCCCCCTGCCTGAACCGTTTCCGCATTGCGTTTCTGCGCAGGTTTCAGGCAGGATCGATGCACGGCCGCACGGGTTTCCCATCGCCGTCAGAGCAGTTGAAGACAGCCACTTGAAGACGAGACCTATCATGCGGATTATTCAAGCGACCCTCGAACATCTGGATTTGTTGACCCCGTTGTTCGTCAAATATCGCGAGTTCTACGGTTCCCTGCCTTACCCGGATTCCTCCCGCGCCTTCCTCGAAAAACGCCTGCGCCGCAAGGAGTCGGTGATCTATCTGGCGCTGGCCGATGATGACGACAAGAAGCTGATGGGGTTTTGTCAGCTGTACCCAAGCTTTTCTTCGCTGTCACTCAAGCGCGTCTGGATCCTCAACGACATCTATGTCGCCGAAGACGCCCGCCGCCAACTGGTCGCCGATAACCTGATCCGCACCGCAAAAAAAATGGCCAAGGAAACCCAGGCCGTGCGTATGCGCGTCTCCACCAGCAGCAACAATGAAGTCGCGCAGAAAACCTACGAGTCCATCGGGTTCAAGGAAGACACCGAGTTCAAGAACTACGTGCTGCCGATCAGCGAAGAACTCTGATCGCGCGGTTTGCCTGTGATGAGGGAGCAAGCTCCCTCGCCACAATGATTATCTGTCTGACAAATCCTCACATCCCGACATCCCCCGCTACAAAACCAACGCGCTTTTCATCCTTCAGACCGTATAATCCCGAGCTTTCCGGCTTGTAAGAAAAACTACACCCCGCTGTAGGCTTACACGAAGTCATCCGCACAGGCCTGCCGAGTCGGGCCGTCACACAGGTGCCCCCATGGATTTCAACCCGCTCGACCTTATCCTGCATCTCGATGTGTACCTCGATTTGCTGGTGAACAACTATGGGCCATGGATCTACGCCATCCTGTTTCTGGTGATCTTCTGTGAAACCGGTCTGGTAGTGATGCCCTTCCTGCCGGGTGACTCGTTGCTGTTCATTGCCGGTGCCGTTGCGGCTGGCGGTGGCATGGATCCGGTGCTGTTGGGCGGCCTGCTGATGCTCGCGGCGATCCTTGGCGACAGCACCAACTACGTGATCGGACGAACGGCTGGCGAGAAACTGTTCAGCAACCCGAACTCGAAAATCTTCCGTCGCGATTACCTGCAAAAAACCCACGACTTCTACGACAAGCATGGCGGCAAGACCGTAACGCTGGCGCGCTTCCTGCCGATCATCCGTACCTTTGCGCCGTTCGTCGCCGGCGTAGCGAAGATGCCATACCCGCGCTTCTTCGGTTTCAGCGTGCTGGGCACCATCCTCTGGGTCGGCGGTCTGGTGACGCTGGGCTACTTCTTCGGCAACGTACCGTTCATCAAGAAAAACCTGTCGTTGCTGGTGGTAGCGATCATTCTGTTGTCGCTGGTGCCGATGATCCTCGGCGTGGTTCGCAGCCGTTTCGGCGGCACCAAAGCCCAATCGCACTAAGCCGATGTGGTCGCTGAGCGCCTGGCGTCGCCGGCGCATTCTGGCCAGGCACCCGATTGCCGACGAGATGTGGCAGCGGGTGCGCCATCACCTGAGTTTCCTTGACGGTATCAGCGCTACCGAAGACCAGTGGCTGCGCGAAGCCTGCGTGCTGTTCCTCGAAGACAAACACCTGAGCGCCCTGCCCGGCGTCGAACTGCATCAGGAACAACGCCTGTTGCTCGCGGCCCAGGCGCAATTGCCGCTGCTCAACCTTGGCGATCTGAACTGGTATCAGGGTTTCCACGAAATCGTCCTCTACCCCGACGACTTTCTCAGCCCGCAACGTCATCGCGACGCCAGCGGTATCGAGCACGAATGGGACGGTGAACACAGCGGCGAAGCCTGGCAACAGGGGCCAATCATCCTCGCCTGGCCGGGCGTGATGGCCAGTGGTGGCTGGGAAGGCTATAACCTGGTGATCCACGAACTGGCGCACAAACTCGACATGCTCAATGGCGACGCCAACGGCCTGCCGCCGCTGCATGCTGACATGCGCGTCAGCGACTGGGCCGAAGTGATGCAACACGCCTACGACGATCTCAACCGTCAGCTCGATCGCAATCCTGACGCCGAAACCGCCATAGATCCCTACGCCGCCGAGAACCCGGCCGAATTCTTTGCCGTTACCAGCGAGTACTTTTTCAGCGCCCCGGATCTGCTGCACGAGGCTTATCCACAGGTCTATGCGCAGCTACAGCTTTTCTACCGTCAGGACCCGTTGAGCCGGTTACGGCAACTTCAGGCCACAGACCCGGTCTATCAGGCGCACGACTAAGCTCTGCACGACTTTCGGTACATGGCGCCGACGGCAGAATATGCCTATAATCGCCGCCACTTTTTGGTCAATCCGGCCAAGTGTTTTTGGTCAACTACGGGGGCAACGCCCAATGAGCTACAGCAAGATTCCGGCTGGCAAAGACCTGCCGAACGACATCTACGTCGCGATCGAGATTCCGGCCAACCACGCGCCGATCAAATACGAAATCGACAAAGACAGCGATTGCCTGTTCGTTGACCGTTTCATGGCCACCCCAATGTTCTACCCGGCCAACTACGGTTACATCCCGAACACCCTGGCTGACGACGGTGATCCCCTCGACGTGCTGGTTGTGACCCCTTATCCGGTTGCGCCAGGCTCGGTGATCCGCGCGCGTCCAGTCGGCATCCTGAACATGACTGACGACGGCGGCGGCGATGCCAAAGTCATCGCAGTGCCACACGACAAGCTGTCCCAGCTGTACGTCGATGTGAAGGAATACACCGACCTGCCGCCACTGCTGATCCAGCAGATCGAGCACTTCTTCGCGAACTACAAAGATCTCGAAAAAGGCAAATGGGTCAAGATCGAAGGCTGGGCCGGTGCAGACGCCGCCCGCGAAGCGATCACCAAGTCGGTTGCCGCCTACAAAGGCTAAGCACCTGCGCTACGCGCGAGGCTTGAAGAAAACCCCGGTTGATCCGGGGTTTTTTGTGCTCGGCAAAAGCCGTCTTAAACAGAGTGTTTATGGCGGACTACAGAAAAGTTTTAGCCTGTGTAATTTCCCACAAGATCGTCTTACATCCCGTCGCAAAATTCAGCCCGTTTTTGAACGTCCGGTTTATTCAAACCGCTCTGGCACGGCCGTAGACTCCGTGTTTATGAGAAAGAACACTAGCGGTCCAAGATTCAAGGCACTCCTGGAAGCTGCGAACATCTCGACGACGGGTTTCGCAAAGTTCTGGGGCACGGAAGCCCAAAATGTCCACAACTGGTACACCCGGGGCGTCCCGGCGTATCGCATGGAAGAAGTCTCACGCCTGCTGTCCGTCAACAGCGAATGGCTGAAAACCGGCGAAGGCACAAAAGAGCTGCCAAGCCTGACTCCGCCTGCCAGCAACGGCGACAGCTTCGACGCCCACGATCCCCAGGGCGCCTACCGTTTTATCCATCCCAACGACATTGAACTGGCCTTCTTCAAGGAAACACCCCTGACCAACGGCTCCGACAAAACCCACGTCATTCAGGACCCGGACCTGTCCATCCGCCTGCTGCGTGCACCACTGGATCAACTGGAAATCCGCCACGCCGACGCCATCTGCGCGCACATGATCGGCAACAGCATGGCCGAACGCATCGAAGACGGCTCCATCGTCGCCATCGACCGCGGCCTGACAAAAGTGGTGGACGGCGAAATCTACGCCATCGAACACGACGGCATGCTGCGCATCAAATACCTGCACCGTATGCCCGGCAACGGCCTGCGCCTGCGCAGCCACAACAGCGCCGAATACCCGGACGAAGTGTTCCACCCGGCGCAGATTGAAGAGCAACGGATTCACATATTGGGCTGGGTGTTCTGGTGGTCGACGGTGAGCAAGCGGCGGCCGGTGGTGCCGTTTCTTTGATCTCACGGCCCGCAAAGCCCCCTGTAGGAGTGAGCCTGCTCGCGATGAGGCCCTGATAATCGGTACAAATCTCGAATTTGTTCGACTGCGGTCGCTCTAAACCGCACTTCAGGCTGGGAATCCACAGCAAAACTCAGTATCCTGCGCCCCACATTTGCGCATCGACCCGCCCCGCGGCTCAGACAGCGCCCGACGCGGCAGACCAACGTCTGACCAAGTCCCACAGCCGGACGCAGATCCGGATGTACGTTTTGAAGGCTGGCAAGGCTTACCAAAAATAGGCCAAGCCAGTCCCCGAGAAGCCGGCCACAAGCCGGCTTTTTAATGCCTGTGAGAAAGTGAACCAGCCAGATATTCGACATATGTGCGAACCGAGACATAGCGACTTACGTTTTCACGCAAACAGTGCTTACTCTCCAAGGCATCCTCAGCGAGCGTTAATTTATACTCGCCCGCCGGTTAGTTAAAAAACCTTCAGCACAGGGATGCGCCTATGTCCGTTCCAACCTACGATCAGTTCATCGAACCGATCCTTCGTTTTCTCGCCACAAAACCCGAGGGTGCGATTGCTCGGGACGCTCACGAAGCGGCAGCAAAAACACTGCAATTGACCGAAGCACAGCGCGAAGAATTGATCGCCAGTGGTCAGGCTACCTACAAAAACCGTTCAGGTTGGGCGCACGATCGACTCAAACGTGCCGGTCTTTCCAGCAGTGCCAAACGCGGTTACTGGAAATTGACTGATGCAGGCGCGCAGTACGCCAAGGAGCATGCATTTCCATTGTCGGCCAAGGACGTGGAGCATTTGGCAATCGGCTACATGAATGTGAAGCTGAAGGTCGCGCCTGATGCTGAACCACTAGACGACCAACCAAACATTGAGCCAGACCTGACCTCCGCCACCGAAAGCCCTGACGACCGACTGGAGCGAGCGCTAAAGGAATTGCGCGATGCCACGGCGGCGGACCTTTTGGACAACTTGCTGCAAGTTAGCCCCAACCGTTTCGAAGTGATCGTGCTGGATGTGCTTCATCGACTGGGGTATGGCGCCAGTCGCAATGATCTGCAACGTGTCGGCGGTTCCGGTGATGCGGGTATCGACGGCATTATCTCGCTCGATAAATTAGGGCTGGAGAAGGTTTATGTTCAGGCCAAACGCTGGCAAAACACGGTTGGCCGGCCTGAACTGCAGGCGTTCTACGGAGCACTCGCCGGGCAAAAAGCTAAGCGCGGCGTATTCATCACCACGTCTGGCTTTACCGCGCACGCTGTTGACTTCGCTAAATCGGTGGATGGCATTGTGTTGGTAGACGGAACGCGACTGGTGCATCTGATGATGGATCATGAGGTTGGCGTGACATCGCGCTTGTTGCGGTTGCCGACGCTGGATCGCGATTACTTTGATGAGGAATAAGGTTTGCCGCTCTCTGATCTGGCTCTTGCTCTGCTAGTCCATGCGCGCCCCAAATAGTATTTCCAATGATCAGATTCACCCAGGGCAACCTGCTGGAAGCCAAAACCGAAGCCCTCGTCAACACGGTGAACACCGTGGGTGTGATGGGTAAAGGCATCGCGTTGATGTTCAAAGAACGCTTTGCGCAGAATTACCGTCTGTATGCAGCAGCGTGCAAGGCCGGTGAAGTAGAAACCGGCAAAATGCACGTGACGGCCACCAATGAACTCGATGGCCCGCGCTGGATCGTGAACTTCCCTACCAAACGCCACTGGCGCTCTCCCTCGCAAATGGCGTGGATTACCGAGGGTTTGCATGATCTGCGTCGTTTCTTGATAGAAAACGATGTGAAGTCTGTCGCTGTCCCGCCGCTAGGTGTTGGTAACGGTGGGCTGAAGTGGCCTGAAGTGCGTGAGCAAATTGTTGAAGTACTGGACGATCTGGACGTGGATGTATTGGTGTTCGAACCCTCCAATCAGTATCTGAATGTCGCTAAACGCAACGGAGTTGAGCAACTCACTCCGGCACGGGCGCTGATTGCAGAGTTGGTACGACGTTATTGGGTTCTGGGGATGGAATGCAGCCTGCTCGAGATTCAGAAACTGGCGTGGTTTCTTGAGCGTGCAATCGAAAAACTTCCTAGTACTGAGAACCCGCTGAATCTTAAATTCGTCGCCCATAAATTCGGACCGTACGCTAATCGATTGGAACATCTGCTCAACAATCTGGATGGCAGCTATCTGCATTGCGACAAGCGCATCAGTGATGCGGGAATCACCGATGTGATTTGGTTTGACCAGGATCGCAAAGCCTTTTTGCAGACCTACCTCAAGACTGAAGCCAAGGAATACTCCCAGGCTTTGGAGCGCACGGCCGAATTGATCGATGGTTTTGAATCTCCTTTTGGCATGGAGCTGCTAGCGACGGTCGACTGGTTGCTGATTCATGATGGTGTTGCGCCAACCGTTCCGGCTTTACGCGAAGCACTGATGAAATGGGATGGTGGCTCCAGCGCTGCAGCGCGGAAAAACAAGCTGTTCGACGATCAAGCTCTGACTATCGCAATTGAGCGCCTTACTTCCAGCAGTTTCAGTCCAAACATAGCGGCCTGACGCCGGAGCGAAACAGGGCAATTGCTGCTGCACAATTGCCCCGCTGCCTTTCGCGATGGCTTAGGCAATCCTCAGGTCAATGCGCCAACACTTGCAAAACCCAACCCCCACAGTGCTAAATCCCGCCTTATAACCACCCCCTCTGTTTTTACCCGCATTCCCGCCACCGGCCGGATTCCGGTATTGAGCCTCACGGGAATCCATGGAATGGTCCTGCATATCCCGACCCTGCTGGTCGTTTCGGTCTTCGTCTTCTTTTTGATGGGGCTTTTGACGCTGCACGCCTGGTATCGCGAAACCCGCGAGCCGCCACTGGCGTACCTCGGAAGCATGATGCTGCTGGGCGCCTTGGGCGTGGTATTGGTCAGTTGGCGTGATCGAGGGGTCGACTTCATTCCCATTGTGTTCGGCAATGTTGTTCTGTTACTCAGTGCAGCGATGAACTGGACGGCCATGCGCACGCTGGTCGGGCGCAGACCGTCAGTGTCCGGCATTCTGGCAGGCGCGTTCGCCTGGCTGACCTTGTGTCTGATTCCCGCCTTCTACGAGTCGATGCCAAATCGGGTTCTGATCTACTCCTTGCTGGCATTCGGTTACGGCGTGCTGACAACGCTGGAGCTCTGGCGCAGCCGCCACACTCTGGACGTCGCGTTTATGCCGGCGCTGGTGTTGACCGTTCTGCACACTGTGTTCTACGCCGTTCGCAGTGCGACCGATGAAGGGCTGCCGGTGACAAAGGCGCTGCTGGGCACTGGCGAGGGTGTGCCGTTTTTCTCGTTCATGCTGTTCGAGTCGATGCTGTATGTCATCGGCATTGCCTACATCACCCTAGCGATGGTCAAGGAACGTGCAGAGCTCAAGCTCAAAGCGGCGGCGTTCAGCGATCCGCTGACGGGCATTGGCAATCGTCGCGCGTTCATGATGAACGCCGGCCAGTTGCTTACTGAAAGCCAGCAACACGCAGAACCGGCGGCGTTGCTGCTTTGTGATCTGGATAACTTCAAGCGTCTGAATGACACCTATGGCCATCCCGTTGGGGATCAGGCGTTGATCGCGTTCGGCCGGATCGTGGCCGAGAGCCTGCGCAAGGACGATGTTTGCGGGCGGATTGGCGGTGAGGAGTTTGCCTGCCTGCTTAACGATTGCGATGAGCAGACTGCACTGGAAATTGCCGAACGGATCCGCCGTTCGTTCTCGCAATTGTCGATTCTTGAGCCGGGGCTGCTCAGCGTCAGCATCGGAGTTGTGACTACCCGTGAATCCGGCTACGACTTGTCACGCCTGCTATCGGAAGCGGATCAGGCGCTGTACGGCGCCAAAGACAAGGGGCGTAATCGTGTACAGACTTTGCGTTCGCTGTACTTGAGCCTTGCCGATAATTAATGCCCAACAAACGGCCATTTCAATAAGCCATTAGCACATCCGCCCTAATTGCCCCAGCCGGCACCCGCCACTAAATTTCCATTCTGTTTTTGTGCATTACAAAAGCGCCAAGGAATGGAGCAACACCATGTCATCATTTTTCAGATTGAGTAAATCCCTCGCTCTACTGACTGCACTCTTGACTGCCACCTCAGCGTCAGCGGAAGAGCCGAACCCCGTCGGCGACTGGTGGATCATTTACGGCAACGGCGTTCCGCACAAGAACATCATGTATGTCGCCGACAGCACATCAGTTGTGCCGTCGACGCTTACCAAGGGTGCGCAAATGCTGGCGGTGACGCTGGTGTATGAAGAGCCGGGCAAGCCAATGATCGATGCCTACAACCTGGAAGTTCAGTGCAAGACCAACAAGGTGCGGTTTGTTAATGGCCAGTCGGTGGATCGAATTGCCTACATGCTGCGGCACCTGAAAGTAAACGAGCAATGGCAACAGCCGAAAGAATTCTGGGTCCAGCGCGCTTTGGCTTTCGTTTGCACTCCAGAGAAAAAAGACATGATTGCATTGGGCAAGATGGAGCACTTGCAGATGATTCAGGGCATGCAGCAGATGTTCTTCAAACTTGCACCGATTCAAGAGAAAGGCCAGATGATGGACAACCTCGACTCGATACTGGGCAACAAGTAACAGCCTGATTTCTGGGCGCTGCAGCGCGCTATTTCGTCTCTCACATGACACCGGGAGTCATGATGAATCAATGGACTAAAACGTTACTGACGTTGCTGATAACAGCCACAGTCTCAATGATTAATGGCTGCCACCTGATTGCACAGTCGCGCTGGGAAGGACGGGATGTTCAGGAAGCACTCGATCTGTTCGGTAAACCTGACTCAATGAAAAAACAGACCGGTGCCAACGGCGAAAATCTGGCCGTCCTGACCTGGTTCAAATCCTCCAGCTGGACCACCACCGAAGCGGCCGGCACTTCAATGAATCACACCGGCAACGGCATGGTGTACACCGAGTACTACGAGACGGTCGGGCATAGCTCTGACTGCAAACTGGAAGCGACCGTCAATAAAGCCAAAAAGATCGTACTGTTCAGGATCGAGGACGGAAAAATCATTCATGGCAAATGCATCAACGTTCCGTTCGTACCCGGTTACATTCCGCCCGGTTTCTAGTGCTATCCCTGAGCGAGTAACTGCTCAGGGATAACTGAATGACTTCACCAGCGTCAGCTCTCCCACCGCGCGCATAGGGATCAGAAACGTCTCCATCTTCTCGCTCGGCGTACCTTCTTCAGTAATCACCGTCACCTGCGCCGTGGTCAGCGGCTGCACCGCCTCATCGCCGCCATCCTCATCCCCGCGATAGCCACCGCCGTAGTAATTCACATACACCAGATACTGGCCCTTGATCGGCGCCGGCATGGCGAAGATTTCCGGGCCGTAGCCGGTGGTGACGTCGACGTCGAGCGCCGCGCCGTTGGCGGCGCTGCGGTTGCCGTACCAGATGTGCGCGCCGTCGGGGGTGACGAGGTGCAGATCGAGGTCGGTGCCGTCGCTGTCCCATGCCAGCAGTACGCGCAATTTCGCTGGGGTGGCGCCGCCGCTGGTGTTGAGGAATTGCGTGCGGTGACGTTGCTGGCCGTCGGGGCTGCGCACTTCGACGCTGTTGCTGCCGTTGGGGAAGGAAAACGGGCGGTCGAAGCGGCCACTGTCGTCGATTTTCAGCGGCATGCTCACGCCGTTGACGATCAAACGACCGGGTTCGTTGTCCTTCCGCGCAGCTTTTATCTCGCCGCTGATGCGCGCGGTGTAGGACTGGCCGATCGGGGTGTTGACCGATGAGGCCGGGTAGTTGACGGTCTGACGGAAGCTTTCGCCCTCGCCTTCGGGAGCGCCACTGCGCCAGCCGCCGACCGGGGTGTCGAGTTTGACGCCACCGGCGGCGATGGCCGGCGAGAGCGCGGTCAACGTGCAGAGCAGCAGCAAGACCTGTGGATAACGGAGTGTCATGGTCTATTCCAGCAAAAGGTGACGGGCGAGCCCTTCGATGTAGGTTTCATCCTGGCCGTTGGGATGTGCTTCAAAAGCCAGGTGCAGATATTCGTGGGTCAGATCGAGGCGATCCTGCAGAGTCAGCACGCCGCGCACGTAGATGCGTTGTCGTTCACGGTCGACAAACGGGCGACCGAACGCCAGTTTGCACACGGCGAATGTGCTGACTTCGTTGTAGCCGGTTTCGCTTTCCAGCTTCGGACGCCAGCCGCGTCGCTGTTTCTGCAGCCAGTCTTGTGCGGCGGGCAGCGCTTCGCAGGAAGCGACGGGGTTGTCCCAACGGCTGAGGCTGGCGCGCGGATAGGCGTGCAGCAGAATCGCGTCGTAACGTTGACCGGCCTTGGCTTGCTCGACAGCTTTTTGCCAGGCGAGTTTGTCCGGGCCGGGTTGATCGGAGTGATAGGTGACGGTGCTGCCGGCCAAAACCAGATCCGCGGTCCATGCGGCGATGCTTCGGGATTCAGCAGAGGCCGGGCGCGGTGCAACGCGCTGGCGATTGCTGCTGTCGTCGATACTCAGGCAGTCGCCGTTGCGCGTGGCGTTTTGCAGCAGATACGTGCGAATCGCCACGGCCAACGCCTTGGCGGCTTCGGCAGGTTCGGGTTTGGCTTCACGTTCCAGTACTCTCGCGACGTATTCTTCGCGATCAAGCCTTGCGACGAGTTTGTCGTTGAGCAGAAACAGTTCGCCGTCGCTGTGGATATCCAGCGCGTTGCCGTTGGCGAATTCGACGCGGTAGTCGCCCTGCAACGGGCCGGAAGTGACCACCCGCTCGCCAGTCAAAACCCGCGAAACCGGATAGCGCGAGAACAATCTGACTTCAACACAACGCCCCGCCTCTGCTGGCCATGCCGCTGGCAACACCGTCGCCAATGCCTGTCCATAATGGCGCAAGACCATCTGGCTGGTGCCACGTCCGCCCGCCCAGATCGGAGCATCATCCGCCGTCCAACCAGCAAACCCGCCCTGCCGCGATTGTGGGTCCTGATCACCGAGCCAGCTCCAGGTTTTCACCCGCAAGCGCCCGCCCAGTTCACCAACGACATTGCCGTCCGCCGCGTTCAGCACCACGTCGAGTAGCACTCGACGCGCCTGATCCTGCGCCGGCAACGAGGCCATAACCTTCAGCAGTTCAACCACGGAAACCCGTTGAGCCGGTTGCACCGAAGGCAGATCCAGCAACCAGGACGGCGCCCTCCGCGCCTGCCAATAGGTTCGCCAATCCGCCGCCGAAATCCCTAACCGCGCAGGCTCGAAATACAACCCGCAGGATTTCACCAACGCCTGATCACGCTCGATCTTGCCACCCGCCGAGCAGCAATAAATCTCGTCTTTCGATTGCCCGCGACATTCATACGCCGGCTCCCGCGCTCCGGTATCCACCAGCCATGCGTAGACAAACAACTTCCACAGACTGCCCAGCGGCGTATCCAGCGATGACGGCAACGGTTCACGCTTGATCAGTTGCGTCTGACTCAACGACAACAATTCGCCCTTGTAGGCCACGCGCAACGGCTCGTCCTGCGCCGTTGCCAGCGCAGGGATCACACACATCAGCAGCCACAGCAGCGG
Organism: Pseudomonas sp. AC242; assembly: GCF_979258655.1. Lineage (NCBI taxonomy): Bacteria > Pseudomonadati > Pseudomonadota > Gammaproteobacteria > Pseudomonadales > Pseudomonadaceae > Pseudomonas > Pseudomonas sp. AC242. The sequence goes on from NZ_OZ409873.1 coordinate 4,919,467, forward strand.
CCGGCTCATGTCAGTTGACCGTGACCTGACCGAGGGCGGCTTTCGCTTCCTGGGCCTGATGCTGCGGTGCGTAGACTTGCTTGAAACGCACCGGCGGCAGGCTGAACTGGCCCTTCTGCGAGAAGCGCACCAGATGGCGCAGGCGCAACTCGCCGCTCAGCGCATCGACCGGCACGGCGTAGGCCAACTGGCCCGGTTCGAATCGCGCCTTCTCCAGCGCGGTCGGCTCGGTGCCGTCCTTGCCTTGTAACTTGATGCCCCAGGTGGTGCGCTCGACATCGGCGCCCGGTGGCAGCGGCACTTCAAGCATGCCGTAGCGCAGTGGTTTCGGCGCTTTGCTGGTGAGGATTACTTCGTCCAGATACAGACTGTCACTGGACAACGGCTTGGACCCGACCGGCTCCAGTTTGAAGGTGAAGGCTTCATCGCCCGGCACCAGTCGCGACAGGCGACGAGTGATGGTCACGGCCATCGGATCGACCGCCGGTTGCTGGGTCTGGAAGCTCAACGCCGCGCGCAGCGGACGCTCTTGCGTACCGGACACCGTCAACACGCTCGGCACCGGAGTGGCGCCTTGCCAAGTCCAGTACATCTCACCGGTAGCACCGTAGTTTTTCTTCCAGCCTTCACCCGGCGCCAGGGCAATAGTTGGCGAAGCCTGGGCGATGCTGCGTTGCAGCCAGGTCAGCGCCAGCGCACGTTCGAGGGTCGATTGCTGCGGCAACAGTCGTTGCAACAGCGCTTGCGCACGGGCCTGATCGAACGGTTGCAGCGACAGGTTCAGCGCTTCGGCAAACGGCTGCGAGCTGACCGACAGACGCTGTTGCGCCGCAGCCAGCTGACGATTGAACGCGTCAGGCAAGGCCACTTTCGATTGAGTGGCCAACGAAGCGGTCAACACCCGCGCCGCCGCCAGACCGAGTGCCGAATCCGGATCGCTCATCACCAGACTGTCTTCGCCATCGTCCATCAGCGTTTCGGCGTTACCTTCACCGGCCTTGGCCAGATCCTCCATCAACCCGCTGAGCAAGGTGTTCACCGGCAAATGCATCTGCTTGGCAAACGACAGAATCAGCGCCCGTTGCAGCAATGGCGTGTTCGGCGCTTGCTTGGCGTACACCTCCAGCACCCGCTGCCAGTGCTCCGGCGGCAAGGTCAGCCCCAACACTTGGCTGGCATTCCAGTCGGCGTAGTAGGCGTAAGCGGTGAGGAACGCATCCGGCTCACCGTCGTAACCCCACCAGGTGAAGCTCGCCGAAGGTCCGGCCATTTGCACCAGCCGCAACCGGCTGTTCTGCATGATCAGGCGCAAGCGATCACGAATCTGCGGATTCGATGCCAGCGATGGATAGGCAATGCTCAACGGCAGCAAACGGCTGGCAGTCTGCTCGACGCCTCCATACGGATAGCTGAGCAGATCGTCGAGGGCTGAGCGGAACAACGCTTGCGGACTGTCATCCAGACGCAGACGAATATCGGTGGCATCGGTCGGCAGACTCAACGGTGTGTCACCGCTGGCGACATCAAGGCTTTGCGTCTGCGTCACCTGCCAGCCATCACCGGTCGCACTCAGGCGCACGGCCAGAGAGTCCGCGGTTTTGCCGTCCTGAACCAGCTCCGCCGTCCACTCACCGGAGGCCAAGGCGAACGCCGGCAGCGGCAGGTAGTTGATGCCGTTGTTCAGGGTCACCAGCAGACGCTGTTCGGCGCCCGCATAGTGAGTGACCAGTTCAGCCTTGACCGGCTTTTCGGCCTGACTGAACGCAAACACACCGAGTTGCGGCTGATCGCCCTTGCGGAATTTGCTCGGCCCGCTCCACTTCAGGTACAGCGGTTTTTCCGAACGCACGAACTGCTTCTTCTGCCCGACCTGACCGTCATCGGCGATGGCGCGGGCGGTAATGCGCCAGCGGGTCAGCGAGTCCGGCATCTTGAAGGTGAAGCGGGTTTTGCCGTCGGCACCGGTCAACAACTCCGGCTGCCACGCAGCGGTGTCGACGTCTTCACGACGCGGCCGCTCCAGCACTTTCACCCCGCGCTCGCTGCGGTTGGCTTTGCCCGGTGCGCCGGGGCTGCCCGGCAACGCCACGTCGTAACTGATGAACGACAGGCTCGCACTGGTGCGCACGTTGTTACGGCGCGGGTGATAGAAGAACTGGTCGATGGTCGGCGCAACTTCGGGTTGCAGCGCGTAGACCATTTCGTCGACGACGCTGACCGTCAGATGCGCCGGAACGGCTTTGCCGGCGAACTGCGTGCTCAGGTCAACCGTGACCGTATCGCCCGGCAGATACACCGCTTTGTCGGTGCTGATCGCCACGTCGATTTGCGGCGCGGTCACTTTGATCCCGGCGTTCTGGAAGCTGTACTGACCGCCCTTGGTGTACAGCACCGAGAACGTAAGGTTCGGCGCAAAGTTGTCCTTCACCGGGATGCGTGCGCGGTATTGGGTGTCGCTGAGTTTTTCCAGTTTCAGCCAGTCGGCGCCCTTGGCCAGCAGCGCGGTGGCTTCGACCTTGTCACGTTCCAGCGAGAGCAGCGCATCGCTGACAGGTTCCGGGAAGGTGATCAGCGCCAGCGCTTCATCACCGGCCTTGTACTCAGGCTTGTCGAGGACGATTTCCACAGTGCCCGGCACCGCTTTCACACCGTCACCAGTGACCGAATGCCCGGTGGCACCGAGTACGCGACCGTGTTGATCTTTCAAGGTCAGGTTGTAAGTGCCTGGACGCTCGAAAGCCAGACTGAAGCCTTTATCAGTCGCCGCAAGTTTGCCTTCGCCCGTGCTCTGGTCTTCCAGACGCACCCAGCCATACGTGCTCGGCGTCACCGCTTTGCCTGGCTCGCTGCCGCCCTCATTGGCGTAGCTGAACGCAACCTTGTCGCCGACCGCGCTGAAGCGTTGCGGCGCGCTCAAACGAAAGCTCGCCGCGCCACGGTCGATGAGGATTTCCTTGGTGGTCTTGACCCGATACGCCGCGCCATCGCTGGCGAACACGGTGAGCATGTAGCGGCTCGGTTTGTCGGCGGCCGGCAGGTCGAGGCTCGCGTTGCCTTTGCTGTCGGTGGTCAGTTCGGTGCTGGTCAGCTCCACCGGGAATTGCCCGAGGTATTGCAGCTCGTTGTCGACCATCGACAGTTGCTGGGCACGCAGGCTCAGGGTCAGTTTGGCGTTAGCCACCGGTTTGCCGTCAGGGTAGAGCAGCACCAGACTGCCCTTCACCGGTTCGCCGGTGCGGTAATCCTGCTTGGCCAGATTCAGCGAAATCTCGAAGTGCGGCTTGATGTACTCGGCTACACGGAAGGCGCTGCTGTAAGCCTGATCCTTGTAGTTGAAACGAATCTCGTAACCGCCCGCGACGGCGTTGTCCGGCAACTGGAAGCGGCCCTGAGTGCCAGCCTTCGAATCGAGTTTCAGGTCGAGATGCTGCAACTCGGTACCGGTGGCATCGAGCACGCTGACCGTGACATCTGCAGCGCCCGGCAACACCGAATCCCGCGCATTCTTGAATTCGCGACCGACGATCTTCAGCGATACCCAATCACCTGGGCGATACAGCGGCCGGTCGGTGAAGGCATAGAGTTTGGTGTCGTAGATTTCGCTGTCGTAATAGAAGTTTTCCGAGACGAAGACGCCGCCCTCTTCATCCTCGCCAATCACGAACGAACGCTCCGGACTGACGTGTTTCAGACGCAGCAAACCATCGGTATCAGTCGCACCGCTGCTCATCACGCCGAGGCCGTCAGTCCACAGCACATTGACCTTCGGCACCGAGCTGCCTTCGTGTTTGCGTGCGGCCCAGACCAGCAATTCATCGCCGGCAATCTTGCTCACCGCCACAGTGTTGGAAACGAAAACCATGGTGGTCGCGCGGTATTTACCGATCAGCGCTTCAACCAGATACAGACCCGGCTTCAGATTGCCCAGCGGGATGTAAACGTTACCCGGCGCGACACTGACGAAATCGCTCGAAGACCCGGCCAGATTGACCCCGGCCGGCGGTTGAATCGGCTTGGCCTGCCACAGCGGATAACGGAACTGGCTGACCACCGGCAGACCCGGGATCAGCGCAAATTGCGGCTGCGCGTCGTACGGCGTCGGCGCGGCGATGGCGTTGCCCATCTTCAGTTCCGGCACTTCTTCGGTGACCTGTTTGCGCGATTCATAGGAGAACGCGCGCTGCATCACCCGCCGGGATTTGCGGTACCAGTTGTCCCACAGGTACGCGAGGGTGTTGGACAGGCCTTCGCCCTTGAACTGGCCATCGCTGACCACGCGGTGCAGGTTCTTCTGGCGCTTGAGGAAATCCAGCGGCTTGTCGATGCGGTACACACGAATGTCGGCGCCGCCATACGGTTCCATGCGGAAACGACGGTAATCACGGCCCGGCGCTTCGAGGCGCACCATCGCCTGTTCGTCGGCAGCGAAACTGCTATCGGCGAGCAGGAAGAAGCTTTCACCGGAGACCGGCGTGTAGCCGCTCGGCTCGACCGAATCTTCGGCGCTGACGGTAGCCACTGGCAGCAACAGCGCCAGCAGCAAAGGAATTCGGGAACAGAGTCGCAACATGCGGGCACCGGTCATTGGGAGAGAAAGTTCAGTCGATAGACGCCGATGAAGTTGGGGTTGGCTGCGTCGGGTATCCATCGGGTGTCCTTCCATGTCATGAGTTGCTGCAGGCTTGCCGAACGCATGCCGTTGTCAGTCGGGGTAGTGGTGCCGGTGTGATAGGCGATGTAACGGCCCATCCAGATCATCAGGTGCTGGTCGTCGCCCTGATCGAAAAACATCAGATCACCGGGCCGCGCCTGCGACACGTCGCGGCTGACCAGATGGCTGTTGAACTGAATCAGTTTGATCGCGTTGACGTACGGCCCGACCTTGCCGCCACCCTGCTGCCATTGCTGGGCGAACTTGCGCTGGTCATCGCTGAGCGACAGCTCCGGCGGCAAATAGCGATTGGACAGGCCATTGCTGCGCAGCCATTTGTCGTCATGGACTTTCAGCGCTTCGTTGGCGGCGAAACGCACCAGCCCGGCACAGTCCTGCTGATACCAGCGCGGGCTCGGCCCTTGGCTCAGTTGCTCTTGGGCGATGCGCACGAACCAGGCGCGGAACACCTGGGATTGCGCCGGATCCAGCGCCGGCGCTTCAACGGCTCGGGCGCCCGCGCTCAGTAACAGCGCGAGCAGGCCGAGGCTGCGGATCAGTGTGGTCACAGCGCTTTCCATTCCAGCGGCAACCACTGCCAGTGGCCGTCAGGCTCGCTGCCTTCCGGCAGGGTCAGCGCGTATTTGCCGTAGCCACCAAGGGTGCGCAATTTCGGGATCAGATAGGTTTGCGCGGCGTTGTAAAACACCGGTTCCATGTCCTGCGGCAGGCTGTCGAGGGTTTCCTGCTGCATCAGTTGCGCCATCGAGTCCGGGCCGAAGTAGATCGGCATCAGCACGTCTTTGGGCAGCACGTCAGCCATCGGCGGGAAGCGTTTGTCGAGGGTGCCGAGGGCCTTGTCGACCAGTTTGTCGTCGAGGGAAAACAGCAGCGTCGAACCGTGACGGGCGAGGCTGACTTTCATGAACGCCTTGCCGGAAATCGCATCTGGATTCTCGGCAGTCTTCGCCGCATACGCGCCGAAATTGGAGCTGACCTGACGCTGCCAGACATGTTTCTGGCCTTCTTGTTTCTCGACCACAGGGAAGACGTTTTCGTCAACGTTGGCTTCGAATGCACCGACCATCGAACCGAACAGTTTGCCAAGATCACCGTCGAGCTTGCTGCTGTCTTCGTCTTTAAGGCTGGCGACCAACAGCGGCGTGTACAAACGCGAATCGGCGTACCAGCAAAGGCCCGCCGCGCCGGCCACGTGTTCGGTGAGGGTTTGCGCCACGGCTTCTTCGGCGCCGAGTTTTACCAGCAGTGGTTTTTGCGGTTCGGCCGCGACCGGCAGGGTTACGCAGGCACTGGCGCCGAGTGGCATGGCTTGCCAGACCGGTTTGAAATCGAAGTCGGGCTGGTTTTCCAGTTCGTCCATGGCGAGGTAGCTGTGCCAACCCTTGTCATCCATATCGAAGCGCAGCCCGGCGAAGTTCGGAATGAAGCGCTGATAGCCCATGGCGAGAACGCTGGAGTTGACCGACAGGCGTTGCTTGGTTTCCGCAGTTTTCGCCGGCAGACCGAAGGCTTCAGGGAACAGTTTTTCGCCATTGAGCAGCGCCGCCAGCGCTTGCGGTGAAACGTGGCCGGACTCTTCGGACACGCCGCTTTCCGGGTCGTAATACTTGGCTGGGTTCGACAGCACCACCAGTTTGTCGCCGTGGGAGGCGAACAACAGGGCTTTGCTGGCGTTATAAGTCAGTTGGAACAGCGGTACGCTATCGCCGCCGACTTTGAGTTCGCCCATCTGACTGAGCTGCGTGTCATCCAGCGCGACTTTCGCCAGCGGCTCCAGCAGTTTCGCCAGCCCGCCGCGATCCATCACCAGCAGGAAATCCTTCAAGCGACCATCCGCGCCACGCCACAGCGCGACATCGGCTGGCTGATCGAAAAGTTGCTCGATCAGGCTGTCCTGCAACTTCAGATCATGCTCGTAGATGATCCGGCGCAGACTGCCGATCAAGCCGAGGCGATCCGCATGGGTCTCGTAATAGAAGACGAAATCTTCGGTGAGCGTGGCCTTGAGGAACGGCACCGTCAGCAAGTCCTTGGGCAACTGGCTCAGCGAGCGGGTTTCCAGCAGTGCATCGGGGCGGCTCAGGCCAAGTTTGTCACTGGCCAATTCCGCCGGCGGTGCCTTGGGCTTGAGCAGCAGCCAGCCAAAACCACCCGCTACACCGGCCACCAGGCACAGCCCGGCCAGCAGCAACGGCCATTTCCGGGAAGGTTGAGTCGCTGGCGTATCGGCAGCTGGAGTCACAGTGTTATCACTCATCGTTAACAAAACCCGATTTCATCCGTGGCGGGATGCTTAATAGTTGAAAGTCTTGACCAGCAGCAGATCACCGATTGCCCGCAGGGGCACGATGAACGTTTCGCGTTTTTCGTCGACGGTGTTTTCGTTGAGCACCAGCGTGATTTGCGAGGTGATCACCTCGTTCTGGTTGCTGGTCTCCTCGAAGTTATAGCCGCCGTTGCCGAAGTTGCCCCAATAGTTGACGTAAACCAGGTAGGTGCCGTGCAGCGGCGCGGTCATGGTGAACATTTCCGGGCCGGGGCCATCAACGCCATCCGGGTCAAGACCGCCGCCATTGCTCAGCGCCGGACGCGCCCAGAACGCATGCTGACCGTCGGGCGTGACAATGTGCAGATCGAGTTCGGCTTTCGGATCGTCCCAGCCCAAGACAAGACGAATTCGCGCCGGCGGGCGCAAATTGTTTGCTTCATAAAATTGCACACGCTTGAGCGACTGGCCTTCGGCGCTGATCACTTCGACACTGTTGGAGCCGGCGCCGAACGCGTACGGCCGGGCAAAACGGCCCTGGTCGTCGGTGTACAGATTCAGTGGATTGCCATTCACCGCGAGACTGTGCGGCGGGCGCATATGGCCGATGGCCTTGAGCTGGCCCTGGATCATCGTGCGATTGCGCTGGATGCCGCGATCGATCGGCGGCGTCGGGTAGGCGACTTGCGGGTTTTCCGTGCGATCGAGCAAGCCGTGATAGCGCCAGCCACCCACCGGCTCCGATACCTCGGCCGTCGGCGCCGCCAGCAGCGCGGGCGCGCAGGCCAGGCCGATCAGCAGCCAAAGAAATGAACGCATGTAATGCCTCCTGCCATGCCTGAACGAAACCTTGCACCCGATCCTCGGTACTTCACAGCGGTGAAAACTGCGTTTCGTCTGAAAGACCCGTGACTAAGGGGTCGTAGAAGGCGCGAAGATTAGCGATTCGGCGGTTTTTTAACAATCGGATACATGTGCTATTGCTGTAGGAATCAAGCCAATCCGGTGGACGGTGAGCCGAATAGGCGTCATATTCGGCTCACAAAATGAGCCGAATGGCATTTCTATTCGGCTCACGGACGCAAGGCAGGCAACGAATGGCAACTTACTGGATCTGGCAGCAGCCCGATTGGCCCGACTTCAACTGGCAGGCGGAACGCCTGGCACCGTTGTTGCGCGAGTGTGTACAGGCCCAAGGTCAGTTGATGGGGATGGCCGGTTCAGTAGGTGACTCTTTGGGGGCTCAGACCGAACTGGACGCCCTTTTGCAGAATATCGTGACGTCTTCGGCCATCGAAGGAGAGCAACTGAATGTCGGCTCCGTGCGGTCATCGTTGGCGCGACGTTTGGGCCTGGAGTTGATCGACGGCGATAAAGTCAGCCAACGCAGTGAAGGTCTGGCGCAGCTTATGCTGGATGTCACCCGTCGATTTGCCGAACCGTTGACGCTGGAACGCCTTCTGGAATGGCACCAATGGCTGTTTCCCGATCAAGAGGCTGACCTTACTGCACGCCGCATGCATGTGGGTGCACTACGCGGTGACGAGCCTATGCAGGTGGTATCGGGTCGCATTGATCGTCCAACGGTTCATTTCGAGGCGCCACCTCGCCAAGGTATTGAGCAGCAGCTCGACCAATTTCTCCAATGGTTCGAGGCCAGCCAGCATCAGACAGCACTGGACCCGATGCTTCGTGCGGGCATCGCCCATTTCTGGTTCGTCACCTTGCATCCGTTCGACGATGGCAACGGCCGTCTGACCCGCACCATCACTGATCTGGCGCTGGCACAGGGCGAAGCGCAAGCCATCCGTTTCTACGCCATGTCGGCGAGCATTCTGGATGATCGGTCCGGCTACTATCGGATTCTGGAATCGAGTCAAAAAGCCACACTGGACATCACTGAATGGCTTACATGGTTCCTGCAAACCTTGCTACGCAGTCTGCAACAAGCCATCACCCGCATTGAAAGCGTGCTGGGCAAGACGCGTTTCTGGCAGGCACACCGCGAGTCCGAACTTTCGGCGGAGCAGGTCAAAGCGCTCAATCGTCTGCTCGACGGCGGCGAGCGGGGCTTTGAGCACGGCATCAGTGCCGGGCAATATCAAGCGGTGGCGAAAGTGTCGAAGGCCACAGCAACCCGACACCTTGCGGAGTTGCTGGAGAAAGGTTGCCTGCAACGCTTGCCGGGTGGGGGTCGTAGCACCCGCTATCAGATCAACTATCCCGACAGAGCTACACATTAATCTCACCCAGCACAGAGCCATTTCTGTCCTTGGGAGCCGGCCCGCTCATTTGCCCATAACCCCCCTATCTGCTAGTGTCGCGCCGGTTTAACGTCAACCGGAAATCGCCGCCATGGCCCGCAAAAAAGCTGCACTGGATTTCGAACAGTCCCTCGCCGACCTGCAAACATTGGTCGAGCGTCTGGAGAACGGTGAATTGTCGCTGGAAGACTCGCTGACCGCTTTCGAGCAGGGCATCGGTCTGACCCGTGACTGCCAGGCAGCGCTGGCGCAAGCCGAGCAGAAGGTGCAGGTGCTGCTGGAGCGCGATGGCGAACTCGCCGAGGAACCCTTCGACGCGGAACAGCCAGAATGATTGCAGCGTATACGGCGACCAGTCAGACCCGGGTTAACGCAGCGCTGGAAACCCTGTTCAACGCACCGTTGCCGGAGTTGGCGCGGCTTTACGAAGCCATGCGCTACAGCGTGATGAACGGCGGCAAACGCGTGCGACCGTTGCTGGCCTACGCGGCGTGCGAAGCGCTCGGTGGCAAGGCTGAGCAAGCCAACGGTGCGGCCTGCGCGGTTGAGCTGATCCACGCCTACTCGCTGGTTCACGATGATTTGCCGGCGATGGACGACGACGATCTGCGTCGCGGCCAGCCGACCACTCACAAAAAATTCGATGAAGCCTGCGCGATCCTGGCCGGTGACGGTTTGCAGAGTCTGGCGTTCAGCGCCCTGCTCGACCCGCGCCTGAGCGATTGCAGCAGCGACATCCGCCTGCAAATGGTCACCGCACTCGCCCAGGCTGCGGGCCCGGCAGGCATGGTCGGCGGTCAGGCGATCGACCTTGGATCGGTCGGCCTCAAGCTCGATCAGAAAGCCCTCGAGCAGATGCACCGGCACAAGACCGGCGCGCTGATCGAAGTCAGCGTCAAACTCGGTGCTCTGGCCAGCGGCCGTGCCGAGCAGGATGAACTCCGTGCCCTGCAGACTTATGCACAGGCCATCGGCCTGGCCTTTCAGGTGCAGGACGACATCCTCGACGTCGAAAGCGATACCGTCACCCTCGGCAAACGCCAGGGCGCCGACATTGCCCGTGACAAGCCGACCTACCCGGCGCTGCTCGGTCTCGACGCCGCCAAGGCCTACGCGCTGGAACTGCGCGATCAGGCCCTGCACGCCCTGCGACCGTTTGACGCGGCCGCCGAGCCGTTGCGCGAGCTGGCCCGGTATATCGTCGAGCGGCGTCACTGATCAGCAATCGGTCAAAAAAGACCAACGCGTGGGCAGGGGGCGATGCATCAGGTAAACTGCCGCATCTTCTATACCTATAACGATTCGCCTGATGCCCACGACGTTTCATGAGATTCCCCGCAAGCGCCCGACCACGCCCCTGCTCGACCGCGCTAACACGCCGGACGGCCTGCGCCGGTTAGGCGAAGCCGAGCTGGAAACCCTGGCCGATGAGTTGCGCCTGGAATTGCTCTACACGGTCGGCCAGACCGGTGGGCATTTCGGTGCAGGCCTGGGCGTGATCGAGCTGACCATCGCGTTGCATTACGTCTTCGACACGCCGGACGACCGGTTGGTGTGGGACGTGGGTCATCAGGCGTATCCGCACAAGATCCTTACCGGTCGCCGTGAGCGCATGGAATCGCTGCGCCAGAAGGACGGCATTGCAGCCTTCCCGCGTCGCGCCGAGAGCGAGTACGACACCTTCGGCGTCGGCCACTCCAGCACTTCGATCAGCGCTGCACTGGGCATGGCCATCGCCGCCCGCCTGCAGAACAGTGATCGCAAGGCAATCGCGGTGATTGGCGACGGCGCACTGACCGCCGGCATGGCTTTCGAGGCGCTGAACCACGCGCCGGAAGTCAACGCCAACATGCTGGTGATCCTCAACGACAACGATATGTCGATCTCGCGCAATGTCGGCGGTCTGTCGAATTATCTGGCGAAGATCCTTTCCAGCCGCACTTACGCGAGCATGCGTGAGGGCAGCAAGAAAGTCCTGTCGCGCCTGCCCGGCGCTTGGGAAATCGCTCGTCGCACCGAAGAATACGCCAAGGGCATGCTGGTCCCCGGCACGCTATTCGAAGAGCTGGGCTGGAACTACATCGGCCCGATCGACGGCCACGACCTGCCAACGCTGATCGCCACGCTGCGCAACATGCGTGACCTCAAAGGCCCGCAGTTCCTGCACATCGTCACCAAGAAAGGCAAAGGCTTCGCCCCGGCGGAAGTCGACCCGATCGGTTACCACGCCATCACCAAACTCGAACCACTGGACGCTCCGGCCGCCGCGCCGAAGAAGGCCAGCGGGCCGAAATACTCAGCGGTGTTTGGCGAGTGGCTGTGCGACATGGCTGCCGTCGATCCACGCCTGGTCGGGATTACCCCGGCGATGAAGGAAGGCTCGGATTTGGTGGCGTTCAGCGAACGTTTTCCGCTGCGCTATTTCGACGTGGCGATTGCCGAACAACACGCCGTGACGTTCGCTGCCGGTATGGCCTGCGAAGGCGCAAAACCGGTGGTGGCGATCTACTCGACATTCCTGCAACGTGGTTACGACCAGTTGGTACATGACGTCGCGGTGCAGAACCTCGACGTGCTGTTCGCCATCGACCGCGCCGGTCTGGTCGGCGAAGACGGCCCGACACACGCTGGCAGCTTCGATCTGTCGTACCTGCGCTGCATCCCGGGCATGGTCATCATGACCCCGAGCGATGAAAACGAGCTGCGCAAGATGCTCACCACCGGCCACCTGTACCACGGCCCGGCGGCGGTGCGTTACCCGCGCGGCAGCGGCCCGAATGCGGCCATCGACAAAGATCTTGAGCCGATTGAAATCGGTAAAGGCATCGTACGTCGTCAGGGCAGCAAAGTGGCTTTGCTGGTGTTCGGTGTACAACTGGCCGAGGCGCTGAAAGTTGCTGAGAAGCTTGATGCGACAGTGGTCGACATGCGTTTCGTCAAACCGCTGGATGAAGCGCTGGTGCGCGAGATTGCCGACAGCCACGAATTGCTGGTGACCATCGAGGAGAACGCGATCATGGGCGGCGCCGGTGGCGCGGTCAGCGAGTTCCTCGCGCGCGAGAACATTCTCAAGTCGATGCTGCATCTGGGCTTGCCGGATATCTACGTCGAGCACGCCAAGCCAGCGCAGATGCTGGCCGAGTGCGGGCTGGATGAGGCCGGGATCGAAGCGTCGATTCGTGAGCGTCTGGCCTTACTCGACAAATAAACGCATTACCCTTGTGGGAGCGAGCCTGCTCGCGAAAGCGGACTGTCAGTCAATACATTGCTGACTGATACACCGCATTCGCGAGCAGGCTCGCTCCCACATTTGATTTGTGTACACCTGAAACACCAGTGGACTGTCCATGAAACTCTCGCGCCTCGCCCTGCCCTTCCTCCTGCTGCCAACCGCCAACACCCTCGCCGACACCTTCGAGCGTGATCAGGCACTGAAACTGCCGGACATGCTGATCTCCGCCAACCGCCAGGTCGAAGCCCGCAACGACAGCAGCGCCGCCAACACGGTATTCACCCGTGAAGACATCGACCGCCTGCAACCGAGCGATGTGCCGGACCTGCTGCGGCGCGTTCCCGGTGTGCAAGTGGCGCAGGCCGGCGGGCGCGGCAGTCTGCCAGGGATCTACATTCGCGGCACGCAGTCGGCGCAGAGTCTGGTGCTGGTCGACGGCCAGCGCATTGGCAGTTCGACGTCCGGCGACAGCAACCTGCAGCATCTGAACATCGAGCAGATCGAGCGGGTGGAAGTGCTGCGCGGTTCGCGTTCGGTGATTTACGGCAGCGACGCGATTGGCGGGGTGATTCAGATCTTCACCCGACGCGGTACCGAGCAGGGTTTGCAGCCACGGATGCACGTTGGTTTCGGCAGCAACCAGACGTGGGAGCGTAGTCTCGGCTTGTCCGGGGGCGATGACAAAACCCGCTTCAACCTCGGCGCCAGCCTGGATGAAACCGCCGGAATTGACCGCACTCACGAGTCGTATCCAAGTGATGGCGATCATGACGCCTACCGCAATAAATCCGTAAGCCTGAGCCTCAGCCATGCGCTGACCGATGACATCGAAGTCGGCGCCAATCTGCTGGATAACCGGGGCAGGAGCCAGTTCGACAGTCCGTTCGGCACCTACCAACAGCAGCCATATAGCGACTTCAATATCAGCAGCTTCAGCGGCTACATGGATGCTCGGATCAACGAACGCTGGAAAACCCGCCTCGAACTCGGTCACAGCGAAAACCGCGAGCAAGTCAAAGACAGACTCAGTGACGAGCACAGCGTATTTAATACATACCGCGACTCGGTGAACTGGCAGAACGATGTGTCCCTGAATTCGCGCAACAGCCTGATTTTGGGTGGAGACTGGTACGAAGATCGAATTAACAGTGATTTTGACGATTTCGGTAGCCGTAATTCCTTGGACGAGGACAGCCGCTGGAACCGCGCCGCATTCATCCAGCATCGTTATCAGGCCGACAGTTTCTTTACTGAACTGGGCCTGCGTCGCGACGACAACCAGCAATTCGGCAGCCAGAACACCTGGAGCGGCACCTTCACCCTGCCGCTGAACCCGGATAACGATCTGTTGCTGAGCTACAGCGAAGGTTTCCGCGCCCCAACCTTCAATGACCTGTATTACCCCGAATACAGCAACCCGGATCTGAAACCGGAAACCTCGAAAAGCTACGAACTGCAATGGCGCAGTCAGTTAAGCGACAGTAGTCGTCTGGAGGCGTCCCTCTATCAAACGGATTTGAAGGACGCGATTATCTCCGCCGACGGCAGGCCTCCCGAGAACGTCGCTTCCGCGCGGATCAACGGTTTCGAAGCGGCACTGAAGCAGGAACTGTTCGGCTGGCAGAGCAATCTTGGCGTTTCGATCATCGATCCGCGCGATCGCGATACCGGACACACCTTGGCACGGCGTGCGCGGCGGACGTTGAGTTGGGATCTGGATCGGCAGTTTGACCAGATCGGCCTCGGTGCCAGTTGGCAGGCGGTGAGCAGCAGTTATGACGATCTGAAAAATGAAAACCCGCTGGGTGGCTACGCGTTGTTCGGCTTGCGCAGCAGTTGGGCGTTGAACCGCGAGATCAAGCTGGATCTGAAGGTCGATAACGTTTTCGACAAAGGCTACAGCCGGGCGAATTACAGCTATGACGGCAGCCAGTATGGGTATCGTGAGGAAGGTCGGGTGTGGATGTTTGGGCTGACCTGGACCCCGCAACTCTGACGATTAGCCTCAATCAACTGTGGCGAGGGAGCTTGCTCCCGCTCGGCTGCGCAGCAGTCGCAAACCGACCTGTGCGATACAAAAATAGAATTGAATCGACAGGATTTGGGGCCGCTTCGCAGCCCAGCGGGAGCAAGCTCCCTCGCCACAAGTTATCGGTGCGGCTGGATGACTTGGCAGAGCTTGGCGGTGGCATCGATCATTTGGCCGCTTGGGCGCTCAAGGCCTTTGTCGGTGACCAACAGTAATGTCCCCTGCTTCACCGCTGCTACTTGAGGCCAGGCCTTCCACGCATCCAACTGCGCCTGATCACTCACCAGAATCACCTCTGGATCGCGCTGCAACACCGCCTCAATACTCACCTGCGGCGCCGGCAGACTCAAATCAGCGAACACATTACTCGCCCCGCATACCTCAAGCGCATCACTGATGATTTGCCCGCCACCGACGGTGTACAGCGGTTTGTCCCAGACCTGATAGAAGACCCGCAACGGCACGTCCCGGCGATAGCGCTGGCGCAACTCCGCGAGTTGTTGGCGCAACGCCGCCGCCCGTATCACCCCACGTTCAGGTCGCCCCAATTGCGTGGCTATGGCTTCTATCTGGGTAGTGAGTTGCTCGAAGGAATGCGGCTCGGCGACGAAGGTCGGGATACCCAGACGGTTCAATTGATCGCGCTGCGCCGGGCCGACACTCCCGGGCCACAGCAACAACAAATCAGGCTGGAGGCTCAGCAGCTGTTCCATATCGAGTTGGCCATAGCGGCCGACAGAGGGGACGTTGGCAATTTCAGCAGGACGCTCCCCGGCATCGAGCACACCGACCAGCAGGTCAGCCGAATCCAGCTCAACGACAATTTCAGAAAGCGACGGTGCGAGGCTGACCACCCGCAGTTGCGCCAGCGCAGGGCCACTGACGGCCAGCAGCAGAAGCGCCAGCCACAGACGACGCATCAGCCGAGTTGACGCGGAATACGGTAGAGGTAGAACAGCACCGCCGTGGACAACGCCAGCAACATCAACGGTACGGCTTCAAGACCAACAAACACCGCCAGTGCGCCGATCCACGCCGGCAAAGCTGCCGCGAGAAAAGCCGCACGACGACGGGCTGCGAGGGCGATCCACGCGGCCGGTTCATCCGGGGTATCGAGGGCTTTTTGCGTGGCGATCAGCGCATGTTTATAGCGACCGAAAAACTTCAGGCTGACAAACATCGACGCGACGCCGGCAATGAAAAACGGCATCGCCAGTACTGGCAGAATCCCTTCGCCCTGACCAAACAGCGCGTTGAGCACGAACAACGGCACCAGCGCCAGCGCGAGGTATTTCCACCAATCGACCGACAATCGGCGCCGCACCTGACCGCGAGTCACGCGCGATCAACCTCGCCCTGATGCTCATTGCCCATCATGTGGTCGAGCTTGCTGGCCTTGGTCGCCAGGTAGAGCTTGTTGTGCGGGTTGTGGCCGGTGTGCAGCGGCACGCGCTCGGCGACGGTGATGCCCATGTCGGTCAAGGCTTTGACCTTGCGCGGGTTGTTGGTCATCAGGCGCAGGGATTTCACGCCCAGATGCTCGAGCATCGGCAGGCACATGGCGTAGTCGCGCTGGTCGGCGGCAAAGCCCAGACGTTCGTTGGCTTCAACGGTGTCGGCGCCGCCGTCCTGCAACTCGTAAGCACGGATCTTGTTCAGCAGACCAATGCCGCGACCTTCCTGACGCAGGTAGAGCAACACGCCACGGCCTTCACGGGCGATGGCTTTGAGGGCGCCTTCGAGTTGCGAGCCGCAGTCGCAGCGCTGGCTGAACAAGGCGTCGCCGGTCAGGCATTCGGAGTGCAAACGGCCGAGTACCGGGGCACCGTCGGCAATTTCACCCAGGCTCAGCACGACGTGCTCACGGCCGGTGGCTTCATCGAGAAAACCGTGCATGGTGAATTGCGCAAAAGGCGTTGGCAGCTTGGAAGCGGCGACAAAGACGACAGGCACCGGTGTGCTCCTGATCTAAAGAGTCTGAAAATTCGCAGGCCGGCATTGTAACAGCAGGTTCCTACCGGCGCTTAGGCTGAATTATCGGGCATAACGATCAAAAAGTTTGATAACTACCCGGTCGACATGGATCCCTGTAGGAGCTGTCGAGTGAAACGAGGCTGCGATCTTTTGATCTGGTTTTAGAATCAAGATCAAAAGATCGCAGCGTGCCGCAGCTCCTACAGGGGATTCGTCGCGCCCCTAGTGAAGGGATACGGCTGCTGCCACTTCTCAAAGATCGGCTTCAACTCGCCGCTCTTCACCAACTGCTCCATACGCTGGTCAAACAGCGCCATCAGCGCCCGTGCCTGTGGCGTGTCGGCAAAGCCGAGGAACAACGGCAGCTCGGCCAGGTGCGAATAGCGATACTGTGCCGGATCGGCTGCGGTTTTCACCACCGCTTCAATCTCGGTCAGCGCATCGATGTAGTAATCCGCCCGCCCCTGCTTGAGCATCGACAGAATCCCGGTGCGACGCTCGATCTGGTTGTAGCGCTTGATGTTGGGCAAGTAGTTTTCGTAGCGATAACCGCGCACCCAGGCCAGTCGATACTTGCCCAGCGTCGCCTGGGTCGGCACCGGATTGCTCGCCAGGCCCAACGCGTAGATGTGGTCGGAATCGAAATTCCAGCGCGGATACAACACCTGCTCGGCTTCGTCGCGATAGGAACCGACCAGCGCGTCGACTTCCTTCAACTGCACCAGCCCGACCGAACGGGTGTAAGGCACGCTGCGGATATCGAGCTTGACCCCAGCCGGCTCGAACACCTTGCGTAGCACGTCCCAGCCTAGGCCATGGCCGTCGGCGGCGGTGTAGTCTTCCCAGTCTTCGCTGGCCAGATGGATGACCGTCGGCGTCGGCGCGGCGTCCTGCGCACCGGCCACGGTGCTCAGCAAAGCCAAAACCACTAGCGCCAACCAGCGTCGAGCCATCCCTAGTCCCCTCACTTGCCCCTGATATCCCTTGGAATCAGGCGAAAATCCACACCAGACCCTGCATCGCCAGCCAGGCGAACACACCGGCCAGTACGTCGTCGAGCATGATCCCTACACCACCGTGGACATGCCGGTCGATCCAGCGAATCGGCCATGGCTTGAGAATGTCGAAGAAACGGAACACCAGAAAACCCGCGAGCAACCAGTACCAGCCTTCCGGCACCAGCCACAGGGTGATCCACATGCCGACCATTTCGTCCCAGACGATGCCTTCGTGGTCGTGGACCCGCAGATCGTCAGCCACTTTGCCGCACAGCCAGAAGCCGAACAGCATGGTGATCCCGAGCATCAGCCAGTAACCCCAGTCGGGCAGCATCTGCCACAACGGGATAAAGGGTAGCGCAACCAGCGAGCCCCACGTGCCCGGCGCCTTGGGCAAGGTGCCGGAACCGAAGCCGAACGCAAGAAAATGCCAGGGATTGCGCCAGACCGACGGCGGAACGAATTCGGCCGGAACCTGTTTCGGGTGATCTGTCACGGTGTCTCCTGAAAATGTTGATAACCCCGAATTTGCGGGGTGATGTCGTGCCCTTCGCGATCCAGCAGAACCACGCCCTGACCTTCTGATACGCGACCGATCACATGGATCGGCCAGCCATTGGCCAGCAGCGACGGCAACTCGACGGACGGTAGCGTAAACGCCAGCACGTAATCATCGCCACCGCTCAGCGCGGCACGCTCGGCGCCGCGCTGACCGAGAAACGCTACTAATGCATCCGACAGCGGTACGCGCTCGCGTTCAATCTCAAGTCGCACCTGCGACGCCAGCGCAATGTGGCCACAGTCGGCGAGCAAGCCGTCGGAGATGTCCAGCGCCGAGGTGGCTTTGCCACGCAGGGTCTGGCCGAGGGCCAGTTGCGGTTGTGGCGACCAGTAATGATCAAGCAGCGGTTGGGCGATGTGTGCTTCGGCCTCACGCTGACCGAGCACCAGTGGCAAGGCGCCGGCCGCATTGCCCAGCTCACCACCGACACATAACAAGTCACCCGGTTGCGCGCCGCTGCGAGTCAGCGCCTGACCCGCAGGCACACGACCAAACACGGTTAGCGTCAGGCTCAACGGTCCACGCGTGGTATCGCCGCCCACCAGCGCAATGCCGCAGCTCTGCGCCATGCGGTTCAAACCGTGGGCATAGGCTTGCAGCCAATCGGCGGTCACCGTCGGTACAGTCAGGGCAAGGGTAAAGGCAACGGGCGCGGCGCCCATGGCGGCCAGATCGCTGACCGCAACGGCCAGCGAGCGCTGACCGAGCAGAAACGGATCGCAGGGGTCGGCAAAATGCACGCCGGCCACCAGCGTATCGGTGGAGATCGCCAGCTGTTCCCCAGGGGGAACAGCGAGCAAGGCGCAGTCATCGCCGATTCCCAGAGCAACGCCTTCGCCGCCCTGCGCACAAGGCGCGGCGGCGAAGAAATTGCGGATCAGCTCAAACTCGCCCATGGCTGAGACAAAGGATTCAAGCGCCGATCAGCGCTTGAACGCCTTCACTTCAGCTTCACGCAGGCGCGGGGCCAGCTTGTCGAGTACGCCGTTGACGAACTTGTGGCCGTCGGTCGAACCGAAGACTTTCGCCAGCTCGATACCTTCGTTGATCACCACGCGGTACGGCACATCAACGCGCTTGAGCAGCTCCCAGGTCGACAGGCGCAGAACGGCCAGTTCAACCGGGTCGAGCTCTTCGATCGCCAGATCCAGGCAAGGCGTCAGAGCGGTGTCGATTTCAGTCTTGAACTGCGGAACCCCGTGGAGGATTTCGCGGAAGTAAGCACCGTCGACATCGGTGAAATCGTTATCAACGCGAAACTGCGCTTCGATCTCGTTCAGCGATTGCCGGGCCATGTGCCACTGGTACAGCGCTTGAGTCGCGAGCTGACGGGCTTCGCGACGCTTGACGCTTTTCGAGGGCTTGCCGGCATCCGCAGGTTTCGGATCGCGCGGGTTGAAACGATCGCTTTCGTCGCTAATCACTTGGCCTCCAACTGCGCCAGCAGGCTGACCATTTCCAGAGCGGACAGGGCAGCTTCGGCACCTTTGTTACCGGCCTTGGTGCCGGAACGTTCGATGGCTTGCTCGATGGAATCAACGGTCAGGACGCCGAAAGCAACCGGAACGCCGAACTCCATGGAGACCTGGGCCAGACCCTTGGTGCACTCGCCTGCCACGTATTCGAAGTGCGGGGTGCCGCCACGAATGACCGCGCCCAGCGCAATGATTGCAGCGAACTCGCCTTTCTGGGCGACTTTCTGCGCAACCAGCGGGATTTCGAAGGCGCCAGGTGCGCGGATGATGGTGATGTCGCTTTCGCTCACGCCGTGGCGAACCAGGGCATCAACTGCACCGCTGACCAGGCTTTCAACGACGAAGCTGTTGAAGCGGCCCACTACCAAAGCGTAGCGGCCTTTAGGGGCGATGAAGGTACCTTCGATGGTCTTCAGGGTCATTCGTCAGTTCTCTTAAAGAGCCGGGACGCGTCTGCTACGCGTCCCTCAGTGATTTATTTGCCGCGAATTCGGGTCCGGAAACAACCGGTCATTATTCGGAGGGCACGTATTCTACAACTTCCAGATCGAAACCGGATATCGCATTAAATTTCATTGGTGCAGACATCAAACGCATTTTGCGCACACCGAGGTCGCGCAGGATCTGCGAACCGGCACCGACGATGCTGTAAGTCGTCGGTTTTTTCGGCGCGGCCTGATCGCCGGTTTCACGGATATGTGCCAGCAGCACGTCGCCGTCGAGCGGGTGACCGAGCAACAGCACCACACCGCTGCCCGCCTCGGCAACCGCAGCCATGGCGGCGCGCAGGCTCCAGCGGCCCGGTTGCTTGACCATCAACAGGTCGCGCAGCGGATCCATGTTGTGCACGCGAACCAGCGTTGGTTCTTCGGCGCAAACAGTGCCCAGGGTCAGCGCCATGTGCACGTCGCCCTCCACGGAATCACGATAGGTCACCAGGTTGAATTGGCCCAGTTCGCTGTCCAGTGGCTGCTCGGCAATCCGCTGAACGGTACGTTCGTGGATCATCCGGTAGTGAATCAGGTCGGCGATGGTGCCGATCTTGATGTTGTGTTCAGCGGCAAACTCTTCGAGTTCGGCACGACGAGACATGGTGCCGTCGTCGTTCATCACTTCGCAGATCACGCCACTTGGCTCGAAACCGGCCATGCGCGCCAGGTCGCAAGCGGCTTCGGTATGGCCGGCGCGAGCGAGGGTGCCGCCGGCCTGCGCCATCAGCGGGAAGATGTGGCCCGGGCTGACGATGTCTTCAGCCTTGGCATCCTTGGCGGCAGCCGCTTGCACGGTGCGCGCACGATCAGCGGCGGAGATGCCGGTGGTCACGCCCTCGGCGGCTTCGATCGAAACGGTGAACTTGGTACCGAAACCGGAACCGTTGCGTGGCGCCATCAGTGGCAGCTTCAACAGTTCGCAGCGCTCGCGGCTCATCGGCATGCAGATCAGGCCACGGGCGTGCTTGGCCATGAAATTGATGTGCTCGGCCTGGCAGCATTCGGCGGCCATGATCAGGTCGCCTTCGTTCTCGCGGTCTTCGTCATCCATGAGGATGACCATCTTGCCTTGGCGGATGTCTTCAACCAGTTCTTCGATGCTATTGAGCGCCACAAGGCACCCCCTTCAGTCAGGATTTGAGGTAGCCGTTGGCGGCCAGAAAGCTTTCGGTGATGGTGCCGCCAGGCTTTTGTGACGAGCCCGATTCTGCAGCCTTGTCGCCAAGCAGAAGGCGCTCCAGATAGCGCGCCAGCAAATCGACCTCCAGATTCACCCGGCGACCCGGCGTGTACGACGCCATAATGGTTTCGCTCAGGGTGTGCGGAATGATCGTCAGCATGAACTCGGCGCCATCGACGGCGTTCACGGTCAGGCTGGTGCCGTCGACGGTGATCGAGCCTTTATGGGCGATGTACTTGGCTAATTCTTTCGGCGCGCGGATGCGAAATTCCACGGCGCGGGCGTTGTCGCTGCGCGAGACGATTTCGCCGACGCCGTCGACGTGACCGCTGACCAGATGCCCGCCGAGACGGGTGGTCGGGGTCAGGGCTTTTTCCAGATTGACCGGGCTGCCGCTTTTCAGGTCATTCATGGCGGTGCAGTCAAGTGTTTCACGGCTGACGTCGGCGGCAAAGCCGTCGCCCGGCAGCTCAACGGCAGTCAGGCAAACGCCGTTGACTGCGATGCTGTCGCCGAGTTTGACGTCGCTCAGGTCGAGCTTGCCGGTCGCGACGTGGACCCGCACATCACCGCCCTTTGGGGTCAGTGCGCGGATACTGCCGATGGATTCGATGATGCCGGTAAACATGGGGTTCTCCTTGAGAACTGAGCCAGCGCTAACGCGATGGCCGGGAATTATACGCTCGCCGGTCGAGCAGGGATGGCAGTGACTCGCCAGTCATCGCCCACCGCGCGAATTTCAGTGATTTTCAACTCGGGAGCGTCCTTCATATAGGCCAGCGGCCAGTCCAGCAATGGACGCGCCGTGGAACCGAGGAACTTGCCGGCGATGAAGATCACGAACTCGTCGACCAGACCGAGCTGAGCAAAAGCGCCGGCCAGACGCGGGCCGGCTTCAACCAGCACCTCATTGACGCCACGGTTGGCCAGTTCAATCAGCAACTGATGCAGATCGACCTGACCGTCATCACCCGGCACGATCAGGCACTCGGGGCCGTGAGCGTATTGCTCTTCGATCGCGACACAGGTGGCGACCAACGCCGGGCCGGCCTTGAAGAACGGCGCATCGAGCGGCACCCGCAGGCGTCCATCGATCAGCACGCGCAGTGGTGGACGGCTCATGGCCAATGCGGTTTGTTCGGCATCCAGACCCAACTCGTCGGCCCGCACAGTCAACCGCGCGCCATCGGCCAGCACTGTGTCGGCGCCGGTCAGCACCACGGCGGCCTGAGCGCGCAAACGCTGGACTGCCGAACGAGCAGCGGGACCGGTGATCCATTGACTCTCGCCGCTCTCCATTGCCGTGCGACCATCGAGGCTCATGGCCAACTTGACCCGCACGAACGGCAAGCCGTGTTCCATGCGTTTCAGAAAACCTTGATTGAGCTTGCGCGCTTCGGCTTCGAGCACACCGCTTTCAGTGGCGATGCCGGCATCGGTCAAGCGCTGCAAACCACGTCCGGCGACTTGCGGATTGGGATCTCGCATCGCTGCCACCACACGAGCAACACCGGCATTCACCAGCGCATCGGCACACGGCGGTGTGCGGCCATGGTGGCTGCACGGTTCGAGAGTTACATAAGCGGTCGCGCCCCGGGCAAGCTCACCGGCGGCGCGCAGGGCATGGACTTCGGCGTGCGGTTCGCCGGCGCGTTCATGCCAGCCTTCGCCGACAATCTGCCCGTCACGCACCACCACGCAGCCAACCCGAGGATTGGGATGGGTGGTGTAGTGACCTTTGCGCGCCAGTTCCAGCGCGCGCGCCATGAAGTGGGCGTCGAGGATGGCCTGCTCGGCGGCGGTGGTCATTCTTTCACCGGTTCGCGGGCGAGGCGGTCGATTTCTTCGCGGAACTCGTTGAGGTCCTGGAAGCGCTTGTACACCGAAGCGAAACGGATGTAGGCAACTTCATCAAGCTTTTGCAGCTCGGCCATGACCAGTTCGCCGACCACGAGGGATTTGACCTCGCGCTCGCCGGTGGCGCGCAGCTTGTGCTTGATGTGAACCAGAGAGGATTCGAGGCGCTCGACGCTCACCGGACGTTTCTCCAGCGCGCGTTGCATGCCGGCGCGGAGTTTTTCTTCGTCGAACGGTTGGCGGCTGCCATCGGTTTTGATCAGGCGCGGCAACACCAGTTCGGCCGTCTCGAACGTCGTGAAACGTTCGCCGCAGGCCAGGCATTCACGCCGGCGGCGCACCTGTTCGCCCTCGGCGACCAGACGCGAGTCGATGACCTTGGTGTCGTTGGCACCGCAGAAGGGACAGTGCATGGTGGCTGGCAACAAAAAAAGGGAGGGCCATGGTAGCGCATCCCGGTGGCAAGACAAGCCATAGGCTTTGCGGTATACAGAACGGCATGATCGTTTGATCTATGGATTTCATTTTGCCGGAGCATCCAATGCCGTTACGTCCGCTCGTTTTGCTCAGTCTTTTCAGCCTGCTGGTGGCCTGTGGCAGCGATGCACCCAAGCCTCAGCCGCCAACGCCGGGCCCTGCGCCGCAACAGGCACAGAAAAAAGCCAAGGAAGCCGCCGACCTCGGTCCGCTGCCGGCCTATCAACGCGAACTGAGCGGCACCCTGCAAGGCGTGCCGGCCGGTGCCGAAGTGGAATTGGCGCTGCTGGTGATCGACGAAAAGGATCGCCCGCAACAATTGCTCGCCAGTTCCAGCCTGATCGGCAACAACCAGATCCTGCCATTCCGCCTGCGCTTCAACCCGGATGCTTTTCCGGCCGGTGCGCGGGTCGAGCTGCGTGGCCGCGCCAGCCAGTCCGGCCAGCTGATCCTGCATTTGCCGTCGCAAACCATCAGCCAGCCAACCACTCAGGCGTTGGGCCAACTGCAATTTGTCAAAGCACCATGAATGCACCGCTCGACCTGCAACAGGCGCTGGGTGAATTGCTCGGCGACGCCAGACTCAAGGTCTGTGCCTTGCCCGACACTGATTTGCAGTTGTGGCTGATCGATGGCGACAACATGGATCGCGAATTCAGTCAGGAAGAAATTCAGCGAATTCTGCACGAGCCACCGTATTGGGGTTTCTGCTGGGCCAGCGGTCTGGCGGTGGCGCGCTATCTGGCGGAGTTTCCCGAGTGGGTGCGCGGAAAACGCGTGCTGGATTTCGGCGCAGGTTCCGGGATTGCCGGGATTGCGGCGGTGAAAGCCGGGGCTCTGGAGGTGGTGGCGTGCGATCTCGATCCGCTGGCGATTTCCGCCTGCCGGGCGAATGCCGAGCTGAATGATGTGCAGATGAGTTATTCGACGGATTTCTTTGCCGAAGCCGATCGGTTTGATCTGATTCTGGTGGCGGATGTGTTGTATGACCGGGCGAATCTGCCGTTGCTCGATGCGTTTTTGAGCCGTGGGCGAGAGGCGTTGGTGGCGGATTCGCGGGTCAGGGATTTTCGCCATCCGTTGTATGAGCGCATTGAAATGCTTGAGGCGTTGACCTTGCCGGATCTGGCGGAGCCTGAGGAATTTAGGCATGTCAGCCTGTACCACGCGCGGCGCTAGCCAAAAGCATCGCTGGCAAGCCAGCTCCCACAGTGACCGAGTCGAACCAACATTTCGTATACGACACAGAACCCTGTGGGAGCTGGCTTGCCAGCGATGGCGTCCTGCCTAGCGATACACCTCTCAAATCTGCCCCGCTTCCGGCCACACCCCGCCAAGCCGTAGAGTTGCCCCATCCACGCTTTGACGAGATCCCCCATGAGCGAGCAAACGCCATACATCTTCGACGCCACGACGGCCGATTTCGACCAGTCGGTGATCGAGGCTTCCTTCAACAAACCGGTGCTGGTGGATTTCTGGGCCGAATGGTGTGCGCCGTGCAAGGCGCTGATGCCGATGCTGCAAAGCATTGCCGAGAGCTATCAGGGCGAGTTGCTGCTGGCCAAGGTCAACTGCGATATCGAGCAGGACATCGTCGCCCGTTTCGGTATTCGCAGCCTGCCAACCGTGGTGCTGTTCAAGGACGGTCAACCGGTCGACGGTTTTGCCGGTGCGCAACCGGAATCCGCCGTGCGTGCCTTGCTTGAGCCGCACGTGCAAATGCCGCCACCGGCCGCGGCCGATCCGTTCGAGCAGGCTCAGGCATTGTTCGATGACGGTCGTTACGCCGACGCCGAAGCGGCGCTGGTGGTGATGCTCACCGAAGACAACACTAACGCCAAGGCGCTAATCCTCTACGCGCGCTGCCTGACTGAACGCGGCGAGCTGGACGAAGCGCAAACCGTGCTGGATGCGGTCAAGAGTGATGAGCACAAAGCCGCACTGGCCGGCGCCAAGGCGCAGATCAAATTCCTTGGCCTGGCGCGTGATCTGCCGGATGCCGCCGACCTGAAAGCGCGCCTGGCGAAAGATCCGCAGGACGATGAAGCGGTGTATCAACTGGCGATCCAGCAACTGGCGCGTCAGCAATACGAGGCGGCGCTGGATGCACTACTGAAGCTGTTCATCCGCAACCGCAACTATGGCGAAGGTCTGCCGCACAAAACCTTGCTGCAGGTATTCGAGTTGCTGGGCAATGATCATCCGCTGGTGACGGTGTACCGCCGCAAGATGTTTGCTGCGCTTTATTAAGATCAAAAGATCGCAGCCTGCGGCAGCTCCTACATTGGGATCGTGTACACCCTTGTAGGAGCTGCCGCAGGCTGCGATCTTTTGCAACTCACTCGATCCAGCTGTAGAGCGGTGTATCCCCGCCGCTCACCACTTTCACGTCCGAGCTATGGCGCAAACGCACCAGCAAGCGCTTGCCCGCTGCCGCGCTGCCGGTCAGCCCTTCCAGCTGATCGAGCAGATCCGGCCCGCTCAGTTGCCCGGCCTTGCGCAACAGGTCCTTGGCGACCTGCCACAAGGCATCGTCCTGATTCAGCGGTTTCGCCGCCGGGGCTGATGCGGCCGCCTCAGATTGAGCGACCGGCGCCTGCCCATTCAGCGCTGAACCGAGCTTCGCCCAATCGCCGTCATCCAATTCCACCGTCAAGTCGACCGGCACTTCGCCGACGGTTCCGCGTATCCGCAACATTGAGTTCGCTCCTGCACTTTTCTGACCTGCATGCTCCCACGGGACTTGTGCAACGCCAAGCGCACGGGCAAACTCTGCGCACTTTCGTTATAAGATTACATAACAAACTCTTCACTTTACTTCCCGGAGACCGCCATGCGTCGTCTGCTGCTCGCTTTGCCGTTTGCCCTGTTGCCGCTGGCCATCGCCCATGCTGCCGATGAGCATGACCACGATCACGACCATGAACACGGCAGCCTCGGCGCGCATGAACACGGCGTCGGTCGATTGAACGCGGCGCTCGATGGTCAAACCCTGGAGCTTGAGCTGGAAAGCCCGGCGATGAACCTCGTCGGTTTCGAACACGTCGCCACCAGCGATGCCGACAAGGCCAAAGTCGCTGCCGCCCGCGCGCAACTGGAAAAACCGCTGGCCCTGTTCAGCCTGCCCGCCGCTGCCGGTTGCAAAGTGGTCAGTCAGGAACTGGAAAGCCCGTTGTTCGGCGACAAGCCGGATGCCGATGATCATGACGACGATGAAGCGGACAAGGACGGCCACGAGCATCACCACGACCACAGCGAAATCCACGCGCACTATCAGTTCAACTGCGCCACACCGGGCGCGCTGAAGACCCTCGATCTGGCGAACGTCTTCAAGACCTTCCCGGCGACGCAGAAAATTCAGGTACAACTGATCAGCGCCAGCGGCCAGCAAGGTACCGAAGTGACGGCCAAGGCTGCCGCGCTGAAATTCTGATCACACCGTAAATCCCCTGTAGGAGCTGTCGAGTGAAACGAGGCTGCGATCTTTTGATTGTAAAAAACCAAGATCAAAAGATCGCAGCCTTCGGCAGCTCCTACAGGGGGAAATGTGTTCACCTCATGAAACTGGTGCCATGACCCAAGCACTCATCGAACTGTCCGACCTGGGCTTCAACTGGCCCGGTCATCCGCCGTTGCTGGACATCCCGGCGTTTCGTCTGGAAGCTGGTGAAACCCTGTTCCTCAAAGGCCCCAGCGGCAGCGGCAAGACCACCCTGCTCGGCCTGCTCGGTGGCGTGCAGAAACCCGGTCGCGGCAGCATTCGTCTGCTCGGCCAGGAACTCACCGAACTCTCCGCCGGCGCTCGCGATACCTTCCGTGTCGATCACACCGGCTACATTTTCCAGCAGTTCAACTTGCTACCGTTTCTCTCGGTGCGCGAGAACGTTGAGCTGCCGTGCCACTTCTCGAAACTGCGTGCGCAACGAGCGAAACAGCGCCACGGCAGCGTCGATCAAGCCGCCGCTACCCTGCTCGCCCACTTGGGATTGAAAGATGAAAGCATCCTCAGCCGCCGCGCCGACTCGCTGTCGATCGGCCAGCAACAACGGGTCGCTGCCGCACGCGCATTGATCGGCCAGCCTGAATTGGTGATCGCCGACGAACCGACCTCGGCGCTGGATTACGACGCCCGGGAAAACTTCATCCGCCTGCTGTTCGCCGAATGCCGCGAGGCCGGTTCCAGTCTGCTGTTCGTCAGCCATGACCAGAGCCTGGCGCCACTGTTCGACCGTCACCTGTCCCTGGCCGAACTCAATCGCGCCGCCACGTCTGCCGAGGTCTGAGATGTATCTGTTTCGTCTGGCCATGGCCAGCCTGGCCAACCGCCGCTTTACTGCTCTGCTCACCGCATTTGCGATCGCTCTGTCGGTCTGTTTGCTGCTTGCCGTTGAACGAGTGCGCACCGAAGCCAAAGCCAGTTTTGCCAGCACCATCAGTGGCACCGACCTGATCGTCGGCGCACGCTCCGGCTCGGTAAATCTGCTGCTGTACTCGGTGTTCCGTATCGGCAACGCCACCAACAACATCCGCTGGGACAGCTTCGAACACTTCGCCAGTAACCCGAAAGTGAAGTGGGCGATTCCGATGTCCCTCGGCGACTCCCATCGCGGTTATCGCGTGATGGGCACCACCGAAGCCTATTTCGAGCATTACCAGTACGGTCGCCAGCAACACCTGGCACTGGCCGACGGCCGCGCGTTTGCGACGGACCCGTTTGAAGTGGTGCTGGGTGCCGAGGTCGCAGATGCGCTGCATTACAAGCTCGGTGACAAACTGGTGCTGGCCCACGGCGTGGCCGCGATCAGTCTGGTCAAGCACGACGACAAACCGTTCACCGTGGTCGGCATTCTCAAGCGCACCGGCACCCCGGTCGATCGCACGCTGCACATCAGCCTCGGCGGCATGGAGGCGATTCACATCGACTGGCATAACGGCGTACCGGCGCGAGGTAACGGCCGAATCAGCGCCGATCAGGCACGCAACATGGACCTGACGCCGCAAGCAATCACCGCGTTTATGCTCGGCCTCAACAGCAAGATTTCCACGTTTGCGCTGCAACGCGAGATCAATGAATTCCGTGGCGAACCGATGCTGGCGATTCTGCCGGGCGTGGCGTTGCAAGAGTTGTGGAGCCTGATGAGTACCGCTGAAAAAGCGCTGTTCGTGGTCTCGTTGTTTGTGGTGTTGACCGGGTTGATCGGCATGCTCACAGCGATTCTCACCAGCCTCAACGAGCGTCGCCGCGAGATGGCGATTCTGCGTTCGGTCGGGGCGCGGCCGTGGCATATCGCGAGTCTGCTGGTGCTAGAGGCGTTTGCCCTGGCGCTGACCGGGGTGATTGCCGGCGTTGCGTTGTTGTACATCGGTATCGCCGCTGCGCAGGGTTATGTACAGGCCAATTACGGTTTGTACCTGCCGCTGGCGTGGCCGAGCGAGTATGAATGGACGCTGCTCGGTGGCATTCTGGCGGCCGCGCTGCTGATGGGCAGCGTGCCGGCCTGGCGCGCTTATCGCCAATCCCTGGCCGATGGCCTGTCGATCCGTTTATGAGGATGTTCACCATGCCCCGCGCTGCACTCGCGCTGCTGTTGCTGATCGCCCTGCCCGTGTGGGCAGCAGCGCCGAAAGACCTGACGTGGTCGGAAATGATTCCACCGGACGCCGCGCCGGAAGTGCCGAACATGACGCCGCTGCACGACCTGTCGAAGATGGGCGATGCGTTGTCTGCCGAGTCCGCGCCAGCGGCGAAGCAGGACCTGCCGGACGCGCCAGTGGTGCAGGCACTCGACGGGCAGAACATTCGTTTGCCGGGTTATATCGTGCCACTGGAAGTCAATGAAGAAGGACGCACCACGGACTTTTTGCTGGTGCCGTATTTCGGCGCCTGCATCCACGTGCCGCCACCGCCGTCGAACCAGATTGTGCATGTGAAAAGCGAGTTGGGCGTGAAGCTCGATGAGCTGTATCAGCCGTATTGGGTCGAGGGACCGTTGCAGGTCAAGGCGTCGAGCAGCGAACTGGCGGATGCCGGGTATCAGATGGATGCCGACAAGATTTATGTGTATGAGCTGCCGGAGTGAATCCCGATAATTTTATGCTGTTTGTAAGGGCCCCATCGCTGGCAAGCCAGCTCCCACGGGGATCGTTCACATATTTCGTGAACACCAACGGAACCTGTGGGAGCTGGCTTGCCAGCGATGGGGCCCTCAAGGTTGCACAGAAACCCGCCCCTTCACTGTTTCATTGAGCTGAGTCAAAAGACCGTATCAGTTGGCTTCGTACCATAGGACATCAGACATTTCTAACGTCCTTTCGGAGCCCCCATGAACAAGTCCTTGCTCAGCGCCTCGCTGTTTGCCCTCGCGCTCGCAGCCCCGCTCGCCCACGCCCACGAAGCCGGTGACATCCTCATCCGCGCCGGTGCGATCACCGTCAACCCGAAGGCCGACAGTTCCAGCGTCAAGGTCGATCAGGGTCCGTTGAGCGGCACCAATCTGGGCGGCAAGGCGACCATGAGCAGCGACACACAACTGGGTCTCAACTTCGCCTACATGCTCACCGACCACGTCGGCCTCGAATTGCTCGCGGCGACGCCGTTCGAGCATGACGTCAAGCTCAAGGGCACTGCCCTGCCAGCGGCCAATGGCAAGCTCGGCACCCTGAAACACCTGCCGCCAACCCTCAGCGTTGTGTACTACCCGCTGGACTCGAAGTCGCCGTTCCAGCCGTATGTCGGTGGCGGTATCAACTACACCTGGATCTATGACGAACACGTCGGCAGCGAAGCGAGTGCCAACGGTTTCAGCAACTTCAAGGCGAAAAACTCCTGGGGTCTGGCCTGGCAGGTCGGTGCCGACTACATGCTGACCGACAACATCATGCTCAACGCCCAAGTGCGTTACATCGACATCGACACCCGCGCCACCGTCGAGAACAACGCGGTTGCACCGGGCACTCGCGCACGGGTCAACGTCGATGTGGATCCGTTCATCTACATGGTTGGTTTGGGCTATAAGTTCTAAGTCGAGTTATCGAACGTTCACGTGGTGGTGGATGAGGCTTGGTGGTGAGCAGGCATAGAACTGACGGCGACCGTACGCAGTTGATCGGGGGATAACATCCCCTTGCCACAGGAGTAGCGACATATTCCGGCCGTGAAAAAGGCGCCTGTCAAAGGGCGCCTTTTTCATGTCTGCCGCAAAGTGTAGCGTGAGTTGGATCATCCCCCTCACCCCAGCCCTCTCCCTCAGGGAGAGGGGGAAAGGGAGCCGATTTGTGTGCTCTTCAAAATCTGAGCTCAACCCGGTATCTCACGTCGGCGCATTTCTCACAAACGCTACGGTCAGTCCCCTCTCCCTCTGGGAGAGGGCTAGGGTGAGGGGCTCTTTTCAGGAGCGACCAAGCAACCGCGCCAAACCCACACTCATCGGCGTCTGCTGTGGCAGCTTGAAGCGTTCCAGCAGACGAGCGTTGTTCGCCCGCGAATGCCGGATATCACCGGAACGCGCCGGGCCATAGCTGATCGGCGGCAGCTCACCGACTACCGATTCAAGCGCCTGAAGCATCTGCTTGAGACTCATCGACTGATTCCAGCCGACGTTCACCGCACCGACTTCGACCTCAGACTTTTCGATCGCCTGCACCAGCAGATCGACCAGATCTTCGACGTACAGGAAATCGCGCGTCTGCTCACCATCACCGAACACGGTAATCGGCAAACCTTTCTGCGCACGTTCGCTGAAAATGCTGATCACCCCGGAATACGGCGAGGACGGATCCTGACGCGGGCCGAAGATGTTGAAGAAGCGGAAAATCACCGGCTCCAGGCCATGCTGGCGGCGATAGAAATCGAAATAATGCTCGCCCGCCAGTTTGTCCGAGGCATAGGGCGTCAGCGGCGCTTTGGGCGTGTCTTCATCAATCGACTCGCCCTCGCCATTGTTGCCGTACACCGCTGCACTGGAGGCATACAACACACGTTTGACCCCGGCCAGACGCATGGCTTCGCAGACATTCAGCGTGCCAATGAAATTGCTCTGGTGTGTCTTCACCGGGTCATCCACCGACGCCTGCACCGACGCCACCGCCGCCAGGTGAGCGACCGCGCTGCAGCCCTGCATGGCCTTGGCCACCAGCGCCGCATCGGCGACATCACCGACAATTAGCTCGACCTTTGGATTGTCCAGCGGCAGGTTGCTGCGCTTGCCCGTCGACAAATCGTCGAGGATGCGCACCGAATGGCCTTGAGCAAGCAAGGCATCGGTCAGGTGCGAGCCAATGAAACCGGCTCCGCCGGTGATTAAAACAGTCCCTTCAGCCATGACGGTAGAACCTATCCAGTAAGCCCGGGAGTGCGGCACGCCAGGCGCGCGGCTTGATCCCGAAAGTGTGCAGAATTTTTTTGCAGGCCAGCACGGCGTGTTGCGGCTCTTCGCTAGCGTCCGGCCGCGCGGCGTGAGCCTGGGCGGTCGGCGCTTCGATGGCCAGAGCGTGCAGGCTGCGCGCTTCGGTCAGAATCGCCTGGCCCAGCGCCAGCGGCGTGGTCGCCTCGTGGCCTGCGTAATGGTAAGTGCCCCACAGCGGCGCGGCGCAATCGAGTTGCTTGAGCACCGAAATGATCACGCGCGCGGCATCGTCGACCGGGGTCGGATTGCCACGGCGGTCATCGGCCAGGAGCAATTCTTCTGGCTGCTCGGCACGAGCGAGGAAACGCCCGAGGGTGCCGTCCGGGCTGTCATCAAGCAGCCAGCCGAAGCGCAGCAGTACATGTTGCGGGCACGTGGCGCGAACGCTTTGTTCGATGCGCCACAATGCCTGACCGCGCAGACCCAGCGGCACCGGTTCGTCTTTTTCGCTGTACGCCGTGGCACGCGAACCATCGAACACCCGATAACTGGAAGGCTGGACGAGGACGATGTTGTGGTGCTGGCACAGTTCGGCCAGACGCTCGATCGCACGTTCCTGCCCGGCCATGCGGCTTTCGCTGACGGCCTCGGCCTGGAACCAGTCGAAATAGTAGGCGAGGTTGATCAACGCATCGGGACGGGTGTCGTCGAGCAGTTGGGTCAGGCTCGCGGCATCCCAGCCGTTTTCGGGCGGGCGGGGGGCGAGGAAACCGATGTCTTCCTCTGCACCGAGGCGAATCAGCGCCTGCCCAAGGGCATTTCCGCCGCCCAGTAACATAAGGCGCATTCGCATAGAGTCAGCAGGCCCAGTCTGATTGGAACGATGGCTTTAGCGACGGATCTCGTGGAACCGTCGTCGATAATTACCGGAATCGTTGCATTTTGCGGGTTTAGTGCGCAACCGTCATCCGTAAAGTGTAGATCGCCGGGATTTGTGTCGTGGCAACTGGCACCATCGCTGGCAAGCCAGCTCCCACAGGGTCCAGCGCTGATTACAAATTCTGTGAACGACATCAATCCGTGTGGGAGCTGGCTTGCCAGCGAAGAGGCCCTACCAGACGCTGAAGATCCCAGCGGTACTTGCATCTTCCCACCCGCGCCCGCATAACTTAAGCCATGAATCTGCCCATCCCCACGGACGCGGCCCTGGCAGGCTTTCACCCCGCCGTCAGCGCCTGGTTCAGCAACACGTTCCCGACGGTCACCGCCGCCCAGGCGCGCGCATGGCCGTTGATCCGCCAGCGCCGTTCGACGCTGATCGCCGCGCCCACTGGCTCCGGCAAAACCCTCACCGCGTTTCTCGCCGTGCTCGACGACCTCGTCCACCGAGGCCTGGACAATCCCGACGGTCTACCCGACGAAACGCTGGTGGTCTACGTCTCGCCACTGAAGGCGCTGTCCAACGACATTCGCATCAACCTGCAAAACCCGCTGGCAGGGATCACCGGACAACTGCGGCAGATGAGTCTGCCCGAGCTGCAAATCACCACCGCCGTGCGCACCGGTGACACCCCGCAGAAAGAACGTGCGGCCATGCGCAAATCGGCGCCGCACATTCTGGTGACCACGCCGGAATCACTCTACGTGCTGCTCGGATCCGAATCCGGACGGAAAATGCTCGGCACCACACGGACAGTGATCATCGATGAAATCCACGCGATGGCCGCTGGCAAACGCGGCAGTCATCTGGCCCTCAGTCTTGAACGCCTGCAGGCGTTGTGCGCCGAACCGCTGACCCGTATCGGTCTGTCCGCTACGCAGAAACCGGTCGAAGCCGTGGCGCAATTTCTTGTCGGCCATGAGCGTCCCTGCGAGATCATCGATATCGGCCACGCCCGGCCACGGGACCTTGGTATTGAGGTGCCGCCGGTGCCGTTGTCGGCAGTGATGGCCAACGACGTCTGGGAATTGGTCTACGACCGCCTCGCTGAACTCGCTCGCGAGCACCGCACCACGCTGATTTTCGTCAACACCCGGCGCCTCGCCGAGCGCCTGAGCCGGCACCTCAGCGAACGCCTCGGCAAGCACGCGGTGGCCGCGCATCACGGCAGTCTGGCCAAGGAGTTTCGCCTCGACGCCGAACAACGCCTCAAGCGCGGCGAACTGCAGGTATTGATCGCTACCGCCTCGCTGGAACTGGGCATCGATATCGGTGAAGTCGATCTGGTCTGCCAGATTGCTTCGCCGCGCTCCATCGCCGGGTTTCTGCAAAGGGTTGGCCGTTCCGGGCACCAGGTGGGCGGCACACCCAAGGGCCGATTGTTCGCCACCACCCGCGACGACCTGATCGAATGCGCCGCCCTGCTCGACTGCGTGCGCCGTGGCGAGCTCGATACCCTGCACATCCCCGAAGCGCCGCTGGATGTGCTGGCGCAGCAGATCATCGCCGAAGTCAGTTGTCAGGAATGGCCGGAGGACGCCTTACTGGCGATGTTCCGCCAAGCCTCGCCTTATCGCGACCTCGACGAAAAACATTATCAGGCCCTGCTGAGCATGCTCGCCGAAGGCTACAACGGTCGCCAAGGCATTCGCAGCGCGTACCTGCACCGCGACGCCGTCAGTCGCACCTTGCGTGGCCGTCGCGGTTCACAACTGACCGCCGTTACCAGCGGCGGCACCATTCCCGATAACGCCGACTACAGCGTCATGCTCGAACCGCAAGGCCTGAACATCGGCAGCGTCAACGAAGACTTCGCCGTGGAAAGCATCGCCGGCGATGTGTTCCAGCTTGGCAATACCTCCTACCGGATCCTGCGCGTGGAAACCGGCAAGGTGCGTGTCGAAGATGCCCACGGCCAGCCGCCGACCATTCCATTCTGGCTCGGCGAAGCGCCGGGGCGCAGCGATGAATTGTCATCCGCTGTCGCACGTCTGCAAGCACAACTCGACGAACTACTCGGTGCCAGCCCCGGCGATCTGCAACCGGCGCTCGACTGGCTGACGCAGACCCTCGGCCTCAACCGCGCCAGCGCCGAACAACTGGTCGAATACCTCGCTCGCGCCCGGCAAACCCTCGGCGCCCTGCCTTCGCAGGACACGCTGCTGATGGAGCGGTTTTTCGACGAGTCCGGCGGCACGCAATTGATCATCCATTCACCGTTCGGCAGCCGCATCAACCGCGCCTGGGGCCTGGCCCTGCGCAAGCGTTTCTGTCGCACCTTCAACTTCGAATTGCAGGCCGCCGCCAGCGAGGACGCCATCGTGCTGTCGCTGTCCACCAGCCACAGCTTTGAACTCGACGATATCTGGCGTTACCTGCACAGCAACAGCGCCGAGCACATCCTCATTCAAGCGGTGCTTGATGCGCCGCTGTTCGGCGTGCGCTGGCGCTGGAACGCCGGGGTGGCGCTGGCGCTGCCGCGTTTCACCGGCGGGCGCAAAGTTGCGCCGCAGTTGCAGCGGATGAAAAGCGAAGACCTGATTGCCAGCGTGTTTCCCGATCAGATTGCCTGCCTGGAAAACCTCGCCGGTGAACGCGAAATTCCCGAGCATCCGTTGATCGAGCAGACACTGGACGATTGCCTGCATGAGGCGATGGACAGCGAAGGCTGGCTCAATCTGCTGCGGCGCATGGAGCGTGGCGAGGTGCGTTTGATCAGCCGCGACCTGCCGGCGCCCTCGCCGCTCGCCGCTGAAATTCTCAGTGCGCGGCCGTACACCTTTCTCGACGACGCACCGCTGGAAGAACGCCGTACTCAGGCGGTGATCAACCGGCGCTGGAGCGATCCGCAATCGACCGATGATCTCGGTGCACTGGATGCGGACGCGATTGCCGCCGTGCGTGAAGAAGCCTGGCCGACGCCGAACGCTGTGGACGAAATGCATGAGGCGCTGATGAGCCTGGCGTGCATCAGCGATGAGGAAGTGCAAGCGAACGAAGGCTGGCGCGCATGGCTGGAAACCCTGGCCCGCAGCGGGCGCGCCTGCCGTTTGCAGATCGACTCCGAGCATGGCTTGTGGCTGGCCCGCGAACGCCTGACCTGCCTGCAAACGCTTTATCCACAGGCGATTCTGCAACCCGAGCTGGAGGCGTTGCCGGGATTCGCTGAAATCTGGACGTTCGATGCGGCGCTGGTCGAGGTGATCCGCGCACGCCTCGGTGCCTTCGGACCGCTGCCGTTATCCGCGATTGCCGAACCGCTCGCGCTGCCGACCGCCCAAGTCCATCAAACCCTCGCGCAACTGGAACGCGAAGGTTATGTGCTGCGCGGTCAGTTTACGCCCAAGGTCAACGTTGAAGAATGGTGCGAACGGCATCTGCTCGCGCGCATTCATCGCTACACGGTCAAGCGCCTGCGCCGGGAAATCGAGCCGGTGGCGTTGCAGGATTTCATGCGCTTTCTGTTCGACTGGCAGCATCTTTCGCCCGCGATTCGCGGTCAGGGCAGCGCCGTATTGCCTGCGATTGTCGGCCAGTTCGAAGGTTACGCGGCGGCGGCTTCGGCGTGGGACAGCGACCTTCTCCCGGCCCGTCTCAAGGATTATTCACCGAGCTGGCTGGATGACCTGTGCCGCAACGGCAAACTGGTGTGGATGCGCCTCAGTGCCCGGCAAAAAGTCAGTGGCACGGCATTGCGCAGCACGCCGATCGTGTTGCTGCCACGCAGTCAGGTCGGTTTGTGGAGCGCGTTGGCCGAACAGACCCCAGTGAGCGAACTCTCGCCGAAAACCCAGAAGGTATTTGAAGCTTTGAGTCAGCACGGTGCGCTGTTTTTCGATGAGCTGATTCATGAAGCGCACCTGCTGCGCACCGAGCTGGAGATCGCCTTGCAGGAGCTGGTCGGCGCCGGCCTGGTGAACGCCGACAGCTTCGCCGGCCTGCGCGCGTTGATCACCCCGGCAAGCAAGCGCCAGCAGCGCAGCAGTAGGCGTGGGCGCGGGGCGTTTATCGGTGGGATGGACGATGCCGGGCGCTGGGCGTTGTTGCGGCGTGGCGCGGCTGTGGATAACAGCGAGACGCTGGAGCACGTCGCGATGACGTTGTTGCGGCGCTATGGCGTGGTGTTCTGGCGCTTGCTGGAGCGCGAAGCGGACTGGTTGCCGAGTTGGCGAGAATTGCTGCGTACCTTTCATCGGCTGGAAGCGCGGGGCGAGATTCGTGGCGGGCGGTTTGTTAGTGGTTTGGCGGGGGAACAGTTTGCCTTGCCTGAGGCGATTCCGTTGTTGCGCGAAGTCCGTCGGCGGCCGCATGACGGCAGTCTGGTGGCAGTGTGTGGGGTTGATCCGCTGAATCTGGCCGGAACGTTATTGCCGGGGATGAAAGTGCCGGCGCTGGTGAGTAATCGGCTGGTGTATCGGGATGGTTTGCCAGTAGCGGCGGAGATTGCCGGCAAGCAACAATTCTGGCTGGAGCTGGATCAGATTGATATGGAGCAGGTGCGCAGCAAGCTGATCCGGCATTGAGGGTGACTGTTCTGGCCTCATCGCTGGCAAGCCAGCTCCCACAGTGATTTGTGGTATGCCTTCTATTCCAGCATCACCCAAAACCCTGTGGGAGCTGGCTTGCCAGCGATGAGGTCAGCACTAACACCAAAAAATCCACCGGTTAAGTCCGCGACTCCTGCGGCACCTCGCTCGCCACCACAGTCCCCTCCTGCTGACGTTTCGGCAACAAAACCTGCTGTGGATAAGTCTGCGCGAAATGCACGGTCGCGGTGTTATCCACAAGTTTCTTCAACCGCTGGTTGAACGCCCGGCTCACCGCATACTGCCCGCCCGACACCGTGCGGAACTGCGCCGTCAGCACCACGCCATTCAAATCCATCCTGTCCACGCCAAACACATCCAGCGGCCCTTGCAGGTTGTACTTGAGGAAGGGGTCTTCGCGGATCGAATCACCGGTTTCTCGAATCAGCTCGATGGCTTTATCCACATCCGTGTCATAAGTGAACTGCACCGAGAAAAACGCAAAGGCAAACTGCCGCGATTGGTTGGTCACTGCCTTGATCTGACCAAATGGCACCGAGTGCACAAAACCTTTACCGTCACGCAGGCGCAGCGTGCGAATGGTCAGCCCTTCGACTGTACCGGCGTGCCCGGAATCGAGCACCACCCAATCGCCAATCGACAGGGTGTCTTCGATGATGATGAACAGCCCGGTGATCACGTCCTGCACCAGTTGCTGCGAGCCGAAACCGATGGCCAGACCGACCACCCCGGCACCGGCCAGCAATGGCGCGACGTTGATCCCCAGATTGGCCATGGTGGTGATCGCACAGATCACCACGAGGATGATTTTGATCGCGTTACGCAGCAGCGGCAAAATGGTTTTTACCCGCGTACTCGGCTGGCGCGCCGCGCGTTTGCTGAGCGGCGGCTTCAGCGCTTCCTGGATCGCCGTGTCGAGTACCACCCACAACAACCACGTCACCAGGAAGATCAAACCAATGCTGCTTAACGCGTTGCTGATTGCTCTTCCGACCGTGCTGCTCTGGGCAAAATCGAGCAACGACACGCCCCAGATCCGTCCGAGGATATCGATGAAGGCAATGGCGATGACGATACGCAGCAACGCGTGAAGCAGACTGAGAAAACGTTCCTTGTAGGCGCTGCTGCGCTGGATCGCTTCGGCCTTTCGTGACTTGAACAAGTGCTGCAGGATCGTGCTGAGGAATACCGTGCCGATTAACAAAACCGTGGTGAACAGCGCGCAGCGCAGGGCTTTCTGATTGTCCTCGCCGATGCCGATCAGATTGACCGCCGAGACCAGCACCATCAACACGATCGGCCAATACCACAGCCCGGAAAAGATTCGCAGCGATTCCTGCAACGAGGGTTGTTTCAAGCGCTGGCTCAGCGAACGATTGCGGATCAGATGCGCCACCGGGCGACGCAGGCGAATCACCAGCAGACCGAAAATCACCGAGGCGATCAGGCCGGTAAATACCGCGACGCTGCTGGTGATATTGCCGCCCAGTTGGCGGGCGATCTGCGGGCTGGTCAGCGCATCGCTGAGGGCGGCGAGAAAGCCGATCAGGAACAGCGGTCGCGGGCAGTAATTACGGATGATCCGCGCCGCCGGGCGTTTGTGGCCGACGTTGAACATCACCACCACGCACAACAACATCGAGGTGGAAAAGATGCCGCTGCTGGTGGCGTAGGCCAGACACAGCGCCAGCGCGCGTCCCACCGAGGCTTGCAGAAAATGGCTGACGTAGAGGGTCAGCGGCAGGCAGATCAGCGCTGGAATGGTGTAAGGCAGCAAGTAACCAATCAGATCCTGACTACGCTGACGGGTGCGCAACCAGCGACCCTCGCGCAGGCGTTTGGTCAACAAGCTGCCGAGCACGGTGAGCAGCGCGAAACTGCCGAGCCAAGTGCCGGACAAAGAGAGGAAATCCCCGGCGACGCTCCAGCCCGAGCGATTCGACGGCTGGTTGACCAGTTTGTCCACTTCATCGGCGGCGCGATCAGCGCGCAGGCGCCAGGCATCGACCAGGTGTTCGTTGAGATCGAGTTTGTCTTGTACATCATCGATGCTCGAACTGATCGCACCGAGCAGCCCGCCCTGCACAATCGGTTCGGGTTTAGCCGCTTCTTCGGTGGCGGCCGGGACGCCCGGCAATGCGGCGGCGTCGATTTCACTGGCGCCGAGAAACAACAGTGCTCCCAGCAGAATAGCGATCCTGAACTTGCCCAAAACTCCGATCTCCCTTGGCTGAACCTGTAAGGAACTGATCAAGTTTTGTGTGGCAAGTTCAAGAGCCCCTCACCCTAGCCCTCTCCCAGAGGGAGAGGGAACTGACCGAGTTGCCTGATCCGGCTGCACCGATCTGAAAGTCCGGAGTCGAACTCAGACCCTGAAAACCATAAAAACCAGCTCCCTTCCCCCTTGTTTTTCGAACTCAAACCCTGAAAACCCTGAAGATCTGCTCCCTTCCCCCTCGCCCCCTCTGGGGGAGAGGGTTGGGGTGAGGGGGAGCGCTTTTGATCTTTGCCTTAAAGACGTGTGACCGTCCGTAATGCCATCGAAACTTTCCCGAACCGCGCGCAGTCATCAAAAGATACCGGCAACACGAGGACTTTCGACGGGAGGGTGGCATGGCAACGATTCACATCGGTATTTCCGGCTGGCGCTACGAACCGTGGCGCGGGGACTTCTACCCCAAGGGACTGGCGCAGAAACGCGAATTGCAGTTCGCTTCGCGGGCGCTCAACAGCATCGAAATCAATGGATCGTTCTACGCCCTGCAACGGCCGGAGCGCTATGCGCAGTGGTACGCCGAAACGCCTGACGACTTCGTCTTCAGCGTCAAGGCGCCGCGTTTCATCACCCACATCCGCCGCTTGCGCGAGATCGAAAAACCGTTGGCCAATTTCTTCGCCTCCGGGGTGCTGGAACTCAAGGAAAAACTCGGACCGATCCTTTGGCAGTTTCCGCCGAACTTCAAATTCGAGCCTGAGCGCTTTGAACATTTCCTCGCACTATTGCCCCACGACACCGAAGCCGCCGCCACCCTCGCCCATCAACACGACGCTCACCTGCACGGCCACGCCAGCATGAAAGCCTGGCGTAAAAAACCACTGCGCCACGCTGTGGAAATCCGCAACGAGAGCTTCATCGACCCCGAGTTCGTACGCTTGTTGAAGCGCCACAACACCGCGCTGGTGATCGCTGACACCGCGAACAAATGGCCGTACCGCGAAGACCTGACCAGCGACTTTGTCTACCTGCGCCTGCACGGCGCCGAAGAACTCTACGCCAGCGGCTACACCGCACCAGCCCTCAAGCGCTGGGCCGAACGCATCGACGCCTGGCACCACGGTGAGCAACCAAAAGACGCGCACCTGATCGCGCCACGCTTGAAGCCGCGCGCGCGCAAATCCCGTGAAGTGTTCTGCTATTTCGACAACGACATCAAAGTCCGCGCTCCGTATGACGCGCGCGATCTGTTGCATCGTTTCGAGCTGGACAAGGACCTCGCCACCACCCCCGGCGAACCCGCTGGCGAAGGAGTGTTGGCATGAGTATTCCAGAGCCGGTTGGCTTTACCGATGAGGGCTCGGTGGTTGCGCCGTCCGTGCGGACGTTCACCGTACTGACGGTCAATACCCACAAGGGTTTTACCGCACTGAATCGGCGCTTCATCCTGCCGGAACTGCGCGAAGCGGTGCGCAGCGTCGCGGCCGATGTGGTGTTTCTGCAGGAAGTCCACGGCACCCACGAGCATCATCCCAAGCGCTACAGCAACTGGCCGACAATGCCGCAGTACGAGTTTCTCGCCGATAGCCTCTGGCCGCAGTTCGCCTACGGGCGCAATGCGGTGTACCCGGAGGGCGATCACGGCAATGCGCTGCTGTCGAAATTCCAGATCATCCGCCACGACAATCTCGACGTGTCGATCAGCGGCCACGAAAACCGTGGCCTGCTGCATTGCGTGTTGCGCCTGCCCGGTGATGGCACCGAAGTGCATGCGATCTGCGTGCATCTGGGCCTGCGCGAAAGTCATCGCAACGCGCAACTGGATTTGCTCATGCAACGCCTGGCGGAGTTGCCCAACGACGCGCCAGTGATCGTTGCCGGCGACTTCAACGACTGGCGCCAGCGCGCCGATGCACAACTCAAACCCTGCGGCTTGCGCGAAGTATTCGCCGAGCACCAGGGCAAACCGGCGCGCAGTTTTCCGGCACGTTTGCCGGCGCTGCGGCTCGATCGTATTTACGTACGCAACCTCAAGGCCAGCCAACCGAAGGTCCTGGCCAACCGTCCCTGGTCGCACCTTTCCGACCATGTTCCGTTATCGGTGGAGATCGAACTATGAGCAGCGCGCCGCTGGAGAAATCCGCCGTGGAACCGATCGCCATCAACCCGCCGATCCGTGAGCCCGGCCATGTTGATGTCGAGTACAGCTGGCAGGGCAACAACCGTGTGCAATTACTGGAAAACGGCGAGGAGTATTTCCCTCGTGTGTTCGAAGCGATGCGCGCAGCGAAAAGTGAAATCCTCCTCGAGACCTTTATCGTTTTCGAAGACAAGGTCGGTGCCGAGTTACAGGAGATTCTGATCGACGCTGCCCGGCGTGGCGTGCGCACCACGGTCAGCCTCGACGGCTTTGGTTGCGGCGAGTTGAGCACCGGTTATCTGACCGCGCTGAGCGAGGCCGGCGTGCATCTGCAAATCTTCGATCCGGCACCGAAACGCCTGGGCATTCGCACCAACTGGTTCCGGCGTTTGCACCGCAAGATTGTGGTGGTCGACGGCCTGATCGCGTTTATTGGCGGGATCAACTTTTCCGGCGATCACCTGGCCGATTTCGGCCCTGAAGCCAAGCAGGATTATTCGGTGGAAATTCAGGGCCCGGCGGTCGCCGACATCCATCATTTCGCCCTGCTGCAAAGTGGTCGGCCGGGCCGTGCGCGGTTCTGGTGGCAACGTCGGCGTCAACGTCGCGCGGAGATGGCTTTCGATGACCACGACGGTCAGGTGCGCCTGGTATTCCGCGACAACGACCAGCACCACTCCGATATCGAAGATGTGTATTTGCAGGTACTGCGCCGGGCCAAGCGCCGCGTGGTGATCGCCAACGCCTACTTCTTCCCCGGTTACCGTTTGCTGCGGGAAATCCGCAACGCGGCACGTCGCGGGGTCGAGGTGCGCCTGATTCTGCAGGGTCAACCGGACATGCTGGTGGCCAAACTGGCGGCGCGCATGACCTACGACTACTTGCTCAAGGCCGGCGTGCAAATCCACGAATATTGCCAGCGCCCGCTGCACGGCAAAGTGGCGCTGGTCGACGAAGAATGGAGCACGGTCGGCTCGAGCAATCTCGACCCGCTGAGCCTGTCGCTGAATCTGGAAGCCAATGTGCTGATCCGCGACCGCGCTTTCAATCAGCATTTGTTCGAACGCCTCGACGACCTCAGCCAGAACCACTGCAAAGCCATGGACGCCAGCAAGTCCCCGCGCGGGCGCATCTGGCACATGACCGTAGGGTTTCTGGTGTTCCACTTTCTGCGGCATTTCCCGGCGATGGCCGGATGGTTGCCAGCACATAAACCACGGCTCAAGCCATTTCGAGGGAACACGCCATGAGCCACTCCGAAGCGCACCCGAGCGGCCATGCGGCGCCAGCCACCCATTCGAAATGGAGTCGCTGGAAGCGCCCGTTGACCCTGCTGTTTTTCCTCGCGCTGATTGTCTTGCTGACGATGTTCGCCACGCGCATCGAATGGGCCGAAGTCCTGCAAACCCTGGCCGACTTCAAGGTGCGCACGTTGATCATCGCCGCTGGCGTGACTTTGCTGAGCTTTCTCACCTACGCCAGTTTTGACCTGATCGGCCGCACTTACATTCGTCAGGACCTGACCTGGAAACAGATTCTGCCGGTGGGGATCATCAGCTATGCGTTCAACTTGAATCTGAGCGCGTGGGTGGGCGGCATCGCCATGCGCTATCGGCTGTATTCGCGTCTTGGCGTGAGCAAAAGCAACATCGCCAAGATCCTCGGTTTGAGCCTGGCGACCAATTGGTTTGGCTACATGACCATTGCCGGCGTGGTGTTCAGCAGTGGATTGGTGACAATGCCACCGGGCTGGAAAATCAGCAGCAGTGCGCTGCAAGGCATCGGCGTTCTGCTGCTGTTGATCAGCGTCGGCTATCTGGCCGCTTGTCAGTTTTCCAAACGCCGCGAGTGGTCGATCCGCGGCGTGGAAATCAACCTGCCGTCATTGCGCATGGCGGTCTTGCAACTACTGCTGGGCGCGTTGAACTGGTCGCTGATGGCGGCGGTGATCTTCACCTTGCTGCCGAGCAAACTGGATTATCCGTTGGTGCTGGGCGTGTTGTTGATCAGCGCGATTGCCGGGGTCATTACGCATATTCCGGCGGGCCTTGGGGTGCTGGAGGCGGTGTTTGTGGCGTTGCTGCAACACGAGGCTTCACGCGGCAGCCTGGTGGCGGGATTGCTGGCGTATCGGGCGATTTATTTTCTGTTGCCGTTGTTGATCACGGTGGTGATGTATCTGGTGGTTGAGGCCAAGGCCAAGGCGCTTCGGATCGAGAAAAACCCCTCTTGAGTTAGTTTTTGAATTCGAAATCGCTATCGCGAGCAGGCTCACGCCTACAAGTGAACGCATTCCAAAATGTAGGAGTGAGCCTGCTCGCGATAGCGTTCGAAAGAACACTAAAAAATCATGCTGATTGAATAATGCTCAACCGCTCGCCCACAACCATCTCGGTAATCCAGTCCACCAGAATCGAGGTGTAAGCCTGCTGCGACACCGGCTCGCTCAACGCATGATCGGCGCCGTCGATAATCCGGTGCGTCAATGAATGCGTCTGCTGGCACGCCGCGCGGTAACTCATGATCGCCGCGTGGGGCACGTAGTCATCGGTTTCCGACTCCACCAGCAACACATCCCCGGTGAATTGCGAACACGCATGCAGCGCCCGATTGGTGTCCGCGCGCACCAGCGTGCTGCGGTAATCACGCAAATCGGCCTTGTCCAGCTCACGCTTGGGCGTATGCCATTGCTCGTCGCGATACAGCGCCGGAACGCGCAACGCCAGCCAGCGCACCGGGCGCAGCGAGGTGAGGATCGCCGCCAGGTAACCGCCATAACTGGTGCCGACCACGGCGATCGCCGAGGTATCGAGTGCTGGATGCGCGAGCAAGCGGTCATAGGCCGCGAGCAAATCACGCAGGTTATCTTCGCGGGTAACGCGGGTCAGCGGAATCCCGGTGCCGCCGGTATGCCCGCGCAAGTCGAAGGTCAGGCACACGCAACCTAGACCGGCAATGCC
Source organism: Pseudomonas sp. AC242 (assembly GCF_979258655.1). Taxonomy (NCBI): domain Bacteria; kingdom Pseudomonadati; phylum Pseudomonadota; class Gammaproteobacteria; order Pseudomonadales; family Pseudomonadaceae; genus Pseudomonas; species Pseudomonas sp. AC242. The sequence goes on from NZ_OZ409873.1 coordinate 4,964,091, forward strand.
TTTGGCGCGCTCAAGGTCGCGCTCCTGACTACCGCCCCAACCATGTACAAACAACACCCCCGGCACTTTCGATTTGGGACTGAGAAAGGTCCCGCTCATCTGTTCATCATCAATGTCGATTTGAATGCTTTCGCTTCTAGCCGTCATAGGATTTGACCGTTACGTATTTGAGGAGAAATTCGCTGTTCTCAGCCGGGCCGCGATAGACCTCGATGGCGTCCGCCGGCAGCGGCTGATCGATATAGGTTTCCACCGATGACACGCGAATCGCACGCATCCCCGGATCGTTGACGAAGCTTTGCAACGCCGCGACTTCAGCACTGCTGGCGCCGCCCATGCGCCAGGATTGTTCGAGCACGCCGCTGCGGGATTTACCGTTGCTGTCCAGGCCCTGGGCAATGTCGTAATTGCGTCGCGAGGCGTAGAAGCGTGGGTAAGCCTCATCGGCGGCAGCGTCGAAAACCTGCGCCTGCTCAATGGCCAGACGCACATCGTCGTGCAGGTTCAACTTCAGCAGTTCGTCATAATCACCCTGCACCACCAGCAGATTCGAGCCGCCGTAGACCTCTTCGCCGTGGGCATCCTTGGTCAAGTATTGATCACCGCAGTAACTCAGCACCTTATCGCCGATGAATGACTGGCCGACGCTGTGGGTGACCACGTCGCTCAAGTCCTGTTCCAGCACCACACCCTCACTGAACTGTTTTTCAATGTCAGGGCGGGCAAGAATGTCGTCGAAGGCATCAAGGCTCTTGATCACTTCCTGGCCACGACCGGCGCAGGCGTGAACCGGCTTCAAGCGGATCGGGCCGTTGTACAGTAAGTGCTCGGCAGCGGGCCGCGCGTCTTCCAGCGCAAAAACGCTGAGGCCATCAAGGACCACGTTACGCACGCGCTCGGAAAACAATGGCGACCAGCCTTGCGGCGCGTGCGCCAGATGACTGCGCAGGCCGTGGCTGATGGCTTTGGTGCAGATGAAGTCGTGCTCGACGAACCCGCCCCACAGATCCTCCGGTCCCTTGATACCGAGTGCGTGAGCGCTGGCCGGGCCGACAATGGTTTGCGTCGGCAGTAAATACAGATCATGACCGTGGTGTTTTTCAGCGTCATAGCTGCCGCCGAACTTGCACCCGAGAATCTGCGCCAGCCAGCGGGCCAGCGCTTTGTTGGTCTGTACTTCATGTTGTGGCGCGTCGGGGCGCACCGAGTGGGCGACGACGATTTTCCTGCGGGGTGTCGGGGTCATGCGTTCCCCTTCCATCGGTTCGATGACTGTAGCGGTGAGAGGTGCAGAGATCAGGCCAATGACCGATCTCCGAAAATTCTAGGCCAATCAGAAACTTGCCAGAATCGTGCTGGCACCACGCCTGTTTCAATCTGCACGACCGCGCGCAAAACCCCGGCAATTTGCACGATCTATAGTCCTGTGGAGTTCAATGTGGGAGCTAGCCTGCTCGCGAAGGCGTCGTGTCAGTCGACATCAAAATTACAGCCCCCACCGCTTTCGCGAGCAGGCTCGCTCCCACATTAGGTGTTCGCCGGTTTAGGGTTAGGGGTCACACCAAACCGCGCCCGGTAATCACTTGGCGCCAGTCCGGTAATCTTCTTGAATATCGCGCGAAACGCCCCCGGATCCTGATACCCAACTGTCCAGGCAATGTGATCGATCGTGCCATTGCTGAACTCGAGCATTTCCCGTGCCTTGCCCACCCGCAAATGCTGGCAGTACTCGGTCGGTTTCAGCCCGCTCGCCGCGCGGAACCGCCGTAGAAATGTGCGCTCTTCCAACCCCGCCCGCTCCGCCATCGCCGCCAGGGAAACATCCGTCGCACCGGTGCTTTGCAGCCAATGTTGAACCTTGAGAATCGCCGCATCGCCATGACCGAGAATCGGCGCGAAATTGCTGCCGCATTCACTGGCGCTGTCACTGTGTTCCACCACCAGAAAGCGCGCGGTGCTGGTGGCGATGCTCGGTCCGAGCAACCTGTCGACCAGGCGTAATCCCAGTTCCGACCAAGCCATCAATCCGGCCGTGGTGATCAGGTCGCCGTCATCGACAATCGGCGTATCAGCCTTGAGCTTGATTTTCGGGTAACACTCGGCGAAAGCCTTGGCAGAGGTCCAGTGAGTGGTGGCGCTACGGCCGTCGAGCAAGCCGCTTTCGGCGAGCAGCAGCGAGCCTACGCAAACTCCGCCAAGCGTCGCACCGCGGGCATGCTGATCACGCAACCATTGCGTCAGACCGACCGGCATTTGCGCCGCCGAAAAACCGCCGATCGATGGCGGGATCAGCACCGCCAGCAAAGCGCTGTCGTGCCCTGGATGGCTGGCGTAAATGCGCGTTGGCGACTGATCACCTTCGACCTGCCAATGACTGACCCGCAGCACTGGCAATTGCGCAGCCTGATGTTCGGCGGCAATCCGGTTGGCCACCGTAAACAGATCGGTCAGACCGTGCACCGCCGCCATTTGCGCGCCTGGATAGATCAGCACGCCCAACTCAGCGATGGCGGCCTTTTCTGCGCCCATTGTCAGTTTTCCCCTGTCTATTGTCGGTGCGGCCAATCCTCGAATCACTGGCCAGCACCAATACTGAAGCCACTTCCAGCCAATACATCGAGGACACACCCATGGCCAAGCAAGCGCTCATCGTAGTCGATATCCAGAACGACTACTTCCCCCAAGGCAAGTGGCCGCTGGCCGGTGCTGATGCCGCCGCCGACAACGCCGCCCGGCTGATAGCCGCGTTCCGCGAGGCCGGCGATTCGGTGGTACACATTCGCCACGAATTCACCTCAGCGGACGCGCCGTTTTTCACCCCGGGTTCCGAGGGCGCCAAGCTGCATCCAAAGGTACTCAACCGTGCCGATGAACCGGTGGTGCTAAAGCACTTCGTCAACTCGTTCCGCGAAACCGAACTGCAAGCGATCCTCAACCAACAAGGCATCAAGGAACTGGTGGTGGTCGGCAGCATGAGCCACATGTGCGTTGACGGCATTACCCGTGCGGCGGCGGATCTGGGTTATGCCGTCACGGTGATTCACGACGCCTGCGCCAGCCGCGATCTGGAGTTCAATGGCCTGACGGTGCCGGCCGCCCACGTCCACGCCGCGTTCATGTCAGCGCTGGGTTTTGCCTACGCCAGCGTGGTATCCACTGACGAATTCCTCGCCGCCACGCGCTGAGTAATATCCTGCAAGAAATCCGGGCCCGCGCTGCAGCGGGCCTTTTTTCGTCTGTCATAAAAATCTCACGCGTGAGCCATTGATGGCACTTTGAATTGGTTGTAGTGTGGCTCACGCGTGAGATGTCCATAACCGAGCTACTGCCATGAAAAGCCGTTCCCCCACCGCGAAGTCAGAGAGCCCCAAGGGAGAGCGCGCGAAACCGTCGGCGAAAAAACCGTCGAGCTTCTATATGAAGCAGATGCGCGCAGGCCTGGCCGCTGCCGGTTATGTGAAACACGAAACTTGGGTGCTTCCCGAAAACCGAAGCTTGCTCAAGCAAATGGAGCAACAGCTACGCCAACCGATTCTGGCTGGCTCTTTCATGTCGGAGAATTACATGAGCGCAGGCAACAACTGGACCATCGATAGCCTCTTCAACGCCCTCAAGGCACTGGACGAGGTGGCTTCGCAAGAGATCACGCTGTCGCTGATCCAGAGCTCCGAACCCAGCATCAAGCTGGAAATGAACGAATTCGGCGGTCTGCCGATTCACATCGCTCTGGCCGGCCAGCAGATCATCGTCGACACCGTGCTGGTGGACATCGATTCGATCAGCGACGTGCACGCCTTCAACGATGCCGTGTTGCGCAGCCGGGAAATGTTCCCGCTGTCGTCGATCGGTATCGAGTCGATGCCGAACGGGCAGACCGTTTACAACATGTTTGGCGCCCTCAGCGCCGACTCGAGCCTGACCAACGTCGTCACCGAGGTGAAAACTCTGGTCGACAACGTGCAGCGCGCGAGCGAAGCCTTCGAACACTTCTTCAAGTAATCAACAGGGAATATCCAATGACTCAGTCCATCTGGAGCAAGTTGTTCACCGCACTGCGCGGCGGCGCCAATGAAGTCGGCGAAGCGATTGCCGACCAACAGGCCCTGCGCATCCTCGATCAGGAAATCCGTGACGCCGACAGCGCACTGTCGAACGCCCGTCGCGAATTGGTCACCATCATGGCCAAACACAAACTGGCCGCCGACCGCGTAAGCGAGTACGACGCCAAGATCAGGGATCTGGAAGCCAAAGCCGTCTCGGCGCTGAACGCCGGCCGTGAAGACCTGGCGCTGGAAGTGGCCGAAGCGATTTCGACCCTGACCAACGAGCTGGATGTCGAGAAAAAGCAGAGCGACGAGTTCGGCACTTACGCCGAAAACATGCGCAAAGACATCAGCAAAGCCGAGTCGCGCATCAAGAGCCTGCGCCAACAAGTGGACATGGCCAAGGCCCGCGAAAGCGTGCAGAAAGCCCAGGTCAGCGCCTCCATCGCCAGCGGCGGCGCCAATGGCAAACTGGAAACCGCCGTCGGTACGTTGAACCGTCTGCAGGCCAAGCAGCAGCAACGCGCGGCTGAACTGAGCGCTGCCGACGAACTGGCCGACGCTTCGACCGGCAACGATCTGGAACGCAAACTGCGCGACGCCGGCATCACGCCGAACGAAGGCAGCGCCAATGCGATTCTTGAGCGTCTGAAGCAAAAGTCCGCTCAGTAAGCACTGCGCAAAAAAACCGTGGGAGCGAGCTTGCTCGCGAAAGCGGCGTATCAGTCGACATCGTTGTTGACTGATACGCCCTCTTCGCGAGCAAGCTCGCTCCCACATGGTTTGCGGCGTGTCGTTCGCCGCTGAGCCCGGTACACTAGCGACGCTTTTTCGCCGACGAACACTTCCACCCGCTTCAAGGAACGTACCCATGGGATGGTTTAAAGACTTGCTGGGCACCAGCAACTGGCAGACCGCTGCGCCAACACCGACCGTTGCCAGTGGCCCGCTCGGCATGGCCCAAGGCAAGGCTGTCAGGTTCGATACGACGCTGGCGCTGTTGCTCGATGGCTCGACCACAGTGCGAGTGCCCTTCGATCAGGCGATCTGGAGCCACGGCTGGGTCGACCTCGGCCAGTCCAATAAACTGCACCGCTATTACATGAACGACGAGGATTTCTGGCTGCAGATCCACGTCACCGGTGACGATCAGATCGAATCCGTCACCCTGTTCAACTACCTCAGTTACGTGACCGTCAACAGTGACGCCGAACTGCAGCGCCTGGCCGGCCCCGACAGCCAGATCGGCTTGCCCGGTTACAACCACGACGGTGTCGAATACAGCCGTGAGTGGGGCACCGAACAAGGCCAGACCGAACTTGTGCCGATGACCGAACAGGTGGTCAATCCGGACGAGAGCTACACCATCGAACATCACTCAATGCTTTATGCGCGCGAGACCGGCCTGACCGATCGCCGCGAATTGCTGCTGTTCTCCGTCGAACAGGACGAAGAAGGCACCGTCAGCCTGAGCACCTCGCTGGGCATTTCGCTGTATACGACAGATCTGAGCACCATTTAAAAAAGGAAGTTTTTCATGCTGGAAGTGCTGGCCGTTTCCCTGAACAAAACCGCACTGGTCGGTTTCGTCGTCTATCTCATCGGCGCCGTACTGCTGTTCATGCTGTTTCAATTCGTCTACACGCGCATCACCCCGCACAAGGAATTCGAGCTGATTCGCTCCGGCAACGTTGCCGCTGCCATCGCCCTGTCCGGCGCGATCATCGGCTTCGCGATTCCGGCCAGTAACGTGATTGCGTTTTCGGTCAATGTCCTCGACTTCGTACTGTGGGCAGTGATTGCCGCCGTGGTGCAACTGCTGGCATTCCTCGCCACGGGTCTAGTGCTCAAAGGCACCTCCCAGCGCATCGCCAACGGTGAAGTGGCTTCGGGTATCTATGTTGCTGCGGTCGCGATCAGCGTCGGCATGCTCAACGCCGCGTGCATGACACCGTCCAACTGATCGGCAGGAAGCCTTAGATGAAACGCAGCAAATACGTTCAGTTGTCCCTCGCCGCCTCGGTGGCCATGGCCATTTCCGGCCAGGCGGCAGCCGCAGATCAACCACGCAGTTTCCAGAATGTGGAACAGTGCGTCGACGCCGAAGTGGCCGCCGATGTCTGCTCCAACGCCTACGTCGCCGCCCTGACCGAACACCGGCGCATTGCCCCGGCGTACGACGACAAGGCCAAGTGCGACGCGGACTTTGCCGCTGACTGGTGCCAAAAGAATTCTGACGGCCGCTTCGTGCCGAAACTCGGCGGCTTCAAAGTGCCTGCGAGCGGTGAACCGGCGCAGAACCTCGACGCCATCGCCGATGCTCAAATGCCTGCCGGTGACACGACAGCGCAGCATGTGCAAAGCACTTCGCATGTCTCCAGCGGTGGTGGCGGCGGAGGTGGAAATGGCTGGCTGACCGGTTGGCTGATCGGCAACGCGATGAGCAACAACTCCGAGCGCACGGTTTACCGCGATCGCGAAACGCGCCAGCCGTACAACACCTCGACGCAGTACCGCAGAGCCGAAACCACGACGCGCAGCCAAACGGATTACGAAAGCAGCAAAAGCAAACCGGTCAATGTGGCCTCATCGACGTCACGCGGCGGCTTCGGCAGCCAGTCCAGCGCCCGCAGCGGCTGGGGTGGTTGGGGCAGCAGTTCTGGTCGTTCGAGCAGCTGACGATGAAGAAGATCCTCTGCGCCGAGCGGCCTGACTGGAAACAGACTGCCGAAAGCCTCGGCTTCATGTTCCACACCATCGACGACGAGCCGTACTGGGACGAAAGCGCGTACTACCAGTTCACGCTCGCGCAAATCGAAAACGATCTTGAGGACCCGACCACCGAACTGCACGAGATGTGCATGGACCTGGTCGACCGCGTGGTCGACAGCGAAGAGCTGCTGGATCGCCTGAGCATCCCGACACCGTACTACGACATGATCCGCACGTCCTGGCGGGAAGGTCATCCGCATCTGTACGGGCGCATGGACTTTTCCTACAGCGGCGACGGCCCGGCGAAATTGCTGGAACTCAACTACGACACGCCGACCAGCCTCTACGAAGCGGCGGCTTTTCAGTGGGGCTGGCTGGAACAATGCATCGAGCGCGGCACGCTGCCGCGCCATGCCGACCAGTTCAACAGCATCGACACCCAGTTGCATAAGGCCTTCGCCGAGCTGCAACTGAAGCGGCCGTTCTACTTCGCTTCGATGAGAGACTCGGTCGAGGACAAGGGCACCACGGATTACCTGCGCTTGATCGCCGAAAAGGTCGGCATCGAATCACGGCACATCGATATCGAAGACATCGGTTTGACCGCTGAAGGGCGTTTCGTCGACCTGGAAGATCGCTGGATCCCGCACCTGTTCAAGCTGCACGCCTGGGAATTCATCTTCCACGAGCCGTTCGGCGCGGCGATTGCCGAGTGCGATACGCAGTTTTTCGAACCGGCGTGGAAGGCGATCCTGTCGAACAAGGGCGCGTTGCCGCTACTGTGGGAGCTGCACCAGGGCCATCCGAATCTGCTGGCGGCGCATCTCGATCCGAATCCGGCCAGCGCCGTGCCCAAGGGATGGGTACGCAAGCCGTACTTCTCCCGCGAAGGCGCCAACATTGAGCTGCAAACGGCAGACGGTCTGATCGTCAAAGAGGATGGGCCCTACACGGATGCGCCATTTATCCTGCAGGAATTTGCACCGCTGCCGAAATTCGGCGACAGCTACACGCTGATCGGTTCCTGGGTGATTGGCGATCAGGCTGCGGGGATTGGTGTACGGGAAGACAACAGCCTGATCACCAAAGATTCCAGCCGCTTTCTGCCGCACCTGATCCTCGACTGAACCACTGATATCCCTGTGGGATTTGGGATAACCGCAGACGAAAAAAAGCCCCACAAAAAAGGCCCGTCGCTTCAGCGACGGGCCTTTTTACTTAGAACGGGTGCAGCGACAAATCAGAACGGGATATCGTCATCAAAGCTGTCGAAATCCGGAGCCGGTTGCGGTGCGGCCTGCTGTGGAGCCGGGGCCGAACGCTGCTGTGGAGCCGACTGCTGCGGACGCGGTGCCTGCTGACGTGGAGCTGGAGCCGACTGCTGGTAGTTGTTGCCACCGCCTTGTTGGTCGCCCTGTTGTGGACGGCCGCCGAGCAGTTGCATGGTGCCTTGCATGTCGACCACGATTTCGGTGGTGTAACGCTTGATACCGTCTTTTTCCCACTCGCGGGTCTGCAGCTTGCCTTCGATGTAGACCTGCGAACCTTTACGCAGGTATTCGCCAGCGATTTCAGCAACCTTGCCGAACATCGAAACACGGTGCCATTCGGTCTTCTCGACCTTCTGACCGGTTTGCTTGTCGGTCCATTGTTCGCTGGTGGCCAGACTCAGGTTGGTCACGGCGTTACCGTTAGGCAGGTAGCGAACTTCGGGATCCTGGCCGCAAGTGCCGACCAATATGACTTTGTTAACCCCACGGGCCATAACGTTCTCCTAGGCTTCGCAAGCAGCCCCGGCCGGGTTGTTCACCAGGCGTTCGAGGGTGTCGCGATCCACTAATTCTTTGTCCAGTTTGATGTAAACAGCCGCTTCGTCAGCAACTATCACTGCATCGGTTACCCCTACGAGGGCCTTGAGGCGCTCGACCAGACCCGCTTCGCGGATCGCCTCGGGCGACAACGGCAAGCGCAGGCTCGTCACGTAGGGAGGTTCACGCATGGTAACAGCAAAGGCCAACCAAAGTGCAGCCAGCCCGGCACATCCAAGGAACACAACCGACAGACCGCCATGCTGAAACAGCCAGCCGCCGAGTATCCCGCCGAGTGCCGAACCAAGGAACTGGCTGGTGGAATACACGCCCATGGCCGTGCCCTTTCCGCCCGCCGGTGAAACCTTGCTGATCAGCGACGGCAATGAAGCCTCCAGCAGATTGAACGCGGTGAAGAACACCACCGTACCAATCACCAGAGCCCGCAGGCTGTCGCCGAACTGCCAGAAGAATAGCTCAGTCAGCATCAGCGTCAGGACGGCGCCGAGCAAAACTCGTTTCATTTTGCGTTTCTTCTCGCCATAGATGATGAACGGGATCATGGCGAAGAACGAAATCAGCAGCGCGGTGAGATAGACCCACCAGTGCTGCTCCTTGGGCAAACCGGCTTTTTCGACCAGCGCCAGCGGCAGCGCGACGAAGCTCGACATCAGCATCGCATGCAACACAAAGATACCTAAATCGAGGCGCAGCAAGTCTGGATGCTTGAGCGTTGGCATCAAGGCCTGACGCGCCACGCCGGATTCACGATGCTGCAACGGCCCGGTGGAACGCGGCACCATGAACATGATGATGGCGATACCGACCAATGCCATGGCACCGGTGGCGAGGAACAGTCCGGACAGACCGAAAGCGCGGGTCAGCAAAGGCCCGACGACCATGGCCACGGCAAACGACAAACCGATGGTCATGCCGATCATCGCCATCGCTTTGGTGCGGTGCTGTTCGCGGGTCAGGTCGGAAAGCAGCGCCATGACCGCAGCGGAAATCGCCCCGGCACCTTGCAGGATCCGCCCGGCGATTACGCCCCAGATCGAATCGGCCTGAGAGGCCAGCACGCTGCCAAGCGCGAAGACGATCAGCCCGAGGTAAATCACCGGACGACGGCCAATGCGGTCGGAAATGATCCCGAACGGAATCTGAAAAATCGCTTGGGTCAGGCCGTAAGCGCCGATAGCCAAGCCGATCAGGGCCGGGGTCGCGCCCGCCAGGTCCATGCCATAGGTCGCCAGTACCGGCAACACCATGAACATGCCCAGCATACGGAAGGCGAACACCAGGGCCAGACCGCTCGCCGCGCGGGTCTCGCTGCCACTCATGCGTTCGCTGTGGGGATCGTGCATGGAAAAACCTCGTGTGAACCGGCGGCGATTCTACCAGTCCCATCGGTAGACGGGGTATATCGCGACGCTTTGACGCGTATAGATGAAACTCTCTTCATCCAGGGTAAAAAACCCTTCGTTTGATAGTGTGCATCCATCCAGTATTTGGCCGTATACTCCTACGTTTTCGACGCCCGCCGAGCGAGGCCACTTTGGACAAGATCCTGATACGTGGGGCCCGTACCCACAACCTGAAGAACATCGACCTGACCCTGCCACGGGACAAGCTGATCGTCATCACCGGCCTGTCCGGATCCGGCAAGTCGTCCCTGGCCTTCGACACACTGTACGCCGAAGGTCAGCGCCGCTATGTCGAATCGCTGTCGGCCTACGCCCGCCAGTTCCTGTCGATGATGGAAAAACCCGACGTCGACACCATCGAAGGCCTGTCGCCGGCGATCTCCATCGAACAGAAGTCGACCTCGCACAACCCGCGCTCCACGGTCGGCACCATCACTGAAATCTACGACTACCTGCGTTTGCTTTATGCGCGCGTGGGTACGCCGCGCTGCCCCGATCACGACATTCCGCTGGAAGCGCAGACCGTCAGCCAGATGGTCGACCTGGTGCTGGCGCAACCGGAAGGCAGCAAACTGATGCTACTGGCGCCGGTGATCCGCGAGCGTAAAGGTGAACACCTGTCGGTCTTCGAAGAGCTGCGCGCCCAAGGTTTCGTCCGCGCCAGGGTCAACGGCCGGATCTGCGAACTCGACGAGCTGCCGAAACTGGATAAACAGAAGAAGCACTCGATCGATGTGATCGTCGACCGCTTCAAAGTGCGCGCCGACCTGCAACAGCGTTTGGCGGAGTCCTTCGAAACCGCGCTGAAGCTGGCTGACGGTATCGCCCTGGTCGCGCCGATGGACGATGAGCCGGGCGAAGAAATGATCTTCTCCGCCCGCTTCGCTTGCCCGATCTGCGGGCATGCAATCAGCGAACTCGAACCCAAACTGTTCTCCTTCAACAACCCGGCCGGCGCCTGCCCGACGTGCGATGGTCTGGGGGTAAAGCAGTTCTTCGACATCAAGCGATTGGTCAACGGTGAGCTGACGCTGGCCGAAGGTGCGATTCGCGGCTGGGACCGGCGTAACGTCTATTACTTCCAGATGCTCGGCTCACTGGCCTCGCACTACGGCTTCAGCCTGGAAGTGCCGTTCAACGATCTGCCGGCCGATCAGCAGAAATCCATCCTGCACGGCAGCGGCTCGCAGAACGTCGACTTCAAATACCTCAACGACCGCGGCGATATCGTCAAACGTTCGCATCCGTTCGAAGGCATCGTGCCCAACCTCGAGCGTCGCTACCGCGAGACCGAGTCGGCGAGCGTGCGTGAAGAGTTGGCCAAGTTCCTCAGCACTCAGTCGTGCCCGGACTGCCGTGGCACGCGCCTGCGTCGCGAAGCGCGCCACGTGTGGGTTGGCGAGAAGACATTGCCGGCAGTGACCAATCTGCCGATCGGCGATGCTTGCGAATACTTCGGCCAACTGAAGATGACCGGCCGCCGTGGCGAGATCGCGGACAAGATTCTCAAGGAAATCCGTGAGCGTCTGCAGTTCCTCGTCAACGTCGGTCTCGATTATCTGTCGCTGGATCGCAGCGCTGACACCCTTTCCGGTGGTGAAGCACAACGTATTCGTCTGGCCAGCCAGATCGGCGCAGGCCTGGTGGGTGTTTTGTACATCCTCGACGAACCGTCCATTGGCTTGCACCAGCGTGACAATGATCGACTGCTCGGCACTCTCAAGCACCTGCGCGACATCGGTAACACGGTAATCGTGGTCGAGCACGACGAAGATGCGATTCGCTTGGCTGACTATGTCGTCGATATCGGCCCCGGCGCTGGCGTACACGGTGGGCAGATCGTTGCCGAAGGTACGCCGGCTGAAGTCATGGCGCATCCAGATTCCCTGACCGGTAAATACCTGTCGGGCCGGGTGAAGATTGAAGTGCCGGCCAAACGTACGCCACGTAACAAGAAGCTCAATCTGTCGCTGAAAGGCGCGCGCGGCAACAACCTGCGTAATGTCGACCTCGACATCCCGATTGGCTTGCTGACGTGCGTCACCGGCGTGTCCGGCTCGGGCAAATCGACGCTGATCAACAACACGCTGTTCCCGCTGAGCGCCACGGCGCTCAATGGTGCGACCACGCTGGAAGCGGCTGCGCACGACAGTATCAAAGGCCTGGAGCATCTCGACAAAGTCGTCGATATCGACCAGAGCCCGATTGGCCGAACGCCGCGCTCCAACCCAGCAACGTACACGGGGCTGTTCACGCCGATCCGTGAACTGTTCGCCGGCGTGCCCGAGTCGCGCTCCCGTGGTTACGGCCCGGGACGTTTCTCGTTCAACGTCAAGGGCGGTCGTTGCGAAGCATGCCAGGGTGATGGCCTGATCAAGGTGGAAATGCACTTTCTGCCGGACATCTACGTACCGTGCGACGTGTGCAAGAGCAAGCGTTACAACCGCGAAACCCTTGAAATCAAATACAAGGGCAAGAGCATCCACGAAACCCTCGAAATGACCATCGAGGAAGCCCGGGAGTTCTTCGACGCGGTGCCGGCACTGGCGCGCAAGCTGCAAACGTTGATGGATGTCGGCCTGTCGTACATCAAGCTCGGACAGTCGGCGACCACGTTATCCGGCGGCGAGGCACAGCGGGTCAAGCTGTCTCGCGAGCTGTCCAAGCGCGACACTGGCAAGACCCTGTATATCCTCGATGAGCCGACTACCGGTTTGCACTTCGCAGATATTCAGCAGTTGCTCGACGTCCTGCATCGCCTGCGCGACCACGGCAATACGGTGGTGGTGATCGAACACAACCTCGACGTGATCAAGACGGCCGACTGGCTGGTCGATCTCGGACCCGAGGGTGGTTCCAAAGGTGGGCAGATCATTGCCACCGGTACACCGGAAGAAGTGGCCGAGATGAAGCAATCTCATACTGGTCATTACCTCAAACCACTGCTGATCCGCGATCGGGCGTAAACGCCAGACATGAAAAAGCCCCTGTCACTTCATCAGTGACAGGGGCTTTTTTGTATCGATTGCAATCAGGAAGTATGAGATTGCAGGTAGTTCTCAAGGCCGATCAGCTTGATCAGGCCCAGCTGCTTTTCCAGCCAGTAGGTGTGATCTTCTTCGGTGTCATTGAGCTGAACCCGCAGGATCTCGCGGCTGACATAGTCTTTGTGCTGCTCGCACAACTCGATGCCTTTGCACAGGGCAGCGCGGACCTTGTACTCAAGACGCAGATCGGCTTCGAGCATCTCCGGCACCGTGGTGCCAACGTCCAAGTCATCCGGACGCATGCGCGGCGTACCTTCGAGCATCAGAATGCGGCGCATCAACGCATCAGCGTGACCTGCTTCTTCTTCCATCTCGTGATTGATTCGCTCGTAGAGCTTGGTGAACCCCCAGTCCTCATACATCCGCGAATGAACGAAATATTGGTCACGCGCGGCCAGTTCGCCGGTCAGCAACGTGTTGAGGTAATCGATAACGTCTGGGTGGCCTTGCATCGCCCTACATCTCCCTACTTGAAAGTCTGTAGTTTGAACCAAGCTGACCGGAAGGTCACCCGATTAGCGCAATAAAAGCGAAGATATTCTTAGAAAAGCAGCCTAAATAACGCAAAAACCGCCCAAATGAGGGCGGTTCTGCTTCTCGTTTAGACTTCGTTAAGCTGTACGTTGAGCAGCGTTGCGATTGCTTCTCCATACGCCGGATCGGCTTTGTAGAAATGCTGCAACTGACGATCAACGACGTCACTGGAAACACCCGACATCGCGCCAGCGATGTTGCTGACCAGCAATGCTTTCTGCTCATCGCTCATCAGACGGAACAGCGCACCGGCGTGGCTGTAGTAATCAGTGTCTTCGCGGTGATCGTAGCGATCAGCGGCACCGCTCAAGGCCAGCGCCGGTTCTGCGTAACGCGGAGCTTGTTTCGGTGCTTCGGTGTAGCTGTTCGGCTCGTAGTTAGGTGCTGCACCACCGTTACTGCCGAATGCCATCGAGCCGTCACGCTGGTAAGTGTTAACCGGGCTGCGTGGAGCATTCACCGGCAGTTGCTGGTGGTTGGTACCGACACGGTAGCGGTGCGCGTCGGCGTAAGCGAATACACGACCTTGCAGCATGCGATCTGGCGACAGACCAACACCCGGCACCATGTTGCTTGGGCCAAACGCCGCTTGCTCGACTTCAGCGAAGTAGTTCTGCGGGTTGCGATTCAGTTCCAGCTCACCGACTTCGATCAGCGGGAACTCTTTCTGCGACCAGGTTTTGGTCACGTCGAATGGGTTCTCGTAATGCGCCGCTGCTTGAGCTTCGGTCATGATCTGGATGCACACACGCCATTTCGGGAAGTCACCGCGCTCGATGGCTTCAAACAAATCACGCTGCGCGTAATCTGGATCAGTGCCTGCCAAGCGCGCTGCATCGGCCGGCGCCAGGTTCTTGATGCCTTGCTTGGTCTTGTAGTGCCATTTTACCCAGTGACGCTCGCCTTCAGCGCTGATCAGGCTGTAGGTGTGGCTGCCGAAGCCGTGCATGTGACGGTAGCCGTCCGGGATGCCTCGATCGGAGAACAGAATGGTGACCTGGTGCAGCGCTTCAGGCGAATGCGACCAGAAGTCCCACATCATCTGCGCGCTTTTGAGATTGCTTTGCGGCAGACGTTTTTGCGTATGGATAAAGTCAGGAAATTTCAGTGGATCGCGAATGAAGAACACTGGCGTGTTGTTGCCAACGATGTCCCAGTTGCCTTCTTCGGTGTAGAACTTCAGCGCGAAGCCGCGTGGGTCACGCTCGGTATCCGCCGAACCACGTTCGCCGCCCACTGTGGAGAAGCGCAGGAAAGTCGGAGTTTGCTTGCCGACGGATTCGAACAGCTTGGCGCTGGTGTATTCAGTGATATCACGAGTGACGGTGAACGTGCCATAAGCACCCGAGCCCTTCGCATGTACGCGGCGTTCAGGGATGTTTTCACGGTTGAAGTGCGCGAGCTTCTCGATCAGGTGGAAATCGTCGAGCAGCAAAGGGCCACGCGGGCCGGCGGAGCGGGAATTCTGGTTATCGGCGACAGGTGCGCCACTGGCGGTCGTAAGCGTTTTGATCTGGCTCATACGGTCTTCTTCCTCTGTCAGTCTTGAAACTGCCGGCTAATCGGCTTGCTGGGAAGTATTGATCATCCATGTGACAGCCACAAATTCATTAACTTGCAGGCATCGATAGATAATTACTAATCATGTATCCCGGCACATAGTGACAACAGAACAGTGTCAGAAGCTTGTACGAACGACGCATTTTTCTGCGGACACAAAAAACCGGGCGCTAGGCCCGGTTCTTCGTTTCAGACTGACGTCTTACTCGGCGGATACAGCTTCGCCAGCAGTAGCACGATCAACCAACTCGACGTACGCCATAGGCGCGTTGTCGCCAGTGCGGAAACCGCACTTGAGGATGCGCAGGTAGCCACCCTCACGGGTAGCGTAACGCTTGCCCAGGTCGTTGAAGAGCTTACCAACGATAGCTTTCGAACGAGTACGGTCGAAAGCCAGACGGCGGTTAGCCAGGCTGTCTGTCTTGGCCAGAGTGATCAGCGGCTCAGCAACGCGGCGCAGTTCTTTGGCTTTTGGCAGAGTAGTTTTGATCAGCTCGTGCTCGAACAGCGACACCGCCATGTTTTGAAACATGGCCTTGCGGTGCGAGCTGGTGCGGCTCAGGTGACGACCACTTTTACGATGACGCATGGTTCATTCCTTACCAAACACTACGTTCGGTGATTACGACGATCAGGCAGTCGCCTTGTCGTCCTTCTTAAGACTTGCAGGCGGCCAGTTGTCGAGGCGCATGCCGAGGGACAGACCGCGGGAGGCCAGAACGTCCTTGATTTCAGTCAAGGATTTCTTGCCCAGGTTCGGAGTCTTCAACAGCTCCACTTCGGTGCGCTGAATCAGGTCACCGATGTAGTAGATGTTTTCCGCCTTAAGGCAGTTAGCCGAACGTACAGTCAGTTCCAGATCGTCAACCGGGCGAAGCAGGATCGGATCGATCTCGTCTTCCTGCTCGACAACCACTGGCTCACTGTCACCTTTGAGGTCGACGAACGCAGCCAACTGCTGTTGCAGAATGGTTGCAGCGCGGCGGATAGCCTCTTCAGGATCCAGAGTACCGTTGGTTTCCAGATCAATAACCAGCTTGTCCAGGTTAGTACGCTGTTCGACACGGGCGTTTTCCACCACGTATGCGATACGGCGAACCGGGCTGAACGAAGAGTCGAGCTGCAAGCGACCGATGCTGCGGCTTTCGTCTTCATCGCTCTGACGCGAGTCTGCTGGTTCATAACCACGACCACGAGCTACGGTGAGCTTCATGTTCAGGGCGCCGTTAGACGCCAGGTTAGCGATTACGTGATCGGGATTAACGATCTCGACATCATGATCCAGCTGAATATCGGCAGCGGTAACCACCCCCGAACCCTTCTTCGACAAGGTCAGCGTAACTTCGTCACGACCGTGCAGCTTGATGGCCAGACCTTTAAGGTTCAACAGGATTTCAATTACGTCTTCCTGTACACCTTCGATGGCGCTGTACTCGTGGAGCACACCGTCAATCTCGGCCTCGACTACTGCGCAGCCGGGCATTGAGGACAACAGGATGCGTCGCAGCGCGTTGCCCAGGGTGTGGCCAAAACCACGCTCGAGAGGCTCGAGAGTGATCTTGGCGCGGGTTGGACTGACAACCTGCACATCAATATGGCGGGGTGTCAGGAACTCATTTACCGAAATCTGCATGGATGCACCTATTTTCTAGCCCTTACTTGGAGTAGAGCTCGACAATCAGGCTTTCGTTGATGTCGGCGGACAGATCACTGCGAGCAGGAACGTTCTTGAAAACGCCCGACTTCTTCTCAGTGTCTACTTCTACCCATTCTACGCGGCCACGTTGGGCACACAGATCGAGAGCTTGGACAATGCGAAGTTGGTTTTTTGCTTTCTCGCGAACTGCAACCACGTCACCAGCACGAACCTGATACGACGGAACGTTTACGGTCTGACCGTTAACGCTGATCGACTTGTGCGATACCAGTTGACGGGATTCGGCACGAGTCGAACCAAAGCCCATACGGTATACAACGTTGTCCAGACGGCATTCGAGCAGTTGCAGCAGGTTTTCACCGGTTGCACCTTTCTTGCCAGCAGCTTCTTTGTAGTAGCCGCTGAACTGACGCTCGAGAACGCCGTAGATACGACGGACCTTCTGCTTTTCACGCAGTTGGGTGCCGTAGTCGGACTGGCGACCGCGGCGTTGGCCGTGGATACCAGGTGCTGCTTCAATGTTGCACTTCGATTCGATCGCGCGCACGCCGCTCTTCAGGAAGAGATCGGTGCCTTCGCGACGAGCGAGTTTGCATTTTGGACCAATGTAACGAGCCATTCTTTACAATCTCCTGGATTACACGCGGCGCTTCTTCGGCGGACGGCACCCGTTGTGCGGGATTGGCGTCACGTCGGTGATGCTGGCGATCTTGTAGCCACAGCCGTTCAAAGCGCGGACTGCGGATTCACGACCTGGACCTGGACCTTTGACGTTGACGTCGAGGTTTTTCAGGCCATATTCCAGCGCAGCTTGACCAGCACGTTCAGCAGCTACTTGAGCAGCAAACGGGGTGGACTTGCGGGAACCGCGGAAACCCGAACCACCAGAGGTAGCCCAAGAAAGCGCGTTACCTTGACGGTCGGTGATGGTCACGATTGTGTTGTTAAAAGAAGCATGGATGTGGGCGATGCCATCAACCACTGTCTTTTTAACTTTTTTACGAGGACGAGCAGCAGGTTTTGCCATGATTAATTTCCTGTCGATTCGCGTGGGCGATTACTTGCGGATCGGCTTACGCGGACCTTTACGGGTACGCGCGTTAGTCTTGGTACGCTGACCGCGTACTGGAAGACCACGACGATGACGCAGACCACGGTAGCAACCGAGGTCCATCAAACGCTTGATTTTCATGTTGATTTCGCGACGCAGGTCACCTTCAGTGGTGAACTTCGCCACTTCGCCACGCAATTGCTCAATCTGCTCGTCGCTCAGATCTTTGATCTTTGCGGCTGGGTTTACCCCAGTCTCTGCGCAAATTTTCTGCGCAGTAGTGCGACCAACACCATAGATGTAGGTCAGCGAGATAACAGTGTGCTTGTTATCTGGAATGTTAACGCCTGCAATACGGGCCATTCAGTGGGACTCCAATTGACAGCTACCTACGCCCCGGAAGCCAAGAAATAGGGCGCGAGATAATATCGCTGTAATAACAAATAATCAACCCGGCAGCGCACTAGCTGCCGGGCTTCAAGCGGATCACACTCAGCCTTGGCGCTGTTTGTGACGCGGTTCCGCGCTGCAAATTACTCGAACAACACCTTCGCGGCGAATAATCTTGCAGTTACGGCACAGCTTTTTCACCGATGCACGAACTTTCATCACCAACTCCTCGAACCTTATGGGTACTCAGCGCAACATGCCGCTGCCGTAACCCTTCAGGTTGGCTTTCTTCATCAGGGATTCGTACTGGTGCGAAACGAGGTGCGATTGTACTTGGGACATGAAGTCCATCACAACCACGACCACGATCAGCAACGAGGTCCCGCCAAGGTAGAACGGAACGTTTGCTGCAACCACCAGGAACTGGGGCAACAGGCACACGGCCGTCATGTAAAGAGCACCGAACATGGTCAAGCGGGTCAGAACGCCATCAATGTAGCGCGCAGACTGCTCACCTGGACGGATGCCCGGAATAAAGGCACCGGACTTCTTCAGGTTTTCCGCTACGTCTTTCGGATTGAACATCAACGCCGTATAGAAGAAGCAGAAGAAAATAATCCCTGCACTAAACAGCAGAATATTCAACGGCTGACCAGGAGCGATCGACTGCGAGATGTCCTGCAACCAGCCCATACCTTCAGACTGACCAAACCAGGCACCCAGCGAAGCCGGGAACAGCAAAATGCTGCTCGCGAAAATAGCCGGAATAACACCGGCCATGTTCACCTTCAGCGGCAAGTGGCTTGTCTGCGCAGCAAAAACCTTGCGGCCCTGCTGACGCTTGGCGTAGTGAACAGCGATACGACGCTGACCACGCTCAATGAACACCACAAAACCGATAATCGCTACTGCCAGCAAACCGATGGCAACCAAGGCGAAGATGTTGATATCACCCTGACGCGCAGACTCGAAAGACTGCCCGATTGCTCTCGGAAGACCGGCGACGATACCCGAAAAAATCAACATCGAGATACCGTTACCTACACCACGCTCAGTAATCTGCTCACCCAGCCACATCATGAACATCGCACCAGCCACAAAAGTGGATACCGCGACGAAATGGAAGCCAAAGTCACCAGTGAACGCAACGCCCTGCCCCGCCAGACCAATGGACATGCCAATAGCCTGAACGAGAGCGAGGACGACGGTGCCGTAGCGGGTGTACTGGCTGATCTTGCGACGGCCAGCTTCACCTTCCTTCTTCAACTGCTCCAGCTGCGGGCTGACGGCGGTCATCAGTTGCATGATGATCGATGCCGAAATGTACGGCATGATCCCCAGTGCAAAGATGCTCATCCGTTCCAGCGCGCCGCCGGAGAACATGTTGAACAAGCTAAGAATGGTCCCCTCATTCTGTCGAAACAGGTCTGCGAGTCGGTCCGGGTTGATACCTGGAACCGGGATGTGTGCGCCTATTCGGTAGACGATAATCGCCAGGAACAGAAAACGCAGACGAGCCCAGAGTTCAGACATACCGCCTTTGCCGAGCGCAGAGAGAGCACCTTGCTTAGCCATTTATTCCTCGAACTTGCCGCCAGCTGCTTCGATAGCCGCACGCGCACCTTTGGTGGCGCCGATTCCCTTGCCGATAGTGACAGCGCGAGTCACTTCACCGGACAGCATGATTTTCACACGCTGTACGTTGACGTTGATCACGTTGGCATCTTTCAGGGACTGCACGGTGACGATGTCGCCTTCCACTTTAGCCAACTCGGACAAACGCACTTCTGCGCGATCCATGGCTTTCAGGGAAACGAAACCGAACTTCGGCAGGCGACGATGCAGCGGCTGTTGACCGCCTTCAAAGCCTGGAGCGATGGTGCCACCGGAGCGGGAGGTCTGACCTTTGTGACCACGGCCACCAGTCTTACCCAAACCGCTACCGATACCACGGCCCGGACGATGCTTTTCGCGACGGGAACCCGGCGCTGGACTCAGATCATTGAGTTTCATCGATTAACCCTCGACACGCAGCATGTAGTAAGCCTTGTTGATCATCCCGCGATTCTCGGGAGTATCCTGGACTTCTACAGTGTGACCGATGCGACGCAGACCCAGACCCTTAACGCACAGTTTGTGGTTAGGGATGCGGCCGGTCATGCTTTTGATCAGCGTTACTTTAACGGTAGCCATGATCAGAAGATCTCCTTGACGCTTTTGCCACGCTTGGCGGCAATGGATTCAGGAGACTGCATAGCTTTCAAACCTTTGAAAGTGGCGTGAACCACGTTTACCGGGTTAGTCGAGCCGTAGCACTTGGCCAGAACGTTCTGAACACCAGCAACCTCGAGGACAGCACGCATAGCGCCGCCAGCGATGATACCGGTACCTTCAGA
This sequence comes from Pseudomonas sp. AC242, assembly GCF_979258655.1. Lineage (NCBI taxonomy): Bacteria > Pseudomonadati > Pseudomonadota > Gammaproteobacteria > Pseudomonadales > Pseudomonadaceae > Pseudomonas > Pseudomonas sp. AC242. The sequence continues at coordinate 4,984,713 of NZ_OZ409873.1, forward strand.
AGCAGGCTGCATGTACACCTTCGAAGCGCCGTGAGCGGACTTCATTGCGTACTGCAGAGTGGTGCCGTTCAGATCAACTTGGATCATGTTGCGGCGAGCAGCTTCCATTGCCTTCTGGATCGCAGCAGGCACTTCACGCGACTTGCCACGGCCGAAGCCAACACGCCCTTTACCATCACCAACCACGGTCAACGCGGTGAAAGTGAAGATACGGCCGCCTTTAACGGTTTTGGCTACGCGGTTAACTTGAACCAGCTTCTCAATGTAGCCTTCGTCGCGCTTTTGGTCGTTATTTGACATAACTTAGAACTCCAGCCCAGCTTCACGAGCAGCATCAGCCAGCGCTTTAACGCGGCCGTGGTACTTGAAGCCAGAGCGGTCGAAAGCCACTTGCGAGACGCCAGCGGCCTTAGCACGCGTAGCGACCAGCTGGCCAACCTTTGTGGCCGCGTCGATGTTGCCAGTGGCGCCATCACGCAGTTCTTTATCCAAAGTCGAGGCGCTTGCCAGGACTTTGTTGCCGTCGGCCGAGATGACCTGGGCGTAGATGTGCTGCGACGAGCGGAACACGCAGAGACGCACGACTTCGAGTTCGTGCATTTTCAGGCGTGCTTTGCGAGCGCGACGCAGTCGAGTAACTTTTTTGTCGGTCATTTGCTATGCCCTACTTCTTCTTGGCTTCTTTACGACGGACGACTTCGTCCGCGTAGCGCACACCTTTGCCTTTGTACGGCTCTGGTGGACGGAAGTCGCGGATCTCAGCGGCCACTTGACCTACCAGCTGCTTATCGATGCCCTTGATCAGGATATCGGTCTGGCTAGGAGTCTCAGCGGTGATGCCTTCCGGCAGTTCGTAATCCACTGGGTGCGAGAAGCCAAGGGCCAGGTTCAAAACCGTGCCTTTTGCTTGCGCCTTGTAACCAACACCGACCAGCTGGAGCTTGCGCTCGAAGCCTTGGCTTACGCCTTGGACCATGTTGTTTACCAACGCACGCGTGGTACCGGCCATTGCGCGAGTTTGTTGATCGCCATTGCGAGCAGCGAAACGCAGCTCACCAGCTTCTTCAACGATCTCAACGGACGAATGGATGTTCAGTTCAAGAGTACCCTTGGCACCCTTCACCGAAAGCTGTTGGCCTGCGAATTTTACTTCGACACCGGCTGGCAGCTTAACGGGGTTCTTAGCGACGCGAGACATGCTTATCCCCCCTTAGAACACAGTGCAAAGAACTTCGCCGCCGACACCGGCAGCGCGCGCAGCACGATCCGTCATCACACCTTTGTTGGTGGAGACGATAGACACGCCAAGACCGCCACGAACTTTCGGCAGATCTTCAACGGACTTGTACTGACGCAGGCCTGGACGACTAACGCGCTTCACTTCTTCGATAACCGGACGGCCTTCGAAGTACTTCAGCTCGATGGACAACGACGGCTTAGCGTCGGTGGTGATCTGAAAATCCGCGATGTAACCTTCGTCCTTCAGGACTTTTGCTACAGCCACCTTCAGCGTGGAAGACGGCATGCTTACGACAGACTTTTCAGCCATCTGGGCATTACGGATTCGAGTTAGCATGTCCGCTAACGGGTCCTGCATACTCATGGGCTAGACGCTCCTAATACAGAAAAATTAGCCTTGCGGCTACTACTTGTCGCCGAGAACTTCCGGGCATGAAAAACACGGGCTCAGGCGAGCCGGTCATTCTAGACACACCCCAGAAATGAATCAAGCCCCAAAAGGGGCTTGATTCAGATTCAAGGCCACCGATGGTCAGGTTCTTGCGAACCCGAACATCGAGACTTTGACAACAATTACCAGCTGGCTTTAACCAGACCTGGTACGTCACCACGCATTGCAGCTTCACGCAGCTTGTTACGGCCGAGGCCGAACTTGCGGTAAACGCCGTGCGGACGACCAGTCAGGCGGCAACGGTTACGCATGCGCGCAGCGCTTGCGTCACGTGGTTGCTTCTGCAGAGCTACGGTAGCTTCCCAACGCGCTTCTGGACTTGCGTTCAGATCGACGATGATAGCTTTCAGCGCTGCACGCTTGGTGGCGTACTTGGCAACAGTGAGCTGACGCTTCAGCTCACGGTTCTTCATGCTCTTCTTGGCCATTTTCCTACTCCAATCAGTTGCGGAACGGGAATTTGAAAGCACGCAGCAGAGCGCGGCCTTCATCATCGTTCTTGGCAGTGGTGGTCAGGGTAATGTCCAGACCGCGGAGAGCATCGATCTTGTCGTAGTCGATTTCCGGGAAAATGATCTGCTCTTTTACGCCCATACTGTAGTTACCACGACCATCAAAGGACTTGGCATTCAGGCCGCGGAAGTCGCGAACCCGAGGCAGGGAGATCGACAGCAGACGATCCAGGAACTCATACATACGCTCACGGCGCAGGGTCACCTTGACGCCGATCGGCCATCCTTCACGGACTTTAAAGCCAGCGATGGATTTACGAGCGTAGGTCACAACGACTTTTTGGCCGGTGATCTTTTCCAGGTCAGCAACAGCATGCTCGATGACTTTCTTGTCACCAACAGCTTCGCCCAGACCCATGTTCAGGGTGATTTTTGTAACGCGTGGAACTTCCATCACGTTCGAAAGCTTAAGTTCTTCCTTAAGCTTCGGTGCGATTTCCTTCCAGTAAATCTCTTTTAGTCGTGCCATGGTCTTCTACCTAGCAGTGTTCAAGCATCAACCGCTTTTTGGGTCGACTTGAAGACACGAATTTTCTTGCCGTCTTCTACTTTGAAACCAACGCGGTCAGCCTTGTTGGTTTCGCCGTTGAAAATGGCGACGTTAGAAGCGTCCAGTGGAGCTTCTTTTTCGACGATACCGCCTTGCACGCCCGACATCGGGTTAGGCTTGGTATGACGCTTAACCAGGTTCAGACCACCAATAACCAGACGGTTATTAGCAAGAACCTTAAGCACCTTACCGCGCTTACCTTTGTCTTTGCCGGCGATCACGATGATCTCGTCGTCACGACGAATCTTTTGCATGTCGGATCTCCTTACAGCACTTCTGGGGCGAGCGAGACGATCTTCATGAACTTCTCAGTACGAAGTTCACGGGTCACTGGCCCAAAGATACGGGTGCCGATCGGCTCTTGCTTGTTGTTCAGAAGAACAGCAGCGTTGCCATCAAAGCGGATAATGGAGCCATCAGCACGACGTACGCCGTGACGAGTGCGGACTACAACAGCAGTCATCACTTGGCCTTTTTTCACTTTACCGCGAGGAATTGCTTCCTTCACGGTAACTTTGATGATGTCACCGATACCAGCGTAACGACGATGGGAGCCACCCAGCACCTTGATGCACATAACGCGGCGAGCGCCGCTGTTATCGGCCACATCGAGCATGGATTGAGTCTGAATCATATAATTTCTCCGACCCCTAGTCCTTAGACTTCCACAGCGCGTTCGAGAACATCAACCAGCGCCCAAGACTTGGTCTTGGCCAAAGGACGAGTTTCACGAATAGTGACTTTGTCGCCGATGTGGCACTGATTGGTTTCGTCGTGCGCGTGCAGCTTAGTCGAACGCTTAACGTATTTACCGTAGATCGGGTGCTTAACGCGACGCTCGATCAGTACGGTGATGGTTTTGTCCATCTTGTCGCTGACAACACGGCCAGTCAGCGTACGGACAGTTTTTTCGGCTTCAGCCATGATTACTTACCTGCCTGCTGGTTGAGCACAGTCTTCACGCGAGCGATGTCACGCTTAACTTGCGAGAGCAGATGAGACTGCCCCAACTGGCCAGTTGCTTTCTGCATACGCAGATTGAACTGGTCGCGCAGCAAGCCGAGCAGTTGCTCGTTCAGCTGCTGTGCGGATTTTTCACGAAGTTCATTCGCTTTCATCACATCACCGTCCGTTTAACAAAGGCGGTGGCGAGCGGCAGCTTTGCAGCAGCCAGGGCAAAAGCCTCACGCGCCAGCTCTTCAGAAACACCCTCGATTTCATACAGGACTTTGCCTGGCTGAATCTGGGCAACCCAGTACTCCACACTACCCTTACCTTTACCCATCCGAACTTCGAGTGGCTTCTTGGAAATAGGCTTGTCCGGGAATACACGGATCCAGATCTTGCCGCCACGTTTAACGTGACGGGTCAGAGCACGACGCGCTGACTCGATCTGACGAGCGGTGAGACGACCACGAGCTACAGACTTCAGCGCGAACTCGCCGAAGCTGACTTTGCTACCGCGCTGAGCCAGACCACGGTTGTGGCCTGTCATCTGCTTGCGGAACTTCGTACGCTTAGGTTGCAACATTTGGCGTACCCCTTACTTAGCAGCTTTTTTACGAGGCGCTGGTGCTTGTGGTTTCAGCTCTTCTTGGCGACCACCAATTACTTCGCCTTTGAAGATCCAAACCTTTACACCGATCACACCATAAGTGGTGTGAGCTTCGTAGTTGGCATAGTCGATGTCGGCACGCAGGGTGTGCAATGGCACACGACCTTCGCGATACCATTCAGTACGTGCGATTTCAGCACCGCCGAGACGACCGCTCACTTGGATTTTGATGCCTTTGGCACCAATGCGCATGGCGTTCTGAACGGCGCGCTTCATAGCGCGACGGAACATTACACGACGCTCCAGCTGCTGAGCTACGCTCTGCGCAACCAGCATACCGTCGAGTTCCGGCTTGCGGATCTCTTCGATATTGATGTGCACAGGCACACCCATTTGCTTGGTCAGGTCCTGACGCAGTTTCTCAACATCTTCACCTTTCTTCCCGATAACGATACCTGGGCGAGCGGTGTGGATGGTGATACGTGCAGTTTGGGCCGGACGATGGATATCGATACGGCTTACGGACGCGCTTTTTAGTTTGTCTTGGAGATACTCACGCACTTTCAGATCTGCGAACAAATAGTCCGCATAAGTCCGACCGTCTGCGTACCAGACGGAGGTGTGCTCCTTGACGATTCCCAGGCGAATGCCAATGGGATGTACTTTCTGACCCATCTCTTCGACTCCGTTACTTGTCAGCAACCTTGACAGTGATATGGCAAGACCGCTTGACGATGCGATCAGCACGGCCTTTGGCACGTGGCATGATGCGCTTCAGCGAACGCCCTTCGTTGACGAAAACGGTGCTGACCTTCAGGTCATCAACGTCTGCGCCTTCGTTATGCTCGGCGTTGGCTACGGCCGACTCCAGCACTTTCTTCATGATCTCGGCGGCTTTCTTACTGCTGAAAGCCAACAAGTTGAGCGCTTCGCCCACCTTCTTCCCGCGGATCTGGTCGGCGACCAAGCGGGCTTTCTGGGCGGAGATTCGAGCGCCCGACAACTTAGCGGCTACTTCCATTTCCTAACCCCTTAACGCTTGGCTTTCTTGTCAGCCACGTGCCCACGATAAGTGCGGGTACCGGCGAACTCGCCCAGTTTATGGCCGACCATGTCTTCGTTCACGAGAACTGGGACGTGCTGACGACCGTTATGTACGGCGATGGTCAGACCGACCATCTGTGGCAGGATCATCGAACGACGCGACCAAGTCTTAATTGGTTTGCGATCGTTCTTTTCCGCCGCCACTTCGATCTTCTTCAGTAGGTGAAGATCAATAAAAGGACCTTTTTTCAGAGAACGTGGCACTGTCGTATCCCTCTATTTACTTGCGACGACGGACGATCATTTTGTCGGTACGCTTATTACCACGAGTCTTCGCGCCCTTAGTCGGGAAGCCCCATGGCGATACCGGATGACGACCACCAGAGGTACGACCTTCACCACCACCATGTGGGTGGTCAACCGGGTTCATGGCAACACCACGAACGGTTGGGCGAACGCCACGCCAGCGTTTGGCACCAGCTTTACCCAGCGAACGCAGGCTATGCTCGGAGTTCGAGACTTCGCCCAGGGTCGCACGGCATTCAGCCAGGACTTTACGCATTTCACCGGAACGCAGACGCAGGGTAACGTACACACCTTCACGAGCGATCAGCTGAGCCGAAGCACCAGCGGAACGAGCGATCTGTGCGCCTTTACCTGGCTTCAGTTCGATGCCGTGTACAGTAGAACCCACTGGAATGTTGCGCAGTTGCAGAGCGTTGCCTGGCTTGATTGGAGCCAGAGCGCCTGCGATCAGCTGGTCGCCAGCACTCACGCCTTTAGGGGCGATGATGTAGCGGCGCTCGCCGTCTGCGTAGCAGAGCAGTGCGATGTGAGCAGTACGGTTTGGATCGTATTCGATACGCTCGACAGTGGCGACGATGCCATCTTTGTCGTTGCGACGGAAATCGACCATACGATAATGCTGCTTATGACCACCACCGATGTGACGCGTGGTAATACGGCCATTGTTGTTACGACCACCAGTCTTCGATTTTTTCTCGAGCAGCGGTGCGTGAGGAGCGCCTTTATGCAGCTCCTGGTTGACCACCTTGACCACAAAACGGCGGCCAGGGGAAGTCGGTTTGCATTTAACGATTGCCATGATGCACCCCTTCCTTACTCAGCACTGCTGCTGAAATCGAGATCTTGGCCTGGCTGAAGGGAGATAACTGCCTTCTTCCAGTCATTACGCTTGCCCAGACCGCGAGCAGTGCGCTTGCTCTTACCCAGAACGTTCAGGGTAGTGACGCGCTCTACTTTCACGCTGAACAGGCTTTCGACGGCCTTCTTGATTTCCAGCTTGGTTGCATCAGTAGCAACCTTGAAAACGAACTGGCCTTTCTTGTCTGCCAGAACCGTAGCCTTCTCGGAAACGTGCGGGCCAAGCAGAACTTTAAATACGCGTTCCTGGTTCATCCCAGCAGCTCCTCGAATTTCTTCACGGCCGACACGGTGATCAACACCTTGTCGTATGCGATCAGACTAACTGGATCGGAACCTTGAACGTCACGTACATCTACGTGCGGCAGGTTACGAGCAGCCAGGTACAGGTTCTGATCAACAGCGTCCGACACGATCAAAACGTCGGTCAGGCTCATGTTGTTCAGCTTGCCCAGCAGGTCTTTGGTTTTCGGAGTTTCAACAGCGAAATCCTGAACCACGACCAGACGATCAGTACGCACCAGCTCAGCAAGGATGGAACGCATTGCTGCGCGATACATCTTCTTGTTCAGCTTCTGGGAGTGATCCTGTGGACGAGCTGCGAAAGTGGTACCGCCGCCACGCCAGATTGGGCTACGGATAGTACCGGCACGAGCACGGCCAGTACCTTTCTGACGCCATGGGCGCTTGCCGCCACCACGAACGTCGGAACGGGTCTTTTGCTGCTTGGTACCTTGACGGCCGCCGGCCATGTAGGCCACGACTGCTTGGTGAACCAGCGTCTCATTGAACTCGCCGCCAAACGTCAGTTCGGAAACTTCGATCGATTGAGCGTCATTTACATTTAATTGCATGTCAGCTTCCCCTTAACCGCGAGCCTTGGCTGCTGGACGTACAACCAGGTTGCCGCCAGTAGCGCCAGGAACAGCACCCTTGACCAACAACAGATTGCGTTCAGCGTCCACGCGCACTACTTCCAGGGACTGCACGGTCACGCGCTCAGCGCCCATATGACCGGACATTTTTTTGCCCTTGAATACACGACCAGGAGTCTGGCACTGGCCGATAGAGCCTGGGACGCGGTGGGATACGGAGTTACCGTGGGTGTTATCTTGCCCGCGGAAATTCCAACGCTTGATCGTACCCTGGAAGCCTTTACCCTTGGACTGACCGGTTACATCAACCAGTTGACCAGCGGCGAAGATTTCAGCGTTGATCAGATCGCCAGCCTGGTACTCGCCTTCTTCAAGACGGAATTCCATGGTGGTGCGACCAGCGGCAACGTTCGCCTTGGCGAAGTGGCCAGCCTGAGCTGCTGTTACACGCGAAGCACGACGCTCGCCGACAGTGACTTGCACTGCACGATAGCCATCGGTCTCTTCAGTTTTGAACTGGGTGACGCGATTCGGTTCGATCTCAATGACCGTGACCGGAATGGAGACACCTTCTTCGGTGAAAATACGGGTCATACCGCATTTACGACCGACTACACCAATAGTCATGTTGTAAACCTCATGAGTGTACGGGGCTTTCACCCGCTATGGCCGCCCATTTCAGAGCGTTACACGACTAAGACCGAGTCTTAGCCGAGGCTGATCTGCACTTCCACACCGGCCGCAAGATCAAGCTTCATAAGTGCATCAACGGTTTTATCCGTTGGCTGGACGATGTCCAGAACGCGCTTATGAGTGCGGATTTCGTACTGGTCGCGCGCGTCTTTGTTGACGTGCGGAGAAACCAGAACGGTAAACCGCTCTTTACGGGTAGGCAGTGGAATTGGACCACGCACTTGAGCACCAGTACGTTTCGCGGTTTCCACGATTTCCTGGGTTGATTGGTCGATCAGGCGATGGTCAAAAGCCTTCAACCTGATACGGATTTGCTGATTTTGCATTGGATTTCAGACTCCGGCTGCTATTCCCACCGAGCGCAATACGCCCGTTAAAAGGAGGCGCAATTCTATAGACGCCCCAGATAGGTGTCAACCCAATAAAAAAGCCCCCGCTGAGCGGGGGCTTTTTCACATCATCAAGCAATCTCTATAAAAGAGAATTACGCGATGATTTTGGCTACGACACCAGCGCCGACGGTACGACCGCCTTCACGGATAGCGAAACGCAGACCATCTTCCATTGCGATGGTTTTGATCAGGGTAACAGTCATCTGAATGTTGTCACCTGGCATTACCATTTCAACGCCTTCTGGCAGCTCGCAGTTACCAGTCACGTCAGTAGTACGGAAGTAGAACTGTGGACGGTAGCCTTTGAAGAACGGAGTATGACGGCCGCCTTCTTCCTTGCTCAGAACGTAAACTTCTGCGGTGAAAGTGGTGTGCGGCTTAACCGAACCTGGCTTAACCAGAACCTGACCACGCTCAACGTCGTCACGCTTGGTGCCACGCAGCAGAACGCCGCAGTTCTCGCCAGCACGACCTTCGTCGAGCAGCTTGCGGAACATTTCAACACCGGTGCAAGTAGTAACGGTGGTGTCACGCAGACCAACGATTTCCAGCGGATCTTGAACGCGAACGATACCGCGCTCGATACGACCGGTCACAACAGTACCGCGACCCGAGATCGAGAATACGTCTTCGATTGGCATCAGGAACGGCTTGTCGGTTACACGCACTGGTTCTGGGATGTAGCTGTCCAGAGTTTCAACCAGTTTCTTGACGGCAGTGGTGCCCATCTCGTTGTCGTCTTTGCCTTCCAGAGCCATACGAGCCGAACCGATGATGATCGGAGTATCGTCGCCTGGGAAGTCATAGGTGGACAGCAGGTCGCGAACTTCCATCTCAACCAGTTCCAGCAGCTCAGCGTCGTCTACCAGGTCAGCCTTGTTCAGGAAAACCACGATGTACGGAACGCCAACCTGACGGGACAGCAGGATGTGCTCACGGGTTTGTGGCATCGGACCATCAGCGGCCGAGCAAACCAGAATAGCGCCGTCCATTTGAGCAGCACCGGTGATCATGTTCTTCACATAGTCAGCGTGACCTGGGCAGTCAACGTGAGCGTAGTGACGGATCTTCGAGTTGTACTCAACGTGTGCGGTGTTGATGGTGATACCGCGAGCCTTCTCTTCCGGTGCGCTGTCGATCTTGTCGAAGTCAACGATTGCGGAACCGAAAACTTCGGAGCAAACGCGAGTCAGAGCAGCAGTCAGAGTGGTTTTACCGTGGTCAACGTGACCGATGGTGCCAACGTTGACGTGCGGTAGGGAACGATCAAATTTTTCTTTAGCCACGACAATTAACTCCTAGCCTAAAGGGGCTGAATCAGCCTTGTTTTTTGGTTACGGATTCGACGATGTGCGACGGAGCCGTATCGTATTTTTTGAATTCCATAGAGTAGCTTGCGCGACCCTGGGACATGGAACGAACGTCGGTCGCATAACCGAACATCTCACCCAGTGGAACCTCGGCACGGATAACCTTGCCGGACACTGTGTCTTCCATACCCTGGATCATGCCGCGACGACGGTTAAGGTCGCCCATCACATCACCCATATAGTCTTCAGGCGTAACAACCTCTACAGCCATGATCGGCTCAAGCAACTCACCACCGCCCTTCTGGGCCAGTTGCTTGGTCGCCATGGAGGCAGCCACTTTAAACGCCATCTCGTTGGAGTCGACGTCGTGGTAAGAACCATCGAACACGGTAGCCTTCAGGCCGATCAGCGGATAGCCGGCAACAACGCCGTTCTTCATCTGCTCTTCGATACCTTTCTGGATAGCCGGGATGTATTCCTTAGGAACCACACCACCTACAACTTCGTTCACGAATTGCAGACCTTCCTGACCTTCGTCAGCAGGAGCAAAACGAATCCAGCAGTGACCAAACTGGCCGCGACCACCGGATTGACGAACGAACTTGCCTTCGATTTCACAGTTCTTCGTGATGCGCTCACGATACGAAACCTGAGGCTTGCCGATGTTGGCTTCGACGTTGAACTCACGGCGCATCCGGTCAACCAGGATGTCCAGGTGCAGCTCGCCCATGCCGGAGATGATCGTTTGACCAGTCTCTTCATCAGTTTTAACGCGGAAAGACGGGTCTTCCTGAGCAAGTTTGCCCAGAGCGATACCCATTTTTTCCTGGTCATCCTTGGTCTTAGGCTCTACGGCAACCGAAATAACCGGCTCCGGGAAGTCCATGCGAACCAGAATGATTGGCTTGTCAGCGTTGCAGAGGGTTTCACCAGTGGTGACGTCCTTCATGCCGATCAGGGCCGCGATGTCACCAGCGCGCACTTCCTTGATCTCTTCACGGGCGTTTGCGTGCATTTGCACCATACGACCCACGCGCTCTTTTTTGCCTTTAACCGAGTTGATCACGCCGTCGCCGGAGTTCAACACGCCCGAGTAAACGCGGACGAAGGTCAAGGTACCCACGAATGGGTCGGTAGCGATCTTGAACGCCAGAGCCGAGAACGGCTCCGCATCGTCTGCATGACGCTCCAGCTCGATTTCCTCGTTATCCGGGTCAGTACCCTTGATAGCAGGAATGTCGGTTGGCGCAGGCAGGAAGTCGATAACGGCGTCGAGAACCAGGGGAACACCCTTGTTCTTGAACGAAGAACCGCAAACAGCCAGTACGATTTCGCCGGCGATAGTACGCTGACGCAAAGCAGCTTTGATCTCTACGATCGACAGCTCTTCGCCTTCCAGGTACTTGTTCATCAGCTCTTCGTTGGCTTCGGCAGCAGCCTCAACCATGTTGTTGCGCCACTCTTCAGCCAGCTCTTGCAGCTCAGCAGGAATGTCCTTGCGAACAGGGACCATACCTTTGTCAGAGTCGTTCCAGTAGACAGCTTGCATGTTGATCAGATCGATCTGACCCTGGAAGTTGTCTTCGGAACCGATAGCCAACTGGATTGGCACCGGAGTGTGACCCAGACGCTGCTTGATCTGACCGATCACGCGCAGGAAGTTGGCGCCAGCACGGTCCATCTTGTTTACGTAAACAAGACGTGGAACACCGTACTTGTTGGCTTGACGCCATACGGTTTCCGACTGAGGCTCAACACCCGAAGTACCGCAGAACACAACGACAGCGCCGTCGAGTACGCGCAGGGAGCGTTCAACTTCAATAGTGAAGTCAACGTGGCCCGGGGTATCGATTACGTTAAAGCGATGCTCGTCTTTGTACTGCTTCTCGGAACCTTTCCAGAAGGCGGTAATAGCAGCAGAAGTAATGGTAATACCACGCTCCTGCTCCTGAACCATCCAGTCTGTGGTCGCGGCGCCGTCATGCACCTCGCCCATTTTGTGACTTTTGCCGGTGTAAAAAAGGACGCGCTCAGTGGTGGTGGTTTTACCAGCATCCACGTGAGCGACGATACCGATGTTACGGTAGCGGCTAATCGGAGTAGTACGAGCCATAAAGCCCTCGCAAAATTAGTGAAGCTAAAATTAGAAGCGGTAGTGCGAGAAAGCTTTGTTAGCTTCAGCCATACGGTGCACGTCTTCACGCTTCTTAACAGCAGCACCTTTACCTTCAGCAGCATCCAGCAGTTCGCCAGCCAAACGCAGAGCCATAGACTTCTCGCCACGCTTACGGGCGAAGTCTACCAACCAGCGCATTGCCAGAGCGTTACGACGGGAAGGACGAACCTCGACCGGAACCTGGTAAGTAGCACCACCAACGCGGCGCGACTTCACTTCGACCAGCGGAGCGATGGCGTCGAGTGCTTTTTCGAAGAGTTCCAGGGGATCGGTGCCAGCCTTACGGGTCGCAACGGTTTCCAGGGCACCATAAACGATACGCTCGGCAACGGCTTTCTTGCCGCTTTCCATAACGTGGTTCATGAATTTGGCGAGGATCTGGCTTCCGTATTTCGGATCGTCCAGAATCTCACGCTTTGCTGCTACGCGACGTCTTGGCATGATAAGCCCTCAAGCGGTCTTCAGGTTAGCTCGGGACAGATCCAATGGATGCGTGCCCGACCTTACTCTTATCGACTCAATAAAATGAAAATCTGCAAAACGGCCGATTACTTCGGACGCTTGGTACCGTACTTCGAACGACCCTGGTTACGACCTTTAACGCCGGAAGTATCCAAGGAGCCGCGAACGGTGTGGTAACGAACACCTGGCAAGTCTTTTACACGACCGCCGCGGATCAGTACCACGCTGTGCTCTTGCAGGTTGTGACCTTCACCACCGATGTACGAGGAAACCTCGAAACCGTTGGTCAGGCGCACACGGCATACTTTACGCAGTGCCGAGTTAGGTTTTTTCGGCGTAGTGGTGTACACACGGGTGCACACGCCACGACGTTGCGGGCAGTTCTGCAGCGCAGGTACGTCGGATTTCTCGACGATACGCTTACGCGGCTGACGTACCAGCTGGTTGATAGTTGCCATCTACTAGCTCCACTGTTGTCTTGCGACGCTATTGTCTTGCAAGAAAAGCAAAATGGCAGGAACGAATTCCCGCCAAATTTAGGGGATCAAGAGTCTAAAGAGGATCTTGTCCCCAGTCAAGGCAAGGCCCCGACCTCCCCGCCCCTCGAACCTCGACAAATTGTCTCGATTCGATGAACGGAGCGACCAGGGCCTTACGCTCATTTATCGCAGAACTCAGTTACCGCTCGAGTTCAGCGCTTCGGTCAGTGCAGCTTCCACTTCACTGGCGCTTACGCGCAGCGGCTTGTCTGCTTCACGACGACGCTTGCGCTCGCTGTGATATGCCAGGCCGGTACCTGCCGGGATCAGACGACCCACGACAACGTTTTCTTTCAGGCCGCGCAGGTAGTCGCGCTTGCCGGTGACTGCCGCTTCGGTCAGTACACGAGTGGTTTCCTGGAAGGAAGCCGCCGAGATGAACGATTCGGTGGACAACGACGCCTTGGTGATACCCAGCAGAACGCGAGTGTATTTGGAGACGAACTTGTCTTCGCCGCCCAAACGCTCGTTTTCTACCAGTACGTGAGTCAGTTCCATCTGGTCGCCCTTGATGAAACTCGAATCGCCGGATTCAGCGATTTCAACTTTACGCAGCATCTGACGCAGGATGGTCTCGATGTGCTTGTCGTTGATCTTCACGCCTTGCAGACGGTAAACGTCCTGGATCTCGTTGACGATGTACTTGGCCAACGCGCTCACACCCAGCAGACGCAGGATGTCGTGCGGATCGCTTGGACCGTCGGAGATAACTTCGCCGCGGTTTACCTGTTCGCCTTCGAAGACGTTCAGGTGACGCCACTTCGGAATCAGCTCTTCGTACGGATCGGTACCGTCGTTCGGGGTAATAACCAGACGGCGCTTGCCTTTGGTTTCTTTACCGAACGCGATGGTGCCGCTGACTTCAGCGAGAATCGACGCTTCTTTCGGACGACGAGCTTCGAACAAGTCGGCAACACGCGGCAGACCACCGGTGATGTCACGAGTCTTCGAAGTTTCTTGCGGGATACGCGCGATAACATCACCGATCGCGATCTTCGCACCGTCAGCCACACCGACCAGGGCGTTGGCTGGCAGGAAGTACTGAGCGATAACGTCAGTGCCTGGCAGCAACAGATCCTTGCCGTTGTCGTCGACCATCTTCACTGCCGGACGGATTTCTTTGCCCGCAGCTGGACGATCTTTCGCGTCGAGGACTTCAATGTTGGTCATACCGGTCAATTCGTCAGTCTGACGCTTGATCGTGATGCCTTCTTCCATGCCCACGTAGGTCACGGTACCTTTCATTTCGGTAACGATTGGGTGAGTGTGCGGATCCCACTTGGCCACGATTGCGCCAGCGTCGACCTTGTCACCTTCTTTAACCGAAATCACAGCACCGTACGGCAGCTTGTAACGCTCACGCTCACGACCGAAGTCATCAGCGATGGCCAGCTCACCGGAACGGGACACAGCAACCAGGTGACCATCCACTCGCTCAACGTGCTTCAGGTTGTGCAGACGGACGGTACCGCCATTCTTCACCTGAACGCTGTCGGCTGCGGAAGTACGGCTTGCCGCACCACCGATGTGGAACGTACGCATCGTCAGCTGGGTACCCGGCTCACCGATGGACTGGGCAGCGATAACGCCGACCGCTTCACCGATGTTCACCTGGTGACCACGAGCCAAGTCACGGCCATAGCACTTGGCGCAAATGCCATAGCGGGTTTCGCAACTGATCGGCGAACGCACGATCACTTCGTCGATGCTGTTCAGCTCGATGAACTCGACCCACTTCTCGTCTACCAGAGTACCGGCTGGAACGATAACGTCCTCGGTGCCTGGCTTGAATACGTCACGGGCAATAACACGACCCAATACGCGCTCACCCAACGGCTCTACAACGTCACCGCCTTCAATGTGCGGAGTCATCAGCAGACCGTGTTCGGTGCCGCAATCGATCTCGGTTACAACCAGATCCTGCGCCACGTCTACCAGACGACGAGTCAGGTAACCGGAGTTCGCAGTTTTCAACGCGGTATCCGCCAGACCTTTACGAGCACCGTGAGTCGAGATGAAGTACTGAAGTACGCTCAAACCTTCACGGAAGTTCGCAGTAATCGGCGTTTCAATGATGGAACCGTCCGGCTTGGCCATCAGACCACGCATACCGGCCAGCTGACGAATCTGTGCTGCGGAACCCCGCGCACCCGAGTCGGCCATCATGTACATCGAGTTGAACGACTCTTGATCGACTTCAACGCCGTGACGGTCGATAACCTTCTCTTTCGAGAGGTTGGCCATCATCGCCTTGGAAACTTCGTCGTTCGCTTTCGACCAAAGGTCGATCACTTTGTTGTACTTCTCGCCCTGGGTTACCAGGCCGGAGGCGTACTGGCTCTCGATCTCTTTCACTTCGTCGGTGGCTGCACCGATGATGCGGGCTTTCTCGTCCGGGATAACGAAGTCGTTAACACCGATGGAAACGCC
Source organism: Pseudomonas sp. AC242 (assembly GCF_979258655.1). Taxonomy (NCBI): domain Bacteria; kingdom Pseudomonadati; phylum Pseudomonadota; class Gammaproteobacteria; order Pseudomonadales; family Pseudomonadaceae; genus Pseudomonas; species Pseudomonas sp. AC242. The sequence goes on from NZ_OZ409873.1 coordinate 5,000,105, forward strand.
GGAGATGGTCGAGTAAGCGAAACCGGTGTACATCAACTGGTCAGCGAAGATCACGGTCTCTTTCAGACCAACCACGCGGTAGCACTGGTTGATCAGCTTGGAGATCGCCTTTTTCTTCATCGGCAGGTTGACGACGTCGTACGACAGGCCTTTTGGCACAACCTGGAACAGCAGCGCACGGCCGACAGTGGTGTCGACGATACGGGTACCGCTCACGCTGTTGCCGTCACGGTCGTTGACGGTTTCGTTGATACGAACTTTAACCTTGGCGTGCAGTGCGGCTTCGCCGGCACGGAACACACGGTCAACTTCCTGCAGATCCGCGAACACACGACCTTCGCCCTTGGCGTTGATCGCTTCACGAGTCATGTAGTACAGACCCAATACAACGTCCTGCGACGGAACGATGATTGGCTCACCGTTGGCTGGCGACAGAATGTTGTTGGTCGACATCATCAACGCACGCGCTTCCAACTGGGCTTCCAGAGTCAGCGGTACGTGCACGGCCATTTGGTCGCCGTCGAAGTCGGCGTTGTACGCGGCGCAGACCAGAGGGTGCAGCTGGATAGCCTTACCTTCGATCAGTACCGGTTCAAACGCCTGGATACCCAGACGGTGAAGGGTCGGTGCACGGTTGAGAAGAACCGGGTGTTCGCGAATCACTTCAGCGAGAACGTCCCAAACCTCTGGCAGTTCGCGCTCGACCATTTTCTTGGCCGCTTTGATGGTGGTCGCGAGACCACGCATTTCGAGCTTGCCGAAAATGAACGGCTTGAACAGCTCGAGAGCCATCTTCTTCGGCAGACCGCACTGGTGCAGACGCAGGGTCGGGCCTACGGTAATTACCGAACGACCGGAGTAGTCAACACGCTTACCGAGCAAGTTCTGACGGAAACGACCTTGCTTACCCTTGATCATGTCAGCCAGGGATTTCAGAGGACGCTTGTTCGAACCGGTGATAGCGCGGCCACGACGACCGTTGTCGAGCAGAGCATCGACAGCTTCCTGCAACATACGCTTTTCGTTGCGCACGATGATGTCCGGAGCGGACAGATCCAGCAGGCGCTTCAAACGGTTGTTACGGTTGATCACTCGACGATACAGATCGTTGAGGTCGGAAGTCGCGAAACGACCGCCGTCCAGCGGGACCAGTGGACGCAGATCTGGCGGCAGAACCGGCAGAACGGTCAGCACCATCCACTCTGGCAAGTTGCCGGAACCCTGGAAGGCTTCCATCAACTTCAGACGCTTGGACAGCTTCTTGATCTTGGTTTCAGAGTTGGTTTGCGGAATTTCTTCGCGCAGACGGCCAATCTCGTGTTCCAGGTCGATAGCGTGCAGCAGTTCACGAACAGCTTCAGCACCCATACGGGCGTCGAAGTCGTCACCGAACTCTTCCAGCGCTTCGAAGTACTGCTCGTCATTCAGCAGCTGACCTTTTTCAAGGGTGGTCATGCCTGGATCGATAACGACATAGCTCTCGAAGTAGAGAACGCGTTCGATATCACGCAGGGTCATGTCCATCAGCAAGCCGATACGGGACGGCAGCGATTTCAGGAACCAGATGTGGGCAACCGGCGAAGCCAGTTCGATGTGCGCCATGCGCTCACGACGAACCTTGGCCAGCGCAACTTCAACGCCGCACTTCTCGCAGATCACACCACGGTGCTTCAAGCGCTTGTACTTACCGCACAGGCACTCGTAATCCTTTACCGGGCCAAAGATCTTGGCGCAGAACAGGCCATCACGTTCAGGTTTGAACGTACGGTAGTTGATGGTTTCCGGCTTTTTAACTTCACCGAACGACCATGAGCGGATCATCTCAGGCGAGGCCAATCCGATACGGATGGCGTCGAACTCTTCGACTTGACCCTGGTTTTTCAGCAAATTCAGTAGGTCTTTCAAGGCCTTTCCTCCTGGCGGAGCAGAGAGCGGGCAATCCTGCCCCGCTCTCGATTCGCGTCACGTGTTATTCGGTTTCCAGATCGATATCGATGCCGAGGGAACGAATTTCCTTGATCAACACGTTGAAGGACTCGGGCATGCCCGGCTCCATACGGTGATCGCCATCCACGATGTTTTTGTACATCTTGGTACGGCCGTTCACATCGTCCGACTTCACTGTGAGCATTTCTTGCAGAGTGTAAGCAGCACCGTATGCTTCCAGTGCCCAGACCTCCATCTCCCCGAAACGCTGACCACCGAACTGTGCCTTACCACCCAGCGGCTGCTGGGTAACCAGGCTGTACGAACCGGTAGAACGCGCGTGCATCTTGTCGTCTACCAAGTGGTTCAGCTTCAGCATGTACATGTAGCCAACGGTAACTGGACGCTCGAACTTGTTGCCGGTACGGCCGTCAGTCAGCTGCATCTGGCCGCTTTCCGGCAGGTCTGCCAGTTTCAGCATGGCCTTGATTTCGCTTTCCTTGGCGCCGTCGAACACTGGAGTGGCCATTGGAACACCGCCACGCAGGTTCTTCGCCAGATCCAGGATTTCCTGATCGGAGAAGCTGTCCAGATCTTCGTTACGACCGCCGATCTGGTTGTAGATCTCGTCCAGGAAGGTACGCAGTTCAGCGACTTTACGCTGCTCTTCGATCATCCGGTTGATCTTCTCGCCCAGACCCTTGGCTGCGAGGCCCAGGTGGGTTTCAAGGATCTGACCAACGTTCATACGCGAAGGTACGCCCAGTGGGTTGAGGACGACGTCGACCGGGGTGCCATTGGCATCGTGCGGCATGTCTTCAACCGGCATGATCACGGAGACCACACCTTTGTTACCGTGACGACCGGCCATCTTGTCGCCCGGCTGGATGCGACGACGGATTGCCAGGTAAACCTTGACGATTTTCAGCACGCCTGGAGCCAGGTCATCGCCCTGCTGCAGTTTGCGCTTCTTGTCTTCGAACTTGTCGTCCAGCAGACGGCGGCGATCAACGATGTAGGCCTGAGCCTTCTCGAGCTGCTCGTTCAGAGCATCTTCAGCCATGCGCAGTTTGAACCACTGACCATGCTCAAGACCGTCGAGCACTTCGTCGGTGATGTCCTGACCTTTCTTCAGACCTGCGCCGCCTTCAGCCTTGTGGCCTACCAGAGCGGAACGCAGACGTTCGAAGGTCGCGCCCTCAACGATACGGAACTCTTCGTTCAGATCCTTGCGGATCTCGTCGAGTTGAGTCTTCTCGATCGACAGTGCACGAGCATCACGCTCAACGCCGTCGCGGGTGAAGACCTGTACGTCGATAACAGTACCTTTGGTACCGGTAGGTACGCGCAGGGAAGTGTCTTTAACGTCGCTGGCTTTTTCACCGAAGATTGCACGCAGCAGTTTTTCTTCCGGAGTCAGTTGGGTCTCGCCTTTCGGAGTGACCTTACCGACCAGGATGTCGCCTGCGCCAACTTCAGCACCTACGTAAACGATACCGGCTTCGTCCAGTTTGTTCAGTGCAGCTTCACCCACGTTAGGGATGTCCGCAGTGATCTCTTCAGGCCCAAGCTTGGTGTCACGGGCCACACAGGTCAGTTCCTGAATGTGGATCGTGGTGAAGCGGTCTTCTTGAACAACACGCTCGGACAGGCAGATGGAGTCTTCGAAGTTGAAGCCGTTCCATGCCATGAACGCGATGCGCATGTTCTGACCCAGTGCCAGTTCACCCATGTCGGTGGACGGGCCGTCGGCCATGATGTCGCTACGCTGAACACGATCACCCTTGCTCACCAGCGGACGCTGGTTGATGCAGGTGTTCTGGTTCGAGCGGGTGTATTTGGTCAGGTTGTAGATGTCGACACCAGCTTCGCCGGTTTCAACTTCGTCATCAGCAACACGAACCACGATACGGCTGGCGTCGACGGAATCGATCACGCCGCCACGACGAGCCACGACGCAAACGCCGGAGTCACGGGCTACGTTACGCTCCATGCCAGTACCTACCAGCGGCTTGTCAGCGCGCAGGGTTGGTACAGCTTGACGCTGCATGTTCGAACCCATCAACGCACGGTTGGCGTCGTCGTGCTCGAGGAACGGAATCAGCGACGCTGCAACCGAAACTACCTGTTTCGGCGAAACGTCCATCAAGGTGACTTCTTCAGGCGCCTTAACGGTGAATTCGTTCAGGTGACGTACGGCTACCAGTTCGTCGATCAGGACTTTCTGGTCGTTCATGGTCGCCGAAGCCTGCGCGATCACGTGATCGGCTTCTTCAATAGCGGACAGGAACACGATCTCGTCGGTGACCACACCCTCTTTCACCACGCGGTACGGGCTTTCCAGGAAGCCGTACTGGTTGGTGCGAGCGTACGCAGCCAGGGAGTTGATCAGACCGATGTTCGGACCTTCCGGCGTTTCAATCGGGCAAACACGACCGTAGTGAGTCGGGTGTACGTCACGAACTTCAAAGCCTGCGCGCTCACGAGTCAGACCGCCAGGGCCGAGTGCAGAGACACGACGCTTGTGGGTGATCTCGGACAGCGGGTTGTTCTGGTCCATGAACTGCGAGAGCTGGCTGGAACCGAAGAACTCTTTCACCGCCGCAGCCACTGGCTTGGCATTGATCAGGTCTTGCGGCATCAGGCCTTCGCTTTCAGCCATCGACAGACGCTCTTTGACCGCACGCTCAACACGTACCAGGCCAACGCGGAACTGGTTCTCGGCCATTTCGCCTACGCAGCGAACACGACGGTTACCCAGGTGGTCGATGTCATCGACGATGCCTTTACCGTTACGGATGTCGACCAGAGTCTTCAGTACCGCGACGATGTCTTCCTTGCACAGCACGCCCGAACCTTCGATCTCGGTACGACCGATACGACGGTTGAACTTCATCCGGCCGACCGCAGACAGGTCATAGCGCTCAGGGCTGAAGAACAGGTTGTTGAACAGGGTTTCGGCAGCGTCTTTGGTTGGCGGCTCGCCTGGACGCATCATGCGATAGATCTCGACCAGCGCTTCCAATTGGTTGCTGGTGGAGTCAATCTTCAGCGTGTCAGAAACGAACGGACCGCAGTCGATATCGTTGGTGTACAGAGTTTCGATGCGAACAACGCCGGATTTGGCAATTTTTGCCAGGACTTCGGTGTTCAGTTCGGTGTTGCACTCTGCCAGGATTTCGCCGGTAGCCGGGTGCACGATGACCTTGGCGGTAGTACGACCGAGGACGTAGTCCAGGGGTACTTCCAGAGTCTTGATGCCGGCTTTTTCGATCTGGTTGATGTGGCGCGCGGTAATACGGCGGCCCGCCTCAACAATCACCTTGCCCTTCTCGTCCTGAATGTCCAGAACCGCAATTTCACCACGCAGACGCGAAGCAATCAGTTCCAGGCTGAGGGTTTCGCCGCTCAGGTGGAAAACGTTGGTGGTGTAGAAAGCGTCCAGCACTTCTTCAGTGGTATAGCCGAGCGCGCGCAGCAGTACCGATGCCGGCAGCTTGCGGCGACGGTCGATACGCACGAACACGCAGTCTTTCGGGTCGAACTCGAAGTCCAGCCACGAACCGCGGTAAGGAATGATGCGCGCGGAGTACAGCAGTTTGCCGGAGCTATGCGTCTTGCCGCGGTCGTGGTCGAAGAACACGCCCGGGGAACGGTGCAGCTGGGAAACGATTACACGCTCGGTACCATTGATTACAAAGGTACCGTTCTCAGTCATCAGGGGGATTTCACCCATGTAGACTTCTTGCTCTTTGATGTCCTTGATCGCTTTGTTCGACGATTCTTTGTCGAAAATGATCAGGCGCACTTTTACCCGCAAAGGTACGGCGAAAGTTACACCGCGCAATACGCATTCTTTGACATCAAATGCCGGTTCGCCCAAGCGATAACCGACGTACTCCAGCGCAGCATTGCCGGAGTAGCTGATGATCGGGAAAACGGATTTGAAGGCCGCATGCAGGCCCACGTCGCGGAACTGATCTTTAGTCGCTCCCGCTTGCAAGAATTCACGATACGAATCCAGCTGGATGGCCAGGAGGTAAGGCACATCCATGACGTCCGGCAACTTGCTAAAGTCCTTGCGGATACGTTTTTTCTCAGTATATGAGTAAGCCATCAGCGTTCCCCAGCTTGGTCACCTGCTTGTTTGGCCCCTCCCGACGGGAGCAGCCAGAAAATCGTGCAAACCCCATGGTTTGCGCCACCGCATCGGGTGGTTACAGCGCCTTTATCAGCACCGACCCAGTCGGCTGCCAATAACGGAAAAGGCCGGTGGCAAGAGCCACCAGCCATCAGCCTGTCGCTTGACGCTCGGGCTGGAGGAGCAAAGTCGATACTTATTTCAGCTCGACTTTAGCGCCTGCTTCTTCCAGCTTCTTCTTAGCGTCTTCAGCCGCTTCTTTCGAAACGCCTTCAGCTACAACCTGAGGAGCGCCGTCTACTTTCTCTTTGGCTTCTTTCAGGCCCAGACCAGTCAGTTCACGAACTGCCTTGATCACGTTAACCTTCTTCTCGCCAGCTTCCAGCAGAACAACGTTGAACTCGGTTTGCTCTTCAACAACAGCGGCAGCAGCAGCTGGACCAGCAGAAGCAGCGGCAGCGGATACGCCGAACTTCTCTTCCATTGCCTTGATCAGCTCAACGATTTCCAGAACCGATTTTTCGCCGATTGCGTCGATGATTTGTTCGTTAGTCAGAGACATGACTTATTTCCTGAATTGGGGGATAGCCTGGAGGCCATCGAAATAAACAAAAATACGCGAGAGAGGAAACGCTCAGCCTCAGGCTGCAGCAGCTTCTTTCTGGTCGCGAAGTGCCGCCAGAGTACGAGCCAATTTGCTGGTAGCGCCTTGAATCACGCTCATCAGCTGGGAAATTGCTTCGTCACGGGTCGGCAGGCTTGCCAGAACGTCGATCTGATTAGCTGCGAGGAACTTGCCCTCGAACGCAGCTGCCTTGATCTCGAACTTGTCCTGACCTTTAGCGAACTCTTTGAACAGACGAGCAGCAGCGCCCGGGTGTTCGTTGGAGAATGCGATCAAGGTCGGGCCGGTGAACACGTCGTTGAGAACACTGTATTCAGTGTCAGCAACAGCGCGCTTGAGCAGGGTGTTACGTACAACACGTACGTAAACGCCAGCTTCACGAGCCTCTTTACGGAGTCCGGTCATTGCGCCTACTGTTACGCCACGGGCATCAACCACGACAGCGGACAGAGCGACTTTGGCAGCCTCGTTGACTTCAGCGACGATGGCCTTCTTGTCTTCGAGATTAATTGCCACGGGTTTAACTCCTGCTTGTTACCGTTTCATTCGATCGAAACCGAATGTCGTTTTGGTGTCTGATTCGGTAAGGAACCGGGAGCACCATCTGCGTAGGCTGGTGGTTTAAGACTTGCGTCGCCTACGGTCTTGGATAGCCCCCGCCAGGCAGGGACCCCAATATTTCAACTGGCGCGAATAGTCGCGCCAATTTTTGTCTTAAGCGTCCAGCGAGCTCTGGTCGATAACCAGACCTGGGCCCATAGTGGTGCTCAGGGTAACGCGCTTGACGTAGATACCTTTCGAGGAAGCTGGCTTGATACGCTTCAGATCAGCGATCAGGGCTTCAACGTTTTCCTTCAGCTTGACGGCATCGAAGCCCATCTTGCCAACGGAAGTGTGAATGATGCCGTTTTTGTCGGTGCGATAACGAACCTGACCAGCTTTAGCATTCTTGACCGCAGTCGCTACATCTGGAGTTACGGTACCAACCTTAGGGTTAGGCATCAGACCGCGCGGACCAAGGATCTGGCCCAGTTGACCTACAACGCGCATGGCATCCGGGGATGCGATCACTACGTCATAGTTCAGGTCGCCGCCTTTCATTTCGGCAGCCAGGTCGTCCATACCTACACGGTCAGCGCCGGCAGCCAGAGCGGCCTCGGCAGCTGGACCCTGGGTGAACACAGCAACGCGAACAGTCTTGCCAGTGCCGTGTGGCAGCACAGTAGCGCTACGAACAACCTGGTCGGATTTACGCGGGTCTACACCCAGGTTCACAGCAACGTCAAACGACTCGCTGAACTTGACAGTCGACAGCTCGGCCAACAGGGCAGCGGCGTCTACAATGTTGTAGGCCTTGCCTGCTTCGATTTTGCCGGCGATAGCCTTTTGACGCTTGGTCAGCTTAGCCATTACACACCCTCCACGTTAAGGCCCATGCTACGAGCAGAACCGGCGATAGTACGCACGGCTGCATCCATATCAGCTGCAGTCAGATCCGCGTTTTTGGTTTTCGCGATTTCTTCCAGCTGAGCACGGGTAACAGTGCCAACCTTAACGGTGTTCGGACGAGCGGAACCGCTGGTCAGACCGGCCGCTTTCTTCAGCAGAACCGAAGCAGGGGTGGATTTTGTTTCAAAAGTGAAGCTACGGTCGCTGTAGACAGTGATGATCACTGGAGTCGGCAGACCTGCTTCAAGACCCTGAGTACGGGCATTGAAAGCCTTGCAGAATTCCATGATGTTCACGCCGTGTTGACCCAGAGCAGGACCAACAGGTGGGCTTGGGTTAGCCTGAGCGGCCTTCACTTGCAGCTTGATGTAAGCGGTAATTTTTTTGGCCATGAGGCACTCCAATTACGGGTTCGATCGCCTCGAAAGGCTCCCCGGTTACTTGCGCGTTTATCCCAGTGACGACAAAACCCCACAGCCTAGGGCTGCGGGGTTGGGATGCTTGTTCAGCTAGACCTTTTCGACCTGACTGAACTCCAACTCTACCGGGGTAGAGCGACCGAAAATAAGCACAGCCACTTGGATCCGGCTCTTTTCGTAGTTAACTTCTTCAACAACGCCATTGAAATCAGCAAATGGACCGTCATTGACTCGCACCGTTTCACCTGGCTCAAAGAGAGTCTTCGGCTTCGGCTTGTCGCTACCATCAGCAACACGACGCAGAATTGCCTCTGCCTCTTTATCGGTGATTGGTGCAGGCTTATCAGCGGTACCGCCAATGAAACCCATCACCCGAGGAGTATCCTTGACCAAGTGCCAAGTACCCTCGTTCATATCCATCTGAACCAGCACGTAGCCTGGAAAGAACTTACGCTCGCTTTTGCGCTTCTGGCCGTTACGCATTTCAACCACTTCTTCAGTGGGAACCAGAATCTCGCCGAAGCCATCTTCCATGCCAGCCAGCTTTACGCGCTCGACCAGCGAGCGCATCACATGCTTCTCGTAACCCGAGTAAGCATGCACAACATACCAACGCTTAGCCACGGGACACCCTTAGCCGACAATCAAGGAAACAAGCCAGCCGAGCAGGGAGTCAAGACCCCACAACAGCAACGCCATAACCAGAACAACAGCCACCACAATAAGGGTGGTCTGCGTGGTTTCTTGGCGAGTTGGCCAAACGACTTTACGAATCTCGGTGCGAGCTTCCTTAACCAGTACAAAGAAAGACTTGCCCTTCGCAGTCTGCAGGCCTACAAAGGCAGCTACAGCAGCAATGACAAGCAAGGCGAGTACACGGTACAGGATCGGCGAAGCAGAGTAATACTGATTGCCAACAACGCCAACAACCACCAAAGCGACAACTACAAGCCACTTGAGCAGATCGAAGCGAGAGCCTTGAGCTTCAGCTTTAGGAGTCATCTTTGAAGATCCTGTGAAAAGAAAGCCAGACACACCAAGTGAATCTGGCAGGTCAGGAGGGAATCGAACCCCCAACCTACGGTTTTGGAGACCGTCGCTCTGCCAATTGAGCTACTGACCTAAAACAAAATCAGGCCGACCATTATGCCGGCCCGAAAAATACATTACAACTACTTACTCGATGATTTTAGCTACGACACCGGCGCCGACGGTACGACCGCCTTCACGGATAGCGAAGCGCAGACCATCTTCCATTGCGATGGTTTTGATCAGGGTAACAGTCATCTGAATGTTATCACCTGGCATTACCATTTCAACGCCTTCTGGCAACTCGCAATTACCAGTCACGTCAGTAGTACGGAAGTAGAACTGTGGACGGTAGCCTTTGAAGAACGGAGTATGACGACCGCCTTCTTCCTTGCTCAGAACATAAACCTCTGCAGTGAACTTGGTGTGCGGCTTAACCGAACCCGGCTTAACCAGAACCTGACCACGCTCAACGTCGTCACGCTTGGTGCCACGCAGCAGAACGCCGCAGTTCTCGCCAGCACGACCTTCGTCGAGCAGCTTGCGGAACATTTCAACACCGGTGCAAGTAGTAACGGTGGTGTCACGCAGACCAACGATTTCCAGCGGATCTTGAACGCGAACGATACCGCGCTCGATACGACCGGTCACAACAGTACCGCGACCCGAGATCGAGAATACGTCTTCGATTGGCATCAGGAACGGCTTGTCGGTTACACGCACTGGTTCTGGGATGTAGCTATCCAGAGTTTCAACCAGTTTCTTGACGGCAGTGGTGCCCATCTCGTTGTCGTCTTTGCCTTCCAGAGCCATACGAGCCGAACCGATGATGATCGGAGTATCGTCACCTGGGAAGTCATAGGTGGACAGCAGGTCGCGAACTTCCATCTCAACCAGTTCCAGCAGCTCAGCGTCGTCTACCAGGTCAGCCTTGTTCAGGAAAACCACGATGTACGGAACGCCAACCTGACGGGACAGCAGGATGTGCTCACGGGTTTGTGGCATCGGACCATCAGCGGCCGAGCAAACCAGAATAGCGCCGTCCATTTGAGCAGCACCGGTGATCATGTTCTTCACATAGTCAGCGTGACCCGGGCAGTCAACGTGAGCGTAGTGACGGATCTTCGAGTTGTACTCAACGTGTGCGGTGTTGATGGTGATACCGCGAGCCTTTTCTTCTGGCGCACTGTCGATCTTGTCGAAGTCAACGATTGCGGAACCGAAAACTTCGGAGCAAACGCGAGTCAGAGCAGCAGTCAGAGTGGTTTTACCGTGGTCAACGTGACCAATGGTCCCAACGTTGACGTGGGGCAGGGAACGATCAAATTTTTCCTTAGCCATCGATATCACCCTCAACAGAAGAAATTAGACAAACAATATCAACCATTAAAACAAAGGCAGATATTTTCATATCTGCCTTGTTATATGGAGCTCTTGAGCGGATTTGAACCGCTGACCTCACCCTTACCAAGGGTGTGCTCTACCAACTGAGCTACAAGAGCAAAACACTTTGCACAACCTGCAAACTTGGAGCGGGTAGCGGGAATCGAACCCGCATCATCAGCTTGGAAGGCTGAGGTTCTACCACTAAACTATACCCGCGGAGCCTGCAGCTCACGCTTAAATCTGGTGGAGGGAGAAGGATTCGAACCTTCGAAGTCGTAGACGTCAGATTTACAGTCTGATCCCTTTGGCCGCTCGGGAACCCCTCCTAATCAGGCCGGCATTCTATACTATGCCAACCCCTTGTCAAGCATTTTCTCATTTAAAAACCTGAGGTTAGCTGCGTTGACATCGCCTCACACTGAAAACCTGTTTGGGTCTTCGCTGTGGAGCGGGCGCCATTCTATGCAAACTACTCAGCAGGTGCAACCCCCTCACACAGCATTATTTTATGTTTTAACTCATTGAATTCGTTGGAAAGGTTCTGCAGCTGAGCATCACCCAACAAACGCTGGCCCTGAGGCGCGACAGACAACCAATAACCAGCCCCGGAAGCATCCTTCGATGAAGATTGCGCGTCGACCCCCATTTCGGCCAAACGCTGCTGGAGGGCTGAAAGCGAGTCCTGCCGGGAAAAACCACCGAGGAACAGACATTCCTGCCGTCGCCCTCCCCGCCCCTCCCGAACATCACCTGTCGTTTCACTAAGCAAGCGAATGTCTTGCTGGGGACCTCGATACAAACTGAGAGGCGTTACGTCCTTCGCCCGCAAAGGTGCTTCCTGCTGGTGCCAGACATAATAGAAGCCATTAAGAACGATAAGCAGGAGGAACAACCAACGCATACAAACCTCAGGAAAAAGGACATGCCATAGCCAGCCCCACAAATACCAGGTCAGGAACAACCTTGGCCCTGGGCGCGACATCTGCAACCAATACAGCATCACCACCAGTTATAAAGACTGCAAAATCTTCCCCCCAGTAGGCGCTCGCCATTTCCAGCTGCGTCAGCACAAAACCTCGCAACATTAACGAACACCCACGTTCCACCGCCTCAACGGTGGTGCGCCCAGGTGCATTGCTGGACAGCGCGCGCTCAGCCGCCAGATCTCCATAGCGAATCTTACGGGTATGTGTACGTAACTGATTGCGCATCAATGGCATACCAGGACAAATGAAACCTCCCAGATGCTCACCATCAGCAGCAATAAAGTCAGCCGTTACCGCCGTACCGAAATCGAGTACCAGGCAAGCGCTGCCCGATGCAAGATGAAACCCGCCCAGCATGGCCAACCACCTATCAAGCCCTAGACGCTCATAGTCTTCATAACCATTTTTGACACCAGACATTTCACGGGCGGACTTCGCACACACCACCGAAATACCGAACTCCCGCTTGATCGCATCGATTAATACATCAGTTTCTTCCGCAGTCCTGACACTGACCACGCGGCACTTGCGCAGCACAAGCCCGTCCAGGGACCTCAAACTTTCAAGTAACGCCAGATCAGAGTCGACAACCCCTTCAGAAAAGAGAACCCCGGGCGCAGCTTTCAGCACTCGCCACTTAATAAAGCTGTTCCCGCAGTCGAGCTCAAGAATCATCACGCAACCTCAGGCTGAGCTCACCACCACTAAAGACTTTTTCCACGCCATCCACCTTCAGGCGCAGCGCACCCTGACTATCTATTCCGAGCACAACGCCGTCTATCTGACTGGAGCCCGCAATCAACGATACAGACCGACCCTGCCACAAGTGATTGGCCTCCCATTCTGACTGGAGAACCGAGAAACCATCCGCCTGATGGCGCTTGATGTGAGCACTTAACTGCTTACTCAGCTCAACCACCAAGGCATTACGATCACTGCTTTTGCCTGACTCAAGACGGATAGAGGTCCATTCCTGATCGACCTCATCCGATAGCTGCATATTCACGTTAATGCCAATGCCCAGCACAACATGGCAAACGTCGGCGGGGTCTCCGACGAGTTCAAGGAGAATGCCAGCGATTTTCTTGTTACCTACCAAGACATCGTTGGGCCACTTCAATCCGGTACTTTGCACTCCAAAATTTCGCAGAGCCTGCAAAACAGCCAACCCCACGACAAGACTCAACCCCTCGAGTTGCCGCATTCCGCCATCAATACGCAGGACAAGACTGTAATAGAGATTCTCAGCAAACGGACTCACCCACTTGCGACCTCTTCGCCCACGTCCAGAGACTTGTCGCTCCGCGAGTACCAAAAAGGGGGCCAAACTACCTTGGCCGATCGCACGCAAGGCCTCAGCATTTGTCGAGTCGACTGAATCCAGAACGGTCACCGGCCAACCTGGCGCCATTGCCGATATCGCCCGAGAGTCGAGAAGCGTTAATGGCGCAGCCAATTGATAACCCCGCCCGCGAACTTTATGAATGGACAAGCCAAGCTCAGCCTCTAGATGCTGAAGCTGTTTCCATACAGCACTTCGACTTATTCCCAGGGCAGCCCCCAGATCCTGACCAGAATGGAATCGACCATCCTTCAGAAGGTTCAACAACGTCAGCATGCAGGTCTCGCCTCACAATGAGGCCCGAATAATAGCCATGCTCCGGGCCGTTGCATAGAAATCAAGCAGACGCTTTTCCTGCAGGCAAAACAAAACCCCAACTGCTTTCGCAATTGGGGTTTCGGAATTTAATCTTGACGATGACCTACTCTCACATGGGGAAACCCCACACTACCATCGGCGATGCATCGTTTCACTGCTGAGTTCGGGATGGGATCAGGTGGTTCCAACGCTCTATGGTCGTCAAGAAATTCGGGTACTGAATCGTGGCCTTGTGGCCTCGCTTCAGCAAATTGGGTATGTGACAGCTGGTGTTTTGTGAGTCTTTCGAACTTTCGGTTCGTTTCGTCTTCACACACCGCAATCTGGTCTCTTCGACGCAAATTGCTTGGGTGTTATATGGTCAAGCCTCACGGGCAATTAGTATTGGTTAGCTCAACGCCTCACAGCGCTTACACACCCAACCTATCAACGTCGTAGTCTTCGACGGCCCTTCAGGGAACTCAAGGTTCCAGTGAGATCTCATCTTGAGGCAAGTTTCCCGCTTAGATGCTTTCAGCGGTTATCTTTCCCGAACATAGCTACCCGGCAATGCCACTGGCGTGACAACCGGAACACCAGAGGTTCGTCCACTCCGGTCCTCTCGTACTAGGAGCAGCCCCTCTCAAATCTCAAACGTCCACGGCAGATAGGGACCGAACTGTCTCACGACGTTCTAAACCCAGCTCGCGTACCACTTTAAATGGCGAACAGCCATACCCTTGGGACCGGCTTCAGCCCCAGGATGTGATGAGCCGACATCGAGGTGCCAAACACCGCCGTCGATATGAACTCTTGGGCGGTATCAGCCTGTTATCCCCGGAGTACCTTTTATCCGTTGAGCGATGGCCCTTCCATACAGAACCACCGGATCACTAAGACCTACTTTCGTACCTGCTCGACGTGTCTGTCTCGCAGTCAAGCGCGCTTTTGCCTTTATACTCTACGACCGATTTCCGACCGGTCTGAGCGCACCTTCGTACTCCTCCGTTACTCTTTAGGAGGAGACCGCCCCAGTCAAACTACCCACCATACACTGTCCTCGATCCGGATAACGGACCTGAGTTAGAACCTCAAAGTTGCCAGGGTGGTATTTCAAGGATGGCTCCACGCGAACTGGCGTCCACGCTTCAAAGCCTCCCACCTATCCTACACAAGCAAATTCAAAGTCCAGTGCAAAGCTATAGTAAAGGTTCACGGGGTCTTTCCGTCTAGCCGCGGATACACTGCATCTTCACAGCGATTTCAATTTCACTGAGTCTCGGGTGGAGACAGCGCCGCCATCGTTACGCCATTCGTGCAGGTCGGAACTTACCCGACAAGGAATTTCGCTACCTTAGGACCGTTATAGTTACGGCCGCCGTTTACCGGGGCTTCGATCAAGAGCTTCGCGTTAGCTAACCCCATCAATTAACCTTCCGGCACCGGGCAGGCGTCACACCCTATACGTCCACTTTCGTGTTTGCAGAGTGCTGTGTTTTTAATAAACAGTCGCAGCGGCCTGGTATCTTCGACCGGCATGAGCTTACGGAGCAAGTCCTTCACCCTCACCGGCGCACCTTCTCCCGAAGTTACGGTGCCATTTTGCCTAGTTCCTTCACCCGAGTTCTCTCAAGCGCCTTGGTATTCTCTACCCAACCACCTGTGTCGGTTTGGGGTACGGTTCCTGGTTACCTGAAGCTTAGAAGCTTTTCTTGGAAGCATGGCATCAACCACTTCGTGTTCTAAAAGAACACTCGTCATCAGCTCTCGGCCTTAAGATCCCGGATTTACCTAAGATCTCAGCCTACCACCTTAAACTTGGACAACCAACGCCAAGCTGGCCTAGCCTTCTCCGTCCCTCCATCGCAATAACCAGAAGTACAGGAATATTAACCTGTTTTCCATCGACTACGCTTTTCAGCCTCGCCTTAGGGACCGACTAACCCTGCGTCGATTAACGTTGCGCAGGAAACCTTGGTCTTTCGGCGTGGGTGTTTTTCACACCCATTGTCGTTACTCATGTCAGCATTCGCACTTCTGATACCTCCAGCAAGCTTCTCAACTCACCTTCACAGGCTTACAGAACGCTCCTCTACCGCATCACCCGAAGGTGATACCCGTAGCTTCGGTGTATGGTTTGAGCCCCGTTACATCTTCCGCGCAGGCCGACTCGACTAGTGAGCTATTACGCTTTCTTTAAAGGGTGGCTGCTTCTAAGCCAACCTCCTAGCTGTCTAAGCCTTCCCACATCGTTTCCCACTTAACCATAACTTTGGGACCTTAGCTGACGGTCTGGGTTGTTTCCCTTTTCACGACGGACGTTAGCACCCGCCGTGTGTCTCCCATGCTCGGCACTTGTAGGTATTCGGAGTTTGCATCGGTTTGGTAAGTCGGGATGACCCCCTAGCCGAAACAGTGCTCTACCCCCTACAGTGATACATGAGGCGCTACCTAAATAGCTTTCGAGGAGAACCAGCTATCTCCGAGCTTGATTAGCCTTTCACTCCGATCCACAGGTCATCCGCTAACTTTTCAACGGTAGTCGGTTCGGTCCTCCAGTTAGTGTTACCCAACCTTCAACCTGCCCATGGATAGATCGCCCGGTTTCGGGTCTATTCCCAGCGACTAGACGCCCTATTAAGACTCGCTTTCGCTACGCCTCCCCTATTCGGTTAAGCTCGCCACTGAAAATAAGTCGCTGACCCATTATACAAAAGGTACGCAGTCACCCAACAAAGTGGGCTCCCACTGCTTGTACGCATACGGTTTCAGGATCTATTTCACTCCCCTCTCCGGGGTTCTTTTCGCCTTTCCCTCACGGTACTAGTTCACTATCGGTCAGTCAGTAGTATTTAGCCTTGGAGGATGGTCCCCCCATATTCAGACAAAGTTTCTCGTGCTCCGTCCTACTCGATTTCATGACTAAGAGATTTTCGCGTACAGGGCTATCACCCACTATGGCCGCACTTTCCAGAGCGTTCCGCTAATCTCAAAGCCACTTAAGGGCTAGTCCCCGTTCGCTCGCCACTACTAAGGGAATCTCGGTTGATTTCTTTTCCTCAGGGTACTTAGATGTTTCAGTTCCCCTGGTTCGCCTCTTGCACCTATGTATTCAGTACAAGATAACCATCTTATGATGGCTGGGTTCCCCCATTCAGACATCTCCGGATCAAAGTCTGTTTGCCGACTCCCCGAAGCTTTTCGCAGGCTACCACGTCTTTCATCGCCTCTGACTGCCAAGGCATCCACCGTATGCGCTTCTTCACTTGACCATATAACCCCAAGCAATCTGGTTATACTGTGAAGACGACATTCGCCGAAAATTCGAATTTCTCAACTAAGAGAACTCACAAATTTTACCTTAGCCTGATCCGTTACCAGTGAAAGTAACGTTCAGTCTATCTTTCTATCACATACCCAAATTTTTAAAGAACGAACTAGTCAAAGACTAGAAATCAACATTCATCATCACAACGATGGAATGCTCATTTCTAAGCTTTCAAACTTCAGAAGCAGTAGTGGTGGAGCCAAACGGGATCGAACCGTTGACCTCCTGCGTGCAAGGCAGGCGCTCTCCCAGCTGAGCTATGGCCCCGTATTTCTACAGGCGTTTCCCACACAAAATTGGTGGGTCTGGGCAGATTCGAACTGCCGACCTCACCCTTATCAGGGGTGCGCTCTAACCAACTGAGCTACAGACCCAATTTCGGGCTGCTTCTTTCGTCTTCTTCAATGAATCAAGCAATTCGTGTGGGAACTTATGGAGCAGCTGATGTCGTCGATTAAGGAGGTGATCCAGCCGCAGGTTCCCCTACGGCTACCTTGTTACGACTTCACCCCAGTCATGAATCACACCGTGGTAACCGTCCTCCCGAAGGTTAGACTAGCTACTTCTGGTGCAACCCACTCCCATGGTGTGACGGGCGGTGTGTACAAGGCCCGGGAACGTATTCACCGTGACATTCTGATTCACGATTACTAGCGATTCCGACTTCACGCAGTCGAGTTGCAGACTGCGATCCGGACTACGATCGGTTTTATGGGATTAGCTCCACCTCGCGGCTTGGCAACCCTTTGTACCGACCATTGTAGCACGTGTGTAGCCCAGGCCGTAAGGGCCATGATGACTTGACGTCATCCCCACCTTCCTCCGGTTTGTCACCGGCAGTCTCCTTAGAGTGCCCACCATTACGTGCTGGTAACTAAGGACAAGGGTTGCGCTCGTTACGGGACTTAACCCAACATCTCACGACACGAGCTGACGACAGCCATGCAGCACCTGTCTCAATGTTCCCGAAGGCACCAATCCATCTCTGGAAAGTTCATTGGATGTCAAGGCCTGGTAAGGTTCTTCGCGTTGCTTCGAATTAAACCACATGCTCCACCGCTTGTGCGGGCCCCCGTCAATTCATTTGAGTTTTAACCTTGCGGCCGTACTCCCCAGGCGGTCAACTTAATGCGTTAGCTGCGCCACTAAGAGCTCAAGGCTCCCAACGGCTAGTTGACATCGTTTACGGCGTGGACTACCAGGGTATCTAATCCTGTTTGCTCCCCACGCTTTCGCACCTCAGTGTCAGTATCAGTCCAGGTGGTCGCCTTCGCCACTGGTGTTCCTTCCTATATCTACGCATTTCACCGCTACACAGGAAATTCCACCACCCTCTACCATACTCTAGCTCGACAGTTTTGAATGCAGTTCCCAGGTTGAGCCCGGGGATTTCACATCCAACTTAACGAACCACCTACGCGCGCTTTACGCCCAGTAATTCCGATTAACGCTTGCACCCTCTGTATTACCGCGGCTGCTGGCACAGAGTTAGCCGGTGCTTATTCTGTCGGTAACGTCAAAACAGCAAAGTATTAATTTACTGCCCTTCCTCCCAACTTAAAGTGCTTTACAATCCGAAGACCTTCTTCACACACGCGGCATGGCTGGATCAGGCTTTCGCCCATTGTCCAATATTCCCCACTGCTGCCTCCCGTAGGAGTCTGGACCGTGTCTCAGTTCCAGTGTGACTGATCATCCTCTCAGACCAGTTACGGATCGTCGCCTTGGTGAGCCATTACCTCACCAACTAGCTAATCCGACCTAGGCTCATCTGATAGCGCAAGGCCCGAAGGTCCCCTGCTTTCTCCCGTAGGACGTATGCGGTATTAGCGTTCCTTTCGAAACGTTGTCCCCCACTACCAGGCAGATTCCTAGGCATTACTCACCCGTCCGCCGCTGAATCC
Organism: Pseudomonas sp. AC242; assembly: GCF_979258655.1. NCBI lineage: Bacteria > Pseudomonadati > Pseudomonadota > Gammaproteobacteria > Pseudomonadales > Pseudomonadaceae > Pseudomonas > Pseudomonas sp. AC242. The sequence goes on from NZ_OZ409873.1 coordinate 5,018,937, forward strand.
AGGAGCAAGCTCCTCTCATCCGCTCGACTTGCATGTGTTAGGCCTGCCGCCAGCGTTCAATCTGAGCCATGATCAAACTCTTCAGTTCAAACATCTTTGGGTTTTTAAGAAACCCTAAACTTGGCTCAGCAATCGTTGGTTACATCTTTGATTTCTCGCGGAGTAACTTGTCATGCTGATAATCTTGTTGACTATCAGTCTGACTCCACAAGCACCCACACGAATTGCTTGATTCAGTTGTTAAAGAGCGGTTGGTTAAGATCTTTCGTCTCAACCGAGGCGCGCATTCTACAGCAGCCTCATTTGCTGTCAAGTGATTATTTTCAGAAGTTTTCGAAGAATTCTTCAACAACTTCAACCACTTGCGCTTCCGATCTCTCGTCAGCGGGAGGCGAATTCTACAGCGTTACACGCTGCTGTCAACACCTCTTTTTCAACTTCCTTTCGGCTTCGATGAACTGAAGCAACTCACTGCCGAAACCTGCATAACTCATTGAATCTCAAGGAGTTTTCCGTTTCGACTGCGCCGGAAGTGGGGCGAATTATAGACATCTAAAATTCGCCGTCAACACTTATTTTCAGAATCACTCAGATTTCAGAGTGATGCGTGCAAATGCCTTCTTGCCTGCCTGGCAAACGTGGGTCGCGCCCAGTACATATATAAAGGAGCGATCAACCACTTCACCATCAATGCGCACCCCACCAGACGCCAGCAGATCGCGCGCCGCCGCCGAGTTCCTCACCAGGCCTGCCTTATTAAGGACAGCCGCGATCGGCATATCTTCAGTAGAAGCCAGTTCGACCTCCGGCAGATCATCCGGCAACTCACCATCCTTCATACGGTTACCCGCCGCACGATGAGCGTTGGCCGCTGCCTCTTCACCATGGAAGCGCGCAACGATCTCTTCAGCCAGCTTGATTTTGACGTCGCGCGGATTGGCGCCCGCTTCTACATCGGCACGTAACGCATTGATCTCATCCATCGAGCGGAAGCTGAGCAGCTCGAAGTAACGCCACATCAACGCATCCGGAATCGAAACCAGCTTGCTGTACATGACGCCCGGCGCTTCCTGAATGCCGACGTAGTTGCCCAATGACTTGGACATCTTCTTCACGCCATCCAGCCCCTCAAGCAGCGGCATGGTCAGAATGCATTGAGCCTCTTGACCATAACCGCGCTGCAGCTCGCGCCCCATCAGCAAGTTGAACTTCTGATCAGTGCCACCCAACTCCACATCCGCGCGCAGGGCCACCGAGTCGTAACCCTGAACCAGCGGATAGAGAAACTCGTGAATCGCGATTGGCTGGTTAGTCGTGTAGCGCTTGTCGAAGTCATCACGCTCAAGCATGCGCGCGACGGTGTACTGTGAAGTCAGACGAATGAAGTCCGCCGGCCCCATCTGATCCATCCAGGTGGAGTTGAATGCAACTTCAGTTTTCGCCGGATCAAGAATCTTGAACACCTGAGTCTTGTAGGTCTCGGCGTTTTCCAGAACCTGCTCACGAGTCAGCGGAGGACGAGTGGCGCTCTTGCCGCTCGGATCACCGATCATCCCGGTGAAGTCACCTATAAGGAAGATTACCTGATGCCCCAGCTCCTGGAACTGGCGCAGCTTATTAATAAGCACGGTATGCCCCAGGTGCAGATCCGGAGCGGTCGGGTCAAAACCAGCCTTGATCCGCAGCGGCTGGCCGCGCTTGAGCTTCTCGATCAGCTCGGACTCGACCAACAGTTCTTCCGCACCACGTTTAATCAGCGCTAGCTGCTCTTCAACCGACTTCATAACAGACCCGCAAGGCTCAGATTCAAAGGGAACCAACCATACAAGATCGCGCACCAATTACAAGTTTTGCCCGGCGCACGGACACCAATCCACAGACGTGCTGTCTGTAGACTTGCTTCAGAGATGATTTGGTTATATTTTATACAGTTATTTCATCTTCATCATGTCATTCATCTTTTCCAATTCATCATTTTTCAAAGTCAAAATTACCTATGACCACAGAACCGTCTAAAGCGCCTCCGCTTTACCCGAAGACCCACCTGCTCGCCGCAAGTGGAATCGCCGCCCTTCTCAGCCTGGCTCTCCTGGTATTTCCTTCCAGTGATGTAGAAGCCAAAAAGACGACCCTGAGCCTTGAACTGGAAAGTCCTGCTGAACAACTGACACAAGATCAAGACGCAGCTGATGCGACTCAAGCCACAAATGAGCCAGTAACTTCGCCGTTTGCTCAAATCGAAAACAGTAACGAAAACACCCCGCAAACCGCCGAAGCAGCACCTGCGCCAGCCGCCGAAAAGCCAAAGTCACCTGGCCACCGTGAAGTCATCGTTGCCAAGGGCGATACGCTGTCGACCCTGTTCGAAAAGGTCGGCCTGCCTGCCGCCTCCGTTCACGAAGTCCTGGCCAGCGACAAGCAAGCCAAACAATTCAGCCAGCTTAAACACGGCCAAAAACTCGAATTCGAATTGAACCCTGAAGGACAGCTGACCAGCTTGCACAGCAAGGTCAGCGACGTCGAAACCATTACCCTGACCAAGAATGACAAGGGTTATGCCTTCAACCGGGTTACCGCAAAACCAACCGTTCGTACCGCTTACGTGCACGGCGTCATCAATAGCTCACTCTCGCAATCAGCGGCCCGTGCCGGCCTCTCGCACAGCCTGACCATGGATATGGCCAGTGTCTTCGGCTACGACGTCGACTTCGCTCAGGACATCCGTCAGGGTGACGAATTCGACGTGATCTACGAGCAGAAAGTGGTCAACGGCAAAGCCGTCGGCACTGGCCCCATCCTGTCCGCACGCTTCACCAACCGCGGCAAGACTTACACCGCCGTGCGTTACACCAACAAGCAAGGCAACAGCAGCTACTACACCGCTGATGGCAACAGCATGCGCAAGGCGTTCATCCGTACGCCGGTGGACTTCGCCCGCATCAGCTCGAAGTTCTCCATGGGCCGCAAGCACCCGATCCTCAACAAGATCCGCGCCCACAAAGGTGTCGACTACGCAGCGCCACGCGGCACGCCGATCAAGGCTGCCGGCGACGGTAAAGTACTGCTGGCCGGCCGCCGTGGCGGTTACGGCAACACCGTGATCATTCAGCACGGCAACACTTACCGTACCCTCTACGGCCACATGCAAGGCTTCGCCAAAGGCGTGAAAACCGGCGGTACCGTCAAGCAAGGCCAAGTGATCGGTTACATCGGCACTACCGGCCTGTCCACCGGCCCGCACTTGCATTACGAATTCCAGGTCAATGGCGTTCACGTCGATCCACTGGGCCAGAAACTGCCAATGGCCGATCCGATCGCCAAAGCCGAACGCGCTCGCTTCCTCGCACAGAGCCAACCGCTCATGGCACGCATGGATCAAGAGAAGGCCACCATGCTGGCTTCGAGCAAGCGTTAAGTCATGGCCCTGTATATCGGCGTAATGTCCGGAACCAGCCTCGACGGTCTGGACATTGCCCTGATCGAACAGTCCTCGGCGATCAACTTGATCGCCACGCACTACATTCCCATGCCTGAATCCCTGCGCGCCGAGCTGCTCGGCTTGTGCGCCAGCGGCCCTGACGAAATCGCCCGCTCGGCGATTGCCCAACAGAACTGGGTGACGCTCGCTGCGCAGGGCATTCACACCCTCCTCGCTCAGCAACAACTCAAACCCCAAGACATTCGAGCGATTGGCAGCCACGGCCAGACCATTCGCCACGAACCGGCGCGCGGCTTCACCGTGCAGATCGGCAACCCGGCCCTGCTGACCGAACTGACCGATATCACTGTCGTCAGCGACTTCCGCAGCCGCGATGTCGCAGCTGGCGGCCAAGGTGCTCCGTTGGTTCCTGCATTCCATGAAGCTTTGTTCAAAGAGCGTACCGGCAATCAGGCCGTCTTGAATGTCGGCGGTTTCAGCAATTTGAGTCTGATAGAGCCGACCAAGCCTGTAGCCGGTTTCGACTGCGGCCCTGGGAATGTGCTGATGGACGCCTGGATTCAGCAGCAGCGTGGTGAAAACTATGATCGTAATGGCGAATGGGCAAAAACCGGTACGGTAGAACCGATGTTGCTGGAAGCACTGCTCAGCGATCCGTTCTTTATTACCAAGGGCCCAAAAAGTACCGGCCGCGAAGTATTCAACCTGCCATGGCTGGAGCAACATCTGTCACGGCTCCCAGCCTTCGCTGCGGAAAACGTGCAGGCCACGTTGCTTGAGCTGACTGCGCTGACCATCGTCGAGTCGCTGCACAGCGCTCAATCCGACACCCAAGAGTTGTTGGTCTGCGGCGGCGGCGCACACAACAGCACACTGATGAAACGCTTGGCCGAACTGCTACCCAACACGACGGTAGCCAGCACCCAGACTCACGGCGTTGATCCGGACTGGGTAGAAGCGATGGCTTTCGCATGGCTGGCCCATTGCTGCCTCGAAGGGATCGCCGCCAACCGCCCAAGCGTCACCGGCGCACGCGGTCTGCGGATACTTGGCGCCATCTATCCAGCCTGATCAACTCGCACACAGCAAAACGCCGCAGAACCGTAAGGCCCTGCGGCGTTTTGTTGTCTGTAACGAAGAGCGATCAGATCGAGAACGAAGACCCGCAACCACAGGTTGTGGTGGCATTCGGGTTCTTGATCACGAAGCGCGAACCTTCCAGACCTTCCTGGTAATCCACTTCAGCACCGGCCAGGTACTGGAAGCTCATCGGATCAACCACCAGACTCACGCCTTCGCGCTCAACGATCGTGTCGTCATCGGCCACGTCTTCATCGAAGGTGAAACCATATTGAAACCCTGAACAACCGCCGCCCGTAACGAATACGCGCAGCTTCAAGCGATCATTCCCCTCTTCATCGACCAGGCTCTTCACCTTGTGCGCAGCACCTTGAGTGAATTGCAAAGCCGTGGGGGTGAAGGATTCGACGCTCATGCTGACTATCTCCCGGCGTTACGCCGCCATAATGCGTGATGACGCGCATTATCCGCTTGTCCTAGAAAATCGGTCAACTATTGTTACGGTATATCAATAAAGCCGACGAGCTGTTCACAATGCAAAAAGGCCCGCTTGACGGGCCTTTTCGCTGTGCGGCTTAAAGTGTTACGGCAGCATACCGGCGTGGGACAGGCCGAAACGCTCGTCCAGCCCGAACAGAATGTTCATGTTCTGCACCGCCTGACCCGACGCGCCTTTGACCAGGTTGTCTATCACCGACAGTACGACCACAAGATCGCCATCCTGCGGACGGTGAACGGCGATACGGCAAACGTTGGCACCACGCACACTACGGGTTTCCGGATGGCTGCCGGCAGGCATTACATCGACGAACGGTTCGTTGGCATAACGCTTTTCGAACAGCGCCTGCAGATCCACCGAGCGATCAACCACGGTCGCGTAGAGCGTCGAGTGAATGCCACGGATCATCGGGGTCAGGTGCGGAACGAAGGTCAGGCCAACGTCCTTACTCGCTGCGCGACGCAGACCTTGGCGAATTTCCGGCAAGTGACGGTGACCCTTTACCGCATAGGCCTTCATGCTTTCCGACGTCTCGGAGTACAACGAGCCTACAGCCGCACCACGACCGGCACCACTGACACCGGATTTGCAGTCGGCGATCAGACGCGAAGTATCGGCCAGTCCAGCTTCAAGCAGCGGTAGGAAACCCAGCTGCGTCGCGGTTGGATAGCAACCTGGCACAGCGATCAGGCGAGCTTTCTTGATCTGCTCGCGATTGACTTCCGGCAGGCCATAAACCGCCTCGTCCAGCAATTCAGGCGCGCCGTGCGGCTGGCCGTACCATTTGGCCCACTCTTCAGCGTCTTGCAGACGGAAGTCTGCCGACAGGTCGATGACCTTGGTGCCCGCCGCCAGCAATTCACCGGCCAATGCGTGAGCCACACCGTGCGGCGTGGCGAAGAACACCACGTCGCAAGCGCCGAGGGTCTTGATGTCCGGCACGCTGAAGGCCAGGCCGTCGTAGTGACCGCGCAGGTTCGGGTACATGTCAGCCACGGCCAGCCCGGCCTCGGATCGGGAAGTGATCACAACCACTTCTGCTTGCGGATGCTGCGCCAACAGACGCAGCAGTTCGACACCGGTGTACCCCGTGCCGCCGACAATACCGACCTTGACCATAACCTGCCCTCAAAGAACCCACTGGAAAGCCGTCGATAATAGGGGCCGCGCACGTCTGCGACAACCGTCAAGGTGACGTGCGGACGCTCAAGCCTCTACTATCCGGCTTACCGTGAATTAGGAATAACTAAAAATGCTCTATCTGTGGGTAAAAGCGTTTCACATTGTCAGCGTCGTTTGCTGGTTTGCCGGGCTGTTCTACTTGCCGCGTCTGTTCGTGTATCACGCGCAAAGCGAAGACACGATCAGCAAAGAGCGCTTCAGTGTCATGGAGCGCAAGCTGTATCGCGGCATCATGGGCCCGGCGATGATCGCCACGCTGATCTTCGGCGGCTGGCTGATCTATCTGAACCCGAGCCTCTTCAGCATGGGCGGCTGGATTCACGCCAAGCTGACCCTTGTCGTCTTGCTGATCGGCTACCACCACATGTGCGGCGCGCAGGTAAAACGTTTTGCCCGTGGCGAGAACACCCGCAGCCATGTCTTTTATCGCTGGTTCAATGAAGTACCGGTTCTGATATTGCTGGCTATCGTAATTCTGGTCGTGGTCAAGCCGTTCTAACTTCAACAACTACAGATCTTTGGGGTATCCATAATGTCGCTGCCCGCTTTGCTCGAACAACGTCTGCGTCTGCCCGTGGTGGCCGCGCCGATGTTTCTGATTTCCAACCCGGAACTGGTACTCGCCTGCTGCCGTAATGGCGTCGTTGGCAGCTTCCCGGCGCTGAACCAGCGTGAAAGTAGCGGGTTCAAGGCCTGGCTGGAACAGATCGAAGCGGGACTGGCGACACTGGAGAGTCCGGCCCCCTATGCAGTGAACCTTATCGTGCACAACAGCAACCCGCGCTTGCAGGCGGACCTGAATATCTGCGTCGAACATAAAGTGCCGATCGTCATCACCAGCCTCGGCGCGGTAAAGGAATTGGTCGATGCGGTACACAGCTACGGCGGTCTGGTCTTCCATGACGTCACCACTCGCCGGCATGCAGAGAAAGCGGCCGAGGCCGGTGTCGACGGCTTGATCGCCGTTGCTGCGGGCGCCGGGGGCCATGCCGGGACCTGGAGCCCATTCGCGCTGATCGCAGAGATCCGCCAGTTCTTCGATAAAACCCTGCTGCTTGCAGGATGTCTTAACCACGGGCATGAGATTCTCGCCGCGCAACTGCTCGGCGCGGATTTGGCCTACTTCGGTACGCGATTTATCGGCACCACCGAAAGTCATGCGCCTGACGCCTACAAGGAGATGCTGCTGACAGCCAAGGCTGCAGACATCATCCATACTCCAGCGGTGTCGGGGGTACCGGCGAGTTTTATGCGCCAGAGTCTGGAGGCGGCCGGCTTCGATATGGCGGCTCTGCAAGGCAAAGGCGAAGTGAATTTTGGTGACAAGCTCAAGCCGATCAGTGATGAAGCCAAAGCCTGGAAAACCGTGTGGTCTGCCGGTCAAGGCGTAGGGCAGATCGATGATCTGCCGAGCGTGGATGATTTGATCGCACGACTGGATGCCGAGTATCGCCAGGCACAGGAACGCGCGGCACAATTGCCGAAACGCTGGCCACGCTAAGAAAAACCAGGCCGGCCCCAATGGACTGGCCTTACACTGCTGACCTTTCAATTCATTCGCGACAAGGATGCCTCGGCCATGAGCGAACCCCGTTACAAGATCGTGTTCGACGGTGCTCTACAGCCCGGTGTCGATATCACCACTGCCAAACTCAATCTGGCGGATCTGTTCAAAAGCGATGTGACCGCGATTGAGCGCCTTTTTAACGGCAGCGTCGTCGCACTCAAGCGCGAACTCTCCCACAGTGATGCTCAAACGTACCTGCAGGCACTGAACAAAACCGGGATTGCTGCGCGAATCGAAACGGAAACAGCCATTGAGCTGAATCTGGCCGATGTCCATGAGCAGGCTCAGGTTGTTGCCGAACCTGACTCGCCTTACGCGGCACCTCGCGCCAACGTCGGTGAAAATCTGCCGGAGTTCGCCACGCTCAAGCCGTTCAGCGTCGAAGGGCGGATCGGACGCCTGCGTTTTCTGGCCTGGACAATGGTGCTGAGTCTGGTGACATTGCCCATTGTCGGCGTGTTCGCCCTGTTGGCTCTGGGGCTGGTCAGCGGTGATTCCACTACCGGCCTGATCATCGGCGGGATCTTCGCGTTTTTCCTGTTTATCGCTTTCCTGATTGTCAGCATTCTGTTCAGCGTTCAGCGTCTGCACGATATCGGCTGGTCGGGCTGGCTCTGGCTATTGAACCTTGTACCCTTTGTGGGCAGCTTCTTCCCGCTGGTGATCATGGTCGTACCGGGCAACACCGGCGCCAATCGCTATGGCCCTCCCCCTCCGGCAAACAGTACCGCAGTAAAAGTGCTGTGCTCCCTGTGGATCGTGTTCTTCGCGCTGATTTTTGCAGGTGGAATGCTGGGCGGGATCTCGGCGATCCAGCAGGAATACGAAAGCAACCTGGAAAGCAGCTACGAAAGTGGCTCGGTGACCACCGATGAAGTCGAAGTAGAAGTCGAATCACCCGTGGATTCCGCCGACGAAGCAGCCGAAGCGGCGCAGGCCCCTGTAGACTCTGCGAAAGAATGAACAGCGCTCCCCGCCGTGACACCCGCGTCGCTGGCGCGGAGCTGTTGCGATGGAGAATTGCATGACCCGTTACGCACTGATCACCGGCGCTTCCAGCGGCATTGGCTTGGCCATGGCCGAAGCGCTGGCCCGGCGCGGCCGCAGCCTGATTCTGGTGGCCCGACAGCGTGATCAGCTGGAAAGCATTGCGTTCGAATTGACCCAGCGTTTTGGCGTCGAGGTGCTGTTCCGCGCCTGCGATCTGGGCGAGCCGCTGCGCTTGTCCGGTTTCTTGCTGGAGCTGGAAGAAGGCGACCGGCAGATCGACTTGCTGGTGAACTGTGCAGGCATTGGCACCTGCGGCCCGTTTCTCGCGCAGGACTGGATGACCGAGCAGGACCTGATCGAAGTGAACATCCTCGCCCTCACCCGCCTGTGCCACGCGATCGGCAACAGCATGGCGCTGCAGGGTGGCGGGCAGATTCTCAACGTTGCTTCGGTGGCCGCGTTCAATCCCGGCCCGTGGATGAGCACTTATTACGCCAGCAAAGCCTATGTTCTGCACTTCTCCGAAGCCTTGCGAGTAGAACTCAAGCAAAGTGCTGTGAAGGTTTCAGTGCTTTGCCCCGGCCCGACGCGCACGGCATTTTTCCGCACGGCGCAACTCAACAGCGACAAAATCAAAGACAGTAAATTGCTGATGAGCCCGGAGGAAGTTGCGCTGTACACCGTGCGCGCCCTCGACAAGAACCGGGCGATCATCATCCCGGGGCGCCGCAACCGCTGGTTCGCCTTTTTGCCGCGACTCGGTTCGCGCTGGCTCAATCGCACCATTGTCGGCATGGTCAACAAGGCTTACTGCCCGCGCTGAAATGCCCTACAGGTAAAACACTGGGCGGGATAAGCCGCCCTGCGTACACTCAGACCAGCCCAAACAACGGAGAAAACAGCAGTGGATACTCTGTTCACCAAGATCATCAACCGGGAGATCCCGGCCAAGATCATTTACGAAGACGACCAGGTTCTGGCGTTTCACGACATCGCCCCTCAGGCACCGGTGCATTTCCTGGTGATCCCGAAGAAACCGGTGCGCACCCTCAATGACCTGACCGAAGACGACAAGGCACTGGCCGGGCATATTCTGTTCACTGCACAGCGTCTGGCGCTGGAGCTGGGTTGCGAAGAAGGTTTCCGCGTGGTGATGAACTGCAACGAGAAGGGTGGCCAGACGGTCTACCACATTCATATGCACGTCCTCGGTCAGCGTCAGATGAACTGGCCACCGGGCTAATATCCAGCAAACCTGTGTAGAAGCTGCCGAAGGCTGCGATCTTTTGATCTTCGAGTATCAAAAACAAGATCAAAAGATCGCAGCCTTCGGCGGCTCCTACATAAAGCAAAAAGCACATCCAGTGTGACTGATGACCCAGCGCAAACCTTCCTCGGCCGATTCGGTTAAACTGGTCGCCGAGATTCTTCCCGGAGGTCAGCATGACTACCCAACGTCACTACTCGCCGATTGACCGTCTTCTGCTGCAAGCCGATGCCGCGATGCGTACCCTGCTGCCCTTCAGCGGCCAGCCGTACCGTCCGTCGCCAGCCATTCTGCAGCCGGATACGCAAATGAGCGACGAAGACACCCGCCACGTCGCCGGTCTGATGCGCATCAACCATACCGGTGAAGTCTGCGCCCAGGCGCTGTATCAGGGGCAGGCGCTGACCGCCAAGCTACCGCAGGTGCGCGCAGCCATGGAGCACGCGGCCGAAGAAGAGATTGATCATCTGGTGTGGTGCGAACAGCGCATTCATCAGTTGGGCAGCCATACCAGCGTTTTGAATCCACTGTTTTACGGTATGTCGTTCGGTATTGGCGCGGTAGCCGGGTTGATCAGCGACAAGGTCAGCCTCGGGTTTGTCGCGGCGACCGAGCATCAGGTGTGCAAACATCTGAATGAACATCTGGAACAACTGCCGGCCGAGGACGAGAAATCCCGGGCGATTCTCGAGCAGATGCGCATTGATGAAGAACATCATGCCGAAAGTGCTTTGGAGGCTGGTGGGTTCCGTTTTCCGGCACCGGTGAAATTCGGGATGAGTATTCTGGCCAAGGTGATGACCAAGAGTACTTATCGGATCTGAGAACGGTATTGCTGCAGAGGGCAACTTCGCGAGCAGGCTCGCTCCCACAGGGGTTCGTGCCAGGAATGAAAAAGGCGACCGAAAGGTCGCCTTTTTTTGTGCCCGGGAATCTTAGGTCGGCATGTTGCGCGCGTAGAAGATTTCGAGCATTTCGTGTTTCACCCGGTCGGTCACCTGAGCGCGTTGCTCCGCAGACAGGTTGCTGGTGGCGTCGCCAAACAGGTAGTTATCCAGTTCGAAGTTCTTCAGCAGCATTTTGGTGTGGAACAGGTTTTCCTGGTACACGTTCACGTCGGTCATCTGGTACGCGTCGCGAGTGTCTTCGGACAAGTAGTTCTGGATCGAATTGATCTCGTGGTCGATGAAGTGCTTGTTGCCTTCAACGTCACGGGTGAAGCCGCGCACACGGTAATCCACAGTCACGATGTCCGAATCGAACTGGTGAATGAGGAAATTGAGCGCTTTCAGCGGTGAAATGACACCACAAGTCGACACATCGATGTCCACACGGAAAGTTGCAATACCGTCGTCCGGATGGATTTCCGGGTAGGTGTGCACCGTGATATGACTCTTGTCGAGGTGGGCCAGGATAATTTCGGGCAACGGGCCCGGCGATTCTTCGATCTGGCTTTCAGTCGGGGTTACCGGCTCTTCAGAAATCAGAATCGTGACGCTGGCGCCCTGAGGTTCATAGTCCTGACTGGCAATATTCAGGATGTTGGCACCAATGATCTCGACAACTTCTGTGAGAATCTGCGTCAGGCGTTTCGCGTTGTACTCTTGATTGATGTACTCAACGTAAGCCTGCTGGTCTTGCGGGGTTTCCGCGTAGCAGATGTCATAGATGTTGAAGCTCAAGGTCTTTGTCAGGTTATTGAACCCGTGGAGCTTGAGTTTGCTTTTCACCGTTAAAAACTCTCTATGTATGCGGCCCGGCCGCGTGATCAAGCATGCCCGTCAAGTGCGAACAACGCACCTGCGTAGGACGGTTAACACCTCTTCGCGATGGCGATTTTGGTTATCTGTTCAGGCGGCTGATCCGTCGGCTGACCGATCACTGCCCTGAAAAAAGTGGCGCATTATGCAGACGTCAGCGAGGGATCGCCAGAGTCTGCACTGCTTTTATGATAGTTGAATGTCGGTTCAACCGAGTTCGACGATTTCGTAATCGTGAGTGATTGCCACGCCAGCGGCGCCGAGCATGATCGAGGCCGAGCAATACTTCTCGGCGGACAGCTCGATCGCGCGTTTGACCTGGGCTTCTTTCAGACCACGACCCTTGACCACGAAATGCATGTGGATCTTGGTGAACACCTTCGGATCTTCGGTCGCGCGCTCTGCTTCGAGAAAGGCTTCGCAGCTTTCAACAGCCTGGCGGGACTTCTTCAGAATGCTGACCACGTCGAAGTTACTGCAACCGCCCACGCCCAGCAGGAGCATTTCCATCGGGCGAACACCCAGATTACGACCACCGGCGTCCGGCGGACCGTCCATCACCACGACATGACCGCTACCGGATTCGCCGAGGAACATGGCTTCGCCAGCCCATTGGATGCGTGCCTTCATCGCCCAGACTCCACTGTAAAAAAAGGGTCGCCAGCTTAGCACAGGGCTTTGCCCGGACAGCGAGCCACGTTCCTAGGACAGATGCTTCTGCCCTGTAGGTAATTTCTCGAATTTGCGACGAAGTGTCTGTTAAGCTGGCGCCAATTCGCTGGCGCCCATGCCGGCTGTGTAGCGACCGCCTTCAGCGCCTCATAAAAAAATCAAACATCACCGTGCAGTCTTTTCGGGATACAACCATGGTTGCTATTACCCCCACACCCAAAATCAAGAACCTCGACAAGCTGTTGATGCATTGTCAGCGCCGTCGCCATGCGGCCAAAAGCAATATCATCTGTGCGGGCGATCGCTCGGACACGCTGTACTTCATCATCAAGGGCTCGGTGACAATCCTGATCGAGGATGACGACGGCCGCGAGATGATCATCGCTTACCTTAATGCCGGGGATTTCTTTGGCGAATTGGGCCTGTTCGAGCAGGCGGGACAGGAACAGGAACGCAGCGCCTGGGTGCGGGCCAAGGTTGAATGCGAAACTGCAGAAATCAGCTACGCCAAGTTCCGCGAATTGTCGCAGCAAGACCCGGACATTCTTTACGTGCTTAGCGGACAAATCGCACAACGCCTGCGCAACACCACGCGCAAGGTTGGCGACTTGGCGTTCTTCGACGTGACCGGTCGTGTAGCCCGCTGCCTATTGGAGTTGTGCAAGCAGCCGGACGCGATGACGCACCCGGACGGCATGCAGATCAAGGTGACCCGTCAGGAAATCGGCCGGATTGTCGGTTGTTCGCGGGAGATGGTCGGTCGCGTGCTCAAGGATCTTGAGGAACGCAACCTGGTCGATGTGAAAGGCAAGACCATGGTGGTCTACGGTACGCGGTAAGCCCGAATATCAGGCGCTGTAGATCTGCGCCAGCATCAGACGAAACAACTCATCGAGACGCGCCAAGGCCTGTGGCGCGTTGAATTTCTCATGCAGGGCAATGTGGCTTTCAGCCCGCACCCGTTGCTCCAGGCCGCATGCTTCGTTGAAGCGATTGACCGCCGCAACCATCGACTCGCGCTCGTTATCCATCAGCATCGCACCGTGTACCAGACCGACCGGACGCTGTCCGCCCTGGCTTTGGCGCCAGCGCTGGGCCGTGCCGACCATTTTGCGGCCATCGAGGTTGACGTTGAAGCGACCGTCGCAGAATGCGCCATCGATTTCGCCCAATGATGATGCGCCACCCAACTCGTCGAGCAACTGGCAGATCGGATCGCAGAGACGGTGGTAGCCGGTTTCGATGCGGTTCAGATCGCCTTCGCTGCGCGGTGGCGCATAGACGAGTGCGATATTGATTGTGGCGGCCGATTGCGGGACGGGCTCGCCGCCAGTTTCGCGCAAGAGCACCGGCCAGCCAGCGGCGGCAGAGACTTCGCAGGCACGGTCGAAACCGGGAAGACGATTGAGGCGGCGCGGCATGACCAGGGCGCGATCGCTGGGTTGCCAGAACAGCAGGCCGAATTCAGAGTCGCCGGCGCAGACCGAGGCCAGCAAATCCTGTTCGGCTTGCAGGCCGGCTTCGATGGTCAGGGGGGTTGGCAGCGACATGGAAGGCTCCGGCAGATCTGGAATCTTTGGGGATTTCTAGTACCTCATCGCGAGCAGGCTCACTCCTACAATTGGAACGCGTTCCCCTGTAGGAGTGAGCCTGCTCGCGATGGCGTCGACTCGGTCTGGAGCGAATCAGTCGAGGGTCGAACCGCTGATCGACACGCCTCGCTCCGGGAAGAACAGACGCTGCAGTTCAGTGCCCGGATTTTCCGCACGCATGAACGCTTCACCGACGAGGAACGAATAGACGTCGCTGATTTCCATCAATTCGACATCGGCGCGATTGAGAATACCGCTCTCGGTAATGACCAGACGATCGCGCGGAATGCGCGGCAGCAGGTCGAGGGTGGTTTCCAGGCTGACGTCGAAGGTGTGCAGATTGCGGTTGTTGACCCCGACCAGTGGTGTGTCGAGGGTTTTCAACGCGCGCTCCAGCTCATCGCCATCGTGTACTTCGACCAGCACATCGAGACCGACGCTTTTGGCGACGGCGGCCAGCTCGGCCATTTTCACGTCATCCAGTGCGGAGACGATCAACAGCAAACAGTCGGCGCCCAGCGCACGGGCTTCAACGATCTGGTAAGGATCAATCATGAAGTCCTTGCGGATCACCGGCAGGCTGCACGCGGCACGAGCCTGTTGCAGGTACGCATCGGCGCCCTGGAAGTAATCGATATCGGTCAGTACGGAAAGACAGGTCGCCCCACCCTTCTCGTAGCTTTTGGCGATGTCGGCCGGAACGAAGTTCTCGCGAATCACGCCTTTGCTCGGCGAGGCCTTTTTGATTTCGGCAATCACCGCAGGCTGCTTCTTCTTCGCCTGCGCCAGCAATGCCTGGGCGAAACCACGGGGTGCATCGGCCGCCTTGGCCAGACTTTCCAGCTCGCTCAGGCTGACGCGAGCGCTACGCTCGGCGACTTCCTGGACTTTACGCGCCAGAATGTTTTCCAGAACCGTCGGTACACTCATCCCTCATTCTCCACTCTGAATACCGCGGTAAAGGCACCCAGCTCCTCAAGTTTTTCCCGAGCGAGACCGGTGTGCAAGGCGTCGTGCGCAAGCTCGACGCCCTGTTTCAAACTACTCGCCACGTCGGCGGCGTACAGCGCGGCACCGGCGTTGAGCACAATCATTTCGGCGGCTTTCTGACCGTTTTCGGTCTTGCGCTTGCCGAGAGCATCGCGGATCAGTGCCAGCGACGCCTCCGGGCCTTCGACCGACAGACCGTGCAGGCTCTGGCTCTTCATGCCGAGATCTTCTGGCTCGACCCAATACTCGGTGATTTCGTTGTTCTTCAGTTCCGCCACAAAGGTTGGTGCGGCGAGACTGAACTCGTCCAGGCCGTCCTTCGAATGCACCACCAGCACATGCTTGCTGCCTAAGCGTTGCAAGACTTCGGCCAATGGCCGGCACAGTGCCTGGGTGAACACACCCACCACCTGATGTTTCACCCCGGCCGGATTCGTAAGCGGGCCGAGCATGTTGAACAGTGTGCGCAAGCCGAGATCGCGGCGCGGGCCGGCGGCGTACTTCATGGCTTTGTGGTGAGTCTGGGCAAACATGAAACCGATGCCGACGTTGTCGATGCAACGCGCGACCTGCACCGGCGTCAGGTTCAGATAGATGCCGGCAGCTTCCAGCAAGTCGGCGCTGCCACTCTTGCCCGAGACTGCGCGGTTGCCGTGCTTGGCGACAGTGCAACCGGCAGCGGCAACAACAAACGAAGAAGCCGTCGACACGTTGAAGATATTGGCACCGTCACCGCCGGTACCGACCACATCGACCACGCCGTCGAGGGTCTTCAGTTCAACCTGATCGGCCAGCTCACGCATCACCGACACCGCGCCAACGATCTCGTCGATGCTCTCGCTCTTCATGCGCATGGCCATCATGAACGCGCCGATCTGCGCGTCAGTGCATTGGCCGGTCATGATTTCGCGCATCACATCGCGCATCTCATCGGTGCTGAGGTCGAGGTGATCGACGATACGGCTCAGGGCTGTCTTGATATTCATGGGAAGTCCTTAGCGCGTGCCGCCGGTTTGTTTGAGGAAGTTGGCAAACAGTTCATGACCCTGCTCGGTCAGGATCGACTCGGGGTGGAACTGTACGCCCTCAATGTTCAGGGTCTTGTGACGCAGGCCCATGATTTCGTCGACCGAACCGTCATCGTGCTGGGTCCATGCGGTCAGTTCCAGGCAATCGGGCAACGTGTCGTGCTTGACGATCAGCGAGTGGTAACGGGTGACCGTCAGCGGATGGTTCAGGCCAGCGAAAACGCCCTTGTCCTCGTGGAATACCGGACTAGTCTTACCGTGCATTACCTGACGCGCGCGCACTACATCGCCGCCAAAAGCCTGGCCGATGGACTGGTGACCCAGGCAGACGCCGAGGATTGGCAGTTTGCCGGCAAAGTGCTTGATGGCTTCGATGGAGATACCGGCCTCGGTCGGCGTGCACGGGCCTGGGGACACCACGATGCGCTCAGGCTTGAGTGCTTCGATTTCGGCGACGGTCAATTCGTCGTTGCGCACGACTTTGACGTCGGCACCCAATTCGCCAAGGTATTGCACAACGTTGTAAGTAAAGGAGTCGTAGTTGTCGATCATCAGCAACATGGCGTTTCGAACCTCTTGAATTCTGATTTGAAAACAGCCTTCAGATCACTTGCCCGCAGGGCGCTGCACGATGTCGGACGCAGATAGACGCGTCGGCACAGCGGCATTTCAAACAGGCAAGGAAGGCAAAGCGATACAGATCCGGCGGGGCCGGCAGAAAAGATTCAGGCGCGCCAACGCCAGCGGGCGTGTGCCTTGATGACTTGATCCAGAAGTTTGCTGGTGATCAACACGGGGAAGGTCTCGTTCATACGTTCCAGCACAGTAACTTAGCTGGGCGGGGCGTGCAATATGGCCGGGGCTTTGGGGAATAAATCCAGGGGAGGATTCGCGACCGATGGCAAAACGCCGGAAGTTTTTGGTACTGTCGTTTCGTTCACCTACAACAATAAATAAACGGACTTGCTCATGATCAAACAGACGTTGTTTGTACCGCTGGCCGGCTGCCTGCTCGCACTGGCCTGCGCCCAGGCCAACGCAGCGCCCAATCCTTATTCCAGTTTCATTGTGTTTGGCGACAGCCTCAATGATGCCGGCACCTTCACCGACACTGGCGGACCGGCCGGCTCCACCGAGCGTTACACCAACCGGACCGGGCCGGTATATCAGGATGGCAGCGGGGAACTGTATTCATTGAACTCCACGCAGTTGCTCGGCGGACGCCTTGGCTTTTCGCCAGACCAGACAGCCTCTTCCAGCTCCGCCGTGCGCGCCGAAAACGGCCAGCCGGACGGCAACAACTGGGCGGTTGGCGGTTATCGCACCGACCAGATCCTCGACTCGATCACGACGCAATCCGCCACCGGTGAACGCACCCGTGCCGGTTACCTGCCCTCAAACGGCTTCCGCGCCGACCCGAATGCGCTGTATTACATTTCCGGCGGCGGTAACGACTTCCTGCAAGGACGAATTCTCAGCCTGCCGCAAGCCAACGCCGCCGCCGATCGGCTGGCCGACAGCGTGCAAACCCTGCAAACCGCCGGTGCCAAATACGTGATGGTCTGGCTGTTGCCTGATGTTGGCCTGACGCCAGCGATCAACGGTACGCCACTGCAAACCTTCAGCAGTCAACTCGCCACCCAGTTCAACAGTCAGTTGGTCACACGCCTGCAAGGCATCAACGCCGAAATCATTCCGCTGAACATTCCGGTACTGCTCTCGGAAGTGTTCGCCGATCCTGGGCGCTTTGGCCTCGCGACCGATCAGAACCTGACCGCGACCTGCTTCAGCGGCAATAGCTGCACCGAGAACGCCCGTTACGGGATCAACAGCGCGACACCCGATCCGAGCAAGCTGATCTACAACGACGGCGTGCATCCAACCGAGGCCGGACAAAAACTGATCTCCGATTACGCCTACTCCCTGCTCGCCGCGCCGTGGGAACTGACGCTGCTACCAGAAATGGCCCACGCCACAGTGCGCGCGCATCAGGATGAACTGCGCAACCAATGGCAGGCGGATTGGGAGAATTGGCAAGCGGTCGGTCAATGGCGCGCCATTGTCTCGGCGGGCGGCCAGCATCTGGATGTCGACAGCCAAAGCAGCGGCGCCAGCGCTGATGGCAGCGGATACAACCTCAACGTCGGTGGCAGCTATCGCTTGAATGAAGCCTGGCGCGTCGGTGTGGCGGGCGGTTTCTACCGGCAGAATCTGGAGGCCGGTCATAACGATTCGGACTACAAACTCAACAGCTACATGGCCACGGCATTTGCCCAGTACCAGCAAAACCGCTGGTGGGCTGACGCGGCGTTGACCGGTGGCAAACTCGACTACGACAACCTCAAGCGCAAGTTTGATCTGGGCGCCAGCGAAGGTGCGGAGAAAGGCGACACTGACGGCAGCCTCTGGGCCTTCAGCGCGCGTGTCGGTTACGACATTGCCCAGCCGGGCAGCGAGTGGCACCTGTCGCCATTCGTCAGCGCCGATTACGCCAGCGTTGATGTCGATGGCTACTCCGAGAAGAGCAATCGCGCCACGGCGCTGACCTTCGATGATCAGACCCGCGACTCGAAACGCCTGGGGCTGGGCTTGCAGGGCAAGTACAACATTACTCCGCAAACCCAGGTGTTCGGCGAATACGCCCACGAGCGTGAATACGAAGATGACGTACAAAAGGTCAACATCGCGCTCAATACCTTGCCGGCCAACGACTTCACACTTGAGGGCTATACGCCGCAAAGTCATTTGAACCGCTTGAGTCTGGGTGTGAGCCACAAACTCACGGCGGATCTGGCGCTGCGTGGCGGTTATTCGTTGCGCAAGGATGATGATTTTACCCAGCAGGGCGTTAACGTCGGGGTAGTGCTGGACTTTTAAACCCCTGGCACAAAAAAGCGGCGCCCTCGCAGGCGCCGCTTTTTTATTGCCGAACACAGATCAAAATGCAGGCTCACTCCTACAAGGGTTTTGTGTGGACTCAGGCTTCCGGGGTTTGCTCGGCCAGGGCGACGGCGCGGAACATCGCACGGCGTTTGTTCAGGGTTTCTTCCCATTCCAGCGCCGGCACCGAGTCGGCAACGATGCCGCCACCGGCCTGCACGTGCAGCTCGCCGTTCTTGATCACCGCCGTGCGAATCGCGATTGCAGTGTCCATGTTGCCGTTCCAGGCGAAATAACCGACCGCGCCACCGTACACACCACGCTTGACCGGCTCCAGTTCGTCGATGATTTCCATCGCGCGAATCTTCGGCGCACCCGACAAGGTGCCCGCCGGCAGAATCGCCCGCAGTGCGTCCATCGCCGTCAACCCGGCCTTCAACTGGCCGGTAACGTTGGAGACGATGTGCATCACATTGGAATAACGTTCGATGACCATTTTCTCGGTGAGCTTCACCGAGCCGATTTCCGAAACACGACCGGTATCGTTACGGCCCAGATCGATCAGCATCAAGTGCTCGGCGATCTCTTTGTCGTCCGACAGCAGATCTTCTTCCAGCGCCACATCGGCTTCTTCGGTGGCGCCACGTGGGCGAGTACCGGCAATCGGGCGCACGGTGATCAGATTGTCTTCAACCCGCACCAGCACTTCCGGCGAACTGCCAACGACGTGGAAGTCGCCGAAATTGAAGAAGTACATGTAAGGCGTCGGGTTGAAGCAACGCAGGGCGCGGTACAGATCGATGGGTGCAGCCTTGAAGTCGATCGACATGCGTTGCGACGGCACGACCTGCATGCAGTCACCGGCCAGGATGTATTCCTTGATGGTGTCGACGGCTTTTTCGTAATCGTCCTGAGTGAAACTGGAACGGAATACCGGATCAGCCGCCTGCTGCTTGCTGAAATCCAGGCCACGGCGCGGGGTGATCGGCTGACGCAGTTTTTCCAGCAATGCCTGCAATTGCGCCTGACCTTGTTCGAAGGCA
The DNA here is from genome assembly GCF_979258655.1 of Pseudomonas sp. AC242. NCBI lineage: Bacteria > Pseudomonadati > Pseudomonadota > Gammaproteobacteria > Pseudomonadales > Pseudomonadaceae > Pseudomonas > Pseudomonas sp. AC242. The sequence goes on from NZ_OZ409873.1 coordinate 5,038,926, forward strand.
TCCGCCTGCGCAGGGTCGGCCAGGACGATCGCGTGCATCTTGCCGGCGAGGTTATCGAACACCACGACCGCGTCGGAGACCATCAGCAGAATGTCCGGCACACCCAGCGGATCCGGGTTCGGGCATTTGCCCAAGCGCTTCTCGACATAACGCACGCAGTCGTACCCGAAGTATCCGACCAGACCACCGTTGAAACGCGGAAGACCGGCGATAGTCGGCACGTTGTAGCGCGCCTTGAAGGTTTCAACGAAGGCCAGCGGGTCTTCAACATCGTGGCTTTCGGTTTCAACGCCATCAACGGTGATGCTGACGTGATGGTCGTGAACCCGCAGCACGGTGCGGCACGGCAGGCCGATGATCGAGTAACGGCCCCACTTCTCGCCGCCCTGCACCGATTCAAGCAGGTAGGAGTTGGGCTGGTCGGCCAGTTTCAGGTAAATCGACAGCGGCGTGTCGAAGTCGGCCAGGGTTTCGCAGGCCAACGGAATGCGGTTGTAGCCGTCAGCGGCCAAGCGCAGGAATTCTTCGCGGATCATAAGGTGCCTCGTGGTGTGAGGGGCAAATCAGTCAGGTATGCAAACGCGCCGGCAGGCCGGCCAGGAACAAGTCAGGCGCGCCAACGCCAGCGGGCCAAGGCCTTGATGACTTTCATCCAGAGTTTGCGAGTGACCACCACGATGGCGTTTCCAGAATGGGATTGAGCAGCGTCGGGCAACGTTATCTCAGCGGCCGAACCGAGGCAACCGGGAATTAGCTTGCGCAGATCGTCGATCACCAGCGCCGGTGATTCTTCGGCAATCGGTCGGCCATGGTTGTAGCCATAACTCAGCGCTACGCATTTGACCCCCGCCGCTTTCGCCGCCAGCACGTCGCTGCGCGAGTCGCCGACGAACAACGATTGCGAGGCCGGAATGTTGGCCATTTTCATTACAAAAAACAGCGCGGCTGGATCCGGTTTCTTCTGCGGCAAGGTATCGCCGCCAATGATCCACTTGAAGTAGCGGCCGATTTTCATCTGATCCAGCAACGGCGCGACGAAGCGCTCCGGCTTGTTGGTGATCAGCGCCATGGCCACGCCCTGCTTGTGCAGCCATTTGAGGGTGTCGCGCACGCCGGGATAGACCACGGTCAGCTCATGGCTGGCGCCGTAGGCTTGCATGAACACTTCCAGTGCATGCTCGGCCTCAACGTCATCCACCGCCGAATGATCGATGCCACCGGCCAAGGCGCGGCGCACCAGGACCGGCGCGCCGTTGCCCACCCACTCGCGCACCGATTCGATGCCCGCAGGTTGGCGGCCAAGTGAGAGCAGCATGGTGTCCACCGCCGCTGCCAGGTCTGGAACCGAGTCGATCAGTGTGCCATCCAGATCGAACATCACCAGCCGTGGCAGTTTCCCCGGGAACAGCTGCTCAAACCCGCTCATGGGCGCGCCAGCGCCAGTTCGGAGCGCATCTTGTCGATGACTTCCTGATAGTTCGGCGCATTGAAGATCGCCGAGCCGGCAACAAAGGTGTCAGCGCCCGCCGCGGCGATTTCGCGGATGTTGTTGACGTTGACGCCACCGTCGATTTCCAGACGGATGTCACGGCCCGAGGCATCGATGATCGCTCGCGCTTCGCGCAGTTTGTCGAGGGTGCCGGGAATGAATTTCTGCCCGCCGAAGCCTGGGTTGACGCTCATCAGCAAGACCATGTCGACCTTGTCGATCACGTACTTGAGCACGTCCAGCGGCGTCGCCGGGTTGAACACCAGACCGGATTTGCAGCCACCTTCACGGATAAGTTGCAGCGAACGATCAACGTGCAGCGTGGCTTCCGGGTGGAAGGTGATGTAGGTGGCGCCGGCTTCGATGAAGTCGCCAACGATACGATCCACCGGGCTGACCATCAGGTGCGCATCGATCGGCGCGGTGACGCCGTACTTGCGCAATGCCGCGCAGACCATCGGACCGATGGTCAGGTTTGGCACGTAGTGGTTGTCCATGACGTCGAAGTGGACGAAGTCGGCGCCAGCGGCAAGAACGTTGTCTACTTCCTCGCCGAGGCGGGCGAAGTCGGCGGAGAGAATCGACGGAGCAATTACGAAGGGCTGCATGACGCACCTTTTCTGAGCTAAATCACGATGGCGCGCATTGTATACCTCAAGTTTCCAAGCGCGCACCGTGACCGCGATGATTGGGTTGTGCCATGACGGAGGACCGGCGCTGACTCAATACGCCGCGCGGTAGATCTTCTCGATGTCCCCAGCGCTGAGTTTGCGCGGATTGTTGCGCATCAGCCGCTCAATGCCCGCCGCTTCCACGGCCATCGCCGGGATTGCCTCTTCCGGCACACCGAAACTGCGCAGCCCGGCCGGAATTTCCACGGCTGCGCACAGATCGCTCATTGCCTGCACGGCTTTATCCGCTGCTTCGGCGGCACTCAGATGAGCAGTCTTCACCCCCATGGCTTCGGCAATATCCTGCATGCGTTCGACGCAGGCCATCTTGTTCCATGTCATGACATACGGCAGCAGCAAGGCATTGCTGACGCCATGGGCAATGTTGAAACGCCCGCCCAGCGGATACGCCAGCGCATGCACCGCGCCGACCCCGGCATTGCCGAACGCCATGCCGGCCATCAGGCTGGCGGTGGCCATGTCTTCGCGGGCTTGCAGGTTGGTGCCGTTGGCGTAGGCCTTGGGCAACGCGTTGGCGATCAGCTTGATGGCGCCGATGGCCAGCGAGTCGGTGATCGGCGAGGCATTCACCGACAGATAGGATTCGATGGCGTGCACCAGCGCGTCGACACCACTGGCGGCGGTGACGCTGCGCGGGCAGGTCAGGGTCATCTGCGGGCTGACCAGCGCCACGTCCGGTAATAGAAAGTCGCTGACGATGCCTTTCTTCAACTGCGCGACTTTGTCCGAGAGGATCGCGACGTTGGTAACTTCGGAACCGGTGCCGGCGGTGGTCGGGATGGCGATCAGCGGCGGGCCTTTGCGCGGCACCTGGTCGACGCCGAACAGGTCCTCCAGCGCGCCGTGGTAACCGGCGTAGGCGGCGACACTTTTGGCGATGTCGATGGCACTGCCGCCACCGAGGCCGATCAAACCGTCATGCCCGCCTTCGCGGTAAACACGCATGCAGTCTTCGACGATGGCAATTTCCGGGTCTGGCAAAACGCGGTCGAAAATCTCGTAGTCGCGCCCACCGAGTTGCACCAGCGCCAGCTCTACCGTGCCGGATTTGACCAAGGCTGCGTCGGTGACGATCAGCGGGTTGTCGATGTCGAGGCGTGTGAGTTCGGCGGCCAGTTGCTCGATGGCAGCGGCGCCGGTGATCAGTTTGTGAGCGATTTTGAACTGGGACAGACTCATCGTGCGCAGCCTCTTATAGATGTGGGAGCTGGGCACAAGATTAGCTGGGGATTTGGGGTTGTCTGCTATTCATCTGGTGAATGACCTATCGAGGGCAAGAGCAAGAGCCCCTCACCCTAACCCTCTCCCAGTGGGAGAGGGGACTGACCGAGTTGTACTCTCGAAGTACACCGACCTGAATTACCGAGTCGAACTCAGGCCTTGAACAGCACGAATATCTGCTCCCTTTCCCCCTCGCCCCCGCTGGGGGAGAGGGCTGGGGTGAGGGGGTAAGCTCTTGATCTGGCCCTTAAACCTGAGCAGTCCGCAGTTTTTCGCTGCGGCCACGTAGCCATTCCAGCGTCAGCAGCAAGATGACCGAGAAGGCAATCAGCAAAGTAGCCGCAGCCGCAATCGTCGGACTCAGGTTCTCACGAATCCCGCTAAACATCTGTCGAGGCAACGTCGCCTGCTCAGGCCCGGCAAGAAACAACGTCACCACCACCTCATCAAACGAAGTCGCAAACGCAAACAGCGCCCCGGAAATCACCCCCGGCGCAATCAGCGGCAAGGTCACCCGACGGAACGCAGTCAACGGCGATGCACCCAAACTCGCCGCCGCCCGCACCAGATTATGGTTAAACCCCTGCAACGTCGCCGACACCGTGATGATCACAAACGGCACACCCAACACCGCGTGCACCACAATCAGCGAGAAGAAGCTGTTACCCAAACCCAGCGGCGCAAAAAACAGATAACTCGCCACACCAATGATCACCACCGGCACCACCATCGGCGAAATCACCAGCGCCATTACCAGCGCTTTACCGGGGAAGTCACCGCGAGTAAGACCGATCGCCGCCAGCGTACCGAAGATCATCGCCAGCACCGTCGCCGCCGGGGCGACGATGATGCTGTTCTTCAGTGCACGCATCCATTCCGCCGAAGCGAAGAAGTCGTGGTACCACTGCAGCGAAAAGCCCTGCAGCGGATAGACCAGAAAACTCCCCGAGTTGAACGACAGCGGAATGATCACCAGCACCGGCAGAATCAGGAACAACAGAATCAGGCCGCAGAGGATCCGCAGGCTGTAGAACCACACCCGTTCAATGGGCGACATGTAAGGACTCAGCATCTCGAATTCCCCTTAGCTCAGGCGCAGGCGACTGGCGCCGACCAGCCAGCTGTAAATCAGATAAAGCACCACGGTCGCCAGCAGCAACAGCCCGCCCAGCGCGGTGGCCATGCCCCAGTTGATGCTGGTGTTGGTGTAGAAGGCGACGAAGTAGCTGACCATTTGATCGTTCGGGCTGCCGAGCAGCGCCGGGGTGATGTAGTAGCCGATGGCGAGGATGAACACCAACAGGCAACCGGCGCCGACGCCGGCATAGGTCTGCGGGAAGTACACCCGCCAGAAACTGGCGAACGGGTGGCAGCCGAGGGAAATCGCTGCACGCATGTAAGTCGGCGAGATGCCTTTCATCACGCTGTAAATCGGCAGGATCATGAACGGCAGGAGGATATGCACCATCGAGATGTACACGCCGGTGCGGTTGAACACCAGTTCCAGCGGTTTATCGATGATGCCCATGGCCATCAGGCCACTGTTGATCAGACCACCCGATTGCAGCAGCACGATCCATGCGGCGACGCGCACCAGAATCGACGTCCAGAACGGCAGCAGGACCAGAATCATCAGTAGGTTGCTTTGCCGCGATGGCAGGTTCGCCAGCAGATAGGCCAATGGATAAGCGAGCACCAGGCAGATCACGGTGATGACCAGGCCCATCCAGAAGGTGCGGGCGAAGATGTCGAGGTAGATCGCCTGATCCGGAGTGGCCGGGGCGACTTCGCCGAGGTCGTCGATACGGTGATCGACCGCCGCCAGCAGGTAATACGGGGTGATGCTGCTGGTGTTGCGTTTGACCGCTTGCCAGTAGGCCGGGTCGCCCCAACGTTCGTCGAGTGCTTCCAGCGCTTCTTTATAAGAGGCCGGTTCGCTGGCGAATGGCAGCGCCCGGGCGGTTTTGGTCAACAGGCTGCGATAGCCGGCCAACTCCATGTTCAAGCGCTTGGACAGATCGCCCAGCGTCTGGTTTTTGCGCGCTTCGGCGAGGTCTTCGCCGGCGGCTTTGTAGACCGGTTCAGCGGGCAGGCCGCGGCCGTCCCAACTGGCGATGGCCGCCACGGTGCGCGGCATGCCGCCGACCACTTCGGGGTTGCCGACGCTTTTGTAGAGCAGCGCCACGATCGGCACCAGAAACACCAGCAACAGAAACAGCACCAGCGGCGCAATCAGCGCTTGAGCCTTCCAGCGGTTGACCCGCTCGGCGCGCTTGAGCTTCTGCTTCAAGGTGGGGCTGTTGCCCTCGTTCAGGGGAACGGCGATGGCCATGACGTACTCCGCAAATCTTTGATCGTTACAGAGGTGGTGAATACCACCTCGAACTTTTGCTACTGATCGTTCCCACGCTCTGCGTGGGAATGAATCCAGTGACGCTCTGCGTCACACGGGGACGCGGAGCGTCCCGGGCGGCGTTCCCACGCAGAGCGTGGGAACGATCATCCGGAAAGCCGTCGGCCCGTATGCTCGGGTTACTTCGCAGCCCAGGAGTTGAAGCGCTGCTCCAGTTGCTCGCCGTTGTCAGCCCAGAAGCTGACGTCGATCTGCACCTGGTTGGCGATGTTTTCCGGGGTGGTCGGCATGTCTTTGAGGACGTCCTTGGCCAGCAGCGGTACGGCTTGGGTGTTAGCCGGGCCATAGGCGATGTTTTCCGAGTAGGTCTTCTGCTGCTGCGGCTGTACCGAGAAGGCGATGAATTTCTTCGCCGCTTCCGCGCGTTTGGCGTCCAGACCTTTCGGGATGGCCCAGGCGTCGAAGTCGTAGATGCCGCCGTTCCACACCACTTTCAGGTTGGATTCCTTCTGCACCGCCGCGATGCGACCGTTGTAAGCCGAGCTCATCACCACGTCACCGGAAGCGAGGTATTGCGGCGGTTGCGCGCCGGCTTCCCACCACTGAATGCTTGGCTTCAGCTCATCAAGCTTCTTGAACGCGCGATCCTGGCCGCCCTTGCTCGCCAGCTCTTTGTAGACGTCTTTCGGCGCTACGCCATCGGCCATCAAAGCGAATTCGAGGGTGTACTTGGCGCCTTTGCGCAGGCCACGTTTACCCGGGAATTTCTTGGTGTCCCAGAAATCCGCCCAACTGGTCGGGGCGGTTTTCAGCTTGTCGGCGTTGTAAGCCAGTACGGTCGACCAAACGAAGAAGCCCACGCCGCACGGCTGAATCGCGCCTTTGACGTAGTCTTCAGTCTTGCCGAACAGCGCCGGGTCGAGTTGTTCGAACATGTCTTCGTCGCAGCCACGGGACAGCTCTGGCGATTCAACTTCGACCAAGTCCCACGACACGCTCTTGGTGTCGACCATGGCTTTGACCTTGGCCATTTCGCCGTTGTACTCGCCAGCGACGATCTTGCCGTTGCCCGCCGCTTCCCACGGTGCATAGAAGGCTTTGACTTGCGCGGCCTTGTTCGCCCCGCCAAACGACACCACGGTCAAATCCGGGCCGGCGGCCATCGCGCTGGCCGCACCCATCAGGCCCAGGGTCAGGGCGGTGAACTTCAGGGATCTCAACATTTATTGTTCTCTCCACGTGCAGGGTTGGTGTTGGTATTGCCGGGGCGATCAGTTCGCCTCTAGAAGAGGATCGAGTGCGCGTACGTGCTCGACCTGCCAGCCAAGCGGAACCACGTCACCGACCGCGAGCGCTGGATCGAGCTCGGCAATCGGCTGTTTCACGAAGAAGTCGGTCTTGCCGCAGACTTCCAGGCGAACCCGGACGTGGTCGCCCAGATAGATGAATTCCGCCACCCTCCCTGAGAAGCGGTTAACGCATTGATCGCTGGAACCGTTGAGACTGATGCGCTCCGGACGGATCGACAAAGTCACCGGTTCGCCGGTCTGGCCGACGTTGACCGCCAGCGCCTCGACCTTTTCGCCACGGCCCAACTCGACCACGCAACGCTCGCCGTTCTGGCTCAACAGGCGACCGTTAAGGCGGTTGTTTTCACCGATGAAGTTGGCAACAAAGGTATTTTTCGGTTCTTCGTAAAGTGTGCGCGGCGGGGCGATCTGCTGGATTTCGCCCTGATGGAATACCGCAACGCGATCGGACATGGTCAGCGCTTCGCCCTGATCGTGGGTCACGTAGACCACGGTTACGCCGAGGCGCTGGTGCAGGTGTTTGATTTCCATCTGCATGTGTTCACGCAGTTGTTTGTCGAGGGCGCCGAGGGGTTCGTCCATCAGCACCAGTTGCGGTTCGAACACCAGCGCGCGGGCCAGCGCCACACGCTGCTGCTGACCACCGGACAACTGCGCCGGGTAGCGCGAGGCAAACGCATCGAGCTGGACCATGCTGAGGACTTTCTTGACCTTGTCGTTGACGTCGCTCTTATTCAGGCCACGCACGCTCAGCGGGAACGCGAGGTTTTCGGCGACGGTCATGTGCGGGAACAGCGCGTAGTTCTGGAACACCATGCCGATATCACGCTTGTGTGGCGGCACGTTGTTGATCGAACGCCCGGCCAGGAGGATCTCGCCAGCGGTCGGCGTTTCGAAACCGGCGAGCATCATCAGGCTGGTGGTCTTGCCGGAACCGGACGGCCCGAGCAGGGTGAGAAATTCGCCTTTGCGAATGTCCAGGTTGAGGTCTTTGACGATCAGGTTCTCGCCGTCGTAGCTCTTCTGCACTCCACGAAAGCTGACCAGCACATCACTGGCCCCTGCGTTTGTATCGACCTGGCTCATACCCACACCTTTGTTGTTGATGACTGCTTGTGGGTTAAGCCTAGTGGCTGCTGACAGGCGCGCAAATCGGGGCGCAGGAGAGAATCGCCTCAGCCGGATGGAAGGTTGGGGGTAGGGATTGCCCTACAAGGATGGCGCTAATGGATAAGGCAGTGGCGAGGGTTGAGCTGCAAGCTGCAAGAACAAGCAAAAGCGCCTGTCGCTAACAGATATGCTCACAATCCAGGGTTAAACAACGAAACCTGTGGGAGCTGGCTTGCCAGCGATAGCGGTGGATCAGCCGACATTGATGTGATTGACATGCCCTCATCGCTGGCAAGCCAGCTCCCACAGAGTTTTGTGGTGCATTTAGAGGAGTTTGTGTTCCATCGCGTATTTGACCAGTTCGGCCAGCGAGGTGATGTTGAGCTTCTGCATCAGCCGCGCCTTGTGGGTGCTGATGGTTTTGCTGCTCAGCGCCAGTTGCTGGGCGATGTCGTTGACGTTGGCGCCCTGGGCCAGGCGTTCGAACACCGAGAACTCGCGTTCGGACAGCAACGAATGCAGCGGCCGTGCATCGGTCAGGCCGACTTCAAACACCATGCGATCCGCCAGATCCGGATCAATGTATCGCCCACCCGCCGCGACTTTGCGAATGGCGGTGAGCAACAGCGCCGGGTCACTGTCCTTGGTCGCATACCCGGCGGCGCCGACCTTCAGCGCCCGCGCAGCCATCTGCGCTTCGTCGTGCATAGATAGCACCAGGATCGCCGGTGGATTGTTCAGCGCACGGATTCGCGGGATCGCCTCCAGGCCATTGACCCCGGGCATGGAGATGTCCAGCAGCACCACTTCGCATGGCACGCTGCGCAGGGCCTCAAGCAATTGCTCGCCATTGCTCGCCTCGCCCACTACTTGCAGATCCTTGGCCAGGCCAATCAATTGCTTGATGCCTTCGCGGACGATGGTGTGGTCTTCGGCTACCAGTACACGGATCACGTTTTTCTCCAGATTTCAGGTACACAGCAATCCCTGTGGGAGCGAGCCTGCTCGCGAAAGCGTCAGCCCAAACACCACATATCTTCAAACCTCACTCACCGGCACCCAAACATTCAGACTGGTGCCCTCCCCCGGCTCACTCTCCAGCACCAACCGCCCGCCCATGATCAGCACCCGCTCACGCATGCCGACCAGGCCAAACGAAGTCGGTCGACCGCTGGCGGGAACAAATCCTACGCCATCATCACTGACCGTCAGACATAACTCATCGCCTTCCAGCGCCAACGTCAGTTCCACAGTATGCGCCTGAGCATGGCGCATCACATTGGTCAGCGCCTCCTGCAAGATCCGGAACAAGCCAATTGCCTTGGCATCACTGAGTACCGGCAGATTATCCGGTACCTGCACCAGACACGGGATCAGCGTACGCGCCTCGAAGCGCCGCGCCTGCCACTCGATCGCCGAGGCAATCCCGGCATCGAGAATCGGCGGTCGCAGCGCCGTGGCCACGTCGCGCACCAACTGGAACAACTGAGCGATCAGGCGTTTCATGCTGTTCAACCGCTCGTTCAACCCCGGATCGAGTTGCGCGTAGGCTAACTCGCACATCGATGTTTCCAGCTTCAGCACGGTCAACATCTGCCCCAGTTCATCGTGAACCTCGCGGGCAATGCGCGCCTTCTCTTCTTCACGCACGCTCTCAAGGTGCGCCGACAGTTCGCGCAGTTGCTCACGGGAGGCCGCCAGTTCCAGCTCGATACGCTTGCTCTCGGTGATGTCCCAGACGATGCCGTCCCAGACATAGGCGCCATCCTCCAGTTGCCGGGTGATCGCCTTGATCTCGGCCCAGCGCTGCTGGCCTTGACGCGTGAGGATCCGACCCTGCCACGACCAGTCACTGTCGGTGTCCAGAGCCTGATCCTGAGTGCGGTGATAACTCGCCTTATCGTCGGGATGCACCAGGCTGCGCAGACCCATGTCGCGATGGGCTATGGTGGCCGGGGCGTAACCGACCAGGCTTTCGCTGCCCTCGCTGATGTAGGCAAAGTCGATCTGCCCGGTCACCGGCGCGCGCTCCAGACGAAACACCAATCCCGGCACGTTGGCGGCGATGCCTTGCAGACGCGCCTCGCTTTCCTGCAACGCGGCGAGGGCGCGACGGCGCTCGGTGACGTCGGTGAGGTACACCACCAGGTATTCACTGTCGCGAAAGCGCAGGAAACTCAGCGAGACATCCGCCGGCAAAATACTGCCGTCAGCCCGCACGCAACTGGTTTCGAAACTCAGCGGACCTTCTTCACTGGCCCGCGCGCGCTTCCACAGATTGAGCCAGCGGTCCATGTGCAGACCCGGTTCGAAGTCGATCAATGGCCGTTCGATCAGTCCGCCCGAGGGATAACCGAGCATGATTTCCGCCGCGCGATTGGCGTAGCGCACATGGCTGTCCCAGTTGACCCAAAGGATGCCGACGGTGCTTTGGTCGATGGAGAACTGCGTCAACCGCAGCGCTTCTTCGTTGGCCGCGCGCAAGGCGATGTCTTCCCGGGCGGCCAGCAATCGCTGTTCGAGGCTGTGCTGTTGGCGACGCTGCCAGAACACGATCGCGACACAACTGAGCAGCATCACTGCAAACAACAAGCTGAGGTTTTGCCAGAACCCCGGCGACTCCGAGAGTCGCGGATATTTCGGTTGCAGCCACTGGTTGTGTAACTGCTCCAGATCCTTGGCCGGGATTGCACGCAGCGCACTTTGAAGGATGCCGGCCAACTCTGGCCAATCGCGGCGCGAGCCGACGCGCAGCAGTTGTGGCAGGCCGATATCGCCGACCACCACCAGCCCGGCGAACTCAGGCTCTACCGACAAGCGCCCGAGTTGCGCCTCATCGACCACGGCGTAGGCGGCCTGCTGACTCAACAGCAACTGCAAGGCCTGACGCTCCAGTGGTACACCTTGCAGATTCAGATGGGGGTAGTTGCCGCGCAGGTAATCAGCCGTGCTGCTGGGCATGCGCACGGCGACGCGGATCTGGCTGTCGAGCTTCTCCAGATCGACCACACCACTGGCCTTCTGGTCGCTGACCACCAGTTGCGGCACGCGCATGTACGGATCAGAGAACTGCCACAGACGCAGGGCACTCGGGGTCTGGCTCAGGCCCGGAGCGATATCGATCTCGCCCTCGCGCATGGCGGCGTCCAATTGCGCGAGATCCTGAAAATTGCGCCAGCTCAGTTCGACATTGAGCACCTTGGCCAGCAACTTCATCAGCTCGACGTTGGCCCCCGACAGCCGTTGCAAGCGCCGGTCGTATTGCGCATACGGGGCTTGCAACACCAGGCCGACGCGCAATTCATTGTGTTGCGCCAGCCATTGCTGCTGGCTTGCCGACAACTGTGCGAGATGAGAAGGCGGCGCAGGCGCCGCCCAGCCCATCAAGGGAAACCACAAACAGCCGATAACCCACAGGCAGCAAAATCGCTTCATTGAAGTCTCATACACTGACAAATTCTGACCAACCCATTAGGCTGCCGGGATACTTTCTGGCCTGGAATAACCGATGCCCTCTGTCTACCGCCTGGCAATGCCAGCATTGTGCCTGTCGCTGCTCCTGCCTTGTGCGTTTTCCGTCGAAGCCGCCGATCCGGCACCCGCCGCCACAGCGGAAAAACCGGCCGAAGAAAAACCGGCCGAACGCCAGCCACTGCTTGAGCGTAGTCAGGAAGAGGCCGCCGCACTGGAACGTAAAGTCCCGGCGCAAGAACAGCAACAGTTGCAGGCCGGTACCGACACCTTCCTCGCCCTGTGGAAACCGGCCAACACTGCCGAACCGAAAGGCGCAGTGATCATCGTCCCCGGCACCGGCGAAACCGCTGACTGGCCGCAGGCAATCGGCCCGTTGCGGCGCAAACTGCCGGATGCAAAATGGAGCAGCCTGAGTATTACGCTGCCCGACTTGCAAAGCGACGCCTTTGCACCGCGCGTGGTCGAGGCACCCGCTGTGCCGAAAGCCCCGGAGTCCGGCAGCAAGGACTCCACCACCGCGCAGCCGATCGAGCAAGCCGCTGGCGGTGAAGCAGAAGTGGCGGATCAGGTGGTCGCTGAAACCACTGAAGAGCAATCCAAGGCCGACGCCGAACGCATCTTCGCGCGCATCGACGCCGCGATTGCTTACGCCGAGCAGCAGAGCGCACGCAGCATTGTCGTGCTTGGGCACGGCACTGGCGCCTATTGGGCCGCGCGATACCTGAGCGAGAAACAAACGGCGCAGGTAGAAAAGTTCGTCATGGTCGATGCGCAGATGCCAGCCAAGGCCAAACCGCCACTGGCCGAAGTGACGCCGACACTGAAGCTGCCGACCGCCGATATTTTCTATATGGACAAGCCGCTGGATCGCAACGCCGCGCTGGAGCGCATGCAGGCGAGCAAGCGTTTGAAGACCTCGGCGTTCAGCCAGGTCGCGCTCAAGGCTTTGCCGGATAACAAGGCTGAACAGGAACAGTTGTTCCGCCGGGTGCGTGGCTGGCTGAACCCGCAGAACACGGACTGACAGAAAGACCGAGTCGCCCCCTTCGCGAGCAGGCTCGCTCCCACATGGATCTGCGTACACAGTCCATGGTGGGAGCGAGCCTGCTCGCGAAGAGGCCAGCGCAGTCGCTACACATCTAACGGTTAGCGAAAATCCCGCCGCTCACGAATCAACGTGTAGGCGTTGTGCAGCTCACGGGTTTTTTCGGTGGCTTCACGCACCTGCACTGGCGTCGCCCCCGACCCGGCAATCTTGTCCGGATGATGACGACTGAGCAGGCGCCGATAGGCGCGCTTGATCTGCGCCGGTTCACTGGACGCCGACACGCCCAATAAACGCATCGCCTCCTGATAACTCACAGCAGCGCTGACGATCGGTCGTTTGCCCGGTTCGTAATCATTGGCCAGTGCCTGCACCTGATGCGTTGTCCAGCCCAGCCACTTGCCCCATTGCGCCAGCAGTTCACGCTCACTGACACCCGCGCGACCATCGGCCCAGACCATCCGCCAACAGGCGCGCAACACACCTTCGGCGGCATGCGGCTGCGCACTCAGGCGCCGTAGATAACCGCGCAGATTGTCGCTGCCGGACTTGCCGCGATTGAACGCGGCAATCGCCCGACGCGTAGCCGGCTCGCTCATTTCCAGCGCACGCATTTCGTTACGCGCCTGCTGGATATGCCCGTCAGTGACCCGACCGTCACTTTTGGCCAGGCGCCCGAGCAGCACAAACAACAATTCGTCATTGCGCAACATCGGCCGACCGCCGAGTTTTTCGCGCAAATGCCCCCAGCTCTGCAAGTGCAGGCGCCGATCCAGCGCCTGTCCCAACAATGCCCCAAGCATGGCCCCCGGAATGCTGGCAATCGCAAAACCCGCTCCGGCTCCAATCAGAGTCCCTGGCCACAACATGTCAGCGACTCGCTTCTATCAATGCTTCAGCTTCGGCCAGACGCTCGTGCGTGCCGACGTCCACCCAGTGACCTTTCAGACGTTCGCCCGTGACTTCGCCAGCCGCCATGGCGTTACGCAACAGCGGCGCCAGTTTGAAGGCACCGTCGGTACAGCCGTCGAACAGTTGCGGATGCAATACGGCAATGCCGCTGTAAGTCAGGGTCGCAGCGTCCGGCTGACCGTCGTGCACTTCGCCGTCGACCAGTGTGAAATCACCGCGCGGGTGGTGCGCCGGATTGTCCGCCAGTACCAGATGCGCGAGCCCGTTGATCGGCTGGTGCAGGACGCTGAAGTCGTAATCGGTCCAGATATCACCGTTCACCACCAGAAACGCATCATCGCCGAGCAACGGCAGCGCACGGAAAATCCCGCCGCCGGTTTCCAGTGGCTCACCTTCCGGCGAATACTGAATGCTCACGCCAAATTGCGAGCCGTCGCCCAGATAATCTTCGATCTGCTGACCGAGCCAGGCGTGATTGATCACGATCTCGTTGAACCCTGCGGCAGCGAGAGCCCGCAGGTGATATTCGATCAGTGGGACACCGCCGGCACGCACCAGTGGTTTCGGCGTAGTCAGGGTCAGCGGGCGCATGCGCTCGCCTTTGCCTGCCGCCAGAATCATTGCCTTCATGCTGTTGCTCCACCCCGCAGGCTGGTGAACAGCGCTTGCAGTTCTGCCAATTCAGGACGACGCGCAATCACCGCCTCTATATAAGAGAAGAAGCGCGGTACGTCGGCCAGATAACGCGGCTTGCCATCACGATGACAAATGCGCGCGAAGATGCCGATGACCTTCAGGTGGCGCTGTACGCCCATCAGGTCACTGGCGCGCAGGAAGTCTTCGAAGTCCGGCTGCACCGGGATATTCAGTGCCGAGGCTTGCTGCCAGTAGCTTTCCAGCCAGCCGCGCACACGCTCTTCAGGCCAGCTGAGAAAGGCATCCTTGAACAGACAGGTCACGTCGTAGGTCACCGGGCCGTAGACCGCATCCTGGAAATCCAGCACACCGGGGTTCGGCTCGCTGAGCATCAGGTTGCGCGGCATGTAGTCGCGGTGCACCAGCACTTTGGGCTGCGCGAGTGCGCTGTCGATCAGCAGATCGCTGACCTGCTGCCACTGCTGTTGCTGGGTCGCGTCGAATTCGACACCGAGTTCACGCTTCACGTACCACTCGGGGAACAGTTCCAGCTCTCGGCGCAGCAAGGCAACGTCGTAGCTCGGCAACGGTGCGACCATCGGCAATTGCTGAAAAGCCAGCAGCGCTTGCAGGGCATCACTGAATAATGCGTCGGCATTTTCGCCATCGATCACGTCGAGATAGGTCTTGTTACCCAGGTCATTGAGCAAAAGAAATCCACGCTCAAGGTCCTCGGCATAAATTTTCGGCACATTTATTCCGGATTTCGCCAGCAAAAAAGCGATATCCACGAACGGTTTGCAGTTTTCCTGGGGCGGCGGCGCGTCCATCACGACGAAGCTGCGACCCTCGCCTTCCCAGCGGAAGTAGCGGCGGAAACTCGCGTCGCTGCTGGCCGCGGTCAACGTGGCCGGGGGCACGGTGCCCCAGCCCTGATCTGCAAACAGGATTGCCAACTGCTCATCGAGCCAAACTTTCAGGTGTTGCAAGCGTACATCTTGGTCAGGCATTGCAAGGGTCTCCGACGGCGCTAGCCGTCAAGCGGGTCATGCTTTATTATCCAGCATCTTTTTCAGACCATCGAGAGGCGTGCGGCCCACACCGCGGGCAGATGGCACGCAGGAAGCCCGGACTAATAAGATGGCATTGAAATCCCCCGCGTTTCGTAAAAAATTTCCGTTGTTGGTAACCGGCAGTCTGCTGGCTATGCAACCTCTGGCCAGTCAATTCGTTGTTGCCGCCGAGCAGTATGACTGCTCCGTCTCGGCTTCGGGTGGTTGGGCCTGTGCGCCCAAATCAACCGCTGCTGCGTTGCCGCCGCGCCCAGTGCATGACGGCAGTGCCGTCAGCGCTACCGGCGAAGCCGCGACCGAGAACGGTTCGGTTGCCGACACAGCCCCTAAAACGGCGCTGGTCACCGAAGCCAAGGGCCGCGGTCTGAAATCCCGTAGCGAAGACTTCAGTCACCTCGACTGGGTTCCGCGCGAGCAGCTCACCGCCGCTCAATTGGCCGAGACCGGGCCTTACTGCTCTGGTGCCTATATCGAACCGATTCGTCCTGGCATGAATGACAAGACGAATAAAAGCGATGCACCGACCTTTATCGGCGCAAAAGCCTCGCGCTATAACACCGATGATCAAGTCGGTACGCTGGCCGGCGATGTCGTTCTGCGTCAGGGCAGCATGCAGGTCGAATCCGACGAGGCCAGCCTGTATCAGGCCGAGAGCCGCGCCGAACTCAATGGCGATGTACGCATCCGCGACAACGGTGCGCTGATCGTCGGCGACCACGCCGACGTGCAGCTCGACACTGGTGAAGCGAAAGTCGACAACGCCGAATACGTGATGCACAAATCGCGTATCCGCGGTAATGCGCTGTACGCCAAACGTGCCGAGAACGCGATCATTCGCTTGAAGGACGGCACGTACACCACGTGCGAACCGAACAGCAATGCCTGGCAGCTCAAGGGCAACAACATCACCTTGAACCCGGCCACCGGTTTCGGTACCGCGACCAACGTGACGTTGCGCGTTAAAGACATTCCGATTCTGTACACGCCGTACATCTATTTCCCGATCGACGACCGTCGTCAGTCGGGCTTCCTGCCGCCGACCATCGGCAGCGGCAGCGACACCGGCTTCATGCTGGTCACGCCGTACTACTTCAACCTGGCGCCGAACTACGACGCCACGTTGTACCCGCGCTACATGAGCAAGCGCGGCATGCTGGTGGAAGGCGAATTCCGTTACCTGACCAAGTCGAGTGAAGGTCAGTTCGGTGCCGCGTATCTGAACGATGACGATACCGAGCGCAGCAAGCAGACCGACTACGAAAAAACCCGCTACATGTACAACTGGCAGCACAAGGGCGGTCTCGACTCCCGTGTGTTCACTGAAGTCGACTACACCAAGATCAGCGATCCGTATTACTTCCAGGATCTGCAGACCGATCAGATTGGCGTGAAGTCCAGCGACTTCGTGAACCAGCAAGGTTCGATCAGCTATCGGGGTGACAGCTACACCGCTCGCTTGAATGCCCAGCAGTACCAATTGGCGACCGT
This sequence comes from Pseudomonas sp. AC242, assembly GCF_979258655.1. Taxonomy (NCBI): domain Bacteria; kingdom Pseudomonadati; phylum Pseudomonadota; class Gammaproteobacteria; order Pseudomonadales; family Pseudomonadaceae; genus Pseudomonas; species Pseudomonas sp. AC242. The sequence continues at coordinate 5,055,729 of NZ_OZ409873.1, forward strand.
TGCGAGCATCACGCCGTATGGCCGCCTGCCGCAGATCACCTTCAATGGTCAGCTGCCGTATCATCCGCAAGGCCTGGACTTCGATTACGAGACCGAGTTGGTGCGGTTTGATCGTGATCTGAAAACCGGCAATTTCATCGATGAAAATGGCAATTCATCATCGCGCCTTGATACCAACGTAGCAGGCCTGGCTCGCGCCAACGGCGATCGTTTGAACCTGAAACCGGGTGTCAGCCTGCCGATGAACTGGACCTATGGCTTCCTGAAGCCATCGCTCAAGTATCAGTACACCCAGTACGATCTGGATCTCGACGGACAAGGTAAAGACGACCTGGTGACTAACCGCAACGGCGCTTCGGCGCTGGGTGAGAAGTACAGCAGCTCGCAAAACCGTGGCGTCCCGATCGCAAGTATCGACAGCGGCCTGTACTTCGACCGCAACACGTCGTTCTTCGGCAAGAACTATCGCCAGACCCTGGAACCGCGCCTGTTCTATCTCTATGTACCCGAGAAAGACCAGAACGATATCCCGGTGTTCGACACCAGCGAATACACCTTCAACTATGCGTCGCTGTTCCGTGATAACCGCTTCGCAGGCTCCGACCGTGTCGGCGACGAGAACAAACTGTCGCTGGGCGTGACCAGCCGCTGGATCGAAGACGACGGGTTCGAGCGTCAACGCATCAGTGTCGGCCAGGCCCTGTACTTCAAGGATCGTGAAGTTCAACTGCCAGGTATCGACGCGAAAACCCGTGACGACGCGCACTCCAATGTGTCTCCGTATGCGCTTGAATACGAATATCGCTGGAACCGCGACTGGCGCACCACTGCCGACTACAACTGGGATCCGGACAGCCGCAGCCCGCGTTCCGGCAGTGCGATGTTCCACTATCAGCCTGAAGACAACCCGAACAAGGTTATCAACGCCGGCTATCGCTATCGCAACGACCAGATCCGCTACGACCAGACAACGGGCAAGTGGCAGATGGGTGGCGACTACGGCACACCTGGCACAGCTGGCTATGTGAAGGACTACTACAAGATCCAGCAGCATGACTTCTCGGTCATCTGGCCGATCGTTCCGCAGTGGAACGCGATCAGCCGCTGGCAGTACGACTACAACCGCAACCGTACCCTGGAAGCCTTCGGTGGTTTCGAGTACGACAACTGCTGCTGGAAGTTGCGCCTGATCAACCGTTACTGGGTTTCCTATGACGAGTTCAGCCAGGATGCTCCGCAAAACGAAAAAGGCGACCATGGCGTCTTCCTCCAAATTGTTCTGAAGGGACTCGGCGGCCTCACCGGCGCCAAGGTAGAGAGCTTCCTCGACAAAGGCATTCAAGGTTATCGTGAACGTGAAGACCAAGCTTTCTGATTGTCTGCGCCCGCTGATGCTGGGCGCGCTGTTCCTGGGTACTGCGGCTAACGCCGCAGTTCAATCCATCGACAAAGTGGTAGCGATCGTCGACAACGACGTGGTCATGCAGAGCCAACTGGACCAACGTGTCCACGAAGTTCAACAGACCATCGCCAAGCGTGGCGGTGGCCTGCCGCCTCCTGGCGTACTGGATCAACAGGTGCTCGAGCGCCTGATCGTCGAAAACCTGCAACTGCAGATTGGCGAACGCTCTGGCATCCGCATCACTGACGAAGAGCTGAACCAGGCGGTCGGCACCATTGCTCAGCGCAACAACATGACTGTTGAGCAGTTCCGCTCCGCCCTGGCTCGCGACGGTCTGAACTATGACGACGCCCGTGAGCAGATCAAGCGCGAGATGGTCATCAGCCGTGTGCGTCAGCGTCGCGTGGCAGAACGCATTCAGGTTTCCGAACAGGAAGTGAAAAACTTCCTCGCCTCCGACCTGGGCAAAATGCAACTGTCCGAAGAACTGCACCTGGCCAACATCCTGATCCCGACGCCGGAAAGCGCCAACTCTGAAGCCATTCAAAGTGCAGCCCGTCAGGCCATGGAGGTTTACCAGCAGCTCAAGCAAGGCGCTGACTTCGGCCAGATGGCCGTTGCCAAATCCGGCAGCGACAACGCGCTGGAAGGCGGCGACATGGGCTGGCGTAAAGCCGCGCAACTGCCACCGCCGTTCGACCGCGAGTTGAGCAGCATGGCCGTCGGCGACATCACTCAACCTGCCCGCACACCGGGTGGCTTCATCATCCTCAAGCTGCTGGCAAAACGCGGTGGCGAAGCGCAGATGCGCGATGAAGTGCATGTACGTCACATTCTGGTCAAGCCGAGCCCGATTCGCGATGAAGCGAAGACCAAGGCGCTGGTTCAATCCTTGTACGAGCGCATTCTGGCCGGCGAAGATTTCGCCACTCTGGCCAAAAGTTACTCCGAAGACCCAGGCTCGGCGCTTAACGGCGGCGACCTGAACTGGATCGACCCGAACGCACTGGTTCCGGAATTCCGCGAAGTGATGGCCAAGACCCCACAAGGTCAGCTGTCCAAGCCGTTCCAGACCCAATATGGCTGGCACGTTCTCGAAGTCCTTGGCCGTCGCGCCACCGACAGCACTGAACAGGCCCGTGAGCAGCAAGCCATGACCGTACTGCGTAACCGCAAATACGACGAAGAGCTGCAAACCTGGCTGCGTCAGATCCGTGACGAAGCGTACGTAGAGATCAAACTCCCTGGTGCAGACCAGGCAGCGCAGTGAAACCCCAGCGTTTCGCGCTGACACCCGGCGAACCAGCCGGCATCGGTCCCGACCTGTGCCTGCTGCTCGCCTCGCAAGCCCAGCCACATCCCCTGATTGCCATCACCAGCCGCGACTTGCTCCTTGAGCGGGCCGCGCAGCTGGGGCTGGCTGTCACTTTGCTGGATGTTGCGCCTGATCACTGGCCGGACGCTCCGGCGCCCGCCAACAGCCTGTATGTCTGGGATACGCCGCTCAGCGCCCCCGTGGTTGCCGGGCAACTGGACAAGGCCAACGCTGCGTTCGTCCTCGAAACCCTGACCCGCGCCGGCAACGGTTGCCTCAACGGCGACTTCGCCGGGATGATCACCGCCCCTGTGCACAAGGGCGTGATCAACGAGTCAGGCATCGCCTTTTCCGGGCACACGGAATTCCTCGCCGACCTGACTCATACCGCCCAAGTGGTGATGATGCTCGCCACGCGTGGTTTGCGCGTGGCACTGGTCACCACTGACCTGCCCCTGCGCGAGATTGCCGACGCGATCACACCAGAACGGCTGGAGCGCGTGACGCGGATTCTGTACAGCGACCTGCAACACAAATTCGGCATCGCCCAGCCACGCATCCTGGTCTGCGGGCTCAACCCGCACGCCGGTGAAGGCGGCCACCTGGGCCATGAAGAAATCGACATCATTGAACCGACATTAGAGCGCCTGCGCGGCGAGGGCATGGACCTTCGTGGCCCGCTGCCTGCCGACACTCTGTTTACCCCCAAATATCTGGAGCACTGCGACGCAGTGCTGGCGATGTACCACGACCAGGGCCTGCCTGTGCTCAAGTACAAAGGCTTCGGCGCTGCCGTCAACGTGACCCTGGGTCTGCCGATCATCCGCACGTCGGTCGACCACGGCACCGCCCTGGATCTGGCCGGCAGCGGCAAGATCGACACCGGCAGCCTGCAAGTCGCCCTGGAAACCGCCTACCAGATGGCCGAGACCCGTTTATGACCGAGCAATACCAACACAAGGCGCGCAAACGCTTTGGCCAGAACTTCCTGCACGATGCCGGCGTTATTGACCGCATCCTGCGCTCCATCAGCGCCAAGTCTGAAGATCGCCTGCTGGAAATCGGCCCGGGCCAGGGCGCATTGACCGCCGGCCTGCTCAGTTCCGGCGCGCAACTCGACGTGGTGGAACTGGACAAGGACCTGATCCCGATCCTCAACCAGCAGCTTGCCGGCAAGAGCAATTTCAACCTGCATCAGGGCGATGCGCTGAAGTTCGACTTCAACACGCTCAATGCGGCGCCGAACAGCCTGCGAGTGGTCGGCAACCTGCCGTACAACATTTCCACGCCGCTGATTTTTCACCTGCTGAACAACGCCGGCATCATTCGCGACATGCACTTCATGCTGCAGAAAGAAGTGGTCGAGCGTCTGGCCGCAGGCCCGGGTGGCGGTGACTGGGGTCGCCTGTCGATCATGGTTCAGTACCACTGCCGTGTAGAGCACCTGTTCAACGTTGGCCCGGGCGCGTTCAATCCTCCGCCGAAAGTCGACTCGGCGATCGTCCGTCTGGTGCCTCACGCCGTACTGCCGCACCCGGCCAAGGATCACAAGCTGCTGGAGCGCGTGGTGCGCGAAGCGTTCAACCAACGCCGCAAAACCTTGCGCAACACCCTCAAGCAATTGCTCAGCAACGCTGAAATCGAAGCCGCCGGCGTCGACGGCAGCCTGCGTCCGGAGCAACTGGATCTGGCCGCGTTCGTACGCCTCGCCGACCAGCTCGCCATTCAGGTTCCGGCCTCCCCCGCCGCTGACTGATAAACGATGAACGCTATCGGGCAGGACGCCACTCTGGTTTACTGCCCGATACTTGCCTAGACTGACTCCCCATCAGCTACGCCCCGCGTTCCGCTTCGTTTAAGGCCTCTTGCATGTCCGATTCCCGTTACCAGGTCGATGTCAGCGTCGTTACCCGCTATCTGGCAGACCAATCGCAACCCGAGCACGACCGCTTCGCCTTCGCCTACACCATCACCGTGCAGAACAATGGCGAGCAACCCGCACGCCTGATGTCGCGGCATTGGGTAATCACCGACGGTGACGGCCATGTCGAAGAAGTGCGCGGTGCAGGCGTGGTCGGTCAGCAACCGTTGATTGATGCCGGCCAGAGCCACACTTACAGCAGCGGCACAGTGATGACCACCAAGGTCGGCACCATGCAGGGCACCTACGAAATGGTTGCCGACGATGGCAAACATTTCGACGCCATCATCAAACCTTTCCGTCTGGCGGTGCCCGGAGCCTTGCACTGATGACGACGTATGCCGTCGGCGACCTGCAAGGCTGCCTCGAACCGCTCAAGTGCCTGCTCAAGCAAGTGGCATTCGACCCGACACTCGATCGTCTGTGGCTGGTCGGCGATCTGGTCAACCGTGGCCCGCAATCGCTGGAAACCCTGCGCTTTCTATATGGCATGCGCGAGTCGCTGGTCTGCGTTCTGGGCAATCACGACCTGCACCTGCTGGCTGCGGCTAGAAACATCGAGCGCCTGAAGAAGTCCGATACCCTGCGCGAGATTCTCGAAGCGCCGGACAGCGCCGAACTGCTGGAGTGGGTGCGGCAACAAAAGCTCATGCACTACGACGAGCAGCGCGATGTCGCCATGGTCCACGCTGGCATTCCACCCCAGTGGTCGCTGCGCCGGGCCTTGAAGTGCGCAGACGAAGTCGAGACCGCCCTGCGTGACGACAACATGTTGCCTGCCTACCTCGACGGCATGTACGGCAACGAGCCGGCGAAGTGGGACAACGACCTCAAGGGCGTAGCCCGTCTGCGCGTCATCACCAACTATTTCACGCGGATGCGCTTCTGCACCGCCGAAGGCAAGCTCGACCTCAAGAGCAAGGAAGGCCTCGACACCGCCCCGCCCGGCTACAAACCGTGGTTCCAGCACCGGGACCGCAAGACCAAAGGCTTGCGCATCATCTTCGGCCACTGGGCGGCACTCGAGGGCAATATCCATGAACCGGGTATTTCGGCGCTGGATACCGGTTGTGTCTGGGGCGGCAGCCTGACCCTGATGAACGTCGACAGCGGTGAACGCCTGTCGTGCAAATGCGATGAACATGGCGGCCTCGCCCCGACCGTCGCACCACTTATCTCCGAAACTTCGCCAGTCAGCGTCCCGCGTTAGACTGCGCTTTCAGCCGAGCAACAGGAACCCGCCATGAGCGAATTCAAACGAATCCCCCCGGAACAGGCCCAGGCCCTGCGTGAACAAGGTGCTGTCGTGGTCGACGTGCGCGACCCGGCGACTTTTGCCGCCCTGCACATCAGCGGCTCGAAGCATCTGGACAATCATTCGCTGCACGCCTTTATTCAAGGCGCCGACCTTGATGCACCGACCGTGGTCGTCTGCTATCACGGCAATTCCAGCCAGGGCGCAGCGGCGTACCTGATCAGCCAAGGCTTCTCCGACGTCTACAGCATGGACGGTGGCTTTGAGTTGTGGCGTACGACTTATCCTGCGGAAACGGCCCAAGGCACCGCCGAATAATTTTTTTGTCACGCGCAGGCCCCGGCTGCCGTGGGCCTGCGCGGGCAGACGAACGGTCTTGCCACAACTAATTACGTATCTCGCCTTTACCTCCCGAATTCCCAACTATCCTTAAGCCCAGGCCATCCAAATCAGGGGAGAGCCGGTACACCGGCGCACGGGTCATCGGGAGTGACTTTCACGATTGTCGATCGTGAAAGTGTTCTGGGGGGTAAACAATCAGCTGCTACTGCGGCTGCTTGCCAGCATCGACTGAGTGATCCGGCGTCGGCTCCACGTATCGAGCGAGGTGACGTCATGAGTATCTTTAGCCACTTCCAACAACGCTTCGAGTCCACACGCCAGGAAGAACTCTCGCTGCAAGAGTACCTGGAGCTGTGCAAGAAAGACCGTAGCGCCTACGTTTCCGCTGCCGAGCGTCTATTGCTGGCCATCGGCGAACCGGAACTGCTCGACACCTCGACCAATTCGAGGCTGTCACGCATCTTCTCCAACAAGGTGATCCGCCGCTATCCGGCCTTTGAAGACTTCCACGGGATGGAAGAATGCATCGACCAGATCGTCTCGTATTTCCGCCATGCCGCCCAAGGCCTGGAAGAGAAGAAACAAATCCTCTATCTGCTCGGCCCTGTCGGCGGTGGTAAATCGTCGCTGGCCGAGAAGCTGAAACAACTGATTGAAAAAGTGCCCTTCTATGCGATCAAGGGCTCGCCGGTATTCGAATCGCCACTGGGTCTGTTCAACGCCACCGAAGATGGCGCGATCCTCGAGGAAGACTTCGGCATTCCACGGCGCTACCTGAACACCATCATGTCGCCATGGGCCACCAAACGCCTGGCCGAGTTCGGCGGCGATATCAGCCAGTTCCGCGTGGTCAAGCTGTACCCGTCGATCCTCAACCAGATCGCCGTGGCCAAAACCGAACCGGGTGACGAGAACAACCAGGACATCTCGGCGCTGGTCGGTAAGGTCGACATCCGCAAACTCGAGGAATACCCACAGAACGACGCCGACGCTTACAGCTATTCCGGTGCGCTGTGCCGGGCCAACCAGGGCCTGATGGAATTCGTCGAGATGTTCAAGGCACCGATCAAGGTGCTGCACCCGTTGCTGACCGCGACTCAGGAAGGCAACTACAACAGTACCGAAGGTCTCGGCGCGATTCCGTTCACCGGGATCCTGCTCGCCCACTCCAACGAATCGGAATGGCACACCTTCCGCAACAACAAGAACAACGAAGCGTTCATCGACCGGATCTACATCGTCAAAGTGCCGTACTGCCTGCGCGTCAGTGACGAGGTGAAGATCTACGACAAATTGCTGTTCAACAGCTCCCTGGCCAAGGCGCATTGCGCGCCGGACACCTTGAAAATGCTCGCGCAGTTCACTGTGCTGTCACGCCTCAAGGAGCCGGAAAACTCTAACATCTATTCGAAAATGCGCGTCTACGACGGCGAAAACCTCAAAGACACCGATCCGAAGGCCAAGTCGATTCAGGAATACCGCGACTCAGCCGGTGTCGATGAAGGCATGAACGGTCTGTCGACCCGCTTCGCCTTCAAGATTCTCTCCAAGGTGTTCAACTTCGATCCGCATGAAATCGCCGCCAACCCGGTGCACCTGCTCTACGTACTTGAGCAACAGATCGAACAGGAACAATTCCAGGCCGAAACCCGCGAGCGCTATCTGCGCTATCTGAAGGAATACCTGGCACCGCGTTATATCGAATTCATCGGCAAGGAGATCCAGACCGCGTACCTCGAGTCTTACAGCGAGTACGGCCAGAACATCTTCGACCGCTACGTGCTCTACGCGGACTTCTGGATTCAGGATCAGGAATACCGCGATCCGGAAACCGGCGAGATCCTCAACCGCGTCGCCCTGAACGAAGAACTGGAGAAAATCGAAAAACCGGCCGGCATCAGCAATCCGAAGGATTTCCGCAATGAAATCGTCAACTTCGTCCTGCGCGCCCGGGCCAACAACAACGGCAAGAATCCGACCTGGCTCAGCTACGAAAAACTGCGGGTGGTCATCGAGAAGAAAATGTTCTCGAACACCGAAGATCTGCTGCCAGTCATCAGCTTCAATGCCAAGGCCAGCAAAGAGGATCAGCAAAAGCACAACGACTTCGTCACTCGAATGGTCGAACGCGGCTACACCGACAAACAGGTACGGCTTCTTTCCGAATGGTACCTGCGGGTACGGAAGTCGCAGTGAAGCAGCTGCAAGCTTCTAGCTACAAGCTGCAAGAACAAAGCGCGTAACCCACTGATGCCCGGGAACCTGCTTTTACTTGCAGCTTGAAGCTCACAACTTGAAGCTGCCCGGAGGGCTTCCTATGAGTTATGTGATCGACCGACGTCTCAATGGCAAGAACAAGAGCACGGTGAACCGCCAGCGTTTTCTGCGGCGTTACCGTGACCACATCAAGAAGGCTGTCGAAGAGGCGGTCAGCCGGCGTTCCATTACCGATATGGAGCACGGTGAGCAGATCAGTATTCCCGGTCGCGATATCGACGAACCGGTGCTTCACCACGGCCGTGGCGGTAAGCAGACCGTGGTTCATCCCGGCAACAAGGAATTCACCGCTGGCGAACATATCGCCCGCCCGCCGGGAGGTGGCGGCGGACGCGGCCCGGGCAAGGCCGGCAATTCCGGCGAGGGCATGGACGAGTTTGTCTTCCAGATCACCCAGGAAGAATTTCTCGAATTCATGTTCGAAGACCTTGAGCTGCCGAACCTGGTCAAACGCAACCTCAGCGGCACCGACACCTTTAAAACCGTGCGCGCCGGGATCAGCAACGAAGGCAACCCGTCACGCATCAACATCATCCGCACCTTGCGCTCGGCGCACGCACGGCGTATCGCTCTATCCGGCAGCAGCCGGGCGAAACTGCGCGAAGTCAAAGAAGAACTTGAACGGCTGAGACGCGAAGAGCCGGACAACTTCGGCGATATTCAGGAACTCGAGGCGGAAATCGAAAAACTCAGCGCGCGCATTCATCGCGTACCGTTTCTCGATACATTCGACTTGAAGTACAACCTGCTGATCAAACAGCCCAACCCCAGCTCTAAAGCGGTGATGTTCTGCCTGATGGACGTCTCCGGCTCCATGACCCAGGCGACCAAGGACATTGCCAAACGCTTTTTCATCCTGTTGTACCTGTTCCTGAAACGGAACTACGACAAGATCGACGTGGTGTTCATCCGCCATCACACCAGTGCCCGGGAAGTCGATGAAGAGGAGTTTTTCTACTCACGAGAAACCGGCGGTACCATCGTTTCCAGCGCCCTGAAGCTGATGCAGGAGATCATGGCCGAGCGCTATCCGAGCAATGAATGGAACATCTACGCGGCGCAGGCTTCCGACGGCGACAACTGGAACGATGATTCGCCGATCTGCCGTGACATTCTGATCAACCAGATCATGCCGTTTGTGCAGTACTACACTTACGTGGAGATCACCCCGCGCGAACATCAGGCCTTGTGGTACGAGTACGAACGCATCGCCGAAGCTTTCTCTGACACTTTTGCCCAGCAGCAACTGGTCTCGGCCGGGGATATCTATCCGGTCTTCCGTGAACTCTTCCAGCGCAGGTTAGTGACATGACCGCCAAAGAGCAGAAGCGCCAACCCATTTCCACCGGCTCCGAATGGACGTTCGAGCTGATCCAGACCTACGACCGCGAAATTGCCCGGATCGCGGCCCGCTATGCGCTGGATACCTACCCCAACCAGATCGAAGTGATCACCGCCGAGCAGATGATGGACGCGTACGCCTCGGTGGGCATGCCGCTGGGCTATCACCACTGGTCTTACGGTAAACATTTTCTCAGCACCGAAAAATCCTACAGCCGTGGGCAGATGGGCCTGGCCTACGAAATCGTGATCAACTCCGATCCGTGCATTGCCTATCTGATGGAGGAAAACACCATCTGCATGCAAGCGCTGGTGGTGGCGCACGCGTGCTACGGCCACAACAGCTTCTTCAAGGGCAATTACCTGTTCCGCACCTGGACCGACGCGAGTTCGATCATCGATTACCTGGTGTTCGCCAAGCAGTACATCATGCAGTGTGAAGAGCGCCATGGCATCGATGCAGTGGAAGACCTGCTCGACTCCTGCCATGCGTTGATGAACTACGGCGTCGATCGCTACAAACGTCCGTATCCAATTTCCGCCGAAGAGGAGCGCCGGCGGCAGAAAGATCGCGAAGAACACCTGCAGAAACAGATCAACGATCTGTGGCGCACCATTCCCAAAGGCGCAGACAAGTACAGCGACAGGGACAACGCGCGTTTCCCGGCCGAGCCGCAGGAAAACATCCTGTATTTCATCGAGAAACATGCGCCGTTGCTGGAGCCGTGGCAGCGTGAAATCGTGCGGATCGTGCGCAAGATCGCTCAGTATTTCTATCCACAACGTCAGACCCAGGTGATGAACGAAGGCTGGGCGACGTTCTGGCACTACACGCTGATGAACGACCTCTACGATGAAGGGCTGGTCACCGATGGCTTCATGATGGAGTTCCTGACGTCGCACACCAGCGTGGTGTTTCAACCGGGTTTCGACAGCCCCTACTACAACGGGATCAACCCCTACGCGCTGGGCTTCGCGATGTATCGGGACATCCGGCGCATGTGTGAAGAACCTACCGAAGAAGATCGTCACTGGTTCCCGGAAATTGCCGGGAGTGACTGGCTGTCGACCATCAAATTCGCCATGAGCAGCTTCAAGGATGAGAGTTTCATCCTGCAGTATCTGTCGCCAAAGGTGATCCGTGACCTGAAACTGTTCAGCATCATGGATGACGATCAGAAGGACGACTTGTTGGTACCTGCGATTCATGACGAACCCGGCTACCGGATCATTCGCGAAACCCTTGCTGCGCAGTACAACCTCGGCAATCGTGAGCCGAACGTGCAGATCTACAGCATCGATCGACGCGGTGATCGCTCACTGACCTTGCGTCACCAACAGCACGACCGCAAACCATTGGGCGACTCCACCGAAGAAGTGCTCAAACACTTGCATCGCCTGTGGGGCTTCGACATTCATCTGGAAACCCTGCAAGGCGACCAGATCATGAAAACCCATCACGTTCCGCCACGCAGTGAACACAGCGAAGGGGATTACGGTCGACTGGATCTGGCCGTCATTCATCTTTGATCCGCTTCCGGCCTCCGAAAGTCCGACGCAAGGGTTATCCTGTCGGGCTAACGGAGGTTTTTTATGCAGATTTTCAAGGTTGGCGGCGCAGTACGTGATCGCTTGCTGGGCAAACCGGTTACTGACATCGATTGGGTGGTGGTCGGCGCTACCACGGAAGAAATGCTCGCCCAGGGATACCGCCCGGTCGGCGCAGATTTTCCGGTGTTTCTTCACCCAAAAAGCGGCGAGGAATATGCCCTCGCCCGCACCGAACGCAAGAGCGGTCGCGGTTACGGCGGCTTCACCTTTCACGCCAGCCCTGAAGTGACGCTCGAAGAAGACCTGATTCGTCGCGACCTGACCATCAACGCCATGGCCGAGGACGATCAGCACAATCTGACTGATCCGTACCATGGCCAGCGCGATCTTCAAGCCCGAATTCTGCGCCATGTATCTCCGGCGTTCGCCGAGGATCCCCTCCGTGTCTTGCGCGTAGCCCGATTCGCTGCGCGTTATGCCGGACTCGGTTTCACCGTGGCACCCGAAACGCTCGAACTGATGCGACAGCTCAGCGAATCCGGAGAACTGGAGGCGCTGACCGCCGAACGCAGCTGGAAAGAAATCTCCCGTGCACTGTTGGAAGAACAGCCGCAGGTGTTCATTCAGGTGCTTCGCGACTGTGGCGCGTTGAAGGTATTGATGCCGGAAGTCGACGCACTTTTTGGTGTGCCACAGCCGGAAGCGCATCACCCGGAAATCGATACCGGCCTGCACACGCTGAGCGTTTTGGAGCAATCGGCGCTGCACAAACAACCGCTGACGGTTCGTTGGGCTTGCCTCTTGCACGACCTTGGCAAAGGCTTGACCCCGGAAGATCAATGGCCACGACATATCGCCCATGAGCACACGGGGTTGAAGCTGATCAAAGCGGTCAACGAGCGCTTCAAGGCGCCGAAGGATTGCCAGGAATTGGCGTTGCTGGTTGGCAAGTACCACACCCACGGGCACCGCGCCCTGGAGCTGAAGGCTTCGACGTTACTGGAGTTGTTGCAGAGTTTTGACGTGTATCGCCGGCCGCAGCGCTTTGAAGAATTTATCGCCGCATGCGAAATGGACGCCCGAGGCCGTAAAGGGCTGGAGCAGAGAAGTTACCCACAGGCGGATTACTTGCGCGGTGCGGCAAAGGCAGCGCGGGAAGTTGCGGTGCAACCGTTGCTGGAGAAGGGATTCAAAGGGCCGGAACTGGGCGAAGCGCTCAAGCGTGAACGGCTAAAAGCGCTGAAAGCCTACAAAGAGAACGCTTGAAGCAAGATCAAAAAATCGCAGCCTGCGGCAGCTCCTACACGGGATTATGTTTCTCCTGTAGGAGCTGCCGCAGGCTGCGATCTTTTGCTTTAAAGGTTCTCAGGCGTGAGTTGCTCACCCCGCCATTCGAACGCCACCGGCGCCAGCACCTGATCAATCTGCGCCTCAGCCCACAACGTGGCGAAGCTTTTTCCCACACCGGGATGCACGCGATCCGGTGCAATCAGCGACAACGGCCACAGCACAAACGCGTTTTTCAGAATCTCGGCCCGCGGCAAAACCAGACCGTCGAAATTCCCCACCAGATCGCCATACAGCAGCACGTCGATATCCAGCGGCAACCCCTTGCGATCCGGCGCATAACGGCCATTATCCGCCTCGATGAATTTCAAGCGTCGGTCCAGCTCCATCAACGGCAGATCGGTATACGCCGACACCACGAAGTTGAAGAACGGCCCGCTCTTGATCCCCACAGGTGCGCTCTCGAACACCGCCGAACAGCGGATATCCACCAGAAACGTCGCCAAAGCATCGAGCCCGGCGCGCAAATGGGTTTCGCGCTCGATATTGCTACCGAGCCCGAGGTAGACCTGAGTCAGCGACATCCGCGCTCGATCTCCACACCCACGCCACCTTTGGCAGCCGGTACGGCGCCTGGCTTGGTCAACTTCAGACGAACCCAAGTAATCTTGAATTCATTCATCAGCACCTCGACAAGGCGCTCGGCGAACGTTTCGACCAGCTGGAACTGCGCCTGCTCGGCAAACGCCTGAATTCGGCTGGACACGCTGGCGTAGTCAAGCGCCAGGGTCAGGTCATCACCGGCGGCGGCCGGGCGATTGTCCCAGGCGAAGCTCAGATCAAGTCGCAGGCACTGTCGGATGCCGCGCTCCCAGTCGTAGGCACCGATCACGGTGTCGACTTCCAGGCCCTCGATAAACACTCTGTCCAAGCACTTCTCTCCGCTGCACGACAAGGGCGCAATGCGCCGTTAGAATCAGGGCGTCCTCGCCCGGAATAGTTAGCATGTTTTGGTTACTGGCGACTTTCGCCTACCTGCTCGGCTCGCTGTCCTTCGCCATTTTGCTCAGCCGCCTGACCGGTAACCCGGATCCGCGAATGAGTGGCTCGGGCAATGCCGGTGCCACCAACATGCTGCGCCTGGCCGGTCGCAAACTGGCGATCCTGACCCTGCTGGGTGATCTGTGCAAAGGCCTGGTGCCGGTGCTGATCGCCTCGGCTGCGGGCCTTTCGTTGCAGGATCAAGCCTGGATCGGCGTGTATGCCGTGATCGGTCACCTGTTCCCGCTGTATTTCCGCTTCCGTGGCGGCAAAGGTGTTGCCACCGCCGCCGGCATGTTGCTGGGCCTGTATCCGCCCGCTGCGCTGTTGGCCGTGTGCGCCTGGCTGCTGACGTTCTACCTGACCCGTACCAGCTCGCTGGCCGCGCTGATTGCCACGCCGCTGACCCTGCCGTTGCTGGCCTGGCAGGAACCGGAGGCGCTGTTGCCAATGAGCGCGCTGACACTGCTGATCGTCTGGCGCCACCGCGGCAATCTACGCGACCTGTTTGCCGGGCGCGAACGGCATTTTTAAATGGCGCCCGTGAGCGCCTCTCATCACAGCGGCGACAATTGCTCCATCGGCCAGCGCGCCTGCACGCTGATCGCCAGACTTTCCTGCTGACCGGCCTGCAAGCGCTGGCAACCGGCGAACGCGATCATTGCGCCATTGTCGGTGCAGAACTCCGGGCGGGCGTAAAACACATCGCCCTTCATGTCGCCGAGCATCTTCTCCAGCGAAACACGCAAGGCCTTGTTGGCACTGACGCCGCCAGCGATCACCAGACGCTTCATGCCCGCCTGTTTCAGGGCTCGCTTGCACTTGATGGTCAAAGTCTCCACCACGGCCTGCTGGAACGCCAGCGCGATGTCGCAACGGGCTTGCTCGTTGTCGTCTCCGGCGCTGACGCACTGCTGCCAGGCGTTGAGTGCAGAGGTTTTCAGGCCACTGAAGCTGAATTGCAGACCCGGGCGATCACACATCGGACGCGGAAAGGTGAAACGTCCGGCGACGCCCTTCTCCGCCAACTTGGCGATTTCCGGTCCGCCCGGATAATTGAGGCCCATCATCTTTGCAGTCTTGTCGAACGCTTCGCCAGCGGCATCGTCGAGCGTCTCGCCAAGCAGGCTGTATTGACCGATGCCATCGACCTGAACCAGTTGCGTGTGACCTCCGGAGACCAACAAAGCGACGAACGGGAACTCCGGCGGTTTTGGCTCCAGCATCGGCGCCAGCAAATGCCCTTCCATGTGGTGCACTCCGAGTGCCGGAATGCCCCAGGCAAAGGCCAGCGCCTGAGCGCAGGAAGCACCGACCAGCAACGCGCCAACCAGCCCGGGACCCGCGGTATAGGCGATCGCATCGATCTCGGTCGGCACACAGTCAGCCTCGGCCAACACCTGACGAATCAAGGGCAGCATGCGTTTGACGTGGTCACGCGAGGCGAGCTCCGGCACCACGCCGCCATAGGCGCGGTGCAGGTCGATCTGGCTGAACAATGCATCGGCCAGCAAGCCGCGTTCACTGTCATATAATGCGACGCCGGTTTCGTCGCAGGAGGTTTCTAATCCCAGTACTAGCATGGGTTTGCGCCTTGTTTAGGCTGAATTCGAAGGCGCGCATAATAGTCGCCGCGTGATGCCCCGACCAGCGGTTTTCGATCAGAGGCTTTGCATTCCGAGCGATGAGGGGTTAACATCCGCAACCCTTAAAAACCGACGTCTTCAAGTGCTCTTTTGCCGCGAGGATGTTGACCCCGGTAATGAATGAAGGTAGCTCTGGATGCCAGCCGTCAAAGTTAAAGAGAACGAACCCTTCGACGTAGCTCTGCGTCGTTTCAAGCGCTCCTGCGAAAAAGCCGGTGTACTGGCTGAAGTTCGTAGCCGCGAATTTTACGAGAAGCCAACTTCTGAGCGTAAGCGCAAAGCAGCAGCCGCTGTTAAGCGTCACGCCAAGAAAGTTCAGCGCGAACAGCGCCGCGCCGTTCGTCTGTACTAATACACAGACGTTCGTAGCAAGCTTCTTGCCTAAGCCCGGCTCTCAGCCGGGCTAATGGCATTTGCGTAAAACGCTTGATGCTTCACCGTCGAAGCCGCACACGCGACCGAGACAAATCTGCTTCACGCGTCAGACCTGGCTCTTTTGCCAGCGGTGCACGTCTTTTCTGACGAGCCTTTCAAGGCTACTGACGAGCACACCCACTGATTCCTCTCACGACGATCAGCCCAAGGCACCTGCATGCGTGCCCGCTTTATTGAGCTATCCGAGGCCCTTAACCGGCCGTCAGCGGATTCAGCGCAACACTTTCAAATAGTCGAAGGCTGATGAGTACTAACGTCAGTGGATTTTCGGCAGATACAATTCCCGACAGCGATTACGCAGACGACACCGGTCGAGCCGCATATTTTGCGCGCTTCAAACAATGACCCGCGTCCGCCAGCCTTACGCATCGGACTTATTACAGCGCAGACGACGAGAACGCCATGGCCGGGCTGATTCCCCAGAGCTTCATTGACGACCTGCTGAACCGCACCGACATTGTCGACGTGGTCAGTTCGCGCGTGCAATTGAAGAAGGCCGGCAAGAACTACACCGCCTGTTGCCCGTTCCACAAAGAGAAAACCCCGTCTTTCAGCGTCAGCCCCGACAAGCAGTTCTACTATTGCTTCGGCTGCGGTGCCGGCGGTAACGCCCTCGGCTTTCTCATGGATCACGACAACCTGGATTTCCCCCAGGCCGTTGAAGATCTGGCGAAAGCCGCCGGCATGGAAATCCCCCGCGAAGAAAGCGGTCGCCCGCACAAACCGCGCCAGCCGACCGATTCGCCGTTGTATCCGCTGCTCAGCGCTGCCGCCGATTTTTATCGTCAGGCGCTCAAGAGTCATCCTTCGCGCAAAGCCGCAGTGGATTACCTCAAGGGCCGCGGACTGACTGGCGAGATCGCCCGGGATTTCGGGCTCGGCTTTGCGCCGCCCGGCTGGGACAACCTGTTCAAGCACTTGAGCAGCGACACCCTGCAGCAGAAGGCCATGATCGACGCCGGCCTGCTGATCGAGAACGCTGAAACCGGCAAACGCTATGACCGCTTCCGCGATCGCGTGATGTTCCCGATCCGCGATACCCGTGGGCGCATCATCGCTTTCGGCGGCCGCGTACTCGGCGACGACAAGCCGAAATACCTGAACTCACCGGAAACCCCGGTTTTTCATAAAGGCCAGGAACTCTACGGCCTCTATGAAGCACGCAAGAACAACCGCAACCTCGACGAAATCATCGTCGTCGAAGGCTATATGGACGTCATTGCTCTCGCCCAGCAGGGGTTGAAAAATGCCGTCGCGACGCTGGGCACTGCGACCAGCGAAGAACACTTGAAGCGCCTGTTCCGGGTAGTGCCGAACGTACTCTTCTGCTTCGACGGTGACCAAGCCGGCCGCAACGCTGCGTGGCGAGCCCTGGAAGCAACGCTATCGAGCCTGCAAGACGGGCGCCGGGCGCGATTCCTGTTTCTCCCCGAAGGCGAAGACCCGGACACCCTGGTGCGCGCCGAAGGCACTGACGCGTTCAAAGCAAGGATCAATCAGCATGCTCAACCGCTGGCGGACTATTTTTTCCAGCAACTGACTGAAGAAGCCGATCCGCGTTCGCTCGAAGGCAAGGCCCATATGGCCACCCTTGCCGCACCGTTGATCGACAAAGTGCCGGGCGCCAACCTGCGCATCCTGATGCGTCAACGCCTGAGCGAAATTACCGGCCTGAGCAGTGAAACCGTCAGCCAACTCGCACAAAGTGCGCCGCAGGAAGCGCCGCCCGCCTACGATCCGGGCATCGATTACGACGCAATGCCGGACTACAGCGACTACCATCAGCCGCAGGCACAGGACATGTATGTGCCGCAGCAGGAGTGGACGCCGAAGAAACCCGGCGCTGGCGGCAAAAAGTGGGACAAGAAGCCCTGGGACAAAAACGGCAAGCGTGGCGGTGATCGCGATCAGCAACGCCCGCGCACGCCGATTGGCGTCGAGTCGCCGACCCTGACCGCCCTGCGCACACTGCTCCATCACCCGCAATTGGCCGAGCGCGTCGAAGATGCCGGGCACATAGCGGACGAGAATCAGACCAACGCCCAGTTACTTGTGGCGCTGCTCGAAGCTGTACAGAAGAATCCCAAGCTAAACTCATTTCAGTTGATCGCGCGATGGCACGGCACTGAACAGGGACGCTTGCTCAAGGCACTGGCAGAAAAGGAATGGCTGATTGACGGAGATAACCTTGAACAACAGTTTTTCGACACCATTACTAGCTTGTCAGCCCGCCAACGCGAGCGAAATCTGGAACAGTTGCTCAGGAAAGCGCGTCAAAGCGAACTGAGCGTTGAAGAGAAAAATCAACTGCGCGACCTTTTAAGTCGCAATGTTTCCGCATCAAACCCGACCTCAACTGGCGCGTGAGGTCATAGCTCAGGTATAATCCTCGGCTTGTTTTTTGCCCGCCAAGACCTTCAGTGGATAGGGTGTTATGTCCGGAAAAGCGCAACAGCAGTCTCGTATTATTGAGTTGATCAAACTGGGTCGTGAGCAGAAGTATCTGACTTACGCCGAGGTCAACGACCACCTGCCCGAGGATATTTCAGATCCAGAGCAGGTGGAAGACATCATCCGCATGATTAACGACATGGGGATCCCCGTACACGAGAGTGCTCCGGATGCGGACGCCCTTATGTTGGCCGACGCCGATACCGACGAGGCCGCTGCGGAAGAAGCAGCGGCTGCGTTGGCCGCGGTGGAGACCGATATCGGTCGCACCACTGACCCAGTGCGCATGTACATGCGTGAAATGGGTACGGTCGAGCTTCTGACTCGTGAAGGCGAAATCGAAATCGCCAAGCGTATCGAAGAGGGCATCCGTGAAGTGATGAGCGCAATCGCGCACTTCCCTGGCACGGTTGACCACATTCTCTCCGAGTACACTCGCGTCACCACCGAAGGTGGTCGCCTGTCCGACGTCCTGAGCGGTTATATCGACCCGGACGACGGCATTGCGCCGCCTGCCGAGGTGCCGCCACCGGTCGAAGCGAAAGCGGCGAAGGCCGACGACGAAACCGATGACGATGAAGCCGAATCTTCCGATGACGAAGAAGAAGCCGAAAGCGGTCCGGATCCGGTCATCGCTGCCCAGCGCTTTGGCGCCGTGGCTGACCAGATGGAAATCACCCGCAAGGCGCTGAAAAAGCACGGTCGCAACAACAAGGCAGCGATTGCCGAGTTGCTGGCACTGGCCGAGCTGTTCATGCCGATCAAACTGGTACCGAAGCAATTCGAAGGCCTGGTCGAGCGTGTTCGTGGTGCCCTGGATCGTCTGCGTCAGCAAGAGCGCGCGATCATGCAACTGTGCGTACGTGATGCACGTATGCCACGCGCTGATTTCCTGCGTCAGTTCCCCGGCAACGAGGTCGACGAAAGCTGGTCCGACGCCCTGGCCAAAGGCAAGAGCAAGTACGCCGAAGCCATCGGTCGCGTGCAGCCGGATATCATTCGTTGCCAGCAGAAACTGATCGCGCTGGAAACCGAAACCGGTCTGACCATCGCAGAAATCAAGGACATCAACCGTCGCATGTCGATCGGTGAGGCCAAGGCCCGCCGCGCGAAGAAAGAGATGGTTGAAGCCAACCTGCGTCTGGTGATCTCGATCGCCAAGAAGTACACCAACCGCGGCCTGCAATTCCTCGATCTGATCCAGGAAGGCAACATCGGTCTGATGAAAGCGGTGGACAAGTTCGAATACCGTCGTGGTTACAAGTTCTCGACTTATGCCACCTGGTGGATCCGTCAGGCGATCACTCGCTCGATCGCCGACCAGGCCCGCACCATCCGTATTCCGGTGCACATGATCGAGACGATCAACAAGCTCAACCGCATTTCCCGGCAGATGTTGCAGGAAATGGGTCGCGAACCGACCCCGGAAGAGCTGGGCGAACGCATGGAAATGCCTGAGGACAAGATCCGTAAGGTATTGAAGATCGCTAAAGAGCCGATCTCCATGGAAACCCCGATCGGTGATGACGAAGACTCCCATCTGGGTGACTTCATCGAAGACTCGACGATGCAGTCGCCAATCGATGTCGCCACTGTTGAGAGCCTGAAAGAAGCGACTCGCGAAGTGCTGTCCGGCCTCACTGCCCGTGAAGCCAAAGTACTGCGCATGCGTTTCGGTATCGACATGAACACCGACCATACACTCGAAGAAGTGGGCAAACAGTTTGACGTAACGCGTGAGCGGATCCGTCAGATCGAAGCCAAGGCGCTGCGCAAGCTGCGCCACCCGA
Organism: Pseudomonas sp. AC242; assembly: GCF_979258655.1. Taxonomy (NCBI): domain Bacteria; kingdom Pseudomonadati; phylum Pseudomonadota; class Gammaproteobacteria; order Pseudomonadales; family Pseudomonadaceae; genus Pseudomonas; species Pseudomonas sp. AC242. Next base: position 5,075,783 of record NZ_OZ409873.1, read on the forward strand.
CGCGAAGCGAGCATCTGCGCTCCTTCCTCGACGAGTGATACCAGAACCCCCGGCCCAGGCCGGGGGTTTTGTTTATATGGCAGATTAAATCCTTCGCAACGCCCCTCCCCCGCATACCCCGTCTACACTCGAAACAATCATCCCCGAGCCATAACGAGAGCGTTATGCCCAGATTGGCGTCCGTGCTTTTTTTGCTGTCACTGATGATCTGGACCGCAACGGCTGACGCGCTGACTCTGACCGATGAAGAACGTAGCTGGCTGGCGGCTCACCCGGACTTGCGCCTGGGTGTCGATGCGTCGTGGCCGCCCTTTGAATTTCGCGATGACCAGAACCGTTATCAGGGCCTGGCGGCGGACTATATCGACGTGATTCGCCAACGCTTGGCGATCAAATTGACGCCCATCGAACCGGTGAGCTGGACGGTGGTGCTCGAACAGGTCAAATCGGGCAAGATCGACCTCCTGCCCGGCATCATGTCCACCCCGGAGCGCCAGACCTACCTGTCGTTCACCCGCCCTTATCTTGATTTCCCGATTGTCATCCTTGCCCATATCGGCGGCGCGCAACCACGCAAGCTCGACGACCTGTACGGTTTGAAGATCGCCGTAGTGGAGAACTACGCGCCCCACGAACTGCTGCGCACTCACCACCCCGATCTGAATCTGGTCGCCATGCCCAATGTCAGCTCGGCATTGCAGGCGCTGGCGACCGACGAAGTGGACGCCGTTGTCGGTGACCTCGCGTCCAGCGTCTGGAGCCTGCGCCAGCTCAAGCTCGACGGCCTGTACGTCAGCGGCGAAACCCCATATCGCTACCAACTGGCGATGGCCGTACCCCGCGACAACAAGGTATTGGTGGGGATTCTCGACAAAGTCCTCGCGGACATGAGCCCTGATGAAATCAGCAGCATTCAGGAGCATTGGGTCGGCAACGTCCTTGATCATCGGACATTCTGGTCGGACCTGCTGATCTACGGCTTGCCCGGGCTGTTGCTGCTGGTGACGATCCTCGCCGTGGTGATCCGCATCAACCGACGCCTGAGCTCGGAAATCGCCCGACGCATCGACCTCGAACAGGAACTGCGCAGCAGCGAGTATCACTACCGCGGCCTGGTCGAGAGCCTGTCGGCCATCGCCTGGGAAGCGCGGATGAGCGACTTCACCTACAGCTATGTCTCGCCCCACGCCGAAGACTTGCTCGGCTATCCACAATCGCACTGGCTGATCCCCGGTTTCTGGCACAACATCATTCACCCGGCCGATCTGACCCGTACGCAGAGTTACTGCAAAGAAGCACTGCGCGAGGGTCGCGATCACATCGTCGATTATCGCGTGATCACCGCGGATGGCCGCTGTTTGTGGGTACGCGACATCGTCAGTCTGATCGAACATGGTCACGAGCCGGTGATGCGTGGTTTGATGATCGACATCAGCGAAATCAAGCGCACAGAAGAGGCGCTGCGGCTCTCGGAGCAAAAATTCGCTTCGGTCTTCCAGCAGTGCCCGGACATCCTGGTCATTGCACGGCTGTCCGATGGTTGCCTGCTGGAGGTCAATGAGGCATTTGAAGAACAGATCGGGCTGAAAGCCGAGGAAGTGCTTGGGCAAACGGCCACCGACCTGAATATCTGGGGAATTCCCGGCGTCGGTCCGGGACTGCTGCAACGTTTGCAGGCGGGCAGTATTCGCAATCTGGAGATGCCTTTTCGCCGCAACAACGGCCAACTGTTTACTGGTCTGATTTCCGCCGAACCCTTCGATCTGGACACAACGCCAGCCCTGGTCGTCGTCGTGCGTGATATCACTCAGCTCAAGGAAACCCAGCAGCAACTGCAAACCTCCGAAGAGAAGTTCGCCAAAGCCTTCCATGCCTCGCCGGATGGTTTGTTGTTGTCACGCCAGAGCGATGGCCTGCTGCTGGAGGTCAACGAAGGTTTCAGCCGCATCACCGGTTTCAATAGCGCCATGTCGGTGGATCGCTCGGCGCTGGATTTGGGCATCTGGGTGAACCTCAACGAGCGCAAACAGATGCTCGACCTGTTGCATCGCGATGGCTTCGTGCGTGACTTCACCTGCCATATCCGTCGCAGTGACGGGCAGATTCGCCTCTGCGAAGTGTCCAGCCGTCCGCTGCCGATCGGTGAAGAAGACTGCATGCTGACCATCGCCCGCGACATCACCGAGCGCCATCTGATGCAGGAAAAACTGCAACAGGCCGCCACCGTGTTCGAAAGCACCGCCGAGGGCGTGCTGATCACCGACACCCAACAGCACATCAGCGCAGTCAACCGCGCCTTCACCGAAATCACCGGCTACAGCGAAAGCGAAGCGCTCGGGCATACACCGCGCCTGCTTGCCTCCGGCCTGCACGACAGCGCGTTCTACGCGGCAATGTGGCACCAATTGACCGACGAAGGACACTGGCAAGGCGAGATCTCCAACCGGCGCAAGAACGGCGAGTTGTACCCGAGCTGGCTGACCATCAGTGCCGTACGCAATCGCGACAAGTTCATTACTCACTTTGTCGCGGTGTTTGCCGACATTTCCAGCCTCAAGCATGCACAAGCCAAGCTCGACTATCAGGCGCACCACGACCCACTTACCGGTCTGCCGAACCGCACGCTGTTCGAAAACCGTTTGTTGATGGCGTTGAACAGTCAGCAGGAAAACGGCGGACAGGGTGCCGTGCTGTTTCTCGATCTCGACCGTTTCAAACATATCAACGACAGCCTCGGCCATCCGGTCGGCGACCTGCTGCTCAAGGGCATCGCCGTGCGCCTGAAAGAGCAACTGCGCGACATCGATACCGTGGCGCGCCTGGGCGGCGACGAATTCATCATTCTGTTACCCGGCCTGCAACAGGCCAGCGACGCGGATAACATCGCCACCAAACTGCTCAACTGCTTCGGTGCACCGTTCCAGGCGGGCGAGCATGAGTTTTTCATCAGCGCCAGCATCGGCACCAGTCTCTATCCTCGGGACGGCAACGACGTCGCCACACTGGTGAAAAACGCCGACGCGGCGATGTACCGCTCCAAGGCCAAGGGCCGCAATCGTGTCGAAAGCTACACCCGCGACCTCACGGCCCAGGCCAGCGAGCGCATAGCGCTGGAACACGAATTGCGCCGCGCCATTGAGCGTGACGAACTGTTCCTCTACTACCAACCGAAAATCAGCCTCGATGACCATCGTCTGGTCGGTGCCGAAGCGTTGATCCGTTGGCGTCACCCGACTTTCGGCGAAGTACCGCCAGAGCACTTCATTCCGCTGGCCGAAGAAAACGGCATGATCCTGCAGATCGGTGATTGGGTGCTCGAGACCGCGTGCCGGCAAATGTTCGAATGGAATCAGATCTACGACAGCCTCGGCCCGCTGTCGGTGAACCTCGCCGGCGCACAGCTGCGTCAGCCGAATCTGCTCGGACGCATCGAACAACTGCTCAAGGACAACCGCCTCCAGCCAGACTTACTGCAACTGGAAATTACCGAGAATTTCATCATGAGTCAGGCCGAAGAGGCGCTGGCGGTGTTGCACCAGCTCAAACACCTCGGCGTGCAACTGGCGATCGATGACTTTGGCACCGGATATTCTTCGCTCAGTTACCTCAAACGCCTGCCGCTGGACATCCTCAAGATCGACCAGTCATTCGTTCGCGGACTGCCCGACGACCCCCACGATGCGGCGATTGTCCGGGCCATCATCGCACTCGGGCGGAGCATGCAATTCACGGTCATCGCCGAGGGCGTGGAAACCCAGGCACAACAACAATTTCTCGCCGCCGAAGGCTGCGAACAGATCCAGGGCTACATCGTCAGCCTGCCGCTACCACCGGAAGAATTCGCCGCGACGTTTCTTCGTGTAACCGTATCGGATTATTCGGATAGCACAGCCGAGAAACCGTCGCTATAATCCGCGACCTACTGAGGGCCTATAGCTCAGTTGGTTAGAGCAGAGGACTCATAATCCTTTGGTCCACGGTTCAAGTCCGTGTGGGCCCACCAAACCTGAAAGCCGCGCAAATGCGCGGCTTTCGCGTTTCTGGCGCGAGAGCGGGCCAAGTGTCGAAGCAGAACGGCATCCGCCTCACTCAACACCCGCCGTAACGTTGCAATTTTTTGAAATCGATTGCCGTATGGCAAATGGCAGTTTCCGCGCTTCGCCCTTGCGTCAAAGATGCGTTACTTTCAAACTGCCAACACAGGATGTCTAGCCAGTTCGAAGGACGAAATCAGGTGCATAAACTTACCTCGCTACAAGCTGCTAGAGGCCTGGCGGCTCTTCTGGTTGTTGCGTTCCATTCTATTTTTATCAATACAAAATACCTACAGAGTGAGTTGATCATTCCCGAGCTGTTTGTATTCGGACAAACAGGCGTCGACCTGTTCTTCGCACTCAGTGGCTTCGTAATGATCATCGCCTTTCGCAAAAAATTTGGGCTGCGCGGCGAGACATTAAACTTTCTCAAGGGCCGCTTTCTTCGAATCTACCCGACCTACTGGGTTTATTTTCTGGCAGTCCTATTGGTCTTCATCATCAGGCCAGAACTGGTAAACAACTCTCAGAGCGGCCATTCAAATATCCTTTCGTCCTTTCTATTACTACCTGAAGAGTCAGCTCCCCTGGTGATGGTTGCGTGGTCACTCACGCATGAAATATGGTTTTACCTGGTCTTCGCCTTGATATTGAAGCTGCCAGTACAGTACGTTTCGGCTGCCTTGCTCGTGTGGTTGCTTGCAATTGTCTTCGCTTCTTTTTTCATGACCACAACGGGCGCTCCTTATCTGCGGATTATCACCCACGAATTTTCAATCGAATTCATACTCGGCGCGCTGTCGGGCGTCGCTTATCTGAAGCTTGCGCAACGCGGCCTGAAAACGATACCCCCCGTGTTACTTGCAGCGGTGGGGATGAGCAGTCTGCTCTACGCGTTTTTCGATAAAACAGTGGGCAATGCTGATGTTATTCAGGCGATATCACTGAAAAGGGCATTCCTGGTCGGCGGTGGCTACGCTCTATTGTTATTGGCTTGTGCCTTGCAAAAAGTCATAAGCAAAAAACACGCTCCTCGCCTGTTAGCATTTATCGGCGACATTTCCTATTCAATGTATCTGTCGCACATCCTCACATTAAGTGTCTGCGGTCGTATTTGGAGCATGCTCGGTTACTCCAACGGCGGGCTGTGGAGCGCCATACTTTTCTGGACCATTTCTTATAGTGCGGTCATTCTCGTTTCATTCGTCAGTTACCAACTTGTCGAGCGCCGCGTAATGCAGGTATCTCGTCGAGCCAGAAGGCCTTTGCCACGTTCACTAGAAAACGCAAAGACCCTCTGAAGAGTGCAGATGGCAAACGCCTTGTATCCAGAAAACTGCATAGATCTATTTCAGGGCTGAGTGTGCCATCGCTTTTCACAGTGCCTCAACGGTAAATCAACCATTAACCATTTCGTTACTTCATTAAAGGGGCCACACAGCAGTGGCGCATCTGATGATCCGAAAAGGGAGTTCTCATGGTTGATGTCACTCGACGCTCATTCGTTGGATTTGCCGCGACACTGCCACTGCTGGCGCACAATCCTTGGGCTCAGGCTCAAATTGAAACAGCCTCTGTAGCGGCAACTTCTGACGAGGTGCTGATCAACTTCAACGAAAGCCCTTGGGGACCCTCGACGGCTGCTCGACAAGCGATGCAGGAAGGTATCGCCCTGTCGGGACGTTATCCCTACAAGATCCAGTACCGGCTCAATGCACTGTTTGCCCGCCAGCAAGGCATTCCCGAAGATTTCGTGCAGACCTACAGCGGCTCCAAGCAGGCCCTGCAGCACGCCGTGCATGCCTTCACGCAACAGGGAAGTCTGGTGGTTGCCGCACCGTCCTATGAAGATCCCGTCCAGGCTGCGCGCGGTAGAAATGTCGCTGTCCACGAAGTACCGCTGAACGCTGAGCATGCTCACGACCTGCCGCGCATGCTGGCTGCCGATCATCAGCCGGGGTTGATCTACATCTGCAATCCAAATAATCCGACCGGCACCCTCACTGCCCGCAGCGATATTGAACGCGCGTTGAAGGACAAACCCAAAGGCTCGATTCTGTTGGTGGATGAGGCTTACATCGATTTCTCGCAGGCCATCACCTGCATCCCACTGGTCAAGGATCACCCCGACCTGCTGGTGCTGCGTACCTTTTCGAAAATCTACGGCATGGCGGGTGCAAGGCTCGGCATCGCAGTAGGTAACCCTGCGCTGTTGGAACAATTGGAAGTGTTCGGCAACTACAACGTCCCGGCCGCTTCTTCTTTGCTGGGAGCAATCGCCAGCCTTGAGGACGCTTCGTTGCTGGCGCAAAGGAAACAGAACAACACGCGTCTGCGAGAGGAAACCATCGCCTGGCTGAGTGCGCGAGGTTTTCGTTGCACAGCGTCCCAGGCCAATTGCTTCATGATTGATGTCAGACGCCCTGCGGCTGCCGTGGTAAAGGCATTGGCCGAGCGCCACGTTCATGTCGGTCGCGTATGGAAAGAATGGCCGACCTGGGTTCGAGTGAGTGTCGGCACGGACGATGACATGCGCCGATTCCGGGAGGCATTTGCCAAGGTACTGGCGTAAGAAACACGGGCTCGAATCAACGGTCAGGTTTCAGCAGGACAATAGCCTCGACATGCGGATGAAACCCAATCATCGCCTGCAAGCGTCCCGGCAATTGAGCCTGTAACATGCGCCAACCACCGATCCGCGCCAATGGAGCCGCCCCTTGCCAGACATCCGCCCGCCCGTGCTTGATGAAATCGATCGTCAGTTGATCGCTGCCCTGCAGATCAATGCTCGTGAGAGCGTGGCCATGCTTGCCCGGCAATTGGGCATTGCGCGCACCACCGTGACGTCGCGTCTGGCGCGCCTGGAAAAAGCCAAAGTGATCACCGGCTATGGCGTACGCCTGGGTCAGCGGGTGGTCGATGGCGGGTTGCAGGCGTATGTCGGGATCAAGGTGCAGCCGCGCTCAGGCAAAGAGGTGTTGCGCCGGTTGAGTGCGATGGCACAGGTGCAGCAACTGTGTGCCGTGAGTGGCGAGTTTGATTATGTGGCGTGGTTGCGTACGGACTCGCCGGAGCAACTGGATCAGTTACTCGATCAGATTGGCAGCGTGGACGGGGTGGAGAAGACCACGACTTCGATCATTTTGAGTAGCAAGATTGATCGGGGGCAGCCGGTTTAAGATTTTGATCGGGCTTCTCGGGTGGATTTCAGAGCTTCTTCTCGAGCAGGCTCTCTCGCAAATTTTGGTCGGTGTGTAGCCACTGCTCGTCATATTGATCGCTAATCTGGCAAAACGACGACACTTTGCGTCTTATTAACGTGTTCTACGCTCCCTAGAATGGCTGGCAACTTTTCCTATACTCAGACGCGCATCCTGCGTCGGGTCGCCATCAAGGTCAGCCATGAACAAGAACAATCGCCATCCTGTAGACGGTAAGAAACCAGTCACCATTTTCGGTCCGGACTTTCCGTTCGCGTTTGACGACTGGATCGAACACCCGGCCGGTCTCGGCAGCATTCCTGAGCACAATCACGGCGCTGAAGTGGCGATCGTCGGCGCAGGCATCGCCGGCCTGGTGGCCGCTTACGAGTTGATGAAGCTCGGCCTGAAACCGGTGGTTTACGAAGCATCGAAACTGGGTGGCCGTCTGCGCTCGCAGGCCTTCAACGGCACCGACGGCATCGTCGCTGAACTGGGCGGCATGCGTTTCCCGGTGTCTTCCACCGCGTTTTATCACTACGTCGACAAGCTCGGCCTCGAAACCAAACCTTTCCCGAACCCGCTGACGCCGGCCTCTGGCAGCACGGTGATCGACCTGGAAGGCAAAACCCATTACGCACAAAAACTGGCGGATCTTCCTGCACTGTTCCAGGAAGTGGCTGACGCCTGGGCGGATGCGCTGGAGGCCGGTTCGCAGTTCGCCGATATCCAGCAAGCTATTCGCGACCGCGATGTGCCGCGCCTGAAAGAGCTGTGGAATACCTTGGTGCCGCTGTGGGACGACCGCACGTTTTATGACTTCGTCGCCACCTCGGAAGCCTTCGCCAAACTGTCGTTCCATCATCGCGAAGTGTTCGGCCAAGTCGGATTCGGCACCGGCGGCTGGGATTCGGACTTTCCTAACTCGATGCTGGAAATCTTCCGCGTGGTGATGACCAACTGCGACGATCATCAGCATCTGGTGGTCGGCGGCGTCGAACAAGTACCGCAGGGCATCTGGCGGCATGTGCCGGAACGTTGCGTGCATTGGCCTGAAGGTACCAGCCTGAAATCCCTGCACCGTGGTGCGCCGCGCTCCGGCGTGAAGAAAATTGCCCACGCGGCGGATGGTCGTTTCGCGGTCACCGACAATAATGGCGACACCCGCGAATACGCCGCCGTGCTGACCACTTGTCAGAGCTGGCTGTTGACCACCCAGATCGAATGCGACGAAAGCCTGTTCTCGCAGAAAATGTGGATGGCCCTCGACCGCACCCGCTACATGCAATCGTCGAAGACTTTCGTGATGGTCGACCGGCCGTTCTGGAAGGACAAGGACCCGGAAACCGGCCGCGACCTGATGAGCATGACCCTCACCGATCGCCTGACCCGTGGCACTTACCTGTTCGACAATGGCGACGACAAACCGGGCGTGATCTGCCTGTCTTATTCGTGGATGAGCGACGCGCTGAAGATGCTGCCGCATCCGGTGGAAAAACGCGTTGAGCTTGCGTTGAATGCGTTGAAAAAGATCTACCCGAAAGTCGACATCGCTGCGCGGATCATCGGCGATCCGATCACCGTGTCGTGGGAAGCCGACCCGCATTTCCTCGGTGCATTCAAAGGCGCCCTGCCCGGCCACTATCGCTACAACCAGCGCATGTACGCGCACTTCATGCAGGACGAAATGCCAGCCGAGCAGCGCGGGATTTTTATCGCTGGCGACGATGTTTCGTGGACGCCGGCATGGGTCGAAGGCGCAGTGCAGACGTCGCTCAACGCGGTGTGGGGGATCATGAAGCATTTCGGCGGTTCGACACATAAAGCGAACCCGGGCCCGGGTGATGTGTTCAAAGACATCGGCCCTATCGCCCTGCCCGAGTAAGAGGAATTCCTGATGCGTGTAGCCCTTTACCAATGTCCACCGCTGCCACTGGAGCCCGCCGCCAACCTGCAACGCCTGCATCAACTGGCGATGGAGGCCAAGGGTGCCGACCTGTTGGTGCTGCCGGAGATGTTCATGACCGGCTACAACATCGGCGCCGAAGCGGTCAGCACCTTGGCCGAGGTCTACAACGGTGAATGGGCGCAGCAGATCGGCCGGATCGCCAAGGCTGCGGGTCTGGCGATTGCTTACGGTTATCCGGAGCGCACCGCCGACGGGCAGATTTACAACGCGGTGCAGTTGATCGATTCGAGCGGTGAGCGCCTGTGCAATTACCGCAAGACGCATCTGTTCGGTGATCTGGATCGCTCGATGTTCAGCCCCGGCAATGATGATTTTCCCATCGTCGAACTCAACGGCTGGAAGCTCGGTTTCCTGATTTGTTACGACCTGGAGTTTCCGGAAAACACCCGACGTCTGGCGCTCGCCGGCGCCGAATTGATTCTGGTGCCGACGGCGAACATGATCCCGTTTGATTTTGTCGCTGACGTCACCGTGCGTTCACGCGCCTTCGAAAACCAATGCTACGTGGCTTACGCCAACTACTGCGGCCACGAAGGTGACATCCATTACTGCGGGCAAAGCAGCATCGCCGCACCGGATGGCAGCCGCATCGCTCAGGCCGGACTCGACGAAACGCTGATCATCGGCAAGCTCGATCGACAGTTGATGCTCGACTCCCGCGCCGCCAATCGCTACCTCAGCGACCGTCGCCCCGAACTTTACGACGCGCTCAACCAGCGCTAATCCGCTAGCATTGGCACTTCACTGTTCTGGAAGTGCCCATGCCTGCGCCGACTCACCCCCGCCTCCACTCTGAAACCCTGGCCAACGGCTTGCGCGTGACCCTGCGTCATGTGCCCGGGCTGAAGCGCAGTGCCGCTGCATTGCGCGTGGCTGTCGGTAGCCATGATGTGCCGCTGGCATGGCCGGGACTGGCGCACTTTCTGGAGCACTTGCTGTTTCTCGGCACCGAGCGTTTTCCTGCCGGCGATGGGCTGATGGCCTACGTACAGCGTCATGGTGGGCAAGTGAATGCCAGCACGCGCGAACGTACTACTGACCTTTTCTTTGAATTGCCGACGCGCTCATTCAGCGACGGGCTGGAGCGTCTGTCAGACATGCTCGCTCAGCCGCGTATGAATCTGGACGATCAGTTGCGGGAACGGGAAGTGTTGCAGGCAGAATTTGTCGCATGGACGCAGGATTCTGCGGCGCAGCAGCAGTTTTCCTTGTACGAAGGTTTACCGGCAGATCATCCGTTGCGCGGATTTCATGCGGGGAATCGCGACAGCCTGCCAGTCGAACAATCTGCGTTTCAACAGGCGTTGAAAGACTTCCACCAGCAGTTTTATCGGACTGGGCAGATGACGCTGAGTCTGGTCGGACCGCAGAGTCTTGAGGAACTGAAAGCACTGGCTGAACAATTTGCAGCGGATTTGCCAGCTGGGGATAAAGTTGCGCAGGCGGCATCCATACCGCTGGCGGTAAAAAGTTATCAACAGGTGGCTGAGCGACGCGGCAACCTGATGTTTGCGTTCGATGCCTTGCCTGAGTCGTCTGGCGAGGCTTTGGCATTCCTTTGCCATTGGTTGAACAGCGCCAAACCCGGAGGCTTGCTGGCGCATTTGCAGCAGCAGAATCTGGCTGATGGATTAAAAGCTGCGCCGGTCTATCACTTTGCCAGCCAAGCGTTGCTGCATCTGGAGTTCAGCGCAGCGTTCGAATCGTTAAACGCCATTGCCGAGCGGGTGCTGGATTGGATGAGTTTCTTTGCTCAACAAGATTGGGCGCCACTGCAAAAAGAATACGCGGCGCTGCTTCAGCGTCAGCAACAAGTCAGCGGCGCGCTGCAACTGGCGCGGCTCGATAGTGAAGCGTTGGAAGTCGGGTTGTCTGATTCCGGCGTTAAAGCCCTTACACAGATTCTCAGCGAAATCGGCACTGTGGATAACTTCAGCGATCACTGGAGCCTGCCTGCTGCCAATCCTTTTCTGAGAGCCAGCGAACCCTTGGCCAACGCCGGGCTGATTCGCGGCCAGACCAGTGCCCACCGAGGGCTGCGCACGTTCGCTCAGGATCGTTCGCGCGGCCGTCGTGAACGCTCGCCGATGCAGTTCAGTCAGGCGTTGCCGGACAACACGGATGAAGGCGCAGTTTATCTGCGCTGGCAGGTGGAAGTTGCAGCCAGCGCTGATCTGCAATCGAGGTTGCAGCGTAGTCTTCGGCAAACGCAGCAAGACGCCCGAGAAGCCGGCGTCGACCTGTCTTTCAGCGCCTCTGGCAATCAATGGCTGCTGAAACTCACCGGGCTGCAAGAGCCAATGCCCAGCGTCCTTGAACATGCGCTGAAATCTCTGACGCAAGTTGACCCCGATTCGCCGCGCAGTGAACCGCAAGCGCCGTTGAACCCCATCCGCCAACTGTTGAAAACGTTGCCGGAACAGACGCTGGAATCAGCCAAAACCGGCGACGACGCCCAACACCTGTGGACAACTTCACGCTGGGACGGCCTCGCCCTGGGCCTGAATCAACAGACTCAATCTGCCATGGGCTTGGCCCTGAGCCGGATTCCCGGGATTGCGGACAATCAGTTGCCAGCGCCGACGACGATCACCGCGCAAAAACACTGGCGACATATCGATACCGCCTCCAGCGAATACGCCTTGCTGCTGTTCTGCCCGACTGCCAGCCGCAGCCTCGCCGACGAAGCCGCGTGGCGGCTGTTGGCGCAGTTGTGCCAGACACCTTTCTACCAGCGCCTGCGGGTCGAATTGCAATTGGGTTATGCAGTTTTCAGCGCACTGCGCCAGATTCACGGCCAGACGGCCATGCTGTTCGGCGTGCAATCCCCGAACACCCCACCCGTGGAACTGCTCGGCCACATTCGGCAGTTCTTCGAAAGCCTGCCAATGCTGGTCGAAAAGAATGATGAGTCGAGCTTCGAGCAACAACGCCAGAGCCTCGCTGATCAATTCGACGACGCCAACCTGTCCAGCAAAGACGCCGCCGAACTGCTTTGGCAGGCCAGGCTTGCAGGTCACTCGTCGGATTATCTTGAGCAATTGATCGCCGCCATCGGCCAACTGGATCGCCAGACATTGCTCAGCGCTGCGCAGCGCTTGAGCAACGTCGAAGGCGGCTGGCTCTGCCTCGCCAGCGATCCGGCACCCGAGACCTCATGGCAAGCAGCAAATTGATCATTACCAAGGCTGCAAGGAGCTTTCTCAAAGATTCACGGGCATTTACCCGGAAATTTTGAGTAACATAGCAGCCTAACTATTTGGAACATCTTTGCGCTGCCGTGGACTATAACTATGGACAGCGCTATCCCACCCACCCTGAGGAGACACACCATGTCCTGGACAAAACCGGCTTACACCGACCTGCGTATCGGCTTCGAAGTCACCATGTACTTCGCCAGCCGCTGAGTTCTGCTTACGTAGAATTGCAGTGCAACGCCTCGGCTCGCCGAGGCGTTTTATTTTCCGCGTTGAAATGATGGAGTGTTCATGTTCGTCCAGATTCTGGGTTCGGCCGCTGGCGGCGGTTTTCCGCAGTGGAACTGCAACTGCGTCAATTGCGCAGGCTTTCGCGACGGCAGCCTGAATGCCAAGGCCCGCACCCAATCGTCCATCGCGATTTCCGACGACGGCGTGAACTGGGTGTTGTGCAACGCCTCGCCGGACATCCGCGCGCAACTGCAAAGCTTCGCCCCGATGCAACCGGGCCGGGCCCTGCGCGACACCGGCATCAGCGCGATCATCCTGATGGACAGCCAGATCGACCACACCACCGGCCTGCTCAGCCTGCGCGAAGGCTGCCCGCATCAGGTCTGGTGCACGGACATGGTTCATGAAGATCTGAGCACTGGTTTTCCGCTGTTCAAGATGCTCACCCACTGGAACGGTGGACTGGACTGGAACCGCATCGAACTCGACCAAAGTTTCACCGTGGCGGCGTGCCCGAACCTGCGCTTCACTCCGCTGCCGTTGCGCAGCGCGGCGCCGCCGTATTCGCCACACCGCTTCGATCCGCATCCGGGCGATAACATCGGTTTGATCGTTGAAGACCTGAACACCGGCGGCAAGCTGTTCTACGCGCCGGGGCTGGGCAAGGTCGACGCACCGTTACTGGAGATCATGGCGGGCAGTGATTGCCTGTTGGTCGACGGCACGATGTGGGATGACGATGAAATGCAGCGCCGTGGCGTCGGCACGCGCACCGGTCGCGAGATGGGTCACCTGGCACAGAACGGGCCTGGCGGCATGCTCGAAGTGCTGGAACAACTGCCAGAGCAGCGCAAGGTGCTTATCCACATCAACAACACCAATCCGATTCTCGATGAGGATTCGCCGGAGCGTGCCGAGTTGGCGCGGCGTGATGTTGAAGTGGCGTATGACGGCATGAGTATTGTGCTGTAGCGGATGGCCCCATCGCTGGCAAGCCAGCTCCCACAAGGTTCTGTGGTGTACACAAAACCTGTGGGAGCTGGCTTGCCAGCGATGACGTCCTGACAGACACCACAGAATCCAACGGTTGTTCCCGGAGAACAGACATGACTGACACGCCAATGTCCCCCACCGAATTCGAAGCGGCCCTGCGCGCCAAAGGCGCCTACTACCACATCCACCACCCCTACCACGTGGCGATGTACCAAGGCCGAGCAACTCGCGAACAGATTCAGGGCTGGGTCGCCAACCGCTTCTACTATCAGGTGAACATCCCCCTGAAGGACGCGGCGATCCTCGCCAATTGCCCCGATCGGGAAATCCGCCGCGAATGGATTCAGCGCCTGCTCGACCACGACGGCGCTCCCGGTGAAGACGGCGGTATCGAAGCCTGGCTGCGCCTCGGTCAAGCGGTCGGTCTCGATCCGGATCAACTGCGCTCCCAAGAACTGGTATTGCCCGGCGTACGCTTTGCCGTCGACGCCTACGTCAACTTCGCCCGCCGCGCCAGTTGGCAGGAAGCCGCCAGCAGCTCGTTGACCGAACTGTTTGCACCGCAGATCCACCAGTCGCGCCTCGACAGCTGGCCGCAGCATTACCCGTGGATCGACCCGGCCGGTTACGAATACTTCCGCACCCGCCTCGGTCAGGCACGGCGTGATGTCGAGCACGGTCTGGCAATCACGCTTGAGCACTACAAGACGCGTGAAGGCCAGGAGCGCATGCTGGAAATTCTCCAGTTCAAACTGGACATTCTTTGGAGCATGCTCGATGCCATGAGCATGGCCTACGAACTGAACCGCCCGCCGTATCACAGCGTCACCGAACAACGCGTCTGGCATAAAGGAATCACCTTATGAGTTTCGACCGCAGCAAAGTCCCGACCTGGCGTCCCGGCTACCGCTTCCAGTACGAACCGGCGCAGAAAGGTCACGTGCTGCTCTACCCCGAAGGCATGATCAAACTCAACGACAGCGCCGCGCTGATCGGTGGGCTGATCGACGGTGAACGCGATGTCGCGGCGATCATCGCCAAACTCGACGAGCAGTTCCCCGGCGTGCCTGAGCTCGGTGATGACATCGAGCAATTCATGGAGGTTGCCCGTGCGCAGCACTGGATCGAACTTGCCTGATCTGCCGGCCAAGCCTGAAATCGGCCTGCCGCTGTGGCTGCTCGCCGAGCTGACCTACCGCTGCCCGCTGCAATGCCCGTACTGCTCCAATCCGCTGGATTTCGCCGAGCAGGGCAAAGAACTGACCACAGAACAATGGATCAAGGTGTTCCGCGAGGCGCGGGAGATGGGCGCGGCGCAACTGGGTTTTTCCGGCGGCGAGCCGCTGGTGCGTCAGGATCTCGCCGAGCTGATTCATGAAGCGCGGCAGTTGGGTTTCTACACCAACCTGATCACCTCCGGCATCGGCCTGACCGAGCAGAAAATCAGCGACTTCAAGAAGGCCGGCCTCGATCATATCCAGATCAGTTTCCAAGCCAGCGACGAGCAAGTGAACAACCTGCTCGCCGGTTCGAAAAAGGCTTTCGCGCAGAAGCTGGAAATGGCCCGCGCAGTGAAGGCCCACGGCTATCCGATGGTGCTGAACTTCGTCACCCATCGGCACAACATCGACAAGATCGACCGCATCATCGAACTGTGCATAGCGCTCGAAGCCGACTTTGTCGAACTCGCCACCTGCCAGTTTTACGGTTGGGCGCAGCTCAATCGTGTCGGCCTGTTGCCGACCAAGGAACAACTGGTGCGCGCCGAACGCATCACCAACGAATACCGCGCCAAGCTGGAAGCCGAAGGGCATCCGTGCAAACTGATTTTCGTCACCCCGGATTACTACGAAGAACGCCCGAAAGCCTGCATGAACGGCTGGGGCAGTATCTTTCTGACGGTCACCCCGGACGGCACCGCGCTGCCCTGCCACGGCGCCCGACAGATGCCGGTGCAGTTTCCCAATGTGCGCGATCACAGCATGCAACACATCTGGTACGACTCGTTCGGCTTCAACCGCTTCCGTGGTTACGACTGGATGCCCGAGCCGTGCCGCTCTTGTGACGAGAAAGAAAAAGACTTCGGCGGCTGCCGCTGCCAGGCGTTCATGCTCACCGGCGATGCGAGCAATGCCGACCCGGTGTGCAGCAAGTCCGAACATCACGGTGTGATTCTCAAGGCCCGCGAAGAAGCCGAGACCGCCACCCAAACCATCGAACAACTGGCCTTCCGCAATGAACGAAACTCGCGCCTCATCGCCAAGGGCTGAGCCTTTCAGCGCCTCGCAAGCCGTCGCTGCCGGTATGGACTTCGCCGAGTTGCAGCTCGGCGCCAACGGGTTGTTCTGGAATGAATATCGACCGGAGGATGCCGCGTGCCGGATCTGGCATTGGCGCGATGGCATGGCGAATTGTCTTACGCCAGACGGTTTCAGCGTGCGCAGTCGGGTGTACGAATATGGCGGTGGTGCGTTTTGTCTGACGCCGAACGGGGTGGTTTTCGTTGCTGAGGCGGATCAGCAGTTGTATCGCCAAAATCTCGATGGCGAGCCTGAAGCATTGACGTCGGGCGAGTGCCGTTATGGCGATCTGCATTTTGCTTCCGGCCAGGTGCTGGCGGTCGAAGAACAGCAAGATCAGCATCGGCTGGTAGCAATCGGTCTCGCTGACGGGACGCGGCATTTATTGGCTGAAGGCGCGGATTTTTATGCGGCGCCAATCCTCAGTGTGGATGGCCAGCGTTTGGCCTGGATCGAGTGGAGTCGGCCGCATCAGCCGTGGACGTCGACTCGGTTGATGGTGGCCGAGCGTTTGACTGACGGTGCATTTGGTTCGCCGCAATGTGTCGCTGGTGTCGAGCTTGAAGAGTCGATCCAACAACCTCGATTCGATGCCGACAATCGCCTTTGTTGCCTGACCGATCGTGGTGGATTCTGGCAGCCATGGGCTGAGACTTCCGACGGTTTGGCGCCATTACCCGCTGCGCAAGCCGATCACGCTCCGGCGCCTTGGCAATTGGGCGGCTGCACTTGGTTGCCTGTTGAAGATTCGGTTTTAGCCAGTTGGAGTGAAGGCGGCTTTGGCCGTCTGACATTAGGCGATGACGACCTCACCGGTGACTACAGTCGTTTCCGGCATTTGGCTTTGGATGCGCAATTTATCTACTGCATCGCCGCCTCGCCGATCAGTCCTTCGGCGGTCATCGCCATTGATCGAACCACGCGCGAAGTGAAGGTGTTGGCCGGTGGCGTAGCGCCCCTGCCTGCCGAACGCATCAGTCGCCCGCAAACCCTGCGTTACCCGAGTGGCTCGGGTGAGGCTCACGGTTTTTTCTACCCTGCCATGAGCGGTGAGACGAAACCGCCGTTGGTAGTATTCATCCACGGTGGCCCGACGTCAGCCTGCTATCCGATGCTCGACCCGCGCATTCAATACTGGACGCAACGCGGCTTCGCCGTCGCCGATCTCAACTATCGCGGCAGCAGTGGATATGGCCGGGAATATCGACAGGCACTGCATCTGAGCTGGGGCGAGGTGGATGTCGAGGATGCTTGTGCGGCGGTGAGTTATCTCGCCGAACAGGGTTTGATCGACGGTGAACGCGCATTCATTCGAGGTGGCAGCGCAGGCGGCTACACCACGTTATGTGCGCTGGCGTTCAAACACGTCTTCCGCGGCGGAGCGAGTTTGTACGGCGTTAGCGACCCGGTTGCATTGGCTCGGGCAACGCACAAATTCGAGGGTGATTATCTGGACTGGCTGATCGGCGATCCCGAGCAAGACGCCGAACGCTACGCCGCCCGCACGCCGTTGTTGCACGCAAACAACATCCGCGTACCGGTGATCTTCTTTCAAGGTGAACTGGACGCCGTCGTTGTCCCGCAACAGACCCGCGACATGGTCACGGCGCTGGAGCAAAACGGCGTCCCGGTCGAAGCGCATTACTACCCCGACGAACGCCACGGCTTCCGCCTCGCCGCCAATCAGGCGCATGCGCTGGAGCAGGAGTGGAAGTTCTATCGGCGGGTGATGGGATTTACAGACTGAAACCCTCTTCCTGTAGGAGCTGCGGCACGCTGCGATCTTTTGATCCTGATCCTCGAATTAAAATCAAAAGATCGCAGCGTGGCGCAGCACCTACAGGTTTATGCCGCTGACTCAGCGCTTGGCGATGATATACACCGCATGCACGATCCCCGGAATATACCCGCACAACGTCAGCAGAATGTTCAACCAGAACGCCCCGCCAAATCCGACCTGCAGAAACACGCCCAGTGGTGGCAACAGTATAGCGATGATGATGCGAATGAAATCCATGGGGCAGCTCCTGTGTGGGGGTTGGCTCATTTGAGCCATACAAGCTAATCGACCCGCGCCGTTCGTCAGGGTTCAGTGCTAATCACAGTGTCGGTATCAAACTGATAGCTCAGCTAAGAATTTGCAGTCCGTGCTTCTGCACGATGCTCAGTAACTTCAGCGCCATTCCGCTGGGGTGTTTGTCTCCCGACTCCCATTGTTTGACTGTCGACGCGCTAGTGTTCAAGTAGCGAGCGAATACCGGCTGGCTGACGTTATTGCGTTCGCGCAGAGCCTTGATCTGTTCCGCCGGGATCGCTTCAGGAACCGTTGCCAGACACGACTCATCAAACTCCCGCATTGTTGCCTTGCTGATTGCTCCGACAGCCAGTAGAGCGCTGGCTGATTCGTGTATCGATTCAAAAACTTCACTTTTGAATTTCTTACTCATGAAATATCTCCACAAACTCCTTCATTGCCAACAAATCCCGGATCTGCTCCTCGGTCAGTTGAGCATAGGTTTTGGCTAACTTTCGTAAATCCTTCAATTCGGATGTTGTGATGTTGCTCTGATCTTTCTTGGCGAACAGCACTTGATAGATCCAGTAACGCCCGCCCTTAGCCAAAACAATCGAACGATGACGGTTGGCGTTCAACCGCTTCTTCCAGACGCCACCACCAAGATCGTCAGCCTGACCTTCAAGCATCTCGCAAAATGCTTCCCGGAGCTCCGCGTCGCTGATCCAAGCCTTGCCGGCTCGTATCGCAAAACCCTTGGTTTTGAACAGCCTGAATGACATCGGTATCCCTTCCAAAAAACATACCACCCAGTGGTATAGATTACAAAGCCATCCGTCTCGAAAATATCGATCGGTCTGCCCCCGCATTCCCTGCAGGGACTTTCTAAAAAACCATTCGCACAACGAACTCTCAAGCACTAAACGCCATCTGCAAAACCCGGCCACAAAAAAAACGCCCCACGCCAAAAGAATCAGGCGTGGGGCGTGCGTTATACCGCGAGACGGTTCTGGAAATCGGGTGGGAAACTTCAGCTCAGACGGCAATCCCTTTGCGGCATTGCAGTTGCGCGGTGCGCACTCGCGAGAAGGAGCGGCCTAGGCGCAGGAGCATTTCATCGATGTTGGTTTTGCTGACGGTGAGGGCCGGGGTGAAACGCAGGCAGTTGGCTTGCGGCGCATTGAGCAGCAGGCCTTCGTGCAGGGCGGCGTGGACCACGGCCTCTGCGGAATCGTCTGACAGGGTCAGTCCGAAGAAGAGGCCTTGACCGCGCAGTTCGCCGTGGTAATAGCGGTGTGCCAATCGGACCAGGCCTTCGCGCAGGTACTGGCCGTTGTCGTTGACCTGCTGGAGGAAACTGCGGTCGTGCACGCTGTCGAGCACTACCAGACCGGCCGCCGTCATCAATGCATTGCCGTGATGGGTGCCGCCCAGTTCGCCGGCCTCGAAACAGCACGCTTTGCCCCGCGCCAGCAGCGCCGCCAATGGCACACCGCCGCCAAGTCCTTTGCCGAGCACGACGATATCGGCGCGCACGCCGTAGGACTGTTCCGCGAGCAGAGCGCCGCAGCGGCCGATGCCGGTTTGCACTTCGTCGAGGATCAAGAGAATGCCCAGTTCACGACAGAGTCGTTCGACGCCCTTGAGGTAATGTTCAGTGGCCGGAATAACGCCGGCATCGCTTTGAATCGGCTCCAGCATGATCGCGACGGTTTGCGCATCGACCGCGGCGTGCAGGGCCGGCAAGTCGTTGAACGGCACCAGATCAAACCCCGGCAGCAACGGCGCAAAACGGTTGTGCAGGTTGCAGCTGTCGGAGGCGGAAATCGTCGCCAGACTGCGACCGTGACAACCCTGCTTCGCGACAATGATCCGCGAGGCGCCGCCGCGATGCAGCTGCCCCCATTTGCGCGCGAGTTTGATCGCCGCTTCACAGGCTTCGCTGCCGCTGTTGAGCAGGTAGGCCTGATCGCTGGAGGTAGCGGCGCACAGACGCTCGGCAAGGCTGAGCATGCCTCGATTGTGCAGATTGAAGCCGGGATTGATCAGCGCCTGCGCCTGACTGCTGATGGCTTTGACCAGCGCCGACGGGCTGTGGCCGAGGCTGTTGGCGCCGCCGGCCTGAGAAAAGTCGAGATACGCGCGGTCGTTACTGCCCCACAGCCACGACCCCTGACCACGGACAAACACCTGTTGCGGCCGTTCGACGCTAGGCATCAGGCGCTCGGCGCTGAGACTTTCGCTGATGTCTGAAGGGTTGGCCTCGAAAGCGAGGTCATCAAGGCTTGGCGCCTGCCGCCGCAAACTGAACAGATTCATTGAAAAAATCCTCGTTCGAGGTTTTTTGAACTGCCTATGCAAACACTGTCGAAGCGATCGCTATTCATCGCGCTTTCTGGCCCTGCAAGCCTTGTGAATGCGGTTAGACTAGGCTTACTGACGGCTTCGGGCCATTTCGATTTACCAGCATTTTCGATAAGCATTACTTATGGATTTCAAACAACTGCGTTATTTCGTCGCGGTCTACGAAGAAGGTCATGTCGGCCGGGCGGCTGAACGCCTGTCGATCTCGCAACCGGCGCTGTCGCAGCAGATCCGCCAGCTCGAACAGAACCTCGACGTCACCTTGTTCGAGCGCAGCAGCAAGCGCCTGCTGCCGACCCTCGCCGCGCACACGTTGTACAACCATGCGTTGCCGCTGCTCGATGGCTTGCAACGGGCGCGCGAGGCGCTGGGCAACTTCAAGGGCCAGGCCTTGCGCACGCTGGCGATCGGCGTGCTGCAAACGGTGCACACCAGTCTGGTCCCGCAAATGCTTGAGCGGGTGCGCAAGGCACAGCCACATCTGGTGGTGCAGATCTATGAATTGACCGGACTTGAGATCGAACGGCGGCTGCTCAACGGTTCTTTGGACATCGGCATCAGTTACCTGCCGCCGCGCCAACCGGGCCTGCACGGTGTGATGCTTTACGAAGATGAGCTGACGCTGGTCATCCCGGCGGATCATCCATTGCGTGAATTCAAGAAAGTCTCGATGCGTCAGGCTGCCGAATTGCCGATGTTGCTGCTGGGCGAAGAGTTCCAGATCCGCCAGATATGGCAGGCGCAACTGACCGCCCTCGGGCGCCGTCCGCAGGTACAAGCCGAGTTGAACAATATGGTGGGTATTCTCGACAGCCTTCCACACACCAAACTGGCGACAGTGCTGCCGGGGCGTTCGCAGAAGGAATACGACGATCAGGATCTGTTGTGGAAACCGCTGAGCGAACCGCGCGTGCCGCTGAAGGTTGGCCTGGTGTGTCGCGATGTGCAGCGCCAGCAGGCCTCTTTGGCGCTGTTGCGGACGTTGCTGGAAGAAGTGATGGAGCGAGAATTAAAGCCGCCGCTCGACCCTTTGGTCTGAGCACTTTTCTTCAGGCAAAAGAAAACCCCGCCGAAGCGGGGCTTTGCAGACTGTTTCCCTGACATCCATTTCACTCCGCCACCCTGGCAGAATCCTACGTGTCCGTGTTGTTGCTTTGCGCTTCCTGCGCGACGTCCATGAAATGTAGATTAGCTGTGGATCCAATCTTCGCCTATGGGAGAACAGCAGCACGTCATGTAAGAGAATGCTTACATGACGTCATCGCATCAGAATTGCGCTGCATCCAGCAGGAACAGCGACTCGCTACCGGCCTTTACTGACGCACTCAACGAGTGAATCCGCGGGAGCAAGCGGGCGAAATAGAAGCGCGCAGTGCCCAGTTTGCTGGCATAGAAATCGTCTTGCGCTTCTTTGCCCAGCGAAGCTTTGGCCATCAATGCCCACATGTAGGCATACGCCGTGTATCCGAATGCTTGCAAATATTCGACCGAAGCCGCGCCAATTTCGTTCGGGTTGTTTTTTGCCCGATCCAGCAACCACGAGGTCAGCTCGTCGAGCGTGTCGACGGCATCGTTCAGCGGTTTGGTGAATTCGCCCAGATCGGCACTGGCTGTCGCGGTGAAATGGCGGATCTCGTCGGCGAACAGCTTGTAGAACGCGCCGCCGCTGCCGACGATCTTACGACCGACCAGGTCCAGCGCCTGAATGCCGTTGGTGCCTTCGTAGATCTGAGTGATACGCACGTCGCGCACCAGTTGCTCCTGGCCCCATTCGCGGATGTAGCCGTGGCCGCCGAAAATCTGCTGGCCGTGCACGGTGGTTTCCAGACCCAGGTCGGTGAGGAATGCCTTGGCTACCGGCGTCAGCAACGCGACCAGATCTTCTGCACGCTTGCGGGTGGTGGCGTCTTCGCTGAACTTGGCGGTGTCGAGTTGCATCGCCACGTAGGTGGAGAACGCACGGCCGCCTTCGTTCGAGGCTTTCATGGTCAGCAGCATGCGCCGCACATCCGGGTGGACGATGATCGGGTCAGCGACTTTGTCTTTGTTCTGCGCGCCGGTCGGCGAACGGCTTTGCAGACGGTCGCGGGCGTATTCAACGGCGTTCTGATACGAACGCTCGCCGGTGGCCAGGCCTTGGATGCCGACGCCGAGGCGCTCGTAGTTCATCATGGTGAACATCGCGGCCAGGCCTTTGTTCGGC
Source organism: Pseudomonas sp. AC242 (assembly GCF_979258655.1). Lineage (NCBI taxonomy): Bacteria > Pseudomonadati > Pseudomonadota > Gammaproteobacteria > Pseudomonadales > Pseudomonadaceae > Pseudomonas > Pseudomonas sp. AC242. Next base: position 5,098,288 of record NZ_OZ409873.1, read on the forward strand.
TCGCCAACCAGATAACCCACGGCTTCGTCGAAGTTCATCACGCAGGTCGCGGACGCCTGAATGCCCATCTTGTGTTCGATCGAACCGCAGTTCGCCGGATTGCGTGCGCCCAGACTGCCGTCGGCATTGACCATGAACTTCGGCACCAGGAACAGCGAAATGCCTTTCGGACCCGCCGGGGCGTCCGGCAGTTTCGCCAACACCAGATGAATGATGTTTTCGGTGAGATCGTGTTCGCCACCGGTAATGAAGATTTTGGTGCCGCTGACTTTGTAGGAACCGTCGGCCTGAGGCTCGGCTTTTGTCCGAATAATCCCCAGGTCGGTGCCGGCGTGCGGCTCGGTCAGGCACATGGAGCCGGCCCAGACGCCGGCATACATGTTCGGCAGGTACGCGGCTTTCAGCTCTTCGCTGGCATGGGCGTTGATCGACAGGCAGGCGCCAGCGGTCAGCATCGGGTACAGACCGAACGACAGGCTGGCGGAGTTGACCATTTCTTCAACCTGCGCCGATACGGCTTTGGGCATGCCCATGCCGCCGTATTGCGGATCGCCACCGACGCCAACCCAGCCGCCCTCGGCGTAAGTCTGATAAGCCTGTGGAAAACCGGCTGGAGTGGTGACGGCGCCGTCGGCCCAGTGACAGCCTTCTTCGTCAGCGGCACGGCTCAGCGGCGCGATGCTTTTGCTGGTGACCTTGCCGGCCTCTTCGAGAATGGCTTCAACGGTTTCGGCGTCGACAGTCTCAGCCAGCGCCGGCAGTTCGGCCCAGAGTTTGGCGACTTCGAACACTTCATTGAGGACGAAGCGCATATCGCGCAGCGGCGCTTTGTAGTCAGCCATGGCAAACCTCGCAAGATCTAAACAGGTGATTCGTGGAATGATGTTTTCTGAGCCCGAGTGTACCTCAACAACTTTTGCGACACATAGGGTCAACCGGTGACTGATTTGTTATTTTTAGTCACCACAAAAAATCGCAGCCTCGACAACGCCCGATTCCCTGTAGGAGCTGCCGAAGGCTGCGATCTTTTTATCTTCTCTAAAGTGCAAACAACTCCGCAGACAGTTTCATCAGGCAATCACTCCCCGCCTCGATCGCCGCCCGATGCGCCGCCGTACGCGGCAACAAACGCTTGAAGTAGAACTCGCACGTCGCCAATTTCCCGCGCAGGTAATCCGCCTCACCCTCGCCCGACTCCAGCTGCGCCTGCGCCACCAACGCCATGCGCAACCACAGATAACCGAGAATGATGTAACCGCTGTACATCAGGTAATCCACCGACGCCGCGCCCACTTCATCCGGGTTCTTCATGGCCGCCATGCCGATCTTCATGGTCAGGTCGCCCCACTGCTGGTTCAGCTCATTGAGCTGCGCAACGAAACTGCCCAGCTGCGGGTGCTCAGCGTTGGCCGCGCAGAACTTATGGACGATTTTGGTGAAACCGCGCAGCAACTTACCCTGACTGCCCAACACCTTGCGCCCGAGCAGGTCCAGCGCCTGAATACCGTTGGTGCCCTCGTAGATTGGCGCGATCCGACAGTCGCGAACCAACTGTTCCATGCCCCATTCACGAATGAAGCCGTGGCCACCGAATACCTGCATGCCGTGGTTGGTCACTTCCAGGCCAGTGTCGGTCATGAACGCTTTGCAGATCGGCGTGAGGAACGCCAACAAATCCTCGGCCTCCTGCCGTGCTTCGACATCAGTGCTCAGATGCGCGACATCGAGCAACTGCGCGGTGAAGTAGGTCAGCGCCCGATTGCCTTCGTTAAAGGCTTTCATGGTCAACAACATGCGCCGCACGTCCGGGTGGACGATGATCGGGTCGGCGGCTTTGTCCGGGGCTTTGGCGCCCGTCAGTGAACGCATCTGCAAGCGGTCGTTGGCGTATTTGATGGCGCCCTGGAAACTCGCTTCACCCAAACACAAACCCTGCATCCCGGTACCGAGCCGTGCGTGGTTCATCATGGTGAACATGCAGTTCAGGCCCTTGTTCGGCTCGCCGATCAGGTAACCCTTGGCGCCGTCGAAGTTGAGCACGCAAGTGGCCGAGGCCTTGATGCCCATCTTGTGTTCGATCGAACCGCAGGACACGCCGTTGCGCTCGCCTGCCTCACCCGCCGCATCCGGCAAGAATTTCGGCACGATAAACAGCGAAATCCCTTTGGTCCCGGCCGGCGCATCCGGCAACTTGGCCAACACCAGATGGATGATGTTATCGCTCATGTCGTGCTCGCCGGCGGAGATGAAAATCTTGCTGCCGGTGACCGCGTAGCTACCGTCGGCCTGAGGCACGGCGCGGGTCTTGATGATGCCCAGGTCGGTGCCGCAGTGGGCTTCGGTCAGGCACATGGTGCCGGTCCACTGGCCGGCGGTGAGTTTGCTCAGGTAGGTGTCTTTTTGCTCAGCGCTGCCGTGAGCGTGGATCGCCGACATCGCGCCGTGGGTCAAACCCGGGTACATGCCCCAAGAGGTATTGCTGGAGCCGACCATTTCGCTGATCACCAGCCCCAGCGAACTCGGCAAGCCCTGCCCGCCATAAGCCGGATCCGCCGCCAGACCGTGCCAGCCGCCCTCGACATATTGTGCGAAGGCTTGCTTGAAGCCTGTAGGCGTTGTCACCACACCGTTGTCGAAATGGCAGCCCTCTTCGTCACCGCTGCGATTGAGCGGCGCCAGAACGTTCTCGCAGAACTTCGCGCCTTCTTCAAGGATCGCGTTGATCATGTCCGGGCTGGCGTCGTGGGCGCCGAGGGCGGCGTAGTTGCTGTGAAAGTCGAAGACGTGGTCGATCAGAAAGCGCATGTCGCGCAGGGGAGCTTTGTACTCAGGCATGGTGGCTTCTCCGTCAGCAGTTTTCTCCAACCTACCTGCCGGCCCCCACACCCCACAATCACTGTGCAGACGCTGAATGCGCCGTCATCACTCAACCTGCGGCAGCGTCCATGCGCACCGCGCCACGGCGGTTTTGTCCGTAGGCCATCACGCAATTACGCCCCGCGCCTTTAGCGGCGTAGAGTGCCTCGTCGGCAGACTTGAGCACTTGTTCCGGGTTGCGTTGCTCCACTCGTTCAGCGACGCCGATGCTCACCGTCACCGACACACTGGAGGCACCCGAGCCGGCGCGGCGCTGACGACCTTGCTGATCATCCTGCGGGCGGTTTTCCTGATTTCGCAGCTGAATGTTGTAGGACGCAATCGACTCGCGGATCACCTCAAGGTGCGGCATACACTCCTCAAGGGTTTTGCCTGCAAACACCAAGGCGAATTCCTCACCGCCATAGCGATACGCCCTACCGCCACCGCTGATTTTCGACAGTTTGCTGGCGACTAATCGCAGTACCTGGTCACCGACATCGTGGCCGTGGGTGTCGTTGAATTTTTTGAAGTGATCGACGTCACTCATCGCCAATACGTAGTTGCGACCAAGGCGTTGCATGCGTTCGTTGAGCGCGCGACGGCCCGGCAGACCGGTGAGTTCGTCGCGGAAGGCCATTTGATAAGCCTCGTGCGCAACCGCTGCGGCGATCATCAACATCACTTGGCTGCACATGATGTTCAGGGTGAACGGCAGGATGAAGGTTTTCGGCAGCATCCAGAACACGCCGAGCAGGCCAACCAATTGCGCCGCATGCAGCGGACGCGGATTGCGCCAGTATTGCCAGGCCAGTAGCAGGAACGCCGAAATAAACACCGGATAGGACAGCTGAATCAGACTCATCCACGCGCCGTGCAGCGCCGGCCAACGGATCTCCGACAGCCAGATCAGCAGCGCCTGGGGATAACTTTGTTCAAGTCCCAGCGCCACGCTGCCGAAGGCCAGCAAAACGGCGAAGCGCGCGACCATGTCCTGAAACAGATGCGTGCGCTCCTGCCACGCCGCAAACAGCCCAAACAACAACGGCAGCAATAAACAGACGAGATGGAAGACCACCGCAGCGTCTTCGCGGACCTTGCCGTTGTCGCGGTAATAGTCGGTCTGGGTGTCGAGCAAAAAGTAGGCGATGTACACCGTGAGCATCAGAAACAGTTCGCGCTGACGCCGGTAAACCGCGCAATAAGCGCCGCCCAGCAACAGCACCAAAGTCGGCAACACGTTGAACAGCGACGTGAAGAACACGCTGAGGTCTTTGACGTACGCAGCCGCCAACCCCGCAAGTAACAACAGCAGTGAAGGTAGGAAATGGCTGAAACGTACAGCGGAAGAACGCGGCAAGGGTAAAGCTCCGACCCGTCATATCAAAGAGATGGCATTGTGCCTGCAAAGTGCGGCCAAGCCCACACAATGTGACCCAGATCACACACTGTCTCTTTAACGGCCGGAAGCCCGACTATCTGAGCGATTCACTAACAAAAAAACCGCCGCCCCCTAACAGGAGCAGCGGTTTTCAAAAGACCGCGCTAAGACTTAGTAGCCCAGTGCGAAGTCTTCTTCTTTCATGTCCATCAGGTTGTTGGCGCCCGACAGCATGGTGGCCACGTGGGTACGGGTACGCGGCAGAATGCGCTGGAAGTAGAAGCGCGCGGTTTGCAGCTTGGCGGTGTAGAACGCCGCGTCGCCGGTGCCTTCGGCCAGCTTTTCAGCAGCCAGACGCGCCATGTCGGCCCAGAAGTAAGCCAGGCAGGCATAACCGGAGTACATCAGGTAGTCCACGGAAGCCGCACCGACTTCTTCGCGATCTTTCATGGCGGCCATACCGACCTTCATGGTCAGCTCGCCCCATTCCTTGTTGATCGCGGCCAGCGGTGCGACGAATTCTGCAACGGCTTCGTTGCCTTCGTTGTTCTGGCAGAACTTGTGGACGATCTTGGTGAAGCCTTTCAGGGCTTCGCCTTGAGTCATCAGCACTTTACGGCCCAGCAGGTCGAGTGCCTGGATACCGGTGGTGCCTTCGTACAGCATCGAAATGCGGCTGTCGCGAACGTTCTGCTCCATGCCCCACTCGGCGATGAAGCCGTGGCCGCCGTAGATCTGTACGCCGTGGTTAGCGGATTCGAAACCGACTTCGGTCATGAACGCTTTGGCGATCGGAGTCATGAAGGCCAGCAGTGCGTCAGCTTTCTTTTTCTCTTCTTCATCGACGCCGTATTTGACGATGTCGACCTGTTTGGCGGTGAAGTACACCATCGCACGGTTGCCTTCGGCGAACGCCTTCATGGTCAACAGCATGCGGCGTACATCCGGGTGCACGATGATCGGGTCAGCAGCTTTGTCCGGCGCTTTCGGGCCAGTCAGGGAGCGCATTTGCAGACGATCGCGAGCGTATTTCAAACCGCCCTGGAAACCGATTTCGGCGTGGGCCAGACCTTGCAGCGCGGTACCCAGTCGTGCGGTGTTCATAAAGGTGAACATGCAGTTCAGGCCTTTGTTCGCCGGGCCAATCAGGTAACCGGTGGCGCCGTCGAAGTTCATCACGCAGGTAGCGTTGCCGTGGATGCCCATCTTGTGTTCCAGCGAACCGCAGCTCACTGCGTTGCGTGCACCGACGGTGCCATCAGCATTCGGCATGAATTTCGGAACGATGAACAACGAGATGCCTTTGGTGCCAGCCGGTGCGTCCGGCAGGCGGGCCAGTACGATATGGACGATGTTGTCGGCCATATCGTGTTCACCGGCCGAGATGAAGATCTTGGTGCCGGAAACTTTGTAGGAGCCGTCGGCCTGAGGTTCGGCCTTGGTGCGCAGCATGCCCAGGTCGGTGCCGCAGTGCGGTTCGGTCAGGCACATGGTGCCGGTCCATTCGCCGGAAACCAGTTTGGTCAGATAGGCTTCTTGCTGCTCTGGAGTGCCGTGCTCGGAGATGGTGTTCATCGCGCCGTGCGACAGGCCTGGGTACATGCCCCACGACCAGTTGGCTTCGCCAACCATTTCGCTCACGGCCAGACCCAGCGACTCCGGCAGGCCTTGGCCGCCGTGCTCAACGTCGTGGGCCAGGCTTGGCCAACCGCCTTCGACGAATTGCTTGTAAGCCTCTTTGAAGCCGGTCGGGGTTTTCACGCCGGACTCGCTCCAGGTGCAACCTTCGAGGTCGCCCACGCGGTTCAGCGGTGCCAGTACCTGCTCACAAAACTTGGCGCCTTCTTCGAGAATGGCGTCAACCATGTCCGGAGTTGCGTCTGCGCAAGCCGGAAGGCTCTGATAGTGCGCTTCGTAGCCGAGCAGTTCGTCACGAACGAAGCGAATATCACGCAAGGGGGCCTTGTAGTCAGGCATAGCGATAAACCTCTGCTGATGTAACCGGGAATGAACGACCGTGTTGATTTGTTGTGACGGTCAAACAGTTGTTTGAAACATACGTTTACGCCGAAATCTTGTCAAGCATCGATCTTTTGCCGTTCGTCATCAGAATTTTCAAACGCAGGGCACAGCAAACCGCCATGAGCTCGCACGAGTCACGGGTGCTGAAAAAAGATTAGTTGAGGGAGAAGGACTTACCATGAAAAACGCCGCGACAGGTCGCGGCGTTCAGCGTGCAGAAGACAGAAAAATCAGGCGAAGGTGTCGATGATCGTACCGAGCACTTCGTCGGAGGCTTTGGCGACCTTCACACCCAGCTCCGCCTGGATCTTGCCCTGAGACATCTCGACCATATTGCTGGCCAGATCCGATTGCTGGGCACGATCGACACCGCGTAGACGGTCAACCTGCACTTCGGACGACTGGCTGGTCACCGAGCGTTCAATCGTATTATTGGCAATCTGGCTGGCCGCCTGATCGACGCGGTTCTGCCCGCTCTGAATGGAGCTCAGACCTGCATAAAAAGCTGTGTTACCGGAGATTTCCATAACGGTTCTCATCCTTGGGAAGGATCAATGGCGCCATTGAAGCAGAGGCGTCAGAAAAACACCCGTCAAAAACACTAATGGCACAGTGCCTGCCCATAGAGAAAAGCTTAGTCGAGCAGATCCAGTTGCAAATGATCGGCCACCGCCTCTGCACTCAAGGCCTTGAGTTTCGGCACGCGCCCCAGGCACGGCGCCGGAATCCGCTCGGCCAACGTCGCGAGGTTTTCTTCCAGCCGCGAAGTCTTCGCATCGATGATATTCGCCACCCACCCGGCCAACTGCAGCCCATCACGAGCAATCGCTTCCGCCGTCAGCAAGGCATGACTGATGCAACCCAGCCGCACGCCTACCACCAGGATCACCGGCAGTTTCAAGGCAATCGCCAGATCCGACAAATTATCCTGATCCGCCAGCGGCACTCGCCAGCCGCCCGCGCCTTCGATCAAGGTGAAATCGGCATTCATTGCCAGAATCTCACGCATCGGCGCCAGCAACGATTGCACGGTCAACGCTACACCGGCCTCGCGCGCTGCCAGATGCGGAGCAATCGCCGGCTCGAACGCTACCGGATTGACCTGTTGATAAGTCAGCGGCAGCGAACATTCGGCCAACAGCGCCAACGCATCGGAATTGCGCAACCCCTTGGGCGTCACTTCGCACCCGGACGCCACCGGTTTGCCCGCCGCCGTACTCAAGCCCGCCGAACGAGCTGCATGCAGCAACCCGGCGGCAACGGTGGTCTTGCCGACATCGGTATCCGTTCCGGTGATGAAATAGGCTGCGCTCATACGGGTTTCTCCAACACGGCGTAGACCACCTGATAAGTCGCCGGCAACCCCGACGCCTCACGGAACTGCTCGTAAGCTTCAACCAAACCGAGAATCCGCGCCCGTCCGGTCAAACCGCCCGGCCGCCCCGGGTTCAGATTGTGCGCGCCCAAGGCTTTCAATTCATGGGTCAGGCTGCGCACATCCGGGTAATGCAGCACGTGTGGTTGATTCTCCAGACTCAGCGTGCGCAAGCCACTGGCCGCACACAATTGCTGATAACGGGCGAACTCGCGGAAGCGGTTGACGTGCACCAGCCCGTCGACTTGCCGCCAGCTGTCGCGCAACTCAAACAACGTCCCTACACAAAGACTAGCAAACGCAAAAATCCCACCCGGTTTCAGCACGCGAAAAGCTTCGCTGAGCACTGCATCGAAATCCGCACACCACTGCACCGCGAGGCTTGAGAAAATCAGGTCGCAGGTCGACTCCTGCAGCGGCAGCCGCTCCGCGTCGCCAGCAATGAAATGCTCGGCACCGCCCAGTGGCCGCGCATGCTCAAGCATGCCTTCGGCGATATCCAGCGCCAGACCATGGCCTTCAACAAAACGCGAGGCCAGCGCCCGGGTGAAATACCCCGTGCCGCAGCCCAGATCCAGCCAGCGCGCCGGTACGAAATCCACCGGCAAGCGCTGCAGCAATTGTGTACCGACATCACGTTGCAACTCGGCGACGCTGTCGTAACTGGCCGCCGCGCGAGAAAAAGAGGCTGCGACCTGACGCTTGTCAGGCAAGCCGCCAGGCAGCACAAGAGACAAATCAGTCATCACCGCACTCGTGTAGAAAAGCCTGGATAGCGCCCGCCAGTCCGTGGGGGGCTTCCAGAAGAAACGCATGACAGGCCTGTTCGATCAGACCTATTTCGATATCCGGCAACAGGGCGAACAACGCCCCCGCCGCTTCCGCCGGGACCAGGGCATCCTGTCCCGCGAACAGATGAAATTGCGGACCGCGAAATGCTTGCAGGGCTTCGCGTGTGTCCATCTGCGCGAGCAATTCCAGTCCCGCCATCAATGCAGTCGGCGCAGTGTGCGGTGCGCCGCCCAACATCAATCGCGACAGGCCGCGCGGATCCTGCGCCCCCTGAGCACAGAGCAGCGAAAAACGTTTGAGGGTCATCCGCGGATCGGCCTGGCAACCGGCGAGAAACACATCGAACGTTTCGCCCGGCATCGCGTTCGGCCATTGTTCATGGGCGATAAAAGAAGGATTGCTCGCCAGCGTCAGCAACCCGCAGCAACGCTCGCCGCGGCGCGCCGCCAGTTCGGACGCAAGCATGCCGCCCAGCGACCAGCCACCGAGCCAGACGTCTTGAGGAATGTTTTCATCGAGTTCCTCGAGCCAGTCTTGCAGATCGCTGGAATCCAGCTCCGGCAGCGGCTCGATGTCGACTTTCAGATGTTCATCGAGCCCCTGCAACGCCGCAGCCAGAGGCTCCATCGGCGACACACCGAGGCCCCAGCCGGGCAGCAGAATCAGGCGATCACGCATGGCTTGGCTCCGACGACAATTGGGCAAAGCAATCGGCCAGTCCCTCTAACAATAGCTGCACCTGCGCCTCGCTGTGGGCAGCGGTCAGGGTCACGCGCAAGCGAGCGCTGCCGGCGGGCACGGTCGGTGGGCGGATCGCCGTGACCATCAGGCCGCGCTCGCGCAACATCTGCGACAGCCGCACGGCGCGCCCGGCATCGCCAATCATGATCGGCTGAATCGGCGTGAAGCTGTCCATCAACTCCAGGCCAATCTGCTCGGTGCCATGGCGGAACTGACGGATCAGCGTTTGTAGATGTTCTCGACGCCAATGCTCAGTGCGCAGCAGCTCCAGACTTTTCAGCGTTGCGCAGGCCAGCGCCGGTGGCTGACTGGTGGTGTAGATATACGGACGGGCGAACTGGATCAGGCTTTCGATCAGCTCTTCGCTGCCCGCGACGAACGCGCCAGCGGTGCCGAACGCTTTACCGAGGGTGCCGACCAGCACCGGCACGTCCTCCTGACTCAAACCGAAATGCTCGACAATCCCGCCGCCATTTGCACCCAGCGGCCCGAAACCGTGAGCGTCATCGACCATCAGCCACGCGCCTTTGGCCTTGGCTTCGCGGGCCAATGCCGGCAGATCAGCGAGGTCGCCGTCCATGCTGAACACGCCATCGGTGACGACCAACGTATTGCCGGTAGCTTTCTCCAGACGTTTGGCCAGGCTCACCGCGTCGTTGTGCAGATAGCGATTGAAACGCGCGCCGGACAACAGACCCGCATCCAGTAACGAGGCGTGATTGAGCCGATCCTCCAGCACCGTATCGCCCTGCCCGACCAGCGCCGTGACGGCGCCGAGATTGGCCATGTAGCCGGTGGTGAACAACAGCGCACGCGGACGCCCGGTGAGATCGGCCAACGCTTCTTCCAGTGCGTGATGCGGGCCGCTGTGGCCGATCACCAGATGCGAGGCGCCACCACCGACACCCCAACGTTCAGCGCCGGCGCGCCAGGCTTCGATCACTTGCGGGTGATTGGCCAGACCGAGGTAATCGTTATTGCAGAACGCGAGTAGCGGTTTGCCGTCGACCACCACTTGCGGCCCCTGCGGGGACTCGAGCAGCGGTCGCTGGCGATAGAGGTTTTCGGCACGACGGGCAGCAAGGCGTGCGGCGAGATCGAAAGACATGCAGGCCTCACATCTGAAAAATGACTGTGTAGGAGCTGCCGAAGGCTGCGATCTTTTGATGTTGTTTTTTAAAAGACAAGATCAAAAGATCGCAGCCTTCGGCAGCTCCTACATGGAATCCGTATGGCGATCAGACGGCGGCGTTGTAGAACTGCTCGCTGCTCTTCTGCTCCACCAGCGCCTGCTCGATCGCGGCCTGATGCACCTCGTCGGAATGCTCCTCGCGGGCTTCCGGCTGAATACCCAGACGCGCAAACAGTTGCATGTCCTTGTCCGCCTGCGGGTTGGCGGTGGTCAGCAACTTGTCGCCGTAGAAAATCGAGTTGGCCCCAGCAAAGAATGCGAGGGCCTGCATCTGCTCGTTCATCGCTTCGCGGCCGGCGGACAGGCGCACGTGGGATTGCGGCATGAGGATGCGCGCCACGGCGAGCATGCGGATGAAGTCGAACGGGTCGACGTCTTCGGCGTTTTCCAGTGGCGTACCGGCGACTTTCACCAGCATGTTGATCGGCACCGATTCCGGATGCTCCGGCAGGTTGGCCAACTGGATCAGCAGATTGGCGCGGTCATCCAGCGATTCACCCATACCGAGGATGCCGCCGGAGCAGATCTTCATTCCCGACTCACGCACGTAAGCCAGGGTCTGCAGACGCTCGCTGTAAGTACGGGTGGTGATGATGCTGCCGTAGAACTCGGGCGACGTGTCGAGGTTGTGGTTGTAGTAATCGAGACCGGCCTTGGCCAGTGCTTCGGTCTGGTCCTGGTCGAGACGGCCAAGAGTCATGCAGGTTTCCAGGCCCATGGCCTTTACCCCTTCAACCATTTTCAGCACGTACGGCATGTCTTTGGCCGACGGATGCTTCCACGCCGCGCCCATGCAAAAACGTGTCGAGCCGATTGCCTTGGCGCGTGCTGCCTCTTCGAGGACCTTCTGCACTTCCATCAGCTTTTCTTTTTCCAGGCCGGTGTTGTAGTGACCGGACTGCGGGCAGTACTTGCAGTCTTCCGGACAGGCACCGGTCTTGATCGACAGCAGGGTCGAAACCTGAACGCGGTTGGCGTTGAAATGTGCGCGGTGCACCGTTTGCGCCTGGAACAGCAAGTCGTTGAATGGCTGTACGAAGAGTGCTTTGACTTCGGCCAGAGACCAGTCGTGACGCAGGGTGGCAGTGGTGCTCGCGCTCATGGGTAGTTCCTTGGTTATGCTTGGCTGGCGGCTGCGGGAACGGAATACCCACAGGCGCGACACGGATGTTCGGCATATTTAAGGAAGAGTCATGCGCTGTCAACCACGATACGAAGGACCGGTTTACATCTGTTTAAATAATGTACAAACCTGCCTGCTTTGCGATGAGCCGGCAGAAGCAGAAATGCCAATTTGCATGGCTTGCGAAACTGATCTGCCCTGGCTCGGCGACCACTGCCAGACCTGCGCCTTGCCACTCCTCGCCGCGGGCCTGACCTGCGGCGAGTGCCTGCTAGAGCCGCCGGCGTTCGAACAGGTGGTGGTGCCGTGGCAGTATGGCTTCCCCGTCGACAGTTTGATTACGCGCTTTAAACACAACGCAAAATGGCCGTTTGGCCACCTGCTCGCCGACGTTCTCGGGCAATACCTGCAACATCGCTTCGATGAGGGTTTGCCGAGGCCAGATGCGTTGTTGCCGGTACCGCTGGCGAATAAACGCCTGCGTCAACGCGGGTTCAACCAGGCAGCTATGTTTGCGCGGTGGTTGAGTGAGTCGCTGGATCTGCCGTGTGAAGAAACGGTTCTGCGCCGAGTCAAGGACACCGATGCCCAGCAGTCGCTCGACGCCAAATCGCGTAAACGTAATCTGCGCAATGCCTTCGACCTCATGCCGGATGCGCAGGTAAAAAACCGACATCTCGCGCTGGTTGATGACGTATTGACCACCGGCGCTACCGCACAGGCTCTCGCCCGGTTGCTGATGAACGCTGGCGCCGCGCGGGTCGATGTCTATTGCCTGGCGCGCACGCCAAAGCCTGGAGGCTGAAGTCGACACAATCCCCCTGTGGGAATGAGCCTGCTCGCGATAGCGTCATCATTGCCAACATTTATGCTGACTGATCCACCGCCATCGCGAGCAGGCTCACTCCTACAATGGATTTGGGTTCGGCTTGACTCTCGCGTTGCGAGCGGCCAACTTCCACGTCCACCGCCACAGCAAAAAAGCACCCCATCCATGTCCATGCCGTCCCTGTTGTCCCAGCACATCGTCCGCCGTCCGCAGCGCATCGCCCTGCTGCAACACATCGCCGAACAGGGCTCGATCACCCGCGCCGCGAAGAGCGCAGGCCTGAGCTACAAAGCCGCGTGGGATGCCATCGATGAGCTGAACAACCTGGCGCAAAAACCACTGGTCGAACGTGCCGTCGGCGGCAAGGGTGGGGGCGGTGCGAAACTCTCCAGCGAAGGCGAGCGCGTGTTGCGCCTGTATCAAAAGCTTCAGGCCTTGCAGGCCCAGGTGCTGGAGGCAGCGGAAGATGCCAGCGACCTCGACCTGCTCGGTCGCTTGATGCTCAGAACCAGCGCGCGCAACCAGTTGCACGGCAAAGTCGTGGCGATCGAAGCGCAGGGCCGCAATGACCTGATCCGCCTCGAACTGGCCGAAGGGCTGTGCCTCGACGCGCAGATCACCCACGACAGCACCGTGCATCTGGAACTACAAACCGGTACCGAAGTGGTGGCGCTGATCAAGGCCGGCTGGCTGGAATTGCTCGGCACCGAGCAATCTGCAACGTCTGGTCACAATCTTCTGAAGGGCACTATCGAAGCGATTCTCGACGCCGAGGACGGCCCCAGCGAAGTACGGATTACCCTGCCCAACGGCCATACTCTCTGCGCCTTGGCTGAGCCGCTCGATTTGCGCACGCGCGGGCTGACCGTCGAGCAACCGGTGCAGGTGCAGTTTTCGCCGTCCAATGTGCTGATCGGCACGCCGCTGTAATCAGGCGCTGCAACGAAAGCGTCATCGACGCTCATTAAGGTAGCTGCCAAAACCAAGCAGGGAGCCTGATGTGAGCCTATTAGAAGAAAACCAATCCACTGATCTGGAAAAGATGGTCGGCCTCAGCCGTCGTGGTTTCATCGGCGCCGGTGCGCTGTGCGGCGCGGCGATGTTCCTCGGTGGCAGTCTGTTGAGCCGCAGCGCGCTGGCCACCGGCGTCAGCGCCGGCAACAGCCGCCTGCTCGGTTTCGAGAGCATTCCCGCTGCGACCACCGATGTCATCACGCTGCCCAAAGGCTACAAGTCTTCTGTGCTGATCAGTTGGGGCCAGCCATTGCAGAAAAATGGCCCGGCCTTCGACCCGAGCGGCAACGGCACCGCCGCCGCACAGGAAGTGCAGTTCGGCGACAACAACGACGGCATGAGCCTGTTCGCCTTCCCCGACGACCGCAATCGCGCGTTGATGGCGATCAACAACGAATACACCAACTACCGCTACCTCTACCCGCACGGCGGCATGCCGCAATCGGCCGAAGACGTGCGCAAGGCACTGGCCTGCGAAGGCGTGTCGGTGATCGAAGTGCAGCGCAAGAACGGTCAGTGGCAGTTCGTTCAAGGCTCGCGTTACAACCGCCGCATTCACGGCAACTCGCCGCTGCGCATCAGCGGCCCGGCGGCCGGTCATGACCTGATGAAAACCGCGGCCGACAAACACGGCAAAAAAGTCCTCGGCACGTTCCAGAACTGCGCCAACGGTAAAACGCCGTGGGGTACCTATCTGACCTGTGAAGAAAACTTCACCGACTGCTTCGGCAGCAGCAACGCCCAGCAGCAGTTCGACCCGGCGCAAAAGCGCTACGGCGTCTCGGTCGCCAGCCGCGAGATCAACTGGCACCCGTACGATCCGCGCTTCGACATGGCAAAAAACCCCAACGAACTCAACCGTCACGGCTGGGTGGTCGAGATCGATCCGTTCGATCCGCAATCGACTCCGGTCAAACGCACGGCACTGGGCCGCTTCAAACATGAAAACGCCGCCCTGGCCGAGACCGACGACGGTCGCGCCGTGGTCTACATGGGCGACGACGAGCGTGGCGAATTCATCTACAAATTCGTCAGCCGCGACCGCATCAACCACCGCAACGCCAAGGCCAACCGCGACATCCTCGACCACGGCACCTTGTACGTAGCGAAATTCGACAACGGCGACAGCAACCCCGATCACCCGAAAGGCCATGGCCAGTGGATCGAGCTGACCCACGGCAAAAACGGCATCGACGCCAGCAGCGGCTTTGCCGATCAGGCTGAAGTGCTGATCCATGCGCGCCTTGCCGCCAGCGTGGTTGGCGCAACGCGCATGGACCGTCCGGAATGGATCGTCGTCAGCCCGAAGGACGGCCAGGTCTATTGCACCCTGACCAACAACGCCAAGCGCGGCGAGGACGGGCAACCGGTGGGCGGACCGAACCCGCGCGAGAAGAACGTCTACGGGCAGATCCTGCGCTGGCGCACCGACCGCGACGATCACGCGTCGAAGTCGTTTGCCTGGGATCTGTTTGTGGTCGCCGGCAATCCGGGCGTACATGCCGGAACGCCGAAGGGTGGCTCGAAAAACATCACCCCGCAGAACATGTTCAACAGCCCGGATGGCTTGGGCTTCGACAAGGCCGGGCGCTTGTGGATTCTCACCGATGGCGACTCCAGTAACGCTGGGGACTTTGCAGGGATGGGCAATAACCAGATGCTTTGCGCCGATCCGAAGACCGGTGAAATTCGTCGGTTCATGGTCGGGCCGATTGGTTGTGAAGTGACGGGCATCAGCTTCTCGCCGGATCAGAAAACCCTGTTTGTCGGGATTCAGCATCCGGGGGAGAACGGTGGTTCGACCTTCCCTGAGCATTTGCCGAATGGCAAGCCGCGGTCTTCGGTGATGGCGATTACTCGCGAGGATGGTGGAATCGTCGGCGCCTGACAGGCCCTCATCGCGAGCAGGCTCACTCCTACATTTGGAATGCGTGCGTTCCCCTGTAGGAGTGAGCCTGCTCGCGATGGCGTCAGCACAGACACCAACCAACTCCCACGCTGCCATCTGCGCTACCATGCTGGGCCGGACGCGGCAGCCTGCTGCGCGCAGGAGTCAGCATGGCCCACCCGTTTGAAACCCTCACCCCCGACCTCGTGCTCGATGCCGTTGAAAGCATCGGCTTCCTCAGTGATGCACGCATTCTGGCGCTCAACAGCTACGAAAACCGCGTCTATCAGGTCGGCATCGAAGACTCCGAACCGCTGATCGCCAAGTTCTATCGCCCGCAGCGCTGGACCAAAGAAGCCATCCTCGAAGAACACAAGTTCACCTTCGAGCTGGCCGACGTCGACATTCCGGTCGTGGCGCCGCTGATCCATAACGGCGAAACCCTGCACGAGCATGCCGGTTTCCGCTTCACCCTGTTCCCGCGGCGCGGCGGCCGTGCGCCGGAGCCGGGCAATCTTGATCAGCTGTATCGCCTCGGCCAGTTGCTCGGGCGCATTCACGCGGTCGGCGCGACCAAGCCGTTCGAACACCGTGAAGCCCTCGCCGTGCAGAACTTCGGCCACGCCTCACTGAACACCTTGCTGGAAGGCAACTTCATTCCGAAAAGCCTGCTGCCGGCCTACGAGTCCGTCGCCCGCGACCTGCTTAAACGCGTGGAAGATGCCTACGCCAACACGCCACACCAGAACATCCGCATGCACGGCGACTGCCACCCCGGCAACATGATGTGCCGCGACGAAATGTTCCACATCGTCGACCTCGACGACTGCCGCATGGGCCCGGCGGTACAGGACATCTGGATGATGCTCGCCGGTGATCGCCAGGAATGCCTGGGGCAGTTGTCGGAGTTGATGGATGGCTACAACGAGTTTCACGACTTCGACCCGCGTGAGCTGGCGCTGATCGAACCGCTACGCGCCTTGCGTCTGATGCACTACAGCGCCTGGCTCGCGCGGCGCTGGGATGACCCGGCGTTCCCGCACAGCTTTCCGTGGTTCGGCACCGAGCGTTATTGGGGTGATCAGGTGCTGGCGTTGCGTGAGCAGCTGTCCGCGCTTAACGAAGAACCTTTGAAGTTGTTCTGAATTAAAGATCAAAAGATCGCAGCCTTCGGCAGCTCCTACATGGATCGCATTCCCCTGTAGGAGCTGCCGAAGGCTGCGATCTTTTCGCTTTCTGACACGACACATCTATACAACCTCCTTACAATCCCTCCTTTGTTAGCTGCCTAAGCAAGGATTCTGCATGCAAGCCGCCAACCCGCGTCGCGGGTACATTCTGGGCCTGAGTGCCTACATCATCTGGGGCCTGTTCCCGATCTACTTCAAAGCCATCGCCGAGGTTCCGGCGGTCGAGATCATCATCCATCGGGTGTTGTGGTCGGCGCTGTTTGGTGCGCTGTTGCTGATGGTGTGGAAACACCCGGGCTGGTTGCGCGAGTTGCTCGACAATCCCAAGCGACTGGCGATTCTGGCCTTGAGCGGAACGCTGATCGCGGCCAACTGGCTCACCTACGTGTGGTCGGTAAACAACGGGCGCATGCTTGAAGCGAGTCTCGGTTACTACATCAACCCGTTGGTAAACGTGCTCTTGGGCATGTTGATTCTTGGCGAACGCTTGCGCCGGATGCAGTGGATCGCGGTCGGTCTGGCAGCGGTCGGTGTAGCGCAACAGGTCTGGCAGGTCGGCAGTCTGCCGTGGGTGTCGCTGGTGCTGGCGCTGACGTTCGGCTTCTACGGTCTGATCCGCAAACAGGCGCCAGTCAAAGCGTTGCCGGGGCTGGTGGTGGAAACCTGGATGCTGGTGCCGATCGCGATTGCCTGGCTGCTCTTCAACCAGACCGCGACCAGCGCTCAACCGGAGTTCTGGACCACGTCCCAAGCCTGGTGGCTGGTGGCGGCCGGTCCGGTGACATTGGTGCCGCTGGTGTGCTTCAACGCCGCCACGCGCCACTTGCCTTACACCACCATCGGCTTCCTGCAATACCTGGCGCCGACCCTGGTGCTGCTGCAAGCGGTGTTGCTGTTCGGTGAGCACTTGTCGTCGAGCACGTTAGTCGCGTTTATCTTCATTTGGGCCGGTCTGGCCGTTTACAGCGTCGATGCCGTGATCAGTTTGCGCCGGCGCAGCTGATCAAAAAACGTACAAAGCCTCGCAGGCCACGGTTCTCGTGGCCTGCATCGTTCCTTCCCAAGGTTATCCACAGCGTGATCCCCGCCGTTTGTGTGCAAGTCACTGAATGTTGGCGGTTTTTTGATCAACTCCAGCAAAGCCACGGCGGGCCTGGCGATGCGGGCAGTCTCTACAGGTTATCCACAGGCAGGTGCACGTTTAAACTGGATAACCCGGTCAGCGTTTAAACGTCTGTGCGTAACACCAGTTCGACCATCAGATCATCGGCCAGGGTTTCCAGGCGCGACTGCAAGACGTCGAGCGACAAGGTCAGTGGCACTGCAAGAATCGCCTCAGCGTGGAACAGCGGTTCACTGCTCATCGGTGCCGGGCGCACTTCCGTCACCAGCCGCTCAAGGTTGACGCCTTGCTCGCTCAACAGCCGGGTGATGTCGCGCACGATGCCGGGACGATCATTGCCCACCAACTCCATGGCGATCGGTTTCCAGGTGCAGGACTGCTCGATACCACTCTCGGCAATCAATACGCGGATGCCATGCGTCGACAGTGCTTGTAGGGAATCGACTAATTCGTCGTAAGCCTCCGCTGGCACGCCCACCCGAAGAATGCCCGCAAACTGCCCGGCCATCCGCGACATGCGGCTTTCCAGCCAGTTACCGCCATGCTCGGCGATGCATTGGGCGATACGCTCGACCTGCCCGGGCTTGTCCGGGGCGAATACGGTGAGTACGAGATGGTCCATGGCGTCGCCCTCTTGTCATGACTTTTGTTATAGAAGGGGAAGTATAGGCAAGGGTCGAATTTGCGTTGAGGCGACCGACGCTTTCGCGAGCAGGCTCGCTCCCACATAAACCGCTGCCATAGCAGCCAAATACCATTTATGTGTACAACTTTTTATATTTAGCTGGAACAATCCAATGGTTTTTTGAGAACATCCCGTTCCGCGATGTGACCGCAATGCGACATGAGGTCGCAGAACGACGTAATTAGTCTGATTTTCACAAGCGCAACTCATCATGTAGTATGCCGCAGCGCGCACTACATAACGCTGGATCGATGTCTGCCCAAGGCCTGTTCGCAACCCTGAAAGCCCCGTCAGCAAGGCCCCCAAGCCGTTGATTGGTCCCAGCCCAGCCGCCCGCAATGGCATGTACTGGTCGGCAGGTTTGTGGTTTAAATGGCCAGAGGCTTCATTGTCAAATTGAAGAGCTGAAAAGCGAAATAGCTGAGCAGAGTGAGGCAAGCAATGACTGAACACGTTCAAGTCGGTGGCCTGCAGGTCGCCAAAGTCCTGTTCGACTTCGTGAACAACGAAGCCATTCCCGGTACCGGCCTCACCGCCGACAAGTTCTGGGAAGGTGCCGACAAGGTCATTCATGACCTGGCGCCGAAGAACAAAGCCCTACTCGCCAAACGCGATGACTTCCAGGCTCGTATCGATGCCTGGCATCAGGAACGCAACGGTCAGGCGCACGACGCCGTGGCCTATAAAACCTTCCTGCAAGAAATCGGTTATCTGCTGCCAGAAGCGGCTGATTTCCAGGCAACGACACAAAACG
Organism: Pseudomonas sp. AC242; assembly: GCF_979258655.1. NCBI lineage: Bacteria > Pseudomonadati > Pseudomonadota > Gammaproteobacteria > Pseudomonadales > Pseudomonadaceae > Pseudomonas > Pseudomonas sp. AC242. The sequence continues at coordinate 5,117,253 of NZ_OZ409873.1, forward strand.
TCGATGATGAAATCGCCCGCACCGCCGGCCCACAACTTGTTGTGCCGGTGATGAACGCCCGCTTCGCTCTCAATGCCTCGAACGCCCGCTGGGGTTCGCTGTATGACGCCCTCTACGGCACCGACGCGATCAGCGAAGACGGTGGCGCGGAAAAAGGCAAAGGCTACAACAAGGTGCGTGGCGACAAAGTCATCGCCTTCGCCCGTGCGTTCCTCGACGAAGCTGCGCCATTGGCGGCTGGCTCCCACGTTGATTCGACCGCCTACAAAATCGCTGACGGCAAACTGCTGGTCACCCTCAAGGGCGGCAGCAATACTGGCCTGCGCGATGACGCTCAGCTGATCGGTTTCCAGGGCGACGCCAACGCGCCAATCGCCATCTTGCTGAAACACAACGGTCTGCACTTCGAAATCCAGGTCGACGCTACTACCCCGGTTGGCCAGACCGACCCGGCCGGCGTCAAAGACATCCTGATGGAAGCGGCCCTGACCACCATCATGGACTGCGAAGACTCGGTGGCCGCCGTCGATGCTGACGACAAAGTGGTGATCTACCGCAACTGGCTCGGCCTGATGAAGGGCGACCTGTCGGAGTCCGTGTCCAAGGGCGGTCAGACCTTCACCCGCACCATGAACCCGGATCGCACCTACACCGCGCCGAATGGCGGTGAAGTGACGTTGCACGGTCGTTCGCTGCTGTTCGTGCGTAACGTCGGTCACCTGATGACCATCGACGCGATCCTCGACAAAGACGGCCACGAAGTGCCGGAAGGCATCCTCGACGGTCTGGTCACTTGCCTCGCGGCGATGCACAACCTCAACGGCAACACCTCGCGTCGCAACACCCGCACCGGTTCCGTGTACATCGTTAAACCGAAGATGCACGGCCCGGAAGAAGCAGCGTTCACCAACGAGCTGTTCGGCCGCATCGAAGACGTGCTGGGCCTGAAGCGCAATACGCTGAAAGTCGGGATCATGGACGAGGAACGCCGTACCACGGTCAACCTCAAGGCCTGCATCAAAGCGGCCAGCGAGCGCGTTGTGTTCATCAACACCGGATTCCTCGACCGTACCGGCGACGAAATCCACACCTCCATGGAAGCCGGCCCGGTTGTGCGCAAGGCCGACATGAAGGCTGAGAAGTGGATCGGCGCCTATGAAAACTGGAACGTCGATATTGGTCTGAGCACCGGCCTGCAAGGTCGTGCGCAAATCGGTAAAGGCATGTGGGCCATGCCGGATCTGATGGCGGCGATGCTTGAGCAGAAAATCGCGCATCCATTGGCCGGCGCCAACACCGCTTGGGTACCGTCGCCGACCGCCGCTGCACTGCACGCGCTGCACTACCACAAGGTTGATGTGTTCGCCCGTCAGGCCGAACTGGCCAAACGTGCTCGTGCTTCGGTGGACGACATCCTGACCATCCCGCTGGCGGTCAACCCGAACTGGACGCCAGAGCAAATCAAGAACGAACTGGACAACAATTCCCAGGGCATTCTCGGTTACGTGGTGCGTTGGATTGACCAGGGTGTTGGCTGCTCGAAAGTACCGGACATCAACGACGTCGGCCTGATGGAAGACCGTGCCACGCTGCGTATCTCCAGCCAGCACATCGCCAACTGGCTGCGCCACGGTGTGGTGACCGAAGCGCAAGTGATGGAAAGCCTCAAGCGCATGGCGCCGGTGGTGGATCGTCAGAACGCCAACGACCCGCTGTACCGTCCGCTAGCACCGAACTTCGACAGCAACATCGCCTTCCAGGCGGCGGTCGAACTGGTGGTTGAAGGCACCAAGCAGCCGAATGGCTACACCGAGCCGGTGCTGCACCGTCGTCGTCGCGAGTTCAAGAAGGCCAACGGCTTGTAACTTGCGCTGAATGCCGGACATGAAAAAGCCCTGATCGAGAGATCAGGGCTTTTTTGTTTGGTTGATCGTTCCCACGCTCCGCGTGGGAATGCAGCCTGGGACGCTCTGCGTCCCTTCCAAAGCCGAACGCGGAGCGTCCGTGGAAGCGTTCCCACGCAGAGCGTGGGAACGATCAGCGAAAGAGCGGCAGGTCCTAGGGTTCGATACCTAATTCATGTTTCACCAACGCCAACAACTTGCCCGTATCAATCGGCTTGAGCAAAAAATCCACCACGCTCAAATGCATCGCCGCAATCGCGTCTTTCACATCAGCATCGCCGGACACGATGATGATCGGCATCGCTGCCCTCACCGACTCACGCACCTGACGGATCAGCTCGAGGCCGTCGACATTGCCCATGCGCAGATCCGTGATCACCAGCCCGATCGAAGGCTTTTCTTCGAGCATCTTCAGCGCCGTCTCGCCACTGGCTGCGGTCATGCAACGAATGCCATCCAACGCGAGAATCTCCGACAACAGCTCCCGGGCGTCCTTGTCGTCATCAACGATCAATACACGCTGAGGTGGCAGGTCAGGTTCGAGCATGACTGCACTGAGCGCTTCTCGCTCGGCATCGCTCAAAATATCGTGGTCGGACATGGCGCTCTCTAAATATTCAAAACAGTCCCTTGGCAAGTGGTCAGACATCGCTGGGCAGAGCTTCAATGTGCACTTCGTCGGATTTTTTTCCAAGGGGGCAAACCAGGGAATTTCCGACTGTTTGCGTAGGGCATCTCCGAAACTGCGCCAATGGTGGCAAAACCTAGACTTACGTCCAATGGGCACCCCGCCCGCAGGGGTCGACCATGGCCAGAACGATCCGACAACAACAATTCGAAAAGACTGCGGTAATGGTTATGAGTAAAGCGGACGCCTTCACCCAGGCAGGGAAAACCGCGGTATTGCAGAACATTCAGGGCACCCTGCAATTCCTTCAGCGCTTCCCGCCCTTCAATCAGATGGAACACGCCCACCTGGCTTATCTGGTGGAGCAATGTCAGCTGCGTTTCTACGGCCAGGGCGAGAGCATCATCAAACCCGCCGACGGCCCGGTCGAACATTTCTATATCGTCAAACAAGGTCGGGTGGTCGGCGAACGTCAGCACATCACCAAACCCGGCACCGAGACCACGTTTGAAATCACCACCGGCGAATGTTTTCCGTTGGCCGCACTACTCGGTGAACGCGCGACGCGCACCGAACACCTGGCCGGCGAAGATACGTTCTGCCTGCAACTGAACAAACTGGCGTTCATCAAACTGTTCGCCCTGTCCAACGCCTTCCGTGATTTCGCCTTGCGCGGGGTCAGCAGCCTGCTTGATCAGGTCAATCAGCAAGTGCAGCAAAAAGCCGTGGAAACCCTCGGCACGCAGTACTCGCTGAACACCCGACTCGGCGAACTGGCGATGCGTCACCCGGTGACCTGCGGCCCGGACACGCCATTGCGCGAAGCGGTGAAGTTGATGCACGAGCAGCAGGTCGGCAGCATCGTTGCGGTGGATGAACACAAGGCGCCGTTGGGCATTTTCACCCTGCGCGATCTGCGTCATGTGGTGGCCGCCGGTATTGGCGATTTCGGCGAAGCCATCGAGCGCCACATGACGCCTTCGCCCTTTTATCTTTCGCCGGATCACAGTGCGTTCGATGCGGCGATTGCCATGACCGAACGGCACATCGCGCATGTCTGCCTGGTCAAGGATCAGCGCCTGTGCGGCGTGGTCTCCGAGCGCGATCTGTTTTCCCTGCAACGGGTCGATCTGGTGCATCTGGCGCGGACGATTCGCAGCGCCCAGCGCGTCGAACAACTGGTGAGCCTGCGCGGCGAGATCGGCCAACTGGTCGAACGCATGCTCGCCCACGGAGCGTCCTCGACGCAGATCACCCACATCATCACCCTGCTCAACGACCACACCGTGTGCCGCGTCATCGAACTGACCCTCGCCGAAAAAGGCGATCCCGGCGTGCCGTTCAGTTGGCTGTGTTTCGGCAGCGAAGGTCGCCGCGAGCAGACGCTGCACACCGATCAGGACAACGGCATTCTGTTCGACGCGCGGGACGCAGCACATGCGGCAGAGATTCGCGGCAAGTTGCTGCCGATTGCCCAGCAGATCAACCACAGCCTGGCGCTGTGCGGTTTCACCCTGTGCAAGGGCAACATCATGGCCGGCAACCCCGAACTGTGTCTGTCGCGGGCAGAATGGGCGCGGCGTTTTGCGGCGTTCATTCGCGAGGCGACGCCGGAAAATCTTCTTGGGTCGAGCATCTATTTCGATCTGCGCGTGGTCTGGGGCGATGAAAAAAGCTGCGAACAGTTGCGCCGGGGCATTCTTGACCAAGTCGGCGACAACCGTTTGTTCCAGCGCATGATGGCCGAGAACGCCCTGCGCAATCGTCCACCGGTGGGACGTTTCCGCGAGTTTGTGCTGGCGCGCAAGAATGGCGAGAAAGCCACGCTGGATCTGAAGGTGCAGGGGCTGACGCCATTCGTGGATGGCGCGCGACTGCTCGCGCTGGCTAACGGTATCGACGCCAACAACACCCTCGAACGCTTCCGTCAGTTGGTCGAGAAAGAAGTGATCGAACGGCTGGACGGCGCGGCGTATGAAGAGGCGTATCACTTCATTCAGCAAACGCGCATGCAGCAGCATCAGTTGCAGACCCGCGAGAATCTGCCCTATTCCAACCGCGTAGACCCCGACAGCCTCAATCACCTGGACCGGCGCATCCTGCGTGAATCCTTGCGTCAGGCGCAGCGCCTGCAAAGCAGCCTGACCTTGCGGTATCAGCTATGAGCCTGTTTTCGTGGCTGCGCCCGGCGAGTGCGGTGGTGCCGGTGGATTTCCAGCAGCGTCTGGCTCAGTTGCCAACGATTACACAGCTCAGCGAATGCACACTGCGCGAACAGCGCTGGGTGGTGCTGGATCTTGAAACTACCGGGCTGAATCTGAGCAAAGACCGAGTGTTGTCGATTGGCGCGGTGGTGATCGAGGACGGCGCGATCGATTTCAGCCAGCAGTTCGAACGCACGTTGCAATGTCGCGAATTGAAGCTCAGCCCCAGCGTGTTGATTCACGGGTTGGGGCCGAATGCGATTGCGGCGGGCAGTGAGCCGGCCGAGGCGTTGCTCGAACTGATGGAATTTATCGGCGACAGCCCGGTATTGGCGTTTCATGCGCCGTTTGATCAGCACATGCTCGGGCGCGCGTTGAAGGAGCATCTGGGGCACAAGTTGCAGCAGGTGTTTCTTGATGTCGCCGACATTGCACCGCTGGTGTGTCCGCAGGCGCACATTCGTGAGGCCGGGCTGGATGAGTGGATCGACTGGTTCAAGCTTGAGGTGTTCGAGCGGCATAACGCGAGTGCCGATGCGCTGGCGACGGCGGAACTGGCGTTGATTCTGTTCAGCCGGGCGCGGGGGCAGCAAATTCATAGTCCGTTGAATTTGCAGCAGCGGTTGAGTCAGTGGAAGCGTAGGCAGCAGGCGCCTTCGTTTTAAATCAAAAGCCCCTCACCCCAGCCCTCTCCCGGAGGGAGAGGGGGCCGACTGAGGTGTCTCGGGCTTTTCATCGACCTGAAAGACCGAGTTGATTGTGGATTCACTGAAAATCGTTCAGGTCGGTGTATCTCCTGAATATCCCCCAATCGGTCCCCTCTCCCCCCGGGAGAGGGCTAGGGTGAGGGGGTCTGCCTTTACATGCCCACCTGACCAGTGGCCAATTGCTAACCATTCCCACCTCTGCCACAATCGCGAACAATTCGCGTTAGTTAACATTTCCCAATCGGTGATGTCCGGTGTCGTCAGTCCCAAGCCCTCACAGTGAGCTCGTCGGTGCGATGTATCGCGACCATCGTGGTTGGCTGCTGGCCTGGCTGCGACGCAATGTGGCGTGCCCAGAGCGTGCCGAGGACCTGAGTCAGGACACCTTTGTGCGCCTGCTCGGTCGCAACGAAATGCTGACACCGCGCGAGCCGCGGGCCTTTCTGGTGGCGATCGCCAAAGGTCTGCTGTTCGACTACTTCCGTCGCGCGGCCCTGGAACAGGCCTACCTCACCGAGTTGATGCTGATCCCCGAAGGCGAGCAACCGTCGGTGGAAGAACAGCAAATGATCCTCGAAGACCTCAAAGCCATCGACCGCTTGCTCGGCAAACTGTCGACCAAGGCCCGCGCCGCTTTCCTTTATAACCGTCTCGATGGCCTCAGCCATGCCGAGATCGCCGACAAGCTCGGCGTCTCGGTGCCGCGTGTGCGTCAGTATCTGGCGCAAGGCATTCGTCAGTGCTACATCGCCCTGTACGGTGAGCCGACATGAGTCCGGCCAGTTCCAGCCCCGTACCGGCGCATGTCCTGGACGCGGCGATTGCCTGGCAACTGACCCTCGACTCGAGCAGCCCGCTAGAGCGCGAGGAGTTTGCCAAATGGCATGCGGCCCATGAAGAACACGCCCGGGCGTGGCGACAACTGGGCATGCTCGATCAGCGTTTCAGCGTGGCTAAAGGCCCGGCACGCAGTGCCTTGCTACAGTCGCGCGAAGGCATTCGCCGGCGCGTGCGCAAGCTTGGCAGTGGGTTGGCCAGCGTTGTAGTGATTGTAGGTTTGGGGTTGTTCGCCAGTGAACGGTTTCTGCCGCTGGATTACTGGCTTGCCGATCAACGCACCGCGACTGGTGAACAGCGCACCGTGCGTCTGGCTGACGGCACGGTGCTGAATCTGAACACCCACAGTGCGGTGGATGTGCGGTTCGATGACAAGCGCCGATTGATCGTGTTACAGGAAGGCGAAATTCTCGTCGAGACCGGTCATGGCGATGCGCGTCCCTTTATCGTCGAAACCCGCGAAGGCAGCATGCGCGCCTTGGGTACGCGGTTTCTGGTCAAGCGTGAAGACGAAGGCACGCGCCTGAGCGTGTTGCAGTCGGCGGTCGCGGCGCACCCGCAATCCAATCCTGAAGAGCAAATCCTCCATGAAGGCCAGCAAGTGCTGCTGCGCAGTGATGGATTGGGTTCGATCGTCGCGCTCAATCCCGGCGCGGATGCCTGGACGCGTGGCATGTTGGTGGTGGATAACGCGCGCCTTGGCGATCTGGTGCATGAGCTCGGGCGTTATCGTCGTGGGCATCTGGGCGTGGCGCCGGAAGTTGCGGACCTGCGCATCACTGGCAGCTTTCCGCTGCATGACACCGATAAGGCCCTGAGCGCATTGCTGCCGACCCTGCCGGTGCAGATCGAGCGGCATACGCCGTATTGGGTCACTGTCGCGAAGGCCGATATCAAGCCTGAGTAATGCGGTGTCTGAGCGGCCGCCATCGCTGGCAAGCCAGCTCCCACAGGGATCTGCGGTGAGCAGCAATTTTGTGAACAGCACTGAAACCTGTGGGAGCTGGCTTGCCAGCGATGAGGCCCCTACAGCCTCCACTTTCAGTTAATCGAAATTATTTTCATCCAGCCCTATCACTTTTCGCTTTTCATCCGGCACACAGGCAATTGAGAAATATTTCCATTCAGGAGCCGCCGTATGTCCCGTTCGCTAGACACCTTGTTGCGCCCCAGTCTGCTGGCCGTCGCTATCGCGCTCAGCGCGCCGCTGATCAGCAGTCCGTTGCTCGCCGCTGAACAAGCGTCCAGCGTGCGCGCCTACAATCTGCCGGCGGCGCCACTGTCGACCACCTTGAACCAGATCGCCAGCCAGGGCGGCATCGCGCTGTCGCTGAATCCGTCGCTGGCCGCAGGCAAGACCTCGGCACCGGTGAACGGCCAATACGACGCGGCCGGTGCCTTGCGCGCGGCCCTGCGTGGCACCGGTTTGCAACTGGAGCAAAGCAATACCGGTACTTACACCTTGGTCGCCGTGCCTGAAGGGACGTTGGCCCTGCCGGAAACTTCCGTCATCGGTGTGGAGAACTTCGAAAGCGCCTGGGGCCCGGTTGAAGGCTACACCGCCACCCGCACCGCCGCCGGCAGCAAGACCGACACCGCACTGGTCGAAGCGCCGCGTTCGATCTCCGTCGCGACTCGCCAGCAAATGGACGACCGCAGCGTGCACAGTCTCGACGACGCGGTGCGCTACATGCCGGGCATCACCGCCAGCAGCTACGGCAGCGACACCCGCGCCGACTGGCTGCGTGTGCGCGGTTTCGAACCGACCCAGTTCCTCGATGGCCTGCCGCTGCCGAAAGGCGTGTACGCCAACCCGAAACAGGAAACCTGGAACCTCGATCGCCTCGCCCTGCTGCGCGGCCCGGCCTCCTCGGTTTACGGCCAGACTCCGCCGGGCGGTTTGCTGGACATGGTCAGCCGTCGTCCAAGCGCCGAAGCCAGCAACGAAATCCAGCTGCAGTACGGCAGCGACAACCACCGTCAGATCAACTTCGCCAGCACCGGCAAGATCGATGACGCCGGCCAGTTTCTCTACGGTCTCAGCGGTGTGGTGCGCGACAGCGGCACGCAGGTCGATCACGTCGACAACAAGCGCTACAACATCGCACCGAGCCTGACCTGGAACATCGACGACGACACCAAGCTCACCCTGCTGAGCCAGTTCACCCGCGACGATACCGGCATCACCAGCCAGTTCCTGCCGGTGCAGGGCACCAAGATCAAGTCACCGTTCGGCGATATCTCCCACCACAAGAATCTGGGTGATCCGGACTGGGAATATTACGATCGCACCTACTACGCGCTGGGCTACGCCTTCGAACATCGTCTGAACGATGTCTGGCAGTTCAAGCAGAACCTGCGCTACACCAAGTCGGATCTGTCGTTCCAGTCGCTGACGCCGGGTTCCTACCCGTTCACCGAAGTGGATGATCAAGGCAACGTCGGGCGCACCAGCACCAGCGTCGAAGAAGACATCAGTCAGTTCGCCGTGGACAACAACTTCCAGGCCGACTTCGCCACCGGCGACATCCGCCACACCCTGCTGCTGGGCCTGGATCATCAGCGCAGCAACACCAACTACACCTCGATCTTCGGCGACGGTTTGACCACCAACGTGATCACCCCGATCTACGGCCAGCCAATCGTACGTCCAGCGCGCTCCACGGCGTTTTACGATTACGACCAGAAAACCTACCAGACCGGCCTGTACATCCAGGACCAGATGGCCCTCAACCAGTGGCGCCTGACCCTCGGCGGCCGTGAAGACTGGGTGCACACCAGCACAAAGTTCATCAACAAGGGCGATGCCACCAACACCCAGCGTGACAAGGCCTTCAGCGGCAACGCAGCGCTCAGTTATGTCTTCGACAACGGTTTCGTGCCGTACCTGTCGTACGCCGAATCCTTCCAGCCGACCACGGGCGCCGACGCCACCTCGACCGGTTCGCTCAAACCGACCGAAGGCAAGCAGTGGGAACTGGGCATCAAGTACCAGCCACCGGGCAGCAAAACCCTGCTGACCGCCGCCGTGTACGACCTCACCCAGAAGAACGTCTCGGTTAACACCTTCGTCAACAACGTGTCGATCACCAGTCAGACCGGCGAAGTGAAAGTCAAAGGCCTCGAGCTGGAAGCGGTTTCCGACGTCACCGACAACCTGAAAGTCATCGCTGCCTACACCCTGGCCAAATCCGAAGTGCAGAATGGCGTCGACAAGGGCAATCGCCTGCAACTGATGCCGAACCAGCAAGCGTCGCTGTGGACCGATTACACCTGGCACGCCGGCGTCCTCGACGGCTTCGGCATTGGCGGTGGCGTGCGTTACACCGGCAACACCTACGGCGACAAGGCCAATACCTGGCTGGGCAAAGCGGACGCCTACACCGTGTTCGACGCAAGTGTGCATTACGACCTCGGCCGTCTGGACAACAGCCTCAAAGGCGCGTCGCTGGCGGTCAACGCAACCAACCTGTTCGACAAGGAATACATTTCCACCTGCGACAGCTTCTACTGCTACTACGGCGACACGCGCAGTGTCGTCGCCAGCGCCACTTACAAGTGGTAAGCAACTGAGCTGAAACAGGCCCTGTGACCAGGCCGTCCTTCGTGGACGGCTTTGGTGTTTTTGAAGGTCATGAAATGAAAAGTAAAACAATTCGTCGCTGGTCGTTCATCCACACCTGGACCAGCCTGGTCTGTACCGTGTTTTTGCTGATGCTGGCCTTGACCGGTCTGCCGCTGATTTTCCATCACGAGATCGAGCACCTGCTCGGCGATGCGCCCGAAGTGCGCGAGATGCCGGCCGACACCCCGCGGCTGAATCTGGCGCAGTTGGTCGAGGCCGCAGAAAAACATCGTCCCGATGACGTCGTGCAGTACTTCGGTTTCGATGACGATGAGCCGAATGCCGTACTGACGATCATGGCGAAAACCGCCGGCACTGAACCGAACTCGTCGCACACCTTCATGCTCGACGCACGTACCGGTGAAGCGCTGGAAACCCCATCGGCCAATGGCGGCTTGATGCTGTTTATCCTGCGCCTGCACGTCGACATGTTCGCCGGGCTGCCGGGCAAATTACTGCTGGCGTTCATGGGGCTGCTGTTTGTCGTGGCCATCGTATCCGGGACGGTGCTGTACCTGCCGTTCATGCGCCGTTTAAAGTTCGGCACGGTGCGTCAGGACAAGTCGACACGGCTGCGCTGGCTCGACCTGCATAACCTGATTGGCGTGGTCACCCTGACCTGGGCATTGGTGGTCGGCGTGACCGGTGTGATCAGCGCCTGCGCCGACCTGCTGATCGCCGCCTGGCGCAATGACGCACTGACTGCGCTGATCGAACCTTACCGCGATGCGCCACCGCTGACGCACCTGGCGCCGGCCACGCGTTTGCTCGATATCGCTGCTGAAGTTGCGCCGGAGATGAAACCGGACTTCATTGCCTTTCCCGGCACACGCTTTTCCAGCGAACACCATTACTCGGTGTTCATGAAGGGCGGCACGCACCTGACCTCGCATCTGCTGACGCCGGTGCTGATCGATGCGACCACTCTGCAGGTTACCGCCGTGGCCGAACGGCCGTGGTACATGGACGCCATGGGCATGTCGCAACCGTTGCACTTCGGTGATTACGGCGGCATGCCGATGAAAATCCTCTGGGCCACGCTCGATGTGTTGACGATCATTGTGCTCGGCAGTGGCGTTTATCTGTGGGTGGTGCGGCGCAAAGCGGCCAAACCCCTGCTGGAAACGGCGGAGGCGTCTGCATGAAGCCGCGTCAGTCGAATTTCTGGAAGGTGTTCAGCACGCCGATCGTGATTGCGTTGCTGAGTGCAGCGGGGTTGTTTGCGGCGTTGCTTGGGGATGGGATTTGGGATGTGTTGAGCTGGGTTGGGCTGGGTGTTCCGGCATTTCTGGCGATCAGGGGATTGTTGCTGCGCAGGTAGTTTTTGTGCTGTCGGTGATGGCCTCATCGCTGGCAAGCCAGCTCCCACAAGGATCTCTGCTGGGCCTGAAATGTGTGTTCACTGCAAAAACCTGTGGGAGCTGGCTTGCCAGCGATGGCGGCCGGATGGGCGCCATAAATTCCCTCGCCAGCCATCGCGGTTCTGACTAGGCTAACCACCTGCTCTTCGACGATTACCGAGGTTTGCCAATGTCTGCCCCCAGCATGACCCTGTACCACAACACGCTCTCTCCGTTTGTGCGCAAAGTGATGGTGTTGCTGCACGAAACCGGCCAGCAGGATCGCGTCGCCTTGCAAGACTGTGTGCTCAGCCCGGTCAGCCCGAGTGCCGAGCTCAATGCCGATAACCCGCTGGGCAAGATTCCCGCCCTGCGTCTGGCCGACGGCAACGTCATCCATGACAGCCGGGTGATCCTCGAATACCTCGACCAGCAGCACGTCGGCAATCCGCTGATCCCCCGCGAAGGCGCGGCTCGCTGGCGGCGTCTGACCCTGGCATCGATGGCCGACGGGATCATGGATGCGTCGGTGATGGTGCGTTATGAAATGGTCCTGCGCGCGCCGGAAAAACATTGGGACGAATGGCTCGAAGCGCAGCGCGACAAGATCCGCCGTGCCCTCGCGGTGTTGGAAAAAGATGCCATTGCCGAGCTGACCAGCCATTTCGATGTCGCGGCGATCAGCGTGGCGTGTGCGCTGGGTTATCTCGATCTGCGTTTCCCGGACCTGGGCTGGCGTGATGCCAACCCGCAACTGGCCAACTGGTACTTTGAGGTGAGTCAGCGACCGTCCATGATCGCCACGATGCCCAAGCCTTAAATCGGCGGCGCCTGTTCCGGCCTCTTCGCTGGCAAGCCAGCTCCCACAGGATTTGTGGTAGATCGGGGATTTATGTCATCACCGAACTCATTGTGGGAGCTGGCTTGCCAGCGATGGCACCCACTCGGTTCCACAGGCAAAAACCCGATAATCCGCGTCACCAGTTCATCCTTCCAGCACTGATCCTCACGCAACCCAAGCGACCGGCTCATTGCATCGCCCCGACATCAAACTCCAACGGCTGCGCCGGTTTCTGCCCGATCCCGTACCAATCCAGTTTGCGCGTCAGCACCATGAACACACCGAGCAGGCCGAACAGCAACAATGAGCCCATCAACAACGCGTAATCCTCTGCGCTCAGCAAGCCATAGAGCAGGCCATACAACGCCGCCAGCCCCGCCGAAAAACTCAAGCCGTGACGCACACTGCGTAGCACGTGGCAGACATAAAACCCGATCAACAGCACGCAAGCACTGGCCGACAACAGATACGCCAGAGCGAAACCAATGTGCTCCGACAGCGACAGCAACAACAGATAAAAGAACGCCAGCGCCACACCGACCAGCGCGTATTGCACCGGGTGCACGGCCAGACTCTTGAGCACTTCGAACAGAAAGAAACCGGCGAACGTCAGGACGATGAACAGCAGCGCATATTTGATCGCCCGATCACTCTTCAGGTACTGATCCACCGGGTCGATGAAGCTCACACCGAAACTGCGACCATTGAACGCCTCGCAATCATTGCTGCTCACGCAACGGCTCATGGCGTCTTGCAGGTTGGTGGAGAAAAACGTGGTCTGCCAATCGGCGCTGAAACCCTGATCGTTGATCTCACGTTTGGCCGGCAGGAAATTGCCGATGAAACTTGGATGCGGCCAATTCGCAGTGAGGCTGACGCTGCTGCTCTTGCCCACCGGCAGCACCTGCAACGAACCGGTGCCTTGCAGGCGCAAATCAAAACCGAAGCTCAACTCGGTGCTTTTGCTGGTGTCGAGCAGCGGCAGCGTGACCCGTACGCCTTCACCGAGCCAACCGACTTGAGTCCCCGGAACAAAGTCCAGACGCTGGCCATCGAGTTCCAGTTTCAGCGCATTTTCGATGCCGCGAATGTCGCTGATGCCGACCGCGAGAAACGGTGCATCGAACTGGTAATCGCTGAAGTCTTCCTTGATGCCCAATTGCGCCGGCAATGAGAAATGGCCGTTGATGCGGTTGTCGGCGTGGAACAACCGCGCTTCATAAATGCCCCGTGCGCGCAGCTCGGTTTGCACCTGACCATCGAGTTCGAAACGCTCCGGCAGGAAGTACAAACGACCGCGCTCTTCGCTCGGCTCGTCGTAGCGCTGATTGGTCTTGTCGTTGGTTTTCCAGTTGTGAATCACTTTGCGATACGGCACCACCATCACCGGCCCGCTCAGTTGCTGGCTGTAGCTGGAACTGCGGGCGATGTCTTCGAGCACGCCATCGCGCAGCTGTTGGCGGTCGTCGATGACGCCGTCGATCATCAGCAACGGGATCAGCAACAGCAGGATGAGCACGGCGATGGCGCCGAGCTTGATCGTCAGATTCTTGTTCATGGGACTCTCCCTGTTTGGATGGGCAGAGTCTGCTGGTGCTGTATGAGGGGAATGTGGGGGGAATATGGAGATTGTGTGGAAAGATCAAAAGATCGCAGCCTTCGGCAGCTCCTACAGGTGTACGCAATCCAATGTAGGAGCTGCCGAAGGCTGCGATCTTTTGACGGTATCAAGGCAAGCGCAATATCACTTCGACACCGTTTTCGACATTGCGAATCTGCATCGCCCCACCATGCAACTTGACCACTTCTTCAACGAAGTTAAGCCCCAACCCCGTGCTTTTTCGTCCACTGTCCGGTCGCGGCAATGAGTAGAAGCGCTCGGTCAATCGCGGCAAGGCGTAGTCAGGAATCGGCGCCGTTTCATTGAACAATCGAAATTCGATCTGCTCGCCAACCCGCTCGGCACTGAAACGCAGCAGCCCCTGAATCGGCGTGAAATCCAGCGCATTCTCCAGCAGATTGCCCAGCGCCTGACGCAACAGAAACGGCTCGCCAATCAACAGCAGATCCGCTGCCATCGCCCGTTCGATGCGCAACTGTTTGCCTTCGATCCGCGCCGCTTGCCCCTGCAGCAATTGTTCAACCAGCGCCGCCAGCGGCACAGCGACCCGCTCTTCCAGTCCCTGACGTTGCTCGACCTGCGCGAGATTCAGTAACCGTTCGATCAACTGCTGCATCCGCGCACTTTCGCTGTCGATGTTGCCGACAAAGCGCAGGCGCTGAACCGGCAACATATCCCCTTGCAGCAACTCCGCCGCGCCACGAATCGCCGCCAGCGGACTTTTCAGTTCATGGGTCAGCGTGTGCACATAACGCTCGACGTAGGCCTTGCCTTCCAGTTGCGTGCGCATCTGTTCCACGGCGGTAGCCAGTTGTTCCAGTTCACCACCCCGGTAATGCGGCACTTCCACCCGCCGGCCCTCACTTACCGCTTGGGCATAACCGGTCAAGCGATGCAGCGCGCGGCTCAGCCACCACGAGAGCAAAGCACCGAACAACAGACCGAGGCCGATCAAACCCGCGCCGTAAAACAGCAAACGCCGCTCGGTGCGATCGACATAAGGCTGCAATGAGCTGTTGGGCTTGGCCACGGTGACCACACCGATGATCTTGCCGTTGTCGCGGATCGGCGCGCCGACGTGCATCACTGACGAACTGGCGTCATCCGGATCACTGCGGCTCGAACGTGCGCCATACTCACCGCGCAGGGTCAGGTAGACGTCGTTCCAGCGCGAGTAATCCTGACCGACCGCAACGCCACTGGAATCGATCACGACGATACCTTTGGCGTCGGTGACGTAGATGCGATGGTTGACCTGATTTTTCGGTAAGCCCCAAATGGTCGCTTGCGGCTGGCGCTCGCCATAGGCGCGGAGCAGCTCGGGCCAGCGGTTCTCGCTGAGGGTGCCGGCCTTGAAATCGTCACGGAGGATTTCTGCCATCAGGTTGGCGGTATCGACCAGGGTTTCTTCGGTGGACTGGCGCACGCCGGGGCGGATTTCTTCCATCACCGTGTTAAGCACGAAATAACCGGTGAGGCCGATAAACAGCACGTACACCAGAAAGATCCGCAGCCCCAGCGACATCAGCTGTGCCCCGGGCTGTAGCTGTAACCGAGGCCGCGATGGGTCTGGATCGGCTCGGCGTCGGCACGCACCAGACGCAGTTTGGCGCGCACGCTTTTGATGTGGCTGTCGATGCTGCGCTCGTAACCGGCGTCGGCCGCCACGCCCAACGCATCGAGCAGTTGTTCGCGACTGAACACCCGCTCGGGTTGTTCGAGCAGGCACTGCAACAGGCGGAATTCGTGGCGGGTCAGGCTTAACGTCTGGCCGCGATAGCTGATTTGTACGCGCTCGGGATCGATGCGAAACAGCGCCGAAGAGGCTTCAATCACTGGACGCGGCGCCATGCGTTTGAGGATGGCCTTGACCCGCGCCGCCACCTCTCGAGGGCTGAACGGCTTGACCACGTAGTCGTCGGCGCCAATCTCCAGCCCCACCACGCGATCAATCTCGGCATCGCGGGCGCTGAGGAACAGCACCGGCACCTCGCTGAAACGCCGCAGCTGCTTGCAAGTCTCGAAACCGCTGATGTCCGGCAGGCCGATGTCGAGGATGATCAGATCGGCCGGGGTCTGCCGCTGATGCTCCAGCGCCGCAGCGCCGAGGCTCAGCCACGTCGTGCTAAAGCCCTCGCCTTGCAGGGCGAAAATCAGCGTGTCGGCAATCGCCGCTTCGTCTTCGACAATCAGGATATGAGGCATGGCGTCCGAGCCCATAGGTTAAGTGCGCGAACGGTGCCCCAAGCCTGACGTTACGTCAATGAGACCACTTAGCAGTCCGGCTTGTCGGCGGTGAAGCGCCGCGCCGGGTTTACCGCAGCGCCAAACTCGCGCAAGGCCTTGGCACCGATCAGCAGCGGATAATTGAAGTTGCTGCGGTCGGTCAGGTTGACCTCAACGGTACGCTTGACGTTGCCCAGGCACAGCTCCAGATCGACCACCGGGCGCTTGGCGACTTCGGTGCTTTCGCCCTCGTCCTCTTCATCCGAACGGCTCTTGATCTTGCTGATGCGCGCGACCTTGTGTTCGTAGACCTTGTTGCTGGCGTCCTTGGTGCCGAGGCGGAAACGCACCCAGTCGTCACCATCACGGGTGAAGGTTTCGATGTCCTTGGCCGACAGCGAGGCGGTCAGTGCGCCGGTGTCCATCTTGGCCTTGAGCACTTCACCGCCGATTTCCGGCAGCGCGATGTATTCGTAGCGCCCGTACAGAGTCGGCTCGGCGGCCATGACCGGCAGAGCGACGAGGGCAAACAGTGCAAGGAGGGATTTCACGTAAGGGGCTTCCTTGAGAGGTTGGGCAACGGGATTTTAGACCGTTGCGCGCTTGATCGTTCCCACGCTCTGCGTGGGCATGCATCCAGTGACGCTCTGCGTCACAGGGACGCGGAGCGTCCCGGGCGGCGTTACCACGCAGAGCGTGGGAACGATCAACGCTTGAGCCAAGCATACCCAGCCAAAAGTGAAACATTCGTCACCAGCGATTTGGCCTGTCGCGCGAAGCTGCTTATCATGGCGCGCCCATCCGTTTGCAAAGAGTTGCTTATGCGCCGCCTGCTCACCGGCTGTTTCGTCACCCTGCTGCTGTTGCTCAACACCCTGATCCTGATCGGGCCGTTGCTGGTGTTTGCCCTGCTCAAACTGGTCGCACCCGGCCGCTGGCGCGATTACGCGTCGGGCGCAGTGATGTGGATCGCCGAGACCTGGGCCGAGATCGACAAGCTGATTTTCCGCCTGTGCATCCCCACCCAATGGGACATTCGCGGCGGCGAGAATCTGCGCGGTGACACCTCTTATCTGGTAGTCAGCAACCACCAGTCGTGGGTCGATATTCCGGCGCTGATCCAGACCCTCAACCGACGCACGCCGTTCTTCAAATTCTTCCTCAAGAAAGAGCTGATCTGGGTGCCGTTTCTCGGCCTGGCGTGGTGGGCGCTGGATTACCCGTTCATGAAGCGCTACACAAAAGCGTTTCTGGCGAAGCACCCGGAGCTGGCCGGCAAGGATCTGGAAATCACCAAGCAGGCCTGCGAGCTGTTCAAGCGTCAGCCAGTGACCGTGGTGAATTATCTGGAAGGCACGCGCTACACCGCGGCAAAAAGCGCGCAGCAACAATCACCGTTCAGCCACTTGCTCAAGCCCAAGGCCGGCGGCGTGGCGTTTGTGTTGGCGGCGCTGGGTGAACAGCTGGACGCGATTCTCGACGTCACCGTGGTTTATCCACAAGCGAAAATCCCTGGGTTCTGGGATTTGATCAGCGGCAACGTGCCGCGCGTGATCATCGACATCAAGACCCGCGAACTCGACCCGGCGCTGTGGCAAGGCGATTACGAGAATGATCCGGCGTTTCGCCAGAAGGTCCAGAGCTGGGTCAACCAGCTCTGGAACGAGAAGGATCAGCGCATCGCCGAACTGCGCAGCGAGCGCGGCTGAATCAGCTACCGGTGCCGGCGCCCCAGATGCTGCCCAGACTCTGCAGCAGCGGGCCACCAACGCCTTGGTCACCCAGATACTTGAGCAGCACCGGGGCAAACTGGCCGACCATGCCGCTGTCCATGCCCAACGCGCCGAAAGCGTTGTTCAGGTCATTGGTGTCCTTGACATTGCCCAGCGCATTTTCCAGGCCGGCGGATTTGCCGGACTGACCGAGCAAACCACTCAACGCCGCCAGGTTGCCGCTACCGCCCGACAGCTTGTCGATGCCCGGCACTTCTTTGGCCAACTGCGAATAATCGGTGCTGCTCAATTGGTTTTTGGCCAGGCCCAGCATGGCGCTGGTGCCGCCGACGGCTTGCTGCGGGGTAACGCCCAGACCGGTGACGGCTTGCAGCAGGCCAGCCGTTTCCGAGGTCGGCGCGGCGGCAGTGGCCGCGTTGCCGCCCTGCATGCTGGAAGCAGCCTTGGTCACGTCGTCCAGGCTGAAACCGGCGAACACCGGGCTGGCAGCAAGGGTCATCAGTGAAGCCAAGGCAATACCGCGTGAAATCTTCATTCAGACATCCTCTTGCGCTGTGAAAAACACCCGTTGAACGGGCAGTGAAACTGCCGGTTTGACCGGGTATCCGCCGGCATGTTCCGGCGCGGCGCATCCATTTTCATCCGGGCCGCGTATATAAAACGTGAAATCCCGGACACCCTCGCGATGAATGGCACAACCGCTGTCGCTGAACTAGCCTGTGAACAGTCCGAGTCTCGCCCTCGCGCGCTCACTCTTGCCTGGAGAGTTGTCATTTCCATCGCCGACGCCGATCAGCTGCGACAGTTGTTGGCCCAGTGTTCACTGGGTGATCGTCGCGCCTTCGAAACGCTGTACCGCAGCGTCGGCCCGCGCTTGCACGGCGTGGCTTTGTGCTTCATGGGGCGCGCCGATCTGGCCGAGGAAGTGTTGCAGGAAAGCTTCGTGCGCATCTGGAACAACGCCTCGCGCTACGACTCGCACCTGTCAGCGCCGCTGACCTGGATGATCAACATCACCCGCAATCAGGCCATCGATCAATTGCGCAAACACCGTGACCGACCGCTGACCGATCTCGAACAGGACACACTGACGGACGAAAGCCCCTCGCCTCACGACCAACTGAACAGCGCCCGCGAGGCCAACGCGCTGAACCGCTGCCTTGAAACCCTCGACGGCATGCAGCGCCAGTCGATCACGGTGGCCTACTTTCAGGGATTGTCGTGCACGGAACTGGCCGAACACCTGGCCACGCCACTGGGAACGGTGAAATCCTGGATCCGCCGTGGCATGGAACGTCTGCGCCGGTGCCTTGAATCATGAACTACCAGACCCCTGCCCTGCGCCGCGCCCTTGCTGCCGATTACGCGATCGGGTTGATGGCTGCGCCGGCGCGGCGGCGGTTTGAACAATTGCTGCTGGACAACGCTGTGTTGCGAGCTGAAGTGGCGCAATGGCAGGAAAGCCTCGCCTCTCTCACCGAAACGCTGCCGGAACATCCGGTGCCCGATCGCGTCTGGCATGGCATCACCGCGCGAATCGAACCGCAAGTGCTGCATGTGCCCGAGAAGCGACCGTTCTGGAACTGGCTGCGCGTCACCGCTGCGCTGTGTTCAATCGTGGTGCTGGTCCTCCTCGGCTCGCTCTACAACCGCGACGACGCCCGCTACCACGCCACCCTGCTGACCGCCAATGCGCAACCGGCGCTGAAGGTCGAGGCGCATGCGGATTATCTGCAAGTCGAACCGCTGACACTGACAGCGGTTGATGCGGATCATAGCCTGGAGTTGTGGGCGATTCCGGCGGATGGCAAGCCGATTTCGCTGGGTGTGATTCCGGCGGGGGGCAAAGGCAAGGTTGAGTTGAGTGAAGCGCAGAAAGCCTTGATCGGCAAACCGATTGCGCTGGCGGTAAGTCTTGAACCTAAAGGTGGTTCGCCAACTGGGCAGCCGACTGGGCCGGTGCTGTATCAAGGGGCGTTGGCGGCCTTGTAAAGCCCCTCACCCTAGCCCTCTCCCAGAGGGAGAGGGAACTGACCGAGGTGTCTGGCGCCATACATCGACCTGCCACACCGCGTCGATTATGGATTCACAGCGGTATTTTCAGGTCGGCGTAAATTGTGAGCATCCCTCGTTCGGCCCCCTCTCCCCCCGGGAGAGGGCTGGGCGGGCGGCGTTCCGATGAGGGTAGCTTTTGACCTTGGCTCTAAAAAAAACGGCGACCCTGAAGTCGCCGTTTTGTATCGAGCTTAAGCCTTACGCCGCACTAAACAACTTATGCGGATCAATCACAAACTTCTTCGGCACGCCCGTATCGAACTCGCCATACCTTCCAGCGCCTGATCAAGGCTGACCTACCCGCAAGACTTCAAATTCGCGAAACAACCCGAGGGCTGAGATCTTTTTAGGTCGTTAATTGCTTGTCATGCAAATCAATATTTCAAAAAGAACTAAACACCTGTCAGATCTGACAGGTGTCTAGCGATCCAGGCTGGAATAAGCTGCTGGTGTGTCAATTGTTCGAAGAAAGCGAGGTGCAACTAACGGTCATTCAACGGGAGATACGGTGATGGAAAAGCAACTCAGTCCGCGCGATCAACTGCTCGAATCAGATGTCCCGCCGATCATCTTTTGCATCAGCCCGGACGATCCGATCATTAAATACATCAAAGCGGGGCAGAAGGTTACTTATGATCTTGTGCGTGGTGATAACGGTCAATATTACGCAGTCGATATAAAACTGGCTCAGGACGAGGACTTTCTCAAACATCCTCATTCTTCTGTTGTTTTGTAAATGTTTTCACCAATCAATCGAAGCGGGAAGCAAAGACATGGCAGGTAAAGAGAGAGGCACGGTCAAGTGGTTCAACGATGAAAAGGGGTTTGGTTTCATCACGCCGAAGAATGGCGGCGATGACCTCTTCGTTCATTTCAAAGCAATCAAGGCTGATGGGTTCAAGACTCTGAAGGAAGGACAATCCGTTAGTTACATTTCTGCTAAAGGGCAGAAAGGAATGCAAGCAGAAGAAGTTGAAATTGAGTAAAAGCGGAAGGAAATTCCCGCCCCCCATGAAAAACGGCGCCTCAATGGCGCCGCTTTCTATTGCGTAAAACCTTACGCCGCACTAAACAACTTATGCGGATCAATCACAAACTTCTTCGGCACCCCCGCATCGAACTCGCCGTAACCTTCCGGCGCCTGATCCAGACTGATCACCTGCACCCCCACCACTTCGGCGATGTTGATGCGATCCCACATGATCGCCTGCATCAGTTGACGGTTGTACTTCATCACTGGCGTCTGGCCGGTGTGGAAGCTGTGCGACTTGGCCCAGCCCAGACCGAAGCGAATGCTCAGGCTGCCCATTTTTGCGGCAGCGTCCACCGCACCTGGATCTTCGGTGACGTACAGGCCTGGGATACCGATCTTGCCGGCCACACGCACCACGCCCATCAGCGAGTTGAGCACGGTGGCCGGCGCTTCGGCTTTTACGCCGTCGTGACCATGGCCGCGAGCTTCGAAACCAACACAGTCCACCGCGCAATCCACTTCCGGTTCACCCAGCAGTGCGGCGATCTGTTCGTGCAGCGGCGTGTCCTTGGACAGGTCGACGATTTCAAAACCCTGCGCCTTGGCGTGGGCCAGGCGGATGGTGTTGACGTCGCCGATGATCACTACCGCAGCGCCGAGCAGGCGTGCGGAAGCGGCAGCGGCCAGGCCGACCGGGCCAGCGCCGGCAATGTAAACGGTGCTGCCCGGGCCAACGCCCGCTGTCACTGCGCCGTGATAACCGGTCGGCAGGATGTCGGAGAGGCAGGTCAGGTCACGGATTTTCTCCATGGCCTTGTCGCGGTCCGGCAGTTTCAGCAGGTTGAAGTCCGCATATGGCACCAGCACGTATTCGGCCTGGCCACCGGTCCAGTCGCCCATGTCGACGTAACCGTAAGCGCCACCGGCACGGGCCGGGTTGACGGTCAGGCAGACGCCTGTGTGTTGCTCTTTGCAGGAACGGCAGCGCCCGCAAGCGACGTTGAACGGCACGGAAACCAGATCACCGATTTTCAGGTTTTCGACGTCGGAGCCTTTTTCGATCACCTCGCCGGTGATCTCGTGACCCAGCACCAGACCGGTCTGCGCCGTGGTACGGCCGCGCACCATGTGTTGGTCGGAGCCACAGATATTGGTGGAAATCACTTTGAGAATGACCCCGTGCTCGATCTTGCGACCGCGCGGGTCCTGCATTTTCGGATAGTCGATTTTCTGTACTTCGACCTTGCCAGCGCCGAGATACACCACACCACGATTGCCAGACATGCTTTCACCTCGCTGTTGTTTTTATGGAACCGCGTTGCCCAGGCAGGCAGCGCGTTGAGTGCTCGGGTACAGATGCTGTTTATGTGTTGCCTGTCAGGGCCTCATCGCTGGCAAGCCAGCTCCCACAGGGATTTGTGTCGTTTACAGAATCAAAATCCAACACCGAATCCTGTGGGAGCTGGCTTGCCAGCGATGGCGATCTAGAGAACGACCGTACGATTGGCGTTGAGAAACACCCTCCGCTCAATGTGATACCCAACCGCCCGCGCCAGCGTCAGGCCTTCAATATCGCGGCCCTTGGCAATCAGATCCTCAGGGTAATGACTGTGATCCACCGCCTCGACGCCCTGGGCAATGATTGGCCCTTCATCCAGATCGTTATTGATGTAATGCGCCGTCGCGCCGACCAGTTTCACGCCCTTGTTGTAGGCCTGGTGATAGGGCTTGGCGCCCTTGAAACCCGGCAGCAACGAGTGATGAATGTTGATCGCCTTGCCATCGAGCTTGCGGCACAGCTCCGGCGACAGCACCTGCATGTAGCGGGCGAGGATCACCAGTTCAGCGCCGGACTCTTCGATCACCTGCCACACCTGACGCTCCTGCGACGGCTTGTCGTTGGGGTCGAGGGGGAAATGGTAGTAGGGAATCTGGTGCCAGTCGGCCAGCGGTTTGAGATCCGGGTGGTTGGAGACCACTGCCGCTACGTCCATCGACAACTGGCCGATGCGCTGACGGTAGAGCAGGTCGTTGAGGCAGTGGTCGGCCTTGGAGACCATGATCACCACTTTCGGCCGGTAGTTCGGCGCGGTCAGCTCGAAGATCATGCCGAAGGCCTGGCCGCGTTCGGCTAAGCCTGCGCGGAAGGACTTTTCGTCGAAGCCGTCGGGCTGGCGGAATTCCACGCGAATGAAGAAACGCCCGGAGAGGCGGTCATCGAACGAGTGGTGCTCGGTGACGTAGCAGCCCTGCTCGAACAGAAAACGCGTGACCGCGTCCACGGTGCCGAGGACGCTGGGGCAGTCGGCGGTCAGAATCCATGTGTCTGGGGCGCGGCTCATGGTGCGGTGACTCCTGTTCTTTGTGCGGGGTGTCTGGGGAATTTTTGCCCCTCACCCTAGCCCTCTCCCGGAGGTAGAGGGGACTGACCGAGGTGTTGTTTCGAGCTACGCCGACCTGAAATATCGCGGCGAACTCAGGCTCGAAAACTACACAAATCTGCTCCCTTTCCCCCTCTCCCCCCTGGGGGAGAGGGCTGGGGTGAGGGGGTGGCTTTTGATCTTCAGGCCTGAACGCTCAACCCGTACTCAGCCGAAGCATCCTGCAACCACAACCACCAGTAATCCGAAAAGCTACGACGAATCAGCAGTTCCCAAGTGTCTTCAGCGGTATGGCGAATCATCAACTGCGATTTGGCGAACACCGTGCCGACCGCTTTACCGACCGGGAAGTTGTTCGGGTGCACGTCGTAGCTGGTGGATTTCATCAGCACCTGACGTACGTTCGGCCCGCTCAATTCGAGCACTTGCTGGCCGCCGCTGACGTTGACGATTGCGATGTGCAGATCGCCCAGCGCTTCGCGCAGTTTCTGTTCGGCAGCGAACTCTTCACCGCTTGGCACGATCAGCAGCCACTCATCCGGGCCCATCCATTGCAGGCTGGTTTCACCCTTGACGATGACGCTGAGAGCGCCGGGCAGTTCGATACCCAAGGCTTTGTGCACGCCAGCGGCGAAGGCTGCATCGTGGCCATCACCACGGATGGTCAGGTGACCGAGGAGTTTCTTTTCCCGCACGATCACGCCGGCGTTCTTGCGGCCCTTGCCGACCAGGCTGGCGAGGTCGGCATGGTGCAGCGACGACTCGGCCTTGGCGCCAGTGGTCGGGCGTTGTTGGTAAACATTGGCTGTGGTCATAAAGCACCTTCCTGAATTCTTGATCGTTCCCACGCTCTGCGTGGGAATGCCGCCATGGACGCTCTGCGTCCGCTCTTGGGACGCAGAGCGTCCCGGGATGCATTCCCACGCAGAGCGTGGGAACGATCAGTGTCAGATGTTCTGGCGATCACCCTTCGGATCGAAGAACACCGAAGAAACAATCTCCGCCTCGATCACGCTACCGTCGGCCAGCGGTGCAAACACCCGCTCACCGAGGCGCTTCAGACCGCCCTTGACCACACCCATGGCAAACGAATAACCGAGGGAGTTGTGCGCGTAGCTGGAGGTCACGTGGCCGACCATGGTCATCGGGATCGTCTGCTTGGTGTTGAACACCAGTTGCGCGCCTTCCGGCAGCCACACGTTAGGATCGATCGGCTTCAGACCGACCAGTTGCTTACGCTGATCCTTCACGCAGTCTTCACGGTTCATGCCACGCTGGCCGATCCACGAGAACGGTTTGGTGCGGCCCACACACCAGCCCATGTTCAAGTCGTCCGGGGTCATCGAGCCGTCAGTGTCCTGGCCGACAATAATGAAACCCTTCTCGGCACGCAGGACGTGCATGGTTTCAGTGCCGTACGGGGTCAGGTTGTATTGCTTGCCGGCCTCGACGATTTTCTCCAGCACGCCCATCGCGTAGTCGGCCTGGACGTTGACTTCGTACGACAGCTCACCGGTGAACGAGATACGGAACACCCGCGCCGGCACGCCGCCGACCAGACCTTCTTTCCAGGTCATGAACGGGAACGCTTCGTTGCTCAGATCAATGTCGGTCACGGCGCTGAGCAGCTTGCGGCTGTTCGGCCCGGACAGGGTCATGGTTGCCCAGTGGTCGGTGACGGAGGTGAAGTAGACCTTCATGTCCGGCCATTCGGTCTGGTGGTACAGCTCCAGCCACTGCAGCACGCGAGCCGCGCCGCCGGTGGTGGTGGTCATGACAAAATGGTTGTCCGCCAAGCACGCCGTCACACCGTCGTCGAAGACCATGCCGTCTTCTTTGCACATCAAACCGTAGCGCGCCTTGCCCACGTCGAGTTTGGTCCAGGCGTTGGTGTACACGCGGTTGAGGAACTCGCGGGCATCCGGGCCTTGGATGTCGATCTTGCCGAGGGTCGAGGCGTCGAGCAGGCCGACGCTGTCGCGCACGGCTTTGCATTCACGCTTCACCGCTGCATGCAGGTCTTCACCGTTTTTCGGGAAGTACCATGGACGTTTCCACTGGCCGACGTCTTCAAACTCGGCGCCGTTCTTCACATGCCAGGCATGCAGCGCGGTGTGGCGCACCGGTTCGAAAATGTGCCCACAGTGACGACCGGCCACGGCGCCGAAGGTCACCGGCGTGTAGTTCGGGCGGAACATCGTGGTGCCCATCTGCGGGATGGTCACATTCAGCGAACGGGCAGCGATGGCCAGACCGTTAACGTTGCCGAGCTTGCCCTGATCGGTGCCAAAGCCCAGCGCGGTGTAGCGTTTGACGTGCTCGACCGACTCGAAACCTTCGCGGGTTGCCAGTTCGATCGCCGCAGCGGTCACGTCGTTCTGCAGGTCGACGAATTGCTTCGGCGCCCGTGCGGTGTTCTTTTCATGCGGCACCTGGAACAGCGCCAGCGTCGGTTCTTCGTGACGGCTCAGGGCTTTCGGCAACACGCCTTCGACGGTCTGGAAACCGGCTTCAGCGGCAGCACGCACGCCACCTTCAAAACCGTCAGCCAGCGAATCGCCGAGACCGTAAACGCCGTTGATGCCACCGACGCACACGCGTTTCTGCGGCGCTTCGCCCGGTACAAAACCGAGGATGTCTTCGCGCCAGGTCGGCTTGCCACCGAGGTGCGAAGCCAAGTGAACAACTGGGCTGTAGCCGCCGGAGCTGGCAACCACATCACAGTCGAGCCACTCGCCAGGACTGGTCACGGCGTGCGCTTTAACATCAATCGCCGCCACGCGGGCAGCAGTCACACGCTTGCTGCCACGGGCTTCGATCACGGCGCTGCCGGTGAGGATGCGGATACCTTTGGCACGCGCTTCTTCCACCAGCGCACCACGCGGATTGCTACGGGCGTCAGCGATGGCGACCACTTGCAGACTGGCGTCGAGCCAATCCAGCGCCACGCGATAAGCGTGATCGTTGTTGGTCGACAGCACCAGTTTCTTGCCCGGTGCTACGCCGTAGCGGCGCACGTAAGTCGACACCGCACCGGCGAGCATGTTGCCCGGCACGTCGTTGTTGCCGTAAACCAGCGGACGCTCGCAAGCACCGGTCGCCAGCACCACACGCTTGGCGCGGACACGGTGAATACGCTGACGCACCTGACCGATTGGCGCACGGTCACCGAGGTGATCGGTGAGGCGTTCGTGAATGGTCAGGAAGTTGTGGTCGTGGTAACCGTTGACCGTGGCGCGCGGCAACAGCAGCACGTCCGGAGTGTTCTTCAGTTCCGTGATGACGCTGGCGACCCAGTCCATCGCCGGTTTGCCGTCGAGGCTTTCGCGCGAGTCGAGCAGGCTGCCGCCGAACTCTTCCTGCTCATCGGCAAGGATCACTCGGGCACCGCTGCGCGCTGCGGCCAGGGCAGCGGCGAGACCGGCCGGGCCGGCGCCGACGATCAGCACGTCGCAGTGCTGGTTCATGTAGTCGTAGGTGTCCGGATCGACTTCGGTCGGCGAACGGCCGAGGCCGGCAGCCTTGCGAATGTACTTCTCGTAGGTCATCCAGAACGATTGCGGGTACATGAAGGTTTTGTAGTAGAAACCCGGCGGCATCAGCTTGCCGCCGACCTTGCCGAGAATGCCCATCATGTCGTTATTGACGCTCGGCCAGCCGTTGGTGCTGGTCGCGACCAAACCTTGATACAGCGCCTGTTGCGTGGCGCGCACGTT
Organism: Pseudomonas sp. AC242; assembly: GCF_979258655.1. Classification (NCBI taxonomy): domain Bacteria; kingdom Pseudomonadati; phylum Pseudomonadota; class Gammaproteobacteria; order Pseudomonadales; family Pseudomonadaceae; genus Pseudomonas; species Pseudomonas sp. AC242. The sequence goes on from NZ_OZ409873.1 coordinate 5,144,044, forward strand.
GGGGATTTGCGTGGCTTCGGTCGCACCGATCTGCAGCACCGCGTTCGGCTCTTCGGCACCGGCAGCGAAGATCCCGCGAGGACGCGAGTACTTGAAGCTGCGGCCGATGATGTCGACGCCGTTGGCGATCAGTGCGGCGGCCAGCGAGTCACCCTCGAAGCCTTTGTAGCTCTGACCGTTGAAGGTGAAGCTCAGCACTTTGTTGCGGTCGATCCGTCCACCGTTGGACAGGCGATTGGTCTGGCTCATACCTTCTCTCCCAGCGCCGTCGTGGCTGTTTTCGCCGAATCAGCCTTGTCGGTGAATTGCGGCTTGGTGCCGATCTTGTAGGTTTCGAGAATCTCGTAGGTCACGGTGTCGCGGGTGACGTTGAAGTACTGACGGCAACCGGCGACGTGATCCCACAACTCGTGGTGCAGACCACGGGGGTTATCGCGGAAGAACATGTAGTCGCCCCACTCCTCGTCAGTGCAAGCGCCAGGGTCGAGCGGGCGCGGAATGTGCGCCTGACCGGATGCGTGGAATTCCTCTTCGGAGCGCAACTCGCCGCAGTGAGGACAGAAGATATGCAACATGGGGATTTCTCCTGTTAGTGGGCAACCGCAGCAGCGCCGTGTTCATCGATCAACGCACCGTTGTGGAAACGGTCGATGGAGAAAGGTGCGGCCAACGGGTGCATTTCACCCTTGGCCAGACTCGCGGCAAACACGTTGCCCGAGCCAGGTGTGGCCTTGAAGCCACCGGTGCCCCAACCGCAGTTGAAGAACATGTTCGGTACCGGGGTTTTCGAAATGATCGGGCAAGCGTCCGGGGTGGTGTCGACGATGCCGCCCCACTGGCGGTTCATGCGTACGCGCGACAACACCGGGAACATCTCGACGATCGCTTGAATGGTGTGTTCGATCACCGGGTACGAACCGCGCTGGCCGTAGCCGTTGTAACCGTCGATACCGGCGCCGATCACCAGGTCGCCCTTGTCGGACTGGCTGATGTAACCGTGTACGGCGTTGGACATGATCACGCTGTCGATAATCGGCTTGATCGGCTCGGACACCAGCGCTTGCAGCGGGTGGGATTCGATCGGCAGACGGAAACCGGCCAGTTTGGCCATGTGCCCGGAGTTACCGGCCGTGACCACGCCGACGCGCTTGGCGCCGATGAAACCCTTGTTGGTTTCAACACCGATGCACACGCCGTTTTCCTTGCGGAAACCGATCACTTCGGTCTGCTGGATCAAGTCCACGCCCAAGGCGTCGGCGGCACGGGCAAAGCCCCAAGCCACGGCATCGTGACGGGCGACGCCGCCGCGACGCTGCACGGTCGCGCCCATCACCGGGTAGCGGGTGTTTTTCGAGCAGTCGAGGTACGGAATCTCGTCAGCGACTTGCTTGGCGTTGAGCAGTTCGCCATCAACGCCATTGAGGCGGTTGGCGCTGACCCGACGCTCGGAATCACGGATGTCCTGCAGGGTGTGGCACAGGTTGTAAACGCCACGCTGGGAGAACATCACGTTGTAGTTGAGATCCTGCGACAGGCCTTCCCACAATTTCATCGCATGTTCGTAGAGGTGCGCCGACTCGTCCCACAGGTAGTTGGAGCGAACGATGGTGGTGTTGCGCGCGGTGTTACCGCCGCCCAGCCAGCCCTTCTCGACCACGGCGACGTTGGTGATGCCGTGCTCTTTCGCGAGGTAGTAAGCGGTCGCCAGACCGTGCCCGCCGCCGCCGACGATGACCACGTCGTAGACCTTCTTCGGCGTTGGCGTGCGCCACATGCGCTGCCAGTTTTCGTGGTGGCTGAGGGAGTGTTTGAAGAGGCCGAAGCCCGAATAGCGTTGCATAGTCAGTTACTCCAGAACACTCAGCGATAAACCGGGAAGTCTGCGCACAGGGCCGACACTTGCTGGGCAACATTGGCCTCGACATCGGCATCGCCGAGGTTGTCGAGGATGTCGCAGATCCAGCCAGCCAACACTTCGCACTGGGTCACCTTGAAACCGCGCGTAGTGACAGCCGGGGTGCCGATGCGCAGGCCCGAGGTCACGAACGGCGATTGCGGGTCGTTCGGCACGGCGTTCTTGTTGACGGTGATGTGTGCACGGCCAAGGGCGGCGTCGGCGTCTTTGCCGGTCAGGCCCTGACGGATCAGGCTGACCAGGAACAAATGATTGTCGGTGCCGCCGGACACTACATCGTAGCCACGTTTGATAAACACGCTGGCCATCGCCTGAGCGTTGTCGATCACTTGTTGCTGATAAGCCTTGAAGCCCGGCTCCAGCGCTTCTTTGAAGCACACGGCTTTACCGGCGATGACGTGCATCAGCGGGCCGCCCTGAGCGCCGGGGAACACCGCGGCGTTGAGCTTCTTCTCGATCTCTTCGTTGGACTTGGCCAGGATCAGCCCGCCCCGTGGACCGCGCAGGGTTTTGTGCGTGGTGGTGGTGACCACGTCGGCGTACGGCAGCGGGTTCGGGTACAGACCGGCAGCGACCAGACCGGCGACGTGGGCCATGTCGACGAACAGCAGCGCGCCGACTTTGTCAGCAATCTGACGGAAGCGCGGGAAGTCCAGAGTCTTCGAGTAAGCGGAGAAACCGGCGACGATCATTTTTGGCTTGGATTCGACGGCCAGACGCTCGACTTCGTCGTAATCGATCAGCCCGGTGTCGGTGTTGATGCCGTACTGCACGGCGTTGTAGAGCTTGCCCGAGGACGACACTTTGGCGCCGTGTGTCAGGTGACCGCCGTGGGCCAGGCTCATGCCGAGGATGGTGTCGCCTGGCTGGATCAGCGCCAGGTACACGGCGCTGTTGGCCGAAGAACCGGAATGCGGCTGGACGTTGGCGTAATCGGCGCCGAACAGTTGCTTGGCGCGTTCGATGGCCAGCGCTTCAACTTTATCCACATGCTCGCAGCCACCGTAGTAGCGCTTGCCCGGGTAGCCTTCGGCGTATTTGTTGGTCAGGCCGCTGCCTTGCGCTTGCATGACGCGTTTGCTGGTGTAGTTCTCCGACGCGATCAGCTCGATGTGATCTTCCTGACGTTGCTCCTCGGCATTCATCGCCGCCAGCAGTGCATCGTCGTAACCCTGGATCTGGTCTTGCTTGCTGAACATCGCGTCTCTCCCAGCGGCATCTGTGCGCCATTCGTCTCGGTAAGGCACTGGCAATGAAGGCAGTGCCCTTTGATGCCGATGGTATGACCGGCGCAGACAGCTCAAATGCCTGCGCGCGCCACGCAAAGGTGCGTTTACGACATGGCCGGAAATGCGTTTTCCAGACTCGATCTCGAAAACACTGGAGAACCCTGTGGGAGCTGGCTTGCCAGCGATGGCGGCGGCACATCCGGCATTGATGGTGGCTGACCCACCGCTATCGCTGGCAAGCCAGCTCCCACAGGGTCATGCGGCAACTTGGCGGATAAGTAGCAGCAGGAGGAAATGTGTGGGGTAGAGGGCGTAAGCCCAACGGCGCATGGGGGGTGGCTGGAGATGTCGTGCATGTCGCAACAGGAACATTCCGAGCAGTGGCGCGAACAGGCAGGTGGCAATGCCGAAAATGGCAACGCTATTACCGAAGATTGCCGATTCATACAGCACTTGCCATTGGTTGGCCGCCAGACACACCAACCCCGGCAAAAGGCTGAAATACCACGACCGACGAAACACCAATAGCATCGCCAGCGGCAGCAAAACGCCGAAGAACCCGAACATCAGTCGCTCCGGAAAAACAGCGGCCAGCACCAGCGCCGCAACGCCCAGCAATCGCGACATGATCGAGGGATCCTGCCACCCCCGCGCCACCAGCAACCCCAGCGCCAGCGTCGGCATCACATTCAACGTATCGGGCTCAGGAATGTACAACCGGTAAGGAATTTCACTCACCGCACTGAACAGCAACAACCAGCCCAGGTAGCGCCATTCCGTCTTCTGCGAACCATCACGCGCCAGATTCGCCGCCATCGCCAGACAAAACCACGGAAACGCCAACCGTCCTGGCACATACAGCCAATCGACGGAAAAGCCGACATATCGCAGGTGATCGAACAACATGCTCAGCAGCGCCAGCCACTTGAGCAGATCCAGTGCGCCGTCGCGTTTGCTCAGGTGCATAATCGTCCTACAAACTGGTAATTTCCTGAACGTGACATCCCGTGTGCTCCCCGGAAGATCTTCGGTAAAGTGCGCACCCTCATTGACCACGAGCCTTCACAAGAGTCTCGACCACGGAAGCCGGCCATGACCGACAAGAGCCAACAATTCGCCAGCGACAACTATTCCGGAATCTGCCCTGAAGCCTGGGCTGCAATGGAACAGGCCAACCACGGCCACCAACGCGCTTATGGCGACGATGAATGGACCGCTCGCGCGGCCGACCATTTCCGCCAATTGTTCGAAACCGACTGCGAAGTGTTCTTCGCCTTCAACGGCACCGCCGCCAACTCGCTGGCCCTGTCGTCGCTGTGCCAGAGTTACCACAGCGTGATCTGCTCGGAAACCGCCCACGTCGAAACCGACGAATGCGGCGCCCCGGAATTCTTCTCCAACGGCTCGAAACTGCTGATCGCCGGCACCGAAAACGGCAAGATCACCCCGCAATCGATCCGCGAAGTCGCGCTCAAGCGCCAGGACATTCACTACCCGAAACCGCGCGTGGTCACGCTGACCCAGGCCACTGAAGTCGGCAGCGTCTACACCCCGGAAGAAGTCCGCGCCATCAGCGCCACTTGCAAAGAGCTGGGCCTGCACCTGCACATGGACGGCGCGCGCTTCTCCAACGCCTGCGCCTTCCTCGGCTGCTCCCCGGCCGATCTGACCTGGAAGGCCGGTGTTGATGTGCTGTGCTTCGGCGGCACGAAAAACGGCATGGCCGTGGGTGAAGCGATTCTGTTCTTCAACCACAAACTGGCCGAAGACTTCGATTACCGCTGCAAACAGGCCGGGCAACTGGCGTCGAAAATGCGCTTCCTCTCGGCACCGTGGGTCGGCATCCTCGAAAACGACGCCTGGCTGAAATACGCCCGCCACGCCAACCACTGCGCGCAGCTGCTGGCTGAACTGGTCAGCGACATTCCCGGCGTCGAACTGATGTTCCCGGTGCAGGCCAACGGCGTGTTCCTGCAACTGTCCGAGCCGGCCATCGCCGCGCTGACCGCGAAGAACTGGCGCTTCTACACCTTCATCGGCAAGGGCGGCGCACGCTTCATGTGTTCCTGGGACACCGAAGAAGAACGCGTCCGCGAACTGGCCCGCGACATCCGCGAAGTCATGTCCGCCTGACCTGACGTCAGACCCACTGATCGTTCCCACGCTCCGCGTGGGAACGCCTCTAGGGACGCTCCGCGTTCCCGCCTCACCACTGTCGACATGCTTAACACCGCTATAACGCAGAGCGTCGACGGCTGCATTCCCACGCAGAGCGTGGGAACGATCTTCGATCGGGAATGATTCTTCCCACCGCAACACCAGACTTCCCCTATATCGCGAATATCCCATCCGCCTCACCCTGATCGTTCCCACGCTCCGCGTGGTAACGCATCCCGGGACGCTCCGCGTTCCATTCCCGTCGCACCGCAAGATTCAAGGAAGAATCCCATGGGCCGCAGCCGCTACACCATTACCGAAACCGACAAACCGCATTTTCTGACTTGCACGATCATGGAATGGTTGCCGTTATTCATCCGCCCCTACATCGTCGACCATCTGCTCAACTGCTGGCGTTATCAACAGACCCACCATCACTTGAAGCTGTACGGCTACGTGATTCTGGAAAACCATCTTCACTTCGTCGCTCAGGCGCCCGACCTGAGTAAATGTCTCAGCCAATTCAAATCTTTCACCGCGCGACAAATCATCGATGATCTGCAAAGCAAAGGTGCAGACAAAGCCCTGCAACGTCTGCGCTTTAGCAAACGTGCGCACAAGCAAGACCGGGTTTACCAGTTGTGGCAAGAAGGCTCCCACGCAGAGATGGTTTATAGCGAATCAGTCATGCGCCAGAAGCTTGAATACATCCACAACAACCCGGTGAAACGCGGGTATGTGGATTTGCCAGAGCATTGGCGTTATTCGAGTGCCAGGGACTACGCGGGAACGCCGGGGCTGATCGAAGTTCAGCGCTGGTATTGATGGTACGCAGAGCGTCCCGGGCTGCATTCCCACGCAGAGCGTGGGAACGATCATGACAGAGAAAGTGTTAACTCTTCTGCCTGGTCTACATTGTCTGTCGAGCCCTCCGCTCACATAACAATAAGAAGGAGCATCGGCATGTCGTTACAAGGCAAAACCCTGTTCATCACCGGCGCCAGCCGTGGCATTGGTCGTGAGATTGCGCTGCGTGCCGCGAAGGACGGGGCCAACATAGTGATTGCGGCGAAAAGTGCCGAACCCCACGCCAAGTTGCCCGGGACCATTCACAGCGTCGCGGCTGAAGTCGAGGCGGCTGGCGGTAAGGCTTTGGCGCTGCAAGTGGACGTGCGTGATGAAGACGCGGTGCGTCAGGCACTTGCCCAGGCCAACGAGCACTTCGGCGGCATCGATGCACTGGTGAACAACGCCGGGGCTATCAAGCTCACCGGTGTGCAGCACATCGAACTCAAGCGTTTCGACCTGATGCACCAGATCAACACCCGTGCGGTGTTGCTGTGCAGTCAGGCCGCCCTGCCCTACCTGAAGAAATCCGCCGGGCACATTCTCAATCTGTCGCCGCCACTGAATCTGGCGAGCAAGTGGTTTGCGCAGTTCAGTCCGTACACCGTGACCAAGTACGGCATGAGCATGCTGACGCTGGGAATGAGCGAGGAATTTGCCAGTTACGGGATCAGCGTCAATTCGTTGTGGCCGCAGACGATGATTGCCACGGCGGCGATCGAGTTTCAGCTGGGTAATCGGGAGTCGTTCAAGCAGGCGCGTCTGCCTTCGATCATGGCGGATGCGGCGCATGTGATTCTGGATAGCAGCGGGCGGCAGATTACCGGGCGGTTGTTGATTGATGAGGAAGTTTTGCGTGAGAGCGGTGTGACGGAGTTTGATCATTATCGGTTTGATCGGGAAAGCGAAGCGGCGTTGATGCCGGATTTGTTTGTTGACTGAAATAGCCCCTCACCCTAGCCCTCTCCCAAAGGGAGAGGGGACTGATCGGGGGATATTTAAGAATTACGCCGACGTGAAACTACTTTGCCGAATCCATAATCGATAAGGTCGTTCAGGTCGATGCAGAACGCCAGACACCTCCGTCGACCCCTCTCCCTCAGGAGAGGGAACTGATTGGGGAATGCTCGAGGAATACGCCGACCTGAAACTGCTTTACCGAATCTATAGTCGATAAGGTCGTTCAGGTCGATGTAGAACGCCAGACACCTCGGTCGGACCCCTCTCCCTCTGGGAGAGGACTGGGGTGAGGGTTACCGATCAGAAATCGATACGCACATCCCCCTTCGGCACACTGCAGCACGACAAGATAAACCCTTCGGCCTCGTCGTCCTCGGTAATCCCGCCGTTGTGCTCCATCTCCACCTCACCGCCCAGCTTCAGCACCTTGCACGTCCCGCAAATGCCCATACCGCACGCCTTCGGAATCATCAGCCCCAGCTTGGCGGCCGCCGCATGCACGGTCTCGCCCGGTGCCACGCGAATGCTCTTGCCAGACGAAGTGAATTCGACCTGATGCAGATCCGCCGCATCGATTTCCGGTGCATCCGCAGCCTGCTCGGCCTGTTCGACCGCATCGGCACGGGCTTCCGGCGGCGTGGCGCCGAAGGATTCCTCGTGATAACGCGACATGTCGTAACCGGCCACTTCGAGCAGGCGCTTGACCGCGTTCATGTACGGCGTCGGGCCGCAGCAGAACACTTCGCGCTCGAGGAAGTCCGGCACCATCAATTCGAGCATCTTGTGGTTCAGGTAACCGCGATACCCGGCCCACGGCTCACCCAAGCCATGTTTCTCGCAAATCAGGTGCAGGCTGAAGTTGTCGATCCGCGACGCCATGTGTTCCAGCTCACGGTGGTAAATGATGTCTTTCGGCGAGCGCGCGCTGTGGATAAAGGTCATGTCGACGTTGGCGTTGGTGTCGTAGAACCAGCGCGCCATCGACATGCACGGCGTGATGCCGACGCCGCCGCTCAGATACAGCACTTTCGGGCTCGGGAAGTCGATGGCATTGAACAACCCGACCGGCCCGTGCACCGCCAACTCTTGCCCCTCATGAAGCGTGTCGTGCAGCCAGTTGGAGACCTTGCCGCCCGGCACCCGTTTGATTGTCACCGAAAAGCTGTACGGCACCGACGGCGAACTGGAGATCGTGTACGAGCGCATGATCGGCTGGCCTTCGATTTCCAGCTCCAGGGTGACGAATTGCCCGGGCTTGAAGAAGAACAGGATCGGCTGATCAGCCATAAAGCAGAAGGTGCGCACGTCCCAGGTTTCCTGGATGACTTTGACGCAACGGACGATGTGTCGGCCATTGGCCCAGGTCTGGGTGGTGACCGGATTCAGGAAGCTGTTGGACATGCTGTTCTCCACGGCCGACTGTCGGCCTCATGTCGGCGATTCTGCGTATAGCGCGAACCGCCCGTTTACCTATCCGCGACATCGGCATACTTATCGCGACCAGCCCCCAACCACCGGGGGTTGCGCGTCGGGAACAGATTGCACCATGTCGCCCATGGATAAGGTTCGCGGCAGCGCCGGCCCCACACTCGCCCCAACACCAAGACAGATTCTTTACACCTTGCGTAGCAACCGTTAGCAGCACACCTGATCAGCCACTTTTCGCCGGCCACGCAGATGGCCATGAGGATCACATCGATGGACGTCACCGCAAAAATCAGCCTGGGCGATCCGCTGGAACCCGCACGCAAGGCCACCGCACAAATGCTCCAGGAGCGCGAGCGCACGTTTTCGCTGCCGCAACCGTTCTACAGCGATGAGCGGCTGTTCGATATCGACATGCAGGAGATCTTTCAGAAAGAGTGGTTGATCGCCGGCATGACCTGCGAAATCCCGGCCAAGGGCAACTACCTGACCCTGCAGGTCGGCAAAAACCCGATCATCGTCATTCGTGGCGCCGAAGGCGTGGTGCACGCGTTCCACAACGTCTGCCGCCACCGTGGCTCGCGTCTGTGCACCAGCGAAAAAGGCAAAGTCGCCAAACTGGTCTGCCACTACCACCAGTGGACCTATGAACTGGACGGACGCCTGCTGTTCGCCGGCACCGAAATGGGCGCCGACTTTGACATGAAGCAGTACGGCCTGAAACCGGTGAACGTGAAGACTGCCGGCGGCTACATCTTCATCAGCCTGGCGGAGAATCCGCCGGCCATTGATGACTTCCTGTCGACGCTGAACCATTACATGGAACCGTACGACATGGAGAACACCAAGGTGGCGATCACCACCACCTTGATGGAAAAGGCCAACTGGAAACTGGTGCTGGAAAACAACCGCGAGTGCTACCACTGCAACGCGTCGCACCCGGAACTGCTGAAAACCCTGCTGGAATGGGACGACGTCACCGACCCACGCGCCGATCAGGCGTTCAAGGATCACGTCGCCGCCTCCGCCGCTGCCTGGGAAGCCGAAAAGATCCCCTACGCCCACGCCAGCTTCGGCCTGCGCAACCGCATCGTGCGCATGCCGCTGCTCAAGGGCACCGTGTCGATGACCCTCGACGGCAAACAGGGCTGCGCGAAACTGATGGGCCGCATCAAGAACCCGGACCTCGGCTCGATGCGCATCCTGCACCTGCCGCACTCGTGGAACCACTGCATGGGCGACCACATCATCGTCTTCACCGTGTGGCCGATCAGCGCGCAGGAAACCATGGTCACCACCAAATGGATCGTGCACAAGGATGCGGTTGAAGGCGTCGACTACGACGTCGAGCGCATGCGTCAGGTGTGGGATGCGACCAACGATCAGGATCGTCGACTGGCCGAAGAGAACCAGCGCGGGATCAACTCTACCGCCTACCAGCCTGGGCCTTACTCCAAGACTTATGAGTTTGGCGTGGTCAACTTCGTTGATTGGTACAGCGAGCGCCTGCTGAGCAACCTTGGCGCCGAGCCTGCACCGTACCTCAAAGGCGTCCCTGTCCAAGGCTAAAAGCAAAAGCTTCGCGAGCAGGCTCACTCCTACAGGGGAACGCATTCCAATTGTAGGAGTGAGCCTGCTCGCGATAGCTATTTCACATTCACCACATCCCTGAACCTTGATTGCACAAATTCTGATCAACCACCCCACACCCCATACCCACCAAGCCCCCCAGCCTTCCGCAAACAAGTTATCCACATAGCCACCCACAGCAAATGGGGGTAACTGTGGATGAACGAAAAAATAACTGACTGATTTGTGAAGAAAAATCGTGACTTATCCAGAATCACGGTTTGCAAGGCGCATTGGTTGATTTTTGATCACACTCTTGTAAGCCACGTTCTGTATGGCCCGTAGAGGATGACGAACACGTTATCCACAGAAGCGCCAACAGAGTTCGGGGGTAACTTTGCCTTGTCTGTGGAAAAGCGTTGGAGGCTGTGTGAAATCGAGGTTTGCGCGGGAATTGAGTCCGGAAACTGACGAATTGACTGTTTTTTGATCATCCCTTCGAAAGCCACGGTTTGTATGGTCCTCAGCGGATAGCGAACATCTTATCCACAGAAGCGCCAACAGAGATTGGGGGCAACTTATTCAGTTATCCAAGATAAAAAGCCCAGAAAATCCGTGACTTAGGCTGGTTGTTTTTTGATCGGAGAGCTGTAGGGCTTGATTGACGTGGGGTGCAGAGAGGGGTGAACACGTTATCCACAGTTCCGCCAACAGGGATTGTGGGTAAACACTCCCCCTCACCCCAGCCCTCTCCCTCCGGGAGAGGGAGCCGACCGAGGTGTATTGGAAAAGTGCAGCGACATGCGACTTTGCGGTGTCCTTAGCTTGGCCAAACCTGAGTTCGCGCAGATCTTTCAGGTCGATGTAACGCTTGAGCGCGCCACCGTAGGTCCCCTCTCCCTCTGGGAGAGGGCTAGGGTGAGGGGCTTTTCAGCGAACCACACCTTCTTCAATCAGCAGCCTGAGGATCGCTTCAGCGCCAGCCTGTGCGGTAACACCTTTGAGCACCTGCCCACCGCCGCCACTGGCCTTGGCCGTCGCGGCCTTCATCCGGTCCGCCCCGCTTTTGGCCTTGATCACCTTCAAGCGTTTCGGCCGCGGTTTGGCCGCCTGCAAAGTAGCCACCGACAACAGCTCATCGTCCACCACTTCGACGTCGTCAGCCTGCAAGACCCCGCGCCGCGCCGGACCATAAGCACTCTGCCGAGGCTTCGGCGCAGCGTTATCCACAGTCGCCAGAAACGGCAGCTTCACCTTCAACCGGCGCCGCTGCCCACGCGGCAACGCTTGCAGCACCAGCGCCGAACCGTCATTGATCGACTCGACCTGCGCCAGCCCGACCACCAACGGCCAACCCAGTCCTTCGGCAAGCAAAAACGGCAGCATCCCCGACCCTTCACCGGTTTCCGCCTGGCTGCCGGTCAGCACCACCTGCGCACCGGCATCGCGCAGATACGCGGTCAGCGCCGGCAGCGCATCGGCGCCAGCCGGTTGCTCCAGCACGTGCATCTGCTCAAGACCCATACCCAGATAGGCCCGCAACGCCGGTTCCGCGACGTCGCCGGCATGCAGCACTTGCAGGTTATCCCCAGCCAGTTGCAGGCCCAGTTCCACGGCGCGCGCGTCCTGGTCGGCGCGACGTGGCCGGCCCGAAGTCGGGTGGGCGCCGATGGAAACCAGACTGATAACTTTCGTGTTCATAGCGTTTCCTTAAGCCGCATCGCGCTTGGCTTCGTTGCGGTAAGCCGCGACCGCTTCGATCAGCGCTCGCAGAATCTCTGCGCTCTCGCCGATCACCGAGAGGTCGGCGCGCTTGATCATGTCGCAACCCGGATCGAGGTTGATTGCCACGACCTTGTCGCAGGCGCCGATGCCTTGCAGATGCTGGATTGCGCCGGAGATACCAACAGCCACATAAACCCGTGCGGTGACCCAGGTGCCGGACGCACCGACCTGGCGATCACGGGCCATGAAGCCATCATCCACTGCAACGCGGGAAGCGCCTTCGGTAGCGCCGAGTGCCGCCGCCGTTTGGTGAAACAACTGCCAGTCCTTGACGCCGTTGCCGCCGGAGAAAATGAACTCCGCTTCGGCCATCGGAATCGCTGCCGGGTCCACCGCCACCGCACCGAGATCTTCGATCCGCGACAGGCTGCGCGCGACGCTTGTGGATAACTCCACCGGCAACGCTTCGTGGCGAGTTTCGCTGACCGGCTCGGCGCATTCGGCCGCAGCCAGAATCAATCGTGCGACGGGACGCGCGAGGTCTTGCAGCCCGGCGCCCGCGCGGCCAATGCACTCCTGATCCTTGACCTGCCAGACCCGCGTCGCCGGACGCTCGCCGAGTGCAGCGGCAAAACGTCGACCGAGTTCACCGCCACCGCTGCGACTGTCCGGCAGCAGCCAGTGACGTGGGTTGAACTGGTTATCCACAGCGCGCAAGCCCTGCACGCGCTGTTCCGGTGCATAACCGCTGAACTCTTCACCCTCAAGCACCAGCAAGCGATCTACGCCAGCAGTCGCGAAAGCATTTTCCTTGTGCTCGCCAAAGACCACCGCCAACACCGCACCATCAGTGCCAGCGAGTTGATGGGCAAGGCCGAGCAAATCACGGTCGTGACTGCTCAAGCGGCCGCCGACCATGTCCGGCACCACGGTGATATAGAACGCCGGGGCTGGCACTTGATGCAGCGGCAGTTGCACTTCCACAGCAGCCGAACGTTTGACCGCCCCGCCCTGCTGCGCGCCGCTGCGGTCGATACGCTTGATGCCGTTGGGGCCGATAAAACCGATGCCGTGCAGATTCTTGCGGATGATGCCGTTGGGCCCCATCCAGCTGTGTTGTGCCGGTTGCATGGCCGCGTGCAGTGGGTGCAGGCGGTTACGCGCAATCCATTCGGCGCGTGGGTCGCGGCGGATAATGTCGCTCATCAGTGGGCCTCCGCAGGTTCACGTTTGGCCGGGGTGGCAGGCTTGTTCGGCGCGGCGTCTTCGAGCAGCGCGTCGGCCACCAGTTCGGCGATGTCCTTGATCAGCGGACGCGGTTCGACCACGCCTTCGAGCATCGCCGTGCACTGTGGACAACCCACCGCCACCAGTTCGGCGCCGGTCTCGCGGATATCTTCCATGCGCATATCAGGAATCCGTTGCTTACCCGGAATGTCGGTGATCGGCGCCCCGCCACCACCGCCGCAGCAGCGCGAACGGAAACCGGAACGTTGCATCTCTTTGACTTCAATACCGAGCGCACGCAGCACTTCGCGCGGCGCTTCGTACTCGCCGTTGTAACGACCGAGGTAGCACGGGTCGTGATAGGTCACGCTGTTGCCTTTGTGCTGACCGAGGTTCAACGCACCGGCCTGAATGATTTCCGCCATGTAGGTGCTGTGGTGTTGCACCAGGTAGTTGCCGTCGAACGCGCCGTACTCGTTTTTCAGCACGTGGAAGCTGTGCGGATCGCAAGTGACGATGCGGTTGAAGCTGTATTTGGCCAGAGTCTGGATGTTGCGTTTGGCGAGCAACTGGAAGGTCGCTTCATCGCCAAGACGCCGGGCGACGTCGCCGCTGTCACGCTCTTCGAGACCGAGTACGGCAAAGTCGATTTTCGCCGCTTTCAGCACTTTGACGAAGGCGCGCAGGGTGCGCTGATTGCGCATGTCGAAGGCACCGTCGCCGACCCAGAACAGCACGTCGGTGGATTTCTTTTCGCTGAGCAGATTGAGGTTCAAATCCGCCGCCCAGTTCATCCGCCCGCCCGGAGCAAAACCGCCCGGGTTGTCGGTGGCGATCAGGTTTTCGAGGACTTCGGCGCCCTTGTTCGGCGTCGCGCCTTTTTCCAGGGTCAGGTGCCGGCGCATGTCGACGATGGCGTCGACGTGCTCGATCATCATCGGGCACTCCTCGACGCAGGCACGGCAGGTGGTGCACGACCACAGGGTTTCGGCATCGACCAGACCGTTGACGATCGGTTGATGTGGATTGCCCGAGTGTTCGCCCACAGGCTTGCCGGGATAAGGGCTACCGGCGAACTTGGCGTCAGTGCCACCGGCGAGACCGACGACCATGTCCTGAATCAGCTTTTTCGGGTTCAGCGGCTGGCCGGCAGCAAAGGCCGGGCACGCCGCTTCGCATTTGCCGCACTGCACGCAGGCGTCAAAACCGAGCAACTGGTTCCAGGTGAAATCCTTGGGTTTCTCAACACCCAATGGTGCGCTCGGATCGTTCAGATCCAGCGGCTTCAAACCGGTGGAACGGCCGCCGCCAAAACGTTCGGCGCGACGGTGCCAGGCCAGGTGCAAGGCACCGGCAAAGGCATGTTTCATCGGCCCGCCCCAAGTCATGCCGAAGAACAGTTCCGACACGCCCCACAGCACGCCAATTCCGAGGATGACCGCGAGCACCCAGCCGCCAAAGTTCTCCGGGAGGATTCCGGCCACCGGCAGGGTCAGCAGAAAGAACGACGCCGAGAACGCCAGCAGGCTTTTCGGCAGGCGCATCCACGGGCCTTTCGACAGCCGCGCCGGCGGATTGCGCCGACGCAGGTAAACGAAAATCGCGCCGACGAACATCACCGCCGTCATCAGCAGCAAGGCGTAACCGAGGATGCGGTTATGCAGGCCGAAACCGTGGACCAGCAGCGCCAGCACAATCGACGCCACCGCTCCGCCCGCTGTCGCGACGTGGGTGTTGGCAATGTATTTGTCCCGCGCCACTACGTGGTGCAAATCGACCATGTAACGCTTGGGCATGGCCAACAGGCCGCCGATCAGATCGACCTTCGAGGCCCGGCCCCGGCGCCACATGGCCACCCGCCGCAACGCGCCGAGGACACCAAGGCCCAGAGCGGCGAACAACAGGATTGGAAGAAGGGTGTTCAACATGGTGAAGCTCCCACCAGTACAACCTGGAGAAACACGGCGTTCAATGATCGTTCCCACGCTCTGCGTGGGAATGCATGCCGGGACGCTCCGCGTCCCAAGCGGACGCAGAGCGTCCATTGCGGCATTCCCACGCAGAGCGTGGGAACGATCGGTTCACTAGCCCTTAGAAATCCTTGCAGAGCCGCAGGGCGTCATAAATGGCGGCGTGGGTGTTGCGCTGCGCCACGCAGTCGCCGATGCGGAACAACAAGTAGCCGTCGCCCGCCTCGCTCAGCGAAGGTTGCGGCTGGATCGCGAACAACGCCTCGACGTCGATTTGGCCCTTGTTGCGCGAACCCTCTTTGAGCGCGTAGTAGATTTCCTCATCCGGACGCACGCCGTTTTCCACCACCACCTGATCGACCACCCGCTCCTCTTTGGCGCCGGTGTATTCGTTCTCCAGCACCGCGACCAGTTTGTCGCCTTCGCGGTAGACCTTCTCCAGCATCATATCGCCGGTCATGATCACTTCTTTCGGGTACATGCTGCGGTAGTAGGTCGGGAACGACGTACCGCCGATGGCCACGCCCGGTTTGATATCGTCAGTGACGATCTCGACCTGGCTGCCTTTGTCGGCGAGGAAGTCAGCAACCGACATCCCGGTGAACTCGCAAATGGTGTCGTAGACCAGCACGTTCTTGCCCGGCGCAACCTTGCCGTCGAGCACGTCCCAGCTGCTGACCACCAGCCCTTCGGCGGCGCCCCAGTGCTCGTTCTGTTCCAGATACGGATGCCCGCCGACCGCCAGCACCACTACGTCCGGACGCAGGTCCATGATGGTGTCTGCGTCGGCCGCCGTGCCCAGACGCAGATCGACTTTCAGCCGCGCCAATTCCAGCTGGAACCAGCGGGTGATGCCAGCGATCTGGTCGCGCTGCGGCGCTTTCGACGCGGTGGTGATCTGCCCGCCGATGAATTCCTTCTTCTCGAACAGGGTCACGTCGTGGCCACGCTCGGCGGCAACGCGGGCCGCTTCCATCCCGGCCGGGCCGGCACCGACGATCACAACCTTGCGTTTCGGACCGGTGGATTTCTCGATGATGTGCGGCACGCCCATGTACTCACGGGACGTTGCGGCGTTCTGGATGCACAACACGTCGAGGCCTTGATACTGGCGGTCGATGCAATAGTTGGCGCCGACGCACTGTTTGATCTGGTCGATCTGGCCCATCTTGATCTTGGCGATCAGGTGCGGGTCAGCGATGTGCGCGCGGGTCATGCCGACCATGTCGACGTAACCGCCCTCAAGAATCCGCGTGGCCTGGTTCGGGTCCTTGATGTTCTGTGCGTGCAGCACCGGCACCTTCACCACTTCTTTGATCCCGGCGGCCAGATGCAAGAACGGCTCCGGTGGATAACTCATGTTCGGAATCACGTTGGCCAAGGTGTTGTGGGTGTCACAACCCGAGCCGACGACGCCGATGAAATCGAGCATGCCAGTGTCGTCGTAATACTTGGCGATCTGCTTCATGTCCTCGTGGGACAAGCCGTCCGGGTGGAACTCGTCACCGCAGATGCGCATGCCCACGCAGAAGTCGTCACCGACCTCGGCGCGCACGGCTTTCAGCACTTCCAGGCCGAACTTCATCCGGCCTTCGAAGGTGCCGCCCCATTCGTCGGTACGCTTGTTGACGCGCGGGCTCCAGAACTGGTCGATCATGTGCTGGTGCACCGCCGACAGTTCAACGCCGTCAAGACCACCGGCCTTGGCCCGGCGCGCGGCCTGGGCGTAGTTGCCGATGACCCGCCAGATTTCTTCCGGCTCGATGGTTTTGCACGTGGCGCGGTGCACCGGTTCACGGATGCCCGACGGCGACATCAGGGTCGGCCAGTGGAAACCGTCCCAGCGCGAGCGCCGGCCCATGTGGGTAATCTGAATCATGATCTTGGCGCCGTGCTTGTGCATGGCGTCGGCCAGATTCTGGAAGTGCGGGATGATGCGGTCGGTCGACAGGTTGACCGAACTCCACCACTGCTGCGGGCTGTCGATGGCGACCACGGAGGAGCCGCCACAGATCGCCAGGCCGATGCCGCCCTTGGCTTTCTCTTCGTAATATTTGACGTAGCGCTCGGTGGTCATGCCACCGTCAGTCGCGTAGACCTCGGCGTGCGCGGTGCTGAGCACGCGGTTGCGGATGGTCAGTTTGCCGATCTGGATCGGCTGGAACATTGCTTCGAAAGCCATGGCGGGTTCCTCGACTTACAACGGCTTGACGGTGAACAGGCCGTCGTCGTGGCCTTCTTCGGAGCCACCGTAGACTTGCTCGGCGACGGTGCGGATGCTGCTGCCGCGTGCTTGCAGAATCTGGTCCATGGCCCCAGCAAACCAACCGGTGAACATGTAGTCGACCTTGCGCCCGACCTTGCCGTAGACGTAGACGAACGCCGAGTGTTCGAGCTTGACGCTGGCGGTGCCTTTGTCGAGGTCGATGTCCTGGATCTTGAACAGGCCCCAGCCGCGTTGCGACAGACGCTTCATGTAGTGTTCGAACACCGCGACGCCTTCCAGGCCGTGGCATTCAGCTTCCTTCTCGCACCAGTGCCAGGCGGATTTGTAGCCGGCCTTGTAGAGGATTTCGGCGTAGGCGTCAGCGCCCAGAACCTCTTCGATGCCCATGTGGTTATTCACAAAGAAGTGACGTGGCACGTAGAGCATTGGCAGGGCGTCGGAGGTCCAGACACCGGTCTCGCTGTCGACTTCGATTGGCAATTGCGGGGCGATCTTGGCCATGGAAACTTAACTCCAGAAAATTTTAGATTCAGTGTTGGCCGCGGCCCTCACCCCAGCCCTCTCCCAGAGGGAGAGGGCGCAGATCGGCGGCGGTCTTGAGAAAGCGTTACTCGCCCCAGACGTCTTTGAGGACGTTGACCCAGTTCTCGCCCATGATCTTGCGTACCACGCGCTCGGAATGGCCGCGCTTGAGCAGGGTTTCGGTCAGGTTCGGGAACTCGCCGACGGTGCGGATGCCCAGCGGGTTGATGATCTTGCCGAAACTGGTCAGACGGCGGGCGTAACCCTTGTCGTGGGTCAGGTATTCAAAGAAGTCCTGACCGTGGCCCTGGGTGAAGTCGGTGCCAATGCCGATGGCGTCTTCGCCGACGATGTTCATCACGTATTCGATCGCTTCGGCGTAATCGTCGATGGTCGAATCGATGCCCTTGGCGAGGAACGGCGCGAACATGGTCACGCCGACGAAACCGCCGTGATCAGCGATGAACTTGAGTTCCTCATCGGACTTGTTGCGCGGGTGCTCTTTGAGACCCGACGGCAGGCAGTGGGAATAGCAAACCGGTTTTTTCGATTCGAGGATGACTTCTTCGGAAGTCTTGGAACCGACGTGGGACAGGTCGCACATTACGCCAACACGGTTCATTTCAGCCACGATTTCGCGACCGAAGCCCGACAGGCCGCCGTCACGCTCGTAGCAACCGGTGCCGACCAGGTTCTGGGTGTTGTAGCACATCTGCACGATGCCGACGCCGAGCTGCTTGAACACTTCGACATAGCCGATCTGGTCTTCAAACGCGTGAGCATTCTGGAAGCCGAAGAGGATGCCGGTCTTGCCTTGCTCTTTGGCGCGGCGGATGTCGGCGGTGGTGCGCACCGGCATGACCAGGTCGCTGTTTTCGCGGATCAGCTTCTGGCTGGCAGCAATATTGTTCACGGTCGCCTGAAAGCCTTCCCACACCGACACAGTGCAGTTGGCTGCCGTCAGACCGCCCTTGCGCATGTCTTCGAACAGCTCGCGGTTCCATTTGGCAATGATCAGACCGTCGATAACGATGCTGTCGGCGTGTAATTCGGCTGGGCTCATCAGGCGTCCCCTTATTGGCGATTCATGCGCCGAATCGTCTGCCGGCGCTTTGGGGCCAGCATATGCCTCGGTGCCGGGGCGACCGGGTGCAAAAACGACAGGGGAATTGCCGAAAGCGTCAATCCGCGACAAAGGGTCGCCAGACGCTCCGATCAGCTACCTGTTCAAGCCCGCAAGCTTGAGCCAGAATCTCCGGCATCTTCGAAACACCACTGGATTAGAGCGGCGACAACAATGAAATCGATCTTCCTGGCTTTGGCTTTGATTGCGACCGGCGTACACGCCGCCGAAGAGTCCGACAACAACCCGTGCGACGCCGTCGAAAACGACGTCCAGACCCTGGAATGCTCGACCTACAGCCGCAGCACCGCCGAAGACCTGCTCAAGGACAACTACGCCAGCCTGACCGAACGCATGCAGACCGCGTACGGCAAAAACGCGACGCAACTGGCGGATATCACCGCCAAACTCAAAACCGCCCAGCAGCAGTGGCTGAAGACGCGGGATGCGGATTGCGCGGTGGAAGCGTTCCCGGCGACGGCGGGGAGCAAGGCCTTCACGATTGCGCAGAATGACTGCGTGGCGCGGATGAGTGATGAACGGTCGGAGTTTTTGGAGTCGATTGGGCAGGAATAGTCCTCAAAATTTGAAGGAAAATTGGCACTGCTTTCTGCAATTGCCTCGTGAATCTCTTCTTCTTACGGCACATGCCGACTTCGCCTACACCTATTGCGTGAAAGCCCCGATCTACGGGCGCTTCACGCAATATCCTGACAACTGTTCTTGATTGGCCACCTTAAAAATATAAGCAAAGATTCGCGAATCTTATAAAAGACTTATATTCTTCCATGAACAGCATCCACTGGACACGAAAGGCCGTTAAGCAACTCTTGAAATTGCACTCTGTGCATCAGGTACAGGTTCGAGATGCCGTTACGGCGCTTGCCGACATGCCTGATGTGGGCAATGTCAAAGCACTGATTGGCCATGACTACTCCTACCGCCTGCGTGTCGGTAATTATCGAGTCATGTTCGACTGGGATGGCGCAATCAAAGTGGTCAGTATTCAAGAGGTCAAGAAACGCGATGAACGCACCTACTGACATCCAAATCATCAACGACGCCGAGGGCAACCCCGCCTTCGTCGTCATTCCCTACGCGCAGTACGTTGCGCAAAAAATGCAGCCCGACCTGATTCCCCATGAGGTCGTCAGCCGGATGGTCGATGGGGCAACACCGATCCGTGCCTGGCGCGAACACCTCAACCTGACTCAGGAAGAAGTCGCCAAACGCATGGGTATTTCGCAACCGGCGTTTGCTCAACAGGAAACGGTGTCCAAGCCACGTAAAGCGACACGCGAGAAAATTGCGTCGGCGTTCGGCATCACCGCCAATCAGCTTGAGCTGTAAGCTGCCCCCTTCACTTCAAGGAATTCCCCATGAACATCTGCGGCATCGAAATCAAAGGCAGCGAAGCGATTATCGCCGTGGCCGCTCTCGACGGTTCGGCCTTGAGCCACGTTCCCCTTGCCACCAAAAAGATCGCCCTCGAAGACGATGACGAGGCGGCCAACGTAAAGCTGTTCGCGGCGCAAGTGGCGTCGTTTGTGCGGGAGAACTCGGTTGATCGGATTGCGATCAAGAAACGCAGCAAGAAGGGTGAGTTTGCCGGCGGGCCGACGACGTTCAAGATTGAGGGGATTTTGCAGTTGCTGGATGGTTGCGAGGTGACGTTGTTGTCGCCGCAGACGATCAATGCGCAGGCGAAGAAGCATAATTTCGAGCTGCCGGGGACGCTGAACAAGTATCAGCATGAGGCTTATAAGGCGGCGTGTTCGGCTCTGATCAAATCAAAATAAATCTATAGAAAATGCTCTCTAATCCTTCGAAATTAGAGAGCAGAATTTCCTGATCGCGTACAGGTGGCCATAGGCGAGACAAATCGAACGCCTCATGCCCACCACCTTAGCCTCCCTTCCCCTAAATAACTGCCCATTCGATGCTGGCAGAATGACCTACTCCGGATTACTCTCAGTAGAAGCCCAAGGTGAGCTCATCTCTTGTCACTGGACAAAAAAACAGCACCTGAGACAGCCTAGATCTAGACGCGATACTCAAAAATCTAATTATCGCTATCCAGAGACTCACAATTATTCATGGTAACTATGATTGCTAGAAGCTCAATAAAAACAGAATCACAGGCAGGTGATATCGATGAGCAAGACGGAAAAAACAATTTGGATTGATAGCATTCAACTTAAAAAAATAAATGGGGAAACATACATACCCACTGTTTTAACGTATAAAAGCGAAGACACGTCCTGCATTGGGACTGAAGCAGAAGCTGAAGAGGCTCTTGGGCTGATTGCCAATAAAAACTTTAAAGTTGATTTAGGAGACATAGTAGCCGGGTCATCTCTTATTGAAAGAAAAAGATTCCAAACAAACATCGACACAGAAAAAAGCGCTTTTGAATTAACAAAAAACTTTTTTGACAACGTTTTAGAATGTACCACGGCCGTTAAATCAAAAAACGAAGAACATCGTATAAATGCGAAGATCATCGTTGCGGAACCTCTCGCCTTCCAAATAGAAAACCATGGAAAAAACTGGATAAAGAACTATCGCGATAATATAAAAAGAATACTCCATAACTTTGAGTCTATTGACTTCCTACCAGAGCCATTTGCCGTTTACCAATACTACCGGTACGGCCTACGCACACCTCAGCTCTCTGACAACATCAAGCACATTGCTCTAATTATCGATTTTGGTGGCGGGACGTTCGACGCTTGCATTATAGAGTCTACTAATAACGGCGATATAAGCCAAAGCGGGAAACATGCTAAACCCCTAGCCGCAGCCTCGATACCGATTGGTGGATTTTATATCAATACCATCTTGGCTGAGTATCTAATAAAACGAGACTTTGACGACCCAAACTTGAAAGGCAAGATAAGCCAACACATAACAACAACACAACGTTACAAAAAAGGCGAACTAAAGTACGATCAACTTAACGAGGAAAAAAAATCATTCATACGAAATTTCGAGCGAATAGAGCGGGAAATCGAAAACACAAAAAAAATATTATCTAGTCAAATAACAGACTGGACACTTGAAAATTCGACTTGCTATGAAAAATCACCAATCAAACTCCCTAGAAACCCTTTCGACGCGAATACTGCTTGGTATGATTCAGAACTCATCGGCCATCAATTTAAAGCCGTGTTTGAAAGAGAGATTTGGGAGAAACAACTTAAAAAAACAATTTATCAAGTGATCACTAGAGGCCGAGAAGAACTGAGAGGACGCCCAATTACATCGACATTAGTTTCCGGAGGTTCTTCAAACATAAGAAGTCTGGAAAAACTGCTTGAGCGCGACTTTTCAGACGAACTAGGACATGCTCGCCCACTTCCTCTAAGCTCTTCTTTCCAGGAGGTAGTTGCGAAGGGGCTCGCCATTGAATGTGCACGTCGATATTTCGACCATGACAGCGAGTTTATTTCGGTAACCTACAACCCTATAAAGTTAATATTGAACCCTGATGAAAAAGGACTAGAAAGTAGACGATTCACCTCTATCCAAGACAAAATCGACATGTCTAACACTAAAGAAGGAGACCTAATTCCTTCTGCTCAAGCATTAAAGAACTTTATCGATGAACCGTTGTCGTGGAAGGTAAAACTATCATCCCCTCCAAAGCATTTACTTGAATACTATTTTCTGCGCCCACAAGATGACGCTACAACCATATCAATTGAAGAACGCTACAACATCGAAAGCAGTAAAATCCACACCCGTGGCGATGTTTTCTTTGAAAGCAAAACCAAAGTCGAACTCACTATTAAAGGTGATGGAACTACAACACCAAGATTTATTTACTCATCTGGCAATCCTGAAAAAAATGTTCCTGAAACTTCATTTGAGGGAAAGCCATTCGTTATAGACATGACATCAGACTCCACTCACAAAAAAACCCAATTTTTTATCGGATTTGACTTTGGCACTAGCAACTCATCAATCTGCGAACTAACAGATCAAAACATCGTAACAATAACAAAAAGATCAAATGATGCAACTTGGTCCGACCTGAGAAAGATACTCCCAAATCTGCCATATCCAATATCCATTCCACTTAGGAAATATTTACAAGTAAATCACGAAAAAAATGCGATCGACCTAGCACGAGATGCATTCGAAGCCGCACTAAGTTTCGCGGCGTATACAGCTGCCTCCGAGGCAAAAGCACACAATGTTTTAGGTCGATCCTTTAATGCGTTCGTACACCGATCAATGGGTCCCCTCAAAGCCCTACTAGAATGCAGTTTAAAAAACCTAAAATCGAAAGCGCACTTTTCAAAAGAATATGAAAAGCTGTTTACTGACCTAAAACCAGAATTTGATTTGGCGATATCTCAATTCACGGATCACAAGCATGCGAAACTAGAAAGTGGAAAAGTTGAGGCGCATAGACACCTAACTCTGATCATGAATATTTGCAATCTAGCATTGGAGGACCGGCTATTCGGATTTTTTGAGAGAATATCTTCAACTGGTATAAGAAGAAATCAATTCTCTGGTCTTTTTCGATCCGCAATCGACAATCAACCTTTTGTAGACACCTTACTCTATAATGGAACAGTGCCTTTTAGCCAAAGCGAATGTCACATTTACGACAATGAAACTGGCGACTGCTTAACTTTATCGCCGCTGATCGTTTTCAGCGAGCAAAGAAATACCACGCACCAGTATCAATGCAACATTTTTGACAAACAAGAGGGAGAAAATTATCTATTTAAACCGGTAGACACTGAAAACGTTCACGACTCTGAGTCAATCTGCACCGGTTTGAGAGAACAAATAATTAGCGAACTTTATTCAGGATCGGAAACAGAAGGAATAGTTAATATTAAACTTTCAGGAACTCCCGACTGAAACATTGCTTCTTAGGCTCGCCTATTTAAGTCGTTAAATAGGCGTCCTAATCAAGCTATTACGACTCTTCGGTCTTCACGCGGGCAGCGGGCGAAGCGGGCACGGTAGCTGCGGGTGAAGTAGGACGGAGATTCAAACCCGCAGGCGATGCTGACTTCGAGCACGCTCATGTCGGTCTGGCGCAACAGTTGCCGGGCCTTTTCCAGCCTCAACCGCAGATAGAAATTGCTCGGCGTATCGTTCAAATGCAACCGAAACAGGCGCTCCAGTTGCCGCCGCGTCACCTTGATCGATTCCGCCAATTGCAGCGTAGTCAGCGGCGGTTCGCTGTGCTGCTCCATCTCGCCGATCACTTGCACCAGTTTCTTGTTGTTGATCCCGTAACGCGTGGCGACTTCCATGCGCTGGTGGTCTTTGCGTGGACGAATCCGTCCCAGCACAAACTGCTCGCTGACCTGAATCGCCAGTTGCGGCCCATGGGCCTGGGCGATCAGATCGAGCATTAGATCGATAGAAGCCGTACCGCCGGCCGAGGTGATTCGCCGGCGGTCGATCTCGAACAGCTCCTGGGTCACGCTGAGTTGTGGATAAGATTCCTTGAAGGCATCGATGGCTTCCCAGTGCAGGGTCAGGCGATGGCCATCAAGCAGGCCCGCCTCAGCAAGGACGAAGCTGCCGGTGTCGATGGCGCCGAGGGTCACGCCTTCGTTGTCCAGCCGCCGCAACCAGTGTTCAAGGATTGGCGTGGCGAACTTCAGCGGTTCAAACCCGGCCACCACCAGCAGCGTCGCGCCTTTCTTCAGCGGTTCAAGCGCCGCGTCGGCGTTGACCGACATGCCATTGCTCGCCAGCACCGCCCCGCCGTCGGCGCTGAGCACATGCCAGCGATACAACTCGCCACGAAAGCGGTTGGCCACGCGCAGCGGTTCAATTGCAGAGATAAAGCCAATGGCGGAGAACCCCGGCATCAGCAAGAAATAGAAATCCTGGGACATGTGCGCACTCGATTCGCGGGTAACGAAAGGGAGGGTAGCGTGGCTCGTTGATACGCCGATTGTCGTCGGCGTTCAAGCGCACAGGTCGCTACAGTGCAAATGCCAGTCGCCGCAGTGCGCTTTTACGGGGGCATAGCTGCGTAACTTTGCATCACCGGCGCGTCAGACGCCGGGAACCACAATAAACGACCTGCCGAGGAACCCGACATGAAACGACTGATCAGCAGCTGTGTTCTTGCATTCAGCGGTACCGCTTTCTTCAGCGCCAGCGTCATGGCGGCCGAACCCGCCTCATGCCAGAACGTGCGCATGGGCGTAGTCAACTGGACCGACGTGATCGCCACCAGTGCCATGACCCAGGTCCTGCTCGACGGCCTCGGCTACAACACCAAACAAACCAGCGCTTCCCAGCAAATTATCTTCGCCGGGATCCGCGATCAGCGCCTGGACCTGTTCCTCGGTTACTGGAACCCGTTGATGACGCAGACCATTACCCCGTTCGTCGACGCCAATCAGGTCAAAGTCCTCGAAGCGCCGAGCCTGAAAGACGCCCGCGCCACCCTCGCGGTGCCGACTTATCTGGCCGACAAAGGCCTGAAAACCTTCGCCGACATCGCCAAGTTCGAAAAAGAACTGGGCGGCAAGATCTACGGCATCGAACCCGGTTCCGGCGCCAACACGCAGATCAAGGCAATGATCGCCAAGAACCAGTTCGGCCTCGGTAAATTCCAGTTGGTCGAATCCAGCGAAGCCGGGATGCTCGCTGCCGTCGACCGCGCCGTGCGCCGCAAAGAGGCCGTGGTTTTCTTCGGCTGGGCGCCGCACCCGATGAACGTCAACGTGCAGATGACGTATCTGACCGGCAGCGAAGACGCCCTCGGCCCGAACGAAGGCATGGCCACGGTGTGGACCGTCACCGCGCCGAAATACGCCGAACAGTGCCCGAACATTGGTCGCCTGCTGACCAACCTGACGTTCACCGCCGAGGACGAGAGCCGGATGATGCAGCCGCTGCTCGATCACAAGGATGCTTTCGAATCGGCCAAGCAATGGCTCAAGGATCACCCCGAAGACAAGCAGCGCTGGCTTGAGGGTGTGACCACGTTCGATGGCAAACCGGCCGCTGAAAACCTCCAGCTGACCAGCAAATAACCCTCTATTGAAAAACCCGCTCTCCCAGATGGGAGAGGCAAATGAACCACGCTTCGCAGCCCCGAACAGGGCTGCGGACAGACCCATCACGCCTGAAGGAAACCGCACCATGAACAACGACGTCATCATCACCTGCGCACTCACCGGTGCTGGCGACACGACCGCCAAGAGCCCCCACGTGCCGGTCACCCCGAAACAAATCGCTGCGGCGGCTGTGGAAGCGGCCAAGGCTGGCGCCACGGTTGTGCACTGCCATGTGCGCGATCCGCAGACCGGCAAGTTCAGCCGCGACGTGGCGCTGTACCGCGAAGTGATGGAGCGCATTCGCGAGGCCGACGTCGACATCATCGTCAACCTCACCGCCGGCATGGGCGGCGATCTGGAGATCGGCGCCGGCGAGAACCCGATGGAGTTTGGCCCGAACACCGATCTGGTCGGCCCGCTGACCCGTCTCGCCCACGTCGAAGAACTGCTGCCGGAAATCTGCACCCTCGATTGCGGCACGCTGAACTTCGGCGATGGCGACACCATTTACGTCTCGACCCCGGCGCAATTGCGCGCCGGCGCCAAGCGCATCACCGAGCTGGGCGTGAAAGCCGAGCTGGAAATTTTCGACACCGGTCACCTGTGGTTCGCCAAGCAGATGATCAAGGAAGGTTTGCTCGATAACCCGCTGTTCCAGTTATGCCTGGGCATTCCGTGGGGCGCCCCGGCGGACACCACCACCATGAAAGCCATGGTCGATAACTTGCCGGCGGATGCGGTGTGGGCCGGGTTCGGGATTGGCCGGATGCAGATGCCAATGGCGGCGCAAGCGGTGCTGCTCGGCGGCAACGTGCGGGTCGGGCTGGAAGACAACCTGTGGCTGGACAAAGGTGTGCTGGCGACCAATGGCCAACTGGTCGAGCGCGCCACAGAAATCCTCAGCCGCCTCGGCGCGCGCGTGCTGACCCCGGCAGAGGGCCGCAAAAAGATGGGTCTGACCCAGCGCGGTTAACCCTCAGCTCAAAAAATGGGGCTCTAACTGCCCCCAAATTTCACCTGTAGGAGCTGCCGAAGGCTGCGATCTTTTGATTTTGTTTCTCAAGATCAAGATCAAAAGATCGCAGCCTTCGGCAGCTCCTACAGGGATTACTTTCCACGGGAAAATTCCTATGAGCTTTATCACCGAAATCAAAACCTTCGCTGCGCTGGGCAGCGGTGTCATCGGCAGCGGCTGGGTGGCCCGTGCCCTCGCCCATGGTCTCGACGTGGTGGCCTGGGACCCGGCGCCCGGTGCCGAAGCGGCACTGCGCAAACGCGTGGCCAATGCCTGGGGGGCGCTGGAGAAAAACGGTCTGGCGCCGGGCGCTTCGCAGGATCGTCTGCGCTTCGTCGCGACCATCGAAGAATGCGTGCGCGATGCCGACTTCATTCAAGAAAGCGCCCCGGAACGTCTGGAGCTGAAACTTGATCTGCACAGCAAAATCAGTGCGGCAGCCAAGCCGAATGCGTTGATCGGCTCAAGCACTTCGGGCTTGTTACCGAGCGAGTTCTATGAGAGTTCGACGCATCCGGAACGCTGCGTGGTCGGCCACCCGTTCAACCCGGTTTATCTGTTGCCGCTGGTGGAAGTGGTCGGTGGCAAGAACACCGCGCCGGAAGCTGTGCAGGCGGCCATGAAGGTTTATGAGTCCCTCGGCATGCGCCCGTTGCACGTACGCAAGGAAGTGCCCGGTTTTATCGCCGACCGCTTGCTCGAAGCGCTGTGGCGTGAGGCATTGCACTTGGTTAACGACGGTGTCGCGACCACTGGCGAGATCGATGATGCGATCCGTTTTGGCGCCGGGTTGCGCTGGTCGTTCATGGGTACGTTCCTCACTTACACGCTGGCTGGGGGTGACGCAGGCATGCGCCACTTCATGTCGCAATTCGGCCCGGCGTTGCAGTTGCCGTGGACGTATCTGCCGGCGCCGGAGCTGACTGACAAGTTGATTGATGATGTGGTCGATGGCACCAGTGATCAGCTCGGTCGTCACAGCATTTCGGCGCTGGAGCGCTATCGTGATGATTGCTTGCTGGCGGTGCTGGAGGCGGTGAAGAGCACCAAGGAGAAGCATGGGATGAGTTTCAGCGAGTGATGTGTCTGGCATGACATCGCTGCCCTCACCCTAGCCCTCTCCCGGGGGGAGAGGGAACTGACCGTGGTGTTTTTGCGAGCTACGCCGATTTGCACTACTGAGTCGAACTCAAGACTTGAAAGACTTGAAGATCTGCTCCCTTTCCCCCTCGCCCCCCTTGGGGGAGAGGGCTGGGGTGAGGGGGTAGCTCTTGATCTTAACGACCCGCCAACTGCCGGAACCCAAACCATGCCCCACCTCACCACCTACCAAACCAAAGTCATCCTCGACTGGGTCGACTACAACGGCCACCTGCGCGACGCCTTCTACTTGCTGATTTTCAGCTACGCCACCGACGCCCTGATGGACCGCCTCGGCATGGACAGCAACCACCGCGAAGCCAGCGGCCACTCGCTGTTCACCCTCGAACTGCACCTCAATTATCTGCACGAAGTGAAGCTCGACACCGAGGTCGAAGTGCACACGCAAATCATCGGTCACGACAGCAAACGTCTGCACCTCTATCACAGCCTGCACAAGGTCGGTGATGCGCAAGAGCTGGCCGGCAACGAACAGATGCTGCTGCACGTCGACCTCGCCGGCCCGCGCTCGGCGCTGTTCAGCCCGGACACCTTGAACCGCCTGCAAGACATCATCGCCGAGCAGAAAGACTTGCCCGCTCCCGCTTACATCGGCCGCGTCATCGCGCTGCCACCTGCAAGGTAAATCCATCAATCGCAAGGAGCCGCTATGAACACCGCTGCCGCTGTTGCCGATTTCCGTACTTATCCGTTGATCAGCGCGCTAAGCGGCGTGCAGACCCTGGCGGATCGCGTTGCCATCGCCTGGGCTGACGGTCGCGTCAGCCCGTTTCACCATGTCTGGTTGCGGGACAATTGCCCCTGCGAGCAGTGCGTCTACAGTGTTACCCGCGAGCAAGTGTTCGAGATCGTCGACGCCGCGCCGGACCTCACCCCCGCCAGTACCCACATCGACAGCGACGGCTGCCTGCGCATCGACTGGCAGGACGGCCACCGCAGCCGCTTCGACCCCGGGTGGCTGCGCGCCCACGCCTACGATGACGCGTCCCGGGCCGAACGTCTGGCCGCCAAGCCCAAAGCCTGCCTGTGGCACAGCGATTTGCAGTTGCCGGTGTTCGACTACGCCGCGCTGATCAATGACAACAGCGCCCTGCTGCAATGGTTGATCGCGGTGCGCGACATCGGCCTGACCCAGGTGCGCGGTGTGCCCACCGAACCAGGCTCGCTGAAGCTGATCGCGCAGCGTATTTCGTTCATCCGCGAGAGCAATTTCGGCGTGCTGTTCAACGTGCAATCCAAGGCCGATGCCGACAGCAACGCCTACACCGCTTTCAACCTGCCATTGCACACGGACTTGCCGACTCGCGAGCTGCAACCGGGGCTGCAGTTTCTGCATTGCCTGGTGAATGACGCCGCGGGTGGCGAGAGTATTTTTGTCGATGGTTTTGCGATTGCCGACGCCTTGCGTCAGGAAGCGCCGCAGCTGTTTCACGCGCTGTGCGAAATCCCCGTGGAATTCCGCAACAAGGATCGCCACAGCGACTATCGCTGCCTGGCGCCGATCATTGCTCTGGATGCGTTGGGGCGGGTTGCGGAGATTCGCCTGGCGAACTTTCTGCGCGGGGCATTCGATACATCGGTGGAGCAGATGCCGCTGCTGTATCGCGCCTATCGACGCTTGATCGCGATGACCCGCGAGCCACGGTTTCGGCTGATGCAGCGGCTTAATCCAGGGGAGCTGTGGTGCTTCGATAACCGCCGCACGCTGCATGCGCGCAATGCGTTTGACCCGGCCACCGGGGCGCGGCATTTCCAGGGTTGCTATGTCGATCGGGATGAGTTGTTGTCGCGCATTCTGGTGTTGCAAAGGTAAACCGCGTCATCGTTCATCGCGGGCAAGCCCGCTCCCACAGGGTCGGCGCCGACAACAGATAAGTGACAAGGCCCAAAACCTGTGGGAGCTGGCTTGCCAGCGATGGCGTCAGCAAAAACAACGCGAACATCTTTGATTCACAGACCAAAAAAAGCCCCGATACCAGCCGTGACAGGATCGGGGCAGAGGGTACTGTTGAGGAGCTGCCAGCCGAGGGTGACCAAACCGTCTGTAGCGAGCTTGCGCCAGTGTGCCCACTCCCCTTGGCACTGAGTTAGCCGAAAACGACCTGTTCATAGCCGTCG
Organism: Pseudomonas sp. AC242; assembly: GCF_979258655.1. Lineage (NCBI taxonomy): Bacteria > Pseudomonadati > Pseudomonadota > Gammaproteobacteria > Pseudomonadales > Pseudomonadaceae > Pseudomonas > Pseudomonas sp. AC242. Next base: position 5,174,285 of record NZ_OZ409873.1, read on the forward strand.
CAGCCACTGCGACAAATCGCCCTTGCCGTGCTCCGGCATGGCTACCAGAATCGAGCCACGACCTCCGTTACCGAAGAAGGATGCGCGTCATGATGTATGCCGATTTGATCGATCAGGAAGATTTGCTGGGCCAGCTCAAGGCGTTGGGTATTCAAGTACCCAGTGGCACTACCGCCGAGCAGGCTTGCGAGTGCGCGGTGCGTGGTCTGGATAACGTTCGCGCCTTTGAACTGCGCAAGATGGTCAAGGACATGTACACCAGCGGCGCCAGCATCCAGCCGGCGGTGCGGCAGGCGATCGACAAGCAGTTGTTGCCGGCATTGGCGGACTACCAGCAAAGCCATAGCGCCTGACAGCAGATCAAAAGACCTGATCGTTCCCACGCTCCGCGTGGGAATGCCTCAACGGACGCTCCGCGTTCGGCCTCTTGGGACGCAGAGCGTCCCGGGCTGCGTTCCCACGCAGAGCGTGGGAACGATCCTCATCAGAGCCTTACGCTGGCAAACGTCGATTCATTACGCGCCTGACTCAACGCCGACATCGGCCCCGACAGCGGCGACATCACGATGGCCTGCGGCAGCGGCAACATCGCCACTTGTTGAGTGGTGTTGGAACCTACGCGCTCGTCACGCGGCGGAATGCCGAAGTATTCGCGATAGCACTTGGAGAAGTGCGGCGTCGAGACGAAACCACACACTGACGCCACTTCGATGATCGACATCGGCGTTTGCTTGAGCAATTGCCGGGCGCGGATCAGACGCAGCTTCAAGTAATAGCGCGACGGCGAGCAGTGCAGGTATTTCTGGAACAACCGCTCCAGCTGTCGACGCGACACAGCGACGTACACCGCCAATTCATCGAGGTCGATCGGCTCTTCGAGGTTGGCTTCCATCAGCGCGACGATTTCCTGCAGCTTCGGCTGATTGGTGCCGAGCATGTGCTTGAGCGGCACACGCTGGTGATCCTGCTCGTTGCGGATGCGTTCGTAGACGAACATTTCCGAGATCGCGGCGGACAGCTCGCGACCATGATCGCGGCTGATCAGGTGCAGCATCATGTCCAGCGGCGCGGTGCCGCCGGAGCTGGTGAAACGATTACGGTCGAGGGTAAACAAACGCGTGCTCATGGCCACGCGCGGGAAAGCTTCCTGCATCGCCGCCAGACATTCCCAGTGCACGCTGCAATCGAAACCGTCGAGCAGGCCAGCGCAGGCCAGCGCCCAACTGCCGGTGCACACGGCGCCAAGGCGCTTGGACTGACGCGCCTGGCTTTGCAGCCAGGAAACGTGTTCACGGGTCACGGTACGCTGAATGCCGATACCGCCGCAGACAATCACGGTGTCCAGCGGTGGCGCTTTGTGCATGGACGCGTCGGGAGTGATTTGCAGACCGTCACTGGCCCACACCTGGCCGCCATCGACGGTGAGGGTGCTCCAGCGATACAGCTCGCGACCGGACAATTGGTTGGCCATGCGTAGAGGTTCTACTGCGGAGGCCAGAGAAATCAGCGTGAAATTGTCCAGCAGCAGAAAGCCGATGGATTGAGGCGCACGGTTCTGGGGTTGGGCCCCGGAGTTGAACGACGTCATCGCGGTATCTCCTCACACAAAGCGGGTGATGGCCTCAGGCGGAGGCTCTTGTTATTGCCAGCGTTCTCGCGTGGGAGACGGGCTTTGTTATGACAGAGCAATTGCCATGCCTAAAATTGGATGGCCGTTCAATAACTCCTGAAAACGACGTCGCGACGTGTCTATACGAGACGTCCGACAAAAGGTATTTCGAAGTGCCATCAGCGTGGCTGAAAGCCCAGCCCCGCAGCGTGTGAGCAAATCGGTAGCACTTGTGGGAACTGGCCTGCGCGCGGTTTGGGGGGAGTGTCACCGCAAGCACGGGTGACGGACGGTCAGGGCGCGGATCGTATGTAACAGGTGGGAAAGACTCTTATCTGTTTGCGACGCGCTAAAAGGTGGCGTGATTTATTGTCCGTGTTCACTTGGTGAGCAGTTTTGACTGGTCTGACGCTATCGCGAGCAGGCTCACTCCTACAATTGGAATGCGTTCCCCTGTAGGAGTGAGCCTGCTCGCGATTGGGGCAACGCGGTCTCAGCACTCAACCGCGCTGACCGCCAACCCACCACGCGATGTCTCTTTATATTTGTCATGCATGTCGGCGCCGGTATCACGCATGGTGCGGATCACCCAGTCCAGCGAAATAAAATGCTGACCATCCCCCCGCAAAGCCATCTGCGCCGCGTTGATCGCCTTCACGGCGGCGATCGCATTGCGCTCGATGCACGGCACTTGCACCAGGCCACCGACCGGATCGCAGGTCAGCCCAAGGTTATGTTCCAGGCCAATCTCCGCCGCGTTGCACAACTGCTCCGGCGTAGCGCCAAGAATCTCCGCCAGCCCCGCCGCCGCCATCGCGCAGGCAGAACCGACTTCGCCCTGACAGCCCACCTCAGCGCCCGAGATCGAAGCATTCTTCTTGCACAGAATCCCCACCGCCGCCGCACCGAGGAAGTAGTCGACCACGTTGGCGTCCGTCACCGCTTCGCTGAACTTCATAAAGTAGTGCAGCACCGCCGGAATGATTCCCGCAGCGCCATTGGTCGGCGCCGTGACCATGCGCCCGCCGGCCGCGTTTTCTTCATTAACAGCCAACGCAAACAGATTGACCCACTCCATCGCGCTCAGCGTCGAGCCGATCACATTGGGTTTGCCCAACTCCTGAAGACTGCGATGCAACTTCGCCGCGCGCCGACGCACATTCAATCCGCCGGGCAGGATGCCTTCGTGTTTCAAACCCTGCTCGACGCAATCCTGCATCGCCCGCCACAGCTTCATCAGCCCGGCGCGGATTTCTTCCTCGCTGCGCCAGACTTTTTCGTTGGCCATCATCAATTCAGCGACGCGAAGATTGTTCCGCTTGCACAACTCCAGCAACTCGACCGCGCTGGAAAAGTCATAAGGCAATTCAGTGCGATCCAGATCAACGACGCCGCTGGACGCCTGCGCTTGATCGACGACAAAACCACCGCCCACCGAATAGTAGGTGTCGCGATGCAGTTCGCCGTGATCGCCCTCGGCCACAATCGTCATGGCATTGGGGTGGAACGGCAGGTTTTCGTCGATCAGGCGCATGTCCCGCGCCCAGACAAACGGCACCGACAAACGACCATCCAATAGAAGGGTATGAGTTTCGCGCAGCGCCTGAATGCGCGGGCCGATCTGCGACGGGTCGATTGCGTCCGGCCACTCGCCCATCAAGCCCATGATCACCGCGTTGTCGCTGCCGTGACCGATACCGGTAGCAGACAGCGACCCGAACAATTGCACTTCTATACGGCGCACCTGTTCCAGTTGGTGCTTGTCCCGTAGCGACTCGACGAACAACGCCGCGGCGCGCATGGGTCCGACGGTGTGGGAACTGGAAGGGCCGATGCCGATTTTGAACAGGTCGAAAACACTGATAGCCATTGCTGCAGAGCTCCTGAGGATGCCGGTCCGGGACGCAAAAGCGCCCGCTGGCGGAGCTGCTACGCTCAAGCTGCGATCCGCCGGAATGCCCGCATCATCAGGCTTTTGTCCGGACGCACGGCGTCTGACACCGACGCACTCATGTCCACCAGCGCCGCGCCGTTTTCGCCCCGGTTTTTCGCCGTTTTTGTACGGTTCAGATGGCCATTCGGGGCTGAAAAAAGCTGTAAGCGACGTCACTGACACTGGATGCGACCATCCCTGTACTGGATACGACCCCCCCTGTAGGCGTTAGATTTTCACTGGTACATGATCGTTATGACTCGATTGCAAGGCGCCGTGGTAGAGCTGTCTCCAGAACGCCATCCAACCGCAACCTATAAGTGCGGTGGTCCACAGTCGGAACACTGCCAAAAAAAACACCAAGGAGTCCATCCATGAAAGGTTCCCCGTCGTTGTTGTTGGCCGCCATGCTGAGTCTGCCGTTACTGGCGCAAGCTGCAGAACCGGCACAGTGCAGTACCGTTAACTTCTCTGATGTCGGCTGGACCGACATTACCGCCACCACCGCTACCACCTCTGTTGTGCTCAACGCCCTCGGCTACAAAACCAAGACCACCATGATCTCCGTGCCCGTGACCTACAAGTCGCTGGCCGACGGCAAGAACATGGACGTGTTCCTCGGCAACTGGATGCCGACCATGGAAAACGACATCAAGGCCTACCGCGACGCGGGCACCGTGGAAACCGTGCGCACCAACCTCAAGGGCGCCAAATACACCCTCGCCGTGCCGCAAGCCCTGTATGACAAAGGTCTGCATGACTTCGCCGACATCGCCAAATTCAAGAAAGAGCTCGACGGCAAGATCTACGGCATCGAGCCTGGCAACGACGGCAACCGTCTGATCCAGAGCATGATCGACAAGGACGCCTTCGGCCTGAAGACCGCCGGTTTCAAAGTCGTCGAATCATCGGAAGCGGGCATGCTCTCGCAGGTGGATCGCGCGCAAAAACGCGACACCGCCGTGGTCTTCCTCGGCTGGGCGCCGCACCCGATGAACAAGCGCTTCAAGATTCAATACCTGACCGGTGGCGATGATTTCTTCGGCCCCGATTTCGGTGCTGCGACCGTGGCGACCAATACCCGCAAGGGTTATGCCGAGGAATGCAGCAACGTCGGTCAGTTGCTGAAGAACCTGGAGTTCACCGTCGACATGGAAAGCGAACTGATGGGCAACATTCTCGACGACAAGATGAAGCCTGACGCGGCCGCCAAGGCCTGGCTGAAAAAGAATCCACAAGTGCTCGATACCTGGCTCGCTGGCGTGACCACCATTGACGGTAAACCTGGCCTGGAGGCCGTGAAAGCCAAGCTTCAGTAATCGCTTATGCCGGGCGGGTTCGCCCGCCCGGGCTGTTTATTTCCTTGCATGCGGACGTTCACTACCATGCTGATTGATCAGAAAATACCTTTAGGCCAGTACATCGCGGGCTTCGTTGAATGGTTGACGCAACACGGCGCCAACACCTTCGACGCAATCGCCGTGACCCTGGAAACGATGATCCACGGCGTGACGTTTGCGCTGACCTGGTTCAACCCACTGGTCTTGATTGGCCTGATCGCACTACTCGCTCACTTCATTCAGCGTAAATGGGGCCTGACCGCGTTCGTCATCGCCTCCTTCCTGCTGATCCTCAATCTGGGGTACTGGCAGGAGACCATGGAAACCCTCGCCCAGGTCATGTTCGCGACCCTGGTCTGCGTGGTCATCGGCGTGCCGCTGGGCATCGTCGCCGCGCACAAACCGATGTTCTACACGGTCATGCGTCCGGTACTCGATCTGATGCAGACCGTACCGACCTTCGTTTACCTCATTCCTACCCTGACCCTCTTCGGGCTGGGTGTGGTGCCAGGCCTGATCTCCACGGTGGTGTTCGCCATCGCTGCGCCGATCCGCCTGACCTACCTGGGCATCCGCGATGTCCCGCAAGAACTGATGGACGCCGGCAAGGCCTTTGGCTGCTCGCGTCGTCAACTGCTCTCACGGATCGAACTGCCTCACGCCATGCCGAGCATCGCAGCCGGCATCACCCAGTGCATCATGCTGTCGTTGTCGATGGTGGTGATCGCGGCACTGGTAGGCGCCGACGGACTCGGCAAACCGGTGGTCAACGCACTGAACACTGCTGATATCGCCCTGGGCTTCGAAGCGGGCCTGGCGATCGTACTGCTGGCGATCATGCTCGACCGTATCTGCAAACAACCCGACGCCAAAGTAGGGGGTGACGCATGAGCATAATTCGCTTCGAAGACGTCGACGTAATCTTCTCCAAAGATCCACGCGAGGCACTCAAGCTGCTCGATCAGGGCATGACGCGCAACGAGATCCTGAAGAAGACCGGCCAGATCGTCGGCGTGGAAAAAGCCTCGCTGGACATCAACAAAGGCGAAATCTGCGTGCTGATGGGCTTGTCGGGTTCCGGCAAGTCGAGCCTGCTGCGCTGCATCAACGGCCTCAACACCGTGAGCCGCGGCAAGCTGTTCGTCGAACATGAAAACCGCCAGATCGACATCGCCTCCTGCACCCCGGCCGAGCTGAAAATGATGCGCACCAAACGCATCGCCATGGTGTTCCAGAAGTTCGCCCTGATGCCGTGGCTGACGGTGCGCGAGAACATCAGTTTCGGTCTGGAAATGCAGGGCCGTCCGGAGAAGGAACGCAAGAAACTGGTCGATGAAAAACTCGAACTGGTTGGCCTGACCCAATGGCGCAACAAGAAGCCGGACGAACTCTCCGGCGGCATGCAGCAGCGTGTCGGTCTGGCGCGGGCACTGGCGATGGACGCCGATATTCTGCTGATGGACGAACCGTTCTCGGCGCTCGACCCGCTGATCCGTCAGGGTCTGCAGGATGAACTGCTGGAACTGCAACGCAAGCTGAGCAAGACCATCGTGTTCGTGAGTCACGACCTCGACGAGGCGCTCAAATTGGGTAGCCGCATCGCGATCATGAAAGACGGCCGGATCATCCAGTACAGCGTGCCGGAAGAGATCGTGCTGAACCCGGCGGACGACTATGTGCGTACCTTCGTCGCACACACCAATCCGCTCAATGTGCTCTGCGGTCGCAGCCTGATGCGCACGCTGGACAAGTGCAAACGCATCAATGGTTCGGTGTGCCTGGATCCGGGTGGCGATTCGTGGCTGGACCTCGCCGAAGGCAACACCATCAAAGGCGCGCGGCAGAACGGCTCGGTGCTGAACCTGCAGAACTGGGCACCGGGGCAAGCGGTGGAAGGCCTGGAGCGCAAGCCGACACTGGTGGACTCGAACATCGGTATGCGTGATGCGCTGCAGATTCGTTATCAGACCGGCAACAAACTGGTGTTGCACGATGACAATCATGTGGTGGGGATCTTGGGCGACAGCGAGTTGTATCACGCGTTGCTGGGCAAGAACCTCGGTTAAGGAAGGATAAAAAAGGGATCGCGGTGAGCGATCCCTTTTTTATTGGGTCAGGAAAAAAGCCCCTCATCGGAACGCCGCCCGCCTAGCCCTCTCCCAGAGGGAGAAGGAACCTACCGAGTTGTACTTTCAAGCTACATCGACCTGAGAAATCGAGTCGAACTCAGGTATTGAAAAGCCCCCGATCTGCTCCCTTTCCCCCTCTCCCTTAGGGAGAGGGCTGGGGTGAGGGGGCTTTTGACTTTAGCTGTACACCCGGCCAAGGAGCTGCCGATGGCTTTCAAACTGATCGAGCACATCCCGCGTGATCTGATCCTGCGTGAAGCCCATCAGGTCGTAATCCTGGCTGCCGTTGTGCAGATACACCTCCGCGCGGTAGTAACGCTGACGCGCTTCATCGGACTGCGCCGATTCAGTCGGGGTCGCCAGATAGCCGTCCAGGCTCACTTCGTAAACGAAAGGGTTGCCCTCTTCCATCTCGACGCGCACGCCCATGCAACGCTTGGATTTACCCAACAGCGTCTGTACTTCCAGCCCCTGCGCACGCATCTGCGCGGTGGCATCTTCCAGCGCCGGGCTGACCTGCTTGTCCATGAAACGCTGCACCACCGATTGGCTCGGTTGCAGGTCCAGTTGCGTCAGACGCTCGCTGAAACCACGACGACCGCGCTCCGCCAGTTGCGCTTGCTCCTGTTCGATCTGCACGTCCTGACGCATCGCCTTGTGCAGGCCGAACATGAAGAACACCAGCACCACCGAGAACGGCAGGCCAGCCAACACGACCATGGTTTGCATGGCTTCGAAGTTACCGGCAAACAGCAGACCGATGGTCACCAGGGTGATCACCACCGACCAGAAGATCCGCAGCCAGTGCGGCGCATCTTCATCGACGTTGCCGCCCTTGCAGGACAGATTCGCCATCATCACCGCGCCAGAGTCGGCCGGGGTCAGGAACAGTACGAAACCGACAAAGATCGACACACCGATGACGACTTTCGACGCCGGGTAGTGCTCAAGCAATTGATAAATCGCCATCGACGGCTGTTCCAGGGCCGTCTTGCCCAGCTCCACCGCGCCATGGTTCATCACCAGGTCCAGCGCCGAGTTACCGAAGATCGACAGCCAGGCCAGGGTAAAGCCCAGCGGAATCAACAGCACGCCAGCCACCAGCTCACGCACGGTACGACCACGGGAAATACGCGCGATGAACATGCCAACGAATGGCGCCCAGGAAATCCACCACGCCCAGTAGAACAGCGTCCACAGGCCCATCCAGCGCTCGGACTTGGCGTTGTCGCCTTCGTACACATAAAGGTCGAAGGTTTTCAGCACGATGCCATTGAGGTAATCGCCTATGTTCTGTACGAAGCCGTTAAGCAAGTGCAGAGTCGGGCCAAACAGCAATACGAAAATCAGCAGACCGCTGAACAGCACGATGTTCAGGTTGGACAGACGACGGATGCCGTTCTCTACGCCGGACACGGCAGCGATGGTCGCCACGGTGCTCATCACGATGATCACGATCAAAAGGTTAGTGTTGCTGTGTTCCATGCCGAACAGGTTTTCCAGGCCCGACGACACTTGCAGCGAACCAATCCCCAGGTTCGTCACCAGACCCAGCAGGGTCACGAACATGCCGAAGCCGTCCACCGCGTGACCGGCCGCACCCTTGACCCAACGCTCGCCGACCAGCGGATACAGCGCCGAACGCAGGGCCAGCGGCTGGTTATGCCGGTAAGCAAAGTACGCTACGGCCAGACCAACCAGTGCGTAGATCGCCCAGCCGTGCAGGCCCCAGTGCAAGAAAGTCAGCTGTACAGCCTGACGCGCGGCCATGTTGCTGGCCGATGTGCCTTCCGGCGGATTGAAGTAGTGATCCAGTGGCTCGGACGCGCCGAAGTACAGCAGCGAAATACCGATACCCGACGAGAACAGCATCCCCGCCCAGGCGCCGTAACTGAAATCCGGGGTGTCGTCCTTGCTGCCCAGTTTGAGTTTGCCGTACGAGGAAAACGCCAGGCCCACCACAAACACCAGGTAGGCGGCGATGACCACCATGTAGTACCAGCCGAAGCTGCGCGACAACCAGGCCTGAGCGATACCCAACAGTCTGCCGGCCTCTTGCGGGGCGATAATCAGAATGGCGGTCAACAACAGAATCAGCGCGGTAGAGGTGTAAAACACCCAACCGTTGACCGTCACCTTCTCGGGCGGGGTCTTTATAAGCGAGGCAGAACTCATGGCACAAATGCTCCAGGCAGTGCGAGAGAAGAACACAAGGCAACACGGAACCCGACCAATCGGTTAGTTGGCAGCCGACCGGCGGGTGATATAAAGACATCCCGAAAAAAGCCCGAACCTGCCGAAATGGCGCTGCGAATCGCTTTCGTGGCCGAAGGTGGACGGACGTTCATCCGAAACCTGGCCGTGAGCGTCTTGCCCTTTCAACACGTCCATCGAATCGCGAACCGCGCCATGCCCCACGCAGGTTTCGAGCTGTTTCAGATGTCGGTTTTATCGCCACTTACACGTAGGAAAAATCTGTAGGCAGCGACGATTTGTCGCAGATCTTATTCTTTGTTGATTGAACGTTCAATCAAAACAAAATAGACTGGCCGTCAATCCGATAGGCGTCATTCGCCGCTCGGAAGGCCTAAGGAGATGTGCAAGATGCCCAAGGTCGGTATGCAACCCATCCGCCGCCAACAACTGATCGAAGCCACTTTGCAGGCGGTCGATCAGGTCGGAATGGGGGACGCCAGCATTGCGCTGATCGCCCGTTTGGCCGGTGTCTCGAATGGCATCATCAGTCATTACTTTCAGGACAAGAACGGCCTGATTGCCGCCACGATGCGGTATCTGATGACCGCCCTCAGCGAGAGCGTCACCGCGCGCCGTCAGGCGCTGGCAGATGACAGCCCACGGGCGCATCTGCAGGTGATCATCGAAGGCAACTTCGACGCCAGCCAGGTCAATGGCCCGGCAATGAAAACCTGGCTGGCCTTCTGGGCCACCAGCATGCACCAGCCGTCTTTGCACAGGTTGCAGCGGATCAACGATCACCGTCTGTATTCCAACCTGTGCTGCCAGTTCCGCCGTGTGCTGTCGCTCGAAGATGCGCGCAGCGCAGCACGAGGACTGGCAGCGTTGATTGACGGCTTGTGGTTGCGCGGCGCTTTGTCGGGAGACGCTTTCGACACGGCGCAGGCGCAACAGATCGCTTACGAATACATGGATTTCCAATTGGCCAAGAAGGTGAGCTAGAGCACACAGAAAACGCTCGGCCCCTGAACGCCACCGCAGCCTCACCGCGGTGGTCAACGCCAACCACCAATGCACTTGCGAGGACACTATGGCCCGTTTCGAACTGCAAAAACTTTACATCGATGGCGCGTACTCCGACGCCGGCAGCGATGCCACCTTCGAAGCCATCAACCCGGCTAACGGTGAAGTCCTCGCACTGGTGCAACGTGCGACCAAGGAAGACGTCGAGCGCGCCGTAGTCAGCGCTGAAAAGGGCCAGAAAATCTGGGCCGCGATGACCGCCATGGAGCGTTCGCGCATCCTGCGTCGCGCCGTCGACATCCTGCGCGAGCGCAACGATGAACTGGCCGCGCTGGAAACCCTGGACACCGGTAAATCCTTCTCCGAAACCAAGTACGTCGACATCGTTACCGGCGCTGACGTGCTGGAATACTACGCAGGCCTGGTACCGGCCATCGAAGGCGAGCAGATTCCACTGCGCGACACTTCTTTCGTCTACACCCGTCGCGAGCCGCTGGGCGTTGTCGCCGGTATCGGCGCGTGGAACTACCCGATCCAGATCGCCCTGTGGAAATCCGCACCAGCCCTGGCGGCCGGTAACGCGATGATCTTCAAGCCAAGCGAAGTCACCTCGCTGACCACCCTGAAACTGGCCGAGATCTACACCGAAGCCGGCGTTCCAAACGGTGTGTTCAACGTACTGACCGGCAGCGGCCGTGAAGTCGGCACCTGGCTGACCGAGCACCCGCGCATCGAAAAAATCTCCTTCACCGGCGGCACCGACACTGGCAAGAAGGTTATGGCCAGCGCTTCGGCTTCGTCGCTGAAAGACGTGACCATGGAACTGGGCGGCAAGTCCCCGCTGATCATCTGCGACGACGCCGACCTCGATCGCGCTGCCGACACCGCGATGATGGCCAACTTCTACAGCTCCGGTCAGGTCTGCACCAACGGCACTCGCGTGTTCGTTCCGGCGCACCTGAAAGCCGCGTTCGAAGCCAAGATCGTTGAACGCGTTGCACGCATCCGCGTTGGCAACCCGGAAGACGAAAACACCAACTTCGGCCCGCTGGTCAGCTTCGCGCACATGGAAAGCGTGCTGGGCTACATCGCCAAGGGTAAAGAGCAAGGCGCCCGCGTGCTGTGTGGCGGCGAGCGTCTGACCGACGGCGAATTCGCCAAAGGCGCATTCGTGGCACCTACCGTGTTCACCGATTGCACCGACGACATGACCATCGTTCGTGAAGAAATCTTTGGCCCGGTGATGGCGATCCTCTCCTACGAGACCGAAGAAGAAGTGATCCGCCGCGCCAACGACACCGACTTCGGCCTGGCCGCCGGTATCGTCACCAAAGACCTGAACCGCGCACACCGCGTGATTCATCAACTGGAAGCCGGTATCTGCTGGATCAACGCCTGGGGCGAGTCCGACGCAAAAATGCCGGTTGGCGGTTACAAGCAGTCGGGTGTCGGCCGTGAGAACGGCATCAGCTCGCTGAACAACTTCACCCGCATCAAATCGGTACAGGTCGAGCTGGGCGATTACGTCTCGGTGTTCTAAGACCCGAGATTTGCGTTGCCCGCGAAGGCCTCTTCGCGGGCAAGCCCGCTCCCACAGGTTTGGAGTCGTCCATCCAATTTGTGGCAGCCCCCAATCCCTGTGGGAGCAGGCTTGCCAGCGATTCGAGTGCACAGCACTCGCCAAGGTCCGACCTGACCACTATCAAAGAGGGTGCATTCAATGTCCCAAGAATTCGATTACATCATCATCGGTGCCGGCTCGGCCGGTAACACCCTGGCGACCCGTCTGACTGAAGACGCTGGCGTCACCGTTCTGCTGCTCGAAGCAGGCGGCCCAGACTACCGTTTCGACTTCCGCACGCAAATGCCGGCTGCACTGGCGTTCCCGCTGCAAGGTCGTCGTTACAACTGGGCGTACGAAACCGATCCAGAGCCACACATGGACGGTCGCCGGATGGAATGCGGTCGCGGCAAAGGCCTCGGCGGTTCCTCGCTGATCAACGGCATGTGCTACATCCGCGGCAACGCGATGGACTACGACGGCTGGGCAAAACTGCCAGGTCTGGAAGACTGGTCGTACCTCGACTGCCTGCCGTACTTCCGCAAAGCCGAAACCCGCGACATCGGCCCGAACGACTACCACGGTGGCGAAGGCCCGGTCAGCGTGACCACGCCGAAGGCTGGCAACAACCCGCTGTTCCACGCCATGGTTGAAGCTGGCGTACAAGCCGGTTACCCGCGCACCGAAGACTTGAACGGTTACCAGCAGGAAGGCTTCGGCCCGATGGACCGCACCGTGACGCCGAACGGCCGTCGTGCATCCACCGCGCGTGGCTACCTCGACGTCGCCAAGAAGCGTTCGACCCTGACCATCGTCACTCACGCCCTGACCGACAAGATTCTGTTCGAAGGCAAGCGTGCCGTTGGCGTGCGTTACCTGGTTGGCGACGCCGAAGAGCGTGTCGAAGTCAAAGCGCGCAAAGAAGTGCTGCTGTGCTCCGGCGCCATCGCTTCGCCGCAGATTCTGCAGCGCTCCGGTGTCGGTCCTGCCGAACTGCTGAAGTCGCTCGACATTCCGGTCGTTCACGACCTGCCGGGCGTCGGTGAAAACCTGCAGGATCACCTTGAGCTGTACCTGCAATACGCGTGCACTCAGCCGGTTTCGCTGTACCCGTCGCTGCTCTGGTACAACCAGCCGGCGATCGGTGCCGAGTGGCTGTTCAACGGCACCGGCATCGGCGCCAGCAACCAGTTCGAAGCCGGCGGTTTCATCCGTTCGCGTCCGGAATTCGAATGGCCGAACATCCAGTACCACTTCCTGCCGGTGGCGATTAACTACAACGGCAGCAACGGTGTGAAAGAGCACGGTTTCCAGGCGCACATGGGTTCCATGCGTTCGCCAAGCCGTGGTCGCATCCAGGCCAAGTCGAAAGACCCGCGCCAGCACCCGAGCATCCTGTTCAACTACATGGCTACCGAGCAGGACTGGCAGGAATTCCGCGACGGCATCCGCCTGACCCGTGAAATCATGCAGCAGCCGGCACTCGACGCTTTCCGTGGCCGCGAAATCAGCCCGGGCATCGAAGTGCAAACCGATGAGCAACTGGACAAGTTCATCCGCGAGCACGCCGAAACCGCGTTCCACCCGTCCTGCTCGTGCAAGATGGGCACCGACGAGATGGCTGTGGTTGATGGCGAAGGTCGCGTGCACGGCATGCAGAGCCTGCGTGTGGTCGATGCCTCGATCATGCCGATCATCACCACCGGCAACCTCAACGCGCCGACGATCATGATCGCCGAGAAAATCGCCGACAAGATCCGTGGTCGCAAACCACTGCCGCGCAGCAATGCTGCTTACTACGTGGCTGGCGATGCGCCGGTGAAGGGCAAGCCGATGCGTGATATCACCCCGGCTGCTCAGTAAGACGTAATACCGCGTCACGGCTAATCGCTGGCAAGCCAGCTCCCACAGGGTTTTGCGTCGTTCACACATATTGTGTTCACCAAAAAACCTGTGGGAGCCTGGCTTGCCAGCGATGGGGCCCTCAGATTCAGCACAAATTCCCTCGCTGCACAGTAAATCCCCCTACACCCCCTCTTCACTTGATCCTACCCCCACGCAGGCCTACTCTAGACCTCGCGCAACCGTTTCACCCCTCCCCGCCGAGTAGCCTCACCCCGCTTCCCCCTGACAAGGAGGTTCCCGAATGTTCGATTTCCACCCCCAGCTCAAGCAGCGCTTCGCTGCCTTGCGCACGGGCGCTGAGTTCTTTTCCCTGCGATACGTACGCGAGTCCGGGCAGTACCTGTCGGTACGTAAAAACGTCGCCGAACCGCCGAGCCTGAGCCGCGACGAAGGCGCGATGCTCACCGTTCGGGTCAATGGTGTTGAGGCCTACGCGGCGACCAACGATCTGTCGCAACAAGGTCTGCAAGCCGCCCTCGAACGCGCCGAGCTGCAAGCCCGTCGGCTCAAGCCGCACGCCTTGCTCGACCTGCGCGATCAGCCAGTGTCCAGCGATCGCGCTGATTACTTTTCGCCCAATCTCGAACAACCCTTCCCGTCCCTGAGCGAATGCTTCGAGCTGCTCGGTGCGGAATCCGCCTCGGTGCCAAAGGATGAGCGCCTGGTGAATTGGCAGGTGAGCATTGGCATCACCCACGTCGAACAGATCTACCTGAGCAGCGCCGGGGCTGAATTGCGCCAGGCCCAGCGCTTCGTTTATCCAGGCCTCGACGTCACCGCTTACGACGGCAACGACAGCCAGACCCGCAGCCTCGGCCGCGAGAACTTCGGCCAACAGGGCGGCGCTGACGTGATCAGCCGTTGCGGTTTGATCGGCGCCGGTCCGCAAGTTGCCGATCAGGCCCTGCAATTGCTGCTTGCGCCGAACACCCCGCAAGGCCCGCGCGACCTGCTGTTGATGCCGGACCAGATGATGCTGCAGATCCACGAATCCATCGGCCACCCGCTGGAACTCGACCGCATCCTCGGCGACGAACGCAATTACGCCGGCACCAGTTTCGTCAAAGCCAGCGACTTCGGCAGCCTGCAATATGGTTCGAAACTGCTCAACGTGACCTTCGATCCAGGCATTCCCGAAGAACTGGCCAGCTATGGCCACGATGACGACGGCAGCAAGGCCAGCAAACAATTCCTGATCCGCGATGGCCTGTTGCTGCGTCCGCTGGGCGGGGCGCTGTCGCAGTTCCGCGCCGGTCTCGATGGCGTTGCCAACAGCCGCGCCTGCGGCTGGAACCGTGCGCCGATCGATCGCATGGCCAACCTTAATATCGAGCCGGGCGATCAGCCACTGAACAAACTGATCGAAGGCATCGAGAACGGCATTCTGATGAGCACCAACCGTTCTTGGTCGATCGACGATGCGCGCAACAAATTCCAGTTCGGCTGTGAATGGGGCCAGTTGATCGAAAACGGCGAACTCAAAGGCGTAGTAAAAAACCCGAACTACCGGGCGATTTCCGCGCACTTCTGGAAAAGCCTGCGCGCCGTCGGCGACGCCAACACCGTCAAGGTGCTGGGCACGCCGAACTGCGGCAAGGGCGAACCGAACCAGGTGATCCGCGTCGGCCACGCTTCGCCGGCCTGCGTATTCAGCAACGTTGATGTGTTTGGGGGAGACGCCTGATGAGCATTTCGAAGAGTCAGTCCGACGCCTTCAAGGTCATGGTCGAGTGGCTGCGCGACAGCGTGCGCGAGCCGGAACAATTCACCCTCAGCTTTGCCGCCGAATCCTCGGCGTTCGTGCGTTTCAATCACGCCAAGGTACGTCAGGCCGGACAAGTGCAGCAGGCCAATATCGTCCTGAAACTGATCAACGATGGTCGCCACGCCGACCTTCAGGTCACCCTGTCCGGTGATCAGGAAGGCGATCTGCAACGGCTTGCCGAAGGTCTGCAACAACTGCGCGAAACCCTGCCGTTGCTGCCGCAGGATCCGTATCTGTTGCTCAACCACCACGGCTGGCAGAGCCAGAACGTGCAGGAACATCCGCTGCCGGACACTGAACAGGTGGTCGATGAAATCTGTGCTGCCGCTGAGGGTCTGGACTTGGTTGGCTTCTATGCGGCCGGCCCGATCAGCCGTGGCTTCGCCAGTTCTTCGGGAGCGTTTGGCTGGCATCAGGCCAACAGCTTCAACTTCGATTTCAGCCTGTTCCACGAGAACGGTGAAGCGGTGAAAGCCAGCTACGCCGGGCATGACTGGAGCAGCGAAGGTTTCGCCAAGCGTTTCCAGCAGGCACGTGAGCAACTGGAGTTTCTCGGCCGCCCGCTGCGCACCTTGTCGCCGGGGCAGTACCGTGCGTATCTGGCACCGGCGGCGCTGGAAGAAATCATGGGCATGCTGAGCTGGGGCGGTTTCTCGGCGCAGTCAATCGCGAGCAAGAGCAGCCCGTTGCAGAAGTTGTATGTCGGCGATCAGGCGTTCAGTCCGCTGCTGTCGCTGGATGAAAAAGTCAGTGAATCGCTGAGCCCGGCGTTTTCCGGCGAAGGTTATCCGCGCAGCGATCTGCGGCTGATCGTCGAAGGCAAAGCGGGCGATCAACTGGTTGGGTCGCGCAGCGCCGCCGAATATGGCCTGGCCGCTAACGGCGCCGGCGGCGGTGAAATGCCAAGTGCGTTGAACATGGCGGCGGGTGATCTGGCGCAAGCAGAGATCCTCAAGCAGTTGGGCACCGGGTTGTACATCAGCAACCTGTGGTACCTGAACTACTCGGATCAACCGGCGGCGCGCATGACCGGCATGACCCGCTTCGCGACCTTCTGGGTCGAGAACGGCGAGATCCAGGCGCCGGTGAGCACCATGCGTTTTGACGACAGCGCTTACAGCCTGCTGGGTTCGCAGCTGGAGGCGTTGACCGCCGAGCGTGAGTTGCTGCTGTCGGCGAGTACCTACAGCCAGCGCAATACCTCGTCGGCATTGCTGCCGGGGGCGCTGGTCAGCCGTTTAACCCTGACCCTCTGACGGTGATCGTTCCCACGCTCTGCGTGGGAATGCAGCCGGGGACGCTCTGCGTCCCAGCCAAAAGCGGACGCGGAGCGTCCGTTGAGGCATTCCCACGCGGAGCGTGGGAACGATCATTAACCCCAACGACAAGAGGTTCCATGCCCAACCGCCCGCCTCTCGACGCCATCACCGCCCGCTGGTTGCCGTGGGTCGTCGCCATCGCTTTCTTCATGCAGTCCCTCGACGGGACCATCCTCAACACCGCCCTGCCGGCCATGGCTCGCGATCTGGCCGAAGATCCGTTGCGCATGCAGGGCGTGATCATCGCCTACATGCTCACCGTGGCCTTGCTGATTCCGGCTTCGGGCTGGATCGCCGACCGCTTCGGCACCAAGAAAATCTTCTTCGGCGCGATTCTGCTGTTCAGTTTCGGCTCACTGCTCTGCGCGCTGTCGAGCAGCCTGAGCATGCTGATTGGCGCCCGGGTGATTCAGGGCTTGGGCGGTGCGCTGATGCTGCCGGTCGGGCGACTGGTCGTCCTCCGCGCTTACCCAAGATCCGAACTGGTGCGGATCATGGGTTTCATCACCATCCCCGGTCTGCTCGGCCCGCTGATCGGCCCGACCATGGGCGGCTGGATGGTCGAATACCTGACGTGGCACTGGATCTTCCTGATCAACCTGCCGGTCGGCGTGATCGGCTGCTACGCGGTGTGGAAGTTCATTCCCGACCTGCGCGGCACTGAGCGTACGCGCTTCGATAGTCTGGGTTTTCTGTTGTTCGGCGCGGCGATGATCCTGATCACCATCGCCATGGAAGGCCTTGGCGAGCTGCACTTGCCGCACCTGCGGGTGATGTTGCTGTTGTTCGGTGGCATGGCCTGTCTGGCGGCGTACTGGTTGCGCGCCGGGCACATCGAAAACCCGCTGTTCGCACCGTCGCTGTTCAAGACCCGCACCTTTGCCGTCGGCATTCTCGGCAACCTGTTCGCCCGTCTCGGCAGCGGTGCTCTGCCGTTTCTGGTGCCGTTACTGCTGCAAGTAGCGCTGGGCTATTCGCCGTCGCAAGCGGGGATGAGCATGCTGCCGCTGGCCGCTGCGGCGATGATTGCCAAGTGGGTGGCGCGGCCGCTGATCGAGCGGCTCGGCTATCGCATCGTCCTCACCGGCAACACCTTGGCGCTGGGGATCATGCTGGCGAGTATTGGCCTGGTCAGCGAGCAGACGCCGTACTGGCTGCTGTTGTGCCTGCTGGCGATTCTCGGCGCGATCAACTCGCTGCAATTCACCGCGATGAATACGGTGACGCTGATCGACCTCGACGATGCCAGCGCCAGCAGTGGCAACAGTTTGCTCTCGGTGGTCGCGCAGTTATCGCTGAGTCTCGGCGTTGCTTGCGCTGGTGCATTGCTCGGTGGGTTTACCGCGGAGATCGGTAACGATGGCGTGGAAACCGTGCTCGGTGCCTTCCAGCTGACCTTCGTCACCGTCGGGATCATGGCAATGCTTGCCGCGACGATCTTCTCGCAACTGTCGAAGGAAGACGGCCGCCGCGCCAAACGCCCGGAAGAACACATCGAACATTAACCACTGTTCGTCCAGAACTTTCGAAGAAAGTGGCACGGGGCTGCTACACTGCGCGACATTTTGTTTTGCAGGCCAGTCCCGTGACCACCATCGCCACCGCTTTTAATACTCTGCCGCTGTCCGCCGCCATGCTGGCTAACCTCGAATCCCTCGGTTATGCCCAGATGACGCCGATCCAGGCGCAGAGCTTGCCGGTGATCCTCAAGGGGATGGACCTGATCGCCCAGGCCAAGACCGGCAGTGGCAAGACCGCAGCGTTCGGCATCGGCCTGCTCAACCCGATCAACCCGCGCTACTTCGGTTGCCAGGCACTGGTGATCTGCCCGACGCGTGAGCTGGCCGACCAGGTCGCCAAGGAAATCCGTCGTCTGGCCCGTGCCGAAGACAACATCAAGGTCCTGACCCTGTGCGGCGGCGTGTCGTTCGGCCCGCAGATTGCTTCGCTGGAGCACGGGGCGCACATCATCGTCGGCACCCCGGGGCGCATCCAGCAGCACCTGCGCAAGGGTTCGCTGGTCCTCGACGGCCTGAACACGCTGATTCTCGACGAAGCCGACCGCATGCTCGACATGGGTTTCTACGATGCCATCGAAGACATCATCGTCAAGACCCCGGAGCGTCGTCAGACCCTGCTGTTCTCCGCGACTTACCCGGTGGGCATCAAGCAACTGGCGTCGAAGTTCATGCGTGATCCGCAAACGGTGAAAGCCGAAGCGTTCCACGATGACACGCAGATCGAGCAGCGTTTCTACGAGATTTCCCCGGAAGATCGCATGAGCGCAGTGACCAAAGTCCTGCACCACTTCCGTCCGGCGTCCTGCGTGGCGTTCTGCTTCACCAAGCAGCAAGTTCAGGAAACCGTTGATCACCTGACCGCCAAAGGCATTTCCGCCGTCGGCCTGCACGGCGATCTGGAACAGCGTGATCGCGATCAGGTGCTGGCGATGTTCGCCAACCGCAGTACCTCGGTACTGGTCGCCACCGACGTCGCCGCCCGTGGTCTGGACATCGATGCGCTGGACATGGTGATCAACGTCGAACTGGCCCGCGATTCGGAAATCCACATTCACCGCGTTGGCCGCACCGGTCGCGCTGGCGAGAAAGGCATCGCGATCAGTCTGGTTGCACCGGGCGAAGCGCACCGCGCGCAAGCCATTGAGCAGCTGCAGAAGTCGCCGCTGAACTGGGATCAGGTCGATAACCTCAAGTCCCAAGGCCTTGCCCCGCTGCAACCGCCGATGACCACGCTGTGCATCGGCGCGGGCCGTAAAGACAAGGTTCGCCCGGGCGACATTCTGGGTGCTCTGACGGGTGATGCCGGTATTCCGGGTGCGCAGGTTGGCAAGATCGCGATCTTCGACTTCCAGGCTTATGTAGCCGTGGACCGCACCGTGGCCATGCAGGCCTTGCAGCGTCTGAACGACGGCAAGATCAAGGGCCGCTCGCTGCGCGTCCGCATCCTCTGACCTGATCGTTCCCACGCTCTGCGTGGGAATGCATCCCGTGACGCTCCGCGTCACATAACAACGGACGCAGAGCGTCCATGGCGGCATTCCCACGCAGAGCGTGGGAACGATCATTGTGTGAGGACACCGTTTTGCGCTCTACCGAAGTCGTGATCATTGGCGCTGGCGCCGCTGGGTTGATGTGTGCACTGACCGCCGCCGGGCGTGGGCGTCAGGTGTTGCTGCTCGACCATGCGAACAAGGCCGGCAAGAAAATCCTGATGTCGGGCGGTGGCCGCTGCAATTTCACCAACATGTACACCGAGCCGAGCAATTTCCTCTCGCAGAACCCGCATTTCTGCAAATCCGCACTGGCGCGCTACACCCAGTGGGATTTCATCGGCATGGTCGGCAAGCACGCCGTGCCGTACCACGAGAAAAAACTCGGCCAGTTGTTCTGCGATAACAAATCCAGCGACATCCTCGAAATGCTCCTGACGGAGTGCGATCAGGCCGGCGTCGAGTTGCACCTGGATACCTCGATCCAGACCATCGAAAAGGTCGAAAGCGGTTACCTGCTCGACACCACCCTCGGTCAGATCCAGTGCGAGTCGCTGGTGATCGCTACCGGCGGTCTGTCGATCCCGACGCTGGGCGCTACCGGTTTTGGTTATCAAGTCGCCAAGCAGTTCGGCCATGAATTGCTGCCGACTCGCGCCGGCCTGGTGCCGTTCACCATCACCGACCAGCTCAAAGAACTGTGCACCGAGTTGTCCGGGACTTCGGTGGATTGTCTGGTCAGCTGCAACGATCAGAGCTTTCGCGAGAACATCCTGTTCACTCACCGCGGCCTCAGCGGTCCGGCGATTTTGCAGATCTCCTCGTTCTGGGAATCTGGCGACACGGTAGAGATCAACCTGCTACCGGATCACGACGCGGCGAGTTGGCTGCAACAGCAAGTGGCCGAGCGCCCGAACAGTGAGTTGAAAACTTTGCTGGGTGAAATCTTCACCAAGAAGATGGCCAACCTGCTGGCGGACAACTGGTTCGTGTCCAAGCCGATGAAGCAGTACACCCACGCGGAACTGGCGGAGATCGCCGAGAAGCTCGGCAGCTGGAAAGTCGTGCCGGCGGGGACTGAGGGTTATCGCACCGCCGAGGTAACACTCGGTGGCGTCGATACCCGCGAAGTGTCGTCCAAGACTATGGAATCGCTGAAAAGCCCCGGTCTGTACTTCATCGGCGAAGTCCTCGACGTCACCGGGCATCTGGGCGGCTTCAACTTCCAGTGGGCCTGGGCCTCGGGCTACGCCGCCGCGCAGTACGCTTAATTCAAAGCTAAATACAAAAACCTGTGGGAGCTGGCTTGCCAGCGATGAGGCCGGCAGATCCAACATCATTGTTGACTGTCATGCAGCCATCGCTGGCAAGCCAGCTCCCACAGGGTTCCGTGCCCAATTCAAGATTTAGTTCTACACAAGATCTCAAAGGAACACTTTTTGCTGTCAGATGTGATCGGCGCCATTGCGTCGGCGTCATTACTGGCTCAATTTAGCGGCATCGCCTCGGAAGGCCTTCGCACTTCATGTCCTCGACCTCGTTTCGTCAGTCTTTGCGGCGCCTGTGGGCGCTGGATAAATTCAGCTATAGCGTGCGGGTGTTCATCGCCCTGACCGGCAGCATGGCGCTGTGTTGGTATCAGGATGAAATGGGCCTGCTGATCCCGTTGTTCCTGGGGATTATCGCCAGCGCCCTGGCCGAGACCGACGACAGTTGGCAGGGCCGCCTCAACGCCCTCGCCGTGACACTGGTGTGCTTCAGCATCGCCGCACTGTCGGTGGAATTGCTCTTCCCCTACCCCATCGTGTTTGCCATTGCATTGGCGCTGGCCAGTTTCGGCCTGACCATGCTCGGGGCACTCGGCGAGCGTTATGGCGCGATTGCTTCGGCGACGTTGATTCTGTCCGTATACACAATGATCGGCGTTGATCAGCGCGGTGGCGCGGTCACCGATTTTTGGCACGAGCCGATGCTGCTGGTGGCCGGGGCGGCGTGGTACGGCTTGCTCTCGGTGCTGTGGCAGGCGCTGTTCTCCAACCAGCCGGTGCAACAAAGTCTGGCGCGATTATTCCGTGAGCTGGGCTTTTACCTGAAGCTGAAATCCTCGCTGTTCGAGCCGATCCGGCAAATGGATGTGGAAGCGCGGCGTCTGGAACTGGCCCAGCAGAACGGTCGCGTGGTGGCGGCGCTGAACAGTGCCAAGGAAATCATCCTGCACCGCGTCGGCAACGGCCGCCCCGGCTCGAAAGTCAGCCGCTACCTGAAGCTGTATTTCCTCGCGCAAGACATCCACGAACGCGCCAGCTCCTCGCACTACCCGTACAACGCGCTGGCCGAAGCGTTTTTCCACAGCGACGTGCTGTTCCGCTGCCAACGCCTGTTGCGCCAGCAAGGCAAGGCCTGCCGCGCTCTGGCCGAATCGATCCAGATGCGCCAGCCATTTATTTATGACGCGAGTTTCGCCGAAGCCCTCAGCGACCTCGACGCCTCCCTCGAACACCTGCGCATCCAGAGCAATCCGGCCTGGCGCGGATTGCTGCGTTCGCTGCGCGCACTGGCGGCCAACCTCGGCACCCTCGATCGTTTGCTCAGCGACGCGAGCAACCCGGATGCCTTGGCCGATGCGACCGACAGCAGCCTGCTCGACCGTTCGCCGCGCAACCTCAAAGACGTCTGGGTGCGCCTGCGCACGCAACTGACGCCGACCTCTCTGCTGTTCCGCCATGCCCTGCGCCTGCCCTTGGCCCTGAGTATCGGCTACGGCATGGTGCACCTGATTCACCCGTCGCAAGGCTACTGGATCATCCTCACCACGCTGTTCGTCTGCCAGCCGAACTATGGCGCGACGCGGCGCAAACTCGGTCAGCGGATCCTTGGCACCGCTATCGGCCTGACCGTGGCGTGGGCGCTGTTCGATCTGTTCCCGAGTCCGTTGGTGCAGTCGTGCTTTGCCATCGCCGCCGGCGTGGTGTTCTTTACCAACCGCACCACCCGCTACACCCTGGCGACGGCGGCGATCACCATCATGGTGCTGTTCTGCTTCAACCAGGTCGGTGACGGTTACGGACTGTTCCTGCCACGCCTGTTCGATACGCTGCTGGGCAGCCTGATTGCCGGCCTGACGGTATTCCTGTTCCTGCCGGACTGGCAGGGTCGACGCCTGAATAAAGTGCTGGCCAACACCCTGACCTGCAACAGCATCTACCTGCGCCAGATCATGCAGCAATACGCCGCGGGCAAGAGCGACGATCTCGCGTATCGGCTGGCCCGGCGCAATGCGCACAACGCTGATGCGGCGCTGTCGACGACACTGGCAAACATGCTCATGGAACCGGGGCATTTCCGTAAGGAAGCAGATGTCGGCTTCCGCTTTCTGGTGCTGTCGCACACGTTGTTGAGTTATCTGTCAGGGTTGGGCGCGCATCGCGAGACGCAGTTGCCGGCGGATGTGCGCGAGCATTTGATCGATGGCGCCGGGGTGAAACTGGCGACGAGCATTGATGAAATCGCCCAAGGGCTGGCGAACAAGCAGCCGGTGGCGATTCAGAGTGACGAGGAAGAAGCGCTGGCCAATGAGCTGGAGCAGATGGCCGATGAGATCGATGAGGGGCAGCGGCTGGTGCAGACGCAGTTGGCGTTGATCTGCCGGCAACTCGGACCGTTGCGGACGTTGGCGGCGCACCTGATCAAGGACACCTCAGAAATCAGCGGCGGTTGACAGGGCGTCATCGCGAGCAGGCTCACTCCTACAGGGGAACGCATTCCAAATTGTAGAAGTGAGCCTGCTCGCGATAGCGACATCTGCCACACAGAGGATTCTGGATCGACCCTCACATCCCATGCTGCCTCAACAACTTGTCATAACTGCCATCCGCCTTCATCGCAGCAATCGCCTTATCAAACCCTGCAACAATCTGCTCATGCTGCGGATTCTTCAGGCTCACCAGAATGTGCAGGCTGTTCTCACTCAACGGCTTGGGCAAAAACTCCACTGAATTGCGCACCTTGGCTGATTCGCGCGCCAGGTAATACTTCGCCACATACTCATCCTCCAGCGTCAACTTGACCCGGTCCGCCGCGAGCATGCGCACGGCCATGGCGAAGTTATGCACAGGGACTTTCTGCAACGCCGTGTCGGCATCGAACGGCGCCGAATAGGCATAGCCGCGCACCACCGCAATCGGGTACGTGTGCAATTGCTGCAGATTGGAATAATCGAGTGGCGTGTCTTTGCGCTTGAGAAAGCGGATGCGGTTGAGCAGGTATTCCCCGGAAAACTCGCCCAGCTTGGTCCGCTCATCGTTGTACCAGGCGTTGACCAACACGTCGTAGCGGCCTTCGCCGACACCGAGCAGCGCCCGCGCCCAAGGCACCTGTTCGTAGCCGCTGGCATAACCGGCCCGGGCCAGGGCAGTCGTGACGATGTCGGTGGCCAGTCCGCCGTTGACCAGCGTGTCGTCGGTAAAGGGTGGCCAGATATCAAACACCAGCCGCAGCTTCTCCGCTGCAGCAGTCTGAGCCAGCAAGAGCAATCCGACCAAAGCAAAGGCTCGATGCAAACGCGGCATGCTTGAAAATCCTTAGCGGGCAGGTTGCCCAGCATGTTTTCAGCCAAAACCCCAAGGCCCCTTACCGGCAAAACCCAGGCCCTAACATTAGCTCATTGCAGCCAGTGCACAGGGCTCTTCAGCAGATTACACAAAGTCGCCGAGACTGCGAGAAAGGAATGATGGCATTTTGACCTTTGTCACAGACTCTTACGCCATAAAGACATCTTTGCCGCAGGCGCTTAGTATCGGGCGACACGTTCAAGGAATCGGCAAATGACAATCGAATGGGTCTGCAAACATCACAGTGATCTGGGCAAGGAACAGCTGTACGCGCTGTTGAAGCTGCGCTCGGACGTGTTCGTGGTTGAACAGAAATGCGCTTATCCGGACCTCGACGGTCAGGATCTGGAAGGCGATACCTATCACCTGATGGGTTGGGAAGATGATCAGTTGATGGCCTACCTGCGCCTGCTGGATCCGGAATCCCAGGGCGGCGACGTGGTGATCGGCCGGGTGATTACTGCACCGCAGGGGCGCGGCAAAGGGCTGGGGCACGAAATGATGGAGCAGGCGCTGAAACAGGCTGAAAAGCATTGGCCGCAGGTGCCGATCTATCTGTCGGCACAGGCGCATTTGCAGGGGTATTACGGCAAGTACGGGTTTGTTGTGGCGGGTGAAGAGTATCTGGAGGATGACATTCCACACATTGGCATGCGTCGCTCCTGAACAACCCTCACCCTAGCCCTCTCCCGGAGGGAGAGGGGACTGACCGAGTTGTGCTGCGCTATCCGCCGACCTGAAAAACCGAGTCGATTATGGATTCAACGGCGCTCGCTCACGTCGGCGTAACTCTCAAATATCCCCCAATCGGCTCCCTCTCCCTCCGGGAGAGGGCTGGGCGGGCGGCGTTCCGATGAGGGGCTCTTCAGGGATACTCCAGAACAGCCTTGATCTGCCGCAAATTGCGCTCGATCCACCCACGATCAATCGCCCCCCACTCACGAATCCGATAGCGCCCGGCGTGATTGCGCGCGCCCTCTTCCTGCTCGAACTCACAAACGATATCCAGATCCGCCAACGCCGCAATCGTGTCCTGCGCCGTGCGCCGGGGCATGCCGGTCACTTCGGTCAGCGTCGGCACACTCGGCGCCAGACCGCTGTCGATCAGGTACGCCACATACAAGCGGCGGTAGAAACTGCTTTTGGTCTTGCTGACGTCCATCCACACCTTCCTGGTTGCGTACTGTTAAGCCTGCAGATCCCGCCACGTCAGGTACACGCGCAGATCAAACTCGACCTGGTGGTACCCCGGCAGCATGTGCTCACACAATTTATAGAACGCCTTGTTGTGATCCGACTCTTTGAAGTGCGCCAGTTCATGCACCACGATCATTTTCAGAAAGTCCGGCGCGGCGTCCTTGAACAACGAGGCGATACGAATCTCTTTCTTGGCCTTGAGCTTGCCGCCCTGCACCCGCGACACCGTGGTGTGCAGACCGAGGGCGCGGTGCGTCAGGTCGAGGCGATTGTCGAACAGCACCTTGTCGATGGCCGGCGCGTTGCGCAGGTATTCCTGCTTCAAGTCCAGCGCATAGCTGTACAAAGCCTTGTCGCTCTGCACGTCGTGCCGTCCCGGATAGCGTTGATTCAGGTAATCACCCAGACGCCCTTCGGCGATCAATTGGCGCACCTGATCCTGTAATTGCGCGGGATAGGCCTGGAGGTACTTCAACACAGTCATGGACAAGCGACACGGTTCGAAAAAGGTCCGCCAGTGTAGCGAATTCAAACGGGCAGCGCGCTCCAGTCAAACGGCTCGGCGAAGCTGACCGCGTCCTCGGCGATCAATGGCCGGGCCACGAGGAAGCCCTGCACATACTCGCAGCCGTGGGCTTGCAGCCATTGGTATTGATCGATGGTTTCAACGCCCTCGGCGATCACCAGCAAACCGTATTGCTTGCACAGACTGATGACCGTGCTGACCAGCGAGGCGTCGCGTTTGGAGTCCGGCAATCGCGCGATGAGATGGCGATCAATTTTCAGCGTATCGAGTTCCAGATCGCGCAGATGCGCCAGCGAACACGGCCCGGAACCGAAGTCATCCAGCGCCACCCGCACCCCAAGATTGCGCAGCAAACGCAGCTGTTTGCGGGTTTCGTCGGGGTTTTGCATCAGCGCTTCTTCGGTGACTTCGACCTCCAGTTGCCGAGGCTGCAAGGCGTGTCGCTCCATCACCTGACGCAACTCGGTGACCAGATTCGGCAGACTGAACTGGGTGTTGCTCAAACTCACGCCGAGCACCAGATCCTCGGCAAACAGGGTTTCCCAGGCTTTACGCTGACCGGCGCCGCGATGATAAATCCAGCTGCCGAGGCGACTGATCAGCCGCGCCTCTTCCAGCAGCGGCAAGAACAACCCCGGCGGCACATCGCCGACACTCGGGTGCTGCCAGCGCAACAACGCTTCAAAGCCACGAATCTGGCCCGTGTCGATAGCCACTTGCGGTTGATAGACCAGATTGAAATCGCGATTCTCGATGGCGGCACGCACGCTCTCTTCGAGCATCAACCGCGAGCGCGCCCTACCGTTCATTTCATGATCATAAAAGCGATATTGCTGACGCCCGGCGCGCTTGGCTTCGTACATGGCGATGTCGGATGCACGCAGCAATCCGTCGAGGTTCGAGCCGCAATCCGGATAAGTGGCGATGCCGATACTCGCGCCCAAAGCGATGTCCAACCCTTCGATCTGCTGACAGATCGACACTCGCTCGATGAGTTTTTCGGCAATCTTCGCCGCTTGCTCGGGAAACTCCAGATCCAGCAGCGCGGTGAATTCATCACCGCCCATGCGCGCGAGAATGTCGAACGGTCGCAGGCAGGCCTTCAATTGCTCGGAGACCCAGCGCAACACCCGGTCGCCGGCATCATGACCGAGTGAATCGTTGACCCGTTTGAAGCCATCAAGATCCAGATACAGCAAGACCCAACTGCTATCACTGCGCTCACCACGCAACAGCAGATTTTCAACAGTCTGGTAAAAGCCGCGGCGGTTGAGCAACCCGGTCAGTGGATCGGTCACCGCTTGGAATTCGAGTTGCTGGTGCAAGTGCCGCACCACCGACATGTCCAGCACGGTGACCACCATCGCGTGTTGCTCGGCAGGCAACGCCGCACAGGACAGCGCCACCGGCACTTGCTGGCCGGGCGCGGTGCGCAGCAAGGCATCGTGCAGTCTTAATGTTTCGCCACGCTTGTAGCTGGCATAAAACTCGGAATCGGCCCACAGCGGAATGTGCGGCTTCTGTAGAAAATCGAGAAACTCTTTACCTTCCAGCTCCTTCACCGGCGCATTCAACAACCGCGAAATCGCCGGATTGGCAAAGCGGATCAAACCGTCTTCGCCCACCACCAGAATGCCTTCAGCCGCGTTATCCAGCACCGAGGCATTGAAGGCGCGCGCCACTTCCAGGTCATGACTCAGGCGCTGCAAGGCGCGGCGATTGCGCTGGTGCTCCAGCAACGCCTGCACTTTGGGCTTGAGTATCTGCGGGTCGAACGGCTTGAACAGGTAATCCACCGCGCCACTGGCATAGCCCTTGATCACGGCGTCCTGGGACTGTTCGTTGGCGGTCAGAAAGATGATCGGCGTCAGGCGCGTGCGCTGGCTGCCACGCATCAGGCGCGCGACTTCAAAGCCGTCCATGCCCGGCATTTGCACGTCCAGCAGCACCAGATCGACGTCGTGCGAGAGCAGAATATTGAGCGCTTCGAAACCGGAGGCTGCGGTGAGGACGTGCCAATCCTGGCGCTGCAGCAACGCGCGCATGCTGATCAGATTTTCAGGGTAATCATCAACGATCAAAAGGACAGAGTTGCCTTCACCTGGCGGGGGTTGCGCGCATTCCATGCTGCTTCTCTTGTCGGGACTTTTGGTCGGCTTCCGGTAAAAACCGCACACATACTGAGCCTTCACTCTAGTACTGGATCCAAGAAAGCAGAAGCTGTCATCAGGCCATCATTTAACCAAAGCGTGAATTTGCCGACTAACGGTCACCGCTGAAGCCCCCGGGAACCGGCATAGATGGCATTTCGACAGGATGTTGACGTCAATCATCTGCCAAACGGGCGTTAACAAATTTTCCCTCTACGCTTATAAAGGCCGCCCCAAAACGTGCGGGCTAGAGCTTCTGGCACGTACGTGCAGCGAATTTTGAGTGGAAGAACAGACATGATCGATCTCGCAACCTGGAACCTCAGCGTTCCCGTTGGCAGCCCGCCATACACCGTCGAAACCTCCAAACTGGTGAACGGCTTCAAAGATCAATACTTCCATTCCGACACCGGCACCTTGTTCTTCTGGTCACCGGTTACCGGGTCAAAAACCGAAAACGCCATCTACCCGCGCACCGAACTGCGTGAAACCTACAGCAACGGCACCCTGCGCAACTGGTATTACCCGGATGCCGACAACCTGCTGCGCGCGACCCTCACCGTCAACAAAGTGCCCAGCTCGGGCAAGATCGTCATCGGCCAGATTCATGCTTATGAAAGCCAGAAGCCGATGGTCAAACTTGAGTATCAGTACAAGACAAAAACCGAAACCGGCAACCTGGTGATCAAGGTGCGCATGCATCCGGATGACGACGAAAGCCGCGTCATCACCCTCGCCACCGGGGTCAAACTGGATCGCGAATTCAACTACCTTATTCACCTGAGTCCTGGCGGTGCGTTGGGTGTCAGTGCGGCGGGTTATCAGTGGGATTCACAGATCAGCGCGACCTGGCGCAACAAGCCGTTGTACTTCAAGGCTGGGGTTTATGTGCAGGACAACACCGGGTATACGAGTGAGGGTGGGCAAGTGACCTTCTCCAAACTCGACATCGATCACGACAAATAACCCAATCCCCACGGTAGGAGCTGCCGAAGGCTGCGATCTTTTGATCCTGTTTTTGATTCTGAAAAGACAAAATCAAAAGATCGCAGCCTTCGGCAGCTCCTACCTTTAAACAGTGCTGTTTAGATCTGTCGGCGGTTACTTCCGGATGCCTACAACAGCTTGCGCCGTTGCCTACCACTACGCCAGAATCCGCCGGCTTGTGCGCCTGGCGGGCCATCGGTAACTTGATTCGCGTCACTGATTTCCAGTGATCGGGTTTAGTAGCCCGTGGTTTCAAGCGTTGTGCACAAGCATCTGTCAGTCAGGTATTCCCATACCTGCGCTTGATGGTAGCTGTGCGCAGGGCACCTTCGGGTGCGCCGGCTTGCTCGAAACCCCGGTCTACTAACCTGCGTACAGTTGCCTCCACTTTGATTTAGTAGCCAGAGCGGGGGCACTCCAATCAGGTTTCGAGCAAATGACAAAATCAACGCCACACCCGCCAGAAACAGATCCCGCATCCCCGTACGAATCCCTCGACTCAAAAAAACTCAACGACGCCGCCGAACGCGCCCTTGACCATTACCTCAAACCGTCCGCTTTCATCATGGCTAGCACGCATAAACCCGAACCCATGTACCTCGCCAACCCGAAGTACAACACCGAATCCCTGCTGGCCAACGCCAGCGAAACCTTGGGTTCTGCCAGCGAAATGCTCAACAACTTCGCCGCCATGCTCGACACCTCACACCGCAAGACCGCGCTAGGCATCGCGCAAGTGGTCATGCTCGGCGAACTGGCAGTGAATCAGGCACTGGATCATGTCGAGCTAAAGGAATAACCGACCACAAAAAAACCCGCCTTATGGCGGGTTTCTTAGGTCAAATGGATTAAATGTTCTGCATACGCTACATTGACATCAAAATGTTACGGTAGCGCAACATGGATTACTCTCTTTTAATTACCCGTCTCGGCATTCAATTACGTGAAAAACGTATAAATCGTGGCCTGACGCAGGCTCAGCTTGCCGATCTGGCGGGACTGACGCGATACAAAGTCATCGCGGTGGAGAAAGGCACCCTTTCTGTCGGCATGATCGCTTACGCACGCGTTTTGGCTGCTTTGGACTGTGAACTCTCGGTGGTTCCAGCAACGATGCCCACCCTTGAAGAGCTTGGAGATTTATTCGAATGAAAATGGCCTCTCTTCAAGTCAGCACCCCTGAAGGTAATAGCGGCAGACTGTTCAGCGATGCCGATGATTTCACTTTCCGTTATCACGAAGATGCATCGCCACAAATGGCGATCAGCCTCTCGATGCCTGTACGACATGACGACTTTCGTCGGCGTGAGTTGCACCCTGTTTTTCAAATGAACCTACCAGAAGGCTACGTACTGGAGCAGTTGCGCAACCGCTTGGCAAAGACTGTGAACGTCGACCCAATGCTGCTACTGGCGCTTTCCGGCAGTACATCGCCCATTGGCAGGGTTCATGTACGCTCTGAAACCGTTGATGCATTGTTGCAGGCGCAAGAATTTCCGGGAGAAAAACTCGAAGAGATTCTCACGTGGGACGGTACGGAAGATATCTTCGCCGACATGCTTGATCGCTACATCCTGCGGGCAGGCATTTCAGGTGTTCAACCCAAGTTGCTGGTGCCGGAGCGGCAAGAAATAGCATTGCCGAGAGTGACATCCAAAACCTCGGATCTGATCATCAAGAGTGGCAGAGACGAATTTCCGGGCCTGGCGATCAACGAATTCCTTTGCATGTCCATGGCGAAAGAGGCGGGTATTCCCGTCCCACCGTTTTACCTTTCCGACAACGCCAAGCTGTTTGTCATGCGTCGATTTGACCGCGACGACCAACTCAAGCCGATTGGGTTTGAAGACATGGCGGTGCTGATGGGGCTGTCGGCTAATCAGAAGTACAGCAAAAGTTATGCGGCAATCGCGAAGGCTATCCGAGTGTTTTGCCCGGCGAAACACTTGCGTACGTCGCTTGATCAACTTTTCGATAGCGTTGCCCTGAGTTGCATCGTTGGGAATGGCGACGCTCATTTGAAAAACTTCGGATTGCTCTATTCCGAACCGACGCGACGCGATGCGCATCTGGCGCCGGCTTACGACATCGTCAACACCACGGCCTATATTCCAGAAGATGTTCTGGCATTGGATCTGGCGGGTAACAAGTCAATGTTCGCCTCACGACAAGGGCTCCTGGAATTTGCCCACACCTGTGAAATCGACCAACCCAAGGAGCGCATTCAGCATCTGCTCGCCTCGGTTGAAGCCGTGCTCAAACGCTATCCTCAATATCGCGGACAGGCGCCTCATGTGATCAACGCCATTGAGCACGCGGCAGCGCCATTTTCTTTGACTTTTGGATAGCGTCGTTACCACGAGAAATCACCGCGCAGAAAAAACCGCCTCACGGCAGTTTTTTTGAATCAGAAGTTTAACTGCTCAAGCTTTTAACCTTAGCCTTGAAGCCCCCCTTCAGACAACACTGATACATCGCTTTCATACCTGTTTTTGCACCTCCTTGTTTTATTAAAAAACCAGAACCCTTATAGCGAAAAAATATTAAAACCTGTCATTTATTACAGGTTACCTGCAACTACCTTTCGCCTAATCTCATCGACGCAATACGAGACAACCTATTTAACTTTAATACTTGAATACACATAAGGCGTATATCATGAAAACTTACAACGGCTTTGTATTTAACTCCGCCGGCGAAGAGCATGCCGCCACACTCAAATTTGACGATCCAGCCCAGCAAACTGGCAAAATAAGTAACGGCTACATGGACTATTTCGGACTTGACTTCGCTGTCAATGGCGACTGCACAAAATCCACTTGGACTTATATTCTTACAGCGAAATCAGATGCCAAAAAAAGAGATGAGACCAAGCATGGCCCAAGCACTCTCAGTATTGAGATGAAATCAACTGATGGAACCGACAATAACTTGCTAGGCACAGTGACCGTTAAATACGGCGGGCCGAATTTAGGCCAAACCTATGGAATCAGATTCACAAAAGGTTGACAAACTTTTAGATAACTTCGTCAGGCGAAAAAGTCACCCCACAAAAAACCCGCCTCACGGCGGGTTTCTTTTAAAGCAGTCTAACGCTCAGGCTTAGTTAACCTTAGCGTTCAACTCACCCTTCAGATAACGCTGGTACATCGCTTCCAGCGAGATCGGTTTGATCTTCGAAGCATTACCGGCAGTACCAAACGCTTCATAACGAGCGATGCACACGTCACGCATTGCAGTAACAGTCGCGCCGAAGAATTTACGTGGGTCGAATTCGCTCGGGTTGGTGGCCATCAGGCGACGCATCGCACCGGTGGATGCCAAGCGCAGGTCGGTGTCGATGTTGACCTTGCGCACGCCGTACTTGATGCCTTCGACGATTTCTTCAACCGGTACGCCGTAGGTTTCTTTGATGTCGCCGCCGTACTGGTTGATGATCGCCAGCCACTCTTGTGGCACCGACGATGAACCGTGCATTACCAGGTGAGTGTTCGGGATGCGCTTGTGGATTTCCTTGATGCGGTCGATCGCCAACACGTCACCGGTCGGTGGCTTGGTGAACTTGTAGGCGCCGTGGCTGGTGCCGATGGCGATGGCCAGGGCATCGACCTGGGTGCGTTTGACGAAGTCAGCGGCTTCTTCCGGGTCGGTCAGCATTTGGCTGTGATCCAGAACGCCTTCGGCGCCGATGCCGTCTTCTTCACCGGCCATGCCGGTTTCCAGCGAACCCAGGCAGCCCAGCTCGCCTTCTACCGAAACGCCGCAGGCGTGCGCCATGGCCACGGTTTGTTGGGTAACGCGGACGTTGTAGTCGTAGTCGGTCGGGGTCTTGCCGTCTTCGCCCAGCGAGCCGTCCATCATCACCGAGCTGAAGCCCAGTTGGATCGAGCGCTGGCAGACATCAGGGCTGGTGCCGTGATCCTGGTGCATGCACACCGGGATGTGCGGGAATTCTTCAATCGCGGCCAGGATCAGGTGACGCAGGAAAGGCGCGCCGGCGTATTTACGGGCGCCGGCCGAAGCCTGAACGATCACCGGGGAGTCAGTCTTGTCAGCGGCTTCCATGATGGCGCGCATCTGCTCAAGGTTGTTGACGTTGAAAGCTGGAACGCCGTAGCCGAATTCGGCTGCGTGGTCCAACATCTGGCGCATGCTGATAAGTGCCATTGTGTGTGTCTCTCCCGGTTGAGGGTCGTTAATCGTGCCAGCCTGCCGGAGCGGCGGCGGCTATTCAAGTGATTGCAGATCGGGGGTTGAGGCCCGGTCTGGTGATTCGATAAAGCCAATTCTTCAGAACTGCGCAGAACCCTTGTAGGAGTGAGCCTGCTCGCGATAGCCATCTTTCAGTCAATATTGCAGCGACTGTCAGGTCGCTATCGCGAGCAGGCTCACTCCTACATTGGGTCTGCGGTGATGCAATTACTGCGCTTTGCAGCCGCGGCCGATCAGGTCATTGGTGGCGACCCAGTACACCAGGCCTTCCTCTCCCTTGACGTGAAACGCCAGCATGCCGTCGCTGTACAGCGTGCCCGAGGCGCCCGGCTCTTCTTTGAGGCGATAGACCTGATCACCGCCACCCAGCCGAACGTCGACTTCCTTCTGGCCGGCGTCGGCGTAGCGCCACAGCACTTTGGCCTGGCTGTCGCAGGTCCAGGTGGTCCAGTTGTCCGCCGGAGCAGACGACTGAAACAGATTCAACTGCGCGCAACCGCCCAACAATGCCAACGCCGCAATGGCGATCAAGCCTTTCATCCGTGTTCCTCGACTGACGGCGCACGCCGCCAGCCCTGAGTTAAAGAGTCAGACCCGTCAAGGACAACCATGTTCCTTGGCCGGGGTTTGCGTCTCGTATTTGTCCAGGCCGTCCGGCCCCGAGCGCTTGTTCAGCACCGGGTTGGTTTCGGCCTGCCAGTCGGCCTGATAACAGCCCTTCTGCGACTCGCTCGGCGCCGGCGTGGCCTCGGCCTTCGGGTTACTCCCGCAGGCCGCCAGCGTACCGGTCAGCAACAACAGCGCTAACGACTTGACCATGAAAACACTCCTTTGCCTGGCCAAACGGGCGGCCTCAGGCCTTGGCCCGGCTTTCCAGGACTTCAACGGCTGGCAGCACTTTGCCCTCGACGAATTCGAGGAACGCGCCACCACCGGTGGAAATGTAGGAGATTTGCTCAGCCACGCCATATTTATCGATCGCGGCCAGGGTGTCGCCACCGCCAGCGATGGAGAACGCCGAGCTTTCCGCGATGGCCTGAGCCAGCACTTTGGTGCCGTTGCCGAACTGGTCGAATTCGAACACACCGACCGGGCCGTTCCACAGAATGGTTTTCGACGATTTCAGCAGTTCGGCGAAGTTGGCTGCGGTTTGCGGGCCGATGTCCAGAATCATATCGTCAGCCGCAACGTCAGCGATCAGCTTGACGGTCGCTTCTGCGGTTTCGGCGAATTCCTTGGCAACCACCACGTCAACCGGCAATGGCACGCTGACTTTGGCAGCGATGGCGCGTGCGGTGTCGAGCAGGTCCGGTTCGTACAGCGACTTGCCAACCGGATGACCGGCTGCCGCGAGGAAAGTGTTGGCGATGCCGCCGCCGACGATCAGTTGATCGCAGATCTGGCTCAGGCTGTTCAGCACGTCGAGTTTGGTCGACACCTTAGAGCCGGCAACGATGGCCGCCATTGGCTGAGCCGGTGCGCCGAGGGCTTTGCCCAGTGCATCCAGTTCAGCGGCCAACAGTGGGCCAGCAGCGGCGACTTTGGCGAACTTGGCCACGCCGTGGGTCGAACCTTCGGCGCGGTGAGCGGTGCCGAACGCGTCCATCACGAACACGTCGCACAGGGCGGCGTATTGCTGGGCCAG
This sequence comes from Pseudomonas sp. AC242, assembly GCF_979258655.1. Lineage (NCBI taxonomy): Bacteria > Pseudomonadati > Pseudomonadota > Gammaproteobacteria > Pseudomonadales > Pseudomonadaceae > Pseudomonas > Pseudomonas sp. AC242. The sequence continues at coordinate 5,209,402 of NZ_OZ409873.1, forward strand.
TTCGTCAGCGTTCTTTTTCTCGCCTTTGTTGAAGCGCACGTTTTCGAACAGCACGATGTCGCCGGCCTTGACGTCAACGCCGCCGAGGTAATCGGCGACCAGCGGCACTTCACGGCCCAAGGCCTTGCTCAGGTAGTCAGCAACAGGCTTGAGGCTGTTCTCGGCGGAGAACTCGCCTTCGGTCGGACGGCCAAGGTGCGAGCAGACCATCACGGCCGCGCCTTTTTCCAGGGCCAGCTTGATGGTCGGCAGCGAAGCCAGGATACGCGCGTCGCTGGTGACAACACCGTCCTTGACTGGGACGTTGAGGTCTTCGCGGATCAATACGCGCTTACCTTGCAGATCGAGGTCGGACATCTTCAACACGGTCATGGGTCGCACTTCCTACGGTTTTTTTGAAGTTGCTGTTTGCAGATAGTGTTCTGCAACGTCCAGCATTCGGTTGGCAAAACCCCATTCGTTGTCGAACCAGGCCAGGATGTTCACCAGTTTGGGGCCGGAAACACGGGTCTGACTGGCATCGACGATGGCCGAATGTGGGTCATGGTTGAAATCACAACTGGCGTGCGGCAGCTCGGTGTAGGCGAGCAAGCCTTTGAGCGGGCCATGGGTGGCGGCCTCGCGCAGGATCCGGTTGACCTCATTGGCGTCAGTCGCGGTGGCAGTCTGCATCGTGATGTCGAGGCAGGACACGTTGACCGTCGGCACGCGTACGGCTTTGGCCTGAATTCGCCCGGCAAGTTCCGGCAGCAGGCGCTCGATACCGCGCGCCAGACCAGTGGACACCGGGATCACCGACTGAAACGCCGAACGCGTGCGGCGCAGGTCTTCATGGTGATAGGCGTCGATCACCGGCTGATCGTTCATCGCCGAGTGAATCGTGGTGATCGACACGTAATCGAGGCCGATGGCCTTGTCGAGCAGGCGCAACAACGGCACGCCGCAGTTGGTGGTGCAGGAGGCGTTGGACACCAGCAGCTCGTCGCCGGTCAGGCAATCCTGATTGACGCCATAAACGATGGTGGCGTCGACATCCGCCTCGCTGGCCATCGGCTGCGAGAACAACACGCGTGGCGCGCCGGCGTCGAGAAAGCGCTGGCCGTCTTCACGGGTGTTGTAGGCACCGGAGCATTCGAGCACCAGATCGACGCCGAGTGACGCCCAATCGATGCCTTCGGGGGTGGCACTGCGCAGGACCTTCACGCAGTCGCCATTAATATGCAGACAATCGCCTTCTACTCGCACCTCGCCCGGGAAGCGGCCGTGGGTGGAGTCGAAGCGTGTCAGGTATTCGATGCTGGCCATGTCCGCCAGATCGTTGATCGCGACAATTTCAAACCCGGCTTTCTCGCCTCGCTCAAACAACGCACGCAAGACGCAACGACCAATCCGGCCGTAGCCGTTGAGTGCAACTTTGTAAGGACGCGGTTGAGGCATGGGGTTCTCGATAATATTCGCTACAACACAACCTCATGTAGGAGCTGCCGAAGGCTGCGATCTTTTGATCCTGTTTTTTTTTAAGATCAAGATCAAAAGATCGCAGCCTCCGGCAGCTCCTACAGGGGAACGCGGTGGCCGGGGCCACCGCATTCGTACTGCTTAGTCTTCCAGCAGTTCTTCAGCCTGACCCAGGATGTTTTCCAGGGTGAAGCCGAACTCTTCGAACAGTGCCGAAGCCGGAGCCGATTCGCCGTAAGTGGTCATGCCGATCACGCGACCTTCCAGACCCACGTACTTGAACCAGAAGTCGGCGTGAGCCGCTTCGATGGCGATACGCGCGCCAACCTGCAACGGCAGCACGGCTTGCTTGTAGCCGGCGTCCTGAGCATCGAACACGCTGGTGCACGGCATGGAAACCACGCGCACCTTGCGGCCCTGCTCGGTCAGCTTGTCGAAAGCCTGAACCGCCAGACCGACTTCCGAACCGGTGGCGATCAGGATCAGCTCAGGCTCGCCTGCGCAGTCCTTCAGCACGTAACCGCCACGGCTGATGTCGGCAATCTGGCCGGCATCGCGTTCCTGGTGTTGCAGGTTCTGACGCGAGAAGATCAGCGCCGATGGGCCGTCCTTACGCTCCAGCGCGTTTTTCCAGGCCACGGCCGATTCCACGGCATCGGCTGGACGCCAGGTGTCGAGGTTCGGCGTGGTACGCAGGCTGGTCAGTTGCTCGATCGGCTGGTGCGTCGGGCCGTCTTCGCCCAGACCGATGGAGTCGTGGGTGTAGACGTGGATGACCTGTTTCTTCATCAGCGCCGACATGCGTACAGCGTTGCGCGCGTATTCCATGAACATCAAGAAGGTCGCGCCGTAAGGCACCAGACCGCCGTGCAGGGTCACGCCGTTCATGATCGCGGTCATGCCGAATTCGCGCACGCCGTAGTACATGTAGTTGCCGCTGGCATCTTCAGCGCTGACGCCTTTGCAACCTTTCCACAGGGTCAGGTTGGAACCGGCCAGGTCAGCGGAGCCGCCGAGCAGTTCCGGCAGCAGCGGACCGAACGCGTTCAGGGTGTTCTGGCTGGCTTTACGGCTGGCGATGGTTTCGCCTTTGGCCGCGACTTCAGCGATGTAAGCCGAAGCTTTTTCGGAGAAGTCGGCCGGCAGTTCACCGCTCAGGCGACGTACCAGTTCGTTGGCTTCGGTCGGGAATGCAGCGGAGTAGGCAGCGAAACGCTGATCCCACTCGGCTTCGGCCGCGCGTCCTTTTTCCTTGGCATCCCACTCGACATAGATGTCGGCCGGGATTTCGAACGGACCGTGGTTCCAGTTCAGCGCCTGACGGGTCAGGGCGATTTCCGCGTCACCCAATGGGGCGCCGTGGCAGTCTTCTTTGCCCTGCTTGTTCGGCGAACCGAAACCGATGGTGGTCTTGCAGCAAATCAGCGTCGGCAGCGGACTCTTGCGCGCGGTCTCGATGGCGGTCTTGATCTCTTCCGGGTCATGACCGTCAACGTTGCGGATCACTTGCCAGTTGTAGGCTTCGAAACGCTTCGGCGTGTCATCGGTGAACCAGCCTTCGACTTCGCCGTCGATGGAGATGCCGTTGTCATCATAGAAAGCGATCAGCTTGCCCAGACCCAGCGTACCGGCCAGCGAAGCGACTTCGTGGGAAATGCCTTCCATCATGCAGCCATCACCCAGGAACACGTAGGTGTGGTGGTCGACAATGTTGTGGCCAGGACGGTTGAACTGCGCGCCCAGCACTTTTTCAGCCAGAGCGAAGCCCACAGCGTTGGCCAGACCCTGACCCAGCGGGCCGGTGGTAGTTTCAACGCCCGGGGTGTAACCGAACTCCGGGTGGCCCGGGGTGCGGCTGTGCAGTTGACGGAATTGCTTGAGGTCTTCGATCGACAGGTCATAACCGGTCAGGTGCAGCAGCGAGTAGATCAACATCGAGCCGTGGCCGTTGGACAGCACGAAGCGGTCACGGTCGGCGAACGATGGATTGCTCGGGTTGTGCTTGAGGTAGTCGCGCCAAAGCACTTCGGCGATATCTGCCATACCCATAGGGGCACCGGGATGGCCGCTGTTGGCTTTTTGCACGGCATCCATGCTGAGGGCACGAATGGCGTTGGCACGCTCACGACGGCTAGGCATCGCTGATCTCCTGGGTTCTGGTAAGTCGAAACGGAAAAAAGGAGGGCATTTTCCCTCACCGGGGCGCCTCGGGGCAATGACAGATAGTCATCGGGGGGCGTTTTTCCAATGGATAGCGGCGCTTTCTGTTGGTGAAACCTTTCCGCTACTCGTTTGTAGAGTTAACCGGTGGGTGAGAAGTGCAATAAAAAGCGCCATTGATCGAGCAATATCAAAACTTTTTGATATTGCCCTTGCGATGAATTGCCCCCCTCTCTAGACTGCCAGCCCTATGAACTTACGCGTGCCTTCCATTCGCCATGACGATTGCGACGAGCTGGCGGCCCTGTGCAAGGCCGGCGGCGATCCGTTGCGGCTGAATGTCTTGCGCGCGCTGGCCAACGATTCGTTCGGTGTTCTGGAGCTGGCGCAGATTTTCGGCATTGGCCAGTCCGGCATGAGTCATCACCTCAAGGTACTGGCACAAGCCGACCTGGTGGCGACACGCCGCGAAGGCAACGCGATTTTCTATCGCCGCGCCCTGCCCCACACCGAACTGCTCGGCGGCAAGTTGCACGCAGCATTGTTAGAAGAAGTCGACAATCTGAATCTGCCTGACGACGTGCAAGCGCGCATCGAGCAGGTTCACGGCCAGCGCGCCGCCGCCAGTCAGGACTTTTTCGCCCGGGTTGCAGAGAAATTTCGCGCCCAGCAAGACTTGATCGCAGGCCTGCCGCAATACCGCGAAAGCGTGCTGGCCCTGCTCGACAAACTGAACTTCAATGGTGCCGCCACGGCCATTGAAGTCGGCCCCGGCGATGGTGCTTTTCTGCCGGAACTGGCCCGTCGCTTCGGCACCGTAACCGCGCTGGACAACAGCCCGGCGATGCTCGAACTGGCGCGTCAGGTATGTGAACGTGAACAGCTGGCTAACGTCAGCCTGCAATTGGCCGATGCATTGAACGGCACCAGCCTTACGGCCGATTGCGTAGTGTTGAACATGGTGTTGCACCATTTCGCCGCGCCGGCCGATGCGCTCAAGCACATGGCCGACCTGCTGCAACCGGGCGGTAGCCTGCTCGTGACAGAGTTATGTAGCCACAACCAGAGTTGGGCCAGGGAGGCCTGCGGTGATCTGTGGTTGGGGTTTGAACAGGACGATTTGGCCCGTTGGGCCACCGCTGCGGGACTCGTTCCCGGGGAAAGCCTCTATGTAGGCTTACGTAATGGTTTCCAGATCCAGGTCCGCCACTTTCAGCGACCGGCTGGCGACACTCACCATCGGTAAATTCAGGAAAACATCGAGATGAGCGAATACTCCCTCTTCACCTCCGAGTCCGTGTCCGAAGGGCATCCGGACAAAATCGCCGACCAGATTTCCGATGCGGTGCTGGACGCCATTATTGCCCAGGACAAACACGCACGCGTTGCTGTGGAAACTCTGGTCAAGACCGGCGTGGCCATCGTTGCCGGTGAAGTGACCACCAGCGCCTGGGTCGACCTGGAGCAGATCGTTCGTGACGTGATTTGCGACATCGGCTACACCAGCTCCGAAGTTGGCTTCGACGGCGCGACTTGCGGCGTGATGAACATCATCGGCAAGCAGTCCCCAGACATCAACCAGGGTGTTGACCGTGCCAAGCCTGAAGATCAGGGCGCCGGCGACCAGGGCCTGATGTTCGGCTACGCCAGCAACGAAACCGACGTTTTGATGCCAGCTCCGATCACCTTCTCGCACCAGCTGGTGCAGCGCCAGGCCGAAGCCCGCAAATCGGGTCTGCTGCCTTGGCTGCGTCCGGACGCCAAGTCGCAAGTGACTTGCCGTTACGAAGGCGGCAAGGTTGTTGGTATCGACGCGGTTGTTCTGTCGACCCAGCACAACCCTGAAGTGTCGTACAAAGACCTGCGCGAAGGCGTGATGGAGCTGATCGTCAAGCACGTACTGCCTGCCGAACTGCTGAGCAAAGACACTCAGTTCCACATCAACCCGACCGGCCAGTTCATCATTGGCGGCCCGGTAGGTGACTGCGGTCTGACCGGTCGCAAGATCATCGTCGACAGCTACGGCGGCATGGCCCGTCACGGCGGCGGCGCGTTCTCCGGTAAAGATCCATCGAAGGTTGACCGTTCGGCTGCCTACGCTGGCCGTTATGTTGCCAAGAACATCGTCGCTGCTGGCCTGGCCGAGCGTTGCGAGATTCAGGTTTCCTACGCGATTGGTGTGGCTCAGCCTACTTCGATCTCGCTGAACACCTTCGGCACCGGCAAGATCAGCGATGACAAGATCGTCAAACTGGTGCGTGAAGTGTTCGACCTGCGTCCATACGCAATCACCACCATGCTCGATCTGCTGCACCCGATGTACCAGGAAACTGCAGCGTACGGCCACTTCGGTCGCACGCCAGAGACCAAGACCGTTGGCGAAGACACCTTCACCACGTTCACCTGGGAAAAAACCGACCGCGCCGACGCCCTGCGTTCCGCTGCTGGTCTGTAAGACTTCCCCGGCGGTACAAAAAGCCCCGCACGGTTCGCGCCGCGCGGGGCTTTTTCATGCCTGAAACCGGGAGTTCAACTCAGAACGTTCAGGTCGATGCATATCCAGCAAACCACTCGGTCAGTCCCCTCTCCCACCGGGAGAGGGTTAGGGCGAGGGGCTGTTTTCACTGCACAGAAACAAGCCGTAAAACACCCATCCGGCGGAGTAAATATTTTCGCCTAACCTTTAAACATTCCCCTTGAGCAAGGACGCTCACGATGCTTGCCACGCTGCGCCTGTTATTTATTTTCCTGCTGATGCCCGCCACATTCAGCGCGCAAGCCACCTGCCAAAACTGGCCCGCTGCACACGCCCAACGCGAAATCTCCGCCCTGCAAAACCAGATCGACCAATGGGACGACGCCTACTACCGCGAAGGCCGCTCACTGATTGCCGACGAACTCTACGACCAATCCCTTGTGCAACTGAACGAGTGGCGAGCGTGTTTCAAAGCGCCCTTGCCACCCGATCCTTTGCGCACAGTTTCAGGCTCAAACGCGCACCCCATCGCCCATACCGGCCTGGATAAAATCCACAAAGATGAGGCCGCGGGGGCCTGGCTACGTGATCGCAAGGACGTCTGGATACAACCCAAAGTCGACGGCGTCGCGGTGACGCTGATTTACCGCGCGGGCGTTTTGCATCAGGCCATCAGTCGCGGTGACGGAGTTCATGGACAGGACTGGACGCCATCAGCGCAGAACATCGGCGCTATCCCTCAACGCCTGTCACAACCACTGGATCTGCTGGTGCAGGGTGAACTTTACTGGCGGCTGAACCAGCATGTGCAAGCCCGAGCCGGCAGCGTTAACGCCCGCGCCACCGTGGCCGGATTGATGAGCCGCAAATCCCTTAGCGCAGAACAAGCCACCGGCATCGGGCTGTTCGTTTGGGACTGGCCACAAGGACCTTTGAACTTGCCCGAGCGCATATCCGGATTGGCAACCCTGGGTTTCACCACGATTGAGCCGTACAGCCATCCCGTTGCCGACTTGGCAGAGGCGCAGAAATGGCGCGATCACTGGTATCGCTCACCTCTGCCGTTTGCCACCGACGGCGTGGTTTTGCGCCAGAGTCGGCGCCCGCCCGCCGAACGCTGGCAGGCGCGCTCACCCTACTGGGCGGTCGCCTGGAAATATCCGTTTGCGCAAGCCTTGGCTGAAGTGCGCAAGATCAACTTCAAGATCGGGCGCACCGGGCGCATCACACCGGTGATCGAGCTGATTCCCGTTAGGCTCGACGACCGCGAGATCAAACGCGTCAGCGCCAGTTCGTTAAAGCGCTGGCAAGCGTTGGACATTCGTCCCGGCGATCAGATTGCGATCAGCCTCGCCGGCCTGACCACTCCTCGGCTCGACAGTGTTGTATTGCGCACCACCGAACGCACGGATATCGATATCCCCAACGCCGATGACTTCCACGCCTTGAGTTGCTGGCAACCGACCCCCGGATGTGAAAGCCAGTTTCTCGCCCGTTTGACCTGGCTCAGTGGCAAACAAGGGCTGGCGATGCAGCATGTCGGTCGCGGTACCTGGGAGAAACTTCTCGAAACACGCCGCGTGAACAACCTGCTTGATTGGTTAACCCTTGATGGGCCGGAGCTTGCTAACATTGCCGGCTTCGGCGAGCGCAGCAGCGAACGCTTGATGCACAGTTTTCACAGCGCCCGCCAACGGCCCTTTGCCCAGTGGCTCAAAGCCTTGGGCCTGCCGCCAACCGGCCAGGCAATACTTACTGATTCCTGGCAGTCGCTGGCGCAACGCAACACCGAACAATGGCAGGCCGAAGCCGGTATCGGCCCGGGACGCGCAGCGCAATTGAGCGCATTCTTCCGCGACCCGCAGGTACAGGCTTTGAGCGAAACCTTACATGCCGCCGGAATCGACGGTTTCTGACCACGCAATCCCGGCGCGCCGGGAACCCAAAGGCTGCCGCGGCGCTCCAACAGCGCAGTGCCGCCCTGACCCGATTGCCTTTGCACATGGAGCTTTTATGAAATTTCTCGCACCGCTCGCCATGCTGACCCTTTGCGGCGTAATGGCCACCCCTGTCATGGCCGACGAAGACGCCCCGGGTCTGACCGGTTGCGCTGCCAAGAAGCAGGGCATCATGAATCAGATCGAACAGGCGAAATCGCGCGGCAATGCCGATCAGCAGGCAGGCCTGGAAACGGCCTTGCGTGAAGTGACCGAGCACTGCACCGACGCCGGCCTGAAGAAAGAACGCGAAAACAAGGTGCTCGAAGCCAAGCACGAAGTGAGCAAGCGTCAGGCGGATCTCGACAAGGCGATGAAAAAAGGCGACCCGGAGAAGATCAACAAGCGCAAAGACAAACTGGCCGAGTCGCGCAAAGAACTGCAGGACGCGCTGGACGAAATCGATAAGTAAGCATTGATGCAGTGAGTTTGATGGCCTATTCGTCAGCTCGTCGCCCGGAACAAGCTCGCTCCCCTATTGATCCGTATTCACCTGTACAACTCGGTCAACTGTGGGAGCGAGCCTGCTCGCGAAGGCGTCAGCTCAAACAATAGAAATCAATGATCGCGAAACTGTTTATGGCAAGCGCTGCAAGCATCTTCAACTTTCTGCACCGCCGGCCCGAGATTGCTGGCCTTGTACGGCTGAACCTGACTGGCAATCACCAATTCACCGGTGGCCGCTTCAAGGTTGCGGGCCATTTCCTGAAAACGCACCTGCTGTTTCCAGACATCATCCTTGGCGCTGGTGTGATCTTCTTCACGCACCTGCGGAAAATGCTTCCACGGTTCATGGGACAACGCATCGAGTTTTACTGCGCCTTCGGCGAACTTCGGCCCGTCGAACGGAATGCGCCCACGCAACATGCCGCCCAGGTCTTCACCGGTCTTGAGCATTTGTTTGAAGATTGCCTTGCGTTGACCCAGCGGAGAATTCGGATCGACACCGCCACAGGCGGACAAGGACAGACAGGCCAGCAATACAACAGCAATGCTTTTAAGAGTCATGGTGGCTTCAGGTCACGGAATTCGGCGGCCAGTATCCTCGCGTCACCGCCAAACACCAATAGCCCTATTAAAAATACGGGTTGTTCGAGCGCATGGAGCACGCGGGCAACCGACACAGGAATCACTCCATGAACAGCCGTTTCAAGGCCTGGCGTCACCCGTTGTTCGCAACCCTGCCGCTGCTGGCGATTCTCGCCGGCTGCACCGGTGGCGACAGTGCCAAGCCAAAAACCCACGCACTGGCCACTTACTCCAGCGCTACCTGGGAAGCCCTGCCAGCAGTGTCCGACAGCGATCTGGTTGCCGGTTTCGGTTCGTGGCGCAGCGCGTGCACCCGGCTCAAGGCTGACGCCATCTGGGGCAGCACCTGCGCAGCGGCGGCCAATGTGCCGCAGAGCGCCGCAGAGATTCGTGCGTTCCTCAAACAGAATCTCGATGTCTACGGCCTGCGCGCTGAAAACGACAACGCCAACGGTTTGATCACCGGCTACTACGAGCCAGTCTACCCCGGCAGCCTGACGCCCACCGATGTGGCGAACGTGCCGGTGTATGGCGTGCCGGAAGACATGATCATCGTCTCGCTGGAAAGCATTTATCCCGAACTCAAAGGCAAGCGCCTGCGCGGTCGCCTCGAAGGCCGAGTGCTCAAGCCTTACGACGACGCAGCAACCATCGAATCCAAAGGTGTGAAAGCGCCCGTGGTTGCCTACCTGACCGACCCGATGAACCTGCAATTTCTGCAGATCCAGGGTTCCGGGCGGATTCAGACCGAGGACGGCAAACAGCTGCGCATCGCCTACGCCGATCAGAACGGCCATCCGTATCGCCCGATCGGCCGCTGGCTGGTCGAGCAAGGTGAGCTGAAGAAAGAAGACGTGACCATGAACGCGATCAGCAACTGGGCCAAGGCCAATCCGTCGCGCATCCCGGAACTGCTCGGCAGCAACCCGAGCTACGTGTTCTTCACGCGCAACCCGGACAGTAATGAAGGCCCGCGAGGTTCGCTGAACGTGCCGCTAACTGCCGGCTACAGTGCGGCAGTGGATCGCAAGGTAATTCCGCTGGGCAGCCTGTTGTGGCTGTCGACCACACGTCCGGATGGCTCGGCACTGGTCCGCCCGGTCGCGGCACAGGACACCGGCGGCGCGATTGCCGGCGAGGTTCGCGCGGATCTGTTCTGGGGCACCGGTGATGCGGCCGGGCAACTGGCCGGGGACATGAAACAGCAGGGGCAGATCTGGATGCTCTGGCCTAAAGGTGCGGCATTGCCGCAAGTGCCGCAGGTGGCGGATACAGAGAAGAAGTAAGCCTTGGAATCTGCTGAGGTAATCAGATAGCTATCGCGAGCAGGCTCACTCCTACAGGGGAACGCATTCCAAAATGTAGGAGTGAGCCTGCTCGCGATGAGGCCATCAGCAACACCAGTAAAATAATCAGACCGACACGAAGAAGAACGAAGCGATCAGCCCCATCCCCACAAACCACACCAGCGAACGCAAGATCGCCCAGTCCGCCAGGTAGCAAATGATGTACAGCAGGCGACTGGTGATAAACAGCACCGCCAGCACATTGACCGTCACCAGCTCCGCCGTCCCCACCAGGTGCGCGACGATCACTGCCGCCGCAAACGCCGGCGTCACTTCAAAGCTGTTCATCTGCGCCGCATGCGCACGCCTGGCCACACCGTTGAGACTTTCGAGAAAGTCGCGCGGATCGTGGTTGTCACTCAACCGGTAGCCACCCACGGCTTTCGCCACGCCAGTGCAGATATACGGCAGAAAAATTGCGATCAACACACACCACAGAGCCACCGTCATAACGCCGTCCTTTTTTCGAGTTATAGAATTCGCGAGCGGTCAGAACTTCATCACCAGCATGCCGATCAGCACCAGCCCACAGGCTAAGAGCCGTGGACGGCCGAAAGGTTCTTTCAAGTAGCGCATGCCGAACAGCACCACCAGAATCACACTGATCTCACGCAGTGCCGCGGCCTCCGCAATCGAGCCCAACTGCATCGCCCACAGCACCAGAGCGTAGCTGGCCAATACGCAGAAGCCCACCGCCAACCCCAGCTTCCATTGCTCACGCCAGAACAACATGAACGCCGGACGCTTGGCGACCCACGCCAACAGCGGAAACGGCCACGCGCTGAACAACGTGACCCAGACCAGGTAATCGAGCGGATGCGACCAGCGCCGCAATGCCTGGCCGTCGATGTAGGTGTAGCAACCAATACACAGGCCGATCAACGCCACCACCGGCAGCATCGACCATGGCAAATGCTTGCCGCCACCGCCCTGCCACAACAGACAAACCATGCCCAACGGGATCAGCATGATCCCGAAAATCTGCTGCGTGGTGAGCACTTCACCGGCGAAGATCAAGGTCAGCGCCAGCACCACCAACGGCGACAATCCGCGCATCAGTGGATACACCAGGCCCAGATCGCCGACCCGATACGCCTGAATCAGCAGGTAGCGATACAGCAGCTCAAAAGCTGCCGAAGAGAGAATCCATGGCCAGATTTCCATGGGCGGCAAGCTCACGAATGGAAACGCGATGGCAACGACCAGCAGCGCCACGGTGTCCATGCACGCCACCACCAGCAGCCGCTCGGCGCTGAACTTGATTAACGTATTCCACGTCGCATGCAACAGCGCCGCCATCAATACCAAAGCTGTCGCCAGCACCTTTCACCTCTTATTTTTATGAGTCCCCGTGTAGGAGCTGCCGCAGGCTGCGATCTTTTGATTCTGATTTTCAACAACAAGATCAAAAGATCGCAGCCTTCGGCAGCTCCTACAGTGAAAATCGATAATTCGAATAGTCAGATTATTGATTCGCGATGTGTCAGCAGCTGTTTATACTGCAAGCGACCACGCCGCACTCAGTTGCGCACAGAAAAATACCAATAATTCCTGCCTGCACCGCCCTCCATCGAGATCGGTCGTCGGCTTGCGTATGCCTGATCAAAGCGTCAAGACTACCGACAGAGACCTTGCGCATGCCACTCGCCTTGCTTGCCCTCGCTGTTGCCGCATTCGGCATCGGCACCACTGAATTCGTCATCATGGGCCTGCTGCCCGATGTTGCCCGCGACCTTGCCGTAAGCATTCCTCACGCGGGCCTGTTGATCACCGGTTACGCGTTGGGCGTGGTGTTCGGCGCGCCGATCCTGGCGATCGGCACCGCGAATATGCCGCGTAAAGCAACGCTGCTGGGCATGACGCTGATGTTCATCCTCGGCAATATCCTCTGCGCCCTCGCACCGAACTACGCGACGCTGATGGCTGCTCGTGTGGTCACCGCGCTGTGTCACGGCGCGTTCTTCGGCATTGGCTCGGTGGTTGCCGCCGGGCTGGTCGCGCCGAACAAGCGCGCGCAAGCGATTGCGATGATGTTCACCGGCCTGACATTGGCCAACGTCCTCGGCGTACCGCTGGGCACGGCGCTCGGGCAATACGCCGGTTGGCGCTCGACCTTCTGGGCGGTGTCGGTGATTGGTGTCGTCGCCGCCCTGGCGCAGTGGCTGTGGTTGCCGAAACACATCCCGATGGACAAGGCCAACCTTGCCAGCGAGTTCAAGGTGCTGGGCAAGATCAACGTGTTGCTGGCGCTGGGCATGAGTGTTTTGGCCTCGACCAGTCTGTTCAGCGTGTTCACCTATATCGCGCCGATCCTGCAAGACATCACCGGCGTCAGCCCGCACGGCGTCACGGTGATGCTGCTGTTATTCGGTGTAGGCCTGACCGGCGGCAGCATGCTCGGCGGGCGTCTGGCTGATAGCCGTTTGCTGCCGTCGCTGGTCGGTGTGGCCCTGGCGGTGGTGGTGATTCTGGCGGCGTTCAGCCAGACCAGCCGCTCGGTTGTGCCGGCGGCAATCACCCTGGTGCTGTGGGGGATTTTTGCTTTTGCGCTGTGCCCGATTCTGCAATTGCTGATCATCGATCAGGCCCATGAGGCACCGAACCTCGGCTCGACGTTGAACCAGAGCGCTTTCAACCTCGGTAATGCCGCGGGTGCGTGGATCGGCGGGCTGGTGGTGGCCAGTGGCGCGGATCTGGCGGACTTGCCGTGGACCGGTGCGCTGGTTGGCGTATTGACCGTGCTGACGGCGCTGTTTTTCATCTATCTGCAACGTCGCGGCGCGGCTGCGGTCAATGTGTCCGGTTAATCGTGATGTGCCAGAAAGCGCCCTCACCCTAGCCATCTCCCTGAGGGAGAGGGGACTGACCGTGTTGAGTGTTCGAGTTACATCGACCTGAAATTTCGAGCCGAACTCAGGCCCTGAAAGACTTGAAGATCTGCTCCCTTTCCCCTCTCCCCAAGGGAGAGGGCTGGGGTGAGGGGGCTCTTGATCTCATCACACCATCAACTGTGTCCCGATCCTGACTCAGCCCATCCAACCCCTGCACCAAAGATTCGGTGCGCTATCTTTCACCCCTCATCCAAAGGACCCCGGATGCTTGAACTTGTCGCCGCTTTCATCTGCCTCACCACCCTCCTCACCTTCGTCAACTTCCGCTTCATCGGCCTGCCGCCGACCATCGGCGTGATGGTCACCGCACTGCTGTTCTCGCTGATCCTGCAAGGCCTGAGCGTGCTCGGCTACCCCGGTCTCGAAGAACGCGTGCAGCAACTGATCGGCCAGATCGACTTCGGCGATCTGCTGATGAACTGGATGCTCTCGTTCCTGCTGTTCGCCGGCGCCCTGCACGTTAACCTCAACGATCTGCGCAGCTACCGCTGGCCCATCGGCCTGTTGGCGACCTTCGGTGTGTTGATTGCCACGACGGTGATCGGCAGCCTCGCCTATTACATTTTTGCCCTGTTCGGCTGGCACGTGAGCTTCTTGTACTGCTTGCTGTTCGGCGCGCTGATTTCGCCGACCGACCCGATTGCCGTGCTCGGCGTGCTGCGTACCGCCAACGCCTCGAAGCCGCTGAAAACCACCATTGTCGGTGAGTCGCTGTTCAACGACGGCACAGCCGTCGTGGTGTTCACCGTGCTGCTGGGCATCGCCCAACTCGGCGAAACCCCGACCGTCAGCGCCACCGCGATGTTGTTCGTTCATGAAGCCATCGGCGGTGTGCTGTTCGGCGGTCTGATCGGTTATCTGGTTTATCGAATGATCAAAAGCGTCGAGCAGCATCAGATCACAGTGATGCTGACCTTGGCGCTGGTCATCGGCGGTTCGGCGATGGCCACCGAGATTCATGTTTCGGCACCGATCGCGATGGTGGTCGCCGGTCTGATCATCGGTAACGTCGGGCGTAATCTGGCGATGAATGACATGACCCGCCGCTATCTCGACGGTTTCTGGGAGTTGCTGGATGACATGCTCAATGCGCTGCTGTTCGCGCTGATCGGCATGGAGTTGTTGCTGCTGCCATTCAACTGGCTGCACATGGCTGCGGCTGGTTTGCTCGCGGTGGCGATTCTACTGTCGCGCCTGCTCACCGTGGCCCCGGCGATTCTGCTGCTGCGCCGCTGGCGGACAGTGCCAGCCGGCACCATCCGCATTCTGACCTGGGGCGGCTTGCGCGGCGGTGTTTCGGTGGCACTGGCGCTGGCCCTGCCGCTGGGCCCGGAGCGTGATCTGCTGCTGAGCATCACTTACATCGTGGTGCTGTCGTCGATCCTATTGCAGGGGCTGACCATCGGCAAACTGGTCAAGCATGCGACTCGCAACGAGCCGGTAACCGTGACTGAACCAGCGCATCACTGATCATTTTTTGATCTCTCGCGGATCAGGTTTCTCGGCCTGATCCGCAGACTCCTTCGGCGCACCGCTCTCACTGCGAATCTGCGCATGGCTGATCAGCGCGAAGATAAAGCTGCCGCCAATGATGTTCCCCGCCAGCGTAGGCCCAGCGAAGACCATCCAGAAATCACTCCACGGCAGCTCGCCGGCGAACACCAGATATGACACCTCCGCCGAACCCACCACGATGTGAGTGAAGTCGCCGAGCGCCATCAGGTAGGTGATGAGGATAATGATCCACATCTTCGCGCTCTCCATGGACGGAATCATCCAGACCATAGTGGCGATCATCCAGCCGGAAACGATGCCCTTGGCGAACATCTGGCTGGCGTGGTTTTCCATGACCTTGCGGCCGATTTCGAGAAAGGCGTGGTCAGTCTTGGTGTCGAAGATCGGCAGTTCGAGCATCACGTACGCGACCAGAATCGTGCCGCACAGGTTGCCGACCAGCACCACCGTCCACAGGCGGATCAGCCGGCCGAAGTTTTGCAGGGTCGGCTTGGTCATGACCGGCAGCACGGCAGTCAGGGTGTTTTCGGTGAACAGTTGCTGACGGGCGAGGATCACCGCGAGAAAACCTGCGCAGTAGCCGAAGCTGGCGATCACCTTGAATTCGTCACCGTCGGGCAGGCGCGAGTTGAGCAGGCCCATGCCCATCAATGACAAGCCCATGGTCAGCCCGGCCGCCAGCGCCGACCACCACAGCGCGGCGATGCTGCGCTCCAGTTCCTGATCGCCTTGGCTGCGGATGATTTCGTGCAGAACGGCCGCGCGGGGCGGCTGGTTTTTCTCGACTTCGTGTTGCTCTTTGGCCGAGAGATCGGGGGTCTTGCCGTCGGTGGGAGTGGTCATGGCGTGGGAACCGTGGGGGTGGTGTTTACCTACGACCCTTGCGGCTTGGAATACGTTCTGTGAGCGCCACGCTAATAGTGTAGGAGCTGCCGAAGGCTCGGGCCGCGATCGGACGATCTTTTGATCTTGCTTTACAAAAAACAAAGTCAAAAGATCGCAGCCTGCGGCAGCTCCTACAGAGCTCGCATTACTCGCTGACTAACTCATCTTCCTGGAACTGGTCTTTGACGTACTTGATCTCAGTGCGCCCGTGCGGTGCCGGCAAGCCGTCTTCGCCCAGATTGACGAAAACCATCTTCTCAACGGTGAGAATGCTCTTGCGGGTGATCTTGTTGCGCACTTCGCACGTCAGGGTGATCGAGGTGCGGCCGAATTCGGTGGCGGTAATGCCCAGTTCGATGATGTCGCCCTGGCGCGAGGCGCTGACGAAGTTGATTTCGGAAATGTACTTGGTCACCACGCGCTGATTGCCCAACTGCACAATGGCGTAAATCGCCGCTTCCTCGTCGATCCAGCGCAGCAGGCTGCCGCCGAACAGGGTGCCGTTGGGGTTGAGGTCTTCGGGTTTTACCCATTTGCGGGTGTGGAAATTCATCTTCACTCCTGAGTGTCTTGCCGAACGATGGACGGTATCTTGGCAGACTGAGCGGTCAGGCTCCATGCGGCTTCGACTATGGTCGTCATTAACGATCTTCATCTGGCCGACAGAAACCCTTTGGAAGATCAGTCTAGACGGCTATAATCGCCCCCGTTTCAAAACGGTCATCTTCAATTGATACCGTTTTCCCGCCACCTGTCCGAGGGGCGCTGCAGCAGGTTCAACCTGTCAGGCTCGGATGGGGCGTTGACCGGCCTTAGGCTGGACACTAAACGCACAACGGCGCCCATTCGCATACATTACGAATGGAGGCTCTTCATGAGCGCTGTTATCACGCCTGCAGATTTTAACGATTACAAAGTTGCCGACATGTCCCTGGCTGCCTGGGGCCGTCGCGAAACCATCATCGCCGAATCGGAAATGCCGGCTCTGATGGGTCTGCGTCGCAAGTATTCCGGCGAACAGCCGTTGAAAGGCGCCAAGATTCTCGGCTGCATCCACATGACCATTCAGACTGCCGTGCTGATCGAAACCCTGGTTGCCCTGGGTGCCGAAGTACGTTGGTCGTCGTGCAACATTTTCTCCACTCAGGATCAGGCTGCTGCCGCTATCGCTGCTGCCGGTATCCCGGTTTTCGCCTGGAAAGGCGAAACTGAAGAAGAGTACGAGTGGTGCCTGGAGCAGACCATCCTGAAGGATGGCCAGCCATGGGACGCCAACATGATCCTCGACGACGGCGGCGACCTGACTCAGTTGCTGCACGACAAGTACCCACAAGTACTGGATCGCGTTCACGGCGTGACCGAAGAAACCACCACCGGCGTACACCGTCTGCTGGACATGCTGGCCAAGGGCGAGCTGAAAATCCCGGCCATCAACGTCAACGACTCGGTGACCAAGTCCAAGAACGACAACAAGTACGGCTGCCGTCACAGCCTGAACGACGCGATCAAGCGCGGTACTGACCACCTGCTGTCCGGCAAGCAAGCGCTTGTCATCGGTTACGGTGACGTGGGCAAGGGCTCCGCTCAGTCCCTGCGTCAGGAAGGCATGATCGTTAAGGTTTCCGAAGTTGACCCGATCTGCGCCATGCAAGCGTGCATGGACGGTTTCGAACTGGTTTCGCCGTTCATCGACGGTATCAACGACGGTTCCGAAGCAAGCATCGACAAAGCGCTGCTGGGCAAGATCGACCTGATCGTGACCACCACCGGTAACGTCAATGTTTGCGACGCGAACATGCTCAAAGCTCTGAAGAAGCGCGCTGTTGTCTGCAACATCGGTCACTTCGACAACGAGATCGACACCGCTTTCATGCGCAAGAACTGGGCATGGGAAGAAGTGAAGCCACAGGTGCACAAGATTCACCGTACCGGCCCGGGCGCTTTCGACGCACAGAACGACGACTACCTGATCCTGCTGGCCGAAGGCCGTCTGGTAAACCTGGGCAACGCCACGGGTCACCCAAGCCGCATCATGGACGGTTCGTTCGCCAACCAGGTTCTGGCACAGATCTTCCTGTTCGGCCAGAAGTACGCCGACCTGTCGCCAGCCCAGAAAGCCGAGCGTCTGACCGTTGAAGTACTGCCGAAGAAACTCGACGAAGAAGTGGCCCTGGAAATGGTTCGCGGCTTCGGTGGCGTGGTCACTCAACTGACCAAGCAACAGGCTGACTACATCGGCGTGACCGTCGAAGGCCCGTTCAAGCCACACGCTTACCGCTACTGATTGGCTGAGCGTCGACGCGGTGTGCCTGGCGCACCGCGTTGCCTGACTGGCGCTGCTGACCGCTCTGTGTAGGAGCTGCCGCAGGCTGCGATCTTATGATCTGCAAAGATCGCAGCCTGCGGCAGCTCCTACAGGGTGCAGCGTCCGGCTTACGTGTTTCCAAGGGTATGACCATGTCCCAAGACCGTCGCTACAGCTTCGAGTTCTTCCCGACCAAGACCGATGCTGGGCATGAAAAACTGCTCGCCACTGCCCGTCAGTTGGCCACTTACAACCCTGATTTCTTTTCCTGCACCTATGGCGCTGGTGGTTCGACCCGTGATCGCACCCTCAACACCGTTCTGCAACTGGAAAGCGAAGTCCAAATCCCGGCCGCACCGCACCTGTCGTGCGTCGGCGACAGCAAGGATGACCTGCGCGGCCTGCTGAACGAGTACAAGGCTGCCGGCATCAAGCGCATCGTCGCCCTGCGTGGTGACCTGCCGTCTGGTATGGGCATGACCAGCGGCGAGCTGCGTCACGCCAATGAACTGGTTGAATTCATTCGTGAAGAAACCGGTGATCATTTCCACATCGAAGTCGCTGCGTACCCGGAGATGCATCCGCAAGCACGCAACTACGAAGACGATCTCGCCAACTTCGTGCGCAAGGCTCGCGCCGGTGCCGATAGCGCGATCACCCAGTACTTCTTCAACGCCGACAGTTACTTCTACTTTGTCGACCGTTTGCAGGCACTGGGCGTAGACATTCCGGTGGTGCCGGGGATCATGCCGATCACCAATTACAGCAAACTCGCGCGCTTCTCCGATGCCTGCGGTGCGGAAATCCCGCGCTGGATCCGCAAGCAACTGGAAGCCTACGGCGATGACACACAAAGCATTCAGCGCTTTGGTGAGCAAGTCGTCAGCGAGATGTGCGAACGCCTGTTGCAGGGCGGCGCGCCGGGGCTGCACTTTTATTCCATGAACCAGGCCGAGCCGAGTCTGGCGATCTGGAATAACCTGAAGTTGCCGCGTTGAAACAGCGGCAAGCTTCAAGCTGAAAGCAACAAGCAAGATCAAAAGATCGCAGCCTTCGGCAGCTCCTACACAGGATTTAATTACACCTGTAGGAGCTGCCGAAGGCTGCGATCTTTTGCTTTTAAATCCCCGAATTAGAGCTTGTGCAGGCACTTTCTGGCTCTTTCGCGTTTCTCGTCGTAATCTCAAGCCATGCCTTTGATCACGCAGTTATTCGCCGTGCTGGTTTTTGCTTGCCTGAGCTTCGCCGCTCGAGGCGAGAAGTTGCGTATTGTCACCGAGCCGTGGGCGCCTTACGTCTATGAAGAGAACGGTAAGAACCTCGGACTGGATTACGAAACCACGGCCATCGTCTTCAAACGGCTGGGCATAGAAGTCGAATGGCAATTCCTGCCGTGGAAGCGTTGCCTGTCGATGCTTGAAACCGGCCTTGCCGATGGCGCGCTGGATATCTTCCATAGCGATGAGCGCGACGCCACCCTGCTCTACCCGAGCGAGCCGCTGTCGGACGTCGAATTCGTGATGTTTTACGCCAACGACCGGCCGCACCCGTTCAGCAAACTCGAAGAACTCAAAGGCCTGACCATCGGCACCTCGCCGGGTTATCTCTATAGCCCAGACTTCAGCGAATCAACATTGTTTACCCGTGAACCGGCCCCGACCCACGAAGCCAACTTCGGCAAACTGGTGCGCGGTCGCATTGACTTGCTGATCACTGATCGTCGCGTCGGTCAGCATTTGCTCGATGAGCTGAATATTCGCGATCAAATCACCGAAAACCCGACGGTTATTAGCCGTCAGAGCCAGTTTCTCGCGGTTCGACGCAATGCCGGCATGGATTTGCTGGTGCAGCGGTTTGGCGCCGAGCTCAAGCGATTCAAGCGCGAACCGGCCTACGCCGAGCTGAGCGCACGCTACGGCGCCGCCCCCGCCAGCAGCCCATCAATGAATTCAGCCACGGCCAGCGGCAAAACCGTTGAGCAGCAGGAAAGCAGCGCGCAGTGATTGCTCTGTTATACTCCGGCGTTCCCGCCAGGCTCACGCCCGGACGCCCGGAACCGTAACAGGCCTCTCGACCCGCTACAGCGCAGCTTTGCAGCCCGCGCGAGCGCTCCAGACGTGCCTTCGGAACCGCAGCAGGACCGGACGGGATTGCGTCCTCTTAAACGTGATTCGCGCCAGGCAAGACTCCCATTGGGCCAAGCCCTAACTAAAACAGGATTACTCATGTCCTTTGCTTCCCTCGGTCTCTCCGAGGCTTTAGTCCGCGCCATCGAAGATGCGGGCTATACCGAGCCTACTCCGGTGCAACAGCGGGCCATTCCCGCCGTGTTGCAAGGTCGCGACCTGATGGTTGCGGCACAGACAGGTACCGGTAAAACCGGCGGTTTCGCCCTTCCGATCCTGGAGCGGTTGTTCCCCAATGGTCACCCGGACAAATCCCAGCGTCATGGCCCGCGCCAACCGCGCGTACTGGTCCTGACCCCGACCCGCGAACTCGCGGCCCAGGTACACGAGAGCTTCAAGATCTACGCCCGTGACCTGAAATTCGTCAGCGCCTGCATCTTCGGCGGCGTTGGCATGAACCCACAGGTTCAGGCCATGTCCCGTGGTGTTGACGTGCTCGTTGCGTGCCCGGGTCGTTTGCTCGATCTCTGCGGCCAGGGCAGCGTTGACCTGTCCCACGTGGAAATCCTCGTCCTCGACGAAGCCGACCGCATGCTCGACATGGGTTTCGTGCACGACGTGAAAAAAGTTCTCGCGCGTCTGCCGTCCAAGCGTCAGAACCTGCTGTTCTCGGCGACGTTCTCCAAGGACATCACCGACCTCGCCGGCAAGCTGCTGCACAACCCGGAACGCATCGAAGTGACGCCGCCGAACACCACGGTCGAGCGCATCGAACAACGCGTATTCCGTCTGCCGGCCAGCCACAAACGTGCGCTGCTGGCGCACCTGATCACCGCCGGCGCGTGGGAACAGGTGCTGGTGTTCACCCGCACCAAGCACGGCGCCAACCGTCTGGCCGAGTACCTGGACAAGCACGGCCTGCCGGCTGTGGCGATCCACGGTAACAAGAGCCAGAACGCACGGACCAAAGCGCTGGCCGACTTCAAGGCCAACCAGGTGCGTATCCTGGTGGCTACCGACATCGCCGCGCGCGGTCTGGACATCGATCAGTTGCCACACGTGGTCAACTTCGAACTGCCGAACGTCGATGAAGATTACGTTCACCGTATCGGCCGTACTGGCCGTGCCGGTCGTTCGGGCGAGGCGATTTCGCTGGTCGCGCCGGACGAAGAGAAACTGCTGAAAAGCATCGAGCGCATGACCAAGCAGAAAATCGCCGACGGCGACCTGATGGGCTTCGATTCGAGCACCATTGAAGCCGAGAAGCCGGAAGTGCGTGAACGTCCGGACGTGCGTAACCCGCGCAATCCACGTGGCCCACGCGGCGACGGGCCGAATGGTGGCGGCGGTGGTGGCGGTCGTAAGGACAAAGGCAAAGACAAGGGCAAGGAAAAACCGGCCGGTGAACGTGGCGAGCGCCCTGCCCGTCAGCAGAAACCGCGCGAAGGTACTCCGAGCCGCGAACAGCGTCCGAGCCAACCGCCACGTGCGGCAGCTGATCGCGCACCGGACGAATTCCTCGACGACGATATCGATAACTTCGGTAACCGCGTTGACTACGTGCCGAAACCGGCTCCTGCTGGCGGCCGTGGTCGTCGTCCAGGCGCACCGGCTCAAGGTGCTGGCGCAGGTTCGGGCGCACCTCGCGGCGGTCAGTCGCAGGGTCGCCAGAACGGCCCGCGCAACAGCAACGGTTCGAGCACCGGCACCCCACCGGCCAAACGCAGCGGCCCGCGCAATGGTGCACCGCGTGACGGTCAGTCGGGTCGTCGCGACGATTCCGCTTCGTCCTCGCGCAACCGCCGTCCAGCCCGTGACGATCAGCCGCGCAGCGAGCCAGCCGTGCAGAACCCGCGCAGCACCGGCCCGAAGATCATGCACAAGGAATCGAAAGCCGATCGCTTCCCGACGCCTGAGCAGCTTGATCAACTGCCAAGCCGCCCGCGTGGCGAAAAACCAGCCTTGCTGACCCGCAATCGCTGATTTGACGCTGCAATGAAAATTGCCCCGCCTCGAAAGAGCCGGGGCATTTTTTATGGACGACCCAAACCCGCTTTCTGTAGGAGCTGCCGAGGCTGCGATCTTTTGATCTTAGAAAAGCCAACATCAAAAGATCGTCCGATCGCGGCCCGAGCCTTCGGCAGCTCCTACAGGAGATCAGGGTTGTGGCAGGCAATAAAAAACGCCCCCGGCCTTTCAACCGGGGGCGTTTTTATGTGGCGAGGAGAAAGTTACTTAACTTTCACGCCTTCCAGCGAGATGTCCAGATCCGCAGTTTGCGAGGTAGGACCTGGGCCCTTGATCCCGAAATCGTTCAGGTTGAGGGTGGTCTTGGCATTGAAGCCAGCACGCTCGCCGCCCCATGGATCCTTGCCTTCGCCGTTGAACGTGGCCTTGAAGGTCACAGGCTTGGTCACGCCGTGCAGGGTCAGGTCGCCAGTCACGTCAGCAGTCTTTTCACCGGTCGACTTAACAGCGGTGGAGACGAACTTGGCGTCAGCAAACTTGCCCACGTCGAGGAAGTCTTTGCTGGCGATGTGCTTGTCACGTTCAGCGTGGTTCGACCAAAGGCTGGCGGTTTTCACATCGACGGAGATTTTGCTGGCTTCAGGCTTGGCCGAATCCCACGAGAACGTACCGTCGAAATCTTTGAAAGTACCGTGGATGAAGCTGTAACCCAGGTGGCTGATTTTCCAGTCAACGAAGGCGTGCTGACCTTCCTTGTCGATTTTGTAGTCCGCTGCCATGGCCTGGGCCGAGAGCAGTGCAGAACCGATTGCCAGAGCGGCCAGAGTCTTTTTCAACATGCTTTCTTTTCCTTTGAGTCGAGGTTGAATTTCAGGCTTTGCGACCGAGCATTCGCGTCAGGGTCGCATCACGATCGATAAAGTGGTGCTTCAATGCTGCCAACGCATGGAGACCGGAAAAAATTACCAGTGCCCACGCCAGCCAGAGATGAATCACCCCAGCGGTATCTGCCTGATCCGGTAGCCCGGAAACCAGTGCAGGAACTTCAAACAGGCCAAACACCGGGATCCCGACACCGTCTGCGGTGGAAATCAGGTAACCGGCAAGCATCACAGCGAACAGCGCCAGATACAGAAACCCGTGGCCGAACTTGGCGCCGATACGGGTCATGCGGCTGTAGCTCTGCAGCGTCGGCGGCGGTGGGCTGATAAAACGCCACAGCACCCGCAACACCATCACGGCCAGCAACACCAGGCCGATACTCTTGTGCAGATCCGGCGCCTCTTTGCGCCAGCTGCTGTAGTAATCCAGCCCGACCATCCACAGGCCCAGCGCAAACAGCCCGAAGACCACCAGCGCCACGCCCCAGTGCATGAAGATGCTGACCCAACCATAGCGCGAAGAAGAGTTACGTAGCTGCATTGCCCAAATCCTGTGAGAACTGCGAACCAAGACTAGCGAGTTATCTATCGAATTAAAGCGGAAAATTTTGCTTTGAAATATCGAGAAATACGATCAAGAGTCTGGAAGTGGCTTGTTAAGGAAAGATTAACGGGGAAAGTGTGGCGGGATGTTAGGTGGCAGATCCTGATGATGCGCTGTCTGGACAGGCTTCATCGCGGGCAAGCCCGCTCCCACAGTGGTCGGTGGCGTTCACAAATTCTGCGTTCACCTCAGAAACCTGTGGGAGCTGGCTTGCCAGCGATGGGGCCCTCACAGGCAAAAAAAAGCGCGGCATAAACGCCGCGCTTTTCATTCACCGCAAGGCTTACTGCGCCTTGGTCTCGGTCGTTGCCGCAGGCTTGGCTGCTGGCTTCTTCGCCGGTTCAGCCTTTTTCGCCGCTGGTTTGGCCGCAGGCTTTTTCGCCTCGGTTTTCGCAGCCGGCTTCTTCGCCGCTGGCTTGGCTGCCGCTTTCTTCGCAGGCTCAGCCTTTACCGGAGCTGCAGGCTTCGGTGCTTCCACCGGAGCGGGCGCAGGTGCCGGGGTTGGCGCAGGCGCTGGTGCGACCGGAGCAGGAGCCGGCTCTGGCGCCTTCACTGGCTCAGGCTTCTTCTCGTCATCCGAACCGCCGAACAAATTAGTGAAGAAGTTACCCTTCTTCGCCGCCACGGCACCCGCCGCGCCTGCCGCTGCTGCGGCCGGGACCACTTTGGCTGGCTCGAACGATTTGCCCGCCGCCAGATCTTCAACCTGACTGGCCGCACGCTGACCGGTGCGCAGTGCGCCTTCCAGCGTGCCCGGGTACAAGGTGTCGGTGTGTTCGCCGGCAAACGTCACGCGTTGCAACGGACGTTCCCACAGGCGCCAGAACTTGCTGATCTGCCCCGGGCCGTAAGCCAGGTACGCACCGCCCATCGACGGGTCGGTGCTGTAGCGACGGATTTCATAACCGGTGAACGAGCCACGGGCCTGTGGATAAAACGCGTGCAGACGGATCAGCACCTGATCGACCATCTGCTTGTCGCCGAACGCCTGCATCACGCGGGCATTGTCGCCGGACAGGTTGATCACCACGTTGGCGCCGCCCTTCAGGGCAGGTTCGATCCAGAGCATGCCGAGACCGGTGTTGCTGTAGATCTCGCCGGACATGCGCGCCTTGCTTTCCCACACCGGCGTCTTGAACTTCAGCATGATCTGGTCGCGCCAGCCGTAGTTGGTACCCTTGATCGCGGCCATGTGCTGGGCATCCAGCGCCGGCGTCAAAGCAATCTTGTTCAGCGCACGCAATGGCACGGCCAGTACAACGTAATCAGCCTGATAACCAACACTGCCGACCTTGACGGTCACGCCATCCTTGTCCTGATTGATCGCCGACACCGGCGAGTTGGTCTTGATGGTTTTGATCTGTTTGACGAACGCCTGCGCCAGCACCTGGCTGCCGCCGACCAGACGCGAAGCACGCAGGTCACGGTCGGAGATGCCGCGATACACGCGGTTCTGCTGCGCGAAGTACAGCAGCGACAGACGCGAAGGTTCGTCGTAGTGGGTGCGGATGTCCTGGTTGATCAGCTGACGCGCAGTGGCCGGCAGGTTCTGCTTGTCGAGCCAGCTCGATACGGTGATCTGGTCCAGTGCGTGCAACGTACTGGTCGCCGCCGGGTTCTGCGGATCGTCGATCGAACGTGCCAGATCGTCGAGGGTTTTCTGATAGCGCTTCAAGGCATCGGCGGTGGCCGGTTGCTTGGTCGCCAGATCGGCGGCAGAGAAATACTCGCCGTCGATCAGGTAGCCCGGGGTCCGCACGAACTCAGGTGCCGCCGTGGTGCCCAGCTTGAACGTCGACACGTACTTGTTCAGCACCGGCTGGGTCTTGTCGTTGCCGATCCACTCGCTGGTGGCCATGCCCGAGCGTCCGCCCAGGCTCGGCTTGGCTTCCAGCAGGGTGACCTGCCAGCCTTTGTTTTGCAGTTCGTAAGCGGCAGTCAGACCCGAGAGGCCGCCGCCGATCACGATTGCAGTTTTATCCTTGGCCAGCGCTGTAACGCTGAACAGCCCCAACATCACCAGCGC
Source organism: Pseudomonas sp. AC242 (assembly GCF_979258655.1). NCBI lineage: Bacteria > Pseudomonadati > Pseudomonadota > Gammaproteobacteria > Pseudomonadales > Pseudomonadaceae > Pseudomonas > Pseudomonas sp. AC242. The sequence goes on from NZ_OZ409873.1 coordinate 5,235,069, forward strand.
ACAGGCGCGCAGCCAACCGACAGACATTCAGCGAACTCCGGAAATACACGTAGGAAAAAGCAGTTTTGCGGGTCAGACGACCCAAAGAACCGCGAAGAATACGTTAGCCATCAAAACGCCGCCAGCGACGTCTATCGGCTCATACAAAGTAGCTCAATCGACACAATGGGTTGTCCCCGCGCGATGCATTGCATAGGCTTGCGCGATTGTTTGCCCGCGCCTGACGCGAGCCGCCTCGAGGAGACTGTAAATGGGCCTGAATAACCAGTGGATGCAACGCGACCTCGCGGTGTTGTGGCATCCCTGCACCCAGATGAAAGACCACGAACAGCTGCCGCTGATCCCGATCAAGCGCGGCGAAGGCGTCTGGCTCGAAGACTTCGAAGGCAAGCGCTACCTCGACGCCGTCAGCTCGTGGTGGGTCAACGTGTTCGGCCACGCCAACCCGCGCATCAACCAGCGCATCAAGGATCAGGTCGATCAACTGGAGCACGTGATTCTGGCTGGCTTCAGCCATCAACCGGTGATCGAGCTGTCCGAGCGACTGGTGAAGATGACGCCGGAAGGCCTGAACCGGGTGTTCTACGCCGATAACGGTTCGTCCTGCATCGAAGTCGCGCTGAAAATGAGCTTTCACTACTGGCTCAATCGCGGTCAACCGAACAAGAAGCGCTTCGTCACCCTGACCAACAGCTACCACGGCGAAACCATGGCGGCGATGGCGGTCGGTGACGTGCCGCTGTTCACCGAGACCTACAAAGCGCTGCTGATGGACACCATCAAGGTGCCGAGCCCGGATTGCTACGGGCGCCCCGAGGGGATGAGTTGGGAAGAACATTCGCGCAACATGTTCGCGGCCATGGAACAGACCTTGGCCGAGAACCATGACAGCGTCGCGGCAGTGATCGTCGAGCCGCTGATTCAGGGCGCTGGCGGCATGCGCATGTATCACCCGGTGTATCTGAAATTGCTGCGCGAGGCCTGCGATCGCTACGGCGTGCATTTGATCCTCGACGAAATCGCCGTTGGCTTCGGTCGCACCGGAACCATGTTTGCCTGTGAACAGGCCGGCATCCGCCCGGACTTCCTCTGCCTGTCGAAAGCGCTGACCGGCGGCTATTTGCCGCTGGCCGCGTGCCTGACCACCGACGAGGTCTACAGCGCGTTCTACGATGACTATCCAACCTTGCGCGCCTTCCTCCATTCGCACAGCTACACCGGCAACCCGCTGGCATGCGCGGCGGCACTGGCAACGCTGGATATCTTCGAACAGGACAACGTCATCGAGAACAACAAGGCGCTGGCCCAGCGCATGGCCTCGGCGACGGCGCATCTGGTCGATCACCCGAACGTCTCCGAAGTGCGCCAGACCGGCATGGTCCTGGCCATCGAGATGGTCAAGGATAAAGCCACCAAAGAGGCCTACCCTTGGCAGGAACGTCGCGGTCTGAAAGTGTTCCAGCATGCGCTGGAGCGTGGCGCGTTGCTGCGTCCGCTGGGTAGCGTGGTGTATTTCCTGCCGCCGTACGTGATCACCCCGGAGCAGATCGACTTCCTCGCCGAAGTCGCCAGCGAAGGCATCGACATTGCCACGCGTGACAGCGTCAGCGTGGCCGTGCCGAAAGACTTCCACCCCGGCTTCCGCGATCCGGGTTGATCCGGTTTACTCGCTCGTTCCCACGCTCCGCGTGGGAATGCAGCCCGGGACGCTCCGCGTCCCAAAGCGGACGCAGAGCGTCCATTGAGGCATTCCCACGCAGAGCGTGGGAACGATCTAATCTGAGAGACCCGAAATGAGACTGTCCCGCTTCTTTATCGACGCCCCCCTGAGCACCGGCGAACACGAACTGCCGGAAGCCCAGGCGCACTACATCAGCCGCGTGCTGCGCATGGCCGAGGGCGATGCGGTGCAGCTGTTCGACGGTTCCGGCCATGAATTTCGCGGCGCCCTGCTGGAAGTCGGCAAGAAACGTGTAACCGTGCAGATCGACGAACAATTCGCCGGCCAGGTCGAATCGCCGCTGCACATCCACCTCGGCCAGGGACTGTCCCGTGGCGAGCGCATGGATTGGGCAATTCAGAAAGCCACCGAACTGGGCGTGAATGAAATTACGCCGATCTTCAGTGATCGCTGTGAAGTCCGCCTCAAGGACGAACGCGCCGACAAACGCCTGCTGCACTGGCGTCAGGTGGCGATCAGCGCCTGTGAACAATGCGGGCGCTCGCGGGTGCCGGTGATTCATCCGCCGGTGTTGCTGGCGGACTGGATCAAACAGACCGAAGCCGAGTTGAAACTGGTGTTGCATCCGGTGGCGGAGCCGTTGGTGAGTCATGCCAAACCGGCGACGCTGGCGTTCTTGATCGGGCCTGAAGGTGGGCTGACTGACGCCGAAGTCGAGCAAGCCAAAGGCAACGGCTTCCACGCCGCCCGCCTCGGCCCGCGGGTGTTGCGCACAGAGACGGCGCCAGTGGTTGCGCTGGCGGTGGCCCAACAGCTTTGGGGTGACTTCTAAACCTTTTTGCCGGACTGATCGTTCCCACGCTCTGCGTGGGAATGCAGCCCGGGACGCTCCGCGTCCCAAACGGCGTGACGCAGAGCGTCACAGGAGGCGTTACCACGCAGAGCGTGGGAACGATCAGTCAGCCGGTCTACAGCACGTAAAACAGAATCGCCACAAAGTGCAGCAAGCTCCCGGCAATCACGAACAGATGCCAGATCCCATGCGCATGCCGCAACCGGTGATCGAGGGCAAAAAAGATAATCCCCACTGTGTACAAAACCCCGCCCGACGCCAGCCAGGCAAAACCTGTCGTACCCAGCGCCGCAATCAGCGGCTTGACCGCCACCAACACAATCCAGCCCATCACCGCGTAAATCACGATCGATAGAATCCGCGCCTCCGAACGCGGTTTGATCTCTTGCAGAATGCCGATCAGCGCCAGCCCCCAGACAATCCCGAACAGCGTCCAGCCCCACGGCCCGCGCAGGGTCACCAGGCAGAAAGGCGTGTAGCTACCGGCAATCAACAGATAGATCGAAAAGTGATCGACCTTCTTCATGATCGCTTTCTTGCGCCCGCGCACGCTGTGGTACACGGTCGAGGCGCTGTAAAGCACCAGCAAGGTAAACGCGTAAATCGCCACACTGACAATCTTCCACGGGCTGCCATCCAGGCAGGCGATCACCAACATCCACACGCCACCCACAAATGCTGCCACCGCCCCGACCAGATGGGTCCAGGCGTTCAATCGTTCTCCGTGATACATGTATTGCTCACCTCACATTCGTTACCGCAGCGCGCAAGGCTCGGGCCTTGAGCGTAAAAGCGCAATCAAAAGATCGCAGCCTTCGGCAGCTCCTACCTTCGAACGCATTCCAATGCAGGAGCTGCCGAAGGCTGCGATCTTTTGATCTTCAAGGCACAATCGACGCATTCCAAAAAGAGTCCGCGCCATGCTGATCGACGAAGAATTGACCCTGAAAAAACTCGAGGTGTTCCTCGCTTTCATGCGCACCGGCAATCTGGCCCGCGCTGCCGCCGAGTTGCAAACCAGCAACGTCAGCGTGCACCGCGCTATTCATTCGCTGGAAAGCGCCCTGCGCTGTCCGCTGTTCAAACACGAAGGCCGCAACCTGACACCGCTGGAAAGTGCTTACGTCCTCGAAGAACGCGCACAGAAGCTGATCAACGACGTCGTCGAAAGCGTGCGCCTGACCCGCGAAGCCGCCGGTTTTTCCGCTGAACGCTTCAAACTCGGCTCGCTCTATTCGCTGACGGTGAAAACCGTACCGCAATTGATCATGGGCCTGAAGATCCGTCGCAGCGAGCTCAACATCGACCTGATCCTCGGTTCGAACATCGACCTGCTCTACAAGCTGAAAAACATGGAAGTTGACGCGATTCTGGTGTCGCTGGACGACAGCATCAACGACCCGGACTGTGAGCAGATCCCCCTGTTTTCCGATGACATTTTCCTCGCCACGCCGGCAGATTCAAAGTTCGCCCAGCGCAGTGAAGTGGATCTGGCTGAAGTGCGCGATGAAACCTTCATCACCCTGACTCAGGGTTTTGCGACCCATCAGGATGGTGTGCGGGTGTTCAAGCAGGCGGGGTTCGAACCGAAGGTGGCGATGCAGGTGAATGACATTTTCACGCTGTTGAGCATGGTCAGCTCGGGGGTGGGTTATGCGTTGCTGCCGGGAAGGATTGCGGCGGTGTATGAAAACCGGGTGAAGCTGATTCCGTTGCAGGAGAAGTACCGGTTGCAGCAGCACATTGGTGTGGTGTTTTTGAAGGCCAAGGAGAGGGATCCGAATTTGCTGGCGTTGTTGGCGGAGTGTCGGATGTATGCCAATCGCCAGGCTGGGATTTAGATCAAGATCAAGAGCTACCCCCTCACCCCAGCCCTCTCCCCCAAGGGGTAGAGGGGGAAAGGGAGCAGATCTCCATGGGTTTCAAGACCTGAGTTCGACTCAGGACTTTCAGGTCGGCGTACCTCCAACATCCACCGCGGTCAGTCCCCTCTCCCTCCGGGAGAGGGCTAGGGTGAGGGGCTTTTGATCTTCAGCCCACAATCCCGCGAACAATGAAGAACAACAGCGATGGCCCCAGCAAGCACCCCAGCCCGGTGTGGAACGTCGCCGTCAACGCCCCATAAGGCACCAACCGCCGATCCGTCGCCGCCAACCCAGCTGTAACGCCGCTGACAGTCCCGGCCAACCCGCCAAACACCATCGCCGAACGCGGGTTATCCAGGCCCATCCAGCGCGCCGCAACCGGCGTGCCGACCATCACCAGAATCGCCTTGATCAACCCGGTGGCAATCGACAGCGCCATCACATCCGAGGTCGCGCCAATCGCCGCGCCAGTCACCGGCCCGACGATGTAAGTCACCGCCCCGGCGCCGATGGTGGTCATGCTCACCGCATCGCGATAACCGAACGCCCAGGCCATGCACGCGCCGACAATGAATGGCAAAATCGTGCCCAGCAGCAGCGCAATCACACCAATCAACCCAGCCTTCTTCGCCTCGGTCGCCTGCACTTCAAACGCTGTGGCAACAATCGCAAAATCACGCAGCATCGCCCCGCCCATCAGGCCGATACCCGAGAACAACGTCAGATCCGCCAGCCCCTTCTGCCCGCCGGTCATGGTGCCGCCGACCCAGGCCAGTACCAGACCAATAACAATGGCAATCGCCGAACCGTGAATGCGTCCGAACGTCAGGCGTTTGGACAGAACCACCGACACCCACATGATCACGCCGACAAAAGCGAATGCAGTGACCAGCCCATTGTGTTCCAGACCTTTCTCGATGAGATCCCACATATCAGCGGCCTCCTACTGGCGTGCCGACCGGGGAGATTTCCGCCGGCTCGTCAGGCAATGGCTCGCCCTTATGGGTGCGGCTGATCAAGGCAATCGTGCAACCACAGACCACCACCGAGCCGATCGCCGCCAGCACCGCCACCGGGCCACCGTGCAGCGCGGTGACGACGTTCTGTTGCGCCGCCATCGCGACCACCACCGGAATGTACATCGCACCCCAGAAGCCGACGCCCATCTCGCATTCCTTGGTCATGCCGCCGCGCTTCTGCATCCACAACCGCGCGCAAATCAACAGGATCATGGCGATGCCGACCCCGCCAACATTGGACTTGACGCCCAACAACACGCCGAGCATGTCACCCATGATCACCCCTGCCAGCGTACAGATCGCGAGCAGCGCCACACCGTAAATAATCATTGTTGTAGTCCTCAAAGTGCATCGTCGAATGTTGTTTTTGTTGTTCGAAGCTTGAGTCGCGGTGGTTTAGAGTTGGCGGCTACCCTCCTCACGCAACAGCGCTTGCAGGGTGTCGAGACGCGCACTGTCGAAGGCAGTGACCGTGCCTTGCTCGAACACCCGGCGCGCCAGCCCTGTCAGTACCGCACCGGGCGGCAGTTCGATTTGTAGACGCACACCGCGCTCGTAGGCGCTTTGCACGGTGCCGCGCCAATCCACCACGCGGCACATGTTGAAGGCGAGGTCGTCGCGCAGGGCTTCAGGTTTGATCACCGGACGCGCGCGACTGCCACTCAAGTAAGTGACTTTCGGGGTTTTCAGCTCGACCTTGGCGAAGGCTTCGGCAAGGGTTTGCGCCGGTTCGTCCAGCAGTGGGCAGTGCGACGGCACGCTTACCGCCAGACGTTTTGCCAGACCGGCGCCACGACTGCGCGCCAGTTCGGCCACCGCTTGCATGGCCTTGTCACTGCCGGCAATCACCACCTGATTGTCGGCGTTGATGTTGGCCAGATACACCGGCGAATCTTCGCTATGCACCTGCGCCAGCAACGTTTCGACTGTGGATAATTGCAGGCCGATGATCGCGGTCATGCCGTAGCCCTGTGGATAAGCCTGTTGCATCAGTTCGCCGCGCAGGCTGACCAGATGCAACGCATCGCTGAAGCTCAACGCCCCCGCAACCACTGCTGCCGGGTAAGCGCCGATGGACAGGCCGGCGACGTAATCCGCCGTCAGTCCGTCCTGCAACAACTGCCGCGAAGCAGCGACGCCGGCGATCAGCAGGCACAGCTGAACCGCCCTTGTCGTGCGCAATGCTGCGCTGGAATCCAGCAGCGAGACATCTTCGCCGAGCACATCACTGGCCTCGACCAAGGTCTCGCGGGGCGAACGCTGAAGCATGCCCGCTTGCTGCGCGCCCTGGCCGGGGAACACCAGCAGACTGCTCACGCTGCCTGCTCCTGCGGGTTCCACGGGTCAGTCACCAAACAGGCCTGATACTCGTTTTTCAGCAGCACGCGTGCCGATCCGCTGGCCCACTCGCGCAATGCGACCGCACCGAACGGCGTCTGCAACTGCATGTCGATCCGGCACTTGGCTTGATCGAAAATCTCTACGAATTTACGAGCCTGATTACGCGTGATCAGTTGTGGTGTACGCAGAATCAGATCGAGATCGCTGGCCGCGTGCATCGCGATAAAACCACTGGCCAATTCAAACCCGACACTGCCGCTGACACCCCAGACCCAACCGCAGTCATCGAGTATTGGCCGCAGTTGTTTGAGCGCCTGCATGACCGGCAGATCTCGCTCGCAGTCGACGTGACACAGCGCTTCGGGACTGACCCGACAGGCAATCGAATCGACCGCCATAAACGCCGCCAACCGCTGCTCGCGCAACACACCGCGCACGCCGACCGCGATAGAACCCTCATCGCTCAACGCCCGACGCACCACCACCGGTTGCCCAGCAGCCAGCGACTCGACTGCCCACAACGGCGCATCCGCCGGCAACTGCGCCGGGGTCATGCCCCAGAGCAGATCGTGGGCCAGAGGCGTGTTCACCACTGCGCCCTCAACAGTTCGCGCACTTTGCTGGAAGCCGCACGATTTTTCGCGCCGAGACGATTGCTCAGATCAGTGCTGACGACATCGCCGATGGCTTGCTTCAGGCACTCGTTAACGCTCGAAAGATCATCCGCCGTCGGCTGCTCAATCTGTTGCACCGACAGGGTTTCCCAGAGCAAACCGAGGCTCGCATAACTGTCGATGTCATAAGCCATCGGCGGCACACTGGCGGCCAGCGCTTCCAGCTCTTCAACACTGCGCAACGTCACTCGCGCCGCCGAAGCCTTGCCCATGGCATGCACCATCACGCCGGGATCGCGCAACGCAATCAAACGGTTGGCCTGATAACCATGCGCCAGAAACGCCCCGGACATCGCCTTACCGACCAGCAACGCAATCACCGGATGCCCAGCCAAACGTGCGCGGGCATAACTGTCCGCTGCACCGGCCAGCGCCTGATGAATGCCAAGTGCTTCTTCGCGACGACCGTAAGCCTGGCTCGGCACATCGACGATGGCGATGATCGGGCGCTTCTGCGGTTTGTCGCGGTCGGCCGTGATCGCGTCATCCACAGCCTTGGCCAGCCCCCAGCCTTCAAGCAAGCCGACTTCGCCATTACGAGCACGCGGGAAACGATTGTCCGGATCAGCGACCACAGCGATAAAACGCCCCAGCTCAGCGTCGGCAACCTTCAACGATGGCGGCAGCCCTTCGACACTTTTAGCGCCCGCGCTCAAGGCGTCGAACCAGTGCAAACCGCGCAGCGAATAACCGCTCATGAGCGCTCTCCTTGATACAGATCGCGAACCACCGACGGTTCGATTTGCGGGTCAGTATTCAGACTGCTCAGGCGTTGCAGAAACCATTCGGCACGTTGGCTGCGCGGTTGCTTCGGCAAACCTTGCTGGAGCAATTCACCAACCTGCTGACGAATCTTCGCCACGTCATCGGCGACATACCGATCGACCAGACCACTGGCGAAACGCTGCTCGCCGCCGGTCAGGCTCCAAATGAAAGGCCGGTCGCGGGAGTCGTATTCCTCGATCCCGGCTTCCTGCTCGATCACCTGCGGGCCATTCAAGCCGAGGCGTGCTTCCTGAGTCACCAGCAAATAACTGCACAACGCCGCCGCAATCGACATACCACCGAAGCAACCGACGCTGCCCGCAACCACACCGACCACCGGTTGGTACTGCTGCAAATCGACAATCGCCGCATGAATATCGGCAATGGCCGCCAGCCCGAGATTGGCTTCCTGCAAGCGCACGCCACCGGTTTCCAGCAGCAACACCGCGCGCGTCGGAATGCCTTTGCGGTTGTCTTCCGCCGCCAGTTCCAGCGCGCCGGCAATCTTCGCCCCGCCGACTTCGCCGAGGCTGCCGCCCTGAAACGCGCCTTCAATCGCGGCGATCACCACCGGCAAACCGTCGAGGCTGCCCTTGGCAATCACCACACCGTCATCGGCCTGCGGCACCACGCCCTGAAGTTCGAGCCACGGCGACATGACGCGTTGAAACGGGTCGAGCAGTTCGCGAAAACTGCCGGCATCGAGCAGGGCTTGCGCCCGTTGCCGCGCGCCGAGTTCGACGAAGCTGTGTTTGTTGAGCAACGCTGCGCTGTCAGTCATGGCCGATCTCCTCGAAACCTTGTTCCAGTCGCAAGCGCACCACCCCCGGCGTCGCGCCGAAATCGTGGATATCGATGGCCATCGCCGGCGGCGTGGTGCCGTCGAACATCCGCGCAAACAGGTGCTGCCAGCGCAGTTGCGCGCCGTTGACCGAGGTCTGCACATTGATCGTCAGCTTGCCGGCCAGGCCCGGTTCGATCAGCACTTCCAGATCACCCGAGCCGACACAACCGACCAGCGCACGACCGCGTGGCGGCTGCCCGGCGGGGAATTCAAACGATAGGGTTTCCATCAAAACGCTCCCTGAAGGATGCCGTCGCGCTCGATACGGTCGAGCAGCAGCGTCGCGGCGAGCAAGTCGGCGGCGCCACCGGGCGAGGCATTCAACGCGATGAGTTGTTGATCCAGTTCATGCAGGCGACGGCGACCGCCGAGGCTGGCGCTGCCACCGGCGTCGAGCACCGCTTGCGCGCCGGACTGCATGGCGTGCAGGCCCTCTTCGCCAGCGCGGTAGAGCACGCAGGTATCAGCGAGGTCGGTCATGATCGCGAGCAAGGCGTCGAGCCGGGCGTTCTGTTCGCCGTGGCCATTGGCGCGACTGCGCTTGAGTTGTGGCAGACCGCGTTGCAGCACCGAAGGGAAGCCGAGTTGCGCTTCTTCACGAGCACCGCGTGCGCCGAAACGCAGGGCGACTTGGGCGCCGTGGCTCAAGGGTTTTGGTGCGTGGCGATCATCCAGCAAGGCCAGACGTGCAGCACGCAGGGTGACGGCATTGGCGCTGGAGGATTGCGGTTCCAGTGCAGCGGCCGTCACCAACAATCCCATCGCCCAAATTGCACCGCGATGCGTGTTCACACCGTTGGTGGTTGTGAGCATGGCTTGCTCGCCCTCACGTCCGATCCGGCCAATCGCTTCGCGCAATGTTAAATCGACTTCGCCGATTGCAACCGCTGCCTCAGCCATTTCCTTGAACGCCGGCCACAACGACAGCGCCGAAGCGTGCATCAGGCCCAGGTGCAAATCGGTGTGCGCGCCATTGCCGCGACGGTCGACCAGCGCCGGTTTCGGCGACAGATCGGCTTCGTCGATCAGCGCGTCCACCGCCAGGTCGGCCAATCGATCAGCGAGGGACAGCGGTTTCGCTTGCAGATTAAGTGCGTGCATTACCAGCTCCTGAATTTGGCGGGCGGGTTGTACAGGCCGCCGGACCACTCGACCAGATCGGCCACGCTTTTCGCCGCGAGCAATTCGCGAGTGGCGTCGGTGCGGCGGATGCCGAGGTCTTCGGGCAAGGCGATCAGGCCTTCGCGGCGCATACGTTCGGTGTCTTTCGGGTTGTGGCGCAGGCCGATAGCGGTGACACCCGCGACGGCGGCGATCATCGCCTGGCGTTCTTCCAGCGAGCGCGCCTTGTACAGGTAGGCGATGCCTTCTTCGGTGAGCAGGTGGGTGACGTCGTCGCCGTAAATCATGATCGGCGCCAGCGGCATGCCGCTTTTCTTTGCCACTTCCACCGCGTCGAGGGTTTCGACGAAGGTCGGTTTGCCGCCCTCCTGGAAGGTCTCGACCATTTGCACCACGAGTTTCTTGCCACGTTCGAGCATCGGTTGCTGCGCATCGTCATGACGCATATCGAGCCACGCCGGGGTGCCGTGACGCCGACCGCGCGGGTCGTGGCCCATGTTCGGCGCGCCACCGAAACCGGCGAGGCGGCCACGGGTCACGGTCGAGGAATGGCCATCGCCATCGACCTGCAACGTCGCGCCGATAAACAGATCCACCGCGTATTGCCCGGCGAGTTGGCAGAACATCCGGTTGGAACGCAGCGAGCCGTCACGGCCGGTGAAAAACACGTCCGGGCGCGCGGCGATGTAGTTTTCCATGCCCAGCTCGGTGCCGAAGCAATGCACGCTTTCGACCCAGCCGCTCTCGATCGCCGGGATCAGCGTCGGATGCGGATTCAGCGTCCAGTTCCGGCAGATCTTGCCCTTGAGGCCGAGGGATTCGCCGTAAGTCGGCAGGATCAATTCGATGGCGGCGGTGTTGAAACCGATGCCGTGGTTGAGCGACTGCACGTTGTGTTTTTCGTAGATGCCACGGATCGCCATCATCGCCATCAGCACGTGCACAGGCTTGATGTGGCGCGGGTCACGGGTGAACAGCGGTTCGATGTAGAACGGCTTGTCGGCGACCACGACGAAATCGACCCATGAAGCCGGGATGTCCACGCGCGGCAGTTCGCTGACGTCGTCGACCAACTGGTTGACCTGGACAATGACGATGCCGTCGCTGAACGCGGCCGGTTCGATCAGTGCCGGGGTGTCTTCGGTGCTCGGGCCGGTGTAGATGTTGCCGGCGCGGTCAGCCATGAACCCGGCCGAGAGCACGACGTTAGGGATCAGGTCCACCACCAGCCGCGCGTAGAGTTCGATGTAGGTATGAATCGCGCCGATTTCCAGCAGGCCGTCTTCCAGCAACTGGCTGATGCGCAGGCTCTGCGTGCCGGCGAAGGAGAAATCCAGCTTGCGGGCGATGCCGCGCTCGAACAGGTCGAGGTGCTCGGAGCGGCCGACGCTGGGCATGATCATGTGCAGGTCGTGGAGCTTTTCCGGGTCGGCTTTGGCCAGCGAACGGGAGAGGAAATCCGCCTGCTTCTGGTTGTTGCCCTCGAGTACCACACGGTCGCCGGGATGAATCAGCGCTTCGAGCGCGGCGACGATCTTGTCGGTGGGCAACACCACACCGTCGGCCAGCCCGCGCACCTTGTCGAGGCGGCGCTGCTTCTCATCGCGCCGCCGCGTCCAGCGCGAGTCGGGGGAAATTGTTGTTGTCATGCTCACTCCACGGGGTTCGCTGTCGTGGAGCTAAGGTAGGCGTGTGGGGTGGGGGCATCAATCAAGCGCAGAGGTGAATCATTACGCTGAGCGTAACGATCAAGAGCACCCTCACCCTAGCCCTCTCCCGGAGGGAGAGGGGACCGATTGGGGGATATTCGGGAATTGCGCCGACCTGGGAATGTTGTACTGAATCCAGAATTTACCAGGTTCACCAGATCCATAATCGACTCGGTTTTTCAGGTCGATGTATGACGCCAGACACCTCGGTCGGCCCCCTCTCCCTACGGGAGAGGGCTGGGGTGAGGGTCAGCTTTTAAGTCACTCCGTCGGCACCAACCTATCCAACAAACGGTTAACAGCCATCTCCGCCACCATCACTACCTGCGCAATACCTTGCACAGTCTTGCGATGCGTACCTTCCACCATTGCCGCATGGTTGTTGAGCATCACCGTGGCCGAGCCAAGGGTTTCGCTAGCGTCAGCCAGCAGGGATTCGGTGTCGGCATTGGGATTGGCCATGTACAGCGTGTTGGGGGTGTAAGGCGTGGCCATCAGATCGGCGTTGGTAGGGCCGAGATAATGGTCGAGGGCGCGTTCGGCGGCTTCGTGGAATTTCTTGGAGTCGGGGGATTCGTAGGGGGATGCGGGATCTGTGAGCGGGGGGTTAGGCGTAGGTTTAATCATCTTCAGGTTCCGAAATAAAGCTGGAACCGCTTCTCTGCTAAAAGAAGGGGTGGCAGCTGAACGCAGGTTAGCAGACCGGGGAACCTAAGGAAGCCGGCGCGCCGAAGCGCCCTGCGCACAGCCGCCATCGAATGCAGGCGCTGAGCCTGACGATGATGTATGTGCACCCTTAGATTAACCACGGGCTGCTAAACCCGATCACTGGAAATCAGTGACGGAATCAAGTTACGCAGCATGCCCAAGGCGCACAAGCCGGCGGATTCTGGTGCATGCGTAGGCAGCGGCGCAAGGATTTGTAGGCCAGGGAGCCGTAACACAGAGTGTCTTTAAACAACGGGGTTAAAGGGTGTTTATTGCACTGCAGAAATTGAGGATTTGCCTGTAAGAATTTGCTGGTGCTACTGGCCCCATCGCTGGCAAGCCAGCTCCCACAGTGTCCGAGTTGTATTCGAATTCTGTGAACCACACAAAACCCTGTGGGAGCTGGCTTGCCAGCGATGAGGCCAGTCAGAGCAACACAAATTCTGGATCAATGGACCAGCCCCGCCTCCACCAACAACTTCTCCAGCCCCAACAAATCCGGCACCTTAGCCACCTGTTCCCCGACCTGCACCGCCGCCTGCTCCAGCGCACACAACGGCACGTCGACATAACTCAACTGACTATCAAGCTTGTACGACCGTGGAATCCCCTGCACCAGCAGTGCAATGAACTTCAACTCCGGCAACCCGCCCAGCGCATTCAAAATCACGATCCGCGCGCGCTCGCCAATGACGACTTTCTGCCCGCAGGCCGATTCAAAACTCAGCAACGGAATCTGCCGCTCACGCCACGTAACTTTGCCCAGATACCACGGCGGCGTGTCCAGATCGAAGGCACTGGCCTGGTAATCGATCAACTCAGCGACAGCGACGTTAGGCAGGATCAGATTGCGATCCGCCAGCGGCAGCAGCAACCCGGTCAGTTGGCTGCTGCGCTGATTATGCCGGCGCTCATGCATGTTTCTTGCTCCACTGGGCAATGCTTTCAAGCAGCACCGACTCTTGATACGGCTTGCCGAGGTAGTCGTTGACGCCGATGGCCATGGCGCGGTCGCGGTGTTTCTGCCCGGTGCGTGAGGTGATCATGATGATCGGCAGGTGTTGCAGGCGTTCGTCGTTGCGCACCTGGGTGGCGACTTCGAAGCCGTCCATGCGCGGCATTTCGATGTCGAGCAGCATCAGGTCGGGCATGTGTTCTTCGAGCAACAACATGGCGTCGACACCGTCCTTGGCGGTCAGCACGTTCATGCCGTGACGTTCGAGCAAACGGCTGGTGACCTTGCGCACAGTGACCGAGTCGTCGACCACCATCACCAGCAGTGGTTTGTGCGGTTCGTTGTCGATCTCCGGCAGCGTTGATGTCGGCGCAATGCGTGCCTGCATGGCGCGGATTGGTGCGAGCAAATCGAGAATCAGCACCACCCGGCCATCGCCGAGAATCGTCGCGCCGGACACGCCCTGCACCGCCGCGAATTGCGCGCCAAGGCTTTTGACCACGATCTCGCGCGTTCCGGCCATGGTATCTACTAGCACGGCGATACGCCGGTCGTTGTAGTGCACCAGCAGCACCGGCAACGGCAGGTTCTGCCCCAGCAGTTTCGGCCGTGGCGCGGTTTTCAGCAGTTCGCCGAGGTAGCACAGTTCATAGGTCTGGCCGCCGTACTGGTAACGCGGCGGATCAGCACGAAAGTGAGCTTCCAGGTCATTCGGTAACACGCGAACAATGCCTTCGATGGTGTTCAGCGGAATCGCGTATTGATCCTCACCGCACTGCACCATCAACGCGCGGTTGACCGACACGGTGAACGGCAAGCGAATACGGAAATGCACGCCCTGCCCCGGCACGGAATCGATGCTCATGCTGCCGCCGAGCTGCCGCACCTCTTCGTGCACTACGTCCATACCGACGCCACGCCCGGAAATCTGCGTGATTTTTTCGGCGGTCGAGAATCCCGGCTGGAGGATGAACTGCAACACGTCGCGGTCGCTGATCTCGGCTTCCGGCGCGAGCATGCCGCGTTTGATCGCCTTGCGCCGCACCGCCTCCAGCGGCACCCCGGCGCCGTCGTCGCGAATGTCGAAAACGATGTCGCCACCCTCGCGGGACAGGTCGAGGCTGATCTGCCCTTGCGCCGGTTTACCCGCCGCCAGCCGCACCTCGGCGGACTCCAGACCGTGGTCGACGGCGTTGCGCAGCATGTGTTCCAGCGGCGCGGCCATGCGTTCGAGGACGTTGCGATCCATCTCGCCTTCAGCGTTGCCGACGACGAAGGCGACGTCTTTGTTCAGCTCTTCAGCGACCTGACGAACGATGCGTTTGAGGCGCGGCAACATGCGCTCGAACGGCACCATGCGCGTGCGCATCAGGCCTTCCTGCAATTCGGTGTTGATGCGGCCCTGTTGCTGCAACAGGTTCTCGGCGTCGTGATTACGGCGGTCGAGGGTTTCCTTGAGGTCGAGCAAGTCAGAGGCGGATTCGAACAGCGCCCGCGACAATTGCTGCAACTGCGAATGGCGGTCCATTTCCAGCGGGTCGAATTCTTCGTAGCCAAGGCGTTCGGCATCGACTTGCTGGCGGCTGAGAATCCGCCCCTGAGTTTCAGTGTCGAGGCGGCGCAACTGATCACGCATCCGTTCGATGGTGGTTTCCATCTCGTTCAGGGCGATCTGCGCGTCGTTGACTTGCTGTTCGATACGACCACGGAAGATCGAGGTTTCGCCGGCCAGATTGACCAGTTCATCAAGCAGTTCGGCGGAGACCTTGACCATGTCCGCGCCAGCCTCGGCAGCCGGCGGCGCCGCGTCAGTCTTAACCGGAACAGACAGCACTGGCGGTGTTTCTACTGCAACCGGGTGACTGAAATTCTGGATCGCATTGATCAACCGATCCGCCGGCGGACACGGTTGCCCGGCGCGCACGCCATCGAGCATTTGTGCCAAGCGATCATGACCGCGCTGCACCAGTGCAAACAGCTCTGCAGACGGCTGCAACGCGCCGCTGGAAAGACTTTCGTAAAGGTATTCCAGCTCATGGGCGAGGTCGCCGATCGGGCCGATCTCGACCATCCGCGCGCCGCCCTTGAGGGTGTGCAGATCGCGCAGCAGGGTTTCCACTTCCTGGCGATTGCCCGGCTCGGCCTGCCAGCGCAGCAGTGCGGCGCCGGAGTTTTCGATGATGTCGAAACCTTCTTCGAGGAAGATCTCCAGCAGCTCCGGGTCGTGGCCAGCGCTGTCATGGTCGGCCGCTGGCTGGGGCGTTTCGCTGACGGCCTGGCCTTGACGCACCTGACGCAGGGTTTCGATCAAATCCTGCGCCGGGGTCAGTGGCTGATGTTGTTGCAGTTGTTCAAGCAGCAGCGCCAAACGCTCATGACTCTTGAGCAGCAGACGCCTCAAGGTTTCGCTGTAGTTGAAGCGACGATCGACCAGACCTTCGTAAAGGCTTTCCAGCTCCTGGGCCAGATCGCCGATGGCCTCGACTTCGGCCATCCGCGCGCCGCCCTTGAGCGTATGCAAATCGCGCTGCAACGAGGACAGTGGCGCGGTGTTGTCCGGGTCGCTCAACCAGCGCTGCAAGGCCTGGCCTGAGCTGTCGAGAATGTCCACCGCCTCTTCGAGGAAGATCTCGACAATCTCGTCATCGGGCTCAAGCGCCGTTGCCTTTTGCTGCAACTCAGCGGTGGCGCTGCCCAGTTCACGGATGCTCAGGGTGCGGCTGCCATCGCTGCGAATCAGGCCCATGGAAGAAGGATCGAGGCTCTGATCGAGCAGATCATGCAACGCCCGAATCCGCTCTGGCTGCGCCGTGACTTCCTGACCGGCAGCCAGTTCATCGAGCATGTTGATCAGCGCTTCATGGGCGTTCTGCGCTTCCTGGAAAAACTGCTCGCTGACCGCCAGGCTGCTTTCTTCAACGGCGCCGTAGAGATCGAGCAAGGCTTCGCACAACACATCCACCGGCAGCAAATCCGCCAAATGCGCGCCTTCGCCAAGGGTGGTCAGTTCATCCAGCAAGGCGCTGAGTTCCTGACGCTCGCCGGGGTGTTGCTGCCAGCGCTGTAGCAGGCTCTCAGCATCCAGCAGGATGTCCATGCCTTGAGCGAGGAAGTTATTGATCAGTTGCGGATCGCGCTTGACCCGCAGGCCGGTATTGGGCGCATCGAGGATCGACGCCAGACGCTCGGCAAGCAGGGTTTCCGAGCGTTTGATCAGCGACTGCGCACCGACAATCGGCGCCAGCGGATCATGCTTGAGCTGACGCAGACCGACGCGGAACAGGCCCTCGGCTTCGAGGAGCAATTCCACTTCGTCGAGGTCCAGCGGCAACTGGTGCGCCTTGAACTCGCGGGCCAGTTGATCGAGCGGTGCAGCGAGTTCGGCAATCGGCAATACGCCGGCCATCGAGGCGCTGCCCTTGAGCGTGTGCAAGGCGCGCTGCAACTCGTCACTGGCCTGCAACGGCACATGCTCGGCGGCCTGATCGAGGAAACGGTTGAGGCTGGCGAGGTGGGTTTCGGCTTCGTTGCGGAAGATCTCCAGCAACAACGGATCGAGTGCCGCCACATCGTCGACGTCTTCGGCCGCCAGTGGTTCGTCACCCTTGGCCAAGGCATGTGCGCGTGCGGCGAGTTGATCGACATCGCTGCGCTGACGCTGACTGTTGGTGGCGAATTCGTTGATCAACTCGGGCAGCAACAACACCGTGTCGGTGAGCAGTTGCTGCACCACCGAACCGGGCTCGACGCTCTGTTCGAGCACGCGGTTGAGCAGGTTTTCCACCGCCCAGGCCAGTTCACCGAGGATCAGCGCGCGGACCATGCGCCCGCTGCCCTTCAAGGTGTGGAAAGCGCGGCGCAGCTCAGTCAGCGCGTCGCGATCCTGCGGATTGGCCGACCAGCGCGGCAGGTATTCGTGGAGAACTTCGAGGACCTCATCGGTCTCTTCAAGGAAAACTTCGCGCAGTTCATCGTCGACCGGCTCTTCATCGGCCGGTGGCGGCATCAGGCTGCCGGGAGTGATCAGCGCCGGCGGGTTGAGCGCAGAAACCGGGCTGGCCAGAACGTCGGCCAGCGACTGTACGGTTTCCGGATCGTCGAGCGCCTGCATGTCCTGCATCACCAGCGCTTCGCTGGGGCTGAGCACGTCGTCGAGCACGGGCACATGCGGTTCATTTGGAAAGAACCCGAGGCTGGCGAGGGACTTCTGCGCGACATCGAGCAATTGCTCGCCCGGTGCCTGCGGGTCGTCACTCAAGCGTTCGAGGTAATACTCGAGGCTGCTGATGACATCGGCCAGATGATCGAGTTGTTCCCAACCCGGCTCGTGCGGATCAAGCAGCAGATGTTCGCGGATAAAACCGTTGCAGGCTTCGACCAGACTCGCCGCGCGGCTGAGTGGAATCATCGCCAGCGCACCGCGCACCTGCGTCAGCAACGCCGGCAACGGTTGCAGTTGCTGGCGATCCCAATCGGCGTCGATGTAGTCGACGATCATGTCCTTGGCCTGTTGCAGGCAGATGCGCGCTTCCTTGATGACGATCTGATGGATCTGCGTCAGGTCGGTGGTTGGCAGGCGCGAATCTTCCGGGCTTTCCGGCTCGACGGTGCCGACCATTCCGGCCAACGTCGCTTCGACGTAAAGCAGCGCACCGGCAACGTCCATCAGGATCGCGTCATTCGGTTCGCGCTGGCCTTGGGCGAGGCTAAGCACCACCGCCAGTTGATCGATGATCACTTTGCGCGGTTGGCCAAAACCGAGCACGGCGAGCGTGTCGGCGATCTGCCGCAGCGGTGCCAGCAGGCTTTCCAGATCGGAAGTGTGCTGGCGGTCGCTGCGCACGAACAGGTCGAGGCGTTCCTTGACCCGCACCAGTTCCTCACACAGCGCTGCCAGCACCGAGCGCATCGCATCGCGGTCGGGGCCGGCCAGGCGCGCACGTTCTTCGTCGACCATCGCGCTGTCGGGCAACGCGTCGTCCAGGGAGTAGCGATCTTTCATGGTCAGCATCTGCCCGGTGGGATGTTCGGCTTTGGCAATATAGAACAACAGGCTTTTCAGCAACTCTGCCGGGGGCACTTGGTTGAGCCCGATCATGCCTTGTTCGAGCAGGCGTTTGAGCTCTTTGTCGGCGTCCTTGAACAGGCTGCGCAGCGCCGGGCTGTTGGCGATCACGCCCTCGCGCATGCCTTCGACCAGCGCCGAGGCGACTTGCCACAGCGGGCTCAGGGGCGCATCACCGCTCAGCGCTTCGAGGCGGGTGAAGACTTTCGCCAGATAGTCGAGATGCGTTTGGTCATTCTGTTCGCGCAACAAACCGACCAAAGCCATTTGCAGCATCTGGCGCAATTTGCGCAGCACGTTCGGCAACTCTGCCGGCTCAAGCAGCGCCAGTGCTTCGGCGCTCAAGGGCGGTAACTCAGGCAGTTGCGGGCTGAACAAACTGGTTTCCGAGAGCAGGCTTTCGCCACGAGCACTACGCAGATCGTTGATCAGCGGCAACACCACCAGCGGCAAATCGCGGCGGGCGCTCTGCACGCGGTCGAGGTAGATCGGCAATTGCCCAAGGGCTTGCAGCAACAGATGCAGCGCTTCGTCGCGGTGGCTGACGCGCTCATGCTGCAAGGCTTCGACCAGATGTTCCATTTCTTCGGCGAGCAAGGCTGCGCCGTAGAACTCGACCATCTGCAAACTGCCGTGGACCTGATGGATGTAATCCAGGCACTCGTCCAGCCCGGGAAAGGCTTGCGGATCATCGAGCACGGCTTCAATCGCCTGATGCGCCAGCCTCAGCGTTTCGGCAATTTCGCCTTTGACCCATTCGAGGGCCACATAGTCGTGCCGATCACCCATAACCACTCCACTCACGCTTTATCTGTCGCCGCCGGCAAGGTGAATCCGGACACCGAACGCCGTAGCTGACTGGCCATTTTCGTCAGGTTGCCGATGCTCTCGGCGGTGGCCGTGGAGCCGGACGAAGTCTGCGAGGTGATCTGCTGGATCACGTTCATCGTCAGCGAGATCTGCCCGGCGGAAGTCGTCTGCTGCTGCGCTGCGTTGGAGATGCTTTGAATCAGCGCCGCGAGGGTCTTCGATACGCCTTCGATTTCTTCCAGGGCCACACCGGCATCCTGCGCCAGTCGCGCGCCGCGCACCACTTCGGTGGTGGTTTGCTCCATGGAAATCACGGCTTCGTTGGTGTCGGTCTGAATCGCCCGCACCAGGGTTTCGATCTGCCGGGTGGCGGCGGACGAGCGTTCGGCCAAGCGCTGCACTTCGTCGGCGACTACGGCAAAACCGCGCCCGGCATCACCGGCCATCGACGCCTGAATCGCCGCGTTGAGGGCGAGTATGTTGGTCTGGTCAGCAATGTCGTCGATCAGGCTGACGATGTCGCCGATTTCCTGCGACGACTCGCCCAGACGCTTGATGCGTTTGGCGGTGTCCTGAATCTGTTCGCGAATGTTGTCCATGCCGTGGATGGTGTTGTGCACCACCTCGTTGCCCTTGTTGGCGATTTCCACGGAGCGCTCGGCGACTGCCGAAGACTCGGCGGCGTTGGCCGAGACCTGATCGATGGACTCGGCCATGTCACTGATCGCCGTCGAAGCTTCGGAAATCTGCTGCGCCTGATGTTCCGAGGCCTGTGCCAGGTGCATCGCGGTGGCCTGGGTTTCCTGCACGGCGGCGGCGACCTGGCCGGCGGTGAGGTTGATCGTCGCGACGAGATCGCGCAATTGGTCGACGGAATAGTTGATCGAGTCGGCGATGGTGCCGGTGAAGTCTTCGGTCACCGAGGCGGTCACGGTGAGGTCGCCGTCGGCGAGGTCTTCGATTTCATCGAGCAGGCGCATGATCGCGTTCTGGTTGCGCTCGTTCTTCTCGGCGGTTTCGCGCAACTGGCGATTGGTTTCCCGGACCATCACCAGACCGATAAGGATGATCGACGCCAACGCCAGCAGACCGAGGACATAACCGCCGATGGTGTCGGTATTGCGCCCGCCGGCAAGGTTTTCGAACCCGGTCGCAAGATGTGAGGCCTCGTCGAGCAGGGTTTGCGAGAGGCTGAAGATATTGCTCGCCGACTCGCGAACCTTGAACAGCTCTGGCGAGGTTTCGAGGATTTCATCAACGGAACCGGAGACAAACTGGAACAGCTCGGAGATTTCGCTCAAACGCGCGCGGGCATCACGGTCTTCGACCTGGCTGATTTTCAGCGCCGGATTACCTTGCAGCATGCCGTTGAGCACTTGGCCGAAACGCGTGGCGTCGCGGCCAAAGGCGTCGGCGGCTTGCTGGGAGTTTTCGTCGCCGGCGAGCACGGTGTTGACCGCGCCAAGAATACGTTCGGCCAGCAGCGACTGACGCTGAGCCATCGCCACCTGCGCCGCCGGGGCGCCGCGCTGGAGGAGGATTTCGACGACTTTTTCGTATTCGATCTGCAACTGCGGCACGGTTTCGGCCAGGGTCGCGGCGACCTGATGCAGCGACAGCACGGTCTGCTCGCTGGAAAGAATCGCGTCGGTGTTTTTCAGCAGGCGCTCCCAATCCAACTGCACAGCGCGCATTTCCGGGCGCACGGTGGCGGGTGCCGGCGGCAGGCCGGTGGCCGGATCACCTTTTTTCAGGTAACCCCAGCGCTGGGCGAAATCGTTGCGCGCATCGCTGAGCAACTTGAACGCAGCCGCCTTGCCGGCGGCGGCTTCGGTGGCGTTCTTGGCGATGCGTTGCGAGAGCACGCGCAGTTCACCGGCGTGGCCGATGTACTGTTTGTCGTAGTTCGCCTGGGTGTTGAGATAAGCGAAGTTGGCGAACAGCAGCATGATGAACACGATCAGTGCGATGAACAGCACGATGATCTGCGAGCGACTGCGCGAGCCTTCCGCCGGCTTGCCTGTTTTTGCTTTTGTCATCGGTCCTCGCCTGTTTGAAGCTCACCGGTAGAACCTGTAGGAGTGAGCCTGCTCGCGATTGAACGATAACGCGGTGTACTTGATACACCGCGGTGCCTGAATCGCGAGCAGGCTCACTCCTACAAGGGATCTTTGTTGTAACAGCTATATCGCGACGCTCATGAACACCGGGGATTTCGCCAGCGCAAACAGGCTGAACACCCGCCAGTTCTGCTCGCGGCGGAAATAGCCTTTGACGAATTCGGCTTTGGATCCCTGGCGCTTGCTGATCGAGATCGGTTCGAAGCTGTCCTGTTCGAAATGCTGCAGACCAATCACCTCATCGACCATCAACCCGGCAAACACGTCCCCATGCTCAACCACCAAGACCCGCCGCTGTTTACGCAACGGCGACAGTTCGTGGCCGAAAAATCCGCACAAATCCATGATCGGCAGCAGCCGCCCGCGCAGGTTAGCCACACCTTTGACCCACGGTTTGACCCCGGGCAATTGAGTGAAGCGCGGTTCGTGCAGCACTTCGCTGACTTCACCCATCGGCGCCACATACCAATGCTCGCCGAGGCGAAAGCCGATGCCGCTCCAGCGATCCTGGCGCGCCGGTTGCGACGGCAGGTCCGCCGCCAGCAAGCGGCAGCGCTGGTCGATTTGCCAGAGCAGTTCGAACGCGGTCAGCGATTCGCTCATGGTTGCGCGATCAGCCTTTGAGCACGTTGTTCAGGGTCTTGATCAGGGTGTCTTCGTCGACCGGTTTGGTCAGGTAGTCCTTGGCGCCTTGGCGGGTGCCCCAGACCTTGTCGGTTTCCTGATCCTTGGTGGTGATGATGATCACCGGGATATGGCTGGTGTCGGCGTCCTTGGTCAACTGGCGGGTGGCCTGAAAACCGTTGAGACCGGGCATGACAATATCCATCAGCACCGCGTCGGGTTTTTCCTGACGGGCCAGGGCCACGCCGTCGGCACCGTTTTCGGCCTTCAGCACTTCATGGCCGTGCTTTTCGAGCATGCCGGTCAGTTTGTACATTTCAGTCGGCGAATCATCGACGATCAGGATACGTGCCATGGTTTTCCCCATTTTTCTTGTCGACGCCCGGCCCGCTGGCCGAGCGTCACTGTACGTGTCTTACTGCGGCAAAACGGCGGCGAAGCCCGGAACATGGGCCTGGATCGCGTTGAGCAGTTCTTCCTTGCTGAAAGGCTTGGTCAAAAATTGATCAGAACCGACAATCCGCCCCTTGGCCTTGTCGAACAGCCCGTCACGCGATGACAGCATGATCACCGGCGTGGCCTTGAACGCACTGTTGTTCTTGATTAAAGCGCAGGTCTGATAACCATCCAGACGCGGCATCATGATGTCGACAAAAATGATCCCGGGATGGTTGTCGGCGATCTTCGCCAAAGCGTCGAAACCGTCGATCGCCGTGATCACTTCGCAGCCGACATTCTTCAACAAGGTTTCGGCGGTACGACGAATCGTTTTCGAGTCGTCGATGACCATGACCTTCAAGGCGCTGGACTGCTGTTCCATAAGAGGGCTCTACCGTCGCCTTTGCGAATCAATTTGTCCGTTTTGCGGTTATCAATGGCTCGAAACCCTTGATGCTCAAGGGCCAGCACGCTACGCCAGCCTTTTTAGCACAGTCTCCAGATGCAATCTATCGACGGGTTTTTCCTTGACCGAAAACCCGCCCGGCGCCACTCTGGCGGCACTTTTTCAATACCGATCCGGTAGCCAATTTTCGAGGAAAACCCAATGAGCGTTCGCGTCGGGATTGTCATGGACCCTATCGCCAGCATCTCCTATAAAAAGGATAGCTCGCTGGCCATGCTGCTGGCCGCGCAGAGGCGTGGCTGGGAACTGTTCTATATGGAACAACGCGACCTGTATCAGGGTGAAGGTCAGGCCCGGGCGCGCATGAAGCCGCTGAAAGTCTTCGCCAACCCGGAAAAATGGTTCGAACTGGACGCCGAGCAGGACAACCTGCTGAGTGATCTGGACGTGATCCTGATGCGCAAGGATCCGCCGTTCGACATGGAGTTCGTCTACTCCACCTACCTGCTCGAACAGGCCGAAACCGCTGGCGTGCTGGTGGTGAACAAGCCGCAGAGCCTGCGCGACTGCAATGAAAAACTGTTCGCCACGCTGTTCCCGCAGTGCACGCCGCCGACCATCGTCAGCCGCCGCGCCGACGTGCTGCGTGAATTCGCCGCCAAGCACGGCGACGTGATCCTCAAGCCGCTAGACGGCATGGGCGGTACCTCGATCTTCCGCCATCGCGCAGGCGACCCGAACCTGTCGGTGATTCTGGAAACCCTGACCGCCCTCGGTGGCCAGCAGATCATGGGCCAGGCTTACCTGCCAGCAATCAAGGACGGCGACAAACGCATCCTGATGATCGACGGCGAGCCGGTGGATTACTGCCTGGCGCGGATTCCGGCGCAGGGCGAAACCCGTGGCAACCTCGCTGCCGGTGGCCGGGGTGAAGCGCGTCCGCTGACGGACAAGGATCGCTGGATCGCTGCTCAGGTCGGCCCGACCCTGCGTGAGAAAGGCCTGCTGTTTGTCGGTCTCGATGTGATCGGTGAAAGCCTCACCGAAATCAACGTCACCAGCCCGACCTGCATCCGTGAAATCGACAATGCCTTTGGCACTGACATCGGCGGCATGCTGATGGACGCGATCGCCAAGAAGCTGCAAGCCGCCGGCAAAAAGCCACAAGCTTGATGCACGTCACATGCAGTCTGTCGCTTGAAGCGTGAAGCCCAAGGCGTGAAACCAACATTGCGTTATCATGCGCAGCCTCTGAAAAACGCGATGTTGGTTTTCTTGTCATGACCCTCCCGTCCGATCTGCCCGCAGAACTCGCCCACCGTGGCGTGCGCCCGGCCGATCGCCTCGGATTTACCCTGTTTCTCGCGGCGCTGATTCATTTGGCGCTGCTGCTCGGCGTCGGCTTCACGATGGTCGAGCCCAAGCAAATCAGCAAAACCCTGGAAATCACCCTCGCCACCTTCAAAAGCGAAAAGAAGCCGGAGAAGGCTGACTTTCTCGCGCAGGAAAATCAGGAAGGCAGCGGCACGCTGGACAAGAAGGCGATCCCCAAGACCACTGAAGTGGCGCCATTCCAGGACAATCAGGTCAAGAAAGTCACCCCGCCACCGGCCGCCAAGCCGCAAGTGCAGGAAGCCGCGCCCAAGGCAGCGGTGACTACGGTTGCGCCGAAGCCGAAAAAAGCACCAACCAAGAAAGAAGAAAGCAAAACCGAAGTCAAACCGACGGTCGACGCGCCGGAATTCGACAGCTCGCAGCTGTCCAGCGACATCGCCAGCCTCGAAGCCGAACTGGCCAAAGAACAACAGCTGTACGCCAAGCGCCCGCGCATTCACCGCTTGAGCGCGGCGTCGACCATGCGCGACAAGGGCGCTTGGTACAAAGACGACTGGCGCAAGAAGGTCGAACGCATCGGCAACCTCAATTACCCCGAGGAAGCACGGCGCAAGCAGATCTACGGCAATTTGCGCCTGATGGTTTCGATCAATCGCGACGGCTCGCTGTATGAAGTGCTGGTGCTGGAATCGTCCGGCCAGCCGCTGCTGGATCAGGCGGCGCAGCGCATTGTTCGACTGGCGGCACCGTTTGCGCCGTTTACCGGGGACTTGTCGGATATCGATCGTCTGGAAATCATTCGCACCTGGAAATTCGCCCGCGGTGACAAGCTCTCGAGCAATTAAGGGCAAGATCAAAAGATCGCAGCCTTCGGCAGCTCCTACATTGGCCTGCATTCACATTTAGGAGCTGCCGAAGGCTGCGATCTTTTGGCGGCTTCAGCTTGTCAGTTGGCCCCCCGAACGCCACACTAGCGCACATGAAAAACGTCAGCCCCAGCTACCTCAAGCATCACTTCCTGATCGCCATGCCACACATGGCCGACCCGAACTTTGCCCACACCTTGACCTACATCGTCGAGCACACGGCCAATGGCGCTATGGGGATTGTGGTCAACCGGCCGCAAGAGCTGAATCTGGCCGACATTCTTGAGCAACTGCGCCCGGACATCGACCCGCCAGCACTGTGCCAGCACGTACCGATTTTCATCGGCGGCCCGGTACAGACCGATCGCGGTTTTGTTCTGCATCCGGCGGGCAAGACCTTCCAGGCCACCGCACAACTGGACGGTGATCTGGCCCTGTCGACCTCGCAGGATGTGCTGTTCGCCATCGCGGACGGCGTCGGCCCGGCGAAAAGCCTGATTGCCCTCGGTTACGCCGGTTGGGAAGCCGGGCAACTGGAAGCCGAACTGGCCGACAACGCCTGGCTGACCTGCCCGTACGACGCCGACATCCTCTTCAACACCAGCAGCGAACTGCGCCTCGAAGCGGCGGCCAAGCACCTGGGGATCAACCTCAGCCTGCTGACCAGCCAGGCAGGTCACGCCTGATGGCCCTGCGCCTGATTCTCGGCTTCGACTACGGCACCAAACAGATCGGCGTCGCGGTCGGCCAGGTGATTACCGGCCAGGCCCGTGAGCTGTGCACCCTGAAAGCGCAAAACGGCATTCCCGACTGGAATCAGGTGGAAGCGCTGTTCAAGGAATGGAAACCCGACGCCGTGGTCGTCGGTCTGCCGCTGAACATGGATGGTACGCCGAGTGAAATGTGCCTGCGCGCGGAGAAATTCGCCCGCCGCCTCAACGGCCGTTTCAATGTGCCCTTCTATACCCACGACGAACGTCTGACCACCTTCGAGGCCAAAGGCGAGCGACTGGTTCGAGGCGGCCAAAAGGGCAGTTACCGCGACAACCCGGTGGACGCCATCGCCGCCGCTCTGCTGTTGCAGGGCTGGCTCGATGAAAACACTGCATTGTTTGAATCCTGACAAGCGCTTCGGCGCTTTTCTTTTGAGTGAAAAACCGAGTCGTGTCCAAGGACCCGATTCGCCCCCAACAAGGAGCAACCATGAGCCTGCCAAATCCCGCCGATCTGATCAGCCAGATGGCGACCCGCCTCAAGGCGCACCTTGCCCAGCGTGAAATCACCGAACCGCGTTACATCGGCATCCGCACCGGCGGCATCTGGGTCGCGCAGGCCTTGCTCAAGG
This sequence comes from Pseudomonas sp. AC242, assembly GCF_979258655.1. NCBI lineage: Bacteria > Pseudomonadati > Pseudomonadota > Gammaproteobacteria > Pseudomonadales > Pseudomonadaceae > Pseudomonas > Pseudomonas sp. AC242. Next base: position 5,261,614 of record NZ_OZ409873.1, read on the forward strand.
AATTGGGCAGCGACGCGCCACTGGGCACGCTGGACGTGTCCTTCTACCGTGACGACTTCAGCCAGAACGGCCTGCACCCGCAAGTGCGCCCGTCCGCCCTGCCCTTCGAGATCGAAGGCCAGCATCTGGTGCTGATCGACGATGTATTGATGAGCGGCCGCACCATCCGCGCCGCCATGAACGAATTGTTCGACTACGGCCGCCCGGCCAGCGTGACACTGGTCTGCCTGCTGGACCTCGACGCCGGTGAGCTGCCGATCCGCCCGAATGTCGTGGGCGCGACGCTGTCGCTGGCCGCTCACGAACGGGTGAAGCTGTCCGGCCCCGAACCGCTGACGCTCGAACTGCAAGACTTCAACCTTTAATCCGCCCTATTGAGAGTCCCCTTCGCGATGACGCCTCTAGATACCAAGCGCCCGCTGCAGCTCAATGATCAGGGCCAGCTGCGCCACTTCCTCTCGCTCGACGGCCTGCGCCGCGAGTTGCTGACGGAAATCCTCGACACTGCCGACTCGTTCCTCGAAGTCGGTGCCCGGGCGGTGAAGAAAGTCCCGTTGCTGCGCGGCAAGACCGTGTGCAACGTGTTCTTCGAAAACTCCACGCGCACCCGCACCACCTTCGAACTGGCGGCCCAGCGACTGTCGGCGGACGTGATCACCCTGAACGTGTCGACCTCGTCGGCAAGCAAGGGTGAAACCCTGCTCGACACCCTGCGCAACCTTGAAGCCATGGCCGCCGACATGTTCGTCGTACGCCACGGTGATTCCGGCGCCGCGCACTTCATCGCCGAACATGTTTGCCCGCAAGTGGCGATCATCAACGGCGGCGACGGCCGTCACGCCCACCCGACGCAGGGCATGCTCGACATGCTCACCATCCGTCGGCACAAGGGCGGTTTCGAAAACCTCTCGGTAGCCATCGTTGGCGACATCCTGCACTCGCGGGTCGCGCGCTCGAACATGCTCGCGCTGAAAACCCTCGGTTGCCCGGACATCCGCGTGATCGCGCCGAAAACCCTGCTGCCAATCGGCATCGAGCAATACGGCGTGAAGGTTTACACCGACATGACCGAAGGCCTGAAGGATGTCGACGTGGTGATCATGCTGCGCCTGCAGCGTGAACGCATGACCGGCGGCCTGTTGCCGAGCGAAGGCGAGTTCTACCGCCTGTTCGGCCTGACCACCGCGCGTCTGGCCGGGGCCAAACCCGATTGCATCGTCATGCACCCGGGGCCGATCAACCGTGGCGTGGAAATCGAGTCAGCAGTGGCCGACGGCCCGCACTCGGTGATCCTCAATCAGGTCACCTACGGCATCGCGATTCGTATGGCTGTGCTGTCCATGGCCATGAGCGGACAAACCGCGCAGCGTCAATTCGAGCAGGAGAACGCCCAGTGAAGCTCAGCATTCTCGGCGCACGCGTCATCGATCCAAGCAGCGGCCTGGATCAAGTCACCGACATTCACGTTGAAGCCTGCAAGATCGTCGCCCTCGGCGCGGCCCCGGCGGGTTTCACGGCCGTAGAAACCATTGATGCCCAAGGCCTTGTTGCCGCTCCGGGCCTCGTCGATCTGAACGTTGCCCTGCGCGAGCCGGGCTACAGCCGCAAAGGCTCGATCATCAGCGAAACCCGCGCGGCAGCGGCCGGCGGTGTGACCAGCCTGTGCTGCCCGCCGAAAACCAAACCGGTGCTCGACACCTCCGCCGTGGCCGAACTGATCCTCGACCGCGCCCGCGAAGCCGGCAACACCAAGGTGTTTCCGATTGGCGCGCTGAGCAAAGGCCTGGACGGCGAGCAACTGGCTGAGCTGGTGGCGTTGCGCGACGCTGGTTGCGTGGCGTTTGGCAACGGTCTGGAGAGTTTCCGCAACACTCGCACCTTGTGCCGGGCGCTGGAATACGCAGCGACCTTCGACCTGACGGTGATTTTCAACTCGCAGGATCATGATCTGGCTGAAGGTGGCTTGGCCCACGAAGGCGCCGTCGCCAGTTTCCTCGGCTTGCCGGGGATTCCGGAAACCGCTGAAACCGTGGCATTGGCCCGTGATCTGCTGCTGGTCGAGCAGACTGGCGTGCGTGCGCATTTCAGTCAGTTGACCAGCGCTCGCGGTGTTGCCCTGATTGCTCAGGCTCAGGCCCGTGGTTTGAAGGTGACGGCGGACGTGGCGTTGTATCAGCTGATTCTGACCGACGAAGCGCTGATCGACTTCAGCAGCCTGTATCACGTGCAGCCGCCGCTGCGTACGCGTGCCGACCGTGATGGCCTGCGTGAAGCGGTGAAGTCCGGCGTTGTGTCGGCGATTTCCAGCCATCACCAGCCGCACGAGCGTGACGCCAAACTGGCGCCGTTCGGCGCGACAGAGCCTGGCATCAGCAGTGTTGAGTTGCTGCTGCCGCTGGCGATGACGCTGGTTGAGGATGGGTTGCTGGATCTGCCTACCTTGCTGGCGCGTTTGAGCGCTGGCCCGGCTGAAGCGCTGCGACTGCCGGCAGGCAAACTGGCAGTGGGTGGTGCGGCGGATATCGTGCTGTTCGATCCGCAGGCTTCGACGGTGGCCGGTGAAGGCTGGTTGTCGAAGGGTGAGAACTGCCCGTTCATTGGGCACACTTTGCCGGGTGTGGTTCGCTACACCTTGGTGGATGGGCGGATCAGTCACCAGGCTTGATACCGGGTTGCCCCCAATCGCTGGCAAGCCAGCTCCCACAAGGTCTTGCGCTATCTTTGGGTTAGCGCAAAAACCTGTGGGAGCTGGCTTGCCAGCGATGGCTTACTGGAAGGCGCCTCTGCCTTCGGCGTTGCGTACGGACACCTGATCATTCAGCGTCCAGAAGTCATACAGCACCCCCAGAAAGAACAACCCGCCCGTCAGCAGATAGATCAGCCCACTGATCCATTTGCCCTGATACATCCGGTGCACACCCAATGCTCCGAGGAACGTCAGCAGAATCCACGCTACGTTGTACTCGATCGGCCCGGCGGTAAAACGCAGATCCGCCTCGCGATCCATCGCCGGGATCAGGAACAGGTCGATCAGCCAGCCAATGCCCAGCAATCCGAAGGTAAAAAACCAGATCGTCCCGGTCACCGGCTTGCCGTAATAGAAGCGGTGAGCACCGGTAAAACCGAAAATCCACAGCAGATAACCGATGATTTTGCTGTGCGTATCTTGCTGCTGAACAAATTGTTGATAGGGGTTCATGAAGACCTCGATTCACACGATAGATAAATATTCTTGAATTCTTTGTGACTTTTTTACAGGTAGCCGACGTACGGCAAATGTTACCGTTGCTACCGTCAAAGCCTTATAGCACCTGACTTCTGTCCGACAATTGCGTCCATTTGCCGCTTATTTGGTTCCGTTGGCCGCCAACTGAATCGACCAACGGACTCGGAATGAAAAAAAACTCTGTTATAAAGTTGCGCGCTATCACTAAAGAGCCACGCCTAATGCGACCATTTTTCAAGACATGGCTAACCATCTGCCTATTAATGCCACTGGCCGCCCACGCCACCAATCGTGAGCAACGTCTTCCTAACGTTAACGGCTTCACCCCTAAATCCCATGCTTCGGCTCCTTCGAGCAAAAGCAGCAAAAGCAAAACCACCACGCTGAGCAGCAAGAGCCACAGCAAGCTGGTGCCACCGATGGCGAGCAAGGAAAGCAGCAATGTGCTGAGCCGTGCGGTGAACGTCCTCGGTACACCTTATCGTTGGGGCGGCAGCAGCCCAAGTAAAGGCTTCGATTGCAGCGGTCTGGTGAAATACGCGTTCAACGACGCTACGTTCGACCTGCCACGTACCTCGAATGCCATGGCCAGCGGCCACGGCGAGAAAGTCGAGCGCAAGGATCTGAAGCCGGGCGACCTGATTTTCTTCAACATCAAGAGCCGCCGGGTCAACCATGTTGCCATCTACCTGGGCAACGACCGCTTCATCCACGCACCGCGTCGTGGCAAAGCGGTGAGCATCGATACTCTGAACAAGCCGTACTGGCAGCAGCATTACGTAGTTGCCAAGCGTGTGTTGCCGAAAGAACAGCAGCAGATGCGCGTGGTTCAGCGCTAACACCATACCGATCATTCCCACGCTCCGCGTGGGAATGCCTCAATGGACGCTCCGCGTCCGCCTCGGCAAGGACGCAGAGCGTCCCGGGCTGCATTCCCACGCAGAGCGTGGGAACGATCACTCTCTCAGAAATTATCCGGCGTGCGCGCCTTCTCCCGCGCATGCTCGCGGCTGATCAAGCCCTTGGTCACCAGATCCTTCAGGCACATGTCCAGTGTCTGCATCCCCAACGACCCACCGGTCTGAATCGCCGAATACATCTGCGCGACCTTGTCCTCACGAATCAGGTTACGGATCGCCGACGTGCCCAGCATGATCTCGTGCGCCGCCACCCGTCCGCCGCCGATCTTCTTGATCAACGTCTGCGAGACCACCGCCAGTAACGACTCCGACAACATCGAACGCACCATCGACTTCTCGTCACCCGGGAAAACATCCACGACACGGTCGATGGTTTTCGCTGCGGATGTGGTGTGCAAGGTGCCAAATACCAGATGCCCGGTTTCCGCAGCGGTCAGTGCCAGGCGAATGGTTTCCAGGTCACGCATCTCGCCGACCAGGATCACATCCGGGTCTTCACGTAGCGCCGAGCGCAAAGCGGTGGCGAAACTGCGGGTATCACGGTGAACTTCACGCTGATTGATCAGGCATTTGCGCGATTCGTGAACAAATTCGATCGGGTCTTCAATGGTCAGAATATGGTGATGACGGTGGGTGTTGAGGTAATCGATCATCGCCGCCAACGTGGTTGATTTGCCTGAACCGGTCGGCCCGGTGACCAGCACCAGCCCACGCGGGGCATCGGTGATCTTGCGAAAGACATCGCCCATGGCCAGATCTTCCATGCTCAGCACTTTCGACGGAATGGTACGAAATACCGCTCCGGCGCCACGGTTCTGGTTGAAGGCGTTAACCCGGAAACGCGCGACACCCGGCACCTCGAAGGAAAAGTCGGTTTCCAGATGTTTCTCGAAGTCGACCCGCTGGGTGTCGTTCATGATGTCGTAGATCAGTTCGTGCACTTGCTTGTGATCCAGCGCCGGCAGATTGATCCGCCGCACATCGCCATCGACGCGGATCATCGGCGGCAGACCGGCCGACAGGTGCAGGTCGGAAGCTCCCTGTTTGGCGCTGAAGGCCAGCAGTTCAGTGATATCCATAGCGCTCCTCAATTCCAGTAGAATGCCGCGAACCTTCAGACCGCCGGCGCCTCTTGATGTCCACGATAGCAGACAACATTCTTCAGGTTGGTTCGCGCATCCAGACCGCGATCCAAGCCGCACACCGTCCTGAAAACAGCGTCCAGTTGCTCGCCGTGAGCAAGACCAAGCCCGCCGCAGCCCTGCGCGAGGCGTATGCCGCCGGCCTGCGTGACGTTGGCGAGAACTACCTGCAGGAAGCCTTGGGCAAACAGCTCGAACTGGCCGACCTGCCCTTGATCTGGCACTTCATCGGCCCCATTCAATCGAACAAGACTCGGGCGATTGCCGAGCATTTCGATTGGGTGCATTCCGTGGATCGCCTGAAAATCGCTCAACGTCTGTCCGAACAGCGCCCGGCCGAGCTGCCGCCGCTGAACATCTGCATTCAGGTCAACGTCAGCGGTGAAGCCAGTAAATCCGGCTGCACCCCGGCTGATCTGCCGGCATTGGCCGAGGCCATCAACGCATTACCGCGCCTGAAATTGCGTGGCCTGATGGCGATTCCCGAGCCGACCGAAGATCGCGCCGAGCAAGACGCGGCCTTCGCCGCTGTACAGAAATTGCAGGCCAGCCTCGATCTGCCGCTCGACACACTGTCCATGGGCATGAGCCACGACCTCGAGTCGGCCATTGCCCAAGGCGCCACTTGGGTGCGTATCGGTACCGCCCTGTTTGGCGCCCGTGATTATTCCCAGTCTTGAACCATTCCAGATAAGGACCACACATGAGCAACACACGTATTGCGTTTATCGGTGCGGGCAACATGGCGGCCAGTCTGATTGGCGGCCTGCGCGCCAAGGGTCTGGAAGCCGGACAGATCCGCGCCAGCGACCCGGGTGAAGAAACCCGCGCCAAGGTCAGTGCCGAACACGGCATCGAAACTTTCGCCGACAATGCTCAGGCCATCGACGGCGTCGATGTGATCGTGCTGGCGGTCAAGCCGCAGGCTATGAAAGCCGTGTGCGAAGCCATTCGCCCAAGCCTGAAACCCAATCAATTGGTGGTGTCGATTGCTGCCGGTATCACCTGTGCCAGCATGACCGCGTGGCTCGGCGAGCAGCCGATCGTGCGCTGCATGCCCAATACCCCGGCGCTGCTGCGCCAGGGCGTCAGCGGCTTGTACGCGACCAGCGAAGTGACTGCCGAGCAGCGTCAGCAAGCCGAAGAGCTGCTGTCCGCCGTCGGCATCGCCCTGTGGCTGAATGAAGAACAGCAACTGGACGCCGTCACCGCCGTGTCCGGTTCCGGCCCTGCCTACTTCTTCCTGCTGATCGAAGCCATGACTGCCGCCGGCGTCAAACTCGGCCTGCCGAAAGACGTCGCAGAACAACTGACCCTGCAAACGGCGCTGGGCGCAGCGCACATGGCGGTTTCCAGCGATGTCGACGCCGCCGAACTGCGCCGTCGCGTGACCTCGCCAAACGGCACCACGGAAGCTGCAATCAAATCATTCCAGGCCAATGGCTTTGAAGCCCTGGTCGAAACCGCACTCGGCGCCGCCGCGCACCGCTCGGCCGAAATGGCCGAACAACTGGGCAAATAAGGAGCCTTACATGATTGGATTGAACACCGCAGCGGTTTACGTGCTGCAAACCCTCGGCAGTCTGTACCTGCTGATCGTGCTGCTGCGCTTCGTACTGCAACTGGTACGGGCGAACTTCTACAACCCGCTGTGCCAGTTCATCGTCAAAGCGACCCAGCCACTGCTCAAGCCACTGCGCCGGATCATTCCGAGCCTGTTCGGTCTGGACATGTCGTCGCTGGTGCTGGCGATTCTGGTGCAACTGGCGCTGATGGCGCTGACCCTGCTGCTGACTTACGGCACCACCGGCAACCCGCTGCAACTGTTTATCTGGTCGCTGATCGGCGTGACCGCGCTGTTCCTGAAGATCTTCTTCTTCGCCCTGATCATCAGCGTGATCCTCTCGTGGGTCGCGCCGGGCAGCCACAATCCGGGTGCTGAACTGGTCAACCAGATCTGCGAGCCGGCGCTGGCGCCGTTCCGCCGCTTCCTGCCGAATCTTGGCGGTCTGGACCTGTCGCCAATCTTCGCCTTCCTCGCGTTGAAGCTGATCGACATGCTGGTGATCAACAATCTGGCGGCGATGACGATGATGCCGGAAATCCTGCGCTTGCTGATGTGAGCTGGTTCCGTTGGGACGGTGACGACTTGATCCTCGAGTGTCACCTGCAACCGGCAGCCCGTAGCGATGACTTCGCCGGGCTGCATGGGGATCGCTTGAAGATTCGCCTGACTGCGCCGCCGGTCGAGGGCAAGGCCAATGCTTATCTGATGGGTTTTCTGGCCAAGGCGTTTGGCGTTTCGAAGAGCCAGGTCAGTTTGCTCAGTGGTGAGTTGAACCGGCAAAAGCGGGTGAAGATCTGCTCGCCGAAGAAGTTGCCGGATTTGCCTGGGTTGGTTGGGCGCTTGTCTTGAGTTTTGCAGCGCCTGCGCCCCTCACCCCAGCCCTCTCCCCCTGGAGAGGGAGCCGATCCAGGGTGTTTTCGGAACCTGAGTTCAGCCCGGATAGATCAGGTCGGCGTAGCTCAAAAGAACACCTCGGTCGGTCCCCTCTACCTCTGGGAGAGGGCTAGGGTGAGGGCCGCTTGCCGCTAACCCCCCCGGTCTTTAGACTTACGCCTCATTTCAACGAGAGCAGGGTCGATGCCAACTGCCTTTCCCCCCGATTCTGTTGGTCTGGTGACGCCGCAAACCGCGCACTTCAGCGATCCGCTGGCGCTGGCCTGTGGCCGCTCGCTGGCCGCCTATGACCTGATCTACGAAACCTACGGCACGCTGAACGCGCAAGCGAGCAACGCCGTGCTGATTTGCCACGCCTTGTCCGGCCATCATCACGCCGCCGGCTACCACAGCGTCGACGACCGCAAACCCGGTTGGTGGGACAGCTGCATCGGCCCCGGCAAACCGATCGACACCAACAAGTTCTTCGTGGTCAGCCTGAATAATCTGGGCGGCTGCAATGGATCCACCGGCCCGAGCAGCATCAACCCTGAGACCGGCAAACCGTTCGGCGCCGATTTCCCGGTACTCACCGTGGAAGACTGGGTGCACAGCCAGGCGCGTCTCGCTGATCTGCTCGGCATCGGCCAGTGGGCAGCCGTGATCGGCGGCAGCCTCGGCGGCATGCAGGCGCTGCAATGGACCATCACTTACCCGGATCGCGTGCGTCATTGCCTGGCCATCGCCTCGGCACCGAAGCTGTCGGCGCAGAACATCGCCTTCAACGAAGTGGCGCGTCAGGCGATCCTCACGGACCCGGAATTCCACGGCGGTTCGTTCCAGGAAGCGGGTGTGATCCCCAAGCGCGGGCTAATGCTAGCGCGCATGGTCGGGCACATCACTTATCTGTCCGACGATTCCATGGGCGAGAAATTCGGCCGTGGCCTCAAGAGCGAGAAGCTCAACTACGACTTCCACAGCGTCGAGTTTCAGGTCGAAAGCTACCTGCGTTATCAGGGCGAAGAGTTCTCCGGACGCTTCGACGCCAACACCTATCTGTTGATGACCAAGGCACTGGATTACTTCGATCCGGCGGCGAACTTCGACGACAACCTGGCGAAAACCTTCGAGAACGCCACGGCCAAGTTCTGCGTGATGTCGTTCACCACCGACTGGCGCTTCTCTCCGGCCCGCTCGCGGGAACTGGTGGATGCGTTGATGGCGGCGCGCAAAGACGTCAGTTATCTGGAAATCGACGCACCGCAGGGCCACGACGCCTTCCTGATTCCGATCCCGCGCTACTTGCAGGCGTTCGGCAATTACATGAACCGCATCACGTTGTGAGAAAGCCATGAGAGCTGATCTGGAAATCATCCAGGAATGGATCCCCGCCGGCAGCCGCGTCCTCGACCTCGGTTGCGGTGACGGCGAGCTGCTGACCTGGCTGCGCGACAACAAGAACGTCACCGGTTATGGCCTGGAAAACGACGCTGACAACATTGCCCAGTGCGTGGCCAAAGGCGTCAACGTTATCGAGCAGGATCTGGACAAGGGGCTGGGCAACTTTGCCAGCAACAGTTTCGACATCGTCGTCATGACCCAGGCCCTGCAAGCCGTGCACTACCCAGACAAGATCCTCGACGAAATGCTCCGGGTCGGTCGCCAATGCATCATCACCTTCCCGAATTTTGGTCACTGGCGCTGCCGCTGGTACCTGGCGAGCAAGGGGCGCATGCCGGTCTCCGAGTTTTTGCCGTACACCTGGTACAACACACCGAACATTCACTTCTGCACCTTCGAAGACTTTGAAGAACTTTGCCGCGAACGTGATGCGAAGGTCATTGATCGGCTTGCCGTGGATCAACAGCACCGTCACGGGTGGGCCAGTAAGCTATGGCCTAATCTGTTAGGTGAGATCGGTATCTACCGCGTCAGCAGCCCGCAGCTTGCAGACCACAAAGTCGCGGTCTGAATCCCGTCATTTCGAGGAGCACGATCATGGGTCGTTTAGCGTTGTTGTTATTGACTGCCTGCCTGAGCGCCAGCGCTATGGCGGCCGACGTCATCAAGGGCGAACGCAAGGAAACCTTCGGCGACGTCACGGTGCACTACAACACTTTCAACTCGACGTTTCTGACGCCGGACATCGCCAAGGCTGCGGAACTGGTGCGCAGCAAGAATCAGGGCGTGATCAATGTCTCGGTGATCAAGGACGGCAAACCGCTGGTCGCCAACGTCACCGGCACGGTCAAAGACCTGACCAGCCAGAGCGTGCCGCTGAATTTCCGCCAGATCACCGAACAGGGCGCGATCTACTACATCGCCCAGTATCCGGTTGAGCAGCAGGAAACCCGCACCTTTGAGATCAAGGTGCAGAACGGCGACAAGATCAACACCATCAATTTCAACCAAGAACTCTTTCCCGGCGAATGATGAACATCAAGCAGCTCGTACTGGCCAGCCATAACGCCGGCAAACTCAAAGAACTCCAGGCCATGCTCGGCGAATCGGTGCAACTGCGCTCGATTGGCGAGTGGAGCAAGGTCGAGCCGGAAGAAACCGGTCTGTCGTTCGTCGAGAACGCCATTCTCAAGGCACGCAACGCCGCACGTATTTCCGGGCTGCCGGCGCTGGCCGACGACTCAGGGCTGGCGGTGGATTTCCTTGGCGGTGCACCGGGCATCTATTCGGCGCGCTATGCCGATGGCAAGGGCGATGCGGCGAACAACGCCAAACTGCTCGATGCGCTGAAGGACGTGCCGCAAGCCGAGCGCGGCGCGCAGTTCGTTTGCGTACTGGCGCTGGTACGTCACGCCGATGATCCATTGCCGATCCTCTGCGAAGGCTTGTGGCACGGGCGCATCCTCACCGCTGCCAGCGGCGAACACGGTTTCGGTTATGACCCGCTGTTCTGGGTGCCGGAGCGTGACGTCTCCAGCGCCGAATTGAGCCCGGCCGACAAGAACCAGATCAGCCACCGCGCCCGTGCAATGGATCTGCTGCGCCAGCGTCTGGGCTTGAAATGACCGGTGATTCTTCCGCGTCGTCGCTGATTGTCGGCGGCGCCGCCTCTTCGCCTCGGGCGCCGCTGCCGACGCTGCCGCCCCTGGCGCTGTACATCCACATCCCGTGGTGTGTGCGCAAATGCCCGTATTGCGACTTCAACTCGCACACTGCCAGCCCGGTGTTGCCGGAGCAGGAGTACGTCGACGCCTTGCTGGCCGATCTCGATCAGGACCTGCACGCGGTTTACGGGCGTGAAATCAGCTCGATTTTCTTTGGCGGTGGTACGCCGAGCCTGTTCAGCGCCGAAGCCCTCGGGCGACTGCTGGAAGGCGTCGAGCAGCGCATTCCATTTGCTCATGACATCGAAATCACTCTGGAAGCCAATCCCGGCACCTTCGAGCAAGAGAAGTTCGTCGCGTACCGCAAGCTGGGGATCAATCGCCTGTCGATTGGCATCCAGAGTTTCCAGCAGGAAAGACTCAAGGCGCTGGGCCGGATTCACAACGGTGACGAAGCGGTGCGTGCTGCCGGTATGGCGCGGCAGGCCGGGTTCGATAACTTCAACCTCGACTTGATGCACGGCTTGCCGGATCAGTCGCTAGACGATGCCTTGAGCGATTTGCGCCAGGCTATCGAACTGAATCCGACGCACATCTCCTGGTATCAACTGACATTGGAACCGAACACCGTGTTCTGGAACCAGCCGCCGGTGCTGCCGGAGGACGACACGCTGTGGGACATTCAGGAAGCCGGGCAGGCGCTTTTGGCCGAGCACGGTTACGCGCAGTACGAAGTCTCGGCTTATGCCCAGGCCGGTCGGCCAGCGCGGCATAACCTCAATTACTGGAGCTTCGGCGACTTCATCGGCATCGGCGCGGGTGCGCACGGCAAGTTGAGTCATCCTGACGGACGCATCGTGCGTACCTGGAAGACCCGTCTGCCGAAGGACTATCTCAACCCGGCAAAAAGCTTCCAGGCTGGCGAAAAAGCCCTGACCAATGACGAGATGCCGTTCGAGTTTCTGATGAACGCTTTGCGCCTGACCGCTGGCGTCGAATCGCGCCTGTATCCGGAGCGCACCGGGCTGTCGCTGGAAAGCCTCGCCGAAGGCCGGGCCGCGGCAGAACAAAGCGGTCTGTTGCAGGTCGAACCGTCACGTCTGGCGGCCACCGAGCGCGGACAACTGTTTCTCAACGACTTGCTGCAACAATTTCTGAACTGAGCCCAGCCCTCAACTTCTGTCCTAAGGGAAAACGCATGGATTTGATACTCGACCTGCTCGCCACCGTCTCCCGCTGGAGCCGCAGCAACCTCTCGGAAATCGCCCTGGCGCTGGTCGGCTGCCTGCTGGTGCTGTTCGGCGCCGACTTCAAAGGCTGGGTCGAGCAACGCCTGGGCAGCATCGCCGGCGCCCTGCGCGTACCGCTGATGGCGCTGCTGTGCGTGATCGGCAGCGGTGCAGCGCTGATTTACGCCACGCCGTGGGTTATCAAGGGTTTGAGCCAGTTCAACAACTACAGCCTGGCGCCAGTCCTGCTGGTAGTCCTTGTCCTCATCGGCGTGGTCGCCGACCGCCGCTGATCTTTCGGCCGCTTTTGATCGTTCCCATGCTCCGCGTGGGAATGCCTCAATGGACGCTCTGCGTCCGCTGTGGGACGCAGAGCGTCCCGGGCAGCATTCCCACGCAGAGCGTGGGAACGATCATTGCGTGATGCTTAGGCGAGTTTTTCGAACTTCAGGTCCCAGACGCCATGGCCAAGACGTTCGCCGCGGCGTTCGAACTTGGTGATCGGGCGTTCGGCCGGGCGTGGCACGCACTTGCCGTCTTCGGCGAGATTGCGGTAGCCCGGGGCGACGTTCATCACTTCCAGCATGTATTCGGCGTACGGTTCCCAGTCGGTAGCCATGTGCAGAATGCCGCCAACCTTCAACTTGCTGCGCACCAGTTCAGCGAACGACGCCTGAACGATACGACGTTTGTGGTGACGGCTCTTGTGCCACGGATCCGGGAAGAACAGCATCAGGCGGTCAAGGCTATTGTCGGCGATGCAGCGGTTGAGCACCTCGATCGCGTCGCAATCGTAGACGCGCAGGTTGGTCAGACCCTGGGTCAGCACGCCATTGAGCAGCGCGCCAACACCCGGACGGTGCACTTCAACACCGATGAAATCCTGCTCCGGCGCCGCCGCGGCCATTTCCAGCAGCGAGTGGCCCATGCCGAAACCGATCTCCAGCGAGCGCGGTGCCGAACGGCCGAACACTTGATCGTAATCGACCGGCGCGTCAGCCAGCGGCAGCACGTACAGCGGCGCGCCCTGATCCAGACCGCGTTGCTGGCCTTCGGTCATGCGCCCGGCGCGCATCACGAAACTCTTGATGCGGCGGTGTTGGCGCTCGTCGCCCTCTTCCGTCTGGATAGGCGTGTCGTTCGATTCAGTCATCAATGGCTCTTACTTGATCAGACCATCCAGCGGCGAAGAGGCGCTGGCATAGAGTTTTTTCGGCATACGGCCAGCAAGGTAGGCCAGGCGGCCTGCAACGATGGCGTGTTTCATGGCTTCAGCCATCATCACCGGCTGCTGGGCGTGGGCGATGGCCGAGTTCATCAGCACTGCATCGCAACCCAGTTCCATGGCGATGGTCGCGTCGGACGCAGTGCCGACACCGGCATCGACCAACACGGGAATCTTGGCTTCTTCGAGGATGATCTGCAGGTTGTACGGGTTGCAGATCCCCAGACCGGAACCGATCAGACCGGCCAGCGGCATGACCGCGATGCAGCCGATTTCTGCCAGTTGACGGGCGATGATCGGGTCATCGCTGGTGTACACCATCACGTCGAAACCTTCCTTGACCAGCGTTTCCGCGGCCTTGAGGGTTTCGATCACGTTAGGAAACAGGGTTTTCTGGTCGGCCAGTACTTCCAGCTTCACCAGGTTGTGACCATCGAGCAGTTCACGCGCCAGGCGGCAGGTGCGCACGGCTTCGATGGCGTCGTAGCAGCCCGCAGTGTTCGGCAGGAAGGTGTAGCGCTCCGGCGACAGCACGTCGAGCAGGTTCGGCTCGCCTTCGATCTGGCCCAGGTTAGTGCGGCGTACGGCGAAGGTGACGATCTCGGCACCCGAGGCTTCGATGGCCTGACGGGTTTCTTCCATGTCACGGTACTTGCCGGTACCGACCAGCAAACGCGACTGGTAAGTACGACCGGCCAGAACAAAAGGCTTGTCGCTACGAACGATGCTCATGGGGAATCCTCTTTAGGGGTGAGGGTCTTGCAGAATTCTGTACCCTTGCGGGCCGGGCGATCAGCCGCCGCCGATGGCGTGCACCACTTCGACGTTGTCACCGTCATTGAGCGTGGTGCTGGCATGCTGGCTGCGCGGGACGATATCCAGATTGAGTTCGACTGCCACCCGGCGTCCGGTCAGTTCCAGACGGGTGATCAGGGCCGCAACAGTCTCGCCGTCGGGCAGTTCAAGGGATTCACCGTTCAACTGAATGCGCATGCGCAACGCCGCCATCATTTTTAGGGGCTGGCATTCTAGCCCGATCATGACCTAAAGGTCAGCACCAAGCGTCAAGCGGTTGGTTGCAGGCGCCAGGCGGCGAGGCCCAGGCAAACCCAACCGGCCAGAAATGCCAGACCGCCGAACGGAGTGATGATGCCGAGTTTGCTGATACCGGTGATGGTCAGCACGTACAGGCTACCGGAGAACAGCAGAATGCCCACGGTGAACGACACGCCGGCCCAAGCGACCAGCCGCCCCTGAATCTGCGTGGCCAACAGCGCCACTCCGAACAGTGCCAGGGTGTGCACCAGTTGATAAGTGACGCCGGTGTGGAAAATAGACAGATATTCAGGCGTCAGTCGGCTTTTCAGGCCATGGGCGGCGAATGCGCCCAACGCAACACCGGTGAAACCGAAAAAAGCGGCCAGCATCAAAAAGCCACGCAGCATTGGGAACTCCAGTCAGACGCGATCGGCAGGGTCTGTATAATGGCCCGCTCCACCGGTTCGGCCAAGCCATCTCTATGCTGCGTACTATTTTCCGTCGTCTCACGAAGGCCCTGCTCTGGTTCGCCGGTGGCAGCGTCTTGCTGGTGCTGGTGTTTCGCTTCGTGCCGCCGCCGGGCACAGCGCTGATGGTCGAACGCAAGGTCGAATCCTGGGTCGACGGTGAGCCGATTGACCTGCAACGCACGTGGAAGCCGTGGGACGAGATCTCCGACGATCTCAAAGTGGCGGTCATGGCCGGTGAGGATCAGAAGTTTCCCGAGCATTGGGGTTTTGACTTCAGTGCGATCCAGGCCGCACTGGCGCACAACGAACTCGGCGGCTCGATTCGCGGCGCCAGCACCTTGAGCCAGCAAGTGTCGAAGAACCTGTTTCTGTGGGCCGGCCGCAGCTATCTGCGTAAAGGCCTGGAGGCCTGGTTTACCGCGCTGATCGAGGTGTTCTGGCCCAAGCAGCGGATTCTTGAGGTGTACCTGAACAGCGTCGAGTGGGATGACGGGGTGTTTGGCGCCGAAGCTGCGGCCCGCCATCACTTTGGCGTGAGCGCGAAGTCGTTGTCGCGGCAGCAGGCGAGTTATCTGGCGGCCGTTCTACCCAATCCGCGTGTCTGGAGTGCGAGTCATCCAACCGCTTATGTGTCGCGCCGGGCCGGGTGGATTCGGCAGCAGATGAGCCAGTTGGGTGGGGATAGTTATCTGTTGGGGCTCAACGATTCGCGCCGCGCACCGTGGTCTCGATAGCCAGTCAAGATTCTTCCAAATCCTAAAGATCCCTGTGGGAGCGGGCTTGCCCGCGATAGCGGTAGTTCAGCAACCATCTACATGACTGACCCGACGCCATCGCTGGCAAGCCAGCTCCCACAGGGATTGATGCTGCCCTGACATATGCGCATAAAAAAACGCCCCGATCATCGCTGATCGGGGCGTTTTTTATTGCCTGCTCGCCGGTTATGCGGCGATCGACAACTTGAGCTTGTTCATCGCGCTCTTCTCGAGCTGACGGATCCGCTCGGCCGACACGTTGTACTTCTGCGCCAAGTCGTGCAGCGTGGCTTTCTCTTCTGCCAGCCAGCGCTGGTAGAGGATGTCACGGCTGCGTTCGTCCAGCACTTCCAGTGCTTCGTGCAGGTTGCTGTTGGAGTTGTCGCTCCAGTCGGCATCTTCCAGTTGACGCGCCGGGTCGTACCGGTGGTCTTCCAGATAGTTGGCCGGCGACTGGAAAGCGCTGTCGTCGTCAGCTTCAGCAGCCGGGTCGAAGGCCATGTCATGGCCGGTCAGGCGACTTTCCATCTCGCGCACTTCCCGCGGTTCAACGCCGAGGCTTTCCGCCACACGGTGGACTTCCTCGTTGTTCAGCCACGCCAGACGTTTCTTCTGGCTGCGCAGGTTGAAGAACAGCTTGCGCTGGGCCTTGGTGGTCGCGACTTTCACAATGCGCCAGTTGCGCAGGATGAACTCGTGAATTTCCGCCTTGATCCAGTGCACGGCGAACGACACCAGACGCACACCCATTTCCGGGTTGAAGCGCTTCACGGCCTTCATCAGGCCGACGTTACCTTCCTGGATCAGGTCAGCCTGAGCCAGACCGTAGCCGGAATAGCTACGGGCGATATGTACGACAAAACGCAGGTGGGCGAGCACCATCTGCCGAGCCGCCCCCAAATCCTGCTCATAGTAGAGACTCTCGGCCAGTTCACGCTCCTGCTCCGGCGTCAGCAATGGAATGCTGTTGACGGTGTGCACGTAAGCTTCCAGGTTCGCACCCGGAACCAACGCATACGCAGGTTGCAAAGAATTGGTCATACGAAAAAACCTCCCACTTACATACTCGTGCCTCTCGGCACTGCGAAAAATTGACCGGGAATTCAAGTGCAAGTTCCCAAAAAAACCGCGAGGTCAATCACGCGCAAAAAAGATTCTACTTCGGCGCCAGCTCCCTGAGATGGCGTGCGACTGCAATCCATGCACCGATATAACCCAACAGCACCGCGCCAAGCAAGAGCGACAGACCGTCGGCAACTGGCACTCCGGCCAGCGCGAAATCACTGCCGTACAAGCCGGCCAGCCCAACCACCGCATCGTTCAGCCAGTTCAAGCCAAACGCCAATACGCCCCAGGACAGTAGCCCCGCACCGAAGCCATACAACGCGCCCATATAAAGGAAAGGGCGACGCACATAACTGTCAGTGCCGCCGACGAGTTTAATCACTTCTATCTCGGTGCGGCGGTTTTCAATATGAAGACGAATGGTATTGCCTATCACCAAAAGTAATGCAGAAACCAGCAGCACTGTCAGACCGAAGACAAAACGATCGCCAAGCTTGAGGATGGCGGCCAGACGCTCGACCCAGACTAGATCAAGTTGCGCCTGTTGTACCTTGGGCAGCTCGGAAAGTTTTTGTCTTAATGCTTCCAGGGTTGGCTTGTCGACTTCATTCGGAGTGACCAGTACCACGCCCGGCAACGGGTTCTCCGGCAGCTCGCGCAGGGCTTCACCCAGTCCGGACTGTTGCTGGAACTCTTCCAGCGCCTGATCACGGCCGACATATTCAGCATCAGCTACGCCGGGCATGCCTTTGATCTGTTCGCGCAACGACTCGCCCTGTTCCGGGCTGGTGTCGAGTTGCAGATACAGCGAGATCTGCGCCGCCCGCTGCCACGAACCACCAAGACGTTCGACGTTGTTGAGCAACAGCGAAAGCCCCATCGGCAGGCTCAGCGCCACGGCCATCACCATGCAGGTGAAGAAACTGCCAATCGGCTGCTTGCCGAGGCGACGCAGGCTGTCGAGCAGACTGGCGCGATGGCTTTCGACCCAGGCACGGAACAACGTGGCGAAATCCGGGCCATCGTCTTCGTCGTGCTTTTTCTTCTTCGGCGGCTGCGGATCGGCGGCCTTCGGGGCCACGCGCTCGGAAACCTTTGGGCTACGTGTCGCACTCATACCCCGGCCTCCCCGTCGCCGATCAATCGGCCACGTTGCAGGGTCAACATGCGGTGACGCATGCGCGCGATCAGCGCCAGGTCGTGACTGGCGATCAGCACGCTGGTGCCCAGACGGTTGATGTCTTCGAACACGCCCATGATTTCGGCCGCCAGACGCGGGTCGAGGTTACCGGTCGGTTCGTCCGCCAGCAGCAAGGCCGGGCGGTGCACGATGGCGCGGGCAATGCCGACGCGCTGTTGCTGACCGGTGGACAGGTCGCCCGGGTACAGATCGGTTTTATCCGACAGCGCCACGCGTTCCAGCGCCGAATCGACACGCTTGGCGATTTCGGCCTTGGACAAGCCAAGAATCTGCAGCGGCAAGGCGACGTTGTTGAACACCGTGCGATCGAACAGCAACTGGTGATTCTGGAATACCACACCGATCTGCCGGCGCAGGAACGGAATCTGCGCGTTGCTGATGGTGCTCAGGTCTTGCCCGGCCAGCAGCAGTTTGCCACTGGTCGGACGTTCCATCGCCAGCAACAGGCGCAACAACGTGGATTTACCGGCACCGGAGTGGCCGGTGACAAACAAGAACTCGCCACGACGGACTCGAAAGCTCAGCTCATGCAAGCCGACGTGACCGTTCGGGTAGCGTTTACCGACCTGTTCGAAACGAATCATGAACGCTCCCGCTCGGCAAACAGTGCCTGGACAAAGGGTTCGGCTTCAAAGGTACGCAAATCGTCGATGCCTTCACCGACGCCGATGTAGCGGATCGGCAGGCCAAACTGCTTGGCCAGGGCGAAGATCACCCCGCCCTTGGCGGTACCGTCGAGCTTGGTCAGCGCCAGGCCGGTCAGTTCGACGGTCTGGTTGAATTGCTTGGCCTGATTGATGGCGTTCTGGCCAGTACCGGCGTCGAGCACCAGCAGCACTTCGTGCGGCGCGTCAGCGTCGAGCTTGCCAATCACACGACGAACCTTCTTCAGCTCTTCCATCAGGTTGTCTTTGGTGTGCAGACGACCGGCGGTGTCAGCGATCAAAACGTCGATGCCGCGGGCCTTGGCAGCCTGCACGGCGTCGAAGATCACCGAAGCCGAGTCGGCGCCGGTGTGCTGGGCGATCACCGGAATCTTGTTGCGCTCGCCCCAGACCTGCAATTGTTCCACAGCGGCGGCGCGGAAGGTGTCACCGGCGGCAAGCATGACTTTCTTGCCTTCCAGTTGCAGCTTCTTCGCCAGTTTGCCGATGGTGGTGGTCTTGCCGGCGCCGTTGACGCCGACTACCAGAATCACGAAAGGCTTGTTCTGCGAGGCGATTTTCAGCGGTTGTTCGACCGGTTTGAGCATCGCGGCCAGTTCGGCCTGCAGGGATTTGTACAGCGCGTCGGCGTCGGCCAGCTCTTTGCGCGCGACCTTCTGGGTCAGACGCTGGATGATTTGCGTGGTGGCTTCGACACCCACGTCGGCGGTGAGCAGACGGGTTTCGAGGTCATCGAGCAGATCGTCATCGATGGTTTTGCGGCCGAGGAACAGGCTGGCCATGCCCTCGCCGATGCTGGCGCTGGTTTTCGACAAACCTTGCTTGAGGCGGGCGAAGAAACCGGCTTTGGTTTCTTCGGTGCGCGGGGCTTCGACCGGGGCCTCGGCAACCACTTCGACTGGAGTAACAGGAGCAGCGACAACCGGTGCAGGTGCAGGTGCAGGTGCAGGTGCAGGTGCAGGTGCAGGTGCAGGTGCAGGCTCGGGCTGTTGGACAACTGGCGCAACAAACACGGGCGCAACGGGCTCGACAACAACCGGCGCAGGCTCAACTACCGGCTCAACCACCGGCGCCGGAGCAACCTCTGCAACGAATGCAGCAGGCGCAGGAATGTCTGGGGTGATGTGCGGCGCTGCCTCTTCAACCAATGCCACTGGCTCTTCCGCCACTGGCAAAGTCAGCCATGGCTCAGCCGCCGGGGTCAGCGGCAATTCCGCCGCTACAGGCGCTTCAGGCTCGGGTTCTGGCTCGACCGGTTGCAGCACCGGCTCGGCAATCGGCAGAACGATCGGTGCCGGCTCTTCGTCTATAACCGGAGCAGGTTCCGGTGCAGGCTCAGGAATCGCGGGCGGCTGTTCGACGACGGGTTCCTGCGGTTTCTTACGCAGCCATCCGAACAGGCTTTTCTTCTCGCCAGCCGCAGCTGGGGTCTTCTTGTCGTCGTTGGAACCAAACATGGAGGACGGCTATCTCACGGTAGCGACGCGCCATAAGGGCGCCCCGGCAAATAAATATTCGATGCAGAACAGACTGTGTTTCATCCAGCTTGTTCACGCGCAACATTTTGTCGAGGCACCACAGGCACCTCAAAGGTCGATTAATACGAAGGACTGGAACGGCATCGTCGGCGAAAACGCAGAGTTTAGCTGACAAACTCAAAGCTTCTTCCGGGAACCCATACAACCTATCGACCGAACAGTGGCTTGATAGGCGTGGCCGCCAGTAAAACGGATCAGTATCCTAGCACCTCCTCGCCCGCCTAGGCTAAGACCAAGCGGGCAGCCCAACAGGTTAAAAAACGAATGAATGCTCTAGCCCGCCGCGCTGCAGGCCTGCTGCTCAGCACAGTCTGCCTGCCCCTTTCGGCCCTGGCGGCCGACCCGCAACCGACCCACGAATTCACCCTCGACAACGGCCTCAAGGTCGTCGTGCGCGAAGACCATCGCGCGCCCGTGGTGGTCTCGCAGGTCTGGTACAAGGTCGGCTCCAGCTACGAAACCCCGGGCCAGACCGGTTTGTCCCACGCGCTTGAACACATGATGTTCAAGGGCAGCGAGAAAGTCGGTCCCGGCGAAGCCTCTTTGATCCTGCGTGATCTGGGCGCAGAAGAGAACGCCTTCACCAGCGACGACTTCACTGCTTATTACCAGGTGCTGGCTCGCGACCGTCTGGGCGTAGCCTTCGAACTGGAAGCCGACCGCATGGCCAATCTGCGCCTGCCGGCCGACGAGTTCGCCAAGGAAATCGAAGTCATCAAGGAAGAGCGCCGCTTGCGCACCGATGACAAGCCGATGTCCAAAGCCTACGAGCGCTACAAGGCCATGGCCTACCCGGCCAGCGGCTACCACACGCCGACCATTGGCTGGATGGCCGACCTCGACCGCATGAAGGTCGAAGAGCTGCGCCACTGGTACCAATCCTGGTACGTGCCGAACAACGCCACACTGGTGGTGGTCGGCGACGTCACTCCAGACGAAGTGAAAACCCTCGCCCAGCGCTATTTCGGCCCGATCGCCAAGCGCGACGTGCCACCGGCGAAAAAACCACTGGAACTGGCCGAGCCCGGCGAACGCCAGATCACCCTGCACGTGCAGACTCAGTTGCCTAGCTTGATGCTCGGTTTCAACGTGCCAAGCATTGCGACGGCTGATGACAAACGCTCGGTCAACGCTTTGCGCCTGATCTCGGCCCTGCTCGACGGCGGTTACAGCGGCCGCATCCCGACACAACTGGAGCGCGGCGAAGAACTGGTCTCCGGCGGTTCGTCGAGCTACGACGCCTACACCCGTGGCGACAGCCTGTTCACCCTCTCGGCAACGCCGAACACGCAGAAGAAAAAGACCATGGCGCAAGCCGAGGCCGGTCTGTGGAAGTTGCTGGAGCAGCTGAAAACCACCGCGCCGTCCGCCGAAGAACTCGAGCGCGTACGTGCACAAGTGATCGCCGGTCTGGTGTTCGAACGTGATTCGATCACCAGCCAGGCCACCGCCATCGGTCAACTCGAGACCGTAGGCCTGTCGTGGAAACTGATGGACACCGAACTCGCCGATCTGGAAAGCGTGACCCCGCAAGACATCCAGAACGCCGCCAAGCTGTATTTCACCCGCGAACGTCTCAGCGTCGCCCACGTCCTGCCACTGGAGACGACTCATGAGTAAGCGCAAATCCCCACGCCTGCTGCTCGGCCTGATCGCCGTGGCGGTGATCGGCTCTGCCGCGTTCTACCTGTCGCCGGGCGCTGACAGCAATGCCAGCGAAGCCCTCGACAACGCCAAGTCCAGCCAGAAGCTGCAATCGCTGGCCGAACTCGACGGCAAGGCCCCGGCCAGCCGCAAACTCGACGTGCAAACCTGGAACACCGCCGCAGGCGCCAAAGTGCTGTTCGTCGAAGCCCATGAGCTGCCGATGTTCGACATGCGCCTGATCTTCGCCGCCGGCAGCAGCCAGGACGGCAGCGCATCGGGTCTGGCGGTACTGACCAACGCGATGCTCAACGAAGGTGTTGCCGGTAAAGACGTCGGCGCCATCGCTCAGGGCTTTGAAGGTCTGGGGGCGGATTTCGGCAACGGTGCGTTCAAGGACATGGCGTTGGCCTCGCTGCGCAGCCTGAGTGCTGCCGACAAACGCGAACCGGCCTTGAATCTGTTCTCGGAAGTGGTCGGTAAACCGACCTTCCCGGCCGACTCCTTCGCGCGTATCAAGAACCAGATGCTCGCCGGTTTCGAATACCAGAAACAGAACCCCGGCAAACTCGCCAGCCTTGAGCTGATGAAGCGTCTGTATGGCGACCACCCGTACGCGCATTCGAGTGACGGCAATCCACAGAGCGTGCCGAAGATTACCCTTGCGCAGTTGCGTGAGTTCCACGCCAAGGCCTACGCCGCTGGCAACGTGGTCATCGCGCTGGTCGGTGATCTGTCGCGCGCGGAAGCCGAGGCGATTGCCAATCAGGTCTCCTCGGCCCTGCCCAAAGGCCCGGCGCTGGCGAAAATCGCTCAGCCGCAGGAACCGAAAGCCAGCGTCAACCACATCGAGTTCCCGTCGAAGCAAACCAACCTGATGCTCGCGCAACTGGGCATCGACCGTGACGATCCGGATTACGCGGCGCTGTCGATGGGCAACCAGATCCTCGGTGGTGGCGGTTTCGGCACGCGCCTGATGAGCGAAGTGCGTGAGAAACGCGGCCTGACCTACGGCGTGTACTCGGCATTCAGCCCGATGCAGGCACGTGGCCCGTTCATGATCAACCTGCAGACCCGCGCAGAAATGAGCGAAGGCACCCTGAAACTGGTGCAGGACGTGCTCGCCGACTATCTGAAAACCGGGCCGACGCAGAAAGAGCTCGATGACGCCAAACGCGAACTGGCCGGCAGCTTCCCGCTGTCCACCGCGAGCAATGCCGATATCGTCGGCCAACTCGGCGCGATGGGCTTCTATAATCTGCCGCTGAGCTATCTCGACGATTTCATGCGTCAGTCGCAAAGCCTGACCGTGGAACAAGTCCGCGACGCCCTGAACAAACATCTGAGCACGGACAAAATGGTCATCGTCACCGCTGGCCCGACCGTGCCGCAAAAGCCGTTACCGGCCCCATCTGATAAACCTACCGAGCAACCGCTCGGGGTTCCGGAGCATTAATGGCAACTCGTTCCCCTAAAAAGCCTGCGCACAACGTCCACAACGGTGTGAACCAGTTGCGCATCATTGGCGGCCAATGGCGCAGCCGCAAGCTGAGCTTCCCCGATGCGCCGGGCCTGCGCCCGACGCCGGACCGCGTGCGTGAAACCCTGTTCAACTGGCTCGCGCCGTATGTTGAAGGGGCCAAGGTACTCGATCCGTTCGCCGGCAGCGGCGCGCTGTTTCTCGAAGCGCTGTCCCGTGGCGCGGCCATGGGCCAGGCACTGGATGCCAGCAACATTGCGGTGTCCAGCCTGAAAGAACACCTCGGTACCCTGCGCTGCGCCAACGGCCAGGTGCAGACTGCCGACGCCCTGCGTTATCTGGAAACCCAGACCGCCAGCGCGTACGACCTGGTGTTCCTCGATCCGCCGTTCAACCAGAACCTGCTGCCTGCCGTCTGCACCTTGCTCGAAGAGCGTCAGTGGCTGGCGCCGGACTCGTGGATCTACACTGAAAGCGAAACGGCGCCATCGACGCTGGGCCTGCCGGGCAACTGGCGCCTGCACCGCGAACAGAAATCCGGCCGGGTTTACTACGCGCTGTGGCAACGTACGGCAGAGATCGCCGGTTAATCGACCGGTCTGAATAGGCGGCGCCCCTTCCAACAGGGTCGCCGCTCTGCATCGAGAATCATCGTGTCCACCTCTTCAGAACGCTTCACCCCCGCCCTCGGCCTCGGCAATCCGCACCTGCAAACCTTGTGGGGGCCGCTGTGGCGCAAAACCGTACATATCGAGCGTGAACGTGAACGCCTGTGGCTCGAGGATGGCGACTTCCTTGACCTCGACTGGCACGGCCCGCACACCGCCGATGCGCCCCTGGTGTTGGTACTGCACGGCCTGACCGGCTCCTCCAATTCGCCTTACGTCGCCGGTATCCAGAAGGCGCTGGCCGATCAAGGCTGGGCCAGCGTGGCGCTGAACTGGCGTGGCTGTTCCGGTGAACCGAATCTGCTCCCGCGCAGTTATCACTCCGGCGCCAGCGAAGATCTCGCCGAGACTATCAAGCACCTGCGCGCCAAACGACCATTGGCACCGTTGTTTGCCGTCGGCTACTCCCTGGGCGGCAACGTGCTGCTCAAACATCTTGGGGAAACCGGCAGCGCCAGCGGTGTGCTCGGTGCAGTCGCAGTGTCGGTGCCGTTTCGCCTCGACCAATGCGCCGACCGCATCGGCCAGGGATTTTCCAAGGTCTATCAGGCGCACTTCATGCGCGAGATGGTCGCTTACATCAAGAACAAGCAACGGCAGTTTCAGCATGACGGTCGCGAAGACGGACTCGCCGCGCTGGCAGCCCTCGGCTCGCTGGAAAACATGCGCACGTTCTGGGATTTCGATGGCCGGGTAACCGCGCCGTTGCACGGTTTCAATGATGCCGAGGATTACTATCGCCGCGCTTCAAGCCGCTACTTCCTCGGTGAGATCCGCACGCCGACCCTGATCATTCAGGCGGCGGACGATCCGTTCGTGTTCCCGCACAGCTTGCCGCAAGCCAGTGAGCTGTCGGCCTCGATTGCCTTCGAATTGCAGGCACGCGGCGGGCATGTCGGCTTTGTCGACGGCTCGCTACGTCAGCCTGGTTATTACCTGGAACGACGCATCCCGCAGTGGCTGGCCAGCGTGCCCGCATGAGCGATCAGGGCGAGTCGATCCGCTTCTGGCAAACCGCGCCGCTGGCCGGGGTCGAGTTGTTGTCGGCGCGCTACATCGAGCATCGCTTCGCCCCGCATGTGCACGACGGATTCGTGATCGGCATGATCATGGCCGGTGCCCAGCGTTATCGCTATCGCGGCGCCGAACATCTGGCCGGCAGCGGCACACTGGTGTTGATCAATCCGGACGAATTGCACACCGGGCACAAAGGCACCGAGGACGGCTGGCTGTATCGGGCGTTTTATCCCGATACTTCACAGATCGTTTCGTTGCTGGATGAGCTGGAGCTGTCCACCACGAGTCTGCCGGCGTTCGGCGCCACGCTGTATCGCGATGCGGATCTGGTCAACGGCTTTGCGCAATTGCACCGCTTGCTGGAAAGCCCAGCGACCGCGCTGCAACAGCAAACGCTGTGGCGCGAGATGATGTTGCGGCTGTTGCAGCGCCATGCAGCGGTGCCGGTGCCCGGTCGAGCCGGCAAGGAACACCGCGCAGTGCTGTTGGGCAAAGAATTGCTGCACGCGCAACTGGCGGCGCCACCGTCACTTGAAGAGCTCGCGGCGGCGGTCAATCTGTCGCCGTTCCATTTCGCCCGAGTGTTTCGCCGCGCTACTGGTATGCCGCCGCACACCTGGCTGATGCAGCAACGTATCGCTCAGGCGCGCGCACTTCTGCAGCACGGCTGCCTGCCGGTGGAGGTCGCCACACAATTGGGGTTTGCCGACCAGAGCCATTTGAGCCGGCAGTTCAAGCAGGCTTATGGCGTCGGGCCCGCCGCCTACCGTAGCGCCCGGATGGAAAGCTAAAAGATCGCAGCCTTCGGCAGCTCCTACAGGGAAATGCATTCCAATGCAGGAGCCGCCGAAGGCTGCGATCTTTTGATCTTATTCGCCGGTGGCGATACCGCGCGAAGGCTCGTTGATCCACTCGCTCCATGATCCAGCGTACAACGACCCCAACGGATAACCCGCCAGGCACAACGCAAACAGGTTGTGACACGCCGTCACGCCGGAACCGCAATACGCCACCAGATCCGCTGGCGAGCGCTCGCCGAGCTTGGCGGCAAAACGTTGTTTGAGCTGATCCGCCGGCAGGAATCGCCCGTCGTTGCCGAGGTTGTCGGTGAACGCCGCGCATTGCGCGCCGGGAATATGTCCGGCAATCGGATCAATTGGTTCGACCTCCCCCTTGAATCGCGGCAACGCCCGAGCATCAATCAAGGTCAACGCAGGTTGGCCAAGGCGCTTTTGCAATTTTTCGGCGCTGATCAGCAGGCTCATATCCGCCTGAGCACTGAAACTACCGCGACTGACCGTCGGCGCATCCAGGCTCAGCGGCAGCCCCGCCGCATGCCACGCCTTGAGCCCGCCATCGAGAATGAACACACCATCGCGCTTGCCCAGCCACGCCAGCAACCACCACGCCCGCGCCGCGTAGGCACCGGGACCGTCATCGTACAAAATCACATCGCTGTCGTTGTTGATGCCCCAGGCCTGCAGCCGCTCGATCAACGCCGCCGGCTCGGGCAACGGATGACGGCCAGTCACGCCTTTCACCACTTTACCGCTGAGGTCACGCTCAAGATCGGCGAAGCTCGCCCCGGCAATGTGCCCTTCGGCATAGCTGCGCTGGCCGTAGTCCGGGTCTTCGAGAGCAAAACGACAATCGAGAATCACCAGTCCCGGCTGCGCCCTGCGGGCATCCAGTGCTTCGGGGCTGATCAGTTGCGCAATCGGCATAACAGGCTCCTGGGGGATTTCAACAGAACGGTTTATTTCACGTCTTCGAGGGCCTGGGCCAGCGGCACGTAGAACTCCTCGAACAACGCATTGACCTCGTCTCGCGCCTGCTCGGTGACAAACCCGGCTTCCAGCACCAGCACCTGATACACGCCACGTTTAATGGCTTGTTCACTGAGGTGGTTGGAATTCTCGCGGGTGGTGCACAGGAAGCGCACCCACGACGTCAGGATGATCCAGGCATTGAGGGTCAGGGATTCGATTTGCACGCGGTCCATATCGAGAATCCCGGCGGCGACAAAACCTTCGTAGATCGCCGCGCCCTGAATCACACAGCGTTGCGAGAAGCGCCGATAGCGGGCGGCCAGTTCCGGATCGCTGTCGAGCAGATGCTCCAGATCGCGGTGCAGAAAGCGGTAGCGCCACATCGCCGAGAGCAATTCCTTGAGATAGAAACGCTTGTCCTCGACCGTCGCCGCACGCCCCTGCGGCGGACGCAGAAAGCTGTCCACGAGGCTTTCGTACTCACTGAACAACACGGCGATGATCGCCTGCTTGTTGGGGAAGTGGTAGTACAGATTGCCGGGAGAAATCTCCATGTGGGCGGCAATGTGATTAGTGCTGATGCTGCGCTCGCCCTGTTGATTGAACAGCTCAAGGCTGTTCAGCACGATACGCTCGCTGGTTTTTATTCGTGGGGCCATGGCTTGAGCTTTAATTCAGAGTGCGTTGGGGGGCATCTTACGACCTAACCGGAAATGGATAAAACAATGCTGTGCAAGGAAGTCATTTGACTTTCTAGAGCATAGACTCTAAAAAGTTCATCATTACAATAAATCCGGAGCAGACCATGACTGCCGACATTGCCTACCTGCAAACGCTGCAACAACCGCTGGCCGAGCTGGACCGGTTGTTCGAGGCGCAGCGGGCTGCGTATGCCGCGAACCCGATGCCACCCGCCGCCCAACGCCAGCAATGGCTCAAGGCGCTGAGTGATTTGCTGAGCAACGAGCGTCAGGCATTGATCGAGGCAATCAGCTCCGATTTCAGCCATCGCAGCGCCGATGAAACCCTGCTCGCCGAGCTGATGCCAAGCCTGCACGGCATTCATTACGCCAGCCGTCATCTCAAAGGCTGGATGAAAGCTTCGCGACGCAAGGTCGGCATCGCGTTCCAGCCTGCTTCGGCAAAAGTGGTGTATCAGCCTCTGGGCGTAGTCGGCGTCATCGTGCCGTGGAATTACCCGCTGTATCTGGCCGTCGGCCCGCTGGTCGGCGCCCTGGCAGCGGGTAACCGGGTGATGCTCAAACTCAGTGAATCGACCCCGGCCACCGGCTTGTTGATGAAAGAGTTGCTGGCGAGAATTTTCCCCGAAGACCTGGTCTGCGTGGTGCTCGGTGAAGCCGACATCGGCGTGGCGTTCTCGCGCTTGCGCTTCGACCACTTGCTGTTTACCGGCGCCACCAGCATCGGCAAACACGTGATGCGCGCCGCCGCCGAAAACCTGACCCCGGTCACCCTGGAACTGGGCGGCAAGTCGCCGGCTATCGTCTCCCACGATGTGCCGCTCAAGGATGCTGCCGAGCGCATCGCCTTCGGTAAAACCCTCAACGCCGGCCAGACCTGCGTTGCCCCGGATTACGTGCTGGTGCCGGAAGACCGGGTCGGTGCTTTTGTCGAAGCCTATCGCCAGGCCGTGCAGGGTTTCTATCCGACACTCACTGACAATCCGGACTACACGGCGATCATCAACGAACGCCAATTGGCACGGCTCAACGGCTACGTCAGCGACGCCACCAGCAAGGGTGCGCTGTTGATTCCGCTGTTCGAGCAGGGCCAGGGCCGGCGCATGCCGCACAGCGTGCTGCTGAATGTCAGCGACGAGATGACGGTGATGCAGGACGAAATCTTCGGGCCGCTGCTGCCGATCGTGCCGTATCAGGATCTGGAGCAGGCATTCGCTTACATCAATCAGCGGCCACGTCCTCTGGCTCTTTACTACTTTGGCTACGACAAACGCGAACAGAACCGTGTGCTGCACGAAACCCATTCCGGCGGCGTGTGCCTGAACGACACGTTGCTGCATGTGGCTCAGGACGACATGCCGTTCGGCGGCATCGGTGCTTCCGGCATGGGCCACTACCACGGTCACGAAGGCTTTTTGACCTTCAGCAAAGCCAAAGGCGTGCTGATCAAACAGCGGTTCAACGCGGCCAGGCTGATTTATCCACCCTACGGCAAATCGATTCAGAAACTGATCCAGAAGCTGTTCATTCGCTAAACCTTCGTCACCGCCGGGTAATAAAAATAATGCACCCAAGCCTGACCGAAACACCTGCACTGTCCCGCCGTGGCCTGCTGAAATTCAGCCTCGGCGCTACGGCGTTCCTCGCCACCGCCGGACTCGGCGCCAGCCTTAGCGGCTGCTCGTCGAGCGTCGCGGCCAACGGTTTTGTCTCGCTGCGCGACGGCGACCTGCTGTTTCTGCGCGCGCTGATTCCGGTGATGCTCGACGGCGCCTTGGCGGCCGAGAAAATGCCGGTCGCTGTTGAAGGCACGCTCAAGTCGCTGGACTACAGCCTCGATCACCTGTCGCCGGAAATGCTCAAACTCATCCGGCAGTTGTTCGACGTGCTCGGCATGGCGGTGACGCGCGGGCCACTCACCGGGATCTGGGGCAGTTGGGAAAACGCCAGTGCCGAGGCGATGCGGCATTTCCTTGATCGCTGGGAAAACAGCTCGTTGAGTCTGTTACGCATGGGGCATAGCTCGTTGCAGCAGATGGTGATGATGGCCTGGTACACCCGCCCCGAATCGTGGGCGCATTGCGGCTATCCAGGGCCGCCTTCGGTCTGAGACCGAGTCGCACCTATCGCGAGCAGGCTCACTCCTACAGGGGGTTGCATTCCAAATGTAGGAGTGAGCCTGCTCGCGATGAGGCCCGCCAGAACAACAAAAACAAGAGAACCTGATCGATGCCCGTACCCGACCCGTTCCGCGAAGGCCTCGCCCGAGGCTGGAAAACCTACAACGGCGCACAACTGAGCGACGACCTCACCCTTGAAGCCGACGTCGCTATCATCGGCAGCGGCGCCGGTGGCGGCACCACTGCGGAAATCCTCAGCGCTGCCGGCTACAAAGTCCTGCTGATCGAAGAAGGCCCGCTGAAAACCAGTTCAGATTTCAAAATGCTCGAAGACCAGGCCTACAGCAGCCTCTATCAGGAGGGCATCGGCCGCATGAGCAAGGACGGCGCGATCACCATTCTGCAAGGCCGCGCGGTTGGCGGCACAACGCTGATCAACTGGACCTCGAGCTTTCGCACGCCGGAGCCGACCCTCGAACACTGGGCCAAAGAACACAACGTCAAAGGCCATAGCCCCACCGAGATGGCGCCGTGGTTCGAGAAAATGGAACAGCGCCTCGGCGTAGCGCCGTGGATGGTCCCGCCCAACGCCAACAACGACGTAATCCGCAAAGGCTGTGAGCAACTCGGCTACAGCTGGCACGTGATCCCGCGCAATGTGCGCGGCTGCTGGAACCTTGGTTACTGCGGCATGGGCTGCCCGACCAACGCCAAGCAATCAATGATGGTCACGACTATTCCGGCGACGCTGGAAAAGGGCGGCGAGCTGCTTTATCTGGCCCGAGCGGAGAAACTGCTGATCAGCGGCAACAAAGTCACTGGCCTGCAATGCGTGGCGATGGATGAGCGCTGCGTTGAACCGACCGGCCGCAAAATCACCGTCAACGCGAGGCATTACGTGCTCGCCGGCGGCGGCATCAACAGCCCGGCGCTGTTGCTGCGTTCGGATGCCCCGGATCCGCATAAAAACCTCGGGAAACGCACCTTCCTGCACCCGGTGAACATGTCCGCCGCGCGCTTCGACGAAGTCATCAACCCGTTCTACGGGGCGCCGCAGTCGATCTATTCCGACCATTTCCAATGGAAGGACGGCACCACCGGGCCGATGGCTTTCAAACTTGAAGTACCACCGTTGCATCCGGCACTGGCGGCCACCCTGCTCGGCGGCTTTGGCGAGGAGAGTGCGCAACACATGGCGGACCTGCCGCACACCCACGCCATGCTGGCGTTGCTGCGCGACGGTTTTCACCCGGACAGCACGGGTGGCGCAGTCGAATTACGGGGCGATGGTTCGCCGGTGCTCGACTACCAGGTTTCGCCCTACGCCTGGGACGGCCTGCGCCGGGCCTTTCATGTCATGGCCGAAATCCAGTTCGCCGGCGGTGCGAAATCGGTAATGCCGATGCACGCCGACGCCCGATACGCGAAAACCTTGGCCGAAGCGCGCACGCTGATCGATGGTTTGAGCCTTGAGCTGTACCGCACTCGGTTGGGCAGCGCTCACGTCATGGGCGGCTGCGCGATGGGCGAAGACCCGAAAAGTGCGGTCACCGACAGTCTCGGCCGGCATCATCAACTGGCTAATCTGTCGATCCATGACGGCTCACTGTTCCCCACCAGCATCGGCGCCAACCCGCAGCTGTCGGTGTATGGCCTGACCGCGCAACTGGCAACATCCCTCGCCGATCGGCTGAGAAACCCGTGAAAAAACCGATTATTGCCATCGTCTATAGTGCTTTCTTACCCAACAGGCGACTTGGCCGACCGGGACGGCTGCGATACCATCCGACTCCCCAACGGACTCCCGCCAGGACGACGCGATGAACCGAGTGTTGTACCCAGGTACCTTCGACCCTATTACCAAGGGCCATGGCGATCTGGTCGAACGCGCCTCGCGCCTGTTCGACCACGTGATCATTGCGGTTGCTGCCAGCCCGAAAAAGAACCCGCTGTTCCCGCTGGAACAACGGGTCGAACTGGCTCGCGAGGTCACCAAACACCTGCCGAACGTGGAAGTGGTCGGCTTCTCGACGCTGCTGGCGCATTTCGCCAAAGAGCAGAACGCCAATGTGTTCCTGCGTGGTTTGCGCGCGGTGTCGGACTTCGAATACGAATTCCAGCTGGCCAACATGAATCGCCAGTTGGCTCCGGATGTGGAGAGTCTGTTTCTCACCCCGTCCGAGCGTTATTCGTTCATTTCCTCGACGCTGGTGCGGGAAATTGCCGCGTTGGGTGGCGATATCAGCAAGTTCGTCCACCCCGCTGTGGCCGATGCGCTGACCCTGCGCTTCAAAAAGTAGGCGCTGCCGAAGGCTCGGACTGCGATCCTGGCTGTTGATTACAGCCCTTGATCGCAGCAGCGTGCACTGCGCGCGCCAATGCGGCACAATTGCGCGCATTGATTTATAGCGCCCGGGCCTGCCGCCCTGGCTGGAGTTAGCATGTCCCTGATCATCACCGACGATTGCATCAACTGCGACGTCTGCGAACCCGAGTGCCCGAACGCCGCCATCTCCCAAGGCGAAGAGATCTATGTGATCGACCCGAACCTGTGCACCCAGTGCGTCGGCCACTACGACGAACCGCAATGCCAACAGGTTTGCCCGGTGGATTGCATTCCGCTGGACGAAGCGCATCCGGAGACTGAAGAACAGTTGATGGAGAAATACCGCAAGATTACCGGCAAGGCTTGAGTCTTCCAGCGCCTGTACAGACGCCATCGCGAGCAGGCTCACTCCTACATTGGAACGCATTTCAACTGTAGGAGTGAGCCTGCTCGCGATGAGGCCGTCAGCCACACAGGAAATCCCTGATCAGCTTACTCGCGCTGCTCAAACCCCTCCCCGATACACCCCAGGCACCGCACAAAAGCGGCTTTCGCCGGATCCACCACCAACGCCTGCCCCGCATCGCCCACCCCGCCACCCAGTGCGGTAAACGGCAACGACACGACAAACGCCCCCGCACCAATCACCGTCGCCACCACCAATAAAGGTCGGGCAATCAGCAAGTCGCCGATCATCGCGTAGGCCGGGGGATTCTGGATGGTGTAACGCGGATCGCCACTGCCATTTTCCGCGGCTTGAACAGCCAGACTGGAACACAGCAGCAGCGTAACAAAGAGGACTTGCAAGGATTTCATGGCACGATCCTTCGGGCTTAACAGTGAGACAACTCACTATAGACCGTAGGACTTTTTCAGTCGTTTGCCTCAGCTCTGGCAGCGCGGGCAGAACACACTGGCACGCTGGCCCAGCTTCACTTCACGCAAGCCGGTGCCACAGACCTTGCAGTGTTCACCGCCACGGCCATAGACAAACAGTTCCTGTTGGAAATAGCCCGGCTGACCGTCACCGCCGATGAAATCGCGCAACGTCGTCCCGCCACGCTCAATGGCAGCGGCTAGAATGCGTTTGATCTCGATGGCCAGCTTCAGATAGCGCCCCCGGGAAATGCCCCCGGCTTGACGACGCGGATCAATCCCGGCAGCGAACAGCGCTTCGGTCGCATAAATATTGCCGACCCCGACCACCACCGCGTTGTCCATGATGAACGGTTTGACCGCCATCGAACGCCCGCGCGACAGCTGAAACAAACGCTCGCCATCGAACAGATCGGTCAGTGGCTCCGGGCCGAGACGAATCAGCAATTCATGATTGAGCGGATCATTGCTCCACAACATCGCGCCGAACCGTCGCGGATCGGTGTAGCGCAGCGCCAGCCCCGACTCCAGTTCAATATCGACGTGTTCATGCTTGAGCGCCGGCAAACCGACTTCGACCAGACGCAAATTGCCCGACATGCCCAAGTGACTGATCAGCGTACCAACCTCGGCATTGATCAACAGGTACTTGGCCCGTCGTTCGACCAGCACGATTCGCTGCCCCGACAGACGCACATCGAGGTCTTCGGGGATCGGCCAGCGCAACCGCCGGTCCCGCACGATCACCCGGCTGACACGCTGGCCTTCCAGGTGCGGGGCAATCCCGCGACGAGTGGTTTCGACTTCCGGCAGTTCAGGCATAGCGTCCTCGAATCAATGCGCGCCGAGGTCGCGGATCGTCTGTTTGAGGGTTTCGAAGTCGTAATCCGACAGCCCTACGTAATCGAGTACCAACGGCCCGACGGCGTTCCATTCGAAATCTTCGGTCTGGTTGCCCAGCACGCGATACGACGCGCAGATATGCTCGGCCATTTTCAGGATCGCCAGCAGGTTTTTCAGCTGACTGTTGCGTGACGTCTCATCGCTGAAAATCGCCAGGGCGTTGTGGTGATTGGCGATGGCCGCGCTGACATGCTCCGGCAGACGCCAGGACTTGGCCGTGTAGTAACCAACCACTGCATGGTTGGTATTGAACTCGCTGTTTTCAGTGTCCACTACGCGACATTCGGCGCTGGCGTTGGCGTAAGCCTTTTCCAGAACCGTCATGTAATTGGGGAAGCGCTGCAACATCAAAGGTACGCCGCAATCGTGGAACAGGCCCAAGGCGTAAGCCTCATCGCCCGCCTGAGTGCCAATACGCTTGGCCAGCGTCAGGCACGTCATCGCCACATCCTGGGCAGTGTCCCAGAAACGGTTGAGCGTAACGATGGTGTCGTCATTCATCTCGCCCTTGATCGACTGCGCGTTGATCAGGTTGATGATCGAACGGCTGCCCAGCAGGTTCACCGCACGCTGGATCGAAGTGATCTTGTTGCTCAGGCCGTAATACGGCGAGTTGACGATTTTCAGCAGCGAACCGGACAGGCCGGGATCCTGGGAGATCAGCTTGGCGATCACCTCCAGATCCGGGTCGGGCATGTACTGCTCCATTTGCAGATCCACCATGATCTGCGGTTGCGCCGGCACACTGATGCCTTGCAGCGATTGTTGAATCTGTTCGGTGGTCAGCTCTTGGGACATAAGTACACACTCTGGGACAGGCGGCGATTCTAACCTCTAAAAACCGCACGACGACACACCAGTGGGCAATTGTCAGGAACTTTCATTCAGGCCACGGCTTCGGAATCTGTAATGCCCAACGGATCACTCCGGTCCATTACGGCGGCAAACTCCCACAGACTCAGGAGCTTATCGATGGCCACCTCCCTCAACGGCAAACGCGTCGCCATTTTGGTAACAGACGGTTTCGAACAGGTCGAACTGACCGGTCCCAAGCAGGCACTGGAGCAAGCCGGCGCGCAAGTCGACATCCTTTCCGCCGAGGCCGGCAAGGTCAAAGGCTGGAACCACGACAAACCGGCGGACGACTTCAAGGTCGACCAGACATTCCAGAGCGCCAGCAGCGAGCAGTACGACGCAATCGTCCTGCCGGGCGGCGTGCAGAACTCCGACACCATCCGCATCGATCAGGATGCCCAGCATCTGGTCAAGACCGGCGCCTCGGCCGGCAAACCGATTGCGGTGATCTGCCATGGTGGCTGGCTGCTGATCTCGGCGGGGCTGGTCAACGGCAAGACCATGACCAGTTACAAGACGCTCAAGGATGACCTGGTGAATGCCGGGGCCAATTGGGTCGATAAAGAAGTGGTCAAGGATGGTCACCTGATCAGCAGCCGTCAGCCTGATGATATTCCGGCGTTCAACAAAGAGCTGATCGACGCACTGTCTGCGTAGAAGTCAAAACCGCCTTCGCGAGCAAGTCGAATCGTCGCACCGTCGCTCCCACACTGGTCTTGTGTCCGCCACAAATCCCCTGTGGGAGCGAGCCTGCTCGCGAAAAGGCCATTAGCGTTTCATCGCACTCCAAACCCGGCACAAGTCGCAACACGCTATACTCCCGCTCTTTTTTCCGGAGCGACGTCATGTCCCTGCCTAGCTTGCGCCTCAAAGCCAACGCCGACCGTCGCCTGCGCGCCGGCCACCTGTGGGTCTACAGCAACGAAATCGATGTTGCCGCCACCCCTCTGCACGGCTTCAATGCCGGCGACCAGGCCATCCTCGAAGCCGCTGGCGGCAAGCCGCTGGGCATCGTGGCGATGAGCCCGAACAACCTGATCTGCGCCCGCCTGCTGTCGCGCGACACCAAAGTTGCGCTGGACAAATCGCTGCTGGTGCACCGTCTGAACGTGGCCTTGTCGCTGCGCGAGCGCCTGTTCGACAAACCGTTCTACCGCCTGGTCTACGGTGATTCCGACCTGTTGCCAGGCCTGGTCGTTGACCGTTTCGGCGACATTCTTGTGGTGCAGATCGCCTCGGCGACCATGGAAGCGCATAAAGATGACGTGATCGCGGCCCTGACCCAAGTGCTCAAGCCAAGCGGTATCCTGTTCAAGAACGACTCAGCTGCCCGTGATGCTGAAGGCCTCAACCGCTACGTCGAAACCGTGTTCGGCCTGGTGCCGGAGTGGGTGGCGCTGGAAGAGAACGGCGTGAAGTTCGAAGCCCCGGTGATTCAGGGTCAGAAAACCGGCTGGTTCTACGACCACCGCATGAACCGCGCCCGCCTGGCCCCTTACGCCAAAGGCAAACGCGTCCTCGACCTCTATAGCTACATCGGTGGCTGGGGCGTGCAGGCTGCGGCGTTCGGCGCCAGCGAAGTGTTCTGCGTCGATGCCTCGGCTTTCGCCCTCGACGGTGTTGAGCGCAACGCTGCGCTGAACGGCTTCGCCGACAAGATGACCTGCATCGAAGGCGACGTCTTCGAAGCCCTGAAAGAACTGAAAGCCAGCGAAGAACGTTTTGACGTGATCGTGGCCGACCCGCCAGCGTTCATCAAACGCAAGAAAGACATGAAAAACGGCGAAGGCGCCTACCGTCGCCTGAACGAGCAAGCCATGCGCCTGCTCAACAAGGACGGCATCCTGGTCAGCGCATCGTGCTCGATGCACCTGCCGGAAGATGACCTGCAGAACATCCTGCTGACCAGCGCGCGTCACCTGGATCGCAACATCCAGTTGCTCGAGCGTGGCGGCCAGGGTCCGGATCACCCGGTGCACCCTGCCATCGCCGAAACGCGCTACATCAAGAGCATCACCTGCCGATTGCTGCCCAACAGCTGATCCATGCGGACATCGGGGAGCCAGCAGGCTCCCCGTTTTTATCTCAGGCATCACCCTTCCATTCGCTATCTCCCTCGAGTTCCTACAATTATATTCCCGCAGACATGCAGGACATTTCCTTACATCTTTTTATTACCGAAACTTCCCCTACAAGTTTATTTCCGGCTAAAGACTGCTCCGACAAAATTACTGGAAATTTCCTACTTAATATCCTCTTGCCAATAATCCATTACAAACTATTATGAAGTCGTCACCACGAGGTGACTTCAACTATCAACGAACAAGGAGTTCACATCATGAAACGTATTTGTCTGGAAAGTAAAAAAATCGCAAACCTGGCTTTTCTGGTTGCCCCTAAAGCCCGTTAAGTGAGTCTGGACGCTGGGAAGTGCCGGCAACCCGGCGTCCTTTTGACTTTCTCCAGAGTGAATCGACAGACATGCATATCAACCCTTACTTATTTATCTTGCCGCGCTCACCCGGGCAAATCGTGTGGAACTATAAAAACCACACACAGCACGAACTTGATCTTAATTATGCCAATCGACTCGCACAACTAATCCACAACCCGGAACTTTTCGACACCCACAACTTAATAGACACACAACTATTAAGCGCAGGCATTCTAACTATTTCCCCAATAGACAGTCCGCAATGGGGTTGGGATGAGCTGTCGAAGATTTATCACATCGGCACGCAAAATATTCCCTGCGAACATACCCCACAGAATATTCACGAGTGGTCCAGACAATATCTGGCGCACTGCAACGAAGTACTGGCTAACCCACAGCCCGCGACAAACCGCCCAATGCCGGCACCCGAGCAGCGTATCGCCCTGCCTGCGCCGAGCGCGTTGAATGACGACCGTCTGGGAAATGTTCTGCTCCAGCGCAAAACCTGCCGCTCCTATACAGGTGCAGCGATAACGCTGAAGGACGTCGGCACCCTGCTCTATCTTGCCCTCGGCTATCTCCAGGAACGTGACAATGACCGCGACGACAGCATCGCCCAAGGGCTCGGCGCACGCCGGAGCAGTCCTTCCGCTGGCGGTCTGAACGCTTGCGAAGGCTTTCTGCTGGTGCAGAACGTCGATGGCCTGGAACCCGGCATCTACGCCTATCATCCGGCCGACCACACCCTGAGCCGGGTTAATCCATTGCCTGAGCCCGCGCTGGGCCAATTGCTCGGCGGTCAGCATTTCATCAACAACCTGCCGTTGGGTTTGTTTATCACCGCCCGTTTCGACCGGCTCTGGTGGAAGTACGAACACTCGCGGGCCTATCGGATGGCCTTCGTTGAAGCGGGCCACTTGTCGCAGACCTTTCAACTGGTCGCCACGGCATTGGGCCTCAACACTTGGTTGACCGGCGCGTTTGCCGACCAGCAGGTCGAAGCACTGCTCAAGCTTGAGGGCAGTGCTGAACAACCGCTGTTCTTCGTTGGTTGCGGACAAAGCGACGGGCAAGTGATGTGTCACGAAATGCGCGAGTTGTTGCGTGAGGTGCAGGCA
Organism: Pseudomonas sp. AC242; assembly: GCF_979258655.1. Taxonomy (NCBI): domain Bacteria; kingdom Pseudomonadati; phylum Pseudomonadota; class Gammaproteobacteria; order Pseudomonadales; family Pseudomonadaceae; genus Pseudomonas; species Pseudomonas sp. AC242. The sequence continues at coordinate 5,299,504 of NZ_OZ409873.1, forward strand.
TGACCCTGTCGAATGCCGACCCGGATCAAGCGCCGGTGTCCTGGGCACTCAAATTCACCTTGGGAGACTGGGACAGCCGTGCCTCGGTACGCAGCAGTACCCATGACTACCAATTGCCCGACGATGTGCCGCTGCAACTGCAAACCCGCCATTGGTTTCCACCGGCGTTTCTACCTTATCTGGCACATCCGGCTATCCAGATGGCGGGGCGGGACGTGTTGCACCGACTGTCAGCCAACCACTTGGTGCACTTTCTCGATTACACCACCCTGCTCGAACACCGCATCGTCAACCGTGCCGTGGAAGTCATCGTGCACCGCGAACTGCCCATTCACGTGCCTGCGGTAATGAAAAACGCCGCGTTGCAGCTTTACACCGACGAGGGTTATCACGCGCTGTTTTCCAATCGTCTCGCGGAGCAGATCGCCAATTTCTATGGAATCACCGAACGGCCGGCGATTCCGAAGCGCATCACCCGCCTGAACTCGCTGATTGCTCGCACGCCGGAAAAGAACCGGGCGCTGGCATGGTTTCTGCTCGGTTTCGTCTCGGAAACCATCATTGCCCGTGAGCTGCTGGACGTATGCCGCGACAGCCTGGTGTCCAGCGTCAACGACATGCTGCGTGACCATCTGGCGGACGAAGCCCGCCACAGTCGATATTTCGCCGAAGCGTTCCATTACTTCTGGCTGTCGATGAACAGCCGCCAGCGCACGTTCGTGAGCAGGACACTGCTGGAAATCATCGGGATTTTTTTCGAGGCCGACGAACGCTGGTTGCAACAGAGTTTGCGAGGAGCCGGCATCGCTGACAGTGACGTGATGGAAATTGTCGGCGGCATGGCAACGGTGCAAGCCAACCGGGCACGTGCACGATCAGGCGCCATCGCCACGCTGGACGCACTACGAAAGGCCGGTTTTTTCGCGCTTCCCCATAACCAGAAGCTTTTCGCCAAGGCAGGACTGATCGATGGATAAAGGACAATCCGTGGCAACCACAAGACAGCGTCGCGCCGCTGTCAGTCTGTTGCTGGCCATGGTGCTGCTGGGTGTATTTCCACTGGATGTGCTGCTGCCTTCCTTTCCGGCACTGGCGACGCATTTTCACCGTTCGCCGGCAGACATCGCACTGTCCATCAGTCTGTTCGCCGTGGGGATCGCGTTTGCTCAGGTCCTGATCGGCCCCCTCTCGGACGTGATCGGACGCAAGGGCTTGTTACTCGCCGGCATGAGCGTATCGATGCTGGGTGCGCTCGGTTGCGTGATGACCTCCGATTACACGCTATTTCTCATATTCCGGGTGATGCAGGCCCTGGGATGTGGCTGTTTCGTACTGTCCCAGGCGCTGGTGCAGGATCTGTTCGAAGGTGAGGAACGCGACCGTTTGCGTATCCTGATGGTCACGGCTACCGGCATCTTCATCTCGGTGTCGCCGCTGGCCGGCACCTTTCTTCAGGCCTCACTCGGTTGGCGCGGCAGCTTCTGGGTGTTTACCGCGCTGGCCGCCACGGTGCTGATCAAGGCCTGGCTGTTTTTACCAAACAGCCGTCCGGCCTACAGCGGCACACGGCTCGGTTTCATTCAGTCCTACCGCCGCTTGCTGGGGGATTTCGAGTTTGTCGGCTACTGGCTGATTTCAGCGTTCGCTTTCGCCTGTCACTTCTCGTTCATCGTGATTTCGCCGCTGATTTTCATGGATCAATTGCAGCTCGCACCCTACGACTTTTCACTGATTCTGCTGGTTTACGGCGCGGCCTATGTCGTCGGTGGCATCCTCGCCACCGTACTCAATCGACGGATCACTCCTGCTCAGCAAGTCTTCACCGGGCTAAGTCTGATACTGCTGTCGGGGCTGGCAATGCTGTACCTGGCAGCCAATCACGCGCTGGCGCCAGCCACTGTGTTGATCCCGATGTTGATCTGCACGGCGGGTACCACCATTGCCCGCCCCGCCGCCACCTCTCGGGCCATGGGCCTGTTTCCCGAGAACGCCGGAACGTCGGCCTCGGCGGGCAGTACGATCATCTTTATTTGTGGCGGGCTTATCAGTGCGTTGATCAGCCTCAGCCCAGCCAATCTGCAATCCACGCTCGGCTACAGCTTTGTGTTGCTAAGCGCGACAGCGCTGGTGCTCAACAACAGGCTCAGCCATCGCGCCAGAAACCTTGAAGCCAATACCGTGGCGCAGACCGGCGGTGATTAAACCCGCCGGTCGTCATCCCATACACCCCGTCGGCACTGGAACAACACTTTGCGCCATTCCCTCCAGACGCCAGCGGTGTAGAATCGGCTGATTCATCGCCATTCATCCCCCGGCGGGTTTATGAGCTCAGGCTGAGACCAGCGGCGATCCCGCAACGTCATCGGCAACTTCACGAACACACGGCCATTTCTGAGTGTTCCAGACGTCAATAGAAGCTCACTCCCCTTTTGCACCTGATTAGTAAGTGATTAGCCGCCCGGAGTGCTCCATGCCAGATTACCGCTCGAAAACATCCACCCACGGCCGCAACATGGCCGGTGCCCGCGCACTGTGGCGCGCCACGGGGATGAAAGATGACGACTTCAAAAAGCCGATCATCGCGATTGCCAACTCGTTCACCCAGTTCGTACCGGGCCACGTACACCTGAAGGATCTGGGTCAACTGGTCGCCCGCGAAATCGAACGCGCCGGCGGTGTAGCGAAAGAATTCAACACCATCGCCGTGGATGACGGCATCGCCATGGGCCACGACGGCATGCTGTATTCGCTGCCGAGCCGCGAGATCATCGCCGACTCCGTCGAGTACATGGTCAACGCCCACTGCGCCGACGCCATCGTGTGCATTTCCAACTGCGACAAGATCACCCCGGGCATGTTGATGGCCGCGTTGCGCCTGAACATTCCGGTGATCTTCGTTTCCGGCGGCCCGATGGAAGCCGGCAAGACCAAACTCGCTTCCCACGGCCTCGACCTCGTCGACGCCATGGTGATCGCCGCCGACGAAAGCGCTTCTGACGAGAAAGTCGCTGAGTACGAGCGCAGCGCCTGCCCGACCTGCGGTTCGTGCTCCGGCATGTTCACCGCCAACTCGATGAACTGCCTGACCGAAGCCCTCGGCCTCGCACTGCCAGGCAACGGTTCGACCCTCGCTACCCACAGCGACCGCGAACAGCTGTTCCTGCAGGCCGGCCGCACCATCGTCGAGCTGTGCAAGCGTTACTACGGCGAAAACGACGAATCGGTGCTGCCGCGCAACATCGCCAACTTCAAGGCGTTCGAGAACGCGATGATGCTCGACATCGCCATGGGCGGCTCGACCAACACCATCCTGCACTTGCTCGCCGCCGCCCAGGAAGCCGAAATCGATTTCGACCTGCGCGACATCGACCGTCTTTCGCGCAGCGTTCCGCAGCTGTGCAAAGTCGCGCCGAACATCCAGAAGTACCACATGGAAGACGTGCACCGCGCCGGCGGCATCTTCAGCATCCTCGGTTCGCTGGCCCGTGGCGGCCTGCTGCACACCGACCTGCCGACCGTGCACAGCCGCAGCATGGAAGAAGCCATCGCCAAGTGGGACATCACCCAGACCACCGATGAAGCGGTGCATCACTTCTTCAAGGCCGGCCCTGCCGGTATCCCGACGCAGACGGCGTTCAGCCAGTCGACCCGTTGGGAAACCCTGGATGACGACCGTGAAAACGGCTGCATCCGCAGCTTCGAACACGCCTATTCGCAAGAAGGTGGTTTGGCCGTGTTGTACGGCAACATCGCCCTCGACGGCTGCGTGGTGAAAACCGCCGGTGTCGACGAATCGATCCACGTCTTCGAAGGCAACGCGAAGATCTTCGAAAGCCAGGACAGCGCCGTACGCGGCATCCTCGCTGACGAAGTGAAGGCTGGCGACATCGTCATCATTCGCTACGAAGGTCCGAAAGGCGGCCCGGGCATGCAGGAAATGCTTTACCCGACGTCGTACCTGAAATCCAAAGGCCTGGGCAAAGCCTGCGCGCTGCTCACCGACGGACGTTTCTCCGGCGGTACTTCCGGTCTGTCCATCGGCCACGCTTCGCCAGAAGCTGCCGCCGGCGGCGCGATCGGTCTGGTGCAGGACGGCGACAAAGTGCTGATCGACATTCCGAACCGCTCGATCAACCTGTTGGTCAGCGACGAAGAACTGGCCGCACGCCGTGCCGAGCAGGACAAGAAAGGCTGGAAACCTGTAGAAGTGCGTCCACGCAAAGTGACCACCGCCCTCAAGGCCTACGCCCTGCTGGCGACCAGCGCCGACAAAGGTGCTGTGCGTAACAAAGCGATGCTCGACGGGCTGTAAGCGTCAAATCGCCGAGACAAAATGCCCCGCCAATGTGCGGGGCATTTTTTTGCCTTTGATCGTTCCCACGCTCTGCGTGGGAATGTCTCAAGGGACGCTCCGCGTCCAGTGACGCGGAGCGTCACGGGCAGCATTCCCACGCAGAGCGTGGGAACGATCAACTGACACTACGCTTTCGCGAGCAGGCTCGCTCCCACACTGGCCCTGTGTCTGTTACTGAATTTCTTCTGGCTTGACGATCACCCAGTTCTTGTCCGCCGTTACCGGCAACCCTTCTTTCGCCTGCGCCGCCGCATGCTTGGCCATCATGCCGTTGATCTGCGCCATGTACTTGTCCTTGCGGTTAATCCACAAGTGAATCCCGCCCTTGGCCACGTCGACATCGTGGAACAGCATGTAACCGTCGCTGGTCGGGGTATCGCCACCCACCAGTACTGGTTTTTTCCACTCATCGATGTAAGTGAGGATCGCCGCGTGCTTGCCGGCCATCCACGTCGCCGGGGTCCAGAGATACGGCGTCAGTTCCAGGCCGAGGTTGGCCTTCTCGTCATATTTACCGGCGGTGATCTGCTTGCGCGCGGTGGTCAATTCGCCTGTCTTCGGATCCTTGAGCAACATCGAAACGCCAATGACGTTCTGCGGTTTGACGTTGTAGCCATACTTCGGATCCGCTGCGACCATACGCACCAGTTCTTCAGACGCGGCGGTCATCACGTAGACCTCGATGCCGTTTTCCATCAACTTGTTGTACAGCTCTTGCTGGCCGGTGAAGATCTTCGGTGGGTTGACGTCGAGTTTCTTGACCACATCGCCTTCGTAATAGGTTGCCGGCACCGGCTTGCCCGAGGCCATCAGTTCATCGACGTAACCTTTGAGTTCCTTGAGGGTGAAGCCGGAGAACACCTGCGCCACCCACGGGTAGCAGACCATGTCGTCGACTTCGCAGAGGCGATAGTAGTAACTGAACAGGCTCTCCTTGTGCTCGGCGGTGTCCTTGAACGGCATCAGTTTCAGCGAAGGGTCAAGTTTGTCGCGGGTGATCAGGCCCTTGTTTTCCATGAACGGCAACAAGGACTCTTCGAGGTCGTAGCGGTAACTGGTGTTGTCCATGTCGAACACCGCGTAGTTACCCTTGTTGGCGTTGGCGGCGATCATCGCGTCCAGCGCCTTGGCCTGATCGGCCGGCCAGTGTTTCAGGTCCGTAGCGAACGCCTGAGTGGCCAGACCCATGCCCACTGTCAGCGCGACAGCCAGAAATTTCGGTGCGAACTTCATAAGCCTCTTCTCCCTGATTCAAAGAGATCGACGCTAACAAATAAGTGTGACAGTCCTCGTCTGTCAGCGACCGCCCGCGTCCCTATTGCGCCAGATGCATTGCCGAGAGCGACACAGGCTTATTCCAAAAACGACGGACAACCTTCGATTTTGATATTAATTCATTGCAAATCAAGCTGTTAGGCTTGCCGGTTCGCAGCAGCCCCGGAAGGCTGTTGGCACAGTCTTTCCTGGAGATCTCATGAATCTACCGTTGATTCTCAACCTGCTGGTGTTCCTCGCCCTGCTCTTCGGTCTGGCACAGACCCGCCACACCACCTGGAGTCTGGCGAAAAAAGTCCTGCTGGCGCTGGTGCTCGGCGTTGCGTTCGGCGTCGCGCTGCACACCGTTTATGGTGCCGGCAACCCGGTGCTGAAAGCCTCGATTGGCTGGTTCGATCTGGTCGGCAACGGCTACGTGCAGTTGCTGCAAATGATCGTTATCCCGCTGGTGTTCGCCTCGATCCTCAGCGCCGTGGCGCGTCTGCACAATGCTTCGTCGTTGGGCAAAATCAGCTTCCTGACCATCGGCACCCTGCTGTTCACCACCGCGATTGCGGCGCTGATCGGCATCGGCCTGACCAACCTGTTCGGCCTCACCGCTGAAGGTCTGGTCGCCGGCACCCAGGAAATGGCCCGTCTGCAAACCATTCAGTCCGACTATGCCGGCAAGGTTGCCGACCTGAATGTGCCGCAACTGCTGCTGTCGTTCATCCCGCAGAACCCGTTCGCCGATCTGGCGCGGGCCAAGCCGACCTCGATCATCAGCGTGGTGATTTTCGCCGCATTCCTCGGGGTTGCCGCGCTGCAACTGCTCAAGGATGACGTCGAAAAAGGTCAGAAAGTAATCAACGCCATCGACACCCTGCAAGCCTGGGTAATGCGTCTGGTGCGTCTGGTGATGAAGCTGACGCCGTACGGCGTGCTGGCGCTGATGACCAAAGTGGTCGCCGGTTCCAACCTGCAAGACATCATCAAACTCGGCAGTTTCGTCGTGGTGTCGTACCTCGGTCTGGGCCTGATGTTCGTCGTGCACGGTTTGCTGGTATCGGCGGCCGGGATCAACCCGCTGCGCTTCTTCCGCAAAATCTGGCCAGTGCTGACGTTCGCGTTCACCAGCCGTTCCAGCGCCGCCAGCATTCCGCTGAGCATTGAAGCGCAGACCCGTCGTCTGGGGATTCCGCAGTCGGTGGCGAGTTTTGCTGCGTCGTTCGGTGCGACCATTGGCCAGAACGGTTGCGCCGGTCTGTACCCGGCGATGTTGGCGGTGATGGTTGCGCCAACCGTAGGCATCAATCCGCTCGATCCACTGTGGATCGCGACGCTGGTGGCGATTGTGACCTTGAGTTCGGCGGGCGTGGCGGGTGTTGGTGGCGGCGCGACCTTCGCGGCGCTGATCGTGCTGCCGGCGATGGGTTTGCCGGTGTCACTGGTGGCGTTGCTGATTTCGGTTGAGCCGCTGATCGATATGGGGCGCACGGCGTTGAACGTGAGTGGTTCGATCACCGCTGGTGCGATTACCAGTCAGGTGATGCAGCAGACCGATAAAGCGTTGCTGGATGCTGATGAGCATGCGGAGTTGGCTCAAGCGTGATGTAAAGCAAGATCAAAAGATCGCAGCCTTCGGCAGCTCCTACAGGGAACGCGGATACCGTGTAGGAGCTGCCGCAGGCTGCGATCTTTTAAGCTTTTTCCCAGACTTCGAAGTTGTACGCGGGCTTATCTTCAATCGCCGGGTTTTCAACGTTCGACACCAGCTTCCACTGGTGCAAATCAAACTCCGGAAACCACGCATCCCCTTCCGGGCTCAACGCCACGCGAGTCAGATACAGACGATCCGCCTGCGCCAGCCCTTGCGCGTACAACTGCGCGCCACCAATCAGCATCAGCTCATCGACGCCCTGCTCCTTCGCCCATTCCTCGGCGCGAACCACGGCTGCTTCCAGCGACGGATAGACTTCGGCACCTTCCAGCACCAGACCGGTCTGACGGCTGACCACAATGTTCAAGCGCCCCGGCAACGGCCGACCGAGCGAATCCCAGGTCTTGCGACCCATGATGATCGGCTTGCCCAAGGTCGTGGCCTTGAAGTATTTGAAGTCCCCCGGCAGGTGCCAGGGCATGCTGTTGTCGACGCCGATCACGCGGTTTTCACCGAGGGCTGCGATCAGGCTGAGGGGGAGTGATTTAGTCATGCCGGCGAGGATACCAGAGCCGCGCTTACCCCGATAAGCGCCACAGCGGTTATGCTCTTCAATCAATTAAGCGACGGAAAGCCGCGTGACTGAACTGACTCCACTGCAAAACCTCTGGCTCACCGAGACCGTGCGCCTGCGCGAAGAACACGCAGGCCCATTGGATGATCTGGAAGCCAACCGACTGGCGCGCACGGCCGGCGGCGATCTGCCGAGCCGCATTCAACGCCGGGCGTTATGGCTGGCCGAACGTGACGGGCTGACTTCGGCCCTCAAACACTGGCTGCAAGGTGCGCGCCTGGCACTGCTGCTATTGATGATTTTCGCTGTGCTTAGCGGCGCTGGTCTGGCCTTTGCTGCGTTGAGCCAAACGCCGGTCAATGTGTTCTGGGCCTTGGGCAGTCTGCTCGGGCTGAACCTGATTCTGCTACTGAGTTGGTTGCTGGGATTGATCTTTGCCGGCGAGCACGGCGCCACGCTCGGCCGATTGTGGTTATGGCTCAGCGAAAAAATGGCCCGCGACGCCAAAGCCGCGCAACTGGCGCCGGCACTGCTCTTGATGCTGCAACGCAAGAAGCTCAATCGCTGGGCGCTCGGTACGCTGGTCAACGGCTTGTGGCTGCTGGCGATGTTCAGCGCATTGATTCTGCTGCTGACGCTGATGGCGACCCGGCGCTACGGCTTCGTCTGGGAAACCACGATTCTCAGCGCCGACACCTTTATCCACGTCACCCACGCGCTCGGTTATCTGCCATCGCTGCTCGGCTTCAACGTGCCAACGGTGGAGATGATCCGCGCCAGCGGCGACGGCGCGCTCGATATTGAAAGCGCTCGACAGGCCTGGGCAACCTGGCTGGTCGGCGTGTTGGTGGTCTACGGCGTGCTGCCGCGTCTGCTGCTGACGCTGTTGTGTTTCTGGCGCTGGAACAGCGGTAAAACCGCGCTGCGTCTGGACTTGAACCTGCCCGGCTACGCGCAATTGCGTGAACGTCTGATGCCAACCAGCGAACGCCTCGGCGTCAATGATCCGGAGCCTGCGCAAATGCATCGCGTCGAAAGTGGCGTCGGCGAACTCGCCAGCGAAGGTGCGTTGCTGGTCGCCATCGAACTCGACGAACAACGCCCATGGCCGCCCGCGCTGCCGAAAAACGTCAGCAACGCCGGCATCCTCGACAGCCGCGAGTCACGGCACAAACTCCTCGAACAATTGAGCCGCTTTCCGCCAGCACGCCTGGCGATTGCCTGCGATCCACGGCGCTCGCCGGATCGTGGCAGCCTCGCGCTAATCGCCGAGCTGGCGCGCAGCGCTGGCGAAACCCGCGTGTGGCTGCTGCAAGCGCCGCCCGGCGAAGCGCTGGACGCCGAACGTCTCGGCGATTGGCACGTTGCACTGCAACAACTTGAGCTGCCGTTCGCCGATTGCGCGCCGTTGAACTGGCTGGAGACTGGCCATGACTGATGCCTGGAAAGCGCCGCTGAAGCTCGCAGTGGTCGGCCACACCAACGTCGGCAAGACCTCACTGTTACGCACGCTGACCCGCGATGTCGGCTTCGGCGAAGTCTCCCATCGCCCGAGCACCACGCGGCATGTCGAAGGCGCGCGGTTGTCGGTGGACGGCGAGCCGCTGCTCGACCTCTACGACACGCCCGGCCTGGAAGACGCCATCGCCCTGCTGGATTTTCTCGAACGCCTGGAACGTCCCGGCGAACGTCTCGATGGCCCGGCGCGATTGGCGCGGTTTCTCGATGGCAGCGAGGCGCGCCAGCGTTTCGAACAGGAAGCCAAAGTGCTGCGGCAATTGCTCGCCTCCGACGCCGGTTTGTATGTGATCGACGCCCGCGAGCCGGTGTTGGCCAAGTACCGCGATGAACTGGAAGTGCTCGCCAGTTGCGGCAAGCCGCTGCTGCCGGTGCTGAATTTCGTCAGCAGCGCCAATCATCGCGAGCCGGACTGGCGTGAGGCGTTGGCAAGGCTCGGACTGCACGCACTGGTACGTTTTGACAGCGTTGCGCCGCCCGAGGATGGCGAGCGCCGGTTGTACGAAAGCCTCGCGCTGCTGCTGGAGAATGCCCGGCCGCAACTGGAGCGATTGATTGCCGATCAGCAGGCTCAGCGCCTCGCCCGTCAGCAAAGTGCGGCGCGGTTGATTGCTGAATTGTTGATCGACTGCGCCGCGTGCCGGCGCAGTGTGGTCAGTGAAGCTGCGCAGGAACAGCAAGCCATCAGCGAGCTGCGCAAGGCTGTGCGCCAGCGCGAGCAGAAGTGTGTTGAGGCGTTGCTCAAGCTGTATGCGTTTCGTCCGCAGGACGCGGCGGCAAGTGATTTGCCGTTGCTCGATGGGCGTTGGGGCGATGACTTGTTCAACCCTGAGACCTTGAAGCAACTCGGCGTACGCGTGGGCGGCGGAATTGCTGCCGGGGCGGCGGCGGGGGCTGGCGTGGATCTGCTGGTTGGCGGGATTACTCTCGGTGCAGCGGCTTTGGCCGGCGCGATTGCCGGTGGCGCGCTGCAAACGGCGCGCAGTTATGGCAGTCGCTTGCTGGGCAAGATCAAGGGGCAGCGCGAACTGACGGTGGATGACGGTGTGTTGCGGCTGTTGGCGTTGCGCCAGCGGCAGTTGGTGTTGGCGCTGGATCAACGTGGGCATGCGGCGATGGATACGGTTCAGGTGGCGACTCCGCAGGATAAGACCTGGCGTGAGGGCAAGTTGCCCGAGGCGCTGAACAAGGCACGGGCGCATCCGCAGTGGTCGTCGTTGAATCCGCAGGCGAAGTTGAATCAGGCGGAAAGGCAGGAGCAGATTGAGGCGTTGGTTGCTCGGGTGCTTGAGCTTTAGATCGCTACCCCCTCACCCCAGCCCTCTCCCCAAAGGGGTAGAGGGGGAAAGGGAGCAGATCTCCAGGCTTTTCAAACCTGAGTTCGACTGGATATCTCAGGTCGATGTATCACCTGAGAACAACACCGTAGGCTCCCTCTCCCTCCGGGAGAGGGCTGGGGTGAGGGAGACAATCACTCAGCCAACAACAAAACCTCAGCCTTACGCTTGAGCACCGCCAGATCCATCACCGGCACCGCCCTCTCCTTGGCCAACTCATCCCACTGCCGCATCCGCAAACTCACCGCACACAACGGATCCCGCTCAAACACATCCGCCTCAGCCGCGGTCATCACTCCACCCTGATACTCCAGCGTCCGCCGACTCGCCTCACTCAAGCGCTCGAAATATCCCGGCTCACGCAACGTCAGATACCGCTTGGCCTGCACGTGATACTCCACCAGCCGCGCCATGCGCTCGCTGAAACCGGCCTCACGCAAATAATCCGCGCCCAGCCGTTCATGACTGACCACGCCATAACCGCCCATATTCTCCGCGCCCTCGGCACACAAATGGCCGATGTCATGAAAGAACGCCGCCAGCACCACTTCGTCATCGAAGCCTTCGGCGATCGCCAGTTCGGCGGTCTGGGACATGTGCTCGATCTGCGACACCGGTTCGCCGATGTAATCACTGGTGCCAAAGCGTTCATACAGCCCGAATACCCGCGCGACGACTTGCTCGTGAGCTGTCATTCAATTTCCTCCAGCAACTGCGCAACATTGCGCTCGGCCAGCGCCGGGCCGACGCTCATGCCGACACCGGTGTGCATCAGCGCCACACTCAATCCCGCTGCCGGGCGCAGCAACGAAAACGGCCCCGGCCCCCGGGAACCATAGACGCCCTGCCAGCGCTCGACCACTTGCACCTTGCAGCCCAGCGTCTGCTCGGCGAGTTCAAGCATCCAGTTATCCACTTGCTCGGCATTGAACGGTGAAGCGTCGCTGCCGTAATGGTGCGAGTCGCCGATGATCAGCTCGCCGTAAGGCGTCGGGCTGATCAGCAGGTGAATGCCGTTGTCGTGCAGGTGCGGTTGCTCACGGAGGATCTGCGCCTGCACCGCCGCTGCTTCCGGCAGATCGGCGAAGGCGCCGTAGTGCACGCAACTCAAACCGGTGAGCAAGGCGTGTTGCAGATTCAGCTCGGTCGCAGGTTTGGCGCGGAGCATTTGCAGGCGACAGATTTGCGGGTCGAGCGCAGCGATCGGCTCGGCCAGCAGGGTTTGATAATCGTGGCCGGAGCAGACGATGATCTGCTTCGCCGTGAAGCTGCCGGCGGTGCTGTGCAGGCGTCCCGGCTCCACGTCGCGTACCAGCGTGGAAAAGTGAAACTCGACGCCGAGGTCGCGACGCAGATAATCGATCAGCGCCGGGATCGCTTCCCGTGAGTACAGCTGTTGATCGTCGATGCCGTGCAACGCGGCGCGGTGGTGGCTGAACTGGCCGTTGTACAGATCGCGTAATGCGGCACCGCGCAGCAGGTCGACGTTGTAGCCGTGTTCAATGGCGCGACCGGTGCAGAAGGTGTCGAGCAGGTGTTCTTCGGCTTCGGTTCTGGCGAACAGGTAAGAACCGTTGCGCTTGATTTGCAAACCGGCGAGCTGCGCCCAATCACCCCAGATCTCGCGGCTGGCCTTGGCCAGTTCGAGCATGGTGCCCGGAGGCTGGCCGGTGACCAAGGCCTGGCCGAAGTTGCGCACCGAGGCGCCGAGGGGCGTGGCTGTGCGTTCAAAAACGGCGACTTTTAGGCCGCGTTTGGCGGCGGCATAGGCGTGCGATAGGCCGAGAATGCCAGCGCCTACGATGAGCAGGTCTTTGTGTTGTGTCATTTAGAGGTGCTCTGAAAGAGAGGCCGTCATCGCTGGCAAGCCAGCTCCCACAGGTATCGAGGTGTTCCCAAAATTCGTGTTCACCGCAAAACCCTGTGGGAGCTGGCTTGCCAGCGATGAGGCCCGGTCAGACTACGAAGATTTACTTGGCCGCAACTTTCTCGGACTTGCCGTCATAACGCTTGCGCCACTCGGTGAGGATTTCGTCACGATTTTTCGAAGCCCAGGCAAAGTCGTTCTTGATCAGACGCTGCTCGTAATCCGCCGGCAATTCGGTCTGCGGCTTGGCGATACCCGGTTGCGCGAGGACAGCGAAGTTCTCCTTGTACAGATCCATCGCCTCAGCACTCGCCGAGAAGTCAGCCAGTTTCTTAGCGGCCTCTTCATGCGGCGTGCCTTTGATCACGGCAGTCGCTTCGATCTCCCAGCCCAGACCTTCCTTCGGCAGAATGATGTCCAGCGGCGCGCCCTGACGCTTCAGCTGAACGGCCGGGTATTCAAAGGAAATCCCGATCGGGAACTCGCCCGCCGCCGCCAGTTTGCAAGGCTTGGAACCGGAGTGAACGTACTGGCCGATGTTCTGGTGCAGACCGTCCATATACTCCCAGCCCTGCTTCTCGCCGAAGGTTTGCAGCCAGGCACTGACGTCGAGGAAACCGGTGCCGGACGACGCCGGATTCGGCATGACGATCTTGCCCTTGTACTCAGGTTTGGTCAGGTCCTGCCAGCTCACTGGCTTGCTCAGGCCCTGCTTCTCGGCTTCGACGGTGTTGAAGCAAATGGTCGCGGCCCAGACATCCATGCCGACCCAGGCGGGCGGGTTGGCAGCGTCGCGGTAATTCGCGCCGATCTTGCCGAGGTCCTTCGGCGCGTAGCTTTGCAGCATGCCTTGCTGGTCGAGGATTGCCAGGCTCGAAGCGGCCAGGCCCCACACCGCGTCAGCCTGTGGACGGGCCTTTTCGGCGAGCAGTTTGGCGGTGATGATCCCGGTGGAATCACGCACCCATTTGATTTCGACGTCCGGGTTGGCCTTTTCGAAGGCTTCTTTGTAGGACTTCAGCTGCTCGGCTTCGAGGGCGGTGTACACCGTCAACTCGGTTTTTGCCGCGAAGGCATTCAGGCTGAAAGTAGCGAGCACAGCAGCGGCCAGGGCCATAGGCTTGAACATGATCGTTTTCCTGTAATGAGTTGAACGGGGTTGGAATCAGTGACCGGGCGCGGTTTGCCGCCAGGCTTGAGAACGGCGCAGCAAGCCGCGCGAAGCCCACGCCAGCAGCAAGGACACACCCGCCGAGGTGAACAGAATCAGGGTCGACATCGCCGCCGCGCCGCCGACGTTGCCGGCGTCATCCATGTTCAGCACCGCCACCGCCGCGAGGATGGTGTCGGGGCTGTAGAGGAAGATCGCCGCGGAAACGGTGGTCATCGCCGAGACGAACAGGTAGCGCACAATGTCGAGCAGCGCCGGCAGGCAGATCGGCACGGTGACACGCAGGTAATGCCGATACAGCGGCGCCTTCAGCGACAGTGCAGCCGCTTCGAACTCGGCGTCGAGTTGGCGCAACGCGGTGGTTGCAGTCATTTGTGCAGTGGTCAGGTAGTGCGCAATGGTGCAGACGATCAGCAGCGTCATCGTCCCGTACAGCACGTGCAGCGGGTTGCCAGTGAGGTTGAAGAAGAAGACGTAACCCAAGCCGAGCACCAGCCCCGGCACCGCCATCGGCACAAAACTGAGCATGCGCAACGCCAGGTTGAGGCCGCGTTGGCTGCGGGTTTTCTCCATCAGGTAAGCGCCGGTAAAGATCAGCACGCTGCCGATCAGTGCCGTGCCCAACGCCATTTTCAAACTGTTGCTGTAGGCCAGCCAGCCACCGCCAGCGGTTTCGTTGAACTGGTAATGATTGAGCGACAGCGAAAGGTTGTACGGCCAGAACTTTACCAAGGAGGAGAACACCGCCATGCCGAACACCAGAATCAACGCGGCGCTGATCAGCAAGACAATCGCCAGATAGCAGCCATCGCGCAACTTCGACGGCGCCGGTTTGAACACCTGAGCGCGACCGCTCATGGAATCGCCGTGACGCCGACGCAACCAGGCATCGACACCGAAGCTGAACAGCGCCGGCAGCAACAGCACCATGCCGATCAACGCGCCGCGACCGAATTGTTGTTGGCCGACCACGGCTTTGTAGGCCTCCAGCGCCAGCACTTGATAGTCGCCACCGACCACCACCGGCACACCGAAATCGGTGATGGTCAGGGTAAACACCAGACAGAACGCGGCAAACACAGCCTGACGCGTCGCTGGCCAGGTGATGCTGCGAAACGCCTTGGCCGGACTGGCGCCCATGCTCGACGCCGCATCGAACAGTCGCGCATCGGCCAGCGACAACGCCGAGAGCAAAATCATCAACGCATGGGGAAAGGTGTAAATCACCTCACCCAGCACAATCCCCCAGAACCCGTAGATGTTGTCCGAGAGCAGCCCGCGCAACATGCCCTGGTTGCCGAACAGATAGACCAGCGCAATGCCCGGCAACATCGACGGCGCCATCAGCGGCAGCAGGGAAATCCCGCGCCAGATGCCCTTGGCCGGAATCATCGTGCGTTGCAAGGCGTAGGCAAACAGGTAAGCCAGCGGTACAACGATGGCCGCGACGCTGAGGGACACTTTCAGGCTGTTGCCGAGCAGCCAGTGGAAATTCTCGCTGGTCACCAACTCCTTCGCCGCGACCCAGCCACCGCCCTGCCCGGCCTCACTGCTGAAGCCACGCCAGAAGATCGCCAGCAACGGCAGCAATACCGCGACGCCGAGTAACAGCAGCAAGAGCACTTTGCCGCCGACGACAAAAATGCGATCGCCGATCTCGGCTTTCGAAGTCTGGCGCATCTGCTTGTGCGGTAGCGGCAGCGCGAGGTTGCTGTTCATCAGGCAAACACCTGCAGGCTGCGCGGCGGCAAGGCGACCATGATTTGCTGGGCGCCGAGGCGCGGCATGGCTTCCGGGGCGAGTTCGGCGAGCAAGGCGTGGCCGGGCAACTGATCGAGTTCGAAGCTCATGCGGCAGCGATTGCCGAGAAAGGTGATCTCGCGGACTTTGGCCGGGAACAGGTTTTCTTCGTGCACCGGTGGATTGACGTTGATCGCTTCCGGGCGGCAAAACAAACGGCCCGAGGCGCGCTGAATGCTGCCGTCGCTGAGGCGCAGATTCATCCCGCCGACCTGCGCGTGAGTGTCGCTGCTGCGTTGGAACGGCAACCAGTTGCCTTGGCCGACAAACTCGGCCACGAACGGCGTGGCCGGGCGGTTGTAGATTTCCTGCGGGGTGGCGTACTGCTCGACGCGGCCGTTGTTCATCACGGCGATACGGTCGGCCATCAGCATGGCTTCGTCCTGATTGTGCGTGACCATCAGTGTGGTGATGCCGAGGTTGCGCTGCAGTTGGCGCAGTTCAGTACACAGATGCTCGCGGACGCGGGCGTCGAGGGCCGACATCGGTTCGTCGAGCAACAGCAGCGACGGTGCCGGCGCCAAGGCCCGAGCTAGAGCAACGCGCTGTTGCTGGCCGCCGGACAACTGGCCGGGGTACTTTTTCTCGCTGCCGGTGAGGCCGACCAGTTCCAGCATCTGCCCGACGCGGCGGCGCACTTCATCGCGACCGCTGCCGGCGAGGCCGTAGGCAATGTTCGCTTCGACCGTCAGATTGGGGAACAGCGCGTAAGACTGGAACAGAATCCCGTAGTCGCGGGCTTGTGGGGCGAGATGCGAGACGTCGCGGTCACCGAGGTACAGCTCGCCGCTGTCCTGCTTCTCCAGACCGGCGATGCAGCGCAGCAAGGTGGTTTTGCCGCAGCCCGACGGGCCGAGCAGGCACACCAGTTCACCGGCGGCGACGTCGAGGGAGACGTTATCCAGTGCGGTGAACGCGCCGAAGCGTTTCTGCACGCCGCGCACTTTCATGGGTGCGCCGGGGTTGGTCAGGGCAGTTGCGATGGCAGGATTCATGGACAGACCTCATCAAGCAGATGGGGCCAATCCTAGAGTTGTAATGCGTCCGTCATGTGGCAGTGAGGCAAAAACGGCCGATAGTGGTATTCGGGGATTTTGGTTCACCAGAGATCGTTCCCACGCTCTGCGTGGGAATGCCTCATCGGACGCTCCGCGTTCGGCTGTTGGGACGCAGAGCGTCCCGGGCTGCATTCCCACGCGGAGCGTGGGAACGATCATTACGCGGGGGACATTTCCTGGGCCAAGCCGAGGAACGCCGCCGGCAACCGCGCGCCCTTGCGCTCCTTCAGGCAATACAGATACTCAGGAATCTGCGGCGCATTCTCGATCGTCAGCACGCGCAACTGCGGATCATGCGGCACTTCCTGCCGGGCAATAATGCTGATGCCGATATTGCGCAACACCGCCTCACGAATCGACTCACGGCTGCCGATCTCCAGTAACGGCCCGAAGCTCACCCCGGCACTCGCCAGCAACTCTTCCGTCAGCCGCCGCGTCGTCGAACCCGACTCACGCATCAACAAGGTATGCCCGGCCAGTGCGCTCAACGCCACATGCTCCTGCGCCGCCAGCGGATGATTGCGATGCACCGCCAGTACCAGCGGATCAGTGCCAAGCACCCGCCGAATCAACCGCGCGTCATCGAGCAATTGCGACGACGCAGCGATGTCCACCCGGTAATCCTCCAGCGCTTCGAGCACCTGCTGCGAATTACCGATTTCCACCGATACTTCCACTTGCGGCAAGCGCTCGCGGAAGGTTTTCACCAGATCGAGGATGTAATACGGCGCCGTAGCGGCAATCCGTAACGTGCCCTGCACCTGACCGCTGTTGCGCAGGAAAAACTCGATGTCGGCTTCCTGCTGCAACAGCGTCTTGACCATCGGCAGCAGCCGCGCGCCTTCATCACTGACGCTTAACCGCCGACCACCACGGTAGAACAGCTCCACCGAATACTGACTTTCCAGATTGCGGATCTGCGTGGTCACGGTCGGTTGGCTGAGGCCGAGTTTTTTCGCCGCCAGCGTAATGCTGCCCAGGCGGGCGACCATGTAAAACGCTTTCAGCTCGGCACTCAGCACAACCATCCCTCATCGTTTATTTGCGCAGCAGGCGCAAACCGTTGAACACCACCAACAGGCTCACGCCCATGTCAGCGAACACCGCCATCCACATGGTGGCGAGCCCAGCGAAGGTTACCGCAAGAAAGACAGCCTTGATCACTAGCGCCAGGGCGATGTTCTGTTTCAGGATGCTCGCGGTGTTGCGCGACAGGCTGATGAACGCCGGGATCTTGCGCAGATCGTCGTCCATCAGGGCGACATCGGCGGTTTCAATCGCGGTGTCGGTGCCGGCAGCGGCCATGGCGAAACCGATCTCGGCGCGGGCCAGTGCCGGGGCATCGTTGATGCCGTCGCCGACCATGCCGACCCGATGACCTTTACCGTAAAGCTCCTCGATGGCTTGCAGTTTGTCGGTCGGCAGCAAGTCGCCACGGGCCTCGTCGATGCCAACCTGCGCGGCAATCGCTTGGGCGGTGTGAACGTTGTCGCCGGTGAGCATCAGGGTTTTCACCCCGAGTTCGTGGAGCTGACGGATTGCTTCGCGACTGGTTTCCTTGACGGTATCCGCCACCGCGAACAGTGCCAGCGGGCCGGAATTGTCGAGCAGCAGCACCACCGATTTGCCTTGTTTCTCCAGTGCGAAGAGTTTCTCTTCCAGCGCTGGCGAGCACAGGCCCAACTCTTCGACCAGACGATGGTTGCCCAAATGATAGGTCTGACCGTTAATGTCGCCTTTGACGCCACGCCCGCCAAGCGCTTCGAAGTTATCCACAATCAGCGCTGCGAAGTTTTTATCCACAGCAGCGTTGGCGATGGCCAGCGACACCGGGTGATCGGAACGGCCGGCCAACGCCGCGGCGATTGAAGGTGCGGTGGCATCGGCGGTCGGATCAAGGGACAGGTAATCGGTTTGCACCGGTTTGCCATGGGTGATCGTGCCGGTTTTATCCAGCGCCAGATAATCGAGCTTGAAACCGCCCTCCAGGTACACGCCGCCCTTGACCAGAATGCCTTTGCGCGCCGCTGCCGCGAGGCCGCTGACGATGGTCACCGGGGTGGAAATCACCAGAGCGCATGGGCAGGCGACCACCAGCAACACCAGCGCGCGGTAGATCCAGTCGAACCACACCGCGCCCATGAACAGCGGCGGAATGATCGCCACGGCCAAGGCAAACACGAACACCACGGGCGTGTAGATTTTCGAGAACTGATCGACGAAGCGCTGGGTCGGGGCGCGCGCACCTTGGGCCTGTTCGACGGCGTGGATGATGCGCGCCAGGGTCGAGTTGTTCGCCGCTGCGGTCACCGTGTATTCCAGCGAACCGGCCTGGTTGATGGTGCCGGCGAAAACTTTGTCGCCGACGGTTTTCTCGACCGGCAGGCTCTCACCGGTGATCGGCGCCTGGTCGATGGTCGAACTGCCGCTGACCACTTCACCGTCCAGCGCAATGCGCTCGCCGGGCTTTACCCGTACGCGGGCGCCGAGTTCGACGCTTTTCACATCCTGCTCAATCCAGCTGCCGTCAGCCTGCAACACCGTGGCTTGCTCCGGCGTCATCTGCATCAGACCACTGATCGCGTTGCGCGCACGGTCCAGCGAGCGCGCTTCGATCAGCTCGGCGACGGTGAACAGGAACATCACCATCGCCGCTTCCGGCCACTGGCCGATGAGGATGGCACCGGTCACAGCAATGCTCATCAGCGCGTTGATGTTGAGGTTGCGGTTCTTCAGGGCGATCCAGCCCTTTTTATAAGTGCTCAGACCACCGCTGAGGATCGACACCAGCGCGATGATCGCCACCACCCAGGTCGGTGCGGCGCTGGTGAAGTGGATGACTTCAGCGGCCAGCGCACC
Source organism: Pseudomonas sp. AC242 (assembly GCF_979258655.1). Classification (NCBI taxonomy): domain Bacteria; kingdom Pseudomonadati; phylum Pseudomonadota; class Gammaproteobacteria; order Pseudomonadales; family Pseudomonadaceae; genus Pseudomonas; species Pseudomonas sp. AC242. The sequence goes on from NZ_OZ409873.1 coordinate 5,318,956, forward strand.
GACACCGGACAGCGCCAGCGGCCACCAGTGTTTTTTCACCGGTGCCGGGGCTGGCGCTTCGACGCCCGCCTCCAGCGGTTCGGCGTGCATGCCGAGGGATTTGATCGCTTCGGTGATGGGCTCGGTGCCCGGCAGGTTATGGGTCACGCCGAGTACGCGGTTGATCAGATTGAATTCGAGCTGCTGCACGCCGGCGAGTTTGCCGAGTTTATTCTGAATCAGTGTCTGCTCGGTCGGGCAGTCCATCGCCTCGATACGGAAACTGCTCAGCCGCGCGTCGGCGCTGGTTTTCTCGCTCAGTTGCACCAACGCAGGCGCGGCAGCTGTCGACGAGCAGCAGGAATCTTCGTGCGCATGAACCGGTGCCGGTGCTGCGACTTTCGACCCACAGCAGGCATCGCCGCCATGTGAATGCTGATGCACAGGCTGCAATTTATGACTGTGGTCGTGGCCGTCGCCGGGTTTGTGGGTGTGCTGGGAATCGCTCATTGGTCGCGTCCATGAAGGTGCCTGTTGCCAAGTAAAGACCCTGTAGCCACTATAGGGTCAAGCACCCTTTTGGAGATTGTCGTCATGAAGATCGGAGAACTGGCCAAACTCACCGACTGCGCCGTGGAAACCATCCGCTACTACGAGCGCGAAAACCTCCTGCCGGAACCGGCGCGCAGCGACGGCAACTACCGCGTCTACACCCAGGCCCACGCCGAACGCCTGACGTTCATCCGCAACTGCCGCACCCTCGACATGACCCTCGAAGAAATCCGCAGCCTGCTCGCCTTGCGCGACAGCCCGCAGGATCAGTGTGAGAGCGTCAATGCGTTGATCGACGAGCATATCCAGCATGTGAAGGCGCGGATTGATGGGTTGCTGGCGTTGCAGACACAGTTGCTCGACCTGCGCCAACGCTGTGGCGAAGGGCCGATGGCCGATCAATGCGGGATTTTGCAGCGGCTGGAAGTGAGTGGCGGGGTTGTCGCGACGGAAGTGGAACACTCCCACGTAGGCCGCAGCCACGGCCATTGACGTTGGCGCTCGTTCCCATGCTCCGCGTGGGAATGCCGCCATGGACGCTCCGCGTCCTAAGTGACGCGGAGCGTCACGGGATTCATTCCCACGCAGAGCGTGGGAACGATCCTGCTGACTAGACCGCCATTGGCGCGGTCATTGGCGCGTGATGCTCATAGCCTTCCAGCGAGAAATCGCTCGGCTCGACCAGCTCCAACCATTCCGGCTGATACACGCCAGTCTTGGCAAACTCCGGCACGCGGTCGGAGATTTTCAGTTTCGGCATGGCGAATGGCTCGCGCTTGAGCTGTTCGTTGAGCATGTCCAGATGGTTCTCGTAGACGTGTGCATCACCGATGAAATAGGTGAACCAGCGCGGCGTGTAACCGGTCAGGCGACCGATCAGGCTCAGCAGCGCGGCGCCTTCGGTGAGATTGAACGGTGTGCCCAGGCCCAGATCGTTGGAGCGGATGTAGAGGGTCAGAGAAATCTCTTTGGTCTCGACATTCGGGTGGAACTGGTACAGCAGATGGCACGGCGGCAGGGCCATTTCATCCAGCTGAGCGACGTTCCAGCCGTGGAACAGGATGCGGCGGCTGCCTGGATCCTTGATGATCGTGTCGACGCACTGGCGCACCTGGTCGATGGCTTTGTACAACACCACGTAGGCTTGGCCGTCTTCTTCGCCCTGAGCGATCTGCTTGTAGCCGTTGGCCAGGGTTTGTTCGATGGCGGCGGTGTTGCTCAGCGGGATCTGCTTGTACGCCGGCCATTTGCGCCATTGCACGCCGTAGATTTCGCCGAGGTCGTCGTCACCCTGACGGAACGGGTTGGCCAGCCACTGCGCGTTTTCGTTGGCGTTCTGGTCCCAGACCTTGCAGCCCAGCGCCCGGAATTCGGCGGCGTTGTTGACGCCACGGAGAAAACCGCACATCTCGCCGATGGCCGATTTGAAGGCCATCTTGCGCGTGGTGATCGCCGGAAAACCTTCCTGCAGATCGAAGCGCAGCATCGCCCCCGGAAAACTGATGGTGTTGATGCCGGTGCGGTTGGCCTGTTTGGTGCCGTTCTGGATAACGTGCGAGACCAGTTCGAGATATTGCTTCATGAGTTACCTGTGTCCTTTGAGCCCCGGCGTCGCGCGCCGGGGTTCGTAGTTTAAGCCGTCGGCGCGAGCGGTGCTGCCGGCGCGCGACGATAGGCCAGCCAGATCAGGAACAGCCCGCCGACGATCATCGGCACGCAGAGCACCTGGCCCATGGTCAGCCAGTTCCAGGCCAGATAGCCCAGTTGTGCATCCGGCACGCGAACGAATTCGACGATAAAACGGAAGATGCCGTAGAACAGCGCGAACATGCCGGAAACGGCCATGGTCGGACGCGGTTTGCGCGAGAAAATCCACAGAATCAGGAACAGCGCGACGCCTTCGAGCGCGAACTGATACAGCTGCGACGGGTGACGCGGCAGTTGCGCCGGATCGCTGAATGGCGGGAAGACCATGGCCCACGGCACGTCGGTGGCCTTGCCCCACAACTCGGCGTTGATGAAGTTACCGATGCGCCCGGCGCCCAGACCGATCGGCACCATTGGCGCGACGAAGTCCATCAACTGGAAGAACGACTTGCCGTTGCGCTTGCCGAACCACAACGCAGCCAGCATCACACCGATGAACCCGCCGTGGAACGACATGCCGCCCTTCCACACTTCGAAAATCAGTGTCGGGTTGGCCAGGTAGGCGCTCAGATCGTAGAACAGCACATAGCCCAGGCGCCCGCCGACGATCACGCCCATCGACATCCAGAAGACCATGTCGGAGAGTTTCTCCTTGGTCCAGGTCGGGTCGAAACGGTTGAGCCGGCGCGACGCCAGCAGCCACGCACCGCCGATGCCGATCAGGTACATCAGACCGTACCAGTGGATTTTCAGCGGACCGATGGCCAGGGCCACCGGGTCGATCTGCGGGTAAGGCAGCATTGCGACTCCTCGTTAGAGTTGAAACCAAAATTCCCGGGCGACGCTGCCACCTCAGGATTAAGCCAGGATTGCGACGCGATTAAAGCAGGAAGCTCACGCCCACGCTGAACAGCAAAGCGGCGAACAGCCGTTTCAGCAAGCGCGGCGATAAGCGATGCGCCAAACGCGCGCCGATGCGGGCGAAGATCATGCTGGTCAGGGCAATGCCCAACAACGCCGGCAAATACACAAAACCGAGACTATGGGCCGGCAACAACGGATCGTGCCACCCCAGAATCATGAAACTTAATGCACTGACCAAGGCGATCGGCAGGCCGCAGGCCGACGAGGTCGCCACCGCTTGCTGCATCGGCACACTGCGCCAGGTCAGGAACGGCACGGTCAGCGAGCCGCCACCGACGCCGAAAATCGCCGAGGCCCAGCCAATCACACTGCCGGCCACGGTCAGACCGAGTTTACCCGGCACCGTTCGGCTGGCCTTGGGTTTGATGTCCAGTGCCAGTTGCACCGAGATGATCAAGGCGAAAACGCCGATGATCTTTTGCAGGTGCGGGCCGGAGATCGCTTCTGCAGTCAATGCGCCGAAGCCTGCACCGAGCAGGATGCCGACAGCCATCCACATGAAGATCGGCCAGCGCACTGCGCCTCGTCGATGATGCTCACGCACGGCGTTGACCGAGGTGAAGATGATCGTCGCCAGCGAAGTGCCGACCGCCAGATGCGTGAGGATCGACTGATCAAAGCCCTGCAAGGTGAAACTGAACACCAGCACCGGGACAATGATGATCCCGCCGCCAACCCCGAACAGCCCGGCCAGCACGCCCGCACAGGCGCCCAGCGCCAGATAGAGCAGAAATTCCATGACCGTCTCCCCAGACCGCATCCGCAAAACCGGAGCGGCATGGTAACGGATGCACACCCTTTGGCTCCACTGGCGATGGATGCACGGACGCGGGATGCGTAGAGTGAGCAAAAAACACACAAGGACCACCTTATGTGCCTGATTGTTTTCGCCTGGCGCCCGGGCCATGCCCAGCCGCTGATCGTCGCGGCCAACCGCGACGAATTCTACGCCCGGCCGAGCCTGCCTCTGGCGCAGTGGACGGAGGCGCCGCATGTGCATGCCGGACGTGATCTGGAGGCCGGCGGAACCTGGCTGGGGATTGGTGCTAACGGACGCTTTGCTGCGCTGACCAATATTCGCGATCCGCAGCAGCCAACGGCACGCAAGTCGCGGGGTGAGCTGGTGGCGCGGTTTCTGACTGGCGATGCGTCGATTGATGATTATTTGAACGAAGTGGTCGGGCATTCGGCGGAATATGCCGGGTTCAATCTGCTGCTCGGCAATAGTCATGAGCTGTGGCATTTCAATGCGCGGCTGTCGGAGCCGGTGATGCTGGAATCGGGCGTCTACGGGGTATCCAATGCCGGGCTGGACACGCCGTGGCCGAAGTTGCTCAAGGCCAAGGCTGGGTTGAGTGCGGTGCTGGATGATCCGCAACCGCAGCACTTGCTCGATTTGCTAAGCGATGCCCAGACCGCGCCGGAAGCGGAATTGCCGGATACCGGGGTGGGTCTGGCCACTGAAACATTGCTGTCGAGTGTGTTTATTGCCAGCCAGAGCTATGGAACGCGGGCGAGTACGGCGTTGATCGTGCAGGCGGATGGGACGCGACGGATAGTCGAGCGGAGTTTTGGGCCGTATGGCGGGCATTTGGGCGAAGTGGAGATAACAGCTTAAGAGCAGACCCTCACCCCAGCCCTCTCCCAAAGGGAGAGGGGGCCGACCGAGGTGTCTTGAGCCGTACATCGACCTGAAAGTCCGAGTCGATTATGGATTCATCACAGCACCTTCTAGTCCGTGTGAATCGATTATGGATTCAACACAGCACCTTCTTGTCCGTGTGATTCGATTATGGATTCAACACAGCACTTTCAGGTCGGCGTACCTCTGCAGCATCCCCCAATCAGTCCCCTCTCCCCCCGGGAGAGGGATAGGCGGGCGGCGTTCCGATGAGGGGCTTTTGATCTTCAGAGGGCTTTGACCACCGCCGGCGGATGCATCTTCGACAACCCAAGGTTCTTCAGCGCCAATTGCAGCGAGCTGTGGATAACTTGCGGGTTATCAATGGTCATCAGCTCCGCCAACAACTCCTGAGCCTTGCTCAGATTGACCTGACGCAACATCCACTTCACCTTCGGCAAGTTGGTGGCGTTCATCGACAAACTGTCGAACCCCATCGCCATCAACAGCACCGCCGCCGCCGGATCACCGGCCATTTCGCCGCAGATACTCACCGGTTTGCCTTCGGCATGGGCATCGCGTACCACGGTTTGCAGGGCTTGCAGTACTGCCGGATGCAGGTAATCGTAAAGATCGGCCACACGCGGGTTGTTACGGTCGACCGCCAGCAAATACTGAGTCAAGTCGTTGGAGCCGACGGACAGGAAGTCGACCATCCGCGCCAGTTCCTTGGTCTGGTACACCGCTGCCGGAATCTCGATCATCACGCCAATCGGCGGCATCGGCACATCGGTGCCTTCGTCGCGTACTTCGCCCCAGGCGCGGTGGATCAGGTGCAGGGCTTCTTCGAGTTCGTGAGTGCCGGAGATCATCGGCAGCAGAATCCGCAGGTTGTTCAGGCCTTCGCTGGCCTTGAGCATCGCGCGGGTCTGCACCAGGAAGATTTCCGGGTGGTCGAGGGTGACGCGAATACCGCGCCAGCCGAGGAACGGGTTGTCTTCCTTGATCGGGAAGTACGACAGCGACTTGTCACCGCCGATGTCGAGGCTGCGCATGGTCACCGGTTGCGGGTGGAACGCGGCGAGCTGCTCGCGGTAGATCGCCAGTTGTTCCTTCTCGCTCGGGAAGCGCTGGTTGATCATGAACGGCACTTCGGTGCGGTACAGGCCGACACCTTCGGCGCCACGCTTCTGCGCCCGCGCCACATCGGCGAGCAAACCGGTGTTGACCCACAGCGGCATGCGGTGACCGTCGAGGGTCACGCATGGCAAGTCACGCAGGGTGTCGAGGCCCAGCGCCAGTTGTTTCTCTTCTTCGACGACTTCAGCGAACTGCTTGCGCAGCACTTCGCTCGGGTTGGTGTAGACCTCGCCGCGTGTGCCGTCGACGATCATTTCGATGCCGTCGACCTTGGCATACGGCAGGTCGACCAGACCCATCACCGTCGGAATGCCCATGGCCCGGGCCAGGATCGCCACGTGGGAGTTACCCGAACCGAGTACCGAGACCAGACCGACCAGCGTGCCTTCCGGCACCTCGCCGAGCATCGCCGGCGTCAGTTCTTCGCTGACCAGAATGGTTTTTTCCGGGTAGACCAGATTCTGCTGACGCTCTTCCTGCAAATAGGCGAGCAGGCGGCGACCGAGGTCTTTGACGTCCGAGGCACGCTCACGCAGGTAGGCGTCGTCCATCAGTTCGAAACGGTTGACGTGCTCAGTGACCACCTGGCGCAGCGCGCCCTGGGCCCACTGGCCGGTCTTGATCACTGTGGTGATTTCGCTGCCCAGCGAGGCATCGTCGAGCATCATCAGGTAGACGTCGAACAGCGCGCGCTCTTCCGGGCGCAGTTGCGTCGCCAGCTTGGCGGACAACGCGCGCATGTCGGCGCGCACGCCTTCGATGGCGGTCTTGAACAGCGCCAGCTCGGCGTTGATGTCGGTGATGGTCTTGTCCGGCACCACGTCCAGATCGGCCGGCGGCAGCATGACCACCGCCGTACCGACCGCCGCACCCGGCGAACCCGGCACGCCGACGAACTTGGCTTCCTGAATGCCTTTGCCCTGACGGCCCAGACCACGGATCGAACCGGTGGCCTCGGCGTGGGCGATAACGCCGGCAAGCTGCGCGCTCATGGTCACGAGGAAGGCTTCTTCACCTTCGTCGAACTGGCGGCGTTCTTTTTGCTGGATGACCAACACGCCGACGACGCGGCGGTGGTGAATGATCGGTGCACCGAGGAACGAAGCGTAACGCTCTTCACCGGTTTCGGCGAAGTAGCGGTAGCGCGGGTGATCCGCAGCGTTTTCGAGGTTCAGGGGTTCTTCACGCGTGCCGACCAGACCGACCAGACCTTCGTTGGGTGCCATGCTGACCTTGCCGATCGAGCGCTTGTTCAAGCCCTCGGTGGCCATCAGGACGAAGCGGTTGGTCTCGGGATCAAGCAGGTAGACCGAGCAGACCTGGCTGCCCATGGCCTCTTTGACGCGCAACACAATAATCCCCAACGCCGCCTTGAGATCCTTGGCGGAGTTAACTTCCTGGACGATCTTGCGCAGCGTATTGAGCATGGCTCGGGGTCGAACTCCGTCGTCAGTCGCGCGCTAAAAGGCGCGGGGCAAGCTCTTTGAGGGCGCGGCGATACACCTCGCGCTTGAATGTCACCACCTGGCCCAACGGATACCAATAGCTGACCCAGCGCCAGCCATCGAACTCCGGTTTACCGGTCAAATCCATCCGCACCCGCTGCTCGTTGGAGATCAGGCGCAGGAGAAACCATTTCTGTTTCTGGCCGATGCACAGCGGTTGGCTGTGCGTACGCACCAGACGTTGCGGCAAACGATAGCGCAACCAGCCCCGAGTACAGGCCAGTATTTCAACATCTTCACGTTCCAGGCCAACTTCTTCGTTCAGCTCGCGGTACAAGGCGTCTTCCGGCGTCTCTTCAGGGTTGATTCCCCCTTGCGGAAACTGCCAGGCATCTTGATTGATACGGCGAGCCCATAGCACCTGGCCGGCGTCATTCGTCAGAATGATCCCGACATTGGGGCGGAAACCATCGGGGTCGATCACGGCAACAACCTCGCAAACGCATGTCGCCGCATTGTTCCACAAAGGTTGATAAGGCGGCAACGAGGCTTCCTACCTTATGTGCACTCTTGTGAAAAGACCGTATTCTTGTCGCCTTTTTACAGACTTATCAGCGGGTAACTGCAATGCGCCTGGCTCTATTCGATTTGGACAACACCCTTCTGGGCGGCGACAGCGATCACGCCTGGGGCGACTATCTGTGTGAACGCGGCTTCCTCGACCCGATTGCGTACAAGGCTCGCAACGACGAGTTCTATCAGGATTACCTGGCCGGCAAACTGGATAACGCCGCGTACCTGAACTTCTGCCTGGAGATCCTCGGCCGCACCGAAATGGCCGTGCTCGATCAATGGCACAACGATTACATGCGCGACTGCATCGAACCGATCATCTTGCCCAAGGCGCTGGAACTGCTGAAAAAGCACCGCGATGCTGGCGACAAACTGGTGATCATCACCGCGACCAACCGCTTCGTCACCGCGCCGATTGCAGTGCGCCTGGGCGTTGAAACCCTGATCGCAACCGAGTGTGAAATGGTTGATGGCCGTTATAGCGGGCGCAGCATCGACATTCCGTGCTTTCGCGAAGGCAAGGTGACGCGGCTGAATCGTTGGCTGGAAGAGACCGGATATTCTCTGGATGACAGCTATTTCTATAGCGATTCGATGAATGATTTGCCGTTGCTGGAGCAGGTGGCGAATCCGGTTGCTGTCGATCCGGATCCGAATCTGCGCGCCGAAGCAGAGAAGCGTGGCTGGCCGGTGATTAGTCTGCGCGGCTAATTACGCCATCGCTGGCAAGCCAGCTCCCACAGGTTTTTCGGCTGTCCACAATATCCGTGTTCACTGAAGATCCCTGTGGGAGCTGGCTTGCCAGCGATTGGCTCGACTCGGTATATAGCCTTAAACAGGCTTGGCCCCCATCAACCCCGCAATGGCGAGAAACCCAACGCCGCTGACAATCGCCAGCGCCAACGTGAATTTCCAGTTACCAACCCCGCTAGTCCACAGCCGATTAAGCCGCACCAACAGCCACACTGCACTGAACGTGGCCACGGCATAGATCACGCTGGACCCCAGAATCCAGAACTGCCCCAGTGGCCAGCCGATCAGATGTACCAACCACCAGCCGGTGAAAGGCATGCTCAGCATACCGATCAGCATCAAACACCAGATAAACAGCCAGGGCCGCTGCATCGTGCTGGCCGGCCCTTCGCTGCGATTACGCCAGGAAAGAGCAGCGAGCCCCAACCCGCTGGCGAGGATCACCACGGTCGCCGCGACATGAAGGACTTTCAGGGTGGTCAGGGTTTCCATGAATTTCTCTTCCTTGGGCCATGCCCATCAGCGTAGCCGCTCAGCCAAGAAACAGCTGATAGGCCGGGTTGTCGCTTTCATCCCAGTACGGGTAGCCGATTTCCTCAAGCGCCGCCGGCACCAGATGACGCTCGTCGTGCGGCACTTGCAGGCCCGCGACCACCCGGCCATCGGCAGCGCCGTGGTTGCGGTAATGGAACATCGAAATGTTCCAGCGCCCACCGAGTTTATTAAGGAAGTTGAACAGCGCACCCGGACGCTCCGGGAACTCGAAGCGGAACACCACTTCATCAATCACATGCGCCGCGTGACCGCCGACCATGTGGCGGATGTGCAGCTTGGCCAGTTCGTTGTCAGTCAGGTCGAGCACCGGGAAACCCTGCTCGGCCAAGCTCGCCAGCAATGCGCTGCGCGGGTCGTTTTCCGGGTGAGTCTGCACACCAACGAAGATGTGCGCTTCGCTGCCGGTGTTGTAGCGGTAGTTGAATTCGGTGATCTGGCGCTTGCCGATGGCTTCGCAGAACGCCTTGAAGCTGCCGGCCTTCTCGGGGATGGTCACGGCGATGATCGCTTCACGGCCCTCGCCCAGTTCGGCGCGCTCGGCAACGTGACGCAGGCGGTCGAAGTTGACATTGGCACCGGAGTCGATGGCGACGAAGGTCTGGCCGCTGACACCGCGTTGCTCGACGTACTTCTTGATCCCGGCCACGCCCAACGCGCCGGCAGGTTCGGTGATCGAGCGGGTATCGTCGTAGATATCTTTAATTGCTGCACAGATCTCGTCGGTGCTGACAGTAATCACTTCATCGACATAGTCTTTGCAGATGTCGAAGGTGTGCTGACCGATCTGCGCCACGGCCACGCCGTCGGCAAAGATGCCCACGGTCGGCAGCACCACGCGCTCGCCGGCAGCCATCGCCGCTTGTAGGCAGTTGGAGTCGTCCGGCTCGACGCCGATGACTTTGATGTCCGGGCGCAGGTATTTCACGTACGCGGCGATACCGGCGATCAAACCACCGCCACCGACCGGAACGAAAATCGCGTCCAGCGGCTGCGGGTGCTGGCGCAGAATTTCCATCGCCACGGTGCCCTGCCCGGCAATGGTGTGCGGATCGTCATACGGGTGGATGTAGACGTAGCCTTTTTCGTCGACCAGTTTCAGCGAGTAGGCCAGCGCTTCCGGAAACGAATCGCCGTGCAGCACGACTTTGCCGCCGCGCGAGCGCACGCCTTCGACTTTGATCTCGGGGGTGGTCTTGGGCATGACGATGGTGGCCTTGACGCCCAGCACTTTCGCCGCCAGGGCCAGACCCTGCGCATGATTGCCCGCCGACGCGGTGACCACGCCACGCGCGCGCTCTTCATCGCTCAGTTGCGTCAGTTTGTTGTAGGCGCCGCGAATCTTGAACGAGAACACCGGCTGCAAGTCTTCACGCTTGAGCCAAATGTCGTTGCCCAGCCGCTCGGAGAGCTGGCGAGCGTTTTGCAGCGGGGTTTCTACGGCAACGTCATAAACGCGCGAGGTGAGGATCTTTTTGACGTACTGTTCGAGCATCGGAAAGCATCACTGAGCGGTTGAGCGGGACCGAGGAGTCTAACCCGGCTTTTGCCCGCACGACCACACGAATCCAGAGGTTTTAGCCACGCTTGCGGCTATAATGCCGGCCTTTCCGTTCTCTCCTTGCCCGCTTCCGGAGCCCGCATGACCCAGGATCAACTCAAACAGGCAGTGGCTCAGGCCGCCGTCGACTTCATCCTTCCGAAACTCGACGACAAGAGCATCGTCGGGGTCGGCACCGGCTCCACCGCCAACTGCTTCATCGACGCTCTGGCCCAGCACAAGGGCGCGTTCGATGGCGCGGTTGCCAGTTCCGAAGCCACTGCCGCGCGTCTGAAGGGCCACGGGATTCCAGTGTATGAGCTGAACACCGTCAGCGACCTGGAGTTCTACGTCGATGGCGCCGATGAAAGCGACGCCCACCTGAACCTGATCAAGGGCGGCGGCGCGGCCCTGACCCGCGAGAAGATCGTCGCGGCCGTGGCCAAGACCTTCATCTGCATCGCCGACGCCAGCAAACTGGTGCCGGTGCTGGGCGAATTCCCGCTGCCAGTCGAAGTGATCCCGATGGCCCGCAGCCACGTCGCCCGCCAATTGGTGAAACTGGGCGGCGACCCGGTGTACCGCGAAGGCGTTTTGACCGACAACGGCAACATCATTCTGGATGTGTTCAACCTGCAGATCACCAACCCGGTGGAGCTGGAAGCGCAGATCAATGCGATTGTCGGCGTGGTCACCAACGGCCTGTTCGCGGCGCGTCCGGCGGATCTGCTGTTGCTGGGTACTAGCGAAGGCGTGAAAACCCTCAAGGCTGAGTAAATCCAGTCATCCACACATCTGTGGGCAGACGGATAAACCTGTAGGAGTGAGCCTGCTCGCGATAGCGGTGTGTCAGTTGAGATAAATGTCGACTGACACACCGCTATCGCGAGCAGGCTCACTCCTACAATGGTTCTGTGGTGTTGGTTAGTTCGGTGTTGGTTTTTTGAAGACGTAAAACAGATTCGGCTCACTCACCAGATACAACGTCCCGTCATCATCCATCGCAATGCCTTCCGCCTGCGGTACGGTTTTCTTCAAACCCTGCCGCCCGCCACTGATGGACATCGTGCTCAACGGCCGCCCGCCGACATCCAGCTCCAGAATCAGCCGCGACTCATCCGACAGTGCCAGCAAATGCCCGCTGCGCTCGTCGTACTGCAAACTCGACAGATCGCGCACAAACATCCCGGCGTCACGCTTGGGATCGTTGATCACATGCACCGCGTAGGACTTCTCCGGATTGAAGTGCGGAAAACCGTGCACTTCGTAGATCAGCATCGGGTTACGCTCTTTCGCGACAAATAAGCGCTTGCCTACCGAGTCATACGCCAGGCCTTCAAAACCTTTGTTGCTGGCCATATGCACGCCGAGGGTCATCTGCTCGGCGTCCGCCGCGTCGAGGAATGTGGTGTCTGCCTCCAGGTGAATCTTGATCAGCCGCTGCTGGCGCTCGTCGGTGATCACATAGGTGTCGGCGCTGATGTACTCGACGGCTTCCGGGTCGCCAAAACCAATCAGTGCGATACGCCGCAGGATCTGGCCTTCGAGCGACAGTTCGACCAGTTCGGAATTCTTGTTGGTCACGGTGAACAGGCTTTTGCGCACCGGATCGAAGGTCAGCGCCGAGACATCGTCGTCCAGCCCTTCAATCACCCGCGCCTCAATCTCCACGCGATACTGATCCAGCCCAATCGACTCGCTACTCTGCGGTTGCCACAGTGTGTGCAAGTTAAACCAGGCGCGCTCGAACAGGCGCATGTATTGGCCGATCGCAATCAACGCGATCAGGGCAATCACCGACAGGAAAATAATCAGAGGCTTGGGGCGGGCAAGTCGACGCATTCGGATGAGCTCGGGATCAAAACAGGCGGATGAAATATCACGCCCGTCTGAACTGAAGCTTAATGGCCACTTGCCTCAAACCACAAGCTAACCCCTGTAGGAGCTGCCGCAGGCTGCGATCTGATCGTTCCCACGCTCTGCGTGGGAACGCAGCCGGGGACGCTCTGCGTCCCACAGTCAAAAGATCGTCCGAACGCGGCCCGAACCTTCGGCAGCTCCTACATTGGAATCGGTAAAGGCTGCTATTTCTGTTTTTCGAAGCGATAGAACAGGTTCGGCTCGCTGACCATGTAAAGCGTACCCGCCTCGTCCATGGTCACGCCTTCGGCGCGGGGGATAGTGTTCTTCAGGCCATTGAAGCCGCCAAGCAGCGTCATGAAGCTGACCTGTTCGCCCTTCTCGTCCAGCTCCAGCAGCAGGTGTGAATCGGCAGACAGCACCAGGGTGTGCTGGGTGCGCGGGTCAATCGCCAAGGCCGAGAGGTTGCGAATATCCAGTTCATCACTGACGAGTTTCTGCTTGTCGCCCTTGAGGGTCTGGCTGCCATCGCTTTTCCAGGTGAACAGCGCTGGCGGGCGCTCCTCGCCCAACAGTATTTGTTTGTTATGCGCATCCCAGGTAATGGCTTCGAAGGCTTTGTTCTGGTCTTTCGACGGGCCGAGGTCGTATTTCGGGAAGTCGGCGATGTTCAATTCGCGGGTGTCGCCGTCGACTTTGACGATCGACAGCATGTGCTGGCGCTCGTCGACGATGGCCATCAGGCCGTTTTCCATCATCGTCAGGCCTTCCGGATTGCTCCAGCCCACCAGCGGCATCTTGCGCAGCACATCACCTTGCAAGGTCAGCTCGGCGAGAAACGGGTTCTTGCCCATCACCGAGAACAGCGTTTTGGTCTGCGGGTTGTATGCCAGATCCGAAGCCTCGTCCTTCTCCATCCCCTTGAGCGGCTTGGCATCTATCACCACTCGATAGTCCGGCAGCCAGATGCTTTCCTTCTGCTCGGCCTGGCTTTCGAAGCTTTCCTGCAGCCAGAGCACCCCGCGATCATCCCAATGCATGGCAAACGCCAAGGCATAAGCGGCGGCAACCACCAGCAAGAGCCAGACATACCAGCGCAGGGAGAAACGTGAGCGGCGGGTGGGTTTGAGCTGAGTTTGAGATGACATCGATGGACGCGTTCCGAAAATTCAGGCTATGGGTAATAGCACAAAGAGGCCGGCTCAGACGCCAGAATGAGAGGAATTATCCGTACAGGATGTGAAAAAAACGGCAAATGGCGGGATTGCCCTGCGCCATTGTGGGAGAGATCACAAAACCCTGTAGGAGTGAGCCTGCTCGCGATGGCGTCAGGTCAGTCGAAACAATCGTTGACTGACAGACCGCTATCGCGAGCAGGCTCACTCCTGCAAGGGGACCGCGTTAAATCAGCGCACGCTGCTGGTGAAGCTGCTCGCGCCGACCAGCTCGAGGACGATGTCGTCGCCCACGTTCAGCGGGCCAACACCCACCGGCGTACCGGTGAGGATCACATCACCGGCCTGCAGCGAGAAGCAGCCGGCCATGTGCTGGATCATCGGCACGATCGGATTGAGCATCGCACTGCTGTTGCCGTCCTGGCGGACTTCGCCGTTGATGGTCAGACGAATGCCGATGTCAGTCAGGTCAGCAAATGTGCTGCCGACCACGAACGGTGCAAGCACCGCCGCGCCGTCGAACGACTTGGCGATTTCCCACGGCAGGCCCTTGGCTTTCAGCTCGGCCTGCTTGTCGCGCAGGGTCAGATCCAGCGCCGGGGCGAAACCGGAAATGGCGTCGAGCACTTCTTCACGGCTCGGTTTGGTCGACAACGGCTTGCCGATCAACACGGCGATTTCCGCTTCGTAGTGCACCGAACCGCGCTCGGTCGGAATGGCGAAACCGCCTTCCAGCTCGACCACGCAACTGCCCGGTTTGATGAACAGTAACGGCTCGGTAGGCACCGGGTTGTCCAGTTCCTTGGCGTGTTCGGCGTAATTACGGCCAATGCACACGACTTTCCCGATCGGGAAGTGGATGCGCGTGCCGTCGACGTACTGGTGCTGATAGCTCATTTACCGACTCCTGCCTTCATTGATTCATCAAAGATTGCCGATCAAACCGCAAAAATCTTGCCCGGGTTCATGATGCCGTTCGGGTCGAACACCGCTTTTACCGCTTTCATGTACTCGATCTCGACCGGGGAACGGCTGTAGGTCAAGTAATCGCGCTTGGTCATGCCCACGCCATGTTCAGCGGAAATCGAACCGTTGTACTTCTCGACGGTTTCGAACACCCACTTGTTGACGGTCGCGCACTTGGCGAAGAACTCGTCCTTGCTCACGTTATCCGGCTTGAGAATGTTCAAGTGCAGGTTGCCGTCGCCGATGTGGCCGAACCAGACGATTTCGAAGTCCGGATAGTGTTCGCCGACGATCGCGTCGATTTCCTTGAGAAATGCCGGCACTTTCGACACGGTGACCGAGATGTCGTTCTTGTACGGCGTCCAGTGCGAGATGGTTTCGGAGATGTATTCGCGCAGTTTCCACAAGTTCTGCAACTGCGTTTCGCTCTGGCTCATCACGCCGTCCAGCACCCAGCCCTGCTCGACGCAATGCTCGAAGGTTTCCAGTGCACTGTTGGCCACTTCTTCGGTGGTCGCTTCGAATTCCAGCAGTGCGTAGAACGGGCAATCGGTTTCGAAAGGTGCCGGCACGTCACCACGGCCCATGACTTTGGCCAGAGCCTTGTCGGAGAAGAATTCGAACGCGGTCAGGTCAAGCTTGCCCTGGAAGGCGTGCAGCACCGGCATGATCGAGTCGAAATCAGCGGTGCCGAGGACCATCGCGGTGAGGTTTTTCGGCGCACGATCGAGGCGCATGGTCGCTTCGACGACAAAACCGAGGGTGCCTTCAGCACCGATAAACAGCTGACGCAAGTCGTAGCCGGTGGCGTTCTTGATCAGGTCTTTGTTCAGTTCCAGCACATCACCCTTGCCGGTGACCACCTTCATGCCGGCGACCCAGTTGCGGGTCATGCCGTAGCGAATCACCTTGATCCCGCCGGCATTGGTGCCGATATTGCCGCCAATCTGGCTGGAACCTGCCGAAGCGAAATCGACCGGGTAGTACAAGCCTTTCTCTTCGGCGACGTTCTGCAAATGCTCGGTGACCACGCCCGGCTGACAAACGGCGGTGCGGTCGGTGAGGTTCACGTCGAGAATCTGATTCATGTAGTCGAACGACACGACCACTTCGCCATTCGCCGCCACGGCAGCGGCGGAAAGCCCGGTGCGCCCGCCCGATGGCACCAGTGCGACCTTGTGCGAGTTGGCCCAACGGACCACCGCCTGCACCTGCTCAATGGTCTTGGGAAACACAATGGCGCTTGGCGCCGGGGCGAAGTGTTTGGTCCAATCCTTGCCGTACGCATTCAGGGAGTCGGCGTCGGTCAGGACCTTGCCAGGCTCGACCAGGGTCTTCAGTTCATCAATCAGGGCAGGATTGGTCATCGACAGAACTCTCGAACAATTCATGGTCATCCTGAGAACGCTTCACGTCGCAGGAATGAGTGTTTAGCGGGGAGGCTATGCTAGCATATCGACCCCGCAGGACAGCGCCCAAGGCCAGATCCGCGGAGACGACTTTCTTGTCGTCCGGGTCAGCGTCTGTTGACCATTTCCTGCCATTTTTCTCCGGGATACAGGTTTACGCAGATGAGCAAGACTTCTCTCGATAAGAGCAAGATCAAGTTCCTTCTTCTCGAAGGCGTCCACCAATCGGCTGTCGACGTCCTCAAGGCGGCGGGCTACACCAGCATCGAATACCTGACAGGTTCCTTGCCGGAAGCCCAGCTCAAGGAAAAGATCGCTGACGCTCACTTCATCGGCATTCGTTCGCGCACCCAACTGACCGAAGAGATCTTCGATCACGCGAAGAAGCTGGTCGCGGTCGGCTGTTTCTGCATCGGCACCAACCAGGTTGACCTGAGTGCTGCCCGTGAGCGCGGTATCGCCGTGTTCAACGCGCCGTACTCCAACACCCGCTCCGTTGCCGAGCTGGTGCTGGCCGAAGCGATCCTGCTGCTGCGCGGCATCCCGGAGAAAAACGCTTCCTGCCACCGTGGCGGCTGGATCAAATCCGCAGCTAACTCCTTCGAAATCCGTGGCAAGAAACTGGGTATCGTCGGCTACGGCTCGATCGGTACGCAGCTGTCGGTTCTGGCTGAAGGCCTGGGCATGCAGGTGTACTTCTACGACACCGTGACCAAGCTGCCACTGGGCAACGCTACTCAGATCGGCAGCCTGACCGAACTGCTGGGCATGTCCGACATCGTCACCCTGCACGTTCCGGAAACCGCTGCGACCCAGTGGATGATCGGCGAGAAGGAAATCCGCGCCATCAAGAAGGGCGGCATCCTGATCAACGCTGCTCGTGGCACCGTGGTTGAACTGGACGCTCTGGCTGACGCGATCAAGGACAAGCACCTGATCGGCGCGGCCATCGACGTGTTCCCGGTGGAGCCACGCTCCAACGACGAAGAGTTCGAAAGCCCGCTGCGTGGCCTCGACAACGTGATCCTGACTCCGCACATCGGTGGTTCGACCGCCGAAGCGCAAGCCAACATCGGTCTGGAAGTGGCAGAAAAACTGGTCAAGTACAGCGACAACGGTACCTCCGTTTCGTCGGTGAACTTCCCGGAAGTGGCCCTGCCGGCTCACCCTGGCAAGCACCGCCTGCTACACATCCACGAGAACATCCCGGGTGTGATGAGCGAGATCAACAAGGTCTTCGCCGAAAACGGCATCAACATCTCCGGTCAGTTCCTGCAGACCAACGAGAAGGTTGGCTACGTGGTGATCGACGTCGACGCCGAGTACTCGGATCTGGCGCAAGAGAAGCTGCAGCACATCAACGGCACTATCCGTAGCCGCGTGTTGTTCTGATTTAGCGTTGAGCGACAAAAAAGGGAGCCTTCGGGCTCCCTTTTTCATGCACGGCGAAAAGGTTATTCGACGTTGACGGTGATTTTTTTCGAGACGATTGGCGGGTCGAACGCCATGTGACCGCTGTCGCCAAGTTCCAGCTGCAAGGTGTGTTTGCCCGGGGCGAGCTTGATGTCAGCCTGGGTCTGCGCCTTGCCGAAGTGCATATGGTTGGCATCGGTAGGGACGACCGAACCGGCAGGAACGATTTCCTTGGCGTCGATCAGCAGGTGATGGTGACCGGTGTTTTTGGTGACGTCACCGGCCGGCGCCAGGGCGACGCCCTTGGTACCGAATTTGACGGTAAAGGTCTGCGAAACCGTGGCCCCGTCCTCGGGAGAAACGATGAACACTTCGGCGCCTTTTGGTGCCGGTGTCGCCGCACTGGCCAGCACCGAAACACCCATCAGCACACCCGCCAACGCTGCACGTGACATAAAGCTTTTCATTTTCTTCTCCAGTTTTTCCGTAAAATCCGCACGGTCATGACAACTTCATGACCATTCGTTGTCGAAGGCACTCGACAACCATAGCAAAGCGAGCCTGAATCAGAGCGTCGCGATAATGATTTCAAAGGAGTGACCATGCGTTTTCTGCCTGGCCTGATCTGCCTGCTACCCCTTTTGAGCCCTTTGGCTCACGCCGAACTGATTGATGACGTCAACGACCGTGGCGAGCTGCGCATAGCCCTTGAGGCTAATACACCGCCGTTCAATTACAAGGAAGGCGACACACTCACGGGGTTCGAGGTCGAGCTTGGGCAACTGCTGGCCAACGAGCTGGATGTGCGCGCCGACTTCATCGTGACGGATGAGGCCGACCTGCTCCAGGGCGTTGAAAGCGGCAAGTACGACGTTGCGCTCAACCACATAGCACTGACATCCGAACTCAAGGATCGTTTCGACTTCAGCGAGTCTTACGGCAAGGTCGATTCGCAGTTGCTGGCGAAAAAAGACGAGCAGCCACGGCCGATGGTGCTGGTGCAGGCGTTGACGGAAGAGAAGCCGAAAGTGGCAGAGCCGGTGGAATTGGCGATTCCGTTTCAGAAGGGTAATCCGGCGTTTCAGGCCAGCCTTGCGAGTGCGATGCAGCGGATCAGGGCGGATGGACGTTTGGCAGCGCTGACTGAGAAGTGGTTGAAACCTTAAAAGCCCCTCACCCTAGCCCTCCCGAAACGTCGGACCGCCCGTAGGGAGAGGGGACTGATTTGGGGTTGCTTTAGAGATACGCCGACCTGGGATGGCTATACCGAATCCGAAATCGACTGGTCATGACTGTGTTGAATCCATAGTCGAAAAGGTTTTTCAGGTCGATGCAGGACGCCGGACAACTCGCTCGGCTCCCTCTCCCTCCGGGCGGTCCGACGTTTCGGGAGGGCTGGGGTGAGGGCAACGATTCCGGATCAGCCCAAAGCCGCCAGGGCCACCGCCGCCTCAGGCAATTCAAGTTCACTGAAAACCTGCACACCATGGCGCTTGAGCAACGCGGCCGTCACGCCCTCACCAGAGATTTTGACCCCGCTGAACGTCCCGTCATACGTCAGCAGATTCCCGCAAGAAGGACTGTTGGCCTTAAGCACCGCCACGGGAATGCCATATTTCTGCACCAGTTCCAGTGCCTGCCGCGCACCATCGAGAAACTGCGCACTGACATTTTCGCCCTCAGTGGTGATCACCGCCGCGACACCATCGAGCACTTCACCGCCCTGCCCGCCCGGGATCTCCGCCGCCGCCCGTGGCGTTGGCAAACCACCCGCAACCTCCGGACACAACGGCACCACCCGCCCTTCGGCAATCCACTGTTCAAGCAAATCAAACGGCCCGCTCGCACCACCGTCATAACGCACGCGATGACCCAACAGGCAGCGACTGACCAGAATCCTGTGCATCTCAGAACGGCTCGTTGCCACGGCGACGAAACCAGCCAGTCAGCGACAGGCGCTCGCGGTTCGCCGGCAGCACTTCATGAGGCACCTCACCAGAGAGAAACACCACCAGACACCCGCCAGTAGGCTGCACGTCATGCACGCGCTCATCATTCAGGTACATGCGCAACTGACCGCCATCCTCCGGCAGCCACGCG
This sequence comes from Pseudomonas sp. AC242, assembly GCF_979258655.1. NCBI lineage: Bacteria > Pseudomonadati > Pseudomonadota > Gammaproteobacteria > Pseudomonadales > Pseudomonadaceae > Pseudomonas > Pseudomonas sp. AC242. The sequence continues at coordinate 5,338,605 of NZ_OZ409873.1, forward strand.
TCATTGAGATAGACCACCACCGACACCATGCGCTTGTCATCGTCGCGAAAACGGTCGACATGCCGGCGATAAAAAGCGCCGGGCGGATACAAGGCGAAATGGCACTCAAAATCCTCAAGACCGAGAAACAGGCCACGGTTGAGCGCCTCACGCAGGCTTTCCATCAAGTTCAGATAGCGGTCGCTGGCCTCGGCCTGACCGGGATCGATCCACTGAATGTGGTCGCCACGAATCCCCTCGCGGATCTCCGAAAACGGCCCACGCCCCACCGCCGCCGGCGCCAGTTCACCCTCGGCTTCACGTTTGCGGCACTCGGCCGCCAGCTCGCGGGTCAAACCGGCGGGCAGGAATATGTTCTGCTGCGACCAGCCGTGTTCGGCCAGGTCATCGACAATGCGTAACAGCAGTGGGTGTTCAGAGGATATTTGCATGGCGCGCATAGTATGTCGGCGGCAACAAATCCGACAGAGCCACGCGGCGGCTTGCTACGAATTCTCGACAAGTACCGGCACCGCACGGAGAATAGTCCGCTGCTGACAGGAGTCCCTATGCGCCGTTTGCTTTTTTCACTGTTGATGTTCTGCGTTTTGCCCGCCTGGGCGGACGGCCACGATCAGTTGTACAAGGTCGCCGGCTGGCCAGATCAACGTGCGCATTTCAATGACGCCCTGACGGCCGCACAGCAGCGCTATCAGAACAGCCTGCCGCCGGCGGTGTTTCAAGCGCTGGTGAACAACAGCAACCAGCGCTTCGCGCCGCAGGCTGTCGATCAACGTGCCGAAGCGCAACTGCGGCAGAAGCTCGCTGATCCGAAACCGGCGCTGACCTTCTTTCAATCGCCGCTGGGCAAGAAAATTGTCGCGGCTGAACTGCTCGCGACCCGCCGCGATCAACTGGCGAAAAATGCCAAGGGCCTGCCGAAGATGCAGGCCAGCGACAGCCGTCTGCTGATCATCGGCCACCTCGCGCAAGCCTTGCCGGCCCGTGAAGCTGGCGCCGAAGTGAGCTTGGCGATTGCTGGTGTGGCGGCGGACAGCTTGAGTTCGATGATTCCGGGGCTGCTCGGTGGTGGTCAGGCGCAAGGTATGCTCAACGGTCAGCGCCAGCGTTTGATGGATCAGATTGGCGCGGACATGAACAACACGTTGCTCTACGTCTATCGCGATTTGTCGGATGAAGAGCTGGAAGAGTTTGCGACGTTTGCCGAGTCGACTGAAGGCAAGGCCTACTATCAGGCGGCGCTGGCGGCGATTCGCGCAGGGTTGGCGGTCGGGCAATGAGCTTCAGCGCCTGACTTGCCAGCGATGGGGCCTTCAGCTTCACTAGAGATTCCGGCCTCTGATGCGCTTGCTGAGAAACTCGAAATACTCCTCCCGCATCTCCGCCGTCTCATTCGCCAGATGATGCCGCGCCTCGGCTAACAACAAGATCTGCGGCCGATCAAACTTCCATTTCAACACCTGTAGATTGTGCTGCCAGTCGACGGTCATGTCTGCCTGCCCCTGAATGATCAGTGGCCGCCGCGGACTCTTCTTCGCGTGCTCGACGCGAATGATCCAGCGCGATAACGCCCCCACCCATTTCGTCGGCAAGCGTCGTGGCTGCAACGGATCGGCCTGCAGAAACGGCAGGAAATCCGGGTCGTTGGAATTCTCGCTGAAGCGTCGCGCGACACCCCTGACGAAAGGCCTCAGCAGGTAATAACTCAGCTGCGACCAGCCCCACGCCCGTGGCCGCACCAGCGGCGCCATCAAAATCACCTGGCCCTGCGCCGGGCTGTTTTCAGCATGGTTGAGCAGGTGATCGACCACAATCGCCCCGCCAGTGCTCTGCCCGCACAAATGCCACGGCTGCGGCAGGGCGATCGACTGCGCCTCGGCGAACAACGCTTGCAGGACGTCCTGATACTCGGAGAAATCGCGAATGCTCGCGCGCGGCCCGCTCGACAGACCATGCCCCGGCAAATCGCAGGCGATCACCGCGAAGTCCTGATCCAGCGCCCACTCGATCACATGCCGATACAGCCCGGTGTGATCGTAGTAGCCGTGCAGCAGAAACAGCGTCGCCTTGACCTTCTCCGGCCACCAGCAATGGCTGACCACTTCATAACCATCGACTTCGAAACGGCCCATGCCACGCCAGACATCACGATGGGGAAAATCGGTTTGATAAAACTGCTGGTACGCCTTCGCCTCGTCCGACAACGGCTGCCACTCGGCCAAAGGCTTGAGGCTGGCGCGGATTTGATCGGGGTCGAAAGTGGCAGACATAAGGCAATTCCAAAGCGGTAAACAGACTTTATCGGCCTGCGATATTCATCTGTAGTGACAGACATGGCAAGCTAGCCGACCTTTCGAGGATCGAAAACCATGCGTTCGCCCTACCGCACCGCACTGTTTGCCAGCCTGCTCGCGCTGATTTGCGCCGGGGTGCTGTGGGCGGCGTATGACTGGTTTCAAGGGCGTTATCTGCGAGCGTTCAGCGAACACACGGCGGTATTTTCCGGTGATCCGCTGCGCCTGCCGGACAACCTCGCCGGCCCTGGCAAGATTCGCCTGGTGCACTTCTGGGACCCGGCCTGCCCGTGCAACGTCGGCAATCAACAGCACCTGACCGAGATGGTCGAGCAGTTTGGCGCCAAAGGCGTGGAGTTCTTCGCTGTGCAGAAGGCTGGCAGCCACGGTCAGTTGCCGGCAACCCTCAGCAGCCTGAAAACCATCACGATATTGCCCGGCTCCGAACAGGTACCCGCCAGCCCGGCCGTGGCGATCTGGGATCGCAGCGGCAAACTGGCCTACTTCGGTCCGTACAGCGAAGGCCTCACCTGCAATTCCAGCAACAGCTTTATCGAACCGATTTTGAATGCCTTGACGGAAGATCGCCCAGTCAGTGCCACGCACACCCTGGCGGTCGGGTGTTACTGCCCGTGGCCGGTGGAGACGCAGTAAGGCATTCCGGACTTTTCAAGGACAGCGCTGCACGGCACAGAAGGTCTGTGCTAATTGTTTGCAGCCCGACGGGCGGCATCCCGCCTGCACAAGGAGTCACCATGAAGCGCGTGTTCACCGTACTTGCCCTGCTCATCGTTGTTCTGCTTGTCGGCGTCGGCGGGTATGTCTACAGCAAACAACCGACGCGCCAGGGTCAGGTCGAGCTGCGCAACCTGCAGGGTTCGGTGACCGTGCGCTACGACGAACGCGGCGTGCCGCACATTCGCGCCGAGAACGAAACCGACCTCTATCGCGCCCTCGGTTATGTGCATGCCCAGGATCGCCTGTTCCAGATGGAAGCCATGCGCCGCCTCGCCCGCGGCGAACTGGCCGAAGTGCTCGGGCCGAAACTGCTCGACACCGACAAACTGTTCCGCAGCCTGCGCATCCGCGAACGCGCGGCCAGTTACGTCGCCAGTCTCGATAAACAGTCACCGGCGTGGAAGGGCCTGCAAGCCTATCTGGATGGCATCAATCAATATCAGGACAGCCACGCTGCACCGATCGAGTTTGATGTGCTGGGCATCCCCAAACGGCCGTTCACGGCGGAAGACAGCATCAGCGTCGCCGGCTACATGGCCTATAGCTTTGCCGCGGCGTTTCGCACCGAACCGCTGCTGACCTACGTGCGCGATCAGCTCGGCGCCGATTACCTCAACGTTTTCGACCTCGACTGGCAGCCCAAAGGCGTGCTGGTCAACGGTCACGCCAAGCCTGCGCCGGCCCTCGCCGCTGGCGACTGGAAGGACCTCAACGCCCTCGCCCGCCTCAGCGAACAAGCGTTGATCGACAATGGCCTGCCGCAGTTCGAAGGCAGCAACGCCTGGGTCATCGCAGGTAGCCGCAGCCAGAGCGGCAAACCGCTGCTGGCCGGTGATCCGCACATTCGTTTCTCGGTGCCGTCGGTGTGGTACGAAGCGCAATTGTCGGCGCCCGGCTTCGAGTTGTACGGCCATCATCAGGCGCTGGTGCCGTTTGCGTTTCTCGGTCACAACCTCGATTTCGGCTGGAGCCTGACCATGTTCCAGAACGACGATCTCGATCTGATCGCCGAGAAGGTCAACCCGGATAATCCGAATCAGGTCTGGTATCGCGGCCAGTGGACCGACATGGTCGTCACGCAACAGCAGATCAACGTGAAGGGGCAGTCGCCGGTGACCCTGACCCTGCGCCAATCGCCCCACGGCCCTATCGTCAACGATGCGCTCGGCACCGCTGCCGGCAAGACGCCGATCGCCATGTGGTGGGCCTTCCTCGAAACACCGAATCCGATCCTCGAAGGCTTCTACCAGCTCAACCGTGCCGACACCCTGGCCAAGGCCCGCGCCGCTGCCGCGAAAGTGCAGGCACCGGGGCTGAACCTGGTTTACGCCAACGCCAAGGGTGATATCGCTTGGTGGGCCTCTGCATTGCTGCCCAAGCGCCCGGCCGGGGTGCGGCCGGAATTCATGCTCGACGGCAGCAGCAATCAGGCCGACAAGGACGGTTTCTACCCGTTCAGCGCCAACCCGCAGGAAGAAAACCCGGCGCGCGGCTACATCGTCTCGGCCAACTTCCAGCCCGTGTCGCCGACGGGAATGGAGATTCCCGGTTACTACAACCTCGCCGATCGCGGTCAGCAACTGAACCGGCAGCTCAGCGACAAGAGCGTGAAGTGGACCAACGAGGCCAATCAGAAGCTGCAACTGGGCACCACTACCGGTTACGGCCCGCGCTTGCTCGCGCCGTTGCTGCCGGTGCTGCGTGAGGTGGTCAGCGATCCGGCGCAACTGAAACTGGTCGAGCAACTGGCGCAGTGGCCAGGCGACTATCCACTGGATTCAGTCAGCGCGACGGTGTTCAACCAGTTCTTGTATGACCTTGCCGATGCGGCGATGCGTGATGAGTTGGGCAATGACTTCTTCGAGACACTGCTGTCGACGCGGGTGATCGATGCGGCGCTGCCGAAACTGGCGGCGAATGCCGATTCGCCGTGGTGGGACAACCGCAGCACGCCGAACAAGGAGACCCGCGCCGATGTCGTGCGCACGGCGTGGCAGGCGAGCATGCAGCACTTGAAGCTGACCCTGGGCGATAACTCTGCCGAGTGGAAATGGGGCGCTGCGCACACGCTGACTCACGGCCATCCGTTGGGACAGCAGAAGCCGCTGGATCGGATTTTCAACGTTGGGCCGTTTGCGGCGCCGGGCAGTCATGAAGTGCCGAACAACCTGTCGGCAAGGATCGGCCCGGCGCCGTGGCCGGTGACGTATGGGCCGTCGACGCGGCGCTTGGTGGATTTTGCCGATCCGGCGCATGGGTTAACGATTAACCCGGTTGGGCAGAGCGGTGTGCCGTTCGACAGTCACTATGACGATCAGGCTGAGGCGTATGTCGACGGGATGTATGTGCAGGCGCATTTCAATGACGAAGAGGTGACGGCGAATACGCGCAGTACGTTGAAGCTGTTGCCTGCGCGGGCTGCGCAGTAGTTTTGCGCAGATTGGACTGGCCTCATCGCTGGCAAGCCAGCTCCCACAGGGTTTTGTGTCGATCACAAATCATGTGAACACCAGAGAAACCTGTGGGAGCTGGCTTGCCAGCGATGAGGCCCTGAAAGCCACCAAAAGGCTTCAGAGCAGCACCGCAAAATTCAGCCGAAACTGCTGCGGCGTAACCCCCAGCCGGCGGTTAAACACCCCACGCATATGCTGCGCATCGCGAAACCCGCACTGATACGCCACAGTCTTCAACGGCGCCGCCGTGCTTTCCAGCATCACCCGCGCCGCATCCACCCGCGCCCGCTCGACGAACTCCGCCGGCGTCACCTTCGCCTCACGAGCAAACACCCGAGAAAAGTTACGCGCACTCATGTTCGCCGCATTGGCCAGATCGGCGATCGTCAGATCACCCGTGAGATTGGCCAACACATACAACTGCACCATCGCCACCGCCGACGTCGGCTCTGCATGCGGCGTGAGGAACGGGCTGAACTGCGACTGGCCACCAGACCGCTGGGTGAACACCACCAGCCGTTTAGCCACGCTCAGCGCCACTTCAGCACCGTGATCACGCGCCAGCAGGTAGAGCGACAGATCAATCCCCGCCGTGACCCCGGCCGAGGTATAGAGCGTGCCGTCCTCGACATACAAGCGATCAGCCTCGACCTGCGTCGTCGGACACAACTGCGCCAACGCCTCGGCGTCATTCCAGTGCGTAGTCACGGTGCGCCCCTCCAGCAACCCCGCGCGCGCGAGCGTGAACGCGCCGTTGCAGATCGAACCAAAACGCTGCGCCCGTGCACAGGCCTCACGCAGCCAACCGTCGAACGTCGCGCCGAATTCCATGAACGGCAATTGTGGCCCACCGGCGACCAGCAGCAGATCGTAGGCGTCGAGTGCTTCGCTGAAATGCCGATGGGCATTCAGGGTCAAACCGTTGGAGCAGGCCATCGGGCCGCGTTCGACGCCGATCACTTCGAGCCGATAGTGATCCTCGGCCGCCAGGAAGCGATTGGCCTCGGCGAACACATCCATCGGGCCGCTGACATCCAGTGACTGCACTCCGGCGAACACGACGATGGCGACGGTTTTGCTCATGGCTGTGGATTCCCCCTTTAAGAGCAAAAGATCGCAGCCTGCGGCAGCTCCTACAGGTGTCCGCGTTCCCATGTAGGAGCTGCCGAAGGCTGCGATCTTTTAGCTTGGCACGATTTGCAGGTCGATTGGCAAGGATCGCAGCCATGCATCGATTGTCCCCTTTCAGCGTCGGGAACAGACTTTCCCCAGCAGCGCCACAACGGCGTTTCAGTGAGGAAACCTGCCATGAGCACAACCATCGCCGGCATCAAAATCCCCGACAGCGCCCTCGTCCGGGCCACCACCGAGTACATCCGCGATATCGAATCCGACCTGCTCTACCACCACTCGCGGCGGGTATTTTTGTTCGGCGCACTGAGCGGTGAACGCCAACAACTGGCCTACGATCCGGAGCTGCTCTACGTCGGCGCGATGTTCCACGACCTCGGTCTGGTCGAAGATCATCGCAGTGATGACGAGCGTTTCGAAGTGGACGGTGCCAACGCGGCGGCGGCGTTTCTCAAACCGTACGGGCTCAGCGATGACGATATCGAACAGGTGTGGCTGTCGATTGCCCTGCACACCACGCCGGGCGTACCGAAGCATCTGCGTCCGACCGTGGCGCTGGTCACTGCAGGTGTCGAGATGGATGTACTCGGAATGAACTACGCCGCGTTCAGCACTGTGCAGCGCGAAGCGGTGGTGCATGCGCACCCGCGTGGGGAAGGCTTCAAGGAATGCATCATCTGCGCATTTGCCGATGGCTTGCGCCATCGTCCGCAGACCACGTTCGGCAATGTGAAGACCGATGTGCTGAGGGATCAGGAGCCGGGGTTCAAGCCGATGAACTTTGTCGAGGTCATCCGCCACTCACCCTGGACTGCCTAAAACCCATGTAGGAGTGAGCCTGCTCGCGATGGCGTCCTGTCAGTTGGAAACTTCCTGACTGACACTCCGCTATCGCGAGCAGGCTCACTCCTACAGTTTGAATTGGGTTGGTCTCGAGAATGAGGCCAACCCATTAGTGCTTACGCGGCTTCCGGGCTTGGTGCGCGACGCACGTCCGGCTGCTTCCACGAATCGGCAGCGCTTTCTTCGATGGCTTGCTGGATGGCTTTCTTGCGCGCTTCTTCGGCACGGCGGCTGAAGAACCAGACCATGAAGGTCACGATCGACACGGCCAACAGAATCAGACTGGCCACGGCGTTGATCTCAGGCTTCACGCCCAGACGCACCGCCGAGAACACTTCCATCGGCAGGGTCGTCGAACCCGGACCGGAAACGAAGCTCGCCAGCACCAGGTCATCCAGCGACAGCGCGAACGACATCATGCCGCCCGCCGCCAGCGATGGCGCGATCATCGGGATGGTGATCAGGAAGAACACCTTCCACGGCCGGGCACCGAGGTCCATCGCCGCTTCTTCGATCGACAGGTCCAGCTCACGCAGACGCGCCGACACCACCACCGCCACATACGCCGCACAGAATGTGGTGTGGGCGATCCAGATGGTGACGATGCCACGTTCCTGCGGCCAGCCGATCATCTGCGCCATGGCCACGAACAGCAGCAACAGCGACAGACCGGTGATCACTTCCGGCATTACCAATGGCGCCGTCACCAGACCGCCAAACAGCGTACGGCCCTTGAAGCGAGTGATGCGCGTCAGCACGAACGCCGCCAGTGTGCCCAGCGCCACCGCAGCAACTGCGGTGTAGCAGGCGATTTCCAGCGAGCGCAGCACCGAGCCCATCAGTTGGGTGTTGTCGAGCAACCCGACGTACCACTTGATCGACCAGCCGCCCCACACCGTTACCAGTTTCGAGGCGTTGAACGAGTAGATCACCAGGATCAGCATCGGCAGGTAGATGAACAACAAACCGATAACCAGCATCAGGCTGGAGAAACGGATGCGCTTCATTCTTTGCCCTCCATTTCTTTGGCCTGACTGCGGTTGAACAGAATGATCGGCACAATCAGGATCGCCAGCATCACCACTGCCAGCGCGGATGCCACCGGCCAGTCACGGTTATTGAAGAACTCTTGCCAGAGCACTTTACCGATCATCAGGGTTTCCGGACCGCCGAGCAGTTCCGGGATCACGAACTCACCGACCACCGGGATGAACACCAGCATGCAGCCGGCAATAATGCCGTTCTTGGACAGCGGGATGGTGATTTTCCAGAAACTGTTGATGGTGCTCGAACCCAGGTCCGATGCGGCTTCCAGCAGACTGTTGTCGTGCTTCACCAGGTTGGCGTATAGCGGCAGGATCATGAACGGCAGGTACGAGTAAACGACACCGATGTACACCGCAAGGTTGGTGTTGAGGATCTGCAGTGGCTCATCGATGAAACCCATGCTCATCAGGAAACCGTTGAGCAAACCGTTGTTGCTGAGGATGCCCATCCACGCGTAAACGCGGATCAGGATTGCCGTCCAGGTCGGCATCATGATCAGCAGCACCAGCACCGTTTGCAGCTCTTTACGGGCGGTGGCGATGGCGTAGGCCATCGGGTAGCCGATCACCAGACAGAGGATGGTGCTGATCAGCGCCATCTTCAGCGAGCCGAGGTAAGCGGCGATGTACAACTCGTCGCCCGCCAGCATTGCGTAGTTGCCCAGGTTCAGCAGCAGTTGCAGCTTCTGCTCGGCGTACGTGTAGATCTCGGTGTACGGCGGGATGGCCACGTCGGCTTCGGCGAAGCTGATCTTCAGAACGATGAAGAACGGCAGCATGAAGAACAGGAACAGCCAGATGAACGGGACCCCGATGACCAGTTGGCGGCCATTGGGGATTATTCGGTTGATGCGGCGTTTGAATTTGCGCATGTTCATGAGCGAAGTACCACGCCGCTGTCGTCTTCCCACCACACGTAAACCTGATCGCCCCAGGTCGGACGCGCGCCACGGCGCTCGGCGTTGGCGACGAACGACTGCACCAGTTTGCCGCTCGGCAATTCAACGTAGAACACCGAGTGCCCGCCGAGGTAGGCGATGTCGTGGACTTTGCCGCTCGACCAGTTGTATTCGCAGGTCGGTTGATCGGCGGTAACCAGCAGCTTCTCCGGACGGATCGCGTAAGTCACGGACTTGTCCTGCACCGAGGTGCTGATGCCGTGGCCGACGTAGATCTGCCGATCGAGATCTTTGCAGGTAATGGTTGCGTGGCCTTCAGCGTCGTCGATCACTTCACCTTCGAAGATGTTGACGTTGCCGATGAATTCGCAGACCAAGCGGCTGGTCGGGGTTTCGTAGATGTCGATCGGGCTGCCGATCTGGGCGATCCAGCCCAGGTGCATGATCGCGATGCGCTCGGCCATGGTCATGGCCTCTTCCTGATCGTGGGTCACCATCACGCAGGTCACACCGACGCGCTCGATGATCTCGACCAGTTCCAGCTGCATCTGCGAACGCAGTTTCTTGTCCAGTGCGCCCATCGGCTCATCGAGTAGCAACAGTTTCGGCCGCTTCGCCAGCGAACGTGCCAGCGCCACGCGCTGACGCTGACCGCCGGACAGTTGATGCGGCTTGCGCTTGGCGTACTGGCTCATCTGCACCAGCTTGAGCATCTCGGCCACGCGGGCATCGACTTCAGCGGCCGGAATCTTGTCCTGCTTGAGGCCGAAGGCGATGTTCTGCGCCACGGTCATGTGCGGGAACAAAGCGTACGACTGGAACATCATGTTGATCGGTCGCTCGTACGGCGGCATGTCGGTGATGTCGACGCCGTCGAGGAAAATGCGCCCCTCCGTGGGCCGTTCGAACCCTGCCAGCATCCGCAGCAGAGTTGATTTGCCCGATCCCGAACCGCCGAGCAGGGCGAAGATTTCGCCTTTCTTGATTTCCAGGGACACATCGTCCACGGCAATCGTCTCGTCGAACTTCTTCGTGACCCGGTCGATTTTGACCAACACCTGTTTCGGTGTCTGGTCGCCCTCGAGGGCTTTCTTATAGGCGCCGGAGGCAACTGCCATTTACGAAACTCCCAGAAAAAAACAATGCAGTTCGCCCCGCAAGGCGAACCCAGGATAGTGTGTGCCTTACATCCCCGACTTGACCTTGGTCCAGCTGCGGGTCATCAGGCGCTGAATGTTCGGTGGCAACTCGATCGACACATAAGCCTTGTCGATAACGGCCTGCGGCGGATACACCGACGCATCGGTGCGGATGGATTGCTCCATCAACTTGTCCGCACCCGGATTAGGGTTGGCATAACCGACGTAATCACTGACCTGAGCGATCACCTCAGGTTTCAGCAGATAGTTGATGAAGGCATGGGCCTGCTTCACGTTCGACGAATCCTTGGGGATTGCCAGCATGTCGAACCACAGCGCACCACCTTCTTTCGGCACCGCGTAGGCGATGTTCACGCCCTTCTTGGCTTCGGCTGCGCGGTTCTTCGCCTGGAAGATATCGCCAGAGAAACCGATGGCCACGCAGATGTCGCCGTTGGCCAGATCACCGATGTATTTCGAGGAGTGGAAGTAGGTCACGTAAGGACGCACCGCGAGCAATTTGTCGGTGGCTTTTTCGTAATCCTTCGGATTGGTGCTGTTGGCATTCAGGCCCAGATAGTTGAGCACGGTCGGCATCATTTCATCCGCCGAATCGAGGAATGCCACACCGCAGCTTTGCAGCTTCTTGATGTTCTCAGGCTCGAACAAAACGCCCCACGAATCGATCTTGTCGACACCCAGAACGGCCTTCACTTTATCGACGTTGTAACCGATGCCGTTGGTGCCCCACAGGTACGGCACGGCGTACAGGTTGCCCGGATCGTTCTGCTCCAGACGCTTGAGCAGCGCCGGGTCGAGATTGGAATAATTTGGCAGCTGCGACTTGTCGAGTTTCTGGAACGCGCCGGCCTTGATCTGCTTGCCGAGGAAGTGGTTCGACGGCACGACCACGTCGTAACCGGTACGCCCGGCCAGCAGTTTGCCTTCCAGGGTTTCGTTGGAATCGAACACGTCATAGACCGGTTTGATCCCGGTGGCTTTCTGGAAGTCGGCCAGGGTGGTCTCGCCGATGTAATCGGACCAGTTATAAATATGCACCGTACCGGCGGCCTGGGCTCCGACAGCAATCGTCAGGCCGGCAGTGGCCAGCAGGGCTTTGCGCAAAGAAGAAAAAATAGGCAAGTGGAGGTCCTCTAAATTAGTTGGGCCCAAGTTGCCCCGCGCTGCATGACAGCCGTGGCTGCCCGGCAACAAAACCGGCGCGCAACTTACCCTCGAAAAACCGTTCCTGCAAAACTTCCTGTCATTTAATTGATCCGCTGGCCGCCTTCGCGGGAGACGACGGCCAGCGGTTGTTGCTTCAAACCGGGTTATTTACCGGATTTGATCTTGGTCCAGCTGCGAGTGATCAGGCGCAGGGTCGCTGCGTCCAGGTCGCTGATCGCATAGAGCTGTTTCTTCACTTCAGCCGATGGGTAGATGCTCGGATCGCTGGTGATGTCTTTGTCGACCAGTGGCGTAGCAGCTTTGTTGCCGTTCGGGAAACGCACGGCGTTGGTGATGCCGGCCATCACTTGCGGCTCAAGCAGGTAGTTCATGAACTTGTAGGCGGCTTCGACGTTTTCGGCATCCTTGGGAATGGCGACCATGTCGTAGAACGTGCCAGCACCTTCTTTTGGAATGGTGTATGCCAGCTTGACCTTGTCACCGGCTTCCTGGGCGCGGGTCTTGGATTGTTCCAGGTCACCCGAGTAACCGACGGCGACGCAGATGTTGCCGTTGGCCAGGTCGGAGATGTACTTGGAGGAATGGAAGTAGGCAACCGAAGGACGAATTTTCAGGAACAGGTCTTCGGCGGCCTTCAGGTCAGCCTTGTCCTTGCTGTTGGTCGGCTTGCCCAGATAGTGCAACGCCGCCGGAATCATTTCGGTCGGTGCGTCGAGGAAGCTTACGCCGCAGCTTTTGAGCTTCTCGATGTTTTCAGGCTTGAACACCACGTCCCAGGAATCGATCTTGTCGATGCCCAGCGCTGCCTTGACCTTGGCCGGGTTGTAGCCGATGCCGATCGAGCCCCACATGTACGGGAACGCGTGCTTGTTGCCTTGGTCGCTGGCATCGCCAACAGCCTTGAGCAGGTCTTCGTCGAGGTTCTTCCAGTTCGGCAGCTTGGACTTGTCCAGCTCCTGGTAAACACCGGCCTTGATCTGCTTGGCGAGGAAGTTATTGGAAGGCACCACGATGTCGTAACCGGACTTGCCGGCCAGCAGCTTGGCTTCCAGGGTTTCGTTGCTGTCGAAGACGTCATAGACGACTTTGATCCCGGTGGCTTTTTCAAAGTTGGCCACGGTGTCCGGGGCGATGTAGTCGGACCAGTTGTAGACGTGCAACACCTTGTCGTCCGCCTGCGCCGCAGCCGCCATGACTCCCATCAGGGACATGGCGAGCAGAGTCTTGCCAGCGAGCTTTTTGCCTAATGCCTTCATGCGTTAATGCTCCAAATTTTTCTTTTTTGAACCACTTTGTTCAGCGGCCGAACCCGGACAACTGGAACCGCGGCTAGTCTGGCAAGATCCGAGGCGGTCTTTCAAGAAAAGACCAGCCTTTCTGACAGCTTTAAGCGCGAGCGCCACGGCTCCCCCGCTCAAAGCCTAGCACTTAGCCCTGCAACGCACTGAGGGTCAGGTCCAGACACTTGCGTGCCTTTGTAACCAGCTCATCGATTTCCGCTTTGCTGATCACCAGCGGCGGCGCAATGATCATGGTGTCGCCCACAGCGCGCATGATCAGGCCGTTGTCGAAGCAGAACTGGCGGCAGATCATGCCGACGCCCTTGCCTTCGTAACGCTTGCGCGTGGCCTTGTCCTGCACCAGCTCGATCGCGCCCAACAGACCGACTCCGCGAACTTCACCCACCAACGGGTGATCGTTCAGTTCCCGCAGACGTTTCTGCAAATACGGTGCCGTTTCGTTGTGCGCGTTCTCGATAATTTTTTCATCACGCAAGATGCGGATGTTTTCCAGGCCCACCGCTGCTGCCACCGGGTGACCGGAGTAAGTGAAGCCGTGATTGAAATCGCCGCCTTCATTGAGCACCGCCACCACGGAGTCGCGAACGATCAGGCCACCCATCGGGATGTAGCCGGAGGTCAGGCCTTTGGCGATGGTCATCATGTCCGGCTTGAGATCGTAAAAATCACTGCCGAACCACTCACCGGTACGGCCGAAACCGCAGATCACTTCGTCGGCGACGAACAGGATGTCGTACTTGGCGAGGATTTCCTTGATGCGCGGCCAGTAAGTGTCTGGCGGAATGATCACACCGCCGGCGCCCTGGATCGGCTCGGCAATAAAGGCACCGACGTTGTCGACGCCGACTTCGAGAATCTTCTCTTCCAGCTGATTGGCCGCCCAGATACCGAACTCTTCCGGCGACATGTCACCGCCTTCGGCGAACCAGTACGGTTGCGCGATGTGGACGATGCCCGGGATCGGCAAGTCGCCTTGTTCGTGCATATACGTCATGCCACCGAGGCTCGCGCCGGCCACGGTCGAACCGTGATAACCGTTCTTGCGGCTGATGATGACTTTCTTGTTCGGCTGGCCTTTGATCGCCCAGTAGTGCCGGACCATGCGCAGCATGGTGTCGTTGCCTTCGGAGCCGGAACCGGTGAAGAACACGTGGTTCATGCCTTGCGGTGCCACGTCGGCAATGGCCTTGGCCAGTTCCAGCGCCGGCGGGTGCGCGGTCTGGAAGAACAGGTTGTAGTACGGCAGTTCGCGCATCTGTTTGGCAGCCGCGTCGGCCAGCTCATCGCGACCATAACCGATGGCCACACACCACAGACCGGCCATGCCGTCGAGAATCTTGTTGCCTTCGCTGTCCCACAGGTAAACGCCCTTGGCGTTGGTGATGATCCGCGGGCCTTTCTCTTTCAGCTGCTTGAAGTCGCTGAACGGGGCCAGGTGATGATCATTGCTGAGTGCTTGCCACTCGCGGGTTTGCGGGTTGTTGCTGGTCATGCCAATTCTCCTTGTTATCGGTGAAGGCGCGGCCGGTGAGGACCGCGCCCGGCGTATCAGACGGCGAAGAGCAGGTACTCACGCTCCCAGGAACTGATCACGCGCTTGAAGTTTTCATGCTCGGCCCGTTTTACCGCGACGTAGCCTGTGATGAAGGTTTTGCCCAGGTACTTCTCGATGGTCGCGCTGTTTTCCATACGCTCCAGCGCATCTTCGATGGTCAGCGGCAGGCGCAGGTTGCGGCGCTCATAACCACGGCCCACCACCGGCGCGCTCGGGTTGAGGCCTTCAACCATGCCGATGTAACCGCAGAGCAGGCTCGCGGCAATCGCCAGGTATGGGTTGGCGTCAGCGCCCGGCAGGCGGTTTTCGACGCGACGGTTCTGCGGGCCGGCATCCGGTACGCGCAGGCCGACGGTACGGTTCTCTTCACCCCACTCGACGTTCACCGGTGCCGAGGTGTCCGGCAGGAAGCGGCGGAACGAGTTGACGTTCGGCGCGAACAGCGGGAGCAATTCCGGAATCAGCTTCTGCAAACCACCGATGTGGTGCAGGAACAACTGGCTCATGGTCCCGTCTTCATTAGAGAAGACGTTCTTGCCGGTCTCGATGTCGATGATGCTCTGGTGCAAGTGCATCGCACTGCCCGGCTCGCCGGTCATCGGTTTGGCCATAAATGTCGCGGCTACATCGTGCTTGAGCGCGGCTTCGCGCATGGTGCGTTTGAACACCAGGATCTGGTCGGCCAGCGACAGTGCGTCGCCGTGACGGAAGTTGATTTCCATCTGCGCCGTGCCGTCTTCGTGGATCAGCGTGTCGAGATCCAGCTCCTGCAGTTCGCACCAGTCGTAGACGTCCTCGAACAGCGGGTCGAATTCGTTCGCCGCTTCGATCGAGAACGACTGACGACCGATTTCCGGACGGCCCGAGCGACCAATCGGCGGCTGCAACGGATAGTCCGGGTCGTCGCTGCGCTTGGTCAGGTAGAACTCCATTTCCGGCGCCACGATTGGCTGCCAGCCCTTGTCGGCATAGAGCTTGAGAACTTTCTTGAGGACGTTGCGCGGCGACAGCTCGATCGGGTTGCCTTGCTTGTCGTAGGTGTCGTGGATCACCTGCGCGGTCGGCTCGATGGCCCACGGCACCATGTACACCGCGTTCTGGTCAGGGCGGCAGATCATGTCGATGTCGGCCGGGTCGAGCAGTTCGTAATAGATGTCGTCTTCGACGTAGTCGCCGGTCACGGTCTGCAACAGCACGCTTTCTGGCAGACGCATGCCTTTTTCGGCGATGAACTTGTTGGTCGGCGAGATCTTGCCCCGGGTGATACCGGTCAAGTCGGCGATCATGCATTCGACTTCTGTGATCTTGTGGTCTTTCAACCAATCGGTGAGCTGGTCGAGGTTGTTACTCATAAATGCCTCTGGGCTGAGTCTCCTGACAGAATGTCAGGCAAAGTTTGACGCTTGGAGCGTCGCGTTAAAGGGGGCTTGCTCGCGCAGTACCGGCTTACGCCCGGCACCGCGCATAGACAATGAAAGAGGAGCTTACCTGCCCTTTACGCTGGCGTTGCATTTCCTGTGCACAGTCCAGGCGTGCAGAATCATGAGCACGGCTGGGCAAGCGGCACAGGCTTTGAGGGTGAAAGCGATCTATATTGGAAGGGGACGCCATAAACAGGATGCTTTCCCGTACGTCCAGAATATCGGACGCTGGCGTTTGAACGGCCATGGACGGGAATATCGTCGGCAACTGGCGAGCCATGCTGGCTGCGCTACGGACGGATTGGTCGCCACTGATGTGATGAGCATGCAGACCGGACTGTTGCGAGCAGTCGGTGATGCCGATTAACGGCAGGCGAGACATGAAGCACCCCGGTATTATTGCTGTTATGGGTTTGATCCGAGCTTAGCCTTGTTCATTTTTTTACACAACACCCCCGTAAAAAATACAACACGGCCTGCTCAAGCCCGCGGGTGCACGGTCTTCCAGGGACAAAAAAACGCCCGAAAGTGCCCCATAAATGCCCTTGCAGCGCTTTTTTAGGGCAAAAAAGGCCTCGCTTGACTTCGGCAGGCCGTTCGGGTTGACTGAAACCAGAAAAGATCAATGATTGATATTTTTAACAACAAAGGTGTTGCATCATGTCGGTACCCCCGCGTGCCGTTCAGCTTAACGAAGCGAACGCGTTCCTTAAGGAACATCCTGAGGTTCTGTACGTTGACCTTCTGATTGCGGATATGAATGGTGTGGTGCGCGGCAAGCGCATCGAACGCACCAGCCTCCACAAGGTTTACGAGAAAGGCATCAACCTGCCGGCCTCTCTATTTGCTCTGGATATCAATGGCTCTACGGTGGAAAGCACCGGCCTGGGCCTGGACATCGGCGACGCCGATCGTATCTGCTATCCAATCCCCGATACCCTGTGCAACGAGCCATGGCAGAAACGCCCGACCGCGCAACTGTTGATGACCATGCACGAACTCGAAGGCGACCCATTCTTCGCCGATCCGCGCGAAGTGCTCCGTCAAGTTGTTGCAAAGTTTGACGAGCTGGGCCTGACCATCTGCGCCGCATTCGAACTCGAGTTCTACCTGATCGACCAGGAAAACGTGAACGGCCGCCCTCAGCCGCCACGCTCGCCGATCTCCGGCAAACGCCCGCACTCGACGCAGGTCTACCTGATCGACGACCTCGACGAATACGTCGACTGCCTCCAGGACATTCTGGAAGGTGCCAAAGAGCAAGGCATCCCGGCCGACGCCATCGTCAAGGAAAGTGCCCCGGCGCAGTTCGAAGTGAACCTGCACCACGTCGCCGACCCGATCAAGGCCTGCGACTACGCGGTACTGCTCAAGCGTCTGATCAAGAACATCGCCTACGACCATGAAATGGACACCACCTTCATGGCCAAGCCTTATCCGGGTCAGGCCGGTAATGGTCTGCACGTACACATTTCGATTCTGGATAAAGAAGGCAAAAACATTTTTGCCAGCGAGGATCCCGAGCAGAACGCCGCGCTGCGTCACGCGATCGGCGGTGTGCTCGAGACCCTGCCCGCGCAGATGGCTTTCCTCTGCCCGAACGTCAACTCGTACCGTCGTTTCGGCGCACAGTTCTACGTGCCGAACTCACCGTGCTGGGGCCTGGACAACCGCACCGTGGCGATTCGCGTACCGACCGGCTCGTCCGATGCCGTGCGTATCGAACACCGCGTGGCCGGCGCCGATGCCAACCCGTATCTGCTGATGGCTTCGGTTCTGGCCGGCGTGCACCACGGTCTGACCAACAAGATCGAGCCGGGCGCGCCAGTCGAAGGCAACAGCTACGAGCAGAACGAGCAAAGCCTGCCGAACAACTTGCGCGATGCCCTGCGTGAGCTGGACGACAGCGAGGTGATGGCCAAGTACATCGATCCGAAGTACATCGATATCTTCGTCGCCTGCAAGGAAAGCGAGCTGGAGGAGTTCGAACACTCCATCTCCGACCTTGAGTACAACTGGTATCTGCATACCGTTTAAGCGGTTGTAGCTTCAGGAAAGAACGCCGTTGGCTGATTTAGCCAACGGCGTTTTTTTATGGCCGCCTGCGGCGGATCGCTGGCAAGCCAGCTCCCACAGGGATTTTCTGCGCACATAAATCCCGGTTCACTGAAGATCACTGTGGGAGCTGGCTTGCCAGCGATGGCGGCCGACAAGACAACACAGGAACCGGCTCGTACAATGCCCGCTGCCCCGCAGGAGACTTCCATGACGCGACCCGCCCCCGTCCGCAAACCCCGTGCCCGCAGCCAGGCGCGCATCGATTCGATACTCGACGCCGCGCGCACATTACTGGCGGCCGAGGGTGTGGCGAGTCTGTCGATCTACAGCGTCGCCGAGCGCGCGCAGATTCCGCCCTCCTCCGTGTACCACTTCTTCGCCAGTGTGCCGGCGCTGCTTGAGGCACTGACGGCAGATGTACACGCGGCATTCCGCGCCTGCCTGCAAGCGCCGATCGATCATGACGCGCTGCGTGACTGGCGAGATCTGTCGCGACTGGTCGAGCAACGGATGCTGGAGATCTACGACGAAGATGCGGCGGCGCGCCAGTTGATCCTCGCCCAACACGGCTTGACCGAAGTGACCCAGGCTGACCGTCAGCACGACATAGAACTGGGCGACTTGATGCACAAGCTGTTCGATCATCACTTCGAGTTGCCGAGGCTGCCGGAGGATGTCGATGTATTCGCCCTGGCGATGGAGTTGGGTGACCGGGTTTATGCGCGCTCGGTGCAGCAACATGGGCAAATCACGCCGCGCATGGCCGAGGAAGGGATGCGGGTCTTTGATGCCTATATCGGCCTGTATCTGCCGCCGTATCTGCCCAAGCGTTGAGCCATGATCGTTCCCACGCTCTGCGTGGGAATGCAGCCCGTGACGCTCCGCGCCACTGGACGCGGAGCGTCCCAAGAGGCATTCCCACGCGGAGCATGGGAACGATCGCTAGGCACAAAAAACCCCGAAGGGCTCACGCCCTTCGGGGTTGTTTTTTACTCACCGGCTTACAACTTGGCGATCGACACCTCGGTGGATTTCACAAAGGCGATCACTTCGCTGCCGACCACCAGTTCCAGCTCCTTTACCGAGCGGGTGGTGATCACCGAAGTGACGATGCCCGAAGCGGTCTGCACGTCGATTTCCGACAGCACGTCACCGAGGACGATTTCCTTGATCGAGCCTTTGAACTGGTTACGGACGTTGATGGCTTTGATAGTCATGGCAATGATTCCTGTCGTTTGCTTGAGTTATTGAGCCCAACGCAGTTGCGTAGGCAGTGGTGAAACAGGTTCCGGCGCCGGCGGTTCGCCGGGCAGGGAGAGAACACGGTTAAGCACTTCGGTTTCCAGCGCTGCCAGCCGATGCGAACCACGTACCCGAGGGCGCGGCAGTTCGACATGCAGGTCGAGGCCGACTTCGCCGTCCTCGATCAGAATCACCCGGTCGGCAATCGCCACCGCTTCGCTGACGTCGTGGGTCACCAGCAGCACGGTGAAGCCGTGTTGCTGCCAGAGACGTTCGATCAGTTGCTGCATTTCAATCCGGGTCAGCGCATCCAGCGCACCGAGCGGTTCGTCGAGCAACAGCAGACGCGGCTGATGGATCAGCGCGCGAGCTAGTGCAACCCGCTGCTTCTGCCCACCGGACAACGCCGCCGGCCATTCATTGGCGCGATCAGCCAGACCCACCGCATCCAGGGCTTCGAGAGCCTTCGGGCGCCAGTTGCCTTTGAGGCCGAGACCCACGTTGTCGATGATCTTTTTCCACGGCAGCAGACGCGCTTCCTGGAACATCAATCGGGTGTCTTCCCGCGCATCGCTCAGCGGCGCAGAGCCGGCCAGCAAGTCACCGCCCGTTGGTTGATCGAGGCCGGCGAGCAAGCGCAGCAAGGTACTTTTGCCGCAACCACTGCGACCGACCACAGCGACGAATTGCCCTGCCGGAATGTGCAGATCGATGTCACGCAGCACCTGCCGCGCGCCAAAGGTTTTCTGCAGGTTGCGCACCGCCAGCGGAATCCCGCGCAGCAGGCGTGGAGGTTGTTGAGCAGTCATGCCGCACCTCCTTTGGCAACCTGATAGGCCGGGTGCCAACGCAACCACACACGTTCAAGTCCACGCGCCGCGAGGTCGGCGAGTTTGCCGAGTACCGCGTAAAGCAGGATTGCCAGCACCACCACATCGGTCTGCAAAAACTCGCGGGCGTTCATCGCCAGATAGCCGATGCCCGAGCTGGCAGAAATGGTTTCGGCGACGATCAGCGTCAACCACATAAAGCCCAGGGCGAAGCGCACACCGACCAGAATCGAAGGCAGTGCACCCGGCAGAATCACCTGCCAGAACAAGCTGAAACCGGAGAGGCCATAACTGCGCGCCATCTCCACCAGCGCCGGGTCGACGTTGCGGATGCCGTGATAAGTGTTGAGGTAGATCGGGAACAGCGTGCCCAACGCCACCAGAAAAATCTTCGCCGACTCGTCGATGCCGAACCACAGGATCACCAGCGGAATCAGCGCCAGATGCGGCACGTTGCGGATCATCTGCACCGAACTGTCGAGCAGGCGTTCGCCCCATTTCGACAGGCCGGTGATGAAGCCCAGGACCAGACCGATGCTGCCGCCAATGGTGAAACCGAGCGCCGCGCGCCAGCCGCTGATCGCCAGGTGCGTCCAGATTTCGCCGCTGCGCACCAGGCTCACGCCGGCTTCGATCACGGCCACCGGTGCCGGCAGAATCCGCGTCGACAACCAACCGGCCGACACCGACAACTGCCACACCGCCAGCAACAACACCGGCAACGCCCAGGGCGCGAGGCTGTGGATGATTTTCTTCATGGCGCGCCTCAGCTCTGCGACGCGGCTTTGGGAAGAATATCGTTGGCGACCATCTCGCCGAACGGGCTGACATAACCGGCGCTTTTCGGCAGTTCCGGACGCTCGATGTCGAGGTGCGGGAACAGCAGTTCGGCGACGCGATACGACTCTTCGAGGTGTGGATAACCGGAGAAGATAAAGGTGTCGATGCCCAGATTGGCGTATTCCTTCACGCGCGCTGCGACGGTCGGGCCATCGCCAACCAGCGCCGTACCGGCACCGCCGCGTACCAGGCCAACACCGGCCCACAGGTTCGGGCTGACTTCGAGATTGTCGCGGCTGCCGCCGTGCAGTGCGGCCATGCGTTGCTGGCCGACCGAATCGAAACGCGCCAGCGAAGCCTGAGCGCGAGCGATGGTGTCGTCGTCCAGGTGCGAGATCAGCCGATCTGCCGCTTGCCATGCTTCTGCGTTGGTTTCGCGAACGATTACGTGCAGACGAATGCCGAAGCGCACGGTGCGGCCAAGCTTGGCGGCCTTGGCGCGGACCTGTTCGATCTTCTCCGCGACCGCTGCGGGCGGTTCGCCCCAGGTCAGGACCATTTCCACTTGTTCGGCAGCCAGATCCTGTGCGGCTTCCGACGAGCCACCGAAGTACAGCGGCGGACGCGGTTGCTGGATCGGCGGATAGAGCAACTTCGCACCCTTCACGCTGATGTGCTGACCGTCGTAATCAACGGTTTCGCCTTCGAGCACACGGCGCCAGATGCGAGTGAACTCCACCGAGGCTTGATAGCGTTCTTCGTGGCTGAGAAACAGACCGTCGCCTGCCAACTCTTCCGGGTCGCCACCGGTGACCAGATTGAACAGCGCACGGCCGCCGGACAGACGATCCAGCGTGGCGGCCTGCCGCGCTGCCACCGTCGGGGAAATGATCCCGGGGCGCAGGGCAACGAGGAATTTCAAACGCTGGGTCACCGGGATCAGCGACGCTGCCACCAGCCACGAGTCTTCGCAGGAACGGCCGGTGGGGATCAGCACACCGCCGAAGCCCAGACGATCCGCCGCTTGCGCGACCTGTTGCAGATAACCGTGGTCGACGGCGCGAGCGCCTTCGGCGGTGCCAAGGTAATGGCCGTCGCCGTGGGTGGGCAGGAACCAGAAGATATTGAGGCTCATGGAGTGGTCTCCTTGGGGATTCGAATTACTGCGCTTTAGCCACAGCGGCCGGTGGGGTCCAGATCACATCCTTGATGCTCAATGGCTTGGGAATCAGCTTGAGCTGGAAGAACGTGTCGGCGATCTTCTGCTGCGCGGCGACCACCTCCGGGGTCAGGAACAACGCGCCGTAGCCCTGGCGTTTCACCGAGGTCAGGGTGATGTCCGCCGGCAGACCGAGCAGTGGCGCAACTTGTTGAGTCACGTCTTCAGGATTGGCTTTCGACCACTCGCCAACGGCGCGTACTTCTTCCACGAGGGTCTTGATCACCTCAGGATTTTTCTGCGCGTAAGGTTTGGTCGCGAGATAGAACTGGTGGTTGTCGACGATGCCTTTGCCGTCGCGCAGGGTGTGTGCTTGCAGTTGTTTCTCGGCGGCAGCCTGGTACGGATCCCAGATAACCCAGGCGTCGACGCTGCCACGTTCGAACGCGGCGCGAGCATCGGCGGGCGGCAGGAATACGGTCTGGATGTCGCTGTATTTGAGGCCGGCGTCTTCCAGTGCGCGCACCAGCAGGTAGTGCACGTTGGAACCTTTGTTCAGAGCGACTTTCTTGCCTTTGAGATCGGCCACCGATTTGATCGGCGAGTCTTTCGGCACGAGGATCGCTTCGCTGTTCGGCGCTGGTGGTTCGTAGGCGACGTAGAGCAAATCGGCGCCGGCAGCCTGGGCGAAGACTGGCGGGGTTTCGCCAGTGACGCCGAAGTCGATCGAGCCGACGTTCAGGCCTTCGAGCAGTTGCGGGCCACCGGGGAATTCAGTCCATTGCACGTCGACGCCTTGGGCGGCCAGACGCTTTTCCAGAGTGCCTTTGGCTTTGAGCAGCACCAGCGTGCCGTACTTCTGATAACCGATCCGCAATGTCTCGGCTTGAGCTTGAGTGATGGCGCCGAAGGTGACAGCCGCAGCAAACAGAGCGACCAGACCACGACGCAAAAATACAGTGCGCATAGCGCTCTCCTTTTTGCTGTTGGGTTTTGGCTGCACCTGCTTGGCCGTTGTCGGCGAAGTAAGGTGAGTTACATCAAATTCTGGTGAGGCTTAAATGCTCCAGCGAGCACTCAACAAACGTTCGTTCAACAGGCCCGGCTCCAGCGGTTTCGGCCGGCGGGCCATGGCACCGACAAACTGATCCAGCGCTTCATGCAGACGCTGCTCCAGCGCCGGTGCCAGTTGCGCCGCAGCACTGCCTTCGCCGTAAGCGATCTGGCTGTCCTCGGCGAAAATCCCCTGAAGCATTTCCTGGGCTTTCAATGCCGACAACACGGGTTTGAGGGCGTAATCGACCACCAGCATGTGGGCGATGCTGCCGCCGGTAGCCATCGGCAAAACAATCTTGTGGTTCAGGGCGCGCTCGGGCAACAGATCCAGCAGGGTTTTCAGGGCACCGGAGAACGACGCTTTGTAAACCGGCGTGGCGATCAGCAGGCCGTCGGCATTTTCAATCTGTTGCAGCAGGTCGAGCACCTTCGGGCTGTCGAAGCGGGCATGGAGCAAATCCTCGGCCGGGAAATCCCGTACCTGATAACTCACCACTTCCACGCCTTGCTGCTGCAACCAACGTTGCGAGCGCTCCAGCAGCACTCCGGAACGGGAGCGCAGGCTGGGACTGCCACCGAGTGAGACGACCAGCATTGAGACCATTCCTTAAGCGTTACAGGCGATTCG
This sequence comes from Pseudomonas sp. AC242, assembly GCF_979258655.1. NCBI lineage: Bacteria > Pseudomonadati > Pseudomonadota > Gammaproteobacteria > Pseudomonadales > Pseudomonadaceae > Pseudomonas > Pseudomonas sp. AC242. Next base: position 5,362,366 of record NZ_OZ409873.1, read on the forward strand.
AGGGTTGCGATCTCGCTTCGATGGAGTGACCTTACCAGCTGATTTATATATCCATAAATCATATTTATTCATTTGGTTATTCGTTTTAGAGATATGCGATTCAGGTTATTCAAGGCGAAAAAAAAGGCCGTCGAAACGGCCTCAAATCCCCTGCTTAGTAGCTACCACTGATCGTTCCCACGCTCTGCGTGGGAATGAATCCATGGACGCTCCGCGTCCACTGTGACGCGGAGCGTCACGGACGGCATTCCCACGCGGACGGTTCGACGCCTCGACGTGGGAACGAGCCTGCCCAAGAAGATCACTTGTTCGGCTGTGGCGTCAGACGCAGATACGGTTTCACCGCGCGATAGCCCTTCGGAAAGCGCTGCTTGATCTCGTCCTCATCCTTGAGCGACGGCACGATCACCACCTCTTCACCGTCCTGCCAGTTGGCCGGGGTGGCCACCTTGTAGTTGTCGGTGAGCTGCAGCGAATCGATCACCCGCAAAATCTCGTGGAAGTTACGGCCGGTGCTCGCCGGGTAGGTGATGGTCAGGCGGATCTTTTTGTTCGGGTCGATCACGAACAGCGAACGCACGGTCAGCGTATCGTTGGCGTTCGGGTGAATGAGGTCATACAGATCAGAGACTTTGCGATCGGCATCGGCCAGGATCGGGAAGTTGACGACGGTGTTCTGGGTTTCGTTGATGTCTTCGATCCACTTGTGGTGCGAGTCCACCGGGTCGACCGACAGCGCGATGGCTTTGACACCGCGTTTGCTGAACTCATCCTTGAGCTTGGCGGTGAAGCCCAGCTCAGTGGTGCACACCGGGGTGAAGTCCGCCGGGTGGGAGAACAGCACGCCCCAGCTATCGCCCAGCCATTCGTGGAAACGAATCTTGCCGGCGCTGGAATCCTGTTCGAAATCGGGGGCGATGTCGCCGAGTCTGAGGCTCATGGTGCTGCTCCTGATGAGTTGTTCGAGACCTCAACTGTAGCCCGGGATTTGCCATCGTGAAAAAGAATAAATAACTAGATATCTAGATCATTATTGAATATTAAACATCTGTTCACTGGACGCTCGACGGCATCCCGACGAACATCGCTCACAAGGTTCGAGAAGGCCTTGAGTTGCTGTAAAGAGGGGAATTTCGGGTCAGGCTTACGGGGGTGAGCTTGACTCGAAAACGCAAAAGCCCCGTCCGGCGCGATGCCGGACGGGGCTTTTTTTACATCCGCGAATCGAGACGCGCTATTACAGCAGCGGGATCGAGTAGCTGACGATCAGGCGGTTTTCGTCCTGCGAACGGGTGCTCGGCAGATCGGTGCGCCATACAGCGTTTTTCCACATCAGGCCGACGTTCTTGAACGGACCTTCCGGTACAACGTAACCGATGGTGAAGTCGCGTTCCCACTCGGAACTGTTCGAACCGTTCTCACGACCGTTGGTGCCAACGGTATCGATCGAATCGCCTTTGAGGTAAACGACACCGGCGGTCAGGCCAGGTACGCCGACTTTAGCGAAGTCATACGAGTAGCGAGCTTGCCAGGTTTTCTCGCCGGCACGGCCGAACTTCTGGATCTGCATGTCGGTGATGGTGTAGTTCGACGAGCCGTCGCCCTGGTTCAGCCAAGGGAAGTCGCTGCTGCCATTGGAAACCTGGTAACCGCCACCGAAGGTGTGGCCTTCAACGGTGTACAGGAACAGGCCGCTGTACAGGTTGTTGTCGACTTCACCGCGACCGTTACGCACGCCGGTGTAGTTACCGGTGCTGTAGTAGGCTGGATCGGTACCGTTTTTGCCGTCATCGGAGCTGTTGAAGTAACGGAAATCGGATTTCAATACGCCCGGGCCGATTGCCCAGTTGTGAACCAGACCCAGGAAGTGCTGCTTGTAGAAGTCTTCTAGGTTGCCGTAGTAGTACTGGGCAGTCAGGTCTTTGGTGATCTTGTAGTCACCACCGGCGTAGATGAATTTGTTGCTGTCACGGAACGCAGTACCACGGGTGTTTGCACCGCTGATGGACAGGTTTTCGTTGTTGCTGGAGTTACGACCTTTCGCAGCTTCGATCTGACCGCCGACCAGAGTCAGGTCCTTGATTTCGCCCGAAGTGATCTGGCCACCCTGCCAGGTTTGTGGCAGCAGACGACCGTCGTTGGTCACGATGACCGGGTTCTTCGGCTGCAGAGTACCCAGCTTCAGTTCAGTCTGGGAGATCTTGGCTTTGGCAGTCAGACCCAGGCTGGAGAAGTTGTCCACCGCTTTGCCGTTGGACTCGCTCGGGAACACAGTGCCGCCGTAAGCGGTACCGCTGTTGCCGTTAGTGCCGCCGCCCGAATCCAGACGTACGCCCAGCAGGCCGATGGCATCGATACCGAAACCTACGGTGCCTTGGGTATAACCGGAGATGAAACGCAGATCGAAGCCTTGGCCCCACTCTTCGTTCTTGTTGGCGCCAGCGCCATCACGGTTATCGGTGTTGATGTAGAAGTTACGCAGCCCCAAGGTAGCTTTGCTGTCTTCGATGAAACCGGCGGCGCCTGCCTGCTGCGCCATAACCCCTACGGCCACAGCCAGGGCCAAGGTGGACTTGTTCATGTAAAGCTCCTCTCGTTTCTAATTCTTGTGTTCCTGGCCCGGGGTCTGATGCCCTGGGTCCTAAGATGCGCGATTAGCGCCAGACCGTGACCGACAAGTCAATCGTAACCTTGTGTGTCTACGACCAAGGTCTAATCGCAGTGATTTGGTCCGTGCAGAGTAAAGATTTCCTGATAAACCCAAAAAGAATTTATTCATTCTTTTTCATATCATTTCGGAATATGGCCATTATCTTGCCACCTCCGCCGGGAAACAGCGTATCGGCGACTAAGCTCATTCCTAAATGGTATTTGTTAGCCTTTTTTTATATCGATTAGCTTTGGCGTAACCCCGAATCGTCAAACCCTATCGAAAAGGCGACGCCATGATGGCCAAACGCGCACTATCTAGTCAATTTGTTACAGTTTGTGTGTCAGCGCTGATTTCTTTTTCCGCGCATGCCGCCAACCTCACAGTGGGGTATCAAACCGGTATCGACCCGAGCAAAGTCCCCCAGGCCGACGGCGTCTACGAGAAAACCATTGGCGAGAAAATCGACTGGCGTCGCTTCAACAGCGGCCCGGAAGTTGTGACAGCCATTGCTTCGGGTGACGTGCAGATCGGCAACCTCGGTTCCAGCCCGTTGGCCGCGGCGGCTTCGCGCAATCTGCCGATTGTGGCGTTCATCGTTTCGGCGCAGATCAATGCCGCCGAAGCGCTAGTGGTGCGCAATGGCAGCGGTATCAACACCCCCCAGGACCTGGTCGGCAAAACCATCGCCACACCTTTCGTTTCGACCTCACACTACAGCCTGCTCGGCGCCCTCAAGCATTGGGGCCTGGACGCCTCGAAAGTCAAAGTGGTGAACCTGCAACCAGCAGAGATCGCAGCGGCGTGGAAGCGTGGCGATATCGATGGCGCATTTGTCTGGTCGCCGGCGCTGGGGGAAATCCGCAAGACCGGCAAGACCCTGACCGATGCCGCGCAGGTCGGCCAGTGGGGCGCGCCGACCTTCGAGGTCTGGGTCGCGCGCAAGGATTTTGCCGAGAAGCATCCTGAGGTTGTCGCAAAGTTCGCCAAGGTCACGCTCGACTCATTCGCCGATTACGCCGCACACAAAGACCGCTGGACGGCTGACTCGGTGCCGGTACAGAAAATCGCCAAACTGACCGGTGCCAATGCCGCTGATGTGCCGGAATTGCTGGCAGGTTCAGCGTTCCCGGACGCAAAGGCGCAGCAAACCACGGCGCTGCTGGATGGCGGCACGGCGAAAGCGATTGGCGAGACGGCGAAGTTTTTGAAGGAACAGGGCAAGGTTGAAACGGTGCTGCCGGATTATTCACCCTACGTCAGCGCCAAATTCATCACCGAGTAATTGATCGTTCCCGCGCTCTGCGTGGGAATGCAGCCCGGGACGCTCCGCGTCCCATCAAAAGCCGAACGCGGAGCGTCCGTTGAGGCATTCCCACGCAGAGCGTGGGAACGATCGAATGGACCAACTCGGTTAAAGGGTTTTTTCGAAGATCTTCGAATTACGCTGAAAGTTGTACAGCGAAGCCCGCGCCGCCGGCAGGCGCTCAACGCTGCTCGGCTCGAAACCACGCTCACGGAACCAGTGCGCGGTGCGCGTGGTGAGGACGAACAAGGTCTTCAAACCCTGCGCCCGTGCTCGGGTTTCGATGCGCTCCAGCAATTCATCACCGCGACCGCCATGGCGGTACTCCGGGTTCACTGCCAGGCACGCCAGTTCACCGGCATCCGAATCGGCAATCTGATACAGCGCCGCACAGGCGATGATCATGCCTTCACGCTCGACCACGCTGAACTGCTCGATCTCGCGCTCCAGCACTTCGCGCGAACGACGCACCAGAATCCCCTGCTCTTCCAGCGGACTGATCAAGTCGAGCAAGCCGCCGACGTCTTCAATCGCCGCCTCGCGGACCAGTTCGAATTGCTCCTGCGCGACCAGCGTGCCGCCACCGTCACGGGTGAACAGCTCGGTCAGCAGCGCGCCGTCTTCGGCGTAGCTGACGATATGGCTGCGCGCCACGCCGCCACGGCAAGCCTCGGCGGCAGCATCGAGCAGTTCTGCCTGATAGTTGCTGCCCAAACGCTGCAAGTGTGCCGGCACTTGCTGTGGACGCAGCTCGCGCACGAGTTTGCCGTTCTCGTCGATCAGACCGAGGTCAGCACCGAACAGCAGCAACTTGTCCGCGCCCAGGTCGATGGCGGCGCGGGTCGCGACGTCTTCGCAGGCGAGGTTGAAGATTTCACCGGTCGGCGAGTAGCCCAACGGCGACAGCAACACGATCGAGCGCTCATCGAGTAGACGGTTGATGCCTTTGCGGTCGACCCGGCGCACTTCGCCGGTGTGGTGATAGTCGACGCCTTCCAGCACGCCGATCGGCCGCGCGGTAACAAGGTTGCCGCTAGCCACGCGCAAACGCGAGCCCTGCATCGGCGACGAAGCCATGTCCATCGACAGCCGCGCTTCGATGGCGATGCGCAACTGGCCGACCGCGTCGATCACACATTCCAGGGTCGCGGCATCGGTGATGCGCATGCCGTGGTGGTAATGCGGGGTCAGGCCACGCGCGGCGAGGCGGGTTTCGATCTGTGGACGCGAACCGTGCACCAGCACCAGACGCACGCCAAGGCTATGCAGCAGAACAATGTCGTGGACGATGTTGCCGAAGTTCGGATGCTCCACGCCATCGCCGGGCAGCATGACGACGAAGGTGCAGTCGCGGTGGGCATTGATGTAAGGGGACGCGTGACGAAGCCAGTTAACGTATTCGGGCATGAACCTGGGCCTGTAATAAATAGCAGCCTAAAAAGGGGCGAAACGGAAAACGCACAGCGGGCTGATGGTTATCGTCGGAACAGGCTTGGCGACACGCGCGCTCTCCTCATGAATACGGGTTGGAATGCTGGCAATTTACAGCGATTGGTCAGACAAAACATAGATCCCTTGTAGGAGTGAGCCTGCTCGCGATAGCGGAGTTTCAGTCAATACCTCCGGGACTGTCTCACCGCTATCGCGAGCAGGCTCACTCCTACAAAGGGTCACTTGGGATCCTTTGACGTTGGTGCACCTGTCAGACAGTAATGTTCAATCAGTTGCCGTAATAGATGCACGGTAGGCTGCAAACGTGACATTTCAAGGTACTCGCCCGGCTGATGCGCACAGGCGATGTCGCCAGGGCCGAGCACAATGGTTTCGCAGCCAAGGCGCTGAAGATAAGGCGCTTCGGTGCCGAACGCCACTGCTTCGGCACTGTGACCGGTGAGCTTTTCAGCGATGCGCACCAGTTCGGCGTCTTCAGACTGCTCGAACGACGGCACTTCCGGGAACAGCGGTTTGTAATCAATCTTCACCTGATGCCGCTCGGCCACCGGGTTGAGCTTGCGCAGAATCTCCGCGCGCAGGACTTTCGGGTCCATGCCCGGCAATGGCCGCAGGTCGAACTCCAGCGAGCACTGACCGCAGATACGGTTTGGGTTGTCGCCGCCATGGATACAACCGAAATTCATCGTCGGCTGCGGCACGCTGAACTGCGGATTGTTGAATTCGCGCTGCCACAACAGGCGCAAACCGCGCAGTTCGCCGATGGCATCGTGCATCGCTTCGAGTGCGCTGTGGCCCAAGCGTGGATCCGACGAATGGCCGCTCTGCCCAAGGATATCGATGCGTTCCATCATGATGCCTTTGTGCATGCGGATCGGTTTCAGCCCGGTCGGCTCACCGATTACCGCTGCGCGGCCCAACGGACGCCCGGCCTCGGCCAGCGCACGGGCGCCGGACATCGAGCTTTCTTCATCGCAGGTGGCGAGGATCAGCAACGGCTGCTTGAACGGCTGATCGAGCAGCGGCAGCACCGCTTCGATGATCAGCGCGAAGAAACCTTTCATGTCGCAACTGCCCAGCCCGACCCAGCGGCCATCGACTTCGGTGAGTTTCAGCGGATCGGTCTGCCACAACGCATCGTCGTACGGCACCGTGTCGCTGTGCCCGGCCAGCACCAGCCCGCCGGGGCCGCTGCCGAAACTGGCGAGCAGGTTGAATTTGCCGGGGCTGACCTGCTGGATATCGCAGCTGAAACCCAGATCACCCAGCCAGCCGGCGAGCAAATCGATCACCGCGCGGTTGGATTGATCGAGGTTCGGTTGGGTACAGCTGACCGATGGCGCGGCGATCAGCGCAGCGAACTGGTCTTGCATGGACGGCAAAGGCATCGCTGACTCCAACTCCCGAATTGAAGTCCATCATAGAACCATCCGGCGTCAGGAATAAACCGCCGCAGGGCGTAGGACGAATCAGTCCTGTACACTGCACGGCCTTGGCAGCCACATATTCCCCGGCTGCGCTCCCGATCCTGGATTTTCCGGCCATGCAGAAAGAAACCGAAATCAAACTCCGCGTCAGCCGCGAAACCCTCGCCGCCCTGCGCGAGCACCCGTTACTGAAAAAACGCAACAAAAGTGGCTGGGAACGCCGTGAGTTGATGAACCAGTATTTCGACACCCCCGAGCGCGATCTGGCTCAGGCCAAAGTCGCCCTGCGCCTGCGCAAGGACGGTGACGAAGTGATTCAGACCCTCAAGACCCGTGGCCAAAGCGTTGCCGGTCTGTCCGAACGCAATGAATACGACTGGAAGTTGCCGAAAGCCAAGCTCGACGTGAAGAAACTCGACGGCGAATGCTGGCCCGAGTCGCTGGCCGAGCTGGACAAGAAAACCCTCAAGCCGATCTTCACCACCGACTTCGTCCGCGAACGCGCCGAAATCGCCTGGGGCCGTGGCAAGAGCAAAGTAGTCATCGAAGCCGCGCTGGATCTTGGCCACGTAGTGGTCGGCAAACAGAAAGAAGAAATCTGCGAGCTGGAACTGGAACTGCGCGAAGGCGAGCCTGCCGCGCTGCTGGAACTGGCTGCCGAGCTGGCGGAAACCCTGGCGTTGATGCCGTGTGACATCAGCAAGGCTGAGCGTGGCTATCGCCTGTACGACGCCAACAGTTACTCGCTGAGCCTGCCGGCGCCGGAGCTGACCCCGGAAACCCAACTCGACGACGCCTTCGCTGCGCTGAGCTGGCACTTGCTCGGCAGCAGCCAGCGTCTGGCTGAACAGTACCGTTTCAACGGCCACTGGCGCCTGTTGCTCGACTGGGTCGAGAACCTCGCGGAAATGCGTGCCCTGCTCAGCAGCCTTGGCCAGGCCGCGCCGCGTCAGTCGACCCACGACTTGCGCGTTGCCCTGGATGCGTTGCTGGAAGACTGGCGCCCGCTGGTGCAGGCCGGTATCGAAGACGAAGACGTGCGCAAAGCCGCGCCGGAGCAGTTCCTCGAAGAACTGGAAGACCCGCGCTGGGGCCTGTTCTCGCTGAGCACTTCGCGTTGGTTGCTCGCCCGCACCTGGACCGCCGACCGCAACGTGCGTGGCAATCGTCAGGGTGGCGCGCAGTTGCACAGCTGGTTGCCGCGCCTGTTGGGCGAAGAAGCCACGGCCCTGCAATTGCAACGCTATCAGCAGCAGCCGGAAGATCTGGCTGAACAACTGCCGCGTATCGAGCGCATTCAGGTCTGGCTGCACCACGCACGCAATGTGCTGGAGATCCCGGAAATGGATCGCCTGTACGGCGAGCTGAACAAGCTGGCGCAACTGGCCAACGAACCGACGATCACTGACGAACTGCTCGACGCACGCAAGCAACAGGCGATTGCGGTTTACCAGAATCGCGCGTGGAAAATGCTCCTGCGCATGTAACACCGCTAAAAGATCGCAGCCTTCGGCAGCTCCTACAGGGTGTACACCCGCCCCATGGAGGAGCTGCCGCAGGCTGCGATCTTTTGCTTTATCGCAACACAGGCAAGCTGGTGGTGGACTTGATCTCCGATAACGCCACAATCGAATTCACTTCCTGTATCCCCGGCACCAGCGACAGCTTCTCGAAGAAGAACCGCTCATACGCCTCGATGTCCGCCGCAACAATGCGCAGTAAAAAATCCACCGCCCCCATCAATACATAACACTCCAGCACCTCCGGAAACCCGCGAATCGCTTCGGTGAACTCAGTGAAGTTCGAACGCCCGTGTGCGTTGAGTTTGATCTCGGCAAATATCTGCGTATTCAGGCCAATCTTCTTGCGATCGAGCAAAGTCACCTGCCCGCGAATGATCCCCTCTTCTTTCATCCGCTGAATCCGCCGCCAGCACGGCGATTGCGACAGGCCGACCTGCTCGGCGATCTGCGCGCTCGAGAGCGATGCGTCCTCTTGCAGCAGGGCGAGAATCTTGCGGTCGTAACTGTCCAGCTCGCTGTGCATAGAAAAACCTCAATAACCGGATTATGCGAATTGATCTTTTCGATCAACCGTCATTAACGCCGATCATAGCCAAGAAATACCCCGCGCCGAATGTAAAAATTCCTCCAGAGATTTTGGAGACTTGTCATGCCGCACCTCGAAGCCGTCACCTCCCCGCCAACCCGCGCCGATGTCTGGAACGTCAGCAGCGCCCATTGCCTGGCGCAGTATCAAATCCTTGCCGAGGCTGAACCGGATCTGCTGGTGCGGGTGTTGAATCTGTTCGCGTTGCAGTTCCTCACGCCCGAGCAGGTCAACGTGCAGCGCATGGACGATCTGCTGTCGATCGACCTGGTCATGGGCGGTCTCAGTTGGCATCGCGCGCAAGTGATCGCGGAAAAACTTCGTAACCTGATCAGCGTTTGCTCGGTGAATCTGCAAAACGCCGACAGCGCTTGGGATGCGCGGACGCAAGCGGCCGGCTGACAAACCCGGCAACGCCTTCGTCGGGTAGTGGCCCAACGGTCTACCGGGCCGCGACTATCCTTTTGCGCACTGTCGTTCAAAAGGAAGCCCGCATGTCCGTTCAATTCGCCACTCAGGACCGCTGGCTGGAGCTCAATGATGTGCTGCGTGAACTGGTCGCCCAGGGTTTTATCTGCCAGGACTCGGCGGAGCAGGCGCTGAATGCGCGCCGCCGTCACGCCGCGAATGGCCAGATGCACCCGCTGGAATTCATCGCCAGCCAGCAACTGGACGACCTCAGCCGTCCGGGCAAACACCTCGACCTGGAAAGCCTGACCCTCTGGCTGGCGCAACAGGCCGGCCAGCCTTATCTGCGTATCGATCCGCTGAAGATCAACGTCGCCGCCATTACACCGTTGATGTCTTACGCCTTCGCGCAACGACACAAGATCCTCGCCGTGGCGGTCGACCGTGATGCGGTAACCGTGGCCAGCGCTCAGCCTTACGTCACCGGTTGGGAAGCGGATCTGACTCACGTGTTGAAGCTGCCGATCAAACGAGTGGTGGCCAACCCGGCGGATATCCAGCGCTTCAGCGTCGAGTTCTTCCGCCTGGCGAAATCGGTCAGCGGCGCCAGCAATGCCGATCAGCAGAGCGGTAACCTCGGCAACTTCGAACAACTGCTCAACCTCGGCGCCAGCGATCAGGAGCCGGACGCCAACGACGCGCACATCGTCAACATTGTCGACTGGCTGTTCCAGTACGCCTTCCAGCAGCGCGCCAGCGATATCCACATCGAACCGCGGCGCGAGCAAGGAACGGTGCGGTTTCGCATCGACGGCGTGTTGCACAACGTCTATCAATTTCCGCCGCAGGTGACCATGGCGATCGTCAGTCGCCTGAAAAGCCTCGGGCGGATGAACGTCGCCGAAAAGCGCAAACCGCAGGACGGCCGGGTCAAGACCAAGACTCCGGATGGCGGCGAAGTCGAACTGCGGCTTTCGACCCTGCCTACAGCGTTCGGTGAAAAAATGGTCATGCGAATCTTCGATCCGGAAGTGCTGCTCAAAGATTTCGATCAGTTGGGTTTCAGCGCCGATGACCTGAGGCGCTGGCAGGACATGACGCGCCAGCCCAACGGCATCATTCTGGTTACCGGGCCGACTGGTTCGGGCAAGACCACCACGCTGTACACCACGCTGAAAAAACTGGCGACGCCGGAAGTGAACCTTTGCACCATCGAAGACCCGATCGAAATGGTCGAGCCGGCGTTCAACCAGATGCAGGTGCAGCACAACATCGACCTGAGCTTCGCCGCCGGCGTGCGTGCGCTGATGCGACAAGACCCGGACATCATCATGATTGGCGAGATCCGTGATCTGGAAACCGCTGAAATGGCGATTCAGGCGGCGCTCACCGGGCACCTGGTGCTGTCGACGCTGCACACCAACGACGCACCCAGCGCGATCAGTCGTTTGCTCGAACTCGGCGTGCCGCACTACCTGATCAAAGCCACCGTGCTCGGCGTCATGGCCCAGCGTTTGGTGCGCACCTTGTGTCCGCATTGCAAGGCGCCACTAACGCTGGAAGACGAGGATTGGCAAACCCTGACACGCCCGTGGCAAGCGCCGCTGCCGGGCAACGCGCAACGTGCGATCGGTTGTGTGGAATGCCGCGACACCGGCTATCGCGGCCGCGCCGGTGTCTACGAAATCATGCAACTGAGCGATAGCCTCAAGGCTTTTATCACCCCGGACAGCGACCTCACGGCGATTCGCCGGCAGGCGTTCAAGGAAGGCATGCGCAGTTTGCGTTTGTCCGGTGCGCAAAAAGTCGCGGCAGGGCTGACGACGGTTGAGGAAGTGCTCCGGGTGACGCCGCAGAGCGAGCAGAAATAGCCCATCACGGAACTGGATCGGGGGAATGGCAATCCAACGCCCTAGTTAACCCCCAGGAGTCACCTCATCATGCGTCTCAAACTTGCTGTTGCCACACTGGCCTTGCTGTCCCTTCCCGTTGGTTCGGCCATGGCGGACAGCTTTTGGCGTAACGTCATCTCGTCCGGCGCCACCACCGGTTCGACCTACCTGACCTTCAAGGATCACAAGCTGATCATCGCCGCGCAGGACGATGCCGGCAGCTTCGTTGCCAGCGACGGCGGTATTCGTGGGCCGTATCTGGAAGCAGCGATGCAGAAAGTCCGCGCCGACAATCCGGGCCTGCAGGCGTCGGACATGGAACTGGCGAACGCGATTCTGGCGAAAAACGCCGTGGCGTCCGAGTAACAAAAAATGCCGCTCAATCGAGCGGCATTTTTTTGCCCGGATTTCAGATTCACCACAATCCCTTGTAGGAGTGAGCCTGCTCGCGATAGCGGTGTATCAGGCAAATTTTCCGGTGACTGATCCACCGCTATCGCGAGCAGGCTCACTCCTAGAGGGGAACTGAGTGGACCTAAGTATCAGCGGTAGTCGTCCACCGGGACGCAGGCGCAGAACAGATTGCGATCGCCGTAGACATTGTCGACCCGATTCACCGCCGGCCAATACTTGTGCGCTTTCGTGTGCGCATCCGGGGTAATTCCTTGCTCGATGCTGTACGGCCGCTCCCACACCCCGGTGACATCCGCCAGGGTATGCGGCGCGCGTTTCAGCGGGTTGTCCTCGGTCGGCCAGTTGCCGTTCTGCACCTCAGTGATTTCCGCGCGAATACTCAACATTGCACCAATAAATCGGTCCAGCTCTGCTTTGGATTCACTCTCGGTCGGCTCGACCATCAAAGTCCCCGGTACCGGGAATGACATGGTCGGTGCATGGAAGCCGTAATCCATCAGACGCTTGGCTACGTCTTCCTCACTGATGCCGGTCTGCGTTTTCAACGGTCGCAGGTCGAGAATGCATTCATGAGCCACACGCCCGTTGCGTCCTGTGTACAACACCGGGAACGCGCCGGATAAATGCTGCGCCAGGTAATTCGCCGCCAGGATCGCCACTTCACTGGCATCGGCCAGCTGCGGCCCCATCATGGCGATGTACATCCAGCTGATCGGCAAAATGCTCGCGCTGCCCCACGGTGCTGCGCTGACGGCGCCGTTCTGCGCCAACGGCCCATCGATTGGCACCACCGGATGATTGGCGACGAACGGCGCCAGGTGCGCACGAATACCGATCGGCCCCATGCCCGGCCCACCGCCGCCATGGGGAATGCAAAAAGTCTTGTGCAAATTCATGTGCGACACGTCGGCGCCGATGTCCGCAGGCCGCGCCAGCCCGACCTGCGCATTGAGGTTGGCGCCGTCCATGTAAACCTGACCGCCGTACTTGTGGATAACCTCGCAGATCTCGCTGATGCCCTCCTCGTACACCCCGTGGGTCGACGGATAGGTCGCCATCAGGCACGACAACTTATCCCCAGCCTCGGCGGCTTTCGCTTTCAAATCCTCCAGATCGACGTTGCCCGCCTCGTCGCACTCGACGATCACCACACGCATCCCGGCCATTTGCGCCGAAGCCGGGTTGGTGCCATGGGCCGAGGACGGAATCAGGCAGATCTCCCGCGCGCCCTGCTGACGGCTTTCGTGGTATTTGCGGATCGCCAGCAACCCGGCGTACTCGCCTTGGGCGCCGGAGTTGGGTTGCATGCAAATAGCATCGAACCCGGTGATTGCGCAGAGCCAGCGCTCCAGTTCTTCGATCATCAACGTATAACCGACCGCCTGCTCACGCGGCACGAACGGATGCAGGTTAGCGAACTGCGGCCAGGTGATCGGGATCATTTCGCTGGTGGCGTTGAGTTTCATGGTGCAGGAGCCCAGCGGGATCATTGACTGGTTGAGCGCCAGATCCTTGTTTTCCAGTTGCTTGAGGTAGCGCAGCATCTCGGTTTCGCTGTGATGCGCGTTGAACACCGGATGACGCAGATACGGTGTTTGGCGTTGCAGGTTGTCGGGAATGCCTGAGGTCAGCGCCTCGGCGTCGAGATCGACGACGGTCAACCCATGATCAGCCCCGAGCAATACATCGAAAAGTCTGGCGACGGTGGCTTCATCGCAGGTTTCGTCGAGGCTCAGCCCTACCCGCCCACGGCCGAGAATTCTCAGGTTGATCTGCGCAGCCTGAGCACTCTCGATGATCGCCGTTTGCGCACCGCCGACGTCCAGCGTCAGCGTGTCGAAGAATTGCGCATTGATCCGGTTGATCCCTTTGCGCTGAAGCCCTGCCGCCAGAATGCAGGTCAGCCTGTGCACACGCTGGGCCACGCGCTTCAAGCCTTCCGGGCCGTGATAGACCGCGTAGAAACTGGCGATGTTGGCCAGCAATACCTGCGCCGTACAGATGTTCGAATTGGCCTTCTCGCGGCGGATATGTTGCTCGCGGGTTTGCAATGCCATGCGCAACGCGACGTTGCCCCGGGCATCTTTCGACACACCGATGATCCGCCCGGGAATCGCCCTTTTGTATTCCTCGCGGCTGGCAAAGAACGCCGCGTGCGGGCCGCCATAACCCATTGGCACACCAAAACGCTGGGAGGAACCGAACACCACATCCGCGCCCAACTCTCCCGGGGGTGTCAGCAGTAGCAAGCTCAATAAATCAGTAGCGACACAAGCCAATGCCTGTTGCGCATGCAAGTGATCGATCGCCGGACGCAGGTCGCGAACCTCGCCATGAGTGTCCGGATATTGCAGCAGCGCGCCAAACACCTGATGCTGCTTCAAGTTATCCACAGCGTCGATGATCAGCTCGAAACCGAAGCCTTCGGCACGGGTCTGCACCACGGAAATGGTTTGCGGGTGGCAGTTCTCATCGACGAAAAACAGATTGCTCTTCGACTTCGCCACACGCTTGGCCAGTGCCATGGCTTCCGCCGCTGCCGTGGCTTCATCGAGCAGCGACGCATTGGCCAATTCGAGGCCGGTGAGGTCGATGGTCAGCTGCTGAAAATTCAGCAGCGCTTCGAGTCTGCCCTGCGCGATCTCGGGCTGATACGGCGTGTACGCGGTGTACCAACCGGGATTTTCCAGCACGTTGCGCAGGATGACGGTTGGCGTCAGGGTACCGTGGTAGCCCATACCGATCAGGCTGGTCCAGACCTGATTCTGCTCGGCGTAACTGCGCAGCTTGGCCAGCGCGGCTTGTTCATCCAGCGCCGCCGGCAGGTCGAGCGCGCGATTGAAGCGAATGCCTGGCGGCACCGTTTGCTCGATCAGTTCGATTCGACTACCGAGGCCGAGGCTGTCGAGCATCGCCTGCTGTTCGGCAGCATCGGGGCCGAGGTGACGGCGCAGAAAAGCGTCGGGGTCGCGTAACTGGCTCAGGGACGGCAACTGGGACATGACGGGCTCTCTCTTGGCTGGCGCTCGGCGTCAATGCAACACGGTCAAACCAGCATAGCAGTGCCCTTGAAGATCAAAAGATCGCAGCCTTCGGCAGCTCCTACAAGATGTACACCATCCTCCTGTAGGAGCTGCCGAAGGCTGCGATCTTTTGATCCTAAAAAAAAGCCCCGACAAGTCGGGGCTTTGGGGTGTTGCTTAACGCTTACTCGCCGATGGCAGCCTTGTACGCTGCAGCATCCAGCAGCTTGTCCAGCTCAGCCTTGTCGCTTGGCTTGAGCTTGAAGATCCACGCGCCATACGGGTCGGAGTTCAGCAGCTCGGGCGAGGCGCCCAGTTCTTCGTTGATTGCGATGACTTCACCGCTGACCGGCGAATAGATATCGGAAGCGGCTTTCACCGACTCGACCACACCGGATTGATCACCGGCAGCGAACACCTTGCCCACTTCGGTCAGTTCGACGAACACTACATCGCCCAGCGCTTCCTGCGCGTGATCGCTGATGCCCACAGTTACGGTGCCGTCGGCTTCCAGACGGGCCCATTCGTGACTTTCGGCAAAACGCAGTTCGGCAGGGATATCGCTCATCTTCGGTGTCCTCAAGAAATTGTCAGCGGGCTGCCCGCCGGAAAAGGTTAGATCAAAGTTTTGCCATGGCGTACGAAGGTCGGTTTGACCACTCGTACCGGGTACCACTTGCCACGGATTTCCACTTCGGCGCGGTCGGCGGTGGCCATCGGCACACGCGCCAGGGCAATCGATTTGCTTAGCGTAGGAGAGAAACTACCACTGGTGATCTCCCCTTCGCCAACATCAGCGATGCGAACCACTTGATGAGCGCGCAAAACACCGCGCTCTTCCAGCACCAGGCCGACCAGTTTGTGTGCAACACCGGCGGCTTTTTCCGCTTCCAGCGCGGCGCGGCCGATGAACTGGCGCGTAGTCGGTTCCCAGGCAATGCTCCAGGCCATGTTCGAGGCCAGCGGCGAAACGTCTTGATGAATGTCCTGACCGTAAAGGTTCATACCGGCTTCAACCCGCAGAGTGTCGCGGGCACCGAGGCCGATCGGGGAAATGCCGGCACCGACCAGATCGTTGAAGAACCCCGGCGCCTGACTGGCCGGCAGACAGATTTCCAGACCATCCTCACCGGTATAACCGGTCCGGGCGATAAACCAGTCGCCATCGGTATAGCCTTCGAAGGGTTTGAGGTGCTGGATCAGCGTGGCGCGCGACTGGGTCACCAGTTCGGCAATCTTGTGCCGAGCCTGCGGACCTTGAATGGCGAGCATCGCCAGTTCGGCGCGTTCGTGCAGTTGCACGTCGTAATCGCCGCGCTGCGCGTTCATCCAGGCCAGATCCTGATCGCGAGTGGAGGCATTGAACACCAGGCGATAACAGTCATCGAGACGATAGACGATCATGTCATCGACGATGCCGCCGCGCTCGTTGAGCATGGTGCTGTACAACGCACGGCCGGGGCGGTGCAGGCGGTCGACATCATTGGCCAGCAGATGCTGAAGCCAGGCCTTGGCCTGACTGCCGGTGACATCGATCACGGTCATGTGGGATACATCGAACACCCCGCAATCGCGGCGCACTTCGTGGTGCTCCTCGACCTGCGAGCCGTAATGCAGTGGCATGTCCCAACCGCCAAAATCGACCATCTTCGCGCCTAAGGCGAGATGCAGGTCATACAGAGGCGTACGCTGTCCCATGGGTTTCTCCTTCCGGGCGTGGCGAAGGTGCGGACAGCCGCTGCACGGGTGAAAGCCTTGAAATAGAAGGCTCTCAGCCGATTCCAGCGAACAGGTCTGTCAGACTAACCGCACCGAATGCCGCGCATTGTAGCCGCATGATTCAGGACTGACGACTAAGTGTTTCTGTGCGCAGAACGGCGAATCAGTCCGATGACCGGCAATAAGCCGACCAGAACCAGCGTCAACGCCGGCAATGACGCCCGTGCCCATTCGCCTTCGCTGGTCATTTCAAAGATCCGCACCGCCAGCGTGTCCCAGCCAAACGGGCGCATCAGCAGGGTCGCGGGCATTTCCTTGAGCACATCGACGAACACCAGCAACGCGGCGCTCAGCGTGCCGGGCAGCAACAGTGGCAGATACACTTTGAAAAACAGTCGCGGCCCACTGACACCGAGGCTACGTGCTGCTTCGGGCAAAGATGGCCGTATACGCGCCAAGCTGTTTTCCAGCGGGCCGTACGCGACAGCGATGAAGCGCACCAGATAGGCCATCAGCAGAGCGGCCAGACTGCCGAGCAGCAGCGGTTTGGCAGCGCCGCCGAACCAGCCTGACAGTGGGATCACCAGCTCACGGTCCAGATAACTGAACGCCAGCATGATCGACACCGCCAGCACCGAACCCGGCAAGGCGTAACCGAGGTTGGCCAGACCAACCCCGGAGTTGATCGCTGGCGTCGGCGCCAATCGCCGAGCGAACGCTAGCAGTAGGGCAACACTGACCGTAATCAGCGCCGCCATGCCGCCCAGATACAGGGTGTGCAGGATCAGCCCGGCGTAACGCTCATCCAGATCGAAACGTCCACGCTGCCAGAACCAGACGATCAGTTGCAGCATCGGGATGACAAAAGCGCAGGCGAAGACCAATCCGCACCAGCTCATCGCCGCGAGCGCCTTGAATCCACGCAGGTGGTACAGCGCCTTGACCCGTGGCCGCTCGTTGCTTGCCCGATTAGCCCCGCGCGCACGGCGTTCACCGTAGAGCACCAGCATCACCACCAGCAGCAACAGGCTGGCCAGTTGCGCCGCGCTCGACAGGCTGAAGAAGCCGTACCAGGTTTTGTAGATCGCCGTGGTGAAGGTGTCGAAGTTGAACACCGACACCGCGCCGAAATCCGCCAGGGTTTCCATCAGCGCCAGCGCCACACCCGCACCGATGGCTGGCCGCGCCATCGGCAATGCCACGCGCCAGAAGGCTTGCCACGGCGATTGCCCGAGCACCCGCGCCGCTTCCATCAAGCCCTTGCCCTGCGCGAGGAACGCGGTGCGCGCCAGCAGGTAAACATAGGGATAGAAGACCAGCACCAGCACGATGATCACCCCGCTGGTGGAGCGCACCCGTGGCAGGCGCAGGCCGGTGCCGAACCATTCGCGCAGCAAGGTCTGCACAGGGCCGGCGAAGTCGAGCAGGCCGACGAAAACGAAGGCCAACACATAGGCGGGAATGGCGAAAGGCAGCATCAGTGCCCAGTCGAGCCAGCGCCGCCCGGGGAATTCGCAGAGGCTGGTGAGCCAGGCGAGGCTGACACCGAGCAGCGTCACACCGACACCGACGCCGACGACCAGCGTCAGGGTGTTGCCCAGCAGGCGTGGCATCTGGGTTTGCCACAAGTGCGACCAGATCTGCTGATCGATGGTTTGCCAGGAGAGCAGCAGGACACTCAGGGGCAACAGCACCAGCGCAGCGATGGCGAAGACGATGGGGTACCAGCGGCGTTGGGCGGGGTGGGCCACTTTTGGGTCTCTGGGGGGATTGGGGTGTTCTTGGATTAGGTATTTCAGGTTGGGATTGTTGCCCTCACCCTAGCCCTCTCCCAAAGGGAGAGGGCTAGGGTGAGGTACTCATGCAAGCTACATCGAACTGAGATATTGAGTCGAACTCAAGTTTCGAAAACAACACAGATCGGCTCCCTCTCCCTTGGGAGAGGGCTGGGGTGAGGGGCTGCGATCTTGAAGCAGACAAGTCTATCGGAAAAGCCTCAATTCCAACCCGCCCGATCCATCATCCGGATCGCTTCAGCCTGACGCTTGCCCGCCACTTCCACCGGCAACGTATCGGCAATGAACTTGCCCCACGCCGCTACTTCTTCCGAAGGCGCCACCGCCGGGTTGGCCGGGAATTCCTGGTTCACATCAGCAAAAATCTTCTGCGCCTCAGGCGTGGTCATCCACTCAACCAAAGCCTTGGCCGCTTCCGGGTGCGGCGCATGTTTGGTCAAGCCAATGCCGGACAGGTTCACGTGCACACCACGATCGGCCTGGTTCGGCCAGAACAGTTTCACCGGCAACTCCGGTTTCTGCTTGTGCAGGCGGCCGTAGTAGTACGTGTTGACGATGCCGACGTCGCACTGCCCGGCGTTGATCGCTTCGAGCACCGCAACGTCATCGGAGAACACGTCGGTGGACAGGTTGTTGACCCAGCCCTTGAGGATCTTCTCGGTCTTCTCGGCGCCATGGACTTCGATCATGGTCGCGGTCAGCGACTGGTTGTAGACCTTCTTCGCCGTGCGCAGGCACAGGCGCCCTTCCCAGTTCTTGTCGGCCAGCGCTTCGTAGGTGGTCAGCTCGCCCGGCTTCACGCGTTCGGTGGAGTAGGCGATGGTCCGCGCGCGCAGGCTCAGGCCAGTCCAGGCGTGAGTGGACGAGCGATATTGCAGGGGAATATTGGCGTCGATGGTTTTCGAGGTGAACGGCTGCAAGATGCCCATCTGCTCGGCCTGCCAGAGGTTACCAGCGTCGACGGTGAGCAGCAGGTCGGCGGTGGCGTTTTCACCTTCGGCCTTGATGCGCTGCATCAGCGGCGCTTCCTTGTCAGTAATGAACTTGATCTTCACCCCGGTCTTGGCGGTGTAGGCATCGAAGACCGGTTTGATCAGTTCATCGATGCGCGACGAGTAAACCACCACCTCATCAGCGGCCTGGGCCGTGGTGCTGCCGATCAGGGTCAAGGCCAGTGCGGTCAGAAGACGCTTGGGTGCCAACATGGGAGTGGTCTCTCGGTCGGGAAATGTGGGCCAAATGATAAGGACTCACATTTACCACCTCAATCGAACTCTTTTTGAAGGAGTTACCAGATGTTGCATGATTGACCGCCACCCCTGTAGGAGTGAGCCTGCTCGCGATGAGGCCATCAGCAGCAACGAAAAGATCAAGGCTTTGCGAGCGCCGGAAGATCACCCGTCAACCCGAGGGCCTCCCGCACAAACAAAGCCTTCGCCTCCGGCATCTGCTCAACCAGCTTCAACCCGGCATTCCTTAACCAACGCACCGGCAACGGATCAGCCTGAAACAACCGCTCAAACCCTTCCATCGCCGCCATCAACGCCAGGTTATGCGGCATGCGCCGACGCTCGTAACGGCTCAACACCTTCACATCGGCCAAACGCTCACCGCGTTCCGCCGCCTGCAACAGCACTTCAGCGAGCACCGCCGCATCAAGGAAACCCAGATTCACACCCTGCCCCGCCAACGGGTGAATGGTGTGCGCCGCATCGCCGATCAACGCCAAGCCTTCAGCCACATAGCGTTTGGCGTGGCGCTGACGCAGCGGCACGCACAGTCGCGGGTCAGCACTGATTACCTCACCAAGACGCCCCTCAAAGGCGCGCTCCAGCTCACGGCAGAAATCCGCTTCATCCAGCGCCATCAAACGCTCGGCCTCGCTCGGCGTGGTCGACCAGACGATCGAACACCAATCCTGCTGCCCGTCACGTTCCAATGGCAAAAACGCCAACGGCCCGTGATCGGTAAAACGCTGCCACGCGGTCATCTGGTGTGGTTTGCTGCTGCGCACACTGGTGACGATGGCGTGGTGCAGATAATCCCACTCACGCGTCGCCACACCGGTCAGACGTCGCACTGCCGAATTGGCGCCGTCAGCGGCAATCACCAGCGGCGCGCGTAACTGTCGACCATCGGCCAGCGTCAGCAGCCAGTCATCGCCCGAGCGGCGCATCTGTTCCAGCCGCGCATTGGCCAGCATGCCCAGATCGCAATCGTGCAAACGGTCGAGCAAGGCATCCTGCACCACGCGGTTCTCGACGATATGACCGAGTACCTCGGCATGCACGCTGCTCGCCGAGAAATGAATCTGCCCGGTGCCGCTGCCGTCCCAGACGTGCATGTCGGTGTACGGGCTGCTGCGGCGTTTGGCGATGCCGTCCCACACGCCAAGGCGTTCGAGAATCCGCTGACTGGCGGCAGACAAGGCGCTCACGCGCGGTTCAAACGCCGCGTCGGCATCGAACGGTTTGACGCTCAACGGGCTGCCGTCGAGCAGCAGGACTTCCAGGCCGCTGTCCTGCAACGCCAGCGCCAAGGCACTGCCGACCATTCCGGCTCCGACAATCAGCAGATCTGCGCGCATTTCCATGCTTTAAGCCTGTCTCGCTTGCGGCTTGAGCCGCACGTAAAGGGTTTTACCGACCCGCGCCACCAGATTGCCGGCGCCGTCATGAATGTCGACCTGCAACTGCGGCAGGTACTTTTCGCCACTGGCGGTCTGCTGGCGAATCTCGGCGAGCAAGGTCTCGTCGATATTGAAGCGGGCGAACACCGGGCCTTTGCCCGGCGCAATGAAATCGATGTCGGCAGCCTTGTCCCAGACGATGTACTTCGATCCGAGGTTTTCCATGAGCATCAGCATGAAGAACGGATCGACCATCGAATACAGACTGCCGCCAAACTGCGTGCCGACGTAGTTGCGGTTGTACCAGCCCAGCCCCATCGACACCTGCACGTCGCGAAAATCATCGCTGATGTGCCGAACCCGAACACCGGCGCCTAGATATGGTGGGTAGAACGTCATGATCCAGCGCATCAACCGCGCCTTGCCGAACGAACGGATCAACCAGTTACGCATCCGGACGCGTTCCCAAACCCATGGCCTGACGCGCAAACCAGCGCTTGGCCGGCGGCAACAGATCGAGACCGAGCAAACCGATGTTGCGCCCCAGCGAAACCAGCGGCTGCGTGCTGCCAAACAGGCGCGTGACCTGATCGGAAAAACCGACGGTGAGGTCCTGATCGAGGCGCTGCCGCTCGCGATAAGCCTGCAACGTGGCGAAGTCGCCCAGCGGCTTTTCACTGGACAACAACGCGGCGGCCAAGGCATCGGCATCACGCAGCGAGAGGTTGAAACCCTGCCCGGCTATCGGGTGCAGGCTATGCGCAGCATTACCGAGCACGGCCAGATGCGAACGCACCTGCTCTTCGGCTTCGACCAGCATCAGCGGATACAAATGCCGTGCGCCAACCTGCTTCAAAGTTCCGAGGCGATAACCGAACACACCCTGCAATTCGCTGAGGAAATCGCGCTCGCTCAAATCGGCCAAGCGCTGCGCGTCCATGCCCAGACGCGTCCAGACCAGTGCGCAGCGGTTGTCCGGCAGCGGCAGCAGCGCCATCGGGCCTTCGTCGGTGAAACGCTCGAAGGCCATGCCGTTGTGCGCTTCGCTCGGGGTGATGTTGGCGATCAGCGCACTCTGGTTGTACGGACGCTTGCGCACGTTGATACCCAACTGCTCGCGCAGACCGGAGCGACCGCCATCGGCGAGCACTGCGAGGTCGCACTCAAGGGTGGTTTCATCGTTGAGGGTCAGGCGATAGCCGTCGGGCAGCGGTTCCATGCGCGTGACTTCCGCCGGGCAGCGCCAACTGATTACGTCTTTGTCGATGTGCTGCCACAGGCACTGGCCAAGCCAGGCGTTCTCCACCACGTAACCGAGCGCTGGCACGCCCTCTTCCATCGCCGACAAGCGCGCGGTAGAGAAACGGCCACGGTCGGACACGTGAATCTGTTTGATCGGCTCGGCGCGACGGGAGATTTCCTGCCACACGCCCAAGCGTTGATAAATCTGCCGGGAGCCGAAGGACAACGCCGACGAACGTGCGTCGTAGCTCGGCTGCCAGCTGTCGCCGGGAGCGAACGGCTCGATCAGCACGATCTTCCAGCCTCGCGCCTTGGCGCCGGCCTGTAAGGCCAACGCCAGACTGGCGCCGACCAGACCGCCACCGATGATTGCCAGATTGACTCGACTCATGCCGCGTGTGCCCTTGCTTGCGCCATCAGCGCTTCGATGTCGGCGACGGTTTTCGGCACGCCGCTGGTGAGGATTTCACAACCGGTTTTGGTCACCACCACGTCGTCCTCGATGCGCACGCCGATGCCGCGCCATTTCTTCGCAACGTTCTGATTGTCCGGAGCGATGTAGATGCCCGGTTCCACAGTCAGCGCCATGCCGACTTCCAGCACGCGCCATTCGCCGCCGACCTTGTACTCGCCGACGTCGTGTACATCCATGCCCAGCCAGTGACCGGCGCGGTGCATATAGAAAGCTTTGTAGGCTTCACTGGCGATCAATTCATCGACCTCGCCTTGCAGCAATCCGAGCTTCACCAGCCCCGTGGTAATCACTCGAACCGTGGCTTCGTGCGCCTGATTCCAGTGCTTGTTCGGGGCGATTTCAGCGAACGCGGCTTCCTGCGAGGCCAGTACCAATTCGTAGATCGCTTTCTGCTCGGGCGAAAACTTGCCGTTGACCGGCCAAGTGCGGGTGATGTCGCTGGCGTAGCAATCGATCTCGCAGCCAGCGTCGATCAACACCAGATCGCCGTCCTTGAGCACTGCGTCATTCTGCTGGTAATGCAGGATGCAGCTGTTGCGCCCGGCGGCGACGATGGAACCGTACGCGGGCATTTTCGCCCCGCCCTTGCGGAATTCGTAGTCGAGTTCGGCTTCGAGGCTGTACTCGTGGAGCCCGGCCCGACTGGCTTGCATCGCGCGGATGTGGGCTTGCGCCGAGATCCGTGCGGCTTCGCGCATCACCTTCACTTCCGCCGCCGATTTATACAGGCGCATGTCGTGCAGCAGATGATCCAGGGCAACGAATTCGTTCGGCGGCTGGGCGCCAAGATGCGCCTTGGAGCGGATGACGTTGATCCAGTCCATCAAGTGGCGATCGAATTCGGGGTTGCTGCCCATCGCCGAATACACCCGGTCGCGGCCTTCGATCAGGCCCGGGAGGATGTCGTCGATGTCGGTGATCGGGAAAGCGTCGTCGGCGCCGAAGTCGCGGATCGCGCCCTCCTGGCCTGCGCGCAAGCCGTCCCACAATTCGCGTTCGGCGTTGCGCTCACGGCAGAACAGCACGTATTCGCCGTGCTCGCGGCCGGGCATCAAAACGATGACGGCTTGCGGCTCGGGAAACCCGCTGAGGTACTGGAAGTCACTGTCCTGGCGGTAGACGTGCTCGACGTCGCGGTTGCGAATGGCCACCGCGGCAGCGGGCAAAATCGCAATGCTGTTGGGTTCCATCTGCGCCATCAGGGCCTTGCGGCGACGGCTGTATTCCGCTTTCGGGATATGGGTCATGGGCAGATGGCTTTCCCTGGCACGCGATTAATGCAGCGACGGCTTGGCGGCTGGCGGCACGTCGGCTTTCTTGGTTTCCGAGAACAGCAGCAGCGGCGCGACGCGCAGGTACTCCATGACTTCCATGTAGTCGGTCTCGCCGTCTTCGGATTCTTCGAGGGCGTCTTGCACCTGAGAAATGGCGGCCAGATCCTGCAGCACTTCGGTGGCTTCCGTGCTGAGCATGCTGCTGTCGCGGCAGTTCAGGCCGAAACCGCTGAGGAAGCCCTGGCACCATTCGCCCAGTGCAGCGGCGCGGTCGGCCAGTGGCGCATCATCGGTCGGCAGCAGCAGGACGACAGTGACGTCGTCGCCGGTCAGTTCACCTTTGACCATCTCTTGCAGGCCGATCAAGGCGTTACGGACGTTGTCCTGGATATCGCCTTCGAGCAGTTCGGCGGCGTCGATCAACCAGCCTTCGTTATCGAAGCCGGCACCGGCGCAGCTGCGTCCGAGCAGCACGCCGTGCAGTTCGGCAGGCGAGACGTTGTGGCCGCTGGCAGTCAGCAGGGTGGCAAAGGCTTGGTACGGGGAATTCGCAATGGTCATGGGCAGCTAGGCGCCAGACGGCGCTATGTCTAGAATGAAGGCCTTGTATCCTACATCGACAGACTCGCCAAGACTATTAAAGGCTGTCCGCCAGCTATCCCATCAGACAGACTCCGACCCAGTGGACACAATGGAAGACACCGACCTGCAAGCGCTGATGGCCAGACTCGAACTGCTGATTGGCCGAGTCGAGCAACTTAAGAGCCAAAACGCACTCTTACTAGCTCAGGAAAAGACCTGGCGCGAGGAACGCGCTCACCTCATTGAAAAAAACGAAATCGCCCGGCGTAAGGTCGAATCGATGATTTCGCGCCTCAAGGCCCTGGAGCAAGACTCATGAGTTCAAGCAATAGCGTCACCGTGCAGATCCTCGATAAAGAGTATTCGATCATCTGTCCGCAGGAAGAACGCAGCAATCTGGTCAGCGCCGCGCGCTACCTGGATGGCAAGATGCGCGAAATCCGCAGCAGCGGCAAAGTCATCGGTGCCGACCGTATCGCGGTAATGGCCGCACTGAACATCACCCATGACCTCTTGCACAAAGAAGAGCGCCCGGATATCCAGGCCAGCGGTTCGACCCGTGAACAGGTGCGCGACTTGCTTGATCGTGTCGATCTGGTGCTCGCCGACGATCAGACCACCACCAAGGGCTGATTCGACTGGCCGCATGCGGTATACTCGCGGCACTCCCTGGGGTGCTTGCCAGTTGACGATGTCCCTGAGCCGATTCGCACTACCCTGGAAGTTGCACGTTGGGCTGGTGTGCATGTCCGCTAGACGGAAAGCCTTAAAGTCTACTGCATCTTCCACCTTGAACTTTCGGGTTCAAGGGCTAAGTTGACAGCGGTTCATCCGGGGAGCCTGATTCGAATCCGATGTCGGTGAAAACCGCCATCGGATTTTTTATGCGTACGTTTTTGCACCCATCCTGCCGAAGCCGAACCATGACCGAACCCGCGCTGCTGCCCCGCCCGCAACTCCGCCGCCTGCTGCGCAAGGCGCGCCGTTCGCTGAGCAAAAGCGAACAACGCCAGGCTGCCAAGGGCCTGTACCGGCAATTGGCGCAAGACCCGCACTTTCGCCGGGCCAGACACATCTCTTTGTATTTGCCCACCGACGGTGAAATCGATCCGCGCCTGCTGCTGCGTGAAGCCCAGCGTCGGGGCAAAGCGACCTACCTGCCGGTGCTCAGCGCCTGGCCGCGGACCAAGATGGTTTTCCAGCGCATTCGTCCCGGGGAAAAACTCAAACCCAATCGCTTCCGCATTCTCGAGCCACGGGCCAATCTGGCACAGCAACGCAAGGTCTGGGCGCTGGATCTGGTGTTGTTGCCGTTGGTAGGGTTTGACGATGTCGGCGGGCGACTGGGCATGGGCGGCGGTTTCTATGATCGCAGCCTGGCGTATCTGGCTCGACGCAAAAGCTGGCGCAAGCCGACGTTGCTGGGGCTGGCCCATGAATGTCAGAAGGTCGAGAGGTTGGCGCAGGCGAGTTGGGATGTACCGTTACAGGGCACAGTCAGCGACAAGGCGTGGTATTTCGCAGGATAGGACGCCGCGCAGATCAGCGGCGTCGAAAAAGCCGTTTCAGCGCTTGAAGGCTGTCGACTGTTGAACCTGTTGCGCAACTTCGATCGGCGCATCGGCCTTATTGGCCCACAGGCTCTGCGCGTAACCGGTGGTCACGACGCCCAGGCCGAACAAAATTACCAAAGTCCATAGTAAATCCGGTTTGCGTTTCATCGATTGCCCCCCTCAAGGCACATCATCACGATGACAGCAGCGGTTTCCGTTTGTAGGCCGTGCAGCAGCGTCAAGCTTTAAAGGCCGGCATTTTGCGACAACGTGAACCTGCGCGCAAACGCTGACGTCAACCGACTGTCGGTTTGTCATAAAATTGCCCGACAACCTGCCCAATGACCGTTTCAGGAGCACAAAACCATGGCCTATTGGCTGATGAAGTCCGAGCCCGACGAACTCTCGATCAAAGGTCTGGAAAAACTCGGCAAAGCGCGCTGGGACGGGGTTCGCAACTATCAGGCGCGCAACTTCCTGCGTGCGATGGCGGTGGGCGATGAGTTCTTTTTTTACCATTCCAGTTGCCCGGAGCCGGGAATTGCCGGAATCGGCAAAATAATCGCAGCGGCGTACCCGGATCCCACCGCACTGGAGCCGGAAAGTCATTACTTCGACCCGAAGGCTACAGCGGAGAAAAATGCCTGGAGCGCGATTGACGTTGAACACGTCGAGACGTTTGCGCGGGTGTTGAAGCTGGATTATTTGAAGCAGCAGACCGCGTTGGCCGAGATGCCGTTGGTGCAGAAGGGTTCGCGGTTGTCGGTGATGCCGGTGACGGCTGAGCAGTGGGCGGCGGTGATCACCCTCAAACCCTGATTTATTTGGCGCCTGCCATAATGCAATCGCTGGCAAGCCAGCTCCCACAGGATTTGCGATGGAACACAATATTGTGATCGCCGCAGAACCTTGTGGGAGCTGGCTGCCAGCGATGAGGCCGGCCCGGACAACAGAAGATTTATTGAATGATCAGGTTGTTGAACAACAGATCTTCAACCACCGGCTTGCCGGTCTCGTCATTCATCACTTGCTGGGTCTGCTTCAACGCTTCCTGACGCAGCTTTTCCTTGCCTTCGATGCTGGCCATCGCATCAGAGGTCTGCTGAGTGAACAGCGCCACCAGTTGATTACGGATCAGCGGCTCGTTGGCCTTGACCAGTTTGGTCGCTTCTTCACCAGTCACGCGCAATGCCACATCGGCCTTGTAGACCTTGAGCTTCGGCGTGCCGTCCAGCCCGTAGTTGCCCACAAATGGCGGGCTCAGGGTGATGTAGTTGACCTTCGGCGCCTCGCCTTCTTTGGCTTCTTCGGCCAGCGCTGCCACAGGCAGAGACAGGGCCAGCAACAACATGATCCACGCTTTCACAATTCGCTCCTTATCCGGTTTGCGGCCTAGCATAACGACCCGCCGCGCAAGCACAAGCTTATGGCTGACTATCAGGGCCGGGCATGCTCGTTGACCCGTTGACTGACACACCTACACTTATCGGCCATCACTCCCAAAGGAATAGCCCTGATGAAAGCCGTGCTGTGCAAAGCCTTCGGCCCTGCCGAATCGCTGGTGCTGGAAGACGTCGCCAGTCCCGCCCTGAAGAAGAACGAAATCCTGCTGGACGTGCACGCCGCCGGGGTCAACTTCCCGGACACGCTGATCATCGAGGGCAAATACCAGTTCAAGCCGCCCTTCCCGTTCTCGCCGGGCGGAGAAGCCGCAGGCGTGGTCCGCGAAGTCGGGGAAAAGGTCAGCCACCTCAAGGTTGGTGACCGGGTCATGGCGCTGACCGGTTGGGGCAGCTTCGCCGAACAGGTCGCGGTACCGGGCTATAACGTGCTGCCGATCCCGCCGTCGATGGACTTCAATATCGCTGCCGCCTTCAGCATGACCTACGGCACCTCGATGCACGCGCTCAAGCAACGCGCCAACCTGCAACCGGGCGAAACCCTGCTGGTGCTCGGCGCTTCCGGCGGTGTCGGCCTGGCGGCTGTGGAAATCGGCAAAGCCATGGGCGCCCGCGTGATTGCTGCCGCCAGCAGCGCCGAGAAACTCGCGGTGGCCAAGGCTGCGGGCGCCGATGAGCTGATCAACTACAGCGAAACCAGCCTCAAGGACGAAATCAAACGCCTCACCGACGGCCAGGGCGCCGATGTGATTTACGACCCGGTCGGCGGCGACCTGTTCGACCAGGCCATCCGCGCCATCGCCTGGAATGGCCGCCTGCTGGTGGTCGGCTTCGCCAGCGGGCGCATTCCGGAGTTGCCAGTCAATCTCGCCCTGCTCAAAGGCGCGGCGGTACTCGGCGTGTTCTGGGGCTCCTTCGCCCAGCGCCAGCCGCAAGACAATGCGGCGAACTTCCAGCAATTGTTCGGTTGGTTTGCCGAGGGCAAGTTGAAACCGCTGGTGTCGCAGGTCTATCCGCTGAGCAATGCCGCACAGGCGATCAATGACCTTGGCCAGCGCAAGGCTGTAGGCAAGGTTGTGGTGCAGGTTCGCTGAGTGACCTTTCGATAAAGGCCAGAATGTCCGGTTCGGTTGTACTGGCCTTTGCTATCAAAGCAACTCACGAATATCCGCCGGCAACAGGCTCATGAATTTGCGCGCAGGGCTCTCTCGACAAGCCCTGACAATCTTTTCAACCTGCCGATTCATCCTGGCAATCATCGCCAGACGCTGTGCCTCCGGTAGCTGAGTTTTATGGAAGACGTTCGATAGATAGGCGCGGGTTTGTGCGAACACCATCGAATCGATCCATGAGTACTCTGCAATGTTGGCGAGGTTGTCGTTAACTGCACGGCATCGCAAGGCTTTCAGTTGCTGGTTGACGTGAATGGATTGATCCAGATCGAGCCGAAAGACTATCGGCGCGACGACTTCCTGCTTTTCGGGTTTGTCCTCCTCTACAGCCCAAGGCTTGAAACGCCACTGCACCAGCGCAACTCTGACCGCTTCAGCCAGATCGGGGTGGTCGCTTTTCAGAATGCTGATTTCGCTGACCGAGCCATCCGCCCTGACGATGAAACGAGCCTTAACCTCTCCCGTAATCCCGGCCCTGGACAATGCCAGTGGATAAATTGGTCGGGGGTTGTCTTCGGGAATCAACAGCGCTCCTGCCGCTTGCACGACACCGCCGACCAGCAACAAAAGCAACGCCACAATCCACCGCATGATCCGCCCCCTGAGCACCCGAATGCCGATCCCGGCAACAGCACAAAGGTTACGGAGCTATGACGTTTAACTGAATGGCGCAACTTCTGCTTTGGACGCAGGACGTTTCCCAAGACACGACAGTAAATCGGGCGAACGCACCACGCGAATGCTCAAAGGTAACTTTTCTGACGGACCCTATTACCGTTTCAGCCTGCAATATCGCCTGGCATCAGATGTTCCTGAACCTTCTCGCTACGCGACTTGATCAACTGCCCCTTGTCATCGAAACGCAAAACAATCAGCCAGTCATAAACATCCACCGGCCATTTCGGCTGACCGATCAGTGCCGGGCCGTCTCCGCCGAACGCCGCAATCAGTTTGTTGATGTGGCTGTGGTGCCAGGCGATCAGCACGGTTTTCGCCTGATTATTCTTGCGCAGCGAGCTGACCAGTTTGTCGACGTCGTTATTGGCGTAGGGCTGCTCGATCGGCAGTTGCAGGCGCTGGGACAGTGCAATCAGCGTCTGTCGCGGGCGGATGCTTTCCGGGCTGTCGGCGGTAGCGATCAGACGTTGGGGTGTGAGTGTCTGGTCGTCCAACTGCAACGAGGTGAAATAGTCCGCGTAAGCCGCGGCGCGCTGTTCGCCCCGGGCATTGAGTTCTCGGCCGACATCAGGCTTTTCTGCATGACGGATGATCAATACGGTGACATTGCGCAGGCCTGGTGCTGCAGAACCTTGGGCGAAGCTCAGTGCCAACACTGAAACAGTCACCGCTGCGACCATCAACAGTCTGGGCAATAGCCTGCGAACTTTCCGGGTCATCGCTTATCTCGAGATATCAGTCGATCTGTAGATCGCGAGTCTAAGTCACAACGTCCCGAGCGCGACAAAAACGCCCTGTTCTTACAGCTGAGCGACAGGTTCGTAAAGGAACATGCGACTTCCAACATTTTCCGCTATTTGCTCGATGCGAACCGGTGCTATTTTCGGTAACGAAACTGTAACATTCGCATCCGCAGTCAAAACAAGAAATCTGGAGCTCTTGAATGTTTGCTTTCTTTCGTCCTGCCGCACATCAGGCTCCATTGCCTGAAGAAAAAATAGACAGCACCTACCGACGCCTGCGCTGGCAGATCTTCGCCGGTATTTTCTTTGGCTACGCGGGTTACTACCTGCTGCGCAAAAACTTTTCCCTGGCCATGCCGTACCTGATCGACGAAGGCTACAGCCGCGGCGACCTGGGTCTGGCGATGTCGGCAATCGCCATCGCTTATGGTTTGTCGAAATTCCTCATGGGCCTGGTGTCCGACCGTTCCAACCCGCGCTACTTCCTGCCGTTCGGCCTGCTGGTCTCGGCCGGGGTAATGTTCATTTTCGGTTTCGCGCCTTGGGCAACGTCCAGCGTGACCATGATGTTCATTCTGCTGTTCATCAACGGCTGGGCCCAGGGCATGGGCTGGCCGCCAAGTGGCCGGACCATGGTGCACTGGTGGTCGCAGAAGGAGCGTGGCGGCGTGGTGTCCGTGTGGAACGTGGCGCATAACGTCGGCGGCGGCCTGATCGGCCCGCTGTTCCTGCTCGGCATGGGCTTGTTCAACGACTGGCATGCAGCGTTCTACGTACCGGCAGCGGTAGCGCTGGGCGTCGCGGTGTTCGCGTTCATCACCATGCGTGACACCCCGCAATCGGTTGGCCTGCCGCCGATCGAGAAGTACAAGAACGATTACCCGGAAGGCTACGACGCCAGCCACGAAGACGAATTCAGCGCGAAAGAGATCTTCGTCAAATACGTGCTGCGCAACAAAATGCTCTGGTACATCGCCATGGCCAACGTCTTCGTCTATCTACTGCGCTACGGCGTACTGGACTGGGCACCGACGTACCTGAAGGAAGCCAAGGGTTTCACCGTCGATAAAACCTCGTGGGCCTATTTCTTCTACGAATGGGCGGGTATCCCGGGCACGCTGCTGTGCGGCTGGATGTCGGACAAGATCTTCCGTGGCAACCGTGGCTTGACCGGCATGGTGTTCATGGCACTGGTGACCGTGGCAACGCTGGTCTATTGGCTGAACCCGGCCGGCAACCCGACCGTCGACATGATCGCGCTGTTCTCGATCGGCTTCCTGATCTACGGACCGGTGATGCTGATCGGCCTGCAAGCGCTGGAGCTGGCACCGAAGAAAGCCGCTGGCACCGCTGCGGGTTTCACTGGCCTGTTCGGTTATCTGGGTGGCTCGGTCGCGGCCAGTGCGGCGATGGGCTACACCGTGGACCATTTCGGCTGGGACGGTGGTTTTGTCCTGCTGGTGGGCGCTTGCCTGCTGTCGATGGCCTTCCTGGCCCCGACGCTGTGGCACAAGCAAGTCGCCAGTCAGAGCCGTGAAGCGGTCGCTTGATCGGCCTGTGACTGACAGCGCTTGAGCCGCGCCTCCAGATTGCGATCTGGCATGGCGTGGCTGCGCAGGGCGTGCGCGGTCTGCTCGACATAATCGCGAGTAGTGCCGTAACGCCCGCTGGCGCTTTCGAACACCTGGCTCAGCACGTGATCCGGCAAGTTGCCGGCATAGCTGGGCAGGTGTCGCTCCAACACAAATCCCAAGGCCTGAACCTGACTGCCATCTTCAAGACGGCAGTTGAGCCAGTGTGGCCGATAGGACGGCACCGGCATCTCGCGTTTCCACAGCGCATAGAGTGCGGTATCGAGATTGTCTTCCGGCAAGCGGTAGGCAAAGCCACTGCACGAACCGCCACGATCCAGACCAAACACCAGACCAGGCATTTCCGGCGTACCGCGGTGCTCGTGCGACCACAGGTACAGGCCGCGATGGTAGCCATGCACACGTCCGCGCACCCGCTCCACCGCCGAACACTCCGGCCGCCAGATCAGCGAACCATAGGCGAACAGCCACACCGGCCCGCCCTTGTGGCGCGCCATGGTCGATTGCATGGAAGCGAGAAGTTGTTCGTGCGTCAGCTGCGGCCCAAGATCGAGCCGCGGAGGGTAATTCAAATTCAGAAAAGCGTTTTCAATGGCGCTCATGGCGAATAGCGTTCAGCTCCCCGCGGGTGAAGAATTACTTAATAGAACGCACCGCTGTAACAATAAGGCACATATGTTTTAAGGCAATTTGAGTGCCATGGCACAGTTCTTAATTGATTGCCTGATTGATATATAACCTAGCGGTATTTATGCAATTACATAAATACCGATCGGCTATATAGGGAGTTATAACGGATTCAGCACGAGGCTCAAGAGCGCGGCTCAAGAGCGCGGGGCGTAAGCGAACACATCGGCACGCATTTGATGGGCATCCATCCCGGCTTCGACCAAAGCGTCGAGGGTGCCGTAGACCATGGCCGGCGAGCCGCTGGCGTAGACGTGCAGCGGTTTCAGGTCAGGGAAGTCTTCACAGACTGCCTCGTGCAGCATGCCGCAGCGCCCTTCCCAGCCGCATTGATCACTGACGACTTTGTGCAGGAACAGGTTAGGCAACTTCAGCCATTCGTCCCAATGTTCGATCTCATAAAAATCTTCTGGGCGGCGCACGCCCCAGTACAGATGCACCGGGTGTTTGAAGCCGTTGGCGCGGCAATGCTCGATCAGCGCATGAATCTGGCCCATGCCGGTGCCGGCGGCGACCAGCACCAACGGCCCGTCGGGCAGCTCGGCCAGATGCGTATCGCCAAACGGCAGCTCGACACGCACCATGGCGTTGCGTTGCAGCTGTTCGATCAGGCTCAGTGCACTGGCTTCGCGCGCCAGCACGTGGATTTCCAGATCACGCCCGCCATGCGGTGCCGAGGCCATGGAGAACGCCGACTTCTCGCCGTTCTCGCGCTCGATCATCAAGTATTGCCCGGCGTGATAACGCGGTGGCTTGCCCGCCGGCGCACGCAGACGCACGCGCCAAGTGTCGCCGCCCACATCGCGGCATTCGATGACCTGACACGACAGGCTGCGCACCGGCAGTTCTCCCAGCGCGAGCACGCCATCCCACAGCAGGATGCAGTCTTCCAGCGGCTCGGCTATGCAAGTGTAGAACTCGCCGTGGTCGTGCACCTTGCCGTCCTGCGCAACGCGGCCTTCAACCAGCAGCGCCGCACACACATGACAATTGCCGTTGCGGCAGCTTTGCGGGCATTCGTAGCCCAGGCGCCGCGCACCATCGAGAATCCGCTCGCCGGGCTGTATCTCAAGCACTGCTCCGGAGGGCTGCAAGGTTACACGCATCAATCTATTCCTAACTGATTCCAGATGGCATCGATCCGTTGGGTGACGGCGTCGTCCTTGACGATCACGCGGCCCCACTCGCGAGTGGTTTCGCCCGGCCACTTGTGGGTGGCATCGAGGCCCATTTTCGAGCCCAGGCCGGAGATCGGCGAGGCGAAATCGAGGTAGTCGATAGGCGTGTTATCGATCATCACCGTGTCGCGCTTGGGATCCATGCGCGTGGTGATGGCCCAGATCACGTCGTTCCAGTCGCGGGCATTGATATCGTCGTCGGTGACGATAACGAACTTGGTGTACATGAACTGTCGCAAAAACGACCAGACACCGAGCATCACGCGCTTGGCATGCCCCGGATACGACTTCTTCATGGTCACGATGGCCATGCGGTAAGAGCAGCCTTCCGGCGGCAGGTAGAAGTCGGTGATCTCCGGGAACTGCTTTTGCAGGATCGGCACGAACACTTCGTTCAGCGCCACGCCGAGGATTGCCGGCTCATCCGGCGGACGGCCGGTGTAGGTGCTGTGGTAGATCGGTTTGATCCGGTGGGTGATGCGCTCGACGGTGAACACCGGGAAGCTGTCGACTTCGTTGTAGTAACCGGTGTGGTCGCCGTACGGGCCTTCATCGGCCATTTCGCCCGGGTGGATCACGCCTTCGAGGATGATTTCGGCGGTGGCCGGCACTTGCAGGTCGTTGCCACGACACTTGACCAGTTCGGTACGGTTACCGCGCAAGAGCCCTGCGAAAGCGTATTCGGAAAGACTGTCCGGCACCGGCGTCACGGCGCCGAGAATGGTCGCCGGATCCGCGCCAAGGGCCACCGACACCGGGAACGGCTGACCCGGATGCTTCTCGCACCACTCGCGGAAGTCGAGGGCGCCGCCACGGTGGCTGAGCCAGCGCATGATCACCTTGTTGCGGCCGATCACTTGCTGACGGTAGATACCGAGGTTCTGGCGGTCCTTGTTCGGGCCTTTGGTGACGGTCAGGCCCCAGGTGATCAGCGGCCCGACGTCGCCGGGCCAGCAGGTCTGCACCGGCAGCATCGCCAGATCGACATCGTCGCCTTCAATGACCACTTCCTGGCACACCGCGTCTTTGACGACTTTCGGTGCCATCGAGATGATCTTGCGGAAGATCGGCAGTTTCGACCACGCGTCTTTCAAGCCCTTCGGCGGTTCCGGCTCCTTGAGGAAGGCCAGCAGCTTGCCGATTTCGCGCAGCTCGCTGACCGACTCGGCGCCCATGCCCATCGCCACCCGCTCAGGGGTGCCGAACAGGTTGCCGAGCACCGGGATGTCGTAGCCGGTGGGTTTCTCGAACAGCAGCGCCGGGCCCTTGGCCCGTAGCGTGCGGTCGCACACCTCGGTCATCTCCAGCACCGGCGAGACGGGAATCTGGATGCGTTTCAACTCTCCGCGCTGCTCAAGCTGCTGCACGAAATCCCGAAGATCCTTGAATTTCATTGACGATGGCACCCTCAAAATAGGCGTACATCCTACCTGCTCTGACGGGCAAACAGCAGCCCGTCAGTGCCCGGGATCGCTCAATTCTGACTGGCACCCAGCAGGATCGGTGCAAACAACGGGCTCAATCTGGCGCTGCCGACGTCGGAAAGGTGGTCCGCATCCTTGTACTGCGAGTGGCCGTCGACATCGATGGCGCAGAGCCCTTCCTTGCACATCAGCGGCGTCGGATCGATGACGTGCACACCGGAATCGGCGGCGCTCATCGAGCCGAACAGGTCAGTGAAAAACTGCTGGCGTGCCAGATGCTCACTGAGCGGACGACCAAGGCCTTCTGCTGAACGGCCGATCCGGGCCAGGCTGGTCAGGCGGTCGATATAGCTCTTGTGCTGCAGCGGCACTTCCTTGAACAGCCAGACTTGCACGCCGGCTTCGCGCAACTCGGCCACACGCGCCTTGATGGCGTTGGCCATGCGCTGCTCTGACTGACGCGGGTTGTCCTTGCGATCAAGCAGGAATTGCCGATCCCCGTCGCCGTCTTCGCGACCATATACGTACAGGCTCCAATTCGCCGCCAGCACCACGTCCTTGATCCCCAGACTCGTGACGCGGTCCATGTTGCGCTGGTTGAAGTCCTTGCACTGCGGGCGCAGGCTGTCATCGATGATCGGCGGGCAACCCGTCAGGCTGTACAACCACACTGGCTGCACCATGCGACTGGCATTGCCTTCGATGGCGGGCAACAACGCTGCGGCGTGACTGTCGCCCCAGAACATTTTTGTCGCCGCAATATTTTCCTCACCGCCCACCAGACAGGACTTGGTCAGCGCCTTGTCGGTGCTCAAGTGCATGCACTTCGACTGCCCTGCGTTCCATTCGCGTGATTGCGCATATTCCAGCGCCTTGCCGCTCAGGCGCTGCGGAATACCATCTGCCGAGCGGATTACCGAGCCGGTAATCGCCAGCACTGTAATCGACACCAAGCCACCGACCAACACCGAGTTACGGCTGGCAAACACGCGTTTTTCACGGAAGGGCAGTTCGATATAGCGCAGGCTCAGCCACGCCAACACCAACGCCAGGGCGATCCAGCCGATGGCTTCGAGCGGCTGGATACCATCGATGGAAATCGCGTTGGCATACACATAGACCGGCCAATGCCACAGGTAAAACGAGTAGGACAGCAGGCCGATCCAGACCAGAGCCCGGACACTCAATAACCGGCTAGCCCATGTCTCCCCCTGGGCGCCCGACCAGATCAACGCCGTCGTGCCCAATACCGGCAACAGCGCCGCCCAACCCGGGAACACTGTGGTTTTGTCGAAGGTAAACACCGCCACCAGCACCGCCGCCAGCCCGGCCAGGCCAACGGACTGCCGCAGCCATGGCCGCGCAACATGCTTGGGCACGGGCATTACCGCCAACATCGCACCGCAGAGCAATTCCCAGGCGCGGGTCGGCAGGGCGAAAAAGGCAAACTCCGGCCGGCGTTCGATATAGATGATGTTCAAACCGAACGACACCAGCAGCACGGCAAACAGCATCCAGCGCCAATGACGGACGTAGCGCATCAGCAAGACCATCATCAACGGGAAGAAGATGTAGTACTGCTCTTCCACCGCCAGCGACCAGGTATGCAGCAACGGCTTGAGTTCCGACGCCGGCGCAAAGTAGCCGTCTTCACGCATGAACAGAATGTTGGAAATGAACAGCGACTGGTAACGAATCGTCCGCCCGAGTTCAGCCAGGTCTTTGGCTGTCAGCAACAGCCAGCCTAAAGCCAGCGTCACAACCACAACCACAGTCAACGCCGGCAGAATGCGCCGGGCACGACGGCCCCAGAAGTCGAGAAAACTGAAACGCTGGGCGCTGATTTCGCGGAACAGGATCGAGGTGATCAGGAAGCCGGAAATGACGAAGAACACATCAACGCCGACAAAACCGCCGCTGAATGTAGTGAATCCGAAATGAAACAGTACGACGGGAATAACCGCCAGTGCCCGTAATCCGTCGATATCACGGCGATTGCCAAACGTGTGCATGAAAAAACCTTACCTGTTCTGGATACAAAATCCCTTGAAGGCGCGAAGTTATCAGCCGCGCAAACTTCAATCCAGATACAAATAATTCAAGGCAAAAAAAAGCGCCCTTTCGGACGCTTTTTTCAAACGGCTTGCGTATTACTTGCGCTTCATCGACAAGAAGAACTCGTCGTTGGTCTTGGTCGTCTTCAGCTTGTCGACCAGGAACTCGATGGCAGCCACTTCGTCCATCGGGTGCAGCAGCTTGCGCAGGATCCACATACGCTGCAGTTCGTCGTCGGCAGTCAGCAACTCTTCGCGGCGGGTGCCGGAGCGGTTGATGTTGATGGCCGGGAACACACGCTTCTCGGCGATCTTGCGATCCAGAGGCAGTTCCATGTTGCCGGTACCCTTGAACTCTTCGTAGATCACTTCGTCCATCTTCGAGCCGGTTTCAACCAGCGCGGTGGCGATAATGGTCAGCGAGCCGCCTTCTTCGATGTTACGCGCAGCACCGAAGAAGCGTTTCGGCTTCTCGAGGGCGTGGGCATCGACACCACCGGTCAAGACCTTACCGGAGCTCGGGATCACGGTGTTGTAGGCACGGGCCAGGCGGGTGATGGAGTCGAGCAGGATCACCACGTCTTTCTTGTGCTCGACCAGGCGCTTGGCCTTCTCGATCACCATTTCAGCGACCTGCACGTGACGGGTCGGCGGCTCATCGAAGGTCGAGGCAACCACTTCGCCGCGCACGGTGCGCTGCATTTCGGTTACTTCTTCCGGACGCTCGTCGATCAGCAGCACGATCAGGTGAACTTCAGGGTTGTTACGGGCGATGTTCGCTGCGATGTTTTGCAGCATGATCGTTTTACCGGCTTTCGGCGGTGCAACGATCAGACCACGCTGGCCTTTGCCGATCGGGGCGCACAGGTCGATTACACGACCGGTCAAGTCTTCGGTGGAACCGTTACCGGCTTCCATCTTCATGCGCACGGTCGGGAACAGCGGGGTCAGGTTCTCGAAGAGAATCTTGTTTTTCGCGTTCTCGGGACGATCGAAGTTGATCGTGTCGACCTTGAGCAGGGCGAAATACCGCTCGCCTTCCTTCGGAGGGCGGATCTTGCCAACGATGGTGTCACCGGTGCGCAAGTTGAAACGGCGGATCTGGCTTGGCGAGACGTAGATATCGTCCGGGCCGGCCAGGTAGGAAGCGTCAGCGGAGCGCAGGAAGCCGAAGCCGTCCTGGAGAATCTCCAGCACGCCATCACCGGAGATTTCCTCGCCGCTTTTCGCGTGCTTTTTCAGCAGGGAGAAAATCACGTCCTGCTTGCGCGAACGGGCCATATTTTCTATGCCCATCTGTTCGGCCAATTCGAGCAGTTCGGTAATCGGCTTTTGCTTGAGTTCAGTCAGATTCATATAGGAATGACGTAATCATTTATGGAGGGGGGGAAATTAAGCTTTTGGCTTAATGAGGCCGCGCCGCGGAGAAGGCGACAGGATCGCGAACTAATTCGAAAAGGAGTGCGTCGGCGACGGCTAGCAGGGGGCAATGGAGAAACCAGTGCGGGGCCGAATGTACCACCTGAGTTTCGGAGCGTCTAGCCCTGAATACGCAAAAAGCCCCGCTATTTTGCGGGGCTTTTTTTCAGGCACTTTACAGCGACGCTTAGATGTTGGCGTCGAGGAAAGCCGCCAGTTGCGACTTCGACAGGGCGCCGACTTTGGTCGCTTCAACGTTGCCGTTCTTGAACAGCATCAGCGTCGGGATACCACGCACGCCGTGCTTGGCCGGGGTTTCCTGGTTTTCGTCGATGTTCAGTTTGGCAACGGTCAGCTTGCCTTTGTAAGTCTCGGCAATCTCGTCCAGAACCGGAGCGATCATTTTGCATGGACCGCACCATTCAGCCCAGTAATCGACCAGGACAGCGCCTTCGGCCTTGAGTACGTCGGCTTCGAAGCTAGCGTCGCTAACGTGTTTGATAAGATCGCTGCTCATGGAATTCTCCAGGTTGTAAGCAAAAAAACGTGGCCCATCATAGCCGCCCTTCCCCTGTTCAGGAAGCCGCAGTTGATTGAGTCTTGCTATGGCACTCGATGAGTTTGGGTATAGCTCAAGTCACGCCGTGGCGGGGGCAATGAAGGAAATTCCGGTGCGCAGGGCCGCGTTGCGCACATGTTCCTGCATGGCTTTTTGCGCAGCGCCGGACGCCCGACGTGCGAGGGCGCGCAGGATCTTGCGGTGCTCCTGCCAGGTTTCCATCGCACGTTCGGCGCGGATGAACGGTAGTTTCTGGCTCTCCAGGAACATCTCGGCGCTGGCGGTGAGGATGCTCAACATCGCCTGATTGCCGCTGGCCAGCAGGATGCGGCGGTGGAATTCGAAGTCGAGTTTCGCCGCAGCCTCAAAGTCGCCAGCCTTCAATTGCTCGCGCATGGCCGCGACATTGTCTTCCAGCGCATCCAGATCGACAGTACTCAACGTCACCGCTGCCAGCCCGGCGGCAAACCCTTCGAGCGCATAGCGCAATTGAAAGATATCCAGCGGCGACGCTTGCGCCGCAAATGACCACCCCGGCGCGCTATCGCCGCGCGACAATTCCACTGGCGACTGCACGAACACGCCTTTGCCCGGCTGAATACTGACCACACCCAACGCACTCAGCGAGGACAACGCCTCACGCAACGACGCCCGGCTGACGCCCAGTTGCAGCGCCAGGTCCCGCTGCGAAGGCAAAGCATCACCCGCACCGAAACCCTGTTCGGTGATCAGTTTGCGGATCGCTTGCAGCGCCACTTCGGGTACCGCACGGGAAATCGAATTCATGGTTTTTCGGACGCGCCAGGCCAATGTGCGGCTAGTTGTAAAGCTATTCGGCGAGTCCGGCAAGTCGTGCCCCAGCGGGGTTCGGCGAACCACGCCGGTGCGCCATGGCAGTGCGAAAAACAACCTGACTGTTCAGACCAGTAAGACCGAACAAACCCGCTAAAACCATGGCCTGCCGGGGCGAAAACCGCGTATTGGCACGGCCCGTGCTCTGTCCGAACGCAGAAATCACTTCTCGCCGATCCGGAGATTGTCCATGACCAAGCGTTACAGCGCCCTCCTCGCCGCCCTGTTTTCCTCTCTGTTGCTCAGCCAGGCTCCCGCCCACGCCGACGGTCTCGACGACGTGGTCAAACGCGGCACGCTGAAAGTCGCCGTACCGCAGGACTTCCCGCCGTTCGGCTCGGTCGGCCCGGACATGAAGCCGCGCGGCCTGGACATCGACACCGCAAAACTGCTGGCCGACCAGCTCAAGGTCAAACTCGAACTGACCCCGGTCAACAGCACCAACCGCATCCCGTTCCTGACCACCGGCAAGGTCGACCTGGTGATCTCCAGCCTGGGCAAGAACCCGGAGCGTGAGAAAGTCATCGACTTCTCCCGCGCCTACGCCCCCTTCTACCTCGCCGTGTTCGGCCCGCCAGACGCGGCGATCGCCAGCCTCGACGACCTCAAGGGCAAAACCATCAGCGTTACCCGTGGCGCCATCGAAGACATCGAGTTGACCAAAGTCGCTCCGGAAGGCGTGACCATCAAGCGCTTCGAAGACAACAACTCGACCATCGCCGCCTACCTCGCCGGGCAAGTCGACCTGATCGCCAGCGGCAACGTGGTGATGGTCGCGATCAGTGAAAAGAACCCGAAGCGTGTGCCGGCGCTGAAAGTGAAGCTCAAGGATTCGCCGGTCTACGTCGGCGTGAACAAGAACGAAGCGGCGCTGCTGGCCAAGGTCAACGACATCCTGACCACCGCCAAGGCTGACGGCGCCCTGGAAAAGAACTCGCAGACCTGGCTGAAAGAGCCGCTGCCGGCCGATCTCTGATCGACTGCGCGGGAGACCTTCATGGCTTATCAGTTCGATTTCATGCCGGTGGTGGAAAACACCGACCTGTTGCTGCGCGGGGCGCTGTTCACCCTTGAGCTGACGGCCATCGGTGCGTTGCTCGGGGTCGGCGTCGGGATTGTCGGGGCGCTGGTGCGGGCGTGGAACATCCGCCCGTTCTCGGCGATCTTCGGCGTCTACGTCGAGTTGATCCGCAACACGCCGTTTCTGGTGCAGTTGTTCTTTATCTTCTTCGGCCTGCCGTCGCTGGGCGTGCAGATTTCCGAGTGGCAAGCGGCGGTGCTGGCGATGGTGATCAACCTCGGAGCCTATTCGACGGAAATTATCCGCGCCGGCATTCAGGCGATTCCGCGCGGGCAACTGGAAGCCGCTGCGGCGCTGGCGATGACGCGCTTCGAGGCATTCCGCCACGTGGTCCTGCTGCCGGCGCTGGGCAAGGTCTGGCCGGCGCTGAGTAGCCAGATCATCATCGTCATGCTCGGCTCGGCGGTGTGTTCGCAGATCGCCACCGAAGAGCTGAGCTTCGCCGCCAACTTCATTCAGTCGCGCAACTTCCGCGCCTTTGAAACCTACGCGCTGACCACGCTGATCTACCTGTGCATGGCGCTGCTGATCCGCCAGTTGCTGAACTGGATCGGCCGGCGCTACATCAGCAGGAGCCGCGCATGAGCGATTTCACTTTCTGGGACATCCTGCGCAACCTGCTCGTCGGCCTGCAATGGACGCTGGCGTTGTCGCTGGTGGCGTTTATTGGCGGCGGGATCGTCGGGTTGCTGATCCTGATCATGCGCATCTCGAAAAACTCTGTGTCGAGCAGCATTGCCCGCACCTGGATCGAACTGTTCCAGGGCACGCCGCTGTTGATGCAGCTGTTTCTGGTGTTCTTCGGTGTCGCCTTGGCGGGGATCGAAATCTCGCCGTGGATGGCCGCGGCGATTGCCCTGACCTTGTTCACCAGCGCCTATCTGGCAGAGATCTGGCGCGGCTGCGTCGAGTCGATCTCCAATGGCCAGTGGGAAGCCTCGGCGAGTCTGGCGCTCAATCCGCTGGAGCAACTGCGCTACGTGATCCTGCCGCAAGCGCTACGCATTGCCGTGGCGCCGACCGTGGGTTTCTCGGTGCAAGTGGTCAAAGGCACTGCCGTGACCTCGATTATCGGCTTCACCGAATTGACCAAGACCGGCGGCATGCTCGCCAACGCCACATTCGAACCGTTCATGGTCTACGGCCTCGTCGCCCTCGGTTACTTCCTGCTCTGCTACCCGTTGTCCCTCAGTGCGCGCTACCTGGAAAGGAGACTGCATGCCTCTGCTTAGAATTTCCGCCCTGCATAAATACTACGGCGATCACCACGTACTCAAAGGTATCGACCTCAGCGTCGAGGAAGGCCAGGTGGTGGCGATCATCGGCCGCAGCGGCTCGGGCAAATCCACCCTGCTGCGCACCCTCAATGGCCTGGAGTCGATCAACGACGGCGTGATCGAAGTCGACGGCGAATACCTCGACGCTGCCCGCGCCGATTTGCGCAGCTTGCGGCAGAAGGTCGGCATGGTCTTTCAGCAGTTCAACCTGTTCCCGCACCTGACCGTGGGCGAAAACGTCATGCTCGCGCCCCAAGTGGTGCAGAAAGTGCC
The DNA here is from genome assembly GCF_979258655.1 of Pseudomonas sp. AC242. Taxonomy (NCBI): domain Bacteria; kingdom Pseudomonadati; phylum Pseudomonadota; class Gammaproteobacteria; order Pseudomonadales; family Pseudomonadaceae; genus Pseudomonas; species Pseudomonas sp. AC242. The sequence goes on from NZ_OZ409873.1 coordinate 5,404,706, forward strand.
GAAGGCCAAGGCTGCGGAACTGGCGCGCGAGATGCTCGAACGGGTTGGTCTCGGGGAAAAATTCGATGCCTTCCCGGATCGCTTGTCCGGCGGCCAGCAACAGCGCGTGGCGATTGCCCGGGCGTTGGCAATGTCGCCAAAAGTGTTGCTCTGTGATGAGATCACCTCGGCGCTCGACCCGGAACTGGTCAATGAAGTGCTCAGCGTGGTGCGCCAGTTGGCCAAGGAAGGCATGACACTGATCATGGTCACCCACGAAATGCGCTTTGCCCGCGAGGTCGGCGACAAACTGGTGTTCATGCACCACGGCAAGGTGCATGAGGTGGGGGATCCGAAGGTGCTGTTTGCCAATCCGCAGACGGCGGAGCTGGCGAACTTTATTGGCACAGTTGAAGCAACAGCCTGAATCCGCCTCATCCTGATCGTTCCCACGCTCTGCGTGGGAATGCAGCCAAGGACGCAGAGCGTCCCAAAAGCGGACGCAGAGCGTACAGTGAGGCATTCCCACGCAGAGCGTGGGAACGATCAGGTTCGGGGTGCGCGCTCCGGCGGTTTGAACCGTGTGCGTTGGCGCCAGCGTTTGATCGTGGCACGATGTCGGGGTTATCGACCGAGACCCCCTGACCATGCCGCAATCCCAAGCCAAGAATCTGTCCCTGATCGCCGCAATCGACCTGGGCTCGAACAGCTTTCACATGGTCGTGGCCAAGGCCCAGAACGGCGAAATCCGCATTCTCGAGCGCCTTGGCGAGAAGGTTCAGCTGGCTGCCGGCATCGACGACGAGCGCAAGCTCAACGAAGAATCGATGCAGCGCGGCCTCGATTGCCTCAAACGCTTTGCCCAACTGATCAACGGTATGCCGCTCGGCGCCGTGCGCATCGTCGGCACCAACGCTCTGCGCGAAGCGCGCAACCGCCTCGAATTCATTCATCGCGCCGAAGAAATCCTCGGTCACCCGGTGGAAGTGATTTCCGGTCGTGAAGAAGCACGTCTGATCTACCTCGGCGTCTCGCACACCCTCGCTGACACCCCGGGCAAACGTCTGGTCGCCGACATCGGCGGCGGCAGCACCGAGTTCATCATTGGCCAGCGCTTCGAACCGCTGCTGCGCGAAAGCCTGCAAATGGGCTGCGTCAGCTTCACTCAGCGCTACTTCAAGGACGGCAAGATCACCCCGGCCCGCTACGCCCAGGCATACACGGCGGCGCGGCTGGAGATCATGAGCATCGAACATGCCCTGCATCGCCTGACCTGGGATGAAGCCATCGGTTCCTCGGGCACCATCCGCGCCATCGGCCTGGCCCTGAAGGCTGGCGGCCACGGCACCGGCGAAGTGAATGCCGAAGGCTTGGCCTGGCTCAAGCGTCGTCTGTTCAAGCTCGGTGACGTCGACAAGATCGATTTTGAAGGCATCAAGCCGGATCGCCGGACAATCTTCCCGGCAGGTCTGGCGATTCTCGAAGCGATTTTCGACGCCCTCGAACTGCAACGCATGGATCACTGCGACGGCGCCCTGCGTGAAGGCGTGCTCTATGACCTGCTCGGTCGCCATCATCACGAAGACGTGCGCGAACGCACCCTGACCTCGCTGATGGAGCGCTATCACGTCGATCTGGAACAGGCCGCACGAGTTGAACGCAAAGCCTTGCACGCGTTTGATCAGGTGGCGGCGGACTGGGAGCTGGATGACGGCATCTGGCGCGAACTCCTTGGCTGGGCGGCGAAAGTGCACGAAGTCGGCCTCGACATCGCGCACTATCACTACCACAAGCACGGCGCCTACCTGATCGAGCACTCGGACCTCGCCGGGTTCTCCCGCGAAGACCAACAGATGCTCGCGCTATTGGTGCGCGGCCACCGCCGCAACATTCCCAAGGACAAGTTTGCCGATTTCGGTGACGACGGCGACAAGCTGATCCGTCTGTGCGTGCTGCTGCGCTTTGCGATCCTGTTCCACCACATTCGTGGCACCCAGACCATGCCGCAGGTGGTATTGCACGCCAAGGGCAACACCCTGGATGTGGAATTCCCGGAGAACTGGCTGGATGAGAATCAGCTGACTCAGGCGGATTTCGGGCTTGAGGCGGATTGGCTGACGCGGGTGGGGATTGTGCTCACGGTCCACTGAGCCTCGATTGGGCATAAAAAAGGCGATCCTTCTGGATCGCCTTTTTTATTGGGTGTTCGGCTGGGATTTAGTGGTGTGCGTGAGATCGATGCCCCTCACCCCAGCCCTCTCCCGAGGGAGAGGGAGCCGATTTGTGGACTTTTCAAAACCCGAGTTCGACTCGATTTCTCAGGTCGGCGTATAGCGTGAGACACCTCGATCAGTCCCCTCTCCCTTCGGGAGAGGGATAGGGTGAGGGGCTTTTGACTTTCAACGCCTCAGCTGCTCACCGGCAGGATGGGGCTACCCAAGCGCTCCAGCAACGTCGCCTGCGCACTCCTCGGGTTCTGGTTGCCGGTCGGCGTGTTGCGGATGTAACGGCCATCCGACTGCAAGCTCCAGCTATGAGTGTTATCAGTCAGGTACAGCTCCAGCTCTTTCTTCACCCGGGTCAGCAGCTTTTTGCCTTCGACCGGGAAGCAAGTCTCGACGCGTTTGTCGAGGTTGCGCTCCATCCAGTCGGCACTGGAGAGGAACATCTGCTCATCGCCGCCATTGAGGAAGTAGAACACTCGGGTGTGCTCAAGGAAGCGGCCGATGATCGAGCGCACATGAATGTTGTGCGAAACCCCGGCAATCCCCGGACGCAGACAGCACATGCCGCGCACCACCAGATCGATGCGCACACCGGACTGGCTGGCCTTGTACAGCGCGCGAATGATCTTCGGATCGGTCAGCGAGTTGAACTTGGCAATGATGTGCGCCGGTTTGCCGTCGAGCGCAAATTGCGTCTCGCGGGTGATCATGTCGAGCATGCCCTTCTTCAGGGTGAACGGCGCATGCAGCAGCTTCTTCATGCGCAGGGTTTTACCCATGCCGATCAACTGGCTGAACAGTTTGCCAACGTCTTCGCACAAGGCATCGTCGGAGGTCAGCAGGCTGTAGTCGGTGTACAGCTTGGCGTTACCGGCGTGGTAGTTACCGGTGCCGAGGTGCGCGTAGCGAACGATCTCGCCGGCTTCGCGACGCAGGATCAGCATCATCTTGGCGTGGGTCTTGAAGCCGACCACGCCGTAGATCACCACCGCACCGGCCGCTTGCAGACGGCTGGCCAGTTGCAGGTTGGACTCTTCGTCGAACCGCGCACGCAGCTCGATGACCGCCGTCACTTCCTTGCCGTTACGCGCGGCATCCACCAGCGCATCGACGATTTCAGAGTTGGCGCCGGAACGGTACAGGGTCTGGCGCACAGCCAGAACGTGCGGGTCTTTGGCGGCTTGACGCAGCAGGTCGACCACCGGGGTGAACGACTCGAATGGGTGCAGCAAGAGGATGTCCTGCTTGCTGACCACGCTGAAGATGTTTTCGCTGTTCTGCAGCAGCTTCGGGATCTGCGGGGTGAACGGCGTGTATTGCAGCTCCGGATGGCTGTCGAGCCCGGTGATGCTGAACAGCCGCGTCAGGTTGACCGGGCCGTTGACCTGATACAGCTCGCTCTCGCTCAGGTTGAACTGCTTGAGCAGATAGTCCGAAAGGTGTTTCGGGCAAGTGTCAGCGACTTCCAGACGCACCGCATCACCGTAACGACGCGAGAACAACTCGCCACGCAGGGCGCGGGCCAGGTCTTCGACATCTTCGGAGTCGAGCGCCAGGTCGGCGTTTCGGGTCAGACGGAACTGGTAGCAGCCTTTTACCTTCATGCCTTGGAACAGGTCATCGGCGTGGGCGTGGATCATCGACGACAGGAACACATAGTTGTCGCCGGGGCCACCAACTTCTTCCGGCACCTTGATGATCCGTGGCAGCAAGCGCGGCGCCGGGATGATTGCCAGACCGGAGTCGCGACCGAAGGCGTCGATGCCTTCCAGCTCGACGATGAAGTTCAGGCTCTTGTTCACCAGCAACGGGAACGGGTGCGTCGGGTCGAGCCCGATCGGGGTGATGATCGGTGCGATCTCGTCGCGGAAATAGCGGCGCACCCAGGTTTTGATCTTGACCGTCCAGTGGCGGCGACGGATGAAGCGCACCTGATGCTTTTCCAGCTCCGGCAACAGAATGTCGTTGAGGATCGCGTACTGACGATCAACATGACCGTGGACCAGCTCGCTGATCCGCGCCAGCGCCTGATGCGGTTGCAAGCCATCAGCTCCGGCCTGCTCCCGGGCGAAAGTGATCTGTTTCTTCAGACCGGCGACGCGGATTTCAAAGAATTCATCGAGGTTGCTGGAGAAGATCAGCAGGAACTTCAAGCGTTCCAGCAACGGATAGGACTCGTCCAGCGCCTGTTCCAGCACGCGGATATTGAATTGCAGTTGCGAAAGCTCACGGTGGATGTACAGGCTGCTGTCATCCAGGCCCGGTATGGCAATCACTGGCGCCGCCGCGACAGGTTCGGCGACTGGCGCGGGTGGCGCAGGCTCCAGTTCCGGCGGGGTTTCGGTGATTTGCTCGACCACCGGTTGAGCTTCTTTTACTGCAACTTCCGTGAGTCCTTCGGTATTCATTGAATGTTCCTGGGAGGGCTATTTCTGCTCTCGTAACAATTGAGCGGCGCGGACAGCAAAGTAAGTCAGGATGCCATCAGCGCCGGCACGTTTAAAGGCGGTCAGTGATTCGACAATCACCGCCTCGCTCAACCAGCCATTCTGGATCGCCGCCATGTGCATGGCGTATTCGCCGCTAACCTGATAGACGAAGGTCGGCACTTTGAAGGCATCTTTTACCCGGAAAAGAATGTCCAGGTAGGGCATGCCCGGTTTGACCATGACCATGTCCGCGCCTTCAGACAAGTCCGCACCGACTTCGTGCAGCGCTTCGTCGCTGTTGGCCGGGTCCATCTGATAGGAGGCCTTGTTGGCCTTGCCAAGGTTCGACGCCGAACCGACAGCATCGCGGAACGGGCCGTAATAGGCGCTGGCGTACTTGGCCGAATAAGCCATGATCCGCACATTGACGTGGCCGGCGATTTCCAGCGCTTCGCGGATCGCCTGAATGCGACCGTCCATCATGTCCGACGGCGCGACCACCTGAGCGCCGGCTTCGGCATGGGACAAGGCCTGGCGGACCAGTGCGTCGACGGTGATGTCGTTCTGTACGTAGCCTTCTTCGTCGAGAATGCCGTCCTGACCGTGGGTGGTGAACGGATCAAGCGCAACGTCGGTGATCACCCCCAGTTCCGGGAAACGCTCACGCAGCGCGCGGGTGGCGCGCTGGGCGATGCCTTCGGGGTTCCAGGCTTCAGCAGCGTCGAGGGACTTCAATTCAGGTGGGGTGACCGGAAACAGCGCCAGCGCCGGAATCCCCAGCTCGACCCACTTCGCCGCTTCTTCGAGCAGCAGATCGATAGTCAACCGCTCTACCCCAGGCATCGAAGCCACGGCTTCGCGGCGGTTTTCACCGTCGAGCACGAACACCGGCAGGATCAGGTCATCGACCGTCAGCACATTTTCCCGCACCAGCCGACGCGAAAAATCATCACGACGGTTGCGACGCAGGCGAGTGGCAGGGAACAGACGATTGGCGGGGGTAAAGCTCACGGCAGACTCCTGAGCCCGCGCAAACGGGCGAGCGTGACAGTTATAGACGGCCATTATGACGAACAGATGACAGTTGTGTGAGACCTGTGACGTGTAGCCGCATTCCATTCTCAGTGTAGGAATTGTTCACGTCGAGACACATTTGGACACTTTCATGAATGTGTCCGAAGGGTTAGGCTGCGCGTTCATTTCGCCAGCACCCAGACAATGCTCCAACAATTTCTGCATGACTTTGGCTATTTTGCCTTGTTCCTCGGCACGTTCTTCGAAGGCGAAACCATCCTGGTGCTCGCGGGCTTCCTCGCGTTCCGTGGATACATGGACATCAACCTGGTGGTGGTCGTGGCGTTCTGCGGCAGCTATGCCGGCGATCAGCTGTGGTACTTCCTCGGCCGCAAACACGGGCGCAAATTGCTCGCGCGCAAACCGCGCTGGCAGCTGATGGGCGACCGCGCGCTGGAGCACATTCGCAAGCATCCTGACATTTGGGTGTTGAGCTTCCGTTTCGTTTACGGTCTGCGCACGGTGATGCCGGTGGCGATCGGCCTGTCGGGTTATCCGCCGGGACGTTATCTGCTGCTCAACGGCATCGGTGCGGCGATCTGGGCGACCGCGCTGGCCGCCGCCGCTTACCACTTCGGTGCAGTGCTGGAAGGCATGCTCGGCAGCATCAAGAAGTACGAGCTGTGGGTGCTGGGTGCGTTGCTGGTGCTGGGTGTCGGTCTGTGGCTGCGCCGCCGCTTCAAGAATGCGCGGCTGGCCAAACAGGTCTACGCCGACGAGCAAGCCGCGAAAGCTGCACTGCTGAGTCAAGCCGAAGTGGCCAAACCTGCCGAACCGAAGACGCCAGCCGAGTAACTCGCTGGCGACTGGCGTACAGCCCTGCGCACAGCGCGGGCTGGCCGCCTCTTTCAATCATTTGCCCCCTCTGCGCTAGCGGACTGCCGTTCGCCAGCGGCGTTCTCACGCGAAAAATCTCCCGCTCGTTTTCGCAGCAGGCAACCGCAAATAATGAACACCCCGCCGTTGTTGCGATCCATGTAGAAAGCGTTCCATGCAGGTGCCGCCACCACTTGAGCCTATGGCAACGCGCGATAATTTAGTGGACATTTAGCGCCATGAATCTGGAGAGAAACCCATGAGCAAAAAAGTTGCAGTGATCCTGTCCGGCAGTGGCGTGTACGACGGCGCCGAAATCCATGAAAGCGTCATCACCCTGCTGCGCCTCGACCAACGTGGCGCGCAGGTACAGTGCTTCGCCCCGAACATCGCGCAATTGCATGTGATAAATCACCTGACCGGCGAAGAAATGCCCGAGTCGCGCAACGTCCTGGTGGAATCGGCGCGCATTGCCCGCGGCAACATCAAGGACATCCGCGACGCCGATGTCGACGACTTCGATGCGCTGATCGTGCCGGGAGGGTTTGGTGCGGCGAAGAACCTTTCGAACTTTGCCGTTGAAGGCGCGGGCTGCACCGTGCAGCCGCAAGTGCTGGCCTTGGCCGAAGCATTCGCCGAAGCAGGCAAACCGGTGGGCCTGATGTGCATTTCCCCGGCATTGGCGGCGAAGATCTATGGCCCGGGCGTGACCTGCACCATCGGCAACGACGCCGACACCGCCACGGCGATGAACAAGATGGGTGCCACTCATGAAGACTGCGCGGTGACGGAAATCATCGAAGACAAGGCGCGCAAACTGGTGACGACCCCGGCTTACATGCTGGCGCAGAACATCAGTGAGGCGGCATCCGGAATCAACAAGCTGGTGGATCGCGTCCTCGAACTGACCCACGAAAACGACGCCTGATTCCCCGTATGATCGTTCCCACGCTCTGCGTGGGAATGATCGTCATAAGGCTCAGGGTTTGCGCGTCAGTCGGGTCATGATCCGGTCCAGCGCATTGGCAAACGCCTGTTTCTCGCGATCGCCAAACGGCGCCGGTCCGCCGCTCATCTGGCCTTGTTCGCGCAGATCAGTGAACAGATTGCGCACGGCCAGGCGCTCGCCCATGTTCTGCGCATCGAACTCCTTGCCGCGTGGATCCAGCGCCGCCACGCCCTTCTTCACCAAACGATCGGCCAATGGAATATCGCTGCAAATCACCAGCTCCCCCGGTACCGCGTGCTCGACCAGATAATCGTCTGCCGCATCCGGGCCGCTCGGCACCACGATCAGTTTGACGATGGCCAGCCCCGGCTTGATCTGCGGCTGCCCGGCCACCAGCACCACTTCGAACTGGCGCTTGAGGGCGAACTTCACCACCAGATCCTTCGCCGCCCGTGGGCAGGCGTCGGCATCGATCCATACACGCATTTTCTTTACCTCTAAAAGCAAAAGATCGCAGCCTTCGGCAACTCCTACAGAGTGCGCGTCGCGCCGCAATATTGCGACATGCTACGCCCATGTAGGAGCTGCCGAAGGCTGCGATCTTTTAAGGGAGCACTCAATCAAGCAGCCGAAACCCGCCGCTTTTCCGCCATCCAACTGCGCCCATACAACACCACAATCGCCAGAATCGCCACCGCCTGCGCCGTCAGCGAATAGGCATCGGCATGAATCCCCAGCCAGTCGAATTCAAAGAACGCCACCGGCCGCGTGCCAAAGATTCCGGCTTCCTGCAACGCCTTCACGCCATGCCCGGCAAACACCACCGACAACGCGCAGAGCAACGCGGCGTTGATGCTGAAGAACAGCGTCAACGGCAGTTTCGCCGAACCGCGCAGGATTACCCACGCCAGCCCCACCAGCAGCACCAATGCCGTCGCGCCACCGGCGAGGACCGCGTCATGCCCGGCCGGGCCGGCCTGCAGCCACAGGGTTTCGTAGAACAGGATCACTTCGAACAGCTCGCGATACACCGAGAAGAACGCCAGAATCGCGAAGCCGAAACGCCCGCCACCACCGACCAGACTGCTCTTGATGTAATCCTGCCAGGCCGCTGCATGCCGGCGGTCATGCATCCACACACCGAGCCACAAGACCATGACACTGGCAAACAGCGCCGTGGCGCCTTCGAGCAGTTCACGCTGCGAGCCGCTGACGTCGATCACATACGCCGCCAACGCCCAGGTGCCGAGGCCGGCCAGCAGCGCCAGGCCCCAACCGACGTTGACACTGCGCACCGCTGACTGCTGGCCGGTGTTGCGCAGGAACGCAAGAATCGCCGCCAGCACCAGAATCGCTTCCAGACCTTCGCGCAGCAGAATCAGCAGGCCGGAAATGTAGCTCAGCGACCAGCTCAGGCCGTCGCTGCCGAGCAACCTGGCGGATTCCTTGAGCTTGGCCTTTGCGGCCTCCAGACGCTGCTCGGCCTGCTCGACCGGCAAACCGTCCTGCAACGATTGCCGGTAAGCCATCAGCGATTTTTCTGTGTCCTTGCGCACATTGGCGTCGACGTTATCCAGCGAGCTCTCGACCAGTTCGAAGCCTTCCAGATAGGCCGCGACCGACAGGTCGTATGCCTGATCGTGTTCGCCGGCGCGATACGCGGCAAGGCTCTTGTCCAGCGTTGCGGCGGTGTAGTCGAGCAACTGCGCCGGGCCGCGCTTGACCTGCGGCGGCTGTGCACGTTGTGCACGGAACGTCGCTGCGGCTTGCGCGCCGTCGGCGGCCTGTACCTCAGCCGGGGTCTGGCGCGCCAGATCGGCGATGTTGTAAGTCTTCTCGGCTTTGGCCGCCGCCGGATCGGCGCTGAAGCCGGCGATGTAAGTCGCCAGATCCCAACGCTGGCGATCATCAAGCTGATCGGCAAACGCCGGCATGTCGGTGCCTTCGACGCCTTGGCCAAGGGTGTTGTAGATCGCGTACAAGCTCAGGTGATCCAACCGCGCCGCATCACGCAGATTGGCCGGTGCCGGGGTCATGCCGAGCCCCGCCGGGCCGTCACCGGCGCCACTGTCGCCGTGGCACACCGAGCAATTCTGCGCATAGAGCGGCGCACCACGGGTGGGATCGGGGGTGATGATCGGTGCCTGGCTGACTTCATACGCCACCGCCAGTTGCGCGCCCAGTTGCCGCGCCTGTCGGGCCACTTCGGCGCCGTCCTGTTTCGCGGTGATCGCCGCGTGCAAGGCTTCAACGCCCTGCTCCAGCGCAGCCTTTTCAGGCTTGGCCGGCATGCCGGCGATCAAGCCTTGCAGCGCCCGCGTGAACTCCAGTTGCTCGCGGTATTCGGAATCATCGACAACCTTGCCCGCCGCTACCGTCGGCGGGTAGTCGGCGCTGATGTAATCGAGCAAATGCAGCGCTTGCGGTGCGCCTTCCACGGTATCAGCCAGCAGATTGAAGCTGCTCAGGGCAAACAACGGGAACACCAGCCAGGCCAGGAAACGGGACGCGGCAGTCATGAAGAATTCTCAAATGGAAATGCGAAGTTACATATTGTTCACTTCGAACGCGTTTCCCTCAAGCTTTGTCGGCAATTTAGCCTAACGCCGGACTGCCGCTACGGTAGTGTTCGGCCATGAACTCAACGAACACTTTGACCTTGAGCGCCACATGCCGGGCATGGGGATACAGCGCGTAATAGTGCCGTTGACCCAGGCCGCAGTTGGGCAGCATCTGCACCAACCGTCCGCTCAACAAGTCATCCTGCACCGTCGCACGGGTGAACGCGGCAATGCCCACACCGGCCAACGCAGCGGCGTGCAGCGAGCTGATCGAGTCGGCCTTGAAGCGCCCATGCGCACGGATCTGCGTGGCAACTCCGCGCGCATCGGTCAGCGTCCAGTCACTGCCACCGGCAAACGCCAGCAACTGATGCCCGGCCAGTTCCCGCACCTGCCGTACCAATCCGTGCCGTGCGATATAGGCCGGTGACGCGACCAGCAGCATCGGCGAAACCGTGAGCAACCGCGCCACCAGAGACGAATCTTCAAGCGGCCCGCAGATGCGCAACGCGACATCGAGGCCTTCGGCGATCAGATCGACAAAACGGTCATCGCAGGACAGATCGACTTCAATCTCGGGATAACGCTGTTGAAACCCTGGCAGCCACTTCGCCAGTTCCAGCGTACCGATGACCACGGGCGCACTGATGCGCAAGACACCACTGGGTTTCTCCTGGGCCTGACCGACCGCCACAGCGGCCTGATCAAGGCGATCGAGAATATCCACGCAGGCGAGGTAATACTGCTGCCCCGCCGTGGTCAGGCTGAAACGCCGGGTGTTGCGATTGATCAGACGCGTGCCCAGTTCGGCTTCCAGTTGCTGCAACTGCCGGGAGATGGTCGAGTGCGTAGTCTCGAGCCGTTCCGCCGCAGCACTGAAACCGCGACACTCGACGATGCAACGGAACGCACGCATGGCCAGCAGTTGATTCATTGAAGTACCGCAACTCAATTGATCGGTGAGCGGGCAAGCCTAGCGCAATCCATACCACCCCGGCAGCTGCAAAGCGCCCCTATAATGCGCCATCATTTCGCCCTCTCCGTTCAAGGAAGAACCCGCTCATGCGCCACTGTTTGTTGCCGTCCCTGCTGATCGCCACCCTTGTGCAACTCAGTGGTTGCGCCGCTTACCGTGATTACGACCTGGAACTGCAACAGACCACGCAACAGCTCAAGGCCGGCAATATCGGCGGTTCACTGGCCTTGATCGAGGCACACAACCCGGGCGAAGAAAAGGATTTGCTCTATTACTTCGAGAAGGGTGCGGTGCTAAGCGCTGGCGGTGAATTCCCGCAGAGCCAGATTGCCTGGCGTAGCGCCGAGCAAATGGTCATACAGCGCCAGGACACCATTGAAACCACTGGCGACAAATTGCTCGCCGCCATGGGCAATCAGTGGGGCAGCATCATCAATGACAAGCTGCGCCGCTACGATGGCTACGACTACGAAAAAGTCATGCTGACCACGCAAATGGCCCTCAACCAACTGGCCCTGAATGACTTTGACGGTGCCCGCGCCGACATCAAGAAAACCCACGAGCGTGAAGCACTGATCGCCCGGCAGCGAGAACTGGAATACGAGCGTGTCGAAGAGGCGGCCAAGGCCAGCGGCGCCCGCGTCCATTACAAGGACCTGCAAGGCTACCCAGTGGTCATGCTGGAATCATCCGCCGTCATCGCCTTGAAGAACGGCTATCAGAGCGCGTTCAGTCACTATCTCGCCGGTTTTACCTACGAAGCGCTCGGCGAGAAAGATCTGGCAGCGCCCGGCTATCGTCAGGCGATCGAACTGCGCCCGGACATGGCGTTTTTCCAGCAGGCATTGCGCGACCTCGACAACCCTGGACTGAAGGCAGACGAAAGCGATGTACTGATCATCGTGCAGAGCGGCCTGGCACCGGCCCGCAGTTCCGTGCGCGTGCCCTATCCGGTGAAGTTGGCGGACGGGCAAGTCATCGTCGCCAATGTATCGTTTCCCGTGATGGTGCCAGACACATCCACACCTTCATTCAATCAAGTGAGCATCGACGGTCGTCAGAAAAAGCTGATCGCCGTCAACAGCATTACCGACATGTCCTTGCGCACCCTGCGTGACGACATGCCGGGCATTATCCAGCGTACGACCTATCGGGCCTTTCTGGCGGCTGACGTTCAAGCCACGGACAACCGACGCGACCCGAGCAAAGCCTCCTATGTCACTCACTGGGACGGTTTCGAGCAGGCCGACACCCGCACCTGGCGCACCTTGCCCAACCTCACCCAAGTCGTGCGTCTGCGCCTGAAAAAGGGTGATCACCTGATCAGCCTGCCCAACGCGCCCGGCGCTGCTCCAATGAAAATCCGCATCGACCAGAATCGCCAGGTTATCGGCCTGCGCGCCTTGGGTGAGCACGTGTTTGCCAATGGCAGCGCCTTCCAGTCCAGCGGGGCACCGGCAAGCAGCGTGGTATCCAACCTGAAATAAGTAATGGCATCTAACTAACCAGTGCAATTAAAAAGCTATTACATAGCCACTACCACCCGCTTATAATGCCGCGCCCTCGCTATTGCGAAACGGCATTAAAGCTCCTCAGGTTATGAGGAATTGGCAGGAGGCCAGTGCCACTGTCGATGGGTCACACCAGCCCGACCAGCATCCGCGGCTGTATTACTCCAGGGAAGAAGTACCCCCATGGCATTCCGCGCCCCCACTCTGATCGCGCTCAGCGCCGTCACTCTGCTGTCCGGCTGTTCGGCGTTTCGCAATTACGACTCTGAATTGGCACAGACCAATCAGCAACTGGCCACCGGCAACGTCGACGCCGCGCTGACTCTGCTGGAAAAGAACAACACCGGCCCTGATAAAGACCTGCTCTATTACTTCGAGAAAGGTGAGTTGCTGCGCGCCAAGGGCGACCTCTCCGGCAGCCAGAATGCCTGGACCAGCGCCGACCAGGTGGTTGGCAAGTGGGAAGACTCGGTCAAGCTCGACACCGACAAGTACCTGGCCCAGTTCGGCAGTTTCCTGGTCAACGACAAAGTGCGTCGCTACGAAGGCTATGACTACGAAAAAGTCATGTTGACCACGCAGATGGCCCTGAACCTGCTGGCAGTCAACGATTTCGACGGCGCACGTACTGCGATCAAGAAAACTCACGAACGTGAAGCAGTGATCGCCGAGCTGCGTGACAAGGAATACCTCAAGAGCGAGGAAGAAGCCGAAAAAGAAGGCATCAAGACGCAGTACAAGGACCTGCAAGGCTACCCGGTCGCCAGTCTCGACGCGCCGGAAGTGGTTGGCCTGAAAAACAGCTACCAGAGTGCGTTCAGCCATTACCTGTCCGGTTTCGTCTATGAAGCCCTGGGCGAGAAAGGCCTGGCTGCACCGGGCTACCGCAAGGCTGCCGAACTGCGCCCGAACACGCCGCTGCTGGAGCAGGCGCTGGTCAATCTCGACAAGCCGAGCAAATCCGACGACAGCGACATTCTGATCGTGGTGCAAAGCGGTCTGGCCCCAGCCCGCGACTCGATCCGCGTTCCGCTGCCATTGCCGATCTCCAACAATGTGGTGATCACGCCGCTGTCGTTCCCGATCATCAAGCCTGACACCTCCACGGCGACTTTCGCGCAAATCGGCGTCGACGGTCAGCAGGTCGATCTGACCGCGCTCAACAGCACCACCGCCATGTCCCGCCGCGCTCTGCGTGACGACATGCCGGGGATCATTCTGCGCACCACCGTGCGGGCGATCACCAAAGGCGTGGCGCAGAAGAAGATCAACGAAACCAACCCCCTGGCCGGTCTGGCCGTCGGTATCTCTTCAGCTGTGCTCGAAGGTGCCGATACCCGTACGTGGCGTACCCTGCCGGACAACACCCAAGTGGTGCGTCTGCGACTGAAAAAGGGTGAGCATCAGGTTACCCTGCCGAGCGCCGTCGGCGGTTCGGTGGTCAAGGTGACTGTCGATCAGCGTTACCAAGTGATCAGCCTGCGCGCTGTGGGCAACCAGGTGTTCGCCGGCGGTCTCGCCGCTCACGTGATCCCGAGCGCCGGGGCAACCAACGTCGCCAGCCTCAAACAACCTTAAGAACGGAGTCTTTGCATGCGTTTCAAACTCATCGCCGTCGCCGCCCTCGCCTTGCTGGCGAGCGGTTGCGCCACCCCGCCACCGCCAGAGCCGGGCAGCGCCGCGAGCAAAGTCGTGGCCATGGGTCCGCAGAAACACATCGTCGTCGGCGCCATGCGCGTCGCTCGCGAAAACGGCTTCATGACGGTCAATGTGCAGTTGAGCAACACCCTCAACAGCAACAAGATTTTCTACTACCGCTTCGCCTGGCTCGGCGCGGAAGGTTTCCCGATCGCCGAAGAAGAAGTGTGGAAAAGCCAAATGATGTACGGCGCCCAGACCAGCTTCATTCAGGGGATTGCCCCGACCCCGAAAGCCGTGGACTTCCGTCTGGAAATCAAGACGCCGTAAGCCTGACACCCTATTTCTGATTTAGAGAGCATTCCCATGTTTGTACGCTTTTCCTGCATCGCCGTTATCGCCCTGCTGGCCTCCGGTTGCGCCAACACTTCGCCGACCCTGGGCAGCAAGAACATCAGCTACGGCGACACCAAAGCGGTTGAAACCGTGACCAACGAATTCGGTTCGACCGACCTGCAAATGATCGCCGAGTCGATGACCCGCTCGCTGGCTCAGTCCGGCATTCTGCAGGGCCGTCCGGTGGTTCAGGTCTACGACGTGAAGAACAAGACCAGCGAGTACATCGACACTCGCGAAATCACCACCAGCATCAAGACTCAACTGATGAAAACCGGCGTAGCGCGCTTTGCCAGTGACAACAACGCGATGCAGAGCCAGGTTGACCAGCTCAAGCTGCAAAACCAGAGCGGCCTGTACAAGAAGAGCACCGTGGCCAAGACTGGCAACATGGTTGCCGCCAAGTACCGCATCGAAGGTTCGATCAGCTCGATCGTCAAGCGCAGCAGCGACTACAAGGACGTCTTCTACAAATTCAGCCTGCAACTGATCGACGTTGAAAGCGGTCTGGCCGAGTGGATGGACGAAAAAGAGATCCGCAAAACCACGGAGCGTTAATTGATGCGCGCATGGATTGGCATGATGGCCCTGGCTTGCGCGTTCAGCGTGCAAGCGGCCCCGAAAGTCGCGGTGACGGATCTGGCGTATCAGGAACGTGTGGAGCAATACATCCACATCGTTTCGGCCCAGAGCAATCACCGCGAGGGTTACTACAGCTCCAGTGGCTCTTCGAGCTACAACGAGATTGAAGCAACGACCAGCTACATCGAACAGACCGAGCTGCGTAAATTCACCGGCGACATCAAGGGTGAAATCCTGCGCACCGGTATGTTCCAGCTGGTGCAAGGCACGCCGTACACCGCGTCGTCCAAGGGTGATGTCTTTGATGTGATCAAGCGCATCAAGGCCGGTAACTTCAAGGGCGCCGACTACGTGCTGTTCGGCACCGTGTCCGATATCGACTTCACTCAGGACATCAACGAGCTGGCGAACACCGACAGCTATTCGGCGGTGCTGGGCCTGACGCTGGTGGCGGACTTCAGCCTGATCAATACCAAGACCTTCGAGATCACCTCGGCCTTCACGGCGATGGGTGAAGCGCAGGACACCAAACTGGTGAACCATCGCGACATCAAGATCTCGCTGAACCGCCCACGGGTGGTGCGTGACGTGTCGAAGGCGCTGGGTGAGGACGTAGCCGGGCAACTGAGCATGCAGCTCGGTGGCGGCGGTTACGAGCAGCCGCGCGAGGCGCCACAGCGCAACAATCTGCCGCGTGATACTGCGCCGGTGATCTTGCGCTGATGACTGGCGCCTGATCGTCCCCATGCTCGACGTGGGAATGCATCCCGGGACGCTCTGCGTCCCAGCCACAAAAAAAGGCGACCCGCAAAGGTCGCCTTTTTTTGTGCTGGCGAGGTTTACGCCGCCGCTTTACGCAACGTCGCCATAAACGCCGCCGCGCCAATGAACAGCCCGGCAAACGTGCGGTTCATGCGTTTCTGCTGCTGCGGTGTGCGCAACAGACGCAGCACCTTCGACGCCAGACCGGTGTAGCCGGCCATCACGATCAGGTCGACGCAGATCATGGTCACGCCAATCACCAGATACTGAATCAGCAACGGCGCATGCGGGTTGATGAACTGCGGCAGCACCGCGAGCATGAACACCAAAGCCTTGGGGTTGCTGATGTTCACCAGAAAGCCACGGAACACCAGCGCCAGCGGCTTGCCGATCGGCCGCACCGCCGCGTCATCGCTCATGTCCATGGGCAGCGCACGCCATTGCTTGATGGCCAGATACACCAGATAAGCGACACCGAACCATTTGATCGCGTGGAAGGCCGTGGCCGAAGCGGTCAGGATCGCGCCCACACCGGCGCCGACAATCGCAATCTGCACCGCCAGACCGATTTGCAGGCCAAGGGCGTTCCAGTAACCGCGCCAGAAACCGTATTGCAGACCGCTGGACATCGACGCAATGGCGCCAGCACCCGGGGACAGACTGATCACCCAGCAGGCGGCAAAAAACGCCAGCCATGTTTGAAGCTCCATCGCACACCTCGACTCATGCCGTAACAAGTCCCAAAACTAATGCTGTTTGGGGCTAAAAGCAAAAGATCGCAGCCTTCGGCAGCTCCTACATGAGAATGCGATCCCTGTAGGAGCTGCCGCAGGCTGCGATCTTTTGTTCTTGCTTGGAAAATCTACTTCTCGAAACCGCTCGACGGAAACACATCCGTTCCGCGCCAACGCCGCACCGAACGCTGGAAGAACAAACTGTTCGGCACCTGCACCATGGCGCTGCCAGTCCCGAGTTCTTCCGCCTCGATCAACGTCGTGTAGAGCAGATTGATCGCCACCACCCGCCCCTTCACACCCGGCTTGTCGGTGGTGTCGACCAGCTCAACGATATCCCCCAGCCGAAACGGTCCGACCGTGAAGATCAGAATCGCGCAGAGCAAATTCGACAGCACGCTCCACATCGCAAAGAACGCGACCGCTGCCACCGCAACGAAACCCGACAGCGCGGTCCACAACACCGTGGCCGAGACACCGAGGCGCTCCAACACGAAGATCAGCGCGCTGCCCATGATCAACCAGCGCAATACGCCACGCAGCGGCATCAGCAACTGCGGCGGGAACGGATAGCGCTCGCCCAACCGAGTCAGCCCCTTGGCGACGAAACGTTGCGTGAGGTAACCGGCCAGCAGGATCAGCAGAATCTGCACCACAAACCAGATCGGCTCGACCCATTCCGCCGGTAGCGGCAGCTTGAACGCTTCCATCAGGACAGCGCCTCCAGCTCCGCTTGCATGCTCTCCAGCGTTTCAAGTGCTTCCATCCACGCCTCTTCCAGTTCGGCTTCGCGAACTTTCAGCTTGGCCTGCTCGGCCAGCAGATCACGCAATTCGTTCTTGCGCGCCGGCTCGTAGATGTCGCTGTCGCCAAGGCTGGCATCGACCTTGGCGAGTTTCTCGTGGAGCTTGCCCAGTTCGGCTTCGAGCTTGTCGGCTTCACGTTTGTGCGGCGCCAGTTGCTGACGCAAGGCAGCTGCAGCCTGACGCTGAGCCTTCTTGTCGGTCTTGTCCGGATTGACCGGAGTGTTACTGACCGGCGCGTTGCGCTGGCGGTATTCCACCAGCCAGCGCGCGTAGTCTTCGAGGTCGCCATCGAACTCTTCGACCTTGCCGTCAGCGACCAGGTAGAAGTTATCAGTGGTGCTCTTGAGCAAGTGCCGATCGTGAGACACCACCAGCACCGCGCCGCTGAATTCCTGCAGCGCCATGGTCAGCGCCAGGCGCATTTCCAGGTCGAGGTGGTTGGTCGGTTCGTCGAGCAGCAGCAGGTTCGGCCGTTCCCAGGCGATTAGCGCCAGGGCCAGACGCGCCTTTTCACCACCGGAGAAATTCAGCACCGGCTCATCGATGCGCGCGCCACGGAAGTCGAAGCCGCCGAGGAAGTCACGCAGGGTCTGCTCACGCTCGGTCGGCGCCAGACGCTGCATGTGCAGCAACGGGCTGGCCTTGGAATCCAGCGAGTCGAGTTGATGCTGAGCGAAATAGCCGACCACGGTGTTCTCGCCACGGGTCAGGCGCCCGGCAATCGGTGACAGCTCGCCGGCGAGGTTTTTGATCAGGGTCGATTTACCCGCGCCATTCGGCCCGAGCAGGCCAATCCGCGCCCCCGGGGTCAGTTGCAGCTTGACCTTCTCGAGGATGGTTTTGTCGCCATAACCCAAGCGCGCATCGGACAGGTCGATCAGCGGGCTGGAGATCTTGCTCGACTCGCGGAAGACGAAATCGAACGGCGAATCGACGTGGGCCGCCGACAGTTCTTCCATCCGCTCCAGTGCCTTGATCCGGCTCTGTGCCTGACGGGCCTTGGTGGCCTGGGCCTTGAAGCGGGCGATGTAGCTTTCCATGTGCGCACGTTGCGCCTGCTGCTTCTCGTAGGCCTGTTGTTGCTGGGCCAGACGCTCGGCACGGGCGCGTTCGAATGCGCTGTAGCCGCCGCGATACAGGGTGATTTTGCGCTGGTCGACATGGGCCACGTGATCGACGACTTCATCGAGGAAATCGCGGTCGTGGGAAATCAGCAGCAAGGTGCCCGGGTAGCTTTTCAGCCACTCTTCGAGCCAGATGATCGCGTCGAGATCCAAGTGGTTGGTCGGTTCGTCGAGCAACAACAGGTCCGACGGGCACATCAGCGCTTGCGCCAGGTTAAGGCGCATCCGCCAGCCACCGGAGAAATCCCCGACCTGACGATCCATCTGCTCGTTGGTGAAACCCAGACCGGCAAGCAGCTTTCGCGCCCGCGCATCGGCGGTGTAACCGTCGGCGCTGTCGAGCTCGGCATGCAGACGAGCCTGAGCGGCACCGTCGTGCGCCGCTTCGGCCGCGGCTAGGTCACGTTGCACCTCGCGTAGACGCAGGTCGCCATCGAGCACATAGTCGACGGCAAGGCGCTCGAGCGTCTCGATTTCCTGGCGCATATGGGCGATGCGCCAGTCAGCCGGCAGGAAGCAATCACCCGAGTCCGGGTGCAGCTCACCCCGGATCAAGGCGAACAGGCTCGATTTGCCGGCGCCGTTGGCACCGATGAGGCCGGCTTTGTGGCCGGCGTGCAGGGTCAGCTCGGCGTCTTCTAGCAGACGTTGCGGGCCACGCTGTAAAGTCAGGTTCTGAAGTCGGATCATAATGGCGGCGGAGTCTACCAGCTTCGCTCACAACTGGCGCGAGTAGCACGATGTCCTCTGACCTGTGGAGCTTTTCCCTTGCCACCTACGCCCGACCGGGCGTGGAAGACGCCTGCCTGCAACTGCAAACGGCGGGCGCGAATGTGTGCCTGCTGTTGTGCGGTTTATGGCTGGAGCAACGCGGGGTGATTTGCGATGAACAACGCGTTCGCCAGCTTCAGTCGCTGACCGAACCGTGGGATATCGAAGTGGTGCAGCCGCTGCGAGCACTGCGCATGCAATGGAAAACGCGGGCCGTGGATGATGCGGTGCTGAAAGGCATGCGCGAGCAGATCAAATCACTTGAGCTGGAAGCTGAGCGAGCGTTGCTGTCACGGCTTGAGGGTGTAGCTCAGACATGGACGCGAAACGATGCAGGTTCGACGACCTGGCTGGAGGGATTGGCCGGCAGTGCGGCCAGCCCGAACCGCGACGCGCTGCAAGTGCTGCGCGTCGCGGCAACCGGCACTTAGGAAGCGCTGGTCGGGTTGTTGCTGACGCTCGACGCAGCGGCTGGCGATGGCGCAGTCGAAGGAGTCGAGGCAGTAGCGGCTGGAGCAGGTGCCGATGGCGCAGCCGACGCTGCCGGTGCGGCAGGCTTAGCGGCAGGCGCGGTAGCCGGTTTAGCGGCAGCTGGTTTGGCAGCGGCTGGCTTTTTAACGGCAGGTTTTGCAGCTGGCTTGGCGGCTGGTTTTGCAGCAACAGGCTTGGCAGCAGTCGCTGGTTTGGCAGCAGCGGCCGGTTTAGCGGCTGGCTTGGCTGCCGGTTTGGCGGCGGCTTTCACGGCTGGTTTGGCAGCAGCTTTTGCTGGTGCTTTTGCAGCAGGTTTGGCGGCAGCTGGTTTAGCGGCAGTCTTGGCAGCTGGCTTTGCAGCAGCAGGTTTAGCGGCTGGTTTGGCGGCGGCGGTTTTCGCTGGAGCAGCTTTTGCAGCAGCTGGTTTGGCGGCTGGTTTAGCAGCAGCGGCACGGGTAGCCGGCTTGGCAGCGGCAGCACGTGCAGCAGGTTTTGCCGCCGTGGTTTTAGCCGCTGGTTTTGCAGCGCTCGCCGCAGCTGGTTTCTTCACTGCAGGTTTTGCGGCCGCTTTGGCAGCTGGCTTGGCAGCAGCTTTCACCGGTGTTTTTGCAGCTGGCTTGGCAGCGGTTTTAGCAGCAGGCTTGGCCGCTGCGGTTTTCGCTGGAGCTTTTGCTGCAGCAGGTTTGGCAGCTGCTTTCTTCGCCGGTGCCGCTGCCGGTTTGGCTGCGCGCGAGGACAACACTTTGCCCACGGCTTCTTGAACGCGACCAACACCCTGGGCCAGTTTCAGGCTTTCCTGGGCGTCGCGCTTGAGTTGCAGAATGTAGCTGCGAGTGTCGGACTGACGATCCTTCAAGGCATCGAGCAGGTCTTCCAGTTCTTTCACTGCGGCCTTGGCTTTGTTCTGCGCCTTGGCTTTACCGGCAGTGGCTGCGTCCTGCAATTTGGTGCGGGATTTGTGCAGTTTTTCTTGCGCCTTGCCGCGTTGCTTTTCCAGTTTGGCGAGCAGTTTTTCAGCATCAGCCAAGGCTTGGGAGCAAGCGTTTTCCAGATGCTCGAGCAGGCTGCCCGAGAGTTGTTGGAGTAAGTGCAACGGAGTGTTTACAGGCTTCTTGGTGGCCGACATGGTTTACCTCCTGGCTGACGTGAGTGCGGCTCATACTAGACCTCTGCAGTTACCGCCGCTAGGGCATCTTGACAGTATCGATTGCGTTGCGTTGCACCGAATCGAAAATGTTCTGCGCGAAGTCAAAAGCAGTTCACCGTTGCAGACGTTCGCGCTGGCATAATCCACCGCATCTCAGGACGGAGAGTGCCCATGTCGCGCTACTTTTTTTTATCCCTCTGGATGATTTTTTCGGCCGCTCACGCGGACGAAAAGGCCACCGCGAACGATGCTCACGATCTGGCCTACAGCCTCGGTGCCAGCCTCGGTGAACGGCTGCGCCAGGAAGTCCCGCAACTGCAGATTCAGGCACTGGTCGATGGTTTGCAGCAAGCCTATCAAGGCAAGCCGCTGGCGCTGAGCGAAGCACGTATCGAGCAGATTCTGGCCGATCATGAAGCGCAAAATGCCGAACACTCTGTACAGCCTTCGAGCGATGCAGCGATGGAAAACGAGCAGCGTTTTCTCACCGCTGAAAAAGCCAAACCGGGGGTGAAGGAACTGGCCGATGGCATCCTGCTCACCGAGCTGACACCTGGCACGGGGACCAAGGCCGGTCCCGATGGAAAAGTGCAGGTGTTGTATGTCGGCCGACTCCCCGACGGCACCGTGTTCGATCAGAACACGCAGCCGCAATGGTTCAATCTCGACAGCGTGATTGCCGGTTGGCGAACCGCGTTGCAGAACATGCCGGTGGGTGCGAAATGGCGACTGGTGATTCCATCGGATCAGGCCTATGGCGCCGACGGTGCCGGCGACCTGATCGCGCCGTTCACGCCGCTGGTGTTCGAAGTGGAATTGCGTGGCGCGACGAGTTGAGCAGGCAATAAAAAACGGTGCGCTTTCGGGCGCACCGTTTTTTTGTCCAGGGTTCGGGATCAGGCCTGAACCGGATCTTCTTCCTTGTGTGCTGTATGCAGCACTTCAATCAGGCAGTCTTCAAGTTCGAAGCGCTCGTGAAGCAGGCCTCCGAGCTCTTTGAACTTCTCCGCTACGCATTTGCCTTCATCGCACAGGTCGTTGAACGCGAGCAGCTTCTCGGTGATGACATCGATGCGCGGATAGATCGTCTCGGCGAGTTCCAGACCACGCGTGTCACCAAACGCCTTGGCTTCGCCAGTCAGCTGTTCGTAGATTTCGAAGTGCCCTGCCGAGACGTAATCAACCAGCACACCGCAAAATTCCTGCAAGGGCTTGCGGCTCTCGGACAGCGACTCAGGCTGCGCACCGAGTTTGTCGTAGGCACCGATCAGATCTTCACGCTCCTGCAACCAGCGGTCGATCAGCAGATGAACTCCACCCCAACGTTCCTGAGCATTCTGACAACTTTCGAGCATGGCGATCTCTCTTCCCTTGTGGGTCATGCTGCTCTACACCCGCGCCCCTCTTTTGATTTTGGCTTGGGGGACGGCCGGGCAGAGCGTCATCGAGCAACATAAATCCAATGACACGTGCGGGCCAGATTATGCCCGCACGCCTATGGCTTCAAGGTACGCAGGAGATAAAGTTCATACAAGTGTTTAATCCCGCAGCAGCACCGAGTGCGACGCTTCGCCGCTGAGCGGGCGTTGCAGAGCACTCCAGACCAGCCGCAACAATTGATACACCGCCAGAATCGACACCGCGACAAAGAACAGCAGGCTCCACTCCGGGATGCTCAGGTCAAACAGCGTCCAGGAAATTTCCGCACAATCGGCGCCGCCGCTGAACATTCTTTGCAAGGCGCAGATCCAGGGCAGGCCACTGAACAATGTATCGGGGGCAGGCGTGCAATTGAGGAGTTGCAGCATCGGATCGCTCTGTATCAATACCTGCCGCCAGGCCGCCGTGGTGCCTCCCAGGCTCGCGCCCAAGGTCAACAGCCAGTAAAACCACAACCCCACACGCTTGGGGCCGTGCACCGCTGCCACACCACTGGACACGCACAGTAGCGTAAGGAACAGGCGCTGCACCAGGCACAGGCTGCACGGCGTCAGACCGACAGCGTATTCAAGATAATAGGAAGCTCCCAGAGCAAAGGCCCCCGCAGTGAAAGCCATGAAGAACAAGGAGCGTGAGCAGGCCAACGACATGGCTTTTCCGTAACAGTAGAGACAGACGGTTACGGTAGAGGAAAGCGTGTCAGCCTTTCAAGGCAAGGCCCTGCCGACAGTTCACCAGAGGTGTAGGGAAAACCCGACAGGTTCGATAGGAATCGGTGTAGCCCGCTGTAGGAATTCGCCTCGAGCACTCACTGAAGTTGAAATTTCAGCCACAAAAGGTAAGCGAGGGAGCATCCTCCCTCACCACTTCAGACGTGAGCCAGAACCGGCAGAGGTGCAGCCAGCAGGCGTTCATCCAGCAGGCCAAGGCCTTCCTGAAACAACTGATTGCTGCGCTCGGTATCGCCCAACTGTGCGAGCAAGCGCGCCAGTTCCGCACAGGCCTCCGGATTGCGCTGCACACGCAGGCTGCTTTCCAGATAATCCCGCGCCTTGCCCCACAGACTGGTTTGCAGACACAGTCGGCCGAGGGTCAACAACAAGCTCGGATCGTTCGGATGATCTTTCAGCCAGCCTTCGGCGGTTTGTAACTGACGGGCCGGATCGCTGCCGCGCACCAGACCGTAGAGACGCGCCAGATGGCTGTCGTACTTGCGCTTGAGGGCGGTACGCAGCACTTCTTCCGCTTCGACCTGAGCACCCAACTGACGCAGCTGTTCGGCGTACGCCAGCACCAGCGGCGGCTCCTGCCGTTGCGCCGAGGTGAGCTGTTCCCAGGCCCGCGTGAGCGACTGCAAGCCAACGCTCCCGTCCTCTTCGCGCTGCGCTGCCAGCGAAAGGTTTTCACCCCAGGCGCGGCGTTCCAGTTCAGCCAGTTCGGCGGGTGGCAGGACTTTGTCCTTGCGCAACTCCGGCAGCAAACGAATCACCGCCGACCATTCGCCGCGCTGTTGGTACAAGCGCTGCAACTGGCGCAGCGTCTGCGCATTGTGCGGATGGCGATCATGCATCGCTTGCAGGGTCACCAAGGCACCGTCGGTATCGCCACGGTCGGTCTGCAACTGCGCATGGCTCAGAGCGATTGCCAATTCCGCTTGAGGCTGACGCTCCAGCGCGCGCTCCAGCAAACGATCGCACTCTTCGTAATTGCCTTGCTCATTGGCCGCGCGGGCTGCGCCGAGGTAGTACAGCAGCGGCTGGCGCTCGGCTTCAGCCGCTCGATAGAGATGACGCTGCGCGCTGGCCCAGCGACCTTCAGCCAGATCCAGTTGGCCGTGCTCGATCGCTACCTGCACGCGACGACTGCGGTTGCGCCGTGACCAGGGATTGACCACGCCAGTTGAGGTCATGACCAACTCGACCAAGGCCTTGATGCCCCAGATCAGCAGCCACAAAACCGCGATCACCGCCAGTGTCGCCCATAGACTCGCTTCGTAACGGAAGCTCTTGTAGGCAATCAGCACGTAGCCAGAATGCTGTGCCACTGCAAAGCCCAGCGCCGCCGTCGCCGCGATCACCAGAAACACGATCACATAGAGGCGTTTCATGGCGTGGTCTCCTGCGCAGTGTTGGCGGCAGGTTTGGCAAAGGGTTTCACCGACTCTTCGGCGTTGACGTTGCGCCGCTCAAGATAGGCTTGCACCGCACTCAGCGTGCCGGCCAGATCCGGCGTCGTGACCGTGACCGGTTCCTTGCTCAACTCACCGACCTGTTCAAGCATCACTTTGCTTTGCGGATTGTCCGGGTTGAAATTGCCCTTGAGCACATCACGTGCTTCGGCCAGTGCCTGGGTGTAGACCGGCGCCTGCCCGTTGAGCGCTGCCCACTGCGCCTGCTCAAGTGCAAGGCTCAGGGCCAGACGCACCTGACTCAGGCTCTGCCCGGCCAGCAGCGGGCGCACATTTTTGTCGGCGTTGAAATCGATACGGATGTAGCGCGAGACCTGATCCCACCACTGCGCCCAGCGACTGGCGCCGTCACCGTCGGCAGTCAGGCCCAGCAGCGATTCGCCGCGATCCTTGTACTCCGGCGCCAGCTCGGTGAGGTCAATGACCTGATCGCGCAACGCGCCGAGACGCAGGAACAAACCGGTGCGATCCGGCTGCGCGGTGCTGCGCAGCGCCACCAGGGTTTTCGCCACTTGCTCGCGGGCGGCGAAGGAACCGGGGTCGTTTTGCTCGCGAAGGATTTCGTCAGCGCCCTGCACCAGCGCCTGAGCGCTGCTGATGTCCTGCAACGCCGATAGACGCAGGCTGGCCAGACGCAGCAGATGCTCGGCCTCGGCCAGACGCCAGTCCTTGCGACTGGCACCCAGCACCGTTTCCAGGCGTTGATTGAGGCGCTGTTGATCGCCCTGAAGCTGCGTCACCAGACGCTGGCGTTCGGCAAGTTCGTCGGCACCGGGCAGTTGCGCGAGGCGCTCGGTCAGACGCTGTTCATTGAGCTTCAGGCTCTGCGCCTGATCGTTCAATGCCTGCACTTCACCGGACTGCTGCTGAGTATTGGTCTGCAGGTGGCGGACCTGCCAGACACCCCAGCCACCGATCGCAACGCCGGCAGCGCCGAGCAACAAGGCGACGATGGCCAGTCCATTGCCTCGACGCGGCTCTGTGGCCGGCGGTGGAGTTTCAACCTGGGGTTCAATCACAGGCTGGACGTCATCTTTTGGCAAGGCTGTTTCGCTCACGTATCCATCCTTTGCATTAGAAAACGGGTTCGGGATGCTCCCGTAACGCCGTCAGCAAAGCCGCGGCACTCGCGCCGCGGCAATCCACAACTGTTTGAGCCCCGGCGGCACGTGCCAGCTCGGCGACCCTTGGGCTTGGTACAAACAACGGCAACGGCGCGATGGTCGGCCAGGCATCGCCGGCCATTTGGCGCAGGTGCTCGAAACCCTGTCCACTGCTGACCACCAGCCCGTTCAAGCGTTCCGCTGCGATCCGCCGTGGCAGCTCATCCGGGGCATAGGCCGGCAGGTCGCGCCGATACAATTCCAGATACTCGACACTAGCACCTCGCTCACGCAAGCGCTCGGCGAGCAACTCGCGCCCGCCCTCGCCGCGCAAGATCAACACCTGCGCGCCGGGCTGGCTGATCGCCTCACGCAGACGCGGCAATTGCAGCAACGCCTCGCTGTCATCGCCGTCAGCCGGGAAGTTCGCGTCCAGACCGTGATCCAGCAGAATCTGCGCAGTCGCCGCACCGACGCTGAACCAGGGCATCGTCAGTGCAGAAGCGCCGTCGAGCAGATCGAGCGCAATACGCGCCGCCGGCTTGCTGACGACAATCACTGCGCTGCAACTTGGCAACTGTGTAATCGCCCGACGTATTTTCTCAGAGACCGGCAGCGGGGCAATTTCCAAAAGCGGCAGGCAACTGCTGAAAACCCCCTGCGCGGCCAACGTCTCGGCCAGCGCCGCACAGTCTTCTGCGGGACGCGTCAGCAGCAGGCGCCAGTCCGTCACTCGTGACCTGCCTCGCCATAGACCGCTTTGAGAATATCGTCGGCGCCCTGGCTGAGCAGATCTTCGGCCACCTTCACGCCCAATGCTTCGGCATCGCCACGTGGCGCACGAGCTTCGGCGCTGAGCAGCTTGCCACCGCTCGGTTCACCGACCAGACCGCGCAGCCACAACTGCTCGCCTTCGAGTACGGCGTAGCAGGCGATCGGCACTTGGCAGCCGCCATTCAAATGTTTGTTGAGGGCACGTTCGGCGGTCACACGCGAAGTGGTATCGGCGTGATGCAGCGGTGCGAGCAAGGCGTGGATTTCAGTGTCGGCGCTGCGGCATTCGATGCCGACTGCGCCTTGGCCACCAGCCGGCAGGCTGTCATCGACGCTGATTGCCGAAGTGATGCGCTCTTCGAAGCCGAGGCGGATCAGGCCGGCGGCCGCGAGGATGATTGCGTCGTACTCGCCGGCATCAAGCTTGGCCAGGCGCGTGTTGACGTTGCCGCGCAGGAAGCGGATCTGCAGGTCCGGACGACGGGTCAGCAATTGCGCCTGACGACGCAGACTCGATGTGCCGACGATCGCGCCGGCAGGCAACGCATCGAGACTGGCGTAGGTATTGGAAACGAAGGCATCGCGCGGATCTTCGCGCTCGCAAATGCAAAACAGACCGAGGCCTTCAGGGAAGTCCATCGGCACGTCTTTCATCGAGTGCACGGCGATGTCGGCTTGATTTTCCAGCAGCGCGGTTTCCAGTTCCTTGACGAACAGGCCCTTGCCGCCGATTTTCGACAGCGGCGAATCGAGCAGCTTGTCGCCGCGACTGACCATGGGCACCAGCGTCACCAGCAAGCCCGGATGGGCCGCTTCCAGACGGGCTTTGACGTATTCGGCCTGCCAGAGGGCCAGCGCACTTTTACGGGTGGCGATGCGGATTTCGCGAGAGGACATGGATCAATCCGTACTGAATAGATACGGCGGATAATAACAGCTCAGCCAAATCCACTTTGACTTGAATCAGAGTCGGCGCGGCCTCCCTGGCCCGCAGTGCCCGGTAACAAGGAGCTGGAGCCACCCGGAATGAGCGGGTTACAAGCCCTGCATCATTTTGCGCACACCGGCCACATGCCGACGACTGACGATCAGCGCATCACCATTGAGACCTTTGAGGAACAGCTGGAAATGCCCCAGCGGTGTGCGTTGCAGACGCTCGATGCGGTCGCGGGCGACGAGCGCGTTGCGGTGGATACGCACAAAGCGCTCGCCGAATTCGTCTTCAAGGGCTTTGAGCGGCTCGTCCAGCAGCACCTCACCAGCCTCATGGCGCAATGTCACGTATTTATGGTCAGCAATGAAATAGACCACCTGATCCAGCGGGATCAGTTCGATGCCTTTGCGGGTGCGGGCGCTGATGTGGCTGCGCGGACCGGTGCCGCTTTCGGCAGCGGGACGGGTCAGGGCCGAGAGTTGCGCCCGGTTCGGGACGTTCCGCCCGTTTCAGGGCGTCATGCAGATGTTCGGTTCGCACGGGTTTCACCACATAGCCCACGGCGCTGGCCTGCAGGGCTTCCACGGCAAATTCATCGGGGCTGGTGCAAAACACCACGGCGGGCGGCGTTTCTCGTTCGCACAGACGGGCAGCGACTTGCAGGCCATCGAGGCCCGGCATGCGGATATCAAGTAACACGATATCCGGTTTGTGGCTGTCGATCAGTGCCAACGCCTCCTCGCCATTCGTGGCGCTGGGCTCCAGAACTGTATAACCCTCGAGCTCGCTCACCATTCGGCTGAGGCGCTCGCGAGCCAGTGGTTCGTCATCAACGATCAGGACATTCATATTGCGCTGGATTCCTGCGTGAGTCTCGCACAAGGATAGCGTAGACAGGTGAAGTGACGTCCGTCACCGCGATCCACGCTAAGACTAGCCCGAGCGCCAAAAAGTGCCGTACGTCGGCCAGCAATATTTGCCAGTGTCCGGGTCGTACTGCTCAAAGCCCGCTGTTTCCTGCGTTTCTCACGGGGATTGCCGAAGGACAATTACACCCACCCCCCTCTTCTTATAGTCGGCGACCAGACCTTTGCGCGATCTGCAGTCGCGCCGACCCTTATGTCCTACTGTAGACGCTCGTCGGGCCGATATTGCTCAATCGAAAAATATCCTTGCGCAAATCCCCCGGGTGCAGCGCCGACTATGGCGCACACAATGAGAAAAAAACGTATCGACCGGTGTCAGCGACAGTCCGGGCAACCCTGTTATTATCCGCGCCAGCGTTTCACGCCTTTTTTCTTCAAGCCGATACGAGCGAATTCATGAGCACTGACAAGACCAATCAGTCCTGGGGCGGCCGCTTCAGTGAACCCGTCGACGCCTTCGTCGCCCGCTTCACCGCCTCCGTCACTTTCGACCAGCGCCTGTATCGCCACGACATCATGGGCTCGATCGCCCACGCCACCATGCTGGCCAAAGTCGGCGTGCTGACCGATGCCGAGCGCGACAGCATCATCGACGGCCTGAAGACCATTCAGGGCGAAATCGAGGCCGGCCAGTTCGACTGGCGCATCGACCTCGAAGACGTGCACATGAACATCGAAGCACGCCTGACCGACCGCATCGGCGTCACCGGTAAAAAGCTCCATACCGGGCGTAGCCGCAACGACCAGGTCGCCACCGACATCCGCCTGTGGCTGCGTGACGAAATCGACCTGATCCTCGCCGAGATCACCCGTTTGCAAAAAGGCCTGCTGGAGCAAGCCGAGCGTGAAGCGGCGAGCATCATGCCCGGCTTCACCCACCTGCAAACCGCGCAGCCAGTGACGTTCGGGCACCACATGCTGGCCTGGTTCGAGATGCTCAGCCGCGATTACGAGCGTCTGGTCGACTGCCGCAAGCGCACCAACCGCATGCCACTGGGCAGCGCCGCGCTGGCCGGCACCACCTACCCGATCGACCGCGAATACACCGCGCAACTGCTCGGTTTCGACGCCGTGGGCGGCAACTCACTGGACAACGTTTCCGATCGCGACTTCGCCATCGAATTCTGCTCGGCCGCGAGCATCGCGATGATGCACTTGTCGCGCTTCTCCGAAGAGCTGGTGCTGTGGACCAGCGCGCAGTTCCAGTTCATCGATCTACCGGATCGCTTCTGCACCGGCAGCTCGATCATGCCGCAAAAGAAAAACCCTGACGTGCCAGAGCTGGTGCGTGGCAAGACCGGCCGTGTTTTCGGCGCACTGATGGGCCTGCTGACTTTGATGAAAGGCCAGCCGCTGGCCTACAACAAGGACAATCAGGAAGACAAAGAGCCGCTGTTCGACGCCGCCGATACCCTACGCGACTCGTTGCGTGCCTTTGCCGACATGATCCCGGCGATCAAACCAAAGCACGCGATCATGCGTGAAGCGGCGCTGCGCGGTTTCTCCACCGCGACCGACCTCGCCGACTACCTGGTACGCCGTGGCCTGCCGTTCCGTGATTGCCACGAAATCGTCGGCCACGCCGTGAAATACGGCGTTGACACTGGCAAGGATCTGGCCGAAATGAGCCTGGAAGAGTTGCGTCAGTTCAGCGACCAGATCGAGCAGGACGTGTTTGCCGTGCTGACCCTGGAAGGCTCAGTGAATGCCCGCGACCATATCGGCGGCACTGCGCCGGCGCAGGTCAAGGCAGCGGTGGTGCGCGGTCAGGCCCTGATCGCCAGTCGCTAAAAGCATCGCTGGCAAGCCAGCTCCCACAGGGTTCTTTGTTGGAACACAATTTTGCGTTCGACCCAAAGACCTGTGGCAGCTGGCGTGCCAGCGATTACCTACTTACAAACGCCACAAAACTCACTTCTTGGCAGCAATCATCGCCAAAAACGCCGGCATCGCCGCCTCTTTATCCGCTGCAATCTTCTGCACATGCGGATTCTGCTCAAGCCGCTCCAGCAGCGCTTTCGCCTTTGGCATCTGCGCCAGAAAATCGATCCCGAACAGTTTCTGCCCGACTGCACAGGCCAGTGGCACGCTGTAGAGGAAGTACAAGTCGGCAATGCTCAGACTGTCGCCCGCCACATACGGGGCGAACTTGCCGTGCCGATCCAGCGCCGCAAAACCCAGCTGCAATTCAGTCTTGGTCTTTTCCTTGATCGCGTCCGGCAGGGTCATGCCGAAGAACGCCTCGCCGTAACAAGCGCGCCCCGGCAACTCGATGTACAGCTCGATTTCCTTGGCAATCGCCAATACCTGCGCGCGTTCGAACGGATCGCTTGGCAGCAGCGGTGTGCCCTTCTGGGTCTGTTCGAGGTATTCGAGGATGATCGCGGTTTCGTTGATGAAACCGGCGTCCACACCGAGCACCGGGACTTTGCCGCGTGGGCTGATGGCCAGAGATTCCGCGGTTTGCGCCGGGTAGAACGTGACCTCTTCGAACGGCAGGCCTTTTTCCAGCAGCGCCAGTTTGACCATGTTGTAGTAGTTGCTGACTGAGAATCCGTAGAGCTTGAGCATCACATAGCCTCCAGGCCGTGCGGGGTGGGCAGGGCATGTTTATAGATCGTGCAGGCGAATCGCGCCAGCAGCATCACCCCGCTGAATGCGGGTAAACTGGCGCCTTTCCATAAGGAGCCTGCCATGAGCGAGCCGACAGACATCGACAACGACGAAGAAGAGTTCACCGAGGCTACCTTGATCGAAGCCATCGAGAACCAGATCGAAAGCGACAACCCGCCAGCGGCCAAAGCGACCTTCAACAAGCTGACCCTGGTGGGCGTTGAGCGCGAAGAGATCCTCAATCTGATGGCGCATGTGCTGGCCTATGAGATTGACGCGATGCTTGATGAAGACCGCGCGTTCAATACCGAATGGTACGAAGCAGCGCTGCGGGCACTGCCTGAGCTGCCACCCGAAAAGCAGTAAGCCAAGCACATTCCCCTGTGGGAGCGACGGTGCGACGATTCGACTTGCTCGCGAAAGCGGTACATCAGCAAAAACAACGCTGAATGACACACCGCATTCGCGAGCAAGCTCGCTCCCACACAATTTGTCACCCATCCATCCAGCCAACTCCCCGGCCCCGACTACACTGGAATCCGCCTCAAGACAAAATCCCTGATCTGAGCACTGGACATGCCGCAAAAGCGGGTTCACCTTAGGGACGCTGTCGTCCAATTCCTAGAAAGTCTGGAGTCCTTATGTCGCTTACCCCTGAGTTGGTTGCCGAACTGGAAGTCCTCGCACTCTTCAACCTGGACAGTTCCCAGGAAGGTCTGAAAATTCATCAGACCGCTGCCCCGAAACACATTGCTGCCGCCAAACGCCTCTTCGAAAAAGAACTCACCGATCAGCCCGATGGCGGGTATCTGACCAGCCTCGGTCGCGACGCCGCACAGAATGTGCAAACCGTGCTGACCATTCTGAGAGAGCAAGAAACCGCCTGATTCCCCCTGACTTTGCCCACGGGAACTCCTGCCACGGGATTTCCGCGGGCCTGCCCGGTCATCCGCGATAGAAATCTGACGTCAAAAAACAAATTCAGCTTAAAAGTCCCGCTGCGCAAAGGCTAAACTGCCTCCCATTCCGAGACCCTCTTCGTCCGAGCTTGCGAGCCGGTTTGAGCTGACATGACGCGCACCCACGAAATCCGCCCCGACCTGGACGAAGGCATCGACCGCAAGGTCCTCAGCCAGCTACGCGCGCGCTTTCTCAAACTCAATGAAGGCCGCCTCGGCCGCGCCCTCGAAGGCTTGTCGACACGCCAGCAGAGCGTGCTGACGCTGTTGCCGCTGTTCTTCCATGTCAATCATCCGCTGTTGCCGGGTTATGTCTCGGGCAGTACGCCAGCCGGCCTGTCGAACTACGAGCCGGACGCCAACGTGCTGACCGAGGCACAGCGTCTGACGCGTTCGTTCTCCTACAAGCCGCGCCACGGCAGCAATCCGCCGCGACCGATTCATGGCCTGTTCTTGATGGGCAGCCTCGGCACGCTGGCGCAGGCCGATCAGAGTGACATGGACGTATGGGTCTGCCACGCGCCTGACTTGAGCGAAGGTGAACTCGCCGAACTGAGCAAGAAATGTCAGTTACTGGAAGCCTGGGCCGCGAGCCAGGGTGCTGAGGCGCATTTCTTTCTGATCGACCCGGTGCGCTTCGTCAAAGGCGAACGCGACACCCAGCTCAGTTCGGAAAACTGCGGCACCACCCAGCACTATCTGCTGCTCGACGAGTTTTATCGCACTGCAATCTGGCTGGCCGGGCGCACGCCGATCTGGTGGCTGGTGCCGGTGTACGAAGAAACCGCCTACGACCTTTATACCCACACCCTGCTGTCGAAGCGCTTCATCCGTGCCGACGAAACCGTGGACCTCGGCCATCTGGCGTCCATTCCACCGGGCGAGTTCATCGGCGCCGGATTGTGGCAGCTGTTCAAGGGCATCGAGTCGCCCTACAAGTCGGTGCTCAAACTGCTGCTGACCGAGGTTTACGCCAGCGAACACCCGCAGGTGCAGTGTCTGAGCCTGCGCTTTAAAAAAGCCGTGTTCGCCAACCAACTGGATCTGGATGAGCTGGACCCGTACATGGTCGTGTACCGGCGCATCGAGGAATACCTCACCGCGCGCAACGAACCGGAACGGCTGGAACTGGTGCGCCGCGCGCTGTACCTGAAGGTCAACCGCAAGCTCACCGGCAACAGCCGCACCCAGAGCTGGCAGCGTTCATTGCTGGAAAGACTGGCCAGTGAATGGCATTGGGATCAGCGGCAATTGACCCTGCTCGACAGCCGCAGCCAATGGAAAGTCCGCCAGGTCAGCGCCGAACGCCGCGCGCTGGTCAACGAGCTGAACTACAGCTATCGCTTCCTCACCCAGTTCGCCCGCACCGAGCAGACCGTCAGCCTGATCAACAAGCGTGACCTCAACGTACTCGGGCGCCGGCTCTATGCTGCCTTCGAACGCAAGGCTGACAAGGTCGAATTCATCAATCCCGGCATCGCCCCGGATCTGGCCGAAGACACCCTGACCCTGGTGCAGTCGCGCAACAAAAAGGAACCGGGGCAAACCCAGTGGGGCCTGTATAACGGCAGCCTTACGGCACTGGAGTGGGAACACTTCGCGCCGATCAAGCGCAGCCGCGAGTTACTCGAGCTGTTGACCTGGTGCCACCGCAACGGTGTGATCGATAGCAGCACCCGCCTGGCCCTGCATCCCGGCACCAGCGACCTGAGCGAGTTCGAACTGTTCAACCTGCTCGGCAGCCTGCAACAGTGCATTGCCCTGCCCTTGCCCACCGTCGCGGAAGAGCCGTTGCTGCGTGCAGCGGTGCCGAGCGAAGTGCTTATGCTGGTCAACGTCGGGATTGATCCACTCAAGCATCACCGCGACCTCAACATCCTGATGACCACCGAGCGCACCGACTCGCTGAGTTACGCCGGCGTGCGCGAAAACCTCGTGCTGACGCTGGATCAGGTCACGCTCAACAGCTGGAACGAAGTGCTGGTCAATCGCTTCGACGGCCCGCACGCCCTGCTCGATTGCCTGCGCGATTACCTCAACAATCTGCCGCGTGGGCCGCTACAGCCGTCGCTGAAGGTGCGTTGTTTCTGCCACAACCGCGCGCAATTCATTGCCCGTCGCGTCGAAGAAATCGTCGACACCGCGCAGAACCTGCTGCTCAGCGAGTTGAACCACCGCTACCTGATTCAGGTGCAGCAGCACTATCACGTGCTGGAGTTGGTGCCGGGCCAGGTCAACCATGTCGCCCTCGCCACGTTGCCCGCCCTGCTCGATTACCTCGGTGAAGAACAGCCGCGCTACAGTCCGCTGCATCTGGATCCGATGGCACTGGAAGATCACGACCTCGCATTGATCCTGCCGATGGGTCAGCCGGAATGCATTCAAGTGTTCTACCGGATCACCGAGCAGCAGGCCGAGTTGTACGTGCTGGATGAGTTCAACGCGCTGTGGCAGCAACATTTGCCCTATCACGATGAGCAAAGTCTGTTGGTGCCATTGCAGCGCTTTCTGCAATCGATCCTGTTCCGCCGCGAAGCCGTGCTACCGATGGACGCCGGTCCCGACGGCCGCCTCGAAACTTTGTATTACCAGTTATTGCCTTCGGGTCCGGGGCGCGCACGACGGGTCGAATCGCGGCCGGCACCGCAGACGCCGGTGAACAAGCCGTTTTACGACGTGCAGGCGATCGTCGGCAAAGCCGCACCGGGCGAG
Source organism: Pseudomonas sp. AC242 (assembly GCF_979258655.1). Taxonomy (NCBI): domain Bacteria; kingdom Pseudomonadati; phylum Pseudomonadota; class Gammaproteobacteria; order Pseudomonadales; family Pseudomonadaceae; genus Pseudomonas; species Pseudomonas sp. AC242. The sequence goes on from NZ_OZ409873.1 coordinate 5,439,306, forward strand.
GTGCAGGTCACCCTGTATTGCAATCAACGGGAGTTCAGTGAGCTGGAACATGGCGACCAGCTGTTCAGCGTGGTCGCCCGGGAGATCGTCGAGCAGCGCCGCGAAAGCGAACGCTATCGCTGCTACATCACCGACCTCGACCTTTCAGGCCTGCTCGGTGACGGGCAGAGTTCAAGCAATCTGTATTTGCGCTACAAGGCTGACCTGGAGCGCGCCCTGAACGAGGCACTCGAACAGGTCTGAGGCGGATTACTCGGGGAACGCGCCACCGTTGGCCGGTTGCGATTCAACTTCCAGCAAGGTCAGTTTGAGGGTCTTGCCACCCGGGGCCGGCCAGTCGATGTGTTGACCGACTTTCAGGCCCAGCAGTGCGCTGCCGACGGGTGCCAGAATGGAAATCTTGCCTTCATCGGCGTTGGCATCCTTGGGATAGACCAGCGTCAGGTGGTAGTCCTTGCCACTGCCTTCTTCACGGCAATGCACGCGGGAATTCATCGTCACGACATCGGCGGGCACTTCATCGTGGCCAACCACGGTGTCGGCGCGATCCAGCTCGGTTTGCAGCGCAATCACGCCCGGCAGCGTGTCATCCAGGCTGTCGATCAGGCGCTCCAGACGTTGCACGTCCAGACGGGTAAGGGTGATGGAAGGTGCGGTCATGATCCGGGCAGACTCCTTTCTTCTGCACACAAAAAAAGCAAAACCCCGCCAAAAAAGACGGGGTTTTCACCAGGCCTCGATGGGTTGAGGCGTGTTCGGACACTATCACAGCTCAAAAAATATACAAGTCACGCCCCGCCGCACTGTTTGCGCTGCGACGCCTGCGCGCAAATTACCCGTCGCCGCTGGTCGTCCGCCGAGCGCCATTCGCGAATGTCTTCGACATGGCGGAAGCAGCCGAGGCAGACCTTGTGCTCATCCAGCCGGCACACACCGCTGCACGGCGAGGGCACGGCCGGGCTGATGTTGCTGTAAAGCGGCTTCGGTGGACGAACGGGAGCGGTGTCAGTCACGGAATCACAGACCTTCGAAGTCGAATTCGGCGCCAGCCTGCTGCTTGACGATGCGCTCGAGCATTTCGCCCAATTGCTCTTCGCTCTTGTCGCACATCCAGCGCTCGCTTTCTTCGTCGTAGTCGAAGTGGAAACCACCGGACACCGCCGCCAGCCACAGCTGACGCAGCGGCTCCTGGCGGCTGAAGATCAGCTGCGAGCCGTTTTCGAACTTGACGGTGAGCACACCGGCCGAGTTCTCCATGTCGATATCCAGATCGCTTTCATCAAAGATGTCTTCCAGTTTTTCCTGGGTTTCATCGACCAGATCGTGAAAACGGGCTTCGGACAAACTCATTGCGGCAACCTCAAAAAATGTCTGATCAGGCTCAAGCGCCGAAAGATACGGACGCTTCCGGCCGATTGCAAAGATTAACGACCAAGCACCTGCCGGCCCATCAACACCGAACCCTGTGGGTGCGAGCCTGCTCGCGAATGGCCGGCACATCCAACATTATCGCTGGCTGACACACCGCGATCGCGAGCAGGCTCACTCCTACAAGGTATTGCGGCGGTTCGGGCAGCTTTGGGCAAGCCCCGCCGGACGGGAACCCCCTCGCATAGGCAAGCTGCCGGGTGGCCGGTATACTCCGGCGCAATTAACGCATTTTCAAGGATTTCGCCATGAAGCGCCTGATCTCTTCCCTTGCTGCGCTCGTCGCGGTTGCCTGCCTCGTTTCGGCCTGTGGTCAAAAAGGCCCGCTGTACCTGCCGGATGACGATCAGGACCCGGCCGAGCAAGCCCAGTCTTCGCAGAAGCAGCCGTCCAAAGCACACAAGCACGACGTTTACCAATAAGGGATCGCCATGGACGCTTTTAACTACCGTGGCGGGGAGCTGTTCGCGGAAGGTGTGGCGCTGTCCGCCATCGCCGACCGCTTCGGCACGCCCACTTACGTCTACTCGCGCGCGCACATCGAGGCTCAGTATCTGGCTTATGCCGATGCGTTGGCCGGCATGCCGCATCTGGTCTGCTTTGCGGTCAAAGCCAACTCCAACCTCGGCGTACTGAATGTCCTGGCCCGTCTCGGCGCCGGTTTCGACATCGTTTCCCGTGGCGAGCTGGAACGCGTACTCGCCGCTGGCGGCAGCGCTGACAAGATCGTCTTCTCCGGTGTCGGCAAGACCCGTGACGACATGCGTCGCGCGCTGGAAGTCGGCGTGCACTGCTTCAACGTCGAATCCACCGATGAGCTCGAGCGCCTGCAAGTGGTTGCCGCCGAACTGGGCGTTCGCGCACCGGTGTCGCTGCGGGTGAACCCGGACGTCGATGCCGGCACCCACCCGTACATTTCCACCGGTCTCAAAGAGAACAAGTTCGGCATCGCCATCGCCGACGCCGAAGACGTGTACGTGCGCGCCGCGCATCTGCCGAACCTCGAAGTGGTCGGCGTCGACTGCCACATCGGTTCGCAACTGACCACGCTGCCACCGTTCCTCGATGCCCTCGATCGCCTGCTGGATCTGGTCGACCGCCTTGGCGATTGCGGCATTCACCTGCGCCACATCGATCTCGGCGGCGGTTTGGGCGTGCGTTATCGCGATGAAGAGCCGCCGCTGGCTGCCGACTACATCAAAGCTGTGCGCGAGCGTCTGAACGGTCGTGATCTGGCGCTGGTGTTCGAGCCAGGCCGTTTCATCGTTGCCAATGCTGGCGTGCTGCTGACTCAGGTCGAGTACCTCAAGCACACCGAGCACAAAGATTTCGCCATCGTCGACGCGGCGATGAACGACCTGATCCGCCCGGCGCTGTATCAGGCGTGGATGGACGTTACTGCGGTCAAACCGCGTGACTCCGCTGCGCGCAAATACGACATCGTCGGCCCGATCTGCGAAACCGGCGACTTCCTCGCCAAGGATCGCGAATTGGCCTTGGCCGAAGGCGATCTGCTGGCCGTGCATTCGGCGGGTGCCTACGGTTTCGTGATGAGTTCCAACTACAACACCCGCGGCCGTGCCGCTGAAGTGCTGGTAGACGGTGACCAGGTTTTTGAAGTGCGCCGCCGCGAAACCGTGGCTGAGCTGTTTGCCGGCGAAAGCCTGCTGCCGGAGTAACCCATGCTGCTGCGTTTTACTAAAATGCACGGCTTGGGCAATGACTTCATGGTTCTCGACCTGGTCAGCCAGCACGCGCATATTCAGCCAAAGCACGCCAAGCAATGGGGCGACCGCCACACTGGCATTGGCTTCGACCAATTGCTGATCGTCGAGGCGCCGAGCAACCCGGACGTGGATTTCCGTTATCGGATCTTCAACTCCGACGGATCCGAAGTTGAGCAGTGCGGCAACGGTGCGCGCTGCTTCGCCCGTTTCGTGCTCGACAAGCGTCTGACCGCCAAACGGCAGATCCGCGTCGAGACCAAGGGCGGCATCATCGAACTGGACGTGCGTAACGACGGCCAGATCGGTGTGAACATGGGCGCCCCGCGTCTGGTGCCGGCGGACATTCCGTTCGAAGCACCCGCCCAGGCGACCAGCTATCAGCTGGAAGTCGACGGCACCACGGTCGAGCTGGCCGCCGTGTCGATGGGCAACCCGCACGCCGTATTGCGCGTGCAAGACATCAACAGTGCACCGGTGCATGAACTGGGGCCGAAAATCGAACACCACCCGCGCTTCCCGGCGCGGGTCAATGTCGGTTTTCTCCAGGTCATCGACCGCAACCGCGCGCAACTGCGCGTGTGGGAACGTGGCGCCGGGGAAACCCAGGCCTGCGGTACCGGTGCGTGTGCAGCGGCTGTCGCTGCGATCAGCCAGGGGTGGATGGATTCGCCGCTATTGATCGACCTGCCTGGCGGGCGTCTGTCCATTGAATGGGCTGGCCCTGGTCAACCGGTGCTGATGACCGGTCCGGCAGTGCGTGTATACGAAGGACAAGTACGTCTTTGAGTGAGCAGAAACCATGACCGATAAGCCTCAGGTACCCGCCCGACAGTCCGACGAATCAGCGTCCGAGAGCCTGGAGGCGGCAGCGGTTGCCGCATACCTGGAGGCTCATCCGGACTTCTTCGTCGAGCACCAGGAATTGCTGCCCGCCTTGCGCATTCCTCACCAGCGCGGTGACACCGTGTCCTTGGTCGAGCGGCAGATGACTATCCTGCGCGACCGCAACATCGAGATGCGTCACCGCCTCTCGCATTTGATGGACGTCGCCCGCGACAACGATCGCCTGTTCGACAAGACTCGTCGCTTGATCCTGTCCCTGATGGATGCCAGCAGCCTGGAAGACGTGGTGATCAGCGTCGAAGACAGTCTGCGCCAGGATTTCCAGGTGCCTTTTGTCAGCCTTATTTTGCTTGGCGATAACCCGGCACCGGTTGGCCGCTGGGTCACTCACGCTGACGCGCAAGTCGCCATCGGCGGCCTGCTCACCGAAGGCAAAAGCGTCAGCGGCAGCCTGCGTGAGCATGAACTGGACTTCCTCTTCGGCGAAGAGCAGCGCAAGCAGATCGGTTCCACCGCTGTCGTCGCGGTCAGCCATCAAGGCATTCACGGCATTCTGGCGATCGCCAGCCGTGATCCGCAGCACTACAAGAGTTCGGTGGGCACGCTGTTCCTCAGCTACATCGCCGAAGTCATGGGCCGCGTGCTGCCACGGGTCAACAGCTCCCTGCGCTCGGTACGCTGAACATGGAACGGCAACTGGACGCTTACTGCGAACACCTGCGCAGTGAGCGACAGGTGTCGCCGCACACCCTGTCGGCCTACCGCCGCGACCTCGATAAAGTCCTTGGCTGGTGCGTGAAGCAAAACATCGGCAGTTGGGCGGCGCTGGATATTCAGCGCCTGCGCAGCCTGATCGCTCGTCTGCATGCGCAAGGCCAATCCTCGCGCAGCCTCGCGCGGCTGCTGTCGGCGGTGCGTGGGCTCTATCACTACCTCAACCGCGAAGGCCTTTGCGACCACGATCCGGCGACCGGTCTGGCGCCGCCGAAAGGTGAGCGTCGCCTGCCGAAAACCCTCGACACTGACCGTGCGCTGCAACTGCTTGAAGGTGCGGTCGAGGATGATTTTCTTGCGCGGCGCGATCAGGCGATTCTGGAGTTGTTCTATTCCTCCGGCCTGCGCCTTTCCGAACTGACCGGGCTCAATCTTGATCAGCTGGATCTTGCTGACGGTATGGTTCAAGTGCTCGGCAAGGGCAGCAAGACCCGACTGCTGCCGGTGGGTAAAAAGGCCCGCGAAGCACTGGAACAATGGTTACCGTTACGGGCCATGACCAACCCCGCAGACGACGCCGTATTCGTCAGCCAGCAAGGCCGACGCCTCGGTCCACGAGCGATTCAGGTGCGGGTCAAACTGGCCGGCGAACGAGAACTGGGACAGAACCTGCACCCGCACATGCTGCGCCACTCCTTCGCCAGCCACTTGCTGGAATCCTCGCAGGACCTGCGCGCGGTGCAGGAATTGCTCGGCCACTCAGATATCAAGACCACGCAGATCTACACCCACCTGGACTTCCAGCACCTGGCGGCGGTCTACGACAGCGCCCACCCACGGGCCAAACGCATGAAAGGCGACGATTCATGAGCATCCAGTTGATCACCTTCGACCTCGACGACACCTTGTGGGACACCGCCCCGGTGATCGTCAGTGCCGAAGCGATATTGCGCGAATGGCTGAGCGAACATGCGCCGAATCTGGGCGCGGTGCCGGTGGAGCATTTGTGGGCGATTCGTGAGCGGGTGTTGGCCGGCGAGCCGGGACTCAAGCATCGGATCAGCGCTCTGCGTCGGCGGGTGTTGTTTCATGCGATGGAAGACGCTGGTTACGCCCATGGTGAAGCAACCGACCTGGCAGACAAGGGCTTTGAAGTGTTTCTGCATGCACGGCATCAGATCGAAGTTTTTCCTGAAGTCGAGCCGGTGCTGGAGATTCTCGCCAATCATTACTCGCTCGGCGTTGTCACTAATGGCAATGCCGATGTACGCCGGTTAGGGCTGGCGGATTACTTCAAGTTTGCGCTTTGCGCGGAAGATATCGGCATCGCCAAACCGGATGCGCGGCTTTTTCATGAGGCTCTGCAACGCGGTGGCGCCACCGCCGAAACCGCTGTGCACATCGGTGATCATCCGGGCGATGACATTGCCGGGGCACAGCAGGCGGGGTTGCGGGCGATATGGTTCAACCCGGCGGGCAAGGCCTGGGAAGCGGATCGCTTGCCGGATGCCGAGATTCGTAGCCTGAGCGATTTGCCAGCCGTGCTCGCACGCTGGAATGCCCAACACTGACCCTGATTTCCATCATTCCCTGTGGGAGCTGGCTTGCCAGCGATGAGGCCAGCACATTCCACATCAATGTTGTCTGACAGGCCGCCATCGCTGGCAAGCCAGCTCCCACAGGGTCTGCATCGCCTTCAAATTTTTCTTTCGCCCATGAAAAAGCCCGCAGCGACGGCGGGCCTTTTCAGCAAGCCAGCGGCACGCCTCAGATAGGGCGGCTGCCGTACTTGTTGTCCGGCTTCTTCGGCGGATCGGCGACCACGTTGGCCTCCACTTCCTGAACCTTGCCGCCACGCGACAGGAACTCTTCCATGGCCTTGGCCAGGGCGTCGCGTTCCTTGTTCTTGGCTTCAATGCTCGGCAACTCGTCTACCGACACCGCAGCCTTGGCTTTGCCTTTGGCAGCCGGGGCCGGCGTATCGTCGCCACCATCGTCGTCAGCAACGTCTTCCGCTGCTGCTTCCAGACCTTCCTCGGCCTCGTCTTCGTCGCCTACTTCGAGGTCGTCGTTTTCCAGATCATCGTCGCTCATGTTCTACCTCATGACTTGCGAAAAGCAGATTAGTTATAGACCAGCTTTGGCAACTGTCGAAAGTCGCCGTTAAAAAATCAGTAACCATTGGTGACCAACGGTTTATGCCCCTTCACCGTGCAAGGTGGCGAGGACTTTTCGGGCACCGCCATGATCACGGTGCTCGCCCAGATAAACGCCTTGCCAGGTCCCCAGTGCCAGGCGACCTGCCGAAACCGGCAGACTGATCTGGCAGCCAAGCACGCTGGCCTTGAAGTGCGCCGGGAGGTCGTCCAGGCCTTCGTCGTTATGCTCATAGCCGTCTGTTCCTTGTGGGATCAGACGATTGAAAAATCGTTCGAAGTCGCGACGTACCGCCGGATCGGCGTTCTCGTTGATGGTCAACGACGCCGAGGTATGCTGCAGCCACAAATGCAACAGACCGACCCGGCACTCCCTGAGTTCAGGCAGCCCCGCGAGTAACTCGTCCGTTACCAGATGAAAGCCCCGGGGCCGTGCCCGCAGGGTTATCAGAGTCTGTTGCCACATACAGTTCTCCGCACGTTCGGGGCGCATTCTAGCGCGCTCTGGGAAAAAACAAAGGCCCTAATATTCCTGCAATCATGTAAGCCATTGGCCGCAGAAAAACGCCCGTCGTAAACACGACCAAAGCAGTACGAAAAATCCTTTCAGCTGCTCTCTGAATGACAAATTCCAGACAAAAAAATGCCCGGCGAACCGGGCAAGTTTTTTAATGCGCGTACTTACAGGTTGTAGCCGCGTTCGTTGTGTTGTGCCAGATCGAGGCCAACCGACTCTTCTTCCTCGGTCACACGCAGACCCATGACGGCGTCGAGGACCTTGAGGATGATGAAGGTGACGATCGCGGTGTAGATCACCGTGAAGCCCACGCCTTTGACCTGAATCCAGACTTGCGCACCGATATCGGTAACGGTGCCGAAGCCACCCAGAGCCGGAGCTGCGAACACACCGGTGAGGATCGCGCCGAGGATACCGCCGATACCGTGCACGCCGAACGCGTCCAGGGAATCGTCATAACCGAGTTTGCGTTTCAGAGTGGTGGCGCAGAAGAAGCACACCACGCCTGCGGCCAGACCGATCACCAGTGCACCCATCGGGCCCACGGTGCCGGCAGCCGGAGTAATCGCGACCAGACCGGCCACCACACCCGATGCGATACCCAGTGCGCTTGGCTTGCCGTGGGTGACCCACTCGGCAAACATCCAGCCCAGTGCCGCAGCAGCGGTAGCAATCTGAGTGACCAGCATCGCCATGCCGGCAGTGCCGTTGGCCGCTGCAGCGGAGCCGGCGTTGAAGCCGAACCAGCCGACCCACAGCATCGCCGCGCCCATCAGGGTGTAACCGAGGTTGTGCGGAGCCATCGGGGTGGTCGGGAAGCCTTTACGCTTGCCCAACACCAGGCAGGCAATCAGACCGGCGACACCGGCGTTGATGTGCACCACGGTGCCGCCCGCGAAGTCGAGCACGCCCCAGTCCCACATCAGGCCGCCGTTGCCGGACCAGACCATGTGCGCGATCGGCGCGTAAACCAGGGTGAACCAGATGCCCATGAAGATCAGCATCGCGGAGAACTTCATCCGCTCGGCGAACGCACCGACGATCAGCGCCGGAGTGATGATCGCGAAGGTCATCTGGAAGGTGATGAACACCGCCTCAGGGAACAAAGCCGCTGGGCCGGTCAGGCTCGAAGGCGTGACACCGGCGAGGAACGCCTTGCCCATGCCGCCGAAGAACGAGTTGAAGTTGACGACGCCCTGCTCCATGCCGGTGGTGTCGAACGCAATGCTGTAGCCATAAATGACCCACAGGATGCTGATCAGACCGGTAATGGCGAAGCACTGCATCATCACGGAAAGAATGTTTTTCGAGCGAACCATGCCGCCGTAGAACAGCGCCAGGCCGGGGATGGTCATGAACAGCACGAGTGCCGTCGAGGTGAGCATCCAGGCAGTGTCGCCGGAATTGAGGACTGGGGCCGCCACTTCGTCTGCCGCCATTGCAAGGCTTGGCATTACGATGGACAACAGGGCTCCTAGCCCTGCGAATTTACGCAGAGTCATATTGTTTTCTCCTGGGGCGTTGGGGTTTGTGGCGGCGTTTAAATCGCGTCGGTATCGGTTTCGCCGGTACGGATGCGAATCGCCTGTTCCAGATTGACCACGAAGATCTTGCCGTCACCGATCTTGCCGGTGTTGGCCGCCTTGGTGATCGCCTCGATCACCCGATCCAGATCCTTGTCGTCGATGGCCACGTCGATTTTCACCTTGGGCAGAAAATCGACCACATATTCCGCGCCGCGATACAGCTCGGTGTGACCCTTCTGCCGGCCGAAGCCTTTGACTTCAGTAACGGTAATGCCCTGCACGCCGATTTCGGACAGCGACTCGCGCACGTCGTCCAACTTGAACGGCTTGATGATGGCAGTGACTAGCTTCATGAAACTCTCTCCCGAATTGGTGGACTTGCCCCAGGAAAACAAACCCGACTCAAGTCTAAGCGCAGTGCCTGGCTTTGTAACGCATCGTCGGCCTTACCTGCCCGACTGACGCCAGCTAACCGCTGCTGACGAAACTCCCCGCTCCGTCTGCCGCACTGCATTCGTCACAGCGACTGCATCAGTGCATGGGTCGAAGGTGACTAAGCAGAAACCTTGCCATCTCGCCAAAATCCCCTGATTTCAATCCCTTGGCCGCTGCCGCAAGGCATCCCGTGCAAAACGCCATCCGGATACGCACAACAACGGTGCGTCGCCATCCGTCCGCCTGCGCGAAAAGCGTGCATCCCTGACCACGAGATTGACTATAGACACTGCGTGATACACTGCCGGCCATTGTTTCCAGGACATCCACCATGCTCGCGCCCAAAGACTTCCTCGACGCCCTGAGCGGCACCGCCTCCCGCCTCTTCAGCGGCGACACCCCGCTGCCGAAAGCCGAAATCGAAAGCCAGTTCAAGATGCTGCTGCAGAGTGCCTTCAGCAAACTCGATCTGGTCAGCCGTGAAGAATTTGATAGCCAGATGGTTGTGTTGGCGCGTACTCGCGCTCGCCTCGAAAGCCTTGAAGCCAAGGTTGCCGAGATGGAAGCCAAGCTGACGCCGCCCGCGGAATAATCCGCGCCCCCTGTAGGAGCTGCCGAAGGCTGCGATCTTTTGATCTCCAGCCCTTCAACCATCCCGGCAACGTCCTACAACCTGAATGACCGCCGTCCGATTGCGCCGAAAAGCCCAGGTTTCTAAGCTCACCCGATGCTGAATGTTCAGCAGCGGGTTTGGCGACCCGAACAGCTTAAGGCGCACGACAACCATGATGGCGGCTACATTTACCGCCACATCGTTTCATGGCGGTTGTGCGTGGGAGACCTTCGGGTCTGCCGGGTTCCTTTTGCTCCGGTTCGCCAACCCGCGTACAACTGCCACCCAATCGTTTGGCGACGATTGAGGGCAGCCCCTTAAGCAAGAGGAACTGCTCAATGAATCAAGAAGAGACTTATCTGACCCCGCACATATTCACCCGCCACAAACTCCCTCTCCACGCCCTCCTCATCCAGAACCAACCCTGGTTCTGCGCCCGAGACCTGAGCCGCCTGCTGCACATCTACCTCAACGAACGCATGCTGCGAAAACTCGACCCCGACCAATACCAGACCCGCAAAACCCTCATCCACAACCAAATCGAAAACGCCCTGCTGATCAGCGAATCCGGCATCTACGCCCTCCTCGTCTACCACTACTGCCCCGAATACCGAGCGCTGCGCGAATGGCTCACCCACCAGGTCATCCCCACCCTGCGCGACGCCCAACACCCCACCACAAGCGAACGTCCACACCTCAGCTTGCTCAGTTGGCCGGACATGACGTTGAGTTTGTTGCACTGGAATAACCAGCCGTGGATTCGGTTACAAGATGTGCCACACATGGTGACGGAGCGAGAGCTGGTAAACCGCACGGTTGTGAACTCATGGTGGAAAAAGGCTCTGCAATTGATCTGAATTTTTGCGCTGCAACCTCACCAAAGGTCATTTCAGCGATACCACTGAAATGACCTTTTTTGTGTCTTCGTTATCTCCCCCCCCCCTACTCCGAAATCCTCCACTCACAGAAGTAACGTCCTACAAAACGCGTCCCCCACGTCTGATTTCGCTGCCCCCTCTCTGCTGGCTATCTTCTGCGACCAGATCCAAACAGATGAAAACAATGAGAAGAAAAGGCAAAGCAACGGATCTTCGTGACCAGACATTCAGATCAAACTCGCGAAAGATCGCCTACAAATTCTTTCTCAAGGACATTGCCCCGAGAATCCCAAATATTGATGCAGCAGCGGTCAAGTTTGAGCCAATTACCCCAGCAGCGATAAAGCAATACTTACTCTGGGAGGGGCCAACAATTTTCCCTTGGGATGACGTTGCAGACTGGAAAAGTAAAGATGCGAAAGGTCTGGATTTGGCGATATGGTACAAACAGATTCTTTGCGGCATGTGCTATGCGACCCCGCGCGCAAGCTCTATCTGCTTAAAGATTGTTCTGTTGGAAGGGCATCCGGATAGGGCGCACCCGCTTCGCGGCAGGATCGCGCCGATTGCTCTGCTTGTCGCAGATCACTATGCGCGAGCGCTAGGATGCAAAGAAATCGAGATTCAGGACCCTGATCCGAATGTTGTTTTTTACTACCGGAAACTGGGGTTCGAATTCGACCAGACCAACCGGCTTGTCATTTCTGTGGACGGTCAATAACATCGAAATCAACAACCCAATCGCACGAGGTGCGTATGAGCCCAAAAAAGCGAAAGGCGAAGCTTCTTCAGATTGTTGAATTACATCTCGAAGCACTCCGGTTGGCTGGGGATATGTCAGCCAACCAACGGCGATTTATTGAAGTTGCTGTTACATGTGGGCCAGAGCTTGAGCCAAGCGGCCCGCTGGCCGGTAGAAGATCCTGAGTTAAAAATAAAAAGGCGTCCATAGGACGCCTTTTTGTGTTTGGAGGAGTAGTCGCAGCGATTCTTTAGCTCCTGGCTTTGCAGCCTTGGGTTCAGAATCCGACGAGCTGGCCCGTCGTCACTACTTCAGAGAAACCAGCTTTCTCTGCTGCCAAAAATGCGGGGGAGCTTTTACTGGTGCCCAGTCCCGACGAATGCGCAGTTGCAGTCCTCGAGCGGGAGGATCCGTCAATGCCGAGCGAGAGTCAACGCTCCAATTCAGGCAAGCACTGACAGCCCATCGGGTCTTGATACGTCTTGTAAACCTCTATTTCAGCACTGAAACCCGGCTCAACTACCCTTCAAAAACCCGCAGGAAGCGGCCCCCCGATTCAGCTCAAGGAACGACCATGTCCCTCTCCATCGTCCACAGTCGCGCCCAGATAGGCGTGGAAGCCCCCGCTGTCACCGTCGAAGTCCATCTGGCCAACGGTCTGCCGTCGCTGACCATGGTCGGGCTGCCCGAGGCGGCGGTGAAGGAGAGCAAGGATCGGGTGCGCAGCGCCATCATCAATTCCGGGCTGCAGTTTCCGGCGCGGCGGATCACCTTGAATCTTGCGCCGGCGGATTTGCCCAAGGATGGCGGGCGGTTTGATCTGGCGATTGCCTTGGGGATTCTGTCGGCGAGTGTGCAGGTGCCGTGTCTGACGCTGGATGATGTGGAATGTCTGGGTGAGTTGGCGTTGTCCGGCGCGGTACGAGCGGTGCGTGGGGTGTTGCCGGCCGCACTGGCGGCGCGCAAGGCGGGTCGTGCGTTGGTGGTGCCGCGGGCGAATGCCGAGGAGGCGTGTCTGGCTTCGGGGTTGAAGGTGTTTGCGGTGGATCATTTGCTGGAGGCGGTGGCGCATTTCAATGGGCATACGCCGGTTGAACCCTATGTCTCCGACGGGCTGATGCATGCTAGCAAGCCTTATCCCGACTTGAATGAAGTGCAGGGGCAAGTGGCGGCGAAACGAGCGTTGCTGATTGCTGCTGCGGGTGCCCATAACTTGCTGTTCAGCGGGCCGCCGGGAACAGGGAAAACACTGTTGGCTAGTAGGCTACCGGGACTGTTGCCGCCGCTAGCCGAGAGTGAAGCTTTGGAGGTCGCGGCGATTCAGTCAGTCGCCAGTGGTGCACCGCTAACCCATTGGCCGCAGCGTCCCTTTCGTCAACCGCACCACTCGGCATCCGGGCCGGCACTGGTGGGTGGCAGCTCGAAACCGCAACCCGGCGAGATTACCCTCGCCCACCATGGCGTGCTGTTTCTCGATGAACTGCCGGAGTTTGATCGCAAGGTGCTGGAGGTGCTGCGCGAGCCGCTGGAGTCCGGGCATATCGTGATTGCCCGGGCCAAGGATCGCGTGCGTTTCCCGGCGCGATTTCAGTTGGTGGCGGCGATGAACCCGTGTCCCTGTGGATATCTTGGCGAGCCGAGTGGCAAGTGTTCCTGCACGCCGGACATGGTGCAGCGCTATCGCAACAAACTGTCGGGGCCGTTGCTGGACCGGATCGACTTGCACCTGACAGTGGCGCGGGAAGCGACGGCGTTGAACCCGCAGGTAAAGCCGGGAGAAGACAGCGCCAGCGCTGCGGCGTTGGTGGCCGAGGCTCGCGAACGACAGCAGAAGCGTCAGGGCTGTGCCAATGCGTTTCTCGATCTGCCGGGATTGAAGCGGCACTGCAAGTTATCCACAGCCGATGAGAAGTGGCTGGAATCAGCCTGTGAACGGCTGACGCTATCGCTACGCTCAGCGCATCGCCTACTCAAAGTCGCCCGGACACTGGCCGACCTTGAGCAAGTCGATGCAATCAAACGCGAACACTTGGCTGAGGCACTGCAATACCGGCCGGCAACGCCTTAATGCTCGGTCAGATCAACCAGCGGCGTCTGCCGCACTTCGGTGTCGCGCCCGGCCTGAATCTCGGTCACGCGCTTCAACGCGTTATCCACAGCGCCTTTGTCCGCAAGCAGGCTGTAGCTGATCTGGAACTGTTTGTGTTCTTTGGGTGCAATGGTCGGCACCAGATTCAGCGGACGCTGATAGCGACGGTTGTAGGAAAAACTGGTGCCCGGCTCCAGCCCGGTGACATAGCCCTGCCCTTGGGTATCAGTGTTTTTCCACAGAGAGAACACCGGCAACTGCTGGGTATTGAAGCCAACAGAAACACCGAGGCTGCCGGCCTTATTGTGCAAAACAGTCAGGGTTTCGCCTTTGGCATCAGCATAGGGCACGACGTTGTAGACGGTTTCGTCGTAGTCCCTGGTCGGCGCGCGATAGGTCTGCCAGTCGGCCAGGTCGCCCTTGGCCTTGTCGTTGAACGGCGACACCTGTTTTACCGGCGCAGCAAATCGTGCGCCTTGCTCGAGGAACGGCGTACTGAAGTTGCTGTGATACAGCGCCTGGTATTCCTTCGGATAATCGCCGTTGTTGGTCAGCGTATCGTTGAGTGCAAAGCGCACGCTGCCAGGTTCGGTGACCAGTTCAGTAACGACCGAGAAGTCGACCTTCTTGAAGGCTTGCTCTTTCAGCTCGCCACGCAGGCTGATGGCGTAGGGGGGCTTTTCGTCGATGTGCAGCGTGACGGTACTGGCCGGAATGTTGGCAGCGCGTCCGTGCAGGGTCAGCAGTTCGCCATTGTCCATGCCGGGATGGCCGACCCATTCGTACCCGCAGCGGGTCACCAGCTCGTTGAAACCTTCCAGCCAGCCAAGCCCACCGCGTCCGTTAAGTTCGATGAAGGCCGGGTTGACCACTTCCTTGACCGGCGAATCCCAACCCATGCGCACGTTGCCGACAGAGGCCTGCAAGACATTCATGCCGCGGGTCGGCACCACCGAGAGTTTCATTGTGCCGTTATCGATATCGACGATGCTGACACCTTCCTGCCGGCCACCGTGCAAGGTACGCAGGGTTACGGAGAAGGGTTTGTCGGTTTTCACGCCGAGCTGCGCACTGGTGATGGTCCAGTTTTGCGCGGGTTTGTTGGCATCGAGAAGAACGTAATCCCAAGCCATGGCGTGGGAAGCAGCAGAGAGTGCGCCGAGAGCGACGGCGAGTTTGAGCGGGGTCATGGCAGCAGCCTTTATTGGAGTTGTGCCATTTTTATAGCGCTGCGGAAACGTTTCAGCAAGTATGAAAGAGAAAGAGCTCGAGTGTTTTACCCAGGATTGGCAGTGAAGCGATCGCGAGCAGGCTCACTCCTACAGGGATCTTCAGTGACCACAAAAATTGCGACCAACCGATATACCGGTAGGAGTGAGCCTGCTCGCGATAGCGATTTCAGCCACCTATCAACGGAAGCGATCAACCTCGGAACGCAAGTCCGCCGCCAGCTTCTCAAGCTCCTTGGCGGTAACAGCCAGGTTCGACACAACCTCACGCTGCTCACTGTTGGCCAGTGCAATGCTCTGCAAATTGCTGCTCAACAACGTCGCGGTGCTGCTCTGCTCCTGAGTCGCCGTGGTAATCGCGGCAAACTGCTGCCCCGCCGAACGGCTCTGTTCATCGATTCGCGCCAGCGCCGACGCCACGTTGGCGTTGCGCGACAAGCCTTCCTGCATCAGCACATTGCCCTGCTCCATGGTGCTGATCGCGTTACCGGTTTCCTGCTGGATGCTGTGGATCATGCTGGAAATTTCATCCGTCGCCTGACGGGTACGCGAGGCCAGGCTGCGCACCTCATCGGCCACCACAGCAAAGCCACGACCCTGCTCACCAGCACGGGCAGCTTCGATTGCTGCGTTAAGTGCCAGAAGGTTGGTCTGCTCAGCGATCGAGGTGATCACACCTACAATGCCGCCAATTTCCTGCGAACGCTGACCGAGGGTGTTGATCACGGTGGCGGTGCTGTTCAGGGCGCCAGCGATTTGCTCCAGCGAGGACGACGCTTCTTCCATCGAGCTGCGACCAATCTGCGTTTGCTGGGCATTTTCCTGCGCCAGACGCTGGGTCGCGCCCATGTTGTCGGCGATGTTCAACGACGTCGCACTGAACTCTTCCACCGCGCCGGCCATGCTGGTGATTTCGCCAGATTGTTGCTCCATGCCTTCATAGGCACCGCCGGACAAACCGGACAGGGCCTGGGCACGGCTGTTGACCTCTTCCGAAGAGCGGCGGATGTGCTCGACCATGGTCGACAGCGCCTGGCTCATCTGGTTGAACGCGCGGGACAGCTGACCGATTTCGTCGTTGCTCGATACGTTCAGGCGCACGCTCAGATCACCGGCGCCCAAGGCCTCGGCCTGACGCACCAGATCCCCCAGAGGCGCCAGTTTGCTGCGCAGCAGCCAGACCACAGATCCGACCGCCAGCAGCATCGCCAACAGACTGCCAATGGCCAGTTGCGTACCCACGCTCCAGGTCACCGCGCGGATCTCAGCTTTCGGCATGCTCGCCACGACCGACCATGGTCCGCCATCGAACGGCACGGCAATGCTGTAGAAATCTTCCGAGGTGTCGCTCCAGAACTCACCCTTGCCCGGCTTTGCAGCCAAACCTTTGATCACCGGAACGGCTTGATCCAGCGCCTGCACCCCCGCTGGCGCGACCAGCCATTTGTTTTGCTCGTCGAGCAACGCCAGCGAACCGCTCTGGCCAATGCGGAAGCGCTTGAGGTTATCGAACTGGATGTTCTGCGCGTCGGTGTAATCGAAGCCGACGAACAACACCGCAATCACCTTGCCGCTGCCATCACGCACCGGGGTGTATTGGGTCATGTAGGAGCGATCGAACAGCAAGGCGCGACCGACGTAACCCTGCCCCGCCATCAACTTCGCGTAGGCCGGGTGCGCGTGATCGAGCAAGGTGCCGATGGCACGGGTGCCATCCTGTTTGGTCAGCGAAGTGCTGACGCGGATGAAGTCTTCGCCGCTGCGCACGAACAGGGTGGCGACGCCGGCGGTCATCTGCTTGAACTCGTCGACTTCCTTGAAGTTGTTGTTCAACACTTCGCTGCCCAGGTGCAGGCCCGGGGTCTGGGTGCCGGCGACTGTCACCGGTTCACTCGGGTGAATGCTCAAACCCGCGCTGAAGCGCTTCTCGAACAAACCGCTCAGGCGTTGGGTGCTTTCACGCAGCGTGCCGTGAAAGGTGCTCAGTTGGTCGGCCAACAGCCGCGCCTCACTGGCCAGATGCTCTTCACGGGTGGCGAGGTTGGCGGAGTCCAGCGAACGCAAGGCGAACACCGTACTGCCACTGATAACTATCGCCAGTATCACGGCGAGGGCGAGGCCTAACTGTGAGGCGATCCGAGCGCGAGGTTGAGACATGGACAGCTCCTGGCCGAGCCACGGGATCCTCCTTGATCTCGACTCGGAAATTTTTCTGGTTGTGGGGGTGAATCGTGGATACCGGCACGACGGTTCCACAAGCACGTATTCGGCGGTGGATCCAAATACTTGAGCGGAAAACAAGGTTATGGCACAAGGCCGGCATTGTGGCGGCTCTAACGTTTCAGCTCAAGCGCGCGACCGCCGGCAACTCCATGGCGCGGACTTCGCTTTGCAGAAAGTCGCTGAGACGGCGCAAACGTTCACCTCCCGGGCGGGTCTTTGGCCACACAAGGTAGTAATTCAAGCCGCTGGCGACCGCGGTTGGCCACGGCAGGCTCAGCCTTCCCTGCGCCACATCTTCGGCGACCATTAACAGGTCGCCCATCGACACACCGTACCCGCGCGCCGCCGCGATCATGCCCAATTCGAGGGTATCGAACACTTGCCCACCCTTGAGTGACACCTGATCGGACAGCCCCATGTGTTCCAGCCAACTGCGCCAATCGCGACGGTCCGGTGTCGGGTGAAGTAATTCGGTGCAAGCCAGTCGAGCCAGATCCCACGGCTGATCATTCAGCAGGTTTGGCGCCCCCACCGGAATCAACTCTTCGGGAAACAACAGGCTGGCCTCCCAGTCCGGCGGAAAATGGCCGTCGCTCAGCAACACCGCGCAATCGAACGGCTCATCGTTGAAGTCCACCGAATCGACATCCATCCACGCACTGGTCAGTTGCACTTCGTTGCCAGGCTGCAAATGGCGGAAGCGACTCAGACGCGCGAGCAACCAGCGCATGGTCAGGGTCGACGGGGCTTTCATACGCAGGATGTCGTCTTCGGCGCGCAAGGTATTACAGGCACGTTCCAATGCCGCGAAACCTTCACGGATGCCAGGCAACAGCAAACGCGCCGACTCGGTCAGCTGCAGATGGCGACCGCTGCGGTGAAACAACTTGCAGGCAAAGTGATCTTCGAGCGTGCGAATGTGCCGGCTCACCGCACTCTGGGTGATCGACAACTCCTCGGCCGCACGCGTGAACGAGCTGTGCCGTGCTGCAGCTTCGAATGCGCGCAGGGCATACAACGGAGGAAGTCGACGGGACATACACAAGGCTCCAGCAGCGGGATGCAGTAAAACGGACAGAATCACATCAGGATGAGTTTTACTCATGCCACCCATCCTTTTTATCCCTTTGTGCAACGCCCGCCAAGCGCCGAGAATCGACGCTCTCCTGTTCCCTCTGAAAATCGAGTGGTGATGACCATGCAGCATCCTGTGCGTACCGAACTCTGGGCCATTCTGCGGCTGGCAGGGCCGTTGATTGCTTCACAGTTGGCGCACATGTTGATGGTGCTGACTGACACATTGATGATGGCGCGCCTGAGTCCGGAAGCGCTCGCGGGCGGCGGTCTCGGTGCAGCGACTTACTCGTTCGTGTCGATTTTCTGCATCGGCGTGATTGCGGCAGTCGGCACGCTGGTGGCGATCCGCAAGGGCGCCGGTGACATCATCGGCGCTGCACGGCTGACTCAGGCCGGGTTGTGGCTGGCGTGGTTGATGGCACTGGGCGCCGGGTTACTGCTGTGGAACCTGAAACCGGTGTTGCTGCTGTTCGGCCAGACCGAAACCAACGTCAATGCCGCCGGACAATTCCTGATCGCCCTGCCCTTCGCTCTGCCCGGCTACCTGAGCTTCATGGCCCTGCGCGGTTTCACCAGTGCCATCGGCCGGGCGACACCGGTGATGGTCATCAGCCTGGCCGGCACGGTGGCGAATTTCCTGCTCAATTACGCGCTGATCACCGGCATGTTCGGCCTGCCAAAAATGGGCCTGACGGGGATCGGCCTGGTCACGGCAATTGTTGCCAACTGCATGGCGTTGGCGCTGGCCTGGCACATCCGTCGGCATCCGGCGTACGACGCTTATCCGCTGCGCGCGGGTCTGTCGCGGCCGAATCGACAGTACCTGAAAGAGTTGTGGCGCCTTGGCCTGCCAATCGGCGGCACGTATGCGGTGGAAGTTGGATTATTTGCCTTCGCCGCACTGTGCATGGGCACGATGGGCAGCACGCAGTTGGGTGCGCACCAGATTGCTCTGCAAATCGTCTCGGTGGCGTTCATGGTGCCGGCGGGCATGTCGTACGCGATCACCATGCGCGTCGGTCAGCATTACGGTGCCGGGCAATTGAGCGACGCGCGGATGTCCGGGCGGGTCGGGATCGTCTTTGGCGCCGTGGTGATGCTGGGTTTCGCCATGGTGTTCTGGTTGCTGCCGAATCAGTTGGTCGGGTTGTTCCTCGATCACAACAATCCGGCGTTTGCCGAAGTGATTCGCTTGGCGGTGAGCCTGCTGGCAGTGGCGGCGTGGTTTGAACTGTTCGACGGCACGCAGACGATTGCCATGGGCTGCATTCGCGGGCTCAAGGATGCGAAGACCACGTTTCTGGTCGGGCTCGGCTGCTATTGGCTGATCGGCGCACCGGCGGCGTGGTGGATGGCGTTCCACTTGAACTGGGGGCCGACGGGCGTCTGGTGGGGCTTGGCGTTGGGCCTGGCCTGCGCGGCGGTGAGTCTGACGCTGGCGTTTGAATGGAAGATGAAGCGGATGATTCGGCTGGAGCCTGCGTCATCCAGGCCATTCACAGTCCCGCAGACTGACTGAGATCCCTTGTAGGAGTGAGCCTGCTCGCGATAGCGGTGTGTCAGATAATGATGAGTTGTCTGACACTCCGCTATCGCGAGCAGGCGAAGGCCTACTTATGCGTTTAACTGACGATTTCGAGGGCTGGCTGTTGGCTTGAGCCGTAGGTGAGATATTCAACCAGTTCCGCTAACGGCAACGGCCGGCTGATCAGATACCCCTGCACCTGATCGCAGCCAAACCCGCGCAGCAGTTCCAGTTGCTCGGGCGTCTCGACCCCTTCCGCCACCACTTCCAGATGCAGGTTGTGCGCAAGATTGATCATCGCGTGCACCAGTTTGCGGTTCTCTTCGCGCTGCTCCATGCCACCGACAAAGCTCTTGTCGATCTTCAGCAAAGTGATCGGCAGGCTGTTGAGGTGCACGAACGAGGAAAACCCGGTGCCGAAGTCGTCCAGTGAGAAGCGCACACCGAGGCGGCCAAGGGCGTCCATGGTCTGCTTGACCAGATCGCTGCGGCGCATCACCGCCGTTTCCGTCAGTTCGAATTCCAGCCACTGCGCTTCAACACCGCGCTCAGCGATCAAGCGGCTGAGCGTCGGCAACAACTGACTGTCCTGAAACTGGCGGAACGACAAGTTGATGGCCATGTGCAGCGCCGGCAGACCACGTTCGCGCAACGCCTGCATATCGCGCAGAGCCCGGGAAATCACCCAATAACCCAACGGCACGATCAACCCGCTTTGCTCAGCCAGCGGCACGAATTCGCTGGGCGGCAGCAAACCACGTTCGCCATGGCGCCAGCGCACCAAGGCTTCGAGGCCGACAATCTGGCCGTCTTCAAGATTCAGCCTTGGCTGGTAATGCAGCTCCAGTTCATCGCGACGCAAGGCCCGGCGCAGCTCGCTTTCGAGGTCGGCCATGCTCCGCGCGTTGCGGTTGATGCGTTCGTTGAAGATATGAAAAGTGCAGCCCTGCGTGCTTTTGGCCTGCTGCATGGCGATGTGCGCGTGCCACATCAGCGGATCGGCACCGCCCTGCGCACGGGCATGGGCGATGCCAAGACTGGAGCCGATCAGCAGGCTTTCGCCATCGACCCAATACGGTTCGGCGAGCGCTTCGGTGATGCGTTCAGCCATCCATTCGGCGCGTTGTGGCGCACGACGGGTGTCGATCAGCAGAGCGAATTCGTCGCTGCCCAATCGCGCCAGTTGATCACCCGCCTCCAGCTGACTTTTCAGCCGTGCGACAACCTGCAGGATCAAGCGATCGCCCGCCTGATGACCCAGCGCGTCGTTGGCGTGGCGGAAGTTGTCGAGATCGAGATGCCCGAGGGCCAGGCCGCGACCGTCGTTTTCCGCGAGGCGCGCGGCGAGCAAGGTCTGGAAACCCTGACGGTTGGCGATACCGGTCAGCGGATCCTGTTCGGCCAGGCGTTGCAGGGTGTTTTCGAGAACGCCGCGTTCGCGCACATGGCGCAGGCAACGGCGCAGCATGCCGGCGTCGAGGGCGTCGAACACCAGCCAGTCGCTGACGCCAACCGGTGCGGTGTCCGGTTCGTGTTCCAGCAGCAATACCGTCGGCAGGCTGCAACGGCCCGGTGCCGGTTGTAATGCCGGAAGGGTCAACAACACCGCATTGCGGTTGTCTTCGAACAGACTGCTGACCGAGTCCCAGCTCGGCGCGCTGATCAGCACCGCCGCGCTCCCCATCGGAGCCAGACACTCACGCAATAACGCTGTCCACGCTGGCTCTTCGGCCAGTAGCAGCAAACGCAAGGGTTCGACAGGCGTAGACAAGCTAGCTCCCTAGACTCTGCAAAGATGTGGGCGGGGCATTATGCCGTTGCGATGTTCAATGACCAAATGACAACGGTTATCAAAACGTTATTTTGTGTCACGAATGAGTACATTAGCCGCAAAATCACCGCGCATCCTCCGCGAAAGTAACAAAACCGGCAAATTTGAATCGCGTGGTACGTCACAAGTCGGAGAGAGCAGCACAATTCTCTGAGCCTGTTAAAATGCCGGCCCATTTCGTCAACGACTCCCGAATTTTCGTATGTCCCGACTCAATCCCCGGCAGCAAGAAGCCGTGAACTACGTCGGCGGCCCTCTATTGGTGCTCGCCGGTGCTGGCTCCGGCAAGACCAGCGTGATCACGCGCAAAATCGCGCACCTGATCCAGAACTGCGGCATCCGCGCCCAGTACATCGTCGCCATGACCTTTACCAACAAGGCCGCGCGCGAGATGAAAGAGCGGGTCGGCACCTTGCTGCGGGCCGGCGAAGGGCGTGGACTGACCGTCTGCACCTTCCACAACCTCGGTCTCAACATCATCCGCAAGGAACACGCGCGGCTGGGCTATAAACCCGGTTTCTCGATTTTCGACGAGACCGATGTGAAAGCCCTGATGACCGACATCATGCAGAAGGAATACGCGGGCGACGACGGCGTCGACGAGATCAAGAACATGATCGGCGCCTGGAAAAACGACCTGATCCTGCCGCCTCAGGCGCTGGAGAACGCGCGTAATCCCAAGGAACAGACTGCCGCGATCGTCTACACCCACTATCAGCGCACGCTGAAAGCGTTCAACGCGGTGGACTTCGACGACCTGATCCTGTTGCCGGTAAAGCTTTTCGAAGAACACGCCGACATTCTCGAAAAGTGGCAGAACAAGGTGCGCTACCTGCTGGTCGACGAATATCAGGACACCAACGCCAGCCAATACCTGCTGGTAAAAATGCTCATCGGCAAGCGCAACCAGTTCACCGTGGTAGGCGACGACGACCAGTCGATCTATGCCTGGCGCGGCGCGCGGCCGGAAAACCTGATGCTGCTCAAGGACGACTATCCGTCCTTGAAAGTGGTGATGCTCGAGCAGAACTATCGCTCGACGAGTCGCATCCTGCGCTGCGCCAACGTGCTGATCTCGAACAACCCGCACGAATTCGAAAAGCAGCTGTGGAGTGAGATGGGCCACGGCGACGAGATCCGCGTAATCCGCTGCCGCAACGAGGACGCCGAAGCCGAGCGCGTGGCCATGGAAATCCTCAGCCTGCACTTGCGCACCGACCGTCCGTACAGCGACTTCGCGATCCTTTATCGCGGTAACTATCAGGCCAAGCTGATCGAGCTGAAGTTGCAGCACCACCAGGTGCCGTATCGCCTGAGCGGCGGCAACAGCTTCTTCGGCCGTCAGGAAGTGAAAGACCTGATGGCCTACTTCCGCCTGATCGTCAACCCGGATGACGACAACGCCTTCCTGCGCGTGATCAACGTACCGCGCCGGGAAATCGGCTCGACCACTCTGGAAAAACTCGGCAACTACGCCACCGAACGCAAGATCTCGATGTACGCCGCCACCGACGAAATCGGTCTGGGCGAGCATCTGGACAGCCGTTTCACCGATCGCCTGTCGCGCTTCAAGCGCTTCATGGACAAAGTGCGCGAGCAGTGCGCCGGCGAAGACCCGATCTCGGCGCTGCGCAGCATGGTCATGGACATCGACTATGAGAACTGGCTGCGCACCAACAGCTCCAGCGACAAGGCGGCCGATTACCGGATGAGCAACGTCTGGTTCCTGATCGAGGCGTTGAAAAACACCCTCGAAAAGGACGAAGAAGGCGAAATGACCGTCGAGGATGCGATCGGCAAACTGGTCCTGCGCGACATGCTCGAACGTCAGCAGGAAGAGGAAGACGGCGCCGAAGGCGTGCAGATGATGACCCTGCATGCGTCCAAGGGTCTGGAATTCCCTTACGTGTTCATCATGGGCATGGAAGAGGAAATCCTCCCGCACCGTTCCAGCATCGAAGCCGACACCATCGAAGAAGAACGTCGCCTGGCCTACGTGGGCATCACCCGCGCGCGCCAGACCCTGGCCTTCACCTTTGCCGCCAAGCGCAAGCAGTACGGCGAGATCATCGACTGCGCGCCGAGCCGCTTTCTCGATGAGCTGCCGCCGGACGATCTGGCGTGGGAAGGCAACGACGACACACCGACCGAAGTCAAAGTCGTGCGTGGCAACAGCGCATTGGCTGATATACGCGCGATGTTAAAGCGCTAGAATTGACCACTTTTTTTACTAGACCTTCGGCGCACAAAGCGCCAAAGAGGACAGCTTCATGGAAGCATTGCACCAGAAAATCCGCGAACAAGGCATTGTGCTTTCCGACCAGGTCCTGAAGGTCGACGCCTTCCTGAACCACCAGATCGACCCGGCCTTGATGAAGCTGATCGGCGACGAATTCGCCTCGCTGTTCAAGGATTCGGGCATCACCAAGATCGTCACCATCGAAGCCTCAGGGATAGCCCCGGCGATCATGACCGGTCTGAACCTCGGCGTGCCGGTGATCTTCGCCCGCAAGCAACAGTCCCTGACCCTGACGGAAAACCTGCTGTCGGCGACCGTTTACTCGTTCACCAAAAAGACCGAAAGCACCGTGGCCATCTCCCCGCGTCACCTGACCAGCAGCGACCGCGTGCTGATCATCGACGACTTCCTGGCCAACGGTAAGGCGTCGCAAGCGCTGATCTCGATCATCAAACAGGCCGGCGCGACCGTTGCTGGCCTGGGCATCGTCATCGAAAAGTCGTTCCAGGGCGGCCGCGCCGAGCTGGACTCGCAGGGCTACCGCGTTGAATCGCTGGCCCGCGTGAAATCGCTGAAGGATGGCGTCGTCACTTTCATCGAATAAAGCCACACCGCAGCCCCCCTGTAGGAGTGAGCCTGCTCGCGATAGCGTAGTGTCAGTCGATATATTCGTCGGCTGAAACACCGCCATCGCGAGCAGGCTCACTCCTACAGTTGTTTTGGGTCCGGCAGTTATTGTGCGGTGGCTTTGAGGCCGGTGAGCAGCAGGCGTTGGAAGAGGTCTTCTTTCAGGCCTTCCGGGTTGGTGAGCTGCATGCGTTCGAGGTGTTCTGGGTATAGCGATGCCTCGGGGGCGTCGAGGGCGGCTTTGCCGAGCTCGAGGATTTCGGTGAGTTTGAATTTGCTCTTCAGCCAGTTCAGCGCACGCAGCAAATCCCGCTCGATCGCGGTGAAATCACAGCCCAGTGGATATTCTGGAAACAGGTTCGGATGCTGCGCGGCGATTGCCTGCAAACGCTGTGGCGTGTTGTCGGCAAAGCGTGGGTCGAGGCGGAAATCCTTTGGCAGCTTGCCGACTTTTTGCGCTTGCTCGATCAAGCCCTGCTGGAAGCGCGAGTCGCTGATGTTCAACAGCGATTCAATGACGACCGCGTCGGATTTACCACGCAGATCGGCAATGCCGTACTCGGTGACGACGATATCGCGCAGATGCCGTGGAATCGTGCAGTGGCCGTATTCCCAGACGATATTCGAACTGACGTCGCCACCGGATTCACGCCAGCTGCGCAGGATCAGAATCGAGCGCGCATCGTGCAGCGCGTGGCCCTGCGCCACAAAGTTGTATTGCCCGCCAACACCGCTGAGCACTCGTCCATCCTCCAGTTGATCTGCCACGCCAGCCCCAAGCAGGGTCATGGTGAACACGGTGTTGATGAATCGCGCATCCAGGCGCTGCAAACGCTTGAGTTCTTCCTGCCCATAGAGCTCGTTGATGTAGCTGATGCGGGTCATGTTGAATTCGAGGCGTTTGCTCTGCGGTAACTCGCGCAAGCGCTCGTAGAAACTGCGCGGGCCGAGGAAGAAGCCGCCGTGCACCGAGATGCCGTCAGTCTGCGCCGCCTCGTCGAGGGTGCCGGCGTTGGCCTGTTCCTGAGTCTGCACATCGGGATAGACCTTGCGCCGGATGATCCCGGCATCTGCCAGCACCAGCAAGCCGTTGACGAACATTTCGCTGCAACCGTACAAACCTTTGGCGAATGGCCCGGTGCCGCCCTCGCGGTCGATCAACTGCGCCCATTGGCTGAGGTTGATGTCGTCGAGCAACGCCTTGTAACCGGCGTTATCCGCCTGACGTGCAAGCAGCGCAGCAGTCAGCGCATCACCCATTGAGCCGATGCCGATCTGCAACGTACCGCCGTCGCGCACTAGCGTACTGGCGTGCAAGCCAATGAAATGATCTTGAAACCCCACCGGCATGTTCGGCGTGGAAAACAGCGTGCTGTTGTCCTTGGCGTCGATCAGCAGGTCGAACGTATCGATGTCGACTTCGGCATCGCCGGGCATGTACGGCAGATCGGTGTGCACCTGGCCGACCAGCAGGATCGTCTCCCCAGCTTCGCGACGCTTGGCGATCATCGGCAACAGGTCGAGGGTGATATCGGGGTTGCAGCTCAGGCTCAGACGGTCGGGGTGTTCGCTGCTGCTGGCTAATAACTGCGCTACCAGATTCAGCCCGGCGGCGTTGATGTCGCGAGCGGCGTGGCTGTAGTTGCTGCTGACGTAATCCTGCTGGGCCGGCGCGCTGTTGAGCAGGCTGCCGGGCTGCATGAAGAACTGTTCGATACGGATGTTGGCCGGCAGGCTGTCGCGATGCAGGTCGGCGAGGAAATCGAATTCCGGGTAATCACCGAAGACGCGCTCGACGAAGGGTTCGATGAAGCGCTTCTGCAATCCATCACCCAGCGCCGGGCGGCCGAGGCACAGCGCGGTGTAAATCGTCAGCTGCCGCTCGGGCAGCTCTTTGATTCGCCGGTACAGCGCGTTGACGAAGTGATTGGGTTTGCCCAGGCCTAGCGGCATGCCCATGTGGATGTGCGCCGGCAAGCGCGCCAGCACGTCGTCGACTGCCTGTTCGATCGAACACAACTGCACCATCTGAAGCCTCCTGCCCGTTCCGTGAATAGGGGTAGACCGAGATTGCCTTGAGTTTGCTGCAATGAACAGCTTCAGAGTGAACGTGCGCTGTTCTTGAAATGTTTTTCCGACTTGAAATTGTTGCCCTCACCCTAGCCCTCTCCCGGAGGTAGAGGGGACTGATTCGGGGATGCTCGGCATCTACATCGACCTGAAAGAGCTGTACCGAATCCATAATCGCTAAGGTCTTTCAGGTCGATGGATAGCGAAAGACACCTCGGTCGGCTCCCTCTCCCTCCGGGAGAGGGCTGGGGTGAGGGCTACTAAATCGCAGGCACAAAAAAACCGTCCGAAGACGGTTTTTTTCGTCAGAAGCGCGGCTTATTTCAGGCCGGACATCTTCTGGATTGCACCTTTCAACTCTTCATCCGAGCAATCGGCGCAGGTGCCTTTCGGTGGCATCGAGTTAATACCGGTGATGGCCTTGGCCAGGATGCCGTCGAGGCCGCCTTGATGATCAGCGCGCTCTTGCCAAGCCGCCTTGTCACCGATTTTTGGTGCGCCCAGCAGGCCTGTGCCGTGGCAAGCATTGCAGTGCTTGGCAATCACATCATCAGGGGACTTCGCCCCGCCACCACCACCTGCGGAAGCGGCAACTTCCATCCCTTTGCATTCCTGCCCTTGAACACACACCTGGCCGACAGGCTCGAGGCGTTTGGCAATGTCGTCATTCGTCGCAGCTTGAGCGCTGACAGCCCAGAGGGCCAGTACGGTTGCTGGTGCAGCCAGCATTTTCATAATTAGGTTCACGCGTTCACCCTCAATGGTGGCTATTCACGCCTGCGGCCACGGTTCGCAGGCGGGCGGAAGTATAGCGGGTAGCCCGTCACACTGAAACAACCCCATAGTCGAAGGGGTTATACCGCACGGTAGAAAAACGGTCCGGATGCCTTTGCCATCATGGCTTGGCACCTCTTTGTTAAAAATTCGCCGGCGTGGCTGCGCTGATTAGTCGCGCAGGCGCGTCGAACGGATTACGGAAACGATGCGGCTTGGTACTTTCAAAGTAGTAGCTGTCGCCGGCTTCGAGAATAAAAGTTTCCAGACCCACCACCAGTTCCAGACGACCTTCCACCAGAATCCCGGTTTCCTCGCCTTCATGGGTGAGCATTTCTTCGCCGGTATCGGCGCCCGGCGGGTAGATTTCATTGAGGAAGGCGATGGCGCGGCTGGGGTGCGCGCGGCCGACCAGTTTCATGGTCACGGCGCCGTCGGAAATGTCGATCAGCTCGTTGGCCTTGTAGACGATCTGGGTCGGGACTTCCTGCAGGATTTCTTCGGAAAAGAACTCGACCATGGACATGGGGATGCCGCCCAGTACCTTCCTCAGCGAACTGATCGAAGGACTGACGCTGTTCTTTTCGATCATCGAAATGGTGCTGTTGGTGACGCCCGCGCGTTTGGCGAGTTCACGCTGGGAAAGCCCTTTGAGCTTGCGGATCGATTGCAGTCGTTCACCGACGTCCAAGGCGGGAGCCTCCTGATGTTGTAAGAATATTGAGCGTTATCATGGCGACAGCGTTCAGTATTTACAACACTTGGCCCCCGCAGCGGCGTTAACCCTCGGAATAGAGCCTTGGCACTCGGCGCAGATTGCAAAAGATCTGGTACGGAATGGTGTCGGCCCACTGCGCCACTTCACTGGCGAGGATATTTTTGCCCCACAATTCGACGCTCGAACCGAGGTCGGCTTGCGGCACATCGGTCAGATCGATGCAGAGCATGTCCATCGACACGCGACCGAGAATGCGGCTGCGCTTGCCAGCCACCAAAACCGGCGTGCCGGTCGGCGCCTGACGCGGGTAGCCATCGGCGTAACCCATGGCGACCACGCCGATGCGCATCGGCTTGTCGGTGATGAATTTGGCGCCGTAGCCGATCGGCTCGCCGGCGGGCAGCTCACGCACACAGATGACTTTCGATTCGAGGGTCATCACCGGTTGCAGGCGCTCGGCCACGGCGTTGGCTTCTTCGAACGGGGTCGCGCCATAAAGCATGATGCCCGGGCGCACCCAATCGCTGTGAATCTGCGGCCAACCGAGCACAGCCGGCGAGTTGCGCAAGCTGACTTCCGCCGCCAGGCCCTGACGCGCCGCTTCAAACACCGCAACCTGCTCGGTGCTGCTCTGCGCGTGCAGTTCATCGGCGCGGGCGAAGTGGCTCATCAAGACGATTTTCGCCACTTTGCCGCTGGCCAGCAGCCGTTGATAGGCTGCCGGGTAATCCTTGGGATGCAGACCGACACGGTGCATGCCCGAATCAAGCTTCAGCCACACGGTAATCGGCTTGCTCAGCGTCGCCTGCTCAATTGCTTCGAGCTGCCACAGCGAATGCACCACGGTCCAGAAATCATGCTCGACGATCAACGCCAGCTCATCGGCTTCGAAGATGCCTTCGAGCAACAACACCGGGGCCTTGATGCCGGCCGCGCGTAACTCCAGCGCTTCTTCGATGCAGGCGACGGAAAAACCGTCGGCCTCGGCTTCCAGCGCCTGCGCGCAACGCACCGCGCCATGGCCATAGGCATCGGCCTTGATCACCGCAAGCGCCTTGGCGCCGGTGACTTCGCGGGCAATTCGGTAGTTGTGGCGCAGGGCTTCTAGGTCGATCAGGGCACGGGCAGGACGCATGGCGGCAGACTTCTAGGCGGTCATGGGAAGAAAAACCGGCGCCGACTGACGACGTGAACCGCCAACAGCGCCGGGAGAGGGATCTTTACAACGGCTTACGGCAGCGCGGCGACGATAGAGATTTCTACCAGGATGCTCGGCTTGGCCATTTTCGCTTCGACGGTGGCACGGGCCGGGGCAGCACCTTTTGGCAGCCACTGGTCCCACACCGAGTTCATCCCGGCAAAGTGCGCCTCGATGTCGTTCAGGTAAATCGTCGCCGACAGCAGGTGTTGTTTGTCAGTGCCGGCCAGATCAAGCAAACGCTCGATATTGGCAAGGACTTCGCGAGTCTGCTGTTCAATCCCGGCGTCGAAGTCGTCGCCGACCTGCCCGGCCAGATACACGGTGCCGTTGTGGCTGACGATCTGACTCATGCGCTCATTGGTGAGCTGGCGCTGGATTGCCATGTTTTGCGGACTCCTGAATTTTGTTGCCGTAACGGGAAATATCGAGGCCTTCGGCGCTGATCTGCGGCTTTTTCTTTGCCATCAGGTCGGCCAGCAAACGACCGGAACCGCACGCCATGGTCCAACCGAGCGTGCCGTGACCGGTGTTGAGGAACAGGTTCTTGAACGGCGTGGCGCCAACGATCGGCGTGCCGTCCGGGGTGGTCGGACGCAGACCGGTCCAGAAACTCGCCTCGGCCAGATTACCGCCCTGAGGATAAAGGTCGTTGACGATCATCTCCAGGGTTTCGCGGCGGCGCGGGTTCAGCGACAGGTCAAAACCGGCGATCTCGGCCATGCCGCCAACGCGGATGCGGTTGTCGAAACGGGTGATCGCGACCTTGTAGGTCTCGTCGAGAATAGTCGAGGTCGGAGCCATCGCCGGGTTGGTGATCGGCACGGTCAGCGAATAACCCTTGAGCGGATACACCGGGGCTTTGATGCCCAGCGGCTTGAGCAGTTGCGGCGAGTAGCTGCCGAGCGCCAGAACGTAGCGGTCAGCGGTCTCCAGTTTGCCGTCGATCCACACACCGTTGATGCGATCACCGGCGTAGTCGAGTTTCTGAATGTCCTGGCCAAAGCGGAATTCGACACCGAGTTTCACGGCCATTTCGGCGAGGCGAGTGGTGAACATCTGGCAGTCGCCGGTCTGGTCGTTCGGCAGGCGCAAGGCACCGGCGAGGATGTCGGTAACGCCGGCCAGGGCCGGTTCGACGCGGGCAATGCCGGCGCGGTCGAGCACCTCAAACGGCACGCCGGATTCTTTCAGCACGGCGATGTCTTTGGCGGCGCCATCGAGCTGCGCCTGAGTGCGGAACAGCTGAGTGGTGCCGAGGCTGCGGCCTTCGTAGGCGATGCCGGTTTCGGCGCGCAATTCATCGAGGCAATCGCGGCTGTACTCGGACAGACGCACCATGCGCTCCTTGTTCACCGCGTAACGGTTGGCGGTGCAATTGCGCAGCATCTGCGCCATCCACAGGTACTGATCGATATCGGCGGTGGCCTTGATCGCGAGAGGGGCGTGGCGTTGCAGCAGCCACTTGATCGCCTTCAGCGGTACGCCCGGCGCGGCCCACGGCGAGGCGTAGCCCGGCGAGACCTGGCCGGCGTTGGCGAAACTGGTCTCCATGGCCGCAGCGGGCTGCCGGTCGACCACCACCACTTCAAACCCGGCACGGGCCAGATAGTAAGCACTGGCGGTACCGATGACGCCGCTACCCAAGACCATAACGCGCATTTTGTATCCCTCATCGCGGCTTTTCGCCGAGCTGTGTTGTTAGAGCAATGATGCGCGCAGTGTAAAAAAGAAATGCCAGTGCTTTTCACTATATAAGCGCCTATATTTGGCGACAATTCTCGGCAAAAACCCTTTTCACGGAGGCGCATCCCCTATGCGTACCAACACTCAGACCAAACGTGAGCTGGACAAGATCGACCGCAACATCTTGCGGATCCTGCAGGCAGACGGGCGGATATCCTTTACCGAGCTCGGCGAAAAAGTCGGCCTCTCCACCACGCCGTGCACCGAGCGGGTCCGGCGTCTGGAACGCGAAGGAATCATCATGGGCTACAACGCCCGGCTGAATCCGCAGCACTTGAAGGGTAGCTTGCTGGTGTTTGTCGAGATCAGCCTCGACTACAAATCCGGCGACACCTTCGAAGAGTTCCGCCGCGCGGTGCTGAAGTTGCCGCACGTGCTGGAATGTCATTTGGTGTCAGGGGATTTCGACTATCTGGTGAAGGCGCGGATTTCCGAGATGGCTTCGTACCGCAAACTGCTGGGCGACATTCTGCTGAAGCTGCCGCATGTGCGGGAGTCGAAGAGTTATATCGTGATGGAAGAGGTGAAGGAGAGCCTGAGCCTGCCGATTCCAGACTGAGCACCGCGACGATCGTTCCCGCGCTCTGCGTGGGAATGCCTCTTCGGACGCTCCGCGTTCGGCATTTGGGACGCAGAGCGTCCCGGGCTGCATTCCCACGCAGAGCGTGGGAATGATCATGAAACGCTACGACTAAACCAACACCTGCCGATTCGCCGCCATGTACTCGAATATCTGCTTCTCCACCCGCGGATGAATCAGCTCCACCGGCCGCCGCTCATTCGGGCATGGCAAGGTTTTGGTCGTGCCAAACAAGCGGCAAATCAACGGCCGCTCCTCATACACCGTGCAGCCATTCGGCCCCAAATGCACACAGTT
The DNA here is from genome assembly GCF_979258655.1 of Pseudomonas sp. AC242. Lineage (NCBI taxonomy): Bacteria > Pseudomonadati > Pseudomonadota > Gammaproteobacteria > Pseudomonadales > Pseudomonadaceae > Pseudomonas > Pseudomonas sp. AC242. Next base: position 5,471,108 of record NZ_OZ409873.1, read on the forward strand.
CAACTCCTCCATCGCCGCATCCTGCTCGGCGCGGGTCTTGCGCGGCAGGCGGGACATTTCTTCCGGCGAAGTGGTCACTGGCCCGCAGCAGTCGTGGCAGCCGGGCACGCACTCGAACGAGGGGATCTGCTGACGCAAGGTGCGGACTGTCTGGCTGTTGCAGCTCATCGAAACGGTAACCAAGGTGGAATAGGCGCCAATTGTGCCGCAAAAGCCCTGATCCAGACACCGCCGGCCGACCAGTGTTGCCCACGTTCGGGCGTGCGGCTTATGCTCCGTCAAATTTTCTCGACACCTTAGCCGTTGGATGACGCCCATGACTGCCCGCGCCCAATCCCCCGCGAGCCAACCCCACGTTGCCTCTTATTACGCCGCCAGCAGCTTGCCGCAGCCGGATCATCCTGCGCTGCAAGGTGAAATGGTGGCTGATGTCTGCGTGGTTGGTGGCGGTTTTTCCGGGTTGAACACGGCACTGGAACTGGCTGAACGCGGCCTCAGCGTGGTGCTACTGGAAGCACACAAGATCGGCTGGGGCGCCAGTGGCCGCAACGGCGGGCAGTTGATTCGCGGCGTCGGCCACGGCCTCGATCAGTTCACCAACGTCATCGGCGCCGACGGCGTGCGCGAGATGAAACTCATGGGCCTGGAAGCGGTGGAAATCGTTCGTCAGCGCGTCGAGCGTTTTCAGATTGCCTGTGACCTGACCTGGGGCTACTGCGACCTCGCCAACAAACCGTCCGACCTCGAAGGCTTTGCCGAAGACGCCGAAGAATTGCGTGGCCTTGGCTATCGCTACGAAACCCGCTTGCTGCAAGCCAACGATATGCACACGGTGGTCGGCTCCAAGCGCTATGTCGGCGGATTGATCGACATGGGTTCAGGACATCTGCATCCGCTGAATCTGGCGCTGGGTGAAGCGGCAGCGGCGCAGCAATTGGGCGTCAAACTGTTTGAACACTCCGCAGTGACGCGTATCGATTACGGCCCCGAAGTCAAAGTCCATACAGCCCACGGTTTGGTACGCGCGAAAACGCTGGTGCTCGGCTGCAATGCCTATCTCAATGATCTGAACCCGCAACTCAGCGGCAAAGTCCTGCCCGCCGGCAGCTACATCATCGCCACCGAACCGTTGAGCGAAGAACAGGCGCACAGCCTGCTGCCGCAGAACATGGCGGTCTGCGACCAACGTGTCGCGCTGGATTACTACCGGCTCTCGGCCGATCATCGTTTGCTGTTCGGCGGTGCCTGTCATTATTCGGGGCGGGATCCGAAGGATATCGGCGCCTACATGCAGCCGAAGATGCTCGAAGTATTCCCGCAATTGGCCGGGGTGAAGATCGATTATCAGTGGGGCGGGATGATCGGTATCGGCGCAAACCGTTTGCCGCAGATTGGCCGGCTCGCGGATCAGCCAAATGTGTATTACGCCCAGGCGTATTCCGGACACGGGGTGAATGCCACGCACCTGGCGGGCAAGTTGCTCGCCGAGGCGATCAGCGGCCAGCACAGCGGTGGCTTTGATCTGTTTGCCAAGGTGCCGCACATCACTTTCCCGGGCGGCAAGCATTTGCGCTCGCCGCTGTTGGCGTTGGGGATGTTGTGGCATCGGATGAAAGAGTTGGTCTGATTGATCGTTCCCACGCTCTGCGTGGGAATGCATCCAGTGACGCTCTGCGTCACAGCGGACGCGGAGCGTCCGGGGCGGCGTTCCCACGCAGAGCGTGGGAACGATCAGTGGTTATCAGATCCGCCAGAACGGCTTCAACCCCTCCTCCTGCGCCTGTTCACGCGTCAGCCCGATGTCCTTGAGCTGATCCGCCGTCAGCGCCAGCAACGCCTTTCGCGTGTGCAGACGATGCCAGAACAGATTCCAGCGACTCAGGCCGGATGGCGCGTTACGCATGAGATTGCGCGCGTTGTCCTTCTGCCCTGCCGCCAGTTCCTGACTGTGTAACGTCAGCCGCACATCGCTCAAGCCGTTCATTTTCGTTGCTCCTGTTTACTTGGGTAGCCAGAGATTCCATGATGCGCGGGCAAGCAAAACCGTTACAGATTCAAAGCAACTGTATTAACTCCATACAGATTTGCCGCTCTGAAGACTGAATTGTCGATTTCTGCCGCATCTGTACTGGTTTATCGAATCACCGCACCGAGGCAGAGCCATGACCCTTTATGTAAACCTTGCCGAATTGCTCGGCACGCGCATCGAAAACGGCTTCTATCGACCCGGCGATCGGTTGCCGTCTGTACGTGCCTTGAGCGTCGAACACGGGGTCAGCCTGAGCACGGTGCAACAGGCTTATCGCATGCTGGAAGACAGCGGTCTGGCTACGCCAAAGCCCAAGTCCGGCTACTTTGTGCCGGTTGGCCGCGAACTGCCGGAGCTGCCCGCCGTTGGCCGCCCGGCGCAACGGCCAGTGGAGATTTCGCAATGGGATCAGGTGCTGGAGTTGATTCGCGCAGTGCCGCGCAAGGATGTCGTGCAACTGGGTCGCGGCATGCCCGACATCAGCTCGCCAACGATGAAACCGCTGCTGCGCGGGCTGGCGCGGATCAGCCGCCGCCAGGACATGCCCGGTCTGTATTACGACAACATCCACGGCACCCTCGAATTGCGCGAGCAGATCGCCAGACTGATGCTTGATTCCGGCTGCCAGTTGAGCGCCAGCGACCTGGTCGTCACCACCGGTTGCCATGAAGCGCTGTCCACCAGCATCCACGCGATCTGCGAGCCGGGCGACATTGTCGCGGTGGACTCGCCAAGCTTTCACGGCGCCATGCAGACCCTCAAGGGCCTGGGCATGAAAGCCTTGGAAATCCCCACCGATCCCCTCACCGGCATCAGCCTCGAAGCCCTGGAACTGGCGCTGGAACAATGGCCGATCAAGGTCATCCAGCTCACCCCGAACTGTAACAACCCGCTCGGCTACATCATGCCGGAGTCGCGCAAACGCGCTCTGCTCAACCTCGCGCAGCGCTTCGACGTGGCGATCATCGAAGACGATGTGTATGGCGAACTGGCCTACACCTACCCGCGCCCACGCACGATCAAATCTTTCGACGAAGACGGCCGCGTATTGCTGTGCAGCTCGTTTTCCAAGACCCTGGCGCCAGGGCTGCGTATTGGCTGGGTCGCGCCGGGCCGATACCTCGAACGCGTGCTGCACATGAAATACATCAGCACCGGATCGACCGCACCGCAGCCGCAGATCGCCATCGCCGAATTCCTCAAGGCCGGTCATTTCGAACCGCACTTGCGGCGGATGCGCACACAATACCAACGCAGTCGCGACCTGATGATCGACTGGGTGACCCGCTATTTCCCGGCAGGCACCCGCGCCAGTCGGCCGCAAGGCAGCTTCATGTTGTGGGTCGAATTGCCGGAAGGTTTCGACACCTTGAAACTGAATCGTGAGTTGCACGACCAAGGCGTACAGATTGCCGTCGGCAGCATCTTTTCCGCCTCGGGCAAATACCGCAATTGCCTGCGGATGAACTACGCTGCCAAACCGACAGCGCAGATCGAAGAAGCGGTGCGCAAGGTCGGCGAGACCGCTGTCAGATTGCTGGCAGAAGCCGACTGACTTTTTTCCTGAGAACCGCGTCCATATGCCGACCCTAGCCGCCAATCGGAATGACCCTACGTGAGCTTCAGACAGCCCCTTCTCGCTTTGCTGTTACTCGCCTCGTTCCTGAGCGGCTGTGCCAGTCTCGATGTTCCGCGCGAATCCAGTCAGGCGTTGCCGGCTTCCGATTCCAGCTTCGGTCGTTCGATTCAGGCACAAGCGGCGCCCTATCAAGGCCGCTCGGGTTTTCGCCTGCTGTCCAACAGCAGCGAGGCGTTCACCGCGCGCGCCGAACTGATCCGCAACGCCCAGAGCAGTCTGGATCTGCAGTACTACATCGTCCACGACGGCATCAGCACGCGGATGCTGGTGGAGGAACTGCTCAAGGCTGCCGATCGTGGTGTCCGTGTGCGCATTCTCCTCGACGACACCACCAGCGATGGCCTCGACCAGATCATCGCGACACTGGCGGCGCATCCACAGATTCAGATTCGCCTGTTCAACCCGCTGCATCTGGGCCGCAGCACCGGTGTCACCCGCGCGGCGGGGCGCTTGTTCAATCTGTCGCTGCAACATCGGCGCATGCACAACAAGCTGTGGCTGGCGGACAACAGCGTGGCCATCGTCGGCGGGCGCAATCTGGGCGACGAGTACTTCGACGCCGAGCCGAACCTGAATTTCACCGACATCGACATGCTCAGTGTCGGGCCGGTCGCCGAGCAACTCGGGCACAGTTTCGACCAGTACTGGAACAGCGCCCTGAGCAAACCGATCGACGAGTTCCTCACCAGCCAACCAACCGCCAAGGATCTGCAGAACACCCGCACGCGCCTGGAAGAGTCGCTGGAAGAAACCCGCAAACAGAATCACGCGCTGTATCAGCAATTGATGACCTTCAAGACTGAGCCGCGCATGGACATCTGGCGCAAAGAGCTGATCTGGGCATGGAATCAGGCGCTGTGGGACGCGCCGAGCAAGGTCTTGGCCAAGGGCGAGCCGGATCCGCAATTGCTGCTGACCACGCAACTGGCACCCGAGCTCAGAGGCGTGAGCAAAGAGCTGATCATGATTTCGGCGTACTTTGTGCCGGGACAGCCGGGGCTGGTTTACCTGACCGGTCGCGCCGACGCTGGGGTTTCCGTGAGCCTGTTGACCAACTCGCTGGAGGCCACCGACGTGCCGGCGGTGCACGGCGGATATGCGCCGTATCGCAAAGCTCTGCTGGAGCATGGCGTGAAGTTGTATGAACTACGGCGCCAGCCTGGGGATAACTACGGCAGCGGTCCGCATGTGTTTTACAGCAAGTCGTTTCGTGGCTCGGATTCAAGCCTGCACAGCAAAGCGATGATTTTTGATCGGCAGAAGTCGTTTATCGGCTCGTTCAACTTCGACCCGCGCTCGGTGCTGTGGAACACCGAAGTCGGGGTCTTGGTCGACAGCCCCGAGCTGGCCGAACATGTTCGCGAACTGGCCTTGCAAGGCATGGCGCCAGCGTTGAGCTATGAGGCGAAGCTTGAGAACGGGCAGATCGTCTGGGTGACAGAGGACAACGGCCAAATGCATACACTGAGCAAAGAGCCGGGGAGTTGGTGGCGACGATTCAACGCGTGGTTCAGCACCACTGTCGGCCTTGAGCGAATGCTTTAAAAAGCAAAAGATCGCAGCCTTCGGCAGCTCCTACAGAACGAATGCATTGCAACTGTAGGAGCTGTCGAAGGCTGCGATCTTTTGATCTTAGGCAGGCTCGGTTATGGGTCCGAATGCCCCTTGGCGCAAGAGCAGAATCACCAACCCAAACGCCCCAATCGCCATCAACAACGGCAACGCATGCCCATTGATCCACTGGCTGCCCGCCCCGGCCGCGAGCGGCCCGACCAGACATCCCACGCCCCACAGCTGTGCAATATGCGCATTCGCCCGCACCAGTGCATCGTCGCGATAACGCTCGCCAATCAAAATCAACGACAGGGTGAACAACCCGCCGGCACTCGCCCCGAACAATACCCACAGCGGCCAGATGAGCAGCGTATCGAGCAACAGCGGGATCGCCAGACTCGACAGCATCAACACCAGCGCACAACCGGCGAACAACGTGCGCCGCGACAGGTAGTCGGCCAACGCGCCAATCGGCAATTGCAGCAGCGCATCGCCCACCACCACCGTGCTGACCATCGCCAGTGCAATCTCGGCGGTAAAACCCTGCTGCAGGCAATACACCGGCAGCAGCGTCAAGATCATCGCCTCGAACGCGGCGAACAATGAAACCGCCCAGGCAATCGCTGGCAGCTCACGAGCGAATCCCCACAGGTCACGGAACGTTACGCTGCTCGCTTCGCTGCTGGGTGCACCGCTGCGGCCCAGCAGCAACAAGGGCGAAACCAGCAGCAGGCCGACGCCGACCCAGAAACCGTAATCATGCTCGGTACCCAGCGCACCCAGCAGTAACGGGCCGGAGAGCTGGCTCAACGCATAGCTGCTGCCATACAGCGCCACCAATCGTCCGCGCCAGTTCTCGACCACCAGTTGATTGATCCAGCTCTCGCCGAGGATGAACACGATGGTCAGGATCACGCCGATCATCAGGCGCAATACCAGCCAGATCGGGTAGCTCGGCAACAGCGCCAGCAGGCCGATGGACAGCGCTCCAGCCCACAGACACAGGCGCATCAGGTTGGCCGTACCGAAGCGTGCCGCCAGATGGCTGGAAATTTTCGCGCCCAACAACACGCCAATCGCCGGCATCGCCGCCATCACACCGATGGCGAAAGAGCCGTAACCCCAACCCTCCAGGCGCAACGACACCAACGGCATGCTGACCCCCAGGGCCAGGCCGACACTCAAGACAGACGCCAACACGGCGAAATACGTCGCCCACCGCATGTTCCACGCTCCTGTGGATAATTATTTTTAGAGGCCACATCAAGCAAATGTGGGAGCGAGCCTGCTCGCGAAAGCGGTTTCACATTCAGCACAAGGGCTGACTGATACACCGCTTTCGCGAGCAGGCTCGCTCCCACAGGGATCTGCCTCGTCTGGAGGATCTGCTCTCGCGAACAGCCCCTCCTAACGGCTTACAGCTTGATCCACGTCGCTTTCAGCTCAGTGTATTTGTCGAACGCGTGCAGCGACTTGTCGCGGCCGTTGCCCGACTGCTTGAAGCCGCCAAACGGTGCGGTCATGTCGCCGCCGTCGTACTGGTTGACCCACACACTGCCGGCACGCAGAGCCTTGGCGGTCAGGTGTGCCTTGGAGATGTCCTGGGTCCAGACCGCAGCGGCCAAGCCGTAAGGCGTGTCGTTGGCGATCTGGATAGCTTCCTCGGCAGTATCGAAGGCGATAACCGACAGTACCGGCCCGAAAATCTCTTCCTGAGCGATTTTCATCGCGTTGCTCACGCCGTCGAAAATCGTTGGCTCGACGTAGGTGCCACCGGTTTCCTGCAGGATGCGCTTGCCGCCAGCGACCAGTTTGGCGCCATCGCTGTGGCCGGATTCGATGTACGACAGCACGGTATTCATCTGCTGCGTATCCACCAGTGCACCGACATTGGTCGCCGGGTCCAGCGGATTGCCCGGCTTCCAGGCCTTCAGCGCCTCAATCACCATCGGCAGGAATGTGTCCTTGATCGAACGCTCGACCAGCAGACGCGAACCGGCGGTGCAGACTTCACCCTGGTTGAAGGCGATGGCGCTGGCGGCGGATTCAGCGGCGGCTTGCAGATCCGGCGCATCGGCAAAGACGATGTTCGGGCTCTTGCCGCCGGCTTCCAGCCAAACACGTTTCATGTTCGATTCGCCGGAGTAGATCATCAGTTGCTTGGCGATCTTGGTCGAACCGGTGAACACCAGCGTGTCGACATCGTTGTGCAGGGCCAGCGCCTTGCCAACGGTGTGGCCGTAGCCCGGCAGCACGTTGAGCACGCCTTTCGGAATACCGGCTTCAACAGCCAGCGCAGCGATGCGAATGGCGGTCAGCGGGGATTTTTCCGACGGCTTGAGGATCACCGAGTTACCGGTCGACAATGCCGGGCCGAGTTTCCAGCAGGCCATCATCAATGGGAAGTTCCACGGTACGATGGCGCCGACCACCCCCACTGGCTCGCGAGTCACCAGACCCAGTTGATCGTGCGGCGTAGCGGCGACTTCGTCGTAAATCTTGTCGATCGCTTCACCGCTCCAGCTCAGCGCTTGCGCCGCGCCCGGAACGTCGATGTACAGCGAATCACTGATCGGCTTGCCCATGTCGAGGGTTTCGAGCAGGGCCAGTTCCTCGGCATGCTGCTTGAGCAGGCCGGCAAAACGGATCATGGTGGCTTTGCGTTTGGTCGGCGCCAAGCGCGACCAGACGCCGGAATTGAAGGTGGCGCGGGCGTTTTCCACGGCGCGCTGAGCGTCGGCGGCGTCACAGCTGGCAATCTTGCCGAGCAGACGGCCATCGACCGGGCTGATGCACTCGAAGGTCTCGCCGGAGACGGCGTCGGTGTATTCGCCATTGAGGTAGGCGCGGCCTTCAATCTTCAGGTCGTGGGCGCGTTGTTCCCAGTCGGCACGAGTCAGGGTGGTCATTTAAGTGTCCTCCTCTTGTTCAATACGAGCGCCGCGCGATCGTCGCCAGCGTCCTCAAAAATTCTGCCCGGCCAGCCTGCATTTCGGCCCAAGGCACCCGCCACCCTAAACCAGCGGCCGGGGTTGTTTCAATATATTTGACATAAGCCGGCTATACGGCCTTGCGGTGTTCATTTTAATAAACATAGACTTTCGCCCATTCCAACCATCACGTCGTCATTACGGGAGAAAACAACAATGAACATCCAGAACGTCGTCGACATCAGCCTGACCAGCAGCGAAGCCGAACGCTATCGTCCGGACCCGGCGAAAGTGCTCAAGGGTGATCCTGAGCAAGCGGTGTTCCACCAATACGAAAGCCCTTGTGGGCAGATGGGCGTTGGTGTGTGGGAAGGCGCGGTGGGTCAGTGGACAGTGAACTACACCGAGCATGAATACTGCGAGATCTTGCAGGGCGTTTCGGTGCTGCGTGATGGCGATGGCAATGCCAAGACCTTGCGTGTTGGTGACCGGTTTGTGATTCCGGCGGGGTTTCGTGGCACTTGGGAAGTGCTGGAGGCTTGCCGCAAGGTCTATGTGATCTTTGAACAGAAAAGCTGATCCGACACACACGGTGACGAGCAGGGTAAGGCATGTCCAGCAGGTTTGAGTGAAACTTCGGCTGGCCGCTTAGGAATCGAGAAAAGATCATTCAAACCAGGAGGTTAGTCTGATTCGATGAATAGGGGCCTCAACTCAAACCAAAGCAAGGAGGCACAATGTCCAGCCAATGCAATCTCTACAACGCGCAATTTTTCCTCGGCGATGTTGCTACTACTGACAACCTGCTCGCTGTGCGCAACGCAGCCGGAGTAACAAAGCATCGCCTCGAAGTCCCGGACGGCATGTACAACCTGCGCACTGATGCGGACCGCATCAGAGTCCTGGTCAACGAGAAAAACGAGATCATTGAACTGATCTGTGGTTGATCGATCAGGCTTCAAGGCAACAAAAAAGGCCCGTATCGTGAGATACGGGCCTTTTTCGTAAGTCCGGAAAAATCAATTACTTGATTTTGCCTTCCTTGTAGATCACGTGCTTGCGAACAACCGGATCATATTTCTTGATCTCGATTTTGTCCGGGGTAGTACGCTTGTTCTTGTCGGTAGTGTAGAAGTGACCAGTACCGGCGCTCGAGATCAAACGAATCAATTCACGCATGATTAGCTCCCTTAAATCTTGCCATCGCGGCGAAGTTCGGCGAGCACGACAGTGATGCCACGCTTGTCGATGATACGCATGCCTTTGGCAGATACGCGCAGACGCACAAAACGTTTCTCTTCTTCAACCCAGAAGCGGTGATGCTGCAGGTTCGGCAGGAAACGACGACGGGTTTTGTTGTTTGCGTGGGAAATGTTATTCCCAGTCACCGGACCCTTACCGGTAACTTGACATACTCTCGACATGCCTCAGCCCTCTAAAACCACATGCCCAACCCGGCATGGGTTGGCCGCTTAATCTCTCAGTCATTTGGCGCCAGGCGCCGCGTTTCTTTAGAGGTCTTACCGGCTACACCTACAGTGAAGGAACCGGGCCCCTAGAAAAGAGCGCTGCTTTATACCAGAAAGACCCGGGTGCAACAACATTCGGTGTGCAATCAATCCATAAAAAGACGCTTTTTCAGCCTGCGAACGCCTTGGATAAAGGCTGGCATCGATTTTTACCACTCGTCGCAGAAAATCGTCCTCACGGCCGATCCAGACTTTTTACCGCGCGCCGCAGTCTGAAAAACCGCCATCACTGTGCCCCGAAAATGCAAAAAGGGGATAGTCATTTGTAATCCAGACCTCTAGGGTAGGCCTTTTCCAGACTGCACTTGCAGATGGGCCTTCGATCTGTAAAAGGAAACCGACCATGCGCCTCGCTGCCCTACCCCTGTTGCTCGCCCCGCTCCTGCTGAGCCCCCTGGCCCAGGCCGCCGCGCTGAGCGTCTGCACCGAGGCCAGCCCTGAAGGGTTCGATGTGGTGCAATACAACTCGCTGACCACCACCAACGCCTCGGCCGACGTGCTGATGAACCGCCTGGTGGATTTCGACACCGCCAGCGGCAAAGTCGTGCCGAGCCTGGCCGACAGCTGGGAAGTCAGCACCGACGGCCTGACTTACGTGTTCAAGCTGCACCCGCAGGTGAAGTTTCATACGACTGACTACTTCAAGCCAAGCCGTGAACTGACCGCCGAAGACGTCAAATTCAGCTTCGACCGCATGCTCGACCCGGCCAACCCGTGGCACAAGGTCGCCCAGAGCGGCTTCCCGCATGCGCAGTCGATGCAGTTGCCGGCACTGATCAAGAAAATCGACGCACTTGACCCGCTCACCGTGCGCTTCACCCTTGATCACCCGGATTCGACGTTCCTGGCGACTCTGAGCATGGGCTTCGCTTCGATCTACTCCGCCGAATACGCCGACAAGCTGATGAAGGCCGGCGCGACCGACAAGCTCAACAGCCAGCCGATTGGCACCGGCCCGTTCGTCTTCAACCGTTTCCAGAAAGACGCGGCGATCCGCTACAAGGCCAACCCGGATTACTTCGGCGGCAAGCCTGCGGTGGATCCGTTGATCTTCGCCATTACCCCGGACGCCAACGTGCGCCTGCAGAAACTGCGGCGCAATGAATGCCAGATCGCCCTGTCGCCAAAACCGTTGGACGTACAGGCCGCGCTGAAAGAGCCGACACTGAAAGTTGAAAAGACTGACGCGTTCATGACCGCATTCGTCGGCATCAACAGTCAGCATCCGCCACTGGACAAGCCGGAGGTGCGTCAGGCAATCAACCTTGCCTTCGACAAGGCCAACTACATCAAGGCTGTGTTTGAAGACACCGCAGAAGCGGCCAATGGCCCTTATCCGCCGAACACCTGGAGTTACGCGAAGAGTCTGCCGGGTTACCCGCACGATGTCGCTAAAGCCAAGGCACTGATGGCCAAGGCAGGATTGAAGGACGGGTTTCAGACCACCATCTGGACACGCCCTTCAGGCAGCCTGCTAAACCCGAATCCAAGCCTCGGTGCGCAATTGCTGCAATCGGATCTGGCGGAAATCGGCATTCAGGCAGAAATCCGCGTGATCGAATGGGGCGAATTGATTCGTCGCGCGAAGGCCGGCGAGCATGACCTGCTGTTCATGGGCTGGGCCGGTGACAATGGCGACCCGGACAACTTCCTTACGCCGCAGTTTTCCTGCGCCGCGGTCAAATCGGGCACCAATTTCGCGCGGTACTGCAATGCCGATCTGGACAGGTTGATCAGCGCCGGCAAGACCACCAGCGAACAAGGCGTGCGTACCAAGCTGTACGAACAGGCGCAGACGCAGATTCAGCAGCAGGCGTTGTGGCTGCCGCTGGCGCACCCGACGGCCTACGCACTGACACGTAAAGACGTGCAGGGTTACTCGGTAAGCCCGTTCGGCCGGCAGGACTATTCCAAGGTCAACCTCAAATAACCTGCCTTACACATAACCTGTAGGAGTGAGCCTGCTCGCGATAGCAATCTTCCAGCCACCAAACATGTTGACTGAAATGAAGCCATCGCGAGCAGGCTCACTCCTACATGGACTTGCGTTTTGTCCCTAGAACTACATCCAGCCACACTCCGCCATCGACAGCGGCTCACCATCGCCGACGATGAAGTGATCCAGCACTCGCACATCAATCAGCTCCAGCGTCTTCTGCAGGCGCTTGGTCAGCAATCGATCAGCCTGACTGGGGTCAGTGTTCCCCGATGGATGGTTGTGGCACAGGATCAACGCCGCCGCGTTATTGGCCAAACATCGCTTCACAACTTCGCGTGGATGCACGCTGGTGTTGTCGATCGAGCCGCGAAAGAGGATCTCGAAATTCAGTACTTGATGTTTGGAGTCGAGAAACAGGCAACCAAACACCTCATGCGGTTCGTGACGCAGCATCGCTTTCAGATAATCGCGAACGACCTGAGGGTTTTCCAGGGCTGGTTTCTGCCGTGATTTCTCAGCCAGATGCCGCCTGTTCATTTCCTGAGCAGCTTGCAGTTGCGCAAACTTCGCCGGCCCGAGACCCAATTGTTTGCTGAAGGCGTGCTGGTCGGCCTCAAGCAGCAAACGCAGGCTGCCGAATTGAGTCAACAGATTGCGCGCCAGGTCCACAGCGCTTATTCCGGGCAATCCGGTGCGCAGAAAAATCGCCAGTAACTCAGCGTCCGAAAGGCTCGCTGCCCCGTGCTCCAATAACCTTTCCCGCGGCCGTTCCGCCGCAGGCCAATCGCGAATACTCATACACATTCCCTGTCTGTGGGCGCCGCTGTTCCGTAGCGGTCGCTGTGATATCTTAGCCCATCTTTTTTGCGGGCGAATTCACCCTGGGGAGGGGGATTCGCCACGTATGTCACCCACGAAATGAAAGGCAGACCTATGCAGCGGCTGTATCGGAAACGCATCGTTCTGGGCGTCGGCGGCGGCATTGCGGCCTACAAGAGCGCCGATCTGGTTCGTCGCCTGATCGATCAGGGCGCTGAAGTGCGCGTGGTGATGACCCATGGCGGCGCCGAGTTCATCACCCCGCTGACCATGCAAGCGCTGTCCGGCCACCCGGTGCACCTCGACTTGCTCGACTCGGCTGCCGAAGCCGCGATGGGCCACATCGAGTTGGCCAAGTGGGCCGATCTGGTGCTGATCGCCCCGGCCACCGCCGACCTGATCGCCCGCCTTGCCCAAGGCATCGCCAATGATTTGCTGACCACTCTGGTGCTCGCTACCGACGCCGTCGTCGCCGTTGCTCCGGCCATGAATCAGGCGATGTGGCGCGACCCGGCGACCCAGGCCAACCTGCAACTCTTGGAAAGCCGTGGCCTGAAGACCTTCGGCCCAGCCTCGGGCAGTCAGGCCTGCGGCGATGTCGGCATGGGCCGCATGATGGAAGCCACCGATCTGGCGCAATGCGCGGCGGACTGCTTCCAGCGTCAGGCTCTGACCGGCAAGCACGTGGTGATTACCGCCGGCCCGACCCAGGAAAACATCGACCCGGTGCGCTACATCACCAACCACAGCTCCGGCAAAATGGGCTTTGCCCTCGCCGAAGCCGCAGTTGAAGCCGGCGCCCGCGTCACCTTGATCAGCGGCCCGGTGCACCTGCCGACCCCGGATCGCGTCACGCGCATCGATGTGGTCAGCGCTCGCGACATGCTCGCGGCCTGCGAATCGGCGATCCCGTGCGACGTATTCATCGCCTCGGCTGCGGTCGCGGACTACCGCCCGGAAGTCGTTGCCCCGCAAAAACTCAAGAAAGATCCTACGAGCGGTGACGGCTTCGTCCTGCAAATGGTGCGTAACCCGGACATCCTGGCCACCATTGCGACCCGTCCCGACCGTCCGTTCAGTGTCGGCTTTGCCGCCGAGACCGAACACCTGCTCGACTACGCTGCACGCAAGCTGAAGGACAAGAATCTCGATTTGATCGTCGCCAACGACGTTGCCAACCCGAGCATCGGTTTCAACAGTGAAGAAAACGCCTGCAGCGTGATTGACCGTGCGCTGCACGCCACGGTTTTCGCCCAGACCAGCAAAAGCAAGATCGCTCGCCAACTGGTCACTTTTATCGCCGAACGTCTGAACCAGGTTTAATTTACATGCACGCTTTGCAAGCCAAGATCCTCGACCCACGCATCGGCAGCGAATTCCCGCTGCCGCAATACGCCACACCAGGCTCCGCTGGCCTCGACCTGCGCGCCATGCTGGAGCAGGACATCGTGATCAAGCCGGGTGAAACCGTGCTGATCCCGACCGGTCTGTCGGTTTACATCGGCGACCCGAACCTCGCCGCGCTGATCCTGCCGCGCTCGGGCATGGGCCATAAGCACGGCATTGTGCTGGGCAACCTCGTCGGCCTGATCGACTCCGATTACCAGGGCCCGTTGATGGTGTCGTGCTGGAACCGTGGCCAGACCGATTTCACCATGACCGTCGGCGAACGCCTGGCGCAATTGGTGCTGGTACCGGTGGTACAGGCGCACTTTGAAATGGTTGAAGAGTTCGTCGAAACCGAACGCGGCACCGGCGGGTTTGGCCACACCGGCACTAAATAACCGGAGTCATCTTCTGTAGGAGCTGCCGCAGGCTGCGATCTTTTGATTTTTAAGATCAAGATCAATAGATCGCAGCCTGCGGCAGCTCCTACAGGGGGAAGTTTCAGGCAGATCAACTGAAAGGTTTAACACCGAAAATCAAGGTTTTGCCGGCCGAAAGCCACGCCAGCCGAGGCGTCATGGCCCTTTCATACCACGAACTCTCTGTGGAAAACGCCGTCATACCCTTCAGTTTGAGCCTGCCGTCGAACGATTCGTCGGTCTGTCCCGCCACTTTCGAGATGGAGCATTTCCGTAGATGAGCACCCCAGCCAAGATTGCCCCGAAGCTGCCCGACAGCATTTTCCGCGCCTATGACATTCGCGGCACCGTGCCGGAATTCCTCAATGCCGAAACCGCTTACTGGATCGGTCGCGCCATCGGCTCGCAGAGCCTGGCCCAGGGTGAGCCGAACGTGTCCGTCGGTCGCGATGGCCGCCTGTCCGGCCCCGAACTGGTTGCCGAGCTGATCCGCGGTATCGCCGAAAGCGGCTGCCACGTCAGCGACGTTGGCCTGGTGCCGACGCCGGCGCTGTATTACGCCGCCAATGTGCTGGCCGGTAAGTCGGGCGTGATGCTCACCGGCAGCCACAACCCGTCGAACTACAACGGTTTCAAGATCGTCATCGCCGGCGACACCCTCGCCAACGAACAGATTCAGGTGCTGCATGAGCGCATCAAAACCAACAATCTGAGCAGCGGCACCGGCAGCGTTACTCAGGTCGAAATCCTCGATCGCTACAACACCGAAATCGTCCAGGACATCAAACTGGCGCGGCGCATGAAGGTCGTGGTCGACTGCGGCAACGGCGCGGCCGGCGTGATCGCCCCGCAACTGATCGAGGCGCTGAACTGCGAAGTTATCCCGCTGTTCTGCGAAGTCGACGGCAACTTCCCGAACCATCACCCGGATCCGGGCAAGCCGGAAAACCTCGTCGACCTGATCGCCAAGGTCAAGGAAAGCAACGCCGACATCGGCCTGGCCTTCGACGGCGACGGTGACCGTGTCGGCGTGGTGACCAACACCGGGAGCATCGTCTACCCGGATCGCCTGCTGATGCTGTTCGCCCGCGACGTAGTCGCACGCAACCCGGACGCCGAGATCATTTTCGACGTCAAATGCACCCGTCGCCTGGTGCCGCTGATCAAGGAGTACGGTGGTCGTCCGCTAATGTGGAAGACTGGTCATTCGTTGATCAAAAAGAAAATGAAACAGTCCGGTGCGCTATTGGCCGGTGAAATGAGCGGGCACATCTTCTTCAAGGAGCGCTGGTTCGGTTTCGACGACGGCATCTACAGCGCCGCACGGCTGCTGGAGATCCTCAGCAAGGAAAAATCCACCGCGGAGGAGCTGTTTGCGACCTTCCCGAATGATATTTCTACGCCGGAAATCAATATCCATGTGACCGAAGAGAGCAAATTCAGCATCATTGATGCACTGCACGACGCACAGTGGGGCCCAGGCGCTGACCTGACCACCATCGACGGCGTGCGAGTCGATTACGCCAAAGGCTGGGGCCTGGTGCGCGCATCCAACACCACGCCGGTGCTGGTGCTGCGCTTCGAGGCCGATGACGAGGCTGAATTGCAACGCATCAAGGATGTGTTCCACGCCCAACTGAAACGCGTTGCACCTGATCTCCAACTACCGTTCTGATCCACCCGGAGCCCTGAATGACCCTCGAACGCGAAGCCGCCGCCCATACCGCCCAGGTCCTGTCCGAAGCGTTGCCTTACATCCGACGCTATGTCGGCAAGACTCTGGTGATCAAATACGGCGGCAACGCGATGGAAAGCGAGGAGCTGAAAACCGGCTTCGCCCGCGACATCGTCTTGATGAAAGCCGTGGGCATCAACCCGGTGGTCGTGCACGGTGGCGGCCCGCAGATCGGTGATCTGCTCAAGCGCCTGTCGATCGAAAGCCACTTCGTCGACGGCATGCGCGTCACCGACGCCGCGACCATGGACGTGGTTGAAATGGTCTTGGGCGGGCAGGTCAACAAAAGCATCGTCAACCTGATCAACCGTCACGGCGGCAGCGCCATCGGCCTGACCGGTAAAGACGCCGGGCTGATTCGCGCGAAGAAGCTCACCGTGACCCGCCAGACACCGGAGATGACCCAGCCGGAAATCATCGACATCGGTCAGGTAGGTGAAGTGGTCGGGATCAACACCGAACTGCTGAACCTGCTGGTCAAAGGCAACTTCATTCCGGTGATTGCGCCAATTGGCGTGGGTGAGAATGGCGAGTCGTACAACATCAACGCTGACCTGGTCGCCGGTAAAGTCGCCGAGGCTCTGAAAGCCGAGAAGCTGATGCTGCTCACCAACATCGCCGGCCTGATGGACAAGTCGGGCACCGTGTTGACCGGCCTGAGCACTCAGCAGGTCGACGATCTGATTGCCGATGGCACCATCTACGGCGGCATGCTGCCGAAGATCCGTTGCGCGCTGGAAGCGGTTCAGGGCGGCGTTGGCAGCTCGCTGATCATTGACGGGCGCGTGCCGAACGCGATCCTGCTGGAAATCTTCACCGACACCGGTGTGGGTACGCTGATCAGCAATCGCAAGCGTCCTTGATCGGTAATCGCTGAACAGCAAAAGATCGCAGCATTCGTCAGCTCCTACAGAAACGTCGTTTTGTACGAAGTCTCTGTAGGAGCTGACGAAGTCTGCGATCTTTTTTATGCGCGCAAGAAACATCCGATACAACTCAGCGAAACGTCCGACATTCCCTCCGAACAAATCTCCCTAGGATCTTCCCTTCATCCACCGGAGATTGACTCATGCAAAAAGACTACGTCCCTTACGGCAGCGATGTTTCCCCAGGCACTTACGAGTGCGTTGATTGCGGCCATCAGTATTCCAATCAAGCCAAAACCTCTATGCCACCGTGCCCACAGTTTCGCAAAACGGCGCACGCGTTGAATGGCTGGAAAATCCTCACCGGGCAAGGTGATGCGATCAAAGACCCTTATCCAGAACAGCCTGCCAACATCAAAAGCGCCGAGGTCATCACGCCATCGGACAAAAAATAACTCCGGAGCGCCTGAGCCATGCAGATCTCGTTCACGATCGACACCGACGCTTTCGAGCTGGAACAAAAGGAACCGGTCAAAAAGACCTTGCGCATTGGCGACGCGGAAATCGCCCACGCCCTGCAGCGTATCGCCAAGGCCAGCCTGACCGAATACCTGAAAATGCTGGTCGAGGGCGGCATGCCCAGCCGGGCCGACGAGGCCAAACAGGATCGCCTGCTCTACCTGATTCAAAGCTACTTCGGACAAACGCTGCCGACGGAATCGCAGATCTCGACGATCTTTCAGCTGACCCAAAGCCAAAGCAAAACCTTGCTGAAGAACACGGTATCGCGCTTTCGCAATCAGCTCGATGACATCCTCCAGCACAGCATGCGTGCCGTGATCGAGACCGCAGAGCACGCGCAAACCGTGTTTCTGGTGGTGATCAGTTCGGACGTGATACGCGATGAGCTGAACATGCTGATCACCCAGAACGAGCCGACCTTCAAACCCATTACCAAGCGCAAGGGCAGCGCCGGGCAGTTCGAGATCAGCGAGGATTCTCACGCCTTGCTCTGCGCGACGTTGGGGCTCAATGCCGTTCAGTGACATCGTCGCGGTCAGTGGCTTGCTGCTGACCCTGACCACGTTCATGTTCAATCTGGCGTGGCCGGCGCTCAGTGAAGCGTTGGCGCTGGATGAATACCAGTCTGGCCCACAGAGCCGAAGGCGAAGTCGAGAGAAAGTAGGGAAGGCGTTTTATTCGCGGGCGCTGCCGTTGACATGCGCGTTTGTGGGGCTGTTTTACGTCAACCTACCCTCGGCCATTCGCATCTTGAGTACCAGCACACTGGATCTTTGGAACTTCGACGTGAGCAGTACCCTTTACGTGATGGTCGTGTGGGTACTTCTGGTTTTGGCACTGTTCAGCGGGCTGATTGCGGCAAAAATCGCTCTTAAATGGAGGAGCCTCCGCTGAAACAGCGGCGGCTTCACTGTTTCAGGCTTTTTCAACAAACGCTGAAATACTATATTTTAGTGAAATATCGACAAATTTGATGTCGTTGGTGGTTACGGACCCGTGTCAGTAAGACGATTCGTAGAAGACAGCCAAATCCTGGAAGACCGAACACCGGAACAGTGGCAGCAAGATGCTTTTGGTCAGGTTGATGCGCTACTGCGCGCAATACACCTACGCGACTGAATGTTTTCGGCAGCAGCTAATAAAGCCCTGTTCTCACAGGGCCTCTCATCATCAGACGCCGAATTGGGCGCGGTACGCTTCCACAGCTGGCAGGTGTTGCTTGAGCTGCGGATCATCGGCGAGGAACTCCAGCACCTGATTCAGCGAAACAATGCTGATCACCGGGATGCCGAAGTCGCGCTCGACTTCCTGAATCGCCGACAACTCACCGTTGCCACGCTCCTGACGGTTCAAGGCGATCAGCACGCCAGCGGCCTTGGCACCCTCCTGGGAAGCGATGATCTGCATCACTTCGCGGATTGCCGTACCGGCGGTAATCACGTCATCGATGATCAGCACGTCACCGGTCAACGGCGCGCCGACCAGACTGCCGCCTTCGCCGTGAGCCTTGGCTTCCTTGCGGTTGAAGCACCATGGCAGGTCACGGCCGTGATGCTCGGCCAGCGCGACGGCAGTGGTCGCCGCCAACGGGATGCCTTTGTAGGCCGGGCCGAACAGGACGTCGAAAGGAATGCCGCTTTCGGCAATGGCTGCAGCGTAGAAACGCCCCAGCTGGGCCAGGGCCGAACCCGAGTTGAACAGGCCGGCGTTGAAGAAGTAAGGACTGGTGCGCCCGGACTTCAGGGTGAACTCACCGAAGCGCAAAACGCCGCGATCGATGGCAAAACGAATGAAATCGCGCTGATACGCTTGCATGAAAAAAACCCCAAATACCACGGATTTAGCTAATTAGCTTGACGCCGTGTATCATACACGCACGCGATTTTTGGGGCCATTTATGCGGATCATCAGTGTGAACGTCAATGGTATTCAGGCTGCAGTCGAGCGTGGTTTGCTCAGTTGGCTGCAAGCACAGAATGCCGACGTCATCTGCCTGCAGGACACCCGTGCCTCCGCCTTTGAACTGGATGACCCAGCCTTCCAACTGGATGGCTACTTCCTTTATGCCTGCGATGCTGAAGTCCCTGCCCAAGGTGGCGTGGCTTTGTACTCGCGGTTGCAACCGAAGGCTGTCATCAGCGGTCTCGGTTTTGAGACGGCCGACCGCTACGGGCGCTACCTGCAAGCAGATTTCGACAAAGTCAGTATTGCCACCTTGCTGCTCCCTTCGGGGATGAACGGCGATGAGGACTTGAACCAGAAGTTCAAGCTCATGGACGACTTCGGCAAGTACCTGGACAAACAGCGACGCAAACGTCGCGAGTACATTTATTGTGGCTCGCTGTACGTGGCGCAGCAGAAGCTCGACATCAAGAACTGGCGCGACAGCCAGCAATCCCCGGGCTTCCTGGCGCCAGAACGCGCCTGGATGGACGAGATTGTCGGCAACATGGGCTATGTCGATGCCCTGCGCGAAGTCAGCCGTGAAGGCGACCAGTACAGCTGGTGGCCGGACAACGAACAGGCCGAGATGCTCAATCTGGGCTGGCGCTTCGACTACCAGATTCTGACCCCGGGCCTGCGGCGTTTCGTGCGCAGCGCACGCCTGCCACGTCAACCGCGGTTCTCGCAGCATGCGCCGCTGATCGTCGACTACGACTGGACGCTGACCATCTAAGCGTCGTTTCGCAGTACAAAAAATGCCCATATCGCAAGATACGGGCATTTTTTATGCGTCACTTCCAGACAGGATCGAATTCAGACTGCCGCGAAGAACGGTAAGGCCAAATACAACTTGATCACGATGACATTGATAATGTCGATGAAGAACGCTCCGACCATCGGCACCACCAGAAACGCGATCTGCGAGGGGCCGTAGCGCTGCGTCACGGCCTGCATGTTGGCAATGGCGGTCGGCGTGGCGCCCAGGCCAAAACCGCAATGCCCCGCCGCCAGCACGGCAGCATCATAGTTGCGGCCCATCACCCGGAATGTCACGAAAATCGCGAACAGCGCCATGACCATGGCCTGCATCGCCAGAATGATGAAGATCGGCAGCGCAAGCGCGGCCAGATCCCACAGCTTGAGCGACATCAGGGCGATCGCCAGAAACAACGACAGGCTGACATTGCCCAGTACCGAGACTTCACGCTCAAACACCTGATACAAGCCCAATGCTGAAAGACCGTTGCGCAGCACCACGCCGACAAACAGCACACAAACAAACGTCGGTAACTCGAACGCAGTCCCGTGCAACAGGCCATTCAACAGATTGCCCGCCAGCAAGCTCACGGCAATCAGAGCCAGGGTTTCGACAAACGAAAATGGCGTGATCGAGCGCTCTTTGTTCGGCTGCTCAAAACCCTTTGGCAATCGTGGTGCTTCCTGTTGATTGCAACCGGGCACTTCCACACGCTTGATGAGCAAACGCGCGACCGGCCCACCAATCAAACCACCCAGTACCAGACCAAACGTCGCAGAGGCCATCGCCAGTTCGGAGGCAGAGGCCAGACCATACTTCTCACTGAAAACCGTGCCCCACGCAGCACCGGTACCGTGACCGCCCGCCAGGGTGATCGAGCCGGTCAGCAACCCCATCAACGGGTCGAGCCCGAGCATTTTTGCCAGCCCGATTCCCATCGCGTTCTGCACCACCAACAGCCCGGTAACGGCCAGCAGGAAGATCCCCACGATGCGCCCGCCCTTCTTCAGGCTGGCGAAATCGGCGCTCAGACCGATAGTGGCAAAAAAGGCCAGCATTAAAGGTGTTTGCAGGGAAGTATCAAAACGAATTTCAATATCGAACGTTCGCAGCAATAACAAAACCAAGGCAACTACCAAGCCACCTGCGACAGGTTCAGGAATATTGTAACTGCGCATGAAGCCAACACGCATAACGAGCCCGCGCCCCAGTAGAAGTACTAAGGAAGCGGCCACAAGCGTTCCGTAAAAATCGAGCTGAATCATTGGGATTATTCTTGGCTATTTATTCAGAGGCGAATTTTTTACCTTCGTCCGCCCCTGAACAGGCTGATTGTCTCAACACTGATTACTCGGAAATTCAAGAGCCTTCGTTGGCTTGAACATATCTTAATATTTCAGAAGAAATATTAGCCGAGCAACTTTAACAATCGTCGGACTTGATTCCAAGGACATGAATCCTAACTAAGCCGATGCAGTTGTGACTAAAAGTGTATATGCGCAAACAATAGGACCCGTCATCGCAACCAGATTATTCCTACATACAATAGCGATTAATTATGTTGCATAAATAAAAATGCCCTGACGGGTCAGGGCATTGGTACTAGAAGTTTGCGAGCTTCTTATTTGATCAGCCGCCAGGTAAACGGATATCGGTAAGGAAAACCTTCATTGGCTTTCACACCGGCGATGATCGTCAAAACCAGTGCGCCAATCGCCAGTATCCCCAACAGGAAGAACCCGATGATCAGCACCATCAGCAAGAAGCAGATCAATGAAGCAATGGCGACGGTGATCTGAAAATTCAGCGCCTCCTTGCCTTGAGCATCAATGAACGGGTCTGTCTCGCGCTTCATTTGCCACAGGATCAACGGCCCGATCAAATTGCCGAACGGTATCCAGATCCCCAACAAGGCGGACAAGTGACAAAACATCGCCCACTGGCGAACCTCCTGGCTCGGCTTGGGCAGCAGCTCTTGCTCGTCACTCATCGCGTCCTCCTTGCAGTTATCAATCTGCTCAGTCGGCCAGTGCAGCCTTTTGCAGTTCGAAGATTTCGTTCATGCCTTGCTTGGCCAGTTCCAGCATGGCATTGAGATCTTCAGGCTGGAACGGCGCGCCTTCGGCAGTGCCCTGCACTTCGATGAAACCACCGGTGCTGGTCATCACCACGTTGAGGTCAGTCTCGGCGGCGGAATCTTCAAGATAGTCCAGATCCAGCACGGCCTCGCCCTGATACATGCCGACCGATACCGCACCGATCATTTGCTTGAGCGGATCGCCGCCCTTCAGGCCGCCGCGCTTCTTGATCACTTTCAGCGCATCAACCAGGGCAACCATGGCGCCAGTGATGGAAGCGGTGCGCGTGCCACCGTCAGCCTGGATCACGTCGCAGTCGACGTACAGGGTCACGTCGCCCAGCTTGGACATGTCCAGCGCAGCGCGCAGGGAACGACCGATCAGACGCTGGATTTCCAGAGTGCGGCCGCCCTGCTTGCCACGGCTCGCTTCACGCTGGTTACGCTCGCCAGTGGCGCGCGGCAGCATGCCGTACTCGGCAGTCAACCAACCCTGGCCCTGACCTTTGAGGAAGCGCGGCACGCCGTTTTCGACGCTGACGGTGCAGATGACTTTGGTATCACCGAATTCGACCAGTACAGATCCCTCGGCGTGTTTGGTGTAGTTGCGGGTAATGCGGATCGAGCGGAGCTGATCGGCAGCGCGACCACTTGGACGTTTCATAGGGAATACCTGTACTGGGGACGGAAAACTGCCGAGCATTATAGAGCGCTGCACCGCGCCTGGGCACTCGTTAAAAAATCCGGGCGACGATCGAAGGCCCTGAAACACCCATTACCGACGGGCTGCAGCCCTTTGTCACACCGTGTGTTTGGGCGCATTCGCCGCACTGCGCTACAATCCTGCGCCTTTGCTGCCAGTCGGCTTAAATTCATTGATATCGAGCCTGCGGAACATCTGCTGCGCCGATCTGCATTGCGAGGTCACCGCCATGGTGCACAGCATGACCGCCTTCGCCCGCGTCGAAAAAGCCGGCGCCCAGGGCACCCTGAGCTGGGAACTGCGCTCGGTCAACAGCCGCTATCTGGAACCCCACCTGCGTTTGCCGGAGACGTTTCGCGACCTCGAAGGCGCGGTGCGTGAAGCGCTGCGCCAGGGCCTGTCGCGGGGCAAACTCGAATGCACCCTGCGTTTCACCGAAGAAAGTACCGGCAAAACCCTGCAAATCGATCGCGAGCGCGCCGCGCAGCTGGTCGCTGCGGCCGAAACCATTGCCGGCCTGATCAACAATCCCGCCGCACTCAATCCGCTGGAAGTGCTCGCCTGGCCCGGCGTACTGGTGGGCGATGCGACTGACCCGCAGGCATTGAACGCCGACGCGCTGGCCCTGTTCAATCAAGGCCTGAAAGAGTTGAAGGCCGGCCGCGAGCGCGAAGGCGCCGAGCTGGCACGCTTGATCAACGAGCGCCTGACCTCTATCGAAGAAGACGTCGTGACCCTGCGCGAACTGGTACCGCAGATGCTCGCCACCCAACGCCAGAAAGTCCTCGACCGCTTCACCGACATGAAGGCCGAGCTTGATCCGCAGCGCCTCGAACAGGAAATGGTCATGCTCGCGCAAAAGAGCGATGTGGCCGAAGAACTGGATCGCCTGAGCACCCATATCATCGAAGTGCGCCGGGTACTGAAGTCCGGCGGTGCGGCCGGACGCCGCCTTGATTTCCTGATGCAGGAACTCAACCGCGAAGCCAACACATTGGGCTCCAAGGCCTTCGACCCGCGCAGCACCCAGGCCGCCGTCAACCTCAAGGTGTTGATCGAGCAGATGCGTGAACAAGTGCAGAATATTGAGTAAGGCAACCCCGACATGACCCACAGCACCGGCACCCTGTACATCATTTCCGCGCCATCGGGCGCGGGCAAAAGCAGCCTGGTCAAGGCTTTGACCGACGCCATACCGGAAATTCGCGTTTCGGTTTCGCACACCACCCGCGCCATGCGTCCGGGTGAAGTGGACGGTGTGAACTACCACTTCGTGACCCGCGAAGAGTTTGTGAAGATGGGCGAGCATGGAGACTTCCTCGAACGCGCCGAAGTCTTCGGCAACTTCTACGGCACCTCGCAAAGCCGCCTGCAGCAGACCCTGGACGAAGGTCACGACCTGATTCTGGAAATCGACTGGCAAGGCGCCGAGCAAGTGCGCAAGCTGATGCCGCAAGCACGCTCGATCTTTATCTTGCCGCCGTCGCTTCAAGCCCTGCACCAGCGCCTGACCAATCGTGGTCAGGACAGCGACGAGATCATTGACGGCCGGATGCGCGAAGCGGTCAACGAGATGAGTCACTATGTCGAGTACGACTACCTGATCATCAACGACGATTTTGCTCACGCACTGGACGATCTGAAGGCGATTTTCCGCGCCAATCAACTCCAACAGAAACGCCAGCAGGTGCGTTTCGGCAAATTGCTTGCCGAATTGCTCGGTTAATCAGCACTTCCCAAAACGCCTGCAAGCGCTTTACATTGGTGCTTGCAGCGCGTTGAAGGGCTTGGTCAAAAAATCAGCGCTTCCCTAATCGCTGGTGATTTTTTAAACTGTTGAGTCCGCTCGCCCAACCGGGCAGCGCGCATATTGCATTCGCTCCGAGGAATACCATGGCCCGCGTAACCGTTGAAGACTGCCTGAACCACGTGGAAAACCGTTTTGAGCTGGTCATGCTCTCTACCAAACGTGCCCGTCAACTGGCCACCGGCGGCAAAGAGCCACTGGTTCAGTGGGAAAACGACAAGCCTACCGTTGTTGCCCTGCGTGAAATCGCTGAAGGCCTGATGAGCTACGAGTTCATCGCCAACGCTGAGATCGTCGAAGACGAACCGCTGTTTGCAGCGTTCGAGGACGAGTCCAACGAGGCCGTCTAAGCCTATGCCTGGTCGACGTAGCACGGCGCGGGGTCACAGCCTACGGCAGGAATTATCATGCCGAGCATAGACGCCCTCGCCGATCGCTTATCGACCTACCTCGGCAACGACCAGGTCAACCTGGTCCGCCGAGCGTATTTCTACGCCGAACAAGCCCATGACGGCCAACGCCGTCGCAGCGGCGAGGCGTACGTCACGCATCCTCTTGCCGTGGCGAATATTCTTGCCGACATGCACATGGACCATCAGAGCCTGATGGCCGCGATGCTGCATGACGTGATCGAAGACACCGGTATTGCCAAAGAAGCGCTGCAAGCGCAGTTCGGTGAAACCGTGGCCGAACTGGTCGACGGGGTCAGCAAACTGACTCAGATGAATTTCGAGACCAAGGCCGAAGCCCAAGCCGAAAACTTCCAGAAAATGGCCATGGCCATGGCACGCGACATTCGCGTGATCCTGGTCAAGCTCGCCGACCGCCTGCATAACATGCGCACGTTGGAAGTGCTGTCCGGCGAAAAACGCCGCCGGATCGCCAAGGAAACCCTCGAAATCTACGCGCCCATCGCCAACCGGCTGGGCATGCACGCGATCCGCATCGAATTCGAAGACCTTGGTTTCAAGGCCATGCACCCGATGCGTTCCGCGCGGATCTACCAGGCGGTCAAACGCGCCCGGGGCAACCGCAAGGAAATCGTCAACAAGATCGAAGAATCCCTTGGCCATTGCCTCGCCATCGACGGTATCCAGGGCGAAGTCAGCGGTCGCCAGAAACACCTCTACGGCATCTACAAGAAAATGCGCGGCAAGCGTCGGGCCTTCAACGAGATCATGGACGTCTACGCGTTCCGGATCATCGTCGACAAGGTTGATACCTGCTACCGCGTACTCGGCGCTGTACATAATTTGTACAAGCCGTTGCCGGGGCGCTTCAAGGATTACATCGCGATCCCCAAGGCCAACGGCTATCAGTCGCTGCACACCACGCTGTTCGGCATGCACGGTGTACCGATCGAGATCCAGATCCGTACCCGTGAAATGGAAGAGATGGCCAACAACGGCATCGCCGCGCATTGGCTGTACAAATCCAGTGGCGACGAGCAGCCGAAAGGCACTCACGCCCGCGCCCGCCAGTGGGTCAAAGGCGTGCTGGAAATGCAGCAACGTGCCGGCAACTCGCTGGAATTCATCGAAAGCGTGAAGATCGACCTGTTCCCGGACGAGGTCTACGTGTTCACGCCCAAAGGCCGGATCATGGAGCTGCCCAAAGGCTCCACGGCGGTCGACTTTGCCTACGCGGTCCACACCGACGTCGGCAACAGCTGCATTGCCTGCCGGATCAACCGTCGTCTCGCACCGCTGTCCGAACCGCTGCAAAGCGGCTCCACGGTCGAGATCGTCAGCGCCCCCGGCGCCCGGCCGAATCCGGCGTGGCTCAATTTCGTCGTCACCGGCAAGGCCCGCACGCACATCCGCCATGCGTTGAAACTGCAACGTCGCTCCGAGTCCATCAGCCTCGGCGAACGCCTGCTGAACAAGGTGCTTAACGGTTTCGACAGTTCGCTGGAGAAGATCCCGGCCGAACGCGTCAAAGCCATGCTCACCGAGTACCGCCTCGAACTGATCGAAGATTTGCTTGAAGACATTGGCCTGGGCAACCGCATGGCCTATGTGGTCGCCCGCCGCCTGCTCGGCGAAGGCGAACAGTTGCCAAGCCCGGAAGGCCCGCTGGCGATTCGCGGCACCGAAGGCTTGGTGCTGAGCTACGCCAAATGCTGCACGCCGATCCCGGGCGACCCGATTGTCGGGCACCTGTCGGCGGGCAAAGGCATGGTCGTGCACCTGGACAACTGCCGCAACATCAGCGAAATCAGGCACAACCCGGAAAAATGCATCCAGCTCTCGTGGGCCAAGGATGTCACCGGCGAATTCAACGTCGAACTGCGCGTCGAGCTGGAACACCAGCGCGGCCTGATCGCCCTGCTGGCCAGCAGCGTCAACGCGGCCGACGGCAATATCGAGAAAATCAGCATGGACGAACGCGATGGTCGCATCAGCGTTGTCCAGTTGGTGGTCAGCGTCCACGACCGTGTGCACCTGGCCCGCGTGATCAAGAAGCTGCGCGCCTTGACCGGGGTGATCCGCATCACCCGCATGCGTGCATAACTCAACCATTACAAGGAGTCATACATGACCAAGACCGTTATCACCAGCGACAACGCCCCGGCCGCCATCGGCACTTACTCCCAGGCGATCAAGGCCGGCAACACCGTTTACATGTCGGGTCAGATTCCGCTGGACCCAAAAACCATGGAACTGGTTGAAGGCTTCGAAGCCCAGACCGTCCAGGTGTTCGAGAACCTCAAAGCCGTGGCCGAAGCGGCCGGCGGTTCGTTCAAGGACATCGTCAAACTGAACATCTTCCTCACCGACCTGAGTCACTTCGCCAAGGTCAACGAGATCATGGGCAAGTACTTCGACCAGCCATACCCGGCCCGCGCCGCCATTGGCGTTGCCGCCCTGCCAAAGGGTTCGCAGGTTGAAATGGATGCCATTCTGGTCATCGAGTGATGCGCACGGCGCGGCCTTCAACCGCCGCGCCGACTGCTGCAAGAAAAGGTTTTGAAAGGATTCCACCATGCGCAAAGCGCTAGCTCTCCCGCTGCTCGCCATTTTCCTCGGCGGCTGCGCCAGCAACCCTGCCGACCGTGATATCAGCGGCACCTGGATCAACCAGGTGGCGATTGATGCTGCAGCCAAGGGCGGCCCCCTGCGCGAAGCGCTTCAGGCTTACGGCCCGAACCTTGAGTGGGACGTCAACACCAAGGCCGGTCAGGCCCGCTACACCAACGGTTTTGAGAACGTCGAAGGACGGCTGCTGGGTGAAAAATCCGGCGCCTGGAAAGTCGACTTCTATGGCAGCTCCGCCAGTGAGCTGAAACGCGACGGCGGGCAGCTGCAGCAAGCCGCCAGCGATAACGAACCGGAGCAGGTTTTCGACCGTGCACAGATTCCGGTGCCGGAAGGTGCACCGATCGGTGCCAGTTTCGAACGCGCACTGTATTCCGCCTACATGGGCGGCAACTGGACAATCGCCAGCGGTCAGGGCGAAGGCGGCACTGTGCAGTTCCAGGCTGATGGCCAGGTCTCCGGGCTGCCGGGGGCTGATCGTTATGCCCTGTGTCTGGCGGGTGACTGCGCGTCGATGAGCAGCACCAACGACAACATGTGGTTGCAGCTCAACGGTCAGGGCAATGCCTACATCTTTGCGCGCAAGGGCAAGGAACTGGAAATATTCCAGGCTGTGAACACGGCACTGGCAGACGAAATGCCGCAATACACGCCGGGCGAGCGCAAGTGGTTGCTGGAGAAGCAGTAACCCGGACCACAATCCGCTGAGATCCCCTGTAGGAGTGAGCCTGCTCGCGATAGCGGTGTAACAGTCAGCATAAGTGTTGAATGTTAGACCGCTATCGCGAGCAGGCTCACTCCTACATTTGTTTTTGGGGTGTCAGGAAGTCAGCATTTACCTTCGAGGATCGCAGCGTAACCTTCGCGATAGCTTGGGTACTCAGGCGTCCAGCCCAGCGCCTTCACCCGCGCATTGCTGCAGCGTTTGCTGCCGGTACGGCGAACGCTGGCGTCGTCGGCCCATTCGGTAACGCCCAGATACTCGCGCAACCAGCCCACGACCTCAGCTAAAGGTGCCGGTGCATCGTCGACACCGATGTAGATCTTCTCCAATTGCACGCCCTGCCGTGACTTTTCCAGCAGAAACGCCAACAGTCCCGCCGCGTCATCGGCGTGAATGCGATTGCCATACAGCGGCGGCTCGACGGCTACGCGATAACCGCGACGCACCTGAGTCAGCAGCCATTCCCGACCCGGGCCATAGATCCCGGTCAGGCGCAGGATGCTCGCAGGAATGCCACTGTTCAGCGCAACCTGCTCCGCTTCGAGCATCAGCCGCCCGGAATAACCGGCAGCGATCGTCTCGGATGCTTCGTCAACCCACTCACCCTCCTGCTGGCCATAAACACTGCTACTGGACACGAAGATCAGTTGCTCAGGCACCTGACCATAGTCATCCAGCCAGCTCAGCACATTCTGCAAACCCTGCACATAAGCCGCACGATAACCGGCCTCATCGTGATCAGTAGCCGCGGCGCAATACACCAGATAGTCCACTGCCCCCACCGGCCAGGTGGCCGGGCAGTCTTCGTTGAACAGGTCGCCGGCAACGCCGATCACCCCAGCAGGCAGCTTCGAAACATCCCGGCGCAGGCCATGAACTTCCCAGCCAGCCGCCAGCAATTGCTTGGCCAGACGACTGCCGACATCACCACAACCGGCAATCAAAACAGAAGGCGCGGACATCAAAAAACTCCTATCGCAAAGGCACAGACTAGCGCTGGCAAAGGACGAACGGCTAGCAATGCAGGAAAAAAAGATACTCTATTACTTTTGTTAACAAGAATTACTTGCAATAATGCACGCCACTTTTGTTCTCGGCCTTACGAGGCCTGGTAGAGCATCACCGTTTTTCTATCTCAGGTCCGGCCAGCATGACACGTAATCAAACCTCCGCTTCGCCAACCAATCGACCTCGCGCCTGGAGCGCGGTGGCAGCGCTGCTGCTCAGCCTGATGCTGGCACCGACCGCCGCTTTCGCCGACGCCCAGGCACCTGCAACGCCAGCCGCCACCGAGCAAAGCGCACCAGCCGCCGCTCCGGCTGCCCCGGCCGCTACCGATCCGGTGCAAACGGTTGACGCTGCCGACGTTCCTGAAGTTCTCGAAGCCGACAACAGCCTGGGCATGGCCCACGACCTGTCGCCGTGGGGCATGTACCAGAACGCCGACATCATCGTGAAAATCGTCATGATCGGTCTGGCCATCGCTTCCATCATCACCTGGACCATCTGGATCGCCAAAGGCTTCGAGCTGATGGGCGCCAAGCGTCGTCTGCGTGGCGAAATTGCCGCCCTGAAGAAAGCCACCACCCTCAAAGAAGCCAGCGCCACCGCCGGCAAGGAAGGCACCCTCGCCAACCTGCTGGTGCACGACGCGCTCGAAGAAATGCGCCTGTCGGTCAACAGCCGCGAGAAAGAAGGCATCAAGGAACGCGTCAGCTTCCGTCTCGAGCGCCTGGTTGCCGCCTGCGGTCGCAACATGAGCAGCGGCACCGGCGTTCTCGCCACTATCGGTTCCACCGCGCCGTTCGTGGGCCTGTTCGGTACCGTATGGGGCATCATGAACTCCTTCATCGGCATCGCCAAAACCCAGACCACCAACCTTGCTGTTGTCGCGCCCGGTATTGCTGAAGCACTGCTGGCCACCGCACTGGGTCTGGTTGCCGCGATTCCAGCCGTGGTGATCTACAACGTCTTCGCCCGCTCCATCGCCGGTTACAAGGCGCAGGTCTCCGACGCCTCGGCAGAAGTGCTGCTGCTGGTCAGCCGTGACCTTGATCACCAGCCTGAGCGCAGCTCGCAGCCGCACATGGTCAAAGTGGGGTAATCGGCCATGGGCCTGCATTTGAAAGAAGGCGCAGACGACGATCTGGCCGAGAACCACGAAATCAACGTCACGCCGTTCATCGACGTGATGCTGGTGCTGTTGATCATCTTCATGGTGGCCGCTCCATTGGCCACCGTGGACATCAAAGTCGACCTGCCTGCCTCGACCGCCAAACCGGCACCGCGGCCAGAGAAACCGGTGTTCCTCAGCGTCAAGGCTGACCAGCGCCTGTACATCGGCGACGATGAAGTCAAAGCCGAAACCCTTGGCGCCGTTCTCGACGCCAAGACCCAGGGCAAGAAAGACACCACCATCTTCTTCCAGGCCGATAAAGGCGTGGATTACGGCGACCTGATGAGCGTGATGGACAAACTGCGCTCCGCCGGTTACCTGAAGGTCGGTCTGGTCGGACTTGAGACGGCAGCCAAGAAATGATCACGACGCGCCATAAGCTGACGCGTTACAGCGGTAGCCTGGCCGTGGTGCTGGGCGTTCATGCGCTGGCCATCGCGCTGGCGCTGAACTGGACCGCCCGCCCGCCCATCGAATTGCCGCCGCAGGCAATGATGGTCGAGCTGGCGCCGGTTCCGGCCCCGCCACCGCCTGCTCCGCCGAAAGTCGTCACACCGCCGCAGCCACCGGCTCCGGTTGAAGAGTTGCCGATTCCGAAGCTGGCCGAAGCACCGAAAGCGGAAATCGCGGTGCAGAAACCCAAGCCGAAGCCCAAGCCCAAACCGCCGAAGCCGGTCGAGAAGAAGCTGCCTGATCCACCGAAGGAAAAACCTTCCGAGGAGAAGCCGGCCGATACACCGCCGACCCCGGCACCGACGGAGAAATCCGCTGCACCGGCGCCCGGCCCGTCGCCGGCACAGTTGGCAGCCAAGGCCAGTTGGCAAGGCACTCTGCTTGCGCATTTGGCCAAGTACAAGAAGTACCCGCAAAGTGCACAGGCGCGGGGCAAGGAAGGCTTGAACCGTCTGCGCTTCGTGGTCGATGCCGAAGGTAATGTGCTGTCGTTCGAACTGGTGGGCCGCTCGGGCAACGCCGATCTGGACCGGGCTACCCTGGAAATGATCCGTCGTGCGCAGCCGCTGCCCAAGCCACCGGCCGACATGCTCAACAACGGCTCGATCGAAATTGTTGCGCCGTTTGTTTACTCCCTCGAACGCCGCCGTTAAGTAGCAAGATCAAAAGATCGCAGCCTTCGGCAGCTCCTACAGGGAAATGCATTCCAATGTAGGAGCTGCCGAAGGCTGCGATCTTTTGCTTTATGCCGTAGTCGCATTGAGCGCTCAGTCTGATAACGTGCGTCTATCGATTGCAGCCGGTATGCTTGGCCCGCATCTTCATGGACGCTTGCTATGACCCTCACAGAATTACGCTACATCGTTACCCTCGCCCAAGAGCAGCATTTCGGCCACGCCGCCGAACGTTGCCACGTCAGCCAGCCGACCCTGTCGGTGGGCGTGAAGAAACTTGAAGACGAACTCGGTGTGCTGATTTTCGAGCGCAGCAAAAGCGCCGTGCGCCTGACCCCGGTCGGCGAAGGCATCGTCGCCCAGGCGCAGAAAGTCCTTGAGCAGGCGCAAGGCATCCGCGAACTGGCCCAGGCCGGCAAGAACCAGCTGACCGCGCCGCTGAAAGTCGGCGCGATCTACACCGTCGGCCCATACCTGTTCCCGCACCTGATTCCGCAACTGCACCGGGTCGCCCCGCAGATGCCGTTGTACATCGAAGAAAACTTCACCCACGTGCTGCGCGACAAACTGCGCAACGGCGAGCTCGACGCGATCATCATCGCCCTGCCGTTCAACGAAGCCGACGTGCTGACCCTACCGCTCTACGACGAGCCGTTCTACGTCTTGATGCCGGCCCAGCACCCGTGGACACAGAAAGAAACCATCGACGCCGGCCTGCTCAACGACAAGAGCCTGCTGCTGCTCGGTGAAGGCCACTGCTTCCGCGATCAAGTGCTGGAAGCCTGCCCGACCCTGACCAAGGGCAACGACGGCGCCAAGCACACTACGGTCGAATCCAGCTCGCTGGAAACCATTCGGCACATGGTCGCCTCCGGTCTGGGCATCTCGATCCTGCCGTTGTCGGCGGTCGACAGCCATCACTACGCCCCCGGCGTGATCGAAGTGCGTCCGCTGTCGCCGCCGGTGCCGTTCCGCACCGTGGCCATTGCCTGGCGCGCGAGCTTCCCACGGCCGAAAGCCATCGAGATCCTCGCCGACTCCATTCGCCTGTGTTCGGTGGCCAAGCCAGCGGCACCGGTTACAGCCGGTTAAGCGAGCGTCATGACGGAGCTGTCGCAAGTGTCGGTGACGGCACTCAAGGGTGTCGGCGAAGCCATGGCCGAGAAATTGGCCAAGGTCGGCCTGGAGAATCTGCAAGACGTGCTGTTTCACCTGCCGCTGCGTTATCAGGATCGCACCCGCGTGGTGCCGATCGGCGCGCTGCGGCCGGGGCAAGACGCCGTGGTCGAAGGCACCGTCAGCGGCGCCGACGTGGTCATGGGCCGCCGGCGCAGCCTCGTTGTGCGTTTGCAGGACGGCACCGGCGGCCTCAGTCTGCGCTTCTACCATTTCAGCAACGCGCAGAAAGAAGGCCTCAAGCGCGGCACCCGCGTTCGCTGCTACGGCGAAGCCCGGCCCGGTGCGTCAGGACTGGAAATCTACCACCCGGAATACCGCGCCATTACCGGCGACGAACCGCCGCCCGTGGATGAAACCCTGACCCCGGTCTACCCGCTCACCGAAGGCCTGACCCAAGCGCGTCTGCGCCAGTTGTGTCTGCAGACGCTGACAATGCTTAAGCCAGACACCCTGCCCGACTGGCTGCCCACCGAACTGGCCCGCGACTATCAACTCGCGCCGCTGGCCGATGCGATCCGCTACCTGCACAACCCGCCCGCCGATGCCGACGTCGACGAACTCGCCCTCGGTCATCACTGGGCCCAGCATCGTCTGGCCTTCGAAGAACTGCTGACCCATCAACTGTCGCAACAGCGTCTGCGCGAAAGCATGCGTTCGCTGCGCGCGCCAGCGATGCCGAAAGCGAAAAAACTGCCGCCGAAGTATCTGGCCAACCTCGGCTTCAACCCGACCGGCGCACAACAGCGTGTCGGCAACGAAATCGCCTACGACCTCAGCCAGCACGAACCGATGCTGCGACTGATTCAGGGGGACGTCGGCGCGGGTAAAACCGTGGTCGCGGCTCTCGCTGCATTACAGGCGCTGGAGGCCGGTTACCAAGTCGCACTGATGGCGCCGACCGAGATTCTCGCCGAACAGCATTTCATCACCTTCAAGCGCTGGCTCGAACCGCTGGGCATCGAAGTCGCGTGGCTGGCCGGCAAGCTCAAGGGCAAGAACCGCGTCGCCGCGCTGGAACAGATCGCCAGCGGCGCGCCGATGGTGGTCGGCACCCACGCGCTGTTCCAGGACGAAGTGCAGTTCAAGAATCTGGCCCTGGTGATCATCGACGAACAGCACCGCTTTGGCGTGCAGCAGCGTCTGGCGTTGCGGCAGAAAGGCGTCGGCGGGCGCATGTGCCCGCATCAACTGATCATGACCGCCACACCGATTCCACGGACATTGGCGATGAGTGCCTACGCCGACCTCGACACTTCGATCCTCGACGAACTGCCGCCGGGTCGAACCCCGGTCAACACCGTGCTGGTCACCGATACGCGCCGCGTCGAAGTCATCGAACGGGTGCGCAGCGCCTGCGCCGAGGGCCGTCAGGCCTATTGGGTGTGCACGCTGATTGAAGAATCGGAAGAGCTGACCTGTCAGGCCGCCGAAACCACGTTTGAAGACCTCACTCTGGCCCTCGGCGAGCTGAAAGTCGGGCTGATTCACGGGCGTATGAAACCCGTCGAGAAGGCCGCCGTCATGGCCGAATTCAAGGCTGGCAACCTGCAACTGCTGGTCGCGACCACGGTGATCGAAGTCGGCGTCGACGTGCCCAACGCCAGTCTGATGATCATCGAAAACCCCGAGCGTCTTGGCCTCGCACAACTGCACCAATTGCGCGGCCGCGTTGGCCGGGGCAGCGCCGCCAGCCATTGCGTGCTGCTCTACCATCCGCCGCTGTCGCAGATCGGTCGCCAGCGCCTGGGCATCATGCGCGAGACCAACGACGGCTTCGTCATCGCCGAAAAAGACCTCGAACTGCGCGGCCCCGGGGAAATGCTCGGCACTCGCCAGACCGGCCTGCTGCAATTCAAGGTCGCCGACCTGATGCGCGACGCCGACCTGCTGCCTGCCGTCCGCGACGCCGCGCAAGCGCTGCTGGAACGCTGGCCGACCCACGTCAGCCCATTGCTCGACCGCTGGCTGCGCCATGGGCAGCAATACGGCCAAGTGTGAGCACCGTCGCAGTTTCTGAAGGATCGTTCCGACAGAGCTGGTTATACTCCTGCCATTGTTTCAAAAACGGATACAGACCATGACCGAAGCTGCTCTCGCCCCCGAATCTCCGCACGCTCCGTCTGTTATTCGGCTGCTGCTCAACAAGCTGGGCGTTGCCTACGAAGAAGTGCTCGATCACCACGGCCTCAATGCCTCGCGCAAGGTACAAGCCGTGTTGCTCGACGACGCCGTCGGCGCGTTGATGGTGCTGTTTCCACAGAGCCAGCTGCTGGATCTCAATCGCCTCGCCGAACTCACGGGCCGGCGCCTGACCGCCGTGTCCACCGAGCGCCTGGAAAAGATGCTCGGCAAACACAGCCTGAGCCTGCTGCCGGGCCTGCCAGCGCTGACCAGCTCGCCGTGCCTCTACGAAGAAAGCCTGCTGCGTGAACCGAAGTTGCTGATCAACTCCGGCGAGCCGGGTCTGCTGCTGGAAATCGCCAGCGAAGACTTCAAAACCATGCTGACCAAGGCCAGCGCCGCCAATTTCGGCGAAGCCCTGAGCAGCATCCGCCCGAACCTTGATCGCCCGGACGATGACCGCGAGGAAATCACCCAGGCCGTGCAAGCGTTCACCGCACGGCGCATCCAGCAGCGTCTGGAAGCGACCATCGAGATTCCGCCGCTGGCCGAAACCGCGCAAAAAATCATCAAGTTGCGTGTTGACCCCAACGCCACCATCGATGACATCACCGGCGTGGTTGAAACCGACCCGGCGCTGGCCGCGCAAGTGGTGAGCTGGGCAGCGTCGCCGTACTACGCCTCGCCAGGCAAGATTCGTTCGGTGGAAGACGCCATCGTCCGCGTGCTCGGTTTCGATCTGGTGATCAACCTCGCGCTGGGCCTGGCCCTCGGCAAGACCCTGAGCCTGCCCAAAGACCACCCGCAACACACCACGCCGTACTGGCAGCAGTCGATCTACACCGCCGCCGTCATCGAAGGCCTGACCCGCGCCATGCCGCGCGCCCAGCGTCCGGAAGCTGGCCTGACGTATCTGGCCGGTCTGCTGCACAACTTCGGTTACCTGTTGCTGGCCCACGTGTTCCCGCCGCACTTCTCGCTGATCTGCCGCCACCTGGAGGTCAACCCGCACCTGTGCCACAGCTACATCGAGCAACACCTGCTCGGTATCAGCCGCGAACAGATCGGCTCGTGGCTGATGCGCTACTGGGACATGCCGGACGAACTGGCCACCGCTCTGCGCTTCCAGCACGACCCAAGCTACGACGGCGCCTACGCCGAATACCCGAACCTCGTGTGTTTGGCCGTGCGCCTGCTGCGTAGTCGCGGGATTGGCTCCGGGCCGGATGAAGACATACCGGATGCGTTGCTGGAGCGCGTGGGGTTGACTCGCGACAAAGCCAACGACGTCGTCAGCAAAGTGCTTGAGGCCGAAGTCCTGCTGCGCGAACTGGCTTCGCAGTTCAGTCAGGGCTGAAAGCAAAACGGGCAAGCGACCTCCAGTTGGAGCGACGCTTGCCCGCGATGTACCCAACGCCCCGGCTTAATCCGACTTGTTAAGGTAACGGATCACCCAGCCTTTTTCGTACCCGAAGTCGGTGAAATACACTCCGCCCACCACGATGCGGCCATCATCCATTACGGCCATGCCGTGTGGATATTCGAAACCCGCGCTTTCATTGAAAACGGTAAATCCCGTACCAAAGAAAGAAGGATCCGGAGAACCATCGGCCAGAAAGCGTGCGGTGACCGCGCTGAGACTCTCATCAAGCGCGCCAGTGCCACTGCTACCGCAAACGATGACTGAACCGTCCGCACGCGGCACGCAATGCAACCATCTGACGCCTTGAGAGACAGGCGAAGATATTAGCGGTTGACCACCATTGAACACCCGATTGTAGGAGCCGCTGAGATTGAGCACCGCAATCAAGCCATGAGAAACGCCCTCCACCGCCGCACCGCCGGCCACAACGATTTTGTCATCGACTACTGCCGCAACGTCCAGACTGATCCATTCATCGTGGGGCACATACACCGCTCCTTTGCTTCCAAATCCCGTGTCAACCTTGCCCGTGGCATCGAAACGAGTCACGTAGGCGCCAGGCTTACTCACCGCGAAATAATTACCGCAGATCACCACGGCGCCGTCAGCCTGGGTCGCGACCGCTTGCGCAACGATGTCCGAAGGCGAAATCTCTGCAAGCTCTATGAACGCAATGCCAGTGCCGTTGAAGGTCTTATCGGGTGAGCCATCCGGCTCGAACCTCAGAACGATACCTTTTGCCCTTCCGGCAGCATCTGCAATGGTACTGACTACGACGATTTTTTCGTCCAGTTGCTGAGCAGCCATCCCTGCTGCGCCAGCCCTTGCGGCATCGCTGGCAGACTCGTGCACCACCTCGGTATATGCGCCTCCTCCCATCTTATCGTAGGGAAGATAAAGCACACCTTGTTCCCCGAAAGACGTTTGCAGTTGCCCGTCCTCGCGCTGCCTGACCAGCACCAGGCCCGTCGAGTTAGTCGCGCCCTCTTCCGAGTACTGAGCACCAACCAGCCAACCGCCATCGCTCAGCGGTGTAAACCCGAGGATCCGGCTCATGTAAAAAATTTCTTTCAGCCTGATCTCGACATAGCCGGAGTCTTCTCCACCGAAAGCCGAGTCGAGAGCACCGTTTTCAAGCAGGCGAACGATCCGCGTAGGCGCACCGGGCGTTGAAAGGCGAACGGCGACCAGCAATTTGTTTTGCGGCAGCGCCAGCAGCGCCCTGACGTCATATCCCGAGAATCCCGGGAATGGAAATCTGAGGATGCCGGCGTCGCCAAAAGTCGGATCGTTATTCAAAAGTGACGTGCCCGCCAGATAGCGCACGAAACGCCCTGGGACTTTGGGAAGATCAGAATGGACGGATAGTTCGATGCACACCACGATCCGGCTGTCCCCCATGACGGCCACACCTCGCGCAAAGGCTGCCCCTGCGCTGTCTTCAAACAGCGCATGCCCCGTACCGTTGAAAGCCGTATCCGGTTTTCCATTAGCAAGAAAACGCGCCGTCACCATGGCTGATTCACCGTGACCGACAACAACGATCGAACCACCCACCTGCGAGGCATGCGTCCACGCCAACCCTTTCAGTAACGGCGAAAACAGCGGCTTGCCGCCATTGAACACAAGGTTTGCCGCGCCGCTGGTCGTGAACGCAGCGATCAACCCACCTTCAAGGCCACTACGCAAGGCTCGGCCCGCGACGATAATCCTGCCATCGCCTTCACGTACCGAAATCGATTGCATAAAACTCTCGCCTTCGTCGTCGGGAATCAACACGGCCACGCCGCCGTTGAACTGACTGTCCAGTGCGCCATTTGTGTCCAGACGCGCCAGAAAAACTCCACGGCCTCCCGATTCGTCCTGGTATGCACCGCAGACCAGCACCTTGCCATCGGCTTGAACGGCGATACCGGAGACGTTATTCGATGTGGCGACATTCACAACCACATAGCCCGAACCGTTGAATGATCGATCGAGGGAGCCATCCGTTTGCAGACGTATCACAACCCCCACTGGCAATGGCGCATCAGCAAAAAACACGAAATGGAGCAGGACGATTTTGCCGCCCACCTTCAGGGCCGTTGACCGTAATGAAGCGTGCGCAATCTGAGAAGATCTGCCGGTCGGGCGACTGGTCTTGCGCGGCACGCTAGCGGGGTCGGGGTTGCCATAATGGGAGATGAACCGCACGCCGTTGGTGCCGAACGTTTCGTTCAGTTCACCGGTCTTTTTCAGGCGGACCAGTGCGAGACCAACGTCATCGGAGGTAGTCGAGAAATACTGAAGGCGTATCAGCCAACCATCATCCTCGAGCGCATCGAGACCGGAGACATAGCTGATCCGAGCCCCTTCCAGCGCTATTTCAACGAAACCTCTGCGCGCCGGACCGAAGGTCTCGTCCAGCGAACCGTCGTCATTCAGCCTCGCAATGGCAACCGGGGCATTCGCTCCCGTTAAGGGTATCGCCACGAGAAATTTTGAATCGGGGAGCGCCAAGACCGCCGCCGCTTCGTCGCCCGCGATGCCGGGTATCGGTAACGTCAACACGCCATTGCGAGCAAATGTCGGATCGAGTGACCTAGGGGTCGAAATACTGTGTGTCTGCGTCATGAGCTTGTTCCATCAAGTTGGTGAGTCCCTTAACGCTGGAACTGGAACTTGAGTAGAGCATCGCCATGACGCACAAAACACCTGATAGAAATGACAGTCCGGCTGTCTTTACGAGCCGCAATGATGGCCTTACAAGACAAGCGCACCGTTATTCAGTGCGCGCGCATGGATCTGTTCAAGCCAGCACCTTCTTAAGCCTTAGCCTTAGCCTTTCTTGGCTTCAAATACTTCATCAACCCCTGAAACCACATCACCAGCGCCGGATTGCCCTTGAGCTGGATCGACTTGTCCTGAATCCCCTGCATAAACGCCAACTGCTTGTTCTTCGCCTGCATCGTCGCGAAGCCATAACCGGCATCTTTAAACGCAATCGCAAACGCCGGCTCTGCCACCACGCCAGACTTGCTGGTGATGCGCTGATCCTTGACCACGAAATGCCGCGCCACTTTCCCATCCAGCGTCTGCAACTGAAACACCAAATCCTTGTCACCCAACTGCTGCTGGAACGCAGGATTTGTCCGGCTGGCCTTACCCATCAACAAACCCATCATCCACAGAAGAAAACGAAATTTCATGCGCACAGCCTCAAAAGGAAAATGAACGGCCGGGGCAGTTTAAGGGATTCGGACGATAACGCCAGTATCTGACTCTATTGGAAGAGGATGCAGACCATTTCCCGCACGATGACCGCCAAGTCACGATTCAGCGCTCGCCCACTGATCGTTCCCCCGCTCCGCGTGGGAATGCATCCCGAGACGCTCTGCGTCTCACCACTCACCTTTCCTACACCTGTTGAAACACATCCCTGTAGGAGCCGGCGAAGCCTGCGATCTTTTGATCTTCCGGCCCGCGAATCTATGGGAAATTTCCTGCAAAGTGCGGGGCTGTGCGTGAACTAGGCGAGTTGGCTGGCTATCGATAGGCTCTGTGTGTCGCCGCAAAATCGGTGACTCGGACGTGCAAGTCCGGTTCAGGTGCACAATCGTTAGTGGCGTTTCGCCGAGCGTTTTCCTATGCTCCCGGATCGTTATGGCGGCTGTGCGTCGGAGACCTTCGGGTCTGCCGGGTTCCTGAACCGGTCTTGCACACCAACGCACAGCTGCCACCTATTCGAAGTGCAAAGCGAATTGGTGTCGGCCTCATAACTTCAGGAAGCTGCACCATGATCAAACCAACACCCAATCCCCCAGAAAACCCAGACGTTTCGCCCTACGAAACCCTGGAATCAAAGAAATTCCACGAAGCCGCCGAGCGCGCCCTCGACCACCATTTCAAACCAGCCGTCGAACCACATCCCAAACGCGAGAACGGCCTCTTCAAACTCTCCCCCGGCACCGACGCCGAAGCCCTCATGGCCAACGCCTCCGAAGACCTCCTGTCCATCAGCGTCATCGCCTGCGACCTCGCCGACGACCTCCACGGCTCCCGCCGCTCGGTAGCCCTTGCCCTGAGCAGAATGGCGGACGGGGTGAGATTGATGGTGGAAGGGACGCTCGACCAGATTGAAGTGCGAAGCGTGGCGGCCAAGCCGTAGCGAAGTTTGTGGATGAAAAAAGGGGACGTTAAGTCCCCTTTCTGAATATTCCCTGCTTCACCACTGGCAACCTGTTTCAGGTTTCGAATCCACGTTGTAATCGTTTTCAAACGAATACTTCTTTGCGGATTTGTAATTCGTATACGACATCGCATCAACCCGGCCACCCTGAGTGACCATCTGATACTCACCTGTCAGTGCGCCATCAACTACTTCAACCCAAGTGGTCGTGTACTGGTAGGGCCGGCCATACACGAGTTCTTCTTGTTCAGTACTGCGATGAACCAGCCCAATAGCCTTTTTTGACTTGCTGTACTTGACACCAGCACCGCTCCATTTGGCGACAGAGTCGTAATAGGTTCGGAATTCAAAATTTATGGGTTTGCCTTCGTAGGAGCGGAAGCAAAAAACCTCGGTCGTGACCTCGCTATGCGCCGCCAGAGGAACGAAAACGAGCAACGCGGAAAACAATGCAGACGAAAATTTCAAACCGAACATTCCTTTAGCGGTTCATGGGTAATAAAAACATGCTTTCAGCAACTCACCGAGCGCTGGTCACGCCTCGGGCGCCACAGCGCTGCGCTCAACCACCCTCGCCGGGATCTTCGAAGCCTTCCCCGCTTCCGACATACGCGATGCGTATTGCTTGTACGCCGGCACCGCTCGCTCTTTATCGTTCATAGCCCAATAGCTATCTGCGAGATTCAGGTAAGCCACCGCCCGCTCTGGGTTGTGTGCAATTACCGCATTCAACAGTTCAATAGACTCTACGTAGTAACCCGCTTCGCCGAGTAGAAAACCAAGGTCGTTGGACCAGCCAGGATGCTGTCGGAAGTAGTACTTTCCGGTGATATAACTCTCCGGAGAGCACGTGCCATGTGAATCATCGCCCATCAGTGCCTCACTCATCACTCTTTTGAAAGAGCTGCTGTCACCCTTCCGATACGCCGCCAGCGCCGTATCCAGCAGGTCCGCCGAATAGACAGTCATGAGTTTTTTATAACCGCCCTGAGGTCCGCTAATGTTCGCAGCCCGCAGCTTTTGAAGAGCCTCGAACCCATCGAAGGACGCCAGAGTGACAGAGCCCAATGTCCGCACCGGCAACTCCGCCACGCTGATGAGCGAGCGATCGCAATACTCGTTGTTAACCAACTGCAATATTTGCTTTAGCTCAAACTGCCTTGAACTTCTATTGAAAGCGAACAACAGGTTGAAGTTGTAAACCGCGTTATCTTCTTCGCTGGTTACCAGCGCGATGTAATCCCCTGCCTCAACGAACGGCTGCTTGACCACAGCTTCCTCAGCCTGCGGATCAATGACAGTCATGACGCCAGGGCGACCTTTGAGTACATGGACGCTGAATACACCCTGAAGCGCAGACGAGTACTGACTCTTGATCAGAGGCAGCGCCTTCGACGTATCGAGCAAGATGTCCTCATCACGCGCTTGTTCCGGCGCAATCAACAATCGGTTAGAAACTTCGTCCGCATCACCCGCCAGCACAAACACCTTTTGCCGTGATGCATCACCCAGCAAGCTAGCCGGAATTTCGTTGAGGACTTGGGGCGCAGCAAGCGCGGGAGAACCCGGTACAGCGACACAACAAGTTAGAGCGCAGAGAACGCTCTGCAATACGCGTTTCACTTTCTTCAATCCTTGATTCAATCAAATGATGTCCAAATACGTCCCAATTGAGCCCCGATTAGGCACCGGGTTCAGGCGCGCCGCATTTCAGCTCTTTGATTTGCTCGTTCTTGATCGGAATCACACAAGCGAGGCGCTTTTCTCCGAGCCCACGAAGCTCCGTCAAAC
Source organism: Pseudomonas sp. AC242 (assembly GCF_979258655.1). Classification (NCBI taxonomy): domain Bacteria; kingdom Pseudomonadati; phylum Pseudomonadota; class Gammaproteobacteria; order Pseudomonadales; family Pseudomonadaceae; genus Pseudomonas; species Pseudomonas sp. AC242. The sequence goes on from NZ_OZ409873.1 coordinate 5,513,510, forward strand.
TGAGCGTCACTTGCAACCCATCGTCGGCAAACGCATGATCCTCAAACCCGGCATCGGCATAGTCCGTCCAAAAAGCCTTGCCCTCGAAATTGCAAAACCGCTTGGAAGACAGCACTCTCCAACCGCCGTTGGGCGCCAGTATCTGGACCGTTAGACATGGGCTGCCAAAGGTGCTGACATAACGTGCCACGATATCGCCGAAGCGCTGGGAGCCGGACAGGTACACCTTGTTGAGATCGACCACATTACCCGGCTCATCAGCGACGATTGTGTCCAGGTAGGCCGCACGCTCCAGACTCAGTCTGGCCATGCAGTTGTTAACCGTTGTGACATGCGCTGCCACCCCAGGCTCGATTTCCGTGGCTTCAAGTGGGCAGGTGGTGTCGCGCAGCTTGATCCAGGCGCGCTGGGACTCTCTGGCCATTGCGACCAGCGCCTTACCCTGCTCAGGGTCACGCCGTTGTTGAGTCTCAAACCGTCCCAGCAGTTTCTTGTAGCTGGCATTGAGTTGCGTGTCGGCTTCTTTGCGAGCTGCCTCCACACACCGATCGACCTGAGCACTCACGGTGATTTCTTTGCAGTCGTCCTCGGCCATCGCAAAAGAGGCAAACAGGCATCCAAAGGACAACGCGATAAAACGCGCAAACATGTTCAATTTTTCATTCCCTGAATGACGGATCGCTCAACTACGCGTTGTGGAGTTTTCTGCGCCTTGCCGTCGGCGCTCATCGCGTCGCGGTACTGGCTGTAATATCGTTGCGCTTCGTCTTTACGATCGAGGCGCCAGAGCGAGTCGGCAATGTTCAACATCAGTACCGTGCGTTTACCAACGGCCTCAACGCCGCGATAAAACTTCAGCGCCTGCTCATCTCTACCGCCCTCGGCCAGATAAAAACCGAGGTCGTTGTAGACCCGAATATTCTGCGCCGGGGGATGGCACGCCATGTAGGACTCTGGACTTAGAAAGTTCAGGCTCGATTCGATGGACTCTGCGCGGGACTGTGCCGGCCCGATACTTGAGGCATATTTCAGCAAGTCCTTTGGGGACGTCGTCTCTAGGGTGGGAGTGAGCACATCGCCGTCTTCGGAAACCCATTGATTGCCCTTCCACTGACCGACACAAAAAGTCGCCCAACGATCAGCCAGCACGCAACCGGTCTCCATGGAGATCACAACGCAATGCTGTTGCGATTCAAGTTTTTCTTCGCCATTTTCGAGCAACAACATGCCGAAGATCACTGGGTCGAGTAACAAGGTTTTCTTGTCAGGACTGAGCATATTGGAGTGCCCATCGGCGCCTATGTCGGCGCCGAATAGCGGGAAGGTTTTGCCGTTGGCGGTGAACCATGCGGTCAGTGATTCCACACTCGGCATCGTCCATTTAGTCGCTCGAAACGTCACGGTGTGTCCGTCGACGCCGACTATCGGCGGATCCACATCGCGCGGGGTAAAGGCGTCAGAAGGCGCGGTGAAGGCTGGCAGAGAGAGCAGCAGCGAAAGGCTGCCCGCGAGAAGACGGTTCATCCACTCACTCCTCATCCATCGGCGACGATTCCACGTCGGTCATGCTCAGCAGCCGGAATTCGTTGCTCACAAATTCGTAGTAACGATCCCGGTTACCACTTTCCAACGCATTCCCCTGCGCATCTTCTTCGCCGTCGAGCGTGATACCGGAGACGATGATCAAGCGGCTGTCGGGCTGGTAAACCATGCCGAAGTTGCTGCCGTCGTAAGCATTCGGCAGACCGCCAACGACTTCCCCAGTCTGAGCGTCCAGCACTTCGCCGCAAATGGCGCTGCCGCCACAGCCGAGCCTGTGCAGGATGTAATGGCCGGCGAAGTTGACCTTGCCTTTCAGGGCTTGCACCCGTGCCTGATCCATCATTGGGCTGCTGTTTTCTTGCGGCACCAGCTTATGGTTGGGGCCGGTGAAAACTGGCGTGACGGTGTAATCCTTGAAGGTTGGATCGGCAGCGAATGCCATGGACGCGGCAGCCAATATCAAGCTGCCGAGAAGAACTGAAAATCCTTTCACGTAATAACTCCGTAAATGCAGTGGGGACCGTCGACTTACTCAGACTGCCCTTCATAAAGCTGTGTCTGCGGATTGAATTGCCACAGATGGGGCCGGGTCATGGCCTCTTTGCCCTTGTAGCGGATCTGGTCGCGCTTATCGCGGATGTAGGAGTAGATCTCGATGTCTTTTACATCGCCGCCGTTCTTGGGCGGTCCGTCCAGTACCTTGACCTCGGCGAAGTAATCGCCGCCGACATGCTTCAAGTAACCGTGGCACTGGATAAGGAAGGCGAAGGTCGAGTCACCCGCTGAACCACGGCTTGAGTAGGAGGTGAAAATGAAGTCCTCCTGACCGTCGCCGTTGAGATCGCCGCGATACACCACCTTGCCCTCCTCCAGACTGAATCCATCAGTTTGAAAACTTGAATGTATGTCCAGGACGTAATCGGGTCTTTCCACCCATTGCGAGAGAAAATTCTTCGTATCGGTCTCCGAATTGCACAGATCCGTTGCCATGCTCACCATCGGCAACCAGGCCAAACACATCAACAACAGTCGTTTCACTTCGCATCCTTCGAATTGATCAATTCCAACTCACCATCCCGATACAACACCTCACACCCCACCCACGCCGAATCCACCTGCGGCATCACCGCCGACGGTTTGCGCAATTCGCGCAACAACGTCGAGCCATGGGACAAACGACCACCCATGCGGGCAATAACCGCCCGCGCGGTTTGGTAATGCGCATGTCGCCCCGGATCGAGGGTGTCTTCGAGCAAAATATCCTCGCCCAGAATGCCCTGCACCTGCCCCGGATAAATCATGAACCCGGTGGCCTGCTCCGCACCTTCGCGACCGTCCTGCCAGAAGCTGCCATCGCGAGTGCGCACATCCGGATGCGGTGCGAACCAGTGCTCGCGATCCGCCAGCGGCATGGCGTGGTGCAGACGGAAGAAGATGCGCATGAGGTTGTCGCGATACCACTCGCGCACTTGCAGGTAGTAGCCACGCAAGCCCGGCAGGCCGCTCGAATGCGCGAGACGGATCAGCCCTGGCCATTGCGGGAATGGCTGCAGCGGCAGATCGCTCGACGCGGGCCGAGGGGTGGCCGGATCAGTTTCCCACGGCAATCGATGCGGGCTGTTTTCGAGGTTGTCGTACGCGGTCGGCGGGCGGCCCAACCAGTCGCCGCCGCTGCTGGCCAGCGCCGTGGCGATGCACAGATTGCCTTGCACTACGAACACGTAAAACCGGGTGAACCAGTCCGCCAATTGCTGGCCATCGGCAGCTTGGGCGACGAGTTCGGCCAGTTCCCGATCGAGGCGCTGCAAGCCGTTTTCAAGATTCAGCAAATGGCCGCGAGCCTTGCGTTGCATACGCAAAAACAGCGGCAACGAACGCAGCATCTTCAGCGGTTGCCACGGCAGATGTGGCGTCGCGCCGCCAACTTCACCAGCGTAGTTATCGGCGCTGATGCCCCAGTCGGCCAACCGGGCGAGGAACAAATCATTGTTGATGTAGGACGCGCCGCCGAACACTGCGGTGAACGGCTCGTTGTCCTGCAACACCCGCGCATCCCAACGCGCCATGATCGCCGGAATACTCGCGGCTGCTCGGCGCTGGGCGTATTCCACCAGCACGCTCGGTTGCGGCGGAAGGATCTCGGCGATGTTGGCGGCAGTCAGGTGCCGGCGCCAGCCGTAGTCGCTGATCGGCCGGTATTGCAGCAGCCACAGTTGCGCACCGTCCCAGGCCCATTCGACGTCGCCGGATACGTAGTGGAACACGCGCAGCACGTCTTGCAGAAAGTGCCAGAGCAGGTCTTCGGTCAAGCCGTGGGCCGGTGTGAACGTGCCGCTGCGCCACGCATCGCCGAGCCGCGAAAGCGTTGCCCGTGAGGGGCTGACGTGACCGTCGGCGAGCGATTCGAGATGACCTTCAACCCACTCCAGCTCCACCGACAGATGCCGCACGAAGGCGATCCCGGAAACTACCGGGGTGATGAAGCGCTGCACCACCACTTCCTCGACGCCTTCGGCCGTCAGTTCGGCAATGCGTTTCGGCACATTGGCGGACGGCTCGCGCAGATAGGTGGTGCTCAAACCGGCATTCGCCGAGTCGGCCTGATCCTCGCCGTAACTGGAGGAGCGCACCGCCCAGGTCACATCAGGTTGGGCCGCGAGAAATGCCGGCAGACGCGGATCGGTGCAATCGTTGAGGGTCAGCGCTGCCGGTACCGCTTGCCGGGCCAGTTCAGCCAGGCGCAAACGCCCACCCTTGGTGTGCGCGACAAACCCGCGCTCGCCCGACTCTAGCCACTGCGCGAATTGCGCAGGCGAGTCGATCCACGGGTAATGACCCCAACCGGGTTTGAGGCTGATGGTCAGGTCGGCGCGAGCGAGAATCGCCGACCACGCCGCCGCTTGCTCGATGCCCAGCACGTTGTCCTGATCGCCCCAAATCAGCTCGACCGGATCGGTGATCCACTCCAGCAGCGGCAGCGCAGTATCGGCACGAATCAGATCCCAATGCGGCACAAACGCACGGCAGCGCGCATAGCCGGAGCCCATGCGCTGGTACTGCTCGGGCGTCCAGGTCTGGTTGGAAAACTTGCGCGCGAACAGCGTGGGTTTGTTCGACAGCAGCCAGTGGATGGTCTTGCGGATCGGCAGCGGTGACATCAGCGCCGGCAATCGACGCTGCCACAAAAACGCACCGACCGGCGCCAACAAAACGCTGCGGGAAAAGTGCCCGGGACGACGTTGCAACGCATGCAACACCAGCAAGGCATTGACCCCGACCGCCATGATCGCGCTGCCCTTCTGCGTCATCGCCAACAAGGTCTGCGCGTAGTCCGCCAGATCCTCGCAGGGCGGTTGTGGATTCGTGCCGAAGCCCGGCAACTCCAGCGGCACCACGTCGTAGCGCTGAAAGTGCGGCAGCGCGTCATCCCACCAATCGGCAGCGCTGCCGTTGCCGGCCAGCAGGTACATCAACGGCTTGCTCATGAGCGATCCTGAGGTCAGATCGCGCAGAGCGGCGTCGAGGGTTGGATAACGGAATGTGTAGCCAGCCTCGGTCAAACGCTGCGGCACCACGCGCTGACCGTCGAAGAACAACTGCGCCATCTCCCCCGCTATTGCACGCACTGGCGCGGCGGGGATGTGGAACCACACCGGGCGCTTGAGGACCTTGCCGGCCTGCTCGGCGAACGCTGCCTGACTGACCGTTTCCGGCGCGACCATGTTGTAGGTGCCACGCAGAGTGTCGTCGTTGAAAGCCCGCGCGATCACCTGAAGCACATCGTCACGATGCACCCAACTCATGATCTGCCGACCATCGCCCATGCGCCCGCCGAAACCCAGGCGGAACGGCAGCAGCAACGGTGTCAACGCACCGCCCGGGCCGAAGACCACGCCGAGGCGCAGCACCACCTGACGCACGCCAAATTCCGTAGCCGGTTGCGCGGCGGCTTCCCAACGTCCGCAGAGTTCGGCCATGAACCCATCGCCTTTGCTGGCGTGTTCGTCGAGGCTTTCGCTGGCATCGCGCACGCCGTAGAAACCGATGGCCGAGGCTTGAATCCATAGCGCGGGTTTGTGCTTGGTGTTCTTCAGCCAGGTCATCAGCGCTTCGGTGGTGCCGACTCGGCTGGCGAGCAATTGCGCCTGACGTTTGGGAGTCCAGCGCGGGCCGGCGACGGGGGCACCGGCGAGATTGATCACTACGTCGAAGGCTTCGTCATGACTGAGTTCGCTGAGCGAATGCACACAGCGGACGCGGCCGTTGAACAGATTGGCCGCGCTCAACGGATCGCGCGTCAGTACGCTGACCGAGTGGCCCGCGTCGAGTAATTGATTGACCAAGGCTTCGCCGATGAACCCGGTGCCGCCGGTGATTAGCACTCGCTTGTAGGCGCCATCGGCAAACGGGTTGGATTGGCTCGGTGCCTTTACTGAAGAAGCCTTTCGGCGGTCATGCCGATACAGCCAGAACAGTGGCGGCAACAACACCAGCAATGCAAAACCGTCGAGCCACAGGTGCGACCAGACCTGTTGTTGCGCTGAGAGCCACATGTCCTGCGGCGCCCATAACAGGATGCCGGCAATCAACCAGCCCCAGACTGCCGGGGTTTTCAAGCGATTGCCCAAGTGCACCAGCGCGAGCATGTACAACGAATAACTTTGCAGCGTCGCGCCGAACAGCGCGAGCCACCAGACTTGTTGTTCGTGGCCGGCCGCAGGTACCGCATCGGCGCCCCAGAATGCGAGTTCGAGGGTGTGCAGGTAGCCGTCGAGTAAACCGGAATGCCCGGCCCAGGTCAGGGTGAGACCGGCGAGAATGTGCACGATTGCGGCGGCGTAAAGCCAGAGCACTAACGCTGGGCGAAGCGAAGTCGAGGGGGCTGGCATTCCGTGTCCTGAGCGCATTCCTTGGGGGTGGGGAGTTTAAAGGAAAATCGCAGTCGTCAGATGCTCAAGTATTAAACGTTTAAGCGCTGCGGATTCTGGCTCAGCGCATATGAAAACGCGTTAGCCATGATGGCGGAACGCGTTTGATCACATCGAGGTGAAAAGGCGCCGGGCGCTGTAAACGCCCTTCTTCACTTAACCGCACTAAAAGCAGCTGCTGGCCACTATCGGTTCGGCCACTTCGGACTGAAGTCGCTTAATCGCATTGATGCCCGAGTCGTTACCTTTGTCGGCAGCAAGCTGATAACAGGCCAAGGCGCGAGGAGTATCTTTCTTTCCTAGATCGCCGCTTTTCCAATAATCGCCTAACGAAACGAATGCATGCGTTGATCCCATGGTGGTAGCACGAATCAACTCTTTTTCAACGTCCAGCGGGCGCTGGCAGGGTCCTGAACCGGCCAATTCATTGCCAAAACAATAGAAGCCAGCCAACGACTCAGCACCGCTCGGCGAATCAACGGCTGCTGCCTTGAAAAGAGCCTCAACTTTGCCGTATTCCAATTGCGGGGCCATACCCGACAGACTTAGCCCGGCCGCAGCCGAACTAGATATAGGATCGCCTGAAGCGGCCGCGCACAGGTAATTTTCCAAAGTCGCCTCAAAAAGTTCTCCTGTCAGTCGGTATTGCTCAAGGCCGCCCAAGCCAGCAAATCCTTGTCCGCGCTGCCAACAGAAATTCTCCGCACGACTCATTTTCCGCGTACTGGCTACAGAAAGCTCTTTATCAGAAATCGACCAGTCCTCAACCCCATCAAGCGTCCAGCATGACTTCCGCGAAAAGTTGAAAATCTTGATATTGCTGTTGCCGGCGCGTTTATCCACAACGTTAACGTGGCGGTCATCCACCTTCTCGATCTCTATTCCTTCCACTTTCCCATCGGGCACGGCCACCATTAAGGGAAACGCCATATCGCGTCCCACCTCCGCAGTAACGTAGGTCACAATCCGCCCTATATCCGACGTCCCCTTTAATACCAGCAGCTTCACGGCCTGCGCAGTTAGTCGCTTCTGCGATTCGGCATTAGCGGAGAATGCTGGAAGAAACTGTCCAAAGTCTTGCGTAGGGCACGAGCCACGTCCAAATGTCGGGCCACTCCCGGTATCGGACGCAATATTGTCCAAAAACACTGAACGGTCACGACTCATACTGGCGATGCAATTGTTCACCGCTGCCACATGCGCCGAAGAGTCCGGTTCCGTCTCCAACGCATCGACCTGGCAATCGGTATCGCGCAGTTTGATCCAGGCGCGCTGAGCCTCCTGAACCGTTGCCTTTTGGCTCGCCGCAAGAACTGGATCGGTCTGATATCCACCTTCGAGCCGAACCATCAGTTCTTGATAACTGGTATTCAACTGCTTATCTGCAGCAACCTTGGCACTCACAGAACATCTTTCCCTCTGAGAGTTCGTAGTGATATCGACACATGCATCGCCAGCAAATGCATGTCCCCCCAACAGAGATAAACCACCAATCAGCACGGCGGGCAGCACCGGAATAAGATATTTACTCAAGGCAAATTCCAACAATATCTTGCGAAAGTGTATTTTTAAGTCGTGCTTATTCTTCAAGGGAGATAGCCATTTTCAGAGTAGATCCATTCAGATAAACGACTGCTTCGCGCCCATTAATATCGACAGGGGTAGGATTTTGGATCATTCCTTCATCACTAGCTTTCGCAATTTTTGTTAACGTCTTATCCGCAACATTGGCACGCCAAATAGTTTCATCACCATTCTTGAAATAAAACGTCGGCCGTGACTTGCTCCAAATCGGAGCATATATATTCCAACCGGCCTCGGGCCGACCAGCCTGCGCTATCGTTTCATACCCTGAGGTGTGCGAGTAGTACGCTTGCAATTTTCCATACTCACCACCCCAACCGAATGTCAAACCACTAACAGCATTTTCATCAGTATTTGGCCACTGCTGGAACAGCAAACTGCTTTCCAATGGCGGAGATTTTGAACCGAGCTTATAAACCATCCCCCGCAGCTGATTCTTAGAGAGTTGCTGTCGATAGTAAAACGCCCCATCAAAGATTCCCGCAAACCTTTTCCCTTCGTCGTTTGAACCCAAACTCAGAGCACCATCAAAACCGATATCTTTCGCAATCGTGTGCAATACCGGCCTGTCGTTGCGATCAACGTACTCATATAGATTACCCCGGTACGCAATCATCGCCGCATCAAAATGCCCTTCAAACACGATGACATGCAACATGCCTGAAATTGTTTCTGCGGAGATCACAAATCGTTCGACAGCCCCTTTTTCATTGGGAAGCCATGCTAAATCAATGACCTTCCATGAGCGCTCAAACTGTGTGTACGGCTTATCACCCAACATTAACTTAATATCTTTCTGATTTGGCCTAGGCGCAATAGGAACCGGCAACAGAAAGCGTATCTGCCGAACATAAGAGTCCTCTAAACACTCCACTGACTCACAAGAGTTACGCTCTGACTCAAGCCATTCACTTTCGATTATTTGTAAAGCTCGCCGATTTTTTATCGGTTTGAAGACCTCACTGAGCTTTTCGTCCATTGCGGACAAAGAAGGAGAACTACAAATTTTCCTCTCTACTTCCGTCGAAGCTTTGCCACAGTCGAAACTCGCAGAAAATGCGACCGAACTGAATAGCAAAAAGGTTAACGATAAAAAGCAAGGGAGCAAATATATATTTTTCATTGAATCAGCCATCGAAGAAATTTTCCCACCATCGAAACGGATACGTTTACGCTCCGCCTCAAAATCAAAGAATTTTGGCGCAACAAATAAATCCGTCCCCTCTCACAGTCAAGACATGCTGTCCATCAGCGCCATCGCCGCAAAACTAGCGGACGACATCGAAGGCTCGAACCGCTCCGTAGCGGTGGCCCTTGTCCGAATTGCCGATGGTGCACAAATTATGGTGGAACGCGCTTTGGACCATTTGGAAGAATTGATAGCGGTGAGGCAGACAGTGAATACGTAAGAGGTACCTGTGGGACGGACTAAAAAATAAATCCGTCCCTTTTCCTTGCGTCCCTTTTCCTTAATAAATAGATCCGTCCCTTTTATTCGTTTCTCTCACTTTATCCCGTCACGAAATCTCACTTAAAATCTTCAGCACTTTTCGGGAGCGACTCAACACCCTTTAACGCCTTTCGATTTATGAATGAGTAGCTTCCTCTCTCACAAGACTTTCTAGAAATAAGCTCTCCATCTTTTAGAACAGTTAAAAAACTTCTATATGCCTGCGAAACAAGATATGTATACCTTCCATTATAAAATTTTATTATATTCAAACTCACGCTACCTTCAGAGGCATTAACTACATAAAAACGGCCTTTGGGAGGAACTTTACTTTGTGGATATAGAAGCTCTATTTTTCCAGGTACACCATACCTATACTGCACATAACCGGAGTTCGGATTAACATTACCTGATGCACATACGGAAACAATTTTCCCAGCCGGAAGCGGGCAGCTGAAATAGATATCTTCCTGAGCACTACAAAGAGTAACATCCTCCGCGTCCTGCTCTTCTTCTGCAAATGCTGCAGATACAAAACAACCAAACACATAAACCACAAGAAAAACTCTTAAAAACTTTCTTATCTGCACATCAACATGCAAGAATTTGTTCATTTGAAATATTCTCCTTCCCATATTTTTTTAAAATTCTCCTTTCTTGCTACGCGACTATTTGTATTATAGTTTACAATATCTGTAATTGAATCCACCGCCGCTTCCGTTGGCCCTGCATCTGCCCTTATGTGCAAGTTATGGTCTACCCAAAAATAGCCTGCCGAACGAACCGCATACTTCATTTGAACTAACAAATCTGGGGTCTCTATAAAATCGTGATCCTCATTTGGCCACCTGCTTAAATTACTTCGATACCATGTTGTAAAGTCTCTATAGTTTACTCTTCCCGTTAACTGCTTCAGTCCCCGCCCGCGAAATTTCCAACCATCACCAGTTGCATAATCTCCATTCCCTAACTGCGCTCGGCCGCCATATGCTCGATTAGCGACTTCTACATAATCCGCTTGCGTCACCGAAGTCCCATCGGCCTTTATCGGTTTAACAGTCTGATAACCGAGGGCATGTGCCGCACTAGGGTTATTCGAAAAGTACGAGAACGTAGCTATTAGAGAAGTAGCCTTCCACAAGAAGCTTTCTTCCACACTTAGTGTGGGTCCTGTCTCTTGCATTACCTGTGCAAAAAAATGACTCCTGCGCAGTGGTGTATCAAGCTTAAAGAAATCAATATTAGCGTTGAGTTCGTCAGCTATCGCCTGAAGGTCTACATATTTCGACGGGCCAAGTCCGGGGTAGATCTTTTTCATCATATCCAAAGTAAACTCAAACTTTGGCTTCACCTTGATATATTCAATAAACTCTATCGGATGAAAATGCCAAACAAGTCCATCAGCAGGAACCTCTGCCTTACCAGACAGTTCACTCCAGAACACCAATTTATCGATACGTGTCTTCTCATGGGCGAGCGTCTTTGGTGAGCCTTCCAAAATCTGCGGCAATCTACCCCACTTCGCTTCGCTGGACGTGTCCTTCCACTCAGTTGGATGATAGGCAATAAGCTTTGACCAATGAGACCTAAGCTCAGCATTTTGCAATGCCTTAGGAAAATCCTCTGGTGTAACTTTCCCGTCTGCGTTTCCAAGCCTATCTAGGTCACTGTATAGGCCTTTAAAAAATTCTGGCATATCATCTGGATCAAGGAAGCCATCTGCGACAGCACTCGACTCCTTTACAATCCGAAAGCCAAGCTTTTCCCAATCGTGCTGAGAGATTATCTCCGCTTCGCCTTTTGCGATTAGGCCTGTTTTACTTTGGCCATCCTCTTCAACCTTTGGCTCATACCATTCATCTGGATTTTTGAATATTGGAACTTTACTCAGTTCAATGGCATGGTCCGAAACCAACTCCACAACTCCCGTCTGGGGAGGCTTTTTTAACAAAGTTTTATTTGCGGACAATCGCAAAAATTTCTTCCCAGTGGCCAACCCAGCTGGATTTTGTAAAAACTCTTCCAATTTTTGATCTGTTGTAAAGACCTCGATATGAACCTGGTGCTTGCGAGTTGCCTCACCGCTCTCATCAAGAAGATTTTCCATCAGGCCTAAGTAACCAATAGGATTTCCTGCCTTGATACCGATACTGGTAATGACGACTTTCTCAAAAGCCTCATCAACGGGAGTCACTGTATCCCACCGCATCGCTGGCGATGGAAGCTCATTTTCGACGCAAGCCCAAAACGTTGGCGGCACCGCTCCGCCCCCTCCGGGGCCGCCGCTAATTAGCGTGCATTCGGCCATGCGCCTAGTCTCTCCAGCGATATTCAGGTTGACAACTTTTTCGCTGTCGAAAGTAACAACACTTGTAGCTACCAATGCTATAGAGCCAACTGGTGGCCCCGCATTTTGCCCGTTGGCTTGTATTGCCGGAGCGCTGTATATCGGTAAAGGTTGTGGCCCTACTGTCGCCTTTACTTTGCCGTGCCAATAATTCGGTTTTTCTCGCTGCGGAGGTAAAACTTCGAACCAACTTGGTCCTGCAATGGCGCCACCAGTTGTTGTTCGAGGATATACCTCACCATTTTTTTTGTAGGCAAACCAAGCCTCCTGACCCACAGAGCGGCCTGCCACACTTCCCTTAAGAATTTTGCCCTTGGCATAAACCTCAACTGTTCCCTTTTTTTCGAGAATCTCAAACTCTGTGCCTGCAGCGATTGCTCCATAAGTATGGCAACCAGGTTCACCCTTAGCGTCGCTACGCGCAGTAAAACCACCGGCGATCATTTTGATTCTTTGATTAGGCGCTTCTTCTGGTGACAATGGATACCGATCAAACGGTAATAAATGCATGTACAAGCTGTAAAATGTCAGCTTGTTCTGTTTACCTTTATTCGCGCCTTCTTCGGTATTTGGTGGTGAATGATATTCGTGACGCACCAAACAGAAAGAATTAGTATACTTCAGAGACTTAGAGCCCTCGCCCTCACCGAAGGTTGATGTCAAGTAATCCTTGCTCAAGCGATAAGCGACAACTTCACCATCAGCAATACAACGCACAGGTTCCTGTAGTACACATTGAGGCGCACTTAGGTCACTAATATGGATTCCACCATGCCAGAATCTGTTATTTCCCAGTAAATAGTGCCCTGACGTCTCAGTTCCGATAGCCTGATAAATCTCTTCGGCATCTTTAAACTGCTTCCCATCGGACTTTCTTATGGGAAACTCAAACTTAATCGTCGGAACGATTATTTCCGGAGTTGTGCTTTGGGTCGAGGAGTCAGTCATTCTTTGCTTCCTGCAAGCTTACAGTCGAGCTCTTTGACTCAACCCATTCCTGTTTGGCGACCATCGGACTTGATGACTTCGCAGTTAAAGTTGTCATTTTCAATAGCACTTTAGCTCGACCAAAAAACATGCTAACCGGGACAGATGCAGTTGGCATTCCCAAAATCAATTTTTTCTTAAAAGCACGATTCATGTCTTTTACTCAGAAAACACAAAAAAGGCCTTCGGCTTAACCTTCTCAGGCACCGCATTCCCCAACGCCTGATCCATCAAACTCCCCGCCTTATCCTTATCCGCCGCCCCCGGCAGCACCGGCGGCTTAATCCCAATGCCCGTGCCCGACCCAGCCGACCCACCGGCATTGATCTTGATCACCGGCCCAACCACCGTCACACCACCGCCATCGAGCTTGATAAAACTCCCACCCCCAAGAATGGTCAGCTCCGTCCCAGCCTCAATAACAATCTTGTCCCCAGCCTTGAGGTGAATCTCTTTCCCCACGCTGGTCAGCTGCGCAGTCCCCAGCTTCACATGCTGGTTCTGCCCAATCGTCAGGTGATCATCCAGCTTCGCTTCAATCTTGCGGTCGCTGATAGTGGTGCGGTGTTCTTCAGCCTTCAGCTCGGTGTAGGTGTTCTTCACCACTGTGTCGTGACGTTCATTGCCGACCCGAATCTTCTGATCGTGCTCTACGTTTTCATCCCAATCCCGCTGCGCATGGATGTAGATCTGCTCCGCGCCTTTCTTGTCTTCAATACGCAGTTCGTTATACCCACCGCCACCCGGTGAGCTAAGCGTTTTGAACACGCTGCGAGTCTTGTTCGCCGGCAAGGCGTACGGCACCGGGTTTTCCTTGTGGTACAGGCAGCCGGTCACCAGCGGTTGATCGGGGTCGCCTTCGAGGAAGGTGACGAGGACTTCCATGCCGATGCGCGGGATGCTGATGGCGCCGTAGCGGTCGCCGGCCCAGGAGCTGGAGACGCGTAGCCAGCAGCTGGTTTTGTCGTCGGCGAGGCCTTCGCGGTCCCAGTGGAACTGGACTTTGATGCGGCCGTACTGGTCGCAGTGGATTTCTTCGCCTTTAGGGCCGGTGACCATGGCGGTCTGGCTGCCGAGGACGCGCGGTTTCGGGTGTTCGAGCGCCGGGCGGTAGAACACGTCCCACGGGGTGGCGAGGAAGGTGTTGCGGTAGCCTTGGTGGAAGTCGTCCTTGTTGTCGGTGGTGTCGCTGGTCACGCCTTCTTCGAGGACTTGCGGCTGTTTGCCTTCGTGGAAGATTTCGGTGAGCAGCCACAGGTCGTTCCACTCGCTGCGCGGGTGGTCGGACATGGCCATGAAGTGGCCGCTGACCAGTTTGGTCTGGTCGCCGCGACCTTCGGCCTGGCGGTAGTCGGCGCGGTGGCGTTCGAGGGCGCGCTGGCTGAGGAACTTGCCACGGGCGCGGTCGATGAAGCGGCCCGGGTAGTCGTAGTCTTCGAGATCTGGCTCAGTGCTTTCGCCATCGGGTCTGTAGGCCGCTTCCATTTGCAGGCGCGGTTTTTCGAAGTCGTAGTCGCGCCGTGTGATGCGGCTGGTGCGGGTTTCCAGGCGCAGTTTGAAGCCTTTGATTACCGGTTCTTCGGCGACCATGCCGCTGCCTTGCACGTAAGCGGTCGGCTGGCCGAGATCGGGGAACACGGTCTGGTCGTCGCCGAATACCAGCAGATGAGCTTTGTCGCTGTGCTGGAAGTGGTAGTGAATGCCTTCCTCTTCACACAGACGCTGGACGAAGTGCAGGTCGGTTTCGTCGTACTGCACGCAGTAGTCGCGATCCGGGCACGGCTCGCTGAGCTGGAAGCTGTAGGCGTTGCCCTTGATGCCGTGTTCTTCGAGGATCAGCGCGATGATTTTCGGCGCCGACATCTGCTGGTAGATGCGCTGGTTGGTGCGGTGATGCAGGTATTGCAGTTGCGGCACCATCGACACTTTGTAGCGGGTCAGGCGCTTGCCGGCATCGCCTTGGGCGACGCGGTAGATCTGGCCGTGGATGCCCGGGCCTTGTGGATCGAATGCGAGAAACGCCTGCTTGTGCAGCAGTTGCTCAAGGTCCAGATCCGGGTTTTCGCTGACCAGTTCGAGGTCGAAACGATACGGCTGGCTGATGCCTTCGGTGCCGGTGAACGACAGCACTTGCAGGTCGCCGACGTAGTCTTCGACCTTGAGGCTGAAGTGGGTTTCGTTAGCTGGGTTGAACATAAAGTGCTCCCTGTTCGAATGTCATCCGTTAGGCCCGAAGTCGCAACCGTTGCAGCCAGGACGAAGTGGCGCCCAAGGCGTCACGCAATTGTTGGGCAGTGATGGTGCGTTCTGCCGGGTCGAAGCTCAGCGCGGTTCGCAGCGCTGGCCAGCCGTGTTTCGGTAAGTTCGCCGGTGCTTGCAGTTCGCGCTCCAGATGCTCGTCGCGCGCCTGAGTCGAGGGCAAGCGGCGGAACGGGTGTTTGCCGCCCGCCAGTTCATAGATCACACAGGCCACGCCGTACACGTCCGCGCTGGCCGACAACGGTTGGCCCTCAAGCAGTTCGGGGGCGGCGTAGCCCGGGGTCCAGGCGTTGAAGCGTTCGCGGCTTAGATGTGGCAGGCCGGGCAACACGCCCTCCTCTGCCTGACCGAGGCCGAAGTCAAAGAGGCGCAAGCCGTCTTCGCTGAGCATAACGTTGCTCGGTTTCATGTCACCGTGCAGCACGCCGCGACCGTGGGCGTAGGCCAGCGTGTCGAGCAGCGGCAGGACGATGTCGCGCAGCTCTTGCCACGGCAGGCCGAGGGGCCGCTCGCAGAGCAATTTGTCCAGGGTCAGGCCACGCATGTATTCCATGGTGATGAAGGCCCGCTGGCAGTCGGTGTCGACTTCAAAGGTATGTGCACGCACGACGTTGTCGTGGCGCAGGCGTCGGGTCAGGGCGAACTCGCTGTAGAGCAAGGCACTGGCGTCCGGCGATTCGGCAAATTCTTCGCTGAGGATTTTCAGCGCAATGTAAGGGTCGGGATCGCCGAACTGTTCGTGCAGCAGATCCCGCGCCCGGTAAACGGCGCCCATGCCACCGGCCCCGAGCAGGCGCTCGAGGTGGTAGCGACCGGCGAGTACATCCGGCAGTGCACCGATGCTGGCCTTGGTCGGCGCCAGCAAAGGCTCTGCTTTGTTTTCCTTGGCGAAGGCGAAGTAGGTCAGGTTGTTGGCCTGTTCTTCGCTCATCAGCAAGTCGTCGACTGAGGATTCGATTTCAGTCATTGGCGGATCACCACGGCTGTCAGGTTGTCACGCGCGGCGCCACGCAGGGCGCCGTCGAACAAACGTTCCAGCGCCACGTGCGGCGCGCTGAGGCTGAGGGCGGTGCCGAGGGCATCGCTGCTCAGGCCCTGATACAAACCATCGCTGCAGAGCAAAAACGCATCGCCCGGATAGACCTCGAGTTCGAGGACATCCAGGGTCAGTTGTTCAGCGGCGCCGACGGCTCGGGTCAACGCCTGAGCCGCTGGGTGCGCTGCCGCTTGTTCGACGCTCATTTGCTGCTCGTCGATCAATTGCTGTTGCAACGAATGGTCCTTGGACAGCTGATACAAACGCTGCCCACGCCACATATAGCAACGACTGTCGCCGGCCCAGATGCAGGCCGCGCGATTGCCTTCCACCAGCAGCGCGACGACGGTGCTGCCCATGATGCTGTCGTGACGCCCGGCGGTGACCGTCAACTCCTGCCCCAAACGCCGGTTCAACCAGTGCAGGCACTGGCGAATGGCTTTGAGGCGTTCGTCGAAGTCCTCGTGTTGCGGCAGTTCAGCCAGGCTGGCGACGATCAACTGGCTGGCGATGTCGCCACCCTGATGACCGCCCATGCCGTCCGCGACCACCCACAGCCCCTGCTGTGGCGAGTCGAGGAAAGCATCTTCGTTGCGCGCCCGCACCTTGCCCGGGTCGGTACGCGCCGCGCTGCGCCAGGCACTGGCCACCAGCATCAGAGCTGCACCGGCATACGGAAGGTGCGCAGCACGCCCATGTCGAACGGGTTCGGCGTGCGCTGGCTGGTCAGCAGGTAGTTGGCACGCAGGCCACCTACGTCGGCTTTCAGCACCAGCACGTCGCGACCGCTCAGGTACTCGGTCTGCATCAGGTCGAACAGACGGAACAGCGACCATGGGCCGGAGTTCTTCTCGATGCCGATCGGGCGCCCGGCCATTTTGTCCATGACCAGACTGGTGCGACCGTCTTCAGCATCGGTCGGCCATTTGAACGACATTGGCAGGATCGGACCGTGGCGGTATTCCATGGTCTTGTCGCCGAACTTGAACTCGGAACGGCTGACCGCCGGGTCGAGGGTGTACGGCTCCAGTTTGAACTGCACGGTCGGCTCGGCCGGGTTGATCGAGAAGAAGCTCTGACGAATCGTCAGCGCCGCCGCCATCTGGTCCAGATACATTTTCGACACCGGCAGGCTGTGACCGTCGACGCTGCGCATGCGGTAGTTGCCCGGATCGCCACTGACGAACGGACGCATGTAGCTGTCGAAGAAGCGGTCGACGGTGCCTTGAGCGCGGAAGAACTCGCGGAAATCGCTGATCGCCACGTCGCTGGTGCTGCTGGCGCTGAACGGATAACGCTTGCTGATGGTTTTGCCATACACGCTGTACAGCTCGTTCTGATAACGGCCGTTCAGGTATTGGTAAGCATCGTTAAGCACCAGACGCCACGAGTCTTCGGCCAGCACGTTGAACCACACGCTGAGCGGACGCGGCAGACGGCTAGACGCATTGCGCAGGTTGGTCAGCGCATCACGCTGGCCGCTCATGCGGGTTTTCGCCATTTCGAACGCGGCTTGTTCCGGCGTGCTGGAACGGGCCAGGCCGGCCAGTTGCAGTTGCAGGTCGTTGAGCGCGTTCAGCGCTGGCGTCAGGTCCGCCGCCGGGCCGTTGTTGTCATCGAGCAAACGATGCAGCGGTTCGAAGCGGCGTTGCAGCGACTTCTTCGCGGTGTCCGGCAGGGTCTTCGCCACGTTCAGGGCCGAAGCCTTGTCTGCTGCGGCGGCGGCAAGTTTGCCAACCTTACCCAGTTTGCCTTTCTGCCCAGCCAGCGCATCAGCAGCGTCGCCAGCTTCTTCGACAGGATCTGCAGCGGCCTGGAAGCGGGTGTTCTCACGCACTTCAGTGAGCAATGCCAGCACCGGCGAGTTGGCCGAGGTCAGGCCCGCCAGTTGTTCGGCGCCTTCACCGGCGTCGCTGATCGGCGGCAGGGCAACCTGGCCAACCGCTTCGCTCCAATAGTTGGCGTAGTCGCGGAAGTACAGTTGCTCCAGCTCGACCATCAGACGACGCAAGTCCATGTCGCTGATGCCCGCACCTTCGCCCAGCACCCAGTTGTCACGCAGGATGTCGGTAACCAGCGCCGAACCCTGTACCGAGAAATACTGCTGATAACCGGTTTGCGTGTAGAAGCCCGGGATCACGTATTCGGTGCCGATAAACAGCGAGCCTTGTGGACCGAGGTGTTGGCTGAAACGGTAGTCCGGCAGGTTGCGCGCCTGCTCGCGGAGCATGCGGTAAACCACCGTGGCCAGCGATTCGCTGCGCAAGACCTGACGCGCCTGAGTGACCAACTGATCGTTCAGCGGGTAGATAAACGGCTGCTTCAGCAGACGTTCCAGATGCGCGCTTAAACCGTTCTGCACAGCGGTGTTGCCGGTGTAGCGCGTCGACCAGTCAGTGGCGACCCAGTCCTTGAGCCACGCGGCATCGCGACGATCCTTCATGTTCAACATCAGGTACGCGCGCAGGCTGTTGAGCAGGCGGTCGCGGTCCTTCATGTTGGCGCGGATCTGCCCTTCGAGCATCGTCGCTACCCGTGGCAGCAGTTGCTTTTCAAGCTCGCGCTCGTAAGCCTCTTTGACCACTGGATTGACGTCTTCGCCCTGATACAGACCGCCACGTTCGTGATACGAAACGTCGCCCTTCTTCGGGAACACCTGCGTCGCGGCGTAGCTGCTGTCGAGGGTTTTCAGCACGCCCATCGCATCATCACGCGGCGACAATGCCGTGCGTTGCTGCGTCCAGTTTTGCGCCAGATTACGCAGGTTTTCCAAGCGCTCGTAGTTGGCCGAGAAACCGCCCGCCCAGAGCATGCCGAACAGTGCCAGCGCAGCCAGTGCGCCGACGTACAACGCACGTTGGCCCCAATGAATACGGCTGCGTTCGCGCTTGTCCAGACCGGCTAGGTCGGATTCGGGGAAAATCACCTGGCTGAACAAGTGATGAATGAAGCGCGAACGACCGCTGCGCAGGGTCGGCAGCACACCGGCGCTCATGCCGAGGCTGGCGCCGATGCCGGCAGTGGTCGCATCCATCTCTTGGGTCAGGTGCGGCGCGCTGGTCAGGTAGAAACCACGCAGTTGCGTGGCACGCTGATAACGGTTGCCGGTGAACGCCATGTCGACGAACAGGCACAGGCGCTCGCCGATCTGCCCTAGTTGATGCGGGAAGTCGAGGATGCGGCCACGGCGCTGGGTATCGCGCTCGGAGTGCATGCGCATGATCACTTGGCTGTTGAGGCGGCGCAGCAGTTCTTCGAACTCGTTGCGCAGCACAGCGACGTCGGTGCCGACCTGATCCTTGCGGAAACTGGTGCCGAGCACTTGATCGCTTTCTTCGCGGGTCAGTTGATCGAAGAACTCGTCGAAGCCGAGCAGCTTGTCAGCCTTGCTCAGGACCAGATAGACCGGCACGTCGACGTGCAGTTTCTGATGCACGTCTTGCAGACGGCCGCGAATCTGGCGCGCGAGGGTGTCGATGTCCTGCTCACTGCCGCCGAGCAGGGTTTCCACCGGAATGGTCACCAGCACGCCGTTCAACGGACGCCCGCGACGACGCTTGCGCAGTAGCTCCAGCAATGTCGTCCAGGCGCCGCCGTCGACTTCCACATCCGGTTGCGTGGTGTAACGCCCGGCGGTGTCGATCAGCACACCGTGGTCGGCGAAGTACCAGTCGCAATGACGGGTGCCGAGGGTGTCGCGGGTCAGCTTGCGGTCGATCTTGTTGATCGGGAATTCCAGACCGGAAAAATCCAGCAGGCTGGTCTTGCCCGAGGCCTGCGGACCGATCAGCAGGTACCACGGCAAGTCACTGCGCCAGCGCTCGCTGCGGCCGCGATACAGGCTCGACGTCTTCAGGGTTTTCAGCGCGTCTTTGAAGCGCGCCTTCAACTCTTTCTGTTCTTCGTCGATCAGCTCTTCGCGGCGAATGCGGTCCTGGCCGTCCTCGCTTTCTTCCTCGGCTTTCTTGCGGATACCGCTGCGCCAGCTGACGAAGACCATGGTCAGGCCCCAGATCAGGAACAGCACAGCGATGGTCAGCAGGCGCGCGGTCGCGCTTTCCCAGAACTTGTAATCATCAACCGCCAACAACGGGCCGACGAACCACACCAGCAGCGCCACGAACAGCACCAACAGCAAAGTCCAGACCCAGGTCTGGCGCAGGAAGGCGCCGACTTTCTTGAAAAACTTTTTCATCACACGTCCCTGTTTACGGCTGCGACTGCGGTTGCACCGCGGCCGGATCAAGCGGCTGATAAGGTTGCAGAACGGTGTCGCGCTGCTCGCCCAAGACCCAGGCGAAGCCCGAATACATCACCACCAGACAGACCAAAGTGAACAACACCACCATCCACGCCGGCACGATGCGCACCAGGTTGCGACGCTGATCGTTGAGACCTTCCCAGTGCGGCGACAACTCGCGCGGCACGTCGCCACGCAACTGACGGATCTGCCGGTACAAGGCGTCACGGATGCCTTCAAGCTCGAGCATGCCGCGTGCCTGTACGCGGTACTTGCCCTCGAAACCGAGGGACAGGCACAGGTACATCAACTCGAGCATCGGCAAGTGCTTGACCGGGTTTTTCGACAGGCGATCGAGCAACTGGAAGAACTTCTCGCCACCGAACGTTTCGTTGTGGAAGCTGCTCAGCAGGCTCATCTGCGACCATTCGCTTTCGTTGCCCCACGGTGTGGTCACGACGGCTTCGTCGACCACGGTGCAGAGCACGTAACGCGCGGCCATCACCTGGCTGCTTTCGGCGCCGTTGTGCAGGGCGCGTACTTCAAACAATTTCAGCCCGGCAGTCAGACGCTCGTTGAGTGCGTACAAGTCTTCGCGGGTTTCGCTGTGCTTGAGGCGCACCACTTCCGAAAGCAGCTCGGACGAAGCAGCGACCAGCGAATTGAGGCTGATGTTGAACGCTTCGGCCGGGCGCAGGCGCGCGGCGTAGATCATGCGTTCTTCCAGTTGCTCGAAACGCGGCGGCGCGGCGAAGTCGGTCAGCGGACTCGATGCCGGTCCGTGGCCTTGACGATCGAGCAGGACGGTTTTGTCGTCCTGGTTGTAATCCGTTTCCTTGATCATGTCGGTCAGTTCCTGATGGCCCAGAATTTCAGTTCAAGCTCGGCGAATTCGCCGGACACATGGAACGCGAAACCGCCGGAGCGCTCGAGTTGTGCCAGGTCTTCGGAACTGAGTTCGAGGATGAAATAGGTTTTGTTCGAATGGAACGCGATCTGCCGCGGGGCCACCGGCAACGGTTTGACCTTGATCCCCGGCAAGTGCAGGTTGACCAGTTGGCGGATACGTTCCACCGGGCCGACCTTGAGGTGCGCCGGCAAGCGGTGGCGCAGTTCTTCGGAGTCGCAGTTGGCACTGGCTGCCAGCACGAACGACGCCGAGCCAAGCAGTTTGTGGTCGTGCAACGGCGAGACGATGATCCCGTACTGACGCGCTTGCAGGATCAGTTCGATGGCGTGCTGTTCGAGCACCATCGACAGCACCTGACGAATCGCTTCCATCAGTTTGCGGAAGCTCCCGCCCTGATCGGCGTGGGAGTAGCGGCTGTCCAGGCGCGGGCGTTTGCTCTCGCCGGAAAAGGTCGCCAGATCGCCGAGCATGGTCAGCAGCGTGCGGTACAACTCTTCCGGGTGCACTTGCTCCAGGCCGAGGTAGTGGCGCAGCAGCAGTTCGGTGCGGTTGATCAGTTGCAGCATCATGAAGTCGCCAACTTCGGCACCGCCGACCTTGCCGTTGGAGCGAATCCGCTCGGCAATCGTGTCGCCACGGTGGTTGAGCATGCTGATGACTTCTTTCAGGCACGACAGCAGATAGCTGGAGGCGTGGGCCTGAATGTAGGTCGGCACGAAATCCGGGTCGAGGCTGATCACGCCGTCCGGCGTGGTGTCGAGCACGTCGCAGATCTTCAGCTTGACGTAGGCCTGATCGCTCTGCTGCTCGCCGAGCAACAGTTTGAAGTCCGGGCGACCGCAGCTGACCTGGCTGGCGGAATCGTCGCCGGCGTTGGAGTCGGCCACTTCGGCGTCGTACGCGGTGTAACGCGCGAGCACGTCGGATTGCTCCGGGCGGCGCGACTCGATGTGGTTACCGGTGACCAGCGGCAGCGCCAGGTAGATCGGCGTGTTGCCGGTGTTCGGCGGTACGTCCAGCGCCAGCGGCTCGGTGTTGCCACCGAGTTCGAACAGGCTGCCGTCCGGCAGAATCCCCGAGGCTTCACTGATCACCAGTTTGCCCATGTTGAGGAACTGCAAGTCGATCTCCAGATTGAGGAAACCCCAGGTGTAGCCACCCAGCAATTGGGTGCGGGTTTTCATCTGGTGATCGTAATAACGATCGTTGTGCTGGAAGTGCTGCGGACGCAGCAGCATGCCTTCCTGCCAAATGACTTTATGGGTATTCATGATCAGTCATCCGCCTTGGCGAGCACTTGATTGGTGTTGCGGATGCCGGTCTGGTCCAGAGTCAGATCGACTTCAGTGACCTCCAGCGGAGTGATCTGAACGGTGTGGCGCCATTGGGTGTCCGGCAAGTCGCGGTAAGCGGCGAGAACGCCAACATAAAGACTGCCCTCCTCCACCTTGAGCTTCATCTCCACGGTTTCACCCGGGCGCAGCTCAAGCTCTTCGCTGGCCACCAGATCCGGATTGAGGGATTCCTTGGCGCGCTCGTAGAGGCTGAAGAAATCAGCGTTTTCGAAGGTCACCGGGTGCTTGAGTTCGAACAGGCGCACGACGATCGGCGACGGCCGACCGTTGAGGTCCGGGTTGAGCTGATCGCTGCCGGTCAGCTTCAGGTTGATCTTGGTCACTTTCGAGTACGGCGACAGCGACGAGCAACCGGCGAGCAGCACCAGCACGGTGAGCGCAGTCAGCGTCTTGAAAAAAGCGGTCGAGCGGCGAGACATGCGCATCATCCTTGGTGGTCGGTGTGGAGGGTGGAGATCAGGCGGATCTGTTCTTCGTAGGCCTGGGCGAAGTCGCGGGCCAGCAGACGCTCGCTCCAGTCATCGTCCTGACGCAGCGCCTGGTGATATCGGCCGAACGCTCTCCAGCGCCCGCCCGAGGTGGCGATCAACGGCTTGTTGTCGCGCTCGAAACGCAGGGTCAGTTGCTCTGGCGAGAAGTGCTCCAGCGTGCCGCGCACGGCGGCGCGACTGGCGGTCAGCAGTGCCACTTGATGCGCCTGCAGATCGCGGAACGCACGAGAGATGGCTTGCTCGGCCGGCAGATGGCCGGGCTTGCTTGGCTGCAACAGAATCTGCAGGGCTTCGCTCGGATCGACGGCGAATTTCAGCGGGTTCTTGTTGGTGCCTTGCACGGTGGTCTGGGCCAGACGCAGCTCGTTTTTCAGCTCCGAACGGGTGCGCAGGCTTTGCTGCAGACCGCCGATGCTTTGGCGCAACAAGCGCGCAGCGTTCAGCGCCAGGGCTTCGCGTTCGTCGTGGCTGAGGCCTTTGACGTCGACACCCAGCGCCGCACCGAAATGATCCCAGAAACCTTCGCTTTGACGCTCAACGGCTTTCGGTGCCGGAGCGGGCTCAGGTTCGACCGGGGCGGCGATCAGCTCCGGCACCATCAGGCTTTCCATGTCGATGCGCGCGTAGTCGGCGCGTTGACGGGAATCCTCAGGTTTGGTGTTCGGCGCCAGCAACTCGTCGATTTCCGAGTACACACGCTCTTGCTGCTCGAGAGCATCGAGCGGGTCGAGATCGAGGAACGCGTCGTCGGGAATGATGCTGCCAGCGGCGCGTGGACGGCCGACTTCACCGTCGAAGGTCGCCGGGTCGCGCACCAGTCGCGCGCGAATTTCGAAGTCACCCAGCACGTAGGTGCTGCCGTGCTCGATGCGCACCGGTTCGCCTTTGTGCAGACGCGCGCCGCTCTCGCCGTCCTGGACACCGTTGCTGCTGGTGTCGGTGAGGAAGAACGTGCCTTCGCGGTAGCTGACAATCGCGTGGTGATTGGACAGGTGACGCTTGCGGTCAGGGATGATCCAGTCGCAGTCCTCGCCCCGCCCGATCACGCCGCCGGCCTGTTTAAAGGTCTTCTGGCACAACTCGGTGGGCACGAACTGCTTGGTGTTCAGCATTTCGAAAACCAATTCCATGTTTGATGCTCCTTGCGGTCACTTGCCGCGATTGACCGCTTGCGGATCACCCAACGGGCGATAGTCGTTGTCGTTGAATTTGTAATTGCCGCTACAGCCGCCCAGGCCGCATAGAACGACGAGGGTCAGCAGGACAGCTTGCCAGTGACGAACAGACATCAGAGGGTCTCCAGGGGTAGACAAAGCACAAAGCGCCGACCCTTGCGGGCGGCGCTGAAATTGGTTTTTGCGAGGATTTCGATGACTTTTTGCCTACCCATCGAAATCTCCCAGATTGATGTTCAGACGGCCGAGCCGATACAGCAGCGTGCGCCTCGGAAGGCCGAGCTCGCGGGCGGCGAGGGTCTGGTTGCCGTCGTTCTTGCGCAGGCAGTCGAGCAATAACGTGCGTTCGACCTGCTCCAGACGTTCGCGCAAATTCAGGTGGCTGTTGTCTTCCGGCATTGCCTCCATGCGCAGGGAGAAATGCTCGGCGAGCAACTCGCCGCCCTCGCACAACAGCACCGCACGCTCGACCAAGGCCTTGAGTTCACGCACGTTGCCGGGGAAGTTGTAGCCGGACAGGTGTTCCAGCGCCGCGCTCGACCAGCGCACCGGATCGCGTTGCAAATACGTGCAGGTCTTCTCGGCGAAGTGCTGGGCCAGTTCGAGGATGTCGCCTTCACGCTGACGCAGCGCCGGCAGCTCGATCGGGAATTGCGCGAGGCGGTAGTACAAGTCCTCGCGGAATTTGCCTTCGCTGACCAGCGTCGACAGATCGCGGTGCGTTGCGGCGATGATGCGTACATCGATTTTGTGCGTGTCGTTGGAGCCCAGCGGACGGATCTCACCTTCCTGCAACACGCGCAAGATCTTCGCCTGCAACGACAACGGCATGTCGCCGATCTCGTCGAGCAACAACGTGCCGCCATTGGCCGCATCGAACAGCCCGGCGCGGTCGCGATCGGCACCGGTGAACGCGCCTTTGCGATAGCCGAACAGCTCGCTTTCCAGCAGATTTTCCGGAACCGCCGCGCAGTTCTGCACGATAAACGCCTGGGAACGGCGCGGGCCGCAATCGTGAATCGCCCGCGCAACGACTTCCTTGCCGGTGCCGGTTTCGCCGCGCAACAACACGGTGTACGGACTGTGCAGGACTTTGCTGATCAGCGAATGGGTCTGGCGCATCGCCGCGCTTTTGCCGATCAAGCCATAGCCACTGATGCTCGGCACGCTGCGCGCTACCGTTGCCGATTCCGCCAGTGGCTGGCGCAGACGTTGCAGCAAATGCAACTGGCCAAGCACGAACGAGCCGAGCTGGCCGAGGGAATCGGCGAAGCCTTGCAGGTGGGTACGACGACGGCTGGCGCACAACAGCAAACCTTCAACAGCTTTGTGCTGATTGACCAGTGGCACGCACAACAGCGACTGCCACGGCGAGGTCGCCGCTGGCAGGAAACTGGTTTCGTGCAAGCTGCCGCTCAAGTCGTCGAGGCACACCACGCGGTTCTGGCACAGGGCGAATTGCAGCAGTTGCTCACCGTTGTAATCCGCCGGCAGGCTCGCCGCTTCACGCGGTTGCAGAGCGCCGTCGAGGCATTCGGCGTTCATCCCCAGGCACGTGTGGGTGGCGTCGAGCAGATACAGCTGCGTCAATTCGCAACCGCTCAGCTCGGCCAACCCGCGCACGAAGTCACCCAGCAACGCAGCACCGTCCGCCGCCCGCGACAGACTGGCGAACTGCGCCAGCAACGCTTCGGCATAGACCAGTGGCTGCGGCACCTGAGTGAACATCACACCCACCTCAGGCGAACTCGCACGTCACGCTGGCTTCACCGTCGAGCGTGGCATGCACACGCTTGAGGCTTTCACCGGTGGCCATGGCGTCGAGCAGACGATCCGCCACCAGTGGCAGCACATGCTGATCGAGCAGATGATCGATCAGGCGCGCGCCGCTGTCGCTTTGCGTGCAACGCTCGGACAGGTGATCGACGAGGTTCTGGCACCAGCTGAAATCCAGCTGACGACGGTTGAGACGCTCGCCGAGACGACCGAGTTTGATCTCGATCAGCTCGCGCAGCACCGGGCCGCCGACCGGGTAGTACGGCACCACTTTCATCCGCGCCAGCAGCGCCGGTTTGAAGTGTTTGCTCAGCACTGGGCGAATGGTTTCTTCGAGGACTTCAGCGGTCGGCCGTGCGCCGTTTTCGCAAAGGTCGCTGATCTTGTCGCTACCGAGGTTCGAGGTCATCAGGATCAACGTATTGCGGAAGTCGATCTCGCGACCTTCGCCGTCGTTGGCCACGCCCTTGTCGAAGATTTGATAGAACAGGTTGAGCACGTCCGGATCAGCCTTCTCGACTTCATCGAGCAGCACCACCGAGTACGGCTTCTGGCGTACGGCTTCGGTGAGCATGCCGCCCTCGCCGTAGCCGACGTAGCCCGGTGGCGCGCCGATCAGACGGGAGACGGTGTGCTTCTCCTGGAACTCGGACATGTTGATGGTGGTGATGAAACGATCACCGCCGTACAGCAAATCAGCGAGGGCCAGTGCGGTTTCGGTTTTACCGACGCCGCTCGGGCCGACCAGCAGGAACACGCCGACCGGCGCGTCAGGTTTGTTCAGGCCGGCAGCGGTGGCACGCATCGAGCGATCCAGTGCGTGCACGGCTTGTTCCTGACCACGGATGCGCGTGCGCAGGTCGGTGGCGAAACTGGCGACTTTGGCGTTGTGCTCGCGGGCCAGTTGCGCCAATGGCACGCCGGTCCAGGCGCTGATCACTTCGGCGACCAGACGCGGGCACACTTCGAAGCTGACCAGACGCTCTTTGACTTGAGCGGCGGTCAAGGCGCTGTGGGTTTCGTTGAGTTGGGCTTCCAGCGCTTCGACGCTTTGGCCTTCTTCGACTTCGGCAGCGACGGTTTCGATCACGGTGCCTTCGGCGTCTTCTTCAACGGTGACGGTCGGCTCGACAGCGGCGGCTTCACGAGCCTTGGCCAGTTGCTGACGCAATTCCAACAGGCGCTCGGCCAGTTGCTTCTGCTCAGTCCACAGGGTTTCCAGCGCGACCATTTCGTCTTCGGCATCGTCGAGACGCGCTTCCAGAGCATCGAGCGCTTCGTGGTCGATCAGCAGACCGGCTTCGGCATCGCGGCGCAGCGCCTGACGCTGACGGCCACCTTCAGCCAGTTCGCCACGCAGGCGTTCAAGGCTTTCCGGGGCTGCGGCGAGGCTGATGCGTACGCGGGCGCAAGCGGTGTCGAGAACGTCGACAGCTTTGTCCGGCAGTTGTCGACCGGCCAGATAACGTGCGGACAATTCCGCCGCCGAGACCACCGCGTCATCACGCAGATAGATGCCGTGGCTCTTCTCGTAAACCTGGGCCAGACCACGGAGGATAGTCACCGCTTCACTGACGGTCGGTTCGTGCAGTTGCACCGGTTGGAAACGACGGGCCAGCGCCGGGTCTTTCTCGAAGTATTTCTTGTACTCGGCCCAAGTGGTCGCAGCGATGGTGCGCAGTTCGCCACGGGCGAGTGCCGGTTTCAGCAGGTTGGCCGCGTCGGAACCGCCAGCATTGCCGCCGGCGCCGATCAGCGTGTGAGCTTCGTCGATGAACAGAATGATCGGTTTCGGCGAAGCTTTGACTTCGTCGATCACGCCTTTGAGGCGACGTTCGAATTCACCTTTGACGCTGGCGCCGGCCTGCAACAGGCCCATGTCCAGCGACAGCAGTTCAACGCCTTTGAGCACTTGCGGCACTTCACCGGCGGCGATGCGCGACGCCAGGCCTTCGACGATAGCCGTCTTACCCACGCCAGCTTCACCGACGACGATCGGGTTGTTTTTGCGGCGACGGGCGAGGATGTCGACCATCTGGCGGATCGCGCCGTCACGGCACAGCACCGGGTCGAGTTTGCCGTCGCGGGCCTGTTGGGTCAGGTTGTGGGTGAAGCGCTGCAACAGCGATTCGCCCTGCGCCGCTGGTTTGCCATTGGCCGCCGGTTGCTCCTGTTGCGACAGGGCAAATTCCTTCAGGCGATCGATGTTCAGCTTGGCGAGCAGCGGCTGATAGCGGCTGCCGGCGTAGCGCATCGGGTTGCGCAGCAGCGCAAGGATCAGCGCGGCGTCTTCGACCTGGGTCTGGCCCAGTTCGAGGTTGGCCACCAGCAGCGCATCTTGCAGCCACTGCACCAGTTCCGGGGCGAACACCGGATTGCGCGAAGCGCTGTGTTCGACGCGCGATTGCAGCGCGGCGCTGAGTTCACCGGCGTCGACGTCTGCATCCTGCAGTGCGCGCGACAGCAAGCCGTTCGGACGCTCGAGCAGGCCGAGCATCAAATCTTCGACGAGGATCTTGCTACCGCCACGGGCCACGCAACGCTCGGCGGAACGTTCCAGATCACGACGGGTTTCGGCGTCCAGCGCCTGGATGAGTTGTTGCAGGTCTACGTTGATCATGGCTCACGTCCTTAATGAATTTTGCTGCCCAGGGTCACCACGCCGTCCGCTTTTTCGCGGCCCAGCCAACTGGTCCAACCGAGGCGACAGGCGTTCTGCTCACCGATGCGCAGTTCGCGGATTTCTTCCTGGCGCAACACCAGGCGGATGTCGTAATCGAGCGGGTCACGCAAAGTGAACCGCACCAGCGCGCAGAGCGGCTGGTAACCGAAACCGATCGGCAGGAATTCATGGAATCGCTGCCAGTCGAGTTCGGTGATGTGAATGCGGAATTTGCCGCTGCGGTCGCGCACGTGTTCGCCGAGCACGAGGTCTTCGCCGAGCAGGCTGTTGGCGCGGCCCAAACGATTGCGCTGCTCTTCGAGAATTTCTACGCGGCGCTCGATGCACTGCTCGATGACCAGATCTTCGTGCTTGAAGTAGTAACGCAGCACGGCTTCGATCAACGCCGCCGAGTGCGCCCGCAAGCTGAGCAGACCGAGGTACGGCAGCAGGCGTTTCCAGTTGAGTTCCTTGGCCTTGCGGATCTCTTCGCCACCGAGGCCGATCAGGGCAAACAGCTGCGAGGAGAACGGGTCAATCGCGCCACTCTGGAAGCTTGCGCGATAGCGGTACTTGCGCCAGATCGGCAGCATCAGCCGTTGCAGGCGATGGTGGAACAGGTCGAGGAAGTTGCGTGTCGGGTTGCCGTCTTCGCTGTCGCCCAGGGCTTGTTCGCCATAGAACGCCGGCAATGGCGAACCGGAGCCGACCAGGCCGATCAGGTTGAAACGCATGCGCGCGCGCATCTGCCCGTGCTCTTCGAAAAACTCGACGCGATCGACGTCGCTGCGCGGAAAGCCCAGGCTCGGGTTGGCCTGGAACTCCACGTGGTCGTACAGATCGTCTTCGCTCAGGTGCGGGTGTGCCTCGCGCAGCCGGTCGATCACCAGCAGCACGGCCTGAAACAGCGAGTACTCGCGTATTACCTTGGTCAGCCCGCTTAAAGCAGGGGCTGCAGGCCCATACGTGGTGTCCATTGGTACACCTCTCCCTGTGTGCTTTTTACGCGCAGCTCATGGAATGAATTGAGACTGGCGTAAAGCGCGAAAAACTCGTTAAGAACCGAAGCGAAAACGAACAGGTCGCCTTCGCCGATGTACCCTTCCGGGTCGATGGTCAGTTCGGTGCGCAGACCGCGCACCGGCAACCCACGGTGCAAGCGGTCGACGTGGTGATGCTTGATGTGCTTGAGGCCGCCGAGCAGGCGTTTGCTGACCTTCTCCGCGTGCTGGTCGTAGTAGCGCGGCAAGTCGTAGGTTTCGAGAATCACCTTCAACGCATTGACGTCGGCCAGCGACAGATAGTTAAGCGACATGTTGCTGATCAGCTTCCACAGGAAGTCTCGGTTCAGCGGCGGCGCGAAGCTGGAAGTGGCCGGGGTGATGTTGCGGAAACTCAAGAACTCGGGCGTCTCTTCGCAGGCCATGCAGATGTCGCCAAGCTTGAGCTTGCGCGGCAGGTTCTGGTTGGTGCAGATCAGCTCGATCGACAGGGTTTCGTGGGCTTCGGTGTGGCGGATGCCGAAGCTCAGGTAGGTGTCGAGGCCGTCGTGCAACAGCGAAGAGCGCTGGCGAATGCTGTAGTGCGGACGGCTGTTGGGCACGTCGAAACTCGGGTCGTGCTCGAAGGATTCGAACGGCACGTACTCCTGATAACCGAGGCCGCCGGGCTTCCAGCCGGTCACGGTTTCCACCGAGAACACGCCGCAGTTTTCCAGATCGTATTCCGCTGGCAGCAACAGGTACTCGTCCTGCTTGCCATCGAGGCGAATCGGCAGTGCATCGTGGGCGAACAGGTTGGCAATCGGCGTGCAGAACAGCTTCACGTTATCCAGCGTCGGCCGCATGCGCATGATGCCGCTCTTGCGAATATCGAAGCGCAATTCGAGGCCACGCATCTGCTTGAGCGTGTCTTCCGGCAGCGCGTTGATGATGTCCAGACCGTTAACGTCGACGAACAGGAACTTGTCCTGGAAGGCGAAGTATTCCTGCAGGTAACGATAACCACGGAAGGTGTTCAGCGGATACGGGATCAACGCTTCTTCTTCGGCAAAGCCCACCGGTTTGACCCGATCACCGGGAATCTTGAACGCCATCGGCTTACCGCTGACGCCATCAATCGGTTTGCCGGCGCCGTCGAGCGGGATCAGTTCGATGCCTTCAAGGTTGCGCAGCAGGCTCAGGTAGAGCATCTGGCTGATATAGCGCTCGCCGGCAAAGTGCAGACGCAGCTTGCTCAGCTCCAGTTCACCGAGGTGACCGTCGGCGCTCATTTCCAGACGCAGGCTGAGCAGCGAGCCGTCGCCCTTCACCGAGTAATTCAACGCGGCCAGATCCAGCGGCAGCACGTCAGTCGGGTAGCAAGTACGGAAGCGGCAACGCACGTCTTCGATCGGCTTGCTTTCGATCGGCGTATCGCGCTCGACGCGCAATGCCGGCCCGGAACGCTTGAGCGGATCGAACTGCAAAATGCTGAACGCCGGCAGCGGACGCATGTAGTTCGGCCACAGCAATTGCATCAACGAATGGCTGAGCTCCGGCAGCTCGTCATCGAGCTTCTGGCGCAGCCGCCCGGTCAGAAACGCAAAGCCTTCGAGCAACCGCTCCACATCCGGATCCCGCCCGGCCTGGCCCAGATACGGCGCCAACGCCGGACTACGCTCGGCGAAACGGCGACCGAGTTGGCGCAGTGCGGTGAGTTCGCTTTGGTAGTAGTGGTTAAACGACACGGGTTACCTGCCTGGTAGTGAAACGCATCAAAAAAATATCCTGTAGAGCGCGACCGTCACGCCGGCACAGACATAACCGCCAATTAGCAGGAACGGCACAATCGAGATCCAGCCGTACGCCATGTAGGCATCACTGAGCTGACCGACGACCAGACTGAGCAGGCCATACAGCATCCATGGCACGGCGTAGAACGGGATGAACTTCACCGGCGCCCACCAAACCATCCGCAGTGCCTGTTGCTCGTTGCGGCTCTGCGCCGATCGGGACATCCATAGCGAAAAACCCAAAAGCCCGGGAATTCCCCACCACAACAGGTACTGCCAATAAATCCCGGACGACTCGGGTGTTGAATACTCGCCACTCCACAGGTCATAGGAACTGATCGCCAACACCGCCAGCAATGGCCACCACAATGCAGCCATGAAGAAGCTCAGTTGCGCACGACTAAGCATGAGCAGGGCTCGCAGGCGACGTCTGCCGCATCAGCGCAAGTCTTTCCCAACGCAGTTCAATCACCTGCGTGAGCAGAATCGCCAACAACGTGACTCCGCCTTGGGCCACGGTGTAGAACAGCGCACGTAGCGGGTTGTCCGGCACCATCATGAACAGAATCCAGGCAACCATCAGTGCGAGCAAACCGAGCTTGGCCCACAGGTTCGGGATGATCGCGGCCAGCGCGTTTATGCCAAAAAATATGTAGATGAACATGTAGTGAGCGATGCCAATCGCCACGCCACGGGTGGTGAATCCGCCGTTGAAGGCCTTATAGGCCACAACCACTGCGTTATTCAGAAACACGTAGGCCACGCATCCCGCCGCGTGAATCGCCAGACAGAGTGCAAGACGCGCGTAGATATTCATCGCTGCGCCACTCCCTGTTTTTTCGGCGTGATCGCCATCGCCGAATACACATAGAGTTCGACGCCGTCGTAGCCGCCGATGGCGGTAGCGCTCAACGGATAGCTGTCCCGTGTGCCGTATCGAACCCAGCCCTCAGTCCACATTCCGCCACTCTCGTGGCGAATCTCGACGTAATAGTCCGGCGCCTCGTTCCTGGTCACTTCAACGAATACCCCGCCATCCTCGGCGCCAACCCACAACGCGTTGGGATGAGCGAACAGCTTTGGTTTGGTCGAGCTTTCCATTCGCAACACCAGCGCGAAGCCGACCAGAATCGTCAGCAAACCGACCGAGCAGAGGAAAGCGGCCAGGCATTGCCACGCTCTTGATTTCATTGAGCCGTTCCCGCTAAAAAACTTCATGGGCAGAAAGAACCATCAGTAATGACCCATGAACGAACAGCTTTTTCTTCAGTTCTTTCGGTGCTTGCGACAGCCTTTTGCAATGTCTGCGCGTCGATAGTTTTGGTCGCCGTCGGGCTCTTGATCGACAGGCTGTACAGGTCGCTGATCTGACCGGCTACGTCCTCGCCGAACGATCTGTAGTTGGCGATAGTTCTGCGCTGATTTGGACTCAACACCAAGCGGCGGGCTTTATCGTCATAGTTGGAGTCATGCACCACGGACAATTCCAGAGGCACGCCACAGGTGTTCAGCAGGAAAACATTATTGCTGTAGACCTGCTGAGCGGCGTAGGTAGTCACTGGGATGAAAAACGTGAAAAACACTGCCCACCCCGACATCGAAATCATCCTTAACTGTTTCATGAGCAGATCGATGCCTCGCTGATCATTTCTTCGTACCTTGTTTCGCACTGCACCATGTTTTGAAATTCAGGCGATCAAACCCCTGACAAACATTTGCTTTGGAAATAAAAATGTAAGGCGCAGCCGCGTCATAAGAAAAATAATAATAATTTTCCCCATCCTGACCGTAGATCCAATAGGAAGACGACCCTTGATTTATCTCATAAGGTTCAAAGGCGAGGATTGAAGATTCCGCAGGAATAAAATTAACGCCGTCCATTAACAGCATTAGCGAATTGGAGAAAATATTTGTCCACACGACAACCCCCACAGCCAGAATGCCGGCAGCAAGCGCAAGAGTGGTAGACGTCGAGAGTTTATCTTTCATAAAAATACAACCACGCCGTACCTGCTTTCGCTGCGTCTAACAACGTCATTGCATCGGTTGAATACTTTTCGGCAAGCGGCCCCGAACCGTTGTAGGAAGCAATCACCTTTTTCAGCTGGTCGGCGGTCAGCGCTCCGGAGTGACAGCGAGTCCCGGTAGCCCGGTCAACCAGTTCACGTAGATGGCCGGCGCAATAGTAGAGGTCTGCCTTCCAATCATCACCCGGGATTCGCGTGTCCTGGTTCCAGCCAAAAATCCGGTACTGAACGTCTTCGGGCAAAGGTTTCTTGCAGTAATAGTTCTCTGTGTATTGAACGGACTTCTGCAATGTTGCCCTACTCATATTGGCAAAGCCGCTGGAGCCACCGGCCAACTTATCCGGGACGGCATCGAAAGCCAAGTTGTCAACAATTGCCAGCAGAGTGGTCAGCGACCGCTCGCCGAATTGCATGGTTTGAAGAAATTTACTGCCCTTAGGTCCATTCTCCTGCTGCAGAATAACCGCCAGCAAAATATGCGGGACGCCATAATATTCAGCCGCCTGCTTTATCCAGACACGAATTTCTGTATCAGAGAAACTTGCCTTGAGCATTTCTTTGGTTTTTGGCACGTACCACATAATTTGCAACGGAGAAGGCAGCTCGCCGGTATAGCTCGGGATGCTGTCGTAGCCAGCCAGCGTTGTGACTTCTTTTCCGTTACAGCGGCAAACCTGCAACTCTACCGGCGCAACCTCAGAGGTTTTTGTGCTCGCGGCCGCGCCAGCTGGCACATATTCCTGCCCGTCCTTATTGATTTTTTCAGCCTCGGCCATGAATGAGTACTCCCTCAGCTCTCAATAAAAACTTCGATTTTTTCGGAAGCTGTGTGGGCCTTCACGCGATGAGTCAGGCCCAACTCATTGGTGATTCCACTTTCGAGAGAACCATCCGCTCGACGGAGTAGGTATTTAGTATCCGCAAGCGGATTGCCCAGACCGTTTTTCAGCTGGAACTGAGCATCGAAGCCCGGAATGATCAAAGGCACTGGCGGCACAAACGCCACAGACGAATGCGAATTCCCGATGATCACCGTCCCGGAACCTGCCGTAACCTTGTTGCCGTGAGATCCAACGGAGCCGACCGTGGCGGCCGGTTTGCCATTGATCAAAACCGTGGTCGCCAGATCGCCGACCATCGCACCACCACACGCCGAGGCATCGCCTTGGCGGGCGGCCGCGAGGCCGTCGAAGAACACGTCGCAGGAACCGGCGGCGATCGGGTTGGTACCGTGGCCTGGGAGTGGGCAAGCGGTGGGGTCGGATACGCGTGCTGCTGGTTTGCCAGACATCGGGGATCTCCTTAGGTGACCTTGACTTGACCGCTGCCATCCAGGCGGGCGGAAAAACTGACCTGACGCTTGAACCCTTCAACTTCCAGCAGGCCTTCGATGCTGAAGGCGAGGCGCAGTTGATCGTGGTCACGCGGCAGGGAAATGACACGCACGTTGCTCAGGCGCGGCTCGTAGGCTTCGATGAAGTTTTCGATGGCCAGACGGGCCTGACTCAGGGAGTCGTGCAGGCTCAGACGCATGTCATTGAGATCGGGCAACCCGTAGTCGGCCAGCGTTTGCACGCTGCCGGCCCGGGTGCTGAGCATTTTGGCCAGATGGGCAGCCACTGACGCCATGGCACAAGCCTCAAGGCTGTTGCCCTTGCGTAGTTGTGCGTCGCCGTTGAGGCGTTCGAACAGGCTGCCGTATCCGTCCATGAGTCGCTCTTACTCTTTGTCCAGCTTGCCAACCAGCGACAGGGTGAAATCGGCACCCATGTACTTGAAGTGCGGACGCACGTTCAAGCTCACGCGGTACCAGCCCGGCTCGCCTTCAACGTCGCTGACGATCACTTGCGCAGCGCGCAGCGGACGACGGCCACGCACTTCGGCGCTCGGGTTTTCCTGGTCGGCAACGTACTGACGGATCCACTTGTTCAGTTCCAGCTCGAGGTCGGTACGTTCTTTCCACGAACCGAGTTGCTCGCGCTGCAGCACTTTCAAGTAGTGAGCCAGGCGGTTGACGATCATCATGTACGGCAGTTGGGTGCCGAGCTTGTAGTTCAGCTCTGCCGCCTTGCCTTCTGCGCTGATGCCGAAGAACTTCGGCTTCTGCACCGAACTGGCGGAGAAGAACGCCGCGTTGTCGGAGCCTTTACGCATGGTCAGGGAGATGAAGCCTTCCTCGGCCAGTTCGTATTCACGACGGTCGGAAACCAGAACCTCAGTAGGGATCTTGGTTTCGATTTCGCCCATGCTTTCGAAATGGTGCAACGGCAGATCTTCAACCGCGCCACCGCTCTGCGGGCCGATAATGTTCGGGCACCAGCGGAATTTGGCGAAGCTGTCGGTCAGCTTGGTGCCGAACGCGTAAGCAGTGTTGCCCCACAGGTAGTGCTCGTGGCTGTTGGCAACGGTTTCCTTGTACACGAACGATTTCACCGGGTTTTCTTCCGGATCGTACGGGTTACGCAGCAGGAAACGCGGCACGGTCAGGCCAACGTAGCGGGAGTCTTCCGAAGTACGGAAGCTCTGCCATTTGGCGAATTGCGGGCCTTCGAAGTGGTCTTTCAGATCTTTCAGATCCGGCAGGCCGGTGAAGCTTTCCAGACCGAAGAATTTCGGGCCGGCCGCAGCGATGAACGGCGCGTGCGACATGCACGAAACGCTGGCCACGTACTGCATCAGCTTGACGTCTGGCGAGCTCGGCGACATGTAGTAGTTAGCGATGATCGCGCCCACAGGCTGACCACCGAACTGGCCGTATTCAGCGGTGTAGATGTGCTTGTACAGGCCCGACTGCATGACTTCCGGCGAATCTTCGAAATCGTCCAGCAGGTCTTCTTTGGAGACGTTGAGGATTTCGATCTTGATGTTTTCGCGGAAGTTGGTGCGGTCGACCAGCAACTGCAGACCACGCCACGACGATTCCAGCGCCTGGAAGTCCGGGTGGTGCAGGATTTCGTCCATCTGACGGCTGAGCTTGGCATCGATCTCGGCGATCATGCGGTCAACCATGGCCTTCTTGACCGGCTCACCGTTGTTCTGCGGCTTGAGCAGTTCTTCGATGAACGCCGACACACCGCGCTTGGCGATGTCGTAGGCTTCGTCGTCCGGAGTCAGACGGGTTTCGGCGATGATGCTGTCGAGAATGCTGTACTCGCCGTTGCCGGCGCTCTTCTCTTGTGCTGCGCTAGTGCTCATTGTGTTGGCTTCCTTGGCTGGAGTCTCAGGCGTCCGGGGCTGCGGCGTTCAGGCCCAGCTCACCGAGTACGCGACCGCGGGATTCGTCGTCGGCGAGCACGCCTTCGATCGCTTTACGGAACGCAGGTGCGTTACCCAGCGGGCCTTTGAGGGCCACCAGCGCATCGCGCAGTTCCATCAGTTTTTTCAGCTCAGGCACTTGCTCGACCAGGCTGGCCGGGTTGAAGTCCTTCATCGAATTGACGCGCAGTTGCACAGCCAGCTCGTCGGCCTCGCCATCTTCCTGCAGACGGTTCGGCACGCTCAGCGTCAGACCCAGTTCTTGCTTGGCCAACACTTCGTCGAAGGTCATCTTGTCGATGCTGATCGGCTTGCGATCTTCGATTTTGCGATCGTCCTTGCGGTGGGTGTAGTCACCGATTGCCAGCAGCTTCAGCGGCAGTTCAATCTCTTCCTGAGCACCGCCGGTGGCGGGTTTGAAGGTGACGTTGATGCGTTCCTTGGGGGCTACCGAGCCTTCTTTGGCCATGGCTTTTCTCCTTGCGGTTGTGGCCCTGGGGCCTATTCGAGTACCACTTCGAGGTCGAGGTGGCACAGCCTGCGATAAATCTCTTCCTTGCGTTCACGTACGGCATGGTTCTGCGGCAACAACTCGCAGCAGCTATGCAGTAGATGCAGCACTTCCAATGCAAGATCGGGCTCCCAGGCGTGCAGGCCTGAGTCCTGTAATGTCTGATCGAGGGTTTCCAGCTGGTTCTTGGCCAGTTCGTATTTCTTGGCCATGAAGCACAGGCGCGCGAGGGCGAACTGCCAGAAGAAGCGCTCGCGGCCACCGTGGGCCGATTGCAAACCCTGCTTGAGCGTCTGCACGGCAGGCTTCAGGCCTTCCTTGCGCAGCAGCGGCAGGACTTCTTCGAGGGCTTTTTCCCAGGCTGGCTGGGTTTCGACGTTTTCGCTTTCGACCTTGCGCGGCGCACTGGCGCTTTGCAGGTGCGGCATGACGTTGGCGGCGATCCACGCCCGGGTGGACGGATCGGCAAACGGCGCGCCGTCATGGAAACGCAACTCGACAATGCCGGGCAGCCGTTGAACCAAAAGCGCGAAGTGGATTTCCACTTCGCGCATTGCCAACTCGGCGTTGAGGTTCTGGAGACACTCCCAGACCATCCTCTGGCCATCGAACCAGAACGGCGCCTTCGCCAGGCTCGCCTCCAGTTCCACCAGCAGGTCAGCGTATTTGCCCTGATCGAAACGGTCCTGATAGAGCTTGAGTTTTTCCAGCGGCAGACCGCGCAACACGGTGATCTGCTCGGCGTTGCGCTCCGGCACGGCGTCGATGGTCATCCACAGCAGTGTGCGATTGAGGCGCAGGGCGCGCAGGTCGGTGGCTTTCTGCTTGAGCCACCAGGCACACAATGGCCGGGCGCTTTCCTGTTGCGCGCGCAGGGCTTTGTGCGCATCTCGTTCGTTGTCGATCGGTGCGCCGGGAGTAAGCAACTGGCTCGCGGCCTGTTTGACCTGCGCCACCGCCGCACCGACCACACCGGGAGCCGGCTGGTTGTCGGCCGCGCGCTGGATCATGGTTTTCAGGCGACGGGAGATCGGCAGCAACAGCGGCGAGTCATCGCCCAGATGCTCAGCACACGCCGCTTCAAGGCCGGACAGGTGCTCGGAGAGCTGCCGGAACATCGGCAACTGCTCTTTGATCGCAATGTTTTCGGTAATGACCTGCTCGAGGCGCGGCACCAGCCAGCCGATGGCGGCGGCACGGGTACGGGGTTTGAGCGGGTGAACGTCGGCCCAGTTGTTTTCCGACAGATGGTGCAGCAGACCGAGGCCGGCCAGCAGACCGGGGAAGGATTCGCGCTGGTACAGCGACCAGGTCAGCCAGGCGCCGACACGCAAATCCTTGGATTGGGTACGCAGCAGATTTTCGCTGTTTTCGCGAATTTTCAGCCAGTCGATCTGCCCGCTTTCGTGCATCGACGAGGCTTTGGCCAGCTCACTTTCCAAGGCCTCGAATTCGCTCGAAAAACGAACGTCTTCGCCCGCGAAATTCTCTTTGGAAACAGAGACTTTTGCGAGTTCGAGGTAATGGGCGGAAAGTTTGCTTGAGTAGGACATCCATGGCCTTTATTAAGGATTACAGTCAGGCGCCTATTGGAGTTACCGCGGCGCGGGACAGTATCGAAGAGCGGTGACGCGACTCATCCAATTGAGATGTGCTCTTTCAAGTGGGCGCATCGTAATCACTATGATGGCCACTAGCAAGCATCTGATTAAACAACAAGACGAACTGTTCTTTGTTTGTTGTAGGAGGTTTCCCTATATTCAGTCAGGGAATCCCCGATGCTCTGCTTATATTCGCATACCCTTACAAAACACCGGGAAAGCTTGATTTAGAGCGATCGTTCCAACTGCCGTCGATCACCGGAAGCCGGGGCTGGCGAGAGTGGCGCGGAGCATGACGGGTTTTGAAAAATTCGGATGTAGGATGATTCCGAAAGACTTCGGTGTTGTTTCAACAAATCACCGCGAGACAACCAACAACTCAGAAAGTGCCATCAATATGATGGCTTTTATATATAGAGTATTGATTTAACTGTGAGGCTGATCGATAGCCAACAAATGCAATCAGTTAATCGGCCTTTATTAAGGCTGCAGGCCAGAATAAATCGGCAGGCATAAAAAATGGGCACCCGACCGCAATCGGTGTGCCCATTTTTCTACACGGTTCTCCCCGTTATTCGAGGAGTTCGCCGCAATTAAGGATTGACGCTGTCTTTCAACGATTTACCTGGCTTGAACGCAACGGTGTTGCTGGCCTTGATCTTCACCGGCTCACCGGTCTGCGGGTTTTTGCCGGTGCGGGCGCCGCGGTGGCGTTGCAGGAAGGTGCCGAAGCCTACCAGCGTGACGCTGTCCTTGCGGTGCAGAGCGCCGGTGATTTCTTCGAGAACGGCGTTGAGTACGCGGTTGGCCTGTTCTTTGGTCAGATCTGCTTTTTCAGCGATTGCAGCGGCGAGTTCTGGTTTACGCATTAGTGAAGCCCCTTTGACGGTTTTTTGTTGTTATGTCCGTGCTGTTCTCGTTGGAACAGCGCCCAAGGCGCCGCAGGCTCTACTCTGCGGCAGACGGGAGTGAGAATGGCACGCGGATACCGGCGGCGCCAGTCTCCCCGCGACCTTTGTAGGGGCAAAAGCGGGGTGATTCCGACAGAACGACCGGTATTTACGCCAGCAGGGCTGGAAGCTGTTTGTTCAGGGCAAGTTTTTCCATCACCGCGGCGCCGGTTAGCGCGTAGCCGAGCAATTGGCCGTCGGCGCTGTGGCACAGGGCTTTGATGTCGGCGCCCTGCCCTTCGACAGTCCAGACGCCTTCGCTGCCCCGTGGCGGCGGCGATACGACCAGCGGACACACCGGGGTTTTCACGGTGATCGGCATCGGGCCGTAGCTCACGGCGGTCGGGTTTCCGGCGAGGGTTTGTGCCAGTGCTCGCGCACAACTCATCAGGGGCATCACGTACAGCAGATTCAGCCCGTCGACCTCAGCGCAGTCGCCCAAGGCGTAAATATTGGCGTGGGAGGTTTTCAGATGGCGATCCACTACGACACCGCGATTGACCTGTACGCCAGCGGCCGCCGCCAGATCGATGCGCGGACGCAGGCCAATGGCCGAGACCACCACGTCGCAAGGAATGACCTGGCCGTCGGACAGATGCGCTTCCAGGCCGTCGGCGACTTTCTGCAATCGGGTCAGTACCGGGCCGAGATGAAATTTCGCACCGAGGCTTTCCAGCCCGGCCTGCACGGCTGCCGCTGCGGCCGGGTGCAGCAACATCGGCATGACCTGTTCGCACGGCGCCACCAGTTGCACTTCATAGCCACCGAGAATCAGGTCGTTGGCGAATTCGCAGCCAATCAGGCCGGCGCCGAGCAACAGCACCCGGCGCTTGCCGGCCGCCGCTGCGCGAAAGCGCGCGTAGTCTTCGAGATCATTGATCGGGAACACCAGATCGGCGCCATCGCCCTCGACCGGTACGCGCACGGTTTCTGCGCCCCAGGCGAGGATCAGGTCACGGTAATAAACCGCTTCTTCGCCGATCCACAGGCGTTT
Organism: Pseudomonas sp. AC242; assembly: GCF_979258655.1. Taxonomy (NCBI): domain Bacteria; kingdom Pseudomonadati; phylum Pseudomonadota; class Gammaproteobacteria; order Pseudomonadales; family Pseudomonadaceae; genus Pseudomonas; species Pseudomonas sp. AC242. The sequence continues at coordinate 5,554,363 of NZ_OZ409873.1, forward strand.
ATGGCCGGCGTCGATGCCGCTGATGCGCGTATGAGTGCGCACTTCGGCTTTCAACTGCTCAGCCATGGCCCCCGGTTCAGCCATGCTCAGGCCATCGGCGTCTTTGTTCTTGCCGAAACCGGTGGAGAGCATCGGCTTGGAGTAAGAGCGCCCGTCATCGGCGGTGATCAGCAGCAGCGGGGTTTCGCTGTCGAGCTTGCGAAACTCGCGGGCCAGGTTATAGCCCGCCAGCCCAGTGCCAACGATGACGACAGGTGCGCTCATGCCTTACTCCTTTGTTTTGCTTAGTTGATTTCGATCATTTCGAAGTCCAGCTTGCCGACGCCGCAGTCGGGGCACAGCCAGTCTTCCGGCACGTCCTGCCACAGAGTGCCCGGCGCAATGCCGTCATCCGGCCAACCCTCGGCTTCGTTGTAGATCAGGCCGCAGACCACACATTGCCACTTTTTCATTCAAGTACTTCCTCAGGGTTCAGGCTTATTGCCGGCGCGGACGGTCGATGGGTGTTGCGCTGCCATCCGGCTCAGGGCGTTTTGTACTGATGGAGCCGGGCAGATGCAAGCCTGTTCGGCGCAACGGCGACCCGGATCAATCAATATCGGCGGCCACCATGTTAAGCTCGCCGCCTCATTTGCGGCCAATAATGACTCATTGTGCAACATTCAAATGCCTGCCCGGCCCCGCTCTGGCTGACTCAAAGCCGACTGACGCCCCTCCCCGATTCGTTGACCCTCGACTGGCTGTTCGACGAAGGCTCCCTCACCCGCCGACTGACCCGGCTGTCCAATGACGGCTTCAGCGTCACGCCACTGTTTGAAGGCTGGGACACCTTGCGTGCCGATGAATGCGCCGCACTGGATCTGGCCGAGGGCAGCGAAGGCTGGGTGCGCGAGGTGTATTTGCGTGGTCACGGCGAGGCCTGGGTGTTTGCCCGCAGCGTCGCTTCGCGCGCCGCCTTACAGGGTGACGGCTTGCACATGGACGAACTGGGCAGCCGCTCGCTGGGCGAATTGCTGTTTTGCGATCAGGCCTTCCAGCGCCGCGCCCTCGAAGTCTGCCACTACCCTGAACAATGGCTGCCGCCAGCCGCCAAAGCGCCAGAGTTGTGGGGCCGGCGGTCGCGCTTCGACCGTGGCGCGTTGAGCGTGCTGGTCGCGGAAATCTTTCTGCCGAGTCTGTGGAGCGCCGCCCGCGCCCATCCGGAGAACTGCTGATGTATCAGAGCCTGCTCAAGTCCCTGAACCGCTTGAACCCGCGCGCCTGGGATTTCATTCAGTTGACCCGGATGGACAAGCCGATCGGCATTTACCTGCTGCTCTGGCCGACGCTGTGGGCGTTATGGATTGCAGGCAAAGGCTCGCCATCGCTGGCCAATATCGTGATTTTCGTCCTCGGCGTGGTGCTGACCCGCGCCGGCGGCTGCGTGATCAACGACTGGGCCGATCGCAAGGTCGACGGCCACGTCAAACGCACCGCGCAACGGCCGCTGGCCAGCGGCAAGATCAGTTCGAAAGAGGCGCTGGTGTTCTTCGCGCTGCTGATGGGCGTGAGTTTCCTGCTGGTGCTGTGCACCAATGCGCCGACCATCTGGCTGTCGCTGGGCGGTCTGGCGCTGGCGTTCACTTATCCGTTCATGAAGCGCTACACCTATTACCCGCAAGTGGTACTGGGCGCGGCGTTTTCGTGGGGGATGCCGATGGCGTTTACTGCCGAGACCGGTGAGTTGCCGGCGGCAGCGTGGCTGCTGTGGATCGCCAATCTGCTGTGGACGGTGGGTTACGACACCTATTACGCGATGACCGATCGCGATGACGATTTGAAGATTGGCGTGAAATCCACGGCAATTCTGTTTGGCGAGGCGGACCGGGTGATCATCCTGAGCCTGCAGGCGTTGTCGCTGGGCTGCCTGCTGCTGGCGGGGTCGAAGTTCGAGTTGGGGATCTGGTTCCATCTCGGCTTGCTGGTGGCTGCCGGGTGTTATGCGTGGGAATTCTGGTACACCCGCGATCGTGACCGCATGCGCTGCTTCAAGGCGTTTTTGCACAATCATTGGGCCGGGTTGGCGATATTCGTCGGGATCGTGCTGGATTACGCGTTGCGCTAAACGCAAATCAATGTAGGAGTGAGCCTGCTCGCGAAAGCGGTGTGTCAGTTAACGAAAATGCCGACTGATACACCGCTATCGCGAGCAGGCTCACTCCTACAAGGGACCGCGTTTACTTGGCTTTGGCGACTTTCCACGCGCCGTCCATTTTGCCGTCACCGGTCATGTCACCGGCTTTCTTGTCCATCACGAAGGTGTACAGCGGCATGCCTTGGTAGGCCCATTGCATCGTGCCGTCGTCGCGTTTGATGACAGTCCAGTCACCCATCGACTTGTCACCCGCGGTCGCCATCAACGGCGGCCAGTTCGTTGCGCATTTGTCGTTGCACATCGACTTGCCGCCCGAGTCCTTGGCGAAGGTATACAGGGTCATGCCCTTGTGGTCGGTGTACATGCCGTCCTTCTCCATCGCCGGATCCGCAGCCAGTGCAAATCCAGGCAATGTCAGGGCCGCAGCCATCAGCAGGGCTTTGAAAGAAACAGTCATTTGAGTCATGGAAACCTTCTTTTGTGGTTGTCAGGATTCGGACTTAGAGCTTAGTTGAGGATTTGCACAATCGCTGCCGGACTAAAATACTGTCACACGACTGCAATAATTCCGTTATCTAATGCGGCGCAAGACAGTTAAATGACAAGAGGATTAAGGCATGGTTGGCAGGAGCATTCTGATCGTCGACGACGAAGCGCCCATTCGCGAAATGATCGCCGTTGCGTTGGAAATGGCCGGCTATGACTGCCTCGAGGCAGAGAACTCGCAGCAGGCGCACGCCATCATCGTCGACCGCAAGCCGGACCTGATCCTGCTCGACTGGATGCTGCCCGGCACCTCCGGCATCGAGCTGGCCCGTCGTCTGAAACGTGATGAACTGACCGGGGACATCCCGATCATCATGCTCACCGCCAAGGGTGAAGAGGACAACAAGATCCAGGGTCTGGAAGTCGGCGCCGACGACTACATCACCAAACCGTTTTCCCCGCGCGAACTGGTCGCACGCCTCAAAGCCGTGCTGCGCCGCGCCGGTCCGACCGACGGCGAAGCGCCGATCGAAGTCGGTGGCCTGCTGCTCGACCCGATCAGCCACCGCGTAACCATCGACGGCAAACCGGCCGAGATGGGCCCGACCGAATACCGTCTGCTGCAATTCTTCATGACCCACCAGGAACGCGCCTACACCCGTGGCCAGTTGCTGGATCAGGTCTGGGGCGGCAACGTCTATGTTGAAGAGCGCACCGTCGACGTGCACATCCGCCGCCTGCGCAAGGCCCTCGGTGACGCTTACGAAAATCTGGTACAAACCGTGCGCGGCACCGGCTACCGGTTTTCCACCAAGGCCTGAGCCGACCGCCAGACTCGCAGACAAGGACCGTATTTCCCGTGAATCAAAACTGGCATGGCACCCTGATTCGCCACATGCTGCTGCTGGTCACCGTCTGCCTGGTGATCGGCCTGATCACCGGCTATTACGGCTGGAGCCTCGCGGCGGGCCTGGGGATCTATCTGGCCTGGACGCTGAAGCAATTGCTGCGTCTGCACGAATGGCTGCGCCAGCATCAACCCGACGAAGCACCGCCCGATGGCTATGGTCTGTGGGGCGAAGTGTTCGACAGCATCTACCACCTGCAACGCCGCGACCAACGTGTGCGCGGGCGCCTGCAAGCGGTGATTGACCGGGTGCAGGAATCCACCGCCGCGCTGAAAGACGCGGTGATCATGCTCGACAGCGACGGCAACCTGGAATGGTGGAACCGCGCTGCCGAAACCTTGCTCGGCCTCAAGACCCCGCAGGACAGCGGCCAACCGGTGACCAACCTGGTGCGCCATCCGCGCTTCAAGGAGTACTTCGAGCAGGACAGCTACGCCGAGCCGCTGGAAATCCCCTCGCCAACCAACGATCGCGTGCGCATTCAGTTGTACCTGACCCGCTACGGCAACAACGAACACTTGATGCTGGTGCGCGATGTCACGCGCATCCATCAGCTGGAACAGATGCGCAAAGACTTCATCGCCAACGTCTCTCACGAGTTGCGCACACCGCTGACAGTGATCTGCGGCTATCTGGAAACCCTGCTCGACAACGTCGAAGAAGTGAATCCGCGCTGGAGCCGCGCTCTGCAGCAGATGCAGCAACAGGGCGGACGCATGCAGACGCTGCTCAACGATTTGTTGCTGCTGGCGAAACTCGAAGCCACCGATTACCCGTCGGACAACCAGCCGGTGCAGATCGACAGCCTGCTGCAATCGATCAAGAGCGATGCGCAGCAATTGTCCGGCGCGAAGAACCAGCGCATCAGCCTCGAAGCCGACGCCGGCCTGTTGCTCAAGGGCAGCGAGGCGGAATTGCGCAGCGCGTTCTCCAATCTGGTGTTCAACGCGGTGAAGTACACCCCGGCCGAGGGCAACATCCGCATTCGCTGGTGGGGCGACGATCAGGGCGCGCACCTGAGCGTGCAGGATTCCGGGATCGGGATCGACAGCAAACACCTGCCGCGCCTGACCGAACGCTTCTACCGCGTCGATTCCAGTCGCAACTCCAACACCGGCGGCACCGGTCTGGGTCTGGCCATCGTCAAGCACGTATTGCTGCGCCACCGCGCACGCATGGAGATCAGCAGCGTGCCCGGTCACGGCAGCACGTTCACCTGCCATTTTGCCCCGGCTCAGGTGGCCCATGTGCGGGCCATCAGCGCCGCCGAGTAAGACCGACCGGCACTCGCCACTAGGCAATCGCCATGTCAGCCGCTACATTGGCTGACTTGTGCCTGCCTTTCAGGCGCGATTTTTCTCCCTCTTGAATCACACGGAACCCGCAAAACTCCATCATGGACCCTTCCCCTGGCTTGTCCCTCGCAACAATATTCGCCGATTTCGGCATGATCCTTTTTGCTCTGATCCTGGTTTTGCTCAACGGCTTTTTCGTTGCGGCGGAATTCGCCATGGTCAAACTGCGCTCGACCCGGGTCGAGGCCATCGCTGATCAGAACGGCTGGCGCGGACACATCCTGCGCACCGTGCACAGTCAGCTCGATGCGTACCTCTCGGCGTGTCAGCTGGGTATCACCCTCGCCTCCCTCGGCCTCGGCTGGGTCGGTGAGCCGGCCTTTGCGCACATTCTCGAACCGCTGCTGAGCGCGGTCGGCGTGCAGTCGCCGGAAATCGTCAAAGGCGTGTCGTTCTTCACCGCGTTCTTCATCATTTCGTACCTGCACATCGTCGTCGGTGAACTGGCCCCGAAATCCTGGGCGATCCGCAAACCCGAGCTGCTGTCGCTGTGGACGGCCGTGCCGCTGTACCTGTTCTACTGGGCGATGTACCCGGCGATCTACCTGCTCAACGCCAGCGCCAACGCGATCCTGCGTATCGCCGGCCAAGGCGAACCCGGCCCGCACCACGAACACCATTACAGCCGTGAAGAACTGAAACTGATCCTGCACTCCAGCCGTGGCCAGGATCCGAGCGATCAGGGCATGCGTGTTCTGGCGTCTGCGGTGGAAATGGGCGAGCTGGAAGTGGTCGACTGGGCCAACTCCCGCGAAGACCTGATCACCCTCGAATTCAACGCGCCGCTGAAAGAAATCCTGGCGATGTTCCGTCGCCACAAGTTCAGCCGTTATCCGGTGTACGACAGCGAGCGCCAGGAGTTCGTCGGCCTGCTGCACATCAAGGATCTGCTGCTGGAATTGGCAGCACTGGATCACATTCCCGAGTCGTTCAACCTCGCCGAACTGACCCGCCCGCTGGAACGCGTATCACGGCACATGCCGCTGTCGCAGTTGCTGGAGCAGTTCCGCAAGGGCGGCTCGCACTTCGCCGTGGTCGAGGAGGCTGACGGCAACATCATCGGCTACCTGACCATGGAAGACGTGCTGGAAGTGCTGGTCGGCGACATTCAGGACGAACATCGCAAGGCTGAGCGCGGGATCCTCGCCTATCAGCCGGGCAAGCTCTTGGTGCGGGGTGACACGCCGCTGTTCAAGGTGGAACGCCTGTTGGGCATCGACCTTGATCACATCGAAGCGGAAACCCTTGCCGGGCTGGTCTACGAGACTTTGAAGCGCGTACCTGAAGAGGAAGAAGTGCTGGAGGTCGAAGGCCTGCGGATCATCATCAAGAAGATGAAAGGGCCGAAGATTGTGCTGGCCAAGGTGTTGATGCTGGATTGAGTGCAATGCGGGAAACCGCGTTGCCTGCTAAAAGATCGCAGCCTGCGGCAGCTCCTACAGGGATCGCATTCCCATGCAGGAGTTGCCGCAGGCTGCGATCTTTTGCTTTTAGAAGCTTACTGCTTGCCCAACGCAAAGTTGGGCAACGCCCCCAGCGGTTGGTTGAACTGATACGGAATCGACACCAGCCCCTCGCCGGTATTGCGCTGTACGACAAAGTGCAAATGCGGGCCGCTGCTGTTGCCGGTATTGCCTGACAGCGCCAACGGACTGCCCACCGTCACCCGCTGCCCTTCGCGCACGCTCACCGAACCTTGCTTGAGGTGCAGGTACACGCCCATGGTGCCGTCGTCGTGCAGCACCCGCACGAAATTGCCCGACGCATCATTGCCGCGCCCACTCTGCGAGTTTTCAGTCTTCACCACCACCCCGGCCCGCGCGGCAATGATCGGCGTACCCACCGGCATGGCGATGTCCATCGCATAGCGATTCTTCGGCCCATAGTGGCTGTACTGACCGTTGGCGCCCTGACTCAGACGAAACGGCCCACCGCGCCACGGCAACGGGTAGCGATAGCTCTGCGCAGCACCAGAAGGGTCACCCAGTGAATATTGGAACTGCGGCGAATAGACCAGCGGTTTGCCGCTGGCAATCGCCGTCAGCAGCGCCAGACGCGTGTTGCTGCGCGCCGGCAGCACCCGGCGGATGGCTTTGGCTGGCGCGCCGCGTACATTGCTCATGCCGGTAAACGCCAGTGCCACCTCGACCGGTGCATACAGATCGTTGCGTACGAACACCACGTCAACGCCCTTCTGCTTCTTGATATCGAGATAGACCTGCCGCTCCAGGCGCTCAACCATGCGGTCCTGAAAGACGAACACCTGCGAGCCTTTGCTCGGCCGGTCGCTGTAGGAGACCACGCCGTTGGCATCGGTGGATTTGTAAATGGTCATGGCCACAGCCGAGGTGGAGGCCATGAAGAGACCACAGAAAAACAGCAGGCGCGCGAGCATGGGCAAAAGTCTGTCGAAAGGTAGGCCTGGAAAAGAGCCTAGCAGGTGAAGCAGACCAGGCTAGTCGACAGATGTTTCAATTTGCCCAGCGCACAAAGCAAAAGATCGCAGCCTTCGGCAGCTCCTACAGGGAAAATGCATTCCAATGTAGGAGCTGCCGAAGGCTGCGATCTTTTCACAGACGCCGATTACGCGCCCGGAACGAAGTGCTTCTGCGCCGTACCGCGGGCGATCAGGCGAGAGATGTAGTCGAGCTTCTGCGCATCCTGGTCGACAAAGCGGAACGTCAGTTGCAGCCAGTCGCTGTCCGGTTTCGGCTCAAACGCAACGACGGCGTGCAGGTAGCCGTTGAGGCGGGCGATTTCGGCGTTGTCGCCCTGCTCCAGATCGAGCACGGCGCTGTCGAGGATCTGCGGCAGGGTGTCGGTGCGTTTCACCACCAACAATGCTTCTTTGATGCTCAAAGCCTTGATCACGCATTGCTGAGTGCCGCTTGGCAGGCGCAATTGGCCCTGGCCACGACCGCTGGCCGGAGCCGACGCGGCGACTGGCGCCTTGACCGGTGGGCTGTTAAGCAAACCACGCGATGGCGCGGCGGCGGGCGCTGGCGCGGCAGCTGCCGGTTTGGCGAACGGGTTGACCGCAGCCGCTGCCGGGGCACCGCCGACCACGGCAGGCTTGCCACCGGTCAAGGCGCTCAGAGAATCGTTACCGAACGCCGAGTTCATCTTGGTCGGCGCGCTGTTCATCAGGGTATCGAGCTTGCCGACCTTGTTCAGCGCCTGTTTGACCTTGGTCAGCAGTTGCTCGTTGGTGAACGGCTTGCTGACGTAACCGGAAACACCGGCCTGAATCGCCTGCACGACGTTTTCCTTGTCGCCACGGCTGGTGACCATGACGAATGGCATGGTCTTGAGGTTGTCTTGTTCGCGGCACCAGGTCAGCAGTTCGAGACCGGACATTTCCGGCATTTCCCAGTCGCACAGCACCAGGTCGAACGCTTCCTTGGCCAGCATGGCCTGAGCCTTCTTGCCGTTGACGGCGTCCTCGGTACGGATCCCTGGGAAATAATTACGCAGGCACTTTTTCACCAGGTCACGAATGAACGAAGCATCGTCCACGACCAACACACTGATCTTGCTCATCCAACACCCCTATTAAAATCCCGGCAAGCATAACGCTGGCTGATGGCACATTGCCAAAACTCTTCAGTCACGCCGGGACTTTTCGTTCGCGGGTGCTGCTTTTTAATTCGATCTGCCTTGTGAAAAGCACAAACAAAAACGCCCGGCCAAAGGGCCGGGCGCTTTTCTCAGGCAATCTTACTTATCGTCAACATCGCCCGGAACATTAGCGGTTTCGCCGCTTGTCCCTTCAACTTCTTCTTTCATGCGCTTGAGGCCCATGTGGCGTACGTCGGTACCGCGCACCAGGTAGATGACCAATTCAGAGATGTTACGTGCGTGATCGCCGATGCGCTCCAGCGAACGCAGCACCCAGATGATGCTCAAGACCCGCGAGATAGAGCGCGGGTCTTCCATCATGTAGGTCGCCAACTCACGCAGGGCGGTTTTGTATTCGCGGTCGATGATCTTGTCGTACTGCGCCACCGACAACGCCAGATCGGCGTCGAAACGGGCGAACGCGTCCAGTGCATCGCGAACCATGTTGCGCACCTGGTCGCCGATATGGCGAACCTCGACGTAACCGCGCGGCGCTTCACCTTCTTCGCACAGCTGAATCGCGCGGCGAGCGATCTTGGTCGCTTCGTCACCGATGCGCTCAAGGTCGATCACCGACTTGGAAATACTGATGATCAAACGCAGGTCGGACGCCGCCGGTTGACGACGGGCAAGAATGCGCAGGCATTCTTCGTCGATGTTGCGTTCCATCTGGTTGATCTGGTCATCAATCTCGCGCACCTGCTGAGCCAAGCCGGAGTCGGCCTCGATCAGCGCGGTCACCGCGTCGTTGACCTGCTTCTCGACCAGCCCGCCCATGGCCAGGAGGTGGCTGCGCACTTCCTCAAGCTCAGCGTTGAACTGCGCGGAGATGTGGTGGGTAAGGCCTTCTTTACTAATCATGTTGGCGTCCTTGGAGCGTCCGGTAAGGTGCGGTGGGCCGCAGCGTCAATTCTGTGAATAACCCGCAACTGTCAGCCATAACGACCGGTGATGTAGTCTTCGGTCTGCTTCTTCGCCGGATTGGTGAACAGGGTGTCGGTGTCGCCGAATTCGACCAGTTTGCCCATGTACATGAACGCGGTGTAGTCCGAAACCCGCGCAGCCTGCTGCATGTTGTGGGTCACGATGACGATGGTGAACTTGGATTTCAGCTCGTAGATCAGCTCTTCAACCTTCAGGGTCGAGATCGGGTCGAGGGCCGAGCACGGTTCGTCGAGCAGCAGCACTTCCGGCTCAACCGCGATAGTGCGGGCGATCACCAGACGTTGTTGCTGACCGCCAGACAGGCCGAGTGCCGATTCGTGCAGACGGTCTTTGACTTCGTCCCACAGTGCCGCGCCTTTCAACGCCCATTCGACCGCTTCGTCGAGGACGCGCTTCTTGTTGATGCCCTGGATGCGCAAGCCGTAGACCACGTTTTCGTAGATGGTCTTCGGGAACGGGTTGGGCTTCTGGAACACCATGCCGACGCGACGACGCAGCTCGGCGACGTCTTCGCCTTTGCGATAGATGTTGTTGCCGTAGAGGTTGATCGCGCCTTCGACGCGGCAGCCGTCAACCAGATCGTTCATGCGGTTGAAGGTGCGCAGCAACGTCGATTTACCGCAGCCGGACGGGCCGATGAACGCGGTCACGCGCTGCTTCGGGATGTTCATGCTGACGTCGAACAATGCCTGCTTCTCGCCGTAGTACAGGCTCAGGCCCGGCACTTCGATGGCCACGGTTTCCTGCGCCAGATTCAGGCTTTGCTTGTCGCGACCCAGGGCAGACATGTTGATGCCGTGGCTATGTGTTTCGTGCTGCATGGGAGGCTCCCTGTGCTAACAAATTCGGTTCGTTGAACCACTGGCCTTGCCAATGGGTTACTGAAAATCTGTGGCTTGCGCCGATCCTTGTGGGAGCTGGCTTGCCAGCGATGGCATCAGCGCGGTGTTACTGGCTGACCGAGTCGCCTGCATCGCTGGCAAGCCAGCTCCCACAGGATTTGTGTTAACTGTCCAAAGCTTTGTATTTTTCACGCAGGTGGTTGCGGATATACACCGCCGACAGGTTCAACGTCGCGATCACCAGTACCAGCAGCAGCGCCGTGGCGTACACCAGCGGGCGGGCCGCTTCGACGTTCGGGCTCTGGAAGCCGACGTCATAGATGTGGAAGCCCAAGTGCATGATCTTCTGATCCAGGTGCAGGTACGGGTAGTTGCCGTCCACCGGCAGCGACGGCGCCAGTTTCACCACACCCACCAGCATCAGCGGCGCCACTTCACCGGCGGCGCGAGCCACGGCGAGAATCATGCCGGTCATCATCGCCGGGCTGGCCATCGGGATCACAATCTTCCACAACGTTTCAGCCTTGGTCGCGCCGAGGGCCAACGAGCCTTCACGCACAGTACGCGGGATACGCGCCAGACCTTCCTCGGTCGCGACGATCACCACCGGCACCGCCAGCAGCGCCAAAGTCAGCGAGGCCCAGAGCAGACCCGGGGTACCAAAGGTCGGTGCCGGCAATGCTTCGGGGAAGAACAAGCGGTCAACCGAACCACCGAGTACGTAAACGAAGAAGCCCAGACCGAACACGCCATAAACGATCGCCGGAACGCCAGCGAGGTTGTTCACCGCGATGCGGATAATCCGCGTCAGAGTGTTCTGCTTGGCGTATTCACGCAGGTACACCGCCGCCAGTACGCCGAACGGGGTAACGATCATCGCCATGATCAGGGTCATCATCACGGTGCCGAAGATCGCCGGGAAGATCCCGCCTTCGGTGTTGGCTTCACGCGGATCATCCGAAAGGAATTCCCAGATCTTGCTGAAGTAGAAACCGACCTTGGTAAAGGTGCTCATCGCGTTCGGCTGGTAGGCGTGAACCACTTTGCCCAGACCGATTTCGATCTCTTTGCCGTTGGCATCGCGAGCGGTCAGGGCATCGCGGTTGAACTGCGCATGCAGATCGGCCAGGCGTGCTTCGATGTCCTGATAACGCGCATTCAGTTCGGCGCGCTCGGATTCCATGTCCGCTTGTGCGGTGGCGTCGAGCTTGCCTTCCAGTTCCAGTTTGCGACCGTGCAGACGGATGCGCTCAAGGCCTGCGTTGATCGCACCGATGTCAGTCTTTTCCAGCGACTTCAGTTGTGCCGCCAGCCCGTTCACACGGTTGATCCGCGCCTGCAGCTCAGGCCACGCGGCCTCGCCTTCGGCGATGACCTTGCCATCCTGTTTGACGTTGACCAGGTAGCCGTAAAAATTGCCCCACTCGCGACGTTCGATCGCCATCAGTTCTGGCGGCGTAGTCTGGTTGGTCAGCCACTCGCCGACGATCCAGGTGAAGTCGTTGCCGTTCAGGTCACGGTTGCCGACCTTGATCAGCTCGCGGGTCATGAATTCCGGGCCTGCATCGGGCACCGGCAAACCGGCACTCTTCAGACGGGCACGGGGCACTTCTTCCTTCTGTACCACTTCACCGATGACCAGGTGATTGGCCTGGCCCGGTACGTCGTAATGGGCGTGGACCAGGTCGGCCGGCCAGAAGTGACCCAGACCGCGCACGGCAATCACCGCCAGCAGGCCAATGGTCATGATGACCGCGATGGACACCGCGCCACCGCTGATCCAGACGCCCGGGGCGCCGCTCTTGAACCATCCTTTCAGGGAGTTCTGTTTCACAGACTTCTACCTTTGCTTAAAGCGACGAGTATTTCTTGCGCAGACGCTGACGAATCAGTTCTGCCAGGGTGTTCATGACGAAGGTGAACAACAGCAGTACCAGCGCCGAGAGGAACAGCACGCGGTAGTGGCTGCCGCCGACTTCCGACTCGGGCATTTCCACCGCGACGTTGGCGGCCAGGGTGCGCAGGCCTTCGAACAGGTTCATTTCCATGACCGGGGTGTTACCGGTGGCCATCAGCACGATCATGGTTTCACCGACTGCACGGCCCATGCCGATCATCAGCGCCGAGAAGATCCCCGGGCTGGCAGTCAGGATCACCACGCGAGTCATGGTCTGCCACGGCGTGGCACCGAGGGCCAGCGAGCCAAGGGTCAGGCCGCGCGGCACACTGAACACGGCGTCTTCAGCGATCGAGTAGATGTTCGGGATCACCGCAAAACCCATGGCCAGACCGACCACCAAAGCGTTGCGCTGGTCGTAGGTGATGCCGAGGTCGTGGGAGATCCACATGCGCATGTCGCCGCCGAAGAACCAGTTCTCCATGAACGGGCTCATGTACAGCGACAGCCAGCCCACAAACAGAATTACTGGAATCAGCAGCGCACTTTCCCAACCGTCCGGGACTTTCAGGCGGATCGATTCAGGCAAGCGGCTGAAGGTGAAACCGGCGACCAGAATGCCGATCGGCAACAACATCAGCAGGCTGAAGATGCCTGGCAGATGCCCTTCGACATACGGCGCGAGGAACAGGCCGGCGAAGAAACCGAGGATCACCGTCGGCATTGCTTCCATCAGCTCGATCACCGGTTTGACCTTGCGGCGCATGCCCGGGGCCATGAAGTACGCGGTGTAGATCGCCGCAGCCACAGCCAGCGGCGCGGCCAGCAGCATCGCGTAGAACGCAGCTTTCAGGGTGCCGAAGGTCAGCGGTGAGAGGCTCAGTTTCGGTTCAAAATCGGTGTTGGCGGCGGTCGATTGCCAGACGTATTTAGGCTCGTCGTAGTTCTCGTACCAGACCTTGCTCCACAACGCGCTCCAGGAGACTTCCGGGTGCGGGTTATCGAGCAGCAGCGGTTGCAGCTTGCCGCCGGCTTCGACGATCACACGGTTGGCACGCGGCGACAGACCGAACAGACCTTGGCCTTCCACCACTTGATCGACCAGCAAAGTGCGGTGCGCGGTGCTGTGGAACACGCCGAGCTTGCCGCTGGCATCCAGTGCGAGGAAGCCTTTGCGACGTTCTTCAGCGCTGATTTCAACGATCGGCGTGGTGCCCATCTGGAAGGTGCGGATCTGCTTCAGGCGCAGCTCGCCATCGGTGTCGCGGGCCATGAACCATTGGGCCAGACCACCCTTGGAGTCACCGATGATCAGCGAGATACCACCAACCAACTGCGTGGTCGCGGTGACTTCGGCGTCAGCGTTTTCCAGCAGTTTGTAGCGACCGTTGAGGCTCTTGTCGCGCAGGCTGAACACATCGGCCTGAGCACGACCGTTGACCACGTACAGCCACTGCTGGCGCGGGTCGACGAAGATGTTTTTCACCGGTTCAGTCATCTGCGGCAGATCGATACGCTTCTGCTCGTTGGTGACTTCGCCGGTCATCATGTTTTCTTCGCTGGTCAGCGACAACACATTGAGTTGCGAACCGGTCGAACCAACCAGCATCAGCGTCGTGTCGGTGGCGTTCAGGCTGACATGTTCAAGCGCACCGCCGGCTTCGTTCAACGCGATCGGCGTCTCGCCATACGGATACTCGATGGCCGGGGTGATGGTTTTCTTGCCATCGGGGTAGCTGACTTTATAGGTGTGACGGAACACCAGCGCCTGGCCGTTGGACAAGCCCACGGCTACCAGCGGGTGGCCCGGCTGATCTTCACCAATCGAGGTCACGGTGGCGCCAGCAGGTACCGGCAGATCGACGCGCTTCAGTTCAGCGCCACTGTCGATATCAAAGAACAATGCCTGACCCTTATCGGAAACGCGCATGGCCACCTGATTCTGCTCTTCGAGCGAAATCATCAGCGGCTTGCCGGCGTCCTGCATCCAGGCCGGGGTGATCGAGTCTTTCGCGGTCAGGTCGGCACCCTGGAACAGCGGCGCAACCACGTAGGCGAGGAAGAAGAAGATCAGGGTGATGGCTGCCAGCACCGCGAGACCGCCAACGAGGACGTACCAGCGGGTGAAGCGATCCTTGAGCGCGCGAATGCGGCGCTTGCGTTGCAGCTCAGGCGTATTGAAATCAATGCGCTTGGGAGGATTAGTAGTCATTTGGGAATTGGCCAGATCATTCATGCGCTCACCCTAGCGATCCTGTATGACAGAAAGATGACAATGCAGTGACGCAGCAAATCCACCGCCAGCGGGACTGGCAGAGGATCAAAAATTTGAGGTGTGGAAAAGGCCGGCCTGCGCGCAGATCCGGCCTTTTACCTGAGTCCGGTGGGGTTCACCCTGGACTCAATTTGTTACTTCTTTGCGACAGCGCCGCCTTCCTGCAGACCCAGGTCAGCCAGTGCTTTTGCAGCAACCTTGGCTGGCAATGGGATGTAACCGTCTTTAACTACCACTTCCTGGCCCTGCTTCGACAGCACCAGTTTCACGAACTCGGCTTCCAGCGGGGCCAGAGGCTTGTTCGGGGCTTTGTTGACGTAAACGTAGAGGAAACGCGACAGCGGGTATTTGCCGTTCAGGGCGTTTTCTTCGGTGTCTTCGATGAAGTCAGTGCTGCCTTTCTTGGCCAGCGGTACGGTTTTAACGCTGGCGGTTTTGTAACCGATGCCCGAGTAACCGATGCCGTTCAGCGAGGAGCTGATCGACTGCACGACCGAAGCCGAGCCTGGTTGTTCGTTGACGTTCGGTTTGTAGTCGCCTTTGCACAGGGCTTCTTCTTTGAAGTAGCCGTAGGTGCCGGATACCGAGTTACGGCCGAACAGTTGTACTGGTTTGTTGGCCAGGTCGCCGGTCACACCCAGTTCGCCCCAGGTTTTCACGTCGGCTTTGGCGCCACACAGACGGGTCGACGAGAAGATCGCGTCAACCTGTTCCATGGTCAGGTGCTGGATCGGGTTGTCTTTGTGTACGAAGACAGCCAGGGCATCAACGGCCACCGGGATAGCGGTTGGCTTGTAGCCGTACTTCTGCTCGAAGGCCGCCAGTTCGGTGTCCTTCATCTTGCGGCTCATCGGGCCCAGGTTGGAGGTGCCTTCAGTCAGTGCAGGTGGCGCAGTGGCGGAGCCGGCGGCCTGAATCTGGATGTTTACGTTCGGGTATTCTTTTTTGTAGTTCTCAGCCCAGAGGGTCATGAGGTTGGCCAGGGTATCGGAGCCGACGCTGGACAGGTTGCCCGACACACCAGTGGTCTTGGTGTAGCTCGGGATAGCAGGGTCAACAGCGGCAACCGCGTTGGCAGTCGCAACGCCAGCAGCGACAAAAGTCATTGCCGCCATCAAACGCTTCAGTTTCATGCCTTACTCCTAGCAGATAGGGTGTGTTAAGTCGGGGCCAAGTATCAGCAGGCCGTGTGAACACTCTATGGCTGAAATATGACAATTGGATGAAAGGCCAGCATGGGCATCACCTTTAAAAAAGGAAACGCTTTGCAGGTTGACAAATCATCTTCTAAATATAGTCTTGTCAACCACGAGAGGGCCCCATGATAAACGATCGAATTCGCCGCGCACGTCTGCAAAAAGGCCTCAGCCTTGAGGCTTTGGCGATGGAGCTTGGCGACATAACCAAGCAAGCCTTGAGCAAATATGAGAAAGGGTTGAGTACCCCTAACTCAACTCGTCTGCTGCAACTGGCCAGAGCGCTTCAGGTCAGCCCTGAGTATTTCTTCCGCGTGGAAGCAATTGCGCTGGCGCCTCTGGAGTTTCGAAAACTGGCCCGAATGCCTAAATATCGCCAGGCACAGGTGGAAGAGAAAATTCGGGAACACCTTGAGCGTTACATCGCGCTTGAGGAGTGTTTCGATCCTGCCGACATACATACCCCAGCTACTCCGGCACAAATGATCCCCGTTTCCTGCCTTGAGGACGCCGAACGCGCAGCAGAGCAACTTCGTCAGTTCTGGGGAATTGGTAGCGACCCTATAGCCAATCTCACCGAACAGTTGGAGGAGCACAGCATAAAGGTCGCCATGCTAAACGGCCCGGACGATTTCGACGGCGCTTGCGCCGCCACCGGTAACGGCGAGCACGTGTTGATTGCACTGAATGCCGATCGCCCAGGCGAACGAATCAGGTTCACTGCCGCGCATGAACTCGGCCACTGGGTCATGGCATTACCCGAGGATATGCCGGAGAGGGACAAGGAAAATTGCTGCCATCGATTCGCTGGCGCGTTTCTCTACCCGGCGAAAAGTGTCACCGGTGACTTCGGCAGCCATCCTCGCTCCAGAGTTCATCCACGAGAATTGCTGATTGCAAAGCGTCAATACGGGATCTCAATGCATGCAGCGTTAAGACGCCTGAAAGATCTGAAGCTTCTTAGCGAAAGTGGCTATAAATCCCTCACTATCCAATTCAGCGCCAACGGCTGGCGCAAATCAGAACCTGAGCCGCTACCTTGCAAACCGCCGCAAAGATTTGAGTCGCTAGCATTCTGGGCGTTGGCAGAAGGGCTGATCACCAAGTCTCGGGCTGCCGAACTCCTGCGCAAACCAGTTAGCGCACTGGACCCCAATTTCCTGGGTTCACTGGAGAATGCATGAGTTTGATCTTCATCAGTGATACGAATATCTGGATTGATTTCAGAAACGCCGGATTACTGGAGCAGATGTTTCGATTGCCATTCACACTTTGCTGCACCGACTTTGTCATGCATGAACTTGCCGACTTTCCCCACCAGGAACTGCTTGATCGAGGGCTGAGTGTCGAATCGTTCGATGAATCTGGCGTGATCAGACTCTTTGAGCTGAAAGTCGAACACAACAACAGCTCACTGGCAGACGTGTCTTGTTACCTGCTCGCACAGGAAACAGGACGTCCGTTGCTGACCGGAGATGGCAAGTTAAGGCGCCAGGCACAACGAGATGGACTGGAGGTGCACGGCGCTCTTTGGTTACTTGATCTGATGGTTGAGCATCAAGTAATTGAAAAGTCGGATGCCGCAAACGCCTTGGCCCACATGCTTGAGCATGGCGCTCGACTCCCGACAGGAGAATGTGAATCAAGGCTCTCACGCTGGCGAGAGCCCTAGAAGCAGAATCTTGGGATCAGCGCCCCTTCTTCCACAGCCACGCCCCGACCAGAATCCCCATCGCACACAGCACCGCCACATAGTAGGCAGGCCCCATCGCGCTTTCTTTCAGCAGCAGGCTGACCACCATCGGCGTCAGGCCACCAAAGATCGCGTAAGCCACGTTATACGAGAACGACAACCCGCTGAAGCGCACCACCGGCGGGAACGCTTTGACCATCACGTACGGCACCGCACCAATGGTGCCGACCAGAAAACCGGTCAGCGCATAGAGCGGGAACAGCCAGTTCGGGTGATCGGCGAGGCTGTGATAGAAGGTCCAGGAGCTGATCAGCAGACCCAGGCAACCAAATACGAACACCCGGCCTGCGCCAAAGCGATCCGCCAGTGCGCCGGAAATGATGCAGCCGATGCTCAGGAACACGATCGCCAGACTGTTCGACTGCAGCGACTCTGTCGGCGTGAAGTGATAGACCGTTTGCAGCACGGTCGGCGTCATCAGAATGACCACGACGATGCCAGCGGAGAGCAACCAGGTCAGCAGCATCGAGATTGCAATCGCGCCGCGATGGTCACGCAGCACCGCGCGCAGCGGCACTTCTTCAGCCAAGGCTTTGCGCAGTTGCAGCTCGGCGAACACTGGGGTCTCGTGCAGCCAGCGGCGCAGGTAGACCGAGAACAGGCCGAACACACCGCCGAGCAGGAACGGGATTCGCCAGGCGTAATCGGAAACTTCCGCAGGGGTATAAATGCTGTTGATCGCCGTGGCGACCAGCGAGCCGAGCAGAATGCCGGCGGTCAGGCCGCTGGTGAGCGTGCCGCAGGCATAACCCATGTGTTTTTGCGGTACGTGTTCGGAAACGAAGACCCACGCGCCCGGCACTTCACCGCCAATCGCCGCGCCCTGAATCACCCGCATCAATAGAAGCAGGATCGGCGCCCACATGCCGATCTGCGCATACGTTGGCAGCAGACCCATGATCAAGGTCGGCACGGCCATCATGAAAATGCTCAGGGTGAACATCTTCTTGCGCCCCAGCAGGTCGCCGAAGTGCGCCATGACGATGCCGCCCAGCGGCCGCGCGAGGTAGCCGGCGGCGAAGATGCCGAAGGTCTGCATCAGGCGCAGCCACTCGGGCATATCGGCCGGGAAGAACAGCTTGCCGACCACGGTGGCGAAGAAGACGAAGATGATGAAGTCGTAGAATTCCAGCGCGCCGCCGAGAGCGGACAGCGACAGAGTCTTGTAGTCATTGCGGGTCAATGGTCGT
This sequence comes from Pseudomonas sp. AC242, assembly GCF_979258655.1. Classification (NCBI taxonomy): domain Bacteria; kingdom Pseudomonadati; phylum Pseudomonadota; class Gammaproteobacteria; order Pseudomonadales; family Pseudomonadaceae; genus Pseudomonas; species Pseudomonas sp. AC242. The sequence goes on from NZ_OZ409873.1 coordinate 5,572,962, forward strand.
GCGGGTTGCTCGGGCTGCGCGAGGCTCGAAGGCGCTGTGGTCATGGCAAGGGCTTCTCTTATAGTCGGATCTGCCGCCACAACAACGCTGGCAGTGGCTCGGGCAGGTTCGGCACCATAGCAAATTGTTCGAAAAAGCACATAGAGGCGCGTAATTGACGGTCAAAATCAGAACCGGATGGTCGTCGTGGAGTCTACCGACCGATATACTCGCCACCTGCGCAGGATTTGTAAGAGGTTACTGTGCGAAAACGTTGTTGGCCCGTCCTTTGCTCGGGATTTAGCCTTTTTCGCAGAGTTTCCCTTTAGGCGCCTGATGGAAAACGTGACGAACGCAGTGTGTTCGGTGTTGAATCGTTTTTCTTGAAGACGGCTACCACCAGCAATACCCACGAAGAGTCACGGGTCAGAGGCCCCACGGCATGATAGAGCTCGAACAAGAAGATCCGATCCCGCAAGGCGACCTGGCCCTGCAAATCACCGCACTTCCACGCGAAACCAACGGCTTTGGCGATATTTTCGGCGGTTGGCTGGTAGCGCAGATGGATTTGGCCGGCACCGCAATGGCCAGCCGCGTGGCAGGTGGTCGTGTAGCGACCGTAGCCATTGATCGCATGGCGTTTCTCGTGCCAGTGGCAGTCGGCGCGCAATTGTCCTTTTATACCCAGACCCTGGAGATCGGCCGCAGCTCGATCCAGATGATGGTCGAAGTGTGGAGCGACGACCCGCTGTCCAGCGAGTGGCGTAAAGTCACCGAAGCCGTATTCGTCTTCGTCGCTATCGACGGCAGCGGTCGCACCCGCTCGGTTCCACCGCGCGCGCGTTAAACCTCGCGGCCGTTTTGTGGTCGATAACCGTCCCAAGTGTCTGATCGAGAGCTGTCCCATGAACACGCCCAACGTTGAAGCGGTGAAACTGGATGAACTGAACTGCTGGCGCATCCGCCACGGTCAGGCCGAAGTGCTGGTGACCCAGCAAGGCGCGCACATCCTCAGTTATCAGATCGATGGCCAGCCGCCGATCATCTGGCTCAACGACAAGGCCGAGTTCAAGACAGGTAAAAGCATTCGCGCCGGCGTGCCGGTGTGCTGGCCGTGGTTCGGCAAGTTCGAACGCAACCCGCAGAGCGTGCAGGCCATGTACACCGGTGAGCAACCGGCACCCGCGCACGGTCTGGTGCGGGCGATGGATTGGGAGCTGGGCGGCATCGAATCAGAGGCTGACGGCGTCAAGGTCGAATTCAAGCTGCCTTACCCCGAAGGTGGCCTGCCGGGCTGGCCGCATCAGGTTGATCTGAGCCTGACCCTGCATTTGTCCGACCAATTGAGCTTCAGCCTGACCAGCCATAACCGTGGCAGTGACACCGTCAGCCTGAGTCAGGCGCTGCACACGTATTTCGCAGTGAGTGACGTGCGCAATGTGCATGTCAACGGTGTCGATGGCTTGAATTACATCGAGACGCTGGATGACTGGAAAACCAACAGCCAGCAAGGTGACCTGCAGTTTGCCGGTGAGACCGACCGTATCTATCTCAATGCGCCGCCACAGCTGAGCATCGTCGACCCGACCTGGGAGCGGCGCATTGTGCTGACCGCCACCGGCTCGCGCACAGCAGTGATCTGGAACCCGTGGATCGATCGCGCGGCGGCGCTTGCTGACATGGATAACGATGGCTGGCAGCGCATGCTGTGCATCGAGACAGCTAATGTGATGGATGACGTTGTGGATCTGGCACCGGGTGCGAGCCATACCATGGGCGTCAGTGTCGCCAGCAAACCGCTTTAAGATCAAAAGATCGCAGCCTTCGGCAGCTCCTACATTGGAATGCATATCCCTGGAGGAGCTGCCGCAGGCTGCGATCTTTTGCTTCAGAGATCAGACTCCTGCACCACCCGCACTTTGTCCGCTTCCAACGCATACGCTGCGTCAGCCAGGTCATTGCTGACCTTTTCAACCTTCAGCGTGCCGGTCACCCACAACGGCGTGTAGATATCGTCCAGCTTCAAACCTTTCGGATAACGCACCAGCACCAGTTGATTCGGTGGCGGTGGCGGCACGTGGATGCAAGCGCCCGGATACGGCACGAGGAAGAACAGCGTGCTGCGACCCTTGGCGTCGGACTCCAGCGGCACCGGATAACCACCGATGCGAATGTGCTTGTCGTTCATCGACGCCACGGTTTTGGTCGAATACATCACCGCCGGCAGACCTTTGGCCTGCTTCATCCCGCCCTTCTCGGTGAAGGTGCCGGTGGCTTCCGGGGAGTTGTGGTCGATTTCAGGCATGGCCTCGAGGGCCTTTTGGTCCGACTTGGGCATCAGTTCGAGCCAGTCGGTTTCCGGCAGTTCGCCGGCGTGGGCCAAACCGCTGCCCAGGAAGAGGAGAGTCAACAGAAGACGGCGCATGAAAGTGCTCGGTATAGAAAGGAAGGAACAGTGAATCGCCGAGCATTCTAGCCCTCCCGGCCACTTTGGCCGAGAGGGCTTTGTCGCTTTGGATCAGTTCTTTTTGATCAGGCCGTAGATCACCAGCAACACGATTGCGCCGACCAGTGCACCAATGAAACCTGCGCCCTCGCCCGCGTGATAGATGCCCAGAGCCTGGCCGCCGTAAGTGGCTGCCAGCGAACCGCCGATACCGAGCAGGATGGTCATGATCCAGCCCATGCTGTCATCGCCCGGTTTCAGGAACCGCGCCAGCAGGCCGACGATCAAGCCGATAAAGATGGTTCCGATAATTCCCATGGCAATTCCCTCTCAAAGATAGATATGCGAAGCCTAGTCAGACTTTGGCATCCTGCCATGAGAGAACAGCGGCCCCTGAATGGTTCCGCCGCTGCCACATGAAACTGTCGTTACTCGGCGATCAGCGCTTCGACCTTGACGATCTGCGCTTGCAGCGTGGCCATGTCGGCGCAGCGCAGGTTGGCGTGGCCGACCTTGCGCCCGGCTTTGAAGGCCTTGCCGTAGTGATGCAGATGGCAGTCTTCGATGGCGATGACTTTCTCAACCGGCGGTACCACACCGATGAAGTTGAGCATCGCGCTCTCGCCGACCTTGGCGGTCGAACCCAGCGGCAGGCCGGCAACGGCGCGCAGGTGGTTTTCGAACTGGCTGCACTCGGCGCCTTCGGTGGTCCAGTGCCCGGAGTTATGCACGCGCGGGGCGATTTCGTTGGCTTTCAGGCCACCGTCGACTTCAAAGAACTCGAACGCCATGACGCCGACGTAGTCGAGTTGCTTGAGCACACGGCTCGAGTAGTCTTCGGCCAGCGCCTGCAACGGGTGATCGGTACTGGCAACCGACAACTTGAGGATGCCGCTGTCGTGGGTGTTGTGCACCAGCGGATAGAACTTGGTTTCACCATCGCGAGCACGTACGGCGATCAGCGAGACTTCACCGGTGAACGGCACGAAGCCTTCCAGCAGGCAGGACACGCTGCCCAGCTCGGCAAAGGTGCCGACCACGTCTTCCGGTTTGCGCAGGACTTTCTGGCCCTTGCCGTCGTAACCCAGGGTGCGGGTTTTCAGTACGGCCGGCAGGCCGATCGAAGCCACCGCAGCGTCCAGATCGGCTTGCGACTGAATGTCAGCGAAGGCCGGAGTCGGGATGCCCAGGTCCTTGAACATGCTCTTTTCGAACCAGCGATCGCGAGCGATGCGCAGGGCTTCGGCGCTCGGGTAGACCGGGACGAATTGCGAGAGGAATGCCACGGTTTCGGCCGGGACACTTTCGAACTCGAAGGTCACCAGATCGACTTCATCGGCCAGTTGGCGCAGATGATCCTGATCGCCGTAATCGGCCCGCAGGTGTTCGCCCAAAGCGGCCGCACAAGCGTCCGGCGCAGGGTCGAGAAAAGCGAAGTTCATGCCCAGCGGAGTGCCCGCCAAGGCCAACATGCGACCCAACTGGCCGCCACCGATTACACCGATCTTCATCTCAACAACCTCAGGCAATACGTGGGTCTGGATTGTCCAGGACGCTGTCTGTCTGCTCGGCACGGAAGGTTTTCAGTACCGCGTGGAACTGCGGATGCTTGGCGCCGAGGATGCTCGCCGAGAGCAGGGCTGCGTTGATCGCGCCGGCCTTTCCGATGGCCAGGGTGGCGACCGGAATGCCCGCTGGCATCTGCACGATCGACAGCAGCGAGTCGACGCCCGAGAGCATGGCCGACTGCACTGGCACCCCCAGCACCGGCAGGTGGGTCTTGGCCGCACACATGCCTGGCAAGTGGGCTGCGCCACCGGCACCGGCGATAATCACCTCGATGCCGCGGCTTTCAGCCTCTTCGGCGTACTGGAACAGCAGATCCGGGGTGCGGTGGGCAGAGACCACTTTGACCTCGTACGGGATGCCGAGCTTTTCCAGCATATCGGCGGTGTGGCTAAGGGTGGACCAATCGGACTTGGAGCCCATGATCACGCCAACCAGTGCACTCATCGTCGCGCCTCTTCTCTCTGGAGCGCCCGCAGGCGCGTCATAAAACAACAAGCCACGCAGGTTGCGTGGCTTGATTGTACGAAAAATGGCCGGACGTGCCGGCCGAAGGCCGCGCAGTATACCGCAAAGAAAGCAATAAACAGCCCCCTGCGCGACCATCCGTCATCTGCCGCAAATGCCCGGTTTTATTGACCTGAAGGTCAGCCAAAAAGATCAAAAGATCGCAGCCTTCGGCAGCTCCTACAGGGATATGCATTCCAATGTAGGAGCTGCCGAAGGCTGCGATCTTTTCAGGAGGCTTGCGCAGCGCCGCCTTCGAGCTTTCGCCACAGCAGGCGCACGTTGGCTTTACGCACCAAGGCGCAACGGTACAGGCGAATCTCCAACGGCACATGCCATTGCGGGCCGCCGCAGACCACCAGTTCGCCACGGGCCAATTCCGCGCGCACGCTCAGCTGTGGCACCCAGGCAATTCCGAGACCTTCCAACGCCATGCTCTTCAGACTGTCAGCCATCGCGGTTTCGTAAATAGTGGTAAAGCGCAACTGCCGCTGACGCAGCAATCCATTCACCGAGCGCCCGAGAAACGCTCCGGCGCTGTACGCCAGCAACGGCACGCTGGCATCACCTTCCAGATCGAACAGCGGCTTGCCATCAGCATCCGCCGCGCACACCGGCAACATCTCGGTCTGGCCCAAATGCAGCGACGGGAAGATCTCCGGGTCCATCTGCATCGCCGCGTCCGGGTCGTAGAACGCCAGCATCAGATCGCAACCACCTTCACGCAACGCATGCACCGCGTCACCGACGTTGGTGGCGACCAAGCGCGTGGCGATGTTCAAACCTTCATTACGTAGTTGTGCGATCCAGCGCGGAAAGAAACCCAGCGCCAGCGAGTGCGCCGCCGCGACCTGCATCACTTCGCCCTGCCCGCCTTCCAGATGATGCAGATGACGCAGCACTTCACCGAGCTGTTCGACCACGGTGCGTGCGGTCACTAGAAACAACTGCCCCGCCGCCGTCAGTTCAACCGGCGTGCGCGAGCGATTGACCAGGGTCAGCCCCAGCGCAGCCTCCAGACTGCGGATCCGCCGACTGAAGGCCGGCTGGGTCACGAAGCGTCGCTCGGCCGCCTGCGAAAAGCTACGGGTGGCGGCCAGAGCACTGAAGTCCTCGAGCCATTTGCTTTCCAGATTCATCACGTCCTCCCGGACACGCACCAAAACAGGTCACACGTCTGCCGCGCACGCGGCGTCACACGGGCATTATGCCGAATGTGCATAGGGCAGTGCTGAACAGCATTGGCCCAAAATTTCCTACAAGCCTAGCATTCGCAGCGTTCCGGCACAGACCGGGTCCATATCGAGATGATTTCTATCATGTCCTCCGCTGCATCTTTCCGCACAGAAAACGACCTGCTTGGCGCCCTCGAAGTACCGGCTCAAGCGTATTACGGCATCCAGACCCTGCGAGCGGTGAATAACTTCCGTCTCTCCGGCGTTCCGATTTCGCATTACCCGAAACTGGTTGTCGGCCTGGCAATGGTCAAACAGGCCGCTGCTGACGCCAACCGCGAGTTGGGTCATCTGAGCGAAGCCAAGCACGCTGCCATCAGCGAAGCCTGTGCCCGATTGATCCGCGGTGATTACCACGAAGAGTTCGTGGTGGACATGATTCAAGGTGGCGCCGGTACCTCCACCAACATGAACGCCAACGAAGTGATCGCCAACATTGCGCTGGAAGCAATGGGTCACCAGAAAGGCGAGTACCAGTACCTGCACCCGAACGACGACGTGAACATGGCGCAGTCGACCAACGACGCTTACCCGACGGCGATCCGCCTGGGCTTACTGCTCGGTCACGACACCTTGCTGGCCAGCCTCGACAGCCTGATTCAGGCATTCGCGGCCAAGGGCAAGGAATTCGATCACGTCCTGAAAATGGGCCGTACCCAGCTGCAAGACGCCGTGCCGATGACCTTGGGTCAAGAATTCCGTGCCTTCGCCACCACCATGGGCGAAGACCTGGCCCGTCTGAAGACGCTGGCCCCGGAACTGCTGACTGAAGTAAACCTGGGCGGCACCGCGATCGGTACCGGCATCAACGCCGACCCGCGTTATCAAGCGCTGGCGGTACAGCGTCTGGCCCTGATCAGCGGTCAACCGCTGGTTCCGGCGGCCGACCTGATCGAAGCGACTTCCGACATGGGCGCCTTCGTGCTGTTCTCCGGCATGCTCAAGCGCACCGCGGTGAAGCTGTCGAAGATCTGCAACGACCTGCGCCTGCTGTCCAGCGGCCCTCGCACTGGCATCAACGAAATCAACCTGCCAGCGCGTCAGCCAGGCAGCTCGATCATGCCTGGCAAGGTCAACCCGGTTATTCCGGAAGCGGTTAACCAGGTGGCGTTCCAAGTAATTGGTAACGATCTGGCGCTGACCATGGCAGCCGAAGGCGGCCAACTGCAACTTAACGTGATGGAGCCGCTGATCGCTTTCAAGATCTTCGACTCGATCCGCCTGCTGCAACGCGCCATGGACATGCTGCGCGAGCACTGCATCGTCGGCATCACCGCCAACGAAGCGCGCTGCCGTGAACTGGTCGAGCACTCGATCGGTCTGGTTACCGCTCTGAACCCGTACATCGGCTACAAAAACGCCACCCGTATCGCCGGTCTTGCTCTTGAAAGCGGCCGCGGCGTGCTGGAACTGGTGCGCGAAGAAGGCCTGCTCGACGAAGCCATGCTCGCCGACATCCTGCGCCCGGAAAACATGATTGCTCCGCGTCTGGTTCCGCTGAAAGCCTGAGCCGACACGTTACTTGTAGCACCGCTCACCAGGTCGAGGGACTAGACACCTCTCACCTTTTGAGGGCTTGGGGATTTAGTCCCCAAGCCCTTTTTTTTAACTTTCTGCCCCTGAGACCCGTATGTCTGGGGATTGCTCGCTCTGACAGAAGAGCAGTTCCTGCACAAGCCCGGCGCCGGTAACGCCGGGTGTTTCAAAGCCTCGTTTCGTCGCTTGCACCACGACTGTGCAGACGGGCGCGCCACTGATAGGTATAGTGCCGCCCCTCTTCGCATGAGCGGTCGTCGGTAACGAGGCCATAACCCATGTGAAACCCGAACTAATAACAAACCCGCGAAATGGATCCGGGACGAAACCCTCGCCTCACCTGTTGTGCCGCGCGCAAACCGGTGTAACGCGATGTTTCCGACCTTCCAGCATTTGCTCACACAAAAAACAGCGAGGAAAAATCCATGCTCGAAGTCATTAACGACTTCCTCTCAGGGAAAGTACTGATCGTGCTCATTGTCGGGCTCGGTAGCTACTTCACGATTCGCTCGCGTTTCGTTCAATTGCGTCACTTCTTCCACATGTTCGCGGTGTTCCGCGACAGCCTCAAGGGCAGCGCCGGGCAACTCAGCTCGTTCCAGGCCCTGATGCTCAGCCTTGCCGGCCGCGTTGGTGCGGGCAACATCGCCGGTGTCGGCATCGCCGTGACACTCGGTGGTCCAGGTGCGGTGTTCTGGATGTGGGTGACCGCACTGGTCGGCATGTCCAGCAGCTTCTTCGAGTGCACCCTGGCCCAGGTCTACAAGCGCGCCGATGGCGACGGTCTGTACCGTGGTGGCCCGGCCTACTACATCCAGCACGGCTTGAAGCTCAAAGGCATGGCGGTAGTGTTCTCGGTCCTGCTGCTGGTCACCTACGGCTTCGCCTTCATTGGCCTGCAGTCCTACACCGTGACCCACTCGCTGCAGAACGCCTTTGAATTCAACCCACAACACACCGGTATCGTCCTGGCAGTGCTGCTGGCCATTACCTTCATTGGCGGCATCAAGCGTATCGCTTCGGTGTCCGACCTGCTGGTACCGATCAAGACCCTCGCCTATATCGGCGTGACCCTGTACGTGATCGGTACTCAGATCGAACACGTACCAGCCATGCTGGAAACCATCTTCAAGAGCGCCTTCGGCCTCGATCCGGCCTTTGGTGGTCTGCTCGGCAGCGCCATCGTCATGGGCGTGAAGCGTGGCGTGTTCGCCAACGAAGCGGGCCTGGGCAGTGCGCCGAACGTCGCTGCCGTGGCTGCGGTGAAACACCCGGGCGCGCAGGGCGTGGTTCAGGCCTTCAGTGTGTTCCTCGACACTTTCGTGATCTGCACCTGTACTGCGCTGCTGATCCTGCTGTCGGGCTTCTACACCCCGGGCTTCGAAGGTGACGGCATCGTCCTGACCCAGAACTCGCTGGCCGCCGTGGTCGGTGACTGGGGTCGCATGTTCGTCAGCGTCGCGCTGTCGCTGTTCGTCTTTACCTGCATCCTCTACAACTACTACCTGGGCGAAAACAGCCTGCAGTTCCTCACTCGCAACCGCGCCGCGCTGATGATTTTCCGCGGCCTGGTGCTGGCGCTGGTGGTATGGGGTTCGATGCAGGACCTGTCGACCGTGTTCGCCTTCGCCGACATCACCATGACCTGCCTGGCCTTCGTCAACCTCGTGGCCCTGGCCATGCTGTTCAAGGTCGGCATGCGTGTGATGCGAGACTACGATGCGCAACGCCGCGCCGGCGTCAAACAGCCGGTGTTCGACTCGAGCAAATTTGCTGATCTGGACCTCGACCTGAAAGCCTGGCCGACCAATCCGTCTGCCGCTGTCGGCAAGACTGAAGCCGAGCCGCAAGGCGTGCCTGCAGCGCAACGCTGACAGGTGAATGACGGGCGCATCCCCTGCGCCCGTCAGTTATTGTGGTGCAATAACTTGTCGGAGTTTGCCTGCTCGCGATAGCTGTCTTTCAGCCAACATCAACGCTGAATGATGAACCGCCATCGCCAGCAGGCTCGCTCCCACAAGGACCTCATCCTTTCGGAGAATCCCCATGAATTCGTCGACCTACCCCGCCGCCCAACACGTCATGGTGCTCTACACCGGTGGCACCATCGGCATGCAGGCCAGCGCCAATGGCCTGGCCCCGGCGTCCGGTTTCGAAGCGCGGATGCGCGACTATCTGCACAGCCAGCCTGAACTCGTCGTACCGCAGTGGCGCTTTCGCGAGATGTCGCCGCTGATCGACAGCGCCAACATGACCCCGGCCTACTGGCAGCAACTGCGTGAAGCGGTGGTCGATGCCGTTGACGTGCAAGGCTGCGACAGCGTGCTGATCCTGCACGGCACCGACACGCTGGCCTACAGCGCGGCAGCGATGAGCTTCCAGCTGCTGGGGCTGAATGCCCGTGTGTGCTTCACCGGTTCAATGTTGCCGGCTGGCGTTACTGACAGCGATGCCTGGGAGAATCTCAGTGGCGCACTGGTTGCCCTCGGCCAAGGCCTGGCGCCCGGTGTGCATCTGTACTTCCACGGTGAACTGCTGGCGCCAACCCGTTGCGCGAAGGTGCGCAGCTTCGGCCGTCATCCGTTCAAACGACTTGAGCGTCAGGGCGGCGGTGTCAAAGCCTCTTCGATTCCAGCGTCGTTGAATTACAACCAGCCGAAACAGCTGGCCAAAGTCGCCGTGCTGCCGCTATTCCCGGGCATCAGCGCCGAAGTGCTCGACGGCCTCCTCGACAGCGGCATTCAAGGCCTGGTGCTGGAGTGCTATGGCAGCGGTACCGGGCCGAGCGACAACCCTGAGTTTCTGGCAAGCCTTGGCCGCGCACGGGATAACGGTGTGGTGGTGGTTGCAGTGACGCAGTGCCATGAGGGTGGCGTCGAGCTGGATGTTTACGAGGCTGGCAGTCGCTTGCGCGGTGTCGGCGTATTGTCCGGTGGTGGCATGACTCGCGAGGCCGCGTTCGGCAAGTTGCACGGCCTGCTCGGTGCAGGCCTTGAAACTCAAGAAGTGCGTCGGCTGATCGAACTGGATCTGTGTGGTGAGCTACTCTGAGCATGGCTCTGGATCGGCCCTCACCCTAGCCCTCTCCCGGAGGGAGAGGGAACTGACCTTAGTGTCTTGCGCTATACGCCGACCTGAAAAAAACAGTCGATTATGGATTCGGCAGCGTTTTTTCAGGTCGGCGTATCTCGCCAATATCCCCCAATCGGCCCCCTCTACCTTTGGGAGAGGGCTGGGGTGAGGGGCTGCTGCGGCATGCAACTTGCTGCGATCCAGCCATCTCAAGGCTGGAAGATCCCATGCTCCACTCCCACCTCACCACCCTCAACGCCGTGTCGCTGATCCTCAACACCTTCAAGGCCGAAGGCCTGTCGAGCGAGGCATTGCTGGCCGGCAGCGGCATCAGTGCGGCGGATCTCAGCCGTGCCGACACGCGCATCACCACCAATCAGGAGATGCAGGTCTGCGCCAACGCCGTCGCGCTCAAGCGCGATATCGGCCTAGAACTGGGCCGGCGCATGCACGTGTCCTGCTATGGAATCCTCGGTTACGCGCTGCTGACCTGTGCCACCTTCGGTGACGCTTTGCGCCTGGCGATCCGTTATCCGGCGCTGCTGGGAACACTTTTCGAACTGAGTCTGGAAGACGACGGCGAGCGCGTCTGGTTCGTCGCTGCCGATTATCGCGAGAGCCCGGCGATGGCGGTGTTCAACGCCGAGTTCTGCCTGGTGTCGCTGAAAGTCATTTGCGATGACCTGCTCGGGCATCCGCTGCCTTTGCTCGCCACGCGCTTCGAACACGCCGCGCCGGACTATCGCGACAGCTATGCCGAACACTTCAACTCACCGTTGCACTTCGCGGCGAAGGACAACGCCTTTGCCTTCGATCAGCACTGGCTCGACCAGCCGCTGCCGTTGGCGGATGCCATCACCCACCAAGCCATGGCCGAACGTTGCCGAAAGCAGAATCTTGAGTTCACCGGGCGTCAGGCTTGGCTGGGGCGGATTCGACAGTTACTCAGCGCGCAACTGAATGCAGCACCGGGACTGGAAGGTCTGGCGCAGCAGATGAAGTGTTCGCCACGCACCTTGCGCCGGCATTTGAAAGATATGGGCAGCAGCTATCAGGAACTGCTCGATGAGCTGCGTTTCGAGCGGGCCAAGCAGATGTTGTGTGAGGATCAGTTGCCGATCTATCGCATTGCCGAAACGCTCGGGTTCAGCGAGACCGCCAGTTTCCGCCATGCCTTTGTGCGCTGGAGCGGCGTGGCGCCGAGCCAATTCCGGGCCTGAAGATCAAAAGATCGCAGCCTTCGGCAACTCCTACAAGGGATCGGCGTAGGAGCTGCCGAAGGCTGCGATCTTTTGATCCTAAAGGGGCAATTTCGGTCAGTGTTTTTGGCCATATCCATCCCCTTTTGGCCTTTCCTGCCGTTTTCCGATTCGCCTCACGCCGCAACACTGGTGGCAACCGAATCAGCCCTGCGGAGAACAACAAATGCTGACGATCTACTCGGACGATCACCACCTGCACCATGGCCGCTGCGAGCTCATCGATGGCCAGCTCAAGCCGTGCTTCGAGATGCCGTCGCGCGCCGACCATGTGCTGCAGCGCGTTAAAAACCAGAATCTCGGCCCGGTCGAGGCACCGAAAGATTTCGGCCTGGAACCCCTCGCCCGTATCCACAGTCGCGACTACCTCGACTTCTTCAAAGGCGCGTGGGATCGCTGGACTGAATTCAACACCGACGGTGATCTGCTGCCCTACACCTGGCCGGCGCGCACCCTGCGTGCAATCAAACCGACCAGCCTGCATGGTCAGCTCGGTTATTACAGCTTCGACGGCGGCGCACCGATCACCGCCGGTACATGGCAAGCGGCCTACAGCGCGGCGCAGGTTGCCCTGACTGCACAAGCGCAAATCCAGCGTGGCGCGCGCAGTGCCTTCGCCCTGTGCCGCCCACCGGGACACCACGCCGCCAGCGATTTGATGGGCGGTTATTGCTACCTCAACAATGCCGCCATCGCCGCGCAGGCTTTCCTCGATCAAGGCCACAAAAAAGTCGCGATCCTCGATGTCGACTATCACCACGGCAACGGCACGCAGTCGATTTTCTATACGCGCAGCGACGTGCTGTTCACCTCGATCCACGGCCATCCGGAGGCGGAATTCCCGTTCTTCCTCGGCTACGACGATGAACGTGGCGAAGGCGCCGGTGAAGGCTTCAACTTCAACTATCCGCTGCCCGCCGGCTCTGGCTGGGAGGTATGGAGTGCGGCGCTGGATCAGGCCTGCAACGAGATCGAGCGGTATGGCGCCGACGTGATTGTCGTGTCGCTGGGTGTCGACACTTTCAAAGATGACCCGATCTCGCAGTTCAAACTCGACAGCCCGGATTATCTGGCAATGGGCAAACGCATCGCTGCACTCGGCAAACCGACATTGTTCGTCATGGAGGGCGGTTACGCTGTAGAGGAAATCGGCATCAACGCAGTGAACGTGCTGGAAGGCTTCGAACAATAACCACAGTCCCGTCGCAACCGTAAAAACCAGACCCGCCCAGGCGGGTCTTTTTTCGCCCGCAATATGTATGTACCGCACGCGCGCCGCAGCCCGCCTCTACCTTGCCCGGAACCGTCGCCCTTTCGGCGCGGCCATCAGAGCAGGAGTTGCCCATGCCCGAAATCCCTTCGCCCAGCGCCGTCGATGTCGTGACCCAACTGGTGACCGGCCCTTCGCTGCGAGAAGTCGCGTCGAAAACGCTGCACCCGGCGCTCAGGACGTTGTATCCCGACCTCGATCTCGACCCGCAACTGGCCGTGGTCGTAAGACCGACCTGGGTCATTGAGAATGATCAAGTGGTCCCCGGTCGCCATCTGATCGAATCGCTGACCGACACTCTGGTACGTCTGGGCCTCTCCGGCACCACGGTGGCGTATCTCGACGGTGAGCATTATCTGACCTTGCAACCGGACCTGCCGTCCGCCATCCAGCTGCCGGTAAAAATCAGCGCAATCGGCAAGCTGCTCAATGAGCTGGCACCGTTGCTGTTCATCGCCTACAAGGAACAGCAGGTCAATTACTGGGACGATTTCACCTATCCGGGGCAGCCGCGCTGGCAGCAGTTGTCACAAGCCTTGCGCAATTTGTGGAAGATCGACGCGAACCCGGACTGGGACGCCGACCAGCGCGCCATGGCCGAAGCGCTTTACACGTTCCCGGATAAACACCAACGACAGCCCACCGACCGATACAAGACCCGCGCCTGCCTGATTGATCTTGACCGCGGCGAGGGCGACGAGCAGAACCACGTGAGCCTGCTCGATACGGCTGTACTGATCGGCACCCACGACAAACGTACGCTGATCATGACCCACTCGGTGCTTAAAGGATTCGAGTGTTTTGAATCGTTGGCAAAGCTCGGAGAAGCCCTGCCGCGTCGTTACTGGAAAGGTGCCTCCGGGACCGGGTTGAAATGGCGACTGGTCGAACCGCAGGGCGATTTCTTCGACTATCAGGCCTGCACACTGGTTGCCCTGGAAGCAGAAGCGCTGGGTGCGATCAATTATTTCCAGGGCTCGAGTTCCAGCGAGCTTTATCCGCACGCCGGGACTGTCGGCAATCCCCGCGAGCCGACACCGCGCCTTAAGCCTCACATCGATCTCTTGCGTCCGATGCTGCCAGCCTGGCTCGACAACGCCTCTCCCGCCGATCAAACCCGTTACAGCCGGCACCTGCTGGATCTGACCATGGTGCAGCACACGAACAAGGGAAAATCATTTCAGAGCGAAGTCATCAGCCTGCAAGCGTTCACCCGTGATGCCTTGAAACAACAGATCGCCAAGGATCATCCGCAGGCCGGCGAGGTGAGGATCGATGACATCGAAATCAGCATCACCAGCCTGGTGGTCTGGGGCACATTCGTCTTGCCGGGTAACACGCAGACCCAGACGCTGTCGCTCATCGAGCTGGCCCTGCAAAACCTCGCAGGGCAGCCAGCAGGCAATAAGACCGTTCGTTACAAGGATGGCGGCGCGGCGCCTGAGTGGATGACTGCAAGCTACCTGGAACAACTGGTCAGCAGCGTCGATATCGGCCAGACCTACCCGGCGTACCTGCAAAACCTGCTGATTGACGACACAGAGCAGGCGTCGGCACTGCAAGCGCTCTACACCAGCCAGTTGCCCATCGAACTGCCGCTGCTGGCGTTGCAGCACAAAATACAAGGCAAGGCCGGCATCACTGAGCAGGGTTATCGCTATGTGGTGGCCGCGCTGGCAAACACCAGCGATGAGCGTTATGTCGATCGCGATGAAATCGTCATTCGCCCGCTGGGGTTCGTTGCCCATCGCAGCCGCTCACAGGCGGACACCGTCAATAACATGTTCGTCATCGGCCCGCGCGAGACGGACAAGGGGCCGTGTCTGCTCTATCGACCGCTGTTCGAAAAAGCACTGATGCAATTTCCCTCGCACGCCAACCTGCTGTACGAAATCCAGCATTCACGGGATCTGCGCGAGTCGGTCCTGGCCTGGTTGCCGGACGACGTGCGCTTCGACTACAGCCAGTTCGTCTTCACCGCCCGATTGCCTTCTGTCTGGACGATCCCGCAATTGCTGGTGAACCCTTTGACCGCCCTCGACATGTCCGGCCCCGTTGCACTGGCGACAACAACGATTAACCACGATGTACTCGCGACCCTGCATAACAGCAACGTGCAGGCAGTCATCACCCAGGCCGACCGCCAATCGGTCTCTGACGCAGAAGCACGCTGGGTCACGCTTAAACACGGCGGCTGGATGCTGTTCAACGCCGCCTTGCCGTTCCTCGGGCGCAGCGTCGGCACGGCGGCGTGGATCTGGCAGATCATGGACGACCTGCAAGAAATCAGCGATGTGGCCAATGAGCAATCCGGCAAGATTGCCTGGACGGCCCTCACCGACATTCTTCTGGCCTTGGGCATGGTCCTTGCCCATCGCGCAGCAATGGGCGACAAGCCAATCAGCGAGTCGATCTCGCAGGAAGAACCGACCCCCACCGTCACCACCGACCTCGTCGTCAGCAAACCTTTGCAGCTGCCGGACGTTTCCAGCACTGCACTGCCCATCGCGCATGAGATGGTGGTGAACCCCTTCACTGCTCTGAAACGATCCCCGGTCGCACTGGCAGCGCTGCTCGACAGTTTACAGATCGCCAAACCCAGAGGCATCGGCGACGCCGCCAGGGAGGGTACGCACAGGCACCTTTATCCCCGCCAGAAACAATGGTTCGCCCCCGTCGGCAAGCGCTGGTTCGAAGTCATGTTCAATGAGCACGCCGAGGTGCAGATCATCGACTCACGTCAGCAACCGCCGCGTAACGGGCCGCAGCTGACTCGCACCGCCAACGGTCAATGGGTGGTAGACCTTCGATTGCGCCTGCGCGGCGGCGGACTCGACAGCGCCCTTGAGGCTGTTCAAGACGTCAACAAAATGGATTCCGGGCAACTGACCGCCGAAATCAGCGCATTCGATGCAACGATGCAAACCAAGCAGGTTCAGCGTGACGCCGACCATAACGCCTTGAGCAATGCGCTCGGGGAAGCCCGGGCACCGGCGCGCGAGCAGTATCTGGCGACACTCGACGCACAGCACAAGGCGTACGGCGCGAACATTGAACAAATCAAGGCGTTGCATCTGAAGGAGCCCATTCCCAACTACCGCATCGTCATGATCCAGCGCCTGGAGATGCAGCTTTTTCTCGGCCAGGAATGGCTCGAACTGCACTCCACAGAGTTCCAGGCCAACCTCAAGACAATGCAGACAATGCTGGCCAATGAAGGTGATTTCGCCGTACAGGCGTTTGTTCAGACCTTCGAAAAGATGACCGATCAGACCCAGGCGATCATTGAAAAAATGGAGATGGCCCAGAGCCGTTTTGACGAACTGAAGTTGTTGGGGAAAAAAGCTGTCGAGGTGCTGCAAACCTATCGCGAGGCGTTACCGAAATATGAACTGAACGACCTCAAACTGTTGCAGATCAGTCTCGGCCAGGAAATCTGCATCAAGGCCGCTGCCACGGCGGACACCGCCAATGCCTATAAAACGCTGGGCAGTCTCATCGAAGACGCCGCGCTGAGTATCCAGAGCACGTTGAATCTGACCGCGGATGAAAGCCTCGAAAATCTGCGCGAACGCACGGATGCCCTGAACAATGTGGCCGAACAATTTTCTGCCATCAATCAACGCTTTGGCGATCTGCTCATTGACTACCCCGAGCAGATCAATACCGCACGCCTGGAGCATGTACGCAGCCGGGTGAGCGCGTTCCAGGCCCGCACCGAAAGCAAACTGGTCGAGCTGCTGCGCTACAAGCACTTGCTGGAACCGGGGCCGGGGCCTTCCAGACCGAGATCTGCCTCTTCATCGACGCGACGGATCATCAAAACCAAATCCAGGGGCACGGTGGTCGGCGAACGGAAAAAGAGCCTCGAAGGCCCGGATATCGACCTGGTCGAAGTCCGAACCACGTTGACAGGGGTCATCGCCACGTTCAAGGAGGAATCGCCTGGTGTCTGGGTCGAACAGCGCACGGCGAAACCCCAGCCGCCCAAGGCCCGCCCCTCCCTGAGCAGCAGTGTTCGTGAAGGTCAGGCCCTGATCGACGGTTTGGCCCGCTTTCACCGACGTATCGAAGCACAGCTCAAACGTGGACGGCGGATCCCTGTCGAGGTCGAGGAGCAATACCACAAGCATGCGGCCGTCCTGCGGGAAGCCAACGCCGCAATCGATGAAGCATTGACTGCGAGCAACCTGACAGCCGACCTCAAGAAGCCGACCGAAGAACTCGGCCACAAGCTTGACGACGCTGCCAATAAACTTGAAGAAAAAGGTACCAGCACCCGTATCGGCATGGTCAAGCAACAGTTACCGACTGCCGCAGGAGTGCAGTGGCTCAAGGACAAGGGCGAAGTCCGGATTGCACAAACCGTGACGCGACGCAGGCTCAAAGGTCAGGCCAGGGATTTCCTCGACGAGTACGAAGTACGCGACGCCCACACCAACAAGGTGTTGTGTTACGCACATTTCCATTACAGCAGTGCAGAGGCGCCCGTCGCGCCCTTCCCCGTCGGCCATATGAAAACCGTGGCGCAGCGGCGTATGGGAGGTGCCTATGAGCCGCGCTTTCTGAACAATCAGGCGCTGATCGACATCCATCGCAGCGGCATTTCCGACAAATCGGCGAAGGCACTGTTTCTCACGCCTTCCACGCCTGCCGTAACCGGACCAACGCTGCGTTGATTGCCGGCTCAGGGACAGCGGCAAAGCCCAGGACCAGCCCGGCACGCTGGTCCAGCGGCGTCGTCGAGTCCGGCAGCCAGTAACTGCTCAAGCCGTTGATCTCGACGTCGACGCCAGCAGCTTGCGCAATCAACTGCTGCTCGCGCTCGATGCTGTCCACGGCCACGGTCAGGTGCAGCCCGGCAGAGACGGCGGGCAAATCACCCACCCCGGCGATGGCGGTTGGCCAACCGTCGAGCAAGGTGTTGCGCCGGCTCAGCGCGGCACGGCGCATGCGCCGGATATGCCGCTGGAAATGCCCGGCCGCCATGAACTCAGCCATCACCGCCTGCGTACTCACCTCGGAATGCCGGACATCCACCGCCCGGCGTTGCGAGAACGCATCCACCAGCCCCGGCGGCAAAACCAAATACCCAAGGCGCAGCGCCGGAAACGCGACCTTGCCGAAAGTGCCGACATACAGCACGCGGCCCTGTCGATCGAGTGCCGCCAACGGTGCCAGCGGCGCGCCGGTGTAACGGTATTCGCCATCGTAATCGTCCTCGACGATCCAGCCTTGGCAGCGCTCGGCCCAGGCGAGCAGTTCGAGGCGTCGCGCCAAGCTCATCACCACGCCGGTCGGGTACTGATGAGAGGGCGTGACATACGCCACGCGACAATCCCCGGTGGCCGACAGCGCCGAGCAATCCATGCCCTCTTCGTCTACGGCAATACCGTGCAAACGAGCGCCCGCCACAGCGAACGCATGACCGGCCGCGCGGTAGCCAGGATTTTCGATCGCGACACCGTCGCCCGGCGCCACCAGCAACTGTGCACAAAGACTAATGCCTTGCTGTGCGCCGCTGGTGATCACAATTTGCTCAGGTGAACACTGCATGCCGCGCGAACTGCGCAGATAGGCAGCGATCATTGCACGCAGGCGCGCATCGCCGGACGGATCGCCGTAACACAGTTGCTCCAGATCCGGTTTACGCCAGAAAGCCGCATTCAGCTTGGCCCACACCTCGAAGGGGAATAGATCAAACGCCGGAACACCCACCCTGAATGCTCGCGGCGGACCACTCGGGGGTCGGGCCAAATGGTTCTTTTCAATGCGCGAAAAATTATCACTGTGGATAACTTTACTGGATGGAATCACAGGTAAATCCAGCCAATTTGTGGATAAGGCTGTGGGTAAGCCTGTTGAAAACCCTGTGGATACTTTTGTGGATAGTTTTTTCGTTGGGGTCGTCACGGGCATCAATTGGGCGACGTAGGTGCCATCCCCTACCCGCCCCTCAATAAAGCCTTCGGCATACAGTTGATCGTAGGCGCGCACCACACTGTTGCGGGAGATCCCCAACGCCGCCGCCAGATCGCGACTGGCCGGCAACCGCGTACCACTCGCCAGCCGCCCATCCAGCACACGCAGGCGCAACGCCTGATAGAGCTGGCGACTCAAGCCCTGGCGCCGATCAAGCTCGATACCGGCAGGGTTGAATGGCATGGACAACGTTGGCGAATCGGGCATGGCAATGGACCTATGAAATTGGTCATCAATGGCTCTTACAACAGACCAATAGCCTGCCTACGATGCAGGCATTCGCCAAGGAAAATTTGTCCATGTACACACCGCGCGCCTTTGCCATCGAAGACCTTTCCCAACTGCACGAGCTGATCCTCGCCACCCGCCTCGCCATTCTGGTGACCCACGGCGAAAGTGGCTTGCAGGCCAGCCATGTGCCGGTGCTGCTGCATTGCGAACAAGGCGAGTACGGCACGCTGTACGGACACCTGGCCCGCGCCAACCCGCAGTGGAAAGACCTGCGCGACGGCGCCGAGGCCATGCTGATCTTCGCCGGCGCCGATGCCTACGTCAGCCCGGGCTTTTACCCGAGCAAAGCCGAGCACGGCAAAGTCGTGCCGACCTGGAACTACATCGCCGTGCACGCCTATGGTCACGCCGAAACCTTCAGCGATGGCGGACGTCTGCTCGACATCGTCAGCACCCTCACCGACCGTCATGAAGCCGGCCGCGCCCAGCCGTGGTCCGTCGCCGACGCGCCCGCCGATTACATCGATGGCATGCTCAAGGCCATCGTCGGTTTTGCCATTCCCATCGACCGCCTCGAAGGCAAGCGCAAACTCAGCCAGAACCGCAGCGCCGAAGACATTGCCGGCGTGCGCGAAGGCCTGGCGGCCAGCCCGGAAATCAATGATCAAACCCTCGCCCGATTGATGCGCTAAGGAAATCACCATGAGTCAGATCGACATTCGCCAGGTCAGCGCCGACGACCACGCCGCGTGGCTGCCGCTGTGGCAGGCCTACCTGCGTTTCTACAACAGCGAACTGCCGCAAGCCGTGACGGAAAGTACCTGGCAGCGTTTTCTCGACCCGAGTGAACCAACCCACGCAGCATTGGCGTGGGCCGACGGTAAAGCCGTGGGCATGGTGCATTACATCTACCATCGCTCGAACTGGAGCATCGAAAACTCCTGCTACCTGCAGGATCTGCTGGTGGTGCCGGAAACCCGTGGCAGCGGTGTCGGTCGTCTGTTGATCGAACACGTTTACGCCACGGCCAAGGCTGACGGCTGCTGCAAAGTGCACTGGCTGACCCACGAAACCAACGCCACTGCGATCCAGCTCTACGAGCGCATCGCTGAACGCCCGGGCTTCATCCAGTTTCGCAAGGCCATTTAAGGAGACACCTGCATGACCACTTCACTGGCTGACTGGAAAGGCGCCCCCGCCCCCACTGCCACGCTGCTCGAAGGGCGTTTCATTCGCCTGGAAAGACTCGACCCGGCGCGCCATGGCGACGAACTGTTCGCCGCCCTCGAGGGCCCCGGCGCCGACCCGAAACTCTGGGATTACTTGCCTTATGGACCTTTTCCGGAGCGCAGCACTTTCGACGCCTGGCTGAACAACCACGCGGCCGCCAGCGACCCGTATTTCTTCAGCGTCGTTGACCGCGCCAGCGGCCAAGTGCAAGGCATCCTCAGCCTGATGTCGATCGTCCCGGCCCAGGGTCGCATTGAAATCGGTCACGTCACCTTTGGTGCGCCGATGCAGCGCTCGCCGAGAAGCACCGAAGCGGTATACCTGCTGGCCAAATATTCCTTCGACCTCGGCTACCGCCGCCTCGAATGGAAATGCAACAACGGCAACGCCCGCTCCAAATACGCCGCCGAGCGTTTGGGTTTCAGCTTCGAAGGCGTGTTCCGCCAGCACATGGTGGTCAAGGGGCAGAACCGCGATACCGCGTGGTACTCGATTCTGGATGGCGAGTGGCCGGCGATTGCGGCAGGGTTCGAGCAGTGGCTGTCGGATGATAATCAGACGTCCGACGGGCAGGTGAAAGGCTTGGTTGAATGCCGATCGTGATTACCTGAAAAGCAAAAGATCGAAGCCTGCGGCAGCTCCTACAGGGTGAACGTCAATCCCATGTAGGAGCTGCCGCAGATTGCGATCTTTTGATCTGTTTTCAGCCCAGTTTCTGCGCCAGCACCGCGATGTGTTCCGGCCCGATCCCGCAGCAACCGCCCAAATGGCTGGCACCGCGCTGCTGCCAGTCAATCGCCCAGTGCAAGTACCCCGGCGGATCCAGATCCTCGCGCAGCGGATCAAGTCCGTCATTGGCCGTAGCTTCTTTTGGCTGCGGCGGAAACGCATTGGCGTAAGCACCAATGTTTATCTTCACCCCCAGGCGCTCGAAGGTTTCACGCGCTGCATCAATCGCGGCACCGATCACTTCCGGCTGACTGCAATTGAACAGCAACGTCTCGACGCCCAATTCAGCCGCCACCGCCGCCGCTTCGGCGACTGGCTCACCAGAGCGCAGGCGCGGCACTTCATCAGTGTCTTCGTCCTTCAAGGTGAACGACAACCAGAACGGTTTGCCATCCTTCGGCAACCCGGCGTGAATGGCTCGCGCCTCGATGATCGAACTCTGGGTTTCCGCCAGCCACACATCAACATGCGCTGCCAGGCCGTTGACCAAGGGCGCCAGCAACTCAGTCACTCGGGCGGCCTCGAACAGATCCGGACGATAGGAGCCGAACAGCGGCGGCAATGAGCCGGCCACCCGCACGGATTTCCCCGAGGCTTGCACCGCACGTCGCGCCAGTTCACCGGCCAACGCCGCCAGTGCCTGCCCTTCAGCGGCGAAGCGTTCCTCACCAATATGGAACGGCACCACGGCATAACTGTTGGTGGTAATCACATTGGCGCCACTGGCGATATAAGCGGCATGTACCGCCTCAACCGCTTGCGGCGCCTCGCTCAACGCCAGCGCCGACCACTCCGGCTGGCGAAATGGCGCACCGGCGCGCTGCAACTCACGGCCCATGCCGCCATCGAGAATAATCGTGCTGCCTGCGCCCATATGCTTTTCACTCATATGCTTATGAAAATAACTCACTATCAGAGTCGTTCTTATAACTATTTAATACGCACCATTCCGTTAAAAACAACCTCTTTTTTATCCAGGGATCGACTGTGAAATTTAATCCGCTACTGGCCCTGGGCCTGACCATTCTGGCCGCCTCCACGCAAGCCTTTGGTGGCACGACGCTGGATCGTATCGAGCAGAAAAAAGAGCTGGTCGGTGTGCTGATGGAAAGCTATCCACCGTTCTCGTTTCTCAACGACCAGAATCAGCTTGATGGCTTCGACGTTGATGTCGCCAAAGCCGTGGCGGACAAGTTAGGCGTCAAGCTGCGACTCGAAACGCCGTCGTGGGACGTCATTGCCGCCGGCCGCTGGAGCGGGCGCTACGATATCTGCATCTGCTCGATGACGCCGAGCAAGGCCCGCGCCGAGGTATTCGATTTCCCGGTCGAGTACTACGCTTCGCCGGCGGTGATCGTGGTCAATGCCAAGGATGAGCGGATCCACGACGCCAAGGATCTGAGCGGCAAAAAAGTCGGCCTCACCAGCGCGTCCAGTTACGAAAGCTATCTGAACAAGAACCTGGTCATCGAAGGCGCCGAAGATACGCAACTGCAGTACCCGTTCGAAGATGTGCAGATCGCGCCGTACGATACCGATAACGTCGCCTTCCAGGACTTGGGCCTGGGCGCCGGCGTGCGCCTGGATGCAATCCTCACCAACCTCGTCACCGCGCAGCCACGCCTGAACCAGGACAAACGCTTCAAACTGGCCGGCGCGCCGCTGTATTCGGAGCCGAACTCGGTGGCCATCGAAAAGGGTGACGCGCAATGGGATGCCAAAGTGCGCGAGGTGTTCGCGCAACTGAAACAGGACGGCACCCTGAGCAAGCTTTCGCAAAAATGGATCGGCGCTGATATCAGCCAATGACTTCTTTCCCGACACCGCCACAGCCACCGCCACAGCCACCGCAACCGGTGGCTGAATCACGCCTGCAACGGATGTTCGGGTTTCGTACGCGGCTGTACCTGACCTGGGCCGCGCTGTTCTGCCTGTTCGCCGGGTTCTTCCTGAGCTTCGACCTGAAGTTCTCGATCATCCTCGACAAACTGCCCAATCTGGTCGGCCTGCACCTGGCGCCCAACGGCTTCTTGCAGGGTGCAGCGCTGACGCTGTTCCTCTGCGTGTGCTCGATTGTCGCTTCGTCCCTGCTGGGCTTCATCACGGCATTGGCACGCCTGTCGAAAAGCGCCGTGGCGTTCGGCATCGCCAGTTTTTACACCTCGTTCTTTCGCGGCACGCCACTGCTCATCCAGATTCTGCTGATCTACCTCGGCTTGCCGCAACTGGGCATCGTGCCTGGCGCCATCGTCGCGGGCATCATTGCCTTGTCGCTGAACTACGGCGCCTATCTCAGCGAAATCTTCCGCGCCGGCATCCTCGGTGTCGACCACGGCCAGCGCGAAGCTTCGCTGGCACTGGGTATGCGCGAGACGGTGATTTTCTGGCGCATCACCCTGCCGCAAGCCATGCGCACGATCATCCCGCCCACCACCAACCAGTTCATCTCGATGCTCAAGGACTCGTCACTGATCTCGGTGATGGGCGTCTGGGAAGTGATGTTTCTCGCCCAGTCATACGGGCGCTCAAGCTACCGCTACATCGAAATGCTGACGACGGCGGCGATCATCTACTGGCTGATGTCCATTGGACTGGAGTTGATTCAGGCACGAATGGAGCGGCATTACGGCAAGGCATACGTGCGACGGAGCTAGGGGGATCGGCACCTTGCGGGTTGCGTCGGGTTTTAATGGGGCTCTCGGCGTACCCGCACAACGCCCATTTTCAGGCCAAACAATCGGAATATTGAGTCCAACGACCTCAACGTCTGATTACCCTCAGCGTGCTCTATGTGTATCAACGTGCGGACCGAAATTTTGCACATCTTAGCGAATTGGATTTGATGCAGCCCTGTCACCTCAACTCGTAAACGGCGGACGGCTTCGCTGATTTCCAATGTCCCGTCGGCCAGCGCCTCTTGAATGCTTTCGATGAGCGCCATGCGTTCGAGAACTGTCATTACCATTTTCCTCTCCAATCTTCGAGCGCCGCATAAGGCTCAATAAACATTAATGGCGCGGGGATTCATTGATGTGAGTGCTTCGGCGTTTGAATCAAAACTTACCGCACCTAATGAGAGAAGCAGGCAAAAAAACTGCAACAAAATGCAGAAATTAATATATTTCAGCGCTGAAGATGCAAAACAATGCAGATCAACCACCGACATCATTCTGTAAAAACCCTTCGCTATACAGGACGGCCCGCTTATAACAAAAAGGCCGTCCGACCATGCCGTTCCCGCCCCAGCGTCTGTCCCTTGCCATTGCTCTGTTGATCGCTGCCACGGCAGCCCACGGCAAAACCGTGCAGATCGACACCGCCACCACGGCAGCACAAACGCTGGGTGGCAGCGACACGTTGACGATTTCCGCGCCGGGCAGCATCACCAACAGCGGCAAGGCCGTGAGCCTGAAAGACAAGACCAGCGGTGCCGGTGTGGTGATCGACAACGCCGGCAAAATCGTTTCCAGCGGTGGCCGGGCCATCGACAGCAGTGGCGACCTGACCCAGGCGCGCAACTACACGATTTACAACCGCAGCGGCGGGCAGATTCGCGGTGCCAACGACGCGTTGCGTATCGACAGCAACTTTGTCAGCGGCAGCCTGTTGATCGACAACAGCGGCGTGATTCGCTCCACCACCGGCCAGGGACTGGATCTCGATGCGCTGCGCAGTGACGGCGTGAAGACCACCATTATCAACCGCGTCGGCGGGCTGATTCGCGGCGACGCCAGCGACGGCATGAAGACCGGCGCGAATGCGACGATCAGCAACTATGGCGAGATTTCGTCCGGCGATTCGCACAATGCCGACGGGAAATTCGACGGCATCGATATCGATTCCGCGAGCGGCGTCAGTGTGACCAACTACGGGGTGATTTCCGGTGGCCGCCATGGCATCACCACCGATCTTGGCGCGACGCTGATCAACTACGGGCAGATCACCGGCCGCAATGGTTCCGGCTTCGGTTCCGACGGCGATGGCACGGTGATTAACCACGGCACCATCACTGGCGCTTACTCAGGCTTGCAAGCGAACGGTGACGGCGACGGCGTGGACATCGACAAGATCGCCCACATCGAAAACTACGGGACCATTCAAGGCGTCGGTGCCGGCGGTGTCGACAAGGGCGGTTTCGCCAATGGCAGCGAAGGTATCGCGCTGGGTGGCGGTTACATTCTCAACGCCAGCAACGCTTTGATCAGCGGCGCCGACAGCGCCATTCTGGTCGACGATGGCAGCGGCGGCTCGGGGCTGGCGGCGACCACTCTGGAAAACTTCGGCACCATTCAAGGCCTCAACGGTTTCGGCGTGAAGCTCGTCGGCGAGTTCGCCGACAACGTCATCAACGGCGGCACGATCAGTGGCAGCAATGGCCTGGCGCTGGATCTGGGCGGCGGTAACGACAGTCTGACCCTGCGCAACGGCAGTCGCTTTGTCGGCGTGGTGGATGGCGGCAGCGGTTACGACCGGGTGGTGATGGACGATGCGGCCGGTGGCAGCTTCGGCGCCAGTCGTAACTTCGAATGGCTGGAGGTCGAACAAGGTGCGTGGACACTCACAGGCAGCGGCGACTTCAGCGACGGCGGTGCAGTGCGCAACGGCGCAAAACTGATCAATCAGGGCAGCATCGCCGGTAACCTGACCGTGGATGCCGGCGGTGTGTATGCCGGTGGCGGTTCGGTGGGCAGCCTCACCGTCAACGGCACATTGCGCACCGACACCGGACTCGGTCGCGCAACCATCGTTCGCGATTTGAACATGGGCAGCGCAGCCACCCTCGCCTACGGCGTCAACGCCGATGGCAGCAGCGCGCCGGTACAGGTCGGCGGCATCGCCAATCTCAATGGCGCAACGCTCGCGGTGAATCCCGGTAGCGGCACGTATCCCTGGCAGAGCCACTACACCGTGCTGCAAGCGGCGCAGGTCAACGGCACCTTCGGCAAGGTCAGCAGCGACTATGCATTCCTGACGCCGACCCTTGCCTACACGCCTACCCAAGTTGACCTGACCTACACTCGCAACGACGTGGCTTTCAATGAGTTTGCCACGACCGGCAACGGCACAAACGCCGCCAACAGCCTCGCCTCAATCGGCAAAAACAGTGCGCTGTACAACGCCTTGCTCAATACCAGCCAAAGCAGCGCCGGCGCAGCAATCGAGCAACTGGCCGGCGCCAGCAACGCCAACCTGACCAACGCCACCCTCAGCGCCAGCAGTCAGGTCGGCAGCAGCATGCTCTCGGCGATGCAGCAAATGGGCGGCAGCCCGGGACTGCTGGTCGGCCTCGATCAACGCGACACGCCCGTGCTGGCGGCCAACGGCGTGCCGACCGAGGCGCGCAACCTGAATGATCCGAACGCTCACGGCCGGCTCTGGCTGCAAGGCATCGGCGGCTACGGCAAGCTCGATGGCGAACACGGCAGCAGTGGTCTGGAACAACGCACCAAGGGCAGCGTGCTGGGCGCCGACTGGTCACTGAATCCAGCGTGGCGCCTGGGCGTACTGGGCGGTTATTCGAAAACCGATCTGGACGCGACCGGCGTCGACGGCAACGTCGAGAGCTGGCACGCCGGCGTCTACGCGCTGCACCAGAACGGCCCGATCGCTTTGCGCCTCGGCGCGGCGTACAGCGGCCATCAGGGCGAAAGCAAACGCACCATCGCCTTCAATGGTTTCAGCGACCGCCCGAAAGGCGATTACGACGCCGATAGCCAGCAAGCCTTCGCCGAACTCGGCTATGCCATGGGCAGCGGCCGCCTCAGCGCCGAGCCCTTCGCCAGCCTCGGTTATCAGCGCTACCACCGCGACAGCTATAAGGAAAAAGGCGGCGCCGCCGCGCTGCAAGTCGACAGCCAGACCCAGGACAACTTCAGCAGCACCTTCGGCCTGCGCCTGGCGCACTTGAGCAGCCTCGACAACGGCATGAGCGTGACCCCGCGCATGGCTGCTGGCTGGAAACACACTTACGGCGATGTCGGCGGCTCGACGCGTCAGGCGTTTGTGACTGGCGGCACGGCGTTCAGTGTCGATGGTAGCTCGCTGGATCGCGACAGCCTGGTGCTGGAAGCCGGGCTGGATGTGGGGATTTCTGCGCGGCACACGCTGGGTGTGGGATACAGCGGTGAGATCGGCAGCAACAGCCGCAATCACGGGTTGATCGGGCAGTGGCAGATGAGTTTTTGAGGTTGAACAGGCGGCGCGGTCTTGATTGGTTGTAGGAAAAAGAGCCGCTGCAGCCGAGCAAAACTCCGGGTTCCAGATCACACGGTCATTTTCTACAAAACGATGCGATGTCGCCTGCAAGCGTGCGGGAAGCAGCCGACATCGGATTTTCTGGGGCATCAATAGAGTTGGGTCTCCTTTCAGAAAAGGCCTAACCTAATGCCCCGTCAACACACTTTCAAACCAAAACACTTGGCTTTGGCCATTTCGCTGGCGCTGGCTTGTGTAGAGCTTGCCAACGCTCAGCAATCCTCTGAAGTCGCTGATTCAACCGCAGTCGTGAATGCCAATGAATTGCCCGAAACCAACGCTAAAGAAATGGCACTTGAACGACTCAAGGGATTTCTCACCGACCCAAGTACGGTACCCATCGCTTTTAAAACCCCTGAAGAAACGTTTAAAGGTACCGCTGTAAACGATCTGATCACACTCACGGACGGCGCAAGCTTTACCGGCCTGCTGGATGGTGGCGCAGGAGATAACGTCCTGTTCCTGGATGCAGCGGCAGGCGGCGAGCTGAAAGACACGCGTAATTTCAACGGCCTGCTCCTCAGCCGGGGCGACTGGACTCTGAGTTCCAAGGGTGACTTCAAGGACGGCGTGCTGGTCAACAGCGGTACCGCTTTGACCAACCTGGGGGGCATCAAGGGCGATGTCTATGTCGAAAGAGGTGGCAGCTTTGCAGGTAAAGGCGCTGTGGGCAGCCTGAAGGTCGCCGGCCTGCTCTCCGTCAATGGGGCACTCGGCAGTCCGCGCGTGAAAGGCGACTTGCGCTTGTCCCCAACCGCCGAGCTGGCTTATGAGGTCACGCCCAGTGGCAGTCAAACGATCAAGGTCGATGGCACTGCCAGGCTGGAAGGTGCAACCCTGAACGTCGTTGCCGTTCCAGGGGAGTATCCGCAAAGTCGCCAGTACAAAATCATCGAAGCCGGCAAGGTAGAAGGCGAATTCGGCAAGGTCCTTAACAACCTCGCCTTTATGACCGCCACACCTCAGTACAACAAAAAATCCGTCGGGCTGACTTATGCCCGTAACGGTGAGCCGCTTGCGAGCGTTGCCACGACAGACAACGGTCGTGCAGTTGCCGACAGCATAATCGAACCACAAACGCCTGCGCCATTCGCGACGCCAACGCCAACGCCAACGCCAACGCCATTGACGGCTTCCGCATCAGTTCCAGTTCCAGTTCCAGTTCCGCCATCTGCGTCGACGCTCGTTGCAGAGTCCGTCCCATCGCCAATGCAGGACGAACCTCTTACTGCGCAAGTTAACGAGACCGCCGAACAGCCCGCCCCTGCGCCACTAAAACCCACAAACGCAGCAGTCGCCGCACTACTGACCAGCGACAAAACCACCGCCCCCGTCGCCATCGAACAACTCGCCGCCGGCAGCAACGCCAATCTCGCCAAAGCCACGCTAAGCAGTATCACTCCGGTGAGCGCGAGCATGCTCTCGGCCATGCAGCAACTGAATAGCCGTTACGGTTCTGCCTACGGTTCCGGCAACTCACCGCGTCAGGCCGCCGGCGGCGCCGACTCCGGGCGGGTGTGGATTCAGGCGCTCGGCCATGGCGGCAAGGTTGACCGCGAGTTCGACAGCACCCTGAAACACGCGACCCAAGGCCTGGTCATGGGCGCCGACTGGCGGCTCGATGAGCAATGGCATATCGGCCTGGTCGGTGGTAAATCGCAAACCAGACTCGACGCTCGGCAATACGATGGCGACCTCGACAGCTGGCACCTCGGCGCCTACGCCGTGCGCCAGGACGGACCGTTCTCACTGCGTCTCGGGGCGACCTATGCCAGCCATGACGGCGACAGCAAGCGGCGAGTGGCCTTCAACGGCTTCAGCGATCGTCTCAAGGGCAACTATGACGCCAACACCCAGCAAGCCTTTGCCGAACTGGCGGTCAATGTTGGCCGGCACAACGCGACGCTCGAACCGTTCGCCAGCCTCGGCTATCAGCGCTATCAGCGCGACAGCTACAGCGAAAAAGGTGGGGATGCAGCGCTGAAAGTCTTTGGGCAAACCCGCGACAACCTCAGCAGCACCTTCGGCCTGCGCACGGCAAAAATCACTCGGCTGGATAACGGCATGACGCTGACGCCGCGATTCAGTGCCGGTTGGAAACACACCTTTGGCGAGATCGAAAGCGACACCCGCCAACAACTGGTCAAGGGTGGCAAGCGGTTTGAGGTTGCCGGTGCCGCGCTGGATCGCAACAGCCTGTCGGTGGATGCCGGCCTCGATCTTGGGCTGTCAGCCAATCACTCCGTCGGCGTTGGTCTTACCGGTGAAATGGCCACTGACAGCCGCACTCACGGCGTGATGGGCCAATGGCGCATGGCGTTTTAACTGACACAACATTTTCTGTAGGAGTTGCCGAAGGCTGCGATCTTTTGATCTTTGTTTTTATTAACCCAAAACAACATCAAAAGATCGCAGCCTTCGGCAGCTCCTACAGGTGAAAAATTCAGGCAAAAAAAAGGGGAGCACATGCCCCCCCGAGGTTTAAAGCGTTGGATCGCGGCCGTTATCTCAGCCTTCGATCTCGATCAGAATTTCACCCGGATTGACCCGATCACCCTTGGCCACATGAATGGCGGTGACCTTGCCGGCAACCGCAGCCTGGACTTCGGTTTCCATCTTCATCGCTTCGGTGATCAGCACAGCCTGACCCGCCTTGACAGTGTCACCCTCCTTGACCAGCACATCGACGATGTTGCCCGGCATGGTGGTGCTGACGTGGCCCGGCGCCGAGGCTTGCTTGCGCTTGCTGCTGCCACCGCTGACGAACTCGTTGAGCGGCTCAAACACCACTTCTTCCGGCATGCCGTCGATGGACAGGTAGAAGTGACGCTTGCCTTCAGCCTTGACGCCGACACCGGTGATGTCGACGCGGTAGGTTTCGCCGTGGACGTCGATAACGAACTCGGTCGGCACGCCTTCGCCGCCAGCCTTGGTCACACCGCCAGCCTCTGGAATCGGCAGCAGCACTTCCGGCGTGAGAGTTCCGGCGGCGCGCTCTTCGAGGAACTTGCGACCGATGTCCGGGAACATGGCGAAGGTCAGCACGTCTTCTTCCGACTTGGCCAGCGCGCCGATGTCGGCACGCAGCTTGGTCATTTCCGGCTTGAGCAGATCGGC
The DNA here is from genome assembly GCF_979258655.1 of Pseudomonas sp. AC242. NCBI lineage: Bacteria > Pseudomonadati > Pseudomonadota > Gammaproteobacteria > Pseudomonadales > Pseudomonadaceae > Pseudomonas > Pseudomonas sp. AC242. The sequence goes on from NZ_OZ409873.1 coordinate 5,603,376, forward strand.
CGGACGCACATCGATGACTTCTTCACTGCCGATCGCCTGACGACGCAGTTTTTCGTTCACTACGCCCGGTGCTTTGCCATAGCCGCCTTGCAGGTAAAGCTTCACTTCGTTGGTGATAGTCTTGTAGCGCTCGCCGGCCAGCACGTTGAAGAACGCCTGGGTGCCGACGATCTGCGAGGTCGGCGTCACCAGCGGCGGGAAGCCAAGGTCTTCACGTACACGCGGGATTTCCGCGAGGACTTCAGCCATGCGGTTGAGTGCGCCCTGCTCTTTCAACTGGTTGGCAAGGTTGGAGATCATCCCGCCCGGCACCTGGTTGACTTGCACGCGGGTGTCGACCGCGGTGAATTCGCTTTCGAACTGGTGGTACTTCTTACGCACGGCGTAGAAGTAAAGGCCGATCTCTTGCAGCAGCTCGAGGTTCAGGCCGGTGTCGAACTCGGTGCCTTTGAGTGCAGCAACCATCGACTCAGTGCCTGGATGGCTGGTGCCCGAGGCGAAGCTGGAGATTGCGGTGTCGATATGATCGGCGCCGTTTTCGATCGCCTTGAGTTGGCACATGGTCGCCAGACCGGCGGTGTCGTGCGAGTGGATAAACACCGGCAGCGATTGCTCGGCTTTCAACGCACGCACCAGTTCACCGGTGGCGTACGGGGTCAACAAGCCAGCCATGTCCTTGATCGCCACCGAGTCGCAACCCATGGCTTCCATCTGCTTGGCTTGGGCCACGAACGCATCGATGGTGTGAACCGGACTGGTGGTGTAAGCGATGGTGCCTTGCGCATGTTTGCCGGCCGCCTTCACCGCTTCGATGGCCACGCGCAGGTTACGCACGTCGTTCATCGCGTCGAAAATGCGGAACACGTCGATGCCATTTACCGCAGCCTTGGCGACGAACGCTTTGACCACGTCATCGCTGTAATGGCGGTAGCCCAGCAGGTTCTGGCCGCGCAAAAGCATTTGCAGACGCGTGTTAGGCAGCGCCGCACGCAGTTGGCGCAGACGCTCCCACGGGTCTTCTTTGAGGAAGCGGACGCAGGCGTCGAACGTCGCACCGCCCCAGCATTCCAGCGACCAGTAGCCGACTTTGTCGAGCTTGTCGCAGATCGGCAGCATGTCTTCGGTGCGCATGCGGGTGGCGAGCAGCGATTGGTGAGCGTCGCGCAGGATGGTATCGGTGACAAAGATCTTCTTGGACATTGTTGTATTCCTCACAGGCCTGCGTGGGCGGCGATGGCGGCGGCGATGGCCAGGGCCAGCTCTTCGGGTTTGCGCTTGATCGAGTAGTTGGTCAGTTCCGGGTGGCTTTCAACGAAGCTGGTATTGAACTGGCCGCTACGGAATTCCGGGTTGCGCAGGATTTCCTGATAGTACGCCGCGGTGGTCTTCACCCCCTGCAGACGCATGTCGTCGAGGGCGCGCAGACCACGGTCCATCGCCTCTTCCCAGGTCAGTGCCCAGACCACCAGTTTCAGGCACATCGAGTCGTAGAACGGCGGAATGGTGTAGCCGGTGTAGATCGCTGTGTCGGTGCGCACGCCCGGACCGCCGGGGGCGTAGTAACGGGTGATCTTGCCGAAGCTCGGCAGGAAGTTGTTCTTCGGGTCCTCAGCGTTGATGCGGAACTGCAACGCGAAACCACGGTGCTGGATGTCTTCCTGCTTGACCGACAACGGCAGGCCGGAGGCGATGCGAATCTGCTCGCGAACGATATCGATCCCGGTGATCTCTTCGGTGATGGTGTGTTCCACCTGCACCCGGGTGTTCATCTCCATGAAGTACACCTCGCCCTCGGCGAGCAGGAACTCCACAGTACCGGCGTTCTCGTAACCTACAGCCTTGGCTGCACGCACCGACAGGTCGCCGATGTAAGCGCGTTGCTCGGGAGTCAGTTGCGGGCTCGGGGCGATTTCGATGAGCTTCTGGTTGCGACGCTGGATCGAGCAATCACGCTCGAACAGGTGCACGACGTTGCCAAAGCTGTCGCCGAGAATCTGCGCTTCGATGTGCTTGGGATTGACGATGCATTTTTCCAGGAACACTTCGGCAGAACCGAACGCCTTGGTCGCTTCGGAAATCACCCGAGGGAAATTCTGTTCGAGTTCTTCGCGGCTGTTGCAGCGACGGATACCGCGCCCGCCACCACCGGAAGTGGCTTTGAGCATCACCGGGTAACCGATGCGGTCGCCTTCGGCCAAGGCTTCTTCGATGTCGGCAACATTGCCTTCGGTACCCGGCGTAACCGGCACACCGGCCTTGATCATGCTGCGCCGCGCTTCGGTCTTGTCGCCCATGCGGCGAATGACTTCCGCCGACGGGCCAATGAATTTGATGCCGCGTTCAGCGCATATGTCTGCCAGCTCGGCGTTTTCCGAGAGGAAACCGTAACCGGGGTGCAACGCATCGCAGCCGGTTTCAACCGCCAGGTTCACCAGCTTGCGCGGGTTCAGGTAACCGGCCAGTGGCTCGGCACCGATGCTATGGGCCTCGTCCGCACGCTTCACATGCAACGCATGACGGTCGGCGTCGGAAAAAATCGCAACCGAGCGAATGCCCATTTCGGCGCAGGCTCGCACGATTCGTACGGCAATCTCACCACGGTTGGCGATCAGGATCTTTGTTATCACTTGGAGGTTCCCTTGAGCCGGTGGCACCACGACCTGCTAGACCCAGGTCGACGCGTGACCAAATGTTTCAATTTAGTCGCAGGTCCACACTAGCGCTCATGAGGGATTAACAAAAATGAATAAAAATTGGGTCAGGCATAAGCAAAGACTTATAGTTGAAACATCAGCCCGCCGTCAGAGCCTATAAAAAATGCGTAAGTCCTTGATGCGTATGACATTACGCCAATTGCAGATCTTCAACGAAGTGTGTGATTTACGCTCTTACAGCCGCGCAGCCGAGGAAATGTCCCTCACGCAACCGGCCGTCAGCCTACAGATTCGTCAGCTCGAGGAGCTGATCGGCCAGCCATTATTCGATTATGTCGGTAAAAAGCTCTACATGACCGAGGCTGCCGAGGCCCTCCAGCGCGCAAGCCGGGACATCTTCGGACGCCTGGAAAACCTCGATATGCAACTGTCGGACATGCAGGGCTCGTTGCAGGGTCAGCTGAAACTGGCGGTCGAATCGAGCGCCAAATACTTCGTCCCGCACCTGTTCGCCGCGTTCAAGCGCCAGCACCCGGAAGTGAATCTGCAATTGACGGTAGTCAACCGTGGTCAAGTGATCCGGCGGCTGTCGGACAACCGCGATGATCTGGTGATTATGTCGATGGTGCCGCAGGACATGGGCCTGGAGTTCTTGCCGTTCCTCAACAATCCGATCGTTGCCGTGGCGCGTCCGGATCATCCGTTGGCGCACATGGGCCCGTTGCGTTTGCAGGATCTTGAACCCTATACATTGCTGATCCGTGAACCGGGTTCGGGCACGCGACTGGCCTGCGAAGAGTATTTCAAAGAGAAGCGCGTGCACTTCACCCAGACGCAGGAAGTGGCCTCGGCCGAAGCTCAGCGTGAATGCGTGCAGGCGGGTCTGGGCCTGGCGCTGTTGACGCGCCACGCCCTGAACCTGGAGCTGGCGACCGGCGGACTCGTCGAGCTGCCGGTCGAGGAATTGCCGCTGCTGCGCAGCTGGTGCCTGGTGCAAGCCAAAGCCAAACGCCTGTCACCGGTGGCGCACGCCTTCCTGGCGTTTATCCGCAGCGAACGCGTGCAGATCAGCGCGCTGGTTGAGCGTTTCGACGGGAAGCTGCGGGCGTTGCCTGCCAGTGATTGATCTCGGGAAAGTCGCCGATTTCGGCCTGAAGCTGACGGAGTTCGAAGCGATCTTCGATAGCGCGGCGAAATTCCATGCGGCGCTGGTCTTCCTGCTGACGACGGGTTTTCGCGGCGCTGTTGCGTTCTTCGTAGGGCTGAGCCATTTCGAGTCTCCCAAGGCGATTACGGGAGTTTCACGATAGGCGGGAGGGATGACGGTTTGATGAAAGTTGCCGCCCAAAAAGCAAAAGATCGCAGCCTTCGGCAGCTCCTACATTGATCCGTGTAGGAGCTGCCGAAGGCTGCGATCTTTTGATCTCAATCATCCAGGGCTTTGGCGGCCTTGGGCGACAAGCGCAAGCTGCGCAGACTGCGCTTCACGCTCTTGAGGTGATTGACCAGGCTTGGCCCGCGCGCCATCGCTACGCCCATCGCCAGCACATCGATCACCACCAGGTGCGCGATACGCGACGTCAGCGGCGTATAAATCTCCGTGTCTTCATGCACATCGATCGCCAGATTGACCGTCGACAATTCGGCCAACGGCGTCTGGCTCGGACACAGGGTAATCAGCGATGCCCCGCTCTCGCGCACCAGATTGGCAGTGATCAGCAAATCCTTGGAACGCCCCGACTGCGAAATGCAGATCGCCACATCGGTCGGCTTCAACGTTACCGCCGACATTGCCTGCATGTGCGGATCGGAATACGCCGCCGCCGTCAGCAGCAAACGAAAGAACTTGTGCTGCGCATCCGCTGCCACTGCACCCGAGGCACCGAAGCCATAGAACTCGACGCGCTGCGCCTGCGACATCAACGTCACTGCGCGCTGCAACTCGACCGGATCGAGCTTCTCGCGAACCTCCATCAAGGTGTGCAACGTGGTGTCGAAAATCTTCAGGCTGTAATCGGCAACCGAGTCGTCTTCATGGATCGCGAACTGGCCGAAGCTGGCACCGGCGGCCAGGCTTTGCGCCAGTTTGAGTTTGAGATCCTGAAAACCGGAACAACCGATGGCGCGACAGAAGCGCACGATAGTCGGCTCACTGATGCCGACGCTGTGGGCCAGGTCGGCCATGGAACTGTGCATCACCGCCGCAGGGTCAAGCAGCACGTGGTCGGCGACCTTGAGCTCCGACTTGCGTAACAGGTGACGTGACTGGGCGATGTGTTGCAGCAGATTCAAGGGGCTGGACTCTTCTTATGGGCAAGGATGTAGCACGCTTGTAGTTATACTACATGAATTGGCTTTTTGCCTGCTCAATGCGTAACTCCATGTCCCCATATCAGGCGCGATGAGGAGCATGTAGCCCTTAAAACGGATTATCCTGCGCGCGCAAAAGCCCGGCCAGACTGGCAGCCTCCACAGGCCGACTGATCAGATAACCCTGCACCTCATCGCAGCGCTCAACGCGTAAAAATTCCAGCTGCTCCAGGCGCTCGACACCTTCAGCTACCACCTTCAGCGATAGTCCATGCGCCATGGCGATGATCGCGCGAGTGATCGCCGCGTCTTCGCTGCCCTCACCCAACCCGCGAATGAACGCCTGATCGATCTTCACGTAATCCACCGGAATGCGCTTGAGGTAACTCAACGACGAATAGCCTGTGCCGAAATCGTCAATGGCCAGTTTCACGCCCAGATCACGTAGCTGCTGGAAGGTCGCGATGATGTGTTCGACGCTGTCGAGCAACTGGCTTTCGGTCAATTCCAGTTCGAGGTAGTGCGGCGCCAGACCGGTTTCCTCCAGCACCTGCCGCACCAGACTGACCAGCTTGCCCTGACGCAATTGATGCACCGACAGGTTCACCGAAACACGGATCGGCTCCAGCCCCTGACGCTGCCATTCACAGGCCTGCCAGCAGGCCTGACGCAGGACGAATTCGCCGATCGGCCCGATCAGACCGGTTTCTTCGGCCAACCCGATGAAATCCCCCGGCGGCACCCGGCCCATGCTCGGATGATCCCAACGCACCAGTGCTTCCGCGGCATTCAACCGCCCGGTTTCAAGGCACAACTTCGGTTGATAGAACACTTTGAGCTGCTTTTCTTCGATGGCTTTGCGCAACTGATTTTCCAGCTGCAAGCGCTCAAGGGTGCTGGCTTGCAGGCTGTCGGTGTAGAACTGGAAGTTGTTGCCGCCCAAATGCTTGGCGTGTTGCATAGCCATGTTCGACTGGCTGACCAGCGCAGAAATCTCCCGAGCGTTGTCTGGCAGCATGCTGATGCCCATCGAGGCGCTGACCACCAGCTCATGCCCCTCGACCGTCAGTGGCAGTCGCAACTTGCTCGACAGGCGCGTGGCAACCCGGGCCAGACTCGACAGGTTGCCGTAGGCATCGAACAGCACGGCGAATTCGTCGCCGGACAACCGCGCGATGGTGTCCGCTTCCGGCAAGGCGTTGACCAGACGGCGCGCCATTTTCTGCAGCAACTGGTCGGCAATCTCATGGCCGAGGCTGTCGTTGAGCAATTTGAAGCGATCCAGATTGATGTGCAGCAACGCCAGACTGCGCCGGCCTTGACGCGAGCGCTGATGCGCTTCATGCAAACGCTCGCGAAACAGTGAGCGGTTGGCCAGCCCGGTGAGTTCGTCGTAATGGGTCAGATAGCGCAGGCGCTCTTCAGATTCGCGTCGCGCCGACAGATCGGCGAAGAAGCCGACGATATGACTGACATTTCCCCGACCATCACGTACCGCATTAAGTTGCAGCCACTGCGGATACAGCTCGCCGCTTTTGCGCGTCTCCACCAGTTCGCCCTGCCAACTGCCATGCTGCTCAAGCGCATGGCGGATCGCCACGTAATGACGGCGGGCATCGCGGCTGCACGGTAATTCGACGACATTGCGCCCGAGCATGTCTTCGATGTCGTAGCCGGTGACGCGGCTGAACGCCTGATTGATCGCGATCAGCGCATAGTTCGGGTCCAGAATCACGATGCCTTCACTGGCCGCTTCGAATACGGTCGCCGCCAGGCGCTGCTGCTCTTCGAGGCTTTTGCTGGCACTGATGTCGCGGCGGGTGCCGACCATGCGGATCACCCGACCGCCGTCGCTGCGTTCTACCGCGCGGCCACGGTCTTCGATCCAGACCCAATGGCCATCGCCGTGGCGTACGCGGTATTCGATCTGATAGTCCTCGGTACGACCCTTCAAGTGCTCGATCAACGCGTATTTCAGCGTCGGCACATCGTCTGGATGCAGACGTGGCTTGAGGTCGCGCAACAGCGCCGTGACGTATTCCGGAGCGAGGCCGAACAGCTCCTGAATCTGCGTGTGGTGAACTTCGTCGGTTTGCAGGTTCCAGTCCCACAACCCCAACTCACTGGCCTTCAACGCCAGCGCCAGCCGCGCCTCGCTTTTGCTCAGGGCCTGATTGGCGGCGTCCAGTTCAAGGCTGCGCTGGACCACGCGGTCTTCGAGTTCGACCTGCGCCTCACGCAACTTGCCCTCGGCGCAGCGGCGCTGGTCGATTTCTTTGGCCAAGTCTTGATTGAGCTGTTCGCTGCGCGCCTGCGTCTGTTGCAGGTGTTCGATCAAGTGCTGATTCTGGAAGCGCCGTAGCAAGCCGCGATCGATCAGCCGATTGACCTGCCATGCCACCACGCTCAGCGAGCCGAGCAGGATCAGGCCGAGCCAGCCCCAACCGCGCGCCTGCTCGTCACCGCCCCAGAACAGATAACCGATCGCCGGCAACAGACAGGGCAAGGTAAAGGAGAGAAACGCTGGCAGGCTCACCGCGTAGGCAACGCTGGCCGACAGGGTTGCGGCGCCAATCAGGCCGAACACCCAAGCCTGTTGGATGAAGTTGTCGGCGGGCACCAAGGCGATGCCGGCACCGGCCAAGGTAAGGCCGGTCATGGTCGAGCCAAGCAGAAACATCCGCCGCCAGATCGGTTGCGCCTGACGATCAGGGATCGCCGAATCGAATGCCGCCACCTGAATCACCCGCAGCGCGACCAATGACAGCAACCATACCAGCCAGACGCTGACCACGAAGTAGCGCTGCGGGCTCCAGAGCAGGCCGGCGCAGACCAGACCATTGATCAACATGAACAGCGTGGGCAACAACGAGCCCTGATACAGCAGACGCGTGCGCTCGACCGCCATTTCGACGGCATAGTGCTTGCGGATAACCCGGGGTTCCACGGAGGGGCCCGACAGTTCGGAGCTGAGGGTCATGGGCAACGTTCTTGTTTTTATAAGGAGGGCGTGCGCCCGAAACGTGGACGGAGCATACACAAGCCGATCCCGTTGCCAAACTGCTCCAGATCATAATTTCACCGAAACTGTTCCGCCCTTTGCCACCGGCCAAACCCTTGAAGCGCGGCGGGCCGATGCCTGCAGGCAGTGACCGACCGGTCGTCATCGACAGGACTTTCATCGGCTAATGCAAAGCTCGGTTTGCCCGGGCCTGCGGCGCACCCTAGAATGCCCCGATGCGCGATGATCTCTCCCTTCTGCTGAACTCCCTCAACGATGCCCAACGCCAGGCCGTAGCAGCCCCCGTTGGCCGTCAGTTGGTCCTGGCCGGTGCTGGCTCCGGTAAAACCCGAGTGCTGGTGCACCGTATCGCCTGGTTGATCCAGGTCGAAAACGCCTCGCCCCACTCCATTCTGTCGGTGACCTTCACCAACAAGGCCGCTGCCGAGATGCGTCATCGCATCGAGCAGTTGCTGGGCATCAACCCGGCCGGCATGTGGGTCGGCACCTTCCACGGCCTGGCGCACCGCTTGCTGCGGGCGCACTGGCAGGAAGCGGGCCTGAGCCAGACCTTCCAGATTCTCGACAGCGACGACCAGCAACGGCTGGTCAAGCGGGTGATCCGCGAGCTCGGTCTCGACGAGCAACGCTGGCCGGCGCGTCAGGCGCAGTGGTTCATCAACGGCCAGAAAGACGAAGGCCTGCGCCCGCAACACATTCAGGCCAGCGGCGATTTGTACCTGGCGACCATGCGCGGCATTTACGAAGCCTACGAGGCGGCGTGCCAGCGTGCCGGCGTCATCGACTTCTCCGAACTGCTGCTGCGCGCCCTCGACCTCTGGCGCGATCATCCGGGCCTGCTGGCGCATTACCAAAAGCGCTTCCGACATATTCTGGTGGACGAGTTCCAGGACACCAACGCCGTGCAATACGCCTGGTTGCGCCTGCTCGGCAAGGGCGGCGACAGCCTGATGGTGGTGGGCGACGACGACCAGTCGATTTACGGCTGGCGTGGCGCGAAGATCGAAAACATTCATCAGTATTCTTCCGACTTCGCCGATTCGGTGACCATTCGTCTGGAGCAGAATTATCGCTCCACCGCCGGCATCCTCAAGGCTGCCAACGCCCTGATCGCCAATAACACCGGGCGCCTCGGCAAAGAACTGTGGACCGACGGCGGCGATGGCGAAGCGATCAATCTGTACGCTGCGTTCAACGAACACGACGAAGCACGCTACGTTGTCGAAACCATCGAAAGCGCGCTGAAAACCGGCTTGGCCCGTAGTGATATTGCGATTCTGTATCGCTCCAACGCCCAATCACGCGTTTTGGAAGAAGCTTTACTGCGTGAACGCATTCCGTATCGCATCTATGGCGGTCAGCGCTTCTTCGAGCGTGCGGAAATCAAGAACGCGATGGCGTACCTGCGTTTGCTCGAAGGTCGCGGCAACGATGCGGCGCTGGAACGGGTAATCAACGTTCCAGCCCGTGGCATCGGTGAAAAAACCGTCGAAGCGATCCGCGACCATGCACGGCACAGCGATGTGTCGATGTGGGAAGCCATGCGCCAATTGGTCGCCAACAAAGGCCTGACCGGTCGCGCTGCCGGTGCGCTGGGTGCGTTTATCGAGTTGATCGAGAACCTCGCCGCCAAGTGCATGGAAATGCCGTTGCACCTGATGACGCAAACCGTCATCGAACAGTCCGGCCTGATTGCCTACCACGAAGCGGAAAAAGGTGAGAAAGGCCAGGCCCGGGTAGAAAACCTTGAGGAACTGGTCAGCGCCGCACGCAACTTCGAAAACACCGAAGAAGACGAAGAGCTGACGCCGCTGGCGGCATTCCTCGGCCACGCTTCGCTGGAGGCGGGTGACACTCAGGCCGACGAGCACGAAGACAGTATTCAGTTGATGACGCTGCACAGCGCCAAGGGACTGGAATTCCCTTACGTGTTCCTCGTCGGTATGGAAGAAGGCCTGTTTCCGCACAAGATGAGCCTGGAAGAGCCGGGTCGTCTTGAAGAAGAACGGCGTCTGGCCTACGTCGGTATCACCCGGGCGATGCAGAATCTGGTGATGACCTATGCGGAAACCCGACGCCTGTACGGCAGTGAAACCTATAACAAGGTTTCGCGTTTCGTCCGCGAAGTGCCGAAAGGCCTGATTCAGGAAGTTCGTTTGTCGAACAGCGTCAGCCGTCCGTTCGGCGGCAACCAGTCGATGAGCGGCAGCAACCTGTTCAGTGGCAGCGAAATCCCGGAAACGGGGTTCAGCCTCGGTCAGGCAGTACGCCATTCGATCTTTGGTGACGGCGTGATCCTCAACTTCGAAGGTGCCGGCGCGCAGGCGCGGGTGCAGGTCAACTTCAGCGAAGGCAGCAAGTGGCTGATGCTCGGTTACGCCAAGCTGGAAGCGATCTGACGACCTGCACTGAACAAATGTGGGAGCGAGCCTGCTCGCGAAAGCGGTGTGTCATTGAGCACTCATATGTCTGACACGGCGCCTTCGCGAGCAGGCTCGCTCCCACAGGTAATACGGCGCACAGTGCATCAATCCCGCTGAACCTATCGCCTTTTCCTACAGACAAAAGTACATAGGCTGATTGCCTCGCGAAGCTGAACGCGACCTGTCAGGCAAAAGCCCGAAACACTCTCTCGCTAGCCAGTAACACTTCAGCTGTGCAACATGGCGCGCGTGTCTCCACAAACGGGAATTCCCTTTATGAAACGTTTTCTTAGCATCGCCATGGCGTTGTGCATCGGCCTGACGATGAGCCTCGACGCCAACGCCAAGCGCTTTGGTGGTGGCAAAAGCGCCGGCGCTGCGCCGACGCACCAGACCAGCCAGATGGCTCCTTCTTCTCCAGGTGTCGGCGGCGCTGCTGCGACCGCAGGTGCTGCCGGTGCCGCAGGCGCTGCCGCCAAGGCCGGCGGTGCTTCGAAATGGCTCGGCCCTCTGGCCGGTATCGCCGCCGGTGGCCTGCTGGCGTCCATGTTCATGGGCGGTGGCTTCCAGGGCATGCAGATCTTCGACATCCTGATCATGGCCGTGATCGCGTTCGTGATCTTCCGCTTCATCGCCGCGCGTCGCCGCAAGCAGCAGGAGCAATTCGCTCCGGCCGGCGCGCCGATGCAGCGTGAAGTGTTCGAGCAGAAACCTGCCGCCATGGGTTCGATCTTCGGTGGTTCGGCTGCACCTGTTGCCGCTCGTCCGGTGATCAACGCACCAGCCTGGTTTAACGAGCAGAACTTCCTTGAAGCTGCACGCAGCCACTTCCAGTCGCTGCAGCAGCACTGGGACGCCAACGAAATGGACAAGATCGCCGAGTTCGTGACCCCGCAAATGCTTGAGTTCCTCAAGCGTGAGCGTGCAGATCTGGGTGACGCGTTCCAGTCGACCTACATCGACAACCTTCAGGTGCAACTGGACGGCGTGGATGACCGTGCCGACAAGACCATCGCCACCCTGACCTTCAGCGGTGTGTCGAAGTCCTCGCGCTTCGACCAGGGCGAAGTGTTCAGCGAAAGCTGGAACATGGAACGTCCGCAGGGCGAGAACCAGCCTTGGCTGGTTGCCGGTATCCGCCAGAACGGCTGATCCCTCGCACGCTTCACTTGCTGTAATAAAAACCCCAGCCTCGGCTGGGGTTTTCTATTTCGCGGTTGCATCTATAGCGAGCTACTGTATAAACCGGCCCATATAAACCGCGCCATTCAAGCAAGAGGATCCCGGACGTGGAAGAAATCATCGAACAACTGCGTGAAGCCAACGAACGCGTGCCGGTTCCTTTGGAATTGCCTGACGAAGACCAACTGGTCGAAGTCGAAGAAGAACTGTTCATCAACATTCCGTTCGTCTTCAAAGAATTTTTGCTGACTGTCAGCGACGTGGTGTACGGCAGTCTGGAACCGGTGACCGTCACCGACCCGCAATCGCACACCTATCTGCCGGACGTCGCAGCCAATGCCTGGGACATCGGTGTACCGCGTGATCTGATCCCGATCTGCCAAGACGGCGACAACTACTACTGCGTCGAAGAAGACGGCACCGTGGTGCTGTGGTCCGGCGAAGAAGAGCTGATCACCGAAGAATCCTGGGAATCGGTGTGGCACTGGGCGCGGGACGTCTGGCTGGAAAGCTGATCGGCCAGCCGCCCCGGGTGGTCAATGCCCCGACGACTCCTTGTGGTTGTCGAGGGTTTCCAGCAGCGCCACCTGCATCCGCGTGTGCACGCGGATGAACCAGCGCCAGAGCAGCGCCGCTACCGCAGCGGCGACTACGGCGATCAGCACCAGTAACTTGTTGGTCGGCAGAATACTGGCCGACAAGGCTGCCAACAGCAGGAAAATCACCAGCAGCGAGAGAATCGGGATCACTTCGGAGATCACCCGACGCACTCGCTGCGTGTGCCGCCCGGCCATCTCCGGCTTCACGCCCATCTCAGCCAGCAGCATCGACAACGCCTTGAGCTTGCGATACGCCGCAATCAAAAACGGCAGCGAGACCAGCAACGCCCCGCCCCAGATCAACGCCTTCTGCCAGCTCGGATCGCCGATCCAGTCTTGCAGCGACAGCGAGATGCGTTCGGCGAAATACGCGCCGGCGAAGAAGATCGCGATGACCAGCGCCAGATTGACCCCGACCTGGAGCAAAATCTTGCGGATAATCGACGCCAGCATCGCGCCCTCGCCTTGCGGCTGGATGCTGCGCAGCCATTCGCCGTACATGCCCAGCACACGGCCGAGAGGCTTGGGCACCGCCGCAGACAGCTTGATCGACAGCGGATCGGCTGCACGGATCAGATACGGTGTCAGCAGCGTAGTGATCACCGACACAGCCACGGCGACCGGATAAAGGAAGTTGCTGGTGACCTGCAAGGTCATACCCAGCGCGGCGATGATGAAGGAAAATTCGCCAATCTGTGACAGCCCCATCCCCACCCGCAGTGAGGTGCGTCCGTCGTTGCCGGCGATAAAGGCCCCTAGGCCGCAGGACAACATCTTGCCGAGCACAACGGCCACGGTGATCACCGCAATCGGCCACGCATATTCGAGAAGGATCATCGGGTCGAGCATCAGGCCGATGGCAACGAAGAAGATCGCGCTGAACAGATCGCGAACCGGCTCGATCAGCCGCTCGATCTTCAGCAATTGCCGCGACTCGGCCATGATCGCGCCGATCAGGAACGCACCGAGGACCATGCTGTATTCAAGCTTGACCACCAGCAGGCAAAAGCCGAAACACAGGCCCAGCACCGTAATCAGCAGCATCTCATTGCTTTCGAATTTGGCCACGTAAGCCAGCAAACGCGGCACCAGCAGAATGCCGATGACCAAAGCGACGATCATGAACAGCGACAGCTTGCCGACTGTGGAGAACACTTCTCCGGAGCTGACGGTGCCGCTCACTGCGATGCTCGACAGTAGCGCGATGATGCCGATGCCGAGAATGTCTTCGACGATCAGCACGCCGAAGATCAACTGCGCAAAGCGCTCGTTTTTCATCTTCAGATCGTTGAGCGCTTTGACGATGATGGTGGTCGAGGAGATCGCCAGAATCGCGCCGAGGAACAGCGAGTCCATGGTGTTCCAGTCGAACCAGCGGCCGATTTCGTAGCCGATCCAGATCATCAGGACGATTTCGAGGAACGCCGCAATAAACGCCGTGGCACCGACCTTGAACAACTTGCGCAGGCTGAACTCCAGCCCCAGGCAGAACATCAGGAAGATCACCCCGAGTTCGGCGAGGGTCTTGATGGTTTCTTCATCGTGGATCAGGCCGAACGGCGGCGTGTGCGGGCCGATGATGAAGCCGGCGACGATATAGCCGAGCACCACCGGTTGCTTGAAACGGTGGAACAACACGGTCACCACGCCTGCGACCAACATGATCACTGCCAGATCCTGAATAAAGCTGATGGCATGCATGGCGTGGGCTCCTTGAATGACGAGGCTCGCCAGCAGACGTCAGAAATGTCTGGACGAGCGAAGTAAAAATCCGCTTTTCGTGTGGGAATTGCCTTTGTAAGGGGCTTTTGCAGGTTAACACCGCGACTTGCGGCTGGAAGGCGGTGCAATATATGGAAACAGATCGATTCCGGCGTGACGGCGGCGAGTCGCCCGGCGTCCCGATAACGGTGCTTTAGAAAAGCGACCAGGCACCCGCAGAGGTGCTTCCAGCAACCAGCCTTGATCCGTGAGAACGTTATGGAACCCGGAAACGCCCAGCTGTCGATGACGGTACTGATGACCCCCGACATGGCCAACTTCTCTGGCAATGTCCACGGCGGCACCCTGCTCAAATACCTCGACGAAGTGGCCTACGCCTGCGCGAGCCGCTATGCCGGCCGCTACGTGGTGACGCTGTCGGTGGATCAGGTGATTTTCCGCGAGCCGATCCATGTCGGCGAACTGGTGACCTTCCTCGCGTCGGTCAACTACACCGGCAACACGTCGATGGAAGTCGGCATCAAAGTGGTGACCGAAAACATCCGCGAACGCTCGGTGCGCCACACCAACAGCTGCTTCTTCACCATGGTCGCCGTGGATGACCAGCGTAAACCGGCCGCCGTGCCGCCGCTGCAACCGCAGAACAGTGAAGACAAGCGTCGTTATATGCAGGCGCAGCAGCGTCGGCAGATTCGTCAGGAGCTGGAAAAGCGCTATCAGGAGATCAAGGGCGACGCCTGAGATCAAAGACAAAAGATCGCAACCTGCGGCAGCTCCTACAGGGTTTTGCATTCCCATGTAGGAGCTGCCGCAGGCTGCGATCTTTTTGAACGATTACGCGATTACAGACTGATCGCCGTCGCCTCGAACTTCACCCGTGGATGCGCAATCCGATCCTGCGCCCGCACCAGTTGCAACTCATAACTGGCGCACGCCTGAGTCTCCAGCAGCACCTCATGCACCGCCGCCGCAGTGAATTCGAACGCCGCCACCAGGCTATCGCCCAACAGCACCCGCGCCAAAAACAAGCCCGACGTCAGATCACCCACGCCCACTGGCTGACGCGGAAACGCCAACAGCGGACGGCGCAGATGCCAGCTGCCTTCGGCTGTCACCAGCAACATTTCAAAGCCATCGGCTGGTTTGCCCGGATAATCCAGATGCTTGACCAGCACCGCTTTCGGCCCGCGCGCCAACAGTGCCCGCGCCATCGCCAGGCAATCGAACAGCGACTGCGGCTTGCGCCCGGAGAAGCTGTCGAGCTCCAACTGGTTCGGACACATGATGTCCGCCACGGCCGCCGCCTCTTCCAGCAGGAAATCGCTGACCTCGGTCGGCACGCTGCAACCCTTCTCCGGATGGCCCATCACCGGATCACATAGATAGAGCGCTTTCGGATTGACCGACTTGATGCGTTCGACACCGCTGAGAATCGCCCGGCCTTGCGCCGCGCTACCGAGGTACCCGGACAGCACCGCATCGCAATTACCCAGCTCGCCAATCGCAGCGATGCCTTCGACCAGCTCGGGAATCTGTTGCGGCGCCAGCACTTCGCCGGCCCACTGACCGTACTGAGTGTGGTTGGAAAACTGCACGGTGTTGAGCGGCCAGACATTGACCCCGACCCGCTGCATCGGAAAAACCGCGGCGCTGTTGCCGGCGTGGCCGAACACCACATGGGACTGAATGGCGAGCAGATGAGGCGTACGTTTCATTCGGGTCATTCCGTAAAACGATTGAAATTCAAGCCGCGCAGTATGCGACGAAACGCAGCCTGTACGACAGACCGGCGACGCAGTTAAGCTGACGCTATCTTTTGGAGTTCGATGTTGATGCTGACCCTGGAAAACATCTTCGTGCTGATACTGTTCGCCGCTGCCGGCGCCTGGCTGTGGCACAACCACGGCTTGCGCGAACGCGCGCTGGAGCGGGTCAAACAGCATTGCCTGAAGGTGCGGGTCGAGTTGCTCGACGGCAACGTCGCTCTGAAGAAGATCGGTTTCATCAAGGACGCCAACGGTCGCCGACGACTGGCGCGGGTGTATAACTTTGAGTTCACCGTGACCGGCGAAAGCCGCCATAACGGCACCATCACCCAGTTTGGCGCGCACAGTGCGCAGATCGAACTAGCGCCCTACCCGGCGCCGTTTGACGACACACCGCCGGTGGTTGAAGTGCACAAGCCTCGAGCGGAAGTCATCGAGCTAAGCCAGTGGCGCCAGGAACACACCAAATGGAAGCCCTGAAGACCAAGTAGGAGCTGCCGGAGGCTGCGATCTTTTGATCTTAATCCGCCCGGCACCCCGACAACCCTCTCTGCAGCACCTCAACATCCTGCGCATCACTGAAGATCAGCTCGATGCGCGAATCTTTCCGCCATTCACTGGCCAGCCAAACCAACTGCGCATTCTCTAGCGCGTTCGCCGAAATCCAGCCATCTGCACTGTGGATAACCAGTTTCGCTCTTTTCCAATGAAGCCCGTTTAGCCAATCGGCGATACGTGCCTTGTCGAACTTTTGTCCCGGATGCCAACGCCAACCGACACTCCAGCCACCCTCCTGGGCCTGACTCAAGCAGATCGGCAGCGTCGGATCGCTCCAGACAGCCGGCATTTGCCCTAACCCCTTGGGCACGATCAGATTGTCCAAACCATTGACCGCTTGCGCAGCCAGGCCCGGCAGTTCGCTCAGGGGCAGTTGCGCCCGTTGCGTCCATATCAGCCTGACTGACGGCAACTGGCTGGCTATTTTCTGCCGTTTATTTTCATCAAGGTTTTCCGCCTTGTTCAGCAGCAACAGCCCAGCGCTGGCCAACGCTTCCTGCTGCGCTACCGGCAATGCTTTCCCGGCCTGAAGCGATTGAGCGTCGAGAACAAGAACACACGGCTGCACCGCCAGGACACCCAACCACGGCGCCTCATTCAATTGCTTGAGCAACTGCGCCGGATGCCCCAGCCCGGAAGGTTCGATGAACAACCGGTCCGGCTTCGCCTTGCGCAACAAACGCCCGAGGCCAATCTGAAACGGCGCGCCATTGACACAGCACAAGCAGCCTCCGGCCACTTCGCCCAGTGCGATACCATCGGCATCACTCGTCAGCAGCGCGGCATCGAGGCCGATCTGGCCGAACTCATTGATCAGCACCGCCCAGCGCTCGCCGGCTGGCCGCTGCGCCATGAGCTGGCGAATCAGGCTGGTCTTGCCGGCGCCCAAAGGGCCAGCAATGACATGGGTAGGAATGTTCTGCAACATGGCCGGGAGCTTTCTTGGGAGATTCAAAAGATGCGTTGGATGGGATGGTCGTTGCTGTTGACGCTGCTGTCGAGCGAAGCGTGGGCTCAGGCCTGCGTAGTGCACAGTCAGGGCGAGCGGCTCGACGTCAAAGTCTGTCAGCAGAACCGCAATATTCCGGAAAAACTGTTCAACGACGGTTTCTGCCAGCCAGCGCTGGCCGGGCAGAAAGTCGAGGTGCAATACGTCGATCAATGCCCGAGCGGCGCGTTTGGCGTGTGCGGCAACGCGCAAGTCGCCAATATGCCTTATCGCCAGGACATCCACTATTACGGCGTCGCCACCGATGCCGCGTATTTGAAGCCGTACTGCGAAGGCCAGAGCCAGGGGTCGTGGCTCAAGCCTTGAGGCGTCAGCCGAGCCAGTCGAGGGTCAGTATCAGACGACGCTCGCCTGCGGCCGGTTGCGGCGAGCGGTGAATCAGACCGAAGCCTTCATTGCCGTGCCATTTCTCGCCTTTCAGTAAGGCGACTTCGCCGCTCTTGAGTTGCTGTATTTGCGCTTGGGGTTCGGCGTTGGCCTGCCCCAGTTGCTGGCGATCCATCGCGCCTTCCTTGAGCCATTGGCTGCCGACGCCGGCGTACGTGGTGATCAGCCGCACCGGCACATGATCGACGTGGAAGCGCGGGCACATGGCTTTATCCAGCACCCGCAGGCGCAAGCCGATTCGCCGCGCACCGAGCAAGCAGGCGAAGGCGCTGACTAACCATTTCAGGTCGGCGATGAAGCCCTCATACCCTTCCAGATCGCGGAATCCTGAAGCCAGCCCGGTGAGATCAGGCTCCGCGTCCTCGCTCGGCAACTCCAGGCACAACGACTCCGCCAGCGGTTCGTTGAGCGACAGGAGTAACTGGGCGAAATCGCTGATGTGCAACGGCAGTTGGCGTTGCCAGACGGCAAGATTGGTGTCGTCTTCGAGAATTCGCGTCAACGCCTTCGGTGTCGGGCCTTGATGCTGATGGCGCGTACGGTTCTGCAGCAGTTTAAGCGCGAGCATCAGGCGGCCTCTTCGTGCCAAGGACCGAACGGATCTGGCAGCAATCGCCATCCCTCCACGCCAAGGGCCATTTCTTCATCGGTGAGCAGGCAGGCATCGAGTTCGGCAGAAAGCTGCAGGAAATCGATGTTCTGACCAATGAACACCAACTCCTGGCGACAGTCGCCAACGCTTGGCGTCCAGTTTTCCATGATGGCTGCGGTGCTTTCCTGATCTTGTGGCCACTGATCCTTCGGCACGAAGCGCCACCAGCGCCCGGCAAAACCGTGGCGCATCAATCCACCGGCCTGCGACCAGCTACCGGCGTCGGTGGGTTTGCTTGCGAGCCAGAAGAAGCCTTTGGAGCGCAACAGTTTGCCGTTCAACCACGGACGGTCAATGAAGCTGAAGAAGCGTTGCGGGTGAAACGGGCGGCGTGCGCGGTAGGCAGTTGAAGCGATGCCGTACTCGTCTGTTTCCGGCACGTGCTCGCCGCGCAACTCTTGCAGCCAACCCGGCGCTTGCGCGGCTCTCTCGAAGTCAAAACGATTGGTATTGAGGATCTTTTCCAGCGGCACCTCGCCCATCACCATCGGGATAATTTCGGCCTGAGCGTTGAGGCGCTTGAGGATAGCCATAAGTTCCTCGCGCTGGCTTTGGCTGATCAGGTCGATCTTGCTGATCAACAGCACGTCGGCGAATTCGATTTGCTCAATCAACAGGTCGGTGATCGAGCGTTCGTCTTCTTCGCCGAGAATTTCGCCACGGGAGGCGAGACTCTCTGCCGCATGGTAGTCCGGCAGGAAATTCAAGCCGTCGACTACAGTGACCATGGTGTCGAGACGCGCGATGTCGGAGAGACTCTGGCCGTGTTCGTCGCGGAAGGTAAAGGTTTCGGCCACGGGCAGTGGTTCGGAGATTCCAGTGGATTCGATCAATAAATAATCGAAGCGGCCCTCACGGGCGAGTTTGCTGACTTCGTCTAGCAGGTCTTCGCGTAACGTACAGCAGATACAGCCGTTACTCATTTCGACAATTTTCTCTTCAGCGCGGTTAAGGCTGACATCGCGCTGAACTTCGCTGCCATCGATATTGATCTCGCTCATATCATTGACGATGACGGCTACACGCAACCCCTTGCGATTACGTAGTACGTAATTCAAAAGTGTACTTTTTCCGGCGCCAAGAAATCCTGAAAGTACGGTAACGGGCAATTCGGCTGACATTGGATAATCCTCTTAAAATGGCAACCGATTAGCGCTTTGCTTGCGCTTGGCGTGTCTGTGCTTCATGCGAAGGATTTCGCTAAAAGCAAACGCTTGAAATCGGCCCGCTCAGGCTTGGTTATCTTTTATGTTATAGTATAACAACATGAATAAACCAGCCCTCCTCTTGTCCTGAGCAATAAACCGCAGGAAGCTGAGCCGATACCACTCCGGGGTTCGTAATGAAAACTGCGCTGAAATGCTCGTTGTTGAGCCTTGGATTGTTGATGATCGGCAATGCATCGGCGCAGGTGCCGGCGCTTGCGACCTGCACACGCAGCGCAAATCTGTTGGCCTGCGTCGATGCCGACGGTAACGCCTATAGCGTCAACACCGTCGGCAACACGCTTTATCTGCGTGGGTTTGAAAAGGCTGGCCAGCGTTATTGGGCGCAAACCAATAGCCGTTTCGGCCAACTGACGTTCTTCACCGGCATCGCCTCTGACGGCGAAGCCTGGGTGGGCTACACCCGACGTGTCGGCTGGACGACGATCAATCGGTTCTCCAGCTCGGGCGGTAGCAGCACGAAGTTCACTTGCAGCCGGATTACCGGCTGTTAAACCTGAGCCTCTTGCTGCGCCTGCTGCCAAGCCAGGTAACTGTCGACGGGGGGATTCTTTTCAAAGTAACGCTGCAATCCTTTAAACAAACCGTCTGCCACGGCTTGCTGATGCCGAGCGGTGACCAATCGCTGGCTGTCCCGCGCATTGGAAATAAAGCCGGTTTCCACCAGAATTGAAGGCACATCTGGCGATTTCAGCACTGCGAATCCGGCTTGTTCCACGCGTTTCTGGTGCAGCGTGGTAATGTCGGCCAGACTGCCCAGCACCGTGCTGCCGAGCTGCAAACTCGCGGCAATCGTCGCGTTCATCGACATGTCGAGAATTACCCCGGCGAGCATCGGATCCTTATCTTTCAAATTGAGCAGGCTTGTCGCACCGAGCAGGTCTGCGCCGTTCTCTCGCTGCGCCATGAAGCGAGCAGTCGCCGACGTTGCGCCACCCTCAGAAAGGCAATAAACAGATGCGCCAGAGGCAGTAAGACGCGGCGCCGCATCAGCATGTACCGAGATGAAAATGTCAGCCTTGTGCTGCCTGGCAATCTCCACACGCTTGCGCAACGGAACAAAAAAGTCGTCATTGCGTACCAGTTTTACGTCAAAGCCTTTCTCTTTTTTCAGGCGTTTAGCGAGTAACTGCGCAATGGAAAGCACTACATCTTTTTCCCGTTCGCCCTTGGCGCCGACCGCGCCGGGATCCTTGCCGCCGTGTCCAGGATCGACGACTACGATGATGTCGCGCTTCGGATGAGCGCCAATCTGCGGTGTTTCACGTGGAACCTTTGGGCTTGTTGGCATCGGTTTTGTGCTGACCAAATCCAATACCAAGCGATGACTTTGCCCATCCTGCGGCGCCAAAAGGAAACTGTTCAGCAGCACGGAATTGCTTAGATCGAGAACAATCCGCGTATCACCCAGACCAAAAGGCCCGGATCGAATCGACCGTATAACCGAGCCATCCAGCGCCAACCGACTGAAATCGCCGCTCAAGCTAGCCCCACTCACATCAATGATCAGCCGTTCAGGCGCATTGAGTGTGAAGGTCTTGTAGCGCACTGGCCCGCTCAAATCGAACACCAACCGCACTTTGTCCTCAGATCGCCAAAGTCGTGCTTGGCGAATTTGTGTAGCAGACACACTGAAGGGATAAGCAAAAGCGGCGCTGGCCAAAATCAGATTAAGCACCTGACGTCTGTGCATATGAAAACCTGTTCATGAAAAAGACATCGTGATAAGTATTGTTATAATGTAACATCGAATTGAATCACCATGATGGTCCCGAACATGAATTCGCTTTCACTCCCGGATATCGCCGCGCAAGTTACTCGCCAAGCATTGCCACTTGAATGGGTGGGCATGCAGGGCATCGCATTACCTATCTTGTTGGAAGGCCAACACCTGAATGCCAAGGCTGACGCTGGAGTGAGTCTTGATGATGGCGAGGCACGCGGCATTCATATGTCGCGACTGTATTTGGCTCTGGAAGCGCTCGAACAGGAGCGCCTGACACCCGCTCTTCTGCAGCAGGTGCTCAAGCGTTTTCTGGAGAGCCACGAAGGTTTATCCAGCCGTGCTTACTTGAATATTCACACCGATCTGCTGATGAAAAGGCCTGCGTTGATCAGTCCATTGGCTGGCTGGAAATCCTATCCAGCGAGTATTTCGGCAAGCCTGAAAGACAACATGTTCCACGTGGAACTCAAAATTGAATTGCCCTACTCTTCGACTTGCCCTTGCTCAGCGGCTTTGGCGCGGCAGTTGATCCAGCAACAATTTATCGACGACTTCGCCAACAAAGGGCTTCAGCACGCCGACGTTCTGGCCTGGCTAGGCTCGACCCACGGCATCGTCGCCACGCCTCACAGCCAACGCAGCACCGCGCAACTGCATCTACATCTCGACGAATTCATCGATGAGCTGCCGTTGAGCGTGATCATCAATGACGCCGAGGCGGCCCTTGGCACCGCCGTACAAACCGCCGTAAAACGCGCTGACGAACAAGCCTTCGCCCTCGCCAATGGCCAGAACCTGATGTTCTGCGAAGACGCGGCACGCCGTCTGAATCTGGCCCTGCGTCGGACTCCGGGCGTCAGTGCATTTCATTTGCGAGTGATCCACGCCGAAAGTCTGCACGCCCACGATGCCGTCGCCGAAAGCCACTGGCAGCGTGAACAAGCATGATCCGCTGCCAATCCCTGAGTTGGGGGGCACCCGGCCAACCACTGACTGCGCCCCTGAGCCTCGAGTTCGACAGCGGCAGCCTGACGGCGATCATCGGCGCCAACGGCTGTGGCAAAAGCAGCCTGCTGAAGGTGATCGCCGGGCTGCAAAAACCATTGGCAGGCAATGTCAGCCTGAGTGTTCCACGTCAAAGCGGATTGTCCTTCCTGCCCCAGCAACAGCATCTGGATCGCCAATTCCCCATCAGCCTCGAAGAACTGGTCGCCGCTGGTTTCTGGGGGCGAAGACTATCGACCCAACTACGAAACCAGCGCCTGAAAGATGCACTGGCAAACTGGCACCTCAGCGGACTCGAACAGCGTCCACTCATGGCCCTGTCCGGCGGTGAACTGCAACGCGCCCTGCTCGCTCGTCTGAGTCTGACTGACGCTGCGGTGCTGCTGCTCGATGAACCCCACGCCGCACTCGATGAACTCGGCCAACAATTGCTCTGGCAGCACATCCATACCTGGCATGGAGAAGGTCGAACACTGGTCGTCGTGTGCCACGACCTCGTCGCCGTGCGCCAACACATACCGCAAACCTTGCTGATCAAAAACCGCCAGTGCGTGTTCGGCGCGAGCGTCGAGCTGATCCAGCAAACACCTCGCACGCAGGTGGCCTGATGCTCGCCGTCGCCCACTTCTGGCAGCCGTTCAACGAGTTCGTGTTCATGCGCCGGGCCCTGCTCGGCGGCCTGGTACTCGCTTGCAGTACCGCACCGCTCGGCGTGTTCTTGATCCTGCGACGGATGAGCCTGATCGGTGATGCAGTGGCCCATGGCATCCTTCCCGGCGCTGCATTGGGTTTCTGGTTCGCCGGACTCAGCCTGCCGGCATTGACGCTCGGCGGTCTCGGGGCCGGACTGAGTATGGCCGGCCTCGCCGCCTGGATCACCCGTCGCACAGGCCTGCGTGAAGACGCCAGCCTCGCCGCGATTTATCCCATTTCCCTCGCCAGCGGCGTGCTGATTCTCGGCATCGCCGGCAAACGCCTCGACCTGCTTCACTTGCTGTTTGGCTCGGCATTGGCCGTCGACGGCCCGACCCTCACCGGCATGTTGTGGGTCTCGGGATTCAGCCTGATCGCCATGGCGCTGATCTACAAACCACTGTTGCTCGACACCCTCGACCCGTTGTTCTTGAGAACCGTGAGCCGCCTCGGCCCACTCGCCCACGGCGTCTTTCTGACGCTGGTCGTACTCAATCTGGTGATCGGCTTCCAGGCCATCGGCGCCCTGATGGTCGTCGGGCTGATGATGCTCCCCGCCGCCGCCTCACGATTCTGGAGCCGTCGTCTGCCGATCCTGATTGCCATCGCAGCCGTCATTGGATGTCTCTCAGTGTGGTTCGGCTTGCTGTTGTCGTTCTACTACTCGCTACCCAGCGGCCCGGCCATCGTGCTGGTCGCCGGCCTCGGCTATCTGCTGTCCGTGGTGTTCGGGCCGGTTCACGGTCTGTTGCGCCGCCCGCCTTTGCTCACATCCCAATGAGGTGTTTCCCGATGCGCGCTCTACTCGTGTTGCTCAGCCTGATGCTGTCGATGTCATTGTCGGCGGCGGAAAAATTACCGGTGGTCACCAGCTTCAGCATCCTCGCCGACATGGTCCATCAGGTCGGCGGCGAGCATGTGCAGATCACCAACATGGTCGGCCCTGACGCTGACGCACACACCTACGAGCCGACACCGGACGATGCCAAGGCATTGCTCAGCGCCAGACTGATCATCAAGAACGGTCTCGGTTTCGAGCCTTGGCTGGACCGACTGGTGACCAGCACCGAGACCAAAGCCACAGTGGTCAGTGCCAGTCATGGCGTGATTCCGCGATCACTGGATGAGGACGGCGAAACCGTTCCCGACCCGCACGCCTGGCACAATCTGGCGAACGCCGAGTTGTATGTCGCCAATATCACCAAGGCACTGATCGCTGCGGATCCCGCGAATAAAGCGGACTACGAACGCAACAGCAAAACCTACCTGAAGCAGATCTACGCCCTGCTCGCCGAGGCCAAAGCCAAACTCGGTGCACTACCTCCGGGCAACCGCAAAATCGTCACCAGCCACGATGCTTTCGGTTATCTCGGCCAAGCGTACGGCATCGACTTCATGGCGCCGCAAGGCTTGTCCACTGAACGCGAACCCTCGGCTGCCGAAGTCGCTGCACTGATTACGCAGATTCGCCAAGCTCACGTCAAAGCAGTGTTCATGGAAAACATCAAAGACGCGCGCCTGCTCAAACAGATTGCCGACGAAAGTGGCGCGCACATTGGCGGCACTTTGTACTCCGACGCCCTCGCTGCCAGCGGCCCCGCCAGCACCTTCACCGGTCTGTTCGAATACAACCTCAACACCCTTTACAACGCGCTGAGCCAACCATGATCCGCAAGAACCCATCAGGTGATTTACCGCAAATTGCCGAGTCAGCCTACGTCGACAAGACCGCAATCATCTGCGGCAAAGTGGTGATCGGCGAGAACGTGTTCGTCGGCCCCTACGCGGTGATCCGCGCCGACGAAGTGGACGCCTCGGGCGAGATGGAACCGATCACCATCGGCGCCAATTCGAACATCCAGGACGGCGTGGTCATCCACTCCAAATCCGGTGCTGCAGTGACTATTGGCGAATTCAGCTCCATCGCCCACCGCTCGATCGTGCATGGCCCCTGCGTCGTCGGCGACCGCGTGTTCATCGGTTTCAACAGCGTGCTGTTCAACTGCGTTGTCGGCAATGGTTGTGTCGTGCGGCACAACTCGGTGGTCGATGGTCGGGATTTGCCGGCTGCGTTCTACGTGCCCTCCACCACCCGCATCGGACCGAACACCGACCTTTCATTGTTCCCACCGGTGAGCGTCAGCGCTTCGGAGTTTTCCGAAGACGTGGCACGCACCAATGTCGATCTGGTGCGCGGCTACAAAGCCTTGCAGAACGAGTTCTGAATCATGAGCAGCGTGCTGATTCGCAACGCAAGACTGGTCAATGAAGGGCGCGAGTTCGACGGCGATCTGTTGGTCAGCAACGGACGCATCGTCAAGATTGCGCGAAGCATTGAAGGCGAAAACGCCACGCTAGAAATCGACGCGAACGGCCAATGGTTGCTGCCGGGGATGATCGATGACCAAGTGCATTTCCGTGAACCGGGCGCGCCGGCCAAGGGCAGCATCCACATCGAGTCACGCGCAGCGGTGGCCGGTGGCATCACCAGCTTCATGGACATGCCCAACACAAATCCGGCCACCCTCACCCTCGAAGCCCTGGCGGATAAAAAGCGCCGGGCGGCGATCAACTCGGTGGCTAACTACGGCTTTCACTTTGGCGTGAGCCGGGACAATCTAGATACGGTTGCCGCGCTCAATCCGTGTGAAGTGGCCGGCGTGAAAGTGTTCATGGGCGCCTCGACCGGCAACATGCTGGTGGATGATCCGCAAATCCTTGAGCGACTGTTCGCCGAGGTGCCGACCATTCTGTTGGCGCACTGTGAACACACGCCGAGCATCGACGCGAATGCGGCCAATCTGCGTGAGCTGTTCGGCGAACGAATCCCGCCCGCTGCTCACCCGCTCATCCGCAATGCCGAGGCGTGTTATCGCTCCTCTTCACTGGCGGTCGAGTTAGCCAAACGTCACGGCACGCGGCTGCATGTCTTGCACCTGACTACGGCGCGTGAACTGACGTTGTTCGAAGACAAAGCGCTGGCGCAAAAACGCATCAGCGCTGAAGTCTGTCTGCATCATTTGCTATTTGATGATCGCGACTATGCTGCCCTCGGCAACCTGATCAAATGCAATCCGGCGATCAAGACCCAAGCGGATCGCGATGCGTTGCGCGCGGCCCTGAGCAGCAATCTGCTGGACGTGATTGGCAGTGACCATGCACCGCATACCTGGGAAGAAAAGCAGCGAGCTTATGCGCAGGCACCTTCTGGATTACCGCTGGTACAGCACGCGTTGCCGGCACTGATGGAATTGGTTGCGGACGATGTACTGCCAATCACCACGTTGGTAGCAAAGACCAGCCACAGAGTCGCGGATCTGTTTGCGATTCCCGATCGTGGGTATTTACGTGAAGGCTACTGGGCGGATCTGATATTGGTTGAGCCGCACACCTTGGAGGTGAATCGGCAACCCATTCTGTCGCAGTGTGGATGGACGCCGTTTGCCGGACGCAGCTTTCGGCATCGGGTGAGTACGACGATTGTCTCGGGGCAGATTGCCTGGCGGGAGGGTCGAGTGAATGAGGGATGTCGCGGGTTGGCGCTACGATTTATGCGCTGATTGAAAAAACCCAGTAGGAGCTGACGAGTGAAACGAGGCTGCGATCTTTTGATCTTGTTTTTTACAATCAAGATCAAAAGATCGCAGCGTGCCGCAGCTCCTGCAGGAGATACATTTAGGCGCGGGGTTTCACAGCGCCGCAATCCTGACCCAACCAAACAGCGCGAGTTTCCAGACTGCCCTTCTGGTTGATCCCGATCGCATTGAACGTGCCGTTGGCCACGGTGGTGAACTCACGATCACTGAGGAACGTCGCCACCCCGGTGCCTTGCGCTTTCGGGCAGCTGAAACGGAATTTCCACTGATTGCCAGTGCGCTCGGTGATCTGTTGTTTGCAGCCCGATTGCGGGTCAGCCAACGGAATATCGTTGGTCGCCACTTGCTCCGGCGTCAGACACGCGCGAATACCCTTGCCGCCGATATTGATGCCGTTTTTTTCCAGTGCCGCACGCTGCTGCGGGGTCATCTGCCCTTGCAGTTGGCCGAGGATCGATTGCACATCCATCGGCTGGTCATCGACCTTGACGTTGCTCGATGTCATTTCCCACAGCCCCGGCTGCAGCATCTGCGCTTGCGCAACCACCGGCAATGCCAAACCCAGGCCCAGCGCCAAACCCAGCAGACGAACGTTCATCGAAAAACTCCTGATCAGTAGTGGCCGTTAGACGTCGGCCGATTGCTTCGGTTCATGCACCAATTAAATAGCGACATTCGCGACAGAACATGGTCTGTTAAGCATTGAATCTTCCGGAGCAAGGCTGCCCCATGGATTATTTTGGACCGCACATTTTCGGTTATCTGATCGCCCTGATACACACTCTCGGCTTGATCGCCGCCGTTCACGCGGTGCTCACCGTGCGCACGGCTCAAGGCTCGATCGCCTGGGCATTGTCGCTGATCTTCATTCCCTATCTCACGCTTATTCCGTACCTGGTGTTTGGCCGCAGTACCTTTGATGGCTACATCAACGCGCGACGTCAGGCCAACGAACAGATGCGTCAGGCCATCTCCGAACTGAACTGGCGCCCGTGGGTGGAAGAAGCGCTGACCGCGCGCGCCTCGAATGCCTACGCCTCGTTACGCGCAATGCCAAAATTGGGGCGCATGCCGTGTCTGGCGAACAACGAAGTGCAATTGTTGATCAACGGTGCAGCCACCTTTGAGGCGATCTTCCAGGCTATCGAACAGGCGAAGGAAGCGGTGCTGATCCAGTTTTTCATCATCCACGATGATCGCCTCGGTCAGCGCCTGCGTGATCTGCTGCTGAAGAAAGCCGCCGAAGGCGTGGCAATTCATCTGCTCTACGACCGTATTGGTAGCCATGCCCTGCCCCACAGTTATGTGCAGGCGTTACGTGATGGCGGCGTTGAGGTCAAAGCCTTCGCCACGCGCAGCGGCTGGCTCAATCGCTTTCAGGTCAACTTTCGTAACCATCGCAAGATCGTCGTGGTCGACGGCGTGGTGGGATTTGTTGGCGGGCATAACGTCGGCGATGAATACATGGGCGAAAAACCACCGCTGGCGCCGTGGCGCGATACCCATGTGAAAGTACGCGGCCCGGTGGTCGCGTGCATGCAGGAATCCTTTGCCGAGGACTGGTTCTGGGCCGCGCGAACATTGCCTCCGCTGATACTGCCGGACGAATATCCGGACGACGGCGTGCTCTGCCAACTGCTCGCCAGCGGCCCGGCCGATGCTTACGAAACCTGCTCGCTGTTCTTTGTCGAAGCCATCCATGCGGCCACCGAACGCGTGTGGATCACCAGCCCTTACTTCATTCCCGACGAGGCTGTATTTGCCGCATTAAGGTTGGCGGTCTTACGCGGTGTCGATGTGCGACTACTGCTGCCATCGCGTCCCGATCATCGCATCGTTTACGCCGCTTCCAGTCTCTACGCGTTTGAAGCTGTGCGTGCCGGCGTGCGAGTGTTCCGCTATGAGCCCGGTTTCCTGCATCAGAAAGTGGTGTTGATCGACAGTGAGATCAGCGCCATCGGCAGCGCCAATCTGGACAACCGTTCGTTCCGATTGAATTTCGAAGTGATGCTGCTGACCGTCGACAGCGACTTCGCCGCCAGCGTGGAAAACATGCTTATCGCCGATTTCGAGCAAGCCTACGAAATTGCCAAAGAAGAAAGCCGGGAAATCCACCGACTGCAACAAGTCGGCATGCGGATCGCCCGGCTGATTTCACCGATTCTCTAAAAACCCTCACCCTGACCCTCTCCCAGAGGCAGAGGGGAATATTCAGTGTTAAGGGTTATAGATATCGTCGCGCGTCCATGGCAGTTCATGGCTGCCATCCGGATGCGCTTTCACCGCAAGGATCTGGTGCAGATTGATCCAGCCGCGCGCAAACGCATAAGCGCAGCCGGCCAGGTACAGACGCCAGATGCGCAACGCCTGATCCGGCACCAGTTTGCCTGCGGTTTCAAGGTTATCCTCTAGTCGCTCGCTCCAGTGATCCAGCGTGCGCGCGTAATGCAGGCGCAGGCTTTCGACGTCGACAATCTCCAACCCCGCTTCGCTGATCTCGGCCGAGATCATCGCCAGGTGCGGCAACTCACCGTTGGGGAATACGTATTTCTCGATGAATTCCCCGGCACCGCGTCCCACCGGACGACCATCGGTGTGTTTGGCGGTGATGCCATGGTTCATTACCAGACCGCCCTCCTTCACCGCGCCGAACAGGGTTTTGCAGTACTCGGCGAGATTGGCGTGGCCAACGTGCTCGAACATCCCGACGCTGACTACCTTGTCGAAACGCCCGTCCTGAGGCAGATCGCGGTAGTCGAGCAACTGCAGTTCGATCTGGTCTTCCAGGCCTTCGGCCTTGACCCGTTCGCGTGCCAGTTCCAGCTGTTCCTTGCTCAGGGTAATACCGAAGACTTTCGCACCGAATTCGCGCGCGGCAAAGCGTGCCAGACCACCCCAACCGCAGCCGACATCCAGCAGGTACTCGCCTGGCTGCAAGCGCAGCTTGCGGCATAAGTGTCGAAATTTGGCTTGTTGCGCCTGTTCCAGAGTTTCGCTGCCCGTTTCGAAATAAGCGCAGGAATACGCCATGTCGCTGTCCAGCCAGAGCTGGTAGAACGCATTGGACAGGTCGTAGTGATAGGAAATGGCTTTGGCGTCAGTTTCCTTGTCGTGCACCGAACGCACCGGCTGACTGTCGTCATCTTCGCCGAGCAAAGCGTTGCTTAATTCGTCGCA
Source organism: Pseudomonas sp. AC242 (assembly GCF_979258655.1). Classification (NCBI taxonomy): domain Bacteria; kingdom Pseudomonadati; phylum Pseudomonadota; class Gammaproteobacteria; order Pseudomonadales; family Pseudomonadaceae; genus Pseudomonas; species Pseudomonas sp. AC242. The sequence continues at coordinate 5,633,083 of NZ_OZ409873.1, forward strand.
AACCCGGATGACCTCGCTGATCGAGCCCTCCAGCTCAAGTTTGCCTTCAACGAATGCCGCTCCGAGCGCATCCAGGCTTGGATGGGTGAACTGGGTGACCATCTGCGGGTCCTTGACCACGATGGTGACGCTGGGCGCCGGCCCCAGATTGAACTCATGGCCATCCCAGAGTCGCAGGCGAAGCGGAAGCTGCAGATTCTGTAAGGCCGGTGGAAGTTGCGCGAGCATGGAAAATCCCCCTTGTTTCAGACGTCAGATCTGAGGGTAGACCATCCCGGAAAAATAGCAGGCTATCGATTTGATTAGCCTGATCTATCGCTGCAGACGCACCAGCAAACCTTCCTGAATCCACTGTTTCAACCAGGTCACGGCTTGAAGTGGCGCGCCCTCACCATAAGTGACTGCTAACTCGGCGCACAGTTCGGCGAAACTCCATCCTTGGTTGAGCAAACCATCGAGGGCCGTCGCCTGCGCCGAATCGAGGCTGCGGTAACTGCAGATCAGCTGGTTGCGCCAAATCAGACAGGCCTGTGGAATATCCAACGCCATGCTTTCAGGGAAGTCTGCTTTTTCCTTCACCGAGCGCCACAGTGCAAGGCTGTTGAAGCGGCACCCCAGCCACTGCAAGGATGGCACCGCTTTGACGCGCAATTCGGGCCACTCCTCCGGGGCCAGGGCCGCCACAGCGTCAATCGTCAGCGGCTCATCGGCGGGTGCATCAAAGGCCAGTGTGAAAGCCCATTCGAGCGCGATCAGCTCGGCCAGCGGCGCACTCTGCTCCGGCACCAGATGCTCGCGGACAAAACCTTCAAAGCCTTTGCCCAACCAGCGCAGGCTGTAATGCGCTGATGGATACCGACGGATGTACGCCATGGCGAGGTCATCGAACTCTTCATCGCCCAGCCAGTGCAGGATCGTCGGAAAGTCATTGCGCAAGACTTCCAGCAACCGCGCTTTGTAAGCGTTGTGATAGATCGCCAGTCCCGTGCCGACATCCAGTGTCGGGCCACCGATCAGGCTCTTGCCCAAGGACAGATTTGCACTGCGGTCTTCATCGAGAAGGAACGTCTCGAACGCCAGTTGCCACTCCTTCAGGCGCATTGCTGCCTCCCGGCCAGAACCTTGTTCCCCAGCTCACGGGCCTTTTGCAGTTCATCGAGCAATTCATCGAAAGGCGGAAAATGATCGTCACGCTCCAGCAACGTGGCCACAGGGCCGAAGTGTTCCAGTGTGCGTTGATAGAGTGCCCAGACCGGATCGCTCACCGGATGGTCGTGAGTGTCGATCACGTAATCGCCGTAGTCACTGTGCCCCGCCAGATGCAGTTGGCGGACTTTGTCGATGGGCAGGCTGCTGATGAAGGCCCACGGATCGAAGCCATGATTACGTGAACTGACGTAAACATTGTTCACGTCCAGCAGCAATTCGCAGCCGCTTTCGCGGCTCAGCGCTGCGAGAAACTCCCACTCGGTGAAATCATCCGAGGCAACACGGACATAACTGGAAACGTTCTCCAGCACCAACGGACGCTGCAAAACGTCCTGAACCTGGATTACCCGAGCGGCGATGTAATCCAAGCTTTCTTCGGTGTAAGGCAGCGGCAGCAGATCATGTAACTGATGGGCATTGCCACGGCTCCAGCACAAATGGTCGGAGATCCATGCCGGTCTGACCCGTTCGGCCAATTGCTTGAGTTGGTTGAGATAGTCCGGATCGAGGGCATTCGGCCCGCCGATGGACAGAGAAACACCGTGCATCACCAGCGGATAGCGCTCGGCGATAGCGTCGAGGTAATACAGGGCCTTACCGCCCTGCACCATGAAATTTTCCGAAACCACTTCAAACCAGTCGACATCCGGCGACTGCTCAAGGATCTGCTGGTAGTAAGTGCTACGTAAACCCAAGCCGTAGCCCAGGAAGGGAAGGGAAACAGACATGGGGCGAACTCCTGATAAAAAGTGGCCGCAGTGGCGCCAACCACTGCGGCAACACTTGCCGGTCAGTTATTCGCCGACCTTGCCACCGGCTTTTTCACACGCCGCCTGAGTCATTGCCTTGAAGCCCTGGCCTTTACAGGCACCCATGCCTTTGCAGGCGTGGTCTTTGGTTTTGCAGTCGTTCTGGCCTTTGCAGCCGTTCACGCCGTAGCAGTGAACGTTGGCATCGGCGGCCATCGCGTTGGAGGCAACACCGGCGAACATTGTGGCGGCGGCCAAAGCGAGAGCGGCACCAGCAGCAGCGGTCTTGATGGTCATTTTTCTTATCCTCGGTAATCGTCAGGGGTGTCGGCTGGAAGGTTGTTCAGTCCCGACATAGCACTAGAGAGAGCGCCCCCGACGGCGTTACAGAGGATCGAAAAATAATTTCAAAGGTCTTTCTGGAGCTTGAGCAACGGCTCCTGAAAGCGCAGCAAACGCCCGGCATTACCGAGGACCAGCAGCGTGCTGAGGTTGTGCAGCAGCGCGGCAATCATCGCCCCGGCGGCACCCAGCCAGCCGAATGCAGCGAACACGACGATGGCCAGCGTCCAACCCAGACCGATGATCACGTTGACCTGCAACGTCCGGCGGCACTGGCGGCTGAGGCGCACGCAGGTGCCGAGTCGGCGCAGGTCGCTGCCGATCAAGACAATATCCGCCGAGGCCAGCGCGATGTCGGCGCCACCCGCACCCATTGCCACACCGACCACGCCTGCCTTGAGCGCGAGGGAGTCATTAATGCCGTCACCGACCACCATCGGCCGGAAACCATTGTCGATTTCCTTGAGCACGCGATTGAGTTTGTCCTCGGGCAAGGCCTGGGCTTGGACCTCATGCAAACCGACCTCCTTGGCGAGCGACTGGGCCACGCTTTGACGATCGCCGGTCAGCAGCAATTGCCGTCCGAGCCCCAATTCACGCAATTCGTCGAGGGCGAAACGGGCCTCCGGTTTAACCGTGTCGGCGAGCAACAGCCAAGCGAGGAATTCCCCGTTCAATGCCAGCCCGGCGATGGGGCCATCGTGATCGGGGACCGTTGTCGTGGTGATGCCCAGTTGCGCGAACAATTCTGGCCGACCGAGCGCCGCTTCGCCCTGCCCGGTCATGGCGACTACACCAAGGCCCTGACGCTCGTGAATATCACTCAGCGTTAGACATTGATCCTGACTGACCAACCCGGCGAGCGCACGGCTGACCGGGTGACTGCTCGCCGCGCCGAGGCTGGCGGCAAGCGCCAGGACCACAGACGACTCTGCTTGCGGGCTGTTGATCGACTGCAAGCGTAATGTGCCGTAAGTCAGTGTCCCGGTTTTATCGACGACCAGCGATGTCAGGTCAGCCAGTTCTTCGAGGAACGCCGAACTGCGAATCAAAATCCCGTGACGCGCTGCCACCGCGACACCGGCAATCGCCGTCGCCGGAGCGGACAACACCAACGCGCACGGACACGCTGCCACCAACACTGCGAGCATCGCTTGCGCATCGTTGGTGACGAACCAGGTCACCGCTGCCAGCAACAACACCAGCACCATATAGCTGCCGGCGTAACGTTCGAGCAAACGGGTGATCGGTGGTTTCGAGCGCTCGGCGTTCTGCATCAGCGCGATGACTTTGCCGAGGGTCGACTCGTCGCCAGTGCGGGTCACTTCAATGCGCAGCAGGCCATCGAGATTGATCGCGCCGCCGAACACCGTCATGCCGACAGCCGCCTCGACGGGCACTGATTCGCCGGTAATCGAAGCCGTATCCAGACTGGCCTGGCCGGACAAAACCCGACCGTCCGCCGGCACCCGATCACCGGCGCGCACCTCAACGGTGTCGCCGGATTTCAGCGCGCCGTTGTCCACTTCGATGATCGAACCATCCGCCAGAAGCTTGCGTGCGTGACTGCGCGTCAGTTGGCCAAGCGCATGAATCGCTTCCTGCGAACCGATCACGCTGCGCTCCTCCAGCACATGGCCGAAGATCATGATGATCGGCAGCAGCGCAGCCGTCAGCAGATCGCCGGTGGCCCATGCACCGAGCATGGCCAGGGCAATCAGTTGATCGGTGATGCCGTGCAAGCTTGGATAGCGCAGGCTGTACCACGCCGAACGCATCACCGGGACGGCGACTGATAAAGAAGCAAAACCAAGCAACAACTGACTGACGCCGGTTTGCTCCGGCACCAGCCAACGCCAGATCAAACCCAGCCCCAGAAGACCCAACGCCAGCATCGCCAATGTCAGTTGGCGTGCGGCGCGGCGTTGTTCGGCCGAGGACAACAGGCTCGGTGCAGCGGTCGTCGCAGTCATTTACTGGCTCCCTGAATGATCAGACGGGAATCGTCTTTCGGGTCGACCGTGGTGACCGATCCGGCCTGACCGAGAATCTTCGGCATGCGCTCGCGGTACAGGCGCAGAAGCATTTGCGGGTCGGTGCTGCTGGCCAGACTCGACACCGTGGCAGTGTCAGCCGTGGCTTTGGCCAAGCGTTCACCGGCCTGCGCGTGAGCGAGTTGTAGCGCCCGATCGGCTTGTTCGTTGGAGGTCTGGGTGAGCTTTTCGGCATCGGTACGTGCGTTGGCCACAGCTTTGTCGGCTTGCTGACTGGCCGTCAGCACCGCGTTGAATGCACTGACCGCCGGATCCGGCAGACTCGACTGCACATCGACCCGCGCCACTTCGATCCCGATACCCTGCCCGCTCGCCTTCAACTCGGCCAGACGTTTGTTGATGCCTTGGACCAAATCACCGCGCAATCGCTCACGTCGTTCGGCAGCCTGATTGTCAGCGCCGATCAATTCCGGACGCGCGACCAGAATGGTGTCCAGATCCCTGGCGGCAGTCAGTACCACGACACTGCGAGTGACCAATCGATCCAGCGCCGGCAACACATGATCGGCCTGCAAGACAAAGTCGTAAGGGTCGGTGACTTTGTAGAACACCCGCACATCCAGCTGCACCACGCCGGCGTCACCGGTCAATAAATAACCAGAGCCGGCCAGAGCATCGCTGAGTGGTGTAGCGAAGGAAGCGACTCGATCAGCCTTGAGTGCCTCATCGCTGCGCAACAGGTTTTCCACCCGACGCTCGATCACCCGATCCGCGGCCGGCAACAAAACCACCTGTTCGAACGGCTGCGGCCAAGCCAACAACAGCCCCGCGTTCTGCACGCGATCCAGTGCACCAAAGTGCAAAACCACCGCACGATTCTGCGGATCGATCTGTCGCACATTGGAAAACGCCCAAGCCAATGCGGCCAACACCGTCACCGCATACAGGGCGAGAAATGCCAAACGACCAGCCTGAATCCACGGGCTGTTCAGCGAATGTGTTCCACGTGGAACTTCTTCACTCATGGCTGCGATCCGGATTTACTGTCGAGTGTTGGCGGGCCATCGACCAGCACGCGAAATGGCGCCGCGTCAGTGCGCAAGATCAGTTTGGTGTCTTGCGTAACGATGGTGCCAAGGGTGTCCAGCGAGCGCAGCAAGTTGTACAGCTGCGGCGAACTGGCGTACGCACGGCCGTAAATCTGCGCGGCTTCAACGCGAGATTGTGCTTCGATTTCTGCAGCTTTCACGGTGGCGTCGGCCTGCACAATTCGCGCATCGCGTTCGGCAGCAGAGCGGATTTGCGCAGCCTCACGCTTGCCGATCGCGGTACGTTCGGTAGCGATTGTTTCACGCTCGGCGCGCATGCGATCGACAGTTGCGGTAAGGGTGACAGAAGGCAAAGTCAAACGCTCGATGCCGACTTGCACAACGCGCACGCCATAGGTGGCGAGCAATTGCTGATCGATCTGCTGACGCAACTGCGCTTCGAATTCAGCGATATGCACCTGACTGGCATCAGTGTTCACCAGGTTCGCCAGATCGAAACTGCTGGCTGTGGTTTCCAGCGCCGAGCCCACGAAGGTGCGAATCTGCCGCGCCGCCTCATCCGGCTGGTTCTGTACCGCGCGCATAAAGCGCTGCACATTGTCTGGATCACCCTGCACCTGCCACGCCACGTAGGCCTGCACGATGATGCGCAAACCGTCGCGGGTACCAACATCCTGCAAGCCGCTGGAGGTGGTGCGCAGACGCAGATCCACCGGGATCGCCGCTTCGAACGGCGCCGGCCAACGCCAGCTCAAACCCGGATCAAGCAGCACCCGCGATGGATTGCCGAAGCGGGTAATCACCGTGGCTTCACCCGAGCGCACTTGCACCAGGCTCGCTGCTGCGATGGCGAACGCAACCAGCAACACCGCCCAGCTCATGCGTCGCCACGGGAAAGGCCCCGCCTCTTCCGGCGCACCGTGGTGATGGTGATGATGTCCGTGATGATGGTGATGTCCACCGTGGCCATGATCGTGGCCGCTGTGATCATGCGGTTCGTGAGTGTGCGACTGGCTCAATGGGCGACTCCTGGTTGAGCGGTGTTGCGCGCGGGCGACGGGTCAGCCGGCAGCGTGAAAGTACGCAGATCGATGGTCGGCGGATTGCTGCTGCCACCCAGACGATGGTCGATTACCAGCAATTTGGCTTTACTCAGGCCTTGGCTGAGCTGACCGAGATATTGCTCAAGCACGAAAGCCTGACCAGCACTGGCATAGGCTTTTTGTTCGGCGCTGAATTTCAGATCCGCCGCCTGCGCCGTAGCACGGGTTTCGCGCGCGTTGGCGCTGGCCTGATCGCGAGCGAGGCTGGCCTGCAATTGCGCCTGATTGCTCGCTTCGGCCGCAGCGCCACGCTCGCGGGAGATCAACGCCTGCGCGCCGATCTGCGCCGCTTGCACGCTGTGGTAGGCATTGGCGGCACCGGCCGGCGGGTGAATGGCTTCGACGACTGTGGCGAGAATCTCCACGCCGCTGTTGAGTTGCTGCAGATCACTTTGCACCGCGCGACCGATCTCCTCGCCCAGTCCGACCCGATCTTCACCGAGCAAACCGTCGAGTGTGCGCGAGGCAAAGTCATGCACCAGAATCCGGCTGGCCGTGCTGCGAATCAGCGTCGGCACATCGGCACTGTTGTAGGTCGCGGCCAGCGCCGCCTGATCAGTCAGGCCTATGCGATAAACGAAGCGCACGTCCATGTTGACGATCTGAAAGCTCTGTTGAGCGCCACGGCTGCTGGCGATGACTTGCGACTTGTCATTGACGTGGCTGGCGTCCCACAAGCGGTTGGCTGTCATCGGCGCAGGACCTTCGGCAGGATCGGCTTGCAGCGGCGCCGGATTCTCGCCAACGCTGGTGGCCAATTCGTGCACCACACCGTTCTCGACGATCAGCACGCGCCCCAGCGGCCACGGCAAACCCGTGTGCAATCCTGGGCCGAACACCTGCACCGGTTTGCCGAAGCGCTCATAGATGCCACGGCCCTGCAGCGGGATTTCATGAATGCCGGTGAGCAGCCAACCCACCGCTGCAACGAGCGCCAGCACTGGCAGAAACGCTCGGCGCATGAAACTGAACGCCCAGATCTGGCGCAGATCGATGCCAAAACGGTTGTGCAATTCGTGCTGCAGCGCGAGTAAAGGCTGGGGTGGCCAACGCAGCATGTCGGTAACAAAACTGCGCGCCAGCAACCTTGGCTCAAGCTGTTCGCGACGAGGGCTAAAAACTGAAAGAACGGCGCGCAATAGCCACTCGATCGCGACCAATCCTGGCAAGATACCCATCAGTACAGACACGCGAACTGGCCACACGGCATTCTCGCCAGCGAACAACAAACACAGCGCGCCGAGCACCAGAGTGATGATCGCCACGCGCGTCAGTTGCGCCAATGAACCTGCTTCCGGCCATTGCGCAGGATTCTCCTGAGCCAGTTGTCGCTCAAGCACCAACAAGCCGAACGCCAGCAGTAATGACAGCGCTGCGCCCACAGTGGCGGACAATCCAACGGCTGCGGCGGGCAGCGCCAGGTTCCACACCTGTTCGATACTCAGCGCCACCAGCAACGCCCAGCCAGCCAACCACAGCGTCGCAGCACCGATCAGGCCAAGTGCGTGCAAACCCTGCTGGCTGAGGCGATCCAGCAGGCGCTCGTACCACCCTTGCGGCGCAGAGCGTTCATCTTCGGCAATCGGCGTCAGCACAACAGGATTGATCACCCGCGCGCGCCATTGCGTCACCCACCACGCAGATTGCAGCCCGGCGACCAACACCAGCAGCGCCGCGCTCTGATTGACCAGCAGCGGCAGCCACAATGACTGCGGTGCAAACAGCCCGACGAAAAACGCCAACACCCAGCCCGCCCCGGCCAATCCACCGAGGGCAAACGCCCAACGCCGCAGTCGCCCGCCCTGCGTGGCCGCCTGCTGAAAACGCGGCAGTCCGGTCACTTGCGTGCCATCCACCTCCAGATCAACTTGCATATCACCCCAATATCATTGGCTCGCGGTTCATATCGTTACGATATAACGAAAAGCGTGAAATATTCGTACACAATTACGCGTATTCAAAGACGCCCAACCTGTCGCTTGCCTGAAGCCTTGACCGAAAAGCCTCGAAACGCACATATTACGTTCGTAATTTTTATTCAGAACTACTTTTAGCGATCCGCATCCATCCAACAGGAGCAAGCGCATGAGCAACTATGACGTAGTGATTCTGGGCGGCGGCCCCGGGGGTTATAACGCAGCGATCCGCGCCGGCCAGTTGGGCCTCAAGGCCGCTTGCGTGGAAGGTCGTGCGACGCTGGGCGGCACTTGCCTGAACGTCGGTTGCATGCCGTCCAAAGCCCTGTTGCATGCCTCGGAGCTGTACGAAGCGGCGATAGGTGCGGAATTCGCCAACCTCGGCATCGAGGTCAAACCGACGTTGAATCTCGCGCAGATGATGAAACAGAAAGACGAGAGCGTGGCGGGCCTGACCAAAGGCATCGAGTTTCTCTTTCGCAAAAACAAAGTCGAGTGGATCAAGGGCTGGGGCCACATCGACGGCCCCGGCAAGGTTACAGTGACCGATGATCAGGGCAGCAAAATCGAACTGACCGCCAAGGACATCATTATCGCCACCGGCTCCGAACCCACTCCCCTGCCCGGCGTCGAGATCGATAACAAACGCATCCTCGACTCAACCGGCGCGCTGTCGCTGAGTGAAGTACCCAAGCATTTGGTGGTGATTGGTGCCGGGGTGATCGGCCTGGAACTGGGTTCAGTCTGGCGACGCCTGGGCGCGCAGGTCACCGTGGTCGAATACCTCGATCGCATCTGCCCCGGCGTCGATGGCGAGGCCGGCAAAACCCTGCAACGCTCACTGGGCAAACAGGGCATCGCGTTCAAGCTGAGTTCGAAAGTCACCAGCGCCACCTCTTCCGCCAACGGCGTGCAACTCAGCGTCGAGCCGGCCGCTGGCGGTACGGCCGAGTTGCTCGAAGCTGATTACGTGCTGGTCGCTATCGGTCGTCGTCCGTATACCCAAGGCCTCGGTCTGGAAAACGTCGGCCTAAGCACTGACAAGCGCGGCATGCTCGCCAACAAACAGCACCGTACCGAAGCCGCCGGGGTCTGGGTGATCGGCGACGTGACCTCCGGGCCGATGCTCGCGCACAAGGCTGAAGATGAAGCGATGGCGTGCGTCGAGCAGATCCATGGCAAGGCTGGCGAGGTCAATTACGACCTGATCCCCAACGTGATCTATACCAGACCGGAACTGGCCAGCGTCGGCAAGACTGAAGAACAACTCAAGGCCGAGGGCCGTGCCTATAAGGTCGGCAAGTTTCCCTTCACCGCCAACAGCCGGGCGAAGATCAACCATGAGACCGAGGGTTTCGCCAAAGTCCTCGCGGATGAACGCACCGATGAAGTCCTCGGCGTGCACCTGGTCGGCCCGAGCGTCAGTGAAATGATTGGCGAGTTTTGTGTGGCGATGGAGTTCAGTGCCTCGGCGGAAGACATTGCGTTGACGTGCCATCCGCATCCAACGCGGTCAGAGGCGTTGCGTCAGGCGGCGATGAATGTCGAGGGGATGGCGACGCAGATGTAGGGTTCTGAAATCCAGGTGGCTGAAACACCGCTTTCGCGAGCAGGCTCGCTCCCACAATTGACCGTGTACCTTCTGAAGGACTGCGGTCGAATGTGGGAGCGAGCTGCTCGCGAATGGGGCCCCACCCGGTCTTAAGCCGGAAGATGCCCCAGCGGCAACGACCCCGGCGTCTTCACCGTGTGAATGGCAAAGTTGCTGCGAATGTCGCTCACCCCCGGCAGCTTCAACAGGCAGCCACTGAGAAAGCGGTCATACGCGCGTAAATCCGGCACCACCACTTGCAGCAAAAAGTCCGATTCCCCCGACACCAGAAACGCGGAAATCACTTCCGGCAACGCTGTCACCGCGCGGTAGAACGCCTCGGCCTGCTCATCGTTGTGGCGCTCGACCTTGACCCCGACAAACACCGTCAGCCCCAGCCCGACTTCATCGCGATCAAGATTGGCCTGATAACCGCGAATCACCCCGGCCTCCTCGAGCATCCGCACCCGGCGCAGACACGGTGAGGCCGACAGGCCGATTTCATCCGCCAGCTCGACATTGCTCAGGCGTCCGTTGCGTTGCAGCGCCGCGAGAATCTTGCGATCGAAGGCGTCGAGTTTCATGTTTGGCAGATCCCGATAGTCATGCAATGGAAAACCAGCAGATTATGCCAATCAAGAAGGTTTTTGAAGCTGACTTCGCAAGCACCTGCCCCACCCTTCAGCTCTAGACTTGGCGCACCGAATCGACAACGAAAGGGCGGCAACATGGCGAGTCTCTGGCTGTTTTTCCTGGCATTGGCGGTGATCTATCTGTTACCCGGCCCGGACATGATCCTGCTTCTGCAAACCGGTGCGCGACAGGGACGCGGCGCGGCACTGGCCACCGCTATCGGCCTGGGCGTTGCTCGCGGTTGCCACGTGGCGCTGGCGGCGTTGGGGCTGGCCGCGCTGTTCAAGGCTGCACCGTGGACATTCGAGGTCGTGCGTTTGGCGGGGGCGGCGTATCTGTTGTGGATCGGCATTCAATGCCTGCGCAGCACTCTGCTGCCGAACCTGAATGCGGGTGAGGCTGGTGACGTACACGGGCAATGGCGCGAAGCCGTTCGACGCGGTTTGCTGACCAACCTGCTCAACCCAAAAGCGCTGCTGTTCTGCTCGGTGCTGCTGCCGCAGTTCATCGTCAATGACGGCGCACCGGTATTGAGCCAGTTCGCCGTGCTCGGCATGTTGCTGGTCGGCGTCGGTCTGCTGTTCGACAGCGCCTACGCCCTCACCGGCGCCGCATTGGGTCGTTGGCTGCAACACAGTCCAACCGCCCAACGCGTACAACAATGGCTGTTCGGCAGCCTGCTGATCGGTTTCGCCATACGCCTGACCTTCGTCCAGCAAGCTTAGCTTTTGCGGACCTTGCGCTGGCGACGGGTGATCAGCAGCAATGCCGCAGCGCTGACCAGCACAACCACGCCGATCTGCACCGGCCACTTGTACGGCCGCAGCGATGAACGCACGGCATCCGTGACCTGAGTGACGTAACGCTTGTCAGCGTTTTCGAAATCCGGGTACGGGCACTGATTGCCGAAGTCGACCGCCCACGGGACGAACGGACCTTCCTTGATGTAACGCTGATACAGCGCGCTCTGATCTTCCAGGCTGCTGTTCCAGCCGGCCGCGTTGCACAGCACGGCGGCAAATGCCTGACTGGTGTGCGGCAGGTTGTCAGCGGCGCGCCCGGCCAGTTCGGTGGCGACGAAACGGTAGTGATAGCGCTGATCCGGTTTCGCTTCGCTGGCGGCCTGACGTTGCACTTCGGCCTCGCTCACCAGCGGGCCGACTTTCAGCTCCGTGCTTTCCAGACTGTAGTTGCCACCGAACGTGGCGTAGTCCGGCGCCATCTCATAACTGAGAATATCCATGCCCCATTCACGCGCTGTCCACGCGGCGTTATACAGCGCACTGGCGCGCTTGGTCGGCCACCACGACGCATCGGCCTTCAGCCGTTGTTCGCCGTAGAGGCGAGCCTTGTTTTGCAGGTCGGGATTGTCGAAATAAGCGACCGCGTCGGCGTAATGCCCTTCGCGCAGCAAACGCCGGCCGAGCAGGTTGCGCAGGCTGGCGGCGAGCGGCAGCGGCACGTAGTTATCACGCTGCTGTTGAGTCAGCGCGGGCGGAGCCGGGACGTTATCGTCGACGTACTTTTTCAGCTCATCGACGGTCAGTACGCGCTCGGCCACGGTCGCGGCATCGAACCAATAGACACTGTTGCTGCGATACAACTGCACGAATGCCTGCAGGTACTCGCCACGTTGCAACGCGAGAATCGCGCTTTCGCCCTCGACCCGGCATTTCGGCTGAACCGCTTCAAACGCCCAGTCCGGCGTACGGCGATAACCCCAGTCTTCGCTCTGCGGGAAGGCTTGCGCGGCTTTCGAATAGGCTGCGGCTGCGGCGTTTTTGTCACCGTCACGCACCGCCAGTTTGGCCCGCAGCCACCACGCCAGGCCGCCGTCGCCGGCGTTCTCGAGAAAGGCCTTGGCACCGGCGTAATCACCCTGTTGATAACTCATCGCCGCCAGACGATCCGCGTTTTCGAGGCTGCCGCGGGTGCTGTTTTGCAGCAGTTTCACCAGTTTTTTCTCGTTCGGCGGCTCATCGCCAAACGACCAGCCTTGACGGCTCACCAGCGATGCCGTAACCAGTTGCTGCACGGCTTTGTGCTGCAGCAAATCGGCGAGTTCGGCCTCGGGCAACTCCGCCAGTTCATTCATCAATTGCTTGAGCGAGGTGTAACCCACAGCCGAGCCGTGCAGATTCTGTGCTTCATACAATTCGATGGCGCCGCTCCAGTCGCCCGCCGTGCGCAATGCCCGCGCCTCTTCACCGAGGCTGGCAACGCCCAACTCCAGCGGATCGCTGAAACCGTCGATGCTCAGTTGCCGGGCTTGGCGGAACGCATCACGCGATTGCTCCAGCGCCTCGACCGCATCCCCGCCTTCGCGGCTCATCGCAAACCAGGTACGGCCCAGCGAATACGCCGCCCACGTGCTGCGCAACGGACGCTGATCTGCCGGCAGCGCCAGCAGCTTGGTGAAATTCTCGACGGCGAGTTGATGATCGCCTGTGGCAAACGCCACTGCACCAGCCACGTACAAGCGGATTTCCGCCGGCAGGCCGGCGCCCTGCGCCTCGACCTGCCGCGCATCGCTCAGACCGCGCAGTTGTTTGATCAACGCTTGCTGCTCAACGCTCAGTCCGGCCTGTTCAGCCTTTTCCCGAACCTCGGCCGCCGCGTTTTCCTCGCCGTACATATCGTTGGGATTGTGCGTCGCCGCAGTGACATTCTTCAGCCCGGCGATGGTTTTGCCGAGGCGGCTGAGTTCGAAGTTGAAGTTGCCCTCAGGCAGATCCGCGAGGGTCTGCCCACGATTGTCGAGCAGGCGCATGGGGAAATCCGGCCCGCAGGCGAACGCCGAACCCAGCGGCAGGCAGAGGCTCAGACAGAGCAGATGGCGGGGCCAGTTACGGGTCAACATGCGAACCTCCTTGATCAATATTGGCGCAACGCGCCCAACCGATGACGCGCTGCCCACCCGCCGGCAAGCGGCCGTCGCGCAGGCGGGTGAAGGTAAGCAGATCCGGGCTTTGTTGCAACGAGTAACCGGCGAGCGCATCGGCGCCTTCACAGTTTTTCGCCTTGAGAATGATCCGCGCAGGCCAGGCACTGTCGAGGTTGCCGGGATTGTCGAGTTTGATGTCGTAGAGGCCGTCGAACTCGCTCAGCGTCACGCCGAGCTGACTGTTCAGTTGATCACCCCGTGCGACCGCTGCAAGGGTGGTCAGACTCCAGGCGCGGCGGTCAGTGGCCAGCGGCAGGCGGAACCAGATCAGACCGGCCAGATGCGCCGGTGGGTCTTCGCGCAAGGCCTTGCCAAGTTGGCGCAATTGCTGCGGATCTGCGAGCAATTCCTGGCGCTCACCGCCCCGCTCAAGTTGTACTTCGCTTTCCACCACCGGCGCCCCGCCATCATCCGGCAACAGCGCCACACCGTAAGCCGGCAGCGCGAGAAAAAAAGGTTTGTCGGTAATCCGCGCCCAGGCCTTGGCCCACTTCAACGCCTGATCAGGATCGAACAGACCGCGACGCGGATCGCTGACGGCGTGGACTTGCAGCACGCTGCTGTCGACGGTTTGCAGGAGTGTCGGCAATTGCGCACTGTCGAGCCAGGCCGGAAGTGCCGTGATGCTCAAAGGCAGAGACGTCGGCAATGCCGAGCGCAAATGTTCGAGGAATTCAGCGTAGGCCGGCAAACGTGCGTTACCGGCATCGTGATCAATCTCGATGCCGCTCAATACAAGACCTTGCGCCTGCCAATCGGCAAGCACCTGCAGAATCTGCGTGGTGAGCTGATCCTGATCCAGCGCCTTCAACTGCCCATCGAGACGAATCACTGCGATCAAAGGACGGCCGTCGGCTATCAATAACGGCGCATCGATCCGCGCGCGGCTCCATCCGGCATTGGGAAAGGCTTGCAGTGCGAGGACGCGTAACGTCGAGAAATCCTGGCGACTGTCATGCAGCGCCGCCTCGTGGGCCGGCGTCCATTGGCGTTGCCAGATGTAGAGTTGTTGGTCGAGAGGGCGCGCGTCGTGTTGCTCGCAACCCGCGATAACGATGCCCAAAAACAGACCCACAATAAACCGCATACCTTCCAGCCCCCTGACACCACAAGGCTGCAAGGTTACACAAAACCCCTGTAGGAGCTGTCGAGTAAAACGAGGCTGCGATCTTTTGATCTTGTTTTTCAGGATCAAAATCAAAAGATCGCAGCGTGCCGCAGCTCCTACACGGGTGCGGCGGGTTTGCGGGCAATGATGACTTGGCTTTTCGCAACCACCGCGTCCAGCGCCTGCTTGATCTGCGCACCACGCGGCGAGTCCAGCACCGCTTGCCAGGTCTCGGCCCAGTGATTGAGCAGCGGATGATCCGGGTTGCTGAAATCGACCTTGGCTTCCCAGAACAACAGCATCCACATCGACCAGTAAAAGCCGTACTGACTATGGCTGACGATCTCCAGCCCGGCCTCGCTGACCAGTGCCTTGAACTGCTCTTCGCTGATGATGCGAATGTGATTGGGCTTCTGGAAGTACTGGGGCGCGGCGATGTCTTTTTGCAGGTCTTCAGAACTCGGGTGCGGCACGCTCAACAGGTACAAGGCGCCCGGTTTGCCGACACGCACCAGTTCGGCGAGGAACTGTGCCGGATCGTCGACATGCTCGATGACTTCGGTGGAGACCACGCGCGTTGCAGTGCCGTCGGCGATCGGCAACGGATTGCAATCGGTGACGTGACATTCGATGTCCCGTGCCGGCGTATCGCTCAGGCGCTGACGAGTCGCTTCGACCTTGGCCCCGTCGATGTCGGCGATGATGATCTTCGCCCCGCGCATGCCGCAAAAATGCACGTTGCCGCCATCACCGCAGCCGACATCAAGCAGCGTGTCCTCGGCAGACACCACGAAACCTTTGAACAGCTCGTTGGTTTCCTGGTTGAACCAGCCACTGAGCTTGGCATCGTACAAGCCGAGCATGTACGGATCGACCTTGCTGGCGACCGGCTCCACTGCCTGCGCGGGGACCGGTGCTGGCGTCGCCGCCGTGAGTTTCTTCAGTAGGCTCAGCATGAGGTGGCTCCAGAGGACGGGACGGTGGATCGGGACGTACCGAGGCGGCGCACGAGCGCGGCACCACGGTTGCGCATGGGCATTTCGACCCAGCGGTAATTGAGTTCGCTGAGCAACACGATCAGGCCGAAAGCGATCAGCAGCATCAGCACCGGGTGGCCGGCAGGGCTGGGCAGACCGGCGCTCTGCAAGCGAAAGATCAGTTCACGCACCAATTGATAAGCGGGTATGTGAATTAGGTAGATGCCATAGGACCGGCTACCGATCCACCCCAGCAGCCGCTGCATCGCGCCAGCGGGCATCAGGTAATTGCGGTTGTACGATGCGATCCACACCAGTATTGCGCTCAGTACGGCAATTGAACCGATACGGTACCAGGCGAACGTGAAGCGATCGGTGGCCATGAAACTCAACAGCGCGCCGATCAGCATCAATGCCGAAATTCCGACCCATGGCCGAGCGAGAAAATTCGGCCGCCAACGTTGATAACTCGGCTGCGCACTCCACATTGCCAGCAATACACCGAGGGCCAGCGCATCAGTACGCACCACCATCAACAACGGCGTGCGCAGGGTGAAAATCTGCACCGCGACCAGCGCCAGCAATGCCCAGACCAAATGTTTGCGACAGAGCAGAATCAGCAGCGGGAACAGCAGGTAGAACTGCTCCTCCAGCGACAGGCTCCAGTAGACGAAACTGCTGCCGTACTCGTAGCGAAAGAAGCTGTCGGCAAACCGGAAGTTGGCGTACTGCAACACCCCGGCCAACGTTGCTTGCAGGTTGGCCGACAACGTACCGAACGCCCCCGAACGATTGAGAAACACGCACGCCAGCAACATCAGCGCCAGCCATAACCAGGCCGACGGCAGTAACCGGAAAACCCGGCGAAGCCAGAAATTGCGCGTCTGCTGCCAATACTCCTGGCGGGTTGTACAGCCTTGCAGCGCCGGGATCAGGCTTCGGGCAATAACAAAACCGGAGATGGCGAAAAACAGATCAACGCCCCACCACGGCTGCGCCCAGGCATGGATCTTTTCCAGCGACGGCACGACATCGGTAAACAGACTGCCCTGCAAGTGATGGAACAACACGCCCAATACGGCAATTGCGCGCAGCACTTCAATGTCCATGATCCGCTTGCTGCTCATGGTGCCTCCCCCACACCCGATGGTTTGCGGGCGATGATCACCTGGCTCTTGGGCATGAAGCGGTCAAGCGTCTGCTTGATCGCCAGCCCGCCCGGCTGAGCGAGCAGGTCCTGCCAGGTCTTGGCCCAGTTCTCCATCAACGGCATGAAGGGCTCCTGAATCCGGTCACGCACCGCACCGCCCGGATCACGCCCTGCAGCCCGTTCGCCGGCCCAGAAAAAAATCATGCCCATCACCCAGAAAAATCCGCTGGCCTGGCGATGTTCGATCACCAGGCCAGCCTCTTCTACCAGCGCAGCGAAGCGCTCCGGGGTGAAAATCTGCACATGATTGGGAGACTGATAGTAACTGTCCGGGGCGATGCCTTTTTGCAAGTGTTCGCCCACCGGTGCCGGCACGCTGAACAGATACTGTGCACCTGGGCGCCCCATGCGCACCAGTTCGGCCATGAACGGTTGGGGCTGATCGATGTGCTCCAGCACCTCCATGCACACCACTTTACTGGCGCAGCCGTCAGCCAGTGGCAACGGCAGGCTATTGCTGACCAGCCCAAGATGGGCTTTGTCGCTTTGTGCTTCGACCTGCCGTGCGAGCTCACGCACCTTGGCGTGTTCGCTGTCGGTAAAAATCACCGAAGCGCCCTGACGCACGGCAAACAGTGTCGCCACGCCTTCGCCACAACCGACATCCAGCAACGTATCGTCAGCGCTGATCGCAAAGCCCTTGAGCAACTCGCCGCTGTCATTCAAGAACCAACCGTCGAGCACGGCGTCATGTAAACCGACGTCGCGAGGCGACACCTTGGCCAACGGTGCCGACAGCGGTTGCGCGGCACGCGCCGGACGCCATCGTGCGAGCAGACGACGGATCATGCGACCGTAACTGGCGCAGGCAACGTTCCGCGGGCTTGCAGTGGCTGCGCAAAAAAATCGCGCAATCTCTGCTCGGTGCTGGCCTGGCTACAGAATCGCTGCAGACTGCGAATCGCCTCGGCGGACATCCCGGCGTAACGCTGCTCATCGGTTTTTGCCACGTCATAACTGGCGCGATACGCCAGACACAGCGAATCCCAGTCGGTGATGTAACGCATCGTGCGATAGGCCGCACGCGGGTCATGCGGCCAGGCGGTGAGCTCTTCGGTGAAGTCGACGATAAATGCATTATCGCTGCTCACATAATCGGCCATCGCGGTGTTCAACGGCGCAATCGCCGGTTTGCCGCAGGACATGAACTCCATCAACGGCAGGCACTGTCCTTCACCGTAAGAACTGTTGACCACGTAGCTGGTGGCCTGCACCAGTGCTTCGTAATCGGCATCCGCCAGATAGCCATGGATCAGCACGATCCGGCACTGATACGACTGGTTCTTGTACAAGTGATGCAGCATGTCGGTCAGCGCATCGGCGATGTCATGGTGGGTCAGTTTGAGCACCAGGGTCACATCGCTGATGTCGCGAAACGTCGTGCAGAACGCGCTGACCATATCCTGCCAATTCTTGCGGCCGTCGTAAGGGTTGAACACCGAGGTGTAGACCACGCCTTCGAGCTGCAATTGGCAATCCTCTGGCGGTCCTGCGAAGGACATCGGCGTGCCTTCGCGCAATCGCGGTGGGCCATACGGCCGCAAGTCCGTGCGACGACTGTCGATCAGCAATCCACGCAGGTTCAGCGTCACAAGGTCAACCACCGGACGCTTGGCCAATTGCTCGCCGCGAGCGGCAAAGCGATCCCACACCGGAGCCGGGATCGCGCAGATCGGATAGTCCGCCCCCATCACGTCGCGCACCGCGTTCACCGTGAATGTCGAATGCGTAATCGCCCGGCCACACGCCTGCAACACCACACGCCAATCGTGACGTGATTCGCCCTGCCAGCTTTCAGTCGGGATGGTGCTGAATTCCCAGGCGAACACCGGGATGGTCGGGCATGCGTAATGGATGGGCGTGCGATGCGGCGGCGAGAACGACAGGAAGACGCAATCCTCGCCCCGGCTCAAGCAGTCGAAATACAAACGATCCACTAACTCGTCAGGGTTGCTGACTTCAATCACCTGACCGATTCGTTCGAGAACGGGGCGAAACTCCTTGAGCACGAAGTAATAGCTGTACTCCGGCCGGCCGAGGTTCTGCTGGATATTGCTCTTGTTGGTTTCCGAATGAATGATGATCAGCATGAGGCCGCTCCGGTCTCGACCGCCAACGAAGTCATTTCGCTATTGGCCCTCAGACCGAAAAACGCCTCCGCGCGCTGCTGCACGGGCGTAAAACCGCAGTATTCACGCATCCGCTCAGCAGCGGCAGCGGCCATCGCCAGGTAAGCCTCTGGATGGTTCTTGGCCATGGCGTAGCTGTCCTCGTAGGCGGTTTTCAACGATCCCCAGTCGGGACGATGGCGCAGCGTGCGATAGAGAATGCGCGGATCCTCCGGCCAGATGGTCGGTTCGCGGCTGGACTTGACGATGAAAGCAACGCGTTCGTCGATGTAGTCACCCATCGCGGTGTGGTTCGGTGCAATCACCGGGCGGGCACACGACATGAACTCCATCAACGGCAGGCACAACCCTTCGCAGCGCGACGCATTGACGTAGAAACTCGCAGCGCCATACAGCCGGGCAAATTCCTCCTCTTCCAGATAGCCATGCATGACCACCACGCGACAGGCGAATGGCGACAGCTGCGAGAGCAACGTAATGAGATGAACGTAATAGCTCGACAGATCGTTTTGGGTGATTTTCAGCACCAGCGTCGCGTCGTCGACATCACGCATAGCCCAGCAGAACGCAGTGATCAGGTGATGCCAGTTCTTGCGCCCGTCCTCGGGGTTGAACACGCTGACGTAAACCACGCCGCTGACGTCGATCTGTACGTGCTGACTGGTGTCGGGGAGCGAAGCTTGCGGGTGCTCAGCCAACACCGGCATTTCACTCACGGCTGGAGCCGGCGTTATTGCCTCGACAATGGGATCAGGCAACTCGCGGTGTTCCTCGCGGACCGAGCCCGGCAGCAAATCACTGACGGCTTCGCGATACCACTGCAACAGGTTGTGCTTGAGCAGAAACAGCGGTCGATGTTCGGAGGCCACCGTGACAGCTCTGTAGCCCGCGATCAGGTAATGCTTGGTGATGAAAGCACGCCGGCGCAGGGTCAGTGCCGGAGGAGGTTCCGCGATCGGCTCCGGCACGGGCTCGATCACTTGCGGTGTTTGCAGTTCCGGCTCGCGGAGTATCGGTGCGATCAAGCCATCGGCCGACAGCCCCAGAGCACGGCTGTCGATGATGCAGCCCTTAATCTGCAGCGTGGTGCCGGGGTTTACCGGGACACTTGGACAATCTCGCCGCACCTGAGCGAAACGCTCCCACAGTGGCGTGGGCAATACCAGCACGGGGAAATCTTCACCCAGACTGCGACGGATGGCCTGCGCGGTGTGGGTGGACAACGTAATCACCCGGCCATGGCGGGCCAGTGTCTGGCGCCAGTCCTGGCGCACATCGTCGCCAGCGTATTCGGTGGGGATCGAGTCATATTCCCAGGCAATCACGCAGACCATCGGGCACTGCAGGCCGATCGGGGTTTTATGTGGCGGTGCAAACGAAAGAAACAGGCATTCCTGATCGGCCTGGCGCAATTGCAGATACAGCGGATCGACGTCGTCAGTCGACGTGACCACATGCACGCGACCAAGGCTTTCCAGCACCGGGCGATAAGCCTTGAGCACGAAGTAGTAGCTGTATTCGGGACGCCCGAGACTTTGGCTGATGGAGCGGTCGTTGACGTCCGAGTAAAGAATGAAATTCATGGCATCCCACGATGAAGCAGCCGTCCCGGCAACCTCATGCTATGACGACCCGGCGTTGGATCAAGCCGCAATAACGCAGCTAGTCCATCATCTTCAGGCACGTCTTCGTTCTTGTTTTAGTGGTCAGTTTCACCCTGGTTGCGCCACGCCCACGGTGGACCTGGGGGAATGGCGACGAGGGCCATTCTAAACACATCCATCAAGGATCCGGGAACCGCCCGACGAGAATAAATCGGACTACGCTGACGAGAACTGACCGGTCACGGTTTGGCCTGTTGAAATTGCTGCGCAATTGGCACAGATTGATAACAAACAACTACAACAACTGACTTCGCCCGTCTCTCACCCGGTTTTTCCTCCGGTCTGACAGACCTCTCCTTAAAGCCTGTGAGAAAGTGGCGCAAGTTCAAGACCAAGGGGTCGCTGTTTGAAAAAGCGTCTGTTCGTCACGGGTCTCAGTGGATTCGTGGGACAACATATTCAATCGCGTCTGGCATTGCCTGATTCGCCGTGGGAGCTGCTGCCTGCCGCCTCGCCCTACGACCTCACGAATGCTGACAGCCTCCGTGATCTGTGGCCGCAGATGCCCGACGCGGTAATTCATCTGGCCGGGCAGACCTTCGTCCCGGAAGCGTTCCGTGATCCGGCGCGTACCTTCGACATCAATCTTTTCGGCACCCTCAATCTGCTGCAGGCGCTCAAGGCGCGGGGCTTTGCCGGCACCTTCCTCTACGTCAGCTCCGGCGATGTCTACGGTCAAGTCGGCGAGAGCGATCTGCCGATCAGCGAGCAACAGTCGCCCTGCCCGCGCAATCCTTACGCGGTGAGCAAACTCTCGGCGGAGTTTCTCAGCCTGCAATGGGGCCTGAGTGAAGGCTGGCCGGTGTTGGTAGCGCGTCCGTTCAACCACATCGGCAGCGGCCAGAAAGAAAGCTTTGTCATCGCCAGTGCCGCCCGCCAGATAAGTCGCATCAAACAGGGCCTTCAAGCGCCGCAACTGGAGGTTGGCGACATCGATGTGACGCGAGATTTCCTCGATGTCGGCGATGTGATATCGGCCTACTTCGCGCTGCTGGAAAAAGGCACGTCAGGACAGGTCTACAACATCTGCTCGGGCCGCGAGCAAAGCATTCGCAGCCTGATCGAGCAGCTCGGCGATCTCGCCGAAGTCGACATGCAACTGGTTCAAGACCCTGCGCGCATGCGGCGTGCCGATCAGCGTCGCGTTTGTGGCAGCCATAACCGGCTGACCCAGACCACAGGATGGACGCCTGAAATCACAACACAACAATCCCTGCGGGCGATCCTGTCCGACTGGGAGACGCGAGTACGACAAGAATGACAAAAAGTGCATTGATCACAGGCATCACCGGCCAGGACGGCGCATATCTGGCCAAATTGTTGCTCGGCAAGGGCTACAAGGTTTACGGCCTCGTGGCACGGCGCAGCAGCGATTCGCGCTGGCGTCTGCGCGAGATGGGGGTCGAAGCCGACATCGTCTATCTGGACGGGGACATGGCCGATGCCTGTTCGGTACAGCGTGCAGTCATTCAATCGGCGCCGGACGAGGTCTATAACCTCGCCGCGCAGAGCTTTGTCGCCGCGTCGTGGAATCAACCGGTGACGACTGGCATCGTCGATGGTCTGGGCGTTACCCACCTGCTCGAAGCGATCCGCCAGTTCAGCCCGCATACCCGGTTTTATCAGGCATCGACCAGCGAAATGTTCGGTCTGATCCAGGCTGAACAGCAGGATGAAAACACGCCGTTCTACCCCCGCAGCCCGTACGGCGTGGCCAAACTGTATGGCCACTGGATCACCGTCAACTACCGCGAAAGTTTCAACCTGCACGCCAGCAGCGGCATCCTCTTCAATCACGAATCACCGCTGCGCGGCATCGAATTCGTGACGCGCAAAGTCACCGATGCCGCGGCGCGCATCAAACAGGGCAAACAGCACGAACTGGCCCTGGGCAACATCGACGCCAAGCGCGATTGGGGCTTTGCCGGTGACTACGTCGAAGCCATGTGGCTGATGCTGCAACAGGACAAACCCGACGATTTTGTTGTCGCCACTGGCGTCACCACCACGGTGCGTGAAATGTGCCGCATCGCCTTCGATCACGTCGGCCTCAACTACCGCGACTACGTGAAGATCGACCCGGCGTTTTTCCGCCCGGCCGAAGTTGAAGTGCTGCTCGGCAATCCAGCCAAGGCTCAGCGTGTGCTGGGCTGGAAGCCGAAAACCGACCTGGATACCTTGATCCGCATGATGATGGATGCGGACATGAAACGCGTCGCCAAGGAGTAGGCCATGCTGATTCCCGTGATTCTGTCCGGCGGTGCCGGCACTCGTTTGTGGCCGGTGTCCCGCGAGGGCCATCCCAAGCCGTTCATGACCCTGCCCGACGGCCAGTCGCTGCTGGGCAAGACCTACCAGCGTGCCGCCGCGTTGCTGGACGGTTGGGGCGACATTGTCACGGTGACTAACCGCGAGTACTACTTCCAGAGCAAGGATCACTATTGCGCCGCCCATGTCTCGCGTCATCGCGGGCATTTCCTGCTGGAGCCGACCGGCCGCAACACTGCCCCGGCCATCGCTGCTGCCGCGTTGTCGCTGCAAGCGCTGCACGGTGACGACGCGATCATGGTGGTGATGCCGGCCGACCATTTGATCGTCAATCAGGACGCGCTGAAAAGTGCCGTCGAACACGCGGTCAATCTGGCGAAGGACGGTTATCTGGTGACCTTCGGTGTGACGCCGACCGCCCCGGAAACCGGCTTCGGCTACATCGAGACTGGCGCGCCACTCGACGCCAGAGGCGCTGCGAAAGTGCAGCGTTTCGTCGAGAAACCCGACCTGCAAACCGCCACGCATTATCTGGAAAGCGGCAACTTCCTGTGGAACTCAGGGATGTTCTGCTTCACCACCGCAAGTGTGCTGGCCGAGTTGCAACTGCATGCGCCGCAGTTGCTGGAACAGACCCGTGCCTGCATGGCGGCTAGCGCCCCGCTGGAAACTGTCGGCTGCCTGCAACAGGAACTGTCGCCAGCGCTGTTCGCCGAGATCACCGACATCTCCATCGACTACGCGTTGATGGAGCGCTCGGAAAAAGTCGTCGTGGTACCCGCCGGGTTCGACTGGAGCGATATCGGTTCCTGGGGCGCCGTCGCGGCTCTGGTACCGGCCGATGCCGATAACAATCGTGCCAGCGGCGAAGCGATTTTCATCGACAGCCACAATAACTTCGTTCAAAGCGAAGGTCGGCTGGTGGCTGCCGTCGGCGTGGACAACCTGATCGTCATCGACACCGCCGACGCCGTACTGGTCGCTCACGCTGATCGTGCGCAGGACGTGCGACGAGTGGCCAAGCAGCTCAAGGACAAATCCCACGAAGCCTACCGCCTGCACCGCACGGTGAGTCGGCCATGGGGCACCTACACCGTGCTCGAGGAGGGCCCGCGCTTCAAGATCAAGCGCATTGTGGTCAAGCCCGGCGGCAAGCTGTCTCTGCAAATGCACCATCACCGTAACGAACACTGGGTGGTCGTCGAAGGCATGGCCAAGGTCACCAACAATGGTACCGGTACCCACCTGGTGGCGAAAAACGAATCGACGTTCATCGCTGCCGGCCACCGCCATCGCCTGGAAAACCCCGGGGTGATCGATCTGGTGATCATCGAAGTACAAAGCGGCGAATACCTGGGAGAGGACGACATCGTCCGCTTCGAAGACCAATACGGCAGGACGGTTTGAATGCTGCTTTCCCTTTACCGCTCAATGCGCAGTTATCGCGGATTCATCCTCGGTAGCGTCAAGCGGGAGTTTCAATCACGTTATCGCAACTCGTTGTTCGGCGCGCTGTGGACTGTACTCAACCCGTTGTCGATGATTGTTGTGTACACGGTGATCTTTTCCCAGATCATGCGCGCCCGTCTGCCGGGCGTGGACGATGGCTTGGCCTACAGCGTCTATCTCTGCGCCGGCCTGCTGACGTGGGGTCTGTTCGCGGAAATCACCACGCGCAGCCAGAGCATGTTTCTGGAAAACGCCAACCTGCTGAAGAAAATCAGCTTCCCGCGCATTTGCCTGCCGGTGATTACCCTGCTCAACGCCGGTATCAATTTTGCGATCATTCTCGGGCTGTTCTTCGGCTTTCTGCTGATCAGCGGCCGCCTGCCCGGCATGGCCCTGCTGGCGCTGATACCGCTGTTGATCGTGCAAGTGATCTTTGCCGCGGGGCTGGGGATGCTGCTCGGCATTCTCAATGTGTTCTTTCGCGATGTCGGGCAGATGTTCGGCATCTGCCTGCAGTTCTGGTTCTGGCTGACGCCCATCGTTTACCCGCTTTCGATCCTGCCGTCAGGCATCCAGCACGTCATCAGCCTGAACCCGATGACGGCGCTGATGACAAGCTACCAGAACGTGTTCCTTTACAACCAATGGCCGCAGTGGTCGTCACTGACACCGCTGCTGATCATCGGTCTGCTGCTCTGCACCATGGCGTTGCGCCTGTTCCGTCAACGAGTCGGTGAAATGGTGGACGAACTCTGATGGGACACATACGCGTTACTGGCCTGGCCAAAGCCTATAAACAATATCCGAATCGCTGGAGTCGCTTGCTGGAATGGCTGGTGCCGTTCTCGCCGAACCGCCATCACCTGCACTGGGTCTTGCAAGACGTCGATTTCGAGATCAAACCCGGTGAAGCGGTTGGCATCGTCGGCGTCAACGGCGCGGGCAAAAGCACCCTGCTGAAGATGATCACCGGCACCACCCAACCGACCTGTGGACAGATCCATCTGCAAGGCCGCGTGGCCGCGTTGCTGGAATTGGGCATGGGTTTTCACCCGGACTTTACCGGTCGGCAGAACGCTGTCATGGCCGGTCAGTTGCTGGGCATGCAGGTCGAAGAGATCGAAGCGTTGATGCCGCAAATCGAAAGCTTTGCCGAAATCGGCGACGCCATCGATCATCCGGTGCGTACCTATTCCAGCGGCATGCAGATGCGCCTGGCGTTCAGTGTCGCGACCGCGCGGCGTCCGGACATCCTGATCGTCGACGAAGCGCTGTCGGTCGGTGATGCGTATTTCCAGCATAAAAGTTTCGAGCGCATCCGCAGCTTCCGCAAAGCCGGTACGACCCTGCTGATCGTGTCCCATGACCGCTCGGCCATTCAATCGATCTGCGACACCGCGATTCTCCTGGAGAACGGACGTCTGGCCATGCGTGGCAAACCCGAAGAAGTCATGGACTACTACAACGCCATGCTGGCCCAGCGCGAAGGCCAGACGGTGCGCCAGGAGATGCTCGCCAATGGCCAGGTACAGACCATTTCCGGCACCGGTGAAGCAGCGATTCTCAGCGTGCGCCTGCTCGATGAGCAAGGACGCAGCCTTGAAGTCGCGGAGGTCGGTCAGCCTGTGGTGCTGGAAGTGCAGACCGAAATTCGTGAAGACATCGAGCGGCTGATTCTCGGCTTCATGATCAAGGATCGTCTGGGCCAGGCCATTTATGGCATCAACACCCATCGCCTCGACAAAGCCATTACCGAGCTGAGTGCCGGCGAACGCGTGACCTTTCGCTTCGCTTTCGACATGCGTCTGGGCAAGGGTAACTACTCCGTGGCGTTGAGCCTGTCACGTCTGGATTCGCACCTGGATCGCAACTTCGAGTGGCGCGACTATGGTTTGATCTTCCACGTGATCAACAATCGCCAGGAAGACTTTGTCGGCTGCTCCTGGTTACAAGCCCGGACCGAAATCACCCGTTCCAGTGAAAACCTTTTAAAAACGCCTGATACGGAGATCTTGCGATGACACGATTGCTGGTGGAGTGCACTTACGTTTTCGAACATCCCTCCGCCAACTCGGGCATTCAACGTGTTGTACGCAACGTCATTCAGCAATTGCCGACGGCCGATGACACCCTCGAATGCATCCCGGTGGTGATGATCGATGGCGGTTTGTATGAAGTTAAAAGTCTGGCGCCGCTGAAGTCCCCGAAGCTCGACCTGATGGGTCTGCGGGTGAAACTGGAACAGTGGGCCAACGCCTTCTGGCTACGTCACCGAGCGGTGGAGCGACGCTGGCCGTTCAACCAGTCGCATTTCACCCGTCGGGTGCTGTACGTCGGCTGCCGACTCACGGCATTCGCCTGTTTCAGCTTGCCCATGCGCCTGCTAGAGCGCGTCCTCAAGGGCCAACAGATTCCCGAGCGCTGCATCCCGCTGGTCCACCGGGGGGGCGATCAATTGGTGCTGCTCGACTCGTCCTGGCACGCCAACTTTTTCCCCCTCGCCGAGCAACTCAAGCGTGAGGGCGTGGGCATCATTTCGGTGATTTATGACCTGATCCCCCTGACCCACCCGCAGTTTTGCGATGCCGGACTGGTCAAAGTGTTCAACGACTGGTTCGACTGGATCGCGCGCACCGCTGATGGTTATGTCGCGATCTCGACCACGATCCGCGATCAGGTGCGCGAGGAAATGCTGCGCCGGATCGGCACGCAACAGGTCGGGCAGCGCTGGTTTGATTATTTCCACCTCGGCTCCGAACTGGACTTGAGTGAGGCCGATGCCAAGGTCGACCGTGGCCTGCTGGACATGTTCCAGACCAAGGACCCGGTGTTTCTCATGGTCAGCACCATCGAGCCGCGCAAAAACCACGCGTACCTGCTCGAGGCGTTTGAACTCGCCTGGGCAACAGGATCGAAAGCGCGGTTATGCATCGTCGGCAAGATCGGCTGGAAGTGCGACGCACTGATCGAACGAATCCGCCAGCATCCCGAGCTGAACCGACGCTTGTTCATGTACAACTCGCTCTCGGACAAAAGTCTCGAGCACGCCTACTCTCACGCCACGGCGCTGGTGTTTCCGTCCCATGTCGAAGGTTTCGGCTTGCCACTGGTGGAAGCCATGCAACGCCAGTTACCGGCAATGGCCAGCGACATCCCGGTGTTTCGCGAGATCGGCGGCGACTACATGGCGTATTTCGACCTGACGAATCCACAGAGTCTGACTGATCTGGTGACCGGCATGGAGCGCTCCGGCGAGTTTCCGGCAACGCTGAGCCTCGAACAATGGCGCTGGTTGAGCTGGCGTGAAGCGAGCGCCCAATTGGTCGAACGTATTGAACGCAACTTGAATGCAGCGATGCCTGCCCCCGAGAGTCAGCATGCGCATTGCTCTTAACGCGCGCATTCTCCAGGCACCGCGCACCGGCATCGGCCATTACGTTGCCGAACTGGTCAACGCCTTGCGCAGTGAGCCCGACATTGACGTGACGCTGTTCCACGGCTGGGGCTGGAGCTCGGCACTGCCGGAAGCGGCCATGCCCGGTTACTCGCGCCTGACACCGCTGCTGCGGCAGATCCCCGGTGCCTATCAGGCGCGCCGCTGGCTGGAGCAGAAACGCTTCGATCAGGGCCGCGCGCAAGGCATCGACCTCTATCACGAACCAAGCCTGTGGCCACTGGCCTTCGACGGCCCGACCGTGATCACCCTGCATGACCTGACGCACCTGCATTTCCCTGAGACCCAGCCTGCGGCGCGACTCAAGGAAATCGAACGTCGATTGGCCGTGGGTGTGCAGCAAGCCCAAGTAATTCTCACCGACTCGCAAGCCATTGCCGACGAAGCTCAAGCGTATTTCGGCCTGCCTGCCGAGAGTTTTGTGGTGGCACCACTGGGGGTCGCCAAGCGCTTTCATCCGCGCGAAGCGTGCGCCATTGACGCGGTGCTCAAGGCTCATGCGGTGGCGGCGCGGGAATATTTTCTTTGCGTGGGCACGCTGGAGCCGCGCAAGAACCTTGGCCTGGCCCTACGCGCCCATGCCCTGCTGCCGGAGGCGGTGCGCCAGCGCTTTCCACTGTTGATCGTCGGCATGGCCGGCTGGGAGCGCGAACAGTTCAGCGAACCCCTGCGTCAGGCGCTGGCCAGCGGGCATGTGTGCCTGCTCGGTTATTTGCCCGATGAACAGGTCGCGCAATTGCTGGCCGGCGCGCGGGCGCTGATTTTTCCGTCGCTGTATGAAGGTTTTGGTCTGCCGGTACTGGAGGCCATGGCCAGCGGCACGCCGGTGCTGCTCACGCGTTCTTCGGCGATGCCGGAAGTCGCGGGTGCGGCGGGCAACTATATTGAAGCTGACGATGCAGAAGGCCTGCGCGATGCGCTGAGCCGACTGATCGACGATCAAGCGCATTGGCAGGCATGCCAAGAAGCCGGGTTGCAGCAGTCACGGCTTTTTTCCTGGGAGCGTTGTGCACAGGCCACGGCCGGTGCCTACCGTCAGGCCATGGGAGGTTGAATGCGAGTTCTTCATTTTTTCAAGACGTACCTGCCTGACTCGGTCGGCGGCATTGAGCAAGTGATCTTCCAGCTCTGCGAGAGCGGCGCTCAGCACGGTATCGACGGCCAGGTGCTGACACTCAGCGCCGACCCGAATCCCCCCATGGTGCAACTCGGTCAGCACGAAGTGCACCGCGCCAAACTCGACATCCAGTTCGCCTCCACCGGTTTTTCCTGGAGCGTGTTCAAACAGTTTCGCGAACTGGCGGCCGAGGCGGATGTGATCAACTACCACTTCCCGTGGCCGTTCATGGACCTGGTGCATTTCGCTAGCGCGACGAATAAACCGAGTGTGGTGACCTACCACTCGGACATCATTCGCCAGAAACACCTTCTCAAACTCTATCGCCCGCTGATGAACCGCTTCCTCGCCAGCGCCGACCGTATCGTTGCCGCTTCGCCGAACTACCTGCACACCAGCGACGTGTTGCAGCAATTCCAGGACAAGACCCGAGTGATTCCCTACGGTTTGAACAAGGCCGGTTATCCACAGCCTGATGCCGAACGGATAAATCGCTGGCGCCAGCAGCTTGGGGATAAGTTTTTCCTGTTTGTCGGCGTGATGCGTTACTACAAAGGCCTGCACATTTTGCTGGAGGCCCTGAAAGACGTGGACTATCCCGTGGTCATTGTCGGCGCCGGGCCATTGGAACTGGAGCTGCACGCACAGGCGCAGGCGCTGGGCCTGCGTAACATTCATTTCCTCGGGCGCCTGGGTGACGAAGACAAAGTCGCACTGCTGCAACTGAGCTACGCGATTGTTTTCCCGTCGCACCTGCGCTCGGAAGCGTTCGGCATTTCTCTGCTGGAAGGTGCGATGTACGGCAAACCGATGATTTCCAGCGAGATTGGCACCGGCACCAGCTACATCAATATTCACAACGAAACCGGGCTGGTGGTCCCGCCCAGTCATCCACAGGCATTTCGCGAGGCGATGCGCACGCTCTGGGAAGACCCGGTCCGCGCCGCTGCCATGGGGGTGAAAGCCGAAGCACGTTACCGGCAGTTATTCACCGCCGATGACATGGGCCGCAAGTGGACGGAGCTGTATCAGGAATTGCTGGAAGAGAAATCCCTGTCCTACGCCTGAGCGTGGGTTGAACACCGATCCCCTGTAAGCGCTGCCGTAGGCTGCGATCTTTTGATCTTGTTTTTAAAAATCAAAATCAAAAGATCGTCCGATCGCGGCCCGAGCCTTCGGCAGCTCCTACACGGGTTCGGGTTACAGGTCCAAGACCAGTGGCTGATTGCTTTGCGCCGGAACCGCGCAGCAAATCAGCACATGCCCCGCTTCCGGAATATCCGCCGGCACCTGTGGATAATTCACCGCACCACTGACCAGCCGGGTCTTGCAGGTACCGCACGAACCACCGCGGCAACTGAACTCAGGGCGCAATCCGCGACTTTCCGCCAGCTCCAGCAAACTGCCGCCATCGGGTTGCCAGCGTGCTTCCTTGGCCGAGCGCTCGAACACCACTGGCACCGAAGTGGTTGCCGCAGGCGATTGCTCGATCACGATCGCGTCCGGATCGGCCTGACGTTTCAGGGTCGACGGGCCAAAGGTTTCCGCATGAATCTGCGCATCGCGCACATCCAGTTCGCGCAAAGTGTCGTAAAGCCCTTGGGTAAAACCACCGGGGCCGCAGAGCACAAAGTCGAGCTGATCAAAATCCTCGGCATCCAGCAGGTTCCTCAGCACCGCGCCGTCGATCCGCCCACGCACATCGAAATCCGCGCCCTCTTGCAGATCGGCTTCCGGCTGGCTGAGCAAACGCAGGACTCGTACAGAATCGCCTGCGGTTTCGAGCAATCGATCCAGCTCCTTGCGAAACGGCTGATCCGCCAGACTGCGCGAACTCTGCAACAACAATGTCGGACGAATTCCCCGCGTCCGCAGGCCTTGGTAGACCACCTCGCGCAGCATCGACAGCAACGGTGTGATGCCCACACCGGCAGCCAGCAGCACCAATGGTCGCTGTTCCAGCGGCGCCACGGTGAAATGCCCTTGCGGTGCCCGCGCTTCAAGTACGTCGCCAACGCGAATCTGCTCATGCAGATGCGATGAAATCAGACCTTCGCGTTTGACGCTAATGCGGTAGAAACCATCCGACGGCGCACTCGAAAGGCTGTAAGTACGAATATGCACCTCGCCATCAATCGTGAAACGCAGCGGCAAATGCTGACCCGCGAGAAACACCGGCAAACCAGCGCCATCGGTTGGCTCCAGATAGATTGAACGGATGCTGCGACTTTCTGCCTCGATCTTCGCTACGCGCAGCGGCCGCCATTGGTTGCCCAGCGCCTGTGCCTGCAAACGCGCATCCGCCTCGGCCCAGTTACCGGTCAACAGACTGGTCGGCGACATGCCGTCGAAGCGCCAGCGCAACGCCAGGGCTGCCGGGCGCCGCACCAGTTTTTCCACCTCAAATGTCCACAGCCGTTCCGCACCTTGAAAGGCTTCGATCTGCGGGTCTTCGAGAAGAATCTCGGTACGCCCGCTGAGTTGCAGCAGATCACCTGTGGAAAAGTCGATGAACAGCAAGCCAGCCTTAGGGTTCAGCAACAAATTGCCGAGGGTGTTGAAGTGCAGATTGCCGGCGAAATCGGGGATGGTCAGACGATTGCCTTCCACCCGTACGAAACCGGCCTGGCCACCCCGGTGGGAAACATCCACCGCACGCTGGCCGTCGACATCCACATAACTGGCGACAAAAAACGTATCGGCACCGGCGATCAGCGCAATGGCCGCATCATCGAGACCGTTCAGATGCTCAGCCGGACGCGTCTGCGGATCCGTCAACGGCACCCGCTGAAACTGGCGCAGTTGGATGTATTGCGGGCAGTTGCCGAAGGCCTGATCCACGCTCACGTCAAAACCATCAGCGCTCAGATTGCCGACATGACCGTTCAGGCGATTGCGCCGGCGGGTGTGCAACTCGATACCGAGCAAACCGATCGGCTCGCCGTTACCCAGTTGCGCCGGGTCATCGGCAGCAGGCTGGCTGGCGAAATGCAGATGCTCGGGATCCGGCGAATGGGCAAACCCCGGCGCGCCTTCGAGCACACTGGCCCACGGCCGCCCGTCTGCATCAACTGCGCCGTACAGCATGAAAGGCAATTGCTGATAGAACTCACGGTGCTGATCCGGCATCCAGGTGCGAATCACCTTACGTCCGAAGGCTTCCATGCGTTCGGCAACGCCGACATGGGCCTGCAATTGCTGTTCGCCAGCGTGCCACGGTGAACGTTCCATCACGACCTCTCCCCTGCACCGTCGGCACAGTGTGGATTGCGAAAATCAGGCGGTGGTTTGCAGACCCGCAACAGTGCGCGGCATGCCGACGAAGCCGGGCAATGCTTCAACCCGGGCCAGCCAGGCGCGGACGTTGCCGTAGTCGTCCAGCGACACATTGCCTTCCGGTGCGTGGGCGATGTAACTGTAGGCCGAAACGTCGGCAATGCTTGGTTCGTCGCCGGCCAGATACAGCGTTTTGCCCAACTCGATGTCCATCACCTTGAGCAGGTTGTGCGCCCGGGTAATCGCTTCTTCTGCATTCAGCTGGGCACCAAACACCGTGACCAATCGCGCAGCGGCGGGGCCGAAAGCGATCGGCCCGGCGGCAGCCGACAGCCAGCGCTGTACCCGCGCGGCGCCGACCGGATCGGTTGGCAGCCAACGACCATGGCCGTATTTCTGCGCCAGATACACCAGAATCGCGTTGGAATCGGCGAGCACCACACCGTCGTCATCAATGGCCGGCACCTGGCCAAAACTGTTGATCGCCAGATACGCCGGCTGCTTATGCTCACCTTTGGCCAGATCGACGAAGATCAGCTCGGTCGGCAATTGCAGCAGGGACAACATCAGCTCGACACGGTGGGCGTGGCCGGAGCGTGGAAAGTTGTAGAGTTTGATCGCTTGCATGGTCGACTCCGCTGAACAGGGGCGCCGCTGCGGGGATGAGCGCGCCGATGGAGGTCATCTTGCGCTGATCGCGAAAACAACAGAACCACCAGCAAACGCAATCAATTATTTCATTGGTTGCAATAAAGCCGCATTTTTCAATGCAGGATGCTCGCGCAACGCTTCTGCCGTGAAATCGACAAAACTGCGAATCCGCGCTGGCGCCTTGCGCCCGCCCTGATACACAACGTGTATCGGCAAGGGCGGCAGTTCAAATTCAGCAAGGACGATTTCCAGCTCGCCAGTCGCGATTTTGCTGGCGACTTGGTAAGACAGAACCCGAGTCAAACCCAGCCCCATGCAGGCTGCGGTAATCGCTGCCTGATTGGCAGTCACGATCAGACGCGGCTCAGGGCGCACGCTAAGCGGTTCGCCCGCGTCGAGAAACGGCCAACTGCGTTGCTGACCAATCGCTGAAGTCGCCACCACTGGCGCGCCCGCCAACGCGTGGGGATGAGCCGGTCGGCCATACTTGGCGAAGTAGTCGGGCGAGCCGCAAATGACCCGACGCACCTCACCCACGCGAATCGCATGCTGACTGCTGTCCGGCAGATCACCGATGCGCACCGCCACATCAAGGCCCTCCTCGACCATGTTGACGATCCGATCGACCAACACCGCGTTGATCGTGACATCCGGATACTGCGCGAGATAACGCGCCATCAGCGGCGTCACAAACAAATCACCGAACAACACCGGCGCCGTCACCGTCAGTTGCCCACGCGGCTCGGCATGACTGCCCGCCGCCGAATCCTCGGCTTCCTGCACCTCGGCGAGAATCCTCCGGCAATCTTCCAGGTAACGCTGCCCCGCTTCGCTCAAATGCACACTGCGCGTGGTGCGGATCAACAACTGCGTGCCGATGCGCTGCTCCAGCGCCGCCACCGCCCGCGTGACGCTGGCCGCAGAGAGACCCAGACTCCGCGCGGCCACAGAGAAGCCTTGCTCTTGAGCGACAGTGGTGAAGATGTGCATTTCCTGGAAGCGATCCATGGTGCCTCTCGAGTCAGATACAAAAATCGCAGCCGAAGCTGCGATTTTTTGTGATGAGTTTAGAGAATTAAAGCTGTCGCAATCGGTATACAGGATTTACGGGGTTCAACCTACTTTGGAGGAATCGCAAAACTGTCGCAATAGACCAGAACGCCAGCCAGGGTTGATACGCTAAAGAACTAAAACTGTCGCAGCCAGCACAGACGCTACTTTGCGGCTAGCTGGCGACATACCCTAAGTCTGCCTCGGGGCATCTGATCAAGAAAAAGAGCCAAATTCTGACTTGATAGGCTGCGAATTTGGAAAGCCCTAATCTTGTTGGCTTGCCCGTCACGGACGTATGGCCGATCATCAAGCACCTCAGCCCAGTCGCGGCGATGGGCTGTACTGCCCTCGGGAAGTTGGGCTGCAGCTCAGGGTGGCGACGACTGAAGAGGTTCCGTAGATAGGCGGTATCTAAGGATGCCTGTCGAGGCAAAAGCGACGCCGGATGACGTCAGCGATGCGTTGACAATTCAAGGAAAAACAGCGGCCTCCGAGCCGCAGTTACAGGGAGTGGAAGTATGCAAATCGTCGAAAAATCTGTGGGAAAAGTCATCGCATCGATCCCGTTGATCTTGGCTTCGATTGGTGCCTGGGCATCTGAGTTTCGGTACAGGGCAGAGCGTATCTTCAATCTAGATGCTGGGGCAATTTAAGACAGAGGTCTCCTTATATTTCAGATGTCTACGCGAGGCGGGTAAGTTAAATGTTTGAAGGGTACGGAAAAGTTTCATTAGCTGTTGGTGCGGCATTGGGTATGGTGGGATCGGTATTTTTATCGCTAATCGTTCTTTCATTCTTTCCAACGGCTGAGTCAATACTTCCAGCTAGAACATATGAATTCATAAAAGACATATTGGGACCTGTTGCAGCTGGCTTCGGCGGGGCAATAGCTGGGGTCTTAACATCCCATCATATTCAAACAAAAGTTGAGGCGAGAAAAGCGGAGGCGGAAGCGTTATCAGTGGAGCGCACTGCAGAAGTTAATAAGGTTAGCGACTATAATAAGGGCATCGGAATTTTAATATCAAAATACAGGGATATTGCCACAATCAAAAGGCAGGTTGTAATGACAAGCAAGAATGATCCCCTTAGATTTTTAACTATGCCTATTTCTCAAGATATCCCCGAAAATCAACTTAGAGCCTCCGATCATCTTGGCAAGTTACTAATTGAGCAAGGTATGGGGGATGTGCTTTCAAAACTGATGGTCCTAGAGCAAAAATACGTCGCTGCGATGTATGGTGTGCGCGAAAGAAATAGGACGGTTCTTCCTTATCGTGCTGAGTTTGACGCTGCTTTGCCCCGGGATCAATTTAGGCGCAGCGCAGGCCTGAGCGATGTTATATGGGTTCATGGCTGCACAAGACTGCTTAGATTGTACAGTTTTAGCGAGGGATTTATCTCTATGATAGATGATACGCTCATAAGCTTCGATAATACCCTCATTGAGCTTAAGGTAACATTTTCTGGTAAGTTTAAGTTTCCAGATTTGAATATCATCGATTATCAGAATGATGGGACAGCACTGGAACCAACACCACCGCCATTTTATAAGACGGTAGATGAATTGGCGTTCGCTATAGGGGATGATTATTCTCGGTTTCTCGCCAGACGTGATTGGCGTGCCTGTCGGGGTGGCTATACTTCTGCGACCGTAAAAAATACTTTCGGGGATGAATCATGATGGTTTTATTATAATTTTAGCAGCAGATTTTTCTGTGTTTTCTTTCGGTTAAAGCTATGTATCGAATGGTTATAGAAATATCTAGAATATGAAGCGGCAAATTCCGTATAATCACTTCACGACTGAAGGGCTCGACAGGTTTTTAGAAACAACTAAGGAAACTCCGAGCAAGTTAGTCAGAGTGCGCAATGAGCAGCGCACCGAGACACCAGCCATTATTTGATGCATCGGTACAACTGAATTCGACTGCACCAGTTCAACGATGGGCTGGCCCCGGCTCATGCCGAGAAAAAACTCAACGTCGTGTCCGGAATTAGTTGACCACTACAACCTCTACTGGCCCAGTGATCTTCATTGCCAGCAT
Organism: Pseudomonas sp. AC242; assembly: GCF_979258655.1. NCBI lineage: Bacteria > Pseudomonadati > Pseudomonadota > Gammaproteobacteria > Pseudomonadales > Pseudomonadaceae > Pseudomonas > Pseudomonas sp. AC242. Next base: position 5,669,017 of record NZ_OZ409873.1, read on the forward strand.
CTCTATAAGCGGTTGCTGGCTGAGGAAGGGGCTGGCAGCAACGTCTCATGGCGCCGCCAGTGACCCGCTGGCCATTCAGTTTTAGGCTGTAAGAGGTTCATTCATCAAGATTCGAGTTGAACAACTCAGGGTATCCGCTGATTGCCAACTCGCGTCGAGGATCACCAGACTGCGTCGAATGAATGACCTCATCAAGCCACGCTGCGTGGAGCAGCAACCTGGGCTCCGGGTAATGGCGAAGCAGCAGCGCTGACTCAATGCGGAAAGGCCCAGGAATCAGCTGACTTTTCGAAAGCTCGCGCAAGAAATCTCCCGTCTGAATTACACTGCGGGTACGCTCCACCGGCATCGTCATTTGCGCACTCCCACAATAATCGCGCGGGCCATTACTGTAGCCTTGCCTCAAGCAAGACCTTGTCTGTTGCGTGCTGATCGAAGCTCCCACGCCACTCTGGCCAGTTTAGGGTCAGGAGAGAGCTATCCGCCTCTTCAAACGCTTATTGTCCGAACTAGAATGCGCTTCTTTGCTCGGCTCACGCCATTTGCCGATCAGCGGTCGACCAATCGGGTAAATATCCCCAGCGATGATCTTCCAAGACAATGGATCCATACTATTCTTGAGCTAGCCCTTGGCCAGCACTCAATGCTCGCCGGTTGCCAAGGAGGCAGAGCAGTGACTCAAGGAGACGAATGTGAAATTCGATTTACGGCGTGCCATCAATAGCATCTCTGACATAGTAATGAATCGCCCAGCACCACTACGGGAATTTGATCAGATCTACATGAAAGTGGCCGACATGGTCATTCAGGCTGAGTACGTTGCCCGGGTCTTCGATGGTAAGAAGGTGGTCTTTGTCGGTGATGGCGACGGCATCGCTCTCTCAGCAGCTCATTTGAAGGCACAAGGGGTAGTGGACTATGGACCATCATCTATTACGCTGCTCGATTTCGATGAGCGCATCGTCAATTCTGTCCGGCGGTTCGGAGAAAAGCTGGCGGATAAAGTTCATATCACTGCCGAGCTGTATAACGTCGCCGATCCATTGCCAAGTCATCACTTTGGAGCTTACGACGGGTTCCACATCAACCCTCCATGGGGCGCCAGTAATGATGGTCAGAGTGTCACGGCCTTTTTGGAGCGCGGCAGCCAGGCTACCAATGCGAAAGGCTTGGGGATCGTCGTCATTGCAGACGACCCGGGGCTCGCCTGGACGCAGGAAGTGCTTCGAGACACACAGAAAAGAGCAATAGAACTCGGTTATGTCGTAGCGGAGATGCTCCCACAGTTACACCTTTATCACTTGGATGACGCACCCGACCTGCGTTCATGCTCCTGTCTGTTTCGAAGAGTTGAACCCAGACTGATGGAGAAATCGTCCGAGAAGCTCTCCACAGCGCGTCTTCGCAATTTCTACGGCAAGAACAACCCCCTCACTTATCAGTACGTGCGCGAGATACCGACACTCAACGTGGCGAAAGAAGCGGATCAGCGATATACCCTCGAACAGTACAAGGAGGTACCAGATGCCTAATCCAATAGAGAATGGCCAAGGCGTGATCTTCATGAAGGTTGGCCTTCATGCCTCCGAAACGTTTGAAGACATCGTGCGCCGGAAAAAAAGAGAGTACGAAGAAGCCGGGTCGATCTTCTGGGGCTATGGCGGCAGCTCATGCCATCCAACGACGATGGTTCAGCCTTTCGGTAAGTCCATGGCACAGGCCGGTAAGCAGTTGCTCATCATCATGAACGAGATGAATTCCAAACACTCAGCTCCGCCTGTCGCCGCCTCTCAATATTCAGAGGATGGAGTTGACTGGCAGGCAGTCCCTCAGGGCATCGAAGTGCGGGGTTCACGATTCGCTTTGGTGCTGGATAACTTGGAAATGGCCGAATTCGAGGTCAATCTGAAGGAGTTTGAGGTCGGCTTGGGGCAATCCCGAGGGAAGCTCGCTTCAGAATACATCAAAGGTCAGAACGACAAAGGCTGCCTGATATACAACGAATTGGACATTCCACCACCACCGGAACAGCGCATCATCAAACAAATCGGTTTAGTAGCCAGGGTGAAAGAACCGTTTGCCGTGTTCCTTCGGTAATTCAGGGAGCATAGAGATGGGAAAGGTCATCTACCTGACAGGAGCGCCGGCGACTGGGAAATCAACCCTGACTGCCCGTGTTGCCGCTCATGCAAAGGATATAGAAGTATTCACGTACAGCCTGGAGCTTGCACGGGTCACGTCATCGCGAATCGGAAAACTGACGCAGAGCGACATGCGAGAGCAGTCCGCCAAAATCATAACCAGAGAAGACGTCGCGCTTGTCGACGAGCAATTAATCGAAAGGGCCGCCTCGTTCAGACAGCGGGATGGATTCCTAGTGATTGACTCGCATCCAGTGACGATTGAGGAGTTTGGCTACAGGGTAACGCCGTTTACTAAAGGGATGCTGTCCCGATTATCTCCAGACGTTATCACCTGCCTGTACGCGGATGCAGCTACCCTAGAGGCTCGTATCAAAGCGGACGCTGCGGGACGGCCGCTGCCATCGCCTGCCGACCTGAGTCGTCACGTCGACCTGCAGTGCCAAGTAGCTTGGACCTATGCGTTTGAAACAGGCGCTTCCCTTTACTTCCTAGACGCCTCGCTACCTGCGCACGAGGTGATGGCGAACTTCATGAAGGTCGCAAAAATCCCAGATATCACGCTGTCGCAGGCAAGCCCTGATCCATACCGAACAAATCGAGAGTAAAGGGCGTACGGCTTTCAGGCTTGCGCTTGCTGCGTAAACGAGCAACTAGACGCCCCCAATCGGCGAGGTTTCCCGAAGCTGATATCACGCCAATATCATGGACATCTGTTCTAGAGAGCAACTCGGGATTCGATAGCTGAACCGAGTACGGCGCTTCCATATCAGCAACGAAGCTTACGGAGTATTTCTTGGCCACGTTGCCGGTGAGGGCATATTCAGCGTTGCGGACCACGGCAGTTACTTGGGAGGCACCCAACGACTTGTCACTTGAGAAGTTACGTAGAAATGCTGCGGTCACTTCAAGCTCAGTTTTCGCCGCCAGAGAAGCGGCTGACTTGCATACCAGGGCGTAATGGCTGGTCTTGCGTCGCCCAGACGGCAGGTCAGCACGGCTCGTGACCAACACGTGCTCAGGCAGGGCGTGGTGCTTCCCGGCGCTGTCGACCCAGCTGTTCCATACGAAGACATCCCCTGGCGTGACATCAATGTCCTTAGCCTTACTGGCCATAGGCGAAAATACCACTTTCATGTCGCCATCAACCAACGCGGCAGCATCCCGAGCATTTTCGCCGAGTGATTGCCCAATTCCCCAGAAGAACAGCCCATCGCCCAACTGACGTTCCCAGTCCTTGCGGCGAATGATGAGGTCGAGGCCTTCGCCTGACTCAACGCCCATTTTGGTCCAGCAGAAAGTTGAAGGGAGCATGCGGGTGATTCCTTGGGTGGTTACACCGAGAGTGTACCAAACGGCCTATTCACTTTCAATTCAAACAAGACTATATTGAATAGTATGAATAACTTACCCATGAAAAATGCCTACGATGAACTGCTCACTGTTCTCAGAAAGGATACGCGGAGTGATGGCCAGATTGCCCGGGATAGTGGGGTTTCTCAACCTACGATCTGGAGGCTTCGCAACAAGCCAACCGGTCGTCGGCGAGCAAGCGATCAATTCAATAAGCTATGTCGATTCTATGGCTTAACTGAATTATCCAAGCTGAGTCCTACGGGATCATTGGAGACAGAGCTCAAGGGTGCGATAATGACATTATGGGATGGCTCAGATGAGCATGCCCGGGCGCTGATTAAAGTACTCCGTAGCCTCAAGGCACTTGATGTACGAAATCACTCGACGCCTGAGGGTTAAGAGCAACACTAAGGGAGGTCGAAATGCCGGCAACACAAATCGACCGAATATTCGGGGTACTGGAGTCTGCAGGCTACCCACGAGAATTCCAGCATTCCCTGCTCCCTGACTGGGTGACTCCTGACGTGTTAAAGGACTCAGGAGCGACTCTTGAGGTTGCGTCCATTCTGGCTAAACGCTTGGGCCTCCGGGTCAGCCCTCTGGTCTCAGAGTCACCTGGGCTTGAAGATCTGCGCCGACGCGATGTGAAATACAAACGTTCGATTCCAAATCGCTCCCGCAATCTGAGTGCAGCGACCTCCTTGGCTATGTTTGCTGCCGAATCAGCAGCTTACGCCACGCCCGTACCCTACACGCCGTTTCCCAGAGATCCTCTGGAACTGCGTGCGGAGATACTCAAGCACGAGCCCGGTAAGTGGCTGGGGTTGCGGAATTTGCTTCAAGCTTGTTGGCGACACGGTGTGCCAGTCATCTATCTCGATCATGTCGGTGACGGACTGCCCAAAATGGATGGGATGGTCACTCATGTCGAGGGCCGTCCCGTCATCATTCTCTCCAAGAAAAGCACTTCCTGGGCTTGGCAGTCATTCATCATCTCCCACGAGATCGGTCACTGTGCTCTTGGGCATATTGAACCGGACGAAATCCTGATCGACGAGACATTAGGTACCGAGTCGTACGCGATGGACGACCCCGATGAAGACGAGCAAGCGGCAGACCGATTTGCGATCACAATGCTAAATGGTCGCGAAAACGCTACCTACGGGGCAGAGGGTAAGCGCGCAAGCGCTGGGGGACTCGTGGAAGCCGCCATGGCTTACGGGACCGCTCATCAGGTGGACCCGGGGCACATCGTGCTCAATTACGCCAAGCATAATGATGCATGGCCGATGGCGATCGCAGCTATCAACATGATGCAAGTTGGACTTGAGCCAGCAGGCAAGATCGTCAACGACCTTGCGTGGCGTTGCCTTAGGGAAAACGTGCTTCCCAGCGACACTGCGGCGTTACTCCACCGCGTTATGCCTGCTTGAAAAGGATTTCGTAATGGCGCTCAAACTCTTCGTCGACAACGATGTGATCTTGAAGCTGGCTCAATACGGAATTCTTGAACACCTAACCGCACTTTTTACAGGTCCGGTTGATCTGATCGCACTGGATTCTGCAAAGTACAAGCTGCTTCCAAAACGGAATCGCCTGGAGTTGTGCAAAACAGAGGTGGTCGCCAGCCGAGTGCAGGCATTTCTGGATGCCGCGATCCCAGCCTCGTCAGAGCCTGTTGACGTTGAACTCCTTGAGAGACTGAACGGCTCGCCCGGTATTGATACCGGGGAGGCGCTTCTCTTCGCGGCGGCCGCCAGCGCGGATAACGCAAGAGTGCTCACTGGTGATAAACGAGCACTTACCGGACTCGTCGAGCTACTAGACACCCATTGTGCTCAGCTCTTAGCTGGCAAGATAATCATGCTGGAAGCGCTCCTTCAAGGTTTCACCCAAATCGATCCCGGGCATACCCAGTACGTTGTTCGATTAAACCCAACGGTCGACAAGGCGCTCACTAATGTTTTTGGCGTTTCCGCACCGGCCTCAGTTGATAGTGTTTTGGCCGGACTGGAATCGTACAAAGGGCATGTGAAGAAAGCACTTGGGAATCTGCTGAACAATGGTCCACCGTTCTAGCTGAATCAACCGTTCGCGCTATACCTGCATGGAGCAATTACCCATTCAGCGATTCAACTCGCTGATAATACTGGCCTATCAAGTACAAACCTCCATCTAGATAACCGCCGTTACTCCGTTTACCTGGGCTTCTTAGGGTGCTGGGGCCCGGTTGCGAATCCATGTACTGGTGGAACGCTCGCATCAAATCTTCATCCGTAGCTTTTGGAACCGGTGAACGACGAGTTTTTCTCGCAGCAGCTTTCTCCTCGGGGACAAGGATTTTGTTTAATACTGACCGCCCCGCTGGGGTGGTTGAGGAGTCGAAAAGCGCGCGCCTGAACACGCTTGTCGCGATCGCTGCGGACCAAGCTCACCACATTCGACTTGTATTCGGCAGGCAAATCAAACGGGCAAACCAGATTGAGGCGCACTTGCTTTGAGCCCTGGTTGATCATCTGCAGTTGCAGCTCTTCAACATCTAGAGCGTTGCTAGTGAACCCACTGGAGCGATATGCCCGAAAGAGGTCATCGACCTCAATCTGCTTTCTCCCCGCAGTGCGGCATTCAATGTAGGCAGCCTTGAGCAAAAACATGGCGAGCCGCCTGATGCCAGAAGTCGAACGGTAAAGCTCGGCAGCGCATTCTTCCGTAGATGCTTTGATTCGGCCACCGCTGACCCTCACGCACTCTTCGACATAGTCAAAACTGTATTGGGGACGAAGAGATTTCGTTCCACATACGAACGAAGGGATTCATCTTTCTGTATTCTTAACAACATCAAACGGCTCGGCGAGGCTGGCTGGCAGGAAGGTCGGAGGGAAGCGGGGAGGTGCAGCAGGAGCCGAGGCGGGTGCCCTCACCGGCTCCTGGGACAGGTTTAATTCTCCTGCGACAGCTTTAATTCCCTAAAATCAGTTCGGATGTCAGCTGTGGATAACTTATTCGACCGTCACCGACTTCGCCAGGTTACGCGGCTGATCGACGTCCGTGCCTTTAAGCACCGCCACGTAGTACGACAGCAACTGCAGCGGAACCGTGTAGAGGATCGGTGAGAGGATGTCGTGGATATGCGGCATCTGCACCACGTGGGTGCCTTCGCCGTTGGTCATCCCGGCTTTCTCGTCGGCGAACACGATCAATTCGCCGCCACGGGCGCGGACTTCCTGCAGGTTGGATTTGAGCTTTTCCAACAGTTCGTTGTTCGGCGCGACGGTAACCACTGGCATGTCGTTATCCACAAGCGCCAGCGGGCCGTGTTTCAGCTCACCGGCCGGGTAGGCTTCGGCGTGGATGTAAGAGATTTCCTTGAGTTTCAGGGCACCTTCCATCGCCACCGGGAATTGCGCACCGCGACCGAGGAACAGGGTGTGGTTTTTCTCGGCGAACAGCTCGGCGATCTTTTCCACAGTGCTGTCCATCGCCAAGGCTTCGCCGAGACGGGTTGGCAGGCGACGCAGTTCTTCGACCAGACGTGCTTCGACGCCGTCCGCCAGGGTGCCGCGCACTTGGCCCAGCGACAGGGTCAGCAGCAACAGACCGACCAGTTGCGTGGTGAAGGCTTTGGTCGAGGCGACGCCGATTTCGCGGCCAGCCTGGGTCAGCAGAGTGAGATCGGATTCGCGCACCAGCGAGCTGATGCCGACGTTGCAGATCGCCAGACTGGCCAAGAAGCCCAGCTCTTTGGCGTTGCGCAGAGCGGCGAGGGTGTCGGCGGTTTCACCGGATTGCGAGATGGTCACGAACAGGGTGTCCGGTTGTACCACCACTTTGCGGTAGCGGAATTCGCTGGCGACTTCGACCTGGCACGGGATCCCGGCCAGCTCTTCCAGCCAGTAACGCGCGACCATGCCGGCGTGATAACTGGTGCCGCAGGCGACGATTTGTACATTGCGGACTTTGGCGAACAGCTCGGCGGCTTGCGGGCCAAAGGCTTGAACCAATACCTGATCGTTGCTCAGGCGACCTTCGAGGGTGCGTTGAACAACCGCAGGCTGCTCGTGGATTTCCTTGAGCATGTAGTGGCGGTATTCACCTTTGTCGGCGGCTTCGGCACCGTCGCTGTACTGCACGGTCTGGCGCTCGACCGCATCGCCGTTGATGTCCCAGATCTGCACGTTATCGCGGCGAATTTCGGCAATATCGCCTTCTTCCAGGTACATGAAGCGGTCGGTGACCTGACGCAGCGCCAACTGGTCAGACGCGAGGAAGTTCTCGCCCAGACCCAGACCAATCACCAGCGGACTGCCACTGCGCGCAGCAACCAGACGATCCGGTTGTTTCGCATTGATCACGGCCAGACCGTAAGCACCGTGCAGTTCCTTGACCGTCGCTTTAAGCGCAACGCTCAGGTCTGGCTGATCCTTGAGTTTGTGGCTGAGCAGGTGGGCGATGACTTCGGTGTCAGTGTCCGAAGTAAATACGTAGCCCAGCGCTTTCAGTTGTTCACGCAAGGCTTCGTGGTTTTCGATGATGCCGTTGTGCACCACCGCGATGTCGCCGGAGAAATGGGGGTGCGCGTTGCGTTCGCACGGTGCGCCGTGAGTCGCCCAACGGGTGTGGGCAATACCGAGGCGACCCACCAGTGGATGCTCGGCCAACGCGGCTTCGAGTTCGCTGACTTTGCCCGGGCGCCGCATGCGCTCGAGGGTTTCGTCGTTGGTGAAGACAGCGACACCGGCGCTGTCATAGCCACGGTATTCAAGGCGCTTGAGGCCTTCGAGCAGGATGGCGGTGATATTACGTTCAGCAACTGCGCCGACAATTCCACACATGCTTATTTCTCCTGACTGACAGCCGCGCAAATCACGGTGATACCGCGGGCCTGTATCTGATCGCGCGCTTCGATAGGCAGGCGATCATCGGTAATTAGGGTATGGACGCTGCTCCACGGCAGTTCCAGATTGGGAATCTTGCGACCGATCTTGTCGGCCTCGACCATGACGATGACTTCCCGCGCGACCTCGGCCATGACCCGGCTCAAACCGAGCAGCTCGTTGAAGGTGGTCGTGCCGCGCACCAGATCGATGCCGTCGGCACCAATGAACAACTGGTCGAAGTCGTAAGAGCGTAGTACCTGCTCGGCAACCTGGCCCTGGAAGGATTCCGAATGCGGATCCCAGGTACCGCCGGTCATCAACAGCACCGGTTCGTGTTCGAGTTCGCTCAAGGCGTTGGCGACGTGCAAGGAATTGGTCATCACCACCAGACCGGGCTGTTGGCCAAGCTCCGGAATCATTGCAGCGGTGGTGCTGCCGCTGTCGATGATGATTCGCGCGTGTTCACGGATACGTTTCACCGCCGCGCGGGCAATCGCCTGTTTGTATTTGGAAACGCTCTGCGCAGTCTCCGCGACCAGTTCCTGCGGCATGGTGATCGCCCCGCCGTAGCGGCGCAGTAACAAGCCGTGGCTTTCCAGCGCGGCCAGATCCTTGCGAATCGTAACTTCCGAGGTTTCGAAGCGCTTGGCCAGTTCATCCACACTGACTTCGCCCTGCTCGTTGAGCAAGGCGAGGATGTTGTGACGGCGTTGCGGCGTGTTGCGTTTCGACATGGGGACTTAAGTTTCGTTTCGAAAGATAACGGAAGTAATCAAAACCTATCGCTCTCAAATCGTCAACCCATCGCCCATAAAAAATCGCAACCACCGACAATTCCCGTAGGAGCTGCCGAAGGCTGCGATCTTTTGATCTTGAAGCCGCTGTGGATAACTCAGTCCTTCTTGATCTTCTCCGGCCGCTTCCAGCCGTCGATATTCCTCTGCCGCGCTCGGCCAACGGCCAACTGCGCGTTATCCACATTCTGCGTAATGGTCGACCCGGCCGCCGTGGTCGCCCCGGCAGAGATATCCACAGGCGCGACCAACGAATTATTGGAGCCAATGAACACATCAGCACCCAACACGGTTTTCCACTTGTTGGCACCGTCGTAGTTGCAAGTAATGGTGCCCGCGCCGATGTTGGTACGCGCTCCGATCTCGGCATCGCCCAGATAAGTCAGATGTCCCGCCTTGGCGCCTTCGCCCATGTGGGCATTTTTCAGCTCAACGAAGTTACCCACATGCGCGCGTGCTTCAAGCACGGTGCCTGGACGCAGACGCGCGAACGGGCCGGCATCGCTGCCCTCGCCCATAACAGCGCCTTCGATATGACTGTTGGCCTTGATCACCACGCCTTTGCGCAGGGTGCTGTCCTTGATCACGCAATTCGGGCCGATGACCACGTCGTCTTCGATGACAACGTTGCCTTCGAGGATCACGTTGATATCGATCAGCACATCGCGGCCCACGCTGACTTCGCCTCGCACGTCGAAACGCGCCGGGTCACGCAGGGTCACGCCTTGCGCCATCAAGCGACGGCCAGCACGCAACTGGTAATGACGCTCCAGCTCGGACAACTGCTTGCGATCGTTGGCGCCCTGCACTTCCATCGGGTCGTGCGGTTGCTCGGTGGCGACAACCAGACCGTCACTGACTGCCATCTCGATCACGTCGGTCAGGTAGTACTCGCCCTGCGCGTTGTTGTTCGACAGACGGCTCATCCAGTCGGCCAGACGATTGGCCGGAACAGCGAGGATACCGGTGTTGCCTTCAGTGATCGCGCGTTGCGCTTCGCTGGCATCTTTATGCTCAACGATCGCGGCCACCTTGCCGTCAGCATCGCGCACGATGCGGCCATAACCGGTTGGGTCTTCCAGTTCGACAGTGAGCAAACCCATCTGCCCGGGCACGACGTGTTTGAGCAGACGTTGCAGGGTTTCAACTTCGATCAGCGGTACGTCACCGTAAAGAATGAGCACAGTGTCAGCAGTAATGAACGGCACCGCTTGCGCAGTGGCGTGACCGGTACCGAGTTGTTTGTCTTGCAGGACGAAATTCAGATCATCAGCGGCCAGGCGTTCACGCACCACATCGGCGCCATGGCCGATCACGACATGAATGCGTTGTGGCTCAAGTTGCCGGGCGCTGTGGATAACATGACCCAGCATGGAATTGCCGGCAATCGGATGCAGCACCTTCGGCAGGGCTGAACGCATACGGGTGCCTTGACCGGCCGCGAGGATAACGATTTCAAGAGACATGACTGGCTACCAATCCTGGGTGGTCAGCAACTGCGACCGGTTTTTAGGAATTCGGAAAAGAAAAAAGGGTAGCCGAGGCTACCCTTTTTTATCAATCGCACAACAAGTGGCTGACGGATTAACCGCCAAACTTCTTGCGGATCTGCTGGACGGTGCGCAGCTGAGCTGCAGCCTCGGCCAGACGTGCTGACGCAGCGCTGTAGTCGAAATCAGCGCCTTTTTCATGCAGAGCATGCTCAGCAGCCTTGAGAGCGGCTTGAGCCTGAGCTTCATCCAGGTCGGCGGCACGTTGCACAGTGTCGGCAAGCACTTTGACCATGTTCGGCTGAACCTCGAGGAAACCACCAGAGATGTAGAACACCTCGGGTTCCCCGCCTTGCTTGATCAGGCGGATCGGACCTGGCTTCAGATTAGTGATCAGCGGCGCGTGACCCAGAGCGATACCAAGATCACCCAGTGCACCGTGCGCAATCACCATCTCGACCAGGCCGGAAAAGATTTCTCCTTCCGCGCTGACGATATCGCAATGGACTGTCATAGCCATCTGATTGCCTCAACCTAAATTAGCGCCCGTTGCCGGGCGCCGGGATTACAGTTTCTTGGCTTTCTCGATCGCTTCTTCGATGCCGCCAACCATGTAGAACGCTTGTTCTGGCAGGTGGTCGTAGTCACCGTTGAGGATGCCTTTGAAGCCAGCAATGGTGTCTTTCAGGGAAACGTATTTACCCGAAGCACCGGTGAAGACTTCAGCCACGAAGAACGGCTGCGACAAGAAGCGCTGGATCTTACGAGCACGGTTTACCAACTGCTTGTCGGCTTCCGACAGCTCGTCCATACCCAGGATCGCGATGATGTCCTTCAGCTCTTTGTAACGTTGCAGAACGTACTGAACGCCGCGAGCGGTGTCGTAGTGGTCCTGGCCGATTACGTTCGGGTCCAGCTGGCGCGAAGTCGAATCCAGTGGATCTACCGCTGGGTAGATACCCAGAGAAGCGATGTCACGGGACAGAACGACGGTGGCGTCCAAGTGGGCGAAGGTGGTCGCTGGCGACGGGTCGGTCAAGTCATCCGCAGGTACGTATACCGCTTGGATCGAAGTGATCGAACCTTCCTTGGTCGAAGTGATACGCTCTTGCAGAACGCCCATCTCTTCAGCCAGGGTCGGCTGGTAACCTACTGCCGAAGGCATACGGCCCAGCAGTGCGGATACTTCAGTACCGGCCAGGGTGTAACGATAGATGTTGTCGACGAACAGCAGAACGTCGTTACCTTCGTCACGGAACTTCTCGGCCATGGTCAGGCCGGTCAGTGCTACGCGCAGACGGTTACCCGGCGGCTCGTTCATCTGACCGTAAACCAGTGCCACTTTGTCCAGAACGTTGGAGTCCTTCATCTCGTGGTAGAAGTCGTTACCCTCACGAGTACGCTCACCCACACCGGCGAACACGGAATAACCGCTGTGCTCGATGGCGATGTTACGGATCAGTTCCATCATGTTTACGGTTTTGCCTACACCGGCACCACCGAACAGACCGACTTTACCGCCTTTGGCAAACGGGCAAACCAGGTCGATAACCTTGATGCCGGTTTCCAGCAGGTCGTTGCCGCCTGCCTGTTCAGCGAACGAAGGCGCTGGACGGTGAATGCCCCAACGCTCTTCGGTGTCGATCGGGCCAGCTTCGTCGATCGGGTTACCGAGGACGTCCATGATCCGGCCCAGGGTCGCTTTACCGACCGGTACGGAGATGGCTGCGCCAGAATCGGTAACTTCCAGACCGCGCTTCAAGCCCTCGGTGGAACCCATCGCAATGGTGCGAACCACGCCGTCGCCCAGCTGTTGCTGAACTTCCAGAGTGGTTTCAGCCGCGCTCACTACTTTCAGCGCGTTGTAGATGCTCGGTACGCTGTCGCGTGGAAATTCCACGTCGATAACGGCGCCGATGATTTGAACGATACGTCCGCTACTCATAGCTGGATCCTCTGAATATTTGAACCGTTAAACCGCGGCAGCGCCGCCGACGATTTCCGAGATCTCTTGGGTGATCGCAGCCTGACGCGCCTTGTTGTAGATCAGCTGCAAATCGCTGATCAAATCACCGGCGTTGTCGGTAGCGTTCTTCATCGCGATCATCCGCGCAGCTTGTTCAGCCGCGTTGTTCTCGACCACCGCCTGGTAGACCTGCGACTCAACGTAGCGGACCATCAAGCCGTCAAGCAGCTCTTTGGCATCCGGTTCGTAGAGATAGTCCCAGTGGTGCTTGAGATCCTGATCCGGGGTGGCCACCAGTGGAATCAACTGCTCCACGGTAGGCTGTTGCGTCATGGTGTTGATGAACTTGTTGGACACCACGGACAGGCGGTCAATACGGCCGTCCAGGTAGGCATCCAGCATCACCTTGACGCTGCCGATCAGATCATTGATCGACGGCTCTTCACCCAGGTGGCTGATAGCTGCAACGACGTTACCGCCGAAGTTGCGGAAAAAGGCCGCACCCTTGCTACCAACAACACACAGATCAATCTCGACGCCGTTTTCGCGGTTTACCGCCATGTCCTTGACCAGGGCCTTGAACAGGTTGGTGTTCAAGCCGCCGCACAAACCACGGTCACTGCTCACAACGACATAACCCACACGCTTGATTTCGCGGTCGATCATGAACGGGTGGCGGTATTCCGGGTTGGCGTTGGCCAGATGCCCAATTACCTGGCGGATACGCTCCGCATAAGGACGGCTAGCAGCCATGCGCATTTGTGCCTTGCGCATTTTGCTGACCGCCACTTTTTCCATGGCGCTGGTAATCTTTTGCGTGCTTTTGATGCTCGCAATCTTACTGCGAATCTCTTTTGCGCCTGCCATGTAACACCTATCAGGTTAGCAAGCGGGAGCCTCGCGGCTCCCGCTGCGGCTTACCAGGTTTGGGTGGCCTTGAACTTCTCGATACCGGCTTTCATGCCAGCGTCGATTTCGTCATTGAAGTCACCTTTAACGTTGATCTTGGCCATCAAATCGGCGTGATCGCGGTTGAAGAAAGCAATCAGCGCTTGTTCGAAGCTGCCGATCTTGGCGATTTCAATGTCAGTCAGGAACCCACGCTCAGCGGCATACAGCGACAGCGCCATGTCAGCGATCGACATTGGTGCGTATTGCTTCTGCTTCATCAGCTCGGTAACGCGCTGACCATGCTCAAGTTGCTTACGGGTCGCTTCGTCCAGGTCAGAAGCGAACTGGGCGAATGCCGCCAGTTCACGGTACTGAGCCAGAGCGGTACGGATACCACCGGAGAGCTTCTTGATGATCTTGGTCTGAGCGGCACCACCCACACGGGATACCGAAACACCGGCGTTCACTGCAGGGCGGATGCCCGAGTTGAACATGGCCGATTCCAGGAAGATCTGACCGTCGGTGATGGAAATCACGTTGGTCGGAACGAACGCGGAAACGTCGCCAGCCTGGGTTTCGATGATCGGCAGTGCGGTCAGGGAACCGGTTTTGCCGGTCACTGCGCCGTTGGTGAACTTCTCTACGTACTCTTCCGAAACGCGGGATGCGCGCTCCAGCAGACGGGAGTGGAGATAGAACACGTCGCCTGGGTAAGCTTCACGGCCTGGTGGACGGCGCAGCAGCAGGGAAATCTGGCGGTAAGCCACTGCTTGCTTGGACAGATCGTCATAAACGATCAGCGCGTCTTCACCGCGGTCGCGGAAGAATTCACCCATGGTGCAACCGGAGTACGGTGCCAGGAATTGCAGCGCAGGAGATTCCGAAGCACTGGCAGCCACGATGATCGTGTTGGCCAGGGCGCCGTTTTCTTCCAGCTTGCGAACCACGTTGGCGATGGTCGATTGTTTCTGACCGATGGCTACGTAGACGCAGAAAATGCCGCTGTCTTTCTGGTTGATGATCGCGTCGATCGCCAGAGCGGTTTTACCGATCTGACGGTCACCGATGATCAGCTCACGCTGGCCACGGCCGACAGGGATCATGGCATCGACAGCCTTGTAGCCAGTCTGTACAGGCTGGTCTACCGACTTACGCCAGATCACGCCCGGAGCAACTTTCTCGACCGCGTCGGTCAAGGTGTTGCCCAGTGGACCTTTGCCGTCAACAGGGTTACCCAGTGCGTCGACTACGCGACCCAGCAGTTCCTTACCAACCGGAACTTCGAGGATGCGGCCGGTGCACTTGGCGCTCATGCCTTCAGCCAGAGACTGGTAAGCGCCCAATACAACGGCACCTACGGAGTCTTGCTCCAGGTTGAGAGCCATACCGTAGACGCCGCCCGGAAACTCGATCATCTCGCCGTACATAACATCGGCCAGACCGTGAATCCGCACGATGCCGTCAGATACGCTGACGACAGTGCCTTCGTTACGGGCTTGGGAGGTCACATCGAGCTTGTCGATGCGGCCCTTGATAATTTCACTTATTTCGGAAGGATTGAGTTGCTGCATTGCTCTGCTGCCCCTTCAAACTCAAGATTTCAATGCTTCGGCAAGTTTCGCGATTTTGCCGCGAATCGAGCCATCGATAACCAGGTCGCCGGCGCGGATAACGACACCACCTATAAGGGCAGCATCCTCCGCAACTTGCAGGCGCACTTCCCGGTTGAGTCGTGCACTGAGAACCTTGGCGAGTTTGTCTTGCTGTTCTTGGTTCAATGCAAAAGCACTGGTCACTTCAACGTCTACCGACTTCTCTTGTTCGGCCTTGTACAGGTCGAAAAGAGCGGCAATCTCCGGCAGAAGCGGGAGACGGTCGTTTTCGGCAACGACATTGATGAAGTTCTGTGCCTTGGCATCAAACTTGTCGCCGCACACGTCAATAAACGTGGCGGCCTTTTCTGCGCTCGTCAGTCGCGGGGCCTTGAGCACGCGCTGCATGGTGTCGTCTTGCGACACCGCTGCAGCCAGGCCGAGCATGGCTGACCAATTGGCCAGTTGCTGGTGGGCCTGAGCGTGCTCGAAGGCCGCCTTAGCGTAAGGTCGGGCCAACGTGGTCAGTTCTGCCATGATCGCCCTCGCTTAGATTTCAGCAGCCAGTTGGTTAACCAGCTCTGCGTGCGCGTTTTGATCGATTGTGGCACCCAGGATCTTCTCGGCGCCGCCGACAGCCAGCAAGCCCACTTGGGCACGCAGCTTGTCTTTGACACTGTTCAGTTCCTGTTCGATCTCGGCTTGAGCCTGAACCTTCACACGGTCAGCATCGACACGGGCCTTTTCAACGGCCTCTTCGACAATCTGGTTACCGCGTTTCTTGGCTTGCTCGATGATTTCAGCTGCCTGAGCTTTCGCTTCGCGCAGTTGCTGACCCGCTTTTTCTTGGGCCAACTCCAGGTCGCGAGCTGCACGGCTGGCAGCGTCCAGACCATCAGCGATCTTCTTTTGACGTTCGTGCAGAGCAGCGATGACCGGAGGCCATACATACTTCATGCAGAACAGTACAAAAATCAGGAACGCAACGGACTGGCCAATCAGGGTCGCATTAATGTTCACGCCAACACCTCGCAGTTACGTTGTCCATCACATCAAATTACTCGGAAGAATCCGGGTAATTAGCCAGCGATCTGACCAACGAACGGGTTCGCAAAGGTGAAGAACAGAGCGATACCAACACCGATCATGGTTACGGCGTCGAGCAGACCGGCAACGATGAACATTTTAACTTGCAGCATTGGAACCATTTCTGGCTGACGCGCTGCGCCTTCCAGGAACTTGCCGCCCAGCAGGCCGAAACCAATTGCGGTACCCAGTGCGCCCAGGCCGATCAACAGTGCAACAGCGATAGCGGTTAGACCAACTACAGTTTCCATCTTTCCTCCCGACTTTTACGTCGTATGGTTTAGGTTTTTTAGATTAAAGCGGTAAAACAAATCGTTTCAGGTGCCCTGTGAAGAGCCCCTTCCCGTTTGACCGGGAAGGACATCAGACTAGTCGAGACTGGTCTTAATGGTTTTCTTCGTGCGCCATCGACAGGTAGACGATGGTCAGCATCATGAAGATGAACGCCTGCAGCGTGATGATCAGGATGTGGAACACAGCCCACGCCCACTGCAGAACAACGCCCAGGCCGCTCAGCCAGAGCAGACCGCTGCCGAACATCACAGCGATCAGAATGAACACCAGCTCGCCGGCATACATGTTGCCGAACAGACGCAGAGCCAGAGAGATCGGTTTGGCGATCAGGGTCACGAATTCCAGCAGGAAGTTCACCGGGATCAGCAGGGCTTGAACGAAGATGTTCTTGCTGCCGAACGGGTGCAGGGTCAGTTCGCCGATGAAGCCGCCGAAGCCCTTGACCTTGATGCTATAGAAAATGATCAGTGCGAAAACCGAGAACGCCATGCCCAGGGTCGCGTTCGGGTCGGTAGTCGACACGGCGCGGAACGGGATGTGGTGGTCGCCGGAGATCAGGATGGCCAGCTGAGGAATCCAGTCGACCGGTACCAGGTCGACGGCGTTCATCAGGAACACCCAGACGAAGATGGTCAGTGCCAGCGGTGCAATCACCGGGCTACGGCCATGGAAGCTGTCTTTCACGCTGCCATCGACGAATTCGACCAATACTTCAACGAAGTTCTGCAAAGCACCCGGCTGACCCGAAGTCGCTTTCTTTGCCGCCATGCGGAAAAGAAGTACGAAGATCAGACCCAACGCGACCGACCAGCCGAGAGTATCGACGTGGAAAGCCCAGAAGCCCATTTCTTTGGCTTCTGCTGCGGTATGGGCAAAGCCCCAGCCGCCGTTAGGTAGCTGACCGAAGGTCAGGTTCTGCAAGTGGTGCTGGATATAGCCCGAAGCGGTTGTTTCTGCCATGGTTGCCTCAAACGCCCTAAGGTCTCGAAAGTCTTGTTCTCATCAGCAGGGGAGCGAACCAGCTGACCGACTGAGTCAGCACGAACGCGCCGAATACAGCTATCGGCGCCAGTGGCTTCACACCTGCAAACACCAGTGCAAAGAGCACTGCCGTCAAAATCAGTTTGCCTGCCTCGCCGGCATAAAATGACCGGACGATGGACTGGGCTGCTCGGGCGCCGGAAAACCGAAATGCCTTGTGAGCGAAATAAACATTGGGCAGCAAGGCTATCAGGCCTCCGCAAAGTCCCGAGTATCCGGCAACGACTCCGTGCCATTGCCAGAGCGCCAAAGCGGCAATGAGCAAAATGACAAATTGAGCCATTAACACCGGAAAAACCGCCAGGCGATGGAACGGCAGGCGGTTTGGCTTGCGGGTTTCCATCACGTTTGCTCTCCAATGGTCGGCTGCCAGAATTCAATAACTTGGCATAATTTGTGCCGACAAAATGCGCGCAGAGTATAGGGGCGGTTCTGCCCCTATTCAACTGTCAGGTAGTGATTTCCGACTGCGCGCTACATGAGGAAATGTTTCAGCGGATGTGTGCGAGCACACCTTGAAGCTCATCGAGGGAGTTGTAACCGATCACCAACTGACCCTTTCCCTTCTTGCCGTGGCGAATCTGCACCGCAGAGCCTAGGCGCTCGGCCAGACGCTGTTCGAGACGAGCGATATCCGGGTCGGGTTTGGTCGCCTCCACAGGCTCCGGTTTGCCACTCAACCACTGACGAACCAGTGCCTCAGTTTGGCGCACAGTGAGACCGCGTGCGACAACATGTCGCGCCCCTTCCACCTGCTGATTTTCCGGCAGACCGAGCAATGCACGGGCGTGACCCATTTCCAGGTCGCCGTGGGACAGCATGGTCTTGATGACTTCCGGCAGCGCAATAAGCCGCAACAGGTTAGCCACAGTGACGCGGGACTTACCCACAGCCTCGGCAACTTGTTGCTGAGTGAGCTGGAATTCCTGCTGCAAACGCTGCAGAGCCACCGCTTCTTCGATCGGATTGAGGTCTTCGCGCTGGATGTTCTCGATCAGCGCGATGGCGATTGCGGTTTCATCCGGCACATCGCGGACCATCGCCGGGATGGTTTCCTGGCCGGCTTGCTGACTTGCGCGCCAGCGACGTTCACCGGCGATGATCTCGAAGCGGCCACCGCCAATCGGGCGCACCACGATCGGCTGCATTACGCCTTGCGCCTTGATCGACGCTGCCAGTTCTTCCAGCGCCTGCGGATCCATGTCACGGCGCGGCTGGTATTTACCGCGCTGCAGCAGATCCAGCGGCAGATGTTGCAACTCACGGGTGTCAGCCTGCGCGGCTTGTTCTTCCAGCGCGCTGACGGTCGGACCACTCAGCAGTGCATCCAGTCCACGTCCGAGACCTCGTTTCTTGACGGCCATGGGGATTCCTTAAGTTGCCTGAGCGGCGGCGATGCGTGAATTTTTGCGCTGACGGCGAACCATCTCGCCGGCCAGGGCCAGATAAGCCAGGGCGCCACGCGATTGTTTGTCGTAGGCCAGCGCCGGCATGCCGTAGCTCGGCGCTTCGGCCAGACGGATGTTGCGCGGGATCACCGTGTCGTAGAGCTGCTCGCCGAAGTGTTCCTTGAGCTGCGCCGAAACGTCATTCATCAGGCTCAGGCGCGGGTCATACATGGTCCGCAGCAGGCCTTCGACTTTCAGGTTCGGATTGAGCAGTTCGGCGATGCGCTTGATGTTATCCACAAGGTCGCTCAGCCCTTCGAGCGCAAAGTACTCGCACTGCATGGGGATAATGACCCCATCGGCGGCGACCAATGCGTTCAGCGTAAGCATCGACAGCGACGGCGGGCAGTCGATCAAAATGTAATCGTAGTTTTCGCGGATCGGCGCCAGCGCGCTGCGCAGACGGCTTTCCTTCATCTGCATTTCCAGCAGCACCACTTCGGCCGCCGTCAAATCGCGGTTGGCCGGCAGCAGTTGATAACCGCCGTGCTCGGAATAGTGCATGGCCTGGGCCAGATCGCATTCGCCGATCAGCAGGTCGTAGACCGAGTTTTCCAGGCCGTGTTTATCCACACCGCTACCCATGGTGGCGTTGCCCTGTGGATCGAGATCGATCAACAGCACCCGGCGCTTGGTCGCGACCAGGGATGCTGCGAGGTTGATGCAGGTGGTGGTCTTGCCCACACCACCCTTCTGGTTCGCTATCGCGAATACCTTAGCCATTCTTGCTTGTGTTCCCAATCATGCCGTGCGGCGCAGTATCAGCAGATGGCGTTGGCCTTGGCAACCGGGTACGGCCAGGGCGTGTTCGCTATCGAGTTTGAAGTCTGCCGGCAATGCTACCAGCTCATCGGCCGGATGAACGCCCTTCATTGCCAGCCAGCGTGTATCGGCATCGCCGAGGTGGCGAGTCCAGTTGGTGAAGTTTTCCATGCTGCTGAACGCCCGGGAAATGATCCCGTTGAACGGCTGCGCAGGCTGGAACGCTTCGACACGACTGTGGATAACTTGCAGGTTATCCAGTTTGAGTTCGAGTTTGACCTGAGTCAGGAAGCGGGTTTTCTTGCCGTTGCTGTCCAGACAGGTCACTTGCGAGTCTGGATACAAAATCGCCAACGGGATTCCCGGCATGCCGCCGCCGCTGCCAACGTCAAGCCAGCGACCATTTTCAAGGAACGACATCACGCTGAGACTATCGAGCAAGTGCCGCGAAACCATTTCGTCCGGATCGCGCACGGCGGTCAGGTTGTAGGCCTGGTTCCATTTGATCAACAGGGCCAGATAACCCAGCAGCAATTCGTGCTGGGTTTCAGTGAGATTGACACCGAGCTCGCGGGCTCCTGTGGATAACTCTTCGGCGTGTTGCGAAGTGACCTTAGAACTCAAGCGCTTTGCTCCAACTGACGGCCCGCGCC
The DNA here is from genome assembly GCF_979258655.1 of Pseudomonas sp. AC242. Classification (NCBI taxonomy): domain Bacteria; kingdom Pseudomonadati; phylum Pseudomonadota; class Gammaproteobacteria; order Pseudomonadales; family Pseudomonadaceae; genus Pseudomonas; species Pseudomonas sp. AC242. The sequence continues at coordinate 5,689,408 of NZ_OZ409873.1, forward strand.
GCGTTTTTTCAAATGAATCATCAACAGCGAAATCGCTGCCGGGGTCACACCCGGGATCCGCGAAGCCTGGCCCAGCGTCTCTGGTCGAGTCGCGCCAAGCTTGCTCTGGATCTCCTTGGAGAGACCGGAAATGTTGGTGTAATCGATATCCACAGGCAATTTCGTGTCTTCACTGGCGCGCAGACGGGCGATTTCGTCCTGTTGGCGGTCGATGTAACCGGCGTATTTGGTCTTGATTTCAACCTGTTCGGCGACCTGTGGATCTTCCGCGCCGTTCCCGGTCACTTCGACCAGACCAGCGTAGTCGATTTCCGGACGACTCAAGAGGTTGAGCAAGTTGTATTCGTGAGTCAGCGGCGTGCCGAATTTCTCGGCAATCGCATCGCCCTGCTGCGTGTTCGGGCGAACCCAAGTGCTTTTCAGGCGCTGTTCTTCCAGCTCGATGCTTTCGCGTTTCTTGCAGAAGGCCGCCCAACGGGCGTCATCGACCAGACCGAGTTCGCGACCTTTTTCGGTCAGACGCAGGTCGGCGTTGTCTTCGCGCAGAATCAGGCGGTACTCGGCACGGGAAGTGAACATGCGGTACGGCTCTTGAGTGCCAAGGGTGATCAGGTCGTCGACCAACACGCCGATGTACGCCTCATCGCGACGCGGGCACCAGGCTTCTTTGCCCTTGGCGCGCAGTGCGGCGTTGGCGCCAGCGAGCAAACCTTGGGCGCCGGCTTCTTCGTAGCCGGTGGTGCCGTTGATTTGCCCGGCGAAGAACAGACCGCCAATGACTTTGGTTTCCAGGCTGTACTTCAGGTCGCGCGGATCGAAGTAGTCGTACTCGATGGCATAGCCCGGACGCACGATGTGTGCGTTTTCCATGCCGCGGATCGATTGCACGATCTGCAATTGCACGTCGAACGGCAAGCTTGTGGATATCCCGTTCGGGTACAGCTCATGGGTGGTCAAACCTTCCGGTTCGATAAACACCTGATGGCTTTCCTTGTCGGCAAAGCGGTGGATCTTGTCTTCGATCGACGGGCAATAACGCGGACCGATGCCTTCGATTTCACCGGCAGCCGAATACATCGGCGAACGATCGAGGTTCGCGGCAATGATTTCGTGGGTGCGGGCGTTGGTGTGCGTAATCCAGCAGCTCACTTGGCGTGGATGCTGTTCTTTGTTGCCCATGAACGACATCACCGGGATCGGCGTATCGCCGGGCTGCTCGGTCATTACCGAGAAATCCACAGACTTGCCGTCGATACGCGGCGGTGTACCGGTTTTCAGGCGACCGACCCGCAGAGGCATTTCACGCAGACGGTGAGCCAGCGCGATCGACGGTGGATCACCGGCTCGACCGCCGGAAAAATTCTGCAAACCGATGTGGATAAGTCCGCCGAGGAAGGTACCGGTGGTCAACACCACGGAATCGGCGAAGAAGCGCAGACCCATTTGCGTGACAACACCGCGGACTTGTTCCTGTTCGACGATCAGATCGTCAGCAGCTTGTTGAAATATCCACAGGTTCGGCTGGTTTTCCAGGATTTCACGGACAGCGGCTTTGTACAGAATCCGGTCAGCTTGCGCACGGGTCGCCCGTACGGCTGGGCCTTTGCGGCTGTTCAACACGCGAAACTGGATGCCGCCCAAATCGGTGGCCATGGCCATCGCGCCGCCGAGGGCATCGATTTCCTTGACCAGATGGCTTTTGCCAATGCCACCAATGGCCGGGTTGCAACTCATGGCTCCGAGGGTTTCCACGTTATGCGTCAGCAACAGGGTTTTTGCCCCCATACGTGCTGAGGCCAGTGCTGCCTCGGTACCGGCATGACCGCCGCCGATGACGATCACTTCAAAACGGGAAGGGAAATCCACCACGCACCTCGTGCCTGCTTAAGTAGGTAATTCAGGAATAGTTTGAGATCAGGTTTCTGGACCTGGTCGACAAGTATAGGGACTTCGCCCTTCCTAAAGAACCCTTTGCACAAAATTTAACCAGCTGTGGAGAACTCGAGGTTAAAAGAATAAAAAAGAGAGAAATTTATAAAACCTTTGTTTTTATGTTTATTTCTACTGAGGCACGTTTCTGTGGATAGATCGCTACAGGCGTTTATATTCAATATGTACAGAGATTCAAAACCCTGTGACCATGTGCCAATGAGGACCTTGGATAACCGGTTTAAGCCTGTGGATGAAAGGGGTGTTTATCCACAGGGGCGGTTATGTCCAGTTTTCAGGCCCTGTTATCAACTGCCCTTAGTGGCAGTTATTCACAGGGCTTAATCCACAGAAAAACGATACAACGGCTTTTTCACAGCGCAAAAAAAACGCCAGCGAGGGTTCGCTGGCGACAAAGAAGCCGATGGAGGGAAGTGCGAGGGCTATTGTGAGAGAACGTAACAGGGGCTAATAATAGGCATTATCATTAACTCATCAGTTTTTCCCCATGTCCCTACCCGCCCACACTGCTGCGATCGAGCAAATCTACGAGCAACACCATTCGTGGCTATATGGCTGGCTCAAGGGCAAATTGCATGACGCCTGCGATGCGGCCGATGTAGCGCATGACACGTTTGTGCGGATTCTCGCGGCGCGCAACGCCGCGCATATTCGTGAACCACGGGACTATCTGGCGACTGTTGCACGCGGGCTGGTGATCGATCGTTATCGCAGGAAGGCTATCGAAGCTGCGTATTTGCAGACCGTGGCAGCTCGACCGCAAGCCACCGCCATCAGCGAGGAAGACAAGGCGCTGATCATCGAAACTCTGGTCGCTGTGGATAAAGCCTTGGCGGGGCTCGGCCCCAGAAGCCAACAGATTTTCATGCTGTCGCAGATCGATGGCCGGACTTATCAACAGATCGCCCTGCAGCTAAAGGTTTCGCTGACCACGGTGAAGAAACACATGATCCGTGCCCTGACGGAATGTGCCCTGATCATGGCGCAACATTGATGGCCATCGCTCCCGATCGCCAGGTTTTCGAAGCCGCCGCCAGTTGGTATGTGCAGTTTCAGGCGGACCCGCCGACGCTCGCCGAACAGAAGGCCTGGCAGCTGTGGATAGACAGTGATCCAGCGCACCTGGCGGCATGGAACCAGATGGAACAACTGCAGCGCCACCTCGGTACGTTGCCGCCTGATTTGAAACGTCGCGCCCTGAATACCGGACAGCAACGACGCCAGGTGCTCAAGTCGTTGCTGCTCGCTGCGGGGACGGGGTTCGTTGGCTGGAATGTCCAGCAACACACATCGCAGGGGAATGTCTGGGCCGACTATAAAACTGGCGTTGGCCAGCGTCGCAACCTGACATTGGCTGATGGCAGTCAGATTCAGCTCAACACCGACACTGCCATTGACGTGTCTTTTGATCCGACGCAGCGGCTGATTCGCCTGCGCTCCGGCGAGATCCTGATTCAAACCGGCAAACTTGGCGATCAACGGCCCTTTTTCGTCGACACCCATGATGGCCGGATTCAAGCGCTGGGCACCCGGTTTTCCGTACATCAGTTATCGGAGTCTACCCGTGTCGGTGTGCTGGAAGACCGGATCAGCGTTCAGCCTGCTGATCTATCAACAGCCGCAATTATTCTGAACGCAGGCGAAGGCGCCGACTTTGATCGTCGACACATCGGGCTCACTCATCCCTTCAAATCCACGGAAGTGGCGTGGACCAATGGCCAGTTGATTGTGCTCAATGCACGCTTGGGCGACGTGATTGAAGAATTGGGCCGCTATCGCCGCGGTGTTTTGCACTGCGATAACCGCGCGCGGGATCTGCGGGTATCCGGCACATTCCGGCTCGACTCCACCGATGCAGTGCTGGCCAATCTTCAGGCTTCGCTGCCAATCGACGTGCGCTATTTCACCCGTTACTGGGTCTCGATCAGCCACAGCGCTTGATCGAAATGTCACTTGGGGAAAATAAATCGACAACAGGGTTATCTTTTTTTGCCCTGACCCGGCCCTACAGGTAATCGCGATAAACGCGGCTCTTTGCCACCTTCAGGGCTAATCCACACATGCGTCTTTCCACGTTTCGTCAGCGTTTTTCCTACCACTGCATTGCTTACAGCCTACTGATGACCAGCGCTGCGTCCTGCCTGGTGATTAGCCATAACGCGATCGCTGCAACGGTCGCCCAGCGTTATGCCATTGCCGCCGGCCCGCTGGACAATGCCTTGAGCCAGTTCGCCTCCGCTTCGAATGTAATCCTGTCGTTCTCGCCGCAACAGACCAGCAGTTTGCGCAGTGCCGGTTTGAACGGCGATTTCACCGTCGATCAGGGTTTCGCCCAACTGCTGCAAGGCTCGGGGTTGCAAGCCGTACCACAGGCGCCGGGCAGTTACATTTTGCAGGCACTGCCCAACGGCAACTCACTGGAATTGGCCCCGACCAACATCAACGGTCAGTTGGCCAACCCGATGAACCTGGATTACGCCGCCGACGTCGGTTACAAAGCGCAGAATAGCCGGATCGGTACGAAAACCAGTACGCCATTGTCGGAAACACCGCGTTCCGTGTCCGTCGTCACCGCCCAGCGCATGAAAGATCAGAAATCTCAGACACTCACTGAAGTACTCGGCTACGTTCCGGGAATCTTCGCGCCACCCTTTGCCGCCGGCGACAGTCTGGCTGGAGACCTGTTCTACATTCGCGGTTTCAACGCTACCGATTATGGCTACGGTCTTTTGCGCGATGGACTACGCGTACAGGGCAATCGTTATGACACCAGCACCGAGCCTTACGGACTTGAGCGGGTCGAGATTTTCCGCGGCCCGTCTTCTCTGTTGTATGGGGAAAACGCACCGGGCGGTCTGGTCAATCTTGTTAGCAAACGTCCGACCGCTGCACCGCAGGGCGAAGTGCAATTGGGTTATGGCTCGAACAATCGCCGGCAGATCGGCGTCGATGTCTCCGGTCCACTCAATGACAGCGGCAACGTTCTCGGGCGGGTGGTGATGCTTGGGCGCAAGTCGGACACCCAGACCGATCATGTCCCGGACGACCGGATCTACATCGCGCCATCCCTGACCCTGAATTTCGATGATTTCAACACGCTGACTCTGCTGGCCAACTACCAGAAGGATCACACCAACATGGAACTTGGCCTACCGGCGGCCGGTACTTTGCTGACAAACTCCAACGGCAAGTTATCCAAAGGCACCCTGCTCGGCGACCCGGACTGGAACACTTTCGAACGGGAAACCTGGAGCACCGGTTACGAGTTCAGCCACTCGTTCAACGACGATTGGCAGTTCCGTCAGAACTCGCGCTACATGCAGTCGCGCATTACCCGTCACGAAACCTGGCCGGGCAACCTCAACAACGCCGGGTTTGGCACACGCCTGAACATGACTGCGTACGATCGCTTCAACAAGTCGATGGTGTACTCGCTGGATAACCAGCTGGAAGGCAAGTTCCAGGTCGGCGGTCTGGAGAACACCGTGTTGTTCGGCGCCAGCTACGACCGTACCTCGTTCAATCAGGACTGGAACGCTGGCATGGTCGGGCCGATCGATGTGTATAACCCGGTGTACCTACGTGAGCCGACGACACCGATTGCTGTGCAAAACACCTTGCTCGAGCAACAGATGAAAGGTGTTTATGCACAGATCCAAAGCAAGTACGACCATTGGTTGTTTCTGCTCGGTGGCCGTCAGGACTGGGTCGACAGTGATTTCCGCGACAAGGTCGCCCAGTCGAGCGACATCAGTTCCGAGGACAAGAAGTTCACCTATCAGGGCGGCGTGATGTACCAGTTCGACAACGGCATGACGCCGTATGTCAGCTATTCCACCTCGTTCGTACCGGTGCAGCAGATTTCCAATGCCGGCGCACCGCTCGACCCGATCACCAGCAGCCAATACGAAGTGGGTCTGAAATACGAACCGATCGGCTGGGATACTGCGTTTACCGCTTCGGTGTACGACCTGCGCAAAAAGGACGACACCTACTTCGACTCGACGACAGCGACCTACCGCCAGGTCGGCGAAAGCCGTTCCAAAGGTGTGGAACTGGAACTGAACAGCAATCTGACCCAGAACCTCAATGTGACAGCGGCCTACACCTACACCGATGCGCGGATTACCAAAGATGCCGCGACGTCATTGGTCAAAGGCCATCAAATGACCGGAGTGCCGCGTAATCAGGCTTCGGTCTGGACGAAATACCGATTCCTCGATGGCGACTTGAAAGGCCTGTATGTCGGCGGTGGTGTGCGTTACTTCGACAGTGCCTTCGCCTACACCTCGCCTTCTCTGTACGGCAAGCTCGATGCCGGCGATGTCACGTTGGTGGATGCGGCGATCGGCTATCAGATCGATACGAATTGGAGCGTCGATCTGAACGCGAAAAACCTGTTCGACAAGGAATATGTGTCGGGATGCAACGATGCTGGTCGTTGTTATTGGGGCGAAGATCGCACCTTGCTGGGGACGGTGTCTTACAACTGGTAAAGCAAAAAAGGGGCTGTGGATAAATATTCCACAGCCCCTTTTGTTATTTGCCGATGCAGAAGCTGGAAAAGATCCTTCCCAGCAGATCATCGGAGCTGAACGCCCCGGTGATTTCACCCAGAGAATGCTGGGCCTGACGCAAATCTTCGGCGAGCAATTCGCCGGCGCCGGCCAATGTCAGTTGCGCGCGGCCGTGTTCCAACGCGGCGCTGGCGTGACGTAATGCCTCCAAATGGCGGCGACGTGCACTGAAGCTGCTTTCCGAAGTTTGCTCGTAACCCATGCAGGCTTTGAGATGGTCACGCAGCAAGTCCAGCCCTTCACCGGCCGACTTGGCACTCAGACTGATCGTCACATGTCCGTCTTCACTGGTTTCGAGGGCAATTGCTTCGCCCGTCAGATCCGCTTTGTTGCGGATCAGGGTAACTTTCGCCGGATCCGGACGGGTCTCGAGGAATTCCGGCCACAATGCAAACGGGTCCAATGCTTCCGGAGCGGTCGCATCGACCACCAGCAACACCCGATCGGCTTCACCAATAGCCTTCAATGCCCGTTCAACACCGATCTTTTCCACATGATCATCGGTATCACGCAGCCCTGCAGTATCGACAACATGCAACGGCATGCCGTCGATGTGGATATGTTCGCGCAGGATATCCCGCGTGGTGCCGGCAATCTCCGTCACGATGGCAGCTTCGCGACCGGCCAAAGCATTCAACAGGCTGGACTTGCCCGCATTCGGACGACCGGCGATCACCACGGTCATGCCATCGCGCAACAAAGCGCCCTGCCCGGCTTCACGCAGTACTGTGGATAACTCATTGCGCACTTTGTCGAGCATGTTCAACACATGGCCATCGGCGAGGAAGTCGATTTCCTCTTCCGGAAAGTCGATGGCGGCTTCGACGTAGATACGCAAACCGATCAGCTGCTCGGTCAAGTTATGCACACGTTGGGAAAATGCACCCTGCAATGAGCGCAGGGCATTACGCGCAGCCTGTGCCGAACTGGCCTCGATCAAATCGGCAATCGCCTCGGCCTGGGCCAGGTCGAGTTTGTCATTGAGGAAAGCACGTTCACTGAATTCACCCGGACGGGCCAAACGGCAACCCAACTCCAGGCAACGCTTGAGCAACATATCCAGAACGATCGGGCCGCCGTGGCCTTGCAGTTCCAGCACGTCTTCGCCGGTGAAAGAGTTCGGTCCCGGGAAATACAGGGCCAGGCCCTCGTCCAGGACTTGCTGGTCGTCACTGAAAAACGGCCCGTAATGGGCGTAACGCGGTTTCAGCTCACGGCCGCTGATGGCTTTGGCTGCAACACTGGCCAGCGGCCCGGAAATACGGACGATGCCCACACCGCCGCGACCCTGAGCGGTGGCGACGGCGGCGATGGTTTCACGAGGTGTGCTCATAAACCGGAATCCAGACAAAAGTGGCAGATAGCAAAACGCCCCACTAGGGGGCGTTTTGAGTGGTGTTATCCACAGTGCAAGCTACGCCTCGGCTTTTTTCGTCGCCGCTTCGATCTTACGCGTGATGTACCACTGTTGTGCAATCGACAGGCAGTTGTTCACAACCCAGTACAGCACCAGACCTGCCGGGAACCACAGGAAGAAGAAGGTGAAGATGATTGGCATCATTTTCATGACCTTCGCCTGCATCGGATCCGGAGGAGTCGGGTTCAGCTGCTGCTGGATGAACATGGTTGCGCCCATGATGATCGGCAGAATGAAGAACGGATCCTTGATCGACAGGTCAGTGATCCACAGCATGAAAGGCGCCTGGCGCATTTCCACGCTTTCCAGCAGAACCCAGTACAGCGAAAGGAAAACCGGCATCTGCACGAGGATCGGCAAGCAGCCGCCCAGCGGATTAATCTTCTCTTTCTTGTACAGCTCCATCATGGCTTGCGACATTTTCTGCCGGTCATCGCCATGTTGCTCTTTCAGAGCAGCCAGTTTCGGCGCAACAGCACGCATGCGCGCCATCGATTTGTAGCTGGCAGCCGACAGCGGGAAGAAAATACCCTTGATCAGCATGGTCAGGAAGATGATCGACCAGCCCCAGTTACCGACGATGGCGTGGATGTGTTGCAGCAGCCAGAAGATTGGCTGGGCAATGAACCACAGAATGCCGTAGTCGACGGTCAGTTCCAGACCTGGGGACAACTCTTTCAGCACAGCCTGGCTTTTCGGACCGGCGTACAGCACAGCGCTGGTTTCAACTTTGGCACCCGGAGCAGCGGTCAGTGTCGGACCGGTGTAACCGATGATGTAGTTGCCTTTGCTGTCTTTACGGGTCTGGACGATGTTGTTTTCGCCCTTGGCCGGAATCCACGCGGTCACGAAGTAGTGTTGCAGCCAGGCTACCCAGCCACCGGTGACGGTTTCTTTCAGCTGCGCCTTGTCCATGTCCTTCATGGACACTTTCTTGTACGGCTCCGAACTTGTCCACAGGGCGGCGCCCAGGTAAGTCGCGGTGCCAGTAGCAGTAGTGGACGAAGGATCAGCGCTGTTGTCGCGTTTCAACTGAGCAAACATTGCGCCGTTCCAGGGCTGAGCGCTCTGGTTATCCACAATGTAGGAAACGGCTACGTCATACAGGCCGCGTTTCAGGGTGAAACGCTTGATGTAGTTGACGCCGTCCTTGCTGAACTTCAGGTCGACGACCAGTTGGTCCTGACCGTCAGCCAGTTGATAAGTCTTCTTCTCCGAAGAGTAGACCGGACGACCGGCCGGATTTGCATCCGGGCCATTGGTGCCGATCAGACCGCTTTGGGCCAGATAAACACGTTCGCCACCGTTATCGAACAGTTGGAACGGCACATCAGGACGATCCTGACGACGTGGATACAGAGGCAAGGTGAGTTGAGCGACATCGCCACCTTGTGGATCGATCGCGAGATCGAGCACGTCGGTTTTGATCTGGATCAGATCCTTGCTGGCGGCCACCGGCGTTTCGGCAGGTGCGCTGGTATCGCTAGCGGCGCGCGGAATATCGTCACTGGCGGCAGCATTATTGCCAGTGGCGGTGTCCGGCAAACCGGATGTAGTCGTACTGGAAGCAACATTCTGAGTCGGCAGGGCAGCCTGACCATAGTCCTGGTTCCATTTAAGGACCATAACGTAGGCCACGATTGCCAGGGCGACGATCAGGATCGTGCGTTTGATATCCATGATTACTCGGCCATCGAAGAAGAACGGGAGGTAGGGATAGGTGGAACCGGGTCATAACCACCGGGATTCCACGGATGACAGCGACCTAAACGACGAAAGGCCAGCCAGCCACCGCGCAGAAGGCCATGATTTTCGATGGCTTCTAACGCGTAGCAGGAACAACTGGGGTAGAAACGACAGTGGTTGGCCATTAAAGGACTAATGGCATAGCGATAAAACTGGATCGGAACGAGGGCCAGTTTACGCATCTGGACTGTCTACCCCTACAGTTTCGGTTTTGACTTCTGGAACGGGCTTGCTGCGTGCAAGACGCTTCCAGAGTTTGCCGAAATGCTGAATCAATTCGGGGTTTTCTACATCGCCCAGACCTTTGCGCGCGACGATAACGATATCCCAGCCGACCAGTGAATCCTGGTGCAGACGGAATGATTCGCGCATCAAACGTTTGAGGCGATTGCGCTCAACGGAGAGCTTTACGCTCTTTTTCCCGATAACCAGCCCGAGACGGGGGTGATCAAGATCGTTGTTGCGTGCAAGGAGCAGGAGATTTTTCCCCGGAACCTTGCCGGTAGGGGAGTCAAAGACTGCCTTGAAATGCCGGGGGGTAAGCAGACGCTTTTCCCGACTGAAGTCCTGACTCACCTCCAGTACCGGATTATCAAACTGCCAGACGCGCACGACCTTTGGCGCGACGACGCGACAGGACTGCACGGCCGTTCTTGGTAGCCATGCGAGCACGGAAACCGTGGGTACGAGCGCGTTTGATAGTGCTTGGTTGGAAAGTACGTTTCATTGTCGTGTTACCTGGTTCGTCCACAACGGGCCGGAATGGCCCCCGTTTTAAGAGACCGGGGATTCTAGAGAAAGCAAGCCTTCAGGTCAATTTCCAACCAACGTTTCCTTATAAATAGATCTCGAGGTGTTCTTTGCCCGATCACCTGCTCGCCATACATAAAAATAAAGAAGGGAATTATTTAAAGCTTTTCTGTAAAGCTTATAAAAGCTAGGTACACCGTCTTCTGTGGATAAGTGGCATTAGCCCTTGTTTGACGTGATGTACAGAGAATGACAACTACAGTGGAAAACCGTGTTCAGCCTGTGCTGCACTGTCGGATAACCTGTGTGTGGAATGGCATGTTATCCACAGGCAGGTTATCCACCGAGTTCAACCCCCAGTTGTCCAGTGCCCTTAGTGGCGGTTATCCACAGAGCTTATTCACACACCGTTGGTCGTTTTTTTAGCGGTTAACGCGTTGATAAATCATGGTCACCGGGCAACCTGCATGTGGATAAGTGGACGGCTCGCCGCTACAATGGCCGCTTGTTTTTGCCTCACCGGCTTTCAACTTAGGGGATATCCGTGTCAGTGGAACTTTGGCAGCAGTGCGTGGAGCTTTTGCGCGAGGAGCTGCCTGCCCAACAATTCAACACCTGGATCCGTCCACTACAGGTCGAAGCCGAAGGCGACGAGTTGCGCGTCTACGCACCGAACCGTTTTGTGCTGGACTGGGTCAACGAAAAGTACCTGGGTCGTGTCCTTGAGCTGCTGGATGAGCATGGCAACGGCATGGCGCCAGCGCTCTCCTTATTAATAGGCAGCAAACGCAGTTCCGCTCCGCGTGCCGCACCGAACGCGCCGCTTGCAGCCGCGCAGGTTTCCCAGCAGGCCCAGGCAAATGCCACGCCTGTGAGTACGCCGGCACCCACCCAGACGTCAGCGCCGGCAGCCAAGCGTTCGACGCAGAAAAGCCCCGAAGTCAGCGATGAACCGTCTCGCGACAGTTTCGACCCGATGTCCGGTGCCGCTTCCCAGCAAGCCCCGGTCCGCGCCGAACAACGTACCGTGCAGGTCGAAGGCGCGCTCAAGCACACCAGTTACCTGAACCGCACCTTCACCTTCGAAAACTTCGTCGAAGGTAAATCCAACCAGCTCGCCCGCGCGGCGGCCTGGCAAGTGGCGGACAACCCCAAGCACGGCTACAACCCACTGTTCCTTTATGGTGGCGTCGGCCTGGGTAAAACCCACTTGATGCACGCGGTGGGTAACCACCTGTTAAAGAAGAACCCGAATGCCAAGGTCGTGTACCTGCATTCCGAGCGTTTCGTCGCCGACATGGTCAAGGCGCTGCAACTGAACGCGATCAACGAGTTCAAGCGTTTCTACCGTTCGGTGGATGCCTTGCTGATCGACGACATTCAGTTCTTTGCTCGCAAGGAGCGTTCGCAGGAAGAGTTTTTCCACACTTTCAACGCCCTGCTTGAAGGTGGCCAGCAGGTCATTCTCACCAGTGACCGCTACCCGAAAGAAATCGAAGGCCTTGAAGAGCGCCTCAAATCCCGCTTCGGCTGGGGCCTGACGGTTGCCGTCGAGCCGCCGGAACTGGAAACGCGCGTGGCGATCTTGATGAAGAAGGCCGACCAGGCCAAAGTCGACTTGCCGCACGACGCCGCGTTCTTCATTGCCCAGCGTATTCGCTCCAACGTCCGTGAGCTGGAAGGCGCGTTGAAACGCGTGATCGCCCACTCGCACTTCATGGGCCGCGACATCACCATCGAGCTGATTCGCGAATCCCTGAAAGACCTGTTGGCGTTGCAGGACAAACTGGTCTCTGTGGATAACATTCAGCGCACCGTCGCCGAGTACTACAAGATCAAGATCTCGGACCTGCTGTCCAAGCGCCGTTCGCGCTCGGTAGCGCGTCCGCGTCAGGTAGCCATGGCGTTGTCCAAGGAGCTGACCAACCACAGCCTGCCGGAAATCGGCGATGTGTTTGGCGGCCGTGACCACACCACCGTGTTGCACGCCTGCCGCAAGATCAACGAACTTAAGGAATCCGACGCGGACATCCGCGAGGACTACAAGAACCTGCTGCGTACACTGACCACTTGATGAACACCAGCGCAGCTTATTAAGGCAAGGGACTAGACCATGCATTTCACCATTCAACGCGAAGCCCTGTTGAAACCCCTGCAACTGGTCGCAGGCGTCGTCGAGCGTCGACAGACCTTGCCGGTACTGTCCAACGTGCTGTTGGTAGTCGAAGGCCAGCAACTGTCGCTGACCGGTACCGATCTTGAGGTCGAACTGGTCGGTCGTGTGCAACTCGAGGAGCCGGCAGAAACAGGTTCCATCACCGTGCCTGCGCGCAAGCTGATGGATATCTGCAAAAGCCTGCCCAACGACGCGCTGATCGACATCAAGGTCGACGAGCAGAAGCTGGTGGTAAAAGCCGGCCGTAGCCGTTTCACCCTGTCGACCTTGCCGGCCAACGATTTCCCGACCGTTGAAGAAGGCCCGGGTTCGCTGACCTGCAGCCTCGAGCAAAGCAAACTGCGTCGCCTGATCGAACGCACCAGCTTCGCCATGGCTCAGCAGGACGTGCGTTACTACCTCAACGGCATGTTGCTGGAAGTGTCCGAGGGCATCATCCGCGCTGTGGCCACCGACGGTCACCGTCTGGCCATGTGCTCGATGAAAGCCGATATCGGCCAGCCGGATCGTCACCAGGTGATCGTGCCGCGCAAAGGTATCCTCGAACTGGCGCGTCTGCTCACCGAGCCGGACGGCAATGTCAGCATCGTGCTGGGTCAGCACCACATCCGCGCGACCACCGGCGAATTCACCTTCACCTCGAAACTGGTCGACGGCAAATTCCCGGACTACGAGCGCGTGCTACCTAAGGGCGGCGACAAGCTGGTATTGGGCGATCGTCAGGCGCTGCGCGAAGCGTTCAGCCGTACCGCGATTCTGTCCAACGAGAAGTACCGTGGTATCCGTCTGCAGCTGGCCAGCGGTCAGTTAAAGATCCAGGCCAACAACCCGGAGCAGGAAGAAGCGGAAGAAGAAGTGGGCGTTGAATACAACGGCGGCTCCCTGGAAATCGGCTTCAACGTGAGCTACTTGCTCGACGTGCTGGGCGTGATGACCACCGAGCAGGTTCGCCTGATCCTGTCCGACTCCAACAGCAGTGCGCTGGTGCAAGAGTCGGACAACGACGATTCGGCTTACGTTGTCATGCCGATGCGTCTGTAATCAGCTGACTCTGGATGTCCTTAAGTCGTGTTTCGGTCACCGCGGTGCGCAATCTGCACCCGGTGACCTTCTCCCCCTCCCCCCGCATCAACATTCTTTACGGCGCCAACGGCAGCGGCAAAACCAGTGTTCTGGAAGCCATTCATCTGCTGGGGCTTGCCCGTTCGTTTCGTAGCACGCGGCTTTTGCCGGTCATCCAGTACGAGCAGCTCGCCTGTACCGTGTTCGGTCAGGTCGAACTGGCCGAGGGTGGGCATAGCGCTTTGGGTATCTCGCGCGACCGTCAGGGCGAATTCCAGATACGCATCGACGGCCAGAACGCCCGCAGCGCAGCGCAACTGGCAGAGATCCTGCCGCTGCAGTTGATCAACCCCGACAGCTTCCGTCTGCTTGAAGGCGCGCCGAAGATTCGCCGGCAGTTTCTCGATTGGGGTGTGTTCCACGTCGAGCCGCGGTTCATGGCCACCTGGCAGCGTTTGCAGAAGGCCTTGCGCCAGAGAAACTCCTGGCTGCGGCATGGTACACTTGACGCCGTTTCGCAAGCGGTTTGGGACAGGGAACTGTGCCAGGCCAGCGCTGAAATCGATGAATACCGCCGCGCTTACATCAAAGCCTTGAAACCAGTCTTTGAACAAACCTTGAGCGAACTGGTTGAGCTCGAAGGTTTGACGCTCAGCTATTACCGAGGCTGGGACAAAGACCGGGAATTGAGTGCCGTACTGGCCGGATCCCTGCAACGGGATCAGCAAATGGGTCATACCCAGGCCGGACCGCAACGGGCTGATTTGCGTCTTAGATTGGGTGCACACAACGCCGCGGACATTTTGTCCCGGGGTCAGCAGAAGTTGGTGGTCTGTGCACTGCGGATTGCCCAAGGGCATCTGGTCAGCCAGGCCCGCCGCGGTCAGTGTATTTATCTGGTGGATGACTTGCCGTCCGAGCTGGACGAGAGCCACCGTCGCGCGCTGTGCCGCTTGCTGGAAGACTTACGCTGCCAGGTGTTCATTACCTGTGTAGATCACGAATTATTGAGGGAAGGCTGGCAGACGGAAACGCCAGTCGCTCTGTTCCACGTGGAACAGGGCCGTATCACCCAGACCCACGACCATCGGGAGTGAAGGCATTGAGCGAAGAAAATACGTACGACTCAACGAGCATTAAAGTGCTGAAAGGCCTGGATGCCGTACGCAAACGTCCCGGTATGTACATTGGTGACACCGATGATGGCAGCGGTCTGCACCACATGGTGTTCGAGGTGGTCGACAACTCGATCGACGAAGCCCTCGCCGGCCACTGCGACGACATCAGCATCATCATCCACCCGGATGAGTCCATCACCGTTAAAGACAACGGCCGTGGCATCCCGGTAGACGTGCACAAAGAGGAAGGCGTCTCCGCCGCCGAGGTCATCATGACCGTCCTCCACGCTGGCGGTAAGTTCGACGACAACTCCTACAAAGTATCCGGCGGTCTGCACGGTGTGGGTGTGTCGGTAGTGAACGCACTGTCCGAAGAACTGGTTCTGACTGTTCGCCGCAGCGGCAAGATCTGGGAACAGACCTACGTCCACGGCGTACCTCAGGCACCGATGGCCATCGTTGGCGACAGCGAAACCACCGGTACCCAGATCCACTTCAAGGCTTCCAGCGAAACCTTCAAGAACATTCACTTCAGCTGGGACATCCTCGCCAAGCGCATTCGTGAACTGTCCTTCCTCAACTCCGGTGTCGGCATCGTCCTCAAGGATGAGCGCAGCGGCAAGGAAGAGCTGTTCAAGTACGAAGGCGGTTTGCGTGCGTTCGTTGAATATCTGAACACCAACAAGACTGCGGTCAACCAGGTGTTCCACTTCAACATCCAGCGTGAAGACGGCATCGGCGTGGAAATCGCCCTGCAGTGGAACGACAGCTTCAACGAGAACCTGTTGTGCTTCACCAACAACATTCCGCAGCGCGACGGCGGTACTCACCTGGTGGGCTTCCGTTCGGCACTGACGCGTAACCTGAACAACTACATCGAGCAGGAAGGTCTGGCGAAGAAGCACAAAGTCGCCACCACCGGTGACGATGCCCGTGAAGGCCTGACCGCGATCATCTCGGTGAAAGTGCCGGATCCGAAGTTCAGCTCGCAGACCAAAGACAAGCTGGTCTCCTCCGAAGTGAAGACTGCGGTCGAGCAGGAGATGGGCAAGTACTTCTCCGACTTCCTTCTGGAAAACCCGAACGAAGCGAAACTGGTCGTCGGCAAGATGATCGACGCCGCTCGTGCCCGTGAAGCCGCGCGCAAGGCCCGTGAGATGACCCGCCGCAAAGGCGCGCTGGACATCGCCGGTCTGCCAGGCAAGCTCGCTGACTGCCAGGAAAAAGACCCGGCGCTGTCCGAACTGTACCTGGTGGAAGGTGACTCCGCGGGCGGCTCTGCCAAGCAGGGACGTAACCGCAAGACTCAGGCGATCCTGCCGTTGAAGGGTAAGATCCTCAACGTCGAGAAAGCACGTTTCGACAAGATGATCTCTTCCCAGGAAGTGGGCACCTTGATCACCGCACTGGGCTGCGGTATCGGTCGCGACGAATACAACATCGACAAGCTGCGTTATCACAACATCATCATCATGACCGATGCTGACGTCGACGGTTCGCACATCCGTACCCTGCTGCTGACCTTCTTCTTCCGTCAGTTGCCGGAGCTGATCGAGCGCGGCTACATCTACATCGCCCAGCCGCCGCTGTACAAGGTCAAGAAAGGCAAGCAAGAGCAATACATCAAAGACGACGACGCCATGGAAGAGTACATGACGCAGTCGGCCCTGGAAGATGCGAGCCTGCACCTGAACGAAGAAGCCCCGGGCATTTCCGGTGAAGCGCTGGAACGTCTGGTTAACGACTTCCGCATGGTGATGAAGACTCTCAAGCGTCTGTCGCGCCTGTACCCGCAGGAGCTGACCGAGCACTTCATCTACCTGCCGGCCGTAAGCCTGGAAAAGCTCGGCGACCACGCAGCGATGCAAGAGTGGCTGGCCCAATACGAAGCGCGTCTGCGCACCGTGGAAAAATCCGGTCTGGTCTACAAGGCCAGCCTGCGTGAAGATCGTGAACGTGGCGTGTGGCTGCCAGAGGTCGAACTGATCTCCCACGGCCTGTCGAACTACGTCACCTTCAACCGCGACTTCTTCGGCAGCAACGACTACAAAACCGTCGTCACCCTCGGCGCTCAACTGAGCACCCTGCTCGACGAAGGCGCGTATATCCAGCGTGGCGAACGCAAGAAAGCGGTCACCGAGTTCAAGGAAGCCTTGGACTGGCTGATGGCTGAAAGCACCAAGCGCCACACCATTCAGCGATACAAAGGTCTGGGCGAAATGAACCCGGATCAGCTGTGGGAAACCACCATGGACCCAAGCGTGCGCCGCATGCTGAAAGTCACCATCGAAGACGCCATTGGCGCAGACCAGATCTTCAACACCCTGATGGGTGATGCGGTCGAACCTCGCCGTGACTTCATCGAGAGTAACGCGCTGGCTGTGTCCAACCTGGACTTCTGATCCGCGCAAGCAATTCGGTGTGTGTTGCCGAAACAAAAAAGGCCCGCATCAGCGGGCCTTTTTTATGGGTGTTCTTAGTAATAAACCGCTGGTCCCTGAATTCATTACAGCGGGCCGAGGCAATGTTCAACTTAGAACCATCGCAGACTCACTCGATTTCAAATCAAACGCTTCGCGCGAAGGTCCAATTTCCCAAAGCAACTGCAAGCGCTGGTGGGCTTCGTGCAATGTCGGAATATGACCTTCATCCACCCACCACATCACAACCCGTGGTTTGCTGATAGGCAGGAACCACTCCGCACCTCTCAAACGAAAGTCGTTGTGCGGTGTTTTATACAAGAAATCTTTCAAAGCCGCCGGGCTCTTCCACAGCGAAAGTGTATAAAGATACCCTTCTCCCCATAGTTCATCGAGAAGCTGTTGATTGTCCTGAACTTCCCGCCATATAAAGCCAGGATGCGCGTCGGCTAGACCATTTACGTAGGCGGTAGAAGAATAAAAACCGTCCATGCGCGGATCAGATTTTAAATGTTTTGGTTTGACCAGATCAAACTGCGCGAGAATAGCCATTGACTGTTAATCCTTTAATAAGGCTAGAGGCTGTTAAAAAGTTGTGTAGTTACTAGTGAAGTTATGAACGGGTTTGCAGGCGAGCGCCAACATCCAGGTTACTTTGCAGTAATCAGACGGCTATTAATTATCGAGAAGTCAGTACGCGCTTTATTAAAGTTACATGCCGTGAACTATGATTTTTTTAAACGGCGAGGAGGCATGAATATGTCATCTCATCTGTAAGCTGTGAATGCTTGAATCTGCCCTGCCACCATTGAGCTTGCCAGGTGACAGGGAGATTCGCTTGCAATCAGGCCTGACCGTTCAACATCAAATTGAGGTTCTGTACTGCGGCGCCTGATGCGCCCTTGCCGAGGTTGTCGTACACCGCGGCAAGCAATACCTGGCCTGACTTCTCATCCGAGAAGACATAGATGTCCAGGCGATTGGTGTCATTCAGGTATTCAGGGTCCAGTTGCGTAACGGTCTTGACCTGATCCAGCGGAACCACCTTGATGAACTCGGATTTGGCGTAATGGTTGCTGAGGCAGGCGTGGATCTGCTGCACCGAGGCGCCAGCGGGCAACAAGCGCAAATGCAGCGGCACGTACAAGACGATGCCTTGGCGGTATTTGCCATAGCCAGGCGTGAAGATCGGCCGATGATCCAGCAATGCCTCGGACATCATCTCCGGGACGTGCTTGTGGTTAAGGTTCAGGCCATAACCGCGGTATGGAGCGTCCGTGTGTTGCGGATGATCCGGGATTTCATAGGCATCGATCAGTGATTTGCCCGAACCGGAATACCCGGAAATGGCATGCACATTCACCGGGTAGTCCTTGGGTACCACACCGGCTTCCGTCAGCGGACGCAACAGCGCGATGGCGCCTGTCGGGTAGCAGCCAGGATTGGATACACGCTTGGCTGTCGTGATGATGTCAGCCTGACCTGCAGTCAGTTCCGGCAGACCATACACCCAACCTGGTGTGGTGCGATGGGCAGAGCTGGGATCAAGTACACGTACCTTTGGATTCTCGATGAACGACACCGCCTCAACAGCGGCATCGTCCGGCAGGCAGAGAATCGCGACATCACAGGTGTTAAGTGCTTCAGCCCTTTTTACCGGGTCCTTGCGATCGGCATAGGGCAACTGCAAAAGCTCAATATCCGTGCGACCGTTCAGACGCGAATGTATCTGAAGTCCAGTCGTACCGGCTTCCCCGTCGATAAAAATAAGTGGCTTCATGTTCACGAAAATTCACGATAATGAGTGTTTTGAAACTTTATCACACCTTTACTGTGCTGCGCAGGGTGACGTTTTTATGCAAACAGTTTTTCAGGTTTATTTGAAATACTGTTTTTTAGTCCTGCTACCCCGTCACTGACCAATGTCTCTTCGAACTTTCCCGCCATGAAGTCAATTTGATATACATAAGGTACTGGTTTAAAGAACATTTCCCGATTCAACAACTTGGCCAGGGTAAACGTCGAGGTCAGGGTTGTAGCTAATAAACAGGCAGAGCTTAGAGAGGCAACTTTACGTTCCTCGAAATCAAGCTTCGGATCTTCCAGATAGGCACGGTGCAAATGCAGCGGGTCGAGGCCCATACCGAAATTGATCAGTTTCTCCGTCTCAGTCATATCGGGCGTTAACGCAAAATATTCTTCGAATGACATCGAATCCGGATGGAAGTGATGCAACGTTCCGCCAAAGCCTATAGGGCAGGAAACGACCGCCGGGATACCCAGTTCCCGCGCCTTTTGGTACATCTGAATTCGCGGCTCAATCACGAAGTAGTCCATGGCGTCGCATAACATGTCCACACCGGTCAAAAAGTCATCGACTGTTTCAGCGCTCACCCCGTTGTACTGTTCAATGCGCAAGGCCGGATTGATCGACAACAGACGCTCACGCAGGACATCGGCCTTCTTCAGTCCGACTGTATGAGTCGTTGCGCCAAATTGGCGGTTGAAGTTCTCTGGTCCGAAGGTATCGAAATCAGCAATTTTGATTCCGCCAACGCCCATGCGTACCAGTGTCTCCGCGTGGGTATATCCGACACCGCCGCATCCTGGAACTGCAATTGTCTTGCTGGCTAACAGTGCCAGTTCTTCCTGGCTGATCAAGCCGATCATTCGACTGTAAATGACTTCGCGGGAATATTCATTTTGCATATAACGCTCCTTGTATTTATTTGGCGACGTAGTGAAAACCAACGATTGAGAAACCGTGTCGGGTCCAGAAAGACTGCGCCATCGAATTGCTAACGAATGTATCAAGGCAGACCTGTTCACACTGGTAATGATCGGCCAAGGCTCTTACGTAGCTGAGCAGTTGTGCCCCCACTCCACGAGATCGGTTTCCCGGTTTGATGATGAAATGATCGATATATAAATATTTTCCGCAGTAAATCCGGGTATTCAGCCAATAGCCGGTCACGCCCACCAACTCGGTTCCTGCGAATACCCCAACACACTGCCAATTCAACTTGGCGACAGTTTCCAATCGTTCTAACAGCAGGCCTTTATTCAAATCCGGATAAAAAGTCGACAGCAACGCCAGCGTCATGGGCAATTCATAATTCTGCATAACCCTGATCGTCACTGCCGTCTCCATACGTTCAGCCTTGTGCATGCAACCCCCTCACCCAGACACGTTTATAAGACTGGACGAGAACGGTCAGTGGAACTCGATAACCAGCAGATCGCGATAACCGCTGTCAGCTCCATTACAGATCTGAATGGCTGTCGTATCGTGAAAAACCGTGTCATCCCTGAACAACAGTGCCTGACAAGGCTTCTCCAGCGTGCCCACATAAATAGGCTGCTGGTGCATGATATCGACCAGGGTCGTTTCGCCTCCGACTACACCACTTCTGTCGGCCATGAACAGGCAACTGAATTTCACCCCATCCCGATGTTTGCCTTCGGGTACCGGCAATCCCGTCATGTCTGGAGTGGCGAGGATACGATTGAAATAGGTGTTGATCTTCCAGCCTTGGACATCTTCGATTTCACTGAAGGTGTTGGCGAGTTTCAGTAGAAGCTTCTTCAGCACTTCATTGTCGGCCATCTCCGCAGTGACGGGGGCGAAGTGCCGGTCGATGCCACCGTTCAGCGGATTGAAATACTCCGGTTGGGAATACGGTACATGGGGCTGCTGCTCCAGGCGATTGCCGTTCGCATACCACTTGAATTTACCGAAACGGCGATAGCGGTACATGCCACCATCGTTCATGTAACGATCAAGTTCGAGGTTTTCCCAATAACCCTGAAATTGCGCCCACTCGGGCATCTCGGAAAAATCCACACCCAGCAGTTCAGCGGAGTGCCCTGCAACAAATCGGCTGTTGTTGAGTGCCCAGACAGTCTGTGGCTCAGTATTGGCAAGATTGCTTTTCATAAGAGTTCTCTAAGTATCACGTCAACAGCGTTTTGTTGTTTTTCATAGCCAGTTCGATGCTTTTGTAATAGTCGACGGCTACGTTGTATCGGATCAGGCAGCCGATACACATTTCTTCAATGGCTTCAGGGCATGACTTCGCCAATGGCATCAGCACGCGATAGAGAAGTTGCTTGCCGTGATTGGCATCAATCTTTATATGCATGTCGTGGTAATAGATGACGTCTTCGGGCATGTGCAGACGACGCATGGCCTTGACTGTTCGGGAGAACCGGTAGGGCGCAGTGTGTTCAAGAATCGCCAGGGCGCCCAGTAGACGAGGGTGATACTGGCGCCGTAATGCGTACATCAGCAGCAGATTGCCGTTCTTCAGGGCCTCCGCCGGCGCTTGTTGAACGCGGGCCTGGGGGCCGATGAGTTCGTGCAGTGTTGCTGCGGATTTACGGAACAGCACGGTATGCATTTCGGATAGCGTACCCAGGCCCATTTCGTCCCAGTAGTTTTCCGCAAGCGCCAACTTCATATCGCCTGTCATGCCCAATTGTGCCAGGGCGATGACGTCATCGAAGCGACCGTCGACCTGCTCTTCCATGGCGATGTAAAAGCTCAGTTCTTCAAGCGTCGACTCTTCAGCCAGCCAAGTGAAAAACGCTGAAACCTCATCGCGATGAGTCGAATGCAGGCGGGTGTACCACTTCAAAAACTCGGCAGCGTTCTTTGGCAACCGGGTTTTATCGAGACGACTTTCTTCGTAGGCGTTCCATTCATCTTCCAGTCTATGGGTGCGCGTATATTCGTGGTGAATCGGCGCCATTTTGTAAGCGCTTGGTTCGGCCAGTTCACGAAGATAAAACGAGTTGAGCGCGGTCTGTTCCGATAGCGAGTTTATGGTCGACGGCGGCGTGGTCGTCTGATCCGTGGAACGATCTTGTAGAGTCATTTCAGTTCCTTTGCTTTACCAGGGGCGAGCAGGCGCCAGACGCGAGCACGTGCCACACCCCGTCGGAGTTAGCGTTCAGTCTTGCAACAGGCGCTGCGCGGGTCAGCTTTTGCGCATTGAGCGGAGCAGTCCCAAGTAAAAACTTTTATAGGAGACTTCCAGGTAACGGCAGTTTTCATGAATTTTTTCGTGCAGGTCGTGCAGACGGTCAATAGGCAATCCGGGCATCAGATGATGCTCAACGTGGTAGTTATTGCCGTTGGTGAACCAGTTCATGAATGCGTTGCTTTTGATGGTTCTGGTGTTTTCGTAGGGGTCTGTCGAATCCGTTGCGCAACGGAAATGCTCTGGCATCTCAATCAGGGCGTGTACCGGAGCCGCGACAAACATGAGCGGAATAATCCACAGATAGACGATGATTTCATAACCGAACTGAAAGGAGGCCAAACCCAATAACGCAATCATCAATACCATCGAAAGATGATCTCGCTTGATCCGTTTGGAAACGTTGCTGGAAACGTTTTGGTACTGCGAGCTAAACGCAATGAACACATTTTTGAAAAAACGTGGGTAGTGCGAAACCATCAAAAGTCTGGTTAATAGCGCGCTGATGGAACGAAGGGATAACTCACCATATTGATCACCGTAATCAAAGAACTCCCGATTTTCCGGAGTGCCCAGGTAACGATGGTGGTGCATATGGCTGGCTTTGTAATCAGCAAATGAAACCAACATTGGCAGACCGAGCAGTATGCCGAACAGCTCGTTAAGCTTTTTATTCCGGAATCCCTGTGAGTGCAGGACTTGATGTTGAAGTTCCACGCCATGGGCGAACATTGATCCAAGAAGAATGACGCCTATGGCGATTTCCCATGGATGACCACTCAGTGCCAGACAACCACCGGTTACAATCAGCGCTAAGTAGATTGCAAATTTCAGTGCAAACGTTACATCGCTGGACCTGCTCTGAATATCGGCCAATGCCAATCGATTGGCATTAGTAAATGTAGTTCTCTGCACAACTCACTCCGTCGAACTGAACAAGAATTTCGCTGATATTTTCTAATCGTTAGGCAAGCTATCGAGTTGATTTTTAATCATTCCATTATGTGTACCTTTTACAGGCTCTGGTGTTAACTAATACCTCCGGTTTGAATGTTTAATTGTTCAGCTCGGGTGCTTCTGAAATACATCAAGTTTGATGAATGGCAATAACGCCAAGCAATCGCGCGCAGTACAACTGTGAGGGATCTAACGGTTGTGCCTGCAGTATCGATTCTCAATAGATTCCGCTTCGAAGTAAAAAAGATATTGTTGATCACCCATAAGGAAAACGGATGTTTGATTACAAATTGCTTTCTGCTCTCTCTGCGGTCATTGAACAGGGAGGCTTCGAACGAGCAGCCCAGGTTCTTGGTCTGTCCCAACCCGCAGTGTCACAGCGAATCAAGCTATTGGAGGCCAGGGTCGGCCGTCCGGTGTTAGTGCGCGTGACGCCACCGGTGCCAACCGAGATAGGGCGGCGGCTGCTTTATCATGTTCAGCAGGTGCGGTTACTTGAGCGTGATCTTCAGAGTCATGTGCCTTCTCTGGATGAAGACGGGTCCCCGGAACGCCTGCGTGTCGCCCTGAACGCTGACAGCCTGGCGACATGGTGGGCGCGATCAGTGGGCGATTTTTGCGCCGAGCAGAATTTGTTGCTGGATCTGGTCGTCGAGGATCAAGCGGTCAGTCTCAGGCGTATGCGTGCTGGTGAGGTGGCGGCCTGTGTGTGTGCCACTGAACGGCCAATGGCGGGGGCGCGCAGTCTGTTGCTCGGTGCCATGCGCTACCGCGCAGTGGCGAGTCCGGAGTTTATCGCCCGACATTTTCCGAACGGTATCAATGCCCAGTTGATTGCCCGCACGCCGGCGCTGGTGTTTGGCCCCGACGATTTTCTGCAGCACCGTTATCTCGCAGCCTTGGGCGTGCTCGGAAGTTTCGAGCACCATTTCTGTCCGTCATCAGAAGGATTTATACGACTGACAGAGGCCGGATTGGGTTGGGGTCTGGTTCCGGAGTTGCAGATTCTCGATCATCTGCAGCGTGGCTTGCTGGTCGAGTTGATACCCGACAAGCCAACCGATGTGCCGTTGTACTGGCACCATTGGCGCAATAGTGGCGAGTTGTTGGGCAAGCTGACCGAACATCTCGCGCAATCATCAAAACGATGGTTGGTGCCGCTGGATTCCCTGGCAAACATTCCTCGCCATATCGCTTCCATTCATCAGCCACGTTTCCCGATGCCCACTGAGCACGACAGTCATTCCTGTCTGACGATGAGCAGCAAAGTATAAGAACGTTGTGTTGAACTGAAACAGGACTGTCAGGTGGGGATAACGCGCCCCCTGGCAGTTTCGGCTCAGCCGTTCAGGTCACGGCCGCCACACTTTCCAACCGATAGCCGTAGCCATAAATTGTCAGCAGTTGCCAGCCACGATCCGCCGTCAGTCCGAGCTTGTTGCGCAGGCGATATATATGCGTGTCCAACGGTCGCGACGAAGCCATTTCCTCATGGGGCCAGAACCGTTCATACAGGTAGTCCCGCGACAATGGCCGTCCGAGGTTGCTGAACAGGCAACGCGCGAGACGGTATTCCCGTTCGGTCATGACGATCGGCTTGCCCTCGCGGGTGACCGTCAGTTCCGCATCGTCAAACGCCAAGTCATTGAAACTCAGCACTTCGGCAGCGGCTGGACGCTGTTGACTGTGCCGGCGCAATACCGCCGCCACGCGTGCTTTCAGTTCATTGGGACGGAACGGTTTACTCACGTAATCGTCGGCGCCTGCGTTCAAGGCCTGGACGATATCGCTTTCGCCATCGCGACTGGTCAGCATGATCGCTGCCGGTGGCGCTTCCATGTGCTCGCGGGTCCAGCGCAGCAGGGCCAGACCCGTGAGATCGGGTAACTGCCAATCGAGGATCAGCAGGTCGAAGGTTTCCCGGCGTAGCTGTCGCAGCAGATCTTCACCACGCTCGAAGCTGTGCAGCGACCACGGCTGCTCGCCAGCGTCGGCCATTTGCTGCAGGGTTTGCTCGACCCGACGCAGTTCGGCGGGTTCGTCGTCCAGTATCGCAACGCGCATACGCGATGATTCCTTGATGCTTGGGCAGTTGGCCGACAACCATAGTCGCTCCGCCATTGCTGGGAAAGTAAGCGGCCCGCCATTGGTCGACGTCCGCTATGATTCTTCGGTCTACGTCTCAGACCTGTGGCCCATGAAACCATTCACATCGCCCTGCCCTGTTTCCCTATGAACAACAATCGTCGGCGTGAAAGCCGAGAGCCGAGCCAAGTGCAGCGACTGTTTCGACAGCTGGTGCGCGAGTGGTTGTGGATAAGTCTAGTGCTGTTGCCGCTGACTGCGCTGTTGTCGTATCGCGCGCAGGTCAATCTGCACGATGCAACGCCTGTTACGGGAGCGTTGTTATCGGTAGGGCTGGTGGCTTGTGTGCTGGGGTTGCTGTTGTGGCGACCGCGATGGGCACTTTGGCTAACGCTGATCGGCATGGCGTGTGTGTTGTTGATCAGTGCCGGGCTAGCGGAAATGCGCCACTGGTGGTCGCCGACACCGGCGGTGCTGGGTATGTTGTTCGGCTATTTGATCTGGAACTGGCGGCGTCTGAGTGTGGTGCTGACGTATTTCGGCTGGGAGCTGGCGCGGCTGGACAGCGAGCCGAAAGTGTTCCCCGAACGTCGTCGTACGCAATTTACCGGGACTGATCGCTTGCAGGGCCAGATCATGGCGCTTGAACAGGCCATGAGTCGCACCCGAGATACCCGTCGCTTTATTGCCGACGGTCTGGAGTACTTGCCCGTCGCCACACTGATCAGCGATCCCAGAGGCCAGATCCTGTTGGGCAATCGCAAGGCTCGTCAGCTATTCGATCACAATCTGGTGGGGGACGACGTCCTCGATCAACTGGCCAGCCTCGGTTATCCGGAGTTGTCCACAGAGCCGCGCCCGTCGCTGTCGGCCATGCCGTTGTTGGAGTTTCGCGATCACAAGGAACGCAGCCTGCGCCTGGAGCGTGCCGCACTGCTGCCGGTGGACGGAGACACGCCAATCGGTTGGCTGCTGAGCCTTACCGATCTCAGCGCCGAACGTGCTGCCGAGGAACAACGTGGAGTATTACTGCGCTTTCTTTCCCATGATCTGCGTGCCCCGCATTCGGCCATCCTCGCCCTGCTCGATGTTCATCGCCATCAGGCCCAGGTGGATTCGCCGTTGTTCGACCAGATCGAGCGCCAGGTGCGTCGCGCGCTGGATCTGACCGATGGTTTCGTCTTGCTGGCGCGGGCCGAGTCCGAGGCCTATCAGTTCCAGCCGAGCCTGTTCGCGATGTTGGTGCTGGACGTGCTGGATCAGGCTTTGCCCATCGCCCAGCAGAAACGTATCGAACTGCTGCACGACATGGATGAGCAATCCCAGGAGCGCCTGATCATGGCTGACCAGGGACTACTGACGCGTGCGCTGTTCAACCTGCTGGAAAACGCGATCAAGTACAGCCCGGCAGACACCACGATTGAACTACGAGTCAGTTGCCACGGAGAGTGGCTATGTTGCGAACTGACCGATCAAGGCAAAGGCATCGCCGAACAAGAGTTGCCTGATCTGTTCAGTCAGTACCGACGCTTTTCCTCGGCCCAGGGCATCGACGGCGTGGGCCTCGGCCTGTCGATGGTCAAAGCGGTGGTCGATCACCATGGCGGCAGAATCGAATGCCGCAGCATGGTCGATCAAGGCACCACGTTCCTGCTTGAGTTACCGTTGATCCCCGAATGATCAGGCACAAAAAAACCGGCTATATCAGCCGGTTTTTTTACTTCCGAAAAAAACTTATGCACCTTTTACAGTGTTTTATGAGCTTGAGAAATATGTAAGTAAATCAATCACTTAATTTCAATATTCAAGCGTTTTCAACAAAACCGTACACAGGTTATCCACAAAATCTCAGACAGCGATCTGATCACTTGCCGCCGGTGCCTGCGGGGCCGGTGGCAGCGAACCCATTTCCCGCTGAGTCTTCTCGTTCCAGGCTTGCACCCGGTCGTTCAGCTCGGCGATGGCGCGAGGGCCAGTACCGTCGGCGTACATCGGCTCGCCGATGACGACAGTGATAACGCCAGACTTCTTGCCCCAACCGATTTTCGGCCAGAACTTGCCGGCATTGTGTGCAATCGGCAGGACCGGAAGCGCCGCATTCACCGCCAAAGCGCTACCACTGCGGGAGAATTTGCCGACAGTGCCGTAAGGAACACGCGTACCTTCCGGGAAGATCAGCACCCAAACGTTGTCCTTGAGCAGTTCATCACCTTTGGCGGCGACCTGTTTCAAAGCAGCTTTCGGGTTGTCGCGATCAATCGCGATCGGCCGCAACATGGCCATGGCCCAGCCGAAGAACGGCACGTAAAGCAATTCGCGTTTGAGCACTTGGCTCAATGGCGAAAAATAGGCGGAGAGAAAGAACGTCTCCCAGGTGCTCTGATGGTTCGACTGAATCACGCAGGGCCGGTCAGGTACGTTTTCCGCACCTTTGATTTCGTAACGAATACCGAGGAACACCTTGGTCAACCACAAGGCGCAACGGCACCAGTACACGTTGATAAAACGATAGCGCGCCTTGAACGGCAGAAACGGCGCGATAAAAAAACTCAAGCTGCACCACAGCAGGGAGGTGGTGCCCAGCAGCAGGTAAAAGAGAAAAATCCTGATGGCCCGCAGTATCGACATAGTGACGTTTACCGTTACGGGGCAATGCCCGAGTGTTCAAGCGCACTCCCGATCAATCCCTGGTCAGGAAATTCAGAAGTACTCTAGTTGTGGATAAGTTCTGCGGCAATCGCCGCCAGATCGTCAAAAATCAGAGTGCCAACCGGCAGGGTTTTGCCCTGAGTCTTTGCGCCTTTTCCGGTCGTTACCAAAACTGGCTGTGAATCGACGGCTTTGGCGGCCTCCAGGTCACCAAGGCTGTCGCCGACGAACCAGACATTGTTCAGTTCGACGTTGTAATGCGCCGCGATGGTTTTCAACATCCCCGGTTTCGGCTTGCGGCAATCGCAGCCTTCGTCCGGCCCATGCGGGCAATACACGATCAGCCCGACTTCACCGCCCTGCTCCGCGACCAGTTCGCGCAAGCGCGCGTGCATGGCATCCAGGGTGGCGAGGTCGTAATAGCCGCGCGCAATGCCCGACTGGTTGGTGGCCACTGCCACCGTCCAGCCGGCCTTGCTCAACTGCGCAATCGCTTCGATCGAGCCGGGCAACGGAATCCACTCCGCCACTGACTTGATGTAAGCGTCGGAGTCGTAATTGATCACTCCGTCCCGATCGAGAATCAGCAGTTTCAACAGCAATCCCTCAACCCAGCAGCGAAATGTCGGCAACACCGAGGAACAGACCACGCAAACGCGCCAACAGCGCGTAACGGTTGGCCCGCACATTGGCGTCGTCGGCATTGACCATCACCGCGTCGAAGAACGCATCGACCGGCTCACGCAATGCCGCCAGGCGTGCCAGCGATTCGTTGTACTGACGGGCAGCGGCCATTGGCTGTACAGCCTGATCCGCTTGCTGGATCGCCGAGTACAGCGAGAACTCATTGGCGTTGTCGAAGTACTTGGCTTGCACCTCGGTCGGTACCGCGCCTTCGAGTTTGCTCAACAGGTTCGATACACGCTTGTTCACCGCCGCCAGCGCTGCCGCTTCCGGCAGTTTGCGGAAGGCTTGCACCGCTTGCACACGTTGGTCGAAGTCCAGCGCCGAACCCGGCTTCAGGGCACGTACCGACAGGTAAGTGGCTACTTCGACGCCTTCATCTTCGTAACGCGCACGCAGACGGTCGAAGATGAATTCCAGAACGGCTTCGTTGAGACCGGCTGCCTTCACCTTGGCACCGAACGCATTCACCGCGAATGCGACGGCGTCGTTCAGGTCCAGATCGAGTTTTTTCTCGATCAGGATACGCAGCACACCCAGTGCCGCGCGGCGCAGGGCATACGGGTCTTTGCTACCGGTGGGGAGCATGCCGATACCGAAGATACCGACCAGGGTGTCGAGCTTGTCGGCGATGGCAACGGCTGCACCGGTCAGGGTCGCTGGCAGTTCTGCACCGGCACCGCGTGGCATGTACTGCTCGTTGAGCGCCAGCGCGACGTCTTCCGGCTCGCCGTCATTGAGGGCGTAGTAGTAACCGGCGACACCTTGCATCTCCGGGAACTCGCCGACCATTTCGGTGGCCAGGTCGCACTTCGACAGCAGGCCCGCACGAGCAGCCCACGAGGCGTTGCCGCCAATGCGTGCGGCGATGTACGCAGCCAGTTTCGATACGCGCTCGGCCTTGTCGTAGACGCTGCCGAGTTTTTCCTGGAACACCACGTTCTTCAGGCGATCATTGAAGGCTTCGAGTTTCTGCTTCTTGTCTTGCTTGAAGAAGAACTCGGCGTCGGTCAGGCGTGGACGAACCACTTTCTCGTTACCGGCGATGATCTGTTGCGGGTCTTTGCTTTCGATGTTGGCCACAGTAATGAAACGTGGCAGCAACTTGCCGTCGGCATCCAGCAGGCAGAAGTACTTCTGGTTGTCCTGCATGGTGGTGATCAGCGCTTCTTGCGGCACGTCGAGGAAGCGTTCCTCGAACGAGCACACCAGCGGCACCGGCCATTCAACCAGCGCGGTCACTTCGTCGAGCAGTGCTGGCGGAACGATTGCCGTGCCTTCCTGACGGGTGGCCAGCTCTTCGGTGCGCTTGCTGATGATCTCGCGACGTTCGTTGGCATCGGCCAGCACGTAAGCGGCACGCAGGTCGGCGAGGTAGCTCGACGGCGAACCGATGCGCACGCTTTGCGGGTGATGGAAACGGTGACCACGGGAATCACGGCCAGCCTTTTGCGCGAGGATGGTGCAGTCGATGACCTGGTCACCGAGCAGCATCACCAGCCATTGGGTCGGACGCACGAACTCTTCCTTGCGCGCACCCCAACGCATGCGTTTCGGGATTGGCAGGTCGTTCAGCGAATCTTCGACGATGGTCGGCAGCAGGCTTGCGGTCGGCTTGCCGGCGATGCTCTGGCTGTAGCGCAGTTTCGGGCCGCTCTGATCGATTTCGCTCAGATCGACGCCGCACTTCTTGGCAAAACCCAAGGCTGCTTGCGTTGGATTGCCTTCAGCGTCGAACGCCGCCTGACGTGGCGGGCCATCGAGGTTGATGCTGCGATCCGGTTGCTGAGTCGCCAGCGCGGTGATCAGCACAGCCAGACGACGCGGCGCGGCGTAGACGGTTTTAGTCTCGTAGCTCAGGCCAGCGGCTTGCAGGCCCTTGTCGATACCGGCGAGGAACGCTTCAGCCAAGGTGTTCAGGGCTTTCGGTGGCAGTTCTTCGGTGCCCAGTTCAACCAGAAAATCTTGCGCACTCATTGTGCTGCCTCCAGCTTGGCCAGTACTTCGTCACGCAGGTCCGGGGTCGCCATCGGGAAGCCCAGCTTGGCGCGTGCCAGCAGGTAGGCTTGCGCAACGGAACGCGCCAGGGTGCGTACGCGCAGAATGTATTGCTGACGCGCGGTCACCGAGATCGCCCGGCGCGCATCCAGCAGGTTGAAGGTGTGCGACGCCTTCAACACCATTTCGTAGCTCGGCAACGGCAGCGGCTGGTCGAGCTCGATCAGACGCTTGGCTTCGCCTTCATAGAAGTCGAACAGTTCGAACAGTTTGTCGACGTTGGCGTGCTCGAAGTTGTAAGTGGACTGCTCCACTTCGTTCTGGTGGAACACGTCGCCGTAGGTGACTTTGCCCATCGGGCCGTCAGCCCAGACCAGGTCGTAGACCGAGTCCACGCCTTGCAGGTACATGGCCAGACGCTCGAGACCGTAGGTGATCTCGCCGGTTACCGGGTAGCATTCGATGCCGCCCGCCTGCTGGAAGTAAGTGAACTGAGTCACTTCCATACCGTTCAGCCAGACTTCCCAGCCCAGACCCCAGGCGCCGAGGGTCGGCGATTCCCAGTTGTCTTCGACGAAGCGAATGTCGTGGACCAGCGGGTCCAGGCCGACATGCTTGAGCGAGCCCAGGTACAGTTCCTGGAAGTTGTCCGGGTTCGGTTTCAGGACGACCTGGAACTGATAGTAGTGCTGCAGACGGTTCGGGTTTTCACCGTAACGGCCGTCAGTCGGACGGCGGCTTGGCTGCACGTAAGCGGCGTTCCAGGTTTCCGGGCCGATGGCGCGGAGGAAGGTCGCGGTGTGGAAAGTGCCGGCGCCTACTTCCATATCGTAGGGCTGAAGTACCACGCAACCTTGCTCGGCCCAGTATTGCTGGAGCGCGAGGATCAAGTCTTGGAAGGTACGCACGGCTGGCGTAGGCTGGCTCACGAAATTCACCTGTTTCTTGGGCTGCGATTTAAAGAGCGGGAGTATACCCGATTCATTGCTGCGCACGCCCCCTGGAGCCTTATGCCACGCTGCTTTTGGTGTACCGAAGATCCGCTGTACATGGCTTATCACGACCAGGAGTGGGGCACGCCGCTACGCGATGCGCAGGGTTTGTTCGAGTTGCTTTTGCTCGAAGGGTTCCAGGCCGGGCTGTCCTGGATCACCGTGCTGCGCAAACGCGAGCGTTATCGCGAGGTGTTGTTCGGCTTTGACGTACAGCGCGTGGCGCAGATGAGCGACGCCGAAATCGACAAGTTGATGCTCGATCCGGGGATCATCCGCAACCGCCTCAAACTCAATGCCGCCCGCCGTAATGCCCAGGCCTGGCTGGCGCTGGAGGACCCGGTGGCGTTCCTCTGGTCGTTCGTCGGTGACCAACCGATCATCAATCATTTCAAGGATCGCAGCGAAGTCCCGGCGATCACCCCCGAAGCGCTGGCGATGAGCAAAGCCTTGAAAAAGGCCGGGTTCACGTTCGTCGGCCCGACCATTTGCTACGCATTGATGCAAGCCTCGGGCATGGTCATGGATCACACTCAGGATTGCGACCGCTACGCGCAGCTCGTCAACGGCGGTTAGAATGGCCGCCTCGCGCACCGCACAAGATCAGGAGTGACCTGTGGAAAAGTTTAAAGGCGCCTTGCTGGTAGGCGCTCTGCGGCTGTTTGCCCTGCTGCCATGGCGGGCCGTGCAGGCCGTGGGTTCGGCGATCGGCTGGATCATGTGGAAAACCCCCAACCGCTCCCGCGACGTGGTGCGGATCAACCTAGCGAAATGTTTTCCACAGATGGATACGGCCGAACGTGAGCGTCTGGTCGGGCAGAGCCTGAAAGACATCGGCAAGTCGCTGACCGAAAGCGCCTGCGCGTGGATCTGGCCAGCGCAGCGCTCGATCGACCTGGTGCGCGAAGTCGAAGGCCTCGACGTGCTGAAAGACGCTCTGGCCTCGGGCAAAGGCGTAGTCGGCATCACCAGCCACCTTGGTAACTGGGAAGTGCTCAATCACTTCTATTGCAGCCAGTGTAAGCCGATCATTTTCTACCGTCCGCCGAAGCTCAAGGCTGTGGATGAATTGCTGCGCAAACAGCGCGTGCAACTGGGCAACAAAGTCGCCGCGTCGACCAAGGAAGGCATCCTCAGCGTCATCAAGGAAGTGCGCAAAGGTGGTGCAGTGGGCATTCCCGCTGACCCGGAACCGGCCGAATCCGCCGGGATCTTCGTGCCGTTCTTCGCCACGCAAGCGCTGACCAGCAAATTCGTGCCGAACATGTTGGCCGGTGGCAAAGCCGTCGGCGTGTTCCTGCATGCGTTGCGCCTGCCCGATGGATCTGGCTACAAAGTGATCCTCGAAGCCGCGCCAGAAGCCATGTACAGCACCGATACCGCCGAATCCTGCGCAGCGATGAGCAAAGTCGTCGAGCGTTATGTGGCAGCGTATCCGAGCCAGTACATGTGGAGCATGAAGCGCTTCAAAAAGCGTCCGCCGGGCGAAGAGCGCTGGTATTGAGCTGATTGGCATGATCTGTGGATAACTTCTCTGGTGAGGTTATCCACAACCGTTCATCAAAGGGCGCAACAAGATGTCCGAACACCGCAAATCTTTCCGCATCAAGATTACCCACGACAGCTTTGGCGAATGCCTCGGGCAGACGCGCAATCTGTCGCCCACCGGGGTGTTTGTGCAGCATCCGGTTTTGGCTTCTTTGCCCAAAGGTGCAGTGGTTTACGGCCAGGTGCAGGGGTTACCCACAGGCGCGCCGCGGGTGCGTATGGAAGTGGTGACGGTAGATGCCGACGGTATCGGACTTCGCTACCTTTGATTTACTGCGCCTGACGATCCAGCTTCTTCAGAAACACCGTCATTTCCTTTTCGGCCTGCTTGTCGCCATGGGCGCGGGCCGCTTCCAGACCTTGTTCCCACGCTTGCCGCGCGGCGGCGTGATCGCCCAGCGCCAGATGCGCCTTGCCCAATAGTTTCCATGCGGCCGAATACTTGGGGTCGAAGGCGACACAGCGTTGGAAATGCTCGGCGGCCTTGGCGTTTTCGCCCAGATCCAGATAGCCCTTGCCCAGGCCGAAGCGCAGCAGGGAGTTATCCACACCCTTGGCGAGCATTTTTTCCAGGGATTCGAGCATCGGTGGGTTCCTTTTCTAGCGCGTCAGAAAGATCTGCGATACCGCCATCGCTGGCAAGCCAGCTCCCACAAGGATCTCGGGTGCACATCACATTTGTGAACAACCGAAAAACCCTGTGGGAGCTGGCTTGCCAGCGATGGGGCCAATGAAGGCACCGCTCATTCAGGATCAGAAGAAGCTCAACCCCACATGGAACAGCTTCTCCACATCGCGAATATGCTTTTTATCCACAAGGAACAAAATCACATGGTCGCCCGCTTCGATCACCGTGTCGTCGTGGGCAATGATCACTTGTTCATTGCGGATCACCGCACCAATCGTGGTGCCCGGCGGCAGCCCGATCTTCTCGATCGGTTTGCCGATGACCTTGCTCGACTTCGCATCACCGTGAGCAATCGCCTCGATCGCTTCTGCGGCACCGCGACGCAATGAATGCACGCTGACGATATCGCCACGGCGCACGTGGGCCAGCAGCGTGCCGATGGTCGCCAGCTGCGGGCTGATGGCGATGTCGATGTCGCCGCCCTGGATCAGATCAACGTAGGCCGGGTTGTTGATGATCGTCATGACCTTTTTCGCCCCCAGCCGTTTGGCCAGCAGCGACGACATGATGTTGGCTTCGTCATCGTTGGTCAGCGCGAGAAAAATGTCGGCGTCGGCGATGTTCTCTTCCAGCAGCAAATCACGGTCAGAAGCGCTGCCCTGCAACACCACGGTGCTGTCGAGGGT
The DNA here is from genome assembly GCF_979258655.1 of Pseudomonas sp. AC242. NCBI lineage: Bacteria > Pseudomonadati > Pseudomonadota > Gammaproteobacteria > Pseudomonadales > Pseudomonadaceae > Pseudomonas > Pseudomonas sp. AC242. Next base: position 5,723,833 of record NZ_OZ409873.1, read on the forward strand.
GTCGGAGAGATAACGGCAACGCGCCGGGCTCATCTCGATGATTTTCACCTGATAACGGCTTTCGATGGCCTCGGCCAGACGCTCGCCGATCTGCCCGCCACCGGCAATGACAATGCGTTTGTAGGTTTCGTCGAGGCGGCGCATTTCGCTCATCACTGCGCGAATATTCTCACGGGCAGCGATGAAGAAGACTTCGTCATCGGCCTCGATCACCGTATCGCCCTGCGGCAGAATCGGTCGGTCACGGCGGAAAATTGCGGCGACGCGGGTCTCGACGTTCGGCATGTGTTCACGCAACTGACGCAGTTGCTGACCCACCAACGGCCCGCCGTAATAGGCGCGCACCGCCACCAGTTGCGCCGCGCCTTCAGCGAAATCGATCACCTGCAAAGCGCCGGGATGCTGGATCAGGCGCTTGATGTAGTTGGTCACCACTTGCTCGGGGCTGATCAACACGTCGACCGGAATCGCTTCGTTCTGGAACAGCTGTTCCTCGCGATTGAGGTAAGACGCTTCGCGCACCCGGGCGATTTTGGTCGGGGTGTGGAACAGGGTGTGGGCCACCTGGCAGGCGACCATGTTGGTCTCGTCGCTGTTGGTCACCGCCACCAGCATATCGGCGTCGTCGGCACCGGCCTGACGCAGCACCGACGGCAGCGAGCCACGGCCCTGCACGGTGCGGATGTCGAGGCGGTCGCCGAGGTCGCGCAGGCGTTCGCCGTCGGTGTCGACCACCGTAATGTCGTTGGCTTCACTGGCCAAATGCTCGGCCAGCGAACCGCCGACCTGTCCCGCACCGAGGATGATGATTTTCATCCAGTCACTCCGTTGAATCCGTTTAGCCGCGCGCGGCAGCGATCTTGATCAGCTTGGCGTAGTAGAACCCGTCATGCCCGCCCTGTTGGGCCAGCAATTGGCGACCATGGGGCTGTTTGATCCCGGCCGTGGTGGCCAGATCCAGTTCGCGGGCACCCGGGGTGCGCTCGAGGAACGCAGCGATGACTTCAGTGTTTTCGGTCGGCAGCGTTGAGCAGGTGGCGTACAGCAGGATGCCGCCGACTTCGAGGGTTTTCCACATGGCGTCGAGCAGCTCGCCTTGCAATTGCGCGAGGGCAACGATGTCGTCGGGCTGACGGGTCAGCTTGATGTCTGGATGGCGGCGAATCACGCCAGTGGCCGAGCATGGTGCGTCGAGCAGGATGCGCTGGAACGGTTTGCCGTCCCACCATTTCTCGGTGTCGCGACCGTCGGCGGCGATCAGTTCGGCATTCAGACCAAGGCGTTCAAGGTTTTCCTTAACCCGCACCAGTCGTTTGGCTTCCAGATCCACCGCTACCACGCCGGCCAGCGCCGGTTCGGCTTCGAGAATGTGGCAGGTCTTGCCACCAGGGGCGCAACAGGCGTCGAGCACGCGTTGGCCCGGCGCCAGATCAAGCAGATCGGCAGCCAGTTGCGCGGCCTCGTCCTGCACGCTGATCCAGCCTTCGGCGAAACCTGGCAGGCTGCGCACGTCGGCAGCGGCTTCGAGAATGATGCCGTCGCGGCTGTAAACGCATGGCGTCGCAGCAATGCCCGCCTCGGTCAGCAGACCAAGGTAGGCGTCGCGGCTGTGATGGCGGCGGTTGACCCGCAGAATCATCGGCGGATGCGCATTGTTCGCTTCGCAAATGGCTTCCCACTGCTCAGGCCAGAAGGCCTTGAGGGATTTTTGCAGCCAGCGCGGGTGAGCAGTGCGCACCACCGGATCACGTTCCAGTTCGGCGAAAATTGTTTCGCTTTCGCGCTGGGCGTTGCGCAACACGGCGTTGAGCAGGCCTTTGGCCCACGGCTTTTTCAACTTGTCGGCGCAACCGACGGTTTCGCCGATGGCGGCGTGGGCCGGCACGCGGGTGTAGAGCAATTGGTAGAGACCGACCAGCAGCAGCGCTTCGACATCGGCGTCGGCGGCCTTGAACGGTTTCTGCAGCAGTTTTTCCGCCAGCGCCGACAGGCGTGGCTGCCATCGCGCAGTGCCGAACGCCAGATCCTGAGTGAAACCGCGATCGCGATCCTCGACTTTGTCCAGTTGCGTCGGCAGGGAGCTGTTCAGCGAGGCTTTGCCGCTGAGCACGGCGGCGAGTGCCTTGGCGGCGGCCAGACGCGGGTTCATTGCGCGTCCACCGCTGCGCCGAGTACGGTGCCGAGAGCAAATTTCTCACGGCGGCTGTTGAACAGGTCGCTGAAGTTCAGTGCCTTGCCGCCAGGCAATTGCAGACGGGTCAGGCACAGCGCTTGTTCGCCGCAAGCGACGACCAGGCCGTCCTTGCTGGCGCTGAGGATTTCACCCGGCGCGCCATTGCCCTCGGCAAGCGTCGCCGCCAGAACTTTCAGTGCTTCACCGTTAAGGGTGCTGTGGGTGATCGGCCATGGGTTGAAGGCGCGCACCAGTCGCTCCAGCTCAACCGCCGGGCGGCTCCAGTCGATGCGTGCTTCGTCCTTGTTGAGCTTGTGCGCGTAGGTGGCGAGCTCGTCGTTTTGCACTTCGCCTTCCAGCGTGCCAGCAGCCAGACCGGCAATCGCTTGCACCACGGCCGGCGGACCCATCTCGGCGAGACGATCATGCAAGGAGCCGCCAGTGTCTTCACCGGTGATCGGCGTGACGACCTTGAGCAACATCGGCCCGGTGTCGAGGCCGGCCTCCATGCGCATTACGGTAACGCCGCTCTCGGCATCACCGTGTTCGACGGCGCGCTGGATCGGCGCCGCACCGCGCCAGCGTGGCAGCAACGAGGCATGGCTGTTGATGCAGCCCAGACGCGGAATATCCAGCACCACTTGCGGCAGGATCAGGCCGTAGGCGACCACCACCAGCAAGTCCGGTTTCAGCGCGGCCAGTTCAGCTTGAGCCTCAGGGTTGCGTAAAGTCGGCGGCTGCAACACCTGGATATTATTTTCCAGGGCGAGCTGCTTGACCGGGCTGGGCATCAGTTTTTGCCCGCGACCGGCCGGGCGATCCGGTTGGGTGTAGACCGCAACGATCTCGTAGGGGCTGTTCAGCAGGGCCTTGAGGTGTTCGGCGGCGAATTCCGGGGTGCCGGCAAAAACGATGCGCAGTGGCTCAGTCATGAAGGGCGTCTCATAAAAAGAAAAAGGCTTGCCGCAGCAAGCCTTTGAAGGAGGGGCATCAAGCGTTCTGGCGGTGCTGCTTTTCCAGTTTCTTCTTGATCCGGTCGCGTTTGAGCGTGGACAGGTAATCGACGAACAATTTGCCGTTGAGGTGGTCGCATTCGTGCTGGATGCACACCGCGAGCAGGCCTTCGGCGATCAGCTCATAAGGCTTGCCGTCGCGGTCCAGCGCCTTGATCTTGACCTTTTGCGGGCGGTCGACGTTTTCATAGAAGCCCGGTACCGACAGGCAGCCTTCCTGGTATTGGTCCATTTCTTCGGTCAGCGATTCGAACTCGGGGTTGATGAACACCCGCGGTTCGGTGCGGTCTTCGGAAAGGTCCATCACGACGATACGTTTGTGCACGTTGACCTGGGTCGCGGCAAGGCCGATGCCCGGCGCTTCATACATTGTTTCAAACATGTCATCGACCAACTGACGCACTTCGTCGTCCACTACAGCCACAGGCTTGGCGATAGTGCGCAGACGCGGGTCCGGGAATTCGAGGATGTTTAAAATGGCCATAGGCTTTGATTGCTGCACACGTTGAGTAAAGTCGGGCGATGGCCTGGCAGGTCCGAAGATGCAGGCTACCGTTGTGAAGCGTAGCTTGTGCATTTTGCACAAGCGAGCCACGGGGGCTCTGACGGTTCACGCGAATGCACATGATAAAGGGATTCACTGCATGAGGAAAACACTACTCGCCCTGCTGCTGTTGGCTTCGGCCGGCGTGGTGCAAGGGCAAGTGCAACTCAGGGATGGTTTTCCACAGCAATACACGGTGGTTTCGGGGGACACACTCTGGGACATATCCGGCAAATACCTGCGCGAGCCCTGGCAGTGGCCACAACTGTGGCGGGCCAATCCGCAAATTGAAAACCCCAACCTGATCTATCCCGGCGACACGCTGACCCTCAGTTATGTCGACGGTCAGCCGCGTCTGACCGTCAATCGCGGCGAGTCGCGCGGCACCATCAAGCTCTCGCCACGGATCCGTACCAGCCCGGTGGCCGAGGCGATTCCGAGCATTCCGCTGAAATCCATCAACAGCTTTCTGCTGAGCAATCGCATCGTCGACAAGGCCGAGGACTTCGACAAGGCGCCGTACATCGTCGCCGGCGATGCCGAACGCGTGCTCAGCGGTACCGGTGACCGCATCTTCGCTCGCGGCCATTTCGACCCCGATCAACCGGTCTACGGCATCTTCCGTCAGGGCAAGGTCTACACCGATCCGCAGACCAAGGAGTTCCTCGGGATCAATGCCGACGACATCGGTGGCGGTGAGATTGTCGCGACCGAAGGCGACGTCGCCACTCTCGCCCTGCAACGCACCACTCAGGAAGTACGCCTCGGCGATCGTTTGTTCAGCGGCGAAGAGCGCTCGATCAACTCGACCTTCATGCCCAGCGCACCAACGACCAACATCAACGGAGTGATCATCGATGTGCCGCGCGGTGTTACCCAGATTGGCGTGATGGACGTGGTCACGTTGAACAAGGGCAAGCGCGACGGTCTGGCCGAAGGCAACGTGTTGGTGGTGATGAAAACCGGCGAAACCGTGCGTGATCGCATCACCGGTCAGCCGCTGAAAATTCCCGATGAGCGCGCCGGTTTGCTGATGGTGTTCCGCACCTACGACAAACTCAGCTATGGCCTCGTGCTCAACGCATCGCGCTCGCTGGCGGTGCTCGACAAGGTGCGAAATCCGTAAGCTTGCTTCACAAGTTACCAACAGAGTTATCCACAGCTTGTTCCGAATGGTTCGGGACTTATAACGATCAAGGATGATCCATGATGCTGTCTGTCTGCACGCCGGTTTCGCCAGCGGAACTGGAAGCGCGTCTGCGCCTGCACCGCTTGCCGGACATCGGTCCGAAGCGGTTTGCCAAATTGCTCGAAGCTTTCGGCTCGGCGTCCAAAGCCATCAGCGCGCCAGCGAGTGCCTGGCGCTCGCTGGGAATGCCGGCGGCCTGCGCCGAAGCGCGACGCTGTCCTGAGGTGCGCGATGGCGCGAGCCATGCAATGCGCTGGCTAGAGCGGTCGGATCATCATTTGCTGATGTGGGATCAGGCGGATTATCCGGCGCTGCTGGCACAGATTCCGGATCCACCGCCGTTGCTGTTTGTCGCCGGGGATCCACTGATTCTGGAAAAACCGCAACTGGCAATGGTGGGTAGCCGACGCGCTTCGCGTCCGGGAATGGACACGGCAGCGGCGTTTTCCCGCAGCCTCGCCGGGGCCGGTTTTGTCATCACCAGCGGTCTGGCACTGGGCATTGATGCCGCTGCGCATCAGGCGGCACTGGATGTCGGTGGCTTGACCGTCGGTGTGTTGGGTACCGGGCTGGAAAATTTTTATCCACAGCGCAATCGGCGCCTGGCTGACGCGATGATCGCGTCCGGCAGCGCAGTGCTTTCGGAGTTTCCGCTGGATGCCGGGCCGACGGCGAGCAACTTCCCGCGTCGTAACCGGATCATCAGCGGATTGTCTCTGGGAGTGCTGGTGGTCGAGGCCAGCGTTGCCAGCGGTTCATTGATCACTGCGCGGCTGGCAGCCGAACAGGGGCGCGAGGTGTATGCGATTCCCGGCTCGATTCATCACCCCGGCGCGCGCGGTTGTCACCAATTGATTCGCGACGGCGCGGTGTTGGTGGAAACCATCGAGCACATCCTCGAAGCCCTGCGTGGCTGGCAGCATTTGCCATTGTCCGCAGACACCGCGAAAGTCGATCATCCATTGCTCATATTGCTGCACGCCGCGCCGCACACCAGCGAAGGCTTGGCCGACAGCAGCGGCTGGGCGTTACCGAAAGTGCTGGCGGCACTCACCGAACTGGAAATGGACGGCCGCGCGGTATGCGAAAACGGTCGCTGGTTGGCCAGGACAAGCTAGGTTTTACAAGGAAGATCGGTAAACTGCGCGAAACCTGATTGCGGAGAGTTTTTTCATGGTCAACAGTTGGCGTGTGCAACAAGCCGCACGAGAGATTCGCGCCGGGGCGGTGATTGCCTATCCAACCGAAGCCGTCTGGGGGCTGGGTTGCGACCCATGGAACGAAGAGGCCGTGGATCGGTTGCTGGCGATCAAGAATCGATCGGTGGTCAAAGGGCTGATTCTGGTTGCCGACAATATTCGCCAGTTCGATTTTCTGTTCGAAGACTTCCCGCCAGAGTGGATCGACCGCATGGCCAGCACCTGGCCGGGGCCGAACACTTGGCTGGTGCCGCATCAAGGTTTGTTGCCCGAATGGGTGACCGGTATGCACGACACCGTGGCGCTACGGGTCAGTGATCACCCGCAGGTGCGCGATCTGTGCTCGATGGTCGGGCCGTTGATTTCGACCTCTGCCAACCCACAGGGGCGCCCGGCAGCGCGCACCCGCTTGCGGGTTGAGCAATATTTCCGTGGGCAGATCGATCTGATACTGGGCGGGCAACTGGGTGGGCGCAAGAACCCCAGCGTGATTCGTGATCTGGCGACCGGCAAAGTCATCCGTCCCGACTGATCCAGCCTCTAACATTAGTAACGTGAGTACTCCTCGCCTTGACGGCGAGGAGTACTACGCGTGCCTGCGATTTATCCTGCAATGATGCTTGTTGTTGCGTCGGAAAAATCATCAACTATCTGAATTAACTGAATTTTCCCACCTGATTATCAGACCGCGTTTCGTGGCGGTATCGCCAAAAGCAACCATCCTTTCCCTGCACTCGAAACACTTCGATAAGTTAAGGTCTGCGGAGAAAGAATGGACACTACGGATTTGCAACTCACGGAATACTTGCAGACGCTTCAGGTGACGTTAAACAGTCATCAGGAGGGATGCCGGATCGTGATGCTTGAAGCGGGGTCGGATACCCAAGTGTTCGATCGGTTTATCGAACGGCAATTTCGGCTTCGGCTGCAGCATTACATGCTGACGTCCAGGGCGCGGATGCTCGAAACCCGACTGGCGACACGGCCGCGAAGTACCCACTTTCTGTTGTATCGGCACGATCAGTTGCTGGCGGTATTGAGGGCCACTCCGGCGCCGTTCGAGTGGGCTTCACTGGCGCAGCAGCATGTTTCGCCCACGGTGGCGTTGTCACGCCATGTCGAACTCAGTCGCTTGATCTCGTACGCGCCCAGCGAACAGCCTATTGCCGTCGACAGTCTGATGGCGGCCGCTGCCGAGTGGGCCATAAAACAGGGCTATCAAGGTGTCACTGCGTTGTGCAGGGCATCGCAGCTGCGCCTGTACCAGCGTTTCGGTCTGATGCCGGTTGCCTCCAATCCCATGCATATCGAACAGCGCGCACGCGGGGATTACTGGGTGCTGTCAGCCGAGTGGCGGCAAATCCTCGCAGCGTTGCAACAGCCTGATTCCGCGACTGTCGGTCATCGGACGCCAAGACCGTCGGCGGCTCATCCACAGAAGTACTGAGCACGCTCGAAGCGTCCTGTCAGTCATGGATCTGAAACCCTGACTGGCAGGACGCCGGGAGGTATCAAGGCAGCAGGACGGTGGAACCGGTGGTGCGGCGTGCCGACAGTTCGGTTTGCGCCTTCGCCGCATCAGCCAGTGGATAACGCTGGCTGATGTCCACCTTCAACTTGCCGCTGATGATCATCTCGAACAATTCATCGGCCATCCGCTGCAGGTTTTCGGCATTGTTGGCATAAGTTGCCAGTGTCGGCCGGGTTACGTAGAGCGAGCCTTTGGCGGCAAGAATGCCCAGATTGACCCCGTCCACCGCGCCGGAAGCATTACCGAAGCTTACGACCAGACCGCGCGGCGACACACTGTCGAGAGAGGTCAGCCAGGTGTCCTTGCCGACGCCGTCATAGACCACCGGGACTTTCTTGCCATCGGTCAACTCCAGCACGCGTTGCGCAACGTTTTCGTGGCTGTAATCGATGGTCGCCCAGGCGCCATTGGCCTTGGCCAGCTCGGCCTTTTCTTTGGAGCTGACGGTGCCGATCAGCTTTACGCCCAAGGCCTTGGCCCATTGGCAGGCGAGCGAACCGACACCCCCTGCCGCAGCGTGGAACAGAATGGTTTCACCGCCCTTGAGCTCATAAGTCTGACGCAACAGATACTGCACGGTCAGGCCTTTGAGCATGACCCCGGCAGCCGTTTCGAAGCTGATTTCGTCGGGCAGGTGCACCAGATTGTCCTGGGGCAGCACATGCAATTCGCTGTAGGCCCCCAACGGGCCGCTGCCGTAGGCCACGCGATCACCGACCTTGAAGCGGGTGACGTCGCTGCCCACGGCCTCGACGATGCCCGCACCTTCAGCGCCCAGGCCGGACGGCAAGGCTGGCGGCGCATACAGGCCGCTACGGAAATAGGTATCGATGAAGTTCAGGCCGATGGCCTTGTTGGCAACGCGTACCTGATTCGGGCCGGGGGTGGCGGGTTGATAGTCAACATATTCGAGCACTTCGGGGCCGCCGTGGGCGCGGAACTGGATACGCTTTGCCATTTGCCTGCTCTCCTTGGGTCTTTTGTGAGCCCCCTATCCAACTCCCATGCTTGATCTTCGTCAACTGCGGCGGGTCGTTGTGCGGTGGTATGCTACGCGCCCATTTGCGTCGCCCGCCTGCGGGGCGCCGCCCGATTCAAGGTGAAGCCATGACGACCCGCACCGACGCCGTAAAGGCCTATCTGCTCGACCTGCAAGACCGCATCTGCGCGGCTCTCGAAACCGAGGACGGCGGCACGCGCTTCGTCGAAGACGCCTGGACCCGGCCCGCCGGCGGTGGCGGTCGCACCCGCGTGATCGAGAACGGTACGGTGATCGAAAAGGGCGGCGTCAACTTCTCCCACGTCTTTGGCAGCGGCCTGCCGCCTTCAGCCAGCGCCCATCGCCCGGAATTGGCCGGTCGCGGTTTCGAAGCGCTTGGCGTGTCGCTGGTGATCCACCCGCACAACCCGCATGTGCCGACTTCCCACGCCAACGTGCGTTTTTTCATTGCCGAGAAGGAAGGTGAAGAGCCGGTCTGGTGGTTCGGCGGCGGCTTCGACCTGACCCCGTATTACGGCAACGAAGAAGACTGCATCCACTGGCACCGCGTCGCCGAGCAGGCTTGCGCGCCGTTCGGGGCGGATGTCTACCCGCGCTATAAAGCCTGGTGCGACACCTACTTCCACATCAAGCATCGCCACGAACCGCGCGGCATCGGCGGTCTGTTCTTCGATGACCTGAACGAGTGGGACTTCGACACCAGTTTCGCCTTCATGCGCGCCATCGGCGACGCTTACATCGACGCCTATCTGCCGATCGTGCAGCGCCGTAAAAACGATGCTTTCACCGCGCAGCAGCGTGAATTCCAGGAATTCCGCCGTGGCCGTTACGTCGAGTTCAACCTGGTGTACGACCGTGGCACGCTGTTCGGCCTGCAATCGGGCGGGCGAACCGAATCGATCCTGATGTCGCTGCCGCCGCAAGTGCGCTGGGGTTATGACTGGAAGGCTGCACCTGGCAGCGAAGAAGCGCGTCTGACCGAGTACTTCCTGCAAGACCGCGACTGGTTAGGCGAAGCCTGAGGATTTCTGATGGATCGTTACGTCGTTTTCGGTAACCCGATCGGCCACAGCAAATCGCCGATGATTCACAAACTGTTCGCTGCGCAGACCGGTCAGAGCCTCGACTACTGCACGCTGCTGGCGCCGCTTGATGATTTCGCCGGCTGCGCCACGGCGTTTTTCCAGGACGGTCGCGGTGCCAACGTTACCGTGCCGTTCAAAGAAGACGCTTACCGTTTGGCCAATAGCCTGACTGCTCGTGCGCAGCGCGCCGGTGCGGTGAATACCTTGAGCAAAATGGCGGACGGCTCGCTGCTGGGTGACAACACCGACGGCGCCGGACTGGTGCGTGATCTGACGGTGAACGCCGGGTTCAGCCTGACCGGCAAACGTATTCTGCTGCTGGGTGCCGGTGGCGCGGTGCGCGGTGCGCTGGAGCCGTTACTGGCGGAGAAGCCCGCGTCGGTGATCATCGCCAATCGCACGGTGGACAAGGCTGAATTGCTGGCCGAGTTGTTCTGCGACCTCGGGCCGGTGTCAGCCAGTGGTTTCGACTGGTTGCGCGAGCCGGTGGACGTGATCATCAACGCTACATCTGCCAGCCTGACCGGTGATGTGCCGCCGATTGCGCCGAGCCTGATCGAGCCGGGCAAGACCCTGTGCTACGACATGATGTACGGCAAGGAGCCGACAGCGTTCTGCCGTTGGGCCACTGAGCATGGCGCGGCGGTATCGATGGATGGCTTGGGGATGTTGGCGGAGCAGGCGGCCGAGGCGTTTTTCCTGTGGCGCGGTGTACGCCCTGATACGGCGCCAGTACTCGCCGAGTTGCGTCGACAACTGGCCCAATAAGTACCCATGTGGGAGCGAGCCTGCTCGCGAAAGCGGTCTGTCTGACACATCAATGTTGGATGTGCCGCAGTCTTCGCGAGCAGGCTCGCTCCCACAAGGATTACCTCGATCGCCAATCAATCCTCAAACCGGATCGGACATTTCTCCGGCCCCTCAAGCTTCCTTAATTCCTCCACCACCTGCGGCCGCGCCCGGCGCAAGGTCAGGCTGCGATTCTGGCGCAATAAACGCCGCGCCTCCTGATGCAGCATCTCCACCCCCGAATAGTCGATGAAGTTGATTTGCTGCGCCTCGATCACCACCCGCGCGCCGTGCAGGCGCTGCAGGCGCACTTGCAGGTAATGGCTGGCGCCGAAAAAGATCGAGCCGCCGACGCGCAAAACATCATCCTCACCGTCGCGCCAATGCTGCACACGCGGTTGCGAAGTGCGCTTGAGGTAGAAGAACAGTGATGCCAGCACCCCGGCATAAATCGCCGTCTGCAATTCCAGCAGCAATGTCGCCAGGCAAGTCAGCGCCATGACCACGAACTCGGCACGGCTGACTCGCAGCAACGCGCGAATGCCGCGATGATCGACCAGGCCCCAGGCGATCAGCAGAATGCTGCCCGCCATTGCCGGAATGGGAATGTGCGAAATCAGACCGGCGCCGAAAATCGCAAACAACGCCACCCAGATCGCTGAAAAGATCCCGGCCAATGGCGAACAGGCGCCCGCCTCGTAGCTCAACCCCGAACGGGTAAACGATCCGGCTGACAGCGACCCGGAAAAAAACGCCCCGACGATGTTCGATAAACCCTGCGCGCGAACTTCCTGATTGGCATCGAGCAACTGTTGCGACCGAGCGGAAATCGAGCGCGCGATCGACAGGCTGGTGACCAGCCCGAGCATGCCCACCGCCACGGCGCTCGGCAGCAAACGCAGGATCAAATCCAGATCCAGCGGCAAGCCACTGAACGGCGGCAGGCGCCCGACAAACGCGCTGACCAGATGCACATGCCCGAACATCGCCGGCCACAGCCACACCAGCAGACTGGCCAGCACCAATGTGATCAACAGCGTTGGCCAGCGTGGCAGCAGTTGTTTCAGCATCACGCCGACCACCACCGTGGCTACGCCCAGAACTAACGACGGTTTATCCACAGCCCTGAGGTGCTGCAGCAGATCCATCAGACTCGCCAGCGCCGTGGCTTTCGCCGGTAATTCCAGTCCCAACAGATTCGGCAACTGCCCGATGGCAATCACCACCGCCGCGCCGAGGGTGAATCCCAGCACCACCGAATGCGAAACGAAATTCACCAGCGCACCGAAGCGCAGCAAACCGAGCAGCCACTGGAAAATCCCGGCCAGGAACGTCAGCAGCAGGATCAAGGTGATGTAGTCCTGCGAGGCTGGCACGGCCAAGGGACTGACGCTGGCGTACAGCACAATCGAAATCGCCGCCGTCGGGCCACAGATCAAATGCCATGACGAGCCCCACAGGCAGGCGATCAACACCGGAATGATCGCGGCGTAGAGGCCGTATTCAGGTGGGAGGCCGGCGATCAGCGCGTAGGCAATCGACTGGGGTAACGCGAGAATCGCACCGCTGAGGCCGACGATCAGATCCCGTCCGACGCTGGCGCGGGTTTGTCGCGGTAGCCAGGTGAGGAAGGGGAAGAGAGAGTGGCGGCTGGGGAAGGCCATGGGTCCTCGCGGTTGGGGTTTTATTCAAGGTTATCAGGGTGTCAGGGGAAAGGCCCCTCACCCTAGCCCTCTCCCAGAGGGAGAGGGGACTGACCGAGGTGTCTGTCAGAGATTCATCAACCTGCGATTTCAAAGTTGAACGCAAGTTTTGAATGCAACAAATATCGGCTCCCTTTCCCCCTCGCCCCCTCTGGGGGAGAGGGCTGGGGTGAGGCGGCAAAAATCTCAAGCAGTGCACAATTCCAGCAATCCCACGATCAGAGCTTGGCTTTGACCGCCACCAACGCATCCTTGCCATCGACGGTCTTCACCCCATTCAGCCACTTGTCCAGCACCGCCGGATTCGCCTTGATCCACGCCTTCGCCGCCTCGGCATTAGTGACCTTCTTGTTCACCACCTCAGCCATGATGCTGTTCTCCATCTCCTGAGTGAACGAAAGATTGGTCAGCAATTTACCCACATTCGGACACGCCTCGGCGTAGCCCTTGCGCGTCAACGTAAACACGCTGCCAGTCTCGCCAAAGTATTTCTCGCCACCCTTCAGGTAATGCATTTTCAGCTGCACGTTCATCGGGTGCGGCGTCCAGCCGAGGAAGGTGACGAATTTCTGTTTCTTCACCGCCCGCGACACTTCCGCCAGCATCGCCTGTTCACTGGACTCGATCAGCTTCCACTGGCCCATGTCGAAGTCGTTCTTCTTGATGATCTCCTGCAGCGAGATGTTTGCCGGCGCGCCCGAGCCGATGCCGTAGATCTTGCGCTCGAACTTGTCGGCGTATTTGTTCAGGTCGGCAAAGTTATGCACACCGGCGTCCCACACGTAATCCGGTACAGCCAGGGTGAACTCGGTGCCGTCGAGGTTTTTCGCCAGTTGCGTGACATCGCCGGTGGCGACGAACTTGTCGTAGAAGCCCTGCTGCGCCGGCATCCAGTTGCCGAGGAACACATCCACTTGGCCATCCTTCAACCCGCCAAAAGTAATCGGCACCGCGAGGGTGTCGACCTTAGCCTTGTAGCCCATGCCGTCCAGCAGAAACCCGGTGATGGCGTTGGTCGCGGCGATGTCGCTCCAGCCCGGATCAGCCATTTTCACCGTGTCGCAGCTCTGCTCGGCGAAGGCCGAAGTGCTGCTCAACGCGATCAGGCCAACCGTCACTACTGTGGATAACTTGCGCATGGACTTCCCCTTAACATTATTGGTTTTGGCAGGGTTGTGGATAACGTGCTTTGCGTTCCAGATCATCGAGGTCGATGTGGTTGCGCATGTACTGCTGACTGGCGTCCACCAGCGGCTGGTGATCCCAGCTCTTCAGCTTGCCGATGGTTAATGCGTCGGCAACAAATCGGCGACGGCGTTGGCTGGCGAGGACGTCGCGGTGTATTGCCGGGATGTCCCACTTGGCTCGCGCCTCGGCGAGAAAATCGTCGAAAAGCTGGCGATGTTGCGGCGATTGGCTGAGTTCTTCCAGTTCACGCGGATCGTTATTTACGTCGAAGAGTAGGCAAGGGTCGCTTTCACTGTAGATAAATTTGTAGGCGCCGCGACGGATCATCATCAACGGGCTGATGGTGCCTTCGGCCATGTATTCGCCAAACACTTGGTCATGGCCGCCCTGCCCTTGCAGGTGTGAAACCAGTGAGCGGCCGTCCAGCGGCAAGCCCGGTTCCAGCGTTCCGCCGGCCAGTTCAACGAAGGTCGGCAACAGGTCAGCGGTCGACACGGCTGCGCTAACCCGCCCGGCATCGAACTGGCCTGGGGCACTTATCAACAGGGGCACACGGGCCGCCATCTCGTACCAGTGCATTTTGTACCAGAGGCCTTTCTCGCCGAGCATGTCGCCGTGGTCACCGGAGAACACAATGATGGTGTCGTCAATTAGTCCGGTTTCTTCGAGGGTTTGCAGAAGTTTGCCGACGTTGGCGTCGATATAGCTGCAGGCGCCGAAGTAGGCCCGGCGTGCATCGCGGATCTTATCCACAGGCAGCGGCTTGTCCCACAGGTCGTAAACCTTGAGCAGACGTTGCGAGTGCGGATCGAGTTCGTGTTGATCCGGCGTGATCGGAAGCGGGATATCGGCATCGTTGTACAAATCCCAGAACGCCTTGGGAATGGTGTAGGGATCGTGTGGGTGAGTCATCGATACGGTCAGGCAGAACGGGCGATCGCCATCCTCGCGAATGTGATCGAACAGGTATTGCTGCGCCTTGAACACCACCTCTTCATCGAAATCGAGCTGGTTGGTGCGCACACACGGCCCGGCCTGCAGCACCGAAGACATATTGTGATACCAACTCGGCCGCACGTCCGGCTCATCCCAGTTCACGGCCCAACCGTAATCTGCCGGGTAGATATCGCTGGTCAGGCGTTCTTCATAACCGTGCAACTGGTCCGGGCCGCAGAAATGCATCTTGCCCGACAGCGCGGTGCGGTAGCCGAGGCGGCGCAGGTAGTGGGCGTAGGTCGGAATGTCGGCGGGGAAATCCGCCGCGTTGTCATAGGCGCCAATCTTGCTCGGCAACTGGCCGCTGACCAGGGTGAAACGCGACGGCGCGCATAACGGGCTGTTGCAGTAAGCGGCATCGAACACCACGCCTTGGGCGGCGAGGCGGGAAAGATTCGGCAGTTTGATTGGCGACGGGCCGTAGATCGGCAACATTGGCGCGGCCATCTGATCGGCCATGATGAAAAGAATATTCTTGCGCTTCATGTGATCGCGGCATTCCATAGTGAATATTTATGCGACATTGCTGCGATCGAGCATGGAGTCCATGCTGTATTCGGTAAAGCCCGCGCCGGACAATGACTAGGATAAGCACAGCTTATGTATGAAGCTCTGGGGGATCTGTCCCTCGACCTGCTGCGCGCCTTCGAGGCCGCAGCCAGGCATCGCAGTTTTACCGCGGCGGCGGTCGAGCTGGGCACCACACAACCGGCGATCAGCCAGCAGATCAAACGGCTGGAAGAAAAACTTGGTACGCGGTTGTTTGATCGCATCTACCGTGGCATCGAGCTGACCGAAGTCGGCGCGATACTGTTTGAGCAAGTTAACCTCGGTTTGCAGAATATCGATGCAGGATTGAGTGCGATCAGCGCACAGCAGCAACATGAAGTCCTGCAGGTTGCCACTGATTTTGCCTTCGCTGCGTATTGGCTGATGCCGCGCCTGCATCGCTTTCACGAAGCCAATCCGCAGGTCGACGTCAGCCTCGTGACCAGCGAACGCAACCACAACATGCTGCGCACCGATATCGATGTGGCGATTCTGTTTGGCGACGGGCGCTTTAAACAGGGTGAAAGCCATTGGCTGTTCAGCGAAGAAGTGTTCCCCGTGTGCAGTCCGCAATTGCTCAAGGACCGCGCCCCGCCCTTGCCTGCTCAGGCGTTGCTGGAGTTTCCGTTGTTGCACCTGCGCGGGGAAAACAGCAGCAACTGGTTTGACTGGAGTGGTCTGTTCCGTGAACTGGGTATCAATACACCGCCAGCGCCGGGGCAATTGCGCTTCGACAATTACACGCTGTTGATTCAAGCGGCGATTGGCGGGCAAGGCGTGGCGATTGGCTGGCGGCACCTTGTGGATAACTTGCTGAGTCAGGGTTTGTTGTGCCGGCCGATTGCTGAAACGACGCTGTCGCGGTTGGGTTATTACGTGGTGCTGCCGCAACGCAAACGCCGGGGCACTCTGATTCAGCAGTTTGTCGATTGGTTGATGGTGGAGCAGGCGAGTAGCGCTGAATCGCTCAATGGGTTGGCATTGCCTTCGATTGCGGTTTGAAGATCAAAAGATCGCAGCCTTCGGCAGCTCCTGCATCTGGAACGCGGTCCCCCGTAGGAGCTGCCGAAGGCTGCGATCTTTTACGAATCTGAAGTCGCCACAAAATTCACATGTTCACCCACATGCAAATTCAGCCTTAGCTCATCGGCTATGCCCACCGCCACGCGATTCAGCCGCTCCAGCGGTTCGGCCAGACCCGGTTCCAGGTTGCCGCCGACTTGACTGAAATGTTCGATGGTCAGCCCGGCCACGCCGTGCGGTGCATTGACCAGCGTCCAGTGCAGCGGGCTGCTTTGCACGGCTTCGCGAATTTCTTCGGCAGCATGACGTTGCAGGCGATCATCAACATCCGGCTCATCAAGTACGGCAAAGTCGCCCACCAGAAACAGCCGCGACACATTGGCCGCTTGCAGGCCATCAACCAGTGCGTCGACGGCCAGGACTTGCTCGACCGGTCCGAGCACTACGGAGCGTTCAACCTGATCGCTGCTGAACGGTAACCCCGGCGCATCCAGTAAACAGATGACCGCCGAACTGCCGGCCACACTCTGATTGACCCGTTCCGAGTCGAACAAATCGCCCGTTTTGGTGCGCAATCCAGGACGCGGCGCGAGTGCGGTCAAATCGTCGAGGATGGCGATGACTTCGTGCTGACGACGCAGCAATTCAGCCATCAACGCGCTGCCCAGGCTACTCATGGCACCATAGAGCACCACTTTTACCGCCGGGGTTTCGGCATTTTTCATGGCTGATCCCTTTTCTTATCCCTTGTATGGCGTGTGACATACGGGCAACGCCGAGGGTTCGAACCGATTTCCGAGGGTTTGCGATGCAAGCGATCAAGGGCTACCACGCCCACGTCTATTTTGACGCCGACACCATTGAACAGGCGCGGGCCTTGTGCGAGCAGGCCGCGCAATTGTTTTCATTGAAGATGGGCCGCGTCCACGAGCGCCCGGTCGGGCCGCATCCGGACTGGAGTTGCCAATTGGCCTTCGGCCCCGAGCTGATTGGCGATGTGCTGCCATGGCTGGCGCTGAACCGTAAAGGCTTGGTGGTGTTTCTGCACCCGGACACTGGCGATGACTTGCTCGACCATACGGAGCACGCGATCTGGATGGGCGCGATCCGAACGCTGGATCTGTCTATTTTTTGATCAAATCGTTTCTGCTGCCTCGCCTGGCAGATGCTCGTCCAGATGCAGCCAGGGCAATTGGCTGTCCGTCCAGATGTGTCGCTCGGCGGGTGCCTGCTCTGGGTGATCAAGGGTGGCGATGGTCACGTCGATGCTCTCGGGGCTGAGTAATGTCACCAGCGCCAGTTGCGCGCCGCAGTGCGGGCAGAAGAACCGCGCGCAACTGGCCGACGAGTCATATCGCGAAGGCACGCCGGCCAGCCATTGGAAATTCGCTGCCGGCACGGTGATCCAGGTCGTGACGATTCCGCCGCTGACTCGGCGGCAAATCGAACAATGGCAATGGGCGATATCCTGCAAGGCCCCGCTGAACTGATAACGAATGTGTCCGCAATGGCAGCCGCCGCTGTGCAATTCGCTCATCTCGAAAGCTCCCCTTCCCGTGTTTATTGACTCTAGTTCGCATCCGACGGCCGGTTGACCGTTCATTCAAAGCTTTCTCAAGCGAAAGGTAGCTGAAAGCTTCCCCGATTAGGATCGCCTCCACTTCCGGCAACAGACCGGTTGGCCAACGCGTGTGATACCTCGCACGAACGGCCCAATTAACAACAACAATGGTGATTCTGATGTCCTCTGTAGCCCGCCTTTTCGCTGTCACTCCGCCCGTACGTCTCGTGCTTCCCGTTCTGCGCTGATCCCGTCCGATCTGCTCATTTAACTAGCCGCGCTACGCCTGGAGTATTCCCATGCTGACTTTCCTTGGCTTCGCCATGGTCATCACGTTCATGTTCCTGATCATGACCAAGCGCCTGTCCGCGCTGATCGCTCTGATCATCATCCCGATCGTCTTCGCCCTGTTCGGCGGTTTTGCACCGAAGATCGGCCCGATGATGCTCGAAGGCATCACCAAGCTCGCGCCGACTGGCGTGATGCTGATGTTCGCGATTCTCTATTTCGCCCTGATGATCGACTCCGGCCTGTTTGACCCGGCCGTGCGCAAGATTCTCAAACTGGTCAAGGGTGACCCGCTGAAGGTTTCGGTCGGCACCGCCGTACTGGCGCTCGTCGTTTCCCTCGATGGTGACGGCGCGACCACTTATATGATCTGCGTGGCCGCCATGCTGCCGCTGTACAGCCGCATCGGCATGAGCCCGCGGATCATGGCCGGTCTGATCATCCTCGCCGGTGGCGTGATGAACATGACGCCGTGGGGCGGCCCGACCGCGCGTGCGGCGAGTGCGCTGCATGTCGATCCGTCGGACATTTTCGTGCCGATGATTCCGGCCATGGCCGCTGGTGTGGTGGCGATTCTGGTTATCGCTTATTTCTACGGTAAACGTGAGCGTGCGCGTCTGGGTGAGCTGCATCTGGTTGGCGATGATATCGATCACAGCGAAATCAGCGTGTCGCAGTTCCCGGATGCCCGCCGTCCAAAACTGATCTGGTTCAACGGCGCCCTGACTTTCGGCCTGATGTGCACGCTGATCGCCGGCCTGCTGCCATTGCCGGTGCTGTTCATGGTTGCGTTCAGTATTGCCATGATCGTCAACTACCCTTGCCTGCAGATGCAGAAGGATCGTGTCGCCGCTCACGCCGGTAGCGTGCTGGCAGTGGTCGGTCTGATCTTTGCGGCGGGTATCTTCACCGGTATCCTGAGCGGCACCGGCATGGTCGATGCGATGTCGAAGAGCCTGTTGGCGGTGATCCCGGATTTCCTCGGCCCGTACCTGGCGGTGATCACGGCGCTGGTGAGCATGCCGTTCACCTTCTTCATGTCCAACGATGCGTTTTACTATGGCGTGTTGCCGGTGTTGGCCGAGGCCGCCAGTCACTACGGGATCACCGCAGTGGAAATGGCCCGTGCCTCGATCGTCGGTCAGCCCGTCCACTTGCTGAGCCCGTTGGTGCCATCGACGTATCTGTTGGTAGCCCTGGCCGGCATTGATTTCGGTGACCACCAGCGTTTCACCCTGAAATGGGCGATCCTGGTTTGTATCTGCATCCTGATTGCTGCGCTGCTGTTGGGGACTTTCCCGGTGTTCAGCACTCTATAAGCCCAAGACTCACCGTTTCGGGTCCTGGCTTCGCGGTTTGAAGCCCGGACCTTTTTCGGTTTAACAATCGCTCAAAGGAATACACATGGAATGGCTGACCAACCCCGAAATCTGGGTTGCCTTCTTCACCCTGACCGCCCTGGAAATCGTCCTCGGCATCGATAACATCATCATGATTTCGATCCTGGTCAGCCGCATGCCGAAACACATGCAGCAGCGCACCCGGATCTTCGGTCTTGGCCTGGCCATGATCACCCGCATCCTGTTGCTGCTGTCGATCACCTGGGTCATGCGCCTCACCGCCGACCTGTTCGAAGTGTTCGGTCAGGGCATTTCCGGCCGTGACCTGATTCTGTTCTTCGGTGGTCTGTTCCTGCTGTGGAAGAGCTCGCAAGAGATGTATCACGCGCTGGAAGGCGAAGACGAAAGCGACGAAACCCCGGGTGGCAAGGGTGGCAACTTCCTTTACACCATCATCCAGATCGCGATCATCGACATCGTCTTCTCGCTGGATTCGGTGATCACCGCAGTGGGTATGGTTTCCCACGTGCCGGTGATGGTTGCGGCGATCGTTGTGGCGGTACTGGTGATGATGCTGGCCTCGGGCAAGATCAGCGAGTTCATCGACAAGCACCCGTCGCTGAAGATGCTGGCGCTGTCGTTCCTGTTGGTGGTCGGTACCGTGCTGATTGCCGAGTCGTTCGACGTGCATGTGCCGAAAGGCTACGTCTACTTCGCCATGGCGTTCTCGCTGGCGGTTGAGGCGATCAACATCAAGCTGCGCGGCGCAATGGCCAAGAAGCGACAGCAGCAAGATCCGGTGAAACTGCGCAAGGACATCCCGGGCCAGTAATCTGCTAGTCCGGCAATACGCAGTACCCCCTGTGGGAGCGAGCCTGCTCGCGAAGACGGAGTGTCAGTCGACTGAAATGTTGGCTGATCCACCCCTTTCGCGAGCAGGCTCGCTCCCACATTTGTTTGTGCAACATTCAGTCACTGCGGACCTTGTGGGAGCTGGCTTGCCAGCGATAGCGGAGTGTCAGGCGACATCAATGTTGGTTGTGCTGACGCCATCGCTGGCAAGCCAGCTCCCACAGGAGACGGCGTTGATTTAAAGGGAGTGTATGAAGCGCTTTTCATGACACTTTTGTTTCAATCGACACTTTAGCTGTGCAATGCTGGCGCCCAGACCGTTAGCCAACTACAGCTTAAGTATCAAAAACGTAGAAACCGCGCGGTACCGTCAACTTGCCTCTCTGAGGCACTGCTATTACAGGGGGTCTGCATGCTCACCCTGCTCAATCTGCTTTCCGCCGTCGCCCTGCTGATCTGGGGCACGCACATCGTCAGAACCGGCATCCTGCGGGTGTATGGCACCAACCTGCGCCATGTGATTGGCCAGAACATGTCCAAGCGCTGGCTCGCGTTCGTTGCCGGCATTGTCGTTACCGCCATGGTGCAGAGCAGCAATGCCACGGCCATGCTCGTCACCTCCTTCGTGGGTCAGGGTCTGATGGCGCTGACCCCGGCGCTGGCGACCATGCTCGGCGCCGACGTCGGTACCGCGCTGATGGCGCGGGTGCTGACGTTTGACCTGTCATGGCTGTCGCCGCTGCTGATCTTTCTCGGGGTGATTTTCTTTCTGTCGCGCAAACAGACGCGGCTCGGGCAAATGGGCCGGGTGTCGATCGGCCTCGGGCTGATCATTCTCGCGCTGCAATTGATCGTTGAGGCTGCTGCGCCAATCACCCACGCGCAAGGGGTGAAGGTGATTTTCGCCTCGTTGACCGGTGACATTCTCCTCGACGCCCTGGTCGGCGCGTTGTTCGCGATGATTTCCTACTCCAGTCTCGCCGCCGTACTGCTCACGGCGACCTTGGCCGGGGCCAGTGTGATCAGCCTGCCAGTGGCGATCGGTCTGGTGATCGGCGCCAACATCGGCAGCGGCATTCTCGCGTTCATGAGCACCAGCATGCAGAACGCCGCCGGGCGGCAAGTGGCGTTGGGCAGTCTGTTGTACAAACTCATTGGCCTGCTGCTGATCATCCCGGTGCTCGATCCGCTGGTGCACTGGATCGACAGCCTCGATTTCAGCCCGCAGGAAATGGTCATCGGCTTCCACCTGCTCTACAACACCGCGCGCTGCCTGATTCTGCTGCCAAGCGTCGGGCCGATGGCACGCCTCTGCGCCTGGCTGCTGCCAGAGCGGCCGGAGGTCAACGGCACCGCCAAACCGCGCCATCTCGACGCGACGGCGCTGGTTACACCGAGCCTGGCGCTGGCCAACGCCGCGCGGGAAACCCTGCGCATGGGCGATCTGCTCGACAACATGCTCGACGCGACCCTCGATGTGCTGCGCGGCAAGCAGACCGCCGTCACCCAGGAAATGCGCCGATTGACCGACGACGTCGAAGCGCTCTACAGCGCGATCAAGTTGTACCTGGCGCAGATGCCCCGCGAAGACCTCGGCGAGCAGGACAGTCGGCGCTGGGCCGAGATCATTGAGCTTTCAATCAACCTGAAACTGGCCGCCGACCTGATCGAACGCATGCTGCGCAAGATCCAGCAGCAGAAGACCTCGCAGCGGCGTTCGTTTTCCGAAGAAGGTCTGGAGGATCTGGCCGGATTGCAGCAGCAACTGATTTCCAACCTGCGTTTGGGCCTTTCGGTGTTCCTCAGTGGTGACCGCGAAAGTGCCCGGCAATTGCTGCGCGAGAAACGCCGTTTCCGCGCTCAGGAACGGCGTCTGGCCCATGCGCATGTCAGCCGTTTGCAACGCAAGATCGTGCAGAGTATCGAGACCAGTTCGCTGCACCTGGAGTTGATTGCCGACATGAAACGCTTGAATTCGCTGTTTTGCGGCAGTGCGTATGTGGTGCTGGAAACGGCGGATACCGGGGCGCTGGCGGCGGATGATATTGCCGACATTACGCATTCGCCTTGAACGACTGGGGCTGGGTTTAGTCAGTTACATTGATTCAGCCTTCAGGCCGCTATCGCGAGCAGGCTCACTCCTACAGGGGGGATGCATTCCAAATGTAGGAGTGAGCCTGCTCGCGATGGGGGCCTGACTGACGACACGGATCTCCAAATCAGCCGTACGGAAGCCTGTTATGCGTTGCCTGTTGTTCGCCTGTCTGTTGCTCGGTTCCCTGCCCGCCTTTGCCCTGGATCGTTTTCAGGTCGAAGGCTATGCGCTGCCCAACGGTTTGCAACTGATGCTCAAACCCGGCACCGAGCGCGGGCACGTGGCGATCCGGCTGGTGGTCGGTGTCGGCCTCGATGATTTCGACTGTGACGAAAAGGAGTTGCCGCACCTGCTCGAACACCTGCTCTTCAGCGGCATCGATGCGACCGGCGAAGGTGGTTTAGAGGAGCGCATGCAGGCGCTGGGCGGTGACTGGAACGCGTTCACCAGCAATGCCGACACCACGTTTGTCATCGAGGCCCCGGCGAAAAACCAACGCAAAGTGCTCGACCTGCTGCTCGCTCTGCTTACGCAAACGCGCATCGACGATAACGCCATCGACGCCGCCAAACGTGTGGTCGAGCGCGAGGACGGCGGCCATTACACGCGTCTGCAACGCTTTCTCGATCGGCAGGATCTCGGCCACACCGCGAGTAATCAACTCGCCGTCGAACTGGGCTTGAAATGCCCGCAGCGCGCCGAGGTCGGTCACCTGACTCAGGAACAACTGGAGAAAGTTCGCAAGGCCTGGTACGCACCGAACAATATGACCCTGATCGTCGTCGGCGAACTCGACAAGCTGCTGCCGGCCTATCTGGAACGCACCTGGGGCGCACTCGAAGCGGTCGAGCCGAGCGAACACCGCCCGCTTCCGGACATCCGTACCAGTGCCGCCCATGAACGTACCCTCACCCGTGGCTTTATCGGCGACAGCGCCAAGCTGCACTGGCTGGTGCCGGAGCCGGTGATCGACGATCAGTACGACCAGACCTTCGACATTCTCAAGGATTACCTCGACTGGGCGCTGTACCGACAGATCCGCCTCAACCATGGTTTGTCCTACGGGCCGTGGGCTGAGCGTGAAGTGTTTGGCGGTGTCGGCTTTATGAGCCTGAATGCCGATCTCGATCGCGATGATGTCGACGAGGCCATTCAAGTGCTGGAAGACCTCAAGGCCGACCTGCTGAAAAACGGTCTCGACCCGGACACCTTTGCGCGGATCAAACAGGCCTCGATCGCCCATCAGGCGTGGGCGGTGCAGGGCAACAGCGCGATGGCGGATTACTACTGGAGCGCGCTCGCTGATTACCAGGACGGACGCTTTGCCAATCCGGCGCGCGAGCTGCAAGGGGTGACGCTGGAAGCGGCGAACAAGGCGATGCGCGAGTTGTTGCTGCAACCGGGGTATCTGCGGATCGAGAAGCCGTTGCTCAGTGATGATCAGGTGTTGTGGTTGAGTGCGGGTGGCTTGGGCCTGGTGTTGTTGATCCTGATCGGCTGGCGTTTGCACCGCAAGCGGGGTTGAAGATCAAAAGATCGCAGCCTGCGGCAGCTCCTACAGGGGATTGCGTTCCAAATGTAGGAGTTGCCGAAGGCTGCGATCTTTTGAGGCCCTGAAATGCACCGAATAAGTGACCGGCAGCCTCGCCACAACGCCCGGCGGGCGCTACTCTGTCGAGGTTTTTTCCCCTCAAGTCGTGAACCGCCCAAATGCCAAAAATACAGCTCCTGATCCAGCGCATTCTCGAACTGATGAAGCGCTATCCCGGGGTCATTGCGCTTGGCGGGTTCATCTCCGGGGTCGGCAGTTTCATCATGGTCGATCGTCAGCAAGGGCTGGCGAGCTGGATCACCGTGATCATGCTGCTCAGCTGGATCTGGCTGATGCTGGAAAACACCCTTACCGGCCTTTTCACTCGGATCTTCAAACGCGAGATTCCCCAGCCGCTGCTGCGTTACGCGACGCAGATGATCCATCAGGAAAGCCTGTTTTTCGTCCTGCCGTTCTTCTTTATCACCACGACCTGGAACAGTGGCCAGCTGTTTTTCACCGGCCTGCTCAGCGTCGCCGCGTTGATCTCGATCGTCGACCCGCTCTATTACAAATGGCTGGCGCCCCGGCGCTGGGCGTTTCTGGCGCTGCACACGCTGACCCTGTTCGCCGCCCTGCTCACTGCGTTGCCGGTGATCATGCACCTGACCACGGCGCAGAGTTTCAAGTGGGCGCTGGGCATTGCCGTGCTGTTGTCGTTCCCGAGTCTGGCGTCGATCTTCCCGATCCGCACGTTGCGCAACGCGCTGGCGATCCTGTGCATCACCGTCGGCATTGGTGGCGTGGGTTGGGCGCTGCGTTCGTGGGTGCCGCCGGCGACGCTATGGATGACCGACGTGGCGATCAGCACGCAAATGCAGGACCGCACCCCAGGTGCCAGCCTCGACACGGTCAGCGCCGAGCAGATTCGCGGCGATGGCCTGTATGCCTACACCGCGATCAACGCACCGCGCGGGCTGGATGAGCGGATTTATCACGTCTGGCAATTCAACGGCAAAGAGGTTGACCGCATCGCCCTCGACATCCACGGCGGGCGCAAGGAAGGCTACCGGGCGTGGACGCACAAGCAGAACTTCCCCGGCAACCCGGCGGGCAAGTGGCAAGTGCGCGTGCTGACCGAAGATGGCCAGGTGATCGGCGTGCTGCGCTTCGAAGTCACGGACAGCACAGCGATCAAAGAAAAGTAATCCGGTTCGTGCTATTACGTTAGTTCGCATAAAGGCCGAACAAGCACGGAGCTTATGACCAGCAGCTCGATCAGCGGAAATGCCCAACTGGACACGTCGATAACCCCTGCCCGCCTGCGGGTCACGGGGGACTGGACGCTTGCCCATTACGCCGAGCTCAAGCAACTGAGCGAAAAGCTCCACGGCCAATACGACGCCAACACCCCGATCGACCTCAACAGCCTCGGCGCCCTCGACACCGCTGGCGCTTCGTTGCTGGTCGAACTGCTCGGCTCCGAACGCCTCGGCCAATCCGCCGAACACCCCGATTGCACCCTGACCTCCGCCGACCGCGCGCTGCTGCAAACCGTGTACTGCTCGATGACCGATTTCTGCGTGCCGATCAAAGAGCCGGAAATCAGCGTCAGCGTGCAATTGCTCACGCGCATCGGTCGCGCCGTCGATACCGTCTGGCAAGACACCCTGCAATTGCTCGGCTTCGTCGGCCTGATCATGGAAACCATCGCGCGCAGCCTGTTCCGGCCCAAGCGCTGGCGGATCACGCCGATGATCGCGCACATCGAACAGACCGGCCTCGACGCCGCGCCGATCGTGGCGTTGCTGACCTTTCTGGTCGGCGCGGTGGTGGCGTTTCTCGGCGCCACGGTACTGGCCAGTTTCGGCGCGACGATTTTTACCGTGGACCTGGTCGGGTTCTCGTTCCTGCGTGAATTCGGCGTGCTGCTCACAGCGATCCTGATGGCCGGGCGCACCGCCAGTGCCTTCACCGCGCAGATCGGCTCGATGAAGGCCAACGAAGAAATCGACGCGATCCGCACCCTCGGCCTCGACCCGATGGAGTTGCTGGTCGTGCCGCGGGTACTGGCGATGCTGGTGGCGCTGCCGATGCTGACGTTTCTCGCCATGCTGTGCGGGATCATCGGTGGCGGCGTGGTTTGCGCGGTGTCGCTGGATATTTCGCCAGCGATGTTCCTGACGCTGTTGCAGTCGGACATCGGCGTTCAGCACTTTCTCGTAGGCTTGGTGAAGGCGCCGATCTTTGCCTTCATCATTGCCGCGATTGGTTGTCTGGAAGGCTTCAAGGTCAGCGGCAGCGCCGAGTCGGTCGGCGCCCACACCACCTCCGCTGTGGTGCAATCGATTTTCGTGGTGATCGTGCTCGATGCGGTGGCCGCGCTGTTCTTCATGGAGATGGGCTGGTGAGTCGTCTACCCCGCGCGCCCTCGGAGGCGGTGATCGAAGTCCGCGGCCTGTGCAATCGCTTTGGCAGTCAGAGCGTGCACGAGAACCTCGATCTGGATTTGTACAAGGGCGAAATCCTCGCCGTGGTCGGTGGTTCCGGCAGCGGCAAATCGGTGCTGTTACGCAGCATTGTCGGTCTGCGCCGGCCCAGCGAAGGCATGGTCAAAGTGTTCGGCAAGAACCTGCCGAGTCTGTCCGAGCATGAGCGCTCGCTGGTCGAGCGACGCTTCGGTGTGCTGTTCCAGAAAGGCGCGCTGTTCTCCTCGCTGACCGTCACCGAGAACGTCGCCCTGCCCCTTATCGAACACGCCGGCTTGAGCCGCAACGACGCCGAGCACTTGGCCGCCGTGAAGCTGGCGCTGGCCGGTTTGCCGCTGTCGGCAGCGGACAAATACCCGGCGTCGCTGTCCGGCGGAATGATCAAGCGCGCCGCTCTGGCCCGGGCCTTGGCGCTGGATCCGGACATCCTGTTTCTCGATGAACCCACCGCTGGCCTCGATCCGATTGGCGCGGCGCAGTTCGACCAATTGATCCTGACCCTGCGCGATGCGCTCGGCCTCAGTGTGTTTCTGGTGACCCACGACCTCGACACGCTCTACACCATCACCGACCGCGTGGCGGTGCTGGCGCAGAAAAAGGTCTTGGTCGCCGGTCCCATCGACGTGGTCTCGGAAACCGACGACGCGTGGATTCACGAATACTTCCACGGCCCGCGCGGCCGCTCGGCGCTGGACGCCGCCAAATTGCTCAACGAGGTCTGACATGGAAACCCGAGCGCATCATGTGTTGATCGGCCTGTTCACCGTGATTGTGGTGGCAGGCGCCCTGCTCTTCGGTCTGTTCCTGGCCAAGTCCAGTGTCGATACCGAGTTCAAGGACTACGAGATTGTCTTCAGCGAAGCGGTCAGCGGTTTGTCCAAGGGCAGCCCGGTGCAGTACAGCGGGATCAAGGTCGGCGACGTGATCAACCTGCGCCTTGATCCAAAGGATCCGCGGCGGGTGCTGGCGCGGATTCGCCTGGCCGGTGACACACCGGTCAAGGAAGACACCCAGGCCAAACTGGCGCTGGCCGGGATTACGGGGACGTCGATCATCCAGCTCAGCGGCGGCACGCCCGAGAGCCCGAAACTGCGTGGGCATGACGGTAATCTGCCGACCATCGTGGCATCGCCCTCGCCTATTTCGCGCTTGCTCAATGACTCCAACGATTTGATGACCGGCATCACCGCGCTGCTGCAGAACGCCAATCAGATGTTCTCTGCCGAGAACGTCGAGCGTGTGAGCAAGACCCTCGCCCATCTGGAGCAAACCACCGGCACCATCAACGATCAGCGCGGCGACATCAAACAAGCCATGCAGCAACTGGCGACCGTCGGCAAACAGGCCGGCAGCATGCTTGAACAGACCTCGCTGCTGATGCGCAACGCCAATGGTTTGATCAACGATCAGGGCAAACAGGCACTGGGCAGCGCCGAGCAGGCGATGAAGTCGCTGGAACAAAGCACCACCACCATCAGCACCTTGCTCAGCAAAAACGAAAACTCCCTCGACAACGGCATGCAGGGCCTCAATGGCCTGGCCCCGGCGATCCGCGAACTGCGTGAGACGCTGACCTCGCTGCGGGCCATTTCCCAACGCCTTGAGGCCAACCCCAGCGGTTACCTGCTGGGCCGTGACAAGAACAAGGAATTCACGCCATGAAGCTGACTCGCCTCGCCCTCTTCGCTGCCGGTTTTTCCTTGATCAGCGCCTGTTCGATTCTGCCCGAGTCCGAGCCGTCGGATGTCTATCGCCTGCCGACTGCCCAGGCGCCCGCCTCGGCCCGTTCGGCGGCGACTCAGTCGTGGTCGCTGCGGTTGAACAAGCTGCAGGCCAGTGAAGCGTTGAACCGGCCGACGATTGCGGTGATTCCGCAGGGTGACGTGATCAGCAGCTACAAGGGCTCGCGCTGGAGCGATCCGGCACCGGTGCTGGTGCGTAATCGTTTGCTCGACGGCTTTGCGCGTGATGGCAGGGTGACGTTGCTGAGTACCGATGACAGCAACTTTGCGGCGGATCTGGAATTGGGTGGGAGTTTGCAGGCGTTTCAGACCGAGTATCAGGGCACGCAGGCCAGCGTCGTGGTGCGGGTTGATGCGTTGCTGGTGCGCGGTTATGACCAGCGGATTCTGGCCAGTCGGCGGTTTGAGGAGCGTCAGCCATTGAACGATGTGCAGGTGCCGGCGGTGGTCGCCGGGTTTGGTCAGGCCAGTGATCGTCTCACCGCCAAAGTAGTCGCCTGGGCCGTAGAGCAAGGCCAGAAACTCGCTCCCCCAAAGCCCTGATTCACCACAATCCATGTAGGAGTGAGCCTGCTCGCGATAGCGGTCTATAAGCCACCATCATCAGTGACTGTCACCCAGCTATCGCGAGCAGGCTCACTCCTACAGTTTGGATATTTGTTCAGCCGAAGAACCAGTAGCAGACGAAAATCGCACCCACGACACCGGCAAACTCCGCCAACAACGCACACCCCACCGCATGCCGCGCGCGTTGAATCCCCACCGCACCGAAATACACCGCCAGCACATAGAACGTGGTTTCGGTACTGCCCTGAATCGTCGCCGCGACCAGCGCCGGGAAGCTGTCGACACCGGACGTTTTCATCGTCTCGATCAACATCGCACGCGCCGCACTGCCGGAGAACGGTTTGACCATCGCCGTCGGCAGCGCATCGACAAACCGCGTGTCCCAACCGGCCCACTCGACGAGATGCCGAATGCCGTCCAGACCAAAGTCCAGTGCCCCGGAGGCGCGCAGCACGCCGACCGCACAGAGCATCGCGACCAGATACGGCAGCAGGTTCTTCGCTACGTCGAAGCCTTCTTTGGCGCCCTCAACAAACGCCTCGTAGACCTTGACCTTCTTCAACGCGCCGATCAGCAAAAACAGCATGATCAACCCAAACAGCGTGAGATTGCCGAGGATCGACGACAATCCCGCCAAGGCCGTTGCTGAAAGAGTACCCAACAGCGCCATGAACCCACCGAGAATCAGCGCGCCCGGAATCAAATAAGCCAACACCACCGGATCCCAGATCCGCAAACGCTGCATGAACGCCACCGAGAGGAAGCCGACAATCGTCGAGCAGCTCGTCGCCAGCAGAATTGGCAGGAACACCAGCGTCGGGTCGGGTGCGCCTTGCTGGGCGCGGTACATGAAGATCGTCACCGGCAGCAGGGTCAGGGAAGAGGCGTTGAGCACCAGGAAGAGGATTTGCGCGTTACTGGCGATGGTGGCACTGGGATTGAGCTCCTGCAGCGCCTTCATGGCTTTCAGGCCGATCGGCGTGGCCGCGTTGTCGAGGCCGAGACCGTTGGCGGCGAAGTTCAGGGTGATCAGGCCAAGGGCAGGGTGACCGGCCGGGACTTCCGGCATCAGCCGCAGAAACAGCGGGCCGAGCACTTTCGCCAGCCACTCGACGATCCCGGCCTTCTCGGCAATGCGCAGGAAGCCCAGCCACAGGGTGAGGGTGCCGAACAGCAGCACCATGACTTCGACCGAGAGCTTGGCCATGGCGAAAATGCTTTCCACCATCGCCGCAAAGATCCCGGCGTTACCGCCGATCAGCCACTGCGCCAGCGCCGATACGGCTGCCACGATGAAGAAGCCAAGCCACAGGCCATTAAGCATCAGTCAAATCCCCCGAAGAATGCGGCGAATGATAGCGGGGTCGCCAGAAACGACAAACCCCGGATTTCTCCGGGGTTTGTGTGTACCTGCTGCCACCCCATTTACCGGGTTGACCTCAATCTCCTACAGGGGTGTGTCAGTTCTTCGAGATTTCGCCTGCTGGCAGTTTTTCCTTGCTGCGCCAGTGCGGCAGGGAGTTCCAGTAGCGCTCGCCCTTGGCGTCGTCGTACATGCCTTCCCAGCGTGCGATAACCAGCACGGCCAGCGCGTTACCAATCACGTTCAGTGCGGTACGGGCCATGTCCATGACGCGGTCGACACCGGCGATAAACGCCAGGCCTTCCAGCGGAATACCGACGCTGCCCAGAGTTGCCAGCAGCACCACGAAGGACACGCCCGGTACACCGGCGATGCCTTTGGAGGTGACCATCAGGGTCAGGACCAGCAGCAGTTGCTGGCTGATCGACAGGTCGATGCCGTACAGCTGCGCAATGAAGATTGCCGCGATCGACTGGTACAGGGTCGAACCGTCGAGGTTGAACGAGTAACCGGTCGGCACGACGAAGCTGCAGATGGCTTTCGGCGCGCCGTAGGCTTCCATCTTCTCGATCACGCGTGGCAGCACGGTTTCCGAAGAAGCGGTGGAGTAGGCCAGCACCAGCTCATCCTTGAAGATGCGCATCAGCTTGAACACCGAGAAACCGAACATCTTGGCGATCAGGCCCAACACCACGAAGGCGAAGAAGGCGATGGCGAAGTAAACCAGGATGACCAGTTTGGCCAGCGGCACCAGCGAGGCGAAGCCGAAGTTGGCCACCGTCACCGCGATCAGTGCGAATACGCCGATCGGCGCATAGTTCATGATCATGTGGGTGACTTTGAACATGCTTTCCGAGACGCCCTGGAACATCTTCACCAGCGGCTCGCGCAGGTCCGACTGCAGGCTCGACAGACCGAGACCGAACAGCACGGAGAAGAAGATGATCGGCAGCATTTCGCCGCGAGCCATGGCCGCGAAGATGTTCGACGGGATCAGGTTGAGGATGGTCTCGATGAACGCGTGTTCATGCTGCACTTCGGCGGCGGTCGCCTGGTACTTGGAGATATCCACCGTGCCCAGGGTGCTCATGTCGATGCCGGCACCCGGATGGAACACGTTTGCCAATACCAGACCAACGAGGATGGCAATGGTGGTGACGATTTCGAAATAGATGATCGTCTTCAGGCCGATGCGCCCGAGCTTCTTGGCGTCGCCCACGCCGGCGATGCCGACAATCAGGGAAGAGATGACGATCGGGATCACGATCATCTTGATCAGACGGATAAAGATATCGCCTGCCGGTTGCAGGACGTTGCTGATCCACCAGGCTTTCTCGGCACTGAAGTGGTTGAGCAACGCACCAATTGCAATACCCAATACCAGACCGATGAGGATCTGCCAGGCGAGGCTAAGTTTTGCCTTCTTCATTATCTTTACCCTTACTTGCGTTTGACTCAGGCACATGCAGGAACTGGAACGCTCTTTAGCGGAAAAGTCTGTGCATCTGCCTCCGTATAAGGTGCCCCGAAGCGCGTATTTACGGCTCTTCGGCAGGCGAAAAAAGGCGCAACTATTCCGATGCAAGGTTGCGCCGTCTAATGCCGTAAACGCCTACCCTATGCCGAATCGGCATGAGCTTTTTTAATTGAAACTGGCGTCCCAACCGGTTCGATTGTGACATTTCGGCCGGCATAAGTGCCGTGAACCGGCCATCACAGAGCAGGTTGATTATTTTTTGAACGAGAAAAATCGACAAAAATTTTGGGAAAATGCCTACGTGGCAAGACTAGAAGTCCTACTGTTTAAGCGGTTTTTTTGTCGATATACGGTCGCCAGGAAACACCGCGTAATGTTTTCGCGCGCAGTGTCAGCGATAAAAACAGCGAGCTGGACGCTCTGGATCAATGTTTTGTCTTTTTGAAAGCTCAGCGCAAGTCCGTCGAGCCACTGTGGGTCGGCGAACCTGCGGCGCAGCTTTTACCCTGACCCGGCCCTCTCGCAGGCACTCCCTGTACCCGTAGGTCACTCCGACCCTGCAACAGTCAGAACGTCCCGGCCCCTTGGTCATGCGCCTGCCTTCCTCAGGTGGGCGCAATGGAAGGCAGCAGGGCTGCTGCCTTCATGTTCAAGTCAGTACCACTTCGGATCTTTCTTCAGGGTTTCCATCAGTAGATCCTGCATGCCTTGATCGGGTTTGCCGAAGAAGCGATAGGTCGCATGTCGCGTCGGCGACTTGTCTTGCGGCAGGCCTTCAGGCACATCAACGAGCATGGCGTAGGCGTCATCCTTGTCGAAACTGAATGCGACGATCAAACGGTGGTTCAGGCACTTGTCCTGATTCTCGCAGAGCGGGCCCACCAAGTACTTGTTGCCGTCTTCAGTAACCGCGTTCATCTGTTGTTCGGAGGCCCCGGACAGGTTGATCACCCATTCCGGTACGCGCTCTTCTTTCTTTATCACGCCTTCCCAGGTCTCACGGTACTGCTCGTCAGAGGCGAGCAGTTCGTTGACCCGCGCCTGGCCGTCATTGGCCGCCATCGC
This sequence comes from Pseudomonas sp. AC242, assembly GCF_979258655.1. Classification (NCBI taxonomy): domain Bacteria; kingdom Pseudomonadati; phylum Pseudomonadota; class Gammaproteobacteria; order Pseudomonadales; family Pseudomonadaceae; genus Pseudomonas; species Pseudomonas sp. AC242. The sequence continues at coordinate 5,756,185 of NZ_OZ409873.1, forward strand.
CATGGCACTACCGCCCAGAAGCAGGGCGGCTGCCAGTGTCTTTAACGCAATCATCGTTAACCTCGGCCGCGACGGCCAAAGAAGAAGGAAGCGATGAACATCACCAGGAACACGACAAAGAGAATCTTGGCGATACCCGTGGCGGTGCCCGCGATACCACCGAAGCCCAGTACTGCAGCGATGATGGCAATGATCAAGAATGTAATTGCCCAGCTCAACATGGTGATTCTCCTTACTTCTCTATTTAGGGGTGTTGCATGTCCCGGCGCTGTGCGCCCGAATTCGTTTGCTCTTTAGAAAACCCAACGCTCTTCATGTGGCAGTTGATCCAGCGGCTGCGCCTGATCGACGTCCATCATGCGCATCGAGGCGCTTTCGGCCTGACTGCTGCTGACGGCGCTGAAGTGCGTTTGCGTGCTGTGCTGGATCGAGATCAGCGGCTCAACTTTCTGGCTGTTTTCCCAGCTCAGGTATTGCTGGCAAGCGATCAGGGTGATCAACAGCGCCAGTACGCCAAACAGACCTTGCTGGATGTGCAGTGGCGAGATACGCACTTGGGCGGCACGTTGGCGAGTCATCCTGGGTTCCTCACTCTTATTCGGTTAGGGCAGTTCATGTTCTGCCCGGGCTAAGTGAGGTATTGCAGCCTGCATGCCAGTTTTTTAATTGAAAAATATTCAATAAAATCAATGAGTTATGTGCGTGATAAAAAACGTTTGCGACGCATCCTGCACGATGGGGCATCTGAGATCGTGCGCAATGCACGATTTTTTCGTAGGAGATTTCATTCTTATGGAATTGAGAGCAGGGCGCAGATGTCAGAAAAGTACGCAGGGAATGCCCTGCAAATCGGTGATTGTTTAAAAAACCAGCAAAACCAACAACTTGGCCGTAATGGCAGGAGAGAGCTACCCTCCTATGGCTGGCATCGTTCAGAATCAACCATGCAACTTGCCCGATTTTTCCGGGACTAACCCAAGACCAATCACTATGGAGCGTAGGAAAAATGGAATCTGCCACTGAGCATCAAGGCCGCATTCTGCTGGTGGACGACGAATCTGCCATCCTGCGTACCTTCCGTTATTGCCTCGAAGACGAAGGCTATACGGTTGCCACAGCCAACAGCGCGGCTCAGGCCGACGCGCTGCTGCAACGCCAGGTCTTCGACCTGTGCTTCCTTGATTTACGTCTGGGCGAAGACAACGGTCTCGACGTACTGGCGCAGATGCGCATTCAGGCGCCGTGGATGCGTGTGGTCATCGTCACCGCGCATTCGGCTGTTGATACCGCCGTCGATGCGATCCAGGCAGGCGCGGCGGACTATCTGGTGAAACCGTGCAGCCCGGATCAGTTGCGTCTGGCCACCGCCAAACAGCTGGAAGTGCGCCAACTGTCAGCGCGCCTCGAAGCTCTCGAAGGCGAGATTCGCAAACCGAAGGACGGTCTCGACTCCCACAGCCCGGCAATGAAAGTGGTACTGGAAACAGCACGCCAGGTCGCCGGCACCGACGCCAACATTCTTATCCTCGGCGAGTCCGGCACCGGTAAAGGTGAACTTGCCCGAGCGATTCATGGCTGGAGCAAGCGCGAGAAGAAATCCTGCGTGACCATCAACTGCCCGTCGCTGACGGCGGAATTGATGGAAAGCGAGCTGTTCGGTCACAGTCGCGGCGCATTTACCGGTGCTAGCGAGAGCACCTTGGGTCGAGTCAATCAGGCCGACGGCGGTACGCTGTTTCTCGATGAGATCGGCGATTTTCCGCTCACTTTGCAACCAAAGTTGCTGCGTTTCATTCAGGACAAGGAATATGAGCGGGTGGGCGATCCGGTCACCCGTCGCGCCGATGTGCGTATTCTGGCGGCAACCAACCTCAACCTCGAAGACATGGTCCGAGACGGGCGTTTCCGCGAAGACCTGCTCTATCGTCTGAATGTCATCACCCTGCATCTGCCGCCCTTGCGCGAGCGCGCCGAGGACATTCTGACCCTGGCCGATCGCTTTCTCGCGCGTTTCGTCAAAGAGTATGCGCGCCCGGCACGGGGCTTCAGCGACGAGGCTCGCGAGGCACTGTTGGGCTACCGTTGGCCGGGCAACATTCGCGAGCTGCGTAACGTGGTTGAGCGGGCAAGCATCATCTGCCCGCAGGAGCGTGTGGAGATCAGCCACCTCGGCATGGCCGAACAACCGGTCAACAACGCCCCTCGAGTCGGTGCGGCATTGAGCCTCGACGAATTGGAGAAAGCCCACATCGGCGCGGTTCTCGCCACCGCCGGCACGCTGGATCAAGCGGCAAAAACCCTCGGCATCGACGCTTCGACCCTGTATCGCAAGCGCAAGCAGTACAACCTGTGAGCGCCCGGCGATGAAACTGGCGATGAAGTTGCGGACCCGTTTGTTCTTGAGTATTTCCGCGCTCATCACCGTGGCCTTGCTCGGGCTGCTGCTCGGGCTGGTCAGCGTGATGCAGATGGCGGGAACGCAAGAGGCGTTGGTGCGCAGCAACTTCGTCACCCTCGATCTGGGTCTCAAGCTGCGCCAGACGCTGGGTGATCAACTGATCATCATGCTGGCGGAAAAGCCTGATCCGGTGGCGTTCGAAGCGTCGAAACAGCATTACTTCGAGTTACTGGACCAAGGCATCGCCCAAGAGCAAGAGGGCGATGGCCGGCTATATGGCTTCAGTCGGGCAAAAGCGGATTATCTGAGCTTTCTGGAAGCGTTCGATTTGTCGCGTGACCCGGCCAGCTCGATGAGCAGCAGCGCCGACTTTCGAGAGCGCTTCAACACACTGCGCAACGGACTGATCACCGAACACAAGCATGCACTGGACAACATCAACGCGGTACAGCGTGAGGCGCGCGACCGTGCCTTGTTGATTGCGGGTCTGCTTGGCTTTGTCGGGCTGGCGGTGCTGATCATCGGTTTTATCACGGCCCACGGCATTGCTCGGCGTTTCGGCGCGCCGATCGAGGCGCTGGCGAAAGCCGCAGACAATATCGGCCAGGGCAATTTTGAAGTGACCCTGCCGATTTCCTCGGCGATGGAAATGAACCTGCTGACCAAACGCTTTGGCCTGATGGCCGAGGCGCTTCGCGAGCACCAGGCGACCAACGTTGATGAACTGCTCGCCGGTCAGCAACGCTTGCAAGCGGTGCTCGACAGCATCGATGACGGCTTGCTGATGATCGACCGCCAAGGGCATCTGGAGCACCTCAACCCAGTGGCCCAGCGACAATTGGGCTGGGAAGATGATCGTCTCGGCCAAGGGTTGGGCACGGCGCTGGAGCGACCAGAGCTGGATGCGCAGCTGCAACTGGTGCTGCGCGGCGGCTCCCTGGAGCGCGCGCCGGAAGACTTGAGCATCGAGGTCGACGGCGAATCCCGCCTGCTGACCTACAGCCTGACCCCGGTCAGCCACACCCAGGGACATATCCTCGGCGCGGTGATGGTGCTGCACGATGTCACCGAGCAACGCGCCTTCGAACGGGTGCGCAGCGAGTTCGTCTTGCGCGCTTCCCATGAGCTGCGCACCCCCGTCACCGGCATGCACATGGCGTTCGGCCTGTTCCGCGAACGGGCGAAGTATCCCGCGGAGTCGCGAGAGGCCGATCTGCTCGACACCGTGAATGAGGAAATGCAGCGCCTGATGCAGTTGATCAATGACTTGCTCAACTTCTCGCGTTATCAGAATGGCCTGCAGAAACTCACCCTGGCACCATGCTCCATCGAAGACTTGCTGGAGCAGGCGCAACTACGCTTTGCCGATTCGGCGGCGGCCAAGGGCATCGCCCTGAATGTCGAGGTGCAGGGGCCGTTGCCACGTTTGCAGGCCGATCAGGCGCAACTCGATCGCGTGCTGGATAACCTGATCGACAACGCCCTGCGCCATACCGCCCGCAACGGTCAGATCCGCTTGCAGGCACGCCGGCACGGCGAGCGAGTGATCATCAGTGTTGAAGACAACGGCGAAGGCATTGCCTACGGTCAGCAAGGACGGATCTTCGAACCGTTCGTACAGGTAGGGCGCAAGAAGGGTGGTGCCGGTCTGGGCTTGGCGCTGTGCAAGGAAATCGTCCAGCTGCATGGCGGACGCATGGGCGTTTACTCGCGACCGGGGCAAGGTACGCAGTTTTATATGGCGCTGACGGTCTAGGCTTCATCGTCCATTCGCCGTCCGGCAAGGCGTCGGCCACGGGTGATCAGTTCGATGAACTGCACCGCGCTGAGCGCATGGGCGAACAACCAGCCCTGGCCGAATTTCACGCCTTCGCTGCTGAGCAACTCAGCCTGCGATTCCAGCTCGATGCCTTCGGCAATCACCTTCAGATCCAGCGCCTGGGCCATGTGAATGATGTGCGGGGCGACGCCGCTGCTCGCTGCGTCATGGCCCAGTGCGTCGATAAATGCTTTGTCGATTTTCAGGCAATCGACCGGCAAGGTCTGCAGATAGGCGAGGCTGCAGTAGCCGGTGCCGAAATCGTCGATCAGCACCTGGTGGCCGACATCGCGCAAGGCTTGCAGGTTTTCCCGCGCCACCACCACATCAATCAAACCGCGCTCGGTAACTTCGAAGGCAATCTGCCGCGCGGCGACGCGATGGAGCGTGAGCAGCCGCGCCATGACCTGGCCAATGCGCGGCACCATCACGTCACAGGCTGCAAGGTTGACCGAGATATACAGCTGCGGATTGGCGCGCAGCAACTGGCCCAGTTGCTCCAGCAAGCGCTGCAGAACAAAGTCGGTCATCTGGCGGATTTGTCCGGTGTTTTCCGCCATGGGGATAAACAGGTCGGGACTGGTCAGCGTGCCGTCCGGGCGACGCCAGCGTAGCAGCGCCTCGGCGCCGACGCAGTTGCGGCTGTCGAGATCGAAGATCGGCTGATAGAGCACCTGCAACTCGCCGCGCCGGATCGCGCCGTGCAGTTCGGCGTCCAGTGACTGGCGCTGGCGCACCAGCAGGAAAACGAAGAAACCCGAAAAGGCGCCAAGCAGCACGCACGCCGGAATCATCCACCACCAGATAGCCGGGATGTGCATGCTGGTTCTGGGTGTGATCAGCACCAACTGATACTCCGGATTATCCGTGGGCATGCGGTAGATCAGCCGGGTCTGCGTGACTTGCAGGGCATCGCGACTCTTTGGTGGCCAGTGTTCCGTGGGTGGCCAGTCTTGCGCCATGCCGAGCACCGGGATGGCCCGGGTGCCGTGATCGAGCACCACTAGCAGGCTGCTGCCGGGCGACAGATCGACCATGTCGGTCAGATGCCCGCGCGAGGTGGCCACGCGGAAATTGCCGCGTCCGAGCATCAGCGCTGCACGGTTTTCATCGGGTTCGGTGGTGGTGTTCAGCCAATAACTGTAAGTCGGGCCTTTGATATCCGGCGCGCGAACCACTGACAGGCCTTCCTGGCGCGGACGGTTCGAGCAGGTCCGCGAAGCGTCCATATAAGCTGCTTCATACACGAAGCGATAGTTGAAGGTGACCTGCTGCAGGGTGGCGATCATTTCATCGTCACAACTGCGCAATGGCTGCGCTTCAAGATCATCGAGACTTTCACGCAACTGGCCGAACAATTGTTCGAGGCGGGCGAGGAACCGCTCGCCTTGTGCGTTCATTTGCTGGCTTTCGCTTTGCTCGACCTGGCGCATCGCCACGAACATTCCGCCGGCGATCAGCAGGCTGGCACTGAGGACAGCCGCGATCATCGCCAAAAACCAGGGGCGATAAAACCAGCTACGCAACGTCTCTCGGGTAGCAGCCATCAAGGAATATCCGAAGAATTACCAATGAGTTATAGCTGCTGATTGCAATTTCGCCCTGACCGTCGGGCGGGCGTCATTATTTTGTCTGATTGAGCACCAGCAATAGTGCCGCCGTTTGCGCATCCGGCGTGCCGTCGAAGCGCGAAGGGCGGAAGTGCATCTGGAACGCTGCAAGGACGTGGCGCGTGGCGACGTCCAGTTCACCAGTCTGCGGCGTGTCATAACCCAGGTGCGCCAGTTGTGCCTGGAACCAACTGATACTCGGCAGTTCACTGCTGTTGAACAGCATTTGCTGGCGCGCTACCGCCTGTTCGTTCGGCCAGACGCCCAAGCCTTCAGCAGCGAGGCGTTTCCACGGGAACAGTGGCCCCGGATCAAGTTTGCGCAAGGGTGCGATGTCGCTGTGACCGATAATGTGTCGCGGGTTGATGCCGTTGCGTTTGCTGATGTCTTTGAGCAGGGCGATCAACGATTGGATCTGCGCCTCGCTGTACGGATACCACAGGCGCCCGCTCGGCGTGTCCTTGAAACCCGGGTTGACGATTTCAATGCCGATCGAGCTGGAGTTGAGCCAGGTACGCCCCTGCCATTGGCTTTCGCCGGCGTGCCAGGCGCGTTGATTCTCATCCATGAGTTTGTAGACCGTACCGCTATTGTCGTCGCCGATCAGGTAATGGCTGCTGACTTCGCCGTGGGTCAGCAACTGCAGCGAGCGCTCCAGCGAGGCCGACGTGTAATGCACGACCACAAACTGAATGCGGCTGTCGTAATTGGCCGAAGGGTGGCTGGTGTTGTAGCGCGGGCCACTGGCACAACCGGCCAGAATGAGCAACGAAGCGAGGAGGGCAAAGAATTTCATGGCAGAAGGCAGTACACGCAAGACAGTAATGCAACAGTGTAACGTACTGCCTTGCGTCTCGACGGTCAGTGGGCGGATTTAAACAAAATGGAACAATTTGCTCAGCCCAGCTCGACCCGATTACGGCCTGCATTTTTAGCGCGATAAAGCGCCTGATCGGCTCTTTTCAGCACCAGATCGCTGTGTTCTCCAGCACGAAATGTTGCCAGCCCCATGGAAATGGTGATCGTCACTCGCTCGCCCTTGAAGTGGAAAGGGCAGGCTTCGATCGCTGCGCGCAGCGTTTCCAGAAGCTTGGCGCCGACCGCAGGCGGGGTGGCCGGCAGCAGCAAGACGAACTCCTCACCACCGAATCGGGCAATGAAATCAGATCCGCGCAGGCGTTTGCGCAGCACCGTGGCAATAATCTTCAGCACCTTGTCGCCGGCCAGATGGCCGTAGTTGTCATTGATCCGTTTGAAGTGATCAAGGTCGAGCATGGCCAGGCTCAGGGTGTTGCCGTGCTGCTGCCACTGCTTGATTTCATGCTCGAGGCGCTCGCTCCACGCAGCGCGATTGGGCAAGCCGGTGAGTGGGTCGATCAAGGCTTTCTGGCGCTGTTCTTCGAGGTGCTCACGGAATCCCTGGGCTTCCTGCTCCATATGCGCCACGCGCTCGGACAGACCTTTGAGCCGCGCAGCCACTTCCTGCTCGCGGGCGTCGCGCTGCTTCTGGTGCTGATCCATGGTGCCGATCAAGCCTTCGAGATGGTTCTCCAACACTTGCTTGAGGTCATCCAGATCGGCGGCTTCCTGAACGCTGGTCTGCAAGCCGTCGACTTGCTCGCGGATCTGCGTATCCATGGCCCGCGCCGCTGAGCTGTTGTCGGCATGGCCTTCACTGGCAGCTTGCAGATTGCTCTGGAACGCTTCGAGGCGTTCGTTGAGTTGCTGCAGGTAGGCTTCGAATTCGTGCTGGCCGCTGTCGGTGATCGCCAGCATCAACGTCGCGAGATCGTCGAGGATCGGTATCAGTTCGTACCAGTTCAAGCCATGTTTCAGCCTTTCACGCATGGCTTCGGCTTGCGGGCGGTGGCGCTCCGGCAGGGTCAGGTCGTCGAGGAGGCCGATCAGGGTGTCTTCGATGTGCTTGGCCACGGAGCTGTAAGACGGCTCCGGGGTATCAGGCAGGGCGAACAGGATGTCGTGTTCGGATTGCTCCGGATCAATGGCGGCCAACGCCTGCGCGATGGGTTCGGGCAGCGGCAGGCTGTCGAGGATCAGTGGCGATGGATCACCGGGGTGAATCAGCTCATCAGGATTGATGGCGGCAGGCGTGGTTGGAGTCTGAGCGGCAGCCTGGGTGAAAACAGGCTCGGGTTCAAAGCGCTCTGCTTGAGGTTCGCTCGGGTCACTGCTGCCTTCGCTGCCGACCGAGGGTGGCACGAAGGTAACCACTTCTGCCGATTCCGGTTGATTCTGGGCGTCCGGCATTGTTGTTTCGACAGGCGCAATTGCTTCGATGGCAGCAGTTGCCATCACAGGTTCAATCGATGCGACAGGGGCGGGCTGTGCGGTTTCTGGTGCGGGTGACGGTGCGGCAAGCGGTTGCAGCGGCGGCGCGGCTTGAAGCGGCGCGGGTGATTCTGTCGCTGGGGCTTCTTCGCTGTCGCGGCTTCCGAACAAACGCTGCAGCAGACCTGGTCGCCCCGGCTCTGGCGGGGTGTCCAACTGACTCAGTGCCTTGCCCTGCAGGCCGCTGAGTTCACTCAGCAGCAATGGCATTTCCCGCGCCGAACCGACGCGGCTATCCAGTTGTTTGGCGAATTTCTTCAGTGGCTGAGCGACTTCACGCGGCAACGGCAAAGCCTGCAACTGAGTGACCAGCGATGTCAGCGCGGTACTGACTTGATCGATGCGGGTTTCGCGGCGCTGCTCGGAATCGAGCACGGCTTTTTCCAGGCGCGGCAGGAGGGCGGCGAGGCCGGCGTCCATGTCGTCAGTGCGCACCACGTCGCGCATCTCTTTCATGCACTGATCAACGACTTTATCGGTACCTTCGGCCGCCAGCGTGCTGCGCACCAGGCCGCGACGCAGCAAGTCGAGCCTCGCGGCCCAGCGGCGTTCGAGTTTGTCCTGTTGTTCGATGCTTTTGAGGTACTTTTCTTTCCAGCGCTGGGCGTCGTCGCTCATTCAGGGGTTCCGCGAGGGGCAGGACTCAACGCGGGCAATGCATCGGCCGTGAGCGAACCCGGCAGACGAATCTCTACCGCGACCGGCAGGTGATCGGAAATCGGTTGTGCCAGCACTTCGACCTTTTCCAGGGTCAGGGTCGGGCTGAGCAAAATATGATCAAGGCAACGCTGAGGACGCCAGCTGGGGAATGTCGCTTCCACCTGCGGGGCCAGCAGGCCGAGATCGCGTAACGGAGAATGTTGTAGCAGATCGCTGGCATGGGTGTTCATGTCACCCATCAACACCTGGTGTTTATAGCCACCGATCAGCTCACGAATATAGGCCAGTTGCAGGCTGCGCGTTCGCGCGCCAAGAGCCAAGTGCATCATCACTACCACCAGCGCTTCCGGGCCTTCGCCGAAACGCAGCAGAATCGCCCCGCGACCTTTCGGGCCGGGCAGCGGGTGATCTTCAATCGCCGACGGTTTCAGACGACTGAGCACGCCATTGCTGTGCTGAGCGAGTCGGCCGAGGTTGCGATTGAGCTGTTGATACCAGTAGGGGAAAGCGCCGAGTTGGGCCAGGTGTTCGACCTGATTGACGTAGCCCGAACGCAGGCTGCCGCCATCGGCTTCCTGCAGGGCGACCAGATCGAAGTCGCCGAGCAGGTCGCCGATCTTTTGCAGATTGCCTGAGCGGCCGTTGTGCGGCAGCAGGTGCTGCCAGCTGCGGGTCAGGTAATGCCGATAGCGCTCGGTGCTGATGCCGACCTGGATATTGAAACTGAGCAGGCGCAGACGCTGGTCTGCGGGCAGGCCCGTTGACTCCAGGTGATGCTCATTGACCTGCGGATCATGCAGGCCAACGATGCGTTCGGACTTCCAGCGGCGCATGGCGGTTGCCGCGCTTAGTTGGCAGCAGCCTTGGTTGCCGCTCGCTCTTTGGCGACCAGTTGGTCAGCCAGTTTCAGCGCTTGCTCGGCACCACCGGCAGAGCCGATGTCGAAACGGTACTTGCCGTTGACGATCATGGTAGGTACGCCAGTGATCTCATACTTCTTGGCCAGTTCGCGAGCTTTGACGATCTGACCCTTGATAGCGAACGAGTTGAAGGTGGCCAGGAACTTGTCCTTGTCGACACCCTGGGTCGCAAGGAAGTCAGCCATATCCTGTGGATCGGTCAGCTTCTTGTGTTCTTTCTGAATTGCGTTGAATACCGCAGCGTGAACCTTGTGCTCGACACCCATGGCTTCCAGGGTCAGGAACATCTGGCCGTGAGCGTCCCATGGGCCGCCGAACATGGCAGGAATACGCACGAAGTTGACGTCGGACGGCAGTTTCTCAACCCAAGGGTTGATCACGGGCTCAAAGGCGTAGCAATGCGGGCAGCCGTACCAGAACAGCTCGACCACTTCGATCTTGCCAGGCTCTGCAACCGGTACCGGGTTGGCCAGTTCCACGTAAGGGGCGGCTGGGGCTTCGGCGGCTTGAGCGGTCACGCCGAACAGGCTGGCAGCGACGAGAGCGGCGCTGATGATCAGATTACGCATGCTTTACTCCTGGACAATTTGGGTCGCCTCGCGCGACCTGTTTTCAGACAGATCCTGGCGGGCATGAGTTCTGTAGTGTAACGGCAGCGGCCACAAAAAAGGGCGGCCAAAGCCACCCTTTTTATACTTGCTGCGACGGATTAATCGAGCGTTAACGTTGCAGGAGATGTCCATCGCCTGCAGCGCTCGATCCGTAGGCCTTAGTGCAGACCTTGAATGTAGCTGGAGACCGCAGCGATGTCTTCGTCGCTCAGGCGTTTGGCGATGTTCTGCATGGTCATGGTGTCGCCGTCGTTGGTGCGGCCGCCTTCTTCCTTGCGGAAGTCGGTGAGCTGCTTGGTGATGTATTGAGCGTGTTGGCCACCCAGATGCGGGAAACCGGCAGCGGCGTTGCCGGCGCCGTTTGGTGAGTGGCAGCCTGTGCAGGCTGGCAGGCCCTTGGCCAGGTTGCCGCCGCGGAACAGCGCTTCACCGCGCGCGACGATCTTCGGATCGGCGGCGCCGACGCTGCCTTTCTGGCTGGCGAAATAGGCGGCGATGTCGGCCAGGTCCTGATCACTCAGATTGGTCAGCAGGCCGGTCATTTCCAGAACGGTGCGCTTGCCCGACTTGATGTCGTGCAGCTGCTTGGTCAGGTAGCGTTCACCTTGACCGGCCAGTTTCGGAAAGTTTGGCGCCATGCTGTTACCGTCCGGGCCATGGCAGGCTCCACATACAGCGGCTTTTGCCTGGCCCGCTGCGGCATCACCGGCAGCATGGGCGAAGCCTGAAATTCCCACGGTCAACAGCAGACTCACGATCAATTTGTTCATCAGCTAATCCAACTACGGCTAAGGGTTAAGTTATGGACCGGGTTTACTCGCTCATCCACAGGATGATGGCTTGGTAATCCTCGGCACTGCAGTCCATGCACAAACCACGCGGCGGCATCGCCTTGAAACCCTGGGTCACGTGTTGCACCAGCGTCCCCATACCTTTCGCCAACCTCGGCGTCCAAGCTTCCTGATCGCCTCTTTTGGGCGCCATGGGTAGTTGGCCGGAATGACAGGCACCACAAACACGGTTGTACACAGCTTCCGGATCCTGTGTAGCCTGTGCGCTGTAAAGCGGCATCAAGACTCCGGCAGCCAGCAGCCATTTCGTCATAAAACGACCTTTTCAGGGTTGAGAGCGTTCTGCGTTCTAATGCGCAATCAAGGTCTGTCGCTCTCGTGAACTTCATCCTACGCTGGGACAAAGCACACACAAAATCTGCGGCATTATATACTGGCGTCACTGAAACGGAAGCGACACCGCGTTCCGCGCCCAATCCCGGCGCCGCCCACATCGGAAATCCCATGCAACTCAAGAATCCCATCCTCGGCCTGTGCCAACAGTCCACGTTCATGCTCAGTGCCGCCAAAGTCGATCAATGCCCTGACGACGAAGGCTTCGAAGTGGCGTTCGCCGGTCGTTCCAACGCCGGCAAATCCAGCGCACTGAACACCCTGACTCACGCCAGCCTGGCGCGCACCTCGAAAACTCCGGGTCGCACACAGCTGTTGAACTTCTTCAAGCTAGACGAAGATCGCCGTCTGGTCGACCTGCCGGGCTACGGTTACGCAAAAGTACCGATCCCGCTGAAGATGCACTGGCAGCGTCACCTTGAGGCTTACCTCGGTGGCCGCGAGAGTTTGAAGGGTTTGATTCTGATGATGGATATCCGTCATCCAATGACCGACTTCGACCTGCTGATGCTCGACTGGGCCGTTGCCGCCGGCATGCCGATGCACATCCTGCTGACCAAGGCCGACAAGCTGACCTACGGCGCAGCCAAGAACACCCTGCTCAAAGTGCAGTCGGAAATTCGCAAGGGTTGGGGCGATCTGGTCACCATCCAGCTGTTCTCCGCGCCAAAACGCATGGGCCTGGAAGAGGCCTACACTGTACTGGCCGGCTGGATGGAACTGGCAGACAAAGGCGCCGAGGCGGCTGAGTAAAACAGGGATTAGAAAATTGGCTGTGGTGCGCTCAGGCAAGGCGAAAGCACAGCTAAAAAGCGGAGTTTAGGATACCTAAATGAGCATTTTTAGCTGTGCTTTCAACGCAGTCTGAGCGTGCCACAGCCAATTTTCGGGCAAAAAAAGCCCCGGACTTCATTGGGGAGGGAGAAGTTCCGGGGTTTAAGTTCCGAACCGCTAGGGCGGGGTTCAGATATCTGCCAACACTTAACACAACATAGGAGCATCGAAGGGCTTCACCAGCCATTCAGTAACTCTGAGTAGTGTCCTTCCAGATTAGTTCAGATTTTTTTCAAAAAGCTTTGGAATAATCCCAAGCGCTTTTTGAAATAAGCAGGTTTTACCGGCATTGCCGCGACAACAGGTCGCGGCAAACCGTGTTCAAAAGGCTCAGTGAGCCTCATCCCAATTGTTGCCCACACCCACTTCGACCAGCAGCGGTACATCCAGTTTCGCCGCTTCGCTCATGTGTACGCGGATCTCGGCACTGACTTGTTCGACCAGATCCTCGCGAACCTCCAGTACCAGTTCATCGTGCACCTGCAGAATGACTCTGGCGTCCAGCCCGGACGTCGCCAGCCAGTTATCCACTGCCACCATGGCTTTCTTGATGATGTCGGCGGCCGTGCCCTGCATCGGCGCGTTGATCGCCGTACGTTCGGCGGCGGCGCGTTCCTGCGGCTTGTTCGAGTTGATTTCCGGCAGATACAGGCGACGACCGAAGAAGGTTTCGACATAACCCTGATCCGCCGCCTGCGCGCGGGTGCGCTCCATGTACTCGCGAACCCCCGGATAACGGGCGAAGTAGGTGTCGATGTAAGCCTTGGCAGTCTTGGTGTCGACGCCGATGTCCTTGCCGAGCTTCTGTGCGCCCATGCCGTAGATCAGACCGAAGTTGATCGCCTTGGCGCCACGGCGCTGGTCGGAGGTCACCTCGTTGAGTTCGACCTTGAACACTTCGGCAGCGGTGGCGGTGTGCACGTCCAGGTTGTTGCGGAAGGCATTCATCAGGCCTTCGTCCTTGGACAGGTGCGCCATGATCCGCAGCTCGATCTGCGAATAGTCTGCCGCCAGCAGTTTGTAGCCTTTCGGCGCGACGAACGCCTGACGAATGCGTCGACCTTCAGCCGTACGCACCGGAATGTTCTGCAGGTTCGGATCGCTGGAGGACAAGCGCCCGGTCGACGCCACAGCCTGATGATATGAGGTGTGAATACGGCCGGTGCGCGGGTTGATCTGCTCCGGCAAGCGATCGGTGTAAGTGCTTTTCAGCTTGCTCATCGAGCGGTGCTCCATCAGCACCTTCGGCAAGCGGTGATCGTCTTCAGCGAGCTTCGCCAACACTTCTTCAGCAGTGGACGGCTGGCCCTTGGCGGTCTTCTTCAGCACCGGAAGACCAAGTTTCTCGTAGAGAATCACGCCCAGTTGTTTCGGCGAGCCAAGGTTGAATTCTTCCCCGGCGATTTCGAACGCTTCGCGCTCCAGCGCAACCATTTTGTTGCCCAGCTCGATGCTCTGGATGCCAAGCAGCTCAGCGTCAACAAACGCGCCTTGGCGTTCGATGCGCGCCAGCACCGGCACCAGCGGAATTTCGATGTCGGTCAGCACGCTGGCCAGACTCGGGATCGCGCTGAGTTTTTCGAACAACGTCTGGTGCAGACGCAAGGTGATGTCGGCGTCTTCGGCGGCGTAAGGGCCGGCCTGCTCCAGGGCGATCTGGTCGAAGGTCAGCTGCTTGGCGCCTTTGCCGGCGATGTCCTGGAAGCTTACGGTGGTGTGATCGAGGTACTTCTGCGCGAGGCTGTCCATGTCGTGGCGGGTCGCGGTGGAATTGAGCACGTAGGACTCAAGCATCGTGTCGAAGGCGATGCCGCGCACGGTGATGCCGTTGTTCTGGTCGCCACCGATGGCGCAGTTGGCCAGAATATTCATATCGAACTTGGCGTGCTGGCCGACCTTCAGCTTGCTCGGGTCTTCCAAAATCGGCTTGAGTGCGCGCAGTACGGTGTCGCGATCCAGTTGCTCCGGCACGCCGATGTAGGAGTGGGTCAGCGGAATGTACGCGGCTTCGTTGGCCTGCACTGCGAACGACAGGCCGACCAGTTGCGCTTGTTGCGCGTCGATGCCGGTGGTTTCAGTATCGAAGGCGAACAGTTTGGCGTTCTTCAGTTTTTCCAGCCAGACGTCGAAACGCGCCTGATCGAGGATGGTTTCATACGCGGCTTCGGTCGGAGCAGCAGGCGCTTCTGCTGCTGGCGCGCTGAACAGATCGCCGGCCGGTGCAGGCTCGCTGGCCGCGCTCAGCTCCAGACGCTTGGCGTCGCGATCCAGATCGTTGATCCAGCTCTTGAACTCCAGCAGCGAGTACAGCTCGTAGAGCTTGGCCGGGTCTTCCGCGCCCATTTGCAGATCGTCGAGTTCGACGTCCAGCGGCACGTCGACCTTGATGGTCGCCAGTTGATAGGAGAGGAACGCCATCTCCTTGTGCTCTTCGAGCTTGGCCGGCAGGGTTTTCGCGCCGCGAATCGGCAGGCTCGGAACGATGTCGAGATTGGCGTACAGCTCGGTAAGGCCGCCGTTGACCCCGACCAGCAAGCCGGAAGCGGTCTTCGGGCCAATGCCCGGCACACCCGGAATGTTGTCGGACGAATCGCCCATCAGCGCCAGATAATCGATGATCTGCTCCGGTGCGACGCCGAATTTCTCCTTCACGCCTTCCACGTCCATCGAACTACCGGACATGGTGTTGACCAAGGTAATGTGGCCGTCGACCAATTGCGCCATGTCCTTGTCGCCGGTGGAGATGATCACCGGACGATCCGCCGCCGCGCTGCTGCGGGCGAGGGTGCCGATCACGTCGTCGGCCTCGACGCCTTCCACGCACAGCAGCGGGAAACCGAGGGCGATCACGCTCTGGTGCAGCGGTTCGATCTGCACGCGCATATCATCGGGCATGCTTGGGCGGTTGGCTTTGTATTCGGCGTACATCTCATCGCGAAATGTCCCACCCTTGGCGTCGAACACCACGGCGAACGGGCTGTCCGGGTACTGCTTGCGCAGACTCTTGAGCATGTTCAACACGCCTTTGACCGCACCGGTCGGCAGGCCTTTGGAGGTGGTCAGTGGTGGCAGCGCGTGAAACGCGCGATACAGGTAAGACGAACCGTCCACCAGGACGAGGGGGGCTTGGCTCATGAGCAGGATCAACCTTTTCGGCGGGTCCGGCGCTAGAATAGCGGGACCGTTGACGACAAAGGGACAAGGTTATCATGCGTACGTTAAATCGCTTGCTGCTGGTCGGTCTGATTGCTGCCTCACCGTTGGCCGCGATGGCGGCGGATGATGCGCCCGCTTCGGAGCCGGAAGTTACGATCAACACGCACACTGAAGGTGACAAGGTCATTCAGGAATACAGTCGCAGTGGCTTCGTCTATGCGATCAAGGTCACGCCAAAGGGTGGCAAACCTTATTTCCTGGTGCGCGCCGATGGCACGGACGCGAACTACATTCGCTCCGACCAGCCGGATATGCTGATTCCGTCGTGGGAAATCTTTACCTGGAAGTAAGATTCCCGACTTTTAATCGGCGTCGCCTGACCGCGACGCCTGAACTGAGCAGTTTTTAACCATGTCTGTGTTCACTCCCCTGGCTCGGCCCGAGCTGGAAACCTTTCTCGCCCCTTACGGGCTTGGCCGTCTGCTTGATTTCCAGGGGATCGCCGCCGGCAGCGAAAACACCAACTTCTTTATCAGCCTGGAGCAGGGCGAGTTTGTCCTGACCCTGGTCGAACGCGGCCCGGTGCAGGAGATGCCGTTCTTCATCGACCTGCTCGACGTGCTCCACGAAGCCGACTTGCCAGTGCCGTACGCGTTGCGCACCACTGATGGCGTGGCGCTGCGTGAGCTGAAAGGCAAACCGGCGCTGCTGCAACCGCGCCTGTCCGGCAAGCACATCAAGGTCGCCAATGCTCAGCATTGCGCGCAGGTTGGCGAGTTGCAGGCGCACCTGCACCTGGCGACCCAAGGCGAGCGCATGATCAAGCGCAAGACCGATCGGGGCCTGGACTGGATGCAGGAGGAGGGCAGCGAGTTGCTCTCGCACCTGAGCGATGAGCCGCGTGCTTTGCTGCAGAAGGCCCTGGATGAAATCACCGAGCGTAAAGACAAGATCCTCGCGCTGCCTCGGGCGAACATTCATGCCGACCTGTTTCGCGACAACGCGATGTTTGAAGGCACGCACCTGACCGGGCTGATCGATTTTTACAACGCCTGCTCGGGGCCGATGCTCTATGACGTGGCGATTGCCTTGAACGACTGGTGTTCGGACGAGGATGGTTTGGTCGATGGCCCGCGTGCTCGCGCATTCCTTGGCGCTTATGCAGCGTTGCGCCCGTTCACGGCGGCGGAGGCTGAGTTGTGGCCGACGATGTTGCGCGTGGCCTGTGTGCGGTTCTGGCTGTCGCGGTTGATCGCGGCGGAGCAGTTTGCCGGGCAGGACGTGTTGATTCACGATCCCAAGGAGTTTGAGCAGCGCTTGGCGCAGCGGCAGCAGGTGCACACACCGTTGCCTTTCGCCCTTTAAGATCAAAAGATCGTCCGAACGCGGCCCGAGCCTTCGGCAGCTCCTACATGGGATTGATGTACACCCTGTAGGAGCTGCCGAAGGCTGCGATCTTTTTCTATGGGGTTACAGAGATTCCAGGCATCCCGCCAAATCATTGCCCAACTTTTCCAACACCTGCTCATAGCCCTGAGCCGTCGCCGGGGTGTACCCGCCCAACGCATCCAGCTCAGCCAGTTTCACCGGCAGGCCAGCCACCAATGTTTCGGCCAAACGCGGACGCAACGGCGGTTCACTGAACACACAAGTCTTGCCCACTTCCTGCAAACGCTTGCGCATCGCCGCGACATGTTGCGCGCCCGGCTGCACTTCGGCAGCCACGCTGAACACACCGGCATGCTTCAGGCCGTAAGCCTCTTCAAAATAATCAAACGCCTCGTGGAAGACGAAGTAAGGCTTGCCTTCAACACTGGCCAGACGCTTTTTCAAACGCTGATCCAGTGCATCCAGACGCTCATCAAACGCCTTGGCATTGCTCTGATAACGCTCGGCGTTAGCCGGGTCGACGGCGCTGAGGTCGGCGGCCATCTTGTCGGCAATCACCCGCGCGTTCACCGGCGATAGCCACAAATGCGCATCCAGCGTGCCGGGACGATGATCGTGATCATGCTCGTCAGCCTCTTCGGCGTGGGAATGGCTGTCTTCAGCGAAACGGCGCAGATGCATCCCCGGCAAGTCCTGCACGGCGACGCTCGGCAGTGTCCGGCCATTCAGCACGCGCGGCAGGAAACCTTCCATGTCCGGGCCGATCCAGTAGAGCAGATCCACCGATTGCACCTTCCGTACGTCGGATGGTCGCAGCGCGTAATTGTGTGGCGAAGCACCCGGCGGCAGAAGCACTTCGGGAATCGCTACGCCGTCCTGCACGGCCGCTGCAATCAGCTGCAACGGTTTGATGCTGGTGAGGACTTTGACCTCGGCCTGAGCCGAACCGATCAGCAGAAAACTGGCGACAAAAGCCACAAAAACAGAAAAAAGTCGGGACACGATGACCACTCAAGGAGGCGAGAACGGGTAACATAATAACGTCTCTATCAAAACTCGTCGCCGCCCATGCCTATTACACCGATTGCCAGCCGTCCCCACGACCACTCTCATTGCGTGCACAGCGCTTTGTCCGAGGCCGATACCTTGTGCGCCCAGAAAGGCTTGCGCCTGACCGCGTTGCGCCGCCGGGTGCTGGAATTGGTGTGGCAAAGCCACAAGCCGCTGGGCGCCTACGACATTCTCGCCGTGCTCAGCGAGCAGGACGGCCGCCGCGCCGCGCCGCCGACCGTTTATCGCGCACTGGATTTCCTCCTGGAAAACGGCCTCGTGCATCGTATTTCTTCGCTGAACGCCTTCGTTGGCTGCGTGCACCCGGAGCATGCGCATCAGGGCCAGTTCCTGATTTGCCGCGATTGCCACGCTGCCATTGAACTTGAGCAAAAAGTGATCAGCGACGCGATCATCAACAGCGCCAAGGACGTCGGTTTCATCGTCGAGGCGCAAACCGTCGAAGTCGTCGGTCTGTGCTCCGGTTGCCAGGGGGCTTGATGAGCAATGCGCTGATCCGTCTGGAGCAGGTCGCCGTCACGTTTGCCGGGCAGGCTGTGCTGGACAACATTGAGCTGAGCGTCGAACCGGGGCAGATTGTCACCCTGATCGGCCCCAATGGCGCCGGCAAGACCACGCTGGTGCGTGCTGTGCTGGGCCTGTTGAAGCCGGACAGCGGCAGCGTCTGGCGCAAGCCGAAGCTGCGCGTCGGTTATATGCCGCAAAAACTCCACGTCGATCCGACACTGCCACTTTCGGTGCTGCGCTTTCTGCGCCTGGTGCCGGGCGTTGACCGTCCGCGTGCGTTGGCCGCGTTGAAAGAAGTCGGCGCCGAACACGTTATCGATAGCCCGGTGCAAAGCGTTTCCGGCGGCGAAATGCAGCGCGTACTACTCGCTCGGGCGCTGCTGCGCGAACCGGAACTGCTGGTGCTTGATGAGCCGGTGCAAGGCGTCGATGTCGCTGGCCAGGCCGAGCTGTACAGCCTGATCACCCGTCTGCGCGATCGCCATGGCTGCGGCGTGTTGATGGTGTCCCACGATCTGCATCTGGTGATGAGCACCACCGACCAGGTGGTCTGCCTCAACCGTCACGTCTGCTGCTCCGGGCATCCCGAGCAGGTCAGCGGCGATCCTGCGTTCGTCGAGCTGTTCGGCAAGAATGCGCAGAGCCTGGCGGTCTACCACCACCATCACGACCATGCTCACGACCTGCACGGTTCGGTGGTCAAAGGGCCGGTTATTGGCCAGCCTCACGTTCACGGAGACAACTGCAAGCATGGCTGATTTTCTGTTGTATGCCCTGCTTGCAGGTCTGGCGTTGGCGATCGTTGCAGGTCCGTTGGGTTCGTTTGTGGTCTGGCGCCGCATGGCGTATTTCGGCGACACCTTGTCCCACGCGGCGCTGCTCGGCGTGGCGTTGGGCTTTCTGCTGGATGTCAGCCCGACGGTCGCAGTGACGGTCGGATGCCTGCTGCTGGCGGTGCTGCTGGTCACGCTGCAACAGCGTCAACCGCTGGCGTCTGACACGCTTTTGGGAATTCTCGCACCGAGCACGCTCTCTCTCGGCCTGGTGGTACTAAGCTTCATGCATGAAGTGCGGATTGACCTGATGGCCTATCTGTTCGGCGACCTGCTGGCGATCAGCCCGACCGATCTGGCGTGGATCCTCGGCGGCAGCGCGGCGGTGCTGGTGTTGCTGGTGACGCTGTGGCGGCCATTGCTGGCGATCACCGTGCACGAAGAACTGGCCAAGGTCGAAGGCCTGCCGGTGGCGGGTCTGCGCATGGCGCTGATGCTGTTGATTGCGGTGGTGATTGCGGTGGCGATGAAAATCGTCGGTGTGTTGCTGATTACTTCACTGCTGATCATTCCGGCGGCTGCGGCACAACGTCACGCCCGTTCGCCGGAGCAGATGGCACTGGGCGCGAGCCTGCTGGGCATGCTCGCGGTGTGTGGCGGGCTGGCGCTGTCGTGGTTCAAGGACACCCCGGCCGGGCCGTCAATCGTTGTGACGGCGGCCGCACTGTTTCTGTTGAGTTTTGTTCTGCCCCGTCGTGGGGTGTAGACTTGGCCGCTTTTTGCGCAAATAGAGAGTCGCAGGAATGAAGCCGTTCGCCTCCCGTTATCTGCTCCTTGTCGCATTTTCAGTGCTGCTCGGCGCCTGCCAAAGCACGCCGCCGGTGGCCGAAGTCCCCGATGCGCGGGCTACGGCCATCGCACAGCTGGAGCAAAGCCTGGCCAGCAGCGAACTGGCCACTGCCGAAGATCAATTGGCTGCTTTGCAGAAAGAAACCCCCAACGATCAATCCCTTGAGCAATACCAGCGGCAGCTTGCCGAAGCGTATCTGCGTCGCAGCCAGATCGTGCTGCAGAAGGGTGATGTGAATGCGGCCGCCACAGCGTTGAGCCGTGCCCGCGCGCTGATGCCGAAAGCCCCGGCGCTGACCGGTGGCGTCAACGGCGCGATTACTGAAGCGCGCAAGGCTGAGCTGGAGAAGGCTGAAGCGGCGCTGTTGGCAGCCGAAGCCAAGCCGAAAGCCAAAGTGATCGATCCGACTGCCGAGAGCACCACGGTTGCGTTGAATATTACCGATAGCCACAAACTTCGTCGCCAACTCGATGCGATCGCCGCTGATGTGGTGAATTATGAGTGTGGGGTGACGATTCAGGCGCCACGGACCGATGATTATCCTTGGTTGGCGACGTTGCTGACCAAGCGGGTCAAGAAGCTCGATCCGGATTTTGATCTGAAGATTGAGAAGCAGACCGTGCGCACGGTGCCGGCGCAGATGGTTTTGAGTCCGCGTAAACCGTAAAAAGATCGCTGCCTGCGGCAGCTCCTACATGGAATTGAGGTACACCCTGTAGGAGCTGCCGAAGGCTGCGATCTTTTGCTTTTTAAGCTGGAATCGCTTTCGCCTTAGGCTCACGATCCCAAACCCGATGCTGCCCGATCGCCGCGAAGAACGGCTTGGTCAACGCCGGTACATCCTTGCCTTGCAACAACCCGGCATCCGCCTCCAGCTTCAGCAGATCCTGCAATTGCTTGGCGTCACCCTGCAGCGCAATCGCCTTCAAGTGCTTGTAGGCCTCCAGCACGTAGTGCAATGCCACACCGTCGCCGCTCAATGTCTTGACCGACGCCGCGCCACCCGGCACGAACACCGCATCGAAGATTACTGATGGCATGCCTTCCATCGAAGCATCCACAGGCAACATTTTTCCGTCCGCAGTTTTCACCGGCGCCGAAGTCGGGCCGAGCAATTTCGCGTGCGCACCTTCAGCCGCCAATGCCTTCTTCATCGCATCAATCGCTGCACCATCAACGCCGTTCGCAGCAAGAATTGCGACTTTTCGGGTTTTGATGTTCTCTGGCAGCAAATTAGCCTGGCTCAATGACGGCGAGTGATCGAACGACACCTTGCGCACATCCACCGTACCTTTGCTCGGTGCCGGCAGACCCAGGTTGGCCGCCACACGCTTGGCCAGTTCCAGATCGATGTTGGCCAGAATCTCGTTCACTTCTCGCGCACGGATGAACTCGCGCTCAACCTTGCCCAGCTCGAAGCTGTAAGCGGCAATGATGTGCTCCTTCTCGTGATCGCTCATGCTGTTGAAGAACAATGTTGCCTGAGAGAAGTGATCGCTGAACGACTCGCTGCGCTGGCGGATCTTGTTCGCATCGATGCGTTCCGGATAGCTCTCAAAGCCACCGTCCTGCGCGGCTGGCGGCGTTTCTTTCGGCCAGCCACCATCAATCGAGTTTGGCTCATAAGAGGCGCGGCCTTTGTCGATCACCGTACGGTGCTGCGCATCGCGCTGGCCGTTGTGGAATGGCGCGACCGGACGGTTGATCGGCAGCTCGTGAAAGTTCGGCCCACCGAGTCGGCTGATTTGCGTATCGGTGTAGGAAAACAACCGACCTTGCAGCAGCGGGTCATTGGAGAAGTCGATGCCCGGCACGATGTGGCCAGGGCAGAACGCAACCTGCTCGGTCTCGGCAAAGAAGTTGTCCGGGTTACGGTTCAAGGTCATTTTGCCCAGCGGCGTGATCGGCACGATTTCTTCGGGGATCAGCTTGGTCGGGTCGAGGATGTCAAAATCGAAGTCGTGTTCGTTTTCCTCCTCGATGATCTGCACGCCGAGTTCCCATTCAGGGTAGTCGCCCATCTCGATCGCTTCCCAGAGGTCGCGGCGATGGTAGTCGGTGTCTTTGCCGGCGAGCTTTTGCGCCTCGTCCCACACCAGTGAGCAAGTGCCGGCAGTAGGGCGCCAGTGGAATTTGACGAAGCGCGATTTGCCCTCGGCGTTGATCAGGCGGAAGGTGTGCACGCCGAAGCCTTGCATGCTGCGCAGGCTTTTCGGGATCGCCCGGTCGGACATCGCCCAGATGACCATGTGCGCCGATTCCGGCACCAGCGAGACGAAGTCCCAGAAGGTATCGTGGGCAGAGCCACCGGTAGGGATTTCATTGTGCGGCTCGGGTTTCACTGCGTGGACGAAGTCGGGAAACTTGATCGCGTCCTGAATGAAGAAGACCGGCATGTTGTTGCCGACCAAGTCGAAGTTGCCTTCATCAGTGAAGAACTTCACCGCGAAACCGCGCACGTCACGCACGGTGTCGCCGGAACCACGTGGGCCCTGCACCGTGGAAAAGCGCACAAACACCGGCGTCTTTTTCCCCGGATCCTGTAGGAAACCGGCCTTGGTCAGCGTCGAATGGTTCTCGTAAGCCTGAAAGAAACCATGCGCGCCAGTGCCGCGCGCGTGGACGATGCGTTCCGGGATCCGCTCATGGTCAAAATGCGTGATCTTTTCCCGCATGATGAAGTCTTCAAGCAGCGACGGCCCGCGCGGCCCGGCCTTAAGGGTGTTCTGATTATCGGCGATCTTCACACCCTGGTTGGTGCGCAGGGCCTGGCCGGTGGCATCGGAGCGAAATTTTTCTAGGCTGTCGAGTTTGGCGTTGGTGTTGGCACGATCCGGGGTATCGGTTCCGGCCATCTGGCTTTTATCGGTCGTAGGCTTCTTGCTCATCAGTCGTAAACTCCTCGGTTGACCCCGATGCTCGCCGGGGACTCTTGAGTGGTTCCCGGGCACGGCACCCAGGGTTTTCAAGTCGCTTACTTAGTGACTGATGGGCTGCTTTGGACGTTCCTTTTTTATGACCTTTGATCTTGTTATTGCCAAATCGAAGGTTAGTTGCGAAATAAATGCTAAGAACCTCTATACGGACAGGCTAAAATGCGCGCCCGGCTAACCGCTGATCCTTTTCTAACGCGCCCCACAAGGTTCGCTACGTGATCGAGTTTCAAAACGTCCATAAGACTTACCGCGTCGCCGGTAAGGATATTCCCGCGCTGCACCCGACCAGTCTCTCTATCGAGAACGGGCAGGTGTTCGGCCTGATCGGTCATTCCGGCGCGGGCAAAAGTACCCTGCTGCGTCTGATCAATCGCCTGGAAGACTCCAGCGGCGGCAAGATCTTCGTCGACGGTGAAGAAGTCACCGCGCTCGACGCCAAAGGCCTGCGCCGTTTCCGTCAGCAAGTCGGGATGATCTTCCAGCACTTCAACCTGTTGGCCTCCAAGACCGTCGCCGACAACGTTGCGTTGCCGCTGACCCTGGCCGGTGAATTATCGACCAGCGAGATCAATCAGCGTGTGGCTGAACTGCTGGCGCGCGTCGGTTTGTCCGACCACGCCAAAAAGTACCCGGCGCAATTGTCCGGCGGCCAGAAGCAGCGCGTCGGCATCGCCCGCGCCCTGGCGACCAAGCCGAAAATTCTGCTGTGCGACGAGGCCACCAGTGCCCTCGACCCACAGACCACGGCCTCGGTGCTGCAACTGCTGGCCGAGATCAACCGCGAGCTGAAACTGACCATCGTCCTGATTACCCACGAGATGGACGTGATTCGTCGCGTCTGCGATCAAGTGGCGGTGATGGACGCTGGCGTGATCGTCGAGCAAGGTTCGGTGGCCGATGTGTTCCTGCATCCGCAGCACCCGACCACCAAGCGTTTTGTTCAGGAAGACGAGCAGGTCGATGAAGGCGAGCAGCGTGATGATTTCGCGCACGTGCCGGGCCGTATCGTCCGTCTGACCTTCCAGGGCGAAGCGACCTACGCGCCTTTGCTCGGTACTGTCGCCCGGGAAACCGGGGTCGACTACAGCATCCTCGCCGGTCGTATCGACCGCATCAAAGACATCCCCTACGGGCAATTGACCCTGGCCGTCACCGGTGGCGACATGGAAGCGGCCTTCGCCCGCTTCACCGCCGCTGATGTCCACATGGAGGTGCTGCGTTAATGGAAATGTTCGACGCTGCAATCAAGAATTACGACGCCGCGATAGAAGCCATCAAGCTGTTCTTCCAGAACATCGACTGGCTGGAAATCGGCCTGGCGACCAACGACACCATGATGATGCTCGGCGGCTCGCTGTTGTTCACCGTGTTGCTCGGCCTGCCGCTGGGCGTGCTGCTGTTTCTCTGCAGCCCGCGCCAGTTGCTGGAAAACCGCGTTCTCTACGCGATCATGTCGTTGGCAGTGAACATCCTGCGTTCGCTGCCGTTCATTATTCTGTTGATCGTGATGATCCCGCTCACCGTGCTGATCACTGGCACGTCGCTGGGCGTGGCCGGTGCGATTCCGCCGCTGGTGGTGGGTGCCACGCCGTTCTTCGCGCGTCTGGTGGAAACCGCGCTGCGTGAAGTCGATCGCGGCATCATCGAAGCGACCCAGGCCATGGGCGCGACCACGCGGCAGATCATTCTCAACGCGTTGTTGCCAGAGGCCCGTCCGGGCATCTATGCAGCGATTACGGTGACGGCGATTACACTGGTTTCCTACACGGCAATGGCCGGTGTGGTCGGCGCCGGTGGTCTGGGTGACCTGGCGATCCGTTTCGGCTACCAGCGTTTCCAGACTGACGTGATGATCGTCACCGTGGTGTTGCTGCTGATTCTGGTGCAAGTGCTGCAGATGGTGGGCGACCGTTTGGTCGTGCATTTCTCGCGCAAATAAGCGGTTTTGTATTGAACAGATGAGCCGGCCATTCGCTGGCAGGCGCCAGACGGGCGCCTCATAAGGAGTTAGCTGAATGAAAAAACTGATCGCTGCTTTCGCTGCCGTTGCAGCATTCTCGGCCCACGCCGAAACCCTGACCGTTGCCGCCACTCCGGTGCCGCACGCAGAAATCCTCGAGTTTGTGAAGCCAGCACTGGCCAAAGAAGGCGTGGAGCTGAAGGTCAAGGTCTTCACCGACTACATTCAGCCGAACGTACAGGTCGCGGAAAAGCGTCTGGACGCCAACTTCTTCCAGCACCAGCCGTACCTTGATGAGTTCAACAAGGCCAAGGGCACCAGTCTGGTTGCCGTGACCGGTGTGCACCTGGAGCCGCTGGGCGCTTACTCGAGCAAGCTCAAGGATCTGAAGGACCTGCCAAGCGGCGCCAACGTGGTGATCCCGAACGACGCCACCAACGGCGGCCGTGCGCTGTTGCTGCTGGCCAAGGCTGGCGTGATCACGCTGAAGGATCCGACCAACATCCTGTCGACCGTCAAAGACATCGCGACCAACCCGAAAGACCTGAAGATCCGTGAACTGGAAGCCGCGACCATCCCGCGCGTGTTGACCCAGGTCGATCTGGCGCTGATCAACACCAACTACGCGCTGGAAGCCAAGCTCGATCCGTCCAAGGATGCGCTGGTGATTGAAGGTAACGATTCGCCGTACGTGAACATCCTTGTGTCCCGCGCGGACAACAAGGACAGCGAAGCCATGCAGAAACTGGCCGCTGCGCTGCACAGCCCGGAAGTGAAGAAATTCATTACCGAGAAGTACAAGGGCGCGGTATTGCCGGCGTTCTAATTTGGATTTGGATTGCTGCAACGAAAAGGGGACGCCATGTGCGTCCCCTTTTTTGTGTCTGGCTTTGGACCTGCTGTGAAGCTTCCCCTCACCCCAGCCCTCTCCCGAAGGAGAGGGGGCCGATCGAGGTGTCTTGCGTTCTACATCGACCTGAAAGATCCAGTCGATTATGGATTCGGCAAAGCACATCGACCTGAAAGGTCTTGGCGATTATGGATTCAAAGCAGGACGTTCAATTTGGTGTGGCTCCCCAATATCCCCCAATCAGTCCCCTCTCCCTCTGGGCGGTCCGACGTTTCGGGAGGGCTAGGGTGAGGGGCTTTTCACTCTTCAGCTTTTATTTGCGGTTAAGCATCACCGGCAGCTGCACAACCAATTTGGCATTGTTCAACGGCGCCCGAATAAACCCGCGCTGCGTACCATCCGGCCCGATCACCGCCAGATTGCCGCTATGGTCGACGGTGTAATTCGGCTTACTGGTATCCGCCGGAATAAACGGAATACTCACCGCATTCGCGACCTTCTGCAGCTCTTCGATCGAGGTCGGCGTCAGGCCGACAAACTGCGGATCAAAGTAACCCAGGTACTGTTTCAACTGCTTCGGGTTATCGCGGTTCGGGTCAACGCTGACCAGCACGATCTGCAACTTGTCCACAGCGTCCTTGGGCAGTTCACTTTTGATTTGCCGCAACTGGGCGAGGGTGGTCGGGCAGATGTCCGGGCAGAAGGTGTAGCCGAAAAACAGCAGACTCCACTTACCTTTGAGCTCGTTGATCGCCACCGGCTTGCCGTCCTGATCGGTCATCGTCACGTCCGGCAGATTGCGGCTCTGCGGCAGCAGAATAATGCCGGCGTCGATCAACGCAGTCGGGTCGCCCTGGCCCTTGCCGCTCAGCACTTTGTTGACGGTAAGTCCCAGGATCAGCGCGATCACGGCGACGAGGATGAAGACGGTTTTCTGGGTTCGAGTCATAGGTTCAACAGTAAGTAGTGGTCTACGAGCAGGGCGATGAACAGCAGAAACAAGTACCAGATAGAGTACTTGAAGGTGTTGATCGCCGCGTGCGGCCGAGTGCCACGGTACAGCACCACGGCCCATTGCAGAAACCTTGCACCGAGGGCGAGCGCGCAAATCAGGTAGAGCACACCGCTCATGTGGATCACGTACGGCAGCAGACTCACCGCCAGCAGGGCGAAGGTGTAGAGCAGAATGTGCACCTTGGTGTAGTGCTCGCCGTGGGTGACCGGCAGCATCGGGATGTCAGCCTTGGCATATTCCTCTTTGCGATGGATCGCCAGCGCCCAGAAGTGCGGCGGGGTCCAGGCGAAGATGATCAGCACCAGCAACAACGGTTCGGCGCTGACGTGACCGGTGGCAGCCGTCCAGCCGAGCAGTGGTGGGGCGGCGCCGGCGAGACCACCGATGACGATGTTCTGCGGCGTCGCGCGTTTGAGGAAACCGGTGTAGATCACTGCATAACCAAGCAGCGAAGCCAGGGTCAGCCAAGCCGTCAGCGGATTGGTGAACGTCAGCAACAAGGCCTGACCGAGCAGCGCCAGCACTAACGCAAACGTCAGCGCCGCCGCCGGCGAAACCCGGCCTTCAGCCAGCGGCCGTTTGTGCGTGCGCGCCATCACCGCATCGATGCGCCGATCCACCACATGGTTGACCGCCGCCGCGCCACCGGCACACAACGCAATGCCCAGATTACCGAACACCAGTACCGTCCACGGCACCCCGGCGCGGGTCGCGAGGAACATGCCGACCAGCGAGGTGATCAGCATCAGCACCACGACTTTCGGTTTGGTCAGTTCCAGATAATCACGCCAGATCGCCTGATGCGGGCGTTCGCCAATCAGAATCGCCACGGCGTTTCTCCTTTAATAGTGATGGGCGCGGCCGCGTGTTTACGCGGGCTCAAGCGCCAGCGCGCGAGCACCGGTTGTTTGACCCGAACCAGACTGGTGCGCGCGTGGTAATTGACCAGCACCATGGTCAGCAACAGCGCCGCACCGCCGGCGTTATGCGCAACCGCCACCGGCAGCGGCAGATGGAACAACACGTTGCTGATGCCGAGGGTGATCTGTGCGGCGAGGGCGATCAGCACGAGGCCGGCCAGCCGCGTCATGCCGACCACTTTCAGTTGCCAGGCCAGACCGAGCAGCACCAACGTCACCAACAGCGCACCAATACGATGAGTCAGGTGAATCGCCGTGCGCGCATCACTGTCGAGTTGCCCACCGAGATAGTTCGGGCCGATGTGTTGGGTCAGGTGAAAACCATTGGCGAAATCCGCCGGCGGCAGCCATTGCCCATGGCAGGTCGGAAAGTCGATGCACGCCACTGCCGCGTAGTTGGAGCTGACCCAGCCACCCAGCGCAATCTGACCAATCACCAACAACAATCCCGCTGTCGCCCAATACTGCAAACGCTTGGGCACGGTCAGCGCCGGTAGCACGCCGGACAGTCTCAACGTCAGCAAAAACAGCAAACTCAACGTCGCAAAACCGCCGAGCAAATGCCCGGTGACCACTTGCGGCCAGAGTTTGAGCGTCACCGTCCACATGCCGAACGCCGCTTGCGCAAACACTACCGCCAGCAGGAACAGCGGCAGCTTCAGCGGTTGCCCCGGATGACGACGATTGACCCAAGCACGCCCGGCCAGTATCGAAATCAGCAGGCCGAGGGTGCCGGCAAAGTAGCGGTGGATCATCTCGTTCCAGCCCTTGTGCGCCTCCACCGGCGAGTCCGGGTAATGCAGTTCGGCATGGGCCAGTTGGGCTTCGCTTTTCGGCACGCTGATAAAGCCGTAGCAGCCTGGCCAGTCCGGACAGCCGAGGCCGGCGTGGGTCAGGCGCGTATAGGCGCCGAGCAGCACCACAATCAGGGCCAGCAGGGTGGCAAACAGCGCGAGGCGAAATCCAGGTTTGGCCATGACGATGCCCTTATCCGATGTTCGACAGTTTCAGCAGATGACGCAGGTCGTTGAGCAGATCCTTGCCCTTCACATTCGGCTCGTAACGCAGCACGAGGTTGCCGTGCGGGTCGATGATCCACAGTTGCGGCGTGGCTTTGTCGCCAGTCGCTTTGCTGAACACACCAGCGTCCAGCGGGTAGCGTTGCAGCTGTGGATATTCGCGGGTCAGCTTGGCGTCGTAATCAGTGCTGACCGGTTGCGCAACGGCGAGGGCGTGGCTGGCGCGGCTGGCATCGCGACCGAGGCCGATCTGGATCTGCCGCGCCAGATACACCAGTTGCTGGCAATCCACCGCGCAATCCTTCGGCGCGGTGACCAGGATCTGCCAGCGCTCCTCGTTGGCCTGCACGCCGAGGTCGGCGCGGGTCTGGCCGTTGCCGATCAGTTCGCCGTGATAGCTGCGACCCTCCGGTACCCAGAACTGCAATTTGTACATACCCGTGGCGAGCACCATCGGCCCGATCACGCCAAGCACGATCAGCAGCAATTGAATGCGTCCGCGCCGACGGGTGGCGGCAGGTTTCGCCTCAGACATGCTGGGTGGATTCATGGCCGTTCCCATGGTGGTTCTCCTTTGCGTTGTGCAAGCCCAAATAGACGTAGAGGCCGAGCAGGGCGGTGGCCATGGCGAACCACTGCACGGCGTAACCGAGGTGTTTTTCCGGGCCCATGGCAACCACTGGCCAATCGGCCTCGTAGCTGGCCGGGCCGGGTTCGGCGCGTAATTCGTAGGCGAAGCCGTCGCGATCCAGGGTTTTCCACAGCTTGGTGGGTTCGACGGCAGTGATGGTTTGCGGCCAGGTGCTGCTGACCGGATCGGCGTGCAACTGGAAAGTAGCGCCGGGGGCGACGTAGACCCAGGCATCGACATTCAACGCTTCAGTGGGCGTAGTGAATTGTGGCGGCACGCGGCGATCCGGCCACGGCAACCAGCCGCGATTGACCAGCAGCCACAGACCGCTGCGTTGATCCTGAAACGGTTGCAGCAACTCGACGCCAACCTTGCCATTCCGCTGGCGGTTATCCAGCAACAAGCTGTGCCCGGCATCGAACTGACCGTGCAGATGCACGCGGCGATAGGCCGGATCGGCGCTGTTCAGCAACTCAGTGCTGGCCATCGGTTCGGCCGCGCGGCGTTCGGCGTAACTGGCGAGCAGGGCGGTTTTCTCCGCGCCCCGGCTCAGTTGCCAGAAGCCCAGCGACACCAGCAGCGGCAGCAGCAACGCCACCACCACAGTCGGTATCACGCCCGGGCGAAAACGCTTCATGGCTGCGCCACAAAGTCAGTCGTTGCGATCGCTATACTCAACTGCATCGCCTGTCCCCCGGAGTTCTTCCCATGCTCAAAACAGCCATCGTCCTGATGCTGATTGCCACGGTGATCAGCCTGTTCAGCGGCCTGTTTTTCCTGGTCAAGGACGACAGCAGCTCGAATCGCCTGGTCATCGCCTTGAGTGTTCGGGTGGCATTGGCCGCCGCCACCGTCGGCTTGATCGCCTGGGGTTTCTACAGCGGCCAACTGGTATCGCATGCGCCTTGGTAACTCTGGTCCTCAGAGCACGTAAACGAAGATAAACAGGCCTATCCAGACCACGTCGACGAAGTGCCAATACCAGCTCGCCGCTTCGAAACCGAACTGGTGCTCGTTGTCGAAGTGGCCCTTCATGATGCGCATCAGCATCACAAACAGAATGATCGTGCCGATGGTCACGTGGGCGCCGTGGAAACCGGTGAGCATGAAGAACGTCGCGCCATAAATGCCCGAACCGAGGGTCAGCCCCAGTTCGTGATAGGCGTGAATGTATTCCTCAGCCTGGAAACCGAGAAACGCGCAGCCGAGCAGCACGGTGATCGCCAGCCAGATTTTCAGCGCGCCGCGATGGCCCTTCTTCAAGGCATGGTGGGCGATGGTGATGGTCACGCTGGAGCTGACCAGCAGGATCGTGTTGATCAGCGGCAGGCCCCACGGGCTGATGACGTCCTTGGGCGGCGGGAACAGTTTCGGGTCCGGCGTGTGCAGTAGCGGCCAGGTGAACTGAAAGTTCGGCCACAGCATATGGGCGATGCCTTTGGTGCCTTCACCGCCGAGCGCCGGCCCGGAGACGTGGCGCACATAAAACAGCGCACCGAAGAAGGCGACGAAGAACATCACTTCAGAGAAGATGAACCAACTCATGCCCCAGCGGAACGAGCGATCCAGTTGCGCGCTGTAGAGCCCTGCGCGGCTTTCCTTGATCACCGTACCGAACCAGCCGAACAGCATGTACGCCAGCAACAGGCTGCCAACGAAAAAGATGTACGGGCCGTGGGATTCCGGACGCGTCGCCTTCAGATCGTTGAACCAGACGGCCAGGCCGTACACGGTAATGGCCATGCCGAAAGTGGCGATGATCGGCCATTTGCTCTGGGCCGGAACGTAATAGTGCTCATGAGTTGCCATTTATTGTTCTCCTTATCGGGCACGCTCAACCGCCAGTGTTTACAGCCACCGGTGGATGTCGGGCGGTGATATCGAACAGCGTGTAGGACAGCGTCAGGTGCTTCACATCCTTGGGCATGTCGCGGTCAACAATGAAGCGCACCGGCATCTCGATCTGCTGACCGGGTTGCAGCACCTGCTGGGTAAAACAAAAGCATTCGGTCTTGTGGAAATACGCCGCCGCGTTGCTCGGCGCGATGCTCGGCACGGCTTGCGCACTCATCGGTTTGTCGGTGGGATTGCGCGCGATGAAGATCATCTCGTTGACCGCGCCGGGATTGGCGGTGAGTTCGTCGTGCTTGGGGTAGAAGTCCCATGGCATATCGGCGGTGTTGGTCGACAAAAACTGCACACGCACCTGGCGCGAAGTGTCGACGACCTGCTCGCCCTCGTACTGCCCGGCAGTCTTGCCATTGATGCCGAAGGCTTTGCACATCACGTCGTAGATCGGCACCAGGGCAAAGCCGAAGACAAACATCGCCACCACCACCCCGAGCAGACGGGTGACGAGTTTTTTCAGCGAGATCGAGTCAGCCATGGTTCATGCCTCCCCACCAAACCCTGTAGGAGTGAGCCTGCTCGCGATGGGTCCACCGCGGTGTGCCTGACACACCGCCATCGCGAGCAGGCTCACTCCTACAAAAGTCAGGCGTTTCATTTCACTTCCGGCGGTGTGGTGAAGGTGTGATACGGCGCCGGTGACGGCACGCTCCACTCCAGACCTTCCGCACCATCCCACGGTTTGGCCGGTGCTGGCGGGCCGCCGCGTATGGTCTTGATCACGATGAACAGGAAGAAGATCTGCGTGGCGCCGAACATGAACGCGCCAATCGACGAGACCATGTTGAAGTCGGCGAACTGCAGGTTGTAGTCCGGAATCCGTCGCGGCATTCCCGCAAGACCGACGAAGTGCATCGGGAAGAAGGTCAGGTTCATGCCGACAAACGACAGCCAGAAATGCAGCTTGCCGAGGGTTTCGTCATACATGTGACCGGTCCATTTCGGCAGCCAGTAGTAGGTCGAGGCGAAGATCCCGAAGATCGCCCCCGGCACCAGCACATAGTGGAAGTGCGCGACCACAAAGTAGGTGTCCTGATACTGGAAGTCCGCCGGGGCGATGGCCAGCATCAGTCCGGAGAAACCGCCGATGGAGAACAGGATCACGAACGCCACGGCAAACAGCATCGGCGTCTCGAAGGTCAGCGAGCCTTGCCACATGGTGCTGGCCCAGTTGAACACCTTCACCCCGGTTGGCACCGCGATCAACAGCGTGGCGTACATGAAGAACAGCTCGCCCACCAGCGGAATGCCGACCACGAACATGTGGTGCGCCCAGACAATGAACGACAGGAACGCAATGCTCGCCGTGGCGTAGACCATCGAGGTATAGCCGAACAGCGGCTTGCGCGAGAAGGTCGGGATGATCGAGCTGACCGCGCCGAAGGCCGGCAGGATCATGATGTACACCTCGGGATGGCCGAAGAACCAGAACACATGCTGGAACAGCACCGGGTCACCGCCACCGGCAGCACTGAAAAAACTGGTGCCGAAGTGGATGTCCATCAGCATCATCGTCACGCACCCGGCCAGCACCGGCATTACCGCGATCAGCAGGAACGCGGTGATCAGCCAGGTCCAGACGAACAGCGGCATTTTCATCAGGGTCATGCCGGGGGCGCGCAGGTTGAGGATGGTCGCGACCACGTTGATCGCGCCCATGATCGAACTGATCCCCATCAAGTGGATGGCGAAGATGAAGAACGTCACGCTTTCCGGCGCGTAGGTCGTCGACAGCGGCGCGTAGAACGTCCAGCCAAAGTTCGGCCCGCCACCGGGGGTGAACAGGGTCGACACCAGGATCAGGAACGCCGCCGGTAGCAGCCAGAAGCTGAAGTTGTTCATCCGTGGCAGGGCCATGTCCGGCGCGCCGATCATCAACGGAATCATCCAGTTGGCGAGGCCGACGAAGGCCGGCATCACCGCACCGAAGACCATCACCAAACCGTGCATGGTGGTCATCTGGTTGAAGAACGCCGGTTCGACGATCTGCAATCCGGGCTGGAACAGTTCGGCGCGAATCACCATCGCGAACGTGCCGCCGAGCAGGAACATGGAGAACGCAAACCACAGGTACAGCGTGCCGATGTCCTTGTGGTTGGTGGTCAGCACCCAGCGCATCAGGCCTTTGGCGGGGCCGTGGGCGTGGTCGGCATGACCATGGTCATCAATGACAGTGCTCATGGCCGGTCTCCTTTACGTGAGTGGACGGGGCGGGCCGGGGCGCGTTGCCCCGGCCGGTTCACGAAGTACGCGATAGACCGGCTCATTTGCTTTCCGCCTGTTTCAGCTCCAGCACTTCTTTTGGCGTGACCATGTCGCCTTTGTTATTGCCCCAGGCGTTACGTTCGTAGGTCACGACCGCTGCGATATCGACTTCCGACAGCTGCTTGCCGAACGCCGCCATGGCGGTACCGGGCTTGCCGTGGAAGACAATACTCAGGTGATCCTTGATCGGGCCGGTGGCGATTTTCGAGCCTTTGAGCGCCGGGAACATCGGTGGCAGGCCCTGGCCTTCGGCCTGGTGACAGGCAACGCAGGTGGTGTGGTAGACCTTGTCGCCACGTTCCTTGAGTTCGTCGAGGGTCCATTCCTTGCTGGTCAGCTCTTTAAGCTGCGCGGCTTCGGCTTTGCGCTCGGCGAGCCACTTGTCGTAGTCGGCCTTGTCCTTGACCTCGACCACGATCGGCATGAAGCCGTGATCCTTGCCGCACAGTTCGGCGCACTGGCCACGGTAAATGCCGGGCTTGTCGATGCGCGTCCACGCCTCGTTGACGAACCCCGGAATCGCATCGCGTTTCACCGCAAAGGCCGGTACCCACCAGGAGTGAATAACGTCGGCAGAAGTCACAAGGAAGCGCACTTTGGCCCCGGTCGGCAGCACCAATGGCTTGTCGACCTCGAGCAAGTAGTGCTCGCCCTTGGTTTCCTTGTTGTGGATCTGCTCGGCGGGGGTGGCCAGATTGCTGAAGAACTCGACGTCCTGACC
Organism: Pseudomonas sp. AC242; assembly: GCF_979258655.1. Lineage (NCBI taxonomy): Bacteria > Pseudomonadati > Pseudomonadota > Gammaproteobacteria > Pseudomonadales > Pseudomonadaceae > Pseudomonas > Pseudomonas sp. AC242. The sequence continues at coordinate 5,790,541 of NZ_OZ409873.1, forward strand.
CAGGTATTTGTAGTGCCACTTCCACTGATAACCGGTGATCTGGATATCGATATCCGGCTCACTGGTGTCGTACATCTTGATCAGGGTGGCGGTCGCCGGCACGGCCATCGCTACAAGAATCAGGAACGGTACGACGGTCCAGAGAATTTCGACGGTGGTGCTTTCGTGGAATTTTGCGGCGACCTGCCCGGTAGAACGGCGGTGCACCATCATCGACCAGAACATGGCGCCGAAGACGATGATCCCGATCACCACACAGATCCAGAATATGGTCATGTGCAGGTCGAATACTGCGTGACTGATTTCAGTCGCTCCAGGCGCCATATTCACAGTCCATGCGGCATGCGCGGGACTGAAAATCGACCACAACAGGAGGCCCATCCAGACGTGTGGATGTCGCATCATTGCGGGTTCCCCTTATCGTTCTTGTTATCCCGCCGGCTTTCGCCTGCGGCAAGGGAGCGGCTGCATCAGACTACGAACTTGAATCGCCGGGCCTTGCTGCGGGTGCAGTCGGGCGTCATCAGCTAACTCCATTCACTGGCGAGTATAGACAGCGACGGGAAATTGCAATGTGCACACGTAAATCAACTGAAACAGCCGGGACTTGCGTTCAAGGGCACGAATGGAGAAGGATGCAGACGAGTGGTGGCAAACCGATATAACGCAGGCGCATCAAGGATGAAATAATTATGACAAATGCGTCTTAGCATTTTTCGTAAGCCAGCTAACTTATGTCTTCCCTATTTCATTGCCTTGTTTCCTGGAGTTTTCATGAACACCGCCGCATTGCGCGAGCAGATCCAAAAAGCCCAACAACACGAAAAAGACACCGGCCTGCTGACCCGTCAGTTGGAGAGCAAGCTGCCTCATTTACACCCGGCGATCCAATTGCCGGAAGCCGACGCCAACGGTGTGCTGACGCGTTTTGTCGCCGCCTACATTGATGAAGTGCCAGACCTGCTGGATGCAGCCAATGAAGTCGCCAGGGAAGCGGGAATCGAATCGCAGATCAAACCGGTGCTGAAAATCGCCGAGCAGTATTTCCTCCAGCCGCCAGCCATCATGGCCGGGCACGTTGGCCTGGATAGCCTGCTGGATGAAGCCTATCTGGCGCACCGTTTTGTCGAAGAGGTCAACGACCTGTACATCAAGCATTTCGGCCAGCCACTGATCCCCTTGGACATGACGGTCGCCAACTTGATTGCTCACCAATTGATCGGTGAGGAATTTGCCAACCAACTGGACGAAGCGGTGCATCACGCGATCGACGAGATGCTCAACGACGAAAGTTTTGCGCTGGAATCGGTAGAAGCCTACCGCGAAAAACTCAGCAGCCCGGACACCGGCGCCGCGTGGAAACGCTGGCCGTGCATGAGCCGCCGACTGGGTGTGGGCCTGGAACTGGACCAGCCTGCCGCGTAATCCTGAGCGACACCCAAATACCTGTGGGAGCTGGCTTGCCAGCGATAGCGGTGGATCAGTCAGCATTGTCAGTGACTGACACTCCGTCTTCGCTGGCAAGCCAGCTCCCACAGGGTTTTTGTTCAGGCGGGAAGATTTAGCCGGCGGCGCCGATACCGGTAGTAGTTCGAATCCGTCCCTCAAGCCTGCGCTTCAACCCACGCGACTCAATCAACAGCTTCGAGCCCTTCGCCGCATTCGCCCGGCCCCACTCTTCCAGCAACTCCAGACACGAATGGTCGATGTAGCTCAGGTTATTGAGCGGCACATGCACCGTCGTCCCCTGCGGAATACTGCCCAGCACTTGCGTCAGCGCCGGCACCTTGAGGAATGTCGCCGCACCGACCAGACGCAACTCCATCTCACCATCCTGTGGCAGATCGATCAGGCTGATCTTCAACCGCGACGCTTTGAACGCGAGTTTCAACAGCGTCAGACCGAAACCGATCAACACCCCGGTCAGCAGGTCAGTGAAGATGATCGCCAGCGCCGTCGCCGCATAGGTGAACATCGGCATCCGTCCATAACGTCCCAGACCTCGAAATGCTTTGAGATCGACCAGTTTGAACCCGGTGTAAACCAGCACACCCGCCAGGCTCGCCACCGGAATGCTTTGCAGCACGCTCGACAGCAACAACACGAACGCCAGCAGCCACAGGCCATGGAAGATCGTCGAGTAACGCGTGGTCGCACCGGCCTGGACGTTGGCCGAACTGCGCACGATTACCCCGGTCATCGGCAGCGCACCGAGCAGACCGCAGAGCATGTTGCCGACCCCTTGCGCCGACAGTTCACGGTCGAAGTCCGATCGCACGCCGCTGTGCATGCGATCCACCGCAGCAGCGGAGAGCAGCGTCTCGGCGCTGGCAATGAATGCCACGGCGAACGCGGCGATCAACAGCGTAGGGTCGGCCAGACTGAGCAGATCAGCAGGTTTGAGCCAATCGATGGCCTCCGCCAGATTCGCCGGCACCTCGACGCGTTTGACCTGCAAAGCGAGCAACAGACTTGCCCCAGTTGCCAGACCGACACCGAGCAATGCGCCCGGAACGAAGCGCAGCGAATGTGGGCGGAATTTTTCCCACAGCCACATCACCGCAATCGTCGACAGTCCGAGCAGCCCGGCCTGCCAGCCGAACGACGGCAAGGCCTGCGCCACTGCCGCCGGGAATGCCGTGAGGTTATCCAGCCCCGAGGGCTTCGGTGACGCATCGAGCATCACATGCACCTGTGACAGCACGATCAATACGCCAATCCCCGCCAGCATCCCGTACACCACCGCTGGCGCCGTAACCCGAAACCAGCAGCCTAGCTTCAAGCGGCCGGCGACCAGTTGCAGAAAACCGGCAAGCAACAGAATCGGCCCGAGCATCTCGATGCCGTGCTGGCGCACCAGTTCAAACACCAACACCGCCAGCCCCGCCGCCGGCCCGCTGACCTGCAACGGCGAGCCCGCCAACCAACCGACCACCAGACCACCGATAATCCCAGTGATCAAACCCTTGGCCGGTGGCAACCCTGACGCAATCGCGATACCCATGCACAGCGGCAACGCGACCAGAAACACAACCACTGAAGCGAGCAACTCCCGTGGCAACACCGCTTTCAATTGAGCCGCACGCATGGCGATTCTCCCGAAGTTTTCTTCAGGCATGGCTTCGCCGAACCGCTGAAACAGCGGCCGGCGTCAAACCACACAGATGTTTAGGAAGATTTAGAAGCGCGCTTTGGGCGTCGCCACCGGAATCGGATGGCTACCGTCGAGCGGCAGGAAACGGCCCTGATCCGCGTCGTAAGCTTTGATTTCGCTGGTTTCGATGTCGTAGACCCAGCCATGGATGAACAGATGACCGTTCGCCATGCGCGAGGCTACCGAAGGATGGGTACGCAAGTGCTGCAGTTGGGCGATGACGTTTTCCTCGGTGAGGATCGGCATGCTTTCTTTTTCGTCGGCGCAGTTACAGTTCTCATGCACCATGGTTTTCGCGACTTCAGCGTGGCGCAGCCAGGCTTTGACCGTCGGCATTTTTTCCAGGCTGTCCGGATTGAGCACTGCACGCATGGCGCCGCAATCGGAGTGGCCGCAGATGATGATGTGCTGTACGCCGAGCGCCAGTACCGCGTATTCGATGGCGGTGGAAACGCCGCCGTTCATCTGCCCGTAAGGCGGCACGACGTTGCCGACGTTACGGGTCACGAACAGATCGCCGGGCGAGCTGTGGGTAATCAGCTCGGGGACGATACGCGAGTCGGCGCAGGTGATGAACATCGCCTTGGGCGCCTGCGCCGTGGCAAGTTTCTTGAAGAGCTCTTCCTGCTGTGGGAAGACCTCATGATGAAAATGCAAAAAGCCGTCTACGATCTGTCGCAGCGCTGCATCGGCGGATTCCGCTTCAGGGGGTTGCGCCGACGCAGCCAACGGCTGTTTATCCTTGTCACTCATGATTCATCCTCTTTGGCGGATTAGGGGAGTCATTCCCATGTATTCCGGTATGAAGCCAGTGGCTGTTTAAAACATCCGGGTCATCCCGACCCGTCAGTCACTCGATGAACAAGGTAGCCGCCGAAACTTAACTCAAACTGAATCAAACGCTCTAGAACGTGTGTTCCAGGTCACAAAAAACGTGACTGGGTGATTTCGGCGGAAGGATTCCAACCCCTCAACCATAGGCCAATTGTCGCTAAATCAACGACATCTGGCGACCCGGCGGACAGAAGGCCGTGCAATCGAGGTTATAGCCTTCGCGCTGATTCATGCCAAGACGCTTGATGGCTTTGGCAAAACGCTGCGCGAGCAGGTCGGCAAATACCCCTTCGCCGCGCATGCGTGCGCCAAAACGGCTGTCGTAGAGCTCGCCGCCACGGCTCTGGCGGATCAGGCTCAGCACGTGTGCGGCGCGTTGCGGATAGTGCGCCGCCAGCCATTCCTCGAACAACGGCGCCACCTCCAGCGGCAGGCGCAGCATCATGTATGCCGCGCTTTGCGCACCGGCTGCGTGGGCCTCGTTGAGCAGGTTTTCGATTTCACTGTCGTTGATCATCGGAATCATCGGCGAACACAGCACGCCGACCGGAATGCCGGCCTCGCGCATGACCCGAATGGCGCGCAAGCGCGCTTTGGGTGCCGCTGCGCGCGGTTCGAGGATGCGTTTGAGCTCGTCATCGAGTGTGGTCAGGCTGATCATCACCGCCACCAGACGTTGCTGCGCCAGCTCGGTCAGCAGATCTAGATCGCGAAGAATCAGCGAGCCTTTGGTGACGATGGTCACTGGGTGCTTATAACGCAGCAGCACTTCGAGGGTCTGCCGGGTGATTTTGTGTTCGCGCTCGATCGGCTGATACGGATCGGTATTGGAGCCCAGGTTGATCGGCGCGCATTGATAGCCTTTCTTTCCGAGCTGTTCTTCCAGCACCTGGGCGGCGTTGGTCTTGGCGATCAACCTGGTTTCGAAGTCCAGCCCCGGTGACATGTCCCAATAGGCGTGGCTGGGTCGTGCGTAGCAATAGATGCAGCCATGCTCGCAGCCGCGATAAGGATTGATCGAGCGGTCGAAGGGCAGATCGGGAGATGTGTTGCGGGTGATGATGGTCTTTGCGGTTTCGATCATCACCTCGGTGCCTTGAGTCAGCGGCACTTCCTGGTACCAGCCGTCATCCTCGGCCACCGATCGGTTCGGCGCGAAGCGGTTGTGCGGGTTGCTGGCGGTGCCGCGACCGCGAGGCGGTAGAGGATTGATCATTGGGCAGGCTCCTGATCTGTATATGCATACAGTACATGTGCGGGGCCACTGTGATCCAGTACCGTTCAGCGATGGGAAACTTGCTGACTGGAAAAGTTTATATATAAGTGCAAAGTACAATCCGAGATACATATGCCCCGTTGTCGCGACAAGTTATCGAATATAGTCTTGGTTACTTCTATCGGCACTTGGCTGGTAACTAAATTAAAAAGGGTTTAATTCGTGTCTTATCTCAATCAACGTGGTGTGTTCTTGCAGTTGATGCTGCCGAATGCTTCGGAGCCAAATACTATTGTTTCCATGCAACTGGCCCGTAAGGAGTTGGGCTGGAATGCCGAGGAAGAGCTGCCCACCGAGGGGCTGGTCGATTCGATCTACGTGGTGGCGGTGTCCAGCGACCGTGGCAAGACATTCACTATTCGTAACAACAAGAAAGATGTAGACGGTGATGGCGATATTGATAACGACGACAAGGCGAAGTTGATTGCATTGGCCAAGGCTTATGTAAGTATCGTTAATCCGTAATTGAAAGTGCAAGAGTCGCAAACAAATAACAATAAAGTCCTGCATGAAAATTCATGCAGGGCTTTATTGTTTTAGAAGAAGACACTGTGAATGGAAGGTGATCAGTCAAGGGCTGGCTGGGCATACACCCTGTCAACTCTGACAGTAGACCGGAATTCTCGCCAAGCCTAATCTCAAACACGCAATCAATCTGAAGGGTTTCATCCATGGCTATCAGAATACTGCTGGAAATTGCGGATATGGATCGAGATGGAAGTCCGGAAATCGCGTTTTATCACTACAGTGAAGACGCGACCGAAATGATGGATTACGACTATTCGCTTTTTGCTTCGTCGTCGCAGGCCAATGGCCGTTATGACTTGATCTCCGAAGACGCCATCGATACTGACGGCGATGGCGACACCGACATATACGACGAGAAGCTTTATCTGCAGTTGGCCGATGCATTCGTGCAGTTCAAAGGCTTTCAGTCCAAGCGTTGATTGGCCGCTGACACCACACGAAAAGTCGAACCGTGCCAGCGGCGTATCAATCACATCCGTCAGTTATGCGTGGTGACTTGCCCCAAATCATCCCCGGAAGTCGTCTGCATATCGTTCTTGCGCAGATTGGCCACATCCTCAGCGTCAACCGGCGCACCTTTATTACCCCAACTGCCACGGATGAAGCTCACCACATCCGCCACTTCCTGATCCGACAGGCGCCAGGCGAAGCCCGGCATGGTGAAGGTCGACGGTGCCGTGTGCGTCGCCGGTAACGTGCCGCCCTTGAGCACGATGTGGATCAACGAAGTCGGGTCTTCCGATTGCAGCACCGGATTACCCGCCAGCGCCGGGAACACCCGGGTGTAGCCGTGGCCATCGGTGCGGTGGCACGCGGCGCAGTTGTCGATGTATACCGAAGCACCGCGCTGACTGTCATCGCCATTCCATAGGGCTTTCGCCGCTTTCTCGTCGTACTGATGCGGCTGATCGTTAGGATCACTGGCCGGCAGCGACTTGAGGTAGCGGGCAATTGCGGTCAGATCCGCGTCGGTCATGTATTGCATGCTGTGGGTGACCACATCACTCATGCCGCCGAACACGGCGCTGCGATCGCTGCGACCGGTCTTGAGGAACTGCACCAGTTGCTCCTCGCTCCAGCTGCCGAGGCCATCCTTGTGATCGCCGCGCAGGCTCTTGGCGATCCAGCCTTCCAGCGGCGCACTGCCGGCGAGGAAGTTGCTGCCATCGGCAGCGCTCAGGGATTTTTCCTGCATGGTCAGGGCGCGCGGCGTATGGCAAGCGCCGCAATGGCCAAGGCCTTCGACCAGATAGGCACCGCGGTCGATCACCGGGTCGGCACTTGTCGTTTTGTAGTCCTCGACCTTCGGCGCAAACATCCAGCGCCAGCCCATCAGCGGCCAGCGCATGCTCAACGGCCATGGAATATCACTGGCCTTGTTCTCTTGCGCCACCGGTTCTACGCCGTGCATGAAGTAGGCGTACAGCGCTTGCATGTCGGTTTCGCTGACACGGGCGTAGGACGGATACGGCATCGCCGGGTACAACGTACTGCCGTTTTTGGCGACGCCATGGCGCACGGCCTGATCGAAGTCTTCGAAGCTGTATTCGCCGACGCCGGTCTTGTCCGGGGTGATGTTGGTCGAGTAAATGGTGCCGATCGGGGTTTCCATCGGCAGGCCACCGGCGAACGGTTTGCCGCCCTTGGCGGTGTGGCAGGCCACGCAGTCACCGGCGCGGGCGAGGTATTCGCCCTGTTTGATCAAGCTTTGATCAACGTCGGCCGCATGAGTGGAGGCACTGCCGAGCAGCGCCAGGGTCGCGATAACGAGATTTTTCATGGTCATCGCTCCTTAAGCCTGAACCAGCGGGCCGGGGTTTTTCAGGTACTGCTCGCGGATTGCCTTCGCCGACCAGTAGGTCAGTGCGGCAACCAGACCGGTCGGGTTGTAACCCAGGCCTTGCGGGAACGCGGAGGCACCCGGAACGAAGACGTTATGTACGTCCCAACTCTGCAGGTAGCGGTTCAGCGCGCTCTTCTTCGGATCGGTGCCCATGATCGCGCCGCCGTTGAGGTGGGTGGTCTGGTAAGAGGCGGTGTTGAAGTGATCGCCGACTTTCTTGCCGATCACGGCAATGGCTTTCGGCCCCATCGCTTCGGCGACCTTGCCCATTTTCTCGACCATGAAGCGGTTCATCTTGATGTCGTTTTCCTGCCAGTCGAAGGTCATCCGCAGCAGCGGCAAGCCGTAGGCATCGCGGTACACCGGATCGAGATCAAGGTAGTTGCCCCGATAAGACTGATGCGCGCCGTGGGCGTCCATCGACACCTGGTGGGTGTAGTAATCAGCGGTCGCGCGTTTCCAGTCACTGCCCCAGGCCGGGGTGCCCGGCGGGTTCGAGGTGCCGGCAATCGGCCGGCTGCCGGCCTGGTTGACCCACATCGGCGAGCCGCCGACAAAGCCGTGCGGTCCGTGGTCAAAGTTGTCGGCGTTGAAGTCGTCCAGCGCCACGCCGTTGCCGCCGGCGCCAATGAAGTTGTTAGTGTGGATGTCCTTGTCGAAGAACGCCTTGATGGTCGCCATGTTCTGGTAGGCGAAGTTACGCCCGACCACGCCTTCGCCGCTGATCGGGTCGTACGGCTTGCCGATGCCGGAGAGCAGCATCAGACGCACGTTGTGCAACTGGAACGCGCCGAGAATCACCAGATCCGCCGGTTGCTCGATTTCGCGACCCTGGCCGTCGATGTAGGTCACGCCGGTGGCTTTGGATTTCGTGCTGTCGAGGTTGACCCGCAGCACGTGCGAGTTAGGTCGCAACTCGAAATTCGGCAAAGGTTTCAGCGCCGGCAGAATGTTCACGTTTGGCGAAGCCTTGGAGTACATGTAGCAAACATAACCACTGCAGAAACCGCAGAAGTTGCACGGGCCCGTCTGCGCACCGTAAGGATTGGTGTACGGCCCGGAGGTGTTCGCGGACGGCAGGTTGTAGGGTTTGTAACCGACTTCTGTCGCCGCTTTACCGAACAGCTGTGCGGATACCGTGTTCTTCTGCGCCTCCAGCGGAAACGGGTTGGAGCGATCCGGTGCGTACGGGTTGCCGCCCTTGCCTTGACCGACCAGTTGGCCCTTCACGGTCCAGGCCTGGCCCGAGGTGCCGAAGACTTTTTCGGCGAAATCGAAGAACGGCTCCAGTTCTTCATAGCTGACGCCGAAGTCCTGGATAGTCATGTCCTTGGGGATAAAGCTTTTGCCGTAGCGCTCTTCGTAATGGCTGCGCATGCGCAATTCGATCGGGTCGACGCGAAAGTGCACGCCCGACCAGTGCAGACCGGCGCCGCCAACACCATTGCCGGGCAGAAACGCGCCCAACTGGCGGTTCGGCAGGGCGATGTCGTTGACGCTGTGGCGAATAGTGACCGTCTCTTTGGAGATGTCCTGAAAGAGTTTTTTCCGCACGCTGTAGGTGAGCTCGTCGATCACCTGGGGATAGTTGCCGTCGGGGTAGGTGTCCTGCATCGGCCCGCGCTCCAGCGCCAGCACGTTGAGACCCGCTTCGGTCAGCTCCTTGGCCATGATCGCGCCGGTCCAGCCAAAACCAACGATGACTGCGTCAACCTTCTTCATTACCGTTGCCATGCTTACGCCCTCTCGCCGCGAATCGAAACTGCCGGGAAGGGGTATTGCTCGTTGCGTTCCACCCAATCCATGAAATCGGCGCGGGCGCCGGGGAAGCCGATCATGGTCCAGCCGACCATGCCTTTGTTGCCACCGTGGATCGGGTCGCAGAAGAACCCTTCCTTGGTGTTTTGCAGCAGCAGATTGAAGAAAATCTTCGCCGGCACCGCATCGAATTGCGGCTTGCCCGCTTCAAGTTGCTTGAGCAAATCGTCTCGGGTAGCGCTGTCTTGCTCAGCAAATACTTTACCGTTGAGGGATTTTACCCACTGATCCGTGGCGGCAATGCCGAGGCGATAGATCTCTTTGGGCACCAGTTTGCTCTGCCAGCCCATTTCCGGCGCGGCGTCGGCATTGAACGGGCCTTGCATGTACCAAAGGGCACCGGCGGCGTACGGCGTGTTCATCTGCCGGTCGATGTATTCCGGCACGCCGGCTTCGAGCGCACCCGGGCCTTGGGCATCGTTGGGGATCAACTGCGCGACGGCGGCATTGATGAATGCCCATTCTTCGGCGGTGAAGTAGCTCGGCTGATAAACCCCGGCATCAGCGCGGACCGGTTGCGGCGCGGGTGCAGTGGGTGCGGCTTCGGGCGCCGCTTGCAGCACGCTGCTGCCCAGACCGGTGCCGGCCAGGGTGACCACCGGGATCAGGGTCAGGGATTTGCGCAAAAACTCACGCCGCGGGTTGTCTCGATTTTCATCAGACATGGTGGTGCACCTCATCAGGCATTAAGGGACAGCCGCTTCTGCGAGCGGCTTGAGGATTTTTCGTCGCGACAACAGCGGTCTGACCCAGGAAAAGGGGACGCGCCTGCAACATCATGTGACAAATGGTAGCAGGCTAAGCTTCTCGATGAACCGATTCATCGGAAAAAACACCGGTTTTCTGAGTGGCGATGAATGAAACAGTGTCCATTCACAATTCTTTGACAAGCGCCTCACAGGGCTTTGACCGCGCAACGCCGAAGCTGCGGCTCCTATCACCGATGAACCCCGACACGGTTACCCCAGCATGTCCCGAGTGCGTTTGTTCCCTGCTTTGTGTTTATCGCTTGTCGCGCTGTTGCACTGGCTGCCAGCCCAGGCTGCGGCGACAGCGACGGCCCGTCCCACTGATTGGGCGCAACCGGTCGAAGTGCAATACAACCTGTTCCAGATGTCGCCGACGCTCTATCGCAGCGCATTGCCGGATGGCGGCGCCGTGCCGTTGCTGAAAAACCTCAAGGTCGCCACGGTGATCAACTTCCTCCCGGAAGCCGACAGTAATTGGTTGTCCGAGCCGGACATTAACCAGGTGCAACTGCCGTATCGGACCAATCACGTTGACGACGCCGACGTGCTCAAGACCCTGCGGGCTATTCAGTCTGCCGAAGCCAAGGGTCCGGTGTTGATGCACTGCAAACACGGCTCCGACCGCACCGGCCTGATGGCGGCGATGTACCGCGTGGTGGTGCAGGGCTGGAGTAAAGAAGACGCCTTGAGCGAGATGACCCAAGGCGGTTTCGGTGAGAGTGGGCACTTTCGCGACAGTGTCCGCTATGTAATGCAGGCCGATGTCGACAAACTGCGCACAGCGCTGGCCAATGGTGATTGCAGCACCAGCGCGTTCGCCACCTGCTCGATGAAGAGCTGGTTTCAGTCAGTCAATCTGAAGTAATCCACGACCTTCCACGACGTTGCATCGTGGAAGGTTTTCCAGTCGCAGCTCAGTCCTCGGACTTTTTCTTCAGCTTCGGATTCGGAAAGAACTGCACCGCCTGCACGGTCTTGTCCGGCGCAGGTTTGTTCAATGCACTGGTGTTGACCCGCGTGCCCAGTTCTTTCGGTACCGACAGCCCTTGCTCGTTCAGCGTGTCCGAGTAACCGCAGGCCACACATTCACGGTGCGGCACGCTGTCCTCGTTCCACATCATCAACTTGTCCGGCTCGCTGCACGCCGGGCAGACCGCCCCGGCGATAAAGCGCTTCTTGGTAATCACAGGTGCCTCACTCATGCTGCCGCGTCCTCACTCAGGCCGCTGTGGCGCAAGAGTGCGTCAATCGACGGCTCACGGCCACGGAAGTCGACGAACAGCACCATCGGCGCCTGCGAACCGCCGCGCGCCAGAATCGCTTCGCGGAAGGCACGACCGGTTTCAGCGTTGAGCACGCCGTCCTCTTCGAACTTCGAGAAGGCATCGGCCGAGAGCACTTCAGCCCACTTGTAGCTGTAGTAACCCGCCGCATAACCGCCGGCGAAGATGTGCGCAAAACTGTTCGGGAAGCGGTTGTAGGCCGGTGGGCGCATCACCGACACCTCGTCACGCACGCCTTCGAGCACTTGCAGCACGCTGCGGCCGTCACCGTGGGTGGCGTGCAGCTCGAAGTCGAACAGCGAGAATTCCAGCTGACGGACCATCATCAGGCCGGACTGGAAGTTCTTCGCCGCGAGCATCTTTTCCAGCAGGTCCTGGGGCAGCGGCTCGCCGCTTTCGTAGTGACCGGAAATCAGCGCGAGGCCTTCCGGCTCCCAGCACCAGTTTTCCATGAACTGGCTTGGCAGCTCGACCGCGTCCCACGCGACACCGTTGATGCCGGAAACGCCAGCGTGATCAACGCGGGTCAGCAGGTGATGCAGACCATGACCGAATTCGTGGAACAGCGTGGTCACTTCATCGTGAGTCAGCAGCGCAGGCTTGCCGCTGTCGGCCGGGGTGAAGTTGCACACCAGATTGGCCACCGGACTTTGCAGCACGCCCTCGACGGTACGACGACGGTCACGGGCGCCGTCCATCCACGCACCGCCACGCTTGTTGGCGCGGGCATAGAGGTCGAAGAAGAAGCGGCCGACGTGCTGACCGTTTTCCTTGATCTCGAACAGGCGTACGTCCGGGTGCCAGGTATCGAAGCCTTTCTGTTCGGCGATCTCGATGCCGTACAGGCGCTGAACGATGGCAAACAGACCGCCCAGCACTTTGTCGATCGGGAAGTAGGCGCGCAGGGTTTCCTGGGCGACGCTGTAGCGTTGCTCACGCAGTTTCTCGCCGTAGAAACCGCTGTCCCAGCTTTGCAGGTCTGCGCAGCCCTGTTCGGCGGCGTAGGCGCGCAGCTGTTGCAGATCCTGTGCGGCAAACGGCTTGCTGCGCTTGGCCAGATCACGCAGGAAGCTCAGCACCTGATCGCTGGACTCGGCCATTTTCGTCGCCAGGCTCAGCTCGGAGAAGCTGGCGAAACCCAGCAGCTTGGCCAGCTCCTGACGCAGGTCGAGGATCTCTTCCATCACCGGGCCGTTGTCGTTCTGACCGGCGTTCGGGCCTTGGTCCGAGGCGCGGGTGCAGTAGGCGGCGTAGACTTCTTCGCGCAGTGCGCGGTCTTGCGCGTAGGTCATCACTGCGTAATAGCTTGGGAATTCCAGGGTGATCAGCCAGCCGTCGAGGCCTTTGGCCTGTGCGGCGGCCGCCATCTGCGCCTTGGCCGAATCGGTCAGGCCGGCGAGGGCGGCTTCGTCGGTGACGTGCTTGGTCCACGCCTGCGTGGCGTCGAGCAGTTGATTGGAGAAGCGGCTGCCCAGCTCGGACAGTTTGCTCTGCACTTCGGCATAGCGCTTTTGCTCGGCTTCCGGCAGGTCGATACCCGACAGACGGAAGTCACGCAGGGCGTGTTCCAGAATAGTCTTTTGCGCCACGTCGAAGCCGGCGGCTTCCGGGCTGTTGGCCAGCGCTTCATAAGCCTGGAACAGTTCGCGGTTCTGGCCCATCTCGGTGGAGTAGGCGCTCAAGGCCGGCAGGCACGACTCGTAGGCTTCACGCAATTCGGCGCTGTTGCACACGGCGTTGAGGTGGCTGACCGGGCTCCAGGCAGCGCCGAGGCGATCATTGAGTTCGTCCATCGCCAGTACCAGCCCGGCCCAGGTTGGGTTCTGAACCTGAGTCTTGAGGATTTCGGCGATGGCGGCGCGGTTGTCGGCCAGGATGGTTTCAATGGCTGGCAGGACGTGTTCGGCACGGATCGTGGAGAACGGTGGCAGGTCGTAGGACTGCAGCAGAGGGTTGTTCACGCTCACGGTTGGCACCTTGGCTGGGGAAACATTGCCCCATCTTAATTACAATCGGCATTCACCGCAGCTATCGGCGACAGAGAGAGAAATTATCGTGTCCGTTCGCAAGTACCAGAATCACACCCCACGCCTGTGCAAGGGCGCGTTTGTCGATGGCTCGGCAGTGGTCATCGGCGACGTCGAAATCGGCGAAGACAGCTCGGTCTGGCCGTTGACCGTGATCCGCGGCGACATGCACCGCATCCGCATCGGTGCGCGCACCAGCGTCCAGGACGGTTGCGTGCTGCACATCACCCATGCCGGTCCGTTCAATCCGGACGGTTTCCCGCTGCTGATCGGCGATGACGTGACCATCGCCCATAAAGTGATGCTGCATGGTTGTACCGTCGGTAGCCGCGTATTGATCGGCATGGGCAGCATTGTCATGGATGGCGCGGTGGTCGAAGACGATGTGATCATCGGTGCCGGCAGCCTGGTGCCGCCGGGCAAACGGCTGCAAAGTGGCTTCCTTTATGTCGGCAGCCCGGTAAAACAGGTGCGGGAACTCACCGACAAGGAAAAAGCCTTCTTCACCTACAGCGCGGCGAACTACGTGAAACTCAAGGACCTGCATCTGGCCGAAGGCTACGACCAGCTCTGAATCGCCTTACACCTGCTCAGGATTTCTCATGCATTACCAGACCGTACTGTTCGACCTCGATGGCACCCTGACCGACCCGCGTGAGGGCATCACCCGTTCCATCCAGTTCGCCCTTGCCAAGCTCGGTATCGATGAGCCGGACCTGACCAAACTGGAACACTTCATCGGCCCACCGTTGTTGCAGGCGTTCATGCAGTTCTACGATTTTGATGAAGCCAAGGCGTGGCAGGCGGTGAATTTTTATCGCGAACGCTTCAAGGTCACCGGCCTGTATGAAAACCGCGTGTTTGATGGTGTTACGCCTTTATTGGAAACCCTGAGCGGGCAGGGACGGCAGCTGTATATCGCCACTTCGAAGCCGTGGGAATTTGCCCGCGAGATTGCCCGGCATTTTGATTTTGCCCGGCACTTCAAGGTGATTTACGGCAGCGAGCTGGATGGCACGCGCACCAATAAGGTTGAGCTGATTGCGCATCTGATCAAGGAAGAAGGGCTGGATCCGTCGGATACGCTGATGATCGGTGATCGCAAGCATGACCTGATCGGGGCACGCAGTAATGGGCTGGATGCGGCGGCGGTCGGTTATGGGTTTGGCAGTTTTGAAGAGTTGAATGCCGAGGCGCCGGCTTATCACTTTGAAACGCTGGCCGCGTTGCATCAGGCGTTTCTGCAGCGCTGATCAGTACGCCATCGCTGGCAAGCCAGCTCCCACAGGTGAGTGATGTACTCAGGTTCACCGCTGTCCCTGTGGGAGCTGGCTTGCCAGCGATGAGGCCAATTCAGCCACGAAAGGTCTGAGAGTCAGCCAACGCTTTCAGCGCCGCTTTGCGCTCGGCGGCCGGCAGCTCCCCTAACTTCTCCACCTCCGCATAAAACCTCATCCAATCCCCCCCGACCTTTTTGAACAACGCCGCAAACGCCGGCACCCACTGGTCATAAAGTCCAAACGGCAGCAATCGCGCATTGTTCAGCGGCGCATTCACCCAAGCGTCGTAACGCTTGTTCCCGGCCCACTGGGTGTCTTGCTTCACCCGATAGTCCCGGCGAAACCGTTCGAACTCGGCTGCTTTGCGTTCGCGCATCTGTTCGGCTGCTAATGGCTGTGCATAAAGCTTCTCCAGCCGTGAGCGGGTATCGAGTACCAACTCAATAAACTGATCACGCTGCTTCAGCCGCGAATCGGTGTCCGCCGGCAACCCACGAAACGCCCGCCACTGCCGCGTGCCTTCCTGCTCGACAAACGAGGCGAAGGATTCGTTGAACTCGGTGTCGTCCTTCACGTAAAAGCGCTGATGCGCCAGCTCATGAAAGATCAACGTGGCCAGGCGCTCATCACCCCAGCCCATCATCGAATTAAGGATCGGGTCGTTGAACCAGCCCAGCGTCGAATAGGCCTCAACGCCACCTATCGATACGTCCATGCCCTGCAATCGCTGGATTGCCGCTTCGCCGCGCGCGGCGCTCTGACTGTAATAGCCGCGATAGGCCACACACCCGGCAATCGGGAAGCAATGATTCTGCGGCGTCAGGGAAAACTCCTGCGTGGCGAACACATTCCACACCACGTACGGGCGATGGATGTCGGCGTAAAGACGATAGCTCTGGTTATCCGGCAGGTGCAGATGCTCGCTGGCGAAGGTGCGGGCCTTCTGCGATTGAGCCAGGTGCGCGCGCAGTGTCGCGTCGCGGTTCGGGTCGTTGATCACCTTTTCAACGGGCTCGCGTGCCCGCAGCAATTGCAACTGACCGTTGGCCAACTGAGCGTAATAGCTGACGCTGGCGCAACCGTTGAGCAACAAAAACAACACACCCGGAAACAAAACCCGAAAAACGCGATCAAGTAACCCAAGGCTTGGAAACGGCCTGATCAAAATAAGAAATCCCCCGGAGAGTCTGCCCGCAAGACTATCCCGCCTAAAGGAGCACCGCTATGCGCATGTTGATGCTGTCAGGAGGCCTGCTGACGCTGGCCGGTTGTGCCGGATTCGGAATGCCCGATCCTGACCCTTCGCAAGCCTGGATCGATCTCGATGCCCGGCAACAGGACACGGCGCTGCAAGCGCTGCAGGTTGATACTCAGGCGACCGCCGACAAACGCTATTTTGAAGTGCAGCCCGGTAGCCATGAATTGAAAGTGCGTTATCAATTTCCGGTGGAGGCGACCAACATCGGTCCCGACGCTGAACCGCTGTGGCGCGATTGCCAGTTGAGTGTGAAATTCAAGGATTTCAATGCCGGTCAGCGATACCAGCTGCAGGCCGGCAGTATCGGTTTCCGCCCTTGGGCCAAGCTCTATGACGAGCAGCGCAAAGTGGTAGGCCAGGGCACACCGGCAGGCTGTCAGCGCACCTGATCGGCGCTATGCTGAGGATTCACATCCGTGGATATTCATCATGCGCCAGTTGCTGTTGTTGCTCGCTGCCGGTCTTTTGGCCGGTTGTCAGACGCCTTTGCCCCCGGCCGATCCGCACATGGCGTGGGTCGATTTTTCGACGCCGACACCCGGCGGTAAAGTGCTGATGGCCGAGCGTCTCGACAAACAGCGACTGAATGACGGGCGCTACTTTCAGGTCACCCCCGGCAGTCACGAACTGCGCGTGCGGTTCGATTTCGAAGTGTTTGGTGGTGGCGGCAGCTTGATGAACGGCCCGGTGGAGCGGCTGTGCTATCTGTACATCCGCTATGACCATTTCGAGGCCGGGCAGCGTTATGTGCTGGAGGGGCGTTCGCTGGGGTTCACTCCGAGTGCCCGGCTGTACAACGCCAAGCGCGAAATCGTTGCCGAAGATCGTGACTACAACTGCATCATGTGAAATGTTTCAGCTGTCGTTTTTCTGGTAGATGATCGCTTTGGTGCCGTTCTCACATGAACCGACCACCATGGCGATGTCATGTTTCGCAGCTTCTTCCTTGGTTACGATTTCCAGTGTATAGGACGGCACTGCTTTAGCCTGAATCTTGATTTCGATCTCTTTCTTGAGTTCTTCGCAGTCTTTGGGTGCCGCAAT
The DNA here is from genome assembly GCF_979258655.1 of Pseudomonas sp. AC242. Taxonomy (NCBI): domain Bacteria; kingdom Pseudomonadati; phylum Pseudomonadota; class Gammaproteobacteria; order Pseudomonadales; family Pseudomonadaceae; genus Pseudomonas; species Pseudomonas sp. AC242. The sequence continues at coordinate 5,807,635 of NZ_OZ409873.1, forward strand.
TACCGAGGTGGCCAGTGCACTGCAGAGAATCGCCAAGCCAATACGTTTCATGAGTGAAGCTCCCTGAGGCAGCGCGCACGGGCGTGCGCTGAAGCTGCTGTCATTGATTCGACCATACTTTTACAGCGAGGGTTCTGACTTCGCTCACAACTTGTGTTTACGGTGTTAGATCGGCAGTGATTGTCAGATTGCTATCGCGAGCAGGCTCACTCCTACAGTTGATCTCCAGTGGGCACAACAATTGTGAACAACCGAGATCCCCTGTAGGAGTGAGCCTGCTCGCGATAGCGTCAGACCGGTAAGAGTCGAATTAGCTGACCAACGAAGCCTCAAGCGTAATCTTCGCATTCAGCACTTTCGACACCGGGCACCCTTCCTTGGCCTTGTTGCTGAGCTCTTCAAACTGCTCCTGCGTCGCCCCCGGGATTTTCGCCTTGAGAATCAGCTTCACTGCGGTGATCGCGAACCCGCCATCCACCTGATCGAGGGTGACTTCAGCCTGAGTATCGATGCTGTCGGCCTTCAGGCCCGCATCGCCGAGAATCATCGAAAACGCCATAGAGAAGCAGCCGGCATGCGCCGCGCCGATCAGTTCCTCCGGGTTGGTACCTTTGCCGCCCTCAAAGCGCGCCTTGAAACCGTAAGGCGCCTCTCTGAGGACACCGGTTTCGGTGGAGATCGAGCCAATGCCGGTTTTCAGATCGCCTGCCCAATGTGCGGATGCTTTCTTCACGATAGCCATGTCTGCCTCCTCAAGATCTGACGCGGAAACGCCGCGTCGTCGTGGTTTTGCTTGCAAGGCTTCTGAGGATAGACGCCGCAGCAAAGTTCAGCCCGGCTGAATCGTTGACTTTTTTAGTAGGAAATTTCATCGCTGCTATTGAAACTCGGGTATATGCCCTCATTGCACAAAACACGCTTATGGATTTGGCAGGTTTTCGTTTGCAAGAAAAGCCTGCCTCCTCACTCGGAGACGCAGGTTTATGAAACAACTGTCCGACGTAAAATTTTCCACCCTCGATCTGGTACCGGTGCGCGAAAACGGCAGCCCGGCGCAATCGTTGCGCAACTCGCTGGATCTGGCGCAGCACGTCGAGAAATTCGGCTACACGCGGTTCTGGGTGGCCGAACACCACAACATGGACGGCATCGCCAGTTCTGCGACGTCGGTATTGCTCGGCTATCTGGCTGGTGGTACGTCGACGATTCGTGTCGGCTCCGGCGGCGTGATGCTGCCCAACCATGCGCCGCTGGTCATCGCCGAGCAGTTCGGCACCCTCGAAAGTCTGTATCCGGGCCGGATTGATCTCGGTCTGGGCCGCGCGCCCGGTTCCGATCAGATGACAGCCCGGGCGCTGCGCCGCGAGCGCTCCGGCAGCGCTGATGACTTCCCGGAAGACGTCGCCGAACTGGTGCGCTACCTCGGCCCGCGTACCCCGGATCAGCGCGTGATCGCGATGCCGGGCACCGGCACCAATGTGCCGATCTGGTTGCTGGGTTCCAGCCTGTTCAGTGCCCAACTGGCCGGTGAGCGCGGCTTGCCGTACGCCTTCGCCTCGCATTTCGCCCCGCGCTTCATGCACGAGGCGATCCGCGTTTATCGCAATCACTTCAAGCCGTCGGCGGTGCTCGACAAGCCTTACGTGATGCTCGGCGTGCCTTTGGTGGCAGCGGACACCGATGAGCAAGCCGATTACCTGGCGACATCGGTGTACCAGCGCATTCTCGCGTTGATGCGTGGGCAGAGCCTGGTGCAGCGTCCGCCGGTGAAAACCATGGACGGCCTGTGGCTGCCGCATGAGCGTGAAGCGGTGGGTGATTTCCTTGGGCTCGCGATGGTGGGTAGCCCGCAGAAGATTCGCGCCAAACTTGAAGTGCTGATTGAGCAGACGCAGGCGGATGAGCTGATTTTTACCAGTGATCTCTACGAACACGCTGATCGTGTGCATTCCTACGAGTTGTTGGCGCAGGTGATGAAGGGCTGAAAGGCCAAAAAACACCCTCACCCTAGCCCTCCCGAAACGTCGGACCGCCCGGAGGGAGAGGGGACTGACCGAGGTGTTCTTGCGCCCAACATCGACCTGAAAACTCCAGTCGTACTCAGGTTCTGAACAACCCCCGATCTGCTCCCTTTCCCCCTCGCCCCTCTGGGGGAGAGGGCTGGGGTGAGGGGGATCAATCTCAAACACACCACAAAACTTTCAGACACAAAAAAGCCGACGCCTTCACGTCGGCTTTTTGTATTTCAGGCGCAATCAACCGCGCTTGTAGACGATTTCCTTGGTTCCGCCTTCGCAGGTACCGACGACGTCGCCGCCAGCCGCTGCGCCCTTATCGACAATCTCCAGCGAATACCCGGAAACGCCCTTGGCATCCAGCTTCGCCGCGATCTCGCTTTTCAGCTCTTCACATGGCTTACCGGCAGCAAACGCACCACCCGCAAGGCTCAACAAACCTACTGCCAACATGAACTTCTTCATCGGTCGCACTCCCTGGTCGGATTAAAAAAGGCGGGCATCGAGCGTTCACCCGATGCACTCACCCTGTAGCGCTTTGCCATTCCTATGGCACTCGGCCAGCGCGCAAGTTCAGAAGACTAGACCAAACTCAGCTGCTGGCAATGCGGAAGCCGACTTTCAGCGTCACCTGAAAGTGCGCAGCCTTGCCGTCCTTGATGTGGCCACGGGTGTCGACCACTTCAAACCACTCAAGATGCTTGATGCTCTTGTTGGCTTCGGCCAGCGCGTTGTTGATGGCGTCTTCGATGCTGCTGGCGGACGAACCGACCAGCTCGACTTTCTTGTACGTGTGATGGTCACTCATAACGATCTCCTTGGCGTGTGGAATTGAGACTAGCAGTGAATCTGCACTGTTGATTTCGGTGGCTTTGTGCAGGCGAAGTTCAGATTTTCTGCACTTTCTCAAACCGCTGAAGTCCCAACCAACACACGCCACTCATCACCAATGCAGGAGAGCCACCATGGCCAACACCTCTTTACGTAAAGCCTCGTTGCAAAGCATGGAAGCCGAGATCGAGAGTCTGCTCAAGTCGTTGGAAAGCCTGAAGGATGACGCTTCGGACGAGTCGCGCAAGACCCTCAAGGCGCTGAAAAGCAATGCTGAAAGCGCGCTGAAACACTCGCGCCATCTGCTCAGCGATGCCTATGAAGAAGTTAAAGTGAAAACCCGCGAAACCGGGATCGCCACCCGTGATTACGCCCAGGAGCATCCGTGGACGACTGCCGGTGTTGCAGTCGGTGCGATCGGCCTTCTTGCGGCTTACTTGCTGTTCAAGCGCGGCGAGTGATCGCCTTGGCGCAGCTCGTTCTTGAGCCATTGCGCCAGTTGCCGAGCGCGCCCGTCTGCGGCGCGCTTGGGTAGCCACAACGCCAGTTGCGCCGGGGTTTCACAGAAGCCCCATGGCGCAACCAGGCGACCGGCCTTCAAATCTTCCGTCACCAGCGGCTCCGGTGCGATGGCCACGCCAAGGCCTGCCACTGCTGCTTCCAGCAAGTAATACAAATGCTCGAAACCTTGCCCCAGCTTCAACGCTTTTGCGTCGAGGTGGTTTTGCTGTGCCCAGCTTGGCCACGCTTGTGGGCGAGAAGTTGTGTGCAGCAGCGGTTCATTGAGCAGTGCCGAGGCTGGCGCGGTTTGCAAACGTTGATAGCCGCTGAACAGCGGACTCATCACCGGGCCGATGCGTTCTGCGGCGAGTTCGTAGACCTGCATGTCTGCCGGCCAAGGTGGCTCGGCGAATAACAGCAAGGCATCCAGTCCTGGACGACGGGGGTCAAGATCGCCTTCTCCCGCCGACAGGTGCAGGCGCAAGTCCGGCAGATCGGCATTCAACCGCCCCAAACGCGGAATAAACCAGCGCGCCAGTAAGCTCCCGGAGCAACCCAGTACAAACGGGGCGTCGGCGGTACTTTGCGTGAGTTCTGCGCAAACGCTGCGCAACCGATCAAAGGCCTCTGCACTGGCATCGCGTAAACGCATACCGGCATCTGTGAGTTTCAAGCCGCGGCCATCCTTGACGAACAGACTGACGCCGAGGTGTTCTTCAAGCACCTTGAGCTGGCGACTGACCGCGCCGTGGGTGACGTGCAGCTGTTCGGCAGCCTGACTGACGCTGTTCAGCCGGGCGGTGGCTTCGAACGCGCGCAGGGCGTTCAGCGGGGGAAGGTCATGGCTCATGGTATCTGTGAGTTTTCCTGACAGGTTGTGGCGATCTTATCGGTTTTCAGCTTGGAAGGTCAGGGGTAGAGTGGTCGTCATTGTCTCTTGACCCAAATTCACCTGGAGCGACTCATGACCCAGACTTCGAACACCTCTGATCTGCGTAACGGCCCTGACGCCAACGGCCTGTTCGGCTCGTTCGGTGGCCGTTACGTGGCGGAAACCCTGATGCCGTTGATCCTCGATCTGGCCCGCGAATACGAAGCGGCCAAGGAAGATCCGGCGTTCAAAGAAGAATTGGCCTACTTCCAGCGTGACTACGTCGGACGTCCGAGCCCGCTGTATTTCGCTGAACGCCTGACCGAGTTCTGCGGTGGCGCGAAGATTTATCTCAAGCGCGAAGAGCTGAACCACACCGGCGCGCACAAGATCAACAACTGCATCGGCCAGATCCTGCTGGCGCGACGCATGGGCAAGAAACGCATCATCGCCGAGACCGGCGCCGGCATGCACGGCGTGGCCACTGCCACTGTAGCGGCACGTTTCGGTCTCGATTGCGTGATCTACATGGGCACCACTGACATCGAACGTCAGCAGGCCAACGTCTTCCGCATGAAACTGCTGGGCGCTGAAGTGATTCCGGTGGTGGCCGGCACCGGCACCCTGAAAGACGCAATGAACGAAGCCCTGCGTGACTGGGTGACCAACGTCGACAGCACCTTCTACCTGATCGGTACCGTGGCTGGCCCGCACCCTTATCCGGCGATGGTTCGCGACTTCCAGGCCGTCATCGGCAAGGAAACCCGCGATCAGTTGCAAGCGCAGGAAGGTCGTCTGCCGGACAGCCTGGTGGCGTGCATCGGTGGCGGTTCCAACGCGATGGGCCTGTTTCACCCGTTCCTCGACGACAAGAGCGTTGAAATCATCGGCGTTGAAGCGGCGGGTTACGGCATCGAAACCGGCAAGCACGCGGCCAGCCTGAATGGCGGCGTTCCGGGTGTCTTGCACGGTAACCGGACTTTCCTGCTGCAGGACGACGATGGCCAGATCATCGACGCCCACTCGATTTCCGCTGGCCTCGATTACCCAGGCATCGGCCCTGAGCACGCGTGGTTGCATGACATCGGTCGCGTTCAATACACCTCGGTGACCGACGACGAAGCGCTGGATGCGTTCCACAAATGCTGCCGCCTCGAAGGGATCATCCCTGCGCTGGAAAGCGCTCACGCCCTGGCTGAAGTGTTCAAACGTGCGCCGAAGCTGCCTAAAGATCACCTGATGGTGGTCAACCTGTCTGGCCGGGGCGACAAAGACATGCAGACCGTCATGCACCATATGGAACAGTCCAAGCAGGAGAAACACTGATGAGCCGCCTGCAAACGCGTTTTGCCGACCTCAAAGAACAGAACCGCGCCGCGCTGGTGACCTTCGTCACCGCCGGTGATCCGGACTACGACACTTCGCTGGCGATCCTTAAAGGCTTGCCGGGTGCTGGCGCCGACGTGATCGAGCTGGGCATGCCGTTCACCGACCCGATGGCCGACGGCCCGGCAATTCAACTGGCGAACATCCGTGCCTTGGGTGCCAAGCAGAACCTGCTGAAAACCCTGCAAATGGTTCGTGAATTCCGCGAAGGCAACAGCGACACGCCGCTGGTGCTGATGGGCTACTTCAACCCGATCCACATGTACGGCGTTGAGCGTTTCATCGCCGATGCGAAAGAGGCCGGCGTCGATGGCCTGATCGTCGTAGACATGCCGCCTGAGCACAATGCCGAGCTGTGCGACCCGGCGCAGGCTGCCGGTCTGGACTTTATCCGTCTGACCACGCCAACCACCGACGATGCGCGTCTGCCAAAGGTGCTCAACGGCAGCTCCGGGTTTGTGTACTACGTGTCGGTAGCCGGTGTGACCGGTGCCGGTGCTGCGACCCTGGAGCATGTTGAAGAGGCGGTCACTCGTCTGCGTCGTCATACCGATCTGCCGATCAGCATCGGTTTCGGCATCCGTACCCCGGAGCAAGCAGCGGCCATTGCGCGTCTGGCTGATGGTGTTGTGGTGGGCTCGGCGTTGATCGATCACATCGCCAATGCGACTACGCCGGCGCAAGCCGTCGACGGTGTACTGAGCTTGTGCTCGGCACTCTCCGAAGGCGTGCGTAAGGCCCGCGTCAGCTGAAGGTAAAGTTCCTGATACAGAGGAATTAGCGTCTCGCGACACAGACTAATCCAGCAAGACCGAGGGATTCAGAACCACGTTCTGAATCCCTTTTTGCTGTTTGTGCCGTGAGGAAAGACCCGATGAAAATGCCGAAACGTCTGATGGCCGGATTGGGCGTACTGATGATCAGTGCGACACCGCTGCTGGCCAGCGCCGATCCGCGCGACGATCACGACCACGGCGGCCCGCAGCAGGGCCAGTACGACAATCATGGTAATGACCATCGCGATGATCATCGTGGCCCGCAAAACGATCACCGTGGCGGTCCGCCGCCGCGCGATTTTGGCCCGGTGCGTCAGACCATTCGTGACAATCATGGCTACTTTGTACGCGGTGCACCGCCGCCTCCGGGGATTCATCTGGAACGTGGCCGGCCGTTGCCACACGGGTATTACGGTGAGCGTCTGGACGGTCGCGCGTTGGGTCGTTTGCCGGTGTATCCGGGTTACGAATGGCGTCGGGCGGGGGGCGATATCGTGCTGATCGCGGTGGGCACCGGGATCGTCTACGAAATTCTCGATGGCGTTTTGTATTGATCCGCAGGCAATAAAAAAACCGCAGCCAATGGCTGCGGTTTTTTTTCAGGGCAGCTCCAGTCCGCCGGAGGCCTTGTGCAATTTGCGCAAATGCGCGCCAATCTGCTTCACATTCTCCTCGCTGGCGGCAATCTCTGCGGCCCGCTTGGGCTCCAGCAACTTGCGCACTTCGGCGTCGAGATCGCCGGACAGTGCCAGCAGCTTCTTCTGCCGCTGGCTGCTCTCCGCTTCCAGTCGAGTGAACTCGGTCGGCTGCGGCAATCCGTAGCCCTTGGCGTCGAGCAGTTCTGCCGGACGGCTGAGGAACCCGCTATTGGCGAGGATTTCCTGCAAGGTCGCATTGGCCTTGTCCATGCCGCCGTTTTCCAGCTCACGCGCACCGAGGTAACGCTGCTTGACCTCGTCCTGAGCCAGCAGCAACTGTCGTCGATAACTGGCCTGCTCCAACAGCAGCAGGGCGGCGCTGGTACGCAAATCCGCGCGCTCGAACCACTCGCGGCGTTCCTCGGCTGTCAGCGAAAGCCATTCCTCAACAGTGTTCTGCTTGATCGGCAATTGCTTCTTCAACACATCGAACATCGCCTGATAGCGATCGCGGAACGAGTCGAAGCGGTAACCCAGACGCAGCGCTTCTTTTGGATCATCCAGCACACTGGTGTCCGCCAGACCACGGCCTTTCATCACTTCCAGCAAGCCGTTGGGCATGATGCTGTCCAGACCCACGAACTGTGTGTTGTTGCTGCCGCTGCGCAACAGCTTCAGGCCTTCCACCGCACAGTTGTTGGAGAGGAAGAAGTAGTTGCCGTCGTAGCTCCAGTGCATTTCGGCGGCGTGTTCGACCACGCCTTCGATCTCGTCGCGGGACAGGTTCAGCGGCACCGAAGCGAGGCTGCGCAGTTCGGTCTTGGTGTATTCGTCGATGACCTGCGCAAGCGGCAGCACGAACAGGCGCGACGGGTATTTGCCGACCAGTCCATCCCAGCTCGACAACTGCACATCGCCGACAAAGGCGCGGTAGGACAACACCAGGTGCTGGTCCAGATCGAGTCGGCAATCCGGCCCGCGCGGGCGGCCCGGTGCGCAGATCACCAGGCGCAACATGCTGTGGCCCCAGCGGCTGACCCAGTTCTGATTGGCCTCGGCCAGCAGATAGTCGACGGCATAGACCCGCTCGGGATCGACCTGCCCCAAGGGTTGCTTGGCGAAGTCGTTGCCGGCATTGAGGAAGGAGAAGGTCTTGCTGCAAGTGTCCTTGGCCGGCGGTGCCCAGCCGAAGTGTTGCTGGTAATAGCGGTACAGCGCCGGGCGGCGGCAGGCGTAGCTCGGGTCGAGGAGGAAATACTCCATGTTGACCGCGACGAACTCCTTGGGGCTGGAGATTTCGTACAGGTCCGGGCTGCGCGCGATCTGCCGGTTGTGTTGTTCGCGCTCACCGCGGCGGCCGACGTATTGCTGCCAACCGGCGAGGTCGAGCAGGCGCGGATCATCGCTGAGGGTGAAGCGACGGCCGTTCTGGCCGCGACACTCGTCGGGAATGCCGATCAGCCCGGCGCTGTTAAAGCGGCGCGTGCAGCGCTGAATCAGCGTGCGCTCGGCATTCGGCCATAAGCGGGCGCGGTCATAAATGTGGGTGATTTCATGCAGCACCGTGGCGAGCAGTTCCTGGCGCACAGTGCCGTGGGGGCGATTGGTTTTTTCTTTGGCTGCGCTGCCATCCGTGAGACCGGCGAGCAGTTTTCGATTCAGATCGAGCTCGGCCACCAGTGTGGCTTGGCCATAGGCGTTGGCGGGCATGTCGTCGGTCCAGCCGACATCGATGCGCCGATCCAGCCGCTCGATAAAGCTCGGCGGCAGTTTTTGCATCGCCTCATCGATCAGCGCCTGGCTGGCCTGTTGTTGGGCGGGGCTCAGACCGTCGGTCTTGAGCCGCAATTGCAGGCCGGCGTGGGCGCTGTTGCCAAGCAACAACAACGCCCCGGCCAGCAGCCAGGTGCCGAATGACCTCACAGCGCGAGGATGGCTTCGGCGAGAACCTGATCACTGGCGTCGCGCGCTTCCGGCACGCGAGTGCGCAGGGTATTGAGCGCCGCTTCCAGATGTGCGCCACGGATATCACCGTTAGTGGCGACGAAACTGGCAGCGTCGTCGTGGGCTTCGCGGATGATTTTCGAATCGCGAATCGACGTAGTGGTGTCGGAGGTGAAATCGATAGTGCGCTGGGAGGCACGAACGATGATGTTACTGGTGGCTACCAGGGTGTGCGCCTGGGCCACGTCGGCCAACAAAAACAGGCCAAGGGCGGCAGCAATCAGCGGGCTACGCATGGAACGACTCCGAAGGGGCAAGGATAACGGGGGTACAGGATAACTATTGGACGAGAATTGCCTCTGCCAGTTCAAGGTCGCTGACATGAAGTTTCGGCCGGGTTTTGCGCAAGTAATGCAGCGCAGATTCCAGACGAGCGCCTCGCCATTCACCGTCACTGGCAACAAACGCGGCCGCGTCATCGTGAGCGGCGAGCAGCAGTTTACGGTCGAAAGGCGCGGAAGACACCATGCTGGTGGCGTAACCACTGACGACAGTGCCTTGGGTCGACGCATTGAAAGCATCAAAGGCATCGACGGACGTCGCCCAGCAGGCGGTAAACAATAAGGAAGGGATCAGCAGATTTGGAAGAAAGCGCATTGGACTCGGTAACTGTTGGCGAGCCCAAAGGCTAGCGCAATGCCCGGGCCAGAGCCAGCGCCGAAACATCGGGACACGACCGGCGTGTCCCGAACGGTGCCAGTCGCTTAGATCGTCAGGATGGCTTGAGCCAACTGCGCGTCGGTAGCTTGCAGCTGTGGCGCCTGATGACGGATGTGATCCAGCGCGCTTTCCAGTTTCACCCCACGGATTTCGCCCTCGCTGGCCACGAAGCTGGCAGCGTCGTCACGGGCGGCAAGAACGATTTTGTCGTCACGGAAGGACGAGGTGACGTCGGAAGTTGCGTCGGACGAAGACTTCAGTGCACCGACAACGGCGTCGGTGGTGACGATAAAGCTGGTGGCGCTGGCGTTGGCAGCCACGGCCAGCAGGGCGGCAGCGCTGAGCAGACGAAGACGGGACATGGTGTAACTCCTTTGGATAAACCGTAGAGAGAGGTGGCTCGGTATCTGATGAGTCAGACGCCAGTGACACAACATTCGCCACGTTCTGTATGGATATTAGGCGCAGAACCCGTTACCTAACCAGCACTCAGACGAAAAACCTGTAGGAGCTGCCGAAGGCTGCGATCTTGGGTTTTTTGAAGATCAAAAGATCGCAGCCTTCGGCAGCTCTTACAATTGTAATGGTCTGATTTCGAATTATGTGAACTGTACTGGTATGGCTTTTTAAGAACCCAAAACGACAAAACCCGTCGTGGTTTCCCACGACGGGTTTCGTTTTTTCAATTCGGGTTGCTGGCGGTGGGTCTAACGACCAGAGCCAGCGACGCTACTTAGCGCCAGAACGGCTTGCTCAGCTCTTCGTAGCGTTGTGCTTCGCTGATACCGGCGTCAGCCAGCAGACGCGAATCCAGACGAGCCAATTGATGGCGGCTGGAGATGCGGCGCTGCCACAACATCAGGTTGGCGATAACGCGCAGAGGCAGGGAAGCCTGGGTGTTTACAGCTTTGTCTTCGAAGAACAGTTCGGAACTGAGTGTACGTTCCATGGTTGACATCCTTCCGCTTGTGGCGGGATCAGGTAGTGGTTTGACTGGTGCCCATGATCCTCTCGTTTGCCAAGTCTCTCTAGATACAGTTCAACTGTATTGTGAGTGACCAGTTAACTGTTTATAGGGGGTGTACGGGTCAAAATTGAGCAAACTGTACCTGTCCGCACTTAAGTGGTGCATTTTTGCTCAATTCACTCGGAAAGGTAGGCAAGGTCTGTAGGAAATGACCAGTACAGCAGTACAGTTTTTGTCAGGGAGGGAGGCTTGAGAAACTCTGCCGACGCAAACTGTGTTTGCGTCGGCGGTTTATCTGTGTGGATCAGACCGCGAGCATGCGCCCGGTTTCTTCCAGATTCATGTGCCAGCTCAACGCTTCCCGCAGGATGTGCGGGGTGTGGCCACCGATTGCGCAAGCCGCCGTGAAGTAATCATTCAGCGCCTGACGGAAGTCCGGGTGTACACAGTTATCGATGATCACCCGCGCCCGCTCCCGTGGCGCCAGGCCTCGCAAGTCGGCAAGACCCACTTCGGTCACCAGAATGTCAACGTCGTGCTCGGTGTGGTCAACGTGGCTGACCATCGGCACCACGCTGGAAATCGCGCCACCCTTGGCGATCGACTTGGTCACGAACACCGCCAGGTGCGCGTTGCGCGCGAAGTCGCCGGAACCGCCGATGCCGTTCATCATCCGCGTGCCGCAGACGTGGGTGGAGTTGACGTTGCCATAGATGTCGAACTCCAGCGCCGTGTTGATGCCGATGATGCCCAAGCGGCGCACCACCTCCGGGTGGTTGGAGATCTCCTGCGGCCGCAGTACCAGTTTGTCCTTGTACTTCTCCAGATTGCCGAACACGTCGCTGTTGCGCCGCTCCGACAGGGTGATCGAACTGCCCGAAGCAAAGCTCAGCTTGCCGGCATCAATCAGGTCGAAGGTCGAGTCCTGCAGCACTTCGGAGTACATGGTCAGGTCTTCGAACGGTGAATCGATCAAGCCACACATCACCGCGTTGGCGATGTTGCCAATCCCGGCCTGCAACGGGCCGAGCTTGTTGGTCATGCGCCCGGCGTCGACTTCCTGCTTGAAGAAGGTGATCAGGTGATCGGCGATGGCGTTGGTGTCGACGTCTGGCGACGACACGGTGGACGGCGAATCGGCCTGCTGAGTGATAACGATGGCGACAATCTTCTCCGGCGGGATCGGAATCGCGGTGCTGCCGATGCGGTCGTCGACTTTTACCAGCGGGATCGGCGTGCGCGTCGGGCGGTAGGTCGGGATATAGATGTCGTGCAGGCCTTCGAGGTTGGCGTTGTGCGCCAGGTTGATCTCGACAATCACCTGTTTGGCGAAAATTGCGAAGCTCGCCGAGTTGCCCACCGAGGTGGTCGGCACGATGTGACCCTGTTCGGTGATGGCGACGGCTTCGATGACCGCGATGTCCGGCAGCTTCAGTTGCTGGTTGCGCAGTTGCTCGACGGTTTCCGACAGATGCTGGTCGATGAACATGACCTCGCCGGCGTTGATTGCCTTGCGCAGGGTGCTGTCGACCTGGAACGGCATGCGCCGCGAGAGTACGCCGGCTTCGGTCAGTTGCTTGTCGAGGTCGTTGCCGAGGCTGGCGCCGGTCATCAGGCTGATCTTCAGCGGCGTGATCTTGGCGCGCTCGGCCAGTGCGTGAGGAACAGCCTTGGCTTCGCCGGCGCGGGTGAAACCGCTCATGCCGACGGTCATGCCGTCTTCAATCAGAGCAGCTGCGTCGGCGGCGCTCATCACTTTATCCAACAACGAAGGCAGGCGAATACGGTCACGGTACATGGATTATTATCTCGGGCAACGAGTAGCAGGATGCGCAGTCTAGTGAATTTGACGGGCGCCTGTCCCGCTACCAAGGTCGCAAACGAGGCGTCTATTTAGCGGGTTTGAAGTAAAACACCGTTACCGGATCTGCAACAACGCGGCAAATTGTCCGACGTTTGCGCAAATAAAAACGCCCCGACGAGTCGGGGCGTTCGGTGCAGCAGCGATGGATTACTCGACCGCTTTGACCATGTCTTCGATGACCTTCTTCGCGTCGCCGAAAACCATCATGGTTTTGTCCAGATAGAACAGTTCGTTGTCCAGACCGGCATAGCCGCTGGCCATCGAGCGCTTGTTGACGATGATGGTCTTGGCCTTGAACGCTTCGAGAATCGGCATGCCGGCAATCGGCGATTTCGGATCGTTCTTCGCCGCCGGGTTGACCACGTCGTTCGCGCCGAGCACCAGCACCACGTCGGCCTGGCCGAACTCGGAGTTGATGTCTTCCATCTCGAACACCTGATCGTAAGGCACTTCGGCCTCGGCGAGCAGAACGTTCATGTGCCCTGGCATACGGCCGGCAACCGGGTGGATCGCGTACTTCACGGTCACGCCACGGTGGGTCAGCTTCTCGGTCAGTTCTTTCAGTGCATGTTGCGCACGTGCTACCGCCAGACCGTAGCCCGGCACGATGATCACGGTGTCGGCGTTGGTCAGCAGGAAGGTCGCGTCGTCAGCCGAACCGGATTTCACCGGACGTGCTTCTTTCGCACCGGCCGGGCCAGCATCAGCCGTATTGCCGAAACCGCCAAGCAGCACATTAAAGAAGGAACGGTTCATCGCCTTGCACATGATGTACGAGAGGATCGCACCGCTCGAACCCACCAGTGAACCGGCAATGATCAGCATCGAGTTGTTCAGCGAGAAACCGATACCCGCCGCCGCCCAGCCCGAGTAGCTGTTGAGCATCGACACCACGACCGGCATGTCGGCGCCGCCGATCGGGATGATGATCAGCACACCCATCACGAACGCCAATGCCAGCATCAGCGCGAACGCGGTGAGGTTGCCGGTGAACATGAAGGTCAGACCGAGCGCCAGCGTTGCCAGACCCAGCACTGCGTTGAGCTTGTGCTGCCCGGCGAACTGTACCGGTGCGCCCTGGAACAGACGGAACTTGTACTTGCCCGACAGCTTGCCGAACGCAATCACCGAACCGGAGAAGGTGATTGCACCGATCGCCGCACCAAGGAACAGCTCCAGACGGTTACCCGCAGGAATCGAGTCGCCCAGCTGTTTGACAATGCCCAGCGACTGCGGCTCAACAACAGCGGCAATTGCGATGAACACTGCTGCCAGACCGATCATGCTGTGCATGAAGGCGACCAGTTCCGGCATCTTGGTCATTTCAACGCGTTTGGCCATGATCGAACCGGCGGTGCCGCCGACCAGCAGGCCAACGATCACGTAACCGATACCGGCCGTGGCCAGCTCAGCACCCAACTTATAGATGAGGCCGACGGTGGTCAGGATCGCCAAGGCCATGCCGAGCATGCCGAACAGGTTGCCGCGCCGTGAGGTGGTCGGGTGCGACAGGCCTTTGAGGGCCTGGATAAAGCAGATCGACGCGATCAGGTAGAGCGTCGTGACGAGATTCATGCTCATTACTTCGGCGCCTCTTCTTTTACTTTCGGGGCTTTCTTCTTGAACATCTCAAGCATGCGGCGGGTGACCAGGAAGCCACCGAACACGTTGACCGCCGCCAGTGCCACGGCGAGGGTGCCCATGGTTTTGCCCAGCGGCGTGACAGTCAGTGCAGCAGCGAGCATGGCGCCGACGATCACGATCGCCGAAATGGCGTTGGTTACCGCCATCAACGGCGTGTGCAGCGCAGGTGTGACGTTCCAGACCACGTGGTAACCGACATAAATCGCCAGCACGAAGATGATCAGGTTGTAGATACCGGGGGAGATAAGCTCTTCCATCGTCTGAATCCCTGCTTAGGCGTTTTTGCGGATGACTTGGCCGTCGCGGCACATCAGGCACGCGGCGACGATGTCGTCTTCGAGGTTGACGTCGAACTGGCCTTCTTTCGTGAAAACCAGCTTGAGGAAGTCCAGCAGGTTGCGTGCGTACAGTGCCGAAGCGTCTGCAGCGACTTCACCGGCCAGGTTGGTCGGGCCGCAAATGGTCACGCCATTTTCGACCACGACCTGATCAGCCACGGTCAGCGGGCAGTTGCCACCCTGAGCAGCGGCGAGGTCGATGACCACCGAGCCCGGTTTCATCTGCGCCACAGTCTCCGCGCTCAGCAGGGTCGGTGCCTTGCGGCCCGGAATCAGCGCGGTGGTGATGACGATGTCAGCCTGCTTGGCGCGCTCGTGCACAGCCTGGGCCTGACGCTGCATCCAGCTCGCTGGCATTGGCCGCGCGTAACCACCGACACCGACGGCGCATTCGCGCTCTTCATCGGTCTCGTAAGGCACGTCGACGAACTTCGCACCGAGGGATTCGATCTGCTCTTTTACCGCCGGACGCACGTCAGACGCTTCGATCACCGCACCCAGGCGTTTCGCCGTGGCAATCGCCTGCAACCCGGCCACGCCCGCGCCAAGAATCAGCACGCGCGCCGCTTTCACGGTGCCCGCAGCGGTCATCAACATCGGCATGAAGCGTGGGTAGTGGTGAGCGGCCAGCAACACAGCCTTATAGCCGGCAATGTTCGCCTGCGACGACAACACATCGAGACTCTGCGCGCGCGATGTGCGCGGCGCCGCTTCGAGGGCGAACGCGGTAATGCCGCACTCGGCCATCTTCGCAATGGTTTCGTTGTTGAACGGGTTGAGCATGCCGACCAGCACCGTACCGCGCTTGATCAGCGTCAGTTCGGCATCGCTCGGGGCGACCACCTTGAGAATCAGCTCGGCGCCAAACGCATCATTGGCACTGCCAATGGTTGCGCCTGCCGCTTCATAGGCACTGTCGACCACACTGGCTTTTACGCCGGCGCCGGTTTGCACAGTGACCTTATGACCTTGGCTGATCAGCTTTTTAATGGTTTCCGGGGTTGCAGCAACCCGTGTTTCACCGGTCTGGGTTTCGAGAGGAACACCAATGTGCACGTCAAATCTCCTGCGTGATCTTATTGAGTAAACCCATGCACTACGGATGGTGCGACTGGGGCGGCCGATCAGCACGATCCCGCCAAATCAGGGCGGGGCGCGGCATTTTGCAGGCGAACTTTATGCCCTTCAAGGGATTATGACGGGTGACGGAAAATTAACTACAAGTCATGCCGTGACCGAATGTCGCAGATGGCTAGCTGAATCCCTTGCAGGCCGTGCCTTGTAAGGATTCTGGCCGAATATGAAAAAATTTCTCATCGGTGGCGTGAATAGGCAGCAATGCGTCGCCGATGAAGGCTCAAAGCCACGTCGTCAGGCGCTTGTGGGACGTCTGTACGACTTTCGGATACAGTCTGTTCAATTGCGACAAATACTTATATCTGTAGGGCTTTGAATTTCCTGACTACGGGGTTATCTATCGCTGTAAGCCTTTACCCTTCTAGGCTGTAGCTCTGCGCTTGGGTTACCAGCCAGTCACGAAATGCCTTTAATGACGCTGATTCGACTTTTCGTTCGGGAATCATCAGGTAATAGGCCTTGATGCTTGAGAGTGCCTGGGGGTTGGCAATCACCAGGCGCTTCTCGGCTAACTCACGCTGAATCAGGAACGGTGGAATCAGCGCAATGCCCATGTCGTGCATGGCGGCCTGGGCAAGCATGGAGAATAGCTCGTAGCGCGGGCCTGTCATGTCGCGGGGGATATTCAGGTGTTGTGAGTTGAACCACTGACGCCAGGCATAGGGGCGGGTGGTCTGCTGCAACAACGGTAGCTCGGCGATTGCCTCGGCTGTCAGGTGCGTCTTGTTACCGAGTAGGGCGGGGCTGCACACCGGCATCGGATTTTCGCCCATCAGCCTGTGGGATTCGGTACCCGACCAGTCGGCATCGCCAAAGTAGATCGCCGCATCGAATTCGGTATCGGCAAACAGAAAGGGCCGGGTGCGGTTGGTCAGGTTGACCGTGACCTCCGGGTGCTTGAGTTGGAAATCCTTGAGACGTGGCAGTAGCCACTGTGTGCCGAAGGTCGGTACCACCGCGAGTTCGATCACATTGGTGCCTTGCTGACCCATCACTGAGAGGGTGTCGCGCTCAACCGCGTCGAGTTGCGTCGCAACTCGACGGCTGTATGAAAGCCCCGCCTCGGTCAACTTCACCCCGCGTCGCGAGCGTCGGAACAGTTCCACGCCAAGGAACTCCTCAAGGCTGGCGATCTGTCGGCAAATGGCCCCTTGAGTGAGGGAAAGTTCTTCGGCAGCGCGGGTAAAACTCTCGTGGCGTGCGGCGGCCTCGAAGCTGATCAGGGCGGTGGTGCTGGGGATCTTCCTGCGCATTTACGTCAACCTCACTAATGCGCCGCATAAAAGGCATTTCACGACGTTTCGGAGTGAGAAATTAGCACAACAGAATGCGAAATCCTCGTTTGCCGCGACAGCGAACCGCGCCTAGGATCAATGCCACGTTAATTCAGCCGATTTGCGAGGACACAATCATGGGCGCTAAAGCTAGCTTCAACTGGATCGATCCCCTGCTGCTGGATCAACAGCTCACCGAAGAAGAGCGCATGATCCGCGACACCGCCGAGCAGTTCGCTCAGCAGAGCCTCGCACCGCGTGTCCTCGAAGCTTTCCGTCATGAGAAAACTGACCCGGCGATCTTCCGCGAAATGGGCGAAGTCGGCCTGCTGGGTGCGACCATCCCCGAGCAGTACGGTGGCAGCGGCCTCAACTATGTCAGCTATGGGCTGATTGCTCGCGAAGTGGAGCGTGTCGATTCTGGCTACCGCTCGATGATGAGTGTGCAGTCGTCGCTGGTAATGGTGCCGATCAACGAATTCGGTACCGAAGCGCAGAAACAGAAATACCTGCCGAAACTGGCTTCCGGTGAATGGATCGGCTGCTTCGGCCTGACCGAGCCAAACCATGGTTCCGACCCGGGCGCGATGATCACCCGTGCCCGCAAAGTCGAAGGCGGCTACAGCCTGACCGGCGCGAAGATGTGGATCACCAACAGCCCGATCGCTGATGTGTTTGTGGTCTGGGCTAAAGACGATGCTGGCGACATCCGTGGTTTCGTACTGGAGAAGGGCTGGAAAGGTCTGAGCGCTCCGGCGATTCACGGCAAGGTCGGTCTGCGTGCGTCAATCACCGGTGAGATCGTCATGGACAACGTGTTCGTGCCGGAAGAAAACATTTTCCCCGACGTGCGCGGCCTGAAAGGCCCGTTCACCTGTCTCAATTCTGCGCGTTATGGCATCTCCTGGGGCGCGCTGGGCGCTGCCGAGTTCTGCTGGCACACCGCTCGCCAGTACACGCTGGATCGTCAGCAGTTCGGTCGCCCATTGGCCGCTACTCAGCTGATCCAGAAGAAGCTGGCTGACATGCAGACCGAGATCACCCTGGCCCTGCAAGGCTGCCTGCGTCTGGGGCGCATGAAGGACGAAGGGACCGCTGCGGTCGAGATCACTTCGATCATGAAGCGCAACTCCTGCGGCAAGTCGCTGGACATCGCCCGCATGGCTCGTGACATGCTCGGTGGTAATGGCATCTCCGACGAGTTCGGCGTGGCCCGTCATCTGGTCAACCTGGAAGTGGTGAATACCTATGAAGGCACTCACGACGTTCACGCTCTGATCCTGGGGCGTGCACAAACCGGCTTGCAGGCGTTCTATTAATAGGAGAGCGACCATGGGCGCGCTGTCGCATCTGCGGGTACTGGATTTATCGCGCGTGTTGGCCGGGCCGTGGGCCGGGCAGATACTCGCCGACCTTGGCGCCGAGGTGATCAAGGTCGAGCGCCCTGGTAATGGTGACGACACTCGCGCCTGGGGACCGCCCTTCCTTAAGGACGCTTATGGCGAGAACACGTCAGAGGCGGCTTATTACCTGTCAGCCAACCGCAACAAGCAATCGGTGACCATCGACTTTACGCGTCCCGAGGGGCAGAAGCTGGTGCGCGATCTGGCGGCCAAGTCGGACATCCTTATCGAGAACTTCAAGGTCGGTGGGCTAGCGGCTTATGGGCTCGACTATGAATCGTTGAAGGCGATCAATCCGAATCTGATCTATTGCTCTATTACCGGATTCGGCCAAACCGGGCCGTATGCCAAGCGTGCCGGCTATGACTTCATGATTCAGGGGCTGGGCGGGCTGATGAGCCTGACCGGTCGTCCCGAGGGTGATGAAGGTGCCGGGCCGGTGAAGGTCGGTGTGGCGCTGACGGATATCCTGACGGGGCTTTATTCGACGGTCGCGATTCTGGCGGCGTTGGCTCATCGCGATCACGACGGGGGTGGTCAGCACATTGATATGGCGTTGCTGGATGTTCAGGTGGCTTGTCTGGCCAACCAGGCGATGAATTATTTGACCACGGGTAATGCGCCCAAGCGTCTGGGCAATGCGCATCCGAACATTGTGCCTTATCAGGACTTTCCTACGGCCGACGGTGATTTCATTCTTACCGTGGGCAATGACGGGCAGTTCCGCAAGTTTGCTGAGGTGGCAGGGCAACCGCAGTGGGCTGACGATCCGCGTTTTGCTACTAATAAGCTGCGTGTGGCTAATCGGGCGGTGTTGATTCCGCTGATTCGCCAGGCGACGGTATTCAAGACTACCGCCGAATGGGTGGCTCAACTGGAGCAGGCGGGCGTGCCGTGTGGGCCGATCAATGATCTGTCGCAGGTGTTTGAAGATCCACAGGTTAAGGCGCGTGGCCTGGCGATAGAGCTGCCGCACGCGTTGGCTGGAATGGTGCCGCAGGTGGCTAGCCCTATCCGCATGTCGCAGACGCCGGTGGAGTATCGCCGTGCGCCTCCTTTGTTAGGCGAGCATACGCTGGAGGTTTTGCAGGGTGTGTTGGGTTTGGGCGCAGGTGCGGTGGCGGAGCTGAAGTCGGCTGGGGTGCTCTGACGATCCCTTCTATATAGAAGGGATCGTGTTTTCTACCTATATATGGCTGTCTTTGGTCGCTTTTTAACCAATCTGCAAGTGTTTGAAAGAAAAGCGAAATTAACGGTTGACGGCAGATTTCAGATGTCTATAATTCGCCCCACTTCCGGCGCAGTCGAAACGGAAAACTCTTTGAGATTCAATGAGTTATGTAGGTTTCGGCAGTGAGTTGCTTCAGTCCATCGAAGTCGAAAGGAAGTTGAAAAAGAGGTGTTGACAGCAGCGTGTAACGCTGTAGAATTCGCCTCCCGCTGACGAGAGATCGGAAGCGCAAGTGGTTGAAGTTGTTGAAGAAATCTTCGAAAGCTTCTGAAAATAATCACTTGACAGCAAATGAGGCTGCTGTAGAATGCGCGCCTCGGTTGAGACGAAAGATCTTAACCAACCGCTCTTTAACAACTGAATCAAGCAATTCGTGTGGGTGCTTGTGGAGTCAGACTGATAGTCAACAAGATTATCAGCATCACAAGTTACTCCGCGAGAAATCAAAGATGTAACCAACGATTGCTGAGCCAAGTTTAGGGTTTCTTAAAAACCCAAAGATGTTTGAACTGAAGAGTTTGATCATGGCTCAGATTGAACGCTGGCGGCAGGCCTAACACATGCAAGTCGAGCGGATGAGAGGAGCTTGCTCCTGGATTCAGCGGCGGACGGGTGAGTAATGCCTAGGAATCTGCCTGGTAGTGGGGGACAACGTTTCGAAAGGAACGCTAATACCGCATACGTCCTACGGGAGAAAGCAGGGGACCTTCGGGCCTTGCGCTATCAGATGAGCCTAGGTCGGATTAGCTAGTTGGTGAGGTAATGGCTCACCAAGGCGACGATCCGTAACTGGTCTGAGAGGATGATCAGTCACACTGGAACTGAGACACGGTCCAGACTCCTACGGGAGGCAGCAGTGGGGAATATTGGACAATGGGCGAAAGCCTGATCCAGCCATGCCGCGTGTGTGAAGAAGGTCTTCGGATTGTAAAGCACTTTAAGTTGGGAGGAAGGGCAGTAAATTAATACTTTGCTGTTTTGACGTTACCGACAGAATAAGCACCGGCTAACTCTGTGCCAGCAGCCGCGGTAATACAGAGGGTGCAAGCGTTAATCGGAATTACTGGGCGTAAAGCGCGCGTAGGTGGTTCGTTAAGTTGGATGTGAAATCCCCGGGCTCAACCTGGGAACTGCATTCAAAACTGTCGAGCTAGAGTATGGTAGAGGGTGGTGGAATTTCCTGTGTAGCGGTGAAATGCGTAGATATAGGAAGGAACACCAGTGGCGAAGGCGACCACCTGGACTGATACTGACACTGAGGTGCGAAAGCGTGGGGAGCAAACAGGATTAGATACCCTGGTAGTCCACGCCGTAAACGATGTCAACTAGCCGTTGGGAGCCTTGAGCTCTTAGTGGCGCAGCTAACGCATTAAGTTGACCGCCTGGGGAGTACGGCCGCAAGGTTAAAACTCAAATGAATTGACGGGGGCCCGCACAAGCGGTGGAGCATGTGGTTTAATTCGAAGCAACGCGAAGAACCTTACCAGGCCTTGACATCCAATGAACTTTCCAGAGATGGATTGGTGCCTTCGGGAACATTGAGACAGGTGCTGCATGGCTGTCGTCAGCTCGTGTCGTGAGATGTTGGGTTAAGTCCCGTAACGAGCGCAACCCTTGTCCTTAGTTACCAGCACGTCATGGTGGGCACTCTAAGGAGACTGCCGGTGACAAACCGGAGGAAGGTGGGGATGACGTCAAGTCATCATGGCCCTTACGGCCTGGGCTACACACGTGCTACAATGGTCGGTACAAAGGGTTGCCAAGCCGCGAGGTGGAGCTAATCCCATAAAACCGATCGTAGTCCGGATCGCAGTCTGCAACTCGACTGCGTGAAGTCGGAATCGCTAGTAATCGTGAATCAGAATGTCACGGTGAATACGTTCCCGGGCCTTGTACACACCGCCCGTCACACCATGGGAGTGGGTTGCACCAGAAGTAGCTAGTCTAACCTTCGGGAGGACGGTTACCACGGTGTGATTCATGACTGGGGTGAAGTCGTAACAAGGTAGCCGTAGGGGAACCTGCGGCTGGATCACCTCCTTAATCGACGACATCAGCTGCTCCATAAGTTCCCACACGAATTGCTTGATTCATTGAAGAAGACGATAGAAGCAGCTTTAAGCTCCAAGCTGATAGCTCCAAGCTAACAGTTACGCGCTCGAAATTGGGTCTGTAGCTCAGTTGGTTAGAGCGCACCCCTGATAAGGGTGAGGTCGGCAGTTCGAATCTGCCCAGACCCACCAATTTTGTTATGGGGCCATAGCTCAGCTGGGAGAGCGCCTGCCTTGCACGCAGGAGGTCAGCGGTTCGATCCCGCTTGGCTCCACCATATAACTGCTTCTGAAAGCTTAGAAATGAGTATTCCTTGAGAATATTGATTTCTAGTCTTTTGATTAGATCGTTCTTTAAAAATTTGGGTATGTGATAGAAAGATAGACTGAACGTTACTTTCACTGGTAACGGATCAGGCTAAGGTAAAATTTGTGAGTTCTCTTAGTTGAGAAATTCGAATTTTCGGCGAATGTCGTCTTCACAGTATAACCAGATTGCTTGGGGTTATATGGTCAAGTGAAGAAGCGCATACGGTGGATGCCTTGGCAGTCAGAGGCGATGAAAGACGTGGTAGCCTGCGAAAAGCTTCGGGGAGTCGGCAAACAGACTTTGATCCGGAGATGTCTGAATGGGGGAACCCAGCCATCATAAGATGGTTATCTTGTACTGAATACATAGGTGCAAGAGGCGAACCAGGGGAACTGAAACATCTAAGTACCCTGAGGAAAAGAAATCAACCGAGATTCCCTTAGTAGTGGCGAGCGAACGGGGACTAGCCCTTAAGTGGCTTTGAGATTAGCGGAACGCTCTGGAAAGTGCGGCCATAGTGGGTGATAGCCCTGTACGCGAAAATCTCTTAGTCATGAAATCGAGTAGGACGGAGCACGAGAAACTTTGTCTGAATATGGGGGGACCATCCTCCAAGGCTAAATACTACTGACTGACCGATAGTGAACTAGTACCGTGAGGGAAAGGCGAAAAGAACCCCGGAGAGGGGAGTGAAATAGATCCTGAAACCGTATGCGTACAAGCAGTGGGAGCCCACTTTGTTGGGTGACTGCGTACCTTTTGTATAATGGGTCAGCGACTTATTTTCAGTGGCGAGCTTAACCGAATAGGGGAGGCGTAGCGAAAGCGAGTCTTAATAGGGCGTCTAGTCGCTGGGAATAGACCCGAAACCGGGCGATCTATCCATGGGCAGGTTGAAGGTTGGGTAACACTAACTGGAGGACCGAACCGACTACCGTTGAAAAGTTAGCGGATGACCTGTGGATCGGAGTGAAAGGCTAATCAAGCTCGGAGATAGCTGGTTCTCCTCGAAAGCTATTTAGGTAGCGCCTCATGTATCACTGTAGGGGGTAGAGCACTGTTTCGGCTAGGGGGTCATCCCGACTTACCAAACCGATGCAAACTCCGAATACCTACAAGTGCCGAGCATGGGAGACACACGGCGGGTGCTAACGTCCGTCGTGAAAAGGGAAACAACCCAGACCGTCAGCTAAGGTCCCAAAGTTATGGTTAAGTGGGAAACGATGTGGGAAGGCTTAGACAGCTAGGAGGTTGGCTTAGAAGCAGCCACCCTTTAAAGAAAGCGTAATAGCTCACTAGTCGAGTCGGCCTGCGCGGAAGATGTAACGGGGCTCAAACCATACACCGAAGCTACGGGTATCACCTTCGGGTGATGCGGTAGAGGAGCGTTCTGTAAGCCTGTGAAGGTGAGTTGAGAAGCTTGCTGGAGGTATCAGAAGTGCGAATGCTGACATGAGTAACGACAATGGGTGTGAAAAACACCCACGCCGAAAGACCAAGGTTTCCTGCGCAACGTTAATCGACGCAGGGTTAGTCGGTCCCTAAGGCGAGGCTGAAAAGCGTAGTCGATGGAAAACAGGTTAATATTCCTGTACTTCTGGTTATTGCGATGGAGGGACGGAGAAGGCTAGGCCAGCTTGGCGTTGGTTGTCCAAGTTTAAGGTGGTAGGCTGAGATCTTAGGTAAATCCGGGATCTTAAGGCCGAGAGCTGATGACGAGTGTTCTTTTAGAACACGAAGTGGTTGATGCCATGCTTCCAAGAAAAGCTTCTAAGCTTCAGGTAACCAGGAACCGTACCCCAAACCGACACAGGTGGTTGGGTAGAGAATACCAAGGCGCTTGAGAGAACTCGGGTGAAGGAACTAGGCAAAATGGCACCGTAACTTCGGGAGAAGGTGCGCCGGTGAGGGTGAAGGACTTGCTCCGTAAGCTCATGCCGGTCGAAGATACCAGGCCGCTGCGACTGTTTATTAAAAACACAGCACTCTGCAAACACGAAAGTGGACGTATAGGGTGTGACGCCTGCCCGGTGCCGGAAGGTTAATTGATGGGGTTAGCTAACGCGAAGCTCTTGATCGAAGCCCCGGTAAACGGCGGCCGTAACTATAACGGTCCTAAGGTAGCGAAATTCCTTGTCGGGTAAGTTCCGACCTGCACGAATGGCGTAACGATGGCGGCGCTGTCTCCACCCGAGACTCAGTGAAATTGAAATCGCTGTGAAGATGCAGTGTATCCGCGGCTAGACGGAAAGACCCCGTGAACCTTTACTATAGCTTTGCACTGGACTTTGAATTTGCTTGTGTAGGATAGGTGGGAGGCTTTGAAGCGTGGACGCCAGTTCGCGTGGAGCCATCCTTGAAATACCACCCTGGCAACTTTGAGGTTCTAACTCAGGTCCGTTATCCGGATCGAGGACAGTGTATGGTGGGTAGTTTGACTGGGGCGGTCTCCTCCTAAAGAGTAACGGAGGAGTACGAAGGTGCGCTCAGACCGGTCGGAAATCGGTCGTAGAGTATAAAGGCAAAAGCGCGCTTGACTGCGAGACAGACACGTCGAGCAGGTACGAAAGTAGGTCTTAGTGATCCGGTGGTTCTGTATGGAAGGGCCATCGCTCAACGGATAAAAGGTACTCCGGGGATAACAGGCTGATACCGCCCAAGAGTTCATATCGACGGCGGTGTTTGGCACCTCGATGTCGGCTCATCACATCCTGGGGCTGAAGCCGGTCCCAAGGGTATGGCTGTTCGCCATTTAAAGTGGTACGCGAGCTGGGTTTAGAACGTCGTGAGACAGTTCGGTCCCTATCTGCCGTGGACGTTTGAGATTTGAGAGGGGCTGCTCCTAGTACGAGAGGACCGGAGTGGACGAACCTCTGGTGTTCCGGTTGTCACGCCAGTGGCATTGCCGGGTAGCTATGTTCGGGAAAGATAACCGCTGAAAGCATCTAAGCGGGAAACTTGCCTCAAGATGAGATCTCACTGGAACCTTGAGTTCCCTGAAGGGCCGTCGAAGACTACGACGTTGATAGGTTGGGTGTGTAAGCGCTGTGAGGCGTTGAGCTAACCAATACTAATTGCCCGTGAGGCTTGACCATATAACACCCAAGCAATTTGCGTCGAAGAGACCAGATTGCGGTGTGTGAAGACGAAACGAACCGAAAGTTCGAAAGACTCACAAAACACCAGCTGTCACATACCCAATTTGCTGAAGCGAGGCCATCAGGCCACGACTCAGTACCCGAATTTCTTGACGACCATAGAGCGTTGGAACCACCTGATCCCATCCCGAACTCAGCAGTGAAACGATGCATCGCCGATGGTAGTGTGGGGTTTCCCCATGTGAGAGTAGGTCATCGTCAAGATTAAATTCCGAAACCCCAATTGCGAAAGCAGTTGGGGTTTTGTTTTAGTAGAAGTAACCGTTTTTGCTGGCTTGTTACCGTGTTGACGGGCCAGATACAGAATTTCTTGACGACCATAGAGCGTTGGAACCACCTGATCCCATCCCGAACTCAGAAGTGAAACGATGCATCGCCGATGGTAGTGTGGGGTTTCCCCATGTGAGAGTAGGTCATCGTCAAGATTGAATTCCGAAACCCCTGTCTGCTAACGCAGACAGGGGTTTTGTCATTTCAGGACCTGCACAACCAATGATCAAACAGCTTTACGTGCCTTGCTGATACGTCGAGCCTGCCATTTGCGCCACCAGATGTAGACGCCAGTCCCCGACAAACCCGCCATCAAAATACCTAACACCGCGATCATTACCTGCCCTGTAACTCCAATGATCCGTCCTCCATGTATCGGTAACTGCAACCGATAAAATTGCTCTCCCAACGTTCCCTGCCCAGCAATCTCCTGCCCTAACAATCGCCCGTCCGTACCATGAAAGAACAACCAGGATTTGCCATGGGCTTCGGTGTCGTGCTGTCCAAAACCAGCGCCGTAGAAGTTGTACTCAAAGCTGTAATACAACTCCCCGATCGCCGCTGTCAGTCCTAACCTTTTCCCCTCCTGCAACGCCCTCTCATACGCCTGTTGATAACTCAATTGCGTCACCCCCAACTGTGAAGGGGTCATTCGCCCTCGAGCCTCGTAGACGCTCGGTTCAATCGGTGAAAACAACGAAACCGCAGGCTTGAATACCTGGCTCGGCAAGTTCATGGCGACGCTGCTGACAGCGATCGGCAGGAGCAACAACCACAGCCACAACCCCCCAGCACGATGTAGATCGAAGTTGAGCCGATAGGCATGCCCACCCTTCACCTTCCAGGCGGTCGACCACTTTTTCCAGAATGGCTTTCCTCGCGGCAATGTCAGCCACAGCGCAACGAAGCAATCGATCACCCAGGCAATGGCAACCAGACCCATCAACAACAATCCCCAATTACCCGGCAACGTCAGGTTGTAGTGGAACTCAAGAATGAACGGGACAAAATTCTCCCGTTGAAAACAGCACTCCCCCCAATACCTCTGGCCCTTTTGCTCAGCACTCACCGGATCCAGATAGAACACCTGATTACGCTCAGTGAATGGCTGGCCGGTCCCCGGATCGTTACGCGGGACCATCGCAAGCAACGCGGTGTGGCCCGCCTCATTCGGGTACTCCATGTACCAGACCTGCAACTTTGGATGGGCACTCTGCACGGCATCAACCAAATCACCGGGCGGCAGTCGCTCACCCACTGCAGACGCCGCATAAAACTGCGGATTCAACCATTCATCCAGCTCATGATTGAACGCCAGAATGCTTCCCGTGACCCCGGCAAGCAGCAAAAAAACTGCGGTGGCCAAGCCGATATAGCGATGCAACAACACCAGAAACGCACGCATGAGAATTTCCCCACAGAAACGACAAAGCCAGCCCCTGAAAAATCAGAGGCTGGCTTTTTTATGCACAGGACGAAAGGTTTAGAACTGGTAGCTCACCGTCGCCGCCACGTTGCGCTCTTCGCCCATGTAGCAGAAGTTCAGGCTTGCGCAGGAAGCGACGTAGGACTCATTGGTCAGGTTGTTCGCGTTCAGACGAACATCAACGCCCTTCAAGCCGACCTTGCCCAAGTCATAGCCAATCGAGGCATCGAACAGCGTGTAGGAAGGCACCTTGAGGGTATTTTCCGCATCGGCCCAGCTGTAGCCGACATAACGCACGCCGCCGCCGAGTCGCAGGCCATCGAGTGCCGCGTTGTCGAACTTGTAGTCCGCCCACAACGACGCCATATGACGCGGGGCCTGTGTCGGCGAGTTGCCCTTGTTCTCGATTACGTCTGTCGGCGTACTCAAGGTGCTGACCATCGACTTCGAGTATTCGATATCGGTGAAGGTGTAGCTGCCGAGGACTTTGAGGTTATCGGTCAACTGCATGTGCGCTTCCAGTTCCAGACCCTGAGAGCGGACGGCACCGACCGCACGATAGAAGTTTTCCTGCGGCAGTTTGGTCGCCAGATTCTCCTGATCGATGCGGAACAGCGACGCGGTGAACAAATTGTCAGTGCCTGGCGGCTGATACTTCATACCGACTTCCCACTGTGTTCCGTCGGTAGGTGCCAAAGGATTGCCGGCGCTGTCAGCATAGGAGTTCGGGTTAAACGACTCGGAGTAGCTGATGTATGGCGCCAGTCCGTTATCGAACAGGTACAGCGCACCCGCACGGCCAGTTAGCTTGGTGCGGCGATCATTGATCTCTGTGTCAACCGGACGCCCGGCTTCAGCGATACGATTTTCGTCCGAAGTCTCGACCCAGTCCTGACGCAGGCCCAGCGAGAAGCGCCACTTGTCCATCTCGATCAGGTCTTGCAGGTAAACCCCGGTCTGCTCCAGACGCCGCAGGTAACTGGTTTCGCCATACATATCGACCGTCGAGTTGCCGTACACCGGGTTGAATGCATTGATCGGTGCAAGACCGCCGCTGGTCCAGTCGACCACGGTTTTGCGCCGCTGATAGTCGGCGCCCATGAGCACCGTGTGTTTGGTCGCGCCGGTGAAAAATTCAGCCTGGAGCATGTTGTCGACGATAAACGCATGCAGACGCTCATCCCCGCCGGTGTAATAGCGGTTCAGCTCGTTGCTGCTCGGCGAGGTCCAGCCATAGGCGTAGACCTGATCCATGTTTACTTTGGAATCGAGGTAACGGAAATTCTGGCGAGCGGTGAAGACGTCGTTGAAGCGATGTTCGAATTGATAACCGAATGATTGCTGATCACGGGAATAGCCATCGATGCCCGGCTCGCCTTCGAAGAAGTGTGGCGAGATGCGGTTGCCATTGCGCTGATGAATGGTGCCGTCGGCCGGTACACCGCCGTGGTAGCCGCCATCCGGATCGTGTTGCAGATACGCCTGCAACGTCAGCGAAGTGTCTTCACTGAAATCGATACTTAACGTCGGTGCGAGGGCGAAGCGTTTTTCTTTGTTGTGGTCGAATTGCGTGTCGGACTGATCCGTTAACCCGGTCAGACGATAGGCAATACGCTTGTCGTCATCGACCGGGCCGCTGAAGTCAAAACCGACCCCGCGCTGCCCCTGCGTGCCGAACGTGGCTTGCACCTGATGGTAAGCCTCGTAGAGCGGTTTTTTGCTGGTCAGCGCCACCAGGCCGCCAGGCGAACTGCGACCGTACAGCACCGACGAGGGTCCCTTGAGAATGTCGACGCGCTCAAGAAAATACGGATCGACTTGCATGGTGCTGTAAGTACCGCTGTCACCCATCGACTTGAGGCCGTCGAGGTAGATGTTGTCGACCGAGCCGTCGTTGAAACCGCGCATCGCCACATAGTCATAGCGATGGGTCGCGCCGTACGGATTGGTCAGCACACCCGGCGTGTAACGCATTGCCTGCGAGACAGTCTGCGAGCCTTGGTCATCCATTTGTTCGCGAGTGACCACCGATACGCTTTGCGAGGTTTCCAGCAACGCCGTACTGGTCTTGGTGGCGATCTGGCTGTGCGTGGCGTTGTAGCCATCCATGCTGCCCAAGGCGTTGCCGAGGGCGAAACCTTTGATATCGGTGGTTGGCAGGGCCAGCGCTTCGGTTTCAGCGAGCGGACGCAGGACGTAGCTGCTGCCATCCTGGCTGACCGCTTCCAGACCGGAGCCACCGAGCAAATGGCTTAACGCCTGATCGGTCGAATATTCACCCTGTACGCCTGGCGATTGCCGGCCCTGAGTTTGCTGCGGGGTCGTCGACAACGTGATGCCAGCCTGACGTGCAAATTGATTCAGCGCCTCACCCAACGGGCCCGCTGCAATGTTGTAGCGATGGCTGAGTTCACTGGCCGCTGGATTATCCGCCATGCTCAAACCGGGCATCACACCAACGCCCAGCACCGTGGAAAAAAGCGCTGCCCGAACGGCGTGGCGCAACAGGCCCGATTCTGCAGTTAAATTCAGAGTGTTCTTACAGGTGGCGCGGACAGTCATTGTAGGTTTCCGTAGGAAGTCGCAAACGCTTGAATTGAAGTGCTTACTGACTAAGCCGGACCTGCAGCGAAAACCCGCCAAAATAATTTCAGGCAACGCGCTCCAGCGTCACCCACCAACGCGTGCGATAGCGCAATTGCACCGGCAACGTCTGCGGCAGAATCGCCAACAGCTTGTCGGTGTCTTCCAGGCGGAATACGCCGGACAGACGCAACTCGGAAACGTCAGACGCACAACTCAGAAAGCCCTGACGATAACGGCTGACTTCGCTGAGAAAATCACCCAGACGCATATTGCGCGTGACGATCAAGCCGTCGACCCAAGCGCCAGCATCCATAGCCAGCGGCGGTGCAGGGCGAACCCGATGGTGATCGATCAGATAACTCTGCCCGGCCAATGCTTCCACCGAAGTGCCGCCGGAGCGGATCGCAACCTGACCATGGGTGACGCTGAGCCGAGTGCAATCATGTTCCTGACGCAGGATGAATCGGGCATCGAAAGGTTCATAAGTACCGTGACGGTTTTGTATCCGCAGCGGCCGATCAGACGGCGCGCCCTCGTCGGAGCCGCCACAGGTGACAATAATTTCGCCGCGCGTCAGTTTGATCAGCCGCTGCTGTGCGGTGTAATCCAGATCCACTGCACTCGCGGTGTTCAGTTCGATCCGCGTGCCATCCGGCAACTGAAAGCCGCGCCGCTCGCCCGTCGCCGTAGCGTAATCGGCGCTCCATTGCTGCCACGCGGCCGTGTCTTTGGCCAGCCACGCGGCGGAGCCCATCAGCAATGCGCCAGACAACAGCTTCAAGGCCTGTCGCCGGCCAAGACCCTGAGCACTGTTTTCCAGGGTGTTGAACGCCACTTGCGCACCGGGCACCGCACGCAGGTTATTGCTCAACTCGGCTTGCAGCGACTGCACCCGTTGCCAGGCCAGTTCGTGCTCATGGTGTTCGGCGCGCCACTGTTCGCACTGGCGATTCAACCGCGGGTTGCCATGGTTGTTGCGCAAGCGCAGCAGCCAATGGATGGCTTGTTTGACTACGTGCTGTCGAGGCTCGGCGCGGCGACCGACTGAGACGTTATCCACCGGCATCAGCTTTCATACCGCAGCACATAGCAGTGATACAGGGCGTCGGCGACGTAACGTTCAACCGAACGCAGGGAAAGCCCCATCTGTTCGGCGATCTGCTTGTGGGTTAAACCTTCGCACTGCGCCAGCAGAAAGGCCTGACGCACTTTCGGCTTCAGTCCTTCAAGCATGCGCGCGATGCTCTCCAGCAATTCGATCACCAGCGCCCGGGCTTCGGCACTCGGTGTTTCTGCTTCAGGCAAATGGGCGATCGTTTCGAGATAGGCACGTTCGATTTCCTCTCGGCGCCAATGATCGATCACCAACCCACGTGCAATCGTGCGCAGGAAGGCGCGAGGCGACTTGAGTTCGAGGCGTTCGGTGCGCTGCAGCAGGCGCAGGAAAGTGTCCTGCGCCAGATCCGCCGCATCTGCCGCATTGCCCAGCCGCTCGCGCAGCCAAGCGTTAAGCCAGCCGTGATGACTACTGTAAAGCGCCTGTACTGCAAACTCAGGTGAGGACATCAACGCCAACGTCACAAATGATAATTACTCGCATTGTCATCAAGGGTTACGAAATTTGCAACTGCCACCCGAACATCAACCCTGAAAAACATCGGGGCGAACGCTCTGGCACGCCGTTCGGCGGGAATCCTGCAGAAACGCCATCCATTTCCCGCTCAACCCTAAGATTTCTCCGACACGTGCCGACAGACTGGTGAGACATGCGTGCACCAAATCAGAGCAGCCGTTAGAACGCTGCCTGCGCTGTACATGGAATGTTGCATCCGGAACGCATCCCCACTTTTGGCATAAGAAGTCCCATGAAATGAATCTCAAGTTCAGCCATAAAATCCTGTTGGCCGCCTCGGGCGTCGTGGTCCTGGCGTTCGCGCTGTTCACCCTCTACAACGACTACCTGCAGCGAAACACCATTCGCCAGAACCTTCAGTCCTCCGTGCAGCAGGCCGGTGACCTGACCGCCAGCAGCGTGCAGAACTGGATGAGCGGGCGGATTCTGGTGCTGGAAAACCTCGCGCAGAACGTTGCCCATCAGGGCAAGGACGCGGACTTCCCGGGTCTGGTCGATCAACCAGCGTTCACTTCGAACTTCCAGTTCACCTACGTCGGTCAGGCCAACGGTGTGTTCACCCAGCGTCCTGACGCGAAGATGCCGGACGGCTACGACCCGCGTCAGCGTCCTTGGTACAAACAAGCCGTGGTCGCTGACAAAACCATGCTGACGCCGCCGTACATGGCAGCGGTTGGCGGGTTAGTGGTAACCATCGCCATGCCGGTGAAAAAGAACGGCGAGCTGCTTGGCGTGGTCGGTGGTGACCTGAGCCTGGAAACCCTGGTGAAGATCATCAACTCGGTGGACTTCGGTGGTCTTGGCCACGCGTTCCTGGTCAGCGCCGACGGCCAGGTGATCGTCAGCCCGGACAAAGATCAGGTCATGAAAAACCTGAAAGACATCTACCCGAACACCAGCGTGCGCATCGAGAAGGGCAACCAGAACGTGGTGCTCAATGGCCAGGAACGTATTCTGTCGTTCACCCCGGTGAGCGATCTGCCGAATGCGCAGTGGTACATCGGTCTGTCGATTGATCGCGATAAAGCCTACGCCGCACTCAGCCAATTTCGCACCTCGGCGCTGATCGCGATGTTTGTTGCTGTGGCTGCGATTGCGCTGCTGCTGAGCCTGTTGATCAATGTCCTGATGCGTCCGCTGACCACCATGGGTCGTGCGATGCAGGACATTGCTCAGGGCGAAGGCGATCTGACCCGTCGTCTGGTGGTTGAGAGCAAAGACGAATTCGGTGAATTGGGCAGCGCATTCAACCAGTTCGTTGAACGGATTCACGCGTCGATTTCCGAAGTGTCCTCGGCAACCCGCCATGTGCATGACTTGTCGCAGCGCGTGATGGCGTCGTCCAATGCTTCGATCGTCGGTTCCGACGAACAAAGCGCGCGCACCAACAGCGTGGCTGCCGCGATCAACGAGTTGGGCGCCGCCACTCAGGAAATCGCGCGCAACGCCGCCGATGCTTCGCAACACGCGAGCGGCGCCAGCGAGCAGGCTGATGACGGTCGTCAGGTAGTCGAGCAGACGATTCAAGCGATGACCGAGTTGTCGCAGAAAATCAGCCTGTCGTGCACGCAGATTGAAACCCTGAATGCCAGCACCGACAACATCGGCCACATCCTTGATGTGATCAAAGGCATCTCGCAACAGACCAACCTGCTGGCGCTCAACGCGGCGATCGAAGCTGCGCGTGCCGGTGAAGCCGGGCGTGGTTTTGCGGTGGTGGCGGACGAGGTGCGTAACCTCGCCCATCGCACCCAGGAGTCGGCGGAAGAGATCCACAAGATGATCACGTCGTTGCAGATCGGTTCGCGCGAAGCGGTGACCACGATGAACGCCAGTCAGGCGTCCAGCGAGCAGAGCGTGGAAGTGGCCAACCAGGCCGGTTTGCGTCTGGTCAGCGTGACCCAGCGTATCGGCGAAATCGACGGGATGAACCAGTCGGTGGCAGCGGCGACCGAAGAGCAGACCGCCGTGGTGGAAACCCTCAACGTCGACGTTAACCAGATCAACCTGCTGAACCAGCAGAGCGTCGCCAACCTCAATGAAACGTTGAAGGATTGTGATGCGTTGTCGCAGCAGGCTAACCGTCTGAAGCAATTGGTCGACAGCTTCAAAATCTGACCGCGTTATCGTTCTTCGCGAGCAGGCTCGCTCCCACATTTGGAATGCATTTCCCTGTGGGAGCGAGCCTGCTCGCGAAAGCGGTGGTGCATTCACCGCAAAGCCGAAGCCTTAGACAAACAGCTTCAGCACATTCCCCATCGCATCATCCGCAAACCCCTGCACAAAATCCTTGAACCCCGGCAACGCCTCCTCACCGCCCGAAGCCGGCTCGGCAATGATCGTCCAGGTTGCCCTGGATTTGCCTGTGCCCAGCGCTTCCACATTCATCGCCGCCCACAGATTCGCCACCCCCAACGTGTTGTAAATCGTCGTCCAGGTCATGCTCCGCGCGTGTTCATCGCGGGAGTCGAGTTGCTCGACCACGAGGTTGCCATCCTTGAAGCATTTTTTGCGCAGCGAAGACACGCCCTCGCCGATTGTTTCGATGTGCGACAGCGCTGGAATGAAACGGTCGAAACCGGCGAAGTTGCCCACCACCGCCCAGACCTGTGCGGCGTCCGCCGACACTTCTACCGAAGACACAACGTGGCAGCCATGGGGGTTTTTGATCAGGGTATCGGGTTGCAGAGTGCTCATGGTGTTGCTCCTTTTTGTTGGATCAGATGAAGTTGATTTCTTTCAGGTAGTCGCAGCCGCGACGCAGCAGCGCCGGGGATTTCTGCGGGTAATGCGCGCCCATCTGCTGTACGCCGGCTTCAGCGTTGGCGTGGCCGATCAGGGAGATGTCGCCGATGTCTTCTTCAAAGCCGTTGAGGTAGAAACCGAGCACGCCGAACAGCGCGTTATCGGCGTCGACACGCCCGAGTTGCTGCTGCCAGTCGGCGACGCTGACCAGCGCGAACTCGCTGCCGGTTTCGCGGAACGAAGCGACGTAGGCGTCCCAGCTCAAAGGCTCGGGGTTATGCAGATTGAACACCGCGCGGTCGGGCGAATAACGGCTGGCGTGGAAGGCGATGAAGCGGGCGAGAAAGTCCACCGGCATCAGGTCGAAATTCAGCGCGAACGCCGGTACCTGGCCGAGCTGGATCGAGCCTTTGAGCATCAGCATCAGACGGTTTTTGTGCGGCTGACAAACGCCGCTCAAGCTGTTGAAACTGATGTTGCCGGGGCGGTACAGATTGACCCGGACGCCGCGCTCCCGCGCTCGTTCGAGGATGCGCTCGCCGACCCATTTCGACAGGTTGTAGCCGTTGCGAATGTAGATCGGCGGCGTTTGCGCGGCAGGCAATTCCAGCACTCGCCCCGCATCGTCGACCGTACTTGAAGCCGACAGCGTCGAGACGAAATTGAAAACCTTTTTGCTCTGCCCTTCGCACAAACGCAGCAGCGCAAAAATCGGCTCGACGTTGTCTGCCGCCAGGGACTCGTAATCGAGTACGTGATTGACGTTGGCGGCGTTATGCACCAACGCGCCGAACTCACGATCGAGGCGCTGATAATCGTCGTCGTCCAGGCCCAGTTGCGGGCGTGTGATATCTGCCGCGTAAACCCGCACGCGACTCAGATCCAGATGCTCCAGACGGTTTTCCCGCAGTGACTCGGCAAAGCGTTGCGCCGCCGTTTGCCCGCCGCCATCGCGCACCAGACACGCCACTTCGCTGGCGCCCCAGCCGAGCAGCGCCTCGACGATGTGCACGCCAACAAAACTATTGGCCCCGGTGACGATGACCTTGTGCACATCACCCATGTGACTGATCGGCAGTGGCTCGATATCCAGTGCGCGCTCGGCGTCGGCCATGGCTTGAGCGCTGAGCACCGTGCTGTCATCGGTGCCGCGCACCAGCGTCGCGAGTTTGATGATGGTCGGCAGTTCGATGAAGCGATTGATCGAAATGCTGCGACCGAACTCCTCACGCAGCCGCAGCAACATTCGCGACAGCAGAATCGAGTGACCACCGAGATTGAAAAAGCTTTCGTCGGTGGAAACGTCGCTGGTTGGCAGCTCCAGCAGCTCCGCCCAGATCTCCAGCAGCAGTGCTTCGTCGGCATTCGCCGGCAGGCATTTTGGCCCGCTGTCCTGCACGCTCACTGGCAGTGCGAGCAGCGCTTTGCGGTCGACCTTGCCGTTGCTGGCGAACGGCATGCTCGACAGTTCAGTCCACGCCACGGGTTGCATGTAGTCGGGCAAAAACTGCCGGGCGTGGGCCTTCAGTGCTTCGCGCGCGGTGTCCGATTGCGGCTGGGCGAGGAACGCCAGAATCCGTCGCTGACTGTCGATCACCACTGCGATTTGCCGGTACAACTGGCTCTCGCGCAGGCAACGTTCGATCTCTTCCGGCTCGACCCGGAATCCACGGATCTTCACTTGGTTATCGCGCCGTCCGCACAGCTCGATACCGTGCTCGCCCCACTTGGCCATGTCGCCGCTGCGGTAGGCGCGCAGCGTTTGGCCGTCCGGTAATTTCAGGTTCAGATAACGTTCGGCGGTCTGCTGAGGATTGTTCAGATAACCGAGGCAGACACCGGGACCAACGATGAACAATTCGCCGACGGTGTTCTGCGGTACCGGTTGCAAATCATCATCGAGAATCAGCACTTGGCTATTGGCGATCGGCGCACCGAGGCTGCGGTTGCTGTCGCCGGGTTTGAGTTGCCGCGCCGTGATCAGCACCGTCGCTTCGGTCGGGCCGTAAAGGTTGTGCAGCGTGCCCTGACGGGTCAGTTGTTCGATGACGAACGGCTCGCAGACGTCGCCACCGGTCATCACTTGCACACCTTCCAGTTGCTCCAGCGGCAGGATGCTCAACAGCGCTGGCGGCAGGAACGCGTGGGTCAATTGCCGGCGGCGGATCAGCGCGACCAGTTGCAGCGGATCGCGCCGTTGCGTGTCGTCGGGCACCACCAGTTCGGCGCCTTCGAGCAGGGTCGGGAAGATGTCGATCAGCGACGAATCGAAGCTTAGCGACGAGAACTGCAAGACTCGACTTTCTGCCTGCAACTGCACGTAATCGGCGTACCACGCGGTGAAGTGCGCGAGGTTGGCCTGGCTGAGCAGCACACCCTTCGGATGGCCGGTGGTGCCCGAGGTGTAGAGCGCCATGCACGCTGCATCAAGTTCGGGGCGGCGGCGCATCAACGGTTGGCTGAGATCTGCCTCAGCGCTGTCGATGCGGCTGACGTCCAGCCCCGCCATGGTTTTGCCAAGCGGATGCTCGCCGTCATGCAACAACAGCAGCGCGCCTGCGTTTTGCAGAATGTATTGCTGGCGCTGCAACGGATGACTCGGCTCCAGTGGCAAATACACCGCGCCGCTGCCGAGGACCGCCAGAATCGATGCGAACAACGCCGGGCTTTTCGGCAGGCAGATGCCGACCACCCACGGTTGCGGATGTTGCTCGAGCAAAGGCAGCATTTGCTGTTGAATCGCGCGACTGTAGTCGTGCAACTGGCTGTAGCTGAGCGACTGTTCGCCAAGGTGCAGTGCCGGCCGTTCGGCGTGGCGAATCAAGCTCTGTTGCAGACGCTCGATGACTGGCACTTGCGCCTGTTTCAGCAGCGCCACATTCGCGGTGTCGTTGCGCTGATGGACGTAAGCCAGGTTGTCGAGAAACAGCAGATTTTCCATCCGCTCGAAATCCGGCGCCGGCACAGATCCGGCCTGCTGAAGATACTCAGCGTCACGGGAGAAGCGGCTGACCAGCAACGCCACTTCGTCCACCACTTGGGTCAGCACCCGCTGTCGCAATGCCTGACCGTTTCCCGATGGCTCATCGGCAATCGGCACGCGGCTGATCAGTGACGAGCCAAGAAAACACAGCAAATCGAGTGACGGCAAACCGCCAAGGCTCTGCACGCCAACACCCAGACGCAGATGCAGATGCGGGATGGCGCAGAAGTCGCCAGCGCCAATGAAGCCATCGTCGATGATCAAATCCACCGTCGATGCCGCAACGCCGCTGCGCTGCAAGGAGTGACCGTGTTGTTCCAGTTCCTGCGCCAGGTCGGTCATGGCCTGGCTGGCGCCAATCAGCAAAATGTCGAGACGTTTCATGTCGGCCTCCTTGTCAAACCAGGTAATCGCGCAAGGCGTGCTGCACGCAGGGCGTGTCGAGCAGCGAGCTGTTGTGGAAGAACTTGACGATGTTGCCCACCAGCGGATGGTGGCGATTGATCGGAAAGGCCAGCCCGGCCATTTCATCCCTGAGCGAACGGCGCGTCGCCTCGCTGACCGGCAGTGCGTCGATCAGGCGCAGATCGAAGGCTTTCTGGATGTCGTTGGTCAGGTAGTGGCCGATGAACACCGGCAGAATCTGCGCGATGGTTTCGCGATCCGCCGCGTTGGCGGTGTGCCAATAGATACGCACCATCCGCGCCCAGAAACTCGAATGACGACCTTCGTCGAGCAAGTGATCGGCCATCAGACCTTTGATCGACGGCTTGACCGTGTCATCGCGGGCGAACGCCGCGACATCGCCGGTCACGGTGTTTTCGGCGATGGCCACGCAGATCAATTCCACCGCGCTGCGCAGGTGCTCCGGTGCCAGCGCTACAGCCGCAGGAATCGCCCGGCTCAACTCGATCTCATCGGGCAACTGAATCGGCTCGATGCCGGTCATCGCTACCGTTTGCTGCATGAAATCCATCGCCACCAGCGCGTGATAATCCTCATCGACCACCACGGTCATCGCGTCGTAACGACAGGCAAACGGGAAGGCCACGGCGAAGCGGTTCTTGGCGATGCTGCGTGCGGTCTTGTCGACGATCTCGGTTTCGAAAATCACCACGTCGTTGATGAACTTGTACAGCGTCTGCACCAAGGCGAAATCACGCTGTTGCGGGCACTCGCGCAGGAAGGTTTCACTGAGCACCAGTGGTTGGCGGCTGAGCGGGTAGATCAGGCGTTCATCGTCTTCCAGCACGCGTCGGGGGCGAGTGCGGATGGTGGCGCGGTTCTCCCAGGCGTCGGCAAAGGATTGATAGTCGGCGGCGTTCATTGGGCCACCTCCGCCAACGGTTCGCGCATGCTCAGGCGCAGGCCGTCCCACAGGGCGATGCGACTCTCCACGGCGGCGATGGCGCTGGCGTAGACCTCGGCCTCGCGCTGCGGATCGCCGGCGACCAGGCGTTCGAGCAGGTGTTCTGCCGCCGGGCCGTGGTCTTCGGAGTCGACCTCGATGTGCCGTTCCAGGTAGTAACGGAAGGTCGGTGCCTGTTCGATGCCGATGCCCCAGTCGTCAAGAATGCGCTGGAACATGGTCGGGATCACACTCTCGCGACCGTGCAGAAACGCCGCCGCCACGCTGTGTCCTGGTGCATGCAGGGCGGTACGCAAGGTGTCGCGGACAAATTGCGCAGCGGCCGGATCCACCTCGACGCTTTGCAGCGCAACGTCATAGCTCACCCCTTCCTGTTGCAGGGCGACAAAGCGCTCCACGGCCGTGGTACTCGCGCCGATTTCGCGCATCGCATCCAGGTACAACTCGAAATGGCTGTAATGACCCTCCGTCAGGCGATCATCCGATTCTTCACCCAGAACGATCTCGTTGATCAACCGGGCGGCGTGAGGGTCACGCGGCGGTAACCACGGCAAACGGGTGCACGTCAGCTCCTGCTGCAGGCGTTTGGTCAGCGACATGAAATCCCACACGGCAAACACGTGGGTTTCCATGAAACGACGCAAGACCGTTAGCGAGGTGATCTCGGAAAAGATCGGGTGAATGCTAAGTTCGGCTTTCTTCAGGGCGAGTTGGTTCTTATTGGGCATCATGATGTCCTTTATCGTTGATATGTAATGGAACTGCTCTGGAAACTGCGCAATCAATGAAACGACGACTTACTTGTTTTCTGTCGACGGACGACAGCCTTCTTTCCTGATGGATAAGTGCGGATCGATATACCTGTGACATGGCCTCATGTCTGCCCATAAGGCGCTGCTGATGTACCGCAGGCATTGGGCTGATGCCGAGTTGAAGGGCGAAGTTCAAACTTGGCGAAGAAAAGCTAATACACAGACAAAGTAGTTAACAAGTATATTTTTAATTATTTTAAGTTTGCTATTTTTTGAAGTTGAGTTGTTCCGATAAAACTTGTGGGTAAAGTTTTATTTGGGCGTAGTTGCTCCTTTCGGCGAATAACGGCCAAAATTGATCGACAAGAGTGAATGCCTCACTCGAAGCAACTTTCCAGCAATAAGAATTGAATGATTTAAAAGGGGCGGAAGTTGGCCGTGACCCCGCGCCATGACTTCCTTTTTCCCGTGGCAAGGCTCCTTCCGTAGGTTCCTGGTGCGGGGACTGCGCCGTCAGGGCGGCGCGTCGCCCGTTCTTTATGGGGTTGGCCGTTCAAGAGTGCGGGTAAATGAGCGCCACGGCTATTACCGATTCGTCATCGGCACGCTGCAAATGCGGACTGATAGGCGCGGAGGAGGTTAGAGCGGGCACGCGGATCCGCCCACCTGAGGGCGGGCAGATCGCTTGGGGATTTGTAAGCGGGTGATTCGTGGGAGGTGCGCGCTCAGCGAGCGGCTTTGCGGCTTTGCGCGGCGGGGGTAGCGAGATAACGGGTAATCACCTCGACGCCCCGATTAAGGTGCTGCTCGAGGAGTTTGATTGACAGTTCAACGTCACGATCCTGCACGGCTTGCAGCATTGCCCGGTGATCGTCCTGGGACAGTTTGCCCAGGCCCATGGCCTCAAGGTTGAAACGCAGAAAACGTTCCTCTTCGTTGAGTCCGTCTTCGACCAGTCGCAGCAAGCGTTTATTGGGCGCTTTGCAGTACAGGGCCATGTGGAACAAACGGTTGAGCCGGCCGATTTCCGTGTAGTCGTGTTGCGCTTCCAGCTCTTCGATGTAACCGGCGGCGCGTGTGTGATCGGCCGAGGTCAGCTGCGGAATCGACTGGCGCATGGCTTCGGATTCGAGGAGGATGCGCAGCTCGTAGGTTTCGGTGGCATCGCCTTGAATCAACGGCGCAACCACTGCGCCTTTATGCGCGGTAACGCTCAGCAGTTCCTGAGCTTCGAGCTGGCGCAAGGCTTCGCGCACCGGCATGCGGCTGACGCCGAACAAATCGGCCAGATCCTGCTGGCGCAGCGCCGTGCCGCAGGGCAGACGCCCATCGAGGATTGCCGAGCGCAGGGTTTCTTCGATCACCGACCGGGCCAGATGCGCAGGAATCGGTCCATCGACTTTAATGCTGTGCAGCGGTTTGGGCTTCTGTGTCACGACTACGCACCCTGTATGTCGGCCTGATTTGGATCCAAATGACACTAGTGATTGCTCTACAGGTTGTCAAACCTTGTAAAACATTGGGTGCCAACTGAAGTTTAGCGTGTCGCCGATGATCTCATGGTGCCATTGTTTTTTGCCGGGCTAAGCTTCACCATCAAACGCTTTCCTTCCTGCCCCCGGAATTCTGCTGTGGCGGTACGTTTCGCGATCCCCCGGACACTGCGCTGGCTAGGCTGCGCACTGCTGCTGGCCGGCGTCATGCTGGGCGGTCTGCATGCCGATTGGGATTTTTCCACGATCAGCCGCAAAGCCACGGCGCTCTATGGGCCGCTGGGTGTCGGGCAGCAGCGCATCGATGCCTGGCAGAATCTGTTGGCTACGCAGAAACAGGTTAGCGAGATGGAAAAGCTCAAAGTGGTGAACCTGTTTTTCAACAAACAGGTGCGCTACGTCGAAGACATCGACCTGTGGCACGAGGTCGACTATTGGGAAACGCCGATCGAGGCGCTGTGGAAGGGCGCTGGCGACTGCGAAGACTATGCGATCGCCAAGTATTTCAGCCTGCGCCATCTCGGCGTTTCCAGTGACAAGCTGCGCATCACCTATGTCAAAGCGTTGCGCCAGAACCGCGCGCACATGGTCCTGACTTACTATGCCACCCCCGATGCCATGCCGCTGGTGCTCGACAGCCTCATCGATCCGATCCAGCCGGCATCGCAGCGAACCGATTTGCTGCCGGTCTACTCTTTCAATGCCGAAGGTCTGTATTTGCCGGGCGCCAAGGGCAACAAAAAGGTCGGTGATACCAAACGCCTGTCACGCTGGCAGGATGTCTTGAAGAAAATGCAGGCCGAAGGTTTCCCGGTCGAGACGACTAACTAGGAGCACGCGCTCAGATGTCTTTGTTCAAACAGCTGTTGATCGCTATCTGTCTGTTCCTGGTGGTCGCCTTCACCGGCAGCTTCATGGTCAGTCTGGAGAGCTCGCGCACCCAGTACGTCAACCAGTTGCGTTCCCACGCGCAGGACGCCGCGACGGCGCTGGCCTTGTCGCTGACGCCGAATATCGACGACCCGGCGATGGTCGAGTTGCTGGTCAGTTCGATTTTCGACAGCGGTTATTACGCGAGCATCCGCGTGGTCGATCTGAAGACCGATCAGACTATCGTCGAGCGCAATGGCATTCCGGCGGTCAGCAATGTGCCGGACTGGTTCGTCAAGCTGATCGGTCTGGAACCGGCTGGTGGCGACGCGCTGGTCAGCCGTGGCTGGGAGCAGGCGGCGCGGGTCGAAGTGGTCAGCCATCCGATGTTTGCCGTGGCCAAGCTGTGGCAGAGCGCGTTGGGCAGCCTTGGCTGGTTGCTGATCTGCGGCGCAGTGAGTGCGGTGCTCGGCGCATTGCTGCTGCGCCGGCAATTGAAGCCGCTGGATTACATGGTCAAGCAGTCTCACGCCATCGCCCGTCGCGAGTTTCTCAGCCTGCCTGAATTGCCACGCACGCCTGAGTTGCGTCGCGTGGTGCAGGCGATGAACCAGATGGTCGAGAAGCTCAAGGCGCTGTTTCAGGAGCAGGCCGAGCGCAGTGAAAAACTGCGTGCCGAGTCTTATCAGGACAACCTGACGGGGTTGGCCAACCGGCGTTATTTCGAGATGCAGTTGAACAATCGGGTGAGCAATCCGGAGCAGGCCAGTTCTGGTTATCTACTGCTGTTGCGGGTCAAGGATCTGGCCGGGCTCAACCAGCGTCTGGGCGGTCAGCGCACCGATGAACTGTTGAAAGCAGTCGGCGAACAGTTGTCTCGCGAATGCGCCAAGTACCCGGAAACCCAGAACCTTGTCACGCGGATTCGTGGCGGTGAGTTCGCTGTGCTGGCGCCGGGGCTGGTTCGAGAAGAAGCGCTGCAACTGGCGCAGAACCTCGACAATGCCTTGAGCAGTCTGCACGCCACCGGCGCGACCGACGTCGCTGCCGTGGCGTCGATCGGCCTGGCGCCCTTCACTCACGGCGATTCGCCGCAACAGGTGCTGACCCTCGGTGATCAGGCGCTGGCGCAAGCCGAAGGGCAGGGCGAGCAGAACTGGGCGTGCATCGATCAGAGCCTGACGGCGGATGTCGGCGACGATCACCACGCCTGGCATCGTTTGCTCGATCAGGCCTTGAGTCAGCAACGTTTCGAGCTGTATTTCCAGCCGGTGGTCGCCGCCGCAGACACGCAACTGGTGCTGCATTACAAAGTGCTCTCGCGCTTGCTCGATGATCAGGGCCAGACCATCCCGGCCGGGCGTTTTCTGCCATGGCTGGAGCGCTTCGGCTGGACCGCGCGG
Source organism: Pseudomonas sp. AC242 (assembly GCF_979258655.1). Classification (NCBI taxonomy): domain Bacteria; kingdom Pseudomonadati; phylum Pseudomonadota; class Gammaproteobacteria; order Pseudomonadales; family Pseudomonadaceae; genus Pseudomonas; species Pseudomonas sp. AC242. Next base: position 5,850,224 of record NZ_OZ409873.1, read on the forward strand.
CTGGATCGCCTGATGCTTGAGCGCGTGCTGGAGCAGATGAAAGAACATGAAGATTCGCTGGCGCTGAACCTGTCTTCGGCGACCCTGGCCGATCCGCAGGCGTTGAACAAAGTCTTCGAGATTTTGCGCGCACATTCCAACCTCGGCGAGCGCCTGACCCTGGAAATCGGCGAGGAGCAATTGCCGGAACAAGCGGTGCTCGAGCAGTTGACCCGGCGCCTGCGCGAACTGGGCTTCTCACTGAGCCTGCAGCGCTTTGGTGGTCGTTTCAGCATGATCGGTAATTTGGCGCGGCTGGGGCTGGCGTACCTGAAGATCGATGGCAGCTACATTCGCGCGATTGATCAGGAGAGTGACAAGCGGCTGTTCATCGAGGCTATCCAGCGCGCGGCGCACAGCATTGATCTGCCGCTGATTGCTGAGCGGGTCGAGACGCAAGGGGAGTTGGCGGTGATTCGCGAGATGGGTTTGTATGGGGTTCAGGGGCAGTTGTTGGGTGAGCCGAAGCCTTGGCGGTGAGTCATTGCAAAAGCAACCCTCACCCTAGCCCTCTCCCGGAGGGAGAGGGGACTGACCGTGCGATATTGATGTAATACGCCGACGTGAAAGAGCTCCGCTGAATCCATAATCGACTTATAGCGCCAGACACCTCGGTTGGCCGCTCTCCCTCCGGGAGAGGGGGCTGAATCCATAATCGATTCGATTTCTCAGGTCGATCTATAACGCCAGACACCTCGGTCGGCCCCCTCTCCCTCGGGGAGAGGGCTGGGGTGAGGGTAGGCTTTTGATTACGGGGGGATCAGATCAATCCGCCCTCATCCTCATCGATCAACTGACTCAATCCGCCCAACGCTTCCCGCGCCTGGGTCCGGTCCATCAGTTTGGCCTGGGCCGCCGGTGGCAGGTCGGTGACGCGGATCACGCCTTTCTGGGTCAGCACCTGAATCAGGTCGTCGAGTACCCGAATCATTTCAAAGTCGCTCTGCTTGAGCTGTTTGAGGCTGGTTTCCACCACTTCATTGGCGAACCAGGCCTGGATTTCATGGCTGTCGGCCGGCAGCGTTTCCGTGGCCTCGGCGTAGGCCGCGGCTTCCACGCGAATCAACAGACCTTGCGCATCGCGTTGCACGTAAAACATTGAGCATCCCTCAGAAATGAACCAGCGTCATGCTGTCAGCAGCATAGCCAACTGCGCGCGAGTATGCGGGGCGGCGACGCGATCGTCACCGGTCCGGTCAGCACAAACGTGACGGCCGCCCCATTGGGGCGGCCGTTTTGTTCACGGATCAGCTGTTGTTGTGGTCGACTTTGATGGTCGGGTCGCTGCCGGCAATCAGGTTGTGAATGTTGGCACTCGACCAGTTGTTGCCTTCCAGTTTGATCGTCACGTCCGGGGTCGCCGCTGCGGCATCGCCGGAGTTGAACTTGCCCGCCGAGCTGACTTGCAGCGACGACGTGCCGTCGACCGTGGTGATCTTCAGGAAGTTGTCGATGGTGCTGCCAGTCTCGCCCTGCAGCAAATCACGCAGATCGATACGGTCACCGTCGGCGGCCTTGAAGTCCTTGATCACGTCGTTGCCGGTGTCGCCCGCCTTCCAGACAAAGGTGTCGGCGCCAGAACCACCGATGAGGATGTCATTGCCCTGACCACCGATCAGTGTGTCGTTGCCGGTGCCGCCGAGCAGGATGTCATTGCCTTTGCCGCCATCGAGCAGGTCGTTGCCGCCCGAGCCGAAGAGGATGTCATTGCCCGCGCCACCCAACAGCGTGTCATTGCCATCATGCGCACCGGACACATCGAACGCCTGATAGTGCTCGGTGATGTATTGGTGCACGTTGCTGGTGGTGACCTTGCTGACGTCGACGCCGGTTTCCTTGGCAACGAACGCCTGCATAGCCTGATAACCCTCACCGGCAATGCCGTTGAAACTCACCAGATCGCCAAAGAGGATGTCATTGCCGTCGCCACCGCTGACGGTGTCGTTGCCCGGCATCGTCGCTTCGGTGTGGCCGATAATCGAGTTGGCCAGATCCTTCGGATCAATGTTGGTCTGCGGCGTTTTATCCGAATCGTAAGGTTTCAGGTCGTTGAGGCTGACGCCGCTGTTCAGGCCGATGGCCTCGACATTCGACAGGCCACTGAGCAACGCGAAGCTGCTGGTCGAGTTGTCGGTGGTGGTCGAGGTGGTGCTGCTGCCGCTACCGGCCAGACTCGACAACTCGTAAGTGCCGTCGCCCTGCGCGTGAACGGTGCCCAGATTGGTGGTGCTCCAGCCATAACGGGCGGTGTAGGTCTGCAACTGGGCAAAACCGCTGGCGTTGATGCTCAGGTAATGCGTGTTGTCGATGTAGGTGCTGAAGGTGTCGCCCAGCTTGTAGTTGCTGGTGGTCACCACGCTGTCGAACTTCACGCTGCCGTACAGCGTCGGGTTGGTCTGCTCGCCGCTCTGGTAGTAGGTCGGCTGGCCGTCGGTGATGAAGTACGTGAGGTTTTTCGCCCCGGTGTTGGCCACAGCGTCGGCACTCTGGAACCAGTTGGCCGTGGTTTTGAACACGTCCTCATAGTTGGTGCCGCCGCCGGAACTCATCGAGTCGAGTACGGATTTGAGCAGGGTCAGCGCATTCGGGTCGTTGAGGTTCACCGACACCGACTTGTTGACCTGGGTATCGAAGTCCACCAGGAAGATGTTCACCGTACCCGAGTTGCTGCCGCCCAGGCTCTGCTTGAGGGTGTTGAACACCGACGTCAGCGAATCCTTGGCCGCATTGATCGACGAGCTGCTCATACTGCCGGAGCTGTCGACCATGAAGGCGATGTTGTAGTTGGTACCCGGGACCACGGTCAGGCCACCGATGTCGGCGACGATGATGTCGTTGCCATCGGTGCCGCTGACGGTGTCATCGGCCGACGTGGCGACAATGGCGTTGTAGACCGCCGGCACCACGGTGACCGGAATGGTCGCGGTGCTGCTCGCCGAACCGCCGACCATTTCGGTGGAGGTCGAGGTCACGGTCAGGTTGAACTGGCCGTTGTAGTACGGCGGCGGGGTCACGGTCAGGCTGCCGAGGTTCCAGCCGGTGACGTTGGCGTCGCCGCTGCTGGCGGTGACGGTGAAGGTATGGCCCGCGCCATCGCTGAGCACCGAGCCGACTGGCGCGCCGCTGATCTTCACGCTCAGGGTTTCCGAGCCGTCGGTGTCAGTCAGTGCGGTGGTGATTGCCGACAGTTTCACCGTGGTGCCTTCGGCGCCGGTGTTGAGTTTGTAGCCGTCGTAATAGCCTTCGCCGTTGCTGCCGTGCAGATCGGAGACGGTCACGCCCGAATTCACCAGATCCTGAACGCCGGTGTAGATCGGTACGCCAGCGCTGCTCAGGTCGATCGGCGTGCTGCCGTTGACTGACAGGTTGACGTCGTAGCTGCCCGGGCCGCTCTGGTTGTGGTGGTAGATGTCCAGGGTGTAGTAGCCGCTGGTGGTCGGGGTGAACGAACCGTTGAGGTTACCGCCCGCGCCCCACGTGGTCGATGCCACGCTCTTGCCGCCAATGGTCACCAACAGGCTGTCATCGCCGATACCGCTGAAGGTGTAGGTCTTGCCGGCTTCCAGATAGATCAGGCCCGAGGTCTTCGAGGCAGTACCGGCGGTCACGCTGCCGTCGGACTGCACGTTGTTGACGTTAGTGCTGGTGTTCGGTGTGCCCGCACCGTCAATGACGTTTTTCAACGTGGTCGAATCCGCGCCGTTGCCGTTGGTGCCCAGACCCGAGAGACCAGTCCAGACTTCCTTGATCAGTCCGGTCGACTTCACGCTGTTGTCGGCCACGCTCACGGTCGGCGCATCCGCTACCGGGGTGATGTCGATCTTCACGGTGCCGGTGTTGCCCAGCAGTTGGCCGTCGGTTGGCTGGAACTTGATTTGCGCGTAGTCAGCCTGGTTGTTGCCCAGACCGCTGCCGCCGTAACCGTTGACGCCCGACTCGTTGGCATCCGGCAGGAAGCGCAGCTTGCCCGCGTCGATGTCAGCCTTGCTGAAGGTCTGGTTGTTGGCGACGTCCTTCCAGGTCGAGCCGTCCAGGTACTGCAGTTTGCCTTCGCCCGGCAGCTGGGTAATTTTGATGCCGAGGCTGGCGGCCGGGCTGTCGACGTCAGTAACGCCGAAAGTCGACCAGCCGAGCACCAACGGGGTGTCTTCGGTGCCGGTGACATTGCTCGGTGCAGCGACCGGTGCGTCATTGACCGCCACCACGTTGACCGTGGTGGTCGCGGTGTTGGAGTAGTTGCCGCCATCGGTCACAGTCACGGTGATGATCCGCGGCACGGTGCTCGGATTCTCACTGCTGTTGGTGAAGCTGATGTTCTTGATGGCCTGCATGTAATCAGCCAGCGTCGCGTTACCGGACAGCGTCAGCGTGACGGTGCCGTTGGTGCTGTTGGCATTGATGGTGATGCCGTTGACGCTGTTGCCCAGGTTCAGCGCATCGCCGTCCTGACGGTTGGTCAGGATTACGGTGGCGCCGGTGAGCATGGTGCTGTCCGGGTCGGTGATGCTGATGTCGGTGTCGGCAATCGACACACCCGCGCCCGGGGTGTTTTCGGTGAAGGTCACCTTGTAGTCGGCACCGGTGGCGCCGCTGGAGTTGTTGGCATCCAGGTCGATGACCGGCGGTGCGTCGTTGTCGATGATCGACGTGCTGACGCTGCCATTGGTGCTGCTGACCGCGAGGTTCTCGAAGTTGCCGCCAGTGGCTGAATCGATCTTGACCACGAAGTTCTCGGTGCCTTCGGTGATCTTGTCATCGATGGTGGCGACGTTGAACTGCGCGCTGCTCGCACCGGCCGGAATCTTCACGGTGTACACACCGGTGAAGTCCGAACCGTCGGCGGCGGTGCCGCTGTAGACGATTTTCAGGGTCACTTCGGTTTGCGCAGGGTGGTTCAGGCTGACCGTGTAGCTGGCGGTCTGGCCTTCGGTCACCGAGCTGCTGCCAGTGATGCTGACGGTGGTGGTGTCGACCGTGTCGGTGACGCTGGTCACGGCCGGAGCTGTGCTGGTGACCAGGTTTTCGAAGCTGCCACCGCTGGTACCGGTGATGGTCGCCTGCACGGTGCCGGCGTCTTTGTAGACGTCGTCAGCTGGTGCTGGAACGGTCACGGTGCCGGTGGTTTTGCCGGCGTCGATGGTGATTACCGAGCCGTTGCTCAGGGTTACGGTGACTGGCGAGCCTGCGGCATTGGTCAGGGTCGCGGTGTAAGTGATCTGACCACCTTCGGCCACGGTGCCGGTCGCGGACAGCGACAGGTTGGTGGTGTCGACGGTGTCGGTCACGGTGGTGCTGACCGGGGTTTTGTCGGCCACGAGGTTCTCGTAGTTGCCGCCCGTCACGTTGGTGATCGAGTTGGTCAGCGGCGCATGACCGGTCAGCGCATCGTTCGGTGCGGTGGTGGTCGCGGTGCCGGTGGTCTGGCCGACGCCAATGGTGATGGTCTGACCGTTCGACAGGGTCACGACAACCGGCGAGCCGGTAACCGGTGCGCCTACGGTCGCGGTGTAGACGACGTTGCCGCCTTCAGCCGCTGTACCGGTCGCGGTCAGTTTCACCGTGGTGGTGTCGATAGTGTCCGTGACGCTGGTCACGGCCGGCGTCGTGCTCGGCACGAGGTTTTCGAAGTTGCCACCGGTGGCGGTGCTGATCGTCGCCTGCACGGTGCCGGCGTCTTTGTAGACGTCATCCGCTGGCGCTGGAACAGTCACGGTGCCAGTGGTTTTACCGGCGTCGATGGTGATCACGGCGCCGTTGGACAGGGTTACGGTCACTGGCGAGCCAGCGGCGTTGGTCAATGTTGCGGTGTAGATGATCGAGCCGCCCTCAGCGACCGAATTGGTAGCGCTGAGCGACAGATTGGTGGTGTCGACGGTGTCGGTCACGTTGGTGCTGACCGGCGTTTTGTCAGCCACGAGGTTCTCGTAGTTACCGCCCGTCACGTTGGTGATCGAGTTGGTCAGCGGCGCATGGCCAGTCAATGCGTCGTTTGGCGCCGTGATGGTCGCCGTACCGGTGGTCTGGCCGACGCCGATGGTGATGGTCTGACCGTTGGCCAGGGTCACGACAACCGGCGAACCGGTGACTGGCGCGCCGACAGTCGCGGTGTAGACAACGTTGCCGCCCTCGGCTGCAGTTGTGGTTGCAGTGAGTTTTACGGTGGTGGTGTCGATCGTGTCGGTAACGCTGGTCACGGCTGGAATCGTGCTCGGCACGAGGTTTTCGAAGTTGCCACCGGTGGCGGTGCTGATCGTCGCCTGCACGGTGCCGGCGTCTTTGTAGACGTCATCCGCTGGCGCTGGAACAGTCACGGTGCCAGTGGTTTTACCGGCGTCGATGGTGATCACGGCGCCGTTGGACAGGGTTACGGTCACTGGCGAGCCAGCGGCGTTGGTCAATGTCGCGGTGTAAATAATCGAGCCACCTTCGGCCACGGTGCCGGTGGCGCTCAGCGACAGATTGGTGGTGTCGACGGTGTCGGTGACATTGGTCGATACCGGGGACTTGTCGGCCACCAGGTTCTCGAAGTTGCCACCTGTTACGTCAGTGATCGCATTGGTCAGTGGAGCATGGCCAGTCAATGCGTCGTTTGGCGCCGTGGTGGTCGCGGTACCGGTGGTCTGGCCGACACCGATGGTGATCGTCTGACCGTTGGCCAGGGTCACGACAACCGGCGAACCGGTGACTGGCGCGCCGACAGTCGCGGTGTAGGTGACGTTGCCACCTTCTGCTGTCGACTCTGTTGCTGTCAGTTTGACGGTGGTGGTGTCGATGGTGTCGGTGACGTTGGTCACTGCCGGTACGGTGCTCGGCACGAGGTTTTCGAAGTTGCCACCGGTGGCGGTGCTGATGGTCGCCTGCACGGTGCCGGCGTCTTTGTAGACGTCATCGGCCGGGGCTGGAACGGTCACGGTGCCAGTGGTTTTACCGGCGTCGATGGTGATCACTGCGCCGTTCGACAAGGTGACGGTCACTGGCGAGCCAGCGGCGTTGGTCAATGTCGCGGTGTAAACGATCGAGCCGCCTTCAGCGACCGAACCGGTCGCACTGAGCGACAGATTGGTGGTGTCGACAGTGTCGGTCACCGTAGTGCTGACCGGCGTTTTGTCAGCCACGAGGTTCTCGTAGTTACCGCCGCTCACGTTGGTGATCGCGTTGGTCAGCGGTGCATGACCGGTCAAAACGTCGTTTGGCGCGGTAGTGGTTGCGGTGCCGGTAGTCTGGCCTACACCGATGGTGATGGTTTGACCGTTCGACAGGGTTACCACGACTGGCGAACCGGTTACTGGCGCGCCGACGGTTGCGGTGTAGACGACATTGCCGCCTTCAGCGGCAGTGGCGGTCGCGGTCAGTTTCACCGTGGTGGTGTCGATGGTGTCGGTGACGCTGGTCACAGCCGGCGTCGTGCTCGGCACCAGGTTCTCGAAGTTACCACCGGTGGCGGTGCTGATCGTCGCCTGCACGGTGCCGGCGTCCTTGTAGACGTCGTCAGCCGGGGCTGGAACGGTCACGGTGCCAGTGGTTTTACCGGCATCGATGGTGATCACTGCGCCGTTCGACAAGGTGACGGTCACTGGCGAGCCAGCGGCGTTGGTCAGGGTCGCGGTGTAAACGATCGAGCCGCCTTCAGCCACCGAGCCAGTCGCGCTCAGCGATAGGTTCGTGGTGTCGACGGTGTCAGTCACGGTGGTGCTGACCGGAGTTTTGTCGGCAACAAGGTTCTCGTAGTTGCCGCCGGTCACGTTGGTGATCGAGTTGGTCAGTGGCGCATGACCGGTCAATGCATCGTTTGGCGCTGCGGTGGTTGCAGTGCCCGTGGTCTGGCCAACACCGATGGTGATGGTTTGACCATTGGCCAAAGTCACGACAACCGGCGAGCCGGTAACCGGTGCGCCTACGGTAGCGGTGTAGACAACGTTGCCGCCTTCAGCCGCCGACTCAGTGGCGGTCAACTTCACGGTGGTGGTGTCGATGGTGTCGGTGACGCTGGTCACAGCCGGCGTCGTGCTCGGCACCAGATTTTCGAAGTTGCCACCGGTGGCGGTGCTGATGGTCGCCTGCACGGTGCCGGCGTCTTTGTAGACGTCATCCGCTGGCGCTGGAACAGTCACGGTGCCAGTGGTTTTACCGGCGTCGATGGTGATCACTGCGCCGTTCGACAAGGTGATGGTCACTGGCGAGCCAGCGGCGTTGGTCAGGGTCGCGGTGTAAACGATCGAGCCGCCTTCGGCCACGGTGCCGGTGGCGCTCAGCGACAGATTGGTGGTGTCTGCGGTGTCGGTGACATTGGTCGATACCGGGGACTTGTCGGCCACCAGGTTCTCGAAGTTGCCACCTGTTACGTCAGTGATCGCATTGGTCAGTGGAGCATGGCCAGTCAATGCGTCGTTTGGCGCCGTGGTGGTCGCGGTACCGGTGGTCTGGCCGACGCCAATGGTGATGGTCTGGCCGTTGGCCAGGGTCACGACAACCGGCGAACCGGTAACTGGCGCGCCGACAGTCGCGGTGTAGATGACGTTGCCACCTTCTGCTGTCGACTCTGTTGCTGTCAGTTTGACGGTGGTGGTGTCGATGGTGTCGGTGACGCTGGTCACAGCCGGCGTCGTGCTCGGCACCAGGTTCTCGAAATTACCACCGGTGGCGTTGCTGATGGTCGCCTGCACGGTGCCGGCGTCTTTGTAGACGTCATCCGCTGGCGCTGGAACCGTCACGGTGCCAGTGGTTTTGCCGGCGTCGATGGTGATCACAGCGCCGTTCGACAGGGTTACGGTCACTGGTGAGCCAGCGGCGTTGGTCAATGTTGCGGTGTAGATGATCGAGCCACCTTCGGCAACCGAACCCGTCGCGCTCAGCGACAGGTGGGTGGTGTCGACGGTATCGGTGACCGTGGTCGAAACCGGGGTCTTGTCGGCCACCAGATTTTCGTAATTGCCGCCGGTTACACCGGTGATCGAGTTGGTCAGTGGCGCCTGACCGGTCAGCGCATCGTTCGGTGCGGTGGTGGTCACAGTGCCGGTGGTTTTACCGACTTCGATGGTGATGTTCTGACCGTTGGCCAAAGTCACCACGACAGGTGAACCGGTCACTGGAGCGCCCACAGTGGCGGTGTAAGTGACGGTGCCACCTTCAGCGACCGACGTATCAGCCGTCAGTTTTACGGTCGAGGTGTCGATGGTGTCGGTGACGCTGGTCACAGCCGGCGTCGTGCTCGGCACCAGGTTCTCGAAGTTACCACCGGTGGCGTTGCTGATCGTCGCCTGCACGGTGCCGGCGTCTTTGTAGACGTCGTCGGCCGGGGCTGGAACGGTCACGGTGCCAGTGGTTTTGCCGGCCTCGATGGTGATCACGGCGCCGTTGCTCAGCGTCACGGTCACTGGCGAGCCAGCCGCGTTGGTCAGCGTTGCGGTGTAAACAATCGAACCACCCTCGGCCACTGTCCCTGTGGCGCTGAGCGACAGGTTAGTGGTGTCGACGGTGTCGGTCACGGTGGTGCTGACCGGAGTTTTGTCGGCAACAAGGTTTTCGTAGTTGCCGCCGGTCACGTTGGTGATCGAGTTGGTCAGTGGCGCATGGCCGGTCAACGCATCATTTGGTGCGGTGAAGGTCACGGTGCCGGTGGTTTTGCCGACTTCGATGGTGATGTTCTGACCATTGGCCAGCGTCACGGTGACCGGTGAACCGGTTACTGGTGCCCCAACGGTCGCCGTGTAAGTGACGGTACCGCCCTCAGCGACCGACGTATCAGCCGTCAGTTTGACGGTCGAGGTGTCGATGGTATCGGTAACTTCGGTCACGGCCGGAACAGTGCTCGGCACCAGGTTTTCGAAATTGCCGCCCGTCGCCGTCGAGATTGTCGCTTCAACTTTGCCTGCGTCTTTGTAGACGTCGTCGGCTGGCGCTGGAACAGACACGGTGCCGCTGGTTTTGCCGGCTTCGATGGTAATCACCGCACCGTTCGACAGAGTCACGGTGACTGGCGAGCCAGCTGCGTTGGTCAATGTCGCGGTATAGATGATCGAACCGCCTTCGGCCACAGAACCGGTCGCACTGAGCGACAGGTTGGTGGTGTCGACGGTGTCAGTGACCGTGGTCAAAACCGGAGTCTTGTCGGCCACCAGATTTTCGTAGTTGCCGCCAGTGACACCGGTGATCGAGTTGGTGATCGGCGCGTGGCCGGTCAGCGCATCGTTCGGCGCGGTGAAGGTTACGGTGCCAGTGGTTTTACCGACTTCGATGGTGATGTTCTGACCATTGGCCAGCGTCACGACGACAGGCGAGCCGGTCACTGGCGCACCGACAGTGGCGGTGTAGGTGACGGTGCCACCTTCAGCGGCGGTCTCGGTCGCCGTCAGTTTCACGGTCGAGGTGTCGATGGTATCGGTGACTTCGGTCACGGCCGGAACAGTGCTCGGCACCAGGTTTTCGAAGTTGCCACCGGTAGCGGTCGAAATCGTCGCTTCGACTTTGCCGGCGTCTTTGTAGACGTCATCGGCCGGAGCTGGAACGGTCACGGTGCCAGTGGTTTTACCGGCTTCGATGGTGATTACCGCGCCGTTCGACAGGGTCACCGTGACTGGCGAGCCTGCAGCGTTGGTCAGGGTTGCGGTGTAGATGATCGAACCACCTTCCGCAACGGTGCCGGTCGCAGTCAGCGACAGATTGGTGGTGTCGACGGTGTCGGTGACATTGGTCGAAACCGGCGTCTTGTCCGCCACCAGATTTTCGAAGTTGCCGCCGCTCACCTCGGTGATCGCATTGGTGATCGGCGCGTGGCCGGTCAGTGCGTCATTCGGCGCGGTGGTGGTCGCGGTGCCGGTGGTCTGGCCAACACCAATGGTGATGGTCTGACCGTTAGCCAGGGTCACGACCACAGGTGAACCAGTGACTGGCGCGCCGACGGTTGCGGTGTAAGTCACGCTGCCGCCCTCAGCCGCCGACTCGGTCGCGGTGAGTTTGACGGTGGTGGTGTCGATGGTGTCGGTGACATTGGTCACCGCCGGTACGGTGCTCGGCACCAGATTCTCGAAGTTACCGCCCGTTGCATCCTTGATCGTCACTTCGACTTTGCCAGCGTCTTTGTAGACGTCATCGGCAGGTGCCGCAACGGTCACGGTGCCGGTAGTTTTGCCAGCCTCGATGGTGATCACCGAACCGTTCGACAGGGTCACGGTCACCGGGGTGCCGGCCGGGTTGGTCAGCGTCGCGGTGTAAACGATCGAACCGCCTTCAGCCACAGAATCGGTTGCGGTCAGGTTCAGGTTGGTGGTGTCGGTGGTGTCCGAAACCACGGTGTCGGCGGACTTGCCGTCGACCGCCAGTTTTTCGTAATTGCCGCCGGTGGCGCCGTCGATGGTCACGCTCAGCGAGCTGCCGCCGGCCAGTGGGCTGTTTGGCGCGACGAAGTTCACCGAACCGGTGGTTTCACCGACGGCGATAGTGATGGTCTGGCCGTTGGACAGGGTCACGACAACCGGCGAGCCGGTCACTGGCGCGGTCACGGTCGCGGTGTAGACCACGGTTTCGCCTTCAGCGACGTTCGCCGTGGCGGTCAGCGACACGGTGGAGGTGTCGATGGTGTCGTTGACGGTGGTGACGGCCGGAGTAGTGCTGGTGACGAGGTTTTCGAAGTCGCCACCGGTCGCGCCTTTGATGGTCGCCTCAACGGTGCCGGCGTCTTTGTAGACGTCGTCTTTCGGTGCGTCGACGGTGACAGTGCCAGTGGTTTTGCCAGCGTCAATGGTGATCACCGAGCCGTTGCTCAGGGTCACGGTGACTGGCGAGCCAGCAGCATTGGTCAGGGTCGCGGTGTAGGTGATCTGGCCACCCTCGTTCACCGAGCCGGTCGCGGTCAGCGACAGGTTGGTGGTGTCGACGGTGTCGGTGACGGTGGTGTTGACCGGGGTTTTGTCGGCCACGAGGTTTTCGTAGTTGCCGCCGGAAACGCCGGTGATCGAGTTGGTCAACGGAGCATGGCCAGTCAGCGCATCGTTTGGCGCGGTGGTGGTCACGGTGCCGCTGGTTTTACCCACTTCGATGGTGATGTTCTGACCATTGGCCAGGGTCACGACAACCGGCGAACCGGTGACTGGCGCGCCGACCGTCGCGGTGTAGGTGACGGTGCCACCTTCAGCCGCAGACTCGGTGGCGGTCAGTTTGACCGTCGAGGTGTCGATGGTGTCAGTGACGTCGGTTACGGCTGGCGTGGTGCTCGGAACGAGGTTCTCGAAGTTGCCGCCAGTGGCGTCCTTGATGGTCACTTCGACCTTGCCAGCGTCTTTGTAGACGTCATCGGCTGGAGCCGCCACGGTCACGGTGCCGGTGGTCTTGCCCGCTTCGATGGTGATTACCGAACCGTTCGAAAGGGTGACGGTGACTGGCGTACCGGCCGGATTGGTCAGTGTTGCGGTGTAAACGATCGAACCGCCTTCAGCCACAGTGCCGGTCGCGGTCAGCGACAGGTTGGTGGTGTCGACAGTGTCAGTAACAGTGGTCGAAACCGGGGTTTTGTCGGCGACCAGATTCTCGTAGTTACCGCCGCTCACATCAGTAATCGCGTTGGTCAGCGGCGTGTGCCCAGTCAGCGCATCGTTTGGCGCGGTGGTGGTCACGGTACCGCTGGTTTTGCCGACCTCGATGGTGATGTTCTGGCCGTTGGCCAGGGTCACTACAACCGGTGAACCCGTCACTGGAGCACCGACGGTGGCGGTGTAAGTAACGGTGCCACCTTCAGCCGCTGACTCGGTGGCAGTCAGTTTGACCGTCGAGGTGTCGATGGTGTCAGTGACGTCGGTCACGGCCGGCACAGTGCTCGGTACCAGGTTCTCGAAGTTGCCGCCGGTAGCATCCTTGATAGTCACTTCGACCTTGCCGGCGTCTTTGTAGACGTCATCGGCCGGCGCCGGAACGGTCACGGTGCCAGTGGTTTTACCTGTCTCGATGGTGATCACCGAGCCGTTCGACAGGGTCACGGTGACAGGCGAGCCCGCCGCATTGGTCAGGGTCGCGGTGTAGATGATCGAACCGCCCTCGGCCACGGAACCGGTAGCGCTGAGCGACAGATTGGTGGTGTCGGTGCTGTCGGTCACTGTGGTGGTGATCGGGGTTTTGTCGGCGACCAGATTTTCGTAATTGCCGCCGCTCACGCCGGTGATCGAGTTGGTCAGCGGGGCCTGACCGGTCAGTGCATCGTTCGGCGCGGTGAAGGTTACGGTGCCGGTGGTCTTGCCCACTTCAATGGTGATGCTCTGACCATTGGCCAGGGTCACCACGACAGGAGAACCGGTGACCGGCGCGCCGACAGTGGCGGTATAGGTGACGGTGCCGCCTTCAGCGACCGTGGTGTCGGCCGTCAGCTTCACGGTCGAGGTGTCGATGGTGTCAGTGACTTCGGTCACGGCTGGCGTGGTGCTCGGGACCAGGTTCTCGAAGTTGCCGCCGGTGGCGTCCTTGATGGTGACTTCGACTTTGCCGGCGTCCTTGTAGACGTCATCGGCAGGCGCAGGAACAGTCACCGTGCCGGTGGTTTTGCCCGCTTCGATGGTGATCACCGAGCCGTTGCTCAGGGTCACGGTGACCGGGCTGCCAGCGGCATTGGTCAGGGTCGCGGTGTAGGTGATCTGGCCGCCTTCAGCCACGGTTCCTGTCGCGCTCAGCGTCAGGTTGGTGGTATCGACGGTGTCGGTGACGGTGGTGCTGACCGGGGTTTTGTCGGCCACGAGGTTTTCGTAGTTGCCGCCGGAAACGCCGGTGATCGCGTTGGTCAGAGGAGCGTGGCCCGTCAGCGCATCGTTCGGCGCAATGGTGGTCACGGTGCCGGTGGTTTTGCCGACTTCAATGGTGATGTTCTGACCGTTGGCCAGGGTCACCACGACCGGCGAACCAGTGACCGGCGCGCCGACAGTGGCGGTGTAGGTGACGGTGCCACCTTCAGCGGCCGACTCGGTGGCGGTCAGTTTGACCGTCGAGGTATCGATGGTGTCAGTTACATCGGTAACGGCTGGCGTGGTGCTCGGAACCAGATTCTCGAAGTTGCCGCCGGTAGCATCCTTGATAGTGACTTCGACCTTGCCGGCGTCTTTGTAGACGTCATCGGCTGGAGCCGCCACGGTCACGGTGCCGGTGGTCTTGCCCGCTTCGATGGTGATCACCGAGCCATTGCTCAGGGTCACAGTCACCGGGGTGCCGGCCGGGTTGGTCAGGGTCGCGGTGTAAACAATCGAACCACCTTCCGCCACGGTGCCGGTCGCAGTCAGCGACAGGTTGGTGGTGTCGACAGTGTCAGTAACAGTGGTCGAAACCGGGGTTTTGTCGGCAACGAGGTTCTCGTAATTGCCACCGGAAACGTCGGTGATCGCATTGGTCAGCGGAGCGTGGCCAGTCAGCGCATCGTTTGGCGCGGTAGTGGTCACGGTGCCGCTGGTTTTGCCGACTTCGATAGTGATGTTCTGGCCGTTCGCCAAGGTCACGACAACCGGCGAACCGGTGACTGGTGCGCCAACGGTGGCGGTGTAGGTGACAGTGCCACCTTCAGCCACAGTGGTGTCGGCCGTCAGCTTCACGGTCGAGGTGTCGATGGTATCAGTGACGTCGGTCACGGCAGGCGTGGTGCTTGGCACCAAGTTCTCGAAGTTGCCGCCGGTGGCGTCCTTGATGGTCACTTCGACTTTGCCGGCGTCTTTGTAAACGTCATCGGCTGGCGCAGGAACGGTCACGGTGCCAGTGGTTTTGCCGGCCTCGATGGTGATCACCGAGCCATTGCTCAGGGTCACGGTGACAGGCGAACCGGCGGCGTTGGTCAGGGTCGCGGTGTAAGTGATCTGGCCGCCTTCAGCCACGGTGCCCGTCGCGCTCAGCGTCAGGTCGGTGGTGTCAGTGGTGTCGGTGACCGTGGTGCTGACCGGGGTTTTGTCGGCGACGAGGTCTTCGTAATTGCCGCCGCTCACGCCCGTGATTGCGTTGGTGATCGGCGCGTGGCCGGTCAACGCATCGTTCGGTGCAGTGGTGGTCACGGTGCCGGTGGTTTTGCCGACTTCGATGGTGATGTTCTGACCGTTGGCCAGGGTTACGACCACAGGCGAGCCGGTCACCGGCGCGCCGACAGTGGCGGTGTAAGTGACGGTGCCACCTTCAGCCGCCGACTCGGTGGCGGTCAGTTTGACGGTAGTGGTATCGACGGTATCGGTCACGTCGGTGACGGCCGGAACGGTGCTCGGAACGAGGTTTTCGAAGTTGCCGCCGGTGGCGTCCTTGATGGTCACTTCGACTTTGCCGGCGTCTTTGTAAACGTCATCGGCTGGCGCAGGAACGGTCACGGTGCCAGTGGTTTTGCCCGCTTCGATGGTGATCACCGAGCCGTTGCTCAGGGTCACGGAGACTGGCGTGCCGGCAGGGTTGCTCAGGGTCGCGGTGTAAGTGATCTGGCCGCCTTCAGCCACGGTGCCCGTCGCGCTCAGCGTCAGGTCGGTGGTGTCAGTGGTGTCGGTGACCGTGGTGCTGACCGGGGTTTTGTCGGCGACGAGGTCTTCGTAATTGCCGCCGCTCACGCCCGTGATTGCGTTGGTGATCGGCACGTGGCCGGTCAACGCATCGTTCGGTGCAGTGGTGGTCACGGTGCCGGTGGTTTTGCCGACTTCGATGGTGATGTTCTGACCGTTGGCCAGGGTCACGACCACAGGCGAGCCGGTCACCGGCGCGCCGACAGTGGCGGTGTAAGTGACGGTGCCACCTTCAGCCGCCGACTCGGTGGCGGTCAGTTTGACGGTGGTGGTATCGACGGTATCGGTCACGTCGGTGACGGCCGGAACGGTGCTCGGAACGAGGTTTTCGAAGTTGCCGCCGGTGGCGTCCTTGATGGTCACTTCGACTTTGCCGGCGTCTTTGTAAACGTCATCGGCTGGTGCCGGAACAGTCACGGTGCCGGTTGTTTTGCCGGCCTCAATGGTGATCACCGAGCCGTTGCTCAGGGTCACGGTGACTGGCGTGCCGGCCGGATTGGTCAGCGTGGCGGTGTAAACAATCGAACCACCCTCAGCCACGGAACCGGTTGCGCTCAGCGACAGGTTGGTGGTGTCGGCAACATCGGTAACGCTGGTCGATACCGGGGTCTTGTCGGCGACCAGATCTTCGTAATTACCACCCGAAACGCCAGTGATCGAATTCGTCAGCGGTGCGTTGCCGGTCAACGCGTCATTTGGCGCGGTGGTGGTCACGCTGCCGGTGGTTTTACCGACTTCAATGGTGATGCTCTGACCGTTGGCCAGGGTTACCACGACAGGCGAACCGGTCACCGGGGCGCCAACGGTGGCGGTGTAGGTGACGGTGCCACCTTCAGCAACCGAGGTATCAGCCGTCAGTTTCACGGTCGAGGTATCGATAGTGTCGGTCACTTCGGTCACGGCCGGGACAGTGCTCGGCAGCAGATTCTCGAAGTTGCCGCCAGTCGCATCCTTGATGGTGACTTCGACTTTGCCTGCGTCTTTATAGACATCATCGGCCGGCGCCGGAACGGTCACGGTGCCAGTGGTTTTGCCCGCGTCGATGGTGATCACCGAGCCGTTGCTCAGGGTCACGGTTACCGGCGTGCCGGCCGGATTGGTCAGGGTCGCGGTGTAAACGATCGAACCCCCTTCCGCCACGGTGCCGGTGGCCGTCAGCGACAGGTTGGTGTTGTCGATCGAGTCGGTAATGGTGGTGGTCGCTGGCGTCGTGTTCGGCACCAGGTTTTCGAAATTGCCGCCGGTAGCGCCGGTGATAGTGGTGCTGACGGTGCTGCCATTGTTGTAAACGTCGTTGGCCGCGGTCGGCACGTTGACGCTGCCGGTGGTTTTGCCGGCGTCAATGGTGATGGTCGAACCGTTCGACAGGGTGATCGTCACCGGAGTTTGCGCTGCGTTGGTCAGCGTCGCGGTGTAGGTGATCTGGCCGCCTTCGACGACGGTGCCGGTAGCGGTGAGGCTCACGCTGGTGGTGTCGACCGAGTCGGTAACCGTGGTGGTGGCTGGCGTGGTGTTTGGCACCAGGTTTTCAAAGTTGCCGCCGCTGGCGCCAGTAATGGTGGTGCTGACAGTGCCGCCATTGTTGTAGACGTCATTGGCCGCCGTCGGCACGTTGACGGTGCCGGTGGTCTGGCCAGCCTCAATGGTGATGGTCGAACCGTTCGACAGGGTGACGGTCACCGGGGTTTGCGCCGGGTTGGTCAGGGTCGCGGTGTAGGTGATCTGGCCGCCTTCGACCACTGTGCCGGTGGCAGTCAGGGTCAGGTTGGTGGTGTCGATCGAGTCGGTGATGGTGGTCACCACTGGCGTCGGGTTCGGCACCAGGTTTTCGAAGTTGCCGCCAGTCGCACCGGTAATAGTGGTGGTGACGGTGCTGCCGTTGTTATAGACGTCGTTGGCTGGAGTCGGCACGTTGACGGTGCCGGAGGTCTGGCCGGCGCCGATGGTGATGGTCGAGCCGTTCGACAGGGTGACGGTCACCGGGGTTTGCGCCGGGTTGGTCAGGGTCGCGGTGTACGTGATCTGGCCGCCTTCGGTGACACTCGGCCCGGCCGTCAGGGTGACGGTGGTGGTGTCGATGGTGTCGGTGACCTGGGTCGTGGCCGGAGTGGTCGGCGGGGTCACGGTGATGCCATTGCCGCCGGTGGTGCCGGTGACGGTCACGTCGATCTGGGTCGGGTCGTTATAAACGGTGTCGTTCGGCGCCAGTGGCACGTTGACGGTGCCGGTGGTTGCACCGGCCGGAATCACGATCACCGCGCCGTTGGACAGGGTGATGGTCAGGTCGGTCAGCGGCGCCTGGGTCAGGGTCGCGGTGTACACCAGCACACCGCCGGCTTCGGTGATGGACGGCGTGGCGCTGAGGCTCAGGGTCGAATCACGCAGGGCGTTGGTGGTGGTATCGGTGGTCTGGCCGCCGGTAATGTTTTGCGCAGCTTGACCGGCAGCGTTGATGCCTGCGGTCGGGAAGCCAATGGTCGGGTCAACGCGGCCAGCGGTGGCATCGAGCATCACGAAGCTGTGACCGCCACCGGCAGCACCGCCCGTGCCTGCGGCGCTTGGGCCGGCAGCAGTAGCGTCCAGCGCGGTGGTCGGGTCGACACCGGCGGCGATGGCTTGCTGCAGTTCGGCTACCGACGGCGCTGCCTGCGCGGTGGCTTCGGCCAAATCAGTGCTGGAGTCGGGCGCGTTGGCGCTCCACTGAGTTTCACGGCCCAGATCAAGGGTGCGGCCATCGGCCAATTCAAGCGACACGGCGCCGGAGAGGCCGGTGTCGATCTGGTCGCCGACAAACAGACGATCGCCTTCAACGAGTACGCGACGCACGCCCTCTGGTGACACCACGAATACCTGACCGACAATGCTTTTGACGATGGCAACAACACTGCTCATTGAAGACTCTCCGGGTGTCACGTTCAGTTGACTTCCATGGACCTGACGGCATGGGCGCCGATTCAGTCTGGACGTACTTTAAAAATTTGCGAAACAAGTTTGACGCGTCTTTTCGTCAATAATTTGGCTAGATTCTTTCGCTATTAACTTTATGCCAAACTATTGACCTTCTGGGTGCCATCCTAAACAATCGCCCCACTAATGTCACATTGATATTTCCGCGGCGACCTGTCCTTCAGCGTGTGATCCAGTTCCTGTTTTGAACTTTCCGACATACGGTCAATCTGGTTGCCATCATCCGACGCAGCGCCACGTTTTGCTGTGATTCAAGACAAGAAGTTCTGGGAAATTCCTATCATGCGTTCGCCCCTGCTTTTCGCCGTACCCTTCGCCCTCGCCGCCTCTTTTGTACAAGCACAATCCTTACCAGAAGCCATGCAGCAGGCACTGGATGTCCATCCGGAAATCCAGGCAGGGGTCAACAGTCGTTTGGCTGCGGATTATCAGTTAAGAGCGGCAAAAGGTGGATACCTGCCGAAGGTCGATCTGCTCGGCGGTTATGGCCGTGAGGGTACCGACAGCGTCACCACCCGCGCCAATTCCGGTAACCACTACGAAACCCTGAATCGTAGCGAGTCAAGTTTACGTCTCTCGCAAATGGTCTTTGACGGTTTTGCGACGTCCAGCGAGGTCGGGCGTCAACAAGCCACCGTCAACTCCCGCGCTTACTCGTTGCTCGGTACTTCCGAGCGCACCGCGCTGACCGTCGCCCAGGTCTACCTGGATGTGCTGACCCGCCGCGAATTCGTGCGTCTGGCCGAAGAAAACCTCAAGAGCCACCAGCGCATCTACGACCAGATCCAGCTGCGTACCCAACGCGGCGTCGGCAGCGGTGCCGACCTCGACCAGGCTGAAGCGCGGATGGCCCAGGCCCGCAACAACCTGATCACCGAGCAGACCAACCTCGCCGACTCGGAAACCAACTTCCTCAGCGCCGTCGGCCAGATGCCTGATCAGCTCGAGCGTCCGGCGCCGTTCATGGCGATGATGCCGGCCAACCTCAATGAAGCCCGCCAGCAGATGCTGGAAAACAGCCCGATCCTGCGTTCGGCCGAGTCCGACATCGCCGCCGCCGAGAAGCAATACGAAACCGCCAAGTCGACCTTCTACCCACGTTTCGACGCCGAACTGGGTCGCACCGCCGACAACGATCTCGACGGCCAGAACGGTCACAACAACGAATGGCAAGCCATGCTGCGCATGCGCTTCAACCTCTATTCCGGTGGCAGCAACAAGGCCGATCTGGAATCCAAGTCGTACCTGTCGAACCAGGCTTTGGATATTCGCAACAACGCCCTGCGTCAGTTGAACGAAGAGCTGGGCCTGGCCTGGAACGCCTTGAACAACGCTAACGCGCAGGTGCCGATCGCGCAGCAATACGTCGATCACAGCACCTCGGTGCGCACCGCCTACCAGCGTCAGTTCAGCCTCGGTGAACGAACTCTGCTTGATTTGCTCGACAGCGAAAACGAGTTGTTCACCGCTTCGCGGCGTCTGGCTGAAATCAAAAACATTCAGTTATTTACTCAGTACCGAATCAAGGCGACCATGGGCGAGTTGCTCAGAAGCCAGGGAGTGGTCGCACCGTTGGCATCCGTTGTGCAAAACGACGTCAAGCCCAAGGTCCAGCTGCCTGGGATGAATTGAGTTATCCCTTTTCAACTGTCAAAGAGTGTCGAGCGTGGAATCAGAAGTCAGTCGAGTTCAACTCAGTCATGATCCACGCGCGCTGCACGACGATCCGTTACTGGACGGTCTGCTCGCCCTTTGCATGCTGCACCAGAAGCCCGCCAGCGCGGCGATGCTGACCACCGGACTGCCGCTGCCCAAACAACGCCTGAGTGTCGAGTTGCTGCCCCGCGCGGCAGCTCGCGCCGGCCTGCAAGGTCGGGTATTGCAGCGCAAACTGGAAGAAATTCCGGCGATCGCCATGCCGGCGTTGCTGCTGCTCAAGGATGGCCGCAGCGCCGTCCTGCTCGGCTGGCAGGGTGACAATGAAGCCCGGGTGCTGCTCAGCGAAACCGACGGCGGCGAGTCGATTGTCAGCCGTGAATTGCTGACCGACGATTACACCGGCAAAGTCTTCTTCGCCCAGCCGCAACACAAATTCGACGTCAACCACGGCACGCTGATTCCGCGTGCGCGCTCGTGGTTCCGCGACACCCTCAAGCGTTCGCGCTGGCTGTACGCCGATGCGATTGCCGCGAGTTTCCTGATCAACATCATCGCCATGGCCGCGCCGCTGTTCGTGATGAACGTCTACGATCGCGTGGTGCCGAACCAGGCCGAAGCGACCCTGTGGGTTCTGGCGTTGGGCATCACCGGCGCCTACATCTTTGACCTGATCCTCAAGAGTCTGCGCGCCCTGTGCCTGGATCTGGCCGGGAAGAAAACCGACCTGATCATCTCCGCGACGCTGTTCGAGCGCATCGTCGGCATGGCGATGAAATACCGTCCGGCGCGAGTCGGCAGCTTCGCGCAGAACATCCACGAATTTCAGAGCCTGCGCGACTTCCTCGCCTCGCTGACCCTGACCAGCCTGATCGACCTGCCGTTCACCATCCTGATCTTCATCGTCATCGCCATTCTCGGCGGGCATCTGGTGTGGATTCCGGTGCTGGCGTTCCCGATTGCCCTGCTGATCGGCTACGCCTTGCAGAAGCCGCTGGTGGCGACCATGGAGCGCACCATGGCCCTTGGCGCCGAGCGCCAGTCGAGCCTGATCGAAACCCTCGCCGGTCTCGACGCGGTGAAGGTCAATAACGCGGAGAGCGAACGCCAGTACCAGTGGGAACAGACCATCGGCACCCTCAGCCGCCTCGAGCTGCGGGTGAAAATGCTCTCCGGCCTGGCGATGAACATCACCCTGCTGATCCAGCAACTGGCCGGGGTGATCATGATCGTCTTCGGCGTGTACCAGATCATCGCCGGCAACCTGAGCATGGGCGGTCTGATTGCCTGCTACATGCTCAGCGGTCGCGCACTGAGCCCGTTGGCCTCGCTGTCGGGTCTGTTGACCCGTTATCAGCAAGCCCGCGTGACCATGACCTCGGTCGACCAGATGATGGAGTTGCCGCAAGAGCGCAATTTTGAAGAGCGCCCGCTGAGCCGCAAGGTTTTGCAAGGCGCGATCGAGTGCCGCCAGCTCAGCTTCACTTACCCGGAACAACAGAACCCGGCGCTGAAGAACATCAATCTGGTGATTCGTCCCGGCGAGAAGATCGGCATCATCGGCCGCAGCGGCTCGGGCAAGAGTTCGCTGGCGAAATTGCTGGTCGGCCTGTATCAGCCGGACGACGGCGCGCTGCTGGTCGACGGTGTGGATATCCGTCAGATCGACGTCAGCGAACTGCGCTACAACATTGGCTACGTGCCGCAAGACATCCAACTGCTGGCCGGCACCCTGCGTGACAACCTCGTCTCCGGCGCCCGTTATGTAGAAGACGAACTCGTCCTGCAAGCCGCCGAACTGGCCGGCGTCCACGAATTCGCCCGTCTGCATCCACAAGGTTACGAGCTGCAAGTCGGCGAGCGCGGGCAGAACCTCTCCGGTGGTCAACGGCAGAACGTCGCACTGGCCAGGGCGCTGTTGCTCAATCCGCCGATCCTGCTGATGGACGAGCCGACCAGTGCGATGGACAACACCGGTGAAGAACGCCTCAAGCAACGCCTCGCCGCGGTGATTGAAAACAAGACCGTGGTGCTGGTGACGCACCGGGCTTCACTGTTGTCGCTGGTCGATCGTCTGCTGGTGATCGACCGTGGACAAATTCTCGCCGATGGCCCGAAAGCCGCCGTGATGGAAGCGTTGAAGAAGGGGCAGATCAGTGTTGCTTAAGTCGGGTTTCAAGGATTCGATCCGTCGCTACTTCAAAGGCTCGGCATCACTGCAGGGCCAGCCACTGCCGGAGGTCAACAAAGCGCTGATCGAGGACGCCCCGCGCGTCGTGCGCCTGACCATCTGGGCGATCATCGGCTTCTTTATCTTTCTGCTGCTGTGGGCCAACTTCGCCGTGATCGACGAAGTGACCAAGGGCGACGGCAAAGCGATTCCGTCGTCGAAGATCCAGAAAATCCAGAACCTTGAGGGCGGGATCATCTCCGAACTGTTCGTCAAGGAAGGCCAGATTGTCGAAGCCGGTGCACCGCTGATTCGTCTCGACGACACGCGATTTGCGTCGAACGTCGGTGAAACCGAAGCCGATCGCCTGTCGATGCTGCTGCGCGTAGAACGCCTCAGCGCCGAGGTCGATGACCGTCCGCTGAATTTCCCCGAGGACGTGCTCAAAGCCGTGCCCGGTCAGGCCAAGAGTGAAGAGTCGCTGTACATCAGCCGCCGTCAGCAGTTGCACGACGAGATCGGTGGTTTGCAGGAGCAGTTGATTCAGCGTCAGCAAGAGCTGCGCGAATTCGCCTCCAAGCAAGCGCAGTATCGTCAGCAGCTCGGTTTGCAGCGCCAGGAAATCAACATGTCCGAGCCGCTGGTGGCGCAGGGCGCGGTGTCCCCGGTGGAGGTCTTGCGTCTGAAGCGTGCCGAGGTGGAAACCCGTGGTCAGCTGGATGCAACGACGCTGGCCATTCCCCGTGCCGAATCGGCGATCAAGGAAGTGCAGCGCAAGATCGACGAAACGCGCGGCAAATTCCGCAGCGAAGCGCTGACCCAACTCAACGAAGCCCGCACCGACCTGAACAAGGCCAGCGCGACGGGCAAGGCGCTGGAAGACCGCGTCAGCCGCACGCTGGTGACATCGCCGGTGCGCGGCATCGTCAACAAGTTGCTGGTCAACACCATCGGCGGCGTGATCCAGCCGGGCAGCGACATGGTCGAAATCGTACCGCTAGACGACACACTACTGGTCGAAGCCAAGATCCGCCCGCAAGACATTGCCTTCCTGCATCCGGGGCAGGAAGCGATCGTCAAGTTCACCGCCTACGACTACACCATTTACGGCGGGCTCAAAGCCAAGCTTGAGCAGATTGGTGCCGACACCATTACCGACGAAGACAAGAAAACCACGTACTACATCATCAAGGTGCGTACTGAGCGCAGCCACTTGGGTACCGATGAAAAGCCGTTGCTGATCATCCCGGGGATGGTTGCGTCGGTGGACATCATTACCGGCAAGAAATCGGTGTTGAGTTATCTGCTCAAGCCGATCATCCGTGCGCGGGCTGAGGCGTTGCACGAGCGTTGATTCTATAGTGTCCTCACTGGCCTCTTCGCGAGCAGGCTCACTCCTACAGTAACCGCATTTCTCCAGAGGAATGCGATCCCTGTAGGAGTGAGCCTGCTCGCGATAGCGGCAGCCCAAACACCACATCTCTGTCAGGAAGTGACAAAAACCGTCACTCACCACTCAGTCCATTCCGCACCAATCGCCATATCGTTATTCATTAACGGTATTTAATTTCCGATTCTTATAGCTATAAAGTCATCCCCCTGCGTACCTGCCGACCAATCGGCGCGCCGCACGACCTGAACCAACACGCAATCCAGCGTGAGTGTCTGATCGACGAGCGCGCCCGTGAGCGCGCCGTGCGTGGGAGATGGAAAGATGTCCGCAGCTACTGCTTCCCCAAGCGCCGCGACCGCCGCGCCGCAATCCTTTGAAATCCGCCCGTTCAGCGGTGCCGTCGGCGCCGAGATCATTGGCCTTGACCTCAGCCGGCCGATCAATGATCAGGACTTTGCGCGCATTCATCGCGCGCACCTGGATCACCACGTCGTGGTGTTCCGCGACCAGCAAATCACCCCGCAACAGCAAATCGACTTCAGCCGCCGCTTCGGCGTGTTGCAGATCCATGTGCTCAAGCAGTTCCTGCTGGCCAACCACCCGGAAATCCTCATCGTTTCCAACATCATCGAAAACGGCCAGAACATCGGCCTCGGTGATGCCGGCAAGTTCTGGCACTCCGACCTCTCTTATAAAGAGCTGCCGAGCCTCGGTTCGATGCTCCACGCGCAGGAGTTGCCGTCCGAGGGTGGCGACACCCTGTTCGCCGATATGCACAAAGCCTGGGACAGCTTGCCCGAGGCATTGCGCAAAGCTGTTGAAGGTCGTTCGGCCGCGCATTCCTACACCGCCCGCTACAGCGAAACCAAATTCGAAGGCAACTGGCGCCCGACCCTGACCCCGGAGCAACTGGCTCAGGTCGCGGAAGTGGTGCACCCAGTGGTGCGCACGCACCCGGAGAACGGACGTAAAGCCCTGTTCGTCAGCGAAGGTTTCACCACGCGCATCGTCGGCCTCCCGGAAGACGAGAGCCAGCAGCTGCTGAGCGAGCTCTACGCCCACAGCGTGCTGCCGCAGAATATCTACCGCCATCAGTGGCAGCCCCACGATCTGGTGTTCTGGGACAACCGTTCGCTGATCCATCTCGCCGCCGGCTGCCCCGCGCACCTGCGCCGCAAGCTGTACCGCACGACCATTCAGGGCGACGCGCCTTTCTGATTCGCCGGAGACTGATCAAATCATGAACGCCCCCTTGCAAGGCCACGCGGCCAGCAACCTGATCGCCCGCAGCGAAGCGCTGCTCGCCGTCGATCATGTCAGCCTCGAATATCGCACGCCGCAACGCGTGGTGCGCGCCACCCACCAAGTCAGTTTTGAAATCGACCCGGCCGATCGATACGTGCTGCTCGGCCCGTCCGGTTGCGGCAAATCGACCCTGCTTAAAGCGGTGGCCGGGTTCATTCAACCGTGCGAAGGCGAAATCCGCCTGCAAGGCGAACGCGTCGACGCACCGGGGCCAGACCGGATTGTGGTGTTTCAGGAGTTCGATCAACTGCCTCCGTGGAAAACCGTCAAACAGAACGTGATGTTTCCACTGCTTGCCTCGCGCACCCTGAAGAAAAAAGAAGCCGAAGAGCGTGCGCTGCACTATCTGGAAAAGGTCGGCCTCGCGGCGTTCGCCGATGCTTATCCGCACACTTTGTCCGGCGGCATGAAGGCGCGCGTGGCGATTGCCCGGGCGCTGGCGATGCAGCCGAAAATCCTCTTGATGGACGAACCGTTCGCCGCACTCGATGCGCTGACCCGCCGCAAGATGCAGGAAGAGTTGCTGCTGCTCTGGGAAGAGGTGCGCTTCACTCTGCTGTTCGTCACCCACTCGATTGAAGAGGCGCTGGTGGTCGGTAATCGCATCCTGCTGCTGTCGCCGCATCCCGGCCGAGTGCGCGCCGAAGTGCACAGCCATCAATACGATCTGCACAGCCTCGGTGGCGTGGCGTTTCAGGAATCGGCGCGGCGCATTCATCGTCTGCTGTTCGACGAGGGCCAGTCGCCGGAAACCGAGCGTGACCACGACTTCAACGACATTCGCATCGCCTATTGAGCGGCCAGGAGGATTACCCGATGAGCCATTCATCATCTGTGCGTGAAGAGTTTGAAATTGTTCTGGAGCCGCTGACTGAAGTGCCGGTCGAGCGGGAGTTGTCGCTCGGCACGCGGCTGTGGCAACAGGGCTGGCTGCGTAAAGGCCTGATCCTGATTGTGCTGGCGGTGCTGTGGGAAGTGGTCGCGCGGATCCAGAACAATGACCTGATGCTGCCGAGCTTTTTGCAGACCAGCCATGCGCTGTTCGATGGGCTGCTCAGCGGTGAGCTGCTGGCCAAGGTATGGATATCGTTGGTGGTGCTGATCAAGGGCTACCTGATCGGCATCGTTCTGGCGTTTGCCCTGACCACGCTGGCGGTATCGACGCAGTTGGGCCGTGATCTGCTGAGCACGATGACCTCTATGTTCAATCCGTTGCCCGCGATTGCCCTGTTGCCGCTGGCGTTGCTGTGGTTTGGCCTGGGGCAGAACAGCCTGATCTTCGTGTTGGTGCATTCGGTGTTGTGGGCGCTGGCGCTGAACACCTATGCCGGGTTTCTCGGCGTTTCCGAGACACTGCGCATGGCTGGGCGCAATTACGGTTTGAAGGGTTTGCGGCTGGTGCTGTTCATCCTGATTCCGGCAGCGCTGCCGTCGATTCTCGCCGGGTTGAAGATCGGCTGGGCGTTTGCCTGGCGCACGTTGATTGCCGCTGAATTGGTTTTTGGTGCGACCAGTGGCAAGGGCGGGCTGGGTTGGTACATCTTTCAGAATCGTAATGAGCTGTATACCGACAAGGTGTTTGCCGGGTTGGCGGTGGTGATTCTGATCGGCTTGCTGGTGGAGAATCTGGTGTTCGATACGCTGGAGAGGGTGACGGTGAAGCGTTGGGGTATGCAGCGCTGATTGATTCAGGCTTGTTTTATGTTGGTATTTCAATGCTTAAGTTTTGTGACAGGGGGCCGTTAAAGGGGCATTGAAATCCACAATGAAAAAGGAATTTTTTCTTTGGCTAGAGAAGGGTCTGAATCGAACGCGAATACATGTAAACCCAATGTTGTAGGTTGGGTTTTGTCGCTGTCGTTTTTTCTTTTTGTTGCAAGCCTCTTCATATCCTCAAATGACCTGCTGACACCGGGTTGGGTTTTGGCTTTAACGTGCGCTTCGATGATCGCGGCCATATTTGGCGTCGTAATTCTGATCGAACAAAAGATTCTGAGACACTTCGGTAATTACGCAGTCTCCGCTTTCTTCTGGACGATACTCCTTGGTGCAGCCACCTACTTTGCCAGGATGAAGGCGGTCAGTGATATCAACAGTATTTTTCCCTTTGATGCGTCGGCCCTTCCTATGACGTTAGTGGCCGGTACTGTTATTCAACTGATGATTTTTCTATTTTGGCCCCTGGTTGTAGGGGCGGTTGTCGCGGCGTTCTATCTTGTCCTCAAAGTACGAGACAGCGAGTTTTGGTCCGAGACACATAAAAATCCATTAGCAGTGATTTTTTCTGCCGCTCTGATTTGTTTCATGACGGGCATGAGTGCGTTTTACGTAGACCATTTTTTCTCGGAGACCAAGCGTCTACAGATCCTGTACAGAGTCGCCCATGCGGCTGATTTCAGTTCGAATTTCAATTGCGCAGGAGTTGATCCGAAGCAGTACCACGTTTTGTTTGTGGGGCCGGAGCAGCGCCGTATCTCAATTGCAGAGATTATTCCGGAAACTTTCATCTATTTTGGACCTCGTGTTGCTGACATCATGCAAGAAGTGACGCTTCCAGGTAAGGAAAGTCTTGAGCTAAATGACTGTTTGCCAGGGATAGCCAAGACCACTGATCCTCTCGCAGAGCGCATCAACGAATTGCATTTTGAAATTAAGCCGATCAACAACTGAGAGCTCATCCCTCTGTTAGCATTGTGTCTGGATCAATCCAGATCAGCCAAGAGTGCTCAGCGTGCAACTCCCGGACATGAACCTTCTGGTCGCCCTCGACGCCTTGCTCGACGAGGGCAGTGTGGTCGGCGCCGCGCGGCGGATGAACCTCAGCCCGGCCGCAATGAGCCGAACCCTGACGCGGATCCGCGAAGCGATCGGTGATCCGATCCTCGTGCGTGCTGGACGTGGCTTGGTGCCAACCCCCAAAGCGCTGGAGTTGCGCGAGCAGGTGCGCGATGTGGTCGAGCAGGCCGCGCTGCTGTTCCGCTCGGCCGACTCGGTGGAACTGGGCACGCTGCGCCGGCGCTTCAGCATCCGCGCCAATGACTTCTTCATCGGCGTCTACGGCGGCAAGCTGTTCGACACCCTCGATCAACTGGCGCCGCACTGTGAGTTGCGCTTCGTCCCGGAAGGCGATGGCGACGATGAAGCCCTGCGTGAAGGGCGCATCGATTTGAGCGTCAGTAATACCCGCCCTGTCACTCCTGAAGTCAAAGTGCAGAATCTGTTTTCGACGCACTTCGTGGGACTGGTGCGAGAAGATCATCCATTGCTCGACGGTGAAATCACTGCCGAGCGCTATGCCGGGTTTTCCCACATCAGCATGTCGCGCCGGGGCATCGCTCGCGGCCCGATTGATACCGCGCTGAATGCGCTGGGTCTGGAGCGGCGCGTCGCGGTGATCGCGCCGAGTTTCCATGCGGCGATGTTTGCGTTGCCTGATTCCGACCTGATCCTGCCGGTTCCCAAAGAAGCTCTGCTGAGTGTGCGCCGGCTCGGTTTGAAACTGCGCTCATTCGACCTGCCAATCCCGTTGCCGACGTTGATGCTGACTCAAGCCTGGCACCCTCGATTCGACAAGGACCCCGCGCACCGCTGGCTGCGCGAAACCCTCAAGGCCTGTTGCGACGAAACCTGGCTGGCTGCACAACCCTAAAGATCAAAAGATCGCAGCCTTCGGCAGCTCCTACATTGGAATGCATATCCCTGTAGGAGCTGCCGAAGGCTGCGATCTTTTGCTTTTAATGATTGTGTCTGGCGCACTTATAACCTGCCAATAAGTCAATTTTCG
Source organism: Pseudomonas sp. AC242 (assembly GCF_979258655.1). NCBI lineage: Bacteria > Pseudomonadati > Pseudomonadota > Gammaproteobacteria > Pseudomonadales > Pseudomonadaceae > Pseudomonas > Pseudomonas sp. AC242. The sequence goes on from NZ_OZ409873.1 coordinate 5,879,032, forward strand.
TCATTGCCAAGCCCGACTAAGATGCTCCGGTATTTTTCCCTCCGGAGTGTGTATTCATGACATCCCTGTCGGCTGCGGTGCCCATCGCTGCGGCCAGCCCGGCGACGGCGGCCGCGCCACCGGTGTTCGGGGCGCGGATCATCATTGGCCTGGTCGGCGTGCTGCTGGCGGTGCTGGTGTCGGGCCTCAACGAGATGGTCACCAAGGTGGCCCTGGCCGACATCCGTGGCGGGTTGCACATCGGTTACGACGAAGGCACCTGGCTGGTCGCCAGCTACACCGCCACCTCGGTCGCGGCCATGGCCTTCGCGCCGTGGTGTTCGGTGACCTTCTCGCTGCGCCGCTTCACCCTTTGCGCGATCGGTCTGTTCACCTTGCTTGGCGTGCTGTGCCCGTTTGCACCGAACTACGAAAGTCTGCTGCTGATGCGCACTTTGCAGGGGCTGGCCGGCGGTGCGCTGCCACCGATGCTGATGACCGTCGCCCTGCGCTTTTTGCCGGCGAATATCAAACTCTACGGTCTGGCCGGCTACGCACTGACGGCGACATTCGGCCCCGGCCTCGGCACGCCGCTGGCCGGGTTGTGGACTGAATACGTCGGCTGGCAGTGGACGTTCTGGCAAATCATCGTGCCTTGTCTGATCGCCATGACGATGGTCGCATGGGGCATCCCGCAGGACCCGCTGCGTTTGGAGCGCCTCAAGTCGTTCAACTGGAAAGGCCTGCTGCTGGGTTTTCCAGCGATCTGCATGCTGGTGATCGGTTTGCTGCAAGGTAATCGGCTGGACTGGTTCGAGTCGAGCCTGATCTGCGGATTGCTCGGCGCCGGTTCGCTGCTGCTGGTGGCGTTTCTGATCAACGAGTGGTCGCAGCCGATTCCGTTTTTCAAATTGCAGATGCTCGGTATCCGCAACCTGTCGTTCGCCTTGATGACCTTGGCCGGTGTGCTGATAGTTCTGCAGGCGGTGGTGTTGATTCCGTCGAGTTATCTGGCGCAGGTGCAGGGTTATCGCCCGGCGCAGACCGCACCGATCATGCTGATCGCCGCTTTGCCGCAACTGATTGCGCTGCCGTTGGTGGCAGCGTTGTGCAACCTGCGCTGGGTCGATTGCCGCTGGGTGCTTGGCATGGGTTTGAGCATGTTGACGCTGTCCTGCCTGGGCGGATCGCTGCTGACTTCAGAATGGATTCGCGACAATTTCTACGTCCTGCAATGGCTGCAGATCTTCGGTCAGCCGATGTCGGTGTTGCCGCTGTTGATGTTGTCCACCGGCAGTATCCAGCCGCAGGACGGGCCGTTCGCCTCCGCGTGGTTCAACACGGTGAAAGGCTTGGCGGCCGTGGTCGCTACCGGGGTGATCGAAGCGCTGACCACCGCGCGCCTGCATTTCCATTCGACCATGCTGGTCGACAGCCTCGGCAATTCGCCGCTGGCCGACCGCAGCGATCCGGGCCTCGCCCATCGCCTGCACGAACAGGCCGTGGTGCTGACTTCTTCCGATCTCTATGTGTGCATGGCCGGCGTCGCGGTGGCGTTGATCCTGCTGATTTTCTGGCTGCCGACGCGGATCTTTCCGCCGCGCGCGCCGACCTGATCGCTGTACTGAAACAGAAGGTTTTTATGACGACTCAAGCAAAGCAAAAACTCGCGGTGACCATCGCCGCCGCACTGGCAGTCGGCGTGCTGGTTTACCTGGCGCTGCCCGGCGTGTTTGGCAAACGTACTCAGCAAAACACCAACGACGCCTTTGTCTCCGCCGACTACACCCTGGTGGTGCCGCGTGTCGCCGGTTTCATCAAGGAAGTGCTGGTGGAAGACAACCAGCAAGTGAAGGCCGGTCAGTTGCTGGCGCTGATCGATGATCGCGATTTGCGCGCTTCAGCCGAGGCGGCGGATGCGCAAACCCTGGTCGCGCGGGCACAGTTGCAGAATGCCAAAGCGACGCTGGAGCGCCAGACTTCGGTAATTGCTCAGGCGCAAGCTGCGGTGGTCTCAGCCAAGGCTGAAATGGCTTTCGCTCAACAGGAATTGAATCGCTACAACCATCTCGCCGGCGTCGGCGCCGGTACTGTGCAAAACGCGCAACAGGCGCGCACGCGCATCGATCAGGCCACGGCTCATCTCGACACCGCCACGGCGAAGCTGGCGGCAGAGCGCAAGCAAGTCGACATCCTCACCGCTCAACGTGACGCCGCCGAAGGCAGTCTGAAACACGCGCAAGCGGCACTGGAAATCGCCAGTTTCGAACTTTCCTACACGCGCATCACCGCGCCGCAGGATGGCATGATCGGCGAGCGCGCCGTGCGCGTCGGCGCCTATGTGACGCCGGGCAGCAAGCTGCTCGCGGTTGTGCCGTTGCAGCGGGCTTATGTCGTGGCGAATTTTCAGGAGACGCAACTGACGGATGTGCAGCCGGGGCAAGAGGTGCAGGTGCGCGTCGACAGCCTTGGTGGTGAAGCCTTGAGCGGTCGCGTGGAAAGTATTGCGCCAGCCACAGGCGTGACCTTTGCGGCGGTGAAACCGGATAACGCCACGGGTAATTTCACCAAGGTGGTGCAGCGGATTCCGGTGAAGATCATGCTGGAACCGGGTCAGCCGCTCGCCGAGCGGTTGCGCGTGGGGATGTCGGTGGAGGCGAGTATTGATACGCGCAGTTCAGAGAAATCCGTGCGTGAGGTGACCCAGCGATGATGGGTGGTAATTCAACTGGCCTCATCGCTGGCAAGCCAGCTCCCACAGGTTCCGTCGGTGGGGCTGAACAATTTGGACAACCTGCACAATCCCTGTGGGAGCTGGCTTGCCAGCGATGGGGTCAGTGGCAGCCACTCATTTTCAGCGCCTTGGTGACAGCAAGCCTCACCGCCTGCACCGTCGGCCCAGACTTCCAGAAACCCGAAGCCACACAAATCGCCGACTGGACTAAGCCGGCCAAGTCAGCCCCCAGCCAAGCTGTCAGCGAACCCCTCAACGAACGATGGTGGGAGGTCTTCCACGACGCGCAACTCTCCGCACTCACTCAGCGTGCGGTGCAGAGCAACCTCGACCTGCAACTGGCCAGCAGCCGTCTGCAGCAAAGCCGCGCCGCCCGCCAGGTGATCACCGCTGACCGTTATCCGAGCACCGCCGCCACGGGCAGTTACGCGCGCAAACGCAACAGCAGCGAGGGCCTGAACGACCCGTCCGGACACAACGGCGATTCCGCCTTCAACCTGTGGGACGCCGGTTTCTCCGCCTCATGGGAACTGGATTTCTGGGGCCGCGTACGTCGCGAAACCGAAGCCGCCGATGCAAACCTCGAAGTCGCCGAAAACGACCGTCGCGGGGTGTTATTGGCCGTACTCGCTGACACGGCGCAAAACTACATTCAGCTGCGCGGTGTACAAAACACCCGCGCCGTCACCGAGCAGAACCTCGACGTCGCCCGCCATAGCCTGAAGCTCTCGCAACTGCGTCTGGCCGACGGTGTGGCGACTGACCTCGACGTCGCCGAAGCCGCCGCGCAAGTCGCCGCGATCGAATCGCGATTGCCGGCGCTGGAGCAACGTCAATCGCAGTTGATCAACGCGATCAGCCTGCTGATGGGCGAACCGCCACAGGCATTGGCTAAGGAGTTATCCACAGACGCCGCCGTGCCGCAGTCGCCGCTGCAAGTCGCCATCGGTCTGCCGTCACAACTTGCCGAACGCCGCCCGGACATCCGTCAGGCCGAAGCGCGCCTGCATGCTGCTACCGCCAATATCGGTGTAGCCAAAGGCGACTTCTATCCGCGCATCACCCTGTCGGGCAACCTCGGCTCGCAAGCCATGCAACTCAGCGACTTTGGCTCGTGGGGTTCACGCGCCTTCGGCATCGGCCCGCAATTCAGTCTGCCGCTGTTCGATGGCGGACGCCTGCGCGGCATGCTGCAACTGCGCGAAGCGCAACAACAGGAAGCGGCGATCGGCTACCAGCAAACCGTGCTGCGTGCCTGGCATGAAATCGACGATCAACTGACCGTCTACAACGCCAGCCAGCGCCGCCGCGACAGCCTCGCCGAAGCCGTCCGCCAGAACCAGATCGCCCTGCGCACCGCGCAACAGCAATACGTCGAAGGTGTGGTCGATTTCGTCAACGTCCTCACCGTGCAAAGCGCGCTGCTGGCAACGCAGGAACAGTGGGTGGAGAGTTCCACCGGCGTTTCGCTGGCGATGGTCGGGTTGTACAAGGCGTTGGGCGGGGGATGGCAGTCGGTTTACCCGGAAGGGCAAATGGCGGCTATGACGCCGGGCGTCGTGAAAGCACAAACCGACATCGACGGTTCTGCCGTGGCTGACCTAAAGTGATGGGCAGGTTGGCGCGTCATACTCTCGTGGCGCTGCGGCGCGGCAAGAGGCAGCAATGGCGGCGAACAGAGTCACGCCAATGGGCGACACGCAAGATCCGTTTGCCGCGCCCGGCTCCTGGTTCGGCAGCTTGCGCTGGGTGCGCTGGATAAAAAATCACTGGCTATGGCCGATCCTGGCGCTGGCCGCATTCGTGCGTTTTTATGATCTGACCGCGGCAGCGATTCTGGGGCGATGAAGGTTCCAGTCTGCTGCTGGGGCGCTATTCGCTGAGTGAAATTTGGCAGCACGCGGCATTCGATGTGCATCCGCCGCTGTACTTCATGCTGCTGCATGGCTGGGTCGAATTGTTCGGGGACGGCATTCTGGCGGTCCGCTCTCTCAGTGCGCTGGCCGGCATTGCGGCGGTGGGGCTGGGCGTGTGGCTGGTGGATCGCCTGGCCACCCGTCGCGCAGCGTTCATCGCCGGTGTGTTGCTGGCGCTGTTGCCGACCGCGGTGCGCTACAGCCAGGAAGTGCGCATGTACGCGCTGCTCGGGGCGCTGCTGCTCGCCGCGAGCCTGGCGCTGGTCTACTGGATCCGCCGCCCGCAACGCCAGCGCTATCTGGTGTATTACCTGCTGCTGATGAGCGCGGCGCTCTACACCCACTATTTCGCCGTGCTCGCGGCGCTGTGTCACTGGCTTTATCTGATCGCGATCCGCGTACAGCGTGGTTACCGGTTCCGGCACATCCAGCGCTGGAACTGGTGGCTGGCGAACCTGACCATCGTTACTTTGTATCTGCCTTGGCTGCCCAACCTGCTTGATTTGACGCAGCACATGCAGCAGCTTGAGGCCGGTGGCGATGTCGGTTGGGAGCCTGCCGTTACGTTGAGTTCGCTGCCGTCGATGATCTGGTCATGGTTGATTCAGGATGACGGTGAAAGTTTGCCGTGGCTGATTTTCGCGGCGTTGCCGCTGGCGATGCTGGGGCTGGCAGTCATCGCGGTGATGCGCGATCGCAGTGTGTCGCGCGGCAGTGTTCTGCTGGCGCTGTACACCGGGCTGCCGCTATTGCTGGTGTATCTGGTGTCGTTCATTACGCCGGTATTCATTGAGCGTTATCTGACGGCGTATGCCCTTGGCTTGCCGATGCTGACGGCGTTGGCCATCGACCGTTTGTACAGCCGCGTGCGGATGTTGGCATTGGCAGTGCTGGTGTCGCTGATCGCCGTGGAACTGGTCGGCGTAAACAACAACGCCACGGTCGACACGCATGATCAACTCGACACGGTCGTGAAGTACGTCAACCAGCATTTCCTTCCCGGTGACCGCATCGTCACCAGCGACATGCTCTGGTATCTGAGCTACGTCTACTACGATCGCACCGGGGCGCAGGTGCGCCTCTTCACTCCACCGAACGCCGATGACCAATCGACGCGGCCAAATGAGTACGGGTTCGGCACGCTGGTAACGAGTGATGTCTATCTGAACAGCCTGACCGAGCTGCCAGCCGGAGGCCGGGTCTGGCTGGTCGGAACCGTCGATGAGCCACAAGAGTTCTCACCGCTACCTGCGACCTGGCAGGCCAGCGCTGAAGTACACGCGGGCGGGATGCAAGCACGCTTGTTCGTGCCCAAACCTGCGGGTGAATAGGCGGGTCAGGATTTCCCCGACAAATCCGCCATGCCCTTGAGCAATTCGATCGGCAACGGAAAGACAATCGTCGAACTCTTGTCCCCGGCAATCGAACTCAAGGTCTGCATATAGCGCAACTGCATTGCGCCAGGCTGGCGACCGAGCATTTCCGCTGCTTGCATGAGTTTTTCCGAGGCTTGCAGTTCGCCTTCGGCGTGAATCACCTTGGCCCGACGTTCGCGCTCGGCTTCCGCCTGTTTGGCGATGGCGCGGACCATCGATTCGTTGAGGTCGACATGTTTGATCTCGACGTTGGCGACCTTGATCCCCCAGGCGTCGGTCTGCGCGTCGAGTACCTGCTGGATGTCGATGTTCAACTGCTCGCGCTCGGCCAGCAGCTCATCCAGTTCATGCTTGCCAAGCACCGCGCGCAAGGTGGTTTGCGCCAGTTGGCTGGTGGCAGAAAGATAATCCTCAACCTGAATAATCGCCTTCTGCGGATCGAGCACGCGGAAATACAGCACGGCGTTGACCTTGACCGAGACGTTGTCGCGGGTGATCACGTCCTGCGGCGGCACATCGAGCACCACGGTGCGCAGGTCGACCCGGACCATTTGCTGGACCACCGGGATCAGCAGGATCAGGCCTGGGCCTTTGACCTGCCAAAAGCGGCCGAGTTGGAACACCACGCCGCGTTCGTATTCGCGCAGGATGCGAAACGTCGAGCCGGCGAGGGCAATGACCAGTAACAGCAGCGCAACAAAACCGATTTGCAGACCCATAATCACTCTCCGAGTGGCGCCGCGTCAGTCGCGGCCACTTGCAGCAACAATCCCTTGCGCGCCACCACGCGCACTGATTGCCCGGTGTGCAGCGGTGTCGCGCTGAGCACTTGCCAGCGCTCACCTTGCAGTTGCACCCAGCCATTACGGGCATCGCCCGGTTGCACCGTAGTGATCGCGGTGACACTGCCGAGCAGGCCGGCATCGCCACTGACCGCGTGGCGGGGGCGGGTTTTCAGGGCGCGAATCAGCAGCGCAATCAACAAGAGAGCGCTGATCAGACCAAGGCCGATCATCATCGGCACCGGCAACTCGGCGTTGCTCAGAATCAGCGCGCCGATCACGAACATGATGATGCCGCCCAGCCCGATCACTCCGTAATTGGGCAGCGCCGCTTCGGCGATCAGAAAGACGATGCCCAAGGTAATCAGCCACAAACCGGCCGGACTCATCGGCGGCAACGGGGTGTCAGCGGCGAGGGCTGAGCCGCTGATCAGCAGGAGCAAGGCAAGCGCACAACATCGGCTGTTCACGTGACCCTCCGCGAGCGTCATGGCTGGTTCTTACAGTCTAGTTGAGGGTTGCGCTGGTTGAACTTTGATCAATGTGCGGATGTGTCCAGTGGGCGGAATTCTCTGCGCCAACCCCTCGCCGAACTAGACTCAAAGACACGGCAACCACCGTTCAGCGCAACACCGAGGTGCATCATGCGCATGGCAAGAAAAGTACAGAGCAGCCTGAACCGGGCGCACTGCGAATACGACATCGTCGCCCACCGACACTCGTCCAGCAGCCTGGAAACCGCACGAGTCGCCGGGGTGCCCGCCGAGCGCGTGGCCAAATCGATCATCCTCGACGACCACCACGGGCACTACCTGATGGCCGTGCTGCCGGCCAGTCGTCATCTGGACCTGAGCAAGGTACGCACCAGCGGCGAATGGCAACTGACCCGCGAAAGCAATCTGGCGCAAATCTTCGACGACTGCGAACGCGGCGCGGTACCGCCGCTGGGTGGCTCTTATGGCCTGGACATGGTCATCGACCCGTTGCTGACGCGGCAAAAGGATATTTATCTGGAGGCGGGCAACCACAATTACCTGCTGCACATGAGCATGCCGGAGTTTCTGAAAATGGTGCCGCATGCCGAGGTGCGGGAGTTGAGTGATTAAGTTTTGTGGTGCCGGCACTGACGCCTTCGCGAGCAGGCTCGCTCCCACAGGTTGATCGCATTCCCCTGTGGGAGCGAGCCTGCTCGCGAGTAATCTTCCAAACAGCCCATTTTTTGAAGGAGTTGATCAATGGAAAGCCCAACACACAACCTCCCATCACTATTCAAACAACTCGGCCTCCCCGACGAACCGGTCGACATCGACAAATTCATCGCCACCCATTCCCCGCTCAAACCCGACTTGCATTTGGCTGATGCGTTTTTCTGGACGAAGAGCCAAGCGGAGTTTTTGCGTGACGAGATTCTGGATGACGCCGATTGGGCGGAGGTGGTGGATCAGTTGAATGTGATGTTGCGCAAGGGGAGAGCGGGGTAATCGCTACGTTGGAAAAGGCCAGGCCCGTGCTGTATGAACCAGCGCCATAATCCAGATCACATCCTGATCTGACTGGTAGACAAGACGGTAGCTGGGATGGGGAATTAATTCGCGAGTGCCAGCAATGATGCCGACCGGGCCAATCTTGGGGTTCTGGGATAGGCGCGAAGCCGCTTCGGTGAAGCGGCGATCCATGTCGAGCGCTGCGCCTGGATTTTTTGCGTGAAGGTAGTCCCAGATTTTTTCGCGATCCTGTACGGCATTTTTACTCCAGATAATCTTCATCCTTGATTTTCTACCTGCCTGCGCCTGGCGGCGAATTGTGCTTCAACTTCCTCGTTGGACACACCTTCACCGGCTGCCATCGATTCTCTTGCAAGGTCGACTTTTCGTTGCAGGAAGGCTTCGTACTCTCGGGCTTCCTGTTGTATGCGAACAAACTGACGCATCATTTCTCGCATGATCTGCGAAGCAGGGCGATGGGAGGCCTCTGCCTCCGCCATGAACTGCTCACGCAGCTCTGGTTCAAGCTTCATTGTAAAAACGGCTTGTTTTGACATCTGCAGATTCCTTCAAGGTTCTCGGTACTGACGAGGTATATACATCGTCATCACATGAATTAGAAAGCTTCAGTTTGTGCGAGCGACCAGTGGAGCAATTTGTTTCAAAACTTGACTGAAATTCCCCTCCAATGCGATATTGATAGTTAGCAAACTAACAGTGTGCATTTCCTCGTGCCGAACGAACTCGACGCTCTCCAGATGAACATCAGCAGTGCCATGGTGGTGGCCGCCAGGCATTGGCGGAAGATCTGCCAGACCACGCTGGTCAACTACGGAATCTCCGAAGCCTGCGCCGTGCCGCTGTTGATGATCGGCCGTTTGGGCGAGGGCGTGCGCCAAGTGCAAGTGGCGCAGGCGGCCGGGATGGAGAGTCCGTCGCTGGTGCGTCTGCTCGATCAGTTGTGCCATTCCGGCTACGTCTGCCGGACCGAAGATGCCCAGGATCGCCGCGCCAAGTGCCTGAGCCTGACCGACACCGGTCGTGAACTGGTGCAAGCGGTCGAGATCGAACTGGTGCGCTTGCGTCATGAGGTGCTCGAAGGCATCGAGCAAAGCGATCTGGAAGCTACGCTTCGGGTACTCAGAGCTTTTGAGTCGGCCCATCCGCCTGTGGTGATCAATTCTTGAACGGTTTTTTCTCTGGCATTCCGCCGGCCCGCGACTGGTTCTACGGGGTGCGGACTTTCGCAGCGTCGATGATCGCGCTGTACATCGCCTTGCTCATGCAAATGCCGCGTCCGTATTGGGCGATGGCCACGGTGTATATCGTCTCCAGCCCGTTTCTCGGGCCGACCAGTTCCAAGGCCTTGTACCGCGCCATCGGGACTTTTCTCGGTGCCGCGGCGGCGGTTTTTTTCGTGCCGATGTTCGTGCAGAGCCCGTATGTACTGGTGGTGGTCATCGCGCTGTGGACGGGCATTTTGCTGTTCCTGTCCCTGCAACTGCGCACGGCCAACAACTACGCATTGATGCTCGCCGGTTACACCCTGCCGCTGATCGCCTTGCCGGTGGTGGATAACCCGCTGGCGGTGTGGGACGTAGCAGAGGCGCGCACCGAAGAGATTTTCCTCGGCATCGCCGTTGCCGCCGTGGTCGGCGCGATGTTCTGGCCGCGTCGACTGGCGCCGGTGTTCAACGATGCCGTGAGCAAGTGGTTCGCCGACGCAACGACCTATAGCCTGAAATTCCTCAGCCGCGACGTGCAGCCCGAAGAAGTCACTGCGCTGCGCATGGCCATGGTTGCCAACTTCAACAGTCTCGAATTGATGATCGGCCAGTTGCCCCACGAAGGCGCACTACCGCAAACCGTGCGCAACACCAAAGAACTGCGCGGGCGGATGATTCATCTGTTGCCAGTGATCGATGCGCTGGAAGATTCGCTCTACGCCCTAGAGCGGCGCACGCCGGAACTGGTGGAAAAGTTCGCACCGCTGCTGGCCGCAACCCGCGAATGGCTCGCTCATCAAGACGCCGATCTCGACCGCTGGCAAGCGCTGAAAGATCAGCTCGAAGCCCTGCAACCGAGCGTCGAAGCACTGCAAGACCGCAAACAACTGCTGTTCTCCAACTCGATTTATCGCCTCGGCGAATTCATCGATTTATGGCAGGACTGCCGCAGTCTGCAGGACGCGATTCTCTGCGAGCGCCAGGACAGCTGGCGCGCGGTCTACCGTCACTGGCGCCTCGGTCGTCTGACGCCGTTCATTGATCGTGGGCTGATGCTCTACTCGGCGGCCTCGACCGTTCTGGCGATCATCACCGCCTCGGTGCTGTGGATTCTGCTCGGCTGGCCGGACGGCGGCAGCGCGGTGATTCTCGCCGCGGTGGCCTGTAGCTTCTTCGCCTCGATGGACGACCCGGCACCGCAGATTTACCGGTTCTTTTTCTGGACCGGCATGTCGGTGTTGTTCGCCAGCCTTTATCTGTTTTTGATTCTGCCCAACTTGCATGATTTCCCGATGCTGGTGCTGGCGTTTTCCATCCCGTTCATCTGCGTCGGCACATTGACTGTACAGCCGCGGTTTTTCCTCGGCATGCTGCTGACGCTGGTCAACACCTCCTCGTTCATCAGTATTCAGGGCGCTTACGACGCGGACTTTTTTGCCTTCGTGAACTCCAACCTGGCGGGTCCGTTAGGGCTGTTGTTCGCGTTTATCTGGACGCTGGTAGCGCGCCCGTTCGGCGCCGAACTGGCGGCCAAACGCCTGACTCGCTTCAGCTGGAAAGACATCGTCCACATGACCGAGCCGGCCAACCTTGCCGAGCACCGCAAATTGGGCGTGCAGTTGCTCGATCGACTGATGCAGCACCTGCCGCGTCTGGCCCTCACCGGCCAGGACACCGGCATCGCCATGCGCGAAGTGCGCGTCGGCCTGAACCTGCTCGATTTACTCGCCTATACCCCACGGGTGACCGGCGCGCCGAACGCACTGTTGCAGCAAGTGGTCAGCGAGGTCGGCGAGTATTTCCGCGCTTGCCTCAAGGCTGGCGAACGCTTGCCGGCGCCAGCGCCGTTGCTGATGACTCTGGATCGCACTCGCCGCGCGCTTAATGGCCACGGTGACGATGAAACCCGTCTGAACCTGTTGCACGCCTTGAGCGGTTTGCGTCTGGCGTTGTTGCCCGGCGTCGAATTCGTCTCCAGTGCCGACTCCGAAGAACCGCTGCCTGATGGAGCGCCCCTATGATCGGTGATCTGGACATCAGCGGCATTTTCCTGCCGACCCTGCTGGTGTTGATGGGTATCACTTATGTGCTGTTTTTGCTGGTGCATGCCGTGCTTACGCGCGTGCACTTTTACCGTCTGGTCTGGCACCGGGCATTGTTCAACGTGGCCCTCTATGCCGTGCTTCTGTACGGCGTGGACTCACTCAGTCGATACCTGATGACATGAAAAAACCGTTTTTGACCATCGGTCGCGTGGTACTGACCCTGCTGATCGTGACTTTTGCCGTTGTCCTCGTCTGGCGCATGGTGATGTATTACATGTTCGCGCCGTGGACCCGTGACGGCCATATTCGCGCCGACATTATCCAGATCGCCCCGGACGTCTCCGGGTTGATCCAACAGGTTGAAGTGAAAGACAACCAGTTGATCAAGCGCGGCCAGGTGCTGTTCAGCATCGATCAGGACCGTTTCAAACTGGCCCTGCGTCAGGCCAAGGCGGCCGTCGCTGATCGCGAAGAAACCCTCGCTCAAGCCCAGCGCGAAGCCAAGCGTAACCGTGGCCTCGGTAACCTGGTGCCGGCCGAGCAACTGGAAGAAAGCCAGTCGAAGGTCGCCCGCGCGCAATCGGCACTGGCCGAAGCCATGGTCACTGTGGACAGTGCGCAGCTCAACCTCGACCGCTCGGTAATCCGCAGCCCGGTGGACGGCTACGTCAACGACCGCGCGCCGCGTCCGCAGGAATTCGTCACCGCCGGGCGTCCGGTGTTGTCGGTGGTCGATAGCAATTCGTTCCACATCGACGGCTATTTCGAAGAGACCAAACTCGACGGCATTCATGTCGGCCAGTCGGTGGATATTCGCGTAATCGGCGACCGCGCCAAACTGCGCGGGCATGTTGAAAGCATCGTCGCCGGTATCGAAGACCGCGACCGTACCAGCGGCAGCAACCTGTTGCCCAACGTCAACCCGGCGTTCAGCTGGGTGCGGCTGGCGCAGCGGATTCCGGTGCGGATTGCCTTTGACGATGTGCCTGAAGATTTCCGCATGATCGCCGGGCGTACCGCCACTGTTTCGATCATCGACGATCAGCCACGCGACGACCGCAAGCAGGAGCCCGTGCAATGAGCCGGGCGCTGATGATCGCCGGGTTGGGCGTGATGCTCTCGGCCTGTCAGATGGTCGGGCCGGACTATCAGGTGCCGGAGGATGCGGCGGTTCAGCGCAAGGATTTTCAGGGCGAACTGGCGGTTGCCGGAAAACCGGTCGTCTCGGCGCCGGTGCCGGCGGATTGGTGGCGTCTTTATAAGGATGCGCGGCTGGATCAACTGGTGCAGCAGGCCATGGCCTCCAACACCGATTTGCGCGTCGCGGCGGCGAACCTGCAACGGGCTCGAGCTCAGGTCGATGAGGCCGAAGCAGCGGGCGGCTGGAGCGCAGGTGTGAAGATGGGCGCGCAGCGTTTGCAAGAGTCTGGTCAGGCATTCTTGCTGCCGGAAAAAGTCCCGGTCGATAACGTCGGCGACATCGGCATTAGCGCTTCTTATCAGTTCGATCTGTGGGGCACCTTGCAGCGTGGCATCGAAGGCGCGAAGGCCAATGCCGACGCGACCCAGGCCGCGGCAGACACGGCGCGGATCACTTTGGTGGCGGACGTGGTTCGTGCTTACACCCAAGTCTGCGCGGCCAATGAAGAACGGGAAATCGCCGAGCATTCCCTGGACCTGCAATCGCAAAGCACCACGCTGATCCAGCGTCTGCGTGACGCCGGACGTGGCGACGAAACCCAGGTCACCCGCTCGCAAACTCAATTCAAATCCCTGCGCGCCGACCTGCCGCGCTATGAAGCGGCGCGTCAGGCCGGGTTGTTCCGTCTGTCGATGCTGCTGGCGAAACCGGTTGATCAGTTGCCCGCCGGCACCGCGACCTGCGCCGAGTTGCCGAAAATCGCCCAATTGGTGCCAGTCGGCGATGGCGCCGCGCTGCTCAAACGTCGTCCGGACATTCGTCAGGCCGAACGACGACTGGCTGCTTCGACCGCCGGGATCGGCGTCGCCACGGGCGAGTTGTATCCGGACATCAGTATCGGCGCGACCATCGGCACTGTTGGTCTCATCGATGACTTGGGTGATCCGTCGACCAACCGCTGGGGCTTTGGCCCGTCGCTGAGCTGGAAAGTGCCGACCAACGGCGCTCGTGCGCGAATCCGCGAGGCAGAAGCGGCGACCCAAGGCGCCTTGGCGCACTTCGACGGCGTGGTGCTCAACGCCATTCGCGAAACCCAGACCGGTCTGGCCCAGTACAGCGCATTGCTGCAACGTCGCGACGCACTGGCCGACGCCGAGCAGTCGGCAAAGCTGGCGGCCGACCAGACCCACCGCTTCTTCCAGGCCGGTCGCGAGTCGTTCCTCGCTGATCTACAAGCAACGCGCACCTACACCGATGTCACCGCACAACTGGCCGCCGCCAACACCCAGGTTGCGATGAGCCAGATCGATTTGTTCCTCGCCTTGGGCGGCGGCTGGGAAAGCGGACGAACGCACGCTGCAAGCCCCAGCAAACCCTGAGGCCGTTGCTATGCTTTGAAGTGTTGAAGGGGCGCCCCGTGCAAAGCGCCCCTTCAGCGCACATTGCTAGCGCTGGTCTAGGGGAAACCAATAATGAAAAACCCTTACGCTCTCGGCTTCTGGTGCGCCCTGGTAGCGTTGGTGCTGCTCTCGGCCACTTATTTCTACGGCATCATGCTGGCCCACCAGATCGACAAGGCCATGGTTTTCCTCGACAGCGCCGTCGCGCTGATTGCGGTCATGGCAATTGTGGTCGTGGCTTGGGCCTCGGTTCAGGTGCAGCGGGTCAAGAAACGCCAGCTCGAACAGGGCAAAACCCTGGTGCTGATCTGGGACACCAAAGTCGCCCTGCGCCGAGTCGAAACGGTGTTCGACCGGTATTTCTGGGGTAGCTACTGGCAACCCGGGCGGACCTTCGCCGAAGTCATGGGCGAACTCACCGGCACGCCATTGGAAAAAAGTCTCGAAGCGCTGAAAAAGCAGTGTCTGGAACTCGACAAGCAGATTGATGGCGAGGGCTGGCACTGGCTCAACAATGCCCGGGAATTGTCCGATGTCGCTACAGCCATGGCCCGCGAGCGTTATCAACTGGATTTCTGCGATCCGCGCGCGGACGGGCCGGGCGGGGCGGTGATCGATCGGGATTTTGAAGTGCTGGTTTACACCTGGACCGCGCGGCTGAAAAGCTTTGATCATCAGTTGGATGAGATTGAGGTTCAGTATTCCTGAACAGCAAAAGATCGCAGCCTGCGGCAGCTCCTACATTGGAACGCGTTTCTCTGTAGGAGCTGCCGCAGGCTGCGATCTTTTTGCTTTCCCGAGTGTCCATAGACACTCTTTAACCTTTAAACATTGGGCCAGCTCACGCGCCCGGTGCTAATCTCCACCGCTGAATTCAGCGCAGTCGAGCCGCGACCCGGTCACGGGTTCAGGGAAGACGACCACACTCACAGCCACGGAAATCGATCAGGTCATTCATGAATAAATCAGCAGGCGTGCTTCTCGGAATTGTTGTTGCCATCGGCGCGATCAGTGCAGGCGGGGCCTGGTACACCGGGACCAAGATCGAAGGCGTGCTGAACAACGCCGTCACCAACGCCAACCAAGAGCTGCAAACCGCGATGGCCGGCTCCAACGGCACCGCGTCGCTGGAACTGGTGTCGCTGGAGCGCCACACCTTCACCAGCACCGCGCACTACCGCCTCAAAGGTGAGGGCGAGATGTTCGGCGACAAACCAGTGGAATTGCTGTTCGTCGATCACATCGAGCACGGCCCGCTGCCATTCTCGCGTCTGGTTTCGCTGAAATGGCTGCCAGTCATGGCTACCAGCAACTACGAGCTGGAAAAGAATGCGGCCACCGAGAAGTGGTTCGCCGCCACCAAGGGCGCCGCGCCGCTCAAAGGCGTGACCAGCCTCGGCTACGACGAATCCACTACCAGCACCCTCGACCTGCTGCCGTTCGAAACCGCACTGGATGAGCAGTCGAGCCTGAAGTTCTCCGGCCTGACCATGAACATCTCCGCCAACGCCAAAGCGCAGAAGGTCAAGGCGGACGGCTACATGGACAACCTGAAACTGGTTACGGTGGCTGAAGATCAGGCGCCGGTGCAGGTCGAACTCAACGGTCTGACCCTGGCCAGCAACCTCGCCAAGAGCAGCTACGGCTACTACACCGGGGAAAACACCCTGGTGCTGACCAACAGCAAAACCACCTTCGGCACCAAGCAATCGGTGCTCGGCGTGAAGAACTTCGAAATGAAGAACCTCACCGAAGAAAACGGCAGCAATGCGTCCGGCCGTGCGGACTATAAGGTTGGCGAAGTCAGCCTCAATGACAAGAAAATCGGCTCGGCCAATATGGCCATGAGCCTGAAAAACCTCGACATCCCGTCGACCATGTCGCTGATGCAGATTTACCAGACCAAATTGCAGCCTTACGAAAAAGCCGCCGCTGAAGCCGCCGCCGCTGGCCTGCCGGCACCTGAGCTGAACCTGACCGAAGCTGAAAGCGCGCAAGTCAAAGCCGATCTGCAAAAACTGCTGGCTGCCGGCCCACAGTTTGCGCTGGAAAACCTCTCGTTCAATACCGCCAACGGTGAGAGCAAGGCCAATCTGGTGATCGACCTGACCAAGCCGCAATCGATGGATCTGCCGCCGGATCAGTTGGGCAAACAACTGATCGCGTTGCTCGACCTGAATATCCAGGTGTCCAAGCCAATGCTGGTCGATCTGCTCAGCGTGCAGGCGCAACTCGACGGTCAGACCGATGCCAAAGCCATCGTCGATCAATCCAAGGAAGCGGCCGACATGTTCGCCGGCATGGCCGTCGGTTCGCAGTTGGCCGTCGTCGACGGCACCAACGTCGTGACCAAGCTGCATTACGCCGCCAATCAGGTCGAATTCAACGGCCAGAAGATGACCGTCGAGCAGTTCGTCGGCTTCCTGATGAGCAAGTTCGCAGGCGTCACGCAAGTGCAGTAATTCTGCGTTCTTAATAGCAACGCCCGGCCTCTGTATCGCACAGACGCCGGGCGTTTTGCTGTCTGGCGTTCGGGTTTTTGGCGTTTCCGGAGCACGATTCTGAACAATTATTGTGTTCCGGATACTGGTCCGCGCTTGCGTGCAAGACTGCCTGACTAAGCTTGGCCGTTGCATGTGCATGGGCGGCCACCGTTACGAAAGGGCAAGGAGGGCATTGCGACCCGGCTGGCCATGTAAGGATGCTGACGAATGCCGCGTATTGATGTTCCTGTATTACATCTTGGTTTACGCCCTTTGTTTCGAGTCGCGCTGTGCAGCCAGTTGCTCTGGCCGGCGCTGGCGTTTGCCGACACACCCTACGATCAGATGGTGCGCGACGCCCGTGCCGGGCAAACCACGCCGGCGCTGACGGTTTTGCGTCAGGTGCCACCCGGCCAGTCGACCACCGGGCAGATCAGCGATCATCTGCAAATCGCCAGTTGGGCCGGACTCGACGCCGAAGTGGTGCAGGTCTATGAAACCCAGGGCCGCGACCGCGTGCTGCCGGTTCAGGCGCTGACCGCCACTGCGCGCGCCTACCGCAACCTCAAGCGCTGGGATCAAGCCACTCAGGTCTACAACAAGGCTCTGGCGCTGGAGCCGGATAACGCCGATCTGCAACTGGGCCTGGCCCTGACTCAGGCTGATGCCGGTAAGCCCGACGAAGCGGTGACCCGCGCCAAAGCGCTGGTAGCGGCCAAACCTGATGATCCTTCCCGCCGTCTGGCGCTGGGCTACGCGTTGACCCGCGCCGGCAAACAGTACGACGCCCTGTTCGAATACGATCAAGCCTTCAAACGCGCCGGCAACAAACCGGACGTCGCTCGTGAATACGTGGTTGCCCTGCAAAAGGCGCGTCTGCCGGAACCGGCGTTGCGTCTGGCCAATCAACGTCCGGGTCTGATTGATCCGCCCACGTTGCGTCGCCTCGAAGGCGATCTGGCTGCCGAGCGCGTGCGCCTCGCCGAACTCGCCACCCGCAGCGAAAAAGAACGCTACGTCATCGCCGATCGCGCGCTGGCCGACTACGACAAGCTGATCGCTACCTGGACGCCGGACGCCAGCGCTCAGGATGACGTGACCCGCTGGCGCATCGACCGCATGGGTGCGCTCAAGGCCCGGGTACGCACGGCAGACGTCATCACTGAGTACCAGAAGCTGCAAGCCGAAGGCGTGAAGATTCCGACTTACGCCCTGCGCTGGGTGGCGGCGTCGTATCTGGATCAGCGTGAACCGGAAATCGCCACGGGCTTGTATCGCCAAGTGCTTTCGGCGCCGGACGCCGATGTCGGTGATCGCCTCGAAGACAGCACCGCGTTGTACTACGCGTTGTTGGAAAGCGACCGCGCCGATGAAGCGCGCAAAGTCGCCGAGGACGCCGCCAAGTCTCAGCGTCCGCGTGTCGAACTCAAAGGTTTGCCCATCGGCAACCCCAACCATGAATGGATGGACGCCCAGCAGTTGGCTGCGCAGGCCGGGACCTATGGTTCCGATTTGCCCCACAGCGAAGAACGCTTGCAGACGCTGGTCGATCAGGCCCCCGGCAATGTCGGCTTGCGTCTGGCCCAGGCCGACCTGTATCTGGCGCGGCAATGGCCGCGCCGTGCGGAACTCCAGCTCAAGGAAACCGAGAGCATGGTGCCGCGCGGCATGGGCCTGGAAGTCGCGCAGGCGCGCACGGCGATGACGCTGCAGGAATGGCGGCAGATGGATGCGCTGACCGATGACGTGGTCGCGCGTTTTCCTGATAACCGTCAGGTCCAGCGAGCAGCGCGCGAGCGCGAAGTGCATGACATGTCCGAACTGCGCGTCGAAGCCTACGGCGGCAAGGCCAATGGTGGCGGCAGCGGCGATGCCGGAGCCGTCAGCGGTAGCCGCGATTTCGGCATCCAGACTACCCTGTACAGCCCGCCGATCAATGAAGACTGGCGAGTGTTCGCCGGGGCCGGTTATGCCACCGGCGACTTCGCCGAAGGCACCGGGCACCACCGCTTCCAGCGCGTTGGCCTGGAGCGGCGCACCCGCGACATGACCCTTGAAGCGGAAGTCTCCAACCACTCTTACGGGTTCGGCGACAAACAGGGCGCGCGTCTGGCGATCGCCCGCGACATCAATGACCACTGGCAGTACGGCGGCAGCCTCGAATACCTGTCGGCCGAGACGCCATTGCGCGCGCTCAACAGCGACATCAAGGCCAATGGCGGCAGCGGTTTCATCCGCTGGCGCGCCAATGAAAGTCGCGAGTGGCGTCTGTCGGTCAGCCCATCGCACTTCAGTGACGGCAACAACCGCGTCGAAGCCTTGCTTACCGGCCGTGAGGGCGTCTACAGCGCGCCGAACGTGCAGGTCGATGCAGGACTGGAAGTCGGCACCAGCCACAACTCCAAGTCCGATGACGTGCCGTACTTCAACCCCAAATCCGATTTCAGCGTGATGCCGCTGGTCAACGTCAATCACGTGCTCTACCACCGCTACGAAACCTCTTGGAGCCAGCAGTTCCAGGCCGGCGCGGGGACGTACAGCCAACGTGATCACGGCACTGGCGGCATGGCCTTGCTCGGTTACGGCCAGCGTTATGCCTGGAACGACGTATTCGAGGTGGGCGGTTTGCTCAGTGTGATCAACCGGCCCTACGACGGGGATCGGGAGACCGATCTGCGTCTGCTCGTCGACCTCACTTTCCGCTTCTAGAAGAGTTTGAAGATGCCTTTGATTTCGCGTTTCATCCTTCTGCTGGGAGCGCTGCTGATCAGCGCCTGCGCCCAGCAAGCTCCGGCCTTCGCGCCGCCGTCCGAGCGTCCGCTGGCGGCCAGCGAAAAACCGTGGCCGAAAAACCACGTGCTCGGCATCGCCTATCACGATGTTGAAGACCGTGATCCCGATCAGGCGGTGGTCGCGGTGCGCACCGAGCGCATGATCGAACAGCTCGCCTGGCTGCGTGAGAACGGCTACAAACCGGTCACCGTCGACCAGATCATGGCTGCGCGCAAGGGCGGCCCGGAGCTGCCGGCGAAGGCGATTCTGCTCAGCTTCGACGACGGTTATGCGAGCTTCTATACCCGCGTGCTGCCGGTGCTGCGCGCCTACAACTGGCACGCCTTGCTGGCCCCGGTCGGCGTCTGGATCGACACGCCGCTCAATCAACCGGTGGATTTTGCTGGCGCCCCGCGTGCGCGTTCCGACTTCCTGACCTGGGATCAGGTGCGTGAAATCTCGCAATCGGGTCTGGTGGAAATCGCCGCGCACACCGACGCCAACCACAAAGGGATTCTGGCCAATCCGCAAGGCAACATGCAGCCTGCCGCGGCGACCCGGCGCTACGATCCAGTGACCAAACGCTATGAATCCGAGGCCGATTTTCAGGCTCGGATTCGTGTCGACGTAAACAATATCTCGGAAAAAATCCGCAAGGTCACCGGCAAGAAACCACGCGTCTGGGTCTGGCCGTATGGCGCGGCGGACGGCACATCGCTGACGGTGGTCGGCGAGGAGGGCTACGAAATGGCCCTGACCCTCGACGACGGTCTCGATGCCCTCGACAACCTGATGAGCAGCCCGCGCTTCCTGGTTTCCTCCGATCCCGATGGCGAGGTTTTCTCCAATAGCATCGTCGACGTGCAGTCGGATTTCGTCATGCGTGTGGTGCACGTTGATCTGGACAACGTCTACGACCCCGACCCGGCGCAACAGGACATCAACCTCGGCAAACTGGTGCAGCGCATGGCCGACATGGGCGCCAACACGGTGTTCCTGCAAGCCTTTGCCGATCCGCAGGGCGATGGTCTGGTGCACTCGCTGTACTTCCCCAACCGTCACTTGCCGGTACGTGCCGACATTTTCGACCGCGTTGCCTGGCAACTGCGCACTCGCGCCAATGTGAAGGTGTTTGCGTGGATGCCGGTGCTGAGTTTCGGCCTCGATTCGAAACTGCCACGTGTCACCCGCTGGGACCCGAAAACCGGTACAACCGCTGTCGATCCGGATCAGTACACACGCCTTTCGCCGTTCGATCCCGAGGTGCGGCGGATTATCGGTGAAATATACGAGGACGTGGCGCGCCTGACCTCGGTCGACGGCATCCTCTATCACGACGATGCGCTGCTTTCGGATTTCGAAGACGCCAGCCCTGAAGCCTTGAAAGCATACGCTGCCCAAGGTTTGCCCGGCTCGATTGCTGCGTTGCGCGATGACCCGGCAGCGATGCAGCGCTGGACGCGGTTCAAGAGCAGATACCTCATCGATTTCACCAACGAGTTGACCGCCAAAGTCCGCGCCATCCGTGGCCCGCAGGTTATGACCGCGCGCAATATTTTCGCCGAGCCGATGCTCAATCCCGAGAGCGAAGCCTGGTACGCACAGAACCTCGACGACTTCCTGCAAACCTACGACTGGACCGCACCGATGGCCATGCCGCTCATGGAAAAACAGACCCAGGCCGAGTCCGGCCCGTGGCTGGAAACCTTGGTGCAAACCGTCAGCAAGCGCCCCGGAGCCCTGAACCGCACGGTGTTCGAATTGCAGGCCCGCGACTGGACGAAAAAGGATCAGGCCGATATCGACGGCGCGCATCTGGCGGACTGGATGAGCCGCCTCAAGCGCCAAGGCGCGACCAGTTTCGGCTACTACCCGGACAACTTCCTCGACAACCTGCCGGACCTGAAAACCGTAAGGCCTGCGCTCTCCAACAAATGGAATCCATAACATGCTGGATAGACTGTTAGCCCTGCTTGTTCTGGCGCTCGTCCTCGGCGTGCCGCTGGGCCTGATCTTCCTGGTGACCGGGCAGTTCCTGATGGACTTCGTGTTCTTCTACCCGCTGTTCATGTCCGGGTTGTGGATTGCCGGCGGCCTGTATTTCTGGCTGCACTGGGAGCGCCACTGGCCGTGGCAGGACGACACGCTACCGCCGCCACTGGAAGGCGAGCCGCTGATCTCGATTCTGATCCCTTGCTACAACGAAGGTGACAACGCCGCCGACACCATCCACGCGGCGCTGGCCCAGCACTACCCGAACATCGAAGTCATCGCGATCAACGACGGCTCCAAGGACAACACCGCCGAAGTGCTGGATGCGCTGGCCAAGGAAGATCCACGTTTGCGCGTGCTGCATCTGGCGGAAAACCAGGGCAAAGCCGTCGCATTGCGCATGGGTGCCATCGCGGCGCGCAGTGAATATCTGGTGTGCATCGACGGTGACGCACTGCTGGCGCCGAACACCGCGGCGTATCTGGTTGCACCGATGCTGGATAACGCACGCCTCGGCGCAGTGACCGGCAACCCACGGATTCGTACGCGTTCGACGCTGGTCGGGCGGGTGCAGGTCGGCGAGTTCTCCTCGATCATCGGGCTCATTAAACGCACGCAACGGGTGTTCGGGCGGATCTTTACCGTCTCCGGCGTAATCGTCGCGTTCCGCCGTAGCGCGCTGAACCGCGTCGGTTACTGGAGCCCGGACATGATCACTGAAGACATCGACATCAGCTGGAAGCTGCAACTCGATCACTGGAGCATCTTCTACGAGCCGCGCGCGCTGTGCTGGATCCTGATGCCGGAAACCCTCGGTGGTTTGTGGAAGCAGCGTTTGCGCTGGGCGCAGGGCGGCGCCGAAGTGCTGTTCAAAAACATCCGTGGCATTTGGCAGTACCGCCATCGTTATCTGTGGCCGCTGCTGTTTGAATACTGCCTGTCGACCGGTTGGGCATTCACCTTTTTGCTGTCGGTAATTTTCTGGGGCGTCGGCAAGTTCGTGGTCATGCCGGAGGCCATCGCGGTGGATCACTTGATGCCACCGGCGTTCACCGGGCTGTTGCTGGCGTTCGTCTGTCTGGTGCAGTTCGCCGTCAGCATCATCATCGACCGTCGCTACGAGCCAGGTTTGGGCAAGACCATGTTCTGGGTGGTCTGGTACCCGATCGCGTTCTGGTTTGTCAGTTTGCTGACGACGCTGGTCAGCTTCCCGAAAGTGCTGTTCGGCCAACATCAGAAACGCGCGCGTTGGGTCAGTCCTGATCGGGGCATCAAACCGATCGGCGACGACGAAGAGGAGGTCATCAAATGAAAATCATCCGGACCCGCCAACGGCCTTTTCTGGTCGTGGTCGATGTGGTGCTTACCGTAGTGGCGTGGGTGGGGCTGTTGTTCTTGCTGATCCGTGGGTTATGGCCATTGATTGAAACCTATGCGGGTGGGCCTCGCATCGATCACTCGGCGTTCGACGCGCTGGGCACCCTGCAGATTTATCTGTGGATTGCCTTGGTCAACGCGGTGATTCTGATTTCCTGGGCGCGTTATCAGCAGCGCAAAAGTCGCAGTTTTGCCCAGCGCCGCTTGCCGTCGCCGGTGATCGACGATGAAGGCTTGAGCAAGAGTTTCAAGCTTTGCGATGACCGCTTGCAGAAACTGCGCACGCCCGGGGTGATGACCATTCACAACGATCAGGAAGGCGACATCAGCCATGTGGTGACGCATTTCTGGCCGGTGCAGCAGGAAGAATTGCCACCGCCGCTGGCACCGCTGGAGCATCCACGGGTGATCTTTCTGCATGCCGAGGATGACGATAATCGCGAACCGGTGAATCGGCTTTCCTGAAGCACGAAAAACCTTGTAGGAGCTGCCGAAGGCTGCGATCTGTTGACCTTTAAAGTCAAAAGTTCGCAGCCTTCGGCAGCTCCTACACGGGTTTGTTTCAATCGCGGATCAGTGTCCAGGCTTCCTCCATTGGCAGAGGTTGCTTCATGCGCTCGGCCAGCAGCGCCATCGCCCGTTCCTTCTCGCAAGCCACAGCGGCGACCAGTACACCGTTTCTACCGAACAGGCCAATGAACGGCGGTTGTTCGGGCTCGCCATGAAACTGCACTTCATCCCAATGTTCGGCGTGGCCGAGGTAGTCGTAGTTCTTGCCGAAGTGCCAAGTCCAGAAGAACGGCACGTTGAGGTAATGTTCGTCGCCACCGAGCATGTTGGCAGCGGCGATTCGTGCGTGTTGCTGAGCCAGGCGCCAGTGCTCGATGCGTTGCGGCTGGCCGTGGAGCGGGAAGGTGGCGATGTCGCCGATCGCCCACAGGCCTTCGGTGACACGCATGCCGTCATCGACGCGCAATGACTGATCTTTTTCCCTCGGCAGTGACGCAAAGGCTTCGGTGGCCGGATGCACGCCGACCCCGGCCAGCACCAGATCCGCCGAAAGACGCAGGCCATTGTCCAGCAATACTGTCTCGACTTTGCCATCGCCGATGATTTCGGTGGCTGCGTGCTCGGTAATGAATTTCACGCCGTTCTGTTCGTGCAGCGCGCGGATCGCCTTGCCCACAGCCTCACCGAACTGGGCAGCGAAAGGAATTGCGTGCCGAGCCAGCACCGTGACGTCGAGACCGTATTGGCGCAGGGCCGAGGCGCATTCGAGGGCGATGAAGCTGTCGCCGATGATCACTGCACGTTGTTCCGGTCTGGCAGTGTTCATGATCCGTTCTGCCTGAGCTTTTGAGCGCAGCACGAATACCTGTGGAAGATCTGCGCCGGGTAAATCCAGCGGATTGGGCTCGCCGCCAGTGGCGAGCACCGCCGCGTCGTAACGCAGCGACTGGCCGTCTTCGAGGTGAAGGGATTTGGCCGAGGCATTGATTGAGCTGATTTCACCTCGTTGGCGTTCAATGCGCTGCTCTTTATAGAAGTCATCTTCACGCAGCGGCGGTATTTCTCGCGGGGGCATGTCCCCGGCGAGGACAAATTTGCTCAGCACCGTACGGTCGTAACCCGCCTTCGGCTCGCGATCGATCATCACGATACGGCCACCGAAACCCTTCTCCCGCAACGCCGCCGCGCATGCCGTACCTGCTGCGCCGGCGCCGACAATCACAAACGTACGCGAATCATCCGCCGGAGGCGTATGCGGGTCGGGCAACGGTTGATCGTCGACCCAAACCTCTTCGCCACGCAGCTCCAGTGGATATCGCTTGAGGCTGTCGAGGGCCGGTGGCTCGCATAACGCGCCATCCTCCGCCCGAAACGCAGCCTTGTGCCACGGGCAGATCAGGCGTCCGTGACACAACGCTCCGTCAGCCAGCGGCGCGCTGGCATGTGGGCATTCGCCCTGAAACGCACGTAACTGGCCGTTCGCGCGCAACAGCACAATCTTGCAGTCGCCGATTTCAACTTGCAGGCCACGGTCTTCAGGGACATCGGCGAAACGGGCGACGCGGTGCAGGGACATGTTCGACTTCCTCGCAGGCATTTCTCTTGTGAGTTTGCGTCGTAGTGCGAGGTTCAGCCATTTGCCACTGCCACGGCACGAACGGTACAGCTATAGTTTGCAGGCCGACGACGGCCCCACTGCACAAGGTGCTCCCGGAATGACCCGATTGACCTCTCTCAACCCCTGGCTGGCGGCCCTTGCTGTCACCCTTTGCGTGCAGTTTCCGGCGCAGGCCCAGGAGCGTTTCACCCTGAACATCCCGGGTGTTTCCGATAACCGCCTGTTCACCTCGGCAGCGGCCAGCGATGCGCCCGGTTGCGGCGGCAAGAACCAGTCGCCGGCGCTGAGCTGGAACGCAGGACCTGCCGGCACCCAGAGTTACGCGATCGTCATGCACGATCCGGACGGCCAGAAAGGCCTGGGCGTCGATCACTGGATTCATTACGGCATCAAAGCCACCACGCACCAGATCGCGGCGGGCGTCGGCGCCAAATCCGCGTTCGAAGGTGTCGGTGGCACCAACAGCAAGGGCAACACCCATTACATGGGGCCGTGCCCGCCAGTGGGCGACAGCGCGCACCATTACATTATCCAGATCTACGCGCTGGATCTGGCCCCGGACGCCTTGCCGGCCGGTTTGACTCGCGCCGAACTGATGGAAAAAATCAAAGGCCATGTGCTGCGTAACAGCAGTGCGGTGCGGCGTTATCACCGCTGAAAATATTTTTAGCGGCGTTTAACCCGAACTGAAAGGGCTGCCCGTCTCAGTGGATGAATGCTCAATTTCATCCCGAGGTCAGCCCCCATGTCTCTTCCTTTTTTGCGTCCTGTTGCGGTTGCTGTGCTGCTGGTACTCGCCGGTTGCGGTGCTTCGTCCACGCCCGATAACGCTGCTGTGCCAGCGCCGGCGCAGCCTGAAGTTCTGGTTCAACAGGAAGCCGTGATGGCTGACAGCTCAATGGCCAAACGCGCGCTGTACAGGATGCCCAATGCGGGCAGCGCGCCGATGCCGTTGAGTGAAAGTTATCCACAGAACCATCGCGACGAGCAGCGCGAGCAGTATCAGACGTTGGTTGATAACCCGATCCACAGCGTCGCCGAGACGCCGGTTTCGACTTTCAGTGCCGACGTCGATACGGGCGCTTATGCCAACGTCCGCCGCTTGCTCAATCAGGGCCGACTGCCGCCGGAAGGCGCGGTGAGGCTGGAGGAACTGGTCAATTACTTCCCCTACGACTACCCGCTGCCCAGTGATGGCTCGCCCTTCGGCGTGACCACCGAACTGGCCGCTTCACCGTGGAACCCGCACACGCGCTTGCTGCGCATCGGCATCAAGGCCTCCGACCGAGCCGTGGCGGAACTGGCCCCGGCCAATCTGGTATTTCTGGTCGACGTGTCCGGCTCGATGGATCGCCGCGAAGGCCTGCCGATGGTCAAAAGCACGCTGAAATTGTTGGTCGATCAGCTGCGCGATCAAGATCGCGTGTCTTTGGTGGTGTATGCCGGCGAATCGAGAGTGGTGCTGGAGCCTACTTCCGGACGGGAGAAAGCGAAAATTCGTACAGCCATTGAACAATTGACTGCCGGCGGTTCGACCGCTGGTGCTTCCGGTATCGAATTGGCCTACCAAATGGCACAGCAAGCTTTCATCCCCAAAGGCATCAACCGCATCCTCTTGGCCACCGATGGCGACTTCAATGTCGGCGTCAGCGACTTCGACAGCCTTAAGCAAATGGCTGTGGATAAACGCCAAAGCGGAATTTCGCTGACGACCCTGGGTTTTGGTGTGGATAACTACAATGAGCACTTGATGGAACAACTGGCCGACGCCGGAGACGGTAACTACGCCTACATCGATAATCTGCGCGAGGCGCGCAAAGTGCTGGTGGATCAGTTGAGTTCGACCCTCGCCGTGGTGGCAAAAAACGTCAAATTGCAGGTGGAATTCAACCCGGCGCAGGTCAGCGAATATCGCCTGCTCGGCTATGAGAACCGTGCGTTGAAGCGTGAGGATTTCAGCAATGACAAAGTCGATGCCGGCGAAATCGGCGCAGGACACACGGTGACCGCGCTGTACGAAATTGTTCCGGCGGGCGAGCAGGGCTGGCTGGAGCCGCTGCGTTACGGCAAATCCGACGCTGTTGTTTCGGCAAAGAGCGGAGAATTAGCAATGCTGCGTGTGCGTTATCAGCGTGCCGAAGGTGGGAAAAGTCTGCTGATCGAACGGCCCATCGCCAATCAGGTTGCAACTGCCAGCGAGGATCTGCGTTTTGCCGCCGCCGTGGCCGCGTTCTCCCAGCAACTCAAGGACGGCCGTTATACCGGCGACTTCAGCCTGAAGGACACCGAGGCATTGGCCCGTGGCGCTCGCGGCGATGATCGCTTCGGTCTGCGCAACGAGTTCGTGCAACTGGTCGAATTGGCGCAAAGTCTGCGCACATCGAGCGCTTCGAACGCGCTGGCCACTGAACGACGGATTGAATAAGTGAGTCGTCTGAAAGGCTTCATCAGCCAGCTGTTTGCCTCGGCAGACAGCTCAACCGCCAGCAGCGATGAATCGCTGCTGGCGCGTTATCGCGAGGGCGACGGCGCGGCGTTCGAGATCTTGTACGCGCGCCATCGCCAAGGCTTGTACCGGTTTCTGCTTGGATTGAGCAGCAAACCGGAGCTGGCCGACGAGGTATTTCAGGAAACCTGGTTGAGCCTGATCCGCAGCAATAGTCAGCCACAAGGCCGGGCGACATTTCGTACATGGCTGTTCCAGATTGCCCGCAATCGCTTGATCGATCACTGGCGTAAACACGGCGCCCGACAACCGCTGCACGACAGCTATGACGAGCAAAATCACGCGGTCAGCGATGAGGCGAATGATCCCGAACAACTGTTCACTCTCAGCCGCGACAGCCAACGCCTGGACAGCGCCCTGCAAACCCTGCCCGCCGACCAGCGCGAAGTGTTCCTGCTGCGCGCCCACGGCGACCTCGACCTGGCACAAATCGCCAGCCTCACCGAAGCACCGCTGGAAACCGTTAAAAGCCGTTTGCGCTACGCCCAGCAAAAACTGCGTCGGCTGCTGGCCGAGGAGGTACTGACATGACTGACGCCCGCCAGACACCCGAAGATCCGCTGATCAAGCATGTACGCGAACAGCACAATGCCGAACCGCCAGCGCACATTGATGCGTTGATCCTCAACGCTGCGCAGCGTCAAACCCCGGCGCCGAAACCAACCGTGTGGCAACGCTGGCTGGATGTCTGCCGCAAACCACGTTGGCAAGTCGCATTCGCCAGTCTTGTTGGCGTCGCCCTGATGTTGTCACTGGTCCAGCGCGCCCCCGAGCCGCAAGCGCAATTCGACTTCGCCCCCGCCCCTAGGCTTGCTGTACCCATGACTGAAACGGACTCAGCGCAACTGCACCGACTGTCCGCCCCGGCCGGCGCCATGCCTGCACCTGTGCCGATGATGGAAATGGCCGCGCCGATGCAAGATCAAGCGATCAGCGCCGATGAAACCAAACTCAGCAAACGCGCCACCGCCCCGGCCAATGGCCTCGACGCACAACTGCGCGAAGTCCTGCGCCTGCGCGAAGCCGGCCAGTCACAAGCCGCCGACAGCCTGTTCAACAACCTGCACAAACGCTACCCGAACGCCGATCTCGACGCCCGACTCGAACAGTTGCAGAAAAAATGACCGCCTGAGCCCCCAGCCATTTGGCATTACCCCGCAAAAACGCGCACTATCGGGCTATTGCCAATGCGCTGGAGGACAACGTGGCAGCAAAAATTGACCGCATCGCCCAACTCCTCAACTGCCCGGACAAGGGTGAAGAGATGCGGCGCGCGATTACTGAGGCACGTAAGGAATTTCTGCTTAACCAGTCGCAAGAAGATGTCGTTGATGAAGACGACGTTTTTGAGGAGGTTGAGGAGGAAGACGACGATGATTACGATGAGTTTGATTGGACGACGGAGTGACGTCGTTCCAGCCCTTTTGCATCGCTCACAAAAAAGCCCCGGACCATCACAGTCCGGGGCTTTCTCGTTTAAATCAATGGCGCACCAGGCGGGATTCGAACCCACGACCCCTGCCTTCGGAGGGCAGTACTCTATCCAGCTGAGCTACTGGTGCAGCGGGCGACATCATACCTAGGTCGGCTCGGGGCGTCCATGCTGGGTTTTGGCACGGATTGTCAGTGCGCGTGTCGGCGCAAATCGCTGCATTCCATAAAGCGGTAACGTCCTGCAAAACCCTCGCTTGGCGCTTTCACGGGACTGATCTATGGTTCTGTTGCCGCGAGGGCTTTTGGCTCGTTGATCTGAAAAATTCCACAAACGCGGCGTTTTTGTTCTTTTTTTCGAACGACCTATTGTCCTTTAACCCCTTTGATCCTACGATCCGTTTGAGATTTCAAACGCTCGTTGACCGGGCGTTGAAGCGCCGGTGTTTCGAATCGTGCACTGTCGATGCGCCACACCCGGTCACTGATTTCCCTGACGGCAGCCTTGCGAGGCGCCTTTCTACAATCATAATTTGCTCCGCGCAGGCCGCGGTGCTGTTAAGGAAAGCCGACATGCAGCTTAAAGACACCCTGTTGTTCCGCCAGCAAGCCTTCATTGATGGCGCTTGGGTCGATGCGGACAACGGTCAGACGATCAAGGTCAACAACCCGGCCACCGGTGAAATCCTCGGTACCGTGCCAAAAATGGGCGCTGCCGAAACCCGCCGTGCCATCGAAGCCGCTGACAAGGCGCTGCCGGCCTGGCGTGCCCTGACCGCCAAAGAGCGTGCCGGCAAGCTGCGTCGCTGGTTCGAGCTGATGATCGAGAACCAGGACGACCTCGCGCGCCTGATGACCCTCGAACAGGGCAAGCCGCTGGCCGAAGCCAAGGGCGAAATCGTTTACGCCGCCTCGTTCATCGAGTGGTTCGCCGAGGAAGCCAAACGCATCTACGGTGACGTGATTCCGGGCCATCAGCCAGACAAGCGCCTGATCGTGATCAAGCAGCCAATCGGCGTGACCGCCGCGATCACTCCGTGGAACTTCCCGGCGGCGATGATCACCCGCAAGGCCGGCCCAGCGCTGGCTGCCGGTTGCACCATGGTGCTCAAACCTGCTTCGCAAACTCCATTCTCCGCATTCGCCCTGGCCGAACTGGCTCAGCGCGCGGGCATTCCTGCGGGCGTGTTCAGCGTAGTGTCCGGCAGCGCTGGCGATATCGGCAGCGAGCTGACCAGCAACCCGATCGTGCGCAAGCTGTCCTTCACCGGTTCGACCGAAATCGGTCGCCAACTGATGTCGGAATGCGCCAAGGACATCAAGAAAGTCTCGCTGGAACTGGGCGGCAACGCGCCGTTCATCGTGTTCGACGACGCGGATCTGGATAAGGCCGTCGAAGGCGCGATCATTTCCAAGTACCGCAACAACGGCCAGACCTGCGTCTGCGCCAACCGTCTGTACATTCAGGATTCGGTCTACGACGCGTTCGCCGAGAAGCTGAAAGTGGCTGTGGCCAAACTGAAGATCGGCAACGGTCTGGAAGACGGCACCACCACTGGCCCGCTGATCGACGAAAAAGCCGTGGCCAAGGTGCAAGAGCACATCGCTGACGCCGTAGCCAAAGGTGCAACCGTGCTGGCTGGCGGCAAGGCGATGGAAGGCAACTTCTTCGAGCCGACCATCCTCACCAACGTGCCGAAAAACGCCGCTGTGGCCAAGGAAGAAACCTTCGGTCCGCTGGCGCCGCTGTTCCGCTTCAAAGATGAAGCCGAAGTGATCGCGATGTCCAACGACACCGAGTTCGGTCTGGCCTCGTACTTCTATGCTCGCGATCTGGGCCGTGTGTTCCGCGTCGCTGAAGCGCTGGAATACGGCATGGTCGGCGTCAACACCGGGCTGATCTCCAACGAAGTCGCGCCGTTCGGCGGCATCAAGGCCTCGGGCCTGGGCCGTGAAGGCTCCAAGTACGGCATCGAAGATTACCTGGAAATCAAATACCTCTGCCTGGGCATCTAAGCCCGGTCAAAGATCGCTGCAAACGCAAAGGGCACGAGAGCGCTGTCCCTTTGCGTCGTTTCAAACCGGAATTTTCTCTGCGGCCGGGAACGCCGTGGCAGTCGATCATCGCATGCTGCCACCGTCGCTTCCTCCCGCTTAATCCTTGAACAACGCCGCCCGATGAGCGGCGAATGAGGACTGTAATGAGCAAGACTAACGCTGAACTGATGGCCCGCCGTACCGCAGCTGTTCCACGTGGTGTTGGCCAGATTCACCCGATCTTCGCTGAGTCCGCGAAGAACGCTACCGTGACTGACGTTGAAGGTCGTGAGTTCATCGACTTCGCCGGCGGCATCGCGGTACTGAACACCGGCCACGTGCACCCGAAAATCATCGCTGCCGTGACCGAACAGCTGAACAAGCTGACTCACACTTGCTTCCAGGTACTGGCTTACGAGCCGTACGTTGAGCTGTGCGAAAAAATCAACGCCAAGGTGCCAGGTGATTTCGCCAAGAAAACCCTGCTGGTCACCACCGGTTCCGAAGCCGTGGAAAACGCCGTAAAAATCGCCCGTGCCGCCACTGGCCGCGCTGGCGTGATCGCTTTCACCGGCGCTTACCACGGTCGCACCATGATGACCCTGGGCCTGACCGGTAAAGTCGTGCCGTACTCGGCCGGCATGGGCCTGATGCCAGGCGGCATCTTCCGCGCGCTGTACCCGAACGAACTGCACGGCGTGAGCATCGACGACTCGATCGCTTCCATCGAGCGCATCTTCAAGAACGACGCTGAGCCGAAAGACATCGCCGCGATCATCATCGAACCTGTTCAGGGTGAAGGTGGTTTCTACGTCGCGCCGAAAGAATTCATGAAGCGCCTGCGCGCCCTGTGCGACCAGCACGGCATTCTGCTGATCGCTGACGAAGTACAAACCGGCGCTGGCCGTACCGGTACGTTCTTCGCCATGGAGCAGATGGGTGTTGCTGCCGACCTGACCACGTTCGCCAAATCCATCGCTGGCGGCTTCCCGCTGGCCGGTGTTTGCGGCAAGGCCGAATACATGGACGCCATCGCGCCAGGCGGCCTGGGCGGCACCTACGCTGGTAGCCCGATCGCTTGCGCCGCGGCCCTGGCCGTAATGGAAGTGTTCGAAGAAGAGCAACTGCTGGACCGCTGCAAGGCTGTCGGCGAGCGTCTGGTCACTGGCCTGAAAGCTATCCAGGCCAAGTACCCGGTCATCGGCGAAGTCCGGTGCGCTGGGCGCGATGATCGCGGTCGAGTTGTTCGAAAACGGCGACAGCCACAAGCCGAACGCTGCTGCTGTAGCGTCGGTGGTGGCCAAGGCGCGCGACAAGGGCCTGATCCTGCTGTCCTGCGGCACCTACGGCAACGTTCTGCGCGTCCTCGTACCGCTGACTTCGCCGGACGAGCAACTGGACAAAGGTCTGGCGATCATCGAAGAGTGCTTCTCGGAGCTGTAAGCCGCGCACTGTGTGATCGGATAGACAAAAAAACCCGCTTCGGCGGGTTTTTTTTCGCCCCGTGAACATATCAATTGCTTTTGCGCTGTATCGAAAGGCCAGCATTGGCTAAGGTTCAGGCATTGCAAGGGAGAGCGCGCATGACTGCCGTTGATTTACCCGCCGTACCCCGAGTGCTGATTGCCGAGGCCGATCCGTGGTCCCGGGACCTGCTCAAACAAGTGCTTCTGAACGTGCGTTGCGATGCGCGGATAGACTTGTGCGCCGACGGGCAGCAAGCCCTGTCATTGCTCAGTGAAGTGCCGTATGACCTGGCGATCGTCGATTGGGAGTTGCCCGGCATCGACGGTTTGAGCGTGCTGCGCAGCGTGCGTCAGCGCAAACGCAACCCACCGTTGCCGTTCATCCTGATGAGCAGCCGCAACGACAGCGCCAGTGTGCGTGAAGCGATTCCGTTGGCGCCCACGGCCTACCTGACCAAACCACTGAACATGGAAAGCCTGACCGAGCGTTTGCAGGGTTTACTGCTGAATGCCGGTGAAGAAGTGTTCTGTGAGGTGCCGGCATTGGCACCGGGCATGACCTTGTCGATATTCCTTGAACGCCGCCGCGAGCAGGCCGACGGCGCGCCGTTGATGACCGATGTGCAGGTGGCGGTAAAGCGCAGCCTCAATCCCAATGGCCTCGATCTGAAACTGTTGGAAGATGAGATCAAAACCGACCCACAAATCACTGCAGTGCTGATCGCTGCGGCCAACAGCGCGGCGCAGCACCACGGTGCCCCGGTTCAAACGCTCGCTCAAGCCCTGCATCGCCTGGGCACCGGGCAGAGCATGAACCTGATTCTGGGGCTGGCACTCAAGCGCAGCGCCAAGCTCAGCGATCCTTGTCTGGCGGACTACGCCGAGCGTTACTGGGGCTTGTCGCTGCACACCGCTGAATACGCGCGCACCCTGGCACGCTTACTCGATCTCGATCAGGAGCGCTGTTACTGCGCGGGTATGCTCCATCGCCTGGGTGATCTGGCGTTGCTGCGTTGTCTGCAGGAGTGGCAGCAGGCCGGCGGTGCGCTGGATGAGTGGGAGGAGGTCGGCGAGGCGCTGGCGGAGTTTGGCGCGGCTTATGGTTCGGCGTTGCGCACCCGCTGGCGATTGCCGCTGGAGCTACGTGAGCTGATTGCGTCGGTGTACCAGCTCGGCGGCGGGGTGTATTCCCGTGAGGCGCTGGTGATGAACATGGCGGCGCAGATGGCCCGCTTGACCGAGCATGAGGGCGTTGAGGAGTTGGCGAAGAGCCGCACGGCGCGGTTGCTCAAGATCGGGCTACCGGAGTTGATGCGGATGCGCAAATAACCTGACTTACGCAAACCCCGCAATGGATCTCTGTGTAGCTGAGATACGGGTCAGGCAGAAATGATGCGGTTCTTGCCCTGTCGCTTGGCCTCATACATCGCCGCATCCGCGCGGGCGAACAGGCTGTCGAGGTTTTCGTCTTCCCCGGTAAGGCTGGTCAGCCCCTGGCTCACGGTGATGCCGAACGTCTGGCCGTCATGGCTGAAGCTCAAACGCTGAATCTCCTGCTGCAGCCGCTCGGCCACCTGCATGGCCATGTCCGGCGCACAACCGGGAAACACTGCGGCAAACTCTTCGCCGCCAATCCGCCCGAACAGATCGCCCCGGCGCAACGAGCCGCGTCCGCACTCGGCAATCCGCTGCAGAACATTATCGCCCTCCGGGTGGCCGTAGGTGTCATTGATCATTTTGAAATCATCGATATCCAGCAGCAGAAAGGCCATTTGTGCGCCCTGCACCTTCGCTACTTCGAACTCGCGATTGGCGCACTCGAAGAAGTGCCGGCGATTGCTGCTTTGGGTCAGCACGTCGGTGGTCGCCAGACGGTGCAACTCGGTTTCCATCTGCTTCTTGTCGGTGATGTCTTCGGCGATGCCGACGATGATCACCGGTTGCCCCGGCTCGTCCTGACGGTTGATGAAGCACTTGTCGCTGAGCCAGCGCACCTGACCGTCGGCGGCGATGATTCGGTATTCGCGATCTTCCACCGCGCCTCTGTGCAGGACTTCGGCGAGGCTGCGTTCGGCGTATTCCAGATCGTCGGGGTAGATGCTGTCGCGCCATTGGTTGTAGTCGGCGAGGAGGAGGCCGGCGGAGCGGCCGAAAATCCGTTCATAGGCGGGGCTGACATACAGCACCTGCCGGGTTTCCCAGTTGAAGGCCCAGAGCACAGCGTTGACGCTGACCAATAAGGAGCTGAACAGCTGTTCGCGTTCGCTCAAACGGGCGACTTCGCCTTGGGCATGCATCAACGCCATTAGCGTTTGTGCGGCCTCGGGCCACTTCGGTAAGGATGAGTCTTTTTGATTGTTATTGACCATCGGCACAGATCTCAAAGGCGTGCCGCAATTCGACAACGGCCACAGTACAGCCCGCCGGGATGGCGAAGTGTCTTTGAGATAGGCGATTTTTAGCGAAGTTCCGAAGGGTGCACCCGGGAGCCGGGTGCACCGATCAACGGTCTCAGGCGGCTGCAGGGCGCAGCGAGTAGGTTTTCAACTGGTCGGCGAATTCACGCAGGGACTGGATACCGCTGGCCTCGGCCTCGTGAATCCACTCTTTGATGGCGGCGAGCATGTCGTGGCCATTTGCGCTGGTCTTGACCCAGATCTGCTGCAGGGCCAAGCGTTTCTCGTAAATTACCTTCAGTGCCTGGCTGTGCTCGAGCATGGTCTGGATGCGCAAGTGATGACGATCTTCCAGCAGGCTGGTTTCCCGCGACAGCAGACGCTTGGCGCGGTGGAACTGATGACGCACCGAATGATCGACCTTGGCCAGCTCTTGCTTGACCAGCGGGCCGATCACCAATTTGCGGTACTGGGCCATGATCTGGAAGCGGTTGTTGAGGATGGCCATGGCGGTGTCCATGTCCAGATTGCCCTTGCCTTCGACGCGGTGGGCGATCGGCGCCACGCGCTGAACCTTGGCCAGACGCAGGAAGCTGAAGACTTTGATCCACGCCCAACCGAGGTCGAACTCCCACTTCTTCACCGACAGCTTGGCCGAGTTAGGGTAGGTGTGATGGTTGTTATGCAGTTCTTCGCCGCCGATCAGGATGCCCCATGGCACCAGATTGGTGGCTGCGTCGCGGCATTCGAAGTTGCGATAGCCGACCGCATGGCCCAGACCGTTGATCACGCCGGCGGCCCACACCGGGATCCACATCATCTGGATCGCCCAGATGGTGATGCCGATGGTGCCGAACAGCAGCAGGTCGATGACGCCCATGATCGCCACGCCCAACAGCGGGTAGCGGCTGTAGACGTTGCGCTCGATCCAGTCTTCGGGGCAGTTCTTGCCGTAGATGCGCAGGGTTTCCGGGTTTTGCGCTTCGGCGCGATACAGCTCGGCGCCGGTGCGCAGCACGGTGGAAAGGCCTTTGATGACCGGGCTGTGCGGGTCGTCTTCGGTTTCGCACTTGGCGTGATGTTTACGGTGGATGGCGGTCCACTCGCGGGTGTTCTGCGCCGTGGTCAGCCACAACCAGAAACGGAAAAAGTGCTTCAGGCCAGCATTCAGCTCCAGCGAGCGATGGGCCGAGTAGCGGTGCAGATAGACCGTGACGGCGACAATTGTCACGTGGGTCATCAGCAGGGTGACTGCGACCAGAGACCAGGCCGACAAGCCAAGAAAACCTTCGTACCACATAGGCTATAGGGCCCTCGATAAAGATAAAAACAGCCGTTGCATTATCACCAAGCACACAGATAAAACCAGTCGCCCTTTCAGATAAGAGTCGCTGGATGTTTCTTGACCTATAATTCCAACCTTTTTGTAGGGACATGGACAGTCGAATGCCTGCCACTTACCGCGATGCTTTGCGTGCAGCGCTGCTTTATCTCGTGCTTGCTGCTGTCTGGCTGCAGGGCACTGATCATTTATTAAACAATTTCTTCGATAACTCCGTTGATCTTGCCCGATGGCAACTGATCAACGGTTACGTCTTCGCGGCGTTCAGCGCCGGGCTGATTTTCCTGGCGCGGGCGCGATTGTGCGAGTTTCTCGGAATAGGTGCGCGTTTGCGCGAACGCCACGCCGACCGCGAACGCCTGCGTCAAGCGGCGGCGGTCTTCGATTGCACCCGCGAAGGGGTGCTGGTGACCAACCATCAGGGGCTGATCGTGCACGTCAATCGTGCGTTCATCGAGATCACCGGTTATCAGCGTGAAGAAGTCCTCGGGCAGCAGCCGAGCCTGTTCAAGTCGGGCCATCATCCGCCGGGATTTTATCAGGCGATGTTTGCCACTCTGGAATCGCAGGGCGAATGGAGCGGCGAAATCTGGAACCGCCGAAAAAGCGGCGAGATTTATCCACAGTGGCAGACCATTCGGGTCATTCACGATGATCAGGGCCGGCGCAGCCATTACGTCGCGGTGTTTTCAGACATTAGTGCGATCAAGGATTCCGAGCATGAGCTCAAACACCTCGCGCACCACGATCCGCTGACCGATCTGCCCAATCGGCTGCTGTTCAGCGATCGCGCTGAACAGGCACTGGCCTCGGCGCAAAACCACAAGCGCGGTTGTGCACTGCTGATGCTTGATCTCGATCACTTCAAAATGATCAACGACAGCCTCGGCCATAACATCGGCGATCGCTTGCTCAAGGCCGTGGCAGCGCGCTTGCAGGCGCTGTTCGGCCCCGGCATTACGCTGGCGCGTCTCGGTGGTGATGAGTTCGCCGTACTGGCGGAAAGTTGTCCACAGCCGGTGCAGGCCGCAGCGCTGGCGCAACGGATTCTCGATGCACTGAAGGAGCCGTTCAGCATTGATGGCAATCAGTTGTTCATCAACGGCAGCCTCGGCATCAGCCTGTTCCCCAGTGACGCGTTGAGCGCCGAACAACTGTTGCGCAATGCCGACGCGGCGTTGTTCAAGGCCAAGAGCAGCGGCCGCAACGGGTACGCCTTGTACACCGAAGAACTCACCGCCCACGCCCAGCAACGGGTGGAAATCGCTTTCGAACTGCGCCGGGCGCTGGAGCAACGGGAATTGCGGGTGTTCTACCAGCCTGTACATGACTTGAAGACCAGTCGCTTGATCGGTGTTGAAGCCTTGGTGCGTTGGCAGCATCCGCAGCGCGGTCTGGTGTCGCCGGCGGAATTCATCCCGATTGCCGAGCGCACCGGGCTGATTGCCGAAATCGACGCGTGGGTGATGCAGCAGGCGTGTCGGCAGATGTGCCAGTGGCAACAGGCTGGAATCGTACTGTCATTTGTCGCGGTGAATGTGTCGTCGCGTTTGTTCGCCCGGCGTGAGCTTTATCAACAGGTCGCGCAGGTCCTGCATGACACCGGGCTGGATCCGGCGTATCTGGAGCTTGAAGTCACTGAAAGCGCGGTGATGGACGATCCGGAGGTAGCGTTAGAGCAGATGCATCGTTTGCGTGAATTGGGTATTCGTCTGGCCATCGATGATTTTGGTACCGGGTATTCATCGCTTTTGCGGCTCAAGCGCTTGCCGGTGCAGAAGCTGAAAATCGATCAGGGTTTTGTTGCCGGCTTGCCTTGGGACGAGGATGACGCAGCGATCGTGCGGGTGATCATCGCGCTGGCCCGGAGCATGGGCATGCAGGTGCATGCCGAGGGTATCGAGCAGGTTGAGCAGGCGGCGTTTTTGCTGGAGCAGGAATGTGATCTGGGGCAGGGGTATTGGTTTGGGCGGCCGGTTCAAGCGCAGGAGATTGATTGGGCAAGAACACCGGTGATTGGTTAAAAGATCAAAAGATCGTCCGATCGCGGCCCGAGCCTTCGGCAGCTCCTGCACCGATCCCTGTAGGAGCTGCCGAAGGCTGCGATCTTTTGCTCTACCAACGCGCAAACCCTTGCCGTGCCACATAATGTTTTCTGGTTATATAAACATTCTTAAATAGTCTTTTTAAGAATATCCGCGCCTCTCTTATATTGCTTCCACGCCGAACGCAGTGCCGCCCACTGCCAGGCAAATCCCATTCAAAGGAGCAGCACCATGAGCGCATCCCTTCGCAGCGTTGACGGTCAGGACGAAAGCACCATTTTGCGTGAAATCCAGAGCGCCCTGCGCGATCTGCGTTTCGGCGCGGTGGAGATCACTGTGCACAACGCGCAAGTCGTACAGATCGAACGCAAAGAGAAATTCCGTTTGCAGCAACCGGGTAAACAACCGGGCTGAGTTGAAGATCAAAAGATCGCAGCCTGCGGCAGCTCCTACAGGGGGCTGTGTGTAGGAGCTGCCGAAGGCTGCGATCTTTAGCCGGCACACCCGATTCCAGATATTCATAAGAAAAAGCCACCACCCAGAATTCCAGGAGCTTTCACCATGTCGTCGATTCGCCGTTACGCTTTGGCCGCGCTGGCCAGTGCTGTGTTTGCCGGTTCCGCGGTTGCCAAGGATTACGAACTGCTCAATGTGTCGTATGACCCGACGCGCGAGCTGTATCAGGACTACAACGCTGAATTCATCAAGTTCTGGCAGAAAGACCACGCTGGCGACACGGTGAAAATCCAGCAATCCCACGGCGGTTCGGGCAAACAGGGCCGTGCGGTGATCGACGGTCTGCGCGCTGACGTCGTGACCCTGGCCCTGGCCGGCGACATTGATGAAATCGCCAAACTCGGCAAGACCCTGCCTGCCGACTGGCAGAAGCGTCTGCCGGAAGCGAGCACGCCGTACACCTCGACCATCGTCTTCCTGGTGCGCAAGGGCAACCCGAAAGGCATCAAGGACTGGGGCGATCTGGTCAAGAACGACGTCTCGGTAATCACCCCTAATCCAAAAACCTCTGGCGGCGCACGCTGGAACTTCCTCGCCGCATGGGCCTACGGCCTGAAAGCCAACGGTGGTGACGAAGCCAAAGCCAAAGAATATGTGCAGACCCTGTTCAAGCACGTGCCGGTCCTCGACACCGGTGCACGCGGTTCGACCATCACCTTCGTCAACAACGGTCAGGGTGACGTGTTGCTGGCCTGGGAAAACGAAGCATTCCTGGCGCTGAAAGAAGATGGCGGCGCCGACAAGTTCGACATCGTCGTGCCTTCGCTGTCGATCCTCGCCGAGCCGCCAGTGGCCGTGGTCGACAAGAACGCCGAGAAGAAAGGCAACGAGCAGATCGCCGAAGCCTATCTGAAGCACCTGTACAGCCCGGCCGGTCAGGAAATTGCCGCGAAGAACTTCTACCGTCCACGTGACAAGGACGTAGCTGCCAAGTACGCCCAGCAGTTCCCGAAACTGGACCTGGTGACCATCGACAAGGACTTCGGCGGCTGGAAAACCGCACAGCCGAAATTCTTCAACGACGGTGGCGTGTTCGACCAGATTTATCAGGCGCAGTAAGTTTTCATAGCCATAAACAAGCCCCGGATTTACCTTCGGGGCTTCGCGCGTTTTTTAACCAAGGACTTTTATGTCGCGTCGTATCTCCCCCGTCATACCCGGCTTCGGGCTGACGCTGGGCTACACCTTGGTGTACCTCAGCCTGATTGTGCTTATCCCGCTGGCGGCGATGTTCGTCCACGCCGCGCAACTTACCTGGGATCAGTTCTGGACGATCATTTCCGCACCACGGGTGCTGGCCGCGTTGAAGCTGAGCTTCGGCACCGCGCTGTGTGCGGCGATCATCAACGGCATCATCGGCACGCTGCTGGCCTGGGTGCTGGTGCGCTACACCTTCCCGGGGCGCAAGGTGATCGACGCGATGATCGATCTGCCGTTCGCCCTGCCGACAGCGGTGGCCGGTATTGCGCTGACTGCGTTGTACGCGCCGGCTGGGCTGGTCGGCCAGTTCGCTGCCGATCTCGGTTTCAAGATCGCCTACACTCCGCTGGGTATCACCCTGGCGCTGACCTTCGTAACCCTGCCGTTCGTGGTGCGCACGGTGCAGCCGGTGCTGGCCGATATTCCTCGAGAAGTCGAAGAAGCGGCGGCGTGCCTCGGTGCGAAGCCATGGCAGGTGTTTCGCCACATTCTGGTTCCGGCACTCCTGCCCGCCTGGCTGACCGGTTTTGCCCTGGCGTTCGCGCGTGGCGTCGGCGAGTACGGCTCGGTGATTTTCATCGCCGGCAACATGCCGATGAAAACCGAGATCCTGCCGCTGCTGATCATGGTCAAACTCGACCAATACGATTACACCGGCGCCACCGCCATCGGCGTTTTGATGCTGGTGGTTTCCTTCGTCCTGTTGCTGCTGATCAACTTGCTGCAGCGGCGCATCGAAACCCCATAAGGAGGCGCGAACATGTCCCAATCGTCTATTGCGGCCGCCTCTTCGGCCAACGCCGCGCGCCGTGGCAGCGCCACTTCGCGCAGAATCCTGATCGGCCTGGGCTGGCTGATCTTTTTCCTGTTTCTGCTGCTGCCGTTGTTCATCGTCGTATCGCAGGGTTTGAAGAATGGCCTCGGCGCTTTCTTCACCGCGATCTTTGAGCCGGACGCGCTTTCGGCGCTGAAACTCACCGTGTTCGCCGTGCTGATTTCGGTGCCGCTGAACCTGGTATTCGGCGTCAGTGCGGCGTGGTGCGTGAGCAAATACTCGTTCCGTGGCAAGAGCATGCTGGTGACGCTGATCGACCTGCCGTTCTCGGTATCGCCGGTGATCGCCGGTCTGGTCTACGTGCTGATGTTCGGCGCACAAGGCTTGTTCGGTCCGTGGCTGCAGGATCACGACATCCAGATCGTCTTCGCCCTGCCGGGCATCGTGCTGGCAACGATTTTCGTCACCGTGCCGTTCGTCGCTCGTGAACTGATTCCGTTGATGCAGGAACAAGGCACGCAGGAAGAGGAAGCCGCGCGTCTGCTCGGCGCTAACGGCTGGCAGATGTTCTGGCACGTCACCGTCCCCAATATCAAATGGGGCCTGATCTATGGCGTGGTGCTGTGTACGGCGCGGGCCATGGGTGAGTTCGGTGCGGTGTCGGTGGTCTCCGGGCACATTCGCGGGGTGACCAGCACCTTGCCGCTGCACGTCGAGATCCTCTACAACGAATACAACCACGTGGCCGCGTTCGCCGTGGCGAGCCTGTTGCTGATCCTGGCGCTCTTCATCCTGCTGCTC
Organism: Pseudomonas sp. AC242; assembly: GCF_979258655.1. Lineage (NCBI taxonomy): Bacteria > Pseudomonadati > Pseudomonadota > Gammaproteobacteria > Pseudomonadales > Pseudomonadaceae > Pseudomonas > Pseudomonas sp. AC242. The sequence goes on from NZ_OZ409873.1 coordinate 5,920,382, forward strand.
AAGCAGTGGAGCGAAAACCGTATCAACCGCCTGCGCGCCAGCGCCGCGGAGGAATAATTCATGTCGATCGAAGTGCGTAACGTCAGCAAGAATTTCAATGCCTTCAAGGCGCTGGACAACATCAGTCTGGATATCCACAGCGGTGAGCTGGTGGCGTTGCTCGGCCCGTCGGGCTGCGGCAAGACCACCTTGCTGCGCATTATTGCCGGCCTGGAAACCCCGGATAACGGCAATATTGTGTTCCACGGAGAAGACGTCTCCGGCCACGACGTGCGTGATCGCAACGTCGGTTTCGTGTTCCAGCATTACGCGTTGTTCCGCCACATGACCGTGTTCGATAACGTCGCGTTCGGTCTGCGCATGAAGCCGAAAAACCAGCGTCCGAACGAAAGCCAGATCGCGGTCAAGGTGCATGAACTGCTGAACATGGTGCAGCTGGATTGGCTGTCGGATCGTTATCCGGAGCAGTTGTCCGGTGGTCAGCGTCAACGTATCGCTTTGGCCCGTGCCTTGGCGGTCGAGCCAAAAGTGCTTCTGCTCGATGAGCCGTTCGGCGCCCTCGATGCCAAGGTGCGTAAAGAGCTGCGCCGCTGGCTGGCGCGGTTGCACGAAGACATCAACCTGACCTCGGTGTTCGTGACCCACGACCAGGAAGAAGCGATGGAAGTCGCCGACCGTATCGTGGTGATGAACAAGGGCGTGATCGAGCAGATCGGCTCACCGGGCGACGTTTACGAAAACCCGGCCAGCGATTTCGTTTATCACTTCCTCGGCGATTCGAACCGCTTGCTGTTGAGCGACGACAACCACGTGCTGTTCCGCCCGCATGAAGTGTCGTTGTCCAGGCATGAGCTGGAGGATCACCATGCGGCTGAAGTCCGTGACATCCGCCCGTTGGGCGCGACCACGCGGGTGACGCTCAAGGTTGAGGGCCAGACGGATTTGATCGAGGCCGAAGTGGTGAAAGACCACGACAGCCTGATCGGCTTGGCCAAGGGTGAAACGCTGTTCTTCAAACCCAAGGTCTGGCAGAAAGTCGCCAGCCTTTAACTGATCGTTCCCACGCTCTGCGTGGGAACGCATCCCGTGACGCTCTGCGTCACAGTGGACGCGGAGCGTCCATGGCGACGTTCCCACGCAGAGCGTGGGAACGAGCAGGGTTGAAGTCTAGATTGCCGCACGATTCGGATTAACTCGCACCACCCCCGCCCGCGCCTCGATCTGCTCTTTCAGCTCATGCCGCATCCCCAGCACGAATGCCAACTCGGCCACGACAAACAACGGCCCGACAATCAGCCCCGACACATCATCGACAAACGCCGGTTTGCGCCCTTCATAGTGATGCCCGACAAACTGGATCACCCAGCCCACCACAAACATCGCCAGGCCACTGCTCAGCCAGACCATGGTGCTCTGCTGCGCCAACACATACCCGGCCCAGACGGATAAACCCATCAGCACGGTCATCAACACCCCGAGCTTCACTTCCAGGCGCAGGTAAAACCACGCCGAGGCCAGCGCCACGACAACGGCTGGAGATATCCACAAGCCACCCAGCGACCATTGCGGACGCGACAACAAAACCGCCACCGCCACCACAATCAGCGGAATGCCGATAAAGTGGCTGGCGATATTGCGCGGATCACGGTGGTAGGCGGCGTATTGACTGAGGTGGTCGACGAGGCTTTTCATTGTTGTTCCTCCGGTAGGGTTGATCGCATCATCCCTCGGGATCAGGGTTCGCTCTGTCAGGCAGGCGACAATCCAGGAGTGTTTATGCAAATACGTTCACGGCTGATGAGCGGCCAGTGGTTCAGTCATCTGCCGGCATCCTTTCAGGATAGCCTGCTGGCGGCGGCCCGGGAGCGGCGGCTGACGGCAGGGCAGCGCTTGTTTCAGCGTGGTGATGCGCCGTGCGGCTTGTACGCGGTGCTCGATGGCGCCGTGCGCATCGGCGCGGTAAGCGAGCAGGGCAAGGAGGCGTTGTTGAGTCTGGTGGAAGCGCCGCACTGGTTCGGCGAGATCTGCCTGTTCGATGGTCAGCCGCGCACCCATGACGCCTACGCAGTCGGGCCGTGCACGTTGCTGAATATTCCGCAGGCGACGTTGCTGAAACTGCTCGACGAACATCCGGTGTATTGGCGGCATCTGGCGCTGCTGATGAGCCACAAACTGCGCCTGGCCTTCATCAACCTCGAACAACTGAGCCTGCTGCCAGCGCCGGCGCGTCTGGCCCATCGCTTGCTGATGATCGCCGAGGGCTACGGCGAACTCGACGCGCCGCGTCGTGTACTGCAACTGCCGCAGGAGCAGTTGGCATCGATGCTGTCGCTGTCGCGGCAGACCACCAACCAGATCCTCAAGGATTTGCAGGGGCAGGGGATTATCGGGCTTGGGTATGGCGAGATCGAAATCCTCGACCCCGCGCGATTGCGCGCCCTGGCCACGATCTGACAATGCACCCCAGCCCCTGTGGGAGCTGGCTTGCCAGCGATAGCGGTGCATCAGCCGACATCGATGTCTGCTGTACGGACGCCATCGCTGGCAAGCCAGGCTCCCGCAGGTTTTTTTGGTGTTCGTGATATCTGGAGCAAAGCACAGACCTGTAGGAGTGAGCCTGCTCGCGATAGCCATCTATCAGTTAGCCAATGGGTGACTGACATACCGCTATCGCGAGCAGGCTCGCTCCTACAGGGGATCTGTGTTGATTTTACGAACCGCGATAGGTCGAGAAGCCGTACGGGCTCAGCAGCAGCGGGATGTGATAGTGCTGATCGGTCTGCTTCACTTCAAAAATCACCGGAATCTCCGGGAAGAAGGTGTCGTGCTTGACCTTCTTGAAGTACTCGCCAGTCTTGAACACCACCCGGTATTCACCCGCTTCAAAAGGCTGCTTGGCCGGGAACAGTTCGGCAATTCGCCCTTGTTCATTGGTCGTGCCCTGAGCCAGCGGCTGCCAGTCCTGACCGACATGTTTCTCCAGGGTCACGTTGATGCCCGGCGACGGCAGGCCGTTTTCCAGATTGAGCACGTGCACGCTCAACGGGTTGCCAGCGGCCAGCGCCAGGCTTGAAAAAGCACTCAGGCCGAGCGCGGCGAAAGTCATGCGCAAAGTATTCATCGATGCATCTCCTTATTGGGAACGGGTGGTGGCCAGGCCGGTTTTCTCGGCCGCCTTGATTGCACAGTTTTCGTCTTGCTCACCGCCGCCGGAACCGGCCACGCCTATCGCACCGACCAGTTCATCAGCGGCGAACAGCGGAATCCCGCCGCCAAGCAGCAGCAGTTCGTCGAGAGTGTTGAGGTTGGCGGTTTGCGGATTGCTGCGAGCGCGTTCGGCAAATAGCCGCGTGGCGGTTTTGGTCGACAGCGCGGTGTAGGCCTTGCGTTGGCTGGCAGCCGTGTTGTGCGGGCCGACACCGTCGCCGCGCAGGGTCACCAACAGATTGCCGCCCCGATCCAGCACCGACACCGTGCCGGTGCAGTTGGCCATTGCCGTGTCGGCGAGCAGCCGTGCGGTTTTCAGGTCGAGATCGGCGTGACGCGGCAGTTCCGGGCTTGCGAACACGCTGGCACTGAGGCCGAGGGCCAGACTGGCTACAAGGTATTTGACGGTCATGGACAGGCTCCAAAAGCTAAGGTCGCCACCTTAATCGCCGCTCTTCGTCAGAACCTCGTCAGTCTGATTACAAGTTTGTAATGGGCAACGCCGGCGAAGGCGCCTAGCCTGTACGCCTGATCAATCGAGGTGTGCCATGCGTTTGCTGGTCGTAGAAGATGAAGCCAAAACCGCGAATTTCCTCGCCAAAGGCTTGGGCGAGTCGGGTTTTGCCGTGGACGTGGCGCTCAATGGCCTCGATGGCCGTTACTTTATCGAGCAACAGGAATATGACCTGATCATCCTCGACGTGATGCTCCCCGGGCTCAACGGCTGGCAATTGCTGCAGCTGATCCGCCAGCGCGGCGCCACGCCGGTATTGTTCCTGACCGCCAAGGACGCCATTGAAGACCGCGTGCGCGGCCTCGAGCTGGGCGCCGATGATTACCTGCTCAAGCCCTTCGCCTTCGCCGAACTGCTCGCGCGGGTGCGCACGTTGTTGCGGCGCGGGCCGATGCGCGAAGCCGAGTCGTACACCATCGCCGATCTGGAAATCGATGTGTTGCGCCGCCGTGTCAGTCGCGGCGGCCAGCGCATTGCCCTGACCAACAAGGAGTTCGCCTTGTTGCAATTGCTCGCCAGCCGTCAGGGCGAAGTGCTGTCGCGCACGCTGATCGCCTCGCAGGTGTGGAACCTGAATTTTGACAGCGACACCAACATGGTCGAAGTCGCCGTGCGGCGTTTGCGTTCGAAAGTCGATGATCCGTACATGCCGAAACTTATCCACACTGTGCGCGGTGTCGGTTATCAACTGGAAGCGCCGGACGATGCGCTCTAAGTCGATCGCCTGGCGACTGGCGCTGGCGTTCGCCATTGTTTGCGCCTTGGTACTGAGCACGATTGGCGTGTTTCTCTACCGCTCGCTGGCCTCGGAAATCGCCTACCGCGACGACCTCGCGTTGCTCGGTCGACTGGAGCAAGTGCGCGCCTTGCTCGCCGACAGCGACAGCCTCGATGCCTTGCAGGCACGGCCACGGCTGTATCAAAACATGCTCGGCAATCTCGACAGTCTGTTGCTGGTGCGCCGTGCCGACGGATCGAGCGTGATCGCGATCAATCCCCGTCAACGCGATTTGCCCGCGCTGAACGCCATCCCCCGCGAGCAAACGCCAAAGCGTCCCGATGTACTCACGTGGCAAGCGCCGGACGGTGCTGAACTGGCGCTGTTATCCGGCGAAGCGCAAGGGCCGAACGGCGAGCCGTTGACGGTCATCGCCGGCAAAGTGTTGAGCGAGCGCGAGCAGATGCTCGGCAGCTATCGCATGCGCTTGTACCTGTCGGTTGGACTGGGCGCGTTGCTCGCTTTTGCCTTGGGCTTGCTGTTACTGCGTCGGGGCCTGCAACCGTTGCGGCAGTTGAGCGAAGCAGTGCGCGGCATCGATCTGCGCAGCCTCGATCAGCGCCTACCCGCCGCCGGCACACCCACCGAACTGCTCGAACCGGTGCAGGCGCTCAACGGCATGCTGGCGCGGCTGGACGATAGCGTGCAGCGCCTGTCGCAGTTCTCCGCCGACCTCGCCCACGAAATCCGCACGCCGTTGCACACCTTGCTCGCCAGTAACGGCCAGGCGCTGAATCATCCGCGCAGCACCGAGGAATATCAGGAAGTGCTGGCCTCGAACATGGAAGAGTTCGAACGGCTCAAGCGCATGGCGGAAAACCTGATGTTCCTCGCCCGTGCCGAGCAGGCCGAGCGGGCGCTGAATTTGCAAATCCTGGATTTGCACAGCGTTGGCGGTGAGCTGTGTGATTACTTTGAAGCCTTGGCGGATGACCGTGACGTGCGGCTGGACAATCAACTGCACGGTGAACTGCTTGCCGATCAGCAACTGTTGCAACGGGCGCTCGGCAATCTGTTGGCCAATGCCGTGCGTCATGCCGATCAAGGATCGGTGATCAGTCTGCGTCGCCGCGACGAGTCGGGTGAGTGCTGGTTGCAAGTGCACAACCATGGCCCGGCGATTGCGCATGAACATCTGAGCAGACTGTTCGACCGCTTCTACCGCGTCGATCCTTCACGGGCAGAGCCGGGGGATTCGGGTGGCTTGGGGCTGGCGATCGTGCAGTCGATCATGCAGTTGCATGGGGGACAGGTGCGGGTGAGTAGTGATGCTGACGGCACTGTTTTTGAGCTGGGGTTTGTGGTGAGCAAGTGATTGCTTCGTGATCACTGGGAACTAGGCTAATCTTGTTCAGTGAGTGCATCAAATGCGATGCAAATTAAACATATATCTAAATTTGCACCATATTTGATGCGGGAAGCCCTATGGAACAGCTTGGCGAGTTGATCAAAGCCCTGCGCAAGGCGAACAAAATGACCCAGCAGGCACTGGCTCAGCAATACGGAATGAGCCGCGCGACGATTTCGGGGATCGAAAACAACACTATTTCGGAAATCGGCCTGCGCAAAGTCGAAGCGATCCTCAACGGGTTTGGCTATGAGCTGACTGCGGTTCCGCGTCAGTCCCGTCGACCGACACTCGATACGCTGCAAAAGGTCAACTTCCATGACTGAGTCGTCAGATCGATTAAATGTCTGTGTCGGCGGGCAAGCGGTGGGAACGTTGGCGCGCGGGCAAGATCGAGTCGACAGCGTCTTCAGTTACCGCGAAGAAACCAGTGCTGGAAATGCCGTGTCACTGACAATGCCGTCCCGGCTGGAGAGTTATCTTTGGGAGCATGGCATTCATCCGGTTTTCGAGATGAATCTGCCCGAAGGCGCCCTTCGTGATGAGTTGGTTCGGCGTTTCAGCAAAGCGGTTCGCGGCTTCGATGACTTTGCATTGCTGGCCATTGTCGGCCCCTATCAGCTCGGTCGGTTATCCATTGCCAGCCCATCGATGACGGATCGCCCGCCTGAAACGTCGCTGGCCGATCTGCTGGTGCACGATGGTGCGCAAGGCTTGTTCGAGGATCTGTTGCAAACCTATGGCCAGTATTCCGGAGTGTCTGGGGTGCAGCCTAAAGTGCTGGTACGTGACAGTGCGACTGAGATTGATCGTCTGACGCATCGGGGATCGACCCATTTGGTCAAAGCTTTTCGGGCTGATGAATATCCGCATTTGGCGACCAACGAATACTTCTGCATGCGTGCCGCGCAACACTGCGGGCTAGACGTGCCGAACTTCGAGCTCAGCGAACATGGCAGGTTTCTGGTTATCGAGCGCTTTGATTTGAGCGCTACGGGCTACCTGGGTTTTGAGGACTTCTGCGTACTCAACGGTTGGCCGTCGAAAGCCAAATATGACGGCTCTTACGAAGGCGCGGCCCGGCAGATCAAAGCGTTTGTTTCGCCTGCATTGCTCAATCTGGCGCTGGAAGCATTTTTCAAGATTGTGGCTTTGTCCGCAGGCGTGAAAAACGGCGACGCTCATCTCAAAAACTTCGGCGTGCTTTACGAAAGCTGCGGCGAGGAATCGACAATCAGACTCGCGCCCGCATACGACATCATCACCACATCGGTCTACATAAAGAACGACAGTATGGCGTTGCTCTTGGGTGGCTCGAAGGCTTGGCCCAAGCACAAAATGCTGATGCGGTTCGGTCGTACGGCCTGCAATCTGACGGAGGCGCGTTGCAATGAATTACTGCAGCAAGTCGCTAACGGTATGCAGGTGGCAATGGGCGAAATGGCGGAGTACGGCGCCAGTCATCCGGCGTTCGCCGCGATGGGTGCTGCGATGATCGAACAATGGTCATCTGGTATGGAACGCAGTCTGGCTAAAGGCTGACGATCAGCGCAAGCCATCGCGAAACTGCCCCGGCGTCATCCCCGTCCAGCGCTTGAAAGCACGGCTGAAGCTGCTGGTGTCGGCAAACCCGAGCAGATAACTCACCTCACTCAACGAACACTGCGGATCGCGCAGGTGCAGCAGCGCCAGATTTTCGCGGCTCTCATTGAGCAATGTGTCGAAGCGACAACCCTCATCCGCCAGATGCCTTTGCAAGCTGCGCAAACTCAAATGCAACGCTTGAGCAATTCGCTCAGCGCTCGGCTCACCTTCCGGCAATTGTTCTTCGATGGCATCGCGCACCTTGCGCTCCCAGGTCAGCGGCTGGAGCTGAGCCATGGTGCGTTTGAGCACTGCCTCATTGTGTTCGGCAAGTTCCGGGTTGGCGTCGTCGAGGTGGCTGTCGAAATCGGCAAGGGCGAACTCCAGGCGATCCTCCGCACAACCAAAATGCACCGGGGCGCGGAAGACTTTGTGCCATTGGTGCACATCGGTTGGTTCCGGACGGCGCAGATACACGGCGAGTGGCGCGTAATCGCGGCCGAGGCGATTGCGGCAAGTGCGCACGTAGATCGCGGTGAACGCGTCGATGGCTTCGAAGGCTGGCGCCGGATTGCCTGACGGAATCTTCAGACGGAATTGATAGCGGTCGTCGCTGCGGCTCAGTTCCAGTTCCAGCGCATCGCTGACCACCGGGTGATAACGCACGATGCGCTCGAACACCTCGCGCAAACTGCCGCTGGCCACCAGCGCATAACCGAGGGCATGGAACGTGGTCGGGCTGACGAACCGCGACACGCGCAAACCAATCGCCGGGTCGCCGCTGACCTGCACGGCAATTTCCCACAGGCGCGTAGTGCCGGACAGCGGATAGCGTGCGTTGGGGTCGTCCATCAAATTCGGATCGAGCCCGGCCTGCTGGCACAGGGCAATGCTGTCCAGTCCCAGCGCATCGAGTTGCTTGCGCAAGGCACGGGTCCAGCTGGCGAGGGAGGTCGGTTCCTTCATGCTGATTGGCGCTTCCGGTCAACAGGTTGGCGTTCTTGGCTACCGCAAATGAAGCCTTGGCGAGGCACGATGCGAACATCATAGACCCGAGGATGGAAGCATGGACGGTACTTCTGCAAGTCCCCAGCGACACAATGCGGCCCAGCGATCAGCGCATATTCGCCAAGTGGTGCTGGCCAAAGGCGTCGAACTGCGCGAGCGCTACCCGATTCTCAAGCATCAGGATGCGCTGGGTGCGGGGATTCTGGCGTTTGCCCTGATCGGGATGATGGGGTCGGCGGCGCTGTACATCAGCGGCCACATGGCGTGGTGGGTTTGCCTGCTGCTCAATGCGTTTTTCGCGTCGCTGACCCATGAGCTGGAGCACGACCTGATCCACAGCATGTATTTCCGCAAACAGCGCGTGCCGCACAACCTGATGATGGGCCTGGTGTGGCTGGCGCGGCCGAGTACGATCAATCCGTGGATTCGTCGGCATCTGCACCTCAATCATCACAAGGTCTCCGGCACTGAAACCGACATGGAAGAACGCGCGATCACCAACGGCGAGCCGTGGGGTTTTGCGCGCTTGCTGATGGTCGGCGACAACGTGATGTCGGCATTCATCCGCATGCTGCGGGCCAAGACCTGGGCGCATAAGTTCAGCATTATCAAGCGCACGTTGAAGGTGTATGCGCCGCTGGCGCTGGTGCATTGGGGCGCGTGGTATGTGTTTCTCGGTTTTCATGCGGCCAATGGCATCGCTTATCTGCTGGGCTCGCCGATCGAATGGTCAGCGACCACATTGTCGGTGATGCAGGTGATCGATATCGCTGCTGTGGTGATTATCGGTCCGAATGTGTTGCGCACCTTTTGTCTGCACTTCATCAGCTCGAACATGCATTACTACGGCGATGTCGAGTTGGGTAATGTGCTGCAGCAGTGTCAGGTGCTGAACCCTTGGTGGTTGTGGCCGTTGCAGGCGTTCTGCTTCAATTTTGGCAGCAGCCACGGGATTCATCATTTTGTCGTGAAGGAACCGTTTTACATCCGTCAGATGACTGTGCCGGTGGCGCATAAGGTGATGCGTGAGATGGGCGTGCGGTTTAATGATTTTGGCACGTTTGGGCGGGCGAACCGGTTTGTTCGTCGGGATGAAGTTGCGGTGTCTGGTGAGGCGGTGGAGGCCTGACAAGTGGCCCTCACCCCTAGCCCTCTCCCAGAGGGAGAGGGACCAAGCCGGGGATATTGAGGAGTTACACCGAAGTGAAAGAGCTTTGTCGAATCCATAATCGACCCGATTTTTCAGGTCGATGTTTGAAGACACCTCGGTCAGTCCCCTCTCCCTCCGGGAGAGGGTTAGGGTGAGGGGCTTTTGACCTTGCCCTCAATCCGGCTGAAACGGCGACTCACTCAAGATCACCCCAGTCTCCTCGACATACTGCTGCCAATGCCCGATCAACGTGCTGAGCTTCTCCGGCTGACTAACCGCCAGATCATGAATTTCCCCGGGATCATTACTCAAATCATACAGCTGCCAGGTCGCCGGCCCGATAGGCCCGGGAATCCACACCGCTTTCCACGACCCCTGCCGAATCGCCCGACGCCCGAACAATTCCCACCCCGTCACCGTGTGCTCGTCATGCACCTGCGCAGTCTCGCCGGACAAGAATCCCAACCACGATTTACCACGCAACGGCGCCACCGATTTGCCGTGCCACAGCTTGCCCGGATGACGCACGCCGGCCAGATCGAGAATCGTCGGCGTGATGTCCATCACCGTGCCGAAACCATGGCTGATCTGCCCTTTGATCGCCAATTGCGGATAGTGCAACAGCGCCGGCACGCGAATCCCGCCTTCCGTGGTAAACGCCTTGAACAACCGCGATGGCGCGGTCGCCACCTGCGCCCAGTTCGGCCCGTACCAAACATATGAATTGGCCCGACCAATGTTGTCGAGCCTGTTGTCGTAATGCTGGCTGAGGTATGTCACCAATTCCGGACCGAACTTCGGAAACGCTTCCAGCAGCGCACCTTCGGCACCGTTGTCAGACATGAACAGGATGAACGTGTTATCGAGCTGCCCTTGCTGGCGCAGGTAATCGATGACCCGACCGATGTTCCAGTCCATGCGTTCGACCATCGCCGCGTAGACCTCCATGGCCCGTGCGGAAATCTGTTTTTGCTCCTCGCTCAATGCGTCCCACTGTTGGGTCAACTGAATTAGCGGATGCGGCTCGACGTCCGGTTCGATCAGGCCGAGGGCTTTGAGTTTTTCCAGGCGTTCCAGGCGCAGCACTTCAGGGCCGGCGTCATAGCGGCCGCGGTATTTCTCGACGATGTCGGCAGGCGCCTGCAACGGCCAGTGCGGTGCGGAGAATGGCAAATAGGCGAAGAACGGCCGGGTCTGGTCACGTTCCTTGAGGTACTGCAGCAACTTGTCGCCGAAGGCATCGGAGGAATAGAAATCCTTCGGCAATTCGTCGAGAAACGTATCGTCCTCGATGTACAGCGCCGGAGTGGATTTCAGCAGGCCGGGTGTTTGCTCATCGTAAGTTGGCTCGAAACCGTAATGGTTGGCCGCGCCCGGCAGCAGCGAAAACGAACGCTCGAAACCTCGCGCATGGGGCGCCAATTCAGCCTTCAAACCCAAGTGCCATTTGCCACTCATCAAGGTTTGATAACCGGCCTCGCGCAGCAACTCCGGCAGCGCCACCACGCGATCGTTGAGATAGCCCTCATAACCCGGTTTACCGATCAGTTCCGGCGTCAGCGTTTCGGCCATGGTGCCGATCCCTGCGATGTGGTGGTCGGTGCCGGTCAGCAGCATCGAGCGGGTCGGCGAGCAGGTCGGTGCAGTATGAAAATCGGTCAGGCGCAGGCCGTTGTTGGCCAAAGCGTCGAGATGCGGCGTGGCGATTTCGCCGCCGAACGCACCGATGTCGGAGAAGCCTAGATCGTCGGCCAGAATCACCAGAAAGTTGGGACGTTGCGGCATCGCAAAACTCCTGTTCAGCAGGCAATGAACGTCAGCGGCAGATCGCGGATCTGCACCGGCACGCTCGGTTGGTAATGGTCATCACTGGTCAGTTCGTGCAGTAGTTCTTCACGCAACTGATGGAAGTCGAAACTGCTGCGCTGGCGCGGGTGCGGCAGGGCGATGTCGACCACTTGTTTGATCCGCCCCGGACGCGGCTCCATGACCACCACGCGGTCGGCGAGGAAGATCGCTTCCTCGACGTCGTGGGTAACGAGAATCGTGGTGATTTTTGCGCGGGCGCGGATCGCCAACAGCTCGTCCTGCATTTGCTGGCGGGTCAGCGCATCAAGCGCGCCGAACGGTTCGTCGAGCAGCAGAATTCGTGGGCTGGCGACGAGGCCACGAGCAATCGCCACGCGCTGCGCCATGCCGCCGGAGAGTTGGTGCGGATAGGCGCGGGTGAAGTCGCGCAGGCCGACCAGATCGATGAAATCGTCGATGCGTTTTTGCTTTTGTGCAGCGCTCAGCGGCTCGTTGACCAGGCCGAGGCCGATGTTGTCGGCGACGGTCAGCCACGGGAATAAACGGTGTTCCTGGAAGACAATGCCGCGCTCGCCGCCGATGCCGCTGACGGCTTTGCCATCGACGGTGATCTGCCCGCGAAATTGCGTATCAAGACCCACCAACAAACGCAGCAACGTCGATTTGCCACAGCCGCTGGAGCCGACAATGGCGACGAATTCGCCCTCGGCAATGTCGAGGTTGAATTCGCGAATCGCCTCCAGTTCGAAACCGTCGACGTCAAAGGATTTGCCTACGTGGTTGAAGCTGACAATCGGTGCGTTCATGCGTGTCTCCAGCGGGTCGCGCGAATTTCCAGGCGTTGGCCAATGAGGTTGAGCAGGGCGCCGGTGAGACCGACGAAAAGCATGCCGGCCATGATCAGGTCCATACGCAGCAGTTGTTGTGCGCCGATCATCTGGCTGCCGATGCCGCCGTTGGACGGCATGAAATATTCAGCGCCGATGGTGCCGAGCCAGGCGTAGATCAGGCTCAGTCTGAGGCCTGCGAAAATCCCCGGCGCGGCGCCCGGCAGCACGAGTCGGCGCAGGCGTTGGCCGAGGCTCAGGCGCAACACTTGTGCGGCTTCGTTGAGTTGTGGTGAGAGGTTGGCGACGCTGCGTTGCGTGGCGATAAACAGCGGAAAGAATGCAGCAAGGGCGACGAACACCCACTTGGCCAGTTCGCCGAGACCGAACCACGCGGTAAGCAGTGGCACCCAGGCGAAAATGGCGATCTGGCGGATGGCCGCGAGGGTCGGGCCGAGCAGGCGTTCGCTGGTGCGCGACAAGCCCAGCAGCAAGCCGAAGGCGAAACCGAGTCCACCACCCAACAGCAAACCGCCGAGGGTGCGACCGAGGCTGAGCGCCATGCCGCTGATCAACGTGCCATCGAGCACGCCAGCCCATGCCGTGCTCAAAACGGCCAACGGACTGACCAGAATATTGGCGTCGACCCACTGCTGGTCACTCGCCAATTGCCACAGTGCCAACAAGCCCAGCGGTAGCAGCCATGGTTGCAGCCGCTGCCAGCCTTCATAACGCGGGCCGCGACGAATTTCGGCAGTGGCCGGGTGCGGCCAGTGCACCAGTTTTTTGTCCAGCAGACCGATACCGCGATCCATCGCCACGCCGATCAAACCGATGACGACGATGCAGACGAACACGATGTCCAGCATGAACAATTGCCGCGCCCAGACCATCAGGTAGCCGATGCCTTCGCTGGAGGCCAACAACTCGACGGCCAGCAATGAGGTCCATCCGGCGGCGAGCGCCAGACGCACGCCAGCCATGAACGCGGGGAGGGCGGCGGGCAACACCAGGCGACGGATCATCAGGTGTGGCGGCAAACGTAAAACAGCGGCGGCTTCGCGCAGTTTTGGTTGTGCATCTCTTACGCCGACCAGTGTGTGCAAGGTCACCGGCACCACGATCGCTTTGATCAGCACCACCAGTTTCAGCACTTCGCCGATGCCGAAAAACACCATGAACAGCGGGATCCACGCAAGCGTCGGTATTTGCGAAAGTCCAGCGAAGGTGGGGAAGATCAAACGCTCAAGACGACGACTGAATCCCAGTGCTGAGCCGAGCAATGCACCCGCAGAAACCCCCGCGAGCAGACCCCAGAACAAACGCTGCAAACTGATCCACAAGTGGCTCCATAACTCGCCTTGCGACAACTCGACAGCGCTGTTCCACACCAGCGAAGGCGCGGGCAGTATCTGCTCGCTCATCCATTCGTTGCGCGCGGCCAGCCACCATAGGGCGAACAAGCCAAGCGGCAGCAGCCATGGCAACAGGCGCTGGTTCACGCTTGGCCAGCTACGGCGGCTTTTCAGCGGCGGCGCGGGCAGGGGGAGACTGAGCAAGGATTGGCGGGCCATGGGTGACCTCCGTTGTCGGGTTGGCTCAAGATCAAAAGATCGCAGCCTTCGGCAGCTCCTACGGGGGAATGCGTCCTTGAATTGACCCCTGTAGGAGCTGCCGAAGGCTGCGAACTCTCGCGGTATTAACTAAGAGCTAATAGTTATAAATAATCGTTAATAAGTTAGTTTTAGAGATAAGCAGCGCCATTTAAGGCTTCCAACCCACACGCATCCAATGCATTCGAAGAATATTTTCGATGCTGTTAATGCATACGCCGCTGCAAGCCGCGCTACTGCTCGCTTAGCGTTAAAAGCTATAAAAATGTGCGTTTATAGTATTTAAGCGAAGGTGTGCATTCGGCCTACTTTCGGCTCCTCAACGCCCGTCGTGATCAAGGAGCTGCACCCATGAACCTCCCCTTCAAACGTGTTTTCAGTCTGTTTGCCGTGCCTGCTCTGGCGGGCCTGCTGGCGTTCACCGCGCATGCCGACGAACTCAAGGAAATCAGAATCGCCGTGCCCGACCTGAGCGCCGGCACCCAGCACAGCGGCGGCGGGGTGGTCGATGTGCTGCGCGATCAACAGATTTTTGAAAAAGCCTTCGCCGATCAGGGCATCAAGATTCAGTGGAGTTTCTTCAAAGGTGCCGGGCCGGTGATCAACGAGGCGTTTGCCAATGGTCAGGTCGATCTGGCGTATCTGGGTGATCTGGCGGCAATCATCGGCAAGTCCAATGGCCTGGATACGCGTTTGCTCAGCGCCAGTGCGCGTGGGGTAAAACAGTATCTGGGCGTGGTGCCGGGGTCAGGGATCAAGACTCTGCAGGATCTGAAAGGCAAACGCGTGGCGATCTTCCGAGGCACGGCAACCCAGTTGTCGTTTGATGCGGCGCTGGCCAGTCAGGGTCTGAGCGAGAAGGACCTGAAAGTGATCAATCTGGATTTCAATGCTGCGGTCGCGGCGTTGGCAGCCAAGCAGATCGATGCGTCATGGGGCAGCTCCGGGTTGACCGCATTGCAGGCCAAGGGGCTGGCCGAGTTGCCGCTGAACACCAAGGATCTCGGTGGCGCAGGCAGCGTGCAGTCGGTACTGGTCGGCACGGGCAAGTTTGTCGACGCGCACCCGGAAGCGGTGGCGAAATTGCTCAAGGCGCAGCAGCAGGCGGTTGAGTGGCTGACCGAGGACAGCAACAAGGCGGCTTACGTGCAACTGGTCTCGGGTTTGGCCAGTTATCCACCGGTGATCCTGACGCAGGATCTGCAGGATCAGAAATTGAGCGAAGTGTTCCCGTCGACACTGGATCCGGTGTTCCTCGGCAGCTTGCAGGACAAGGTGGATCTGGCGGCGCAGCAGAAGCTGATTCGCAAGTCGTTCAAGGTCACCGATTGGGTGGCGCCTGAGTTGGCAGCAGCCAAGCTCTAACGTACACCGATCGTTCCCACGCTCTGCGTGGGAACGAACCCTTTAAACGGCGACGCTGACTTCCTGCCGATCCACCGCCACCAACGTCTCGATCATCGCCCGTGCCGCCGGCGACAGCCGAAACCCGGTACGACTGACAATCCCGCAGCGCGCATTCATGCTCTCCAGGTTCTGCGGCAGATTGCGCCAGTGCAGCAACACCAGCGAACCCTTGGCAATGTCCTCGACAAACGCCTCCTCCGTGCCCACGCCAATCGCATTGGATTGCAGCACCACTTTCACCAGCGCCGGAAAGTGCTCGGTCTCGATGGTCGGGGAAAAATCGATGCGGCCGCTGAGGTTCGCCAGCAATTTGCGAATTCCCGGCGGGATCAGCGTGGTCGCCAGCGGGTAGTCGAACATGTCGTTGGTCGACAGGCTTTCCTTGGCCAATAACGGATGCCCCGGCCGGCAGAAAAACACCCCACGCTTGGGTGTCAGTGCCTGGGTCTGGAAGTTCGGGTCGGACTCGAAGTGGCGGATGTCGGCGATAAAGAACTCGATCTCTTCACGGCTCAACGCGCGACTGAGTTTTTCCCAGTTATCCACCTGAAAACAGGTGCGCACTTTCGGGTGCGCGTTGATGAATTGCGCTACCGCGTCCGGCACCAATTTCACCGCCGGCGCCGGACCGCAACCGAAGTGCACCTCGCCGGCATCGAGCTTGGTCATCTGCGTCACTTCGGCACTGAGCAGCGCCGCGCCCTGCACCAGGCTCAGGGCGTGCTGCAGCACCACCTGACCTTCAGGCGTGGGGCGCAAGTCCTTGTTGCCGCGATCCACCAGCACGCAGCCGAACTCCTGCTCCAACCCCTGAATACTGCGACTGAACGCCGGTTGAGTGATGCCCATTGCGTCCGCCGCACGGACAAAACTGCGGTGTTCGTTGAGGGCGATGAAGTAACGCAACTGGCGAAGATCCATATGCTTTTCCGGCATCCTAAAAATAGCTCGAAGGCATTTGCGACGAGGGTTACTAGAGGTTTTAAATGCAAGCTCTTATTCCGTCAACGAAGCATGTGAATATCTATTAGATGTAAATGGAATATAGATAGAGCGTTGTTTCGCTGCCGCCAAACCGTAAGCAGTCGATGAGGGTCTACCCATGAGCAATGCCGCACTCGCAGTAAAACCCGCTGTCCACGCGCTGGAAATCCACCCGGTAGCCGGTCGTATCGGCGCCGAGATCCGTGGCGTGCATTTGTCCGGTGAACTGGACGCCGCCACCGTCGAAGCCATTCAACAGGCACTGGTTCAGTACAAAGTCGTGTTCTTCCGCGAACAGACCCAGCTCGACGATCAGCGTCAGGAAGCCTTCGCCCATCTGCTCGGCGAACCCGTAGCGCACCCGACTGTGCCGTCGCGTGAAGGCACGCGTTATCTGCTCGAACTGGACGGCGCTGAAGGCCAGCGCGCCAACTCCTGGCACACCGACGTGACCTTCGTCGACGCCTACCCGAAAGCCTCGATCCTGCGCTCGGTCGTCGCGCCGGCCTTCGGTGGCGACACCCTGTGGGCCAACACCGCGACGGCGTACAACGGCTTACCG
The DNA here is from genome assembly GCF_979258655.1 of Pseudomonas sp. AC242. Lineage (NCBI taxonomy): Bacteria > Pseudomonadati > Pseudomonadota > Gammaproteobacteria > Pseudomonadales > Pseudomonadaceae > Pseudomonas > Pseudomonas sp. AC242. The sequence continues at coordinate 5,937,173 of NZ_OZ409873.1, forward strand.
ACCGAGCTGCGTGAGCTGGCCGACAAACTGGTCGCCGTGCACAGCAACGAATACGACTACGCCAGCGCCAAGCCGGACGTCTCGGCGGAGAAGCTTGAGCGTTATCGCAAGGTCTTCACTTCCACCGTTTACGAGACCGAACACCCGGTGGTGCGCGTGCACCCGATCAGCGGCGAGAAGAGCTTGTTGCTGGGGCATTTCGTCAAACGTATCAAGGGTTATTCGCAGGCTGATTCGGCGCATTTGTTCGGGCTTTTGCAGAGCCATGTGATCCGCCAGGAAAACACCGTGCGCTGGCGCTGGAAGGCCGGTGATGTGGCGATCTGGGATAACCGTTCGACGCAGCATTACGCGATTGATGATTACGGCACTCAGGATCGGGTGGTGCGTCGGGTGACGCTCAAGGGTGAAGTGCCGGTGGGCGCGAATGGGCAACGCAGTCAAACCATCAAAGGTCGTGACTGAAGATCAACAGCCCCTCATCGGAACGCCGCCCGCCCAGCCCTCTCCCAGAGGGAGAGGGAGTCGACCGAGTTGTCTCCCGCTATGCATCGACCTGAAAGATCTTTATCGATTATGGATTCGGTGAAGCGCGATCAGGTCGGTGTATCTCTGCGATATTTCCCGCTCAGTCTCCTTTCCCTCTGGGAGAGGGAGTCGACCGAGTTGTCTCGCGTTAGAACCGACCTGAAAGACCTTATCGATTATGGATTCGGTGAAGCACGATCAGGTCGGTATACCTCTGAAATATCCCCCATTCAGTCCCCTCTCCCTCTGGGAGAGGGTTAGGGTGAGGGGCTCTTCCCACTACCAAACACCAATCTGAACAACCTTCTCGCTCTCCGGCTCACCATAACGAAACCGCTGCCCCCGCCAATCAATCTCCTGATGGCTGATGGTCGTGCGCCGCTTCAACCCCCGCACCCATTCAAACAAATACCCCGCATGCTCCTCGCGCACCGCCGCGAACACCGGGTCATCCCCCAAATCACGCAGTTCCTGCGGATCATTGAGCAGATCAAACAACTGCGGTCGAAAGCCGTCGTACGCCAGGTATTTCCAGCGCTCGCTACGCACCATGGTCATCCGGCAACGATCGATCGGCTGACCCAAACGCTCCCGCGCCGGCGCCTGGAAGGCGTAGTCGTATTCACTGATCGCATAGTGGCGCCAGTCCGGGTTTTCGCCGTGTAGAAGCGGGATCAACGAACGCCCTTCAAGCCGATGCTCCGCCCCCGGCAATCCTAGTGCCTCAAGGAATGTCGGCAACGCATCAATGGTTTCCGCCAGTCGATCATCCACCGTTCCGCGCGTGACATCCGCCGCCGCCCGAGGATCGCGCACGATCAACGGCACCCCCACCGCCTGCTCCAGCAAAAACTCCTTCTCGCCCAACCAGTGATCGCCCAGAAAGTCGCCGTGATCGCTGGTGAACACGATCAACGTGTCATCCCAACAACCGCTGCTCTGCAGAAAATCGAACAGCCGGCCGAGTTGATCATCCACCTGCTTGATCAGGCCCATGTACGTAGGGATTACAGTCAATCGTACTGAATCGCGGGAGAAGTTGAGGCTTTCCTCATGCTGGCGAAAGGCAGTGTATACGGGGTGTTTGCTGGCTTCGGAGGGCGTCGCGCGTATCGCTTCGAGAATCGATTTCGTACTGTACAAGGCGTGGTACGGCGCTGGTACGATGTAGGGCCAGTGCGGTTTGATATAGGAAAGGTGTAAACACCACGATTTCTCGCCTTGCTCGGTGATGAAGTCGATGGCTCGATTTGTAGTGTAGACAGTCTCTGAGTGTTGCTCGGGTATTCGTGCTGGCAAATTCGCATGACGCATTTTCCAGCCGCTGAGGATTTCGCCGTTTTCGCCTTCGGCGGCATTGGCCCAGTCGTGCCAGGGGTTTTTGCCGTCGAAGCCGTGTTCACGCAGGTAATGGGTGTAGGGCGCGGATTCGCGTTTGTCGTCGAACAACGGATCGTCGGGATAGATGCCGTCGTGGCGCATGTAGGGTTCGAAACCGACTTCGTTGAGGATTTCGGCTTGCTCGCTCTCGGGGTTGATCGCCAGACGCTGCAAGGCATCGACATTCGCCGTCGCGTGGGTCTTGCCGACCAGGGCGGTACGAATGCCGTGAGGGCGCAGATAGTCGCCGATGGTCAGTTCTTCCAAAGGCAACGGCACGGCGTTCCACGCCACCTGATGGCTGCTGACGTAGCGCCCGGTATAAGCCGACATCCGCGACGGGCCGCAGATCGTGCCTTGGGTGTAGGCGCGGCTGAAACGCACGCCGGCAGCGGCGAGGCGATCGATGTTTGGCGTGTGCAAATGCGGATGGCCGTAGCAGGACAGGTAATCGCGGCGCAGTTGGTCGCACATGATGTACAGCACGTTGCGCACGGGGTTTGGCGGGGTGGGCATGGGGTTCACCGGTCAATGGGACAGGCGAGGGTTTTCGCTTTCGCCGGGGGTGTTCGGCAAGTGCATTTGGGGAATGGGTTTTATGCAGGAAATGCATCGGTGCCTGCACTGACGCCATCGCTGGCTTGCCAGCGATAGCGGTAAATCAGACAGCGAGATTCTGTAGCGAGCAAACCTCCTCATCCTGCTGATCAATCGCCTTGATCTGCTCAATCATCGCCTCGGCCAACGGCGACAACCGATACCCCGCCCGGCTGACGATCCCGTAACGGGTGTACAACTCCTCAAGATCATCGGCCAACCCTTCGATGCGCAAACACATCAACTCTCCCTTGGCTTGATGCAGCGCATCGGAATATGCCCCGACAATCCCGATCGCATCCGAACGCAGCACCACACTGAGCAAACTGGAGCTGTTTTCACATTCGACATTCGGCGTGAAATCCGGCCGCCCACTGAGGTCGACAATGACCTTGCGCAGGTTCGGCGGACGAATACTTACCGCCAGCGGATAGCTCATCAATTGCTCGGCGGTGACCCGATCAAACCCGGCCAATGGATGCCCCGCGCGGCAACAGAAATGCCACTTGCGCGGTCGCAGCCGGTAGGTCAGGTAATCCGGATCGGCCTCGAAGTGCCGAGTGTCAGCGACAAAGAATTCAAACTCTTCGCTGAGTAATCGCTTGCTCAGGCTCTGCCAGTCATCGACCTGAAACTGCACCCGCGCTTTCGGATAGCGCCCGATGAAGCTGCCAATCGCCCGTGGAATCAAACCTGCCGCCGGCGCAGGCCCACATCCGAAGCGCAATTCCCCGGCCTCCAGCCCATTGAACTGGCTGATCTCGTTGGCCATCTGCTGCGCGCCGCTGACCAGCCGCCGCGCATGTTCGAGCAAGACCTGACCTTGTTTGGTCGGTGGCAATTCCTTGCGCCCGCGATCAACCAACTGACAGCCGACGCTGTGCTCAAGCGCCTGAATGCTGCGGCTGAACGCCGACTGCGACAGGTTCACCGCCTGCGCGCCGGCGACGAAGCTGCGTTGTTCAGCCAAGGCGATGAAGTGACGAAGTTGGCGCAAGTCGATATGCATTTTTCACATAAAAAATATCCGGGAAATGCATTGGATATGCATTACGTCGACTCCTTATAAAGGCAATCTCTTATGCAGTAAATCTTTGTAAAAACATAAATAAATAACCTAAAAGAATATACAGCGTTGAAGATGTCTGTGTGTTTTTTGACCAGGAGCCGCGCCATGAGTCCGTTGAACCTTGCGTCACCCTTAACGCCACGACGGCTCAAACGCCTGCCTCTGGCCCTGTTGCTGGCAGGGAGCGCGAGCTGGACTCACGGCTACGCCGCCGATGCTGAAACCCCGGCACCAGTGCCGGCCGGCAAGCCTGCCGCAAACAATTCGCAACTGGAAACCGTGACCGTCACCACCCGCCGCCGCGAGGAAAGTTCGCAAGATGTACCAACGCCGATGAGCGTGGTCAGCGGGCAGAATCTGGAGACGCAACGGGTCTACCGGATTCAGGATTTGCAGCAACTGGTGCCCAGCGTCAACGTCGCCTACATGCATGCGCGGCAGTCCAGCGTATCGATCCGCGGCCTGGGTAATAACCCGGCCAGTGATGGCCTGGAAGGCAGCGTCGGCCTGTACATCGACAACGTCTATCTGGGCCGCCCGGGGATGGCGGTGTTTGACTTGATGGACATCGAACAGCTTGAAGTCTTGCGGGGGCCGCAGGGCACGCTGTTCGGCAAAAACACCACCGCCGGGGTGATCAACATCAGCACCCGCGCGCCAACCTTCACGCCTGAGCGCAGCATCGAAACCTCGGTCGGCGAGGACGGGTATTTCCAGACCAAGGGCACGATTTCCGGCCCGCTCGACGATCAACTGGCCGGGCGTTTTTCGGCCTATCGCACGCGCAGTGACGGCGACATCAAAAACGAATACGACGGCCATGATTTGAATGGCGGCTCGCGCGAGGGCTTCCGCGCGCAACTGCTGTTCAAGCCCAATGAAGATTTCAACCTGCGCTGGATCGGCGACTACAACGAAGAGGATTCCAGCGCCGGCACCCGCGTGTTGTACAACACCGGGCCGACCATCAACGGCGTCAACCTGTACCAATCGCGCGCCAACGCCGCCGGGGCAACACTGGTCAACGGCTCGCACCGCAAGGTCAATCTGGACAACGATCAGCATGTCACCGTGCATCAGGGCGGCACCTCGGTGGAAGCCAACTGGACGCTGCCGAGTGACTTCACGCTGACCTCGATCAGCTCCTATCGCTTCTGGAATTTCACCCCGCGCAACGACGACGGCCTCAACGTGCCGGCGAGTTACAACGCCGGGGTGTCGGTGGAGGACAAACAGTATTCGCAGGAATTTCGCCTGGCCTCGCCCAAGGGCGAGTTCTTTGATTACGTCGTCGGCGCTTACTACTTCGGCTCGGATCTGGACAATAAATCCTTCGCCTATTACGGACCGCAAGCGGATATCTGGAATGGTACGGCGCCCGGTGCGCTGGCCAACGTCACCAGTGTCGGCAACGGCCATATCAAGACCGACAGCTTTGCACTGTTCGCCCAAGGCACCTGGCACCTTACCGAGCGGCTGGATTTCACCGCCGGGGTGCGTGGCACTTATGAAGAAAAATCCGCCTGGGTCACGCGCGATGCGCCGCTGGGTGGCGCGACCGTAACGGGCGCTGCGGCCACGGCGCGACGCGGTCGTGCCGGCGCTTACGATTCCGGCGACTTGAATCAGTACAGCTCCAGTCCCTCCGGGCTGCTCAATCTTAGCTACCGGATCACCGACGATGTGCTCGGCTACGCCACGCTGTCCCACGGCGAGAAATCCGGCGGGGTTAACCTCGCGGTCGGTTCCGCTCCGGTGGCCGGCGCCGATTCACTGCTGATCGGCACCGAACGCGCGAACAACGCCGAACTCGGTTTCAAAAGCACGCTGTGGGATCACCGTCTGCAACTCAACGCCAACGTTTTCTGGACGCAGGTCAACGCTTACCAGACGAACGCCTACGACGCCGAAAACCGCGTGCAATACCTGACCAACGCTGGTTCCGTGCGTTCGCGCGGTGTCGAGTTCGAAAGCACGGTGATCCCGCTGCGCGGCCTGACCTTGAACATCAACGGCTCCTACAACGACGTCAGCTACCTCTCGTACAAAGATGCCCCATGCCCGCCGGAAGTCAGTCAGGCGCCGGGTGCTCCAGCGTCTTGCGACCTCAGCGGCCATCAAGTGGTCGGCGCTTCGAAATGGATCGGCAACGCCAACGGCGAATACAAATGGAATCTGGATAACGGCTTCGAACCTTACGTCACCGCCAGCTACGCGTTCCGCTCGAAAGCGGTCGGTACGGTCGAGGATTCCGACTACGGGCAGATCCCGAGTTACGCCGTGGTCAACTTTTCCACCGGCCTGCGCGGCGACTTCAACCAAGGCCAGTGGGACGTGTCGCTGTGGCTGAAAAACGCTTTCGACAAAACCTATTACACAACCCTGTGGACGGGCGGCAACGGCGGCTATGAAGGCCTGCTCGGCACACCGCGCACGCTGGGCGTCACCGGTCGCTACGACTTCTGATTCGTCACTCAAGGAGCTGCATCATGTTGCGTATCAAAACCGCTTTGCCGGTGTTGCTGTCCGGCGCAGTGCTCAGTGCTGGCGCCTTCGCCGCACCGAGTGTTTACCCGACCGGCGTGACCCGTTATGACCCGAACAAGGCCTTCAATCAGTACGTGATTTTCAGCGGCGCCGACAAACAGACGCACCTGATCGATATGAACGGCAACGAGGTGAAAACCTGGCCACAGGCAGGTTTCCCGTCAGCGATCATCGACCCGAAACTGGTCGGCGGCGAGCGCGGTCACGTGCTGCTGCAACTGAGTGAAAAGGATCCCGGAAAGCTCGGTTCGGCCGGCAACGGTCTGGGCAATCAGAGCGTCGGCGAGCTGGACTGGAATGGCAAAGTCGTTTGGCAGTGGGGCGACAAGGCGCCCGGTGGCGCGGCTCAGCAGCACCATGATCAGCGTCGTTTGAGCAACGGCAACACCGTGGTGCTGGCGAACAAGGTGCACAAGGTCAAAGGCTTCAAAGTGCCCGAGGTGATCGACGATGCGATCTATGAAGTCAGCCCCGAAGGCGCGGTGAAATGGCAGTGGCTGGCCTCGGAGCATCTCAATGAATTCGGCTTCACCGCCGAGCAGTTGAAGCTGGTGCGTGCCAGCGAAAATCCGGATTACCTGCACATCAACAACCTCAGTCTGGTGGGGCCGAACAAGTGGTTCGATGCCGGTGACAAGCGCTTCAATCCGGATAACCTGTTGATCGACTCACGCAATGCCAACTTCATCGCGATCATTGATAAAAGCAGCGGCAAAGTGGTCTGGCGTCTCGGACCGAATTTGCCGCTGATCAACCCGAAAACCGCGCAGAAACTGCCGCGTCCTGTGGATCAGTTTGTCGGTCAGCATGATGCACACATAATCCCGGCGGGATTGCCTGGTGCCGGTAACTTGCTGGTGTTCGACAACCAGGGTTCGGCGGGTTATCCCAATGTCACTCTTGGGCTGATTTCCGGTTCGCGGGTGTTGGAAATCGTCCCGGTGAAAAACCAGATCGTCTGGCAATACAGCGCAGCCAATTCGAAGCAACCGGGGTGGGCGTTCTACAGTTCGTTTATCAGCAGTGCTCGGCGCTTGCCCAATGGCAACACGTTGATCGACGAGGGCATGAACGGGCGGTTTTTCCAGGTGACGGCCAACGGTGAGAACGTCTGGGAATACGTCAGCCCGTATCTGGGCAAAGCGCCGGGCAGCGATGCGATCAGCAACTGGGTCTATCGGGCGTTACCTGTGAGTTATGACTGGGTGCCAGCGGGTACGCCACGCTCGGAGACGGCGGTTAATGTACCGGTTGTCAACGTGCAGCAAGCCAATGCCAGTCGTTAGTTGAATTGGAATTAGTGCTCGAACGAACGGCGATAAGTTATGAGCGAGTTGAAGGGTGCTTATTGCAATTTCGTTAGTCACTCGCGTGGACAATAGTTGAATGTCCAACCATCCTGACTGTCGTGAGTTTCCAGGAGGAAACTTGCTCTCATCGGAAGACACTTATCCCAACGATAAAGGAAATCGAATCATGTCGAGCATTAATGGCACTTATGTAAACGCCAACGCTGGCGCCAAACTGACGATTACCGATGGCAACGACGCCAACGGTACATTCAGCGGCACGTTCAGCCAGGGCGGCGTTAACTATGACGTCAGCTACGGGCATTACCATTTCCAGAACAGCACCGGACAACCTACCACCATCACGTTTGTCGGTCTGAATGGTAATAGCGGATTTCAAGCGTGGTCATTGTTTTCTCCTGATCACAATTACGCAAAAGTGCGCGCGGCCGGTTCCCGTACTAACTTTGACGGTGAAGTAGTGACCCTTGCAGGGGAATTCGTCAAACAATAATCCACGCGTAATCGATAAAGGCCGCCGCACGAAAGTGTGCCGGCCTTTTTTGTTGTTCCGGGAAAAAATAATAATCAACTATCTACTTGGTATTAGTTGTCCTGCAAACCGGCTCAGGCGAATTTGATGCGTTGAATGAATACTTTCAATGCCTGAAAAGCATGCGTTTTTTCACCCATCGCTGCAGCCCGCGTGGCACGTGGCTTTGGCGGAATTGATCAATTCTTATATTCCATAAGGACCTATGTATAACGTTAAAGATTACTTTCGGAGATAAGCGACAAGCCCAATGATTCACCCATCGATCCACCGTGGGGGATTCAACAAACGGTCGATCGGCAGTTTTTGTAGAGAACGCAAAAAGACCGCAGGGAGTGAATCAATGGGCAATGTCCAGACCGCCGCCAGCGCAGAGGAATTGCTGTGGCGTCAGACGCCGGGTGGCGAGTTGGTCGATCTCGGCCGGCCGCATCGTGTGCCGCTGGGGCAGTTGCGTTTGCAGCGTGCGCCCAAGGGCATTCTGAGTCGGCGCGAAACTATTCTGCTTGGCGTGCTCGCGTTGGTGGTGCATGGCGCGGTGATCTACTGGATCAGCCAGAAGCCGACGCCGGTGCTGCCGATTGTGCCGCCGGAAATTCCGCCGATGACCATCGAATTCTCGCGCCCGGCGCCGCCAGCGCCACCGGTTGTCGAGCCACCGCCGCCCGCGCCTGTGGTTGAGCCACCACCGCCAGTGGAAGACGAACTGGCGGTAAAACCGCCGCCGCCCAAACCGGTTCCGAAACCCAAACCGGTGGTTAAACAGGCACCCAAACCAGCACCGAAAGCGGTCGAGCAACCACCGGCGCCGCCACAACCGGCAGCCCCGGTTGCAGCGCCAGCGCCACCTGCTCCCCCCGCGCCGGCACCGGTAACCCCGGCCTCAGCCAACGCCGCTTACCTGAAAAACCCGGCGCCGGAATACCCGTCGCTGGCTCAGCGTCGCGGCTGGGAAGGCACGGTGTTGCTGCGTGTGCATGTGCTGGCCAGCGGCAAGCCGGGTGAGATCCAGATAGCCAAAAGCAGCGGCCGGCAGCAGCTCGACGACGCGGCGCTGAACGCCGTGAAGCGTTGGAGTTTCGTCCCGGCCAAGCAGGGTGATGTCGCCCAGGACGGCTGGGTCAGCGTGCCCATCGATTTCAAGATTCATTAAACCGAAACCAAATTCGCGCGAAACGTTTACACGAGGAATACATCATGACGTTACTGGCATCTCCACTGGAATCCATCGAAAGCGCGGTGATCTGGCTGCTGGTGGTTTTTTCCGTCGCCACTTGGGGCCTGGCATTGCTCAAGGCTTGGCAATTCGGGCGTCTGAAGGCGCAGGACCGGCGTTTTCATAAACGCTTCTGGGCGGCGTCCAGTCTCGATTCCGCCGCTGAATTGAGCGAAACCCAACCCGGCGCTGCGGCGCGGGTGGCGCAGGCCGGTTACGCGGCGATTCAGGTGGGCGAGGGGCCACAGGCCAATGATTTGAGCCAGGCGATCAACCATCAGGATCGCCTCGAGCGCGCACTGCGTCAGCAAATTGTCCGCGAACGCCGTTCGCTGGAAACAGGCCTGGCAGTGGTCGCCAGTATTGGCAGTACGTCGCCGTTCATTGGTTTGTTCGGCACGGTGTGGGGAATCATGGAAGCGTTGAAAGGCATCAGCGCGGCCGGTTCGGCGAGCCTGGAAACGGTGGCCGGGCCGATCGGTGCGGCACTGGTCGCCACGGGTGTGGGGATCGCCGTCGCGGTGCCAGCGGTGCTGGTTTACAACTACTTTTTGCGTCGGTTGAAACTGACGGCGGCGGATTTGGATGACTTCGCCCACGACTTCTACAGCCTGGCGCAGAAGAGTGCGTTCCGCGTATTGATCCACCCGACTGCGCACAAGGTCGCAGCAACCGGCAACGCAGCAAAAGTGAAGGAGGCGTCCTGATATGGCTTTCTCCACGCAAGACAGTGATGAGGTGCTCAGCGAGATCAACGTGACGCCGCTGGTGGACGTGATGCTGGTGCTGCTGGTGGTGTTTATCGTCACCGCGCCGCTGCTGACCAACGCGATCCCGATCAACCTGCCGAAGACCGAAGCGGTGGCGCCGGTCGAGCAGAAGGACCCGCTGGTGGTGAGTATCGACGGCGCCGGCAAGCTGTTTATCAACAAGGATGAGATTCAGCCGGACTTGCTGGAATTCAACCTCAAGTCAGCCAAGGGCAAGGACCCGGAAGTGCGCGTGCAGTTGCAGGCCGATGACGGGGTGAACTACGGCGAAGTGGCGCGGGCGATGGCTTCGATTGAACGAGCGGGGATTACCAAGTTGTCGGTGATTACTGCGCGGTGACAGATTCAACGTTTTTCCGGGGCCGTCTCCTTGGCAGGGTGCGGCCCTTTTTTTATTTCTGGCATTAGAAGCAGAACCCTCACCCTAGCCCTCTCCCAGAGGGAGAGGGGACTGATCGGGGGTGTTCTCACGAGTTACGCCGACATGAAAAATCCAGTCGAACTCCGGATTTGAAAGGCCAGGAGATCGGCTCCCTTTCCCCTCGCCCCCATGGAGGAGAGGGTTGGGGTGAGGGGGAAAAGATTTCATGCCATGCACACGTCGCATATTCAATTCAGGTCTTAATAAATAGCTTCTTATTCCTTAACGAATATAAATCCCCTCCCTATACTCGTCCAGGAACAGACACGACGCAGGAGAGCTCCCCATGCGCAACGAATCAATCCGCTACCTGATTGTGCCGGGCTGGCAAGGATCGCCAGAAGATCATTGGCAAAGCCACTGGCAAAACAGCCTGCCGAACAGCGCGCGGGTCGAGCAGGCCGATTGGCTGACGCCGCGTCGTGAAGACTGGGTGGCGGCACTGGCCGAGGCGATTGCAGCCGACAGCACGCCGGTCATTCTTATCGCCCACAGCCTCGGCTGCATCACCGTTGCCCATTGGGCAGCCACGGCGCCGCTGCAATACCTGCGTCAGGTACGCGGTGCCTTGCTGGTCGCGCCAGCGGACGTCGAGCGTCCGGCCTGCGCGCCGGCGCTGCGCAACTTCGCACCGATTCCGACGGATCTGCTGCCGTTCCCGAGCCAGGTGGTCAGCTCCGATAACGATGCTGCCGTCAGTGCACCGCGAGCGCTTGAACTGGCGCGCAACTGGGGCGCCGAAGCGGGGATTCTTGCTGGCGCCGGACACATCAACGTCAAGTCCGGGCATCAGCGTTGGGAGCAGGGTTTTGCCTATCTCTATCGCCTGCAAAACCGCTTGGAACACCACGCCCGCCGCCGCGCCTGATTTTATTTCTTTCAACGCCCCCGTCTCCCGGCGGTTTTGGGCGGGAGTCTGCCATGAGTTTCGAAACGTTCGGTCAGCCGTTGCTGACCTTTCCCGATGCAGAAAAAAGCCCCCTGAGCATTCGCGCCAAAGCGCTGGTGTTTGTCGATCCGCGCTCGCGTCAGTTGCGCGAAGAGCTTGAGCAATTGGCGCCACGATCGGTCTCGGTGTTGATACGTGGCGAGACCGGTACCGGCAAGGAGCTACTCGCCCGGCACATCCATCGCGCCAGCGATCGTAGTGGTCTGTTCGTCTCTGTCAATTGCGGCGCCATCAGCCCGACCTACGCCGATGCAGAACTGTTTGGCTATGCCGCCGGCACCTACAGCGGTTCGGCGAGCAGTCGCGCGGGCTGGTTCGGTTCGGCCAATGGCGGCACCTTGTACCTGGATGAAATCGGCGACTTGCCGCTGCCGATCCAGATCAAACTACTGGCAGCGCTGGAAAACCACGAAGTCACCCGTGTCGGAGCGCATCAGCCGAGCCCGGTGGATGTGCGCCTGGTCGCGGCGACCAGCATCGATCTGGCGCAAGCGGTGGACGCCGGAAAATTTCATGAGCGCCTTTATCACTATTTGAGCGAAGGGCAACTGGAGTTGCCCGCCTTGCGCGCGCGCATCGGCGACATTCTTTCGCTGGCCGAGTATTTCCTTGGCATCTATAGCCAGCGTCTGGACTTGCCGGTGCCATTGATCAGCGAAGCGGCGCAGCATGTGCTCGAACAACACAGTTGGCCGGGCAACACTCGAGAGCTGGAAAACGTCATTCATTTTGCCTTGCTGGTGAGCACGGGCGACGAAATTCTGCCGGAGCACCTGAATCTGCCCGAGGTGTCTGGGCCGCAGCTTCAGATCGAACGGCTGGTTGCACAAATCAACATCGGCGGTAGCGTCGATGAGCGTAAGGCCTTGAAAGATTTGCTGATTCGTTTGAGTGAGGGTTTGTAACCGTTTCGTTCAACATGAACAAAATGGAATATGAAGCTGAATAAACGTTATTGTCCGGGAATAAAAAATCCCGGTATTGTCCGACCCACGCCAGCGATATCACTTCACTGGCACACGTATTAATGCCGTCGTCGATGACGACCGTGATTTTCGATAAGGACACTGCATGAAAAAGGTTCTGTTGTTTACCGCATTGGCGGCTGCTCTGACTGCTTCCCTGGCCAATGCCGGCGAGAAACTGGTGGTTGCTGCGACCCCGGTGCCGCACGCTGAAATCCTTGAACTGATCAAACCGACCCTGGCCAAAGAAGGCGTGGATCTGGAAATCAAAGTGTTCACCGACTACGTTCAGCCGAACGTACAGGTTGGCGAGAAGCGTCTGGACGCCAACTACTTCCAGACCCTGCCGTATCTGAACAGCTTCAACCAGGGTAAATACAAGGACGACAAGTCCAAGTACCTGGTGACTGTGCAGGGCGTGCACGTTGAACCGTTCGGTGGTTACTCGAGCAAGTACAAGACCCTGGCTGAACTGCCGGACGGCGCGACCATCGCCATCCCGAACGAAGGCAGCAACAGCGGTCGTGCGCTGATCCTGCTGCAGAAGGCTGGCCTGATCGAATTGAAAGACCCGAAAAACGCGCTGGCAACGCCGAAAGACATCGCCAAGAACCCGCACAATTTCAAGTTCAAGGAACTGGAATCGGCCCTGCTGCCACGCGTTCTGAAGGAAGTTGATCTGGACATGATCAACACCAACTACGCCCTCGAAGCCAAGCTGAACCCGCAGAAAGATGCGCTGGTGATTGAAGGCGCTGACTCGCCATACGTGAACTTCCTGGTGGCCCGTGAGGACAACAAGAACAGCGACGCGATCCAGAAACTGGCCAAAGCCCTGACCAGCCCGGAAGTCAAAGCGTTCATCGAGAAGAAGTACAACGGCGCGGTACTGCCGGCGTTCTGATCTGACGCTGGAACCACCCCCTTCAAGGTGTGAAAACGCCGATGGCCAGCGATGGTCATCGGCGTTTTTGTATGTACGCAATTTTTCGGCCGGTGATTTTGATCGTTCCCACGCTCTGCGTGGGAATGCCTCAATGGACGCTCCGCGTCCGCTTTTGGCAGGGACGCGGAGCGTCCCGGGCTGCATGCCCACGCGGAGCGTGGGAACGATCGGTACAGGCTTCAGGCAACCTGAGCCTTCAACGCCCGCCTCAACGCCACCAACAATTTCACAATCTCCTGCGGATCCAGTCGCTGCGGCACTTTTACGTCCATGTTCTCTTCCTTGTTATGAGTTTGGCCGGGTGAGTCTGGCCAAAAGCTGTTCGTCCTTGGAGGGCTTTCGTGAAAAAAAGATCCGTCCTACAGCGCAAAGAAAAATAGCCTTCTTATTCCTTCCCGGCAAACCCACAAGATAGTTTTTTGGGTGATATCAATATGCTTTAACGGTATTTAAATTCTTGTTTTTATATCTATAAAGTCGGTGTCTGCCGGACAGCCACCCGCTGTCCATGGAGTGCACCACCGTCGCTTACCGAGCGGCGTCCAGGACGTTTCATGACCTTTGATTACGCATTTATCCTCAGCACCCTGCCGGCGTTTCTCAAAGCCGTGGGCGTGACGCTGCAGGTCGGATTCATCGCCATCGGCACCTCGCTGTTGGTGGCGCTGCTCAACTCGACGATTCTGGTGTTCCGCACGCCATACCTGCAAAAACTGGTCGGCCTGTATGTGGAGCTGGCGCGTAACACACCGCTGTTGATCCAGTTGTTCTTCGTTTACTTCGCCTTGCCGGCGCTGGGGATCAAAGTCTCCGGCTTCACCGCCGCGATTATCACCATGACCTTTCTCGGTGGCGCCTATCTCACCGAAGTATTGCGTGCGGGCGTCGATGCGGTGCCGCAGGCGCAACTGGAATCAGGGCGCTCGATCGGCCTGTCCCACGGTCAGTTGCTGCGCTACGTGATCCTGCCGCAAGCGGGGATTCTCAGCCTGCCGTCGCTGTTCGCCAATTTCATTTTCCTGCTCAAGGAAACCACCGTGGTCTCGGCGGTGGCGGTGCCGGAAATCCTCTACACCACCAAGAGCTACATCGCGCTCTATTACAAAACCTACGAAATGCTCGCCGTGCTGACGCTGATCTGCGTGCTGCTGTTCTTGCCGCTGTCGCTGTTGCTCAGCCGTCTGGAAAGGAGGCTCCAGCATGGCCAGTTCGGGTCTTGAGTTGCTCTGGGTGTCGTTGCCGCAATTGGCCAAAGGCGCCGGGCAAACCCTGTCGATCTCGTTTCTGAGCATCGCCATCAGCACCGTTGGCGGCGTGCTCTACGGTGTGCTGCGAACGCTCAACGTGACGTGGCTGAACGCGATCCTGCGGGTGTATCTGGAGCTGTTCCGGGCGATCCCGGTGCTGGTCTGGCTGTATCTATTGTTCTTCGGTCTGCCGATTTTCTTTGGTCTGAGCATTCCGAGTTTCTGGTGCGCGGTGCTGGTGCTGTCGCTGTGGGGCGCCAGCGAGGTCGGCGAAGTGGCGCGCGGTGCGCTGCATTCGTTACCGCGCGGGCAACGCGAAGCGGGGCTGTCGATCGGTCTGAACGCCGCACAACTTTATGGCTATGTGCTGCTGCCGCAAGCACTGAAGCGCATGACGCCGCCGACCATCAACGTCTACACGCGGATCATCAAGACCAGCTCGCTGGCGGTGTTGATCGGTGTGGTTGACGTGATCAAGGTCGGCCAGCAGATCATCGAGCGCACTTACGAATCGGTGCTGATCTACGGCGCGTTGTTCCTGTTTTTCTTTTTCATCTGCTACCCGCTGTCAGCCGCCTCGCGCGTGCTGGAGCGGCGCTGGACGCAAGCATGAGCGCATTGATCGAGTTTCACGGCTTCAACAAATTCTATGGCGAGCAGCAGGTGCTTAACGGCATTGATCTGCAGGTGCAGAGCGGCGAAGTGATCGTCATTCTCGGCCCCAGCGGCTGCGGCAAAAGCACCTTGCTGCGTTGCCTCAACGGTCTGGAAGAGGCTCACAGCGGCAGCCTGAAATTTCTAGGCCGCGAGTTGCTGGGCAAGTCCACTGACTGGCGCGAGATCCGTCAGCAGATCGGCATGGTGTTCCAGAGTTATCACCTGTTCCCGCACATGAGCGTGCTCGACAATCTGCTGCTCGGCCCGCTCAAGGTGCAGAAGCGCCAGCGCCGCGAGGCGCAGCAGCAAGCCGAAGCGCTGCTCGAACGCGTGGGCCTGGCGGACAAGCGCGATGCTTTCCCGCGTCAGCTCTCCGGCGGCCAGCAGCAACGCATCGCCATTGTCCGTTCGCTGTGCATGAACCCGCGCGTAATGCTCTTCGACGAAGTCACCGCTGCCCTCGACCCGGAAATGGTCAAGGAAGTTTTGCAGGTCATTCAGGGCCTGGCCCGCGAAGGCATGACCCTGTTGATCGTCACCCATGAAATGGCCTTCGCCCGCGCGGTGGCCGACCGCATCGTGTTCATGGATGCCGGGCGCATCCTTGAACAGAACCCGCCCGAGATTTTCTTTACGAACCCGCAAACCGCACGCGCGCAGCAGTTTCTGGAGAAGTTCTCCTTCGTGGCAACACTGCCAAAAACGAATCCGACAAAGGAACTGGAACTGTTATGAAAACTGCCGCTTTTTTACTGCCCCTACTGAGCCTCGCCTTACTTGCCGGTTGCAGCAAAACCGAAGAACCGCCAAAGCCGAAGGTTGCCAGCGAAAGCTCCGCGCCGGCCGGTTACCTGGACAAGATCAAGGCTCGCGACAAACTGATCGTTGGCGTCTTTACCGACAAGCCGCCATTCGGTTTTGTCGATGAGGCCGGGCGCTACGTCGGCTTCGATACCGACATCGGCCGTCGTTTCGCCAAGGATCTGCTCGGCGATGAAAACAAGGTCGAGTTCGTTGCAGTCGAGCCGGCGAGCCGTATTCCATTCCTGCAAAGCGACAAGGTCGACCTGATCCTCGCCAACATGACCGTAACCCCGGAGCGCAAGGAAGCGGTGGAATTCACCAACCCGAACCTCAAGGTTGCGGTGCAGGCGCTGGTGCCGCAGAGCAGCTCGGTGAAAAACCTTGATGACCTGGCGTCCCGCACCACCATCGTCACCACCGGCACCACTGCCGATATCTGGCTGACCAAGAATCACCCGGACTGGAAACTGCTGAAGTTCGAGAAAAACTCCGAGTCGCTGCAGGCCCTGGCCAATGGTCGAGGCGATGCTTATGCACAGGACAATCTGGTGTTGTTCAGCTGGGCCAAGCAGAACCCGGGTTATCGTGTGCTGGATGACAAATTGGGTGCAGAAGCGCCGATTGCGCCGGCGGTGAAGAAGGGCAATATCGAGTTGCGTGACTGGGTGAATACTGAGCTGAGCAAGCTGGGTGAGGAGAAGTATCTGCTCAAGCTGTACGACCAATATGTGCGTAAAGAGCTGAGCGATGACACCAAGCCTGAGAGCGTGATTGTCGAGGGTGGCAAGTGGCAGGGGTGATTGCCCGCTGAGTCTGTGGTGAGGCCTGCCCCTCACCCCAGCCCTCTCCCGAGGGAGAGGGAGCCGACCGAGGTGTCCTGCATTAGACATCGACCTGAAAAGCCGAGTCGATTATGGATTCACAACAGCATTTTCAGGTCGGCGTAATTCCCGAACATCCGCGGTCAGGCCCTCTCCCTGTAGAGAGGGAGCCGATCTCTGGGCTTTTCAAAAACCTGCGTTCAACTCGAGACTTACATGTCGGCGTAACTAGAAAGAACAACTCGGTCAGTCCCCTCTCCCTCTGGGAGAGGGTTAGGGTGAGGGGCTTTTGCCTGAATCACTCAATCCGGCCAATGCCACGCCGGCTCATCCAGCACTCGCTGCCCGACAATCCCGGTCTGCCCCAGGGTTTTCTCCAGCACGATGCAATTGCACTCAGGGTCTTCCTGCAACGCCGAAATCAACCGCCGCGCATGCGACACCACCCACACCTGACACTGCTCCGACGCGCGAATGATCAGCCGCGCCAGCGCTGGCAACAGATCCGGGTGCAAACTGGTTTCCGGTTCGTTCAATACCATCAGCGTCGGCGGTCTCGGCGTCAGCAGCGCGGCGACCAGCAGCAGATAGCGCAACGTCCCGTCCGACAGTTCCGCCGCCGATAACGGCCGCAACAAGCCTTCCTGATAAAACTCGATGGCAAACCGTCCGCCGGCCTGCGCTTCGATATGCACCCGTGCGCCAGGAAACGCATCGGTAATCGCCGCACGCATGGCGTCGCCATCACCAATCTCGATGATGGTCTGCAACGCCGCCGCCAGATCACGCCCATCGTGATGCAGCACCGGCGTGCGTGTGCCCAATTGCGGCTGGCGCACCGGTGCATCGGCATCGCTGCGAAAGTGATCGTAAAAGCGCCAGCGACGAATGAACTCACGCATCTGGAACACTTCCGGTGAGCTGCGCAGGCTGCCGACCTGATCGAACAGACTGTCAAAGTTCGGCGTGTGTTGCGCCAGTACATCCCATTGGCGCTCGGCGCGTGCGCGGATCATCGGGCCGTCAAGATCCACCAGCAGGCTGGCGGGACGGTAAAGCGCGCCGGCCCAGATGCATTCGCGCTTGATCTGCGGGTCGAGGCTGAAGCGCGAGGGGATCGGCCGCGAATGTTCGGGCAACATGAAGTGCCCGTTAGAGTCGGGCAGCCCGAGGCTGATCGAATAACTGAAGTCTTCTCCGGCAAACCCCAGGCGCAGCCGCTTCACACCCTGACGCACCGTCGACTGAATGGGCACTTCGCCGTTGCGCATACGCCGGCTGATGGTTTCCGGCCCGGCCCAGAAGGTCGACTCCAGTCCACCCTCACGGGCCAGCGCATTGACCACCCCGCCCTGAGCGGTTTCCGCCAACAGGCGCAAGGCTCGGTAGAGATTGGACTTGCCGCTGCCGTTGGGGCCGGTGATCAGGTTCAGGCGGCCGAGCGGGATCACCAGTTTGTTGATCGAACGGTAATTGGCCACCGCGAGAGTATTGAGCTTGGAATTCCTTCTCTTCAGGGGCCTATTGTAGGAGCTGCCGGAGGAAATATGGGGGACGAACGGGCGAACGTTGAACCCTGTTCTAAGCTCACAGTCGTATCGTCACTTGCACGTTCGTACACAGGAAGGAGTCTGCATGGCGAGTCCCGGTTTGAAAACAGCGGTCATGCTGAGTCTGTTCACCTTGATGACCGCATGCGGCGAGAAAAAAGCCCCTGAGGAATACCTGCCACGGGTCTTTGTACAAGAGGTCAAACCCACGGATTACGCGGCTTCGGTGACATTGACCGGTGACGTGCAGGCGCGCGTGCAGACTGAATTGTCGTTCCGCGTCGGCGGCAAGATCATCCAGCGCATGGTCGACGTCGGCGACCGGGTCACCGCCAAACAGGTGCTTGCCAAACTCGATCCCAAGGATTTGCAGACCAACGTCGACTCCGCCCAGGCTCAGGTAGTCGCCGAACAAGCCCGGGTGAAACAGAGTGCCGCGGCGTTCGTACGCCAGCAAAAACTCCTGCCCAAGGGCTACACCAGCCAGAGCGAATACGATTCCGCCCAAGCGGCGCTGCGCAGCAGCCAGAGCGCCTTGAGCGCGGCGCAGGCGCAATTGGCCAACGCTAAGGATCAGCTCAGCTACACCGCGTTAATTGCCGATGCGCCGGGCGTGATTACCGAGCGCCAAGCAGAAGTCGGCCAAGTGGTGCAGGCCACGGCGCCGATTTTTTCGCTGGCCCGCGACGGCGACCGTGACGCGGTGTTCAACGTCTACGAATCGCTGCTGGCCGAGCGTCCTGCGGATCCCTCGATCGTCGTCAGCCTGCTCGATAACCCTGCCATCAAAACCACCGGTACGGTGCGTGAAATCACCCCGGCGGTGTCGGCGCAGTCCGGCACGGTGCAAGTCAAAGTCAGCCTCGACAGCTTGCCACAAGGGATGCAGCTGGGCTCGGTGGTCAGCGCCACGGCCAAGGGCAGCGGCAAGTCGGCAGTCGAATTGCCATGGTCGGCGCTGACCAAAAACATCAGTGATCCGGCGGTGTGGATGGTCGACGATAAAGGTGAAGCGCAGTTGCACAACGTGACCGTCGGCCGCTACCTGATCGGCAAGGTCATCATCAGCGAAGGCCTCAAGGGCGGGGAAAAAGTCATCGTCGCCGGTGGGCAGTTGTTGCATCCCGGCATGAAAGTCGAAATCGCTGAAAACACCTACAAGGATCTGCAACCGGGAGCACAGCCATGAAGCGTCTGGGGCTGTTATCCGTGGGTGTGTTGCTGGCGGCCTGCTCGAAAAGCGAGCCACCTCCGGAGCCGGTACGTCCGGTGTTATCGGTCAAGGTTCAAGCGCTGAGCGAGGAAAGCCTCGGGCGTTTCGCCGGCAGCATCCAGGCGCGTTATGAAAGCAACACCGGTTTCCGCGTCGGTGGCCGCATCGCCAGCCGCAACGTCGATGTCGGAACCGAAGTGCAAAAGGGCACGCTGCTCGCCACCCTCGATCCGTCTGATCAGCAGAACCAATTGCGTTCGGCCCAGGGCGACCTGGCCAAGGTTCAGGCGCAACTGATCAATGCCCAGGCCAATGCCCGCCGTCAGCAGGCGCTGTTCGATCGTGGCGTCGGGGCGCAGGCACAACTGGACATTGCCACCACGGACTTGAAAACCACCCAGGCCTCGCTGGACCAGGCACGGGCGGCGGTCAATCAAAGCAAGGACCAGCTCGGCTACACCGAACTGCGTTCCGACCATAAAGCCGTGGTCACCGCGTGGAACGCTGAAGCCGGGCAAGTGGTGACGGCGGGCCAGCAGGTCGTGACCCTGGCGCAACCGGACATCAAGGAAGCGGTGATCGATCTGCCGGACACCCTGGTCGATCAGATTCCCTCCGACGTGGTGTTTCTGGTGGCCGGGCAACTCGACCCGAGCATCAACACCACGGCAACCCTTCGCGAGATCGAACCGCAGGCGCAAAGCGCCACGCGTACTCGTCGCGCACGCCTGACGCTGGCTGAGACACCGGACGGTTTCCGCCTCGGCACGGCGATCAGCGTGACCCTCAGTTCGGCGATCAAACCGCGCATCGAATTGCCGGCTACCGCTTTGCAGGAGGTCGACGGCAAACCACGGATCTGGGTCATCGACACCCAGAGCAAAACCGTCAGCCCTCGCGACGTCAGCGTGATCAGCCGCACCGACAGCAGCGTAGTGCTCGCGGGCGGCGTGAAGAATGGCGAGCGCGTGGTCAGCGCGGGCGTCAACAGCCTCAAACCCGGACAATCGGTAAAACTTGACGAGGACAGTCAATGAAAGGCTCTTTCAACCTCTCCGAATGGGCCCTCAAGCATCAGTCATTCGTCTGGTACCTGATGTTCGTCGCATTGCTGATGGGCGTGTTCTCGTACTTCAATCTGGGCCGCGAAGAAGACCCGTCGTTCACCATCAAGACCATGGTGATCCAGACCAAATGGCCGGGCGCGACCCAGGAGGAAACCCTTGCGCAGGTCACCGATCGCATCGAGAAAAAACTCGAAGAACTCGACTCCCTCGACTACGTGAAAAGTTACACGCGCCCCGGCGAATCGACGGTGTACGTGTACCTGCGCGACACCACCAGCGCCAAGGACATCCCGGAAATCTGGTACCAGGTGCGCAAGAAGATCGACGACATTCGCGGGCAGTTCCCCAAAGGTATTCAAGGGCCCGGGTTCAACGACGAGTTCGGTGATGTGTTCGGCTCGGTCTACGCCTTCACCGCCGATGGCCTGACCATGCGCCAGTTACGCGATTACGTGGAACAGGCGCGGGCCGAGATCCGCAATGTACCGGGGCTGGGCAAGATCGAAATGATCGGCCAGCAGGACGAAGTGATTTATCTGAACTTCTCTACCCGCAAACTCGCGGCGTTGGGTATCGATCAGCGTCAGGTCGTGCAGAGCCTGCAATCGCAGAACGCCGTGACCCCGGCCGGTGTGATCGAGGCCGGCCCTGAGCGGATTTCCGTGCGCACTTCGGGGCAGTTCGCCTCGGAAAAGGATCTGGCCGAGGTCAATCTCAAACTCAACGACCGTTTCTATCGCCTGGCTGACATCGCCGACATCACTCGCGGTTACACCGATCCGGCTACCCCGGAATTCCGCTTCGACGGCAAACCGGCCATCGGTCTGGCGATTGCCATGCAGAAGGGCGGCAACGTTCAGGAGTTTGGCAAGGCGTTGCACCAGCGCATCGATGAACTGACTGCAGACTTGCCGGTTGGCGTGGGTGTGCACACCGTGTCCGATCAGGCGGTGGTGGTGGAAGAAGCGGTCGGTGGCTTTACCAGTGCCCTGTTCGAGGCGGTGATCATCGTGCTGGTGGTCAGCTTCATCAGCCTCGGCGTGCGCGCCGGCCTGGTGGTGGCGTGCTCGATTCCGCTGGTGCTGGCGATGGTGTTTGTGTTCATGGAATACAGTGGCATCACCATGCAGCGGATTTCTCTCGGCGCACTGATCATCGCTCTCGGCCTGCTCGTCGACGACGCGATGATCACCGTGGAGATGATGGTCACGCGCCTGGAAATGGGCGAGACCAAGGAGCAAGCCGCGACGTTCGCCTACACCTCGACGGCATTCCCGATGCTCACCGGTACACTGGTGACCGTCGCCGGTTTCGTGCCCATCGGCCTCAACGCCAGTTCCGCCGGTGAGTACACCTACACGCTGTTTGCGGTGATTGCCGTGGCCATGATTGTGTCGTGGATTGTCGCGGTGTTCTTCGCTCCGGTGATCGGCGTGCACATTCTCAGCGCCAACGTGAAACCCCATGAAGCCGAGCCTGGCCGCGTCGGGCGTGCGTTCAATGGCGGCCTGTTGTGGGCGATGCGCAATCGCTGGTGGGCGATCGGGATCACCGTACTGCTGTTTGTTCTGTCGATTTTTTGCATGCGCTTTGTACAGAACCAGTTTTTCCCGGCGTCGGACCGCCCGGAAATTCTCGTCGACCTCAACCTGCCGCAAAACGCCTCGATCGACGAAACCCGCAAGGCTGTCGACAAGCTCGAAGCGACGCTCAAAGGGGATCCGGACATCGTGCGTTGGAGTACTTACATCGGTCAGGGCGCGATCCGTTTCTATCTGCCGCTCGACCAGCAATTGCAAAACCCGTACTACGCGCAACTGGTGATCGTCAGCAAAGACTTCGAGGCCCGTGAGGCACTCAGTCAGCGTCTGCGCGAGCGCTTGCACAAAGACTTCGTCGGCATCGGCAGTTACGTCCAGGCGCTGGAAATGGGCCCGCCGGTGGGGCGTCCGATCCAGTACCGGGTCAGCGGCAAGGACATCGATCAAGTGCGCAAACACGCCATCGACCTCGCCACCGAGCTGGACAAGAACCCGCACATCGGCGAGATCATTTACGACTGGAACGAGCCGGGCAAAGTCCTGCGCATCGACATCGCGCAGGACAAGGCGCGGCAGCTCGGGTTGTCCTCCGAAGACGTGGCGAACCTGATGAACAGCATCGTCAGCGGCGCGCCTTTGACCCAGGTCAACGACGACATCTATCTGATCAATGTGGTCGGCCGGGCGGTGAATTCGGAGCGCGGTACGCCGGAAACCCTGCAGAATCTGCAGATCGTTACGCCCAACGGCACATCGATTCCGTTACTGGCGTTCGCCACTGTGCGCTATGAGCTGGAACAGCCGCTGGTGTGGCGTCGCGACCGTTTGCCGACCATCACCATCAAGGCTTCGGTGCGCGACGAGATCCAGCCGACCGATCTGGTGAAAATCCTCAAGCCGTCGATTGATGCCTTCGCTGACAAATTGCCGGTCGGCTACAAGGTCGCCACCGGCGGTACGGTCGAGGAAAGCGGCAAGGCGCAGGGGCCGATTGCCAAGGTCTTGCCGTTGATGCTGTTTTTGATGGCGACCTTTCTGATGATCCAGTTGCACAGCGTGCAGAAGATGTTCCTGGTGGCGAGTGTCGCGCCGCTGGGGCTGATCGGCGTGGTCCTGGCGCTGGTGCCGACCGGTACGCCGATGGGCTTTGTGGCGATTCTGGGGATTCTCGCGCTGATCGGCATCATCATCCGTAACTCGGTGATTCTGGTGACGCAGATCGATGAGTTCGAGAAGAAGGGCTATGCACCGTGGGATGCGGTGGTGGAGGCGACTGAGCATCGGCGTCGGCCGATCCTGTTGACCGCGGCAGCGGCGAGCATGGGCATGATCCCGATTGCCCGGGAAGTGTTCTGGGGACCGATGGCGTACGCGATGATCGGCGGGATTGTGGTGGCGACGTTGCTGACGCTGCTGTTCCTGCCGGCGCTGTATGTGGCCTGGTACAAGATTCGCGAGCCGAAGAAGGACGCTTCGTCATCGACCCGCTGAGTGCGTTTGTTACACCTTTGGGAAAGGTCTGACTTACAACTGTGATGCCTTGCGTTACCGTCCTTCCTCCATTTGGAGGAGGGACGCCTGATGTCGACTGTCACTTGCTGGCTGCGCCAACTGCTGTTATTGGCCGGCCTGTGCCTGTCGCCCTCATCGCTGGCCGACATCCTTTTGGTGAACCCGCTGTGGCGCGTACAACTCGACCCCGCAACCCTCGCCGTGCGAGTCACCCCGGCCAACGGCGCGACTGTACAGGCATCGACGGGTGTCGCCGCGCACAGGGTCAGCAACCTGGTGCAACGCGACAATCGCGTCGACTGGCAATGGAACGATGGCGCCTGGTCACTCAGCGTTGATCTCGATCAACGCGACCTGACGTTCTCGATCACCGCACGCGCCCCGGCTGAACTTGAGTTCTTGCGCCAGCCCGGCAATGCCATGGGCAAGGGCCTGATCTGGCCCTTGGCCGAGGGGCATTATGTGCCGCGCGGCGATCCGGTGTGGCAGGCGTTTCTGGTGCGTCAAGGGGTGCTCAATGCCACTCAGGACATGAGTCTGCCGATCTGGGGTGTCGAGCATGAGGGATTCAGCCTCAGCTGGTTGCTGACCAATCCCTTTAACAAACAACTGCAGTTCAACGCTGAAGGCGATTCGCTGGCTTTGTCGGTGCGCCACCAATTCACCTCACTCAAGCCGTCGACACCGCTGACGTTCAGCCTGTTTTTGGGTGACGCCGACCCGCTGGCCGGCGCCAAACGCTACCGGCAATGGCTGATCGACACCGGCCGTTACGAAAGCCTGAGCAGCAAGCTTGAGAAAACACCGGCGTCGCGAAAGCTGTTGGGCGCCAGTCATGTCTACGTGTGGGGTAACGATCTGCTGGGGCAAAAGGATGTGCGCAACTGGCCGGCGTTGCTTGGCAAGTTGCGCGGCCCGAGCCGCCTTGCCGGCGCATTGCGCGAAGGCATGGATCGCGAAGGCTTGCAGTTGCTGGCCACCGAAACGGTGCTCGATCGTTATCAGCAAGACGTGCTGCTGCGCAGCCTCAATCACGCGCTGAACACTCAGGCGCGCAAAACCTGGCAAGCCCGCGCGGTGCCGGACATGCAGGCACTGGCCAACGGTTATGTTGCCTTGCGCGGGCAACTGGCCCGCGAGTTCGCGGGTGCCGTGACAGCCAATTCCGAGCAATGGGGCAGCACTTTGTCGCTGGATACGATTGAGCGATTGCAGAACGCTGGGCTGCCGCGCCTGTGGTTGGGGCTTGGCGAGGGCTGGGAGGGCGGCCTCTGGCATCCCGAGGCGGTTCGCGCGGGCGTGCAGGCGGGGTATCTGCTTGCACCGTATGACTCTTACGAGACCGCGCTGAGGCGGGATGAGAATCCAGACTGGACCACCGCACATCTGGGTGACACGGCTTACCGTGAGTGCGCCATCTTGCTGGAAGATCGCACGATGAAAAGCGGCTTTCAGCAGTCGGGTCATTACACCGACCCGCGTTGCGTGCGCCCTTTGTTGGAGCAACGGGTCAAAGCGGTCAGCGTCGCCGCTGGTTTCAACAGCTGGTTTCTCGACGCCTACGCCACAGGCATGGTGTTCGACAGCTACCGTGCGGACGCCCCAATGACACAGGCACAGAACGCCGAAGGCAATGTCGCGGCGTCGCGCTGGATCAATGAAGTGTTGCAATTGCCCAGCGGCTCAGAAGACGGCAATGCAACGACGGCCCAAGGCGTACTGTTCGCTCATGGCATGCAGACACCGGTGATCGGTTGGGGCGATGCCGACATGAGTAAAAACCCGGATTCCGAATATTTTGTCGGCAAGTGGTTTCCGCCGGAGCAACCGGCCTTGTTCTTCAAATCCGTGCCAATAAAGGAACCGTTGCGGCGCATTCACTTTGACCCGGCCAGTCGTTTGCCGCTTTATCAAGCGGTGTTCCACGGTTCGCTCATCACCACCCATCACTGGTTGTTCGACAGCCTTAAACCAGGCAACGCAAGGGTGGAAAACGAACTGACGCAATTGCTGTACAACGTGCCGCCGCTGTACCACCTGAGTGCAGCAACGCTGGCGCAGCGACTGCCGCTGATGGCTCGTCAGGATGCATTTTTCCGTCCGCTGCATGAGCGCCTGGCGACGCAGGCGTTGACCGGTTTCCAATGGCTGAGCGGGGATCGGCAGGTGCAGCAGACTTCATTTGAAGACGGCACTCGGCTGCTGGCCAACTTCGATCCAGCCCCGCGTGAAGTGGACGGCCGGACCCTGCCCGGCGAGAGCGTCACGCTGCTGCTGCCGGAAGGTACCGTCAGCCACTACCGGGTGCAGGCAACTCCCTGACTCAGACTTTGCGCCAGACGCTGGCCAACCACGGCTGCTGTTCGCGCGGCAGGCCTGCGGGACGGAAGTAGTGTTCAAGTTCGACGAATCCGGCGCGGGCAAGCAGCCCGCGCCATGCCTCCAGATCGTGATACGAGCCATAGCGCGGCCCGTTCCAGCCCTCGCGGTTATCCCCGCGCGGGTTAGAGCTGAACAGCACACCGCCCGGTTTCAAGGTATCGCGCAGCTGTTGCAAAACCCGTGGCAATTCCTGCAATGGCACATGAAACAGCACCGCATTGGCGAAGATTCCGTCGAAGCGTTCAGCCGGCAGATCGAGTTTCAGAAAGTCCTGTTGCAGCACCTCGCAACCACTGTCCTCACGGGCCATTCGCGCAAACTCTTGGGAACCGTCGAGACCCACGGCGATGTGCCCCATACGCGTAAACGTCTGCAAATCCCGCCCCGGCCCGCAGCCGAAATCCAGAACCGTGAACGGCGCCACACCTTGAATATGCCGCAGCAGCGCATCGATGTTCTGGCTGACATCGTGGTCGCGGGTGCCTTCACGGAAGTCTTCGGCCACCGAGTTGTAGTGGCCGAGGGTGGTGGTGGTTATCTGTTCGAGATCGTTGGGGGTCTGCTTCATGGTGGGGATACGCGGGCAATTGGGATTTGCCGAATATACGCCATCGAGTTCGGGGCTGCTGCGCAGCCATTCGCGAGCAGGCTCGCTCCCACAGGGGAACGCATTCCAAATGTGGGAGCGAGCCTGCTCGCGAAAGCGGTTTCAGAGGCGCGGCATGATTCCGGATGAGCTCAGCGCTTGTTCAACCCCCGCGCCAACCGGTCCCCACCCAACTGGATCACCGCCACCAACGCCACCAGCAACACAATCACCGTCAGCATGATCTGGCTGTCAAAGCGCTGATACCCATAGCGATAGGCGATATCCCCCAACCCACCCGCGCCAATCGCCCCGGCCATGGCCGACGAGTTGATCATCGTCACCAGCGTAATGGTGAAACCGCCGACAATCCCTGGCAGCGCCTCCGGCAACAGCACATGCCAGACGATATGCCAACGCCGGCAGCCCATCGCCTGCGCAGCCTCGATCAAACCATGATCAACCTCGCGCAAACTCACTTCAGCAATCCGTGCAAAGAACGGCGTGGCGGCAATCGTCAGCGGCACGACGGCAGCCCAGACACCGTAGGTGGTACCGACAATCAACCGGGTAAATGGAATCAGCGCGACCATCAGAATCAGAAACGGGATCGAGCGGAACAGATTCACGAACGCGCCCAAGGCACGGTTCAACACCGGCGCTTCGTAGATCCCGCCCTTGTCGCTGGTGACCAGAATCACCGCCATGGGAATCCCCACCAGCAGCGCGATCAGCGAAGATACGCCGACCATCAGAAACGTATCGATAAAGCCCTGCAGCAAGCGATCAAACCACATAACCCACTACCTCCACGCGTTGCGCCCACGGTGCGGCGCGCTCGCGCAATTGTTCGGCGCTGAACGCTGAGTCGCTGACAGCCAACAACAGTTGCCCCAGCGCGTGACCCTGAATCCGTTCGACGCCGCCCTGAAGCAATTTCACCCGCCCGCCGAGCGCGGCGAACAGTGCGCCCAGATCCGGCTCGTCGCTGGCACTGCCGGTGAATTGCAGGCGCAGCACCACAGCGGCGTCGGAGGAGGGCGGCAGCGTGTGCAAGCGACTTTGCAATTCTTCCGGTAACGCGTGTTGCAGCGGCGCAAGCAAGGTCTGGCTGACCTCGTGCTGCGGATTACCGAACACTTCCCAGACCGGGCCTTGTTCGACCACCCGGCCATGCTCCAGCACCACGACGCGGTCGCAGATTTCGCGAATTACCGCCATCTCGTGAGTGATCAGAACGATGGTCAGGCCCAGGCGTTTATTGATTTCGCGCAGCAGGCCAAGGATCGACTGAGTGGTCTCCGGGTCGAGTGCCGATGTGGCCTCGTCGCAGAGCAAAATATCCGGGTCATGCACCAACGCGCGAGCGATGCCGACACGCTGCTTCTGTCCGCCGGAAAGCTGCGCCGGGTAGGCCTTGTGCTTGGCTTGCAGGCCGACCAGTTCGAGCAGTTCGCGGACCTTTTTCTCGCGTTGTTCTTTCGGCACACCCGCGACTTTCAGCGGCAATTCAACGTTCTGCCAAACGGTCTTGGCTGACATCAGATTGAAGTGCTGAAAGATCATGCCGATGCGCCGGCGCAGAGCAACCAGACGGTCTTCATCGAACCCGCCAATATCGACCTGATCGATCAACACCCGTCCTGAGGTCGGTTGTTCCAGACGATTGATCGTGCGGATCAGCGACGACTTGCCGGCGCCGCTGCGGCCGATAATGCCGAACACTTCGCCGCGCTGAATTGCCAGATCGATGCCCTGCAAAGCCGCGACCGGGCCCTGCCGGCCGTTGTAGGTTTTACCCAGGCCGATGAAGCGTACGTGGGCGCGATTCAACTCGGGGTGCAGTTCGGTTTTTTCAGCATTGTGGGGCTCTGGAAACTCCAGTCGCCGTTGGATCGCGGCCGTCATGCTCAGCTTTCCCAACCGGCTTGATACAGCTTGCCGTGAGCCTTATCCAGTGCGGCGCGAACAACCGGCGAGTGCTGGTAAATGTCGACGAATTTGATCAGGCGCGGATCGGTTTTGCTCTTCGGCTGGATGACGAACTGGATCACGTACTCCTTGTGGTCGAGGCCGTCGAACAGCAGTGCCGAACCTGCATCGAAGGTCTTCGCCAAACGGATGTAGGCGGGGTAACCCTGAACCAGATCGGCGTCGTCGTAGGCGCGTACCAATTGCACGGCTTCAACCTGGAGGATTTTGATTTTCTTCGGGTTGGCGACGATGTCGTCTTCGGTGGCCTTGTAGCCGACGCCCGGTTTCAGGGTGATCAAACCGGCCTTGGCCAGCAGTTGCAGACCACGGCCGCTATTGATCGGATCGTTGGCGATGGCGACGCTGGCGCCTTCGGGCAACTCGTCGAAGCTTTTGTATTTTTTCGAGTAGAGGCCGACGTTGTTGATGATCCCCGGCGCGAACGGCACCAGATCAAAACCCGACGCGGCTTTGGCGTTTTCAAGGAACGGGATGTGCTGGAAGTAGTTCACGTCGATGTCGCCGGCGGCGAGGCTGACGTTCGGCGCGATCCAGTCGGTGAATTCCACTAACTCAACTTTGAGGCCTTGTTTGGAGGCTTCTTCGACGGCGGCTTCCAGCGGAATGGCGAAGGCGGCGGTGGTGCCGATTTTCAGCGGTGCGTCGGCGGCGAAGACTGCCGAGCTGAACAGGCCGAGGGCCAGGGCCAGTGCTTTGACTGGGTGTGACAGGCGTTTTTTGGTCATGATGGTTTTTCCAGTCAGTGCATTAATTTTGTGGTGTCGGGTCGGGCTTCATCGCTGGCAAGCCAGCTCCCACAGGTTTTGTGAACGCCACAAACCCTTGTGGGAGCTGGCTTGCCAGCGATGCTTTTAGCGGCGGAACGCTGCGCCGGTGTGTTGCACGGGCAACTGCGCCGCACCGTGAAACAGCTTCTCGCGC
This sequence comes from Pseudomonas sp. AC242, assembly GCF_979258655.1. Taxonomy (NCBI): domain Bacteria; kingdom Pseudomonadati; phylum Pseudomonadota; class Gammaproteobacteria; order Pseudomonadales; family Pseudomonadaceae; genus Pseudomonas; species Pseudomonas sp. AC242. Next base: position 5,966,699 of record NZ_OZ409873.1, read on the forward strand.
AGGCTGCCGGTGTCGTACGCAGTCTTGTACGACCCGCGCCGTTGTAACTCCGGAATCACCAATTCAATGAAATCCACATAGCTCTCCGGCGTAACAATCCGGGTCAAATTGAACCCATCGAGGCCGGTCTCGGCGATCCACGATTCCAGCTCATCCGCCACTTGCTCCGGCGAGCCGACGACGGTGATGTAGCGACCACCGAGGGCGTGCTGGTCGAGCAATTTGCGCCGGGTCCAGTCGTTGTTCTGCAGGTTTTTGGTGGCGGACTGAATGGCGTTGCTCTTCACGTACTGGATCGGTTCGTCGATCTCGTACTGCGAAAAATCGATGCCGGTCGACGCGGAAAAATGCGCCACGCCAGCTTCGGCGCTGGCGTAACTCAGGTACTCGGCGTGCTTGGCCCACGCGGCTTCTTCCGTTGCGCCGACAATCACGTTGAGGCCCATGAACACCTTGATGTCCTCGAGATTGCGGCCCGCTTCAACGGCGCTGGCGCGGACCTTGTCGACCTGAACTTTGGTCGACGGTTTGTTCTGACCGCTGATGAACACGCACTCGGCATGGCGTCCGGCGAAGAGCAAACCGCGTTCGGAACTGCCTGCTTGAAACAGCACTGGCGTACGCTGTGGCGAAGGCTCGCAGAGGTGATAACCCTCGACCTGATAGAACTCGCCTTTGTGCTCGACCTTGTGCACTTTTTCCGGGTTGGCGTAGATCCGCTGCTCGCGGTCGTTGAGCACTGCGCCGTTTTCCCAGCTGCCTTCCCAGAGTTTGTAGAGCACCTCCAGATACTCGTCGGCCTGATCGTAGCGACGGTCGTGTTCCACCTGTTCGCTGAGGCCCATGGCTTTCGCGGCGCTGTCGAGATAACCGGTGACGATGTTCCAGCCAACACGACCACGGCTCAAATGATCGAGCGTCGACATGCGTCGGGCGAACAGATACGGCGGCTCATAAGTGAGATTCGCGGTCAGACCGAAACCAAGATTTCTGGTCACGGCAGCCATCGCTGAAACCAGTAACAACGGATCGTTGACCGGCAGCTGGATCGACTCTTTCAGCGTGACGTCGACCGAGTTCTGATAGACGTCATACACGCCGACGATGTCAGCGATGAACAAACCGTCGAACAGCCCGCGCTCCAGCAATTGCGCCAGTTCCGTCCAGTATTCGAGGGTGTTGTAGCGCGTCGAGGTGTCGCGCGGATGCGTCCACAGGCCATGGTTGATGTGGCCAATGCAGTTCATGTTGAACGCATTCAGCAGGATCTTTTTTTTCGCCGCGCTCATCAGATCGTCCCTCGCAACGGAGGGTTTTCGTCATTGAGGTAGTAGTTGCCCACCGCGTGATATTTCCAGCGCACCGGGTCGTGCAGGGTGTGCACGCGGGCGTTGCGCCAATGGCGGTCGAGGCCATGTTCGATCAGGGTCGCCTGGCTGCCGGCCAGTTCGAACAGCGTGCTGCCGGCGGCCAAAGAGATTTCAGTGCTGATCGCCCGTGCTTCGGCGACGGCAATCGAAGCGGCGGCGACGGTTTCTGCGTTGGTCTCGGCTTGCGCGGCGTCAAGGAATTCGCCGGCACGTTCGAGCAAGGCTTCGGTGGCGTGCAAGCGAATGCTCAAATGGCCGAAGCTTTTCAGCGTCAGCGGGTCTTCGGTGGCTTTGTCGTTGCCGGAATCGATCCATGGCCGGGTTTTGCTGCGCACAAAATGCAGCGCGTCTTCATAAGCGGCGCGCGCGATGCCGGTGTCGATGGCGGCGTGAAGGATCTGCGCCAACGGGCCGACCGTGGTCGGGCGTTCGAAAGCGCTTTGAAACGGCAAAACGTCTTCGGCGGCTACATACACGTCTTCGAACACTACGGAACCGCTGCCGGTGGTGCGCTGGCCAAAGCCGCTCCAGTCGTCGATCACCGTCAGGCCCTTGCTGTCACGCGGGACGAAGGCCAGTTGCTGCACGCCGTTTTCATCCACCACAGAAGTAGGAATGCGCTGTGCGTAAATCGCGCCTGTCGCATAGAACTTGCGACCGTTGATGCGATAGCCGTCACCGGCGCGCTTGAGGCTGGTGACGCGGTCGTGGGCGGTTTTGGTGCCCAGTTCTGCCAAGGCATTGCCGAAGCGTTGGCCGGCGAGAACCTCGGCGTACAGCCGTTGTTTTTGTGCGTGGCTGCCGTTTACGCGCAGCACTTCCAGTGCGTAGAAATGGTTCTGCGGAATCTGCCCGAGCGAGCCGTCGGCCTGGGCGATCAGGGCAATGACTTTGGCCAAAGTTACGTTGGACACGCCAGCGCCGCCGTATTCCCTGGGCACGCTGATGCCCCATAGACCGGAGCGGGAAAATACATCGAGTTCCGGCAGTGGCAAGCGACGTTCACGGTCGCGCAGGGCGCTGTCGCGTTTGAAATCTTCGGCCAGATCGCTGGCGACGATCAGGGCTTGCTCATCGCTGGTGATGACCGCGACGTGATGGGATAGCGTCATGTTTTTCTCCAGATGTCTGGTCGTCTCAGATCCAGGAATGGCGAGCCGGTAAAGTGCCGTTGAGGCGATAGGCGCCGACCGCGTGATATTTCCAGCGCACCGGGTCATGCAGCGTGTGCACGCGGGCGTTGCGCCAGTGACGGTCGAGGTTGAATTCGGCGAGGGTCGCGCGGCTGCCGGCCAGTTCGAACAGCTTTTCGCTGGCGAGCAAGGAAATCTCGGTGGTCAGCACTTTTGCTTCGGCCACGGCGATCGAAGCGCGGGCGGCAGACTCGGCAGTGAGCGGCGCGGCGTGCACTTGATCGAGCACTTTGCCGGCCTTGCGCAGCAGCGCTTCGGCGGCGTGCAGTTCGATTTTCAGTTTGCCGATGTCAGCGATCACATAGAGGTCATCGCTGGCGCGATCAACCTTGGCGTCGATCCACGGCCGTGCACGGGTTTTGACGAACTCGATAGCGTCATCAATGGCGCCACGGGCGATGCCGGCGTCGATGGCCGCTTGAATCAACTGCGACACCGCGCCTTGGGTGTTAGGGGGTTCGTTGATCTTCCAGTTGTCGACCACCAGGCTCGATTCGACACGCACGTTGTTCAGCAGAATCGTGCCGCTGGCGGTGGTGCGCTGACCGAAACCCGACCAGTCATCAACGATGCGCAAACCCGGCGTGCCGCGACGGACAAAGGCCAGCACTTGCTTGCCGTCATCGTTGAGCGCCTTGACCGCCACCCAATGCGCAAACAGCGCACCGGTGGAATAAAACTTCTGGCCGTTGATCACGTAATCATCACCGTCGGCGGTGATTCGCGCTTTCAGCTCCAGGGTGTTTTTGGTGCCGCGTTCCGGGCCGGCATTGCCGATGCGCCAGCCTTCCAGAACGCTCTGGAACAGCTGTTTCTTCTGCTCCTCGGTCGCGCTGCCGAGTACCAGATTGATAATGCCGAACTGGTTCTGCGGAATCTGCCCCAACGCCGGGTCGGCGGCGGAGATGATCGCGAACACTTCGGCCAAAGTGACAAAGGAAACCTGCGGGCCACCGTATTCGCGCGGGATGGCGATGCTGCCTAATCCGCTGCGGGTGAACTGTTCGATTTCCGACCACGGCAACTTGCGCTGGCGGTCGCGTTTGGCGGCCTGCACGCGGGCGACTTGCGCCAGTTCATGGGCAGCCTTGATGGCTTGGGCGTCGTTGCGCAAGACCTGCGCGGGCAACAACAGTGGGGCGATGTCCAGATCCGACTGGACGTTTGCATCTGCCAGACTGGACATCAGTGCCGCTCCTTGGCTGCACGCAATGCCCTGGCGATCTGCACTGGGGTGATTGTGTTCCGGACCATACTACCTACCTCACATCTCATGAAAAACGCCGCAAAAGTGCGGCGAACGAAAGAATGTCCGGTGGTCCGGTTCATATACCCTAAGCGTGTATAAAAATTAAATAAACTAACTTTTAGGAATATGTATAGAAGGGGTGATGGTCAGGTTGGTTAAGAATTTTCGGGTAAGGGGGCCGGGGCCCCTTATCCGCTGAAGAGGATCAATCTTTACGCGATTCGGCAGCCATGAGTTTTGGCCTGAGGGGCACTTTCAGATAAGGGTTTGCACAACCGATCTTCAACGTTCTTGGCGGCGCCCAGCGCGAGTTGTTGCCGACCCGATCGAGAATGCAGTACGTCACGTCCAGCCGCAGATCTTCGCCTGCTTCGACAATCACCGAGGGAGGCACCCAGACTTGAATGGGCAGCCCGATATCCGCGGCGGTGATCGGTGCCAGGTCCATGCGTACATCGCCCCAGCGTAAGGTAATGGCGTCATCTTCGGCCATGTTCAGGTAGGGCTCGATGGTCAGCGGTACGCCGCGTTTGATCTGGTTTGGATTCACCCCCTGACGGCGAATGGTGTCGGGGATGGTCACGGGGGCCAGTTGCTGGTTTTCGTCTCCGCTCAGCGCTGAAGGTTGCCCGCCGGGGCAGTCCAGTTTGACCTGCACGCGCGTCGCCGCCGATAACGCCGGCCCCTGACCGACCTGCATCACCCGGTAGTGAATGCGCGTCGTGCCGTTGGCGATGAAGCTTTCCGGCACCCGAAGGCTGATTGCCGTGCCGACGTCATCCGCTGTCAGCACCCTGGAGGCGACATAGCATTTGTTCCAGAACAGCTCGATCAGGTCTCCGCTATCCATGTCGGGATAGGGTGACACCTCGACCACCAGATGGGCGGCGGCGGCCAGATTGATGCCGGTTTTTTGCGCGGGCGCTACGGTCGGCGCTGCCAGTTCGGGGGTATGCGAAGTTCGGGTCATCGATTTCTCTCCTTGAAGCCTTGCAGCGAAGTCCGTTTCTGGAAGAACAAAAGGCGTGAATAAACTGGCAATAAAGCTTTGAACTTTTATTCAAGTTGAATACGGGTTGGTTGAACTAAGTGGTGCCGGTTGGCGACTAGATAAGAGTCTGCGGGATGGGGTGTCAATAGACGATGTTAGTTAATTCGTGAATTACGAATTAATCAGAATCTTCCTACGCTGTTGAGGCCTGATGCCTAAGCGCCAAGACGAAATGAGCCACGGAACTAACGGTTTTTTTGCGTTTTTTGCTTGGATTTATTCGAGCGCTGTCATGCCGGGTGGAGCGGGTAGCAGGCGGGCATTATCTGTTGCAGAACATATATATGTAGCGCATCGAATATGTTTTGTCTGAAGGGATAAAGCTGGTATTTGTTGAAGGTAACTTCCATCCGTGGAAGTTTCCGATGCAGCGATAAAAAGTACTCAGGCGTGATTCAGAAACTTGCTGAGAAACTGTTTAGTGCGTTCTTCTTTCGGGTTGGCGAACAATGCTTTGGCTTCGCCTTGTTCAACGATCACGCCTTTGTCGAAAAACACCACACGGTTGGCCACATCGCGAGCAAAACCCATTTCGTGGGTGACGATCACCATGGTGCGTTTCTCTTCCGCAAGGCCGCGGATGGTCGCCAGCACTTCGCCGACCAGTTCCGGGTCGAGCGCTGAAGTCGGTTCGTCGAACAGGATCACTTCCGGCTCCATCGCCAGCGCCCGGGCAATCGCCACGCGCTGTTGCTGACCGCCGGAGAGACGACGAGGATAAGCATCTTCCTTGCCGGCGAGACCCACCTTGGCCATGAGCTTTTTGCCCAGGACAATGGCGGCATCGCGTGGCATCTTCTTGACCACGATCGGGCCTTCGATGACGTTTTCCAAAGCGGTGCGATGGGGGAACAGGTTGAAGTTCTGGAACACGAAGCCCACGTGCTGGCGCAGGTTGCGCACCAGGCTTTGCTGCTGGTTCAGCGGGCGGCTGGTATCGATCTCGATATCGCCGACCTTGATCCGGCCGCTGGTGGGTTGTTCAAGAAAATTCAGGCAACGCAGAAACGTCGTTTTCCCCGAACCGCTGGGGCCGATGATCGCGACGACTTCGCCTTCCTTGACCTCAAGGTCGATGCCGTTGAGCACGACCTGACCCTTGAATTGCTTGGTCAGTTTTTCCACGACAATCATCGTCAGGACTCCTGGTCGTGCCGATTGACCCGCTCTTCCAACTTGTTCTGAAAGTGCGAAAGCACTGTGGCCAGAATCCAGTAGATCAGCGCGGCGGCAAGATACATGGTGAAGACTTCAAAAGTCCGGGCGGTAATCAATTGCGCCTGACGGAACAGCTCCGGCACCTGAATGGTGGCGGCCAGTGCCGTGTCCTTGACCAGCGAAATGAAGCTGTTGCCCAGCGGCGGCAACGCCGTGCGCATCGCCTGCGGGAGGATGGCCCGGCGCAGGGTTTGCGCGCGGGTCATGCCGATGCTTGCAGCGGCTTCCCACTGGCCACGTTCGATCGAGCCGATCGCGGCGCGCAGAATTTCACAGGCGTAAGCGGCCATGTTCAGCGAGAAGCCGATCAGCGCCGCTGGCAGCGGATCCAGTTCGAGACCCAATTGCGGCAAGCCGTAATAGATCACGAACAGCTGCACCAGCAACGGCGTGCCGCGAAAGAACGACACGTAGATGCGCGCCAGCCAACTGACCGATTTGAAGCGCGACAGGCGCATCAATGCCAGGCCGAAGCCCAGCAGCAAGCCGAAGAACATCCCGCCGAGGCTGAGGACTACCGTGTAATACGCGCCCTTGAGCAGAAAGGGCGCGGAGTCCAGTGCGAGTTGGAAAGCTTCTTCCATTATTTAGTGACGTCAGCGTTGAAGTACTTCGTGGACAGCTTCGCAAGGGTGCCGTCGGCACGCAGTTCGTCGAGGGCCTTGTTCACGGCGGCCAGTAGTTCAGGCTCGCCTTTACGCAGGGCAACACCGGCTTCCTGGCGGGAGAAGGCTTCGCCGGCAGCGACGGTTTTCGGCGCTTTCTTGGCGTACTCAAGTGCGGCCAGACGGTCGATCAGGATGGCGTCGGTGCGGCCATTGTTCAGGTCGGCGAACTTGGTCGGATCATCGTCGTAGGTGCGTACGTCAGCGCCCGGCACGTTGGCGCGGACCCACTGTTCGTAGTTGGTGCCCAGGCCTACACCGACTTTTTTACCGGACAGGTCATTGGCAGTCTTGATGTTCAGTGCAGCTTCTTTGCTCTTCAGCACCAGCGCCTGAATCCCGGAAACGGTGTACGGCTCGGAGAAGTCATACTTCTTTTTGCGCTCGTCGGAGATGGTCACCTGGTTGACCACGACGTCCAGACGCTTGGATTCCAGCGCCGCGAGGATGCCGTCCCACTTGGTCGGCTGAATCTTGGCTTTGACGCCGAGTTTTTGCGCCAGCGCTTCGGACAACTCGACTTCGAAACCGGACAGCTTGCCGTCGGCATCGACGAAACTGAACGGAGGGTAAGTGCCTTCCAGGCCGACGTTGATAACGCCTTTGTCCTTGATCTGTTGCAGCTGCTCACCGGCCACTGCCTGGCCGATCAGACCGGCGCTCAGCGCCAGGCCTAGCGAACCCACCAGCAGATTGCGACGTAGTGCGGAAAAATTCATGACAAGCCCCTGTGTTTTCTTATGGAAGACGCTTAAGGAAAGTTGGCGAATTTGTGATTCGTGCGCCTGCGTTATCGTGCCCTAAAGCAGCTTATGCGTCTTGCGCGAAATTCGCCTGCGGCGAGACTATAAGATGTCTGCTTTAGACTTGAAAATACTTAATATTTAATCTGTTAGATCTAATTTGAATATTAAGATCTTTCCCACGCTCTGCGTGGGAATGCCTCTAGGGACGCTCCGCGTTCCAGCGCTCAAAGGGACGCGGAGCGTCCCGGGCTGCATTCCCACGCAGAGCGTGGGAACGATCAGCGATCTCTCAGAGGAAATCCTTGTAGGCGAACAACGCCGGCGCGCCGCCGGTGTGCAAGAAAATGATCGGGCCTTCATCAAAACGCTGACGTCCGATGCCATCGAGCAAGCCCGCCATTGCCTTGCCGGTGTACACCGGATCGAGCAACAGCGCTTCCTGACTCGCCAGCAACTTCACCGCCGCCAACGTCCCGGCATTCGGCTCGCCATAACGCGGGCCGAAATATTCGTCCCACAGCTCAACCTTGAAACTCGCCGGCAGCTCGACGCCGAGCAGGTCCGCCGTACGTTCGGCAAGGCCCTGAACCTTCGGCCGCTGGTCTTCTTCACTGCGCGAAACGGTCACACCAATCACCGGCAATCGGGGCAATACTTCGCTCAACGCCAAGGCCAGACCGCTGTGCGTTCCGGCACTGCCCGAGGCGAGTACCACCGCAGCGAAATCCAGACCGGTGTCCTTGATCTGCTCGGCCAGTTCCAGACCGGCACGCACGTAACCGAGCGCGCCGAGGGCATTGGAGCCGCCGATTGGCACCAGATATGGCTTCTTGCCGTTGCTGCGCAGACGTGCGGCGAGGGCGGCCAGTTGGTCGTCGGCGTTGTCGAGGTTGTCGACCAGTTCGACCTTGGTGTCGAACAGATCCAGCAGCAGGCGGTTGCCGTTGCCGGTGTAGTTGCTGTCGTCAGTGCCCAGCGGATTTTCCAGCAGCGCCACGCAACCTAGGCCCAATTTGGCGGCGAGTGCGGCGGTCTGGCGAACGTGGTTCGATTGCAGCGCGCCGGCGGTGATCAGCGTGTCGGCGCCTTGCGCGAGAGCGTCGGCAGCGAGGTATTCGAGCTTGCGCAGCTTGTTGCCGCCCATGGCCAGCGGCGTCAGGTCATCACGCTTGATGTACACCTCGCGGCCGAGCCAGGCGGACAGGCGTTCGAGTTTTTCCAGCGGCGTCGGGTGGCCGAGCAGGTCGAGACGGTTAAAGCGGTCCAGCTGTTGTTTGATCATGAGTCCGTACTGGAGGAGAAAGATGAAAGGACTATAGGCACGGGCTTTTGCAGGGGCAACCGTGAATCGCTTATAGCCAAATGAACTGAGGCCAGCACTATCGGTTCTTAATTCGCTCTCGCGACCATGCCGTAAAGTAGTCGCCGTTGACGCGGCCAGACAGTCCGGCCGCCCGTGAGGAGTCTTTACCGTGAGCGAGCGTTCCAGCCATTGGCAATTGCAGACCATCGTCAGTCAACTGCGCAGCGCGCGGGATCAGTGGCGGGCACAGAACGGCCGGGCGTCCGGCGAGCAGGGTGGTCGCGAGTTGCCGTCGCGGGCGGCGATGGCGGAGATTCTCGAAGCACTGTGTGGGGCGTTGTTCCCGATGCGTCTGGGGCCAGTGGATCTGCGTGAAGAAAGCGAAGACTTTTACGTCGGCCACACCCTTGATGTGGCGTTGAATGCGCTGCTGGCGCAGACCCGTCTGGAGCTGCGTTACGTTGCCCGCCACAGCGCGCAGGCCGATACTGAAGTCGAGGCCCGCGCCATTCAGATCGTGCAGGATTTTGCCTTGGCTTTACCGGGCCTGCGCGCGCTGCTCGACAGCGATGTGTTGGCGGCCTATCACGGTGATCCGGCAGCGCGCAGTGTTGATGAAGTGCTGCTGTGCTATCCGGGGATTCTGGCGGTGATTCACCATCGCCTCGCTCATCATTTGTATCGTGCCGGGCTGCCGCTGCTGGCGCGGATCAGCGCGGAAATCGCCCATTCGGCGACCGGTATCGATATCCATCCGGGCGCGCAGATCGGCCGTAGTTTCTTTATCGATCACGGCACGGGTGTGGTGATCGGCGAGACCGCGATCATTGGTGAGCGCGTGCGGATTTATCAGGCCGTGACGTTGGGCGCCAAACGCTTCCCGGCGGATGAAGACGGGCAGTTGCAGAAAGGTCATCCGCGTCATCCGATCGTTGAAGATGATGTGGTGATTTATGCCGGTGCGACGATTCTCGGGCGGATCACCATTGGCAAGGGGTCGACCATTGGCGGCAATGTGTGGCTGACGCGCAGTGTGCCGGCGGGGTGCAATTTGACTCAGGCGAATTTGCAGCATGATGACGGGACGCAGAAGTAGGGGGCAAAGCAAACCCTCATCGGAACGCCGCCCGCCCAGCCCTCTCCCGGAGGGAGAGGGAGCCGACCGAGGTGTCTTGCGTCATACATCGACCTGAAACACCGAGTCGATGATGGATTCGGTACAGCAGGATCATGTCGGCGTATCTCCCCAATATCCCCCAATCAGTCCCCTCTCCCTCCGGGAGAGGGCTAGGGTGAGGGGCTATTGAACGAATACCCTCAAACCCACGTCATACCCATCCTTGAGCTAGCGTAGGAAAACTACCGCCTAGCCGTACGATTAGTCCTTACCACCCCATCCATGTTTAACTTGAACGTTCATTCAAGTTAAACCGGTGGCTCGCTGCCCGCTCACAACAGGAGGCTTGCCTTTGCTGAGTCCGATCATTTCAGCCACGTTTCAACCCCTCGAGGTGCACGTTTCATGAGTGCATCGTCTACCCCCGCCAGCGGTCTGGTGCGCATGAATCCGCCGGTGTTCTACTTCGCCGCGACGGTCATTCTGCTGTTTGGTCTCGTTGTTATCGCCATGCCTGAGCAGGCCGGCGCCTGGCTGCTGGAAGCGCAAAACTGGGCGGCCAATACGGTCGGCTGGTATTACATGCTCGCGATGACCCTGTATCTGGTCTTCGTGGTGGTCACCGCCTTATCCGGCTACGGCAAGATAAAACTCGGTGCCGACCACGACGAGCCCGAATTCAGTTACCTGTCCTGGGCCGGCATGCTGTTCGCCGCCGGGATCAGCATCACGCTGTTCTTCTTCTGCGTCTCTGAACCGCTGACCCACATGCTGCAGCCGCCGCAAGGCGAGGCGGGCACCGCGGATGCGGCGCGTCAGGCCATGCAGATTCTGTTTCTGCACTGGGGCCTGCATGGCTGGGGCGTGTTTGCCTTCGTCGGCATGGCGCTGGCGTATTTCGCTTATCGCCACAACCTGCCGCTGGCCCTGCGGTCGGCGCTGTATCCGCTGATCGGCAAACGCATCAACGGCCCGATCGGTTACGCGGTGGATGGCTTCGGCATCATCGCCACGGTGTTCGGTCTGGGTGCCGACATGGGCTTTGGGGTGCTGCACCTCAACTCCGGTCTCGACTACCTGTTCGGCATCGCGCACACCCAGTGGATTCAGGTCGGCCTGATCACGCTGATGATGGGCGCGGCGATCATCGTGGCCGTCTCCGGCGTCGATAAAGGCGTGCGGGTGATGTCCGACATCAACATGCTGCTGGCCTGTGCGCTGCTGCTGTTCGTGTTGTTCGCCGGTCCCACCCAGCACCTGCTCAACACCTTGATCCAGAACCTTGGTGACTACCTCGGCGCCTTGCCGATGAAGAGTTTTGATCTCTACGCCTACGACAAACCGAGCGACTGGCTCGGTGGCTGGACAGTGTTCTACTGGGCCTGGTGGATTGCATGGTCGCCATTTGTGGGCCTGTTCATCGCACGGATTTCCCGTGGCCGGACCATCCGCGAATTCGTTTTCGGTGTGTTGTTGATTCCGCTCGGTTTCACCCTCGCGTGGATGTCGATTTTCGGCAACAGCGCAATCGATCAGGTGCTCAATCACGGCATGAGCGCGCTGGGCATGTCGGCCCTCGACAACCCGTCGATGAGTATTTACTTGCTGCTGGAAACGTATCCATGGAGCAAAACCGTCATCGCCGTGACGGTGTTTATCAGCTTCGTATTCTTCGTCACCTCTGCCGACTCCGGCACCGTGGTGCTCTCGACGCTGTCGGCCAAGGGCGGCACCCCGGACGAAGACGGGCCGAAATGGCTGCGGGTGTTCTGGGGCGCGATGACCGCGCTGATCACCAGTGCGCTGCTGTTCTCCGGCAGCATCGATGCACTGAAGTCAGCGGTGGTACTGACGTCGTTGCCGTTCTCGCTGATTCTGTTGCTGATGATGTGGGGCCTGCACAAGGCGTTCTATCTGGAGTCGCAGAAACAGATCGCGCAGTTGCATTCGCTGGCACCGGTCTCCGGTTCACGGCGTGGCACGGGCGGCTGGCGCCAGCGCTTGAGCCAGGCTGTGCACTTCCCGTCGCGGGACGAGGTGTACCGTTTCATGGACACCACGGTGCGCCCCGCGATTGAAGAAGTGACCGCGGTGTTCGTCGAGAAAGGCTTGAATGTGGTCACGCAGCCGGACCCGACGCACGACAACATCAGCCTGGAAATCGGCCACGGCGAGCAGCATCCGTTCATCTACCAAGTGCAGATGCGCGGCTACTTCACGCCGTCGTTCGCGCGTGGCGGGATGGGCTCGAAGCAGCTCAACAATCGTCGCTACTACCGCGCCGAAGTGCATTTGAGCGAGGGCAGTCAGGACTACGATCTGGTCGGTTACACCAAAGAGCAGATCATCAACGATATCCTCGATCAGTACGAACGCCATATGCAATTCCTGCATCTGGTGCGTTGATCGGCGGTTGGGCGCCGGGTCTGCTCAAGACTCGGCGCTCAGCACCATGAACAACACCATTGCCGCCACCGGCACACCGAACACCGCACTGCCAATCGCTATTTCCGAACCCACGGACTGGCCGGCATGCACCACGCCCACCGCGCCATTAATCACCGTCAATGCCAGCCACAGGGCGGCGAAGCCGTAGGCCATGGTCTGGCGGCTGAAACCGATGCGCTCGCCGATGTAGAGCATCAGCGCGAGCAGGACCAGGCCGAAGAAAATGATGATGGCGGTGTGCATGGGGCGTTCTGCCTGATGGAGGTGCAGTGCCGGGAAGAGCCCCTTCGCGAGCAGGCTCGCTCCCACAATGAAACTCGGCTGGACATAAATTTCATGTACACAGGAAATCCCTGTGGGAGCGAGCCTGCTCGCGAAAGGGCCACCTCGGTGTTCTTTAAGAGCATAGCCAATCCAGCCTCTGCCATATTCCTCAGATGCTTTCCCGTTCGATCACTTGGCACTGCAACAGATTCAGCCGCTGCACCTCGTCGCTCGGCAACACGCCAAGGCTTTCCAGTACGCGGGTTGCAGCCAGTACGCCGATCTCCAGTGCCGGTGGTTTGATTGTGCTCAGACTTGGTAGCAGCATCTCGGCGAACGGGTAGTCGCCGAAGCCGAGAACGGCACAGTCTTCTGGGATTTTCAAACCCGCGCGTTGCCCGGCGAGCAGGCCGCCGGCGGCGAGGTTGTCGTTGGCGAAGATGATCGCGTCGGGGCGCGGTGAGGCGCTCATCAGGGCGTCCATCGCCTGTTTGCCGGCCTCGAATGGTGCGCGATCAGCGTCAGGGGCGAAGACCCAAGGATCCAGGCCGGATTCGCGCAAGGTCGCCGCGTAACCGTCGCGGCGCTCCAGTGCGCTGAAGTCGCCCGCAGCGCTGTTCTGCACGAAGGCGATACGTTGGTAGCCTTTTCCGAGTAGATATCTGGCGGCCGTCACGCCCACTTCAAAATGCGAAAAGCCGATCTGCATCGGCTCACGATCCGGCTGGTAATCCCAGGTTTCAATCACCGGAATATCCGCTTCGGCGATCATCTTTTCCGTGCCGGCACTGTGAAAATGACTGGTCAGCACCATCGCCGCCGGCGACCAGCCGAGAAACGCGCGCACGGCGTTTTCTTCCTGCTCGGTACTGAAGTAACTCGACGCCAGCAACAGTTGATACCCATGCCGACTGAGCGTGTCGCTGAAGCCTTGAATGGTGTTGGCGAAGATCGGCCCGGAGATGTTCGGGATCACCATGCCGACGATTTTGCCCCGCGCCGAAGCCAATCCGCCGGCCACCAGATTCGGTACGTAACCCAACTCCGCCACCACCGTCGCAATCCGCTCGCGGCGCTCGGGCGAAACCTGTTCGGGCTGATTGAAATAGCGCGACACGGTAATCGCCGAAACCCCAGCCTCACGTGCCACAGCATTCAAGGTCACGCGTCCGGCGCCACGGCGTTTGCGGGGTTTTTCTTCGCTCAAGGCTCGATCCTTCTTAAAAACCAAATCGCATATAAAAGTAATTTTTCAGTATTGGACGCTCTATGTGCTGCTTGCCAATACTGTTGATGGTAGCGCTAACAAAGCGCGCTGTCTGCTACTCGCTCGAGCGAATGCCCAAGACACCGATTCAGGCGCTGTCGTCGCAGAACGGCAGCGGTTAAGGGCCAATTTCGAGCGGGCAAACATGCACAACATTCCTGGGGCGACACACACACTGGCGCAGTCGATTCGCGCTGCCGGCTGGTTATTCACGGGGTTGGCGGCGCTGCCGTTGCCCAACGCATTCGCTGCCGAGAGCAGTGATCAGGAGCCGACGCTCAAATCCGTGACCGTCACTGCCACGCGCCGCGAAGAGTCGCTGCAAAAAGTGCCGGTCGCAGTGTCCGTCATCGATGGCGAACAGCTTGAGCGCGACAACCGCAACGGCGTGGCCAGTATCGTCCAGCAAGTGCCGTCGCTGAATTTCCGCACCGGCGCATCGAACAAGGACACCTCGTTATTCGTGCGCGGCGTCGGTACGATTTCCACCTCGCCTGGCGTCGAGCCGACCGTGGCGACGGTGATCGATGGCGTGGTGTATGCGCGGCCGGGGCAGTCCACGCTCGATCTGCTGGATCTGGAACGCGTCGAAGTATTGCGCGGCCCGCAAGGCACGCTGTTTGGCAAAAACGCCTCGGCCGGTGTACTCAACATTACCAGCAAGGCACCCACCGCCGAGACCCACGGTTACATCGATCAGTCGTATTACAGCGGCAACGAAAGCCGCACCCGTTTCGGCATTGGCGGCAGCCTGATACCGGACACGCTGAAAGGCTCGATCAGCACGCTGTTCGGCACCTACGACGGCAACGTCGACAACCAACATAACGGTCAGGAGGTCAACGGCTACAACCATCGCGGCGTGCGCGGAAAACTCGAATTCACCCCGAATGACGACGTCACCTTCACCTTGATCGCCGATTACATGCAGTCCCACGACGACGGTCCCAATGGCGTTGTCAGCAAGTCGCTGACCCCGGCCTTCGCCAATGCGCTGAGCCCGGTCAATGCGAGCAGCCACAACCGTGACATCAACACCGACACCCGCTCACACGTTGAGGACATCAACAAAGGCCTGTCCGGCCAACTCGACTGGCAACTGGGCGATTACACACTGACGTCGATCACCGCATGGCGCGGCTGGGACAACATCCAGTATCAGGATGGTGACCGTCTCGGTACCGTGACAGCCGCGTTCCCCGGCACCGCGGACAAGGGCGATCTGACCTTCGATCAATACTCGCAAGAGTTGCGTCTGGCCTCGCCGAAGGGCGAGTTCCTCGAATACGTCGGCGGTCTGTTCTACATGCACGGCAAGGACGACGAGACCTATCAGCGCACGCTGACAACGACCACGCGCACCGATCGCGGCGTCGCTGATTACAGCACCAGCAGCGACAGCTATGCGGTGTTCGGGGAGAGCACGCTGAACTTCACGTCGGACTTTCGCGGCATCGCCGGCCTGCGCTACACCCACGATGATCTCGAATACGATCACCGCCGCGTCTCGACCTCCGCGACCACGGTCAGCGGTATTCAACCGGCGACCAGCAGCTCAGGTTCTGTCGACGAAGACGGCTGGTCCGGCCGCCTCGGCGTGCAGTACGACTTGAGCGACGCCGTCACTACGTATCTGACCTATTCGCGCGGTTACAAAGGCCCGGCCTACAACGTGTTCTTCAACATGCAGCCGCGCGACACCGAGGCGCTTAAGCCGGAGACCTCCAACACTTGGGAGGCGGGCATCAAAGCCACTTCCTGGAACAATCGCCTGACCACCAATCTCGCGGTATTTCACAGCGAGTACGACAACTATCAGGCGAACTTCTTCGACACCGTCGCCGGCCAGGTTGTGACGCGTCTGATCAACGCCGGCAGTGTCAGCACCGAAGGCGTCGAACTCGATTACGCCTTGCAGGCCACTCAGCAATTGAAGCTGTCCGGAGCGCTGGCTTACACCCGCGCGCGCATCGACGAATTCGCCTGCCCGGCAGGCGCGGCGGCGTCGTGCAACGTTAACGGCAAACCGCTGCCGTTCAGCCCGGACTGGAAAAGCTACGTGCGCGCCGACTACAGCATCCCGCTGGATAACGGTCTGGATATCGAACTCGGCACCGACTACAGCTGGCAGAGCGAAGTGCAGTACGACATCAGCCAGAATCCCGACACCAAGCAGGGCGCCTACGGCCTGTGGAACGCCAGCGTCGCTCTGGCCGATTACAGCAACGGCTGGCGCGTCGCGCTGCTGGGCAAGAACCTCACCGACAAGTCCTATTCGCCATTGCTCGCCAGCGGCGGCAATTACATTTATCGCGCCGTGCCACGGGATGACGAGCGCTACTTCGGCGTGCAACTGCGCAAGGATTTTTGAGATGAGCAGACAGTTGAAACTCGGCGCGTTTCTCATGGCCACCGGGCACCACGTGGCGGCGTGGCGTCATCCGGATGTGCCGGCCAACGCCGGCCTGGATTTCACCCACTACAAACAACTGGCGCAGATTGCCGAGGCGGCGAAGTTCGATGCGTTGTTTGTCGCTGACAGCGTCGCCGCGCCGACTCAGGACATCGCCAGTCGTATGGCGCGGTCGGATCATTTTGAACCGCTGACGTTGCTCTCGGCGCTGAGTGCCGTGACCGAACACATCGGCCTGATTGCGACGGCAACCACCAGCTACAACGAGCCGTATCACGTGGCGCGCAAATTCGCCTCGCTAGATCACTTATCAGGCGGCCGAGCGGGGTGGAATCTGGTGACCTCGGACAATGCTGCCGAGGCGCTGAATTTTGGTCGTGATGAGCATATCGGCCATGCCGAACGCTACAGCCGTGCGCGCGAATTTCATCAGGTAGTGACCGGGCTTTGGGACAGTTGGGAGGATGATGCGTTTGCGCGCGACAAGGCCAGTGGGGCGTATTACGACCCGTCGAAACTGCATGTGCTGGATCACGTTGGTGAACACTTCAGGGTCAAAGGTCCGCTGAACGTTGCGCGTTCGCCGCAGGGGCAACCGGTGATTGTTCAGGCTGGCTCTTCGGAAACCGGGCGCGAATTGGCGGCGCAAACCGCTGAAGTGGTGTTCACCGCACAGACTTCGCTGGCCAGTGCCCAAGCGTTTTACGCCGACCTCAAGGGACGTCTGCCCAAGTACGGGCGCAGCGCCGATTCGCTGAAAATCATGCCCGGGGTTTTTGTCGTGGTCGGCGGCAGCGAAGCCGAAGCACAGGAAAAATGTGAAACGTTTCAGCAATTAGTCGAACCCGAGGTTGGCGTCGCGTTGCTTGGGCGTATGCTGGGCAACTTCGATTTGTCGAAGTACCCGCTGGACGGGCCGTTGCCGGAGTTGCCGCTGACCGAAAGCGGTCAGCAGAGCCGGCAGAAATTGCTCACTGAACTGGCGGGCCGGGAGAACCTGACCCTCGCCGAACTCGGTCGCAAGATTGCCGGCGGGCGCGGGCATTACAGCCTGGTCGGTACGCCGGAGCAGATCGCTGATCGCTTGCAGGAGTGGTTCGAACAGGGCGCGGCGGACGGCTTCAACGTGCTGGTACCCCACTTGCCGGGCGGTCTCGAAGACTTCGCCAATGGCGTGGTCCCGGAACTGCAACGGCGTGGGTTGTTCAGAACGGAGTATGAGGGTCGAACCTTGCGCGAGAACCTTGGTCTCGCTCGACCCGGCAACAGATTTTTGTAACGCCCAATCGCTAGCAGGGCTAGCTCCCACAGGAGACTGCATTCCAATGCGGGAGCTAGCCTGCCAGCGATGAAGTCGACACCCATTTCAAGACAGACAAGAGAGGATTCGATGACTTACACCGCTGCCGAAAACCGCTACGACTCCATCCCTTACCGCCGCGTCGGGCGCAGCGGTCTGGTGCTGCCGGCGCTGTCGTTGGGCCTGTGGCACAACTTCGGCGACAGCACGCCGATCGACACCCAGCGCGCCTTGCTGCGCACAGCGTTTGATCTGGGTATCAACCACTTCGACCTGGCCAACAATTACGGCCCGCCGTATGGCAGCGCCGAGATCAATTTCGGTCGTCTGCTGCGCGAAGACTTCAAGCAGTACCGCGACGAACTGATCATCTCCAGCAAGGCCGGTTGGGATATGTGGCCCGGCCCTTACGGTCAGGGCGGTGGCTCGCGCAAATACGTGCTGGCCAGCCTCGACCAGAGCCTGCAACGCCTCGGTCTGGACTATGTGGATATCTTCTATTCCCACCGCTTCGACCCGGACACCCCACTGGAAGAAACCGCCAGCGCCCTGGCTACAGCCGTGCAGCAGGGCAAGGCGTTGTACATCGGTATCTCGTCGTACTCGGGGGTGAAAACCCGTGAGATCGCGGCGCTGTTGAAAGAGTGGAAAGTGCCGTTGCTGATTCATCAGCCGGCCTACAACTTGCTCAATCGTTGGGTGGAAAAAGACCTGCTCGATACCACCGATGAACTCGGTACTGGCGTGATCGCTTTCACGCCGCTGGCGCAAGGTCTGCTCACCGACAAATACCTTAACGGCGTGCCGGCAGATGCTCGGGTCAATCGTCCCGGCGGTGGTTCGCTGCAGGCTTCGCACTTGTCCGAGGCCAACATTGCTCATGTGCGCGCGCTGAACGAGATTGCCAAGCGTCGCGGTCAGAGCCTGGCGCAACTGGCGCTGGCGTGGACGCTGCGCGATCCACGGGTGACTTCGGCGTTGATTGGTGCGAGTCGACCGGAGCAGATTATCGAGAACGTCGGGGCGTTGAAGAATTTGAGCTTCAGTGCTGAAGAGCTGGCGGAGATTGACCGGTTTGCCCAGGAGGGCGGGATCAATCTGTGGGAGAAGCCTTCGACGGCGGAGTGATTCACCCTCACCCCCGCCCTCTCCCTGAGGGAGAGGGAGCCGACCGAGGTGTCTTGCGTCATACATCGACCTGAAAAACCGTGTCGATTATGGATTCAGCAAAGCGATATCAGGTCGGCGTACCTCTAAAGCATCCCCCATTCAGTCCCCTCTCCCTCCGGGAGAGGGTTAGGGTGAGGGGCTTTTGCTGTTCAAGGCTCAACGAAAAAACGGCACATCCCCCAACACCGTCGCCCGCTGCATCACCCGCCGCGCGGGACGGTAGTCATCCACCGCGTAATGCTGCGTCACGCGGTTATCCCAGAACGCAATATCGTCCTGCTGCCAGCGCCAGCGAATGGTGAATTCCGGCCGCGTTGCATGGGCGAACAGAAACTTCAGAATCGCTTCGCTCTCGGTTTCCGACAGCTCATTGATCTTCGAGGTGAAGCCTTCATTGACGAACAACGAGCGCCGCCCGCTGACCGGATGCGTACGAATAACCGGGTGCGACAGCGGTGGGTTCTTGCGTCGAGCTTCTTCCCACTGCGCCAGCGCTTCAGGCGTATTGCCGTAGCGCTCCAGCGGAAACGAGCGAGTGAAATCGTGAGTTGCGGTCAGCCCTTCGAGCAAACTTTTCATCGGCGCTGACAGCGCTTCATACGCGGCAATGCCGCTGGCCCACAATGTGTCGCCACCAAACTCCGGCAGCAACTTGGCGCTGAGCACCGCGCCCATCGCAGGTGTCGGCAGGAAGGTCACGTCGGTGTGCCAGATCGCGTTGTCGCGCACGTCGGTGACGGCGGTGTCGAGAATCAGCACTTCCGGTTGTTCCGGTACGTTTGGGTAGATCGGGTGAATGTGCAGGTCGCCGAAATAGGCGGCGAAACGTGCCTGTTGCGAAGGCTCGATTGGCTGGTTGCGGAAGAACAACACTTGATACTTGAGCAGCGCCTGTTCGATGGCGTCGCGGTGTTCCAGGGTCAACGGCTGGCTGATGTCGACGCCGCTGATTTGCGCGCCGAGGGCCGAGCTTAATGGGGTGATGTTGAGGCTGCTCATGGTCTTTCTCTTAAATTCCGGATAACCACCCCCTGTAGGAGCTGCCTGCGGCAGCTCCTACAGGGGGTGATTCAAAAAATGCTTTAGTGGGCCTGGCCGTGCCACGGCACCAGTTTGCGCTGCAGGGCGCGCAGGCCCATTTCCATGGCGAAGGCGATCAGGGCGATGACCAGAATCCCCAGCACCACCACATCGGTGACCAGGAACTGCGCGGCCGACTGCACCATGAAGCCCAAACCGCTGGTGGCGGCGATCAGTTCAGCGGCGACCAACGTCGACCAACCAACCCCCAGACCAATGCGCACGCCCGTCAAAATGTCCGGCAACGCGCTCGGCAAAATCACATGACGAATCAGCTGCAAACGCGTCGCACCTAACGACTGCGCCGCACGCAATTTCGCTGGATCAACCGTGCGCACGCCGGTGGCAGTAGCGATGGCAATGGGCGCGAAAATCGCCAGATAGATCAGCAGCACTTTCGACAACTCGCCGATGCCGCACCAGATCACGATCAGCGGCAGATAAGCCAGCGGCGGAATAGGGCGGTAGAACTCGATCAGCGGATCGAGCACGCCACGGGCGATACGGTTGGCGCCGATCGCGATGCCCACCGGTACGGCAGTCAGAATCGCAAAACCGAGGCCCAGACCGATGCGGCTCAGGCTCGCGCCGAGGTGCTGCCACAACGTCGAATCCATATAGCCCGTGGTCGCCAGCAACCAGCCCTTTTGCAGCACGGCGGAGGGGGGTGGCAGGAACAGCGGTTCGATCAATCCAGTAGCAGTCACCGCCCACCAGATGGCCAACAAAGCGAACAACGTCAGCAGGCTGATCCAGCGTGTACTGAGGCTGCGGCGCAGCGGAATCGCCACCGACGCGGTGGCGGTTTTTACCGCCGCCGAGGAAACGTCGTAACTGCTCATGCGCGCTCCTGCCGTTGCCCGGCGCTGCGTTGCGAGAACACTTTGCTCAGCACGTGTTCGCGGGTTTCGATAAAACGCGGATCGGATTTGATCGCGCGGGCGGACTCACCGGCGGCGTAACGCTGACCGAAGTCCAAGTGCAGACGCTCCACGATCTGCCCCGGATTCGGCGCGAGCAGAATCAGGTCAGTGGCGAGGAATACCGCTTCTTCAATGTCATGGGTAATCAGGAAAACCGGCTTGGCCGTGCGCTGCCAGACTTGCAGTAATAACTCCTGCATCTGTTCGCGGGTGAACGCGTCGAGGGCGCCGAAGGGTTCGTCCATCAGCAATACGCGCGGATCAGCGGCGAGGGCGCGGGCGAGGCCGACGCGTTGTTTCTGGCCACCGGAAAGCTGCCAGATACGACGGCTTTCGAAACCGGAGAGGTCAACCAGTGCGAGCATTTCGCGGGCGATCTTTTCGCGCTTGTCTTTGGCGACACCAGCCAGTTCCAGACCGAACGCGACATTGGCCAACACATCCTGCCAGGGCAGCAAAGCATCGTCCTGGAACACCACGCCACGTTCGGCGCTCGGGCCTTTGACCGGTACGCCGTCGAGGGTGATGCGCCCGGCACTCGGTTCGACGAAACCGGCAATCAGGTTCAACAGCGAAGTCTTGCCACTGCCGGACGGGCCGAGGGCGACCAGCAATTGCTGAGGCCCCAGGGTCAGAGAAATATCCGCCAGCACCGGTGTCGGGCTGCCCGGGTACTGTGCGCTGATGCGCTCCAGCTGTAGCAAGGCCATCGCAGTTAACTCCCGATCAGTTGGTGATGTATTTGGCGCTGACGTACGGCGCGTAGTCCGGCAGAACGGCTTCGACCTTGCCTTGCTCCTTGAGGAACGCGGCGGTGTCGGTGATGGCTTTGGTGGTCGGCGCGCCGAGGCTGACGACCTGATCCGCCGCCAGCGGGTAGACGTTGCCTTGCAGCAGCAACGGAATGTCGCTGGCCTTGGCGCCGGAGAGTTTCACCAGTTTGTCGACGTTGGACTGATTGGCGAGCCAGGCTTTCGGGTCTTTGCGGTAGTCGGTGTAGGCGTCGAGGGTGACCTTGGCGAAGGCGGTGACGATTTCCGGATGCTTCTCGGCGAAGTCCTTGCGCACGATCCACGCGTCGAAAGTCGGCGCGCCGAACTTGGCCAGTTCGCCGGAAGTGATCAGCACTTTGCCGTTTTCCTTGGCCACGCCCAGCGCCGGATCCCACACGTAAGTGGCGTCGATGTCACCGCGTTTCCACGCCGCGATGATCGCTGGCGGCGCGAGGTTGAGCACGGTGACTTTCGCTGGATCGATGTTCCAGTGTTTCAGCGCGGCGAGCAGGCTGTAGTGACCGGTGGACACGAACGGCACGGCGATTTTCTTGCCGATCAGATCTTGCGGGGTCTTGATGCCGGAACCGTCGCGAGCGACCAGTGCTTCAGCGGCGCCGATCTGCGTGGCGATGAGGAAGGTTTCGACCGGGACTTTGCGGGTGATCGCGGCAGTCAGCGGGCTCGAGCCGAGGTAGCCGATCTGCACGTCACCGGAGGCGATGGCGGCGATGATGTCGGCGCCGTTATCGAACTTGCGCCAGGCTATGTCGGCTTTGGTGGCTTTTTCGTAAGCGCCGTCGGCCTGAGCGACTTTCGCCGGGTCAACAGTGGTTTGGTAGGCGACGGTGAGGTCGGCGGCCTGAGCCAGGAAACTTGCGGCAGCCAAGGAGGCTACGGCGAGCAGGCGAAGCGGGAAATTCAGTTTCATTGAACAGCTCCATATCAGGCGACCGAGCGTCGGCGTGAAAGGAGACTAAATGATCTAAGAATCGGTAAATAAATAACTTTTTAGAATGAGCTTATGAGCGGAAAAATCTAAGCGGGAGATGTGTTCGAGAAAAGTTGTGTCATTGAGATCCAGCCCCTCACCCCAGCCCTCTCCCAATGGGAGAGGGGGAAAGGGAGCAGATCGGGGGCTTTTCAAATCCTGAGTTCGACTTGGTCGTTCAGGTCGGTGTAGCTCGAACTGACAACACGGTCAGTCCCCTCTCCCTCTGGGAGAGGGTTAGGGTGAGGGGCTCTTCAGTTGCTGATCGCCAAAATACTCGCCTGATACGACCCAACAAACACGTCAAAATCCCCCACCTCGTTCTGCTCCAGCTCAGCCTGCGCCGCTAGAGAAGTACGCGCCAACTCCTCAAACTTCGCCTGCTCATCCGCCGCCAAAGGCTCACTACGGAAAAACTCGGCATGCGCCTGGCTCTGACGCAACGAGAACTGCGCAAAGCTTTCCTTGTGCTCAGCCATCGCCGCCAGCACTTGCGCGGATGGCGTCAGGGACGGGTCGTTGACCTTGGCCAGTTGTGCATCCAGCGCCTTGCTGTGCGCATCACCGCCATGGCTCTGATCCAGCAACGCCGCCAATGGAGCAATTTGTTCCAGCAGTTCGGCTGCCCAGGTCTTCATCTCCACCGACTCACCGTCACGCTGCAATTGCAGACCCGGACGACGACCTTCCTTGACCACGCTGAGGAAGTTCGATGTGGCGTTGCCGCACGACGTGTTGGTCAGCAGCGGACTGTCGTTCAGCGCGCAATACAGCAGGAACGCGTCGAGGAAGCGCGACTCGGTGAGGTCGATGCCCATTGGCAGGAACGGGTTGATGTCCAGGCAACGCACTTCGACGTACTGAATGCCACGGGCCACCAGCGCCTGAATCGGCCGCTCGCCGGTGTAGGTCACGCGTTTCGGGCGGATGTTGGAGTAGTACTCGTTTTCGATCTGCAGGATGTTGGTGTTGAGCTGCACCCACTCACCATCCTGGTGCGTGCCGACTTCAACGTACGGCGCGTACGGCGTCGCAACGGCTTTGCGCAGGCTGTCGGTGTAGCTCGCCAGATCGTTGTAGCACGGGGTCAGACCGGCCTGGGCGTTGCTCTGGTAACCGAGGTCGCTCATGCGCAGGCTGGTGGCGTACGGCAGATACAAGGTGTCCGGATCGAGCTGTTCCAACTGATGCGAACGACCACGCAGGAAACCGGCGTCCAGCGCAGGCGATGCACCGAACAGGTACATCAGCAGCCAGCTGTAACGACGGAAATTACGGATCAGCGCGATGTAGGAAAACGACTGAAAATCGCGATCAGTGCCGACAAACCCTTCGGTCTCGCGCAGCAGCGGCCAGAGCTTTTCCGGCAGGGAGAAGTTGTAGTGAATCCCGGCGATGCACTGCATGGTCTTGCCGTAACGCAGGGCCAGGCCCTTGCGGTAGACGTATTTGAGCTGACCGATGTTGGAGGTGCCGTAATAGGCGATCGGGATGTCTTCCTCGGCCGGCAACGGGCACGGCATCGATGGACTCCACAGGTACTCGTTGCCGAGTTTGCTGTAGGCAAAACGGTGAATCTTGTCCAGGCTCGCCAAGGTATCAGCCGGATCCGGCAGGGCGGGCGTGATGAATTCCAGCAGCGACTCGGAGTAGTCGGTGGTGATCTGTTCGTTGGTCAGCGCGGAACCCAAGGCTTCGGGGTGCGGCGTTTGCGCCAGGCGACCTTCGCTGGTCACGCGCAGGCATTCACGTTCGATACCGTGCAGGCACTGCTCGAGCAGAGAGAGGTTAGCGCGCTCGCCGAGCAGAGCCAGGCGGCGGTTGAGAAGTTCGCTCAATTTGGATTCCTTCACGCGTCAGTCGCCCCAATATGGGGGTGGGCAGGACGGTCTACAAGGGTGAAGTTGAAACTGGCGTTATCGCCTGGTTTTTCTAGCCGGTCAGCCGCACACATACCTGTAGGAGCTGCCGCAGGCTGCGATCTTTTGATCTTGCTATTGAAAAACAAAATCAAAAGATCGCAGCCTGCGGCAGCTTGCCACAGGATTCGTTGCGCCGAAATTAACTCAAATTGATGGCGTCTAGCTACAGGACAGCGAACGTGCCTTGCGCTTTTGCGACCAGTTTGTCGCCCTGCATCACGTCGGCTTCGACCACCAGCGTGCGCCGGCCGGGGTGGATAACCCGCGCCGTGCACATCACCTCGCCATCGGAAACGGCGCGGATATAGTTGATCTTGCACTCGATGGTCGCGCTCTGCTGATCGAAGCCGTGGGTGCTGGAACAGGCCAGCCCCATGGCGATGTCGACCAGACTGAACAGCGCGCCACCGTGCAATTTGCCGCTGCGATTGCGCAGTTCCGGTTCCAGCACCAGGGCGACTTGCGCCACCCCGGTTTCCAAGCTGTGCAGGCGGCAGCCCAACAGCTTGAAAAACGCGCTCTCGACGAGCCCGGCCGGAATTTCCATCAGCGTTTCTTCAACTGCTTGGCGTTGGCGAACAGCGAGGCCATCGCGTTGTTCACTGGCGCTGCGGTCGCGGTTTCCTTGCGTGGCGCGTTGTTCGAAGGCTGGCGTTGCGCCGAGCCCGGACGCGAGCCACGGGCGCCGTCGATTTTCTCGCCCGGGGTGTCGCCCATGCGCATCGACAGGCCAACGCGTTTGCGCGGGATGTCGACTTCCATGACCTTCACTTTCACCACATCACCGGCCTTCACCGCTTCACGTGGGTCCTTGATGAACTTCTCCGACAGCGCCGAAATGTGCACCAGACCGTCCTGATGCACGCCAATGTCGACGAATGCGCCGAACGCGGTCACGTTGGTCACCACGCCTTCGAGGATCATCCCCAGTTGCAGATCCTTGAGGTCTTCGACGCCTTCCTGGAACTCGGCGGTCTTGAACTCAGGACGCGGGTCGCGGCCGGGTTTTTCCAGTTCCTGGATGATGTCGGTCACGGTCGGCAGGCCGAAGGTTTCGTCGGTGAATTTCTTCGGATCCAGACGCTTGAGGAAGCTTGCATCACCGATCAACGAGCGGATATCACGGTCGGTTTCAGCGGCAATGCGGTGCACCAGCGGATAGGCTTCCGGGTGCACCGCCGACGAATCCAGCGGGTTGTCGCCGTTCATCACGCGCAAGAAACCGGCGGCCTGTTCGAAGGTTTTTTCGCCCAGACGTGCGACTTTCTTCAGCGCTGCACGGGTTTTGAATGCGCCGTGCTCATCGCGGTGCGTCACGATGTTCTGCGCCAGCGTCGCGTTGAGGCCGGAGATCCGCGCAAGCAGTGCTACCGAAGCAGTGTTCACATCAACGCCGACGGCGTTCACGCAATCCTCGACCACTGCGTCCAGGCCACGCGCCAGTTTCAACTGCGACACGTCGTGCTGGTATTGGCCGACACCGATGGATTTCGGATCGATTTTCACCAGTTCTGCCAGTGGATCCTGCAGACGACGGGCGATGGATACGGCGCCACGGATCGACACGTCCAGATCCGGGAATTCCTTGGCCGCCAGTTCCGACGCCGAGTACACCGATGCACCCGCTTCGGAAACCATGACCTTGGTCATCTTCATCGCTGGATACTTTTTGATCAGCTCGATGGCCAGTTTGTCGGTTTCGCGGCTGGCGGTGCCGTTGCCGATGGCGATCAGGTCAACCGAGTGCTTGGCGCACAGGGCGGCCAGAATGGCGATGGTCTGATCCCACTTGTTGTGCGGCACGTGTGGGTAAACCGTGGCGTGATCCAGCAGCTTGCCAGTCGAGTCGACCACGGCCACTTTGCAACCGGTACGCAGGCCCGGGTCGAGACCCAGAGTCGCGCGCGGGCCG
Organism: Pseudomonas sp. AC242; assembly: GCF_979258655.1. Taxonomy (NCBI): domain Bacteria; kingdom Pseudomonadati; phylum Pseudomonadota; class Gammaproteobacteria; order Pseudomonadales; family Pseudomonadaceae; genus Pseudomonas; species Pseudomonas sp. AC242. The sequence goes on from NZ_OZ409873.1 coordinate 5,993,074, forward strand.
GCTGGGGCGGCCAGCAGCAAGTCGTGCAGGTTGTGGGCGAACACGTTGATCGCTTCGGTTTCGGCGCCGTCACGCAGTTCGCCGAGCAGGTCGGTTTCCAGATGCGTGTAGAGCTTGACCTTCCAGGTCCAGCGCACCACTTCGCCGAGCCATTTGTCGGCCGGGCGGTTCTGGTTCTGGATGTTGAATTGCTGGCCGATCATGCCTTCGCACGGGTGCATGGTCCCCGGCAGTTCATCGCCGACTTTCAGCGCGGAGCTGAGGATGCCTTCGTTGCGGCCACGGAAAATGGCGAGCGCGCGGTGCGACGGCATGCTTTTCAGCGGTTCGTCGTGTTCGAAGTAGTCGCGGAACTTGGCGCCTTCTTCTTCCTTGCCAGCGATGACGCGGGCACTGAGGGTCGCTTCCTGCTTGAGATAGTTACGCAGTTTTTCCAGCAGGCTGGCGTCTTCGGCGAAGCGCTCCATGAGGATGTATTTCGCGCCTTCGAGGGCGGCTTTGACATCGGCCACGCCTTTTTCGGCGTCGACGAAGCGTGCGGCTTCGGTTTCCGGGTTCAGGTTCGGGTCGTTGAACAGGCCGTCCGCCAAGTCGCCGAGGCCGGCTTCCAGGGCAATCTGGCCCTTGGTGCGGCGCTTCTGCTTGTACGGCAGGTACAAGTCTTCGAGGCGGGTCTTGGTGTCGGCGAGTTTGATGTCGCGCTCGAGGGCAGGGGTGAGTTTGCCTTGCTCTTCGATGCTGGCGAGGATGCTGATGCGCCGTTCGTCGAGTTCTCGCAGGTAGCGCAGACGTTCTTCCAGATGACGCAACTGGGTGTCATCGAGGCTGCCGGTGACTTCTTTCCGGTAACGGGCGATGAAGGGAACGGTAGAGCCTTCATCGAGTAGCGCGACGGCCGCTTCGACCTGTTGTGGGCGTACACCGAGTTCCTCGGCAATGCGGCTGTTGATGCTGTCCATAAAACCACCTGACATATTGTGAAAGCAGGCTCGCAGGCACGGAAACAAAGGCCCGGAGTCTGGTTGAGCGGCTAGAAAATTGCCGCTGCCTGGGTCAAAAGGCAGCCCATTGACCCGTGAAATCGAACAATTACTGCGCTCGGCAGGAAAAAAGCCTGCCACCTGCGGTAACGATTCAGACGTTGCCTGGCACAAAACGCCGCGCATTATAACCAGCGTTCTGTCGTTCGGGGGCGTTGCAGTCTGTAGGCATAAACCCCGGTTTTCTGGCAGTGAAGGAAAAATCTGCTAACAATGCACACGGTGCGTATAACGGCAGCTACGCCATAATGCGCGCCGAGCTAAAAGGAGCATCCAATGAGCAGCACTGCACAAACTGCTGAAGGCGAAAAAATTCTCATCGTTGACGACGATCCGGGCCTGAGCAGCCTGCTGGAACGTTTTTTCGTCAGCAAGGGCTACCGTGCCCGCACCGTACCGAACACCGAACAGATGGATCGTTTGCTGTCGCGTGAAGTTTTCAATCTGGTCGTCCTCGACCTGATGCTGCCCGGCGAAGACGGTCTGACCGCTTGCCGCCGTCTGCGTGGCGCGAACAACCAGATTCCGATCATCATGCTCACCGCCAAAGGCGATGAGTTGAGCCGCATCAAGGGCCTGGAACTGGGCGCCGACGATTATCTGGCCAAGCCGTTCAACCCGGATGAGCTGATGGCCCGCGTCAAAGCCGTGTTGCGTCGTCAGGCCACACCGGTACCAGGCGCACCGGGCAGTGAAGACGAAAACGTCACGTTCGGTGATTACGTCTTGTCGCTGGCCACCCGCGAACTGAAACGCGGCGACGAAGTGCACATGCTCACCACCGGTGAGTTTGCGGTACTCAAGGCTCTGGTGATGAACGCGCGTCAGCCGCTGACTCGTGACAAGTTGATGAACCTGGCCCGTGGCCGCGAGTGGGATGCCCTCGAGCGTTCCATCGATGTGCAGATTTCCCGTCTGCGCCGCATGATCGAGCCGGATCCATCGAAGCCGCGCTACATCCAGACCGTCTGGGGCGTGGGCTACGTGTTTGTACCGGATGGCGCCGCCACCAAGTGATCGGCGATTTGTAGGAGCGAGTCTGCAGGTTTTGGTCGAACGGCCAGGCCCGCAGACTCGCAATCCGCAATATGCGAGCATTGCTCGCTCCTGCAAGTGTGTAGCGGTTATAGATGAAAACCCCTGTCTGGTTCCCCCAAAGTTTTTTCTCTCGCACCCTCTGGCTGGTGCTTATCGTCGTGCTGTTTTCCAAGGCGCTGACCCTGGTTTATCTGTTGATGAACGAGGACGTTCTGGTGGATCGCCAATACAGCCACGGCGTCGCCCTGACGCTGCGAGCCTATTGGGCTGCCGATGAAGAAAACCGCGCGAAGATCGCTGATGCCGCCACCCTGATTCGGGTCGTGGGCGCCGGTGTGCCGGAAGGCGAACAGCACTGGCCGTACAGCGAAATCTACCAGCGGCAGATGCAGGCGGAACTGGGTGCCGACACCGAAGTGCGCTTGCGCATGCATTCACCGCCAGCGTTGTGGGTGCGCGCACCGAGCCTCGGTGACGGTTGGCTCAAGGTGCCGTTGTATCCGCACCCGTTGCGCGGCCAGAAAATCTGGAACGTGCTTGGCTGGTTCCTTGCCATCGGCTTGCTGTCGACGGCATCGGCGTGGATTTTCGTCAGCCAACTCAACCAGCCATTGAAACGCCTGGTCTATGCCGCCCGGCAACTCGGTCAGGGTCGCAGCGTACGTCTGCCGATCAGCGATACGCCGAGCGAGATGACCGAGGTGTATCGCGCCTTCAACCAGATGGCCGAAGACGTCGAGCAGGCCGGGCGCGAGCGTGAGTTGATGCTCGCCGGTGTGTCCCATGATTTGCGCACTCCGCTGACCCGGTTGCGGCTCTCGCTGGAGTTGATGGGCGATCGCAATGACCTGACCGACGACATGGTGCGCGACATTGAAGACATGGACGCGATTCTCGACCAGTTCCTCGCGTTCATCCGCGACGGTCGTGACGAGTCGGTGGAAGAAGTGGATCTGACTGATCTGGTGCGCGAGGTTGCAGCACCGTACAACCAGAATGAAGAGAAAGTGCGTTTGCGTCTGGAGCCGATCCAGCCGTTTCCGCTGCGTCGGGTATCGATGAAACGCTTGCTGAACAACCTGATCGGCAACGCCTTGAACCATGCCGGCGGTCACGTTGAGGTCGCCGCTTATGTGTCCGGGGACGTCAGTGCGCCGTATGTGGTGCTGAGCGTGATGGACCGAGGCGCGGGGATTGACCCTTCGGAGCTGGAGGCGATCTTCAACCCGTTTACCCGTGGTGATCGTGCGCGGGGCGGGAAGGGCACTGGCTTGGGCTTGGCGATCGTGAAGCGGATTGCTTCGATGCATGGCGGCAATGTTGAATTGCGCAATCGGTCCGGTGGTGGACTGGAAGCGCGGGTGAGGTTGCCTTTGGGATTGATGCTGCCGCGAGATGCTGTGTAGGTCAAAAGCCCCTCACCCCAGCCCTCTCCCAGAGGGAGAGGGAGCTGACCGAGGTGTTTTGCGTCATACATCGACCTGAAAGACTGAGTCGATTATGGATCCGGTACAGCAAGATCAAGTCGGCGTATCTCTTAATCATCCCCCAATCGGCCCCTCTCCCAGAGGGAGAGGGAGCTGACCGACGTGTCTGGCGTCATACATCGACCTGAAAGACTGGGGCGATTGTGGATTCGGCACAGCAGGATCAGGTCGGCGTATCTTTTAAGCATCCCCCAATCAGTCCCCTCTCCCTTCGGGAGAGGGCTAGGGTGAGGGGCTCGCTTTTAGCCCTTGCCTTTGGTCCGGGTCATATTCGGCCCGCCATTCTTCTCAAGATGCTCAATGATGATCCCCGCCACATTCTTGCCGGTGGTGGTCTCGATCCCTTCCAGCCCCGGCGACGAATTCACTTCCATCACCAACGGCCCGTGATTGGAACGCAGGATATCCACACCCGCCACTGCCAGGCCCATGACCTTGGCCGCGCGCAACGCGGTCATGCGTTCTTCCGGGGTGATTTTGATCAGGCTGGCGCTGCCGCCGCGATGCAGATTGGAGCGGAACTCACCCGGTTTGGCCTGACGCTTCATCGCCGCGATCACTTTGTCGCCGACCACGAAGCAACGAATATCGGCACCGCCGGCTTCCTTGATGTACTCCTGAACCATGATGTTCTGCTTCAGGCCCATGAACGCCTCGATCACCGATTCTGCGGCCGTGGCGGTTTCGCACAGCACCACGCCGATGCCCTGGGTGCCTTCCAGCACCTTGATCACCAGCGGCGCGCCGTTGACCATGTCGATCAGATCGGGAATGTCATCCGGCGAGTGAGCAAAACCCGTCACCGGCAGACCGATGCCGCGCCGCGACAGCAGTTGCAGCGAGCGCAGCTTGTCCCGCGAACGGGCGATGGCCACCGATTCGTTGAGCGGAAATACCCCCATCATTTCGAACTGGCGCAACACCGCGCAGCCGTAGAACGTCACCGACGCGCCGATCCGCGGGATCACCGCATCGAAGCCTTCCAGCGGTTTGCCGCGATAGTGGATCTGCGGCTTGTGGCTGGCGATGTTCATGTAGGCGCGCAGGGTGTCGATCACTACCATTTCATGCCCGCGCTCGGTTCCGGCTTCGACCAGACGGCGGGTGGAATACAGACGCGGGTTCCGCGACAGCACAGCGATCTTCATGCAACACCTGTGGAAGAGGTAGATACCGGGAACACCGGCTTGTCTTGTACATATTTGATGCCCGGATTGACCACCAACTGGCCATCGATCAGGGCTTTGGAACCGAGCAACAGGCGATAGCGCATGGACTTGCGGCAGGCGAGCGTGAACTCGACCGGCCAGACCCGATCACCGAGGGCCAGGGTAGTGCTGATGACGTAGCGCACCTGCGCATGGCCGTTGGAGCTTTTGATGGTTTTGCGTGTTACCAGAGGGGCTTCGCAGCGGCGGTGGCGCAACTGCACCACCGTGCCCAGGTGCGCAGTGAATCGCACCCACTTCTCGCCGTCGCGTTCGAACGGCTCGATGTCGGTGGCATGCAGGCTGGAGGTGCTGGCGCCGGTGTCGATTTTTGCTCGCAGGCCCGCAACTCCCAAATCCGGGAGCGCCACCCACTCGCGCAGACCGACAACGGTCAAATGGTCAAATGTCTTCAAAAAAATGCTCAACCGTGACAACCGCTTCAGCCCGCACGAGGCCGGATTCGCGGTATTCACGCAGAATAAGGGTTAAAAGGCGACAGATTTCTACAGCCCGGATTTCCGGCTCCGGAAGCAGGCGCCGAAACGCGCGCATTGTAATCCGGGACGCGGTCATTCATGACATGAGTGAAACGGTAGTACAGTTCATCAATATTTCAGAATGAGGAAATGCCATGGCACAAAAAAGCGAAGAGGACGACAAGGTCCGTCTCGACAAGTGGCTGTGGGCCGCGCGTTTTTACAAAACCCGTGCCTTGGCCAAAGCAGCGATCGAGAGTGGCAAGGTGCATTGTCGCGGCGAGCGCTGCAAGCCTGGCAAAGAGCCACGCATCGGCGATGAGTTCGAGATTCGTACCGGCTTTGAAGTGCGTACGGTGAAGGTCGAGGCGTTGTCGATTGTTCGACGCGGCGCACCCGAAGCGCAGACGTTGTATGCGGAGACCGAGGCGAGTATTGCCAAACGTGAAGCGGCTGCGGCAATGCGCAAGGCGGGGGCGTTGGGCGTGAGCACCGACGGCAAACCGAGCAAGAAGCAGCGGCGGGATTTGTTCAAGTTTCGCGGCAGTAGTAACGACGAATAATCGCATTGTTGCTGCTGGCCTCTTCGCGAGCAGGCTCACTTCCACAGGAGATTGCATTCTAATGTGGGAGCAAGCCTGCTCGCGAATCGAGGGCGCAGCCCTCGCCGAAGTCCGCTCGGTATCAGGCGCTACGCACCACACTCATCCGCGCAACCAGCGGCAACTTGCCCAGCAACACAAAGATCGGCGCCGTCACCTTCAGCCAGAAGTTCGAGGCGTGATACGCAAACGGCGTGTAGTAACCCCAGCCCAACGCCCACACCGCGAGTAGCACACCGCCGATGTAATCGTCCTGACCCCAATGCGCACCGGCCACCAGGCGCGGCAGCATGAACAACAGCGCCAGGCCCCAGATCGTCACGAACTGGCCGGCCGTACGGCTGAACACGCCCATGAACAGCGCCCAGATCAACAACACCGAAGCGTGGTCACCGGGAAAGCTCTGGCTCGAGCGATCCTTCACTTCCCAGGTTTTTTCCAGATTCGGGAAGTAATCGCTGATGTGCACAGCTCCCTCAAGCATCATCGACGGGCTGCTGTGCTGCCAATCCATATGGTCGGCGAACTTGGAAAACAGTGCGCGAATCACCACCATCAATAGCAGGATCGAAAGAAAACCGAAAAAAGCCCGGCGCACGTCAATCGCCTTGAACACCCAGTCGCCCTTGATCAGCAGCGTCAGCAGGATCAAGCCCACGACGATGTCGAACGGACGCATACTTGCAATTGCCCAAATGTGGAGCCATATGGGGTTGCTGGCCAGTGGTGCATTGAGTGAGCGGAACAGCCACTCGTCGAAAATCACACACAGCGAGTTACCCGTAGGCCATAACCAGAAAGCCAGTAGCGCTAATGGCACTATGTTGCACAGAACCAGCCGGCCGAGGTTCCACCTTGATTGGAACAAACCCGGATTGTTCATAAAATGCCTCCCATGGCAGAGCAGTCGGCACCAAAAAGAGTGCCAAGAAGTGCAAATTTTCACGTCTTGTAACCATTTTGTCACCACATTCAGATACCCAAAATTATGACCGACCTACCGGATACCGATTTCACCCAACGTTTCATCTTTGATGACAGCGACACACGCGGCGAGCTGGTCGCACTTGAACGCAGCTACGCCGAAGTCCTCGCCAAGCACCCGTACCCGGAGCCGGTTGCACAACTGCTCGGCGAATTGATGGCGGCGGCCTCGTTGCTGGTGGGCACCTTGAAGTTCGACGGCTTGCTGATTCTGCAGGCGCGTTCCGAAGGCCCGATCCCGATGCTGATGATCGAGTGCTCCAGCGAGCGCGACATCCGTGGTCTGGCGCGTTATCACGCTGACCAGATTGCTGCGGACGCTACCCTCGCCGATCTGATGCCCAATGGCGTTCTGGCGTTGACCGTCGACCCGACTGTCGGCCAGCGCTATCAGGGCATTGTCGATCTCGACGGCGAAACCCTGTCCGATTGCTTCACCAACTATTTCGTCATGTCGCAACAGGTCGGCACCCGCTTCAAGCTGTTTGCCGACGGTCGTCGCGCTCGCGGCCTGCTGCTGCAGCAACTGCCGGCTGATCGTCTGAAAGACGAAGAAGATCGCGCCGCCAGCTGGCAGCACATCACCGCACTGGCCACCACCCTGACCGCCGATGAATTGCTCAGCCTGGACAACGAAACCGTACTGCATCGCCTCTACCACGAAGAGCAGGTTCGTCTGTTCGATGTGCAGAAACTGCGCTTCCGTTGCAGTTGCTCGCGGGAACGCTCCGGCAATGCGTTGGTCAGTCTGGGTCTGGAAGATGCGCAGCAATTGGTGGTCGAACACGGTGGCAACATCGAGGTTGATTGCCAGTTCTGTAACGAGCGCTACCTGTTCGATGCCACGGATGTTGCTCAATTGTTCGCTGGCGCAGGCGTCGACACGCCGTCAGATACCCGGCACTAAAACGGTTCAGCGCAGGTAAATTCACTGCGTAACGACGGAATTTCGCCGTTACGACGGGAGGACCCTACTCTTTTTGGGCTTTTCTGGCATAATCCGGCCCACTTTTTTCGCGGTAGTAGTGCACGACTTTCTACTACAAAACGTTTGGAGCACACTCGGCCACTGGCCGACGGGGAACCTCATGACGCAAGCCAATAACGCCGTGTACACCGATCTGAGTGTTGATGATCTGGTAAAAGAAGCCCTGAACCGCGGTGAGGGCGAGCTTGCCGATACCGGCGCTCTGGTTGTTCGCACTGGTCACCGCACCGGTCGTTCGCCTGTTGACCGTTTCATCGTTGAAGAGCCTTCCACCCAGGCCGCTATTGCCTGGGGCCCGATCAACCGCAAGTTCCCGGCCGACAAGTTCGACGCGCTGTGGGCTCGTGTAGAAGCATTCAACAACGCGCAAGAGCACTTTGTGTCCCACGTGCATGTAGGCGCGGCGGAAGATCACTACCTGGCCGTGAAAATGACCACCCAGACTGCCTGGCAGAATCTGTTCGGTCGTTGCCTGTTCATCAACCCGGCCCAGTACAACCCGGCCGGTCGTGAAGAGTGGCAAGTGCTCAACGTGGCCAACTTCGAGTGCGTGCCTGAGCGTGACGGTACCAACTCCGACGGTTGCGTGATCCTCAACTTCGCACAGAAGAAAGTGCTGATCGCCGGCATGCGTTACGCCGGTGAGATGAAGAAAGCCATGTTCTCCGTGCAGAACTTCCTGCTGCCGGCCGCTGACGTGCTGCCAATGCACTGCGCTGCCAACATCGGCGAAGAAGGCGACGTGACCCTGTTCTTCGGTCTGTCGGGCACCGGTAAAACCACCCTGTCGGCCGACGAAAGCCGTTACCTGATCGGTGACGACGAACACGGCTGGGGCGAAGGCGTGGTGTTCAACATCGAAGGTGGTTGCTATGCCAAGTGCATCGACCTCTCCGAGAAGAACGAGCCCGTTATCTGGAAAGCCATCAAGCACGGCGCGGTGCTGGAAAACGTCGTGATCGACGACGCCAAGCACGCCGACTACGCCGATGTCAGCCTGACCCAGAACAGCCGCGCCGCGTACCCGCTGGAGCACGTAGCCAAGCGTTCCGAGCACAACCTCGGTGGCGAGCCAAACGCTGTAATCTTCCTGACCTGCGACCTGACCGGCGTACTGCCGCCAGTGTCGATTCTCAACGAAGAACAAGCGGCCTACCACTTCCTGTCCGGCTACACCGCGCTGGTGGGCTCGACTGAAATGGGTTCGGGCAGCGGCATCAAGTCGACCTTCTCCACCTGCTTCGGCGCACCGTTCTTCCCGCGTCCGGCTGGCGAATACGCCGAGCTGCTGATCAAGCGCATCCGCGGTTTCGGCTCCAAGGTCTACCTGGTCAACACCGGCTGGACCGGCGGCGGCTACGGCGTCGGCAAACGCTTCAACATCCCGACCACCCGCGCAGTGATCGCAGCGATCCAGAGCGGCGCGCTGATCGGTGCAGCCACTGAACACCTCGACACTATCAACCTCGACGTGCCACTGGCCGTACCGGGCGTTGAAACCAACCTGCTCAACCCACGCAACACCTGGGCTGACAAGGCTGCGTACGACGAGGCTGCGAAAGCACTGGCCGGTCTGTTCATCGAGAACTTCAAGAAGTTCGAAGTGAGCGACGCGATCAAGGCTGCAGGGCCGAAGTTGTAAGATTGGTTTGTTGTGAATGAAAAAGCCGCCCTTTAGGGGCGGCTTTTTTGTGGGCGAAAACAAGACTAACTGGCAATATTCCCGCAGAAAATGGCCTTAACTACCAGAATACTGCCACTTAAAGAGCCAGCTTTTCGCCAATGCAGCGGTCAAAGATCGCCACTAGCCCCCGATAATCACATGACACAGCATCAATGTTTGCTGGGACCCAAGCGTCATCTTTAACCAGCCACCAATCGACTGGGAAGCCTGCGTTAATAATGATTTGTTCAAATAATAGGCGTTGCGCTCGGCCATTACCTTCGCGAAAAGGATGGATGACATTCAAATCGCCATAAGCCTCAGCGATGTTCACCACAAGTTCTGGTTTGCCCATTCCCGCGAACCACGCCGAGCGCTCCATCACGCTAAAGATTTTTTGCGCTTCTGGAAGAATTCGCTCTGCAGTGCAGAAAAATGTTTGTTCCTTTTTGATGTTAACGGTACGCAACTGCCCGGCCCAATCGTAAACATCGCAAAAAAGAGTTTTATGGGCGTGCTGCAGGACACTTAAATCATAAGGAGGGGGGAGAAGACGAAATCGACTGATCGCGATTTCCGAGAGCTCTCGCTCTGCTTTTTGCAGTTCTTCTTCAGAATGGATGTCGAGCAAGTTACGCAGAACATCACTATGAGGGTAGCAATAGGGGTCTTGTCCGACCCCATATTTGTCCGTCATTAACGTGCAGTCTGACGATATTTTTCAATGACCGATTCCCTTGATGGAAGCGGTTTCTCGGCATCGGCACGGCTGGTATCGAAACCTTCCAGACGTAAGCTCGCCAGATAGTTTGACCGGCGTACTTTGTCGTAATAAGCCTGCTTCTGCTGGAACGTCAATTCGCTCATTTCATAGGCCTCTTGGTGCAGGACTCCAGTGTAGCGCAATCGTGTGGAGTGATAGGTCGGGATTTTCGATCCTTAAAGCGAGGCTGTTCATCGAGAGTCTGTTGGTTTTTTTGAATCATTTTGCCAGCCTTGGATATACGCGATTGTGCACATTCACCACGCAGAATTTCGTCCATTTCTCGCACGCTTTCCATCAGCTCATCAAAGAATTTGCTTATGGTTGCTCCCATGGTTGATTACCGTTTTTTGATCGCTCTCACAGAGTGCATAAGAGCGATACGATCACTCGATTTCAGGCTGGAGCCTTCCAGTTGAGCATCCGCTGCTGCGCAACCTGCAGCAGGTCGCAGCCGTCCTGCGTCAGCAGATCGAGGGCGTGGGTGATGTGGGGTATGTCTTCGACGTCGGCTTGTTTGAAGTTGAGGCAGTAGAGGGTTTTTAGCAGGTCGCTTGAAGCGCGCAGGCGCTGGACGGCGCATTCGAGGATGTCTTGGGGATTAGCCTCGGTGTCGATGAGCAGAGGCTTGGTGTCTGTGAGATTGGATTCTAGTGGGCGGTAGCGTTCGGTAAGAAACTGATTCCATGTTTTCATTTTAGATATCTCTGAAGGTATCGAAAAACCGCTGCTACCGTGACCAAGCGGTGGAGGCGGGCTGTGTTCAAGTTGGTCAAACCGGCAGAGATAACCCGGTACGCCGAAGCGTCCCAAACACAGCCGCCATAAAAAGCGTGCCGACAGAATGTGCTGGCAGCATACAAGGGCATGCATCAGTTATCTCTGTTTTCAGGTGACCAAACCTGAGCCGCTGATTGCTTAGCGACAGTCACGACTATAGGTTCGCGCCCTCAAGTGGCGATAGGCGACAAAGCGTCTGGTTGCGTAGGAACGGGACGAAGATTTCATCAGACGTTCCTACCAACGCTTCATCTTTTTTCAACGCAGGTGTTTATACGCAGAAACATCCAACAAACTCGTCGTCAGCCCCGTTGCCGGCGCGTAGATCGAACCCTTCACCGCCGAAAACGGTACGCCTTTGCTACCCAGCGAAACGTAGCGCTCACCTTGATCCAGTTCGGTGAAGTAGGTGTAGGAAACGCTGTGCATCTGCTTGTAGCGCGATTCGTCGGCGACGATGGCGCCAGTCAGGCGCAGCAGATCTGTTTCGCTCAGGTTCAGGGTTTTGTTCAGTTGCACGCCCCAGCGCTTGAGGCAGGTTTCGGCGAGGTGGCGAACGATGCGGCCAGGCTCGACCAGCGTTTTCAGGTCGCCGCTGCTGGTGGGCACGCCACCGTCAGCTGTGGCGTTGCCGGCCATGGTCGCGTGGCGGCCGGCCATGGGGTAGACGCTGGTTTTGGTGCCGGTGGCGGTCTGCGGGATCACACAGCTGAAACCTTTGGAACGTTCATCACGGGCATAGAACGCAACATATTCTTTGACGTTGGCGCCAAGTTTTACGCGCTGATCCTGGAAGTTGCCGATTCCCGGTACTGGATCAAGAGCAAATATATTCACCGGAATATTGTTCAGCTCTCGATCATTTAACATCGCATTGGCCAGCATGTGGCAACTTATGCCGCCGCGACTCCAGCCCACCAGATTGACCTGAGTGGGAATAACGCCATCCTTGCGAAACGTCTTGATGATCTGCTCCTGTAACTTCTGTTGGGTCACGCAGCGATCGCCATAATTATATTTACGCCAGAGCCACGAACCTTCGATTTTTACATCCTCAATAGGAATGCCAGCCGCTTTAAGGCGGTTGTATTCGGCCTCGGTGAGTTGTTCGCGCTGCCAGTCGCATTTGCCCTTGATGATATTGATGGCATGCCGCACGTTTTCCTCCCAGCCTTTGCCAAACAGCGTGCCGGTAAGACCGTACTCCTCGGTCTTGGTGAACAGGTCGTCGGCTTGCAGGTTGCCACTGCCAGGTCCGTCGACCACGATCCACTCGGCGAATTCCCGGCCGGTATGGTTGGATGCCAGTGTGGAAACCAGTTCGCCGTCCCAGAAGTTTTCATGGGTAGTGTCAAACTTGTTGGATCCGGTGCCGCAAAAAAATATGGTTAAAACTGTCATGGTGTTGCTCTCGTTTAGTTGTAAGAGCGAACAAGTTAGTGTCAGTTGCATGTATAAATAAAGCGTGGTGGTGTTTCCGTATTTGTAGTGTGGTTCAGTTGTATGTTGTTTGCGGTGGTTTTTGTTTGGCAACTTCAAGTAAGTCGCAGCCATCCTGCACCAACAGATAAAGTGCATTGACGATGTTGGGAATATCTTTCACGTCAGCCTGCTTGAAACATAAGCAGTAGAGCGTTTCCAGCAAATCCCCGGCCGCCCGTAAACGCTGATCGGCGGCATTGATCAGATCCGTCTGGCTTGAGTGGCTGTCGATAAGCAGTACCGGGTTTTCGCTGTAGCAGGTCTTGAGGGGGCGATAGCGGTTGATCATGGTGAGGCGTGTCCTGTTCGAAGGCGCTGGGGCGGGCCGGCAGCGGGTTTGCAGCCGCGCCGGCCACTATAGAAGGGCGTTTCTCTGTGGGACAAGACAGCTGCAATGGACAGTATTCGTAGGGGTTTTTCCGTGTTTTGAGGAAATGCCCTACGTGTTTTCGCAGCTTTTTCAGGCCAAAACCCTTAGGCGTAATAATTCCTACGTGATTGTCAGGCGATTCGCAGTAAACCGCTGTATCGTGCGCGCCAGAATCTGTAGGGCGTTTCCAAACGTCTGACACGCGCTTAAAGGGAATTAGGTATGCACTGGCTACGAATGGCCGCAATTTTATTGCTCGGGCTGGGCACTTGCCGTTTGGCCATGGCCTCTGAAGTTGGCAATGCATGGGTGCTGGATCGTCTCGATCGTACCGACTGGCCGGAGGCCCTTATCAGCCAGGCGAACATGGACACGGCTTCACGCGGTGAGGTGTTGATGTTCGCTAAAGCCCTGCTGGCCAGCGAGGCGCTGGATGAGGAAGGGCTTGAGCAGCGACTCGGTGTGCCCCACGTGCAACTGAAGTCGATTCGCCACGTGCGCGACGGCCTCTGGGAGGGATTGCTGAGCACCTATCGCAACGCCAGCCAGAACTGTGATGAGCAACCGTTTTGCCCGCGTGTGCGCAGCGTCGCTGACTTGCGTCAGTTGGCGGCAGCGTTTACCGGCGACATCAGCCCGGCCCATGCGTTGTGGGCGAGCAAAAGTCAGGGCGTGCATGAGCAGATGCTGAATGAGCAGTTGCGGGTGGCGGTGTTGCGTCCCTGATTTTTTAAGCTTTGTGATGTGGCGACTGGCCTCTTCGCGAGCAGGCTCGCTCCCACAGAGTGCCACGGTGTTCGTGACATCCGCTGTATCATTCCGAATCGATTTGGCCCCGACCTTTTCTCGACTCGCTGCGATCGCCCGCTAGGCTGTTGGCATGGCAGCAGTCAATGGAGTGACAGCGAATGCACAACACCCTGGAACAGGTTTTTGGTTTTCCACAGTTTCGACCCGGTCAAGAAACCGCGATCAGTGCGGTGCTGGCCGGGCGCTCGGCGGCGGCGATTTTCCCCACCGGTTCCGGCAAGTCGATTTGCTATCAATTGCCGGCGCTGATGCTGCCGCATCTGACGTTGGTGGTCTCGCCGTTGCTGGCGTTGATGCAGGATCAACTGGCCTTTTTACAACGTCACGGTATCTCGGCGGGCAGCATCGATTCGGCGCAGAGTCGCGATGATGCCAATGACGTGATGGCTCGCGCCCGTTCGGGTGAATTGAAGATTCTGATGATCTCGGTGGAGCGCTTGAAAAACGAGCGCTTCCGCAACTTTCTGCAGCAGGTGCCGATCTCGTTACTGGTGGTGGACGAGGCGCATTGCATCTCGGAGTGGGGCCACAACTTCCGCCCCGACTACCTGAAGCTGCCGGACTATCAGCGCCAGTTCAACATCCCGCAAACTTTGCTGCTGACAGCCACCGCAACGCCTAAAGTCATCGCCGACATGCAGGCCAAATTCGCTATCGCCGCTGACGATGTGGTGACCACCGGTTTCTATCGGCCCAACCTCAATCTACTGGTGGAACCGGTACGTGGCCAGGACAAGCGCCGGCGTCTGGTGGAGTGGATGGCCGAGCGGCCGGGGCAGCCAAGTATCGTCTATGTGACCTTGCAGAAGACTGCTGAGCACATCGCCGAACACCTTGAGCGCAACGACATTCAGGCCGAGGCGTATCACGCCGGTTTAGCCCACGACAAACGCGAAGCTATCCAGAAACGCTTCATGGCCGGGCAATCCAATTGCATCGTCGCGACCATCGCGTTCGGCATGGGCATCGACAAAAGTGACATCCGCAATGTCGTGCACTTCGACCTGCCGAAATCCATCGAAAACTACAGCCAGGAAATCGGCCGCGCCGGGCGTGACGGGCAGCCGTCGGACTGTCTGGTATTAGCCAATCGCGACAGCCTCAATGTGCTGGAAAATTTCGTCTACGGTGATACGCCGGAGCGTGACGGCATTCGTTATGTGCTCGACGAACTGAAGGCCTCGGTGCCGGACGGGCAGTGGGAGTTTCTGCTTGGGCCATTGGCGGATCAGAGCAATATTCGCTCACTTCCGCTGAAGACATTGCTGGTGCAACTGGAACTGCGCGGCTTGATCGCGCCGCGCTACGCCTACTACGCCGAATACCGTTTCAAATACCTGCTGGAACCCGAAGCGCTGCTTGAGCGCTTCGAAGGTGAACGCAGGGATTTCGTCGCTGCGATCATTCAGACCTCGGCGCGCGCACGCACCTGGGCCACGGTGAATTTCGAGGCGATGTACTCGCAGTATTCCGCCGAGCGCAATCGAGTGGTGAAGGCGCTGGATTATTTTCAGGAGAAGGGCTGGGTCGAGCTGGAAAGCAAGCAGATGACCGAGGTCTATAGCCTGCTGAATAGTGACTTTGACAGCGATGCCCTGAGCGCTGAGTTGCATGACTATTTCACCCGGCATGAGCAGGCCGAAGTGGCGCGCATCCACACGATGCTTGAAGTCTTCGCCAGCGAGCGCTGCCTGGGCTATCGCTTGGCCGAGTATTTCGGTGATCACAATGCGCCCGAGCAGTGTGGGCATTGTTCAGTGTGTCACGGCCAGGTTGCGCGGTTGCCGGCGCCACCGGAGTTGCCAGCGCTTGTGGATAAAAACTTTGCGGCGTTATGTGGCGATTTTATCCACAGGCACGAGCAGCACACTGGGGTGATTCCAACGGCTGAGCGGCTGACGAGGTTTCTGTGCGGGATCAGCGTGCCGCTGTTCACCAAGCTCAAGGCGCGTGCGATTCCCGGGTTTGCGGTATTGGAAGAATATCCCTACGCCGAAGTCCGCAGCTGGGCGCAAGAGCACCTCTGATCGTTGTAGGAGCTGCCGAAGGCTGCGATCTTTTGATGTTGATTTGTTCAAGATCAAAAGATCGCAGCCTTCGGCAGCTCCTACATTAAGTGTCATCAAGGCGGGGGCTCTATCCATCCGCTGAATGTCGATCATCACGGTAATAAACTTCAAAAACTGTCGTTGGCTGACTATGGTTGAGGTCTGTCTTTGGATCGCCAACAAGAGAACAACATGAGCCAGACATCCTTCGATATTCAGCAGGCCGCAGTGATCGGTGCGGGCACCATGGGCCGGGGCATTGTCATGTGTCTGGCCAATGCCGGCGTGAACGTGCAGTGGGTGGATAACAATCCACAGATGCTTGAACAGGCGCTCGCCACAGTGGCCGAGACTTATGCACACAACGTGCGCCAGGGCCGGATTGATCAGGCCGAGGCGGATGCACGTATCGCTCGGGTCAGTGCGGCGGCGGATTACCCGGCGATTCGCAATGTCGATCTGGTGATCGAGGCGGTGTACGAAAATCTTGAGCTGAAGCAGAAGATCTTTCGTGAGCTGGATGGCTTGCTCAAGCCTGAAGCACTGTTGGCGAGCAATACATCGGCGCTGGATATCGATGCGATTGCTGCGGCGACAAGGCGTCCGGAGCAGGTGCTGGGTCTGCATTTCTTCAGCCCGGCGCACATCATGAAATTGCTGGAAATCGTTCGCGGTGCGCAGACTTCCGCGGCGGTGCTGGAAGCGGCGCTGGCGCTGGGCAAACGCATGGGCAAGGTCAGTGTGGTGTCGGGCAACTGCCACGGCTTTATCGGCAATCGCATGTTGCATCCGTATGTCCTGGAGGCGCGCAAGATGCTGCTCGAAGGCGCTTATCCACAGCAGGTCGACGCGGCACTGCAAGGTTTCGGTTTTGCCATGGGGCCGTTTCGCATGTACGACGTGGTCGGCATCGATCTGGAGTGGCGTGCGCGCGAATTGGCCGGCAAGGGCCAGGATGCGCCAGAGGTTCAGGTGGACAACCGCTTGTGCGAGATGGGCCGGTTCGGGCAGAAGTCTGGCAATGGTTATTACCATTACGAGCCGGGCAGTCGTCAGGCTGAGCATGATCCTGAGGTCGATGCGCTGGTATTGCGGGTCAGCGAAGGGCTGGGCTTCCAGCGCCGCGAGATCGGCCCGGAGGAGATTCTGGAGCGTTGTCTGTTGGCACTGGTTAACGAAGGCGCGAAGATTTTGCAGGAGGGTATTGCCGAGTCGGCGCACGATATCGATCTGGTGTATCTGAACGGCTACGGCTTCCCGGCGGACAAGGGCGGGCCGATGGCCTGGGCGGATCAGCAGGGGCTGGCGGCTATTCATCAGCGCTTGCTGGCGCTGGAGACACGGCAGGGCGATCAGTGGAAACCGGCGCGGTTGATTGGTGAGTTGGCGGCGCAGGGTAGGCGGTTTGCTCAGGATTAGTGTTGAAGTCAAAATCTTACCCCCTCACCCCAGCCCTCTCCCCCAAGGGGGCGAGGGGGAAAGGGAGCCGATCTCTGTGCCTTTCGCGTTCGACTCGACAGTTCAGGTCGGTGTATTTCGAGAGAACACCTCGGTCAGTCCCCTCTACCTCTGGGAGAGGGCAAGCAGCCTCACTGAAAAAACAAGAGAACCAGCACAACCATGTCCACCCCTCAGCGCACCGACTACCCACACTTCCAGCCCATCACCACACGCTGGCACGACAACGACGCCTACGGTCACGTCAACAACGTCACCTACTACAGCTTCTTCGACACGGCGGTGAACACTTACCTGATACAGGTCGGTGGTCTGGATATCCATGATGGCGAGGTGGTGGGGTTTGTGGTCAGTTCGGCGTGTGATTACTTCGCCTCGATTGCCTTTCCTGATCTGATCGAGGTCGGTCTGCGGGTCGGAAAATTGGGCAACAGTTCGGTGCAATACGAGTTGGCGGTGTTCAAGGTCGGCGATAGCGAGGCCTGCGCGGCCGGGCGCTTCGTTCATGTATTCGTCGATCGGGCGAGTAACCAGCCAGTGCCGATTCCCGCCAAGCTGCGGCAGGCACTGGAATACCTTGTGGTTTAAAAAAGGCAAAAAAAATCGCAGCCCTCGGGCTGCGATTTTTCTTCAAGCATTCGCCTTAACGGTGACGATAGTACTTGTGATGCTTGCGGTGGCCGTAGGCATGGCCGCGACCTGGGTGGCCGTCGCGGTAGTAGCGACGATCATCGTGACGACGGTCGTAACGACGATCATCGTCATCGCTTTTGTTGCCCATGTAGTTACCCAGCGCGCCACCGGCGCCGCCACCTGCTGCGGAGCCGATCAGGCTGCCGGTGGTGCCGCCCATGCTGCGGCCGACTACGTTACCGCCGGCTGCGCCCAGCGCACCACCGATGGCGGCTTCGCCACGGCTGCGTTTGTCGGCGCCGACCGCGCTACCACCCGCACCGCCCAAGGCTGCGCCGATGGTGGAACCTGTATTGCCGCCTAACGACTGACCGACGACCGAGCCAAGAACCCCGCCCAATGCGCCGCCCACACCTGCTTCGGTGGTGCCGCCAGCAGACGCAAAGCCACTGACCAGGCCAAGGGACAACAAGAGAATCGAGGAGAACTTCATAGAGGAGCCTCAAAGGGATGACGGCGCCGATCCTGAGGCTGTGTAACAAGCGTGACAATCGAAATCCGACGAATAACACGACTTGTATACAATTTTGCAAGTTGCTGTTTTATCAGCGGAACTTAACCGTTTTTCGCCGGTCTTTAGCTACTTCGGACAGGCCGCTTTTGTGAAAAAGCGGCCTTTTTTGTGGGCGGTTGAAAAGCAGAAGCGAAAAGATCGCAGCCTTCGGCAGCTCCTACAGGAATCGGTGTAGGAGCTGCCGAAGGCTGCGATCTTTTGATTTTGAATTAAGCAGATTTGGCCATGATCAACCCAGTCTCACTCGCCGCTTCCAACCGAATCGCAATGAACTTAGACGTCGGCGTATGGCTGCCATCCCCGGTGCTCTCCAATGGCACCAGCGGATTCACTTCCGGGTAATAAGCCGCCGCTTGCCCGGCCGGAATATCAAACGCCAGCAAGGTGAAGCCCTTCACCCGACGCTCACGACCATCGTCCCACAGCGACACGATGTCGGCCTTTTGCCCCGGACGGAAGCCCAGACGAATGATGTCGGCCTCGTTGGCAAACAGCACATCACGCTGGCCCTTCACTCCGCGATAACGGTCGTCGAGACCATAAATCGTGGTGTTGTATTGATCGTGGGAACGCATCGATTGCAAGATCAGGTCCGGTAGCTGCCCGGTGGCGCGGGTGCGTTCGTGTACCAGATCTTTGGGCAGCATGTTCGCGCGGAAGTTGGCCCGGCCCGACGGTGTGTTCCACTTGCGCGCGCCAGCGCTGTTGCCGAGGTAGAAGCCGCCTGGGTTTTTGATCTTCTCGTTGAACTCTTTGAAATTGGGAATGGTGTCGGCGATCAGTTCGCGGATGCGCCCGTAATCGGCCACCAGCCAGTTCCAGTCCACCGGTTTGCTGCCCAGTGTGGCGGCAGCGATGCCGGCAATGATCGACGGCTCCGAGCGCATCTGGTTCGACAGCGGTTGCAACTGCCCGTTGGAGGCGTGAACCATGCTGAAGGAGTCTTCCACGGTGACCGCTTGCGGGCCTTCGGTCTGGATATCGATGTCGGTCCGGCCGAGGCACGGCAGGATCAGCGCGTCTTTACCGTGAGCCAGATGGCTGCGGTTGAGCTTGGTGCTGATCTGCACGGTCAGGTCGCAATTGCTCAGTGCGGCGAACGTGCGCGGGCTGTCCGGCGTGGCTTGGGCGAAGTTGCCACCCAGGCCGATAAAGACTTTGGCGCGGCCCTCGGCCATCGCATGGATTGCCTCGACCACGTTGTGGCCGTTATGACGCGGCACCTTGAACTGGAAGCGTCGTTCCAGCGAATCAAGGAACGCCACTGGCGGACGCTCGTTGATGCCCATCGTGCGGTCGCCCTGCACGTTACTGTGGCCGCGCACCGGACACAGACCAGCACCGGGTTTACCGATGTTGCCGCGCAGCAGCATCAGGTTGGCGATTTCCTGGATGGTCGGTACTGAATGGCGATGCTGGGTGATGCCCATCGCCCAGCACATGATGACGTTCTTGCCTTTGGCGTACATGCGCGCCGCTTGCTCGATTTCGACGAGGGTCAGGCCGGATTGCTCGACGATCTGTTCCCACGGCGTGTCATCGACCACGCCGAGATACTCCAGCACGTTAGCGCTGTGGGCGTTGAGGAAATCGTGATCGAACACGGCAGGTTCGCCAGCCTTCTGCGCATCGCGCTCCCACTGCAGGAGAAACTTGGCCATGCCGCGCAGCAGCGCCATGTCACCGCCAAGTGCCGGGCGGAAATACGCGGTGTTGGTCGGCTTGTCACCGTTGGTGAGCATTTCGATCGGGTGTTGCGGGTGCTGGAAGCGTTCCAGGCCACGCTCTTTCAACGGGTTGATGCACACCACTTGCGCGCCGCGTTTCACCGCTTCACGCAACGGTTCGAGCATGCGTGGGTGGTTAGTGCCCGGGTTCTGGCCCCAGACGAAAATCGCATCGGCGTGTTCGAAATCGTCGAAGGTCACGGTACCTTTGCCGACGCCGACACTTTGCGCCAACGCCACACCGCTGGCCTCGTGGCACATGTTCGAGCAGTCAGGGAAATTGTTGGTGCCGTAGGCGCGCACGAACAGTTGATACAGGTAAGCCGCCTCGTTGCTGGCACGACCCGAGGTGTAGAACTCGGCCAGGTCCGGACTCGGCAGGCTTTGCAGGTGTTTGGCGATCAGGGTGTAGGCGTCGTCCCAACTGATCGGCTTGTAGCGATCGGTTTCGGCGTCATACACCATCGGCTCGGTCAGGCGCCCCTGATACTCGAGCCAGTAGTCGCTCTGCTCCAGCAACGAAGTGACGCTGTGCTTGGCGAAGAACTTGGCGTCCACGCGGCGCTTGGTTGCTTCCCAGTTCACCGCTTTGGCGCCGTTCTCGCAGAACTTGACCATGCCGCTTTCCGGCGAATCGCCCCACGCGCAACCCGGGCAGTCGAAGCCGCCGTTCTGGTTGGTCTTGAGCATCATGCGCAGGTTCTTCAGCGCGTTGTCGCTGGTCAACCAGGCCTGAGCCACACTGATCAGGGCACCCCAGCCGCCGGCGGCACCTTTGTAAGGCTTATAGCGCGGGACAGGTTTCTGGTCGGCTTGATGATGTTGGCTCACGCTTGATTCTCCATCGCGGGGCTGTACACCCGCGGCGCACTTTTCTGCGGCAGGTGGATGAGATTGAGGTTGTGTCGACGGGCCCATTGCACGGCAAGGCCCGTGGGCGCGGACAGGCTGACCAGCGTCTGGATGCCGGCACGCAAGACTTTCTGGATCAATTCGAGGCTGCAACGGCTGGTCACAATCGCTAGGCCGCCTTCTGTGGATATCTTCTGGCGGATCAGCCCGCCGATCAGCTTGTCGAGGGCGTTATGCCGGCCGATGTCTTCGCGGCCGAGTAGCAATTCGCCGCTGGCGTTCATGAATACCGCCGCGTGCACCGCACCGCAGTATTGGCCCAAAGGTTGAAATGCACTGATGCGCTGACGCAAACCGTCGAGCCATTCAATCGGCGGCAACGGCGCACCGGGCAACACCTTCAGATCGGGCAGTGCTTGCTCGACCGCTTCAACGCCGCACAATCCGCAACCGCTGGTGCCGGCCATTTGTCGACGTTGTTGCTTGAGGTTCCAGAACGCGCGATTGGCGATGGTTACTTGCGCATATTGCGCGGAGCCGGCGCCGGTCAGTTGCAGGTCATAAATGTCAGTAGCGTCGATGATGATGCCGCTGCCGAGGCTGAAACCGACGATGAAGTCTTCAAGGTCGGTCGGCGTCACCAACATCACCGCCTGGCTGATGCCGTTGTAGGCGATCGCCAACGCGACTTCCTCGGCCAGCGCGGTGCTGGCCGATTCCTCACGGGGTAAATCGCTGTAACTGTAGGTCTGGCTGGCGGCTGGCGCGGGCGTTTCGAGTGCAGGCGCCGCGCAGGCTGGGCGCTTGGCGTTCATGGCATCACCGACGGTTTGATCAACGTTAAGACTAGGCGCGGCAAGTTGTCGCGTCTAATCGCTAGTGTCGATCTATCGATAGATGCCGTCGATCAAGAGGCTGTTGGTGATTCCCGATACAGCGCGAAACAGGCTTCCGCCAGCGCGGAACGTGGGGCGCCGCGACGCATGATCAGGCCCAGCGGGGCGAGGGTCTGGGCGTCTTCGATCGGTTGCAGGCGCAGGTGATCGGTGAGTTTTTCCAGGCCGCCGTCCAGCGGCATGATCGCGCAGCAAAAACCGCCGTGCACGGCTTGTAACAATTGATGCACGGCATCGGTTTGTAGCAACGGTTGTGGAGTCAGGCCGCGGCTGTGGAAGTTGTGGTCGATGGACTGGCGAAAATGCATGCCGCTGGTGAGCATGCCCAACGGCAGTTCGATCAGCGACTGCCAACTCAACGCGGCGTCGCCAAATGTGAATGAGCGCTGATCGTAAAGCAGGCCCATGCGCGTTTCACTGAAGGCCAGGGATTCGAAGCGCTCGTTATCCAGACGATCCAGATAAGACACGCCGAGATCAATGCGGTTATTCGCCAAATGCTCGAGGATCTGCTCGGAACTCAGCGCCGACATTTCAAAGCGCAAATTCGGGTGGGCGCTGTGCAGGCGTTGCATCAACGGCAGCGGATCGAAACTCGACAGCGGCACCACGCCCAGCCTCAGCGTGCCGATCAGATTGCCGCGACACGCCGCCGCTTCCGCGTGCAAACCGTCATACGCCGCCATCACCGAACGTGCCCACGCCAGCACGCGCTCGCCCGGCGCGGTGAAACCTTCGAAACGCTGGCCACGGTTGACCAGTGGCAGGTCGAGTTCTTCTTCAAGACTGCGCAGGCGCATCGACAGCGTTGGCTGGGTGATATGGCAACGCGCGGCGGCCTGGCCGAAGTGGCGGGTTTCGTCGAGGGCGATGAGGAATTTCAGCTGCTTGATGTCCATCTTCGCTCCGGGCGCTGGCAGGGGTGGGGGATTCTACCGCTTGCGCGGTGGCAGGGTCATTGGTCGGCTTGGAACCGGGTTTGTCTGCTGTGGTCTAGGCTTGGACGACTGATCCTTTTATTCCATGGAGAGAACCACGATGAGTCTTTTAAGTTTTGTAAAAGAAGCCGGTGAGAAGCTGATCGATCTGCTGACCCCGGGCAACGCCAATGCCAGTGAGCAGTTGAAGGAACACATCAGCAAGGTCGGCTTGGGCAATCCGAATGTGCAGGCAACGGTGGATGGCGACAAAGTGACCGTCACCGGTGAAGTCGCGAGTCAGGAAGAGAAAGAGAAGATTTTGCTGGCGGTGGGCAATATTGCCGGAGTTGGCAGCGTGGATGATCAGATCACCGTGACCGGCCCGGTTGTTACTGCCGCACAGTTTGTCGTGGTCAAGTCTGGTGACACCCTCAGCGCGATTTCTCTGCGTGTGTACGGGGATGCCAACAAATATAAGAAAATTTTCGAGGCCAACAAACCGATGCTCAAGGATGAGAACAAAATCTATCCGGGGCAGACACTGCGTATTCCTGAGTAACACAACACTCCTGTAGGAGCTGCCGCAGGCTGCGATCTTTTGATTTTGATTTTTCCAAACAAGATCAAAAGATCGCAGCCTTCGGCAGCTCCTACAAAGATCAAAGGCCAGCGATCAGATTGCGGTAATCCTCAACCGCCGCAAACTCAGCCGTGTCCTTCGGCCCCTTGCGGCTGTCCGGCTCTTTCACCGCCAGCAAATGTGCCACGCCAAAATCCCGCGCACTGCGCAGAATCGGCAAGGTATCGTCGATAAACAGACTGCGCGCCGGATCAAAGCCGATGTCCGCCTGCAAGGCATCCCAGAACTGCGGGTTCTCCTTGGGAAACCCATAATCATGCGAGCTGATCAGCCGTTCGAAATACGGCGCCAGCTCAATCCGTTCCAGCTTCAGCGACAGTGAATCGCGGTGCGCGTTGGTGATCATGATCACCCGTTTACCGGCGCGCTTGATCGCTTCCAGAAAGGTATCGGCATCCGGCCGCAAGGCAATCAGGTGCGCAGTTTCCAGCTTCAGTTCACGCACCGACAACTTCAGCTCGGTACTCCAGAAATCCAGGCAATACCACTGCAACTGGCCAGCGTGGCGTTCGAACAGCGGCTGCAATTCCATCTCGGCCATGGCCCGGCTGACCCCGTGCAGTTCGGCGTAACGCTGGGGCAGGTGTTCCAGCCAGAAATGATTGTCGAAGTGCAGATCCAGCAGCGTGCCGTCCATGTCCAGCAGAACGGTATCGATGTCGGACCACGGTAATGAAGGCATGGCAACGTCTCGAACGGTAGAAAGATATCCGACATAAACAATCGGGAAAGCCGCGTTATAGTAGCGCGTTCACGCCAAGGAGCTTTGCATGCGCCAGAAACCCACCGTACTTGCCCGCGAGATCGTCGCCACCAGCCGTCTGTTTTGCGTCGAAGAACTCAAACTGCGCTTTTCCAATGGCGTGGAACGCACTTACGAGCGTCTGGTCGGCAAAGGTGCGGGCTACGGCGCGGTGATGATCGTGGCGATGCTGGATGCCGAACACGCGGTGTTGGTCGAGGAATATTGCGGCGGTACCGATGAGTACGAACTGTCCTTGCCTAAAGGTTTGATCGAACCGGGCGAAGACGTATTGGCGGCAGCCGAGCGGGAGCTCAAGGAAGAAGCCGGATTTGGCGCGCGACAACTGGAGCATCTGACCGAGCTGTCGCTGTCGCCCGGTTATATGAGCCAGAAGATCCAGGTCGTTCTGGCTACCGATTTGTACGAAGAGCGGCTGGAAGGCGACGAGCCCGAGCCGATGCGCGTCGACAAGGTGAATCTGCGCAAATTGTCGTCGCTGGCGCTCAATCCGCAGTTTTCCGAAGGCCGTGCATTGGCTGCACTGTATTTGACCCGCGATCTGCTGACCGATCGCGGATTCTTTCCAGCATGAGTGAAATGTCGATGAAGTTTCCCCATCCGTTGATGGCGCCGGTGATTGAACTGGCCTTGCAGGCCGGCGAGGCGATCTTGCCGTTCTGGCGCGCCGGCGTTGAAGTCACGGCCAAGTCCGATGAATCGCCGGTGACGGCGGCGGATCTGGCCGCGCATCACCTGATTCTCGCCGGGCTGACGGCGCTGGATCCGAGCATTCCGGTGTTGTCGGAAGAAGACGCCAACATTCCCCAGAGCGTACGCGCGGGTTGGCAGCGCTGGTGGTTGGTCGATCCGCTGGATGGCACCAAGGAGTTCATCAGCGGCAGCGAAGAGTTCACCGTGAACATCGCGCTGATCGAAAACGGTCGCGTGGTGTTTGGTGTGGTGTCGATGCCGACCAATGGTCGTTTCTACGTTGGCGGTGCCGGGCTTGGTGCGTGGCGCTGCGACGAGGGCGGCACGCCGGTTGCGATTCAGGTGCGAGACGTGCCGGGGCCGGGCGAGGCGTTTACGGTTGTGGCCAGCCGGCGGCATTCGAGTCCCGAGCAGGAGCGTCTGCTGGCAGGGCTGAGTGCAAGTCTGGGCGAGCTGCAATTGGCGAACATTGGTAGCTCGCTGAAATTTTGTCTGCTGGCGGAAGGCGCAGCGGATTGCTATCCGCGACTGGCGCCGACTTCGCAGTGGGACACGGCGGCGGCGCAAGGCGTGCTGGAAGGAGCGGGCGGTGAAGTGTTGGATCTGCGCGGGGATGCGTTCTGCTATCCGGCGCGGGAATCGCTGTTGAACGAGTTCTTTTTGGCGCTGCCGGCGAAGGCGGCCTGGCGTTCCAGATTGTTGGAGTTGGCTCGCGGTTAAGTGGGCTGATCGGCAATCGCCCTCACCCCAGCCCTTTCCCCCAGGAGAGAGCCGACCGAGTTGTCTTGCGTCATACATCGACCTGAAAGATGAGGTCGATTATGGATTCAGCAAAGCGCCATCAGGTCGGTGTACGTCTGAAGCATCCCCCAATCAGTCCCCTCTCCCTCGGGGAGAGGGTTAGGGTGAGGGGCCGTTGATCTTCAGCGGTGCAAAACGTACTGCCCGGTAAATGTCACGGCGTCTTCTTCGCTGCCCTGATTGACGATCCGCGTACTCAACGTCAACCGCGCCCGCCCATAACGCTGATACATCGCGAGAAACTTCTTCCACACTGCCGCATCCGGCGCCGGGCAGATTGCCGTGGCGTCGCCCGTGACCGGCAGCGGATAACTGATCTGCCCCTCCTGAATCACAATGTGCCCGTCGGTGATGCCTTCTTCCTTCAAACGCAGATGCAACCAGCCCCAACCGGCCAGCACCGCACCGCAGTAAAGACTGCCGCCGAACATCGTGCTCTTGTGATTGACGTTCGGCTCGAGTGGCAGATGCAGACTCAATTGGTGTGCATGCCAGTCGAGCACCTTCAGCCCCATGTCCCGTGTCAGGGGAATGTCGTGATGCAGGACCGATTCCAGATAGCGACTGTCAGTGCTCATTCGTTTTCATCCCCATGGCTGCTGTCGCCAAAGTTGAGGCCATGCTTGCGCAACTTGTCATGCAGGGTCTTGCGCGGCACGCCCAAGGCTTCGGCGAGGCTGCGCACTGAACTGTGAGAGCGCGCCAGTTCGGCGGCAATCAACGATTTCTCGAAGTTTTCCACTTGCTCGCTGAGACCGCCGTTGATGACTTCAACCGGTGTGTTGCCAGTACCTTCGGCGCCGCTGTTATCCAGTGCCAGTTCCAGACCGAGGGCGAAACGTTCGGCGGCATTCTGCAGTTCGCGCACGTTACCCGGCCAGGTGTGGCGCAACAGCAAGGCGCGTTGTGCCGGTTGCAGTTCGTGGGGCGGCAGGCCGTGGCGGGCGCTGGCTTCATCGGCGTAATGCTGGAACAGCACCAACGCATCTTCGCCGCGTTCGCGTAGCGGTGGAATGCGCAGTGGCGCGACATTGAGGCGGTAATACAAGTCGGCGCGGAAGCGGCCTTGATCGGCGGCCTGACGCAGGTCTTCCTTGGTTGCGGCAATCACGCGGATGTCCAGCGGGATCAATTGATTGCCGCCCAGGCGTTCGACCACGCGTTCTTGCAGCATGCGCAGCAACTTAACCTGCACGTCCATGCTCATGCTTTCGATTTCATCGAGAAACAGCGTGCCGCCATTGGCGAATTCGAATTTGCCGATCCGGCGTTTCTGCGCACCGGTGAACGCGCCGGGTTCGTGGCCGAACAGTTCGCTTTCCACCACGGACTCGGCCAGTGCGCCAGCATTGATCGCCACGAACGGGCCATTACGACGGCTGGACAAATCGTGCAGCGCACGGGCGACCACTTCTTTGCCGGCGCCGGTTTCGCCGAGGATCAGCACGTCAGCCTTGGTCGCGGCCAGCGCACCGATCTGCTCACGCAAGCGCAGCATCGGCGTCGAATGGCCGACCAGACGCGCGCTCAATTCATTGCGGTCGCTGAGGGCCAGACGCAGGCTGCGGTTGTCCAGCACCAGGCGGCGCAGGGCCAGCGCGCGGCGTACGCTGTCGAGCAGCGCATCGCTGGCGAAAGGTTTTTCGAGAAAGTCATAAGCGCCGGCACGCATGGCCTGCACCGCCAGCGGTACATCGCCGTGGCCGGTGATCAGCAGCACCGGCAGTTCGGGATCCTGCGCGTGTAATTCGCTGAGCAATTCCAGGCCGTCCATACCCGGCATGCGGATGTCGCTCACCACCACGCCCGGCCAGTCGCGTTCAAGCTGTGCGGCCAGCCCCTTGGCTTCGGACAGCGGCAAAATTTTCAGACCGGCCAGATCCAGTGTCTGGCCGAGGGCCTGACGCAGGTGTGGATCGTCGTCGATCAACACCACCTGAATGCGATTGTCGATGGTCATGCACTTCGATCCTCGGACGGTTGCAGGCTGACCCCGGGCGCACCGGCGCGCAGTCGCAGGGTAATCAAGGCGCCACCTTGCTTGTGGTTGGCGAACGACAGTTCACCACCGAAGGCGCGCATCAGCGTTTCACAAATGGCCAACCCCAGCCCCAGACCCTGAGTACGGGTCTTGGTGGTGTAAAAGGGCTCGCTGGCGCGGCCGAGGGCCTCCATGCAAAAGCCCGGGCCGTTGTCGCGAATGTACAGATTGACGCCCTCGGCGGTGGATTCGGCACTCAGCCAGAGTTTGCGCGGCGGACCTTTTTCGGTGAGCGCGTCGAGGGCGTTGGCGAGCAGATTGCCAAGCACCTGACGCAGGCGCGTTTCCCCGGCCTCGACCCACAGCGTGGCGGCCGGCAGATCGCGGATCAGCTCGACTTCCATGCTCCGGCGCCGTTTGGCCAGCAGCGCCAAGGCATCGTCGAGCGCTGGTTGCAGGGCAACGCTTTCCGGCGCGTGGCGATCGCGGCGGGCAAAGGCGCGCAGGTGGGCGATGATCGAGGCCATGCGCCCGGTCAGTTCGCTGATCAGTTTGAGGTTGCCGCGCGCATCGTCGGTGCGCTGATGATCGAGCAGCACTTCGGCGTTTTCCGCGTAGCTGCGGATCGCTGCCAGCGGCTGATTGAGTTCGTGGCTGATGCTCGCTGACATGGTCCCCAGCGCCGACAGCTTGCCGGCCTGGACCAAGTCATCCTGGGCGCGCACCAGTTCCTGCTGGGCCTGTTCACGCTCCAGCACTTCTTCCTTCAAACGTCGGTTGAGGCCTTCGAGGTCGCTGGTGCGTTCCGCCACGCGGCCCTCAAGTTCGCGGCGTGCCTTGGCCTCGAAGGCGATGCGCTCCAGATAATGCCGGCGGCGCTGCATCATCAGACCGAGCAACAACATCAGCACCAGCAGCGTGGCGCCGCCGATGGCGACCACGGTGCGCACCGGACGGTCGATCAGCGTGCGCGGGGCAAGGATGCTGACGCTCCAGCCGGTTTCGGCAATGTCGTGGGTCTGGATCAGCCACGCCGTCGGGCT
This sequence comes from Pseudomonas sp. AC242, assembly GCF_979258655.1. Taxonomy (NCBI): domain Bacteria; kingdom Pseudomonadati; phylum Pseudomonadota; class Gammaproteobacteria; order Pseudomonadales; family Pseudomonadaceae; genus Pseudomonas; species Pseudomonas sp. AC242. The sequence continues at coordinate 6,021,797 of NZ_OZ409873.1, forward strand.
AAGGTTAAGCGGGCGCGGCTCGCGGGTCGGGTAAGGCTGGATCGCGGTGATCGCCGAGCGCTCGCTGTCGCTCAAATTACGGGTTGAGCGAAAACGCCATTCCGGACGCGACGTGAGGATGACCACGCCGTTGTGGTCGGTGACCAACAGTTGTTCCGGGGTTTTGCCCCAGAGGCTTTCGGTGTGGTCGAGGTCAACCTTGATCACCAGCACGCCGATGATTTTTTCGCCGTTACGCACGGCGGCGGCAAAGAAATAACCGCGCTTGGCCGACGTGGTGCCGAGCCCGAAGAAGCGCCCGAGGCGCCCGGCCATGGCTTCGCTGAAGTACGGACGGAAGGAGAAATTGCGGCCGACGAAACTGTCGTGCTTGTCCCAGTTCGACGCTGCCAGCGTCTGCCCGCTGGTGTCCATCAGGTACATGACTTCGGCGCCGGTCTGCGCGGCGATGTTCTTCAGCAGGCGATTGGCATTGCCTTGGGTGACGCCGTCGTCCGGCGCTCCGAGTACCGCGCGCAGAGCGGGCAGGTCGCCGAGAATCTGTGGCAACACTTCGTAGCGGTGCAGGGTGCCCAGCAGGTTGGCGACGTACAGGTCGAGGGTCTGGCGGTTCTGGCCTGCCAGTTCGCTGCGGTAATAGCGCTCGGCAAGATGTTCCAGCGGCCACAACAGCGGCGCCAGACACAGGGCCAGCAGCGCGAGGCTGCGCCAGCGAGGTCTGCGGGGAAGGGTTGGTTTCATGAGCCGGAAGCGCCTGTAGGGACAGGCGCATTATGCCCGGCCTCAGGCGAAGACGTCAGCGTCCTTGAAGAAGGCTGCAGCCTGATCCTTGGCGGACAGCTTCGGGGCTTCGTCCAGTTGCCAATCGATGGCCAGATCCGGATCGTCCCAGCGAATACTGCGTTCTGCCGACGGCGTGTAGTAGTCGGTGGTCTTGTAGAGGAATTCGGCGAACTCGCTCAGCACGACGAACCCGTGGGCGAAACCTTCCGGGACCCACAACTGACGATGGTTGTCTGCCGACAGGCGCACGGCCATCCATTTTCCGAAGTGCGGTGAGCTGCGGCGAATGTCCACGGCGACATCCAATACTTCACCGACCGTTACGCGGACCAGTTTGCCCTGAGTGTTTTGCAGTTGGTAATGCAGACCACGCAATACGCCTTTTTGCGAGCGCGAGTGGTTGTCCTGAACGAATTGTGTGTCCAGCCCCGTTGCATCCTGAAAAGCCTTGGCATTGAAACTTTCGTAGAAAAACCCGCGCTCGTCACCAAACACCTTGGGTTCGATGATCAGGACACCGGGCAGGTCGGTGGTGATTACATTCATGGGGTTTCCATAGGCCAGTGTTAATGGTCGACATTCTTGCGCAAAGTGCTGGAGGGCGCGAGTGCAGGAAGACAAATAGCCCTGACGCCTTTTCGTGGATGGGGGTTGCGGATCCTGCCAAGCAATGGCGATATAGGCGCCTAATAAAATTTCAGGGGTCGTTTCATGCCGCTCGCCACGTTGATTCATCGCGCCAGTTTGCCCAGCCCGCAGGTTTCTGCAGAGCAGGCCCAGCAATGGCTGGCGGAGCATTACGGGCTCAGCGGCAGGCTGCAGGCGCTCGGCAGCCAGCAGGATCTGAATTTTCGCGTCGACAGTCCGCGCGGTCGGTTCGTGCTGAAAATCTGCCGTGGCGATTACGCTCTGGTGGAGCTGCAAGCCCAGCATGCCGGCCTCAAGTACCTGGCCGAGCACTCGGCGGTGACGGTGCCACGGGTGATCGCGGCCAATAATGGCGAGGATCTGCTGTCACTCGAGGTCGGCGGCGAAGCCGTCCATGTGCGGCTGCTGGATTACATCGAGGGCCAGCCGCTCACGCATCTTGATCACTTGGGGCGCGACGTAGTGGCGGGGTTTGGCCGGCTCTGCGGTGAGATGGATCTGGCGCTGGCCGGTTTCGATCATCCGGGCCTTGAGCGCACGTTGCAATGGGATGCGCGCCACGCCAGTGCTCTGATCAGCCATCTGCTGCCGGTGATCAAGGACGAGCAGCAACGCACATTGATCGCCGAGGCCGCCGCTCAGGCCGAGCGCCGTTTGCAGCCGTTGCTGGACAAGCTGCCGGTGCAGGCGATTCACATGGACATCACCGATGACAACGCCGTCTGGGCGCGCGATGCCCAGCGTCACTGGCAGTTGCAGGGCGTGATCGACTTTGGCGATCTGGTGCGCACCTGGCGCATCACCGATCTGTCAGTGACGTGTGCGGCGTTGCTGCATCACGCTGGTGGTGATCCGTTTGTCATCCTGCCGGCGGTGCAGGCCTACCACGCGGTCAACCCACTGCAACACGAAGAGTTGCAAGCGCTGTGGCCTTTGATTGTGGCGCGCGCGGCGGTGCTGGTGCTCAGTGGCGAGCAGCAAGTCAGCATCGACCCGGCGAATACGTACAGCCGGGACAACCTTACCCACGAGTGGGAGATTTTCCGCGTGGCGACATCGGTGCCTCAGGCGTTGATGGAGGCGGCGATTCTGGCGGCGGTGGGACAGGCTTTGCCGGCGATTGAGAGTGAAGGTTTTGCGCCATTGTTGCCCGGTCTGGTCGGACGCGAATTTGCGCTGATCGATCTTGGCGTGCTGAGTCCGCATTTCGACGCTGGCAATTGGGAGCAGGAGGGTATCGACCAGCGCCTGCTGACTGAAGCGGCTGTGGCGCATGGTTTGGCGGCGAGCCGTTATGGTCAGTACCGTTTGTCGCGCACTCGTCCCGACAGTGCCGTTGAACCGGACACCTTCCCGCTGCACGTGGAATTGCGCGTACCCGATGGCAGCGCCGTGGAGGCGCCGTTCGCAGGCGTCGTGCATCAGGCCGCAGACGGTGTGCTGCAACTCGATGGCCCGCAACTCAGCCTGCGGCTGTGGGGCGTGACACCGTCGCTGCACAGCGGCGCGGCGCTGGTCAAAGGTCAGGTGCTGGGTGCGGTCAGCGGCCCGTTGCGGGTGCAGTTGTGTCGGGGCGCGCAGCTCGATGCACCGTTGTTTTGCACCCCGGCGCAAGCAGCGGCTTGGCAGGCGCTGTGCCCATCGCCGGCCGCATTGTTGGGGCTGGCCTGCGATGCCGAACCGGAGCTGGACGCGAAAACCCTGCTCGAACGCCGCGATGCCAGTTTCGCCCGTACCCAGAAACACTACTACGTCGATCCGCCGCGCATCGAACGTGGCTGGCGCAATCACCTGATCGACATGCAGGGCCGCTCCTATCTGGACATGCTCAACAACGTGGCAGTGCTCGGTCACGGTCACCCGCGCATGGCGGCGGTCGCGGCGCGCCAATGGTCACTGCTAAACACCAACTCGCGGTTCAACTATGCGGCGGTGGCGGAGTTTTCCGAGCGCTTGCTGAAACTCGCGCCGGAAGGCATGGATCGGGTGTTTCTGGTCAACAGCGGCAGCGAGGCCAACGACCTGGCGATCCGTCTGGCGTGGGCTTACAGCGGCGGCCGCGACATGATCAGTGTGCTTGAGGCCTATCACGGCTGGACGGTCGGCGCCGATGCGGTATCGACCTCGGTCGCCGACAACCCGAAAGCCCTGGAAAGCCGCCCGGACTGGGTGCATCCGGTGCCTGCGCCAAACACCTATCGCGGTGAATTCCGAGGCCTCGATTCGGCGCCGGATTACGTGCGCAGCGTTGAGCATCACCTGGCAAAACTCGCCGAGCAGAAGCGCCAATTGGCCGGGTTCATCTGCGAGCCTGTGTATGGCAATGCCGGGGGCATCTCGCTGCCGCCGGGATATTTGAAACAGGTTTACGGGCTGGTGCGCGCGCAGGGCGGCGTGTGCATCGCCGACGAAGTGCAGGTCGGTTACGGGCGCATGGGCCATTTCTTCTGGGGCTTTGAAGAGCAGGGCGTGGTGCCGGACATCATTTGCATGGCCAAGGGCATGGGCAACGGTCAACCGCTGGGTGCAGTAATCACTCGCCGGGAAATCGCCGAAGCGCTGGAGGCCGAGGGCTATTTCTTCTCGTCGGCGGGTGGCAGCCCGGTGAGTTGCCAGATCGGCATGGCGGTGCTGGATGTGATGGAAGAAGAAAAGCTCTGGGAGAACGCGCAGGTGGTCGGTGGCCACTTCAAGGCGCGACTCGAAGCGCTGATCGATAAACATCCGCTGGTGGGCGCGGTGCACGGTTCCGGGTTCTATCTCGGGCTTGAGTTGATCCGCAATCGCGAGACGCTGGAGCCGGCGACCGAGGAGACGGTGTTGCTGTGTGATCGCCTGCGCGAGTTGGGGATTTTCATGCAGCCGACTGGGGATGATCTGAACATTCTCAAGATCAAGCCACCGATGGTGACGTCGCGTAAGAGTGTGGATTTCTTTGTCGACATGCTCGATCGGGTGCTCACCGAGGGCCTTTGACACTCACCCCATGTAGGAGCTGCCGAAGGCTGCGATCTTTTGATCTTGTTTTTCAAGAGCAAAATCAAGAGATCGCAGCCTTCGGCAGCTCCTCAGCGTTCTGGGGTTAATTCGATTTGTATCGGTATTTTGTGGGTAAAATTAGACGGAATGCATTTCTTTAGCTTCTAAAGCCGATATTTATCGGCTATAAAGTCGCCATTGCTCCGGCATGGCGATCTCATGTCCGGTGCGCGCATTTTTCTTTTCGGTCGAATTGTCGACCGTCAAAGCACTTGCCCGGAGATGATTCATGAGCCGTATCGTTACCGTTGCCGCCACCCAGATGGCCTGTTCGTGGGATCTGCAAGCCAACCTCGAAATCGCTGAACGGCTGGTGCGCGAAGCCGCCGCCAAAGGCGCGCAGATCATCCTGATTCAGGAGCTGTTCGAGGCGCCGTATTTCTGCCAGAAGCCGAACCCGGACTACCTGCAACTGGCGACGACGGTGGAAGACAACGTCGCGATCAAGCATTTCCAGAAAATCGCCAAGGAACTGCAAGTGGTGCTGCCGATCAGCTTTTACGAACTGGCCGGCCGTGCGCGCTTCAACAGCATCGCGATCATCGATGCCGACGGCAGCAACCTCGGGATTTATCGTAAAAGCCATATTCCCGACGGTCCGGGTTACCACGAGAAGTATTACTTCAACCCGGGCGACACCGGTTTCAAAGTGTGGAACACCCGTTACGCGAAGATCGGCGTGGGTATCTGCTGGGACCAGTGGTTCCCGGAAGCCGCGCGCAGCATGGCGCTGCAAGGTGCGGAAATCCTGTTTTACCCGACCGCAATCGGCAGCGAGCCGCACGACAAGAGCATCTCCTCGCGCGATCACTGGCAGCGGGTGCAGCAGGGCCACGCCGGCGCCAACCTGATGCCGCTGATCGCCAGCAACCGCATCGGCAATGAAGAACAGGACGGCTACGACATCACGTTCTACGGCTCTTCGTTCATCGCCAACCAGTTCGGCGAAAAAGTGCAGGAGCTGAATAAAACCGAAGAAGGTATTCTTGTGCACACTTTCAACCTCGACGAGCTCGAACACATTCGCAGCGCGTGGGGTTCATTCCGTGACCGCCGTCCGAACCTGTACGGTGCGTTGAAAACCCTCGACGGTTCCCTGGAGTCCTGATCCCGATGACCACCTTGAAAAGTACCCCGCGCGCCGACGGCTTTCACATGCCGGCCGAGTGGGCGCCGCAAACGCAGACCTGGATGATCTGGCCCGAGCGCCCGGACAACTGGCGTCTGGGCGGCAAACCGGCGCAAGCCGCACACGCTGCGGTGGCCAAAGCCATCGCACGCTTCGAACCAGTGACTGTGGCCGTGTCCGCCGGCCAATACGAAAACGCCCGCGCGCGCCTCGACGTACCGAATATCCGCGTGGTCGAGATGTCCAGCGATGACGCCTGGGTACGCGACAGCGGCCCGACTTTCGTCATCAACAACAGCGGCGAAGTGCGCGGTGTGAACTGGGACTTCAACGCTTGGGGCGGTTTCGACGGTGGTCTGTATTCGCCGTGGAATCGTGATTCGCAGGTCGGCGGCAAGATCCTCGAGATCGAGCGTAGCCCGCGTTATCGCACTGAAGGTTTTGTGCTCGAAGGCGGTTCGATTCACGTCGACGGCGAAGGCACGCTGATCACCACCGAAGAATGCCTGCTCAACCGCAATCGCAACCCGCACCTGGACCGCGAAGAAATCGAAGCGGTGCTCAGCGCCAATCTGTCTGTGGATAAAATCATCTGGCTGCCGGACGGTTTGTTCAACGACGAAACCGACGGCCATGTGGATAACTTCTGCTGTTACGTGCGTCCGGGCGAAGTGCTGCTGGCGTGGACCGACGATCCACAGGATCCGAACTACCCGCGCTGCCAGGCTGCGATGAAAGTCCTGCAAAGCAGCACCGATGCCAAAGGTCGCCCGTTCACGGTGCACAAAATGCCGATTCCGGGGCCGCTCTACGCGACCGAAGAAGAGTGCGATGGTGTCGACCCGGTGGACGGCACGCAGGAGCGTAATCCGTCCGTGCGCCTGGCCGGTTCCTACGTGAACTTTCTGATCGTCAATGGCGGCATCATCGCGCCGAGCTTCGACGATCCGATGGATGCCCCGGCCAGGGAAATTCTGCAGAAACTATTCCCGCAGCACGAAGTGGTGATGGTGCCGGGCCGCGAACTGTTACTGGGTGGCGGCAATATCCACTGCCTTACCCAACAGCAACCCGCACCCCACAAAGAGTGAGTTGAGTCGTAACAGCTTGAGTTGATTAACAAATCGGCCGAGCAGTGATTAGCTCGCTATGCATGTGAAGAAGCCCGCAGCCCGGTTGGATTGCGGGCTTCTTTGTATCCGCTTGTCGACAAATGCGAAACCTTGGCATAGCTCTTGTATTCATCACCCGTGCACTAGGGAGGGGGGAGAACTTCAACAGTTCTGTCATAAACCTTGGATAACTTAGCCGCTCATGAACGGGGAGAGAGCGCTGAAATGAACGCCGAAGTGAACGTAGTCAGCGAGCGGACGTTGCATCCCATGGCCGTTAACGGCGAATCGCTCCAGATTGTCGCGCACTGGTTGAAGTCCAATGGAACGCGTCAGATCAGGGAACCTGATCCGCGCCGGACGATGATCGAGCGTTACCCCGCTGGCCTGTTCAGCGAGGCCGAACTGGATGCATTGTGGGCTGTAATGGAAGGATAAGAAGAACAACAGGGATTGGTCAAAGCGCTGCCGGGATGGCGGCGCTTTTTTATGCACGACTGTTTTGGGAACACCCATTCAATGTGGGAGCGATCCTGCTCGCGAATGCGTCGGGTCAGTCGACATCGTCGTAACCTGATCCACCGCATTCGCGAGCAGGCTCGCTCCCACAGGGATTTGTGTGAAATCAGAAGCTGTAGGTGCCGGTCATCACGACGCTACGCGGCGCACCCGGTTGAATCTGATACTGGCTGGTTGCCGATGCGTAGTACTCACGATCGGTGATGTTGTTCAGCGCCGTGCGCAAATCCCAATCCTTGAAGCGGTAACCGACCAGTGCATCCCAGCGACCATAACCCGGCAGCACGGTGGTGTTGGCGTTATCGGCATAGCGTTGGCCAACCAGGGTCAGACCGGTTTCACCGTACCAGCCCATCTCCGGTTTCCAGGTCAGGAACAGGCTGCCGTTGTGCTTGGCGACGTTGTTGATGCGTTTGCCTTCCAGGCCGTTGTTGTCCTTCTCGATCTTCGCATCCTGCATACCGACGCCACCGCGCATGTACCAGTTGCCGACGATGTTACCGGTGGCGGTCAACTCGATCCCGCGCGATCGTTGCAGACCGGACATGACGGTCAGGGTCGGGTCGTTTGGATCGGTGGTGCGGCGGTTGTAGAGCTCCAGGTCATAGATCGCCAGCGTGGTGCTCAAGCGGTCATCGAACCAGTCGCTCTTCACGCCGATTTCTTTCTGCTTGGTCAGCTCAGGACTGAGGTCGTTGGTGTTGCCGGCCGCACCCGGGGTGATGCCGATCAAGCCACCACCCACGGGCGAAAACGTCTTCGACCACGAAGCGTAGAACGAGTGGTTCTGCAACGGCGTCCAGACCAGGCCGACGCGCGGGCTGGTGCTGTGGCTGTCGCGGTCTTCGGAGATGTTACGCAGCTTGTTGGTCGACTCGATGTCGAAGGTGTCGTAACGCAAACCGCCAAGCAGTTGCCACTGATCGTTCAGGCGCAGTTGATCCTGCACGTAGACCGCACGGCTTTCGACTTCGGTGTGGCTGCTGCTGGAAACCTGCATGGCTCCTGTGTGGCGCAGATTGCGGTTGGGGTTGTAGAGGTCGAGCGACGGCACGGGCTGCGCGCCCGGCGTTCTGCCGGTAGCGGCGTTGTACAGTGTCGGATCGCGGCGCTGGCTGCCGATCTCGATGCCGGTGAGCAGGCGATGTTCAAGGCCGAAGGTATCGAAACCGCCTTCCAGCTCGAGGTTGTTGTAGACGTTGCGGGTGGTCAGATCCTGCTGCCAGTGCTGGCGCGTGACCTTATTGGTCGCCGGCGTGTAACCGGTGAGGTAGGTGTTGTCGAAATCACTGTCGAGCTTGAACACGCCGAGGGTCTGGCGCAGTTGCCAGTTGTCGTTGATCTCGTAGCTGAGTTTGGAGCGCAGCGATTGCGACTTGTCGTCAATGAAATCGTGATCGTTGCCGTAGGTGGTGTCACGACCGACATCGGCCGGGCGCCCGTTGACGCCGGGAATGCCGCGATCTGGCGTGCGGTTGTAGCGGCTGTATTCGTATTGCACCAACCAGTTCAGGTCCGGCGTCAGTTGCCAGCTCATCGACGGCGCGAACAGTTGGCGGTTGCCACTGACACCGTCACGGAAGCTGTTTTCATCCATGTTGCCCATGTTCAGGCGCAGGCTGATGTTTTCGCTCGGGTCGGTGCTGAGGTCGGCGTAAAGACTGCGCAAATCTTCGCTGCCACCCTGGGCTTCGATGGTCGAGCGTCGGCCGAACTCGGGCATTTTGCTCACGCGGTTGACGATCCCGCCCTGACTGCCCCGACCGTACAGCACGGCGGCCGGGCCTTTGAGCACTTCGACGCGTTCGATGTTGTGCAGGTCGCGCTTGTATTGGCTGTCGTCGCGAATGCCGTCGAGATAGAAATCGTTGCTGGCATCGAAACCGCGAATGCGCAGGCTGTCGAAACGGGTGTCGGCGCTGCTGCTGACGTTGGGCATGCCGCTCAACGCGTCGCCGATATCATTGGTGCCGTAGTTGGCGACGTTCGCGGTCTTGATCGAATCGATCGCCTGCGGCACGTAGCGCACCGGGGTTGAGGTGCGGGTTGCGGTGTTGCTGAGCTTCACGCGCGGGTCATCGGCTTGCGCTTCGGCGCTGATCGCGGTGGCGGGTAACTCGGTCGCGGAGTAGGCAAAACCACTGGACAGAAAAACAGAAAGCCCAAGGGTGACGGGCGTAAGACGGAACGGGGCAGGCATTTAACAGCGCATCCGAAAGGGTGGAAGAATTCGATCGCGCGAATGGTAATGCTTTGCATTTACTTCCGTTAATTATTCCTTATAAGTTCCCTGATCTGATTGTTTCAATTTGTGTCGCCTTCGACACAATCTGCTTGAACCGCAATTTGACCGATTCATGAAACAGACTGAAAGCCATTCTGGCGTTTTTCCGCAAGAGTGCGGGCACTAATCTGCCGCCATCGATTTCCCTCACTTTTTGCCGGAGTTTTCCCATGATCCTTCATTACGTCTACGACCCGTTATGCGGCTGGTGTTACGGCGCCAAGCCGCTGGTGGAAGCGGCGCAGGCAGTGCTGCCAGTGATCGCGCATGCCGGGGGAATGATGAGTGGCGCCAATCGCCAGCGCGTTTCGCCACAACTGCGCAATTACGTCATGCCCCACGACCGACGCATTGCCGAGTACACAGGCCAGCCTTTCGGCGAGGCCTATTTCGACGGTTTGCTGCGAGATCAATCGGCCGTGTTCGATTCGACGCCACCGATTGCTGCGGTCATGGCGGCCGAAGCCATCGACCGAGGCGGTCTGCGCATGTTGGGGCGGTTGCAGAGCGCGCACTATGTGGAAGGGCGACGCATTGCCGATTCAGCCGTGCTGTTGGAATTGGCGATGCAGATGGGCTATGCGCAGGACGATTTCCACATTGCGTTTGAGTCCGTTGATAGCGAGAGGCACGTAAAAGCCAGTCGCCAGTTTTTGGCGCAATTGGGCGGCCAGGGTTTTCCGACCATGGCTCTGGAGCAGGATGGCACATTCCAATTGATCGACATTAGTCCGTGGCTGGGCAAGCCGCAGGCATTTGCCGATTGGTTACAACAGGCAATCGTCCTCGATGAAAGCGGTAAATCTTCTGCATTTTGTTCTATTGATGGTTGCGCCTGATACGCACTGGATTCACTGGCTGTGTGCATTTCCCAGCAAGGAGTCAGCGCAAAATTTACGTTTCTTAGACGATTTTTACCTATTTAAAGACGATTCTTGAAATTGACACATTGTTCAGGGCGCGGCTACGATTCGACCCAACGCCTGTGGCCAACCGCCATGACTCAAAATAAGGAGCAGGCCCGTCATCACGTTACCGTGGGCGGGCCTTTTTGTTTCGGGGTGAATAAAAGAGTGCAAAAGCGCCGTTTCCGCCGTTCGACACAGCGCGTTTCAACCCGTAATAAGGAAAACAAAATGTTGAACAAGCGAATCAGTCTGATCGCACTGGGGATGTTGAGCGCCACTCAGGCCATGGCTAACGACCAGGCCGAGTCCAAGGGTTTTGTTGAAGACAGCAGCCTCAAAGTGCTGCTGCGCAATGCCTACATCAATCGTGATTACAAAGACGGCAACAAAGACAAAGCCGAGTGGGGCCAAGCGGCCATCGGTACGTTCTCGTCCGGCTTCACCCAAGGCACCGTGGGTGTCGGTGTCGACGCTTTCGGTCTGTACGCACTGCGTCTGGACGGCGGCAAGGGCCGTAGCGGCGCCGGTGGTATCGATTTCTTCAAGCAGGAAAATGACGGTCGCGCGAACCATGACATAGCCAAGGGCGGTGCCGCGGTGAAGTTCCGCTTCTCCAACACTGTGTTGACCTACGGCGACCAGATGCCGGCCCTGCCAGTGCTGAGCTACGACAATGTGCGCCTGCTGCCGGAAAGCTACACCGGTACCCTGATCACTTCTAAAGAGATCAAAGGCCTGGAACTGAACGCCGGTCGTTTCACCGCCGAATCGCGCAAGAGCGACGAAGGCCGTGACAGCGGTGGTCTGAAGTCGATCAACGTGTTGGGCGGTAGCTACCAGTTCACTGAAAACTTCAAAGGCGCGCTCTACGCGTCCGACGTCGAAGACGTATTGAAGAAACAATACGTGAACGCCAACTACGTGTTGCCGTTCAACAAGGATCAGTCGCTGACCCTGGACTTCAACGGTTACCGCACCAAGCTGGACAACTCTTATGTCCGCGAAAACGGGGTAACTGGCGACGACAACAAGATCTGGAGCCTGGCCGCAACCTTCGCTACCGGTCCGCACTCGTTCACCGTGGCGCACCAGCGTTCCACCGGCGACAGCAACCTCGGTTATGCCTACGGCGGTTACCAGAAAGATCAAGGTCGTGTTGGTGACGGCGGTAACTCCATCTACCTGGCCAACTCCTACTGGTCCGACTTCAACGCTGAAGACGAACGCAGCTGGCAGCTGGGCTATGGCCTGGATTTCGGCGCATTCGGCGTACCGGGTCTGAGCTACAACTTCGCTTACGTGCGTGGCGACAACATCACCACCTCCACCAGCGAAGGCGGCACCGAGCGCGAGATCTTCAACCAGTTCAAATACGTCGTGCAGTCTGGCCCGGCCAAAGACCTGAGCGTGAAATTGCGCAGCTCGATCCTGCGTGTTTCGCAGAAATCCAGCGAGTACAACGTCAGCGGTAACGAACTGCGTGTATTCGTGGACTACCCGATCAACATCTTCTGATGCCTGATCAAGTGTAAGAAACATGAGAAAAACCCCGACTGGTTCGGGGTTTTTTTTCGACGGTTTTTCGATGAAAACCGGAAAAAACCTGTGTTTTTGTCATGTAAAAGTTGTTTTTAAGTGGCTGTAAACGCCGTTTCAAACAGGGCTTTAAATGCCTGAAATTCTTTCTCATGGACGCAATTTCTCCACCTAATAGATTAGGCCGCTCAACGCAGCGGAGAATTTGGTAATGATCGTTTTGAACAGAGAAGTGGGCGAATCGCTACGGCGCGACAAATATGTCAACGTCCAGGGTGGTGACTTCAATCTCTACGGTCATTTTGCCGACTTCGTCAGACTGACCAAAAGTTGGGAAAACATGGAGCCTGACAGTTACTACGGTCAGGCCGAAGCCGGCATGCGTTACCGTCGTTACAGCGACTTTGAGTACAACCCGAAAACCCGCGAGCTCAAGCAACTCGAACATCGCGCCTACGTGCAGTCGAAAGAGAACAACGCCTATGTCGGCGGCCTCGTGCGACACTTTCAGGACTTCTCCGACGAAGTGATTACTTCACCGGTGATGCGCAGCCTGATCGACACCGATTTCGAAGTGTACAAAAGCGTATTGCCGGAAGAGCTGCACGATGAAATCTGGCAGTGCCAGATCCATCAGATCCGCATCGAGATCAAACCCGGCAAACAACTGGAAATCACCCCTGAAGGCATTCACTGCGACGGCTATCCGTTCAGCGGTGTGCACTTCTGGGGCCGCAATAACGTCGAGGGTGCGGAGAGTCGTCTGTACGACATCCACGAGCATCAACTGGCGTCGACCACTTACCAGGAAATTCTCGACACCACCTACTTCCTCGATCGCGATATGCGCCACTACGTGACCCCGGCCCGCAACCCGCACACTCATGCGATGGCGTACCGGCAGATTCTGGCGATTTCCTTCTCGCGGCCCGGGACCGCTTTCGACATTGTTCGCTAATCAGATCACCCCAATCGATGGCGTCGAATGCTCGACGCCGGTGGTGCTGCGACGCGCCACGGCCAAGGATGCGCAGCGCATGGAGCGCTTCTTCCGCCAGTTCGACGAAGTGTCCTTCTGCGAATGGCAGGACGCCAAGTGCCTGCGCGGCGTGCTGATCCAGAAAACCACCACGGCCTATCTCGCCTTCGACATCGCCGGCGAAATCGTCGGCGCGGTGCTCGGCGGCATGCTCGGCAGTCGCGGCACCATCAATCATCTGGCCGTCAGCCCGCGCTATCGCAGCCAGGGCGTCGGTCAACGTCTGGTTGAAGCGGCGTCTTCCGACATGAAGCGTGTCGGTGTGTTGCGGATGTTTCTGTTCGTTGACGATGCTAACCTCGCGGGCAAGCGATTCTGGACTGCCCAGGGTTTTTGCGAGCCTCATGGCGAACGGACATTTGAGAGGGATCTATGAATGAAACGTCCGGCAGTGCGCCGCTGATGGCTGCCCATCAGCCATCGCGCACGTTTGCCGAAGCCAGCCCGGTCGTCGCCGGCTACTTCACGGTGTCATTCGTGTTCGGGCTGATGGCCGTCAACGCAGGCTTGCCAATGTGGCTGCCGGTGGCGATGTGTTTGTTCGTGTATGCCGGCGCTTCGCAATTCGCCGCATTGGCGCTGATCTCAAGTGGAGCGTCGCTGACCACCATTGTACTGACCACGTTCCTGATCAACGCGCGACACATGCTGATGTCGGTGTACATGGCCAAGGCCCTGCGCGCGCTCGGTTTGAGTCGCATGGAGCGTTGGGCCTATGCCGGTGGCCTGACGGATGAATCCTTCGCTTTCCACAGCGTTAAACTCGGCACGGGTGCCCCGGTCAATGTGCGTTATCTGATCGGCTTCAATCTGTTCTGCCACACCTCGTGGGTGCTCGGCGGTTTGCTTGGCGCGGTTTGCGCGCAGTACGCGGCGCACCTGATCAAATATCAGCTCGACTACGCCCTGACGGCGATGATGCTCTACGTGCTGGTGTCGCTGTGCAACACGCGCAACAAACTCATCGCCGCCGCTGCTGCCGTGCTGTGCATGGGCGCGCTGAGCTTGGTCGGCAGTTCGCCGTTCAATGTGTTTATCGCCACGTTTGTGGGCTGCGGAGTGGGTGTATGCCTGACCAAACGTTCCTGATTCTGGTGGTCGCGCTGATGATGGCCGTGACTTTCCTGCCACGCGCCTTGCCCCTGCAAGTCAACACCGAGCACTGGCCGCCGTTTATTGCACGGGCGCTGGAATACCTGCCGGTGGCGATCGTCGCTGCGATCAGCCTGACACCCTTATTGATCAAGGATCAGCACATACAGCTCGATCGCCCGGAATTCTATGCCGCGATTCCGACGTTGCTATGTGCGTATTTCAGCAAAAACCTCTTTCTCAGTGTGGCGGTTGGGACGGCTGCGTACATTGCGCTCGGCTCGTTCATGTAACGGCAGATCGACGACGTCGCTCAACGCCTGATTGGACAATTCCGGATTGTTCACTGCCAGGCGCACTTCGAGGAAATCCTCGAACCCGGGGAAAATCGTCAGGCCGTTCTTTTGCGCGGCCTCACGCGAAACCATGCCGACCGCGTCCATCTGCGTGATCAGCGACAGCGTCAGGGTCTCGCTGCACGAATAGACCATGCGCTGACCGTTCTCGTGATTGCCCAGCCCGGCGTCGAGAAAACGCAAAAAGCTGTGGGAATACGGACAATCTTCTGCAGGACGTACCTGGAACTTGTTGCCCAGCAAGGTCAGCGGATCATTCTCCTGACCGCAATGCGCACCGACCACCTGCACCTGCACATCCGGCAAGACAATGCTCGGTAAACCTGGCCGCTGCGGACCGATCAGCACCGCCAGGTCGAAGTCTTCATTCTTCAGCTTACTGAGGTTTTCCATCGACTCGGCGTAGCTGAACTCCATCTGATAATCGGGAAACACCTCGATCAGGCGCCCGATCATTCGCCGGTTGAAGTCAGTTGATAAGGTGTTGTTCAACGCAACCTTCAACGTCCGCTGCCCCGGCACTTTCAGCGCCTCGACCTTTTCTTCCATCTGTCGCGTGGCAATCAGCACTTTGTCCATATACGGCGTCAGCTCAGTGCCTTGCGGCGTCAGCGTCAGCCCTTTGTTGGAACGTCGAAACAAGCGGAAACCGAACTGCTCTTCGACCTTGTTCAACTGCGCGGCCAGCGCCTGCACGGTCAGGCACGAATGCTCGGCTGCGGCCGACAAAGAGCCGGTCTGCACGATGCGCATGAGGTTGCGTAAGGTTCTGCTATCCATGGGTAATGCCCTCTGAAGTGGGCTGGGTATTGTTGTTTACGAGACTGCCGGTCAGGCGCCATATGCTGGCTATATTCCTGTACCTGAGCATAGTTGTCGCGGGTTTAGTAGCGAATTGATGCCCCCGCCGATGGCTGGAGGCTGACACAGGATCGGGGTTTTTGGTGACGTGGGGGTGATGGGGGTCAAAAAAAGTGCGTGGTTTTGGTGCGTAGCGGCGATTTTTCACGGGGAAACGGCTGACAACGTTAGTGGTTTTGGCCTGCGAAATACGTGGATGCGTCTTAGGCGAACTTGCGACCGAGCTGATAGCGGCGACTCGTCAAAGCAGATGAAGTAGCAGTGGGGAGGCATCATGCCTATGTGGCTACAGATCTGTGTGAGGTAAGCGAAGTGATTGCATCAAAAGAAGCGGCCGATATGGAGTGCCAAGTTGGCAACAGGCTTCATCACGTTATTGAAATTCAAGAGCAACCGTCCATTGCACGAATTCCTACGGACAAGACTGCCCAAGCCATGTTGGAAGCACGAACTATTCGGCAGCGGTTCGATTCGGTCGACGAAATGCTCAAATCCGGTCATATCCGAATCCCAATCAATGGGGAATGTGGTAACCAGTAATACGCTTACGGAGCTTTTTTATCGATTTATTCGTATATGTACTAGTATCAAAGCAAGACAAATCTGGAGAGGCTCAATGACTACCTCATCCCCAGCCCTCACTCCACGCGAACAACTCGACGCCCCCGAAGCCGGCCGCGTTGCGCTGAAGTTCTTCTTCAACCTTATGGAGCGTTGGGGCTGCAGCGCAGAGCAGCAACGCACATTACTCGGCGGCGTTGGTAACACCACGTTCTACAAATACAAACACCTGCCGAACATACGTCTGCCTAACGACACCCTTGAGCGCATCTCCTACCTGATGGGCATTCACAAGGCGTTGAGCATCATCTTCAGCAATAACCGTGAACGCGCCTATACGTGGGTCAGCAGTCCAAACACAGCGGCGCCGTTCAACGGGCAAACTGCATTGGATTACATGCTGGCGGGGAGAGTGATCGACATCGCCGATGTGCGTCGCTATCTCGATGGGGTACGCGGTTGAAGGCGCCCGATTTGGTTGATGTGGCGTGGACGCGAGCCTATCGGATCGTCAACAGCAGCTTCCCGCCGATTGCGTTGTTCGAAGACGTGCTCGATCCCGAAGATCTGGAAGTTGCCTACGCAATTGAAGCGCTGACCAATGATCGTCTGATCGAGCAGGCCGGGGTACTTGCCCGAGTGCGACCCGAAGACCGACTCTCTGGCCCCGGCTCGACTCCGGTGATGGCTGCGTTTACCCACATCGGTAAACGCAGTCGTTTCTGCGACGGCACCTTCGGCGTTTACTACGCTGCGAGCAGCCAGGCTGCTGCCATCGCTGAGACCTGTTATCACCAGGAACGATTTCTCGCGGCGACCCAGGAAGCGGACCTTGAGTTGACCATGCGGACTTACGTCAATCGAGTGGTTAAACCGTTACACGACATTCGCCACGATTACCCAGAGCTGCACAATCCAGATCCTGAGGCTTACGGGCCATCTCAGCTATTCGCCCGGCAACTGCGCGAAACCGAGGCGTGGGGACTGCTCTACAACAGTGTTCGTTTACCTGAGCATGAATGCGTCGCCGCGTTTCGACCTCCAGCGGTATCCATTCCGAAGCAGGGCAAGCATTTGCGCTATGTGTGGAGTGCGAGTCAGCAGAAGATTTCGTTCGTGCTTGAGATCAGTCAGGTCTGAAACGCAAAAAGCCCTCGCATCGGCGAGGGCCTGAAACCGGCGTTTACATCAACGGCTTGTCCGGCGGCGCATCCATCACTTTCACCACATCATCGATCAGCGCTTTGCTCAATTCCTGCAAATACTGCGAGGCATAAGCGTGAAGATCAGGGTCGCGCGAGACTGTGGAATCTGCGGTCAGTAGCTTGGAAATGTGAAGTAAATGTGAGGCGTGCGAGAGAGCGGCGATCACTGGAACGCCACGATTGGTGCGGAACAGCGCTTGATTGGCCTGGAAGGAAAAGTGCGTGAGGCCTGGGGTTTTCAAATGGAGGTAGTCGGTCATTTCGCTTCACCTGCCGTAAGGAAGTGTCGTGAGGTGACCGTTTCTGCAGCTCTGTGAATTGCTGATGGATCAATGGCATTCATTTGTGAACTCCCTGTAACAAATGAGAGCCGCCATTTTCGTTCTCAGGCGAAAGGGTGGCAGCTATGCGCAGGCTGAGAAACCGGAGATACAGGAACCCGGCAGACCCGAAGGTCTCCCACGCACAGCCGCCATTACACGTGGATGCGGGCACAAAAAAGCGCCGGCAATCGTGATTTGGGGCGCTGGTGCGCCTGTATCTTACGCGGGTTCTCAGGCCCGGTCGCTGAATAGGCAGCGACGAACTGAACGGTAGCTTTGCGAGGGGCGAATGAGCAACGGTGGCTAGTAGTGGCTTGTCGTTACAACAGATTTCACAAGGCTTCGCGCCATGCATTTCGTCGATCTGTCCCTATAAACGTTTATGGTTTGTTTGTACGGCGTAGCCGTATAGTCAGGTTCATGTATACAATCATCGAAACGGAAATGTTCAAGCGCTATGCAGACGCCATATGGGTCGATGGTGAGCGCCATGAATTCATAAATTGGCTTGCTGCAAATCCTCTGGCTGGTGATGTCGTGCCTGGCAGTGGAGGTTTGCGCAAGGTGCGGTGGACTCGCACCGGCATAGGTAAGCGAGGCGGTACACGTGTCATTTATTACAACACGCTTTCTGAAGGCTCGATTTGGTTGCTCATTGCCTACACCAAGGCAAAGTTTGACGATTTGCCCTTAGCCTTCCTTAAGCAACTGAAGGAGGAAATCAGCGATGGTCGATGAACTGGAGCAATTCCAGCAGGACTTGCTGGAATCTGTACGTCAGATGAAGGCTGGAAAGGCTGCGCGCGTGACTCAAGTGCCGCTCTCTGCGGCAGCAGAAGCGCGTGCCAAAGTGGGCGTTTCTCAAAGTGCGTTTGCCAAACTGATCGGTGTGAGTCTGCGGACTTTGCAGGATTGGGAGCAGGGTCGCCGGCAGCCGACGGGTGCGGCTCAAACTCTCCTTAGGGTCGCCCGCCAGCATCCGGAAGTTTTGCGGGATCTGCATCCTGCTTGATACCACTTAAAACCTTTGGGCAGACTTCTGCTACAGAAAACAACGAAGCCCCTGCATTTCTGCAGGGGCTTCGTTTTGTATGGTGCCGGCACCAGGAGTCGAACCCGGGACCTACTGATTACAAGTCCAAATTTCGCCCCATAAATCATTGTGAAATCCAGAGATGATCAATATTTTCAGGGTTATTTGGGAAATTGATGGCCAATATTCGTCTGAGGTGTGGACGTTTTTTCAGAAATTCGCATAACGCGGCTTTGGTGGGATTTCGAGGGGGCCGAAATATGCCCACGTACGCTGATGAAAGCAATATTTTGTAGACGAGTGGACAGGTTGACAGGTTGACAGTGGTGCTGGGTAAGGCGTAGCCTTAAATCACTGGCTCCCAATGAGCTACGTGAGGAGACCTATGAACACTGCAACGATTGAGAGGCCAAAAGGTAGCGTCAAATCGCTTGATGAAGCTAGAAACATGCTCGTTGATAAATTTATATCTCAGATGAATAAGGTTCCTGAGTCTGAGATTATTAATGCTGCGAAGCTCGATGACGAAAAAGCTTTGGCTGTAATTATTAAGAAGAAACACAAAAATAACGAAAAAACTTTAAGTATAAGAGCTCGTAATGAGCTTGCTTTAGCTAAGCTTAAAACCAATGCATTCGAAACAGTAAAGTTAACATACGATTTTCTAGATGCTGGCGACGTGTGCAAAATACTTGGGATTTCGAAGCAGGCACTAAGTAAAAAGACCAAAGCGGGACAGGTAGTCGCGTACACTAATAATCGCCGTAAATACTATCCGGACTTTCAATTCGAAAGTAATAGGGTGGCAGCATCGATATCAAAGCTGATAACCAGTCTTTGTATTGATCCAGCGGATGAGGCAAAAATAAATGTTTTAATTGGGTTTCTGGCTAGGTCGATGGATTTTTCTAATCCAGGTGATCCCGGAAACGTGCAGCCTCGTTACGAGCTTCTAGAAAATAACACGGCATTTGAAATAATCACTCGTGACTTCAGGAATCGCTTGGAGATGGGTAAGTAAAAGCTGGGCTTCCCACTAGGGGACGCCCAGTTTTTTACTCTACGGACACATTGAGATCTAGCAGAAACTCAATTGCCGTTTTCCCGCTTGCAAGCTCGAAATCCATCAAAGGATTTGAGCTTATAGACACCAACTGAGTTTCTCTCCCGCCAAACAGAACGAGATTACACCCTTCAATTGAGGCTGCTGCCGGAAACACAGCAGAGGTATAGAGAAGACCGTCAAACATCCCTAAATCTCTCATGATCGCGGTGCTTAAAGCTTGGGTCAATAGATAACCCTCACTACCTTGGCCTTTAGCCTCGACAAGTTGCCTCAGCTTTTGACCTCCGAAAGCCGCAAGACGCGCTACGTCAATTAGTCTAAGCGGGCGAGCCGCTCTCAATTGATGTATCGACCTCTCCTGGATCTCTGTCAGCAAAACAGGAGAGCTTGGCCCTTCAGCCCCATGTTGAAACGTTTCCGCAATAGCCACTTCGCTACTGCCTGCCACGTAACAAACCCCGATCTCCTTCCTCAAATCCCCGTATCTACTATCCGAGTCAGTGTTATAAAAGGCGGGGTTTTCATGTCGGGTAGGTTGTACACGACCTAACAGCGTACCCTCTTCAATCACCCTAACTACTTCTGGATGCTTGAGGATGATTGCCTTAATCGTTTCATCATTTAGGTTTTTTGTGTTTTCCCCGTTCAAAGTTGTTTAAACTCCTATAAAAATTCAAAAAATTGCTCATGGTTTGATTTCCATTTGCTATTCAATTGACCACCGCTTCAGCGGTGGAAGCCATTGCAAGCACGTGCTTGCCCGTGCTGCTCGATTATTACAACTTAATTTATTTCAAAGCGCCACATTTTTTTACAACTCTCATCAGGTTTCTCGGCTGATAGTTGTTTCTGATAAATGCTTTTATGCGCACGAATAGGAACTATTTGTCTGTTGTATGTATGGCTGAATGCAACTTGGTTGATTGTGGTGGTTTTCGCATTAATTTACATTCTTGGTGTTCTTTATTTGGCGGTAAGTTTGTGTCCGTCATGTGATCCATGCCCGGAAATATGTGTGGCGGGAATGTTGGTTTGTTTATGATGATTTTCATTTCATTTTATTACGATTGCACTGAAATGCTTTTCATTTCTTTACCTAAAATGAAATCTTATATATGGGAAAGTAACTAGTATTCGCTTAGGTCGATGCAGCGTTTCAGTGAGATGTGGTTTTCAAAAAAATCACACATCTAGCCCGCTGGCGGGAGGGGGAAAAGTGCTTTTCTCACTACCTTTTCTTTGCTGACGCGCGCGGAGGGGCCGTGGGGTGAGGACTATGAGCTATCAACGATTTTCTTTTGCCAATCGCCTGAGCGAAAAAAACCGCTGTTAGGCGGTTTCTTCTAGGCCTTTAGACGCCTCTCTGTAGCCGAGGCGTCTCAGGAGAAAATCCTGGCAGTATTGCCTAGCCCTAGGAAGACGCTTTCTGCTTACGAATCGCTGCTACAACATCATCAACAACCGCTCTCCCCCATTGCCGTCAAATGATGCGCAGCCCAAGCCGGTCGGTCAGTGTTTCGCTCATAGGCCGCGTCTTCCGCAAACGTGGTAGCCAAGCCCAATAGATCAGATGCCTGGGATAACGCTTGTTCGATCGGGATCCCGCTATTCACACGAAACAGCGAATTTTTATAGCAGTCGTGAAGGGCTACGAGACCAAGCGTTTTTAACTCGACGGGTTTGGTCATTTTTCATCCCCATTGACGGGGTGATGGAGGGGTAAAACTCTGGACGGATTGCGGGTACGCATCTTTTTCTTTCCTTGATTTGATGGCTGTCGACGAACCCTCTCACGGGTAGGGTGGCAGCAGTGCGCGGGGTGAGAGACCGGAAATCAAGGAACCCGGCAGACCCGAAGGTCTCCCACGCACAGCTGCCATAACGCCTTATCGCAAACGAAAAAACGCCGCGATAGGAGTATGGGCGCTTTGCGCCTTGATGTAACCGGGCTCTCACACCCGGTCGCTGAATTGGCAGCGACTGAAAGACGTTAACGCTCGAACCGCTCCCCATCAACCGCTCATGCCCGAGTGGCGCTATCAATCGCTTTTTCCTACAACTCTCCCATACTTGTCTTACCCCGCCGGTCAGTCATCGAACACCCATGAGAAGGGTCGGCATCGGTCGCCCAGCCAGAGCTATAGGACCTCACCATGACGGATCGACAAAAAGCATTAATCAAGTTGGCGTTGATCGGGGGCGCGATCTGGTTGGCCTACGTTATCCCGCCATTGCTCGGTCGTTTCCTCAGCCACGAGGCTCAAACGAATCTGATTTTGGGTTCGGTGTTCGCTGGAGGGGCCATTTACGCGTTCACCATCCGAAAGCAGATGCACAGTTTTGTAATGGACTGGCCAAAGTCACTTCCCTACACCGCCGTTATTTTGTACGGATGCAAGATTCTGGCGGAGAAAGTGATCAATGCCAGGACGGGTATTGAGGTCGAAAACATTCGACACTCATCAACCCTTGGCGGCTTTATTTACTCAGTACCCTTTTCAATGATTCTGATCAGTCTGTGCATGTACGCGAAAATGGCATTTGGCTTTTTTCTTTCCAAGCCCGCAGGTGGCGCGGGATGTAGAGCAACAGTCATCACATTTCTGAAACTGTGCTTCATTGCATCAGTGTTCTGGCTTGGATTTGAAGGCATGTCCAGATCTGACACAATCATGACCTACACCGTTTTGGCTGACACCACGAAGGTCAATACCTGCGGTCCCGTTGAACCGGATGTGATGTACGTGCGCAAAAACTCAGAAACGTGCAAACGAATCCACGTAAACCCATTCAAAGGCATCTACGAGTCAACGGATGTCCCAAATAAATCTGGTTGAGCGTCAGTAAGTGGCAATATCAACTGGGGTCCTTGATTCCGCACATTCCCCACCGCTCGATCCACCGCAAACCATTCAAAGTCCTCGGTAGGGCTGCACATCGTTTTGGCGATTTCCTCAGCTCTCACCGGGTCCAGATCTGGTTCTAACCATTCGCGTGCCGTCGCGGGATCAAGAACTAGGGGCCGGCGATCATGAATGTCTACCATACCTTGATCGCTGGCCGCGGTGATGATGACGTACCCGTCCTGGTCGTTCGGTTCTAGCCCTGGTGTAACCTGAGCCAGCGCACCAAAAAACATCGGCGCCTGGCTTTTCAAACGGATGAAGTAGGGCTGCTTCTTCTTCGGTTCGGCCGGGTCTTTCACCCATTCGAACCAACCATTGGCAGGTGCAATCGCCCGAGCGTTTGGCCAAAGTTGTTTGAAAAACTTGCCAGTGGTTACCGTTGGGGCATGCGGAGGGAGATGATGAGTCAAAGCTTTACCACCAATATTGGTCAGCTTTGGACTGTTAAATGCAAATAGGTCCTACCATTGCGTTACAAATCTCGGACTCGCAGGACACTCATGGAAATGAATTCGAAGGCACGAAGAACAGCTGACAGTGACCTGGCAACCTTGCTGCAGGTGAAGGAGTTGTTGCCGGGAATCAAAGCACTCAAAGCGTTTGGTCAGATGGAAATGCTTTACAGAGAGGTGAAAACCCCTAGCGGTGGTCGGATTTATCTCTCAGATAAAGCAAACGCCAGCTTCCTGCGCTTAGTGAGAACGGTAGAAGCGCATTTGCCGAGCCGTGATCTTGTGACATCCGACGAAATTTACCAAGCGTGCAAAAGAGAGCTAGGTTGTTTATACGAGCTAGATACTCCGCTAAGCAGCATCGTTACATTTCTCGCGTCGGTAGAGACGCGGATTCAGAGTGAAATAGCCACTCATAGGTTCTACACGACACTCGACGGCTTGAGCCTGGATGGAGTAGATCAACTGAAAGTCGGTAGGTTGATAGTTGAGGTGCCCCGCCTGGCAATACTTGAAAGCACCGATGCGAGCAAGGAAAGGGTTAGCAACACATGGGAGAGGATGCAGCGGGGGCTCTGGGTATCTGGTGAGATCCGGGGAAGTAGGAAATATGCCGAGCAGCGTTTTTTCGAAGATGTGAAGTCGGCATGCGGTCTGCTGGCAGTCTCGTTGACGACGGTTTTGGAACGGGGCGGCGGCGCGGTTCGGTTGACTCCGACTATGTCCGGTCGGGTAAGACCAAGCGCGGCTACTTGGTTTTCGGTGGATACGTCATCTGGCGTATTAAGCACGAGCGCGTCTATGACGGGATTTCAATCTATCACTCTCAACGCTCAACAAGTCGAGGATTTGCACGCCTCCGAATGGTTCTTGGCATGTACCCGGATCATTCAAGAAGGGGCAGATCACGACGCCGAGCATGCGATAAGGCGTGCGATCTATTGGTTCTTCGATGCCCAAACTGACACCTCACCAGAGATGCAGTTAGTGAAGTTTTGGAGCTGTATCGAGTGTTTTTTCTCTTTCGAGAATTCGGGTAAAACCACGAGCAAAATCAAGCACGGGCTGACCGCATTACTGACGTTCGGCGGCTTTGGGTTTAGCAGCTTAGAAGCTTGGAGAACTCTCGAAAAGGAGATCGACATATCCTACGGACTGCGTTGCACCGCAGTGCATGACGCAAGGCATAGTCACGTATCAGGCCGTGACATTACCTATGTCAGCAAATGGGCTGCATGGGCCATCATTGAAATGAGCATGCTTGTTACGCTTGGCTACGAGACCAGGGCTCAAATCAAAGAACAAACCGATCGTTTGTCTGCGATGCTGAAAAAACAGCCTGGAACGAATGGGCAGGCGTAAGACAGGGGCCGAGGCCCCTGCTTTTTTCCCATTACATATCCCGAGCCAAGATGACCAAGCGAACTGACCAGTAAACGGCCTGCAACGCGCGGATCATCTCCTCAGGAAGGTACCGGTTAAGTAGTAGCTTCATGTTAGTAACCTCTGAAGGTTAGTAGAACCCGCATCTAGTAAAAAACGTCGCGGAGTATCCCACTCAACCTGGTAGCCAGCTTCACAAGGTAAGAATACCGTTAGTTAGCAGCAATCGTAATTAACGATGTTTAGCTGGTTTAAAATCATAACTAACGATGTTTTGACAAGTTATCTTGCTTGACTAGCCACTCAGGGAACCATAACCTTCAAATTGTCTAGTTTCAAAGATGTATGGCTATAAGTGGTTGGTTCAGATGCTACCACAGGATTTCCGCAAGGAGATCAACCTGAAAGCATCTCCACGAAGCCCGCCCTGTGCGGGCTTCGTCATTTTGGTATCTAGAACCCTTTCCGCATTGTTGCGTGTCTATTCGTCTAACGCCTAGCCCGCTTGGGCTGGACGGGTTTTGCGGTTTTGCCAACATATAGGTATACAAAACTTTATTATTTCTCCTATATTGCGGAAAATCCGACGAACGGTATTGGCCAACTAGGCACATGTGCCTAAAACATCAAAACGTTGTATTTCTGCTTTCGGAAAGATAATGGTGCGAACACCAGAAATCGGATGACTTATACATAGAAACGCTATTGTGTTTGGCCGAGGTTTCGTTGGTTTGGCGAGCATCGGTGCAGCACATCAGCGGATGAATGATGTCTTAGAAATGGTTTGAAAGACGAGCAATCTGTACGGGCCATACTCCGAGCATTAAGCTGCCGCGCCATTTTTCGAAGAAGCTCATGCCATTCATGCGGAAAATCAAATTCGCTTCACTCCTCATCATCCCGCTGATAGCAGCCTGCACGACACCACCCTCATCGCACGTCCCCGAGACACCGGACCACATCCAGCAACCGACGCCATCAGCAATCGACAACTGCTCTGTTGGATGCCCACTCGGCGGTAGCAAACCCTGAACTACCTTTCCAACATCACACCGCAAAAAGCGGATCTCAACCAGGGCGCGTGGGCTCGTCTTGAGGATCAAGAGCGGAGTCTGAGCAAAGCTGCGGACGTTGACGCGGTGTACGTGGCAACCGGGCCACTCTATGAGAAGAACATTGGATCGCTGCCAGGAACCACAAAGGTTCATAAAATTCCGAGTGGGTATTGGAAGATCATTTTCACAGGATCAACACCTGCCAATGGTCAATATGCAGCCTTCATCATGGAACAAAGCACGCCGCGCGCCGCCAGCTTCTGTGACTTTCAAGTCACCGTCGCCGAGATCGAAGAGCGCTCCGGACTGAAGATGTGGATTGGGTTGCCGCTGGAAGCCCAAACACAGCTGAAGCTGGAAAAAGGGCGTCTTCCTCAGAAGATCGGCTGTAGTGAATCTGCTGCGGTAGCCGCAAATTGACACCCACCTTGGCAGATCCAGCGGGTTGAATATGCGTAGCGCGGTGGTTCGATCCGCTGCCAATCCCTGAGGTGCTACGGTCAGCTTCCGGTTTCTTGGAATCGTGCGGCGTATCGCTGTAGCTCTAAGTTGATGCGGTCAGCTTCTGGCGAAAAGTGTGCGTCGCGATGACAGTTTGGGCAGAGAGCCACGCAGTTCCAGACCTGGTCCCCCATTCTTATACCAAGAATGTGATGGACATCCAGAAAGGCGTCGTAGGCGCGCATGTTTAAACACCCCTGTCGTTCGCACTTATCGGTGCGAGCGAGTACTGCTGCTCTCACTTTGCGATCACGCGGGAATTCGGCACGAAGAACGTAGCGTTGCACGGGCGCATCATTCCCGAGATTGGAATAGTCGGGTGGAGGTGTGCAGTCATCGATGGCGTCCTGATCATTCTTTGGCACCACGACGGGTAATTGCGTCAAATCGACAACACCCTCCCACTCCCAAAGAACGTCAGCTACTCGGTGCGCTTGCATCGCCGCCGCCCATGACCGGTAACGCGACACCCAGTAGGGGCGGCAGGTGCGGATCTGGCTCGCCGTCATGGGCAAGTACTTGCAGGTCAACGGCGTAACGCGGGCGGAAGTCATCGCAAAGGCCGGCGTCAGTGGGTGGGTCTTCCACGCAGCCGCCGGGGATTAAAAATTCACCTGGCTCTAGAGGGGACTCATCGGCTTCTGTCTCGCCGACGTACAAGCCCAGGTGGTCGGTCTGATAGACGATTTTTTGAGTCATTGTTCACTCTCAGTATTTGATACAGACCAGCAAGGCCTGGTTGATCGGTCGTGACTCGTTACCCCCCGCGGCGTGCACAGTGATGGCGTGGTTGTGCGCACCGGCCACGCCGATATGTACGGTGTGGCCATGTGAGCCCGCGTGACCGATGCCGACGTTGTGGGTATGTGCACCTGCGCCCGAGGTGCTGTCAGCGCTGCCGCGGTGAACCCCACCGATGCCGCCGCCGCGACCGTCCTCTTCACCACGACCAAGGTCGATGGTGTGACTGTGATGTCCTTGTGAGTCCGTCCATGCGCTGTGCAAGTGGTTACCTTGGGCATCGGTGGACGCGCTATGAATGTGGTTATCGACTGCAGAGGCGACGGCGGTGTGGATGTGGGAAAGGTTTTGAGTTTGTTGAAGCGTGCCCAGCCCACGTTTAGGATCGCGCCCGGCGCCGTTGTCCAATGCTCGAATGAACAGGCCACGGCTGTCGCCGACGTTAAAGGTGGTTCGGCCATCGCCTGCGCCATAACGGGTGCCTAAGACTGCAAAAAGATCTTCGTAAATGTCGCGCGACACGTTCGCGCCGTTACGCTTTAACCAGCCTTCAGGCGCGTAGTGCATGTCGAACGCGGCGACCATTCCTACGAAGGATTTTTGAATGTCGGCCGCAAGAACCGTCAGGGCTTTGGTTGTGGGGAGAATTTCACTGTCGTTTTCCCACGGATAATCGCTAATGGCATTGGGGATCTGATCCAGATCCACATCTTCTTTGGTGGTCGCTCTGGCGCGAAGGTCGTAGTAGTCACCGTCACGGGCGGCGAAGTGCTGGATTAGTGGTTGGTCGATGACTTCGGTGTTTCGTCGGTCATGGATCAGGCCGGTGCTGGATAGGCTGGCGATGGGTATCAAGTAGTGCTGGGCACCGGCGCTGTCTCGGTAGTCGTTTAGAACTTCGCCCCATTGGACAGACACGTCTGCCGTAAAGCTGTTGTCTTTGCGCATCATTGCCACGTCCACCCACACCTTGGCCGGTAGTGCCGGTGGTGTGATGGGTATACGTGTGGCCAGCTCGACTCGGATGCCTTCGATGAAGGCTAGTCCCGGCATGAGCTCATACCCACCCCACACCAGGACCAGTCGCAGGCCGTTGCTGGAAAAGAAGGCACGGCCGAACACATCGCGATTGGCCAAGCACTCGCGTTCATCGATGTCGTGCAAGCGAAGGGTAAAATCGTGCTGCCAGGTGCTGGCTTCGATGGTCACATTGGTGAGCGCTTGGGCACCGTCGAACTTCAGCATCAGGTTGCGCGTCACGTTGTTGCCGATCTGGTGCGGGGTGACGTTTTTGCGCTTCTGTTGCAAGGGCACGTGGGCGACCATCAACAGTACATTTTCTTCGGTTTCCAGACCGATCCAGTTCCAGTCAAAGTCGCCGATATCGCTCCCCATCATCAGGCTGTAGACCACCTGGTTGGGGCTCACAAAGCCCTTCTGCGTATAGCGCTGAACGTGAACGATTTGCTCGGTCGGGGGCTTGGGTGCATCGCGGTCCACGGGCGCATCGGGATCAAGGTCAGGCACACATCCAATAGCGAACCGCTCTACCTTGAGGACTTCGTGAGCAGCTTGTTTTTCGGCAATCAAACGTTCACCGGCGGTGGTAATACTTCCAGCCATCGAATCTCCTAAAGGCTAGCAATCAGCGTTTGCTGGTCGTCGTTGAAGTCGACCATGACCACCTGAAGGCTCACGGGGGTGATGGTCACGAAGTCATAGCGCCGGCACGTGCGGCCGTACTGCTGAACGATCACGCGTAACAGGTCGGGATTGTCCGAGAGCTGGGAGTCACTCAGATTGAGCTGAATAATGTCCCAGTCCCGATCTGGTAAGCGTTCTTCGATCTCGACATAGCCGATGCCGAGACGCCGTAAGATGCGCATCAGGCCGGCGGTAGAACCGGCATCCACGGAGTTGATGAAAGCGAACTTCACCCGTAGGCGGTACAGGTTTTGGGGTCCAATTGCAGCAATGGCCAGTGCGACCACTGTTCAACCTTTTCCCACCACGACTGTGCGGCGGCCTTGAGCTTTGTCAGCTCTGCACCCTCAAGCCAGAACGGCAATTTGAGCTTAAGCATCGAGCGTCACCCTCAGCCGTTTGATACGCGGGATATTCAGCTCTGACAGGATGTCGCTGGCGCTAAACTCAAGCGATTCAATACCCGCAAACTGTGCGTGCAACTCCTCGCCTAAACGGCTGAAGGAAAAACGCGACTGGGGATACGTCAGAGTCGGTTGATAATCGCTTGGCGTGCTCTCGCGGAACGCGGCACGGATGGGCGAGTGGAAGGGGGAGAATCCTGTCGGGAAGGTTCGGGCGTTGAAGTACGACGAGACTGAGATGGCTTATCTCGATGCTGAGCAGATTCCGCCTTTGTTGGCGGAGTTGGATATGCGCACTTTAGTCCGGGGCATTTGGCTGAGGTGGTGAATTTGAATCCGCTTTCGTTTGGTGGGGTTGGTAAGGGGGAAGGGGAATGACTGAGGGAATTGATTGGGCTCCAGTGGTGCAGTCGCTTGCTACGACTAACTGGACAGCTGTGTTCGTCGCCGTGGTGACGGGGTGTACGGCTGTGGCTGGGCCAGTGTGGGTTTGGCACAGTCAAGTGAGGAGGGAGCGGAAAAGTGTCCGTGCTGCTTTGCTGGTTGAGGTAGCAATACTTGTGGAGCTAATTGAGATTCGTGGATACCTAGAAGGGCTACGAGATGCGGAGAAGGAAATAGCTGGATGGAGTGACGAGCAGCGGGAGGACTTTAATTATGAGTTTTCGGCCAATATCACGAGACCTTACAACGCTGTATATCAAGCCAACGTGTCGAAGTTAGGCAGTATGTGCGCGCATGAGGCAACTCAAATAGTTCGTTTTTATCAATTGGCGGATAGCGTCGTGGCCGATATCACTCCCGGCGGTATCCTCTATCGCGGATCATCCGACTCGGAAGATTTTAAAGACGCGGCGGATATTTTGGAGAGGATTCTCAGCATTGGTCGCGAGCTCACGTCCACCAAGCGGGGGAGCAAATTAGCGCCTTGGAACTGGTTTAAAAAATGAAGTGTGGACACTTTGTGGACGTTTTCACGATTTGACGCGGGGTGTTTTTTAGCCCAGAAACGACAAAGCCCCGCATTGCGGGGCTTTGAATATGGTGCCGGCACCAGGAGTCGAACCCGGGACCTACTGATTACAAGTCAGTTGCTCTACCAACTGAGCTATACCGGCGTGTGGGCGACGATTATAGCGACTGGATAATTTCTGTAAACCCCTGAATTCTTACTATTTTTGCATCTTTGCAAATCAAGCCCTGCGCAGCACATTTCGCAGCGTTTGCAGCGCCTTCAATGTGCGGCTGTTTTGCAGGGCCGCCAGTTGCGCTTCGGCCTGTTCGGCGCGTTGCAGAGCGTTGGCCAGTTGTTGGGCGGTGTCGACTTCGCTGGCGCTGATCGGGTGAGCGAAGGCGTGGCCTTTGCATAATTGGAAGTTGTCGAGGTTGCACGGCGGGATGTCGAACGCGGGTTTGAGGTTGTGGTGTTCGTCGGCGAGGAACCAGGTGTTGAGGCCGTCGAACAGGATCGATTGATAGCCTGCGTCGGTGATCAGGTGTTCCCACGTGTGATCGCGCAGCCATGGGGTTTCGACGACGATGACCCAAGGGCGGAAGCGACTGAAGTCCATGCCACGCAGAACGGTTTCTTCGTGGCCTTCCACGTCGATTTTGAGGAAATGGATCGGGCGGTCGGCGGCGTATTGTTCGCAGATCGAGGTCAGCGTGCGAGCCTTGACCGTGAGGCTCTGCACGTTCATGCCGAGGTCTTTGCGTTGCTGGGCGACGGCTGGGTCGGCGGTGGAGAGGCCTGTGCCGGGAATGCCGTAGAAGGTCGTTTCGCCGGGTTGGTCGCTGGCGATGCATTGGACGGTGGCGTCGCGCGGGCGTTGTTGGCAGAGCGCGTCGTAGTAGTTTTGCATCGGCTCGACATTAACGCCGTGCCAGCCGTGGTCGTAGAAGGCTCTGGTGACAGAGTCGTGGCTGGGGTCGTTGGCGCCGACGTCGATGTAGAAACCGTGCTCGAACTGTTTAAGCGCGCGCCACAAGCGGACGTCTTCAAAATTTTGCGCATAAGAAATGAACGTCACGGGCGCTTCCTGTCGGTCTGATTGTTCTTGTTTGGAGACGCGCTGGCGGCACGCTGTGGACTTGTATAGCAAGGCTGGCGATGCGCCGCAATTATTCGCTTCGGACCGGTGAATTTCGGCGGTTATGTCGTTTTGATTGACGGCTTATGCACAACGGGCTGGCACGAGACCATGCTTAGGCAGTTATTTGTGGACGCGTTCTCATTTTGTTCGCAAATCCCTGTTTTATTGGTTTTTTATCAATGTGAACAAAAAATGACCAGTGCTGTTAAGGGCTCGAAACAGGCATGGATATTGGATCCACGAAGAATTCATCAACAGAGTTATCCACAGGAAGTCGATGAATTATTCGCGTTCGGCCAACAGCAGCAGGTTACGTGGTGTGAGGGGGGCCTCGCAGAAAGTGCCGAGGCGTACGACGTATCCCTGTTCTGCGAGGAAAAGTGCCCGATCCAGATTCAGCCAAAGCTCAAGTGGCCGTCGGAACAATCCGCGAAGCAATTCCAGGTTGCGAACTTCGGCCAACCGCAGCCAACCGGCTGCTTCGAGTGCGGGCCAATCTGGCGAGCCGATTGTGGATAACTCTTTTAGCGCTGCGAGATCGCGACAGTATTCAGCGAACGGTCTGTCCAGCCAGGCGCTGGGCAGGGAGGGCGTTGGCAGGTATTCGTCGACGCCGCGCACTTGCCGTTGCAGCAGGTCGAAGGCCAGGCGACGGGCCATTGAGGTGTCACGCTGACGTCGGACGCGGGCTCCGGCGGTGACGGTTTCGCTCATTGGCAGCGCCAGATCTTCGACTGAGAGCTGTAGGAGCGATGCCAGTCCGGCGTGGGACAACGGCTGATATTCGCTGCAACTGATGCGGTTGTAGCAGCAGGGCGCGATCGCCATTTGCTGGCAACCTGCAGCACTGGCCAGTTGCATCAGCCGAACATGTAGATCGCCACACGCGTGGAGGGCGACGGGCGTATGAGTCGCGCTCAACACGGCAGAGGCATTCGCCGCCAGTACATCCTGTTCCACGTGCAAGGCATGGAGGTGATGACGCTGACTCAATGCCTGACCGCTGGCGACCAAAAGCGGATCGTATTCAACGCAAGTCAGTTGCTGCCCCAAACCCAACAAGCGCCGCCCCAAATGACCCTTGCCCGAGCACCAATCCAGCCAGTGCGTTGGCTGCGAAGCAAAGGACAATCGACTGGCAAACGCCTCGATCTGCTGCCACTTGCGCCCCGGCACATCGACATTCAGTCGATGGCCCGCAGCTTTCAGCGCATGTCCCGGCAACTCACCGACCGCGCTCAGCTCAGCCGACAACGCCGCCAATGAAGCAAACGGCTCCGGCGCATCGACAAGATCAGCGGGTTGGTTGTGAGCGTTTTCCGCGTCTTCCAGAGTGCGCCCGCGTAGCCACAAGGCTAACTCCGGGCAGGACGCTTCCCAGGCAAGAGAACGGTGAGTGAACGGCCGAGGTTTCCATAACGCCTGATGCGTTGTCAGAAAAGCATCCAGCGCCGTGAAGCGGGCGAGTAAGTCCTCGCCCGTCAGCACGTAGGAAGAATCAACGCCCTTGGCAGGCATCGACGCGCAGCCAGCGCTCCAGCAGCTTGAAGCCACGGACCAGCACGTAAGCCATCAGCAGATAGAACACGCCAGCAGCGAAGAAGATCTCCACCGGCAAGTAGGTGCGGGCAATGATCGTGCGCGCCATGCCGGTCAGTTCCAGCAAGGTCACGGTGCTGGCCAGCGCACTGGCCTTGAGCATCAGGATCACTTCGTTGCTGTAGGCCGGCAGGCCGATGCGCGCGGCACGCGGCAGGATGATGTAGAACATCGCTTTCGGCTTCGACATGCCCAGGGCTCGCGCCGCTTCGATCTCGCCCGGCGGAATCGCCTGAATCGCCCCGCGCAGGATCTCGGCGATGTACGCCGCCGTGTGCAGCGTCATGGTCACGGTCGCACACCAGAACGGATCGCGCAGGTACGGCCACAACGCGCTTTCACGCACCGCGTCGAACTGCGCCAGGCCGTAATAAACCAGGAACAGCTGCACCAGCAGCGGCGTGCCACGGAAAAAGAAGATGTAAGCGTAGGGCAGCGAACGCACGTACCACAGCTTCGAAGAGCGGGCGATGCCCAGCGGAATCGCCAGCAGCAGGCCGGCAATCACGGCGATGGCCACCAGTTCCAGGGTCAAGGTTGCGCCCTGCGCCAGTTTCGGCAGCCACTTGATGATCACTTCCCAGTTCATTAAGCGCTCCTCGCAAAGCCGCGAGCGGCGCGTTTTTCCAGGAAGTGCATGCCGGTCATCGCCAGCACGGTCAGGCCCAAATACATGATCGCGGCGACCATATAGAAGGTGAACGGTTGTTTCGACACGGTCACGCCGATTTGTGCGTGGCGCATGATTTCTTCCAGGCCAATGACCGAGACCAGCGCGGTGTCTTTCATCAGGATCATGAACAAATTGCCCAGGCCGGGCAGGGCGATGCGCCACATCTGCGGCATGATCAGCCGGGTGAAGATCCGCCATTTCGACAGGCCCAGGGCCTGGCCGGCCTCACGGTGGCCTTTGGGAATGGCGAGGATTGCACCACGGAACACTTCCGTGGCGTAGGCGCCGAAGCACAGGCCCAGGGCGATCACGCCAGCGGCGAAAGCGTTGAGTTGCAGGTCGGGGTTGCCGAAGAACTCACCGAGGGCGCGCATAAGGTTGACCGTACCGAAGTAGATCAACAGCACCCAGAGCAATTCCGGGACGCCACGCACCAGGGTCGAATAAGTGCCGCCAAGCCATTGCAGCGGCTTGTACGGGGAAGTCTTGGCCAAGGCGCCGAGCAGACCGAGCACCAGTCCCAGGCACAGGGCCGTGAGAGCCAGTTGGACGGTCATCAGCGCGCCGGCAGCGAGGGCCGGGCCGAATCCGTAGAGGTCGATAATCATGGAGTTCTGTTCAAATTGCGGCAGGCAAAGTCGGGAGCCGGCGCCGTGCAATCACGGCGCCGGTCCCACAGGTCAGGATCAGTAGATGCTGAACGGGAAGTACTTGTCGTTGATCTTTTTGTAGGTACCGTCGGCGACGATTTCCTTCAGCGCGGCGTTGAGCTTCTCACGCAGTGGATCGCCCTTACGCACAGCGATGCCGATCTTGTCGCTTTCTACGACCGGGTCGCCTTTGAACTCGTAGTTCTTGCCGGCGTCGCTTTTCAGCCAGTCATAGTTGGCGTACTTGTCAGCGAGGATCGCGTCGACACGACCTGATGTCAGGTCGAGGTAGGCGTTTTCCTGGGTGTCGTAGAGGCTGACTTTGATGTCGTCGGCGTAGGTGTCTTCCAGCCAGGTACCGGCCAGGGTCGCACGCTGGGTACCGATGGTCTTGCCTTTCAGCGAGTCCTTGTCGGTTTTGAAGTCGACGTTTTTCGGTGCGATGAACTGCAGCTTGTTCGAGTAGTACGGGTTGGTGAAGTCCACCGCGCCTTTGCGCTCTTCGGTAATCGACAGCGAGGAGATCAGGAAGTCGAACTTCTTCGCGTTCAGGGCCGGGATGATGCCGTCCCAGTCGGAAGTGACTACGGTGCATTCGACTTTCATCTTCGCGCACAGCGCGTCGCCGATGTCTTTGTCGAAGCCGACCACGTTACCGCTGGCATCTTTATTGTTGAACGGCGGGTAAGCCGCTTCGATGCCCATCTTCAGGGTTTCAGCCATGGCACCGGCGCTGAACGCGAGGGTGACAGCGGCGGCCAGGAAGACCTTCTTGAAATTCTGCATGCATGTTGCTCCGTTAGCGGTTGCTGGACATGAATTGTTTGCAGCGCGCCGAAAGCGGGTTTTCGAACACCTGCTGAGGCGACCCTTGCTCTTCTATAAGGCCTTGGTGAAGGAACACCACTTCGCTGGAGACCTGACGGGCGAAGCCCATTTCGTGGGTCACGAGCAGCATGGTGCGGCCTTCTTCGGCCAATGCGCGGATGACACTAAGTACTTCCTGAACCATTTCCGGGTCAAGCGCCGAGGTGGGTTCGTCGAACAGGATCACCTTCGGTTGCATTGCCAGCGTGCGGGCAATCGCCGCGCGCTGTTGCTGACCGCCGGACAATTGCGCCGGGTAGGCGTGGCGCTTGTCGGCGATGCCGACCTTGGCCAGCAGCGCTTCGGCGACTTCGATCGCCTCGGCTTTGCTCTGGCCGAGCACGCGACGCGGTGCCTCGATGATGTTGTCGAGGATGCTCATATGCGGCCACAGATTAAAGTTTTGAAACACAAAACCTATCTCGGAGCGCAGACGGTTGATCTGTTTGCCATCGGCGGCAACCAGTTCGCCATTCTTGGCGGCCTTGAGCTTGAGTTCTTCACCGGCCACCAGAATCTGGCCCTGGTGCGGGTTCTCCAACAGGTTGATGCAACGCAGGAACGTGGACTTGCCGGAACCGGAGGAACCGAGGATCGAGATCACATCGCCGTCGCGGGCGGTCAGCGAGATGCCTTTGAGCACCTCAAGCTGTCCGTAGCGTTTGTGCAAGTTGCGGATTTCAAGCGCGGGCGTGGCCTCAGCCATGTGCGTTCCTCATATATGTTGCGCTCCAGCTGTTGGATGGCCTTCCTGGCGAGGCGGCCAAGCTAGCATAGCGTTTCAATGGCAGCCAACAGCGCTACGAGCGGTTAACGGGTGGCATGTGGCAGGTTGTCGCATCGGCACAGCAGACTGTCGCCCCATCAACAACCGAACGGGTGTTTGATCGTGCAAACCCGTGGGTGTCGCGTAAAAAAAGGCGCGATGTTGCCAGCTTTGGCGGGGTGTTGGAAGCGCTATCCGGCCGAACGTTCCTGATTCGCCCTTTTATTGTGCATCACACACTTTTTCAGTGTGTTTCTGGTGCGCCAATTCGTCTTGAAAGTGAGTCGCAGGGTAACGCTCTGGCGAATAGCCATTAATCTCAAGGACTTGCGATGACTGTCCGGTCGTGCGCAAAGCCCCGAGCCAGAAGACTTTGAAACATTTTGGCGCATTTATTGCGTGCAGAATCCGGAACGCCCTGTTGGTTTCTTTTTACGAGAAAGAACACACCAGGCAGGACGGACTGAATCGCTTTCCTCGCAAAGGTAGTTTCGATGAGCAGTACCCCAAGCTCCAATGGCCTCGAACAGGGGCTCAAACCGCGTCATGTGACCATGTTGTCGATCGCCGGTGTAATCGGCGCCGGTCTGTTCGTTGGCTCCGGCCACGCCATCGCTGCCGCCGGCCCTGCCGTGCTGCTGGCTTATGCCGCCGCCGGTACCCTGGTGGTGTTGGTGATGCGCATGCTCGGCGAAATGGCTGTTGCCTCGCCGGACACCGGTTCGTTCTCGACGTACGCCGACCGTGCCATCGGGCACTGGGCCGGTTTCACCATCGGCTGGTTGTACTGGTGGTTCTGGGTCTTGGTGATTCCACTGGAAGCCAACGCCGCCGCAACCATCCTGCACGCATGGTTCCCTGATGTCGGCATCTGGGCGTTCGCGCTGGTCATCACCCTGTTGTTGACTGTCACCAACCTGTTCAGCGTAAAGAATTACGGCGAGTTCGAATTCTGGTTCGCGCTGATCAAAGTGCTGGCGATCATCGGCTTCATCATCCTCGGTCTGGCGGCGATCTTCGGCTTCCTGCCGAACAGTCAGGTCAGCGGCGTTTCGCACCTGTTCGACAGCGGCGGCTTCCTGCCAAACGGCATGGGCGCGGTACTGGGCGCGATTCTGACCACGATGTTCTCCTTTATGGGTACCGAAATCGTGACCATCGCGGCCGCGGAATCGAAGAACCCGGGCAAACAAATCTCCAAGGCCACCAATTCGGTGATCTGGCGGATCGGTTTGTTCTACCTCGTATCGATTTTCATCGTTGTGGCCCTGGTGCCATGGAACGATCCTACGCTGGCCAACCTCGGCTCCTACCAGACCGTGCTTGAGCGCATGGGCATCCCGAACGCCAAGATGATCGTCGACATCGTGGTACTGGTCGCGGTGACCAGCTGCCTGAACTCGGCGCTGTACACCTCGTCGCGCATGCTCTTCTCCCTCGGCAAGCGTGGCGATGCACCGGCCATGGCGACGCGGGTGAACAAAAGCGGTACGCCTTACTGGGCCGTAATGCTGTCCACCGGCGCGGCATTCCTGTGCACCTTCGCCAACTACGTGGCCCCGGCGGCGGTATTCGAATTCCTGTTGGCCAGCTCCGGTGCGATCGCCCTGTTGGTGTACCTGGTGATCGCGTTCTCGCAACTGCGTATGCGTAAACAACGCATGGCGCGCGGCGAGAAAATCGTTTTCAGCATGTGGCTGTTCCCAGGCCTGACCTACGCGGTGATCATCTTCATCGTCGCGGCCCTGACCATCATGCTGTTCCAGGAAGCGCATCGCGTAGAGATCCTCGCGACTGGTTTGCTGAGTCTGATGGTGGTGGCAGCCGGTTTGTTGGTAGCACGCCGTCGCAAGCTGGAAAAACGTGGCGCGGTGGTGTTGAACTGATCCGTTACGCGTAATGCAAAACGGCCGCTGTCAGTGATGACAAGCGGCCGTTTTTGTTTGTGAGCGATGTTTATTCGCTCTTTTCTTCCTGTGCTTCCACCGACTTGCCATAAGCATCCAGCGCAACCCCGAAATCGGTGATGAACTGCGGTTCGCTCAGCCAGGCCTGGGCCTCTTCGATGGTTACGCCTTCGGACCACATGCGGTAGTCGATCAGCATGTCGGCGGCCAGGTGAGTGGCGGCCATGCCTTCGTTGTCGGCGTTTTCCATGTCCAGCAACTCTGGATGGTCAACGATGACGAACGCCAGTTCGCGCAGCAGGGTCAGCAGCATCTCGTTGCGGCTGATGGCTTCGGCGTCGCGCATTTTGCTGAACATCGCCAGGGTGTATTCCGGGATCGGCTCGGCGAGGTGGTCGAGGTCTTCGTCCTGCTCCAGCGGCTTGCGGCCGACCATACGGATTTGCTTGGCTTTGGCCTTGGCGCGTTTGGCGCGTTTCTGTTGCTTGTTCAGGGATGCCATGGGAACTCAGTTCTTCTGTTGGGTTTGCGCGGCGATCGCGTCGGACGCCGCTACATAGTCGGCCTGGAAGGCCGGGGATTCGATCCACGCCAGCGCGCCGGCCTCGTCGGTTTCCTGCGACCACTGGCGATACTCGATCAGTGCGGCGAGGATGAAATCCATCGCGCCTTCTTCGCCTTCCTGTTCGTAGACCAGCTCCAGCAGCGGGTCTTCGAGGAATGCGCTGCACAGCGCTTGCTGGCTGATCTTCTCGGCGTCGATCATTTTCTTGAACAGCTCGGTCAGGTCCACCGATTCGAAGTCGATGCGGTCGTCGTTCGGGTCCAGTTCGACCGGCGTTTCAGCGCGTTTGGTGCGGTTTTGCTTGGCCTTGGCTTTGGCCCGGGTGGCGCGTTTCTGCTGCTTGTTGGCGGAGGCCATGATGTGTTCCGTCGTGCGTTGAGAGGGCTCAGCTGCGCGGGACTTGCCGCCCGGGTGTGTCGGGGGCCAGTGCGCCGGTTTGCAGCCAGGTCAGAGCGATGGGCCATAGTGTGGCTTGGTATGCGCTGCGAAAAAAGGCGAAATGTCCGACTTGTTGTTCGCCGATGTCCTGCGGTTCGATGCGCAGGTGGGTTTTTGTCGCGTTGCTGAAGTAGCCGAGCAGGCGTTCGATGGCTGGAATGGTGCCGTAGGGATCGTCGCTGATGCTGATGGCCAGAGTCTGCGCGCGGACATTGGCGAAGGGCAGGGCGCCGGTCTTTTTCATCAGCGCGCGACCACTTGGGCGCTGTTCGTAACGCGCGGCAGGCGTGCTCCAGTCGCGTACAACGCCGGTCGGCGTATCTTCCAGCCAGCCGAGTCGCTTGCCGGGGAAGAAGCCGCAGAACAGCGTCAGCAACGGCATCACCACATGCCATTTACCGAACATGCGCCAGCGATGTTCGGGCGCGTAATCGCGCCAGTAGGCGAACTGCGCACCGACGGTGACCAGCCGTCGGATAACCCGCCCGGATTCGCCCAGACCTGCCGCGCAACCGCCGAAGCTGTGGCCGACCACATCAATCGGCTGACCGGGAAACTCTCGTTGCGCGCGTTTGAGCATCGCTTCGAAATCCAGTGCGCCCCAATCTGTCCACGAGGCGTTCAAGCCTTTGATCGACGCGGATCGTGATTCGCCGATGCCGCGGTAGTCGTAGGTCATCACGTCGAAATCGTTGGCGAACAGATAAGCCGCGAAACGCGAGTAGTGGCGGCAACGTACCGACGTGGCGGCGCTGATGATCACTACCGGGCGTTGGCTATCAGGCAAGAACTGACGCCAGGTGAAACCGCCAAGTGCAAAACCGTCGGCGGCAGCTTCTTTGAAAGGCTCACCTTGCTCAGCAGGCAAGGTTGGCGACCTTGACTGCATGCCTTGCCTTGCGGGCGTGTCCTGACAGCTCATGACGCTCGACCTTGAAGAGTAAGCTGACAACGATAGTCTCAGCGCCGCCCGGCAACAATGCGCAAGTTTTACTCGGTGGATTGAGTGAGCCTGCGCTCTTCGATCAACGCCTGCTCGCGATTGAGCTCCGCGCGTAACTCGTCTTCACTCGGCAGGATCGTCTTGTAACTGCTGGCAAACAGTTGCTCATTGCCCTTGAGCATTGAGTAGCGCGCCACCGAGTCGTTGCTCTCGGCAGACAGAATAATCCCGACTGTCGGCTTGTCGCCCTCGCTGCGCATGAGTTCGTCGTACATGCGCACATACATGTCCATCTGCCCGACATCGCGGGCGCTGAGCTTGCCGCGTTTGAGATCAATGATCACAAAGCATTTGAGCAGGTAGTTGTAGAACACCAGATCGATATACAGATCGACGCCGTCGGTACTGATGCGTTGTTGGCGGGCGACAAAGGAAAAGCCTTTGCCCAGCTCAAGCAGAAAGCCCTGCAGATGGTCGATCAGAGCTTGTTCGAGACCGCTTTCCCTGACCTTGCCTGCCGAGGGCAGACCGAGAAATTCGAGCATGACGGGGTCGCGAATGAATTCACGCGGGTTGCATTTCAGCGCTTCGATGTTGGTGGTGGCTTCTTCGATCACATCGGCTTTGTCGCGACTCATGAGAAGCCGCTCGTAGTAGAGCGTGAGGATCTGGCGGTCGAGGGCGCGGCTTGACCAGTTCAGATTGGCGCATTCGTCCATGTACCAGTGGCGGGCTTTTTCATTGGTCACGCCCAAAAGCCGACGATAGTGGGTCCAACTCAATTCGGAACGCACTGCGTTCCAAATTGGAAACAACTGATAAAAGCTGCGCATGTATCGCAGATTACGATCGTCAAATCCTTTACCAAACTGCGCCGTCAGATTCTTCGCCAACAACGCCAGTAACTGTTTTCCATACCCCGCACGCTGGGCTCCCTCTTGTTCAAACTCGACAATATGCCTGCCGATCTGCCAGCAGGTCTGCACTTGAATCGTGTCCACCGCACGCAGCACTTTTTGCCGCGCCTGGCGAATCAGTTCGCCCAGCTCCCCCAGCAACGAATCGATTTTCGGGTCTTGCGTGTCAGCAGGTTTTAGCGGGCTCATCGGCTCTTCCACATCGTTGGATACAGGCGTCAAAGCATGCCAAGAGTCGCCGCGTGGGTATGTCGGGCGAGCCGGTTAAATGGGACGGAAGAAGGGATTGATGTTGCAGGACGTTGCCGCTGAAAGATGCGTCAGAGAGTCATGGTCTGTAGTCCATTTCGTACACGCGCCAAGTTCCAAACAATCTAAAACCCGCCCCGATACGCAAAATCTAAAAGGAGTAATGGTTGGGTTCTACAAGAACCCGGGAGTCGTGATCATGAAACGCGTTCTTTCATTCATGCTGCCCATCGCCGCCGTCGCCGCATTGCTGTTCCCGGTGATGTTGCAGGCAGCCAGTCTTGAACCCATCGACAGTGCCGGGGTGCAAGTTCAGCAGCAACAACAGAACGGCATCGCTTATCTGGCCGGCGGGATTGGTGAGGATGAGGCGAAGGCCATTCAACAAACCGGCGGTTACAACCTGCACATGACGTTCGCTGTGGGCGCGCAAGACGAGTACACCGCTGATGTCGATGTGATGATTCAAAAGTCGCCAGGGCAAACCATATTGACGCTCAACCAGACGGGCCCGTTGGTATACGTGCAACTACCACCCGGCAAGTACACGGTGGTAGCCACGCGCAAAGGCGAAACGCGGCATGATGTGACCGACGTTGGCAGCGGCACGGCGCGCAATCTGGTGTTCCACTGGAATGACGCTGGATAGCGATGGATGTGATTGCAAAGTCGAGGCGCAGGTACAATCCCGCGCCTCCTGTTTTGTGATGTAAGGAAGCGCTGGTTTGAAAGGGATTTTGCGTGTTGTTTGTGTCATCGGCCTGGTATTGCAGTTGACCGGCTGTGGAACGTTTATCGGGCGTTTGAATGACGGTTTGTCCGATGCCCAGTACTACCGAGGGGTTGATGGCAACCTTCACCTGCTGGGTGTGCGTGGCGGTGGTAGCGATGGCATGCCGGCGGCGATCGTCTGTTACATGATGATTGTCTGCCCGGTCATCACCGTCGTATCTCTGCCAGTGGATGCCGCGGTGGATACGGTTCTGCTGCCGATCGATTACATCAATACGCTTTAGGTTTCTTTGCGCGGCGCTTGCTCTTCGGCGTGTGCACGGGCTCTTGAGCCTTGCGATAGATCCACACGCCGAACACACCCACTGCCAGCAGAAACACTGTGCCAACGCTCTGCCAGACAAACTCGAACCAGAACTGCTGCGGTTGCTGGGCCAGGGTGAAAGTGCTGCGCGGGCCGCGGTTATTGGTGGTGATAGAGCCGCTGATCCAACTGTCGACCAGCATCCAGATCGACAACCCGATGGCTAAAGTGATCAGCAGAGCAACGAGAACAGTCAGCCAGTAAGTCACACGACTTGGGCGATAGGGCGGCGGATGGGGCAGGGGGATACGGGTTTTCCTTTGATTCATGACGCTTGGGACCTGTTTCCGGTATTGATGAACTGCGCTATCTCGCTCGCCAATTCCGCTGCGCGCGGCGGGTTTTCCCTGAGCCACGTTGATACAGCGTGGTCGCACCCCGGCAGTACGATTTTTCTGAACTGATGGGGATCCAGACTCTTTTCAATGGCCTCGATGACCTCATAGGGAATGGCGCTATTGATCACGCGCGCGCCCATTTGCTGCGTCCCGGCAGACGTACCGGGAATCCCGCCAAACGCGGTTGATCGAAGGCCATCGTATTCGCCGATCACCAGCAAGACCTTCCCGTCGAACGTACGCAGGAAATCCAGCGATGGCGAATCGAGAAAACCGTGAGGCACCGAAATGGCGTTTTTAAAGGGTGATCCAAACGGTTGCTGCCAGGCTGCCTCCGCATACAGGGCGGGACAGAACAGCACGATGCGCCTGACTGAAGCGCGATGCGCTTGCGCCACCTTGAGCGCCAGTGCACCGCCCAGACTGTGACCGATCACCGTGCTGAGTTCGCCGCCAAGATGACCGGCAAACTGCAAAGCCTCCTGAAGGTTGTGCGTCAGTGAAGTGTCTTCAAGGGCAACGTCGGTGTCGGGACCGTGGCCGGAAAGATTGAAGCTCAGGCTGGCTATTCCCTGCGCCTGCAAGGGATACAGGATGGCGTTGAGTCGCGAATAGTCAGAGCGGGCGCCGTGAATGGCCAGCACCTTTGGCGTTGACGCTTCTGCGGCGGAGCCGGCCAATACGCGACCCTCCAGTTGGTAGCCGGCGAAGGTTTGCGCAAAGAAAAACTCAGGGCCGGTTGGCGCCTCGTCGAACTGCAATCGAGACTGAGGTCGAGGCGCGCCGGTCAGCGCCAACCGATTGATCACAGGGCCGCCAGGGTGTGCAGGACTGCAACACGCAATGGATTGGTCTCCACGCTCAACAGTTTGATCGCCAAGGCGCAGCAGACCACGATCAACATGGGTTTGATCAAGCGTGGGCCGACCCGGACCGCCGCTCTTGCGCCCAGTTGTGCGCCGAGGAAGGCTGCCAGCGCCATGGCAATCGCGATCGGCCAGATGATCACGCCTTTGGTGATGAAGACTGACAGCGAACCCAGGTTGCACGACGCGTTGGCCAGTTTGGTGAAGCTCATGGCCCGCATCATGCCTAGCCCGCAAAGCAGCACGAAACCAACGATGAAGAATGAACCTACACCCGGACCGAAGATACCGTCGTAGAAGCCCAGGATCGGTGCCACGGTGAACGAGAACAGCAGAATGCCGATTCGTTTGCGTCGATCCTCATTGGCCAGTTTCGGCGAGAGCGCAAAGTAGATCGCCACCAGAATAAGCATGACGGGCACGCACACTTCCAGATAGCGCTTATCAATTGAACTGACCAACAGTGCCCCGCTGGCGCCCCCCAGGAATGCGCAGATAACCAGAAAGCGCCCCTCCCGCCATTCAATCATGCCCTTGCGGGCAAAAGTGACCGTGGCCGAAATAGTCGCCGACGCGGCCTGAAACTTGTTTGTAGCAATCGCACTGATCGGGTCGACGCCGGCCAGAAACAAGGCAGGCAAAGTAATCAAACCGCCACCCCCGGCAATCGCATCAAAAAAACCGGCGCAAAAAGCCACGAGCGCCAACATGCCAATTACATCCCAAGCCATTACATTTTCCCTTTTATAGTTATTGGCCAGGCATTTACATGACTGGCCATTCAACAGCTTTGCGTGCAGTGAGTTTCAGCCCTGTATCAGCAGCGGATCGTCTGAAATGACAATTGGGGACGAGAACTTCGACAGGCCGAAGATGCGCACCAATACACGTCGATTGTCTTTGATGACATCGCGACAATGCAGGGCCCGGACGTTATTGATCACCATGGCCGACTCTTGCGTCAGTGTGTATTGAACCGGTGTTGCTTTACCCACGCTTTGGCAAAGTGCGGAATAAGCCTCTTTGACAAAGTCCGAGGCGTTGTCGTTGACGGAAAAACGGTACGAGTTGAATCGCGCGGCGAATCCGACGTTGTCATCGAACTCCAGAATCGAAACATTACGACCGTCTTCGCCCTTGCCGTTGACGAAAGAGTCGCTGCGGGTGAACTGGAAGCTACCCGTTGTGAGTGCGAGGCATCCGGTGACGCCGATTTCGTCCAGCAGGGGCGGCAACGGAATCACCGAGGTGGGCTCCAGGCCTGGATTCCACAGCGCCGACAGGATCAACGACGATGGCGAGGGCGAATGCCCGTCTTGCGCGTTCACAGCGCACCAGTACGGCGCTTCGGTGTGCGGGCCGAGGGCGAGACCGGAATGGGAGCTGAGTTCTTTGATTTCCGGTTCGTCATTGATTTTGGTCAGTCCACCGCCCTTGAAGTTGGCGACGAGACGGACCAGTTTGCCTTCGTTGTCCATGTCGTAGGCAAAGGAGCTGTTATCCACCAGTTTCAACAGAATTTGATTACGTGCCGCCAGACACAGTACGTCGTGACGATTCTCCAGAGCGGCCAGGTCGGGCAGTTCATCCGGAGGGCTGGTGTCGGTGACTTTTTGCATCCCCTCAAAAATCAGCAGGGAGACCAGGCCGTCGGAATAAGCGCCAAGCAGTTCGCATTGATCCTTGGAAAACGAAAACTTCAACTCAGTCGCTGCCAGCGAGGCTTTGGACTTTGCGCCTGCGGCTTGTGGCCCGCCCATGGCTGCCAGTTCTTCAGAGAAGGTGTGCAGCAGCGTTGCTTGTTGCGTATCAAAACTGAAAGTTCTGACTTCCTGTTCAACTAAAGACTCAACGGTTTTATAAGTGTGTTGTAGGACTTCGGTCATTGTTTACATCCCTGTCGTATCGGCTCCCTTTGTATTTTTTTGTGGGAGCTGTTGGCTGTTTCGATGATGCAATGCGTGCCGAGCGCACGCACAGATCCGGACGTGGGCGAGTTGATACAGGTTTGATTTTTTCGCGAGGGCACAGGGCGCTGTGACGCGACAGTTCAAACAAGTGTTGAATGCCGGGTCAGTGTTTGCTGTCGCTTGCCTGACAGTTGAAACAACAGCAGATGACCTGCGCTGAGGTCTTGTCCTCCATGACAACTTTCTGAGGGGGCTTGGTTCTGCGAGCGATCCTGCTCGCAGACGCAACTCTCCTGCTGCCAGCAATAACCTCAGTAGGTTCCGAGGGTTCCGGGGCGCGGAGTGCGTTATTTGAGTAATGCGTTAAATGCCGGTCATCAGGACTGAAGTACGCGGCGATTATTTTCGACAGTCAGCAATGAC
This sequence comes from Pseudomonas sp. AC242, assembly GCF_979258655.1. Classification (NCBI taxonomy): domain Bacteria; kingdom Pseudomonadati; phylum Pseudomonadota; class Gammaproteobacteria; order Pseudomonadales; family Pseudomonadaceae; genus Pseudomonas; species Pseudomonas sp. AC242. The sequence continues at coordinate 6,066,737 of NZ_OZ409873.1, forward strand.
CTGCCGTAAAAAGCTGACGGAGCCTAACATCAAAATAATGGCCAGCAAAAGCACTGGGAGAGGGGTGAGGTGTGGCTCAGCAAATCGCAGGCATAAAAAAACCCTGAATCTTGCGATTCAGGGTTTTCGGTATTTGGTGCCCAGAGACGGAATCGAACCGCCGACACGGGGATTTTCAATCCCCTGCTCTACCGACTGAGCTATCTGGGCAACGGGGCGCATTAAAAGGGTTTTTCGGATTTACGTCAACGACTTTTTTAAAATTTCTTAAATTAATTCCGTCGCTTACGATCCGACCCCCGATTTTGCGGGGTTTACTCTGCAGGCGGAACGTAGCCTTCGGCCTTGGCGTATTCCTCGCCGGAGAAGTACTTGTCCATTTCGCCCTGAAGATATTTGCGGTCTTCGGCGTTCATCATGTTCAGACGCTTTTCGTTGATCAGCAGGGTCTGGTGTTTCTGCCAGTCAGCCCAGGCCTTGGCCGAGACGTGGTCGAAAATATCCTGACCTTTGGCGCCCGGGAAAGGGGCGCGTTCCAGCGCGGGCAATTCTTCTTTGTACTTGCGGCACATTACGGTGCGGGTCATGGCGACTCTCCTGCATTCAAGACGGCGGCCGCGCGTTCGAGCAAGGTTTTGACCGGGGCGGCGAGGCCCAGGCGCGGCGGGGTGGCGAGGTTATACCAGAGCCAGTCGGCCTCGGCCACGTGATGGGCGGCCTCCTGTACCTGAACCAGCCAGGGTTCGATGGACAGCTGGAAATGGCTGAACGTGTGGACAAGGCTTGGCAGCGCCTGCTGCTCGCCCATGGTCAGCGAGTGCTGAGCGGCGAGATGTTGCAGATCGTCGAGGTCATCGAGTTCCGGCAGGCTCCACAGGCCGCCCCACAAACCGCTCGAAGGGCGACGATAAAGCAGAATTGCACCTTCGCCGTTGGCGAGCATCGGCATCAGCGTGCGCTTCTGCGGGATGGTTTTGCGCGGCTTGGGAATCGGGTAGCGGGTCTCGAGGCCGAGCATGTGCGCTTCGCAACCACGCTCCAGCGGGCACAGCAGGCAACTCGGCTTGCTGCGCGTGCAGAGTGTGGCGCCGAGATCCATCATCGCCTGGGTGTAGGCGTTGACCCGATCGTGCGGCGTAAAGCGCTCAGCATTGGCCCACAGCTGTTTGGCGACCTTCGGCTCGCCGGGGTAGCCCTCTTGCGCGGTAAAGCGCGCCAGCACGCGTTTGACGTTGCCGTCGAGAATCGGCGCGCGCAGGCCCATGCTGATGCTCGCAATGGCGCCAGCGGTGGACAGGCCAATGCCTGGCAGATCGGTGAGCTTTTCGACGTCACGCGGAAACTCGCCGCCGTACTGGCTGACGATGATCTTCGCGGTCTTCTGCAAATTGCGCGCTCGGGTGTAATAACCGAGGCCGGTCCACAGGTGCAGCACTTCGTCTTCCGGCGCTTCGGCCAGCGCTTCAACCGTCGGCAGCGCGGCCATGAAGCGGTCGAAGTAATTGAGCACGGTGCTGACCTGGGTTTGCTGCAACATGATCTCTGACACCCACACCCGATACGGGTTGATGTCTTGCTGCCAAGGCAAATCGTGGCGGCCGTGGCGGTCGAACCAATCCAGCACCGCCGTGGAAAACTGCTCCGCTCTCATCGCTTGAACAGCCCCTTCAATGCGTTTTTCAGTTCCGGGCTGACTTTGTCACCCAGTTTTTCGTCGATCTTTTCACTGAGCTTGTCGCCGGCCAGTTTGGTCGCGACCTGACCGAGGCGATCATTATCGACGCGGCAAGCCTTGGCGCCCAGCTCCAGCGGGCCACGGCAGCGCAGCGGCCATTCGACACCGACGAATTTTTCGCCGACCTGACACGCTGGATCCGGCATGGCGCTGGTGTCGCCTTCGACGATGATGCCGACGCGATAGTCCATGCCGAGCACGCGCAGGTCGATGTCGCCATCACCGTTGACGGTCATGCCGGGGATGCGCACTTTCAGATCCGGGTTGCTGGCGATGCCGTTGCGGAAGGTCAGGTTGCCCTTGAGTTCCTGGAACGGCGTGTCTTTACCGCGTGGCTCGCCGCTGAGGGTTTTGCGGTTAAGCGTGGCGATGCCTTTGCACAATTGCTGCTCAAGGTTGGCGTTGAGCAGCACGCCATTGTTGATCACAAAACTGGCGTTGCCGTTGAGCGTATCGATCAATGCCTGCTGACTATTGCCGCTGCCGGTCACGTTGCTGGTGAGGGTCACCAGACCTTTGACGGGCGGGTTCTTGCCTTGGCTTTCGAGGATTTTTTCTACAGGCACGCGGTTGAGTTTGGTCTGCAGGTTCAGTACCGGTGCGGTTGGGCGCACATCGAGGGTGCCATTGGCTGCAAAGCCACCGTTGTACAACTCGCCGCTCAGGTTGGTCAGGGTCAGCAAGCCGCCCTGGCCGGTAGCCTTGAGCGCTGCGTTCTGGATTGGCAGTTTGTCGAGAGTTAGCTGGCCGAAGGTCAGGTCGGCGTCCATATCGAGTTTGGCTAAACGTTCAACCGGCAACAGGCGCTCGGTGCTCCAGGCGGTTTTGCTCGGTTTGTCCGGCAGAGGCGTTGAGCCAGCGCCGGCCATGGCATCGGCTTCGGTGCTGGCGACTTCGGCCTGACGCACTTGTGTGGCGCTGTTGGCTTGCGCCGATTTCGGCGGCAGGTAGCGGTCGACGTTGAACGTGTCAGCCTTGAGCACGGCGCGCAGCGATTGCTTGGCGAAGTCTTCGACAGCGATGCGGCCGCTGAAGCTGCTGTCGTCGAGTTTCAGGTTGATGTTGTCGAAGGCGACGCTGCCTGGCGTGGCCGCCACGCGGCTGACCAGTTCGACCTTGCTCAGACTGCCTTCGGCCATGGCCGGCAGTTTCTGACCGATGCTGTCGACGAACTTCGCCAGATCGAACTGGGCGATGGAGATACCGCCGGTGATCTGCGGAGTCTTGTCGAGGTCGTTGGCTTTCAGTTCGCCCAGCGCGCGCAACTGGTTGGCGGAAATCTTGATGCCGGTCCATTCGGCGACGTTCGCGGCTTTATCCAGTAACAATTGACCTTGGGCAGCGAAGGTCATGGTCTTGCCTTGCAGCGGATCGCCAGCCAGTTCGCCAGAGAGCTTCATATCCTCGAACTTGTAGCGTTGCAGAGCGCGCTCGATGCGCAACTCGCCGGTGAGTTCGGTGCGCACGCGCAGAACCGGCTGGTTGGTGCCGAGGAAGGCGGTGGCTTTCACCGGAATATTGGTCGAGTCGTGAACCGGACCGGTGCTCAGCTGGATACTCTCGGCACTGAACTGCTTGCCGGTCTTCTCGTCGTTGTACTCAACGCGGGCGTTGTTGACGGTCAGGCTATCGATGTCGAGGCGGATCGGCTGCGGTGGCTTTTCCACCGCAACAGGGGTTTCGCTGGCCGGTTGGCCTGCAGTAGCGGCTGGCGGCGTTGCTCCGGCCGGGGCCGGCACCTTGCCGATGTCTTCCCAGTTGCCGTGGCCGTCCTTGTCGCGGTTGAGGCGCAGGTTCAGGCCTTCGACGCGCACATCGCTCATCTGCACTTCGCGGCGCAGCAGCGGCAGCACCCGCACTGACAGGCCGAGCATCTGCAAATCGGCAAACGGTTCGGCAGGTTTGACCAGGGTGGCGACGCTGGCCTCGTGCAATTCCAGGCCAAGCCACGGGAACAGGCTCCAGCCGATATCGCCATTGAGCGTCAGCTCGATGTGGGCCTTGTCGCGGGCTATCTGGCGGATCTCGTCTTTGTAATCGTTGGGATCGAAGAGGTGGGTCAGGGCAAAACCTGCCGCCACAATGATCAGCAACAGCCCGAGAAGTACCAGACCCAGGATTTTGCCGAACGCTTTCATGGGCGAGTCCTTGTAGTTAGTCGAATTCGTAATTTAGCCGGGGAGTATAGCGCTGCAATTGCCCGGTTCGTTGTGACGTCATGTTGCCAGGACGTCCAGCGGTATCTGCAACCTGGCGGCGAGTGCTTGCGCCTCGGGATGTTCCACAGGGGCCAGCAAGCGCAGTTCGGCCCCCGCTTGCGACGCCATTTTCTGCGCTTGGTTCACCAGTCTCTCGGCGACCCCACGGCGACGGGTAACTTTTCGCACGCATAAATGGGACAAGTACCAGACGTCTTGATGCCTTTGCAGAATGCCGGCGCCCAGCAAGCGGTCGTTGAAGCGGCCAGCAATAAAAGAACCGTCCGCGAGGGCACCTTCAATCAGGTCAGCCTCCTCGGACAATGGCGCGAACAGCCATTCTGGCGCATCGCGATAAATCTTCTGCAAATCCTGCTGATCCTGATAACTGGCGTCTTCCAGGGCTTGGACAATGATCGGCATGGCGCTTTCCTGAGTGGTACGAGAACAGATGACATAAAAAAGGTGATATCAGTTTGGTTTTTCTGTCACGTGCAAATGGTAACCTTCGCCCGTTCGTCCGTCCTTCTGCGACTTAACGTCGCGCCTTCAAGGAGCTTCACCCAAAAAAACGGTCATGCCTGCGTGCATAAAGGCCGGGGGTGAACAGTGGCTGGCGAACCATACTAATAATTGGGGGATACACAATGAGCACGAGCATCACGGCGGACGGCTTCAAAGCCGATCAGCCCGCGTTCCTGTCCAAGGAACGCATCATCGCCAAGCCCGGTTTCAACCGTTGGCTGGTTCCACCGGCCGCTCTGGCCATCCACCTGTGCATCGGCATGGCCTACGGCTTCTCGGTGTTCTGGTTGCCGCTGTCCAAGGCGCTGGGCGTTACCGCTCCGGTGGCTTGCGCACCGGACATGAGCTTCATCGCACAAGTGTTCTCGTCGCAATGCGACTGGCCGATCTCCATGCTCGGCTGGATCTACACGCTGTTCTTCATCTTCCTCGGCTGCTCGGCAGCGATCTGGGGTGGCTGGCTGGAACACGCAGGGCCACGCAAGGCTGGCGTGGTATCGGCACTGTGCTGGTGTGGCGGTCTGCTGATCTCGGCGCTGGGTATTTATACTCACCAGATCTGGCTGATGTGGATCGGTTCCGGCGTGATCGGTGGTATCGGTCTCGGCCTGGGCTATATCTCACCGGTCTCGACCCTTATCAAGTGGTTCCCGGACAAGCGCGGCATGGCCACCGGTATGGCAATCATGGGCTTCGGTGGCGGCGCGATGGTCGGTGCACCGCTGGCGACTGCGCTGATGAGCCACTTCGCTTCGCCGACCGGTGTCGGTGTCTGGCAAAGCTTTGTGGCCATGGCCGCGATCTACTTCGTGTTCATGATTGGTGGCGCTCTGGCTTACCGCGTGCCGCCAACCGGCTGGAAGCCTGAAGGCTGGACCGCTCCGGCGAAGAAAGCCTCGAACTCGATGATCACCCACCGTCACGTGCACGTGAATGTGGCGTGGAAAACCCCGCAATTCCGTCTGGTGTGGCTGGTGCTGTGCCTGAACGTATCGGCCGGTATCGGCATCCTCGGCATGGCTTCGCCACTGTTGCAGGAAGTGTTCGGCGGCAAACTGCTGGGTGTTGATGTGCCGTTTGGCCAGCTCGATGCCGGCCAGTTGGCTTCGATCGCGGCGATTGCTGCCGGCTTCACCGGTCTGCTGAGCCTGTTCAACATCGGTGGTCGCTTCTTCTGGGCTTCGTTCTCGGACTACCTGGGTCGTAAAAACACCTACTTCGTATTCTTTGCGCTGGGTTTTGCCCTGTATGCGCTGATTCCGAACATGGGCCATCTGGGCAACGTTGCGCTGTTCGTGGCGGCGTTCTGCATCATTCTGTCGATGTACGGCGGTGGTTTTGCCACCGTTCCGGCGTATCTGGCCGACTTGTTCGGTACGCAGATGGTTGGTGCGATCCACGGTCGTCTGTTGACCGCCTGGGCGGCGGCTGGCGTGCTGGGTCCGGTATTGGTGAACTACCTGCGTGAATATCAACTGAGCATCGGCGTTGAACGCGCTGCCGCTTACGACATCACCTTGTACATCCTCGCTGGCCTGCTGGTGCTGGGCTTCCTGTGCAACCTGATGGTGCGTCCGGTGGCCGACAAGTACTTCATGACCGACGCTGAGCTGGCGGCCGAACAGGCGCTGGGCCATGACAAGGGTGCTGATGCCAGCACGGTTCTGGAGTGGAAAGCCGCGCCGGGCAGCAAGCCTCTGGCAATCGCTGCGTGGTTGGTGGTGGGTATTCCGTTGGCGTGGGGTGTGTGGGTGACCCTGCAGAAGACGGCGGTACTGTTTCACTAAGTAAAAACGCAGTACCCCTGTAGGAGTGAGCCTGCTCGCGATAGCCGTCTGACAGTCACAGAAATGTTGATAGTCAGGCCCTCATCGCGAGCAGGCTCACTCCTACAGTCGTTTTTGGGGTACCTGTAATGGCTTGTATGGACATGTCTACCCGCGACAGCCGGGCGTTCTATCCGTCAGCCATCTCACCTCTCGTGTTTCTGTTTCGGCCCCGCGTGCCTATAATGGCTGCCTTTTTCGCCCAATGATTTTGCGGAGCTGGTGATGGCCGAACGTAAGGCGTCTGTCGAGCGCGACACTCTGGAAACCCAGATCAAAGCCTCGATCAACCTTGATGGCACCGGAAAGGCCCGATTTGATATCGGTGTTCCTTTTCTTGAGCACATGCTGGATCAGATTGCCCGTCACGGGTTGATCGACCTGGATATCGAATGCAAGGGCGATCTGCATATCGACGACCACCATACGGTGGAAGACGTCGGTATCACCCTCGGCCAGGCATTTGCCAAAGCCATTGGCGATAAAAAAGGCATCCGTCGCTACGGTCATGCCTACGTGCCGCTCGATGAAGCGCTATCGCGCGTGGTCATCGACTTCTCCGGTCGTCCAGGCCTGCAGATGCACGTGCCGTACACCCGCGCCACCGTCGGTGGTTTCGACGTTGACCTGTTCCAGGAATTCTTCCAGGGCTTCGTCAACCACGCGCTGGTCAGCCTGCACATCGACAACCTGCGTGGCACCAACACTCATCACCAGATCGAAACCGTGTTCAAGGCTTTCGGCCGCGCGCTGCGCATGGCCGTCGAGCTGGATGAGCGCATGGCCGGGCAAATGCCATCGACCAAAGGCGTTCTGTAATGCAGACGGTTGCAGTTATCGATTACGGCATGGGCAACCTGCACTCGGTGGCCAAAGCCCTTGAGCACGTCGGCGCCGGTAAAGTGCTGATCACCAGCGATGCGGCGGTGATTCGTGAAGCTGACCGTGTGGTGTTCCCCGGTGTTGGCGCAATTCGCGATTGCATGGCAGAGATCCGTCGCCTCGGCTTCGACTCGCTGGTGCGCGAAGTCAGCCAGGATCGTCCGTTTCTCGGCATCTGTGTCGGCATGCAAGCCTTGCTCGACACCAGCGAAGAGAACGACGGCGTCGACTGCATTGGCCTGTTCCCGGGCGCGGTGAAGTTCTTCGGCAAAGACCTGCATGAAGACGGCGAACACCTGAAAGTCCCGCACATGGGCTGGAACGAGGTGAAGCAGAAGGTCAGCCACCCGTTGTGGCACGACATTCCGGACATGGCGCGTTTCTACTTCGTGCACAGCTACTACATCGCTGCCGCCAATGCGCGGCAGGTGGTTGGCGGCGGTCACTACGGTGTCGATTTCGCTGCGGCGCTGGCCGATGGCTCGCGTTTCGCCGTGCAGTTCCACCCGGAGAAAAGCCATACCCATGGCCTGCAATTGCTGCAGAACTTCGCCGCGTGGGACGGTCGCTGGTAAATGGCTGCCAAGAAGTCCAAACCGCCGATCCTGACCCTCACTCCCGAACAGGAGAACGAGGCCAATCGCAAGATTCAGCGGTTCATGGAAGACCGTTTCGAACTGGACCTGGGTTCGTTCGAAGCGGCGGAAATTCTTGAGCTGTTTACCCGCGAAATTGCTCCGCACTATTACAACAGGGCGATTTTCGATGTGCAGACCCACCTCAAAGAGCGGTTTGAAAGCATCGAAAGCGACCTGTGGGCGCTCGAGAAAAACTGATTTCCGAGCCAAGCTGAACATTCAAATTTGAAGGTTTGCCAGATGCTGATTATTCCCGCTATCGATCTTAAAGACGGTGCCTGCGTACGTCTGCGCCAGGGCCGCATGGAAGATTCCACAGTGTTCTCCGATGACCCGGTGAGCATGGCTGCCAAGTGGGTGGAGGGCGGTTGCCGCCGTCTGCATCTGGTCGATCTGAACGGCGCTTTTGAAGGCCAGCCAGTCAACGGCGAAGTCGTCACCGCAATCGCCAAGCGCTACCCGACATTGCCGATCCAGATCGGTGGCGGCATCCGTTCGCTGGAAACCATCGAACACTACGTCAAGGCTGGCGTGAGCTACGTAATCATCGGCACCAAAGCCGTTAAAGATCCGGCGTTCGTCGCTGAAGCGTGCCGTGCGTTCCCGGGCAAGATCATCGTCGGTCTGGATGCCAAAGACGGTTTCGTCGCCACCGATGGCTGGGCTGAAATCAGCACCGTGCAGGTCATTGATCTGGCCAAGCAGTTTGAAGCCGATGGCGTCTCCTCGATCGTTTATACCGACATCGCCAAAGACGGCATGATGCAGGGCTGCAACGTACCGTTCACCGCTGCGCTGGCCGCTGCCACCAAGATCCCGGTGATCGCTTCCGGCGGTATCCACAATCTGGGTGACATCAAGTCGCTGCTCGACGCCAAGGCGCCAGGCATCATCGGCGCCATCACTGGCCGGGCGATCTACGAAGGCACCCTCGACGTCGCCGAAGCGCAAGCTTTCTGCGATTCGTACCAAGGCTGAGGACTGACCATGGCGCTGGCCAAACGCATCATCCCTTGCCTGGACGTGGACAACGGCCGGGTCGTCAAAGGTGTGAAGTTCGAAAACATCCGCGACGCCGGTGACCCGGTGGAAATTGCCCGTCGTTATGACGAGCAGGGTGCCGACGAGATTACTTTTCTCGACATCACCGCCAGCGTCGATGGTCGCGACACCACGCTGCATACCGTCGAGCGCATGGCCAGCCAGGTGTTTATCCCGCTGACTGTCGGCGGTGGCGTGCGTACCGTGCAAGACATTCGCAATCTGCTCAATGCCGGCGCGGACAAGGTGTCGATCAACACCGCAGCGGTGTTCAACCCTGAGTTCGTCGGCGAAGCCGCGCAGCATTTCGGCTCGCAATGCATCGTTGTCGCCATCGATGCGAAGAAGGTCTCCGGCCCGGGCGAAACCCCGCGCTGGGAAATCTTCACCCACGGCGGGCGCAAGCCAACCGGCCTCGACGCGGTTGAGTGGGCGAAGAAAATGGAAGGCCTCGGCGCTGGCGAGATCCTGCTGACCAGCATGGATCAGGACGGCATGAAAAACGGCTTCGACCTCGGTGTCACCCGCGCTATCAGTGATGCGCTGGGCATTCCGGTGATCGCTTCCGGCGGTGTCGGTAACTTGCAGCATCTGGCCGACGGCATCCTCGAAGGCCACGCCAGCGCAGTCTTGGCGGCGAGTATTTTCCACTTCGGCGAATACACCGTTCAGGAAGCCAAGGCCTACATGGCCAAACGCGGCATCGTGATGCGCTAAGCTCAAAATCGATACAGGCCAGTGGACACCATGGCGCACCCAAGGCACTCTTGGGCACGCCATGGATTCCGGTAGCCCGACATGATCAAACGCCTGCTTCTTGTTCTCGCCAGCGCCTCGATGTTGTTCATCAACACGGCCCGCGCCGAAACCAGTCCCGACACCGATCTGGTGCTCCTCACCGAAAATTTCCCGCCGTACAACATGGCGAAAGATGGCAAGAACTTCGCCAAAGGCGAGAACATCAATGGCATCGCCGCCGATATCGTGCGCGAGATGTTCAAGCGTGCCGACGTCACCTATAGCCTGACCCTGCGTTTTCCATGGGAGCGTGTCTATAAGCTCGCGCTGGAAAACCCCGGTTATGGCGCCTTTGTGATGGCGCGCTTGCCGGACCGCGAAAAACTCTTCAAATGGGTTGGCCCCATCGGTCCTGATGATTGGATCATGCTGGCCAAGGCTGACAGCAAGATCACCCTGGAAACCCTCAATGACGCGCGCAAGTACAAGGTCGGTGCCTACAAGGGCGACGCAATTGCCGAGACACTGACCAAACAAGGCCTGAAGCCGATTGTGGTGCTGCGCGATCAGGACAACGCGAAGAAACTGGTCAATGGACAGATTGATCTGTGGGCTACCGGTGATCCTGCCGGGCGCTATCTGGCTCGGCAGGATGGGGTCACCGGCCTGAAGACCGTGCTGCGCTTCAACAGTGCCGAGTTGTACCTGGCGCTGAACAAAGATGTCTCCGACGAAGTCGTCGCCAGGCTTCAGGCTGCGCTGGATCAGTTGCGCAAGGAAGGTGTGGTCGACGAAATCATGGCGCGCTATCTATAGCGACAGCCAGGTCCGGTGATTGCTGCGCGCTAGCGTTGGCGTCATCGATGTGCGGTGCTGCCGGGGTGTCTGTCGTCAGTGGCGGGCACCCACTGACGACCTCGACGGATTCCGGCGGATATTGCGTCAACAGAACGCTGGAATCATCGGTGTAACCAAAGTCGACCGCCACTTGAGTGCCGTCTTCCCGTACCAACTCGTAATGGCTCTGCAGCTGATAAACCGCGACGGCGGTTTGCTCCGGCGCCATGACAATCACCACTTGAGGTCGTAGCTCGTTCCAGCCGCTGGAAGACGTTTCGGTGTGGGTCAAAGTCTTCGGCAGGCAGGCTGAGAATTTTGTAATGCGGATATCACTGAGAGGCACGGTCGGCCAGGCTTTGACGATTTCAATGGCGGTAAAACGATGGAACATACGCATCGTCACCGCGTTTTGCGAACGTGGCGCGGTCCATTTGACGGCCCGATACTTGTCCGATTCATTGTGCTCGTGACCAATGAGCACGTATTCGTCAGTTCTTTTCAGTTCGTAGTAGGGCGAATTGCGAAATTGTTCGCCGGAATGAACATGATCTCGCACTGCAAACCATGGCAGCCGGGCAATCTGGGTGACTGTGGCGGGTTCGCGTGCGGCGGGCTTCGCGTAGCCGGTGAGGGTTGGAATTTGCGGCGATGCGCTGACTTGCAGCGGGATTTGCATGCGCAAGCCGTAAGCCGTTGAAGGCGCAGCAGGCTTGCTGTAGCCCTGGACGCCCACGAAGGTGCCGGGTGCAAAATGGATGTCGCCTGCGGCGGCAGTCGACGGTTCGATGCCAAAGGCGCTGAAACTGAGCTTGGCACCGCTGCCCTTGTCATTCCAGATCAGCTCGCCGACGTTCGCTGCGATAACCAGGTCGAGCCTGACGCAGCGTACCGAGTTCAACGAAGGTTTGTAGTGATCGTTGGAGCACACCAGCCCCAATGCGACGTAACCGACAGGGGCCAAAGGTCGCCAGATCGACATGCGCGTGACACTGGGCGCTCCGGTTTCTTTCCAGACCAGTTCAAAATCGACAGGGCGGGCCAGTGCCTTTCCGTTAGGGCTTACGGCCCCTTTCATATCTTTCTCGCAGACCACGGCGGCGACCATTTCGCCATTGATACTGGTGTCGCCGGGAATGAGCACATCGCCCAGCGGAAAGTAGCCTGGCAATGCATCCGGAGCAGGGGTGGGGCGCCAGAACGTGGCGGGTTTTGCTTTTGAACCGTTGGTGCTCCAGATCCGGTGAAACTCCGTGGTGAAGTTGATCAGCAGATTGTCCTGCATGATCGGTTCCATCTGCTTGGGATGCGCTGCGGTGTTGTCTTCGATAGTCATGATGATTCCTGATAGTTGAAAGCGACGCGAGGGCGTCACGACCTGTTGCAGGTCGCACTATCGGGAAAGGGGATGGTTGTCGGGTGGTAACTATGTATGTGTCAGCGTCACAAAGTGCTACCGATACACGCCGTCCTTGCCATGGCCAGCCATGGCGCGATTGCTGCGTACGCTGATCATCTGTTTGATATCGATCCACTCGATGCCCTGAGCCTTCAACTTCGGCAATTCGCGCTCCAGCACCGCCAGCGTCTGCGGATACGGATGGCCGATCATCACCGCCGAACCCTGTTTGCGCGCCAGGTTGATTGCAGTTTGCAGTTGCGTGTAGATCGCCGCTTCAGTGCGTTCGTCATCGAGAAACACGTCCCGTGACACACTCGCCAGATCGATCTTCTGCGCCTGCTGCGCGGCGACGGTCTGTGCGCTGGTGCGGCTGTCGACGAAAAACTTGTGACGGCGCTGCAATTCGCCCATCAACCATGCCATCGCCACTGGCTGCGCGGTCATGCGGCTGCCCATGTGATTGTTGATGCCAGCGGTATAGGGGACCATTTTGAACGCGGCGTTCAGGCGTTTTTCCAGTTCTTCGAGCGGGAGTTCGGGGTGCCAGGCATATGGCCCAGTGGCCGGGTCCATCGGCATGTGCAGGATGACGATTTTGCCAGCGCGATGGGCTTCGCGGGCAAACTCGGTGGCGTGTGGGGTGTCGGGCATGATCGCCGTGGTCACCGGGCCGGGCAGGGCCAGCACGCGGCGATCCCGGGGCAGGTTTTGCCCCAGGTCGTCAATGATCAGTGTCAGGAAGGCTTTGTGTGGCTTTGGGCTGGCGGGCTCTGCGTGAGCAGCACCCGCCAGACAGCACAACAGAACGAAGACGAAACGCAGTGACATCCTCAACGGCCGGACGTAATGCTCAGGCCTTTGAGCAGGCTCAGGGCCTGGGCCAGTTGGTAATCGTCATCCTGCGGCATCGCTTTGGCCTTGCCGCCGGAACCGCTCGGTTTGTCCGCACCGCCGTTGCCGTTGCCCAAGTGACCTTGCAGGTCGGCTTCCTTGAAGTAGTCGCCATCGGCCTCGCTGGTGATCTTGGCCTTGCGCACTTCGATGTCCGGAACGATGCCCTGCGCCTGGATCGAGCGACCATTTGGCGTGAAGTACAGCGCCGTGGTGATCTTCAGTGCGCGGTCGTTGTTCAGCGGCAGCACGGTTTGCACCGAGCCTTTGCCGAAACTGGTGGTGCCCATGACCACGGCACGTTTCTGATCCTGCAGGGCGCCGGCGACGATTTCCGAGGCCGAGGCGCTGCCACCGTTAATCAACACGACCATCGGCACCGCTTCGCTTTCGTCTTTACCGGTGGCCGAGAAGCGCAGCTCGGAGTTGGCGATGCGGCCTTTGGTGTAGACGATCAGGCCTTTGGTGATGAAGTGGTCGACCACTTCCACCGCCGCCTGCAACACGCCGCCCGGGTTGTTGCGCAAGTCGAGAATGATGCCGTTGAGCTTCTTGCCGTTGTCCTTGCGCAGCTTGGCCAGAGCCTTGGAGACCTCTTCGCCGGTCTTGACCTGAAACTGGGTGATGCGGATGTACGCATAGCCGGTTTCCAGCAGCTGCGCCTTGACGCTCTTCACCTGAATCACTGCGCGGGCGAGGGTCACGTCGAACGGCGTGCCGCCATCGCGTACCAGCGTCAGAGTGATTTTCTGGCCGATCTTGCCGCGCATCTTGTCGACGGCTTCGGTCATGGTCTGGCCGCGCGTTGGCTGGCCGTTGATCTTGACGATGAAGTCGCCGGCCTGAATGCCGGCCTTCGACGCCGGGGTGTCGTCGATTGGCGAGACGACTTTGATGAAACCGTCTTCGGCGCCGACTTCAATGCCCAAACCGCCGAATTCACCGCTGGTGCTTTCCTGCAGCTCGGTGAAATCTTCCGGGCCCAGATAGGCCGAATGCGGATCAAGGTTGCTGAGCATGCCCTTGATCGCGTTTTCCAGCAGGGTCTTGTCGTCCACCGGCTCGACGTAAGCGGCTTTGATCCGGTCCATGACCTCGGCAAAGGTGCGCAACTCTTCCAGCGGCAGCGGTGCCTTGGAGGTCGCGGCAGTGCCTGCCGGAGCGACGGCCGGGGCCGGTTGCGCGGCAAACGCCAGAGGCGCGCCGATCACCAGAGCGATCGTCAGGGCCAGCGAGGTAAGGCGGGACAAATGCAGCATGTCGAACGAACTCCTGAATTAGGCGGCACGCTTATCCTTGCGCGCGGCACCATTGTGCTGGATCACTCGGGTGACCCTGCTGACGAATTGCGAAATACAGCGCTGGTGTGTCCTGACCGCCACTGTTACCGACAGTGGAGATCGACTCACCGGCTTTAACCACGTCCCCAGCCGACTTGAGCAGCGTCTGGTTGTGACCGTAAAGACTCAGAAAACCATTGCCGTGATCAAGGATCACCAGCAGCCCGGCACCGCGCAACCAGTCGGCGAAGACCACGCGACCGCCATGCACGGCATGCACCTGGCTGCCGGCGGAGGCGCTGATCATCACGCCGTCCCACTTGGTCCGGGCGTCGTCGCCACGGCTTTCGCCGAAGCGTGCCAGCAGTCGACCATCAACCGGCCAAGGAAGTTTTCCCCGGGTTGCAGCAAAAGGGCCACCGAAGGTCTCGCCGCTGCTGGAAACCAGTGCGCCGGGAGTGGATCTGACTGGTTTTCGTGGGGCGTCGCTGTTTTCAGCCTGCGCCTCACGCAAACGCTTTTTTTCCGCTTCCTGCTGGGCGATCAGCGCTTTCTGTCGCGCTTCTTCTGCCTCACGAGCCTGGCGGGCCAGGGTTTCTTCAATGGTTTTAAGGACTTTAGACAGATCTGCCTGATCCTGCTCACGCGCGGCGAGTTTCTGGTCGCGGGCCTTCACGTCGTCGTTGAGCTTGGCGAGGACTTGCTGGCGTTCCTTGCGAACATTTTCCAGTTCGTCGCGCTGACTATCGAGGCTGCTTTTCTGTACCAGCAATTGCGCCTGCTGGGCGGCAATGTCTTTTTCGACATTGGCCAGTTGGCGCAGGGTTTCGTTGAAGTTCTTCAACTGCTCCAGGCGGGCCTGGCTCAGATAATCATAATAGGTGAGGGTGCGGGCGAATTTCTCGGGATTCTGCTGGTTGAGCAGCAGCTTGAGGTATTCCTGCCGACCGTTCTGATAGGCCGCTCGGGCCTGAATGGCGATCAGTCGCTGCTGTTCAGTGCGCGCGCTCTGGAGTTTTTTTTTCTCTGCATCGAGCCGCTGCAGCTCGGATTCGCTTTTCTGCAGTTCTTTCTGCAGCGCATCGACCTGTTTCTGCAGCTTGCCCAACTCGGTTTCAGTGCCCTTGAGCTCTTTCTGTACGCCGGACTTTTCTTCCTGGACTTTGCTCAGCAGCTTTTTCAGCTCGGCAATGTCCTGACGCGTGGCGTCCAACTGCTGTTGGGTTTGCGCGCGCTCGTCAGCGAAGGCCGGTTGGAGCAGGCAGGTCAGAGCGAGGGCGATCAGGACGCGGAGCATAGAGGCGGGCGGCACCAGGGTAAGGGACGGCCTAGTATGCCCGCCCGAGGCTGCAAAAAAAACGCCCAATTGGGGCTGTGTGATAACTGGACCAAGCAATACACCGAATTCCATTTCGAAAACTCCATAAACCACTGTGGGAGCTGCGGTGCGACGATTCGACTTGCCAGCGATGGCGTCTGCACATTCAACATAGATGTTGGCTGTCAGATTGCTATCGCTGGCAAGCCAGCTCCCACAGGGTTTTGTGGTGTTTGATCGGACGGATTACACCAGGATAGACGTGCCGGTCATTTCCGCTGGTTTTTCCAGGCCCAGCAGCTTCAGCATGGTCGGTGCAACGTCCGCCAGCACGCCGCCTTCACGTACTTTCAGGTCGCGCTTGCCGACATAAATGAACGGCACCGGCTCGGTGGTGTGCGCAGTGTGAGCCTGGTGGGTTTCTTCATCGGCCATTTTTTCGACGTTGCCGTGGTCAGCCGTGATCAGTGCTTCACCGCCAACCTTTTCCAGCGCATCGACAATGCGACCGACGCAGGTGTCGAGGCATTCAACAGCCTTCACTGCCGCGTCAAACACGCCGCTGTGGCCGACCATGTCGCCGTTGGCGTAGTTGACCACGATTACATCGAAACGCTGGTTTTCGATGGCCTCAACGATACGGTCGGTGACTTCCGGCGCGCTCATTTCCGGCTGCAAGTCGTAGGTGGCGACTTTCGGCGACGGGATCAGGATGCGCTCTTCGCCCGGGAACGGTTCTTCACGACCGCCGGAGAAGAAGAAGGTCACGTGGGCGTATTTTTCGGTTTCAGCAATGCGCAGCTGGGTCTTGCCGTTCTTCGCCAAGTAGTCGCCCAGCACGTTTTCCAGGCTGCCCGCGGCGAATGCCGACGGAGCCGGAATGCTGGCGGCGTATTGGGTCAGCATGACGAAACCGGCCAGTTTCGGCTGGCGTGCGCGTTCGAAATCCTTGAAGTCGTCTTCGACGAATACGCGGGTCAGCTCACGGGCACGGTCGGCGCGGAAGTTCATGAACACCACGGCGTCGCCGTCTTCGACTTTCACTGGCTCACCGATGGACGTGGCTTTGACGAATTCGTCGCTCTCGCCACGGGCATAAGCGGCTTCAAGGCCTTCCTGCGCCGTGGCAGCGTTGAATTCGCTGTTGCCATCGACGATCAGGTTGTACGCCTGAGCGACGCGATCCCAACGGTTGTCACGGTCCATGGCGAAGTAACGGCCGATGATGCTGGCGATGCGGCCCTTGCCGAGCGCCTGGAAGGTCGCATCAAGCAGCTCGATCGACGATGCCGCGCTTTTCGGCGGTGTGTCGCGGCCATCGAGGAAGGCGTGCAGGTAGATTTTTTCGGCGCCGCGCTTGAACGCCAGTTCGGCCATGGCGATCAGGTGATCCTGATGGCTGTGTACGCCGCCATCGGACAGCAGACCCATGAAGTGCACGGCTTTGCCAGCGGCCACGGCTTTATCCACAGCGGCGCAGATGGTCGGGTTCTCGAAGAACTCGCCGTCGCGGATCGATTTGGTCACACGCGTGAAGTCCTGATACACCACGCGACCGGCGCCAAGATTCATGTGGCCGACTTCGGAGTTGCCCATCTGGCCGTCCGGCAGGCCGACGTCCATGCCGCTGCCCGAGATCAAGCCGTTCGGCACGCTGGCCCAGAGGCGATCGAGAACAGGCTTCTTCGCCGCAAAAACGGCATTGGATTCGGGGCTGTCGCTGTGACCGAAGCCGTCGAGAATCATCAGGACCAAAGGTTTAGGCGTAGTCGTCATGGAATCCACTCGTGGCTAATAAAGAAGAGGGCGATGGAAAAGGGAGTTGGAGTTTAAAGCTAAGTTCCGACCGCGTCACCGCCGGACGGGGTTTGGCCGACCATAGTGGCTGTGTATACTGGCCGACATTTTAACGCCCTGGAACCTCCTTCGATGGTTGCTCACCTGATTGAATTTGCCACTAACCACTACATTCTTGTCGGTATCTTCGTCGTACTGCTGGCTCTGCTGCTGGCGCACACGATGCAGGGCGGCGGTAAAAGCCTGAGCACCGGCGAGCTGACCGCGCTGGTCAATAAAGATGCAGGCGTGGTGGTGGACATCCGTCCGGCCAAGGATTTCGCAGCCGGCCACATTGTTGGCGCGATCAATATTCCCCAGGACAAACTGGCTGCGCGCATTGGCGAGCTGGAAAAACACAAGGCCAAGACCATCATCCTGGTCGACGCCCTGGGCCAGACCGCTGGCACTCACGCCCGCGAACTGATGAAATCCGGCTTCACCGCCGCCAAGCTGTCCGGCGGGATCTCCAGCTGGAAAGGCGACAACCTGCCGCTGGTGAAGTGATATGAGCGAAGTCATCGTCTACTCCAGCGATTACTGCCCTTACTGCTCGCGCGCCAAGTACCTGCTCGAGAACAAAGGCGTGGCCTTCAAAGAGATCAAGGTCGATGGCAAGCCGCAGGTGCGCGCCGAAATGGCCCAGAAAGCCGGACGCACGTCCGTGCCGCAGATCTGGATCGGCAGCAAGCACATCGGCGGTTGTGACGATTTGTATGCCCTGGAGCGCGCCGGCAAGCTCGACGCGCTGCTCAAGGCCTGAACGGCTGCACCCACGTACAGCAATCCCTTAAAGACCCGAGATCAGAAAGGATCTGAGATGACTGACCAACAGAACACTGCAGCCAGCGAAGAAGAAACCGCACCGCAATTCTCCTTGCAGCGCATCTACGTACGCGACCTGTCCTTCGAAGCCCCGAAAAGCCCGGCGATCTTCCGCCAGCAGTGGGATCCGGCGGTCGCGCTGGATCTGAACACTCGCCAGAAAGCACTGGAAGGTGATTTCTACGAAGTTGTGCTGACCCTGTCCGTCACCGTGAAAAACGGTGAAGAAGTCGCCTTCATCGCTGAAGTGCAACAGGCCGGTATCTTCCTGATCAAGAACCTGGACGCGGCCTCGATGAGCCACACCCTGGGTGCGTTCTGCCCGAACATTCTGTTCCCGTACGCGCGCGAAACCCTGGACAGCCTGGTGACCCGTGGTTCGTTCCCGGCGCTGATGCTGGCCCCGGTGAACTTCGACGCTCTGTACGCGCAAGAACTGCAGCGCATGCAGGAAAGCGGCGAGACGCCAACCGTTCAGTAAGACGGTCTGGGCTACAAAGAAAAAAGCGCCGTAACAGGCGCTTTTTTCTTGGCTGATCGTTCCTACGCTCCGCGTGGGAATGCCTCTGGGGACGCTCCGCGTCCAGTGACGCGGAGCGTCACGGGCTGCATTCCCACGCAGAGCGTGGGAACGATCAGGTGTGGTGTTACTTGAAGTCGTTCTGGCGCCAGGCTTCGTACACTGCGACCGCAACGGTGTTGGACAGGTTCAGGCTGCGGCAGCCTTCGCGCATCGGCAGGCGCAGGCGCTGTTCCGGCGGCAGCGCGTCGAGCACTTCCGGCGGCAGGCCACGGCTTTCCGGGCCGAAGATGAACGCATCGCCAGGAACAAACGCGGCATCATGAAACGGCCGCGAGCCTTTGGTGGTGAACGCGAACAGCCGCGGGTTGCCAAGGCTTTCCAGGCAACTGGCCAAGTCTGCGTGACGCTGCAGCGTGGCATATTCGTGATAGTCGAGACCGGCGCGGCGCAAGCGCTTGTCGTCCATCTCGAAGCCCAGCGGTTCGATCAAATGCAGGTGGCAGCCGCTATTGGCGCACAGCCTGATAACGTTGCCGGTATTCGGCGGAATTTCTGGTTGAAAAAGGATGACGTGAAACATGCACGGCTCCGAAGGTAAAGATGAGCGGCATTCTACGCCGCCTGTGGACAACCGTTCGAAACTATTGCCGCGAGTCATCGGTTCGCTGGCGATTGTCGGCGTGATGATCGGTTTGATGATCGGCCGTCTGACCACGCCGGATCCGACTGTGCTGCAACAAGTCGAGGTGTCAGAGCAGGGGTTGGTGGTGTGGTTCAACAACGAACCCAAGCTGCACGGTGAAATCATCGATGGCACGGTGGCGCTATTGTTTCAGGCGGATGGCCAGGCGCAGAAGGGGCAACTCAAGCTCAACGGCAGGGACGTGAACTGGCGTACGCGCATGAGCGATGGCGGGTTGTTGTTGACCGTATTGGCAGCGCGGCCGCTGCAGGGTAATTGGGTCGGCAGTGAGGTCGATGACCGCTGGCGGCTGGAGATACGCTTGCAAACGAACTGATCGGAATACTGCCGTCCTTCTCGACGTACTCCTACGCTTATTGACGTCGTTTCCCACTACGCTTGTCTGCCTTTCCACTCTCCTTGAATGCTTGCGCACGCTATCGTGCGTTCCTCTTTTAAACCGGCAGGATGCCGAAAGTCTTCGCCCCTTGCACGACTGCCAGGGGCGATTTTTTCAAGGATGAAAAAAATGCCAATAAAACCACCTGTCGGGGGCAGCACCCACGTGAAAGTGGATGCTTCGACCAGTCCAACCCGACCGGCCGACGTGGACATTCCGCTCCCCGGCCCATCGGGCCGCAGAGGTTCCGGTTCAGGACTCTCCGCCGATGATTGGCAGCCGCGTGCCGGGTCGTCCAGGGCTGTTGACGCAGATGCCACTGGTGCGACTCCGGCGGTTATTATTCACGCGCCCCCCGTTGACGCACGTTTGCTCGCGCCTCAACCGACGCTGGACCATTACGTAATCAATGCCCGGGCGTTACTTCCAGAAGCCAACGGCGAAGGCTTGAGGGTTTTTAACAAGCGCACCTACGCTGAAGTGGCCGATGGTGATTTTGTCCATGTCGCCGTGGACCCCGAGACGGGACTGCATCGGGCCCGACGGCCAAGTGAGTTGCTTTTGGGGCCGGTGATGCTGCGTGACGCCGATAGCGGTTTTTGGTACCCGCGTACGGTCGTTGAGCCAACTACCCGAGCGCAGGTTCGAAGCTACCTTCCGAAAGCGACCGATCAACACGCGGATGACTTTATCGCCCGGTTTGGTGACAAGGATGTGGCAGATGTGGAACTCAAGCGGATTCAGCTTGGGCTACTGCAACTGGACTACGAACACGTCAGCATCCCGGACCACCAAAATCGCATTCTAGGGAAACATGGCGTAGATGAGGCGTTTGCCATGTGGAGTACGCTGCGCAAATTGTACAAGTGGAAAAGTAAGCCTGATCAACGGGTCTACAGCGATGGGCGGCTATCGGGTTTCAAGCTGGATATCAATCTCACGCTATGGCCAGTCGATAAGCTGCTTTCATTGAAATTCAACTCAGTCGTTTCTCTTACGTTAAGAGGTCATGCGCCGCTGAACCCTGAGGTGTTTTTTGCGCAATTTCCCAACATTGAAAGTCTGACGGTCACAAGCCAGATGATCACCAGAAGTACCTCCGATGCCTCTATGTATGAGCATGCTTACTCAAGATTCGATCTGGGTTCGCGCTTTGCCGAGCAATTAGCGAGGCTCCCCCGTTTACGAGAGTTGAACCTGCAGGATTGTGATTTTCAGGATGACTTTTCGCTGAGGGGCATGACCAGGCTGCAGGTGTTGAGGCTAGGTAAAATACAGGCGGCGAGGCTGAATCATTATCCTGACGACTTGCGCGCTAGGTTGTCTCTTCAACACCCGAGCGTTGTTTTGCTAACGGATCCTGACATCGCCGGGATGACCGAGTTGCGCGTGTTGGACCTGACAGGCTCCGGAATACACCGAATCCCTATCGGGCTTGATACCGACGACGGGCCGTCAAGGCTGGAGGTATTGCGACTGGGCGACAACGCGTTTTCTGTTGCACCTTCACTTAAAGCAATGACTGCGTTGCAGGAGCTGGATCTTTCCAACATGAGGTTGGACAGGTTTCCGGACGGCATCACCGATAAGATTCCCGGGAAAGTGTTGAATCTGGCGAACAATCGAATTGCCGCGATCCCGGAATCCATCGAACTCAGAGCGGGCTTCAATCTCAGCGGCAACCCCATCACGGATCCGGCCTCCCTGCGGCGTCTGATACATGCGCGTATAAAAACAGGCGCCGACATCTGGCTGGGAGAGGAAAGTGCTGATCGGTCGGCAAACCTGTGGCTGCGAAATGTGCCGCCATTGGAATTACCTGAAAAACTGAAGCTCTGGGACAGCTTCGGCGGTGCAGCAAGTGACGTGATCAATGGGATTCGGAAGCTGAGTCGTACGCCTGAATTTCACGTCGAGCATCCGCTTTTGCAGCGGCGGGTGTGGTGGTTTCTGGATGCCTATACGAAGGCTGAGCCAAGCGAACAGGCAAGGATGAGGGACATTCTGCTCAATGAACCCAGCCCCGGAAAAATGCTCGACAGGCTTGAAGCACAAATACGGGAATATGACTCGGGGCGGCAAAATCAGCCCCTGCATCATTTACCCAAACGTCCGAAGCTTAATTAACGCCGGGCTGAACACCTCGGCGATTGGTGTAAAAGCGGGAATCCCTGACCTGCCTGTATCAGGGTTCCCAAAACGGGTGGACTTCGCTGTGAGCGTCGGTCCGGTGTAAAGAGGGAACCCCCGGCCTGCCTGTACCAAGGATCCCAAAAGGGTGGGCTCGTCGCGTTGCGGTATGAGCCCGGTGTAAAGAGGGGAATCCCCGGCCTGCCTGTACCAAGGTCCCCGAAACGGGTGGTGAATCGAATCACCTGTAAGGGTTATTGCAGGGGGCGTGCCAGGTTTTAATGTGTTGAAACAAAAAATCTGATCAGAAACACGAAAGCCCCGGGATTCGGGGCTTTCGTGCATTTGGGTAGTTGATTTTTCAGTGGTTTCAGAAGCGAATGTGGCGATGCGGCTGTGCGCGATCGCGGGTCATTGTGCATTGATGCGGTGCACGGCGTTCCGATGAGGGGCTGGATTTTGAATTCACAACAGCCCTCAAGCGAACAAACCGTTAACCCTCATCCCCCTCATCATCATCGCCACCATCGACCTTCATGCCCAATTCCTTGATTTTGCGCGTCAGGGTATTGCGCCCCCAACCGAGCAAAACCGCGGCATCACGCCGGCGCCCGGCGGTGTGCTTCAGGGCCGTCTCGATCATGATTCGCTCAAACGCCGGCACCGCACTGTCGAGCAGGCTCGACTGACCGCGCGCCAGCGCCTGATCGGCCCACTGACGCAACGCCTGCTCCCAATTGGTCACTGGCGCCGAGTCCTGCGGCAGGTTCAGTAGCTCCGGCGGCAGGTCGCTGATGTGTACTTCGCGCCCGGAGGCCATCACGGTGATCCAGCGGCAGGTGTTTTCCAACTGCCGCACGTTGCCGCCCCACGGCAGGTTTTTCAGGTATTCCTCAGTCTCGCTCTTCAGCAGTTTCGGCTCGACCGCCAATTCCTGCGCGGCACGGCTGAGAAAATGCTTGGCCAGGGTCGGGATGTCTTCACGACGGTCCGACAGGCGCGGGATGTGGATACGGATCACGTTGAGGCGATGGAACAAGTCCTCACGGAATTTCCCGGCGTGTACCAGGGTTTCCAGATTCTGGTGTGTCGCGGCGATGATGCGCACGTCGACCTTGACCGGCACATGCCCGCCCACGCGATAGAACTCGCCATCCGCCAGAACCCGCAGCAGACGGGTCTGGGTATCCGCCGGCATGTCGCCGATTTCATCGAGGAACAGCGTGCCGCCGTCAGCCTGTTCGAAGCGCCCGCGACGCAGATTCGCCGCGCCGGTGAACGCGCCTTTCTCATGGCCGAACAGCTCGGATTCCATCAGGTCCTTGGGGATCGCCGCCATGTTCAGCGCAATGAACGGCGAGGCCGCGCGCGGGCTGTGGCGGTGCAGGGCGTGGGCGACCAGTTCTTTACCGGTGCCGGATTCGCCGTTGATCAGCACGGTGATGTTGGAGTGGCTCAAGCGCCCGATGGCGCGAAACACTTCCTGCATCGCCGGCGCTTCGCCGATGATTTCCGGGGTGCGGGTCAAAGCAGGCACGACTTCCAGGCCTTGCTGTTCTTGCGCATGCTGATTGGCACGCTTGACCAGCGACACGGCCTCATCAACGTCGAACGGCTTTGGCAGGTATTCGAACGCGCCGCCCTGATACGAGGCGACAGCGCTGTCCAGATCGGAGTGAGCGGTCATGATGATGACCGGCAACCGTGGGTGCTGTTCGCGAATCCGCGCCAGCAGATCCAGACCGCTGGCACCGGGCATGCGAATGTCGGAAATGATCACGTCCGGCTGCTGACGGGCCAAGCGACTCATCACGCCATCGGCGCTGTCGAAGCTCTGGGTGGTCATGCCTTCCTGCTGCAAGGCCTTTTCCAGCACCCAACGGATAGAACGGTCGTCATCGACGATCCACACGGTTTCACTACGGCTCATGTCGATGTGGCTCCTTGTTCCAGTGGCAGAAAGATCGAGAAGGTGGTGTGGCCTGGATGGCTGTCACACTCGATCAGGCCCTGGTGCTGGCTGATGATGTTCTGGGTAATGGCCAGGCCCAGCCCGGTACCGTCCGGGCGACCGCTGACCATGGGAAAGAAAATGGTTTCCTGAAGTTCCGCCGGGATCCCCGGACCGTTGTCGATGATCTCGATCTTGGTCACCAGACGATGGCGGACGTGGCCGATGGTGAACTGGCGCATGGTTCGGGTGCGCAGACTGATGCGGCCCAGGCGCAGCTCGTTCTGGCTGCTGATCGCCTGCATCGCGTTGCGCACGATGTTCAACACCGCCTGAATCATTTGCTCGCGGTCGATCAAGACGTCGGGAATGCTTGGGTCGTAATCGCGCACCAAGGTGATGCAGCCCTGACTTTCGGCTTCAACCAGTTGGCAAACGCGCTCCAGCACTTCGTGGACGTTGCACATGGCCAGCGACGGCAGCTTGTTCGAGCCGAGCATGCGGTCGACCAGATTGCGCAGGCGGTCGGCCTCTTCAATGATCACGTTGGTGTAATCGCGCAGGCTGTCTTCCGGTAGCTCGCGGGCCAGCAGTTGCGCGGCGCCACGGATACCGCCGAGCGGATTCTTGATTTCATGGGCGAGACCGCGCACCAGCATCTTGCTGGTTTCCTGCTTGGACAGTTGCGCCTCTTCCTTGGTGATCCGCAGCAAGCGGTCACGCGGATGAACCTCCAGCAGGAGCATGGTCGCGCCGTTGCTGAGGATCGGCGTCACCGCGTAATCCACGGTCAAGGTCTGGCCGGTGAGGGCGGTGAGCATCGCTTCGCGTTTGGTAAACGGGTGCGCCTGCTCTACCGCTTGGCGCAACGAATTCAGCGCCTCGGTGGATTCGGTAAACAGCTCGCTGATGAATTGCCCATGGCTACGCTGCCCGCTGATGGCGAGCAGCATCTCCGCCGCCGGATTCATGTACTCGAGGCGCAATTCGGCGTCGAGCAGGATGGTGGCGGTGGTCAGGTTGTCGAGCAGCAAACGGTGGATTGCGTCGCTAATAGTCATCGGAGCCTCTTTTGGGGGCGGAGCGTGCGCAAATAACAAGCGTCGGTGAACTGAAAATGCAAAAACCAAACCAAGGCTCTGAAAAGAAGCGTTCAACGCCTGAAACAGGCGTTTGACGCTCGTTTGAGTGGCAGGGTGCCAGCTCGAACGGGAAGTTTCGAACCAAAATGGGTTGGATTGTGGGTACGGTGCAATCTATTGCACCAATATAGTGCGCAAAGCTGAACGGCGTTAGAAGAAACGCAGGAAGGGATTTTTCGGCTCTTCGGGTTTGTCTTTCAACGGGCATTCCGGGCGTACGCCGTAGTCGTCGGCGACGCAGGGTTTGACCTGGCGTTTCTGCGCGAGGGAGATGCGCAGCATGTGGAACGGCTGGTTGGCGGTGCGTTCGACGGTGCGGCCCTCGGCATCGAGTATTTCCACGGACAGGTTATGGCTGCCACGATCAATGTTGTTCAGCGGGAACACCGGACTCAGACCGGGTTCGCCGGTGGCTTGGCCATCCAGCAACAGGCGATAACGGTGGCCGCGTTGCAGGCCGGGTTCGCTGGTGACGCTGACGATGATCTCGCCGGCACTGCTGCGAATTGTGGCATCGGGTTCGGGCACCAGAATGCGCAGCATGTCGTAGTGGAACGGTGGTTGTTCCGGGGATTTTTTTGCGGTGGTGATCGGCGCAGCGGCGCCGGGGTTGGCCGACATGCGATTGCTGGTCGCGATCGGTACGCGCTTGGCGTTGCTGCGGGGCTGGTCGGTGTAGACACGATTGCCCTGAGCATCGGTATAGGTGAAGACCTCTGCTGAAGCCTGCAGGGTCAGCAGCGCCAGCACGACGAACAAACATGCGCGGATCATGGCTTGTGCACCCGCTGTACGCTGAGGAGAACTGGCGGGCTCTGCTGTATGACCGTTTGCCCGTCAATCACCTGCACCGCTAGACGATGTTCACCGCGATCAACGTTCACCAGTTGCAGGATCGGCACGTTGCTCGGCTGACCGTAAGGCTCATCGTCCAATACCAGCCTTAATTGATGCGGCGGCAGCAGGCGGGGTTTGATCAGCACTTGAACGGTGAACGTGCCGTTATTGGCGCGCAGGGCCTCTTCGGTGGGCAAACCAGCGAGTTCAAGAATGTCATAGGCGTTGGGCGCAGGTTCACGGTTGTCGGTTTCGGGCGCGGGTGGTGCGCTGGGCGCCTGAGGCTCGACCCGATTGAGCGGCGGCAATTCCACCGGTTGTGCCTGCACGCCGTCCGGCGAGTGATCGCTGTACACCGTGTGGCCGTTGGCATCGGTGTATTTGTAGATCTGCGCGGCGGCGGGCAGGGCGATCATCAGCAATAGAATGTAGAGAAAGGTGCGACCCATGAAATCGACCGGGATTGAAAGCGATGGGGTGCAGCATAGGACAGGTGTGGCGGTTGGCCCAACCCTGCACACATCCAGAGATCATTCATACACCACAATTGATCGTTCCCACGCTCTGCGTGGGTACGCCTCAAGGGACGCTCCGCGTCCAGTGACGCGGAGCGTCACGGGCTGCATTCCCACGCGGAGCGTGGGAACGATCAGCATCACGTCATAAATGGCAGGCAATAAAAAAGGCCTCCCGAAGGAGGCCTCTTTTTGTCACGCCGAAAAACGCGGCGCTACCGGATCAGCAGCTGTAGTACAGCTCATATTCCAGTGGGTGTACGAAGGTGCGAACCTTGATTTCTTCTTCCGATTTCAGCGCGATGTAAGCGTCGATGAAGTCGTCGGAGAATACGCCGCCCTTGGTCAGGAACGCGCGGCCCTTGTCCAGCTCTTCCAGGGCTTCTTTCAAGCTGCCGCAAACTTGCGGGATCTCTTTCGCCTCTTCAGGCGGCAGGTCGTACAGGTTTTTGTCAGCAGCGTCGCCTGGGTGGATCTTGTTCTGGATACCGTCCAGACCGGCCATCAGCAGTGCTGCGAAGGCCAGGTAAGGGTTGGCAGCCGGATCCGGGAAGCGGGCTTCGATACGGCGGGCTTTCGGGCTCGACACGTAAGGAATACGGATCGAAGCGGAACGGTTGCGAGCCGAGTAGGCCAGCATCACTGGAGCTTCGAAGCCTGGAACCAGACGCTTGTACGAGTTGGTCGCCGGGTTGGTGAAGCCGTTCAGGGCCTTACCGTGCTTGATGATGCCGCCGATGAAGTACAGAGCGGTATCGGACAGGCCGGCATAACCTTCACCGGCGAAGGTATTCTTGCCGTCTTTCCAGATCGACATGTGCACGTGCATGCCCGAACCGTTGTCGCCGTACAGTGGCTTCGGCATGAAGGTCGCGGTGCGACCGTAAGCGTCAGCAACGTTGTGCACAACGTACTTCAGGGTTTGGGTTTCGTCGGCTTTCTTCACCAGGGTGTTGAACTTGACGCCGATTTCGTTCTGGCCGGCAGTCGCCACTTCGTGGTGGTGAACTTCGACGGTCAGGCCCATTTCTTCCAGTGCGTTGCACATGGAGGTACGGATTTCGTGGTCGTGGTCGAACGGCGGAACCGGGAAGTAGCCACCTTTGACGCCTGGACGGTGACCCTTGTTGCCGCCTTCGATGTCCTGGTCGGACATCCACGAACCTTGCTCGGAGTAGATCTTGAACATCGAGCCGGAGATGTCCGACTTGAATTTCACCGAGTCAAAGATGAAGAACTCAGGCTCAGGACCGGCGAACACGGTGTCACCGATACCGGTGGCTTTCAGGTGTTCTTCGGCACGCTTGGCGATCGCACGTGGGTCGCGGTCGTAGCCTTGCATGCTCGAAGGTTCGATGATGTCGCACACCAGGATCAGGGTGGCGTCTTCGGTGAACGGGTCGAGTACGGCAGTTTCGTCAACCGGCATCAGGATCATGTCGGAGGCTTCGATGCCTTTCCAGCCAGCGATGGAGGAACCGTCGAACATTTTGCCGACTTCGAAGAAGTCTTCATCCAGCGCATCGCGAGCCGGCATGGTCACGTGGTGCTGAGTGCCTTTGGTGTCCGTGAAGCGCAGATCAATCCACTTGACGTCATGATCTTTGATGAGTTGAACCGTCTTCGACATATGTCCTCCGGGTGGCTTCGGGCTTAGTAGTGGATGCCCTTAGAATTTGGGTGATGCCGGCGCGAATACTCTGCCAAGGCAACCTGCCTCACAAGGGAGCAAATTGCATGCCAGTGCCCCAGCATGGGTTTTTTGCCCCAAATTCACGCTTATAAAGGTGCAAAGCACCTCAATGCGGAAAATCTCGCCCTTTAATGTAGCGTCATAAATCGAAAATGACCCGTTTTGGTGCGTGCAAAACCTTCTGCACATTAACTGGTTAAACCTTGAGCAATTTCCGCTATAATCCGCGCCCCCCTTTTTCGGCTGGCCGTTCGCGCGCTGTTTTCATGAAACTAATCGTAAAAGTCTTCCCCGAGATCACCATCAAAAGCCGACCTGTCCGGACGAAGTTCATCCGCCAGTTGGCCAAGAACATCCGCACCGTGCTCCGCGACCTGGACCCGGCCGTGGTGGTGAACGGTGTGTGGGACAATCTCGAACTGGAAACCCGCGTTACCGATCCCAAAGCCTTGAAAGAGATGGGCGAGCGCCTGACCTGCATGCCGGGCATCGCGCACTTTCTGCAGATCGACGAGTACCCGCTGGGCGACTTCGACGACATCACCGAGAAGTGCAAACAGCACTACGGCGATGCACTGGCCGGGAAGATTTTCTCGGTGCGTTGCAAGCGTGCCGGCAAGCACGCATTCAGCTCGATGGATGTCGAAAAATACGTCGGCAGCAAGCTGCGCCGTGAGTGCGGTGCCGCCGGGATCGACCTGAAAGCGCCGGAAATCGAAGTCCGCATCGAAGTTCGCGACAAACGGTTGTTTGTGATCCACAGCCAGCACAACGGCATCGGGGGTTACCCGCTCGGTGCCCTTGAGCAGACGCTGGTATTGATGTCCGGCGGCTTTGACTCGACCGTTGCGGCCTACCAGATCATTCGTCGCGGCCTGATGACGCACTTCTGCTTCTTCAATCTGGGCGGGCGTGCCCATGAATTGGGCGTGATGGAAGTCGCGCATTTCATCTGGAAGAAGTACGGCAGCTCGCAACGCGTGCTATTTGTCAGTGTTCCGTTCGAAGAAGTGCTGGGCGAAATTCTCGGCAAAGTCGATAACAGTCATATGGGCGTCGTATTGAAGCGTATGATGTTGCGCGCGGCCTCCAATATCGCCGACCGCCTGCAGATCGAGGCGCTGGTCACCGGCGAGGCGATCTCCCAGGTGTCGAGCCAGACGCTGCCGAACCTGTCGGTGATCGACTGCGTGACCGACAAACTGGTCCTGCGTCCGCTGATCGTGGCGCACAAGCAGGACATCATCGACACGGCCAACGAGATCGGCACTGCCGATTTCGCCCGGCACATGCCGGAATACTGCGGGGTCATTTCGGTCAATCCGAAAACCGCCGCCAAACGCGGTCGTGTTGAACACGAAGAGAAAGAATTCGACATGGCAGTCCTCGAGCGTGCGCTCGAAAACGCCAAACTGGTGCCGATCGATCGGGTGATCGACGAATTGGGCCAGGACGTACAGATTGAAGAAGTCAGCGAAGCACTGGCCGGCCAGATCGTGATCGACATCCGTCACCCGGATGCCGCCGAGGATGAGCCGCTGGAACTCGCTGGCGTAGAAGTACAGACGATGCCGTTCTACGCAGTGAACGCTCGTTTCAAGGAGCTGGATCCGACTCGCCAGTACCTGCTGTATTGCGACAAAGGCGTGATGAGTCGCCTGCATGCTCACCATTTGCTCAGTGAGGGGCATGCCAATGTGCGCGTTTATCGACCGAGCTAAGTGCCCGGGGCTGTTTGCCTGTGGCCTGCGTCACCGGCCCCCCGACACCGCCGTCAAGCTGTAACGGCCATGCCGGACACTACTGCTAATCGCTGCCAAGACTTGTCAGCAAACCGAATCCTCTGATCGAGATACACAAGTGATCGAAAATCTACGCAACATCGCCATCATCGCCCACGTTGACCATGGTAAAACCACCCTGGTAGACAAACTCCTGCGTCAATCCGGCACACTGGAGCGCAACGAGCTCAACGACGAGCGCGTGATGGACTCCAACGACCAGGAAAAAGAGCGCGGTATTACCATTCTGGCGAAAAACACCGCCATCAACTGGAACGGCTACCACATCAACATCGTGGACACCCCGGGCCACGCCGACTTCGGCGGCGAAGTTGAACGCGTAATGTCGATGGTTGACTCCGTTCTGCTGCTGGTTGACGCTCAAGACGGCCCTATGCCGCAAACCCGTTTCGTGACCAAGAAGGCTTTCGAAGCCGGCCTGCGTCCAATCGTGGTAATCAACAAGGTTGACCGTCCAGGCGCGCGTCCGGACTGGGTTCTGGATCAGATCTTCGACCTGTTCGACAACCTCGGTGCTACCGAAGAACAACTGGACTTCCAGGTTGTTTACGCTTCGGCCCTGAACGGTATTGCCGGTCTGGATCACACCGCCATGGCGGAAGACATGACCCCGCTGTACCAAGCGGTAGTCGACCACGTTCCGCCTCCGGCCGTTGACCGTGACGGTCCGTTCCAGATGCAGATCTCCGCTCTGGACTACAACAGCTTCCTGGGTGTTATCGGTGTTGGCCGTATCGCTCGTGGTCGCGTCAAGCCGAACACCCCGGTTGTCGCTATCAGCGCCGACGGCAAGCGCCGCAACGGTCGTATCCTGAAGCTGATGGGTCACCACGGTCTGCACCGCATTGACGTTGAAGAAGCAGCAGCCGGCGACATCGTCTGCATCAGCGGCTTCGACGAGCTGTTCATCTCCGACACTCTGTGCGATATCAACACCGTCGAGGCGATGAAGCCGCTGACCGTTGACGAGCCAACCGTTTCCATGACCTTCCAGGTAAACGACTCGCCATTCTGCGGTAAAGAAGGCAAGTTCGTGACCTCCCGTAACATCAAGGATCGTCTGGACAAAGAGCTGCTGTACAACGTTGCACTGCGCGTTGAAGAAGGCGACTCGGCTGACAAGTTCAAGGTTTCCGGCCGTGGTGAGCTGCACCTCTCGGTACTGATCGAAACCATGCGTCGCGAAGGCTTCGAGCTGGCCCTGGGCCGTCCTGAAGTGATCATCCGTGAAGTTGACGGCGTGAAGCAGGAACCGTTCGAAAACGTAACCATCGACATCCCTGAAGAATCGCAGGGCAAGGTCATGGAAGAGATGGGTCTGCGTAAGGGCGACCTGAGCAACATGGTGCCGGATGGCAAGGGCCGTGTTCGTCTGGAATACAACATCCCTGCTCGCGGTCTGATCGGTTTCCGTAACCAGTTCCTGACCCTGACCAACGGTGCTGGCATCCTGACCTCGATCTTCGACCGTTACGCTCCAGTGAAGTCGGGCCACATGTCCGGCCGTCAGAACGGCGTTCTGGTTTCGGTTGAAACCGGCAAGGCACTGACCTACTCGCTGGAAACCCTGCAGGCTCGTGGCAAGCTGTTCGTAGAACACGGCCAGGAGATCTACAACGGTCAAATCGTTGGTCAGAACAGCCGCGACAACGACCTGGGTGTAAACCCAACCAAAGGCAAGAAGCTCGACAACATGCGTGCTTCGGGTAAAGACGAAACCATCGCTCTGGTACCACCTGTTCGCTTCACCCTGGAACAGGCTCTGGAATACATCCAGGAAGACGAGCTGTGCGAAGTTACTCCTAAGTCCATCCGTCTTCGCAAGAAGATCCTGGACGAAAGCGAGCGTACCCGCGCTGCCAAGAAAGCCAAGGCGTAATTTAGCCCGCGCTTGAAAAAACGCCCCCGGTCGCGAGACCGGGGGCGTTTTTGTTTGTCTGCGATCAACAGCGAAGCAATGGGCAAATCAAGCGTCGAACCAGCGAAACGCGAGGAAGGTTTCCGCGATCTTGCGCAGTACAGCCTTGTCCGCTTTGTTGGCTATGCCATCGCCGTTCACATCGGAGTTAGTGAAGGAGTCGAGGCTGCCGTCATTGTCACCATCGTACGCGGCTGCGCGTCGGATCTTGATGGGTTTGCCGAGCTCGCCATCGTCTTCACTGAATTGAAGCGTGACCACATTGGGTGTGCCGTCCTGATGATGGTCGGTTGCGCCAATTTTCAGATAGCGCTCCCAGTTATCGCCGGCATTGAACCAGTTGAGCTGCAGGAAGACCTCGGCAAAGGCCGTGAGTAGCAACTGATCCTGAAAATTCTGCAGTCCGTCGCTGTTGATATCACCCGCGAAGCCGAACTCAATGCAGCCATCGGCGGACATATCCAGTGCAAAAGCTTCGTGGACGAGGTTGGCAGAGCCATTGTGGAAGTGCAGCTGCACGGCATCGGCTTTGCCGTTACCACTACGATCCTGGGCTGTCACTTTTAAATAACGCATGAGCATCTTCTCTGAGGGAGTGATGCTCCACACTAGTGTTGGGGAGAGATACTTACTGTCGGGTGAATGCTTGATAAAGCATAGGAAATTGCGACAAGCGGGTATGGTCGAGTTACCCGTTCCTGTAAGAACAATCTACGGATGGCACTTTCAGTACGGAGCTCGCCTTTGGCCAACTCCGGGGTTGGGTCAGAACCGCTCGATCGCCCGGAAATTCTGCTCGCGCACCACTTCCTTTGGCTTGTACGCGCAATACCCAGGCCGCGGCCCGATCTTCGGGTGATTGCGGCAGGTATCCGGGCGCTTGTCATAAATGGTGCACAAGCGGCTCTTACGATCCAGGTAGTAGCAATCGTTGTTGCTCATGCGCTGCAGGGTGAAGATGCCGGACTTCTGGTTGAAGCGTTCTACCAGACCTTCCTTTTGCAGGCGTTTGGCGATGTTCTTCGGCGGATCGCCCAGTTCGAACTCGTCGACCACACCGATGCGCACCAGATCTTTGATCTTCACCTCGACCGGCAGCGTGCAGCAGCTGGACACGCAGGAACCGCACATTGGGGCTGAGTATTTCGCCCACGTATCGAGACGATCGATCTCAGCGGCGGCAATCAGGTTGGGCTTCATCATCGGGAGTTACCAGGCGTGTGTGCATCAGGGCGCGCGATCATACCGGGACTGGTGGATTTTTGAACAACCTTTCGCCAGATTTTTTCTGCATACAGGCACATTGCCGGACAATTCGGCACGGCCCCTGCATTCATTAGCTCACTCGCCAAGGTAATGCCGGGCTATCTCACAGTCTCAGGAAATACTGCCGAACCAGAGCCCTCACCGTCGGTCAGACCGTCTAGGCTCAGACAATTCCCGCTCGCTCGAGGTCCTATTGATGACTCAAGAACCACTAGTTCGCGAAGCAGAGGTGGCCGCATTCCGCGACGCCGTCCTGACCAAGCTCACCTACGCGGTGGGCAAAGACCCCGATCACGCCTTCGACCATGACTGGTTCGAAGCCATTGCGTTGGCGGCGCGTGATCACATGGTCGAACACTGGATGGACCACACCCGGCAGATCTACCGCAAAGGTCAGAAACGGGTGTATTACCTCTCGCTGGAATTTCTTATCGGCCGTTTGCTCTACGACAGCCTGAGCAACCTTGGCCTGCTCGACGTTGCTCGTGAAGCGTTGACTGAGCTCGGTGTCGATCTGGAGCGCATCCGTTTGCTGGAGCCCGATGCGGCGCTCGGCAACGGCGGCCTCGGGCGTCTGGCGGCGTGCTTCATGGAAAGCATGTCGACCCTCGGCATTGCCGGCCACGGTTATGGCATTCGTTATGAGCACGGCTTGTTCCGCCAGGCGATTGTCGATGGCTGGCAGCAGGAGCAGACCGAGCACTGGCTGGATTTCGGTAACCCGTGGGAGTTCGAACGGCCAGAAGTCGTGTACTCCATCGGCTTCGGCGGCAGCGTTGAAACCGTCACCGACATTTCCGGCAAGTCCAAACAAGTCTGGTCGCCGGCGGAAACCGTCCGCGCCATTGCTTACGACACGCCAGTGGTGGGCTGGCGCGGGGCGAGCGTCAACACCTTGCGGCTGTGGCGTGCGCGCGCCATGGAAGATTTGCACCTGGAGCGTTTCAACGCTGGCGACCACTTGGGTGCCGTCGCCGAGGTTGCCCGCGCGGAAAGTATCTCCCGCGTGCTCTACCCGGCGGACAGCACTGAAGCAGGGCAGGAGCTGCGCCTGCGCCAGGAATACTTCTTTGTCGCTGCTTCCTTGCAGGATTTGCTGCGCCGTCACCGCAACATGCACACCTCGGTGCTGACCCTGGGCGATCACGCGGCGATCCAGCTCAACGATACGCACCCTTCGATTGCCGTCGCCGAACTGATGCGCCAACTGGTCGACGTCTATGACGTGGCGTGGGATGCCGCGTGGCAAGTGACCGTCGACACGCTGTCATACACCAACCACACGCTGCTGCCGGAAGCACTGGAAACCTGGCCTGTGGGCTTGATGGAACGCATGCTGCCACGGCACATGCAGATCATTTACTTGATCAACGCTCAGCACATCGACTCCCTGCGGGCCAAAGGCATTCACGATTTCGACGTGCTGCGCGCGGTGTCGCTGATCGAAGAAGACAACGGTCGCCGGGTACGCATGGGCAACCTCGCTTTCCTCGGTTCGCACAGCGTCAATGGCGTGTCTGGCTTGCACACGCAACTGATGCGCAAAACCGTATTCGCCGAACTGCACAAGCTCTACCCGGAGCGGATCAACAACAAAACCAACGGCATTACCTTCCGCCGCTGGCTGTATCAGGCCAACTCCGAACTGACTTCGATGCTGGTCGATGCGCTGGGGCCGGATTTGCTGGATAACCCGGAAGAGCGACTGCTCGATCTCGAGCCGTTCGCGGAAAAAACCGCGTTCCGCAAAGCTTTCGCCGAACAGCGCCTGCACAGCAAAAAAGCTCTGGCCTATCTGATTCACGAACGCTTGGGCATCGCGGTCAATCCGGCGGCGATGTTCGACGTGCAGGTCAAACGGATCCACGAATACAAACGCCAGTTGCTCAACCTGATGCACACCGTGGCGCTGTATCAGGCGATTCGCGCCGAGCCGGAAGTCGACTGGGTGCCACGGGTGAAAATCTTCGCCGGCAAGGCTGCGGCGAGTTATCACCAGGCGAAACTGATCATCAAGCTGACCAACGACATCGCCCGGGTGGTGAACAACGATCCGACCGTGCGCGGCTTGCTGAAAGTGGTGTTCCTGCCCAACTACAACGTCAGCCTGGCGGAGAGCATTATTCCGGCGGCGGACTTGTCCGAGCAGATTTCCACCGCAGGCTTCGAGGCGTCAGGCACCAGTAACATGAAGTTCGGCCTCAACGGCGCGCTGACCATCGGCACGCTGGACGGTGCAAACGTGGAAATGTGCGAACGCATCGGCGCCGAGCACATGTTCATCTTCGGCCTCAGCGCCCAGCAGGTCGAAGCGCGCAAACAGAACCACGAGTTCAGCGCAGTGCCGGACATCGCCGCGTCCCATCGTCTGAACGATGTGCTGCAAGCGATTCGCGGCGGGGTGTTCTCGCCGGATGACACCTCGCGTTATACCGGGCTGATCGATTCGCTGGTGGATTACGACCGCTTCCTGGTCTGCGCTGACTTCGACTCCTACTGGGAAGCGCAGAAACGCGTTGAAGCGCATTGGCACGATTCCAACAACTGGTGGCGTTCAGCGGTGCTCAACACGGCGCGGATGGGCTGGTTCTCCTCGGATCGGACGATTCGCGAGTACGCCACGGATATCTGGAAAGCGCTGGAGTAACTTTCCGTTCGGCTCGATATAATCGCGTGCCGGAAAAGATCGCAGCCTTCGGCAGCTTCTACACAGGTGTTCGCATAACCCTGTAGGAGCTGCCGAAGGCTGCGATCTTTTTGGGTCAGGCTGCGCTAATCTTCCCGGATTGGCCTTTGCGCTTAGGGATATCGACCATGCAATGGATGTTCATGTTGATCGGGCTGGTGCTCGGCTGGCTGCTCGACGAGTCGTTCAGTGACGCGCTGTTGGGCGCGTTGTTGGGGCTGGCAATCGGGCAGACGATCCGCATCGCTCGGCTTGGCTCGCTGGCGGCGGCGCAACAGCAGCAACTTGAGCAGGCGAAGGTTGCTTTGCAGGGCGTCGAACAGCGCCTGTTTCTGCTCGAAGGCGTGCCCCTTCATGCTGCGCCGCCACCGACTTCGGCGCCGGCCGCCGAACCTGTCGTCGAACCGCTCAAAGCAGTCGAAGAAGCCCCGGCCCCCGAACTGGTCTGGGAACTGCCGCCCGAACTCGAACCGATTTCCGCCGTCGCCAGCGAAACCAGTCAACCGCTGCCTGCTGATGTGTGGCGCCTCGATGCCGTCACGCCCGAACCGTCAAAACCCGCCGAACCCCGTGGCCCGAACCTCATCGAGCGCGGCATCAATGCTGCGCGTAACTGGCTGTTCGGCGGCAACACCGTGCTGCGCGTTGGCGTGGTGTTGTTGTTTTTCGGTCTGGCGTTCCTGCTGCGCTACGCCACCGAAGGCATGATCGTGCCGATCGAGTTGCGTTACGCCGGTGTCGCGGCGGCCGCGTTGGGCTTGCTCGCGCTGGGTTGGTGGCTGCGCCGGCGCAACAGCAATTACGCGTTGATGCTGCAAGGCACCGGGATTGCGGTGCTGTACCTGACGGTGTTTGCGGCGATGCGCCTGCACCCGTTGCTCGATCCGTCGGCCGCGCTGGGACTGCTGGTGGCGGTGACGATTTTCTCGGCGATTCTCGCCATTACCCAAGACGCCTTGGGGCTTGCCGCAGCGGCGGCGCTGGGCGGTTTTGCCGCGCCGATCCTGACTTCGACCGGCGCCGGCAACCACGTCGCGCTGTTCAGTTATTTCGCGCTGCTCAACGCCGGCATTCTCGCCATCGCCTGGTTCAAGGCCTGGCGTCTGCTCAACCTGATCGGCTTCGTCGGCACCTTTGGTATCGGTTTCGCCTGGGGTTTGCGTTCGTATACGCCGGAGCTGTTGTGGAGCACCGAGCCGTTCCTGATTCTGTTTTTCCTGATGTACCTCGCCATCGGCCTGCTGTTCGCCCGGCGCAAATTGCTCGACATGCCGGACGCGCCGGCGGCGGACGACCGCGAGGCGTTGCTGCACTGGTCTGCGCGCAAGGGCGATTACGTCGACGGCACGATGCTGTTCGGCCCGCCGATCATTGGCTTCGGTCTGCAGTTTGCGCTGGTGCAGCATCTGGAGTTTGCTGCCGCTTTCAGTGCGCTGGCGTTGGGCATGATCTACATGGCGCTGGCCAAGGTGTTGATGGGCGGGCGCGCGGTGCTGCTGGGCGAAACCTGTCTGGCGCTCGGAGTGATTTTTGCCAGTCTGGCGATCCCGCTGGGGCTCGATGCGCGTTGGACCTCGGCGGCGTGGGCGGTGGAAGGCGCGGGGATTTTCTGGCTCGGTTTGCGCCAGCATCGACCGTTCGCCCGCGCGTTTGCCTTGCTGCTGCAACTGGGTTCCGCGTTAGCCTTCCTCAGTCAGTTGCGGGTCGGCGAAAGCAGTCTGCTCGACGGTGCGCCGCTGGGCGCTTTGATGCTCGGGATTGCCTTGCTGTTCAGCTTCTATCAATTGCGCAAGGCCTCGCCGCAACAGGCATCACTTTGGGAGCGTCAAGGCTTGCCGGTGTTGGCGTGCCTGGGCCTGACCTTCCTCTATCTGCTGGCGCCGCTGTTCTTCTTCGTTCAGGCCACTGCCATCAGTTGGGCGCTGGCCGGTCTGGTGACGTTGTTTGTCGGTCTGCGGATTCAATCGCGCACCTTCCTGTTCACCGCGTTTGCCGTGCAGTTGCTCGGCGGTGCGTTGTTCCTGTTGCGTCTGCAAGGCGCGGGCGAGGATTCGGCAGCGGTGTTCAGCGCCGGCTGGAGTGGCTTGCTCAGTGCTTCGCTGATCGGTCTGGCGTTGATCGCCGGCATGCTGTTGGCGGCCCGTGATGAAATGGTGCGCGGTGATGTACGTCTGCTGCGCGGATTGTCGGTGGTGCTGTTGGCTGGTCTGGTGCTGATCAATCTGGCGGTGCTGTTTGTCCTGCCATGGCAGACCGCGAGCGCGGTGTGGGCGGCCAGTGGTTTGCTGATTATCTGGTTGAGCCTGTACCTCAAGCAGCGCGTGAGTTTTGTTTTCGGTTTGTTGTTGCAAGTGATCGGTGGCGCGGCGTTTTTGCTGGCCGGTCCGGAGTTGCTCGGGCCACTGTCCAGCGAAGGTTTGAAACCGCTGGCCCATGGCGGATTCTGGACGCCGCTGGTACTGGGGCTGGCGGCGATGATCGGTGCGTGGCGCCTGCAACTGGGCAATCACGCCTCGGCATTCGATGCGTTGAGTTTGCAGCGCTTGTCCGAAGTACTGCTGGTGTGGGGCGCGGGTTGGTGGGCGCTGGCGTGGGTTAGCGAGGTGCTGCGTTTTGCTGCTCCGAATTTGCAAGGCACGTTGCTGCTGTTGGTTGCAGCCGTAAGCGTGGCGGTGTGGACTGTGTTGGCGCTACGTTTGAAATGGCCGGCGCTGGGCTTGCTCTGCACCTTGCTGATTCCGGCGGCAGGTCTGGTGTTGCTCGCTGCTTGGCATTCGCGTTATCACCCGGCGACGGATTTCGGCTGGCTGGCGTGGGCGGCGGTGTTCGCCGTGCACTTCTTCAGTCTGCGGCGCCTGGCGCCGATGTTGCCGGCGCGCGCCTTGAGTACGGCGCATGTATTGGGCTGTTGGTTGCTGATTAGCGTGCTGGCGCTGGAATTGCGTTACGGGCTACTGCTGTTGTCCGAGCAATACAACGCCTGGCGTTGGTTGGGTTGGGCGATTCTGCCGAGCGTTTATCTGCTGCTGGCAGCGGCCCCGCGCTCTTGGCGGTGGCCGGTCGCAGCGTTTGCCCGCGAGTACCGCTTGTACGCCGCCGCGCCGCTGGCGGTGCTGATGCTCGCGTGGTTTTGGTTGGCGAATGGCGTCAGCGATGGCAACGCCGAACCGTTGCCGTATGTGCCGCTGCTGAACCCGCTGGAGCTGGGTCTGTTGTTTGCTTTGTTCGGCGTTTATGTCTGGTCGCGCAGTGCAGTTTCGCAGCTGTCGATTCGTCAGGACTACACCGAATACGCGACGCAACTGATCGCCGGGGTATCGCTGTTCGCTTTCTGCACCGCGCTGGTCACCCGCGCGGCACACCATTGGGCCGGGATTCCGTTCGAGCTCGATCAACTGCTCGGCTCGATGCTGGTGCAGGCCGGATTGTCCATCGTCTGGACGTTGATGGCGCTCGGGCTGATGATCGGCGGGCATCTGCGTCATCGTCGCGAAGTGTGGTTGATCGGCGCGGCGCTGATTGCGCTGGTGGTGGCCAAACTGATTTTTGTCGAACTGAGCAACCGTGGCGGCCTTGCCCGGATCGTCTCGTTTATCGGCGTTGGCGTGTTGCTGTTGGTGGTCGGCTACTTCGCGCCACTGCCGCCTAAACGCGTCGAAGCTGAACCGGCGGCGGACAAACCGGCCCCGAACACCGAAGGAGTTTCATCTTGAGTCGCATGCGAAATCTGGGTTGGTTGGCGTTGGGCGTGGTGATGGTGGCCGGTGCTCAGGAAAAACCGGCGGACTTCGCCACGCAGGTGCCGCTGTCTGTGAGCGGCAACGGCCCGTGGTATCGCCTCGACTTACCGTTGAGCGTGCAATTGCAGGCGCGCCAGACTGATCTCAGTGACTTGCGGGTATTCAACGCCGCTGGCGAAGCGCAGGCCTACGCCTTGGCGCGCGAGTCGGCGCAGACCCGCGATGACGGCCAGTTGCACGAGGTGAAATGGTTCCCGCTGTACAACGCCGCCGACGCCAGTGAGCGCGCGCCGAATGTGCGCGTGCAAT
Source organism: Pseudomonas sp. AC242 (assembly GCF_979258655.1). Lineage (NCBI taxonomy): Bacteria > Pseudomonadati > Pseudomonadota > Gammaproteobacteria > Pseudomonadales > Pseudomonadaceae > Pseudomonas > Pseudomonas sp. AC242. Next base: position 6,106,303 of record NZ_OZ409873.1, read on the forward strand.
CGACCACCAACGGCACGCTGGTCGAAGTGCAGCCGTCCAGCCAGTTGGAGGCGGGTGAAGAAGTGCTGCGTGGCTGGCTGCTGGATGCCAGCGCGATCAAGGCGCCGTTGCAGCAATTGATCCTCGACTGGACCAGTGAGCGCGACGGCTTTCAGCGTTTCAGCATTGAGGCCAGCGATGACTTGCAGCACTGGCAGCCGTGGGGCGAAGGTCAGGTCGCACGACTGACTTTTTCCGATGAGCGCATCGAGCAGCACGAAGTGACGTTGCCGGGGCAATCGGCGCGTTATGTGCGGCTATTGTGGGAGTCGCCGAACTCGGCGCCGATTTTGACGGCGGCACAATTGAAAAGCAGTGATCCGCGCGATTTGCCGCTGCCGTTGGTCTGGTCGCAGGCATTGGCCGGCAGCAGCACCAAGGCCGGGGAATACACCTGGCAGTTGCCGATGGGGCTGAATGTCGAACGCGTGCAGGTTGAACTCAAACAACCGAACAGTCTGGCGCCGGTGATATTGGCGGGGCGACGTGAAAGCAGCCTGCCGTGGCAGGAACTGAGCAGCGGCTTGCTCTATCGCCTGAGCCAGAATAATCAGGATGTAGTGCAGAACGAATTGCAGCTCTACGGGCAGACCGTGCAGCAGTTGAAGCTGACGGTCGATGAGCGCGGCGGTGGTCTGGGCGCGCAGGCGCCCAGCGTGAAGTACGCGGTGCGGGCGACTCAGGTGATCTTCCTTGCACGCGGAGAGGGGCCGTACAGTCTGGCGCTGGGTAATCCGACGGTGAAAACGGCGAACTTGCCGCTGGCGACGCTGATTCCGGATTTCAAGCCGCAGAAGCTGGCGTCGTTGGGCAAGGCGTCGGTGCAGGGTGAAGCGGTTGGTACGCAGACATCGACGGCGACCACAGCGGCGGTGGCGGAGACCAATTGGAAGAAGATTGGGTTGTGGGCAGTGTTGTTGTTGAGTGTGGTGTTTTTGGGGGCTATGGCGTTTAGCTTGTTGCGCAAGCCTCCAACCAACACCTGAGAATGGCTGGCGCTGCGCGCCAATCGCTGGCAAGCCAGCTCCCACAGGTTATTTGGTGTACACAAAATAGATGAACGACCGAAGTCCTTGTGGGAGCTGGCTTGCCAGCGATGACGGCCGATCAATCAACAAAAATCCTCAAACCGCCGCTATCACTCAACCACCATCCGTCCCGAACCGGTCTACGCTAAACCCGCTACCTGAACTCTCCACCGACAATCACGTCTCATGCAGGCAATTACACCCCAACGCACGTTACCGGGCGTCTTCGCTCGCTACGTTTTCAGACTCCCTGTAAACTGCGCGGGTTTTTAGCCCCCCATTCCACCGGAGCCGTCCATGTCCCGCGTTACCCTGAGTCGCTATTTGATTGAGCAGACCCGCAGCAATAACACTCCTGCCGATCTGCGTTTCCTGATCGAAGTGGTGGCGCGTGCTTGCAAAGAAATCAGCCACGCCGTGTCCAAAGGCGCCCTGGGTGGTGTTCTGGGCAGCATGGGCACTGAAAACGTCCAAGGCGAAGTGCAGAAGAAACTCGACGTGATCTCCAACGAGATCCTGCTCGAAGCCAACGAATGGGGCGGTCACCTGGCCGGCATGGCGTCCGAAGAAATGGACAATGCCTACCAGATCCCGGGCAAATACCCGAAAGGCGCCTATCTGCTGGTATTCGACCCACTGGACGGTTCGTCGAACATCGACATCAACGCCCCGGTCGGCACCATCTTCTCGGTACTGCGTTGCCCGAACGAATACCTGAGCCAGAACGAGCCGCTGAACGAAAAAGCGTTCCTGCAGCCAGGCACCCAGCAGGTTGCCGCCGGTTACGCGATCTACGGCCCGCAAACCATGCTGGTACTGACCCTCGGTGACGGCGTCAAAGGTTTCACCCTGGACCGCGAAATGGGCAGCTTCGTGCTGACCCACGAAGACATCACCATTCCTGAATCGACCCAGGAATTCGCCATCAACATGTCCAACCAGCGTCACTGGGAAGCCCCGGTACAACGCTACGTGGGCGAGCTGCTGGCCGGTGAAGAAGGTCCGCTGAAAAAGAACTACAACATGCGTTGGGTCGCGGCGATGGTTGCCGACGTACACCGCATCCTGACCCGTGGCGGTCTGTTCATGTACCCGCGCGACAGCCGTGAGCCGTCCAAGCCAGGCAAACTGCGTCTGATGTACGAAGCCAACCCGATGTCGTTCCTGGTGGAACAGGCGGGCGGCGCGTCCACCGACGGTCATCAGCGTATTCTCGACATCCAGCCTGAAGGCCTGCACCAGCGCGTAGCAGTCTTCCTCGGCTCGAAAGAAGAAGTCGCTCGCGCTACGGCTTACCACAAGGAATAAACCATGACCGCGCCCTGGCAGCCGTTGCTCGATTGGTGGTTCGGACACGCCGAATCCCCGGACGAGATTTCGGCTGACAAGGGCAAGTTGTGGTTCGGTAAGCGAGACAGCCAAGACCTCGAAGCGCGTGAGCGATTCGGGGTCTTTGTCGATCAGGCCCTGGCCGGCGAATTGACCGAGTGGACGCAACGTCCCGAAGGTTGGCTGGCGCTGGTGCTGTTGCTCGATCAATTGCCGCGAATGATCTTTCGCGACACTCCCAAAGCGTTTTCCGGTGATCTGCGCGCGCAGAAACTCGTTGCCCAAGGCATTGCGGCGGATTTCGATCGGCAGTTGAAACCGATTCAGCGTGTATTCATTTATCTGGTGTTCGAACACTGCGAAAACCTCGCGGTGCAGAATGAGGCGGTTTCCAGATTTATCGAGCTGGTGGCTGAACAGCCGGAGTCGGAGCGGGCCGTGTTTGCGGACAATCTGGATTATGCCGAGCGGCATCAGAAAGTGATTGCACGATTTGGCCGGTTTCCGCATCGCAATGCGGTGTTGGGGCGGGAGTCTACGGCTGAAGAGTTGGTGTTTCTTTCTGAGCCTGGGTCAAGGTTTTAAGGGCTTACCCTCACCCTAGCCCTCTCCCTGGGGGAGAGGGGACTGACCGAGGTGGATGTTGGAGGTACATCGACTTGAGAGACCTGAGTCGAACTCAGGTTTTGAAAGGCTTGAAGATCTGCTCCCTTTCCCCCCTCGCCCCCCTGGGGGCGGTCCGACGTTTCGGGAGGGCTGGGGTGAGGGGGTAAAGCCCTTGATCTTTAAATCCTGAAACTACCCACCAACTGCTTCAACCGCGCCGCCTGCTGCTCCAGATCCGAGCACGCCCGCAACGTTGCCTGCAAGTTCTCCACACCTTCCTGATTCAGCGTGTTGATCTCGTTGATATCGACGTTGATCGACTCGACCACAGCGGTCTGCTCTTCAGTCGCGGTGGCCACCGACTGGTTCATCCCGTCGATCTCGCCAATACGCTGAGTCACGCTGCCCAACCGCTCACCGGCCTGGTTGGCGATGCCGACGCTGCTTTCACTCTCGCGCTGGCTCTCGGTCATGATGCTGACCGCCTGGCGCGCGCCGACTTGCAGCTCTTCGATCATCTTCTGCACTTGCTGCGCCGAATCCTGGGTGCGGTGCGCGAGGTTGCGCACTTCGTCGGCAACCACGGCGAAACCACGACCGGCTTCACCGGCACGCGCCGCTTCGATCGCGGCGTTGAGCGCGAGCAGGTTGGTCTGCTGGGAAATACTGGTGATCACTTCGAGAATCTGGCCGATGTTCACCGTGTTGCTGTTCAGGGTTTCGATGTTGCCGCACGAATCGCTGATCTTCGCCGACAGCTGCTGCATGGCGTGGATGGTTTTATCGACAACCTGCTGGCCGTCGACCGCGAGGCTGCGCGCATCGCTGGAGTGCTGCGAGGCGAGGGCGGCGTTCTGGGCGATTTCCTGCGCGGCGGCGCCGAGTTGGTTGATCGCCGCGGCCACGCTGTTGGTGCGCGAGGCTTGCTGATCGGAGTTGTACATCGACGAGTTCGACGCTGCGACCACGCGCAGGGCGACTTCGTTGACCTGGCCGGTGGCCGAGGACACTTCACGAATCGAAGTGTGAATGCGCTCAACAAAACGGTTGAATGAGGTGCCCAGTGCGCCGAACTCATCGTTGCCGTGGATCACCAGACGTTTGGTCAGGTCGCCTTCACCTTCGGCGATGTCGTGCATCGCGCGGCCCATGGTCAGCAGCGGTTGCATCAACACGCGAATGAGCATGCCGAGCAGGGCGATGATGATTACCACGGCAATAACCATGGCGATCAGCGCCGAGGTGCGGAATTCGCTGAGCATGGCGAACGCGGTGTCTTTATCGAGCACCAGCGCCACGTACCAGTCGGCCGACGGACCGCCGTTGACGCGGGTGAAGGAGATCAACTGCGTCTTGCCGTCGAACTCGACTTCTTTCAGGCCCGGGCTGACTTTTGGTGCGCCGTTCGGGTAGGCCTCGGCGAGGGTCTTGAGCACCAGTTTGCTGTCCGGGTGGATAAGGATCTTGCCATCGGCACTGACGATGAACGCGTGGCCGTGGCCACCGAAGTTCAGCGAGTTGATGATCGCGCTGACGCTGGTCAGGTCGATGTCGGCACCGGCGACGCCGAGCATCTGGCCCTGGCGCTGCACCGGGGTGGCGACAGTGATTACCAGTTTGCCCGAGGACGCGGCGATGTACGGTTCGGTGACGATGGTCTGTTGCGCGCTGTTGGCGGCTTTGTACCAGCCGCGTGCGCGTGGATCGTAATCCGGCGCGCGATTGCCGGCCGGCACGGAGAACATCACGCCGTCGGCGCCGCCAAAATAGCTGAGCTGGAAATTGCCGGTGTAGGCGGGCAGGTCGATGATGCGTTTCAGGCTGGCGGGGGCGTTGCCGTCGACAGCCACTTGCTGCGACAGCGATTGCAGCAATTGAATGCGGCTTTCCAGCCAGGTCTGGATGTTGCTGGTGGTCAGGCTGCCCAGTTCCTGCATCGAGGCTTCGGTGCTGCTGCCCAAGGCTTCGCGCTGTCGATAGTCGTTGAAGAAAATGAAACAGGCGAACGCAACGGCCACCACGAGGGCGGCAGCCAACAAGATCTTGTGGCTGAATTTCATGTTTCTGGTCATCGAATGAACTACCGCGAAGGGGCTGGTCAAGAAAGGGCGGCAATTTGCCACACTCGGGGGCTTTGCGCTGCTCTTATTTCGACCGCGACGCGCCAAAGATTAGGCGTCTTTGGCGAAAGGCGACGAAATGCTCAATAGCCCTACAAAGTGTCTGATTTATCGGCAAATGCCAGACAGGCGGGCTAATAAATAGCCGTCCGCCCACGGAACCAGATGAGGGTTTTCTCTTCTAAGCTTCTGGTTGGCACCATGCCATCCCCCCTCGTTCCAGGAGTTACACCATGTCGCTGCGATCTATCGCCCTTCTGACGTTTTGCGTGCTGTTGGCCGCATGCAGCAAGGTCAATCAGGAAAACTATTCGAAGCTTTCGGCCGGTATGGCCAAGGCCGAAGTCGAGACTCTGCTCGGCAAGCCCACCGATTGCTCGGGCGCGCTCGGCATGTCCAGTTGCACCTGGGGCGACAAGAACAGCTTTATCAGCGTGCAGTATGCCGGTGACAAAGTGCTGATGTTTTCCGGCCAAGGCCTGAAGTAAACCGGGGCTTCGCGCCCACGGAGAAGAAAAATGAAGCGGTTATTGCTGATCCTTTTTGCCGGCCTGGTACTGGCCGGCTGCGCCACTTCCGGCGTAGACCCGTTGGCGCCGAAAACCGTCAACAGCGTCAATCTCAAGCGTTATCAGGGCACCTGGTATGAGCTGGCGCGCTTGCCGATGTACTTCCAGCGCAATTGCGCGCAGTCCGAAGCCCATTACACCCTCAAGCCTGACGGCAATGTCGCGGTGCTCAATCGCTGCCTGACGCCGCAATGGCAGTGGGAAGAGGCCAAGGGCACGGCTTATCCACAGGTGCCGGGCAAGACCGATAAACTCTGGGTCGAATTCGATACCTGGTTCTCACGCCTGATTCCGGGTGTGGCAAAAGGCGAATACTGGGTGTTGTACGTCAGCGATGACTACAAGACCGCCATCGTCGGCGACCCGAGTCGCAAGTACATGTGGTTGCTGTCACGCACGCCGACCGTCAACGGTGTGGTGCGTGAAGAGCTGCTGAGCAAGGCGCGTCAGCAGGGTTATGACACGACGCGACTGATCTGGCGTGCGACTGATCGACAGATGGCCAAGACTTCAAACTAAAGAACACCGCCAACCCCCTGTAGGAGTGAGCCTGCTCGCGATAGCGGTGTATCAGTCACATATTTATGGCTGACACACCGCTATCGCGAGCAGGCTCACTCCTACATTGGGTTATGTGTGTCAGCCTAAAAGGTCGCGCAGGACTTGGGTGAAGGCACGAGCACTGTCCTCTTCCCCTGCATGCCGACCATCACGCACTACCCACTGGCCATTGACCAGCACATCGCGCACCTGCCGATCGCCACCGGCAAACAACCAGCGATTCAAAATCCCGTCACCCGTGGCCGTCGCCAGATACGGATCGCTGCCATCGAGCACAATCCAGTCCGCACGCTTGCCCACCTCCAGCGCACCAACCGGCTGCCCCATCGCCTGCGCACCACCGTCCAGCGCCGCGTCATACAACGTACGTCCAACCATCGGCTGATCCGCGCCATACAAGCGATTACGCCGCTGATCACGCAGGCGCTGGCCGTATTCCAGCCAACGCAATTCCTCGACCACACTGAGCGAGACATGGCTGTCGGAACCGATACCCATGCGCCCACCCTGGGCGAGGAAATCCACCGCCGGGAAAATTCCGTCGCCGAGATTCGCTTCGGTGGTCAGGCACAGCCCGGCGATGGCGCGACTTTTGGCCATCAGCGTGACTTCTTCCGGGTTGGCGTGGGTGGCGTGCACCAGACACCAGCGTTGATCGACTTCGGTATTTTCGTAGAGCCATTGCAGCGGACGCCGACCGCTCCAACTCAAGCAGTCATCGACCTCTTTCTGCTGTTCGGCGATGTGAATGTGCACGGGGCATTGCTTGTCGCTGGCCGCCAAGACTTCGCTGATCTGCTGCGGGGTCACCGCGCGCAACGAGTGGAAGCACAGGCCCAGCGACTGCGCCTTTTGCTGCGCCAGTAACGGCTGCAAACGCGATTGCAGATTCAGGTAATTTTCGGTGCTGTTGATGAAGCGGCGCTGGCCGTCATTCGGCGTCTGGCCGCCAAAACCGGAGTGGCTGTAGAGCACCGGCAACAGGGTCAGACCAATGCCGCTTTCGCTTGCGGCCTGACTGATGCGCAACGCCAATTCAGCCGGATCGGCATACGGCTGACCATTGCTGTCGTGGTGCACATAGTGAAATTCAGCGACCGAAGTATAACCGGCCTTGAGCATTTCGATGTACAGCTGACGGGCAATCACGCCGAGTTGATCCGGGCTGATTTTTCCGACGAGGCGATACATCAGATCGCGCCAGGTCCAGAAACTGTCGTTGGGGTTGCCGGCCACTTCGGCCAGACCCGCCATCGCTCGCTGGAAGGCGTGGGAGTGCAAATTAGGCATGCCCGGCAACAGCGGGCCGCTCAGCCGTTCGGCGCCATCTGCGGTGGAATCGGCCTGGATTCGGGTCAGCAAGCCCTCGGCGCTGACCTCAAGACGTACATTGTTGGCCCATCCGTTAGGCAGCAGCGCGCGTTCGGCAAAGAAGGCGGACATGGTTCAGCACCCCATCGTGTGTTATTTGTATATACATATACAGACGTTTGCCTGCCCGGTAAACTCCGGCAAGCTAGCCACTTTCATCCAATGAACAGGGATCAACCGTGCCGACTCCGCCTCCAGTCTCCCCGTTGGCCGCGAACATGGGCGACAGTCCGGCGCCCTTGTACGCCCGCGTCAAACAGATGATCACCCAGCAGATCGACAGCGGAAACTGGCCGCCGCACTACCGCGTGCCGTCCGAGAGCGAGCTGGTCAATCAACTCGGTTTCAGCCGCATGACCATCAACCGTGCCCTGCGCGAGATGACCGCCGACGGTCTGCTGGTGCGCATGCAAGGCGTCGGCACGTTTGTCGCCGAACCGAAGAGCCAGTCCGCGCTGTTCGAAGTGCACAACATCGCCGACGAAATTGCCTCCCGTGGCCATCGCCACACCTGCCAGGTGATCACCCTCGAAGAAGAGGCCGCCGGTTCCGAGCGTGCGCTGGCGCTGGACATGCGCGAAGGGCAGAAGGTGTTCCACTCGCTGATCGTGCATTACGAAAACGACATTCCGGTGCAAATCGAAGACCGTTTCGTCAACGCGCTGGTCGCTCCGGAATACCTCAAACAGGATTTCACTCTGCAAACGCCGTACGCCTATCTGAACCAGGTGGCGCCGCTGACCGAGGGCGAGCACGTGGTTGAAGCGATCCTCGCCGAATCCTCAGAGTGCAAGTTGCTGCAGATTGAAAAGGGTGAGCCGTGCTTGTTGATTCGTCGCCGCACGTGGTCGGGGCGTCAGCCGGTTACCGCTGCACGATTGATTCACCCGGGTTCCCGTCATCGTCTGGAAGGGCGGTTCCATAAATAGAGAGCATAAATGAATGGTTTGAGGGTTTTACGCGCCGAAGGCTACCCGCGCATGCCGTGGAAAAACGGCGGCGGCAGCACTGAAGAAATCACCCGTGATGCCGGTGCCGGGCTGGACGGTTTTGGCTGGCGTCTGTCGATTGCCGACATCGCCGAATCCGGTGGTTTTTCAACATTCGCCGGTTATCAGCGGGTGATCACCGTGTTGCAGGGTGACGGCATGACCTTGTGCGTTGACGGCGACGATACGCGGCCGCTGTTACCGCTCGACCCGTTTGCCTTTAGCGGTGAAAGCCAGGTGTCGTGCACGCTGCTCGGCGGTGCGATTCGCGATTTCAACCTGATCTATACGCCGCAGCGTTACAGCGCGCGGTTGCAGTGGCTGGACGGTGAGCAGCGTTTCTTCAGCTCGGCGGGGACGGTGTTGGTGTTCAGTGTCAGTGAGTTGCTGGAAGTCCGGATCGGTGACAGTGTTTCGCAGTTGGGGCGACATGATTGCCTGCAACTGGACGGCAACAGCGGTCTGGCCGAAGTCTCCACCAATGCGGGTTGCTGCGTCATTGAACTGACTGGACGCTGATTCAGAAATCTTAAAGGATCGCAGCCTACGGCAGCTCCTACAGGGTGTACATCAAACCCAGTGTAGGAGCTGCCGAAGGCTGCGATCTTTTGCTTTTGGGGTGTTCCCAACCCACGCACCAACTTGTTACCGAACGCCCCAGCGTGGCGCAAAACCACGCTCATGTAACAAAGCCCCGCCTCCCTAAATCATCCCCAGGAAAAATTTCATCCACGCCTGAACCCTTGATTCAGGCGCTCTCCAGCCTTGCCGGCGATTTTTCTTGAACGACCCTCCAACAAGTTGGCCGCTTGATTGCATATGCTTGTATGTACAAGTAAAGACGTATGCGTATGAGTCGCTCGAGACTCTCCGCAGCGTCCACTGATTCGCTTGTCGCGCATCGAAGCGCACAGGCTGCTTGCCCACTGCCAGGGTTGGTTTGAATTGATCGCTGAGGAGTCTTTTTCGTGACTGACAATAAGCCTACAAAGTTTCGCAACGTTGAGATCCGCGCCGCCCGCGGCAACAAGCTGACCGCCAAGAGCTGGCTGACCGAAGCGCCGCTGCGCATGCTGATGAACAATCTCGACCCGGAAGTTGCCGAGAACCCGAAAGAGCTGGTGGTCTACGGTGGTATCGGTCGCGCCGCGCGTAACTGGGAGTGCTACGACAAGATCGTCGAGAGCCTCACCCACCTGAATGACGACGAGACCCTGCTGGTGCAATCCGGCAAGCCGGTCGGCGTGTTCAAGACTCACAGCAATGCCCCGCGTGTACTGATCGCCAACTCCAACCTCGTCCCGCACTGGGCGAGCTGGGAACACTTCAACGAACTCGACGCCAAAGGTCTGGCCATGTACGGCCAGATGACCGCCGGCAGCTGGATCTACATCGGCAGCCAGGGCATCGTCCAAGGCACCTACGAAACCTTCGTTGAGGCCGGTCGCCAGCACTACAACGACAACCTCAAAGGCAAGTGGGTCCTCACCGCCGGTCTGGGCGGCATGGGTGGCGCACAACCTCTGGCGGCAACTTTGGCCGGCGCGTGCTCGCTGAACATCGAATGCCAGCAGGTCAGCATCGATTTCCGTCTGAAAAGCCGTTACGTCGACGAGCAAGCCAAAGACCTCGACGACGCTCTGGCGCGCATCGATAAATACACCAAGGAAGGCAAAGCGATCTCCATCGCCCTGTTGGGTAACGCCGCAGAAATTCTCCCGGAACTGGTAAAGCGCGGCGTGCGCCCGGACATGGTCACCGACCAGACCAGTGCCCACGATCCGCTCAACGGTTACCTGCCTGCCGGCTGGACCTGGGACGAGTACCGCGCCCGCGCCAAGACCGAACCGGCCGCTGTGATCAAAGCCGCCAAGCAGTCGATGGCTGTGCACGTCAAAGCCATGCTGGAATTCCAGAAGCAAGGCATCCCGACCTTCGACTACGGCAACAACATCCGTCAGATGGCACAGGAAGAAGGCGTCGAAAACGCGTTCGATTTCCCGGGCTTCGTACCGGCCTACATCCGTCCGCTGTTTTGCCGTGGCATCGGTCCGTTCCGCTGGGCGGCACTGTCGGGTGATCCGCAAGACATCTACAAAACCGACGCCAAGGTCAAAGAGCTGATCCCGGATGACGCGCACCTGCACAACTGGCTGGACATGGCCCGCGAGCGCATCAGCTTCCAGGGTCTGCCGGCACGTATCTGCTGGGTTGGCCTGGGCCTGCGCGCCAAGCTCGGTCTGGCCTTCAACGAGATGGTTCGCAGCGGCGAGTTGTCGGCGCCAATCGTGATCGGTCGCGACCACCTTGACTCCGGCTCGGTCGCTAGCCCGAACCGCGAAACCGAATCGATGCAGGACGGTTCCGACGCCGTGTCCGACTGGCCATTGCTCAACGCATTGCTCAACACTGCGAGCGGGGCGACCTGGGTTTCCCTGCACCACGGCGGCGGCGTCGGCATGGGCTTCTCGCAGCACTCGGGCATGGTGATTGTTTGCGACGGTACTGACGAAGCGGCCGAGCGCATCGCGCGCGTGCTGCACAACGACCCGGCTACCGGCGTCATGCGCCACGCCGATGCCGGTTACCAGATCGCCATCGACTGCGCCAAGGAACAGGGCCTGAACCTGCCGATGATTACCGGCAAATAAATGCAAAACCCCTGTAGGAGCTGCCGCAGGCTGCGATCTTTTGATGTTGGTTTTTCAAGATCAAAAGATCGCAGCCTGCGGCAGCTCCCACAGAGAATCTAACAATCCACAGAGGTTGAATCATGGCTGTCAACACCGATCGTGCAGGCAACAAACCGTTGATCGAAAGGCGTTCGATCGACTACATCCCGGAAGCGGAAAGACACGGTCGTCTGTTTAGCCAGTTCACCCTGTGGATGGGTGCCAACCTGCAAATCACCGCGATTGTCACCGGGGCCTTGGCCGTGGTGCTCGGCGGTGATGTGTTCTGGTCGTTGATCGGTCTGTTGATCGGTCAATTGCTGGGCGGCGGGGTGATGGCGCTGCATGCCGCGCAAGGCCCGAAGCTGGGCCTGCCGCAGATGATCTCCAGCCGCGTGCAGTTTGGCGTTTACGGCGCGGCGATCCCGATCGTGCTGGTGTGCCTGATGTACCTGGGTTTCACCGCGACGGGCACCGTGCTTTCCGGCCAGGCGCTGGGGCAGTTGTTTAACGTCAGCGACAGTGTCGGCATCCTGATTTTTGCCAGCGTCATCGTGCTGGTGACGGTGCTCGGTTATCGGGTGATCCACTGGATCGGCCGTGTTGCCAGCGTCATTGGCGTGATCGCTTTCGTCTTCCTGTTCTGGCGTTTGATGAGCCAGACCGACGTCGGCGCACTTCTGCAGATCCGTCATTTCAGCTGGAGCAGCTTCCTCCTCGCGGTGTCGCTCGCGGCCTCCTGGCAGATCGCTTTCGGCCCGTACGTGGCTGACTATTCCCGTTACCTGCCGAGCAATACCTCGGCGGTCAAAACATTCTTCGCCGCCGGTGCCGGCTCTGTGGTTGGCGCACAAGTGGCGATGATCCTCGGCGTGTTCGCCGCGGCTTCCTCCAACGGTCAGTTCGCCGGTCACGAAGTCGCCTACATCGTCGGCCTGGGCGGCACCGGTGCCACCGCGGCGCTGCTGTACTTCAGCATCGCGTTCGGCAAGGTGACCATCTCGACGCTGAACTCCTACGGCAGCTTCATGTGCATCGCGACCATCATCAGTGGTTTCAAAGGCCATCTGACGGTGACCCGGATGCAGCGTCTGGTGTTCGTGCTGGTGATCGTCGGCGCCGCTACTCTGATTGCGCTGCTCGGTCAGCACTCGTTCCTCGGTGCGTTCAAGTCTTTCATCCTGTTCCTGCTCGCCTTCTTCACCCCGTGGAGCGCGATCAACCTGGTCGACTACTACTGCATCACCCGTGAGCGCTACGACGTGCCGGCGCTGGCCGACCCGAATGGCCGCTACGGTCGCTGGAACCTGCTCGGCATCAGCGTCTATGTGTTCGGTGTGCTGGTGCAGTTGCCGTTCATCTCCACCAAGTTCTATACCGGTCCGCTGGTGGCCGCCCTCGGTGACGTCGATATCTCCTGGATCATCGGCCTAGTGCTGCCGGCCGTCGTCTACTACGTGTGTGCAAAAAAATGGCACAGCGCGGTACCCGATCAACTGATTCTGCCGGTCGAGCAGAACAGCGTTGTACAACCTAAAACAAGCGGGGCCGGTCGCGCTGCGGCGCAGGCCTGATTTGGACGTGGACAGGGCTGGATGCCTCTTGACTGCCGTAAGCCAATTCATGATTAGGAGCGTCACAACAATGAAATCGAACAAGACCCTGCTGACCACATTGCTGTCCATGGGCCTGCTGGCCAGTGCCGGTGCGACCCAGGCCGCGGGCTGGTGCGAATCGGGCAAACCGGTGAAGTTCGCCGGTCTGAACTGGGAAAGCGGCATGCTGCTGACCGACGTCCTGCAAGTGGTGCTGGAGAAAGGTTACGACTGCAAGACCGACAGCCTCCCGGGCAACTCCATCACCATGGAAAACGCCCTGAGCAGCAACGATATTCAAGTGTTCGCCGAAGAATGGGTCGGCCGCAGCGAGGTCTGGAACAAGGCCGAGAAGGCCGGCAAGGTCGTCGGTGTCGGCGCTCCGGTAGTGGGCGCGGTGGAAGGCTGGTACGTGCCGCGTTACGTGATCGAAGGCGACGCCAAGCGCAAGCTTGAGCCGAAAGCTCCAGACCTGAAAAACATCGCTGACCTGGGCAAATACGCCGCCGTGTTCAAGGACGCTGAAGAGCCGTCCAAGGGCCGTTTCTACAACTGCCCGGCCGGCTGGACCTGCGAACTCGACAACAGCGAAATGCTGAAAAGCTACGGCCTAGAAAGCAGCTACACCAACTTCCGTCCGGGCACTGGCCCGGCGCTGGATGCGGCGGTGCTGTCGAGCTACAAGCGTGGCGAGCCGATCCTGTTTTACTACTGGTCGCCAACCCCGCTGATGGGCCAGGTGGATCTGGTCAAACTCGAAGAGAAACCGGGCGTCGACAAGACCGTGAGCATCAAGGTCGGTCTGTCGAAAACCTTCCACGACGAGGCCCCGGAACTGGTCGCCGTGCTGGAAAAGGTCAACCTGCCGATCGATCTGCTGAACCAGAACCTGGGCCGCATGGCCAAGGAACGTATCGAGTCGCCAAAACTGGCGAAAATCTTCCTCAAGGAACATCCTGAGGTCTGGCATGCGTGGGTCAGTGCAGACGCTGCCAAGAAAATCGACGCGGCGCTGTAGGTCGATACCTCCCGGTCAACCGTGAGGCTGGCCGGGGGATATGCCGTAAACGCTTGATTGAGATTTCTGATTGAGAGCCGCTTATGTTTCCCGAAAGCTTTACCTTTTCCATCGCCGACTGGGTCAACGGTTGGGTCGATTCGCTGGTCACCAACTACGGTGATGTGTTCCGCCACATCTCCGACACACTGCTCTGGGCCATCGTCAACCTCGAAGGCTTGCTGCGCGCAGCGCCGTGGTGGTTGATGCTGGCGATCGTTGGTGTGGTCGCTTGGCATGCCACGCGTAAAGTCGTGACCACAGCAGTCATCGTCGGTCTGCTGTTCCTCGTCGGCGCCGTTGGCTTGTGGGACAAGCTTATGCAGACCCTGGCGCTGATGATGGTCGCGACGATCATTTCGGTGCTGATCGGCATTCCGCTGGGAATTTCTCGGCGCGCAGCAATCGCTTGCGTTCGGTGCTGATGCCGCTGCTCGACATCATGCAAACCATGCCGAGTTTCGTGTACCTGATCCCGGTGCTGATGCTGTTCGGTCTGGGCAAGGTCCCGGCGATTTTCGCCACGGTGATCTACGCCGCACCGCCGCTGATTCGCCTGACTGATCTGGGCATTCGCCAGGTCGACGGCGAAGTGATGGAAGCGATCAACGCCTTCGGTGCCAACCGCTGGCAGCAGCTGTTCGGCGTGCAACTGCCGCTGGCGCTGCCAAGCATCATGGCCGGGATCAACCAGACCACCATGATGGCCCTGTCGATGGTGGTGATCGCCTCGATGATCGGTGCCCGTGGCCTGGGTGAAGATGTGCTGGTGGGGATTCAGACCCTCAACGTCGGACGCGGCCTCGAAGCCGGTCTGGCGATCGTGATTCTCGCAGTGGTCATCGACCGCATTACTCAGGCGTACGGTCGGCCACGGCATGAGGTGAGCAAATGAGCAACGCAACCGTGAGCAAGATCGAAGTCAAAAACGTCTTCAAGATTTTCGGCAACCGCGCCAAGGATGCGCTGGCCATGGTCGGCCAGGGCAAGACCAAGGATCAGGTGCTGAGTGAAACCGGTTGCGTGGTCGGCGTTAACGACCTGTCGCTGAGCATCGGCACTGGCGAGATCTTTGTGATCATGGGCTTGTCCGGTTCCGGAAAATCGACACTGGTGCGCCACTTCAACCGGTTGATCGACCCAACCAGCGGCGCGATCCTCGTCGATGGCGTCGACATCCTGCAGTACGACATGGATGCTCTGCGCGAATTTCGCCGGCACAAGATCAGCATGGTGTTCCAGAGCTTCGGCCTGTTGCCGCACAAGACTGTGCTCGACAACGTCGCCTACGGTCTGAAAGTCCGTGGCGAGAGCAAGCAAATGTGCTCGGAACGCGCGCTGCACTGGATCAACACCGTCGGCCTCAAAGGCTACGAAAACAAATACCCGCACCAGCTCTCCGGCGGCATGCGCCAGCGTGTCGGCCTGGCGCGCGCCTTGGCGGCGGACACCGACATCATCCTCATGGACGAAGCGTTCAGTGCGCTGGATCCGCTGATCCGCGCCGAGATGCAGGACCAGTTGCTGGAGCTGCAAAAGACCCTGCACAAGACCATCGTCTTCATCACCCATGACCTCGACGAGGCGGTGCGTATCGGCAACCGCATTGCGATTCTCAAGGATGGTCGCCTGATTCAGGTCGGTACGCCGCGCGAGATTCTGCATTCGCCGGCGGATGAGTATGTTGACCGGTTCGTGCAGCGGCGGGCGGCAGTGGTTTGATCTGAATTATGCAGTGCACTGACTGGCCCTATCGCTGGCAAGCCAGCTCCCACAGGGATTGTGTGAACAATGAGGGCTCGCAGGCCCAGTTCTTACAGAGATTGTGTGAACACTGGAGATCCTGTGGGAGCTGGCTTGCCAGCGATGAGGCCGGTAAAGCTGCATCAATATTACGGTTGAGGTTTTAGATGTCTCAGGCTGAAAAAATCGTTATCACCGGCGCCCCTCTGCGCTGGCAGGACTTGGTCGCCGTTGCCCGTCATGGCGCGCTTCTGGAGCTGTCCAGCGACACCTGGGCGCGCATCGAAAACGCCCAAGGCATCGTCCAGCGCATCGTCGCCAGCGGCGAGCGCGCCTATGGCGTCAATACCGGCCTGGGCGGTTTGTCCAACGTCTCGCTGCAGGACGAACAACTCAGCCAGCTCTCGCGCAACACCTTGCTCAGCCACGCCTGTGGCGTCGGCCCGGTGCTCGCCGACGAGCAGACTCGCGCGATCATCTGCGCCGCCATTCACAACTACAGCCACGGCAAATCCGGCCTGCATCGCCGGGTCGTCGAAGCCCTGCTGGCGCTGCTCAATCGCGGCATCACCCCGCAAGTGCCGTCGCAAGGTTCGGTGGGCTACCTGACGCACATGGCGCACATCGGCATCGCGTTGCTCGGCGTCGGCAATGTCAGCTATCGCGGGCAGATCACCTCGGCGCAACAAGCGCTGGCCGAAGAGGGGTTACAACCGGTTCAGCTCGGCGCAAAAGACGGTTTGTGCCTGGTCAACGGCACGCCGTGCATGACCGGCCTCAGCTGTCTGGCGATTGCCGACGCGACGCGTCTGGTGCAATGGGCCGACGTCATCGGCGCGATGAGTTTTGAAGCCCAGCGCGGCCAGATCGATGCGTTCGACGCTGAAATCATCGCGCTGAAACCGCATCCGGGCATGCAGCAGGTTGGCGTCAATCTGCGCGCCTTGCTCGATGGCAGCGAAGTGATTGCGTCGAGCAAAGGCATTCGCACTCAGGATGCGCTGAGCATCCGTTCGATCCCGCAAGTTCACGGTGCCGCGCGCGATCAGCTCGATCATGCAATCAAGCAGGTCGAGGCCGAACTCAACGGCTGCACTGATAACCCATTGTTGCTAGGCACGCCGGACAACTTCCGGGTGATGTCGCAAGCCAACCCGCACGGCCAATCGGTAGCTATGGCGGCGGATTTGCTGGCGATTGCCATGGCCGAAATCGGCTCGATTGCCGAACGTCGTCTGGATCGTCTGGTGAATCCGCACGTCAGCGGTCTGCCGGCATTTCTGGTGGCCAATCCGGGGGTGAACTCCGGGATGATGATCGTCCAGTACGTCGCTGCGTCACTGTGTGCGGAAAACCGCCAATTGGCGCAACCGGCGGTGCTCGACAACTACATCACTTCGGGCCTGCAGGAAGACCATTTGAGCATGGGCACCAACGCTGCGCTCAAGCTGCATCGTGCGCTGGAAAACTGCACGCAGATTCTCGCCATCGAATATCTGCTGGCGGCGCAGGCCTTTGAATTTCTCAAGGAACAGCGCTTCGGCGCGGGCACTGACCGCGCGTGGCGACTGCTGCGCGAAACGGTCCCGGCCTACGATCAGGATCGCTGGCTGGCGCCGGATATCGCTGCTGCTGCGAGCGTGTTGAAAGAGCCGAATCTGCCGCACAACGTTTTACCGAATTTGCACTGACAATTACCCATACCAGCGTGCCAAGGCGTGGATCGTCCACAAGACGAGAAACGACGGATAACGGAATGCTCCGGAGCGACTGGTAGTTAATAACAATGTCTCAAAAGGAGCATTTTAATGACTGCGCTGAACCTGATTCCCGGCCAACTGAGCCTGGCCCAACTGCGTGACGTCTACCAGAACCCGGTCAAGCTGACGCTCGACAACAGCGCCTCGGCGCAGATCGAAGCCAGCGTCGCTTGCGTCGAGCAGATCCTCGCCGAGAACCGCACCGCCTACGGCATCAACACCGGTTTCGGCCTGCTGGCCTCGACGCGCATCGCCAGCGAGGACCTGGAAAACCTCCAGCGTTCGCTGGTGCTGTCCCACGCCGCCGGTGTTGGCCAGCCGATCAGTGATGAGCTGGTGCGGCTGATCATGGTGCTTAAGGTCAACAGCCTCAGCCGTGGTTTCTCCGGTATTCGCCGCGTGGTGATCGATGCGCTGATCGCGCTGATCAATGCCGAGGTTTATCCGCATATTCCGCTGAAAGGTTCGGTGGGCGCTTCGGGCGATCTGGCACCGTTGGCGCACATGTCGCTAGTGCTGCTGGGCGAGGGCAAGGCGCGCTACAAGGGTGAGTGGATGGAAGCCACCGAAGCGCTGAAAGTGGCTGGCCTGACGCCGTTGACGCTGGCGGCGAAAGAAGGTCTGGCGCTGCTTAACGGTACTCAGGTTTCCACGGCGTTCGCGCTGCGTGGTCTGTTTGAAGGTGAAGATTTGTTCGCGGGCGCGCTGGCGCTGGGTGGTCTGACGGTTGAAGCGGTATTGGGTTCGCGTTCGCCGTTCGACGTGCGTATCCATGCGGCTCGTGGCCAGAAAGGCCAGATCGACGCGGCTGCCGCTTACCGTGATCTGCTCGGCGAGCGCAGCGAAGTCTCCGACTCGCACCAGAACTGCGAGAAGGTGCAGGATCCGTACTCGCTGCGCTGCCAGCCACAAGTCATGGGCGCCTGCCTGACGCAGTTCCGTCAGGCCGCTGAAGTACTGGCGGTCGAAGCCAACGCCGTATCGGATAACCCGCTGGTCTTCGCCGCTGAAGGCGATGTGATTTCCGGCGGCAACTTCCACGCCGAACCGGTGGCCATGGCTGCTGACAACATGGCCCTGGCCATCGCCGAGATCGGCTCGCTGAGCGAACGCCGCATCTCGCTGATGATGGACAAGCACATGTCGCAGCTGCCGCCGTTCCTCGTCGCCAATGGCGGCGTGAATTCCGGTTTCATGATCGCTCAGGTGACAGCAGCGGCGCTGGCCAGCGAGAACAAGGCCTTGTCGCATCCGCATTCGGTGGACAGTCTGCCGACCTCGGCTAACCAGGAAGACCACGTCTCGATGGCCCCGGCGGCTGGCAAGCGGCTGTGGGAAATGGCTGAAAACACCCGCGGGATTCTCGCGGTGGAATGGCTCGCGGCGGTGCAAGGACTGGACCTGCGTAACGGTCTGAAGACCTCGGCGAAGCTGGAGCAGGCCCGGGCGATTCTGCGTAAGGAAGTGCCGTTCTATGAGAAAGATCGGTTCTTTGCGCCGGATATCAATGCGGCGACTGAATTGTTGGCTTCGCGGTGCCTGACCGAGCTGATTCCAGCGAAACTTTTGCCTAGTTTGTAAGTGTTTTTTCAGGGAGAGCTTTGTTGTTACTGACATCGATCCCCCTCACCCCAGCCCTCTCCCCCAAGGGGGAGAGGGGGAAGGGAGCCGATCTTCAAGTTTTTCAGAGCCTGAGTTCGGCTCAAGATTTCCAGGTCGATGTACCTCGACAGAGCAACCCGGTCAGTCCTGCTTCTTCCTGGCGAGAGCAGGGAGCCGATCTTCATGGTTTTCAGAACCTGAGTTCGGCTCAAGACTTTCAGGTCGGTGTACCTCGACAGAACAACCCGGTCAGTCCCCTCTCCCTCCGGGAGAGGGCTAGGGTGAGGGGCTTTTCAGAGGCTACCCACCAAACCAAACACAACGGAGGCCAACAGTGAAAACCCTCTGGCAACACTGCCACGTCGCAACCATGGCGCAGGGCGTCTACTCGATCATCGAGGATGCGGCCATCGTGACGTCCGGTGCGCTCATCGAGTGGATCGGCCCGCGTAATCAACTGCCATCCGGCGAATACCCGGCGGTCAATGACCTGCAAGGCGCGTGGGTCACGCCCGGCCTGATCGACTGCCACACCCACACGGTGTTCGGCGGCAACCGCAGCGGCGAATTCGAAAAGCGCCTGCAAGGTGTCAGCTACGCCGAAATCGCGGCATCCGGCGGAGGCATCGCCAGCACCGTGCGCGCGACTCGCGAGGCCACTGAAGACGAGCTGTTCGCCAGCGCCGCCAAGCGCCTGAAAAGCCTTATGCGTGACGGCGTGACCACGGTTGAAATGAAGTCCGGTTACGGCCTCGATCTGGTCAACGAACGCAAAATCCTTCGTGTCATCCGTCGCCTGGAAAAAGAGCTGCCGATCAGCGTACGCAGCACCTGCCTGGCCGCCCACGCGTTGCCACCGGAATACAAAGATCGTGCCGACGACTACATCGATCTGATCTGCAGCGAGATGCTGCCCGCTCTGGCTGCCGAAGGACTGGTCGATGCCGTGGATGCGTTCTGCGAATACCTGGCGTTCTCGCCAGAGCAAGTCGAGCGCGTGTTCATCGCCGCGCAAAAACTCGGTCTGCCGGTAAAACTGCACGCCGAACAATTGTCGTCGCTGCATGGCTCCAGCCTCGCCGCGCGTTACAAGGCGTTGTCCGCCGATCACCTGGAATTCATGGACGAAGCCGACGCCATCGCCATGGCCGAGTCCGACACCGTCGCGGTGCTGCTGCCGGGCGCGTTCTACTTCCTGCGTGAAACCCAATTGCCGCCAATGGACGCCCTGCGCAAGCACAAGGTGAAAATCGCCATCGCCAGCGACCTCAACCCCGGCACTTCGCCCGCGCTGTCGTTGCGGCTGATGCTGAACATGGCCTGCACCTGCTTCCGCATGACTCCGGAGGAAGCCCTGGCCGGTGCGACGATTCATGCCGCGCAAGCGCTGGGCATGGCCGACACCCACGGTTCGCTGGAAGTCGGCAAGGTCGCGGATTTCGTTGTTTGGCACATTGATCGTCCGGCGGATCTGGCCTATTGGCTCGGCGGTGATCTGGACAAACGCGTCGTGCGTCACGGCGTCGAATCAAATCTGTAGGAGGGCGGTTGTGGATAAGGTTCTGAACTTCAAACAAGGACGCGTGCCGCTGCTGATCAGCATGCCTCACGCCGGTGTGCGCCTGACCCCAGCGGTGGAAGCCGGGTTGATCGCCGATGCGAAAAGCCTGCCGGACACTGACTGGCACATCCCGCAGCTTTACGATTTTGCTGAAGAACTCGGCGCCAGTACGTTGGCTGCCGAGTACTCGCGATTCGTCATCGATTTGAACCGGCCGTCCGACGACAAACCGTTGTATGCGGGCGCTACCACCGGGCTCTACCCGGCGACGCTGTTCGACGGCATTCCGTTGTTCCGCGAAGGCCACGAGCCGTCGAAAGAAGAACGCGCGACTTATCTGGAGCAGATCTGGACGCCGTATCACCGTACGCTTCAGGAAGAGCTGGCACGGCTGAAGGCCGAATTCGGTTACGCGCTGCTGTTCGACGCGCACTCGATCCGCTCAATCATCCCGCACCTGTTCGACGGCAAACTACCGGACTTCAACCTCGGCACCTTCAATGGCGCCAGTTGTGATCCGCAATTGGCCGCGCAACTGGAAGCGATCTGCGCTGGTCATAGCAACTACAGTCATGTTCTGAACGGACGCTTCAAGGGCGGCCACATCACCCGTCATTACGGCAACCCGGCCGAGAACATCCACGCGGTGCAACTGGAGTTGTGCCAGAGCACCTACATGGAAGAGTTCGAACCGTTCCGCTATCGCCCTGACCTCGCCGAGCCAACGCGGGTGGTACTAAAGGAATTGCTGCAAGGCTATCTGGCCTGGGGCGAAAAACACTACCGCGGCTGACTCACCCCTGTAGGAGCTGCCGAAAGCTGCGATCTTGATCGTTCCCACGCAGAGCGTGGGAACGATCAGGCCCCGGAGCATGCTCATTGACGTAAATCGGGTTTATGATGCCCAACGGCAGAATAATAGAAGTCCCCCCAGGGATGACCTCGACCCCTTACGGAGCGCGCAATGCAGACTTTGTTTCCGCAGATCAAACCTCACGCCCGGCACGATCTGGCTGTCGATGACACCCATACGCTGTACGTCGACGAAAGCGGTTCACCGGAGGGTTTGCCGGTTGTGTTCATTCATGGCGGCCCCGGCGCCGGTTGCGACGCGCAGAGCCGTCGCTATTTCGATCCGAACCTGTATCGCATTGTAACCTTCGACCAGCGCGGTTGCGGGCGCTCCACGCCGCACGCCAGCCTGGAAAACAACACCACCTGGGATCTGGTTGCCGACCTTGAGCGCATCCGCAAACACCTGGGCATCGACAAATGGGTGCTGTTCGGCGGCTCGTGGGGTTCGACCCTGGCGCTGGCCTATGCGCAAACCCACCCTGAGCGTGTTCACGGTCTGATCCTGCGTGGGATCTTTCTCTGCCGTCCGCAGGAAATCGAGTGGTTCTATCAGGCCGGTGCCAGTCGTCTGTTCCCCGATTATTGGCAGGATTACATTGCGCCAATCCCGCTGGACGAGCGCGACGATCTGCTTAGCGCATTCCACAAGCGCCTGACCGGCAACGACCAGATCGCCCAGATGCACGCGGCCAAGGCTTGGTCGACGTGGGAAGGGCGCACCGCGACCCTGCGGCCGAACCCGCTGGTGGTCGATCGCTTCTCCGAGCCGCAGCGCGCGCTGTCGATTGCGCGGATCGAATGCCATTACTTCACCAACAACGCCTTCCTTGAGCCGAACCAGCTGATTCGCGACATGGGCAAGATCGCCCATCTGCCCGGCGTGATCATTCACGGTCGCTATGACGTGATCTGCCCGCTCGACAACGCCTGGGAACTGCATCAAGCCTGGCCGAACAGCGAACTGCAGGTGATCCGTGATGCCGGCCACGCCGCATCCGAACCGGGCATCACCGATGCACTGGTGCGCGCCGCGGGCAATATGGCTCGGCGCCTGCTCGACCTGCCGCCCGAAGAAGCATGAAGGGGCTTTTACAGCGGGTACGCGGTGCGCGGGTTGAAGTCGCGGGTGAGGTAGTCGGGGCGGTCGATTACGGTTTGCTGGTGCTGGTGGCGGTCGAACCCGACGACACGCGTACCAGCGCCGACAAACTTCTGCATAAGCTGCTTAACTATCGGGTATTCAGTGATGCGGAGGGCAAGATGAACTTGTCCCTCGCCGATGTCGGTGGCGGGTTGCTGCTGGTCTCGCAGTTCACCCTTGCGGCCGACACCAAAAGCGGGTTGCGCCCGAGCTTTTCGACAGCCGCGCCACCGGCGTTGGGCGAGGAATTGTTCGACTATCTATTAAGCAGTGCGAAACAGGTGCATGGCACTGTGGCATCAGGTAGATTCGGCGCCGATATGCAGGTGCATTTGGTCAACGATGGCCCGGTTACCTTTTTGTTACAGACCTGAAAGCGCTTGAAACACCTTTTTGGGAAATTTCGACCGTTTTTAGGGTGTTTTCGCGATAAATACTTTGTTACCCCTGATGCGTTGTCATGCGGGCTACTAGATAATCGCGCGCACTGGGATCAGCGTTCGCTGATCCATTTTCACTTAGGTAGAGACTTGTCCGGATCCGATTGGGGAATCATTTTGCCCCAGCGGAGTCGGAACAATGCTCGCCAACCTGGCATATAGATAGCTGGCCGTTGGTTTTTTGATCTGTTTTCGGCGAGGGTTGCTCGTGATTGTTAGTCCCTGTAATGCAGCAAAAATGTCTGCCAAACGCATGCGAAGTGCCCTGGTAGCGGGTTCGGCGCTCCTGTGCCTGCTCAGCGCCGGCCAGCTTTGGGCGTTCAATCTTGACGATGTATCGGCGAAGGCGAAAGAACTGGCCGGGCAGAAGTTCGAAGCCCCGCGCAGCAATCTGCCGAACGAATTCCGCGACATGAAGTTCGCGGACTATCAGAAAATCCGCTTCCTCACCGAAAAGGCTGAGTGGGCTGATCAGAAAACCCCGTTCAAACTGTCCTTCTATCACCAGGGTATGCACTTCGATACACCGGTGAAAATCAACGAAATCACAGCGAACACCGTCGAAGAGATCAAATACGATCCGACGCGCTTCGATTTCGGCGACCTGAAATTCGATCCGAAAGCCACCGAACAACTGGGTTATGCCGGTTTCCGTGTGCTGTATCCGATCAACAAGGCCGACAAGCAAGACGAGATCATGACCATGCTCGGCGCGAGTTACTTCCGCGTTGTCGGCAAGGGCCACACCTACGGCCTCTCGGCGCGTGGTCTGGCGATTGATACCGCGCTGCCGTCGGGCGAAGAATTCCCGCGTTTCCGCGAGTTCTGGATTCAACAGCCGAAGCCGGGCGACAAGCATCTGGTGATCTTCGCCCTGCTGGATTCGCCGCGTGCCACCGGTGCCTACCGTCTGATCCTGCGTCCGGGCAGCGACACCATTGTCGACGTCAAAGCGCAGATGTTCCTGCGTGACAAGGTCGGCAAACTGGGCATCGCGCCACTGACCAGCATGTTCCTGTTCGGCGCCAACCAGCCGTCGAAAGTCCTCAACTACCGTCGTGAACTGCACGACTCCAGCGGTCTGTCGATCCATGCCGGTAACGGCGAGTGGATCTGGCGTCCACTGAACAACCCGAAACACTTGGCCGTGAGCAACTTCAGCATCGAGAACCCGCGTGGTTTCGGTCTGCTGCAACGTGGCCGCGACTTCAGCCACTACGAAGACCTCGACGACCGCTACGACAAGCGCCCAAGCGCCTGGATCGAGCCGAAGGGCGAGTGGGGCAAGGGCACCGTTGATCTGGTAGAAATTCCGACCGCCGACGAAACCAACGACAACATCGTTGCGTTCTGGAGCCCGGAAAAAATGCCGGAGCCGGGTCAGCCGCTGGAATTCGCCTACCGCATGCACTGGACCATGGACGAAGCGGCGATTCATGCGCCGGACAGCGCCTGGGTTTCGCAGACTCTGCGTTCGACCGGTGACGTCAAGCAATCGAACCTGATCCGTCAGCCGGATGGCAGCGTTGCCTACTTGGTCGACTTCGAAGGTCCATCGCTGGCCGCGCTGACCCCGGATGCCGACGTGCGCAGTCAGGTCAGTGTTGGTGACAACGCCGAGCTGGTTGAAAACAGCGTGCGCTACAACCCGGAAACCAAAGGCTGGCGCTTGACCCTGCGCATGAAGATCAAGGACGCGAGCAAGTCGACCGAGATGCGTGCCGCCCTGGTTCAGCCAGTCGTGACTGCTGATCTGGCGAAATCGGTGCCGGCGTCCAACTCGTCCGTTGCCAAGGCCGACAAGGTTGCCGCCAAGCAACAAGAGAAACTCGACAAGGAAGCCAAGGCCGCCGAGGCCAAACAGGCCGACGCCAAGCCAGCTGCAGATGCCAAGGATAAGGCCAACAAAGACGCCAAGCAGCCAGCGGCTGCGGACGCGGCCCCAGCCACACCGGAATCGGCACCGACTGAAGAAGTCCTGACCGAGACCTGGAGCTATCAGTTGCCTGCCGATGAGTAACTCTCAAGTACAGCCAGAGACTCTGTCCGAGTATCTGGCGCATCTGCCGATGACCGACGAGCAGCGCGCGGAACTCGCGGGCTGCCAGTCGTTCAGCGAGCTGCATGAACGCCTGTCGTCTTCAACGTTCGACGCTCCTGCCGAGGCCGCCCAGGCTTCGGTGGGCAAGCGCCTGACCCTGAGCACCGCCGAAGAACTTGAAGACGCGGAGATGCTGGTGCTCGACGCCAGCGGTCGCGTCAGCATGAAGGCGACGCCGCCGATCCGTCGGACCAAGGTCGTGCCGGAGCCGTGGCGCACCAATATTCTGGTGCGTGGCTGGCGCCGTATGACCGGTCGTACCAACCCGCCGCAGCCGCCGAAGGACGAAAACGTCTTGCCCGCCGCGCGCTGGCGCACCGTCGGCTCGATCCGCCGCTACATTCTGTTGCTGCTGATGCTCGGTCAGACCATCGTCGCCGGCTGGTACATGAAAGGCATCATGCCGTACCAGGGCTGGTCGTTCGTCGATCTGGAAGAAGTCCTGCATCAACCGCTGCTGCAAACCGCCACGCAAGTGCTGCCGTATGCGCTGCAAACCAGCATTCTGATTCTGTTCGGGATTCTGTTCTGCTGGGTGTCGGCTGGTTTCTGGACGGCGCTGATGGGCTTCCTCGAGTTGCTCACCGGTCACGATAAATACCGTATCTCGGGCAAAAGCGCCGGCAACGAGCCGATTGCCAAAGACGCGCGTACCGCGCTGGTGATGCCGATCTGCAACGAAGACGTACCGCGTGTATTCGCCGGTTTGCGGGCAACGTTCGAATCGGTTGCTGCCACTGGTGATCTGGACCGCTTTGACTTCTTCGTGCTCAGCGACAGTAATGACACCGACATCTGCGTCGCCGAACAACAGGCCTGGCTGGATGTCTGCCGCGAAGCCAAAGGTTTCGGCAAGATCTTCTACCGTCGCCGTCGCCGTCGTGTGAAGCGCAAGAGCGGCAACCTCGACGACTTCTGCCGTCGTTGGGGCGGTGACTATAAATATATGGTCGTTCTCGACGCCGACTCGGTGATGAGCGGTGAGTGCCTGACCAGTCTGGTGCGCTTGATGGAAGCCACGCCGGACGCCGGGATCATCCAGACCGCGCCGCGTGCGTCGGGCATGGACACTCTCTATGCGCGTATGCAGCAGTTTGCGACCCGCGTGTACGGCCCGCTGTTTACCGCTGGTCTGCACTTCTGGCAGTTGGGTG
Source organism: Pseudomonas sp. AC242 (assembly GCF_979258655.1). Taxonomy (NCBI): domain Bacteria; kingdom Pseudomonadati; phylum Pseudomonadota; class Gammaproteobacteria; order Pseudomonadales; family Pseudomonadaceae; genus Pseudomonas; species Pseudomonas sp. AC242. The sequence goes on from NZ_OZ409873.1 coordinate 6,132,596, forward strand.
AATCCCACTACTGGGGTCACAACGCGATCATCCGCATGAAGCCGTTTATCGACCACTGCGCCTTGGCGCCGTTGCCGGGTAAAGGCGCGTTCTCGGGTGCGATTCTGTCCCACGACTTCGTTGAAGCCGCGTTGATGCGCCGTGCCGGTTGGGGCGTGTGGATTGCCTACGACTTGCCGGGCAGCTACGAAGAACTGCCGCCGAACCTGCTCGACGAACTCAAGCGTGACCGTCGCTGGTGCCACGGCAACCTGATGAACTTCCGTTTGTTCCTGGTCAAAGGCATGCACCCGGTGCACCGCGCGGTGTTCCTCACCGGCGTGATGTCGTACCTGTCGGCGCCGTTGTGGTTCTTCTTCCTGGTGCTGTCGACCGCGCTGCTGGCGGTGAACACGCTGATGGAGCCGCAGTACTTCCTCGAGCCGCGCCAGCTCTATCCGCTGTGGCCACAATGGCACCCGGACAAGGCGATCGCGCTGTTCTCGACGACCATCGTGCTGCTGTTCCTGCCGAAACTGTTGAGCATCATCCTGATCTGGGCCAAGGGCGCGAAAGAGTTCGGCGGCAAGTTCAAGGTGACCCTGTCGATGCTGCTGGAGATGCTGTTCTCCATGCTGCTGGCGCCGGTGCGGATGATTTTCCACACGCGTTTCGTCCTCGCCGCGTTCCTCGGCTGGGCCGCGACCTGGAACTCGCCGCAGCGTGACGACGACTCGACGCCTTGGAGCGAAGCGGTCAAACGCCACGGTCCGCAGACCCTGTTGGGCTTCTGCTGGGCGCTGCTGGTGATCTGGCTGAACCCGAGCTTCCTCTGGTGGCTGGTGCCGATCGTCGGTTCGCTGATGCTGTCGATCCCGGTGTCGGTGATTTCCAGCCGCGTTGGTCTGGGCCTGAAGTCCCGTGACGAGAGCCTGTTCCTCATTCCTGAGGAATACAATCCGCCACAGGCGCTGCTGGCGACCGACCAGTACACCCACGAAAACCGTTACCACGCCCTCAACGACGGCTTTGTCCGCGCGGTGGTCGATCCGCAGCAGAACGCTTTGGCGTGTTCGCTGGCGACCTCGCGTCACGGTCAGGCCGAGCCGATCGAATGGCTGCGTCAGGAGCGTGTGCGTCACGCGATCAAGGTTGGCCCGGCCGGGCTGAATAATCATGATCGCTTGCAACTGCTGAGCGACCCTGTTGCCTTGGCGCGTTTGCATGAGCAGGTCTGGGCCGAAGGTCACGCTGAGTGGCTGGATGCATGGCGGGCTTCGGTGAAAGCCGATCCCCATGCGCCGTTGCTGCCGCTGCGACCGGTGAGTATGCAGGCGCAACCGGCCTGATGAGAAAACCCCGCTGATTCAGCGGGGTTTTTTTATGGCGCCGAAAAGCCCCTCACCCTAGCCCTCTCCCCGAGGGAGAGGGGACCGACCGAGTTGGATGTTCGAGTTACACCGACCTGAGATATCGAGTCGAACTCAAGTGTTGAATATTCCCCGATCTGCTCCCTTTCCCCCTCGCCCCCTTGGGGGAGAGGGTTGGGGTGAGGGGGTAGCTCTTGATTGTTAAACAAATCGTCCATTAAACCTTGTGCAAAAAAACGAGTGCGTTAGCATCCGTCCCCGAATTGGCGCACCCGGGCATTTTTGCCTGTCACTGTTGGTTTTCGCGCCGCACACGCAATGGTTTTGGGGACTTGAAGATGAAGAAGTATCTGTCGATGCTGCTGGTCGGCGTCACGGCACTGGTTGCAGTCAATGCGGCGCAGGCTGGCGCAATCGATGACGCGGTCAAGCGCGGCACGTTGAAAGTCGGTATGGATCCGACCTACATGCCGTTCGAAATGACCAACAAGCGCGGCGAAATCATCGGTTTCGAAGTCGACATCCTCAAAGCCATGTCCAAGGCCATGGGCGTCAAACTGGAACTGGTTTCGACCGGCTACGACGGCATCATCCCGGCGCTGATGACCGACAAGTTCGACATGATCGGCAGCGGCATGACCTTGACTCAGGAGCGCAACCTGCGCCTGAATTTCAGCGAACCGTTCATCGTGGTCGGCCAGACCCTGCTGATCCGCAAGGAGCTGGAAGGCACTATCAAGTCGTACAAAGACCTGAACACCGCCGACTACCGCATCACCTCCAAGCTCGGCACCACCGGCGAAATGGTCGCCAAGAAGCTCATCTCCAAGGCCAAGTACCACGGCTACGACAATGAGCAGGAAGCGGTGCTCGACGTGGTCAACGGCAAGGCTGATGCCTTCATCTATGACGCGCCGTACAACGTCGTCGCGGTGACCAAGGTTGGTGCCGGCAAACTGGTGTTCCTCGACAAGCCGTTCACCTACGAGCCTTTGGCCTTCGGTCTGAAGAAGGGTGACTACGACAGTCTCAACTTCATCAACAACTTCCTGCACCAGATCCACGAAGACGGCACCTACGATCGCATCCATGACAAGTGGTTCAAGAGCACCGAGTGGCTCAAGGACATGGAATAACGCGCATCCGCTGATCGTTTCCACGTCGAGGCGTCGAACCGTCCGCGTGGGAACGCATCCTGTGACGCTCCGCGTCACGAACAGGCAGGGACGCAGAGCGTCCCGAGCGGCATTCCCACGCAGAGCGTGGGAACGATCATCCGAGAACCTGCAATGAAACAGAAAAAAGCCCAATGGCCCTGGCACGTACTCACCGTGCTGGTGCTGGTCGGCCTGGCGGGCGCGTTGTATTACGCGACGTCGCTGATGTCCTACGAATGGCGCTGGAACCGCGTGCCGCAGTACTTCGCCTATCAGGCCGAAGAAACCCAGCGTGCCACTGACATTTCCACCGTCACCGAACTCGTGCGCAAGGGCAGCAGCGCGCAAGTCACCCTGCGCAATGACGCCGGTGACGAGCAGCACCTGACCGTCGACGAGAACAGCCTGCAATTCGCTCAGGGCGACGATGTGGCCGAAGGCGACGTCGTGGGCGTGACCCGGCATTGGGCGGCAGGACCGCTGCTGTGGGGGTTGTGGACGACACTTTGGCTGTCGGTGGTCTCCGGCATTCTCGGTTTGCTGATCGGTCTGGTCACCGGCCTCTGCCGTCTGTCCAGCAACCCGACCCTGCGCGACCTCTCGACCATTTACGTCGAACTGGTACGCGGCACGCCGCTGCTGGTACAGATTTTCATTTTCTACTTCTTCATCGGCACGGTGATGAACCTGTCCCGCGAATTTGCCGGGATCGCCGCGCTGTCGCTGTTCACCGGTGCCTACGTGGCCGAGATCATCCGTTCCGGCGTGCAATCGATTGCCCGTGGCCAGAACGAAGCGGCGCGTTCGCTTGGTCTGAGTGCCGGTCAATCGATGCGTCACGTTGTGCTGCCGCAAGCATTTAAACGCGTGCTGCCGCCGCTGGCCGGGCAGTTCATCAGTCTGGTCAAGGACACCTCGCTGGTGTCGGTAATTGCCATCACCGAGCTGCTGAAAAGCGGCCGTGAAGTCATCACCACCTCGTTCTCGCCGTTCGAGATTCTGTTCTGCGTCGCCGGTCTGTACCTGTTGATCAACCTGCCGCTGTCGAAAATCGCCAGCCGGCTTGAGCGGAGGCTCGCGCAAAGTGATTGAAGTCCGCGATCTGGTAAAAGTCTTCGACACCCGTGGGCAAGTGGTGCGTGCGGTGGATAACGTCAGCACCACAGTCGCCAAGGGCGAAGTGCTGGTAGTGATCGGCCCGTCGGGTTCCGGCAAGTCGACCTTCCTGCGTTGCCTCAATGGCCTGGAAGAGTTCGATTCCGGCTCGGTGAGCATCGACGGCCTGCAACTGGCCGACCCGAAAACCGACGTCAACGCCTATCGCCGCGAAGTCGGCATGGTCTTTCAGCATTTCAACCTGTTCCCGCACATGACCGTGCTGGAAAACCTCTGTCTGGCGCAGAAAGTCGTGCGCAAGCGCGGCAAGAAAGAGCGCGAAGCCAAGGCTATGGAGTTGCTGAAAAAGGTCGGGATTGCACAGAAGGCCAACGAGTTTCCGTCACGTCTGTCCGGCGGTCAGCAACAGCGCGTGGCGATCGCCCGGGCGCTGGCGATGGAGCCGAAGGTGATGTTGTTCGATGAGCCGACCTCAGCCCTCGACCCGGAGATGGTCGGTGAGGTGCTGGACGTGATGAAGAACCTGGCCGTGGAAGGCATGACCATGGTTTGCGTGACCCACGAAATGGGCTTTGCCCGGGAAGTGGCGGATCGGGTGTTGTTCTTCGATCACGGCAAGCTGTTGGAAGATGCCGCGCCTGCCGAATTCTTTGATACACCGAAGGATCCGCGTGCGCAGGCCTTCCTGCGTCAGGTTCTGTAACTGCGGCGTTCTCTCGGCCGCCATCGCTGGCAAGCCAGCTCCCACAGGGTTTGTAGTCGATCACAAAGTTTGTGTTCAACCCATTCACTGTGGGAGCTGGCTTGCCAGCGATAGCATCACCTCGGTTCAGAGCGAACCGAGGTGGATGAATCACCTCAAACCTTGAAGCGCCCCACCAGCATCTGCAAGTGAGTACCCAGGCGCGCCAGCTCAACGCTGGACGCCGCGGTCTCTTCACTCGCCGCCGACGTCTGATCCGACACATCCCGCACATTCAGCACGCTACGGTTGATCTCTTCTGCCACCGCGCTCTGCTGCTCGGCCGCTGCGGCAATCTGCTGGTTCATCGCCTGAATCGCCGAAACCGTGCGGGTGATGCTTTCCAGCGACCCGCCCGCGCGACGGGTCAGCTCAACGCTGCTGTCGGTCAGGGTGCGGCTGTTGTCCATGATCGTTGCCACTTGCTGGGTGCCGTTCTGCAGGCCGACGATCAGCTCTTCGATTTCTTCGGTGGACTTCTGCGTGCGCTGCGCGAGGCTGCGCACTTCATCGGCCACCACGGCAAACCCACGCCCGGCTTCACCGGCACGCGCCGCCTCGATGGCCGCGTTGAGGGCCAACAGGTTGGTTTGCTGCGCCACCGACTTGATCACGTCGAGGACGCTGCCGATCTTGTCGCTTTCGCGCTTGAGTTCGCCCATGGCTTCGGTGGAATGACCAACCTCAACCGCCAGACGCTCGATCTGCGCGATCGCTTCGCCGACGACCTTGTCCCCTTCGCGGGCCTGCTGGTCAGCAGCCACGGCGGCTTCGGAGGCTTCCTCGGCGTTACGCGCGACTTCCTGCACGGTGGCGGCCATTTCATTCATGGCGGTGGCGACCTGATCGGTCTCGATTTTCTGATTATTGACCCCGGCGCTGGTTTGCTCGGTCACCGCTGAGAGTTCTTCGGCAGCGCTGGCAATCTGAGTGACGCCATCGCTGATGCCGCCCACCAGTTCACGCAGGCCTTGGGTCATGCTCTGCATCGAGCGTTGCAGTTGGCCGAGTTCGTCGCGACGCAGGGAAACGAGGTTGTGGGTCAGGTCGCCGGCGGCCACGCGCTCGGCGACTTTCAGGGTCTGGTTCAGCGGAATGATGATCTGCCGGGTGATCGCCCAGGCGGCCAGCAGGCCGAATGCGACGGCCAGTGCGGTGGCGATCAGCAGCAGGTTTTTGGCACGTGCGGCGTCAGTGTCCCGAACCACGGTCTGCGATTCAGTCAGTTTCTTGCTGACGGCGATCAAAATGTCGCCCTGAGCAGACATGTTGGCCAGTGCTGCAGCGTTTTTTACTTGAGAATCACGAAATTGCGCAACGGCTGCACGGTAAGCCTTGAGCGAGTCGGTGGCTTGCTGCAGGTTGGCGATATGCTGGTCTGGGACGCGGGACGGCAGGCTTTCGAGGTTTTTCAGGGCATTGTCGATCGCGGTCAGGGCGGGTTGCTCGGCATCGGCCTTGCCGCTGTAGGTGTAACCGCGCACCTGATATCGCGCTTGCTGCAGCAGTTTGCTCAGTTCGATCACCGCGTTGTATTGCGCGACGCTGTCGCCTTGTAGCAGCGCGCTCTCGACCTCGCCGACCTTGGCCACGGCATTGTCGGCATTGGCGCCTAGTTTGCTGCGTGCGTCTTCACGCTGCACGGTGGCCTGGGTCATTTCGCCGAAGGCACGTTTGTATTCGGCCACGGCAGCCAATTGTTGATCGACCATCGCCACATCGGACGGCTGCTCGATCATGCCGCGTGCCGATTGCAGACCGCTTTCGAGTTTGCTGAGGAATTCGTTGACGGTGCCCGGTCCCTGTTCGCCGCGCCGCATGTCGTAGTCCATGCGCGCCAGGCGCAGGTCCTTGGTCAGCTCGTTGAGACTGGAGATAAAGCCGAGTTTGTCACCGCGGCTGATAATGCCGCTCATGCCGGTCCAGCCGGTGAAGGTGATCAACAGTGTCAGCAACAGCACCAGGCCGAAACCGATGCCCAGCTTGCGTTTGACGCTGACGTTTCCAAGACTCTCGGCTAACCAACGGTACATGCGACCACTCCCTTCGGACCACTAATTGGACTTATGGGGAGGGTATCGGCCGAATGATGGCAATCTGTAACACCATTTATCCACCGGAACCGCACGGTATCAATGTAGGAGCTGCCGTAGGCTGCGATCTTTTGATCTTGCTTCTAAAAACAACATCAAAAGATCGCAGCCTGCGGCAGCTCACAGGGGAGCTGTGTTTGGTTAGAAGAGACGGGCGAGCAGGGCGGTGACGGCGGTTTCGACGCGCAGGATGCGCTCGCCGAGTTGCACCGGTTGCAGGCCGGACTTGGCCAGCAGATCGATTTCGTAAGGAATCCAGCCGCCTTCAGGGCCGATGGCCAGCGTCACCGGTTCGCTGAGCGCGCGCGGGCACGGTGGGTAGTTGCCGGGATGGCCGACCAGCCCGAGGGTGCCTTCGGTAATCGCCGGCAGCCGGTCTTCAACGAATGGCTTGAAGCGCTTCTCGATGATGATTTCCGGCAGCACGGTGTCGCGGGCCTGTTCGAGGCCGAGGATCAAATTTTCGCGAATCGCTTCCGGCTCAAGAAACGGCGTCTGCCAGAAACTCTTCTCGACCCGGTAGCTGTTGACCAGGATCACCTTCGACACGCCCATGGTCGCCACGGTCTGAAACACCCGGCGGAGCATCTTCGGGCGCGGAAGGGCCAGCACCAGCGTCAGTGGCAGCTTGGCCGGTGGCGGCTGATCGAGGCTGACACGCAGCTCCGCTTCACCCGGTTCCAGACGCAGCAGTTCAGCCGAACCCATCAGCCCGTTGATGCGCCCGACGCGCAGGCTGTCACCGACTTCCGAACGATGAACTTCCTGCATGTGCGTCAAGCGGCGATCACGCAGCACCACGCGGTCGGCCGCAATGAAATCGGCCTCTTCGAGCAACAGCAGGTTCATGCCTGGGTCGCTGGTGGCTGGTCGTTGTGGTCGTCGGCCGGGTTCTCGTCCGGGCGTTCGCGCTTGCTGATCAGGCCACCGAACAGAATGCCGATTTCAAACAGCATCCACATCGGCACGGCCAGCAGGGTTTGCGAGAAGATGTCCGGCGGCGTCAGGATCATGCCGACCACGAAGCAGCCGATGATCACGTACGGGCGGATTTTCTTCAGGTAGGCGACGTCGACTACACCGATCCACACCAGCAGCACCACGGCCACCGGAATCTCGAACGCCACGCCGAAGGCGAAGAACAGCGTCATGACGAAATCGAGGTAACTGGCGATGTCGGTCATCATTTCCACGCCGGCCGGGGTGGCCGCAGCGAAGAATTTGAAGATCAGCGGGAACACGAAGTAATAGGCGAACGCCATGCCGGTATAGAACAGCAAGATGCTGGAAACCAGCAGCGGCACCGCGATGCGCTTTTCATGCTTGTACAGGCCCGGCGCGATAAAGCCCCAGATCTGATGCAGGATCACCGGGATCGCGAGAAACAGCGAGACCATCATCGTCAGCTTCAGCGGCGTCAGGAACGGCGACGACACGTCGGTGGCGATCATCGTCGCGCCGACCGGCAGGTACTGGCGCAGCGGCGTCGAGACGAAGGTGTAGATCTGCTGGGTGAACGCAAACAGCCCGGCGAAGATGATGAAGATCGCCGCCACACAACGCAGCAGGCGGGTGCGCAACTCGGTGAGGTGCGAAACCAGCGGCATGTGCTGGTCGTTTTCGGGGAGATCGCTCATGGGGCTCGCGGCGGCAATGTTGGGTCGTGAGGCGCGGGTGTAATCGGCGCGGCGGTTGGGGCTACGTGTTCAACCGAGGTTTGTGCAGGCGCTGGTTCTGCCGGCGCTACAACGGCAGCAGGTGCAGGTGTCGGAGCAGGCGCGACGGGTGCAGTCGGCGCATGAATCGTCTGCTGACCCACATGCTCAACCGGCGTCGGCTCCTGCTGAACCGGCGAGAAAATCTTCCGCGCCTCCTGCTCCAGCGACAGAATGTGCTCGTTGTGCAGTTGCCGACGAATCTCGTCGGCACCGATTTCACGTTCAACTTCCTGTTTGATCGCGTTGAAGCTGCGCTTCAGCCGACCGACCCACAGGCCGGCGGTGCGTGCAGCGCCCGGCAGACGCTCGGGGCCCAGCACCAGCAGGGCGACGAGGCCGACGAGCAGCAGTTCAGAGAAGCTGATACCAAACATTAGTCAGTGCTCACACGTCTTTGCGGATCGGCTCTTCGACTTTCTGCGCCTGCACGTCGATGGTGTGCGGCGGGTTGGCCTGAGCGGTGGCTTGCGGCTGCACCGGTGGCACTGGCTGCGCAGGTGTCACGGTTGGATCGGCAGCCGGTTTTTCATCGTCGTTCATGGCTTTGCGGAAGCCCTTGATCGACTCGCCAACGTCGGTGCCGAGGTTTTTCAGTTTCTTGGTGCCGAACACCAGCACCACGACAACCAGAATGACGATCCAGTGTTTCCAGTCAAAAATGCCCATGTTGCTGTTCCTCTCTAAAAGTTGTTCAGGCGGACGGACGCGAGGCTTTCTCGACGTGTCCGGACAGGCCGAAGCGACGGTCCAGTTCATCCAGCACGGCCTGCGGATGCTGCCCCAGTTGGGCGAGCATGACCATGCTGTGGAACCACAGGTCGGCGGTCTCGTAGATCACGTCGCTGCAGTCGCCACTGATCGCGGCGTCCTTGGCGGCAATAATGGTTTCGACCGACTCTTCGCCGACTTTCTCCAGAATCTTGTTCAAACCCTTGTGATACAGACTGGCCACATAGGAGCTGTCGGCGGCTGCGCCTTTGCGCTCTTCGAGCACTTCGGCCAGGCGGGTCAGGGTGTCACTCATGTTTGTGTCCTGCGGAATAGATAGCGTGCGGGTCTTTCAGGACCGGGTCGACGGTTTTCCAGTCGCCGTTCTCGAAGACACGGTAAAAGCAGCTTTGACGGCCGGTATGGCAAGCGATGTCGCCGATCTGTTCAACCATCAGGATGATCACGTCGGCGTCACAGTCCAGACGCATCTCATGCAGCGTCTGCACATGCCCTGACTCCTCGCCCTTGCGCCACAGCTTGCCACGGGAACGTGACCAGTAGATTGCACGGTTTTCCGCGGCGGTCAGTTCCAGCGCTTCGCGGTTCATCCAAGCCATCATCAGCACGCGTCCGGTCTTGTGATCCTGGGCAATCGCCGGCACCAGGCCATCAGCGTCCCACTTGATCTCGTCCAGCCAGTTTTTCATCTTCGACTCCGACAGCGAACCCCACACTTCAATAGTCGGGTTCAGGCATTGAAACAGTGTGCCAGCCGATCACGAAACTGGCTATCGGCGAACGACCAGATACAAGCCGACTGCCACCATGATTCCCGCAGGCCAATGCCCCAACTCGTTAAGCGGGCCACCGATAGCGAGGATCACCCCGCCGGCCAGATGCGCGCAACCGAGCAAGCGCAGGAACCAGTCGTCCTTGCGTTTATGCCATGGCGGCGGTGGATCGTAGGCGTGCGGTTGCGACATGCGTTCGAGCAGGTCGCGGGCCATGTTGGCCAGATGCGGCAGTTGTTCGAACTGGCTCTGCACGTTGCCCAGCAAGGCTTTGGGGCTGACGCGCTCGCGCATCCAGCGTTCGAGGAATGGCTGCGCGGTGTTCCACAGATCCAGATCCGGATACAACTGACGGCCGAGGCCTTCGATGTTCAGCAGGGTCTTTTGCAGCAGCACCAGTTGCGGTTGCACTTCCATATTGAAGCGCCGTGCAGTCTGGAACAGGCGCATCAGCACTTGGCCAAATGAAATATCTTTTAACGGTTTTTCGAAGATCGGTTCGCACACGGTGCGGATCGCCGCTTCGAATTCGTTGAGTTTGGTTTCCGCCGGCACCCAGCCCGAGTCGATGTGCAGTTGCGCCACACGACGGTAGTCACGCTTGAAGAAGGCGAACAGGTTGCGCGCCAGATAATCCTGATCTTCCGGGGTCAGGCTGCCGACGATGCCGCAGTCGATCGCGATGTACTGCGGGCTCCACGGGTTGACGGTGCTGACGAAAATGTTTCCCGGGTGCATGTCGGCATGGAAGAAACTGTCGCGGAATACCTGGGTGAAGAAGATTTCCACACCGCGCTCGGCGAGCATTTTCATGTCGGTGCGCTGATCGGCGAGGGTCGCCAGATCGGTGACCTGAATGCCGTAGATGCGCTCCATCACCAGCACTTTCGGCCGGCACCAGTCCCAATACACTTGCGGTACATAGAGCAGCGGCGAACCTTCGAAGTTGCGCTTCAACTGGCTGGCGTTGGCCGCCTCGCGCAGCAGGTCGAGTTCGTCGTAGATGGTTTTTTCGTAGTCCTGGACCACGTCGACCGGGTGCAGCAGACGCGCGTCGGCCGAGAGTTTTTCGGCGGCGCGGGCGAGGATGAACAGCCACGCCAGATCCTGCGCGATGATCGGCTTCAGGCCCGGGCGGATCACTTTGACCACGACTTCTTCGCCGGTTTTCAGCTGCGCGGCATGCACCTGCGCAACCGAGGCTGAGGCCAGCGGCTCGACGTCGAAACGGCTGAACACGTCGCTGATTTTCTTGCCCAGTTGTTCTTCGATCAGCTTGATCGACAGTTGCGAGTCAAACGGCGGCACACGGTCCTGCAACAGCATCAGCTCATCGGCGATGTCTTCCGGCAGCAGGTCGCGGCGGGTCGAGAGAATCTGCCCGAACTTGATGAAAATCGGCCCGAGATCCTGCAACGCCAGACGCAGACGCGCGCCACGGCTCAGGTCCAGCGGCTTGCGCGGGAACCAGCGCCACGGCAGCACATAGCGCAGCGCCAGGAGGAACCAGGGCAGCGGCAGATCGAACAGCAGGTCATCGAGGCGGTAGCGGATCACGACAGACTGGATGCGCAACAGACGGCGGACGGCGAGCAGCTTCATGCGTTATCGCTTGGGTCGAGGGATCGGGAAAGGCGCTCGAAACGCGCCTCGAGACGTTCCAGATCAAGTTTGATCCGGTCCAGTTCGCTGAACCGCGCTTCGGCTTCGCGCTGCCCGACGAGGGTGCGCGATTCTTCGGCGAGGTATTCGGCGAGGTTCTGGTTGAGGCTGGCAAATCCTTGTTGATACCAGCGCGCGCGGCTGCGCAGATGGCCACCGACCAGTTGCGTGGTGACCGGGCCGAGCCAGCGCGAGAGTTCGTACTCCCAGTCCAGCTCAAGGTCTTGCAGGACACCGGCCAGCTCCAGCAGCACGCCGCTGTCGCCATCGAGCTCGACTTCCGGGGCGTGCAACACCGCGGTCTTGTCTTTGCTCACGGCCAGTTTGATCAGGCTGGAGGCCGGCGCGCGCAGGGTGCAGTCGACACCGGTTTCCCAGTGCGAGGCCAGCATCAAACCTTCGTCGCTCGGCAGAATGAACAGTTGCAGCGCCGGGCTGCGGCAGTCGACGGCAATCACCTTGCCGGTCAAATGCGCCAGCCGCGGCAGCGCCGTGCTGTCGAGACGCAGCACCCGGTTGAGGCCGAGTTCAACGCTGGCGAGCAGCCCGGTGAGCAACATCAGGGCTTGATGCCGCGGTGCAGGGCGACGATGCCTGCGGTCATGTTGTGATAGGTCACGCGGTCGAAACCGGCGTCGACCATCATCGACTTCAGGGTTTCCTGATTCGGGTGCATGCGGATCGATTCGGCCAGGTAGCGATAGCTTTCCGAGTCGTTGGTGATCAGCTTGCCCATCAGTGGCATGAAGGCGAACGAATAGGCGTCGTAGGCTTTCGACATCAGCGCGTTGGTCGGCTTGGAGAACTCCAGCACCAGCAGACGACCGCCCGGCTTGAGTACGCGCAGCATCGAGCGCAGGGCGTCTTCTTTGTGCGTCACGTTGCGCAGGCCGAAGGCGATGGTCACACAGTCGAAATGATTGTCCGGGAACGGCAGTTTTTCCGCGTCCGCCTGAACGAATTCGACGTTGCCGGCGACACCCAGATCGAGCAGGCGGTCACGACCGACCTTGAGCATCGATTCGTTGATATCGGCCAACACCACTTGACCGGTCGGGCCGACCAGGTGCGAGAACTTTTTGGTCAGGTCACCGGTACCGCCGGCGATGTCCAGCACGCGGTTACCGCTGCGCACGCCCGACAGTTCGATCGCGAAACGCTTCCACAGACGGTGCATGCCGCCCGACAGAAGGTCGTTCATCAGGTCGTACTTGGCGGCTACCGAGTGGAAAACCTCAGCGACTTTTTCCGCTTTCTGGCTTTCCGGAACGTTTTTGAAGCCGAAGTGAGTGGTGGGTTCGGCATCGCTGCCTTTGCGCTGATCAGTCATATCGCTGTCACCAAAAGAGAATGCGCGACATTCTAATCCCCAAGCCATGCTTTGTCTTGGAATGGCTAAAGGTAAGATGGGCAACCCTCGGGACGATTTGCCGCAGCGGCGGTCAAGATTTACCGACACATCTTTTTCGCCCCATTCAAAAAACAGGAGTCAATCAATGGCCAAAATCACTGTTGAGCGTGCCCACAATCTGGGTAAGGAAGCCGCCCGCGAGAAGGCCGACAAGCTGGCGCAAAAACTCTCCGAGCAATATGGCCTGGAGCCGCAATGGTCCGGCGACACCCTGAACCTCAAGCGCTCGGGCGTGAAAGGCGCGGTGCATGTGGCGGACGATTCGATCAAGGTCGACGTTGAGCTGGGCCTGATGATGTCGGCCATGAGCGGCATGATCAAAGCCGAAATCGAAAAAGCCCTCGACAAAGCTTTGGTTTGAACATCAAAAGATCGCAGCCTTCGGCAGCTCCTACAGACGTACACATTCCCCTGTAGGAGCTGCCGAAGGCTGCGATCTTTTCATTCAGGCACCACCGATTCATGTCAGTTGTTAGGGTGCCGTTTCTAATTTTTCTGCCTACTTTGTGCCTGAGCCCGACACTTTCCCGGGCAGTTCCTCAAACCTTCTGCGCGTGAGGTGCACCATGGCCAAAGTTATTTTGAAGAAAAAAATCGACGTTTCGACTTCTGCTCTGAGCGACGTCAAATCCTATGCCCGCAAGATCTGGCTGGCAGGCCTGGGTGCCTACGCCAAGGTCGGCCAAGAGGGCAGCGACTACTTTCAAGAGTTGATCAAGGCTGGTCAAGCTGTTGAAAAGAAAGGCAAAAAAGCCGTCACCGAAAAACTCGAAGCGGCCAACGCCGAGATCGATGAAGCCAAGAGCGAAGTGAGTTCTTTCAAAGGTCGTGTCGAAGTTCAGCTCGACAAGGTCGAGAAGGCGTTCGACTCCCGTGTAGCAAGCGCCTTGAATCGTATCGGCATTCCGTCTAAACATGACGTTGAGACACTCTCTGCTAAGCTCGATGAGCTGACGGCATTGCTCGAACGCGTCGCGCGTAAATCTTAAGGAGAACGGGATGGCTGGTAAAAAGAACACCGATAAAGAAGGCAGCTCGTGGATCGGGAAAGTCGAAGACTACTCCCGCAAAATCTGGCTGGCTGGTTTAGGCGTGTACTCGAAGATCGACACTGACGGCAGCAAGCTCTTCGATACATTGGTCAAAGACGGCGAGAAAGCCGAGAAGCTCACCAAGTCCGCAGTCGGCAAAAAAGTCGATGCCGCCAAGGACTCTGCTTCTTCGGCCAAGTCGCGCATCAGCGGCGTGAAAGATCGCGCACTGGGCAAGTGGGACGAGCTGGAAGGGGCTTTCGACAAGCGCCTGAACAGCGCGATTTCGCGCCTGGGTGTACCGAGCCGCAATGAGGTCAAGGCACTTAACAGCAAGGTCGACACACTGACCAAACAGATCGAAAAACTCACCGGTCTGAAGGCTCAACCTGTGGCGGCGAAAACCGCTGCGGCAAAACCGGCAGCGAAAACTGCGGCGGCCAAACCAGCGGCAAAATCCGCTGCCAAGCCACTGGCAAAAGCAGCGGCTAAACCCGCAGCTAAAGCAGCGGCCAAGCCTGCAGCAAAAACCGCAGCGGCCAAGCCAGCTGCTAAAGCTGCAGCCAAACCGGTTGCTGCCAAAGCCGCCGCCAAACCGGCAGCAAAACCTGCGGCCAAAACGGCAGCGAAACCAGCCGCCAAGCCAGCCGCGAAAACCGCTGCCGCCAAACCGGCTGCCAAGCCTGCGGCCAAACCCGCTGCGGCGAAGAAGCCTGCCGTGAAAAAACCGGCCGCAGCGAAAGCCGCCGCGCCGAAACCGGCCGCACCTGCTGCAGCCAAACCGGCCACTCCGGCAGCTCCGGTAAGTGCGTCGAACTCCGCCGCAGCACCGACTCCGGCGGCCACCCCGACTGCTGCATCGACGCCGTCGACGCCAACCAGTCAGTCCTGATTCTTCAGGGCAAAAGAAAACGCCCGGCCTGTGAAGGTCGGGCGTTTTTGTATCTGAATTCCAACAGCCCCTCACCCTAGCCCTCCCGAAACGTCGGACCGCCCATAGGGAGAGGGGACCGATACGGGGATGCTTCAGTCTTACACTGACCTGAAAGTGTCGTATTGAATCCATAATCGACTCGATTTTTCAGGTCGCCGTATAGCGCAAGACGATAAGGTCAGTCCCCTCTCCCTCCGGGAGAGGGCTAGGGTGAGGGGCTTTTAATTCAGTCGTGATCTTCAAGGTATTGCAAAGCCATTCTTTCGGTCGCGACCTTCACCGGCGGCAGCAGATGCGGTGCCACCAGCATCATGATCTGGTACACAACCAGCCTGACCTCACCCTCACGATCCAGAATCCGCTGATAATCCAGCGAGAACAGCAACGTCATGGTGATCTGCTCCACCAGTTGCCCCAACGCCTGCGTATCACTGACCAACTGCCCCGAAGCCTTCAACCGCGCCAACAACGACGCCAGCGTGCGCTTCAACGCATTGAGCAGATGACGAATGCCCTTGGCCAGCTTCGGCAAGCGTCCGGCCAAGTTCGACAGGTCCTGAAACAAAAACCGATATTGCGCCAACCGCTCGACGATCAAATGCAAAAACAGCCAGTAATCCTCCGGTGCCAGTTCCACATCCGATGGCGGATCAAGCAGTGGCGCCAGTTCATTCTGGAAGCGTTCGAACAACCCGAGAATCAGCGGTTCCTTGCCGTGGAAGTGGTAGTAGAGGTTGCCCGGGCTGATCCCCATTTCATTGGCCACCTCCATGGTGGAGACATTCGGCTCGCCCTTTTCGTTGAACAGTTGCAAAGCACATTCGAGAATCCGGTCGCGGGTTTTCATCCAGTCTTCTTAGAAAAGTTCGGTTAAGCGTCAGCGCACACGCACGTAAGTACCGGGCGCGGCCTCCATCGGTGGATAGTTCGGGTTGCCAAGGGTGAACGAGGTTTCGTGCTGCGCCCCGGAGCGCTGTTGAATCCATTCCAGCCACTGCGGCCACCAACTGCCGTCGACGTGCTTGCCGTCGTAGTACCAGGCACGCGGGTCGCTGCTCATCTTGGCGTTCTCGACGTAGGCGGCTTTCGGGTTGCTCGGCGGGTTGAGGATGCTCTGCACATGACCGCTGTTGGACAGCACGAAACGTCGCTCGCCGCCGAGCAACAGGGTCGAGCGATACACCGCGTCCCACGGGGTGATGTGGTCGTTCATGCCAGCCACGCTGAAGCTGTCGACGGTGACTTTCTGCAAATCGATCGGTGTGCCGCACACCTCGAGACCGCCCGGATGGGTCAACGGGTTGTGCTTGAAGAAGTCCAGCAAGTCACCGTGGAACGCGGCGGGCAAGCGCGTGTTGTCGTTGTTCCAGTAGAGGATGTCGAAGGCCGGCGGTTCTTTGCCCAACAGGTAGTTGTTGACGAAGTAGCTCCAGATCAAATCGTTGGGGCGCATCCAGGCGAAGACCTTGGCCATGTCGCGACCGTCGAGTACGCCTTTCTGGTAGGAGCGGCGCTTGGCGGCTTCGAGGGTTTGTTCATCGGCAAACAGCGTGGCTGAGGTTTCGATTTCACTGTCGAGCAAACTGACCAGATAGGTCGCGCTGGAGACCCGTCGCAGTTGCCGCTTGGCCTGCAAATGGCCTTGCAGGGCGGCGATGGTCAGCCCGCCGGCGCAGGCGCCCATCAGGTTGACCTCGCGGGCGCCGGTGATCGCCCGACAGATGTTCATCGCTTCTTCCACCGCTTCGACGTAGGTCGACAGGCCCCATTCGCGATGACGTACATCCGGATTGCGCCAACTGATCATGAACGTTTGCAGGCCATTCTTCAGTGCGTACTGGACGAAGCTGTTGTGTGGGCTCAGGTCGAAAATGTAGTACTTGTTGATTTGCGGCGGCACCACCAGCAGCGGCTTGGCGTACTGCTTTTCGCTCATCGGTTTGTACTGGATCAGCTCCAGCATTTCGTTGCGAAACACCACCGAGCCGGTGGTGGTGGCGACGGTCTTGCCGACCTCAAAGGCTTGTTTGGTCACCTGACGTGGCAGGCCGTCGTTGTGCAGCAAGTCATCGAACAGGTGACTGAGGCCGCGCACCAGACTGTGCCCGCCGGAGTTGAACAGCTCCTTGACCGCCAGCGGATTGAGCAAGGTGTTCGACGGCGCCACGGCGTCGTTGAGCAGGGTGAAGGCGAAGTGTGCACGAGCGCGATCGTCCGGGCTCATGTTGCTTTCATCGATCCAGCTTTTGACCTGTTTTTGCCAGGCCAGATAGGCCTGCAGGCTGCGCCGGTAAAACGGGTTGAGGCTCCACGCCGGATCGGCGAAGCGGCTGTCGTTCGGATTGGTCGGGTGCAGGGTTTCGCCGAGCAGCACGCGGCCCAATTGACCGCCGAGTTTCAACGCGTGCTTCGCACTGTGAATCGGATTGCGCAGGCCATGGGCGGCGACGCTGCGCAAGGTCGAGATCAGGTCCCGGCCACGCAGGCCGGTGATCGCACTTTGTGCGTTGATGAACACGGCGGGGCTGGGCACTCCGCCCGTCGCTGGTTTGTCGCGCATGACTCAACACTCCTTCGTCTTCAGGCCAAAAACAAACTCACCGAACCAGAACACCATAGACGCTGTTGCGGGTTGCTGCCTGCGCGGCGTCCTGCCGCGCACTCTTTGCCAAAGGCCTGCATAAAGCCTGCCGCCGGGGTTAACCGCCCAGCGGTGTCGGATGCGGGTGCATCACCGCGCGCTGACGTTCCTCCTGGAGGAATTTCATGATGATTGGCGCCACCGCTTCAGCACGGGTAATCAGGAACAGATGACCGTCGTCGATGATGTGCAGTTGGGCGTTGGGAATGCGCCAGGCGAGCATGCGCATGTTGATCAGCGGGATCAGCGGATCGTCATCGCCGGCCAGCACCAGCGTCGGCTGGTGGATCTTGTGCAGCCAGTGAATGCTGGTCCAGCCGAGGCCTGCGAACAGTTGCCAGTAATAACCGAGCTTGCCCGCCGAACGCACTTTCGCGGCGTGGCTGGCCGCCAGCGTCGGGTCACGACGGAACGAGCCGCCGTAGATCAGCGGGGCGATGCGGATCACATGGGAAGGCTGAATGTAGCGCCGCGGACTGGCCATCATCCACAGCACTTTCGGTTTGCCCGGCACCATCACCGCACCGGCCGCGGTCGCCGCCAGCACCAGTTTCTTGCAACGCTCGGGGTAGTCGTAGGCGAACTGCTGCGCGAGCGCACCGCCCCACGACACGCCGATGACGTTGACCTGACCGTAGTCGAGGTAATCGAGCATCCGCGCCGTCAGCTTGGCCAGCCCGGGAAAGCGATACGGTCGGTTCGGCGTCGAGGAACCGCCGACACCGGGCACGTCGAAGGCGATCACTTCCAGATCCGGGTCCAGCGCCGCGACAAACGGAAAAACCAGCTCCAGGTTGGCGCCGATGCCGTTGAAAATCAGCAAGGGCGTCAAGTGAGGCTTGCCGGGGCGTACCGCCGTGCGGAGGGTCTGGCCATCCAGATCGACGGTACGGAATATGAACGGTTGCGGCATGCGTCAGGCCCTGTGGATTTAAATTCACCACACCCCGTGTAGGAGCTGCCGAAGGCTGCTCCTACACGGGGTGTGGTGGTGTCAGTTACCGCTCGTGAACGTAAGTGCCCGGCGATGCTTCACCCGCCGGATACGCCTTGTTGCCCAGTTTCAGCGGGGCCTTTTTCAGGTTGCCCGAGCGCTCGGCCTGCCACGCCTGCCAGTACAGCCACCAGGAATCGGTGTGCTTGGTCGAGTTCTCTTGCCACTCATCGGCATTGGCCGCCATTTCTTCGCCAGTCATGTAACGCGATTTCGGGTTGCCTGGCGGGTTCAGAATGCTCTGGATATGCCCGCTGCTCGACAACACGAACTCGACCTTGCCACCAAACAACTGCGCCGACTTGTAGCAGGACTTCCACGGTGTGATGTGGTCGTTGGTGCCGGCCAGCGAGAAGATGTCAGCGGTGACCTGCTTGAGGTCAATCGGCGTGCCGCACACTTCCAGTGCATTCGGGCGAATCAGTGGATTGTTTTTGAACATCTCGATCAGGTCGCCATGGAATGCGGCGGGCAACCGTGTGGTGTCGTTGTTCCAGAACAGGATGTCGAACACCGGCGGCTCGTTGCCGAGCAGGTAGTTGTTGACCCAGTAGTTCCAGATCAGGTCGTTGGGACGCATCCACGCGAAGACCTTGGCCATGTCTTTGCCTTCGAGCACGCCGGCCTGGTACGAGTGGCGCTTGGCGGTCTCCAGGGTCTGCTCGTCGACGAACAGGGCGACGTCGCTGTCCAGTGTCGTGTCGAGCACGCTGACCAGCAGCGTGAGGGCATTGACCTTCTTCTCGCCGATCGCCGCGTAGTGGCCGAGCAGGGCGGTACAGGTGATGCCGCCGGAGCAGGCGCCGAGCATGTTTACGTCTTTGCTGCCGGTGATCGCGGTGACCACGTCGACCGCTTCTTTCAGCGCATCGATATACGTCGAGAGGCCCCACTCGCGCTGCGCCTTGGTCGGGTTGCGCCAGCTGACGATAAACGTCTGCACGTTATTGCGCAGGCAGAAGCGCGCCAGACTCTTGTCCGGGCTCAAATCGAATACGTAGAACTTGTTGATCTGTGGCGGCACCACCAGCAGTGGACGCTCGTGGACCTGCTCGGTGATCGGCTTGTACTGGATCAGCTCCAGCACGTCGTTGCGAAACACCACCGCGCCTTCGGTGACGCCGAGGCTCTTGCCGACCTCGAACGCGCCCATGTTGACCTGGCTCGGCATGCCGCCGTTGTGGACCAGATCCTTGGCCAGATGCGAGAGGCCATCGAGCAGGCTCTTGCCACCGGTTTCGAAGAAGCGTTTGACCGCTGCGGGGTTGGCCGCGGTGTTGGTCGGGGCCATGGCTTCGGTCATCAGATTGATGACGAAGTGGCCGCGGGCGATGTCTTTGGGTGACAGGCTGCTGTCATCGATCCAGGCATGGAGTTCCTTGCGCCACGCCAGGTAAGTTTGCAGATAACGTTTGTAGAGCGGGTTCTGGCTCCACGCAGGATCGGCGAAGCGACGGTCATCGCCAGCCGGTTGCAGTTCGGATTTACCAAACAGCACGTTCTTCAGTTCGAGGCCGAAATGGGTAACGTGCCTGACGCTATGGATCGGTTGTCTGATGGCCTGTTTCAGCACCATACGAGCAGAGGCCAGCAGATCCTTTCCGCGTAGCCCAACGACGGGATTAAGCCCCAGGGTGTTTTCCGAGGCTTGGTACTTCAGGTCATCGTTATTCTTGTTACTCATCTACGACGCTCCATTGTCCTGAGACGAGTACCCGGTTTTCTGCTGTGCAGTTCCACAGCCAATGCCAGGTACTACTGCTCGGGTGACCGTTAATTCTGCATAGCTGCTTTACAGTCGTAGAGCACTGCAGGGAACTTGCCAGCTCCATTGGTTACCCGAGTTTAATTTTTTTCGCAAGCGGGCCGATCCTCGGCCACACAGCAGAGCATTCAAACAGATGAATTTAGAAAATGCCCTCTAATGAGCGCAAGGCACGAGCTAGAGCATCAGCTTGACGACTGACTCGTTCGGATCGCGGGTCTTGCCCGCCGCTTTGAGCTCGGCCAGATAATCGGCCCAGAGTGCGTCATAACGTCGCCCCAGCTCGTAGAGATAATCCCAGGTGAACAAGCCGCTGTCGTGACCGTCGTCGAAGGTCAGTTTCAGTGCGTAGTGACCGGCCGGTTCCAGTTTGCTCAGGCCGACGTTGAGCTTGCCGAATTGCAGGATCGGTTTGCCGTGGCCCTGGACCTCGGCGGAGGGGGAATGCACGCGCAGGAATTCGGCGGGCAGGGTGTATTCCTCGCCGGACGCGTAGGTGAGCGTCAGGGTTTTCGAGGCTTTGTGCAGTTTGATGTCGGTGGGGATAGTAGTCATTGCAGGTCATCCGACTAGAGGAACACCCTGTAGGAGCTGCCGCAGGCTGCGATCTTTTGATCTTGTCTTTTAAAAATCAAAGATCAAAAGATCGCAGCCTGCGGCAGCTCCTACAGGGACGGTGACCTACAGGATATAACGGGACAGGTCTTCGTTCTGCGCCAATTCGCCGAGGTGGCTGTTGACGTATTCGGCGTCGATCAGAATCGGCTTCTCATCGTGCGTGCTGGCCAGATCGCCGGCGCTGAACGACACCTCTTCAAGCAGACGCTCAAGCAGTGTGTGCAGACGACGGGCACCGATGTTCTCGGTCTTCTCGTTGACCTGCCAGGCGATCTCCGCCAGACGCTTGATGCCTTCGGGCTCGAACTGAATGTTCAGGCCTTCGGTTTTCAGCAGTGCGCAATATTGCTCGGTGAGCGAGGCATGCGGTTCGCTGAGGATACGTTCGAAGTCCGACGGGCTCAGGGCCTTGAGTTCGACGCGGATCGGCAGACGACCTTGCAGCTCAGGCACCAGATCGCTCGGCTTGCTCAAGTGGAAAGCACCGGAAGCGATGAACAGGATGTGGTCGGTTTTGACCATGCCCAGTTTGGTGTTGACGGTGCAGCCTTCGATCAGCGGCAGCAGGTCGCGCTGCACGCCTTCACGGGACACATCGGCGCCGCCAACGTTGCCACGCTTGGCGACTTTGTCGATCTCGTCGATGAACACGATGCCGTGCTGTTCAACCGCTTCCAGCGCTTTGGCTTTCAGCTCTTCTTCATTGACCAGACGCCCGGCTTCTTCGTCGCGCACCAGCTTCAGCGCTTCTTTGACCTTGAGCTTGCGGGCTTTCTTTTTGCCCTTGCCCATGTTGGCAAACAAGGACTGCAACTGGTTGGTCATCTCTTCCATGCCTGGCGGCGTGGCGATCTCGATGCCGGCCACTTCGGCGACTTCGATTTCGATTTCCTTGTCATCCAACTGACCTTCGCGCAGACGCTTGCGGAACAGCTGACGGGTGTTGGAATCGCTGCTTGGGGTTTCTTCATTGCTGAAGCCCATGCGTGCCGGCGGCAGCAGTGCGTCGAGGATACGATCCTCGGCAGCGTCTTCGGCGCGATGGCGCACGCGGGTCATTTCCTGCTCGCGGAGCATCTTGATCGCGGCGTCGGCCAGATCACGGATGATCGATTCGACGTCACGGCCAACGTAGCCGACTTCGGTGAACTTGGTCGCTTCGACCTTGATGAACGGCGCGTTGGCCAGTTTCGCCAGACGACGGGCGATCTCGGTTTTACCGACGCCGGTCGGGCCGATCATCAGGATGTTCTTCGGGGTCACTTCAACACGCAGCTCTTCAGGCAGCTGCATGCGGCGCCAGCGGTTGCGCAGGGCAATCGCGACGGCGCGCTTGGCATCGTCCTGGCCGATGATGTGGCGGTTGAGTTCGTGGACGATTTCGCGGGGAGTCATGGACATAATAATTGACGGTCCTCAAGCAGAAACAAGCCGTGGCACAGGGCCGCGTCAGGCTTATTCAGCGAGATCCTGCTCCTCAATGGTCTGAGTGTGGTTGGTGAATACACAGATGTCGCCGGCGATGCCGAGGGCGGTTTCGACGATTTCACGGGCCGACAGGTCGGTCTTTTTCAGCAGCGCGCTGGCGGCGGCTTGCGCGTAGGCGCCGCCGGAACCCATGGCGATCAGGCCATCTTCGGGTTCAACCACGTCACCGTTGCCGGTGATGATCAGCGAAGCGTCTTTGTTGGCAACCGCGAGCATGGCTTCGAGGCGGCTCAGGGAGCGGTCGGTGCGCCATTCTTTGGCGAGTTCGACAGCGGCGCGTACCAGGTGGCCCTGATGTTTCTCGAGCTGGCCTTCGAAACGTTCGAAGAGGGTAAAGGCGTCAGCGGTGGCACCGGCAAAACCGGCGATGACCTGGCCGTGGTACAGGCGACGGACTTTTTTCGCGTTGCCTTTCATCACGGTATTGCCGAGAGAAACCTGGCCGTCGCCGCCCATGACGACTTTGCCGTGACGGCGGACTGAAACGATGGTGGTCAAGGGAAGAGTCTCCACACAGCGGGGCGAAAGTGCCTTATGCCCATTCATATGGGGGTGCTGGAGAGGATTTCAACCGTAGCGCAGGAGAGGGGACGAGCGGTGTCTTGTATTTGATCGTTCCCACGCTCTGCGTGGGAAAGCAGCCCGGGACGCTCTGCGTCCCTTGAGGCATTCCCACGCAGAGCGTGGGAATGATCGGCCGAGGGTCAGCGGCTTTGGCGTTGTTGTAACAACAGGTTGCTGAAGCCGGCGCCGGCCAGTTGTTTCTGTGCCGTGGTCAGTTGTTCGCGGTTGCTGAACGGCCCGACCAACACGCGATACCAGGTTTCATCCTTCACCGTGCCGGACTCAACCGCTACCGCCTGACCGAGCAGAATGATCTGCGCGCGGACTTTGTCGGCATCGGTTTCCTTGCGGAACGAACCGGCCTGCAGGAAGAACTTGGTCACCGGCGCGGCTTTGCTCACGGGTGGCGCGGGCGGTGGGGTAATCCCGGCCAACGCTGCCTGAGCGCGCGCGGTGTCGATCTTCGCCGCTTCCGCCGGGGTCACCGGCGTGGTCGGGATGGCCGGCACTTGTGGCGTCGGCAAGGTCTTCTCCGGCACGGCGTCAGGCGGCACGATCACTTCCGATTCCGGCAGCAGGGTGTAGAAGTCGTACTTCGGCTTCACTGGCTGAGTCGGACTCGGCGGAGTCTTGTTGGCCTCGGCGATCTTCGACGCTTTCTGCTGTTGCGCCTGTTCGACCTTCTCACGCTTGACCGTGTCGCTACCCTTGCCCGGCTCGAGCTTCATCAGGAACACGATGAACGCGCCGACCGTGAGGCCGATGGCCATCCACAGCCAGCCCGGAATCGGTTGCTTCGCAGGAGCTTGGTAACGGCTGGCGCCACGCTTGGGTGCAGGTTTTTTCTTGGCAGCCAACTTACATACGCTCCAGAGTTTCCAGACCCAGCAGCTCCAGGCCTTGCTTGAGGGTGCGACCGGTCAGCGCGGCCAGACGCAGACGGCTCTGCATCTGGGCCGGGGTTTCGGCGGCGAGGATCGGGCAGTTCTCGTAGAAGCTGGAGAACAGACCGGCAACGTCGTATAGGTAAGTGCAGAGAATGTGCGGCGTGCCTTTCTCGGACACGTTGTTCAGCACTTCGCCGAACTGCGCCAGTTTCGCCGCCAGCTCTTGCTCATGTGCGGCTTCCAGCACGATCTGGCCATCGACTTCGCTGAAGTCCTTGCCCAGTTTGCGGAACACGCCGGCGACGCGGGTGTAGGCATAGAGCAGATACGGCGCGGTGTTGCCTTCGAAGTTGAGCATCAGGTCGAAGTTGAAGCTGTAGTCGCTGGTGCGGTGCTTCGACAGGTCGGCGTACTTCACCGCGCCGATGCCGACGACTTTGGCGA
The DNA here is from genome assembly GCF_979258655.1 of Pseudomonas sp. AC242. Taxonomy (NCBI): domain Bacteria; kingdom Pseudomonadati; phylum Pseudomonadota; class Gammaproteobacteria; order Pseudomonadales; family Pseudomonadaceae; genus Pseudomonas; species Pseudomonas sp. AC242. The sequence goes on from NZ_OZ409873.1 coordinate 6,156,712, forward strand.
TGTTGCGCAGTTCGTCTTCGGCAAGCGTAGGGTTCTTCTCTTTCACCAGGCTGTAGGCACGTTCCTGTGCTTCGGTCAGCAGGTCGATCAGCTTCACGGTGCCGCCGTCACGGGTCTTGAACGGACGGCCATCGGCGCCATTCATGGTGCCGAAGCCCATGTGTTCCATTTCCATCGGATGGGTGACGAAACCGGCCTTGCGCGCCACGGCGAACACTTGCTGGAAGTGCAGGGCCTGACGCTGGTCGACGAAGTACAGCGCGCGATCGGCTTTCAGCTTGCCGCTGCGGTAGCGCACGGCTGCCAGGTCAGTGGTGGCGTACAGGTAGCCGCCATCAGCCTTGACGATGATCACTGGCAGCGGGTCGCCGTCGGCATTCTTGAACTCGTCGAGGAACACACACTGGGCGCCGTTGCTCTCGACCAGCATGCCGGCCGCTTTCAGGTCGTTGACCACGTTGATCAGGTCGTCGTTGTAGGCGCTTTCGCCCATCACGTCGGCCATGGTCAGTTTGACGTTGAGCAGTTCGTAGATCTTCTGGCAGTGCGACAGCGAGATGTCCTTGAACTTGGTCCACAGGGCCAGGCACTCGGCGTCGCCGGCCTGCAACTTGACCACCAGACCACGGGCGCGGTCGGCGAATTCTGCGGATTCGTCGAAACGCTGCTTGGCCGCGCGGTAGAAGTTTTCCAGGTCAGACAGCTCGTCGCTGGTGATCGGGTTTTCCTGCAGATACGCCATCAGCATGCCGAACTGGGTGCCCCAGTCGCCAACGTGGTTCTGACGGATCACTTCATCGCCGAGGAATTCGAGTACGCGGGCCACGCCGTCGCCAATGATGGTCGAACGCAAATGGCCGACGTGCATCTCTTTGGCCAGGTTCGGTGCCGACAGGTCGACTACAGTGCGCTGCGCCGGGCCAGCCTTGCGCACGCCAACATGGGCATCAGCCAAGGCAGCGTCGAGACGCGAGGCCAGCGCCTGAGTGTTCTGGAAGAAATTGATGAAGCCCGGGCCGGCGATTTCGGCCTTGGTGACGTTCTCGTCAGCCGGCAGCGCGGAGATGATTTTTTCCGCCAGATCGCGCGGCTTCATGCCCGCAGGCTTGGCCAGCATCATCGCGATGTTGCTGGCGAAGTCGCCGTGGGTCTTGTCGCGGGCGTTCTCCACCTGGATCGCCGGCGACAGGCCTTCAGGCAACACACCTTCGTTGACGAGTTGGGTGAGGGCTTGTTGGATCAGCTGGCGAATGGTGTCTTTCATGGTCTTCTCTTTCGACCGCAAGCGCGGCGGGCGCATCGATGCGCGGGTGGAAAAACTGGGCATTATCCGTTGCGAAGACGGGCTTGCCAACCTTAGCAGGCAGCTTATGGATATGTGGTGACATTCAGATCAAAAGATCGCAGCCTGCGGCAGCTCCTACACGGCGATAGGCATTTTCCTGTAGGAGCTGCGCAGGCTGCGATCTTTTGATCTTCAATACAAATCGACGGGGTCGACATCCAGCGACCAGCGCACCGCGCGCCCGCTCGGCATCTGCTCTAGCACCAGCAGCCAACTGGCCAGCAACCGATGCAACGGTGCCCGCGCTGTCGCCTGCAACAACAACTGCGCGCGATAACGTCCGGCGCGGCGTTCCATCGGCGCCGGCACCGGCCCGAGCAGTTCGATGCCGGTCAAATTTTGCTCAGCCAGCAAACGCTCGGCCTCGCTGCACGCCTCATCGAGAAAACCTTCTGCTTGCCCCGGCTTGTGCGCTTCGGCGCGCAACAACGCCAGATGCGCAAACGGCGGCAGGCCGGCGGCGCGACGCTCGCTCAGAGCCTGTTCGGCGAAGGCGAAATAACCCTGTTCGGTAAGTTGTACTAATAAAGGATGGTCGGCGAGGTGGGTCTGGATGATCACCTTGCCCGGCTCTTCGGCTCGCCCGGCACGGCCGGCGACCTGCACGATCAACTGCGCCATCCGTTCGCTGGCGCGGAAGTCGCCGGAGAACAGGCCGCCGTCAGCATCCAGAATCGACACCAGCGTCACCCGTGGAAAATGGTGCCCCTTGGCCAACATCTGCGTGCCGACCAGAATGCACGGCTGACCTTTCTGAATCGTCGCGAACAGCTGATTCATCGCGTCCTTGCGCGACGTGCTGTCACGGTCGACGCGCAGTACCGGGTAATCGGGAAACAGAATCGCCAGACGTTCCTCGGCACGCTCGGTGCCGGCGCCGACCGGGCGCAGATCGACCTTGTTGCACTTCGGGCACTGGCGCGGGGTGCGTTCGACGTAGCCACAGTGGTGGCAGCGCAGTTCGCCGTAGCGTTGGTGCACGGTCATCCGCGCATCGCAGCGCGAACACTCGGACATCCAGCCGCAGTCGTGGCAGAGCAGCGTCGGCGCGAAACCGCGACGGTTGAGGAACACCAGTACTTGTTGGCCGTTGGCGAGCGTCTGGCCGATGGCTTGCTGCATCGGCCCGGAAATACCGCTGTCCAGTGGACGGCTTTTTACATCCAGACGTAGGAAACGAGGTTGTTTGGCGCCACCGGCGCGCTCGTTCAGGCGCAGGAGGCCGTAACGGCCGGTGTACGCGTTATGCAGGCTCTCCAGCGAGGGCGTCGCGGAGCCCAGTACGATCGGGATGTTTTCCTGCCGTGCGCGCACCAGCGCCAGATCGCGGGCGTGGTAACGCAAACCTTCCTGCTGTTTATAAGAGCCGTCGTGCTCTTCGTCGATGATGATCAGCCCGGGGTTTTTCATCGGCGTGAACAGCGCCGAACGCGTGCCGATAATAATGTCGGCCTCGCCATCGCGCGCTGCGAGCCAGGCTTCGAGGCGCTCGCGGTCATTGACTGCCGAGTGCAGCAGGGCGATGCGCGCATTGAAACGCTGCTCGAAGCGCGCCAGGGTCTGCGGGCCGAGGTTGATCTCCGGGATCAGCACCAGCGCCTGTTTGCCGGCTTCGAGGGTTTCACGGATCAGTTGCAAATAGACTTCGGTCTTGCCGCTGCCGGTGACGCCGGCGAGCAGAAAGGCGTGATAACTGTCGAAACCGGCGCGAATTGCTTCATACGCGGCGCGCTGCTCGGTGTTCAGCGGCAATTCCGGTTGCGCCAGCCAATGCTCATGGCGCACGCCGGGTGCATGGCGGCGGATTTCCACTTGCACCAGATTCTTCGCCAGCAACAGATCGAGGCTGTCCTTGCTCAGCATCAGTTTGCTCAGCAACTGATGGGCGACGCCGTGGGGGTGCTGGGCCAGCGTCGCCAGTGCTTCACGCTGGCGCGGTGCGCGGGCGATGCGCGGATCATCAAGGCTGGCGCCGGGCACGATCGACCAGAAACGCTCCTGCCGGGCCTCGGCCAGCTCACCCTGGCGCAACAGTACCGGCAGTGCCCAGCTCAGGGTGTCGCCGAGGCTGTGCTGATAATACTGTGATGTCCACAGGCACAGCTTGAACAGCGCCGGTGGCAGCGGCGCGGTGGCATCGAGCAGGGCCAGCGCCGGTTTGAGTTTCTCCACCGGCACTTCGCTGGTGTCGGTGACCTCGACCAGAATCCCGATCATCTCGCGCCGACCGAACGGCACCCGCAAGCGCATGCCCGGCTGCAATTGCTCACGCAGCACACCGGCCGGCGCCCGATAGTCGAACAGGCGGCGCAAGGGCGAAGGCAAGGCGAGGCGCAGAATGGCGTCGGGCACGCGGGGGGTTCTCGATCAACAGGCGATTAAAAGGACTGCGTACATAACCTGTGGGAGCGAGCCTGCTCGCGAAAGCAGTGTGTCAGGCGACGAAGATGCTGGCAGATAGATCGTCTTCGCGAGCAGGCTCGCTCCCACAGCGGTAGTGCAATGGGCCGGGAGCCTAGCAGACGGTCGGTCTTGGTGACAGCTTGCGTGTTTGAAAAGGTCTGGTAGAATCCGCGGCCTAATTACGTGCGGTATTCAACAATAGTGTTGGGTGGCGGCACGCTAGCTGAGGAAGACACCATGAAAGCTGATATTCACCCGAATTACCCAGTCATCGCTGTTACCTGCAGCTGTGGCAACAAGTTCGAAACCCGTTCGACTTTCGGCAAAGCTCTGCCAATCGACGTGTGCAACGAATGCCACCCGTTCTACACCGGTAAGCAGAAGACTCTGGACACCGGTGGTCGCGTTCAGAAGTTCGCAGACCGTTTCGGTGCTTTCGGCAAGAAACCTGCTGCTGCAGAGTAAGGTTGAAGGGCCCGGTGGGCTTTTCCTCGTTGCTGAAAAAGGCGTCCCTCGCGGGCGCCTTTTTTGTGTCCGCGATTTGGCTGTCCGGCGCGCAAGCCTATTGCCCGGCGCCGACTGGATTGACCAGCGTTACGGTGCAGCGCGTGGTCGATGGCGACACCTTGCGTTTGAGCGACGGCCGCAGCGTGCGGATGATCGGCCTCAACACGCCTGAGCTGGGCAAGCAGGGCCGCAGCGATGAACCTTTCGCGGTGGCGGCACGCAAGCGCCTGCAAGCGCTGGTCTATGCCAGCGGCGGACGTGTCGGCTTGCTCCCCGGCACGCAAGCCAAAGACCACTATGGGCGTACGCTCGCGCATATTTACAGTGCCAGCGGCGCCAATCTCGAAGCGCAAATGCTCGCCGATGGCCTCGGTTATCAGGTCGCCGTTGCGCCGAATGTCGATCTTGTTGCCTGTCAGCAAGCCGCCGAACGCAGTGCGCGAAAGGCCGGGCTGGGCCTCTGGCGGCAGTCACCTGTACTGAAAGCGGCGCAGATTCAACGCTCGGGTTTCGCCGTGATCAGTGGGCGTGTGAGCAAGGTTCAGCGCAATCGCGGTGGAATTTGGATCGAGTTGCAGGGCGCGCTTGTGTTGCGCGTTGCACCCAATCTGGTCGGACAATTCGACAATGCCCGTTTGCTGGCACTCAAAGGCAAGCAAATTGAGGCTCGCGGCTGGATCGTCGATCGTTCGCGGCGCGCTGGGCTGCAATCCGGTCAGTCACGTTGGTTGCTTCCGCTGACGGATCCATCAATGTTGCAAACGCCGCACTGAAGAAAAATTGTAGACATTTTTTCTGTCGATTGTGAACAGTCCAGCCCTTGTGCGCCGTGGCTCTTGGCCCAAAGTCGTAGGGCAGGGCGCTTGACAGGGGTGACCGCTCAGTCTTGTGGGGACTTTGCGAGGCGCGTATCCTCGCTGACCAGTCTGTCCAACAGTAAAAAGCGGAATGCCAAAATGTCTGATCTGAAAACTGCCGCTCTCGAATATCATGCCAATCCTCGTCCAGGGAAGCTGAGTGTCGAGCTCACCAAGGCCACTGCTACCGCTCGCGACTTGTCGCTGGCCTACAGCCCCGGCGTAGCTGAACCAGTGCGTGAGATCGCTCGCGATCCTGAACTGGCCTACAAATACACCGGCAAGGGCAACCTGGTTGCAGTCATTTCCGATGGCACCGCGATTCTCGGCCTGGGCAACCTCGGCCCATTGGCTTCCAAGCCAGTGATGGAAGGTAAAGGCGTACTGTTCAAGCGCTTCGCCGGCATCGACGTTTTCGACATCGAAGTCGACTCCGAAAGCCCGCAAGCCTTCATCGACACCGTAAAACGCATCTCCATCACCTTCGGTGGCATCAACCTGGAAGACATCAAGGCGCCAGAGTGCTTTGAGATCGAACGTGCTCTGATCGAGCAGTGCGACATTCCGGTATTCCACGATGACCAGCACGGCACCGCGATCGTGACCGCTGCGGGCATGATCAACGCTCTGGAAATCGCTGGCAAAACCCTGCCAGACGCGAAAATCGTCTGCCTGGGCGCCGGTGCTGCCGCCATCTCCTGCATGAAACTGCTGGTGAGCATGGGCGCACGCATCGAAAACATCTTCATGGTTGATCGTACCGGCGTGATCCACTCCGGCCGTGACGACCTGAACCAGTACAAAGCCGTGTTCGCTCACGCCACCGACAAGCGCACCCTGGCTGACGCACTGGCAGGCGCTGACGTGTTCGTCGGTCTGTCCGGCCCGAACCTGCTGAGCGCTGAAGGCCTGCTGTCGATGGCGGCCAATCCGATCGTGTTCGCCTGCTCGAACCCGGATCCGGAAATCTCCCCGGAGCTGGCGCACGCCACCCGTAGCGACGTGATCATGGCCACCGGCCGTTCGGACTACCCGAACCAGGTCAACAACGTACTGGGCTTCCCGTTCATCTTCCGTGGTGCCCTGGACGTTCGCGCCAAGCGCATCAACGAAGAAATGAAAGTGGCTGCGGCCAACGCCCTGCGTGAGCTGGCCAAGCTGCCGGTTCCACAGGACGTGTGCGATGCCTACGGCGGTGCTCCGCTGGAATTCGGCCGTGAGTACATCATTCCGAAGCCAATGGACAAGCGCCTGATCACCCTGATCTCCGACGCTGTGGCCAAAGCTGCGATCGAGACCGGTGTGGCGACCCTGCCGTATCCGAAGAACTACCCGCTGAAAAGCGTGGATGACGTGTTCAACGGTTAATTCGTTGTAGCACTTCAAACAGAAGCCCCGGCTCGTGAGAGTCGGGGTTTTTTATTGCCCGAAGATCAAGAGCCCCCTCTCCCTGAGGGAGAGGGGACTGACCGTGGAAGATTCGCGAGATACACCGACCTGAAAGTGCATTAGCGCCTATGGATTCAGCACAGCACGTTCAGGTCGGCATCACTCACCAGCATCCCCCAATCAGTCCCCTCTCCCTCCGGGAGAGGGCTAGGGTGAGGGGCTCTTGATCTTCAGCCATAAAAAAGCCCCGCACTTCTCACGAAGGCGGGGCTTTTCAATACCGTTGGATCAGAACAAGTCGATCGGCGCCTGCTCATCTGCTGGCAGCGGGCTGCCCGGTACGGCGCCATTGCCCAGTTCATTCACCGACGGTGGCGTGTCTTCAGACTTGAACAGCTCGAAGTACGCGCCGGGTGTGCTCGGCGTCGCCGCACGGCCACTGACCGGGTCCACACGCAAGCTCAGCAAACCTTCCGGCTCAGGCTGCACGTGCGGCGGCTTGTCCTTGAGCGCAGCCGACATGTAGTTCATCCAGATCGGCAGCGCCACAGTACCGCCGAACTCACGGCGTCCGAGGCTTTCCGGCTGATCGAAGCCGGTCCACACCGTGGTCACGTAGTCGGCGTTATACCCGGAGAACCACGCGTCTTTCGATTCGTTGGTGGTACCGGTTTTCCCGGCGATATCGCTGCGGCCCATGGCCAGTGCGCGACGGCCGGTGCCGAGCTTGATCACGTCCTGCAACATGCTGTTGAGGATGTACGTGGTGCGACCATCGACAATCCGCTCAGCCACTGCCGGCGTTTGTGGCACGGCTGCGTTGCCCGGGACTTCACCTGCAACCGGTGTGGCGTTGACCGTAAACGACTCGCTGTTCGGTGCTGCGATACCGTCCGTCGCCGAACCACCCTGAGGCACGGTCGGCGGGTTGGCGACGAACAGCGTGTCGCCGTTGCGGCTTTCAATCTTGTCGATGATGTACGGAGTGATCTTGTAGCCGCCGTTGGCGAACGTACTCCAACCGGTGGCAATCTCCATCGGCGTCAGCGTTGCAGTGCCCAGCGCCAGCGACAGGTTTGGCGGCAGATCCTGCTTGTTGAAGCCGAAACGGGTGATGTAGTCGATGGTTTTGCCCACGCCCATCGCCTGCAGCAGGCGGATCGACACGAGGTTGCGCGACTTGTACAGCGCTTCACGCAAACGGATCGGGCCGAGGAAGGTGTTGGTGTCGTTCTTCGGACGCCAGACCTTGTCCAGGTACTCGTCGACGAACACGATCGGCGCGTCGTTGACCAGCGTGGCAGCGGTATAGCCGCTGTCCAGCGCAGCGCTGTAGACGAACGGCTTGAAGCTCGAGCCCGGCTGACGCTTGGCCTGCATGGCGCGGTTGTAGTTGCTCTGCTCGAAGGCGAAACCGCCGACCAGCGAGCGAATCGCACCGTTCTGCGGGTCCAGCGACACCAGTGCACCTTGTGCCTGCGGGATCTGGCTGAATTTCAGCGAATTGTCTTTCTGGCGCTGCACGCGAACCAGATCGCCGACCTGTGCAACATCCGACGGCTGACGCGGATTGGCGCCCATGCTGTTGGTGTTGAGGAACGGTCGTGCCCATTTCATGGTATCCCAGGCGACGTGCTCTTCGCCGGTGCGCGTCAGCACTTGCAGGCCGTTCTTGTCGACCTGGGTGACGATGGCCGGTTCGAGGCTGCTGATCGTGCGTTGTTTGGTCAGTTCGCTGGCCCATGCCTCACGGGTCTTGCCCGGCAGGCGCGACTCGGGGCCACGGTAGCCGTGACGCTGGTCGTAGGTCATCAGGCCTTCGTGCAGCGCGGTGTTAGCCATTTCCTGCAGGTTGCTCGGCACCGTGGTGGTGACGCGGAAACCTTCGGTGTAAGCGTCGCTGCCATAGCGGCCGACCATTTCGGCGCGGGCCATCTCGGCGATGTACGGCGCGTTCACTTCCGGGGTTGGCACGTGATAGCTGGCGTTCAGCGGCTCGTTGATCGCGGCGGTGTAGTCCGCTTCGCTGATCTTGCCGAGCTTGTACATGCGCCCGAGGATCCAGTCGCGGCGTTCTTTGCTGCGTGCCGGGTTGGCCAGCGGGTTGAAGCGCGAAGGCGCTTTCGGCAGGCCGGCGATCATCGCCATCTGCGCCAGGCTGACATCACGGATCGACTTGCCGTAATACACCTGCGCCGCCGCTTCGATGCCATAGGCGCGGTTGCCCAGATAGATCTTGTTCACGTACAGCTCAAGGATTTCATCCTTGGTCAGCTGCCGCTCGATCTGCAGGGCCAGAAGGATTTCGGTGGTTTTGCGCGAAAAACTGCGTTCGCTGGTCAGGAAGAAGTTCTTCGCCACCTGCATGGTGATGGTGCTGCCACCGGACTGAATGTGCCCGCTCTTGACCAGTTGGGTCGCGGCGCGCATCAGGCTGCTCGGATCGACGCCATAGTGGTTGGCGAAATTGTCGTCTTCAGCACTTAGTAACGCATTAATGAAATTGGGGGGAATGTCGGCGAAACGGATCGGTGTACGGCGCATTTCGCCAAATTCTGCGATCAACTTGTTGTCGCTGCTGTAGACCCGCAACGGAATCTGCAACTGAATGCTTCGCAGAGCCTCCACAGACGGCAAACCCGGACTAAGGTAAAGAAACGCGCCGCTGAGACCTAAAAGCAGTCCGCAGAAAACGGCGACGATGGACCAACCGAAAAATTTCAGCAGACGAATCAAGGCTTTTGGACATCCAGGGCAAAGAATGAATTTGGCGACGGGGCTCCGGCTACACACAGAACCATCCGCGCTTGCAGTAAAAAGCGGAAAAAAACGCTGGGCATTATAAGCACTTTTCTGCTGGGGGCGTCATTTGCGCTTCTGTCAAGACGGGGTGAAGGAACGCAATGCGTATTACAGAGTCCGTAACTCACGGAAAGTCATAGGGAATTGGTAGTGCTGGGACTCTTCAATAAAAAGGCCAATACGTTACTGGGGATCGACATCAGTTCCACGTCAGTGAAGCTGCTGGAACTGAGCCGTCAGGGTGATCGCTACCGGGTCGAGGCGTATGCGGTAGAGCCGTTGCCGGTCAACGCCGTGGTCGAAAAAAACATCGCCGAACTTGAAGGCGTCGGTCAGGCCCTGAGCCGTGTGCTGGTCAAGGCGCGCACCGGGCTCAAGAGCGTGGCGGTCGCGGTGGCCGGTTCTGCGGTGATCACCAAAGTCATCGAAATGGACGCCGGGCTGTCCGACGACGAGCTGGAAAACCAGCTCAAGATCGAAGCCGACCAATATATTCCCTACCCGCTGGACGAAGTCGCCATCGATTTCGAAGTCCAGGGTGTATCGCCGCGCAATCCCGAGCGGGTCAACGTGTTGCTCGCCGCCTGTCGCAAGGAAAACGTCGAAGTCCGTGAAGCGGCGCTTGCCCTCGCTGGCCTGACGGCGCGGGTGGTCGATGTCGAGGCCTATGCGCTGGAGCGTTCATTCGGCCTGCTTGCGACGCAACTGGCGGCCTCGCAGGAGCGTCTGACCGTCGCGGTGGTCGACATCGGCGCGACCATGACCACCCTCAGCGTCCTGCACAACGGCAAGATCATCTATACCCGCGAGCAATTGTTCGGTGGCCGGCAACTGACCGAGGAAATCCAGCGCCGCTATGGCCTGACCCTCGAGCAGGCCGGGCTGGCGAAAAAGCAGGGTGGTCTGCCCGATGATTACATCAGCGAGGTCTTGCAGCCGTTTCGCGAGGCGCTGGTGCAGCAAGTGTCGCGCTCGCTGCAATTCTTCTTCGCCTCCGGCCAATACAACGCGGTCGATCACATTCTGTTGGCCGGCGGCACGGCGTCGGTGCCAGGGCTGGACCGTTTGATCGAGCAGCGCCTGAATACGCCGACGCAAGTAGCCAATCCCTTTGCCAGCATGGCCTTGAGCAGCAAGGTTAACGCTGGAGCATTGGCCAGCGATGCGCCGGCGCTGATGATCGCCTGCGGGCTCGCGCTCAGGAGTTTCGACTGATGGCGCGGATCAACCTCCTGCCGTGGCGCGAAGAGCGTCGCGAAGAACGGCGCAAACGCTTTCTGCTGGCCTTGATCGGAGTGGTGGTCGGCTCGGTCGGAGCGGTGCTGATTGCCGATCAGGTGATCAGCGCGGCCATTGAGCGGCAAGTGGCGCGCAACGACTACATCGGCAAGCAGATCGCCGTGGTCGACGAACGAATCAAGCAGATCAGCGAACTCAAGGCGCGCCGTCAGCAATTGGTCGAACGCATGCGCATCATTCAGGATTTGCAGGGCAACCGGCAGATCAGCGGGCGAATCTTCGATCAGCTGGCGCGTACGCTGCCGGACGGCGTGTATTTCACCGATGTGAAGATGGTCGGCAAAACCCTGTCGATCAGTGGTGCTGCCGAATCGAACAATCGGGTCTCAGACCTGATGCGCAATCTGGAGGCCTCCGACTGGTTCGACGCACCGAGCCTCAATGAGGTGAAGGCAACGACTGCAGGCCAGGTGGATCAGGCCAACACCTTTGAACTGACGGTACGGCAGACCCAACCCCGCACCGTGGAGGACGAGCAATGAAGCCGTCCGAATGGCTGGAAAGTCTGCGCGACATTGATTTCAACGATCTCGACACCAGCAACATCGGTTCCTGGCCGGCCGCCGTGAAAGCCATGGCCGGAGCGCTGTTGATGGTGCTGGTGTTGGCGCTTGGCTATAACTTTTTCATCAGCGATCTGGAAAACCAGCTGGAGGCCAAGCGCGAAGAAGAAGTCGCGCTCAAGGAACAGTTCGCCAGCAAGGCGCGCCTGTCAGCCAATCTCGAGCTGTACACCCAGCAAATGAAGGAAATGGAAAATACCTTCGGCGTGCTGCTGCGGCAATTGCCCAGTGACACCGAAGTGCCGGGCCTGCTCGAAGACATCACCCGTACTGGCCTGGGCAGTGGCCTGGAGTTCGAAGAGATCAAACTGCTGCCGGAGGTCACTCAGCAGTTTTACATCGAGCTACCGATCCAGATCACCGTCACCGGCGCCTATCACGACCTGGCCACTTTCGTCAGTGGCGTGGCCGGGCTGCCGCGCATTGTCACCTTGCATGATTTCGAACTCGCTCCTGCCGATAAAGAGGGCGGGCCGAAGCTGCGCATGAGCATCCTTGCCAAGACCTATCGCTATAACGACAAGGGGCTGCAGAAATGAGCCCGATTCGTTACATCGCGTTGTCGATGGCGCTGCTCGCGCTGAACGGTTGTGGTGGCAGCGATGACTTCAGCGATCTCGATGCCTACCTGAACGAAGTGCGCCTGCGCCCGGCAGGCAAGATTGAACCAACCCCGACATTCCGGTCTTACCCCACATTCACTTACAGCGCGGCCAACCTGCGCAGTCCGTTCTCGCGCCAGGTGCGGGTCGATCTGGCCGGGCAGAAACATGGCTCACGCAACGTCAAACCCGACCCCAACCGGGTCAAGCAATACCTCGAAGGTTTCAACATCGAGCAGTTCGAGATGGTCGGCACGATTGCCAATGCTTCCGGCTCCTTCGCATTGTTGCGCGGAGCGGGCGCGGTGCACCGGCTGAAAGTCGGCGATTACCTGGGGCGCAACGACGGTCGCATCGTCGCCATCAGCGCCACCCAGGTCGATGTGGTCGAGATCGTGCCCGACGGCGAAGGCGCCTGGCTGGAGCGTCCGCGCACCATTCCTTTGAAAGAGCACTCATAGTGGAAGTCGAACAATGAACAGGATTTTCTCCACCCTCGGTTTTTCGCTATGGATAGCGCTGATGTCGCCGATGGTACTCGCGGCCAATCTGAAGACGCTGGATGTCGCGGCGTTGCCGGGTGATCGCGTCGAGCTGAAGTTGTCGTTCGACGGCCCGCCGCCGCAGCCCAAGGGCTACACCACTGAATCACCGGCGCGGATTGCGTTGGATCTGCCCGGTGTTGCCAGTCAGTTGGCCAGCAAGAACCTCGATCTGGGTAGTGGCAATGCGCGAACGGCCACGGTGGTCGAAGCCAAGGAGCGCACGCGGCTGATTGTCAGCCTGACGCAGCTGGCGCCTTACACCACGCGGGTCGAGGGCAATAACCTGTTCGTGGTCGTCGGTCAGGGCGCACCGGCAGCTGCGCCGCGTCCTGCTGTCGTTGCGCCTCGTGCTACTGCAAAAGCTACTGCGCCCACCAAGGCATTTGTACCGAAAAGCCGGGCGATTCGCGGTGTGGATTTCCAGCGTGGAACAGCAGGCGAAGGCAATGTCGTCATCGACCTTTCCGATCCGACCATCGCCCCGGATATCCAGGAGCATGACGGCAAGATCATTCTCAGTTTCGCCCGCACGCAGTTGCCGGAGAAGCTGCGGGTGCGCCTCGACGTCAAGGATTTCGCCACCCCGGTGCAGTTCGTCAATGCCGCAGTGACCGCTGATCGCACGGTTGTTACCGTCGAGCCCAGCGGCACCTACGAGTACTCCACCTTCCAGACCGACAACAAACTGACCGTCAGCATCCGCCCAATGACGGTCGATGACCTGCAAAAACGCAACGCTGACCGTCAGGCGTACGTGGGCGAAAAGCTTTCGCTGAACTTCCAGGACATTGATGTGCGCTCGGTGCTGCAACTGATCGCCGACTTCACCAATCTCAATCTGGTCGCCAGCGACACGGTGCAGGGTGGCATCACCTTGCGCCTGCAAAACGTGCCGTGGGATCAGGCGCTGGATCTGGTGTTGAAAACCAAAGGCCTGGATAAACGCAAGATCGGTAACGTGCTGCTGGTCGCTCCAGCCGATGAAATCGCAGCACGCGAGCGCCAGGAACTGGAGTCGCAGAAACAGATCGCCGAACTGGCGCCGTTGCGCCGTGAGCTGCTGCAAGTGAACTACGCCAAGGCAGCAGACATCGCCAAGTTGTTCCAGTCGGTGACCAGTGCCGAAGCGAAAATCGATGAACGCGGTTCGATTACCGTCGATGAGCGGACCAACAACATCATCGCCTACCAGACCCAGGATCGCCTCGACGAACTGCGGCGAATCGTGGCACAGCTGGATATCCCGGTGCGTCAGGTAATGATCGAGGCGCGAATTGTCGAGGCCAACGTCGATTACGATAAAAGTCTGGGTGTGCGCTGGGGCGGGTCGATTCAGAACAAGGGCAACTGGAACGCCTCCGGAGTCAACGGTTCGTCGACCACCATTGGTACACCCGGCAGCACCAGCACCAACTCACCGTTCGTCGACATGGGTACCGTGGGCAATACTTCAGGGATTGGCATTGCCTTCATCACTGACAATGTCCTGCTCGATCTTGAGCTGACAGCGATGGAGAAAACCGGCAACGGTGAAATCGTCTCGCAACCGAAAGTGGTCACCTCCGACAAGGAAACCGCCAAAATCCTCAAAGGCACTGAAATTCCGTATCAGGAAGCCAGCTCCAGTGGTGCGACTTCGGTGTCGTTCAAGGAAGCCTCGCTATCGCTGGAAGTGACGCCGCAGATCACCCCCGACAACCGCATCATCATGGAGGTCAAGGTCACCAAGGACGAACCGGATTACCTGAACAAAGTGCAGGATGTGCCGCCAATCAAGAAAAACGAGGTCAACGCCAAAGTGCTGGTCAACGACGGCGAAACCATCGTGATTGGCGGTGTTTTCTCAAATACTCAAAGCAAGGTCGTAGATAAGGTGCCATTTCTTGGCGATGTGCCGTATCTTGGCCGCCTTTTCCGGCGTGATGTGGTTTCGGAGAAAAAATCCGAGCTGCTGGTATTTCTCACACCACGTATCATGAATAACCAGGCGATTGCTGTGAGTCGTTGATTCTGTGCGAAATTTGATTCTTGTAGGACCGATGGGCGCTGGCAAAAGCACCATCGGCCGGTTGCTGGCCAAAGAGCTGCGCCTGCCGTTCAAAGATTCCGACAAGGAAATTGAACTGCGCACGGGCGCCAATATCCCGTGGATCTTCGACAAGGAAGGCGAGCCCGGCTTTCGTGACCGTGAGCAGGCGATGATTGCCGAGCTGTGCGCGTTCGACGGCGTGGTCTTGGCGACCGGCGGTGGCGCCGTCATGCGCGATGCCAATCGCAAGGCCCTGCATGAGGGTGGGCGAGTGGTGTATCTGCACGCCTCCGTCGAACAGCAAGTCGGCCGCACGGCGCGCGACCGCAATCGGCCGTTGCTGCGCACCGCCAATCCGGAGAAAACCCTGCGCGACCTGCTGGCGATCCGCGATCCGCTCTATCGGGAAATCGCCGATCTGGTGGTGGAAACCGACGAACGGCCGCCACGCATGGTGGTGCTCGACATTCTTGATCGTCTGGCGCAGCTTCCACCCCGTTAAAGCATCGTTCGAAATGCGCTATCCTCGGCGTCCTGTCACAGCCCGTCGAGGTTGTGGCGGATGGCGTGCGAGCGGCGTCATACCCGCTGTAGGCCGCAGACAACCAATAATTCAGGGCAGGACGCCTGCTTCCATCTTCACTGTGGGGACACATGCAGACACTCAAGGTCGATCTAGGCGAGCGCAGCTACCCGATTCATATTGGCGAAGGTTTGTTGGATCAGCCCGAGTTGCTGGCTCCGCACATCCATGGGCGGCAAGTGGCAATTATCTCCAACGAGACCGTTGCGCCGCTCTATCTTGAACGTCTGACCCGCAGCCTCGCGCAGTTCTCGGTGATCTCCGTGGTGCTGCCGGACGGCGAAGCCTTCAAGAACTGGGAAACCCTGCAACTGATCTTCGACGGTCTGCTGACCGCCCGTCATGATCGCCGCACCACCGTGATCGCCTTGGGCGGCGGTGTGATCGGCGACATGGCCGGTTTCGCCGCATCCTGCTATCAGCGCGGCGTCGACTTCATCCAGATTCCAACCACTTTGCTTTCTCAGGTCGATTCATCGGTGGGCGGCAAGACCGGTATCAACCATCCGCTGGGCAAGAACATGGTCGGCGCGTTCTATCAGCCGAACGTGGTGCTGATCGATACGGCGTCCCTGAAAACCCTGCCAGAGCGCGAACTGTCTGCCGGCCTGGCGGAAGTCATCAAGTACGGGCTGATCTGCGACGAGCCGTTCCTGACCTGGCTCGAAGACAACGTCGACGCCCTGCGCGCACTGGACCAGAAAGCCCTGACTTACGCCATCGAGCGCTCCTGCGCAGCCAAGGCTGCGGTGGTCGGCGCCGATGAGAAGGAAACCGGTGTGCGCGCCACGCTCAACCTTGGCCACACCTTTGGTCACGCCATCGAGACCCACATGGGCTATGGTGTCTGGTTGCATGGGGAAGCGGTCGCAGCTGGCACGGTGATGGCGCTGGAGATGTCTGCGCGTCTGGGCTGGATCAGTGATGAGGAGCGCGATCGCGGTATCCGCCTGTTCCAGCGCGCCGGTCTGCCGGTGGTGCCACCGACTGAAATGACCGAGGCCGATTTTCTTCAACACATGGCAATCGACAAAAAAGTGATCGACGGTCGTCTGCGCCTGGTGCTGCTGCGCCGGATGGGCGAAGCGGTAGTGACCGACGATTATCCGAAAGAGGTTCTACAGGCCACGCTGGGAGCGGATTACCGCGCCCTGGCTCAGCTTAAAGGTTAATAAGATTCCGATGACTAGTTTGCATGCCGACGAGGCGTTCCTCGGCCATTTCCAGTTAAGTCACGACCCGTTCGCGCCACGCGTGCCGGGCTTCAAGTTCTTCCCGGCCCAGCGCAAACCGGTGCTGGGGCAGTTGCATCATCTGGCGCGTTACAGCCAGTTGCTACTGGTGGTCACTGGCCCGCAAGGCAGCGGCAAGACGCTGCTGCGCCAGGCGCTGGTCGCCAGCACCAACAAGCAGTCGGTGCAGAGCGTGGTGGTTTCCGCCCGTGGCGCCGGTGATGCCGCTGGCGTGCTGCGCCAAGTGGCGCAGGCACTGAACGTCGCTCAGGCCGATGTTGGCGCGATTCTGGAACAAGTGGTGCAACTCGCGTTGACCGGTCAGGAAGTCTATCTGTTGGTGGATGACGCCGAGCAGCTCGATGAATCCGCCCTCGAAGCGCTGATGGCGCTGGGTGCCGGCGCACCGGAAGGTCGCCCGCACGTGTTCCTGTTCGGTGAGTCGTCGCTGATCGCTCAGCTTGAGGCTTTGCACCTTGAGGAAGAGCGCTTTCACGTCATCGAGTTGCAGCCTTACACCGAAGAAGAGACTCGCGAATATCTCGACCAACGGCTCGAAGGTGCCGGCCGGGGTGTCGAACTTTTCACCGCAGATCAGATCTCTGATATTCACGAAAGTGCCGAGGGTTGGCCGGGCAACATCAACCAGGTCGCTCGCGATGCTCTGATCGAAGTCATGATTGCCAGCCGCTCAGCGGTCAAGCGTCCAAGTATGGGGTTCAACATGCCGAAGAAACACGTATTGGCCATTTCCGCCGTCGTTGTGGTCGCGGTCGCTGCCGCCTGGCTGATGCCGGGTCGCAACAAGGCGCCGACCACCGGTGCACCGGCCAATGAGCAGGCACAGTTGCCATTGGGCCAGGGCGCAGCCAATGGCGGCGCGCCGAACGTCGAGTTCGCCGGTAATACACAGCCGATGCCGTTGCCGCTGGTCGGCAACTCGCAACCGGTCATGCGCGGCCCGTTGGCCGAAGCGGCCGGCGGTATTACCGAAGGCGACGATGGTGTGCCACTGGAAGGTTCCAGCAATACCCCGCCGACCGTAACCACTTCCGCACCGCCTGCGGGCGTTCCGGCCGGTCCCGCGCCGACACCGGTTCCGTTGCCAGCCGCCAAGCCCACCCCGGCGCCGACGCAAGTTGCCACCGCCAAGCCTGCTCCAGCCGCGCCAGTCGCCAAACCGGCTCCAGCGCCAGCCAAGCCAGTCGCCGCTGCCAAACCGGCCGAGAAGCCGGTGACCGTTGCCAAAGCCGCCGGTGGCAGCTGGTACGCCGGTCAGCCGACCGGCAACTACGTGGTGCAGATCCTCGGCACCAGCTCTGAAGCGGCGGCGCAAAACTTCGTCAAAGAGCAGGGCGGCGAGTACCGTTATTTCAAGAAAGTGCTCAACGGCAAGCCTCTCTATGTGATCACCTATGGCAACTTCGCTAATCGTGATGCAGCCGTTTCTGCCATCAAGGCCTTGCCAGCGAAGGTTCAGGCTGGTAAACCTTGGCCTCGCACTGTCGCCAGCGTCCAACAGGAACTGGCAACAACTCGCTGAAGATTCGGCGGCCTTACCCAGGCCGCCTCTCCAAGCACCTCAAAATTTCTGCAAGTGCGCGCCGTCTCTACAGACCGCGTGCCTTGTGGTGTCTGCGTTACAGTAGTCTTTGAGTCGTTGCGGTCAAAATTAAAAAAGTTTTGACTAGCACAGCAGATCGCTTTAAACCTTTCACAAATGCGACATGAATTTGCGACATTTCGTCGTCAAATTTGTGAGCCTCTGTGTCGCTGTGTACAATGACCACCCTTTTGCCCCCGCCAAGCCGGCGTACGTTCGGCGCAGGACGCAAGTGGTTGAATTGAAAAGAAATTTGCCTCGAAAAGAGGCAGCCTGGTGAGAAAGTGTCTATGAAAGCAGGTCTGTACCAACCAGATGAATTCAAGGATAACTGCGGTTTCGGCCTGATAGCCCATATGCAGGGCGAGCCCAGTCATACCCTTTTGCAAACGGCCATCGAGGCCCTGACCTGCATGACCCACCGCGGTGGGATTAATGCCGACGGCAAGACCGGTGACGGTTGCGGTCTGCTGATTCAAAAACCTGACGCGTTCCTGCGAGCCATTGCCCAGGAAACCTTCAGCGTCGAGTTGCCCAAGCAATACGCGGTGGGCATGGTTTTCTTCAACCAGGATCCGGTCAAGGCCGAAGCCGCTCGCGAGAACATGAACCGCGAGATCCTCGCTGAAGGCCTGCAACTGATCGGCTGGCGTAAAGTGCCAATCGACACCAGCGTCCTCGGCCGCCTCGCTCTCGAGCGCCTGCCGCAGATCGAGCAGGTGTACATCGGCGGCGAAGGCCTGAGCGATCAGGACATGGCCGTGAAGCTGTTCAGTGCCCGTCGCCGTTCGTCGGTATCCAACGCCGTCGACTCCGACCACTACATCTGCAGCTTTTCGCACAAAACCATCATCTATAAAGGCCTGATGATGCCGGCCGATCTGGCCGCGTTCTATCCGGACTTGAGTGACGAGCGCCTGCAAACCGCGATCTGCGTGTTCCACCAGCGCTTCTCCACCAACACCCTGCCGAAATGGCCGCTGGCGCAGCCATTCCGCTTCCTCGCCCACAACGGCGAGATCAATACCATCACCGGTAACCGTAACTGGGCGCAGGCCCGTCGGACCAAGTTCAGCAACGATCTGATGGATCTGGAAGAACTCGGCCCGCTGGTCAACCGTGTCGGTTCCGACTCCTCGAGCATGGACAACATGCTCGAGCTGATGGTCACCGGTGGTATCGACCTGTTCCGTGGCGTGCGGATGATCATTCCGCCGGCGTGGCAGAACGTCGAAACCATGGACCCGGATCTGCGTGCGTTCTACGAGTACAACTCGATGCACATGGAGCCGTGGGACGGTCCGGCCGGCGTGGTCATGACCGATGGTCGCTACGCGGTGTGCCTGCTCGACCGTAACGGTCTGCGACCGGCGCGTTGGGTCACCACCACCAACGGTTTCATTACCCTCGCGTCGGAAATCGGCGTGTGGGATTACAAGCCGGAAGACGTGATTGCCAAAGGCCGTGTCGGCCCTGGGCAGATCTTCGCGGTGGACACCGAAACCGGGCAGATCCTCGACACCGATGCGATCGACAACCGTCTGAAATCCCGTCATCCGTACAAGCAATGGCTGCGCAAGAATGCCCTGCGCATTCAGGCGACCATGGAAGACAACGACCACGGTTCGGCGTTTTACGACGTCGATCAGCTCAAGCAATACATGAAGATGTATCAGGTCACGTTCGAAGAGCGCGATCAGGTCCTGCGTCCGCTTGGCGAGCAAGGCTACGAAGCCGTTGGCTCGATGGGCGACGACACGCCGATGGCCGTGCTGTCCCAGCGTGTGCGCACGCCGTACGACTATTTCCGTCAGCAGTTCGCGCAGGTCACCAACCCGCCGATCGACCCGCTGCGTGAAGCGATCGTGATGTCGCTGGAAATCTGCCTCGGTGCCGAGCGCAACATTTTCCAGGAGTCGCCGGAACACGCCTCGCGCGTGATCCTCAGCTCGCCAGTGATCTCGCCGGCCAAGTGGCGCTCGCTGATGAACCTCGACCGCCCGGGTTTCGAACGGCAGATCATCGACCTCAACTACGACGAAAGCGTTGGCCTCGAAGCGGCGATCCGCAACGTTGCCGATCAGGCTGAAGAAGCCGTGCGCGCCGGTCGTACCCAGATCGTTCTGAGCGACCGTCATATCGCCCCAGGCAAGCTGCCGATCCACGCCTCGCTGGCGACCGGTGCCGTGCACCACCGGCTGACCGAAAAAGGCCTGCGCTGCGATTCCAACATCCTTGTTGAAACCGCTACCGCCCGTGACCCGCATCACTTTGCGGTGCTGATCGGTTTCGGCGCCTCGGCGGTCTATCCGTTCCTGGCCTACGAAGTGCTGGGCGACCTGATCCGTACCGGTGAAGTGCTGGGCGACCTCTATGAGGTGTTCAAGAACTACCGCAAAGGCATCACCAAAGGTCTGCTGAAGATTCTGTCGAAGATGGGCATCTCGACCATCGCTTCGTACCGTGGCGCTCAGTTGTTCGAAGCCATCGGCCTGTCCGAAGAAGTCTGCGAGCTGAGCTTCCGTGGTGTGCCGAGCCGCATCAAGGGTGCGCGTTTCGTCGACATCGAAGCCGAGCAGAAAGCACTCGCCAGCGAAGCCTGGAGTCCGCGCAAGCCGATCCAGCAGGGCGGTCTGCTGAAGTTCGTCCACGGTGGCGAATATCACGCGTACAACCCGGACGTGGTCAACACCCTGCAAGCCGCCGTGCAGCAGGGCGACTACGCCAAGTTCAAGGAATACACCTCGCTGGTGGACAACCGTCCGGTGTCGATGATCCGCGACCTGTTCAAGGTCAAGACCCTCGATACGCCGCTGGACATCAGTGAAATCGAGCCGCTGGAATCGGTGCTCAAGCGCTTCGACTCCGCCGGTATCTCGCTGGGCGCACTGTCGCCGGAAGCTCACGAAGCCCTGGCTGAAGCCATGAACCGCCTCGGTGCGCGTTCCAACTCCGGCGAAGGTGGTGAAGATCCGGCGCGTTACGGCACCATCAAGAGCTCGAAAATCAAGCAGGTCGCGACTGGCCGTTTCGGCGTAACCCCGGAATACCTGGTCAACGCTGAAGTGCTGCAGATCAAGGTCGCACAGGGCGCCAAGCCGGGCGAGGGCGGGCAACTGCCGGGCGGTAAAGTCAACGGGCTGATCGCCAAGCTGCGTTACGCAGTGCCGGGCGTGACGCTGATTTCGCCACCGCCGCACCACGACATCTATTCGATCGAAGACTTGTCGCAGCTGATTTTCGACTTGAAACAGGTCAACCCGAAGGCGCTGGTTTCGGTGAAACTGGTTGCAGAAGCAGGCGTCGGCACCATCGCCGCCGGTGTGGCCAAGGCCTACGCGGACTTGATCACCATCTCCGGCTACGACGGTGGCACCGGTGCTTCGCCGCTGACTTCGATCAAATACGCCGGCGCACCGTGGGAACTCGGCCTCGCTGAAACCCACCAGACCCTGCGCGGCAACGACCTGCGCGGCAAAGTCCGGGTGCAGACTGACGGCGGCCTGAAAACCGGCCTCGACGTGATCAAGGCAGCGATTCTCGGCGCTGAAAGCTTCGGCTTCGGTACTGCGCCAATGATCGCGCTGGGCTGCAAATACCTGCGTATCTGCCACCTGAACAACTGCGCCACCGGCGTCGCGACGCAGAACGAGAAGCTGCGCAAGGATCACTACATCGGTACCGTCGATATGGTGGTGAACTTCTTCACCTACGTCGCCGAAGAAACCCGTGAGTGGCTGGCCAAGCTCGGCGTGCGCTCCCTCGAAGAGCTGATCGGTCGTACCGATCTGCTGGAAATCCTCGAAGGCCAGACCGCCAAGCAAAACCACCTGGATCTGACGCCGCTGTTGGGCAGCGATCACATCCCGGCGGACAAGCCACAGTTCTGCGGCGTTGAGCGTAACCCGCCGTTCGACCAGGGCCTGCTGGCCGAGAAAATGGTCGAGATGGCTTCGTCGGCGATCAACGACATGAGCTGCGCCGAGTTCGATCTGGATATCTGCAACTGCGACCGTTCGATCGGCGCGCGGATCTCCGGCGAAATCGCCCGCAAGCATGGCAACCAAGGGATGGCGAAAGCGCCGATCACCTTCCGCTTCAAAGGCACTGCCGGTCAGAGCTTCGGCGTGTGGAACGCCGGCGGTCTGAACATGTACCTCGAAGGCGATGCCAACGACTACGTCGGCAAAGGCATGACCGGTGGCAAGCTGACCATCGTGCCGCCGAAGGGCAGCGTTTACAAAACTCAGGAAAGCGCCATCATCGGCAACACCTGTCTGTACGGCGCCACTGGCGGCAAGTTGTTCGCCGCCGGCACCGCAGGCGAGCGTTTCGCCGTGCGTAACTCCGGTGCCCACACGGTTGTGGAAGGCACTGGCGATCACTGCTGTGAGTACATGACCGGTGGTTTCGTCTGCGTGCTGGGCAAGACCGGTTACAACTTCGGCTCTGGCATGACCGGTGGTTTCGCCTACGTGCTCGATCAGGACAACACCTTCGTTGACCGGGTCAACCACGAACTGGTGGAAATCCAGCGGATCAGCGGCGAGGCGATGGAAGCCTATCGCAGCCACCTGCAAAACGTGCTGAACGAGTACGTCGCGGAAACCGATAGCGAGTGGGGTCGTGAACTCGCCGAAAACCTCGATGACTACCTGCGCCGTTTCTGGCTGGTCAAGCCCAAGGCTGCCAACCTGAAATCGTTGCTTTCCAGCACTCGTGCCAACCCGCAGTGATATGCGCCTGAAGAGTTTGATGAGGTTTTAACAATGGCTGAACGTCTGAATAACGACTTCCAGTTCATCGATGTCGGGCGCAAAGATCCGAAGAAGAAACTGTTGCGTCAACGCAAGAAAGAGTTCGTCGAAATCTACGAACCGTTCAAACCCCAGCAGTCGGCCGATCAGGCTCACCGCTGCCTGGGTTGCGGCAACCCGTATTGCGAATGGAAGTGCCCGGTACACAACTTCATTCCCAACTGGTTGAAGCTGGTGGCCGAGGGCAACATCCTTCAGGCCGCCGAGCTGTCGCACCAGACCAACACCCTGCCGGAAGTCTGCGGCCGGGTGTGCCCGCAGGATCGTCTGTGCGAGGGTGCCTGCACCCTTAACGACGGCTTTGGCGCGGTGACCATCGGATCGGTCGAGAAGTACATCACCGACACCGCGTTCGCCATGGGCTGGCGCCCGGACATGTCCAAGGTCAAACCGACCGGCAAACGTGTCGCGATCATCGGTGCGGGCCCGGCGGGCCTGGGTTGTGCCGACGTGCTGGTACGCGGCGGCGTGACCCCGGTGGTGTTCGACAAGAACCCGGAAATCGGTGGTTTGCTGACCTTCGGCATCCCCGAGTTCAAGCTGGAAAAGACCGTGCTGAGCAATCGTCGCGAAGTCTTCACTGGCATGGGCATCGAGTTCCGTCTGAATACCGAAGTCGGCAAAGACGTGACCATGGAACAACTGCTCGCCGAATACGATGCGGTGTTCATGGGCATGGGCACCTACACCTACATGAAGGGCGGTTTTGCCGGTGAGGATCTGCCGGGCGTGTATGACGCACTGGATTTCCTCATCGCCAACGTCAACCGCAACCTGGGCTTTGAAAAGTCGCCGGAAGATTTCGTCGACATGAAAGGCAAGAAGGTTGTGGTACTCGGCGGCGGCGACACGGCGATGGACTGCAACCGCACGTCGATCCGTCAGGGCGCCAAATCGGTGACCTGCGCTTATCGTCGTGACGAAGCAAACATGCCCGGCTCGCGCAAAGAGGTGAAGAACGCCAAGGAAGAAGGCGTGAAATTCCTCTACAACCGCCAGCCGATCGCTATCGTCGGTGAGGACAAGGTCGAAGGCGTCAAAGTGGTCGAGACCCGTCTCGGCGAACCGGACGCCCGTGGCCGTCGCAGCCCCGAGCCGATCCCGGGTTCCGAAGAGATTATCCCGGCCGATGCCGTGGTTATCGCTTTCGGCTTCCGCCCGAGCCCGGCGCCGTGGTTCGAGCAGTTCGAGATCCAGACCGACAGCCAGGGCCGCGTTGTTGCGCCTGAGCAAGGTCAGTACAAGCAACAGACCAGCAATCCGAAAATCTTCGCCGGTGGCGACATGGTGCGCGGTTCCGACCTGGTGGTGACGGCGATCTTCGAAGGCCGCAATGCTGCCGAAGGGATCCTCGATTACTTGGGCGTCTAAACCCTTCTAGCTGACCGCAATGCAATACCTGTGGGAGCTGGCTTGCCAGCGATAGCATCACCTCGGTCAATCTGACAAAACGAGGTGTCTGCATCGCTCGCAAGCCAGCTCCCACAGTGCTTTGTGTTGCTGCAAAAATCTGCATTCCAACGCAATAAATTGACCCGATAGACAAAAGGCTGACCTGCATCCGTGCCTTTTGCGTCGCGCTCTGAGAAAATGCCCGCACTTTTTTTCCGGATGCCGACATGACTGCCCTGAAGAACGACCGTTTCCTCCGTGCCCTGCTCAAGCAACCCGTTGACGTCACCCCGGTGTGGATGATGCGTCAGGCCGGTCGCTACCTGCCGGAATACCGCGCCAGCCGTGCCCACGCCGGTGATTTCATGAGCCTGTGCATGAATCCGGAATTCGCCTGCGAAGTCACCATGCAACCGCTCGACCGCTATCCACAACTGGACGCGGCGATCCTGTTTTCCGACATCCTCACCATCCCCGATGCCATGGGCCAGGGCCTGTACTTCGAGACCGGTGAAGGTCCGCGCTTCAAGAAAGTCGTCAGCACCCTCGCCGATATCGAAGCGTTGCCGATCCCTGATCCGCACAAAGACCTCGGCTACGTGATGGACGCGGTCAGCACCATCCGTCGCGAACTGAACGGTCGCGTGCCGCTGATCGGTTTCTCCGGCAGCCCGTGGACACTGGCGACCTACATGGTTGAAGGCGGCTCGTCGAAGGACTTCCGCAAGACCAAGGCGATGCTCTACGACAACCCGCAAGCCATGCACCTGCTGCTGGATAAACTGGCGCAGTCGGTGACCTCGTACCTCAACGGCCAGATCATGGCCGGCGCGCAAGCGGTGCAGATATTCGATACTTGGGGCGGCAACCTGTCGGCAGCGGCGTATCAGGAGTTCTCGCTGGCTTACATGAAGAAAATCGTCAGCGGCCTGATTCGCGAAAACGACGGTCGTAAGGTGCCGGTGATCCTCTTCACCAAGAACGGCGGCCTGTGGCTGGAAAGCATTGCCGAGGCAGGCGCCGACGCATTGGGCCTGGACTGGACCTGCGACATCGGCAACGCCCGCGCCCGCGTTGGCGACAAAGTTGCGCTGCAAGGCAACATGGACCCGACCGTGCTTTACGCCAAACCGGAAGCGATCCGCACTGAAGTCGGGCGCATTCTGGCCAGCTATGGCAAGGGCAGCGGCCACGTGTTCAACCTCGGCCATGGCATCACCCCTGAGGTTGATCCGGAGCATGCGGGTGCGTTCCTGCGTGCGGTGCATGAACTGTCGGCGCAGTATCACGAGTGATCGCCACACCATAAAAAACGCCCGGCTAAATGCCGGGCGTTTTTGTTTCCGCGATCCAACGTCGGACACAGATCAATTGTAGGAGTGAGCCTGCTCGCGATAGCGGTGTGTCAGTCGACCGATGTGTTGGCTGACACACCGCTATCGCGAGCAGGCTCACTCCTACAGGGGTTTTGTGTCAGGCCTTAACACCCTGCAACGGCGGCAACTTCGCCAGTTTCAACGCCACCAGCAGCGCGATCAGCAACAGCGCACCAATAAACAGGCCAATCCCGTTCCACCCGCCGAGATGCCAGAACACCCCGCCCGCCGTCCCGGCAATGCTCGACCCGGCGTAATAACTGAACAGATACAACGACGACGCCTGCCCCTTGGCCTTGGTCGCCCGCCGACCAATCCAGCTGCTCGCCACCGAATGCGCGCCGAAGAAGCCAAAGGTGAAAATCAGCATGCCGACAATCACCAGCGGCAGCGGCGTAAACATCGTCAACGCAAGACCCGCAAACATCAGCGCAATGGTCGCCCACAGCACCTTGCGTCGCCCCAGTTTGTCCGCCAGTGAGCCAATCTTCGCCGAGCTGTAGATCCCCGACAGATACACCACCGACAACAATCCAACGAACACCTGATCGAGGTTGTACGGCGCAGCCAGCAAGCGATAACCGATGTAGTTGAACAGCGTGACAAACGCGCCCATCAACACGAACGCTTCAAGAAACAGCAGCGGCAGACCGGCATCGCGAAAGTGCATGGTGAAGCCGTCAAGCAAGCTGCGCGGATGCAGCGAGCGCGAGCGGAAGTTGCGCGATTCGGGAAGGATTTTCCAGAACACCGCTGCGGCAATCATCGCCAGACCGCCGATCACCAGCATCGCCGTGTGCCAGCTGACAAAATCGATCAGCACACCGGTGATCAAGCGCCCGCTCATCCCGCCAATCGCGTTGCCGCCGATGTATAAACCCATCGCCAAGCCAATGTGTTGCGGATGAATTTCTTCACTCAGATAGGTCATTGCCACCGCCGCAAGTCCGCTCAGCGACAGCCCGATCAGCGCACGCATGATCAGCACGCCTTGCCAACTCGGCATCATCGCACTGGCCATGGTGCACAGCGCCGCTGCGAACAGCGCAGTCACCATCACCGGTTTGCGCCCGATCCGATCAGAGATCGGCCCGGTGATCAGCAGGCCGATGGCGAGCATGCCGGTGGCCACCGAGAGGATCAGGCTGCTCTGCGCGGCGTTGATTCCGTACTCGTGGGACAACAGCGGCATCATCGGCTGCACGCAATAGAGCAGGGCAAACGTCGCGAAGCCGCCGCTGAACAGCGCCAGCACCGTGCGCATGAACATCGGCGTGCCTTTTTCGATGTAGATCTCTTGCAGCTCGGCGACGACATCGTCGGCCGCAGCAGGCGGGACTTCATGGGCTAGGGGCGCGACAGCAGTTTTCACTTCAGACCTCGGAGGGCACGGCCAGGCAGGCAATGAAAAAATCATATAGCTGGCTAATGTTTCTATCCAATATATTGTTCGACCTGTTTGATAGCTTTAACGACCTAATGGGGTTTCCATGGAATTGCGTCATCTGCGCTACTTCATCGCCGTCGCCGAGGAACTGCATTTTGGCCGCGCGGCACAGGTGCTGGGGATTTCTCAGCCGCCGCTGAGCCAGCAGATTCAGGCGCTGGAGCAAGAGGTTGGCGCGCGGCTGTTCGAACGCACCAATCGTCGGGTCGAGCTGAGTGAGGCCGGGCGATTGTTTCTGGAGGAGGCGCGGCTGGTGCTGGCGCAGGTCGATAAGGCGGCGGATGTCGCCCGGCGTGCGCAACTCGGTGAACTGGGCGAGTTGAAGATTGGTTTCACCTCGTCGGCGCCGTTCAACTCGACGATTCCACAGGCGATCTTTTCCTTCCGTCAGCGTTTTCCGGCGGTGCATCTCAACCTTCGCGAGATGAGTAGCACGCAAGTCGCCGAGGGTTTGGTGGATGAGTCGATCGAGGTCGGTATCATGCGCCCGCTGGGTTTGCCGGATTCGCTCAGCGTGGTGGAGTTGATGCGTGAGCCGCTGGTCGCGGTGCTTGGTTCCAAGCATCCACTGGCGCAGGGCAGTGAAGAAGGGCTGTTCCTCTCGGCGCTGGCGCTGGAGCCGTTCGTGTTCTTTCCGCGCAGCTACGGCAGCGGGCTGTATGCGCAATTGCTGAGTCTGGCGCGTGATGCCGGGTTCAGCCCGCACTTCGCCCAAGAGGCGGGCGAAGCGATGACCATTATCGGTCTGGTCGCAGCGGGGCTGGGGGTTTCGGTGCTGCCGGCGTCCTATCAGCGGATGCGCATCGACGGCGTGGTCTACCGACCGTTGCTCGATCCGGAAGCGGTGTCTGCGGTGTGGCTGGTGCAGCGCAAGGATCAGAAGTCACCGATGGCCAAGGCGTTTGTCGAGCTGCTCACACGCAAGGTTGAACCATCAAAGGTGTGATTGCTGCGCAATCAAATCGCGAGCAGGCTCGCTCCCACAGGGAACGCATTCCAAGGTGGGAGCGAGCCTTCTCGCGAAGACGTCAGTCCAAGCCCCCAACCTTTCAGGGCAACCGCACCAAATCCCCCTTCAGTGCTACTCGCGTGACAAATATCCCCGCCCGGCACTCGTACGTATTCAAATCCTTGCGCACATGCTGGTCGTAGTAACTGACGATATTCACTACCGCATTCGCCCCGACCCGCTTGGCATCAGCCTGTAACTTAATCAGATTTGACTGCAACACCCACTCGCAGGAATCGTGGTCACTCTTGTTGAAACCGTTGGTTTTCAGATCACTGACCACCCCACGCCGCAACAACTGCTGCGTGCCCTGCGGCCCATTGCCGAGCAGATAGAACTTCACACTGCCATCCAGCCGCCCGGCGCGAATCGCGTCCGACAGCACGGTTTCGAAGGGCATGTACATCAGGTTGGTGGCGTGGCTGGCGCTGGGCAGTAGCGCGAAAAGCGCAGCGGCGATCAGGGCTTTCACTTGCATGGTCATCTCCTTGACGGTGAAAGAGAACCGCGAGTGCTCGACCGACCGGGCCCGCCGTTCTGACAGGCGTATCGATGGCCTGCATGAGCGAGTGTAGATGCTGTGTGGCGAGTGTTCAGCTTGTGGAGCCGTGTTCACCACATTTGCGGTTACGAACTGTTTTAGCGAGCGTTTGTTTTCTTGCGCAGAATCGATTTCTTTAAGTGAGTGCCATGGATGCCACTTCGATACCAGCCCAAGGAAGGTAGTGTTCTGATCTGCGACTTCAGAGGTTATGAAGTACCTGAGATGGTCAAGGTCAGACCCGTTGTCGTGATACGAAAACACAGAACCAACAGTATGTTGGTGACGGTCGTACCGCTCAGTACCACTGCACCGGATTGTTTACTTGATCACCATTTCGAACTCTCCAGCCATCTTCAAGGCGCCAGCCCGATCTGTTGGGCGAAGTGCGATATGGTGGCCACTGTCAGCCTTTCCCGACTGGACCGGATCAAAAGCAGAGATCGTGAAGGACGGCGCGTCTATTTGATCTCACACCTTGAAACAGAAGAGTTCTGCGCCGTTAAAGCCGCAGTCAGGCGGGCGCTTGGGCTGTAATGGCAACAGAAGTGGCGCAGTGAGGCCAAACGCCAGCCGTTGTCCTGATTGATGATTCGGGCAATACTGCGAGCGTTCCCGCAAGGGGCTTGTGAGACTCTGAGGATCCTGGGCGACCAGCCATCGCAGAGCCGGACAGGTGATCGGCGATGACAAGCCAACCTGTTTGTGAAAGGGCGCCGAATGGCGCCCTTTGTCGTTTCTACAATCCCATCAATCCACGTGCGCCAAATCCCCGCGCAGCGCTACGCTCGACACCACCAGCCCGGCACGGCACTGGAATTTCTCGGTGTCTTTGTACAGATCGCGCTGGTCGACGCTGGCGATGTTGATTACGGCGTTGGCGTCGGCTTTTTTCGCAGCGTTCTGCAGGGTTGCCAGCGCCGATTGCAGCGCCCAGAAGCAGGCGTCTTCGTCGGATTTGTTCGAGCCGTTGGTCTTGCGGCTGCTGCTCACGGTGTCGAGTTTGCGCACCTGTTTTGGCAGCGTTTCGCCGGCCAGATAGAACTTCACACTGCCGTCGAGCAGGCCGGCGTCGGTGGCGCGTTTGACGCCTTCGCGGAAGCTCAGGTAGGTCGGCTCGTCGGCGCCCTGTTTAACGATGCCCAGATCGTTGACGAACTCGATGTCGGGGTTGATCGACAGCTCTTTGAGCACGTTGTCGCGCAGGCGGTTGACCCAGCGGTTGTAGTTACCGTGGATCTTGCCGTCCTTGGCGTCGAGGCCGTAGCTGCTGCGGTAGTCGATTTCGAACGAAGTCGGGGTGAACGGGATGTCGACTTCGGCGTGATGGCGACCGCGTACAGTGATTGCCGCTTTGATCATGCCCGGACGTACCGACTGCACGACCCACTGGCGGTCATTGAGCGCGGTGACGATCGCGCGGCTCATCTGTTGCTGGGTGAAGCCGAGGTTGGGCGAGAACTCTTCCCTGGCGTTGTAAACCGGTTTGCTGGTGCAACCGCCGAGCACAAAAAACAGTGCCAACAGAGCGGCGATGCGGTGAAACTGAGTCATTCCCTTCACTCCAAAAGGTGTTGCGGTCAGTGCCAGCGGCGGAAAATCAACGAGGTGTTGACGCCACCAAAAGCGAAATTGTTGTTCATCACGTAGTCGTGATGCATCTGGCGGAATTCACCGCGCAGGTAATCGAGCTTGCCGCAGTGCGGATCGACCTCGTCGAGGTTGAACGTGTGCACGTACAGATCGCGGTTCATCATCTCGATGCTGAACCATGACTCCAGCGCACCGCAGGCGCCGAGGGTGTGGCCGAGGAAGCTCTTCTGCGAACTGATCGGCATGTGTTCACCGAACAAACTGCTGGTCGCCAGTGTTTCGGCAATGTCGCCCTGTTCTGTAGCGGTGCCGTGGCCATTTACATAACCGATGGCATCCGGCGCGAGTCCGGCGTCTTCCAGCGCCAGTTCCATGGCGCGGCGCATGGTTACTTGCTCCGGGCGCGTGGTGTGCTGGCCGTCGGCGTTGCTGCCGAAACCGACAATCTCGGCGTGGATGTGCGCACCGCGCGCCAAAGCATGTTCCAGCTCTTCAAGCACCAGCATGCCGCCACCTTCACCGATTACCAAGCCATCGCGGCCCTTGTCGTACGGGCGTGGGCTGGTTTGCGGCGCATCGTTTTTCAGGCTGGTGGCGTAGAGTGCGTCGAAGACCATGGCTTCGGTCGGGCACAGCTCTTCGGCGCCGCCGGCGAGCATCAGCGGCAGGCGGCCGAACTTGATCGCCTCGTAGGCGTAACCGATGCCCTGGCTGCCGCTGGTGCAGGCGCTGGACGTCGGGATCAAACGCCCGGTGAGGCCAAAGAAAATGCTGATATTGGCGGCGGTGGTGTGCGGCATCATCCGCACGTAGGAGTTGGCGTTGAGGCCTTCGGCGACCGAGTTGAGCAGCATGTTGCCGAACGCTTTGATCTCGTCGGTGCTGCCAGTGGACGAACCACAAGCCACGCCCATGCGCCCATCCTTGATCGATTCGTCACCGAGCAGACCGGCGTCAGCCAGGGCTTTTTCCGCCGCGCCGACTGCCAGTCGCGACACCCGGCCCATGCTGCGCAATTGCTTGCGGGTCCAGTGCGCAGGTACTTCGAAGTCATCGATCGGGCCGGCCAGGCGCGTGTTGAGTTCGCTGAAGCGATCCCACTCGTCCATCCGGCGAATTCCGCTGCGGTTGGCCGCGAAGTTGCCGGCGATGGTCTCCCAGTCGCTGCCCAGCGAGGTGATGCCGGCCATGCCGGTGACGACGACGCGCTTCATCAGCACAAGCCTCCGTTGACCGCCAGCACCTGGCGGGTGATGTACGAGGCTTCCGCCGACATCAGGAAATTCACCGCACTGGCGACCTCTTCCGGGGTACCCATGCGTTGCGCGGGGATCATTTTCATCAATTCTTCCACCGGCACGTTTTCGTCGAGCATCGCCGTGTCGATCAGGCCCGGCGCGACGCAGTTAACGGTGATTTTGCGCTTGCCCAGCTCGATCGCCAACGCCTTTGCCGCACCG
Organism: Pseudomonas sp. AC242; assembly: GCF_979258655.1. NCBI lineage: Bacteria > Pseudomonadati > Pseudomonadota > Gammaproteobacteria > Pseudomonadales > Pseudomonadaceae > Pseudomonas > Pseudomonas sp. AC242. Next base: position 6,188,106 of record NZ_OZ409873.1, read on the forward strand.
ATCACGCCGGCCTTGGAGGCGCTGTAGTTGACCTGGCCACGGTTGCCGATCAGCCCCGACACCGAGGTGATGCAAACAATGCGACCGGCGGCGCGGCGGCGGATCATCGGCATCATCACCGGGTGCAGAACGTTGTAGAAACCGTCGAGGTTAGTGCGCAGGACTACGTCCCAATCGTCATCGCTCAGCGCTGGAAACGCGCCGTCGCGGGTCAGCCCGGCGTTCAACACCACGCCGTAATAGGCGCCGTGAGTTTCCACGTCAGCTTCAAGGATCGCCTTGCAGGTTTCCCGGTCGGCAACGTCGAATTGCAGAATCCGCGCCTTGCGCCCCAGCGCTTCGATTTGCGCCTGAACACCTTGCGCCTCAGTCACGCCGCTGCGGCAATGCAGGACGATATCGTGCCCGGCCTGCGCCAGACGCAAGGCAATGGCCCGGCCGATGCCACGGCTGGAGCCGGTGACCAGTACGGATTCAGTCATCGTTCGACTCCTGTGTCTGTTGCAGATATTGATTGACCTGAGGCGGACGGAACACATTCAGGCGCGCGCTGGCATGAATGCCATCGCCATTGATATGGCATTCGAAGACACCCATGCCGTTGTCGTCTTCCAGCGAGCGCAGACCATGAATGATCAGATCGGTGCCGGCGGGAAACGCTTCGACGTTGCACTCGAACTTGCGTGTGCCGAGCAGAAAGCCCAACTCCACCGGATTGCCTTTCTGCTTTGCGTGGCAACCGGCAAAAGCGGCGACGCTTTGCGCCATCAGCTCGATGCCGACCCAGGCTGGCAGGCTGCCGTCGGGCAGATTGAACAAGCCATCGGGCTTGACCGTGAGGCGGGTGAAAATCTGCTCCTCGTCAAAGCTTGAGATGCTGTCGATCAGAATCATGTCGCCCGCATGGGGCAGCAGTTCGGCGAGCGGCCAGGCCGTCATGGGGCGTCTCCGATAATCAGACTGACGTTATTGCCGCCGAAGGCAAACGAGTTGCTCATCAGGTAGCGGGGTGCAATGGACGTCAGGCGCTCGCTCGCGGTCACCCACTGCAGCGACGGCAGCGCGGGATCGGCCTGCGCATCCCAGACGTGCGGCGGCAAGGCGTGAGCGGGGTTGTCGGCGCTCAGGCTCAGCCAGCAGAACGCCGCTTCCAGCGCACCGGCCGCGCCGAGGGTATGGCCGGTCATCGGTTTGGTCGAGGAGCAGGCGACGCCCTCAGGGAACAGCGTCGCAACCGCCAGACTTTCCATGGCGTCGTTGTGTTGGGTGGCGGTGCCGTGCAGGTTCAGGTAGCTGATCTGCGCTGCTTGCAGATGAGCGCGGCTCAAGGCTTTCTGCATTGCTTGCAGGGCACCGCGCCCGGTCGGCTCAGGGGCGGAAATGTGATGGGCGTCGGAACTGGCACCGGCGCCGAGCAAGGCAATGGCCGGGCCTTCGCCCTGCTGTTTGCTCATTACGAACAGCACTGCCGCTTCGCCGATATTGATGCCGCTGCGGTTGGCCGAGAACGGATTGCAGCGCTCGTCGGATATCGCTTCGAGTGACGAGAAACCGTTGAGGGTCAGTTTGCACAGGCTGTCGACGCCGCCACACAGCACCGCGTCGCACAGGCCCAGATCGAGCAGACGCTGAGCGCTCATCAATGCGCGGGCGCTGGAGGTGCACGCCGTGGAAATCACATAGGCCGGGCCGCTCAGTTGCAGCCAGTCGGCGAGGAAATTGGCCGGGGCGCCGAGCTCCTGTTGGCGGTAGTCGTATTCCGCCGGGAAACGCTGCTCGCGGATGTAGTGCGCCAGACCACGGCTGGCCTCGTCGATGCCCGAAGTGCTGGTGCCGAGGACCACGCCGATGCGCTCGCGGCCATAAGTCTGGATCGCCTGGTCGATCTCATTGCGAATCTGCAATGCCGCTTCCAGCAACAGCTGGTTATTGCGGCTGCGCTGATCGGCGAGTTCTGCCGGGATCGGCGCCAGTTCACCCTGGACGGCAGCGACCGGCAACTCACGCTCCGCCACCCAGCCGGACTCGCGGCGCATGCCTGAGCAGTCGCCGGCGAACAGGTTGCGCGCGACGGCATGTTTGTCGCGGCCCAGTGCGCAAATCACGCCGAGGGCATTCAGGTAAGCGGTCATGGTGTCGGTTCACCCAGCGGAGAAACGCGGTAGTGCGGGCCTTGGGGCAGGTTCAATTCGAAGCTCAACGGTTGTGAATAACGGATATCCCAGCGCGCCGGCAGAGCGCGTTGCTGTCCCTGTTGTTGCGCGACGGGGTAATTTCGCAGCAGTTCGCCGGAAGGGGTCAGGGCGAATAACAGCGCAGCAAACAATTCGCGGGCTTCCGGGTTCGGCGGCAACAGCCCATCGGCCTGCCAGTGGCCGTCGATCAGTTGCTGACGCGCTTGCGGAATACCCAGCGGATCCATCATCGACCAGCGGATGCCCGGGCCTTCGCGCTGGATCACCAGCAGCCAGTCCTGGCGTTGTTCGGCTTGATTGCGTTCAATGTGCAATTGCAGCGGCAGCGGGAGTGTCGGATTGCCCTCCGGCAACGGCGCCTGGCTGGCGCAGGCACTCAGGAGGACAAATACCACCAACATTAGCCACACCACAAACCTTGTGGGAGCTGGCTTGCCAGCGATGGCGCCGGCACATCGAGCATTTTTGTTGACTGACACACCGCTATCGCTGGCAAGCCAGCTCCCACAGGGTTTCGGGTGTGCAGGTCGATAGCTGTGCATCAGAAAGTACCTTGCAGCGGCTTGCGCGCTACCACGTTGACCAGCGTTTCCTCACGCTGCCCAAACGGTTTCGGTTTGCGTAAGCCAAACCGTTCCAGCAAGCCAAAATCCTTCGACCGGCTCCACCACAGATACGGGTACGAGACATTCTTCTCGGCAAACTCGAAACCCTGCCCGCGAATCATCTGCAGATACTGCGCCGCACTCTTTTGCACGTGCATCGGATGGCGGAACAACCAGCGGATCACCCAAGTATCAATGTAAGCCTCGGTGGACTCGGCGAACAGCAGATAGCCACCCGGTTTCAGCACCCGGTAAAACTCGGCCAAAGCCTTTTCCTGCTCGACCAGATGATGAAAGGTCTGGTGGCAGAACAGCAGATCAACGCTGGCGTCCGGCACATTGAGCGTCGCGCAGTCACTGCCGATCAGCTCTACATCGAGGCCCAGACGCGTCGCTTCTTCAGCGCTCAACTCCAGGCTGTGCGGATCGGCGTCAACACCGATCAAACGCTGTGGCGCGAAGGTCTGGCGCAGATGACCGAACGACTTGCCCTGTCCGCAACCAGCGTCCAGCAACACCGGATGTTCCGGCAGCGCTTCACTGAACAAACCACGCAAATCATTGATCGCCACCCGCAACACGTGGTGCTGCCAGGTGTGGCTGCGCAGGAACCAGAAACCAAAGCGGGTTTCCTCGACGTAGCTGTCGCTCAAGTAGTTCATGTGGCGTCCTTTGCACAAAGTTCGGAAATCATCTTCAAGCGACGGCGCGCTTCGCTGACGAACGGGTTGCGCTCATCCCAGGCGTAGCCGGCGAGGATCGAGCAAATCATCCGACGGATTTCCGCCTGACTGTCTTCATAAAAAATCACGTCTTGAAACGTGCCGGCATACCAGCCCTCGACGTAGCAGCGGAAGGTGTCGACGCCGCGCTTGAGCGGCTCGGCGAATTCGCTTTGCCAGTCGACCGTTTCACCTTGTAACTGACGGTGCAGCACGGCGGCGGCCATGCTCGCCGAGCGCATGGCGATGGTCACGCCGGAGGAGAACACCGGGTCGAGAAATTCTGCCGCGTTGCCGAGCAGGGCGAAGCCCGCCCCGTGCAGGGTTTTCACATTGGCGGCGTAACCGCCGAGGGTGCGCGCCGGGGTGTCCCACACAGCCTTGTCGAGTACGCCGGCAAGGCTTGGGGTTTCGGCGATGAAGCTGCGCAGGCAGGCATCCAGATCGCTGTCGCGGCCCTTGAAGTGCTCTTGCGCCGCGACCACACCCACCGAGCAGCGTCCGTTGCTGAACGGGATCGTCCAGAACCAGACATCGCGATGTTCCGGATGCGTGGTGACGAGGATTTTCTCGCGGTCGAATGCCGGGTTGTCGATGTGATCTTCAACGTGGGTGAACACCGCCTGACGCACCGGGAAATTAGACGGTGCTTCCAGGTCCAGCAGACGTGACAGCACGCGGCCGTAACCACTGGCATCGAGGACGAAATCCGCTTCGAGGCGGTATTCACTGCTGTCTTCGCGGCGCACATGCAGTTGCGGTTTCGCCCGTTCGAAATCGACGCTGACGATGGCATCGCCGTAGCGGATTTCCGCGCCTTGCAGCGCCGCTTGATCGGCCAGCAGTTTGTCGAAATCGGCGCGTTGCACCTGAAACGTGGTCGGTTTGCCGCCGGTAAAGGTGTCACCGAAATCGAAGGCGCTGTAACGCTCGCCCCAGGCGAATGCGGCGCCGGTCTTGCGCTGGAATCCGGCGGCGTTGACGGCGTCGAGCATGCCCGCCTCTTCGACGAAATCCAGGCAATGGCTGAGCAGGCTTTCGCCGATCGAAAAGCGCGGAAAATGCTGGCGCTCGATCACCAGTACATCGTGGCCCTTGCGCTTGAGCAGCGCAGCGGCGATGGCGCCGGACGGGCCGGCACCGATGATCACGACCTGACGGGATTCCATTTCAACGATTGGCACGTGAACTCCGGGGCAGGTGGGATTTGATATCCAGCGGCGCGCGATGCAGGCCGATAAGGGCCGGTAGCAGCGTCGCGATCAGGCCCATCAGCATCAGCGCGAAGTACAGCGCCGGGGTGATGAGTTGTTGTTGCAAGAGCAAATTGAGAAAGACGATTTCGCTCAGGCCGCGAATGTTCAGCAGCACGCTTTCGCGCCAACGGCTGGCGCCTTCGAACGAAGCGCCGGCCCAGCCGAGGCCGAGCCAGTTGCCAAGCAGTTTACTGGCAATCGGCAACAGCAGCAGCGCCGCCCATTGCAGCGGACCAAGGCTGGCGAGGGCACTGTGCACGTCGATCTGGACGATGCCGAACGTCAGAATCAGCGGGATCGCCAGCCACGTCTGCAAACGGTTCATCCAGCGCGCCGGCAACGGCAGCACCAGCGGCACTTTCAGCGCGGCCATGCACAGCAAATAGCCAATGCCGAAGATCAGCGCGTTGAGTTTGTAATGCTCGGCCATCACCAGCAACGCGAAGAAACCGAGGCTGTAGGTCAGTGGTCGGCGTACGCCGATGACGCGCAACAACAACGGCACACAGGCCAGGCCCAGCGGCAACAACAGACTGCTCAGGTGCAGACTGCCTTGGGCGAGCCCGAACAATGTCCAGCAGGCCAGATCAATGAGGATCGCGGTCTGCACCAATCGGCGAGTGGCGGCCGGCGGATATTCGATGTGGCGCAGATACAGGTACAGCACCGGGATCGCGGTAATCGCGAACACCAGACCGATGGCCAGCGAGTTGAGCCACGGTTGCGTCGGCAGCAGCCAATACGCAGCGGCAAGACCACAGGCGAACGGCACGAGGAAACTCGGCACGGCGATTTTCACGCTCTGCCGATCCAGTTTCAGATCGATCACATCACTGAGAATGTGTCCGAGCAGCAGGGCAAAACTCAGGCTGTAGAGGTTTTTCAGCCAGTCTGGCGCGATCAGTTCGGCGCCACTGAGCTGCCAGCCCGGTTCGATCCAGAAGTACATCAGCAGCGGCAGGCCGAAGCTCGCCAGCAGCAATTGGCTGACAATCGGGATCAGGCCGAAATGGCGGCCAATACGAGTGGCCACGGCGAACAGCGCCATGGCCAGCAGCCAGAAAACGACGACCATCATGCCGCTGGCTCCGCGACGGCTGCCGTGTGTTCGTGGCGCCCGGCCCACGGTGCCAGCATGAAGCTGAACGCCAGACCGAGGCTCACCGACAGACCGAAGTTGCTCACCGCCGGCGTGCTGGAAACCGCCAGCAAACCAAACGACAGCCACGTCGTCACAGCCGCCAGCAAGGTACCGAGCAAACTCACCGCCGCACCACCGACTTGCTCGCGCATAAGAATCGCGTAGTCGACGCTGATGGCTGTCACCAGCAACAGGCCGAACAGGCTGAACAGGGTCAGCGGCTGACCGAGCCAGCCAAGGCTGGCCAGACTGCACAGCGCGGCGAGCAACGGCAGGGCGACAATGCGAAGCGCACCGCCGAGACCGAACGGCAGCATCAGCACCAGCACGATCAGCGCGCAGGAGGCGAGTTTCAGTTCGGCAGCGCTGATTTGCGTCGCGGCAAAAACTTCGTTCAATTCCCCGAGGCGATCGACCAACACCACCCCTGGCAAATCCAGTGCCTGTACCCGCAGCAGCGCCGGGTTATTCAATCCTTGCAGACTGGTCATCGCCGCCACGCCGTCTTCCGTCGGACCGAGCCAGAGCGTGCGATAAGGCTCGCCGAGCGGGCCGGCCAATGCTGCGTCGATGTCCTCGGCAGGCACGGTCTGCAACTGTTGCAGTTCGTTTTGCAACGCGGCGAGCGGCACGCCGAGGTCGAGCAGTGGCTGCCAGTATTGCGGCAGTTTGTTCAGCGCCTGGCGCACTTGCTCTTGCTGGTTCGGCGGGCTCACCAATTGATCGAGGGCCAGATAGCCTTGCAGCTTGTCGAGGTTGACCAGTTGCTCCAGACGTTCGCTCAACGCGGCCTGACGTTCGAGCAATTGCTGCTGATTGTCGGCGCGCACGAGGAAAAACTGGCTGGTCGGCTGATAGCCGGTGATGCGCGCGATGGTCTGCGCTTCGTCGGTCAGGCGTTGCGGCGCGCCGACCCACTGGCGAATGTCATTCTTGCTTTGCAACTGCACCAGACCGCCCACACAGAAGGCGAGCAGCAACGCCAGCAACACCGGCGTGCGCACGCGTTCGAGGAGTTTTTCGCGCAGCGCAACCATGCGCTCGGCCAGATGCAGCGGCCATTGCGCGGGGCGCAGTTCGACGTTTTTCAGCAACGCCGGCAACAGGCACACCGCCGACAGATAGGCACCGAGCAATCCGGCGGCAGAGAACACCGCGATTTGCGTCAGCGCCGGGAACGGCGTCCACGCCAGCGCGAGATAGCCGATGGCGCTGGTGATCAGGCTCAGGGTCAGCCCGGACAGCGTCAGGCGCAACGCCGGCCAACTGCGCCACGGCTTCAGGCTCCAGCTCTTCGACAGATAATGCAGCGGATAATCCACGGCCACGCCGATCAGGCTGGAGCCGAGCACCAATGTCATCACATGCATATGGCCGAACAGCGCGACACAAGCCACCGCCCCGAACAACATGCCGACCAGCACCGGCACGAACGCCAGCAGCACGCGCCAGCGACGGAAAGCGAGCAACAGCAGCAACAGAATACCGATCGTGGCACCGCCGCCGACCCAGGTCATTTCGCGAGTGGCTTGCTGCTGACCGTTGGCCGCGTACAGCAAACCGCTGGCGGCGAGCAGTTGCACGTCGGATTTCGCCGCCTGTTCACGGTTATGTTGCAGCAGCGCGGCTACTTGCAGCGGCAGGTTCATGTCGAACGCGTTGCCGGTGGTGCGTGCCCGCAGCAGCACCCAGCTCTTGCCGTCGGCATCGGCGATCAGCGCGCCGCTGCCGATGTCCAGTTGCACTGCACCGTGCTGCGGCTGGCTGTTCTGAATGCGCCCGGTCAGGCCAAGCCAGTCATCCTGACTCGGCACCAGACTGAAACCGCTGAACGGGTCGAACAGGGCTTGTACGCGTTGCTGAATGAAGGCGTCGGGGTGTTCGATCAGCAATTGCCGATCATCCGCCGAGAGCATCGCCAGTCGCCCTTGCAGCAGTTGTGTGCGCAGCGCTGGCAGGTCTGCTTGCAGGTTCCACTGCACCTTTTCGAACAACCCGCTGGCCTGCCATTGCTCACCCAGGGTTTGCGCCATGGTGACGGCTTGCTGGCGATCGGCGTGGCCGACCAGCACCAGCATCTCGCGGTTAAGTGGTTCTTGCATGCGCTGCTCGGCGCGCTGTTCAAGGGCGTCCGGGTGAGTGCCGGGCACCAGTTCCATCAGGTTCGCCGACAGCGGCGCACCGTCGCGCCATTGCCAACCGGCCAGCGCGACAACGGCCAGCAGCAGGATCAGAAACAGCCAGGGCAGCCTGCGTTCACTCGGCAAAGTCATGTTGCTCCGCGTCGCTCAGCGGTTGGCCAGCGGTGCTGTCCTGCATGCGCAGCACGGTGCTGTCGCCCTGGGTTTCCAGCAGTTCGATGGTCTGCACCAGCGCGCCGCCGTCGATGTTGATCTGGTTGAACACTTGCTTGAGCAGCAGCGAGCGCGGGGTCAGGGTGAGTTTCCACTGTTGTGCATCGCCGCTCAGCGCCAGTTCGAAGTCGCGTTGCAGGCCACTGCTGTCGCCTTGCAGCACGGCGAGAAACAAGCGGTTCTGCTCGGCACCGGCGCTCTTGTTCGGCAGCAACTGCCAGCCATTGCCATCACGCCGGGCGATGCCTTTGGCGCTGATGCGGTAGTCCTGCTGCAGCGGGGTTTTCAGCAACCAGAGCAGGCCGTGGTTTTTTGCCAGAACGAAGCTGCCCTTGCTGATCAGCGGCTGCGGCAGGGCGCGCAGGTGTTTTTCCTGAGTGAACTGGCCGTGGATCACGTCCGGTTTCGCCAGTTGTTCGCTGAGTTGTTGCAGGTCGAAGGCGTTGGCCAGCGCTGACAGCGTCAGCAGCGCCAATACGCTCAGGCTTTTAACCCAAACATTCATCGCAGCATCCTTTCTACGGCGTCGGTGAAGACCTTCGGTGAGGCCAGCTGCATCTCGCGACTGCTGACTTCGACGGCGACTTGCACCGAGCTGGCGCGGGTCAGGCGTTCGCCGCTGTGCAGGTCAGTGATCAGATAATTGATCTTCAGACGGTTTTCCCACTCGACCAGACTGGCGCGCACATTCAGGCGCTGACCGAACACCGCGCCGCGCACATAGCGCAGTTGCAGGTCGATGATCGGCCAGGCGAAACCGGACTCCACCATGTGCGTGTAGTTGTGGCCGATCTTGTCCAGCAGCGCGCAGCGCGCCACTTCGAGGTATTTGACGTAATGCCCATGCCAGACCACGTGCATGGTATCGACGTCGAAAAACGGCACGAGGATCTCGGTGTCGGCGTGAAGCACTCCGGCGCTACGCATGCAACCTCCAGTGTTGCGCGGCGATGCGTTGCAGGCACAGGCGCAATTCGCCTTCCAGTGCGCGGTCTTCGATGACTGGCGGGAAGTCCTTGGCCAGCTCTTCGTGCATCGCTGCCAGCGACGGTGGCAGTGGTCGCGCGTCTTCGGCCTGAGCGCGCAGCCACACGCCCTGGTTGGCGGCGAGCAGGGTAGCGGCGGCGACCTGTTCGGTCAGCTCCAGCACGCGGATCGCATCGCGGGCGGCGATGGTGCCCATGCTGACTTTATCTTGGTTGTGACACTCGGTGGAGCGCGAGAAGACGCTGGCGGGCATGGTATTTTTCAGCGCTTCGGCGGTCCAGGCGCTGGTGCCGATCTGCACGGCTTTGAAGCCATGGTTGATCATCGCGCGATCCGCCGGGGCGCCGGAGAGGTTGCTCGGCAGACCGTGGTTGTAGCGCTCGTCGACCAGCAAGGCGAGTTGCCGGTCCAGCAGGTCAGCAACGTTGGCCACGAGGTTTTTCAGGCTGTCCATGGCGAACGCGATATGCCCGCCGTAGAAGTGCCCACCGTGCAACACGCGCTCGGCTTCGGCGTCGATGATCGGGTTATCGTTGGCGCTGTTCAGTTCGGTTTCGATGAACGAACGCAGCCAGTTCAGGCTGTCGGCCAACACCCCGAGCACATGCGGGGCGCAGCGCAGCGAATAGCGATCCTGCAATCGATGCAGCGGCGCAGTCGGCGCGTCGATCGCCAGATCCCTGCGCAGCCACGCGGCGACCTGCATTTGCCCCGGATGCGGTTTGGCGGCGAACAGGCGCTCGTCAAAGTGCTCCGGGTTGCCTTGCAGCGCGACCACGTTGAGCGCGGTGATGCGCGTGGCCAGTTGCAGCAGATAGTCGGCGCGGGCGAAAGCGAGGCAGGCAAGACCGGTCATCACCGCAGTGCCGTTCATCAGTGCCAGTGCTTCTTTCGGGCGCAGCACCAAAGGTGTCCAGCCCAGTTCGCGATGCACATCGGCCGCCTGACGGCGCTCGCCACGGAACATCACTTCACGCTCGCCGGACAGTGTTGCGGCAACGTAGGACAGCGGCGTCAGATCGCCGCTGGCGCCGACCGAACCTTCTTCGGGAATCAGTGGGAGGATGTCGTATTCGAGAAACGCGTGCAGACGCTCCAGCAGTTCCACACGCACCCCGGAGACGCCGTGACACAGCGACTGCAACCGTGCCGCGAGCACCGCGCGTGTGGCTTGGGCATCGAGCAGTTTGCCTAACCCGCAGCCGTGGAAGGTGTAGAGGTGACGCGGCAACGCTTCGACGTGATGCAACGGCACCGCGACCACGCAGGAGTCGCCGTAACCGGTGGTGACGCCGTAGATCACGCCTTCCTTGTCCAGCAGCGAATCGAGGAACCGCGCGCCCTTGGCGATGCGTTCGCGATAGTCGGCGTCGCTCTGCAACTGCACGGGTGCCTGACGGTTGGCCAAGGCCAGCACGTCTTCGATGCGCAAAGGGCGTTCGCCGAAGGTTACCGGCTCATGGGTTGGCGTGGTCATCGGTCTTCCAGAAAGGGTAAAAGTTGAACCATTGTTGCGGCGCTTCGAGGCAATAGTGACTCAGGCGCTGCGCATAGCGGGTGGCCCACTGATGAATGACCTGCTCGCGCTCGCTGCGCTTCCATACCACGGCGTCGGCGAAGGGCTCGAGGGTCAGGCGATAGTGACCGTCCGGTTGCTTGAGGCACATCAGCAGGTTGACCGGGCATTTCAGCAGACCGGCGAGCAGCCACGGCCCTTGCGGGAACGGCGCCGGATGGCCGAGAAAGTCCACGGTGACGCTGCGCCCGCCATGCAGCGGCACGCGGTCGCCGGCAATCGCCAGCCACTCGCCGCGCTCCAGCCGTTCGTGCAGTTGCAGCATGATTACCGGGTCGAGTTCGCTGACCTGAATCAGGCGCAGATTGGTCGCCCCGGCTTCACCGAGCAGGCGGTTGAATTGCTCGGCGTGCTTGGTGTGTACCAGCACGTTCATGGTGACCTTTTCGCCGATCTCCGCCAGTGCGCGGCACACTTCCAGATTGCCCAGGTGCGCGCCGACCAGCAGTTGCCCGCGACTGCCGCGCAACTGATTGCGCAGTAGCGCCGGGTCGATGATTTCGATTTGTTCGATACGCAGTTTGCCGTTCCATACGTCGAGCTTGTCGAGCATCGAATCGGCGAACGCCATGAACTGACCGAACACCCGCCAATGAGTAGGGCGCAACGCGTCGCGCTGACTCCATGCGGCCAGGCGCCGCTGGTATTGCCAGGCGCTGTGTCGCGCGGTGCGGCCAAACAGGAAAAAGTACAGGACGATGCCGTACAGCAACGGGCTGAGCAGGCGTCGCCCCAAGACCTTGGCGGCGAACGCGGTGAATTTCATCAGCAGGAAGCTGCCGCGCTCTTCGCGGTCAGCCCAGTGCTTTTTGTCGGCTTCGCCGGTCATGTTCGCCACCGCCGCCAGAGGATCACCGGGAAGCGCAGCAACATGCCGAGAAACAGCCGTGTGTGCATGCTGGAAATCAGCGCGTTGTCGTGGAACAAGCGGAAGTGCGACACACCGTCCAGCGGGTAGTGCACGCTGGTTTGCAGCCAGCGCATCGGCTGATTGCGCCACGACAGGCGCACGAGAATGTCTGAGTCGAAATCCATGCGCTTACCGACTTTTGCCGAGTCGATCACCGCCAGCGTCGGGGCCAGCGGATAGACGCGAAAACCGCACATCGAATCGCGGATCTGCAGCGACAGCGTGTTGATCCAGACCATGACGTGGGTCAGATAGCGCGCATACAAACGGCCTTTCGGCACACTCTCGTCGAACAGCGGATAACCGCAGATCATCGCCTCGGGATGTGCGCGGGACTCGTCGACGAAACGGGCAACATCGTGCAAGTCGTGCTGACCGTCGGCATCGACCTGCAGCGCATGGCTGAAACCCAATAGCGAGGCTTCGCGCAAACCGGTCATGACCGCGCCACCCTTGCCCTGATTGGCGGTCAGGCGCACCAGGTGCACGTTGTCGCGTTCCGCCAAACCGTCGAGCACCTTGGCACAGGACTGGGTGCTGGCGTCATCCACCAGAATGCACGGCAAGCCTTGCGCGAGCAGGGCGTCGACCACGGTGCCGATCGCGGTTTCGTGGTTATAAACCGGGATCACTGCACAAGGATTATGCATGCCGGTGATTCCTGTGGGAGCGAGCCTGCTCGCGATTGAGTGCGCAGCACTCACCAAGGTCAACCATGCTCTGCACCCAAAAGGATCCGCCCACTGGAGCAGGTCGCCGTGTCATTGCGATAAGCGAAATACAACTTGCCGCGCTCCAGATCAAACCGCAGATGCAGCTGAATTTCATCTCCGGGCCGCACCAATTGCTGGAATTTCAGCACTTCCATACCGGCAAACGGGCCGGTCAGGTTGAGCAATTGGCGACCCAGGTTCAACGCCCATTCCACCTGCACCACGCCGGGCAATACCGGCGCCTTGGGGAAGTGGCCGCTGAAGTAGGCAAGGTCCGGTGGCACGCTCAGTTGCAGGCTCCACTCGCCAGCGCTTTCGACTTGTTCCAGCACCTCGGGCGCTTTCGGTCGCGGCGCCATCAACAGCGCTTCGATATCGACCTGCGGCAGCTTGCCTTGGCTGTTCAACGGCAATTGCCGCACCAGCCGCCAGCGTCGCGGCAAAGCCAGCGCTTCGCAGTGTTGGCGCAAATGCTGGCGCAGGGTTTCGGTCAGGTTGCGGCGGCCGTGTTCCCGCAAGGCAAACAGGCCGGCCTCGCTAAGCACCAGCAGTGCACCGAGGGAGGCGCGATTTTCCTGCACCACGCCGAGACGTGCTTCGGCGACCCAGTCATGGGTCACCAGCGCTTGTTCGAGCATGGGCAGAGAAATGCGTTTTTCTTCGAGTTTGACGATCCGGTCCAACCGCCCCAACAGTTCGAAACGACCATCGGCGGCGATGCGCGCTGCATCAGCGGTGTGCTCGACGTGTCCGGCAGGCAGGTAAGGTGAAGCGATCAGTAGAGCGCCGTCGTTATCCTGGCTCAGTTCGACACCGGCGAACGGTTGCCACAGTTGTTCACCCTGACGCCAGGCAATGCCGCCGGTTTCCGAGCTGCCGAGAATTTCCGTCGGCCACTGCTGCAAGCGCTGTTGCAGACTCTGCGCGGCCTCAAGCGGCAACGCCCCACCGGAGGAAAACACCCGGCGCACGGCGCTCAGGGCTGGCCAGTCGAGGTTGTCGCCCATGCGTTTGAGCAGCGCCGGGCTGGCGACCCAGGCGAAGGCCGGGTATTCGCGGCTGGCGCGCTGCATATCTTCCGGGAAGGCCAGTTGCTGTCGCACAAAAGCGCGCCCGGCGCACAGCGGCCACAGCACGCGAAACAGCAAACCGTAGATGTGTTGGGTGGCGACGCTGCCGATGATGCAGGCCTCACCGAGGTCCGTGCCCCACAGTTGCTCCAGTGCTTCAACTTCGTTGGCCAGTTGGCACAGGGTCTTGTCGATGCGCTTGGGCTCGCCGCTGGAGCCGGACGTGCACAGGCTCAGACGGCACCGGTCGAGATCCAGTTCGGCGCCGGGCAATGGCGGCTGATTAAAGTCGCTCAGTTGCGCGTCATCGGCATGATCCGTCAGCCACAGATCGACGTCAGCGGACCAACGCTGGCGGGTTTGCGCTTGCAGGTCCGAGGGCAGCAGCACACTGACGCCGGCACGCCATGCGCCCAGCAAAGCGATGGCCAGTTCGGCGGCGTCCTCAAGATGCACAGCCAGGCGCTTCACGCCCTGCGCTTGCAGACCGGCGGCAATGCTCAGCGCCTGTTCGCACAGGTGCGCGTGATCGAGGGCCGGTGCGTGGCTGATGGCCCGCGCCGGCACAGGCTTGAGCAACAGCTGCTCAAGTTTTATCCAATTCATGTGCGGCCTCTTACCCGTTGTCGTATCAGCCATTCAATGGCAAACATCAGGCCGATCAATCCATAGGAGATCAGGCCGGTGTACAACATCCACCAATTCAGCGGCGCCCACAGGGTCAGGAGGGCGGCGCACAAACCGTTGCAGAAGAAAAACACGCTCCAGGCCACCGTGACCTTTCGCGTATAGCGAATCGCAATGTCCGGCAACTCTGGCTCACGCAAGCGCGCCAGACGCTCGACCATCGGCGGACCGAATTTCAGGCTCAGGCTGAACAGCACCAGCATGAAACCGCTGATCAGCACCGGATACCAGCGCAGCAACAGCGGGCTGTCGAACAGCGCCAGCAGCAGGCAGAACACAATGGCCACGCCAGCCATCCACAGGCTGCCGGGCTTGCGCTCGCCGGTCAGCGCCCGTGCCAGCCAGAGACTGCCCAACAGCAGGCCGAACTGCCACGGAGCAAAATGCTCCATGCCGAAATACACCGCAAAGGGATACAGCAGACCGGCCAGCAGCAGGCCGAGGCCGATCAGTCGGCTCATGCGGCCGGTTGAACCAGACGGTAGACCGCCTCGACCACGTCACCGACCGTGCGTACCGATTTGAATTCTTCGGCGGCAATTTTCTTGCCGGTCTGGCGCTTGATGTGATCAATCAGATCGACCGCGTCGATGCTGTCGATTTCCAGATCCTGATACAGATTGGACTCCAGGCTCACACGGGCAGGATCCAGTTCGAACAGCTCGACCAAGGCATCGCGCAGGGTGTTGAAAATATCGTCACGAGTTTGCATGGTCCGGTCTCAAGCTGCCTGTTTTGCCGTGACGAACGCCGCAAGGCTGGCCACGTTGGTGAAATGGTTACGGGTGTCTTTGGCGTCGGCGTCGATCTTGATGCCGTATTTCTTCTGGATGGCCAGGCCCAGTTCCAGCGCGTCGACGGAATCCAGGCCGAGGCCTTCGCCGAACAGCGTCTGCTCGTCGCCAATGTCGTCGACGCTGATGTCTTCGAGGCCGAGGGCATCGATGATCAGCAGTTTGATGTCACGGTGCAGATCGCTCATCTTCGGCAAGCTCCTTAATGAAATAGGTGTGCAAATAATCGTTGAGCTTGCGCGAGGCTTGCGGTGCGGGCCCCTGCGCGGCGAAAGTCTGTGGGTCTATATCGGCCCCGACGCGAAAACTGAAGTGCACGCGGCGGCGGGGGATCCGATACCAGGGTTCGGCTTTGGTCAGTGTGGTCGGGCTGACCTTGATGACCACCGGCGTGAGGATTTTCGCACCGCGCAGGGCAATTGCCGCAGCGCCCCGATGGAAGGCTGGCGCCTGCCCCGGCTGGGTGCGCGTGCCTTCCGGGAAAATGATCAGGGTCTGGCCGTTTTGCAAGGATTGGGCGGCCGCATCGAGCATGTCCATGCTGCCGTCGTTGCTGATGTATTCAGTGCTGCGCAACGGGCCACGGGTGAAAGGGTTTTCCCACAGGCTTTTCTTCACCACGCAATTGGCCTGGCGCACCAGACCGATCAGGAACACCACGTCGATCAGCGAAGGATGGTTGGCAATGATCATCTGCCCGGGTCGGCCGAGACGTTCGGCGCCCTGAATGTCATAGGTCAGCACGCCGGTGCGGGCCATGAACCGCACGAAGAACCAGAACAGCCGACTGACGGTCTCCCTCGCGCGTTGGCGATGCGAGACGGCGTCACCGGGCAGGCAACCCAACAACGGAAACACCAGCACACGCAGGCACAGCCCGCCTAGCCCGAACAGGGCAAAGCTTGCGGCGGTGGCCAGCAGGCGCCAGTAATAGGCATCGCGGTTTTTTTCGGTCACGGGTTGCGTTGCCAGGTCCATACACGATTTTTCCAGGCATGTTGGCAAAGGGGTTGCTGGCCGAGCAGGGTGCGCAACAGATTAAGCGCGTGAGGCCAGTGCGCTTTTGACCGTGTTTCTGTGGCGCTGTTCAGGGTCAGCCGCCAGTCGGTACCGGGGGTGAGCAAAAGACCGAGTGCGTAGGGAAACGGCACATCATCGATCCACGCCGAATAGGCTTCGGGCGGTTGTTCTTCGGTGATCACCAGCAGCACTGCCGGAGCGCCTTCGTTGAGCAGGGCAGCGGCTTCCAGCATGCCGTGCTCAAGGCCGTCGCCAGCAGCAGCGAGGGCGGTCATTTCGCTGGTTTCACCGCGCATGATCGACCACAGGCCGATGATCGCGTTGTGCACCGACAGGCTGAACTGCGTCGGTGACAGCGGCTGTTCGTTGGCCAGATCGCTGAGGATCTCGTAGGTACGCGGGGTTTCGCCGTGACGCGAAACAAACACCAGCGGCAGATTCTCCCGTCCGTCGGCGAGGGGCCAGCCAACGCTGAACGCCATGCGTGCCAGTCGGCTGAGGCGACGGCGCTGCATGGCCGGCAAAAACGACACATCGGGCGCGGCATCACTGCGCTGGAGCACGACCGGTTGTCGGCTCCAGGCCTGCCAGGCGTCCACGCCGTCGAGGCCTGGGGCCCACGCGCGCCATTGGGCGATGTTGAAGTTGATCACGGACATTCATCCCGCCCCTGCGGGCTTTTGTTGACGCATTGAGTCGCCCAAGCCGCGGCAGGCTTGACGTGGCGCTGGGCGCCGAGTGGCGCGCATTATCCCGGTGAGAGGAGTGTGTAGCAAATGCTGGTTACATTTTGCGCAATGAAATGTACCGAATGGTTCGCAAGAAAACTGTCACTTGGCCATTATCCAGGTTGTCGGCGGCTTGTCTGTCGGGTATCTCGGCGATCAATGGCGGTTTTTACCCTAGCTGTCCGTGGATTTTTGCTCCTGACTCTGTAGTCCGCGTCCATGAAGGTAGCGAAGCAACGTCGCGCACATCTACACTCGGTCATTCTTTGATACACGGAGGTTTGGTCATGCGGCGCGTGGTGTTCAATCAGAAAGGTGGCGTAGGCAAGTCGAGCATTGCCTGCAATCTGGCGGCGGTCAGCGCCAGCGAGGGTTATCGCACGCTGTTGGTCGATCTCGATGCCCAGGCCAACTCCACTCAGTATCTGACCGGGCTCACCGGCGACGACATCCCGATGGGTATTGCCGACTTCTTCAAACAGACCCTGTCTTCCGGCCCGTTCTCGAAAAAGAATCAGGCGGACATCTACGAAACCCCGTTCGACAACCTGCACATCATCACCGCGACTGCCGAATTGGCCGACCTGCAGCCCAAGCTTGAGGCCAAGCACAAGATCAACAAGCTGCGTAAGTTGCTCGACGAGTTGTCCGAGGATTACGACCGGATTTACCTCGATACGCCGCCAGCGCTGAATTTCTACGCGGTATCGGCGCTGATTGCCGCTGATCGCGTGTTGATTCCTTTTGATTGCGACAGCTTCTCCCGTCAGGCCCTGTACGGCCTGATCGCGGAAATCGAAGAGTTGAAGGACGACCACAACGAAGGTCTGGAAGTCGAAGGCATCGTGGTCAACCAGTTTCAGGCCCGGGCCAGCCTGCCGCAGCAGATTCTCGATGAGCTGATTGCCGAAGGTTTGCCGGTACTGCCGGTGTATCTGACCAGTTCGGTGCGCATGCGCGAATCACACCAGGCCAGCATGCCGCTGATCCACCTCGATCCCCGGCACAAGCTGACCCAGCAATTCGTCGAACTGCACAATTTGCTCGAAGATCACTCTTGAGCTACGCAGATCCCCTGTAGGAGTGAGCCTGCTCGCGATAGCTTCCTTTCAGTCACTCAAGTGTTGGCTGACAGGACGCTATCGCGAGCAGGCTCACTCCTACATTGTTTGACGGTGTGTCAGATACCCTGACTACGCAGCCACGCGATCAACTGCGGTAACGGAAATGCGCCACTCTGCCGCGCCACCTCTTTCCCGTTCTTGAACAGAATCAAACTCGGAATCGAACGAATCCCCAACTGCGCCGACAACTGCTGATTCGCCTCGCTATCAAGCTTGGCCAAGCGGCACTTGCCCGCCAACTGCGCCGCCGCCTGCTCGAACACCGGCGCAAACGACTTGCACGGCCCACACCACTGCGCCCAGACATCCACCAACAGCGGCAGATCCCCCTTGATCTGGCTGGCGTAATCGCCTTGCTTGAGTTCGAACGGCTTGCTCAGCAATACGGCGGATTTGCAGCGGCCGCATTTTGGCTGATCCGCGAGGCGCTCGGCGGGGATGCGGTTGAGGCCGTTGCAGGAGGGGCAGGGGATGAGGAGTGGTTCGGACATGATGGGCTCTCAGGCAGGAAGTCTATGAGACTGATCTGGAGGCAAAGTCGCGATTATCAAGGAATTGATCTGTAGGTCATTACCTTCCTCAGTTGAGGAAAGGGCCTACGCACGTCTGCGCGGAGGCTGACTATCTGTATTTTATCTAATCGGTCATCTTGTTCAGACCTGAGCGAAATACCATTCCTATGACCGCCAAGACAGTTAAACGCCTTCCACTCTCGGAGCTTTTGAAGGGCTCTGAATATCTAAAATTCTTAAATGCCCAAACGGTTTTTTCTCTCGCCGGGAGCTCTGTTGGATTTGAGAATGTTTGGATTGATTCCGGCGCGGACCAAAACCCGGGTTTGTTTCCTCGCTCGCTGCATCGGCCAGAAAACGAAGACGACTACGATGCTTTGGTATTGGCAGTCGACGAACTGCTGGAAATTACCGGCGATGATGAGTCGCACCCGTTGATGAGCCTGGTCGACATCATCGGTGACTGGATCGAAGAATTGGATCACACCCATCACCCCATGGCCCAGGCAAGTGGCGAAGAGGTTCTCGGTTACACGATGCGTGAACACGGCCTGACTCAGAGCGACTTGCCGGGTGTTGGTACTCAGTCGGTTGTGTCGGAGATTTTGAACGGCAAGCGCAAGCTTAACTTGCGCCAGATTCGTTGGTTGGCAGAGCGCTTCAATGTGCCAATCGATGTGTTTACCTGATGTTGGTTCAGGAAGAACAACTGATCTCCAAATGCTTGCCCCACTCCGGCGGCCGCTCTGCATAAGCCTCCATCCCCGGCTGCTGCTCAAACGGCTTGCTCAACACTGCGTGCAGCCGGCGTACCTCTGAGTAATCCCCCTGCTCAGCCGCATCGATGGCTTTTTGCGCCAGATAATTGCGCAGGATGTACAGCGGATTGACTGCATGCATCCGCGCTCGGCGCTGCTCTTGATCGGCGTCGCCATCGCGGGCAACCCGGGCGACGTAGCGTTCGCCCCAGGCATCAAAGCCCTTGATGTCGACGAAATCGTCGCGCAAACGGGCGACGGCCTGTTCGGCGGATTCTTCACCGAGTCGGCGGAAGAACAGCGTGTAGTCGACGCCGCTGTTCTGCATCAGTTGCAGCAGGTCTTCCAGCAACTTCTGGTCGTCTTCCTCGGCGGTGGTGAATCCGAAGCGGCGGCGCATCAGGTCGAGGTAGTGCGCCTGGAACAATGGCAGGTACAAGCCGAGGGTTTCACGCAGGGCTTCGACGCTGATGAACGGCGTCAACGCTTGAGCCAATGCACTTAGGTTCCACTGGCCGACCGGCACCTGATTGCTGAACGAGTAACGCCCCTGATCATCCGAATGGTTGCAGATGAAGTTGGCGTCGAAATCGTCGAGGAAGGCGAACGGGCCGAAGTCGAAAGTGATGCCGAGGATCGACATGTTGTCGGTGTTCATCACGCCGTGGCAGAAACCGTAGGCCTGCCATTTGGCAATCAGTTCGGCGTTGCGTTCGACGATTTCGCGGAACATCGCCAGATACGGTTCAGGTTGTTCCCGGCATTCGGGGAAGTGCATCGCCAACACGTGTTCGCCGAGCTGCTTCTGCTGCTCGGGGCGCTTGGTGTAATAGAAGTATTCGAAGTGGCCGAAGCGGATGTGGCTCGGCGCCAGACGCAGGACCATCGCTGCGCGTTCCTGCTTTTCGCGCCAGACCGGGGTGTCGGAACCGATCACGCACGCCGCGCGCGACGAAGGAATGTTCAACGCGAACAAGGCTTCGGAGGCAAGGAACTCGCGGATCGACGAACGCAGCACCGCACGGCCATCGCCCATGCGCGAAAACGGCGTCTGCCCGGCACCCTTCAGGTGCAAATCCCAATGCTCGCCGGCAGTGTTGTAGACCTCCCCGAGCAGCAGCCCGCGACCATCGCCGAGTTGTGGCGTGTAACCGCCGAACTGATGCCCGGAATAGATCATCGCCCGCGGCTCGGCATCGGCCCATAGCTTGTGGCCGCCAAACAGTTCGGCAAATTCGTTGGTTTCGGCGGTCGTCGGATCGAGATCGAGCAATGCCAGGGCCGCCGGGCTCGCCACGACCAGACGCGGATTGTCGATCGGCTCGGGCAGCACGTGGGCGGAGAACGCATCGCCCAGGCGGGCGAAGCGATTGTCGAAGGTCAGTTCGTCGAGGGCTTTCAAGGGCCGGCTCCAGCAGAATGTCCGAGCATTCTGCTGGGATTAGACCGGTTAGTCGAGTTTGGCCGGCGGCGGCTCTTGCAACGGTTTCTGATCGTCGGCAATCGGCACGATGGTTTTCGTTTCCGGCTCGATCGGCACCATCTTGTATTCCTGTCCGTGCAGGTTCTTCAGATAAACCTCCATCTGGCGGAACGAGATGTTGATGTGCTGCTTCTTGAACTCGCGGTTGATAAAGCGGTTGACCTCATCGAGCACCGGGTTGCGGTCACCGAGGTCGCGCACGTGCATGCGCAACTCGTGGTCGAGGGTGCTTTCACCGAAGTTGAGGAAGTACACATGCGGCTCGGGTTCCTTGAGCACGCGCGGGTTCTCGCGGGCAGCCTTGAGCAGCAGTTCCTTGACCAGATCGAGATCGGAGCCGTAGTCGACGCCGAGTTTCAGCGTGACGCGGGTGATGGTGTCGGTCAGCGACCAGTTGATCAATTGCCCGGTGATGAACGTCTTGTTCGGGACAATGATGTCCTTGCGGTCGAAGTCGGTGATGGTCGTGGCGCGGATGCGGATCTTGCTTACCGTGCCTGAGAGGTTGCCGATGGTGATGGTGTCACCGATCCGCACCGGGCGTTCGAAGAGGATCATGATGCCGGAGATGAAGTTTGCAAAAATCTCCTGCATGCCGAAACCGAGGCCGACCGACAGCGCCGCCACCAGCCATTGCAACTTGTCCCAACTCACGCCCAGCGTCGACAGGGTCGAGACGAAGCCAACGCCGGCAATCACATACGATAGCAGCGTCGTGGTCGCATAAGCACTGCCCTGCGCGAGATTGAGCTTGGACAGCACGAACACTTCGAGCAGGCCCGGCAAGTTGCGCGCCAGAGCAAAGGTGATGCCGATGATGATCAGCGCACCAAGCATGTCGCCGATGCTGATCGGCACCATGCTCATGTTAGCGCCGGTGCCGCTGGTGTATTCGTAGAGGGTGATGTTGTCGAGGTACGAGAACACCGAGATCAGGTCCGACCAGACCCAGTACAGCGCGGCGATGAAGCCGCCGAGCAGGGCCAGGCGGATCAGGCGCAAGGACTGTTCGTTGACCTTTTCGATATCCAGCGTTGGCTCTTCGATCACCGCTTCGCCGTCGCCGGCTTCTTTCGCCGCCTGACGTTTAGCCAGGGCGCGCTGGTAGGCCAGGCGCCGCGCTGCAACGCTCAGGCCACGGACGAAGGTGGCTTCGATCACCAGCCAGAACATCAGCAGGTACAGGGTGTTGATCAGTCGGTCACTGAGTTTCAGGGCGGTGTAGTAGTAGCCGAAACATACAGCGACAAAAAGCGCGATCGGCAGCAGGGTGAACATCACGCCGACGGCTTTGCGGAACAGCGAGGCGTTTTCGTGGGCCGGGCTGCTGATCAGCAAGCGACTGAGCAGCCATGCCATCAACGCGTAGCAGGTCAGCACCACTGGCATGCCGAGTACATCGTCGGCGAGCGCCGCCGGTTGCAATTCGGCGACCGCCACCACGGCCACCAGCGCCATGACCACCAGCCCGAGCCGGCGTACCCAGCCCTGAAGGAATTGGACCTGGGGTTTTTCCCAGCGAAAGTGCAATTCGGCCACACCGCCGGGCGCAAGGATTCGATAGGCGGTGTAGAACACCAGCCACGCCTGACCCATCTGCAGGAGCGCTGCGCCCATGTTGGCGTTCTGGCCGCGCGCGTCGATCTGCAAGGCCAGTCCGCACAAGGCGAGGCCCAGCGCCACCGGCATCGCCAGCAGAATATTGATCAGAATGGCCTGCGGTGTGTGCCACTGGCTGTCGCGTTTGAAATGGCCGATGTCCTGGTGAACCTTGTTCAGGCGACCGTAGAGACTTTTACGGCGCCACAGCAGTGCGCCGATCAGCAATGCCAGAGGCAGAAACAGCAGTGGTCGCTGGGTCAGGCCGTCGGTCAGCTCGCTCAGGCTGGAGGCCCACGGCAGTGTGTCAACCTGACGTTTCAACCGCTCCGGTACACCCCGCATCCACTCCAGATCCAGAGGCTTGTTGCTGGGAATCCAGAACATTTGCTCATCGAGGGTCGCACGCAGGCTCTGCGCGGTGCTCAGCAGTTGTTTCTGGTTGAGTTGCAGGGTGATCGATTCGTTGAGCATCGAGCTCAGTTCGCGGTTCAGGCGCTCCAGCAGATCGACGCGGGTGTTGGCCAGATCCAGCAGGCTTTTGCGCAACTGCGGGGTGACTTGTTCCGGCGGCTGAGTGGCCAGCAGGCTGTCGACATAGGACGCCGGATTGCTCAACAGTTCACGCTGCTGGCTGACGTCAAACTGATACAGGCGAATGTCGGCGATCTGATCCGCCAGATCACGATCGACCTTGAGTCGTGGCAGGGCTTGTTTCTGTTTGTAGAGAATCTTCGACAGCAACAGGCTGCCCTTGAGCACGTTGATCTGCTCATCGAGGGCCGCATCGCTCTGGGTCAGGGAGTCGAGTTGCTGCTTGGTCTGCAGGTTCTGCTGGGTGACTTCGTTGAGGCGGTCGGTGCTTTTGAGCAGATAGTCGGAGAGCTTGAGGTTGGCTGAGCTCTCAGTGGCGAGCAAGCTGCTGCTGCCGGCCTTTTGCGCTTCGATCGACTGCTGGGTCACGGTTTCCTGCGACTGCGCCAGACGTTTCTGATTGATCAGCGTCTGCAGTTCCTGGATCTCGCGGTCGAGGCGGTCGGACTTCTCCGAGAGCAGGTCATGCTGGGCGTTGCCCAGATCCTGCAACTGGCTGTTGCCGGCCAGCTCCTGGCGGCGTAAAGGGATCAGCGCGTTCAGCGCTGCGAGTTCCGCGTTCAACTGATCACGTTGCTCGCTGCTGACGGTCTTGCCGGCGTCCTTGCCGGACTTGAGGATGTTGTTGATCTGCTGGATGCGCGTCTGGCTGGCGGAAATTTCCGCCTGGGCGCGCTCGGGACGGGTCTGGGCAGTGATGATCAGACTGTTGGCGTCGGCCAGCGCTTTTTGCAGATCGCTTTGCTGGGTCGAGCGATCCGTCAGGATCTGCTCCAGCTGTTGGATCGACTCCTTGGGAAAACGCTGTGCCACCGGCACGACCGCCGTGGCCTTTAGGCGCGTCAGTTCGCGAGTGTTTTCGATCGTCTGCTTCGGCGCCGTGGCTAGCTGCTGTTTGAGGTCGATCAGCTTTTGTGCGTAATCACGCTGATTGTTCAGTTGAGTCAGCGTGCTCTGCAAGGTGGTTTGCAGGGCCTTTTTATCGGCATCTGGCAGTTTGCTGTCGGCCAGCTTGTCGAGACTGGCCTGCACGGCGTCGCTGGACGGTGGTTCGGCGGCGTACAGCGGGCCGACAGTGAGACTCAGGCCCAGCAGGGCCGCGGCGAAAAAGGAGCGCAGGGTAGGCATAGAGACCGGTCAAGCAAGTGAGAGTGGACGCAGTTTAGAGGAAGAGCCCGGGGCCCGGGCGACTTCCTTCGGGGAATCTGACGCCCACTTTGCCGATCTTGTTCCCGTCCATGACCGCAACCGTCCAGTGGGTGTTGTTCCACTCCACCTGGTCGCCGACGATGGGTGCGCCACCGACTTTGTGGGCGATGAAGGCGCCCAGGGTCATGTCCGGATCAATACCCTCGGCCGGCAGGCCATAGAGTGCGGCAACCGCTTTAAGCTGGGCGTCTCCTTCAAGCACGAAATCACCGAAGAAGCGCAGATCGAGACCGCGCTGCGGCGCTTGGCTGAACAGTTTTCCGAGGGCGCCGAGGTTGTGTTCATGGCCGATAACACACAGTAAATCATCGACTTCCAGCACCGTACTACCCGACGGATGGAGCAGTTGCTGGCCACGAAACAGGGCGGCGATACGTGTGCCTTCGGGCATTTTCAGTTCGCGCAGGGGCGAACCGATGCACCATTTCTCCGCACCGAGCTTGTAAACGAACAGCTCCCATTCGCTGGTGACGTGGACTTCCAGCGCCGCCCGGGAAATCGGCGCAGGCTCCGGCGGTACCGTGACTTTCAGCAGCTTGGCGACCCACGGCAGGCTCGTGCCCTGCACCAGCAGCGACACCAGCACGATAAAGAACGCGAGGTTGAAGTACAGCTGCGCATTCGGCAGCCCGGCCATCAGCGGGAACACCGCGAGAATGATCGGTACCGCGCCGCGCAGGCCAACCCAGGAAATAAAGGCTTTTTCGCGACCGTGGAAGGCCTTGAACGGTAGCAGGCCGACCATCACCGACAGCGGCCGCGCAAACAGAATCATCCACAGCGCCAGACCGAGAGCGGGCAGGGCGATCGGCAGCAAATCGTGCGGCGTCACCAGCAGGCCGAGCACCAGGAACATGCCGATTTGCGCCAGCCAGGCCATGCCGTCGAGCATATGCAGAATGCCGTGGCGGCTGCGCACCGGGCGGTTGCCGATGACCAGACCGCACAGATAAACGGCGAGGAAGCCGCTGCCGTGCAGGGCGTTGGTCAGGGCGAACACCACCAGACCGCCAGCGATCACCAGAATCGGATACAGGCCGGCGGCCAGATTGATCCGGTTGACCAGTTGCAGCATCAGCCAGCCGCCACCGAGACCGATCACGCCGCCGATGCCGAACTCGCGGATCAGATGGGTCAACAGGCTCCAGTGCAGGCCGGTCTGGCCGCTGGCGAGCATGTCGATCAAGGTCACGGTGAGAAACACCGCCATCGGGTCGTTGCTGCCGGATTCGATTTCCAGGCTGGCCGTCACCCGTTCGTTCAGGCCTTTGCCACCAAGCAACGAGAACACCGCTGCGGCGTCGGTTGAGCCAACGATGGCGCCGATCAGCAGGCCTTGAATCAGATTGAGGTCGAACAGCCATGCCGCTGCCATGCCGGTCAGGCCAGTGGTAATCAACACCCCGACCGTGGCCAGCGATAACGCCGGCCATAGCGCCACGCGGAAACTCGACACCCTCGTGCGCAAACCGCCGTCGAGGAGGATCACCGCCAGTGCGAGGTTGCCGACCAGATAGGCCGTCGGGTAGTTATCGAAAATGATCCCGCCGCCATCGACCCCGGCGGCCATGCCGACTGCAAGAATAATGACCAGAATCGGGATGCCGAGACGGGAGGAGAGGGAGCTGACGAGAATGCTTGCGCCTACCAGCAACGCGCCGATCAAGAACAGGCTGTTGATGGTCGTCGCATTCAAAGGCAGTACTCCAGAAGCGTAAAGACGGGCACAAACTGACCATGCAGTCTGCGTGCCAGCGATTCTAACCTGTTGAAATGTGATGCTGTCAAAAAGGTTTTTCAGTGTGGCATCAGGTTTTGTGTTCGGCGGGCGATTGCTGCCCTCACCCTAACCCTCTCCCGGAGGGAGAGGGAACTGATCGAGGTGTTTGTGCGAGGTACGCCGACCTGAAATTCCGAGTCGAACTCAGACTTTGAAAAGCATGAGGATCTGCTCCCTTTCCCCCTCTCCCGGAGGGAGAGGGAACTGATCGAGGCGTTTGTGCGAGGTACGCCGACCTGAAATTCCGAGTCGAACTCAGACTTTGAAATGTATGAAGATCTGCTCCCTTTCCCCCTCTCCCGGAGGGAGAGGGAACTGATCGAGATGTTTGTGCGAGCTACATCGACCTGAAATTTCGAGTCGAACTCAGACTTTGAAAAGCATGAGGATCTGCTCCCTTTCCCCCTCTCCCTCTGGGAGAGGGCTGGGGTGAGGGGCTTTTGACCTTAATCTCAAAATTTACAGGCTGAACCGCCCAACCATGTTGTTCAAATCCAGCGCCAACCGCGACAGCTCATTGCTCGCCGCACTGGTCTGATTCGCGCCAGTCGCCGATTGCACCGACAAATCACGAATATTCACCAGATTGCGATCCACTTCCCGCGCCACTTGCGCCTGCTCTTCGGCGGCGCTGGCGATCACCAGGTTGCGCTCGTTGATCTCGACGATGGCGGTGTTGATGGTGTCCAGCGACATGCCGGCACCACGGGCGATGTTCAGGGTCGACTCGGCACGCTCGGTGCTGTTGCGCATCGAATCCACGGCGTGTTCGGTGCCGCTCTGAATGCTGCCGATCATCCGCTCGATTTCGCTGGTCGACTGCTGAGTGCGATGCGCCAAGGCACGTACTTCATCCGCCACCACCGCAAAACCACGGCCGGCTTCACCGGCGCGTGCCGCTTCAATCGCTGCGTTCAGTGCCAGCAGGTTGGTCTGATCGGCCAGACCACGAATCACATCCAGCACTTTGCCGATGTCGCGGGACTCATTGGCCAGATCGCCGATCAACGACGCAGTGCTTTGCACATCGGCGCTCATGCGTTCGATGGCGCTGACCGTTTCCTGGACCAGATCACGACCATCACCGGCCGAGGTGGTGGCATTCTTCGAGGCTTCCGAAGTGCTCACTGCGTTGCGCGCGACTTCTTCCACAGCGCTGGTCATTTCATTGACAGCAGTGGCCGCCTGTTCGATTTCGTTGTTCTGCTGAGTCAGGCCACGCGCGCTTTCGTCGGTGACGCTGTTCAGTTCTTCCGCTGCCGAAGCCAACTGAGTCGCCGAGCCGGAAATACGCTGCAGGGTGTCACGTAGCTTCGATTGCATCTTCGCCATGGCTGCCAGCAGGCGGCCAGCTTCGTCTTCACCGTCGACGTGGATCGGCTGGGTCAGGTTGCCTTCGGCGATGGTTTCCGCAGCTTCCAATGCTTTGGAGATCGGCTTGGCGATGCTGACGGTCAGCAGCCATGCGAAGAGAAATGTCAGGCCAGTGGCGATCACCAACAGCGTGACCACAAGGTTGAAAGACATCGAAAACTGATCGCTCGCGCCTTTATCCGTCTCGGCGATTTGCTGAGTGTTGATCTCCAGCAAACGCGCGAGGGCGGTGTTCACCGCTTCCGAGTTGCTCAGCAAGTCCGAGTTGAGCATCTGCCGCAGTTCATCGATCTGATTGTTGCGCGACAGGGTTTTCATCCGGTCTTCGAGCTGGCGGTACTGCGCGAGCAACTGTATGTATTGATCATAAGCCGCGCGTTCTTGCGGGCCGTCGATCAACGGCTCGTAGGCGCGCTGGGCGTCGGCGATCTGCTTGTTGCGCAACTCGAACAGTTCGACAGTCTTTTGTTGAACGTCCGGTTCACGGTTGATCAGCAACCGATACGACAAAACACGCAGGCGCAGGGTCAGTTGGGTGAACTCGTCGAGGGCCTTGATCGAAGGCACACTGGCCGTGGCGATGTCTTCGCCTGCTGCGCGGATTTTGCTCATCTGATTAAGCGCAAACACGCCGAGAACCAGCATCAGGCCGCCGATCAGGGCGAAGCCGGTAAACGCCCGTGGGGCGATATTCATATTGCGAAGGGACATGGGGCGGATACCAAGAGAGGGCCGCGTCCATGCGGGCTGAGACTGCTGTATGGATGACTTATCGGTCATGCGACTAAAGTCTTGAGGTGCTGTGCGTATTTGTCGCAGAAGGGCTTGGGCGACGAAGTGCAGGAACCAGATCGGCAGATCACAGTCTTTAAAACTCGCGAGAACGGTCGGCCGCCAGGAAAATCAAGGCTTTGCGCCGGTTTAACCCTGGCATCCGTGATGACTTTTCTTTATCGTACGCGCCCTTTGAAAAACGCTTGGAAGATCAAAATGTTGGAAGCATCCCTCAGCCAATTGGAACAGCTCGTCAGCGACCTGGTGCAACAGAACCAGACCCTCGCGCAAACCAACCAGACCCTGTCCACGGAACTGGCCCAGGCCAAGGATGAAAACGAAAGCCTGCAACTGAACCTGATGGAGCAGGAAGAAAAGCACGGCGCCACCGCCGCCCGCATTCAAGCCCTGGTTGATCGCGTCAACGCAGGTCCGGTCAGCGCATGAACCACCACACAGCAGGGGTAAAAGTCGTCTCCATTCTCGGGGAGGACTATTCGATCAAGGCACCGGCCGGGGAAGAACAGACCCTGCTGGACGCGGCACTGATGCTCAAGGCCGCGTTGGCCGACACCAAACGCAAATACCCGACGCTGATCGGTGACCGCTTGCTGGTGCTGGCCGCGATGAATCTGTGCTCGCAGCAGATCGAAATGAAGAAGCAGCACCAGGAAGAACTCGACCGTTACCAAGAGCAAGTCAGCGCCACGGTCGACACTATCGCCAAGACCATTAACCAGGGTTGATGGAGCTGCGCACAACCAAAGAATAGATTGTCGACTGGGTTGTATACAATCGGCACGGCTGTTGCATTGTCTCGGCCACTTATTCTTTGGGGGTGCTCCATGCAGTTGTGGCGACGCAGTATTCAATGGCAGCTGATTCTCAGCATGGGCACCGCCCTGCTGGTCAGTATCCTGATCGTGGTTGGCATTTATACCCTGGTGGTCAACCGCCTCGCCCAGAGCTATCTGGTCGAACAAGCTCTGCCGTCGAGCATCGAAGCGACGCGCAACGATATCGAACGGATCCTTGTGCAACCGCTGACAGCGGCCAAGGATATCGCCAGCAATACGATGGTCCGCGACTGGCTCGCCTCAGGCGAAGACAGCAGCAAAACGGCTGGCTTCGCGCAGTATCTGGAAGGCATCCGCGCCGAACATAAAGCTTTCACCGCTTTGATCATCGGCACCGAATCCAATCATTACATCACCGAAAAAGGCTTGGATCGCACCCTCAGTCGCTCCAAACCGGCTGACGCGTGGTTTTATTCCTTCCTCGACAGCAATCAGCCGCGCACTCTCAATATCGACAACGACGGCGCCACCGGAGAACTGGCGCTGTTCATCGATTTGAAGGTCGAGCAGGCCGGTAAAGTGGTCGGTGTGGCTGGGCTCGGTTTGAGCATGAAAGAGCTGTCGGAGCTGATTCACAACTTCAGCTTTGGTGAGCGCGGCAAGGTCTATCTCGTGCGTTCCGACGGTTTGATCCAGGTGCATCCCGAAGCGCAGTTCAGCGGCAAACGCACCTTGAGCGAGCAGATTGGCGCCAATGCGGCGCAGTCCGTCATGGGCCAGAAAACGGCGATCAGCAGCAGCTTCCAGAGGGATGGCGAAGACTTCCTCGCCTTCAGCCTGCCCTTGCGCGATTTGGGCTGGACTCTGGTGGCCGAAGTGCCGCAGTCGCAGATCTACGCCGAAGCCCGTAAAGCGATGTGGATGAGCGGCGGTATCGGTCTGGCCGTAGCGCTGGTGTGCCTCGCTTTGGTGGTGTGGCTGGCGCAAGGGCTGGTGCGGCCGATTCGTCAGGTAACAGCGGCGCTGGTAGCAATCGGTAGCGGCGGTGGAGATTTGACCCACCGGTTAGATTCCAGTCGCGCCGACGAGCTGGGCGATCTCGCCCGAGGCTTCAATCGTTTCCTCGACAGCCAGCGCGGGATGATCGCTGAGGTACTGACCACCAGCGAGCGTTTGCGCACTGCTGTGGGGCAAGTGGCGAAAGTGGTGGAAAATACCGCCGAGCGCTCGGGCCGCCAGCAGGAAATGACCGACATGGTCGCGACCGCCGTTCACGAGATGGGCCTGACCGTGCAGGAGATTGCGCAGAACGCTGGTAACGCGGCACTCGCTTCGCAAACTGCGCGGGATGAGGCGATGCAGGCGCGGGAAGTGGTCGGCGGCTCGATCAAGCATATTGAAAGCATGTCCGATGAGATTGGCGTAGCGGCGGGTGCGGTCGGCGAGCTGGCGCATCAAGTGGCGTCGATTGATTCGGTGCTGGCGGTGATTCGCGGGGTATCCGAGCAAACCAATCTGCTGGCGCTCAATGCCGCCATCGAAGCGGCGCGCGCCGGTGATATGGGGCGCGGCTTCGCGGTTGTTGCTGACGAAGTGCGCACTTTGGCGCGCAGGACGCAGGCCTCCACCGACGAAATCCAGCAGATGATCGGCAGCCTCAAGCAAGGCGCGGAAAACGCCGTGTCGTCGATGCGCACGGGGCAGGCGGCAACTGGCACCGGGGTTGAATCGAGCCAGCGCACCGGGGCATCGCTGACAGCGATTACCGGGCAGGTCGAGCGCATCAGCGATATGAACCATCAGGTCGCGACGGCGACGGAAGAGCAGTCGGCGGTGACTGAGGAGATCAACCGCAATGTGCAGGGGATTTCCGATCTGGCGCGGGCGACGGCGGGGGAGGTTCGGGCCTGTCGTGAGGATTGTCAGATGTTGCAGAGGCTGGCGGATGATCTGGCGCGGCAGATGGGTGGGTTCAAGTTGAGTTGAGTGTTGAGCCAGAAAAGCCCCTCACCCTAGCCCTCTCCCAGAGGGAGAGGGGACTGAGCGTGGAAAATTCAGGAGGTACGCCGACCTGAAAGTACTGTACTGAATCCATAGTCGATGCGGTTTTTCAGGTCGATGTATAGCGTCAGACACCTCGGTCGGCCCCCTCTCCCTTTGGGAGAGGGCTGGGGTGAGGGTTGGCTTTTAGAACCACGCATCCTGCATCGCCAGACACGTATCATCCCGCGCCTCCAGCAACGCCAACTCATGGTGACAGCCCGGCACTTCCCACGTCAGGAAATACCGCGCCGCCTGTAACTTGCCCTTATAGAAGTCAGCATCCGCCGCATTACCCTTGGCCAACCCTTCCTCGGCACGAATCGCCTGCTCCAACCAGCGCCAGCCAATCACCGTGTGGCCGAACACCTTCAGGTACAGCGCCGAATTCGCCAGGCTGCTATTGACCTTGCCCTGTGCCAGGTCGGTCAACAAACCGATGGTCACCGTTTGCAGGCGCGCGACCAGTTTTTCCAGCGGCTCACGCAGTGCGGTCAGCGATTCATGCGCCGTTGCGCGCTCTGCCGTGGTGGCGATCAGACGAATCAATTGCTTCAGTCCCGCGCCACCGTTCTGCGCCAATTTACGCCCGAGCAAGTCCAGCGATTGAATGCCATGGGTGCCTTCATGAATCGGGTTCAAGCGGTTATCGCGGTAATACTGCTCCACCGGATATTCGCGGGTGTAACCGTGACCGCCAAGAATCTGGATCGCCAGTTCGTTGGCCTTGAGGCAGAACTCCGACGGCCAGGATTTGACGATCGGTGTCAGTAAATCCAATAGCTCATGCGCCTGTTTGCGCTCGGCTTCGGATTCAAGCGTCGTGGTGTCATCGAATAGCCGCGCTGCATAGAGGCCGAGGTCAAATGCCCCTTCGACGTAGGACTTTTGCGTCAACAGCATACGTCTGACATCGGCGTGCTGAATGATCGCCACCGGTGCTGTGGTCGGATCCTTACTGTCCGGCACGCGACCCTGTGGCCGCTCGCGGGCGTACTCCAGCGAGTACAGGTAACCGGCATAACCGAGCATCACCGCGCCCATGCCGACGCCGATCCGCGCCTCGTTCATCATCTGGAACATGTAGCTCAAGCCGTGGTGCGGTTTTCCCACCAGATAACCAACACACTCACCGTTATCGCCGAAGTTCAGCGCTGTGGAGGTGGTGCCGCGCCAGCCCATCTTGTGGAACAGCCCGGCCAGCAGAACATCGTTACGCTGGCCGAGGCTGCCGTCATCGTTGACCAGAAACTTCGGCACGATGAACAGCGAGATACCTTTAACGCCCGCAGGTGCGTCGGGCAGTTTGGCCAGGACCATGTGCACGATGTTTTCCGAGAGCGGGTGATCGCCGCCGGAAATGAAGATCTTGTTGCCCTTGAGGTGATAAGTGCCGTCGGACGCCGGCTCGGCGCGCGTACGAATATCCGACAGCGATGATCCTGCGTGGGGCTCGGTCAGGGCCATGGTGCCGAAGAAGCGGCCGTCGATCATCGGTTGCAGAAAGCGTTGTTTCTGTTCGTCCGTGCCAAAGCTCTCAATCAGGTTCGCCGCGCCCATGGTCAGGAACGGGTAGGACGTCGACGCCGCGTTGGCTGACTGGAAATGCGCGAAGCAGGCTTGCGACAGCAGTGTAGGAAGCTGCATGCCGCCGGCGTCGAAACTTCTCGCGGCGTTGAGGAATCCGGCTTCAAGGAAGGCATCCACCGCTGGTTTCACTTCAGGAATCAGAATCGCCTTGCCATCTTCGTAGCGCGGTTCGTTCTCGTCGCCCTTGCGGTTGTGCGGGGCGAAGTACTTCTCGGCGATGTTGCGCGCGGTGCCGATGGCGGCGTCGAAGGTCTCGCGGTTGTGCTCGGCAAAGCGCTCACGCCGGGTCAGGCCCTCGGCATCAAGGACTTCATACAGCTCGAAAGCCAGATTGCGGGAACTGAGCAGCGTCTCGGACATGGCGGCCTACCTGAAATTGGGGTTGGGCCGAGTCTAGGCGTGCTGATAAAGGCTGAACAGGATGATTGATGGGCGTGATACAGAAGCAAAAGATCGCAGCCTTCGGCAGCTCCTACACCAATTCCTGTAGGAGCTGCCGAAGGCTGCGATCTTTTGATCTTTTGTAGGAGTGAGCCTGCTCGCGATAGCGGTCTGTCAGTCAAACAAATGTGTCTGATAGATCGCTATCGCGAGCAGGCTCACTCCTACAGGGGATTTCATTCCAGGCGATCGTTGCGGTCGCCTGGAGTTACAGCGGTTTAGCCGATCGTCATCAGGCTGGCATTACCACCCGCCGCCGCAGTGTTAACACTCAACGCCCGCTCGATCACCAGGCGCTCCAGGGCAATGTTGGTCTCGCCCTGGGACAAGCCCTGAACCCCAACAATCGCGCCGGCACGCTTGGCGATCTGCTGGCAAACGCCGCGCAACTGGTCGGAATGGCCGTGATGCAGAACCGCATCGAACACCACGTCGTCTTTATTCCAGTCGGCAACCAGTTTGATCCGCGCCTGAATCTCCTTCGGCAGGCGTGCGAACAAGGCCTTGCTGATCTCGGACTCCGGCCAAACTGCCGAACCGCCCACGGCCAATACCGCCGCCAGTTGCGTCAGCAGATCACCTTCAACTTCCGCCAGGCACAACACGTGCTCACGCGGCAGGATCGCGTAGCTGTTTTTCTCACCGGTCGGGCCGGCCAGTACGCGGGTGATGCCGCTCTGCGATTGCGCAGCGTACTGCACGCACAGGGTGCTCAGGTCGGCGTATTTGTTGCTTTCAGCCCACGCTTTCAGAGCGTTCAGCGGTTTGCTCATGGCATCGCGCAAACGAACGTCCGGGGCGATAACGGCATCACCGCGAGCGAAGGATTGTTCGATAGCGTCGGTAGGGCGTGTCGCCAGCAAGCGGTACAGGTACAGCGGGCCACCGGCTTTCGGGCCAGTACCCGACAGGCCTTCGCCGCCGAATGGCTGCACGCCAACCACGGCACCGACGATGTTACGGTTTACGTAGACGTTACCGGCGTTGACGTTGTCGATCACCTTGGCGATGGTCTCGTCGATGCGCGTGTGCACGCCCAGCGTCAGACCATAACCGGAAGCGTTGATCTGGCCGATCAGTTGATCGATTTCTTTGCGCTTGTAGCGCACCACGTGCAACACCGGGCCGAAGATCTCGCGTTGCAGCTCGTCGAAGCTTTCCAGCTCGATCAGCGTCGGCATGACGAAGGTGCCGCGTTTGACTTCTTCGGTATCGGCAATCGCCACTTGGTACACATTGCGACCTTTGTCGCGCATGCCCTGGATGTGCTTGTCGATGCCAGCCTTGGCTTCGGCGTCGATCACCGGGCCGATGTCCACGGACAGGCGCTCCGGGTTGCCGAGACGGCTTTCCGCCATGGCCCCTTTGAGCATTTCGATGACGCGATCGGCGGAATCTTCCTGCAGGCACAGGACCCGCAGTGCCGAGCAACGCTGACCGGCGCTGTCGAACGCCGACGACACCACGTCGATCACGACTTGCTCGGTCAGTGCCGAAGAGTCGACGATCATTGCGTTCTGGCCGCCGGTTTCGGCGATCAGCGGAATCGGACGGCCCTGGCTGTCGAGACGGCCAGCAATGTTGCGTTGCAGCAGGCGCGCGACTTCGGTGGAACCGGTGAACATCACGCCTTTGACGCGTTCATCGCCAACCAGACCGGCGCCGACGGTTTCACCGCGACCCGGCAGCAGTTGCAGCACGCCTTCCGGGATCCCGGCTTCGAGCAGCAAGCGCACGGCTTGCGCGGCAACCAGCGGCGTTTGTTCGGCAGGCTTGGCCAGTACCGGGTTACCGGCAGCCAGTGCCGCAGCAACCTGACCGCTGAAAATCGCCAGCGGGAAGTTCCACGGGCTGATGCACACCACCGGACCCAGTGGGCGATGGGCGTCATTGCTGAAATCGTTGCGCGCCTGCACTGCGTAATAACGCAGGAAGTCGACGGCTTCGCGGACTTCGGCGATGGCGTTGGCGAAGGTCTTGCCGGCTTCGCGAGCCAGCAGGCCCATCAGCGGCTGAATCTCGCCTTCCATCAAGTCAGCGGCACGTTCCAGAATCGCCGCGCGTTCGGCCGGCGGGGTGGCCTGCCAGATCGGTGCGGCGTTCAGTGCGCATTGAATGGCGTTGTCGACGTCTTCGACGGTGGCTTCTTGAACATGACCGACCACATCACGGTGATCGGCCGGGTTCAGAACGGCTGCCGGCGTTTCGTTGCTGGAGGCGCAACCGAGCATCGGCGCGGCTTTCCAGTCGTTATGCGCAGTGGCGAGCAAGGCGCAGGACAGCGAAGCCAGACGATGTTCGTTGGCCATGTCGATGCCGCTGGAGTTGGCGCGTTCGGAACCATACAGATCACGCGGCAGCGGAATGCGCGGGTGCGGCAGGCCGAAACCACCTTCCACGGTTGCCATCTGCTCGATCTGCGCCACCGGATCGGCCACCAATTCCTGAATCGAAATCGACTGGTCGGCGATGCGGTTGACGAACGAAGTGTTCGCGCCGTTTTCCAGCAGTCGACGTACCAGATACGCCAACAGGGTTTCGTGAGTGCCGACCGGTGCATACACGCGGCACGGACGGTTCAGCTTGCCTTCGGAAACTTTGCCTACAACCTGCTCGTAGAGCGGTTCTCCCATGCCGTGCAGGCACTGGAATTCGTACTGGCCGGGGTAATAGTTCTGACCGGCAATGTGGTAAATGGCCGATAGGGTGTGGGCGTTGTGCGTGGCGAACTGCGGGTAGATGACTTCCGGCACCGACAGCAGTTTGCGTGCGCAAGCGATGTAGGAAACGTCGGTGTACACCTTGCGGGTATAGACCGGATAGCCTTCCAGGCCTTCGACCTGGGCGCGCTTGATTTCGCTGTCCCAGTACGCGCCTTTCACCAAGCGGATCATCAGGCGATGACGG
Organism: Pseudomonas sp. AC242; assembly: GCF_979258655.1. Lineage (NCBI taxonomy): Bacteria > Pseudomonadati > Pseudomonadota > Gammaproteobacteria > Pseudomonadales > Pseudomonadaceae > Pseudomonas > Pseudomonas sp. AC242. The sequence continues at coordinate 6,223,846 of NZ_OZ409873.1, forward strand.
CTGCGGCGAGCCAGGTCGATCACGTAGTCGATCACGTACGGGCAACGCTTCTGGTACGCCTGGATAACGAAACCGATGCCGTTCCAGCCAGTCAGCTGCGGCTCGAAGCACAGGCGCTCAAGCAGATCCAGCGACAGTTCGAGACGGTCGGCTTCTTCGGCGTCGATGTTCAGGCCGATGTCGTATTGCTTGGCCAGCAGGGTCAGCGACAGCAGGCGCGGGTACAGCTCGTCCATCACACGCTCGTACTGCGCGCGGCTGTAACGCGGGTGCAATGCCGACAGCTTGATGGAAATGCCCGGGCCTTCATAAATCCCACGGCCGTGGGAGGCTTTGCCGATCGAGTGAATGGCTTGTTCGTACGACGCCAGGTACTTCTGCGCGTCGTGCTCGGTCAGTGCCGCTTCACCGAGCATGTCGTAGGAGTAGCGGAAGCCCTTGGCTTCGAACTTGCTCGCGTTGGCCAGCGCTTCGGCGATGGTTTCGCCGGTGACGAACTGCTCGCCCATCAGGCGCATGGCCATGTCGACGCCCTTGCGGATCATCGGCTCGCCGCTCTTGCCGATGATGCGGCTCAGCGACGACGTCAGGCCGGCTTCGTTGTGCGTCGAGACCAGTTTGCCGGTCAGCAGCAGGCCCCAAGTGGCCGCGTTGACGAACAGCGAAGGGCTGTTGCCCAAGTGCGGATGCCAGTTGCCGGTGCTGATCTTGTCGCGGATCAGTGCATCGCGGGTGCCTTTGTCCGGGATACGCAGCAGCGCTTCGGCCAGGCACATCAGCGCCACGCCTTCCTGGGACGACAGGGAAAATTCCTGCAGCAGACCTTGAACGATGCCCGCACGACCGCCGGCACTTTTCTGGTTACGCAGTTTTTCCGCGATGGAGGCGGCGAGTTTGTTGGTGGCTTCGGCCATTGGTGCCGGCAGGCGAGCCTGCTCGATCAGCATCGGCACCACTTCCGGCTCAGGGCGGCGGTAAGCGGCGGTGATCGATGCGCGCAGTACGGACTGCGGCAGGATGCTTTCGGCGAATTCGAGGAAGCATTGGTGCGCGTGATCAGTGTGGACTTCGCCCGCCTCGTCGGCGTCCTTGGCGGTCAAACCGTTCAGCTCGGTCAGGGTTGCACCACCCTCGAGTTTTTCCAGGTAATTGAAAATTGCCTGCTTGATCAGCCAGTGCGGTGTGCGATCAATCGAGGTCGCGGCCGCCTTCAGGCGCTCGCGGGTCGGGTCATCGAGTTTGACCCCAAGGGTGGTGGTAGCCATATTTTTATCCTCATGGTTGCCACAGTTGCGTGGCATCAGCTGGCCGCAAGATTAGCCGTGCGCTGAAAGAGGTGCAACCGGGTGCAACCCTTTTTTTGTCGGAATAATAGGCAGCTCGTCAGGAATTATTTTCTGGTACGAAAGTGCTGCTCCTGCTTGGTGCTTTTGCTTCTAGCAAAGGGCCATGACTGCCACAAAAGGGAGCAAAAACGGGGTGATCGTCGATAATTCCGACTAGGTGCAACTAATTCTCACGAAACTGGTTGCACCTTATTTGATTTGTTGCATAGCATTCGCGCCCAAGGTGCAACCGGGATTAACCCGGTGTACCGGCTGATGGCTTTCCTGGGGAAACATCAGTCCTAAATGCGCGGGATCCCGGATCGTCTGCCAAACGTCGTCGTTTGCGTGCGGTTCACCACCGCCGCTACATAAAAACAAAGCCAGGGCGTAACTCAATGAGCGTAAGCAATCCAACCCTGATCACGTTCGTGATCTACATCGCAGCAATGGTGCTGATCGGCTTGATGGCCTATCGCTCCACCAACAACCTTTCTGACTATATTCTCGGCGGTCGCAGCCTCGGCAGCGTCGTCACCGCGCTGTCCGCCGGTGCGTCCGACATGAGTGGCTGGTTGTTGATGGGCCTGCCGGGCGCCATCTATATGTCCGGTCTGTCCGAAAGCTGGATCGCCATCGGTCTGGTCATCGGTGCCTACCTGAACTGGCTGTTCGTTGCCGGCCGTCTGCGCGTGCAGACCGAGCACAACGGCGACGCCCTGACCCTGCCGGATTACTTCGCCAGCCGTTTTGAAGATAAAAGCGGTCTGCTGCGGATCATTTCGGCGATCGTGATTCTGGTGTTCTTCACCATCTACTGCGCTTCCGGCATCGTGGCCGGTGCCCGTCTGTTCGAAAGCACCTTCGGCATGTCCTACGAGACTGCGCTGTGGGCCGGTGCTGCGGCGACGATTGCTTACACCTTTATTGGTGGTTTCCTCGCGGTGAGCTGGACCGACACCGTACAAGCCACGCTGATGATTTTCGCGCTGATCCTCACGCCGATCATCGTCCTGCTGGCTACTGGTGGCGTCGATACCACGTTCCTGGCGATCGAGGCGCAAGATCCGAGCAACTTCGACATGCTCAAAGGCACCACCTTCATCGGCATTATCTCGCTGATGGGCTGGGGTCTGGGCTACTTCGGTCAGCCGCACATCCTCGCGCGTTTCATGGCGGCGGATTCGGTTAAGTCGATCGCCAAGGCGCGTCGCATTTCCATGACCTGGATGATCCTGTGCCTGGGCGGCACTGTGGCGGTGGGCTTCTTCGGTATCGCGTACTTCTCGGCGCACCCGGAAGTTGCCGGTCCCGTGACCGAGAACCACGAACGCGTGTTCATCGAACTGGCCAAACTGCTGTTCAACCCATGGATCGCCGGTGTGCTGTTGTCGGCCATTCTGGCTGCTGTGATGAGCACCCTGAGCTGCCAGTTGCTGGTGTGCTCGAGCGCCCTGACCGAAGACTTCTACAAAACCTTCCTGCGTAAATCCGCTTCGCAACTGGAGCTGGTCTGGGTCGGCCGCGCCATGGTGCTGTTGGTTGCACTGATCGCGATCGCCTTGGCGGCCAACCCGGAAAACCGCGTACTGGGCCTGGTGTCCTACGCCTGGGCCGGTTTCGGTGCTGCGTTCGGTCCGGTTGTACTGATCTCGGTTATCTGGAAAGGCATGACTCGCGACGGCGCACTGGCCGGTATTCTGGTCGGCGCGATCACCGTGGTGGTCTGGAAGCATTTCGAACTGCTGGGTCTGTACGAAATCATCCCGGGCTTCATCTTCGCCAGCCTGGCCATCTACATCGTCAGCAAGATGGGCGAGCCGACCAGAGGCATGGTGCAGCGCTTCGAAGCGGCGGAAAAAGATTTCCACCTGAACAAGTAATTGTTCTGAGCTGAGGCTCATCCAAAAACGGCCCGTTTCCACAGGAGACGGGCCGTTTTTTTGTGCTTGTGATTTCTTGCCGACGCTGAGGAAACCTGTGGGAGCTGGCTTGCCAGCGATGAGGGCGGCACATTCAGAACATTCAGTAACTGACGCATCGCTATCGCTGGCAAGCCAGCTCCCACAGGGTTCTATGGATGACTTGAGGGTTTTGTCTGTAGTTGAAAGCGCCGTTTTTTGCAGGGTTTTTCGTCAATGAAAGTAGGGGAAATCTGATTTTCTCGTCACCCATTCATCACCCGTTGCCCCTCATGCAGAATCGCCCGCCCTCACACTGCAGAGAGACATCGGATGTTCGCGCCTGCCAATCAACCGCGTTTCACGGTGACCCTCGAAGGCGCCCAACATGACCTCAAGGTCCTTGAGTTCACGGGCAAGGAAGCTATCAGCCAACCCTTTCGTTTCGAGCTGGAACTGGTCAGTGAGCGACCGGATCTGGACCTCGAGAGCCTGCTGCACTGTCAGGCGTTTCTGAGCTTTGATGCTCAAGGTTCCGGTATTCACGGTCAGATTTATCAGGTTGGGCAGGGCGACTCCGGGAAACGTCTGACGCGTTATCACTTAAGCCTTGTCCCACGTTTGACGTATCTGGAACACCGCATCAATCAGCGGATTTTCCAGCATCAGAGCGTGCCGCAAATTGTTGCGCAGGTGCTTAAGGATCACGCGATCCTTCGTGATGCTTTCGAGTTTCGGTTGGGCAGCGAATACCCGGTTCGCGAGTATTGCGTGCAGTACGCTGAAAGCGACTTGGCGTTCATTCAACGCCTGTGTGCCGAAGTGGGTATTCATTACCACTTTCAACACAGTCCCGACGCGCACGTACTGGTGTTCGGTGATGACCAGACGGTGTTTCCAAAACTGGCTACGCCGACCCTTTATCTGCCGGGCAGTGGCATGTCTGCCGGAGCCCCGGCGGTCAAGCGTTTCAACGTTCGCGTGGAAACCCGCACCAGCGTGGTCACCCGGCGCGACTACAACTTCGAAAAACCGCGGCTGCAATTGCAAAGCCGAGTCGACGGCGAGCAGCGCCCGGTGCTCGAGGACTATCACTTCCCCGGCCAATTCAACGATCGGGAAACCGGCAAGCATCTCGCCCAGCGGGCACTTGAGCGACATGTCGCCGATTACCGTCAGGCCGAAGGCAGCAGCGACGAATCTGCACTGGTTTGCGGACATTTCCTGCAACTGACTGAGCATCCGCGCCACGACTGGAATGACCTGTGGCTGCTGACCGTCATCGAGCATCATGGCCGCCAGCCGCAGGTGCTGGAGGAATCGGTGACCAGCGATGGCGAGGGATTTCAGGGTTACCGTAATAGCTTTCTCGCCACGCCGTGGGACGTGTTTTTCCGCCCGGCGCAGGGGCCTGAAAAACCGCGCATGCTCGGCTATCAACCGGCGGTTGTGACCGGGCCGAAAGATACGGAAATCCACTGCGACGAGTATGGCCGGGTCAAGGTGCAACTGGCTTGGGACCGCGACGGTGAATTGAACGAGCATTCCAGTTGTTGGTTGCGCGTTGCCAGCGGTTGGGCCCATGACCGTTACGGCAGCGTGCTGATTCCGCGAGTCGGCATGGAAGTACTGGTCGGCTTCATCGATGCCGACGCCGACAAACCATTGGTTGTGGGCTGCCTGCCCAACGCCGCGACGCCGATCCCGCTGGATCTGCCGGCGGACAAGACCCGCAGCATTTTCCGTAGCCAGAGCAGCCCCGGCGGTGGCGGCTACAACGAACTGCGCATCGAGGATCGCAAAGGTGCCGAGGAAATCTACCTGCGCGCCCAGCGTAACTGGACGCAGCATGTGTTGAATGATCAACAGGTGCAGGTTGATAACCAGCGCAGCATTGTTGTCACCGGGACCGCTCGGCACGAGTTGAAGGCTGATGAGCAGCGCATTACTCACGGTCAGCGGCAGACCGAAGTGAAGCAGGACGACCATCTGAGCGTGAGCGGCGACCGGCATATTCGCGTGAGCAATCAGGCGATCAGCGCCAGTGGGCAATTCCACGTCAGCGCCGGTCAGCAAGTGGTCATCGACGGTGGCGCGAGTGCGACGATTCAGGCCGGTGGGCAGTGGATCAACATCGGTCCCGGCGGCATTTTCAGCAGCGTGCCGATTGTAGTGGGTGGTGCGCCGATGGCGGCGATGAGTGCCGCGCCGGTTGTACCGGGATTGCCGGAGAAACTCGCCGCCGCGCCGGCTGCCATGCTGACGGCTGCACAAATCATGAGCTTCAAGGGTGACGCGCCATTCTGCGAAGAGTGTGAACGTTGCAAGGACGGTCTCTGTGCAGCCTGATTTTCTATTGCCTGCCGAATGGTTGGCGCGTGAACGGTTGAAAACTTCCGAGCAGTTGTTTGCGGTTTTCAGTAATGCCAATGAGGCAAAACCGCCTGCCGCTTGGCGAGAAACGGCGAGCCCGATCTGGGCCGAGACGATTTATGCCGAGTGGGATGCGGTGATGCCTTGCGTGGGAATTGTCGCTGCCGACAGTGAGTTTCTGCATTGGGTCACCACCACCGAGTCGCGGGATTGGGGTTGGCTGGCGGTGTCTTCGGCGAGCCTTGAAGAGGTGGTGGCGCACTTTCGCAGCCTGACCCAAGTGCTGATGCCTGGCGGGAAAACGGTGTTTTTTCGTTTTTGGGACGGGCGGTTTCTGTTGCCGATTCTTCAGGCCGATGAGGTCGATGCGGCGCAGCTGTTTCCGCTGATCGGGCGTTGTCTGATCAATGGGCAGGCGCTGGAAATTGGCGGCAGGGCGCAGGTTTCGGAAAGGGTATTTCCGTGGTGGCAGGTACCGGCTTCGGTGCTGGCGCAGCAGGGCAATGACGTTCGAACGGCCAATGCGTTGCAGTGGTTGAGCGAGGAACATCCGGCAGTTTTCGAGGCCGTCCCTGAGGCGATTTTGCGCTGCAAAGTGAGGCGGTTTTTTCAGGTTTCTATGTCGGAAGAATCGTCGCAATCGGCGTTGCTGGCGTTTTTGCTGGCAGAGTCGGAGTGAGTTTTCGGGGCGAAGGTCTCGGACGATTCCTTCGAGTTGCGGCGGTTTTCATGAACTGGTGGACGGTGGGTTGCAGGGATAGTCTTTTCGTTGTCACTGCGAGAGCGGTGACAGGGTGTAGGAACCCTTGGAATTTACCGTGCACCAGCCCAGTTGTCTGATTGCGGCACCAAACCTGTGTCCGTAACATCTTTCGCGGCGGCTGTGCGCGGGAACGCTTCGGCGTAGCTGAGTTTTTGGCTGGTTCCTCAGTTTCCTACTCTCGCGTACGGCTGCCACCCAAACCTGTAGGAAGGTCATTGGTAGCCTCATTTAATCAGTTGAGGTACAAAATATGACAACGCTTAAACCGGCTCCACCCTACGAAAAAATCGTCCCCCATCCCGACAACCGCTTCATGGCACTTACCGGCAATTGCAGCGACATGCCGACCCTGTTCATCGACACCCACGTGCCCCTCGACATCCTCATGGACGCGGCCAATCACCGCCTGCGCGCCGTGATCCAGGTGCTGGAAAACATGTGCATGCGCGGCTCGGTAGAATGCGACTCCGTCATCCTCAGCGACTTCGCCCAGCTCTGCGTGATCCCTCTGCGCGACGGCTGTGATGTGCTCGATGTGATCGGCAGGCGCCTGCGCAGCATGCCTGCCTGAAAAAGATCAAAAGATCGCAGCCTGCGGCAGCTCCTACACGGGACTGGCGTTCGCCCCGTAGGAGCTGCCGAAGGCTGCGATCTTTTGACGTTGAAGGAAATCAGTTAGTCAGTCAGGGATGTACCCATCCTGAGAGTTGATAAAGCTGTTGAACGCATCGGAGTTGTAGACCTTCAGGCACGCAAGGAACACTACTTTTTCATTCGAGTATTTGCTGTTTGAAGGTGTCTGCTCGTAAGCCGCCAACACGTAGTTTCGGGTTTCTTTGTAGGGATCGTGCAGCACTTGCAGCGTGTCTTCATTTTGCAGGATGGAATGCATGCCTTTGCCCATGACGGAATAGGCATTGGCGGACAGAGCAATGTCTTTTTCCAGCGCGGAGCGCTCGTTGAATGGCTTCAGAATGCAGTGGCTCAGGCCGTAGTTCTTAAGTGTCTGGCGTGCCTGCTCAATGTGGGTTTCGTCGGCAAGGGCAAGGTATGGGCTAAGCAGACTGAATAAGCAGATGATCAGATATCGCATGAGTTTTTGACTTCCTGTCGTTCATGGTTAGACAGTTTAACGCCATAAAAGCAAAGCCCCTCTCCCAGAGGGAGAGGGGACTGACCGAGTTGTCTGGGCGGTGTACGCCGACTTGCGACTTCAGTGGTGAACTTGGCTTGGCCAAGCCTGGATGGTGGTGTTGTTTCGGGGACTGACCGAGTTGTCTGGGCGGTGTACGCCGACTTGCGACTTCAGTGGTGAACTTGGCTTGGCCAAGCCTGGATGGTGGTGTTGTTTCGGGGACTGACCGAGTTGTCTGGGCGGTGTACGCCGACTTGCGACTTCAGTGGTGAACTTGGCTTGGCCAAGCCTGGATGGTGGTGTTGTTTCGGGGACTGACCGAGTTGTCTGGGCGGTGTACGCCGACTTGCGACTTCAGTGGTGAACTTGGCTTGGCCAAGCCTGGATGGTGGTGTTGTTTCGGGGGCTGACCGAGTTGTCTGGACGATGAACGCCGACTTGCGACTTCCGCGCTGATCTTCGCTTGGCCAAGCCTGAGATCACGCCGATCTTTCAGGTCGATGTAACTCGCAAGATCACCACCGTCAGTCCCCTCTCCCTCCGGGAGAGGGCTAGGGTGAGGGAAAGGCTTTTGTCCGCTCAGCCGCCAGCCCCTGACTTGCCGCCCGGTAAAAGGTAAACTTTGCGCCCTTCGCAGGAGCAGCCATGAATTATCGTCACGCCTTCCATGCCGGCAATCACGCCGATGTGTTCAAACACCTGACCTTGACCCGCCTCATCGCCCTGATGTCGCGCAAGGAGCAGCCGTTTGCCTATCTCGACACGCACGCCGGCATCGGTCTGTATGACTTGCAGGGTGATCAGGCCAACCGTACCGGTGAGTACCTGGAAGGCATCGCGCGCTTGTGGGATCAGCCGGATTTACCAGCGCTGACCGCCGACTACATGAAGGTGCTGCACGAGATGAACCCGGATGGCCAGTTGCGCTACTACCCGGGGTCGCCGGAACTGGCGCGGCGCCTGACCCGCCCGCAGGATCGGGTGATGCTCAACGAGAAGCACCCGGAAGACGGCGTACTGCTCAAGGACAACATGGCCGGTGATCGTCGGGTCAAGGTTCATCTGGGTGAGGGTTGGCACGTGGCGCGGGCGATGTTGCCGGTGCAGGAGAAGCGTGCGGTGATGCTGATTGATCCGCCGTTCGAGCAGCTCGACGAGATGCAGCGTTGCGCGGCGTCGTTGAAAGAAGCGATTGGCCGCATGCGTCAAACCGTGGCGGCGATCTGGTATCCGGTGAAGGATCAGCGTGCGTTGCGCAGGTTCTATCAGGATCTGGCTGGCACGGGTGCGCCGAAGTTGCTGCGCGTGGAGCTGCTGGTGCATCCGCTGGATACGCCGAACAGCCTGAACGGTTCGGGCATGGCGATTGCCAATCCGCCGTGGGGGCTGGAGGAAGAATTGCGTGAGCTGCTGCCGTGGTTGTCGCAGAAGCTGGGGCAGACCCAGGGCGGCTGGCAGATGGATTGGCTAATCGCCGAGAGCTGATCACTGAGCGATCGTTCCCACGCTCTGCGTGGGAATGCCTCAATGGACGCTCTGCGTCCGCTGTTGGGACGCGGAGCGTCCCGGGCTGCATTCCCACGCAGAGCGTGGGAACGATCAGTCGGCGGGTTAATTGCCTGCCAGGCTCGCTGGCATGCACACACCGGTGCCGCCAATCCCACAGTAACCCTCAGGATTCTTCGCCAGATACTGCTGGTGATACGCCTCGGCGAAGTACACGGTCGGCGCCTGTTCGATCTCGGTGCTGATCTCGCCCAGACCCGCCTTCGACAGTTCAGCCTGATAGGTCGCCTTGCTCTTCAGCGCCGCATCCAGGTGCTCAGGCGAAGTCGCGTAGATCACCGAGCGGTACTGCGTGCCGATGTCGTTACCTTGGCGCATGCCCTGCGTCGGGTTGTGCAGTTCCCAGAACATCGCCAGCAGCTCTTCATAGCTGACTTTGGCCTTGTCATACACCACCAGTACCACTTCCGCGTGGCCGGTCAGGCCCGAGCAGACTTCTTCGTAGGTCGGGTTCGGCGTGAAACCACCGGCATAACCGACGACCGTGCTGACCACGCCTTCACGCTGCCAGAAACGGCGCTCGGCGCCCCAGAAGCAGCCCAGACCGAAGATCGCAAAGTCGACGTCCTGGAAAAACGGGCCAAGCAGCGGGGTTTCTTCGAAGACGAAGTGCTTTTCAGGCAGGGTCATCGCGGTTTCGCGGCCGGGCAGAGCTTGTTCTTTAGTCGGGAGCACGTTTTTGTTCACCAGAATTTCCGAGCGCAGAACCATGATCGTTCCTCTCAGTCAGGTTGGATGTAAAAAGTCAGACCGCCAGTGTGCCGAATGATGCCCGACTTCGCACTATCCAATGTAGGAGCTGCCGAAGGCTGCGATCTTTTGATCTTGTCTTTAAAAAACAGGATCAAAAGATCGCAGCCTGCGGCAGCTCCTACATGAGGGAGCGGCGAGATCAGAGGCAGAGCGGGCCGCGCGGGTAGCGTTTCAGCGCCTGGATCAGTTCGCCGCCCGGAATCGGCCGGTCGAACAGGTAACCCTGGCCGACGTCGCAACGATGACGACGGAGGAACGCCAGTTGCTCGGCGGTCTCAATACCTTCGGCCACGACCTTGAGTTTCAGGTTGTGCGCCATGGCGATCACCGCCGAGGTGATTTCCATGTCGTCCTGATTGTCGGGGATTTCATGGATGAAGCTGCGATCGATCTTGATGATGTCGATCGGGAATTTCTTCAGATAGCTCAGCGACGAGTAACCGGTGCCGAAGTCGTCCATGGCCAGCGTCAGCCCGAGACGCTTGAGTTGATCGAGCTGCAAGTGCGTGTCTTCGGTGGCTTCCAGCAGCAGGCCTTCGGTCAGTTCCAGTTCGAGCAGATAGGCCGGCAGCGCTTCTTCCTTGAGGATGTTGGCGATCGAGGCGACCAGATCCGGATCGGAGAACTGCTTGGGTGACAGGTTGATCGCCACTTGCAGATTGCCCATGCCGGCGGCGGTCAGTGCCTTGCTCATGCGGCAGGCCTGGCGCGCGATCCACTTGCCGATCGGAATGATCAGGCCGGTCTCTTCGGCGACGCTGATGAACTGGTCCGGGCGGATCATGCCGCGTTCCGGGTGGTTCCAGCGCAGCAGCGCTTCCATGCCCAGCAGGCGCCCGCTGCGCAGGCACAGCTTGGGCTGGTAGAACACGTCCAGCTCATTCTGGGTCAGGGCGCGGCGCAGGTTGTTCTCGACGAACAGTTTGTAACTGGCCTCGGCATTCAGCGCTTCGGTAAAGACTTGCACCTGATGTTTGCCGTTGGCCTTGGCCTTGTGCAGCGCCAGGCCAGCGTTACGCATCAGCGTTTGCGGATCACGACCGTGCAGCGGCGCGCAGGCCAGGCCGACCGATCCGGTAACGCTGATCAACTGGTTGTCGACGAACATCGGTTTATCCAGCGTCGCCAACAATTGGTTGGCGATCTGCTGGCCGGTGGCAAGATCGGTGTCGTCGAGCAACACGGCAAATTCGTTACTGGCGAACCGCGCGAGGCTGCCGCTTGGGCTCAGGCTGTTGCGCAGGCGTCGGGCCAGGCTGATCAGCAGTTTGTCGCCGGTCTGGTGACCGAGGCTGTCGTTGATCCGTTTGAAGTTGTCGATATCCACCAGCAACAGGCTGATCGGCGTATCGCTATCGCGGGCGAAGCGTTCGTCCAGATTACGGATAAATGCCGGGCGATTGCCGAGGTTGGTCAGGTTGTCGGTGTAGGCCAGACGCTCGATGCGCTGCTGCGCCAGTTTGGTCTGGGTGATGTCTTCGTAGATGCCGATGTAGTGCGTCAGCTCGCGGTTGTCGCCATAGACCTTGGAGATCGACAGCTGGCCCCAGTACGGTTCGAGGTTTTTCCGGCGGCTCTTGAATTCGCCCTGCCAACTGTTGCTCTTGGCCAGCGCCGAGGGCGCGTCGAACAGCAGTTCGCTGAGGTTCTCCAGTGCCGGCAGCTCGGACAGGCGCTGGCCGTGGACTTCCTCGGTGGTGTACTGGGTGATCGCGGTGAAACTCGGGTTGACGTACTCGACCACGCCGTCGCAATTGACCAGCAAAAAGGCGTTGGCGCTTTGCTCGACCGCACGCTGGAACAGGTGCAGGGCGCTGGTGGCGGTGCGGCGGTTGTGGTTGTTGATGACTTGCGCGAACTGGTCGGCCAGCTCGCCGGCAAAGGCGATTTCGTCGGACTGCCAGGCGCGGGTGACGCCGGTCTGCTCCAGGCACAGCACGCCGACTACTTGGCCATCGACGCGAATGCTCGCATCAAGCATGGCGTTGACGTCGCGCGGGCGCAGCGCTTCGGCCATCTCTCGGGTGCGCGGGTCGCGCATCGCGTTGTGTGCGTCGATGGCGCGACTGCTGTGCAGAGCTTCCATGTAGTCGGGGAAACTGCTGATGTCGATCACGTCCGGGAGGATGTATTCCTGGGTCGCGCGGTGGTACGCGGAGATCGGCACCAACTGCTGGCCTTCGAGGTTCCACAGGCTGGCGCAGTCGATTTCATAGATATCGCAGGCGCAGCGGGTGATCAGCTCGGCGGCTTCCTGCAGCGAGTTATGCGTGCTGTAGCGCTGACGGGCGAGCAGCAGAATCAGGTCCTGTTGGGCGCGTACGCGTTCCAGGTGCTGCAGTTGTTCCTGCTGCGCCCGTTGGTTGAGTTCGAGGGCGATTTGCAGGCGCGAATTCTGTGTTTCGAGATCGACGGAGGGTAGCAGCGACACTTCGTCGAAGACGTGATCGACCGCCAGCAGATAGCCGCGCAGCAGGTGACGATTGTGCTGTTTGTAGGCTTCGCCCAACTCAAGGATGTTCAGCGCACCGGCAGCCGTGTGCAGGGTGTATCGCACCAGATAATGCGGGCTGGCGGTCAGCTGTTGCTGAATCGCATCGTGCAGTTGATAGCGCGCTTCGGGTTCCATCAGGCTGGCGTAGGGTGAGCCGACCAGCGCGCAAAGCTCAACGGCCGGCTGGCCGAACTGGCGTTCGCAGTTGGGATCGAGAAACAGCATGGCCCAACTGGCTTCATTCAAGCGCTCGAAACGCAGCATGCCGAGCCGCGAGGGCACAGGCAACTGCGTCACTACCTCGGCCGCCATACGGCTGGCGGCATCGGGTTGGCTCTTCATGAAGGGAACTCGCTTGGAAATATGCTGAACGCGCCGGGCTCTCGCCCTCTTTACTGTTGCCTGCGGCAAGGTTGCATCATTGCGGCACCGACTGACAAGAGACATGAAGGCCAAGTGCTATAAGAATATGTCGGCTGCGCTGAAGATTTCTCCAGCGTGCGGTAAAAAGTAATCCTGTTGCATTGAAAGACTGCCGTTGCAGAGCGGTTTGTGTCCCGCAACGGCGTCTTTTTGGCCGGCAATTCAACGCAGTGGGAGGGTGATCGATTGCAGGCGTTTGCCATCGCGGTCGTGGTAATTGACCTGAATCTGGCCCGCCTCGACCACCAGATGAGCGAAATTGTCTTCACTCACCACGCTGCTCGTCAGTTCATGCCGATAATCGCCCGCCGCCGTGCGCACCAGCGGTTGATCCAGAATGAACGTGGACGCTTTGGCGTACGGCAGCAGTTTGCTGTTGCACAGCGGCGAGGACACCACGGTGTGGACTTCGAAGTCCGGGTCTTCGCTGTGGCTCAGGCGAGCGGTCAGCGAGCCATGTACGTCACCCGAAATGAACACGACATTCTTGATACGCTGGGTGCGGATGGTTTCCAGCAGGCGCAGGCGCTGTTCGGGGAAGGCTTTCCAGGCGTCATCGCCATGAAGTTTGCGATCCGGATAGAACATCACGCTGGTGACCACGAACTTGACCCGCGCCTCGCTGTTGCTCAGCCATTTCAACAAGGCCTGTTCCTGTGCCTCGTCGAGGATGCGTCGGTCATCGGCTGACAAGTTGCGGCGGGTGCGACTGTCAGTCACAAACCATTCAATATCGCCATCGCTGAATTGATACCAGTAATGCTCGAGTGTTGCGTGATCTATATCTCCGTTAGTTGTCAGCGGATGTGCCGGGCTGTGACTGGCCTGATACAACTCATAGGCGGCCATGGCATTACGGTATAAGTCACCGTCGGACTTGCTGGCATTGGCGGGCCAGTTATCTTCGATTTCGTGATCATCGAGAATCATGTAAGTCGAAGTGCTGGCCATCAGTCGTTTTATATTCTGTTGAGAAAAAGCCGCACGGTACTTGCTCAGGATGTCTTTATATTCGCGATCCGGTGCAAGCAGATTCAAATCGTCGACGTAGATTTGATCGCCGGTCATCAATACCGCGCTGATCGGTGGTTGTATGCCCTCGATCAATTGGTTGATGGACGCGAAGATCCGGTCGCCCAATTGCGGCAGGGAGGCGATGCCGGCGGTCATGCGCAGGTAGCGGCAGGAGCCGACGATATAGGCTTTGGGTTGCAGGGCTTTGCTGGAGCGGGTGCGCAGACGATAGATCTCTCGTGGCCATTGCAGCGGCAGTTCGGCGACGCTGTCCGGGGTGTGCACCGGATTCATCGGGCTGAACCAGCCGACCTGATATTCATATTCGGTGTCGCTACTCAAATTGTTGAGGGCGAATACTTCAGACATGTCGCGTAATTCGCTCAAGCGGGCGAAGTTACCTTTCGACCATTGTTGTGTACCGGAACTGCGAAAACGCACTGCGGCAAATACCGGCGATTTATTCTGCTGATCGCCCCGCATGAAGATGCGCGCGTGATCAGTTGTGACGTGGCCGACAATCGGGCCGATAGTTGGTTTTAACATGTCGAATCCATTCGAGTTAACTTTGATTAACAGGGTTCTACTAATTTTTCTTAGTTGAATTGGTTGGGGCTAGGTTAGTTGCGTATCGAATAAAAAAGATCGGGGCCAAGTCGACCGAGGTTGTGGCCGATGTCAGCGCGACGTGTGGGAAAAAGACGAGAGGGTATGTTTCTTCAGGCAAAAAAAAGCCCCGCCAAACTGACGGGGTTGAGGTACGAGCGTGTGGCGCTCGAAAGGGTGCAGCAATCGGCCCTCCGTTGCTGGAGGGCCGACCGAGTTACAGCAGGATCGTGCGGATGTCGGCCAGCAGGCTGCCCAGACGCTGGGTGAAGCGTGCGGCAGCGGCGCCGTTGATCACACGGTGATCGTAGGACAGCGACAGCGGCAGCATCAGTTTCGGCTGGAAGGCTTTGCCGTCCCAGACTGGCTGGATGGTTGCCTTGGAAACACCGAGGATCGCCACTTCCGGCGCGTTGACGATCGGCGTGAAGCCGGTGCCGCCAATGTGGCCGAGGCTCGAAATGGTGAAGCAAGCGCCCTGCATGTCGTCAGCGGTGAGCTTCTTGTCGCGGGCTTTGGCGGCCAGCGCAGCAGCTTCGGCTGCCAGTTGCAACAGGCTCTTCTGGTCGACGTTCTTGATGACCGGTACCAGCAGGCCATCCGGGGTGTCGACGGCGAAGCCGATGTTCACGTATTTCTTGCGGATGATCGCCTTGCCGCTTGGCGCCAGCGAACTGTTGAAGTCCGGCAGCTCCTTGAGCATGTGCGCGCACGACTTGAGCAGCAGCGGCAGGATGGTCAGCTTGACGCCGGCCTTCTCTGCAACGGCTTTCTGCGCGACGCGGAACGCTTCCAGCTCGGTGATATCAGCCGAATCGAACTGAGTCACGTGCGGGATGTTCAACCAGCTGCGGTGCAGGCTCGACGCGCCGATCTGCATCAGGCGAGTCATCGGCACTTCTTCGATTTCGCCGAAACGGCTGAAATCAACGACCGGAATCGGCGGGATGCCCGCGCCACCGGTTGCGCCCGCTGCAGCGGCCGGTGCTTCCTTGGCCTTCTGCATCATCGCTTTGACGTAGGTCTGCACGTCTTCTTTGAGGATACGACCGTGCGGGCCGCTGGCGCCGACAGCGTTCAGCTCGACGCCGAACTCGCGGGCCAGTTGACGCACGGCGGGACCGGCGTGAACTTTCGCGCCCGGCTTGGCCGGTGCGGCGGCTGGAGCGGCAGCAGCAGGTGCAGCGGCAGCCGGAGCAGCAGCGGCAGGTGCCGGAGCGCTCGGAGCAGCAGCGGCAGCTGGAGCCGGGGCAGCAGCAGGGGCCGCGCCTTTGACTTTCAGCTTGAGGATCAGGTCGCCGGTACCGACTTCGTCATCCAGCTTGATGGAAACGCTTTCCACCACACCAGCGGCAGGCGATGGAATTTCCATGCTCGCCTTGTCGGATTCCAGAGTGATCAGCGACTGGTCGGCTTCAACGCTGTCGCCAGCCTTGACCAACACTTCGATGATCTTGGCTTTGCCAGCCGAACCGATGTCCGGAACGTGGATGTCCTGAACACTGTCGGCAACCGGTGCTGCTGGCGCGGCTGCCGGAGCAGGCGCAGCGGCAGCGGCCGGTGCAGCAGCCTGAGCCGGAGCGGCAGCAGCAGGGGCCGCAGCACCCGCCACTTCCAGATCCAGAATCAGGTCGCCAGTGCCGACTTCGTCGTTGAGCTTGACGCTGATGGCCTTGACCACGCCAGCGGCAGGCGACGGGATTTCCATGCTCGCCTTGTCGGATTCCAGAGTGATCAAAGATTGATCAGCTTCGACGGTGTCGCCGACCTTGACCTGGATCTCGATGATCTGGGCTTTGCCCGACGAGCCGATGTCCGGCACGTGCACTTGCTGAACCGAAGCGGCAGCAGGAGCAGCGGCAGGCGCAGCCGCGGCAGGAGCGGCGGCCGGTTTCTCTTCGGCCTTTTTAGCCGGAGCAGCAGCCGGAGCAGGGGCCGCTTCAGCGGCGCCCTCGACTTCCAGTTCAAGCAGTTCGTCGCCTTCTTTCAGACGGTCGCCCAGCTTCACTTTCAGGCTCTTGATGACGCCGGCTTTCGGGGCCGGCACTTCCATGCTGGCCTTGTCCGATTCCAGGGTCAGGATGCTCTGGTCGGCTTCGATACGGTCGCCGACCTTCACAAACAGTTCAATTACTTCACCTTCACCGCTGCCGATGTCAGGTACGCGAATGAGTTCGCTCACAAAATGTCTCCTCAGCAGTCCAGTGGGTTGCGTTTTTCCGGGTCGATGCCGAACTTGACGATGGCTTCAGCCACGACTTTAGGTTCGATATCACCACGGTCAGCCAGTGCTTCCAGGGCTGCCAACACCACGAAATGACGGTCGACTTCGAAGAAATGACGCAGTTTCTTGCGGCTGTCGCTGCGGCCGAAACCGTCGGTGCCGAGGACTTTGAATTCCTTGGACGGTACCCACTGACGGATCTGCTCGGCGAACAGCTTCATGTAGTCGGTAGAGGCGATGACCGGACCTTTACGGCCGTTCAGGCACTCTTCGACGTAGCTCAGCTTAGGCTTCTGGCCAGGCTTCAGACGGTTGCTGCGCTCGACAGCGAGGCCGTCGCGACGCAGTTCGTTGAAGCTGGTAACGCTCCACACGTCGGCGCCAACGTTGAACTCTTCACGCAGAATCTTCGCCGCTTCACGGACTTCACGCAGGATGGTGCCGGAGCCCATCAGCTGTACGTGGTGCGCCGCATCGCGGGTGTCTTCTTCGAGCAGGTACATGCCTTTCTTGATGCCTTCTTCGGCACCGGCCGGCATGGCTGGCTGCTGGTACGACTCGTTCATCACGGTGATGTAGTAGAAGATGTCCTGTTGCTCTTCGGTCATCTTCTTCATGCCGTCCTGAATGATCACCGCCAGCTCGTAGCCGTAGGTTGGATCGTAGGTGCGGCAGTTCGGGATGGTCGCGGCCAGCAGGTGGCTGTGACCGTCTTCGTGTTGCAGACCTTCACCGTTCAGGGTAGTCCGGCCGGCGGTGCCGCCGATCAGGAAGCCACGGGTACGGCTGTCGCCAGCGGCCCAGGCCAGGTCGCCAATACGCTGGAAGCCGAACATCGAGTAGAAGATGTAGAACGGCAGCATCGGCTGGTTGTGGCTGGAGTACGAAGTACCGGCCGCGATGAACGAGCTCATGGCGCCTGCTTCGTTGATGCCTTCTTCAAGGATCTGACCTTTCTGGTCTTCCTTGTAGAACATCACTTGGTCTTTATCGACTGGCTCGTAGAGCTGGCCGACGGACGAGTAGATGCCGAGCTGACGGAACATGCCTTCCATACCGAAGGTACGGGCTTCGTCCGGGATGATCGGAACAATGCGCGGGCCGATTTCCTTGTCCTTGACCAGTTGCGCGAGGATCCGCACGAACGCCATGGTAGTGGAAATTTCACGGTCGCCGGAGCCGTCAAGGATAGCCTTGAGGGTGTCCAGGTCCGGAGTCGGCACGCTGAAGCTCTGTGCGCGGCGCTGCGGGACGAAACCGCCCAGTGCAGTGCGACGCTCGCTGAGGTAGCGGGCTTCGGCGCTGTTTGGCTCTGGCTTGAAGAACGGCAGGTTCTCCAGCTCTTCGTCCTTGACCGGGATGTCGAAACGATCGCGGAACAACTTCAAGCTGTCGACGTCGACTTTCTTGGTGTTGTGCGCAGTGTTTTTCGCCTCGCCGGCACCGGTGCCATAACCTTTGATGGTCTTGGCGAGAATGACGGTTGGTTGTTCTTTGTGGTTGACCGCTTCGTGGTACGCCGCATAGACCTTGTACGGGTCGTGGCCGCCACGGTTGAGTTTCCAGATCTCGTCGTCGGACAGATCAGCAACCATCGCCTTGAGTTCTGGCGTGTTGAAGAAGTGTTCACGGACGAACGCGCCGTCTTTGGCTTTGTAGTTCTGGTACTCGCCGTCGATGACTTCGTCCATACGACGTTGCAGGATACCGTCGACGTCTTTGGCCAGCAGTGGGTCCCAGAAACGGCCCCAGATGACTTTGGTCACGTTCCATTGAGCACCACGGAACACGCCTTCGAGTTCCTGGATGATCTTGCCGTTGCCGCGAACCGGGCCGTCGAGGCGCTGCAGGTTGCAGTTGATGACGAAGATCAGGTTGTCCAGCTTCTCGCGGCCAGCCAGGGAGATGGCGCCCAGGGATTCCGGCTCGTCGCACTCGCCGTCGCCCAGGAAGCACCAGACTTTCTGTTTGCCCGGCTGGATGAAGCCACGGTGTTCCAGGTACTTCATGAAGCGTGCCTGGTAGATCGCTTGAATCGGACCCAGACCCATGGATACGGTCGGGAACTGCCAGAAGTCAGGCATCAGCCAAGGGTGCGGGTAGGACGACAGGCCCTGACCGTCGACTTCCTGGCGGAAGTTGTTCATCTGGTCTTCGGTGATGCGGCCTTCCATGAATGCGCGGGCGTAAACGCCTGGCGAGGTGTGGCCCTGGAAGTAGATCAGGTCGCCGCCGTGTTCGTCGGTCGGGGCCTGGAAGAAGTAGTTGAAGCCGATGTCATACAGGGTCGCACTGGAAGCGAAGCTGGAGATGTGACCACCCAGGTCAGAATCTTTCAGGTTCGTACGCATTACCATGGCCATCGCGTTCCAGCGCACCAGCGAGCGAATGCGGCGTTCCATGAACAGGTCGCCAGGCATGCGTGCTTCGTGGGTTACCGGGATGGTGTTGCGGTAAGGCGTGGTGATGGCGTAAGGGAGCTGCGAGCCGCTGCGGGTCGCGAGTTCGCCCATACGGGTCATCAGATAGTGAGCACGGTCTTCGCCTTCTTTGTCGAGAACCGATTCCAGGGCGTCCAGCCATTCCTGGGTTTCGACGGGATCGAGGTCTTGCATGGCTTGCTCCAGGGCGGAAAGGCTTCCAGAATCGGTTGCCTGAGTTTGCGACTGGCCTTGTGGGCAGACGATTTAAAATTCTTGGATTGCCGATAGGTTGTTCCGGCGGCGTGTAGTTTTACTACAAATCTTCCGGCATTTCAGCCTTTCGAATGTATAGACGAGTAGTAAAACTACAGAAGAATGGCTTGTGGCCTCCGGCTGCGTTGTGAGAATAATCGTTAAGGTTGGTCTTTTGCCATCCGAAAAAGGTGAAACTTTGATGTTCGCTGCCAAAGAGAAAGAAATTTCAGCTATTTCTAACTTTTGTTCGACAGTCCTCCGGGTAGCGGCTTTTCACCAATCACTACAAGCGGCCATTTATACGCCGATCAAGGATAGACCATGACCCTGCCCGTGCTTGCCGAACTGCCTGCCATTCTCCTGCCGTTGGTCACTCGATCCGAGCAGTCGTTCCGTACGGCCGTCGCCGCGCTGGAAGACGATCACGGCCTGGCGAACTGGACGCCAGAGCGCTGGGCGCAGTTCGCCCGCGTCACCGCCGCCAGCGAATTCGTCATTGAACAGAGCGTTCGTGACCCTTTGATGTTGCTTGCACTGGTGCAGTCCGGCGAACTCGACCGGGCGTTCGCACCGGGTGAATTGTGCACGCAGATTGCCGCCGCGGTGAACGCAGCCCAGAACGAAGATGAACTCGGTCGCGCCCTGCGTCGTCAGCGCGCCCGCCATCAAGTACGGATCATCTGGCGCGATCTCACCCGTCAGGCCGATCTGGTGCAGACCTGCCGCGATCTCTCGGATATGGCCGACGCGACTATCGACCAGGCTTATCAATGGTTGTACAGCCGCCATTGCGAACAATTCGGTACGCCGACCGGCCGCCGCAGCGGTGAGCCGCAGCAAATGGTCATTCTCGGCATGGGCAAGCTCGGCGCCGTCGAGTTGAACCTGTCTTCGGACATCGACCTGATCTTCGCCTACCCCGAGGGTGGCGAAACGGTGGGCGTGAAGCGCTCGCTGGATAATCAGGAATTCTTTATTCGTCTCGGCCAGCGCCTGATCAAGGCGCTGGACCCGATGACCGTCGACGGTTTTGTATTCCGTGTCGACATGCGCCTGCGCCCGTACGGTTCGTCCGGCGCGCTGGTGCTGAGCTTCAATGCGCTGGAGCAGTATTACCAGGATCAGGGGCGCGACTGGGAACGCTACGCGATGATCAAGGCGCGGGTGGTGGCCGGCGATCAGGTCGCGGGCGCGCAGTTGCTCGACATGTTGCGACCGTTCGTTTATCGACGTTACCTCGATTTTTCGGCGATCGAAGCGCTGCGCACCATGAAGCAGTTGATCCAGCAGGAAGTGCGGCGCAAGGGCATGGCCGACAACATCAAGCTCGGTTCCGGTGGCATCCGCGAGGTCGAGTTTATCGCTCAGGCTTTTCAGTTGATCCACGGTGGCCGCGACCTGAGCCTGCAACAGCGTCCTCTATTAAAGGTGCTGAGTACGCTGGAAGGGCAGGGTTATTTGCCGCCGGCAGTGATCAGCGAGTTGCGCGAAGGCTACGAATTTCTCCGTTACACCGAACACGCCATTCAAGCTATCGCCGACCGCCAGACCCAGATGCTACCGGATGGCGCGCAGGATCAGGCACGCATTGCCTTCATGCTCGGTTTCGCCGATTGGGATGCTTTTCACGAGAAACTGATGTTTTGGCGTGGCCGCGTCGCCTGGCACTTCGCCCAGGTGATCGCCGATCCCGACGAGGATGAAGGCGCCGCAAGTGAAGTGGTGGTCGGTGGTGAATGGCTGCCGCTGTGGGAAGAGGCGCAGGACGAAGAGGCCGCGTGCCGGCAGTTGGAGGAGGGCGGTTTTGCCGATGCCAGCAAAGCTCTGAAGGCGCTGGCCGGATTGCGCAGCAGTCCGCAACTGCGGGCGATGCAGCGGTTGGGGCGTGAGCGTCTCGACGCCTTTATTCCGCGTCTGTTGGCGCAGGCCGTCGAGCATGCCAATCCGGATCTGGTGCTTGAACGCGTGCTGCCGCTGGTGGAAGCAGTTGCCCGGCGTTCGGCTTATCTGGTCTTGCTGACGGAAAACCCCAGCGCCCTGCGACGCTTACTGACGCTGTGTGCAGCGAGCCCGTGGATCGCCGAGCAGATCACCCGCTTCCCGCTGCTGCTGGATGAATTGCTTAACGAAGGTCGTTTGTTCAAGCCGCCCTTGGCGCCGGAACTGGCCGCCGAGTTGCGCGAGCGGTTGACGCGGATTCCCGAAGATGACCTCGAACAACAAATGGAAGCCCTGCGCCATTTCAAACTGGCGCACCGCTTGCGCGTCGCCGCCTCGGAAATTGCCGGCAGCCTGCCGCTGATGAAAGTCAGCGATTACCTGACCTGGCTAGCCGAGGCGATTCTCGAGCAAGTGCTGGCCCTGGCCTGGCGCCAGACCGTGGCCAAGTACGGCACGCCGCTGCGCACCGACGGCACCTTGTGCGATCCAGGTTTCATCATTGTCGGTTACGGCAAAGTCGGCGGTCTGGAATTGGGCCATGGTTCGGACCTGGACCTGGTGTTTATCCACGACGGCGATCCACAGGCGGAAACCGACGGACCGAAGTCGATTGATGGCGCGCAGTTTTTCACGCGCCTGGGGCAGCGGATCATTCACTTGCTGACGGCGCAGACCAACTCCGGTCAGCTCTACGAAGTGGACATGCGTCTGCGCCCATCCGGTGCTTCGGGGCTGTTGGTCAGTTCGTTGGGTGCGTTTGCCCGCTATCAGGAAAATGAAGCCTGGACCTGGGAACATCAGGCCCTGGTGCGGGCGCGGGTGTTGGTCGGTAGTCAGGATGTCGGTCAGGCGTTCGAGAAAGTTCGCGCCCAGGTGCTGGGCAAGGCGCGTGATCTGGCCAAGTTGCAACAGGAAGTCAGCGAGATGCGCGCGAAGATGCGCGATAACCTTGGCACCAAGAGCACCGCAGCCGGTACCGCAGCAAATGCCTTCGACGCCACGGCGCCGTTCGACCTCAAGCAGGACGCCGGTGGTATCGTCGATATTGAATTTATGGTGCAATACGCGGCCCTGGCGTGGTCGCACAGCCACCCGCCACTGCTGCGCTGGACCGATAACATCCGCATTCTGGAAGAGCTGGAACACGAAGGGCTGATGCCTGCCGAAGATGCCAGCCTGTTGCGCGAGGCCTATAAAGCCTACCGCTCCGCCGCCCACCGGCAGGCCTTGCAGAAGGACCCGGGGGTGATTGCCGGAGACCAGTTTGTCGAAGAACGGCGGCAGGTTTTGCGGATATGGAAAGAGATGGGGCTAAGCTGAAACGCAGATGTAAGAATGAATGCAAAACCCTGTGGGAGTGAGCCTGCTCGCGATAGCGGAGTATCAGACGACAACAATGTTGAATGTAACGACCCCATCGCGAGCAGGCTCACTCCTACAATGAATCTGCGGTGAGTCGCAGATGTGTGAACAGAGGCAAAACCATGTGGGAGCGAGCCTGCTCGCGATAGCGGAGTGACAGTCGACAGTCATGTTGAAGGTAATGACCCATCGCAAGCAGTGCCGCTCCCTCAGTGATTCTCGAGGCGGGGAGGCGTAAATGCCTCCCCGGTTCGTTTATGGAAACCACATGAATATTCTGATCGTTGGGCCCAGTTGGGTCGGTGACATGGTGATGGCGCAGACACTGTTTCAGTGTCTCAAGCAGCGCCACCCGCAATGCGAAATCGACGTGCTGGCCCCCGAGTGGAGCCGGCCGATCCTTGAGCGCATGCCTGAAGTGCGCAAGGCCTTGAGCTTCCCGCTCGGCCACGGCGCGCTGGAATTGGCGACGCGTCGGCGCATCGGCAAGTCCCTGCGTGGCCAGTACGATCAGGCGATCCTGCTGCCCAACTCGCTGAAATCGGCGCTGGTGCCGTTTTTCGCCGGCATCCCGAAACGCACGGGCTGGCGCGGCGAGTTCCGTTACGGCCTGCTCAACGACGTACGCACCCTTGATAAAGCACGCTATCCGCTGATGATCGAGCGGTTCATGGCGTTGGCCTATGAGCCGAACGCCGAGCTGCCGAAGCCGTATCCGCGCCCAAGTCTGCAAATCGATCCGGTGACCCGTGAAGCGGCGCTGGCCAAGTTTGGCCTGACCCTTGATCGCCCGGTGTTGGCGCTGTGCCCCGGTGCCGAGTTCGGCGAGTCCAAGCGCTGGCCGTCCGAGCATTACGCCAAAGTCGCCGAAGCGCGCATTCGCGAAGGCTGGCAGGTGTGGCTGTTCGGTTCGAAAAACGATCACGCCGTCGGTGAAGATATCCGCGCACGCTTGATCCCGGGCCTGCGTGAAGAATCAGTCAACCTCAGTGGCGGAACCTCGCTCGCCGAAGCCATCGACCTGCTGTCCTGCGCCGATGCGGTGGTCTCCAACGATTCCGGCCTGATGCACGTTGCCGCTGCGCTGAACCGCCCATTGGTGGCGGTCTACGGCTCGACTTCGCCGGGCTTTACCCCGCCGCTGGCCGAACACGTCGAAGTGGTGCGTCTGGGCCTCGATTGCAGCCCGTGCTTCGACCGCACCTGCCGCTTCGGTCATTACAACTGCCTGCGCCAGCTGATGCCGGACGCGGTCAACGATGCCTTGCAGAAATTGCAGGGCTCAGTGGTCGAGGTTCATTAAGTTGCGGGTACTGCTGATCAAGACTTCATCGCTGGGCGACGTGATTCATGCGTTGCCGGCGCTGACTGACGCCGCCAGGGCGATCCCCGGGATCAAATTCGATTGGGTCGTTGAAGAAGGCTTCGCCGAGATTCCCACCTGGCACCCGGCCGTCGACAAAGTGATTCCGGTGGCGATCCGCCGCTGGCGCAAAAACATCTGGAAAACCATTACCAGCGGCGAGTGGAAACGCTTCAAGCAAAGCGTGCGCGCCAACAAATACGACTTGGTGATCGACGCCCAAGGCTTGCTGAAAAGCGCCTGGCTGACCCGTTACGTCAAAGCCCCGGTAGCCGGACTCGATAAAGGTTCGGCCCGTGAACCGATGGCCTCGCGTTTCTATGATCGCAAATTGGCCGTCGCCCGTGGTCAGCACGCCGTCGAGCGGGTGCGGCAGTTGTTCGCCATCGCCCTCGGTTACGACCTGCCAAAAGGCCTCGGCGACTACGGCCTCAACGTCGAACGTCTGGTCGAGTTGCCGCGAAAAAACGCCTTCGTGGTGTTCCTGCATGGCACCACTTGGGACACCAAGCACTGGCCGGAAAGTTATTGGCGTGAACTGACTGAGCGCGTCGGTTACCTCGGCGTCGGCGTCAAACTGCCGTGGGGTAGCCCGCAGGAAAAGGCTCGCGCCGAGCGGATTGCCGCAGGCTTCAAACACGCTGAAGTGCTGCCGAAACTCAATCTGGCCGGCGTCGGCAAAGTCCTTGCCGGCGCGCAGGCTTGCGTGGCGGTGGACACCGGTCTTGGCCATTTGGCCGCCGCACTGGACGTGCCGACCATTTCGCTGTTCGGCCCGACCAACCCGGGCCTGACCGGCGCGTACGGAAAATTGCAGATTCACCTGGCCAGCGACTTCCCGTGCGCGCCGTGCCTGCAAAAGAAATGTACCTATCAACCGACCGCGCAGGATGCCCGTCAGTTTGACCTGAAGCGTGAACAGCCGCTGTGCTTCACGCGTTTGAACCCCGAGCGTGTCGCCAGCCGACTGAGCACGTTGTTAATGGCTGAGGAGCTGCGCTGATGCAATTGGCATTCGTCCTGTACAAATATTTCCCGTTCGGTGGCTTGCAGCGCGACTTCATGCGCATCGCCCTCGAATGCCAGAAGCGCGGTCATAAGATCCGCGTCTACACGCTGATCTGGGAAGGCGACGTGCCGCCCGGTTTCGAAGTGCTGGTGGCGCCGGTCAAGGCGTTCTTCAATCACCGTCGCAACGAAAAGCTCAGCGCATGGATGGAGGCGGATCTGGCCAAGCGCCCGGTTGATCGCTTGATCGGTTTCAACAAGATGCCGGGTCTGGACGTCTATTACGCCGCCGATGGCTGCTTCGAAGACAAGGCGCAGAACCTGCGCCATTCGCTGTATCGCCGCTGGGGCCGTTATCGCCACTTTGCCGAATACGAGCGCGCGGTATTCGCCAAAGACGCAAAGACCGAAGTGCTGATGATTTCCGAAGTGCAGCAACCGCTGTTCATCAAGCATTACGACACGCCGCTTGAGCGTTTCCACCTGTTGCCGCCGGGCATTGCCCAGGATCGTCGCCGCCCGGCGGATGCCGATGAGATTCGCGCCGGGTTCCGCGCTGAATTCAATCTCAGGGACGACGAACTGCTGCTGGTGCAGATCGGCTCCGGGTTCAAGACCAAAGGTGTCGATCGCAGCCTGAAAGCACTGGCTGCATTGCCTGCCGAACTGAAGAAACGCACCCGGCTGTTTGTAATCGGCCAGGATGACCCCAAATTGTTCCAGATGCAGAGTGCAACTTTGGGTCTGGGCGATAACGTGACGTTCCTTAAAGGGCGCAGCGATATCCCGCGTTTCCTGCTTGGCGCCGATCTGTTGATCCACCCGGCGTACAACGAAAACACCGGTACCGTGTTGCTGGAAGCGCTGGTCGCCGGTTTGCCGGTGCTGGTCAGCGCGGTCTGCGGTTACGCCCATTACATTGCCGAGGCCGATGCCGGGCGAGTGCTGGACGAGCCATTCGATCAGGCGCAGCTCACGCAATACCTGACTGACATGTTGAAAGATGACGCTGCACGGGCGGCCTGGAGCCGCAATGGTCTGGCTTATGCCGAGACGGCCGACCTCTACAGCATGCCGCAGCACGCGGCCGATGTGATTCTGGCGGAGCACGCTTAATGAAGTTGATGCTGGCTGAACCGTTCAAAAGCCTTTGGGCCGGACGCGACCCGTTCGCCGAAGTCGAAGGCTTGCAGGGCGAGGTATACCGCGAGCTGGAAGCACGCCGGACACTGCGCACGGAAGTCGACGGTAACGGATTTTTCGTCAAGATCCACCGTGGCATCGGCTGGGGTGAAATCTTCAAAAACCTGCTGACCGCCAAGCTGCCGGTACTCGGCGCGGGTCAGGAATGGAAGGCCATCCAGCGTCTGCAGGAAGTCGGCGTGCCGACCATGACCGCCGTCGCGTACGGCGAGAAGGGCAGCAACCCGGCGGATCAGCACTCGTTTATCGTCACCGAAGAACTGGCGCCGACCGTCAGCCTGGAAGACTTCAGCATTGATTGGGTCAAGCAGCCGCCGGAGCCAACGCTCAAGCGCGCGCTGATCGCCGAAGTCGCGCGCATGACCGGCATGATGCACCGCGCCGGCGTCAACCATCGCGACTGCTACATCTGCCACTTCCTGTTGCACACCGATAAACCGGTGACGCCGGACGACTTCAAACTGTCGGTGATCGACCTGCACCGTGCCCAGACCCGCGCGAAAATCACCCAGCGCTGGCGCAACAAGGATCTGGCCGCGCTGTACTTTTCCGCGCTGGACATCGGCCTGACCCGCCGCGACAAGCTGCGCTTCCTCAAGGGCTATTTCCAGCAACCGCTGCGCCAGATCCTGGTGCAAGAAGCGCCGCTGCTGAACTGGCTCGAAGGCAAAGCCAACAAGCTCTATGCACGTAAGCAGCGTTACGGGGATGCGCTCTGATGGCGGGTTGGACTCTCGAGTCGCAATACAGCGAGCTCGCCGATGATTTTGGCAGCCTCGAAGCCGTCTTTGCGTTGCAGGGCGAGCGCCTGACCCGCGACCCGCTGTCGGAAGTGATCCGCGTGCAGCGCAACGGCGTCAACTATTACGTCAAACGCTACGTCGGCGCCGGTAAAGGCTTGCGCCGCTACCTCGGCAAGCCGCGAGTGAAGATGGAATGGCAGAACCTCAAACGCTTCGCCAAGTGGGGCATTCCCACTGCAGAGGTGGTGGCCTGGGGCCTGGAGCGACGTGGCGCGGCGTATGATCGCGGCGCCATGATCACGCGCGAATTGCCCAACACCGAAGACCTTTCGGCGCTCGCCGAGCGCAAGGATCCGAAACTCAAGGATCGCGCCTGGGTCGATGGCGTCAGTCGGCAACTGGCCGGCTATACCCGGACGATGCATGATCACCGATTTACCCATAACGATTTGAAATGGCGCAACCTGTTGATCGATGAGCAGGCCCGCATATTTCTGATCGATTGCCCTAACGGCGAGTTCTGGCGCGGCTTCTGGCTCAAGTATCGGATCACCAAGGATCTGGCCTGTCTCGATAAACTCGCCAAATACCACCTGTCCAATACCCAACGCCTGCGCTTCTATAAGCAATACCGCCAGTGCGATCGGCTTGATAGCGCCGACAAGAAACGGATTCGGCACGTGGTGAGATTTTTCGAGGGACGCGAATGACTGATTTTCTTGCCGCTGAAGACCGTGCACTGCTCGAACGCCATGGTCTCGGCACTTTTGACGCACTGTGGGCCAAACAGCTTGAAGCTGTGGACGAACCCAATACCGCCCGTGGCGGCTGGAGCAGCGTCTTCCGCCTGGACGTGGAAGGGCAGGGTTATTACCTCAAGCGCCAGAGCAATTATCTGACGCGCACCTTGCACGCGCCTTTCGGTGAGCCCAGTTTTGCCCGCGAGTTTCGCAATATCAGCCGCTATCGCAAGCTCGGTATTCCGGCGCTGCAAGCGGCGTTTTTCGGTGAGCGCAAGGTCGACGGCGAGGTTCGCGCGATCCTGCTGACCCGGGCACTCGATGGCTGGAATGATCTGGAGTCGCTGTTGCAGCGTTGGGCGCAGCTCAGTGCCGCGCAGCAGTCGGCCATTCTCAAGGCCTGCGGATTGCTGGCGCGACATCTGCACGGTGTGCGTCAGGTGCACGGCTGCTTTTATCCCAAGCATATTTTTCTGCGCGCCACCGGTGACGGGTATCAGGCGCAATTGATCGACCTGGAAAAAACCCGTCCCTTGTTGTTCGGCGTGCGTGACCGGATCAAGGACCTGGAGCCGTTGCAACGCCGCGCGCCGGAATGGAACGAGGCACAACTGCGTGAACTGCTGGCGGCTTATCTCGATCAGCCCACTGACAGCTCGCTGCTCGACAGCTGGCTCGTCCGGCTGACCGCGCGCCGCAGTCACAAGGAGACGCGCTGATGCAATTGTCCGAGCTGGCCCCTGTCGGGCGAACCCCGTCACTGCCGCTGACCGTGACCCTGGCCGATGCGGCCGGGAGTGCGGATCTGCAACTGCTGAGTTTGCTGCGGGTGCTGCCAGGGCAACGCTACGTCGGCGCCGGTGTCTGGCGTGGCCGTCCGGTGCTGGCCAAATTGCTGGTCGGTGGCAAAGCCGCCCGGCATTTTCAGCGTGAACTGGAAGGGGTGCGCTTGTTAGCCGCGCAAGGCATGACGACACCCTTGCTGCTGGCCGATGGTTTGAAAAGTGACGAAGGTGGCTGGCTGCTGTTCGATTTCCTTGAGGGCGCCGAAAGCCTTGGCGATGCCTGGACCAAGGTCGAGTCGCTGCCGTTGCTCGCTGATGAACAGTCGGCGGTATTGGCCGAGGCGCTGGGCGCCATTGCCCAATTGCACGGCAAAGGTCTCTGGCAGGAGGACCTGCACCTGGACAATCTGCTGCGTCACGGCGGTCAGTTGTACTTGATTGACGGTGCGGGCATTTGCGCAGAAACCGCCGGTCAGCCGTTGTCGCGACAAAAAGTCCTGGAGAACCTCGGCGTATTTTTCGCTCAGTTGCCCAAGGCGCTGGAGCCATTCACCGAAGAGCTGCTGGTGTATTACCTGTTGAGCAACAGCGAGCACGCATTGCCGCTGGAAGCCTTGCAGAAGCAGATCGACAAAGTGCGTCGCTGGCGTTTGAAAGACTTTCTGATCAAGGTCGGTCGCGAGTGCACGCTGTTCAGTGTGCGGCGTGGAGCGTTCGGTCTGCGCGCGATCCGCCGCGAAGAAGAGTCGGCCATGGTTCCAGTGCTGGATCAGGCCGATGCGCTGCTGGATCAGGGGCATCTGTACAAGACCGGTGGTGCGGCGAGCGTCGGCAAGGTTCAGGCGGGCGCGCGCACGCTGGTGATCAAGCGCTACAACATCAAGGGCTTTGCGCATTGGCTCAAGCGTTTCTGGCGGCCGAGTCGGGCCTGGCATTCGTGGCGCGAAGGTAATCGACTGGCGTTCCTCGGCATCGCGACGCCAAAGCCGCTGGCGGTACTGGAGAAGCGCTTTTTGTGGCTGCGCAGTCGTGCGTATCTGGTAACCGAGTTCCTGCCCGGGCCGGACATCATCGAACGCTTTGCGCCCTATGTTGAAAGTGGCGAAGCGCCTGAGGCGGAGCTGCAGGCACTTGACCTGTTGTTCGCTCGACTGATTGACGAGCGCATCAGCCATGGCGATTTCAAAGGGCATAATCTGTTCTGGCAGCACGATCGCTGGGCGCTGATCGATCTGGATTCGATGTGCCAGCACGGATCCGCCGGCAGTTTCGCCCCGGCTTATATACGTGACCGTGCGCGATTCATGCGTAATTGGCCCGAGAGCAGTGCGTTGTATCAGGTCATAGATCAGCGTTTACCGAAAAAAATCGCCAACACGGTCTGAGTCAAACCAGTACAGCAGTAGAGGACAGGATTCAGCGACTTGTCCTACAGTATCTCCAGAATCCATGAACTGTGTCCTGTGCAGTCCCGATGCTAATTTGCCCAACGACCTTGGAGGGCGAATCTTGACTATCAAACAGGCTGCAACGCTGGGTGTATTTTCATGGGTTCTGGCTGGCTGTGGCAGCACCATGACCGTATTGCAGGACGATGCCGACGTCGCCCGCGACATGCGCAAGCAAAAAACCTACTGCCAATCCATTCCGCGGATTTACAGCGGTCTGGCCTTCGACTTCTGCGTGTTGAACGCGCCTCCCGATCCGAGTGGGGTTCTTTTGCCATTCGTGCTTCTGGATCTGCCATTGTCCGGTGTATTCGATACAGTAGCGTTGCCCTATACGGTTTATCGTCAGGTCACCGACGGCAACCTTGCTATTTACTGGCGCAAGGGCGGTTATTGAGTAGCGGGGCGAGGTTTCTTCAAACCATTCGCCCTGGGGCAATCGCGCAGGGTAATTCCCCACTCGTTTACGCTATAATCCCGCCCTTTAGCTGTCACTCGCCCTGTGCGAGGGCACATCAATTTTCAAGGCGCATTGCGCCTGCACGCAGACTAAAGAGGCTAGACCCCTGTGGCATTGACGATTCTTGGCCTGTCCGGCGCCCTTAGCCATGATCCTTCAGCGGCCTTGTACATCGACGGCAAGCTGGTGGCGGCGGCTGAAGAAGAGCGCTTCGTACGCGATAAACATGCAAAGAACCGCATGCCCTACGAATCGGCGAAGTTCTGTCTCGAACAGGCCGGCATCAAGCCGTCCGATGTTGACGTGGTCGCGATTCCATTTGCCCCGATCAGCCTGTTCGGCAAAGCGCGCTGGCACTACGCCAAGCGTTACTGGTATGCACCGGATCGCGCCCTTGATGCGATCCTGATGGGTAACCGTCGCTACAAGCGCTACCGCAACAAGATTGTCTGGTGCCTGGAGCAACTGGGTTTCGATCCGAAAAAGATCAAGATCGAGCCGGTCGAACACCACTTGGCTCACGCCTCCAGTGCCTACCATTGCTCCGGTTTCAAAGAAAAAACCGCGATCCTCGGTATCGACGGCAAGGGTGAGTACGCCACGACCTTCTTCGGCTATGGCGAAAACGGCAAGATCCACAAGATCAAGGAATTCTTCGATCCTGACTCCCTCGGTGGCTTGTACGGTGCGATCACCGAGTTCCTCGGTTTCGAGATGCTCGACGGTGAGTTCAAGGTCATGGGCATGGCGCCGTATGGCGATGCCAGCAAGTACGATTTCTCGCGTCTGGCCTCGTTCGAAAACGGTGAGTTGGTGATCAACACCGACTACGCCAACGTCATCGGCCTGCGTCGCTACAAAGAGAAGGGCAAAGGCTTCTACTTCTCGCCGAAACTGATCGAGTGGCTGGGTCCGAAGCGCGAAGGCGACATCGCTGACGAGCCTTACATCCACTACGCCGCGAGCATGCAAGCGCTGTTCGAGAAACTGGCGTTGCAGATGATCGACTACTATCTGGGCGACGTACTCAAGGAAACCGGCAAACTGGCCTTCGCCGGTGGTTGTGCGCTGAACGTCAAACTGAACCAGAAAATCATTGCCCGCGACGACATCAAGGAACTGTTCGTGCAACCTGCGTCCGGCGATGCCGGCACTGCGGTTGGTGCGGCTGCCTACGTGTCCCACGCCCGAGGCGTGCCGGTCGAGAAGATGGAGCACGTCTATCTCGGCCCGTCGTACAGCAACGAGGACGTGATCGCCGCCTGCGCCCGTCATGAGAGCAAGCCGACCTGGCGCAAGCTCGACAACATGCCGGAACAGATTGCCAAAATCATGGTCGATGGTAATCCGGTCGCCTGGTTCCAGGGGCGCATGGAGTTCGGTCCGCGTGCATTGGGCGGGCGCTCGATCATTGGTTGCCCGAGCGTGGCTGGCGTGGCTGATCGCATCAACCACCAGATCAAGTTCCGCGAGCGCTGGAGGCCTTTCTGCCCGTCGATGCTCGACACCGTTGCGCCGCAAATGATCAAGATCGATCACCCGGCACCGTTTATGACCTTCACTTTCGAAGTGGCGGAAGAGTGGAAGACCCGCGTGCCGGAAGTCGTCCATGAAGACGGCACCTCCCGTGCCCAGGTGCTCAAGCGTGAATACAACCCGCGCTACTACGACATGATGAAGGCGCTGGAAAACCTGACCGGTAACGGCGTATCGCTGAACACCTCGCTCAATCGTCGTGGCGAACCGATGATCTGCTCGCCGACCGACGCGCTGAACATGTTTTTCGGTTCTGACCTGGAATACCTGATCATGGAAGATATTCTGGTCGTAAAAGCGGGTGTAAAAGGATACGAACTTGACTGAAACACTGATCAGCGTCGTCATTCCGGTTTACAACTATGCGCGAACGCTTCCACGTGCAGTGGAATCGGTGTTGGCGCAGTTGGATGAAGCGACCGCGGATCTGCTGGTCATCGACGACGGGTCGACGGACGATACGCCCGAGGTAGTCGAAAAACTCCTGCTCAAGCACGGCGGGCGTTTTCGTGCGTTGCGCAAAAGTAACGGCGGATTGTCGTCGGTGCGCAATCGAGGGCTGGAAGAGACAACCGGACGGTATCTGGTGTTTCTCGACTCTGATGATGAAATGGCGCCCGGTGCCTTGGCTGCACTTTCGCAGCACCTCGAAAGTAATCCAAACAGCCTGATGGTGATCGGCGCGCACTGGTCGGTGTTTGCAGACGGGCGACGCAGCTTGCAGGCGGCCAAGCCGCTGCCTGTGACGCCCCGCCAGCGCCTGCAGGGTTACCTGCTGAACAAGACGGTGTCGATTTCCAACGGTGCCTGTGCGATGCACCGCGATGTATTCGTTTTGGGTAATTACCCGGAAAATTTGCGCAACGTCGAGGACTTGCCAGTATTCGCCCAAGTGCTGGCGCGCTACCCCTGCACCGTTCTGGACGAGCCCCTGGCGCTGATTTACAAGCACGCCGACAGCATGCGCCATGATCTGCGCCAAAGCCTTGCTGCCGGAACGGAGCAGGTGGTCAGCGAAGTTTTTTCCAGTCGGCGGATGCCCGAGGAAATGTTTGATTTGCGCCAGGCGTTTATGGCGCAGCGTTGCCTGTCGTTGTTTCGCGACTGTTATTCCCATGGCGAGTACAAACTGGCCAAATCGTTTTACTTTAAGGCCTTGCGTGCAGACTGGCGGACGTTTTCGCGCTGGTCCTACACGCGCAAGGCGTTGCGGGTGCTGTTTCGGTAAACGGGTCGCGGAGACTATGCGGACCCTGTAATGGATGTCGGTGAGGTGGCTGGGTGAAAGGTAAGGGCGGCAAGGTGGGAGCTCAAGTCTCCAGAATCATCGACGAATATCCGGTTTGGCTGGCGTTTCTGGGCAGTGCGCTGTTATCGCTGATAGCGGTCATGGGCACCGCCACAGTGGGGCGTGATGCCGCGCTGTACATTGATATCGCGCAACAGGTCACCGAGCACGGGCCTAATGTGGCCTGGGCCGCTTTCGACTGGCCCTGGTTTTCCTTATTGCTGGCCGCTACTCATACCGTCCTGCATTTGCCGCTGGAGCTGAGTGCATATCTTTGGTGCGCGCTCTTTTTTGCCGGCACCAGCGCGCTGATGGTGGACTGCGTACGTCAACGGTCGGTACATCTCGCCGGTTGGGCTTGTCTGGTGGTATTGGCAATGCCTGCGGTGAATGCCTTTCGAAACGACATCATCCGTGAATGCGGTTTCTGGTTCTTCTGCACCCTGACACTCTGGCTCGCGCTGCGCTGGCAAGCCCGTGGCGGCTGGCTGCGGGCGGCATTCATTCATGTGGCTATCGTCGCGGCAGCCTTGTTTCGGCTGGAGGCTTTGCTGCTGGTTCCGGCGTTGGCGCTGTGGCAGTTGCCCAATCTGTGGTCGTCGAACCGGCGGATGCAGTTCGTTCAGTTTTCGCTGTTGCCGGTTCTAGGGCTGCTGGCTGTTTCGGTCTCAGGTGTGCTCCTGTCGGCGCGCGTGATGCTGTATCTGGACATGATTGCGCCACACAGCGTGTTTGCTTCCTTCCGGATGCTGTGCGATCAATTTGCCAATTCGCTCATCAACAAGTACTCCCAGGATGAATCTGGCCGGATCATTTTCTTCGGCATCCTGGCGACCATGACCATCAGTTTCGTGAAGCTGATGGGGCCTTTCGCCGTCCCCTTCGTCCTGCGGCGCAACTGGGGGGTTCTGGGAATCTATTGGCGCGACTATCGCCCCTTCGCCTGGGCGGCGCTGCTTTATCTGGTGGTGCTGGTGCTGTTTTTCATCAAACAACAGTTCATGAATACGCGCTACCTGAGCTTTCTGAATCTGTTGTTTGTGCCCGTGTTGGCGATGGGGCTGGCGGCGTTCGTTCGCGACTTCCCGCGTTGCGGCAAGTGGCTGGTGGTTCTAGGGATGTTGGTGATGCTCTCGAATGTCATCTCTACCGGCGCCGGCAAAACCCATTATGTAGAGGCCGGGCGCTGGATGTCTGCCCACGTCGAGCCAGGGGCGAAGACCTATTTCGAGGATGGGCGGATCAGCTATTACGCCGGTCGCGGCTACGTGATGCCGGTGCTGACCGCAGAGGAAGCAATGTCGGCAGCTCACGCTGGCGACTATCAATATTTCCTCATCGAGGCCAAAGGTGACGAGCCTTGGCTGAAGGATTGGCTGGTGGCGCACAAGCTGCGCATCATCGAGCATTTCGCCAATCGCAAAGGTGCCACCGTGGTGATCATCGGACGCTAAGGCTTAACCGAGCAGCGGACGCAGGCGTGAGATCAGCGGCGCTTGTCGGTGGCTCGGCAAGGCCTGGCGATAGCCTTCGACAAAGGTTTCGCCGGCGTCCTGGCCCAGCAGCCATTGGCGGTCTTCCTTGTAGCGCAGCAAGTGAGCGAAGTTGCGCAGGCGTTTACTGTCACTGAGTGCGCGCTTCTGGCAGCGCAGGTCGGCGATATCGATCAGTCCCAGACGGTTGTCGGGGGTTTGCACGACGTTGCCGAAGTGCAGCGACCGAAAGTACACACCTTTTTCGTGCAGCAGGGCGAAGTACCCGCCCAGCTGGAATCTCAGTGTGTCAGCCTCTTCGTCAGTGCCTTGTAACTGACGCACTGTATTGCCTTCCAGCGGGCTGTAATACACGCCGTCGCGCTCGATGCTCGGGATGCGATAGACCGCGATGACTTTCGGGCAGAGGATGCCACGCTGTTCGAGTGCCCGGGTGTTGTCGGCAAAGCGTTGTGCATAGGGGTAGAACAGCGCCGAACTGAGCAGCCGCTTGCGGCGGAACAGCTTGAGCATGCGTCCATCGGCCAATCTGAGCACCTTGTCGCCGGAACCGTCGGCCTCCAGTACGTGTGCACCTTTGCGCAGTGCCTCGTAAGTGCTGTGATCAATCGATTGCATATCGGGCTCCCCATCATTAGCGGGGTATCTTAACCGACTTGGTCGAAGGCTGGCTTGAAGTCATGTTTATCGGGGCAAAAACGCGTGTGATATCATCGGCGCCTCACTGAATTGCGCGGATCACCATGAGCAGTCCTGAACCGAAAGCCCAGTCCACGCTGGCGATCTATTTCCGCCTTTTGGCTTACGTGCGGCCTTATGCCGGCCTTTTCCTTCTCAGCATCGTCGGGTTTCTGATCTTCGCATCGACTCAACCGATGCTCGCTTATATCCTCAAATACTTTGTCGACGGTCTGGCCAATCCTGAAGCCAGTCTGTTCCCGGGCAACCCTTATCTGGGCAAGCTGCAGTTGCTCGAAACCGTGCCACTGATGATTGTCTTCATCGCGCTGTGGCAGGGCGTGGGCTCGTACCTGGGCAACTTCTTCCTGGCGCGGGTTTCGCTGGGGCTGGTGCATGACCTGCGGGTGGTGCTGTTCAATAAATTGCTGGAGTTGCCCAATCGCTTCTTCGACAAGAACAATTCCGGCCATCTGATTTCCCGGATCACCTTCAACGTGACGATGGTCACCGGTGCTGCAACGGATGCGATCAAAGTCGTCATCCGTGAAGGCATGACCGTGATTTTCCTGTTCTGCACACTGTTGTGGATGAACTGGAAACTCACTTTGGTGATGGTCGCCATCCTGCCGTTGATCGGTTTGATGGTGAACAGCACCAGCAAGAAATTCCGCAAGCAAAGCAAGAAGATTCAGGTCTCGATGGGGAACGTCACGCACGTCGCCTCCGAGACCATTCATGGCTACCGCGTTGTGCGCAGCTTCGGCGGCGAGCAGTACGAAAAGGATCGCTTTCGCGATGCCAGCCAGAGCAACACCGACAAGCAGTTGACGATGACCAAGACCGGTGCGGTCTACACGCCGATGCTGCAACTGGTCACGTACAGTGCCATGGCCGTGGTCATGTTCCTCGTGCTGTATCTGCGCGGTGACGCTTCGCCGGGCGATCTGGTGGCGTACATCACCATGGCAGGCCTGTTGCCCAAGCCTATCCGTCAGTTGTCGGAAGTCAGCTCGACCATCCAGAAGGGTGTGGCCGGTGCCGAAAGTATTTTCGAGCAACTGGATGAGCCGGCGGAAGTGGATCGGGGCACGGTCGAGCAGGATCGTCTCGAAGGTCGTCTGGAAGTGCGCAATCTGAGCTTCCACTACCCCGACACCGACAAAGCGGTGCTCAACGACATCAGCTTTGTTGTCGAGCCGGGGCAAATGGTCGCGTTGGTTGGCCGCTCGGGCAGTGGCAAGTCGACCCTGGCCAGCCTCATTCCGCGCTTTTATCAGCATGATCATGCTCAGGGCCAGATTCTGCTCGATGGTGTGCAGGTGCAGGATTTCACCCTGCGCAGCCTGCGTCGGCAGATTGCTCTGGTGACCCAGCAGGTCACGCTGTTCAACGATACGGTGACCAACAACATCGCCTACGGCGACCTGGCCGGCGCGCCGTTCGATGAGGTCAAGCGCGCAGCCACCGAGGCGTATGCCGATGAGTTCATCATCAAGATGCCGCAGGGCTACGAAACCATGGTCGGCGAAAACGGCGTCCTGCTGTCCGGTGGTCAGCGTCAGCGTATCGCCATTGCCCGGGCGCTGCTCAAGGATGCGCCGTTGCTGATTCTCGATGAGGCCACTTCTGCGCTGGATACCGAGTCGGAGCGGCATATTCAGGCTGCCCTGGATCATGTGGTGAAAAACCGCACGACCCTGGTGATCGCGCACCGCTTGAGCACTATTGAAAAGGCCGACCTGATTCTGGTCATGGACGAAGGCCGTATCGTCGAGCGCGGCTCTCACGCGCAATTGCTTGAGCAAAACGGCTATTACGCCCGTCTGCATGCCAAAGAGTTCGAAGAGGGTGACGAGCCTCAGCCGGCACACGCGACCGACGTATGCTGACGATGTTTCGCAGCTTTCGCGAACGTGGCTGGACCGAGATCGACCGGGACAGCTACGCCCGGGCCTGGCAGCGATTTGGCGGCAGCTTTGCCACGCATCCGGAAGTCGTCGAGCGCTTGTCGACATTCCTAGGCATCGAGCTGCGCTACCTGGGCTGGATCGTTGGCGGTGATGTGCTTGCCGCCATCCCTTGCTGGGGCCGACATGTCGCCTTGTCCAAGGAAGTGCTCAAGCGCGAGGGCAAGCGTGGCTTGCTGGACATGGGCAACGCGGAAATCATTCTGCCGATTGCCCCCGATGTCAGCGTGCCGGTGCGTCAGCGCGTGGCGTATGTATCGCAACTCAATGCCGAGCAGATCAGTACGTTAAAGCCGCAGCCTGAGGGTTTGGCCCTTGCCCGGTTGCCGGAAGAGTATTCGAAGAAATTCCGCTACAACCAGCGTCGCGAACAGCGTCTGCTGGAAGAGGCGGGCGGATCGCTGGTGCCGATGTCCGACTTCACCCCGCAGGAACAGGCTGCCGCTTACGGCGATCTGTTTCAGCGTCGCTGGGGTTTTGAGGTGCCGGGCAAGGCCGGGCTGGTTGAAGTGTTTACGTTGCTGCGCGAGTTCATGACCGGTTCGGTGGTGATGCTCGATTCGGCGCCCGTGGCCATTCAGGTGCTGTATCGCGTCGAGGCCCCGCAATGGGTGTCGCTGGAGTACATCAATGGTGGCGTTGACCCGCAGAGCCGCGAGTTCAGTCCCGGCAGTGTGCTGAGTTTCGTCAACACCCAAGACGCCTGGGCGAACGCGCAAGCGCTGGGCAAGCCTTTGCGTTATTCATTCGGTCGCGCCGACCGGGAGTACAAGGATCGCTGGTGCCATAAGGTGCCGGTCTTCAAGGTCTGAATCCATGAGCACTCGCAAGCAACAGCTTCTCAAGGCCCATCGGCGCAACAAGCGTCTGTTCCTGGTCGCCTTTCTGGTGGGGTTGTTGCTGATCGGATGGTTGGTTGCGTGGTGGCTGGTGCCGTTGGTGCTGGTGCTGGCCTGGGTCGCACACGAGGCCTGGTTCGCCGATCATCTGTTCTATCGGCCTGCTGACGACTATTACTACAACTTCCCGGCGCAAACCGCGCGGCAGGCGGTGAGCCTTGCGGGCGGTGTCGTACAACTGAGCGAGCCGCTGGCGCAGGGCGAGACGCTGGTACTCGAGCTGGAAGTGAAATCCACTTGGCTGGGGCGTTGGCTCGATCCCTGCGTCGAGGTGGGCGATGATCGCCAAGACTTCGAGCGTGGCGTCAAAGGGCGGCGTTTCCTTAATCTGTCCGGGCAGGCCACTGCGCTGGCGCAAGGTGCTCTGGCGCTGCGTGGCCGATATTGCGTACCCGCCGCGACCGGTGTGTTGTGGGTCATGGCCAATCCTGATTATTCCCGCCAGCGGGTGATGGTCATTGCTCCCCATGCCGATGATGCCGAACTCGCCGCATTCGGCCTGTACAGCCGTTGCGAAGACGTCAGTATCGTCACCCTGACCCAGGGCGAGATCGAGGCTGAAGACTTCCAGCGTCTTGGCCTTGATCAAGCCGCAGCGGCACGTTTGAAGGGCCGTTTGCGCAGTTGGGACAGTCTGGTGATCCCGCTTTGGGGGGGCGTGCCTGCCGATCGCTGTGTGCAATTGGGTTATTACTGCTTGCAACTGCCGTCGATGGCCGAAGCGCCTGTGAAGGCGTTCGGCTCCCGTGAGTCGCAGGAAAACGATGTGCGCAGCGTGCGCCGGCACAATCCGTTGAGCCTGCCCGCCGACATCGATGGGCAGCCGACCTGGCAAAATCTGCTGGGCGACCTGAAGGCCCTGCTTGAGCACTATCGTCCAGAAGTGGTGGTGACGCCCCATCCTGAGCTCGATCCTCACAGCGATCATGTGGCGTCTACCCAGGCGCTGCTTGAGGCTATCGAGCTGAGTCAGTGGAAACCGACAACCCTGCTGATGTACGCCAATCACCTGCACGACAACGATCGCTGGCCGATGGGCCCAGCCGGTGCCGGTATTGCGCTGCCGCCGGCCATCGAGCCATTGCCGGCTGACCGGCTGTGGAGTCCGCTGTTGTCAGCAGATGTGCAACTGGACAAAGCCATGGCACTGGCCATGGAGCACGATCTGCAGGGCGGGCAAGTGTTCAAGCGGCAATTACGCCGCTGGATCCAGCAAGTCCTGGCGGGTCGTCGCTGGCCAGCAACAGGCAGTAACGAGTTTTTCCGCAAGGCGGTCCGGCGTCACGAATTGTTCTGGGTGCGCGACCTTTCAGATTGAGGCGGACGGCGCTTTACCCTGTGTTAATATCGCGCCCCTGTTCATTTTGTATGTGGGTTGCTCCATGAAGTTGTCCATGCCGCGTTTCGATCAAGCCCCGGTCTTGGTAGTCGGCGATGTCATGCTCGACCGTTACTGGCATGGCGGAACCTCACGGATTTCCCCTGAGGCGCCGGTGCCGGTCGTTAAGGTCGAGCAGATCGAAGATCGTCCGGGCGGTGCCGCGAACGTTGCCTTGAACATTGCCGCGCTGGGTGCACCGGCGTCTCTGGTCGGTGTGACCGGTGACGACGAAGCCGCCGACAGCCTGAGCAACAGTCTCAAAGGCGCGGGCGTACGTGCCCTGTTCCAGCGCATTGCGCACCAGCCAACCATCGTCAAGCTGCGGGTCATGAGCCGGCACCAGCAACTGCTGCGTATCGACTTTGAAGAGCCGTTCGCCACCGATGCCCTGGCCCTCGGTTCACAGGTCGACGACCTGCTCGAAGGCATCAAGGTCCTGGTACTTTCCGACTACGGCAAAGGCGCCCTGAAAAACCATCAGGCGTTGATCCAGGCCGCCTTTGCGAAGAACATTCCGGTACTGGCTGACCCCAAGGGCAAGGATTTCTCGATTTATCGCGGCGCGAGCCTGATCACCCCGAACCTCAGCGAATTCGAAGCCATCGTCGGCGGTTGTGTCGATGAGCATGAACTGGTGAGCAAGGGCGCCGCCCTGATGCACGACCTGGAGCTTGGTGCGCTGCTGGTGACGCGCGGCGAGCACGGCATGACCCTGCTGCGTCCTGACCAGCCGGCACTGCACTTGCCGGCCCGTGCCCGTGAAGTGTTCGATGTCACCGGTGCCGGTGATACGGTGATTTCGACTCTGGCCGCAGCGATTGCCGCCGGTGAAGACCTGCCCCACGCCGTTGCGCTGGCCAATCTGGCCGCCGGCATCGTGGTTGGCAAGCTCGGTACGGCCGCCATCAGTGCTCCGGAGCTGCGTCGCGCCATCCAGCGTGAAGAAGGTTCCGAGCGTGGTGTGCTGGGTCTTGAGCAGTTGCTGCTCGCCGTGGCCGATGCCCGCGCGCACAACGAGAAGATCGTCTTCACCAACGGTTGCTTCGACATCCTGCATGCCGGGCATGTGACCTATCTGGAACAAGCGCGGGCACAGGGCGATCGCCTGATTGTCGCGGTCAACGATGATGCTTCGGTCAGCCGCCTCAAAGGCCCGGGCCGTCCGATCAACAGCGTCGACCGGCGCATGGCCGTTCTCGCCGGCCTCGGCGCGGTGGACTGGGTGATCAGTTTCCCTGAAGGCACCCCGGAAAACCTGCTGCGCGAGGTCAAACCGGACGTGCTGGTCAAGGGCGGCGATTACGGCATCGATCAGGTGGTCGGCGCTGATATCGTCAGCGCTTATGGCGGCACCGTGAAGGTCTTGGGGCTTGTGGAAAACAGCTCGACAACT
Organism: Pseudomonas sp. AC242; assembly: GCF_979258655.1. NCBI lineage: Bacteria > Pseudomonadati > Pseudomonadota > Gammaproteobacteria > Pseudomonadales > Pseudomonadaceae > Pseudomonas > Pseudomonas sp. AC242. Next base: position 6,264,792 of record NZ_OZ409873.1, read on the forward strand.
GCGATTGTCGAGAAGATCCGCAGTCGTTGATCAGATGAATTTTTACTGTTGTGTACTGCGTGTGAACGGATTGTGCCTTGGGGATTTTACCGTTTCCGTTGATGTAGGCAGCTTTGAATCCGATGCGCTTGCCTGCCTACGTCGCGTGGTCAATTAATCTATGAAAGTCATGCTCCTGGTGATGGACGAGCAGCGGGTCATTCTCGACCGGCTCTACGACATCGTGCAGCAGAACTGTGATGAATGTTTCATCTATCGTTTGAGCAAACGGCAACAAATGAACCTGGGGCCGTTTCTGGCCTCGGTTGGTTATCAGAACTTCGATCGTGTGGTCATCTTTTCCAGGGTCAAGCGCCTGGCCCCGCAATTGCGGGTGCTCAAGTGCATTCCCGGGCTGGTCTTCCTCGAACACGACGCCTACCAGAACTACATGCCGGCGAGTAAGTATCGTGGCGTGTATTCACGCCTCTACCGTCGCCTGCCGAGTTGTCGGGCGCTGGTGTCCGGTGCTGTGGTCGCGCGCAAGATGCTGGCTGAGGGCATCGACACGGTGTTCGTCTCCAAGGGTTATGACGAGCAGATGCTGCACAACACCGGCGTCGAGCGGGATATTCCCATCGGCTTTCTGGGCAGCCTGAAAAGTACCGAATATGCCGAGCGCAAAGCCATGCTCGAGTCGCTCTCGCAGCGGACCGGGATGCTGGTGACCCGCACCAAGTCGGGTGAGGAATACCTGCAGACGCTCAATCGCATAAGGATTTTCGTCAGCGCCGACATCGGCATGAACGAGTTCATGATCAAGAACTACGAGGCCATGGCTTGCGGCTGTGTGTTGCTGGCCTGGAGCCAAGGCGAAGAAGACCGCTTGCTCGGTTTTGAAGACATGCACAACACCGTGTTCTACCGCAGCGAAGAAGAGGCGGTGGAGAAGATCAAGCTGTTGCAGAGCGATCCGGAACTCGCGGAGCGCATTGCCCGCAACGGCCAGGAATTTGCGCAAAGCCGTTATTCCTTTGCCCGTGTCGGTCAGGCACTGGCCACGGAAATCCAGCGTGAGATGCGCCCATGGCAGCCGCCTTCGGCGTTCACACGGTTCTGGGTGAAACTGCGCTACGGGATGAAGGTGCCAGTCTGAATGAAGGATCATCAAGCGTCGCAACCCGACGAACACATGGCGCTGGATGCGCTGCCCGGCGGTGATCAGTCCGTTCTGGGCGCTCTGCCTGCAGACCTTCTCGAGCGTCTCGGCCGTGCACCTCGGGTCGTGCTGGTTGCCAACAATCCGGCTATCACCGCGGCAGACTTTCAGGCGCTGGACATTGGCGCCGATGATGTCGTCGTCAGCTTCAATACCTGCATCAAAGCGGCGCTGCTCAACAAGCACAACGTCAATGTCTTCGTGCATGGCTACAACGCGCAGGACGCCTATTTTTTTGGTCTGCCTTACGCGCCGCCGGTGCAGCGCATGTTCGAACAGGCGAATGAACGCTGTTTCAGCATGCTGGTGGGCTGTGCCGCACCGATGTGCCCATTGCCGCGTGTGGCGATGTATTGGGATCGCATTCCGCTGCCGCCGCTGTGGAACTACCCGGTCAACCGGCCGGGCGGTAAACGCTACGTCGGGCCGTCCACGGGTTTTAACACGCTGGTGTTGTTCGACTGGTTACGTGATCACGCCGGTTATACCTATCAGCTGATGACCCTGGGGTTTTCCAACGAAGCAGGAAAGCTGTGGGGTGGCCATGCCTGGGATTACGAGCGCGACTGGCTGCAGAAATCGCACGTCATTGTGGTGCCGCTGCCACCCCGTCGCTGGTGGCAAAAGCTGTTTCGGCAAAAGTAAGCCACATCGTGAATCCGGTTGCCGTCAGGCCCGAACCATTTTCAAAAGGTGCTGTTGAGTGTTGAAAATTGCCGTGGCTTTTTTCGGGATCCCGAGAAATTCGACAATCTGCTTCCCCTCTATCGAACAGAACGTTCTTGCGCAGTTGCCTGCGGGCAGCGACGTTAAGTGCTTCTACCATCTGTACAAGATCGATGAGGTGCAGAACACGCGGTCCGGCGAGAAGGGTGAACTGAAGGCGGACAATTACCAGCCGTTCGAGTCGATGACCGGCACGCTCACCTCGACCGAAGGTGTGCTGGAGCGCTGGGATTTCGAGCAGGTCAAAGCACAGGGCGACACTTGGGCCGATGACTATGCGTCGCTGCGTAATCTGATCTATCAGCTCAACTCGTTGCACACCGTGACCTTGATGATCGAATCCTTCGATCCGGATTTCGTTGTGTTCGTGCGCCCGGACAATTTCTTCCACACCGCGCTGCCCGGCTATGTGTTCAATCATCCGCAGGCGCGGCGACACAACGCCTACATTCCTGATTGGCAGTGGTGGGGTGGTTTGAACGACCGTTTCGCGGTTTGCGGGCGCGATAACTATGTCGCGTACGGCAAACGGGTCGAGCGCATTTTCGATTTCTGCAAGGCGACAGGTCGCAAGCTGCATTCCGAGCGCTTGCTCAAATATGCGTTGCAGCAGGTGGATGCCAAAATCTGCACACTGCCGACTCAGGCATCACGAGTGCGCATTACCGGCGCATTTGCCGAGGAGTCGTTCTCGCCCAAGCGCGGCATGGGCAAGCGCGAAAACCGCTACTTCCATTTCTTCGCCGCGTTGCGCACGTGGTGGGATCGCCGCCGCTAAACCGCTATTTGGCGGTTTTTTTGCCCAGCCCGACCAAACGCAGCGCCTTGATGCTCAACTGCTTGAGCCCCTGACGCGGGGCTTTCGCCGGTTGCAGACCCTGTTGCACCAGCCAGTCCTTCCAGCGAATCCGCTCCTCGCGCACGACCCAGCCGGTTTGTGTCGCAAAGCTCTCGGCCAGATACAGACCTCGGGTGCTGGCCGGCACCAGTTTGTCGCGCTTGAGCGTGTATAGCTCGGCCAGTGGCGCGCCGTCCTTGAGTGGCATCAAGTACAGGTCGGGGCGCTTGCGGTCGAGTCTGGCCACCAGTTGATCACCTTCCAGACGCTCGTCGACGTGGAACAGACTCAGGGACTTGGCTTCCTTGGGCACATCCAGGCGCAAGTCGTAGATCAATTGCAGTGACGCGGTCGGCAGGTGTACGTAGGCCCGAGGCCGTTCGAGCAATTGCAGATTGGCGCTACGGATCGGTCGCGCTGAGCCGGACAACGGGGTCAGGCGAAACGGCAGGGCTTCGCGATAATGCAGAGCTGCAGAGTAGGGGGCTGGCAGCCAAGTGTCGTTGAAGCGCCCGCCGAGCCAGCCTTCCGGTGTCTCGAGCAAACACTCTTCAGCAATTTCCTGAATGGCCGTGTGTAGCGGGATATTCAGCTCATGAGCCGGCACGTAACCGGAAATCAATTTGAGCACGACGTCGCCACGGTCCTGTCGGCGCTGGCGCACCAGCACCCAATAATCGCGATTCTGCCAATGCAGGGTCAGACGTACCGAAACGCCGAGATTGGCCAGCTCCAGCGAGAAGCGCTCAGTGTCGGCCACGCTCACCGGTTTGCGCCGCTGCAAGGTCTGCGCGAAGTTCAGCGGCATGCCGACGCTCTGATAGGTCAGGCCTTCGGGGGTGGCTTCGACGTACAGCGGCAGGGTCTTGAAGTTGCTCGGGTTCTTTCTGATGAGCGTGCGCGGCATATCGGCTCCTGCTTAAGGCCGCGAGGCGGCGTCAGTGACCACGTAGGACCTGGGCAACGGTCGCAACGTTGTGGGCGAGGTGCAGCGGATTGATCGTGCCGACAATAGCACTGGCCACGCCAGGCTGTGCGAACAGCAATTCGAAGCTGGCGCGCACCGGGTCGACGCCCGGGCTCAGGCAGACATGACCGCTGGCCAAGGCTTTTTTCACCAGAATGGCTTTGCCGTGGACAGCAGCATAGTCAATGACAGCTTTCTCGTTTTGTTCGTTCAGATTGTAGGTGACCATTGCGCAGTCACCTTGCTCCAGTGCCTTGAGGCCACCTTCGACGGTTTTTCCGGAAAAGCCGAAGCCGCGAATCTTGCCTTCGGCCTTGAGCGCCGCGAGGGTGGCGTACACCTCTTCGTGCTCGAGAATTGCCATGTCGTTGCCGTCGGAATGCACCAGCACCAGGTCGATAAAATCGGTTTCAAGACGTTGCAGGCTGCGTTCCACCGACATTCGTGTGTGTGCTGCACTGAAATCGTGGCGCGACAGACCATCGGCAAACTCTTCGCCGACCTTGCTGACGATTACCCAGTCCTGACGCTGGCCACGCAGCAGCGGGCCGAGACGCTCTTCGCTGCGGCCATAGGCCGGGGCGGTGTCGATCAGGTTGATGCCCAATTCCCGCGCCTGACGCAGCAGCATGCGCGCTTCGTCGTCGCCGGGAATCTGAAAACCGTTGGGGTATTTCACGCCTTGGTCACGGCCGAGTTTGACCGTGCCCAGACCCAGTGGCGAAACCATCAGGCCGGTGCTGCCCAACGGTCGATGAAGGTCGTGCAGATTGGCAATGGTCATGGCAGCAGTTGCTCCCAGGCGGGAACGCCCATGGGTGGTTTTGGCAGCGCCGGCAAAGGTTCGGCGGCTTGCGGCTGGATGCCGTCGCGCTCGAGAGAGGCGATGACCCGGTCAGCGAAGTCCGGTGCCAGCGCCAGTTTGGTTGGCCAGCCGACCAGCAAGCGCCCCTGCTCGGCGAGAAAGGCGTTGTCCGGGCGTGTCAGCCCGGTTTGCAGTGGTTCGGCACGGTCAACCCGCAGGGTCGCCCATTGCGTGGCGCTGAGGTCGATCCACGGCAGCAACTGTGCGATCTCTTTCTGCGCGGTGGCGATCTGCTCGGCCGGCTCGCGGTGCACGCCTTCGCTTTCGGCGATGTCGCCGCCCATGTACCAGACCCATTGGCCGTCAGCCGCCGGGTGTGTGGTCACGGTGATCCGCGGTTTGCTGCCGCCACCCAGGCAGTGGGCGTACAACGGTTTCAGGCCCGGGCCTTTGGCGAGGATCATGTGCAGCGGCCGGCGTTGCATGGCCGGCTGGCTCAGACCGAGGTCTTCAAGCAGTTGGGCGGTACCCGCGCCGGCGCTGAGGACGATGCGCTGAGCGCGAATCTCGCGGCCGTCGACTTGCAACCCGACCAGCACGCCCGCTTCCAGCAACGGCTCGATGGTTTGCCCGGCGAGCAGGCCATCGCCGGCCAGATCGGCCAGACGCTGGATCAGGCTTGGCACATCCACGACGAGTTCGGCGAGACGATAGACCTTGCCCTTGAAGCGCTTGTCTTGCAGGGCTGGCGGCAGTTGCTCGCCCTTGACCTGATCAACGCGGCCGCGCACCGCTTTGCTGGCGAAGAAACTGGTGAGGTTGCCGGCGAGGGTCCCCGGCGACCACAGGTAATGGGCCTCGGACAGCAGGCGCACACCGGACAGGTCCAGCTCGCCATTGCCGGCCAGCGCTTCACGCCAGCGGCGCGGCATGTCGGCGATGGCTTCCGAGGCGCCGGTCAGAGCACCGTGCAGCGCGTATTTGGCGCCGCCGTGGATGATGCCCTGGGATTTAACGCTTTGCCCGCCGCCGAGGCTGGCACTTTCCACCAGCACGGTCGAAAAACCCTGGCGGCGCAGACGCGCGTTCAACCAGAGGCCGGCGACACCAGCGCCGACAATCAGAACGTCGGTGGAAATAACGGATGGCATGCAACGACCTCAGTGTTCAAGACGAGGGCGCAGTATACAGACTCGGGAAAGGGGCGGATTTGTCGATGATCAACAGGCCGAACACAAATCCAAATGTGGGAGCGAGCAGGCTCACTCCTACAAGGGAATGTGGTTGGGCTTTAGTGCCCGGCAGTTTTCGAGAACAACTGGATCACGACGACGCCCAGCACGATCAACGCCATCCCCAGCATCGCCGGGATATCCAGTTTTTGCCCGTAGATAAACAGCGCCGCGACGCTGACCATCACAATGCCCATACCCGCCCAGACCGCATAGGCAACGCCGACCGGTACGGTGCGCACCACCAGCGTCAGCATCCAGAACGCAATCGCGTAGCCGACGATGACCAGCACTAGCGGCAGGGGGGTGCTGATGCCTTTGACGGCCTTCATCGATACGGTGGCGATCACTTCGGCGCAGATGGCAATGGCCAGGTAGGCGTAGGCGTTCATGGTTCAGATCCTCAATGTAAAACGTTGCTTGCTGAGGCGGCATTCTAGTGATTCACCAGATGGGGTAAAGTCATTACCTATCTGTTCTGAAGATGGGTTGGCGAATCAGCATGCAGTGGAATCTGGATCAACTTCGGGTGTTTGTCGATGTGGCCGAACATCGCTCGTTTTCCGCCGTGGCGCGCCAGCAGCGCAAGGCGCAATCGGCGATCAGCAACGCTGTTGCCATGCTTGAAGATGATCTGGGCGTGAGCCTGTTTGAGCGTAGCAGCGGTCGCCAGCCAAGCCTTACTGAAGCGGGCGAAGCATTGCTCGAAGAAGCGCGGGAAGTCCTGCGCCAGTGTGAGCGTCTGAATGGCCGGGCGATGGCAATGATGCGTGGTCAGGAAGCGCAACTGCGCGTGGCCCAGGACGAGGCGATGCCCTATCAGGCGCTGGTGGAAAGTTTCGGTGAACTGGCCGAGCAATTCCCCAGCCTTGAAGTGCAACTGACCAGCGCCGCGCAAGGCGAGGTCGCGCGAAAACTGGTCGAACGTCGCGCCGACCTCGGCCTGCTTTTCTATCACGATGAAATCCCCGAAGCCTTGGAGCGCCGCGTCCTCGGCAGCGTGGAGATGGTCACGGTCTGTGGCATCAAGCACCCGCTGGCGGCGCAGTCCTATGTGACCTGCCAACAACTGGCGCAACACCGACAATTGCTGATGTCGACGCAAACCAGCGTCTATCCCGGCAACGAGCCGGCCAGCCCGCAGGTGTGGCGCGCCGACAGTTTCTACGTGATGTCCGAATGGCTGGTGCGCGATCTGGGCTGGGCCTGGTTGCCGCGCCATGTGGTGCAGTACTCGGCGTATCAGGGCTTGATGGTTGAACTTGACAGTGAGTGGACGCCGCCGGCGCTGGTGGTTGAGCTGGTCTGGCGCCGCGACGAACCGCTCGGCCCGGCCGCGCGTTGGCTGGCCGAACGTTTTGCCGTGCACTTGCGGGCGATCGGTGGCAAAAGTCGATAAACTCCGCCGCCATGAATAGAACTCTCTACACCGCGCTGTTTTACCTGGGGCTGCCATTGGTGGCGATTCGGCTATGGCTGCGGGCGCGCAAGGCGCCGGCGTATGCCAAGCGGATTGGCGAACGTTTTTCCTACGGCATGCCGAGGTTGCAACCCGGCGGCATCTGGGTGCACGCGGTATCGGTGGGCGAAAGCATCGCTGCCGCACCGATGATCCGCGCTTTGTTGCAACGTTATCCACAGTTGCCAATTACCGTGACCTGCATGACCCCGACCGGGTCGGAGCGGATTCAGGCGCTGTTCGCCAACGAGCCGCGCATTCAGCATTGCTATCTGCCCTACGACTTGCCGTGTGCGGCGTCGCGTTTTCTTGATCGCGTTCAGCCCAAGCTTGCGGTGATCATGGAAACCGAGTTGTGGCCTAACCACATTCATCAGTGCGCCAAGCGTGGAATTGCGGTGGCGCTGGCCAACGGACGCTTGTCCGAGCGCTCCGCACGCGGCTATGGCCGCTTCAGCAAGCTGACCGCGCCGATGCTGGCCGAGATGAGTTTGTTCGCCGTGCAGACCGAAGCCGAAGCCCAGCGCTTCCGCGATCTGGGTGCGCGTGCGGAAACAGTCGAAGTCACCGGTTCGATCAAGTTCGACCTGACCATCGACCCGCAACTGCTGCAACGCGCGGCCGAACTGCGCGGGCAGTGGCAGGCGCTGGAGCGCCCGGTGTGGATCGCCGCCAGCACCCACGAAGGCGAAGACGAAGTGGTGCTCGATGCCCATCGCCGCTTGCTGACCAATCATCCGGATGCCCTGCTGATCCTGGTGCCGCGTCACCCGGAACGTTTCAACTCGGTGTTCGAACTGTGTCAGCGCGAAGGTTTTGCCACGGTGCGACGCTCGACCGCAGCTCAGGTCGATGCAAAGACTTCAGTACTGCTCGGCGACACCATGGGCGAATTGTTGTTTCTCTATGCCTTGGCGGACAGTGCGTTTGTCGGCGGCAGCCTGGTGCCTAACGGTGGGCACAACCTGCTGGAGCCGGCAGCCTTGGCCAAACCGGTGATCAGCGGCCCGCACCTGTTCAACTTCCTCGACATCGCCGCGCAAATGCGTGAAGCCGGAGCGTTGGCCGAAGTGGATGATGCCGAAGGGCTGGCGGTGGAGGTGCAGCGCTTGTTCGAATTGCCGCGTGATGCGCAGCGTATGGCCGACGCCGGGCTGGCGGTGATGCGCCGCAATCAGGGCGCGTTGCAGCGCTTGCTGGATGGCTTGGGAAGATTGATCAATTAAGCAAAAAGATCGCAGCCTTCGGCAGCTCCTACATTGGAATACGTTTCCTGTAGGAGCTGCCGGAGGCTGCGATCTTTTGTTTTTAAGGCTTAAGGCCGAGCCTTGAGCTGCGCCTCGGCGGCCTTGGCCAGATCCGGCGGGAGGAAATCCTTGTCCGGGTTGTAATCGGCCTTCAGATACCGCCGCAGATCTTCCAGGTCACCCGGGTTCAGTGTCCCCGCCGCCTGCTTCAAACGCAGGTTGTCGAGGATGTAGTCATAACGCGTGTTGTTGTAATTGCGCACCGAGGTGTACAGCTGACGCTGCGCATCGAGCACGTCAACGATGTTGCGCGTACCGACCTGATAACCGATCTCGGTAGCTTCCACCGCGCTCTGGTTGGAAATGATCGACTGACGACGCGCCTGCACTTGCTCGACGTCGGTGTTCACCGCACGGTGCAGGTTGCGGGTGTTCTCGACGATCTGCCTGCGTAGGGATTCGCGCTGTTGTTCGCTCTGATTCAGTTGCTCATACGACTGGCGCACTTGCGAGCTGGTCAACCCGCCGCTGTAGATCGGGATGTTCAGTTGCAAGCCGACTGTGCTCTGCTCGACGTTGCCGTGATAAGGCGTGCCGAACGAGTTCGGATTGGCAAATCCCAGCGCATCGTTGTCACCCTTTTCGTATTTGGCCACGGCGTCGAGGGTTGGCAAATGGCCGGCCTTGCGCTGCTTCAACGTTTCTTCGGCCGAGCTGACGGCGAAGTTGCTCGCCAGCAGGTTAAGGTTCTGTTTCGCCGCTGTGTCGACCCACGCCTTGGCATCGTTCGGCGCCGGCGGCAGGATCGGCAGCGTATGGACGATGCCCTGAATCGAGTTGTACTGGCGGTTGGTCAGGGTGATCAGCGCTTCGAAGGCATCATCGACCTGACGCTGGGCAACGATGCGGTTGGCTCGTGCGGTGTCGTAACTGGCTTGCGATTGCAGCACGTCGGTCTTGTCCGACAGGCCGACATCGAAGCGCTCGTTGGACTGGTCGAGCTGGCGCTTGAATGCGGCTTCTTCAGCCTTGGTCGAGGCGAGGTTGTCCTGGCTGCGCAGCACGTTGAAATAGCTTTCGGCCGATTGCAGGATCAGGTTCTGCTCAGTCGCCGACAGTTGCAGGGCGGCTTGCTCGTTGACGTCCTTCGCGGCCTGGTACTGGAACCAGCGATCGGCGCGGAACAATGGCTGGGCCAGAGTCGCTTGATAAGAGTGAGCGCTGCGATTGGCAGTGGCCGAGGGTTGATCGATCGACGTGCGCACATTGGCCACTTCGGCACCGCCCGACAGGTTCGGCAGCAACCCGGCGCGGGCCTGTGGCACGACTTCTTTCTGCGCACCGTACTGAGCGCGGGCGGCGGCCAGATCAGCATTGTTGTCGACCGCTTCCTGATAGACGCTGACCAGGTCGGTTTTGGTCGACAAGGGCGCTTCTGCTGCCCAGGCCATTGCGTTGGACGCACAAGACACGGCAACAGCCAGTGAGAGTTTGCGCAGCATGAGGCGATCCCTAGCATTAATATTATGGAAGTAATCCGGGCGCCAAAGGTAAGGCGCAGGCCCCGCAGCGTCAAGGCGTGGCGGGGCAAAGCGAGTGTAGTTGCGCATTTGCCTCACAACAATCGGCCAAGCCCCTGTATTTATGCCATTCATCATGGTGTTTGCTGCGGTGTTGGCGTTCTTTGCCGGTTGTGTCTAGACTGGCCGGGTTCTTGTCGGGGTGCCTTGCTATGAGGCTGAGATCGAATAATTTCGGATCCCGTTGAACCTGATCAGGTTAGCGCCTGCGTAGGGAACAAGATTTCTCGTCACCCGGCGAGTCCTCTTGTGCTTCGTCCGGGAAATTGTTCGACAATCGAACGCTCGACGACGATGCACAGCACCGGTCCTGGTGCGTCCGTGCCTTTCAGGTTCTGCTCCGACAATCCACTGCCTGGATGCTGTCTGGAGAGCCCGTGATGACTACAAAATCAAAAAACGCGATCAACCTGAGTGACTCGGCCAAGGTCGACGAGCAATCGGTCAAGCCGTTCACCCGTTCGCAAAAAGTCTACGTTCAGGGCTCGCGCCCGGACATCCTCGTGCCGATGCGCGAAATCACCCTTGATGTGACCCCGACTGACTTCGGCGGTGAAATCAACGCACCGGTCACCGTTTACGATACCTCGGGCCCCTACACCGATCCGAACGTGGTGATCGACGTACGCAAAGGCCTGGCCGATGTGCGTTCTGCGTGGATCGATGACCGTGGCGACACCGAGCGCCTGGCGGGTCTGAGTTCCAACTTTGGTCGCGAGCGCCTCGCCGATCCGGAACTGACCAAGCTGCGCTTTGCCCACGTCAACAACCCGCGCCGCGCCAAGGCTGGGGCCAACGTCACGCAAATGCACTATGCGCGTCAGGGCATCATCACGCCCGAGATGGAATTCGTCGCCATCCGCGAAAACATGAAGCTTGAGGTGGCCCGCGCCGCCGGCCTGCTGGATCAGCAACACCCGGGTCACAGCTTCGGCGCCAGCGTGCCGAAAATCATCACCCCTGAATTTGTCCGTGAAGAGATCGCCCGTGGCCGCGCAATCATTCCGGCCAACATCAACCACACCGAACTGGAACCGATGATCATCGGCCGTAACTTCCTGGTGAAGATCAACGGCAATATCGGCAACAGCGCGTTGGGTTCGTCCATCGAAGAAGAAGTGGCGAAACTGACCTGGGGCATTCGCTGGGGCGCGGACAACATCATGGACTTGTCCACCGGCAAGCACATTCACGAAACCCGCGAGTGGATCATCCGTAACTCGCCGGTGCCGATCGGCACAGTGCCGATCTATCAGGCGCTGGAAAAAGTCGGCGGCGCGGCCGAAGACCTGACCTGGGAGCTGTTCCGCGACACGCTGATCGAGCAGGCCGAGCAGGGCGTCGACTACTTCACCATTCACGCCGGCGTGCTGCTGCGTTACGTGCCGCTGACCGCCAAACGCGTGACCGGTATCGTTTCCCGTGGCGGTTCGATCATGGCCAAGTGGTGCCTGGCGCATCACAAGGAAAACTTCGCCTACACGCATTTCGAAGAAATCTGCGAAATCATGAAAGCCTATGACGTCAGCTTCTCGCTGGGTGATGGCTTGCGTCCGGGGTCGATTGCCGACGCCAACGATGCTGCTCAATTCGGCGAACTGGAAACCCTCGGCGAACTGACCAAGATCGCCTGGAAACACGACGTGCAAACCATGATCGAAGGCCCGGGCCACGTGCCGATGCAGTTGATCAAAGAGAACATGGACAAGCAGTTGGAGTGCTGCGATGAGGCGCCGTTCTACACCCTCGGCCCGCTGACCACCGACATTGCGCCGGGCTACGACCACATCACCTCGGGTATCGGTGCGGCGATGATCGGCTGGTTCGGTTGCGCGATGCTTTGCTACGTGACGCCGAAGGAACACTTGGGTCTGCCGAACAAGGATGACGTGAAGACCGGGATCATCACTTACAAGATCGCCGCGCACGCAGCGGACTTGGCCAAAGGGCATCCGGGCGCACAGATTCGCGACAACGCCTTGAGCAAGGCGCGTTTCGAGTTCCGTTGGGAGGATCAGTTCAACCTGGGTCTGGATCCGGATACCGCGCGTTCGTATCACGATGAAACCCTGCCGAAGGATTCGGCGAAGGTCGCGCATTTCTGTTCGATGTGCGGGCCGAAATTCTGCTCGATGAAGATCACTCAGGAAGTCCGCGAGTATGCGGCCAACCAGCGGATCGACGCGGTCGACGTGGACGTCGCCCAAGGCCTGGCGGAACAGGCCGAGCGGTTCAAGAAGGAAGGCAGTCAGCTGTACAAAAAGGTTTGAGCCCGTACTGATCGTTCCCACGCTCTGCGTGGGAATGCAGCCCGTGACGCTCCGCGTCACTGGTCCCTAGAGGCGTTCCCACGCGGAGCGTGGGAACGATCACAACAAGTGTCCCTCTGAGATAACACCCTTGAGCATTCAACCCAGCACTTATTCCCCCGACCTCGCCGTACCCGTCGACAAGCGTGTATTCGGTGGTCGCGATCTGTTTTCCTTGTGGTTCTCCCTCGGCATCGGCCTGATGGTTTTGCAGACCGGCGCATTACTCGCGCCAGGTCTGGGCCTGTCCGGTTCGCTGCTGGCGATTTTCCTCGGCACGTTGGTCGGCGTACTGTTGCTGGCCGCCGTTGGCGTGATCGGCAGCGACACCGGTCTGTCCTCGATGGCCGCGCTGAAACTCAGCCTCGGCAGCAAAGGCGCGAGCCTGCCGGCGCTGCTCAACCTGCTGCAACTGATTGGTTGGGGCTCGTTCGAAATCATCGTCATGCGCGACGCTGCCAGCCTGCTCGGCACCCGCGCGTTCAGCGAAGGTTCGCTGTGGTCGAACCCGGTTTTGTGGACACTGTTTTTCGGGGCGTTGGCGACGTTGCTTGCTGTTAGCGGGCCGCTGACTTTTGTGCGGCAGATCCTGCGCAAGTGGGGCATCTGGCTGCTGTTGGCGGCGTGCCTGTGGCTGACCTGGAACCTGTTTGCCAAAGCCGATCTGGCCGATCTCTGGTCGCGTGCTGGTGACGGTTCGATGCCATTCGCTGTGGGCTTTGACATTGCCATTGCGATGCCGCTGTCGTGGCTGCCGCTGATCGCCGACTACTCGCGATTCGGCAAGCGTGCGAAGAATGTTTTTGGTGGCACTGCGGTCGGTTTCTTTATCGGCAACTTCTGGCTGATGAGCCTTGGCGTCGCTTACACGCTTGCGTTCGCGCCGAGCGGTGAAGTCAATGCGTTGCTGCTGGCACTGGCCGGTGCAGGTCTGGGCATTCCGCTGTTGCTGATTCTGCTGGATGAGTCGGAAAACGCCTTCGCCGACATTCACTCGGCAGCGGTTTCCAGCGGGATTCTGTTGCGCCTGAAAGTCGAGCATCTGGCCTTGGCCATTGGCGTGATCTGCACGCTGATCGCCCTGCTGGCGCCGTTGGCGCAGTACCAGAATTTCCTGCTGCTGATCGGCTCGGTGTTTGCGCCGCTGTTCGGCGTGGTGCTGGTCGATCACTTCATCCTGCGCAAGCGCAGCGCTCAGGTCGCTTCGGCGGCATTGCGCTGGCCGGCGTTGTTAGCGTGGCTGGGTGGTGTGAGCACCTACCACTTGCTGGCGAATCTGTATCCGGATGTCGGCGCAACCCTGCCGGCGCTGGTGCTGGCAGGGCTGTTGCAACTAGTGCTGGGCCGGACCTTCAGTTACGGCCGGGAAACAGCTCAGGCTTGAGAATGCCGTTCAGACGCGGATAAGGAATCTTCAGTTCGACGTGGCCCAGCGCGTAAGGCGCGATGGTGGTCACGTCGTACTTGAGGATCACGCCGCCATAGGTCAGCGCCACGTTCGGGGTCTTCACGAACGGCCAGTTCGCCACGAACTCCGGCTCCTGATCGAGCTTGGTGCTGATCAACCAACTGTTGTGCGCGACCTGCGCCGCTTTCCAGAACGCCTCTTCCTGACCCGGCACGAGCATGTCGGACAGGTTCAGCACCTTGTGCTGCTGGCGCGAATAGTTGATGAAACCGCGCCCCGGGGTGCCATGCGCACCGCCGGTGTCGAGGTAGCTCGACACTTCGATGATCACCAAGCCGTCATGCTGCTCGCGTACTTTCGCTTGCAGATAGCTGCTGTTGCGCGGGCCGGCACTGGCCAAAAACTGCTCGCGATAGGCCGCCAGGGTTGGCGCTACTTGGGCGTTTTTCTCGGTGCGGGTCATTTGCAGCAGGCGTTTTTCGATGATGCCGTCCAGCGCAGGTTCGGCCGGGAAGCGCAGGGTGTCGATGTTCACCAGTGGGCAATCAGGGTTGGAACAGCCCGGTTTCAGTTGTTCCGATGCATCGCGGGTGGTTTCCAGCGGCGTGCGGTAGTTGGGCTGGAACAGGCTGGCGCACGCACCCAGAGTCAGGGCAATGGCGGCCACGGAGGCAATTTTGAAAAGCGACATGGGCGTCCTTTCGAAAGCAGGGGAAGGCAAAAAGATATCCGCTTCGACTCTCGCAGAAGCAGTCAGTTCGCCACTAAGCTAATTAGAGTGGGTTTCGCCTCCACCGTCCATCCCGCTGACGGTAAAGGGGCTGCATCAAACGGTGCGGGCGCGTTAGGATGGCGCGAAGTCGAGGTTGCCAGTAACAAGCGGCAACTCGTAATGGATCTGCAGTAAAAGAGGATGCTCATGACTGATTTTGCCAACGCCATTCCGACCACCGTCGACGTCGTGCGACGCGAGCGCTGCTACGAGGGTTTTTACAAACTCGACCGTTTGCACCTGCGTCATGAATTGTTCGCCGGTGGCATGAGCCGCGAGATCAACCGTGAAGTCTTTGTACGCCACGATGCCGTGTGTGTGCTGCCTTACGATCCGCAGCGCGACGAGGTGGTGTTGATCGAGCAGTTTCGCGTCGGCGCCATGGGCAAGACCGACAACCCGTGGCTGGTCGAACTGGTCGCTGGTCTGATCGATAAGGATGAACAGCCGGAAGAAGTTGCTCACCGCGAGGCGCAGGAGGAAGCTGGGCTGGACATCAAGGCCCTGTGGCCGATGACCAAGTATTTCCCGTCGCCGGGCGGCAGCAACGAGTTCGTGCATTTGTATCTGGGGCGTTGCAGCACTGACGGCGTTGGCGGCCTGCATGGCCTGGAAGAAGAGGCAGAAGATATCCGCGTCACGGTCTGGGCCTTTGAAGATGCCTTGCAGGCCGTCCGTGACGGTCGCATTGCCAACGCGGCGAGCATCATCGCTTTGCAGTGGCTGGCGCTGAACCGCGCCGAAGTGAGGGGGTTATGGTCGTAAACAAGTTGCGCGATCGTTATCGAGTCGACCTCGCGGGGCTGCAAGCCGCCTGCGAGGCCAACTACGCGCGCCTGATGCGACTGCTGCCGGACATGCGCAACGAGCCCGAGGCGCGGCGCATCGCCGTGACCCAGGGCGAGCAGATGCTCGGCGTGCTGGCCCTCGAAGTGCTGCAAACCTGCCCATACACCACAACGTTGCAAGTGCGTCAGGAACACAGCCTGCCGTGGCTGCCGGTGCCGCAACTGGAAGTGCAGGTCTATCACGACGCGCGCATGGCCGAAGTGGTCAGCGCCGAACATGCACGACGCTTTCGCGGCATCTATCCTTACCCGAACGCGGCCATGCATCAGCCAGATGAAAAGGCCCAGCTCAATCTGTTCCTGGGGGAATGGCTGAGTCATTGCCTGGCGTTGGGGCACGAGTACGAAGTCGTACGCTAGTTGTGAACTGCGTCCGGTTCGGCAGTTTCCTCTTTCAGTGATCCCCCAGCATAATTGCGGCACTACCGATTCCGTGCTTTTGCCTTGGGAGAGCGCCTTGCCGAGCGTATCCACGTTGACCTCCGCCGATTCGCCGCTGCTGGTGCAGTTGTCCGACAGCCATCTGTTCGCTGAAGCGCACGGTACGCTGCTGGGCATGAACACCCGCGAGAGCCTGCAACAGGTGATCGAGTTGGTGCTGGAGCAGCAGCCGCAGATCGACCTGATTCTGGCCACCGGCGATATCTCGCAGGACGGCACGCTGGCGTCGTATCAGCAGTTTCGCCAGATGAGCGCGCAGATCGACGCACCGGCGCGCTGGATTCCCGGCAATCACGACGAACCGATGATCATGGCCCAGGCCGCCGTGCAGAGCGCGTTGCTGGAGTCGGTAGTCGATATCGGTAACTGGCGGGTGACGCTGCTGGACTCGGCGGTGCCGGGTTCGGTGCCGGGGTATCTTCAGGATGATCAATTGCAGCTGCTGGCCCGCTCCCTGAGCGAAGCGCCGGAGCGCCATCATCTGGTTTGTTTTCATCATCACCCGGTGTCGATCGGTTGCGCGTGGATGGAGCCGATTGGTTTGCGCAATCCCGAGGCGTTTTTCGAGGTGCTGGATCGTTTTCCACAGGCTCGCGCGGTGTTGTGGGGGCATGTGCATCAGGAGATTGATCGTGAGCGCAATGGCGTGCGCTTGATGGCTTCGCCTTCGACGTGCATTCAGTTCGAGCCGGGGAGTGTGGACTTCAAGGTGGGGGAGCAAGCGCCGGGGTATCGGTGGTTGCGGTTGTTGCCGGATGGGCGAATTGAAACCGGCGTTGAGCGTGTGACTGGATTTGCTTTTACCGTTGATTACGGTTCCGAAGGTTACTGATTTTCGATCAAGAGCCCCTCACCCCAGCCCTCTCCCAGAGGGAGAGGGAGCCGACCGAGGTGTATTGCGTCATGCGCCGACCTGAAATACCGAGTCGATTATGGATTCGCCCAATCACTTTCAGGTCGGTGTAGTTCTTGAATATTCCCCATTCAGTCCCCTCTCCCTTTGGGAGAGGGCTAGGGTGAGGGCCGCCCCTGCTGAATAACCAATTTCTCGAAACCACCCCCAATCCGCTCTTCTCTCCCTGTAAACTCCGCAAACCCAAACCGACACCCAGGGAGCTCAAATGTCCGGTTCGATCCTCTATATCCACGGTTTCAACAGCGCCCCGGCCTCGAAAAAGGCCTGTCAGCTGGTCTCCGTGATGGAGCAGCTGGGTTTGAGCGACAAACTGCGTGTCCCGGCCCTGCATCACCACCCGCGTGAAGCCATCGGTCAGTTGGAACAAGCGATTGCCGAACTGGGCAGCCCGCTGCTGGTGGGAAGCTCACTCGGCGGCTACTATGCGACTCACCTGGCCGAGCGCCATGGCCTGAAAGCCCTGCTGGTCAACCCGGCGGTCAGCCCGCACCGGATGTTCGACGGCTATCTGGGCACGCAGAAAAACCTGTATACCGATGAAACCTGGGAATTGACCCACGACCACGTCACGGCCCTGGCCGAACTGGAAGTGCCGGCGCCTCAGGACGCCCAGCGCTATCAGGTATGGTTGCAGACCGGCGATGAAACACTGGATTATCGCCTCGCCCAGCAGTATTACCGCGCCTGTGCCTTGCGCATTCAGGCCGGCGGCGACCACAGTTTCCAAGGCTTTGCCGGGCAATTGCCGGCGTTGCTGAGTTTTGCCGGCATTGGTGCCGATGTGTATCAGGCAATCGATTTCACCGCACTGTGAAGTCTTGCCCCTATTTCATGAATGACTGACGACGAGACCCTATGGCCACTCCCAGCGCTAGCTCTTATAACGCCGACGCCATCGAAGTCCTCTCGGGCCTCGACCCGGTGCGCAAACGCCCCGGCATGTACACCGACACCAGTCGGCCGAACCACCTCGCCCAGGAAGTCATCGACAACAGTGTCGACGAAGCCCTGGCTGGCCACGCCAAATCGGTGCAGGTCATCCTGCACGCCGATCACTCGCTGGAAGTCAGCGATGACGGCCGTGGCATGCCGGTCGATATCCACCCGGAAGAGGGCGTATCGGGCGTCGAACTGATCCTCACCAAACTCCACGCGGGCGGCAAGTTTTCCAACAAGAACTACCAGTTCTCCGGCGGTTTGCACGGTGTGGGTATTTCCGTGGTCAACGCCTTGTCGACCGAAGTGCGCGTGCGCGTAAAGCGTGACGGCAACGAATACCAGATGACGTTCGCCGATGGCTACAAAGCCACCGAGCTGGAAATCGTCGGCACCGTCGGCAAGCGCAACACCGGCACCAGCGTGTACTTCGCGCCGGATCCGAAGTATTTCGATTCACCGAAATTCTCCATCAGCCGCCTCAAGCACGTGCTCAAGGCCAAGGCCGTGTTGTGCCCGGGCCTTTTGGTCAGCTTCGAAGACAAAGGCACCGGCGAGAAAGTCGAGTGGCACTACGAAGACGGCCTGCGCTCGTATCTGGTCGACGCCGTCAGCGAATTCGAACGCCTGCCGAACGAGCCGTTCTGCGGCGCTTTCGCCGGTAATAAAGAAGCGGTCGACTGGGCGCTGCTGTGGCTGCCGGAAGGTGGCGACGCGGTGCAGGAAAGCTACGTCAACCTGATCCCGACGGCGCAGGGCGGTACCCACGTCAACGGTTTGCGTCAGGGTTTGCTCGACGCCATGCGCGAGTTCTGCGAATTCCGCAGTCTGCTGCCGCGCGGCGTGAAGCTGGCGCCGGAAGACGTCTGGGAGCGCATCGCGTTCGTCCTGTCGATGAAAATGCAGGAGCCGCAATTCTCCGGCCAGACCAAAGAGCGTCTGTCGTCCCGTGAAGCGGCGGCGTTTGTCTCCGGTGTGGTCAAGGATGCGTTCAGCCTGTGGCTCAACGCCAACCCGGAAACCGGTCTGGCCCTGGCTGAGCTGGCAATCAATAACGCCGGTCGTCGTCTCAAGGCGAGTAAGAAGGTCGAGCGTAAACGCGTCACTCAAGGCCCCGCGTTGCCGGGCAAACTGGCCGACTGCGCCGGGCAGGATCCGATGCGTTCCGAACTGTTTCTGGTCGAAGGTGATTCCGCCGGCGGTTCCGCCAAGCAAGCGCGGGACAAAGAGTTCCAGGCGATCCTGCCGTTGCGCGGCAAGATCCTCAACACCTGGGAAGTCGACGGCAGTGAAGTGTTGGCCAGTCAGGAAGTGCACAACATCGCCGTGGCCATCGGTGTCGACCCGGGCGCGGCGGACATGAGCCAGTTGCGTTACGGCAAGATCTGCATCCTCGCCGACGCCGACTCCGACGGTCTGCACATCGCGACCTTGCTCTGCGCGTTGTTCGTCCAGCATTTCCGCCCGCTGGTGGATGCCGGTCACGTCTACGTCGCCATGCCGCCGCTGTACCGCATCGATTTGGGCAAAGAGATCTACTACGCTCTCGACGAAGCCGAGCGCGACGGCATTCTCGACCGCCTGGTCGCCGAGAAGAAACGCGGCAAACCGCAGGTCACCCGATTCAAAGGTCTGGGTGAGATGAACCCGCCGCAGCTGCGTGAAACCACCATGGACCCGAACACGCGACGTCTGGTGCAGTTGACGCTGGGCGAGGATTTTGCCGAAACCTCGGAAATGATGGACATGCTGCTGGCGAAGAAACGCGCCGGTGACCGCAAGACCTGGCTCGAATCCAAAGGCAACCTCGCCGAGGTGCTGGCCTGATGCGGTTTGGCTGGGCCTTGGCGGGTGTGTTGCTGCTGAGTGTGATGAGCGTGTCGGCCGAGCCTTTGCAGGAATTGCGCGTGCTCTCCGAACACCCCGTCGACGGCATGCGCGGCGGTAACCTGTCGGGGCTGGCCATGTGTGGCGGCGAGTTGTGGACGGTGTCGGACCGCGATGATGATCAGATCTATCGGCTCAATACCGCCGATCAGGTCTGGCAGGCCGAAGCCTTGCACATCGACGTGCCCCTGGTGCCGGAGACCGGTCTACCGTGGGGGTTGCGCTCGCGCAATTGGGCCGCATCGTTCGTGCGCGGTGGCGACCTGGATTTCGAAGGCATCAGTTGCGACAGCACCGGCAATCGCTACATTGTCAGCGAGGGCCATGCGGCGGTCTTGCAGGTGCCCGTCAGCGGCCCGGTCAACTGGCTGAAGATCTCGCCGATGATGGTTCGCGAAGCGCGGGCCAGCGGCATGCTCCTGCATTTCAATGCGATTTTCGAAGGCCTGGCGATCAGCCCGGCGGGCGATCAGATGTGGCTGGCCGCCGAGCGGCAAAGCCGTGGCTTGCTGCTGATCAAGCGCCAGCAGACAGTGTGGGATTGCGACGGTCGTTGCGTGCTGCTCAGCGAGGGCGGCAAGGAAATGCAGCCGCCGCAGTTCCCCAAGGCTAGAGCGGTCGACCGAGACTTTTCCGACCTTTCGTTGTTCAACGGCAAATTGTTTACCCTTGAGCGCAACGCTTTCCAGATTTGTCGGCGCGATGCGCAGACCGCCAAGGTCGAGCGTTGCTGGTCGTACGCCGCTGAACTGTTACAGGCCAACCGCCGTTATTCGCAGAACTTCGGGCTGGAAGAGGCGCTGATCGTTGACGCTGATGGTGCATGGGTCGGCGTCGACAATAATTTCGGCCCGCGGGCCGACGGTGAGGTTCGGCCGATCGTCTGGCGCTTCGCCGCACCTGATGGCGGCTGGAGCGCCAAGCCATGAGTCAACAGCCGCCGGGCAAGCGCGCCGGTCGGGTGCTGATGATTCTGGCGTGGTGCGCGGCGCTGTTTCTGGCCACGCGGTTTTTCGGCCAGTGGGAGCAACGTCAGCAGAATCCGAACGTCGTCGTCAGTTCGGAGCAGGGCGAAGGTTTTATCGAGGTGAAGCTGGCCGGCAACGCCCAAGGGCATTTTGTCGCCAGCGGTCAGATCAACGGTGAGCCGGTGGAGTTCATGCTCGACACCGGCGCGACCGATGTGGCGATCCCGGCGGATCTGGCCAAGCGTTTGAAACTGGAAGAAGGTTTCGGTGTGACCCTGAGCACGGCCAACGGCCTGAGCCAGGGCTACCGGACCAAAATCGACCGCCTGCAACTGGGCGACATCGTGCTGCGCGACGTCCGCGCACTGGTGGCGCCGGGGCTGCATGGCGATCAGGTGTTGCTTGGCATGAGCGCCCTGAACAAACTTGAATTTACTCAGCGCGGTGGCACCATGCTGCTGCGCCAGACAACGAACCGATGAGGCCTGCATGAGCAACCCCCTTGATCTCAGCCTGGACGGTGTAGAACGCCGCTCGCTGGCCGACTTCACCGAAAGTGCCTACCTCAACTACTCCATGTACGTGATCATGGACCGTGCCTTGCCGCATATCGGCGACGGCCTGAAACCGGTGCAGCGTCGCATCATTTATGCGATGAGCGAGTTGGGCCTGGACGCCGATTCCAAGCACAAGAAGTCGGCGCGTACCGTCGGCGACGTGCTCGGTAAATTCCACCCGCACGGTGACTCGGCGTGCTACGAAGCGATGGTGCTGATGGCCCAGCCATTCAGCTATCGCTATACGCTGGTCGACGGTCAGGGTAACTGGGGTGCGCCGGACGATCCGAAGTCCTTCGCCGCCATGCGTTACACCGAAGCGCGTCTGTCGCGTTATTCCGAAGTGCTGCTCAGCGAACTGGGCCAGGGCACTGCCGACTGGGGGCCGAACTTCGACGGCACCCTGCAGGAGCCGCTGGTGCTGCCGGCGCGCCTGCCGAACATTCTGCTCAACGGCACCACCGGTATCGCCGTGGGCATGGCCACCGACGTGCCGCCGCACAACCTGCGCGAAGTCGCCACCGCGTGCGTGCGCCTGCTCGATGAGCCGAAAGCCACGGTCGAGCAACTCTGCGAACACATTCAAGGCCCGGACTATCCGACCGAAGCAGAAATCATCACGCCGCGTGCCGACCTGCTGAAGATGTACGAAACCGGCAAAGGCTCGGTGCGCATGCGCGCCGTCTACCACGTCGAGGACGGCGACATCATCGTCACCGCGCTGCCGCACCAGGTGTCCGGTGCCAAGGTGCTGGAGCAGATCGCCGCGCTGATGCAGGCCAAGCCGTCAAAAGCCCCGCAGATCGCTGACCTGCGCGACGAATCCGACCACGAAAACCCGTGCCGCATCGTGATCATTCCGGTCAACAGCCGCGTCGATCACGAAGCGCTGATGCAGCACCTGTTCGCCAGCACCGAGCTGGAGTCGACCTACCGGGTCAACGTCAACATCATCGGTCTGGACGGCAAACCACAGCTGAAAAACCTCCGTGCCTTGCTGGTCGAGTGGCTGGAATTCCGCGTGCTGACCGTGCGTCGCCGCCTGCAATTCCGCCTCGACAAGGTCGAGCGTCGTCTGCACCTGTTGGACGGTTTGTTGATTGCCTACCTCAACCTCGATGAAGTGATCCACATCATCCGCACCGAGGAGCATCCGAAGGCCAAGCTGATCGAGCGTTTCGCCCTCAGCGAAATTCAGGCCGACTACATCCTCGACACCCGTCTGCGGCAGTTGGCGCGACTGGAAGAGATGAAGTTGCGCGACGAGCAGGACGAACTGCTCAAGGAACAAGCCAAGCTGCAAGCGCTGCTGGGCAGCGAAGCCAAGCTGAAGAAACTGGTGCGTACCGAGCTGATCAAGGACGCCGAAACCTATGGCGATGACCGCCGTTCGCCAATCGTCGAACGTACCGAAGCCAAGGCGCTGACCGAGCACGATCTGCTGCCGAACGAGAAAGTCACCGTCGTCCTCTCGGAAAAAGGCTGGATCCGTTCGGCCAAAGGTCATGACATTGATGCTACCGGCCTGTCGTACAAGGCCGGCGACGGCTTCAAGACCTCGGCGGCGGGGCGCTCCAACCAGTCTGCCGTGGTGATTGACTCTACCGGCCGTAGCTATTCGGTCGCCGCGCACACGTTGCCGTCGGCGCGTGGTCAGGGTGAACCGTTGACCGGTCGTCTGACGCCGCCGCCGGGCGCCTCGTTCGAGTGTGTGCTGATGCCGGAAGACGATGCGTTGTACGTGATCGCCTCCGACGCCGGTTACGGCTTCGTGGTCAAAGGCGAAGACCTGCAAGCCAAGAACAAGGCCGGTAAAGCCCTGTTGAGCCTGCCGAACAACGCCAAAGTCATCGCGCCGCGTCCGGTAGCTGATCGTGAGCACAACTGGCTGGCCTCGGTCACGACCGAAGGTCGCCTGCTGATCTTCAAAATCAGCGATCTGCCACAATTAGGTAAGGGCAAAGGCAACAAGATCATCGGTATTTCCGGTGAGCGCGTGGCCAGTCGCGAAGAATATGTCACGGACATCGCGGTCATTCCGGAAGGCGCCACGTTGGTGCTGCAGGCCGGAAAACGCACCCTGTCGCTGAAGGCCGACGACCTCGAACACTACAAAGGTGAACGTGGACGTCGTGGCAATAAGCTTCCAAGGGGCTTCCAGAGAGTGGATGCGCTGCTCGTCGAAAACCTCAATTAGGCGTCCTAGAGGCGTCGATCCACGATTTAACGCGTAGATCGACGCTTTGGCGCTGGAGTCGGAACGCATATTCACGGATGATATGGCCTTTCCAAGCGCCGGCGTGGCTGAGCGTTCTTCATATTTATTGAGTATTTTCACTGTGGTCAGCCTTGTGGCGGCCACCTGGACGGGATGATGACAGCTCTGCGCCCCCTTATTTTCCTGCTCGCCGGCGTTTTGGGCCTGGCGGGTTGCAGCGTTCACCAGCCGGTGTCGCTGTATCAACTGGACAGCGGAAGTCCGGTTCAGCCTGCGCAAAGCGCAGGCATGGCGGTTTTATTAGGCCCGGTAGTCGTAGCCGATTACCTGCAACGTGAAACATTACTGCAACGTCAACCAGACGGCAGTCTGCAAGCGGCGACCGACGGTCGTTGGGCTGGCAGCCTTTCGTCGGATATCGATCAGTTGCTGATGCGTCAGGTCGCTGGCCATCTGGACAGCCAACGTGTGGTGCTGGCACCGGCCACAACGGGGTTCACTCCGGATGTGCAGGTGTTGTTGACCATTACACGTCTGGACTCTGGCCAGAAACAACCGGCGATACTTGATGCGCAATGGCGTTTGATCGACCGTCGTGGTCAGGTGCGCGATAACCGCATCGTTCACCTGCAAGAGCTGCATGCCGGCAGTACGGCTTCGCAGGTGCAGGCACAGGGTATTTTGCTGCAGCGTCTGGCCGAGCAATTGTCGGTGGCGCTGAAGCCGTTGGCCAATCAGCCGCCGGTGGCCGAGGCGCCGCGTAAATCGGCACCGAAGCCGGCGGCGCCAGCAGCGGAAGCCGAGAAGCAGCCGAAGATTCCGATGGCCTCGCCGATTCGGACAGATATGGAAGTGTTCCGCTTCTAAGCCTGGACCGAGTCAGAACAGAGCCCGCCTTGTGCGGGCTTTGTTGTGTCTGGGGTTTGGTAGGCAAGATCAAAAGCCCCTCACCCCAGCCCTCTCCCAGAGGGAGAGGGAGCCGACCGTGGTGTCTGGCGCTATGCATCGACCTGAAAGAGCTTGGCGATTATGGATTCGGTAGAGCAGGGGCGACCGTGGTGTCTGGCGTTATATATCGACCTGAAAGATCTTGGCGATTATGGATTCACCGCTGGGCGTTCAAGTCGCTGTAGGTCTTCAGTATTCCCGGATCGGTTCCCTCTCCCTCCGGGAGAGGGCTAGGGTGAGGGGCTTTTCTATTACCCACAAAAAAGCCCGCAGACAATCACTCGTCTGCGAGCCTTATGTTTAGCAGCGAAAAGATCGCAGCCTTCGGCAGCTCCTACAACTTAAGCCCGACGCTCATGCATCCGCGCCAGTTGCCGTTCCAGCATCGACGGATAAGGCTCCATCAACCGCTCTACACAGCAGGCACCCTCAGGGCTGGCAATCGGGCGGATCCGCGCACGCTGGCGAATCAGCGCGTCATCACTGATCTTGCGCTCAACCAGCAGCAGGTTGCGGCTGTGCTGCGACAAGGCCAGTGCGTCCTGTGCCGAATCGGTCAGCAGCAGATCGATCTGGCTCAGGCCGAACAATTCATCGCCCAAGGTCAGGCCCAGTTGCAATTGCAGGGTGATGCCGCTGTCCGCGACCTCAATCTGCAACTGATGGCCCAGCGCGCGCAGCAGCTCGCCGCAGCAGATCGCGTTGGTCAGGTAATCATCGCCACTGTCTTCGGTGTGAAACAGCATCAGCGTGCTGCCGTCGTTCAGGGTTTCGATTTCGCCCTGATACAGCGAAGCGGCCTGGTCGAGGCAGTCGCGATAGCGCTCCTGCAACTCTTCCAGACGTGCCCGTGGCAAGCGGCGCAGCTGCTCCTGCGAGCCCAGTTGCACGGCCAGCACGGCGGTGTGCTGCGGCACGCTTGGCGACGGTTGGCGGGCGACAGGTTGCGGCGCGCCATTGAGCGACTCGTCGCGCAGGTCGGCGAATGCGTCATCGTCATCATCGTCTTCGACGGTGCTGACCAGATGTCGCGGTGCAGGCTTCTGCGCGGCCATCGGACGGGTTTCGTCGAAACTCGGATCACGCAAGTTGCGCACCTCGAATTCCGGCTCGTCTTCTTCGTCTTCGAATTCCGGCTCCGGTTCAGGTGCAGGCTCCGGCGCGTAGTTGGCGTGCAGCTGACGCGCCAGATCGCCGATTTCATCCTGACGGTCGATGCCCGGCGTGTGTTCGTCGATGCGGCGCAACCAGACGCGCAGTTGCAGCAACGGCGTCGACAGGTAGCGGCCCATGCGCAGGCTCAGGGCCAGCGACAGCGCCAACAGGATCCCGCTGAGAATGCCCATACTTTGCAGGCTGATGGTCATCGGCTGCTGAAACTGATCCATGTCCAGACTGATGCGCAGTTGCCCGGCAGTGACGTCCTGGAAAGTGATCTTGCTCTCGTACATGCCCTCGGCTTCGCCCAGCAGGCTGTGCTTGGGGCGCTGACCGGACTCGGCGAGGATGCGGTTATCCACGCTGTAGATCGCCGCGTGGGCCACCAGTTTGTTCTTGGTCAGGTTGTTGAGCAGCACGTTGAGGCTGAGGATGTCGTTGGACACCAACAGCTCCGTGGCAGAGGTCGCGGTCTGCGTAGTCAGGCTTTCGCCCAGCGCATCGGCCTGCTGGTGCATGGCCTGCTTGAATTGCAAACCCATCACGCCGGCATAGATCACCAGGGCCAGAGCGACCAGGATCACGTTATGGCTGGCAATGCGCAATGCAATCGGTACACGGCGGTGGCGCAGTGCACGGAAGATCAGCAGGAAGAAGTTATCGGTTTTAACTGGCGTTGGCCGGTTCACTGAGCTCGGCTCTTTTGTCCGTGAAGTTGACGCGCAGTATAGCGACAGGCCCTAGACCGGCAAAGCGCTCGCGGTGCCCGATGGTCACTGAAAGTGGGTAGAATGCGGTTTTTTTCCAGTTGCGGGGGTGCGCGTTGCGCGAAATCGTCCTGATTAACATCACGGGAGTCGACCGTCCGGGTCTGACTGCGGCCATTACCGGCGTTCTGGCACAAGGTGGTGTGAACATTCTCGACATCGGTCAGGCGGTGATCCACGACACCCTGTCGTTCGGCATCCTGGTCGAAATCCCCGATTCCGAGCAGGGTAAATCCGTGCTCAAGGACATCCTGTTCAAGGGCTATGAGCTCGACCAGCAGGTGCGCTTCACCCCGGTGTCCGAAGAGGATTACCAGCAATGGGTGGGCAATCAGGGCAAGAAACGCCACATCGTTACCTTGCTGACCCGCAAAGTCACCGCCGGCCAGTTGCAGGCCGTCAGCTCGATCACCGCCAAATATGGCTTGAACATCGATCACATCGACCGTCTGTCGGGTCGCATGCCGCTGGACACCCCGGCTGATAAGGGCAAGGGCTGCATCGAGTTTTCCGTGCGTGGCGAAGCGGCTGATCCGCAGGCGCTGCGTGCCGAATTCCTCAGCGTTGCCCAAGAGCTGAACGTCGACATCGCCTTCCAGGAAGATTCGCTGTTCCGTCGCAATCGTCGTCTGGCGGTGTTCGACATGGACTCGACGCTGATCGAAGCCGAGGTCATCGACGAGCTGGCCAAGGCTGCCGGGGTGGGCGAGCAGGTGTCCGAAATCACTGAGCGGGCGATGGCCGGCGAGCTGGATTTTCGCGCCAGTTTCAAAGAACGTCTGGCTTTGCTTAAAGGTCTGGATGTCAGCGTGCTCGACTCGATCGGCGCTTCCCTGCGCCTGACCGAGGGCGCCGAAACACTGTTCGCCGAACTCAAGCGTCTGGGCTACAAGACCGCCATCCTGTCCGGTGGCTTCACTTATTTCGCCAAGCAATTGCAAGCCAAACTCGGCATCGACTACGTGTTCGCTAACGAGCTGGAAGTGGTCGACGGCAAGTGCACCGGCGTGGCGATCGAGCCGATTGTCGATGCGCAGCGCAAGGCTGATTTGCTCAAAGAGCTGGCGCACAAGGAAGGTTTGCGTCTGGAACAGACCATCGCGGTCGGCGACGGCGCGAATGACTTGCCGATGCTGGCGATTGCCGGGCTGGGCGTGGCGTTCCGCGCCAAGCCGCTGGTGAAACAATCGGCGAAGCAGGCAATCTCGACGTTGGGTCTGGATGGCGTGCTGTATCTGCTGGGTTTCCGCGATCGCGACGGGCAGTTGTAATCAAGATCAAAAGATCGCAGCCTGCGGCAGTTCCTACAGAGGAATATGCGTTTTTCTGTAGGAGCTGCCGCAGGCTGCGATCTTTTGCTTCAAAGTGACTTCCACAACGAATCAAAATCCTCCTCGCTCCCGCCATTGCGCGCAGTCTCCAGCGAGCGATAGGCGAACTGATTGAAGCTGTGTGTACTCGCCACCCGCCGATCCAGCCCGGCGCGGTGCTCTTCGCCCTGGGTGTTGATCATCACCTTGTTGCCTTCCTGAAACGGCAAGCGCGGTGCCAGCAAGGTTGCCGGTAGATCGATCGCGCTGATCTCCGGTAACAATAATCCGCGCAAATACTGACTGTGATCGTCCCGCGAGCGCACCAGTTGCAGGCCGCAAGGCTGGGCATGTGGCGCCACCAGTTCAATACCCATTTGCGTGCCGCCGCCGCGTACCTGGCGGATCCAGCGAATGACCGCGATGCTCCAGCCCAGACTGACACTGTCCTGGATGCCGAGCATTTCTCCGGCCTGCAACTCGGCGGGCACTTCATTTGGCCACGCCAGGCAGTATCCGCCGGGGCTGTGATTGATCACCGGCAGGACATGGGTCGGGTAGTGCGGCGTACTGTCCGTGCCGTTTTCATCCTCGGGCAAATGGTCGTACTGGATTTCCTCGTACGGCAAAAACTCATCAGCCTTGCTCTGCGGTGCCGCGTCGAAGGCCTGGCTCCAACTGTCCTTTTCACCCTTGATCACGGCGCTGCTGAAGTTCGCCGAGCGCGTTCCGGGATGTTTGAGCAGTTCGCTGAAGCTGCGCTCGCCACCGAGGTAGAAGTGCAGAGCGCTCATGCCCACACACACGGTCAGATGGCCCTGGCCGACGGTGCGCTGAAAACTGCGCTCGGCGGCCTGTCCCCAAGTGGCATGCAGGTGCTGCAGGGTATCGAGGCTCAGTCCGGTCGGTACTGGCAGGGAGGGTGAGGTGTGCTGATGCTGCAAATGCGCTTCGATGGCGTTCACCAGCGGCTGCGGATCGAAGCCGAGCAATCCGGCCTGTTCTTCATTTCGAAACATGTTGCGGTAGCGCGGGCCGGCATCGATTGCCGGGCTGATTGCAAACAGGCCTTCGCTCGTACGGCCGGGATGCAATTTGAGCAGGGCACTCCACGGTTCGATTACTTCGGCCAATCGGGCGATCTGGTTTTGCCGCAATTGATTGCAGCGTGCGCTGCCCAGCAGCAGAGCGGCGATGTAAGTCTGTTCGAAACTGAGTTCGGTGGTGAGGCTGGCGAGGTCGTCATGGACCCGGCGCTGTTGGAGCTGCAGTTCGCAGGCGGTGCGATACAGCTGATGCAGTTCGAACCACACATGCTCCGGCGGCGAGCTATACAGCTGCGTGGCGCGCAGCAACTGGCCTTTGAGTGCATGGGCCGCCCGTTGCAGGGCCGTGCTGACCAATGCCGCGCGATCCTTGCTGTACTTCGGCGCAATCCGCAGCACGATCTGTTTATAGCCGATGGCCAGATGGCTTTGCAGCGCCTGGCACAGATTGCTGATTTTGCGCGAACGTTCGTCGAGCATGATCGCTTGATGCAGGAAGTGTCGTTCCAGATGCTGGCAGACGAAATAAACCTCGGGGCGCAACAGCTCCAGCAGGTTGAGGCGGTTGTCGCTGGGTGTGAGCAATTGGTTGAGTTCGCCCAGGCCTTGATACAGCAGGCGAGCGGTTTCGCCGATGTTGGCCTTGGGCAGGCCGGCGATCCAGCGCTTGAGGTCGCGCGGGGTGGCTTCGCAAAACGACAGGCGCGATTGCGTCGGGATCGAGGCGCGCAACGGTGGGGGAGAGATGGTCTGGCTCATGCCAAAAACCATAGCAGCAAATAGTGGAATCTGCGGGACCAGCACAACGCTGCTCCCGCAAAATCTGCATCAGGCTTTTGGCAGCGCCAGGCCTTGGCCCATCTGCACCGGCGAACCTGCCGCCAGCTCTTCAGCCCATTTCACCTGATCCGGCCCAAACAGCACGATGGCGGTCGAACCCAGTTTGAAGCGCCCCAGTTCCGCGCCTTTTTCCAGATGAATAGGCGCACGCGCAGCTTCGTCGTAGCGGAAGGTTTTCAGTTCGCGCTTCGGCGGCGTGACCAGACCGGCCCACACGGTTTCAATCGAAGCGACAATCATCGCGCCCACCAGCACCACGGCCATCGTCCCGCGCTCGGTGTCGAAGATGCACGCCACACGCTCGTTACGGGCGAACAGTTCCGGGACGTTTTCGGCGGTGGTCTGGTTGACCGAGAAAATCCGGCCCGGGATGTAGACCATTTCGCGCAGGGTGCCGGCCAGCGGCATGTGCACGCGGTGGTAGTCCTTTGGCGACAGGTAGATGGTGGCGAAGTCGCCGCCCATGAACGGCGCCGCATTGGCCGCATCACCGCCGAGCAGTTCCAGCACGCTGAAGCTGTGGCCCTTGGCCTGGAACACGCGACCGTGCTCGATCGGGCCGAGCTGGCTGACCGCACCGTCGGCCGGGCTGAGGATCGCGCCCGGGGTTTCGTCCAGCGGACGCGCGCCGTCTTTCAGAGCGCGGGTGAAGAAGGCATTGAAGTGCTCGTAAGCGGTCAGGTCTTCGACCAGTGCTTGCGACATGTCCACCTGGTAACGCTTGGCGAACCACTGGGTAAAGGCATTCTTGAACCAGCGCACGCGGCACTCGGCAACGCAGCCGGCCAGGCGCGACAGCAGGTGATGAGGCAGCAGGTACTGGCTGAGGATAAACAGACGCTCTTTCATTAGTTGTCCTTAAAAACCTTAAATCTCGACTGGCGTGTCAGGGTGGTTGCCCCATTCGCCCCAGGAACCGGCGTAGCCCTTGACCCGCGGATAACCGAGGGATTTGGCCACCAGATAAGTGAAGCCCGACCGGTGATGGGTCTGGCAGTGGGTAATGATTTCTTTGTCCTTGGTGATCCCGAGGTCTTCGAGGATCTGCGGCATGTCGGTGCGAATGCGCAGCTGACGGGCCTTGTCCATGCCGGCAGTCCATTCGAAATTGACCGCGCCGGGGATGTGCCCAGCCTTGGCGGCCAGCACTTTCTCACCGGAATACTCCAGCGGCCCGCGCGCATCCCAGATCGCCAGATCAGCAGCACCGAGACGGCTTTGCAAATATTCGCGCGTGGCAGTCGGCCCGTCGTGCAAGGTCAACGGCAGCGGGCCACCGACGGCTGCAGGCACCTGGATCGACATCGGCATGCCATCTGCCAGCCATGCCGGCAGACCACCGTCTATATAGTGGTACTTGTCGTGACCGATCACGTCGAGCAACCAGATGAAGCGCCCGGCCCAGCCGCCGCCCTCGTCGTCATAGACCACGTAGACCGCATCTTTGCGGTGGCCCAGTTCACCGAACAGAGCTTCCAGATCGGCTTTGGCCGGCAGCAGACCCGGCGCCGGCGGCTGACCGAGCTGGGTGCGTTTCGGGTCGACAAAGCGTGCGCCGGGCAGATGACCTTCGGTGTAGCGGGCAGCGCTGGTCAGATCCACCAGAATCAGTTCAGGGGAATCGAGGCGCGGGAGCAGGTCGCTCGGCTCGATGACGAGCGGCAAGCCAGAGAAGTCAGACATGTGAGGTCTCCAGAGCACAAAGGGGGGAATTGTAGCGCAGCCTCATCGGCCACGGCTGCTAAAGCTGTGCAGGGCTTTTTCGATGCACTGCGCGGTTTTGCCAAAGGCCTGCACGGTGATGTCGGCGAACGGCCCGCCGCCCTGATCGGCGACGACGATCATGATCACCCGCCCGTTGTTGACCAGTGAACGCAGGAACAGATGCTCGCCGCGAAACAGCGTGCGCAGGCTCGCTGGCAGCAGGGCGGAGAATTGCGCATCGTTCTCTGGAGTGATGCGTACCTGCGCCTGTTGCGCAAGCAGCCGTTGCAGGACCTTGCTCTGACCGACGACAAAATTCAGCGCCGCCGCTTCTTTCGGCAGCCCGGCGGTTTGATGCACGCGCAGATTGGACTGCGTGCGGTCGGCCATCAGGATCATTACGCGGCGCATGCCGCTGGCGACCAATGCGTCGCGAGCGGCGACCGTCAGGCTCATGGCATTGGTGAAGCGGCTCGGTTCTGCGAGCAGTTCGGCGCATTGCTTGCGCCACTGGCCCAGGTCTTCAGCGGTGGGCGCGGCGGCCGGCAACATGCCGGCCGGCAAACGACGGGTGCCCCACGGCCACAGCAACGAAACCGCCGGGTGCCACAAGTCCGGCATCGCATGATGACGCGCGCTGTTGGCGGCTTGCTGGTGCAACTGTTGTTGCACCTCGTCCATGGAAATCTGCAGATACAGGCTGGTCAGGTACTGCCAGCGTTCGCTGTGCGGACTGTCCCAGGCCTGTTGCGCCGACAGTGCCAGACCGTTGGCCAGCAGCACGGTGTTGGCCGGCTGATTGAGCCAGCGGCGCAGGGTCGGATCATCGTCGAGGCGGTTTTGCTGGCGCAGCGGATGTTCGCTGTCACGGGCGATGCGCAGGACTTTGACCAGTTCGCGCTGTTCGCTGAGCAGCAGTTTATAGCCTTGCTGCACCCAGATCGGTAGGTGCCAGACTTGCACCAGCGCCTCGGCGATTTTCAGCAGGCGCACGCCGAACAATTGCTTCTCGACCACGCGCGCCGATTCGCCCTTGTGGATAACCCGCAGTTCCCATTCTTCAAGCAATTGCGGATAGGTCAGCGCCAACGGCCACAGCGGCGACAGAAACAGCAGGCTGCCCCAATGAATGTCCTGCCACAGCCGCGCCAGGCGACTGGCGAAAAAACCGTTGGCCTGTTGCGTCGCGTGCTGGCTGATCATCTGCAATTGGCGCAGGGCCTTGGGGATTTGCATCTGCGGTTCAGCGGGCAGGCGCGCCAGTAGTTCTTCGGTCCGTGCCAGGCCCAGACGATTGATCGCCACCTCGAGATTTTCCGCTGGTGTGGCCATGGTGCCGTGGGTGTGACGATTCGCCTCACGGATGATGCTCAAGGCCAGTGCCGGGCTGTCCTGCATCAGGTCGGCGATGTCGCGCAGCGAGCTGCGATTGTCACGGATCGCGCGGCAGACTTTGTCGTGAGCCTCTTGCGGCACGGGCAGTCGCACGCCATCGAGCAACTTTACCCAGCCGTCGAGCGTGGTCGGTTTTGCGTGTGGGACGTTCGTTTCATTAGCCATGTCTGGACGGGATCTTCACTGACTGTAGACGCGCCCGGCATGGGCTAAATTGGCTTTTCGCCTGAACTGGCTATAGTCTGGCGCAGTTTTGCCGATAAGTAGAAGAAGAGATTTTTTAACTTCCGAATATGACCTTGAACCCGACTTAAGTAAGTACTTTCTACCTATGGCTAAAATTATCGGCATCATCGTCGTATTCGCGAGCGTGCTCGGCGGATACGTGCTCTCCCACGGCAAGATTGCCGCCCTGATCCAGCCCTTTGAGGTGTTGATCATCGGTGGTGCGGCACTGGGTGCATTCCTCCAGGCCAACCCCGGCTACATGACGATGCACGTGCTCAAGAAATCCCTGAGCATGTTCAGTTCGCGCTTCAGCCACACGTTCTATCTGGAAGTGCTCGGGCTGATCTACGAGATCCTCAACAAGAGCCGCCGCGAAGGCATGATGGCCATCGAAGGCGACATCGAAGACGCCGCTGCGAGCCCGATCTTCGCCAAGTACCCGGCGGTGCTCAAAGACGAGCGCATGACCGCGTTCATTTGCGATTACCTGCGCATCATGTCGTCCGGCAACATGGCCCCGCACGAGCTGGAAGGCTTGTTCGACATGGAACTGTACAGCCTCAAGGAAGACCTTGAGCATCCATCCCACGCGGTGAACGGCATCGCCGACGCCATGCCGGGTTTCGGTATCGTCGCGGCGGTACTCGGTATCGTGGTGACCATGGCCTCGCTGGGTGAAGGTGACCAGAAGTCCATCGGTCTGCACGTCGGTGCGGCATTGGTTGGTACCTTCTTCGGTATTCTCGCGGCCTACGGTTTCTTCGGCCCGCTGGCGCACTCCCTGGCGCACGATGCCAAGGAAGAGCTGAACGTCTACGAAGCCATCAAGGCCTCGCTGGTGGCTTCGGCTTCCGGCATGCCGCCATCGCTGGCGGTCGAGTTTGGTCGCAAGGTGCTGTACCCGGCCCACCGTCCAAGCTTTGCCGAGCTGGAACAAGCCGTTCGCGGTCGCTAAGAAATGGAAAATAATCAGCCGATTATCATCAAGCGCGTCAAGCGCATAGCCGGCGGGCATCACGGCGGGGCGTGGAAAATCGCCTTCGCCGACTTCGCCACGGCGATGATGGCGTTCTTCCTGGTGTTGTGGCTGCTGTCCACCGCCACACCGGAGCAGAAGATCGCCATCGCCGGTTACTTCAAAGACCCGGTCGGCTTCTCCGAAAGCGGCACGCCTTACATCATCGACCTGGGCGGCACGCCGACCCTGGCCCCGGAAAACACCCTCAACCCGGAAGTGAAGTCGCAACCGCAGCCTGACAAGGTCACGGTCGACACCGAGCAGGTTGAAGGCATGGCCGAGCAGGTCGAGAAGGAACGTCTGGAGCTGCTCCTGCAAGAACTGCAGAACAAGGTCGACGAGAACCCGCAACTGCAGAAATTCAAGGATCAGATTCTCTTCGAGATCACGCCGAACGGCTTGCGTATCCAGATCATGGACGCCGAGAACCGGCCGATGTTCGACTCCGGTTCTGCACGCCTGAAGCCGTACTTCGAAGACATCCTGCTGGCCATGGCTGACACCATCAAAGCCGTGCCGAACAAGATCAGCATCAGCGGCCACACCGATGCCAAGCCTTACACCGGCACGGGCGATTTCGGTAACTGGGAGCTGTCGGCCAACCGCGCCAACGCTGCACGTCGTGCACTGGTGGCGGGGAGCTATCCGGATGCGCAAGTGGCGCGGGTCGTCGGTTATGCCTCGTCGGCGTTGTTCGACCGGGAAAATCCGTTCAACCCGGTCAACCGCCGCATCGACATCGTCGTCTTGACCAAAAAGGCCCAGGAAGCGATCGAGGGTGCGCAAGGTGCGGACGCGGCGAAACCAGTCGATGAAAGCCACAACGGCGCCACCCCGACAACGCCGGTTGATCCGAATGCTTTGCCGGCGGATCAGCAACCGGTGCCGCCGCATGAGTTGCGTGAGCGGCTGAACTTGTTTGATGACGCCGCGCCGAAACCGGCGGAACCGGGGAGTGCGGTGCCAGCGCCGGCTCCTGCGCCGAAGCAGTAAGAGACGAAAAAGCCGACAGAGATGTCGGCTTTTTTTGTGGCTGGCGGTTTGAGATTTGGTGTGGCGCCAAGAGCACCCCCTCACCCCAACCCTCTCCCCCAAGGGGTAGAGGGGAAAGGGAGCCGATCTTCGTGGTTGTCAAAATTTGCGTTTGACTGAAGGAGGGGAGCCGATCTTCATGCTGTTCAGAATTTGCGTTTGACTGCGGAAATGGAGCAGATCTTTGTGCAGTTCAAAACCTGAGTACGACTCAGGAATTTCAGGTCGGCGTACCTCGCACAATCACCGCTGTCAGTCCCCTCTCCCTCCGGGAGAGGGCTAGGGTGAGGGGCTATCAAGCCAAGCCGAACAATCAAAACCCCCGCCGAATCCTGCCCTTCAACTGATCATGAAACTGCTCAGCATTCCTCTTGTAAGTCCCCTTCATCGACTCACTCATCGAATCCAGCATCACCGAACGCTTATTCGTCACTTCCTCACGATAAGCATCAATAAAGAAATCCAGATCTTTATCCGTACTCAATTTCGGCCATTTATCCAGATACAGCGGCAGCTCCGCCGGCCCGGTCTTGAACGAGCAGATCCGCCGGTTGCTGATGGTCGCCTCACCAATCTCGAACGGCACCCACCACGACGAAGCCGTCCGCTCCGACACCACCGCCAGCAAGTGCGTGCACTCGGTGATGTTGCGGGTGATGACGCCGGTGATGTCGTCGGTGGTCTGTGATTCCGGATCGAGCACATCCAGGTAGGTCTTGATGTTCGCCTGTTTCAGGCGACTGTTGATCGCCATGGCCTGCATACGATCCATGTGGCGGTAGCTGATAAACACAGGCATCAGAAGTGTCCTTTGATTGCGAGTTCGCGGTAGTAGGCGCCGAGCGCGGTGAGGCGGCAGCCGGTGGAGTGGAGGGCGGCGTAGTACATGTGCTCGGCGTCGACCGGTTCGATCAGGCTGTGGCGATTGCACTTCTGCAGTTGCGCGAAGACCTCGCCGTGTTCCGGATTGAAGCTGGCCTCGGTCGGTTCGTAGCTGGGGTCGAGCGGGTAGGTCGATTCGGCTTCGGCAAACCATTCGGGCAATTTGCGCAGGATCTCTTTGGGGATCAGCGGCGAGACTTCGCGCAGGGAAATGAACTGCGACACATTGGTCTTGAACACCGGGCGTTGTTCCCAAGCGTCGAGCGCGTTATCGACAAAGGAATAGAGGCTGCCGGGCGTGATCTTGCCGAGAATGTTCGCCGCGCCACCGTGCAAAGCCTGCAGCAGTAAACCGGTAAACACGCCGTGTTGCGCGCCTTCCATGGCCGGTTCTTCCTTTTTGCACGCGGTCAGAATGGTCATGCCTTCGCCGACCACACTGCTTTCGCTGCGCAAGGCGCGCACTTCACCGGCGGCGCCGCTTTGGCAGCAATCGAGGATGATCACTTTGTTCTTGATGCGCGTGGCTTTGCTCGCCCAGTTGAGGATGTCGCTGATGCGGATGCCGTCCTTGGCGTTGCGATAATCCTGGGGCAGCAACATGCCTTCGTCATTGTCGGTATCGAAACCGCCATGCCCGGCGAAATACAGCAGGGCGACATTGCAGTCGCCGGAAAACAGCTCGCGGATCTGGTCTTCGAGCATCTCCCGGCCCAGGTAATCCTCAGCCGACGTCAGCACGACATTCTTGAAGTTGGGGTCGCCGTCGGCGTCGGTTTTCAGCACCGAGGCCATGGCCATGGCGTCATTGCTGCACCCGCTCAGGCGCGAAATATGCGTGTAGTCGTTGATGCCGATAAACAGTCCCTTGCGCATGATCAGGCCGCCGTGTGCAGGCGGATCGCGCCGACGATGCTGTTGGTGTTCCACGCGCATTCGGCGTGTGCGGCGTTACGCACCACCGTGGAAATGCGCTCGGCGCCGAACGGTTTCACCGCGATGATCACCTTGCCCATGCGCTTGGCGATCTCGATTTCCTTGTTGATCCACTTGCTGTAGGTCGAATACATGCCGGCCATGATCAGCACCGCCGAGCACGGACGAATCTTGTTTTCGATGGCTTCTTCGAGCTGTTTTTCGGTCTGCGCGCCCATGATCGGGTTGTGCGGCGGCACCGAAAAATTCTTGTAGGTGAAGTCGGGGTGGGCACTGAGCAGGCGCACCAGATTGTCGTGGGCGTGGGAGTAGTTCCACGAGTGGCTGATGAACAAATGGTAGGTTTGCATGGGGGTTCCTCAGGGGCGCGAACGTGCGACGAGGAACTCAATGTAGGCTCATGAAACGTGCCCACAAGGCTTGGGCGAAGAAAGAGAAATGTCCTGCAAACAGGCGTGCAAAAGTCCTACAGAAAAGACCGGTGTTTAAAAAAGGGAGGAGGGTGTCAGGGGAAAACCGACATCCGGCAGCCCTTGGGGAAAGGGCTGCCGGTGCGACTGTTTAATAGCCGTTTTCGGGCAGGCTGGCGATGATCGAGCGGTAGCTGTTCATGCGCTGTTGCTGAACGCGGCCGTCTTCCAGTGCCTTGAGCAAGGCGCAACCGGGTTCGCGGTCGTGCTTGCAGTCGCGGAAACGGCAAGTGCCGAGCAGGTCGTCGAACTCGATGAAACCGGCTTCAACATCGGCGCGGCTGACGTGGCCGAGGCCGAATTCACGGATACCCGGGGAGTCGATCAGCTCACCGCCGCCGGGGAAGTGGAACAGGCGCGCGGTGGTCGTCGTGTGCGTGCCCTGACCGGACAACTCGGACAGCGGCCCGACGCGGGTTTCGACTTCAGGCAGCAAGCTGTTGACCAGCGACGACTTGCCGACACCGGACTGACCGACGAACACGCTGATGCGTCCGTCGAGCTGCTTTTGCAGCTGTTCCATGCCGTCACCGTGGTGCGCCGACACTTCCAGCACCGGATAACCCAGCGTGCGGTACACCGCCAGCAGCGCATTGAGCGCCGGTGCGTTGTGCTCGTCGATCAGGTCGAATTTGTTCAGCAACAGCAACGGGCGGATGCCGGCGTGTTCGGCGGCGACCAGATAGCGGTCGATCAGGTTGGCATGCGGCTCGGGCAGCGGGGCGAAGACGATGACGATCATGTCGACGTTGGCCGCGACCGGCTTCAACTGGCCTCGGCTGTCCGGACGGCAGAGTTCGGTGGTACGCGGCAGTTGCGCGACGATCACACCGATGCCCTGATTGCCGGCACGCCAGACAACCGTGTCGCCGGTCACCAGCGCAGGCAGGTTGGCGCGCAAGTGGCAGCGGAAAACCTGGCCAGCCTGTTCGCCGTCAATGGCTTCGACTTCGACTTGCACGCCGAAGTGAGCGATCACCAGGCCGGTCTGTTCCGGGCCCAGGTCGCCGCCCTCCAGGGCTTCGACAGCCGAGGACTCGCGTTTGGCGGCGCGTGCGGCGCGTTCGCCCTGAATCTTTTCGATGCGCCAGTTTTGACGACGATTGAGTTGGCGTTTGGCCATGGGTGTTCCGTCTGAAGAATGCAGCGATTAGGTAAAACGGCCGCGAGTTTAGCACGCCCGGCAGCCGGCCTAGGCTAAACTGCGCAGCATTGCTCAGGAGCCGAAACATGCAAAACCCGCAGAATCTGATCTGGATCGACCTCGAAATGACCGGCCTTGACCCGGACAACGACGTCATCATCGAAATGGCCACCATCGTCACCGACAGTGATCTCAACACCTTGGCCGAAGGGCCGGTGATCGCCATCCACCACAGCGACGAAGTGCTCGCGCGCATGGACGAGTGGAACACCCGCACCCACGGCAACTCCGGCCTGACTCAGCGCGTGCGCGACAGCCGCATCAGCATGGCCGAAGCCGAAGCGGAAACCATCGCCTTCCTCGAGAAATGGGTGCCGAAGGGCAAGTCGCCGATCTGCGGCAACAGCATCTGCCAGGATCGGCGCTTCCTTTATACCCACATGAAAGCGCTGGAAAGCTACTTCCACTACCGCAACCTCGACGTCTCGACGCTCAAGGAACTGGCGGCACGCTGGGCACCGGACGTACGCGACAGCTTCAAAAAGGGCAGCACCCATTTGGCGCTGGACGATATTCGCGAATCGATCGCCGAGCTGCAGCACTACCGCCAGCACTTCATCAAGTTCTGATGCGATCCCTGTAGGAGCTGCCGAAGGCTGCGATCTTTTGATCTTTCTTTGAACCTGAAAATCAAGATCAAAAGATCGCAGCCTGCGGCAGCTCCTACGGGGTTTTGTGTTTGCTGTGGTGCCCTCTTTTGGTGCCGCACCGAAATGGCTAGACTGCGCGCCTTCCTGACTGGATCGCCACCATGTTGCTGATGCTCTATCTGATTGCCATCACCGCTGAAGCCATGACCGGCGCGCTGTCCGCCGGCCGCCGCGGCATGGATTGGTTTGGTGTAGTGCTGATCGCCTGCGTCACGGCGTTGGGCGGCGGTTCGGTG
This sequence comes from Pseudomonas sp. AC242, assembly GCF_979258655.1. Taxonomy (NCBI): domain Bacteria; kingdom Pseudomonadati; phylum Pseudomonadota; class Gammaproteobacteria; order Pseudomonadales; family Pseudomonadaceae; genus Pseudomonas; species Pseudomonas sp. AC242. The sequence goes on from NZ_OZ409873.1 coordinate 6,303,928, forward strand.
CGCGACGTACTGCTCGGGCACTACCCGCTGACGTGGGTCAAACACCCGGAATACCTGGTGCTGACCTCGGTCGCAGCAATGTTCACAGTATTCACCGCCCGCTGGATGCGCCACCTGCGCTCACTGTTTCTGGTGCTCGACGCCGTCGGTCTGGTGGCCTTCACCCTGATCGGCTGCATGACCGCACTGGAAATGGGCCACGGCATGCTGGTTGCCTCCGTCAGCGGCGTGATCACCGGCGTCTTCGGCGGCATCCTCCGCGATATTTTCTGCAACGACATCCCGCTGATCTTCCGCCGAGAACTCTACGCCAGCGTCTCGTTCGCGGCGGCGTGGTGCTACATGCTTTGCCTGTATCTGAATGTGCCAAGCGAACAGGCGATTCCGATCACGCTGTTCGGCGGTTTCCTGCTGCGGCTGCTAGCGATCCGCTTCCATTGGGAAATGCCTAAGTTCGTTTACAACGACGCGCCCTGAAATCGGGTGGGCGCTGCGGTCGAAATATTCTGTAGGGATAGTTGAATAGTTTGCGGGGTGTAAATAGGGTAAAAAATGAATTAAATGGGGTATTTGAAACTTTAAATACCCCATTTAGCCATTTCTTCCCCCATTTAAAAGGCATCCTGAAATGCACTCCCTGACTCCTGAGTTTCTCGGTTCCTTGCGCTATAACGGATCGCAGATCGCGACGCTGAGAACACTGGGAGAATTCCGAGGCAAGCAACAGCTATTCATAGCTCAATCCCCTCAGGTTTTAGACGATCTGAAACAGCTTGCTGTAATTGAATCAACGGAGTCGTCCAACCGCTTGGAGGGTGTGACTGTCACGCCCGCGCGCTTGAAATCGCTGATGAGCAAAACCAGCGATCCGCAGAGTCGATCTGAACAGGAAATTGCGGGTTATCGCGATGCGTTATCACTCATCCACGAGGCGGCCGAGGACATGCCCTTTTCTGAGGGTGTCCTGAGGCAGCTACACAGTTTGCTATACCGCTATCTGCCGCAGTCGGGTGGTGACTGGAAAGCGACAAACAACGACATCATCGAACGTAACCCCGACGGAACTTCGCGGATTCGCTTTCAACCAGTGGCCGCGCATCTAACGCCTATTGCAATGGCTGAAATGCTGATGCAATACCATCTGGCAGCTCAGCAAAATCTAGCTGACCCTCTTGTCCTGATACCGCTCACCGTCCTGGATTTTCTATGCATCCATCCTTTCTCGGATGGTAATGGCCGTGTAGCTCGTTTGTTGACGTTACTACTGCTTTACCAGTTCGACTATCGAGTCGGTCGCTTCATCAGTCTTGAGCGGATATTTGAGGAATCAAAGGAAGGCTATTACGAGACGCTGGAGATCAGCTCTAAACGATGGCACGACGGCACGCACGACGTGCAACCCTGGTTGGATTATTTTTGGGGTGCATTACTTCGAGCGTACAAAGAGTTCGAAGAGCGCGTCGGGACTATCGATACGCGCCGTGGCGGAAAAAGTGATCGGGTCAGGGAGATAGCTTTGGGCAGGAATCTGCCTTTTTCTATTACAGAAATTGAGGAGTCTTGCCCCGGAGTGAGCCGAGACACAGTACGTTCAGTTCTGCGCGCCCTGAAGGCCGAAGGGTTGATTGAGCCTACCGGTAAGGGGCGCAGCGCGAAGTGGAGAAAACCAGTCGGAATTCAGCGATGACGTTAGCTGCTGCGTTCAGCATGCTGCCTAAGCGCCCACTCCACATGCTCGCGCACCAGCTCTGACGGATAATCCCGCCGTGCCTTCAACGCTTCCAGCACTGGAATGCTCGACGGCGCGTTACCGAGCCCTACCGCCAGATTGCGCAACCAGCGTTCATACCCGGCGCGGCGCAGCGGTGAGCCTTCGGTGCTGCTGAGGAATTTGTCCTCGTCCCACATAAACAACTCAGCCAGTTCCGCATTGTCCAGATTGTGCCGTGGTTTGAAGTCGCTCTCCCCAGAGGGTTTGGCGAAACGGTTCCACGGGCAGACGATCTGGCAGTCGTCGCAGCCGAACACGCGGTTGCCGATCAGTGGGCGCAGGTCTTCGGGGATCGCATTTTTCAGTTCGATGGTCAGGTACGAAATGCAGCGTCGCGCGTCCAGCACATAGGGGCCGACGAAGGCATTGGTCGGGCAGATGTCGAGGCACGCGGTGCAGCGGCCGCAATGTTCGGTGCTGTGCGGATCATCCACTGGCAACGGCAGATCAACGAACAACTCGCTCAAGAAAAAATAGCTGCCAGCCTTACGGTTCAGCACCAAGGTGTTTTTGCCGATCCAGCCCAGCCCGGCCTGCTCGGCGATGGCTTTTTCCAGCACCGGCGCGCTGTCGACAAAGGCCCGAAAACCGAACGGGCCGATCTCGGATTGAATCTTGTCGGCTAATTGCTGCACACGTTTACGGATCAATTTGTGGTAATCGCGGCCCAAGGCATAACGCGACACGTAGGCTTTTTCCGGTTGGGCCAGGCGTTTGGCCATTTCGGTGTCGCCCGGCAGGTAGTCCATGCGCAACGAAACCACGCGCAATGTGCCCGGCACCAGTTCTTCCGGGTGTGAGCGTTTGCTGCCGTGGGCGCCCATGTAGTCCATTTCGCCGTGGTAGCCGGCCGCGAGCCAGCGCTCCAGATGTTGTTCATGCTCGGCGAGATCCAGGCCGCTGATGCCGACTTGCTGAAAGCCCAGCTCGCGGCCCCAATCCTTGATCGATTGGGCGAGGGCGGGCAGGTCTGTGGTGATGGCGGACATGAGGCGAGAGAAACCGGAGCTGAGGTGCGTATAATTCTGCCAGACATCGGAGCCCGAAGACGCATGCCGCACACGAAAGATCAATTACCCGACGCGCTGTATGGCGCCGCGCAGGTGCGCGAACTCGATGCACGGCTGATTGCCGCGGGTACGCCGGGCTTCGAATTGATGCAGCGCGCGGCGCATGCGACCTGGCGTGCGTTGGTGCGGCAATGGCCGTCGGCAACTGAACTGACGGTGCTGGCCGGGCACGGCAACAATGCCGGTGACGGTTATCTGGTCGCGGCCATGGCGCAGCGAGCCGGGTGGTCGGTGCGCGTGTTGGCGGTCGGCGATCCGCAGCGTTTACAGGGCGATGCCGCGCAGGCCCGTGCCGAGGCGTTGGCTGAAGGTGTTGTGGTGCAGGGCTGGCAGGCTGAAAGCGAAATGCGCGGGATCATTCTCGATGCGTTGCTCGGCACGGGGCTGAGCGGGGATGTGCGCGAGCCTTATGTCTCGGCGATCAAGGCAATTAACGCCAGTGGTTTGTCGGTGACTGCCGTCGATATCCCTTCAGGTCTAAGCGCTGACTCCGGGCATGTTCTGGGCGCCGCTGTGCAGGCTGATCTTACGGTGACCTTTATCGGGCTGAAAATCGGCCTGTTCACCGGCGACGCGGCGGATCATGTCGGCCAATTGGTGTTTAACGATTTACAGGCCAGCGCCGACATCTATCGTGACATTCCGATCATCGGCCAACGGCTCAACACGGCTAATCTTCCGGGGTTGACGGCGCGTGCACCGACTTCGCACAAGGGCCGCTTTGGTCATGTGCTGTTGATGGGTGGCGATCACGGCTTTGGCGGGGCGATTCTGCTCAGCACCGAAACGGCCTTGCGCAGCGGCGCGGGTATGGTTTCGCTGGCGACTCGCCCAGAGCATGTCGCGGCAGCACTGACTCGTGTGCCAGAAGCCATGGCGCTTGGCACCTCATCGGCCAATCAGTTGATGGGTTTGCTGGAGAAAGTTTCTGTGCTGGTGGTCGGTCCGGGATTGGGGCAGGCCAGTTGGGGGCGCGCACTGTTGTCGGCGGCGGCCAACGCGGCATTGCCGCAAGTGTGGGACGCCGATGCGCTGAATCTGCTGGCAAGCGGTTTCGTTGAGCTGCCCAAGGATTGCGTGATCACCCCGCATCCGGGAGAGGCGGCGCGATTGCTGGGCATCAGTACGGCCGAAGTGCAGGCGGATCGTCCGGCGGCGGCGCTGGCATTGAGCAAAAAATATACAGCTGTGGTCGTGTTGAAGGGCGCGGGCAGTCTGATCGCGCATCCCGATGGCCGTCTGGCGTTGTGTCACCAAGGCCACCCGGCCATGGCCACCGCTGGACTCGGCGACGTGCTGGCGGGCTTGACCGGTGCGCTGCTTGCGCAAGGCCTGGACGGTTTCGAGGCCGCGTGTCTGGCCGTCTGGCTGCACGCCAATGCCGGTAGGCAACAAGGAAAATTCGGCCGTGGGCTGGCGGCCAGTGATCTGATTCCAGCCATTCGTCAGTTGTTGGAGGAGCAAGCACCGTGTCTGAAGTAACCCTGTACCTGGCCGATGAACAGGCCATGAGCGACTTTGGCGCACGGATCGCCCGCGTGACTCAAGGCCATGGCCTGATTTTTCTCGAAGGCAATCTGGGCATGGGCAAAACCACCCTGTCGCGAGGCATCATTCGCGGGCTGGGCCATGTCGGCGCGGTAAAAAGTCCGACCTTCACTTTGGTCGAACCTTACGAAATCGGTGACATCCGCGCCTTCCACTTTGACCTGTATCGCCTGGTCGATCCGGAAGAACTGGAGTTTCTCGGCATCCGCGACTACTTCGAAGACGATGCGATGTGCCTGATCGAATGGCCCGATAAAGGTGCAGGCTTTTTGCCAAAGCCTGACCTGACCATTACCATTAGCCCGCAAGACAGCGGGCGTTCGCTGAAAATTTTATCCCAGGGTTCGCGTGGCGAGGCCTGGTGTGCCGCTTTGGCATTGGAATCCAATTAAATGATGGGGTTAGGTATGCGCTTTCGCGCGTTGGTGGCTGCCGCTGGACTGTTGTTGATGGCAGTAACCGTCAACGCTGTGGCCGATTCAAAGGTCAACAGCGTGCGCCTGTGGCGGGCGCCGGACAACACGCGACTGGTCTTCGACCTGAGTGGCCCGGTGCAGCACAGCGTCTTCACCTTGACCTCACCGGACCGGCTGGTGATCGACATCAACGGTGCCACCCTCGGTGCTCCGTTGAATGTGCAGACCGCAAACACGCCGATCACCGCGATGCGCTCGGCCCAGCGCACGCCGACCGACCTGCGCGTGGTCATCGACCTGAAGAAAGCCGTCACCCCGAAAAGCTTCTCGCTGGCGCCGAACGCGCAGTACGGCAACCGTCTGGTGGTCGACCTGTTCGACAACCCGGCCGACGCCGCACCGCCGCCGGCGCCAACGCCGCAGGTGGCGACCGTGCCAGCGGTGCCGGTAACCCCGACCGAGCCTGCAATCAAGTTGCCGCCAGCCCCGGCCGGCAAGCGCGACATTATTGTGGTGATCGACGCCGGCCACGGTGGCGAAGACCCGGGTGCGTCCGGTTCGCGCGGTCAGCGTGAGAAAGACGTGGTATTGCAGATCGCCCGCGAACTGCAGCGTCAGGTCAACGGCATGAAAGGCTTCCGCGCCGAGCTGACCCGTACCGGCGACTACTTCATCCCGTTGCGCGGCCGTACCGAAATCGCCCGCAAGAAAGGCGCCGACCTTTTTGTCTCGATCCACGCCGACGCCGCGCCATCTGCCGCAGCGTTTGGTGCGTCGGTGTTTGCCCTGTCTGATCGTGGTGCAACGTCGGAGACCGCGCGTTGGCTGGCCGACAGCGAAAACCGTTCTGACTTGATCGGGGGGGCCGGTAACGTCAGCCTCGACGATAAGGACCGCATGCTCGCCGGCGTATTGCTCGACCTGTCGATGACGGCCTCGCTGACCTCCAGCCTAAACGTCGGCCAGAAAGTCCTGACCAATATCGGTCGCGTCACGCCGCTGCACAAACAGCGGGTGGAGCAGGCCGGGTTCATGGTGTTGAAGTCGCCAGATATTCCGTCGATCCTGGTCGAAACCGGATTTATCTCCAACGCCAACGAAGCGAACAAACTCTCGGCGTCGAGCCACCAGCAAGCGCTGGCGCGTTCGATCAGCAGCGGCGTGCGTCAGTTCTTCCAGCAGAACCCGCCACCGGGCACCTACATCGCCTGGTTGCGTGATTCCGGCAAAATTGTCCAAGGCCCGCGCGATCATCGCGTCGGTCCGGGCGAAACGCTGGCGATGATCGGCGTGCGCTATCAGGTATCGCCGGCCACGCTCCGCGCCGCCAACAACCTGAAAAGTGATGAGCTGAAAGTCGGTCAACACTTGACCATTCCAGGCACCGAACTGGCGTCCAAAGAATGAACGAAGTGTTGAACGCTGCTGCCCGCATCGAACTGCTCAGCCCACGGCTGGCGAACCAGATCGCCGCCGGTGAGGTGGTTGAACGCCCGGCTTCGGTGATCAAGGAACTGTTGGAAAACAGCCTCGACTCCGGCGCCAGACGCATTGATGTCGACGTCGAGCAGGGTGGCGTCAAGCTGCTGCGCGTGCGCGACGACGGTAGCGGTATTTCCGCCGATGATCTGCCGCTGGCCCTGGCTCGTCACGCCACCAGTAAAATCCGTAACCTGGAAGACCTTGAACAGGTGATGAGCCTCGGTTTCCGTGGTGAGGCACTGGCGTCGATCAGCTCCGTGGCGCGCCTCACTCTGACCTCGCGCACCCGCGACGCCGATCAGGCCTGGCAGGTGGAAACCGAAGGCCGCGACATGGCGCCTCGGGTTCAGCCAGCTGCGCATCCGGTCGGCACCTCGGTGGAAGTCCGCGACCTGTTCTTCAACACCCCGGCGCGACGCAAATTTCTCAAGACCGAAAAAACCGAATTCGATCACCTGCAAGAAGTGATAAAGCGTCTCGCGCTGGCGCGTTTCGACGTCGCGTTTCATCTGCGCCACAACGGCAAGACCATTCTCAGCCTGCACGAAGCCCACGATGATGCGGCCCGCGCTCGGCGTGTGGCGGCGATCTGCGGTTCGGGGTTTCTTGAGCAGGCGTTGCCGATCGAGATCGAGCGCAACGGCTTGCACCTGTGGGGCTGGGTCGGTTTGCCGACCTTCAACCGTAGTCAGGCGGATTTGCAGTATTTCTTCGTGAATGGCCGAGCGGTGCGCGACAAACTGGTCGCCCACGCTGTGCGTCAGGCCTATCGCGACGTGCTGTTCAACGGCCGGCACCCGACCTTTGCACTGTTTTTCGAAGTCGATCCGGCGGCGGTCGACGTCAACGTGCACCCAACCAAACACGAAGTGCGCTTCCGTGACGGGCGCATGGTGCATGACTTCCTTTATGGCACCTTGCACCGAGCGTTGGGCGATGTGCGTCCGGAAGATCAGCTTGCCGGTTCCGTGACCACAGCCGTCGTGCGGCCAACGGGCCTCGATGCCGGTGAGTTCGGCCCACAGGGTGAAATGCGTCTGGCGGCCAATGCCTTGCTGGAGCAACCGCAGGCGCAACCGGCGTTCAATACTTCGTCCGGTGCCAGTGCTGGCGGGGCTTATCAGTATCAATACACGCCACGTCCGCAATCGGCAGTGCCGCCGGCTGCCGAGGCGCAAGCTGCTTATCGAGAGTTTTTCGCACCGCTGCCGGAAGCCAATGCCAACGCATTGCCGGCCGGTCAGGAAGACATTCCGCCGCTCGGTTACGCGCTGGCGCAGCTCAAAGGCATTTATATTCTGTCCGAGAACGCCCAAGGTCTGGTGTTGGTGGATATGCACGCCGCCCACGAACGGATCATGTATGAGCGTCTGAAAATCGCCATGGCCAGCGAAGGCCTCAGCGGCCAGCCGCTGCTGGTGCCGGAATCCCTGGCCGTGAGCCAGCGCGAGGCCGATTGTGCTGAAGAGCACGCGGCATGGTTTCAGCGTTTGGGCTTTGAATTGCAGCGTCTGGGCCCGGAAACCTTGGCGATCCGCCAGATTCCGGCGTTATTGAAGCAGGCTGAAGCCAACCGTCTGGTCGGCGACGTGCTGTCGGATTTGATGGAATACGGCACCAGCGACCGGATTCAGGCACACCTCAACGAATTGCTCGGCACCATGGCCTGCCACGGCGCGATTCGCGCCAATCGGCGCCTGGCCCTGCCGGAAATGAACGGCCTGCTGCGTGACATGGAAAACACCGAACGCAGCGGTCAATGCAACCATGGCCGACCGACCTGGACCCAACTGGGCCTGGACGATCTGGACAAACTGTTCTTGCGCGGTCGTTGATGAGCCAACTCCCTCCAGCGATTTTTCTGATGGGCCCGACCGCTGCGGGCAAAACCGATCTGGCCATCGAGCTGACCAAGGTGCTGCCGTGCGAGCTGATCAGCGTTGATTCGGCGTTGGTCTACCGCGGCATGGACATTGGCACCGCCAAGCCTTCGAAAGAACTGCTGGCCGAATATCCGCACCGTTTGATCGATATTCTCGATCCGGCCGAAGCCTATTCCGCTGCGGATTTCCGTCGTGATGCCCTGCAAGCCATGGCCGAAATTACCGCGCGCGGGAAAATTCCGCTGCTGGTCGGCGGCACGATGCTCTATTACAAGGCTTTGGTCGAAGGCCTGGCAGACATGCCGGCCGCCGATCCCGAGGTCCGTGCGCAGATCGAAGAAGAGGCTGCACGCCTTGGCTGGCAAGCCCTGCACGACCAATTAGCGACCATCGATCCGGTATCCGCAGCGCGGATTCACCCGAACGATCCGCAGCGCCTGAGTCGCGCGCTGGAAGTTTATCGAGTCAGCGGTCAGAGCATGACCGAGCTGCGCCAGCAACAATCTGCGCAAAGTACTGAAGCAGCCGCTTCGGGACTGCAACAATTGCCCTATACTGTCGCGAACTTGGCCATTGCCCCGGCGAATCGTCAGGTACTGCACGAGCGCATTAAACAAAGATTCACAATTATGTTGGAACAGGGGTTCATCGACGAGGTCGTAGCCCTGCGTAAAAGAAGTGACCTGCATTCGGGGTTGCCGTCTATACGTGCGGTAGGCTACCGCCAAGTCTGGGACTACCTGGATGGCAAGCTGACGTTGGCCGAAATGCAGGAGCGCGGCATCATCGCCACGCGCCAATTGGCCAAACGCCAGTTCACCTGGCTGCGCAGCTGGGAAGATATACACTGGCTGGACAGTCTTGATTGCGACAATCTGCCACGCGCCTTGAAATACCTTGGGACCATCTCCATATTGAGCTGAGTCCTTGCAATTGCCGTCTATCCTTGGGGGTGTGACGGCCAAAGCCATCTGAATTACCTATTTTTTATTATTGAATCCTTAAAGGAGTGCGGCACATGTCAAAAGGGCATTCGCTACAAGACCCTTACTTGAATACTTTACGTAAAGAGAAAGTTGGGGTTTCCATCTATCTGGTCAACGGTATCAAACTGCAAGGCACGATCGAGTCGTTCGACCAGTTCGTGATCCTGCTGAAAAACACCGTGAGCCAAATGGTTTACAAACACGCTATCTCGACAGTAGTGCCGGTTCGTCCAATTCGTCTGCCTAGCGCAACCGAATCCGAAGCAGGTGACGCTGAGCCAGGTAACGCCTGATAGGAGTCTCCTTTGTTCTTTGAGCGCCACGGTGGTGGTGAACGAGTCATCCTCGTTCACTTGGATGGACAGGACCCTGAGGCGCGCGAAGATCCGCAGGAGTTTCAGGAATTGGCTAATTCGGCCGGCGCCGAGACCGTTGCGTTTTTTAACGTGCCGCGTCATCGGCCAACCGCCAAATACCTGATCGGCAGCGGCAAGGTCGAGGAACTGCGCGACCTGGTCAAGGCTGAAGAAGCTGATCTGGTGATTTTCAATCACATCCTCACGCCGAGTCAGGAACGTAACCTCGAACGTGTTTTCGAGTGTCGCGTGATCGACCGTACCGGCCTGATTCTCGATATTTTCGCCCAACGCGCCCGTACCCATGAAGGCAAGCTCCAGGTCGAACTGGCCCAGCTTGACCACATGAGCACCCGCCTGGTTCGTGGCTGGACTCACCTTGAGCGTCAGGGTGGCGGCATCGGTATGCGCGGCCCAGGTGAAACCCAGCTGGAAACCGACCGCCGTTTGCTGCGGGTTCGCCTACGTCAGATCAAGGGGCGGCTGGAGAAGGTACGCAGCCAGCGCGAGCAATCGCGACGTGGTCGTTCCCGTGCCGATATTCCGACCGTGTCTCTGGTGGGATATACCAACGCCGGTAAGTCCACGCTCTTCAACAACGTGACGAAATCCGATGTCTACGCGGCCGACCAATTGTTCGCCACGCTGGACCCGACCCTGCGTCGTCTGGAACTGGACGATCTGGGGCCGATTGTTCTGGCGGACACGGTGGGCTTCATTCGTCACTTGCCGCACAAGCTGGTCGAGGCATTTCGGTCTACCCTCGAAGAGTCGAGCAATTCCGATCTGCTGTTGCACGTGATCGATGCGGCCGAACCGGATCGCATGTTGCAGATCGAGCAGGTGATGGTGGTGCTGGGCGAGATTGGTGCCCAGGACTTGCCGATCCTCGAGGTCTATAACAAACTCGATTTGCTTGAAGGCGTTGAGCCACAAATCCAGCGCGATGAAAACGGCAAGCCCCAGCGGGTCTGGCTGTCGGCGCGTGATGGCAGTGGTCTGGAATTGCTTGAACAAGCCATCGCCGAATTACTTGGCAGTGATTTGTTTATCGGTACCCTGCGCTTGCCGCAACGATTCGCGCGACTGCGTGCGCAGTTTTTCGAACTCGGTGCGGTGCAGAAAGAAGAGCACGACGAAGAAGGCATCAGTTTGCTGGCCGTTCGTTTGCCCCGTGTCGAGTTGAATCGACTGGTAAGCCGCGAAGGATTGCAGCCGATGGAATTCATCGAGCAACACACTTTGCAATAAAAGCCTGACAAAGCGGTTGTGCCGCAACGGCAGGCATTCTGTAGCATTGGTCGGCGCGCCGTGGGTGCGTCTTTGCTTTATCAGATGGAGAGCGCTATGGCTTGGAATGAGCCGGGTGGCAACTCGAATAATCAGGATCCTTGGGGTGGCAAACGCCGCAATAATGGCGACCGCAAGGGGCCACCGGATCTCGACGAGGCCTTCCGAAAGCTGCAGGAAAGCCTGAACGGGTTGTTCGGTGGTGGTAAGAAACGTGGTGATGACGGCGGTGGTTCGGGCAAGAGCAGTGGCGGCTTCGGCGGTCTGCTCGGCATCGGCCTCGTTGTGCTGGCGGCTGTCTGGCTGTACAGCGCGGTCTACGTGGTCGACGAGCAGGAGCAAGCCGTGGTGCTGCGCTTCGGCAAGTACTACGAGACTGTCGGCCCGGGCCTGAACATCTATTTCCCGCCGATCGATAAAAAGTACATGGAAAACGTCACGCGTGAGCGTGCCTACACCAAGCAGGGCCAGATGCTGACCGAAGACGAGAACATCGTCGAAGTGCCGCTGACCGTGCAGTACAAGATCAGCAACCTGCAGGACTTCGTGCTGAACGTCGATCAGCCGGAAATCAGCCTGCAGCATGCGACCGACAGTGCCCTGCGCCACGTGGTGGGTTCCACCGCCATGGACCAGGTGCTGACCGAAGGTCGTGAATTGATGGCCAGCGAAATCAAGGAGCGTCTGCAACGCTTCCTCGATACCTATCGCACCGGTATCACCGTCACTCAGGTCAACGTACAGAGCGCAGCGGCACCGCGTGAAGTGCAGGAAGCCTTCGATGACGTGATCCGCGCCCGTGAAGACGAGCAGCGTTCGCGCAACCAGGCTGAAACCTACGCCAACGGCGTCGTGCCGGAAGCCCGTGGTCAGGCCCAGCGTATCCTTGAGGATGCCAACGGTTACCGTGACGAGACGGTCTCGCGCGCCAAGGGTGAAGCCGACCGCTTTACCAAACTGGTCGCCGAGTATCGCAAGGCACCTGAGGTGACCCGCCAGCGTCTGTACCTGGACACCATGCAGGAAGTCTTCAGCAACACCAGCAAGGTACTCGTGACCGGCAACAAGAACGGCCAGAGCAACCTGCTTTACCTGCCGTTGGACAAAATGATTCAGAACAGTTCGGGCAGCAATGCACCGGTCACCGGTTCGGCTGCCGCCAGTAACAACACGGACGTCACGCCGCATGTCACTGACCTGCCGCAATCGCGCACAAGGGAGACCCGCTGATGAGCAATAAATCGCTGATCGCCCTTATTGTTGGCGTCGTTGTCGTGCTGGTGGGCTGGAACTGCTTCTACATCGTCGCTCAGACCGAGCGTGCGGTGCTGCTGCAATTCGGTCGTGTGGTTCAGGCGGATGTTCAGCCAGGCCTGCATGTGAAAGTGCCTTACGTTAACCAGGTGCGTAAATTCGACGCACGTCTGATGACGCTGGATGCACCGACACAGCGTTTCCTGACCTTGGAAAAGAAAGCCGTGATGGTCGACGCTTATGCCAAGTGGCGCGTGAAAGATGCCGAGCGCTTCTACACCGCGACTTCCGGTCTGAAGCAAATCGCCGACGAGCGTCTGTCCCGTCGTCTGGAGTCCGGTCTGCGTGACCAGTTCGGTAAGCGCACCCTGCACGAAGTGGTGTCGGGTGAGCGTGATGCACTGATGGCTGACATCACCGCATCGCTGAACAAAATGGCGGAAAAAGAGCTGGGTATCGAAGTGGTCGATGTCCGGGTCAAGACCATCGATCTGCCTAAAGAAGTGAACCGCAGCGTGTTCGAACGTATGAGCACCGAGCGTGAGCGTGAAGCTCGCGAGCACCGCGCCAAGGGTAACGAGCTGGCGGAAGGCATCCGTGCCGACGCCGATCGTCAACGCCGCGTGCTGCTGGCTGAAGCCTATCGTGAATCCGAAGAGGTTCGCGGTGACGGTGATGCCCAGGCCGCTGCGATCTACTCCAAGGCCTACGGCCAGGATCAGGAGTTCTACAGTTTCTACCGTAGCCTGCGCGCCTACCGTGAAAGCTTCGCGAACAAATCCGACGTATTGGTCCTCGACCCAAGCAGCGACTTTTTCCACTACCTGGAAAAGGCCAAGCCTTGATACGCCGTTGACCTGAATCATTCCGCCCGGCGGCTAATACCTCGGGCGGGGTGATCCTTTGGGAAAACGTGTGTATGATGCGGCAGCCGGGAAATTCCCGGCTTTTTTGCGTCTGCACGTTTGATTGCTGTTTTTTGTTGCAGGCATCGGGTTGAATGGCCCGAGAGTATTTCGAGGAAAGTGATGGGCGAAGCCGGTAACAGGCCTTTCGCCGCGTCGTTCATGCGCGTGCGTTTTGAACGGACCGGTCATTTTCTGCTTCACTCAAGGCTCGCCCGCAGGCTGGCCGCCCGGATCAAAGGGGAATGGCGTAATGGCAACGGTAGACCGCTGGCTGCTGCCAGATGGCATCGAAGAAGTACTGCCACCGGAAGCGGCGCGCATTGAAGTCGCGCGTCGTCAGGTGTTGGATCTGTTCCAGAGCTGGGGTTACGAGTTTGTCGTGACTCCCCATATCGAGTACCTGGAATCCCTGCTGACCGGCGCGGGCCAGGACCTGGATCTGCGTACCTTCAAGGTCATCGACCCGCAGTCGGGCCGGCAGATGGGTTTCCGTGCCGACATCACGCCGCAAGTGGCGCGCATCGATGCGCACACCCTGCGTCGCGAAGGCCCGAGCCGTCTGTGCTACGCCGGTAGCGTGCTGCATGCGCAGCCGCGGGCATTGTCGTCCTCGCGCAGCCCGATCCAGTTGGGCGCCGAGTTGTACGGCGACGCCAGCCCGAGCAGCGACGTTGAAGTGATCAGCCTGATGCTGGCCATGCTGCAACTGGCCGACGTGCCGGATGTGCACATGGATCTTGGTCATGTCGGCATCTACCGTGGCCTGGCGCGTGCCGCCGGTCTGTCCGGTGAAGTCGAGCAGCAGTTGTTCGACGCGCTGCAACGCAAAGCCATCGACGAGGTCATTACCTTGACCGAAGGCCTGCCGGCCGACCTGTCCGGCATGCTGCGTGCGCTGGTTGATCTGTGCGGCGGCCGTGAAGTGTTAAGCGCTGCCCGTGAGCGTCTGGCCAATGCGCCGGCGCCGGTTCTGGCAGCACTGGAAGATTTGCTGGCGATCGCCGAGCGTCTGTCGGCGCGCTTCCCGGAGCTGCCGTTGTACTTCGATCTGGGCGAGCTGCGGGGCTACCACTACCACACTGGTGTGGTGTTCGCGGTGTTCGTACCGGGCGTTGGCCAGTCCATCGCTCAGGGCGGTCGTTACGATGACATCGGCGCAGATTTTGGCCGCGCCCGTCCAGCGACAGGCTTCTCCACCGATTTGAAAACCCTGGTGACCCTGGGGCGTGCTGAGATCGAGCTACCGTCTGGCGGTATCTGGATGCCTGACAGTACGGATGCGGCACTCTGGCAGCAGGTTTGCCAGTTGCGCAGTGAGGGTCAGCGTGTCGTTCAGGCGTTGCCTGGACAACCTTTGGCCGCCGCCCGTGATGCGGACTGCGACCGGCAATTGATTCAGCAGAACGGGCTTTGGCAAGTATCGCCACTGGCTTCTTGAGTTTTCCTGCCGGCCATCGCCGGCACCAAGTTTGCGCGAATGAGGACAAGTGTTATGGGTAAGAATGTCGTAGTCCTGGGCACCCAATGGGGTGATGAGGGCAAAGGCAAGATCGTTGATCTGCTGACCGAACATGCTGCAGCCGTAGTGCGCTACCAAGGTGGCCACAACGCTGGCCACACACTGGTGATCGACGGCGAGAAAACCGTCCTGCACCTGATTCCGTCGGGTGTGCTGCGCGAAGGCGTGCAGTGCCTGATCGGCAACGGCGTGGTGGTTGCACCTGACGCCCTGCTGCGCGAGATCACCAAGCTGGAAGAGAAAGGCGTACCGGTGCGCGAGCGCCTGCGTATCAGCCCGTCCTGCCCGCTGATCCTGTCTTTCCACGTGGCGCTGGACCAGGCCCGTGAAAAGGCCCGTGGCGAGTTGAAGATCGGTACCACCGGTCGCGGCATCGGCCCGGCGTACGAAGACAAGGTCGCTCGTCGTGGCCTGCGTGTTGGCGACCTGCTGAACATGCCGCGCTTCGAAGACAAGCTGCGTGAACTGGTGGATTACCACAACTTCATGCTGGTCGGTTACTACAAAGAGCCGGCCATCGAGTTCGAAAAGACCCTGGCTGAGTGCAAGGAATACGCTGAGCTGCTGAAGCCGCTGATGCTTGACGTCACCGCCGAGCTGCACGACCTGCGTCGCGCCGGCAAAGACATCATGTTCGAAGGTGCTCAGGGTTCGTTGCTCGACATCGACCACGGTACCTACCCGTACGTGACCAGCTCCAACACCACCGCTGGTGGCGTGGCGACCGGTTCCGGCGTTGGCCCGATGTTCTTGGATTACATTCTGGGCATCACCAAGGCTTACACCACTCGCGTCGGTTCGGGTCCATTCCCGACTGAGCTGTTCGACGACGTCGGCGCGCATCTGGCCAAACAAGGTCACGAGTTCGGTGCGACCACCGGCCGTGCCCGTCGTTGCGGCTGGTTCGATGCGGTTATCCTGCGTCGCGCGATCGATGTGAACAGCATCTCGGGCATCTGCCTGACCAAGCTGGACGTGCTCGACGGTCTGGAAACCATCAACATCTGCGTTGGCTACAAAGATGCCGAAGGCAATGCTGTTGCGCCGACCGACGCTGACAGCTACGTAGGCCTGCAGCCTGTGTACGAAGAAGTGCCGGGCTGGACCGAATCGACCGTGGGCGCCAAGACCCTGGAAGAACTGCCAGCTAACGCTCGTGCCTACATCAAACGCGTTGAAGAGCTGATCGGCGCGCCGATCGACATTATTTCGACGGGCCCGGACCGCAACGAAACCATCGTTCTGCGTCATCCGTTTGCTTGATAAGTCGTTGATGTAAAAACACAAAGGCCCCTTCATCGGGGCCTTTGTCGTTTATGCCTGTTGGACGGCATGACCTTTGCTGTGAATCTGTCTACAAGAGTGCCATCAAATTAATGGCGTCAGAAGTAGAGGGATTCACAGTGTCGGCCGTTCTCTCACTGTTACAAAGCCGTTTGTTGCGGCCCGTGTTCGTTACCCTTGGTATCGCCCTTTTGGTGCAGGTGTTGGTGGCCGTTGCCCTGACGCGGAGCACCGTCACCGCGCTGGAAGCTGATTTGGCGGTGCGCTTGGGCGCCGACAGCCAGAAACTCTCCGCTGAGCTGGAGCAGGCCGGGCGTGAAGTCACGTCGAGCCTCGATGCCTTGTCTGCCAGCACCCGCCAGCGGCTGACTGCCGGTCTGTCTTTGCGACTGAAAGACGAGCAGGCGCAGTTGCGTGCGACGTTGGAAAAGGATCTAAAGGATTCGGCCAATGACATGGCGCAATTGCTCGCCTCCGTTGCGCCGCGTGCCATGTGGGACAGCGACGTTCCGACCCTGTCCGAGTTCGCCCGTCGCGCCCAGCGCAATCCCAACGTGCTGTTCGTGGTCTACGATGACGCTACCGGCCAGCATTTGACCCGTTATCTCAATCGCGAAAATCCGATCAACAAGGCTTTGCTGGAAAAAGGCCAGGGCGAGCGTGCACTGGATAAAGTGCTGGATGCGGCGAAAAACGATCCGTCGGTTTATTACCTCGAGGCCTCGATCAATCCCAATGGCGTGGAAATCGGCAAGGTGCTGATGGGCGTTTCCACTGCGTCGGTGGAAACCGATCTGGCGGCACTGGACAAGCGCTTCTCCGCGCTGATCGCGAGCAGTGATCAACTGGTCGGCGATAGCCTCAAAGGCGCCGCTGCCGACAGTGCCAAAGCCATGCAGGCGCGCCTGCAATCGGCGCAGTCAACGGCCGTCGAGATGAAAGCCAATACCGCCAATACTGTTCAAGAGGCGGCTGCGACCCTGCGCTGGCGGATCGGCATGGGCCTGGCGTTGGTCGGTTGCGGCGTGTTGCTGTTGCTGGCAGTCGTGCTCGGCCATCGCGTCGTCAATCGCCTGAAGATGCTCAACGCCGCGATGGATGATCTGGCGGCGGGTGAGGGCGACCTGACCAAGCGTGTGCAGATCAACAGCAACGATGAAATTGGCGACATGGCCTCGGCGGTCAATCGCTTTGTGGATAAGTTGCAACCGATCGTGCGTGAGGCGGGTGATGTGGCGCAGCGTACCGGCGTCGAGATTGGTGCGATGACCCTGCGCAATGCCGGTGCAGATGCGGCGGCGGGTATGCAGCGTGATGAAGTGGCGGAGAGTTTGCGCGCACTCTCGCAAATGGCGGATGAAGCGCAATCGGAAAGCCATGCGATGCAAGCGGCGTTGAAGCAGGTTGTGGATATTCGCCAGGCCACTGATGAAAACACCCGCACCTCCGCCAAGGTCGGCAGCCTGATCGAGGCGCTGGCCGGACAAGTCGATACCGGTGCAAAAGTGATCGAGCGACTGGCGCAGCAGAGCGAGCAGATTGAAGTGGTGCTGACGGTAATTCACGGGATCGCCGAGCAGACCAACCTGCTGGCGCTAAACGCTGCCATTGAAGCTGCGCGCGCTGGCGAGACCGGGCGTGGTTTTGCGGTGGTAGCGGACGAAGTTCGGGCGCTGGCCAGCAAGACACAAAGTTCTACCGGCGACATTCAGGCGCATATCGTCGCGTTGCAACAGGGCGCACGTGAGGCGGTCGAGGCAATCGGCCAGGCCGGGCGTCAGGCCAGCGAAGGTTTGCTGGTGTTGCGTGACAGCGCGCGGTTGCAGCAGTCGGTACAAACGTCTGTCGAGCAGGTGCACGCGGCGATTGGTCTGGCAACCCAGGCAGCGGCGCATCAGGCGCAAGGTGCGCAGGCGGTGCGTGGGCGCGTCGAGACGATTCATGCGCAGGCCGAGAAAGCGGCGCAGGCGGTGGTGGAGACCACGGCGAGTGGCAAGGTGCTGGATGGCTTGGCTGCGCAGTTGAAGGCGAGTCTGGGGCAGTTCAGGGCTTGAGGTCGTCTGGGCGGGCCTCTTCGCGAGCAGGCTCGCTCCCACATTAGATCGCGTTCCTCTGATGGAACTCGGTCAACATGTGGGAGTGAGCCTGCTCGCGATAGCGGTATCAGCGACTCAGATACATTCGAGTCGTCAGTAAATAAACCGGCAACCCCGATACCAAAATCAACAACGCCGCATAAGGCGCCGCCGCCGCAAATTCGACATTCGCGGTATGCGCCCACACTTCGGTCGCCAGCGTATTGAGCCCGGTCGGACTCAACAGCAGCGTCGCCGTCAATTCCTTCATCGCATCCAGAAACACCAGCGCAAACGCCGCGCCCAATGCCGGGAAGATAATCGGCAACGTCACCCGGCAAAACGCGGTGAACGACGAAGCGCCCAGCGTCCGCGCAGCTTCTTCCAGCTGTGGCGCAGCCTTGTTCAGGGCCGTGCGGATCGGCGCCTGCGCCAGTGGCAGAAACAGCAGCGCATAAGCGATCAGCAGCAGCCCCGACGTCTGGTACAGCGCCGGCACGTAATGCAGAGCGAAATACACCAGCGTCAACGCAATCACCAATCCTGGCAGTGCATGCAGCAGATACGGCAAGCGTTCGGCCCAGATCGCCAGTTGGCCTTTGTAGCGCACTACCAGCAATCCGACTGGCACTGCCAGCACCAGGCACAAAGCCGCCCCGCCAAGAGAAAGCGCCAAAGACGAGAGCAGGGCTTCAGTAATCGCGGCCACCGGAAAAGCCGCCGACGAACCGACCGCCAGCCAATACGCCAACATCCCCAGCGGAATTCCGCTGCCGACAATCGCCAGCATCAGGCAATACAACTGACCGACCGCTGCCCATGGTCCTAGCCGAACCTGCTCAGCCTGACGCGCCGCGCCTTGCCCGGTGCGCACATGCCGGCCTTTGCCGCGTACGCGCAGTTCCAGCCACAGCAACATCAAGCACAGCGCCAGCAATACGGCCGACAGCATCGCCGCGTTGGCGTTGCTGAATTCCAGTTCGAATTGCTGATAGATCGCTGTGGTGAAGGTTTGCAGGCCGATGATCGACAACGCGCCGAATTCCACCAGCATGTGCAGGGCGATCAGCAACGAACCCGCTAGCAGTGAAGGCCAGAGCAGCGGTAGGGTGACACGGAAAAACACGCCCCAGCGATTCTGCCCAAGGGTGCGGGCCGATTCTTCAAGGGATGGATCAAGATTGCGCAGGGTTGCCGCCACGGGCAGGAAGATCAGTGGATATTTCGACAGGCTCATGACCAGAATCGCCCCGCCAAGGCCTTCGAACTGCGCGCTCAACGACACCCAGGTGAAGCTGCTGACAAACGCCGGCACTGCGAACGGCAGGCACAGAATCACACCCCACAGGCGTCGTCCCGGCAGATTGCTGCGCTCCAGCAGCCAGGCCAGCGACAGACCGATCACGCCGCACGTAAGGGTTACGCCAACCATTAACGCCAAGGTGTTGCGCAGCAGGCCGAACACATATGGGCGCCACAACAAGTGCAGCGCTTCGGCCCAACCGGCCTGCCAGGCTTTGAGCCCGACATAGGCGAGCGGCAACAGACTCAGTATCACCAGCAACAAAACTGGCAATACCAGCCAGATTGAAGGCCGCTTGCGTTTTGGCACGTAACCCCCGCGCGCGGCGGGGGCGGATAACGATGCGGCCATCAGTTCAAGCCAACTTCACGTTCCAGTTCCAAGGCTTCTTCGGCATTGCCCAGATCGGCCGGGGTTACGTTCGGCGCTTCCAGTTCGCTGAACGGCTTGAGCCCGCGATCCGATTCCATGCCTTTGTGCAGCGGGTATTCGGCGGTGGTTTGGGTGATCACGCGCTGGCCTTCTTCGCTGGCCATATAGGCAAGGAATTGCTGGGCTTCTTTTGGATGTTTGCTGGATTTCAGTACGGCAGCACTGGACACGGTGATCAAGCCGCCGGCGTCGCCACCGGTGAAGTAATGCAGTTTCGAATCCAGTTTGCCTTTCTCGCGTTGCAGTGCGAACCAGTAGTAGTTGTTCACCAGTACGGTAGCGACTTCGCCGTTTTCCACAGCTTTGAGGGCGACCATGTTGTTGCTGTAGGTCTTGCCGAACGCGCGCAGGCCGGTCAGCCATTCCTCGGCGGCATCGCGACCGTGCATTTTGATGATGGCGACGGCTTGTTCCTGAAAGGCGCCGCTGGTCGGTACGAAACCGACTTTGCCTTGCCACTGTGGGTCGGAGAATTCCATTACCGATTTCGGCAGGTCTTTTTCGTCGACCAGTTTCGGGTTGTAGGCGACCACACGAACGCGCGCCGTCACGCCGATCCAGGTGCCGTTGCCAGCCACGTATTTTTCCGGAAGCACGGCCAGCGTGGCGTCATCGGTCTTGGCCAGTAGGCCCAGTTCGCCGAGATTGTTCAGCGGTGGCGATTCTTCGGTGTAGATCACGTCGGCGGGGGAGCGGTCGCCTTCTTCGATGATCTGGCTGGCGAGTTGATTGCTGCTGCCTTTGCGCACGTTGACGTGAATGCCGGTCTTGGCTTCGAAGGCTTTGGCGATCGCGTCGCCGACTTCTTTATGCTGGCCGTTATAGAGAGTCAGGGAAACCGCATCGGCAGCCTGGGTGAGGGGAGTGGCGAGCGCCAGGCCGAGGAGGGTGAAGGTCAGGCCTCGGCGCAGGGTATTTCGAAACGTCATTCGCAGGGTTCCTCACTGTCGCATTGCAAAAACTTGCAACAATGATAAACGATATTGTTTCTCAAGTGCGCCTTGCGAGAGGCTGCCAGCTCTGGTACGGCCTCTACGTTGAACTGTAGGAGCTGCCGAAGGCTGCGATCTTTTGATCTTGCTTTAAAAACAGGATCAAAGGATCGCAGCCTTCGGCAGCTCCTGCAGGGGGGATTCTGGATTTCTGGAAGCCAGAAACGCAAAAACCCGCTTTCGCGGGTTTCTGTGAAATCCAAGGTCGTGACCTTGAATTTGAATTGGTGCCCAGAAGAAGACTCGAACTTCCACGACCGTAAGGTCACCAGCACCTGAAGCTGGCGTGTCTACCAATTTCACCATCTGGGCAATCATCGCTAGCGTTGCCGCTGTTGATGTGGCGCACTATACGGAGCGACTTTTGATCTGTAAACCCCTGATTTAATTTTAATAAATCAGTTTTAAGAAAACCTGGGCTTAGAATGCAAAAAACCCGCTTTCGCGGGTTTTGTGTGAGCCTTGAAACTGATCTAGTCTCAAGCTCGAAATTGGTGCCCAGAAGAAGACTCGAACTTCCACGACCGTAAGGTCACCAGCACCTGAAGCTGGCGTGTCTACCAATTTCACCATCTGGGCAGTATCGGCAACACTTGTGCGTCGTCGATGGCGCGCACTATACGGAGCGTCTTTTTAACTGTAAACCCCTCTCAGCAAAAAATATGATTTTTTTTACCGGCGGTGTGCAAAACGGCTTTCAAGTGACGCTACAGCCCTTGATAAGGGCCTTATAGAGTCGGAAATTTCCCGTTTCATGGCGCCTATGCCAAACTAACCCGCATATAGACAAGGTGAAAACTCTCTAATGGCCGATTGGCAGTCCCTCGATCCCGAGGCCGCTCGTGAAGCGGAAAAATATGAAAACCCTATTCCTAGCCGCGAACTGATCCTGGCGCACCTCGCCGATCGGGGTTCGCCTGCTGCCCGCGAGCAACTGGTCGAAGAGTTTGGTCTGACCACAGAAGACCAGATCGAAGCCCTGCGCCGTCGCCTGCGCGCCATGGAGCGCGACGCTCAACTGATCTATACCCGTCGTGGCACGTACGCGCCGGTCGACAAGCTTGACTTGATCCTTGGTCGCATCAGCGGTCACCGTGACGGTTTCGGCTTCCTGGTGCCGGACGATGGCAGCGACGATCTGTTCATGAGCCCGGCGCAGATGCGTCTGGTGTTCGATGGCGACCGTGCACTGGCGCGTGTTTCCGGTCTTGACCGTCGCGGTCGCCGCGAAGGCGTGATCGTCGAAGTGGTGTCGCGTGCTCACGAAACCATCGTTGGTCGCTACTTCGAAGAAGGCGGCATCGGTTTTGTCGTCGCAGACAATCCGAAGATCCAGCAAGAAGTGCTGGTCACGCCGGGCCGTAACGCTAACGCGCAGATCGGTCAGTTCGTTGAGGTGAAAATCACCCACTGGCCAACGCCGCGCTTCCAGCCGCAAGGTGACGTGGTCGAAGTGGTCGGCAACTACATGGCGCCGGGCATGGAGATCGATGTCGCCCTGCGCACCTACGACATTCCGCATGTCTGGCCTGAAGCCGTTCTGAAAGAAGCGGCCAAGCTCAAGCCGGAAGTCGAAGAAAAAGACAAAGAGAAGCGCGTCGACCTGCGCCATCTGCCGTTCGTCACCATCGACGGTGAAGATGCCCGCGACTTCGACGATGCTGTTTATTGTGAAGCCAAACCGGGCAAGCTGCGCCTGTTCTCCGGCGGCTGGAAGTTGTACGTGGCGATTGCCGACGTTTCCAGCTACGTGAAGATCGGCTCGGCGCTGGACAACGAAGCACAAGTGCGCGGCAACTCGGTGTACTTCCCCGAGCGTGTAGTGCCGATGCTGCCTGAGCAACTGTCCAACGGTCTGTGCTCGCTGAACCCGCACGTCGATCGTCTGGCCATGGTTTGCGAGATGACCATCTCCAAGTCCGGCGAAATGACCGACTACTGCTTCTATGAAGCGGTGATCCATTCCCATGCTCGTCTGACGTACAACAAAGTCAGTGCGATGCTGGAAACGCCGAAAATCACCGAGGCGCGTCAGCTTCGCGGTGAGTACAACGATGTTCTGCCGCACCTCAAGCAGCTTTATGCGCTGTACAAGGTTCTGCTGGCTGCCCGTCACGTCCGTGGCGCGATCGATTTCGAAACGCAGGAAACCCGAATCATCTTCGGTACCGAGCGCAAGATTGCCGAAATTCGTCCGACCACCCGTAACGACGCGCACAAGCTGATCGAGGAATGCATGCTGGCGGCTAACGTGGCCACCGCCGAATTCCTCAAGAAGCACGAAATTCCTGCGCTGTACCGCGTCCACGACGGTCCGCCACCGGAGCGTCTGGAAAAACTGCGCGCGTTCCTTGGCGAACTCGGTTTGTCCCTGCACAAAGGCAAGGACGGTCCATCGCCGAAGGACTATCAGGCATTGCTGGCAAGCATCAAGGATCGTCCGGATTTCCACCTGATCCAGACCGTGATGTTGCGTTCGCTGAGCCAGGCGGTGTACAGCGCTGACAACCAGGGCCACTTCGGCCTGAATTACGAAGCCTATACCCACTTCACTTCGCCGATCCGTCGTTACCCGGATTTGCTCACGCACCGCGCGATCCGCAGCGTGATCCATTCGAAACAGGACACCCCGCACGTTCGCCGTGCCGGTGCGATGACCATTCCGAAGGCGCGCATCTATCCGTACGACGAAGCAGCGCTGGAGCAGCTCGGCGAGCAATGCTCGATGAGCGAACGCCGTGCCGACGAAGCGACCCGCGACGTCGTGAACTGGCTCAAGTGCGAGTTCATGAAGGATCGCGTGGGCGAATCGTTCCCGGGCGTGATCACCGCAGTGACCGGTTTTGGTCTGTTCGTCGAGCTGACCGATATCTACGTCGAAGGCCTGGTGCACGTCACCGCGCTGCCGGGCGATTACTACCACTTCGATCCTGTGCATCACCGCCTGGCGGGCGAGCGCACCGGTCGTAGCTTCCGTCTGGGCGATACCGTTGAGGTGCGCGTCATGCGTGTCGACCTCGACGAGCGCAAGATCGACTTCGAGATGGCGGAAAAAACCATCAGCGCGCCGATCGGTCGGAAAAAGCGTGGTGCTGAAACTGCCGCACCGGCCGCGAAGGAAAAAGCCGAAGCAGCGCCAGCGAAAACCGCTGGTCGTCGCCCTGCTAAAGAGAAAGCTGCCGAAGCCTATCGCCCAAGCGACGCCGTAGCGAAAAACGCCGAGCTGCGCAAAAGCCGTGAAATGAAGAAAGCTCTGCTTTCCGATGCCAAAAACGGTGGTAAAGCGGCGTCCGGGGGAAAGACCGGACGGTCGGCGCCTGAAAAGGCCTCCGGCGGCAAGCCAGCCAAACCGAGCAAACACCGTAAAGGCCCGCCAAAAGCGGGTTCTGCTCCAGCCAAAAGTGGCGGGGCACGTAAACCGAAGGCGAAGTCATGAGTCAGTTGGAAAAAATCTACGGCGTTCACGCGGTAGAAGCGTTGCTGCGTCACCACCCGAAACGCGTCAAGCAGATCTGGTTGGCGGAAAGCCGCAACGATCCGCGCGTGCAGACCCTGGTTGAGCTGGCCAACGAAAATCGTGTCCAGGTCGGTCAGGCCGAGCGCCGCGAAATGGACGCCTGGGTTGAAGGTGTTCACCAAGGCGTAGTCGCGGAAGTCAGCCCGAGCCAGGTCTGGGGTGAAGCGATGCTCGACGAGCTGCTCGACCGCACCGAAGGCGCGCCACTGTTGCTGGTGCTCGACGGCGTGACCGATCCGCACAACCTCGGCGCCTGCCTGCGCTCGGCCGATGCGGCCGGCGCGCTGGCGGTGATCGTGCCGAAAGACAAGTCGGCAACTTTGACGCCGGTCGTGCGTAAAGTCGCTTGCGGCGCGGCGGAAGTGATTCCGCTGGTTGCGGTGACCAACCTCGCGCGCACTCTGGAAAAGCTCCAGCAGCGCGGTCTGTGGATTGTCGGTACGGCGGGTGAGGCTGAGGTCAGCATTTATGACCAGGACCTGACCGGCCCGACCATCCTGATCATGGGCGCCGAAGGCAAAGGCATGCGTCGCTTGACTCGCGAACACTGCGACTATCTGGTGAAGCTACCGATGGCCGGTAGTGTCAGCAGTCTGAACGTGTCCGTGGCAACTGGCGTGTGCCTGTTCGAAGCGCAGCGTCAGCGCGGTGCCAAAGCCAAGGCTGCCACCAAGAAATCCTGATCTTCTGCAAATCCCCTGTAGGAGTGAGCCTGCTCGCGATAGCGGTGCAACATTCAGCATCAAAGTTGAATGTTACCCCCCCTCATCGCGAGCAGGCTCACTCCTACATTGTTTTGTGGGAAGGCGAGATCGTTGGTTGTTCAAATAATCACCAATTGCCTTGCACCTCTTCTGTCCCTTCTCTACAATTGCGCCCCTTGCTGTGACGGCAGGCACGCATGTGCCCCGCGCCAGCAAGTCCATAAGTGTCATTCACTCCTTGTCTGACCGTTTTTGAGCGGCAGGCTACAACCCGTAAGGAGCATTCATGCGTCATTACGAAATCATCTTTTTGGTCCACCCGGATCAAAGCGAGCAAGTCGGCGGCATGGTTGAGCGTTACACCAAGCTGATCGAAGAAGACGGCGGCAAAATCCACCGTCTGGAAGATTGGGGCCGTCGTCAACTGGCCTACGCAATCAACAATGTTCACAAGGCTCACTACGTGATGCTGAACGTTGAGTGCACTGGCAAGGCCCTGGCCGAGCTGGAAGACAACTTCCGCTACAACGATGCAGTGATCCGTAACCTGGTCATCCGTCGCGACGAAGCCGTTACCGGCCAGTCCGAGATGCTCAAGGCTGAAGAAAACCGCAGTGAGCGCCGTGAGCGTCGCGATCGTCCTGAGCACGAAGGCGCTGAAAGCGCTGAAGGCGAAGAGAACGACAGCGATAACGCTGACGAGTAATCCACGGACCTTATTAAGGAGCCTATCAAATGGCACGTTTCTTCCGTCGTCGTAAATTCTGCCGTTTCACCGCTGAAGACGTGAAAGAGATCGATTACAAAGATCTCAACACTCTGAAAGCTTACGTATCCGAGACCGGCAAAATCGTTCCAAGCCGCATCACCGGTACCAAAGCTCGTTATCAGCGTCAGCTGGCCACCGCTATCAAGCGCGCCCGCTTCCTGGCCCTGCTGGCCTACACCGACAGCCACGGCCGCTGAGACCGGGCAGTCGACAAGTAGCAAAGGATTGAATGCATGCGTGCCTTAGCTGAGTTCATCATGCGAGGCCGTATGCAGGCCACTCTCGTGGTGGCCGGATGTGCAACATTGCCGTTGTTGTATTGGTTGGGCGCTGCCGCCGGGAGCCTTGTGCTGCTGCGGCGCGGACTGACGGACGCCCTGGGTGTTCTGTCTCTGGGGCTGCTGCCGGCATTGATCTGGTGGCTGTATGCCGATGATCCACGCGCACTTCTGGTGCTGCTGGGGTCTTCGGGACTTGCGTTGGTTTTGCGCGCAAGTGAGTCCTGGGTTCGCACGCTGCTGGTCAGCGTAGTGATTGGAGTGGTGTTTTCGGTGGTGCTCGGGGCCGCGTTTGCGGCCCAGATCGAGATGCTCGCGCAGGCCTTGATAAAGGTCATGCCGGCGCTTCTCGGTGAGACCTACAAGCAATTGTCGGTCGATGAGCAAGCGCGTTTCGCGTCCCTGATTGCACCAGTCCTGACCGGACTGATTGCGGCGCTGTTGCAAATCGTCAGCGTGCTGAGCCTGATTGTCGGGCGGCATTGGCAGGCGTTGTTGTACAACCCGGGTGGTTTTGGTCGCGAGTTTCGCGCCATCGGGATCCCGCTGGGGCCGGCGATGTTGCTGCTGGCGTTGATGCTTCTGGGCCCGAATCTCGGTGCACAGATGGCCATGTTGACGCCGTTGTGCAGTGTACCGCTGGTGTTCGCCGGACTTGCCCTGATTCATGGGCTGGTCGGGCAGAAGCGACTGGCCGGTTTCTGGCTGGTGGGGTTGTACGTCACGCTGCTGTTGTTCATGCAGCTGATCTATCCGTTGCTCGTGGTCCTGGCCATTGTCGACAGCCTGATTGATTTTCGCGGTCGTCACGTGTCGAAAGACACCGACAGCGCGAACGGTGAAGGTTAAAAGTTAGAGGATTTTCACATGCAACTGATCCTTCTGGAAAAAATCGCCAACCTGGGCAACCTGGGCGACAAAGTAAACGTTAAGGCCGGTTACGGCCGTAACTACCTGCTGCCTTTCGGCAAAGCTACCGCTGCGACCGCTGCCAACCTGGCTGCGTTCGAAGAGCGTCGTGCTGAGCTGGAAAAAGCTGCCGCAGACCGTAAAGCATCGGCTGAAAGCCGTGCTGCCCAACTGGCCGAGCTGGAAGTGACCATCACTGCCACCGCTGGCGACGAAGGCAAGCTGTTCGGTTCGATCGGTACTCACGACATCGCTGACGCACTGACCGCCTCCGGCGTTGAAGTTGCGAAAAGCGAAGTTCGTCTGCCGAACGGCACCATCCGCAACGTGGGTGAATTCGACGTGGCTGTGCACCTGCACGCCGAAGTTGAAGCCACCGTACGCGTTGTCGTGGTAGCAGCTTAAGCAACACTGATCGGCTGGCGGCTTGTCCGTCAGACGGTTAACATCGGGCACGATCCTGTTATACAGGTCGTGCCCTTTGTCTTTCTGAATTCCCTGTTTTTCCAAACAACACAAGTGGCCATGAACGATATCTCCGCTCCCGAGCAATACGATCTGCAAACCGCTGCCCTGAAGGTGCCGCCGCATTCCATCGAAGCCGAACAGGCTGTACTCGGTGGTCTGATGCTGGACAACAACGCCTGGGAACGCGTGCTCGATCAAGTCTCCGACGGCGATTTCTATCGACATGACCACCGTCTGATCTTCCGCGCGATCGCCAAACTGGCCGATCAGAACATGCCGATCGACGTCGTGACCCTGTCCGAGCAACTGGACAAGGAAGGTCAGACCTCGCAAGTCGGTGGCCTCGGTTACCTCGGCGAGCTGGCGAAAAACACGCCATCCGTCGCCAACATCAAGGCCTATGCGCAGATCGTTCGCGAACGAGCGACCTTGCGCCAGTTGATCGGCATCAGCACCGAAATCGCCGACAGCGCCTTCAACCCTGAAGGTCGTACTGCCGCCGAAATTCTTGACGAAGCCGAACGGCAGATCTTCCAGATTGCCGAGGCCCGGCCTAAAACCGGCGGCCCGGTGGGTGTGAACGATTTGCTGACCAAGGCCATCGACCGGATCGACACCTTGTTCAACACTGACAACGCCATCACTGGCTTGTCCACCGGATACACCGACCTCGACGAGAAGACCAGCGGCCTGCAGCCGTCCGACTTGATCATCGTCGCCGGCCGTCCGTCGATGGGTAAAACCACCTTTGCGATGAACCTGGTGGAAAACGCCGTGTTGCGCAGCGAGAAGGCGGTTCTGGTGTACTCCCTCGAGATGCCAGGCGAATCGCTGATCATGCGTATGCTCTCCTCGCTGGGGCGCATCGACCAGACCAAAGTGCGTTCCGGTCAACTCGAAGACGATGACTGGCCGCGCCTGACCTCGGCGGTCAACCTGCTCAACGATCGCAAACTGTTCATCGATGACACTGCCGGTATCAGCCCGTCGGAAATGCGTGCGCGGACCCGGCGTCTGGTGCGTGAACACGGCGACGTCGGCCTGATCATGATCGACTACCTGCAACTGATGCAGATCCCCGGTTCCAGCGGTGACAACCGTACCAACGAAATTTCCGAGATCTCGCGATCCCTGAAAGCGCTGGCCAAGGAATTCAACTGCCCGGTGGTGGCGCTGTCGCAGCTCAACCGCTCCCTGGAACAACGTCCCAACAAGCGCCCGGTGAACTCCGACTTGCGCGAATCCGGAGCGATCGAGCAGGACGCCGACGTGATCATGTTCGTGTACCGCGACGAGGTGTATCACCCGGAAACCGAACACAAGGGCATCGCCGAAATCATCATCGGCAAGCAGCGTAACGGCCCGATCGGTTTTATCCGCCTGGCGTTTATCGGCAAGTACACCCGTTTCGAAAACCTTGCCCCAGGCAGTTACAACTTCGACGACGACGAGTGACAGCAGGCCGAAGTCCATCGGCCTGCTGCGACGTATCGATTACAGCATTGCACCACTCGTTCCCGGGGTTTCCTGCGCAGGCGTGACGTCGGCAGGAGGCGCCTCGATCATTGTTCGAGGCTGCAATTCCTGCCGCGTCAGCGTCTGGATCAATGTCGCTTCGACAATCGCCAACTGCGCCGTCACATCATCGGTTTGCATGTTGTATTGAGCCTCGCTCAGCAGGCCTTGTGATGACTGGCTGTCGAGAATTTCCTGGCGATTCTGAAACGGCTGGCGACTCGCATCGAATTGCGCCTGGTATTTGTGAATGATGAAGTCCTGCCAGAAATCCATCGACACCAACGCCTGAAACTCTTCAGGCGAACCATTCAGCGTCGAGACTTTGCGATACGCCGCATCCAGCATTGCCGGGGTAACGCCAGCCATGCCGATAAACGTGAGTGCCTGTGGCTGAAACGGCAATTGCAGCCGATCCTTGAGACCAAAGCGGTAGGCCATGGTCATTTCATGGGGATCGCGTATGCGCAGGTGGTGGCTGTTTCGCAGCTCCCGGGAGGTTGCCGGATCGTCAATGATTGCCCTGCTTGAAGCGATCTCTGCCGCGGCGATGTCGTCGACCTGTTTGAGCCGGAACAATCCTTTGGACAACGCCACCAAGGGGGCGCCATTCAAATCGAGCCTGGCCTGAACGCGCGCCTTGTAAGTCATGGCCAGGACTTGCAGGTCGGTGAAGGTGGCTGCGGCAAGGTCAGTGCAACCTGCTTCGCACGCGCGATCGAACAGTTCTCGACGCAAGGTTCGCGACTGTGGATCGTCTTGGCTGATGACATCGATCACATCCCAGACCTGACGCCGGAAATCGGCATGGTGCGCACGGCTTGCGAGGATGTTGAAGAAGCCGTCTGAGCCTGGCTGCTCGCGCAACGTGCGCCATTGAGTGTTTCTGGCGAACGCTTGATCAGTGGGTAGTCCGGTGGTCCAGATCGGGGTGGGCTCTGCGGCGGTCCTTGCAATGGGACGTTGAGCCAAAGGAAATGACGTTGTGAACAGGTTGAATCTGTTGTGAAGCCCGGTTTGCGCTTCGTCCAGTTGCATGCGATAGACGCCCATTTGTATCCGCGTCTCATCAGTAATCGGATTATTCGTCAGTAACGTGCCACTGTTCACTTGGACCGAATGCGCCAGGCGCTCCGGGGGCGGAGCAGTGACAAAGTCGGGAATCGTGGTGATCTGGTTATTGCTCAGATCGATCCGGGTCAGCAGGGGTTGATCAAACAGTCCGGTTGGCCAATGCGTGATGCCGGTGTTCGCCAGGCTGACCTCGCGCATATCGGTGATCAGGCTGAAGTCCGGGATCACACCGAGTTGGGGATTGTTGTCGATCCAGAGTGCTCTGAGTGTTGTGCGTCCGGCCAGTATCCGTGCCGTTTCTGCATTGAGCTCAAGTTGGTTGTGCTGCAGAAACAGGCGCGTCATCCCGTGCATTTCTCCTACCGCCGGGGGCAAGTCCCTGAGGCGATTGTTCGACATGTCCAGCCAGCGCACATGACGAAAACGGGTGAGGAAGCCTTCCGGTGACTCCGTCAGGTTCATGCCGCTCAATCTGAGTGAACCAACATGGCTGAAGTCGATGCTCAGATCCGGCAGGGTCGGCAAGGTCAGGCCGCTCAAGTCCAGTTCCAGACCGATCGGCGTGCCGTCGAATGCATGTTTTTGCGCTGTTTCGCGGCGCCAGCAACTGATGATCCGATCCCGCGCTGCGGTGCGGTCATTGCGGGTGGTGGCGTTGATCTGCAGTTGATTGGCACGCACGTAACGCAGGCGGTTGCCGCCCCCGGAAAAGACCCAGTCGTCGAGCTGGGTTTTCAAAAGATCGAATTCTTGTTCCAGCCCGAGCAAGCGTGGTGCAACGGTGCCTTTGTCATGATTCCAGATGAACTCTCTGCACTCCTTGATGGTTTTGCTCGGGAACAGGTTTCGATAACGCTGCGCCCTGGAGTCTTCGCTATCGAATACGGCGGGATGGGCCGGCTCCATCAGCTCGGGGTGAGACTCTTTAAGGCGTCGCCAGTAGCCGTCGAATTTTCGCCAGTACGCAGAGGGGAAGTCGTTGCCTTCAAGCCGCGTGACGTTGTTGATCCGCGCGACGACAGCCAGCGTCTCGGGTGTCGGGTTGAGGTTGGCCTGGGGAACCTCGCTCAAGCGATTGTCGCGCAGGTCCAGGTGGTTCAAAGCGGTTTTGTCGAGCAGCCCGGCAGGCCACTGACTGAGGCCTGTGTTTTTCAGGTTCAAGGCTTGCAACCCGGACATGGTGCTGAAGTCGGGCACTGCCCGCAGTTGATTGTTGGACAGATCGATCTGTTTCAACTGGTGCAGTGCACCGAGTGCCAAAGCGCTTTGCTCATCCAGTTTTATCTGGTTTGAACTCAGGTCCAGATAGCTGAGTTTGTCCATCTCGACGATTTTTTGCGGCAGTTTATCGATGCCGGAGTTAACGATGCTCAGGCTTTCCAGATTGGGGCAATTGGACAGAAGCGTATTGGCGGTGTCCGACCAGATGACCGAGTCGAGACTGAGGGATTTGATGTGGCTGAAATCCACGGTCAGCAGGGGTAATGGACCGTACAGCGGTGGCAGTTTCAGTACGCCGTCCGATTCGCCTAGCCAGCAGCCTCTGATGATCCTTGCCAGGCGGGTGGCGTTGACTCTTTCCGGGCCCCTGGCATAGGCCGGGCCGGGTTGACTGTCGGCGATGTAGGCCTGCAGTTGCGTTTCCAGTAACGCGAAACCGGCAAGGCGTCGCGCGATCTGCTCTTCGGCGCCATCACCCAGGGCGAGCAGATATTCCCTGGCGGCTTGCGGATCCTTGTCTGGATACATATGCCGCACCATCGCCACTTCGGGAATGTCGCCATCCAGTCTGAACGCGTCGGCGCGGGGGCCGGTGCGCATCGCCGGATAGTCGGCCACTACGCGGCGCCAATAGGCCTCAAGCGTTCGCCAGTAGCCGGCCGGGAAGGGATTGCCTTCAATCAGGGTAACCGAGTTGATACGGGCGATCGCCAGTAGTTCATTGCTTGACGGGGCAAGGTTCGCCTGTGGAATTTCGCGCAGTTGGTTATTGCGCAAGTCGACCACGTCCAGTGCCACCTGATCGCGTAAACCGCTGGGCCAGTGATCCAGTCCAGTGTTGCTCAGGTTCAATGACCGAAGTTGCGACATGCCGCGAAAGTCCGGGACTCTGCCAAGCGGGTTGCTCGACAGGTCGAGGTGTTCAAGCTGTTCGAGTGCGCCCAGTTTTACTGCTGTCTGCTCATCGAGCTGGATTCGGTTCGAGTTCAGCTCCAGAGCCTTGAGAACGGTCATCGGCGCGATATCGGTCGGCAGCTTATCCAGAGTGGAGTGAGTCACCGACAGTTTCTCGAGGTTGGGAAAACTGCCAAGGAAGGTATCGGCGGTGTCCGACCAGGCGACCGCTTTCAGCTCCAGAGTTCGTACATGGCTGAAATCAGCCGTCAGTGGCGCAAGGATTGCCTCTGCCAAATCAAGTTTCAGCGTCGTCCCCGTCTGCCGCTTCCAGCAACGTTTTATTTCTTCGACAGCACGCTCCACCGCGGGATGTGCAGCTTCGGTGGGGGCCTGCGAGGATGTCTTCCTGATCCAGGAAGCGAGATCCGCCTTGAGCGCCCTATAACTGGCCTCGCGTTGGGACAGATAGCCGCGGACGTCATCCCCGTGCGAATGCAGAAGCCGGGTGATCTCCTCGTTGTTGAGGGCCGGGAAGAGTTTTCGAGCGCGGGACTCTGGCGTGCGCAAATGATTGATCGCGGTGGCAAACCGTTGCAGCAAGCCGGGCTGCGCGGGGCTGCCTGGCTCGCTGCGGAACATGCCGCCGACACCGCCGACCGGCGTCCCCAGCCAGCCGTCGCGAGCATCGAAAATGATCGGCTCCGAGCGCCCGGGACGTGTGGCGATGTAAGTGTTGGTGCTGTCGCCGGCAACCGGATCTTGCGCGCGGACGATGCGCATCACCGGTGTCGACGGGGTAGAGGCATCGGTGTCGTGCAGAACCTGATAACTGTGCTTGTCGATCACCGCATAGAGCTTGCCGTTGAGCCGGTGGAGGCCATCGCTGCCCCTTTGAACGTCACTGAAATCCAGTGGCGTACGGAAAGCTTCCAGGCGGGTGCTCGATAATGGCACCCCGATGGGCTCGAAGTGTTCCAGTTCATGCCAGAGTCCCGCGCTGGAGTCTCGCAGCAGCACGGGCCCCGAGGGGCTGGACTCGCTGGGCAGCCTGGCGCGATACAGTCCTGTTTGCGCATCTTTGCTGACCATCACGATGCCGCCAGGTACATCGGCATACTGGCGGCCCTTGTGCGTTCGCAAGCCGTCAGCGTTGCGATCCGACAAACCTGTGGCCGCAGGCACCCAGTAATGTTCCAGGGACTGGCTAGGCGCACGCGGATTTTCAAACGGCAACGCGGGTCGATGAATCGTGATGCTCGGAGCCGGCTCGATCGCATCGATATCGGCTGGCGTTGGTAAGCGGCCCGGTCGTGGCGTTTGCCCACCGGGTATCGAGATCTCTAAATCTGCGCGCGCTGGCAAGTCGAGGCGCGGGGTGTCCACGTCTGCCCCAGCGTTTTGGCGAACCGGGGGATTGCCGGAATTGTTGCCTCTGGGAGGCGATTTAACGGGCATGTCTTTCTATCCTTGCAGGTTTGCGCATCAGCTCGCCTGAGCGGGAGCTGATGGCAGGGACGGCGTCATTGCCTGATTGATCGTATGGCCCTGAGTTCTTTACTCAGGCTTGGAAGGCACGCCAGCCGGGCTGGCCAGTGCAAATATTTTGCGCGCGGTCTTGCCATCGAAGGTCTGGCGCCAGATGGCCACGTGCGGCAAGCCAGCCTGTTCATCGCGGCGCTGAGCGTCGATGCCGCGTCGGCTCTGTTCGAGGGTTTTGAGGTGACCGCCTCGTGTAGTGAAACTCAGCGGCGCGGCGTTGTGCTGGTCATAGTGGAAATGTGCCTCCCATAACGGTGTGCCGTCGGTGCGATCAGTGATCGAATAAACATCGAGAAACGACTTGTCCCTGCCTTTGCCCGATTGCTTGCGCTCAACGGTTTTGCTCACGCTGACTTCTTTGGCATCCATCAGGTAGTTCAAACGCACGATGTCGAGCACGTCCCTGTTCTTGTACATGCGCACCAGAACACTTTGGCCATGCGCATCCAGTGAGTCGGCAGCGCTGCGCAATCGCGCAGCCAGGGCGAGGATCTCGGCGTCATTGGTCGCGTCATCATGGCTTTCCAGGCGTCTTGCCTGCTCGTTGAGGCTTTCCGCCTCTTTGCCCAAGCCTTCAAGAATCTCGGTCGGATTGGTTTTTTTCGCTTCGTCCACCTTGGCCTTGGCGACGTGTTGTTCAACGTCGACCAGTAACCGTTTTGCCTCGGCGACCAGTTGTGGTCTGGGTGTACTGACGATGGGTGGCCGCACTGGCAACCATTCGCCCTGTCTTTTTTCGTAGCGGGCGGATGGCGAACCGGGGCGCAACGGGTCCGGCACCTTGACGATGACGTTGCCGTCCAGCGCCGTTTCCGTTTCGCCGACCAGAACCCGGTACGTGCCGTGCTGGCGGACCCGGAAAATCTTTCTGGGGGCTGACGGGCGGGGGCTTTCGGAAGGGTCAGGCAGTGCTGGAAGGAAATCGAAATCGATATCGTGGTCGATGTTGGGCAGCTCGCGATCGCGCCCGATCGACTCCAGAATGTCGCTCAGCCGGTTTTCGATTCGCTTCTCGAATGGATCAATCAGATCGAGGATTTCCCTCAGATACCCGGCCCTCAAAGCATCGGTGTCAGCGTTGGCGGCCAGTTGCATTTCAAATCGGGACTTGTCCGCCCTGATCTGATCAAGGCTCAAAAGCAGCGCCATCGGATGCTCATGTTGCGGAATGTTTTTCAGGTCTGCGGTGACCAGGTCGACGGCTGAAAGCGAGGGCATGGTGGTATTGGGCGAATGCTCGGGTGTGCCCGCAAACAGGTGTATATAGAGGGTCAGCTTGTTGAAGTTGATGCGCTCGGCCGACGGAACTTGCTGCCTGATTTCTTCGAGTATCGGCGCCGCTCCGGGGTCGGCTTTTCTGATTTCTGCCAGCACCACTTCACGTTCTTCGATAAACCTCAGCTTCTTGTTCAGGTGAGGGATGATTCGCTTGCAACTGTCGGCATCGAGACTGGAGATCGTTGGCTTCACCCGCAGATCCATGGCTGCCATGAGGCGGTTCAGGAACTCGGCGCGCTCTATGCGGAAGGTGTGCAGTTCCTGCTTGAACAGCCCGCTGGCTTTCGCAAGGACCAGCCATTTCCTGTTGAGCACCAGCGACTCCACGAAATCCGCCTGTTTCTGCACATGCTTGAGCAAATGCACTTCGAGACTCAGCAGTTTTGCGATTCGCTCTGCGCTGCCTTCCGCCAGTTTTTGGGTTTGCGCCCAGAGGGTGTTATGCCGGTCCGACGAGTTCGTCAACTCCGTGTGGGCCTTGTGAAAAGGCTCATACATCTGCATCAACGTGTCTTTACTCAGGCGGACAATCTCCGCGTCCTGAATACCTCCCTTCAGATCTGGCAAATGATAGACCCAGCGATTGCCCTCATCACGCCTGACCGACCGCGTTTCGCCGCTGCGGCTGGCCCGGAAGATATTTGCGCTGTCGATTGCCACGGGGTCTTTCGGATTGACGATGCGCCACGCTTTGTGTGTCGCCGTGGATGCACTCACATCGTGCATGACCTGATAAACCTGATTGTGCAGGGGCAGGTACAGCCGACCCTCGTGGCGCAACAACCCGTCGCTGTCGGCCTTGGCACGTGTGAGATCGAGATTGGTGTGCAACGTCTGCAGGTGAGTGTCGATCAAGGTAACGGCGTCACCGTCCTCGAGCGAATGCCACAGACCGCTGTCGCTGTCGCGCAGCAGTAGCGGACCAGAGGCCACGCGCTCGGCCGCGAGTTGGGCGCGGTAGAGGCCGGTCTGCGGATCGACCCCGACCATCACGATGCTGTCGTGCGCGACATCGACGTATTCGCGGCCCTTGTACATCCTCAAGCCCTCGGTATTGGCCCGGGGCAAACGGTCAGGTGCGAGGATACGGTAACTCTCCAGCGATTTTGGTCCCGTTGCGCCTGTTTTCACCGAGGCGGTTGTCGTGTGCGTGATGACGACGGGCGGTGGTCTTGTTACCTCAGGGCTGTCAGTGCCGTGAGCGCCGTGAGTGCCACCCGGCCGCGTTGCCGGGTGGACAGACAGGGACGGTTCAGGCCCCGTCCGTGGCGCTCGCCCGGTATTGCCTTGCTGCGGCGCATCCGGGCTGGTTGGTGTGTTGACTTTAATGCTGCCCTTGGCGGGCTGTTTGGGTGACATTGCTTCATCCTTGAAGGGTTGCCATATCAGTTGGCGCAGGCACCGGACTGATGAATGTTAAGTTTGAACGATGATTTTTTGCCGGTTACGGGTTATCGGGCAGGCTCGACGCCGGTTGTAAGAGAAACCGACCATTGCCGTCGGAATTGGTTATTTTTTGTGCTATATTCCGCGCCCGCGAATTTTCACTTCAACACCGGTCGTCGACATGCAAGCAGCCAAGCCGTTATTTGACTATCCAAAATATTGGGCCGAATGTTTCGGGCCAGCGCCATTCCTGCCGATGAGCAGGGAGGAGATGGATCAGCTTGGCTGGGATTCGTGCGACATCATCATTGTTACCGGTGATGCCTACGTCGATCACCCGTCGTTCGGCATGGCGATCATTGGCCGGCTGCTGGAGTCTCAGGGCTTTCGCGTCGGGATCATTGCGCAGCCGAACTGGCAGTCCAAAGACGACTTCATGAAGCTCGGCGAGCCGAACCTGTTCTTCGGCGTTGCGGCGGGCAACATGGACTCGATGATCAACCGCTACACCGCGGACAAGAAAATCCGTTCCGACGACGCTTACACGCCTGGCGGCATGGCCGGCAAGCGTCCGGACCGCGCGAGCCTGGTTTATAGCCAGCGCTGCAAGGAAGCCTACAAGCATGTGCCGATCGTCCTCGGCGGCATCGAAGCCTCGCTGCGCCGCATCGCCCACTACGACTACTGGCAGGATCGCGTGCGTAACTCGATCCTGATCGACGCCAGCGCCGACATTCTGCTGTACGGCAACGCCGAACGCGCAATTGTCGAAGTCGCTCAGCGTCTGTCCTACGGGCACAAGATCGAAGACATCACCGACGTGCGCGGCACCGCGTTCATTCGTCGCGATACGCCGAAAGACTGGTACGAAGTCGACTCGACGCGTATCGACCGTCCGGGTAAGGTCGACAAGATCATCAACCCGTACGTGAATACCCAGGACACCCAGGCCTGCGCCATCGAGCAGGAAAAAGGTCCGGTTGAAGATCCGCAGGAAGCCAAGGTCGTACAGATTCTGGCCAGCCCGCGCATGACCCGTGACAAGACCGTGATTCGTCTACCGTCAGTTGAAAAGGTCCGCGGCGACGCCGTTCTGTATGCCCACGCCAACCGCGTGCTGCACCTCGAAACCAACCCGGGCAACGCCCGCGCACTGGTGCAGAAGCACGGCGAAGTCGACGTCTGGTTCAACCCGCCGCCGATTCCGATGACCACTGAAGAAATGGACTACGTGTTCGGCATGCCTTACGCCCGTGTTCCGCACCCGGCGTATGGCAAGGAGAAGATCCCGGCCTACGACATGATCCGTTTCTCGGTGAACATCATGCGTGGCTGCTTCGGTGGCTGCACCTTCTGCTCGATCACCGAGCACGAAGGCCGGATCATCCAGAACCGTTCCGAAGAGTCGATCATTCGCGAAATCGAAGAGATCCGCGACAAGGTTCCAGGCTTCACCGGCGTCATTTCCGACCTCGGCGGCCCGACCGCGAACATGTACCGCATCGCCTGCAAAACGCCGGAAATCGAATCCGCGTGCCGCAAGCCGTCCTGCGTGTTCCCGGGCATTTGCCCGAACCTCAACACCGACCACTCTTCGCTGATTCAGCTGTACCGCAGCGCCCGTGCATTGCCGGGTGTGAAGAAGATTCTGATCGCTTCCGGCCTGCGCTACGACCTCGCGGTCGAGTCGCCGGAGTACGTCAAAGAGCTGGTGACCCACCACGTTGGTGGTTACCTGAAGATCGCCCCGGAACACACCGAGGAAGGTCCGCTCAACCAGATGATGAAACCGGGCATTGGCAGCTATGACAAGTTCAAGCGCATGTTCGAGAAGTACACCAAGGAAGCGGGCAAAGAGCAGTACCTGATTCCGTACTTCATCGCCGCCCACCCGGGCACCACCGACGAAGACATGATGAACCTGGCCCTGTGGCTCAAGGGCAATGGCTTCCGCGCTGACCAGGTGCAAGCGTTCTACCCGTCGCCGATGGCCACCGCCACCGCGATGTACCACTCGGGCAAGAACCCGCTGCGCAAGGTCACTTACAAGAGCGACGGCGTGACCATCGTCAAGAGCGAAGAGCAGCGTCGTCTGCACAAGGCGTTCTTGCGTTATCACGACCCGAAAGGCTGGCCGATGCTGCGTGAAGCGCTGATCCGCATGGGCCGTGGTGACTTGATCGGTTCGGGCAAGGATCAGTTGATCCCGACTCATCAGCCGGCGACTGACAGCTACCAGAGCGCCCGTCGCAAGAACTCGACGCCGGCCGGCAGCCATAAAGTGGCGAAGGAAGGCAAAGAGAAGACCACCAAGATCCTCACTCAGCACACCGGCCTGCCGCCGCGTGCCAGTGATGGCGGTAATCCTTGGGACAAGCGGGAACAGGCCAAGGCGGCGGCGTTTGCCCGCAACCAGCAGGCTGCGAAAGAGCGTAAAGACGCCGCGAAAGGCAAGGGGCCGAAACCGACCCGCAAGCCGGTCGTACCGCGCTAAACATCGCTTGAGCTGAACAGAACGCCAACCTTCGGGTTGGCGTTCTGCATTTCTGGGGCTGGATATTGCGTTGTCCGGGAGATCCATCCCCCTCACCCCAGCCCTCTCCCCCATGGGGGGCGAGGGGAAGGGAGCCGATCGCTGTGCTTTTCAAAATCGAAGTTCGACTCAGGACTTTCACGTCGGCGTATCTCCAACAACCACGTCGGTCAGTTCCCTCTCCCTATGGGCGGTCCGACGTTTCGGGAGGGCTAGGGTGAGGGGCTCTTCGCAACATTTACGTGCAATCAGCCCAAACCATTTCCCCGCATCGCCCGATTTTGGTGCTGTACTGCCCTAAGCATTCCGGGAAAGCGCCCAAGCCTCTGCATGGCATAAGTCTTGCGCGCTTTCGAATACGCTTAGGCTCGCAGGAGGCACGCCGTGTCGATTCATGTCGCATTGCATCACGTCACGCATTACCGCTACGACCGCGCTGTCGAACTCGGCCCGCAGATCGTTCGCCTGCGCCCGGCCGCCCACAGCCGCACGCGGATTCTGTCGTATGCGCTGAAAGTTTCGCCCGAGCAGCATTTCATCAACTGGCAGCAGGATCCGCAGGGCAACTACCTCGCCCGATTGGTGTTCCCCGAGAAGACCAATGAGTTGCGTATTGAAGTCGATCTGCTCGCCGAAATGGCCGTGTTCAATCCGTTCGACTTCTTCCTCGAACCCTACGCCGAGAAAATCCCCTTCGCCTACGCCGCCGATGAGCGCAAGGAGCTGGCGCCGTACCTCGAAACCTTACCGCTAACGCCGAAATTCAAGGCCTATCTGGACGGAATCGACCGCACGCCGTTGCCGGCGGTGGATTTTCTGGTGGCGCTCAACCAGCGCCTGAGCGAAGACATCGGCTATCTGATTCGCATGGAACCGGGCGTGCAAACCCCGGAACACACTCTCGAACATGCCTCTGGCTCTTGCCGGGATTCGGCGTGGTTGCTGGTGCAGTTGTTGCGCAACCTCGGGTTGGCGGCACGTTTTGTCTCCGGCTACCTGATTCAACTGACCGCCGATGTGAAGAGCCTCGACGGCCCGTCCGGTACGGACGTCGACTTCACCGATCTGCACGCCTGGTGCGAGGTGTATTTGCCGGGTGCCGGCTGGATCGGCCTGGATGCCACGTCCGGGCTGTTTGCTGGTGAAGGGCATATCCCGTTGGCCTGCAGTCCCGATCCGTCCTCGGCGGCACCGATCAGTGGCTTGGTCGAGCCGTGCGAATGTGTGTTCAGCCATGAGATGTCGGTGGAACGGATCTGGGAGGCGCCGCGCGTCACCAAGCCCTACACCGATGAGCAGTGGCTGGCAATTCAGGCGCTGGGCCGGCAGATCGATGCTGACCTGCTGGCGGATGACGTGCGCCTGACCATGGGCGGCGAGCCGACCTTCGTTTCCATCGATGACCCGGATGGCGCCGAGTGGAACACCGCTGCGCTGGGGCCGGCCAAGCGTCAGCTCTCCGCCGAACTGTTCCAGCGCATGCGCAAACACTACGCGCCGAATGGTCTGGTGCATTTCGGTCAGGGCAAGTGGTACCCGGGCGAGCAACTGCCGCGCTGGTCGCTCAATTGCTATTGGCGCCGCGACGGCGTGCCGATCTGGCGCAACGCCGCGCTGATCGCCGACGAACAGCAGGATTACGGCGCCAATAGCGAATTGGCTGGGCGCTTTCTCGCCAGCGTTGCCGAACGCCTGAAATTGCCTACACGCTTTGTCTTCCCGGCCTACGAGGACAATTTCTATTACCTCTGGCGCGAAGGCACATTACCGAGCAATGTCAGCGCCGAAGACTCGCGTCTAGAGGAGCCGCTGGAGCGCGCGCGACTGCGCAAGGTCTTCAGTCAGGGCCTGAACAAGGTGATCGGCCAGGTGCTGCCGCTGGCGCGCACTGCCAAGGGCGACCAATGGCAGAGCGGGCGCTGGTATCTGCGCGACGAACATTGCCGTTTGGTGCCGGGCGATTCGCCGCTGGGTTATCGCTTGCCACTGGGTTCGCAGCCGTGGGTGAAGGCGGCCGAGTATCCGTTTATTCATCCACAGGATCCGAATCAGGACTTCGCCGCGTTGCCAGACACCGCGCAGCTCAACAGTCCGGGAGAAGCGGCGGCGCCTGACGAACGCGCGCCGAAAATCGACGAGTCCGCCGACTGGCTGACCCGCACCGCGTTCTGCGCCGAAGCGCGCGAGGGACGTTTGTACCTGTTCATGCCGCCGCTGGAACGGGTCGAGGATTACCTGGAACTGGTGGCCGCCATCGAAGCGACGGCTGAAGAACTGCATTGCCCGGTGTTGCTGGAAGGCTACGAGCCGCCAAGCGATCCGCGCCTGAGCAACTTCCGCATCACCCCGGATCCCGGTGTGATCGAGGTCAATGTGCAGCCGTCGGCGACCTGGGACGAATTGG
The DNA here is from genome assembly GCF_979258655.1 of Pseudomonas sp. AC242. Classification (NCBI taxonomy): domain Bacteria; kingdom Pseudomonadati; phylum Pseudomonadota; class Gammaproteobacteria; order Pseudomonadales; family Pseudomonadaceae; genus Pseudomonas; species Pseudomonas sp. AC242. Next base: position 6,344,989 of record NZ_OZ409873.1, read on the forward strand.
TCGAACGCACTGAGTTTCTCTATGAAGAGGCACGGCAAACCCGACTGACCACCGAGAAATTCATGATCGATGGTCGCCACACTGGCACCGGCGGCGGTAACCATTTTGTGCTCGGTGGTGCGACGCCGGCGGATTCACCGTTTCTGCGTCGCCCGGATCTGCTGCGCAGCCTGATCAGCTACTGGCAAAACCATCCGTCGCTGTCGTATCTGTTTTCCGGATTGTTCATCGGCCCGACGTCGCAGGCGCCGCGTGTCGACGAGGCGCGCAATGATGCACTGTACGAACTGGAAATCGCTTTCGCGCAGATGCCCGAGCCGGGTGAGGAGTGCGCGCCGTGGCTGGTGGATCGTCTGCTGCGCAACCTGCTGATCGACGTCACCGGCAACACGCACCGTGCCGAGTTCTGTATCGACAAACTGTATTCGCCGGATGGCGCCACCGGACGTCTTGGCTTGTTGGAACTGCGCGCCTTTGAAATGCCGCCCCATGCGCGCATGAGCCTGGCCCAGCAGCTGTTGCTGCGGGCGCTGGTCGCACGTTTCTGGCGCGAGCCTTATGCGCCGCCGAAACTGGCGCGTTGGGGCACCGAGCTGCACGATCGTTTCTTGCTGCCGCACTTTATCGAGCAGGACTTCGCCGACGTCATCGTGGAGCTGAACAACGCCGGTTATCCGCTGCGCGCGGAATGGTTTGCCGCGCATCTGGAGTTTCGTTTTCCCAAGGTCGGCGATTATGCCGTCAACGGCATCGAACTGGAGCTGCGTCAGGCGCTGGAGCCTTGGCATGTGCTGGGCGAGGAGGGCGCGGCAGGCGGCACGGTGCGTTACGTCGACTCATCTCTGGAGCGTCTGCAGGTCAAGCTCAAAGGGCTGCCGCCGCAGCGTTATTTGCTGACCTGTAATGGCATCGCGGTGCCGTTGCACCCGACCGGGCGCGTGGGCGAGTTCGTCGCGGGTGTGCGTTACCGTGCGTGGCAACCGGCCAACTGTCTGCAACCGACGATTCCCGTGCACGCACCGCTGGTGTTCGATTTGCTCGACACCTGGATGGGCCGTTCGCTGGGCGGTTGCCAGTACCACGTTGCCCATCCGGGCGGGCGTAATTACGAGACGTTGCCGGTCAATGCCAACGAAGCGGAGAGCCGGCGCATGGCGCGATTCTTCCGCGTCGGACACACGCCGGGGAAACTTCCTATACCCAACGTGGAAATCAGTGACGAGCTACCGATGACAATCGATTTGCGACGTTTCTAGATCGCACGCGACATGCGGATTTTTCGTATATCCGCATGTCATGTGCCTGCGTTAGTCTGACCGTTCTTTGCTGTCTGCCGAGCTTTCCATGCCTGACCTGCTAGACCGCTACCCGCTGACGGCGGGCACTTATCACGAACTGCTCGACGGCAGTGGCGCGGTGCGCCCGCACTGGCGGCGGCTGTTCGATCAGTTGCAGCGCAGCACCCCGGCGCAACTGATGCAGCGACAGTCTTTGCTGGCGCGGCAGATTCAGGAAAACGGTGTCACCTATAACGTCTATGCCGATCCCAAAGGCGCGGATCGGCCGTGGGAGCTGGATCTGTTGCCCCACGTGATTGCCGCAGATGAATGGCAGCATTTGTCGGCGGGCATCGCTCAACGTGCACGCCTGCTCAATGCGGTGTTGGCTGATTTGTACGGGCCGCAACGATTGATCAGCGAAGGCCTGTTGCCGGCTGAACTGGTGTTTGGACACAACAATTTCCTATGGCCTTGTCAGGGCATTGCACCGCCGGAAGACGCGTACCTGCATCTGTATGCCGTGGATCTGGCGCGCACGCCGGATGGGCGCTGGTGGGTCACGGCGGATCGCACACAAGCACCGTCGGGCGCCGGTTATGCTTTGGAAAACCGCACCATCGTGTCCCGCGCCTTTCCTGAGTTGTACCGGGATCTGAAGGTGCAGCATCTGGCCGGGTTTTTCCGCACATTGCAGGAAACCCTTGCACGGCAGGCACCGAGTGACGATGAGGCGCCGCTGGTGGTGCTGCTCACGCCTGGGCGCTTCAACGAAAGCTATTTCGAACACTTGTATCTGGCTCGTCAGCTCGGTTACCCCCTGGTCGAGGGCGGTGACCTGACGGTGCGCGATGCCACTGTCTACCTGAAAACCCTCAGCGGACTGCGTCGGGTGCACGCGATCATGCGCCGGCTCGATGATGATTTCTGCGATCCGCTGGAGCTGCGTACGGATTCGGCGCTCGGCGTGCCCGGTCTGCTCGAAGCCGTGCGTCAGGGGCGAGTCCTGGTTGCCAACGCGTTGGGCAGCGGCGTTCTGGAATCGCCGGGTTTGCTGGGTTTTTTACCGAAGATCAATCAATACCTGTTTGGCGAAGATCTGATCCTGCCCTCGATTGCGACGTGGTGGTGCGGCGAGCCACCGGTGCTGGCGCAGGCCTTGGAAAAACTACCTGAGCTGTTGATCAAACCGGCGTTTCCCTCGCAAAGCTTCACGCCTGTATTTGGCCGTGATCTGAGTGAAAAACAGCGTCACACGCTTGCCGAGCGCATGCAGGCGCGCCCTTATGCTTATGTGGCGCAAGAATTGGCTCAACTGTCCCAGGCGCCGATCTGGCAGGCCGAAAACGGTCAACTGCAACCGCGGGCGATCGGCATGCGCATGTACGCCGTGGCCGGTGGTGATGGTTATCGTGTGCTCCCCGGTGGTCTGACCCGGGTGGCCGCCGAGGCTGATGCCGAAGTGGTATCGATGCAGCGCGGCGGGGCGAGCAAGGACACTTGGGTACTTGGCGATCGTCCACCCAGCGGCGAGCAATGGAAGAGCCAGCGTAATGTAGGGGTGCACGATCTGGTGCGGCGCGATCCATATCTACCCTCGCGAGTGGTGGAGAACCTGTTCTGGTTCGGCCGTTACTGCGAGCGCTGCGACGACAGTGCGCGGCTGCTGCGCATCATGCTTGCGCGGTATGTCGATGGTGATGACCCGCAAGCGTTGCAGGCGGCGGTCGATCTCGGTGAGCGGTTGACATTGTTGCCGGATGAAGGAGAGCTGCCCGAGCGCTTGCTCGCTGCATTGCTCGGTGAAGACTGGTCGTTCAGCCTGCGTTCCAACCTGCAACGCTTGCAGTGGGCGGCGTCACAGGTGCGCGGCAAGCTTTCGCGGGAGAACTGGCAGGCGCTGGTGGAGTTGCAGCGCGAAGCGATGGAACTGGACACCGACGAGCCTGACTTCGGCGAACTGCTGGATTTCCTCAACCGGCTGGTGATGTCGCTGGCGGCGTTGTCCGGGTTTGCCCTCGACGACATGACCCGCGACGAAGGCTGGCGCTTTCTGATGATTGGCCGGCGTATCGAGCGACTGCAGTTTCTCAGCAGTAGCCTCGCGGCGTTTCTGCGTGGCGCCGGTGCTTTCGATCAGGCGGGCCTGGAGTGGTTGCTGGAGTTGGGCAACAGCAGCATCACCTATCGCTCACGTTATCTGGCCGTGGCGCAATTGATTCCGGTGCTCGACCTATTGCTGCTGGACGAGCAGAACCCGCACGCGGTGTTGTTCCAGTTGAAACTGGTCACGCGCACGTTGAAACGTTTGAACGATGATTTTGGCGCGCCACGGGAAGCGGGGTTGCCGCGACTGGTCGAGCGTCTGGCACGGTTCGATCTGGGTTGTCTGGAGAATCCATTGTTCGGTGAGTCCAGCGTACGAGCGGCTTTGAGCGGTCTGGCGGATCTGCTGCAAGAGATTGCCGAGGCCAGTGGGCAGGTCTCGGATCGCTTGGCTCTGCGTCATTTCGCTCATGTCGATGACGTTAGCCAACGCACGGTGTCCGTCTGATGAATGCTCGATACCAGATTTTCCACGACACCTGTTATCACTACGACAGCCCGGTTTCCCTGGCGCAGCAACTGGCGCACTTGTGGCCGCGGAAATGCGATTGGCAGCGTTGTACCGAACAGCAATTGCTGATCAGTCCGGACCCGACAGCGCGGCGCGATGAGCTGGATGTGTTTGGTAATCCGTTGACCCGACTGGCCTTCGAACGCCCGCATGACGAATTGCAGGTCAATGCACAACTCACGGTGGAAGTGCTGGCGCGGCCTGTGCTGGATTTCAATCAGTCGCCCGCCTGGGAGCTGACCCGCGATGCGCTGACCTACAGCAGCCAGCCGTTGTCCGCTGAGTTGCTCGAAGCCTGTCGCTACCGCTTCCAGTCACCGTACGTACATTTGAAGCGCAGTTTCGTCGAGTTCTCTCAGAGTTGTTTCCCGCCGGGCCTACCGTTGCTGTTGGGCGTGCAGGACTTGATGCAGAAGATCTTCAGCGAGTTCACCTTCGATGCCGAAGCAACCCAAGTGGCGACCCCGCTGGTGGAAGTGCTGGAGCGGCGACGCGGGGTGTGTCAGGACTTCGCGCACTTGATGTTGGCGTGCGTGCGCTCGCGAGGGCTGGCGGCGCGCTACATCAGTGGTTATTTGCTGACGCAGCCGCCGCCGGGGCAGCCACGCTTGATCGGCGCCGACGCATCGCATGCGTGGGTGTCGGTATTTTGTCCGGTGCTGGGCTGGGTGGATTTTGATCCAACCAACAATGTGCAACCGGCGCTGGAGCACATCACATTGGCGTGGGGGCGGGATTTCTCTGATGTGTCGCCGTTGCGTGGGGTGATCCTCGGTGGCGGCAATCACGACCCGGAAGTGCGCGTCACCGTAATGCCTCTGGATTAACGCCGATCAAACTGTAGGAGTGAGCCTGCTCGCGATAGCGGTGTGTCAGCAGCAAATATTTCAACTGACACACCGCTATCGCGAGCAGGCTCGCTCCCACATGGGAATTTGGGTGTGTTTGGGAAGGGGGAGGGCTGTGAGGGCCAGCAGTGAAACTGCCAGCCCCGTCACAAATCCGCAGGGCCTGATTCGATCATCAAACCCGGTGGGGTTCAGGCGTCGGGCGCCTGATCTTTCGGTGTTTCAGTCGCATCGGTTGCATCAACATCATCTTGCGTCGCCACTTCACCGTCAGGGTTCAGTGCTGCTTCTTCAGCGGTTTGTTTCTTGCGCTGAAGCTTTTCCTCTTTCTTCTGTTCCTTTGCCAGGTCTCGTTGACGTTTGGCGAAGGAGTAATTGGGTTTGGCCATGGGCGATCCTCTTGGGTCGAAGGTGAGGTTGAGCGGCGCATATTCTGCCCTGTATCGGTGCCTCGTGGTTAGCCGGGTTTTTGGTCGACCCACTTGGGCGTGATGGTCGGCTTCCAGTTATCCAGGGCATCGAGCAGTGTTTGCGGCGATTCGCTCACTTGCAGCATGTCACGGTGTGGCGCGCGAACGAAGCCTTCGCCGACGATATGGTCAAGAAATGCGGTGAGTTTGCTGTAAAAGCCGTTCACTTCCAGCAAGCCCAGCGGTTTGCCGTGGTAGCCGAGCTGGCCCCAGGTCCAGACTTCGAACAGCTCTTCCAGTGTGCCGAGGCCGCCGGGCAGGGCGATAAACGCATCGCTGAGTTCAGCCATGCGCGCCTTGCGCGCATGCATGCCGTTGACCACTTCCAGGCGTGTCAGGCTTTTGTGGCCGATTTCCTTGTCCATCAGGCTCTGCGGGATGATGCCGATCACTTCGCCGCCAGCGGCCAGCGCCGCATCGGCAACAATGCCCATCAGACCCACAGCACCACCGCCGTAGACCAGGGTCAACTTGCGTTCAGCCAAGGCCCGGCCAAGGGCGATGGCGGCTTCGGTGTAAGCCGGAACAGTGCCGGCGTTGGCACCGCAAAATACACAAACGGATTTCAGAGACATGCCTTCCTCCTGGGTCAATCCGTCACAGGGTAATGGCTGGCACGCCTCGATCCAAGGGCTAAACTTCGCGTTCCGGTGATTCAAAGGTACCGCTGGCGCCACAGGCGTAGGCGGCGAGCAAACTGCACAACAGACCGTTAAAGAACATGACAGGCACTCCGTCTCAGTAAATGCGCCGATCATAGGCCGGGCCCGGAATTCTGGCCGTTAGATTGTCTCGATGAGTGTCATAGCCTGAAAGTTGTATACAATTTTTGACTCAAGTCATAGGAACTTGCGAAGATTTCAGGCAGTCTTTCCACCATTCGTGTTTTTGTTAACCCTGCCTTGGAGATTCACCATGTTTTCCAAAGTTGTTGCGGTATCCCTGCTGGCGCTGGCCAGCAGCCAATTGATGGCTGCCGAGTGCAAAACCACCGTTGACTCCACCGATCAGATGTCCTTCAACACCAAGGAAATCGTGATCGACAAGAGCTGCAAGACTTTCACCGTTGAACTGACTCACTCCGGCAGCCTGCCGAAGAACGTCATGGGCCATAACCTGGTAATCAGCAAAGAAGCGGACATGCAGCCAATCGCCACTGATGGCCTGGCTGCTGGCATCGACAAAAACTACCTGAAAGATGGCGATGCTCGCGTGATCGCGCACACCAAAATCATCGGTGCCAAGGAAACTGACTCGGTAACCTTCGACGTGTCGAAGCTGGCCGGCACTGATAAATACGGCTTCTTCTGCTCGTTCCCAGGCCACATCTCGATGATGAAAGGCACCATTACTGTCAAGTAAGCCGGTCAACCGCGTCATCGTTCTTCGCGAGCAGGCTCGCTCCCACAGGTTTGCGCCATCAATGTGGGAGCGAGCCTGCTCGCGAAGGGGCCATTCGCATCAATGAAAGCAATGGCCAAAGAAAAGCCCGCTGAGGATCACTCCTCAGCGGGCTTTTTCATTCCATCAGCGCTTAAGGCGCAAACGGCATCACGCGTTTGTGATGAGTCTTGTTGTAGGTCGCGACGATGATGTCGAACGCTTCCTGACGCACCGGCTCACCGTGCAGGAACGCATCGATCTCGGCATAGGTCACGCCGTGCGATGCTTCATCCGGTTTGCCTGGCGACAGATCTTCCAGATCCGCCGTTGGCACTTTCTCGACCAGCGACTCCGGCGCGCCAAAGCTGCGGGCAATCGCGCGAACCTGATTCTTCACCAGACCGCTGAGCGGTGCCAGATCGCAGGCGCCGTCACCAAACTTGGTGAAGAAACCCATCACCGCTTCTGCCGCGTGATCGGTGCCGATTACCAACCCGTGCGCCGCGCCGGCGATGGTGTACTGCGCGACCATGCGCATGCGCGCCTTGGTGTTGCCCAATACGAAGTCCACCGACACCGCGTGCTTGCCTTCAAACGCCGCCACTTCACTGGCCAGCGATTTCACCGCTGGGCCGATGTTGACCGTGTGACGTTCGTCCGGGGCGATGAAATCCACCGAGGCTTGGGCGTCGTGCTCGTCGAACTGGGTTTCGTACGGCAGGCGCACGGCGATGAATTTGTAGCTGTTGTCGCCGGTCTGGTCGCGCAGCTCACGCATCGCCCGCTGGGCCAACAGGCCGGCGGTCAGCGAGTCGACGCCGCCGCTGATGCCCAGCACCAGTGTCTTGAGCCCGGAATTGACCAGACAATCCTGAATAAAGGTAATGCGCCGGGCGACTTCGGCCTGCAGGGCCTGGTAGTCGGCGAACGGCGGTTGCACCTTGAGCTGTTCAGCAATCTCACGCTGTACGGCTTGCATGAATTCACTCCTTGCTAGATAGACTGGAATCGGCAGGAACCTGGAAAACGTGTCGCAAATAAGCGACGAAATTCGGGTCTTTGCAGTGGGACTTGCCTGGCTCGTCGGAGATCTTCGCCACCGGTTGGCCGTTGCAGGCGGTCATTTTAAGCACGATGCTCATCGGTTCGACACCCGGAATGTCACAGGTGAGGTTGGTGCCGATGCCGAAGCTGACATTGATCCGGCCGTGCAGGGCGCGGAAGATCTCCAGCGACTTGGGCAGGGTCAGGCTGTCGGAGAACACCAGGGTCTTGCTCATCGGGTCGATGCCGAGCTTGTGATAGTGCGCAATGCATTTTTCGCCCCACACCACAGGATCGCCGGAGTCATGGCGCAGGCCGTCAAACAGCTTGGCGAAGAACAGGTCGAAGTCGCCGAGAAATGCATCGGTGGTGATGCAATCGGTGAGCGCGATCCCCAGCAGGCCACGGTATTCGCGGACCCAGCAATCGAGCGCGGCGATCTGGCTATCGATCAGCCGTGGACCGAGTTGCTGGTGCGCCATGATCCATTCGTGGGCCATGGTGCCCAGCGGTTTCATGTCCAGTTCTCGTGACAGATGCACGTTACTGGTGCCGACAAAACGGCCGGGGAAGTCGTGCTTGAGCACGTTCACCACTTCTGCCTGCACGCCGAACGAAAAGCGCCGGCGGGTGCCGAAGTCGGCGACCTGCAACTGCGATAACTCGTCGGCCGAGGCGTTGGCGGTCAGCCAGTCGAACTTGCGATAGAGCTGTTCGCGCGCTTGTTCAAGCACTGTTTCGCGGTAGCGATAGCGATTGCGCACTTCGCTGACGATCGCCAGCAACGGCACTTCGTAGAGAATCACATGCAGCCACGGCCCGCGCAGACGGATGAACAGTTCGCCGTTCTCGATACCGGTGTGCAGATAGCGCAGGTTGAAGCGGAACAATCCGAGAAAACGCAGGAAATCCGGTTTGAGGAAGCTGATCCGCTCAAGAAAACTCAGTTGATCGGCGCTCAGGCTCAGTTCGGCCAGACGCTCGATCTGAAAACGGATCTCGGCCAGATACGGGCGCAGATCTTCGCTATTACGGCAACGAAACTCCCATTCGACTTCGACGTTGGGGTAGTTGTGCAGCACCGCCTGCATCATCGTCAGTTTGTAGAAGTCGGTGTCGAGCAGGTTCTGCACGATGCGATCGGCAAACACGCTCTCGCTCATAACGGGGTCTCCAGGTGCGCCGCGCCTGTGCGCGGTCTCAAACAATGGCGCTAGTGGCGCATATCAGGGACGAAGATTGCCAGCAATTTTTTAGATCACCGCAGAACCCTGGTGGGAGCGAGCCTGCTCGCGAAGGCGTCAATTCAGTCGAAATAGGTATTGCATGTGCCGGCCTCTTCGCGAGCAGGCTCGCTCTCACATTTTTCAATCGGGTCAGTCATTCGGGCTATCGATCTGCTCCAGCATCCATTTCACAAAATCCCGTACCTTTGGCACTTCCGCCGCATGCTCTGGATACGCCAGGTAATAGGCGTCGGAACTGGGCATTGCATGCTGCCAGGGAATGACCAGTTTGCCGTCGGCCAATTCCTCTTCCACCAGAAACCGTGGCAACAACGCCACACCGCAACCGACCTGCGCGGCGCGGATGCACATATAAAAGGTTTCGAAACGCGGCCCGTGGTAGCTGTGTTCGGTCTGGTAACCCTGACTGTCGAACCAGTCGTGCCAGGCTTGCGGGCGCGAGGCATTTTGCAGGAGGACCAGATCGGTAAGTTGCGTCGGATCAGTGAACGGCGTGTCCGGCAGGCTGCCCGGCGCGCACACCGGCACCAGTTCTTCGCCGAACAACTTCAGGCATTCAGTGCCGGGCCGTGAGCCCTGACCAAAATAGAACGCCAGATCACTGCGCCCTTGCAGCAGGTCATCCGCTTCTTGCTCGTTGCACAAATCCAGGTGAATGGAAGGATGACGTAGCCGCCAGCCTTTCAGGCGCGGCACCAGCCAGCGCGCGCCGAAGGTCGATGGCGTCGACACGCGCAGGACTTCAGTTTCGCCGCCGTAGGAACGCAGGTAATGCGTCGACATTTCCACTTGCGTGAGGATTTTTCGTACTTCGACCAAGTACAAATCCCCGGCCGGGGTCATCTGCAAGCGCCGACGCACCCGGCGGAACAACAAGTGCTGCAGCAGCTCTTCAAGCTGCGCGACCTGTTTGCTCACTGCGCTCTGGGTCAGGTTCAGCTCCTCGGCGGCGCGGGTGAAACTCAGGTGACGGGTCACGGCCTCGAAACACTGCAATGCGGTGATCGATGGCAGGTGGCGTTTGTTCAGCATGGCTGATCCTTTTCTTGTCTTTCTATGCCCAGCATGAATAAACGGAATGATATCTCGCGTAAAGGTCGTTTGTTGCCTTGCCATTGTGACGCTACAACTAAAGGCCTGCCCGGTCGCGAAAAAGCGTCCGCACACATTCAGTTTTTTGCTTGAGGAGTGACCCATGGTTGCCGCATTGCTTGATCGTCTTGGTGTGAACCCGGCCCTTTATCAGAACGGCAAAGTGCCGGTGCATTCACCGATCGACGGCAGCCGCATTGCCGCCGTCAACTGGGAAGGCCCGGCCGAAGTCGAGCAGCACATCAGTCGCGCAGATCATGCGTTCGAGCAATGGCGCAAGGTGCCGGCCCCGCGTCGCGGCGAGCTGGTGCGTCAGTTTGGTGAAGTGCTGCGCGAATACAAGGCTGATCTCGGTGAGCTGGTTTCCTGGGAGGCCGGCAAGATCACCCAGGAAGGTCTCGGTGAAGTGCAGGAGATGATCGACATCTGCGATTTCGCCGTCGGCCTGTCCCGCCAGTTGTACGGTTTGACCATCGCCTCCGAGCGTCCGGGCCACCACATGCGTGAAACCTGGCACCCACTGGGCGTGGTCGGGGTGATCAGCGCGTTCAACTTCCCGGTGGCGGTGTGGGCGTGGAACACCACGCTGGCGCTGGTCTGCGGTAACCCGGTGGTGTGGAAACCGTCGGAGAAAACCCCGCTGACCGCGTTGGCCTGCCAAGCGCTGTTTGATCGTGTAGTGAAGAATTTCACCGACGCCCCAGCGAATCTTTGCCAGGTGATTATTGGTGGCCGCGACGCTGGCGAAGCCTTGGTCGATGACCCGCGTGTTGCGTTGATCAGCGCCACTGGCAGCACACGCATGGGCCGCGAAGTGGCGCCGAAAGTCGCCGCTCGTTTCGCTCGCAGCATTCTGGAATTGGGCGGTAACAACGCGATGATCCTCGGCCCGAGCGCGGATCTCGACATGGCCGTGCGCGCAATTCTGTTCAGTGCGGTCGGCACGGCCGGCCAGCGCTGCACCACCTTGCGCCGTCTGATCGCTCATGAGTCGGTCAAAGAAGAAATCGTAACTCGTCTCAAGGCCGCTTACTCGAAAGTGCGCATCGGCAACCCGCTGGAAGGCAATCTGGTCGGCCCGCTGATCGACAAGCACAGCTTCGAAAACATGCAGGACGCGCTGGAGCAGGCGTTGAGCGAGGGGGGGCGGGTATTTGGCGGCAAGCGTCAACTGGAAGACCAGTTCCCCAATGCTTATTACGTTTCGCCAGCGATTGTTGAAATGCCGGAGCAGAGCGATGTGGTGTGTAGCGAAACCTTCGCACCGATTCTGTACGTGGTCGGCTACAGCGATTTCCAGGAAGCGCTGCGTCTGAATAACGCTGTACCGCAAGGTTTGTCGTCGTGCATTTTCACCACGGACGTGCGTGAAGCCGAGCAGTTCATGTCGGCGGTGGGCAGTGATTGCGGTATCGCCAACGTCAACATCGGCCCGAGCGGTGCCGAAATCGGCGGCGCTTTTGGTGGCGAGAAGGAAACCGGTGGCGGTCGTGAGTCCGGCTCCGATGCGTGGCGCGCGTACATGCGCCGCCAGACCAACACCGTGAACTACTCGCTGGAGCTGCCGCTGGCGCAGGGCATCACATTCGACTGATAGGTTGAGATCGATCGTTCCCTCGCTCTGCGTGGGAATGCCTCAGCGGACGCTCCGCGTTCGCTTTTGGGACGCAGAGCGTCCCTGACTGCATTCCCACGCAGAGCGTGGGAACGATCATTTTGCAGTGTTTGTTAGGTTTCTGTTGGAGTCTGGCAATGCCGTTACGCGAAGAATGTCTGTGGGAAAAACTCACACCGCAAAGGCCGGATAACACCGGGCTGCGGGGCGAAGTGAAGGTCGATGTCTGCGTGATCGGCGCCGGGTTTACCGGGTTGTCGGCGGCGCTGCATCTGTTGGAAAAGGGCAAAAGCGTCTGCGTGCTGGAGGCCCATCGCGCTGGTCACGGTGGTTCCGGGCGCAACGTCGGGCTGGTCAACGCTGGCATGTGGATTCCACCGGACGAGATCGAAGCCGGGTTTGGCGAAGCGGTCGGCAGTCAGCTCAATCGCATGCTCGGGGCGGCGCCAGCGCTGGTGTTCAGCCTTGTGGATAAGTACAACATCGATTGTCAGTTACGCCGCGAAGGCACCCTGCACATGGCGCACAACGCCAAGGGCGAAGCGGATCTGCGCAGTCGTGAACAACAATGGAAACGCCGTGGCGCGCCAGTCGAATTGCTCACTGGCAAGGCGTGCGAGCAAGCCACGGGCACGCAAAAAATCGCCGCTGCGTTGCTTGATCGCCGCGCCGGTACGCTCAATCCGATGGCTTATGTCACCGGGCTGGCCAATGCGGTAAGCGGTCTCGGCGGGCAACTGTTCGATCATTCACCGGTCACTCGCCTTGAGCGTCAGGGCACGAAATGGTCGGTGCAGACCGAGCACGGTTCGGTGCTGGCCGAGCAAGTGGTCATCGCCTCCAACGCCTACACCGAAGGCGACTGGACCGAGCTCAAGCGCAACTTCTTCCCCGGTTACTACTATCAGGTCGCGTCGGTGCCGTTGACCGAAGACGCCGCGCAGCAAATTCTCCCGGGCGGGCAGGGCTCGTGGGATACGCGGCAAGTGCTGAGCAGCATTCGTCGCGACAAAGAAGGCCGGTTATTGCTCGGCAGCCTCGGCAACGGCAATCAGAAGCCGACCTGGTTTCTCAAGGCCTGGGCCGATCGCGTGCAGCAGCATTACTTCCCCAATCTGAAACCCGTCGAGTGGGAATGCACCTGGACCGGGCGCATTGCGTTTACACCCGATCACCTCATGCGTTTGTTCGAGCCGGCGCCGGGACTGGTGGCCGTCACCGGTTACAACGGCCGTGGCGTCACTACCGGCACCGTGGTCGGCAAGGCTTTCGCTGATTATCTGTGTAACGGCAATCCGCAAGCCCTGCCGATTCCCTTCGCACCGATGCAGCCCTTGGCCGGCGTGGGCTTGCGCAGTTGCCTGTATGAGGCCGGTTTCTCGCTGTATCACGCGGGCCAGTGCCTGCGCATCGTCATTTGAGTGTTGAAATATGTTGCCGGAAGCGGCGCTTTTCGATGCAGCGACTAGCCTGTAATGGTGCGGGTTGTAGCAGTCCCGCACCAGCAGTGTGCAGTTCGGTGACGCGGGCTGTTACAGGCTGGTTGCACGTCGTTTGGCGCCGCGGTTGCAATGATGGCGCGTGCGGGTTGCGCCTGAAAAAACAAATGGTTTCACCTTCCGCGGTTTAGACGGTTGCACGCCCAATGAAAATGGGAACGAAACAGTCGAAATAACAAGAAAGCAGCGACTTTTTGAAGAATAAAAAACCGATGGCACGGCCCTTGCTCTGAGCATTCAGTGAAGTGAAGTCGCAGTGCCAACTAAAAAAAACCTTGGAGCACCACCTCATGTCCCAGACGTTTTACAAGAAAGGCTTTCTGGCCCTCGCAGTGGCTACTGCGTTGGGTGTTTCTGCGTTTGCTCAAGCTGATGTGAAAATCGGTGTAGCGGGTCCAATGACGGGCGCCAACGCGGCATTTGGCGAGCAGTACATGAAGGGTGCACAGGCAGCGGCTGATGCAGTCAACGCGGCGGGTGGCGTCAACGGGGAGAAAATCGTTCTGGTCAAAGGCGATGACGCCTGCGAGCCGAAGCAGGCCGTGACGGTCGCCAAGGACCTCACCAACCAGAAAGTCGCCGGCGTGGTCGGTCACTTCTGCTCCTCTTCGACCATTCCAGCGTCGGAAATCTACGACGAAGCCGGGATCATCGCCATCACCCCGGGTTCGACCAACCCGCAAGTCACCGAGCGCGGCCTCAGCGCCATGTTCCGTATGTGCGGGCGTGACGACCAACAGGGCATTGTGGCCGGCGACTACATCGTCGACGTGCTCAAGGGCAAGAAAGTCGTTGTGCTGCACGACAAAGACACCTACGGCCAAGGCTTGGCGGATGCCACCAAGGCACAACTGGTCAAGCGTGGCGTGACGCCTGTGTTGTACGAAGGCCTGACCCGTGGTGAAAAAGACTTCAGCACCATCGTCACCAAGATCCGTGGCGCCGGCGCCGACGTCGTCTACTTCGGCGGTCTGCACCCGGAGGCCGGCCCGCTGGTTCGCCAGCTGCGTGAACAAGGCCTGAAAGACGTCAAGTTCATGTCCGATGACGGCATCGTGACTGACGAACTGGTGACCACTGCCGGTGGCCCGCAATTCGTCGACGGCGTGCTGATGACCTTCGGCGCCGACCCGCGCCTGCTGCCAGACAGCAAGACTGTGGTAGACGCTTTCCGCAAGGCCGGTACCGAGCCTGAGGGTTACACCCTGTACGCCTACGCTTCGGTGCAGACCCTGGCTGCCGCGTTCAACGGTGCCAAGTCCAACAAGGGCGAAGAGGCCGCAGCCTGGCTGAAGAAAAATCCGGTGAAAACCGTCATGGGCGAAAAAACCTGGGACTCCAAGGGCGACCTGAAAGTCTCCGACTACGTGGTTTACCAGTGGGACAAGGACGGCAAATATCACCAGCTGGAAAAACAGAAGTAAGGGCTGACGCGACCGTTTGAACTCCGCAAATCCCTGTGGGAGCGGGCTTGCCCGCGATGACGGCCTGACAGTCGACAACTGTGTTGAATGTTCTACCGCTATCGCTGGCAAGCCAGCTCCCACAAGGTCCTGCGGTGATCGAACTGTTCGCGCTCTGACATTGCTCCGACGTAAATCTGTATTTTTCCTAGAAGAACCGCACATCACAGGTGTGCAGGTTCTCACTGCGTGAGATTGCGTTATGGATGGTATTTTCCTGCAGCAACTGGTCAACGGCCTGACCCTCGGGTCGGTCTATGGCCTGATCGCCATCGGCTACACAATGGTCTACGGCATCATCGGCATGATCAACTTCGCCCACGGCGAGGTTTACATGATTTCTGCTTACCTGGCGGCAATCAGTCTGGCTCTGCTGGCGTACTTCGGTATTGAATCCTTCCCGCTGCTGATGCTCGGCACCCTGATTTTCACCATCGTAATCACGGCGGTGTATGGCTGGGTCATCGAGCGAGTCGCTTACAAACCCCTGCGCAACTCGACCCGACTGGCACCGTTGATCAGCGCCATCGGTATCTCCCTGATCCTGCAAAACTACGCACAGATCGCCCAAGGCGCCAAACAACAGGGTGTGCCTACCCTGCTGACCGGGGCGTGGCGTGTTGAAGTCGGTACTGGCTTCGTGCAACTGACCTACACCAAAGTCTTCATTCTGGTGGCCGCGTTCGTCGGCATGGGTCTGCTGACCTACGTCATCAAGTACACCAAGCTCGGACGCATGTGCCGTGCGACCCAGCAAGACCGCAAGATGGCTTCGATCCTCGGCATCAATACCGATCGGGTCATTTCCTATGTGTTCATCATCGGTGCAGCCATGGCGGCGCTGGCCGGCGTGCTGATCACCATGAACTACGGCACTTTCGACTTCTATGCCGGCTTCATCATCGGCATCAAGGCGTTCACCGCGGCGGTGCTTGGCGGGATCGGTTCGCTGCCCGGGGCCATGCTCGGCGGGATCATCCTCGGCATTTCCGAGTCGCTGTTCTCCGGTCTGGTCAACTCCGACTACAAAGACGTGTTCAGCTTCTCGCTGCTCGTACTTGTTCTGGTCTTCCGGCCGCAGGGCCTGTTGGGCCGTCCTCTTGTGTCGAAGGTGTAAGCGATGTCTTCAACCACTCAAAAAAGCATTGATATCAAAAAAAGCCTGGTTGAGGCGATTCTGGCCGGCCTGATTGCCCTGATCGTATTCGGGCCGATTGTCGGCGTCGTACTCGAGGGTTACAGCTTCAATCTTGAGCCGACCCGCGTGGCGTGGATTATCGGCATTGTCATGATCGGCCGCTTCGCCCTCAGCCTGTTCCTGCAAACACCCAAGGGCCTGAAAATCCTCGACGGATTCGAGAGCACCGGTTCCGGTGTGCATGTGCTGCCAAGCGACCATAAATCGAGCCTGCGCTGGATCATCCCGCTGCTGATTGTGCTGGCGATCATCGTGCCGTTTGTTTCCAACTCCTATCTGCTGGGCGTGGTGATCCTCGGATTGATCTACGTGCTGCTGGGGTTGGGGTTGAACATTGTGGTCGGTCTGGCCGGTCTGCTCGATCTGGGTTACGTGGCGTTCTACGCCATCGGTGCCTACGGTCTGGCGCTCGGTTATCAGTATCTCGGTCTGGGCTTTTGGACGGTGTTGCCGCTGGCGGCGATCACTGCCGGGCTGGCCGGGTGCATCCTTGGCTTCCCGGTGTTGCGTCTGCACGGCGACTATCTGGCAATCGTGACCTTGGGCTTCGGTGAAATCATTCGCCTGGTCCTCAACAACTGGTTGTCGCTGACCGGCGGCCCGAACGGTATGCCAGCGCCACTGCCGACGTTCTTCGGTCTGGAATTCGGCAAACGGGCGAAGGATGGCGGGGTGCCGTTTCACGAGTTCTTCGGCATCGCCTACAACCCGGACGTGAAGTATTACTTCATCTATGCGGTGTTGTTCCTCGTGGTGTTGGCTGTGCTGTACATCAAGCATCGGCTGGTGAAAATGCCGGTCGGTCGCGCCTGGGAAGCCTTGCGTGAAGATGAAATCGCCTGCCGCTCGATGGGCCTCAACCACGTGCTGGTCAAGCTCTCGGCGTTCACTATCGGTGCATCGACCGCAGGTCTGGCCGGGGTGTTTTTCGCCACCTACCAGGGCTTCGTCAACCCGACCTCGTTCACCTTCTTCGAATCGGCACTGATCCTCGCCATCGTCGTGCTCGGCGGCATGGGCTCGACCATCGGCGTGGTGATTGCCGCGTTCGTACTCACCGTCGCTCCGGAATTGCTGCGCGGCTTCGCTGAATATCGCGTGCTGCTGTTCGGCATCCTGATGGTGTTGATGATGATCTGGCGACCACGCGGGCTGATTCGCATCAGCCGTACCGGGGTCACTCCACGCAAAGGTGCCATTCATTATGAGAGGACTGCGCCATGAGTGAAGTCGTACTCTCTGTTGAAAAACTGATGATGCATTTCGGTGGCATCAAGGCCTTGAGCGATGTCAGCCTGAAGGTAAAACGCAACTCGATCTTCGCCCTGATCGGCCCCAACGGCGCCGGCAAGACCACGGTGTTCAACTGCCTGACCGGGTTCTACAAAGCCACCGGCGGCAAGATCGAACTCAATGTGCGCGGCCAGCAGACCAACGTCATTCAGTTGCTGGGCGAGTCGTTCAAACCGACGGATTTTGTCTCGCCGAAATCCTTCCTCAGCCGCATGTACTACAAGATGTTCGGCGGTACGCACCTGGTAAACCGTGCAGGCCTGGCGCGGACATTCCAGAACATTCGTCTGTTCAAGGAAATGTCGGTACTGGAAAACCTGCTGGTGGCCCAGCACATGTGGGTCAACCGCAACATGCTCGCCGGCATCCTCAACACCAAGGGCTACCGCAAGGCCGAAAGTGACGCGCTGGACTGCGCGTTCTACTGGCTGGAAGTGGTCGATCTGGTGGACTGTGCCAACCGTCTCGCCGGTGAACTTTCCTACGGTCAGCAACGCCGTCTGGAGATCGCCCGAGCCATGTGCACGCGGCCGCAGATCATCTGCCTGGACGAACCGGCCGCCGGACTCAACCCTCAGGAAACCGAAGCGCTGAGCGCGATGATCCGGCTGCTGCGCGACGAGCACGATCTGACCGTGGTGCTGATCGAACACGACATGGGCATGGTTATGAGTATTTCCGATCACATCGTGGTGCTGGACCACGGCATCGTCATCGCCGAAGGCGGACCTGAAGTGATCCGTAACGATCCGAAAGTGATCGCTGCCTATCTGGGCGCCGACGAAGAGGAGCTGGTATGACGCAACCGATCCTCGAACTCAAAGACCTCGACGTGTTCTACGGCCCGATCCAGGCCCTCAAAGGTGTGTCGCTGCAGATCAATGAAGGGGAAACCGTCAGCCTGATCGGCTCCAACGGGGCGGGGAAATCGACGTTGCTGATGTCGATCTTCGGCCAGCCACGGGCCGCGGGCGGGCAGATCCTTTATCAAGGCGTCGATATCACCCACAAGTCCTCGCACTACATTGCTTCCAACGGCATTGCGCAGTCGCCGGAAGGGCGGCGGGTGTTTCCCGACATGACCGTCGAGGAGAACCTGCTGATGGGCACCATCCCGATTGGCGACAAGTACGCCAAAGAGGACATGCAGCGCATGTTTACGCTGTTTCCACGGCTGGAAGAGCGACGTAACCAACGGGCGATGACCATGTCTGGCGGTGAACAGCAAATGCTCGCCATTGCTCGGGCACTGATGAGTCGACCGAAGCTGTTGCTGCTCGATGAACCTAGCCTCGGGTTGGCGCCGATTGTGGTGAAGCAGATCTTTGCGACCCTGCGTGAACTGGCGAAAACCGGCATGACCATTTTTCTGGTCGAGCAGAACGCCAACCATGCGCTGAAACTGTCTGACCGCGCGTATGTGATGGTCAACGGCGAGATTCGCCTGACCGGCACGGGTAAAGAGTTGCTAGTGAATGAGGAGGTGCGTAACGCCTATCTGGGCGGGCACTGATTCTTCCAGCGTTATGCACAGCCCCGGCGACGCAAGTCCCGGGGCTTTTTCATTCCGCAAACATACCGCACGCCTGTGTAGGAGCTGCCGAAGGCTGCGATCTTTTGATGTTGTCTTTAAAGATCAAAAGATCGCAGCCTTCGGCAGCTCCTACAGGGAATTGATCAGTGATTTCAAGTCTTGCGTGGAATTGTGGAAAACAAATTCCCCAAGCTGCCAAAGCGCGACATATAGACGCTGCAAATGGCTGTTTTTCCACAGTTTTGACTTGTCCCCGGTTACTGTGGAGCTGGCTGTGAATAACGTGGGTGTATCTGGCTGCGCGCCTTGTGCGCCGTGGCCTGCAAGGATGTGGTTGTTTTTTGATCAGGCATTTTTACGAGAGCGGGAGACGTCGTTGTCAACCTTTTTTTGGGTGCCGCCTCAGCGGCCATTGCATGTCAACAAGCCTGTGGATAAGTCTGTGATTAAACTCTGGAAAGACTGCGCTGAGGGCCGTAATTACTGGCCTCGCGCAATCACTGTGTTGACTGTCCGCTCGTGCAAAATGCCATGTCCCGCACATCCGCCACTTCAGGGTCAAGCAAAAAACTTTCTATTTCGCCCGCAAAGCCTTGTGTGGCGCGGCTTTGCGCGTTTGCACTTGCCCCCGGAAACTGTGGAAGGGACTGTGGATAACATGCGTGCACATGGCTACAGGCCACGGTTGCTATAGCGTTGGTGCGATTGGTTGTTTTTTGTACAGCTTGTGGGTGTTGCCCGTGAATGCGCGGGCGGGCATGCTGCCTGCTGATTTTCTATTCCAAGGGCTGCCCCGGCGGTCGAAGCAAGGAGAACACGATGTCCAACACCCTGTTTATCACCGGCGCGACGTCCGGATTTGGTGAAGCCTGTGCCCGCCGTTTTGCCGAGGCTGGCTGGAAACTGGTGCTGACCGGTCGTCGTGAAGAACGCCTCAATGCGCTGTGCGCCGAGCTGTCGAAGCAGACCGAAGTGCATGGCCTGGTGCTCGATGTGCGCGATCGCAAGGCGATGGAGGAGGCGATTGCCAACTTGCCGCCATCGTTCGCCAAGCTGCGTGGCCTGATCAACAACGCAGGTCTGGCACTGGGCGTGGACCCGGCGCCGAAGTGCGATCTGGACGATTGGGACACCATGGTCGACACCAACGTCAAAGGCCTGATGTACGCAACCCGCCTGCTGCTGCCGCGCCTGATTGCCCATGGCCGTGGCGCCGGCATCGTCAACCTTGGCTCCATCGCGGGCAACTATCCGTACCCGGGCAGCCACGTGTATGGCGCGACCAAAGCGTTCGTTAAACAGTTCTCGCTGAACCTGCGTTGCGACTTGCAGGGCACCGGTGTGCGGGTCAGCAACATCGAGCCAGGACTGTGTGAGAGCGAGTTCTCGCTGGTGCGTTTTGCTGGCGATCAGGAGCGTTACAACGCGACTTACGCCGGTGCCGAGCCGATCCAGCCGCAGGACATCGCCGAAACGATTTTCTGGGTGATGAATGCGCCGGCGCACATCAACATCAACAGCCTGGAATTGATGCCGGTGAGCCAGACCTGGGCCGGGTTTGCCATTGAGCGCAATAAGGCCTGACACCGCGTTAAGGCCAATCGCTGGCAAGCCAGCTCCCACAGGTTTATTGGCGTACACAAATCTTGTGAACGGCTCGATACTTGTGGGAGCTGGCTTGCCAGCGATGAGGCCAGAACAGGCAAAAAATGGCGATAAGGTAAACTCCCCTCGCAACAACCCAACCGCACCCCGCGGTTTTCAAGGTTTTTCGAGGAGTCAAAGTGAGTAACCGAGGTGAGCAGGCACTGCTCAAACAATCGACCATTCTGATGTTGGCTGTGGCGATTGCCGGGATCGTCACCGGTTTTGTTTCTGGTTCGCAATCCATCCTGTTCGATGGTTTTTTCTCGCTGATCGCAACGTTCATCAAAGTCCTGATGTTGATCACGGCCAAGTTGATCGCCAAGGAAAGCAATCACCGTTTCCAGTTCGGTTTCTGGCACCTGGAGCCGATGGTGCTGCTGATCGAAGGCAGCTTCCTGATGTTGATCGCGATCTACGCGTTTCTCAACGGCGTGTTTGGCATCATCAACGGTGGCCGCGAGATCGAACTGGGGCTGGTGATCATTTATGCGGCGGTGTTTACCGTTGTCGAGTTCGCTTATTTCTTCTACGTGCGTCGGCGTAATCGCAAGCTCAAATCCAGCCTGATCCAGTTCGACAACATCAGCTGGCTAGTGGACGCGATGCTGTCCGTGGGCCTGTTGATCAGTTTCCTCGCGGCGTTGCTGCTCAAGTCCCAGGGCTATGGCGAGTGGGCAGTGTATGTCGACCCGTTGATCCTGATCGTGCTGGCGCTGACCATGTTGCCGCCAGCGTTCAAGATCCTTGGCCCGGCCTTACGCGATGTGCTGGGGATTGCGCCGGATACACTGGATGATCAGGTCCGGCAGGTGATGGAGGCGGCGAAAACCGAGCATGGTTTCGATGATTACGTGTCGTACGTGCAGAAGCACGGACGGGCACGGTTTATCGAGATTCATGTGGTGTTGCCGGCGGATTATGCGTTGAGCAATGTCGGACAGCTGGATGCGTTGCGCGAGGAGATTTCGGCGAAACTGGGCAAGCCGGATGCGGCGCGATGGTTGACCATCAGCTTTACCGGGGACAAGAAGTGGATTGCCTGAAGACCGCGTAACGGCCATACGTCGGATCGCCGCCCGGAGCAGGCTCACTCCTACATTTGGAATGCGTTCCCCTGTAGAAGTGAGCCTGCTCGCGATAGCTATTTATCCGTCAGCGCAGATATTCAGCCAGGCCGCTATAGCAAGTCGCCAAGTGATACGGCGTAGTCGAAGGCATGTCCTTGCGGCTAACCTCGCCCAACTCATCCCGACACTCATGCCAGCCACCCGCATGCAGGAATCGCTGCTGCAACGCCTGCAACTGGCGCAGCACCACCGCTTCACTGCCCTGACGCAAGGTCAGCGCGCGCAGATATTCCGCCTGAGCCCAGATCCGCTGGGTCGAGTCTCGCGGGCGTCCGTCCATTTCCAGATCGAGCATTGCCCGCACCGCGCCGGATGGCTGCACCACACCGTATTGCTCGGTGAACGCAAACGCTCGATCCAGTGCGGCGTGCAATTTCGAACCGCGCAACAACGGCGACGATTCGAGCAGGAAATACCATTCGAACTGGTGCCCCGGCTCATACCAGTTATCCACAGCGCCGAGCGGCTTCTCCATCAACACGCCATATTGCGGATCGACGAACCGCTTGTGCATGGCTGTGCATAACTCCAGCAGTGCTTTCTGCGTCTGGGCATCTTCGCGCACGGCAAGGGTCGCGAGGAATGCTTCGGCCAGATGCATCAACGGGTTTTGCAGCGGACCGGTTTGCAGGGTGATCCAGTCGCGTTCCAGGCAGGCTTCGTACAATCCATCGCCGGTGGCGAAGCGTCGGCCAATGATTTCCAGGGCCGCGTTCAGCGTCGACTCGACCAGCGGATCGCCGGACTTTGCCCAGTAATGCGCGCAGGCAAACAGGATAAACGCGTGGGTGTAGAGATCCTTGCGCTGATCCAGCGGCTTGCCCTGCGCATCGATGCTGTAGAACCAGCCGCCATGATCGGCATCATGAAAGTGCCGTTGCAAGGAGCGGAACAGCGCCGCCGCACGGACTTCAGCGTTATCCACAACTCCGATCAGACTGGAAAACAGATACAGCTGTCGCGCACAGGCCATCGCCCGGTAGCGCTGCGGTGGCAGCGGCTGATGCGCGGCGTCCAGCGCCTCATAGGGCAACGCCATGTCGGCGTTCCAGCCCGGGCCTTGCCAGAGCGGCACGATCACGTCGACGAAGTGCTGTTGCACAGCGCCAAACAGGGCGGTCAATTCAGGCAGGGAGGTGGAGCGGGAAGCGTGGGGCATGGGCGGACGTCGTCACGGCTGGGGCGATTGCGCGACATGGTAGCAGAGCGGCGGCCGTTAGAGTCTTGGTGTCTGATCGGCCGTCATCGCTGGCAAGCCAGCTCCCACAGGTGATTGGGTAAGTCCACAATTGTGTGAACACCAAATATCCTTGTGGGAGCTGGCTTGCCAGCGATGAGGCCGGTACAGGCGATGGAGATTAGCCTGCCAGCAGCCAGGCGCCTGTTATTGCTGAGGCAGCACCTGCAAGGCGCACCAACGGTGCCGCAGCCTTAGGCAGGAAACGCACTACTGCATAACCCGCCGCATGCAGTGCAGCTGTCGCGGCCACAAAACCCGCCGCATACGCCCAAGGACTGCTCATGTCCGGCAGTTCCAAGCCATGCGCCACGCCATGGAACAGCGCAAACACCGCCGTCGCCACCACCGCCATGACCAACGGCGGACGCACCGCCAGTGCCACGGCCAAGCCCAGCGCCAACACTGACGCGGCAATCCCGCTTTCCAGCGCCGGCAGTTCCAGCCCTTCAAACCCGAGCATGCCGCCAATCAGCATGGTGCCGACAAACGTGCACGGCAGCGCCCAGCGCGCCGCGCCTTGCTGCTGCGCGGCCCACAGACCGACAGCGACCATCGCCAACAAATGGTCGAGGCCGCCGATCGGGTGGCTGATACCGGCGATCAAACCGCTGTCGCCATGCCCCGGATGAGCGAAGGCCAATGCCGGAGTCAGCAATAGCGCCACAGCGCCAAGAATACGTTTGAGTGTCATGAAGAAGCTTCCTTGTTGAAAATTAAATCAGGCTGCGGTCAGCAGGCCTTGGCGTTCGATGAAGGCGATGATGGCTTCAAGGCCTTGGCCGGTTTTCTGGTTGCTGAAGACGAACGGCTTGCCGTTGCGCATGCGTTTTGTGTCGCTGTCCATCATCTCCAGCGAGGCGCCCACCAGCGGCGCGAGGTCGATCTTGTTGATCACCAGCAAATCGGATTTGCAGATCCCCGGCCCGCCCTTGCGCGGTAGCTTGTCGCCGGCCGAAACGTCGATCACGTAGATGGTCAGGTCGGACAGCTCCGGGCTGAAAGTCGCCGAGAGGTTGTCACCACCGGATTCCACCAGGATCAGATCCAGTCCCGGAAAACGCCGGTTCAGTTGATCGACCGCTTCCAGGTTGATCGAGGCGTCTTCGCGGATCGCCGTGTGCGGGCAGCCACCGGTTTCCACGCCGATGATCCGCTCCGGCGCCAAGGCTTCGTTGCGCACGAGAAAGTCGGCGTCTTCGCGGGTATAGATATCGTTGGTGACCACGGCAAGGTTGTAGCGCTCGCGCAAGGCCAGGCACAGGGCCAGAGTCAACGCGGTTTTGCCGGAACCGACCGGGCCGCCGATGCCGACGCGCAGAGGTTGTGTGTTCATCGAGTGTTTCTCCTAAGAACGGAAGAGTCGGCTGTACTGGCGCTCGTGGGCCATGCACGCCAGGGACAGACCAAACGCGGCGCTGCCCATGTGTTCGGGATCGATTCGGCTGGCGTCCTGCTGCGCCTGTTGCAGCAGCGGCAGCAGTTCGCTGGTCAGGCGTTGCGCGGCTTGCTGACCCAGCGGCAGGGTTTTCATCAATACGGCGAGCTGGTTTTCCAGCCAGCTCCACAACCACGCGGCGAGCGCGTCCTGCGGGTTGATACCCCAGGCGCGCGCGGCCAGCGCCCAGCACAGGGCCAGATGCGGTTCAGTGCATTGATCGAGAAAGCTGCGGGCGGATGCGTCGAGTTCTGGCAAACCGTTGAGCAACTGCTGCAACGAATAGCCCATCTGCCGGCTCTCCAGATGCAACTCGCGCGTCTCGCGACTGGCGCGATGGCTTTCGCAAAGGATCTGCAAATCAGCCCACTGTTCATCCGCCGCCGCCTGGCAATGCGCGAGCAATAGCGGCGCTTCGAAGCGAGCGAGGTTGAGCAGCAACTGATCGCTGATCCAGCGCCGCGCGCTGTCCGGGTTGTTGACGCGGCCGTTATCCACGGCCATTTCCAGGCCTTGTGAATAGCTGTAGCCACCAATCGGCAGCTGCGGACTGGCCAGGCGCAGCAGCGCCCAGGCCGGATTCACAGGCGTACGCCGAACTGATGGAGTTTCGGCGCGTAATTGAAGTCTTCGTCGCCGTGGCGTGAATGGTGATGGCCGCCGCCATAGGCGCCGTGCTCCGGCTGGAATGGCGCTTCGATCGCTTCGACCTGCGCACCAAGCTGTTCCAGCATGGCTTTGAGCACGTAGTCGTCGAGCAAACGCAGCCAGCCATCGCCGACTTGCAGGGCGACGTGGCGGTTACCCAAGTGATAGGCAGCGCGGGTCAGTTCGAAGGCGTTGGCGCAGGTGACATGCAACAGGTGTTCGGGACGGGCGCAGACGCGGACGATGCGGCCGTCTTCAGCCTGTAGGCATTCGCCGTCATACAGCGGCGACTGACCGCGCTCCAAAAACAACCCGACGTCTTCGCCCTCGGCACTGAAACAGCGCAAACGGCTTTTGCTCCGTGCTTCGAAGGTCAGGTGCAACTCGGCGGCCCAGACGGGTTGAGGGTCGATTCTGCGGTGAATCACCAGCATCGGAAAGCTTCCAGCTATGGACAATACTCTGGCTAGAGCAAGGGCCTTGCCAATCGGACGAGATGTAGGAAATCCCTGTCGGAGCGTAGTGGATGTTTCAAGATGTTGCGGGAATATGAAAGGTTTTGGTGCGTGAAGATTTTTTAATGCACCAAATGGAGGCTGTGGCGCCGCACCTTTGTAGGAGTGAGCCTGCTCGCGATAGCGCAGTGTCAGTCAGCAAATATGTAGCTGTTAAACCGCTATCGCGAGCAGGCGAAGGCCTACAGGGGACCGGATGTATCAGTAAGGAAGAGGTTGTTACTCGGTACTGCCTAGCCCTTGCCAGTGCTTGAGGCCGATAAAGATAAAGCGCAGTTGCTGGGTAATCTTCGCCTGCGGCGTCAGATGCTCCGGCAGGGCTTCGGCGGGCGGGTCGATGATGTCGGGGAGGGTAGCGAACACCGATTTGACGATCAGGTCAGCCATCACGCTCAAACCGGCGGCATCCAGATGCTGCAGTTTGGGCATCATCGTCAGGTCGGCCGCGAGGTCGGAACTGATGTTCTCGCGCAAGCGCCCGATCGCCTGGCGCACCGGCAGCGAACCGCCGTACTGCTCGCGCGCAAGAAACAGGAATTGCGAGCGATTGGCGCTGACCACGTCGAGGAAAATCCGCACCGAGGCGTCGATAATGCCGCCCATGACGAATTCGTTGTGGCGCACCAAGCGAATGGTTTCGCGGAAGGTCTGGCCGACTTCGCTGACCAGCACCAAGCCTAACTCGTCCATATCGGCAAAATGCCGGTAGAAACCGGTGGGCACAATCCCGGCGGTTTTCGTCACTTCACGCAGGCTCAGGCTGCCGAATCCTCGGCCGCTTTCCATCAGGTGGCGGGCAGCGTCCATCAAGGCGTTGCGGGTCTGTTGTTTCTGTTCGGCGCGGGGCAGCATCGCAGGGTGTGTTCTTTGGCAGGACAAGCGCCGCACTCTAGCAAATCGGCTTTGTCGGCGTCGAACGGGAGGGCATGCAGCGGAAGATTTTATCGGGACGGAAAAGTCAAAAGCCCAATCCGTGGATTGGGCTTTTTTTCGAGGCCGCCATGGGCTTAGCTCAAAGCGCTGTTGCGTTCGATCACACGGTCACCACCACCTTCGGCAAGGGTCTGGCCTTGTGGAGTGCGATCGCCGCCATCGGAAGCCAGGGTCTGGCCTTGTGGGGTGCGGTCGCCGCCGTCAGAAGCCAGGGTCTGGCCTTGTGGAGTGCGGTCGCTACCGTCGGACGCCAGGGTCTGGCCTTGTGGGGTGCGGTCGCTACCGTCGGACGCCAGGGTCTGGCCTTGTGGAGTGCGGTCGCTACCGTCCGACGCCAGAGTTTGACCTTGAGGAGTCTTGTCGTAGCCGTCTTGAACCAGACCTTTCTCTTCCAGGCGATCGCGGCCGCCTTCAGCCAGGGTCTGGCCTTGTGGAGTACGGTCCGAACCATCAGCTGCTACGGTTTGGCTGAATACCGAGTGGCTGGATTTAACTTGCGGAGTCGCTTGGTCGGCAGCGGGCAGGGCGAAAGCAGTGCTGGCTAGCATCGACAGGGTAAGGCTGAGCAGTAATTGGCGTTTCATGATGGGTTGCTCCTTGGGAGGGCGATAAAGTGGGTACGAGGGCAATGCTACTCTCGATAAGTCGATATAAAAGTTCATAAACGCAATGGTAATAATCAACAGAATTGATTGTTCTGCCGGGAGGCTCTAGATCGCGGCTTTCCGGCCGACGGTTTTGCACCGAGGTGGGTATTTCCGACTCACTCGCGCCTCGCAAAAGTGCGGTCGCGGTAACACTGTTCGACTGATTGGTCAGATTTCGCGCGACTTTTTGCGCAGTAATCGGCCTTTCGATTAAACCTGCGGCTGGTTTGCCAGTCGTAGATTTCATGAGGGCCGCTTTGGCCCGCCGTTTCAGCCGTGCGCCGCAGTCTTTGCGTGCGGTCGTGATCAGGAGCTTTGTGCATGACGCGCACTGGAAAAATCTTCAGCTGGACCTTCGCCATCCTCGTGCTGCTACTGGCCGTGCTGGTATTGATCATCGTGTTCTTCGACTGGAACCGGATCAAACCGCCGCTCAACGCCAAAGTCTCGGAAGAACTGCACCGACCGTTTGCCATCAACGGCAATCTCGCGGTGATCTGGCAGCGCGAGCCGGACGAGGGTGGCTGGCGCGCGTGGGTGCCGTGGCCGCACGTGGTCGCCGAGGACTTGAGCCTGGGCAACCCGGACTGGTCGAAGCAACCGCAGATGGTCACGCTCAAGCGCGTTGAGCTGCGTATCTCGCCGCTGGCGCTGTTGGCGCAACGGGTGGTGATTCCGCGCATCGACCTGACCGAGCCCAATGCCCAGTTGCAGCGTCTGGCCGATGGCCGCGCCAACTGGACGTTCAAGTTCGACCCGAAAGATCCGAACGCTGAACCGTCGAACTGGGTGGTCGACATCGGCGCGATCGGGTTCGACAAGGGGCACGTCACCCTCGACGATCAGACACTCAAGACCAATCTCGATGTGCTGATCGATCCGCTGGGCAAGCCGATCCCGTACAGCGACATCGTTGGTGCCAAGGCGGCGAAAACCGCGCAGGACAAGGGCGGTGCGCCGCAGGATTATGCGTTTGCCTTGAAGGTCAAAGGCCAATACCACGGGCAGAACCTCACCGGCCAAGGCAAGATCGGCGGGTTGCTCGCTTTGCAGGATGCGCGCAAGCCATTCCCGCTGCAGGCCCAGGCGAAGATCGGCGACACCAGCATCGAACTGGCTGGCACGCTGACCGATCCGCTCAATCTCGGCGCCCTCGATCTGCGCTTGAAACTGGCCGGCGCCAGCCTCGGCAATCTCTATCCGCTGACCGGCGTGACCCTGCCGGATACGCCACCGTACGCCACCGACGGCCATTTGATCGCCAAGCTGCATGACGAGGCCGGGGCGAAATTTACCTATGAGCAGTTCAACGGCAAGATCGGCAGCAGTGATATTCATGGCGACCTGACCTACGTCGCCAGCCAGCCGCGACCAAAACTCAGCGGCGCGTTGCTCTCCAATCAACTGTTGTTCGCTGACCTCGCACCGCTGATCGGCGCCGACTCCAATGACAAGCAAAAGGCCCGCGGTGGCGAGAGCAAACAGCCGGCCGATAAAGTGCTGCCGGTGGAAGAGTTCAAGACTGATCGCTGGCGCGCGATGGACGCCGACGTCGAGTTCACCGGCAAGCGCATCGTCCACAGCGAGAAACTGCCGTTCAACGATCTTTATACCCACCTGAAACTCAACGACGGCGAACTCAGCCTGGAGCCGCTGCGCTTCGGTGTCGCTGGCGGTAATCTCGATGCACAGATTCGCCTCAATGGCCGCACCGAACCATTGGAAGGCCGGGCGAAGCTGACTGCGCGTAGGTTCAAACTCAAAGAGCTGTTCCCGACTTTCGAACCGATGAAGACCAGTTTTGGTGAGCTGAATGGCGACGCCGATATCACTGGTCGCGGCAACTCGGTGGCCAAGCTGCTGGGCGGGGCCAACGGCAAGTTGAAGATGCTGATCAACGACGGCGCGATCAGCCGTGAGCTGATGGAACTGGCCGGGCTCAACGTCGGCAACTATGTGGTCGGCAAGATCTTTGGCGACAAGGAAGTGAAGATCAACTGCGCAGCCGCCGACTTTGACATCAAGACCGGTCTGGCGACCACGCAGTTGTTTGTCTTCGATACCGAGAACGCGATCATCTATATCGACGGCACGGCGAACATGGCCACCGAGCAACTGGATCTGACGGTAACGCCGGAATCCAAGGGCTGGCGTTTGATCTCCCTGCGTTCGCCGCTGTATGTGCGGGGCAAGTTCATCAAGCCGGATGCCGGCGTGAAGGCCGTGCCGCTGATGTTGCGTGGAGCGGGGATGGTTGCGTTGGGCGTGATTGCCGCACCGGCGGCGGGGCTGTTGGCGCTGGTGGCGCCGAGTGGCGGTGAGCCGAATCAGTGCGCGCCGTTGCTGGAGCAGATGAAGGCGGGCAAGGCGCCTGTCACCGTAAAACCGACCAAGTAATCGGTGCTCGCGAAGGCGATTTTCTGATCGTTCCCACGCTCTGCGTGGGAATGCCTCAACGGACGCTCCGCGTTCGGCAATAAAAAGGCACGCGGAGCGTGCCGGGCTGCATTCCCACGCGGAGCGTGGGAACGATCAGTCGTCAGGGGTTACAGGTCGTTCAGGATGTCAGCCATGTCATCGGCATGTTCTTCTTCCTGCGCCAGAATATCTTCGAAGATACGCCGCGTAGTCGGGTCCTTCTCGCCGATGTACTGAATGATCTCGCGATAGCTGTCGATGGCGATCCGCTCGGCAACGAGGTCTTCGTAGACCATCTCTTTGAGGGTGTTGCCGGCCACATATTGCGCGTGGGACATTTTCGACAGCAGGTCGGGGTTGAACTCAGGCTCGCCGCCTAATTGCACGATGCGCTCGGCCAGACGGTCGGCGTGCTCGGCTTCCTGGGTGGCGTGCTCGAGAAACTCTTCGGCGGCCACATGGGCTTTCACGCCATTGGCCATGAAATAGTGGCGCTTGTAGCGCAGCACGCAGACCAGTTCAGTGGCCAGCGATTCATTGAGCAAGCGCAGCACCTCTTCACGGTCGGCGCTGTAGCCCTCGGTGACGGCGCCATTCTCGACATGTTGGCGCGCACGGTCGCGCAAGGTTTGAACATCTGACAGATGCAGGTCGTCGCTCATTTCGATCTCCTGGAGGCTAATCCGATTGTCGCCACGTTCTGCGGACGCGGTCGCTACCTAAGCTGTGAGTCATGAGCGTTGCAAAAAGTTTTACCCGATTTGCTGCGACGTTGGCACCAGTCCCGAGCGCTGCGCTTCGTCGCGCAACCAGGCAAAAAACGCCCGCACCGGCGGATGCCGCTCACGCCCCGGCACACACAACGCGCTGTAACCGGCGCCATCGACCTGAACCTCGCCCTTGTACGGCACCAGCAAACCGCTGGCGACGCTCTCCGACACCAGAATATTGCTCGCCAGCACCAGCCCTTGCCCGGCGATCGCCGCTTGCAGGGCGTAATGTTCTTCATCGTATTCGCGGATCGCCGGTTGCTGGTTCAGCCAGTTTTCCTCGGCCTTGGCGCACCACGCTTCCCAGCCATGGGCATACAGTTTCGAGTTGTGCCAGCGCACGCTGATCAACGTTGGCGTACGCCGCGCTGACAGCGCCACTTGCTCGGGCGAGCCATAAACGCCGAACGATTCATCGAACAGGCACAGACCGTACAGGTTCGGGTAGTCGTCGAGGCTGTAGCGCAACACCAGATCGACGCTGGCGTCCTGATGCAGATCGATGACTTCGCAGTGGGTGTCGAGGCGCACGTTGATGTTCGGATGCTGCGCATAAAAGCGTCCGAGGCGCGGCACCAGCCACAACGCGGCAAACGCGGCGGTGGTCGATAGCGTCAGCGTGCTGGCGTTGCGCTGCGGGCGCAGGGTATCGACGCTCTGCGCCACTTCCAGCAATGCGCCGTGCAGGCTGCGAAACAGGCGCTCGCCGCCCTCGGTCAGGCGCACCTGGCGTGGCAGGCGTTCGAACAACGCGAGGCCGAGCCAGTCTTCCAGCGACCGGATCTGGTGAGAAATCGCCGTGGGCGTGACCGACAGTTCTTCGGCGGCAGCCTTGAAACTGAGCAGCCGTGACGCCGATTCAAAAGCGCGCAGGGCGGTGAGAGGCAGCGAGGCGAACATTGAAAACTCCATGGATGAAATAAACTCATCCAGACTGACTTTTGCTCATTTGAGGCTTAGGGGTGACACCTGCAATCTGCAACGACACGCCAACTCAAGTCTAGCCTCAAGGAGTTTCAGATGAGTAAAATTCTTGCGATCCATGCCAGCCCACGTGGCGACCGTTCCCATTCGCGGCGTCTGGCGGAACATTTTCTCAGTGCCTGGCAAGTGCGTCATCCGCAGGCGCAAGTGACTCGCCGCGAGGTCGGGCGGGCACTGATTCCGGCGGTCAACGAAGCCTTTGTCGCCGCCGCGTTTTATCCACAGCCTGAAGCACGCCCACTGTCGATGCAGGCCGATCTGGCCCTGAGCGATCAATTGGTTGGCGAGTTGTTCGAGCACGACCTGCTGCTGATTTCCACACCGATGTACAACTTCAGTGTGCCCAGCGGCCTCAAGGCCTGGGTCGATCAGATCGTGCGCCTGGGGCTGACCTTCGATCACACGCTGGACAATGGCGTCGCCCAGTACACGCCTTTGTTGCAGGGCAAGAAAGCCTTGATCGTCACCAGTCGCGGTGGCTTCGGCTTCGGTCCGGGTGGTGAACTGGAAGCCTTGAACCACGCCGATCCATGGTTGCGCACGGCGCTGGGTTTCATCGGCATCAATGACGTCAGCGTGGTCGCAGCCGAGGGCGAAGAGTCCGCCGAACGCACTTTCGCGGTATCGGTGGCCGAGGCGGAGCAGCGTTTGCTCAGCCTTGCCCGGGAGTTCTAGGTGGCCTGGCTGTTCTTGCTGATCGCCGCCGGGTTTGAAGTGACCTTCGCCATGGGCATGAAGTACGCCGAGGGCTTCACCCGGCTGTGGCCCTCGTTGACCGCGGTGATTGCGGCGGTCGGCGGGATCTACTTCCTGACCCTGGCGATGCGCGAGCTGCCGGTGAGCATCGCTTACCCGATCTGGACCGCGATTGGTTCGCTGGGCACGGTGTTCCTCGGCTTTGCCCTGTTGGGTGAGAGCCTGACGCTGGTCAAACTGGTTTCGGTAGGGCTGATTGTGGCGGGGGTGGTGGGCCTGAAGTAGGCTGGTCGTTGAGTTGTCATGATCAGGGAGGATGCTTGGCGGGCGTTTTGCACGTCTGGCATCCACTCACCGACCACAAGGATGTTTGCCCATGTCGACGCGTTATCCATTGGTGTTGGTGCCCGGAATGCTCGGGTTTATCCGGCTGGTGCTCTATCCGTACTGGTACGGCATCGTCAAGGCACTGCGCCGGGGTGGTGCGACGGTGATTGCGGTGCAGGTGTCGCCGCTCAACTCCACAGAGGTGCGCGGCGAGCAGTTGCTGGCGCGCATCGATGAGGTCTTGCGCGAAACCGGGGCGCAAAAGGTCAACCTGTTCGGCCACAGTCAGGGCTCATTGACGGCGCGCTATGCGGCGGCGAAGCGGCCGGATCTGGTGGCCTCGGTGACGTCGGTCGCCGGGCCGAATCATGGTTCGGAACTGGCCGACTATCTGCAAAAACATTACCCGGCGGACAGCGCCAAGGGTCGTGTGCTTGAGGCATTGCTGCGTTTTGTCGGCTGGCTGATGGCGCTAATGGAAACCGGTTACCACGGGCCGAAACTGCCGGTGGATATTCACGCCTCGCATCAATCGCTGACCACTGAGGGCGTGGCGCTGTTCAACCAGCGTTATCCACAGGGCTTGCCGGAAACGTGGGGCGGGCACGGGCCGGAAGAGGTCAACGGCGTGCGCTATTACTCGTGGTCGGGGACATTGCAGCCGGGCAAGACGGATCGTGGCGGCAATCTGTTTGACGGGACGAATCGAAGTTGCCGGTTGTTTGCGAAAACGTTTGTGCGTGAACCGGGGCAGTGCGATGGGATGGTCGGGCGGTATAGCTCGCATCTGGGCACGGTGATTGGTGATGACTATCCGCTGGACCACTTCGATATCGTCAATCAGTCGCTGGGGCTGGTCGGCAAGGGTGCAGATCCGGTGCGACTGTTTGTCGAGCATGCGGCGCGGCTGAAGGCTGCAGGCCTTTAGGATCAAAAGATCGCAGCCTGCGGCAGCTCCTACGGGTTCAGTGTCGAACACAAATTTTGTGAACGCCCCGAACTCATGTAGGAGCTGCCGCAGGCTGCGATCTTTTCCATCAGGCAACGCTGATTCGGCGGCCCAACATGGTCGTCCAGCGCTCGGAAAGAATCACCCCGCCCAATGTCAACAACCCGCCCACCAAGTGATACATCGCCAACTGCTCCTTCAACACCACCGCCGCAATCAGCGCGGTAATCAATGGCAGCAGGTTAAAGAACAACGTCGTGCGGCTCGGCCCCAGACGCTGCACAGCCTGCATCCACGCCAGCGGCGCGAGCATCGACGCCAGCAGGCACGCATACAGCACCAGCGGAATGTTCTGCAGAGTCAGCCCGGTCTTCGGCGAAGCTGCGTATAGCGGAAACAACACGACAATCGCCACCAGCACCTGCAAATACAGCAACACCAGCGGCGGCAGGCGCAGCTGCCATTTTTTCAGCAAAGTGCTGTAGATCGCATACGCGAGGGTCGCGATCAGCATCATCGCATCACCCATGTTCACGCCGTGTTGCAGCAAAGCGCCGAGGCTGCCGGAGGACACCACCACCAGCACACCGGCAAACGACAACACCGCACCGACCAGTGCCCCCGCCGTCAGGCGCTGACCGAGACTGATGATTGCCATGGCCAGCGACATCAACGGCATCAGCGACAGGATGATGCCCATGTTGGTGGCGGTGGTCAGGGTTGCGGCGAAGTAGGCGAGGCTTTGATACACCGCCATGCCGAGTACGCCGAGGATGAAAATCTTGCCCAGGTTCGGGCGGATCTGCGGCCAGTGCGCGATCACCGCTTTGAGCATGAACGGGGTGAACAGCAAACCGGCGAGGAGCCAGCGATAGAAACCGATCTCGGCGGGGAAGATTGCCCCGACCGCGAGTTTGTTGATCACGGTATTGCCGGCCCAGATAAAAATCGCCAGCAGCGGAAACGCGTATTGCATGAGTTGAAACCATTACGTTGATGAAGGGCGATTATCCCTTGTCTGGATGCAGGCCTATACTTCGAACCGGACAACCTGCCTCTGAAACCGGACAGCATGAACAGCAAACACATCGATCTGCTGGATTTCAGCGAACTCCCATCGGCGGTGTACTTCCGCTACGCCGACTTCAATGCCCATGAATACGCCGCGCCGCATCGCCATCCGTGGGGCACGCTGGAGTACGCCGCTCATGGCGTGCTGCACATGGACGTCGACGGCAGCCGTTTCATGTCACCGCCACAGTACGCGGTGTGGGTACCGCCGCAGGTCGAGCACAGTTTCTACAGCCATCAACCGGTCAACTATCGCGCGGTGTGCCTTGACCCCAAGGTCTGCGCCGAACTGCCCAAGCGCGCCTGTACCCTGGCGATCAGCGACATTCTCAAGGCGATTCTCAAAGACTTCGCCGCCCGTGACGTGAAGATCCCTGAACTCGATGCCGATCAGCGTCTGGCTCAGGTTCTCGTCGATCAACTGCAACAGGCGCCAGTGCACGAATGCTATCTGCCGTACGCGAGCAGTCCGGGGTTGCTGGCGATTCTCGAAACCTTGCAGGCCGAACCGGGCAACAATCAGCCGCTGGCGCATTGGGCGCTGCAGGTGCACGTCAGCGAACGCACGCTGGCCCGGCAATTCGTTCGGGAGCTGGGGATGAGTTTCGGCGAGTGGCGCCAGCGTCTGCGTTATCTCGCCGCGATCGAGGCGCTGGAAACTTCACGCAGTGTGCAGGAGATCGCCTTCGACCTCGGTTACAGCAGTGGCTCGGCATTTATCGCCATGTTCGCGCGGCAGGCCGGGTGCACGCCGGAACAGTATCGCCGTAGCCATCTGGAAGGCAGGAAGGTGTAACAGGATTTGGCTACACTTCAGCAGAGGTCGCACCCATCGGTGCGGCGACAAGGAGAAAACTCCATGAAGATGTTGCGTGTGCCTTTGTTGATGATTGGTTTGCTCCTGTGTTCCCAAGGTTTCGCCGCCACGGCGCAACAGAACAAAATGACCACCTGCAATGCCGATGCGACCGCCAAGAGTCTGAAAGGCGATGAGCGCAAAACCTTCATGAGCACCTGCCTCAAGGCAACGCCAGCGGCCAACGATGCCAAGGCCCTGACCCCGCAGCAGCAGAAAATGAAAACCTGCAACGCCGATGCCGCCACCAAAGCCCTGACCGGCGATGCGCGCAAGACGTTCATGAGTGATTGCCTGAAGAAAAAATAACCTGGTTCTGTGGGGGGCGCCCTCACCCTAACCCTCTCCCAGAGGGAGAGGGGACTGACCGCGGTGTCTCAAGAAACTCGTCGACCTGAAAAAACCGGTCGATTATGGATTCCATGGCGCTATTTCAGGTCACCGGGTATCCAGAGCATCCCCCAATCGGTCCCCTCTCCCGGAGGGAAGAGGGGACTGACCGTGTTGTTTTCAGATATCCATCGACCTGAACTATCTGGCCGATTCTGGATTCAATACAGGACTGGCAGGTCGCCGGATTTTTTCGCCATTCCTCGATCGGTTCCCTCTCCCTTTGGGAGAGGGTTAGGGTGAGGGGACCTGAAGCACCGCATATCCCTAGTGCTCCCCCCGGAACGCTGGCAGACTGCCAATCCTTTTACGCCGTTCGTTTTGAGGCTGTATGCCAACGTTTTCTGAGCGTCATGTAGTGTTCTGGGTCAGTTGCATCATCATTTTCGGCGGTTTGCTGCTGGTGCTACCGTTGCGCTTGTTGCCGAGTCTGCTGGCCGGGCTGTTGGTATTTGAACTGGTCAACATGCTCACCCCGCAACTGCAACGGCTGATCGAAGGCCGCCGCGCGCGTTGGCTGGCGGTGGCGTTGCTCGGCACTTTGGTGGTGAGTGTGCTGGCGTTGATCTTCGCCGGCGCGATCAGTTTTCTCCTGCATGAAGCGGAAAACCCCGGCGCTTCCCTCGACAAATTCATGGGTGTGGTCGACCGCGCGCGCGGGCAATTGCCGCCGTTCATCGACGCCTATCTACCGGCCAGTGCTGCCGAGTTTCGCGTGGCGATTGGCGAGTGGATGAGCAAGCACCTGTCTGACCTGCAACTGGTCGGCAAAGACGCCGCACACATGTTCGTCACGCTGCTGATCGGCATGGTGCTCGGCGCGATCATTGCCTTGCAGCGCATCCCCGACGTGACCAAGCGCAAACCGCTGGCTGCGGCCCTGTTTGATCGCTTGCACTTGCTGGTGCAGGCCTTCCGCAACATTGTCTTCGCGCAGATCAAGATTTCCCTGCTCAACACCTTCTTCACCGGGATCTTCCTCGCGGTGATCCTGCCGATGTTCGGCATCAAGTTGCCACTGACCAAAACCCTGATCGTGCTGACCTTCCTGCTCGGCCTGTTACCGGTGATCGGCAACCTGATGTCGAACACGCTGATCACCATCGTCGGCCTGTCACTGTCGATCTGGGTGGCGATTGCCGCGCTGGGCTATCTGATTTTTATCCACAAGCTCGAGTACTTTCTCAACGCGCGCATCGTTGGCGGGCAGATCAGTGCCAAGTCGTGGGAGTTGCTGTTGGCGATGCTGGTGTTCGAGGCCGCGTTCGGCCTGCCGGGGGTGGTGGCGGGGCCGATTTATTATGCGTACCTGAAGAGTGAGTTGAAGTTGGGCGGGATGGTCTAACCACTCCGTGATCGTTCCCACGCTCTGCGTGGGAATGCATCCCGTGACGCTCCGCGTCACAACCTCAACAGCGGACGCAGAGCGTCCATGGCGACATTCCCACGCAGAGCGTGGGAACGATCATCAGTTCATGGCGCCGTAGCGTTTCATCGCTTCAATCGCCAGACCGCTACCAATGCTGCCAAAGATATTCCCTTCAACATGCCGCGCATTCGGCAACATCGCCGACACGCTGTTGCGCAGCGCCGGAATCCCGCTCGAACCACCGGTGAAGAACACCGTATCGACCTGATCCACCGCCACACCGGCATCGTTCAGCAACTGTGTGACACTGCCGCGTACCCGCTCCAGCAACGCGTCGATCGCCGACTCGAACAGCGCGCGCGTCAATTCCACGCTCAGTCCGGCCTCGATCCGGTCCAGCGGCACATGGCGGCTGTCGGTGTGGGTCAGCTGGATCTTGGTTTCTTCGACTTCCATCGCCAGCCAGTGCCCGGCGCGTTGTTCGATCAACTTGAACAGGCGATCGATGCCGCCAGTGTCTTCGATGTCGTAGCGCATGCTGCCCAGCGCCAGGCTGGATTTTTGCGAGTACACCGAGTTGATGGTGTGCCAGGTCGCCAGGTTCATGTGGTGGCTGGTCGGCATGTAGGCGCCGCTCTTCATGCGGCTGCCGTAGCCGAACAGCGGCATCAGACCTTGCAGGCTCAGCTGTTTGTCGAAATCGGTCCCGCCGATGTGCACACCGCCGGTGGCGAGGATGTCATCGTGACGGTTATCGAGGCCACGACGCTCGGGCGACAGGCGCACCAGCGAGAAGTCGGAGGTACCACCGCCGATGTCGACGATCAGCACCAGCTCTTCTTTTTCGATGGTCGACTCGTAGTCGAAGGCGGCGGCGATCGGTTCGTACTGGAACGACACGTCCTTGAAGCCGATCTTGCGCGCCACTTCGACCAGGGTGTCTTCCGCTTCCTGGTCAGCCAGCGGATCGTCATCGACGAAGAACACCGGACGCCCGAGCACCACCTGCTCGAATTCCCGACCAGCGGCGGTTTCCGCACGGCTCTTCAACTGGCCGATGAACAGGCCGAGCAGGTCCTTGAACGGCATCGCCGTGCCGAGCACGCTGGTGTCGTGCTTGATCAGCTTGGAACCGAGCAGGCTTTTCAGCGAGCGCATCAGCCGGCCTTCGTAGCCTTCCAGGTACTCGTGCAGCGCCAGACGGCCGTAAACCGGGCGGCGTTCCTCGATGTTGAAGAAGACCACCGACGGCAGGGTGATCTTGTCGTCTTCCAGCGCGATCATCGTTTCCATGCCGGGGCGCAGCCAGCCGACGGTGGAGTTGGACGTGCCGAAGTCGATGCCGCAGGCACGGGCTGGAGAGGCGTCTTTCATGTCTTTCGGTTCCGGTCAAAAAAACGGCCGCGCAGTGTATGTCAGTGCGCGCCAGAATCGAAGGCCGGTCATCTGCTATTTCACGACTAAACTGGTTGAAAATCGCAGCTTCGCCCCAAACTTGCTGGCATGGGCCGGCAGAACCACCGGCGGTCGCAAGAACCGCCGTCCACTGCCGATAAACTTCTGCTGCGCCACCCGGTCACAACCTTGAGATCGGTCAACCCGGCACGCGCGAATCGGCGCATGCTGGCATCGGCGCGAAATCGATAACGGATGGTGATTCCTTCGATGGACTTCAAAGACTATTACAAGATACTTGGCGTGGAGCCGACAGCAGACGACAAGGCAATCAAGGCTGCCTATCGCAAGCTGGCGCGCAAATACCACCCCGATGTCAGCAAGGAAAAAGACGCCGAGGCCAAATTCAAAGACGCCTCGGAAGCTTATGAAGCGCTGAAAAGCGCCGACAAACGCGCCGAATATGACGAGCTGCGCCGTTATGGCCAGCATGGTCAGCCGTTCCAGGGGCCACCGGGCTGGCAGAGCCGTGGTGGCTTTGGCGGCGGCGGTGCTGACACCGGCGACTTCTCGGACTTCTTCAGTTCGATCTTCGGCAATCGCGGCCCCGGTTTCGGTGGCGGCGAAGGTCGGCAACAACGCAGTGCTGGGCGCCGAGGGCAAGACGTGGAAATGGAACTGCCGATCTTCCTCGAGGAGACGCTCGCTAACGAATCGAAGAAAGTCACCTTCCAGGTGCCGCAATACAACGCCAACGGCCAGCACGTCAGCAA
Organism: Pseudomonas sp. AC242; assembly: GCF_979258655.1. Taxonomy (NCBI): domain Bacteria; kingdom Pseudomonadati; phylum Pseudomonadota; class Gammaproteobacteria; order Pseudomonadales; family Pseudomonadaceae; genus Pseudomonas; species Pseudomonas sp. AC242. The sequence goes on from NZ_OZ409873.1 coordinate 6,383,759, forward strand.
TACCAGCAAGAGCCTGAACGTGAAAATTCCGGCGGGCGTGACCGACGGCGAACGCATCCGCCTCAAAGGCCAGGGCGCACCGGGCGTCGGTGGCGGGGCGAATGGCGACCTGTATCTGACCATTCGTTTTGCGCCACACCCGAAATTCGATGTTGAAGGCGAAAACCTGATCATCACCTTGCCGCTGGCACCGTGGGAACTGGCGCTGGGTGCTGAAGTGGCGGTGCCGACCCTGACCGGCAAGATCAACCTCAAGGTTCCGGCCGGCAGCCAGAACGGCCAGCGCATGCGCGCCAAGGGTCATGGCCTGAAAAACAAGGCAGGCGAGCGCGGTTACCTGTTCGTCCAGCTCAAAGCCGTGATGCCGAAAACCTCGGACGACGAGGTCAAGGCGCTGTGGCAGGAACTGGCGAAGAAAGCCGCGTTCAACCCGCGCGAGAACTTCTGAATTCGACGACGGAGTAGCCCATCATGAGCAGCCCCCTGATCGTTCAACTGGACCTGGCAGAATTCTGTGAGGCGGCCGATTTGTCGGACGTCTACGTGATCGAAATCGTCGAGCACGGCATCCTCGAACCTCAGGGCGCGCAGCCCCGGGAGTGGCGCTTCACCGATTACGAATTGGCGTTGGCCAAACGTGCGGCGAAGTTGCGCCGTGATCTGGAGCTGGAGTGGGAGGGCGTTGCGCTGGCGCTGGACCTGCTGGAAGAGGTGCGTGAGTTGCGTGCCGAGAACCGTATGTTGCGGCAGCGCTTGGGGCGGTTGGTGGTGGAGTAGTCAGCCTGAAAATCTTGTTGTGGCTGAGCTGGCCTAATCGCTGGCAAGCCAGCTCCCACAGGGTTTTGCGTTGGAATGTAGATCTCGGATCGGCGCAGAACCTGTGGGAGCTGGCTTGCCAGCGATGAACGATAACGCGGAGTTTCTGACTCAACATTGAAAAGGCCCCGAAGGGCCTTTTTTTGGTTAGAACAGGAAATACCGCTGCGCCATCGGCAGCGTCTCCGCCGGCTCACACCACAGCAACACCCCGTCAGCCTTGACCTGATAGGTCTGCGGATCAACATCGATGTTCGGCAGATAGTCGTTGTGAATCAGATCGGTTTTCTGCACGTCACGGCAGCCCTTCACTACGCCAATCTTTTTCTTCAAACCCAACGCTTCCGGCAGCCCGGCTTCCTGCGCAGCCTGACTGATAAAGGTCAGGCTGGTGGCATGCAGCGAGCCGCCGTAGCTGGCGAACATCGGGCGGTAGTGCACCGGTTGCGGTGTCGGAATCGAGGCGTTGGCATCGCCCATCAGGCTGGCGGCAATTGCACCGCCCTTGAGGATCAGCGTCGGTTTCACACCAAAGAATGCCGGGCGCCACAGCACCAGATCCGCCCATTTGCCGACTTCGATCGAACCGACTTCATGGCTGATGCCATGGGTGATCGCCGGGTTGATCGTGTATTTGGCGATGTAGCGTTTGGCGCGGAAGTTGTCGTTGCCTGCGCCGTCCTGCGGCAGTGGGCCGCGCTGTTTTTTCATCTTGTCGGCGGTCTGCCAGGTGCGCGTGATGACTTCGCCGACGCGGCCCATGGCCTGGCTGTCGGAGCTGATCATCGAGAATGCGCCGAGGTCGTGAAGAATGTCTTCGGCGGCAATCGTTTCGCGGCGGATGCGGCTTTCGGCGAAGGCGACGTCTTCGGCAATGCTCGGGTCGAGGTGGTGGCAGACCATCAGCATGTCGAGGTGTTCGTCGATGGTGTTGCGGGTGAACGGCCGGGTCGGGTTGGTCGAGCTCGGCAATACGTTAGGGAAGCCGCAGGCCTTGATGATGTCCGGTGCGTGACCGCCACCGGCACCTTCGGTGTGATAGGTGTGAATGGTGCGGCCCTTGAACGCGCCGAGGGTGGTTTCGACGAAACCGGATTCGTTGAGGGTGTCGGTGTGGATCGCTACCTGCACATCGAACTGGTCGGCGACGTTCAGGCAGTTGTCGATGCTCGCCGGGGTGGTGCCCCAGTCTTCGTGCAATTTCAAGCCGATGGCGCCGGCCTTGACCTGCTCGATCAACGGCTCCGGCAGGCTGGCGTTGCCTTTGCCGGTGAGGCCGATGTTCATCGGGAAGGCGTCGGCGGCCTGAAGCATGCGCGCCAGGTGCCAAGGCCCGGAGGTGCAGGTGGTGGCGTTGGTGCCGGTGGCAGGTCCGGTGCCGCCGCCGATCATGGTGGTGACGCCGCTCATCAGCGCTTCTTCGATCTGCTGCGGGCAGATGAAGTGGATGTGCGTGTCGATGCCGCCGGCGGTGAGGATCATGCCTTCGCCGGCGATCACTTCGGTGCCGGCGCCGATGGCGATGGTCACGTTCGGCTGCACGTCGGGGTTGCCGGCCTTGCCGATCGCGGCGATGCGCCCGTCCTTGAGGCCGACGTCGGCTTTGACGATGCCCCAGTGGTCGATGATCAGCGCGTTGGTGATCAGCGTGTCGACGACTTCGGCCGCGAGCAGTTGGCTTTGGCCCTGGCCGTCGCGGATGACTTTGCCGCCCCCGAACTTCACTTCTTCGCCGTAGGTGGTGAAGTCTTGTTCGACTTCGATCCACAGCTCGGTGTCGGCTAGGCGCACCTTGTCGCCGACGGTGGGGCCGAACATGTCGGCGTAGGCTTGTCTGGAGATTTTCATGCAGCGTCCTTCAGGAAAATAGTGGTGAGCCATCGACCCTCACCCTAGCCCTCTCCCAGAGGGAGAGGGGACTGTGCGCGGTGGGCCGGCTATCGGTGATCAGCTCCGCAGAGGGGACTGTTCGCGGTGGATCGGCTATCGGTGATCAGCTCCGCAGAGGGGACTGTTCGCGGTGGGTCGGCTATCGGTGATCAGCTCCGCAGAGGGGACTGTTCACGGTGGGGCGGCTGTCGGTGATCGGCTCCCTCTCCCTCGGGAGAGGGCTGGGGTGAGGGGCAGCGGTGCACGCCGATATCAGAGATCACCCATGACCCGTCCGGCAAACCCGAACACCCGCCGATGCCCGGCGTAATCGACCAGCTCGACTTCGCGACTCTGCCCCGGCTCGAAGCGCACCGCCGTCCCCGCCGGAATATTCAGGCGCATGCCACGGCTCGCTGCACGATCAAAGGTCAGCGCGTCATTGGTTTCAAAAAAGTGATAGTGCGAACCGACCTGGATCGGCCGGTCGCCGCTGTTGGCGACTTTCAGGCTGACGGTGCGACGGCCGACGTTGAGTTCGATGTCGCCGGGCTGGATCTGGTACTCGCCAGGAATCATCACTGGGCTCCTTGCAGAATCTTGTAATAGAGGGCGGTCGGTCGATAGGTGCCGTGCGGGTCGCAGGCGTAATCGGGAATCTGGCCCGCGCGGGTGTAACCCAACGCCTTGTAGAAATCTTCGGCGGGCGAGCCGGCCTCGGTGTCGAGGTAGAGCATGCCGCGCTTGTGTTTGGGCGCTTCGAGTTCCAGCGCACTCATCAATTGCTGACCGAGACCGCGACGCCGTGCGTGTTCGCGCACCAGCAGTTTCTGCACCTCGGCGCGGTTGAGACCGTTAGCCTTCTGACACAGGCCCAGTTGCACACTGGCCAGCACCTGCTCGTCCTTGACCACCACCCAGAGCAGCACGCTGCCTTTGTTGACGTTGTCCTGCACCTCATCGAAATAGGCGCGCGCCTGAGCCGCATCGAGGTCGGCCATGAAGCCGACACTGGCGCCGTAACCGACCGCATCAAGCAGCAGATCAATCAGGCCCTGACGGTAGTGGGCAAAACTTTCAGCATTGACGCGGCGCAGTTGGGCGGCGTTCATCGGTGTCACTCCTTGTTGGCGTCAGGCGGCTCCGCGCCAGGGTTGAGGGTCAGTTGCATGAAGGTCAGGTCGAGCCAGCGGCCGAACTTGGTGCCGACCTGCGGCATCTGCCCGGTGATGCTGAAACCGGCGCGCTCGTGCAGGCGAATCGAGGCGGCGTTGCCGCTTTCGATGGCGGCGACCATCACGTGTTTGTCGCAGGTTCTGGCGCGCTCGATCAGCGCTGCCATCAATTGCGGGCCGAGGCCGTTGCCGCGTTGATCGCTGCGCACATAAACCGAATGTTCGACGGTGTGGCGAAAGCCGTCGAACGGCCGCCAGTCACCGAATGAAGCGTAGCCGAGTACGCTGTTGTCACCGTCGATGATTACCAGAATCGGATAGGCCTGGGCCTGACGCGCGCTGAACCACGCCTGGCGGTTGCCGAGGTCGACGGCCTGTTCATTCCAGATCGCCGTGGTGTTGATTACGGCATCGTTATAGATGTCGCGGATCGCCGGTAGGTCGGCGTGGACGGCGTCGCGAATGGTGTAAGTCATGGCGTAGCCTCAGACGATCGGTTGGTGGACGGTGACCAGTTTGGTGCCGTCGGGGAACGTCGCTTCGACCTGGATCTCCGGGATCATTTCCGGGATGCCTTCCATCACTTGTTCACGGCTGAGCAGGGTGGTGCCGTAGTGCATCAGCTCGGCCACGGTCTGGCCGTCACGCGCGCCTTCAAGCAGAGCGGCGGAGATGTAGGCCATGGCTTCCGGGTAATTGAGTTTCACGCCGCGCGCCAGACGCCGCTCGGCGACGAGGCCGGCGGTGAAGATCAGCAGCTTGTCTTTTTCGCGTGGGGTCAGGTCCATTGTGGGGTTCCATCAGGGCAGATTTGTGAGGTTCTTGCCGGTGTGGGGTGCCAGTTGGAGCAGCCCCTCACCCTAGCCCTCTCCCGAAGGAGAGGGGACTGATCTCGGTTGTTTTCAATGGCCGGTTCAGTCAGCGGTATTCGTTCAGTCAGTTAAATTCATTTCAAGCGACTCGGTCAGGCTCCCTCTTGCGAAGGAGAGGGGACTGATCTCGGTTGTTTTCAATGGCCGGTTCAGTCAGCGGTATTCGTTCAGTCAGTTAAATTCATTTCAAGCGACTCGGTCAGGCTCCCTCTTGCGAGGGAGAGGGGACTGATCTCGGTTGTTTTCAATGGCCGGTTCAGTCAGCGGTATTCGTTCAGTCAGTTAAATTCATTTCAAACGACTCGGTCGGGCTCCCTCTCCCTCCGGGAGAGGGCGGGGGGTGAGGGTTGCTTTCAGGTGTTCCATATTCTCGGTGACACCGCCTCGCGATCCAGAAGCACCGGACGCAGCAAGCGCCATAAATCGATGAGCCAGGCCCGTGCGAGCAACGCTTCACTGGCCAGACAACGGGCAACCAAAAGTCCCGGCAATTGCGTCAAATCCCCGCGAACCTGGTGATCCAGCGAGCGGCAGCGCTCCAGCAACTCAGCCTCAATCTCACCGGTCACCAACAACGTTGCAAACACCGGATTGCCATCCAGGCCAATCGGCGAATCAAGCAAACCGTCATCACCGACAATGCGCTGGCGCTCGTGCCAGAGCAATCGGCCATCGCGGCGAATATCCAGGTGCGCCTGAAAATGCCCGTGGTCAAAACGTTCGCCACTGGCCGGGCGACCCAGCGCCACCACATCCCAGTAAAACAGCCGTGCATCACCCTCAAGTTCAATCGAAGTGCTCAGCTCAGCCTGCGCGGCGCTATAGACGATGGTTTCCTGCGGCAGCCATTCCAGCGTCCCGCCGGCTGCCACTTTCAAATCCAGTTTTTGATACGCCGGCCCACCCGCGCGATACCACTTGGCGGCACCGGGGCTGGTGATCTGCGCCCAGGCGTCGGCTTCGACGCGCGCGCTGATGTCCAGCCGATCACCGCCGGCAATCCCGCCCGGCGGGTGGACGATGATGTGCTGACAGACTTCAGGGCCTTCGGCGTACAGGTGCTTTTGCACCCGCAGCGGCCCGAGGTGTCGGCGCATGACCGGGCGCGTGCAGTCGCCGAAACGGGCATAAGCGAGTTCCAGCGCGGCGTGCCAGCTCGGGGTAAACAGGGCAGGTGCAACAGTCGAATTCATGGTGTGTAATTATCGTTAGGAAGCTACAGATTAATTCGTTGTACTAGATCGTTACCAGCCCGCGTACACCCTCGGCCTCCATATTTTCACCGCGACCCTGCTGGACGATTTCGCCCCGGGACATCACCAGATACTGATCGGCCAGTTCCGCGGCGAAATCGTAGAACTGCTCGACCAGCAGAATCGCCATATCACCGCGCGCCGCGAGTTTCTTGATCACCGCGCCGATCTCCTTGATCACCGAAGGTTGAATGCCTTCGGTAGGCTCGTCGAGGATCAGCAAGCGCGGGCGGCTGGCCAATGCGCGACCAATCGCCAACTGCTGTTGCTGACCACCGGAGAGGTCGCCGCCGCGACGCTGCTTCATTTGTAGCAGCACCGGGAACAATTCGTAGATGAAACTTGGGACTTCCTTGGCTTCACTGCCGGGAAAACGCGACAGACCCATCAGCAGATTCTCTTCCACGGTCAGGCGGCCGAAGATTTCCCGGCCCTGTGGCACGTAGGCAATCCCGGCGTGAACCCGCTGGTGTGGCTTGAACGTGGTGATCGGTTTGCCTTCCCAATTGACTACGCCTTCTTTGGCCGGCAGCAGGCCCATCAGGCATTTGAGCAGGGTGGTTTTGCCGACACCGTTACGGCCGAGCAGGCAGGTGACTTCGCCGACTTTCACGTCGAAGGAGAGGCCACGCAGGATGTGGCTACCGCCGTAGTACTGGTGCAGCTTGTCGACTTGCAGCATTTCCAAATTCTCCCTGTTGCACACAGAACCCTGTGGGAGCTGGCTTGCCAGCGATAGCGGTGGATCAGTCGGCATTAATGCTGGATGTGCCGGCCTCATCGCTGGCAAGCCAGCTCCCACAGTTTTGATGAGTGTTTGCAGCTTCAGCGGCCGAGGTAAACCTCAATCACGCGCTCGTTTTCCTGCACTTGCTCAAGCGAGCCTTCCGCCAGAACGCTGCCCTGATGCAATACGGTGACGTGGTCGGCAATCGAGCCGACAAAGCCCATGTCATGCTCCACCACCATCAGCGAATGCTTGCCCGCCAGCGACTTGAACAGTTCAGCCGTGAACTCGGTTTCCGCATCGGTCATACCCGCCACCGGCTCATCGAGCAGGAGCAATTGCGGATCCTGCATCAGCAACATGCCGATCTCGAGAAACTGCTTCTGACCGTGGGAGAGCAAGCCTGCCTGACGATTGACCGAGGTGGTCAGGCGAATCGTCTCCAGCACTTCGCTGATTCGATCTTTTTGCTCGCCGCTCAAGCGCGCACGCAAACTGGCCCACACCGACTTGTCGGTTTTCTGCGCCAGTTCCAGGTTTTCAAACACGCTCAGCGCCTCGAACACCGTCGGCTTCTGAAACTTGCGGCCGATGCCGGCCTGAGCGATTTGCACTTCACTCATTTGAGTCAGATCCAGCGTTTCGCCGAACCAGGCTTTGCCGTGACTCGGCCGAGTCTTGCCGGTGATCACGTCCATCAGCGTGGTTTTACCCGCGCCGTTAGGGCCGATGATGCAGCGCAATTCGCCGACGCCGATGTACAGGTTGAGATTGTTCAGCGCACGAAATCCATCGAAGCTGACGCTGATGTCTTCCAGTGTGAGGATCGTGCCGTGACGGGTGTCGAGGCCCGGGCCGACGCGCTGGCCGAGGCCGATCGAGTCGCGGCTGGTGCCGGCGTCCTTGTTCGGTTCGACGGGAAAGAAGGCCGGTTCCAGCATGAATTCAGCGCTCGCCGTGACTCTCATTGTTCACCTCGTTTCTTCAGCAGACCGATCACGCCTTTGGGCAGGTACAGCGTCACGACAATGAACAGCGCGCCGAGAAAAAACAGCCAGTATTCCGGGAAGGCCACGGTGAACCAGCTCTTCATGCCGTTGACCACACCGGCGCCGAGCAGCGGGCCGATCAGCGTGCCGCGACCGCCAAGGGCAACCCATACCGCTGCTTCGATGGAGTTGGTTGGCGACATTTCGCTCGGGTTGATGATGCCCACTTGCGGCACGTACAACGCCCCGGCCAGGCCACACAACACCGCACTCAACACCCACACGAACAGCTTGAAACCGCGCGGGTCGTAGCCGCAGAACATCAAGCGGTTTTCCGCATCGCGCAGCGCAGTCAGCACGCGGCCGAACTTGCTCTGCGCCAAGCGCCAGCCGATGAACAGGCTCGCCACCAGCAACAACACCGTCGCCAGAAACAGCACCGCACGGGTGCCCGGTTCGGTGATACCGAAACCGAGAATCGTGCGGAAATTGGTAAAGCCGTTGTTGCCGCCAAACCCGGTCTCGTTGCGGAAAAACAAGAGCATGCCGGCGAAGGTCAGGGCCTGGGTCATGATCGAGAAATACACGCCTTTGATCCGCGAACGGAAAGCGAAGAAACCGAAGACCAGCGCCAGCAATCCCGGCGCCAACACCACCAGACACATCGCCCAGATAAAGTTGCTGGTGCCGGTCCAGTACCACGGCAATTCGCTCCACGACAGAAAGGTCATGAACGCCGGCAAGCCATCGCCGGCGGCCTGACGCATCAGGTACATGCCCATCGCATAACCGCCGAGAGCGAAGAACAGGCCGTGACCCAGCGACAGCAAACCGGCGTAACCCCAGACCAGATCCAGCGCCAGGGCGACGATGGCGTAGCAGAGGATTTTGCCAACCAGCGTCAGCGTGTACGCCGAGATGTGCAGCGCATTGTCGGGCGACAATAACGACAGCAGCGGCAGGGCGATCAGCAGAGCGAGGATTACCGCGCCAATCGCGAGGGTGATTTTCGGCCCGGCCTTTTGCGTGGCCGTGACTAACAGAGGCTGGTTCATCAGTCGATCACCCGTCCTTTCAGTGCGAAGAGGCCTTGCGGACGTTTCTGGATAAACAGAATGATCAGCGCGAGGATCAGGATCTTGCCGAGCACCGCACCGATCTGCGGTTCGAGAATCTTGTTGGCGATACCCAGGCCGAAGGCTGCAAGCACGCTGCCGGCCAACTGGCCAACACCGCCGAGCACCACCACCAGAAATGAATCGATGATGTAGCTTTGGCCGAGGTCCGGGCCGACGTTGCCGATCTGACTCAGCGCTACGCCGCCGAGGCCGGCGATGCCCGAGCCGAGGCCGAAGGCGAGCATATCGACGCGCCCGGTCGGCACGCCGCAGCAGGCGGCCATGTTGCGGTTCTGGGTAACGGCGCGCACGTTGAGGCCGAGGCGGGTTTTATTCAGCAGCAACCAGGTCAGTACGACGACGAACAGTGCGAACGCGATGATGACGATGCGGTTGTACGGCAGCACCAGATTCGGCAGCACTTGAATGCCGCCGGACAGCCACGCCGGGTTGGCCACTTCAACGTTCTGCGCGCCGAACAACAGGCGCACCAGTTGAATCAGCATCAGGCTGATGCCCCAGGTGGCGAGCAGGGTTTCCAGTGGGCGGCCGTAGAGGTGGCGAATCACCGTGCGCTCTAGCGCCATGCCGATCGCCGCCGTGACAAAGAACGCCACCGGCAGCGCAATCAACGGATAAAACTCAATCGCTTGCGGTGCGTAGCGCTGGAACATCAACTGCACCACATACGTCGAGTAGGCGCCGAGCATCAGCATCTCGCCGTGGGCCATGTTGATCACGCCGAGCAGGCCGAACGTGATTGCCAGACCAAGCGCTGCCAACAGCAGAATCGAACCGAGCGACATGCCGCTGAACGCCTGGCCGAGGATCTCGCCGATCAGCAGTTTGCGTTTGACTTGGGCGAGGCTGGTTTCGGCCGCCGTGCGTACGCCGGCATCGGCTTCGACGCCGGGTTCGAGCAAACCTTCGAGGCGCGTGCGCGCCAGTGGATCGCCGGTTTCGCCAAGCAATCGCACCGCCGCGAGTCGTACGGCCGGATCAGTGTCGACCAGTTGCAGATTGGCCAGCGCCAGGCTCAGGGCGGCATGGACGCTTTCATCTTTTTCGCCAGCGAGTTGCTGGTCGAGGAATTTCAGCTGCGCGGGTTTCGCGCTTTTCTGCAATTGCTGCGCGGCAGTCAGACGGATTTTGGCGTCGGCGGCGAGCAATTGATGGCTGGCCATCGCGGTGTCGATCAGACCCCGCAGGCGATTGTTCAGGCGCAGGGTTTTCGGTTGGCCGTCGATCGTCAGCTCGCCTTGTTGCAGGGCGTTGAGCAATTCGATACGCGCCGGGTCGGGCTGCGCGGCCCAGGTTTCCAGCAGTTTGGCTTGTTGCACAGGATTGGCCGCGACGAAGTCTTCGGCGTCGCCGGCATGGGCCAGCATTGGCAGCAATAGTGCGATGGCTATGAGAAAGCGGTGTATGGCAGTGGGCATTAGTGGTGTCCTGTTCAACCGCCCCCTCACCCTAACCCTCTCCCAGAGGGAGAGGGGACTGACCGAGGTGTCTGGACGATGTGCTGCGACCTGCGAATTCGAGTCGAACTCAGGCTTTGAAAAGCATGAAGATCGGCTCCCTTTCCCCCTCTCCCTCTTGAAATTGAGGGGACTGACCGAGGTGTTTGAACGATGTGCTGCGACCTGCGAATTCGAGCCGAACTCAGGCTTTGAAAGGCATGAAGATCGGCTCCCTTTCCCCCTCTCCCTGAGGGAGAGGGCCGGGGTGAGGGGGGGGATCTAAAGCCCGCCTCAAAAACTGAATCCGCCTCAGTTGCTCTTCACCGCATAATCCGGCTTCTTGTCGTTGCCCTGAATGAACGGGCTCCACGGTTGCGCGCGGATCGGCCCTTCGGTCTGCCACACCACGTTGAACTGACCATCAGCCTGAATCTCGCCGATCATCACCGGTTTGTGCAGGTGGTGATTGGTCTTGTCCATGGTCAGCGTGTAACCCGACGGCGCGGCAAAGGTCTGGCCGGCGAGGGCTTCGCGGACTTTGTCGACGTCGGTGGATTTGGCTTTTTCCACCGCCTGCGCCCACATATGAATGCCGACATAAGTGGCTTCCATCGGGTCGTTGGTCACGGCTTTGTCGGCGCCCGGCAGGTTGTGTTTCTTCGCGTAGGCCTTCCAGTCAGCGACGAATTTCTTGTTCTGCGGGTTCTCCACCGACTCGAAGTAGTTCCACGCCGCGAGGTTGCCCACCAGCGGTTTGGTGTCGATGCCGCGCAGTTCTTCTTCGCCGACCGAGAACGCTACAACCGGTACGTCGGTGGCTTTCAGACCCTGGTTGGCCAGCTCTTTATAGAACGGCACGTTGGAGTCGCCGTTGACGGTCGAGATGACCGCAGTCTTGCCACCGGCGGAGAATTTTTTGATGTTGGCAACAATGGTCTGATAGTCGCTGTGGCCGAACGGCGTGTAGACCTCTTCGATGTCTTTGTCGGCGACGCCTTTGGAGTGCAGGAACGAGCGCAGGATCTTGTTGGTGGTGCGTGGGTAGACGTAGTCGGTGCCGAGCAGGAAGTAGCGTTTGGCGCTGCCACCTTCTTCGCTCATCAGATATTCAACCGCCGGGATCGCCTGCTGGTTTGGCGCGGCGCCGGTGTAGAAGACGTTCGGCGACATCTCTTCGCCTTCGTATTGCACCGGATAGAACAACAGGCCATTGAGCTCTTCGAACACCGGCAATACCGATTTGCGCGACACCGAGGTCCAGCAGCCGAACACCACGGCGACCTTGTCCTGAGTCAGCAGCTGCCGGCCTTTTTCGGCGAACAGCGGCCAGTTCGATGCCGGGTCAACCACCACCGGTTCGAGCATCTTGCCGTTCACACCGCCCTTGGCGTTGATCTCGTCGATGGTCATCAGCGCCATGTCTTTGAGCGACGTTTCGGAGATCGCCATGGTGCCGGACAACGAATGCAGAATCCCGACCTTGATGGTCTCGGCGGCCTGGACAGTCCAGGTCATGCCCATCGCGGCAATGGATGCCGTGAGTGTGAAAGCCTTGATCAAACTGCGACGCTTCATTGTGCGATCTCCATGAACGTTTGAAGTTTTTTTGGTTGGCAGATGCGGACGACTGAAGGGTGTTTTGCAAGGGCTGTGCCCGGTCGGGTTTTGGCAAGAAAATGTCGTGTTAGAGCGGTTGACTGCATGGCGCATGCACCACGAAGGAACGTCCATGGCGCGTTGGTGCAGGCCGCCGCGCCAGATTGGGGCGCAAAAAAATCCCGTGCAGGCGACCCTGCACGGGATTGGCGTTGAAGAAGATCGAGTGCGGGTTCAGGAAGAAGTCGAGGCAGACCCGGTTGGTCGGTTCATCCGCGCCAGTAGCAATCGATCCAGCAACCACACCACCACCAGCGAAGCCCCCACCAGCGGAAACACCACCGCCAGCGCCAACATGATCACCACCCCGGTTTTCCACTTCGGCAAATCATGACGCAGCGGCGGCACACCCAATTTGCCTTGCGGCCGACGCTTCCACCAGATCACTACACCGCTGACGGCGCTGAGCAGAATCATCAGGCAGATCAGCAGCACGACAATCTGGTTGAAGGTGCCGAACATCTTGCCTTCGTGAAGCATTACGCCGATTTCCGTGGCGCGGGCAACGCTGCCGTATTGTTCGAAACGCACATCGGCGAGGACCTTGCCGGTGTATTGATCGACGTGCAGGGTCGCATCGTTGCGCGGGTCATCGGCGAACACAGCGATGGTGAACACGCCGGTGGCAGTGGTCGCCAGGGTGATGCTGTAGCCCGGCTCGACTTTGCGCTGGGTGGCGATGTTTTGCACGTCTTGCAGGCTGATGGCGGGTGCTGCGGGCTCCGCGTTGGTGGCGCCGTGATTCATGTGTTCGGCGTGGTCGCCGGACATCGGCATCGGCGTGTTTTCCATCGCCCAAGGCACGGTCTGGCGGGTGGCGCTGTTAAGGGTTCGCGCCTCGACGTCGGAGGTCGGCACGTTGTCCCACATCGCCGCCGGGAACACGTTCCACACCTGCGCGTATTGCTTGCCCCAGAAGCCGGTCCAGGTCATGCCACTGAGCAACATCACCAGCAGCAAGGTCGCGCCCCAGAACCCGGTGACCGCGTGCAGGTCACGCCACAACACGCGACCGCGACTGTTCAACCGCGGCCACAGAATCCCCGCGGCCTGACCGCGCGGCCACCACAGGAACAGGCCGGACACCACCAGCACCACGCCCCAACCGGCGGCCATTTCGATAAGGCGGTCACCGACGGTGCCGATCATCAATTCGCCGTGGATCGCCCGGGCAATGGCCTGCAGGTTCTGCTTGGCATCCTGCTCGCCGAGGATGTCGCCGTGGTACGGATCGACGAAGATGTTGAGTTCCTGGCCGGCGTTTTTCACCACAAACTGTGCGCTGCGTTCGGCGTTCACTGGCGGCAGATACTGGGTGACCTGGCCTTGCGGATAGGCACTTTTCACTCGTTGCAGCAGGTCATCGGCCGGGACAGTGTGATGCCCTGCGGGGACGTTGAGCAGGCTGCTGTACATCAGCGAATCGAGTTGCGGTTTGAACAGGTAAATGATGCCGGTCAGGGCCAGCATCACCATGAAGGGGGCGACGAAGAGACCGGCGTAAAAATGCCAACGCCAGGCCAGGTTGTAGAAATTCGGTTTGGGCTGTTTCATCACGTGTGCTCCGCTGGGCGAATTTTTCTAGATCAAGAGATCGCAGCCTTCGGCAGCTCCTACAGGGGTACATGCGGGCTGCGATCTTTTGACTTTTCTTGTTAGAAACTCATGTCGACCTTGGTCCAGAGCGTGCGCCCCGGCTCATTGATCGCTTGCGGGTCATTGGCCGGGTAGCCGAACCCGGCGTTGCCCGCCAGGTTCAGGTGTTCGGCGTAAGCTTTGCCGAACAGGTTGTCGACGCCGCTGCTGACCTTCCAGTTCTTGTTGATCCGATAGGCACCGTTGAGTGAGAACACGCCGAAGCCCGAACTCTTGTCGTAATCCTTGCCGACCACGTTGCCCTTGTTCTGGTCGATACGGTTCTGCGCGGCAACCACCCTCCACAGTGCGCCGGCGCTCCAGTTGTCTTCGCTATAGGTCAGACCGAAGCGTGCATCCAGTGGCGGCATTTGCGGCAGGGCCGTGCCGTCGCTGCTGTTCTTGCCCCAGGCGTAGGCCAGGGTCGCATCGGCTTTCCAGTTATCGGTGAGTTTGTACGCGGCACCGAGTTCACCGCCCATGATTCGCGCGTCGATGTTCTCGGCGCGCGAGGTGCTCATGCCCATCATTCCCGGGGAGTAGTCGAAGAGGATGTAATCGCGGACTACACCGATGTAACCCGAGGCCCAGGCTTCGAGGTCGGCGCGCTTGTAGTTCACGCCGAAGTCGAACTGGGTGGTCTTCTCGGGTTTGATCGAATCGAACGCGTTGACCGATCCCGCCGGGCCGGACTTGGGCGAAAACAGCTCCCAGTAATCCGGGAAGCGTTGCGCGTGGCCGAGGCCTGCATAGAGCGTGGTCGGGCTGTCGGCGAGGTCATGCTCGTAACGGACGAAACCGCTCGGCAGGGTATCGGCACGGGTGTCGTCGGCGGTCGGGTTCGGGCGAGTCATCATTCCCGAGCCGGTGGTTTGCCGGTAATCCTTGGCCGAAGCGCGGTCGACGCGGGCGCCAGTGATCAGGCGATCACGGTCGGCGGCGTACCAGGTCATTTCGCTGAACACGCCGTAGTTATGGAAATCGGCGTCCTTGCTGTACGGCTGATCCTTGTAGGTGTCGATGCCCATGCCGCTGCGCTGGCGGTGCTCGTTGGTCTGCGCGTCGAGGCCGGTGATCAACTGAATATCAGCCCAGCGCCAGGTCGCTTTGATCCGCGCGCCGAGGGTGCGGCGGTCGACATTGGACGCCATCGGCCCCGCCATCATGCCGGTGCCGGACGGCGTGCGCAGGGTGTAGTTGTCCATAACGTGGTCGGCGTAGTTGTAGTAGACCTGCGCTTCGAGTTTCTCCAGCACGTCCGTGATATTGGATTTTTCGAAACGCAAACCGAGGCTCTCGCGCAGGAACTGCGAGCCGTCCATGCCGCGTCCGGCGTAGCGCGCTTCGCCATCGCCCTTGCCGGCGGTGAGTTCGATCAGAGTGTCGGCGTCCGGGGTCCAGCCGACCGCGATGTCGCCGTTCCACTTGTCGTAGCGCGAGGCGACGATGTCGTTGTTGCCGTCGCGGTAGTCGTCGGAATGCGCGGTGTTGCCGATTACTCGCACGTAGCCCAACGGGCCACCGGCAGCGGCGTCGACAACCTTGTCAAAACGTCCGTGGGAGCCAGCCAGAATGCTTGCGTTCACGCGGGTGCCGAGTTCGCCGAAGCTCTCCGGCTCACGATCAAACAGCACCGTACCCGCCGACGCGCCCGGACCCCAAAGCACGGTTTGCGGGCCTTTGATCACGGTCAGTTTGTCGTAGGTTTCCGGCGAGATGTACGAAGTCGGCGCGTCCATCCGGCCCGGGCAGGCACCGAGCATCATGCTGCCGTTGGTGAGAATGTTCAGGCGTGAGCCGAACATGCCGCGCAGCACCGGATCGCCGTTGGTGCCGCCATTGCGTACCAGTGCGAAGCCCGGAATGGTTTTCAGATAATCGCCGCCGTCACTGGCCGGCACTGGTTGGCGTGGATCTTTTGGATTGGTGACGATGGTCAGCGGCGAGCTCGGGGCGATTGCGGTAATCACCGTCGGGCTGAGTTCTTCGTTGTGCGCGGCGTGATCATCGGCCAGCACCAGCGGGGACAGCAGAACGCCGCAAAGGACGGCGGTAGCGTGCCTGAAACGAATCCGCGATTCGTTCAAAGCGAAGGACGCCGGGGCAGAACCCAAGCGTGGAACAGCAGTAAACCTGGACATGACAATTTCCATCAAACAGTCGTAAACGACACGGCCGGCAGCCTGAAGCTGTCTTCTCCACCGTGTGCAATCAAAGGTGCGGTGTTTACGCTGCGACGGGCGGGGCGCGGGTGCGGGCGCCGGGGAAGAAGGTCTGCCGGGCGTGGCCCAGACGTGGATAGGGCGGGGTGAAGGTGTTCAGCGGCGGAATATTGAAGGCGACGAAATCGCCGCCACCGGTCAGTGCCGGGCAATTGAACAGCAGGCTGCAATAGCCGCACTTTTCCCACAGCACGTGGTGCGAGGATTGTGGCGGGCAGTGTTCGGCTGAGGGCTTGGCGTCGTGGCCGCTGTGATCCATGCCCGGCATGTCCATCGACATGTCCATGCGCATTGGCATCGATGTCGAGGCGTGTTGATCCATCGGCATCGACTGAGAAATCAGTGGGCCGATGAAGATCATCAACATGGCGAACAGGGCGATCCAGCTGCCGCGGGTCAGGTGTTGAGTCTGACGGCGTTGCCGGGAGGGCCTGGCGCTCAGCGGGCGCATGGGCGGAGTCTGCCGGAAGGCTTACTGAGCGTGCGCGTGGGCCTGCGTGGTTTCCGGTGGTTTCTTCTGCACCGAGACTTCGACGGTGACGTCACCGGCCTTCTCGAAATGCAGCGTCAGCGGGAAGCGTTTGCCATCGCTGAGCAGGCTGCGATCGGTCGGATTGAGCAGCATCACGTGATAGGCCATCGGCGCGAACGTCACGTTGCCACCGGCCGGAATGGCCACGCTCTTCACTTGCTGCATCTTCATCAGATCGCCCTGCATGACGTGCTCGTGCAGTTGCGCTTCCTCAGCAATCGGCGTTTTCACGCTGAGCAGGCGATCATCAGTCTTGCCTGCGTTGTGAATGATGAAATAGGCAGCAACGGTTGGCGCATTCGGCGGCAGTTCCTGCGACCACGGGTGGGCGATCTCAAGTTCGCCGGCCTTGTATTCGTGGGCATGGGCAAAGCACGCCGGCAACAGCAGCGCAGCGACGATGATGAGTTTGTTCAACATGGCAGTTCTCCAGAACGATTTGAAACGCAGGTCAATTGCGCGAACAAATCAAACCAGAGGGGAAGCGCGGGGATTGAGACTCGGCCATTGCTGGCGCGGAGTGGGTGTTTGCAACGAGGCGGGTGCGACGCTGCGGTTGCTTTCGTAGCGGGCGAAATACAGCTGCGGCGAATGCCCCGGCAACGCCACCAACGGCGCCGAGCCCGAGCAGCACCAGCAATGCTGCATGTTCGAATGAGTGTCGTTGCTCGGGGCCTTCTGATCGGTGGCGCCGATGTTGATCGCCACCATCTTGGTCCCGCTGCCGGTGCAGAAACTGCTCCAGAGCAACTGTTCGGCCGGTGAATTGGCCGCCTGCGCCATCGCCCCGGTCATCGGCATGGCGAGCATGTTGAACAGCACTGCAAAGCAGGCGATCCAGGCAATTGCTAGCCGGTGTCGGTTCATGGGACAGATCCATTGGGTGGGCGATCAGGCGCGGCTATTTAGCCTGATCAGGGCCGATAAGTAAAAAAGCGTCGTGCGGTTTGGTGTCGCAGCGCGTTCACAGTGTTACGGCATGCAATCGCAAACCCAGAGCCTTCATGACTTTCATGATAGTTGCGAATTCGGGATTGCCAGTGCTACTCAGCGCTTTATAAAGACTTTCGCGGCCCAAACCTGCATCCCGCGCCACTTGTGTCATGCCTTGAGCCCGGGCGATGTCATTGAGCGCTGCACGGATAAGGACGCCGTCGCCTTCATCGTCGTCAAAACAGGCATCCAGATACGCCGCCATGTCCTCGGGAGTTTTGAGGTACTCGGCGGCGTCAAAACGGGCGAATTCTTCGGTCATGATTTACTCCTCATTTCCGATGTTATGAGCCATCTGCACGGCGCGTTTGATATCTCTTTTTTGTGTCGATTTGTCGCCCCCGATCAGCAGTAGATAAATCACTTCGCCTTTGCGTGTGAAGTACATCCTGTAACCGGGGCCGTAATGAACACGCATTTCATAAACAGTGTCACCGACGAACCCGCAATCACCGAAGTTGCCATTTTCGGCTGTTTTAATTCTGGAGATGATTCGGCCTTTCCCTTTGATGTCTTTCAAGGAGTCGAGCCATTCGGAAAATATGCGGGATCGTTCAAAAGCGATCATGTCGGGATCGTATTCCTTGGGATACAAGCTGGCAAGCCGCTTTTCTTGGCTGTCTGCTTGTCGGGATTAAAGGAACCGAAGTATTGGGGTGAGGATGTAGTGAAAAACAGTCGGCTGCGTCCTCAAAAATTGCAGGTAAATTCGCAAATAAATTCGAAGTCAGGAAAAGTCTGACGTCGTCAGGGCTTCAAGGACTTCAGACGCTGATCGAAATTCCCGATCAACCTCTGGCAACCCCGGTCGCTTCAACACAATCACCGGCACCCCACGCTCGCGCGCCACTTCCAGCTTCGGCTCGGTCGCGGTGCTGCCGCTGTTCTTGCTGATCAACACATCGATCTGCCGTCGCTCGAACAGCGCTCGCTCATCCTCCAGCAGAAATGGCCCGCGCGCGCCGATGACTTCGCAGCGTTGGTTGCCGGGATAGACGTCGAGGGCGCGCAGGGTCCAGAACTGGTCGGCGGGGATTTCATCGAGGTGTTGCAGCGGTTCGCGGCCGAGGGTGAACAGCGGTCGGCGAAACGGCTTGAGGGTCGCGATCAACTCGGCCCAGTCGCTGACTTCGCGCCAGTCATCACCGGGTTGCGGCTGCCATGCCGGACGGCGCAAAGCCCAGCAGGGGATGCCGCTCAGTCGCGCGGCGGTCGCGGCGTTCTGGCTGATCTGTGCGGCGTAGGGATGCGTGGCGTCGAGCAACAGATCGATGCCTTCGTCACGAATGAATTGCGCCAGACCTTCAGCGCCCCCGTAGCCACCGACGCGCACCTGACAAGTCAGATCCGTCGGCACCCGGCCAACCCCGGCGAGGCTATAGATATGTTCTGCCCCCAGCGTGCGAGCAATTGCCAGCGCTTCCGTGACGCCGCCGAGCAGCAAAATCCGCTTCATGCAAAACCTCCGGCCTGCCCGACAATCCCGCCCTGACGATCAATCGCAAACACCTCGACCTGCACCTGCGCCGGCACCACGCTGCGGGCAAAATTCAGCGCATGGCGGCAGACTTCATCACCGAGGGCGATCCCCGCCGCACTGGCCATGGCCAATGCTTGCTGACTGGTATTGGCCTCGCGAATGCCTTGCTGCAACGCCGCATCGGCGCCAATCGCCGCCGCCCACTCCGCCAGTTGCGGCAAATCAATACTCGAATGCCGCGAGTGCAGGTCCATGTGCCCGGCGGCCAGTTTGCTGATCTTGCCGAAGCCGCCGCACAGGCTGAGTTTATCCACAGGCACTTTGCGCACATGCTTGAGCACTGCACCGACAAAATCGCCCATTTCGATCAGGGCGATTTCCGGCAGGTTGTAGACCCGACGCATGGTGTCTTCGCTGGCGTTGCCGGTGCAGGCGGCGATGTGCAGATACCCGTTGGTCTTGGCGACGTCGATACCCTGATGAATCGAAGCGATGTAAGCCGCACAGGAAAACGGCCGGACGATGCCGCTGGTGCCGAGGATCGATAATCCACCGAGAATGCCCAGCCGTGGGTTCATGGTTTTCAGCGCCAGCGCTTCGCCGCCCTCGACATTGACAGTGACGTCGAAGCCGCCGCCGTAGCCGGTCTCGGCGGCGAGCAGGCTCAGGTGATCGCTGATCATCTTGCGCGGCACCGGGTTGATTGCCGGCTCACCAACGCCGAGCACCAGCCCCGGCCGAGTCACGGTGCCCACGCCGGCACCGGCATTGAAGCGAATTCCCGGCTCACTCAGCAGCCGCACCCGCGAGTAGAGCAGCGCACCGTGGGTCACGTCGGGATCGTCACCGGCATCCTTGATCGTCCCGGCCTCGGCGCCGTCGTCGGTCAAACGACAGAACTCCAGGCGCATCTGCACCTGTTTGCCCTTCGGCAACACGATCTGCACTGCATCGGCGGACAGCCCGCCGAGCAGCAAGCGTGCGGCGGCAAGGCTGGTGGCGGTGGCGCAGCTGCCGGTGGTCAGGCCGCTGCGCAGGGGCGCAGGTTGTTCGGCGGTTTCGTCACGCATCGAGGGGTTTGACCAGATCGAGCAAAGTGATCGGCAACGCCTGCCGCCAGGTGTCGAACTCGCCGAGCGGTTGCGCCTGGGCGACATGGATGCGCGTCAGCTCGCCACCGTAACGTTCGCGCCAATTCATCAGGGCCACTTCGCTTTGCAGGGTCACCGCGTTGGCGACCAGACGGCCACCGGGTTTGAGCTGTTCCCAGCAGGTTTCGAACACGCCTTCACGGGTCACGCCGCCGCCGATGAAAATCGCGTCCGGGCGCTCCAGTCCGACCAGCGCCTGCGGTGCCTTGCCGCGAATCAATTGCAGACCGGGCACACCCAGCGCATCGCGGTTGTGTTCGATCAATCGCTGGCGACCTTCGTCGGCTTCAATGGCCAAGACGCGGCAACTCGGGTGCGCGCGCATCCACTCGATGCCGATCGAACCGCTGCCGGCGCCGACATCCCAGAGCAGTTCGCCGGGGGTCGGGGCGAGACGGGCGAGGGTGATGGCGCGTACGTCGCGCTTGGTCAACTGGCCGTCGTGCTGGAATGCCGAATCCGGCAGTCCGGCCAAACGTGACAGGCGCGGGGCGTCGGCGTCGGCCAGACATTCGATAGCGATGACATTGAGGTCGGCCACCGACGTCGCATTCCAGGCATTGGCGGTGCTGTCGATGCGCCGTTCGGCGTCACCGCCAAGATGCTCAAGCACGCTCAGGCGACTCGAACCAAATCCGCGCTCACGGAGCAATTGCGCAACAGCAGTCGGACTCTGGCCGTCGTTGCTTAGCAACAACAGACGCACGCCACTGAACAGTTGTGCATTGAGTGCCGCCAGTGGTCGGGCCACCAGCGACAGCGTCACCACCTCCTGCAACGGCCAGCCGAGACGAGCAGCAGCCAGTGAACAGGACGACGGCGCTGGCAGGATCAGCATTTCCTCGCTTGGCACCTGGCGGGCGAGGCTGGCACCGACGCCGTAGAACATCGGGTCACCACTGGCCAGCACGCAGACCGCTTCGCCACGCTGCGCCAGCACCGGCGCGAGGGCAAACGGGCTGGGCCACAATTGCCGTTCGCCGCGAATACACACCGGCAGCAAATCCAGTTGACGCTGGCCACCGACGATCCGCGAGGCGCCCAGCAGGGCACGCCGGGCGTTTTTGCCCAGGCCCTTGAAGCCGTCTTCACCGATTCCCACTACCGTCAGCCAGGGTGACATCTATATTCCTCTAAACACGCCGTTCCGACGGGCAGTCTTTTCATGCCAGCGGACAAAGCAGGCATAATACCGCGCCTTCGCCCGCGAAGCGCCTTTCCCACGCAGCCGGTCAGCCCCTTGAACGAACACCCGATGTCCACCGCCTTACGCCCCTCGGCCTGCCCGGGGTTGCTGCGTATCGTCCAGGCACTGGACGGCGGTATCTGTCGGATCAAACTCAACGGTGGTTCGATCAGCGCCGATCAGGCTGACGCGGTGGCCGACGTTGCCGAACAGTTCGGCGGGGCTATCGAGGCGACCAACCGCGCCAATCTGCAAATCCGTGGGATCGGCCAGCAATCTGCGGCACTGATCGAAGGCTTGCTTGCCGCCGGTCTTGGTCCGCGCACGGCGGCCGCTGACGATGTGCGCAACCTGATGCTCAGCCCTGCGGCCGGGATTGATCGGCAGATGCATTTCGACACTCGAGGCCTCGCCGGGCAGATCCTCGACACCTTGCAAAGCCATCCCCGGTTCCACGAGCTGAGCGCCAAGTTCGCCGTGCAACTCGATGGCGGTGAAGCACTGGCGATGCTCGAACATCCCCATGATCTGTGGTTGTCAGCGTTCGAGTGTGACGGTGAAACCTTGTTGGCGTTCGGTCTGGCCGGTTGCCCGACGGATCGCGCGGTCGGCGCAGTGGCGCTGGAACACGGCCATGCACTGGTGGTTGCGGTGCTGGAATTGTTTCTTGAGTTGGCGCGGCCCGAGCAGACGCGCATGCGCCATTTGCTCGACGAGTTGCCGCTCTCGGCGTTTATCGGGCAACTGAGCACGCGCTTGCCGATCAAGCCGATCAGCCATTGGCAGCGCGCGGCCGTGGCGGACGATCTGCACATCGGCGCTCATCCGCAAAATACCTCGGGGCGGGTGTACATCGGTGCAGTGCCGGCGCTGGGCCGTCTTGATCCGGTGATGCTGCGCGGGGCGGCGCAACTGGCCCGCCAGTTCGGCAATGGCAGCCTGCGCTTCACCCCTTGGCAAAGCCTGCTGCTGCCCGACGTCAATGCAGGTGATGCGGTCCAAGTGCTGGAAGGTTTTCAGCGACTGAACCTGCAGACCCGCGCTGGCGAACCGCTTGCACGGCTGATCGCCTGCACCGGTTCCAATGGCTGCGGCAAAGGCCTGGCCGACACCAAGCAGGACGCCCGCCTTCTGGCGACGTTGCTGCCTGCTGCCCTCAACATCCACCTCAGTGGTTGCTCGCGCTCGTGCGCCGCCGCCCACTGTGCCCCGGTGACGTTGCTGGCCGTCAATCCCGGTCTTTACGACCTCTATTTTCGCGATGCGACGCTGCCGGGTTTCGGCGCGCTGCACGCACGCAACCTTACTATTGAAGCGGTCGCGACCCTGCTCGCCACCCGCTCTCGGAGCCCCCTTGATGCTTGATTACATCCGCGACGGTCAGGAGATTTATCGCAACTCCTTCGCGATCATTCGCAGCGAGGCCAATCTGGCGCGCATCCCGGCCGATCTGGAAAAACTCGCGGTGCGGGTGATCCACGCCTGCGGCATGGTCGAAGCCGTCGACGGCCTGCAATTCTCCGAAGGTGCGGGTAAGGCCGGGCGCGATGCGCTGGCCGCCGGTGCGCCGATCCTCTGCGATGCGCGGATGGTCTCCGAAGGCGTGACCCGTGCACGCCTGCCGGCCAATAACGAAGTGATCTGCACCTTGCGCGACGAGAGCGTGCCGGAGCTGGCTCGCGAGTTGGGCAATACCCGCTCCGCCGCCGCACTGGAACTCTGGCGTCCGCACCTGGAAGGCAGCGTAGTGGTGATCGGCAACGCACCGACCGCACTCTTCTATCTGTTGGAGATGCTCGACGCCGGGGCACCGAAACCGGCATTGATTCTTGGTTTCCCGGTCGGCTTCGTCGGCGCTGCCGAATCGAAAGCCGCGCTGGCCGCCGACAGCCGTGGCGTACCGTTCGTAATCATGCAAGGCCGTCTCGGTGGCAGCGCCATGGCCGCCGCCGCCGTCAATGCCCTCGCCACGGAGATCGAATGATGCAGGCCAAAGGACGTTTGATTGGTCTGGGCGTCGGCCCGGGTGATCCGGAACTGATTACTGTCAAAGCCCTGCGCCTGCTGCGCGAATCGCCGGTGGTGGCGTACTTCGTTGCCAAGGGCAAAAAGGGCAACGCGTTCGGCATCATCGAAGCGCACCTGCAAGACGCACAGAATCTGCTGCCGCTGGTGTACCCGGTGACCACCGAAGTGCTGCCGGCTCCGCTCTCGTATGAACAGGTCATCAGCGATTTCTACGATGAGGCTGCCGAAACCATCGCGGCACACCTGGATGCCGGTCGCGATGTCGCGGTGATCTGTGAAGGTGATCCGTTCTTCTACGGCTCCTACATGTACCTGCACGATCGCCTCGCCAGCCGTTACGAAGCGCAAGTGGTGCCGGGCGTGTGCTCGATGCTCGGCGGCGCTTCGGTGCTGGGCGCGCCGCTGGTGTATCGCAATCAGAGCCTGTCGGTGCTTTCCGGCGTGTTGCCCCATGAAGAGCTGAAGCGACGTCTGGCCGATGCCGACGCGGCGGTGATCATGAAGCTGGGGCGCAACTTCCCCAAGGTGCGTCAGGTGCTGGAAGAACTCGGCTTGGCCGAGCGTGCGCTGTACGTCGAGCGCGCAACCATGGCCAATCAGAAGATCGTGCCGATGGATCAGGTCGAGCCGATGTCGTCGCCGTACTTCTCGCTGATCATCGTGCCGGGCGAACGGTGGCAAGGCTGATGACTCAATCCACGCCAGCCATCGTCATTCTCGGTCAGGGTAGCCTGGCCACCGCACGGCGCATTCAGCAGGTCTATCCGGCGGCGCAGATCCACGGCCTCGCCGGGCGCGTCGAAGGCGCCGATTGCACCTATCAGGAATTCGGCGCGACCCTGCGCGCGCTGTATCAGCAGGACACGCCGATCATTGCCCTGTGCGCGGCCGGCATCGTCATCCGCACGCTGGCGCCGCTGTTGCTGGAAAAGGGCGCCGAGCCGGCAGTGCTCGTGGTGGCCGAAGACGGCAGCGCCGTGGTGCCGCTGTTGGGCGGCCTCGGCGGGGTGAATGTCATGGCGCGGGACATCGCTGCCGGGCTGCAAGTCGCTGCGGCGATCACCACCAGCGGCGAGTTGCGTTTTGGTACGTGCCTGCTCAATCCCCCGAGTGGTTACGCGCTGGGCGATCTGGAACTGGGCAAGCGTTTTGTCTCTGATCTGTTGGCCGGCCACAGCGTGCGCATCGAAGGCGCGGCGCCGTGGCTGGATCAGGCGCAACTGCCGGAAGACCCACAGGCGCAGCGCTCGATTCATATCGGCAGTGCCGCGCGTGAAGCGAGCGCCAGTGAGTTACTGATCTATCCACGCAGCGTGGCGGTGGCGGTGAGTGCTGAAATCGTGGACCTGGCGGATGCCGTTCGCAGTGCGTTGCTGCAGGCGCAAATCGCCGTGCCGTCGCTGGCCTGTCTGCTGGCCAGCGAGACGCAAATGGCTTCGCCACGTTTGCGTGAAGCGGCGCTTGAGCTGGGAGTGCCGCTGCGCTTTGTTGCGGCGCAAAGCGACATCGAAAATCTGGCACGTGCCGCAGTGCCTGAGGCTGCAGTCGTGGTCAGCCACGGCATGGCAATCGCGGTTGCCGAGCAGCCGTTGGATGTTTCGAACATTGGCCGGCCACGCGGTCGTCTCGCGGTGATCGGCCTCGGCCCCGGCGCTGCCGAACTGATGGTGCCGGCGGTGAAAGCCGAATTGGCTCGCGCCACCGATGTGCTCGGTTACGAAACCTACGTACGCATGGCCGGTCCTTTTCGCGACGATCAAGTGCAGCACTGCACCGATAACCGCGAAGAAATGCAACGCGCCCGTCACGCGTTCAGACTGGCCGCCGAGGGGCGTTCGGTGATCGTTGTGTCCTCGGGCGACCCGGGTGTGTTCGCCATGGCTGCGGCAGTGCTCGAAGCGTTGCACGAATCGGCTGATCCGGCGTGGCACAGCGTCGATCTGGAAATCCTTCCGGGCGTTTCCGCTTCGCTGGCCACCGCCGCGCAAGCCGGAGCGCCGCTGGGCCATGACTTCTGCGTGATGTCGCTGTCGGACAACCTCAAACCGTGGTCGATCATCGAAAAGCGTCTGGATCTGGCTGCTGAAGCGGATCTGGCCTTGGCGTTCTACAACCCGATCTCCCGTGCACGTCCGTGGCAATTGGGCCGGGCGCTGGAGATTGTCGCGCAGCATCGCTCAGCTGAAACCCCCGTGGTGTTGGGCCGCGACATCGGCCGTCCGGGACAGACCCTGCGCACCACGACACTTGGCGCATTAACTCCCGAGCAGGTGGACATGCGCACCATGGTGCTGATTGGTTCTTCGACCACCTGCACGTTTGCGCGTGCCAGCGGTGGTGATTGGGTTTACACGCCGCGCTGGTACGGCGAAAAGCCGCTTTCCTGAGTGCCGAGCCGAGGCAAGTTGTAAATAAGTTGCCTCGGTGTGACATCAAGTCGAAATTCATTCCCGGACGATTAATTTTGAATTACGGCGGTGCATCCGTTGGGAGCGCCGCTTCGCTTGTTTATCGAACGACGGGGCACGCGTCTGTTTGTTACCGAATCGTGCGCGGAAGCAACTTGTCTGTTGTTTGATATTTCTTGGGAAACTATTTGAGTTTTGTGCTTTTTGAAGTTACCCCGCAGGCAGACTAACTTCGTCGAGGATTCTCTCAACGAATAAAGGATGAAGTTTGATGGGTGTCATGGAGCAATATGTTGACGAGTTTGATTTTATTTCCGCCGATGAATACTCCGCGTTAAAGCGCGCATTCAAGGCGTTTTCCGCTTCTGCCGAATATGCAATGTTGGTGGCGCTTTACGAGCAGGCCGGACTAGCCACCAGCCTCGCTGAAAAGCTGCAGGTTGTAACACTCTTTCTGGAAAATTTTGAACGCTTGGCAAAGCGTAACTCAGCGCCCGCAATAGCGTTGATCGATACCGTCGAAGAACAATTGCGCGCTTACATCGCCCGCTTGGCAGGCACTGTAAACATGCTCAGTGACGTGCCCAGTCCGATACCCGCAGTCATGCACTTCGTCTGGGTGGGTGGCAGTGAGGTTGGCAATATCCAGCGCGATTACATGAACATCTGGCGTCAGGTGCTGGCTGCCGAGAATTACCAGTTCAATCTCTGGTACGACAGCGATGCGTTACTGGCTTTCGAAATGAATCGGGTTATATCCGACAGCGCCAGAGTTGCTGCAATGGAGTCTGGCGGGGACACCGTGAGCAACCCCGATGAACTTGCAAAGATGATCGAAGATCGTGCGCGTGTATTAAAGCGCGAGATGTTCGAGTACCTGCAACAACCGCAATGGCAAGGGAAAGCTGATCAGGCCCGGATCGACCTGATGGTGCGCGCTTACGGCAAAGACCGCACGACGCTGGAAGCCTTCCGTCAACGCTGCTTGCAAAGCCATCAGCAAATGGCCGGCAGCGACTTGCAGTTGCGTGATGTTCGACGGGAGTTCGCCGGGCACTTTCTAGAGGATGTCTATCAACGCGAAGTGTCAATGCGCGGTAACTTTGCGGCGGCAAGCGATGTTGTTCGCTTGCAAACCGAATATGCCGAGGGTGGTCGTTACAGCGACATGGATTATCTGCCGCCGCTGGCTGACAGACTGGGCGGTGTCGACATCAGCGGGTTCAGTGACGAGCAACGGCTGGGGGTGTTGCAGCTTTTGCTCAATCATGATGAAACGTTGATGCCCGGTCGCGACCGCCTGCGCTACGCCGATCACACGGACACTTTGCCTGCCGCACATCGCGAGGCACTGCTGGTCTTTGCCCGCAGCAAGCCCGGCGTCAAGCATATATTTGTCGCACCGCGTGAAGTCGTCAGCCCGCAACACGGTCTGCGAATGGGCACGCAATTCAGCAGAGAGATGAACGCTTATCTGCTGGCACAGCCGCAAAGCGAGATGACGCTCGCGGTCATGCAATTGATCCGCTTCAACTATGACTGCCTGCAGGCCGTTGAGCAGGCGGCCATCGCATCGTCGGTAGACTGGTCACAGACTGAACGATTGCTCGATGTCATAGAAAACGTCATGAACGAGAAAATCGAGCAGGGGCAACTGACGCGCACGCTGCAGGATTTTCTGGGTAAGTTGAGCGAGGCGATTTTAAGCTACTACCGTGATGGTATTCGCGTCGGATCGCGCGGCACTATTGCGCTTACCGGACCCGGTGCAGCGGTGACCGGGCTGAAAAATTACGTCGAGACTCACCTCCTGCCGCACAACGAGGTTACGGTTCAGGAGCGCTTGCGACTGGCCGAGGGTTACAACGTGCAGACCGAGGAGGAAGCGATCTCCGGTTGGACCGTCAATGATGACGCCGAGCAATGGCTGGCCAAAGAGCAGGAAAAGTGGAAAACCGGCAAACTCAAATCACGCTATACCGGGCAACTGGCGGATCTGCTTCAGCCGCAACAGACGCTGACGTTCAAACAAGGCTGGCCGGTGGTGGGCGGTAAAGCGGTGCTGCTGACGTCGGTCCTGCAACAATTGATGGATGATCTGGGCGAACCCTTTGTGCGAGCCATGAGGGACAAACTCAGCGGTGACATCAGCTTCACCAAAGCCTTTTCCATCGGCTTTGAAAATCGTCAGTTGATCCTTGCGCAACCTGTGCGCGAGCTGCCCGTTTCCCAGGGCGCCGAATCCTCAAGCAACCTCAATGAACTGCTCAGCCGCATCGCCCATGATTCTCTGCCGCTGGAACAACTCAGCCCGTTGGTGCGCGTCATGCTCGGGGGGATTTTCGGCGCGACAAGTCTGGACGACGCGAGCTTTGCCAGCGTCTGGCAAACCGTGCGCGACCTTGCTGTCGAGACTGACGGCGACGGCACTTTCGCTCGCTATGATGCGGTTGAAAAAGCCCTGCGCCAGCGGCAGTCGCCCGACTTCGAGGCCGGGCTGGCGCGTGGACAAGCGCATGACGTCCTGACAGCCCGCGAACTCAAGGTTCAGGCACTGTTTGAACCCTTGACCTTGCGCCAATGGGGCGAACGTATCGGGCAGATCAATCACACGGCGCAAGGCGAGTTCCGCTCGCGGATTCTCCAGCGCAGTGCGCAGGTGCGCGAGATATTCTTCGAGGCCGGCGCGACCTCGGCCCGGCAGCTGTCGCAGGATTTGCTGATGCACACGAGCAGTGATCCGGGGCGCCGGTGTTATCCGCTGGCGTTGCTGATGGGCGCAGCGGTGGCTGCCGGTGAGTCGGCCGAACGGACACTGGTGGGGCATGTTGCCACGGCCAACATCAACCACCAGCAACCCAGTTCACAGGCATTGCTCAGTGCGTTGAATGAACTGCGAGCCTTGCCTGCCAGTGCCATTGGTGACTCCCGTGGCTTGCAGAGTCTGGACTCGGTCATACAGACACTGGAGGCGAAAAGTGCAGCCACCGTCCTGTTGCTCGACACCGGCGATCACGCCTTGCTGGTGGCCAAAGTGCAGGCAGGAGGTCAATTCGTCTATCGATTCTACGACCCGAACTTTGCCATTTATGCGTTCGCCGAAAGCGCGCAGGTGAAACTTGGCGTTGAGCGTTATCTGAGCGCCGGCGACAGTGCACTGGCCAGGCTCTACGGTCTGGGCGACATGGCCGGGGCGCGATTCAACGTGATCGAGTTGAACACTGAGGCAATGGCGGCCCGCACGCTATCGACGGGTTTGCCCCTGGACAGTTTTTTGCGCATTCCTTCGCGTGATTCACGCAGTGGCCCAGTCTGGGCAAAGCAGGCCGTGGCGCGCCAGCGTTCGCTCGGTGAAAACGCGCGGATGGGTGCCAACCTGGCGCAAGTGGATGCGCGCTATTGGGCGCAGGCGTTTGCTCAGGCCATGCAGCAGTTGCGCAGTGAGCACTCGTTGGGGCGTGAATATCTGCCGTTGCTGGAAACGCTCACACCTCAGGCGGACGGTGACTTTTCGCTGACGTTGGTCGATGCACAGAATCCGCATCAAGTGCGAACCGTGAGCACGGCCGACCCGCGCTTCACTCAGCTCAAGCAGCATCTGCATCAGAGCGTGAAGGCAGGCAAACCCAGTGGCCCGGCCGAGGCTGATGGAGGCAGCCGCTTGAGTTTCGCCTTTGCGATCCAGACGCTGATCAGCGAACTGCGCCATCGTGAATACCAGGCCGGGGATCAGTTGCCAGCCTTGTCGATTGCGCTTCAAGTCCAGGTTTACGTCAGCTATGCGCAGTTGGGTTTTGGCGTGCTCAGCGACACCGCACAGATGATCAACCTGGTGCGGCAAGTGGTGGCCAGTGAACAGGCGTTGGTCCTGCGCCAATCGTCGTTGTCCGGCCGTGTGCTCGGTCGCGGGGCAACCGGCGTTGGTTTTGCGTTTTCGCTGGTCAACATCGGCTTCGACATCCATAACCTGTCACTGGCGCAAAATTACGAGCAGCGCTCGCAGTTCTCCACGTCTCTGGCGTTCAACACAATAGCGTTGGGATTGGATGTTGCTGCATTGGCGGCAGGCGGAACGGTTGGCGCAGCGGCGGCTTTTCTGTCTGTGCCGTTACTCGGCATCGGCATCGGTGCCACGGCCATCGCCAGCAATCTTGGGCAGATTGCCGACAAGGCAACAGCGGTCGGCAATCATTTGCGTGCCATCCACAACGCTTACAAACCGGGCGCTTTCACTGTCGCAGAGGGTGTATTGCAGTTCCCGCCAGAAGCCGTGATCACCCATCTGGATCTGCAGGACAGGCGGGTTAGCTTTGACAGCCAGCGCTTTTATCCATGGGGCGGCGGCGCACTCGAATTGCCGAAATACAACGATGACCCGCAGCAGATACACCGTTCCCTCAATATCCGCCAGGCTTTCGGTCTCCCCGAGAGCGCAGCGCTGAATATCCACGGGGCCGCTTCACTGCATACCGTGGTGCTGCCTTGCACACCACTCTGCTATTACGGCTACGAATATCAACTGGGAGGCGCGGGCTATGTGTACGAGCCTCTGCCGGGAGAGCAGGTCGAGCCTCGTAACGCCAGTGAAATGCCTGAGCCAGACTTTTACTCGTACTTTAATCCGTTCGCGGCACTGGGCGATACGCTGACGAGACATCTGGATAAGCGCATCCACACACGCTATCCGCAATTGCGCGACAGTGCGGCGGACAAGCTGGAATACGACGAGCAGGGCAACCGGCGTTTTTATCTGCACAGCACACCCTCTTTCAAACACATCCTCTACAAACTGCATCCGGTCTATAAAGCGACAACGATCAGCGTGGTGCTGGATGAGCAGGTGCGCCAACTAGCGGTGCCGACCTTGCCGATGGAGTGCCAGCACAAGCTGTCCTACGAAATCAGCGCCACGTCAGACCGCTGCCAGTTCCGTCTGACCCCGGGACTGAAAACCGTGAAATTCAATGGAGCGACGCAATGGCTGGTGCATGCTCCTTGGGCCAGCATTGAGCAGGTCTGCTTTGATGACGTATCCACGATGGACGACGGCGCCCTGCAGACATACCTGGCGGGGCGTCAACTAACGGTCGACGGTATCGTGCTGTCGGCCTTCGAGGGGCTGATCGAACTGGCCGGGGGAGAGTTGTTTCAACTGGACTGGCAACGTCAGTCGCTGCGCCTGCTTTCCATCACCCTCAACGATGCTAAAGACAATCCGCGTGATGTCCTTGCCCATCTGCGCCAGCGAGACAATGAAGGGCGTCTGGGCACTGGTTACGTCACGCTTCACCGGTTCAGGGTGCCGTTCAATCCGGCCAGCCACGCAGTGCGCACAACCGCTTTTTACGATGTCGCTCGAAAACGCTTGTTGTACGCGCGCGAGCTGCCGCGCGAAGTCAACGACGGCCTGATGCTGGGCGCCGCCAGCGCTGCCCATGCGTGGTTTTATCATCCCGAGCATGCCACGGTCTGGCGCGTGGCTGTGATCAGCGGCCTGGTCGTGCATCGTTATCGGTTATTGAGTGTGGAGCCCGGTACGAAAATCAGCGCTTTCGGGCAACTGGCGGACGGCACTCTGCGAGTCTCGCAGCAGTTGCTAGAACAAAAGTCCATGAATGTGCGCACGACACTGGAGTTTCATCTGACCGACCGCGAAGTGACCCTGACGGACATCCACATGTGGTCGCCCGGTCTGGAAAAATCTTTCCTCAAGCCCGAGGAGGGCACGAGAATCGCGTTTTTCCGCCATCGCCAGAAACAACGCCGTCCCTACGTAGACGAGACACCCGGTATGGCTTCGCCCATCAGCACCTGGACCTACGCGCCATACATTCACGCCCGTGCCTGGTCCTTCGATCAGTTGCTTGAGCGGGCATGGATTGCCGCGCATCACGACAGGTACTTCCCAGCAGACACCGACAGTGACGCGGACAGGGTGATGCTGATGCCGCGAGCCTCTGATCCCGCCGCTGCGCTGCTGTTTTACAGCCGGCAAAGTCAAATGCTCAGTCATGGCATAGAACTGCGTGACAACGTGCCATGGCACAAGGCGCTTGCGAAAGGTGTGATCGATGTTACGCGCGTTGGCGAAAGCTTCCTGGCCACCCAAGACGATGGGCGAATGTTCGAAGTCGACCTCGGCGCCAAGGACGACAATTGGCTGTCCGAGCTTGATAGACCTGTGCTGAAATTTGTCGGCCTCGGCCAACGTTGGCTGCAACAAAACCCCGACTGGCTGACGGCATTACCGGCGCTTGCCATGGAATACAGCAGCACCGCGTTTGCAATCATCGGCTTGCG
The DNA here is from genome assembly GCF_979258655.1 of Pseudomonas sp. AC242. Lineage (NCBI taxonomy): Bacteria > Pseudomonadati > Pseudomonadota > Gammaproteobacteria > Pseudomonadales > Pseudomonadaceae > Pseudomonas > Pseudomonas sp. AC242. The sequence continues at coordinate 6,415,629 of NZ_OZ409873.1, forward strand.
TGCCCAAGCGAGTCAGACGTTTCTGCCAGTGTGGTGTATTGACGAAAAACTTGTGTTGATGGACGCCATGGGCAGCCACGAGCTTACGTTGCTGGGGCTAACGCCCGACCGGCAAGCAGTTTGGTTGCTTGATATTACTTCCGGGCAGCTGTGGCGCCAGACGCTGGTTGCTCTCGAGCAGATGCACGCGGCGTTCGGCAAAGGCAGCGTGTTGCTGCATCGCCAAGCGTTGCCACAGGCCGAGCGAGTTTGGTCATCGTGGGCGTTTTGCGAAGTGCTGCCGCATGGCGACGGGCTGCTCGGGCGTACCCGCGAAGGTGTGACGCTGCAACTGCAGGATCAGCAGCCGGCGCGCATTGTCGGCATGGAAAACCGCTGGTCATACGTCCCGGGCCAGACGTCTGTGCAATTGCAGGAGCGTTTAAAAAAGCTGCTGGACGGGCAAGACCATGCCGCGTTTCTTCCCGTTGAAAATACCGGCAATCGCTACCAATACTACGTGCCGAAGCTTGATCGACTATTCGAGGTGTCTGCTCGGGACGATGGAAAATGGGCTACGTTCCTTGGTACGCGTGATGCGGCCAATCCGCTGCTGTTCGACCCGATTGACCCATTGATCTTCAGCGCCGGAACGGTCGATGGCGTCTGGTTGCCGGGTAGCTACGCCCACCGTGACGAGGAGGTCATGGTGCTGGAAGTGAGTGATGACCTCACTGAGGTACAGCCATTGCTTGCGGACAGCGTCGAACGGTTGATTCTGACCTTCGGTTCGCGCACGGAGGGTTATCGGATATCGGCCGCAACCTGGCAGCGACTCGATTGCATCGTTGTCGATGTGCGGCGCCCATCCGCGGAGCAGGAGACGGAACCTGGCTTGTTGGTGCTGGATATGCCCGAGTGTGGGCATTGGCTGATGTCGCGGATCGATGGCCACCTGGTACTGGCCGATCCGGACAATGGCCACAGTCTGATCGTACGCGGGATCGAGGAGCAGGGTTCATGCGAACTGGCTGTCAAAATCGCTGGCCGTCAGTACGTGTTCGCACTCGAACAATGCTTCAAGGCTTTGGCGAGCGTGCAGGGCAATGACGCAACTGCCAGCCTGGCGGTGCTGGCTGACCATTTGCTCTGACCGGTGAATTCGTCTGAAAACCAAAACGCCGCGAACGTTGTCGTTCGCGGCGTTTTAATTTTGGCCGGCGCACTCCGGGGCCGGTTTCAGGGCACCAAATAGCCTTTGATCCCGGTAAAAATGATCTGCGCCGCCAGGGCGCAGACGAACAATCCCATTAAACGACTGACGATCTGCAATCCCTGATCCCCCAGAATCCGCTCAATACGATTGGACAGGTAGAGCACCACGCCCACGGTGAAGCTGGCCAGCGCGATACTGATGATCGCGGTGAGCTTGTCGTCCCAATGCGGCTGGCTGACACCCATCACCAGCAAGGCACCGATTGTGCCCGGGCCAACCGTCAACGGGATGGTCAGCGGCACAATGGTGACGTCCTGCTGCACGTTGTCGGCCTGTACCGCCGGTTTGCCCTGCGCCATGCCCAGCGCCGAAATGAACAGGACACTGCCGGCGCCGATGCGAAACGCATCCACGGTGATGCCGAACACATCGAAAATCACCCGTCCGAACAAATACAGCAGGACGCTGGAGACCAGCGTCGCCACCGCGACCTTCCAGGCCAGCCGCCGTTGCTCCTTGCGCGAATAACCGCGGGTCAGACTGATAAAACAGGACAGCACGAAGAACGGGCTGTAGAGCACCAGCATCTTCAGGTAAACGCTGAACAACACGTGGAGCATGGTCATGTCTCGCTGGGAAGGAGAGTGGGGATGGAGTCTATCAGCGCTTTGCGGGGTTGGGGTATCGACTTTTATAGCGCTGATTGTTATTGGTTTAGTTGTTTGTTAGTTATGGTTTTATTGCTTTGGTAAGTAGTGTTACATGTTTTTGTTTGTGGGGTGTTGGTGTCTTTGGTTATGGTCGTTTTCGCAAGTTAATGAAGGCTTGCTTAAATGATGATAAGGAATTGAAAGTGGATAACCCAGTAATGCAACAACTCTATGTCGCCAACTGCATTAGTGCTTTGCAGCAATATGAAATTGATGAGGTTCCAACTATTCAAGGTCGTGGTGTTGCCCTGACCCTTAATTCGGGTGACGCCGTGGAAGCGCCGACAAAGGCGGCAGTTGTTGGCGAGGGTCTTTTGGCATTTTCTGCTCATCTGACGGATGACAATCGGACCGACGCACAAAATGCCTTTCTTTTCGCGACACTTGTAGCCAACAAGAAATTCCCGCTCGAAAGCCAGGGCCTGGAGTGGTATCTGCTGTTTCGCGAGGTCATGACCAACTCAGGCTGGACGCCTGTTACCAAGTACTACAACGATCTGGAGGTTGCGGGCACCAGCGTACGGATGGATAAACTGGTCCTGGAAATTCTCGGCTCGGTGGTAGCGGGTCTTGCGGTGCCTGGTCCTGCAACTGCGCTGATGCTGAAGACGGCGGGCGACGCCATCGCCGCTTTGAAAAAACGCGACACCGCATTGACTCTGTATGAGCGCAATCTGCTGAACCACGGCGTTGGCGGCATCACCGCTGGCGTCTGTACCGAAGTTAATGGTGAAGCCATCATGGCCGTCGGCGCTGTGCGTTTTCTGCGTCGCAATACTTCTACTAAAGTTATGTTTGTCGATGTGGATATTCGCAATGTGAAGTTGTACACCGGTGAAACGATCTTTGCCAAGAATACCGAAGTTGCTGATAAGGCGCGCATGGCCATCAGGACTAAGCTGGGTCTGAACGTGGTATCGAAAATCGAAGAGTATGAAATCTGATTGACAGAAGAAGGGTAGTCATGGCGACTGCCCTTTTTTATTACGGAGGCCTAACATGGATGATGAGTGTTTAGTTCTGATTGTCGGGGCTTGTGTGGTGATTATTCCCGATGGTGAACGGCTGGAAGTTTATAGCGATCTGGTCAATTCGATTTTGCTGGCGCAACTGGTTGCCAATAAGAAACGTGAAAAATCCCTGTCCCCGGATTGGTACGGCACGTACGTGAGTGTCCTTGATGATTTCTGGTTGCGCCATCAGAAGTCGAAGCAGACATGGCAGGTCAGCAATCCCGGAAGTCAGTCCGCGCTGGAGTTTTTCAATACAGCGTTAAGCAATGATGCCATGTCTGAAACCCGAGTAATGGGTGCTGTTCTGCAGCGAATGGCACAAATACCGGGCGACGAACTCGCCATCCAGCGATTGCGCAGTTTCATGAAAATATCGGCTACGGCCGAGTCGGACAGCATGCCGCCGCCGTTGGCGAAGGTACATCTACTGGTAATTGTCGCGAATGCTGCCGATTCGATAGCAAGCGCGTTTGTTGAGTTCGAGGCGTCACTCGAGTTAAGCCAAAATCCATTTCAACAGTTGTATCAGTGCGAAGAGGTTCAAGGCTTGGTCCATGTGCATCACGCCCGGGCAAGTCTGTCGGAAATTCGCTACAGCGGCGCGCGTGAGGCGATTGCCAGGAAAGTCAGGGACAAACTTGCGGACAGCGTGGCAGTGCTGAATCTGCCCAAGGAGATTACGGCATGAAGGACTTGATTACACCGCAGGCTGCGGTGGTGGGCGGCAGTGTCGTGGCGTTTGCCGGTGGCCTGCCTGCGACCCATCGAGACGACATCTACATGAGCACAGCCTATGCGCAAAGAGCAACGCGCGCGGCGTTCGAGGACGGACTATCGGGGGACTGGTTCGAGTACTACAGGAATGTCCTGAAATTTGTCGGATGGGACGTGCCGAAACCGCAAACCTTGACGCCGTCGCGCAATAATCTGATGGCCAGTCAGGCAACGCAGCGTATCGCGGCGGTATTGGGTGAACAGTTCTGCGAACCTATGCGGCGTGCGCTGCAGGTGATGGAGCGTGACGCATTGGCACTCAGGCTGTTCGAGTCCTCGAGCCTGCGTGCCAATGTCGGATATTTTCAAATGATCCCCTGCGTGATGAGTGGCCCGAACAAAGTGGAAATGGGCATCTATCACCGCCAGTTCCAGATCGAGAGAGAGGCCAGCGGGTTTTTGTTCAGCGAGGATGAAACACTCATCCACAACAGCGTTGAACAAATTGCTGCCATTACATTCAACACGCTGCATTACGCACAGTTTCGCGAAAAGGTGAAAAACTCCGTCATCACCGGCTCACTCAAATACCTTGATGGCCTGGAGATCTGATCGAATAACAATACGATCCTGCTCAGAAGGTCGACGCCGTCCGATTCTGCTGATCTCGCTGGGCAACCCAGTGCTCGATCAGCTCGCGCAATTGCGACAACTCGACCGGCTTGGACATGTGCCCATCCATCCCGGCCTGACGCGCGCGCTCCTTGTGCTCGGCGAGAATGTGCGCCGTCAATGCCACGATCGGCGTGCGGATGCGTTGGTTGCTGACTTCCCACGCGCGCAGTTGCTGGGTCGCCGAGAAGCCATCGAGAATCGGCATTTCGCAGTCCATCAGCACCAGGTCGTAACGCTGGGCTTTCATCGCTTGCAGGGCTTCTTCGCCGTTGGCGGCGGTGTCCGGTTGCAGGTTGAGCTTGCCGAGCATGCCGCGAATCACTTTGGTCGAAATCGTGTTGTCTTCGGCAACGAGGATGCGGAAGTCGCTCGGCACTTTGGCAGCCGTGGCTGGGGTGACCACTTGCGGCTGGAACACCACTTGGCCTTTGTTGCGCTGGTTGAGTTCGTCGGCCAGCGTAGTCTTGAGGGTGTAGCCGGCCACCGGTTTGGCGAGGATGCGTTTGATCCCCGAGTTGCGCGCGATGATCTTGCTCGGCGCATTGCTGATGCCGGTGAGCATGATCAGCAGAATGTCGTGGTTCAGGCTCGGGTCTTCCTTGATCTTGGCCGCGAGCTGCATGCCGGTCATGCCCGGCATGTTCTGATCGAGCAACACCACATCAAAGTAATCGCGCAGGTGCGCCTTGGTGCGCAACAGGGCCAACGCTTCCTTGCCGGAAGGCACGGCGCTGACATTCAGCCCCCACGCGCTGCATTGCTGCACCAGCACTTTGCGACAGGTGTCGTTGTCGTCGACCACCAACACTCGTGCGCCTTGCAATGGGCTGTCGAGATCGGAGGTCGGGTGTTCGAGGCGATCCGGATCCAGCGGCAGGGTCAACCATAAGGTGCTGCCCTGATTGGCGCCGCTCTTGATGCCGAATTCGCCCTGCATCAAACGAATCAGTTGCCGCGCGATGACCAGACCGAGATTGCCGCCCAAGCGATTCGCCGAGAGGAAGTGCTTGCTGTGCAGTTCGGCGTGCATCAGCGCGTCGCGTTCTTCCTGATCCATCGGTTGGCCGCTGTCCTGCACAGCGATGCGCAGGCGTGGCTTGCTGCTGCGTTCGTCGAGCGCGACGACGATCAGCACTTCACCTTCATCGGTTTTCTTCAGAGCGTTTTCCAGCAGGCTCAGCAGCGTCTGACGCAGACGGGTCGGGTCACCGCTGATCACTCGCGGCACTTGCGGCTGGATGAAGCTGATCAGTTCGACGTTCTGCTGTTCGGCCTTGGCGCGGTAAATGCTCAGGCAGTCATCGATCAAGGCATTAAGGTCGAACTGCACGTCGTCCAGTTCGATCTGCCCGGATTCAAGCTTGGAAATGTCGAGGATCTCGTTGATCAACGTCAGCAGTTCGTTGCCGGCGCTGTGGATGGTCTGCACGTAATCGCGTTGCTTGACCGACAGTGGCGTGCCCAGCAGCAGTTCAGTCATGCCGAGCACGCCGTTCATCGGCGTGCGGATTTCGTGGCTGATCTTGGCGAGGAATTCGGCTTTGGCGTTGATCTCGGCATTGCTTGCGGCGAGGTCGCGGCTGACGCTGAAACGGCTTTCGGTGATGCTGCGCTGACGCTCACCGAGGGCGATGCTCATCAGCAGGCCGCTGATGCAGATGAATGCCATCAGGGTCATGATCAAGCCTTGCGGCGAGACCAATGTCAGCCCCAGCAAGGCCGGAAGAATGATCAGCGTGCCGATGTTGAACACCACCATCGCCGCGACGAACAAACGCGCCGGGCGGTAACCCTTCTGCCAATGATAGAACGCGACGAACAACATGCTCAGGCCGGCCAGCGCCACCAGTGCATAAGTGATGATGTTCAGCGGCAGGGTGTTGACGAACAGCAGCAACAGGCTGCAGGTCACGATAAACAGAATGTCGCCCAGCAACAGTTTGTTCAGCGGATGCGGGCCGAGCGGGGCGAAGAAGCGATAGGCGAACATCAGCCCGGCCGGCGCCGTCAGCAGCAACGCCAGATAGGCGCCCGGCGTCTGCACCGCATGCCAGTTCGGCAGCCAGGGACCGGCGAGGTTGAGCAGCAGCAACAGGCTCAGGCCCAGCAGGCCTTCGCAGACCGCCAGCCATAAGCTGCTGCGCGAGCGGGAATAGGCGTAGCGCACCAGATTGTGCAACAGCAGCATGCCGAGGCAGCCGAACAGTAAACCGAAGACCAGCGTCTGATTGTGATTGGCCGCGCTCATCACCGCCGATTGCAGGGTGACGTGCGGGCGCAACTGATGGTCGGACACCAGGCGCAGATACACGTCGAGGGGTTTGTCGCTCTGCGGCAACGGCAACATGAAGTCGCTGCTCGGCAACGGCCGTTCGGCCTGCGGCTGGTCGGTGCCGGTGTTGCGCTGCTCGATCAGCTTGTCGCCGTCGAGTACGTAGAGATTGAGCTGTGACAGGTCGGGGGCAAAGATGCGCAGCACTTGCTCGTGCTTGCCCGGTGCCAGCCTGAAACGCAGCCACAAGGCGCCATCGGGTTCGGACGCGGTGAGGCGGTCAAGGTCGATGGGGCTGAATTGATTGGTGTAGCGAGCGGAGCGGATATCGCTCAGTTGCAGATTGCCCTGATCGTCGAGCAATACCGACCAGCCACTGCCTTGCGCGGCCTGGGCCGGAAGCATGCAGAGCAAGGTCAGCAACGTGACGGTGAAGCTTATGGCAATCCTGAGCCAGCGCACGGCGAAATCCCTTCGTAGGTTGATGCCAGAATATAACGATGCGCGGCGGCGGAACAGCCCGGCGAGGAACGGTATCCCTCGCCGGACTTGATCGACAGCTTATTCCTGGGTTTCGCCACGTTCACGGGCAATGGCGCGGTAGCCAATGTCCTTGCGGTAGAAGCAGCCTTCCCAGTCGATGGCGGCCGCGAGCTTGTAGGCTTGCTGCTGCGCTTCACCGACGCTGGCGCCCATTGCGGTGGCGCAGAGCACGCGACCGCCGGCAGTGACGACGTTGCCGTCTTTCAGTGCCGTGCCGGCGTGGAAGACTTTGCCTTCCAGCTTCGCCGCAGCATCGAGACCGTTGATCGCTGCGCCCTTGGCGTAGTCGCCCGGGTAGCCGCCAGCGGCCAGCACGATGCCGACGCTCGGGCGTGGATCCCATTGGGCTTCGACCTTGTCCAGCGCTTGCGCGAGCGCCGCTTCAACCAGCAGCACCAGGCTCGACTGCAGACGCAGCATCACCGGTTGGGTTTCCGGATCGCCGAAGCGGCAGTTGAACTCGATGACTTTCGGGTTGCCGGCTTTGTCGATCATCAGACCGGCATACAGGAAACCGGTGTAGACGTTGCCTTCCTCAGCCATGCCGCGCACGGTCGGCCAGATCACCAGATCCATCACGCGCTTGTGCACGTCGGCGGTGACCACTGGGGCAGGGGAGTAGGCACCCATGCCGCCAGTGTTCGGGCCGCTGTCGCCGTCGCCAACACGTTTGTGGTCCTGGCTGGTGGCCATCGGCAAAACGTTTTTGCCGTCGACCATGACGATGAACGAAGCTTCTTCGCCGTCGAGGAATTCTTCGATGACCACGCGCGAACCAGCGTCACCGAAAGCGTTGCCGGCGAGCATGTCACGCACGGCGTCTTCGGCTTCAGCCAGGGTCATGGCGACGATCACGCCTTTACCGGCGGCCAGGCCATCGGCCTTGATCACGATCGGTGCGCCTTTTTCACGCAGATAAGCCAGGGCCGGCTCGATCTCGGTGAAGTTCTGATAGTCGGCGGTCGGAATCTTGTGACGGGCGAGGAAATCCTTGGTGAAGGCTTTCGAACCTTCCAGTTGCGCAGCGCCGGCGGTCGGACCGAAGCAGTCCAGGCCACGGGAGCGGAACAGGTCAACGACGCCAGCCACCAGCGGCACTTCCGGGCCGACGATGGTCAGGGCAACGTTTTTCTCGGCGAAGTCGGCCAGTTGCTCAAGGGCCAGCACGTCGATGGCGACGTTTTCGCACTTGGCTTCAATGGCGGTGCCAGCGTTGCCCGGAGCGACAAAAACCTTCTGCACGCGCGGATCCTGAGCCACTTTCCAGGCCAGGGCGTGTTCACGGCCACCGCTGCCAATGATCAAAACATTCATTTCAAAAACCTCGGATGACGCTAATTCTGTGGGGGCTGATCGTTCCCACGCTCTGCGTGGGAATGCCTCTACGGACGCTCTGCGTCCGAGGGACGCGGAGCGTCCCGGGCTGCGTGCCCACGCAGAGCGTGGGTACGATCAAGCAATAATCAGTGACGGAAGTGGCGCATGCCGGTGAACACCATCGCGATGCCAGCCTCATCGGCAGCAGCAATCACTTCAGCATCGCGCATCGAGCCACCCGGCTGGATCACCGCAGTGATACCGACCTTGGCCGCGTTGTCCAGACCGTCACGGAACGGGAAGAACGCGTCCGATGCCATCACCGAACCGGCCACTTGCAGACCGGCGTGCTCAGCCTTGATTGCGGCGATACGTGCCGAGTTTACGCGGCTCATCTGGCCTGCGCCGACACCGATGGTCTGACGGTTCTTGGCGTAGACGATGGCGTTGGACTTAACGTACTTGGCGACTTTCCAGGCGAAGATCAGGTCGTGGATCTCCTGTTCGGTCGGCGCACGTTTGGTCACGACTTTCAGGTCATCGGCGCTGATCATGCCGATGTCGCGGCTCTGTACCAGCAGGCCGCCGTTGACGCGCTTGTAGTCCCACGCTGCAGCGCGGTCAGCCGACCACTCGCCGCAGGCCAGCAGACGTACGTTGGCTTTCGCCGCAACAATGGCGCGGGCTTCTTCGCTGACGCTAGGGGCGATGATCACTTCCACGAACTGACGCTCGACGATCGCTTTGGCGGTCTCGGCATCCAGTTCACGGTTGAAGGCAATGATGCCGCCGAACGCAGATTCGGTGTCAGTCGCGTAAGCCAGTTCGTAGGCCTGACGGATGCCGCCCTCAGCGTCCGGGCTGACTGCCACGCCGCATGGGTTGGCGTGCTTGACGATCACGCAGGCTGGCTTGACGAAGCTCTTCACGCATTCCAGCGCGGCGTCGGTGTCGGCCACGTTGTTGTACGACAGCTCTTTGCCTTGCAGTTGGGTCGCGGTGGCGATGCCGACTTCGGCAGGCTTGGCTTCCACGTAGAACGCCGCGCTCTGGTGCGGGTTCTCGCCGTAACGCATTTCCTGGGCCTTGATGAACTGGCTGTTGAAGGTGCGCGGGAATTCGCTGCGGCCTTCAGTGCTCAGGGTTTCAGCGGCCTGGTTCACGGTGCCCATGTAGTTGGCGATCATGCCGTCGTAGGCGGCGGTGTGTTCGAAGGCCTTGAGCATCAGGTCGAAACGCTGAGCGTAGGTCAGGCCACCGGCCTTGAGGCCTTCGAGCACGCTGGCGTAATCGCTGGCATTTACCACGATCGCTACGTCTTTATGGTTTTTCGCTGCCGAACGGACCATGGTCGGGCCGCCGATGTCGATGTTCTCGATGGCGGTCGGCAGGTCGCAGCCTGGCTTGTTGATGGTGGCTTCGAACGGATAGAGGTTAACGGCAACCAGATCGATCGGCTTGATGCCGTGCTCGCTCATGATTGCATCGTCGATACCGCGACGACCGAGGATGCCGCCGTGGATTTTCGGGTGCAGGGTTTTCACCCGACCGTCCATCATCTCGGCGAAACCGGTGTAATCCGCGACTTCCACTGCGGCAACACCGTTGTCGCGCAGCAGCTTGAACGTCCCGCCGGTGGAGAGGATCTCGACGCCCAGGGCTTCAAGCTCCTTGGCGAATTCGAGGATCCCGGTCTTGTCGGAAACGCTGATCAAGGCGCGGCGGATCGGCAGGCGGGTAGTCTGGTCGGTCATCTCAATTTCCATCAAAAGCAAAGGAAGTCAGCAAAAAAGGCGACCGTTTTTTACGCGGGCGCCTTTCTGGTTTGATTGAATGCTTACAGCAGATCGTACTGCTTGAGTTTCTTGCGCAGCGTGCCGCGGTTAAGTCCCAGCAGCTCACTGGCCTTGGTCTGGTTGCCCTTGACGTAGTTCATCACGCTTTCGAGCAGGGGAGCCTCGACTTCGGAGAGCACCAGGTTGTACACATCCGTGACGGACGCGCCCTCAAGGTGGGCGAAATAATTGTGCAGCGCCTTCTCGACACTCCCGCGAAGGGTCTGGCCTTCTTCGCTCGGGGTATTGAGGTGCTGTTTCAAATTCACGTTGTCGCTCACGGGTGCTGTTCCACTCACTAAAGTCTCGGTCATCATCGTCATGCGGCCACCCCTTCTTCGTCCCCTGTCAGGCTCTTGTAATGCTCGGCGAAGAACTCCCGAACATTGGCGCATTGTGTTTCCGTACCATCCAAACGATTGAAGTGGGCGCGAAACTCCCTGGCGCCCGGCAAGGTTGCGAGATACCAGCCCACATGCTTGCGCGCAATGCGCACGCCCATCACGTCCCCATAGAAAGCGTGAAGTGCGGCCAGATGCTCCAGCAGTATGTGTTCCACTTCGATCAGCTCCGGCGCCGGCAATTTCTCGCCGGTACGCAGGAAGTGTTCGATCTCGCGAAAAATCCATGGCCGCCCTTGGGCGGCGCGGCCTACCAACAGGCCATCGGCACCGGTCGCGTCAAGCACGTAACGGGCCTTCTCCGGCGAATCGATATCGCCATTGGCGAACACCGGGATCGACACGGCCTGCTTGATCGCGGCAATCGTGTCGTACTCGGCTTCACCCTTGTACAGATCGGCGCGAGTGCGGCCGTGCACTGCCAGCGCGGTGATCCCGGCCTGCTCGGCGATCTTCGCCACGGTCAGGCCGTTCTTGTTGTCGCGATCCCAGCCGGTGCGGATCTTCAAGGTGACCGGCACATCAACCGCAGCCACAACGGCCTGCAGGATCTCGGTGACCAGTGCTTCATCTTTCAACAACGCGGAACCGGCGGCCTTGTTGCAGACCTTCTTTGCCGGGCAACCCATGTTGATATCAATAATCTGTGCGCCCAGTTCGACGTTGGCCCGCGCTGCGTCCGCCAGCATCTGTGCATCACCACCGGCGATCTGTACCGAGCGTGGCTCGGGATCGCCCTCGTGGATCATGCGCATGCGCGACTTGCGGGTGTTCCACAGGCTCATGTCACTGGTGACCATTTCCGAGACTACAAGCCCTGCGCCCAAACGCTTGCACAGCTGACGAAAGGGCTGATCGGTGACGCCCGCCATCGGGGCGAGAATCAAGCCGTTCTGCAATGTGTATGGGCCGATGCGTACCGCCGACATAGGACTTCCCTGAGGTGGGGCCGGATCATGAGAGTTCGAAAAAGGGTTGGCATGATACCCGCTCTCGATGACTGGATAAAGGCTGAATTGAACAAAATCTGAACAGTTATTCTGTTATCGCCGCCGGTTTGGTCGTGGCTGGCAAAGTCAGAAAACCGCCGTCAATTCGAAAGCCATGCAGGGATTCACTCGGGTGAGTGGAAACTCAGGCTGTAATTCACCGCTTTGGGGCCGGGATCGAGAATATCCAGCGCAATATGGATCGGCGTCTGCGGCGGCATTTCGGCCAGACCTTCGAGATCTCCTCTAAGGTACTCGCCGGGTTTGAAACGACGACTGGCGATCAGGTGACCGTTGAGGTCGGCGAAGCGCAGTTCCAGTAATGGAAAGGGCTGAGAGAACGTCGCGCGGTTATAAATGATCGCGTCGACCACCAGTGCACCGTTGAACTCCGGGTGACTGCGCACCACCAGATTGCTGCTCTTGATCCGGGCGATGTCGACCTTGGACGGCACCGTGCAGCCGATCTGCGGGCAGATTTGCTGAAACCACGGGCGGTATTGATCCTGTCGAGCCAGTTCATCGAAATGATAGGAAATGTACTGGGCAGCCAGTCCACCTGCCGCCAGCAGGACCAACAACAGCCAAAGCAAGCGGCGTCCCCACGGTGAGCGGCGTTTCTGCCAGTCCAGTTGCAGTGGGTCGTCGGTCAGGTCCTGCAGGACTTCGGCACGTACGCCGGGTTCTGCGCGCTCGCGCTTTTTGCGCAGCGGTTCGATCGATGGCAAATCGTCGTCATCGACCTCGTCGCTGGCCGACAAGCGTTCGCGGCGGGCATTCGGGTCGATCGGGTCGTGCAAGCGCAGATGCGGAATCGCCGGCTCGTCATCCACATCCACCGGTTCCAGCGACAGCGAAGGCTCGGTGCGCTCGGAGGTGAGCGGTTCAATGTCGTCGGCTTGTGGCTCGTCGTCCGGCTCAGGGATCCGCTCATCGGCGGGTTCGCTGAACAGGCTGCCAGGCCATGCGGCATCATCGGGCTCGGGGCTGTCGCGACGGGCGCTCAGGGACTCTTCGCGCGGGCGGCCGAGTTCGGTGGCGGGCTGGATTTCCCGTTGTTCGAGACGGGCCAGTTCTTCGTCCAGATCGAGGCTGTCGAGATCAAGCGCCGAGGCGCTCCATTGTTTCTGGCTGATGGCACGCGGTGCCGCAGGTTCAATGGCGGGGGGCTCGACAACAGGCGGCGCGGCAATGCTCGGCGACGCCTCGACAGGCAGCTCGGCGAGCGGTGGTGCAACCGGCGTCACCGCGTCCTTGCCGGCGTGTTGTTCCAGCAGCTGTTTGGCGGCGTTGAACACTTGCAGGCAGGAGCCGCAGCGAACCACCCCGCGGGCCACGCTCAATTGAGCATGGCTGACGCGGAAACTGGTTTGGCAATGCGGGCACTGGGTGACGAAACTGTCGGTCATGCGGCGATCCGGATTATGCAGGCGGACATATTAGCGCCGACGGCCAGTGATGCGCACCCAGCCATCGCGATTGGCGATCGGGTCGAGATCAAAGTCCTGCGCGTAAGCTGCAGCCACTTCGTCACCCTGCTCAGCGAGGATGCCCGACAGCGCCAGGCGTCCACCGGACTTGACCAGCCCGGACAGTTGCGGCGCCAGCGAAACCAGCGGGCCGGCAAGAATGTTGGCGACCAGCACATCGGCTTGAACTTGCGGCAGATCTTCCGGCAAGTACAGCGGGAACAGCTCATCGGCAATGTTGTTGCGCCCGGCGTTGTCGCGCGAAGCTTCCAGCGCCTGCACGTCGATGTCAGTGCCGACCGCTTCCTTGGCGCCGAGCAGCAGGGCGGCGATCGCCAGAATCCCCGAGCCGCAACCGAAGTCGAGCACGTTGCAGTCTTTCAGGTCCTGACCGTCGAGCCATTCCAGGCAGAGCGCGGTGGTCGGGTGCGTGCCGGTGCCGAAGGCCAGACCCGGATCGAGCAGCAGGTTGACCGCATCAGGTTCCGGCGCGGCGTGCCAGCTCGGCACGATCCACAGGCGCTGGCCGAAACGCATCGGCTCAAAACCGTCCATCCAGCTGCGTTCCCAGTCCTGGTCTTCGATGACTTCGCTGTGATGCTCGGGTAGCGGGCTGCCGGTCAGCAGTTCCAGATGGGCCAGAACCGGTGCCGGTTCGGTACCGCCTTCGAACAGCGCCAGCAGGTGCGTGTGCGCCCACAACGGGGTGGTGTTGAGTTCCGGTTCGAAGATCGGCTGATCTTCGGCGTCCATGAAGGTCACCGACACAGCGCCGACTTCAAGGAAAGCGTCTTCGTAGGTTTCGGCTTGTTCCGGGCTGATGGCGAGACGTACTTGCAGCCAAGGCATGGCGGGCACCTTTGAAAAATATTGATTGCAGCCTAGCGGCCGGCGAGAAGCGCGCAAGTTTACGCGAGCGCGCGGCAGAACACGAACATGGTTGAAGATCAAAAGATCGCAGCCTGCGGCAGCTCCTACAGGAGTTCGCATTCCAAGGCAGGAGCTGCCGCAGGCTGCGATCTTTTGACTTTGCAGCAGAAACAACAAAGCCGCCCGAAGGCGGCTTTGTCAGGTGCGGGCTGAAGCTTAGTGCTTCTCGCCAGCCAGCTTGTGCTCGAGGTAGTGAATGTTCACACCACCCTTGCAGAAGCCTTCGTCGCGAACCAGATCACGGTGCAGCGGGATGTTGGTCTTGATCCCGTCAACCACGATTTCGTCCAGGGCATTGCGCATGCGGGCCATGGCTTCGTCGCGGGTGGCACCGTAAGTGATCAGCTTGCCGATCAGCGAGTCGTAGTTCGGCGGAACCGCATAGCCACTGTACAGGTGCGAATCGACGCGAACGCCGTTGCCGCCTGGGGCGTGGAAATGCTTGACCGTACCCGGGCTCGGCATGAAGGTTTTCGGGTCTTCAGCGTTGATCCGGCATTCCAGCGAGTGACCGCGGATCACCACGTCATCCTGCGTGAACGACAGCTTGTTGCCAGCGGCGATGCTGAGCATCTCCTTGACGATGTCGATACCGGTGACCATTTCCGAAACCGGGTGCTCCACCTGAACACGGGTGTTCATTTCGATGAAGTAGAAACGACCGTTCTCGTAGAGGAACTCGAAAGTACCGGCGCCACGGTAGCCGATGTCGATGCACGCCTTGACGCAGCGAGCCAGCACTTCTTCGCGTGCCTTCTCGTCGATGCCCGGTGCCGGCGCCTCTTCGAGAACTTTCTGGTGACGACGTTGCAGCGAGCAATCGCGGTCGCCCAGATGGATCGCATGACCCTGGCCGTCGGACAGCACTTGCACTTCGACGTGACGCGGGTTGGTGAGGAATTTTTCCAGATACACCATCGGGTTGCCGAACGCCGCGCCAGCTTCGGTGCGGGTCAGTTTGGCGAAGGCGATCAGGTCTTCTTCCTTGTGCACCACACGCATGCCGCGACCACCACCGCCGCCAGCGGCTTTGATGATCACCGGGTAGCCGACTTCACGACCGATGCGCAGCGCCGTTTCTTCGTCTTCCGGCAGTGGGCCGTCGGAACCTGGAACGGTTGGCACGCCTGCTTCGATCATCGCGTGCTTGGCCGAAACCTTGTCGCCCATCAGGCGGATGGTTTCGGCTTTCGGGCCGATGAAAGCGAAGCCGGAGTTCTCGACCTGCTCGGCAAAATCGGCGTTTTCCGCGAGGAAACCGTAGCCTGGGTGAATGGCGGTAGCGCCAGTCACTTCAGCGGCAGCGATGATGGCCGGGATGTGCAGGTAAGAGTGCGCGGCAGAAGCCGGGCCGATGCAGACGGATTCGTCTGCCAGACCCAGGTGCATCAGCTCTTTGTCGGCCTTGGAGTAAACGGCGACGGTCTTGATGCCCATCTCTTTGCAGGCACGCAGAATCCGCAGGGCGATCTCACCGCGGTTAGCGATCAGAACTTTTTCCAACTTCGCAGTCATCAAAGGCTCTCCGCAGTTCAAACGATGGTGAACAGCGGTTGGTCGTACTCAACCGGCTGGCCGTCTTCGACGAGGATGGACTCGATCACACCGCTGGTTTCAGCTTCGATGTGGTTCATCATCTTCATGGCTTCGACGATGCACAGAGTGTCGCCTTTCTTCACGGTCTGGCCGACTTCAACGAAGGACGGCGAGGTTGGCGAAGATTTACGGTAGAACGTGCCGACCATCGGCGAACGGGCAACGGTGCCGTTCAGCGCTGGAGCAGCAGCGGCAGCCGGGGCGGCGGCAGCCACCGGAGCAGCAGCAACAGGTGCGGCAGCCGGCGCTTGCATCGGCGCCGGCGCGTAGTACTGCTGAGCCGGGGTCTTGCTGTGACGGCTGATGCGTACGGACTCTTCGCCTTCCTTGATCTCGAGCTCGTCGATGCCGGACTCTTCCAGCAATTCGATCAGTTTCTTAACTTTACGGATATCCATGAATCATCAACTCCCAAGGGTCGGTCAGGGGCGCTTAACGCTTGTAGTTCAAGTCGTTGCCTGTGTTTCAAGCTGTTCTAGTGCAGCCTCCAGGGCCAGTCGGTAACCGCTGGCGCCAAGGCCGCAGATCACTCCCACCGCTACATCGGAGAAGTAAGAGTGATGGCGGAAAGGTTCGCGTTTGTGCACGTTGGACAAATGCACTTCGATGAATGGGATGCTCACTCCCAGCAACGCGTCACGTAATGCGACACTTGTATGCGTAAAAGCCGCCGGATTGATCAGAATGAAATCGACGCCTTCGCCGCGCGCAGCGTGGATGCGGTCGATCAATTCGTACTCGGCATTGCTTTGCAGATACAGCAGGTGATGGCCGGCTTCACGGGCGCGGCGCTCCAGATCCTGATTGATCTGCGCCAGGGTCGTTGAACCGTAAGTGCCGGGTTCGCGGGTGCCGAGCAGGTTCAGGTTGGGGCCGTGCAGCACCAGGAGGGTTGCCATCTGCGTAGTCCTTGTTATGGGTGAGCAATCGTCAGAACCCGGCGACTATGCCGCAAAGACTTTGTGACTGTCCAGTTCTATGCAATAGCCAGCACGATGGCCGATGTTTGCGCGAAATATGTGACCAAGTGATTTGATCCGGTCATTTCTGCAAGATAGGCGGTGATACAAATGACGCTATCGCGAGCAGGCTCACTCCTACAGTTGGAATGCGATCCCTTGTAGGAGTGAGCCTGCTCGCGATAGCGGTCTATCAGACACGAAAGGCCTGAACGGCTGTATGCAGTTGCCCGCCAAGAACCAGCAAGTTCTCGCCCTGTTCGCGACCTTGGCCGATCCGCAGCAAGTTATCCCCACCCAACTGATGAATCCGCTCACTGTGATCGCGAATCTCGCTGACAGCGCCGCTCTGTTGCGCAGTGACATCGGCAATGCGGATCGCCGTCTCGGAGATGGTCTGGATCGCGCCGACGATTTTATCCAGCGCGCCATCCGCTGCTTGCGCCTGGTTGGCTGTGGCTTCGGCGTGTTCGACCTGTGCGCGCATGCCTTCGACCGATTGCCGCGCCGCTGTTTGCAGGCCGGCGATCAGCGTCTGAATTTCCGCTGTAGCACCGGCGGTGCGTTGTGCCAGCGAGCGCACTTCCTCGGCCACCACGGCAAAACCACGGCCCATTTCCCCGGCGCGCGCCGCTTCAATCGCCGCGTTCAGCGCCAGCAGGTTGGTCTGGTCGGCAATCGAGCGGATCACCGTCAACACGCCGCCAATGGTTGCCGACTCTTCGGCCAAATGCTCGATCATCTGCGCGTTGCCCTGAACTTCACCGACCAGCGCGTGCAGGCCGGTCAGGCTTTGGCCGATCACGGTCTGGCCATGCACAACGGCCAGTCCGGCGTGACGGCTGGCCTCTGCTGCCTGTTGTGCATCACCGGCAACTTGCTGGATTGTCGCTTCAAGTTCGCCGAGGGAATCGCGGATCAGCGCGGTGTCACCGGCCTGATGTTCGGCGCCGCTGTGCAAGTCGTTGCTCAGTTCGGCGAGGGTGCGGCTGCTGCCCGCGACTTGTTCGGCGTTGCCACGAATCGTCCCGACCAGATCCACCAGATAGGCACGTAAGCGGTTTAGCGAGGCTTCGATGTCGTGCAGTTCGCGGTTGGTCTTGCCCAACTGAATATCGCGGCTGAAATCGCCTTCGGCCCAGGTCGAAAGCGCCGGCGCCAGATTGGTCAGGGTGCGCGAGAGCCGGCGCTGCAAGGTATCGATCAGCAACGCGATCAGCAGAATCAGGCCGATCATCACGCCTTGCATCAAGCGTACTTCGTCTTGGATCTGGCCGTGCTGGGCGCGTACCACCGGCTCTAGTCCGGCGATGGCTTGCTGTACGGCGGCGATTTTCTGGTGAGTGGCGGCGCTGAGGTCGGCGCGTTTCTGGATCTGGTCGCGAGTGCGCGCAAGCTCCGCCGGGTAGCGGGCCAACAAACTGTTGAGTTCACGCTTGAGGCCGACCCCGACATCTTCGGCGACGGTTTTTTCACTGTTCTCGATGCCCATCATCGCCGCGAAGTCGTCGCTGCCCGATTCATTGTTGGCGACGACGCCGAGCAGCGGCAGGGCATCAAGCGCTTGAGCCTGCGAGCGAATACTGGTGACTTCGCGCTCAACATCGGCCGCCAGTTCGCTGCGCCCGCTGCTGACCAGTTTGCCCCGCGCCAGTGACAGTTTGCCCAAGTGCTGAGAGGCGATGAGCAACGGCGCCAGATAAGCCGGATTACCGTTGGCGTAGGTGCTGAACTGATCGAGGCTGGCGCTCAATTCGCGCTCGGCCTGCAATAGCAACGCCTGCGGATCACCCGCCAGTTTGCCGGCCGCGAGCAAGTCGGTTTTGCTGAACTCATCCAGGCCCGACAGGCTCGGGCGCAGCGTTTCAGCCAGCGCCGGCGGCAACTCATCGAGTTCTTTGCGCAGGCTATCGATGGCCTGGCTGGCGCTGCTCAGGCGCAGGGCATCACCGCTGCCGAGGTAGTCCTCAACGTTGCGTGCCACCTCGTTCTGAAATTGTTGCGACAGCCCAAGATAACGCTCCATCAACAGATACGGGCGTTCGAGGGCTTTTTGCGACCACCACAGCGTAGCGCCGAGTGCCAGGCACACGGCGACCAGCAGCAGCGTATTGAGATTGGTGAGCAACTTCAGGCGCATGACGGCTACCAACGGCAGAAATGGTAAGCGCCTGAATTTATTGCGGTTCTGTTACAGGGTTATGACCGAATCA
This sequence comes from Pseudomonas sp. AC242, assembly GCF_979258655.1. Lineage (NCBI taxonomy): Bacteria > Pseudomonadati > Pseudomonadota > Gammaproteobacteria > Pseudomonadales > Pseudomonadaceae > Pseudomonas > Pseudomonas sp. AC242. The sequence continues at coordinate 6,434,460 of NZ_OZ409873.1, forward strand.
GTGGAATCTGATGAAAAAGTGGCACTTTGCTTTGAGTCGCGCGCGGTCTGCACCCGGTTGCGCCCGGCCCCCTTGGCCCGGTACAGCGCTTCGTCGGCCTGACTGGCCATCATCAGGCTGTCGCAGTCATCGTGCATTTCCACCACGCCGGCACTGAAGGTGCACCACAAATCCTGCGGCTGCGCCGGATAATGGATTTCGGCGAAGCGCTGGCGGATTTCGTCGAGCACTTTGTGCGCGGCTTCTATATCAGTGTCGGGCATGACGATGGCGAATTCTTCGCCGCCGTATCGGCCAATGAAATCGGTTTTGCGCAAACGCTGCTTGAGAAACAGCGCGAGGCTCTTGATCACACGGTCGCCCATCGGATGGCCGTGACTGTCGTTGACCCGTTTGAAGTGGTCGATGTCGAGCATGGCAAAGCTCAGCGGCTTGTTCTCGCGGCGGGCGCGGAATGAGCAATCCTCGAGCAGTTGCAGAATATGCGTGTGGTTGTACAGGCCGGTAAGGCTGTCGCGGACCATCCGTGCTTTCAGATTGCGCGCGCGGGCGGCGCGGTTGCGCACGGTAGTGATCAGGTGGCGCGGCTTGATCGGTTTGGTCAGGAAGTCATCGCCGCCTTCGCTCATGGCGTCGAGTTGCTTGTCCAGATCGTCTTCGGCCGACAGATAAATGATCGGCACGCTGACGTAGCGATCATTGTGGCGAATCACTTTGGCCAGTTCGGTGCCGGTGCAGGCCGGCATGTACATGTCGAGGATGATCAGGTCCGGCTGGAAATCTGCCAGTTCGGCCATCGCCTGAATCGGTTCGATCAAGGTGCGCGTGACGATGCCGGCGCTGTTGAGCAGGCGTTCGGTGTGCAGGGCCTGCGCGCGTGAGTCGTCGATGATCAACACTTTATAAGGTTCGTACTGGGCGACGCAGGTGAGGACTTCGATCTTTTCCAGCAGGCTCGACGCTTCGAGAGTGCCGGTGAGGAATTCCTGGCCACCGGCGCGCACGGCGGCGAGACGCGTCGGTGTGTCGGTTTCGTGCAGGCTGAAGAACAGCAGCGGTAGCGGCTCTTCCAGCCCGACCTGGGCTTCGGCGGCGAGCTTCAGGCCGATGCCGGCGCCGCTGAAATCCACGTCCATGACGATCGCTGCCGGCAGGCGCTCGACCATCGAGGAGCGAAAGGCCGAAACACTGTCCAGCGCCTGTGCGCTCAGACCGAAGAATTCCAGTTGTTTGGCCAGCCGTTCGGCGCGGTCGTGATCCTGCAGCATCACGTAGACCGGTTTACGCAGCGGCGGCAGGAAGGTCTGGTCGAGTTGATCGCCGTGGCGCAGGCCGGTGCGCGACAAGCGCTGCATCAAGCGATTGAGGTCGGTGATCAGGCCGCTGCTGAGGCGTCCGCGGTTGGCGTCCACCGCTTCCAGCGACTGGCTGATGTGCCGCGCCAGTTGAGTGTGTTCGGGCTGTTCGAAGCGCTCGGCAAAACGCAGCAGGCGCAGGTTGGCCTCGCTCAGTTCGGCGAGGTCGACAGTGGACCACTCACTGCGTTGCAGGCGCTGCCATATCTCAAGAATCTGACGTGCCTGATGAATTACCCGCTGGGCAAAGTGGTGCTTGAGACGCTCACGGCTGGGGTCTTCTGGCTCGGTCATATCCTGACTACTAGTTAGGCTGCATGCTGAGATCGACTGGTGGCTCTATGCTAGCACCTCTTTTCCCTTACACGAGTGTCGTACGTCAATAATCTGCAATGCGTCACCATTCAGTTTCTGACCGGACGGTTTTGTTTTTGACCTTGGCGTCTGACAAGTCCCCGTAGACCGGGCACTCCCTGACTAAACAGGGTGATCAGGATGACCACGCTGTCGTGCTTTTACCCGAGCGCTGAGTGACCTTTGCGATGGTTTTCAAGCCAATGGGCTGAAGCGTGGGCATCGGGGATTCCCTTAGTCATCGTCGAAGCGTCATTCGGCCATACGAATTGCGGCTTATCTTTACGCGCGGGTGCCCGGCCTTGGCACGTTGTTGTATGGTTGTGGTCGAACCGTTGAACCCAAGTGATTGAAAGGATATCGCCATGCTGGACTGGAAAAACCGCGCGGGCAGCGCGCCTGAACGTGCCGCCGAGCCCAAGTCGGCCGCCCGCAGCTATGTCGGTGGGGTGCTGTTCAGCCGAGCTTTGGCCACGCTGATCGGCCTCTATCTGCTGGTGACCATTGGCCTGGGCTGGTACTGGAGCCAGGAGCCGGCGCTGTTTCCGGTCGCGCAAAATGCGCAAGTGGCGGCCGAGAAAGAAGGCAAGCAGATGGTGATCGGCTACACCACCGTCGAAACCCTGAAGACCGTTGCCGGCACCTTGCTCAACAAGCCGGGCGGCTACATTTCCAACGACCGCTTCCCGCCAGGCCTGTGGATGGACAACACGCCAAGCTGGGAATACGGCGTTCTGGTGCAGGTGCGTGACCTGACCCGGGCTCTGCGTAAAGACTTTGCCCGTTCGCAATCGCAGTCGGCGGAAGATGCCGATCTGGCCAAGGCCGAGCCGCGTTTCAACTTCGACAACAAAAGCTGGATCCTGCCGTCGAGTGAGTCGGAATATCAGGAAGGCATCAACTCGCTGAGCCGCTATCAGGCTCGCCTGTCTGATCCAACCCAGAAAAACGCGCTGTTCTATGCCCGCGCCGACAACCTGAACAACTGGCTGGGCGATGTCGGCACCCGTCTCGGTTCGCTGTCGCAACGCCTGTCGGCCAGCGTTGGCCGGGTCAAACTCAATACCGCGCTGAAAACCGAAGTGCCGGCGATCGGCGAAGTACCACAGGTTGACGAAGAAGTCGTCGAGACTCCGTGGATGCAGATCGACAACGTGTTCTACGAAGCGCGTGGTCAGGCCTGGGCGCTGTCGCACCTGCTGCGCGCCATCGAGGTCGACTTCGCCGATGTGCTGGCGAAGAAGAATGCCACGGTCAGCGTGCGTCAGATCATCCGTGAACTGGAAGCCTCGCAGGAACCGGTCTGGAGTCCTATGATTCTTAACGGAAGCGGCTTCGGCGTCCTCGCCAACCACTCGCTGGTCATGGCCAACTATATTTCCCGTGCCAACGCCGCGGTGATCGATTTGCGTCAACTGCTCAATCAGGGCTGATTCATGAGTCAGAACGCCAGAGAGGCGGCCCATCGCGCCGCCTCGGATGCCGAACAGATCGCCTGGGTCGACGAGCAGGACAACCTGCTCGGCGCGCTCGTCCGTGCCGATCTGCGCGAGCGTGGGCTGATTGGTCGAGGCACTTACATCATGTTGTTCAATTCCGCCGGTGAGCTTTGCGTGCACCGGCGCACCTTGAGCAAGGCGATTTATCCCGGCTACTGGGATGTCGCGGCGGGCGGCATGGTGCAGGCGGACGAGACCTACGCCGAGTCGGCGGCCCGTGAGCTGGAAGAAGAATTGGGCGTCAGCGGCGTAGAGCTGACGGCCCATGACCATTTCTACTTCGAAGACACCGGCAATCGTCTGTGGTGTTCGGCGTTTTCTGCCGTGTGGGACGGCCCGTTGAACCTGCAACCTGAAGAAGTGCTGGAAGCGCGGTTTATTCCAGTCGATCAGGTCATGCGGGAAATCGAGCAGAAGCCTTATTGCCCGGACTCTCTGGCCGCTTTGAAGCGCTATCTGAAGGCGCAGCAAAGCGACGTCGCAAAGAACACATAAATTGGCGCCGATTGGCACTTAGCAATCGGGATTTTTGCCGTTACACTGCGCGACCTTTTCAAGCTGCACCGTCCTGCTTTTATTGAAGCATCCGGTGCAGTAGCGCTGCCCCTGCCTGAGTGGGGCTTCGCGGTCGATGACCTTGCCCAAGGTCGCGATCAGTCTTTGTCCTCCCAAGAGGATTGCCGGTGGCCAAAAAAGCCGCATCCTTCGCCGCCCTTGGTGGCCTGGTATTTTCCACCGACGCAGGTCGTCATTGCCCGGAATGCAGTAAGCCGGTAGACGCCTGTATCTGCAAACAAACCGTGATCCCGGCCGGTGACGGCATTGCCCGCGTGCGTCGCGAGAGCAAGGGCCGTGGCGGCAAGACGGTGACCACCATCACCGGCGTGCCACTGGCCGAAGACGCGCTCAAAGAGTTGGCGACAACGTTGAAGAAACGTTGCGGCACTGGCGGGGCGTTGAAAGACGGCATCATCGAAATCCAGGGCGATCATGTCGAGCTACTCTTGGCTGAGCTGATCAAGCACGGTTTCAAAGCGAAGAAGTCCGGCGGCTAGCAGCCTCTGTGAAATCCATCTGCGGCTTGATCCGGCGCTGAAACACTTCAGATCCGGCGTCGTCTCCATGGTTTTCACAGAGCCTGTTCATGACCGGTTTCTAAACTCCACGCAGTCAGTGAGGTCTACCGCCGCACTGACGAACCGTCATTTTCATTCTTTAGACTGCGCCGGCCTGCGATCAGGCGACGCACTATGACTTCTTTATAGGGGACTTCGATGTCCGTACGACGCACACGCAAAGACGATGGCAGCCAATGGACAGTTGCGGACAGCCGCAGTGTTTACGGGATTCGCCATTGGGGGGCCGGGTATTTCGCGATCAATGACGCCGGTCGCGTCGAAGTTCGTCCGAACGGCCCGAGCAGCTCGCCTATCGACCTGTTCGAGCAAGTCGACCAACTGCGCAAGAGCGGTTTGTCTTTGCCGTTGCTGGTCCGTTTTCCCGACATCCTGCAAGACCGTGTCCGCCAGTTGACCGGCGCCTTCGATGCCAACATCGAGCGTCTGGAATACCAGAGCAAGTACACCGCGCTGTACCCGATCAAGGTTAACCAGCAAGAAGCGGTGATCGAGAACATCATTGCTACCCAGGACGTGTCCATCGGCCTGGAAGCCGGCTCCAAGCCTGAGCTGCTGGCCGTGCTGGCGCTGGCGCCGAAGGGTGGCACCATCGTCTGCAACGGTTACAAGGATCGTGAGTTCATCCGTCTGGCGCTGATGGGTCAGAAGCTCGGTCACAACGTGTTCATCGTCATCGAGAAAGAATCCGAAGTCGGTCTGGTGATCGAAGAAGCTGCCTCGCTGAAGGTCAAGCCACAGGTCGGCCTGCGCGTGCGTCTGTCGTCGCTGGCGTCGTCGAAGTGGGCGGACACCGGTGGCGAAAAATCCAAGTTCGGTCTGTCGGCGGCGCAACTGCTGTCGGTGGTCGAGCGTTTCCGCGCGGCCGGTCTCGATCAGGGCATCCGTCTGCTGCACTTCCACATGGGTTCGCAGATCGCCAACCTGGCCGACTACCAGCACGGCTTCAAGGAAGCGATCCGTTACTACGGCGAGCTGCGCAACCTCGGTCTGCCGGTTGATCACATCGACGTCGGTGGTGGTCTCGGTGTCGACTACGACGGCACGCACTCGCGCAACGCCAGCTCGATCAACTACGACATGGACGATTACGCCGGTGTCGTGGTCGGCATGCTCAAGGAGTTCTGCGACGCGCAGGCGTTGCCGCACCCGCACATCTTCTCCGAGAGCGGCCGCTCGCTGACCGCGCACCACGCGATGCTGGTCGTGCAGGTCACCGACGTCGAGAAGCACAACGACGAAATCCCGCAGATCGAAAACAAGGAAGCGCTGCCGGAAACCGTGCAGTGGCTGGTTGATCTGCTCGGCCCGACCGACATCGAAATGGTCACCGAAACCTACTGGCGTGCCACGCACTACATGAGCGATGTGGCTGCGCAGTACGCCGACGGCAAACTGACCCTGGCTGAAAAAGCCCTGGCCGAGCAATGCTACTTCGCTGTCTGCCGTCGCCTGCACAACTCGCTGAAAGCGCGTCAGCGTTCGCACCGTCAGGTGCTCGACGAACTCAACGACAAACTGGCCGACAAGTACATCTGCAACTTCTCGGTATTCCAGAGCCTGCCGGACACCTGGGCGATCGATCAGGTCCTGCCGATCATCCCGCTGCACCGTCTCGACGAAGAGCCGCTGCGCCGCGCGGTGTTGCAGGATCTGACCTGCGATTCCGACGGCAAGATCAACCAGTACGTCGACGAGCAGAGCATCGAAACCAGCCTGCCAGTACACGGTTTGAATGAAGGCGAAGACTACCTGCTGGGCGTATTCCTGGTCGGCGCCTATCAGGAAATCCTTGGCGACATGCACAACCTGTTCGGCGACACCGACTCGGTGAACATCTACCAGAACGCCGATGGCAGCGTGTACCACGCTGGCATCGAGACCCACGACACCATCGAAGACATGCTGCGTTACGTGCACTTGTCGCCGGAAGAACTGATGACTCACTACCGCGACAAGTGCGCCAGTGCCCGCATCAGTGCCAGCGAGCGCACGCAATTTCTCGATGCCTTGCGTCTGGGCCTGACCCGTTCCTCCTACCTGTCCTCCTGACGCCAGGTGGCGATCTCGCCGGGTTGTCCGAATTTTTTCCGAAAGTGGTGGAAAATTCGCATGACCCGGTGGGATATCTCCCAAAATCTTCGCGAAATGCTTGGCATCCCCGGCCAGCAAAGTCATCCGGTCTGCTTTTCACGTAGGTCATTTCCTAAGTTGTACTTCAGCTCTCTACTCGGCCATGGCTCTCGGCGAGAATCCCCGACCGCCCCTCCTGTAGAGATCCGCCCATGTTCGAACCAGTCAACGAGTCGTCGTTTCGTCTCGATGTAGCGGGCCTGTCCGACCCCTTCGAAGTCCTGGCCTTTACCGGTAGCGAAGCCCTCAGCGAATCCTTTGCGTTCGAGATCGATGTGTTGATCGACGATCCGCACCTGGATCTCGCCGGTCTGCTTTACCGTTCGGCGTTCCTCTGTTTCGGGCCGTCGGGAGAGGGTGTGCACGGGCAATTGCAGAGCCTTGTCCAGCATGAGCATGATCATGGACAGGGTTTGCGGTTGAGCCGGATCCGTCTGGGGCCGAAACTGGGTTGCCTCGCGCTGCGCTTCAGCCAACGAATCTTCAGTGGCCGTTCGGTGCCGCAGATCATCGAACAGGTGCTCAGAGAGCACGGCATCGTCGGTGCCCAGCGCCGCTTCGAGTTACGCGGGGAGTACGCGCCCCGGACGTTCTGCACCCAATACCGCGAGTCCGATCTGCAACTGCTCCAGCGCTTGTGCGCGCAGGCGCGGATTCACTATTACTTTGAACACGACCGTGACCGGCATTGTCTGGTTTTTGCCGATGATCCGGCGCAGTTGCCCTTGGCCGGTGCCGCGCGGTATCAGCGCGAGGACAATGGGCATAACGCTTCTCGCACCTTGCACCAATGGCAGTTGCAAGAGACCGTGCAGGCCAGCTCATCGGGCCAGCAACAGGCCGAAGGACAAAGTGAGCTGGCGGCGTTGCGCAGCGGTCATTGGCTGCGATTGGCCGGTCATCCTTTCGCCGAATGCAATCGCCCATGGTTGCTCACACGCATTGAACATCGCGCCGATCCCTCCCTCGAACGTCCTTATGCCAATCGCTTGTTTGGTGCGTTGCAGGTGCCGTGTGCATCAGCCACTGCGCCCTCGCGCATGCACAGCTTGCAACGGGCGTGGGTGGTGACGGTGGACGAACCGCAGCCTGATTGCCAGCGCCCGGTGGCGGTGCAATTCGATTGGCTCTATCAAGGCGAAGGCGCCGCGCCGAGTCACTGTTGGCTACCGCTCGCGCCATCCGTGGCGCAAACGCCATTGGCGGCGCTGAGCGATGGCGTCGAGGTGGTGGTGAGCTTTTTCGAGGGCGATCCGGATCAGCCGATGATCAGCGGTGTACTGCAACCGCCACTTGTCGTCACCGAGCCCGACGATGCCCCGCCACTGCCCGACAGCCTGGTGAGTGAAGGCCTGCAGCAACTGCTGGCGTCCGGCGAGCCGTTGCTGCTGTTGTGCCTGATCCCCGGCGGCGGCAGTTTCAGTCACTGCGCAGAGCCGGTGTGCAGTTGTCGACTGGTCACCGCCCTTGAACAGAGCGGCACAACATGACTGGCGCGGCGCTTGAGCCCATGGCGCAGTGGCTGTTGCTCGATGGCCCGGATGCACCGCAGGCCTTGCTGGTATTGCGCCAGGCCTTTGCCGATGTGCGGTGCTTCAAGCTGTTCGATGGCACCGAGTTTGAACCGGTCAGCGAGCATGGCCCGGTGTTGATCGAGTTGCGCGATTGCCCGGCATTGGCCGCGTTGTGTCACCGCGATCCGGACACCTGGCGTGGGCTGTTGCTGGGCAGTGAGGTCTCGGCGCAACAGTTGCTGAGGCATTTGCAGCGCATGCTCACAGTGTCGTTCGGATTGAGTCATCGGGCGTTGCTCAGCTATTACAACCGGCAGACCGCGAGCTATTTTTTCGACGCTTGCGACGCCTCCGAATTGAGCCGCTGGCTCGGGCCGATCCGTCAGTTGCGCTGGTTCGGCGGCACTTGGGCCGACCGCGCGATTGGCAGCCAGGGCTGGCAGCAGTTGCGCAATCCGGGGCTTGCCGTCGAACCGCTGAGCATCGAAGAAAGCCTGACCCGGCGCCAGCGCGAACGCTTGCAAACCTGCTTGCTGGAACAGCACATCTGGCGCTGGTGCCAATCGTTGGGAACCGATTACGCGACGATGTCCTCCCATGTTCAACAAGGCCTGGCGCTGGGATTCAGCGACCGCACCGTGCTCGATGGCTGGTTATGGCTACGCTTGCTGCATCCGCGTGCCGTGCTGGTGCCACCGCCGGTGGGTTTGACCCAACAGCAGCGGCTTGACCATGTACGACGCCAGTGGCGCGGCGATCAGTCCTGAGGCGAGGTTCGGCGCGTATGACACGGTTATTCCGGCAAGGGGTGGGCGCTGTGATCGGCAGTGTGTTGCTGCTGGCGCTGAGCGGTTGCTCGCCCGTGCAGTTGCTCAACGCGCTGACGCCGGACAGCACCTACGACAAAACCATGGGCATCGCGTATGGCGACGACCCTCGGCAGAAGCTCGATGTGTATGTGCCGCATCAGCCGATGGCGGGCGCGCCGGTGGTGGTGTTTTTCTATGGCGGCAGCTGGAACAGTGGCTCGCGCGTTGACTACCGCTTTGTCGGTGAAGCGCTGGCGTCCCGGGGGATAGTCACGGTGGTGGCGGATTACCGTTTGTATCCACAGGTGCGCTATCCACTGTTTCTGCAGGACGGCGCGCGGGCGGTGGCGTGGACCAAAGCGCATATCCGCGAGTTTGCCGGCAACCCGCAGCGCTTGTATGTGATGGGTCACAGCTCTGGCGGATACAACGCAGCGATGCTTGCGCTGGATGGTGAGTGGCTCGCGGCGGTGGGCATGTCGCCCAAGGATTTGCGCGGCTGGATCGGTCTCGCCGGGCCTTACGACTTTCTGCCGATCAAGAATCCCGAGGTGCGCCCGGTGTTCTTCTGGCCGGACTCACCGCCGCAATCGCAGCCGATCAACCATGTCAGTCGCGGCGCACCGCCCGCGCTGCTGATTGCCGCGACCGAGGATGATCTGGTCAACCCGACGCGCAACACCGGCGGGCTTGCGAGCAAACTGCGCGAGGCAGGGGTGCCTGTGCAGGACTTGTATTACTCGCGGCCCAATCACATTACGTTGGTTGCGACCTTGTCACGACCGTTGCGGCAACTGGCGCCGGTGCTCGATCAGGTGGTCGGGTTTATCGCCCACACGCCAGCTCAGTGAACGCCGCCACTGAACCAGCCATCGTTGCGTTTGAGCCACCAGGCTTGTGCGCCGAGCGTCAGGCTGCGCAACACCATGAACAGCAGAAAAGATATCCACAGCCCGTGATTGCCCAGACCTTGCAACGCCCAGGCGAACGGCATCAACAGCACCACAGTGATCAACATGCCGTTGCGCATTTCCCGCGCGCGGGTAGCGCCGATGAACAAGCCGTCGAGCAGGTAGCTCCAGACTGCAATCAGCGGCAGCACGGCGAGGTAGGGCAGGTAGACGAAGGCCGTGTCGCGCACGCTCTGGATGTCGGTCTGCATCTCAATGAACAGGTGCCCGGCCAGCAGAAACAACGTGGCGAAGGCGAGGCTGGCGATCAGTGACCAGCCGCCGGCAACCACCAGCGATCGACGCAGGGCCAGGCGATCACGGGCGCCGATGGCGTGTCCGCACAAAGCTTCGACGGCATGGGCCAGACCGTCCAGCGCATGCGCCGTCAACAGCAAGCCATTGAGCAGCAGCGCGTTGGCGGCCACCGTCGAATCACCCAGTCGCGCGCCTTGCACGGTGATCATGAAAAACACCGATTGCAGCGCCAGGCTGCGGATGAAGATGTCGCGGTTGACCGCCAGCAACGGGCGCCAGCTCTGCCAGACCTTCAGCGCCGTCCAGACAATGTGCCCCGGATACGCCCGCAATGCCTTGCGTGTCAGCAGCAGGCCGAGCAGGGCGCCGCTCCACTCGGCGATCACCGAGGCCCGCGCCGAACCGACCACGCCCCAGTCCAGGCCGATGACGAACCACAAATTGAGAACGATGTTGATCAGGTTGGTGCTCAGCAGAATCGCCAGCGGCGCCCGGGCGTTTTGCGTGCCGAGGAACCAGCCGACCAGCGCATAACTGGCCAGCGCCGCCGGCAAGCCGAACAGCCGCGTGTGGAAAAAGTCCCGAGTGAGCTGATCCAGCTCCGCCGACGGTTGCATGAAGTGCAGCGCGACGCCGCTCAGCGGCACACCCAACGTGCCAAGCACGAGTGCCAGTCCCATCGCCAGCAGCAGGCTCTGCAACAGAATCTGCCGTAATGCCGCACCGTCGCTGCGCCCGGCAGCCTGTGCGGCAAACCCGGTGGTGCCCATGCGCAGAAAACCCATGGCCCAAGCGAGAAAAGTGTAGAGGCTGGCGCCGACTGCCACCGCGCCCAATTGATGGGCGTGGGGCAGGTGGCCGATGACGGTGCTGTCGACCAGCGCCACCAGCGGTACGGAAATATTCGACAGAATCATGGGCGCGGCGAGTGCCCAGACCTTGCGGTGCGTCGGGCGGTCGCGCCAGTCGGCGATCAGAGTGGGCATGCAGGCTCCTTGGGGAAGCGGACATTGTAGCGATGCACCGCGGATTTACCGCACCCGAAATCTGCGTCGGGCGGCAATGGCGCTCCCCGACGACACATCGGGTTATGCGCCCAGCTCAAAAACATGCCGCGTATATCTATGTACCGCACACCAGATTTGCACACGGGGTTCAATCGCCCTCAAGCAGTCAAACAAATTACTGGAAGGCGCAATGGATCACTCTGAAAGCATCATCTCTGGCATCGTCAACGCTGTTGTGACGGCGCTTCGCTCCACCGGTTTTTTCGAAAGCGCAGAGAACGCGATAGTCAGCGCCCCCTATCGCAAGCACATTATCTGGCTGAAAAAGCGCAGCGATGAAGCGTCCTTTGAGGTCCTCATCAAGGCTGAGATAACAAGAAGCGTTGATTGCAACGTGACGACTACATTGCCAGGCAGACTTCACAAAGAGTCGCTGGGATATTTTCGACTTGATTTGCCGATTACCCTGTCGACAAGAAAGGGATGCCCGGTCACCCACGAAGAAACGGTGTCGTTAGTGCTCACGGATAACACGTTCGATTATTCGAGCAGACAACCCATTGTTATTCATGCGCACGAGCATATTGATATTTCGTACGCGATTGAAAAAAAGCGCGCGGCGATTAGCGGTTGAGCGGTTGTTGAACAAAAAAACCGCCGGGTATTTCGCTGCGGCGCATGTCCGGAACATTAATGGATTGAATTGGCCTGTGTTTACTAATGATCAGGCTGTAAGGAAACGAAATGGAAAACGAGCGAAACATCATCCACGAACCTGTGTCTCAGGAAACTGTGCGCGACAGGGGCTACTCCGAACGCCCGGAGAATATCCGGATAAAAGCCCCTGATCGGAAACATGTTTTCTGGCTGCCGAGGCGCGACGACGCGCAAACGCTGGTCGTACGCATTCAGGCCAGGATCACCGTTATTGGAGAATGCAATCTTTGGACAGACTGCGGAATGGGGGGCAATCTGTTTTTCGGTGATCTGGAGGCGATTCCGGAGGGTTATTACAAGATCGATAAACCCTATGAACTGACTACACAGCGACTGCAATGCGGTCGTGATGCCAAGACTTACGATCTGATACTCAGGGACAGCCTGCTTGCCTATTCCAGCACCGCTCCAATTGTTATTCACGCACATGAGGACATCGATATTCATTACACCGTAGAAGCCAGGCCCGAAGAATCCGGGAGCTGAGTGCTGCCAGCTTTGAATTGATTGATCCTGTATTTGATCAGCCCCCTGATATGAGGGGGCTTTTACAGGATCAATGAATAATCCAGCTCAATAGCCACAACCCCAGCAACAACCAGATAATCCCGGCAATGATCGAGGCATTCATGAACGCCCGAATCGCCGACCACAACAGCATCAACCCGACAATGAGCGCGATGATGCTGATGATCGAGGTGTCCATGCCCAGGGTTTTGGCCAGCCCGTCGACAAAGTTGCCGCCGGCATTGCTCAGAATGTTGAACAAGCCACTGAGGCCGTCGACGATAAAGCGGATGACCGAACCGAGCGCCTGGCCGAGCCATTCGAAAAAGCTTTCTACCTGCATGTGTGCATCCTGATGAAAGAGCTGAGCCTTGGGCCACAACGCAGGTGGCCGAGTTCCCTGCATGATAGAAGGTTTGCACCCATTCTGTGTGGGAGCGAGCAGGCTCGCTCCCACATCAGATCACCTGCGCCGCTTGCCTTTGGTGGGTATCCCCCCGAAGCTATACGCCTTCAGGAGAGCCCGATGAACCTTGTTGAACTGACCGAACGCCTGCACGCCATTCGCGACCGCAATGACTGGCGGCAATTTCACAGCCCGAAAAATCTGGCCATGGCGGCCAGTGTCGAGATGTCTGAACTGGTGGAAATCTTCCAGTGGCTGACGGAAGACCAGTCGCGCCAGTTGCCGGCGGACAAACTCGCCCACGCCGGGCAGGAAGTCGGCGATATCGTGCTGTATCTGTTGCTGCTGTGCAGCGAATTGGGGTTGGACATGAATGAAGTGGTGCGCGCCAAGCTCGCCGACAGCGAACGGCGGTTCAACTGATGAGCGACCGGCATTTCGATCAGTTGGCGACGCGGTTCGCCGAAAAAATCTATGGCGGCGCCAAAGGCGCGATTCGCCTCGCGGTGTTGCAGGCCGATCTTATCGAGGCATTGCCGGGTCGTCCGTTGCGGGTGCTCGACATTGGCGGCGGCCTTGGCCACATGTCGCTGTGGCTGGCTGAACGCGGTCACGATGTGACCTTCACCGAGCCGGCCGCACCGATGCTCGAAGGCGCGCGCCAGCGTTTCGCTGAAGCCGGGCAAACCGCGACGTTCATTCAGGCGCCATGGCAGGAACTGCTCGGGCAACTTACTGAACCGTACGATCTGGTGATCTGCCACGCCGTGCTGGAATGGCTCGCCGAACCCCACGCGATCCTGCCGGTGCTGCATCAGTTGACCAAGTCTGGTGGCTGGTTGTCGCTGGCGTTCTACAACCGTGATGCGCTGATCTACCGCAACCTGCTCAAAGGCCATTTCAAGAAAATGCGCAAGAACAGCATGGCCGGGGAAAAGCAGAGCCTGACCCCGCAACAACCGCTGGACCCACGGGAATTGGCAACGCAACTCGACGGCCTGTGGCAGGTCGAAACCCAGAGCGGGATTCGCGTTTTCCACGACTACATGCCGGTGGAGTTCCAGGCCCGCGCCGAACTCGCGGATTTGCTCGAGATGGAACTCGCTCACCGCCGTCACCCAAGCTTCGCCGGGCTTGGGCGCTACTTGCACTGGATCTGCCGGCCGATCTGATCGGAGCGCGACATGAAAGCTCAATCCGGGTTATTGCTGATCTGTCTGGGGTTGGCTGCCTGCCAAAGCAGCAACCCGTACGTGGCGCAATCGCGGCCCTTGCCGCCTGCACCGCCCCAGGCCGCCGCCACCTTCGACCGCAGCGCGTACCCGGCGCCGCCGCGTGACTACGGACGCTATCGCAGTTGGGCCTGGCTCAATGGGCAATTGCCGCCGGGTACGGCGTGGGCCGATTCGGCGCAACTGGCCGAGGCGGTGAGCAATGCCCTCGATCAGCGCGGTTTGCGCCCGCTGCACGACAAGCGCCCGGCCGACTTGTTGGTCAGCGCCAATCTGCGTTTGGAAACCCGCTTGCGTCAGGTCCAGGACGACTACGGTTATTACGGCGGCGGATACGGCGGCTATGATCGATATGGTCGCGGTTATGGCATGTACAACACGGTGCCGATCGTACGCACGTATTCCGAGCAAGTCGTGGTGGTGCAAGTCGATCTGTTCGATGCCGGCACGGGGCAACCGGTGTGGAGCGCCAGTGCTGAAACCGCGAACAAGGGCAGCGAAATCGATCGCACCGATTCGATCCGCGAGGCTGTGGAAAAGGCCATGTCGGCGTATCCTCCCGGTTAGCTTCCTGCCAATCAGAAGCTGCCGCAGGTTCATGTCTTCAACCGGAGAAAAACCATGTTCCGCCGTCTCGTTCTACTGGCCATGGCCGCGCTGCTCACCGCCTGCGCGGCCAACCAGGTCAATCACGACTTCGATGCCAGCCGCGACTTTGCCGCCTATCGCAGCTGGAGCTGGAAAGACCCCGCCCTGCAATATCGCCCCGATGATCCGCGAATCAAAAGCGACCTGACCGAACAGCGCATCCGCCAGGCAGTCGCCGACCAACTCGATCAGCGTGGCTTGCGCCCGGCGGCTGCGGGCGCCAAGGGTGACTTGAGTGTGCAGACCTACTTGATCGTCGAGGATCGTCAGCAGCAAGTAACAACCAACTACGGCGGCGGTTGGGGTGGCCCGTGGAACGGCTACTGGGGCGCACCGATGTACAACGAAACGCGCAACATCACCTACAAGGTCGCGACCATCCAGATCGACCTGCTCGACGGCAAGGACGGCAAACTGGTGTGGCGCGGCAGTGATGAGCAGATGCTCGCCAGCAAGCCTAATCCGCAGGATCGCAGCAATGCCATCCGCGAGACGGTCGGGCGGATTCTGGTCAACTATCCACCGCGCTGAATCCGTTCAGGAAAAGCGGGAGCTCTTGAGCTCCCATTTTTTGCCCTGCGACGAACCCCTGTAGGAGCTGCCGAAGGCTGCGATCTTTTGATTTTGCTTTTTTAGAGGCCAAGATCAAAAGATCGCAGCCTGCGGCAGCTCCTACCGGGGATTGCGCGTCTACACTCAGTTGCACCAATGGAGCTAGCGGCAAAGGAGTGCGCCATGTCGCCTCGTTCGCGATTCAACAGCCCGGCCCGGCAGCGCGGGGCGATTGGCTTGATGGCGGCGGCCACCCTCAGTCTGGCGGTGGTGATGCTGCTGTTGGTGGTCGACACCGGTCGCCTGTACATGGAACAACGCAAATTGCAGCGCGTGGTCGACAACGCCGCCCTCGAAGCCGTCAGCCGTGGCGGTAATTGCCTGCCGGGCCTGAGCGCCGCCAGTTATGCCGGGCAAAGCGCGGTGCGCAATGGCTACCTCGTCGATGCCAGCAACACCCTCGCCACCACATGCGGCACCTTGGTGACGGCCGCCACCGGCCTGCGCACGTTCGCAGTGGATGCCACGCAAGCGGCAGCGGTCAAAGTCGTCGCCAGTCGCACGGTGACCAGCAGTTTTGCCGGTGGTGTACAGGCCTTGTTCAGCGGCACACCGGTCAGTCTCAATACCACGCTCAATGCCTCGGCGGTGGCCGCCAAACCGCAGCCGACGGTGGCCCAGCTGAATATTCGCAGCACCCTGGCCAGCATCGATACGGCGCAGTCGAACATCCTCAATCCACTGTTTTCCGGATTATTGGGCGGTAACGTCAATCTCACGGCTCTGGGCTGGGATGGCCTGCTGAACACCGACATCAACTTGCTCAAATACCTTGATCAACTGGCGATCAATCTCAACGTCGCGGCGGGCAATTACACGCAGTTGCTCAACACCCAGGCGACCGTGACGCAACTGATTCAGGCGGCGGCGACGGTGGTGCAGCTCAATGGCGCGACCGCCCAGGTGATCACTGCACTGGGCCAATTGCAGGTCGCGGCAATCAATGCCGCGCCGGTCAAACTCGGCGACATCCTGCAACTGCAGACTGGCACCACGGCGGCAGGGCTGGACGCCAATCTGCAACTGCTGCAACTGATTCAGGGCGTGGTGCAACTGGCCAACAGCAAGAGTGCGGTGGCGGCGACATTGCCGATCAGCGTGCTCGGGCTGGCGAATGTCACGGTGCGGGTGAAAGTGATCGAACCGCCGCAGTTTTCTGCGATTGGCGATCCGGCGCGGGCCAAGGTCAACCCGACCGGGGCGGACCGGATTTATGTGCGTACGGCGCAGGTGCGCACATTGGTGTCAGTCAGTCTGCCGGTGCTCAGCGGCGTCACCGGGCTGACCAATGCCGTGCTGGGGCTGGTCGGTGGATTGACCCCGACCCTCAATGCACTACTGAGTCTGAATCTGGTCAGTACGCTCAATTCAGTCCTGTGCCTGTTGGGCGCCGGTTGTGAGCAACTTGATCCACAATTGCTGCCATCACCGCAAATCGACATCAGTCTGGATGCCGGCGGCGCCAAGAGTTATGTCACCGATTACAGCTGTCCGACGGGCACCACCGGCACCAAGAGCCTGACCGCGCATACCATCACGTCCATCGCTGATTTGAAACTCGGCAAGATCGATCCGACCAATGCCTTCTCTTCGGCGGCCGAACCCACGGTGGCACCCTTGGCGCTGATCGATCTGGGGATCGTCACCTGTCACAAAATCCTGCTGCTCGGCACCTGTGATCCTGCCACCCATGTCCCTTTCGGCGCGGGAGGCATCGGCATCATGCTCGACACCAGCGTCGCGCAAAACACTCAGGATCTGGTCTTCTCCAGCGCCACGCCATTCGCCACCCCGGCCAACCTCAAATTGCCCCCAAGCATTCAGTCAGCCGCACCCACCAACAACATCGTCGGCAGCCTGTCGAACACCCTCGCCGGCATCAACCTGATCGTCTACAAACCCCAGGGCAGCAATCCATTGGGTGCCGTTGTTACCGGCGTCGCCTCGTTGATCAGCGATGTCACCAGCAAGTTACTGCCAGTGGTGACCAATCTGGTCAGCCCATTGCTCGACCCGCTGCTGAACAACCTGCTCAAAGGTCTGGGCATCAATCTGATGGACGTCGACGTCGGCGCCAACATGACCTGCGGCCAGACCGGCAAGGCCTATCTGGTGATCTAGGCGTCCACGGCAACCGGCAATTCGATGCAGAACCGTGCGCCCTCCACCGAGTTGCGCACGCTCAACCGGCCACCCATGTTGTCGATGATGCCGTAGCTCACAGACAATCCCAGACCGGTGCCGACGCCGATCGGTTTGGTGGTGAAAAACGGCTCGAAGATCCGCTCCAGCAAGCGTGGATCGATACCGCCACCGTTGTCCTCGACCCACAGCCGCACGCACTGTTCATCGCGTTCGGCATAGATCGAAATCCACGGTTTGAAGGATGAATCCTTCTCGCGTTTGCTCAGTAACGCATCCCGCGCGTTGACCATCAGATTGATCAACACCTGTTCAAGCTGATCGACGTAGCCGCGCACCTGGACCTCGAACCCGGTCTCGCTGATGCGCAAATCCACGCCTTTGCCGCGCATGCCCTCGGCCAGCAGCGACAGCGTGCCTTCAATGGCCGAGGCGGGGTTGAACAGTTGCTGCTCGATCTCCGAGCGCCGGCCGAATACGCGCATGTGATCGACCACTTTCGCCGCACGCTGCACCTGCGCGTCGATGCGGTTGAGTTTGTCGGTCAGGTAGTCGACCTGCACATCGCCATTGCCCAGACGCTTGAGCACGTTGACGATGGCCATGCGCATGACGTTCAGCGGCTGATTGATTTCATGGGCCAGGCCGGTGGCCATTTCGCCGAGGGTGGCCATTTTCGCGCTTTGCGTGAGTTGCTGCTGCGAGCGGCGCACCTCGGTGTTGTCGCGGCCCACCGCTTGCACTTCGATCAATTGGCCGTGTTCATCGAATACACCGCGATCGGACCAGACCCACCAGGCGTGTTCGCGGCCGGGCAGTTGCAGGCTGATTTCTGCGGTGCTCACCGGCTGTTCCGCCGTCAGTGATCCGAGACGCTGGACGAATGCGGCGCGTTGTTCCTCGGACATCCAACTGCCCAGATCGACCCCTGGCAGTTGCTCCGGCGTGCATTCCAGATACCTCGCCAGCGGCCGGTTGCCAAAGGTCAGAATCAGGTCCGGGCGATAACGACAGATCATCGCTGGCGAGTCCTCCACCAGAATCCGATAGCGCTCTTCGCTCTTTTTCACCTGCTCGGCCGCCAGGGTCGCCTCGGTGACGTCCAGCCACAGACCGACTGCTTCCACGGGCAGGCCCAGGTCATTGCGCAGCAACTTGGCTTCATCGAGCAGCCAGTGATATTCACCGTGACGATCGCGCAGCCGATAACGCGCGCGCACTGAACCTTCGCGCAACAGCTGGCGACTGCGGGCGAAATACAGGTCACGGTCTTCGGGGTGGATCATTTCGACCAAGGCCCCGTTCCCGCAATCATCAAGGCTCCAGCCCAGCAACGGATGCAGGCTGGCACTGAAGAACGCCGGAATCAGTGCACCGTCGTGGTACTGCTGGACGTAAATTACTGCGGGCGAACTGGCGATCAGATTGTCGAGCCGTGCATGTGCGGCAGCGGCTCGTTGGTGCTGGTTCTGAATGTCGCTGATATCGAGCATGAAACCGACCAACCGGCGGTACTCGCCGCTGCCAATCACTTGGCCCTGCACGCGATACCACAGGGGGGCCTGCGCGGGATCATCGCTGCTCAGACGCACCGAAAGCGTCAGGGCTTCGCCCTGTTGCTGCAAGGCTTGCAGACGGCTGCGCAGCTCTTCACGGTCGGCGGGATGGATTTGCCTCAGCCAGTCTTCCAGCGATAATCCGCCAGGGTTCACCTTCAGGGCTGCGGCCAGCGCAGGCGCCAATTGAATGTTGTTGTCGCCTGCAAGGATCTCCCACCAGCCGGTGCCCAGCAGGGTTTGCAGCGCTTCGATGCGTTCCAGTTGCAGGTGATGTTGCTGTTCACGCAAACGCCCCAGTAAAGGCCCGGCCAGTGCACCGACCAGTGCGATCCAGTCGCGCTCGGTCAGGTACGGCGCGGCGCTGTCCACGGAGTAAAAACCGCAGAGCAGCCAAGCCACCACGCCGCGTTCATCGCTATACGGCACCGCGAAACCTTCGGCATTGCCGAACAGGACTTGCACCCGCGAGTGTTCGTCGAGGCCATGGTGTGCGCCGACACGCTGTGGCGCGACACCGTTCAGGCTGTCCAGCGGCGTGCCCAGACGCTGCTGGTCATGCCACAGATTCGGCGCATCGTGAGCGCGATACTGGCGATAGATTTGCCAACCCTGTTGCTCGTCATCGAGCAAGGCCAGGGCCACACAAGGGATATGCCAGCGCTGGGCGATCAGTTGCAATTGTTCGCTGACGATCACCGGCAAACGCCACTGGCTGCACGCGCGTAACTGTTCGCTGATCTGCCCGGCAATCAATTGGCAGGCATCCCGCTGACGCGATTGTTGACGTTCGAGCAGCAAGTCGGCGATATCGATCAACTGCATCAGCCAGCCTTCACCCTGCGGCTGCACCCAGCCACGCAGGTGCACGGTTTGCTCGCCCAGACCGAAGAAGTCGAGATCAAGCAGCAGCCCCTGCCATTCCCTTGGTCGACCTTCGATGGCCAGTGTGCTGTGCGGCAGCAGGTAGGCGCTCAGCGGTAAAGGGTGATCGTGAGGCTTGAACTGCGCCAGCAGATGCCGCAACGGCCCAGCCATTTGCAGCACGCCACCGTCATCGTTCAGGTACAGGTGCAAGCCTGTTGCGGGTGAGCCGAGAGGGTCGGGCAACTCATGGGCGGCGGGCGGTGTGCGTTTGAGCAAGCGCCCGAACAGTTTGTCCCCCGACGTCAAAATTGCAGACTCGATTTGGCGGTCAGATAGGTGGGCAGACTGGGCACTGTGCCAACGACCGGAAGCACCAGAAACGGCATGACCTGATTCAACTTGCTGACTGGATAATCCACTCGCACCGTCAGCAGGCCTGACGCGCTGTATTGGCTGCTGGTATCAACGCCGACCACCAGGTTGAAGACCGGCGGAATCCAGGACAATTGCTGGGTCAGCGTGGCATTCGCGGTGTTAAGCACGACCGTTGAATAGTCGGGCGTGTTGGGGTCGACCGCGACACTGCGGCGTACCGCTTCGGACGTGGCCTGATTGAACGATTGCATCATCACCAACGGCAGGCTGTAGCTGACCAGACCGTAGAACACGGCGAAAAAGATGATGAACACCAAGGCGAACTCGATCGCCACCGCACCTTTTTGCGACTTCCGAAAGCCGGTTTTCATGAGTGCGTCTACCCTGACTGTCACTGCGTAGTATCAGCATAGAATCATTCCGCAAAAATGGACGGTTTTTACCCGATGTACAGTTTTGTCCTCTTGATCTGGCTGGGGCTGTGCGCGGCGCAAGACGCGCGCCAGCGACGCATCGCCAATGGGCTGACCTTCGGCGTCGCCGCGCTGGCGCTGATCTGGCTGCTGTGGACCGGCAGCACTTGGCTGGGCGCTGATGCGGGGCAGGGCGGTTGGGCTTGCCTGATCGCTCTGGCGCTGACCCTTCCGGGTTTTTTCATGGGCCGGATGGGTGCCGGCGATGTGAAATTAATGACAGCTCTGGGCCTTGCGACGGACGGTCTGTTCATTCTTGGCGTGTTTATTGGCGCAGGGTTTGCCAGTGTGGTCTGGCTGCTGCTGGCGCCAAGAGTCTGGCTCCATATGAGTCAAGGGCTTAGAGATCGTCTGCGATATCTGGCGCCAGATAAGTCAAAAAAGCTGCCATTTGCACCGTTCGTGTTGGTGGGGGCCGTGTTTGTCATGCTTTGGATCCACTAGTCGCCAAGCGCCACTAGTCCTATGTACATAGTCGGAAAGTACGTCTACTTTCAAAGGAACTGGTTATACAGCCAAAGGCTGGCAGTACAGGAATGGTCAGCTTTGGCCTGGCACATGGAGTAGCACGTGAACAAGCTTACGTCTGCGGTAAAAGTCCTCGTGGTCGACGATCAGCCGTTGATTGTTGAGGAGCTGTGCGAGTTTCTTGAAAGTAGCGGTTATCGCTGTGTGCCGTGCGAATCGAGTCTGCAGGCGATCGAGCGTTTTACTGAGGACGCGGAAATCGGTCTGGTGCTGAGTGATCTGCACATGCCGGACATGGATGGCATTCAGTTGATTCAGGCGTTGCAGCGACTGGCGGGCAAGCATCGGGCTTTTGAGGCGATCATGCTCACCGGGCGTGCCGACAAGCAGGATGTGATCAAGGCGTTGCGTGCCGGGATTGCTGATTACTATCAGAAGCCGATTGATCTGGATGAATTGCTCGAAGGTGTGCGGCGACAGGAGGCGGCTCTGCAGGAACGGCAGAAGAATCTGCAACTGGGGCATTTGAATCAGAAGTTGCAGTATCTGTCTGAGTCGATTGATGACCTTTATCAGGATCTGGACAAGGTACGGCGTAGTCCTTCGTCGGTGGCTCGCGATGGATTGGGGGGTGAGTCTGCTGAGGCTGAGACGCAGGAGATGCCGGCGATTTTCAATCAGTTGTCGCCGCGGCAATTGGATGTGGCGCGGTTGGTGGGCAAGGGGCAGACCAATTATCAGATTGCCTGTGAGTTGGGGATTACCGAGAACACGGTGAAGCTTTATGTTTCGCAGGTGTTGCGGTTGACGCATATGCATAATCGGACGCAGTTGGCTCTGGCTTTGTCGCCGAGTGCTTCTGCTGCGCGGCAGCGGGTTACGGCGCATTGACTTGGCGGCCTGTGGGCCGACCAGGTTCTTGGGGTTTGGTGTGTATATCCGTTTTTTTGGGTGTTGCGGCTGGCGGTTCCGCCCTTACGGCGGGTCACTTTTTCAGACGCCAAAAAGTAACCAAAAGGCTGGGCCCCGGCGTTCGGCCCCTCGCTAGGGCTCGGGGTTCCTTCGCTTCCGGGATCTATCCGGGGGGCATCGCCTACGGTTTGCTTCGCTGCACCTCCTCTCGATGTGTTTGGCTTCGCCAAACGGTCGCTGCGCTCCCACCCCCGGATAAATCCCTCCACTCAGCCTGCCGAAGGGGCCAGCAGATCAAAAGCTGCAGCCGAGCTAACGCTCATCCTGTTGAGTGGTTAGGAGCGGGTGAGGGGCTTTTGATCTGTTTTAGAGTCTGAATTCGACTCGGTCTTTCACGTCGGCGTAGCTCTCCCAAACACCTCGGTCAGTCCCCTCTCCCTCTGGGAGAGGGCTAGGGTGAGGGGCTTTTGATCTGTTTCAGAATCTGAATTCGACTCGGAATTTCACGTCGGCGTAGCTCTCCCAAACACCTCGGTCAGTCCCCTCTCCCTCAGGGAGAAGGCTAGGGTGAGGGGCTTTTGATCTGTTTCAGAATCTGAATTCGACTCGGTCTTTCACGTCGGCGTACCTCTACCAAACACCCCGGTCAGTCCCCTCTCCCTCTGGGAGAGGGCTAGGGTGAGGGGCTTTTGATCTGTTTCAGAGTCTGAATTCGACTCGGTATTTCACGTCGGCGTAGCTCTACCAAACACCCCGGTCAGTCCCCTCTCCCTCTGGGAGAGGGCTAGGGTGAGGGTTGGCTTTTGGCTGTTTAAATTTGTTGCAGATAACCGGAACCTTCCCACACGGTTTTCAGGTTGTCCGTCGGACGTGCGCTCTTTAGTCTCTGGCTGTCGCTGAACACTCAGCGATCGGGTGTGAGAACCCGGCAATTTATGGTCATCAAGTCTTTGTGCACGCATAATCGCCGCCAGCTTGTCTGCTGTCTGCAATGTGTCATGGCGGCTGTGTGCGGGCAGACTTCGGTCTGGCCGGGTGTCCATAACCGGTATTCTCACCCCGCATACAGCTGCCACCTTTTGCCCCGTGAGAATGGCAGTGGGTGGCGGCAAAGACTTTGGAGTTGTTTCAATGGACAAACTGATCCCCGACCCACCCACCGAACCCACCACCCCGCTCGAAGATGCCATCCGCGCCGACGACCTCGTCAAGAACCGCGAAGCCATCAAACGCGCTCTCGATTTCTACCTCTGCCCCGAACCTGAAAAACCCCGCCAAGCCAGCACGATGTTTCTCATCCATCCGAAAATCGATACCGAAAGCCTGCTCGCCCACGCCTGCGAATCCCTGGCTTCGGCCAACACGCTGGCCGGTAACTTTGCCGATCAGTTGGCCCGGCCCGAGCGCAATACCGCGCTGGCGATTCAGCAGATCGTCATGCTGGCTGAGCTGGCGGTAAACCGGGCGCTGGATCGGGTGGATCCGCAGGCCTGATTCGGCAGGCAAACTGTGTCATCGTTCTTCGCGAGTAGGCTTGCTGCCACATTTTGAAATGCATTTCAGCTGTGGGAGAGCGCAGGGGGGGCGGCTTTTGATTTGCGTTGGATTCGCCCCTCACCCCAGCCCTCTCCCGAGGGAGAGGGGGCCGATTTGTGTGTTTTTCAAAGCCTGAGTTCAACTCGATATTTCACGGCGGCGTACCTCTACCAAACACCTCGGTCAGTCCCCCTCTCCCTCTGGGAGAGGGTTAGGGTGAGGGTGGGCTTTTGGCTGTTTAAATGTGTGCCAGATAACCGGAACCTTCCCACATGGTTTTCAGGTTGTCCGTCGGACGTGCACTCTCTAGTCTCTGGCTGTCGCTGCCAATTCAGCGACCGGGTGTGGAAACCTGAATTTCAAGTAGATGCGTTGCATCGCTACCGCAATCATTGTCGGCGTCTTCTTTCGTCTGCAAACTGTGTCGCGGCGGCTGTGCGCGGGCAGGCTTCGGTCTGGCCGGTTGCCTACTTATCGGTTTTCCACCCTGCGTACAGCTGCCACCTTTTGTCGTGTGGAAACGACAAAGGTTGGCTCCTCAGCCAAGTAGGAGTTGATATGGACAAACTGATCCCCGACCCACCCACCGAACCCACCACCCCGCTCGAAGATGCCATCCGCGCCGACGACCTCGTCAAGAACCGCGAAGCCATCAAACGCGCTCTGGATTTCTACCTCTGCCCCGAATCTGCAAAACCCCGCCAGCCCAGCACGATGTTTCTCATCCATCCGAAAATCGATACCGAAAGCCTGCTCGCGAAAGCGCTCGCAAGGTCACCCCATCACTAATTCTTGCTCTCGATCTTCCCGCCCGCATCCGGATCATAAAAATCCGGAATCTCATATTTGTACTTCTTCAGCCACCGCTGCATCGCCAGATCCCGTTCGGTCGCGGTCGCCGTTTGTGGCTTGGGCGAGGCGGCTTTGTTGCGGCTTTGCAGGACCAGCCAGCCTTCGGTCTCCTGTTGTTGCGCCGAGGCGGGGCCGGCGTCGATGGCGGCGGCGCTGAGGGGCAGGCTGAGCAGGGTCAGGTAGCAGAGACCTTTTAAGGGATGCATGGCTGTCTCCTTACTTGAGCGATGACGGTAACGGGTCAGCGACGGCGGCCACTTGATTGCTGGTGGCTGGTTTGGTCTTGACCGGGGCTTTGAGTTTTTCTGCGCGTTGCTGGGCTTCGGTGAATTGTTCCGGGGTCAGTTTCGCGCGGCTGATGATTTCGGCAGCTTGTGGCCAGTCGTTCTGGTACAGCAACAGGGTGACCATGTTCAGGGTCGCCAGTTGGTTGTTCTGCTTGAGTTCGATCGCGGTGAGGAATTCGAAACGGGCGTCGTTCAGGCGCAGTTGGTTGAGATAGACCACGCCTAGGTCGTTGCGGATTTTTTCGTCGGTGGGCGCCAGGCGCGCGGCGCGTTGCAGGTGGGCCTGGGCCTGGCCGTTGTCGCCACGGGCGGCGTAGAGTTGGCCGAGGCCGTGTTCGGCTTCGGCGGTCAGGCAGCCGCCGAGCAGGCCGCGGTACAGCGGCTCGGCTTCGCTGCGGCCGAGCAAGCGATAGACCTTGGCTTTGCGCAGGCGCACTTCGCTGATGTTGTCCGGCAGGCTTTGCAGGTTGGCCAGGCTGGCGTGCAGTTTGCCGTCGTTGGCGAGGTCGTCCGCGAGGTTCAGGGCCAGCTCCTGCTCCTGGGTCATTTTGCTGCAACTGCTCGGTGACAGCAGCGCCGTCCACGGTGCCTGGCCGTCGGTGGCGCAACCGCCGAGCAGCAACAGACTTGCCATGACTATCAGTACTTTCATCAAACGCTCTCCATGAGCTAGGTCAGTTGGCAAACGCGCGGGCAATGGCGGTGAAGCCCGGGCCGGCGAGGACGATCAGCAGTGCCGGAAACAGAAACAGCATCATCACTACAGACATCTTCGCCGACATTTTCGAGATGTATTCCTGCAGGCGCGTCAGGCGGCGGTCATCCAGCAGTTGCTTGAGCGCCAGCAGCGACTTCATCGCGCCGCCGCCCTGTTGAATCAGTTGCTGGAGGATCACGCAGGTGTCGCTGAATTCATCTACGGCGAGCATCACCGCCGCTTTGTTCAACTCCTGGCCAAGTTCCAGGCCGCTGTCGACACGGGCCAGAATCAGGCGCAGTTCGCTGGTCAGTTCCGGCAGCAGTTTTTGCGCTTCAATGCTGAGTACCCGCAGGGCTTGTTCGACGGCCATGCCGGATTCGAAAAGGATGCGCAGCAGCGGAATGAAGGTCGACACCTCCACGGCAATGGTTTTCTGCCGCCGCGTCGCTGCGTAAGCCAGCAGACGTTTGGGCAGCAGATAGCCGCCGCCGGTGGCGAGCATCGGCACGATCCAGCGGTTGCTGGCCTGGGGGAAAAACACTTCTTGCAGAAAGATCGCCAGGCCCAATGTCAGCAACGGCGTGCCGATCTGGCAGGCCGCGAACAGCGCTCGCTCGTTGGCGCGGCGCCAGCCGATACGGTTGAGCAGAGTCTGGGTTTCGCTGTCGATGCTCACCGAGCGTTGCCCGAACTTACTGCTGCCCAATGCGCGCAACCAGCTGCCGAAGCGGTTCTCGCGCACCAGTTGTCCTTGCAGGCGCTGGTTGACCTGGCGCACTCGACGGCGCTCCACCAGCAGGTGATTGATCACCAGCATCAAGGCGCCAAGCAGCAACATCAGAGCCGCGAGCCAGACCATGTCAAACGCTCCGCAACATGCGCCACAGCGCCAGGCTTCCGAACACTTGCAACACGGCGGCGCTGATCAGCATGTGCTGCCCGCTCGCGTCGTTCCACATCCCGAGCATGTAGCCGGGGTTGGTCAGCATGAAGTAACTCACCAGCAGCAACGGCAACGAGCCGAGCACCCACGCGGTCATGCGTGTTTCGCCGGTAAGGGCGCGCAGTTGCCGCGCGCCCTGATCGCGTTCGCGGATCAGTTTGATCAGGTTCTCCAGCAGTTCGCTGGCATTGCCGCCGTAGCGATGATTGACCTTCAGTCCGAGGGCAAACATGCGCAGTTCGTCCTGTTCATAGAGTTCGGCAAAGTCGCTGACGGCATCCGGCAAGTTCACGCCTAATTGCACGTTGCGCTGGACCCGGCCCATGGCTTTTTTCAGCGGATCTTCACTGGCTTCGATGCCGCCCATGACCGCGTCACTCAGGGTGCGCCCGGACTTCAGGCTGCGCACGGTGTGATCAAGCAACTGTGGCAGTTGCTCGATCATGCGTTTGACCCGGCGCTGGTAGAGCACGGCGATGTACAGCCGTAACGCCAGGGGCGGAATGAAGATCATCAGCAGCAGGCCGATCCAGTCGGCGAGAAAATAACCCAGTGCCATCGCCAGCGCCCACAGACTCAGCCACAGGCCGAAACGCTCGGTCGGGCGGCCCAGCCCTGCGCGCAGAAACATCCGTTCCAAGCCAACCCACACCGGTTTTTCGGCAGCCAGTTGCGGTTGCCCGGCGGCCAGTCGATTGAGGACTTTTTCCGTTGCGGTCTTGCGCAGCCCCTGCAAAAACAGGCGAATCGACAGCCCCAGCAGCGTCAGGCAGATAACGATGAGAATGATCGGTCCCAGCATGCTCGGTGCTCCTTGCCGTCAGCCCAGATGCGTCTCGTGGCGTAGCTTGTCGCCGGCCGGATTGACCGCTTCGCGCAGGAAGCCGAAACCGCTGCGGCGGTCGAGGCGGAACAGGGTGTTGGTGACGTAGACGTCCTCGCGAATGCCGACCACTTCCACGACCTCGCTGACGCAGCGGCGCCCGTCAGGCATGCGCGTCAACTGGATGATCACGTCGAGGGCGGCGCAGATCATCTGGCGCAGGGTGCGTTCGGCGATGGAGCGGCCGGTCAGGCCGACCAGCGTTTCCAGACGCAGCAAGGCATCCTGGGCATTGTTGGCGTGTACGGTGCTCATCGAGCCGTCGTGACCGGTGTTCATCGCGGTGAGGACGTCGACCACTTCGACGCCACGAATCTCGCCGAGGATGATTCGGTCAGGGCGCATCCGCAGGGCGTTGCGAATCAGGTCGCTGGCCTTCACTTCACCGTGGCCTTCGGCATTCGGCGGACGGGTCTCCAGGCGCACCACGTGCGGGTGGCCGAGTTGCAATTCGGCGACGTCTTCGATGGTCACCAGACGTTCGTGCGGGTTGATCAACTGGCTGAGAATATTCAGCAGCGTGGTTTTGCCGGTGCCCGTGCCGCCACTGATCAGGATGTTGCAGCGCTTGCCGACGGCATTCTGGAAAAACTCGAAGATCGACAGGTCGATGGTTTGCATGGCCATCAGGTCGCTGCTCTTGAGCATGTCCTTGCGAAATTTACGGATCGACAGGCATGGTCCATCGAGGGCTATCGGCGGAATGATCGCGTTGACCCGACTGCCATCCGGCAGGCGCGCATCGACCATCGGCGAAGATTCGTCGAGGCGCCGACCGAGTGGCGCGAGGATGCGCTGCATCACGCGTTCGACGTGATGCGCATCGATAAACCGCAGGTCACTCTGGTGCAGCACACCGTCGCGTTCGATGAACACCCGGTGCGGGCCGTTGACCAGAATCTCGGTCACCGACTGATCGCGCAGCAACACTTCCAGCGGGCCGAAACCGGTTAACTCGTCGACGATCTCTTCGGCCAGGCGCTCCATTTCGTAGCGGGAAATCGCCAGGTGCAAACGCGCGATGTACTCGGCGACTTTGTCGGTGACGAACTGTGCGAGTTGCTGACGAGAACCTTCCAGCAGATTTTTGCCGGACTCTTCGAGGGCGTCGATGATGTAGCGATGCAGAACCAGTTTCAGGCCTTCGTGATCGCTGTTGCCGACGCCACTGCGGGGCGCCGCGCCGAAAAGTTTTTCTGCGCTCATGAGGTGCCTCGCAAGCGGTCGAACCAGGTCACTTTAGGCTTGGCCAGGCCCTCGGAACGTTTCGCTAACCTTTCACCGAGGGCGCGCAGGCTCTGGGTGAGTTTTTCCCGTGGGGCCAGTTCGAACAGACTGACGCCCTGGTTTTTCGCGTTCAGGCGCACTTCCGGGGTGAGGGCCAGCGTGGCGATCACTTCCAGGTTGAAGGTTTTGCCGAGGGTTTCCGAATTAGGCGCAACGTTGCTCAGGTAGCGGTCGATCAGCAGGCGTCCGTGGTCGAGCTTCATGCCTTTTTCCCGCCACAGATTGAGCACGGCGAGGTTGCGCCGGCAGTTGAGCACGTTCTGATCGGTGTACCAGAGCAACTTGTCGCAGTGGCTGACAAAGGTGCGCAAGGCTTCGCTGTCGGTCTGCCCGGTGAGGTTCACGACGATGTGCTGGAAGTGCTGGCGCAAGGCGCTGAGCAACATGTACAGCTCGGCGGCGCTGGTGTTTTCCAGCGGTTCATCGTTGCTGGCGTAGGCGAGAATGCGCAAGCCGGCCTCGGCGCTGGTGAAGGCACTGTCGATCAGCGTGGCGTCGAGCCTGCGCAGGTGGCGCAAGGCATCGCCGAAGTGAAACGAGCTCTCCAGCCCGAGCAGGGCGAGGCTGTCACCGCGCGGCAACCCGAGGTCGAGCAACAAGGTTTGCTGACCGCTCTTTTGCACCACCGAGGCCATGTGGTTGGCCAGCAGTGCGCCGTCGGAACTGCTCTGCACGCCATACATGACCGTGAGGCCACCCAACTGCGTGTTCGGTGCCACGGGCGGCAGGCGTTTGCTCAAGCGCCGCACCAGCCCGGCGACTTCACTGGAGCGCGAACCGTAGGCGACAAAATCCCGGGCGCCGGCGCGCATGGCATTGAGCACCAACTGATTGTCCATGCCGTCGCCAAGGGCCACGATTGCCAGCATCGGTTTGGCTTCCAGCGCGCCTTCGATCAATGCGCTCTGGGCGACCACGTGTTCGCGATCCAGGCCGACGAACACCAGGCTGGCAAAGGTCACGTCCACCAGTGCCAGCAATTCGTCGAGACTGCCGCCACCGGCGCTGACCACCTGACCGAGCGGCGCGAGCGCGCCTTGCAGCCACTCCAGATCGGTGCTGTTGCGGGTGATGGCGAGAAAGGTCTGGCTCAGATTCTGGCTCATTGGGATAACCCGCTGCGCTTGTCGAAGTTGCCGTTTTCAAGAAAAAACATGCGATAGAAATTCGGGTCGTAATTGCGCAGTTTTTCCCCGGGTAATGATGGCAGCTGGGCGTCGGCGGCCAATGGCTGCACCAGGTGCGGGGTGACGATCATCAGCAGTTCGCGCTCTTCGCGCTTGATCTGTGAGCCTTTGAAAAATGCACCGAGCACCGGGATGTCGCCGAGGCCGGGAAACTTGTTCACCTGCGAGCTGTTGGTGGTGCTGATCAAGCCGCTGATGACGAAGCTTTCGCCATCGCCCAGTGACACGCTGGTGTCGGTGCGGCGGATGGTCAGGGCGGGCACGGTGGTGCCGGCGATTTGTACGGCATTGCTGAAGTCCAGTTCGCTGACTTCCGGAGCGACCTTCAACGCGATGCGATCACGGCCGATGATGGTCGGCGTCAGAGTCAGGCGGATGCCGAATTCCTTGTATTCGATCGACACGCTGTCGCTGCCGGAACTGGGCACCGGAATCGGTATTTCACCGCCGGCCAGAAAGCTTGCGCTCTGACCGTTCAGCGCGACCAGACTCGGCCGTGCGAGGGTGTAGGCGAAGCCGCTGGTTTCCAGGGCATTGATGATCGCCATGGTCTTGCCGCCGATCCACGAGAAGTTGAACAGCGAGTTGTCCACCGGCAGACGTGGCTGCGGCACGCCATCAATGGGGGGCAGGGTGCCGGGCGAGCCGAACAGAAAGTTGCCGCGCGTGCCGATCAGCGAGGCGGTGGCTTCCTTGAGTTTGGTGCGGCTGACTTCGACGAAACGGATGTCGGTCTGCACTTGCGACGGCAGGCTCGGATCATCCGACGGCAGGCTGCTGCTCAACGCAGCGGTGGCGGCGCCCTGCACGAACACCATGCTCTGGCGCGGCTCGCTTGAGCACGACGTCCAGACCATCAGGCTGGTGGCGCCGGGCGCCACACCGGTGAGCAGAAAGGACGAGCTGCCGTTGGCGTGTACGTCGGCGATTTTCGGATCGCCAATCGCCAGACGGGTGATCGCTACCGGGGACTGCACGTCCTGTTGAAACCCTTCGCCGATTTCGATCACCGGCGGCATGCGCCCCAGTGCCGAACAGTTGCCGACCGCCGCGAACGCAGCGTCCATCGACAGACCCATCAGTAGCAGGGCGCGCAGCATGGTTTTGAATGTCGGCCTGAAACGACTCTGCATGCCCTTGGATCCTTGCGCAGTCATGGGTTTTGTTGGGTGATCTGATTGCCGCGAATGATTTCCACCGCCGGCCGTGCAGCGCCAGCGGAGCCGCCGCTGGAGGGCGCTTTCGGTGCCGCGCCCATGGCCAGTTGGGTGAACTGGAAGAGTTGTCGGTTAGCCGTGTCGACATGGGCCGCGGACTGATTTTCACCGGCCCAGTACTTGGCCAGGCGTTGTTCTTCACTGCTGCGTACGGCCAGGCGCAAGGTGCCGGCTTGTGTGGCGAGCATCAGGCGACTGAGCAGTTGTTCCGGCACTGCCAGCACTACGGTGCGCGCGGCGATGCGGCGTTGATCCTGTTTGAGTTTTTCATCGGCGCTCAGGGCCGGCGATGCCGGTTGGCCGTCGTTGGTCAGGCCGTACTGATCACCCACACCAAGCACGCGCATGGCCGGTAGAACGATCTGCGCCGATTGTTCGAGGTTGCTGGAATCCTGGCGCAGGTAGAGCAAGACATCGACGTAATCGCCGGGGATCAGTTGTCCAGCCGCGCCGATCACTTCGTCGACCGCCACGGTCAATGCGCGCTCATCGCGGTGAATCATGCGTGCCAGTGAGCCGCCGGCGCTGAAGCTTTCATCATTCAGCCAGGTGCCGGCGCTGAGGTGCCGCCAAGGTGTACGGCCGATGGCCTGATCGACATTGCTCAAGCTGCCGGCCGGGGCACTGCGCAGTTTTTCCACCGTGACATCGGCGGCCGTCAGTGCGGTGAACGGCGGCACATCGTGCAGCAACACCACTACCGGTTGGCGGGTCTGGTCTTCGGCGATCGCGACAGTTTTTTCAACGGTGACAGTTGGGGCGACGGGGGCGGCGGCGACGGGCGCTGGTTGACGACTGAGTACCAGTCCCCAGTAACCGACAAAAATGGCTCCCAATAACAGGATGGCTGCAAGGCCCATGGTGACGCGACTGTTCATGACGGCTCTCCCTTTCCTGCTGCACTACCCACCGCACTTGCTAACGAGAGAAGTTCCCAATCCGGCAGCTATGAACATGCAACTATTTCGCTATTTCCACGCTAGCTGATTCAAGCCAAAACGCCATTACTGACAGGAAAATAACTCACGAAAGTATGAGTCTTGGCCAATTAACAGCAGCAATCGGCAACTTCGCGATGTGATTAATCCTTTGTGATTAATCCGTTCTTACAGTTGTTGGGCGGGGGTTTGTTGACAATGCTCAAATGGCACGGTGGGTCTTGGCCACTGCAGCGTGACATTGGCGCCAAAGGCGCAAAGGAGTAGTCGTATGTGTCGGATGATCCTCGATTATTTGATGGCCAGAGTCCGTTTGCTGGTCAAAAACGAAGAAGCCGCGTCGGCGATCGAATATGCGATCGTGGTGGCGATGGTTGCGGTAGTCGTTGTGGCTTTTGTCACTCCGCTGGGTAACCGGGTGTTGGCTTACTTCAATAACATTCTGACCGGGCTGGGTGGCACAGCGGTAACCAGGCCCTGACTGGCGAGGAGAATTGCGATGCTCTTTGATTATTTGAAAGTGCGTGTCCGCGGCTTCTTTGCCAGTACTGAAGCAGCGTCGGCAATCGAGTATGCGATTGTCGTGGCGATGGTGGCGGTGGTGGTCATCGTGTTCGTCACCCCCGTTGGCGCCCGGGTACTGGTGATGTTCAACAATTTGCTGGTGGCACTGGGCGGCACTGCCGTGACGGCCCCTGCACCGCCGTCCTGAGCTGAACGAAGCTGATGCCTGGTTGATGCCGCGCTACACTCGGGTTCACTTTCAGTTTTCAGGGATTGCCCATGAATGCTCCTTCGCTGCCGCGCCAACAGTTGCTTCTGGTTGACGATGAAGAGGACGCGTTGCTGGAGCTGGCGGAGTTGCTGGAGGGTGAAGGGTTTATTTGCCATACGGCGACGTCGGTGAAGCTGGCGTTGCATCATCTGACTCGCCATCCCGATATCGCGCTGGTGATTACTGATCTGCGCATGCCGGAGGAGTCCGGGATGTCGTTGATCAAGCGGTTGCGTGAGCATACTTCTCGGCAGCATTTGCCGGTGATTGTGATGTCGGGGCATGCGGATATGGAAGACGTCAGTGATCTGTTGCGGTTGCAGGTGGTGGATCTTTTTCGCAAGCCGATTTATTACGTCAGGTTGTTGGAAACGCTGGATAATTTGTTTCCCAAGCCTTCGAGGAATGTGGCTGGGTGATTGGGGGGCCTATCCGTTGCTGCGGGTGTGGCTGATTAGGGTTCCGCCCTTACGGCGGGTCACTTTTTCCAGACGCCGAAAAAGTAACCAAAAAGGCTTGCTCCTACGTGCGGCCCGCTCGCTGGGGCTCGGGGTTCCTTCGCTCCGGGATCGATCCGGGGGCAGCGCCTACGGTTTGCTTCGCTGCACCTCCTCTCGCTGTGTTTGACTTCGCCAAACGGTCGCTACGCTCCCACCCTCGGATCAATCCCTCCACTCAGCCTTCCGACGTCGCCCGTGGATCAAGATCAAGAGCTGCAGCCGAGCTAACGCTCATCCTGTTGAGTGGTGAGGAGCGGTAGCGATGCGCGGTGTGCGCTGTTTTGCTTTGGCTTTTCTGTGGGGGCGAGTTTGCTGCGGACGGCGTTCCTACGAAAGCGGCCTGACAGCCGGCCAATTTTTAACTGAATGCACTCAATCCAATTGTAGGAGTGAGCCTGCTCGCGATGGCGGCCCGACAGCCGACCAATTTCTCTCTGGATGCACCCAGTTCAACTGTGGGAGCTAGCCTGCTAGCGAAGGCGGCCTGCAATCCGACCCATTTCTGCCGGTTGTACATTCCACCCGCCGCTGCCGAAGTCTCCTGGGTGTTTCGGCTCACAACTGGTAGCTGAAGCTAATGCTGTAGCGTGGCCGGCGATTGAAGGTGTCCAGCGCTTCATCCGACATTGCCTTCGCCGCTTCCAGCGCAATGTTGTAGTACTTGGCATCGCCAAACCGCAGCCCGATCGCGGCCGATGACAGATTGTTGGCCTTTACCGGCAGTTCGTTGAACCAGCTGCGCGAGCGGTCGAGCACCACGTACGGTTGCAGGATGCGCACCCAGTTGCCGTCGCGGTTGAAGCTGTAGTTGACCTCGTACGCTACGCCCCAGCCCTTGTCGCCGGACGCTTGATCGTCGGGATAACCGCGACCGAAATTCTGCCCGCCGAACACCGCGCGTTCGCTGTCGGGCAGGGTGTCGTCGCTCCAGTACAGCGCGGCCGACAGCACGCCTTGCCAGTTGTCGAGGAACTTGTTGCTCTGCACCCCGGACAGGCGTACGCGGAAGAAATCGAGCTCGATGTCGTCGTAGTTGGTATGCGCGCCCAGGCTGTCGAAACCCTGATACACGCCGCCACTGAGAATGCGCAGTTGCCGGGCATCGGCCTTGCGCCAGTCGCCTTCGAAGGCCAGAGCGCGTACGTCGGTGCGGAACTCGGTGCTGAACGGGAAGTTGATGCCGTTGTAGCGAGTCTTGTCGTCGACTGCGTACAGGCGCGAGCCGGCGGTCAGCAATTCGTTGGAGGCGGCAATCAGCGGCAGAGTGAAACCGATGGAGTAGCGGTCGTTTTCTCGATGGGTGCTGAGTCGACCACCGCCGTCGATGAGGACTTCGGTACTGGGATCGGCGCGGTAGCGTGATGCGGACAGCGCCAGTTGCGCGCCTTCGTCATTGAGGAACTGGTTGTAGTCGAGGCGGTAGTAATGTTCGTGATCGTCACCCGGCGGGAACAAACCGCTGAGGCTCAGTTGCTCGCCCATCGAGGTTTGCGAGTTGCTGCTGACACCGAGCAAAGCCTGGGTGCCGTTGCGGTTGTCTTCGGTGGTGCTCAGCGTACTGGTGAAGGGTTTGCGGCTGGCCTGGGCGACCAGGGTTGTCGCGCCGTCGGTGGTGCCCGGTGGTGGCACTTGGGCCTGAATCGTCACGCCGGGAATGCGCGTCATCAGCGTGGTGTAACGCTCGAAGGTCTTGCGGGTCAGCGGCCGTTCGGCCTGGATCTTCGCCGCCAGTTTGTCGAGCAGCGCTTTGACCCGGCCGACATCGCCCTGGATCTGGACATCCCGCACGTAGCCTTCCACCAGCACCACGCGCGCGACGCCATCGTTGAAGTTTTGCTGCGGCAAGAACGCATAGGACAGCAGGTAACCGTCCTGCTGATAGCGTCGAGTGATGTTGCGCGTGGCTTCGATCAGGTCGGCGAGCGTGGCTTGGTGGCCGATCAGGGGCTTATAGATTTCGGCGAGCTCGTTGAGCGGGTAGAGGGTTCCGCCTTCGATCTGCACGGTTTGCAGATTGATCTTGGTATCCATCAACAGCGGTTGCGCAGCGGCGGCACCGGCGTCCGGCACTTGCACGGGCGTGGCGCTCGGGCGATAAGCATCGGCCGGCAGGTTCGGCACAGGCAGGTTGCGGATGGTTTCGTTGCTGTTGAGAAAACTGGGCAGGGTGTCGGCGAGGGCGGCGGAACTGAGACTGAGGAACAGCAGGGATGCCATTACGCGCATAGGACACTCCATGGTCAGATCACAGCGCAGAGCTGTTTTTTTCCTAAGAAAAAAGCGGAAGACTCGTGGGAATCTTCCGCCCTCAACCAAGCGTAGGCGCTGTAGGTGAGGCCGTCGAATCGGCCAGGTGCAATTTAGCGTTTGTTGCCTCCCAAGGCGCCGGTCAGACCGCCGAGTACACCGCCCAGACCGCCACCGGTGGTACCCCCGCTGGTACCCCCGCTGGCACCGCCGTTGACCAGACCGCCGACGGCTGCGACGGTGCCGCCGACGTTGGTGACCAGACCACCGACCGCGGTGGTGACCGGGTTATTGGTCGCTGCAATGGTGCTGCCGATACTGCTGACCGCACCGCCAACCTGACCGGTAAGACCTGCAACAGGTGAGCCGATACCGGTCGCCGCGCCGACTTGTTGAGTCACG
This sequence comes from Pseudomonas sp. AC242, assembly GCF_979258655.1. Lineage (NCBI taxonomy): Bacteria > Pseudomonadati > Pseudomonadota > Gammaproteobacteria > Pseudomonadales > Pseudomonadaceae > Pseudomonas > Pseudomonas sp. AC242. Next base: position 6,470,144 of record NZ_OZ409873.1, read on the forward strand.
TTGGTAACAGCGCTGGTGACCGGGTTCAGGCCATTGCCCAAGGTGGCGCCGACCGTGGCCAGAGGTGAAGTTGTCGCGGTGATCGGGGTGCCCGATCCGCCCAGCACGGTGTTGAGCGAAGCCACGGTATTGCCCAGGCCGACAGCGGTAACACCACCTGCGCTGACGACGCCATTGGTATTTCCGGCATTCAAGCCTGCGCCAACGTTGACCACCGCACCGCCAACGGTTTGCAGCAAACCGGTGCCGCCGAGGCCACCGCCCAAGCCACCACCCACTCCACCGCCAGTACCCGCGCCGGTGCCGTTGGACACCAGACCGCCGGCCTTGCCCACCGCGGTGCCGGTATTGCTCAATGCGCCGCCGAGTGTGTTGGTCAAGGCATTGCCGTTACCCGCGTCGGTGACCTTGCCGCCCAGGGTGTTCACCGCGCCGCCGACTTGCGCAACCACGCCTTTGAGTGGATCGCCAAGACCTGTGGTCGCGCCGAGTTTGTCCGTGGTGCTTTCGACCATCGCAATCACCGGCACCAGACTACCGCCGAGTTTGTTGGTCAGTTGGCTGGTCGGGCCGCTGGTCAGTGTGGTGTCGAGGGTATTGCCGAGCATGGTGACTTTCTCGCCGACACCATCAAGCAACGGTGCGACTTTGGTCACCACACCGCCGACCACCGGCACGCTGCCGGTTGCCGTTGTCAGTTTGCCGCTGAGATCAGAGACGCCGTTGCCTACATCGGTGACCACGCCGCCGACCGAAGCGACGGTGGTGGTCAGGCCGTTAGGGTCGGTGGCCAGTTTACCGATGCCGTTGCTCACACCATTACCTAACGTAGTGACGACATTGCCAGCGGTGTTGGCCGCACTCTGGACCACGCCACCGACCACAGGAACGGTGCTCAGGGAATCGCCGATCTGGCCGACGCCATCGCCGACACCGGCCACGGTGGTGCCGACATCCTGCACCAGTGTGGTGGTGACCAACGGGGTGGTGGTTGGATTGGTCGGGTTGGTGGGATCGGTCGGATCTGTCGGGTTGGTTGGATTGGTCGGATCGGTGCCACCTGTGCCACCTGTACCACCGGTTCCGCCAGTACCACCCGTGCCACCGGTTCCGCCAGTCCCGGCAGTATCACCGGTGCCACCGGTTCCGCCGGTTCCGCCAGTGCCCGCAGTATCACCGGTGCCTCCCGTACCGCCAGTGCCAGCGGTACCGTCCGCCGCAGAGCTGCCGGAACTGCTTTTATGACCGCCACCACCGCTGCTGCACCCGGTGAGGCCAAGGGAGAGAATCAATGCCAGAGCGATTGCCGATTTGCACCATACGCCTTGAGTTTTCATGATCGTAATTCCTTGCACCTGTCACAACGTTCGTTGACTTCGATGGCTCGCCGATCTGTCGTCGGTGATGCCTTCGACCGTTGTGCTCAATCTCAGTCCAGGGGCGGGTTTCAGGCCATTCTCAAGTTGGTATTAACGCCTTTATATAGAGGGTGAAGTTCAGCGCCTAAGGACTAATACCCACGATATAGCCGCGCAAAAAAAGGCCTTGATAATCAAGGCCCGGGTTTTTTCGGCGAAGGGGGAAAGGCTGGGAAAAACTTAAGTGATATACACACAATTAACGGTGTTCCGAGTGCTCAGGCAATCGGTTGCCACTGCCCGACCATGTGCTCCAGGTCTTGTGCACCGATCAGCCGCAACTCTCCACTGGAACCCGCCGCGCTCGCCAGCAAGGTCACCTCACTGGGCAGGCGCACCGGTTTGCGAAAATGCACGGCGATTTCGAGGTTGGCCTTGGGCAAATGATCGCCCAGCGCCGCCAGGGTTCGAGCCTTGTTCCACAAACCATGGGCGATGGCTGTTGGGAAGCCAAACAGCTTGGCACTTGCCGCACTCAGGTGAATCGGGTTGTAGTCTCCGGACACTTTGGCGTATTGCCGACCGATATCGGCCGGGGCTTTCCAGCGCGCCACCTCCATCAGCGATTGCGACGGCTCCCAGGTCTGTTCGACCGGCTCGCCCTCAAGCTTGACGCCGCGACAGAGCATCTGGCTTTCCGCTTCCCACAATGGCCCGAGCTGATCATCCAGCGTGGTCAGCAGATCGAACGTCGCACCTTTGGGGTGCGGTTGCAGGTTGTGCACGCGAACGCTGACTTGCGCCAGACCGATCCCGCCCATCGGGCGCAACACGCGAATGCGGTTGCTCAAATGAATCAGCCCCAACAGGGGAAACGGAAACTCTTTGGCAGTGAGCAATTGCATCTGCAGGGCGAAGGCGAGGATGTGCGGATACGTCGGCGGCAGCAGACCGTCATCGACGAATCCACACACCTTGCGATAGGCCGCCAGACGTTTGCCATCGACATCGACCCAACAGCGCAAGCCGCCGTCAGGCAATTGCGTGCCGGTGATTTTCCGTCGTGTCGCCGCCCGTGCGTACAGCCCCGGCAGATTCGGTTCGCGATCCAGCGTATGCCATTCGATGCTCATGCCTAAGCCCCCAGAACACTTTGTCCACAAACCCGCAGCGCCTGCCCGGTGAATGCGCCGGTGCCTGGTTGCGCCAGCCACGCGACCGCTTCGGCGACATCCTGCGGCAAACCGCCCTGGCCCAGTGAACTCATACGCCGGCCAGCCTCGCGCAGGCCGAACGGAATGTGTGCAGTCATCTGCGTTTCGATAAAACCGGGGGCGACGGCGTTGATGCTGATACCGCGTTCCAGCAGCGTCGGCGCCCATGCCTGCGCCAGACCGATCAGCCCGGCCTTGCTCGCGGCGTAGTTGGTTTGCCCACGGTTGCCGGCGATGCCACTGATTGAGGCCAGCAGAATCACCCGCGCATTATCGTGCAGCGTGCCATTGTCGAGTAGCGCCTTGGTCAATATTTGCGGGGCATTGAGGTTGACTGCGAGCACCGCGTCCCAGAATTCCGGGGTCATATTGGCCAGGGTTTTGTCGCGGGTGATGCCGGCGTTGTGCACCAGAATGTCGAGGCCGTCAGGCAGTTGTTCGATCAATTGCGCGGCGGCGTCTTCGGCGCAGATATCGAGGGTAATCGCACGACCGCCGAGGCGCGCGGCGAGGGCTTCCAGATCCGTCTTGGCCGGGGGAACATCGAGCAGGATCACCTCGGCACCATCGCGGGCCAGGGTTTCGGCAATGGACGCACCGATGCCGCGTGCAGCACCGGTGACCAGCGCCTTGCGCCCGGCCAGTGGCCGCGTCCAGTCAGTCACCTGCGTCGCACACGCCGTCAGGCGAATCACCTGCCCGGACACGAACGCGCTTTTCGGCGAGAGGAAAAACCGCAGCGGACCTTCCAGTTGATCTTCAGCGCCTTCGCCGACGTAGATCAATTGCAGCGTGCCGCCGCTGCGCAGCTCCTTGGCCAGCGAACGGGAAAACCCTTCCAGTGCTCGTTGCGCACTCGCGGCAAACGGGTCAGTCAGGCTTTCCGGCGCACGACCGAGAATCACCAGGTGCGCGCTGTGCTCAAGGTTCTTCATCAACGGCTGAAAGAATTCGCGCAGCTGTTTGAGCTGGTCGGTGTGCAGCAGTTCGCTGGCGTCGAACACCACGGCTTTGAGTTTCGGGCCGTGGCCGGGAATCCATTCAGTCGCGGTCGTCGGTTGCTCGCCGTAGCGGTAGATACTCTCGGTCAAACGGTTGGCGAAAGCGCTGACGCGTTCGGCCAGCGGCCCGCCGCCGATCAGCAGCGCACCTTCCACCGGCCGCAGGCGCCCGGCCTGCCAGCGTTCCAGTCGCACCGGCGACGGCAGACCCAGCGCCCCGACCAGACGATGGCCGATGGACGAGTTGGCGAAGTCGATATAGCGGTCAGACATGGAACGCTCTCCAGAAGTTGGGGTTCAAAGTGTGGACTGTCGATGGCAATCAATCGTTCGATTCACGCAATAAGGCCTACGCTAGACACTGAGGTTTAGCAGGTCTTGCAGAGGAACGCGGTACTTGTGGGAGCGAGCCTGCTCGCGAAAGCGATATGTCAGCCACTGAAGATGCTGAATGTGCCGGCGTTTTCGCGAGCAGGCTCGCTCCCACAGGGGACTGCATCAAATTCGATCAATTTGAAAAGGAGTTATTCATGAGTCAGCTGCGCCGCGTCGCGATCATCGGCGGTAACCGTATCCCTTTTGCCCGCTCCAACGGGCCGTACGCCACCGCGAGTAATCAGGCGATGCTCACGGCCGCCCTCGAAGGCCTGATCGAACGCTACAACCTGCACGGTCAGCGCATCGGCGAAGTGGTGGCGGGCGCGGTGCTGAAATTGTCACGAGATATGAGCCTGACCCGCGAATGCGTGCTTGGCTCGCGCCTGTCCCCGGCCACGCCGGCCTACGACATTCAGCAAGCCTGCGGCACCGGTCTGGAAGCGGCGATCCTGGTGGCAAACAAGATCGCCCTCGGCCAGATCGAGAGCGGTATTGCTGGCGGCGTCGACACCACCTCGGACGCGCCGATCGGTGTCAGCGAAGGCCTGCGCAAAATTCTCCTGCAAGCCAATCGCGCCAAAACTACCGGCGACAAACTGAAAACCTTTCTGCAATTGCGACCGAAACATCTGATTCCGGATTTCCCACGCAACGGCGAGCCACGCACTGGCCTGTCGATGGGCGAGCACTGTGAATTGATGGCGCAGACCTGGCAGATCCCGCGTGAAGAGCAGGATCAACTGACCCTCGAAAGCCACCACAAACTCGCCGCGTCCTACAGCGAAGGCTGGCACAACGACCTGATGACGCCGTTCCTTGGTCTGACTCGCGATAACAATTTGCGCCCGGACCTGACCCTGGAAAAACTCTCGACGCTGAAACCGGCGTTCGAGAAAAGCGTTAAAGGCACGTTGACGGCGGGTAACTCCACGCCGCTCACAGATGGCGCGTCCGTGGTGCTGCTCGGCAGTGAGGAATGGGCGAAGGCGCGTGGCCTGCCGATCCTCGCTTATCTGCGCGATGGCGAAGCAGCGGCAGTGGATTTCGTCAACGGCGCCGAAGGGCTGCTGATGGCGCCGGTGTATGCGGTGCCGCGGTTGCTGGCGCGCAATGGTCTGACCCTGCAGGACTTCGACTACTACGAAATTCATGAAGCGTTTGCGGCTCAGGTGCTGTGCACGCTGAAGGCCTGGGAAGATCCGGAATATTGCAAAACCCGGCTGGGTCTTGATACGCCGCTGGGCTCGATCGATCGCAGCCGACTCAATGTGAAGGGCAGTTCGCTGGCGGCCGGGCATCCGTTTGCCGCGACCGGTGGGCGCATCGTCGCGAACCTGGCGAAGTTGCTGGACGCGGCGGGGAAGGGCCGGGGCCTGATCTCGATTTGCGCGGCGGGCGGGCAAGGCGTCACCGCCATCATCGAACGCTAACGCTTGAAGAGCCCCTCACCCTAGCCCTCCCGAAACGTCGGACCGCCCAGAGGGAGAGGGGACTGATTGGGGGATGCTTTAGAGTTACACCGACCTGATCTTGCTTTACCGAATCCATAATCGACGGGGTATTTCAGGTCGATGCATGCCGCCAGACACCTCGGTAAGCCCCCTCTCCCTCTGGGAGAGGGCTGGGGTCGCTGTTGAGGTTCAGGTACGAAACCGTCTGACCAACCCATCCAGCTCATTCGACAACCCCGCCAGACTCTGCGAATCCAGACGCGCCGAGTTGGCCAGTTCTGCCACCAACTGCGCATCCCCGTGAATCTGGCTGATGTGCCGGTTAATGTCCTCAGCCACCTGATGCTGTTCTTCAGCGGCGGTAGCGATTTGCGTGTTCATGTCACGAATCACGTCCACCGACTCGCGGATCTGCCCGAAACTCTCGCGCGCCTCGCCGATGCGTGTCACCGACTGCTGCGACACTTGCAGGCTGGCGTGCATCTGTTGCGTGACCTGGCTGGTGCGCTTGGCCAGATTGCCGAGCAGGCCATCAATCTCTGCCGTCGAATCCGCGGTGCGTTTGGCCAGTGCGCGCACTTCATCGGCGACCACGGCAAAACCGCGGCCCTGTTCACCGGCACGCGCCGCTTCGATGGCGGCGTTGAGCGCCAGCAGGTTGGTCTGTTCGGCGATGGAACGGATGGTGCCGAGGATCGACTGGATATCGTTGCTGTCGCGCTCCAGTTGCTGCATCGACTGCGCCGATTGCTCCAGCTCCTGGCTCAGTTGGTCGACGCTGTGCACCGCCGCATCAATCTGCTGCTGGCCTTGACGAGCCTGACGCTGGCCGCTGTCCGCCGAGTCCGCCGCCTGACTGCACGAGCGCGCGACTTCGTTGGCGGTGGCGACCATTTCGTGGAAGGCGGTCGAGACCATGTCGACGGCTTCACGCTGCCGCCCGGCCGCTTCGGCCATGTCGCTCGACACGCGGGTCGAGCTCTGCGAGGTCGCGAGGATTTTCCCGGCGGCGCCGCCGATGTGCTGAATCAGGCTGCGGATCGCGGTGAGGAACTGATTGAACCAGTTGGCCAGTTGCGCGGTTTCGTCGTTGCCCCGAATGTCGAGGTTTTTGGTCAGGTCGCCTTCGCCCTGCGCGATGCCTTCCAGACCGCTGGCGACGCTGCGGATCGGACGCACGATCAGGCTGGCGAAACTGGCGCCGACCACGGCGAACAGCACGGCCAGCACGGCAGCGATGATCGCGATCAGCCAGGTCAGTTGCGTGGCCGAGCTCATCACATCGCTCTGCTTGATCAGGCCAACGAAGGTCCAGCCCAATTGCTCCGACGGCCAGACGTTGGCCATGTAGCGCTCGCCATTAAGCTCGACTTCCACCAGGCCTTTGCCGGCCTTGGCCAGTTGCGCATAGCCTTCGCCGAGGCTGTCCAGCGGCTTGAAATTGTGTTCCGGCTGTTTCGGGTCGACCAGCACCGTGCCGCTGTTTTCCAGGAGCATCAGGTAGCCGGTTTCGCCCAGCTTGATCTGTTTGACGATCTCGGTGAGCTGCTTGAGCGTCACGTCGATGCTGACCACGCCGCCGTTGCTGCCGAGTTTGTTGTCGATGGTGCGCACGGTGCTGACGTAGGTCGCATCGTCCTGCGCCCAGTAATAAGCGGCGGTACGCAACGGCTTGCCCGGTTTGGCCTGGGCAGCCTTGTACCACGGCCGCTGACGCGGGTCGTAGTTGTTGAGCTTGGGATCGTCCGGCCACGACACGTAACCACCGGCAGCGGTACCGACGATGGCGTAGGCGTAAGCCGGGTGAGCGTTGCCCAGGTCCTGGAGGAACGCGAAGACCTTTTTGTCCATCTCGCCCTGCGGGATGGATTCGGCGTTGGCGCCCATGTAGGTCTTGAGGCTGTCGTCGGTGTTTTTGATCAGCGGTTGCGACGCCAGGTAATCGACGTTCTGGCTGATGCCATCAAAAAACAGCTGCATGGCATTGCTGACCTGACGGATCTCGCGACCGCTGCTGTCGACAAAGCTGTCCCGGGCATCGCTGCGCAGGTTCATCACCACCACCGTTGCGACCAGCACCACCGGCAAGCAGGCGATGATTGCAAACGCCCACGTCAATTTCTGTTTGATGTTCATCCGCGCTCCAGATTTTCTTGTAGGCCCACGCAGTGCAGATGACTTGTGGTTTATTGGCAGCCGAAAACGTTATGGATCACCCGTTGCCCTGAGTGCGGCATCGCTGATTATTGTGGAACGATTGTCGGACAAATCCCTCTGTCATTGAGGACTTCGGCTGCGAAACAGGGAAATTGAGGCGACTTTGCAAAAATCTTCCGAAGGGGCATCAGCCAAATGTCAGATTCTGTCGCAAATGCCCTTGAAGACATGTACCAACAAGTACAACAGGCTCGGCTATGATTCTCGACGGTCGATGCGCGAACGCAGAGTTGGCCCTGTTTAATCCGGCACAGTGTGTGCATTCTCAACGTTCACAGGTCGGCAACCCCTCCCCGTGATGCGAGGATTGCCGTATAACGAGTGACATTCGCGTGTTTGGTAATAAAGGACCCACAATAAAAGCTGATGAAGACTCCAAAACGCATTGAACCCCTGATCGAGGACGGTCTGGTCGACGAAGTGCTGCGCCCACTGATGAGTGGTAAAGAAGCAGCTGTTTATGTGGTGCGCTGCGGCAATCAGTTACGTTGCGCAAAGGTCTACAAGGAGGCGAACAAACGCAGTTTCCGCCAGGCGGCCGAGTATCAGGAAGGCCGCAAGGTTCGTAATAGCCGACAGGCTCGGGCGATGGCCAAGGGCTCCAAGTTCGGTCGCAAAGAGACTGAAGATGCCTGGCAGAACGCCGAAGTGGCGGCGCTGTTTCGTCTGGCCGGTGCCGGCGTGCGGGTGCCAAAGCCGTATGACTTCCTCGACGGCGTGCTGTTGATGGAGTTGGTGGCCGACGAATTCGGCGATGCCGCGCCGCGTCTGAACGACGTGGTGCTGGAGCCGGATCAGGCGCGCGAGTATCACGCGTTCCTGATCTCGCAGATCGTGCTGATGTTGTGTACCGGTCTGGTGCACGGTGACCTCTCGGAGTTCAACGTGCTGCTGACGCCGACCGGTCCGGTCATCATCGACCTGCCGCAAGCCGTCGACGCTGCCGGCAACAACCATGCGTTCAGCATGCTGGAGCGCGATGTCGGCAACATGGCTTCGTACTTCGGTCGCTTTGCGCCGGAATTGAAACTGACCAAGTACGCCAAGGAAATGTGGGCGTTGTACGAAGCCGGCACCTTGCACCCGAACAGTGTGCTGACCGGTGAGTTCGATGATCCGGAAGACCTGGCCGATGTGGGCGGGGTATTGCGCGAGATCGAAGCGGCGCGCCTCGACGAGGAACGCAAGCAGGCCATCCGCGCAGCGGACGACGAGCCGAAAGGCAAGTCCGACGAACCACCGCCGCCACCGTGGATGCAGTGATCGCTTGATGAGAAACCCGGCTTCGGCCGGGTTTTTTGTTTGAATCAGAATCCCTAGAAGCCCCTCACCCCAACCCTCTCCCAGAGGGAGAGGGGGCCGACCGAGGTGTCTTGCGTCATACATCGACCTGAAACACCGGGTCGATTACGGATTGGACGAGGTCAGCATTTGGACCTGTTTGGATTCGGTAAAGAAATTTCAGGTCGGCGTATCTCCACAGCATCCCCCAATCAGTCCCCTCTCCCCCTGGGAGAGGGTTAGGGTGAGGGCCCTTTCGGATCAACGCAATTTCGCGTCTACTGTCCACCGCTCCAGCCACACTCAAGGACTGAATGTGACCACCCCGCGCAACACCCACCTGATCGTCACCGCCCGACTGATCTCCGATTTCGGCGCCTTCCTCAACATGGTCGCGCTGGCCACCTACGTCTACCTGCTGAGCAACAGCGCCATGAGCGTCGGGATTTTCCTCGCCAGCCGCGTGGGTGGGGGGATCTTTGCCAGTTTGATCGGCACTGCGTTTTACCGGCGCTGCAGCGGACGCGCGCCACTGATCGCGTTCGATCTGCTGCGCGCCAGTGTGCTGGGTCTGTTATTGATTGTGCCTGTCAGCCAGCAAGCCATGCTGTTGCCGGTGATTGCCTTCGGTCTGGGACTGGGCAACTCGATGTTCGCCATCGGCCTCAACAGCCAGTTGCCGCGTCTGATCCCCGCTGATCAACTGCTCAAGGCCAACGCCTGGATCACCTCGGCCTCCTCTGCCGCGATGGTCGGTGGCAGTCTGGTATCGGGTTTGCTGGTGGCGGGTTTTGGTTTTGAAACGGTGTTCGCATTGAATGCACTGACCTATTTGCTGGCAGCATTGTTGATCGTGCCGCTGCGTTTCGAACCTGCAACAGCCAACGAGGAAACCGAACGCAGCGAATGGTCAGCCCTCAAACAGGGCTTGCGTGCTGCGCCGGTGGTTGCTGCGATGCTTGCGGTGACCATGGCCGACACCCTGGGCAGCGCCGCGCACAACGTTGGCTTTCCGATCATTTCCAAACTGCTCACGCCAGAGTCGGCGAGTACCACGCTGGGGCTGATGCTGGCGGTGTGGGCCAGCGGCAAACTGCTGGGTGCGCGAATCGCCAGTCGTCTGAAGGGTTCGGACAACATTGACCTCGAGCGACGGTTTTTCTTCGGCGTGGCGCTGATGTCCTGCGGCTTTATCCTGATGTTCCAGCAACACAGCCTCTACGGCCTGCTGCTGTTTTCATTGCCGGCGGGACTGGGTGACGGCTTTTCCGAAGTCGGGCTGATGTCGCGTCTGCAACGCGAACCCGAGCAGTTACGCCTGCCGATTTTCAGCGTGCTGACTTTGCTGCAGATGACCGGGTTCGGCATCGGCATGCTCATCGCCGCGCCGTTCTACGCGTGGTGGACGCCGGGTGCCGTGGTCATGCTGTTCCACGGCATTCCCCTCGGCACATTGCTCACGGTGAAGCTGTTGGCGCTCAAGCGCGGGCGGGTTGCGCGCAGCAGCCCGACGCCAGCTCCTTGAGAATCGGGCAGTCGGGACGGTGGTCGCCGTTGCAGTGCTCGACGAGGTCTTGCAGGGTGTCACGCAACTCGCCAAGTTCGCGAATCTTCTGATTCAACTCGTCGATGTGCTGGCGCGCCAACGCCTTTACATCGGCGCTGGCGCGTTGGCGATCCTGCCACAGGGTCAGCAGTTTGCCGACTTCTTCCAGGGAAAAGCCCAAGTCCCGCGAGCGCTTGATGAATGCCAGCGTGTGCAGGTCATCGTCACCGTAGAGCCGATAACCGCTGTCGGTGCGATGCGCCGCTTTGAGCAGGCCGATCGACTCGTAATAGCGGATCATTTTTGCGCTGAGGCCACTGTGTTTGGCCGCTTGACCGATGTTCATCGGTGCTCCTCCAGGTCCTTGGGTTTCCAAGTTTTCAACAGTAGCGCATTGCTCACCACGCTGACGCTCGACAGCGCCATCGCTGCACCGGCCAGCACTGGATTGAGGAAGCCGAACGCCGCCAGCGGAATACCGATCAGGTTGTAGACGAAGGCCCAGAACAGGTTCTGGCGGATCTTCGCATAGGTCTTGCGGCTGATCTCCAGCGCCGCTGGCACCAAGCGTGGATCGCCGCGCATCAGGGTGATGCCCGCCGCGTGCATGGCCACGTCGGTGCCGCCGCCCATGGCGATACCAATGTCGGCAGCGGCGAGGGCCGGCGCGTCGTTGATGCCGTCACCGACCATGGCGACCACGCCGGTTTTTTTCAGCTCAGTGACGGTGGCGGCTTTGTCCGCTGGCAGCACTTCAGCGTGGACATTGCTGATGCCCAGGGCCTCGGCGACGACGCGTGCACTGCCACGGTTGTCGCCGGTCAGCAGGTGGCAGTGGATATTTCGCGCGGCCAGTTGTTGTACGGCTTCCAGTGCACCGGGTTTCAAAGTGTCACCGAAGGCGAACAAGCCGAGTACTTGCGGTTCAGGACTTTGTTCGATTAACCACGACAGGGTGCGGCCCTCGGCCTCCCATGCCTGGGCAGATTCGCTCAGGTTGCCCGCGCTCAAATCACTTTCTTCGAGCATCCGCCGATTGCCCAGCGCCAGGCGCCGGCCGTCGAGATTGCCGGCGATGCCGCGACCGGTCAGCGACTGGCTGTCGCTGACCTCGGGCACCGTCAGGCCGCGCTCGGCGGCTGCATCCAGCACTGCTTTGGCCAGTGGGTGTTCGCTGCCGCGTTGCAGAGCGCCGGCCAGTGTCAGCAGGTTGTTTTCGTCACCGTCGATGGCGCTGAAGTGGGCGATACGCGGTGTGCCGGAGGTCAGCGTACCGGTTTTGTCGAAGACCACGCTGCTGACTTCATGGGCGCGCTCCAGCGCTTCGGCATCCTTGATCAGAATGCCGTGACGCGCTGCTACGCCAGTGCCGGCCATGATCGCCGTCGGCGTGGCAAGACCCAGTGCACATGGGCAAGCGATGACCAGCACCGCGACAGCATTGATCAGTGCCGTTTCCATTGGCGCACCGTAGAGCCACCAGCCGATCAGCGTAGCGAGGGCAATCAGCAACACCGTCGGCACGAAGATCTGGCTGACTTTATCCACCAGTTTCTGAATCGGTGCCTTGGCCGCTTGGGCGTCTTCCACCAGACGAATGATCCGCGCCAGTACGGTTTCCGCGCCGAGTGCCTGAGTGCGCACCAGCAAGCGACCTTCACCGTTGATCGCGCCACCGGTGACTTTGTCGCCCGGTTGTTTCGGTACCGGCAGGCTTTCGCCACTGATCAGTGCTTCATCAGCGTGGCTCTGGCCTTCGATGACTTCGCCGTCGACCGGGAAACGCTCGCCGGGTTTGACCAGCACCAGATCGCCCAGGCGCAGGGCGCTGATAGCGACGTCCTGCTCGCGGCCTTCGATCACTTGAATCGCCCGCTCCGGACGCAACGCTTCGAGGGCGCGGATGGCGCTGGCAGTCTGGCGTTTGGCGCGGCTCTCGAGATATTTACCGAGCAGCACCAAGGCAATGACCACCGCCGATGCTTCGAAATACAGGTGCGGCATGCGCCCGGCAGCGGTGGCCCATTCATAAAGACTCAGACCGTAGCCGGCGCTGGTGCCGAGGGCGACCAGCAAGTCCATGTTGCCAGCACCAGCGCGAACGGCTTTCCACGCGGCGACGTAAAAGCGCGCACCAAAAATGAACTGCACCGGCGTGGCGAGGGCGAATTGCGCCCAAGCCGGGAGCATCCAGTGAATGCCGAACGGTTGCAGCAACATCGGCGCCACCAGCGGCAGGGCGAGGGCGATCGCGCAGATCAGCGCCCAGCGTTCATGTTTCAGCCGCTGCTGTTGGATATCGGTTTGCGGGTGTTCGGCTTGCCAGACGCTGGCCGAGTAGCCGGCCTTGCTCACCGCGTCGAGCAGACTTTGCGGATCGACTTGGCCAAGTAGTTCGAGGTGCGCACGTTCGTTGGCCAGGTTGACGCTGACGCCTTTCACCCCAGGGACTTTGTTCAGCGCACGCTCGACGCGACCGACGCAGGAGGCGCAGGTCATGCCTTCGATGTTCAGTTCCAGGGTTTGCTGCGGGACGCTGTAACCGGCGCGTTCAACCGCCTCCATCAAGGCCGGCAGGCTGTCGCCGGGTGCCTGCACGCGGGCCTGCTCGGTGGCGAGGTTGACGCTGACGGCACTGGCGCCGCTGACTTTACTCAATGCCCGCTCGACACGCCCGGCGCAACTGGCGCAGGTCATGCCGGCAATCGGCAGATCGAAAGTGATGGAATCGGACATCGGTCGTACTCCCTGTAGTAGATGCCTACAAGGATCAACCTTGCCATGCGGGCAAGGTCAAGCGCCAATCTCAAATGCAAAAGATCGCAGCCTTCGGCAGCTCCTACATTGGAATGCAATCCCTGTAGGAGCTGCCGACGGCTGCGATCTTTTGGCTAGCGACTCAGTATTCGAGAGCCGCAGGCTTCAAGTAGACGCCTTCGGAATTCATCGCCAACCGATACTTCAGCACATCACCGGCATGCAATTTGATCTCCTGCGACCCCGGCGCGAGCATCCCCGGATTGCAACCGGCGACTTGTCCCGGCAGCAACTTCAAGCGCAGCGAAACAGTGCCAGGCGGCAGGTTGAAGGAAATGCTTTGCTCCTGCAGCAACCGCGCCGAGAGCTGATCCTGGATGTACACGCCGATCTCACACGAGGTCGACACTTCCAGACGCTCGCGGGAAATGATCAGCACCGCATAGTCCTCGCCGGCGGCTTGCACCTGAGGGACGGCGGCAAAAAGGCCGAGAAAGCCAAACAGGCTGAAAGCTGACCAGCGCATGGCTGAATCTCCTGAATCGAGTCATTGATGTACGCAGCTTGGCCGAGCGCGGCGCCGATTGCCAGCCCGGCAGTTTATTGAAGAACTTGACCTTGCCATCGTGGCAAGCTCGAAAGTGGCGGCAACCTCACTCAAAGGAGTCATTCCATGCAAGTGTTCAACGTTCAAGGCATGTCCTGCGGTCACTGCGTCAAAGCCATCACCAACGCCGTGCAGGCCAAGGATCCGGCCGCCAGCGTGCGGGTCGATTTGGCGGCGAAAGAGGTCGGCGTCGAAAGCGCCATGAGTGCTGATCAGGTCATCGAAGCGATTCGCGAAGAGGGATATGAGGTGAAGCTCGTCTGAAATTGATCGTTAGCGAGCTATCGGAATGTTCAAGGCGTCCGGGCGCGGCTAGACTGTCGGGCTGCCGACTTGCAACCTGGATGCCTGATGAACTTCCGTACCATTCTGATTCTCGGTGCCTTGACCGCCTTCGGGCCCTTGGCCATCGACTTCTATTTACCCGCATTCCCCTCGATGGCGCTGGCGTTCGGCACCGACGAGAAACACGTGCAGATGACGCTGGCGGCATATTTCGCCGGGTTGTCGATCGGCCAACTGGCTTATGGGCCGGTGGCGGATCGCTTTGGCCGACGCATCCCGTTACTCGTCGGGCTTACGCTGTTCACCCTGGCGTCGCTCGCCTGCGCTTATGCGCCGAACCTGGAATGGCTGATCGGCGCACGTTTCGTCCAGGCGTTGGGCGGTTGTGCGGGGATGGTGATTTCCCGGGCGGTGGTCAGCGACAAGTGCGACGCGGTGGGTTCGGCGAAAGTCTTCTCGCAATTGATGCTGGTGATGGGCCTGGCGCCAATTCTGGCGCCGATGCTCGGCGGTCTGCTGGTCAACACCACAGGCTGGCAGTCGATCTTCCTTGTGCTGACCGGGTTCAGTGCCTTGGCCGGTTTGGCCGTGGCGCTGGGGCTGCCGGAAAGTATGCCGGCGCACATGCCGCGCCAGCCGTTGTCCGGCGCCCTGCGCCAGTACGGGCGCTTGCTCAAGGATCGGGTTTACCTCGGTCATGCCCTGACCGGTGGCATCGCCATCGCCGGGATGTTTGCCTACATCGCCGGCTCGCCGTTTATCTTCATCAAGTTGTATGGCGTCCCGGCCGAACATTTCGGCTGGCTGTTCGGTACCAATGCGGCGGGCTTCATTCTGGTGGCGCAGGTCAATGCGCGGATGTTGGCCAAACGCGGCCCGGCGTTCCTGCTGTCGAGGGCAGTGTGGGTGTATTTCGCTGCCGGGCTGGCGCTGCTCGCGGTCAGCGCAATGCATACCGAGTCCTTGTGGCCGCTGCTGATTCCACTGTTCATCTGCGTGTCGAGCCTGGGCTGCATCAGCCCCAACGCCGCTGCCTGCGCGATGAACGGCCAGGGTGCGCGCGCCGGCAGTGCCTCGGCGCTGCTCGGCTGCATGCAATTCAGCGTCGCCGCCGGCGCTTCGGCACTGGTGGGGGTGTTGCACGACGGCACAGCCGTGCCGATGGCGATTGTTATCAGCCTGTGCGGTTTGCTGGTGGTGTGCGTGGCGCTGCTCACCCGCCGTCTGCAGAATGCCCGGGCACTGGCGCAAGCTCAGGCCGAGGCATAAAACAGCCTCAGCCGGCAGCGCGCTGCTGGCTGCGGTCGGGAATCTGATGGGGCGCGCACAGTCGCGCTTCGAGGGTGCGGGTGAAGGCCAGTGCTTCGGCTTCACTGCGGAATGTCACGGCGTGTTGGTCCAGTCGAACCTGCCATTGAGACTTTGCCACTTCTTTTATCAGGATCTTCATTGCTGACCTCCCTTGCGTAAAAGATGTATCGCAGAGGCTTCGATTGTAGACCTGAATACGATCGCAATTGTGACAACGGTCAAGCATCGGACTGACGGCAAAAAACAGCGCAGCCCCGCCGACCGCTCTAGGTTCGGCGAAGGCTGCGACGTGCGGTTTTTTAGAAACCTTCTAAAACAATTTTCCCCTTGGCTTTGCCACTTTCCAGCAGCTCATGAGCACGACGCAGGTTCGCCGCATTGATCGTGCCGAAGTGCTCGCCCACCGTGGTCTTCAACGTCCCGGCATCAATCAGCTGCGCCACGCGGTTAAGCAGTTTGTGCTGTTCGATCATGTCCGGCGTCTCGAACAGCGAGCGGGTGTACATGAACTCCCAGTGCAGCGACAGGCTCTTGCGCTTGAGTTTGCTCACGTCCAGCGACTTCGGATCGTCGATCAGTGCCAGTTTGCCTTGCGGCGCCAGCGCTTCGACCAGTTGATCGAGGTGCTGTTCGGTCTGGGTCAGGCTGGCGACGTGGGTCACGCTGTCGATCCCGGCGCGCTTGAGCTCTTCGCTCAGCGGCTGGCTGTGATCGATGACGAGGTCGGCGCCCAGTTGTTTGACCCAGTCACGGGTTTGCTCACGGGATGCGGTGCCGATGACTTTCAGGCCGGTCAGTTGCCTGGCCAATTGCGTGAGGATTGAGCCAACCCCGCCGGCCGCGCCAACGATCAGCAAACTCTGATCTTCGTTGGTTTTGCCTTCGCGGATTTGCAAGCGTTCGAACAGCAATTCCCATGCGGTGATCGCGGTCAGCGGCAGTGCGGCAGCTTCGGCAAACCCGAGAGATTTCGGCATATGGCCGACGATGCGCTCATCGACCACGTGCAGTTCACTGTTGCCGCCGGCACGGGCGATGGAGCCGGCGTAGAAAACCTTGTCGCCAGCCTTGAACAGCGTCACTTCGCTGCCGACAGCCTTGACCACACCGGCGACGTCCCAGCCCAGCACTTTCGCTGCAGCGTTTTCCGGTGCCACGTTCTGCCGCACTTTGGTGTCGACCGGGTTGACCGAAATGGCTTTGACTTCCACCAGCAGGTCGCGCGGGCCGGCGACCGGTTCTGGCAGTTCGATGTCTTGCAGGGATTTGGCGTCGCTGATCGGCAGGGAAGCGTAATAGGCAATGGCTTTCATGAAGGGCTCCGTACAGTTAATAGAAGAAGATCAGGCAATCACGCCAAGGCGCTTGAGCTGGAAGTGTTCGATGGTGTGGCCGGCAGTGGCCTGGAAGTTCTGAAAGTGCGCGCTGTTGTTGTGCGCCTCAAGAATCGCTTCGCTGGCCCAGTGTTCGATCACATAAAACACCTGCGGGTCGGTGAGGTCGCGGTGCAGGTCGTACTGGCTGCAACCGTGTTCGGCGCGGCTCGGTTCAACCAGGGCGCGCAAGCCCTGTTCGAGAAGATCCTGTTGACCGGGTTTGGCAATCAGGGTGGCGATAGCGGTGAAAGGCTGGGACATGCTCGGCTCCAGAGAAGCGGGATGAATGCGATGGAGTGATGATTGGCTATTTCTCTGCGAGATAAAACCGGCTAAAAGAGCAGTCTCTTTCAATATTTTTTTGATAATCGAGGCTGAGCATGCTGCGTTTCGATGACTTGCAGTTGTTTGTCCGGGCGGCGGATCTGGGCAGTCTGTCGGCGGCAGCGCGGGTAATGGACATGTCTGCGGCCGTGGCCAGTGCGGCGTTGAAACGGATCGAACAGCAACTCGGCGCGCGGTTGCTCGCGCGTTCGACCCGCAGTTTGCGTCTGACGGCCGAAGGTGAAGGCTTTCTCGAATACGCCCGCGCGGCGTTGAGCCATCTCGATGAAGGCCGGCGCTTGCTGGCCAGCGGCCAGGATCAGGTCAGTGGGGTCTTGCAGTTGTCGGCACCTTCGGACTTCGGCCGCAATCTGTTGCTGCCATGGCTCGACGCGTTCCAGCGTGAACACCCGAAGCTGACCGTGCGTTTGCTGCTCGGCGACCGCATTGCTGACCTGTTCCGCCAACCGGTAGACATCGCCTTGCGTTATGGCGAACCGGAAGACTCAAGCCTGGTCGCCTTGCCCATCGCCCCGCATAACCGTCGTGTGCTGTGTGCCTCGCCGGCGTATCTGGCCCGGCACGGCGAACCGCGCCAGCTCGAACAACTGGCCCAGCACAACTGCCTGCTGTACATGCTCGGCAGTCGGGTGCATGACCATTGGAGTTTTCATGACGGCAAACGTGAAGTCGGCCTGACCGTCAGTGGTGACCGTTTCAGCGATGACGCCGACGTGGTGCGCCTGTGGGCGGTGGCCGGCGCCGGAATTGCCTACAAGTCGTGGCTGGACGTGGGCGCCGATGTGCTCGCCGGGCGTCTCAAAGTGCTGCTGCCGGAGTTGCTGTGTGAGCGCGCACCGCTGAATTTGTTGTGCGCCCATCGCGCTCAATTGAGTAAGCCGGTGAACCTTCTGCGGGAAATGCTCGCCAGCCGATGCGCTGATTTGAGTAGTCAATTTCCCGCTTTTTCGGAAGTTGATCATTAGTCGCAGGTAAATAGAGAAATTTCTGTCAGGAACAATCACCACCTGCGCAGGCCCCGGCGCGGGACGCGGGAGCTAACCCGCTTATACTAGCGCCCGCCTCATGCCAGCACCGACACCCCGGCCCGGAGACCCTCGCACCGCGTCGCCAGTATTCGAGTGATGGTCGCGCAACTGCTGCGGGTTCTGTGCTGGAGCAGGCTGCGTCACTGGCCTGCCTTGTCCCGGTTCATGGCGATTTTCGCGTCTTGGCCGATGACTCATTACCGGCCAAGATGTCTCCGAGCAGTAGACGATACGATTCAACAGGGAGTGAACACATGGAACATGCACCTTGCATCAGCCAGATCGCCACGTTGCTGGCCGACCCCAAGCGCAGCGCGATGATGTGGGCGTTGATGGATGGCTCGGCCCGGCAAACCGAGGAGCTTGCGCTACTGGCAGGGCTGTCGCCGTCGTCGGCCAGCGCGCACTTGGCGCGGCTTTCCACGGGTGGTCTGTTGAAGGTCGAAGTCCGCGGTCGCAAGCGGTTTTTCCGTCTCTCGGCACCGGAGGTCGGCGCTGCAATAGAAGCGTTGGCCAGCGCTACCATTGCCAGTGCTCCAAGGGACATTCCCGAGGTATTCAAACGCACCACCCCCATGGCCAAACCGCAGACCGCGCCGTCCTCACTGTTGCGTGCGCGTTTTTGCGATGACCATCTGGGCGGTACGCTGGCGGCGGATCTGTATCAGCGGCTGCTTGATGCCGGTTGGATCGAACAGCTTGAGCAACGCGTCGTGGTGACCCACAAGGGGGCGAAATTGTTGGCTGGGCGCGGTGTGTTCATTCAAGCGTTGGCCCATCGCAACGTACAAGTGGCGTGTGCCTGTCCGGACTGGAGCGAGCGTCGTCCGCACATGGGAGGCTCACTGGGTGCCGCGTTGCTGCAGTTGTTCATGCAGTCCGGTTGGCTGACCCTGCCCAACGATTCCAGAGCCTTGCAATTGACGGCCACTGGCCAACGGGAACTGCACCGCTTCGCCAAGGAAACCGAACTGGAAATGGCGTTGTAGAGCACTCGCATTCGACGTCAGCACTTCTGGCGTCGTCCACGACTGCGAACAGGTCGCATCCAGCAGCAACGCCTGAGCGCTATCGCGCACACTCGATCCGGGGATATTTCGGATCGGGGGAGGCGGCATGGACACACACGGCTACAGCGCGGCGGAACGCTTGGAGCGACTGCCAATAAGCGGTTATCACCGGATCATTTTCATCATTATTGCCCTGGCGTTTTTCTTCGACTCCATGGACCTGGCGATGATGACGTTCCTGCTCGGCTCGATCAAAGCCGAGTTCGGCCTGAGCAGTGCGCAAGCGGGGCTGCTCGCCAGTTCGAGCTTCTTCGGCATGGTGCTGGGAGCGTCGCTGTCGGGCATGCTCGCCGACCGCTTCGGGCGCAAACCGGTGTTTCAGTGGAGCATCGTGCTGTGGGGCGTGGCCAGTTATCTGTGCTCGACGGCGCAAACGGTCGAGACGCTGACACTGTTCCGCATCCTGTTGGGGATCGGCATGGGCATGGAGTTTCCCATCGCCCAGTCGATGTTGTCCGAGCTGATTCCGGCGCAACGTCGCGGTCGTTACATCGCGTTGATGGACGGCTTCTGGCCGCTCGGCTTCGTCGCTGCTGGCGTGCTGTCCTACTTTCTGCTGCCACTGATTGGCTGGCGCGACATCTTTCTGGTGTTGGCCGTGCCGGCAGTGTTTGTGCTGGCGATCCGCTTTTTCATTCCCGAGTCACCGCGCTGGCTGGAACAGGCGGGGCGCGATGACGCTGCGGACAAGGTGTTGAACGGCATCGAGGCGCGGGTGCGCAACTCGCTGGGCGGTGCGGCGCTGCCGGAACCGATTCGTTTGCCGCGCACTGTGACGCCGCCGGGCAACTTCTTTTCGGCGCTCAATCAGATCTGGTCGCCGCAGTATCGCCAGCGCACCACGATGATCTGGAGTCTGTGGTTCTTTGCGCTGCTTGGCTTTTACGGGCTGACGTCGTGGCTCAGTGCGCTGCTGCAACAGTCGGGTTTCGCAGTGACGCAGTCGGTGTATTACACGGTGCTGATTTCCCTGGGCGGGATTCCCGGGTTTCTGATGGCGGCGTGGCTGGTCGAGCGCTGGGGGCGCAAACCGGTGTGCATCGTCACGTTGCTCGGCGGCGGGGTGATGGCGTTTCTGTATGGGCAGAGCGCGGTGTTTGGCGGCAACGTTGCGCTGCTGATCAGCACCGGGCTGTTGATGCAGTTTTTCCTGTTCGGTATGTGGGCGGTGCTCTACACCTACACGCCGGAGTTGTATCCGACGTCGGCGCGGGCGACAGGCTCGGGCTTCGCCTCGGCAATTGGCCGCGTGGGGTCGCTGCTCGGGCCGTTGGTGACCGGGCTGGTGTTCCCGATTACCGGGCAGGGCGGGGTGTTTGCGCTGGGCGCGGCATGCTTTGCGATAGCGGCGGGGGTGGTGTGGCTGTTCGGGATGGAGACGCGCGGGAAAACCCTTGAAGAGCTGACTGAAACCCAATCTATCGGCTAACACAGATCCAATGTAGGCCTTCGCCTGCTCGCGATAGCGGAGTGTCAGATATAGATTTTTTAGCTGACACCCTGCTATCGCGAGCAGGCGAAGGCCTACAAAGGTTTTGCGGTGTTGCTTATGGCTTTACCAGTCGCGCATCCAGGCTGTTCTGCGCCAGGCGCTTGGCCTGATCCTGGGTCATGCCCAAATGCTCATGCAGTGCGTAGAAGTTCTCGGTCACGTAACCACCGAAGTACGCCGGGTCATCGGAGTTCACCGTAACCTTCACGCCACGCTCGAGCATGTCGAGGATGTTGTGCTGCGACATGTGATCGAACACGCAAAGCTTAGTATTCGACAGCGGGCACACGGTCAGCGGGATCTGCTCGTCGATGATCCGCTGCATCAGGCGCTCGTCTTCGATGGCGCGTACGCCATGGTCGATACGCTGGATTTTCAGCAGGTCGATGGCCTCCCAGATGTACTCCGGCGGGCCTTCTTCGCCAGCGTGGGCGACGGTCAGGAAGCCTTCGTGGCGGGCACGGTCGAACACGCGCTGGAACTTGCTCGGCGGGTGGCCCATCTCGGAGCTGTCGAGGCCGACCGCGACAAACGCATCACGGAACGGCAGCGCTTGATCGAGAGTTTTCTCGGCTTGTTCTTCGCTGAGGTGGCGCAGGAAACTGAGGATCAAACCGCTGGTGATGCCCAGTTGTTGCTCGCCATCCTTGAGTGCCGCGGCGATGCCGTTGAGCACCACTTCGAACGGGATGCCCCGGTCGGTGTGGGTCTGCGGGTCGAAGAACGGTTCAGTGTGAATGACGTTCTGTGCTTTGCAGCGCAGCAGGTAGGCCCAAGTCAGGTCGTAGAAGTCCTGCGAGGTGCGCAATACGTCGGCACCTTGGTAATACAGGTCGAGGAATTCCTGCAGGTTGTTGAAGGCGTAAGCCTTGCGCAGGGTTTCCACGTCGTTCCACGGCAGGGCGATCTTGTTGCGTTCGGCCAGGGCGAACAGCAGCTCGGGCTCCAGCGAGCCTTCCAGGTGCAGGTGCAGTTCAGCCTTGGGCAAGGCGTTGAGCCAGTCGTACATATTCTTTTCTCATCAGGTGCAATGGCGGCATTCTACAGATGCTCGCCGAAACAATTGGCAAAACCTGACCAAGCGATCCATCAAACGGCTTCCTGCTCACGGCGATAAGCGTAGGTATCGGCGAAGCGCGAGAGCAGGAATTCGGCGCAGGTGGTGGTCGGATACTTCGCTGGGTGTTGTGCGTCCTGACAACCGGGCAGGCATTCGATGCGCGTGTCCGGGTGCGGCTCGGCGAAGAACGGCATCGAATAGCGATCGACCCCGAGCGGACTGATGACGCGGTGCGGCGTCGAGCGATAACGGTCGTTGCTCCAGCGCGCCATCATGTCGCCGAGGTTGACCACGAAAGTGCCCTCAATCGGTGGCGCGTCGATCCATTCGCCTTTGACATTCTTCACTTGCAAGCCACCGGCGCTGTCCTGATAGAGCAGGGTGACGCAGCCGTAATCGGTGTGCGCGCCGGCGCCTTGCTGCTCGGCGGAGCTGGCGGTGTGGCGCGGTGGGTAATGGATCATGCGCAGCACGCTGACGGGGTCGTTGAAACGGCTGTCGAAGAAGTCGCGCTCGATGCCCAGCGCGAGAGTCATTGCCCGCAGCAGGGTTTGGGCGAGAGCCTGCATGTCGAGGTAATGCTGTTCCATCAACTCGGCCCAGCCGGTTTGCGCCGGATGACGGTTCGGCCCGCGCAACGGTTTTCCGGCGAGTACGTCGGGATGGTTGGCCGGCAGGTGCAGGCCCATGTCGAAGGTTTCTTTGAGGTCGCTGGGTTTGCTTGGGTCGAGTTGCTCGGTGGCGATCGCACCGTAGCCGCGATGGTGGCGGGTCTGGGTGATGTCGATCTTGAGTTTTTCCGCTGCGGGCAGAGCAAAAAAACGCTGAGTCTGATCGAGCACCGCGTCGATGCGTTGCGCCGAAATCGGGTGACCCTTGATGTAGAAAAAGCCCCACTCGCGGCAGGCGTGGTCGATTTGCCCGGCCACGGCGGGCCAGGCGTTTTCATCGTCGCTGTAGAGCGGGCTGATATCGATGATCGGAAGCTGATCCATACACAATCCTTGAAAAGTACGGGAGATCGTTCCCATGCTCCGCGTGGGAATGCCTCAATGGACGCTCTGCGTCCGCTTTTGGCAGGGCCGCGGAGCGTCCCGGGCGGCATTCCCACGCAGAGCGTGGGAACGATCGGGGTCAGGGGGATTACTTCGGCATCTCGGCCTTCATGCCTTCAACGTAGTAGTTCATCGACGCCAGCTCCGCATTCGTCGCGCTCACGCCTGCGGGGATTTTCTCCACGCCGGCCTGATCCTTGATCGGCCCGGTAAACGGCTGCAACGCACCGCTCTTGATGTCGGCAATGAGTTGCTCGGCCTCGGCTTTCACCGGCGCTGGCACCAAGTCACTGATCGGCAGTTCAACCGTGCCCTCCTTCAGCCCGCCCCAGTAGTCCTGGGATTTCCAGGTGTGGTCGATCACGCTTTGCGTCGCCTGAATATAGTGCGGCGCCCAGTCGTTGACGATCGAGGTCAGCACCGCTTTTGGCCCGAAGTGCGCCATGTCCGAGGCATAACCCACCGCGTACACGCCACGACGCTCAGCCGCCTGAATCGGCGCCGGGCTGTCGGTGTGCTGGAACACCACGTCGACGCCCTGATCGATCAGCGCGTTGGCCGCGTCGGCCTCCTTGCCCGGGTCGAACCACGAGTTGACCCACACCACTTTGATCTCGGTGCCCGGGTTGTACTTGTTCAGGGCCAGTTGAATCGCGTTGATGTCGCGGATCACCTCGGGGATCGGGAACGAGGCGACGTAACCGATCTTTTTGGTCTTGGTCATCTTCGCTGCGAGGAAGCCGCCGACGTAGCGACCTTCGTAAGTGCGCGCCAGATAGGTGCCGAGGTTCTTGTCCTGTTTGTAGCCGGTGGCGTGTTCGAAGGTCACCTTGGGAAACTGCTTGGCGACTTTGACAGTGGGGTTCATGTAGCCGAAAGAGGTGGTGAAGATCAGGTCGTACTTGTCCTTGGCCATGTTGCGGATCACCCGCTCGGCGTCGGCACCTTCGGCGACGTTCTCGACGTAGTTGGTGGTGATCTGATTGCCGAATTTCTCCGCGAGTGCCTTGCGCCCCTGTTCATGCTGATACGTCCAGCCGTGGTCACCGATCGGGCCGATATAGACGAAACCGACCTTCAGCGGATCGGCAGCGCTGGCGCTCAGGCTGATCCCCAGACCGAGGGCGGCGCACAGCAGTTTGTGCAGCGGACGTATTTGCATGAATTGGAGCTCCGTTTTGTTGTGTGTGGTCAGGGCCAATGCAAATTGCTGACCAACAGGACAACAAACAAAAAAGATCGCAGCCTTCGGCAACTCCTACATGGGAATGCGCAAGCTGTAGGAGCTGCCGAAGGCTGCGATCTTTTCAGCGCCCGGACCAACGCAGTGCAAGTCCGCGAGTTCACGCCATCGCTTGGTGCGCTAAGGTGTAACGAAACGTTAGCGCCGCTCCGCAGTCAGTAGCTCATTCGCTCTCTTCGGCAAAAGGCCCGCCATGCTCACCCTCCTCAAGCAAGAAAGCTTTCTCCTGCTGGCAGTTATCGCCGCGTGCGTTGCCTATTCGTTGGAACACTGGATGCTGCACAGCGGCCAGATCGTCGCGCTGACTGCCGGTCTGGTGCTGATCGCCTTCATCGTCGCCGCCTCGATGCGCGTCGCCCATCACGCCGAATTGCTCGCCGAAAAGGTCGGCGACCCTTACGGCACGATGATCCTCACGCTTGCGGCCGTGCTGGTCGAAGTGGTTATTCTGGCAATCATGATGAGCAACGAAGCGTCGCCCACGCTGGTGCGCGACACGATCTACTCCGCCGTGATGCTCGACATCAACGGCATCCTCGGCCTCGCAGCGCTGATGGGCGGGATCAAACACGGCGAACAGTCCTACAACGACGATTCCGCGCGCAGCTACAGCGTGATGATCCTCACCGCCATGGGCGTGTCGATGGTGGTGCCGGAGTTCATTCCCGAGGCCAACTGGAAGATTTATTCAGCGTTCACCATCGGCGCGATGGTCGTGCTTTACGCGTTGTTTCTGCGCATGCAGGTCGGCCCGCACAGCTACTTTTTCAGCTACAGCTACCCCGACAAACGCCGCAAGAAAGAACCGCAGGACGCGCAGGCAAAAGCACCGAGCATCGGTCTGTCGATCGGCATTCTGGTGTTTGGCATTGTGGTGATCGGCGCATTGGCCGAGGTAATGTCGAAGACCCTCGATCTGGGCCTGGAAGGCACGGGTGCACCGCCGGTGATCACGGCGATTCTGGTGGCGGCGATATCCGCAGCGCCGGAGATTCTGACCGCGTTGCGCGCAGCATTGGCCAACC
Source organism: Pseudomonas sp. AC242 (assembly GCF_979258655.1). Taxonomy (NCBI): domain Bacteria; kingdom Pseudomonadati; phylum Pseudomonadota; class Gammaproteobacteria; order Pseudomonadales; family Pseudomonadaceae; genus Pseudomonas; species Pseudomonas sp. AC242. The sequence continues at coordinate 6,495,244 of NZ_OZ409873.1, forward strand.
GCATGCAGTCGGTGGTGAACATTGCGATGGGCGCGTCACTGTCGACGGTGATTTTGACGGTGCCGGTGATGGAGGCGATGGCCCTGTACACCGGCCAGCCGTTTCAGATGGCGATGACGCCGGTGCAGACGGTGATGATCTTCATCACGCTGATCGTTAGTGCGATCAACTTGAATGACGGTGAGACCAATGCCATCGAAGGCATGACGCACTTCGTGCTGTTCGCGACCTTCATCATGCTGTCCCTGCTCGGTCTCTGATGATTGATCGTTCCCACGCTCCGCGTGGGAATGCCGCCATGGACGCTCTGCGTCCGCCGCTGGGACGCGGAGCGTCCCGAGATGCATTCCCACGCAGAGCGTGGGAACGATCAGATGGGGAGGGGGATCAGGTACCTGCGATCAGCTGCCGAGCCGCCTGGCTGTGATCGGCAATCAGACCTTTCAGATCAAGCCCTTCAACCTGCCCATCGACCACACGCCACTTGCCACCAATCATCACCCGATCCGCACGATCCGCGCCGCACAACAGCAACGCGGAAATCGGATCATGGCTGCCCGAGAAGCGCAGCTCATCAAGCTTGAACAACGCCAGATCCGCCTGCTTGCCCACGGCAATCTCACCGATATCGGTACGGCCCAACAAGCTCGCCGAACCCTTGGTCGCCCAGCCCAGTACGCGTTCCGGGGTGATCTTCTCGGCGCCGTAACGCAGACGCTGGATGTACAGCGCCTGACGCGCTTCGAGAATCATGTTCGACGCATCGTTGGACGCCGACCCATCCACGCCCAGACCAAACAACGCACCCGCGTCAGTCAGATCTATACTCGGGCAGATGCCGGAAGCCAGACGCATGTTCGAGCTCGGGCAATGGCAGATACCGGTGCCCGCCTCGCCGAGTCGAGTGATTTCGTCCGGGTTGAAGTGGATCCCGTGGGCCAGCCAAGTGCGCGGGCCGAGCCAGCCGACGCTGTCGAGATAATCGACGGTGCGCAGGCCGAAACGCTGCAGGCAGAAATCCTCTTCGTCGAGGGTTTCCGCCAAGTGCGTGTGCAGACGCACGTCGAGCTTGTTCGCCAGTTCGGCGCTGGCCGACATGATTTCCGGGGTCACCGAGAACGGCGAGCACGGCGCCAGGGCGATCTGGATCTGCGCGCCGTCGCCACGTTCGTGGTACTCGTGAATCAGGCGCTGACTGTCGTCGAGAATCACCTGGCCTTCCTGCACGGTTTGCTGCGGCGGCAGACCGCCGTCCTTCTCGCCGAGGCTCATCGAACCGCGAGTGAGCATGGCGCGCATGCCCAGTTCGCGGACGCTTTCGACTTGCACGTCGATGGCGTTTTCCAGACCGTCCGGAAACAGGTAGTGGTGGTCGGCAGCGGTGGTGCAGCCCGACAGCAGCAATTCAGCCAACGCCACTTTGGTGGCGAGTGCGAGTTTTTCCGGCGTCAGGCGCGCCCACACCGGGTACAGGGTTTTCAGCCATGGGAACAACGGCTGATTGACCACCGGCGCCCAGGCGCGGGTGAGGGTTTGATAGAAGTGATGGTGGGTGTTGATCAGGCCTGGCAGGATCACATGCTCGCGGGCATCGAACACTGCATTGCACGGCGCCGACGGCTGTTGGCCAGCGGCGAGGACTTCGACGATGACACCGTCTTGCACGACAAGACCGCCACGGGCATCGAGCTCGTTGGAGGTGAAAATGGCGAGGGGATTTTTTAACCAGGTACGGGTCGCGGGCATGTTGCCGGCTCCTCTGAAAATGGGGTTCAGGGTTGCCAGCTCAGTGATGCCCTGTCTGCTGATCCAGGGTCGCCGCGAGGGACGAGGTGCGCAGTTTCAAACAAATTGCCACGCCGGGCAAGCCCAACCCGACAGGACAACATCACCAAAATACACAACCCCTGTAGGAGCTGCCGAAGGCTGCGATCTTTTGATTTTGTTTTTAAGATCAAAAGATCGCAGCCTTCGGCAGCTCCTACAGGGGATCATCAATTACCAGGGAATCGTTTCGCCCTTGTAATTGATGAAGTGATGTCCGCCCTTGCCGGTGTACGCATTCACCTGATCGATCAACCCACGGGTGCTGGTCTCAACGTCAAGGTCAGCCCCTTCACCGCCCATATCGGTCTTCACCCAACCCGGATGCAGCGATAACACCGTCATCTTCTGCTCGCCCAATTGGGTGACAAAACTGTTGGTCATCGAATTCAGCGCAGCCTTGCTGGCCTTGTATAACGCCAGTTCCGGCGCGTCGGGCACCGTCACACTGCCCAGCCCGGAACTCATGAACGCCAGCACACCGCTGCCGTCACGAATCTGCCCGACAAACCGTTGCGCCAGATTGATCGGCGCCACCGCGTTGGTGAAAAACAGCTGACCGACTTCAGCCAGAGTCGCGCCGCCCGGGGTCTGATCGGCCGGGCCTTTGACCCCGGCGTTGACGAACAGCAGGTCGAAGGTTTCGCCTTTGAGCTGCTGACTCAGAGCGATCACCGCTTGCTGATCGTCCATGTCGAGCTTCTCGATCCGCACTTTGCCCAGCGCTTGCAGCGCCTCGGCGTTTTGCGGATTGCGCACGGTGGCGGTGACTTGCCAGCCGTCGGCCAGCAGGGTTTTCACCAGACCGAGGCCAAGGCCCCGGGAGGCGCCGATGATCAGTGCGTTTTTTGCAGACATGATGGGCTTCCTTGATGAATGAGGATCATGGATTCAATGGACAGGCCTGACCGAGGCGAAGTTGCAACTCCTGACGCAGCGCGTCGAGTTCGCGCATGCGGGTTTCGATCAGTTGCAGTTTGTCGCGCAGCAACTGCGCCACGGCGTTGTCAGGATTGGGGGCATTCCACAACGCGGCGACGCTGTTGCCGATCTCGCCGAGGGTAAATCCCAGGCGTTGCGCCGTTTTGATATAGAGCACCAGTTGCACCATCTCCGGCGGATAGTCGCGATAACCGTTGGCGCTGCGCTGCGCCGCAATCAACCCGCGCTGCTCGTAGAAGCGCAGGGTGTCACGGCTGACGGCACTGGCCTGGGCTAACTCACCGATGCGCATGCTGGTTCTCAAAAGGGCTATTGACCCTGGAGCATACTCCAGGCTTTACCGTGGTTGCTCCTCAAATTTCTGGAGCATGGATGATGTGGACTTCAACGCAATATCGCAACGTGGTGCGCGGCAGTGCCTGGTATGACCTGGTCGTCACGGCGGCGTTTGCCACGCCGTGGAGTTTTGCCGCTTTGCACGGATTGTTGAGCGTGCTGAATTTGCCCGGCGAGCTGCCGGTGTTTCAGCCTGTGCATATGTTGATGGCGAATCTGCTGGGCTCGGTGGTGTGCGTGTGGGCGGTGCTGCGGATTCGTGATCCGCAGGCGCTTTATGGACGCTATGACGTGGTGGCGCGGTTTCTGTTTGCGGCTTGGCAGGCGTATGCCTTGCTCCATGGCGCCAGTTCGATTTTGCTGGTTTTCCTGGTCTTCGAACTGGCGTGGGGCATCGCTCAAGTGTTGCCTGTCAGGGCCTCATCGCTGGCAAGCCAGCTCCCACAGTGTCCGAGTAGTGCGCAAAATTTGTGATCAGCACTAAACCTGTGGGAGCTGGCTTGCCAGCGATGGGGCCAGTGAGATCACCGCATCAATGCCCTGACTGCCAAGGCTGCCCAAGCGAAACCGGTGCATACAACCGCGTCCGCAGCGCATCCCGCGACAACAGCACCAACACCACAATCGTCGCCACATACGGCAGCATCGCCAGCAAACTCGACGGAATCGCCAGCCCCAATCCCTGCGCCACCAAATGCAGGATGCTGGCGAGGCCAAACAGATACGCCCCGAGCAACAACCGCCACACCCGCCAACTGGCAAACACCACCAGCGCCAACGCGATCCAGCCACGCCCGGCGGTCATGTTCTCCGCCCACATCGGCGTATACGCCAGCGACAAATAAGCCCCGGCCAACCCAGCCATCGCTCCGCCAAACAGCACCGCCAACGTGCGCACGGTCAACACCGGCAGCCCCATCGCACTGGCCGCATCCGGATTTCGCCGACCGCTTGAATGATCAACCGACACGACTTTTGACGATCACCCACGCCACCAGCGCAAACAGCGCGAACGACAGATACACCAGCAAGTCCTGAGCAAACAGCATCCGCCCGATCAGCGGAATCTCACTCAGATAAGGAATCGCCAGCGGCTCAAAACCGGCCAACGGTTTACCCACCCAAGCCGCGCCGACAAAGGTCGACAACCCGACACCAAAAATCGTCAGGGCCAACCCGGTCGCCACCTGATTGGCGTTGAACACCAGCGCCACCAAGGCAAACAGCGACGACAACAGCATCCCGGCCAACATCGCCAGCAACACACCGAGCCACAGGTTGCCGCTGTTCAGCGCGACGATAAAACCGATCACCGCACCAAACAGCATCATCCCTTCCTGCCCAAGATTGAGCACGCCGCTCTTCTCGCAGATCAGTTCCCCCAGCGCCACCAGCAACAGCGGTGTGCCGCAACGCACCATGGCGTAGAAAATATTGCTCAACAGATCGATATCCATCACAGCGCTCCGGCAGTTACGGCGGTGGTCGAAGTACGCTTCACCCAGCGCAGTTTCAGACGTGGCCGATAGAGAATCAGCACGTCACAGGCGAGCAGGAAAAACAGCATCATTCCCTGGAATAACTGGGTGATCGCTTGCGGCAGATTCAGGCTCATTTGCGCACTCTCGCCACCGATGTACAGCAGTGCCATCAACAGGCTGGAAAACAGAATCCCGATCGGATTCAGGCGCCCAAGAAAAGCCACGGTGATTGCCGCATAGCCGTAACCCGGGGACACCTGCGGCACCAACTGGCCAATCGGCCCGGTGACTTCGCAGACACCCGCAAGCCCGGCCAAGCCGCCACTGATCAACAGCGCCAGCCAGATCAACCGCTTCTCGCGAAAGCCGACAAACCCTGCGGCACGCTTGTCCAACCCAAGCACTTTGATCTGGAAACCGACAAAGCTTTTCTGCAACAACACCCACACCGCGACCAGTGCGAGCAAGGCGAAATACACCCCGGCATGCACGCGGCCATCCTCCATCAACAACGGCAAACGGCTGGCGTCGCCGAACATCGCCGACTCGGGAAAGTTGAATCCGGCCGGATCCTTCAGCGGCCCGTGCACGCAGAACAGCAGCAGGTTCAGCGCGATGTAATTGAGCATGATGCTGGTGAGGATTTCGTTGGCGTTGAAGCGCGTGCGCAACCACGCGGTCAGCCCGGCCCACGCCGCACCAGCGACGGTGCCGGTGAGCAGAATAAATACCAGCGCCCAACGACTTTGCATGCCGATGATGTTCACCGCCAAGGCACTGCCGGCGAGCGCGCCGAGGAGCAATTGGCCTTCGGCGCCGATGTTCCAGATTCGCGCCTGGTACGCCACGGCCAACCCCAGTGCGCAAAGCAGAATCGGCAGCGCTTTGACCAGCAATTCGGAGACGCCATACAAATCGCTGACCGGTGCGATCAGCAGCGTGTGCAAGGTTTGCAACGGGTCGTGGCCAAGGGCGATAAACAGCAGCGAGCCGCAGCCAAGCGTCAGCGCTGCCGCCAGTAACGGCGAGCACCACAGCATCAAGCGCGATTGCTGGCCACGGGGTTCGAGGGAAAGCAGCATGTGGAAAACTCCGTTAAACCGTGGCGGCCGAAGGGGCGTGGTCGAACTGACCGGCCATCCAGCCGCCGACGTCGCTGAGTTGGGTATCGGTGGTGTTGTGCAGCGCCGACAAACGTCCACCGCACAACGCGCCGAGGCGGTCGCTGATCTGGAACAGTTCGTCGAGGTCTTCGGAGATCACCAGAATCGCCGCGCCGGCATCGCGTAACGCGATCAGTGCCCGGTGGATAGTCGCGGCGGCGCCGACGTCGACGCCCCAGGTCGGGTGCGCGGCGATCAGCAGTTTCGGTTGCTGGAGAACTTCCCGGCCGAGGATGAATTTCTGCAGATTGCCGCCGGACAAACTGCGCGCGGCGGTTTGCGTGTCTGGGGTTTTCACGCCGAAGCGCTGAATGATCTGCCGGGCGAGGGCTTCGACTTTGCCGCGATCGATCAAACCGTGGCTGACCAATCCCTGTTGAAAGGCGGTGAGGAGGGCGTTATCGGCCAGACTCAACTCCGGCACCGCGCCGTGACCGAGACGCTCGGCCGGCACGAACGCCAAACCCAGTTTGCGTCGTGCATCCGGGCGTAGGTCAGCAACGGGTTGCTCAGCAAATCGGATGGTTGTGGCTTCGGCCCGAGGCAAGGTCTGTTCGCCGCTGAGCAGGGCCAGCAACTCATCCTGACCATTACCGGCGACCCCGGCGATGCCGACGATTTCACCGCTGCGCACTTCCAGGTCGATATCTTTCAGTGAGCAGCCAAACGGATCCGGGTTGTGCCAACTCAATCCGCTCACCCGCAAAAACGCCGCGCCGCCGCTGACCTTCGGATAATCGCCAATCAACGCCGCCGCTTCGCCCACCATCATCTGCGCCAACTGCTGATCCGAACATTCGGCAGGCACGCAATGTCCGGCGACACGCCCGCCGCGCAGAACCGTTGCGCTATGACACAACGCGCGCACTTCACCAAGCTTGTGGCTGATAAACAGAATGCTGCAGCCTTCGGCAGCGAGGCGGCGCAGGGTGATGAACAACTCGTCGGCCTCCTGCGGTGTCAGTACCGAAGTCGGCTCATCGAGGATCAGCAGACGAATGTCCTGCATCAGGCAGCGAATAATTTCCACTCGTTGCCGCTCGCCGATCGACAGGCTGTGGACAAGTCTTTCCGGCTCCAGCGCCATACCGTAGCGACGCGACACTTCGCGAATTTTCGGCTCCAGTTGTTTCGGTGTGCCGGCCGCAGCGCCCATTGCCAGGGCAATGTTCTGTGCCACGCTGAGGGTTTCGAACAGCGAGAAATGCTGGAACACCATGCCGATGCCCAACTGCCGCGCCTGCGCCGGGTTGCGGATATTCACCGGCTGACCTTGCCAGAGCATCTCGCCGGCATCGGCCTGGGTGACGCCGTAGATAATTTTCATCAAGGTACTTTTGCCCGCGCCGTTTTCACCGAGCAGGGCATGGATTTCCCCCGGCGCGATGCTCAGGTCGATGGCGTCATTGGCCAGACAACCGGGGTAGCGTTTGCTGATATGGCGCAATTGCAGGCGCGAAGTAAGAGGGGCGATTGGCATGGCAGGCTCGACTTGCTTGGAGTTGTGCCTGTGGATAAAGCAATTTCCTGGCCATTGAGTCAGGAACGCGAGCGGGCCGCGTGTGCGAGTGCCTGAAGCAGAGCATTGCCTGCAAAATTGGCTGGGCTCACGGCACCAATTCAGAGCAAAGCCGTTGATCGGGCTCCAGTTTTGCCCGTCGGCAACTGATCAAAAAACGAGCAAACCCCTGTGGACTAGGCAGGACCTGCGACTGCGCCAGCCATGAACGGGTTATCCACAGGTTGCTCCACAGTTATTGTGCGCAAGCTGCAAACCTGGGCATAAGCACTGCGGTGCTTTCTTCTAATGGTGATAAACCACGCTAACTGACTGTTTCTGTTTGAAATTTTCGTTTCGTCGAGTGAATTGAACGAAAAGTGAACAAACCGCGCAAAGCCACGTGACAGAAGGGTTACAGCGGAATGTACTCAGGTTATCCACAGTCGGGTGCACAGCAGATGTGGGCAAGTCCGGGGAATAACGGAAAAGGGTCATGCCCTAAAAGATCGCAGCCTTCGGCAGCTCCTACAGGAGAGCGCATTTCAAATGTAGGAGCTGCGCAACGCTCGGGCCGCGATCGGACGATCTTTTGATCTTTTATCGTTGAAGCAAAATCCGCCCACGACTCAAATCGGCTAGCTGCGTTTGCAAGACCTCGATCTGCGCTTCGCCCACAGCCAACTTCAACTCAACGCCGTTCGCCGTGAAGTTCTCCTCCACAACCAATCCACCCAAGTCCGCAACCCGCAACTTCACCAACGCCAACTCGGCAAACCCGCAGGCGCAACTCAGCGGCACGCGGCTGATCAACTCGACCTTTGCCGCCGTCTGCAGGCACTTGTTCGCACCACCACCATAGGCACGGGCCAATCCCCCAGTGCCGAGTTGAATACCGCCGTACCAACGGATCACCAACACCGCGACCTGATCGCAATCCTGCGCTTCGATCGCCGCCAGAATCGGTCGCCCGGCCGTGCCGCCCGGTTCGCCGTCGTCATTGCTGCGGTATTGATCGCCGAGTTTCCACGCCCAGCAATTGTGCGAGGCGTTGAAATCGCTGTGCTGTTCAAAAAACGCCTGAGCATCGGCAGGGCTGCCGATCGGCGTGGCAAAGGTGATAAAGCGGCTTTTGCGAATCTCTTCGCGGTACTCGCAAAAACCGCTGAGGGTGAAAGGCATAAACGTCTTATAGAGGAGGAGTGAGGCCGCAGCCTTTGAGAATGATGCGGATCAGGTTGTTGCCGGCGTCTTCCATGTCCTGCTTGGTCAACTTGCTGCGACCGCTGACGCGGCAGATCTGCGTGGCGAAGTCAGCGTAATGCTGGGTGCTGCCCCACAACAGGAAGATCAAATGCACCGGATCGACCGGGTCCATTTTGCCGGCATCGATCCACGCTTGAAATACCGCCGCGCGGCCGGTGAACCAGGCGCGGTAGTCCTGATTGAAATATTCGCTCAGGCATTCGCCGCCGCTGATCACTTCCATCGCAAAGATTCGCGAGGCCTGTGGCTGACGACGGGAGAATTCCATCTTGGCGCGGATATAGCGAGTCAGCGCTTCGGCCGGATCGTCCTCGGCGGTAAGGGTGTTGAAGGTGCTGTCCCACAGCTCGATGATGTTGCTCAGCACCGCCACGTACAAACCGAGTTTGTTGGTGAAGTAGTAATGCAGGTTGGCCTTGGGCAACCCGGCATTCTGGGCGATGGTGTTCATGCTGGTGCCTTTGTAACCGTGACGGGCGAACTCGTCTTCGGCGGCTTTGAGGATGGTCTCTTCGTTTTTCTGACGAATGCGGCTGGCGGGTTTGCCGCCATGGGCTGGGACTTCAAAGGTCATAGGCACTTCCGGGTTTGTCTGTGGGTGCAACCAGTTGCGTTGATAGCGCACCCACAGGCATCCGACAAGTGTTTGAGCGATAAAACCGTTACGCCTGTTCGATCTTGTTCAGCGGCGGGTGCGCTTCAGCAGCCTCGATTTTCGACTCCGGCAGCAGCAGGCAAAGGATTATCGCGGTCAGGCCGCCGCTGGTGATCGCCGAATCAAACAGGTTTTGCACCAGTTTCGGCAGCAGGTGCAGCAGGTTCGGTTGCGCGGCAATGCCCAGGCCGACGCCGAACGACGTGGCGATGATCAACATGCTGCGCCGATCCAGCGGCGACTGCGCGAGGATGCGCACGCCGGCCGCAGCCACCGCGCCGAACATCACCAAGGTAGCGCCGCCGAGCACCGGTTTCGGGATCTGCTGCAGCACGGCGCCGATCATCGGGAACAGGCCGAGACAAAACAGGATCGCGCCGATGTACAGGCCGACGTAGCGGCTGGCGACGCCGGTCAACTGAATCACGCCGTTGTTCTGCGCAAACGTGGTATTGGGAAAGGCGCTGAAGGTCGCGGCGATCATGCAGCTCACGCCGTCACCGAGTACGCCCCCGCGCAGGCGGCTTATATAGGAAGGGCCGCTGATTGGCTGACGGGCGAGCATGCAGTTGGCGGTGAGGTCACCGACGGTTTCGATGGTGCTGATCAGATAAATCAGCGCGACCGGCAGGAAAGCCGTCCAGTCGAAGTTGAAGCCAAACTTGAACGGTGTAGGAAAACTCACCAGTGGCAAGTCAGGTAAAGGCTGCGGCACCAGTTTCCCACTGAACCACGCGGCCAGACTGCCCAGCAGCAAACCGATGATGATTGCCGACAAGCGCACCCATGGCGTGTTCGAGCGGTTGAGCAGAATGATCGTCAGCAACACAAACACGCCCAGCGCCAGATTGCCCGGCGCACCGAAATCTGGCGCATTGAAGCCGCCACCCAGATCGGTGATGCCGACCTTGATCAGGCTGATACCGATCAGGGTGATGACGATCCCGGTCACCAGCGGTGTGACGACTCTGCGCAACTGGCCGATGAAGCGGCTGAGGACGATCTGCACGATTGCGCCGAAAAAGCACACACCGAAGATCATCGCCAGAATGTCTTCCGGGCTGCCGCCACGTTGCTTGACCAGAAACCCCGCCGACAGCACCGCACCAAGAAAAGCAAAACTGGTGCCTTGCAGACAGATCATTCCCGCCCCGATGCCGAACGGCTGCCGCGCCTGAATAAAGGTGCCGACGCCCGAAACCATCAAGGCCATGCTGATCAGGTACGGCAAATGCGCGGTCAGCCCGAGGGCCGAGCCGATCACCAATGGCGGGGTGATGATGCCGACGAAACTGGCGAGCACGTGTTGCAGCGCCGCGAGTATCGCGGCAAGCGGTTTGGGGCGGTCGTCGAGGCCGTAGATCAGGTCGCTGGACGGTGCGGAATCTGGCTGCATGGCTTAAGGCTTCTTGTTGAAGGATCGAGGTTGATCCTGCTTTGCAAAAAGCTGTCCACTTGCTCAGGTTATTGGTCGAATTTGTTGCTAAGGCCCAAAGCTGGTGGGCCTAGGAGGATTTTCAACGCGTTGCCGCCAGACTCTCCAAAAAGCTTTCCAGCACCAAATGAGGGCGCCGCCCCTTGCGCGTGACCGATGCGAGGCTCAGGTCGTAGAAACGTGTTTGCGATTTCAGCGCACGCAAACGACCTTGCTGCACCCAGAGGCTGGCGTAGTGATCCGGCAGGTAACCGATGTAGCGTCCGGTCAAAATCAGGAATGCCATGCCTTCGCGGTCGGAAGCGCTGGCCGTGCAATTAAGCGCCTGGTAATGCGCCTGAATCTCCGCCGGCAAACGAAAGGTCGGCGCGATCGCGTCCTGACTGTTAAGGCGTTCGTCATCGAGCTGTTTGTCATCGACATAAAACAACGGATGACCCACCGCGCAATAAAGCAGCGAACGTTCGCTGTACAGCGGCTGATATTCCAGGCCCGACAACGCACTGGCCTGCGGCACCACGCCGACATGCAGGCGCCCATCGAGCACGCCTTGTTCGACCTCATTCGGCGCAATCATGCGGATCTGGATCTGCACATCCGGCCCGCGCTCCTTCAATTGCGCGAGGGCGTGGGTGATGCGCATGTGGGGCAGGGTGACCAGGTTGTCGGTCAGGCCGATGATCAACTCGCCACGCAAATGCTGGTGCAGGCCGTTGACCTCAGTGCGGAAGCTTTCCAGCGCACTTAACAGTTGCAGCGCCGACTGATACACCTCGCGACCTTCTTCGGTCAGCGAAAACCCGGCGCGCCCACGCTGGCACAGACGTAAGCCGAGGCGCTGCTCCAGATCGCTCATCTGCTGACTGATCGCCGAGCGACCGATGCCGAGCACCGTCTCCGCTGCCGAGAACCCGCCGCATTCCACCACGCTGCGAAAAATCCGCAGCAAGCGGATATCAAAGTCACTGACCTGGGCCAGCGGATCGGGGCGGCGGCTGCTCATCTTATTGTTCTCATTGTTTAGCAAAGTTCTAACTGAAGGTTAGAAGAGTTGGATTTCACCGACTTTATCCGCGTGGCAATTTAGCTGCAACAACGCTTTTTATCTCCCTGACGCTTATGCCCTGCGAGGTTTTGCCCGATGAACATGCCTGAAAACGCGCCGTCGCCACTGGCCAGCCAACTGAAGCTGGACGCGCACTGGATGCCGTACACCGCCAACCGCAATTTCCAGCGCGATCCGCGTTTGATCGTTGGCGCCGAAGGCAGCTGGTTGATCGACGACAAGGGCCGCCGGGTATACGACTCGCTGTCCGGTCTGTGGACCTGCGGCGCCGGCCACACCCGCAAGGAAATTCAGGAAGCGGTCTCCAAGCAGTTGGGCACCCTCGATTACTCGCCGGGCTTCCAGTACGGCCACCCATTGTCGTTCCAGCTGGCTGAGAAAATCACCGAACTGACCCCGGGCAATCTGAACCATGTGTTCTTCACCGACTCCGGTTCCGAGTGCGCTGACACCGCGGTGAAAATGGTCCGTGCCTACTGGCGCCTGAAGGGGCAGTCGACCAAAACCAAAATGATTGGCCGTGCCCGTGGCTACCACGGCGTGAACATCGCCGGCACCAGCCTCGGCGGCGTCAACGGTAACCGCAAGCTGTTCGGTCAGGCGATGATGGACGTCGATCATCTGCCGCACACGCTGCTGGCCAGCAACGCCTTCTCCCGTGGCATGCCGGAGCAGGGCGGTATCGCCTTGGCCGATGAACTGCTGAAGCTGATCGAACTGCACGATGCTTCTAACATCGCCGCTGTGTTCGTTGAGCCTATGGCCGGTTCCGCCGGCGTGCTGGTGCCACCGCAGGGTTACCTGAAACGTCTGCGCGAGATCTGCGACCAGCACAGCATTCTGTTGGTGTTCGACGAAGTGATCACCGGTTTCGGCCGTACCGGCAACATGTTCGGTGCTGACACCTTTGGCGTGACCCCGGACCTGATGTGCATCGCAAAGCAAGTCACCAACGGCGCGATCCCGATGGGCGCGGTGATTGCCAGCTCCGAGATCTACCAGACCTTCATGAATCAGCCGACCCCTGAGTACGCGGTGGAATTCCCGCACGGCTACACCTACTCGGCGCACCCGGTGGCTTGCGCCGCTGGCCTGGCAGCGCTCGATCTGCTGCAAAAGGAAAATCTGGTGCAGAGCGTCGCTGAAGTAGCACCGCATTTCGAAAACGCGCTGCATGGCCTGAAAGGTTCGAAGAACGTTATCGACATCCGTAACTTCGGTCTGGCCGGCGCGATCCAGATTGCCGGTCGTGACGGCGACGCCATCGTGCGTCCGTTCGAAGCGGGCATGGCCCTGTGGAAAGCCGGGTTCTACGTGCGCTTCGGCGGCGACACCCTGCAGTTCGGCCCAACCTTCAATAGCAAGCCGCAAGACCTCGATCGTCTGTTCGATGCGGTCGGCGAAGTGCTGAACAAGCTCGACTGATTTTTCCCTCTATATATAAGTACAAACAGCCGGCGCCCCTCGTGGGCGTCTGCGGACAAGAATTCAGGAGTTTTTCGATGAGCGTTATCCCGCATTTGATCAATGGCGAACTGGTGACCGAGAACGGTCGCGCAGTTGATGTGTTCAACCCGTCTACCGGTCAGGCTATCCACAAGCTGCCACTGGCCAGCCAGGCAACCATCCAGAAAGCCATCGATGCCGCCAAGGCAGCGTTCCCGGCCTGGCGCAACACGCCACCGGCCAAACGTGCGCAGGTAATGTTCCGCTTCAAGCAACTGCTGGAGCAGAACGAAGCGCGCATCTCGCAATTGATCAGCGAAGAACACGGCAAGACCCTGGAAGACGCCGCCGGTGAACTGAAGCGTGGTATCGAGAACGTCGAGTTCGCTTGCGCAGCTCCAGAAATCCTCAAGGGCGAGTACAGCCGCAACGTCGGCCCGAACATCGACGCATGGTCGGACTTCCAGCCGCTGGGCATCGTTGCCGGGATCACTCCGTTCAACTTCCCGGCCATGGTGCCGCTGTGGATGTACCCGTTGGCGATCGTTTGCGGCAACTGCTTTATCCTCAAGCCGTCCGAGCGCGATCCAAGCTCGACACTGCTGATCGCACAGTTGCTGCTGGAAGCCGGTTTGCCGAAAGGCGTGATGAGCGTGGTTCACGGTGACAAGGCTGCAGTAGACGCGCTGATCGAAGCGCCGGAAGTCAAAGCGCTGAGCTTTGTCGGTTCGACGCCGATCGCTGAGTACATCTATGCCGAAGGCACCAAGCGCGGCAAACGCGTTCAGGCACTGGGCGGCGCGAAGAACCACGCAGTGTTGATGCCGGATGCCGATCTGGACAACGCGGTCAGCGCACTGATGGGCGCGGCCTACGGTTCCTGCGGCGAGCGCTGCATGGCGATTTCGGTCGCTGTGTGTGTGGGTGACCAGGTGGCGGATGCTCTGGTGGCGAAACTGGTTCCACAGATCCAAGCGCTGAAAATCGGTGCCGGCACTTCTTGCGGTCTGGACATGGGCCCACTGGTGACCGGTCAGGCGCGCGACAAAGTCAGCGGTTACGTAGATGACGGCGTGGCAGCGGGCGCGACTCTGGTGGTCGACGGTCGTGGTTTCAGCGTGGCCGGTCATGAAGAAGGCTTCTTCCTCGGTGGCTGCCTGTTCGACAACGTCACCCCAGAGATGCGCATCTATAAAGAAGAGATCTTCGGCCCGGTACTGTGCATCGTTCGTGTGAACAGTCTGGAAGAGGCAATGCAACTGATCAACGATCACGAATACGGAAACGGCACCTGCATCTTCACCCGTGACGGTGAAGCGGCGCGCCTGTTCTGCGACGAGATCGAGGTCGGCATGGTTGGCGTTAACGTACCGCTGCCGGTGCCGGTGGCTTATCACAGCTTTGGCGGCTGGAAGCGTTCGCTGTTTGGCGACCTGCATGCCTATGGTCCGGACGGTGTGCGCTTCTACACCCGTCGCAAGGCGATCACCCAGCGCTGGCCGCAACGGGCGAGCCATGAGGCTTCGCAGTTCGCCTTTCCTAGCTTGTAAGTAGGGCAGTGCAGCGAAGGCCGACCCCTTGGGGTCGGCCTTCGCGTTTTCGGGGATTTTTGACTGATGTGACAGAATTATGAAAATAGGTGTTGACGG